>CAWCRO010000023.1:0-622656 GCA_963797955.1 uncultured Solirubrobacterales bacterium | reverse complement strand
TCCCAGCCTGGCGCACGGGTGGTCTCGGCGTTGTCGCGGATGAGCTCGCGCTGGTGGCGGCCCGGCTCGATCCCAGGTCGACGTGGCCATCGCCGGCGGCGCGTGTCTTGATCGGCATGGCCGGGAGTGCTCGGGTCAATCCCGCAGTCGCGTGCGACAGCCGCGTCGCGCTCGGCCGTCGCATGTCGGGTGTCGCGTTCGTTCACACCGTCGAACGCGGTCTCCTCGTTGGTCGAGGTGCGCTCACGGGCTTCCGGATGATCGTGGTCAGGCGGCTGCGAGATCGGCCTGCTGGGCTCGATGACCGGCTCGCGGCGGGCGGGCGTCGCGGTGATCGTCGGCTCGTGCTCGAGCGGTATGGCGATCGACGGGAGGTCGGGCTCGGTCCGGCTGATCCGCTCGGCGAGGGCTTGGAGGCGATCGCCGTCCCGATCGGAGTCGACGGACTCCTCGGCGTAGAGGTGCGTCTCCTCGCGGGCGCGGGTGAGCGCGACGTATGTGCCCTCGCGGGTGGCGTGGGCTGAGACGATCAGGTGGGCGGTGTCGGTCGTGATGCCTTGGGCGGGGAATGGGTGCTGGACGTACGCGAGCCGGAGCTGCGCGGCGTCGGCCTGGTCGATGCTCAGGTTGACGGGCTGCCCGGTGGGGAGCGCGAGCTCGATCGTCTGGGCGTCGGGGTCGATGTCGCGGATCAGCGCGGTGGTGCCGTTGCGCAGCGGTCCGTGATCGGGGTGGTTGATGGTGCGACGGATTTGGACCTCGTCGCCGGGGTGGAGGCTGTACGGGCGGCCGGGCGCCGGGATCGTGTCGGTGCCGAGCTCGCCGTGCTGGTGGCGGATCGCCTGGTAGCGCGCGTTCAGTTCGTCGAGGTGGTCGTTCGAGGTCTGGGCGAGCACGATCGTCGTGCGCCCGTTCTGGGTGTCGGTGTGGGCGGCGTCGAGTGCGGCGTCTTCGGCGCGGGTGAGGTCGGCGCCGGTGTGGACGCGCGCGCGGGCGGCGTAGCCGCGGATCGCGAGCTCGTGGTCGCCGTCGCGGAAGCGGGCCTGGTCGCGGCGGTCGGCGGGGTCGTGGGCGCGGAGGTTGCGGGTCAGAACGGCCCGGCTGTGCTGGTCGCGGGTGGCGGCCTCGAGGTGGGGCCAGAGTCCGCCGGCGCCGACCGGCGGGTTCTGGTGCGGGTCGCCGACAGCGATCAACCTCGCGCCGGAGGTCTCGACTGCGGCGAGGAGGGCGTGTTGTTCGCGGGTGGAGGCGAGTGCGGCCTCGTCGTGGATGATCGTCGTCTGCGGCCCGAGGACGACCGTGCCGTTGGTGATCGCGGTCTGGAGCGCGGCGAGCGAGTAGTGGCGAGTGTCGACGCCGGCGTGGTGAAGATCGCGCGCCAGGCGCTCGGCGGCGACGGCGGCGGTGCTGGTGACGACGATGTCCCGGCCGGCGTCGTGGTGGGCGCGGGCGATGCCGGTCAGCGCGGTGCTCTTCCCGGTGCCGGCCTGGCCCTCGATCATCACGAGTTGACGGTCGCAGCAGGCGAGCATGATCGCCTGGCGCTGCTCGTCTGACAGCCGGCCTCCCCGACCTTGGAGCTCACGGTCGAGCCGGTCTGCCTGCGCGACGACAGCGTCCCGATCGAGCGCGGTGATCCGGTGTTCGATCACGCGCTCTGCGGTGCTGATGGTTGTGTGTTCGCGGGCGCGGTGCTCGCGGGTCGTGCCGCTCCCGTCGGCGAGGCGGAGGATCTCCCCGGCGTCACGCAGCTCGACGAGCGGCCGGAGCGCGTCGTCGATCGGGATGCCGGCGGAGCGCTCGAGCGCGACCGCGCGCGCCTCGCGGGCGGGGAACGTCGCGTCGAACTCCGTCAACGCGTCGAGCACCCGATCCGGCGCGGCCGGCGTCAGCGGTTGGCGCTGCTGGCGGCGGAGCACCTCGACGCGCTCGGGCGTGAACCCGATCCCACGTGCCGTGCGCCGCCACTCCGCATCGAGATCGGCCGCGGTGACCGCGACCTTGCCGGCGCGGGTGATCGTCCCCATCAGTCGTTCCTCGGCGGGGGCGAGCTGCCCGTTGGCGAGCAGCAGCTCGAGGCGCTCGTGCGCGTCGGCGGCGGCGGGGCCGCCTTCGGCGATCACCGCTCGCAGGTCGCGCTCGGTCGCGCTCAGCCGGTCGCGGATCGCGGCCTGGACCTGGTGGTGGCGGCTCGACCAGCGGTCCAGCAGCGCCTGCGGGACGCCGGCCAGCTCGAAGTACCGCTCCCCGCGGCCCGTGCCGCGCTGCGACCGAGAACCCCAGCGTGGCGAGCTCGCGGGCGAGCTCGGTCCGGTACGCCGCGCCGACCTCGCGCTGATGCTGCAGCCACGTCCGCGAATCGATCGCCACGAGCCGACCATCGCGGCGGTGCGCGGCGTGCAGCAGGACATGCGAGTGCAGCTGCGGGTCCGGGACCTGATCGGCGACGGCGCGAGCGGTGGTGTGCCGCCAGCTCGTCGCGACCACCCCGACCGCCTTGGCATGCAGAACCGTGTTCGCGTCCACGCGTTGGCGCAGCATCGGCACGTGCCGGACCGCGTAGTCAAGCGCGCGGTCGATCGCGATCTCGTGCGCGGCCTCGATCCGCTCACGCAGCTCCGGTGAGCCGAGCGCCCAGACGGCGCTGACCGACTTCGGCGCGGAGAACGTCGCGTCCAATGCCGCGACCGCCTCACCACTGCCGCCGACCCGGCGCAGCTCGCCGCCGGTGTCGGGCCGGCGGACGTCCATCAGCGTCCGCAGCTGCTCACCGGTCACCGGCACGTCGGCGTCGAGCCCGAACAGGTGCGCTCCGCCCACCCAGCGACCCGGAGCCTCGACCCGCTCCCCGTCCTTGAGGTAGTAGTCGCCCAGCTCCGACGCCCTGGCCTTCCCCTCGAGGTACTCGGCATAGCCGCCCGCCGTGCGCTTCGTGATCTTCGCGACGATCAGCACCCCAGACCCCCGACTCCCGCCACGTCCGTCGCCCACCGATCCAGACATACACTCCACGCACTAGACAGTGCTGACGGCAAGATGCCCGCAGATGTCCCCACCCGCCGACTCGATCGCGCCGGCGCATGGCGCTCCACCGAGAGCCGGTTCGGCGGCGGCCGAGCGGTCCGGTACATCTGCCGTGCGGCCGGTCTGCCGCCGGCTACTGCTCGACTGACACTCGCTCATCGGTCTTCGGCCGGCGCGGCGATGAGCGTCTTCCACGGCTCGGTCTGATGCGCGGGGGTGAGCGTCAGCAGCTCCCAGGCGAGCCCGTCGAGGTGCAGCCCGCGACCGGCGGGGACGTTCGCGACCTCGCCGGCGGAGAGCACTCTGGTTCGTTGGGTGGAGACGGTGGTGCTGCGCTGCGGCGTCGGCGCCGACCGGCTGGGCCCGAGCGCGAGGTCCGCGACCGTGCCGCCCAGCCCCGAGCCGCGCGAACGGGTGCGGGCTACGACCTCTCGGTCATATTCGCCCAGCGCCGTTGAGACGCTCTCCAGCGTGCGCGGGTCGGCGATCCCGGGGAGGATCAGCTTGGTCCCAAACAGCGTCAGGAACCCCTCGGCAGCCTCGCCCCACCGCGTCCGCGCTTGGCTGAGGTCCTGGAAGGCGGCCAGCAGCGTTAGCCCTTGGCCGCCGCCTTCTGAGGCGATCGACGGCAGCTCTTCCAACGGTGCGATGTTCGCGGCCTCATCGAGCGCGAACAGCACCCGCCCGGAGGTGAGCGTTCGCTGGCGGTGCGCCTGGTAGGTGGAGCGGCGGATCTCGGCCAGCAGCCCGCACACCAGCGGCGCGGCCGCCTGCTGGTGCTCGGCGGGCGCGTGGATATACACGGTGTCGCCGGAGGCCACGAACGCGTCGGGGTCAAAGTTCGGGTCCGTGGCCGCGGCGAGCGCCGCCTCTGAGCTGTAGGCCTCGAGCGCGTCGGCGGCCGCTGAGAAGATCGACGCGCGTTCGCGGTCCTCGGTGTTGAGGATCCCCAGCAGCGACCCGAACGCCAGCCGGAAGCGTCCGCCTGCTCGAGGATGATCCCGGCCTCGTCGAGCTCGTGGCGCATCACCCAGTCGACCACCGTCTCCATCTCGCGGCCCTCCACGGCGGCCGCGTGCAACAACGGCGCCAGCAGCGCTTGGGAGCGCTTGGCCCAATGCGAACCGTGCGTCGTGCCGGCGCCGACGTTCGCGCCGGCGGTCATCGCGCGGGCCATCAACAGCGCCCCGTCCCAGTCGGCCGAGCAGCGGATCGGCGACCACCGCAGCGCCCCAAAGCCCTGCGCGTCAGCGCCGCCGGTCGGGTCAAACAGCCACAGCCGGCCCGACCGCCGGCGCGCCCGCCAGGTCGCGAACGCGACGTCGGTCTTCGTAGAGGTGCAGACCGCCGGGCCGGTGTGCGCGATCACCGCCGGGATGATCACCGCGCTGGTCTTCCCCGACCGCGGCGGCCCCAGCAACAGCACCGCCCGCTCAGGCCGCGCAAACCGCCACCCCTGCTTGCCGGTCAACCCGAGATACACCCCGCCGCCCGCGTGCCGCGCGAACTCCCAGACCGCCGCGAGCGGATCGTCGCTGGTTGCGGTCGCGGGCGCGGCGGCGCGCGGGCCGGCGTCGACGAGGTTGATCGCCACCTGGATCGCGAGCATCGCCACGACCACCACGATCAGCGCGATCACGAACCCACCGAGCGCCGAGGACAACGCGAACACCGCTACCAAAGCGACCAGCTGCACGCCCGGGCGCTGCTTCCACCGCCGGCGCGACGCGGTCTGATGCGACGGTCCCCACCCCTCCGGTGTGCCCATCGAAGACATGATGCCCGCTGCCAGGCGCGCTCACGCGCCGAGCATCTCCTCCAGCCGCGGGCGCAAGAACCGCCACGTTCGACCCAGCCGCCGAGCCGGGATCTCCCCGCGACGCGCCAGGTAATACACCGTCGAGACCGGCATCTGCAACAGCTCGGCGACCTCGCCGGCAGTCATCACCTGATCGCGGGTCAACCCCACCTGAGGCGGTGAGGACGAAGGCGTCGCAGCGGTCTGGATGCGGTAGCCGGTCGAAGCCATGCCGCCAACGATGCGACAGATGGCGCGGACATCGCAACCACATCTTCGGGCGGCTGTAGAGATGTCCGCGGACATCTTCGGACATCTTGTGGCTTTCGCCTGCAAAGCGACGACTATCCTCCGATCATCGCCGACAGCGAAAAGCAAGCCAAGACGGGCAACGAAAGACTCCGCGCGGCGCTGCAAGACGCCGCGCTGCGTCCCGACGACCTCGCCGAGATCGTCGAAGTCGACGTCAAGACCGTCCGCCGCTGGCTGTCTGGCATGGCTCCCTACCCGCGCCACCGCGGCAGAGTCGCCCGCGCCCTGGACACCACCGAACACGACCTGTGGCCCGAACTGGCCGCACCCCGACGCTCAGCACCGCCCAGCGACCTGATCGCCGCCTACCCCAACGCCACAGACCCAGCCGCGCCAGATCCAACGGCGCTGATGCGCAACGCCAGCGAGCGAATCGACCTGCTCGACGAGACCCTCATCCACCTCCTCTCGATCGGCGGCGTGCCCGCCTGCCTCGCTGGCAAAGCCGAACAAGGCGTCGAGGTACGGATCCTGATCTCGGAGCCCGACAACCCCTGGATCAACCCGGCCGAGGGCATACGCCGGCGCAGCGACTTCGACCTCGACGAAGACCAGGACCACCACCAAGACCTCGAGACCGAAGCCAAACAGGAGCAGTGGCTTCAGGCCAACCAGCAGGCCCGAAACCTCCTGGCACCGCTGCTACACAAGCCCGGGATTGAGCTTCGCGTCTACCTCTGCCCGCGCTACAGCACGATCCTCCGCTTCGACCAGCAGATGCTCGTGACCGTGAACCTATGGGCTAGCGCAACGGTCGATGCGCCGCTGCTGCACCTCCAGCACAACACCCCCGACGGGATCTTTGACCGTTTCGCCGAGCACTACGACCGGCTCTGGCAGGACGCCAGCCTCCCTATCGAACCCGAGCCAGACGCCGGCATACATCAGCCGCCGCCCGCCGCCGACGAACCGCCCCGTCCCGTCCAGCCCCAAGCAGGCAACGACACGACCCCACCCTCGACAGACCCCCGCCAGCAGCACCCAGTCCCGGAGACGATTCCGGATCCAACGCGACCACGACGCTGGCCACGACGACCGCCAAACGAGCCCACCGGCAAATAACCAGATCACACGTCCGGCCTTCGGCCCTACGACACCGTGCGTGCAGCATTCCCGCAGACCGCATGCGCCGCAATCACCGGCAGGGGCGCCCTGTCACGAACTCGGCACGATGGTCGCGCGTGCCGCCGGGCCGTCAAGGTCGGGCCTTCGGCCCCGCCTTCGGCGGCCGCTGACGCGGCTCCCTTGACTGCCCGTCGGTCACGCGCAGAGCTCCACCGAGGTCGTGACAGGGAAAGCCCTCGCCAGCCCGCACACCAGAGCACCGTTACGTCGGATGGCGCGGTTCGACGGTCACGAGGGCTGTGGCGCGATCAGGTCGCGCAGCCCCTCCGCAGTCTGCTGTTCGTTCCAGTCGCCGGCGGCGATCGCGAGGACTGCGTGCTCAGCTTGGTCGATGTCGGGCGTACGCGTCCAGTGCCACCGGTTGATCTCGATGAACATGCGTAGAGAGACCCACGCCGCGCGTTTGTTGCCGTCCGGCAGCGGATGGTTCTTGGCAAGGCGGACGATCAGCACGGCGGCCTTATCGACCAAGTCGGGGTAGAACTCGGTCCCGCCGAACGCAGCGGCGGGAGCGTGCAGAGCGGAGTCGGCCAGGTCGAGCTTGGTGACGCGATGAGCGTCTTGACGTCGAGTCCGGTGACTTCGGCGGCGATCGAGTGGTAGTCGACGAGATCGATGTACGCGACGGTCACTTCGCCAGCCGCTCGAGCAGCTCGCGATCCTGCTCGATGATCCGTCGCACGTGATCGGTGAACGCAGGGTCGCTACGCCGTCGCTCGACCGCCTCGCTGAGCGCGAGCTTCACGGTCTCGTTCAGGCTCTTGCCCTCGGCCCGTGCCAGCGCTTCGGTGTCTGCGGCGAGATCGTCATCAAGCCGCACCGTCAGATTTTTGGCCATGACGCCATGGTGTCATGCCTTCTTACGATCTTACGGCTGCGAGCGTTGCGCGATGTTCCCGTTCGGGAACTTACGCAGCGACGCGGTCGGTAGAGCAGGCGACGCTCCCGATCGGGAACATGGCACGGCGCAAGGCCAAGCTCGCGCTCGCTCCGCTCGCGCAGTGAGCGGAAAGCCTGCCGGCAGGCGCTCGCCGTGAGGCCGTTACGGCTTTCGCAGCGCTGCGCGCGCGAGCTCTGCGACTTCGTCGTCGATCCGCCAACGGTCGCCTCGGCTGAAGTGCGCGGTCGACAGGTTGCGGAGAACATCAAGCGCGTGCAGCCGGTACAGGTCGTAGTCGACGATCGGTGTGCCATCGCGGCTCTGCCAGCCCAAGTGGGTGAGCGCTGCCGCGATCGTGTCGAGCGGAAGCTCGCTGTCGGGGGATGTTGCCGCGTAGAGGAGCAGTAGCAGCGTCGCGTCGGTGTCGAACCCGTCGGTGTTCGGGACGAGGCGGTCCGCCAGTTGGTTCCATAGGGTCTGCCAGGCGGCGTGCGAATCGTGTCCGGCGCGTGTCAGCAGTAACGAGCCCTTGTGCTTGCGGAGCAGCCCCAACGCCTGGAGTGCCTTGCGGAAGTGCAGGACCGGCGTCGTGTCGATCTCGCGGTTCGCCTGCCCGATCCACCCGTGCATGGTCGGTAGCACCTCGGCGGCGGCCGTCACATCCGCGGGCTTGAGGTAGCCGCTTGCGGTGAGCTGGATCCCGCCTTCGGCGGCCCGATCAAGGAACCAGATGAAGGGCGTCAATGACGCGTGAAGCGCCTTTTCATCCGGGACGGGCCGCTCGTCGAGCAGTGATAGTGCACGGGACGCGAGATCCTCGCCGACCGGGCTGTAGGTCAGACGGTCGATCAGGGCCGCCAGTCGTGGATCGAGCCCATGGTCGCGCAGCACGATGAACGGGTTTTGGAGCGCCTCGTTCACCTCGCCCAGGTCAAACAGCGATGGCTCCTCAAGGACTTCCGCCAGCTCATCCGCGGTCCGGCGCCCCCCGCAGTCCTCCGGGGGTGCAGCGCGGCGACCGTCCACGGCGACGGCCGAAGGCGTGCCAGCAGCCGCCGGCAGGACATTCTCGAGCCGTAGCGTGAGCTCCCAGTTGTCGCCGTAGTCGTAGGCGTAGGACAGGATCTCGCCCGGAATCTGGATCGCCTCGTCCAGCCGTATGGCGGCGGCAGGGATACCGCCTTCGTCCTCGAACTCGCCCTCCTCGACATCCCAGGGACACAGAAACACCTGACTTGAAGAACTGAACGGATCACCGCCGAGCGAGAAACGCCACAGATGCGAGTCCGTCCAACCGAACGCGGCCTGCAGCACCCGGTGGACAACATCGAGGGTCAAATCCGAGCGAACCTCCAGCCGACGCCAGATCGGCGGTTTCGCGTGCCGGAGATCGACCCTCACCACGAAGCGCTGCAGCTCTGTGAGCCGGGGCCGGCGCAGCTCGGGGCGTCGAGGCCGTGCCTGTTCTCCGGGCCGGACACCGCGGCGCGACAGAGCGCCAGCGAGCTGTCGAAGGTCATCGAGCTCAGCTCCGCCGATGATCGCGTCGAACTGGCGCAGCAGGTCAGCCTGGCGGTCGTCCTGGCTCACGCGCGAACCGTACCGCTAAACGTGAGGCCAACAGCAGCGACCGGACCGTTGCTTCGCTATCTCTTCTCTGCCAGCGCGCCGTGCGCGACGAACCAGAGGTGGGGTTGCCGGGTCACCGCCGCGATCCGCTCGTAGTCCTGGTCGTAGTGGACGAGAGGCACGCCGGCTCGTTCCGCGGTCGCGGCGATCAGGAGATCCGCAGGTGGAACACGGCGGTGGTCTCCGCTGCCAGCCATGGCGAGTTGGACCTCTCGTGCTCTGCTCCACACGTCTTGCGGCATCGTCACGGCGTCGAAGGCGCTGAGGCGTCCCGCCAACTCATGCGCGCGGGTCTCGTTGGGGGCGAGGCGTATGAGTTCCAGAATGATCTGATCGCAGACCAGGACGCGTCCGGAGCGGACCTCGGTGTTGAACCACTCTGCGAGTTCGGGGAATCGCCTGTCGCGCGCCCAGGTCCAGACGGCGGTGTCGACGAGCGACGGCTGGGTGAGTGGTGCCGGCTTCAGCCGGTTATGCCGTCGTGGTGCCGCCACGGGCCGTGCGTCCGGACTGCACCTCGTCGGGTGTGCCGTCGATGTCGCGAAGCACGTCGAAGTCGGCCAGTGCGTGGCGACGGGCGACCTCGCGCAGAGCGGAGTTGATCGTGGCGCTGAGGCCTTGTGTCCCGAGCGCCGCTCGCGCTGCGGCGAGTGCGGCGTCGTCGACATCGACAGTGGTGCGGGCCATGTGCATCACGGTAGCGCATCATGATGCTCGGCGCGCGTAATGGAGGAGCCAGCCAGGCGGTCACGTGAGTGCTTTGACGCACCGGGCAATGCGGCCGGCGTCGCACGCGGGTGTCAGGGCTCGCTACGGCTCGTCGGGCTGCTCGATGCTGTCTCGCGCCTCGGGGATACGAAGCCGTGGCGGCGCTGCCTCCGAACGCGGCGGTGAACGCGGCCGCGCGTTCGGTTGCCGGGCGGGCGTGGAGGTACCGGCTCGTGGTGGTCAGCTGCGAGTGCCCCATGGCGTCCTTGATGCTCACGAGGTCGACGCCGCCGGCGACGAGCAGCGATCCGAACGTGTGGCGGAGGTCGTGCCAGCGGAGCGGGCGCAGCCCGGCGGCGTCGCGGGCCCGCTTGTAGCGGCGGCGGAGCGCCGAGCCGTCCAGCGGCCGGCCCAGGGCGTTGCAGAAGACGTAGTCGTCGGGGGAGACGAAATCCTGGCGCTGTGAGAGCCGGTCGAGTGCGGCCGCGGCCTGGTCGGCCATCGGCACGCGCCGGACGTGTCCGGTCTTGGTCGTCCCCTCGACGCCGGAGGACAGCGACCGGCTGATCGTGAGCGCCGAGCCGGTCCAGTCGACGTCCCGCCAGCGCAACGCCAGGAGCTCTCCCAGGCGGAGCCCGGAGTAGGCGGCGACGCGGACCGCCTCGCCGTCGCGGTCGTCCTCGAAGTGCTCGAGCTCGCCGCGGGCCAACACGGCGGGACGGTGGAAGCCGGCCTGCGAGCGAGCGGGCGATGGCCTCGATCTCCTCGGGCGAGTAGAACAGGAGCACCCCGGGCTCGGGCACGCGCCGGCGGTCGGTGCCGAGGGCGGGATTCGTCGGCAGCGAGTACGTCGTCGGCTTCATCCCGTAGTTGAACGCGGCGCAGACGATCTCCCGCGCCCGGTTCACGCTGCGGGCCGACACGCCGGTGGCGGCGACCGTCCGCAGCAGCGCCTCGACCTCGGCCGGGGTGATCTTCGCCGCCGGCCTGTCGCCGAGCGCGGCCATGATGAGTCCCGCCGTCGTGCCCGTGCCCCGCTTGTGCGGCGTCCCCGGCTCGGCGAGGTCGGACTGGTGTGAGCGGATCGTCGAGGGCTTGGCGCCGCGGACCTTCTCCAGCCACTCCAGGTACCCGTGCGCGAGCTCGCGGAACGTGACGCCGCGTGTGCGGCGCTCGCGCTCGACGCGCTCTGACTCGTTGAAGTCCTTGACGTAGGTGCGCGACGAGCTCGGCAGCGGCCACGTGCGCACGCCGCTCGTCGAAGTACCCGTCGGCCACGCGGCCGCGGCGCGGCGACCCAGCCGCCCGAGCCGTCCCGCGTCAGCCACGCCGGCCCGATGCGGCGCTTGACCTGCTGGCCGGCGTAGCGGAACTTCGCCTCGTAGAACGGCTCGCCCTTGTGCTCGCGGAGGAGCAAGAAGGGGGTGGGGAGGGGGTCCCGCGGAGGCATCGCGAGAGGAAGAATATCTCATGGGTACCACGTGGGTACCACTTTCTCGTGGGTACCACTTTGGGTACCAAACTGACCAAAAACAACCCCAAAAGCGGGTCTTTTGCGACTCCAATCTCGCCCAATTTGCGCGAATTAGAGGCCCTTTTCGCAACTCATAACCCGAAGGTCGCGGGTTCGAATCCCGCCCCCGCTACCGAGAAAAGCCCGGAATCCGAGCTCTTTCCCAGCGCAGGTGGATGGCGTCGACGAGCGAGGGCTGGAGCGGGTGGGCGGCTGGTCCGCGACGACGCCGAGCCCGGCGACCGCGAGCCTTGGACCCTGGAGCCTCACCTGCTTCCGACTCTCGATCGTGCTTGCGCCAGCACGTGGCCAAGCTTCCCTGACCCGCGTGGACGAAGTCAAGGTGTCCGGCGCTCGTCCGAACCTCCTCGCCGCGACCGGCTCGGTGTGTCCTGGTTGCCTCGCTCGAGACGATCGACTCGGGGACCGCACAGCGGCACCTCGCTGGTGAAACCGGCCTCGATCCCGCGGGATAGCACCTCGGGAACATCAGGCCCTGGACTTCTTGCAACGCCATCCAACACGACCGGTAGCTCGGCGCAACCTTCGTGCCGCGAGGTCGCGTGGCAGCCGTGCCCGCCACGCTTAACTCCGCCCCCTCTACGGCCGAGTCGCGCGGCTCAAAGTCGACTGTGTACCTGCGACCGGTGACGCTTGCCTTCGACCTGCGTCACCGGTGGCTGCTGCCGCCTGGAGTTGGAAAGGTCAAAAGCCCGGCGGAGTCATGGCGATGATGACGACAGCCGGTTCGGCGCCTCGATTCTCCACGCGGTGTGGAATGGCTGAATCGAACGTAATGCTGTCGCCAGCACCGACCTCGACAGCCGTTGTCCCCAACAGGAACGTCAACGATCCGGTGATGCAGAAGCAGTTCTCCTCGCCGGTGTGCGCGACGTACTGTCCTTCTTCAGCCGGGGTCGCTCCACCTGGAGCGTAGACCGCCCGAAGGAATTCGGTCTGACGCTCGTGATCGTCATCGGGCGAAAGCAATTCGAAGTCAACGCCGCCTTTGTTGCTGTGAAGGCTCTTCCGCATCCCCGCTCGGACAACGAAGCGCCGCTCATCGGAGCTCGTCGGCGTGCCGGTAGCCGAGCCGCTCTCGTAAAACAGCGCCGAAACTCGGACGCCGAGCACTGCTGCAATGGCACGAAGCGTCGTCAGCGAGGGTTGCGCCAGCCCACGCTCGACCTGAGAGATGAGGCTACGCGAAACCCCAGCGCTGTCCGCAACCTCCTGAAGCGTGAGCCTCGCCTGTTTACGGAGCTTGCGCATCGATTGTCCGAGTACCAGCGACTCCGCGTCGGGCTCGCGCGTGATCCGAGCTGATGTTTCCCCGTCATGCGAGGCCATGGTGCTGGTCATCGGAATGAGTTCGTGCGCGGATGGCGTCAGCCTCGCGTCAGGGTTTCTGCTGTGTGTCGACAAGAGACCGGCTTCGGAGAGGGTCGGGCGCAGGATCGCTATCGGGTTGCGCAGGTCTGCGGCGATGCCAATCCGTTCGCTGCTGGTAGGCGGCGGCAACTTCGAGCAGAAGGTCATCGCGTCCGGGTGCGGCGACCAACTGGGCCCCAATCGGTAGGCCGCTGGCAAAGCCGCAAGGAATCGAGAGCGAAGGCCCAATGGTGCAGCTGAACGGCACCGTCAAACGACTCAATAGAGCGGTCTCGGCGATCATCTGGGTATCAGCGATGGGCCGAGCACAAAAGCCGACGGTCGGCGTGAGAATGAGGTCGACGTCAAGCCACCGTCGATTGAGTCGCCGCGTCCACTGTCGGCAGGTCTCATGTGCACGAGCGAGGTCGGAGCCGGTGGTGTCCCTGCCTAGCAGCATCCGCGTCCGCACCTCGTCTCCGTAGCCGGCCGGATGCGTCGAAAGACGTGTCTCATGGATGGCATACGCGTCCGTGTTGATCATGACCTTGACAGCCGCGATGACATCGGACGGATCGGGCAGTTCCACCTGCCGCACAGTAGCTCCCATGTGCCCAAGCTCCTCAGCGAAGGTGCGGACTGCGTCGTCGACCTCGTCGTCCACGTCATCGAAGAAGAACCTCGACGGGAGGCCGACGCGCAGCCCGTGTACGTCCAAGTCCTCCCCGGTGGTGACGCGCGCCATCCTCTCACGTCCAGACGACGACTGCGTCGACGCGATAGCCAAGAACATGCGAGCCACGTCGGTGGCGGCACGTGCCATCGGTCCAATGGTCTCCAGAGATGGCGCCACTTCGGTCGACCCCCGCCCGGAGATACACCCATATGTCGGACGCATCCCCGTCACCCCGCACAAGGCAGCGGGAATCCGTATTGAGCCTCCGGCGTCGCTGCCGAGGGCACCGACACAGAGATCCGCGGCTAGAGCCGCGGCCGGACCACCGCTCGAGCCACCCGGATATCGCGTGGGATCCCACGGGTTGCGTACCGGCCCGAAATGGACGTTGTCGCTCGTGCTTCCCAGCGCGAACTCGCTGAGGCCAGCTTTCGCGATTGGGACGGCGCCGCAGCCCAGCAGCCCGCGGACGACGGCGGCGTCGGTCGATGCCACGCGATTGCGAAAGAAGCTCGAGCCCGCTGTGGCACGCACGCCGCCAAGATCGATGTCGTCCTTGATCGCGACCACCATCCCATGTGTCGGTCCCAGCTCTCTGCCTTCGGCGGTCGCCTCGTCAGCTACCTGAGCCCGCCGTCGCGCCGCGTTCGGAGTGACAGTGATCAACGCATTTACGCGCGGTTGCCATTGCCGAATACGATCGAGGAAGCCTTCAGTGAGCCGGCTTGCGCTGATGGCCCCTCGGCGCTCGGCTCGATCGATGGCCTGAAACAGCTCGTCCGCTGAAGCGGTCGCCGTGTCGCTCGGGGTTCTCATCTCAACTCCAGATTAGCGGGCGCACACGTGGCACAACCCAGTGGATACGTCCCGCTGATCGAGTCTGCCCGCTAGTACTGCACTTGCGTACGCAGCCCTCGGCTCCGGCGGGAGCTTACGAGCAATATGTCGATGAGCGGGATTGGATCAGATCTTTTCATGCGCGTCAAGCACGTTAAACCCGTCGCGCGGGCCGTGACCCACGGCCTATCGGCGACGAGGAGCCGGTAAGGAGCACATAGCCAGCGTATGCCTGAGCCGGTCGTCGATGTGCTCCGGAGCGGTGGCCGTCGTCGGGATCTTCCGGCGGTACGGCGGATCGCGACCTCGTGGTCCGACGTCTTATAACGATGATGCGCCGCCCCCCTAGTCAATGTGGTTGACATAGTTTTCAATAGTGCTTGACTCGCCTGAATCACCGTGGTAGCGTGGCTGTAGAGCGAGGAGCCAGCACGCCGGATGAGGCCAGCCACGATTCTGCGGCTGAGCTTCAGGCGTGAAGTCGGCCACACCTTGCGCTCGCAGATGCTGTTATGTGAGCGCGGTCAGTGAGCACGTAGACCCGGACGCAAATGAAGGAGGTGGCTTACGGCGATGAGTTACACTCTCGGCGTAGACGTTGGCGGGACCTTTACGGATCTCCAGTTACTGCACGACGGCAGTGGCGAACTTCTTGAGGCGAAGGTACCTACGACGACTGATGATCCTGCCCGTGGCGTAGTCGCCGGTATGACGCGGATATTGCGCGACAACGGACTTGACGCGCGTGAAGTCACACAGGTCGTTCACGGCACGACCGTCGTTACCAATAGTCTGCTTGAGAGAACGTTTTCGCCGGCCGGCCTCGTGCTGACGAAGGGCTATCGGGCGCTTCTGGAATACGCGCGGGTCAATGTGCCCGGCCCCTTCGGCGAATGGCTCATCCACATCCCTCAGGCGCGACCCGTTCCGCTTGAGAACGTCGCGGAGGCTCCGGAACGACTCAATCATCGAGGCGAAGTGCTGAAAGCGCTCGACGAGGAAGCGATTCGGCAGATCGCGGAGGACTACCGCGAACGGGAAATCAACTCGGTCGGGGTGTCACTTCTGTGGTCTTTCCTGGATCCGACACACGAGCAGCGGATTCGGGCCCTGTTCGCCGAGGAGCATCCCGGTTGTGACGTCTTGCTCTCGAGCGACGTCCTGCCCGAGATCCAAGAGTATGAACGAGCGGTCACGACGGCTCTCAGCGCCGCGCTGAAGCCGCAGGTGGCGGTCTATCTGGAACGTCTGGAAGGCGAGGTGGCGCGTGCGGCGGCCTCGGCCCGCGTCTATTGCATGAAGTCGAGTGGCGGCGCGATCAGCGCCCGGGGCGCCCGCGAGCAACCGATGGAGCTTGCTCTGTCGGGGCCGGCCGGTGGCGTGCTGGGGATGCGTGACATCTGCGAAGACCTTGGTTTCCCTCGCGCCATCACTTTCGATATGGGCGGAACCTCGACCGACATCTCCTTCATCGACGAGATGCAGCCTGCGTTGGCCACCGATGGCCAGGTCAACCACTACCCGGTTCGGGTCCCGATGGTCGACATCCACACGATCGGAGCGGGGGGTGGCTCAATTGCGTGGATCAGCGCCGGCGGTCGCCCACGGATCGGTCCTCAGAGCGCCGGCGCCGATCCGGGCCCCGCCGCATACAACCGCGGCGGTACCGATGCGACCGTGACAGACGCGAACGTGGTCCTCGGAAGGTTCCCGACGGACCTCCTCGGTGGGGCGATGAAGTTGGATCTCGATCACGCCGAAGCGGCCGTTTCCAGATGGGGCCGCGCGCTCGGCCTGGACTCAACCGAGGCGGCGCTCACGATCGTGGAGCTGGCCGTGCACGAGATGGAGTTGGCGATCCAGGAGGTCTCGACTCGAAAGGGCAGGGACCCCAGAGAATGCGTCCTGGTCGCATTCGGAGGGGCCGGTCCGGCGCATGCCTCGCGATTGGCGCACTTGCTTCAGATCCCAATCGTCCTGTGTCCGCATGCTCCGGGTGTCGCATCGACACTGGGCCTTATATCGGCCGACATCCGCCGAGATTTCGTCCAGTCACTGGTTCTATCACTGGATGAAGAGAACGCTCTCGCGACGGCCAACGAGACGTTTGAGCGCCTGAGGAGCCGTGCGTGGATGGGTCTGCAAGAAGAGGGCGTCAGCGACGACCGGCGGCAGGTCACGCTCACCGCAGACTTCCGCTACGCACGTCAGCAATACTCGGTCGGCGCAATCGTGTTCGATCGCACTTCGGACTGGGAGCGCCTGATTGGGGTCAACGACCTGCAGGACGCCGTCCGGCGCTTCCACGAGACGCATAAGCGCCTCTGCGGGTTCGACTACCGCAGTGACGGGTTGGCCGGCGTTGAGCTGGTGAATCTGCGGGTCGCGGCAATCGGAGCGAAACCCAAGGCTCGACAGCAGATGATCGGCGAGGGCAGTGGTGATGCCCAGGCCGCGCTCAAGGGTACGCGCCCAGTGTGCTTTGACGGCACAGACGGCTTCGTGGAGACCCCGATCTACGCCCGCGCAAAGCTCGCACAAGGAAACGCGATCGCCGGCCCGGCGATCATCGAGGAATTTGATTCCACCACGGTGCTTTGGCCCCGTCAGAGCGCCAGCGTGGACAACCGCGCGAACATAATCATAAGCACGGGAGCGGATACCAAATGAGCGTGCCGAGCACTGAGGTCGGAGTCACTCCACTCGTCGTTCAGATCGTCGAGGGAGCAGTTGAATCTGCGAAGTATGAGATCGAGGCGGCCGTCGACCGTACCGCGAGATCGTTGCTCATCAAAGAACAGCACGACTACCGTGCCGCAATCTTCGATCGCGACTGCGTCAGTGTCTGCTCGGTGTCCTTTACCGGGCACGTCGATCCGATCAGGTCCAAGTGGTCACTCGAGGACATCCACGAAGACGATATTTTTGTCTGGAATGACGTGTATCTGTCCGCGGGAGGGATCGGGCACCTTCCTGATGTGTGCATCACGCGGCCAGTAATGTACGAGGGTCGCCTGGTCGCATTCGCGAACGTGTTCGGGCATACCGACGACATCGGCGGGATGCTCCCCGGCGGCATGCCGCCGAGCGCACTCGAGGTCTTCCAAGAAGGCCTAATGATACCTCCGATCAAGCTCTACGACCGCGGGAAGTTAAACGAGGGTGTGTATGACATGATCCTCCGAAATTCGCGCTTCCCGGAGACGATTCGCGGGGACATTGACGCAGAGGTGGCGGCCGTAGAGATCGGCGCCCGGCGGATCCAGGAGGTATGTCGGCGTTACGGAACGGCCACCGTCGAGGCAGCGTTTCGCGCCATAGTCAGTCGTTGTGCCAACTCTCTCCGCGATGACGCCTTCCCGCTGTTCGCAAATGGGGAGTATTACTTCGAGGACTTTGTCGAGTGGGATGGGGTCACGCCACAGGAGAAGCGGCGCTTCATCCGCATCGCACTCAAGATGACAAAGACCGATGACCAGGTGGTATGGGACTTCGAAGGCACCGATGCGCCGGTAGCCGGATCAGTGAACTGGACGCCGGACGAGCGCTACATCGAGAAGCTGGTGGGGTCGCATTTTCGGACGCTTCACTCGGAGCTGGTCGTGAATCACGGCGTGTGCGAGGTCACGCAGGCCATCATCCCGCCGAACACGTTCATCTCGCCGAAGTTCCCCGCAGCGACGTCAAACCGAATGTGGCCGATGCTGCGGGTGTACTCGATGGCGCTGGCGCTCTTCAACCTTGCAACCCCCGGGTGCGCGTGCGACAGCGACACGAACACCTTGTATGGACTTTACGGGTTCGATCAGAACGACGAGTATTACTTCTACCACGAGCTGCCCGGGGCGGGTCAGGGAGGAAGACCGTTCGCGGACGGGATGGAGGTGGCGAACCTGGCTCCTGAGGCCCGGAACACGATGGCCGAGGTGGTGGAGGCCAGGTATCCGATTGTCGAGGAGACCTGTGACGTTCGCATGGACTCTGGCGGCGCAGGCAAGTTCCGGGGTGGCAACGGACTAATCAAGGAGATTCGACTGCTGACCGATGCGGATCTCACGGTGATCACGGACCGCTACGCGCTTCCGACGTGGGGCGCCCACGGGGGACAGCCGGGATCGCCGCACCGCTACACGGTAAATCCCGGGACGGCGGACGAGCGAGTACTTGTGCGCGGAAAGTTCGATAAGGAGCCGCTCAGTGCGGGCGACCTGCTTCGCGTCGAGACTGCCGCGGGCGGAGGGTGGGGCGACCCCCTGGAGCGAGATGTCGAGCGAGTGCGACTCGACGTCATGCGGCGCCTTGTCTCGGTCGAGAAGGCGAGCTCGGCGTACGGAGTAGTCGTCGAGCGAGTGGGACGGACGTTTGACGTCGATCTGTCGGAAACGAGCCGGCTGAGAGAGGAGCTGCGCCGAGGACGGAGCCCTCTGAAAATGATTGAGCGCGGGGAGAAGTTCGACGCGCTCGTGCGCGAGGGTGCGATCCAGACAACCTGCCCGGGCGGTTTCTGGGCGCGCCCGGCGGGCGACTAGACGTTCTGCTGTCTCTGGAGCCATGCAATGGCTGATATGAACGGCAAGGGCCTGCGAGCCGCCATCGACGATCCACGCCGGGCGGTGAATGTCGAGCGACTAACGGAGCAGTTCCTAGGGCGCATCGAGGCGTGGCAGGAGCGGTGCAACCCTTTCATCACGGTAGATGGCACTGTGGCTCGCGGCGACGCCGCGGCTTCGCAGGAGGCACTGGATCACAACCGCGTGCTCGGCCCCGCCCACGGGAGTGTGGTCGCCGTCAAAGACGACATCGATGTAGCTGGGATGGCGTGCACGGTCGGGAACGGCGTTGTACCGAACGCGCATACCGGCCGAGGATGCGGAGGTGGTGAGGCGGCTACGGCGAAGCGGCGCGATCATCATTGGGAAAACTGGCCTGCACGAATGGGCATATGGAGTCACTTGTGACAATCAGTTCTACGGCACGATCCGCAACGCCTGGGATCCGGCTCGGATCCCAGGCGGTTCGAGCGGAGGTTCGGGAGTGGCGGTCGCCGCCGACCTATGCATTGCCGCGCTTGGGAGCGACGCCGGCGGATCCATTCGGGTTCCGGCGGCTCTGAACGGAGTCAGCGGGTTTCGGCCGACGAGCGGGTCCATACCTCCTGACGGAACCCACCCGATCTCGTGGAGCTTTGAAACGGTGGGACCGATGGCGCGCAGCGTGGTCGACGTCAGCCGGGTATATGACGTGATCAAGGATCCCGGAAGCGCACCGGCAGGGAAGGAGTTCGAGACGGTGCTCGCGGGGCAGGAAGTCGCCGTGAAGGGGCTCCGAGTTGGCCTAGCGGACGATTACTTTCTGTCGGCTGCTGACCCGGAGATCGCCTCCGCCATACGGGACGTGGCCGACGTCTTCCGCGGGATGGGAGCCCACGTGCATGACGTGGGACTCGCGGACACGCACGAGGCGATTGACGCGGCGCAAACCGCGATCCGCGCGGAGGCTTGGGCCATTCATCAGGAGCGCGCATCCCGTACGCCAGAGGTCTACGGGGATGACGTGCTGGCACGCCTTCTACTCGGTAAGAACATCGGTGGGCCAGAGCTAGCTCGTGCGTACGCGACGGGCCGCAACTGGTCTCACGGGCTGAGCGAACTCTGGGGCGAAGTCGACTTGCTTCTCGCTCCTACGGTTCCGCGTTCCCCCGACCCGATCGCCGGCGCGGACATGATTCGCATGACCGAGGACATGACACGCTTCACGCTGCCGTTCAGTGTCGCCGGGGTGCCTGCGCTGTCGATTCCCTGCGGCTTCACTGAGGACGGCCTGCCGATCGGCGCGCAGATCGTGGGCCGTCGGCGCGCCGATGAACTGGTGCTTTTGGCGGGCGCAGCGTTTCAGCAGGAGACTGCATGGCACCGCCTCCGCCCACCGGACGCGGTGATTGGGGAGCTAACGCTGGGGGAGGTGACGCAGTGAGTGACACGAGCGTGGACCAGCGGTCACCGTTGCCGTTGGACGGGATCCGCGTCATCGACTGCGCGTCGTTGTTCGCGGGACCGGTGATCGCGACGCTGATGGGGGACTACGGTGCCGACGTGATCAAGATCGAGCACCCCAACGGGGACAATCTTCGCAAGCTCGGCTGGGAGAAGGACGGCGTTTCGTTGTGGTGGGCGCTGCTCGCCCGTAACAAGCGCTCGGTCACCCTCAAGCTGTCGGACCCGGCCGGAGCACAGGCGTTTCGTCGGCTGGCAGCGAGTGCGGACGTGGTGGTCGAGAACTTCCGCACCGGCACACTCGAGCGCTGGGGCCTATCACCAGAGGTCCTGCACGAAGAGAACCCCGGCTTGGTCATCGTGCGCACCACAGGCTTCGGCCAGACAGGCCCGTACGCGCGGCGACCGGGGTTCGGGACGCTCGCTGAAGCAATGTCGGGTTACGCCCACGTCAACGGCTTTCCCGACGGTCCTCCGACCCTTCCTCCCTTCGCGCTCGCCGACAGTGTCGCCGCGCTCACGGGTGCCTTCGCGGCGATGGTGGCTCTGTGGTGGCGCGACCATGGCGGCGGTGGGCAGGTGATCGATCTGTCCATATACGAGCCGCTGTTCTGGATTCTCGGTCCCCAAGCGTCGGTCTACGACCAGCTCGGCGTCGTCCAGGAGCGGACGGGAAACCGCGCACCATTCACCGCTCCGCGGAACGCTTATCAGTCGCGCGACGGCCGCTGGCTGGGTCTTTCAGCCAGCTCGCAGTCCATCGCCGAACGCGTCGTGCGCCTCGTGGGGCGGCCGGATTTGATCGAGCAGCGGTGGTTCTCCGACCACACAGGGCGACTCGCTCACCAGGACGAACTCGACGAGGCGATTTCCCCCTGGATCGCGGACCGCGACGCGGACGAGGTCGTCCGCGTCTTTGAGGAAAACGAGGCCGCGATAGCTCCCGTGATGTCCATCGCTGACATTTTCAACGATCCGCAGTTCCAAGCGCGCGACACGATTGCGACCGTCGAGCATCCCGTGCTGGGGCAGCTGAAGATGCAAAACGTCATCCCGCGCCTACTCTCGACACCAGGGAGCATCCGCAGCTGCGGTCCCGACCTCGGAGCCCACAACCGAGACATACTCGGCAATGAGCTCGGCTACAGCGAGTCGGAGCTTGTGCGTCTGGGAGATGCGGGGGTCATCGCGCCGCTTGACGTTGATCGACAGACCGCGTTGCCGTCGGACGGGGGCGTCGCGACAACCGATTCCGACGCCGTGCGGAGATGACGCCCGAGCGAGAAGAAGCGGGGCGTTTGCGGCATCCGGTCGAGCTGACACGCGACGGCCCTCAGCATCCGGAGAAGGCGGTGCCGGCCATCGGCCTCGAAGGCGTCTCGAAGGTGTTCGGCGGCCAGGCTGCGCTCGCTGATGTCAATTTCTCTGTGCGCCGAGGCTCAGTGCATGCTCTAGTCGGGGAAAACGGCGCGGGCAAATCTACTCTGATTAAGATCTTTGCTGGCATCCATCACCCAGACACGGGGCGGGTCCTTGTGGCGGGTGAGGAGCGTCGCATTCATAGTCCACGTGACGCTGCCAACCTAGGGATCGGCTTCCTTCACCAGCACTTCGATCTGGTACCGGACCTTGCTGTGCGAGAAAACCTCGTACTGACAACCGGGTATCCGCGGGGCCTACTGGGCCGCATCAAGTGGAGGGACCTTGACCTCAAGGTGTCCGCCGCTCTGACCCGCGCTGGGATATCGCCTCGGCTCAAAACCCCTGTCAGAGAACTAAATACGCCCCAACAACAGCTGGTAGCCCTGAGTCGGGTTCTCCTCCAGGACCCAGATGTGATCTTCCTCGACGAGCCGACAGCATCACTCGGCGAAGCAGACACGAGTCATATGCTCCACGTCATCAAGGACCAGCGCCAAGCGGGTAAGACGATCGTCTTCATCAGTCATCGCTTGGACGAAGTTCTGGACGTGGCCGACAGCATCACTGTGTTGCGCGACGGCCGCGTCGAGACAACGACCCCCCGGGAGGCAGTTACGCATCGCGACCTTGTGGCGCTCCTCGGCGGTGTCGCCGACGAGGAGATCACTGCACACAGCGCGGTGGCACGGCCAGCGACCCCACGCCTGGAGGTTCGCGCGATCGCCAGCAGACCCGACCATCAGCCGGTGTCATTAGCCGTGTGGCCGGGGGAGGTGCTGGGTATTGCCGGGCTAGTGGGATCCGGGAGAAGCCACTTCGCGTCGCTCGTGGCTGGGCGCATTCCCCTGACAGTAGGCGATATTCTCCTTGACGGGAAAGCAATTCGCTTGCGGGGCGTCCGAGATGCGTTACGTCACGGCATTGCGCTTCTGCCTGAAACACGCACAGAAGCGTTGGTGGCTGAGTTCAGCATCGCAGACAACATCACGCTGGGACACCTCCAGCCGTATTGCTGGCACGGATTGGTGATCCAGCGACGGAGGGTTGAGCAAGCGGCGTCAGTCCTGGTAGAGCGTCTCGCGATCAAGGGATCAAAAGAAGATGACGAGGTCCAGCTGCTCAGTGGGGGTAACCAGCAAAAGGTACTCCTCGCTCGAGTCCTGGAGCTGCATCCGCAGGTTCTTCTTCTCGACGAGCCGACCGCCGGGATAGACATCGCAACGAAGCAGTTTATATACGGGTTAACACGGGACCTCGCGGCCGATGGCCTGGCGATCATCTTCATCTCGTCCGAGCTGGAGGAGGTCTCGCTGGTGGCGGATCGGATTCTTGTGTGGCGTAACGGTGGCTGGATCACTGAGCTTCCCGGCGGCACGCCACGCGCGCGCATAGTCAACAAGCTCTTTCAGGAGAGCGGACGAGACCTGGGACAGCGGCCAGAGACTCAAGCACAAGTGGTTGGAGATAGAGCGCATGAATAGAGTCAGCAATACGCAGGCGCCGACGGCTCCTGAGAGCTCAGCACCGCTTGATCCCACGGTCGGCCTCGTAGCGTCCCAAACGCGTGGCCGACGGTTGCTCTCGAAGTTTGGTCCGTACTGGGCGTTGGTCGCCTGGGCTCTCGGAATCATCGTGTTCTCGATTGTTAGCCCGAGCGTGTTTCCAACTTGGTTCAACGTAAAGGCGATTCTGGGAGATCAGTCTCTACTCGCCATCGCGGCCCTGGCCGTCACGTTACCTCTGATCTGTGGTCAGTTCGACCTGTCCTTTGCCGCCAACATTACTCTCACCGGCCTGCTTACCGCGGGTATGATGGCAAACTCACACCTTGGATGGGGACTGGCGGTGGTGATCGGACTCACTGTAGGGACCTTGATCGGTGCCATCAACGCCGGCCTAGTCTCTATCGGCATACATTCGTTCATAGCCACGCTTGCGATGGCGACGATCCTGGGGGGCGTGGCGCAATGGTACGGTAAGGGGCAGATTATCTTCAACGGCATCTCGCCATCGTTTGTCAAGATTGCCCAAACTAGGATCATTGGTTTACCCTTACCGTTCTTCTATTTGGTGGGCATCGCGATCGTCATATGGTTTGTGTTAGAGCACACGCCGTTTGGTCGATACTTGTATGGGATTGGCAGCAACCGAGCTGCAGCGGCGATCGCGGGGATTCCGGTGCGCAAGTACACCGCAGCCTCGCTGGTGATGTGCGGGTTCCTTGCTGGGCTCGTCGGTGTCCTACTGGCAAGCCGCACGTCGTCGGCACAGAATGGGGCCGGAGACACCTTCCTGTTGCCGGCTTTTGCGGCGGCATTTATCGGGTCGGCCACCTTTCGGCGCGGCGAGTTCAATGTCGCCGGCACGCTCGTGGGTGTTTACTTTGTGGCCACGCTCGTAACCGGAGCGTTCATCGCGGGCGCAGCGAATTACGTTAACTCGCTGATAAGTGGTGTGGCACTGCTCGTGGCGGTGGTGGGAAACCGCGCGTTGGCGCGCAGACTGAGGTAAAACGCCCGCGGCTACAGCCCGAGGTATGAGGCAGGCCGCCGGGTAGGGGATAAGGAGAGACAACCGTGACAGGACCGTGAAAGCCGGCTAATGCTCCCAGATAAAGCCGAGCCGCGCGTGCGGGACCGGTGGTAACGCGCGGTGCCGATATGGAATTTGCCGAGTGTGGCGGAAGGAGGAAGGATGAAAGCGAGAGGCAGACTGCTAAAAACCAACCTGGCTGCAGCGGGCGCGTGCGCGTGCGCGATACTGGGGGTGGTCGGGTGCGGAAGCAGCAGCAGCAGCAGCAGTTCGGCTCCGAGCTCGAGCAGCGCTTCGACCGGAACGTCGACCAGTGCCGCGGCGGGGGCCCCGTCGACAGCCCAGCTGGCGGCGGAGGTGGCGGGATACAAAAAGGGACCGGTTGGTCAACCGATTTCGAAATGGAACCCGGGCCCGGGGCCGAAGCCCACGCCTGGCCTATTGGTCGATGGCATGACGTGTCTACAGAGCGTGCCTGCCTGCGTCCGCATCGCAGACGGCTATAAGAGCGCTATCAAAGCAATCGGGTGGCATGGGTCGGTCGTCGACGGAACGGCGCAGCAGGCCAATCAACGGTCGGCGATGTCGTCCTTCATCACTGCACACGCGAAGGGTGTGCTTCTTGGTGCCATCGATCCGCACGGCATCGCGGACCTTCTGGGCCAGTTTGTGGCGCAAGGCGGAAAGTTCAACATGACCGCGGGCATCAATCCTGGTCCCTTCAAGGGGGTCACGCCGGAGATCGACATCACCGGTACCGAGTTTGAGGGCGGCAAGGAACTCGGGCGATGGGTTGCCAACGATATGCACCAGAAGGGCACCATTCTGCTGATGAGGTCTGAGGACAATCCGACTACCTTGGTCCGCGAAGCGGGGTTTGTGGCCGGCATAAAGCCATTCCCGGGGATCAAGACAATAGGACCGATCAACGTACCGTTCGCTCAAATCGGCCCACCGCTCCAGTCGGAAATGGAAGCGCTATTCCAGAAGTATCCTCCGGGTAAGCTTCAGTACGTCTATACGCCATTCGACGGCTTCACAACGTTCGTTGTACAGGCAGCTGATGCGCTCGGCAGACATGACATCAAGGCCGTAGGGTACGACGGCTCGCCGCAGAACCTCGCTTATATCAAGAGCGGAAATATCCAGACCGCGACCCAAGCGACCCCTTGGGGTTGGTGTGCGTGGCTCCAGGTGGATCAGCTCAACCGAGCGATGCACGGACAGAACCCAGCCGCTGACGCGGTCGGCTGTCCCCCTCAAATTATTGACAAGACCAATTTGCCGCCCGCCGGGCAGCCCTATACCGGCTACCTCAACTACCAGGCTATGTTCATGAAGATTTGGGGTAAATAAGGCCGGGAAGCCAGCAGGGGGCCGCCCATATTCTGCGGGGTGGCCCTCTGCATGCTTGAACGTCGGAGATCGTGTGATGCGGCCTGCGACAGAGAACAAGTAGGAGAAGACACTCGAGAGAGACGACGGTGCGTGACGAAAGCCCCCAATATGATACCTGCGTGATCACCGGTGGCGACGAGGAAGATCGGCGTACGAGAAATAATGAGCTCGGCGGACACGTCGCGATTCGCGCGGGCGGCCGATGATCAGGACTGGGATCCAGTCATGGAGTGTGCTGTCGGTCAGGATCGGGCCGATGGGCGTCGCAACGCGTCAGGCAGGAGAAGACGAGGGAAGCGAACCCACGGGTTGGCGCGGCGCATCGGATATCGATTGGCGCGGACGATAGGGGGATCGTGAGGCGGGAAGCCGAAGACCTTGAGGACGCGGCCGTTGCTCGAGTTGATCGCGACGCTCTCGCGAGGGACGTGGGCATATTGGTACAGGTTCCGAGCCTGACCGGGCGCGAGCGTCACGCGCTTGAGCGACTCGGGGACATCGCGGGGGCGATGGGACTGGACGCCGAGTTGCGCGAGTACGATCTAGCGGCGCTGAGACTGTCGCCAGGGTATCCTGGGGAGGTAGCGGAGCGGGCCGACTTGTGGGGGTTAACGGTCACCCTTCCGGGAAGCCAGGACGACGCACCGCGACTCTGCCTGAATGGCCACGTCGACGTCGTCACGCCCGGGCCGCGTCCGTGGCAGCGCAGTCCATGGTCCGGGGACATCGAAGGGGGCCGAGTGCATGGCCGGGGCTCCGTTGACATGAAAGGCGGGGTCATAGCTTGCCTGCACGCCATGGCAGCCGTACGAGCGGTCGGTGCGGTGCACGGCGACGTGGTGCTGGAAGCCGTGTCGTCAGAGGAAGACGGGGGTCTAGGCACGTTCGCTGCACTGGAGCGGGACCAAGCGTTTCATGGCGCGGTAATCCCAGAACCTACGGGCCTTGACGTTGTGTGTGCACAAGCCGGGTCGTTGCTGTTCGAAGGGTTTGTATTTGGCCGATCTACCCACGCTGCCACACGACTCGAGGGTGTGTCGGCGATCGACCGCTACATTCCAATACATCAGGCGATGCTCGACCATGAGTGTGAGATTAATGCGAACGTTGAGCATGAGTTGATGCAACGGCTCGAACTTCCATATCCGATCAACGTCGGCCGCCTGGAGGCAGGCGAATGGCAGGGGCAAGTGCCAGATCAGCTGAGATTTACGGGTCGGCTCGGCGTGCCGATCGGTGCTTCAGTCGAGCGGGCGCGCACTGAGTTCCAGCGAGCGCTCAGTGAAGCAGTAGACGACGCGGGGCCTCCGATTGCACTCCGTTGGACTGGAACGTTTCTTCCGAGCGCGACTCCCGGGGACCATCCGCTGAGTCGCGTGGCACGGGAAGCACTGACAGATGAGCTCGGGCGGCCCGCTCGGCTGGCCGGCGTTCCGTGGGGTGCGGACATGCAGCACTTTCGTGCTCGAAATATTCCGTGCGTGATGATGGGCACTAGCGGGATCGAGCGCGCCCATGGTGTCGATGAATATGTTGACGTGGACGAACTCATTGTGGTTGCTAGGACTGTCATCCGCATTCTTCTGCGCTTCGGTGCGGCCGTACGCGTGACCGACGAGAGACCGTGACCTACGTCTCGGGTCATGCGGAAAGCGCAAACGAGATCCGCCAGCGGTGCCTACGCACAGGGGACGGTTGCGTGGCCGCGCACTGCCGAAACGGTTGCACGGGACGGAGACGGCCGTGAATCCTAATGCGTTGCAACACGAGATCGGATCCGACTACCGGGGCCCCCGGCTGTCGGCTCTGAGCGGACCGCGTCCACACGGCCGGTCCACATGCATGGGCTCATCAACGACTACTAGGAGGAGATATGGATAGCGCTCAAGAAACCGCCGAAGCGCCGGTGCCAGCAGCGAGGCGAAAGTTTTGGGGATGGGGGCTAGAGGACGAGGGGCTGACCCCCAGCGAAGTCACGGAGCTGGGCGAGACCTTTGCGAGGCGGTTCGGCCTTGATGGCGTGCGCATGCAGGAGCCGCCGCAGATAGCCGAGCTCGAATTGTGCCCTCCCCGCCTCACAGCACCAACGTCACTCGAGGCTGCAGTTACCCACGATCCCTACGAGCGTGCGCGGCACACCTACGGTCGGTCGTTTCGCGATCTGGTTCGAGCATTCCGGCGCGATTACGCGCACGCGCCCGACCTGGTGGCGTTTCCCCGCGACGAGCGCGAGCTGGTCTCGATCCTGGATTGGTGCAATCAGGACGGCGCCGCCGCGATTCCGTTCGGGGGTGGGTCTAGCGTGGTTGGCGGTGTGGAGCCCGACGTTGGTCCTGGCTACCGAGGGACCGTAAGTGTCGATCTCCAAAACCTTCGCGGTGTGCTGGAAATTGATCACGATTCACGCGCCGCCCGGATCGCCGCCGGCACGCTGGGGCCGGCGTTGGAGGCGCAGTTAAAGCCTCACGACCTGACGCTACGTCATTTCCCGCAGTCGTTTGAGTTCTCCACCTTAGGTGGGTGGATCGCGACGCGTTCAGGCGGCCATTTCGCGACGCTTCACACCCGTATCGACGAGTTCGTCGAGGCCGTTCGGGTCGTGACGCCCCGCGGTGTGCTGCAGACCAGACGTCTCCCGGCCTCAGGAGCGGGCCCATCTGTGGAGCGTTTGTTTGACGGCTCGGAGGGCACGCTTGGCGTGATTACCGAGGCGTGGATGCGCGTTTTGCCTCGACCGCGGTTTCGCGCCGGCGCGTCGGTCTACTTCGCCGACTTCGGCGACGCGGTGGGGGCAGCGCGCGAGCTGGCGCAGTCTGGCCTCTACCCGAGCAACTGCCGGCTGCTCGACCCCGATGAGGCGGTGTTGTCTGGAAGCAGCGACGGGTCGGCGGCGATCCTGGTGCTCGGCTTTGAGTCGGCTGACCACGAGCTGGGGCCGTGGCTCTCACGGGCAGTCGACATCTGCCGATCTCGCAACGGCGAGCTGCGCGACGAACAACAGCACGACGCAGCAGCCATCTGGCGAGCCGCCTTCCTACGCGGCCCCCACCTCCGGGACGCTTTCGCTCGACTCGGGCTCATCCACGAGACATTCGAGACCGCGGTCACCTGGGATCGGTTCTGGGAGTTCCACGAGGGCGTGCTCGAGGCAGCCAGAGCCGCCATGCGTGAGACGTGCGGGGGCGGTGCGATCTCTTGCCGTTTCGCATACGTCTACCCGGACGGACCTGCACCGTATTACTCCGTCTACGCGCCCGGCCGACCCGGTGAAGAACTCGAGCAATGGGACGCGATCAAGCTCGCGGCTTCGGAGGCGATCCTCGCCTTGGGCGGCACGATCACCCATCACCACTCCGTGGGGCGCGACCAACGTCAGTGGTACCTACGCGAGGTTCCTGAGCTGTTCATCGACGCGCTCGGCGCCACAAAGTCGGAGCTGGACCCCGGTGGGATCATGAATCCAGGAGTGTTGATGCGGCCAACCGGGGCCGCCAATTACAACGACCAAGGAGTCGGATAATGACCTTGGCGACTGTGGGTGCACCGCGCTCGGGCGTGCGGGGTTCTCCAATCATGAACGGGTCGTCGGCCGTTAGGGTGGATCCTCTGCTGGCCACCGAGTAGATTCGACCCCGTGAGTTCAGCAGTCGCTTACGTCGGGATCCGTGGACAGCAGGCCGGCTACGGGCACGGTGGACCGCGTGTCGTGGGCGTGATCCGCGACGGCGAGAAGCGCACGCTGACACTTGCCGACGAGCGCTATCTGCGTCAGGAGAGCTTCGAGTGGGGATATGACGGTGCGGGACCTGCGCTGCTTGCGCAGGCGATCCTCAATGACTATCTCGGCATCGAAGTCGACTTGCTCGTTGGCCGGGTCTTCATGCGCGAAGTCGTGGCGCGGCTTCCTTCGGAGTTCGAACTTGATGGACGCGACGTGGCACGGTGGCTGAGCGACCGACTCGCGATTGCACTACGCGAGGAGGCACGGGCGTCCCTTTAGGCCTCCGACGGTGACGTCGAGGTGCTTCCGACGAACCTGAGAGCCCCCGCGTAACGCCTCAGTGCGCCGCTTGGCTTCGCGTCCAGGTGCCAACCCTGTAGCAGGATTGGCCGGCATGGCGATCTCCTCGGACCGGTCCCGGGGTTCCGGAGCACCCATAAAGCTGCTGCGGAGCCGACCGACGGCGCGCATGTCGGGCGCAAGATCTGCCGTCGAGGGTCGAGGGATAAGCTTTGGCCGTCTGCGAGTGCGCAGTGGAAGCCACCGGCAATGGAGGGGACATGTCATCCGGAGTTACCGTTTGCCTGACTGTGGATTATGACGCAGTGAGTGTCTGGCGGATGCACGGCGCAGTCGGCGCACGTGGCCTCTCGCGTGGAGAGTTCGGGGTCACCGAAGGCGCTCCGCGCCTACTCGAGAGCCTCGAGCGGCACGGAGTTACGGCGACCTGGTTCGTCCCGGGCATCACTGCACGTCAGTATCCGAAGTCCGTGGCGGGCGTCGCTACAGCCGGCCACGAGATCGCGAATCATGGCTATTTCCACGAGGATTTCGCCGCCCTCTCACCCGACGACGCCCGCTCGGCGATACGCCGGGGGAATGAGACCCTCGCAGAGATCACCGGTCAGCGGCCGGTCGGCGCGCGTCTGCCGGGCGGAGACCTCGATGGCGTGAATCTCGAGATCTTGGCGGACGAGGGATTTCTCTACGACTCAAGCCTGATCGGTGGATATCGGCCATCGTGGGCACACGGCGGGCACACGTTCGACGACGAGGGCATGCTGCAACGCGGCGCGCCGCTCAGGCTCGTCGAGCTGCCTTGGAGCTACTTGGCTAGCGACAAGGCTCATTTCGAGATCAACCACTCCGGCCCGCTATTTCCCACAGCGCTCGCGAATCCTCGTCAGCTGGAGGAAGTCTGGAGGGATGAGATCGACGATCTCATCGGTCGGGATCCCGAAGGGTTCATGATGCTGATCGTCCATCCACAGGTGATCGGACGCGGATCGCGCCTCGCGATGCTCGAACGGATCATCGAGTACGCGCAGAGTCGTTCGTGTCGGTTCGCGACCGCCCGGACGCTGGCAGAGGAGTTTCGGACTCAGCATCTCGGCATCGGTGAGGCACAGTCGCGGTCGGCCTGATGTGGTAGAAGTGCCGCATGGACGCGGCTCCGGTGCTCGAGGGTGAATAGGTACCTCGCGGCCGAGCGGCCGCCGGTGAGATCTGACCGCGGCATGGTGGCGACCAGCCAGCCGCTGGCGACACTCGCAGGCGTACGAATGCTCGCGCGCGGCGGCAACGCCGCCGATGCCGCTCTCGCCGCTGCGGCGGTCCTCGCCGTGACCGAGCCGATGTCGACGGGCATTGGCGGAGACGCGTTCGCGCTCATCTGGCGGGACGGCGAGCTGCTCGGCCTCGATGCAGCCGGCCCCGCTCCGGTAGCGGCATCTCCGATCGAACGGGTGAGCCTGACGGGACCCAAATCCGTCACGGTCCCGGGCTCGGTTGGCGGCTGGGTGGCACTCGCCGACAGGTGCGGACGCCGTGGTCTCGACGCGTGTTTGTCTGATGCGATCGACATCGCACGGCGCGGTTTCACGCTTGCTCCTCAGGCCGGACGTCTATGGGCCGAGGCAGCCGCACCTCCGCCGTTGCCGGCTCGAGCGGGCGTTGGCCAGTTGCTCACGATGCCGGACCTGGCGGAGACGCTCGAGCGAATCGCCCAGGAGGGCCCCGATGCCTTCTACACGGGACCGGTGGCATCGGCGATCGCTGCCGTTACGTGGCTGGACCAGAGCGATCTCGAGAGCTACGGCCCGCGATGGGTCGAGCCGTTGACGCTCAACTATCGCGGGATGGATGTGGTCGAGCTTCCGCCTCCCACCCAGGGCGTTGCCGCGCTCGAGGCACTCGGCATCCTCGAGCTCCTCGGTCCCTCGCTTGTCAATCAGGTGACCGCCGCCAGGCTCAGCCTCGCAGACGCATTCGAGTGGGTTCGCGATGGCCGAGACGTCCGGCCGCTGCTCGAGCCCGAGCGGCTGCGGAGGCGTAGCGGGCAGGCGGCTTCCGCGATCGCAGATGTGCAGGGGGGAACGGTGTACCTCTGCGCCGTCGACGACGACGGGATGGCGGTGTCCTTCATCCAGAGCCTATTTCGCTCGTTCGGCTCCGGTGTATTGGCCCCCGGCACCGGCGTCGTTCTGAACAATCGCGGCGCTTGCTTTGAGATCCACGGCTCGGTCGAGCCGGGGCGGCGCCCATACAACACCATCATCCCTGGGATGCTGTTTCGCGACGGCGAGATGCTTGGACCCTTCGGCGTGATGGGTGGTCTCATCCAGGCGCAGGCTCACATGCAGTTCGTCTCCGCGCTGGTCGACGACGAGCTGGATCCGCAGGCCGCGCTCGACCGTCCTCGATTCAGGGTCGACGGCGAGACCGTGCGGATCGAGCCCGACCTGTGGAACCGCGCGGATGAGCTCCGCTCGGCAGGACTCGAAGTGATATGCGATGAGGGAATTACGCCTTTCGGCGGAGGCCAGGCGATCCTGAGGGACGGCGACGCATGGGTCGCCGGCTCGGACCGGCGCAAGGACGGCTATGCCGGGACGCTCTGAGGGGGGCGCGGGCGGCCGCGCCAATCTAGGCTGATGCGTCTGGCGCGACTCGTCCACTGTGTCGATGCCCACGCCGAGGGCGAGGCCAGCCGCATCATTGTCGGCGGCGTGGTCGACGTGCCGGGGGGTTCGATGCTGGAGAAGATGCGTCATCTCGAACGCGAGGGCGACGGGCTAAGGCGGCTGTTGCTGTTCGAGCCGCGTGGCTCGGCACCGCTCTCGCTCGATCTGGTCCTGCCGTCGTCCCATCCCGACGCCGACGCCGGCTTCATCATCATGGAGTCCTGTTCATATGAAGGGATGTCGGGCACCAACACGATCAATACGGCCACGGTGCTTCTGGAGACGGGGATGGTGCCGATGACTGAGCCGGTGACGCGGATGACGCTCGAGGCTCCGGCCGGCCTGGTGCGGATCGTGGCCGAGTGCCGCGAAGGCCGCTGCAAGCAGGTGACATTCCAAAACGTTCCGTCGTTCGTCGCTGGTCTCGATGTGCCGGTCAAGGTCCCCGACGTCGGGGACCTCGCTGTCGACCTTGCATACGGCGGCGCGTTCTGCGCCTTCGTCGACGCCACCGCGCTTGGCTTCCAGATCGTCCCGGATGAGGCGCGGGTTCTCGCCGAGCTGGGAGAACGCATCCGTCCGGCGGTCGCGGAGCAGGTCGCAATCTCACACCCGGCCGAGCCTGCGCTGAGCGTCCTCTCGTTCGTCGTATTCACCGCGCCGGCCCGCGACGGAGGGGACGCCCGCAACGCCACGGTGGTTGCGCCCGGAAGACTTGATCGGTCGGCCACCGGCACCGCCACGTCGGCCAGGCTGGCAGTGCTGGCCGCCCGCGGGCTCATCGATGACGGCGCTGAGCTGGTCAACGAGAGCATCATCGGCACCCACTTGGTCGGCAGGATCGTGGGACGTACCACGGTCGGTCAGACGCCGGCGATTATCCCCGCAATCACGGGCCGGGCTTGGATCACGGGGACCCACCAGTTCGTCCTCGATCCCGACGACCCGTTCCCTCAGGGCTACCAGCTTGCCGACACCTGGGGCGCCGGACCGCGGGAGGGCCTCCTAGGTCATCCCGGGTAACCGGCGGCGAAGATCAGCGAGCCCGACTCGGCTCGTCCTCCGGTGCGAAATCCGACTCGCTGACCGTGCGTCGCACGTGTTCGGCGAGATTCAGGGCGTGGTCTCTCACGAGGCGTTCGGCAAGCTCCGCATCGCGGCGCTCAAGCGCATCAATGATGTCGATGTGATCAACGATCGAACGGTCCGCGCGGCCGTCGTCTCCGATCGTCCGGCTGCGGATGGCGCGAATGTGAATCAACAACTGGGCCGCCATGCTATGCAGCAGAGGCGAGTGGCTGAGTTCGATCACGCGCTGATGGAAGCGCAGGTTGACGAGTGAGTACTCGTCGAGCCTCGATCGCACCTTGCCCTCCTCGAACGTCGCGAAGAGCTCTCGAAGAGTCGCAATCTCATCATCGCTGGCGCGCAGGGTGATCAGCCGGGCGGCCATGCTCTCGTGCGCCGCCCAAACCGTGATCATCTCGACGATCTCCGACTTGCTCTTACGTACGATCGATGCGCCACGGCGCGGAACGATCCGGACGAGTCCCTCCTGCTCCAAGCGGGCCAGCGCCTCGCGGACGGGCGTTCGGCTCACGCCCAGGGATTCCGCTAAGCGTCGCTCGTCAAGACGCCCGTCGACGTCTGCTCGGTAGATGTCGGTCGCGAGAATCGCCTCTCTCAGGGCGTCATAGACCCGGCCAGCGATTCCCGGGTCAAAGGGCAAGGAAGACAAGACCAACCCCGCTTGACCCCGATCCGCCGGCAGCGATCGCGATTTTGGGCTTGCGTCCGCTTTCGCCAAGGCGTATCTTGCATGCAAGATACCACCAGGCCCCAGAGTTACGAGGGAACTCGTGGGGCAGGCCTGCGGATCCGACGACGTGAAGGCAAACGTCCGCCAATCAGATTAAGAACAGCGCAGGGCAGCACAAGCCTCGTCGCGGTCACAACATGTGGCGAACGGCGGGTTTGATTAGGCCGCCTGAACGGTGATTGGAGCGTGGCGAGCGCCAAGCGATGATCGATCGAACGGCGGCAGGAGGGAGTGCGCGTGAGCAGCGTTCGAACGACCGGTGAGCAGGAGCCGCAGCCCTCAGCCGAGGCCGCCGGTGTAAGTGACGGGTCGGCGACCCGGCGCGGAGTGTCAAAGACCGACTTGTTGCGCCGATACGGGATTCTGCCGTTCTGGCTCGCGATCATCGTCGTGTTCTCCCTTTTGCGGCCGGACACGTTCTTCACCTTCGGCAACCTGCAGACGATCCTCGGCTCCCAGGCCGTCCTTCTGATCATTGCCTTGGGACTGCTCATCCCCCTGGCCGCCGGCGAGTTCGATGTTTCCATCTCGGGGGTCGCAGGTCTGTCCTTGACGCTGGTCGGCTGGCTGAACGTGATCCATCATGTAGCGATCGGCTGGTGCGTCCTTATCGGCCTGGCGGCCGGGCTGCTCGTAGGTGCAGTGAACGCGTTCTTTGTGGTGGTGGCGCGAGTGGATTCGTTCATTGCGACCTTGGGGTCGGGTACGTTGCTCGTGGGCGTCAGCGTCGGCATCAACTCGCAGAGCACTGGCGGCATCAGTCAAGGGTTCGTCAATCTGTCCCACACCAACCTGCTCGGCATTCCCTTGGCGTTCTACTTCGGGCTGGTCTTATGCGTGATCGTGTGGTACCTGTTCTCGCAGACGCCGCTTGGGCGCTACCTCTATTTCGTGGGAGCAGGTAGAGAGGTTGCGCAGCTGTCGGGGATCAACGTCAACCGGATCAGAGCAGGCAGTTTCATAGCCAGCAGCTTCATCGCGGCTCTGGGAGGCGTCGTCCTAGCCAGTTGGCTCGGGGCTTCTGACCCCAACGTGGCGAGCACGTACCTGCTTCCTGCGTTCGCGGCCGCGTTCCTCGGTTCCACTGCGATCGTGCCGGGCCGTTTCAACGCTTGGGGTACGTTCGTAAGCGTCTACTTCCTCGTGACGGGAATTACGGGCCTCGAGTTGGTCGGGCTCGCAGGCTGGATTGAGCAGGTGTTCTACGGCGCTTCGTTGGTGCTGGCGGTTGCGATCGCACGACTGGGAGAAAGGCGGGCGCTGGCCTAGCGGCCAACCCCGATAGATCATTACCAGAGAGGGTGGAGGAATGGTTGAGTCGTTTCGTATCCGGCACGCGTGTCTTGCGCTTGGGCTAGTGCTGCTGGTCGCCGGCTGGTTCGTCGTCGTCGTCGTCTCTCGTCCGCCTCCTCGAGCGGCGGTCAATCAGCATCTAGCGGCGTCGAGCAAGCCAAGCAGCTGGTCGCGCAGGCCGAGAAGCCGATCAACGTCAGTCCCCCGGGCAAGTCGTTCGACGCGTCAAAGGCACGCGGAAAATCGATCTGGTTTGTGTCTGTCAACCTAAGCATCCCGTTTGAGCAGTACCTGTTCAAGGGCATCCAAGGTGCCGCCAACGCCGTCGGCGCCAAGGCCGTGGCGTTCGACGCAAAGGGCTCGGCCGCAGAGGAGACGAGGGGACTCGAGGAAGCCGTACAGGCTCATGCGGGCGTAATCTTCGCCGAGGGGTTCCCGCCGAGCAGCGCTGGTCCGGCACTAGCCCAGGCCAAAGCCGCTCATATTCCGGTGATCACGGGCGACACACAGGACCCCGGCCCCGTGCAGTCGAGTTACCGCCCGCCATCACGGCGAACGCCACACACTCGTTCTCGTTCCCGGGCAAGCTCCTGGCCGACACGGTGATCGCCGACTCCGATGGGAAGGCCAACGCGATCTTCTTCACCACCTCGGACATCGGCCTTGGTAATACGCTCGAAACGAACGCCTTCAAGTCCGAGTATCAGCGGCTATGCCCGTCGTGCAAGCTCAAGCTCGTCGACGTTCCGACTGCCCAGTGGAGCGCACTGACGACTAAGACCTCCGAGCTGATTCGATCAAATCCCGACGTGAACTACCTGGTTCCCGGGTTCGACGGGATGGTCACGTTCATGCTTCCGGGTGTGACGTCGGCAGGCGCCGCGAGCCATGTGCACATCGTGCGTTTACGTGACGCCAAACGTCATGCAGGCCCTGAAGCGGCACAACATCGTGGAGGGGGAGGTCGGGGGCCCGAACCTGATGCAGGGGTGGGCGTTCGGCGACCAGGCGATTCGCGTCCTGAGCGGACAGCGGCCGCTCCAGGACCTCGGAATTCAGGACCGCCTGTTTGATTCGACCAACATCAACTCGATCAACCTCCCTGCAGAGGAGTCGACCTGGTACACGAAGGAGAATTACCAGGAGATCTACAAGAAGCTGTGGGGTGTCGGCTAATCGGAATGGCGGCCCCTTACGACCAAATCTCCAATGACCGACTCCGTCCTTTCGGTTCGAGGACTGTCGAAGGCGTTCGCCGGGCGACTGGTGGTGCGCGACGTCAGCCTCGAATACGAGCCGGTGAGGTCCACGCTCTGCTGGGTCAGAACGGCTCGGGCAAGTCGACGGTGATCAAGATCCTCGCCGGCTTCCATGCCCCCGAGCGGGGATCCGAGTTGACGATCGCAGGAAAGCCGGTTCCCCTCCCGCTGGATGCTGGAAGCACCCAGAGCCTGGGCTCTAGCTCCTCCATCAAGCTACCTCCGGCCTGGTTTCTGGAGATGACGGTTCTGGAAAACATCCGGGTCGGAAGGTATGCGACCGGCTTCGGCTGGCGTGTACGGCGGCGAGGCGAGCGGCGAGCGGTGCGGGAGGCGCTCAGCCGCTTCCACCGTCGAGGGCGTGTTGCCCGACGCCACGGTGAGTTCGCTGCGCGCCAAGTCCAGCGAGCGATGGTCGCCATCGTGCGCGCGCTGGATCCGATCTCGAGCGAGCTGGCCGGGGCGTTCTCGTGCTGGACGAACCGACGGCCTACCTTCCCGCGCGAATGGGTCAGCGCGTCCGTTCGAGGCGGTGCGGGAGGTCACCGCCTCGGGTGTTGGGGCGCCGTTCGTCACGCATCGCCTCGACGAGGTGCGCGCGCTGGCCGATCGGGTCACGATTTTGCGGGATGGAGCCGCGGGTCGAGACCAACTCGGTATCGGCCCTCTCGGAACATGAAACTCGTCGAGTGCATCATCGGTCGCAGCCTCGGCGACCTTTATCCGCAGCAACACGAGGTGCAGGGGAAAATTGCCCTCAAGGTCAACCGTCTGGCCGGTGAAGGACTCGAAGCGACGGATTTTCAGGTCAACGCCGGTGAGATCCTCGGATTGACTGGCCTGGTCGGCATGGGCCACGAGCGAGTGCCGTACCTGATCGTGGGCTCACGCCGGATGATCCTCTGGGCAAGCATCCGCTGTCGGTCAATTTGGCAACCACCAGGTTGGCGCAATCCACCTCCCGTCGCGCAATCAAGGCGGACGTCGCGCTTCTCCCCGGCAACCCGCCTCCGCGACGGCGCCGCGCCCCAGGCCTACGGCTGCAGGTACGGTTACCCTTGCGACCCTTGCGCGCTTCTTCCACGGGCGGTCGGCTGCACCATCCGCGAAGGTGCGCGACGCTCGGTGAGCGACCTTCTCCGCGAGTTCCAAGTGACACCACCGCTCCCAGAGTCCCATTGCGAAGCTGAGCGGAGGCAATCAGCAGAAGGCTCTACTGGCGAAGTGGTTCTCGGAGCCGAGCCGCGGGTGTTCCTGCTCCACGAACCCACACAGGGCGTGGGCATTGGCGCCCGCAAGCAGATCTTCAGTCTGATTGAGGAGTTCAAGCGCCGTGACGGCGCGGTTGATTGTTCTGATCAGCACGGAGTACGAGGATCTGAGCGGGTCTCTCTGCGATCGGGTCATGATCTTCCGCGACGGACGCGTGGTCGCTCAGCTGCTGAAGAATGACCTGAGCCAGGAGCGGATCGTGGAGCGGTGCTTCGCTACCGCCGGCACGGTCGGTCCGGGCGTTTCGAGCGTGACGGCGGCATGAGCGCCTCGCCGTTAGCCTTGAGCACGCCGAGGCTCGATCCTCGTCTGGACGTGATGCGCACGAATGCTCGACGCGCGGGCGGAGGTTTTCCGTGAGCCACCGACTGCTCGGTGACCGCCGGCGCTATTGCAGCGATCGGACAAAACCTCCGCGTGAGCGCGGACACGCAAGAAGCTCCACTGCACGGGCCTGCGGGCCGATCCCCGGAGTGTTCCGACCGTCATACCCACGTCTCGAGCTCTACCGTCGACAAACAGGCAGACCCCACCAACCCCCGGGCCGTAACCCTAGTGCAAATTCCGCCACCGGGGAGCAACTTTGCTGGGTCTCCGTTGAGCAGCGGCTGGGTCACATACACCCGGGACGCGGGCGGGGCGGACAGTGGCTTCCGCGCGGCCGTGAACAGCGGTCGCATCCCCGGTCCGAGACTTGCGCTGAGCGTGAACATGCTGTCTCAGACGGGCGGGCACTCTGACGAGTACCTTGCCGGGACCGGACTGGAGTGGTCGGGCCTGCCGGGCTGGCCGGGGCGACCGAGTCCGCGTCGTCGACGGCGTCGACGAGATGCGCAAGGCGACGCGACAGCTGCTCCGAGCCGGCGCCGACTGGATCAAGATCTGCACCACAGGAGGCGTCGTCTCCTCGCATGACGCTCCGGACCAGCCGCAGTTCACCCCCGAGGAGATCGCCGTCGCGGTTCACGAAGCACGGCGCAAAGGCCGCTTTGTGATGGCCCACGCGTTCGGCGGTCCTGGGCTCCACAACGCCGTCCGCGCCGGCGTGCGCTCGATCGAGCAAACGGGCTCCTGCTCACCGAAGAGGACGCCGCCGAGATGGCGGAGGCGGGTTGTTACCTGATCCCCACTCTTTCGATTCTGCATCGTCTCCTCGAGTGGTGAGATTCGTCGGACGGGGCGGCCCACCGCTCAGCGCCAACTCGCTTGCCAAGGCGCAAAGCGTTCGCCCCCTGCTGGGCAACGCCGTCAGGGTCGCGCGCGAGGCGGGAGTGCCACTTGCGGTCGGCACCGACTTCATCAGTCGCGAGATGCATGGCCACAACCTCGAGGAGTGCTTCAATTCAACTGCATCAGGCCGGCCTCCCTGTCGAGGAGGTCCTGTTGGCGGCCACGTGCGGCGGCGCGGCGCTGTGCGGGGTCGACGAGACGCTCGGACGGTTCGCGCCTGGGGTGACCGTCTTCGACGCCTGCGATCTCCGACTGAGACCTTGGCGCACCTGTCGATGTTGCAGGAGCGCGGCTCGGTCAAAGGCGTGTTCAAGAGCGGACAGCTGATCGTATGGAGGATGACCGAGCGTGACCTGGTCGCCACACAGGAGGTGACAGAGTGCGCATCAAGTACGTGATCCCGTGGCCATTCGGTGACGACAGGATGGAGGAGTTGTCGTCGGCTTTCCCGCCGTCACCTCCTTGACGCCGACACTGCCGTCGACTTCACCGCGGTCGCCGACAGCGCCGCCTTCGTCGACTGCCATTACGACGATCTCATCTTCGAGATGTACATCGCTGAAGCCGGGCCACCAGCGGAGGAGGAGGGATACGATGCGCTCGGTGATGGACACTGATCTCTACAGCGGGATGTCGGCGCTCAGGTCGAGACTGGCGATTCCGGGTGGTCGGGGCCGGGATCGCGTGCTTCGCGGTAGCCCAAGCGAACGTACTGCTTCTCGGTCATAACGATGTGGCTGCCATGGCTTCACCACTACAAGAAGGCCTTAGTTGGGCCTACGGGCTACAGGATAAGTGCGCGTCGATCCGAGCGATTGACGCGACGCCGAACCTTGTCCTGGCGCTTCGGATGCGCACTCGCTGTTTGGCGTCAAAAGAGCGACGAACTCCTCAAGAAGAAACTCACTGCCGCTGCGCGCGCCGCGGTCGAAGAGGACGGAGCCGACGTACTCGGTGCTCGGATCGACCACGAACGGCATCAGGCACACGACCACCTTCACCAGGTTCTCCACGTCCCCGTGATCAACCCTGGTCCGGTGGGCATCAAGATGGCTGAGACACTTGTGCGGCTGAGCTTGGCACACTCGAAGGTCGCATTCCCCCTCCCACCGCTCAGCTACGGACGAGAAGTTCAGCATCGCTCTTGGCGAACACACGGGTCCGCCACCGACCTCCGGATCGCTAAAACGTGCGAGGCGCATCTGTCGTACCGGTGGTCGGTCGACGTGGTGATCATCGGTGCCGGGATCATCGGCGCCGCGCAGAGCCTGTCGAGCTCGGTCGGCGCGGATACCGGACGTCTGAATTTCTCTAAATGCTCCCAGTGGCCGGCTACGGGCCGACAGGGCACTCATGCGCGATCGTGCGATTTCACTACTCGTCGCGCGACGGTGTGGCGATGTCACACGAGGGCAGCTTTTACTGGAAAAACAACTGGGAGAGCTACCTTGGCACTGCCGACGAGCGCGGGACAGCTCGGTATCGCGAATGCGGGACGAATCTCCATCAAGAGCCGCACGGGGCAGTTTCAGAAGGCGGTCAGGCACTTCGACGAGTGGGTCTTCTCATACGATGACGGGGACGTGGCTGAGTCTCCTCGCTCCACGGGCGCCGCTCTTCGACGTTCGTGAGTTCTGGCCCCCTCGTTCGCCTACCGACCCCAGCTTCCACGACGAGCCGAAGCGGGAGCTGGACGGTGCGATCTTCACGCCAGACGCCGGGTACGTTGTCGACCCCCAGCTCGCGACGCACAACCTCCAAGTCGCCGCCGAGGGGATTGGCGGCTCGTTCCGGTTGAATGCCAGGGTCGCCGACATTCTCCGAGAATCGGGCTGGGTGGCTGGCGTGCTCCTGGACGACGGCACAAAGATCGCAGCCCCGGTCGTCATCAACGTGGCGGGACCGCACTCGGCGCTGGAGCCAAGCCTCGGATGGCGGGCGTACAGGCCGACATGAAGGTTGGAACCCGTCCGCTGCGGCACGAGGTGCACCACGTCCCCGCGCCGCCGGGCTTCGATTTCGAAGCCGATGGGGCGGCGACTTCCGACGGCGATCTTGGCATCGGATCCCGGCTGACGCTCCAAACCACATCCTCGTCGGCAGCGAGGACCCGATCTGCGATGACCGGGAATGGGTCGGCGATCCCGAGCGTTACGACCGGCGCGTCACTGAGTCACAGTGGGAGGCTCAGGCTTCCGGCTAGCGCGCCGCATCCCGCAACTGCCGATCCCGACCGAGCGACGCGGCATCGTCAGCTTGTACGACGTGTCAGACGATTGGTTGCCCATATACGACCGGTCCAGTCTCGACGGGTTCTACATGGCCATCGGAACAAGCGGCAATCAGTTCAAGAACGCGCCGGTGGCCGGGCACATCATGGCCGAGCTCGTCGACCGCGTCGAGAATGGTCACGACCACGATTGCGACCCGGTCCGCGTGAGATGCCGATACAGCGGCGCCGAGCTCGATGTCGGAGCCTATTCACGTCTGCGCGAGCTCACGCCGGAGTCCAGCTTCTCAGTCATGGGCTGACCGTCGATGTCAGCGACCTCACACCCGCTGCCGGAGGCGCAGGTCGCCAGACGCGGTGGGCGCAGCCCCCGCGGCGAGTACTACCTAGACACGAAGGACGAGATCGGCGGCAGCCGGCCGAGCCAAGACCCGCGCTACCAGCTAATCACCGGTTCAAGCCTGACAACCCCGGACCCTGCGCTTGACGCAGGGTCCCTGCAGAAGTAAGGAGCCCTTATGTGCCCGCCCCCTCAGGATCAGCAGACCGAGCCTGTCATCGCCGCGCGTCAAGCGGAGCCCGGGAAGGCAAGCAGGAGCCCCTGGGGGCCCGAAGACCAGATTGGGATGTTGAACCTCGTGACCCCCGAGTCGGTCGCGCGCATTCTCACGGAGGTCGATGCTCATAAGGTCTTCGATCTCTCGGTCGACTATTTCGAAGGGATGCCCGCGTGGACCGGCTGGGGCGACCCGCCGTTCACGTTCTGGATGACGGCCACGCCAGCCGGCGGGATCATCGATGACGTGGCCGGCGTCGGCGCCGAGACGATGCGGCGGACGTCTCGGTCGTCGGACGCGATGTCGATGTTCACCCACATCGGCACCCACATCGACACGCTCAACCATTTCGGCTATGACGGAGTCGTTTGGAACTGCTTCGACATGCGGGAGCATCTCGGCTCACAGCGGTGGCACGTGTCGGGTGCGGATCGGCACCCGCCGGTCATCTCCCGCGGTGTCCTGATCGACGTGGCCGCCGCTCATGGCGTCGATGTCCTCCCCGACCACTACGCGATCGGGGCCGACGAGCTCGAGAGCGTGCTTCGCTCCCAGGGAACCGAGCTCCGCGCGGGAGATGTGGTGCTCATCAACACCGGTCGGATGACACTCTGGCCGGACACCGACCGATTCCTCCCGGGTGAGCCCGGGCCCGACCTCGAAGGCGCCCGCTTCATTGCCGAAGCTGGAGCGATCATGATCGGCGCAGACAACGTCGGGCTCGAGGTACACGGAGCCTCCTTCGACGGCCCGTTTCAGCCGGTGCACACATATCTCCTCGCGGAGTCGGGAATCCCGATCCTTGAGGTGGTCCGACTCGACGAGCTCGCCGCAGACAAGGTGTATGAGTTTGCGTTCATCGGCGCATGCATGAAGATCCGCGGTGCCACAGGAGCGCCCATACGCCCGATGGCCATTCCGTTGCGGGGTCGCTGATCGGACGCGCGTCGATCAATCCGCCGGCAGTTACAGTGCCGCGGTGAAGAAGTCGAGCATGTTGGTCCCGCAGATCGCAGCGGTGAGATCGTCGCCATACCCGCGGGCTCGCAGCTCGGTGGCGAGGTGGGGGAATGCCTCAGGACCTTCGAAGCCGTCGACGACGGCGTCCGCCGACATGCCCTCAGGCATTCCGCGATCGCCGGCGACAATGTTGAGAGCTCGGGCCACGCGCCGGTAGAAGTCGGGCCCGATGCCCACGCGGTCGGGCCCCATGATCTCGACGGCGTGGTCGACGTGGTCGATCATGCGCCCGACAGTCGGTTCGCTTGGATCTACGCCAACGGGGTGACCGATAACGCCAAGCACGCCGCCGTGGTCGGCCAACGCCCTCAGCTGCTCGTCACTGAGGTTACGCGGCGTATCGAACACGGCTCGACAGCCAGCGTGGCTGACAAACGCCCGTCCTGGCGGAAGCAGCTCGAGCGACTGGCTGACAGTTCGCGGCGATGCGTGTGACAAATCCACTACGCAGCCCAGTTCCGCAAGGTTGTCCAGCAGTATCCGGCCAGCCGCGCTGACGCCATCATCGGACGCCTCGCGGACGCCACACGCGAAGTCGTTACGGATGTTCCACGTCAGGCCGAAGCAGCGAACGCCGAGTCCATGAAAGACAGCCGCCAACATCGGGTCCCCAGCGAGTGGCTCGGTTCCCTCCAGCCCGATCATGAGTCCGATCCGGTTCGAGTCCGCCCGCACCGTTCGAACGTCTTCTGCTTCTTGCACCGCAACTACACGCCCGTTAGCGTCAGCCAACGCGCCATGGACGGTCGCGATCTGCTGTAGCGCAAGTTTCACGTGCGCTTCGCGTGGGTGCTCGGCGTCGATGACGTTCACCGCACATACCGTCAGGCACACGCCCCCTTGCTCGAGCAGTGGTAGCCAGTGACGCGTGAAGGGCTGAGCCTCGTCGCGGCGCTGGAGCAGCTCGGCGGCGAGGTCGTTATGGGCGTCCACCGCCCTGGGTGTTGTGGCCGTCATCAGCGGTAAGACCTCCTTGCTAGCGTGACCATTGCACAAGCAGTCCGCGAAGCATGGGGACCTGGAGCGACGGCTGATATTCCAAACGCTGTCCTGGTACCAGGCTCATCCCGGGAATCCGGGCCGTCAGACATTCCAACGCGACGCGGGTCTCGACTCGCGCGAGCGGTGCACCAAGACAGAAATGGGTCCATCGCCCAAAGCTCAGGTGGTCGGTCGCGTTCGGACGGTGGATATCGAAGCTGTCGGGATCTTCGAAGACGGATTGGTCGTGGCCCGTGGAGCCGATGTGAACGTAGACCCTCGCACCCTTCGGCAGGGTGACGCCACCGAGTTGAGCCTCTCGGGTCGTGGTCCGATACAAGCCCTGAATCGGGCTGCGGTGGCGCAGGGTCTCTTCGATTGCAGCTGGGATCAGCTCCGGCTCGTCTACGACCTGTTTCCAGCGTCCGGGCGTCTCCAGAAGGTTGTAGACAGCGTGGGCCATGAGGATGGCCGAGGTCTGGACCCCGCCACTAGGACGCTCGAAATGAGGCCGACGATCTCGCTGTCGCTGAGCGTGGGCTCGGCGTCGTCCGAGGTTGCCTGAACGAGGGTGGTAATCAGGTCGTTGTCTCGGGGCATCCGCCGGCGATCCTTGATCAGCCGGCGCACGTACCGATCAAAGTCGATGCTCCGGCCGTACAGCTCGAGGAGCTCCTCTTGGCTGATGGCGGGCTTGCCGATCAGGGTGAGCGAGTCCCGTGTCCACTCCTCGAATCGGATCTCGTCGTGAGCGGGGGCGCCGAGGATGGCGGTGACGACAGCCACAGGGATGTGGCCGGCGTAGTCGCCGAGCAGGTCGATGTGCCCGCGGTCGATAAACCCATCGATCAGCTTGTTGGCTACCGCGCGGATCTCCGGCTCCTTTTCGGCGGCACGCTTCGACGTGAACGCGCGCTGGATGAGCTTGCGGATGCGGGTGTGGTCCGGAGGATCGATTGAGACCAGCGCAAACCTCTGCGGGTGGCCGTCGGGTAGGTCGTGAGCGAGCGCCGGGGGGATCGGCGGCAACGTGATCATGTCGCCCGAGGAATATGTCGCCACGTCTCGGAGCACGTCCAGGACGTCGACGTGTCGGGTCACGCACCACCGGTCGTATTCGGCCATGTAGAAGACAGGCTGTTCGCTGCGGGCAAGCCGCTCGGCGCTGTCGAGTCCGCACCTCACGACGAGACGATGAGCTCCAATGCCGCCGCCGCGATCATCAGGTCCTCCGCTGCCAGACCCACCGACTTGAACAGCGTGATGTCCGCAGAACCCTCGCGGACAACGGCTCCTCGGACGAGTTCCGCGAGGTCGGCGGCAATCTGATCGGCGGTGATCGCGCCCTCGCTGATCGGCAGCATCAGATCGCCGGCCTCGGTCAGAGCAGCCTCACGCTCCTCGACCACGATCCGAGCGCGCTCACAAGTCGCGGTATCGAACTCGCGCGTGTGTGGCTGGAATGATCCGATCGCGTTGAGGTGGGTTCCGGGCCGGAGCTGACGTCCATCGAAGAGCGGCGTCGGAGACGTCGTGCACGTGCACACAATGTCCGCACGCGCGACGTCGTCGGCGGTGCCGATGACCGCGTCGATCCCCGCCGCAACGAGGTCGCGCACAAGACGATCCGCCGTGTCGCCCCCGCCCGCGCGGCCCACCACGCTGACATGCTCGATCGGGCGGATCGCCCTCATCGCCTCCACGTGAGCACGACCTTGGATTCCGGCCCCAAACACGACCAGCCTGCGGCTGTCCGGCTGCGCCAGATAGCTCGTTGCCAGAGCCGAGACCGCGGGCGTGCGCACCTCCGTAAGCCCCGCTCCATCGAGCAGCGCCCTGGGGGAGAGCGTCTCGCCATCGAATAGAACGTAGATGCCGTGGATCAGAGGCAGGTTGCGTGCCGGATTCGAACCCTGAACGGTGACCAGCTTGACGCCCGCACCCGCGGCGCCGGCCGCCGGCATGATCAATAACGTTCCGCCGGCGTGGTCAAGAGACGTGCGCGGAGGAGCAAGAAGTGGCCCAGGGTGGGCGAATCCGTCTTGTAGCGCTCGGACGGCCTGGTCTTGGGATAGCGCTGAGCGCAGCGCTTGCGCATCGATCCAGATCGGCTGACCGCCGGTGGGTGGCGATTCGGGCCTCTGAGTGTGTGTGAAGTTACTCACCCCGTGACTCCGTTCGACGCCGGAGGATCGACAAAGGGATCGTGAAGCCCACGTTCCAGACACCCGCATCCACTAATTCGAGGATCTTCAGATCCCCGGCTGCACTGCAGAGCACGTAGGCGTGGGCGCGACTCAACCCGTATTCAGCCTCAAGCCAGTCGATCGCCGAGCGTACCGCCAGGCGCGCGCCTTCTCTGAGGTCACTGTGGATGCCCATCGTGCCGAAGTGACCTTCGCTCTCGTCGATCCTCGAGAGCCTGCCGGGTGTGCGAAAGCACGGGCCAGGTATGGAGCGGCGCTCGACGGTCAGCTGGAGACTGGCACGCATGTCGCACTCGATGGCGGTAAGGCAAACCTCGCCGTCGCCCTGCGCAGCGTGCGGATCGCCGCACGAGAATAGTGCGCCGTCACACCATATCGGCAGCCAGAGCGTGGAGCCCTTGGTGATGTATCGCGCGTCGATGTTCCCCCCGCCCTTGTGGGGCGGCTGCGGAGGCGCCGTCGCAGGCGCGTCCGGGTGCGTGCCCATCGTGCCGAGGAAAGGAGCAGTCGGTATGCCGACCTCCGGCGCGACCTCGACATGTCCGCGGGTACGTAGGTCGAAGGTTCCGAGCCAGGGATCGGGAAAGTCGTCAGGCAGTAAGCCGCGCTCGGGCAATATCGCCGCCCATCCCCAGTCCCCGGTCTCGAGCGCGACGACATCGACGCGGAGAGTGTCTCCGGGCCGCGCGTCGGTTATGAACACGGGCCCAGACAGGTTGTAGCTCGTCGCCGAATCGAGCCTCACGTCCTCATACGAGTTCCCTTCGGCCACCTGCCCATGCCCAGTCATTCGCAGCGCGTAGTGGACGACGTCGCCTGATGCAACGCACAGCGCCGGGTCCAGCGAGCGATCCCAGACGTGATGTACGAGGTCGGGATCGATGCTGTGCTCCACATTTCGCACACTAATGTGATGAGCGGGCCATCGCAATGAGACTCGAGGTTCTAGCTTGCTCGTCCTGCTGGTGCCGTCCGTAGGAGGGCTCGCTCCACGGAGCTTCCGTGCGCGTCCCAGCGGCCGGCGGAGCGGCGGTGCTCCAATGCTGGCACGCCAGCACCAACGGCGCCGGCCCCGACCGTCCAGCCTCTAGCGTTCGCAAGAGTTCTCGCCTCCAGGCGCCAAGGACGCGGATGCTGGGGCTCGCACGGGTCTGCGATCGCCGAGTCGCGGTCGCTTGTGGGCGACGTCGAGCAGAATCGCGATTGCAACCAGCGCTCGGCTCCGCGCCGGGTCTGTGACCCGCTGGTGATCGCCTCGTGAGCGGGCGCCATGAGGGTGGGTGGCGCACGGCTATTCCATTGCGAGGAGGTTCGCATGCAAATGAAGCGCCGGTCCACGTTCGCGACCGTCTCCGCGTATGCGCTTGCTGCGGCGGCCACGGCTGCCGTCGTGCTGGGCGCGGTATCGATCTCGTCGGCCTCGGCGGCGCAGTGCGTCACGTGTCGGCCGGCACCGCCCCCATCAGGTCCGGGGCCGCTGCCTCGGCTCGCCGAGTACTACATCAACTGGTCCGAGTTCAGCGGCTGCTATTCGCTGGGGTCCGACGAGACGGGGTGTGGGGTAGGCGGCCTGCCCGCCAACGACGACATCCAGCTCAGCACCCAGCCAGGCGCTCCCTACGGCATCGGTCCCACCCAGATGCAGATCGTCCTCCAGACACCGTCGAACATCACGTGGTGGAAGGAGATCAAGGCGTTTGATGCCTGGGGGAACGCGATCAGCTGGATCGACACTCAGAACAGCGCCCACGGCCCGGTCACGATGACCGTCGACACCCGCACGGCGGTCGCGCTGGTGTTCTCCAAGGCGGTCAGCTTCCTCCAGATCCATACCGGGATGTATGACCTGCGCAACCTCTCGGCAGAGGCCGGCAAGCGCGTGATATTCAACTGGGACTGGGATGGATAGCGCTGAACGACGTTGGTTGGGGTGGCGCGACTGAGACGACGTCGTTCCGTCATCGCCCAGCCGTTGCATCGGCCAGCTCGAGCCATTGGTCGCCGACGGAATCCCGGAACGGCTCCTCCAAGCTAGAAGCGGCGCGTTGCCGCGACGGGAGATACGTTGACCTCGGCCGGTGCGGGTCCGCAGAGGTCGAAGCGCCCCGCGTACCAGACCAGGCGCGGGCTCAGCCGAGGCGGTGTGATCCCCATTCCGTAGGCGAATACAGCTGCCGAGCAGGGCCCACTGACGGCGTAGGTGGTGGCGAAGAACGCCCGGTGCCAGGTGGCCAGAACAACGGTGTGGGCAGGACCACCGAAGCGACCGATCCTCGTCGGCATCGGGCGCGCGTGGGCGTCGAGCAGCCGGACGCTCGGGTAGCCCTTCAGCTGACAGGTTCGCGATCCGACGTTGCGCAACGCGAAGATCCAGCCTCGGTGGCTGGTGAAGTCATCTTCACCGATCTTGTCTAGCCGCAGGTTCGACGTCGCGCAGGTCGGGACGGATGCCGCCGCGAGCCCGGGGGTCGGAGGCGCCAGAGCTACCGCGGGCGACGCGACTGCGCCCATTATCGCGAGTGCCAACACGAGTGAGCGTCGACGCGTGGGTGGAACCAAAGTCATGACGAGCTTGCCTTTCTCGAGCTGGCGAGCGTCTAACGCTTCTGTCCAGTCGTCCCCGGTAGCACCGGATGAATCTCCACGTGGCAGAGGGTTTCCGATTTGAGCGACCTCGGCGAAAGGACGACGGACCTGAACGTGTTCGGCGGCGTGATCTTGAGCGAGCGAGCCGTGGGGCAAGGTGATCCGAGATCGATCCATTCCACCATCGCCGAGGCGACCTTGCCCTTCGCGAGATGCACGTTCGGGATCGGGCCCGAGCCCAAGCCGCCGAGGAAGCCGGCTTTGGTGCGCATCGCACCGAGTATCCGACGGCCTTGGGCGTTGAGCGCATCGACGCCCGGATATCCCGTGATCGTGCACGTACCTCCCCGATTGCGGAACTCGATCACATAACCGTGATGGCTGACACCCGGCGAGGCCTGCCTCAGCGATATGCCAAGCGCCCTGCCCTGGCACCGACCGGCGGGCGATGTGCTCGCGGCTGGGTGCACCGCGGTGGGCGTACGTCCGCCCGCGTCGCCGACTTGCCCCGCGACGGTCGCCAGCACGGTGAGCGCTGCCGCCCCAAGCACGACGCGCGTCCGCATCATCTTCCCCACTCCTGATCTGGCTTGGTGATACGCCGGCCAGCCGGACAGCGCCGGCGTTGTGCACGGCCAGTGTCTCACACCCTGCTGCGCCCGGGGGAGTTTTTCTGGGCGGCTTTCCCGGTCTTTACAGATCGGGTAACCCGTCAACGCTGGCTGTAGGACTTCTGTACAGACCTACCCAAAGCTCACTCTACATCGCTACGTGTTGGTAGGTCTTGGCGAGTCGTCAAGTCCCGTCACAAATCCAGTCTGTCTATTATGAGCAGGGGCCGAGCGACGGAGCCAGCATTACACAGACGTGATGAATGTCGCAGCCGTGCGGTCCGCTCACGGGTATGTTCGGGTGCAGTTCACTCGGCAAGAAGGGGGATATCAGATGGCGCTTACATGGCCGCTGGAGCAGCAGGGATCGACCGGTGAGGACGTGAAGACCATCCAGTACCTGGTGACGGCGCAGGGGCACTCCACCGGGGTCGACGGGGTCTATGGTCCGGGGACGAAGTCCGCCGTGGAGGCGTTTCAGTCGTCGCGCGGGCTGGGCGCGGATGGGATTGTCGGGCCGCAGACCTGGCCGCAGCTGATCATCCAGGTGCAGCAGGGAGGTACCGGTGACGCTGTGCGCGCCGTTCAGAGTCAGATCCACGGGCGAGGTGATGGCGGCCAGATCGCCATCGACGGCGTCTTTGGCCCGGACACCAATGACGCGGTGCGGGCCTTCCAGACGCTGCTCGGCCTGTCGGTTGACGGGATCGTCGGACAGCAGACTTGGAACCATCTGGTCAACGGCTATCTCGCCGCGCCAGACCCGCAGACCGCCGCCAAGGACGTGTTCGGCGCCTGGGAGGCCCACAACCGCGACCAGGCCGGCAAGAACGCCACCCCTTCCGGGGTGAACGAGATCTTTGTTCAGAGCTTCTCGTCCGGCGAGGGCTGGTCGTTCGAGGGCTGCCAGGGCGCCCTCGGACACACGTTCTGCAGCTGGAAGCGTTCCAACGGCCACGAGCTGAGGATCGGGGTCATCAACGCGGTCGAGGGCCCGTACTACGTCGCCGACCAGGCTCAGTTCACCTGATCTCGCGGATCGGCCTCAGGCTCTCGCCTTCGCTCGGCACTTGTCGACGCGCGGACCGAGGAACTCGGCGTGGCGCGCCCGTCCGCGGCAGCCGAGTTTGGCGCCGGGCTGACATATATCGGCGACTGACTCGAAGGATGTCGCCGCCATGGTCATGAGGGCAGGTCGGTTGGCCAAAGTGATGCCCGCAGGACAGCTGGCAAGACGGCGAGGGTCTGCATGGCCATGGCTCAATGCACAGCGGCAACCGCACCAGCCCGGACAGGGACGTGCAAACAAGGGAGCAACCGATGATCACCGATGTCCCCGCGCTTGACGGGATCGCCGTCCACCTGCTGTCACAGATCGACGGCGACGTACAGCGCCAGCCGATCGCTCAGCAATCTACGGCGGCGGCTATCCAGGCGCAGGCCGCCCAGGTCGCCGCCCTGTTCGCCGGGTTTGTCAGATCGGCGAACAGCACGCTGGACATCTGCATCTATGACTTCCGGCTTGCGCTGCCCGCGATTAGCGAGATGATCGTCACCGCTATCAACGAGGCGGCAGATCGCGGCGTGACCGTACGGGTCGCCTATGACGCCAACGAGGCCAGCGACCAGGAGATCATCAAGCAGTTCCGCGGCGCCGCCGGCGACCCGGCACCCACCGGCACCCAACGATTCCTCCAGGCGACGCTGCACCCCGCGGTCGCCACGAAGGCGATCGCCGAGGAGTCGACGGCGACCTCGCAGGACGTCGCCCACGAGCCGATCACTGCCGGCAGCCAGATCATGCATCACAAGTACATGATCTCCGACGCGGCGTCGCCCGACGCGGCGGTGTGGATGGGGTCGACCAACTTCACGGTCGACGCCTGGGCGCTGCAGGAGAACAACATCGTCGTCATCGCCTCGCCGGATCTGGCGGCTCGTTACACCGCCGATTTCGACGACCTGTGGACGACGGAGAAGCTGAGCGGGACCGGCCGGGGAGATGAGGGCGTCGTCACGGTCAACGGGTTGGAGGTCAACTATGCGTTCGCCCCCGCGGAGGGTGCCGCGGTCCAAGAGCTCATCGTCCAGGCGATCTCCTCGGCAACCCGGCGGGTGCGCGTCGCCTCGATGGTCACCTCCTCAGAGCCGATCCTCACCGCACTCAAGCAGCAGATCGACGCCGGCATCGACTTCAGCGGCATCTATGACTTCGGCGAGACAGACCAAGTGCGCAAGACATGGGAGCAGCATGCGTCTGATGCGGCCAAGCTGGCGCTGCTGAAGGCGGTTCTCGCTCGCATGGTGCCCAAGCGCTCGCTCGCATTCAGCGAGCAGCATCCCGACAATGCCCACAACTTCATGCACGACAAGATCGTCGTCGCCGACGACACCGTCGTCACCGGCAGCTTCAACTTCTCGACCAACGCCCTGCGCAATGCCGAGAACACCATCTCGTTCGTCCAGCCGCAACTCGCGCAGGCCTACGCTGACTACATCGACGCGCTGGTGACTCGGTACGCAACCAGCGGCAACTCGTAACCGCGGGGCGCACGGCGGCCCAACCCCCAGCCTATTCCTTGGGCTTGCCGGAATCGGACGCTTCTACCTGAGGCTTGCCCGACCCGAGCTACCGTCGCTCCTGCTGGTGCGGCCCAAAGCCACAGCGAGGTAACAAGCGACTCGTAGTGGGTGAGCACATTCTGCCCCCGGCTCGGAGGCCCGATATTCTGTTGCACCTCCGCTCCGTGCGTGGTACGGTCGTCACATGGGGATGCAGGCCCTGGCGCAGTCAGCGCCAGTCCCGGCGCAGGTCAAACTACGCCAGAGTGTCACGCAGATGTCGGCCGATGAAGTCGCGCGCTTTCGCGCCGCAATGACCACTTTCATCGCGCGCCCCGACAACAAGGGATTTCAGTATTTCGCGAACTGGCACGGAGTCGCGTTTGACATCTGCCAGCACCACAACGATCTATTCTTGCCCTGGCACAGGGGCTATCTCTATCACTTCGAGCTCGCTCTCCAAGACGTCGATCCCGACGTCACGGTCCCGTGGTGGAATTGGATCGACGAACCAGATATACCCGCCGCGTTCACTGACGCCAGCGCAGGTAACCCGTTGCTCGGCGCACCCATCAAGCCGTCGGGAGTGCAGGTTCAGCCCGGCTGGCCCACAGCCACGTCGCGTGATCCAGGCGCGCCTCCGGGGCCGGGTCAGGGACCAGCTCCATTGCCCCCGCCCCTGCACACCGCAACGATCGGCGGCCAGCAGGTGGATCTGTATGACTGGATGATGAACGCACCCTCCTACAAGGAGTTCGAGCAGCGCTGCTGGCAGCTGCACGACAACATCCACGACTGGGTCGGCGGCACGATGGGCGATCAGAACTGGGCGGCCTATGACCCGCTCTTCTGGGCGCATCACTCCATGGTCGACCGCCTGTGGCGAATCTGGCAGCACAACAAGCCGTCGGCAGTTCCCGCGCAGCAGTTGCTCGATACATCGATGACGTTCGCGACCGCTCCCTCACTCAAGGTTCGCGAGGTCCTCGATGTCAATCAGCTCGGCTATGACTACGCGGCGCAGACCGCATCGGCCACCGGGACTGCCTGATGCAAAGCTGGCGCACGCCCGAACCGCTCGCGCTGCCGATCGCTTTTGAATCGCTCAGCCGTCTCGACCTCGACTTTGTGAACGTACGTCGCGACCGCGGAACGTTCACCGCATTCGTGTTCGTCAATCCAGGTGAGCTGCCGGCCGACGCCGGGCGCGAGCACGAGAGTTTCTGCGGCGCGTTCACCGTGTTCGCTCCGGGCGAGTGCTGGGGCGTGGATGATCATTGCGATTGGAATCGCGCGCCGGTGAGCGCGTTTGATCGTCGTCCCGCCCATCACCTCACCCCGATCAACGTGTCGATCGAGATAACGGACAGCATCCGGCGCCTGGGCAACCCGGATGCACTGACCGTCGAGGTCCACGCGGCGCGGCGCACCGATCCCGAGGCGGTCGAGGGAGTCTTCGTGTTCGACCGGCTGCAGGCGCTCGCCTATCAGTAGAGCGGCTGCAAGGCAGCGGTTCGGCGAGCCATGGACCTCACGACGCAGACGTCCCACCGTGGGCCGGAGGCGCCAGCCGACCGACGTCCTGGCGGGCGCCTCAGGCCACGGGCGTCACGGGCCCCGAGGGACCTGTTTTAGACGGCTCGGTGAGCGGGTCGCGGTTCAATTGAGGAGCGTCGAGACCGAGGAAGTCCATGACGGTGTTTGCGTTGGCGTCCCGGTTGGTGAGCGCCGGCAGGTTCCACTTCGCCTCGATGGTGGCCAGCACGCTCGTGTGGTCATGCACGACGTCCGTCACGCCCTGCGGCGCCGCGTACGGCGACACGACGATGGCGGGGACACGGGGGCCATACATGTCGTAACTGCCGGCGGGGTCCCCCGGCTGGAGCTTCGGAGCGATGTCGTCCGGTGCAACCGCGGCCGGAGGAGCCACGTGGTCGTAGTAGCCGCCGTGCTCGTCGTAGATGTAGATGAGCAGCGTGCGCTCCCACAGCGGTGACTTGAGAACGGCCTGGACGATGCCGTATGCCCAGAGCTCGCCCCAATACATGTCCTGCGGGTCCTCCTGGGTTTCGGCGGGGTCGGTCGCCTGAAAGTCGGTGCCGAGCACCTGGAGCGCGTCCTTGATCAGGGGTGGAAGCGTTGCCAGCGGCAAGCCGATTGAGGACAGCACTCCGATCCGGGGGTCGACGAAGCTGACTGGAGGCAGGGTGCCTGACTGGCAGTCGTGAAAGAACTTGTCGAGCGGGACGAGATGCGCAGCGTGCTTGAGGATGATCGACGGAATGAGGGCGCTCATCGGGAGATCGCTGAAGTAGTTGCGCCAGTTGATGTGGTGGGCCGACAGGCTGTCGTAAATGGTTCCGTGTGGGGGCGGCGGATCGAGCAACGTTGCCGGGGTGGTGGTGGTGCCTCCCCACGCCGTCCCTGCGAGCAGGAAGCGGCGGTTCGGATATGTCGGGCCGGGGACGGAGGAGAACCACCTGGTGCCGACCGTGAACGCGGAGGCCAGCGAGTAGGCGAAGGGCAGCGTCTCCTGCGTGTAGTAGCCCATTGGCTGCACCGCGCCGGCCGATCGCACGAACCCGTCCATCTGACCGCCATTGATCTGCATGTGTGTGGACTTCCAGCTCTGAGTCACGTTCTTCGCTTGGGCGGTATCCGGCACCGGGAAGGACGCGACGGTCGGCGGAGTGTGCTGCGTTCCGGGGTTGCTGTTGGTCGCCTTACCCTGGGCGTCAAACGTCAGCCCCCCGGGCAAGCCTCCGAGCAGGTTGTCAAAAGAATGGTTCTCCATCATCACGACGATGATGTGGTCGAACGGCATGTCGGCGTTGACCGTGCCCAGAGGCTTGTCCGGGAAGGGCAGGCTACCGGCACCGCGTTGGGCCACGGCTGCAGCGGGACACATCACACGAACCCCCTTACTCGTGTCCTATAAGAGCACCCCTGAAGGGCCTCTCGCACGGCGGGTACCCTACGCCTCCGGATCGTGTCTCGGGGAAAACTTTTCGGGTGACGAACCGCCGATCGGCATCAGCAGTTCGGGATGTCGGCGTCCCGCAGTCGCCGCATAAATTCGTGGCGATTCACCGCGTTCCAATTGAAGGTCATCCGCGATCCTTCCGCCGAGGCCACGCGGATCGCGGGACGGTCGAAGCCGAGCTCCGTGACGGCGCGATCGTAGGGAAAGTCTGCCCCATCAAGCGCCGCGGCGAAGCTACGCTGTTCCTCGCGGCGCTGCCAGGCGATGCCACCCGTTTTCTCCTTATCCTCGGGTGGGAGCGGATACTGCTCCCAGGGAGACTCGCGCATGAACATCTGGTGTTTGATCCGACGGTCTGCGCGCTTCGCGACCAGCCGGACCGGATGGGCAAGCGCGCGCCGAAATCCTGCCGTTTCCTTCGGCGAGCGACGGTCGCCCCCAGCCTCAGCACCTCCGCGTTGTGCGAACCAATTCAAGAGGCGGCGATCGAGATCGCGACCTCCCAAGTCCCGTAGCGAGTAGATCGAGAGGCTCCAGGAAAGGGTGGTCAAAAGAAGCGGCGCCACGCTGACCCACGCGAGCGCCGCTACCCACTGGTACCCCTCGTCGAAGGTCGCTGCAGCCACGGCGGCGACGACGAGGAGCGCGACCGACGAGGCGGCTACGAGCTTCAGGACACCAAGCAAACGGGTCACCATGCGATGCTCGTCCTCGCGCACGACCAGTGTGACGATCGCCGCAGCCAGCGTGATCAACAGGGTTGCGGCGACGCCGTTATCCAGATGAGAGTGACTCGTGCCCCATAGCGCAACCGACGCCACCCACGAGCATGCGGCGCTCGTGGCCAGCCAGCCCTGCGGGCGCCCGCGCAGCAGGACCTGACCGCGGGACAGCGAGCCGTAGGGGACATCCGCGACGTGCAGGTCAATGGTCGGGTTGCCGGGTCCCATGACGTCGTAGGACGGACGCCGCCGGCGGCGGCGCGGATCGATTCTGCTGTGCGCGTAGCCGTCCGCGTAGTAGCGGCGGTCTTCTGCTGGGTCACTATCAGTTGGATCGCCGTATAGGTTCGGTAGACCCGCGAGAAGGCTCGCTTCAACAATCGATGCTCCCGTCGGTGCCGCAACCTCGAGGTGATAGCTGCTGGCGAGCTCCGCGCCAGGTACAGGGAAGCGAACGAGGGCTGCCCTGAGCCCTAGCCCGGCAAGCAGATCGCGTCGCCAGCCCCGTCGGTCTCCAGGCTCGTAGCGTGGAGGCGCAATACCACCCTCTGGCGTCGGTTCATGGGGCGTGTAGCCAGCATCGCTGTAACGCGCAGTGAGCGGCTCGTCGTACGAGAACTTGACGATGCAGTGCTCACCGGGCTCGCCGGCATCCGTCGCGAGCAGGAGCCAATTGTGCGCCAGACGCTCGAGCACGATGCCAAAGCAGGGATCGGCGCGCAGGCACCGCAGCAGGCGGCGATCGACGTCACTCAGGCTCTCGCTCAGTGTCTTTGACGGGCCGGTTTCGGCGGTGGTGCCTTGGAAGACGCCCCACGCGTCGTTGAGTTCGTCCTGATCGCCCTCGATGATGTCTTTGATCACCCTGTAGGCGTTCGACTCAACGGTGAACTGAGTGGCCAGGTCGTGGCACTCGCCGGCGTCGAGCGCCAGCGCCGCCCACGCGTTGATCAAGGCCAGGGTGACGGCCTGGTTCTCACGCAGGCCGAGCAGCGGCACCGGCCGGTCGTCCGGGCCCTTGAAATGGAAATTGATCAGGCTCTTGCGTCGTAGGGACGCGATCGGAAGGACGCGGACCGGCGGGGCGCCGCTCCCGCGCCGCAGCACGAGCCCCGTGTGCGGGACCACGTAATTCACGCTAACCCGCCGGCGCACCGTGCGGTCGTCGAGGAACTCGATCGTCTCGACGCGCCGACCGACCCAGTTCGCGCTCTCGACGAAGAGCCTCAGCGTGGCCCGACCGCAGCTTCGACAGGCCGCGAGCTGTTGGAGCTCGTCCGTCGTCGTGGGCCACGCGTGCGTGAGACGCTCAGTGTCTGCCGGCGAAGCGAGCAGCGCGCTCATGGTCCACCATTGCTGTTAGTCGATGAGGTCGTGACTTGGCCTTGCTCGCCCTGCTGGGCCTGCGTCGCCCACTGAACGGTCTCTGCCATCTCGAGGCGCGCCACGCTGCGAAGAAGCCGCTGTCCGCCGCTGTCATGGTTGTACGGGGGAATCCTGGCCGTGTAGAGCGAGATCTCATGCTGCATCTTGGCCGCCGTGATCGACCACGTGACCCAATTCGTCTGCCAGCGAAAAGCCGATCGGATCCCACCGGCGAAGGCGATCCCGGCGCCCAGCGACGCGCTCACGGCGATCGGCCAGTGCACGGCCGCAGCCAGCGGGATCATCGCTCCGCTCCCGATCTGGAACACCTCGAGTGCCTGATAGGAGCGTCGGGCCCGCCCCGCGTGGCGGTCATACCAACGCCACGACTCGCGGGCACTGGCCAGGAGGGGATCGGATGCGGCCACGGCGTCCGACGCGGGTCTGCTTGCTCTAGCTCGGAACATCAGAACGCCCCTTCCTCAACGGCTTGCTGCACCTCACAGGATGCCCGCGCGCCCCACCCTTGGCGTGCGACAAAAATCACGTTCACGCGGCCCAACGGAGGAAACGGAGAAGCCGCCACGCACCTCCAGGGCGAGCCAGCCAGGCATCTCATTCCCCAACGGCTAGCGAACGGTCGGCGGGTCGCGCGCAGCTAGCATCTCGCGCATGGCAGACGAGGACTCCGAGCTCGGACGCGAAGCCGAGGCAGCACGGGCTCCGATCGATCGCGACGCTCTTCGTTGCTCCTTCTGCGGCAAGGTATACGCCGAGGTTGAAATCATCGTCTCGGGGCCAACGCCGGCCGTCGCTATCTGCAACGAATGCGTTGGGCTCTGCACCGAGATCATGGCCGAGGAGCGCGGCGGGCCGTCCAGACGTGCTTAGCGCTTCCAACGTCAAGGCACGGTACGTCTCAGCGCGCGGCGCACACCTTCCGTTGCGCTCGCCGCCTCCAAGACTCCCTCGAGACGAAAGCGCTCGTGACACGAGTCGCTGTTTCTGCGCAAAGGAGCAGAGGAGTGGCCTCGAGCCGAATGCCCGTCGGAGGAGCGAAGCGGTTCTTGGGAGCTTGGTGCCGCGCCAGGGGATGAGCGCGGCACTGCTTGCGGCCTCGAGCGTGTCATGCTCGAGTCGCGCTAGCCCGCGATCGCGGCCGCCTTGCGCAGGAGGTAGTCGCGTTCCGGCCGGCTGGTCGTGAGCCGGGACGCAATGTGGTATGCCTCGGCGGCGGCAGCGCTGTCGCCGGCTAGCTCGAGCAGGTGACCGCGGACCGCTGGAACGCGGTGGTTGGTCGTCAGGCGCCGGTCCTGCTGCACCTCGGCCAGCAGTTGGAGGCCGGCCTGCGGGCCTTTGAGCATCGCGAGCGCGACCGCGCGGTTCAGCGTGAAGACGGGGTTGGGGGCGACTTGCTCGAGCAGCTCGTACAGTGCGGTGATCTCGCGCCAGTCGGTCTCGGCCGCGCTCGGCGCCTCGGCGTGGACGGCCGCGATTGCGGCCTGGAGCTGGAACGGGCCGACGGGACCCGCCGTGAGCGCCCCTTCGGTCAGCGCCACACCCTCGGCGATCAGCCGGCGATCCCAGCGGCCGCGGTCCTGCTCGGCGAGCGGGATCAGCTCGCCCGAGGGTCCGGTGCGGGCGCGATGGCGCGCATGGGTCAGCAGCATCAGAGCCAGCAGGCCGGTGATCTCGTCGTCGCCTGGCAGCAGCCTATGCAGCATCCGCGCCAGTCGGATCGCTTCGTGCGCGAGCTCGAGCCGTTGGAGTTGAGCGCCGGAGCTGGCGGTGTACCCCTCGTTGAAGATCAGATAGAGCGTGTGCCGAACGCCTGCGAGCCGAGGTTCGTCCGGGCCCGTATCCGGCAGCTCGAAGCGCGCGCCCGCCTCCGCGACCGTTCGCTTCGCGCGGCTGATCCGCTGCGCCATCGTCGCCTCGGGGATCAGGAACGCGCTCGCGATCTCGGCGGTCGTCAGACCGCCGACGGCCCGCAGAGTGAGAGCGATCTGCGATGGGGGAGACAGCGCCTCGTGGCAGCACAGGAACAGCAGCCCGAGCGAGTCGTCGTGAGCCGGTGCGTCCTGGCGTGTTGTCCGAAGCGCGTCCCACTGTTCGCGTCGGCGCCGGGCGGCGTCGCTGCGGAACTCGTCGATCAGCCTGCGCGAGGCGGCCGTGAGGAGCCACGCACGCGGGTTCTCGGGAACGCCCGTCTCCGGCCACTGCCTAACCGCTGCGAGGAGTGCCTCCTGGACCGCGTCCTCGCAGGCGTCGAACGGGCCGTAGCGGCGCACGAGCAGGGCGAGCACCTCCGGCGCCAGCGGGCGCAGGAGGTGCTCGTGGGTCTCAGAGGTCGGCGCCGCCGACATCGAGGATCGGCCGGACTTCGATCGGGGCGAACGGTGCGCTCGGCCACTTCGCGGCGATCTCGACCGCGCGCTCATTGGTCTCGCAGTCGACGATCAGGTAGCCGCCGAAGTGTTCCTTGGCCTCGACGAGCGGCCCGTCCGTGACCACAGGCGGGCCGTCGGCCGGGCGCACTGTCTTCGTCTGCACAGGGTCGGCGAGCGGCTCAGTCGCGACGAGCTCGCCCGACTGCCTGATCTCCTCGAGCAATCCGTCCATCTCCTCCATCAGGTCGCTGCGCGACGAGAAGATCTCGCGCATGTCGGCGTTGTCGTACAGAAGGATCATGTATTTCATCGTCGTATCCGGCCTCAACCCACCCGGCGATAGCAGATGTGCGTCGCCAGTGGGGAATGGAGGACCTCGGCGGGCTCGAAATCGAACGCGGCGACGCCGTTGAATATCCCCTCGCCGGACCCGAGCAGAACGGGGGCGATGTCGAGCCAGAGCTCGTCGATGACGCCCGCCAGCAGCGCTTGGCGGACGGTCGAGGCGCCGCCCGCGATGTCGATGCCGTCTGCGCCGGCAGTCTCGCGGGCCTGGGCGTAGGCGGCGTCGAAGCCATCGCTGACGAAGTGAAACGTCGTCCCGCCCTCCATCTCGATCGGCGCGTGAGCGTGATGGGTTAGGACGAACACCGGCGCGTGGTAGGGCGGCTCGGGCCCCCACCAGCCCGACCACTCCTCGTCCCACTCGCCGCGGATCGGGCCAAACATGTTGCGGCCCATGATGTAGGCGCCGCGGGGGCGCAGCAAACGGCGCGCGGCGGCAGCGTCCGCCTCGTTCGCGCGCTCGTCGCCGAGGTGCCAGCCGTGAAGCTCGCGGCCCCGCTTGCCGAGCGGGTGTTCGCGGCTTTGATCTGGCCCGGCGACGAAGCCGTCGAGGGAGATCGACATGTGGCAGGTGGTGTCAGTCATTGCTCTCCTCATAGCCGTCGGTGCTGATACTGAATCGGGTGCTGATCATCATGATCAAAGCTCCTTTCGGGATCGTGTGGACCCTAGTCGGAGCCGCGACCCCGTTCTCGACATGGAGCCTCACCCGGAGCGCCGAGTTCACGTGTCCGAATCGCACAACGGGAAATCAAGCGGACACATCATCTACATCGGACGAGATCGGAGCCCGCCAACTCGAAGGCGCCGAGCCTGCTGGCGGGGGCTGGTCGGACTTGACAAGATGCCGCGGCACGATTGCGGTCTGACGTCGCACGTCACGAACGATTGGCTAGGCTCAGGCCGTGAGTGAGAACCCTCGCGTCGAGCGTGGTTGGATCTTCGTGAACGGCAGCCGGCGGGACGATGGAACGATCGAGCTGGGGACCGGCGGCGAGATGCGCTTCAGCCCGTTCGATGCGATGTCAGAGCGCACCGTTACCCAGATCACCTGGCGTCACATTTTCAAGGCGTCGGTGCAGCGGCTGGCTTTCTGGCGCCGCTAGAGAGCACGACGTGCGCCGTGGACCTCTCGCTGATCGGCGCAGCTGAGCAGTCAATCGCTCGTCCGGGCGCCGTGAGCCTATGATGCCATGGTCGCAGTGGACTGGCTAATCGACTGATGCGAGAGGGCCCCTGGACAGCCCGTTATCCGGCGGCCGCGGCCATGGTGATCTTTGCCCTGGTCCCGTACCTGGCGCTTTCGGCGGCGTTGCAGCCGATCACCCCGATCATCGCCAGGGACCTGCATATGAGTCTCCAGGCGATGAGTCTGACCTCGGGCATGGCCAATGCCGGCTATGCCGTGGGGACGGTTCTGGCTGTGCTTTTGGCTCAGCATCTTCCGCAGCGTCGGATGCTGGTCCTCTATGCCGCGCTGCTGGTACTCGGCTCCGTGCTCGCGGCGGCCGCTCCCGATGCGGGATTCTTCATCGCCGGCCACGTGTTGCAGGGCCTCTGCACCAGCCTGCTACTGATTGCGGCTGTCCCCCCACTCGTCGTCGCGTTTGACATCTCCAAGCTGCGGTGGACGGCGATGATCCTCAATGTTTGCATCTTCGGAGCAGTCGCGCTGGGGCCGCTTGTGGGCGGCATCCAGGCGGAAGCCAACGGATGGCGTCCATTGTTTTGGGTCGTCGCAGGCATCGCTGCGGCGGCGCTGTTGCTGTCGCTGCTGACCTTTCAGGACGCCCCGCCGGCTGATCCCAGCGCCACTCGCAACCCCCTGCCCGGTCGGACTGGCCGCCGCGGGCTGCGTGGCCCTGTTCTACGGCGCCTCGGAGCTGCTCACCCACTCGTTCCTGGACGCTGTGACGCTCGTGCCGCTGGCAGGTGGGCTCGCGTTGATCGTACTTCTCATCGTGTACCAGTATCGCGCCAAGCGACCCCTGCTGTGCATTCGCCCGCTCGGCAGCACGTTCCCAGTGAGCGGGATCGTGGTTGCGATGTGCGCCGCTGCGAGTTCTATATCCGCGGTGGCGCTGGCCGCCATCCTGCTCACAAACAAGTTCACTCCTGTGCACCTGGGGCTGCTTCAGTTCCCCGAGTTCATCGCTGCGCTGATCACCGCTGTTCTGCTCGGGGTGGTCTTCCGGACCCGGGGTCTCCACTACCTCGTGCTCGGCGGCATGCTCTCGCTGATCGCGGGAATCCTGCTACTTCTGTCTCAGCTCCCGCCTACGTCGTTGGCCATGGCGCTCGGCTCTGGACTAGTCGGATTCGGAGTCGGCGGCTCGGTGGCGCCGGCGCTCTTCATCGCCGGCTTCTCGCTGCGCAACAACGCCCTGCAGCGCGTGTTCGCGATTATCGAGCTGCTGCGGGCGGTCGCGGCATTCATGGTCGCCCCGGTATTGGTTCACGTAGCCGCGACGGTCGGAGGCAGCCCGGCCGCCGGCACCCAGACCGCGCTATGGATCTGCTTCGGGATCGCGAGCGGCGGCACGCTGTTCGCGGTCTCCCTTTATGTGCTCGGTCGAGTGCGCCCGCCCGCGCCAGCGCTGGAGGTATGGATGAGCGGTGAGGCCCCGGGTTGGTACTCGCCGCCGCTGCTGGACCGAATCCGTGACTCCTCCAAGGCTACGGTTCTCACCGAACCACTCGCGTGTGACGCGGGCGGACATTACGGCGGCCCGCACGATGGGGACTCGGCTGCGTCCGCGGCCGACCGTCCGGCTGGCGCAGTGACATGAGTGCCGGCGAGCTTGGCCCTGTGCTGTTCGCCTACGACGGGTCGGACCTGGCCCGGCTCGCGATCGAGGAAGCAGGCCGCCAGCTTCAGCCCGGACGGGACGCCGTCGCACTGACCGTATGGCGTCCATTCGGGGTTGGGTTCATCCCACTGCCCGGGGTCAAGTTCGACGCGGCGGCAAGCGACCAGGTCAGAAAAGCTGCCGAGGAAACCGCCGCGCAGGGAGCCTCGATGGCGCAAGCCGCCGGCTTCCGCGCCCAGAGTCTCGCGCTCAAGCAAGCGCCAACGTGGAAGGGGATCGCTCACGTCGCCGACGACCGCCACGCGAGCCTGATCGTGCTCGGCTCCCACGGCAAGAGCGGTCTCGCAGGCGTTTTCCTCGGCAGCGTAGCCGCCGCCGTCGCGGCGCACTCGGGGCGTACCGTGCTGATCGTGCACAGGCACGCCTGAAGCGCCTTCGCGCTTGCTTCGGCGCGCTGGACAAGCGACGGATACCGAACGGCTTGCCTGCTTCGACGACGCGAACGGCATTCCGTCGCCGAGGGCGGCGGGATCGCGCCTCGGCCTTGGCCTGGCTCTTCAGCGGCGGACGCTTGGACGCCGCTCGAGGCGCACGGGGTCATTTGACAATGCCTTCGGCTGGAGAGACGATTGCGGCAGACTCCGACAACCGGATTGGAGGTCGATCGTGCAGACGCTTTCGGGTGTTGGCTTAGCGGACGTCCAAGCGGTCTACGACGGCGCTGAGGGCGATCTGTGGGAGCTGGTGATGGGCGAGCAGATCCACATCGGTGGGCTGAGCGCGTCGATGGATCTCGCTGGCCGGGCTGGTATCGAGGAAGGCGGCGATGGCGTCGATCTGTGTTGTTGTAACGGCGCCGGAATGCGGTTCCTGGTGCGCTTTCGCAACGTCGGACACATGACCGGCGTGGATGCCACCGAGCGCATCGTCGAGCGCGGCCGCCGCAGGACCGCAGACGAGCAACTGTCTGACCGGGTCGACTTCGTCCTCGGTGATGCGTCAGACACGGGGCTGCGCGACGAGAGTGCCGACTTTGTCTGGGGCGAGGATGCGTGGTGTTATGTCGGCGACAAGGCGCGGCTCATCGCCGAGGCGGTGCGCATCGTTCGCCCCGGCGGCACGATTGCGTTCACCGACTGGCTGGCCGGGCCCGAGGCGATGAGCGCGCAAGAGGCGGAGCGCTTCTTGCGGTTCATGAAGTTCCCCAACATATTGGAGGTCGACGAGTACCGAGCGTTGCTTGAGGACTGCGGTTGCCGGGTCGCGACGGCCGAAGATACGGGCCGCTTTGCGTCCTACGTCGACCTGTACCTGAACATGCTCAACATGCAGCTGACCTACGACGCCCTCAAGCGCATCGGCTTCGACATGGAACTCATGCAGGCATTGGGCGGCGAGATGGGCTTCATCCAGCAACTCGCACATGACCGCAAGGTATGCCAAGGAAGGTTCGTCGCCACGAAAGCCTGATCGCGCTTTCTAGCGCCGAACGCAGCAGGCGCTTTGCGGAGAACAGCGCGCCCCGGGGGCGTGCCGGCGACCCAGGCCGGGCCCTCCTCGACCCGGCGTGCGACGCTCAACGGGCTCCAGCTCGCGCCGCGTAGTGCCTGCGCACCCAGTACCCATAACCCGAGTACGGGGTCCCTTGGTAGTCCCTGATGAGAGCACCGCAGGTCCCCCACGTGTCCCAGGTCCAGGCCTCGTACCCGACGCCGTGGCGATCCGCCCAGTTCATGAAGCTCGAGATGTGGCTCGAGCCACAGTCGGAGGCGTCATAGGTTTCGCCGGTCTCCGCGAAGAGCAGCGGAACGACCTTGGTGATGGGTGCCATGCTCGAGTTGAAGCACGCAGGTGTGGCGCACGCGTTCTTTCCATACACGTGCGCCTCTGCCATCAACTGCCTGGCGGGGTCCGAGGGGCGAGACCTCAGCCACGTCGAACCCCGGTAGAGCGACCCGTCCGGCGACTTCCCACACGCGTTGGCGTAGTTGATGCACGGGATCGAGATCACACCCTTGTATCCGGCGCCGCGGATCCGGTCGACCGCCTGTTGCATCGATGCCGTCCGATAGCGGGTTTGCTGCGGCCCGAATGTCGCCTGGTTGTTGCATCCCGTGCGCATGAAGCAAGTCCACCCGATCGTCGTCTCACCCCACGGGGCCAGGATCACGTTGTGGTCACGCTTGAATGTGTTGGCCATCGAAGTCCACATCGCCGGCGAATGGCTCTCATCCGGCGCCGCGGGCTGATACGTGGCGCGGTGGCTCCCCGGCGCACCCCACATCAGCGACAGCTCGGCATACATTCCGTACTGGTGGAGCAGCTTGACGTACGCGACGATCGCGTGACGGTAGTTCGCCCCCGAGTACGCGGGGTTGAGCCCGTTGATTCCGAGCCAGCAATCCTCGTTGAGCGGGACGCGCACGATGTTCACATGCCACGAGGAAATCGCCTTCACCGACGCGGCATCGCTCGGACCGTCGAAGATGCCCCAGCCTTGGACGCAGGCGTACTCGGTCCCCGAGCGGTTGACCCCGCGAAGCTGAATCGGCTTGTCGTTTCCATTGACCAGCTTGTTGCCCGACACACGGAGACCGCCCGGCGCGACGGTATCGACGTGGATCGGTTTGGCTTCGACGACGGACGCGAGCACGATCGACAACAGGACCCCGATCGTGCCGAGCAGTATCCGCCTCCCCGCCGAACCGTTCAATGCCCAGGGCCTCAATCGCCCGAGCGCCCAAGCCCGCTGACATATCGGCGCTCGTTGACGGCCGCCGACTGCCGGAGTGCCTGTGCTGCGGCGAGGAAGCGGCCACGATCACGCGCCGAACCCATCTCGAGCTCGTCAGCCATCCGCTCGAGCAGATCGGCGAAAGAGTCTTCCGCCTTGGCCATCTCCCAGTGATCCCCTGCGGACCGAACGGCCGAGATGATCCGCTCTTGCTCATCGCGGATCTCCGCACGCAGACGTTCGTCACCCATTTCCATATTCTCCTCCATCCGCCCGGCGCTCCCCACAGTTGTCGCCGGCGGCCGAATTGGCGGTCAGAATCGGATCTCGGTGACCTTGCGGTCTTGGGTTGCGACCCAGACCGAGTTTGCGTTGACGGCGAGCGCGACGGGCGCGCTGTTGAACACGATCCTGCCCTTCACGGCCGGCTTGCTCGTGTTCGTGACCTTGTAGACGGTCTTCTGGGCCTTGCTGATCGCCCAGACGAACGGGCCCGGGTCTGTGGCGGCGATCGCGTCGAGTTCCGGTGCGATGGCGATGTCGGCGTTGACATGGAGTTGGCCGGCTCGAGGATCGAAGCGCGTCACGTGGCCGTTTGCATTTGCGACCCACACGCCTTGGTCGAGGGTCACGGCGACGGGGCGCCGACCGGCAGGGAACGCCGCGCTCGAGCCGCTGGTGTCGAGGCTCACCCGAACGAGGCCGTCGGGGGCACCGTTCGCGGCCCACAGCGAGCCCTCGCCCCAGGCGATGCTTGTGGCGGCGGGATCGGTATGCGCGGGCGTCCCGATCACCGGTGCGGGCGTCCCGATCCCCTCAGGCCCCACATCTACATGGCTGATGGCGCCGCTCGAGTCCGCGACCCACGCGGTGCTGTCGTCCTGATCGAGCGCGATTGCGACGGGACTGCCAGCGAGCTTGGCCACATGGACCTGAGCGCCGCTGTCGCCGTTGAACTGAGCCAGCGACTTGGAGGCCGCTTGGGCCACCCACAGAGCGCGCGCACCGGCCGCGAGCGCGGTCGGACGACCGCTTGCCGGGAAGGTGCGCCGAGCGCCCGATTTCATGTCGGCGCGGACGAGCTCGCCGCGGTCGGGCAGCGAAATCCAGACGTTCTCGCTCCCGAGCGAGACCGAGCCGGGCGCGCCGGAGAGGGTGATCGTCCGTCCCACCGTCAGGCCGCCGCCTGAGAGCTTGATCTGGCTGTCGGCTGAGCTGGTTGTAGACGGCGACGACGCGCTGGTTGTGGCGGGATGACTGGGGTTATCGGAGAGCGTCGCGATGAGCACTCCCGCCAGCGAGAGCAGGACGATCGGCGCCAACCATAGAAACGGGCGGGCCCTCGGCGACCAACGCGAGCGCTGTTCGACACGGCTCTCGGAGGGCGGGCTCGAAACCGTAGGTTCGGTCACCGTCCGGGCAGGCTCGTCCACCGTCGCGGCCGCCTGCGTTGCCGGCGCGGTCGGCTCGATCTGTGTCGCGGCATCCTCGGTGATGACCGTGGCCGCCACGACCTCCGTCGCGTCCGGCTGCGGCTCCGGCGCGGCGGTGACCCGCTCGCCGGTGTCGAGGGCTCTTGCCGCCTGTCCCAATGCGGCGGTGAGCTCGCCGGCGAAGCCGAACCGATCTCCCGGGCGCTTGGCCATCGCCTTGGCGATGATCGCGTCGAGCTCCTCGGGAACCTCCCGGGCCTCGTCCCGCGCAGACGGAATCGGGTCGGCGACGTGCGCGTAGATCTTCGAGACGCTCGTTGGCCGTGCGTAGGGCACGTGCCCGGTCAGCGCTTCGAACAGAACGCAGCCGAGCGAGTAGATGTCAGATGCAGCGTCTCCCTTGCCACCCTCGAACCGCTCGGGTGCCGTGTAGTCGACCGTGCCGACGAACACGCCCGTGCGCGTGACCGACTCACCATCGGTGCGTCGAGCGATCCCGAAGTCGGTCAGGTAGACGTGGTCGTCGTCCTCCTCGTCGCCGCGCGCGATCAGGATGTTCGCCGGCTTGATGTCGCGGTGGACCAGGCCGCGCCTGTGGGTGGCCGCCAGCGCAGAGGCCACGGGCCGGACCAGCTCGATCGCGCGGCCGGGTGACACCCGCCCGGAGGTCGTGAGCAGCGTCCGCAGGTCCGTTCCGTCGACCCAGCGCATGATCAAGTACAGCGTCCCGTCGAGCTCGCCGGCTTCGTAGATCGGGATCACATTGGGATGGTCGATTGACGCTACGAGAAGTGACTCGCGCTGGAAGCGTTCTCGGAAGTCCGTGTCCGCGGCGAGCTCGGGAGCGATCGCCTTCAACGCGACCGACCGCTGGAGCGCGAGCTGCGTCGCTCGGAAGACGACGCCCATCCCTCCGCGCCCCGCGACGGCCTCGAGTCGGCATCCCGCGAAGGTTGAGCCCGGGCCGAGGCTTTCGGACATAGGGCCCGTTTATAGCTAGCGCTTCGGCTATTCGCGAATTAGGATTAGCCGCAGGCGCGCAAGCGAGGGTTAGATGGGCGTATCAGAGCCGTCAGAGGTGCTGTCGGACCGTGTCGGCGGCCCAGAGCCGCAGCCGGACCCTGCGCTGCGCAGGCTGCTGATCGCGGGGCTGCTCGGAGCAGGGATTGCGCTGACGCTCGGGATCTACGGGAATGCTCACAGCCCGGCGTCGGATCTCACGATCACGCTCGGCTTCACGAACACGATCACGATGAAGGTGTGGCTGGCGACGATCGCGCTGGTGTTCGCGGTCGTGCAACTGTTATCGGCATTGTGGATGTACGGTCGGTTGCCGCTGGGGGCGGCGCCGGCGTGGCTCGGCGGCGCTGCACCGTGTCTCCGGACGGCTTGCGTTCCTGCTGAGCCTGCCAGTTGCCTACCACTGCCTGTACCAGCTCGGCTTCCAGCACACCAGCGCTCGTGTGCTGATCCACTCGACCCTCGGCTGCCTGTTCTACGGAGCGTTCGCGGCGAAGGTGCTGATCGTTCGTTCCCGCAACCTTCCCGGCAGCGCCCTGCCACTGGCGGGCGGCCTGGTGTTCGTGCTGCTCGTCTACATCTGGCTCACCAGCGCGCTCTGGTACATCGACCAGTTCGGCTTCCCCTCGCCCTGATGCTGCACGTACTCGATCGGGGCCTCACAGCGGTGTGCGTGGTCGCCGCCGTGCTCGTGCTCGTCCTGCTGTTCGCCGGCCCGAGCCTGATCGGGGCCAAGAAGTCCAGCCCGACCGGTGCGACATCCGGGTCTGGGTCCGGCGCGCCGTCCGGCTCAGCCGTATTCGCCAGCGCCAAATGCGGCGGGTGCCACACGCTCAAGGCCGCGCACGCCAGCGGTACGGTCGGCCCCAACCTCGATCAGCTGCGCCCGAGTGCGGCCACCGTGAGCGGAATCGTTCGCTCCGGAGCGGGGACGATGCCGTCGTTCTCCGACAAGCTCACCGATCCTGAGATCGCAGCGGTGGCCAACTACGTCTCGAGCGTCGCCGGCAGCTGAGGCGCCCGCACGCGTCGCGGATCCGCGAGAATCAGCGGTGGTGACCCGGCTCTCCGTATCCAGAAGCGAAACGTCGCCGTCGCTCGCCACGATCGTGGAGGAGATGGGCTCAGACCTTCCCGCCTGCCGCGAGAAGACGTCGCCCGACGGGATGCTGACGGTTGCGTTCACCGACATCGAGGGCTCGACCGAGATGATGGAGCGGCTGGGCGAGGACCGCTGGCTGGACGTGATGTCGAGCCATAACCGGATCGTCCGTGACTGCGTGGAGGAGCACGGCGGCGAGGTGATCAAGTCGCGGGGCGACGGGTTCATGGTCACGTTCGCGAGCGCCAGCGCCGCGCTCGACTGTGCAGTGGAGCTCCAACGGGTGCTCTCGCGATACAACTCCAGAGAGCCGGCCCGGACGTTACGCGTCCGAGTGGGGATGCACACCGGCAACATCTTTGCGCTCGACGACGACTTCCTCGGCAAGGCGGTGGTGCTGGCCGCCCGGATCACCGGGCACGCTCGCGGGGGCGAGATACTCGTCTCCGCCGCATGCAGGGAGTACACGCGTAGCGTCGGCCGATGGCGCTACGGTCAGGCGACCGAACTCAGACCTAAGGGCTTGGCATCGGTCGAACAGGTCTATTCCGTTGACTGGACGGCCAATGTCGAACGGGGGTCCGATGAGTAGAGCGAGGAAGCAGCGATGACGACGGCCGCCCAGCGGCCCGATCCCGACATGCTGATAGACGTCGATCGGCTCATCGGCGCGTACTACGACGAACATCCCGATCCGTCGGATCCTCTGCAGGCGGTGTCGTTCGGAACCTCCGGTCATCGCGGAAGCTCGCTGGCTGCGACGTTCACCGAGGACCACATACTCGCGATCAGCGAGGCGATCGCGCGCTATCGCGGCGCGGAGGGGATCACCGGTCCACTGTTCATCGGGCGCGACACCCATGCGCTGTCGGAGCCCGCGTTCCGGACGGCGGTCGAGGTTCTGATCGCCCACGGCATCGAGGTCGCCGTCGACTCCGACAACGGTTTCACGCCGACGCCGGCGATCTCCCACGCGATCCTCACCCACAACGCCCAGAGCGGTCCGAGGGCCGATGGGATCGTGATCACGCCATCGCACAACCCGCCCGAGGACGGCGGCTTCAAGTACAACCCGCCGCATGGGGGTCCAGCGGACACCGGCGTCACCAAGCAGATCCAGGACACGGCGAACGAGCTGCTGCGGGACGGCCTGACCGGCGTCAGGCGGCATGGCTACGACGAGGCGATAGAGAGCGCTCGGCGCTATGACTACCGCTCCGCGTACGTCGATGACCTTGGAGCCGTGGTCGCGCTCGACGAGATCGCGCAGGCCGGACTGAAGCTCGGGGTCGACCCGCTGGGCGGAGCGAGTGTTGGGTACTGGCCGGTGATCGCAAGCCGGTACGGGCTGGACCTGGAGGTCGTCAACGACGGGGTCGATCCGACGTTCTCGTTCATGCCGCTCGACCATGACGGCAAGATCCGGATGGACAGCTCCTCGCCCCAGGCGATGGCGGGGCTGATCGCGCTGAAGGGCCGCTTCGACATCGCATTCGCCAATGATCCCGACGCGGATCGACACGGGATCGTCACCCGCAGCGGCGGGCTGATGAACCCGAACCACTACCTCGCGGCATCGATCGCGTACCTGCTCGGCGGCGCTCGCACGAACTGGCCAGCGGACGCGGGCGTCGGCAAGACGATGGTGTCGAGCAGCATCATCGACAGGGTCGTATCCGGCGCGGGGCACCGGCTCGAGGAGGTTCCGGTCGGCTTCAAGTGGTTCGTGTCTGGGCTGCTCGACGGCAGCCTTGTGTTCGGGGGCGAGGAGAGCGCGGGCGCGAGTTTTCTCCGCCACGACGGCGGCGCATGGAGCACCGACAAGGACGGCCTGATCATGTGCCTGCTCGCGGCCGAGATGACCGCTCGCAGCGGCAAGGATCCGGCTCAGCTATACGACGAGTTGACGGAGCGATACGGGAAGCCGGTGTACCGCCGCATCGACACGCCGGCGAGCCCCGAGCAGAAGGCGCACCTGGGCAGCCTTTCACCCGATGACCTGGAAGCGACGGAGCTCGCGGGCGAGCCGATCGACCAGGTGCTCACCGCCGCGCCGTCGGGGGCGCCGCTGGGTGGCGTCAAGGTCGTGGCTCGCAGCGGCTGGTTCGCCGCGCGCCCTTCGGGCACCGAGGATGTGTTGAAGCTCTACGCCGAGAGCTTCGACTCAGAGCAGCACCTCGAGCGGATTCTCGAGCAGGCACAGGAGCTCCTGGGCCAGTGAGTCGCGGTCCCGCCCGCCTCGCAGCCGACGATCGCGTCGGAACCAGGTTCGGCGCCTACGAGATTGAATCGCTGATCGGGGTGGGCGGGATGGGCAAGGTGTACAAGGCGGCGGCCGGCGACGGCACGTCGGTCGCGCTGAAGATCGTCAAGCGGGACTTCGCGCGCGACGAAACGTTCAGGCGCCGCTTCAGGCGAGAGGCGCGGATCGCGCAGACGGTGCGCAACCCCCACGTCGTTCCGGTGCGAGACACCGGCGAGCACGAGGGCCTTCCGTACCTGACGGCGCAGTTCATCGAGGGGACCACGCTCGATCAGAAGCTCGAGCAGGAAGGTCGTCTCGATCTCGCCACGACCGTGAGGATCTGCTCGCAGGTTGCCGACGGCCTCCAGGCGCTCTGGAAGGCCGGGATGGTCCACCGGGACGTCAAGCCGGCGAACATCCTCCTCGACCTGAGGGGAACCGCCTACATCACGGACTTCGGCCTGGCCAAGGACAGAGCCGGGACGATGCTGACGCGACCGGGCCAGGCCGCTCGGATCGATGGACTACATGCCGCCTGAGCAGATCCGGGGCGAGCCGGTGACCGGCGCGGCCGACGTCTACTCGCTCGGGTGCGTCGTGTTTCAATGCGTCAGCGGACGGCCACCGTTTGCGGACCGCGAGGGAATGCGCGTGCTGTGGGCCCACCTGCAGGACGAGCCTCCGGATCCGTCCGCCGACCGCACGGACATCCCGCGCGAGTTCACACAGGCGCTGATTTCGGCGCTGCGCAAGGCACCCGCCGACCGGCCCCGGTCGAGCATCGACTATGCCCGTTCGCTCTCAGCGGCCGCGGGCATTCCGCTCGAGGACGCGGCCGGCTGACCCCGGCACGGGACTCGCCGCCGGCCGATGGGGCACGTCACACGCGGTTCGCTGTCTGCGCTTGTTGGCCTTGCGCTGCTGAGCGCGGGGTGTGGCTCGAGCTCTAACGCGCACGCGGTTGCACCGCCGCCGGGCGGCACGGCGCATGTAGCCATGAAGGTCCTCGAGTTCACTCCTGCTGCGATCGGGGCGAGAGTGGGGCAGAGGGTCGTGTGGCGCAACGACGACACCTCTCCCCACAACGTGACCTACGTGAGCGGTCCCAGGTTCAAATCCTCACGAAAGCTCAAACCAGGCGCCATGTTCTCGCTGAAGGTCACGTCCCCGGGAACGATCCACTACATCTGCACGCTCCATCCGTGGATGAAGGCGACGATCGTCGTCTCGCGGTGATCAGGTAGCCGTGAGGCCTGCGACCCGACGGTCGCTGACCGCCGTGGGGTCGACCCCGAGCAGGTGGCACAGCAGCGCGAAGCTCGACCCCTGAGCGACCGCAGCCACGACCGTCCGGTGGAAGGTCACGGCGTACGTCGTGCCCCCCGAAATCGAAGCGCTCTTCGTCGGTACCAGCCTGCCGCACAGCGCCGGCGCGGTTGATTCGCCGGGCAGGCTGCTGTCCAGGTCGCTGCGATCGAGGACGTTGTCGTAGATGCCGTTGTGGTCGTAGTCGATGCCGTGCACAACGAGCACCGCGTTGCCGGCGCGGATCGCCGCGGCGACGCCCGGTGGTACGGTGACCGCCCGCGTGTAGCGGATGTCGCCCACGCGGGGATACCGGGAGAACGCGACGATGCTTTTCACGCTCGTGTCGCCGCTCGTGGTCAGCGCCACCTGCGGCTTCCCGTAGTAGGCGATCCCGTTGGTGGTGCTGATCGTCCGGTGCCCGTTGTGGAGGCGGGCCGCCGAGGCGGGCGGGCAGACGCCCTTGCCGCCGGCGTGAATGTGAAGCGCGTGCGGCTGCCCATTTAGCAGTCCGTTCGTGTCGACTGTCACCGATGCGTCATCGGCGTTCAAGTGAAGGGTCGCGGTGCCGTCGCCGGTGACTCGGTTGGTCGGCACGGGCTGCGCGGCCGCGTCGAACGGCTGCCCGGCCGGCGTCGAGGAACCGCCGGACACCAGCACGATCACCACGATCGCGGCGGCGACGAGCACCGCGAGACCCGCGAAGATCGGCAGACGCGAGCGCTTCTTCGGCGGCTCGGTCGGCCCTGACCCTCCTCCCGCGCCCGAGGTGGGCGGCGGTGGTGGCGGCGGTTGCTGCACGCTCGGCGGGCTCGACGCGGGCGCCTGCTGGGAGCTCGGCGGGCTCGACGGGCGCGCCTGCTCAGAGCTTGCCGCCGCGGCTGCCGCGGCGATCCCGGCCGGCCGGATGACCTCGCTGCCTCCCTCTCCGGCGCGGCCGGCGGTACCGTCTCGCGCGGCGGCTCGGGCTCGGCGGCTGCGGGCGGCATCGACTCGCGCGGCGGCTCGGGCTCTGCTGCTGCCGGCGGCATCGACTCGCGCGGCGGCTCGGGCTCGCGCGGCCCCGGGCGACTTGGTCCCCGGCGGAGGTACCGCTGACGAAGCGATGGTCTCGTAGGGGTCGTCGACCTCGGCGTCGTCGCCGGCACCGGTCGGCGGTGCAGGGGGCGCCGTCTGCTCGGCGGCCTCATCTGGTGCCCCCAGCTTGGTGGCGTCGTCTTCCGCCGCGAGCTTTGTGGCGTCGTCTGCGGCCGCCGGCTCCGATGGCGCGTCTGAGGCAGGGGCGGGCGTGACCTCGTGAGCCCGGGGCTCGTCTTCGATCGGGGTCGCGGGCGCAGGCTCGACGGTGGCAAGGACGATCGGGGTCGCCTCGCCGGTGGCGACGACAGTCGGCGGCGCCATGTCGCGCATGCCCCGCAGCGCCGCGGCCGCGTCACGAGCGAAGTCGCCGGCCGAGAAGTAACGCTCATCCGAGTCCTTGGCCATCGCCTTCTCGAACACGGGCGCGAATGCCGGGTGCGTGTCGCTGATGTCGCCGTCGAGCGGCGGGGGCGGCTCGTGGACATGCGCGTACAGGGTTGCGACAGAGTTCTCGCGCTCGTAGGGCACCTTGCCGGTGAGCATCTGGTAGAAGACGCAGCCCAGCGCGTAGATGTCGGTGCGGGCGTCGGTGCGGCTGCCGGTGATCTGCTCTGGCGCCATGTAGTCGACGGTGCCGACGATCGAACCCTTGGTGGTCAGCCCCGAAGCGGTGTCGAACTTCTTCGCTAGACCGAAGTCGGTCAGGTACGCGTGCTCCTCGCCGTCCTTGACCGTGATCATGATGTTTCCCGGGCTTGACGTCTCGATGTACGAGCCCGCGGCGGTGCGCGGCGTCGAGCGCTGAGGCAAACTGCTCGAGCAGGTCGACCGCGCGGTTGGGATCGAGCGCCCCCTGCTTCATCAGGATCTCGCGCAGGTCGGTCCCGGTGACGTAGTCCATCACGAAGAACAGCATTCCGTCCTGCTCGCCGGCATAGTGGATTCCGACGATGTTCGGATGGTGCAGCGACGCGGCGATCCGCATCTCCCGCTTGAACCGCTGGCGGAACCCCTCATCCTCGGCCAGCCCGGGCGCCAGCACCTTCAGCGCGTAAATCCTGTTCAGCGCGACGTTCGTGGCGCGGTACACGAGCCCCATGCCGCCGCGCCCGATGAGCTCGTCGATCCGGTAGCCACCGATGACCGAGCCGCGTCCGAGCTGATCGCCTCTTACCGCCATTGTTGAATCCTCTTAGGCTCCACGCCGCCCGAAGTGTGATACCTGTCTCACTGGCAAGCGTCCCCTCGCGCAGTTACGCCGCAGCTTACCGGGGTGGACCGGGGAGTCAAGAACGAGCCCGGGCGGGTCTTCGCTGCGGGCTCGCCGCCTGCCAGGGGCCGCGATCTGCACGGCGTGCATAACGCGTCAAATCCGCGCGCAGCTCCGAGCCTTGCCGTGTGGCGCACGTATACGGTGCTCGGCACGGCAAGCCTCGCTCGATCGGGCGGATTTGTCGTGATATGCACGCCCCGACCGGGCCGCGTTGAGCTATCGGACGTCACACTGGTCTCAGCGCCAGCGAACGCTGTAGACCTCGTGCTCGCCGAGCAGCCCCTTGAAGTGATGCTCGCCGCGATGCTCGAACTGGAAGCTCGGGTCGTTCTCGGTGTACTGCTTGAGCGCCGAGGAGACGAGGATCTCCTCTGCCTTCGCGTGCGCCGCGATCCGCGACGTGAGGACCACGTTGCGGCCGAGGAGGTCGTCCCCGCCCGTGATCACGAAGCCGGAGTGCACGCCGATGCGCAGCTCGGGGCCGGAGGAGTCGGGCTGGCCGTCGCCGCCGAACGTCCGCTGGAGATCGACCGCGGCGTGCAGGCCCCCGTGGGCACTGTTAAAGGAGGCGAGGAATCCATCCCGCTCGAATCTGACGACCTGCCCGTCGTGATGCTCGAGCACACGCTCGACGAGCAGGTGATGGTCGCTCACGAGCTGCTCCCAGCGCTCCGAACCGAGCCGGGAGATGACGTCCTCGGCGTTCGCGATGTCGCTCAGCATCAGCGTCATCGCTCCGTCGGGCGAGCTCAGCTGGCTCACGGGGAGGCTCGCCGGCTCGAGCGCCGAGGCGATCACGTCGATCGAGGTCAGGTTTGCCGAACGTTCCACAGCGAGACCTTGCGCCCCCCGCAATCTGGCGAGCATAGCTTGACAGCGATTCTGAACCACAGCAGAATCGCCCGGCGGCGATGAAGGGGGCATTTGACCACGGGAGCCATGTGAGCGCGTTCCCGCCGATCGCTGACTACGCGTTCCTGTCGGACTGCCAGACGACGGCGCTGGTCGCGCCGAACGGCAACGTGGAGTGGATGTGCCTGCCGCGGATGGACTCGCCGAGCGTGTTCGGCGCGATCCTCGACCGCGACGCCGGCACCTTCCGGCTCGCGCCGGCCGACCTCAACGTGCCCGCGGCGCGGCGATACATCCCCGGGACGATGGTGCTCGAGACGACCTGGGAGACGCGGATGGGATGGGTGATCGTGCGCGATGCCCTCGGCATCGGCCCCTGGCACCACCACACCGAGCGATCACGCACCCGCACGCGCTCCCCCACAGACCACGACGCCGACCACGTGATGCTGCGCCTGGTCGAGTGCGTGCAGGGCTCGGTCGAGATCAACCTCGAGTGCGAGCCCGCCTTCGACTACGGCGGCCTCACCGCCGACTGGTCCTACAGCGGACCTGGATACGCGGAGGCGGTGGCGAGCTCGGAGGGAATCGACCTCGAACTAAAGCTTCAGACCGACCTGCGCCTGGGCTTCGAAGGCCCGCGGGCGCGAGCCCGGACGATGCTGCACGAGGGCGACGTCGCATTCGTCGCGCTGGGCTGGTCGATGCATCCGGTGCCCGCCAGCTACGAGGAGGCCGAAGCGTGGCTGGCACGAACCGGACGCTTCTGGCAGGAGTGGCTCAAGCACGGCGTCTTTCCCGACCACCCATGGCGCACGCACCTACAGCGCAGCGCGCTGACGCTGAAGGGCCTCACCTACGCGCCATCCGGAGCGATGATCGCGGCGCCGACGACGTCGCTGCCGGAGACACCGGGGGGCGACCGTAACTGGGACTATCGCTACAGCTGGATCCGCGACTCCACGTTCATGCTGTGGGCGCTGTACACGCTCGGCTTCGACGAGGAGGCGAACGACTTCTTCTACTTCGTCGCAGACGTGGTCGAGGCCGAGGAGTCCCAGCTCCAGATCATGTATGGCATCCGCGGGGAGAAGAAGCTCCTGGAGCAGGAGCTCGACCACCTCTCCGGCTATGAGGGCGCGCGGCCGGTGCGGATCGGCAACGGCGCCTACGACCAGGACCAGCACGACGTGTGGGGGGCGGTCCTGGACTCGATCTATCTGCACACGCGCTCGCGCGACCAGGTGCCCGACCGGCTGTGGCCGATCATCAAGCGCCAGGTGAACGCCGCTCTGGATCGTTGGCGTGAGCCCGACCGGGGGATCTGGGAGGTCCGAGGCGAGCCCAAGCACTTCACCTCGTCAAAGCTGATGTGCTGGGTGGCTGTGGATCGCGGCGCGCGACTTGCCCGGATCCGGTCCGACGATGCGACTGCGTCTCGCTGGCAGGAAGCCGCGGACGAGATCCACGCCGACATCTGCGCCAACGGGCTCGATCGCCGGGGGGTGTTCGTGCAGCATTACGACACCGCGGCGCTCGACGCCTCGTTGCTGCTGATGCCGCTGGTGCGCTTCCTGCCGCCCGACGACGAGCGGATCCGCCAAACGGTCCTGGCAATCGCCGATGAGCTCACCGAGGAGGGGCTCGTATTGCGCTACCGGGTCGATGAGACCGACGACGGGTTCTCGGGCGAGGAGGGCAGCTTCGCGATCTGCTCGTTCTGGTTGGTCTCAGCGCTTGTCGAGGTTGGCGAGCTCGCACGCGCGCGCGGACTCTGCGAGAAGCTGCTCTCGTACGCAAGCCCGTTGGCGTTGTACGCCGAGCAGATCGACCCGATCACCGGTCGCCACCTAGGCAACTTCCCGCAAGCGTTCACGCATCTGGCGCTGATCAATGCGGTCGTCCACATCATCACCGCCGAACGCCGTCTGGAGCTCCGTGCGCTTGCGCCCGGGCCGGAAGGGGATCGTCTCGGGAGAACTCTCTGACGTGCGATTCGTCACGCCTGCCTCACGCGGCCTCGGTTAGAGTCGCCGGAGCAGCGAGAGTCGCTCAAACGGATATTCGCGCGGAGGGGCAGCGTTACCCTGTGCAGACGGTCAAGCCGACGGAACGGAACACAGCGGGGAGGCTGTTCCAACGCCTCCGCGGCGCCCATGAGGCTGAGCTGTTCGGACCGACCGGTCGCCTTCCGCGCCGTGGTGAGCCGGACGTCAGCCACCGCAACGCCCTGCTCATCCTCGGTGGACTCGTGCTCGTGGGTCTGGTGTTGCGACTGGCCGTCCCGCGCGGGATCTGGCTGGATGAGGCGATCACCATCCACCAGGCTCGCCTGTCGCTGCACGACCTCTTCCAGAACCTCTACAACGGCGATCGCCAGCCGCCTCTGTACCACCTGACGCTGTGGGCGACGATCCGCGCGTTCGGCCACGGCGAAGCGGTGGTCAGGCTGCCGTCGCTGATCGCCGGGACGCTCTTGATCCCGGCGCTCTACGAGCTCGCGCGGGAGCTGTATGACCGGCGCACGGGGCTGATCGCAGCCGCGTTTGCCGCCGTCTCGCCGGTCCTGATCTGGTACTCGCAAGAAGTCCGGATGTATGAGTTCGCGGCTCTGTTCGGACTGCTCGCCCTGCTGACGCAGCTGCGCGCGATCCGCAACGGAACGATGCTGAATTGGGCCGCGTACATCCTCGCCACCGCCGCATTGCTGTGGTCGCACTACTTCGGGCTGGTCGTGATCGGCGTCCAGCAGCTGATCTTCATCGGAGTCCTGATCCACCGCCGGCGCGCCGGCGAGCCGGTCAAGCCGCTGGCGCTCGGTGTCGCGTACTCGTTCGCCGTGCTCGTGATGCAGCTGGTGCCGCTCGCGATCTTCGCGCACCACCAGTACCAGGTCACCACCGGAGCGGCGGGATCTCCGAGCGGAACCTACGACCTGTTGTCGTTCTACTCGATCCTGGCGAACCTGGCCTGGTCGATCTGGGGGTATCAGCCCGACGCGGCGACGGTGCTGCTCGCGGCGATGTGGCCGCTGGCGCTGCTCGGCTCGCTGGTCTTGATGGGGCGCGGCGGGTCGCGCCAGACCAACGGGCTCGCCGCTGCGGCGGGCCTGCTCGTCGCTGCACTGATCATCATCTCGGCGTTCGACAACTCGTTCTTCGAGGTCCGCAACTTCCTGATCCTGGCACCGCTGGTGCTGCTCCTGGTGGCGCGGCTGATCACGGGCTGGATCCGTCAGCCGCGCGCGCGACTGCTCGCGGCGGGAGCGGTAATGCTGACCCTGCTCATCGGTCTCGCCGATCAGCAGCTGAACAAGGCCAATCCGCGCCTGTTCGACTTTCGCGGAGCGATTGAGCACATCAAAGCGGACGCGGGACCGAACGCCCTGGTCCTCTACGAGCCGTCGGATATGCGCTATGTGCTCGAGTACTACGCTCCCGAGCTTCGTCGGCAGGCGCTCTCCAAGCGCGTGACAGCCGCGACCGAGGGGAGCCCGATCTTCGTGCTCGCCTCGTTCCAGAACAACAAGGCGTTCTTCAACCAGACGAACAGGGTCGTCGGACAGCTGACCTTCTTCCGCAAGCTGGTGCACCGGTTCAAGACGCCGCAAACGCTGGTCTGGGAGTTCCAATGAGCAGCCGACCCTGGGACGTTCGTCTTCGTCGGGTCACCTGGGACCCGGTGCCGAGCGGCTGGAGCGTGCGAACGCGCTCTCGCTTCCTGATCTTGCTCGGGATTCCCTGTGCCCTCTGGTACTTCGGCTGGCTGCTGCAGCCCGACCGCGTCGGCACGGCGGTTCTCTACGGCATCCTGATCGCCGCCGAGCTGTTCAATGCGATGCAGGCGTTCGGCTTCTGGTGGACCATCTCCAACGAGAAAGTGCGCGAGAAGAGAGCACCGACCCAACGTGTGTCTGTCGACGTGTTCATCCCCGTCTATAAGGAGCCGCCGGACATCGTCGACCTGACGGTCGCCGCTGCCGTCGGCCTGCGGGGAGCTGAGGTCCGCGTCCATGTCCTCGACGACGGCAACGACGACGCGATGCGCGACCTCGCCCTGCGCTACGGCGTCGGCTACATCCGACGCAGCGCGCACACGGGCGCGAAGGCGGGGAACATCAACCATGCGCTGACGAAGACCGATGCCGAGTTCATCGCGGTGTTCGACTCAGACCACGTGGCGGATCCGGGCTTCCTCGAGGCCACGCTCGGATGGATGGAGGATCCGAAGATCGCATTCGTGCAGACGCCGCAGTACTACGCCAATACCGAGCACAATCGGATCGCCGCCGCCTCGTGGGCCCAGCAGGCGTTGTTCTTCGGGGCCATCTGCCGCGGTAAGGATGGGCTGAACGCCGTCTTCTGCTGTGGCACGAATGTGCTGTTCCGGCGCGAGGCTTTCGAGAGCGTTGGCGGCTTTCCGACGAACTCGCTGACCGAGGATTTCGAGCTCTCGATCCACCTCCACGAGAAGGGCTGGAGCTCGGCGTACATCCCGGACGTGCTGGCGCGCGGGCTGGGCCCCGAGGACACCGCCGCCTACGTCTCCCAGCAGCAGCGCTGGGCCCGGGGCTGCCTGTCGGGGATCCCGCGCGCGCTGAAAGCGAAACTTCCGCTGCGCCTGAAGGCGCAGTACCTGCTCTCGGGGCTGTACTTCCTGTCCGGGTGGACCGTGCTCATCTACATGTGCTTCCCGGTAGTACGCCTGCTCGGCGGGGGCCAGCCGATCGGTCACATTGACGCGCCGACGTTCCTGTTGCACTTCGTGCCGTATTACGCGGTCGCGCTGACAGTGGCGGCCGTCGCGGGCGCCGGCTCCTACACGTTCGCCGCGTTCACGCTGTCGGCGGCGAACTTCTGGATCCACATCCTGTCCACGATCTACACGGTCTTGCGCAAGTCAGGGTCGTTCGTGGTGACCCCCAAGAAGGGCGCTGAGGCCCGCCAGCCGGGAGCGGTGATGCCTGCGCTCGTGGCAGTCGGGGTACTGGTCGCAGTCAGCATCTACGGGCTCGTGCGCAACCCCGACGCCGCCACGATCAACAACGTGTCGTTCGCCGCGGTCCACGTCTCGATCCTGATGACCGGATGCTGGGCGGCGCTCCAGAAACCTCGTGCCCCGGCCTCCGGGGCCTTGGAACCGGTCGAGGCGCTCGCGTGAGGCGCGCGATACGAGAGGTGGTGGTCACCGTCGCGGGGGTTGCGCTGACTGCGGTCGCCGTGTCGTTGCTCGCGGGCTGCGGTTCGTCGAGTTCGAGCAGCAGCGCGTCTACGCAGAGCTCGAGCGCCTCGCCCCAGCAGCAGGCCGAGGCCGCGGCGCGACACTTCCTGAACCGCTACGTCGACGGCGACGGGCGCGTCGTGCGGCGCGATCAAGGTGGCGACACCGTCGGCGAGGGCCAGGCGTACGGGATGCTGATGGCAGCGGCGATCGGCGACCGGCGGCGCTTCGACAAGATCTGGAACTGGACGCAGGCGAACCTCCGGCGTCCGGACGGGCTGATCTCGTTCCTGTGGCGAGATGGCCACGTCGTCGATCCCCAGGCGGCGTCCGACGCCGACCTGGATGGGACCCGAGCCCTCCTGGTCGCGGCCTGCCGCTTCAACCATCCGGAGTACCGGCGCGAGGCGCTCGGACTCGGCGACGCGATCATGAAGGTCGAGGTCGGTTCCGCCACCTTCCAGGGCAACCCGGTGCTGACCGCCGGTCCCTGGGCGATCACGCCTCCACCGGTGACGGTCGACCCGAGCTACTTCGCGCCGGCGAGCTTCCTCGCGCTGCACGCTGCGTCCAAGGATCCCCGCTGGGAAAGCCTCGCAACGAGCGCGCGCGCGATCACGAGCAAGCTGATGCCGGGTCCCGGGCGGCTGCCCCCAGACTGGGCGCATCTCCAGGGCGACACGCCGGTGCCGATCGGCGACCCGAGCCACCCCCAGGCACAGCCGCTGTTCGGCTTTGATGCGGTTCGCACTCTGGTCCGGTTCGCCGAGGATCCGAACCCGGCCGGGCGGCGGATCGCCGCCAGAGCATGGCCGGCGTTCGAGAACCAGGATCCAACCAAGCTGCCGGTCGAGCACGACCTCTCCGGGAAGCCGGTCGGCCACACCTTGCACCCGGTGGTGCTCGTATCCGCGGCCGGGGCTGCCGATGCCGCGGGGCATGCTGCCGCCCGCGACGGCCTGCTCGCCGAGGCGGAGTCGCTCGACCGGCGCTCGCCTACCTACTACGGCGCGGCGTGGGTGGCGCTCGGGCGGCTCATGCTGACGACCAAGCTTCTGGATCCGACCTGTTCCTAGGGTCCATGGGGAATTGCCAGGGGGCCCTCAGGGCGCCTCGCCAACGGCCAGTAGCACGCGCCTGCGGAACGCCGCGGCGGTCGGGCGCTCCTGCGGCTGCTTCGACATCGCCCGCCGCGTGATGTCCTCGAGCGCCGGGGGCACGTCGGCGCGCCGCTCGCTCAGCGCTCGCGGCTCGGCGTTGACCTGAGCCCACATCTTGGCCATCCCGCCCCTCTGATCGGCGAACGGCGCCTCGCCGCTGAGCATCTCGTAGAGCACGCAGCCGAGGCTGTAGATGTCGCTTCGCCCGTCCGGCTCGCTGCCCTCGATCTGCTCGGGCGCCACGTAGTCGACGGTTCCCAGCATCTGATCGCCTCCGGTCAGACCGGGATCGGTGGCGGCACGCTTGGCCAGTCCGAAGTCCGTGAGATAGACGTGATCCTCGGGCGTGACGATCACGTTTGAAGGCTTGATGTCGCGATGAACCAGCCCATGGTCGCCGGCGACCTCGAGAGCGTCGGCGATCTGAGCCGCGACCACCGCGGCTCGGGCGGGCTCCAGCGGACCATCGTCATGAATGAGGGTGCCGAGCTCCGTGCCCTCGACCCATCGCGTCGCGATGAACACCGTTCCGTCCTCCTCGCCTGCCTCGTACAGCGGAACGACGTTGGGGTGGTCGAGCGAGGCCACCGTTCTGGCTTCTCGGCGCAGGCGCTCCCGGATCACCGGGTCGCGTGCGATCGCGGGCTCGACCAGCTTCAGCGCGACGGGGCGGTCGAGCCGCAGCTGGCGGGCACGGTAGAGGATCCCGATCCCGCCGAGGCCGACGACGCTCTCGACCTCGTAGCCCCCGAACTTTGATCCCGGAGAGAGCACGTTGCACTCAGAGGTCGTGCTCGGAGATGACCCTGGCCGAGAATGCCCGCTCAGCCAGGCGGACTCTTGTCTCGTGGTCCGGGCGGACCCTCGATCCCGAGCTTCGCGTACAGGACCCGGACGTGGCGCCTGACTTCGCTGACGGATAGAACGACCTCGTCGGCGATCTGCTCGTCGTCGGCCGGGGTGGCGAACGTGCCACGGTCCTTATACGGACGGCACAGAGCCACCAGTACGCGGCGCTGGGTCGTGGACAGGCTCACCGCGCCCGGCGACGGTGTCGCGTCGGGGTGAGGGGTGCTCGGCGAAGGCGCGCGTGGTTCCCGGGCGGGCGGAGTTCGCTGAGCCGGGGAGCGATAGGTCACTGCGGTGCGCCCGAATCGCACAACGTCCCCGTCGGTCATGCGGTGTCTGCCGCTGACGCGCTCCTCGTTGACATAGGTGCCGTTGCTCGACAGCCCGTCGTCCACCAGCACCCAGTCCTCCTGCTGTTCGCGTTCGAACCGCGCGTGCAGGCGCGAGACTCGATCGTCCCAGGCGAGCGCGAGATCCGCGGAGGAGCGCCGCCCGACGGTGGCGGATGCCGCGCCGGGGTCGAAGAAGAACAGTTGTTGGCGGCCGTTGGCGTCCCTGAACACGAGAAACGGGCGGCCCGAGCGCTCGGCCTCGGTTACAGCCTGAGCGTCAGAGGAAGACTCGCCGATTGCGGGAGTATTCGAGGGCACCCCGGTCATTATTGCCGTTAGGCTTCGAGGCCGATGGTCGGCGACCAGGTACGGGTGACCGAGGGGAAGGAACAAGGCAAGATCCTGAGCGTCGACGTCGACCTGCTGATCGGTCGCCACGCTCCGGAGGACGAGGGAAGGCTCGGGGGTGATCCCGAGATCTCCCGCCATCACGCACGCGTTTCGCGCGGCGCCGACGGGCGGCTCGCGATCGAGGATCTCGGATCGGCAAACGGGACGTATGTGAACGGCGAGCGTATCGACGCCCCGCGAACGCTCGAACACGGCGACCTGATCCGCGTGGGCAAGACAGTTCTGGAGGTGACAGACGGGTCAGGCGTGCCCGCCGCCGAGCCGGCGCCGAGCGAGCCTCCGGGTGCCGCGGTCGCGGCCGGCGCCGTGCTGGTCGTCACCGCCGGGAACGCGATCGGCCGCCGGCTCGACCTCGCCGACGAGCTGGTGATCGGCCGGCGGGCGGAGGGGGACGGGAGACTCGGCGATGATCCCAGGCTCTCCCGCCGCCATGCGCGTATCACCCGCAGCGCGAGCGGCGAGGTGACGATCGAGGACCTGGGGTCGGCGAACGGGACGTTCGTGAACGGCGAGCGCGTGCGCGAGCGCCGGGTGCTCACGGTCGGCGACGTGATCCGAATCGGCTCCACGATCATGGAGCTGGCGGCGCCCGAGGTCGCGCCGGAATCGCTGGCTGAGCCGGTGGCGCCGGAACCGCCGGCTGAGCCGGTCGCCCGAACCGCCGGCTGAGCCGGCGCCGCGTCCCGGCGGCCCCACCGTCCTGCCCCGCCACCGCCTCCCGCGGACCGCGTTTCGGAGCTTCCGCTGGGGTCGGTTTTCGCCGGATGCAGGGTCCAGGACGTGATCGGCCACGGAGACATGGGCATCGTCTACCGCGCCGAGGAACTCGCGCTGCAGCGCCCGGTCGCCCTCAAGCTGATCCTGCCTGAGTACTCCAGCGACGAGCGCTTCCGCGAGCGCTTCCGCCGGGAGTCGAAGATCGCCGCCGCGATCGACCACCCCAACGTCATTCCCGTGTTCGACGCAGGCGACGAGGGCGGCGTGCTCTTCATAAGCATGCGGCTCGTAGATGGGACCGACCTGCGCGCGCTGATCGACGCCCAGGGCCAGATCGACCCGGTCCGGGCCGCTCGCATCGTCCGGCAGGTCGGCGCCGCGCTCGATGCGGCGCACACCCGAGGGATGCTGCATCGCGACATCAAACCGTCGAACGTCCTGATCGCACGCCGAGACCACGTGTACCTGACCGACTTCGGCCTCGCAAAGCAGGCTTCCGCGGCCGGAGGACTGACCCGCGGCCAGACGATCGTTGCTCGGGCCGAGTACGTAGCGCCGGAGCAGCTCCTGAACGAGCGCGTCGATGCGCGCGCCGATATCTATGCGCTTGGCTGCCTGCTGTTCGAGGCCCTCACCGGGGAGCCCCCGTTCGCCCGGCGGACGGGTGGTCCGATAGCGATGGCACACCTCGAGGCCCCGCGGCCGATCCCAAGCGATCTGCGCCCGGATCTTCCGCGGGGGTTCGATGCGGTCGTGCAGCGCGCGATGGCAACGGATCCGGCCGACCGATATCAGTCAGCAGGCGATCTTGCGCAGGCGGCGCTGGTGGCCGCCGGCGAGCTGCGACACACCGGTCCACAGTCGGTCGTCGCCACCGGCGAGGCGGCTCCGCCCTCAGGTCAAACGGTGAACGAGACGGCGCCTGGTGGCGGTCAACCGGCACCGCAGACCGCTCGTGCGGGCGAGCGCCCCGCGCTCCGCTGGGCGATCGCGGTCCTCGGCTTAGTGGTCGTTGCGGTGGGGATGGTCGCAGCGCTGCACGGGATCTCCACCCTCTGAATCGACACCGCCCGGGGGGCGCGGGGCCTACTGTGGGATCTTCCGGGCCGGCACGCCCACCTGGTTGCAGAACGCTTCAAGCCATCCCGCCCGTACCGATTCGACCAGCTGGTCGGCCAGCGCCTTAGCTTCGGTCCCTCGAGTGGACAGCGAGGCCGCTATCTCGCGGGACTCCTGGAGGATCTCGCGTTCGTTTACGCCCGTGATTTCGCCGCCTTGCATCACGACGTGGCCCCCGATGATCGATCCCGCGAGCGCACTCCGAGGAGAGCACAGCACGAGCTGGCGCAACGGGTCATTCAGCGGGGTGAAGCAGTGCGAGTCCAGGCGCAAGAGCAAGAGATCGGCGCGCCGGCCTGCCTCGAGCAATCCGAGCGACGTCTCCTGGCCGGCCGATTTCGCGCTGCCCAGTGTTGCCATTCTCCACGCGTCGGTCGCTCCGAGCCAGTGGGTGTAGTCCACATCCCACAGCTTGTGGATGAGGGCAGCGACCTTCAGCGACTCGAACATGTCGCAGCCGTCGTTGCACGATGCGGAGTCGCCGCCAAGCCCGACGTTGACACCAGCATGGACGAGTGCGGGCACAGGGCAGATGCCGCTTCCCAGTTTCATGTTCGACACCGGGTTGTGTACGACGGTCACCCCGCGCTCAGCGATCAGGGAGATATCTGTGTCCGTGAGCCAGATCCCGTGTTCGAACGACGTGCGGGGTGACAGCACATCCAGCGTGTCGAGATACTCCGGCAGCGTGGTCCCATATTTTCTAATGCCCGTGAGCGCCTGCGCCTTGGTTTCGAGGACGTGCATGTGGATCACCAAGTCGAGTTCCTCCGCGAGGGCATGACAGCCTTGGAGCATCTCGCTGGAGCATCGTTGCGGACCTGACGGTGCGAGCGCGATCGAGATCCCCTCGTCGGGTCGGTGAAACCGTTCGACAGACCGGCGCAGGAAGGGCTCCCACTCCTCCCACGCAGGCGGTTTGTCGCGGTCTAGGCGCGCCAGCAAGGCTGGCTGCACGAGCGAGAGATCCATGACGGTGGTTTCATGGAACGCCAAGTCGCTCATGCCGATGGCGATCACTGCCCGAAGCCCGAGGTCGCGGTAGGCCATTACCACCGCCTCCAGCGACTCGTCGGTGAAGCCCGCCAGTTCGTAGAGGAAGTCGACCGCGCAGGTTGTGCCGGAGCGGACGAGTTCTAGCCCGCCGAGCAGGGTACGTACGTATATCTCGCGCGCGGTGAGGGGAGGCGCGGCGAGGCACGGATACGAGAACAACATCCACGGCTCGAGCGGCAGGTTCTCCCAGCGGCCCCGATCGAAGTTGTCATTGGAGTGGTAGTGGGCGTCGATGATGCCCGGCGTGACCACGAATTCAGTGCAGTCGATCACCTCGGAGTTCTCGGCGACGACAACGCTGTCGGCGATCGCTTCGATCCATCCGTCGGCCAGAACGATGTCCGCTCGAGCGAATCTCCCGTCGCCGTGGTCGACCAGACCATTGCGAAGTACGGTTCGCGGCTGCTGGACTAGCTTTGGTCCCACAGGCGGGCAACGTACATGATCACACGCTGGCGCGGCGCTTGAATGCTGTGTAGGATCGGCGTGCATGGGCCATTACCGGGGGCTCGTACTGCTGTTCGTGGGTGCGCTCGTCGCGCTGGTGCTGCTGGCTGTGACTGGGTCGGGGGTGGCCGCGCCGCCGGGTATCCCGGGCCTGCCGACGATCCCGGGCGTCCATCTGCCCAAGCCCGATCAGAAGGCCGTGTTCGATGTGATCGTCGAGGGCAAGGCGTCTGACGTCAACCACTCGCAGTTGTCGGGCACGTCGTCCACCTGTCTGGTGACCGAGGACGGACACGTCAACGAGACCGATACCTTCCTGCGCGGCAAGGACGTCAAGCTGGAGTTCGCGCGCTACGGCAAGACGATCGTCGTCAAGCGCAACCGAGGTGGTCAGCTCGGCGATACCTCGCTGGCGGTGAAGGTCACCGTGCACCGCACGGCGACGGGCGGCACCACCTACGCGCCTGCATTTCCAAATCTCCCGTGTGCCGAGCCGTCGACCGACCTGTCGAAGAACAAGGACTGCGGCAAGGACATCTCGGTCTCGCGTCAGGCGATGGTGCTCGGCTGGAAGGGCGGGCGCGTCAGCCTCAAGGTGTCGACAGGCACCGTGCTCAACGGCTTGGGCTCACCGGACGCGTGCGGCGAAGACTCCCAGACCGGGATCACCGACCAGGTCCGGTGGGCGTGGCCGTCCATCGATCAGTTACAGGGCGCAGCGCTGCCGGAGAAATGGCTCTTCAACCGCCACAGGCGCACCGTCGTGCTCCATCTGCGGTCCTCGGACGTCGGGCTCACGCACAGCGCGAGGAAGGTCACCACCGCGCAGCTCAAAGGGACGGTCACCGACGACGCTCAAAGCAGCGCCACTGTGCGGCTCATTCGTCAGTCCGGCTGAGCCGAGCTCTGGAGGAGCGCCGGTCTAGGGTGCGATGTTGTGGTTGAGGTGGAAGACGTTGGCGGGGTCGTAGCGGCGCTTGATGTCGCGCAGCCGGTCGTAGTTCGGCCCGTACGCCGCTTGCACAGCGTCGTCGGCTTGGTCGTCGCCGAGGTAGTTGAGCCAGCGACGCGCGGCGAGGTGGGGCGCCAGCGCGGCGTGTGTCTCGCGCGTCCAGCGGATGTTGGCGTCCGTGGCCGCGGGGTCTGTCCACACCGACGGGATTAGGAGGTTCCAGCCGGGCTCGCGGTGCGGGACAGCGGTGTCGGTGGGGGCGACCCGGGTGACAGCGCCATGGAAGTGCTCGAACAGGATCGCGGTCATGGTGGACGGCACGCTGGCAAACCTCTCGACGGCGGTGTCGATGAGCGCATCCGGCAGCCCGCGGGTGAAGCTTGAAAGCCAGTAGTTGAGGGAGCCCGTGGGATAGCCGGCGTCAAGCAGCGTGTTCATCTGCGGATAGGGCATGGGCCCCACCTCCGTCATCACCGGCGATCCAAACGACAGCAACGGCGCGAGTTCCCGCGCCGCGGCGTCCGGATCGCCGGCGTGGCAGACGACGAGTGCCGAGAGCTTGGCGCCCGAGCCGTCCGGCGCATGAACCAGCCCGGCGAACACGGTCAGGTCGTCGGACGCATCGGCCACCGCGTCGCGATAGAAGCGCAAAAGATCCGGGGCGGCATCGATCGGGTGCGCGATCAGACCGCCGGTGACCGTACTCAGCGGGTGCAGACGGTAGGTGAATGAGGTGGCCACGCCGAAGTTGCCGCCGCCGCCACGCAGCGCCCACAACAGGTCCGGGTACGACTCGGCGTCGACGTGGAGGACGTCGCCGGCAGCGGTAACCAGCTCGACAGCCTCCAGGTTGTCGCACGCGAGCCCGTACTTGCCCATCAGCCAGCCCAGGCCTCCGCCGAGGGTGTAGCCCGCGATGCCGGTCGTCGACACGGCGCCTCCCGTGACCGCGAGGCCGTGGCCGGCGGCGGCTTCGTTGAGCTCATTCCAGGTCACGCCGCCCTGCGCGGTCGCGGTGCCTCGCTCGGGATCGACGGTGATGTTCCTCATCTCGGCGAGGTCGATCATCACGCCGCCGTCGGTGACGGCCCGGCCGGCGACGTTGTGCCCGCCGCCCCTGACCGACACCTCGAAGCCGCCGCTTCGGGCAAAGGCGAGGGCTGCAACGACGTCCTGGGCGCCCCGGGCGCGCACGATCAGCGCCGGCCTGCGGTCGACGATGCCGTTGTGCACGGCGCGCGCCGCGTCATAGCCCGCGTGATCGGGGGCGAGCACCGAACCGGTGACCCGGCTCTTGAGATCATCGAGAAGATGGTTGTCCAGCGTGGTGCTCATGTCGGTCCCTTTCTGTTGAGCGCACGAGCGTTCGGCGGTGCGCGTGACAGCTATTTGGCATATCGCAAGTCCCCGGAGACAGGCCGCGAGCTGAGTGATAAGCCTCTCATTCCAGACGACGAAAGGCAATGGGGGGCATCCCTCATCTTCTCGGGGGCAAATCGCTCCCACGATCACCCTCATGCGTCGCGAGCTTTGAGGAGGGTGAGGCCAACCAGCAGCATTCCGGAGGCCCATGCGGCTAGGACCCCGAGGCCGGCCCACGGGGAGATCGGCAGGGAGTGGACGTTTCGGGTGGCCTGGATCGCGAGTCCGGCGGTCATCGGCGAGATCTGGCGAAGGTGCCGCTGCCACGGGCCCGAGACGAGCTGAGCGAGGAGTGGCGGCAGGTACAGGAGTCCGAGCGCGATCCCGGTCGATATGGCGGTGTCGCGGAAGACGGTGCCGATGCCGAGGCTCAGCAGGCCGATCAACCCGAGGTACAGGACGCTGCCGACGGCCGCACGCAGGGTCGGGCCGTGGGCGATCGAGACGAGCGCGTAACCGTGGGCGGGGTCCAAGCCGGCGTCGGGCAATAACAGACGGCCTGCGAGTAGGCACCCGGCGACGGCCGGCGCACCCGTGACCAGCGCGAGAGCGGCGATGTTGACGGCCTTGGCGCCGAGCATCACCGCCCGGCGCGGGGTCGCCGCAAGGGTCACCCGGATCATCCCGGCGGCGTACTCCTCGGTGACCGCCAGGACCGCGAGGGTCGCGACGACCGCTTGGCCGAGGTCGACGCCGATCAGTGAGAGTTTGGTGGGGTCCTGGCCGGTGTCGCCTGCGCCACGGGGCGATACATGCGTGGAGGCGGCGATCGCGGCGCTCGTCGCGACCGTTAGCGCCACGGCCGCCAGCAACAGCCACCAGGTGCCGGCGATCGTCCGCAGCTTGGTCCACTCCGCGCGGAGCGCGTCGCTCACACGTCTCTCCGGCGCAGCACTACCTGTGCGGCGACAAGCGAAGCTGCCGCATACGCTCCGAGGACCAGTAGTCCGGCCCATGGCGGCAGCGGGTAGTAGCCGTTCGCCATCGTGTACTGGTAGCTGACCAGCCCCGATCGGGGCAGCAGTCCGAGCAGCGAGAACCCCGCCGCTGGGGAGACCCGGTACAGCCACGGAGCGGCGCTGCCGGCGGACGTTGGGCCGATGATGCCCGGCCCGGTGAACGTCGGCAGGACGAACACCATCACCCCCGCGAGGATCGTAACCGCGCTGCGGCGCAGGATTGTCCCGATGCCGAGCAGAGCGACCGCGGTGAGCGCAATCAGCAGGCCGCTGCCGACAATGACCCGCGCAACTGTCAGTGAGCGTGCCGGGAAAATGTAGTTGCCGTGGGCGCTCATGACGTGTTCGCCCAGCGGGATCGCTACGGCAGACGCGACCGCTCCGACCGCAAATGCGACACCGCCGATCACGACGGCTTTGGCGGCCAGCACGCGTCCGCGGTCCGGAGTGGCGGCGAATGTCGTCCGGATCAGCCCGCGCCGGTACTCAGTGGTGATGAACATCGTCCCGATCACGATCAGCACGATCAGCGCTACGACCAGTCCGAACCGCAGCGAATCTGACGCCGTGTCGCCACCTGCCGACTCCACGGCAGGCGCAATGTCACCGGAGCCCGTGACGCGGATCGAACGGCTCATCTGCTGGTAGTTGCCGCTTCCCAGCGTCGTGTAGTAGCTCCTCGGACCGGCACCAATGCTCGCGCCGTGCCATGGGCCCGCGGCTGCTTGCGCGCCGCCATCGGCCGGCGGCCTCATGGCGATGTTGTCGAACGATGCTGTCGCCTGGCTCGCCGATCCCGTGGTCGTCGCGGGCGACGTGGCGAACAGGCCGATGTAAACGGTCGCTGGCAGACCGGTCAGCTGCGCGCCGCCGACCTTGTGCCAGGTGGTTCTGTCGCTGGAGTCATAACCGGTGATCGTGTCGCCGGTGCGAGTCAGCCGCAGCCAGCGCGGCGCGGCACTGTTAATCGATCCCGGTAGGCCGCCATGGTCGTGGGTGTAGTCGTACTGGAAGCGGACGCCATGTCCGCCGGTCGCCATCACCCCCGCATACCCGGATCCCTGCCTGGTGCTGGGCGTTATCACGAGTCCGGCCTTGGCCCAACTCGTCAGCCCGGGTCGCGTGTCCGCGGCTGACGGCGCCTGGTTGGCCGGCCCTGCCGAGATCCGACCGGTCAGCGACGTAATCCGCGCGGTGATCGTGCCATCGCCGGTCAGGCGCCTGTAGACGAGCTCGTAGGTGTCGGCGACTGCTTCACCGGACGGCCCGGTCGGAACGTATTGATGGCCGGTCACGCAGCTGCTCGGGTCCGGGGTCGTGCAGAACCCGGTGTGCATGCCGTTGGCCTGCAGGAACGTGAACAGCACCACCATCAGCGCGGCGAACGCCAAACCGACCATCCAGCCACGCACAGTCCGGAACTTGGTCCACTCCGCGTGCAGCGCGGCGCGGAAGCTCCCGCCGCGGCTTGGCTCCACGCGCGCGCTCATCGGCGCCGTTCCCCATCCGCCCCGGACCGATACTCGACCGCGCCGGTCGTCAGCCGCAGGTAGACGTCCTCAAGCGACGACGGGCCAGCGGTCAACTCCTGGATGGTCGTATCGGCAAGCACCCGCCCGCGACCGATCACCACCACGTGATCTGCAACCTCCGGCAGCTCGCTCAGCAGGTGGCTTGAGACCAGCACCGCTCGGCCCTCGGCGGCGAGTCCGCGCAGGAAGCCGCGCATCCAGATGATGCCCTCCGGGTCCATGCCGTTGAACGGCTCGTCCATGATCAGGATCGGTGGGTCGCCCAGCATCGCAGCGGCGATCCCGAGGCGCTGGCGCATCCCTAACGAGTAGCCGCCCGCTTTGCGTCGGGCGGCCTTCCCGAGGCCGACCAGTTCTGTCACCTCGTCGACCCTGCTGACGGGCAGCCGCTGGGAGCGTGCGATCCAGAGCAGGTGGTTGCGGCCGCTGCGGCTTGGTTGCAGCGCGCTCGCGTCCAGCAGCGAGCCGACCTGGCGCATCGGATGCGTGATGCTCGCGTACGGGCGCGCGCCGATCAACGCGTTGCCCTCGTCGACCGAGTCGAGCCCCAGGATCACCCGCATCGTCGTGGATTTGCCGGCGCCGTTTGGTCCGACGAATCCGGTCACGGTTCCCGGCGCGACCGTGAATGAGAGCCCGTCGAGCGCGACGGTCTGACCGAACCGCTTGCGCAGCCCGTTTACCTCGATAGTTGCTTCGCTCATGGAGGGCTTTCTACGTCGCGGACGGTGTCCGCTCGGTGTCGGCAGCTGACACCTGATCGACACCCGGCACGTGGCATCGTCCTGAGGTGTGATGCGAGTGCTGGTGGTCGAGGACTTCGAGGTGATGGCACGGTCGATAGCGACCGGGCTCAGGCGCGAAGGGATCGCGGTCGATGTCGTGCTCAACGGCAACGACGCCCTGTCGCACCTGGCGGTCACGCGCTACGACGTGGTGGTTCTTGATCGCAACCTACCCGGGGTCCACGGCGACGAGATCTGCCGGCGCATCGTCGCTGAAGGCTCCGGGAGCAGGATCCTGATGCTGACCGCGGCCAGCACCGTCAAGGAGCGCGTCGATGGCCTGGGACTGGGTGCCGATGACTACCTACCCAAGCCGTTTGACTTCGCTGAGCTGGTCGCTCGGGTCCGCGCGCTGGCCCGTCGAACCAGCGCGCCGCTGCCGCCGACGCTCGAGTGCGGCGACGTAACGCTCGACTGCAGCCGGCGGGTCGCGTCCCGAGCCGGGCGGCGCCTCGAGCTCAGCACTAAAGAGTTCGCGGTGCTCGAGTGCCTGCTCTCATCCCAGGATCGTGTGCTCTCCGCGGAGGAGCTGCTGGCGCGGGTATGGGATGAGTACACCGACCCGTTCACGACGACAGTCAAGACGACCATCCGTCGCCTGCGCGCCAAGCTCGGCGACCCGCCGATGATCCATACCATCCGCGAGGCCGGCTACCGGATCGGAATCGAATGATGCGGCTACCCGAATCGCTCACCGGTCTGCTCTACCGACGGCGCCCGGTGCTGCGCGTACAGCTCGCCCTGCTGTACTCCGGCGTGTTCGTCGGCCTGGTGGTGCTGCTGTTCCTCGCCTCCAGCGTCCTGTTCGGGACCGCCAATGTCTTCTTCGGTCACAGCCAGATGGCCTATCACCCAGGCGCCGCAGCGGCCGCTGCCTCTCGGCGGAGCGCCGCGGGGACTGAGTTCACCCCCTGGCCGGTGCTGCTCGCGCTGGCGGCAACCGCTGTCGCCGTGCTGGCCGCCTGGTGGCTGGCCGGGAGGTTCCTGCGGCCGCTGCGGGCGATGACGACAGCCGCCCAGGAGATCTCGGCCACCAACCTCGGCCAGCGGCTCAGCCTCGACGGACCAGACGACGAGCTCACCGAGCTCGGTCGCACGCTCGACGACCTGTTCGGACGCCTGCAGGCATCGTTCGAGTCTCAGCGTCAATTCGTCGCCAACGCCTCCCACGAGCTACGCACGCCACTCGCCGGTCAGCGAACGCTCCTGCAGGTCGCGCTCGCCGACCCCCACGCCGACGCCCAGGCGCTTCGCTCGACATGCGAGGAGGCACTGCAGCTATCCGGCCACCAAGAGCAACTCATCGACGCGCTGCTGACGCTCGCCACCAGCGAACGCGGCGTCGAGTCCTGGCAGCAATTCGACCTCGCTCAGCTCGCCCGGGACATCGTCCACAGCCGCCGACCTGACGCAGAACGCCACGGCGTCCACATCGACGCGAGCCTCGACAAAGCTCACGCGATCGGCGACCCAGACCTTGTCCAGAGCCTGATCGCGAACCTACTCGACAACGCAATCCGCCACAACATCGCCGACGGCACCGTTGAGGTCTCGACCAGTGCCACGGCCGATGGCGCTCGCCTTTCGGTCCGCAACACAGGAGGCATCGTCCCGCTCGCCGAAGTGGAACGGCTGTTCCAACCCTTCCGACGGCTCGGCGAGCAGCGCGTCGGCACGGGCGACGGCCACGGACTCGGCCTCACGATCGTGAAGTCCATCGCCACCGCCCACGACGCCACCCTGACCGCCCGCCCAGGGCCGCAAGGCGGCCTCCACATCCAGGTCACCTTCGCGGTGTAGGTACGCATTCGCGTCAGCATCCCAGCGAACCCGCAGTTCGTCGTGAACACGACGTCGCACGAGCGCGTGCACGCCGAACATGTAAACCGAGCCTCCGCGGAGTGGATTGGGGCCTGGAACATGTCCGTCCGCGAGCATGCCGGGACCTGGTTTGAGTCCGAGCAGGCGATGGACGAGGCGGTTGCTCGCTCCGCGTCGCTCGGCGATCTTCACGGCCCCATACGTCGCCGGGTGGCCGCGGCAATGTTGGCCGTGATCGGAATCGAGGCGGAATACCTGCACGGCATCGATGACCCCCATCAGGCGCTGATCGACGAACCAGAGTGGATCGGCGCTGAGCGCACGCTGCAGTTTCGCCTTCTCGAAGCAACTGCCGGCGACGTCCGCCATCGAGCTGAGCCACAGGGATCCTCGATGGCGCCTGTGCCACGCGCTCCACGACCCGACGCACGCGAACGCGCGGTGGTTCACACCGCATTGCTGGCGTCAGCAGCTGCAAGCCGATCGGTGGCGCGGCTTCCGAGCTCGCGCGCCAAACCGGGTCACCGTCGGCCCGATGCGGCACCGATCGGCCGCCGCCTTGCGCGCGACGTCGTGACTCGGGGCGGTGTCACGTATTACGAGTTCCGGATCGGGGTCGAAGTTTCGGCTGGGCTCGCGCGGGCGGCCAGTGCGCAGACGCGGACCGGGCCATTGACGCTGCCCGCGCTGCCCGCGCTGGTTGCGATCGCGGAGCGCGACACCGGTGTCGTGGACGATCCGGCGCGGCTGTTCCTGGCCGGCCTGCTTGAGCCGTCCAACGCGGCGCTCCTGCAGGCCGCCGCCTCGGCGACCTCGGTGAGCTTTCCCGTGTCGGGCATAACCGTCGCGAATCGGGCCCGGGTGGACGACGCCGGCCGACCCGCGTTCCCGGGTGCCCGGTCGAGCGTCGGCCCGGCTAGTCCGTCGGAACGCCGGGCCGACGAGGCCGCGGTGCGGGCCGTCCGTGCCGCGGTGGGTGCGCGACGAGCCCAAGCCGACGCGTTGCTCAGCTTCGCCCACGATCAGGGAATTCCCGCGCGACAGCTGCTCGCGGCGATGCGCTCTGCCGCCGCGGGTTCGACGGGCGAGGATCGGCTCATGGCGGCCTGCGCCTATGCAATCGCGCGGGCAGTGGGATCCCCGGTCGTTCCGAGCTTGCTATCGGGGGCTCTGCACGTAGACGCTGTGCGGCCATCCACGGTCAGCCGACCGGGAGCACTTCAGATAGGAGTCGCGGCCGAGTATGTCCGGCAGCCGCTTCCCCCGACAGTCCCCACGTCAGCTGGACGTGGCGGTCCCGGACTGGCCCTGCGAGGGGACACGCTCTACGTTCCGAACGACTTCAGGATCGACAATGCGATGCAGCGCTCGATCCTCCTGCACGAGTTGGACCATGCTCGCCAGGACCTGACCGGGATTCTCGCGGCGCATCCGCCGCCAACTCCCGACGTCTACTCGCCGACGTGGGCCCGAGCTGAGTACGAGACCTACCGCGAGCAGGCTCTCTACCTGCTGCAGGACGTCGCGACGATGACCACTCCCCAGCGCGCGCGGGCCCGCGGCGACATTGTGGCCCTGCTCCACGATCATCCCAATCCTGCATTTACGTACGCGATGCTTCTCGTGGCTGGCGCTAATCGCCCGCGGGACGAGCTGTTCGTGACCGAACTCCTAACCGATCCCGGCATGCCGACAACAGACCACATGACGGCATCCGAGGTGGCGGCCGCGCTCGCCCAGCCAGAGGCTGCGCGCGAACGCGATCTTCATACGGCGCTATCGGTCTTATTCAGGCACGTCACCCGCACAACGCAGGGTGGGTCCATGATCCACGATTCGCTCGGACGCCCGAGCATCGCGGACTACAACTGGATCAGGCCACCTCCGCCGACCGTAATCGCTCCTTGATCTCACCCCAGACGCCCGAAGCACAATTACTACGAGAAGGCGGATATGCCGGTCAGGTCACGTCCGATGATCAGCGACTGGATCGAGTCGGTGCCCTCGTAGGTATCGACGATCTCGAGATCGGTGAGGTGGCGGGCGACGTGATACTCGAGTAGTAGCCCGTTGGCGCCGAGGATGTCCCGAGCCTCGGAGCACACCAGCTTGGCGTTTCTGACGTTGTGCAGCTTGGCTAGTGACGCCATCGGGCCGGTCATCGCTCCAGACTGTTGAAGCTGGGCGAGGCGGAAGCACATGAGCTGCATTGCGGTGGTCGCGGCCTGCATGGTGGCGAGCTTGGCCTGCACCAGCTGGAAGCCGGCGATTGGCCGTCCGAACTGGCGGCGCTCCTTCGCGTAGGAGACGGCCGCCTCCAGACAGGCCATGGCGTGGCCTACGCACTCCCAGGCGGCGCCGCCACGCGTCTGATTGAGCACCCGGGTGGCGTCGTCAAAGGTGTTCGCGTGCGCGAGCTTGTGGTCGAGCGGGATGCGAACGTCGCTGAGCGCGATTTCCGCCTGCCACACCGCCCGCTTTCCGATCTTGCCGGTGATCACCGTCCCGGGATCGAATCCCGGCGTGCCTTTGGGCACAAGGTAGGCCCCCACGTCGCCTTCGTCGTCTCGGGCCCAGATGATCGTCACGTCGGCTAACGACGCGTTGCCGATCCACCGCTTAGCGCCGTTGAGGACATACTCGCCACCATCGCGCCGCGCGGTCGTCTCCAGCGACACCGAGTCCGATCCATGCTCAGGCTCGGTGAGTCCGAAGGCGCCAATCTTCTCGAGCTTCGCCATCGCCGGAAGCCACTCGCGCCGCTGCTCCTCGCTGCCGAGCATGTCGATCGCCCCCATGGCCAGCCCCGAATGCACCCCGAAAAATGTGTTCAGACTGCCGTCGGCGCGGGCCAGCTCGCGGGCGACCACACCGCCGCCAAGACGAGACATCGCCGGACAGCCATACCCCTCGATCGTGGTCCCGGCGACGCCGAGCTCGGCGAGCTTGGGCACCAACTCGAATGGAAACTGGGCCTTCTCCCAGTACTCGTTGATGATCGGCAGCACCTCGCGATCGGCGAACTCCCGCACCCGGTCGCGAATCGCTCGCTCCTCCTCAGAGAGCGTCTCATCCAGAAGGTAGTAGTCCTGTGCCGACGCCAGCTCGCTAGTCGCCACGCGCCGGCCTTATCGCCTGTGGCCGCCTCATTCGACCGTGATACCCGGTTTCCGGATCTGAGGCACTGGAGGACGCCCACGCCTCGATCCGGGCGGCGAACTTGGGGCGTATGAGTCGCCCGGGCCAGAGTGCTGATGGCACAATGAGCTGACCGACCACTGACCTGGGAGATCCTGATGCGCAGCGAGTACTGGCTGGCCCATGGGCCGCACGCCACGCCGGAGGATGGGCGGTGCGCGATGGAGTGGGTCAGCTACCTTGCCGGTGAGCCTCACAGCGATCGACCCGCGTGCGTCAGCCCCGCGCTGCGGGCTTTCTGCGTCGCGTTCAACGACGGGCTCGAGAAGAATGCGCGGCAGCGGTTGCGCCCGTATCTGGCGCGCACGATCGGCACGACGCATGACGGCCTCGACGAGGAACGCTCGTGGATGGCGATGGACTGGCTGATCCGCGTCTACGCGCCCGCGTGGCTCGAGGTCGCGGGTGTCAGCGAGGCTGCGCGGGGATTGGCCCTTCTGGCGCCGGTCCAGGGGGTTGGAGATCTCATAGGCGCACTGGAAACGCTCGAGCCGGCCAGACGTGATGCCCGCGCTGCCCTGCGGGCAGCGCTGCGCGGCTCCCACGTCGCGCGGGTGCTCCCAGCGGCCGCGGGACGCTCCGCCCGCAGGGCGGCCTGGGGCTCGGGTCAGGCAGCGGTCTGGGTCGTCGAGCGGATCCCGGTGGGAGGCGCCGTCGGGGAGAGCGCGCTCGAGCAGGTACGGGCCGCAGCAGGGGATGGCGCCGCCGCCGCGTCCTGCCTCGCGCGGGGCCGGGGCGGAGGCACGAGCTCAAGAGCAGCCGCTCGCCGAGCGCTGATTACGACCGGCGCGGAACTGCGCGAGTCGTCGTTCGCGCTGCTCGACCGCATGCTGCCGACTGAAACGCTCGCACCCGCGCGGGCAGACATCACAGACGGCCTGGCAGCAGCCTAGGGCGACGGAGGGGAAGTCTTATCTGCGCGGCGGAGGTTGCTGCTCTGCGTCTAAGCCGGAGGCCTGGGGCTGAGCCTGGTTGACGCTGGGCGGCGCGGGCAGGCGCGGGGCAAGCGTCGTTCTGGACAGCGTGGGATACGTCGCGCGGTAGCCGCGGCGACGCGCGATCGGCGCCAGTGCGCCGAACAGCACGCGCTGCACAATCGCCGGCGGCTTGCGGAACACGATCACGTCGGCAAACTCGGTCGCGACGAGCGCCAGCTGCAGTGGGTGCGGCATCCCTCGCTTGTTCACGTGTCCTTCGCGCGCGAGCCCGAATAGCGTTTCAATCATGTGAGCGAACCGCTCACCCGGCGTGACCTCCACGCGGACGATCGCGTCCACGGGACCTTCGTTCCACCAGTCGTGCCAGACCCCAGGCTCGATCTCAACGCCCTCACCGGCACGCACAATCGACCGTTCGCCGCCACGCAGCACCGTCAGCTCACCCTCCCGGACGCTGAAGCGTTCGTGCAACGCCGGATGCAAATGTTCACCGACCACGCGTGCGCCGGGCAGCGCGGTCATCTCGGCGACGGCACGACCCGCATCATTCCACCACGGCGCCTCGACCAGGACCGCACGCTCGAGCGTCACCGGGTTCTCGAAGACCTCGCCGGGCTCGATCGGCCGGACGTCAGGAGCAGCCGCCGGATCGGGATGTGACACGCGCGCATCCTACGCCCACCGCACACCGACGCGGGGCTTTGAGACCGGTGTCCGAACGATTAGGATTGGCCGATCAGAGAGGGCGGCGTTGATCACGAGTGGGGCCGGTTGCGGGAGGCGGTCGTTGGGATCGCTCCTCGGGACGGGTTCGTCGTGATGAGCTGGGCGCCGTATTTGCGGTGGCTGGCGCCCGAGTGGCAAGCGCTCGTTCGAGAGCACGGTGGGCGGCGTCTGTCCGACATAGACCCCGACGCTGCAGATCGAATGGAGCGCGAAGTCGACGGGTTCGCTCGCACGCTGGCGGAGCACGGTGTGACCGTTCACCGTCCCGAGGTGCTGAGGCCGCCTGAGTCCGAATACCTTGCGCCGCACGGGGAGGGGGGACAGCTGTATCCGCGCGACCCGATCCTGGTGGTCGGTAAGCGGGTGATCGAGTTGCCGATGCGGATTCCGTGCCGCCGTCGAGAGGTGTTCGCGCTTCGGCCGATCCTTGGTCGACTCGCCGCCCAGGGGTTTGAGTGGATCTCGGCGCCGATCCCCTCTCCGGCGCAGCCAAGCGACGACGACTTGTTCCTCGAGGGCGGCGACGTGCTGGTCGATGGTGCCCACATCTATGTCGGCATCTCCGGTTGTGCGAGCACCGAGCGCGGGGCCGAGTGGCTTCAGGCGATCCTCGGGGCGGGCTACGAAGTGCACCCGATCCACCTAAAGCGGGATGTCCTGCACTTGGACTGTGCGATGGGGCTCGTGCGTCCCGGCCTGGGGATCGTATGCTGGGACGAGGTTGACAGCCCGTTGCCCGGGCCACTGGAGCGCTATGAGTTCATCGAGGTGAGCCGCGAAGAGGCGTCGCGTCTTGCCACCAACGGATGTCCGCTCGACCAAGACAGGTTGCTCGTGGCCCAGGGCAACGAACGTGTCGCCGAAGAGCTCAGCGGCCGCGGTGTCGAGGTGACTCCGGTGCCCTACGGCGCTCCCGTTGCGCTCGGCGGCGCCCTGCGCTGCTCGCATCATCCGATCTGGCGCGAAAGCCAGAACTGATCGGGACTGCGCGCCGGGAAGGGTATGTCGGCGCCGCGCCGATTCCCAGGGGCGCCGGCGTCGAAATTACGTCCTGCCGGTGAGCTCTGCGCGGGCGACGAGCCAGCCGTGAAGCGCTGCTCTCCGTTGCGCGCGCTGCTCGTAAGCCCGGAGGGCCAGCCGCATGCGGTCGACCGCGCGACCGGTGGCGTGTCGCCCCGCGTGGTTGTCGAGGCGGACTCGCCACGGCGCCTGGGCATGAATCGACGGCCGGTTGGTGTAGCCAGAATCCGCTGTCTCAACCTCCGTTGCCATGCGCGATACGCAGGCTACACGGAGCCTCGGCTGGGGCCCTCCTAACAGCTCCCAGTGCCCACGGCGCCGGCTGTAGGGTGATCTCGTAGCTCTCGATGGTGTTCGCAGCGTGCTTGCATGCGACGTGATCTAGGCGGCTGGGTTTGTCGACTGGCGTTGGCCACGCTTGCGCTTGCCGTTCTCGTTGAGTCGCCTGCTTGGGCCAAGGCGTCGCGGTCGGTAGAGCGGCAGCTGGCCGAGGAGTACTCGCCTGTGCTGTCGCTGCACCCGCAGCGGACACCATGCGGCCCTGGCGAGGCGTACCGGCCCACCAGCGTGGACATCATCCTGCGCAGACAGGAAGTCCTGCTCCGGGATCCGAGCGGACGTGTAGCGGAGCGCGCTCCTACCGCGAGCGACCTGTGGCGCCGGGCGACGGGCGGCTACTACCTCGATCTCCCGGGCGATCCACTCAACCCGCGCTGCGGCTACGCGAAGCAGTTTCGGGCCTGGAATGACGGCCGCAAGCCGAGCGTGTACGCCCACATCGCCACCGATCCGGCGGACCCCGGCAAGATGGCGGTCGAGTACTGGTTCTACTACACGTTCAACGACTTCACCGACAAGCACGAGAGCGACTGGGAAATGGCCCAGGTCGACTTCGACGCGCCAAACGCGTCGGAGGCGCTCCTGAAAGGCCCGTACGAAGTCGATTTGTCCCAGCACGCCGGCGGCGAGCGCTCAGCATGGACCGACGCCAAGCTCGAGAAGCAGGGCACGCACCCGGTGATCTACGACGCGACAGGCTCACACGCCAACTACTTCGGCAGGGAGCTGTACCTCGGACGGGGCGCACGCGAGGGCTTCGGCTGCGATGACACCCGCAGAGCCACCACGCGGCTGCAACTTCAGACGGTGCTGCTCCCCGACATAGTTCCCTCATCGGCTGCCGCGCCATATGCCTGGCTCGCGTTCGAGGGACGCTGGGGTCAGAAGGAGAAAGGCATCAACAACGGGCCAACCGGGCCAGCCGCCAAGCCGCAATGGTCGGCGCCGATCCAGTGGGCAGCGGGATTGCGCAACACAAGCCTCGAACTGCCGGGTGGAAGAACCCTTGGCGTGAGCGTCGGCGGTTTCTTCTGCGGCGCCGTGACCGCCGGCGCGACGGTCTTGGACTGGTCGCTGATCCACCCGCTGCCGTTCATCGCGCTCCTCCTGCTCATCCTCGGAGGCGTCCTCGGCGCCGCGGCGGCGACAGCGTGGCGGCCACCAGATCCGCATCCGCTGCGGCGGCGCCGAGAGGGCGGTCAGATCTTCCGAGCGACGACGCGCGTCTACGCTCAGAACCTACCGACCTTCGCCGCGGCGGGCGCGATCTTCATTCCCGTCTATCTCGTCGCCGCCGCGATCCAGTGGGCGGTCTTTCATCTCTCCAGCATCGCGCCCCTGATAGCGCTCGACGGCCGACACGGCGCGGTAACCGCCTCCCTGGCGGTGTTGATCGGCGGCATCGGCGGCCTGTTCGCGTCGGTCATCGCGACCGCCGCAGTCGCCGTCATCCTGGATGAACTCGACGCCGACCGGCGCATCCTCGCCGGCGAGGCATACCGCCGAGTGCTGCGACGACTGCGGCCCCTGACCCGGGGAATGCTCACCGAGCTCGGCACCGTCATCCTGCTCACCATCACCGTCGTCGGAATTCCCGTCGCAATCCACCGGTTCATCCGCTGGTCGCTGTTCGCAGAGGCGTGCATGCTCGACGACCTCTCGGCAACGGACGCGCTCCGTCGCAGCTCCCTGCTGGTCAGGGGACACTGGTGGCGGACGTTCGGCTTCACCACTCTCGTGGACGTCCTCGCCATCCTCTCGGGCCCACTGTTCGGCGTCGGGCTCCTGCTCCTGACCGACCACTCGCTCAACTTCATTAACCTGGCGACCGCACTGGTCTACACCATCACGGTCCCCTACGCCGCGATCCAGCTCACCCTCTACTACTTCGACCTCGAGGCCAGAGGCATCGTCGAACCGCGGCCGGCGTAAACACAGGCCACACGAGGAAAGCTCAGATGTCCGTGCTGCCCGAGTTGACTGCCGCGAACCGAATCGACACTCCTCACCTGCGACAGAGCACGTACGTGCCGACGGCAGGGCCGGGACCGCGGAGTCTCGCCCAGGAGAGAGGACCTGAGGCCCCAGGCCGCGAGGTCCCTCAGTCAACCACCACCTGTGGACGCACAGCGCCACGGGCAACACCATCACCGGCGCCCGCAGATCGCGCCCACGATCATCCGGCTGCTGGGGCTCAGCCCCAGCGACCTGCAGGCCGTTCGGATCGAGGGCACCGAAGTTCTCCCCGGCATCGGACGCTGACGCGGTTACCCGGGGGCGGCGGTCACGACCCGCTGCCCCCGGATCTGCTCTGGGCGGCGCTCATCGCCTCGGCACCAGGATCTGCGCGAGGGCTCCGCTTCGGAAGCGCTCCTCTTCGACGACGTCGAGCTTGAGGTGCTCATCTAGCTTGGCGAATGGGCTGTGGCCTGCGCCGATCGCAATCGGGACCGTTGACAGCTGATATTCGTCGACGAGGCCCAGGCGGGTCAGCGATTGGGCGAAGTTCGGACCGCCGTGGACCAGGATCGTCCCCTCGTCGTCTCGGGCCTTCAGGTCCGCGATCTCCGCGCTCAGGTCCCCGCCGAAGATCTCGGCTGGTCCCCATTCCGCGTTCTTCAGGGTGTGGGAGAAGACAGCCTTCGGCTTCTCGTTCATCGCGGTAGCGATCGGCCCTTCGGATGCGGCCCAGTGCGGGCCCATGATCTCGTAGCTACGCCGGCCCATCGCGTGAACGCCGGCCTCCTCGAGCGCACGGAGGCTCCGCTCCGTCGAGTCCTCGCCGAACCACTCGAACATCCATTCATGGGTCCCGTCGGGGCTGGTGGCAAAACCGTCGAGGGACACGACCATTTTAAGGATCACTTTTCTATTGCTCATGGAGGTAGAGACCGATCATCTTGCGCGAACTAATCGCCCATCTGTGGTGTTCGCGGAACCGGCGTGCGCCCGGCCCTCGGTAAAACCGTTTGCGAACCCTCCGGTTCATGACCTTGACTCCTTCAGTTCGGGGGAACACCGGCAATCTCGAGCACCCGTCAGGCCGACAACCGGTGGGCGGACTTTGGTCGGCCTAGGGTGCGACTCGCACCATTGAGCCCCTAGTTCCTCGACTGGTGCCGTGGTGCTGATGGGGGCCCTTCAGCGCAGCGACTCGAACGCCGCGCGCATCTCCTTGCTGAAGAGCTCGGGCTCCTCCCACGCGGCGAAGTGGCCACCTTTGTCGACCTCGTTGAAGTAGACGACGTTCGGGTAGGACGCCTCGACCCAGCTGCGCGGCGTTCGCCAGATCTCGCCCGGGAACGTCGTGAAGCCGAACGGGATCGACGACGCCGGCAGAGGCTTCTGGCCGGAAGCAGGCGCATCTGGCCCGTAGGCCTCCCAGTATGACCGCGCTGCCGAAGCGCCGGTGCCGGTCAGCCAGTAGGTCGTGACGTTGTCGAGGATGTGGTCGCGGGTGAGGTTGCCCGACGGCTTGTCGTCGGTGAAGGCGCCCGCGATCTTGTAGTAGGCGTCGGTGTCGTGGTCCACCATCCACGCCGCGAGTGCGACGGGGGAGTCCAGCAGCGCGTAGCCGATGGTCTGGGGCCTGGTGGACTGCTCCACGAAGTAACCGTTGCCGCTCGTCTGGAATGCCTTGATCGCGGCGAGCGCCGCCTTTTCCTGGGCGGTGTCCGCCGGCAGGGCCGCGGGGTCGTTCAGCGCAGGCACGAGCAGGTTCGTGTGGACGCCGATCAGGCCGTCGGGCGCCTGGCGGCTCATCGCGTCGGTGATGCCGGCGCCCACGTCGCCGCCCTGGGCGACATAGCTGGAGTAGCCGAGACGGCGCATCAGCTCGCTCCAGGCCCGTGCGGTCCGGAACAGGTCCCAGCCGACCTCGACTGGCTCGGCGGAGAAGCCGTAACCAGGCACGGACGGCAACACGAGGTCGAACGCGTCCTCCGCGCGCCCGCCATGCCCGGTCGGGTCGGTCAGCGGGCCGACGGTGTCGAGCATCTCGATCACCGAGCCGGGCCAGCCGTGAGTCATGATCAGCGGCAACGCGTTCTCGTGCGCCGAGCGGACGTGTACGAAGTGGACGTCCACACCGTCGATCTCGGTGACGTACTGCGGGAGCGCGTTCAGCCGCTCCGCGACGCGCCCGAAGTCGTACTCGTCCAGCCAGTAGTGACAGAGGGCCCGCAGAGCTGTGAGCTGGACGCCCTGAGAGCGGTCGGCAACGAGCTCGTTGCTTGGCCAGCGCGTCGCGGCAATGCGCCGGCGCAGATCGTCGAGCTGCTCTTCGGGAACGTCAATGTCGAAGCGGCGGATGTCGGTGGAGGTGCTCACGAGTCTCCTTCGGTCGATGGTGCTACACGCGTGCGTCCGATCGAGCCGCGCGCTGACTTCTGCCTCCGGTACCGCCGACGGCGACCTGTTGGTCAGTGGGTCGTCCTCGCCGGCGCGAAGAAGTCGATGAGCAGCTGGTTGACGCGCTCGGGCTCGTCGTGATGGACCCAGTGGGACGCGTCGGGCAAACGCTCGACTCGATCGAGATTGGGCACATCGTCGTGCTCAGGCTCGGCAAGGTCGGAGCCGAGATAGGAGTCGCGTTCCCCCCAGATGACCAGCGTCGGCGCTGAAAGCGGTCTGAGCTTTGCTGCGGCTTCCTTCTGGGACTGCCTCACCGAGGCGCGGTAGTAGTTGATCATCCCGGCGGCTGCGCCTGGCTGCGACCACGCCTCGATGTAGCGATCCATCTCCTTCTGCGTATAGGGAGGGTTCGCGTCGTGCAGGAAGTGCCGGAAGAAGTGCCAGTCTCTCGCGTGCACCACGTCCTCCGGCAATCCCGGTGTCGCGAAGAAGAAGAAATACCAGGACTTCTTGAGCTGGCTCGGGTGGCGCAGTCCCTCCGAGAGCCGCCGGGGATGAGCCGCGTTCAGGATGGCGAGTCTGTCGACGACCTCGGGATGATTCATCGCCACAGTCCAGGCAATGCTTCCGCCCCAGTCGTGACCGACCAACCGTGCGGAATCGGCACCGAGCGCTCCGATGAAACCACGGATGTCGTCTGCGAGCAGGTCGACGCCGTAGGCCTCAAAGCCCTCAGGCTTTGAGGACAGGTTGTAGCCGCGCGTGTCGGGAGCGACCACCCGAAAGCCCGCTGCCACCAGCGGCTCGATCTGCAGCCGCCAGCCGAACCAGAACTCCGGGAAGCCGTGCAGCAGGACGACAAGCGGCCCATCACCCGCCTCAACGTAATGCAGCGTCACGTCACCGACGTCGGCGTTGCCCTCCCGCAGCTCGGTCCCATCGTCCAGCACCAGTGGCCCGCTGTTCTCCGTTGACTGTTGCTCCTGTGCGCTCATCGCCATCTCCTGAGGTCGTCAACCACGAGTGCGAACACCCTGGTCGGTCCGAGTGCGACTCGCATCAGGGAATCCCTAGTTCGGACACGAGCCCGCGCGGCGTGCTTGATCCCGTCGCAACCCGGGTTCTGATGGCGGCCGCGCAGCGCGGTGAAACATCATCCCCGCTCGGGCCCTGTGGTGCGGGACTAGGGATCCCCTGATGCGAATGAGGTGCAACGGCCGCCACCTTGGCAATGACGTGACGGCACGAGGTGGCTATGGAGGTTGAGGTCCCCGCATACGTGGTTCAAGGCGAGGTCTGCGTCGACCCGGCCAGCACGGCCGTGGTCGTGATCGACATGCAAAACGACCTTGTCAAGCAGGGTGGCAGCCTGCTCGTGCCCGACGCGGAGGCGACGATCCCGGCGATAGAACGCCTGCTCGATCTGGCCCGGACCAGTCGGATGCGCGTAATCTATGGCCAGGACACTCATCGCCAGGGTGATCCCGAGTGGGAGATATGGCCCGAGCACTGCCGCGAGGGGAGCTGGGGGTGGGAAATCGTCGACGAGCTGGCACCCCGTGTCGACGAGACTGTGCTTCGCAAAGTCAGGCACGACGCGTTCTACGGCACTCCACTTGACCATCTTCTGACGCTATGGAGGGTCGAGACGCTAGTCATCTGCGGCACCGTCGCGAACATCGGCGTGCAATACACGGCCGCGAGCGCCGCGCTTCGCTGGTACGCCGTCGTGATCCCCCATGACGCGATCTCCGCGCTCGAACCCTTCGATCTTGAGGCAACCCTGCGCCAGACAGCGTTTGTGTTCGCCGGGAAGGTGACGACGGCCGACGGCGTGTGTATCGCAGATCGTCAAGCGCATCGTGCGTCCGGTCCGGCTCTACTCGAGGAGTCCCGCAGCGCGGTTCGTCCAGCAACCGGGGGACCACGGATGCGGATCGCGCCCGATGTCGAGAACGGTTCCCAGCCACGCACCCCCAGGAGGCTCACGATGATCACGAAGGAACATTCCCTGGCAGTCCGCTTCCAGACGGTCGACGGTGTCCGGATTCGATACGCGGACACCGGGGCCTCGAAGGGGCCGACGCTGCTGCTTACCAGCCCGTGGCCGGAGAGCGTCTACGCGTTCACATCGATGTGGGGAACGCTGGCTGAGCACGCCCGCTTGTTCGCGGTTGATCTGCCGGGGTTCGGCGCATCCGAACGCCGCGACGACCTCCTCTCGCCACGAGCGATGGGCGGATTCCTGGCCGAACTGATCGCCGAGGTTGATCTGGACAGGCCCCACATCGTCGCGCCCGACGTAGGAACCTCCGCAGCGCTGTTTGCAGCGGCAGAACATGCCGGGCGGATCGCGAGCGTCGTCGTCGGCACCGGCGGAGCGGCGATCCCGATCCAGCTCGGGGAGCCGTTGAGGTCATGGGTGCTCGACCCAGACCTTGATCGGTATCGCAGGATGGATCCTCGGGCGATCGTCAACGTGGCGGTGGACACGATCGCCGGCGGTGTGCCTGACGATATCCGCGCCGACTACCTAGCCTGCTATGACGGCGACCGCTTCGTCGAGTCGATGCGCTATGTCCGCAGGTACCCCGTGGAACTGCCGGCGCTTGCTGCGCTGCTGCCGCAGATCGCCGCGCCGGTCACGATCATCAACGGTCGCCACGACCGAGTCGTTCCGGTCGCGAACGCCGAGTTCCTGGACGAACGACTGCCCAATAGCCGCGTCGTGCTGATCGACGCCGGCCACTTCGTCTGGGAGGAGGCGCCAGCGGAATACGCCGCCATCATCCTCGACGCGATCAGCAGCAACGGATCATGACCGCAGCGTTGAGCACCCACGAAACCGCTGAGACCTGGCTTGTGGAGGCGGCAGGCGTCGAGGCCGCCCACCGCCGCTTCGAGCGTCCATCAGACTCACCGTAGGCTCGAGCCAAAACCCCCGAGCGCTGCAGTCCGCAGTTATGCTCGCGGTGGGATGGGACCTCCCTCCGCTGGGAATGCGAACACCGCGCTGCGCGGGCGCCACGCGGAGTGTGCAAGGCTCGACCAGCTGATCGCGGAAGCGCGGCTGGGACACAGCGCGGTGTTGGTACTGCGGGGCGAACCTGGAATAGGTAAATCGGCCCTGCTGGATTACGCCGCTGAGCGGGCGCAGGAGTACCAGGTTCTTCGCGCGATCGGAGTGGAATGGGAGATGGAGCTTCCGTTCGCTGGACTGCATCAGCTTTGCGCTGGCCTGCTGGACGGCCGCGAACGGCTGCCAGAGCCACAGAGCGGCGCGATCGCGACGGCGTTCGGCTTGAGCTCGGGCCCACAGCCGGATCGATTCCTGGTCGGACTCGCTGTGCTCGGCCTGCTGTCTGACGCGGCGGAAGACCATCCGGTGGTTTGCCTTGTCGATGACGTGCAGTGGCTTGATCGATCCTCGGCGCAGGTGCTCGCGTTCGTGGCCCGCCGGTTAGGCGCCGAATCGGTCGTCCTTCTCTTCGCTGAGCGTGAGTCGGCTCGGGTTGAGGAGCTGGCGGGACTTCCTGCGCTGCGGATCGCCGGCTTGCCTGAGGCCTCGGCGCGGGAACTGCTTGCGTCGGTGATGACGGTCCCTGTGGATGACCGGGTGCGGACCCGGATACTTGCCGAGACGCGCGGCAATCCGCTGGCGCTGCTCGAACTGCCGCGCGAATTCTCAGTGGGGGGATTTGCCGGGGGCTTCGGGCTGCCAAGAGACGGATCGCTTCCAGGCCGGATTGAGGCGAGCTTCCGACGGCGTGTGGAACAGCTGCCGGCTCAGACCCAACGCCTGCTACTTCTGGCAGCCGCCGACCCGACGGGGGAAGGCGCTCTTCTCTTTCGCGCGTCGGAGGAGATCGGCGTTGCGATCGATCAGCTGGCTCCCGCCGAAACAGACGGGCTGCTCGAGCTGGGCGCGTACGTCAGGTTTCGCCATCCGCTGCTGCGCTCCGCGATCTATCGGGAAGCGGCGTCGGCCGATCGGCGCGCCGCCCATCAGGCGCTGGCGGCGGCCACCGATCCAGGTTTCGACCCCGATCGCCGGGCCTGGCATAGAGCGCACGCGATCGAGGCTCCCGATGAGAACGTCGCGCGCGAGCTTGAGCAGTCGGCCGGGCGCGCCCGCGCGCGGGGTGGGCTCGCGGCGGCCGCTGCGTTCCTCGAGCGATCCGCAGCGCTCACGCCCGACCCGACTGTCCGGGCGCACCGCGCGCTGGAAGCCGCTGCCAGCAAGCAACTGGCCGGTAGCTCTCAGGAAGCATTGAGTCTGCTTGCGAGCGTGGCCGCCGGGCCGATGGACCCGTTGGATCGCGCCAGGCGGGAGCTCCTGGAAGGCTTGATCGAGCTGGATCTGATGCACGCTGTGGCCGCGCTGCCGCTGCTGCTCGACGCAGCCAGGCAGCTCGAACCGCTTGACGTTCGCCTGTCGCGTGACGCGTACGTGGCGGCCCTGCTAGCCGCCCACATCGCCGGCAGGTTCGGTCCGGGTATGCAGAAGGTCGCGAGTGCGGCCCTCCAGGCACCGTGCGTACCCGATGATCCTCGCGCGGTGGACCGGCTTATCGACGGGTTGGCGGCTCGGTTCACCGGCGGCTACGTCGCCAGCGTTCCCGCGCTGAAGATTGCACTCAGCGCTCTGTGCGATGAGGGCGAGCGCAAGGGGGTGAGCGTTCGCTGGCCTTGGTTCGCTCGACGTGTGGCGGCGGAGCTGTTCGCCGACGACACCTGGCACTACTTCGCCACTCGAAGCGTTCAACTGGCGCGCGAAGCTGGCGCCCTAGGGCTACTCCCGGTCTTTCTGCACCACCTCGCGCACGTCCGCTGCTTCGAGGGCGATCTCGATGGAGCCAGTGCGCTGCTCGAGGAGGCCGAAAGCATCGCGCTCGCCACCGGCACTGAACCGCTGGTCTGGGGGAAGCTTTCGCTAGCCGGCTTTCGCGGGATCGAAATGGAAGCGTTGGCTCTCTTCGAGGCAACTATGCTCGCCACGGTCGCGCGCGGTGACGAGGGAGTTGTGCTCACGTTCTCAGAGCACGCGCGGGCGGTCCTCTACAACGGCCTTGGCCGCTACGACGAAGCTCTTGGTCCGGCGCAAAGCGTCAGCAGCCGAGATGAGCTTCTGATGCCCCTGTTGTCGCTGTCCGAGCTCGTCGAGGCTGCGGCGCGCTCCGGCCAGGCCGAGGTGGCGGATGGGACCATCGAGCGGTTGTCAGAGCGGACAAGCGCGGCGGGCACGGAGTGGGCGCTCGGCATCGAGGCGCGGTCGAAGGCATTGCTCAGAGACGGCAAGATCGCTGAACGGCTCTACCGAGAGGCGATCGAACGGCTCGGCCATACTCGGTTGGAGTTCGAGCTGGCGCGGGCTCACCTGGTCTACGGTGAATGGCTGCGACGGAACAGACGCCGGACCGTCGCCCGTGAAGAGCTGCGCCGCGCGCAGGACATGTTCACGTCAATGGGCGCGGCGGCGTTCGCCGCGCGCGCGGGCCGAGAGTTGCTGGCGACCGGTGAAACGGCACGGAAGCGCACGGTCGAGACCCGGGATGAACTCACCGCGCAAGAGACGCAGATCGCGCGGCTCGCCCGCGACGGGCTTTCCAACGCGGAGATCGGCGCCCGTCTGTTCATCAGCCCGCGCACCGTCGAATACCACCTTCACAAGGTGTTCACCAAGCTGGGGATCACCAGCCGTGAGCACCTGGACCGCGTGCGCCTCGGCGACTAGGACCGCCCGTGGCACTGTCGGGGATTCGGCAGCGGCCCGGTACACGGACTAGGGCCTCCCTGATGCGAGCCAGACGCTAGTCAGACGACAGTCTGCGCATCGATCGGCCTGCTGCCCACCCGAATCGACGTCTCAGGCAGCGATCTGAAAGGAGAGGCTGATGGCGAGGTTCGACTATGACGTGGTGATTGTTGGTTCGGGTTTCGGCGGCAGCGTTGCGGCGCTTCGTGCCGCGGAGAAGGGGTACCGGGTCGGCGTTATGGAGTCGGGAAGGCGCTGGGCGGACGAGGACATCCCGAAGACGCAGTGGGACCTCGCGCACTTCGTCTGGTTCCCCGCAGCGGAGCTCTACGGAGTCCAGAGAATCGAGTACCTCGACGACGTGCTCGTCCTCTCCGGCGCCGGTGTCGGCGGCGGCTCGCACGTATATGCGAGCACGATGTACGTCCCACCAAAGCAGTTCTTCGATGCCAAGGAGTGGTCGGGTATCACCGATTGGGCCGACGAGCTGGCGCCGTACTTCGACCAGGCCACGAGGATGTTCGGAGTCGTCCGCTACCCGTACATGCCCACGGATGTAGACCGGGCCATTCAGCGGGTCGCGAACGACATCGGCAGAGGGGAGACCCACAACAAGGCTCCACTGGGCGTGTATTTCGGCACGCCGGGAGTCGAGGCCGACGATCCGTACTTCGGCGGGGTCGGGCCGAGGCGCACCGGCTGCATCTCGTGCGGCAACTGCAACAACGGCTGCGGCCACAACGCCAAGAACAAGCTGACGACGAACTACCTGTACCTCGCCGAGAAGCTGGGCGCGCAGGTTCACGACATGCATGAGGTGTTCGACCTGGTGGCGCTTGAGGGAGGAGGGTTCGAGGTACATGCGCGTCACCCCGGCTGGGCGCAACGAGCAGGTCACGTCCACCACCACACATACACCGCCGAGCAGGTGATCATCGCCGCCCACGCATACGGGTCGGCCAAGCTCCTGCATCACATGCAGCACAAGGGTCGCCTTGCCGGCCTGTCGAGTGAGCTCGGGAGACGCGCGCGGACCAACTCCGAGCAGCTTCTCTACATCACGCGGACCCACGAGGAGTGGGAGCGCGATCGGGAGAGGATCCACATCATGCCGGGGTCGGTCACGATCACGTCGGGCACCTGGCCAGATCCCGTGACGAGCATCGAGCCGACCTATTGGGGGCTCGGAAGCAACGTCTTCGCGTTCCTCGGGACCTACCACCAGCATGGCGAGCAGAAGCATTCGTTCGAGTCTTGGCTCAAGGAGATCCTGAGGCACCCGAGCGAGGAGATCTTGCCCGCCGACCCGCGCCACTGGTCCGAGCGGTCCTTCGTCGCGCTCTGCTCGCAGACGACCGACACCTCGATCGAGCTCTACTGGCACGACGGTCTGCTCCACAGCAAGCCGTCCGGAACGCCGCCGTCGGTCCACGTCCCGGCGATCGAGGAGTTCGTCGACCGTGTGGCGAAGCAGCTGGGAGCGCACGAGGCGGCGCTGGCGACCGAGGTCATCAACCGCAACGCCTCGGCCCACTTCGTCGGCGGCATCCCGATCGGTGAAAGCAGCGAGACCGGGGCAGTCGACCCCTACCTGCGCATGTTCGGCCAGCCGGGCCTCCACGTCATGGACGGCAGCGTGATGCCGGCAAATCCGGGGGTGAATCCGTCGCTCTCGATCACGGCCCTCGTCGAACGCGCGATCTCGCTCTGGCCCAACAAGGGCGACGAGGACACTCGGCCACCCTTGGGCTCCGGCTACGAGCGCCTCGACCCGGTCATGCCGCACCGGGCGTTCGTGCCGGCAGGCGCTCCGGGCGAGCTGCGTCTCGACGCGACCAAGGAAGAAGTCATTCCCGCATACCCGTACTAGGAGACCCGATGAGCGATCTCGTTACCGAACAACCCTTCCGCCCGCTCGGGCGGGCCGACGCGATCACGAACGACTTCGTCGTGCCCTACTACCTGGACGACCTGAAGCGACGGATCTCCGTTGCTCGCGTCGACGACCGCCTCTACGCGTTCGACGATCTCTGCACCTGCGCCGACCGAGCATGCCCGCTTTCCGGCGGGCTCCTCACCGGCTTGACGCTCATGTGCCAGTGCCATGGCTCCCGGTTCGACATCACTACCGGCGCCGTCGTCAACGGACCGGCGAGCGAAGCGCTCACGGTTTACGAGGTGCAAGAGGTCGACGGAACCATTCAAATCAGGGTCCAGTGAAGGAGCTGATCCGGGTTGATGGAGAACACGGCTCCCACGCCCAAGGCGGTCACGCTCGTGCTCGTGCCCGCGTTAGTGCTGATGCTGGCGTTTGCGTTCTTCTACGTCGGCGCCTTCCACGATCCCACGCCACATCATGTGCCGGTGGCCGTCGTCGGCCCGCCCGCGATCTCGGCCCAGCTCAACCAGGTACCCGGCGATCCGCTCGATGCGCACTCGGTGTCGTCCCGGTCCGCTGCGCTGTCGCAGATCAACGACCGCCAGGTCTACGGCGCCTTCGATCCGGCCACGAACCGCCTGTTCGTCGCGTCGGCCGCAAACCGGGCGGCCGCCGTCGCGCTCGAAGACACGTTCATCCGAATCGCGGCGGCACAGGGCCGGCCCGCGGTTCGCGTGACGGATGTCAAGCCTCTGCCGCCCAAGGACCCGAACGGCACGGCGGCGTTCTATGCCGTGATCGCGTGGATGTTCGGCGGTTACATCGCATCGACGCTGATCGGGTTGATCGGGAGCCCCCGCAGCACGAGCAGGCGCCGCGCCGCAGTCCGGATCGGGGCGCTCGCGGAGTTCTCCCTCGTCGCTGGAATCCTCAGCGTGATCATGCTGCGCGTGTGCTTCGGGGTGTTCTCCGGCCACGTCATCGCGATGTGCGCGATCGCTGTGCTGACCGTCTTCGCCAGCGGCGCCGCCACAGCCGGCATCCAGGCCGCGGCCGGCCCTGCCGGTACCGGGCTCGTCATTCTCGTCTTCGTCATCCTCGGCAACTCGGCATCAGGCGGTCCGTTCGCCCGGCCCCTGCTCCCCGGCCTGTGGAGAACCGTCGGCGGTGTATTACCGCCAGGCGCAAGTGTCGACCTGGCACGGTCGGCCCTGTTCTTCGGTGGTGCGCGAATCAGCGGCCCGATTCTGGTGCTCGCGGCCTGGGCGGTCCTGGGAGCGCTGCTCGCGTTCGCGCTCGGCGGGCGCATCATGAATCCGGTCGACACCGAGGCAGAGGCCGCCGCGGGAGCAGCCGTATAAGCCAGCGAGCGCTGTCAAGCAGCGTTCGCGCCACAGGAGGAGGCATGAGATGACTGCCGTGAGCGCAGAAGCCAACCACAAGACAGCTGCGACGAGGACGCTCGAGGCCGCTGGCGTCGAGTTCGCCGGGGCGAGAGCAAGCCGGAGAACCTCCTCTACATCATTCCTGGCCTCATGACTGCTGGCTTCCAGACGCTCATTGTCAGCCGAGAGGGCCGTGTTCTGTTCGTTGATATCTCGGCGCCTCCTATGAACCTCCTGGGGCCCGAGCTCGTCCGCGATCTGGTCGCCCTGATTCAGAGCGCCGAAGCAGACGATGAGGTCCGGGTGCTCGTGTTCAGGAGCGCCGACCCGGATTACTTCATCTCCCATGTCGACCTGACGCGCATCGCCGAGTACCGGGCAGAGGCCGCGAAGCTGACGGGTGAGGCGTCGATTGCGTTGCTATTTCGCTATCTGAGCGCCAGCCGACTGATCACCATCGCGCAGATCGAGGGCCGAGTCCGCGCCGCCGGCAGCGAGTTCGTCCTGGCCTGCGACATGCGCTTTGCAGCGCGCGAGTCAGCGATCTTCTGTCAGTTCGAGCCGGCGTTTGGTCAGCTGCCAGGCGGCGGAGCCGCCCAGCACCTCACGCGTCTGATGGGTCGTGCCCGAGCACTGGAGGTGATGCTGAGCGCCGAGGACTACGACGCCGAGCTGGCGGAGCGATACGGCTGGATCAACCGGGCGCTTGGCGCCGATGCGCTTGCGGGGTTCGTTAGCTTGCTCGCCCACCGGATCGCCAAGTTCCCGCCGGCCGGCCAGGTGGCGGTGAAGGAGCGGGTCAACGCGATCGCGCTTGCACCGGTCGCTGATTTTCGTCGGGACTCCGATCTGTTTGGCAAGGAAGTGCGTGAGCCTGATGCCCAGAAGCTGATCGCCGCTGCGTTGAAGCACGGTTTCCAAACGCGAGACGCCGAACTTGCCTTGGGCCGGTTGCTGGGCGACTTGACTGAGCGTTGATTGCGAGCTGCGTTCGCCGAATCGCATTAGCCAGGCTTGGTCGGGGAATGCTTACCGAGCTCGGCATCGTCATCCTCCTCACCATCACGATCGTCCCCTCTCCCGCCTCACACCCCGATGACCGATCTTGACCACTCCACCTGACGAGCACGACAGCCGAGAGCCGGTCGATCGATCCCGGCTGGCGGCAAGACGCGCAATCGTGAGCCTGATCGCAGGCATCGCCACCGCGGTGGTTGGGCTGATAGTTGGAGCGTCCTGGTATGTCGTCGCGCTGTACGGCTTCGACGTCGCTGCGGTCGTGTTCGTTATTTGGGTGTGGCTCACCATCGGACGCGCCGGACCCGAAGCGACAGCGCGTACCGCTCGCGCCGAGGACGCTTCCCGCGTAGCCGCCGAAGCGGTTTTGATCTGCGCCGGCATTGCGAGCCTGCTCGCGGTGGCATTCACGCTAGCCAAGGCCGGCCACGACCACGGCACGACGCGTGGTCTGCTTACCGCGTTGGCGCTGGCGAGCGTAGCCCTCGCATGGATCTCCGTCCACACGGTCTACGTGCTGCGTTACGCGCGGCTCTACTACAGCCCCCCGGACGGAGGAATCGATTTCCACGACGAGGCCCCCGACTACCGGGACTTCGCCTACCTCGGGCTAACGATCGGCATGACCTTTCAGGTGTCTGACACCGATCTAACCGGAAAGCGAATCCGTCACGTCGCCCTTCACCACGCGCTCCTGTCCTACCTTTTCGGGACCGTGATCGTGGCCATCACCGTCAACTCGGTCGCTGGATTGCTCGGGCACTAGTGGCGAGGCCGCGGCGCGCGAGGAAATCAGCCTCGGCCTGCCCCAATGCCGTCGCGGGCGCCTCGCCGTGCAGGTACTCCGCGGCGATCGCGCCCCAGTCTGCGCCCGCTCGGAGTTGTTGCAGAACGACCGCGACGACGCCGTGCATCCGCCGGATCAGGATCACGTCAGGCGGCAGGGTGAACTGGTTGACCTGCGTCTTCATCGCTGCCCTCTGCTCGGGGTCGGGCAGCTCACGGTCCGGGCCGCGCCGCTTGTGATCTGGCGAGAATCGACGATCACCCGGCACCGCGTACCACTTGACCGCCATTCGCAGCATCCTCAGCGCGAAGTCGGCATCTACCGAATCGGCTCGATCGTTGGGCAGATACGCACCCGCGATCAGAGCGGCCTTCAGCCCCGGCGGGTCTTTCTCGCGGACCGCAAGCGCGATCGCTCGCTCCGCCGCAACGCGGGCAGGATCGATGTCTCGGAGCAATCCGAAATCCAAGAAACCGACCGTGCCATCGGGGCGCAACAGATAGTTCCCCGGGTGAGGGTCCCCAAGCGCGATGCGGTCGCGATAGAGCAGCCCGAAGAAGAACCGGAAGACGATCTCCCCGTAGCGGTCGCGCTCAGCCTCGTCGGTTCGGCGCACCGCCTCGAAGCCTGTTCCCTCGATGTACTCCGACACCAGCACGCGTCGGGTAGAGAGATCCGTGTAGACACGCGGCACGCAGACGAACGGATGACCGCGCATCAGGCGCTCGATCCGCCGCTGGTTCTGTGCCTCGAGCTCATAGTCGAGCTCCTCACTGATCCGCTCACGCATCTCCACGGCCAGCGCCTTGGCATCCAGCCCCGGCGCCAGCCGCTTGACGAGCGGCAGCAGCAGCATCGCGTTGCGCAAGTCGGTCTCGACCGCCTCCGCGACCCCGGGGTACTGGACCTTCACGACGACGTCGGCACCGTCGAGGGTCCTCGCGCGATGGACCTGACCGATCGACGCCGCGGCAAACGCACGCTCGTCGAAATCTGAGAACACAGTCCCGAGCGGCGCGCCTAGCTCCTTGCGAATCAGCTTCTCCAAGCGGGCGAAGGGCACCGCCGGGATGCCGTCGCGGAGCGTTGCGAGCTTCCGCTGCAGATCGTCCTGCTCCGCCTCGGGAAGACCATCGAACTCGACCATCGAGATCACCTGACCGACCTTCATCGCCGCGCCGCGCATCCGACCCAGCTGCTCTACGAGTTCGTTCACGAGCGCAGCAGTACGCTCATTCTCGGCTGCGGCGGCTCGCTCAGGTGTCCGGACGCGATTGGCGGCTCGCATCCCGGCCCACCGCACCCCCTGTTCGGTCACAAACCCGCCGACGCGCGCGGTCCGCGCCACGCGTCCCGTCGGCAGCTTCTTCGCCTCTGGCGGAGAATCCTCGTTCCGGTCGGGCATGAACCGAGCCTAGCGACGCACCCGAGACCGACACGACGGCGGCGCTTACCGAATCACCGCACCGGCTGCGGCGCAGCCCGACTGCCCTAGCCGGCGGGCGCTGTCCCCCGCGCGAACTCTTCATGGGACCGGGGCGTCGAACGGTAGGCCATGAGGCTACAAGGCGAGCTATCTGCTGCCGTTGTTGAATGCGTCCTCGAGGAGCCCGAGGACGATTCCGAACACTGCGTGGCGGATCGTGGCCTGGCCGAAGGCTCGAGGGTTCGTGGCGAGCTTTGGCAGCTCCTTGCGGGCAGGGTGGTAGCGGTCGAACACCACGGTCAGCGGCCACGCCGCGACGTGTTCGATTAGACCCGCCAGCAGGCCGCGCAGGACCGGCGGCCCCGGCAGGCACGGCTTTAGCCGGGCGTAAGCGGCGCCGAAGATCGCGCCATTCTGCACGTGGAGCGCGAAGCCGATGGGTCGCCAGTCGTCGCCGCGCGTCACGAGCTTGCCCAGGATCTCGACGTCGTCGTACTTGGATTCGAACAGGCGTTTGTCGAGTGGCTGCTCGAGCGTCATCACCACCGCCGCGACCGCGCCGGCAGCCCCCCCTCGCAAGCTCGTCTGCAGCATTGGTCAAGCATGTCAGGGTCTCATGCGCTGGTACAACCGACGCCGACGAACGCCTTGATCGCCGATCTGCCAGTGTTGAGGTGACTTGGCGGAACCCGGGCGAGCTGGTTGTGAGAGGTGATGTCGAGCTGGGTGAAGCCCGTGTGCAGGTGGTACTGCCATGCGGCCGGGTTCGGCCGCGCGGATTTCACAGTACGGTGCGCACGATCAGCATCCCGCGGCTCGAGACGAGGTGCGCCAGGTCGTCCGCCAGGCGTTGGACGTGCTCGCTCGCCTGTTGCTCGAAGCGATCCACCTCGACGATCTCCGCGATCAGCACGTAATCGGCTTGACCGATCGCCTGTCCGGGCACGTCCGTCGGCTGAGTGAGACGCCACTCCGACACCGTGTCCAGCGACCCGCGGACGATGTCCCGATCCCCCGCCATCAGACGCTCGAAGTCCTCCGCTAGGTCCGGCGAGCGCAGCTGAAACCACATGAGGAGTGTCGCGGGAGGACTCGTGCACGGAGCGTAGTGCACATTTGGGCGTGGAGTCGGCGTGGAGTCGCTTGCGGCGCTCGTGCGGGATCCTGGACATCTCGACCAACAACCACAAGGAGTGTCATGAAGATCGTGGTCATCGGTGGGAGTGGGCTCATCGGCCGCAACGTCGTCCGCCGGCTAGTCGCACAGGGGCACGATCCGGTGCCGGCCTCGCCCTCCACGGGCGTCGACACCATCACGGGCGACGGCCTTGCCGACGTGACGGTGGGCGCTGACGTCGTCGTCGACGTGTCCAACGCGCCGGTCTGGGACGACGACGCCGTGATGGAGTTCTTCACAACCTCGTCGCGCAACCTGCTCGCGGCCGAGCGCGACGCTGGCGTCGGCCACCACGTCGCGGTGTCGATCGTCGGCGCCGACCGCCTGCCAGACAGCGGCTACCTGCGCGCCAAGGTCGCCCAGGAGGCCGAAATCGAGGCTGGGGCCATTCCCTTCACCATCCTGCGTGCTACGCAGTTCTTCGAGTTCCTGCCCCAGATCGTCGATGCCGGTGCGGAGGGCGACGGCGTCCGGCTGTCGACTGGGCTCATTCAGTTCGTCGCCGCCGACGACGTCGCGGCGACAGTGGCCGAGCTCGCGATCGGCGCGCCGGTCGGCGGGCGCGTCGAGCTGGGCGGGCCCGAGGCGCTGGGCATCGACGCCTGGGCGCGGCGACTGTTCGCGGCCACCGGCGACAAGCGGACCGTCGTCGCTGACCCCGCCGCTCGGTACTACGGCACAGAGCTGCACGGCGGCGAGCTGACGCCGGGCGCGGGCGCCCGTATCGGGAAGGTCGACTTCAATGCGTGGCTCGCCGCAAACCAGCAGGACGCCCCCTAGGCGTGCCGCCACCTCGTACGAGTGCGGGGCAGGTCCGCACCGACGACTCGGACGCCCCACGAGGCTGGATAGTCGCGGGCCGGCTACGTCAAGGTCGAATTCGAGGGCGGATCGGCCATCGTCCGGCAATGAGTGATGACGTACGGTGCCAGCTCCCCCGCTGCGTCGAGCAGCTCACGGTTATCTCGCGCGAGGCGCTCGACGCTTTCCTGGGCGCGGCTGCGGATTGCATTCTCGTCGACCCCCAGCACACGGCCGTGCTCGAGCACCACACGCCCGTCGACCAGTGCGGTGTCGACCGAGGCTCCCGTCTCGGCGAACACGAGCGCGTTCAGTAGTTCGGTGCGCGGCCTCAGGAACATCGAGTCCGCCCTCAGCAGCACGAGGTCAGCGATCCGCCCTGGCTCGATCACGCCCAGCTCCGGGCCGCGCCCGAGCGCGCGTGCGCCGGCGACCGTTGCCCGATCGAACGCGTCTTGGGCATCCACCCAGCCGTCCGGCATCCGCGAGCGGATCGGCACGGCTGACGAGCGCCGCCAGGCGCATTGCCTCGAACATGTCCTGATTATCGGAGCTGAGCGAGCCGTCGCTTCCGAGCGCGACGTTGAGCCCGTCCTCGAGCATCCGGCGCACCGGTGCTATCCCATTTCCGAGGCGCAGGTTGCTCGCTGGGTTGTGCACGACGCTGGCCCCGGCGGCGGCGAGCAGCCGGATCTCGTCCGAGTCCAGCCACACCCCATGCGCCGCGGTAAACCCATCCGACAGCACACCGAGCTCGGCGAGGTGGGCGACGACCGGACGGCCCCATCGCCACCTCGCCTGTGAGACCTGCGTGCGCGACTCGGAGACGTGCGTGTGTAGACCGACGTCATTCTCTCGGGCCAGTCCCCCGAGCCCGCGCAGCATCTCGTCGCTACACAGTCCCGGGATCGTCGCAGAGACGGCGACCCGCACGCGCCCGCCCGCCGCGCCGTCGAATCGGCGAACCGCGGACCGAGCGAGCGCCAGCAAGCGCCGCGCCGGCATCGCCGCGAGCCGCTCGAGTCGCCTGGCCACGTGCCACGGCACTGCGTCCAGCAGGCCGGGCATCATCCGATGAAACGGTCCGTCGGCCATCGAGGGCGCCAGCGCGACCCGCAGACCAACGTCCTTATAGGCCTCGACGACCGGTTCCAGCACCTCCTCATCCGGTGCGGGCACCGCCATGTAGAGGTCATACGCTGCGGTGGCCCCGGTCTTCAGCATCTCGATTGCGCCGAGAGCCGCCGAGATGTAGTGGTCCTCGGGCTTCCGGTTGGCCTGAAGTGCGGGGCCGTAGGAGATCAGCACCTCGAGGGTCCACCGGCCGGCTAGGCCGCGCACCAGGTTGTTGTGGCCGTGCGTATGGGCGTTGATCAGGCCCGGCACCACGATCTTGCCGGTGGCGTCGAGCCGGACGGCACCGTCGGGCGCCGCGAGGTCCGAACCGATCCGCGCGATGCGTCCACCGTCGACAAGCACGTCCGCTTGCTCCAGGCGATGCGCGCTGCCGGCCAGCACCTCGCCGCCGGCGATCAGGAGCACGGTCACCCTGGCGGCTTCTTGACGACGAGGTCGAGTTGAGTCACCGGCGCCTGCCGGCGAGCTCTACGAGCACACTGAGCAGGACGTCGGCACCCAAAGCGATGTGCTCTGGCTCGGCGTACTCCTCGGGGGCGTGGGAAACGCCGTCACGGCAGGGGATGAACAGCATTGCCGAGGGCGCGATCGCGGCGACGTGGCCTGCATCATGGCCGCCTCCGCTGGCGAGTTCGAGCGTATCGGTGCCAGCAGCCCGGGCCGCCCGGGCGAGCAGGGCTCGAAGATCGGGGTCGAGCTGCACCGGCGCCGTGCGGGAGATCTCGTCGAACGCGAGCTCGAGCCCGCGGCCGGCGGCTAGGTCCCGCGCATCCTCGCGCAGCTCAAGCTCGGCTTCGTCGAGTGTCCGGTCTTCGAGCGCGCGCAGCTCGACTGTCGCCGTCGTCTCGCCCGGGACCACGTTGGCGCCGCCCGGTAGGACCGCGAGCTGTCCAACCGTGCCGACAAACTCGCCGTCGAGGCTGCGCTCACGCGCGAGCCGCTCGACCGACAGAATCAGCTCAGCGACACCGGCGAGCGCGTCGCGGCGATGGTTCATCGGGGTGGTGCCGGAGTGCGCTGCAGCGCCGCGAAGGCGCACCTCATAGCGGCGGATGCCGACGATGCCAGTCACGATCCCGAGCGGCGTACCGGATTGCTCGAGCCGGCGACCCTGCTCGATGTGCAGCTCGAGGTAGGCGAGCACGCTGTTGTGCTGGCGCATCGGTGAACCGATAGCCGCCGGCCGTCCGCCCACCGCTTCAATCGCGTCGGCGAGCCGAGTCCCAGCTGAATCGCGACGGGACAGATCTTGGCTGGAAAGCCTCCCCACGAGTGCCCGACTCCCGATGCACGAGAGGCCGAAATCGCTCGGTTCCTCTGAGAGGAAGTCGATCACCTCGAGTCTGAACGGCAACTCGATTGCTGCCGCGCGCACCAGCCTCGCCACCTCGAGGCCCGCGAGGACTCCGGCCACGCCGTCGTAGGCGCCTCCGTCCGGGACAGTGTCGATGTGCGAGCCGATCGCGACCGACTCCGCGTGCTGCCCCGAGCTGGCGATCAGATTGCCGGCGGCGTCGCACTGCGTCTGCAGACCGGCTCCCGCCATCGCCTCGCTCAGCCAGCGCCGTCCTTCCACGTACATGGGCGTAAAGGCGCGGCGGGTGAACGGGCGATCCAGGACTGTCAGGGCGCGCAGTGCGTCGACGTCGGCGGCAATCCGGCCGGCGTCAGCTCGCGGCAGACTCACGCTGTCACCACCTGCTTGTCATCGTCGACCCCGAGCGATGTTCGGATGCACGGATACATCCTATGCACGCCGACGCTCGCGCTGGACAATGGCACCAAGCGGTTGACGGCCGCCGCATTGGTGGCAGGCCGACATGGACCCCTGGATCCGACAGTACAATGTCCGCGGCTGGCTGCCGTCGGGCCAGGCGTACCCAAGCCGGATCATTCAGAGACAACAGGCGTCATGAGTGCCCCGCTCGAGCAAATCACGATCACGAGCCTCGCCGACGAGATTGCGTTTCGCATCCAGTCCGCGATCCTCGCCGGCGAACACCCGCCGGGAACGCGCCTGTTCCAGGATGAGCTGTGCGAGCGCTTCGGCGTCAGCCGGACGCCCGTACGAGAAGCGCTGCGAAAGCTCCAGGCCAAGCACCTCGTCGTGCTCGTGCCTAACAAGGGCGCTACCGTGCGCGCCCCCAGCCGCGAAGAGCTGATCGACGTCTACAACGTGCGGGCAGAGCTCGAAGGCTACGCGTGCGCGCTCGCCTCGGGTCGCGTCAGTGACGAGCTGCTGAGCGCACTCGACCGCTCCCAGACCGGGGTCAGAGAAGCGGTCGCCAGCTACGAGCGCAAGGGCAACCAAACCGGCACCGAGTTGTCGTTCGACCTACAGGTCGCCCAGGCGAACTCGGAGTTTCACGGCGCGATCGCTCGCGTCGCTGGGAACGAACGTCTGCGCTCGATGATCGGAGAGCTTCAGGACTTCTTCCCCAAGGACTACGTGTGGCGGGCGATGACCTCGCCCGACGAGGTTCGGGCGCTGAACCTCGACGAGCACGATCGCATCCGAGACGCCCTCGTTGCGGGGAGTGCCGACCGCGCGCGCAGGGAGATGCGCAAGCACATCCTCCACGCCTCCAAGATCCTCCTCGAGTATTTGGATCGCCTCGGCTTCTGGCGATGAGCGCTCGCCCGCCCGAACGTGTCGCGGTGCTTGGCGCCGGAACGATGGGGAGCGGGATCGCGCTGTGCTTCGCCCGAGCCGGCAGCGCCGTGACACTCGCCTCGCGCCGCGCGGCGACGCTCGATGCCGCGCGGGTTCGGATCGACCGAAGCCTCGCGCAGCTCGCAACCGCCGGCGTGCTCCACGCCAGTGCGGCGGAGATCACCTCCCGGATCGCCTCGAGCCCTGACCTGGACGCGGCCGTACAAGGCGCCGAGCTCGTCATCGAGTCGGTCGTCGAAGATCTGGCCGTCAAGCAAGACGTGCTGGCGCGCGCCGAGCGCTCGGCTCCATCCGACGCGGTGATCGCGACCGACACCTCGTCGATCCGGATCGACGAGCTCGCCGTCGCGCTGTCCCGACCCGAGCGCTTCGCCGGCATGCACTGGTTCAACCCGCCCGAGCTCGTGCCGTTGGTGGAAGTCGTCTCCGGAGCGGCCACCGAGTTGGGGGTTGCCGAGCGGCTGGTCGCTTGGGCAGGCGCGCTCGGCAAGCGTCCCGTGCATGTCCGGCGCGACGTGGAGGGGTTCATCGCCAACCGCATCCAGTACGCGGTGTTTCGCGAGGCGTTCGCTCTCGTCGAGGCGGGAGTCTGCGACTACGCCGACGTGGACGAGGTGATCAAGGCGGGGCTGGGCGCGCGCTGGGCGGCGGTCGGCCCCTTCGAGAGCCTGGATCTCGCCGGTCTCGACGTCTATCAGGCCGTCGCGAGCAGGCTGTACCCGGTGCTCGCAACCGACTCCGAGCCGGCTCGCTCGGCGACTGCGCTGGTTGCCGCCGGGGATCTCGGCTGCAAGACCGGGCGTGGGCTCTACGGCGCCTATGACCCGGACGCCGTCTCGGCGCTCGTTCGGCGCCGGACGAGTGTGTTGCTCGCGCTCGAGCGCCTCGCCGGGGAGCCCCAGTAAGCGCCGGCGCCTCCATCTCGCTCGTGACCGGCCTTGACCCCGGCGGAGCGAAGCGCATAGGCTTTGCATTCATGGATCCACGCATGCATGTTTGGACCAACGCCCGATGACCACGGTCGCCGGCCACCCCCGGGTCGTGCGCGCCGCCACCGGCACCGAGCTGCGCTGTCGCGGCTGGCGGCAGGAGGGCATCCTGCGCATGCTCGAGAACACGGTGCAGAACGGGGAGCGGCCTGAGGAGCTCGTGATCTACGGCGGTACCGGTCAAGCGGCTCGCGACTGGCGCTGCTTCGACGTGATCGTCGAGTCACTGCTCGATCTGCACGACGACGAGACGCTCGTGATCCAGTCCGGCAAGCCGGTCGCCCGCTTTCGCACCCACGAGCATGCCCCGCGAGTGCTGACCGCCAACGCCCATCTGGTGGGGCGCTGGGCGAACTGGGAGACGTTCCACGAGCTTAAGCGCCGAGGCCTCATCATGTTCGGGCAGTACACGGCGGGGGCTTGGGAGTACATCGGCCAGCAGGGAATCCTCCAGTCGACGTACGAGACGCTGGCCGAATGCGCTCGCCAGCACTTCGATGGATCGCTGCGCGGGCGGCTGGTGCTCACCACCGGCTTGGGCGCAATGGGCGCGGCTCAACCGCTCGCGGTCACCTTCCTGGAGGGCGTGACGCTGGTGGTCGAGATCGACGAGGAGCGCGTCGACCGGCGCATCGCGTCGGGTTATCTCGACCGCAAGGCCCACGCGATCGAGGAGGCGCTCGCGCTCTGCGACGAGGCGCTGGCCGCGGGACGCCCGCTGTCGGTCGGGCTGGTGGGCAACGCGGCCGACGTGCTCCCGGCGCTGGCGCAGCGCGGGCTGCGTCCTGATGTGGTCACCGATCAGACCTCGGCGCACGACCCCCGGTTCGGATACGCACCCCTCGGGTACTCGCTGGCCGAGCTGGCGCGCGCTCGCGAGGAGGATCCCGAGCGGGTCGAGCGCGATGCGCTTCAGTCAATCGCAAGCCACGTCCGCGCGATGGTCGACTTCCAGGACGCTGGCGCGGTGGTGTTCGAGTACGGAAACGCGATTCGCGAGCAGGCGCAGCGTGCAGGCTTCGAGCGGGCGCAGGACTTCCAGGGCTTCATCCCGCTGTTCATCCGCCCGAACTTCTGCGTGGCGCGCGGGCCGATGCGGTGGGTTGCGCTGTCCGGCGATCCAGCCGACCTGCGGGCGATCGACGACGCGGTGCTGGAGCACTTCGCCGGCGACCCCTCGGTGGTCAACTGGATCACGATCGCGAAGGACCGCGTGCCGCTACAGGGCCTGCCGGCGCGGACGTCGTGGCTCGACCACGACCAACGCCTCGAGTTCGGCACCATGGTCAACCAGATGGTCTCCAGCGGAGCGCTGTCGGCGCCGGTCGCGATGAGCCGCGACCACCTCGACTCAGGCTCGGTCGCCCAGCCCACGCGCGAAACCGAGAGCATGGCCGACGGCTCGGATCCGATCGCTGACTGGCCGGTGCTCAACGCTCTGCTCAATTGCGCCGGCGGGGCCGACCTCGTCGCTCTGCACCAGGGCGGCGGGAGCGGCATGGGCGGCTCGATCTCTGCCGGCTTCACGCTCGTGATCGACGGCACGGGCGCCACCCAGGAGCGGATCGACCGCGTGCTGCGCACGGACCCCGGGATCGGGGTCATTCGTCACGCCGACGCCGGCTACGAGACCTCCATCGCCCTCGTGCGCGAGCGCGGACTGACGGCACCGATGCTGGCGATCGACCAGCCTGCGCGATAGATGCTGACCGTCGGAATCGACACCGGCGGCACGTTCACCGACGTCTTCATCAACAGCGATGACAGCCGCGTGGCGACGGTCAAGGTGCCGACCACGCCACACGATCTGACCGTGTGCTTCGGCGACGCGATTCGCGCCAGCGCGGAAGCACTTCAACTGCCGCTCGAGCAGTTCCTGCGCCAAGCGGAGGTGATCCGATTCTCCTCCACGATTGGCACCAACACCGTGCTCACACACACGGGACCGCGCTTGGGCCTGATCGTCACCGCAGGGGCCCAGGAGGACCTTTACGGGGCCGCGGACGGCGACGCGATCCATGAGTTCATCCCGGTCGATGGGGTGGCGCAGATCGATGAGGAGACGCGTCCCGACGGTGAGGTGGGGCAGGAGCCAGACCCCGAGCAGCTCGCAACGGTCGTGCGTGACCTGCTCGAGCGCGGGGCGCGGCTGCTCGTGGTCAGCCTGCGCAACGCCTCGGCGAATCCGGCCAACGAGCGCGCCGTCCAGCGCATCATCGACGAGAGCTATCCCCGCCACTATCTCGGGGCGTTGCCCGTGCTGCTCTCGACCCAGGTAGGAGCCACGTTCGACGACGCCCGCCGGACCGCATCGGCGGTGGTCAACGGCTACATGCATCAGAAGCTCGCGACCTCGCTCTACCGGGCCGAGGACGACCTGCGGCGCGGCGGCTTTCGTCATCCGCTGCTGATCGTCAACACCGACGGCGGCGCGACGCGCGTGGCCAAGACGCGGGCGCTGTCGACGTACCAGTCCGGCCCCACGGGGGGCGTCTACGCGAGCGCCCTGCTTTGCCGTGAGCTGGGGATCGAGAACGCGATCACCGCCGACGTCGGCGGCACGAGCACCGATGTCGGACTGATCGCCGGCGGCGAGCCGGTGCTCCGCGAGTCGGTCGAAGTGGGTGGTGTATCGGTCCTGCAGGCGTCGGTCGAGCTGCTGTCGTTCGCGATCGGCGGCGGCTCGATCGCGCGCGCCAGAGACGGCCGGCTCGAGCTCGGACCGGAGAGCGCGGGGGCCACACCGGGTCCGGCGTGCTTCGGCCTGGGCGGGCGCGAGCCGACTCCCACCGACGCGTGGCTCGTGCTCGGCTACCTCGACCCCGACTACTACCTGGGCGGCCAGAAGCGGTTGGACGTGGACCTCGCGCGGCGCGCGCTCGCGACCTTGGCCGAGCCGCTCGGCCTGTCGGTCGAGCAAGCGGCGCTGGCCGTCTGCGACGAGGCTGAGAAGATCGCGGCCGCGGGCATCGTCGCGCTGCTCGGCCGCGACCGCGTACACGAGCTGATCGGCGAGGTTTCCCGCTCGCAGCTGACCCTGGTCGCGTACGGGGGCGGTGGCGGGCTGCTGCTACCAGGCGTGGCGCGACGGCTGGGCATGGCCGCGACTGTGATCTCGCGCCACAGCCCGGTGTTCTCAGCGTTCGGCGTCAGCACCTTCGACGTCCGCCATCGCTACCAGCAGCGCGCCAGCGTCGACGGCCACGGCGCCGGCCCCGTGGTGGCGGAGCTCGTCGATGCGGCTCGTCGCGACATGCGCGGCGAGGGCTTCGGATCCGCGGAAATCGATCTGCGGCTCACGGTCGTCGACGGGGACGGGCGTCGCCTTGCCGATGTGGGCGTCGACGAGGTTCCTGCGCCTGAACTCCCGCGTAACGTGCCGCTGGTGTTCGAGCTGCAGGCCACCTGCGCCGTGGCCAAGCCTGGCCTCCCGCACGAGCCTGGCGATCCGAGCGAGCCCGCGCCCCGTGCGGAGCGCGAGATTTGGCTGCAGGACGGTCCGCGACGTGTGCCCGTCTACGGTCGAGAGGACCTCCACGCCGGGGCCAGCACGCGCGGCCCGGCGCTCGTGGAGGCCGCGGATACCACCTACCTCATCCCCGAGGGCGCTGTCTGCAGTATCCATTCCTCGGGCAGCGCGATCATCGAGGAGGCCTGAGAGACATGGCGAGACGCATCACCGAGTACCTCGAGATCGACCTCGAACGCGAGCGGTGGATGTGCCAGCGCTGCGGACACGATCTGGGCGACGCGCGTGACACCTACAAGAAGGGCTGCCTGATCGCCCATCGGGATCCGCGCGAAATCCACCCGCCCGTCGTCGAAGGCGAGTACGGCTTCGCGCCGGACGCCGACTGGTGCCGGATCGTCGAGTTCTATTGCCCGGCCTGCGCCACGCTGCTTGAGGTCGAGTATCTCCCACCCGGCCATCCCCTGACCTACGACATCGAGCTCGACATCGACGCGCTCAAGGCGCGTGGGCCGGCACGCGTGGAGGCAACGCAATGAGCGCCACGATCGACGTCGACATCGGCGGCACGTTCACCGACTGCTTTGTCACCTACGGCGCCACCCGCATCTGGTGCAAGACACGCACGACCACGTACGACCTGTCCGTGGGGATGAACGAAACCATCGAGGAGGCCGCGTCCCGGCTCAGCATCACGACCGAGGAGCTGCTCGCCGAGGCCGCGATCATCCGCTACTCGACCACGCTGGCGATGAACCGCTTGATCGAGCGCAAGGGACCGAAGCTCGGCCTGCTGATCACCGAGGGGTTCGAGGACACGACGTTGATCGGACGTGCGAGCCAGTGGGCTGATGGGGTCCCGCTCAAGTATCAGCGCAACATCGCGGGCGTCGACCGGCCCGAGCCGCTGATACCCAAGGAGCTGATCGTGGGCGTGCGCGAGCGCGTGGACTCTCGTGGGGAGATGGTGCGCCCACTGGACGAGCGTCACCTGCTCGAGCAGATCCAGTACCTGGTTGACGCCGGCGTGCGGGGATTCGTCGTCTCGCTGCTGTGGTCGTTCCTCGAGCCGGGGAACGAGCGCCGCATCAAGGAGATCATCCAGCAGGAGTACCACAGCGCGTTCCTCGGAGCGATGCCCGTGTTCCTGTCCTCCGACGTCGCGCCGCGGATGTATGAGTACCCGCGGACGATGATGACCGTGCTGAACGCGTACCTGCACCAGTCGATGTACGAGGAGCTGTCGGGCATCGGCGACGAGCTGCGCGACCGCGGATACCGGCGCCCGATGATGATGATCCACAACACCGGCGGGATGGCGAGCGTCCTGCGCACCTCGGCGGTGAACACCTACAACGGGGGCCCGGTTGCTGGACTGATGGGCAGCGCCTACATCGGCTCGATCTACGGCTACGACAACGTCGTGGCGACCGATATGGGCGGTACCAGCTTCGACATCGGCATGGTCGCGGCGGGGAGCCCGCGCTTCTACCAGTTCATGCCGATCATCGACCGTTGGGTGGTCGACGCCACGATCGTCGACTGTCACTCGATCGGAGCCGGCGGGGGATCGATCGCGCGCGTCAACGAGCTGATCGCCAACCGCGTCGAGGTCGGGCCCGAGAGCGCCGGCTCGATGCCCGGTCCTGCCGCCTATAACCAGGGCGGGACCGACCCGACCGTCACCGACGCCGACGTCGTGCTCGGCTACGTCAACCCGGACAACTTCCACGGCGGGCTGATCCGCCTGCACCGTAGCCGCGCCGAGCGCGCAGTGCGGGAGCGGGTCGCCGAGCCGCTCGGAGTGTCGGTGGAGGAGGCGGCGCTGATGGTCAGGCGCATCGTGGACGCGAACATGGGGCAGGCGATCCGCCGCGAGACCGTGCTCAAGGGGTTCGACCCGCGGCAGTTCATCCTGTTTGCGTTCGGGGGTGCCGGTCCCACCCACTGCTGCGGCTACGCCCGCTTCGCCGAGATGGACAAGATCGTGGTGTTCCCGTTCGCGCCGACTTTCTGCGCCTTCGGCTCCTCGACGATGGACGTCGTGCACGTGTACGAGCGCTCTCGCCACCTGCACGTGCTGCACCCCTCGACCGGGGCCTACCTGGACGACTACGCCACCTTCAACGAGACCGTGCGGCGGTTGCGCGAGGTCGCGCGGAGAGATTTCGGCGGCGAGGGCTACGACCCTGACGAGGTCGTCTATGAGCTCGAGCTTGACATGAAGTTCGGCGGGCAGCTCAACGTCAAGCGCACAAGCTCGCCTCTACTGGAGATCGCGAGCGAGCCGGACGTGATCAAGCTCAGGGAGGCGTTCGAGCGCGAGTACAGCGATGCCTACAGCCCGCTTGGCCTCAACCCGGAAGCCGGGATCGAAATCCACAACTTCGTGCTGCGCGGCCGCGTGGCGCAGCGCAAGCCCGAGCTCGAGCGGCACGACCGCGTGGGCGACGATCCGGCGGCGGCCCAGGTCGGAACGCGTCCGGCGTACTGGGACCGGCTGGGTGCTGTGGCCACCCCCGTCTACGACCAGAACCTGGTCCGCTGCGGGAACGTGATCGACGGACCGGCGATCATCGAGGCCGAGGACACCACGGTCGTGATCGAGCCGGGGTGGCGCTACACGCTCGACGAGTACCTGAACGGGGTCATCGAGTTCCAGCGCCGGCGTGGCGAGGAGAGCCCGCAGGCGGCGATGGCTGAGGCGACCGGAAGCTGAGGACCGTAGATCCATGTTCGACCTGAAGCTCAACGAAGAAGGCATCAAGCCCGTTCCGGCCAGCGAGGAGGAGCTCGAGGCGATGGCCGCACTGGCCCCCGGGGATTACGAGATCTACAGCGAGATGCTGACGATCGTCGTCCAGGAGGGCAAGGAGATCATGACGAAGATGGGGATCTCCTCGATGCTGCATTCGGGTGACTCGATGGCCGGCCTGTACACCGCCGCGGGCGACCTGGTAACGACTGTGTGCGGCACCTACCTGCACTGCGTCACCGGGCAGATCCCGATCAAATTCATCCTCAAGTATTGGCGCGACAACCCGTCGGTCGGCGTGCGGCCGGGGGACATCTTCTACTGCAACGAGGCGATCTACGGCGGGATCCACAACCCGGACCAGTTCGCGATCATGCCGATCTTCCACGGCGAGGAGCTGGTGGCCTGGTCGGTGGTGGGCGCCCATCAGTCAGAGACCGGCGGCAAGGAGCCGGGCGGCGAGGTCACCACCGCGCGCACGCGCCACGACGAGGGGATGAAGCTGATCCCGATCAAGATCGGCGAGCGCTACATGCTGCGCGACGACCTGCTCAAGATGATGGAGAACTTCATCTCGCGCGCGCCGCGCATGCAGGTGACCGACGTCAAGGCGCGAGTGGCGGCCTGCGATCGGATCCGCGTGCGTGTGCAGGATCTCGCGAGTGGCCTCGGCACGGGCTTCCTGCGTGGCCTGTTTCGGAAAATGATCGCCGAGACCGCGGAGGGCGCACGGGCGCGCATCCGCTCCTGGAATGACGGCGTCTACCGGCACGTCGTGTTCATCGACACCACCGGCTTCGACGCCGCGCTGATCAGGACGCCGGTGGCGCTGATCAAGCGAGGCGACCACATACTTATCGACCTCACGGGTGCCTCGCCCGAGCATGAGGGCTCCTTCCAGGCGCTGGCGCCGGCGGTCCGCGCCCATTGCGCCGTGCACCTCTACCAGTTTCCGTTTCACGATTTCCCGATCTCCGCCGGGATGCTCGAGCCGATCGACTTTGCGATTGAACACGGCACCGTGCTCGACCCCGATACCGAGGCGGCGATCTCCTGCTCGCCGATCACGGCCTCGGTGACGTTCCCGCTGCTTGGGGTGACGTTCTCGAAGATGATGTTCGACAGCTCCGAGCGCGACCTGGTGTGCGGGTTCGCTTCCTCCAACTCGGCCGCGCCGATGATCTCATGCACCAACCAGCACGGCGTGAAGGTCACCGACTTCATGGGCTACCCGTTGAACGCCTGGGGGCTGTCGGCGCGCCACGACCGCGACGGCGTGGACGTGTTTGGGTTTCCCCATGGCCCGTGGGGAAAGGCACCCGATGTGGAGGACATCGAGAACGAGTTCCCGGTGCTGCACCTCTACCAGAAGAAGATGCCCAACACGTGCGGCTTCGGTCGCCACCGCGGCGGCGGCGGCGCGGCGATCGCCTACGCGATCCACCATGTCCCGTACACGGTGTGGACGTCGACCGCCAAGGAGTCGAAGTTCCCGACCCACGCGGGACTCTTCGGCGGGTACTCCGAGACCGTTGTGCCGGCCATCCGGGTCGTGGACACCGACGTGTTCGAGGTGCTGGCCGAGGGGGGAGAGATACCCACCAACGACATCGAGCTGCTGGAAGGCAATGCGCTCGGGGGCACGGTGATCCGCGAGCACCAGACGCGCCCGGCCAGGATCGTCCGCCGCGGCGAGGTCATCTGCTCGAGCACCCAGGGCGGCGGCGGCTACGGGGACGTCCTGGAGCGCGAGCCCGCGCGCGTGGTCGATGACCTGCGTAAGGGCACGATCACCGACTGGGTGGCGCGCAACGTCTACCGCGTGGCCTACGACCCGGAGCTGCTCGTGGTCGACGAGGCCGAGACCGAGCGCCTGCGTGCGGAGGAGCGAGCGGGGCGGCTGCGGCGAGGCAAACCGTGGGAGGAGTTCCACGCTGAGTGGAACCAGCTGCAGCCCGTCGAGAAGGCCCTCGCCTACTACGGCAGCTGGCCGGATGCCCGCCCCAACCGGGAAGTGATCCGGATCTGAGGCCAGCGCTCCGCTGATCGGAAGCATGGGCCCGGAGACGATGCATATGGAAGGCCGCGAGCGAGTCCGGCGGCACCTGATGGGCCGGGGCGCCGACCGGCCGCCGCTGATCGCGTTCGCGACGGCCTTCGCTGCGCGTCTGGACCAGGTGGACCCGGACGCGCTGTGGCAGGACCCGGGGGCGCTCACGCGAGCGCTCATGAGCCTTGACGCGCTGTTCGGGCTCGATGCGATCGTGGTCGACGTGCCGCGGGCGGCCCTGCGCTCGGACGCGCTCTCCGGCATCGCCGACGGCGTCGCGCGCCTGCGTGCGTTGCTCGGAGATCGTGCTGCGCTCGTGCTGGCGCTGCCCGGTCCGCTCACGCAGAGTGGTCTCGGTGGCGCCACGACGGGAGAGCTCGAGGAGCGCGGCGACGAGCTGCTGGAGGCGGCCAAGCGGCTCGGGCCCGAGCATGCCGACTGCCTGGCCATCGTCGAGCGCGCCCCGGTGGGCAGCGACGACGCGCAGCCGCTCGACGACGCGCTCGCGCCACTGTGGAACACCGCTCGGCACTACTCCGTGGCGAGCCTGCTATTGGCGGCCGAGGGCGGCCTCGAGCTGGCCGACACGGGCGCCGACGCGGTGTCGGTTTGGTCGGGCGTCTCGCCGCAGGAGCTGGCGGCGAGCGGTGCCCGGTGCGTCGGCTGCCCGGTCGAGCTGTCCACGCCCACGCCCGTGCTTCCCGCGCTGCCGCCCGGGGGCTTCTACACCGTGCGTGGCGAGCTGCCCGCGGACACCGAGATCGATTGGCTGCACCAGCTGGTCGCGGCGGTGGGCCGGTGAGCGACCAATCGATCCTGGCCAGCGCTGCCAAGGACGCGGACCGGTCGCTGGAGCTCTATCGCGAGCTGCTCCAGGTGCCGAGCGTCTGGGGCGACGCCCGCGAGCTTCGCCGCGCGGCTGACCTGCTCGCGGGGGCGCTGCGCGACGCTGGTTGCGAAGTCTCGCTGAAGGACTCCGGAACGCCCGGCATGCCGATGCTGCAGGCCCGACTGCGGGGACGCCGCGGTGGCCCCGCGCTGCTGCTCGCGGGGCATATGGAGGTCTATCCGCCGTCGGAATCCTGGACGCTCGATCCCTGGGCCGCAACCGTCCGCGATGGGCGCGTCTACGCTCAGGGAGCGGCCGACATGAAGGGCGGGACCGCCGGCATGTGCGCGGCCGCCGCCGTCCTCGGCCGCGCGGGCGTCGACCTCCCGGGGGACCTGATCGTGCTCGCGGTGCCCAACCATTTCGAAGGCGGCGAGGGCACGCGAAAGGCGGTGCGCGAGGGGCTCCACGCCGACGCCGCGATCGTGTGCGAGCCGACCGACCTGCACGTGGTCACCGGTCAGCGAGGGATCCTGTACCTCGAGATCACCGTACGCGGGCGTGCGGCGCACACGACGGCACTGCGGATCGGCGTCAACGCGATCGAACGCGCATCGCGTATCGCCTTGGCCCTTCACGCGATGGGCGAACGCGACAGCGACGGTGAGCCGGTTGGCGCCGCGCCGATCGTCAACGTGGCGATGGTGCAGGGCGGGCTGGTGCACAACATCGTGCCGGAGCGGTGCGTGCTTACGGTGGATATCCGGTTTGCGCCCGAGCAGACCGCCGAGGAGGTGCTGCGCGACGTGCGGGCCGCGGTGGCCGCCGCAGTCCCCGACGAGCCGGATCTGCCGACATCGGTGGAGCCCGAGCACACGTGCGTGCGCAACCCCCGCAGCTCGCTGCGGCTGTCCGACGACCATCCGCTCGGGCGATGGGTGTCCGAAGTTCACGCCGTCGCCACTGGCCGTCCGGCCACTCTCGGCTTCCATCCCGCCTGGCCCGACACTCCGATCCTCAACGAAGCCGGCATTCCGGCGCTCACGTACGGGCCAGGATCGATGGAGTGCTACTGGGACGACGAGTCTGTCGCCATCGAGGACTACCTGGCGGCGGTGCGGAGCTACTGCGTGGCTGCCGCGCGCGGCTGCGGGGCAGCGCTGCCGCGCTGAACGTCGACGTGACGCTGGCTCCAGCCCGCGGGGCTTGCCGTCGGGGGTTGTAATTGGAATGAAGTGCTCATAAGCTCCGCATACTGCATCAACGGATCCAAACGGAGGAGAGATGCCGGGGATCGATGACGAGAAGGGGCCGTCGCCGCATGGGCACGGACCCGAGCAACTGACGCACGAGGTCGAGCAGTACCTGCACCACGACATTGAGATTGAGCGCGAGTCGTTGCATGACTCGGTCGCTCATGATTATTCGACGAGCGATACGGGTTTGGTTCCGTTGGATAAGCGTCGTCCGATTGGGCATTTCATCGCGTTGTGGACGACGTTCGCGGCTGGCTTCTCGTTTTTGTTTGTCGGTACGGAGGTGCATGACTCGGGGTATACGTTGTTGGGGACGATTGGCGTTACGGCGTTGGGGATCGGGATTTATTTCGCGTATGCGCTGTTCGGCGCGTATTTGGGTTCGCGTACGGGGCAGACGCATTCGCTGTTGACGCGTTCGATCTTCGGGGTGACGGGCTCTTACATCGTGTCGGTGTTGGTCGTGATCGGGGCGTTGGGCTGGGTCGGGTTCCAAGGTGGTCTGATGGTCCAGATCTGGCAGGGGCTGTATGGCTGGAGTGCGGTGGAGGCGTTGACGATCATCATGTGCGGCGTGATGATCTTCAACAACCTGTTTGGGTTTACGGGGATCAGCGCGTTCGCTCGGTATGTGGTGACGCCGTTGGTGATGTTGTGGGTGATCTACATGGTCATCCGTGGCTTGGTCGATCATTCCGCGTTGCTGGGCCACCATCCCAAGAACACCGCGGGGCTGGCGTTCTGGCAGGTGGTCGGGGTGGTGATCGGGTTTTCGCTGTGGGGCAATGAGCCCGACATCTTCCGTTACGGCAAGCCGAAGTTCACGTGGCCGATCCCGGCGTTCGCGTTCGCGCTGGGTTTCGGGTTCATTCTGTTCGCGGTCGGCGGGTGGATGATGGCGGAGTTCGCGGGCTCGTCTGACTTCGGGGCGGTGATCAAGTACGCGACGCACTTCTCGCTGTTCGGCGCGTTCTGGATCGCGTGGATCCTGGCCACGATCAGCCAGTTCGCGATCAACGACGGCAACTACTACGAGGCGATCAACGCGTTTCAGAACATTTTCGGGGGCTGGAGCAAGTGGAAGCGGCTGTACACGTGCGCGATCTGCGCCGCGATCGGCGCGCTCGCCGGCTACCTGGTCAACTACCAGATCACCAACGGGTTTTTGAAGGTCGCGGCGTTCCTGGCGGTCACCGCCCCGTCGGCGACGGTGATCATGTGCGTCGATCACTTCCTGCTGCCTCGCCTGTTCGGGATCTCCCGCCCGCTGCTGAAGATCCCCGGCTGGAGCGAGACGTCGGTCGGGAACTGGCCCGCGATCGCCGCGCTGGCGATCTCGGTGCTGTACGGCACCTGGGCCACCGGGATCCTCCCCGGCGAGGACGCCAACCGCTACTGGGGCCCCGCACCGCTGGAAGCCTGGGTGATGGCCGGCGTCCTGTACATCGCGTTCGTCGCGATCGCCCGAGCCGCAGCGCCAGCCTCGCTCTCGCTCAAACGGATCCTCGGCTTCTCCAAGGTCGTGATCGACGAGCCACTACCCAGCTACGCCGTCGTCGACATGGCCACCCAAGCCGAACAAGCCGCAGGGCCCGACGGCGCGCCGCCATTCGTCCCGGCCCAAGCGGCCGCGGGTAAGGCCACATAGGAGGCAGACATGGCTATCGAGCCGACGACGGAACGCCCGCAGACCCCTGGAGCAGCCGCCGCCGCGGCGGTGGACTGGGAGCTGATGGAGCGCTGGGACCGGCAGTATTACCTGCACAACGTCCAGGGACGGGACGAGCACCAATGGAACGGGGTCGCCTACCAAGAGGGCAACTACCTGTACATGGTGGACGGGACGCGGCTGCTCGACTGTCAGAGCCAGCTCATCTCCGACAACATGGGCCACCGTCACCCCCGGGTGGTGGAGGGGCTGAAGGAGGCCCTCGAACGGTACGGACACGTCTACTTCGGGATGGCGACCGACTACCGGGCTCGCGCGGCAAAGCTGATCGTGAGCGACCTGCTCGAGCAAGACGGATGGGCCGGGCGGGTGAGGATCCTGCCGTCCGGTTCGGACGCGGTCGAGGTAGCACTGACAATGGCGCGCGTCTACACCGGTCGCAGCGTCGTCCTGACTCAGGAGCACTCCTTCCATGGGCTGACGTCGGGCGCGGGAACGCGCGTGCGGGGGTACAACAGTCAGCTGTCCTCCGTCCACCAGGTCCACGGCGTGCGCGAGGTTCCCGGCGCACAGCTGCCGACGTTCCGCACCATCCCCGCCCCGGAGCACGAGGACTTCGACGCGTCCGCAGGGCTGCCGTCGGTGGCTGCGCTCGAGCGGGCGATCGACGAGGTCGGACCCGACCAGATCGCCGCCGTGGTCACAGAGACGATGCTCGGCGTCGCGGGAATCATGGGCCACCCCGAGTACCTGCCGGCAGTGCGGGAGCTCACCTCCAAGCACGGGATCCTGTGGATCGACGACGAGGTGATCTGCGGCTTTGGGCGGCTGGGCAAGTGGTTCAGCTACCAGCTCTACGACGGCCTGAGGCCGGACATAATGCCGATCGGGAAGGGGATGAACGGCTGCATCCTGCCGGTGGGCGGCGTCGTCGCCAGCACCGAGGTGGCGGAGGTCTTCGAGCGCGATCGCTGGTACTCGGGCAGCACGTGGGACGGCCATCCGCTGGTGGCCGCGACGGTCGTCGCCAATATCGAGGCGATGATCTCCGAAGGGGCGGTGGAGCACGGCGCCGAGATGGGGCTGCGTCTGAGAGCCGGTCTCGAGGAACTGCGTGACCGTCATCCCTCGATCGGGCGGATCGGCGGCAGCGGGCTCTACCACGCGGTCGACCTCGTGGGCGGGGATGGCGAGCCGATCGTCCAGGAGGACCGTGCCTTCGACTTCACAGGCGACCTATCGGGCACGCCGACCGCGATCATCCGCGAGGAGACGGCCAAGCACGGGGTGTGGTTGACCGGTTTCGTGCCAAACACGATCAAGGTGGCGCCCCCGCTAACGGTGACCGAGGAGGAGATCGACCTTACGCTCGAGGCGTTCGATGCCGGACTCGATGTGGTCGATCAGCGGTACGCAAGCTGATGGCGGCCTCTCACGCGGAGATCGCGCAATGGGACCTCGACCACGTCATCCATCCGTGGAGCTTCCCCGGCTCTTCGCTGATGATCGTCCGCGGCGAGGGTTCCAGTTATTGGGACGCAAGCGGACGTGAGTACCTCGATGCGCTCGGCGGAATTCAGCTCTGCGAGATCGGCCATGGCCGCACCGAGCTGGCCGAGGTCGCGGCGGAGCAGATGCGGGAGCTCGAGTACTCGCCGCTGTTCTGGAACTTCGGCAACGAGCCGGCGGCGATCCTGGCCCGCCGGCTGGTCAGCATGGCACCAGAGGGCATCGACCACGTGTTTTTCACCAACGGCGGCTCGGAGAGCTGCGAGAGCGCCATCAAGATGGCCCGGCTGTATCACTACCTGCGCGGCCAGTCCCAGCGCACCACGATCCTCTCGCTGGGCCACTCCTACCACGGGATGACCTACGGGGCACTGGCCGCCACCGGGCTGGAAGGCATCAAGAACGGGTTCGGCGAGCTGCCCGGAGGGTTCTTCCACCTGACGACGCCGTACCCGTATCGGGAGGAGCTCTTCGGCGGCGAGGACGCGTTCGAGTTCTGCGTCCGCGAGCTCGAAGAGACAATCGCGCGGCTTGGGCCCGAACGGATCGCGGCGTTCATCGGCGAGCCGGTCCTCACGGTCGGCGGCGTGATCGTGCCGCCCCGGGACTACTGGCGGGCGATCACCGAGATCTGCCACCGCAACGGAATCCTCGTGATCGCCGACGAGGTTGTCACCGCCTTCGGGCGGCTCGGGTCGTGGTTCGCCTCGGAGTCCTATGGCATCGAGCCGGACCTGATCACCACGGCGAAGGGTCTGACCAGCGGATACCTCCCGCTCGGCGCGGTGCTCGCAAGCAGCGAGGTCGGCAGGACGATCAAGGGCGCCGAGGACGGCTTCATGCACGGCTACACGTATTGCGGGCACCCGGTGGCCTGCGCTGTGGCGCTGCGGAACCTCGACATCATCGAGCGTGAGGAGCTGGCGGCTAACGCCGCCTCGACCGGAGAGCACCTGCTAAGCGGCCTCCGGGGGCTGCTCGATCTGCAGGTCGTCGGCGACGTCCGCGGGGCCGGCCTGCTGGCCTCGGTTGAGCTCGTTTCGGACAAGGAGACTCGCGATCCGCTCGAGGTGCCGCGGCAGGAGATCGCCGACCGGGTACGAGACGAGCAGGGCGTGATCGTGCGCAGCATCCACCAGAACGTGATCATTGCCCCGTGCCTCGTGCTGACGCCCGACGAGGCCGATCGGATCGTCGCCGCACTTCGTGCCGTCCTGGAGACGACAGGTCCGGATGGACGACGGCTCGAACCGGCTCCGGCGGTGCCCGTCTGACAATGCGCTCGCGCAGCCTTCCGTTGAGCCCATCGCTCGAAGGCCGCTATCGCTCACCCCGGACATAGGCAAGGCCAAGGGCGGACGGGGCTCTGCCGCGACGACCCAGGGCGACGAGCGCGATGATCGTCACGACGTAGGGCGCGGTTGAGAGCAGCTCGCTCGACACGTTGACGTTGAGGACGTTGGCCCAGATCTGAGCAGCATTCGCGAGGCCGAACAGTAGGCAGGCGCCGGCGGCGCCGAGCGGCCGCCATCCGGCGAAGACGATCGCTGCGAGCGCGATGTATCCCCGTCCGGCGGTCACGTTTTCGACAAACGAGGCACCGACGCCGATTGTCAACGCGGCGCCGCCGATTCCGGCGAGCACGCCGCTCACGGCCACCGCCGCGTATCTGGTGCGAAGGACCGCGATCCCGCGAGCGTCGGCGGCTGCGGGGTTCTCGCCGACAGAGTGCACCGCGAGGCCGCTCCGAGTCCGCCTGAAGTACACCACCACGATCACGAGCACGACGGCGGCAAGGTACGTGAACATCGTCTGGTCGAAAAACACCTTTCCGATCAGCGGAATCGAGCCGAGCCCCGGAATGTGGAAGGACGAGAAAGAGGGCACCTCCTTGCCGTTCTTGGTCCCGAACACCAGAGTGTTGGCGTAGCCAGTCGCGCCGAGGGCGAGCAAGTTCAGCGCGAGGCCGGCAATGATCTGGTTGATCCGCGCGGTGATACTCAAGAACGCATGTGCTAAGCCAAAAATCAGCCCGACGCATGCTGCCGCGCCGACCGCCGGCCAAATTCCGCTTACGTTCGATACCGCGACCGCCACGAACGCTCCCGCCAACATGTATCCCTCGAGCGAGATCGACATGACGCCCGCCCGTTCGGCGATCAGGCCTCCGAGCGCGACAAGAATCAGCGGGGTCGCGTCAGCGACTGCGGTGACCAGCAGCGATGTCATGCGGTGCTCTCCGTGGTTGTCGTTACGGGCACTGCGTCACTCACTCCTTGACCGGCTCCTCGCGCGCGAGACCGCTCCCGCATGCGGTTTCGCAGCTGCATCCCGAGCAGAACGAAGATCACTGCGACCGCTTGGACGACGAGCGCGAAGTCCGGCGACAGCCCGTTCGTGAACTGCATATCCTCTGCAAACGCGCCGATGACGCCGAAGAAGACGGCGGACAGCGTGATACCCCACGCGCTCGATCCACCGAGGACCGCGACCGCGATTCCCGTGTAGCCCCAGCCGGGAGAGAAGTTCTCGGCCAGGAAGTACTGGTTCCCGAGGATCTCACTGGCGCCGCCGAGCCCACCGAGGGCACCGCTGATCGCGAACGTGATCAAGATCGCGCGATTGACATTGATCCCGAGATAGTCGGCGACGCGCCTGCTTCCGCCGATGATCCGCAGGCTGAACCCGAAGGGAGACCTGAACAGCTGCCACACGATGAGGACGGCGACGAAGGCCAGGAACAGCGCGGCAGTGATCTTCGTCTCGGCCACGAGCGTAGGGAAGCGGGCGCTGTTGGGAATCGTCGCGGTCTCGGCGACACCGATGTTGGGGGCCTCGAGCGGACCGGCGAGCAGGTAGTTGCTCAGATAGATCGCCACGTAATTCAGAAACAGGCTGGTGACAATCTCGTTGACGCCTCTCCATACCTTCAGCCACGCCGGGATCAGAGCCCAGGCAGAACCGGCGGCGGCTCCCGCCAGCACCGCGAGGGGCAAGTGCACCGCGGCAGGCGCGTTGACCTTGAGACCCACCACCACGGACGCCAGGCCGCCCATGTAGATCTGGCCCTCGACGCCGATGTTGAAGAAACCGGCTCGGTACGGGATTGCGAATGCCAATGCTGCATACAGCAGAGGCAGGGTCGTGACGGCGGTGATACCAAGCGAAGACGTGCTTCCCAACGCACCCGTCCAGATCGCCTTGTACGCATCGATCGGCGACACACCGGCGATCGCAACCAGGCCGCCGCTCGCCAGCAGGGCGACGACCGCCGCCGGAGCGGAGGCGGCCAAACGCGACTCCCTGAAGCGCCTAAGCACGGTCCGCCCGGGCCGCGGGACCCGCGTCGGGTCGAGAATCGTTCAAACCGGTCATCATCAGGCCGATCGTTCGCCGATCGGAGTCCGCCGCGGTGACGACGTCCACGATCTCGCCGCGATAGAGCACCGCGATACGGTCGCTCAGTACCTCGATCTCATCCAGGTCGGTAGAGATCAGGACGATTGCGACCCCGTTATCGCGATGGGCGCGGAGTGCATCGTGAACCGCGCTCGCGGAGCCGACGTCGAGACCGACCGTGGGACTAACGATGACGAGCACCCGTGGATCCCCGTCAAGCTCGCGCGCCAACACGACCTTCTGCTGGTTTCCGCCACTCAGGGCGGCGGTGCGCCGATCGGGGGTCGCCCCGCGGATGTCGAAAGCCTCGATCGCGCGCTCAGCCCGCGATCGAAGCGCGTGCGTGTCGATTGACCAGCGACGCTGCCGGCCACCGGCCTCCCGGAAGGTGCGAAGACCGATGTTCCAGCTGATCGGGAAAGCGGGCACCATCGCCCGCGAGGTGGGTTCTTCCGGTACGTACGACATGCCCAGCGAGACGCGTTCTGCAGGTCCGAGGGCGCTAATGTCGCGCCCGCAGAGCTCGACGGCCATGTGTGCCGGACGCTGAAGCCCGGCGATCGTCTCGGCGAGGGACAGCTGGCCATTGCCCTCGACTCCTGCCACGCCGACAATCTCTCCGGCGGCAACGGCCAGCTCACCGAGAGCCGCTTCGCCCGAGGCCGCCTGAGTGTTTAGGTGCAGGCGGAGCACCGCTTCGCCGGCAGCCTGGCGCGGCCTTTCGTGTTGCGCTTCTGCGGGCTCGGCTTCGGTCTCGCCGATGAGCGAGGCCGCGTCGGCACGGGACGTGACCTCCTTGCCCACCATCAACGTTGCGAGGGCGTGCACGTCAGCGTCGGAGGTCGCGACCGTCTCCATGATCTCGCCATGGCGCATCACCGTAATGCGGTCGCAGATCTCGATCACTTCGCGGAGCTTGTGGCTGGTGAAGATGACCGCACAGCCCTCGCCCGCCACGCGTCTCATCGTCGCGAACAGCTGCTCGATGTCCAGCGGACCCAGTACCGACGTCGGTTCGTCGAGGATCAGACAAGTGCGCCCGCGCCACAGCGCGACCAGGATCTCGGCACGCTGCCGCTCGGTTGGTGTGAGGTGCTCGACCTTTGCGCGAGCGTCGACATCGAGTCCGTACCGCTCCGCAAGGGCGTTGACTTCGCGCTCACTCTCGCGCATATGGAGCCACGGTGAGCCTGCCTTGCGGCCGAGCACGACGTTCTGCGCGACCGTGCAGTTCGGCACCAGCATGAAGTGCTGGTGCACCATATTGATGCCGAGCGCGATCGCTTCGTCACGGCCGTGGAAGTCGCATTCGGTGCCGTTGACGACGACTCCGCCGGAGTCGGGGCGGTAAAGCCCAGACGCGATCGCCATCAGTGTGCTCTTACCGGCCCCATTCTCTCCGACCAACCCTCTGATCTCGCCCGGAGCGACGGTGAGGTCGACATCGAGATTCGCGGTGATCGAGCCGAAGCGCTTGGTGACCTTGCGCAGCTCGAGGGCTGGCTCGACCGTACGAGGCGCGTCGGGAGTCTCAGCCACTTGGGTGAAGGCGTACGCCTGCGCTCCGGTGTCCCGGCGCGACCTCGCTAAAAGTCGGCGCTGAGCGTCTTGATGGTGAACTTACCGTCCTCAGCCTGCTTAGCCGTCGTTTGAATCTTGGTTGCCGTCGCCTTGGGGACGTTCGTGACTGGGGCGAGGCTGAACGCGTTGTTCTTGAAGCCGTACGTGTAGACCTTCGGCTGCAGCTGCCCCTCATTGAACAGCTTGACAAGGCTCACCATCGTTCCCGTGTAGTCGACTAGCGTGGAAGTGAGAATGTTCTTCGGGCCGAGCGGAGTCTCATCGACGCCATAGCCGACCACCAGCATGTTGTGCTGCTGGGCCGCGCGAAACACCCCCGGATCGGCACCGGTGGCAACGGTGAACACGACGTCGTTGCCCTTGCTCGCTTGTGCACTCGTCAGGTTTGCCGACAGCGTCGTGTCGGCGCTGTTGTTGCCCATGTACGAATTCACCGTAGTCGCCTTGGGATTGACCTGCTTGACGCCTTGCTGGAAGCCGTAGTAGAGACCTTCGATCGGCGGGATCTTGATGCTGCTCATCGTGCTGACCTTGTTCGTCTTTGTGGCCAGCCCAGCCGCGATGCCCGCCAGGAATCCGGACTCCTCCCAGGAGTATGTGGCCGATGAGAGGTTCGGGGCCTTCGCGGCGTTGCCGTTGACGACGACGAACTTGACGTCCGGATACTGCGCCGAAACCTGCTGAGCCTGCTGCTGCATCTCGGCGCCGTCGGCGATGATGAGTTTGTAGCCGCGAGTGGCGTAGCCCTGGAGGGTCTGCTGCACATTCGACTGGGGAACGCTGCCCTGAACGGTTACCGAGTTGCCGTACTTCTGCTTGATCTGAGTCGCTGCGGTGGCCGCGGGCTGCCCGAGCGATGAGTTCACCGGTTGGGTGAGGATGATCGCGATCTTGCCCTTGCTCGAAGAACCGCTGGAGGATGAACCCGAGCTGGAACCGGAGCTCGAACTGGAGCTTGAGCTCGACGACGATGAGCTGCCGCAGGCGGTTACCAAGACGAGGGCCGCCAAGCTCCCGACGACGGTCGCCACGATTCGCGAATCCCAAATCCTCATCCCTTGCTCCAATCAATAAGCGACGTTAGAACTGCTCCTGGTGAGGCTCACGATGGGCCCCTGACCGTGCTCGCAACGCGAGCGCGGGAGTGAAGCGCCGCAACGCTCGCGCACAATCGACCGTGCATAGTTCCTGACGGTTCCTGCGTTGGGAACATGAAACCCTACAGCTAGTCGAGGCGACGTGTCAACTAATTTCGTCGAGCTGCGGCAAACCCTTAACGCAACGCAAAGCCGTTCAAAGCTCCACACGTGGCCCCGGGGTCGCAACCCGTCCGAGTTCGGGCACGCTACGCGGGATCGAACACCGATAGCGGGAGGTATGCGGTGACGACCCAGGTTGGCCAGTTGACGATCTCACTGATGCGAAGGTCTACTCCAACGCTGCAGAGAACGTAGGCCTCGGCGGGGCTCAGTCCCCGCTCACCGACGAGATGAGCGATCATCTCCCGGGTCGCCGTTTGCGCCGCCTCCATGAGGTCGCCTGCGGTGGCTGACACGCCGAACCAACCTCGCGCGCCACGGACATCCGACCGTGCCGGAGCCGTGAACCGGGGCGTGGCCACGTCCGCACCCCTGACCAGGTTCAATCTGAGAGTGGCCCGCAGGGCGGTCTCGATTGCAGTCACACAGACTTCGCCGTCTCCTTGAGCTGCGTGACCGTCGCCACAGGAGAAGAGGCCCCCGTCAACCTCCACCGGGAGCACTAGCTGGGCCCCGACGGTGAGATCGCGGACGTCCAGGTTCCCACCCACCCGTCGCGGGGGGATCGTGGGCTGTGGCCCGGACTCGGCCGGCGCGAGCCCCATGATTCCCAGAAACGGCTCGATCGGGATCCGCACTCCCGGGCGCAGCTCGGCGAAGCCATCGCGGAACTCGAAGTTGTGGACGTAGCTTTCGTCGAACTGGTCGGGTAGCAGACCTACACCCGGGACGAACAGGGTGTGGCCGAAGGGCTGCGCGAGCTCGAGCGCGAGAATGTCGATCGCGATCGCGTCGCCCGGGTGTGCGCCCACGACCGCCACCGGCCCGGTAATCGTATGCGGGTGGCTGAAGTCGATGTTGCTGAGATCCGCCGCCGTGGCGCCGAGCGGCAACGGCGGTGCGGGACAATCGAACGTGACCACCGCACCTGATTGGACCGTGAGCGCGGGCGTCAGCGCTCGGTCGAAATCGTTGTGCGTGGAGGAGACGAGATGGTCGGCCGCCGGGACGGCGGTCGCGTCAGTTATGCGTGGCGCCAAGGTGAATCCTCTTGCTCTCCAGCTGTTCGAGGTACCGGACGAACAGGTACTTATCCTCGATCCCATCGGTTGGCCGGCGCTCCTCCGGCGACCATGGGTAACGGCCAGGTTGGATCTTCGCCACGAGGAACCCAAAGTCGTCGCCGCCGAGGTATTGCCCGGCGAGCTCGGTGAATCCATCCACGTCGCGGGCAGTCGCAGTCGTCGGACAGCCTGCTCCGGCTGCCATCGCCGCAAGATCGGTATTGCGACTGGTGTGCGTCGGCGCACCGCCGATGTTCTCGTAGATCCCGTTGTCGAACACGATCACGGTCAGGTTCGGTTGGCGCTCTGCGCCGAGCGTGCACATGACCCCGGTGTTCAGCAGCATCGAGCCGTCCGTTTCCAGCGCGATCACGCGCCGGTGAGGAAGAGCGATCGCCAGCCCCAGCGCCGTCGGCGACACCGAGCCCAGGATGCCCGGCGAGAACGTGTTGTCAACCCGACCTGGCCGGAGATTCCACCAGTCATCCCATAGACCGCCGATCGAGCTGATGAACAAGTCGTCCGTCGTCACGAGCTCTGACAACGCGCGGACTACGTCGATCCGCTTCATGCTCGACCTCCGTCGATGCATTCGCCGCCGAGCACCAGTGCCACCGGCAGCTGGCTCGATTCGGTGTGATCGAGGGCGCGGGCGACCATCGGACCAACTTGGTCCAGCGTTCGGACGTGGCGGTACGGGATTCGCAGCGCATTCAGGAGGGGCTCCATCGTCTGCGCATGGCTGTGTCCCCACCAGTTCTTCTCGCCGAGGTCACCGCGGAATGGCATGACCATCACCATCGGAACCTGATGGCTGAGCGCGAATCGCGAAATCGGCTCGCATGCCTGCCTGAGGCCCGAGTTCTCCATGACCATCAACGCCCGCATCCCGCCGAAGTAGGCTCCGGCGACGATCCCGGGCATCTCGGCCTCGTTCGTGACCGGCACGTAGCGAATCGCTGTCTGCTTGGCGAGGCGACGATAGACGTGCTTGAGCAGTGATTCGGGCAGCGCGGTGACGAGCCGCACATCCGCGGCCGCGAGCGCGTCCATGAATACCTCGGCATAGCGCTCCCGCGACTCCGACGGCCCGTCGCTGGAGATTTCGCGATGCACCATCTGCCCGTCGCTCGGAGCCGGAACCTCTCCCATCAACCCCTCGGCAGCTTCAATTGCATGGCTTCAACATATGTATACACGTCAACGGGGTGGCTTGTCTAGCATTAGTCGGTGAACTCGCGCTCGAGCTCCTGAACCACGTCCTCGACGACCGTGAGCAGATGGTTCATCGCATCGTCGTCGATGTTGGAGGGTGGGATCCAGATGAGCGTCGAAGGAGGGCCACCGAAGAAGTGCACGCCACGGGTGTGCCCGATCTCCACCGCTCGGCGCTTGACATCTCCGACCGACTTGAATCGTCGCCCCGTGCGGCGATCGGCTCGCCATTCGATCCCCATCATCGCGCCGCGGACCCGGATGTCAGCGATGATCCTCGAGCCATCCCGGAGCCGCTCGAGCCGGGGAAGCGAGCGCCGCCCGAGATCCGCGGCTCGATCGAGCAGGTCCTCCTCCTCGATGGTCTCGATCGTTGCGATGGCGGCCGCGCACGCGAGCGGCGTTCCGCCCAGGGTCGTGCCCGCGATGAATCTGCGTTCGGCCGATCCCTGGAACGCGGTGGCGACCGATTCGCGCGCAAGGAGCGCCCCTAGCGGGATGTGTCCGCCGGTGAGGACCTTGGCGAGCACGACGACGTCGGGGACGATCCCCTCGACCTGGTATTCGAACCAGGCTCCCGCTCGGCCCATAGCGGTGACGACCTCGTCCAGGATCAGCAGCACGTCGTACTCGTCGCAGATCTTGCGAAGGCTGGCGAAATAGCCTGGCGGAGGTGGAACGACGCCCGCGACGCCCATCGTCGGCTCTGCGAGCACGCACGCGACGCTCTCGGGGTCCTCGTACTCCAGCGCGCGGCGGATGTCCTCGGCGCAGGCCAGCGTGCATGATCCGGGACCTCCACAGAGTCGGCACTCGAGTTCATATGGCGACTCGACATGCACAAACCCGCCCGGCAACGGCTCGAACGCGCTGTGCGGATAGCGGTTGTTCCCGCTGGCCGCGTTCGTGGCAAGCGTGCCGCCGTGATAGCCGTGGCGCCGAACAATCGTCTTGTACTTCGCGGCCCGGCCGATGTTCTTCCAGTACTGGCGGGCGAGCTTGATGGCTGCGTCGTTGGCGTCTGACCCGCTGAGCAGGAAGAACGTGCGCGTGAGCTCGTGGCCGGAGAGCTCGGACAGACGCTCCGCCAACTCGATGCTGCGGTCCGAGGGCAACATCCCGGCCGCATTGCTCGCCATCCTGCTGAGCTGCGTCCGGATCGCCTCGATCACGCGCGGGTGGTTGTGCCCAATGACCCCCGCTGATTGGACGCACAGGGCGTCGAGATATCGGTCGCCGCAGGCGTCAACGAAGTACGCACCCTCCCCGATGGTGGGGATGATCCCCTGGTCGTCGTCGAAGTAGCTCTCGTCGAAGCCGCACGGGAGCCACTGATGCCGGCGCCCCGAGGCACGGAGGTCGTCGGCGACTCCTGAACGTGTGCCCTTCGATGGCATCCGGCTAAGCCATGCTCGGCGCGGTCGCCGCTTGAGCCGCGCCCCTGATCTGCGCGCGCAGACGCTCGGTCTCGTTATGGCGCACAACCATGCGCGTGCCGTCGATGACGACTCCGTAGCGCTGCTCCGCGGCGTCGATGGTCACGAGTTCGTTGATCACGTCATCGAGCACTGCGGCGGGGTCGCGCTCGATCGCCGGCCCCCAACCGCCGCCGCCGCCGCTCTGGTACAAGATCAGCTCGCCTGGCTTGCTCTCGTAGTTGAAGGCCAGTTCCCCGACAAACTTCTCGCTGGCGCCACCGTAATCGAGGATGGCGTAGTTGCCGGCTCCCGGCTCGCCACCGACGAAACCCTGCAATGCGTGCCTGTGCCCTTGAACGAAGATGCTGTGTGTGACCGAGATCCCATCCGGATTCTGCCTGACTGTGTTGAAGGCCGGTGTTCCCCGCCAGCGACCGGGGGCGGCGGAGTCGGTCGTGTATTCGGCTTTGAGGTACAGGATCGGGTACTGGACCTCGGTCAGCTCGACCGTCGGGAGCTTCAACGAGCAGTGCGGCGTCGACCACGCTCCCCACCCGTCGGTTCCGTACGCTGCACCAGACGAGATCGGCGTGCCCCAGTACTCGAAGCTCACGTAGAACGGGGAATCCGGCTGGCGCGTGTCCAGCCCGTAGAAGGCATCGCCCACCAGATCGAGCGTTGCGGCGCCGACCCTTGTCGGGACGATCATCTCAAGCGCCTTGATCGTCGCCTGACCGATGTCGTTGCCGATGCAGATCGTCGAGTTCCCAACAGGAGCGGGGGACAACGAATTGACCACCGTGCCCTCGGGCATCGTCAACCCGATCGGCCTGAAGAAGCCCGAGTTGATCGGGATGTCGTCGAACACGACGCTGAATGCGCTGTACACCCAAGAGCCGGTGTTGCCGGGACGGCTGTTGACGAAACCCTTGGTCTGCGGGTGTGACCCGGTGAAGTCGACATTCACCTCATCCCCCCGCACGTGGACGGTGCACTCGACGTTGACGTCCCGCGTGTCGGCGAAGTCGAAGTCGAGCACGCTACTGCCGTGATAGTCGCCGTCGGGCCACTTGGCGAGCTCGGTGCGTAGGCGCCGCTCACTGTAATCGAGCATGTACTGGACCCCGTCCCAGACCTGTTCGAAACCGTACTTCTCGATCAGCTCGCGAACCCGCCTCTCGGCGACGCGGCAGGCGCCCAACATCGCGTTGAGGTCCCCTTCCATGATGTCCGGCTGGCGGTTGTTCGCGCGCAGCAGATCCAGGTAGTCGCGCTTCAACTCGCCTCGCTCAAACAGCTTGATCGGAGCCAGCCTGAACCCCTCGTGCCAAACGTCGCGCGCGTCGGAGTTGTATCCGCCCGCCTGCGGGCCGCCTACCTCGACCATGTGGGCACGGATGCCCGGGAAGAACACTGGCTTGTTGTTGTAGAAGACAGGTTTGACCACGGTCCAGTCCGGAATGTGGCTGCCGTAGGCGTAAGGGTCGTTGACCATGACGATGTCGCCATCGGCCAGGTCGTTCTTGTAGTAGCGCAGCAGCCCCTCGACGGAGTGCACAGACGCGAAGATGTGTACGGGCTCCGCGTTCGCCCGAGCGATCAGGCTGACCTCTTGGCCGTCGTAGTAGAAAAGCCCGGCGGAGCAGTCGTGCGTCTCGTTGAAGATGGGCGACAGCGACGTGTTGTCCATCGTCGTGTTCATCTCGCGCGCCACCGTCTCGAAGTACTCGCGGACGATCTCTCCGAATATGACGTCGACGGCCATCAGTCACCACCTCGTGATTTCTCGTTCGGTACCACCGCATCCGCGGGTCTCGGTGGAACGCTGCCGTCCACCGAGACTCCGTAGACCGACCCGGCCGCCCCGGAGGACACGTAGCCGTCCAGAACGTCCGTTCGAACGGCCTCAGGATCGCGTTCGCGCGGATCGCCCCAGCCACCACCCGCCGCTGCCACGATCGTTAGCTTGCAGCCCTCGGTCAAGGGCCGGTCGATCTCGACCGTCTGAACGTCCAAGAGTTCGCCGTCGATCGCCACGCGCAGCGCTGCCGGCTTTGCCGAGAGTCCCTCCAGTCGTCCAGGCGGCGCGTGTCGGCTGCCCGCGAGGCATGCATACAGCCGCTCGTAGCCCTCGCCTCCCAGCTTGATCACGGTTTCGGTGGCAGGGGAACCACGGAATCGGCCCGCACCGCCCGAGTCGGTCAGGTATTCGAACCGCTCGATCATGGCCCCGGCGCTGCTCTCCCACTCCTCGACCGAGGGCAGCAGGGCCCGGGCTGCGGCGCCGGGAGGCCCCCAGCCGTCCGCATGGGCGGTCGCGCTGGCTCCGGGCTGCGACAGGTGTGCGTAGTCCGTGCGGCCAAGCTGCTCCTCGACGCCGCCGAACCGCTGGCGCTTCTCGATCGCATACGCAAGCGGACGACACGCGTGACCGAGGCCGGCCTCCTCGGGGAGAGCAGCCGCGAGCGCATCGCCGACCGCGGCCGAGATCTCATAGCCGAGGTGGTCGTGACACCAGCCGGTCGGCGCGGGGTAATCCGGATTGACGAGCGACCGCTCTGGCAGGCGGACCTCAAGCGCGCGTAGGAAGCCGGCATTGCGAGGTATCGACTCGTCAACGAAGCCCAAGAACGGGAGCAGTGCGAACGCCCGCGTGTTCGCGGGCGGGCTGTTGACAAAGCCCGCCGACTGATCTTCGGTTCCCGCGAAGTCGAGGATGACCCCGTCGCGGGCTCGCTCGAGAGCTACCCTCACGGCGAGGTCTTCGCGGCCGAGCCCGTCGTGGTCGAGTACCGCCTCACCGGTATACCGCCCCTCCGGGATACGCTGGAGCGCGCTTCTGAACACCCGTTCGGAGTAGGCGATGGCGGAGCCCATCGCGGAGGTGATCGTTTCGCGGCCGTGGTCGTGAATCAGCGTCCGGATTCGCTCGCGCCCGACCCTCAGAGTCGCCAGCGCCGCCTCCATGTCGCCGCGGAAGCCGCCGGGGTCGCGCCCGTTGAGCAGCAGCGTGTCGATCGCGTTGCGGCGGCGCTTGCCGTCGATCACGATCTTCAGGGGCGTGAAACGGGCGCCCTCCTGCCACAGCTCCCAGGCGAGCGGATAGTAGTTGCCCATCACCACGCCGCCGATGTCGGGCATATGGACGCGCGTCGCCATGAATGCCACGGTCTCGTCGTCGTACTCCACCGGAGCCAGCAGGAGGAAGTAGTGGAGAGAGCTCCCGCCGCCATACGGGTCGTTGCTGATGATCACATCGTCGGCGGCGAGATCGAATTGGTAGTAGTCGAGGCACTGCGCCGCTGTCTCCTGCACGCTCGGAAGCTGAAGAGGCTCGTCGATCGCGACGACTTCCCCGTCGGCATCGAGGATCGCGCACCCGAATGAGCGCGACGTGCTCAGCTGATTGGAGTGCGCTGTCGTGGCCAGCGTCGTCGCCATGTCGCGAACAGCTGCCTCGAGCTTCGCGGAGAGGATCGACGTGGTTACTGCATCGAGCGCTTGGGTCTCCGGCATGGCCATTCCCTATTGGATCTCGATGACGTAGGTGCTGTAGTGGTCGGCCATCGCCTCTTGGCCGGGATACACGACGATCGTGGTATCGGGCTCTTCGATGACTGCCGGCCCGGAGATCAGGTGCCCGGAGACGATCTTCGTGCCGTCGTAGACGGGGGTGCTCTCAAAGCCGCCCCGGCTGAGGAAGAACACATCCCGCCGCCCGCGAAGCGCCTCGCTCGGATCCTCCGCTCCAAACGGCTCTGAACGCAGGCTGACCGTCTCGCGGATGCCAATCAGATCCAGCCGGAGGTTCAACACCTCGCTGGGCTGGTCGGGTCGCTTGAACGAGTACAGCTGCTCATGTCGGTCGTGAAACTCGTTGAGTGCGGTGGCCAAATTGAGCTCGGTCACGCGCCGGGTTCGCGAGCGGATCGGCACCGTCACCTCGTGGGTCTGCCCGCGGTAGCGGATGTCGAGGTAACGCTGGGTGATCGTCTCCTTGACCTTGTCCTGACGTCCTAGGTCGGTCTCCGCCCGCTCGAGCATCTCGGCGAACACTCGATTGAGCTCCCCCAACTCGATTCGGTCCGTGGGGTGGATGAAGCTCTGGACCTTCGTGATCTTGAAGTTGGCCAGCTGGTTGCCGAGGGCCGACAGCACGGACGCTGCCTTCGGAACAAGGATCGTCTTGATCCCGAGGTCTGGGGCCTGCTCGCCGGCATGGATCGGGCCCGCACCTCCGAACACGCACAGCGCGAAGTCACGAGGATCACGCCCCCGCGCGACGGTCACGTGTCGGATCGCGTTGGACATGCTGTTGTTCGCGATCCGGAAGATGCCGCTCGCGGCCTCGATCGTGTCGAGCCCAAGGGGTTTGGCGACGCGCTCGTCGATCGCTCGCCGCGCGGCGTCGAGGTCGAGCTTCATCCGGCCGCCCAGGAAGTAATCGGGGCTTATGTATCCGAGCACCAGGTCCGCGTCGGTGAGCGTCGGCTCGGTCCCGCCGCGTCCGTAGCAGACCGGCCCGGGCGAGGCGCCAGCACTCTGCGGACCGACACGAAGCGCGCCTCCTTCGTCGATCCAGGCGATGGAGCCGCCGCCGGCGCCGACCGTGTGAACGTCGACCATCGGGGTGGCGATCCGGTATCGGCTGACCCATGCCTCTGTGCCGCTGTCGGGCTCGGAGTCCTTCACCAGGCAGACGTCATAGCTCGTGCCGCCCAGGTCGACTGTGATCACGTCGCGGTAGCCGGACATCGCGGAGACCTGCGCGCCAGCGACGACGCCGCCGGCCGGGCCCGACAACAGCAGTTCGACCGAGTGGTCGGCGGCGTAGTCGACGTGGACCATCCCGCCGTTGGAGTGCATGATGAACAGGTCGCCGGCGAAGCTCTGGTCCCGCAGCCGGCCACCCAGAGCCTTCAGGTATCGCTCGATCTTCGGGCGGGTGTAGGCGTTGACGATCGTCGTGCTCAGACGCTCAAACTCTCGTACCTGCGGTAGCACCTCGCACGACAGCGTGACCGGAATGTCAGGCTGCTGCTGGTGGACCAGCTCCCGGACGCGGTACTCGTGGGCCGGATTCATGAACGAGAACAGGAGGCAGACCGCTATCGACTCGACCTCGAACTCCCTCAGCCGCGCGATCGCCCTCCGGCATTCGTCCTCGTCGAGCGGGATCTGGATGCGTCCGAGGTAGTCGATCCGCTCCGTCACGCCCAGGCGCCGGTGACGAGGCACGATTGGGAACGGCGCCGGCAGGCGGATGTCGAACAGATGCTCGCGATAGCTACGCCGGAGCTCGATGATGTCGCGAAACCCGCCGGTCGTGATCAAACCGGTCGTCGCCCCGCTGTGCTCCAGCATCGTGTTGGTGACGGCGGTGGTGCCGAGGACGATCACGTCCGTCTGACCGAGGAGCTCCGGGAGCTCGAGCTCGTAGGCGGTCGCGGCGTCGCCCAGCCCCTCCAGGATCCCGACCGCCTCATCGCCGGGGGTCGACGGGCTCTTCGTCTTGAACACCTGACCGCTCGCATTGCCGATCACCAGGTCAGTGAAGGTTCCGCCGACATCAATCCCGATCTCAAACGCCATGTGCCCGTGCTCTCCTGTCGTTCGTGCCCATGTTGCGAAACGCCGCCGGCACACACGCTACGTATAACCGGAGCGAGATGTCAAGCATTGGGAAGGAACCGCTCGAGCAGCTCCGCTACATGTTCGCTCTGCTCCCAGATCAGGGCGTGTGAGGCACCCTGGATCTCCTCGTAGACGGCTCCTGGGACGAGCTCGGCGAGCTCGCGCGCCATGACCGGGGAAGTCAGGAAATCGTGGCTGCCGACGAGCACCTGGGTCGGCACGTCGAGGTTGCCGAGATGCGCTGAGGTGTCGTGATGCAGGCAGAAGTCGAGCTGCCGTCGGTACGCGGCCTCGTCGGGCGGATTGGCGGCCAGTCTCTCCTCGAGGCCGTGGATGAAGTCGGGCATCTCCCGAAAAGCCAGCGGCGAGAAGACGAAGAAGATCGAAACGCGAAACTGCGCAGCCAGCCCTCCCTGATCGATCAGCCAGCGACGCGCCTCGAGGATCCGGCGGGTCCATTCGTCCGCTGCAGCGTAGGTCGATACGAGGGACAGCGCGCGAACCCGCTCGCGCTTACGGAGCGCAAAATGCTGGGCGATCATCCCACCCATCGACATACCCACCACATCGGCTCGTTCGATGCCCTCGGCGTCGAGGATCGCCGCCATGTCTGCGGCGACGATCTCGCCTGTGTAGGGCACGTCCGGCGTGTCGCTCTCGCCGGACCCACGCGGGTCGGCGTAGATCACGCGTCGTGTCCTGGCCAGATGGCTGCCGACCGACAGCCAGGTTGCTGCGCTCATCCCCAGACCCGGTATCACGAGGACCGGTGGCCCGTCCCCTCCGACCGTGTAGTGGATACGCACGTCGCCGCTCACGGCGTGGGGCATGTCGTTGCCTCCGCGGATTGCTAACGCCTCAGTCGGCTGGATAGTCTACTGATGTGCCGGACCGGCTGATCGAGCGAGTGACCGTGGTCACAATGGATCCTCAGCGTCGCGTCCTGGAGGACGCCTGGGTGTTGATCCGGGGCGACCGAATCCAGGCCCTCGGAACCGGTGCCCCTCCTCCCGGCGCCGCATCGGTGATAGATGGTCGCGGCGGCGTCGTCACGCCCGGGTTCGTGAGCACCCACCAGCACGTGATCGACATCTTGCTTCGCGGCGGCCTGGAGCAGGACCGCTCGCTGTTCGACTGGCTGATCAACGTGTACTTCGCCGGTACCTCGGCGTATACCCCTGAGGACTGCGGGCTGGCCGTGCGGCTGAACATGGCCGAGGCGGTGTCCGCAGGCATCACCACGATTACCGACAACTGGGGCGTTAACAACGGCGATGATCAGACTCGGGTCGACGAATGCTGCGCCGCCACGCTGGAGGCCTACCGGGACGTCGGAGTGCGGGTGTTATTCGCGCGCATGTTCAGCGACGTGTTTCCGCCTGAGTGGGAGAGATTTGTCGGCACGCTCAGCCGGAAGCTCCCCTCCAAGACCCTGAGGGTCGAGACGCTGCTTGAGCCGACGGACACGGCCCTGCAGTCGATCGAGACGCTGATCGGCGTTTGGCACGGCGCGGCAGGTGGGCGGATCCAGGTCTGCGCGGCACCGATCATGGCGCAGATCGTGAGCGAGGAAGGCCTAGCGGGAGCCCATCAACTGGCCGAGCGGCATGGCACCGTTGTCCCGATCCACCATTGTGAGTCGCCCGTCAATGCCCGGATGTTCCCCGAGACCGGTGTCGGCATGAGCGCCACCGAATATCTGCACGCTCTCGGCTTGCTCGGAGAACGGACGCTAGCGGCGCACGCCGTCTGGCTGAGCGACCGCGACATCCGCCTGCTGAGCAAGTTTGGCGCGAAGGTGGCGCACTGCCCGAGCTGCAACATGTTCATGGGCTCCGGGATCTCGCCCGTACCGCGGTTGCTCGCCGCCGGAGTCACGGTGGGCCTGGGTTCCGATGACGCAAATACCAGCTCGAGCGTCTCGATCATGGTCGAGATGCGGCACGCTGCGCTGCTGGCGAAGCTGGGGGCGCTGGATGCGGCGGCGATCACCGCCGAGAAGGTGCTGGAGATGGCGACGATCGACGGCGCGCGCGCGATCGGCCTCGGGGACGAGATCGGGTCGATCGAACCGGGAAAGAAGGCCGACCTGGTGTTGTTTGACACCGACAAGCCGCACTGGTGCCCGCGACACCACATCCCGTCTGTGCTGGTCTACCAGGCACACAGCTCTGACATCAGGTCGGTGATGATCGACGGCCGGATGGTGCTCGACGAAAACGCGCTGTCGTTTGCCGGGCCCGATGAGCTTCCGATACTGCTCGAGGAGGCGCAGCGCGCTTCGGAGGCAATCGTCGAGCGCGCAGGAATGACGCCACTGCTCAGCCGGGGCTGGCAGTCCCAGAGTCTTCTGTAGCGCCCGCCCGCCGCCTGTTACGTTCGGCGTGGGTAGCGGCGAGATCGACCGTCCGGGTAGCCGGGTCGATGACCACTCCGTAACCGTCCCGCGCCCCCTCCAGCGATACCAGCTCATCGAGCCAATCGTCGAGGACCGCGGCCGGGTCACGGTCCAGCGGATCGCCCCACCCGCCGCCGGCCCCGGATTGAGCAAACAGCCTCGAGCCGGCGGGCATCGGCTCTGCGAAGCAGCTCTCGGTCACGAGCAGCTCGTCGGGAGAACCCTCCCGTAACACCCAGTAGTTGCCCGCCCCGCGGTGACCTCCCAGATAACCGGCGAGCGGGTATCTGTAGCTCGCGTTGTAGATCGTGCAGCGCATGTCGTCGGTGTGCTCGCGTCGGTAATGGACGGCGGGCGCACCACGCCAACGTCCGGGGGCGGCGCTGTCGCGTGCGTACTCGTTGAGGAGATAGCGATACGGGAACTGCAGCTCGAAGATCTCCATCGGCGGCAGGCGCAGCGCGCAGAACGTCGCCGCCCAGGCGCCCCAGCCATCGGTCCCGAATGATCCGCCCGCGGACATCGCGCTGGCGCCCAGGTCTGAGCCGACCCAGTAGCGGCCGGTCTCGGAGTTGACGCCGAACGCGCGAGCACTGTTCATGTCGCAGGCCGCGGTTCCCACGAGCTCCGGCGTGACCCGCTCGAAGGCTTTCATCACCGCGTCGATGATCGTCGTGCCGGGCACCAGCGTGCAATGGCCCACCGGGGCAGGCGCGACTGGATTGACGATGCTGCGTTCGGGGAGCAGCACAGTGATCGGCGCAAAGAAGCCGGTGTTGATCGGAATGTCGGGGCAGAGCGCGGTGATCGCGGTGAAGACCTGGGAGAGGGTGTTGCCGTGCGGGCTGTTGACGAACCCGGCCACCTGGTCACTCGAGCCCGCGAAATCCACCGTGATGCCGTCTCCGTCGACGGTCAGGGTGATCTTGATCGGGACGTCGTGGTTGCCGGCGAAGTCATGATCGAGGTACTCGGTGTGGGCGTAGGTGCCGTCCGGCCAATCGGCGATCTCCGCGCGCAGACGACGTTCGGAGTAGTTGACCGCGTAGGCAACGCTGCTGCGCAGCGCGGCGGCTCCGTACGTGCCGGCCAACTCGCGGATCCGCCGCTCACCGACGCTGCACGCTCCAACCATCGCGAGCAGATCACCGCGGACGTCAGCCGGAAGACGAGTGTTGGCGAGCACCGTCTCCCACAAGTCGACGACGTACCGTCCTCGGTCCACGATCCGGATTGGCGGAATCCGGAAGCCCTCCTGCCAGACCTCGCGGGCGTTGACGTTGTAGTTGCCGGGCACGGGTCCGCCGACGTCGTTGACGTGTCCTCGAACGCACGGGAAGAAGACGGTCCGCGGCGCCACGTGGACGGGCTTGATGATCGTCCAGTCCGGGCAGTGCGTGCCCCCCATGTAAGGGTCGGTGACCAGAAACACGTCATCGTCGTGCACGTCGTCGCCGAACGTGTCCAGCATCGTCCGAACCGAATCCAGCGACGCAAAGATGTGAACTGGCACCGCCAGGTCGCGGGCGAGCAGTGCGACCTCATCACCGTCCCAGTAGAAGACCCCGCAGGAGTAGTCGTGATTGAGCGTGAAGATCGGGGACAGCGCCGTATTCTCGACCGTCGCACTCAGCTCGCGGCATACGGTCTCCAGCGAGTTGCGGATGATCTCGGCCGTGATGAGGTCCTGCTGATCAAGCGTCACCGATGACCTCCTGGCCGGTCGTCATGGCCTCGCGCGCGTGCTTCGAGAGAGCGCAACGCGGCTACCCGATCGTGGCGGAGCCGCATCACCGACACATCGACGCGGGCTTCCAGTGCGACCCGCCCGTGGGATTGCCACCACGTATCTGGATCCGTCACGCCGCCCGCGCCCGCGTCGCTCAGTGCGGTCGTCAGCGCGCGACTGATCGCCCTCGACGTGTAGTACGGCGCAAGCCCGGTGATCGCTGGAGCCTGAGCCCCGGCCACAGTTCCAGCTCCTGTGTCGATCTCGAGCCCGACGAGCGCGCCCGGTTGCAGCGGAAATCCGTCGACCGCGTCGGCCAACACCCCCAGGCAGCGGTCGAGTGTGAGCCCAGGGGGGCTGTTCAGCGGAGCCTCGAGCTGGGGATCTGACCCTGCGAACGAGATGCGGTGCCCGTCGGCTGCGATCGTGAGTTCGACGTCGACCGTCGGCGGATCGACGAGCAGCGGCGAGTCGACCGGCGTCCGCACGCGATAGGAGCCGGGACGAAGCCTTTCGAGGGCCGAGGTGGCAGCCCCGGCGGCGGATCCGAGCAGCGCGTCGCCGAGCGCAGGCGCTGCGTCGATTGCATCGCAGAGTTCGCTGGCCACGACGCTCATTGCCGCAAGGCCCTGGGCGATGAGCGCCGGAGTACGGGAGTTGAGCGAGACCAGCTGTAGACCCTCGACGTCGCGGTGCTCCCTGGACCGCGATACGCAACATCGGAAACCGAGCCCCTTCGCCCCAGGTGTCAAACGATTGAGGCGCCAGTCCTCCGAACTCGAAACCACCGACGTCGGGCAGCGTCATCCTCGTGAACGCGATGCCCCGATCTAGCCCGGCGCACGACGGTGAAGTCAGTGACGTGCCAGGCGCCGATGAACGGATCGTTCGATACGGCAGCATCGCCGGGAGCGAAGCCGTCTGCGAAGAACTGAACGGCATGCGCACCGGTGGCGGCCAGGGACGCGGTCCGCCTCGGGTCGCTGACGAATAGTGGCCGGCCATCCAGATCGGCGATCGCCGCCAACGGCTCCGGGGCCCAGGAGGCGAGCTCGCCGAGCCGAGCCGCCGCTCGCTGCACGACCTCCTCGCTCATGCCTTGCACCTCGGACACGGCGATCACGTAGATCCCGTTGGCATCGAGACGGGCGGATCGCCCGCATGCAGCACGATCGTGGTGCTGGCCTCTTCGATCACAGCAGGCCCGAGCACCTGCTGGTCGGCGGTCAGCGCCGCGCCGTGCATAGACGGCAACCTGATGGCGCACATACTCCCCATCGGGGGCGGGAACCCATGCCTCGCGATGTGACTTCGGCGCCGGGCCGCCGCCGCCGTTCTCGGGCTGGGTGTTGCGCCACGCCAGCTTGGGTCGCTCCCCGATCAGGTCCTGGCGCAGCGTGATCACATCGACCGGTTTATGCGTGAGGCGGAAGGTGTAGAGGCGCTCGTGCGCGTCGTGAAACGCCTCAACGGTCCGGCTCCAGTCGCCGTCGGAGAGACCCCGGTCGTCGGAGCTCGCTACCGGGATCGTGAGCTCGTGGACCTGTCCGGCGTAGCGCATGTCGGCGTAACGCCGTTCGGTGACAGTCTCGACATCCCCGACCCGCACCAGGTGCTCGTGCCGGTCGCGCATCTCGGAGAACACACGCTCCACCTGGTCGACATCCACCGCATCGGCCGAGGTCAGGGATGGGGCCGACGTCGAGACCTTGAGGTCGGAGAGCAGCGTCCCGTAGGCACTCAGCACCCCGGCTCCCCGCGGCACCAGGATCGTGCGGATCCCCAGGTCCCTTGCCTGAACGGCGGCATGCGTGGCGGCGGCGCCGCCGAACGCGAGCAGCGCGAAGTCACGCGGGTCGTGGCCGCGCGCTACCGACACGTATCGGATGCCGTTGGACATGTTGCTGTTGACGATCCGGGCGATGCCGACCGCGGCATCGATCAGTCCGATGCCGAGCGGCTCGGCGATGTGTCGCTCGATCGCCCGCTGCGCCAGCCCGCGATCGATCGTCATGCCACCGCCAAGGAAGTTGTCCGCGCTGAGGTACCCGAGCACGACGTCGGCGTCGGTGACGGTAGGGAGCTCGCCACCGCGCCCGTAGCAGGCGGGACCGGGATTGGCGCCCGCGCTCTGAGGCCCGACGCGCAGTGCCCCACCGGAGTCGATCCACGCGATCGACCCCCCGCCGGCACCGATCGTGTGGATGTCGAGGATCGATAGCCCGATTCTGTACCGCGCTGCCCAGGCGTCGGTGCGGATCTGCGGCTGGCCGCCCCGGACCAGCGAAAGGTCGTACGAGGTCCCGCCCATGTCCACCCCGATGACGTTCGGGAAGCCCGCGGTGCGACCGAGCTCGGAGGCGGCGACCACGCCTCCGGCGGGTCCAGACAACAGCGCGCCGGCGGCGAACCGGCCCATGTCCTGGGACGCCCCGGTGCCGCCATTGGACTGCATCACGAGCAACTGCCCTGAGAAGCCGCGGCGTCTGAGCTCGTCCATCAGCCGCGTGACGTAATCGCGCAGAACGGGCGCCAGGTAGGCATTGATCAGCGTGGTGCTGAATCGTTCGAACTCGCCGATCTGGTTCATCACCCCGGTGGACAGACTGACGTCAGCGTCTGGATCGGCATCGGCGATCAGCTCGGCGCACCGCAGCTCATGAACCGGGTTGGCGTGCGCTTGGAGAAAACAGACCGCGTAGGAGTCGACTCCGTCCTCGCGCAGCCGCTCCACCGCGGCTCGGACCTCGTTTTCGTCGAGCGGCACGAGTACGGCCCCGTCCGGTCCGATGCGCTCGGCGACGCCGATCCGGTGGCGGCGTGGCGCGATCGGCTCGGGTGGCGACAGCCGGATGTCGGTCAGACTCTCCCGGTAGCCGCGCCGCAGGTCGATCACGTCGCGGAAGCCCTTGGTCGTGATCATTCCCACGCGCGCGCCCTTGTGTTCAAGCATCGCGTTGGTGGCGACCGTAGTTCCGAAGTTGATGACCTCGGTGTCGCCGAGTAGTTGCTCGAGGCTGATTCCGAACCCTTCGCCAACTCCAATCAGAGCGTTGATCACGGCCTCGCTCTCGCGGCCGGGAGTGGACGGCGTCTTGCCGCTAACCGGCTCGGCTCCGTCCCCGAACGCGACGAAGTCGGTGAACGTGCCGCCGACGTCGATCCCGATCCGAAACATCAGCTCTGCTCCTGAACCGGCCAACCGCCGCCGACCGACAACCCCAGGCGCGCCAAGACGCTGTCTGCCGCGGCGTCAGCGTCCGCGAGCAACGACGCGAGGCCGATTCGGGTGAGCTCCCCGTCCTCCATCACTGGCATGCCGTCGACAAGCACGGTGCGGGCAGAGCGCCCACTGGCCGAGTACACGAGGTTCGCGATCGGATTGCCCAGCGGATTGGGATGCCACTCCACGCCGCCGGTGTCGAAGATGACGACGTCCGCCGCTTTCCCGACTTCTAGCGAGCCGATCTGATCGCTCCAGAGGAGCGCCCGAGCCCCGCCATTCGTCGCCATCTCAAACGCGGCGTGAGCGCCCATGACCGTTGGATCTATGCGCGCGTCCTTGTGCGCGCAGGCGGCCAGGTACATGACGCGGACGAGGTCCAGAAAGCGGCTGATCGCGCCCGCGTCGCTGCCCAGGGCGATTGTGAGTCCGGCAGCGCGCATCTCGGGAAACGTGCCGTGCGAGATCACCCCGAAGCCACCCAGCATGCTCGCGGACGGGCAGTGGACCCCCTTGACGTCGCCCGCAACTAGGAGCTGCACCTCCTCGGGCACGATCCACCCGAGATGTGCAAGGCAGAGGTTGTCGTCGAGCAACCCGAGCTCGTGATACCGCCGGACCGCCGAGCTGCTGCCTACGACCCGACGCGTGTCCGCATCCTCGGTGCGAGACGAGGTCAGATGACCGTGGATTCCGACGCCGAGCGCGTCGGCCCGCTCCTTTGTTGCCCGGCACAGCTGGTCGGTCACATGAGCGGGCCTGACCAGAGAGAACCAAGCGCGCAGCCTCCCGGATTCGGCTCCATTCCAGCGTCGGATCACCTCCTCGCTGCGCTCGACGGCCTCCTGCGCCACCTCGGTGTGAGACGTCGGCGCGTTCGGATCGGCGATATCCCAGCCCTCGCGGGTGATCGACGCCTCGGATGCCGATGTCCCGCGCGGCGCGGGCCACCGAATCGGGCCGGAAGCTGCCCGGATCGCAGAAGCAGGTGGTCCCGTGGCGGATCATCTCGGCGAATGTCCCGAGCGAGCTGACGTAGGCCTCGTCATCGGTGAGCGCAGCTTCGAACGGCCAGATGTGGCGGTATGAGCGGTGGCTGAGCTCGAGGTCATCAGCCAGGCCCTTGGACAGGTAATGGATCGGATGGTTGTGAGCATCGATCAAGCCCGGAGTGATCAGTCCATCGGGAGCGTCGATACGTCGTGCGTCCGGGTAGCACGGCTCGAGATCCGTCCGCGATCCGACGGCCTCTATCCGTGGTCCTCGGATGGCGATCGCGCCATCCTCGATCACTCGTCGTGATGCATCCATGGTGACCACCGCGCCACCGGTCAGAAGAAGCGTCGTTTCCAACTGCGCCGCTACCGAACCGGGTTCGAGGAGTTGCGCCGAGCGTCCAGCAAGTCCAGGATCCGCTCCGGTGTGAGAGGAAGCTCGTCGACCTCAACGCCGAACGGTGAGAGTGCATCTGCGACCGCATTGGCGACGGCGGCGGGAGCCCCGACTACGCCCGACTCTCCGACGCCCTTGACCCCGAGCGGATTGTGCGGTGTCGGGGTCTCCATGTGATCAATCCGGATCTCGCCGACGACGCCGACCGCGGGAAGCAGGTAGTCGACAAAGCTGACCGGGAGCTGTCCGTCCTCGGAGTAGCGGATCTCCTCGAGCAGCGCTGTTCCGACCCCGAGGATGATGCCGCCGTGCAATTGCCCCTTGACGATCATGGGGTTGATGAGCGGCCCGCCGTCGTGAACGAGCGCGATCTGCCGAAGCTCGACCAGGCCGGTCTGCACGTCGACCTCGACCACGGCGATCTGAGTGCCGTAGGAGAAGGCGGAACCGGGTGGGACAAAGTGGTCAGCCTCCTCCAGTTCATGCGATTCGATCCCGGGTGGCAATGGCGCACCGGGGGCAACCGCGGTGGCGACGTCGGCAAGGCTCACGCCCGCGTCCGGTGATCCCACCACGTGGATCCGTCCATCCTCGATCACGAGATCGTCGAAGTTCGCCTCGAGCATGTGTGATGCCACCCGGAGCGCCTTCTCACGTACGGCCGCCGCCGATCGGCGGATTGCGGTGCCAGCGATCGCGCCGCTGCGGCTTGCGTAGGCGCCCATTCCGGTCCGCACCAGGTCGGTGTCGCCGCTGACGACTCTGACGTCGCCGATCGATACGCCCAGCTCCTGGGCAGCGATCTGGGCGAACGCCGTGGGATGGCCCTGACCTGACCCTGTCGTGCCCGTCCGGACCTCGACCTTCCCGGCGGTGTCGACGCGCGTTATCCCGGTCTCGAACGGGCCGATCGACGTCACCTGTAGGTACGGGGCGATACCGATCCCGAGGTAGCGACGTTGTTCGCGAAGCCGTCCGCGCTCCGCCACTAGGTCTTCGTAACCGCAAAGCGCGAGCGCCCGCCGCAGAGACTCGGGGTAATCGCCCGAGTCGTACACGATCGGGCCGGTCGAGTGGGTCACGATCCCGCGGTCAACGGGCAGCTCCTCGGGCGTCAGCATGTTTCGCAGGCGCAGCTCCACCGGGTCGATCCGCCGGTCGGCTGCGATCAGCTCGACGAGGCGTTCCATGACGAACGCCGCCTGCGAATGACCGACCCCGCGAAACGGTGTCAGCGGCGTCGTGTGGGTGGCGACCAGCGTGCCGGTGCCGTCGAAGTTCGGGATCCTGTACGGCCCGCGAAGCATGTATAAGGAGATCCCGATCTCCTCGTGGGCGAGCATCGAGAGGTATGCGCCGAAGGGCATGATCACCTGATCGCGTACGCCCAGGATCATGCCGTCGTCGTCGTAGCCGACCTCGACGTCGTGGACCTGTTCGCGGCCATGCGCGGCTGACGCAATGTGCTCGGCACGATCCTCGACCCAGATCACTGGCCGACGCAGCCGGCGGGCCAGCAGCGGGATCGCCAGCTCCTCGGGATAGAGGTTGTTCTTCGTCCCAAACGCGCCGCCGACATCCGGCACGACCACCCGCACATCCTGTGGTGACAGCCCCATGAACATCGCGGCAAAGTCGCGGATCACGTGTGGGCACTGCGTCGAGGCCCAGATGGTCAGTCGCTCGCGCGCGGCGTCCCACTCGGCCGCGATCCCGCGAGTCTCTAGTGGGATCCCCGCCTGGCGCTGGAGCCGGAATGTCCGGCGTAGCCGATGGGGAGCCGCGTCGATCGCTCGGGGATCGCCTTGAGTGAAGTGGATCTGAGCCGCTACGTTGGTCGCGCAATCGCCGTTTACGAGGGGGGCGTCCGGCTCGAGTGCAGCTTCCGGAGAGATCACCACCGGCAAGGGGTCCCAGTCGATCTCGATCAGCGCGACCGCGTCTTCGGCGACATGGCGGCTCTGCGCTACGACGATCGCGATCGGCTCACCGACGTAGCGCACGATGTCGCTTGCCAGCACCGGTTGGAAAAACGGGGGGCTGTCAGGCGGCGCCGAGAAACACGGCAGGCCGCCAAACGGCGGTAGGTCCGACGCGGCGATCACATCGACCACACCCGGGTGTTGGCGCGCGGCGGTCATGTCGATCGAAGTGATTCGGGCGCTCGCGAACGGACTGCGGAGCACGGTGGCGTGAAGCATGCCGTGCAGCCTGAGGTCCGCCAGGTACCTGCCATCTCCGCGCAGCAGCCGCGGGTCTTCGAGTCGCTTCGGGGCGGTGCCGAGGAGCTTGCGCTGCGTAAGCATCATGCGGCGGGTCCGTAACGCGCCTCGACGGCAGCCTCGGCGGCCGCGAGAACTCCCACGTAGCCGGTGCACCGACAGACGACACCTCCGAGTGCGTCGAGCAGTTCGGCCCGAGACGGTCGCTGCTCGCGCGAGAGGAGCCCCTCCAGAGTCATCAGGTAACCGGGCGTGCAGAAGCCGCACTGCAGTCCGTGACAGTCGCTGAACGCCTGCTGGATGTCGTTCAGGGCCTCGCCGTCGGCCAGCCCTTCGACCGTCCGCACCTGAGCCCCAGCGACCGAGACCGCGAGCACCGTGCATGAGCGGCTCGCCTCACCGTCGATCAGGACGGTGCAGGTCCCGCAGATACCGTGCTCGCAGCCGACGTGCGTTCCTACGAGGTCCAGCTTGTCGCGGAGGACGTCGGCGAGCGTGAGGCGAGCCGGCACGTCGACTTCGTGCGGCTGGTCGTTGACGACGAGCATGATGTGGTGGTCGCTCATCTCGGTCGCTCCGTCGCCGTAGCGAGTGCTCGCTCGACGACCGCTGGGGCGACGCGCCGGCGGTAGCGAGCGATATCGCTGTCCGGTGCCCGCCCCCGCAAGTCATCGGCGACCAGTGCCGCGGCGGCGCTGCATGCATGCCGGGTCGGCAGCTGGCCGATCAACGCGCGTTCGACCGATATCGCCCTGATCGGGACATCAGCCACGGCAAAGAGCACTACGCGAGCGCCGCTGATGGTGTCGTCCTCGGCGGACGCGAGCTGGCACGCCGCCCCGATGAGCGCGAAGTCCCCGGGACGTCTCGAGATCTCAACGCACGCCGCAGTCGAGCGCTCGGGCGCGGCGGGGAAACGAACGTCCGTGATGATCTCCCCCGGCGCAAGCGTGGTCGTGTACGCGCTGGTGAACAGCTCATCAGCCGGGATCGACCGGCTCCCGACCGGGCCGCGCACGGTCACGGCGCCCTGGGCCGCAAGCAGGGCGGCCGGCAGCTCGGCGGCGGGGTCGCTGTGAGCGACTGTGCCGCCAACCGTCCCGCGCGCGCGTATCTGAGGATGGCCGACGTGGATGAGAGCATCTCCGACCAGCGGGCAGGCCTCGCGTACCGCTTGGCTCCTCAACGCCGCATGTTGCGTGACCATCGCTCCGATCCGCAGTTCGTCGTCGGTGCGATCTATGCCCTGGAGCTCGTCAATGCGCCGGAGCCCCACCAGCATGGTCGGCTGCGCGAACCTGAAGTTGAGCATCGGAACGAGACTCTGGCCACCTGCTAGCGCGCGCGCCTCGTCGTCAGCGGTTAGCAGCTCAATCGCCTCTGCAAGGTCGTCCGGCTCCTCGTAATCGAATGCCGACGGCTTCATCGCATGCGTTCCGCCACCGGCGATCGGGACGGGGGCGCACCAGCTTCGGACGGCGCATCCACCCTCATAGAGCGGGCATAGTACACGTCCGAGCGCATTACTAGACATGTGAGCTTGACGGCATGTAGACTATGTCGTGCATGGCCCCGAGACGCTGCTGCGCAAGCTCGGGATCCACGAGTGGGAGGCAGTGATCAACGTCATGGCATGCACCTCGCTGAGCTGAGCTATCCCCAGGTCGAGCAGCTGCTCGAAAGCGACCGGACGACAGTGATGCTGTTTCCGGTGGGGTCGACCGAGCCCCACGGGCCGCATTCCCCGCTGTCGACCGACCCGATCATCTCAATGGGCATGTGCGAGCGCGCCGCGGACCGCCTCCGCGACGACCCCGAGCTGCGCGCGGTGATCCTGCCGCCGTTGGGGTACGGCGTCACGCGATATACCCGGTCGTTTCCTGGCGCAGTCCACGTCTCCGAGGATGCTCTGCATGCAATGCTCGTCGACATTCTGACCTCGCTGATCGATCAGGGCTTTCGCTACCACGCGATCGTCAACAATCACTTCGAGCCCGAGCATGTGCAGACGCTTCACCGCGCGATCGACACGATCGAGCGGACCCGCGGTCAGACCGTGGCGTATCTCGACCTGACGCGCAAAGAGCGCGCGACGCGGCTGACGGAGGAATTTCGTCGTGGGGAGTGTCATGCGGGTCGCTACGAGACCTCGCTCGTGCTTTGCGATCGTCCGGAGCTCGTAGATCCAGACGTGATGCGCGGGCTCCCATACGTGCCCGTGAATCTCGCGGCGGAGATCGCCGAGGGCAAGAAGGAGTTCGTAGAGATGGGCCTCGTCCAGGCCTACTGCGGGGCTCCCGCCGAGGCGACCGGGGAAGAGGGAGAGTGGATCTTCGAGACGTTGACCGAGATGCTCGTGGAGCAGCTGCGAGCGCTCGTCCATGGCACCGGGGGCCGGGACGTCTCCGGGCTTTACGGACGAGTTTGATGTCACCGATTACAGGAGGGCGAAAGTGACCACCGCGACTGACGGCCGACAGACGGTCGTCGACCCCTTCACCTTCGAGATCATCCGGCACAAGCTCGTCCAGGTCACGGACGAGACGATTATCGCGCTCGAGAACGTGTCCGGCTCGCCGATCACGAACGAGGGCCACGACATGATGGCCTCGTTGTACCTTCCAGACGGCGGACTGATGGTCGGTGGCGTCGGCTTCCTGCACCACTTGACGAGTGCCGCGCAGGCAGTGAAACACATCATTGCCAATTTCTCGGACGATCCGGGCATCGAAGAGGACGACGTGTTCTTCTTCAACGATTCCTACACGGCCGCGCTGCATCCGCCGGACGTCTACATGATCTCTCCGATCCACTTTCGCGGCACGCTCACCGGGTTCGTCGCGAACTTCGTCCATGTCACGGATATCGGCGCTGTCGACCCCGGGGGATTTTCGCCCAACGCGCAGGACAACTACCAGGAAGGGTTCCAGACCAAGGGGCTGAAGATCGTCGAGCGCGGGAAGCCGCGAAAGGACGTGGTCGAGACCTTCCTCAACATGGTGCGCGATCCGGGAATGACCGCACTCGATCTGAAGTCACAACTGGCGGCCAATCACGTCGCCAAGGTGCGAATGCAGCGGATCTACGCGGACTACGGGGTTGAGACCGTACAGGCGGTGTCCGATGCTCTCATCCAGCAGTCAGAGCAACTGGTGCGCCAGCGACTGCGGGAGCTCCCGGATGGTCAATGGTCCGCGCGCGAATACATCGACATGGCCGACGAGACGGCGACCGTGATGCTGACGGGCACCAAGCGTGGTGACACACTCACCTACGACTTCACGGGCTCGAGCGACCAACTTGGCGTCGGAATCAACTGTTGCTACTGGGCCACGTGGGGAGCGATGTTCGCTCCCATCTTCCCGTTGCTCGCATGGGACGTAACCTGGAACGAGGGAGTGGCACGCCCGATGAGGCTGATCGCACCCGAGGGCACGGTCGTCAACTGCCGGCGTCCCGCGCCGATATCGGTCGCGACCGTCGGTACCGTTCAGATCGTCAACAACCTCTCCACGGTGCTGCTCTCGAAGATGTTCGGGGCAAGCGACCGCTACCGCGATCGTGCGACGGCCGTGTGGCATGGCAGCCATGCGCATGTCGAGACCCACGGAATCAACGCCGAGGGCGAGTTCTTCATCGCGCCGCTCACCGACACGTTCGCCGGAGCGGCCGGCGCACGAGCGTTCCGTGACGGCGTCGACCTCGGCGGGGAGATCCCGAACGTCGTCTCGCGGTGGGCCAACGCTGAGAGCCAAGAGCTCAATACGCCGCTTCGCTACCTCTATCGGCGGGTGGTACCCGACTCCGGCGGCCCGGGCAAGCATCGCGGGGGTGTATGTCATGAGTACGCGTTCACACCCCACGGGCTCGGCGACGGCTCGCTGGGAGTGGTGCTGTTCGGCAAGGGCACCCGGGCTCCGATGAGCTTGGGGATCTTCGGTGGCTACCCCGGGTGCAATGTTGACTACATCACCTTCCGCAACGGCAACGTGGACGAGTTGCCCGAGAGCCTCGAGGAGACCCGGGGAGAGCCTCGGGTCGCCCAGTCCTGGGGCCACATTGCGCTCGAAGCGGGAGATATCCAGTACGTCCGGTTCATGGGCGGTGGCGGCTACGGTGACCCGATCGATCGCGATCCCCAGGCGGTTCTGCGGGACATTGACCAGCGCCTGGTCACGATTGGCGCCGCCCGCGATATCTACGGGGTGGTGCTGGACGTCGCCGCCAGCGGCGTCGACGAGCCGGCGACGCGAGCCAGGCGTCTTGAGATCCGCTCTGAGCGGACGGGTGGCTCGGTCATAGAAGCGACAGCTCGTGCCGATGTACCAGGGACGGGGATGCGAATCGGCGAATACCTGCAACGCACGGCGGACGGGGCGACCCAGTGCACATGGTGTGGCGAGACGTTCTCGCCGCCAGGTGCGGATTGGAAGGACCACAGTGCGCTCCGCGCATCCCCCTTGTCGCGAGCGGGCGCCCATCGGCCCGATAGCGACGAATTCCGGCTGATCGAGGCGTGCTGTCCCAGCTGCGGCACGCTTCTCGAGGTCGAGCTCACGCGGTCCGGAGATTCCCCACTTCACGATCGCATCGAGTCCTGGCCCAACCGAGCTCAATGACGTGCTGAAGTACGCCGACATACCGCACGATTTCAATCTCACCTCGCATTTCGTGGACCGCAATGTAGAGGAGGGCCGCGGCGACCGGACGGCGCTCGTGTGCGGGAGTCGAGTCGTCACCTACGCCGAGCTTGCGGCGATGGTCAATCGGGCTGGCAACGTGCTCCGAGGCCTGGGGGTCAGGCGTGAACAGCGCGTGCTGCTCGCGTTGAGCGACAGCCCCGAGTTCGTGGCGCTCTGGTACGCGGTCCTGAAGATCGGTGCCGTCGTTTCCGAGGTGTATACGTTCCTGCAGCCGAAAGACTACGAGTACTACCTAAGCTACTCACGAGCGCAGGTCGCGGTCGTTGATGCGACAACCCTTGACGCGGTCCGACTCGCGGCGTCCAGTTGCGCGCACGCTCCGACCCTGCTTGTCGTCGGGATGGGCCAGGCGGAACTTGGTGATCGTGAAGTGAGCTTCGACGAAGCGACAGGAACTGCATCCGATCGTCTGGATGCCGAGCGCACCAGCCGAGACGACATCGGTATCTGGAAGTTCACCACCGGCAGCACCGGCGCCCCCAAGGCCGCGGTCCATTGTCACCACGATCCGCTGATCAGCTTTGAGTGGTACGCGCGCGGGGTGCTCGGCTATCGCGAGGACGACGTGGTGCTGCCGGTGCCGAAGCTGTTCTTCGGTTATGCGCGTGATGCCGTTTCGCTGTTTACGTTCGGCGTCGGTGCCACCGGCGTCATCTTCCCCGAGCGAACTACGCCCGCGCGCATGTTCGAACTGATCGCTCGGCATCGGCCGACGATCCTCGTTCTGGTGCCGACGATGATGAACGCGATGGCATCGCACGAAGCCGCCGGACTCCAGGACTTCAGCAGCGTGCGGTTCTGCATCTCGGCCGGCGAGGCCCTACCAGAAGAGCTGTATCGGCGTTGGCGTGCGCGCTTTGGCGTAGAGGTGCTCGACGGGGTGGGCTCGTCGGAGGCCTACCACATCTACATCTCGAGCCGGCTCGGCGCGGTCCGCCCGGGCACGGTCGGACAGATCGTCCCGGGATACGAGGCGCGGATCGTCGACGTGGATGGCGAGGACTGTGCTGACGACGAACCCGGCGAGCTGTGGATCAGTGGCGAGAGCACGGCGCTGATGTATTGGGACGACCACGAGAAATCCAAGCGCACCTTCGCGGGCGATCTGGTCCGCACCGGCGATCTGTTTGCGCGCGATGACGACGGCTACTTCCGCTACCACGGCCGCGCCGACGACCTGCTCAAGGTGGGCGGTATCTGGGTCGCCCCGCTCGAGATCGAGAATTGTCTGCTGGGACACGCTGCGGTTGCCGAGTGCGCTGTCGTCGGATACGAGGAGGACGGCCTCGTGCGCCCACGAGCGTATGTCGTCGCCGCAGAAGGCAGCGAGCCGTCCGACCATCTCGCGGACGAGCTTCGCAAGTTCGTCCGCTCGCAACTATCACCGCACAAGTATCCGCGTGAGGTGTGTTTCGTCGGCGAGCTGGCGAAAACGGCGAGCGGAAAGCTGGACCGAAGGGCCTTGAGCGCCGGCCGTCCCGAGCCAGAGGCCGGCGCGGGACTTGAACAGACCTTGAACGTCGGGGGTTGACACATGGATTACGTCGTCGGGATCGACATCGGCGGAACGTGTACGGATTGCGTCGTCGTCGATGCCGAGGGAAACGTGACACTCGGCAAGGCGTTCTCGACCCCTCCCGACTTCTCGCGGGGCATCTTGGACGCGATCGCGGTGGCCGCCGACGAGCTCGGTGTCAAGCGGCAGGCGGTGCTCGCCGATACGCGTCTATTCCTTCACAGCACGACGGTCGCCGAGAACGCGGTCGTCGACGGCACCCTGGCCAAGGCCGGAGTGATCACCTCTCGGGGGTTTGACCACTCGCTGTTCGCGATGCGCGGAGGCTATGGCCGTTGGTCGGGGCTCACTGAGGACGAGAAGCGAAACCCGATTGAAACCGACAAGCTCCCGCCGATCGTGGGGCCGCAGCTGATCAGGACGGTGCGCGAGCGCGTCGACGTCCACGGCCAGATCCTGCGTGCGGCCGACGAGTCCGATCTCGAGGCAGCCGTACGGGAGCTGTTGGCAGAGGATGTCGAGGCGCTCGGCGTGAGCTTCCTCTGGTCGTTTGCCAACCCTGCCAACGAGGAGCGTGCCGAGGCGCTGATCAAACGCATAGCGCCGGACGTGTTCCTCACCGTCTCGCACAAGATCGCGCCGATCGTTGGTGAATACGAGCGCACTTCGACGGTCGCGCTGAACGCGCGCCTCGGGCCCGTGATCGGCCGGTACCTGGACAACCTTCGCGCCGGTCTGGAGGCCGAGGGCTTCGACGGGATCTTGCTGGTGATGCAGGCGTATGGCGGGCTGCTGCCATTTGCCGAGGCCGCGGAGAGCCCGGTGGGGATGATCGAGTCGGGGCCCGTGAGCGGGCTCGTCGGCTCGCAGGGGCTGGGCAGGCTGATCGGCGAGCGCAACATCATCGCCGCTGATATGGGCGGCACCACGTTCAAGGTGGGCGTCGTTCGGGACGGGCTAACCGAATACCAGCGCGAGTCGATGGTGCTGCGGTACCACTACGCGCTCCCGAAGATGGATGTGGTCTCGCTCGGACTCGCTGGCGGAAGCATCATCTCGGTCGACGAGCGAACCGGAAGTCCCCGTATCGGGCCCCGGAGTGCCGGCTCCTACCCGGGGCCGATTTGCTACGGCCACGGCGGCGACGAGCCGACAATCACAGACGTGGACGCAATCCTCGGTTACCTGAACCCCGACTACTTTCTGGGCGGTCGCGAGCAGCTTGACATCGGTCTCGCTCGGCGAAGGTTCGAGCAGCAGATCGCCGAGCCACTTGGCTTGCCTGTGATTGACGCGGCCGCCGCGATGTACAAGCTCGCCAACAGCCTGTTCTTCGACTTGCTTCACAAGACCACCGTGCAGCGCGGTCTGGACCCGCGGGACTTCTCGCTGTTCTCGTTCGGGGGCACGGCCGGGATGCACGTTGCGGCGTACGGCGAGGAGCTCGGCGTGCGTGAGATCGTGATACCTCACTCGGCGTCCGTTCACGGCGCGTTCGGTCTCATCACGTCGGATATCGCGCACGAGGACCAGATCACTGTGCCCATGCACGCGCCGGTTGACCTCGAACGGGTGCGAGGCATATTCGATGAGCTTGGAGGCCGCATGTCCGCTCAGCTCGAGGGCGAGGGTTTCTCAGACGACCGGATCACGCTTCGGCGCTCCATCGACATGCGGTATCGGCGTCAGGTGCACATCCTCACGGTTCCCGTCGCAGGCGATGGTGACCTCACCGACGAATCGCTTGAGCAGACGATTGAGCTATTCGAGCGCCTGTACGAGGAGAAGTACGGAAAGGAATCCGCGTATCGGGAGGCCGGCATCGAGCTGGTGAGCTTTCGCCTCCGAGGTGAGGGGAGCGTCCGCAAGCCTGATTTCCGCGTTGAGGATGTCGGCGACGATGACGCCGAGCACGCCGTTGTGAAAACGGTGCAAGCGTGGATTGACAGGACGGGCCGCGTCGAAGAGGTCAAGGGTTATGACTTCGGGCGAATGAAGCCTGGCAACGTGCTGGTCGGGCCCGCGATCGTGTGGACACCTATCACCACGCTTGTCGCAGCGCCTGGACAGCGGGTCTCCGTCGATGAGTACAAAAATCTGGTGATCCGGTCGCAAACGGCGGGACACGATCGGCTCGATGCAGCGACCAGCGAGGTTGGGGTCCGCTGACCCGGCGGTACTCGATCCCATGCGCCGGACGCCCGACTACGCTTGTATAGCTAAGCCGTAAGGGGGGAGCCTGCACCGATGTCTAGCGCAAGGTCGCGGCACGCCGCGAAAGCACCACCTGAGAAGCCAACGTCGGTGTCCGATATCACAGTGCCGGGGTGGCTCTGATGTCCGCCGGACTGCCGCGCGCTTCCCACGAGCCGCTTCAGCCACAGGAACTTGTGATCACACTGTTCGGCGCCTTCGCCTCCCACAAGCATGAGTGTGTCTGGTCGGGCGGTCTCGTCGATCTACTCAACGGCATGGGATTCTCCGACGCCGCCTCTCGCGTCGCATTGACACGTCTGGTGAACCGTGGACTGCTCAAGCGCACGAAGAAGGGGAGGTTGGTCTATTACACGCCCGCCCCGCGTCTGGACCGGCTGCTGGCCGAGGGTGACCGGCGAATCTTCCGCCTGGGCTCCACGGCGGACGGTTGGGATGGCCACTGGACGATGCTGTGGCATGCGATCCCCGAGACTCTCCGGTTGGAGCGAGGCCGGTTGGCGCGACGGCTGCGCTTTCTCGGCTTTGGGTCTGTACAGGACGCGACTTGGATATCGCCTCACAACCGGGAGCGGGATGTCGTCGAACTCCTGGAGGACATGGGTGTCGAAGCACACGCTTGCGTGCTGATCGGGCGACCCGCGAAGGGATTAGACCTTCAGGCAATGATCAAGCGGGCGTGGGATCTCGAGGACCTCGCCACTCGCTATGAGGCGTTCGTCGAGACATTCGGGAAGTACCGCTCTGCGAAGGCGCGAGCCGAGTTGTCAGATCGGGACGCGTTCTTGGTCCGCACCGGCGTCGTCCACGCCTTCCGACGTTTTCCGTTTCTCGACCCGGAGCTGCCTGACGAGCTGATGGTCCGCAAGGCCCCGCGTCGGGAAGCAACAGCGGTGTTTCACGCTGTCTACGATCAGCTGGAGTCGGCTGGGCAGCGATACTTCGACTCGCGGGTGGACCAAGCGATGCCGGCAGACGCCGTGGCCTGAGGCGGCCCGGCCGCTCAGGGGATCTCTGGTCGGAGACCCCAAGCAGCACACACGCGTCCCTCCATATCATTGCGATCGATCGACAGTGCCCACCTCATGAGCCTGCTATCCGTCGCCCTCGAAGATCGCTATGCCGCCGTACAGGGCCCGGTGCTGATGTCCGGCATCCAGGCGCTCGTCCGGCTGGTGCTTGAGCAGCGCCGCCTCGACGACGCTCGCGGACTGAACACCGGCGGCTTCGTCTCCGGGTACCCCGGGTCGCCGCTCGGTGGTTTCGATCGCGAACTCGTCAAGGCCCACCGGCGTCTGGCGGCGGCCGGAGTCGTGTTCCAGCCAGGCGTCAACGAAGAGCTCGCCGCGACGGCCGTCTCCGGCAGCCAGCTCGTCGGGGAGCTAGCGGGCCGGCGGGTGGACGGCGTCAGCGGCTACTGGTTCGGGAAGGCCCCGGGGCTCGATCGCGCCGCCGACGCGATACGCCACGCCAACACGAGCGGTACCGCGCACCTCGGCGGCGCGGTCGCGCTGATCGGCGATGACCCGCTGTGCAAATCCTCGACGCTGCCGAGCTCAAGCGAGCTGATGGCGGAGAGTCTCGTGCTGCCGCTATTCACGCCCGGCTCGGTGCAGGACATCGTTCGGCTCGGTCTGCACGCCGTCGCACTCTCACGCCAGGCGGGCCTGTGGACCGCGATGAAGATCACGGCGGACGTCGCCGACTCCTCAGCGGTCGTCTCGATCGAGGACCTCGACGTCGAGGTTCCCATGCCGCCGATGAGCAGCCGCGGGGGCCCGCCGATGCTGATCGGGGCCAGCTCAGTCGCCGCCGAAGCCGACTTGATCGGCGCCCGGACAGAACAGGCGATCGCCTACGGCCGCGAGCACCGTCTGAACCGGATCACGTTTGAGCCAACGAGTGCACGCACGGCGATCGTCGCGCCTGCCCCCGTCTACCGGACACTCCTGCGAGGACTCGAGCAGATCGGGCTCGCCGGCAAGGACGAATGGGAGCCGCTCGGCCTGCGTTTGGTCGAGCTGGGAATGGTCTGGCCGCTGCATCCCGATGACATCGCTGAGTTCGCCCAGGACGTCGACACGATCCTCGTCCTCGAGGACAAGCGCGCGTTCGTCGAGCGCCAGATCAGAGACGCGATGTACGGCATGCCGGATCCGCCACAGATCCTCGGCAAGCGAGACGCGCAGGGTCATCCGCTCGTTCCGTTCGCCGGCGCCGTGGACTCCGACACGATTGCCCGGGTCCTCAGGAGACACCTCGGCCTTCCCCACAACGAACGCGCCACGACCGCGGTGTCCCCAGCAGCCGTTCGCACGCCTTTCTTCTGCTCCGGCTGTCCCCACAACCTGTCGACGCGCTCTCCCGAAGATCAGCTCGTCGGCGCCGGCATCGGCTGCCACGCGCTCGTCGCGCTCGACCCGGCGCGCGAACGTGGGCAGCTGCTCGGGGCGCCGCAGATGGGCGGCGAAGGCGCGCAGTGGATCGGGATGGCGCCGTTCACGAGCGACGAGCACTACGTCCAGAACCTCGGTGACGGGACGTTCTTTCACTCGGGCTCGCTGGCCATCCGCTCCGCGGTCGCCGCCGGTGTCAAGATCACGTTCCGGCTGCTGTACAACGATGCGGTCGCGATGACCGGCGGCCAGACGCCGCCCGGTCAGATGCAGATACCAGAGCTGACCCGGTGGCTGGAGCTCGAAGGGGTTCGCCGGATCGTCGTCACGACCGAGGATCCTGAGTCGTTCGGCGGCGCGCAGCTTTCCCAGGTCGCCGAGGTCCGCCACCGCGACGGCCTGCAGACCGCGCTCGCCGAGCTTCGCCAGCTCGACGGCGTCACGGTTCTGATCCACACCGACCGGTGCGCGACCGAGGAGCGACGGCTGCGCAAGCGCGGCAAACTGCCGGCCGTGGCGCAGCGCGCCTGGATCAATGAGCGCGTCTGCGAAGGCTGCGGCGACTGCGGCAAGAAGTCGAGCTGCTTGTCCGTGATCCCGATCGAGACGGAGTTCGGACGCAAGACCGCGATCCATCAATCGTCGTGCACCCAGGACCTCGCGTGCCTGGAGGGGGACTGTCCCTCGTTCCTTCTCGTGACCCCCGGCACAGAGGCGCGGCGATCCCCGGTCACGATCCCGGGCGTGGAGCTGACCGAGCCAACTCCCCGGATCGACCTCAGCGGTGCCGTCCTGATCCGCATGCCCGGTGTTGGCGGGACGGGAGTCGTCACGATCGCCCAGATCCTCCAGATGTCGGCCTTGATCGATGGGAAGTGGGCGTCCGGGCTCGACCAGACGGGCCTCGCGCAAAAGGGCGGCGCGGTGGTCTCCGACATCCGGATCGGACCGGCGGCTGACTCCGGCTCGCTACGCGCCGGACGCGGCGAGGTCGACGTCCTGATCGGGCTCGACTTGCTCGGGATGGCGACCGCAGACACGCTGCGTACGATCGACGCAGAGCGTACGGTCGCGATCGGGAATCTCGGCGCGATGCCGACGACGGCTGACGTCACCGACCCCGACGCGCAAGCCGCGCCGGTGAGAGAAATCGTGACTCAGGTTGAGGCAAACAGCCGCCGGCCCGACGCGCTATGGCTCGACGCGAAGCAGATCTCCGAGCAGGTCTTCGGGGACCATATGCAGACGAACATGATCATGCTCGGCGCGGCCTACCAGCACGGCTGCGTGCCAGTGTCGGCCGCCGCGATAGAGCGGGCGATCGAGCTCAACGGCGCGGCAGTGGCACAGAACCTTGAGGCATTCCATTGGGGTCGCGCCGCCGTCGTTGACAGGCTAGCGGTCGAACGGGCCGTGTCTCGGTCAGTGCCGACGGCTCCTGCCCAGCGTCGGCCACGGACCGTAGACCGCGAGCTCTCCACCGCGATTGATCGACTCGGCCTGGGTGACGCTGACCTGCGCGGCCGCGTCAAGCGGCTGGCGGCTGATCTCGAGAGCTATCAGAGCCGGCGCTATGCCATGGCGTACGTCAAAGCAGTCGGGCAGGTGCACGCAGCCGAACGCGCAACGCTGCCGGCCGGAGTCCCGTCGATCACGGACGCGTACGCGGGTGGGCTCCACAAGCTGATGGCGTACAAGGATGAGTATGAGGTCGCCCGGCTGCACCTCGACGAGCTCGAGCGCGCCCGATTCCAGCAAGAGTTCGGCGAGAGCGCCAAGGTTCAGGTCCTGCTGCACCCGCCGCTGCTGCGAGCGCTGGGCATGAAGCGCAAGCTCAAGCTTGAGCACACGGCACGACCTCTGTTCCGTGCGCTGCACGAGGCTCGAATACTGCGCGGGACCCGGCTCGACCCGTTCGGTCGCACGCAGCTGCGACGACTCGAACGCGACCTGGTGATCGAATACCGACAGGCAGTCCAAACCGCCCTCCGTAGCCTCACTTCAGATACACAGGAGCAGATCGCCGAGCTCGCGGCGCTGCCGGACGCGATCCGCGGGTACGAGCAGATCAAGCTCGAGAACGTCGAGCGTTATCGCAGCGCGATGGCGGCGGCGCTGGACCGTCTGCGGGCCGCGAACGGCCCGCTTGTCAACTGACCTCACCCCGGCATACGCTTGTGTAGGGGATTGAACCCGGGAAGCTGCGCAGGTTGCGGGTTGCGTTCTTGGGACACCGGGCGCGACGTAGGGTTGGCCCTGCGTTCGACAGCCATGAACGTCTTCGCTTCCGCGGCCCGCCTCTTGCGTGGTTTTGTGACCGGCTAGGCGCACTTATCAACGCTGGGAGATAAGAGCTCGGGGCGGAAGGTCGATGTCGTGGGCTTATGCGGGGATCCGGTCGCGCACGGTCGCAGCGCGACTCCGTCCGTATACACGCGGTTAGCAGAGAGAGGTGGAGTTCATGAGATTGTTTCGATCGCGCTCCCGGCTGTTCTGGTCGGTGGTCGCCGTCGCGGTCCTGGCCGCCGGCAGCGTCGCGATAGCTTCGGGCGGTCCTTCGGCGAACCCCGCGCGTGCGCAGACCGTGTCCTGCGCGTCTGGCACGGATGTGCAGACGACCAAGGGTCCGGTGTGTGGGATCGCGACCAGCAACGGGGCTGATGAGTGGCTCGGGATCCCCTATGCCGCGCCGCCGGTCGGGTCGCTGCGCTGGGCATCGCCGCAGCCGCATGCGTCCTGGACGACGACGCTGCAAGCGACGACGTTCGCTGACGAGTGCATCCAACCGGCCGGGAAGACGGGGCCGCCGGCGCCGGGGTCGAGCGAGGACTGCCTGTATCTCAACGTCTACGCGCCTGCGGGCGGAGGGTCTCATCTTCCGGTGATGTTCCACATCCACGGCGGTGGCCTGTTCAAGGGCTCGGGTGCCGGCGACTACTCGCTGATGGCGAACACGGGGCACGAAGTGATCGTGTCGACGAACTACCGGTTGGGCATCTTCGGGTTCCTCGCCGATTCGGCATTCGGCCGGCACTCCGGTGACTACGGGCTGCAGGACCAGCAGGCCGCGATGCGCTGGGTGCAGCAGAACATCGCCGCGTTCGGCGGCGATCCACGCCGTGTGACGATCTTCGGCGAGTCGGGCGGCGCCTCCAGCGTGTGCGACCAGATCGCCTCGCCCACCGCGAAGGGACTGTTCGAGCAGGCGATCGACGGCAGCGGCGAGTACAACACGCTGTTCGGGACCCCCGGAGTCAGGCCTGGCGGCGGCTATGACCTGGAACCCCAGGACTGCAAGTCGGCGCTGCCCTCCCAGTCGCAGGCCAACAGCATCGGCGCCGCGTTCGCAGCCTCGGTCGGATGCGGACCGGGCACGGCCGACGTGGCGTCATGCGTGCGACAGGTGCCCACCGACGTGGTCGCCGAGTCGTCCGACACTCCGGGCGACGGTTACCAGTACGGCGGGCAGGGCACGATCGCGCCGACGATCAACGCCACGACGCTCCCGATGACACTCCGTCAGGCGCTCAAGACCGGGCGCGTGAACCGGGTGCCAGTCACGATCGGAACCGAGCGCGACGAGGACCTGGTGGGTGAGCCGACCACTCCGAGTGAGTACGTGCAATCGGTCGAGAGCCAGTACCTCAAGTACGCGCCGCGGGTCCTGGCGCTGTACCCGCTGTCGCATTTCGAGACGCCGTTCATCGCCTGGCGGACACTCGCGGCGGACTCCGACACGGTTTGCCCGGCGATCGTCACCGATGAGGCTCTGGCGCGCTGGATGCCGGTCTATGGGTTCTTGATGACCGACAACGACATCCCGCCGTACGCGGCGACAGGAACGATCGACACGCCGGCCGGAGCGGCACATGACAGCCCATGGGCCGCGTACGAGCAGCCGGTAACCCCGGCTCTAGACGCAGACCAGCAGACGCTCCAAGACGAGGAAATCGGAGACCTCACGACGTTCGCTCGCACCGGCAACCCGACCGCACAGGGAACTCCGCCCTGGCCCGAGTTCAACCACTCCGGCGAGGAAATGGAGCTCGCTCCGGCCGGCGACAGCCAGACGATGCCCATCTCCCAGATCTCCGCCAACCACAACTGTGGCTTCTGGAACTCGATCGCTCCCGGTGTTCGCAACCAAAAGTGAGGTGACGGCGAGCCCATAAACTTAGGAGGGACGCCACCAGATCGCGAGTAGCGCGCGGGATGGCGTCCCTCCACGGGTGCTGACGCGGCCTACTCCCGCGAATCCAACAGTCCGACGTCGATAGAGCGTGGCTCGATCGCCTCGGCGGGGCCGAGCGGAGCCCGCTGCGGCATCTCGAGCGTCGCCTCGTACTGCGGAGGGCGCGGACCGAAGTCGAAGAGGGGCACGAGTTCGCGCCGGCGCTCGGCGCGCAGGCGGCGCGTGGCCTCCTCGTCGCCGATCACGACGCCGTAGTGCTCGAGGGCCGAGCGCTCTGAGATGAACCGTTTCTCGATGTCCTCCAGCACGCGCTCGGTGGGCCGCTGGAGGGGATCGCCCCAGCCGCCGGCGCCGGCGGTTTCGTAGATCAGGATGTCGCCGGGGTGCACCTCGACGAAGTCGACCTTTGCGGGCAGGTCCTCGCGGCTGCCGTCCGGTCGTACGAGTTGCTTGCGTGAGCGACCGCCGTGACGCCCGCCTCCGATTCCCCATGGGTAGGAGACGTGGCGATCGTCGTAGATCGACACCTCGCCTGGCTCCAGGAAGCGCACGACCTTGCGCGCGCCGCAGCCACCGCGGTGGTAGCCGGCACCGCCGGAGTCGGGGACGATTCCGGACTCCTCGACCACGACCGGGTAGTAGGTCTCCTGGTACTCGGCCGGCGTGTTCTCGAGTTGCGGGTACCAGCTGTGTGCGTCGAGGCCGTCGCCTGCGGGGCGTCCGGGGATGCCGCCCATGAGGATTTCGAGCATGCCGAACGGCTCGCCGTCGCGACTCGTGCCGGAGTAGAGGAGGTGCGGGCTTGAGCCGTAGCCAGCCGCCGCGGCGGTCTCTGGCACGTGGCGGCCGAGCGCACCTGCGATGACGTCGATCCAGCGCGACATCGTGCTGTGGCGGATCCCGAGCGGCGCTGGGTAGCGCGGTCGCAGCAGGCTGCCCTCCTCGATCCGGATCTCAAGCAGGTCGTAGAAGCCCTCGTTGAACAGGACGTCGGGGTCGAACACCATGATCAGGTAGACCCCGATGACCATCTTCATCATGCCGTCGTGCAGGTAGAAGTTGATCGGACCCGGGGCCTGTGGGGACGTCCCGGTGAAGTCGAAGATCGCTCGCTCACCCTGGCGCCATACGGCGAGCTTGATCCGGAACGGTCCGTTGCCGAGACCGTCGTCGTCGACGAAGTCCTCAAACGACTGCGGCGACTCGGGCAGCTTGTCGACGATCAGTCGCTGCACCGCGGCGCGGGTGCGCTCTAGCAGCGCGTCGGCGGCCTCGAGGTAGGTCTGGCGGCCGAAGCGGTCACATAGCTCGATCACGCGCCGCTCGCCCATCGCGGTGGCGGTGCACAGCGCCATCAGGTCGGCCACTGCCTCATCGGGCGCGCGCGAGTTGCGGGCCAGCACCTTGACGAGCGCCTCGTTGAGCACGCCGGCGGCATACAGCTTCACCGGCGGAAAGCGCAGGCCCTCCTCGTAAATCGAGCGCGCCGAGGCCGGCATCGAGCCGAACACCTTGCCGCCCACGTCGAGCAGGTTCCCGAACTGAGACGTGAAGCCCACCAGCTCGCCTTCGTGGAAAACCGGCCGGGTGACGAGCAGGTCGGGCACATGCGAGATCGAGCCGCCGCAGAGGTAGGGGTCGTTCTGGAGGATCACGTCGCCCGGCTCAAGCTCCTCGTCGAGCGTGTCGAGGAAGAACGACAGGTGCGAGCCAAACTGGCCGACCAGCATCTTCCCGTCGCGGTCCGCGACCAGCGGGTAGGTGTCGTGCGTCTCGCGGATCACGGGAGAAACGGAGGTGCGGAACATGACCGCGTCCATCTCGTGGCGGATCCCGCGCAGCGTGTTCTCGATGATCTCCAGCGTGACGGTGTCGACGCTCATGGCAGCCTGTCGATCAGCAGGTTCGACAGCCCGTCCACCCGCACCCGCGCGCCGGGATGGACGAGCGTGGTGGAGTCCTCCTGCTCGATCACCGCCGGCCCCGCGAGTTCGTGACCGGGCTCGAGCCTCGTCCGGTGGTAAAGCGGGGCGCCGACCCACTCGCCGCCCCAGTAGATCCGGTGGTCGCCATCGGCGATCGCGCGCTCGGCCCCCTCGGTGGGCGGCGCATCCTTGCGCGGCACGCCCGGCATCGGCTTGCGCCCCGCGGCCACGCAGCGCACCACGACCAGCTCGGGCTCGACCGCGAGCTCGAACTGGTACGTGCGCAGATGCGCCTCGACGAACCTGTCCGCCAGCGTCTTGAGCAGCGTCGGATCGCCTGCCGGGTCGCCGTGGAGGATCGGCAGTTCGTAGCCCTGGCGGAAGTACCGCATGCCGATCTGAAAGCTCAGGTCGCGGTCGTCCTCGCCGAAGCCGCGGCTCGCCAGCCAGGCCGCCGCGGCCTCGCTCAGCTCGGCCAGGACCTCGAGCAGCTCGCGGTGGTTGACCCGCGACAGCCGGCGCACATAGCTGCGCGAAAACTCGCGCTGAACGTCGGCCACGAGGAAGCCGTAGGTCGAGAACACGCCGGGGGCGGCCGGGACGACTGCGACCGGGCTTCCGAGCAGATCCATCAGCGCGTTGGCGTGCAGCGGGCCGGCGCCGCCGAACGCGAACAGCGCGAACTGGCGCGGGTCGTGCCCGCGCTGCACTGACACGAGTCGCAGCCCGCTGAGCATGCGGTCGTTGACCACGTCGATGATCGATCTCGCGGCTTGTTCTGACGAGGTGCCGAGCCGCTCGGCGACCTTGTTCACGGCTTCGTGCGCGAGGTCGCGGTGGATCTCCATCTGTCCGGCGAGCAGGCTCGGCAGGTAGCCGAGCACGACGTTCGCGTCGGTCACGGTCGGCTCCGTGCCGCCCCGGCCGTAGGCCGCCGGCCCTGGGTTGGAGCCTGCGCTCTCCGGCCCTACGCGCAGCGCGCCCGTGAGCGGCACATGGGCGAGCGAGCCACCGCCCGCGCCGATCGCGATCACATCTAGCGACGGCACGCGCACCTTGTAGTACTCGGTCAGCGAACTGCGCCGCGCGAGCGCCGCCTGTCCGTCACGGCTCAGCGCAACGTCGGTGCTGGTGCCGCCCATGTCGAAGCTGAGCACGTCCGGACGGCCGATGAGCGCCCCGATATGCACGGCCGCGCGCACTCCGCCCGCGGGGCCGGAGAAGACCGTTTCGATCGGCCGCTCGACCGCGTCCTCGCCGCTCATCACACCGCCGTCCGAGCGCACGATGTTGAGGCTCGTGCTTGGGAAAGAGCGCCGCAGCTCGGCCTCGAGTGACTCGACGTAGCGGCGCATCGCCGGCTGTACGTAGGCGTTCGCGACCGCCACCAGGGTGCGCTCGTACTCCCGCATCTCAGACAGCACGCCCGACGCCAGTGAGATCGGCAGGCCGGGAGCCTCATCCGCGGCCCACTCGCCGATCAGCGCCTCGACGTCGGGCCGCGCGTAGCCGTGCACGATCGCGACCGTGATCGCCTCCACGCCCGCATCTCTGAGCTCGCGCACCGCTGCGCGGACATCGTCCTCGTCGTGGGGCGCGAGCTCGGTGCCGTCGGCGGCGATCCGACCCCGCAGCTCGCGCACATCGCGCGTGTGGGCGAGCGGTGCCGGCTTCTCCCACACCATCCAGCCGCTCACCGGCCCAGGCGTCCAGGAACGGGCGATCTCGAGCACGTACCGGTAGCCGCGCGTGGTCAAGAGCCCGACGCGAGCGCCGCGGCGCTCGACCACAGTGTTGGTAACCACGGTCGTTCCGTTCAGGATCAACTCGACCGACGCCGGGTCAACGGCTGCCCGTCGTGCTGCCTCGCGCACCCCGGCCGCCACGCCCTCGGCCGGATCGACCGTGCTGAGCACCTTCGCCAGAGTCGGCGGCGAACCGTCCAGCGACGCAAGCAACACATCAGTGAACGTGCCGCCGACGTCGACGCCGACCAGATGCCTCACGCCATCAGGCACGCGGGCGCAGCTCCATCGCAGGAATCTTCAGCCATGCGTAGCTCCAAGACGTCAGGTCGCGGTCGACGGCCGCCGAGAACGGCGCGAGTCTAGTTGTCCGCGGCCTGCCGGGATGTGTTGCGGCAGTTGACGCTCGGGTGGACTCAGCTGGCGCACATGAGCTTGGCATCGCCCCAGTCGGCGTTGTCGTGCCCGATTCCGTCCCCTGCGTCGCCGACGTCCAGCGTCAACTGGGAGACATCGGCGACGTTGGCGGTCAGGTGCTGCGCGGGTTGGCCGCCGCGCATGATCCCGGTCGACGCAACCTGGACGCCGTCGGCCAGCACGCTGAACGTGACGCTGCCCTTTCCGGCGGCCGTGTCGTCCACACCGACGTCGCTGGAGAACGTGGTGCAGCCCGTAGGGATGTCGACGACGACGCTGCTAACCGCGTTTGTCCCGAGGCCCTTGGCATAGCCGACGCCGTCGATGCTGAGCGGGCCTCCACTGAGGTTGGCGTCACGCTCGAGCGCGCCGAAGCCGTTGGTCTCCGATACGAACGGAAGGTCGCTGATGTACATCAGGCCCTTCGGGATGACGCTCAGCTGGTAGGAGGCGCCGGTCGTCCCGTTCCGCGACCCCTGCCGATAGCTCACGTCCGCGGAGACGGCGTAGCCGCCGGCGGCCACGTCGGTGGGGATCGTGACGGTCCAGCTCACCGACCGCGAGGCCCCCGGGGTGAGCGTGCCGATCGGCGTGGAGGCGGCCGGTGTCGCCGTCCAGCCGGCGGGCAGGTCGAGCGTGGCGGACACGCTCCTCGCCGTTGGCCCGCTGAGGTTGGCGACCGTGCCGGTGACCGTGAAGGTGTCACCGCCGCGCGCCGGACTGGCCGCGTTGCCACTGAAGCCCTCCATCTCCACCTCCGCAGGGTGGGCGGGGGGACCCCAGGTCCTCCGATTCCAACTCGGGGCGTTGTCGATCTTCACCGGCACGCCCCCGCGTACGGTGCCGAGGTTGGTGAGCGACACCTTCTCCAGGCCGTTGCCGCGCCCGCCGGCGCTCGTCACCGCGATCGCCAGCGTGTTCTGACCGTCGGGGTTGAGCACCCCGTTGGGAATGACGAACGTGTGCTGCGGCCCGACGTCGGCGATGTACTGGCCCATGTTCCAGCCGTTGACGAAGATCAGCGCGCGGTAGTTCGCTGACGACTGCGGCGTCGACGGGTCACCGATCGTGATGCCGAGCGACGCGTCGTCGACCTTCGGGATGTGCAGCCTGAACCTGGTGCGGTACCACGCGGTGCCCGACATCGCGGTGCTCTGCGGAACCGTCGCTCTGGTCCAATCACCGTCGGGATAACCGGGCAAGTACCAGCCGTGGCGCTCGCCGTACAGGCCGCCGTTGTTCTCAACACCGCGGGCGGGATCGGCGATGCTCTCCCCGCCGAGGTTGCCTTGGATCCGCCATGTGATCTGCGGGTTGACCGGCCCCTGGTCGGCATCGGTCAACTGCACCGAGATGAGGCCGCGGCCCTCCTTCTGCGCGTCGTTGACGCCGCCGTCCTCGTTGTGGCCATCGTTGCGGACCATGACCGCCAATGTGTGCGTCCCACTGGTGCGCAGGCCGGTCGGAATGGTGAAAGTGGCGGTCCCCGTCGTCGGGGGTGCCGCTACGGCGCTCGCCAGCACGCTCTGTCCGAGTTGGATGCCGTCGAGCCACACCTGCAGCAGTCCGGCACCGCCGCCGCCGTAGCGCATCGTCAGGGTCGTCGCCGTCCCGGCGCCCGAGTAGGACGCGCGGTACCAGACGTCGCCCTGGTGCAAGCCATAGTCATCTGCCGTGAGCACCGGCTGCCCGGCCGGGGGCGGGGTGGTGCTGTGGGTCGTCGTCTTGTCGGCGACCTGCCAGCTCGAGTCGTCAAACGACGGCTGCGCCTCCGGCGACTCGGGCGCGTACTTCCACCGGCTCGTCGACAGATCGGGCAGGCTGATCGGGGCCGGCCCTGGCAGGCGCGCGGTGAATACCGCGCCCGCCGGGTTTCGCCCGCGGTCCATCGACAGCGCGGCCGGCCGGCCGTTCCACGTGACGCGGCGGACCTGCGGCGGCGCCCACACCTTCACCGTGGTCGCGCCGCTCGTGTCGCCCGTGAGTCGGAGTACCGGCCCGTCGATCGACGCCGTCCTCACGAGCTCGGGCCCCTGCTCGAGCACCGGGCCGGCGTCCGTGTCCTGGCGCCAGAACGCGTCCGCCGTCGTGTTATCGGCCAGTAGCAGGGTGAGCGGCCTCCGTCCCCCGTGACTGATCCGCACCTCGGCGAGCCCGTTGTGGACGTAGTTGAGGCGCAGGTCTCCCGTCGCCGCGTCATACGTGCTGGCGACGGTCCCCGACACGACCTTCACGGTTGGCTGGCTCGCGTAGCGCAGCACGGTCTCGCCGTCCTCGCCGTCTCGGCCGTAGAGGAGCGCGACGTCCCGCGAGCCCTGCACGAAGTGGGTCATGATCTCGGAGGTCGAGTAGACGAGGTGCTGGCCGTCCATGTCGTAATCGGCGACGAGCGTCTTCGCATCCTGGCCGTCGATCGCGAGGGTCCCCTGCTGCGGCACCGTGTAGGTGCCGTCCGAGGTGCTGATCGGGAATGTGAACGTGTCATCCGTCGTCGCGCTCGACGGGTTGTGCATCGCGAAGTAGAAGTGCGTCCCGGTGTCGGGGTTCACGTCGTCATAGATCTTGACCTTCGGCGAGGAGGCCGTCGTCGCCGGGCCCGGGTCCACCTTGGTAATGGCCGGCGCGACGCTCTGCAAAAACAGCCCGATCTCCTTCATCGTCGACGCCTTCGGCCGCAACTGGCGCGCCTCGTTGATGGCGGCGCCGTAGTCGTAGGAGGTGTAAACGACGGGCGCCGGCAGCCACCCCCACGACGTCCCCCCGAACGTCATGTAGAAGTTCTGAATCGTGAGCCGGTTGGCGATGTTCGTCCCGTAGAAGACGCGCTCGTAACCCGGTCCCTCGCGCTGTGCCGTGCAGTCGTAGGTGCCTTGGCTGCCCCAGTAGTCAAACCAGCCGCCGCCGAACTCCGCGACGAACCCTGGCGTGTTCGGCGAGGCGCTGGAGCCGCCCGTCGCCCCGCCTGAGCCCCAAATCCCCCAGTCGGGGGCCGCGGATGGCGAGCCAGGTGTGGCATTCGTGTTGCACGTGCCCCCGGGGTAGCCGTCGAAGGCGTAGAGATCGTTGGGCCCGGTGACCGTCCCGGGGACGTCGGAGCCTGTCGGCACCCAGATGCCGTTGCGGCCCTTGTCGTTGTGGAAGATCGGCACGGTGATGCCGTCGCCGCGCGCCGTGTCGTAGAGATTCTGCATGTAGGCGAACTCGCCGCTGCCGGTGGCCGCCAGTTCGTTCTCGATCTGGTAGAGGATGACCGTGCCGGTGCCGTTGGTGAGCTGGTGGTGCTTGAGGATGGCGTCGATGTGGGTCAGCCAGTCATCGGCCGCGGCCTCGTAGTCGGCCGCGTTGGTCCGCGCCTTGCCGGCCTGGGTCGTCAGCCACCCGGGCAGCCCGCCACCGCTCGCTTCGGCGTTGATGTACGGACCCGGACGGGCGATGACGTACAGCCCGACGCGCTGGGCGTCGTCGAGCAGCTTGTTGACATCGCGCACCCCGGAGAAGTCATATACCCCGGGCGCCGGCGAGTGGTATGCCCAGTTGAAGTAGATCGTGACGGCGTTGTAGCCCTCGGCCTTCATCTTCTGGAGGATGTCGAGCCACAGGCTCGGGCTGGGCAGCCGCCAGTACTCGAACTCGCCGGACCAGATGAACGTGCGCTTTCCGTCGATCATCAGCGAGTACTTGTCGGAGGTGATGGTGTGCGACGTCGCCCCGCGGTCGTGGACGGTCGCCGCCCGTGAGCTGGGAGCGATCGCCACGGCGAGGAGAACCGCCACCACGAGCGACGTTGTGGCGAGTCCGCACAACCGCAGCCCCGCTGCCCTGCGCCGAGCACTCTCACCCTGGACGTGTAGACACAACCGACTCGACAGGCCGCGCATACCTCTACCTCCGGATATTGACGCACCCTGGCGGCAAATCGACACAGAGCGCGGTGTTGGCGCCAGCGTGGACGAGCGCCTGTGTTAACGCTAACAGAAGCCGGGTCAATCGGCGACATACGCGGCCCTCTGGATGGCGGATCCACACCCGCCTTCCTGCTCGATATGCGAGTCGTCGCGCGCGGAAGAATTAGATGAATAAGAATGCACGCCCGGTGCGAGCAACCCATCCTCCGAGCCCCGAGGCCGCCAGCTTCTATCGTTCCGCCGGCCACTGGCGGGACCGGACGATCGATGAGTACTTCGCCTGGTCCGTGCGAGAGCACGGCGACACCGTCGGAGTTGTGGATGGATCGCGTCGCCTGACGTTCGCGGAGCTCGATGAGCAGGTTGCGCGGATCGCCGCGTTCCTCCTCGGATGCGGCGTGACTCCCGACGACGTCGTCTCGTTCCAACTGCCCAACGTGCTGGCCGCGTTCGTGATCTTCCACGCGACGCTGCGTATCGGAGCCGTCTCCAATCCGATCGTGCCGGTCTACCGAGGTCACGAACTTCGCCACATCCTCGCTCAGGCCAGGTCCAAGGTTGCGGTGATCCCCGCCACGTTCCGCGGCTTCGACTTCGCCGACCTGTACCGGCGTCTTCGCGCTGACCTACCTGACCTCGACGACATCGTGCTCGTCGGGGACGCAGATCCCCAGCCTGGAGAGTGGCGCTGGGACGACCTGACCACCGCGCCGGTCGACAGCAGGCCCGCGCGACGCAACGACCCCGACGAGATCGCGCTCCTGCTGTACACGTCGGGCACGACCGCCGCGCCGAAGGGCGTGTTGCACAGCCACAACACGATGGCCTTCGAGGCGCACCTGGTCGCCGACTGGGCGCGGCTCGACGAACGCGACGTCTTCCTCGGCGTCTCTCCTGTCACCCACGTGACAGGCATCCTCAACAGCCTGCTGCTGCCGATCTTCACCGGGTCGCGGCTCGTGCTGCAGGACATCTGGGATCCTGACGTGGCGCTGGACCACATAGAGCGGGAGCGTGTCACCTACCTGATGATCGCCACCCCGTTCCTGCGTGGGCTGGTCCAGGCTGCAGCCGACCGAAATGCCGACACCTCTTCGTTGCGGCGTATCGGCTGCGGCGGCGCTGACATCCCGATCGCCTTGATGCGCGAGGCCGTGGCGAGCCTCTGCCCGGGCACCGTGCGGGTCTACGGCGCCAGCGAGGGGCCGACCGTGACGAGCAGCACCGACTGGGACCGATTGGAGAAGCGGGTGACGACCGAGGGTCGGTGGCTGCGGTCCTACGAGGGCGTTGTCGTCGACGAACACGGAGTCGAGGTCGGCCCCACGGTCTCCGGTGAGCTGCAGTGGAGCGGCGCAGGCATGTTCCTCGGGTTCCTCGACCCGGCTCTCAACGAGGATGCGTTCACGCCCGAGGGTCGCTACCGGAGTGGGGACATCGCGATGTTGGACGCCGATGGCTACCTGACGATCACCGGCCGCCTCAAGGACGTCATCAACCGAGCCGGCGAGAAGTTCAGCGCGTATGAGATCGAGCAACTGCTCGCCGAGCACCCGGCGATCCGTGAGGTTGCGGTCGTCGCACAGCCTGATCCGGTCACGGGGGAGCGTGCTTGCGCCTGGCTGGCGTTGGGCGATGGGCACCCATCGCTCGACGTGGACGACCTCGCGGAGTTCCTGATCGCCCGTGACATTGCGAAGCTGAAGGTCCCTGAGGACGTCGCGATCGTCGAGGCTCTCCCGCGTACCGCCGCAGGCAAAGTCCAAAAGAGCGTTCTGCGAGAACGAGCGCGCGAACGCGTCGCATCGAGCGGGATGACGGCGTGACAGCGGACCTACGCCTCGACGTCCGGCGGTTCCTGGCGCAGTGTGTCGAGGACGGCGTGTTCGAGCCCCAGCTCGAAGGCTGGATTTCTGGGTTCTCGCCTGAGTTCAGCCAGCTGCTCGCCCGACGAGGCTGGGTCGGCATGACTATTCCCGAGAGATACGGCGGGGCGGGCCGATCGCACGCTGAGCGATTCGTCGTCGCCGAGGAGTTGTTGGCCGCAGGTGCGCCGGTGACCGCTCACTGGGCCAACGAGCGTCAGTTCGCCCCGCAACTGCTGCGGGTCGGCACTGAGGAGCAGCGACAGCGCTTCCTGCCGGCGATCGCACGCGCCGAGGTCGTGTTCGTGGTGGGCCTCAGCGAGCCCGAAAGCGGATCGGACCTTGCCTCGCTCCGTTGCCGGGCCCGGCCGGTTGATGGAGGCTGGCGGTTGAGCGGCCAGAAGATCTGGACGACCCACGCCCATCACGGCGACTACAGCGTCGTGCTCTGCCGCACGAGTGAGGAAGAGGACCGCCACGATGGCATGAGCCAGCTCATCGTCGACCTCCGGGCGCCCGGCGTCGATGTTCGGCCGATCGCGATGATGGACGGCGAACCGGAGTTCTGCGAGGTCTTCTTCGACGACGTCTTCGTGGCGCAAACCGACGTGTTGGGCGACGTCGGTGAAGGGTGGCGCCAAGCATTGGCTGAGCTGGACCTCGAGCGGACCGGCCCGGACCGCTACATGAGCACGTTCCCGCTGCTGAGCCGCTACGTGACGTCCGCCGATCTTGGTGACGCGCGGGTGGCGGCTTGTGTCGGCGACATCATCGCCCAGACCGCAGCACTGCGCGGCCTCACGTTCGGTGTGATCGAAGCCCACGAGGCTGGGCGCGACTTTGGCGTCGATGCAGCTCTCGCCAAGGATGCGGGGACCGAGTTCGAGCAGGAGAGCCTGGAACTGTTACGCGAGACCGGCCTCCCCTCCGGGGATGAGCTGCTCCAGCGCTATATGGGCGTCGCCACGTTGGCGTCACCGAAGTTCACCTTGCGAGGTGGCACCACGGAGATCCTGCGGATCGTCACGGCCCGGCAGCTGCTGGCATGAGCTATCAGGCGCAGCTGGCGGAGGTTGTTGACGACTTCTTCGCGGACAGGTGTCACCCCGATGTCGTGCGTGCCGTCGAGGCTGGACGCGACACCGCCGAGTTATGGGCGTCGATCGAGAACCTCGGGTGGACGTTGCCCACGCTCCCCGAGGATCACGGGGGATCGGGGGCCACGCTCGCCGATGCGTGCACGATCCTCCGGGTCGCGGCACGCAACGCGGCGCCGTTGCCGCTGGGCGAGACCGCGCTGATCGGCGCCTGGCTTCTCCACGCCGCGGGCCTTTCAGTGCCGACGGGGCCGATGACCGTGGCTCCGACGGCGCCCGACGACGGATCATGGCCCGTCGCGTCGGCGACCTACACGTGCTGGACGGCACCGTCCATGCCGTACCGTGGGCGCCGTCTGCGACGACGCTGGTCGTACTGGCGGCTGATGAGAGCGGCGCGCCACTGGTGGCCGCCGTGCCGGCAGCGGCGCCACGGAGCTTCGGCGACCGGCGCAATCTAGCCGGGGAGCCGCGTGGCGACCTCGATTTCGACGGTGTGGAGCTTCCAGCGAGCGCGGCCGCGTTCGCGCCGCCGTTCGTTACCCGCGAGGCGGTGATCCTCCGCGGCGCGCTCGTCAGGGCGGTGATGATGCTCGGGGCATTGGAACGGATCCGGGACCTCACGATCGAGCACGCCAAGGCCCGTCAGCAGTTTGGCCGACCGATCGGTCGCTTCCAAGCGGTTGCACAGCACCTCGCGCAGATCGCGCGTGACGTGGCGCTGGCGCGTGTCGCTGTCGAGTCGGCGATCGGTGCTACGACGGACGACGCTGCGCTGCCGGTGCCAGAGATCGCGATCGCGAAGGTTATGTGCGGTCGGGCGGCGCGGACGGTTCCACGGCGAGCGCATCAGGTCCACGGGGCGATCGGCGTCACGCACGAGTACGCATTGCAGCTGTTCACTCGTCGCGTCTGGGCGTGGCGTGATGAGTTCGGCGACGAGTTCGTGTGGGCGCGCGCCCTGGCGCATGCAGCGGCAGAGGCGGATGGGGGGATGTGGGGCCTGATCTCCTCGATCCGTCCCGGGCTGCCGGAGAACGCCTAGCACCATGCACCCAGGTGCGCACGCAACCACACGAGGAGACCAGATGAGCGGTGATCAGCCGCAGGACGGGCTCAGGACGCTGAGCCCTTGGATCTCGGGCGCGTCGTTCCATGTCGGCATCTCCGTGCCCGACCTACAGACAGCGCTGCACTTCTACGTCGGCCTGCTCGGCTTCGAAGAGGTGTGGCGCAAGACCGACATCGACATGGCGGCGGTGTCCGGCGTTCCCGGTCTTCGCGAGAAGACGCTCGTCCAGCTGCTGGTGCCAGGCGGGAGCCGCATCGAGTTTCAGGAGTTCGACCCGCCGGGTCCGGTCAGGGAGCGTTCGCTGTCGGACTCCGGGCTGAACCACCTGTCGTTTGGCGTCGCGGACATCCACGCCGAGTACAACCGCCTCCGGGCCGCGGGCGTCGAGTTCCTCAGCGAGCCGCTGGAGCTCGACTTCGGACCGGGAGAGGTTCTCACCGGCTGGTCGGTTGTGTACTTCAAGGATCCCTGGGGGCTGACGCTGGAGCTTCTTGGGCCCACACCTGGTTACGAGGGCCAGGTGGACGACGACGAGCGGCGGCCGGCGTAGCTAGCGGATGACCTACATCGAGCGAGGGGGTGTACGCCTCTACTACGAGCGTGTCGGGGACGGCCCCGCCGTGCTCTTCACGCATGGCTTCGCAGCGTCGTCGCGGATGTTCGCCTCGCAGCAGGCGGCGCTTGAGCGAACGCACACGACGATCGCATGGGACATGAGAGGCCACGGCCGCAGCGACTACCCCAACGACGACGCGCAGTACTCCACCCCGCTCGTCATGGAGGACATGCTTGCGCTCCTGGATGCTCACGAAGTCGAACGGGCGATCCTCGTCGGGCACTCGGTCGGCGGCTATCTCTCGTTGCGATTTCGCCTGCTGCATCCGGAGCGCGTGCGGGGACTTGTGCTCGTGGCCTGCGCCCCTGGCTTCCGGCGCGACGACAGGCGCCAGGAGTGGAATCGGTACTGCCACGCGCGCGCCCGAGCCTACGACGAACGTGGGCTGGCGGCCAATCCCAACAGTGACGAAGTGGTCATAGCAGGACATCGCGACGCGACCGGACTGGCACGGGCTGCGCGCGGGATCCTCACCCAGGAAGACGCGAGAGTCATCGACGGCTTGCCGGAGATCGATGTTCCGACGCTGGGACTCGCCGGTCGCCACGATGTTCACGACGGCTACGACTTCGTATCGCCGGTCGTCTACATGTCGGAGAAGATCCCGGCTGCGCAACTGACGATCTTCGAGGGCTCCCGCCACGCGCCCAACCTGACCGAGCCCGATGCGTTCAACGAGCGTCTCCTCAGGTTCTTGGAGCACGTCGGCTAGTCAACGAACGGCGCCGGACGGGCCGATTTTCGTCAGTCGCGGCCGCATGGGATCGTCGAATCCCGTGCAGTAGCCGCGGCAAGCTCAGCTACCGCGGCGACGCGTGAACTCTCGCACCGCGGCGGCTGCCGTGGGGCTTGAACTCTGGGCAGGGAGGGCCGCCACGGTGGGTCCAACTCGGCAAACGCGGAAGCGAGCAGCGTGGCGGGGCAGCGCGGCCGCGACAGCAGCGCTTAACCGGGTTGCGCTCGCGCGGAGGCTCTGGTACTAATCCCAGCCGCATCTGCGCATGTCTGTTGTCAGACAGCCGCATGCCCGTTATCAGACCAGTGCCCTCAACACCAAATCTGATCCAAGCGATCGACCGCACGCCGCTGGTGACCAAGGTCATGGAGCGCGTGCGAGCCTTGATCGAGGACGGCAGCTTTCCGCCCCATACGAAGCTTCCGTCCGAACGAGAGCTTCAGCAGAGCTTCGGCGTTGGGCGCTCGACGGTTCGGGAGGCTCTCCGGGCCCTGGAAGCACTAGGCGTAATCGAACTCCGCCAGGGTCGCGGCGCCTTCGTGCGGGACATCGGCGGGCCTTTGGAGACTCGATCGGCCGCTTCAGCCTCCGGAACGTGGCGTATCGAGCTCGTAATGGAGGCGCGGCTCGTCATCGAGACACAGACGGCCGCCCTGGCTGCTCTTCGCCGAACACAGGACGACCTGGACGTCTTGGAGCAGGAACTCCACGCCTTCGAGGAAGCGACCGCGCAAGACGATCTGCCGGCACTCGTTCGTGCTGATGTGGCATTTCATGACGCTATAGCCGCCGCCGCGAATCGTGCGCTCGCCAGTTCGCTTAAGTCACTTGAAGTGCTTGGTATCCAGAGTCGTACGGTGAGTCTCGGCAAGAAGCAGAGGCGCTCTGATGTCCTGGCTCGCCATCGCTCAATCTATGCGGCTGTGACGGAAGGTGATCCAGTCGGCGCCGCGGTCGCTATGCGGGACCACCTCACGGCTTACATTACCGAGCTTGGCTTCCAGGTCGGACGCTGCGGAGATCCGCAGCAAAATGCACTTGACTCTCCATCGCCGGCACTTTTCGTCGGTGCGGTCACACCGGCGGACAGCTCGGCCTCGCCCACGGTGGACGAGTCCCCATGAACCCCCCTTATCACACGAGGAGAGGTAGGCAGCTATGTCTCACACCCTGCGTATGTCGTCAATCGCGCGGCTGGCGATTGCACCTTTCGCGCTCTGCTTGATAGTCGGCGTCGCTGGTTGCGGGTCCTCGTCGTCGGGATCCTCGTCGTCGGGATCATCGTCCAGCGGTGGATCCGGGGCGTCGACCGCAAATGTCAAGCACGCCAACACCGTTGTAGCTCAGTACACCGCTCTCCCTGCGTTCACCTCGCCAGGGCCCGCCTTTGACGCGAAGAAAGCAGCAGGCAAGGTGATCTTCAGCCTTCCATCGAATTCCACGATTCCGTTTGTCGAGACGACCGATGCTTCGATGCGGCAGCTTGCCGGTACCGTCGGCATCCAGTACCAGACGTATCCCAACCAAGGAAAGACATCGCAGTATGTCCAGGGGATGACCACAGCGATCTCGCGCAAAGTCAACCTCATCAATCTTCTCGACGGCACCGATCCCCGCCTGATCGCGCCGCAAATCAGCCAAGCAAAGGCCGCCGGGATCCCGGTCGTTGATTCGCATGACCTCGACCTGTCGCAGCAGCCATACCCGAACGTGGCGGCTTTCGTCGATATGGATGCCGTCCAAGCCGGAAAGATCGTCGCAGCGTCGGCCATCTCCCAGACCAAGGGAGATGCCGACGTGCTGATCATTACGTCGAACAACTATGCGAACTCGCAGCCGACCGCGACTGGCCTCAAGCAAGAGTTTGCGCAGGATTGCCCCTCCTGCAAGCTGACCTACGCGAATGTGAACGGACCCGATTGGGCGACCAAGATCCAGCCACTTGTCTCTGCCGCACTTACGCGCGATCCAAATCTCAATTTCGTGGTCCCGGTGTTCGACAGCATGCTTGAGTACGTCGTACCGGCCGTCACGACAAAGGGAGCCATCGGGAAGGTTCACGCGGGCAGCTGGAACGGTACCCCCGCAATCCTCGATCTCATCCGGACCGGCAAGATCGTTACGGTCGACGTTGGTGAGAATCCGGCGGATATCGCCGCGGCGTCGCTGGATCAGTCCATGCGTGTCATGCTGAATATGACGCCCTCGCCGAACGAGCACCTCGTTCTCCGCGTGTTTACAGCGGCCAACGTCCAGGAGGCGGGCGCGCCCGCCAAGGTCGGCGTCGGATACGGCAACGCGTACCTGGCTGGGTACCGCCACGTGTGGGGGCTGAGTTAGGCCCCGATTGACCTACAAGCAAAGCTGGCGAACATGGACAGCCCGCCGAACGGCCGAGCCGAGCTCGTGAGCCGAGCCCTGGTTGGCTTTCGGGCCTCACGCGTGACGAGATGAGTGACGACAGAACCCACCAGACCGTCGACCACGTCTTACGCATCGAGCATTTGTCAAAGCATTTTGGCGGTGTCCGGGCGCTCGACGACGTGAGCATTGATGTGACAGCAGGCGAGATTCACGCGCTACTCGGCCAGAACGGCTCCGGAAAGTCGACGCTTATCAAGTGCCTAGCGGGCTTTCATACGCCCGATCCGGGTTGGTCGGCGGAGGTCAATGGCGAGATGCTGACTCGCCCAGTGCGCACCGGTGAGTTCCGGAAGCTGGGTGTCAGCTTCGTCCACCAGGACCTGGGCCTTGTTCCGATCCTGAGCGTGGCGGAGAACATGGGCGTAGGTCGCCTGGCTACTACCCACAAGATCCTGCTCAGCAGAAGGCAGCAACGCTCAGACGCAGCTGAGCTGCTGGCCGAGTTCGGCATCAACATCGATCCGAACCGGGTGGTGGAGACGCTCAAGCCAGTACAGCGGGCGATGCTCGCCATATTGCGCGCAGTGGACGAGCTGCGTCGTTGGCGGCAGCATGGCTCAGGTCACGGACAAGGCCTACTGGTCCTCGACGAGGCCACTGCATTTCTGGGTCAGGACGGGAAGCGGGAGATTCTGGCCCTAATACGTGCGGTCGCCGGTGACGGCGCAGGCGTGCTGTTTGTCACCCATGACCTCAATGAGGCGCTGGCTGCCGCGGACCGGATCTCCGTGCTTCGCGACGGACGGCATATGGCGACCATGGCGAAGGACGCAGCGACGCTGGAGCGGGTAGTCGAAGTGCTCACGGGGCTCGAGTACGGGAGATTGGCGAACGCCGACTATCGGCGGCCGGTCGGGAAAGAACGCGCTGAAGCGAGGATGGTCGTCGAGGGATTGAGTGGGGGTTTTGTCCGCGACTTTTCCATGAGTGCCCGTCGCGGCGAGATCGTAGGGCTAACCGGGCTCGTGGGCGCGGGTTGGGAGGAGGTGCCGGCGCTTCTCTACGGCGCCGAACAAGCCACGACCGGCACGTTGGCCATCGACGGTGCCGTGGTACCCCTACCGACGATCAGCCCGAGCGCATCGATCGCAGGTGGTATTGCGTTTGTTCCGGCGGATCGCGTCAATGAGGCGACGATTCCCGATTTGTCGGTGCGTGACAACGCTGGCCAGCCGGCGCTAGGCAGATACGCGCCGCACGGCATCTTGAACACGCGGCGGCTCACGCGCGATGTTCGAGGCCTCCTGGTCGACTACACCGTGAAACCGCCTCAGCCAGGCTTGCCCGTTTCAGCGCTCAGCGGCGGCAACCAGCAGAAGGTCGTGCTCGCGAAATGGCTGAATCTCGACTTGCGGCTGCTACTCCTGGCCGAGCCAACCCAGGGGGTCGATGTTGGTGCCCGGGCGGAAATTCTCCGGCTGATACGCCAAGCAGCCGATGGTGGAACGTGTGTCGTATACGCGGCGGCGGATTTCGCCGAGGTAGCCAGGGTTGCCGACAGAGTGATTGTCATCACCGACGGTGTCACGTCGGCAGAGCTAAGCGGCTCCGAAGTGACCGAGGAGCGCATAGCGGGCGCCGCTTTTCGCCGGCCCGCGAACATTGATCCTAGCGAGGTTGACGCGATGGATGAAACCGAACCAAAGGGTTACCACACATGACCGAGGCAGATGAGCCTACGCCTACCGTGACACAGGCAGCAAGTCCTGATCCCGAGCCCGACGGAACGCGCGGGTCGGTATTCGCCGGCCTGACAGTTGGCGGGATCATCACCCGCCTGTCCCTACTCATCGCCTGGGTTGTCTTGATCATCGGGTTCGGGATTTACGAGCCGGATACGTTCCTGACCGCGGGAAACTTCGAATCAATCTTTGGTTCACAGGCAGTCTTGGTGGTGGTCACACTCGGCTTGCTCTTCCCACTCACCGCGGGAGACTACGACCTGTCCATCGGTGGCGTACTGTCGCTATGCGGGATGGTCGTCGCTGTGCTCAACGTCCATCATGGCTGGCCCGTTGGTCTCGCCTGTGTCGTAGCGGTCGCACTAGGAGTCTGCATCGGGATGGCAAATGGTGCGATCACGGTCTTCTTTGAGATCGATCCGTTCATCGTGACGCTGGGCGTGGGTACACTCGCGTCAGGGGTCACCTTGTGGATCAGCGGGTCTGCAACCGTGAGCGGTGTATCTAATTCGCTTATCTCGGCAGTAGTGGAGACGCGTGTGTTCGGTATCCCGATCGAGTTCTACTACGGTCTAGGGCTGTGCGTGCTCGTATGGGTGATATTCGAATTCACGCCGGTTGGCCGCCGGCTGCTCTTCGCCGGGCGGGGTCGTGTCGTAGCGCGCTTGAGCGGTCTACATGTGAAGCGTCTTCGCTTCGGCGCGCTCACGATGTCGGCGACGCTTGCGGCCTTGGCCGGGGTCATGATGACTGGGACAAGCGGCGCCGCTGACCCAGCCGCGGGGGATGCTCTACTGCTTCCCGCATTTGCTGCCGCGTTCTTCGGGGCCACGGCCTTCGTGGCCGGCCGCTTCAACCCGTGGGGAAGCTTCGTCGCGGTGTACTTCCTGACGACCGGAATCACCGGGTTAGCTCTGGCGGGTGTCGCGACCTTCGTTCAGGACCTGTTTTACGGCGCCGCCCTGGTCTTGGCGGTGATCTTCGCCCAGGTGGCAGGCAAGAGAAGTCAACGTGACCGGGAACGGGCGAGCGCGGGTGCGCCCGCCGATGAGACGACCGGTCTGGCGTTAGGAGGTAGCGATGAGTAGCATCAGTCCCGACATCGAGATCAATGTTGGACGCCGCACACGTCTCGGTGCAGCGCCAGGCGAGGGCCATAATCGCTGGCACCCTGACATTGCGCCGATCGCCGAGATCTCTCCTGGAGAGATCGTCGAAGTAGGGCTACGTGACGGGTTTGACGGGCAGCTCGACACGGAGTCACGCGATGAGGACGCCGGGCTTATGGATATGAAGCTTGGCCACCCGTTGACGGGTCCGTTCTATGTCCGTGGCGCGGAGCCCGGCGACATCCTCGAGGTCGAGGTGCTCGAGCTCGTGCCTGACGAGTTTGGGACGACCTGCATCATTCCGGGCTTCGGACTCCTGGCCGACGACTTTCCCTCATCGCGGGTCACGGTCTGGACGATCGAGAATGGAATCGCTCGGTCTGAGCAGCTACCGGGCCTTGCAATCCCCGGGGAGCCGTTCCTTGGCCTCGTCGGCGTGGCTCCTTCGCACGCCCGGCTGGTGGACTTCGCCCAACGTGAGGCGGAGCTGGCTCGCCGTGGAGGCGTAGCGCTCCCCCCGGACCCGGAAAGCGCGGTGCCTGCGCAGGGACGCCCCGCCAGCGAGGGGCTCAGAACTATTCCGCCGCGGGAGACTGGCGGCAACATGGATGTGAAGGAGGTCGGGGTCGGCGCCCGCGTCTTGCTGCCGGTTGATGTTCCCGGCGCCCTGCTCTCGCTCGGCGACATGCATTTCGCTCAGGGTGATGGCGAGAGCTGCGGTGTCGCAATCGAAGTAAGCGGTCGCGCCACGGTGCGCACACGGGTGCGGCCCGCGCGCGAGTCGGCGTGGCGGCCACGTTACCCCGCCATTCTCTACAACGACGGAGAGGACGGAACGGGACGCCCGTGGATTGCGACGACCGGCATCCCCATTGGGTCGGACGGAGCAAACGCCGACTTCGACGTGTATCTGGCGGCTCAGAATGCCGGGCGCGAACTCGTGGCCTACCTCAGCATGGTTCACGGCCTGACACCCGAGCAAGGTTACGTCTTGTTCAGTGTCGCAGCGAACTTACGCATCAGCTCGATTGTCAACGCCCCGAACGCAGTCGTAAGTGCGCACTTGCCGCTTGACATCTTTGAGGAGGGCTAAATCGTGACGACGCGGTGGCGGCAGCAGCGGATGATGGAGGCCCTCTTGGTGCGCACCGGCGCGAGCCGGACGACGCTCCGTCTCGAGTCAGAGGACGGAGGGTTTCCGGTTGTTGCAGAAGCCGTGGAGCACGGCGCGGACCAGATCGGTGGAGCCCCGGCCATCACAGATCTGCGTGCGGCTCCGACCGTGCGCTATCTCGCAGAAAGGGAGACGGTCCTGATACAGGAGGACCTGGCTGCTGCGGACCCCCCTGTGCCCGAGGTGCTGCTTTCGCTATACAAGGCCAAAGCGCAGATGCTGGCGCCGATTATCCACGATCAGCAGCTGATCGGGATCATATCGGTGCACGACGTCCGCGGACCTCGGAAATGGTCAGACGCCGATGCCGATCACCTCCGCGACGCGCAGCAGCAGATCAGTGCCAGTATCGACCACGACGAGGCTCGGCTGGCCTCGGAGTGGGATCTGAAGAACGCGGGGATACAGGCGGTGCTCGACACGCTCCGGGCCGCACTAGGGGTCCAGCGGTGCACGGTGCGTCAGGATGTGTCCGGAGACTTCGCCTTCCCGGTCACGTACGAGACTCGTGACGAGAGTGTGAGGCCCCTGAAAGGCGATTTGACCGTCGTCCAGTCCGGCCAGCCTGTGATTGAGGACATGATCGCGAACCAGCGCCAGGTCGTGCAGACCGATTCCCTATCAGCCTCTGACGACCCCGCGTTCCGCGACATGCTGGCGCATTACGGGAACATGCGCGCGCAGATAGTGACTCCTAGATTTACCGCGGACAACATGAGCTTGGTGCTGTCGATCCACTACGTGCAAGGACCACGAGAGTGGACCGCGGCTGAGACAGAGCTTGCGGCAAACGCGGCGGAGCTCATCGATACGGTCGTCAGGATCGGTAATTGATCGCTACAGCCGGCTGGCCCGTAGCTGTCGTCCACACGCAGTTGCACCCGAGGCGGGCTATGTCGGTTACACGTCCGAAGGAGAGGCTGTTATGACGTACAGTATTGCTCTGCTGCCGGGTGATGGGGTCGGGCCGGAGGTTACTCGGGAGGCGCGGAGGGTGGTTGATGTTCTGGGTCTTGATGTGGATTGGTTGGAGCTTGATTGGGGGGCTGATCATTGGCGGGCGCATGGGGTGTTGATGCCTGATGATGGTCTGGAGGTCCTTCGGCGGGTTGATGCTGTGCTTTTGGGCGCGATTGGTGATCCTGGGGTTCCTGATCATGTGTCGTTGTGGGGCTCGATCTTGAGGATCCGCCAGGGCCTGGATTTGTGGGCGAACGTGCGGCCGGCTCGGCTTTTGCCCGGCGTTGTGTCCCCGGTGCGCGACATTTCCGGTGGGGGTGTTGACATGCTGGTGATCCGGGAGAACACTGAGGGTGAGTATGCCGGGGTTGGAGGGCGAGTCCATGTGGGGCGGCCCGCGGAGGTCGGTATCGAAGTGAGCGTGTTTACCAGGCATAGCGTCGAGCGGGTTATTACGTATGCGTTTGATCGTGCGCGGGAGCGGCGCGGTCTGCTCACCAGCGCCACGAAGTCCAATGCCTCGCGCTATGGCTACGTTCTGTGGGATGAGGTGGCGAGTGAGGTGGCGGCGAGATATCCGGATGTGCGGTATGAGCGTGTTCTGGTGGATGCGCTGGCTGCGCGTATGGTGCAGAAGCCCGCGAGCCTGGACGTGGTGGTTGCTTCAAACCTGTTTGCGGACATCCTGACCGATTTGGCGGCCGCTGTTCAGGGCGGGATGGGGGTCGCGGCGAGCGCGAACTACGCGCCCGACAGGCGCGACGTGGGCGTGTTCGAACCAGTCCACGGATCAGCGCCGGACATCGCGGGGCAAGGTATCGCCAATCCTGTGGGGGCGATCTGGAGCGCGTCGCTGATGCTGGAGTATCTCGGCGAGTCCGACGCTGCGGCGGCGGTCATGGTGGCTCTGGAGTCCGTTTGTCGCGATGGTCCGCGTACCCGCGACCTCGGAGGCGATGGGCTGACCAGCGAAGTCGGGGAGGCGGTCGCGCGGGTCGTTTCGGCCGCGACGTGATTCCGGTGATGCGGGTGAGTCGCGGCTAGCGGACCGGGTTGACAGAGCGCACAGCACCGTCGCACCGTCGGGGCTCGGGTGTGAGCGCGATCGGTGGCGCGCTCGGCGGGATCGTGGTGTGCAACTTGCCGGTGTTTCTCGTCGGTGCATTGTCGGTGCAGTTGCGCGCGGCACTAGATCTCGGTCCCGGAGGGCTGGGCGCTGTCGTGGCGCTCTTTTACCTTGGTGCCGCCAGCACGTCGATCCCGCTGGGGTCGGTGGTCGAGCGCGTCGGTCAGGTACGGATGATGCGGTGGGCGTGTGCTCTGAGCACGGTGGTCCTCGCGCTCCTCGCCGCGACATCCGCCTGGCCGCTGCTGGGTGTGATCATGGTCGCCGGCGGCGCTGCGGCGTCCGCGATGCAGCTCGGTGCAAACGTGTTCATCGCTCGGCGCGTACCAGCCGACGAGCAGGGAATCGCGTTTGGATGGCTGCAAGCCGCGGTGCCGCTCACCACCGCGCTCGGCGGCCTGGCCCTCCCAGCACTAGCGCTGACCGTCGGGTGGAGATCGGCATTTGCGCTCGCTGCGGTCGGCGCTGGTGTGGCTGCCATGACCCTGCCCCATCCAGAACCCGCCGCCACCCAGACCCACAGGCCGGCGATCCGCCCCCCCGAAGACCAACCGAAACGCGGTCCGCTGCTCGTTCTGGCCACGGCGATGGGACTCGGCATGGCAACCGCCAGCGCGCTGACCGCCTTCCTGGTCGCATCGGCCGTTACCAGCGGGGTCGGCCACGCAGCAGCGGGACTACTGATCGCGTTCGCCGCAATCCTCGGCGCAGCAACCCGGATCGCCACCGGAAGCCGAGCGGATCGCAGCGGCGGGCCCCACATGACCGTCGTCGCCGGAATGCTCACCGCCGGCGCGCTGGGCTACGGGCTACTCAGTCTCGCCTCCGCCTACAGCCTCATCGGCCTTTACGTGCCGGCAGCCGCGATCGCCTTCGCGGCCGGATGGGGATGGAACGGACTGATGATCTTCTCCGTGATACGCACCTACCCCACCCGCCCAGCCCAAGCCACCGCCGTCACACAAGCCGGAGCACGCCTCGGAGCGATGATCGGACCATTCGCCTTCGGACAACTCGTCGTACACGGCTCATACACACTGGCATGGGCCATCACAGCCGCAACAGCCATATACGCCGCCGTCATCATCAGACTCGGCCAGCGCCTCCTGCTGACCAGCTAGGCGTGACACCGGAATCGGCGGCGTCGCCCTGATCGCGCTGCTGGGTCTGGGCGTGACGAGGCGACTGCCCTCGACTCCGTTGCGAGGGCCGCCAGAGGCGCTGTTCGCCGACTAGGCTGGATGGGTGCCAGAACTCCCCGAGGCGGAACGGGCCCGTCAGACGCTTGAGTCCGCCATCGGGCGGACGGTCGCGGCCGTGGATGACAGCGACACCTACGTGTCTCGCCCGCATCAGCCGGGCGAGATCTCTGCGGCGCTCGTCGGCCACAAGGTCATCCAAGCGCGCCGCCGAGGGAAGTTCCTATGGCTGGAGACCGAGGACGGTCCGGTGCTCGGGCTGCACCTGGGAATGTCGGGACACATCTTGGTCGACCCCGACGACACCACCCGCTGGGACCGGTTTGCGCTCGAGTTCGAGGACGGCGGCCGTCTGGTCCTGCGCGATAAGCGGCGGCTGGGCCGAGCTCTCCTGAACCCGGACTTCTCACACGTCGGTCCGGACGCGGCGAACGTCGGCCGCGACGAATTCCGACGGCTCATCGGCTCCGGACGTACCGCGGTCAAGGCCCGGCTGCTGAACCAGCATGCGATCTCCGGGGTCGGCAACCTGCTCGCCGATCAGGTTCTATGGCAGGCCCGGATCTCGCCGCTGCGGCTCACCTCGGACCTGACGACCGAGGAGCTCGACAAGCTCAGACGAGAACTACGCAGCGCGATCCGGTCGGCGATCGCCAAGGGTGGCGTTCACACCGGTCGCTTCGTCCAGGCGCGTCGCGGCGTGGACCGACATGAGCCCGGGCACTGCCCGCGGGACGGCACCGCGCTCGAGCGCGCCACCGTGGGCGGCCGCACCACCTACTGGTGCCCGGTCTGCCAGACCTGATCACCCGCCCCAGGGCCAGCCGCCGCCCCACCCGAACTCGCCGTTGGCACCAGACAGCGGCGTCGGCTCATATCGAATAAACGCAGCGTCGCCGAGCCCGAGACCGGAAGCAGTCGCCTCAAGCCGGCCCGGGTCAGCCACCGAACCCCAGCGCCCGCTCTCGACCCGATGCTGAACCGCCAGCACGCCCGCGACCAGCTCGGCCGGCGTGAAGTTGCAGTGCAGCTGCCGCTGGATGAACGCCTGGCGAAGGAGGCCGCTCCGGCCCGCCCGTTGCACCGTGTGCCGGTAGTAGTTCTCCTGCTGCACCGGCACGAGCTGGTCGGAGATCGTGTGCATGTCTAGCTCGGGGACTTGGAGCCGGCCGGTCGGCACCGACGAGCGATCAAGAGAGCGCAGCGCGCCCGGGTCGGCCTTGATGTTGGCGTTACGGGTCAGCGTCTGCAGGTCACGGCCCAGGTTCAGCCCCGCCGTCCGGTACAGGCTGGCCACCTCGGGCGCGTATGGCGACCGCGCCAGCAGCCGGGCGAAGTCGACCCCGGCCGTCCACGACCCGTTGCCTCCAGCGGCCTGCTCGATGTACGGCCGTCCGAACTCGACGAAGTCCATCGTGGTCGAGATCGGCGGCGCGGCCGGCTTGAACTGGACGTCGTACTGCTGCTGCTCCTGCGCCGGGTAATCGTGGGGCGCGGGCATCGTCTCGCCCGGGGCCCAGGTCGCCACGTTCATGTACGCCATCGCCAGCGCGAGGCGTGCGCGGCCCTGCGGGGTCGCCTGGGCCTGCGACGCCACCGCGTCGAGCTGATAGCCGGTGTTCAGGCCGTCGCCGGGGTCGGTGAAGTGGACCAGCTTGATCGCCTCATCGGGGGCGAGCAGGCGACTCATCGTGTACTCGCCGTCGAGCTGGTAGTTGTTGAGGTTGATCGCCCCGGCGACGATCCCGCATGTGGTCAGCGAACCGTCGATCCGTCCGTTCCCACGCTCGGTCTCGAGCGAGCTGATCAGGCCACCCATCGAGGTCCCGACGGCGAGCACGCGCCGCGGCGCGTGCGGCAGCAGCGCCTCGACCGACGAGAGCGTCTGGAACTGGTCGGTCAGCGCGCTGTTGAGCGCCCACCACGAGCCGTTGGGGTCATACGAAGATCCCGCGAGCGCATATCCGCGGTCAAGGAGCGCCTGCTGGGTCGTCGGGTCCGGCGCGTCGGCCGCCACTGGCGGCCCGAAGCCATGGCTGTACAGCAGCACCGTGCCGTTCCACGCCGACGGGACGTCGGCGATCCACTGACCGCCGTCCGAAGTCGTCCCCGAGTAGCTCGTCGACCCCGCGGCTCCGGCCGCCGGGACCGCTGCCAGCACGCCGATCGCCGCGGTCGCGGAGACCACGGCCAGCGCAACACGCGCAAATCGTCCGAACACGAACGCTCCTCTCTCTCCCACGAGCCGGCTGAGACCGGCAAACCGACGCGCAACCTACCCCTCGGCAAGCCGATTGTCAACCAACCTGATACTCGACCGGAGCAGCCTGGCCGGAGGCTAATGTTCGGCGCCGTGAAAGCCACCGTGAAAGCCGCCGCGAGCCCCGCCCCCCGCCTCACCGACTCGGCGCACGAGAGTCGCATCGGATACCTCGTCTACCGGCTCGAGCGGCGGTTGCGCAACCGGCTCGACGACGCGGTTCGAGCCCAGGGTGTCACCACCACCGAGTACGTGACCCTGAGCGTGCTGCGCCGCCACGATGGGATGTCCTCGGCCGAACTCGCCCGCTGGGCGTTCGTCACCCCGCAGGCGATGAACTCGGTGATCACCGCACTCGAAAAGCGCCGGCTGGTCTGGCGGCGCCCAGACCCTAGACACCGCCGGGTGCTGCGCACCTCGCTGACCCGCAAGGGCCGGGACGTATTCGACGGCTGCGAGCGCTCGATGGACGTGATCGAACGCGACATGCTCCAACAGATCGCCCCCGACGAGGTCGACACGCTGCGCACACTGCTCGTCCAGTGCGCTCACTCGCTCGAGGCCACCCGGCCGATGCCGCCGCTCTAGCGTGGCCGATCACTCCTGCACGGCCTGGCACCCCGCGTTGACTCGGCCCTTCTGCCAGTTGCACTGCCGCTCCCGGAACTTCCACTGGGACTTCGAGCTCTCCGGCGCGAGCAGCACCGACGGCGACACCCCAAGCGAGCAACCGTAGTTCCAGGAGGTGTGACGCTCGGGGTCGTACTTGCAGTCGGCCGAGATGGGGTCGATCAGCACCCGCTCGGTCTGCTTGAACCGCGACTCGTCAAGGCTCTGGAACGTGCAGCTGGACTGTCGGTTGAGCAGGAAGAACGGCTGGCAGGGCGTCTGCTTGGGAAACAGCCCGTCGAAGTCCCACACCTGCGGTCCGCTCGAATGGCCGGTCTTGTCCACGCGCGTCTGGCGGATCAGCGGGTCGGAGCTGGGGCGGTCGCAGAAATACACGCTCACGCCCTTGGCACACCTAGTCACCGTCCAGCGGTCCCACAGCGCCGGCAGGTAGTCGCGGTACACGGTCAGCGTGAAGCCCTCGCGGCCAGCGCTCAGCGCGGCCTGGCCATCCAGAGTCCATACGCGGCTGCTGACCATCCCGCCGACCGATCCGAGCAGTCCGTAGTCCGACAGCACCCGGCGGCGCTGGCGCGTGATCGAGTCGCGGATCTCGTGCTGCAACGTCGTGATGCGCCCGTGCAGCTTGGAGAAGCTGATCTCGGACTCGCTCGGCGCGGTGCCCTCGCCCACCGGCGTACTGGCCGCGGCGAGCGCGAGCCCTGAGCCGATCACCCCGGCGATGTGCGAGACGCCCGGGATCGGCAGGCCGGCGACGATCCCGATCACCGTACCCACCAGCTCCTTCACGTCGACCTTGGCCACGAGCCCCGGGTCGGTGGAGACCTTCAGGTCGGCGGCGATCGCGGGGAACTGAGAGTTCTGATCGAGGAACAACCTCGACTGGATGTCGTCGAGCTTGCCGAAGTAGTCGATCACCGACTGCGCCCACGACAGCTCGGCCAGGATCTGGTTGGCGGTGGTGGTCCACACCGCACCAGTGACGCCCGCGTGCACTGCGTCCACCGGCGGATCGCAGCTCGCGTACCGCGGCGGGATCGCGCTCTGGAGCCCCTTGCAGGTCTGCTTGATCGCGTCCTCGTAGCGGCGCAGCTGAGCGTCGGTCGGGTCCGCTGTCAGCTTGGTGTATGTGTCTCGCACGGTGCCGTGGGCGATTCGCAGGAAACTGGTCATCGCCTCGAGCGCGCGCGGGTTGAGCGGCGGGAAGGTGCCGTAGGGGATGGGGCGTTGAAAGTGGTTGGCGAGGACGTTCCAGGCCCAGGTCCGGACGCCGAGCTTGCCTCGCGCCAGCAGAGACCGGGCTGACGATCCGGCGAACAGCTTCGCGGTGGTGATCGTCGAGTAGTTGGGGGCGTGCGCCCAGTCGGGACCGGTCAGCTGCGGGCCCCCGAACGTCGACCGGGTGCAGCGAGAACGTCGTGCCCGAGATCTCGGGCCGGAACACCGCGATGCCCCCCGTCCAGCGACCGAGCACATAGTCCTTGCCGACCCCGGTCACGTCGGCGGTCTGGATCGTCGACGCGTAGCCGGTCTCGCCGTCGGCCTTGTCACCCCACGGCCCGTTCTCGGTGCCCGCGCGGAGCGCCTCCCATCGCCCGCCCGACACCGACCACCGCGCCGCCCGCAGACCGGCGTGTCCCCGCGGGTCCCGCGCGATCAGCACGGGATCGGCGCCGGCGCCGGCGACCCCGCGTGCGAGGCGGATCGTGCCGACCTCGCACGGGAAGCTCGAGTCGGCCGGCTCGGCGGCGCATGGTCCTGACGCGGACACCGGTTGACCAGGAGTTCGTTACCGGCGCGTAGCGGTAAACGCCCACGCCATGGGGTCCCGGCGCGAACAGCAGGTTCGTACCCCAGGACATCAGAGCCCGGGAGTACTGCGGCCGGTCGTACCCATCGGCATCTGACAGCGCCTTGAGGACCGGGAGCGCTTCCCAGTCAGTGCCGTTGAAGCGGAACACGTGCAGCCCGTCCGCCGCACGCCCGACCAGCTGCATCGGTCGTCTTGCCCGCCGCCGCGCCGATCGGCATCAGCCGGATCGTCGAGTAGCGCTCGGGCTTGTCCCACGTCGCCGAGGCGAACGGCCCGGAGTGAGTCACCTGATCCCAGCGGCCGCCGTCGGCTGTGGCCCCCGGCTTGAAGCGGTAGACGATCATCCCCTTGTCGGAGCGGACGACGAGCTCGGCGCGGCCATCGCCGTCGATGTCGCCCAGCGCGAGCGCGCGGTACCGGTCAGGCGCTCCCCAGCCGTGGCCGTCGGGCAGGATCGCCGGCACCGCCATCTGGCTCCACTGGCCGAGGTTGTGGATGTAGCGGAACACCTCGGTCCCGGCGACCCCACGCGCGACCATCTCGTCGGCGCCATCTCCGTTGATGTCGCCGTAGACGATGTTCTCGTAGTGCGAGGGCTGATTCCAACCCATGGAGTCCGGCAGCGCGGGAATCAGGTAGTCCGGGTCCGCCGGGCACGAGTAGTTCGCGGTCGGGTTGCCCGGGTGCGGACAGCCCTCGGCGGCGCTCGCGGTCTGGGGCACGCCGCCGACCGCGAGCAGCCGCCGTGATCGCCACAAACAAAGTCAGAACCGGCCTCACGGGATCAAACTACGGCCACTGAGGGCGATCGCCCAATGGTCCTGGCACCCCGCTGCGGGGGGCGCCAGCACCCGTCGAGGCGATGCAGTAGTGACTACGGCAATCGGCGACTTTCGCTTGTCGGCCGCCCCCGCCCGCGCGTACGTTGGGCGCCGATGAGCGCGACCACGATGACCATCGACGCCGAGCGCAGGCGGATCGCCCGCGCGCTCCACGACGGGCTGCAGACACGGCTGATCCGGCTGGCGATGCGCGCCGACCTGCTCCGCGCCGACTCCGGGCTCACCGACGACGCTCAGACGACGAGGCAGCCACGCTGCACGCGGAACTGTGTGACTCGATCACCGAGCTGCGCGGCTTCGTCCATGGGGTGATGCCCGCGGCGCTCAGCGAACGCGGGTTGATCGCCGCGGTCACCGAGCTCGTGGACGGCCTGCCCCAGATACCGACGGTCACCCTCACCGCCAGCGGCGACGACCGACACCTCGCCCACCCGCTCCAGACCGCCGCGTACTTCATCACCAGCGAGGCGGTGGCCAACGCGATCAAGCACTCCCACGCGGAGCGAATCGCGATCACGATCGCGGCCGACTCGCACCGCCTCCGGATCGAGATCCGCGACGACGGGATCGGGGGCGCCGACCAGTCCGGGAGTGGGATGCAGGGAATGAAAGACCGCACCGACGCATGCGAGGGCAACCTGACGATCGACAGCTCCCCCGGCCTGGGCACGACGATCACTGCGGAGCTCCCATGCGCGTAGTGATCGCCGAGGACCAGGCGCTGATGCGCGACGGGCTGACGCTGCTGCTGCAACGCAACGAGTTCGAGGTCGCCGCGGTCGCCGCCGACGGCGACGACCTGGTCCGCCGCGTCCGGGCGCACCGACCACAGCTCGTGCTCACCGACATTCGGATGCCGCCAACCCACACCGACGAGGGCCTACAGGCCGCGCTGGCCATCCGCCACGACGCGCCGGAGGTCGGGATCGTGGTGCTCAGCCAGCACGTGCAGCGCGATCTCGCCTGCGATCTGCTCGAGAACGCCGACCACGGCGGCGGCGTTGGCTACATGCTCAAACAGCGAGTGGCGAGCAGCGACGTGTTCTGCTCGGACCTCAGGCGGGTCGGGGAGGGAGGCGCGGTGCTCGATCCCGAGGTCGTCTCGGCGATGCTCCGCCGCCCGGCCACCGACGACGCGATCGAGCAGCTCACCCCGCGCCAGCTCGAGGTGCTCGGGCTGATGGCGGAGGGCCGCAGCAACTCGGCGATCGCCGGGCGGCTGTTCCTATCCGAGAAGGCGGTTCTCAAGCACGTCGCTCATATCTACGACGCGCTCGAGCTGCAGCCATGCTCCGACGATCATCGCCGGGTGGCTGGCGGTGGTGCGCTTCCTGAACCGGTGATCGCGCCCGCGAGCTCTGACCGATCGTGCAGCCCGAGCTTGATCGTCGCCCGGTAGATGTGCGACTCGACGGTCCGGACCGACAGCGACAGCCGCTCGGCGATCTCCGGCGTTAGACAGCCCACAGGCGACCAGCCGCGCGGTCTCGCGCTCGCGGGCGGTCAGCGGCGACAGCCGCATCGCGGTGACGAGCACCGAGCCCCTTGGCCCCGCACGCTTGCGCCAGACGCGCGGCGAACGCCTCGGCCCGGCGCCGGGCGTCGCCGCTGCGAGACTGCGAACGCCGCCGCCGCCTGGGCGGCCGCCTCGGCGGCGAAGATCCGCGCTTCGAGCTGCGCATAGCGCTCGGCAAGCGCCATCAGCGCGTCGCCGTCGGCGGCGGACGCGGCGGCCGCCTGATTCGCCCACAGCTCGACCAGCGCCGACTCGGCACCGCCAGCGATCTCCCGCAGCCGTCCTGCCACTCGCTCCGCCGCGCCGCCGACCCGCATGAAGCAGTGCAGCATCTCGGCCTCGATCATCACCGCCTCGCCCGCTTCCTGCGCCGCCTCCAACGCGGCCGCCTGGGCACCGGCGAGATCCGCTTCGGCGGCGAGCACCAGCACCTCGGCCAGCCGGAGACCGGTGCGCGCCGTCGGGTGCACCGCCGCCCGGCCGAGGATCTCGAACCCCCGGTCGAGCGCGGCCCGCGCCGCCTCGGGCCGAGCGGCCAGCGCCTCGACCTCGGCGATCGCGGCGTAGGCGGCCGGGGCCATCGCCCGCGGGTCGGTAAACGCCAGCCGGGTCAGAGCGTCCTCGGCGATACCGCCGGGTGAGGTCCAGCTCGCCGAGCGGCAGGCCGAGGCGCGAGAACGCCACCTCGCACAGCGCGGCGCGGGCATCGTCCCCGGCCGCGCGAGCAGCCGCATGCCGAGCAGCGAGCGCGTCCTGGCGCGTCGGTCCAGCCGTCGGCGACGTAGAACGCGCCGATCGTGGCCACCGCCGCCCGCGGCCAGTCGGACTCGACCGCCTGTCCGGACCGCTCGGCGGCGTCGACCGTCTCGAGTGCCGCGCGGGGCTCTCCCAGCACTGCGAGGTCGTGGCCGATCAGCACCGTGGCGATCGCCGAGGCCAGCCGATCGGTGCCCGGGCTGGCCAGCACCCGTTGCGCCCGCTCGACGCCCTCCCGCAAACGCCCAACGGCGGACAGCAGCGCCGCCTCGACGACGGTGGATCCGGGCTCGACGTCGATGCGCTCCAGCAGCGCGCGCGCCTCGTCGGGCCGGCCAAGGCTCCAATCGAGGTTGCTCGCGCGGACGAACAGATACGCGGTCGCGTGGGCACTGGCAGCCACCAGAGGCTCCACCACCGCCAGCTGCTCCTCCGCCTCGCCAAACCTCCCCACCGCTCGCAGCGCGATTGCGAGCGGCAGCGCCGCATGAAGCCCGGGAGCCTGCGCGACGCCGGCCTCGCCCAGCCGGATCGCCAGCTCGGGATCGAACGCCTCGAGCGCGGCCTGGGCGGCGCCCACGAGCGCGACTGGGTCGTCCGGCCGCCCGTCCTCGACCGCCCACATCGCCAGCCGCAGCCGGTTCCGCTCGTCCTCTGGGTCCAGAGCAGCGGCCAGCTCGTCGTGCAGCTTGCGCGTCTCGGCGGCGCCCAGCGACGCGCGCAGCGTCTCGCCGTAGAGCGGGTGCCCCACGCGGAACCGCGCGCCCCTGACGGTCTCGACCGCGGCCAGCAGACCTCGCGACTCCAGCGCCCGGGCGGGCTCGAACGCTCCCAGACGCTCGAGCAGGTCCACCCCAACCGGCTCGGCGAGCACCACGAACGCGAATGCCCGGCGCTCCGCACCGGACAGACCGTCGATCCGCTCGTCGAGCAGGTCCAGCAGCCGCGGCGGCGGCGGGATCGCCCCGGTCCTCCGCCAGTACCCCTGGTCCAAGCCGAGCGCGCCGCGATCATGCCCCGAGCGGATCAGCTCGCGGAGGAACAGGGGGTTGCCCGCGCTGACCCCGTTGAGCCAGCGCAATGTCTCGCGCTCGACCGGGCCTCCGAGCAGATCGCGGGCGATGTCGGCGGCCGCATCGTCGGACAGCGGCTCGAGGTCTACCCGGATCAGGCCCGCGTCCTTCCACAGCGACGTGACCGCGTCCGGTGCCCGTCGACTGCGCGCGCACCGTCGCCAGCACCCGCACGCGGTGGCGGGTGACGAGCTGCAGCAGCAGCGCGGCGGACGCCGGGTCCAGGCGGTGCGCGTCGTCGACGATCAGCGCCAGCGGCCCGCGGCTGGCCAGGCGATCGCCCGCGGTCCGCAGCACGTCGAGCAGGTCGCCGGACGCCTCGGGGGCACGATCGAGCAGGCCGGCGAGCGCGCCGAACGGCACCGTCGACGCCGCCTCGGTGGCCAGTACGAACTCGACCGCGATGCCCCGGGCGCGCAGCCGGGCGCCGACCGCGCGCGCCACGTGACTCTTACCGATGCCGGCGTCACCCACGATCACCGCCCCGGCATCGCGATGCATCGCCCGTTCGAGGGCGGCCACGACCTGCCGGCGGGTCAGCCGCTGCGATCCAGTCATTCCCCTGCCGTCAGGCGACGCAAACGCGTTGCGAAGCGACACGACCGGTGAATTGTCAGTCACAGCCACCGCAAGTGCAACCGTGAGCGTCCGGTCCCGTCCGTAACTTCGAGGATCGATGCCTGAGGTCAAGGGGGCCAGCGCCCAGTTCGCGATCCGGGTTCCGTCAATCGAGTCGCTGTTCGTGCCGTTCGACGCCCGGCCGGTGGCCGACCGCGAGCTGGCCGAGGAGGTGAGGCTGTTCCTGCTCGATCAGTGGGAACTGGTCCGCTACGAGGACGAGCCGCCGAAGCTGCTGACGATCTACGTCCCCGAGGGCGAGCGCTCAGAGACCGATCCCGAAGCGGTGAAGTCCGCGTTCCATAAGACGATGCAGGCGTTCACCGGCCCCTACCGGCTCGCGGTTCCCATGTCGCGGCGACAGCGCGTGACCGCCCTGGTCGGCACGATCGTGTTCCTGGCCTCGATCGTCGTCTCCACGATCCTCGAGCGGCTGACCAACGACGTGCTGATCGCCGGACTGGGCCAGGGGATCGTGGTGATCGGCTGGGTAGCGCTCTGGGCGCCGGCGCAGTACGTCGTCGTCGACGCGATTCCGCACCGGCGCATGCGCGAGCGCTACGCCGAGTTCGCCGACGTCGACCTCAGGCTGTCCTGGGAGCCGGACTCGCTGTAGTCAGTGGCCGTCCACTACACGGCGGAGCGTTGGGCGTCGCCGGACCACAGCTCCCGGGTGGCCAGTTCCGCGCCCCGGGCCATCGTCTCGAGCTTGGCCCAGGCGACCGAGGGCACCGTCGCGCGCATCCCGACCAGCGTTCCGAAGCCGCAGTCGGTGCCGGCGATCACGTTCTCGCGGCCGACGACGCCGGCGTAACGGACCAGCCGCTGAGCGACCAGCTCGGGGTGCTCGATGTAGTTGTTGGTCGAGTCGATCACGCCCGGCATCAGTACCTTGCCCTCGGGCAACTGCACGCGCTCGAACACCTGCCACTCGTGCTCGTGGCGAGGGTTGGCGCCCTCGATCACGAGGCCGTCGGGCTTGGCGCGGAGGATGATCTCGACGATCTCGGCCAGCTCGACGTCGCGGTGGTGGGGACCGTCGTAGTTGCCCCAGCACACGTGCATCCGCATCTGATCGGTGGGGAGGTCTCCGAGCGCGCCGTTGAGCGCGTCGATGTGCATGGAGAGGTTGCGTTTGAGGTCGTCCAGCTGCATGTCGGGGTAGAGCACGTGACCGCAGCCGAGGTCGGGACAGTCGATCTGCAGGATCAGACCGGAGTCGACGATCGCCTTGTACTCCGGAGCCATCGCCTCGGCGAGCGCGTAGACGTAGGCGTCGGCGTCCGGGTAGTGCCGGTTCTCGAGGAACATCGAGATCGTCGCGGGCGACACGGCGGTCATGAACGCCTCACTGACGTCGACTCCCTCGACCGCGTGCTTGAGCAGCGCGATCTCGCTGGCGGTCACCTCATCCGCCTCAGGGCGCCGTGACACCGGACCGACGCACGCGGGCCGCACCAGGTGCGTGAACCCCGGGTCGTTCATCAGCTGCTCCTCGGCGCCCGGGTACTCGGTGAAGTCGCGGATGTTCATCGGCGCCGACTCGCCGCCGAACCCGTCGAGCCGGTCCTTTACGTAGGTCGAGTAGGACGGCTTGCCGAACTCGCCGTCGTTGACGATGTCCACGCCGCAGCTGGCCTGCCGGGCGACCACCTCGACGGTCGCCTCCTCGACCAGCGCCCGTAAGCGCCTGGGGTCCTGCTGATTGCCCTCGAGCTCGGACAGCATCGCGCTCTCGAGCGGTTCCGGCCGGGGCAGACTGCCGGTGTGGGTGGTCAGGATCCGCGAACTGCTGCGCTGCATCGATACCTCCCTCGACGCTGGCCGTGTGGCTGCGAATCAACGGGCATGCGCACCGGCGCGTGACCGACGCGCGCCGATCATATGCCTTTGGAGAGTCGATGAGCTGCGCCAGGGATAATCACGCCGGCTGCTCTCCTCGGTGATCGTTCGGATCGGTAACGCAGACTTCGGTCGCTCCCGGCTCGAGGTTATCGCCGGTGAGCTCGGCGGGGCGATCCCAGAGGTACAGCCCGATGGCCTCGCCTAGCGCGTCGCGAAGCTCAGTCAGCGTTCGGCCTGACGCGAAGCATCCCGGGAGCTGGGATACCTCGCCCCAATATCCCTCCCCCTCGCGACGGATGAAGACCGTGAAGCGCATCTAGCGCCCTCCTTCGATTCCAGGCCGGCTTGTTTGACGATGGCAGCCGACAGGCCCTTGCCGTAGCACTCTCCGTGGTGGTGCGGGAGCGTGACCGGCCGCTGGCCCGCTTTCGTCATCTTGACGACATGCTTGCCGCCGGTCGTCCGGGTCCAGCCATTTCCCTCCAGCAGCCGGATCGCTGATCGTTGGTCGAGCAGCTTCGCCACGAGGCCAGCGTATGTACCGGCGGGCCGCTAGAACGCCTGCGTCGCACAATTGTTACGGGCGTGGAACTGACTTTTTACACGTGGTCCCAGAGCCGCGTTCGCAGCCCCGACGCGCGCGCGACGGGCCGCTGCACGGCAGCCCGGATCGTGTCCTCGGTGCCGACCAGGATCAGCTGTCGCCGTGCTCGCGTGGCGGCCGTGTAGAGCAGCTCGCGCGTGAGGATCCGCGAGCCTGCGTCGGGCAGCAGTACGGCCGCAATATCGAACTGCGAGCCCTGGCTCTTATGGATCGTCATCGCGTAGACGGTGTCGATCGACTCCAGGCGGGTCGGGCTCAGCTCGACGATCTCGCCGCCGCGGTCGAACGCTGCGCTCGCGCGGCCGGGAGCGGACTGCGACGATCACGCCGGTATCCCCGTTGAACAGCCGCAGCTCGTAGTCGTTCTCGGTCACGAGCAGGGGCCGCCCGACGTACCACCGATCCTCGACCGTGAACTCGCCCAGTGAAGCCTCGAGCCAGGCCTCGATCCGCGCCGTCCAGGTCGCCACACCTTGAGGGCCGCGGCGGTGCGCGCACAGGATCCGGAACGCCCCGAGCGCATCGATCGCCTCGCGCGCCTCGCCGGCGCGAGCCGCCTCGATCACCGACCGGGCCGCGCCGACCGCGCGTTCATGAATCGGCGCGAGCACCTCGGCATCGGCCTCCGGATCGCCCGCATCGGCCGGGATCCAGGCGACGTCATCGGGCGGGTCGCGCAGCACCCGTAACACGTCCTCGACCTCGCCGCGGCGGATCGCCGAGGCCAGCTGCGCGATCCCCTCGCCGAAGCGGTGCACGCGGTCGAGCACGACGATCCCGTCGGCCACCGCGGCACCCTCGGGTGGATCGGCCGCGAACACGCGATCGCCGGTGACCCGCTCCAGCTGCGCCAACCGACCGCTCGCTGATCGTCAGCCGGTCGGCGGCCGGACCGACGATGTCGGCGAGCACCGCTCCGGCCTCGATCGAGGCGAGCTGCCCCGGGTCGCCGACCAGCACCAGCCGCGCGTCGGGTCGCAGCGCGTCGATCAGGCTCGCCATCAGCGACAGCGACACCATCGAGGTCTCGTCGACGATCACGATGTCGTGGGGGAGATGATTGCCGCGGTCGTGGCGGAAGCGGCTGTAGCTCCCGGGCCTGCGTCCGAGCAGCCGGTGCAGCGTCGATGCCCGGATCCCGTCCAGCAGCTCCCGGACCTCGAAGCTCACGTCGAGTCCGAGGGCCTCCTCGTGGACGGCTTCCTCGAGCCGGGCTGCGGCCTTGCCGGTCGGGGCCGCCAGCGCGATCAGCGGCCAGGTCGACCCGGCGGCCGCCGCCTGCTCGGCCAACAGCGCGACGATCCTTGCGACCGTCGTCGTCTTGCCGGTGCCCGGACCACCGGCCACGACCGCGAACCGGCGCAGCACCGCCGAGGCCGCGGCCAGGCACTGCCGCGTGCCGGTCTGGCCCGGGAACAGCCGCGCCAGCCCCTCGGCCAGCAACTCGATCCGCACGCCGGGATCGTCGCCCTCGCCCATCACACGCAGATCGAGCGCCAGCTGACGCTCCTGGCCCCAGTAACGATCGAGGTACAGCGCGCTACCGAGCAGCCTCAGCGGACGCGCGTCCGGTGAGCGCTCCCCGACAGCGACGAGGGGGCTGCGCCCAGCCGCTTGCATCCAACTCGCCGGATCGGGCCAAGGCAGCGATGACACATCCACCGGCTCGTCGGAATCGACCGCGGCGGTCTCGCGGATCGTCGCGAGGTCGACCTGAACGTGCGCGAGGCGCGGCGCGCGGACCGCGAGCGCGACCGCGAGCATCACGGACTCGTCGTGCTCGCCGGCGATCGCCGCCAGCCTCGACGCGACATGGACGTCGGCCGCGCTTAGCACCCCGGCCGCGTTGAACTCGCCGAGCAACCCATCCGCGCCGCGCACGCGCCGGATGTCGAACGGGTCGAGCTCGCCGGCGCCGGTTGCAACGCTCATGCCGCCACAACCCCCCGGTCGAGCGCGTCGCTCAGGGCCTCGACGAGCGCCCCGGTCGGCCGCCACGCGAACACGCCGTACGGCGTGCGGTCGACCGTCGGCGTGTCGGGGCCGGCCATCCCACGGAGGAACAGGTACAGGACGCCGGCGATATTGCGGTCGGGGTCATAGTCGGGCAGCCTCCAGCGCAGATATCGGTGAAGCGCGACCGTGTACAGCAGCGCCTGCAGCGCGTAGTGCCGGCGGAGCATCTCGTCGACGAGCGCCTCGGGGCGGTGGTGCCACAGCGTCAGCGGCTCCTCGGGACCGGCGAGCCAGTTTGTCTTGTAGTCGATCACCGCGAACCGCGGCGCGCCGGCGTGAGGCAGCCGGAGCACCAAGTCGAGGCTCCCGGTCAGGTAGCCATGAACGCTCTGTCTCAGCCCCTCGTCTGACAGCCGGTCCGCGTACCCGGCGAGCGGGTCGCCGTCGGTTAGGTGTTCGCGCAGGACACGTGCGATCAGATCCAGGGTCAGCGACCCGGTCGGCTCGTCTCCACCCACGAGCGGCAGCTCGAACTCGAGCTCGTCGAGGCGATCCTCGAGCGGGACGTCTCGCAGGTGCGCACCGCCGAGGAGCGGACCGAGCGGCGTCTGGATCGCGGCGCGCAGGCCCGCGACGACGGCGCCCCGCTCGCCCAAATCGACCGCCCGCCACGACTGCGCGGCGTCGATCTGCTCGGCCAGGGCGGCGTCGAGGTCCACCGCCGCGAAGTCGGTGGCCGCCAGCACGCGGTGCACGAGCGTCCCGATCTCGGCGCCCGCGGGCATCTCCGCCAGCGGCGACGGCGCGGCGCCGCGGGGAGCCGGCTCGACCCCGGCCGCTGCCGGGGTCTGCGCGTCAGGCTCGTCGCCGACCAGCGTCTCTTCGGGCTCGCTTGAGACCGTGGCCTCGTAGGCGCCGGCGGTGATGTCGGTGTAGGACGTCCGTCGCCAGCTCCAGTCCAACCTCCGGTCGAACTCGGCGTGGCCGAGCCGTCGGGGCTCGGCCAGCGACGAGATCCACTCGCCCGGCCGCCCCAGCTTCGAACGCTCGACCTCGATCTGCCCTCCGGACTCCTCGGCCAGCTCCCCGAAGCGCTCGATCACGGTCGCGTCGCTCGGTGTGCGCTTCGCGTAGGCCGCGACGTTACCGTCCTGATCGCGGGCGAACAGGAGGCGGCCGAGCGGCGAGTTGGCGGCGTCCTTGGAGCCCGCCCACCAGACCACCGCCTGGTGACGCGCGCGCGTGAGACCGACGTACGCGAGCCGCAGGTCCTCGCCCCGCCGCTCGCCGATGTACTGGCGCTCATGCTCCGGGTACTGCCGGCCGCCCGTGGCGACATCGATCGTCCGCTGGTCGCCGGCCCCCGGGTCGTGGAAGAACACCGGTTCGCCGGGCCGGATGTACACCGAGTCCCACAGGAACGGGAGGTACACGACGGGGAACTCGAGCCCCTTGCTGCGATGGATCGTCAGCACCTGCACGGCCTGCTCGTCTGACTCCAGCCGGCGGCTGCGCTCCTCGTCGCCGGTGTCGTCGTGGGCCTCGGCGATTCGCCGCCGCAGCCACGCGGTCAGCGCGGTAACGCCGAGCTGCTCGCTCGACGCCGCGGCGTGCAGCAGCTGGCCGACGTGGCGCAGATCGGTGAGCCGGCGCTCGCCGTCGACGTCGGAGAGCAGCCGGTGCGGCTAGTCGCTCGGTCAGCGTGACCGTCTCGGTCAGCGACGCGACGCCGCGCTCGCGCAGCACCCGAGCCCAGTCGTGCAGCCGACGGTGCACGTCCTCCCACGCCTGCTCGTCGGACTCGGCGACCCGCTCGGCCGACCAGCCGAAGAAGCACGTGAGCGCGGCGGTGTGGGCGCGGATCGTCGACGCGGGGCGCTCGAGCGCCTCCAGCAACCGCAGCCACTCGGTCGCGATCTCGGTGGCGAACACGCTCCCGGCGCCGTTGATGACGGCCGGCACGCCGGCTCGTTCGAGCGCCTCGCGGATCTGCGCGGCGGTCCGGTTGGTCTGCACCAGCACCGCGACGTCGCCGGGACGCAGCTCTCGCAGCTCACCGTCCTCGGCCGCCGAGCGGTCCTCGAGCTCGGCCCCCGAGGACAGCAGCTCGACGACATCCTCGGCGAGGTCGGTGGCAACGTGCTCGCGTGCCGAATTCACCTGCGCGAACCCGTTGTAGGTCTGCTTGACGAGTTCGCGCGGCACGACCCGCACCCGAAGCGGCACGTCGCTCGGAGCGCCGTGCAGGCGCGAGTCGCGATGGGCCTCGGCCGCTCTTACGCGGCGATAGACGATCCCCTCGTGCCCGAGCTTGGTGGCGCTCAGCAACGCGTCGTAGGCGTCGATCAGACCCTGGTCGCTGCGCCAGTTGACGTCGAGCGTCGCCTGCCCGGCGGCCTCGCTCGCCGCTTCCAGGTAGGCGTAGACGTCGGCCCCGCGGAACGCGTATATCGCCTGCTTGGGGTCCGCGATCAGCACCAGCGTGCGCCCGGTCTCGCCGAACCCGCGGCGCATGATGTCCCACTGCACCGGGTCGGTGTCCTGAAACTCGTCGACGAGCACGACCTCGTAGCGGGCCCGCAGGCGCTCGGCGGCGTGCCGCTCATCGCCGGCCAGCGCGGCGTCGAGCCGGGTGAGCAGGTCGTCGTAGGTCATCACCGACAGCCGCCGCTTGCGCGCCTCGACCTCCTTGCGGACCGCTTCGGCGAGCCGCACGCACATCTCCGGGACCTCGCCCGTGGTCGGGGCGATCCGCGCGGCCGGGTTGGCGATCGCGATTCGGGCGATCTGACCCGCCTGGGCGCGCGTCAGCGGCGGCGAGTCGCCGCTGCGAAACCGCCGCACGTACAGATCGTCGACGGCGTCGGAGACGAGGTCGCTCAGGTCCTCCACGAACTCGGTGTCCGGGGCGAGGTCGGCGGCGATCCCGAGCCCGCCGAGGACCTCCTGGCAGAACCCGTGGGTGGTCGCGATTGTCGCCGCGTCGAACTCGGCGAGCGCGTTCTGTAAGCGGCGGCGGCGCACCTCGATCTCGTCATCAGCGCCCTCGGCCAGGAGCGCGACGATCGGATCGCCCTCCGATGAGGCCGCCCCCGCGAGTGCCCGCCCGAGACCGCGCTCGACGCTGACCAGCCGCGAGCGCACACGCTCGCGCAGCTCGCCCGTGGCCATCCGCGTGAACGTCACCAGCAGCAGGCGATCGAGGGGCAGCCCGCCGGCGACGTAGCGGGCCGCGAGCGCGGCGATCGTGTAGGTCTTGCCGGTCCCGGCGCTCGCCTCCAGCACGGTGATCCCGGGCTCGGGCAGCGGGCCGGTGACGCTGAACCCGACGGGCTCGGACACCCGGCTCACCTGCGGGTCACCCGCTCACACGACAGCAGACCGTTCCACATCCTGAGCGCGTAGCGGCCGAAGCGAGTGCGCTGCGACATGTCCCACCCCTGCCCGTGCTCGTCGGATCTGGGCTGCTCGGCGATCAGCTCGTCGAACGTGCGCACGCCGCCGAGGACGAGCTGGTGGTCGGGCTCCTTGTCTTCCTTGTCGTAGTTGTACGCGGAGGTCCACGCCTTGCGCCCGGCGGCGACGGGGTCGTCGCCCATGTGCGCGGCCTGTGCGTATGCCGCGGATGCCATGCAGTACAGCGGCAGCGGCTCGCGCATCCCGCGCGCGTACAGGTGTGCGAGCCCGCCAAGGTGTGCCAGCGCGGCGCGTCGGCGGGTCTCGGCGTCGCCGCCGAGCGGCGGGATCTCGGCCACCGTGACGGTCCCGTCACCGTCGCAGCGCCCCACGGTCACGGCCGAGAGCTCGCGTTCCGGGCACGCGGCGGTGACCGCCAGCAGCCGCACCCAGGACGCGAGCCGGTGCCTGGGGGAGACCTTCGAGTACGTGGTCGACAGCAACGTGTCGCCGCGAACCGAGGACACGGTCCCGCTGAGCAGGCGTCCGTCGCGGAAACGGACCCGCACATCGACGGGATTGGTCACGGTCCCGGGTGGGATCAGCCGCTGCACCTCGGCCACGATCGCGTCGACGATCTTGTACACGTCGTTGACCACCGGTCGCCCGAGCATGCCGGGCGGCAGCGTTCCGCGCTTGATCTCGGCCAGCGCCGCGGTGCGGCCGTCCACGCCGGCCAGCCGCGCATCCAGCAGCCGCTCACCGACCTGCCAGCGTTGCAGCCCGTCGAGCTCGATCCGCAACCCATCCTCGGTCTCCTCGCTGAAGTCGGTCAGGCTGATCCGCAGCCGCCGGCGCAGGAACGATCGCACCGGCCGCTCGGCGAAGCGCACCAGCTCGTCGAGCTCGAGCACCTCGCCGTCGAGGGGATCCAGGGGGCGGGCCAGGAACGCGCCGGGGCTGGTTCGTGGAGCGACGAGTGCCTGCGCACCCTCCAGGCCCACCTGGTCAAAGCTCCAGGTGGTGTCGGGTACGAGTGCGCCCGAGACGAAGTTGCGCGGGTCAAACGGTTGCAGCGGGTGGTGGACGACGACCTGCTCATGCGCGTCGCGATCGCGGCTGCGGGCGGTCGCATCAATCGTGTCGAGCAGCTCGCCGACGGGGACCGCGGGCGGCCGGGGCAGATTGGTGCGCTCGTCGTTGCTGGTGTAGGCGACGATCAGCCGCTCGGTGGCGGCCAGCACGGCATCGAGCAGCAGCTGCAGGTCCTCGGTGCGCGGGTTGCGCTCGCCGATCTGGGGCCGGTCGAGCATCAGGTCGTCGCCGTCGCTCGGGGTCTTGCGGGGGAACGCGCCGTCGTCGAGGCCGAGCAGACAGACCACGCGGTGGGGCACCGACCGCATCGGGTGAAGCGTGCAGACGGTGAGGTGGCCGGTGCGGAAGTTGGTCCGTGTCGGCCGGCCCTGGAGGCGGTTGGCGAGCAGGCCGCGCACCTCCTCGAGCGCCAACCGCGTCGCGGCCCCGTCGTCCTCGGCATTGGACTCGGCGACGAGCTCGTCGAGCAGCCGTTGCAGCGCGGCCCGCTGCCATGAGTTCGTGGGGCTGGTTGCGGTCAGCGAGTCGGCGGCGTCCCCGATCGCGCTGGCCCAGTCCGCGATCGGCTGCGGCGCGCGGAACGAGTCGACCGCGTCGTGCAGCCGGGCGACCAGTTCGGCGACGCGGCCCGCCAGGTCGATCGAGCCGCTGTCGACATCGTCGACCGGCAGCACGTCCTCGAACAGTCGCTGCCCGTCCTCGGTCATCGTCACCCCGAGCAGCAGGCGGTCCAATCCGGCGCTCCAGGTGCCGGCGGGCAGCGCCTCGAGCTGGTAGGGCGCGCGGTGGGCGGCATCGAGTCCCCATCGGATCGCCGCCTGGCTGATCCAGCTCTGGATCCGCGCGAGGTCGTCGTCGTCGAACCGGAAGCGCCGGCGAACCGGCTCGCGGTCGATCAGGCTGAGCACCTGCGACGCCGTCAGCCGCTGGTCGGCGAGGTCGAGCAGCTGTGCGGTGAATGACAGCACCGGGTTGGTTTGCCTGAGCGATCGGTCCGCGAGGCGAACGCGCAGGTTGACCTGCTGCGTGTCGTCGTCCGGCTGCTCGCTGGAGCCAAAGGTCGCGTGGATCAGCGGCGCGAACGTCTCGATGTCGGGGCACATCACGATCACGTCGCGAGGTTCGAGTGTCGGGTCCTCGGCGAGCAGGTGCAGGATCGCGTCGCGCATCACCTCGACCTGGCGTGCGCGGCCGTGGCACGCGTGGATCTGGATGCTGCGGTCTGCCGGGTCGAGCTCGAAGCGGGCGTCCTGTGCACAGGGGAGCGGCGGCCCGGGAGGTTCGCGGTCGGCTCTGACGTCGGCCTGGATCCGCTGTAGCAGCGTGCTGTCGCCGGACTCGATCGGGTGATGGTGGTCTGCGCGGTTCTCCTTGGAGCCGAGCACGAGCTCCATCTCGCGGGCGTCCCGGCCCCAGGAGGCGAGCAGCCGGTTGGACGGGAGCTCGGTGGTGGGGTCGTCGGCGCGGCGCAGCCGCCGTGGGCTGCCTCGGTCGGCATCGGCGATCTCGTCCCACAGGGCGGGGGAGGGGTGCAGCAGGAACAGATGGACGTCGCGGGCGGCGGCGATCGCCTGCAGGACGTGGAGGTGTCCCGCGGGGAGGCGGGTCAGTCCGAACAGCGACAGCCTCGCCGGCAGATCGACGACCTCGGCATCGGTGCGCAGCCGCGCGCAGGCGGGCTCGAGTCGCTCGGCCGGGCCGGGGATCCCGATCCGGAGACGGAGGCGGCGCCAGAGCTCGGCCTGCCAGCCCGACATCGGCGGTAGCGATCCGCCGGCCCCATCCGTGTCATCGCCGATGGCCCAGGCCTGGATCATCTCCGGGCGGTTCAGTGCGTAGCGGTCGAACAATTCGGCGGCGTGCCTGACGACGCTCAGCCGGCGAGCGCGGCGAACCGGGTCGGGCTTGTCGGAATCCGCGCCGAGGTGCTCGGCGACCACGTCGAGCCACGGCTCGCCCAGCGACGCGTCGAGCACGTCTAGCAGCGGCCAGGTGGCGCGTTCGGGTAGCCACGGGTCACGCTCGGGATCGACGCCCGACGCGGCCGCAACCGCGTCGCCGACCACTCGGCGGGGCCACGGGAACGCGATGTTCGCGCACACCCCGTCGAAACGGCCTTCGCTCGCCCCGAGGCTCACGGATAGCCGCTGGGTGAGCCAGCGCTCCATGCCGCGAGTGGGGACCGCCACGATCTCGGGCGCCATCGCGTCATCGAGCGGCTCGGCGAGCAGGTCGGCGAGCGCCTTTACCAGGCCGTCGGCCCGTTCGGATCGATGTACGTGCAGCACGCCTTTGTCTGTCCCCAACTCGCCTTCAGCCGACTGGATGCAGCGTAGCCCGCCGCTGTGACGCGGCTCGACTCGGTCGGACTCAGGAAACGCCCATGCGCGTGTAGACGGTCATGCGCATGCGGGGACCGCTGGTCGTCTCCCAGTAGTGGACCTTGCCCGACTTATCGGCGGTGTGGCCGAGCCAGCGGTGGCCGTGGAACCGGAACGGACCAGCGAGCGCCTCGTGGGAGATCACGTGCCGGTAGAGCGGCCTGGCGGCCTTGCAGGTCATGTTGGACGACGGTCACGCGGGCGGTGATCCCGCCCGGGGCGACGAGGCCGGGGCAGTCGATCGTCTTGGTCTGGACGGTGGGCGCTGCGAGCGCCACGGTCGTCCCAGCCGCGAGCGTCGCGAGCCCGGCGATGAGACCTAGAGTTGCGCGACGAATGCCGAGCAACGCCACAACCCCCTCAGTTGAAGACTTCCCCTGGCCCGGCGTTATGGGCCCTAGGCGAATTATCGGCAGCGGAGCGCCAGGACTTGAGCATCAACTGCCCTAGCCGGTTGATCGGTCTGTGTATTAGCATCACCGTTCGATGCGCTTCGAACGCGCTGCGATCCCGCTGAGGGGCCTGTGGAGCTCTCCGTTCGCGCGCTGGCAGGGCGAGCTCGCCGAGCAGTCGAGCCTCGATCTGGTCGTCGACGTCACAACCCGCGCGCTCGACCGCCGGGATTTCGACCCGAACGACTTGGACGGGATCGTGCTCGGCTGGACGGTCCCGCAGCCCGGCATCTTCTACGGCGCGCCCACCGTCGCCGGGCGGATCGGCGCGCCCGACGTCACCGGCCCGATGATCGCCCAGGCCTGTGCGACATCTGTCGCCTGCCTCCAGGCGGCCGCGACCGCGGCCGAGGCCGACCGCGGCGGAGTCCAGCTCGTCGCGGTCACCGACCGCACCAGCAACGGGCCGCATCTCGTCTACCCGAGCCCCTCGACGCCCGGCGGATCGCCGCAGACCGAGGACTGGGTGCTCGAGAACTTCCGGTCTGACCCGTGGGCCGGCCGCTCGATGGTCGAGACTGCCGAGCGCGTGGCCGCCGACGCGGGCATCACCCGCGAGGAGATCGACGACGTCACGTTGCTGCGCCATCACCAGTACCAGCGCTCGCTCGAAAACGATCGTGCGTTCCAGCGCTCCTACATGATCGAGGTTGAGATCCCGCGCCGCAAGCGCGAGCCGCAGCGGATCGAGGCCGACAGCGGGATCCACGGCACGACCGCCGACGGGCTGGCGGCGCTGAAGCCCGTGATCCCCGACGGGCGGGTGACGTTCGGCGCCCAGACGCACCCCGCCGACGGTTGCGCCGGGATGCTGGTGGCCGACGCCGACCGCTCCCGGACGATCGACGGCGTCGGGGTCGTCCGGATCCTGGCCACCGGGTTCGCTCGCGTCGGCAAGGCGGAGATGCCCAAGGCCCCGGTGCCCGCAGCGCAGGCCGCACTCGACGACGCCGGCCTGACGATCGCCGACATCGACGCGGTGACCACTCACAACCCGTTCGCCGTCAATGACCTCTACTTCTCCGAGCAGACCGGCTACGCGCTGGACCGCATGAACGAGTTCGGGTCGAGCCTCGTATACGGCCACCCGCAGGCGCCGACCGGTGCGCGCCTGATCGCCGAGCTCGTCGAGGTCCTCCGGCGGCGGGGAGGCGGCACGGGACTGTTCACGGGTTGCGCGGCGGGGGACACCGGCGGCGCGGTGGTCCTCCGCGTCGACGACTGACACCCGAATCCGTCGAGCCGGTCAGGCCCCGGCGGCGTCGTGCATGACCAGCGCGATCTGGACCCGGTTTTCGGCCTCGAGCTTGGTCAGCAGCCGCGAGACGTGCGCCTTGACGGTGGCGACGCTCATGTGCAGTTCGGCGGCGATGTCGGCGTTCGCCTGCCCGCGGCCGACCGCCAGGGCTACCTCGCGCTCGCGCGGGCTGAGCGTGGAGAGCCGCTCTCGGGCGGCCTCCTCGCGCGCGGAGGCGCCACCGTCGCCGGCGACGAGGGCGTGCCGACGCGGCGCGTCGACGCGATGCTCGACCGAGTCGGGCTCGACCGCGGCGCGGCCCGCAAGCGGGTACGCCAGTACTCGCTGGGCATGCGCCAGCGGCTCGGGCTCGCCCACGCGCTGCTCGGCGACCCCGAGGTGCTGATCCTCGATGAGCCCGCCAACGGGCTCGATCCCGAGGGGATGCGCTGGATGCGCGAGCTCCTGCGCGACTTCGCCGACCGCGGCGGGACCGTCCTGCTCTCCTCTCACCTGCTGCGCGAGGTGCAGGCGACCGTCGACCGTCTGGTGATCATCGGCGACGGGCGGATCGTCGCCCAGGGCACCACCAAGGACCTGCTGAGCGGAGTCGGCACGCTGGTCGTCGCCGACGACGAGTCGGGTCTTATGGCAGCGCTTGCCGCCACCGACCTAGCCGCCCGGACGCTGCCCGACGGCGGCTTCATGGTCGACGCCGAGCCCGAGGCCGTCGGCCGCGCGGCCCTCGACGGCGGCGTCGCGCTCAGCCACCTCGGGCCGTCCGAAGGCCACGACCTCGAGCAGCTGTTCTTCGACCTGACCGCGGGCAGCGAAGCGCTGCCCGCCGAACCCGTGGAGGCAGCACGATGAGCTCCCCTACCGCCGTACTGGACCGACCGCTGCCGGCGCGCGACCGCGATGCGCAGCCGAGCCTCACGCGGCTGACCGAGATCGAGCTGCGCAAGATGACCGACACTCGTGCCGGCTTCTGGCTGCTGCTAGGGATCGCCCTACTCACAGTTGGCGTCGTGATCGCGGTGTGCATCTTCGGCAACTCACACGACCGGACGCTGCTGTCGCTGATGTCGGCCTCGACCGCGCCGGCCTTCGTCCTGTTGCCGGTCGTCGGGATCCTGCTGGTCACGTCGGAGTGGTCGCAGCGCACCGCGATGGTCACCTTCGCACTGGTGCCGCGGCGCTCGCGCGTGATCGTCGCCAAGCTTGCGGCCAGCATCGCGCTTTCGGTGGTGATGCTCGTACTCTGCTTGCTGGTCGCGCTCGCCGCCACCGCGGTTGCGGGGTCGGGCGTAGCCGGCACCTGGTCGCTGCCGGTCGGGATCGTTGCGCAGTTCGCGCTGGCGCTCGCCACCGCGATGGCGATCGGCATCGGCTTCGGCGGTGTTCTGCTCAGCTCCGCTCCGGCGATCGTCGTCTACTTCGCGCTGCCGATCGCATGGTCGGCTCTAGGAACGATTCAGTCGCTCGAGGGCGTTGCGCGGTGGCTGGACATGTCGCGGTCGCTCGATCCGCTGACCGACCATCTCCTCGGCGGAGTCGAGTGGGCCCACGCCGGGACGACGCTTGCGCTGTGGCTGGTCCTACCGCTGGCGGCCGGGATATGGCGGATCGCGCACGCGGAGGTGCGAGGCGCGTGATCCCGCGAAGGCGCCGTGCCGCTGGTGGCGATGCTCACGGCTTAGCGCTCAGCCGGGCGTCCCGCAGGCGTGTTTGTGCCCGTTCGAGCGCCCGTTCGAGCGCCTTCAGGCGAGCGTTGGAGCCGAGGCCCCACCTGTACCGCTTAGCTCGCAGTAGGGCGACCCGGTCGTGGTAGTAGTCGGCGTCGGCTTGGAGCTGCTCGATCTGCCTCGCGTGAGCTCACGCGTCGAACTCGAGCACGGCGTAGGCGCTGGACCCGAGGACCTCACGGACCGCATTGCCGCTCGTGGGCTCTTGCTGCCACCAGACCACGAACGGCTGATGCGGTCCCATGTCAAAGATCGCGATCACGGTGCCGCCGCGAAGTGGGTCGCTCCGGCCCACCTGGGTGACGCAATCAACGGCTCCACGCCGCGTCCACAGGCTCACGATCCGGCGTGAGCTTGGCCGACGGCCGAGGTCGAGCTCGATCTGACGGCGCATCTCGCCGTACGCGTCCTCGATCGCGTGCGCATCATCGCCGACCCCGGGGATGAAGAACGCGGTCACGCGTTCCTACAGTCCGCGCTCGCGAGCGTCCTTGCTGAGGGCCCTGGTGAGCGCGGCCGGTTGGACCTGCTCCTCTAGGTCGCCGATCCGCTTGCTCACTCGCGTCGACTCGCGGTGCACGGAATCCTGAAGGCCCTCGACGAGCTGTTCGAGATGGGAGACCCGAGCCTCCAGCGCCCGCAGCTGATCGTGACCGGGACCACTTGTGGAGACCGTGGCATGTTCGCCGGAGTCGGCGAACGCGCTACGAATCTGCCGGATGCGGGCGATCAAGTCCTCACGGACGGGCATTCTCACCGCCGCCCGCGCTGCTTGGGCTTCGGTGGGACCGGCGGATAGCGCTGGCGCTCCTCATCGGTCATCTTGCGGATCACAAGTGAGCCGCTCTCGACCTGCTCGCGGACGCGCTCGAGTTTCTCAGCCCGCTTCTCCTCGGCCCGCTCGCGCGCCGACTTCACGCGATCGCCTGCTGGCGGATCGTCATCAATCTCCTTGCGTCGCCGGGGCGGTCACGGTCCGTCCTCGGAAGGACGGCCCCGGAAGTCCGTGACCGCACATGCACTACCGCTCTTCGGGCGGAGGTGTTTCGTCGATCTGGGGTGGCGGATTCTCGGCGGCGCGTTTGCGCGCGACCTTCTTAGCCGCCTTCTCCTGCCGCCGCTCCCGGAGCTTGCTCTCACGGGCGAGCTTTGCGAACGTGGTCTTCCTCTTGCCGCTTGAGGCCATACGAGGTGCTCCTTCGTCGTGGACCCTCCAGCCATCTGGGTGGTCAGGTCCGGGGACCGGGCTATCTGACCCGGCTAGACCAAGTGCACGTTGGCTGCTGCCGGGCCCTTCGGACCCTGCTCGGTCTCATACGACACCTTTGCGCCCTCGGCCAGCGACCGATAGCCGTCGCCCTCGATCGCGGAATGATGGACGAACAGGTCCTTGCCGGCCTCATCAGGCGTGATGAACCCGTAGCCCTTGTTGTCGCTGAACCACTTTACGGTTCCGGTTGCCATGCGTTCCCTCCTGGGAGTCGTGTGCGCGAAACGCGGGAGGTGCGGTAGCAACAACTACGAATGCGGGCACTGGTTCGCCGGGCAATTGCCCGGCATAGAAGATCCAGTCTAGCCGGACGTCCTCGTCAGTTCGAGCTTAAGTGCGGCAGCGATCAGGGGCGCCGTGACGACCATCGCCGGGATCGTCCGCAGGAAATCCTCGATGATCGCGCGGGTGCCCTCATCGGTGCACGGGGCTACCGCATACGGCAGCGCCTGCGACGAATCCCTGATCCGCTCCTGCATCGCCGCGACCAGCGCGTCGAAGCTCCCGCCGACGAGCACCGGCCGCAGGCTCTGCCACACCGCGGCAAGGAGGCGCCCGTCGGGCGCCAGGTAGCGCAGGAGACTCGGGATGACGATCGGCTCATGGCCCCCGGTGATCGGCGCGCTGAACTCACGCAGCAGACCGTCGACGTCGGGCGGCAGCGCCGCGAGATCCGCCATCGGCAGGATCGGCGAAGGCGCATGTGCCGGCGCCGGCGACCGCGGTCCCGGAACGGCACCTTCGTGGCCGTCGCGCAGCGCCGCGAGCGCGATCGCGTTGCGCGTGTTCACGCGGTGAAACGCAGCAAGCGTGTTCGCCAGCAGCCCTCGATCCAGGCTCGACTCCGTCACGATCGAGCCAGCCACGGGCTGCGACCGGAACGGCCGCGGCGGACCCGAGTGAGCGGGCGAGGCGATCCGCCTCGGCGCCGAGCAGATTCGGGCGTACCGCCTCCCAGGCCAGCTGCAGGCGACCTTCGTCGGTCGCCAGCGCCCGGTAGACGAGCACCACGAACGGGACGCCGAACACCGCGCGGATGTCCTCGTAGATCGCGGCGACGACCCCATCGGCGTCGCGCTCGGCAACCTCAGCGATCACACCCGGCCGCCAGTGTCAACGACCAGCCAGCCGTCCCACACTAGGATCGCCGAGCAAAGGCAACGGACAGGAGTCAACGTGACCGCCTTGGCTGGACGGCGTATGACCGCTGAAATCGATGGCGACTTCGTCGTCTTCCTCATTGGTGCTCGATTCAACAGCAAGCTCGAGTTCGCCCGGTGCTTCGCCGACCTGGGCGGCCGTCGGGGGATGAAGCACATGCTGGATTATCTCGTCGCTGCACCCGAGAAAGGCCTTCTCGCTTACGAGATGGGCCTCCCCACGATCGTGCAGTACTGGCGCTCCTTCGACCAGCTGGAGGCATTCGCCAGAGACAAGGATGATCCGCATCTCGACGTCTGGCGGCAGTACTGGCGGCGGGTCGGCCGCAGCGGTCGCACCGGCATCTGGCATGAGACCTATCTGGTCAAGGCGGGACACTACGAGGCCGTCTACGGGAACATGCCGGCCCACGGCCTGGGCAAGGCGGGCCGGCTCGTGCCCGCATCGGAATCCTCCACCGCCCGGGCCCGTCTGAGCGAGCTGACCATCTAGCCCGGCCGATCGGCCCGGGAGGCGCAGCGCACGCCTATGAGGCGAAATCGGGCTGGGCGGCCCGGGCGGACTCGGCCCGCCCCTTGGGCTCCTCCCACTCCTCCTGACGGCCGAGCGCGGTCTCGTCGAGCAGGTAGTAGGAACCGCCGATCGTCTCGGTGCCGCGGGCGTACACGGAATAGGTGTGGAAGATCCCGTCGGTGGTGCGCAGAAACGCGCTGCGCCCGGGATACTCGCCTTCCATCTCGCGGTCGTAGCCGCGCTCGCGGAATTCGGCCTCGGTGCGGAAGTTGTAGGTCATCGGATCCCGCACCGACGGGTCGAGCGTCACGGCGAAGTCGTAGTTGAACTCGCTCCCGTCGGACGAGTACCACGGGAACGTCCAGCCGCGCTTGTCCCGGTAGCGCGCGAGCTTCTCATACGGCGCGCGCGACACGTAGGCGAGCGTCGTGTCGCGGACATGGAGATGCTCGATCAGTCCCGGGCGCGATCTCGTCGGCACCCGCGGTGCAGCTCGCACACCCGTCCTCCCACTCCGGGTCGAACATGAAGTGGGCGACGATCAGCTGCTGGCGGCCTTCGAACAGGTCGGCGAGCCCGACCTCGCCGTCCGCACCGGTGAAGCGGTAGTCCTTCTCGATCCTCACCATCGGCAGGCGACGCCGCTCGGCGGTGAGCTCGTCGCGCATCCGGGTGAACTCCTTCTCCCGGGCAAGGTGCGCCTTGCGGGCTCCCAGCCACTCCTCGCGGGAGACGATCTCGGGCAGGCTCATGCATTCTCGTTTCTCTCGGAATCGGTTCTCCCACATGCGACCGCGCAACGCCTCGAAACTCATCGGACCCGAGTCTGCGACCTACATGTAGAACCCGCCGTTGACGTCGATCGTCGCCCCGGTGATGAACGCGGCGTCGTCCGAGACCAGGAACGCAACCGCGCCGGCCACGTCTCCCGGCTGCCCGGGCCGCCCCAGCGGGATCGCCTCGATCAGCGCCGCGCGCGCCGGGTCGGGCATCCCTTGCGTCATCGCGGTGTCGATGAACCCCGGCCGGATCGCGTTTACGGTCGTCTGGGGCCGAGCCAGCTCGCGGGCCGCGGTCTTGACCAGCGCGACGATCCCGCCCTTGGCCGCGCTGTAGTTGGCCTGGCCGAGGTTCCCGGTCGCGCCCGACACCGACGAGATGCAGACCACGCGCCCCGGGCCCTCGGCCCGCAGGTGCGGCGCCGCCGCCCGCAGGCACGCGAACGTGCCGGTCAGGTGCACCGCCAGCACGTCGTCCCAGGACTCGTCGTCGAGCTTGTGCAGGAAGCCGTCTCGGGCGATCCCGGCGTTGGTGACGAGCGTGTCGAGTCCGCCCAGCGCCTGAACCGCCTCGTCCATCGCGCTCGCGACTGCGCCCCGATCGGCCACGTCGCAGCCAACGGCAATCGCAACCCCGCCCGTGCGATCCGCGATCCCAGCCGCGGTCTCACGCGCCGCTGCCTCATCGAGATCGAGCAGCGCGACCGCAAGTCCCTCCTCCGACAGCCGCCCCGCGATCGCTGCGCCGATCCCGCGCGCCGCGCCGGTCACGACCGCGCGCGACACCGAATACCTCCGGCTCATCCGTCCTCCTCGTCAGTATTCGACCGCACCCCGAATCCCGCGAGCAGGAAGTCGGCGATGTCGTCGGCCACGTGGTCGGCGCTGAGCGGGCCGTCGGGGTGAAACCAGAGATGCACGTGGTTGCAGGCGTCCAGTGCCGCGCGCAACGCCACGGCGGGATTGCCCACGGACAGGCTTCCGTCGCGCACGCCGCTGGTGACGATCCGTCGGATTCCGCGCTCGTAGGTGTCGCGCTCGGCGATGAAGCGGTCGCGCTCGGCGCCGCTGATCGGATGGAAATCATCGGCCAGCAACCTCACCTCGGGCCTTGTCATCTGCACCAGCAGGTGACTACGCAGGACGTGGCGCAGCTGATCGGACGGCTCGGAGTGACGGTCGACGGCGTCGTGCAGGCCGGCCAGGTGGCGGTCCATCGCGCCCTCGATCAGCGACACGAAGATGTCGTACTTGGAGGAGAAGTGGTGGTACAGGTTCGCGGTGGAGCAGCCGGCGCGGGCCCCGAGCTCGCGGATCGAGACGCGGCTGTAGCCCCTGGCGGCGAACAGTTCGATCGCCGCGGCGAGGATCTCGTCGCGCCCGGTGCTGGCGTCACCGGCCAGGTCGACCGGCTCGCCGGCGAGCTCGTCGGGTTCGACCTCGAGCGCGTCGGCCAAGCGCACGAGCGTCCCGACCGGTACCCCGGCAGCGCCGAGCTCGATCTTCGAGATGTACGCGTTGCTGAACCCCGAACGCGATGCGATGTCGCCCTGGGTCAGTCCCTTCGACAGCCGCAGGGCGCGGAGCCGCTCGCCGAGCCCGTCGGCGGTGGCCTCGCCGGCGCGGACGATCATCGCCGGCCTCCGAGGAGCTCACGCGCGATCACCAGGCGCTGGATCTGGTTGGTCCCCTCGAAGATCGAGAACACCCGCGCGTCGCGCATCCGCTGCTCGGCGCCGTAGTCCGACACGTACCCGTACCCGCCGAGTACCTGCACGGCGGTCGAGGTCACGCGGTTGACCATCTCGGTCACGAACAGCTTCGCGGCCGCCGACAGCTTGATGATCTCCGGGTCTCCCTCGTCGTAGGCCGACGCCGCCGTGCGCACCAGCGCGCGCGAGGCCTGGATCTCGGTCTCCATGTCGGCGAGCATGAACTGGATCGCCTGAAACTCGGCGATCGCGCGGTTGAACTGGCGGCGCTCGGTCGAGTAGCGCAGCGCGAGGTCGAGCGACCCCTGCGCGATCCCCAGCGCCAGCGACGCGGTCATGATCCGGCCCTTGTTCAGCGACGTCAACGCGATCCGCAGTCCCGCGCCGATCTCGCCGACCAGCGCGGAGTCGGGGACGCGCACGTCCTCGAGCACCAGCGAGCAGGTCGGAGACCCGCGCAACCCCATCTTGTGCTCGATCCGGTCGACGAACCAGCCCGGGTCGTCCTTGGTCACGAGGAATGCGCTGATTCCGTGGCCGTCGGCTCCGTCGACCCGCGCGAACACGGTGAGCACGTCGGCGACGTTCGCGTGGGTGATGAAGTTCTTACGCCCCGAGATCACCCACTCGTCGCCGTCGCGGCGCGCGCGGGTGCGAAGCGCGGCGGCGTCCGAGCCGGCCTCGGGCTCGCTCAAGGCGAAGGAGCACAGCAGCTGGCCCGACGCCAGCGCCGGCAACAGTTCCTGCCTCTGGCGCTCGGAGCCGAACAGCAGCACCGGCCCGGCCCCCAGGTACTGGTTGCCGAGCACCATCCCGGAGTTGGCGCACACCCGAGTGATCTCCTCGCACACCACCGTCAGCGTCAGCAGGCTCCCGTCGAGCCCCCCGTACTCGGGTGGCGCCACCGTGCGGAACACGTCGTGCTCGGCGAACAGCCGGCGCACGTCCTCGGGGAACTTCGCCTCGGCGTCGATTTCGGCAGCCCGAGCGCGCACCCGGCCCTCCATCAGCTGCCTGACCGCGAGCCGCAGCTCCTCGCGCTCGCCCGAGACGGTGACGGTCATCCCGCCGTCCCCTGGCTGGCCGGTTCCCGTGCCAGTCCGTATTGCTCGCGCAGTTCCCGCTTGATCACCTTGCCGGTCGGCGTCTTGGGCAGTGAGTCACATATCTGCACGAGCTTTGGACACTTGTAGCGCGCCAGCCGGTCGCGGCAGAACAGGTGAAGCTCCTGCGCGAGCTCGTCCTGTGGTCGGTCGCGCACCACCACCAGCGCCACCGGCGCCTCTCCCCACAGCTCGTCGGGCACGCCGATCACGGCGGCCTCGGCGACCGCGGGGTGCAGGTGGAGGACCTCCTCGACCTCGCGCGGGTAGATGTTCTCGCCGCCGCTGATGATCATGTCCTTCTTACGGTCGACGATGAACACGTAGCCGGCCGTGTCGATCCGCGCCATGTCCCCGGTTCGCAGCCACCCGTCGGCCAGCGTGGCGGTCGTCAGCTCGGGCTGGCCGAGGTAGCCGATCATGTTGAACGGGCTGCGGATCGCCAGCTCGCCGACCGCGCCAGGCTCACACTCGTTGCCGTCGCCATCGAGCACCCGCAGGTCGACCCCGGCAACGGCCCGCCCGCAAGACTCAAGTCGCTCCGCGGCCGGCCCGGCGAGCTCGTGCTCCTCCGGCCGCAGCGTCGTCGCGAGCGGGCCGCTCTCGGTCTGGCCGTACCCCTGCATGAAGATTGGACCCAGGCGCTCTATGCCGCGGCGAAGCAACCCGACGGGCATCGGCGCCGAGGCGTAGAACACCATCCGCAGCGCCGGGAACGCCGACTCAGCCAGCGGCTCGTCGAGCAGCCACGACAGCATCGTCGGCACCACCTGCGTGGTGGTGATCCGCTCGCGGGCGAGCTCCTCGGCGACGGCCGGCGCGTCGAACCCGTCCTGGATGTGGACAGTGGCGCCGCGCAACGTGTGCCCGAGCACGATCGCGCGACCGCCGACGTGGAACAGCGGCATCGTCGCCAGGTGCCTGTCATCGGGGGACAGCCCCATCTCGAGCGCGACCGCCTCGGCGTCGAGGAACTGCCCGCCGTGGGTGAGCATCGCCGCGCGCGGCGTCCCGGTGGTGCCGCTGGTGCACATCAGGTAACAGACGTCGCCGGGGTCCGGCTCATACCCGAGCGGTTCGGTCGAGCCCTCTTCGATCAGCGAGGACAGCGCCAGCCCGTCGGCCCCGGAGCTCTCATCGATGAACACGGCGAGCCGATCACCCCTCCCGGACAGGAACCCGTCGGCGACGTCGGCGTACCGCGATTGCAGGAACAGCACGCGCGGGTCGATCTGCCCCAGGACCATGTCGAGCTCGGCCGGCGTCAGCCTGAAGTTCAGCGGTGCCAGCTGCAAGCCGCCTCGCTCGGCAGCGCCGAACACGTCGAGGCATTCGAGCGAGTTGCGAGACAGGATCGCGATCCGGTCGCCCGGCCCGAGCGCGCGCGCCCGCAGCGCCTGTACCAGGCGGCCGACCCGAGCATGGTGCTCGGCGAACGTGACCCGGCGCGGGCCCATCACGAACGCAGGCTTGTCGGGGAAGTGCCGCGCGTTGCGGGCGGCGATCGAGCCCAGCGTGATCATGCGACAGCCTGCCTCGCGCCGTAGGTGGCCCGCAGTTCGCGCTTGAGGATCTTGCCGCTCGGATTTCGCGGCAGCTCCGCGAGGAACTTGACCGAGCGCGGCTTCTTGTACCCCGCGAGCGCGCCGCGGCAGTGCTCGAGCAGCTCGTCCTCGGTCAGCTCGCAACCGGGCCGCGTCACCACGACCGCGGTCACCGCCTCGCCCCAGGTGTCGTCCGGCACCCCGATCACCGCCGCCTCGAGCACCGACGGATGCGCGAACAGGACCTCCTCGACCTCCTTCGGGTACACGTTGACCCCGCCCGAGATGATCATGTCCTTCTTACGGTCGACGATGAACAGAAACGCGTCGTCGTCGCGGTAGCCGAGGTCGCCGGTGTGAAACCAGCCGTCACGGATCGCCTCGCGGGTGGCCTCCGGCGCCCGCCAGTACTCGCGGATCACCGACGGGCTGCGGATCAGCACCTCGCCGACCTCACCCGGCGGCAGGTCGCGGCCTTCGCCGTCGACGACGCGCACCTCGGCGTTGACCGCCTCGCGCCCGGCCGACGCCAGCCGGCGTTCGTGGACGGGGTCGTCGTCGAGCCGGTGGTCGTCGGCGGTCAGGAACGTGGCCTCGATCGTCTCGGTCAGCCCGTAGCCCTGGGTGAACCCGCACCCGATCGTCTCGATCGCCCGGCGGAGAACCGCCCTGGTGATCGTGCTCCCGCCGTAGAAGATCAGCCGCAACGAGGCCAGGTCGCGCTCGCCGATCGACGGCTCGTTGAGCACCATGTTGAGCATCGTCGGCACCAGCAGGCATGTGGTCACCCGCTCGCGCTCGATCGTCTCGAGCACCTCTGCGGCGACGAAGCGCTCGAGGATCACCTGCGTGCACCCCAGCGCGGCGTACGTCGTGCCCATGAACACCGCGCCCATGTGGTACAGCGGCGTCGCCACGAGGTTGATGTCGGCGGGGTCGGCCGTGTCCGCGATCGCCTGGTTGTAGACGTTGCTCTCGAGGTTGCCGTGGGTGACCACGGCGCCCTTCGGCAAGCCGGTCGTCCCGCTCGTGTACATGATCGCGAAGGGATCGTCGCTGCCTGCGCCGAGCTCCGGCTCGTCCGCCTCCGCGTCGGCCAGCATCGACTCGTAGGAGTCGGCGTCGCCGCCGCCGTCAAGGCCGATCACGAGCCTGAGGCCCGGCAGCTCAGCCGCCACCTCCGCGTACTCACCGCCCGCGATCAGCACACACGCCCCCGAGTGCTCGAGCAGCGTCGCCATCTCACGCCTGGTCAGCCGGAAGTTCAGCGGTACCGCGATCGCCCCGAGCTTGGCCAGCCCCCAGTAGGCCTCGAGGAAGCGGTGACTGTTCTGGGCCAGGATCGCCACCCGGTCGCCGGCGCTCACACCGCGGGTGTGGAGCGCGCTGGCGAACCGGTTGACGCGCTCGTTGACCTGCGGCCAGGTCAGCCGCGTGTCGCCGAACGCCAGGCCCACGCGCCGCGGGAAGCGGCGCGCGTTGCGCCGCGGGATCTCGCCGAGGTTCACCCGCGGTCCCCCGCCATCGCCTCCTGCCCGCCGGGGACATTCGCACGGATGTAGTCGACGATGTCGCTCATCTTTCCGCCGGGCGTGAACACCGCGTCGACGCCCATCTCCTCGAGCTTGGCGACGTGGTCGGTCGGGATCACCCCGCCGACGATCAGCAACACGTCATCGCTGCCCGTCCGCTGCAGCTCGTCGATCAGCTTGCGCGTCTGGTACAGCTGCTGGCCCGACAGGAAGCTCAGGCCGACCACGTCGACGCTCTCCTGCTCGGCCGCCGCGGCGAGCTTGGCGGCGCTGTTATGCAGGCCGAGGTAGATCACCTCCATGCCGGCGTCGCGCAGCGACCGCGCGATCGTGACGATCGCCGTGTCGTGGCAGTCGAGGCCCATCTTCGCGAGCAGCACGCGGATCTTTCGCTCTGACATCCCGCTCACCACTCGATCTTGAAGCCGTGGGCGTCGCGCATCGCCCGGTGGATCTCGCCGACCGTGGCGCTGGCTCGCAGCGCGTCCATGATCACTCCGATCATGTTGCGGTCGGTCTTCATCTCCCGCGTGACGCGGTCCAGCGCCTCGTCGGTAGCCCGCTGGTCGCGACGCGCGCGATAGTCGCGCAGGTACTCGGCCCGCTCGGCTCCCCATTCCTCGGCGCGGATCTGATGGATCTCGACGGCCTCGGCGCGCTCGCCGGCAAACCGGTTTACGCCCACGAGCGTGCGGTCGCCGGTGTCAAACGCGCGCTGGCGCTGTACCCGAGCGAGCGCGATCTCCTCCTCGAGCCAGCCCGACCGGACCGCCTCGATCATCCCGCCCTGCTGCTGCACGCGGTCCATCAGCTCGAGGATCCGGGCCTCGATCTGATCGGTCAGGTGCTCGACGAAGTACGACCCCGCCAGCGGGTCGGCGGTGCGGGTCACGCCGGTCTCGTGGCCGACGATCTGCTGGGTGCGCAGGCACAGCAGCTGGGCGTGCTCGGTGGGGAGGCTGAGTCCCTCGTCGTAGGCCGACAGGTGCACCGACTGGACGCCCGCGAGCACCGCCGCCAGCAGCTCGCTGGTCGTCCGCATCAGGTTGTTGAGCGGCTCCTGGGTGGTGAGCGTGTTGCCGGCAGTCTGCACCGAGGTGCGAAAGCGCCAGGCGCGTGGGTCGGTGGCGCCGAAGCGCTCGCGCATGATCCGGGCCCAGATCCGCCGCTCGGCGCGAAACTTCGCGATCTCCTCGAAGAAGTCGATCCCGCACGAGGAGAAGAACGACGCCCGCGGGGCGAACTGGTCGACACTCAGCCCGCGCTCGCACAGCAGCTCGAAGATGTTGATCGCGTGGCTGAGCGCGAACGCTGCCTCCTGAATGCCGTTGACGCCGGTGTCGCGCAGGTTGTAGGCGTTGGTGACCATCCAGTTGAGCTTGGGCATCCGCTGGGAGGCGAACTCGACGATGTCCAGGCAGAGCCGCAACGTCCCCTCCCAGGGGAAGAACTTGGCGATCGTCTCGTGCGGCCCGCCGCTCATCTGGAACAGCGGGTCGTTCTGCTGGGTGCCGACCACCCGCTCGAGCGGCACGCCGCGTCGTTGCGCGACGAGCGCGAGCATCGCCAGCGACACCGCGGACACGGGCGGGCGGATCGACAGCGACGCCGACACGCTGTCGGGGCTGAAGCCGTCGAAGATCGTGTCCATGTCCTCGAGCGTCGAAATCGACACGCCGGTGACGCCCACCTCGCCCTCGGCGATCTCCTCGTCGGCGTCGAACCCATACGACGTCGGCAGGTCGATCGTCAGGATGAATCCGCCCTGGCCCTCGCCGAACAGGTACTTGAGGCGCTCATTGGTGTCGGCGGGCGTGCCGAACCCGACCTGCACCCGGCGGGTCCACAGCCGCCCGCGGTACATGTCCGGGTACACGCCGCGGGTGAACGGATACTCGCCGGGGTCGCCGAGCTGCTCCTCGTAGTCCAGGCCCTCGACGGCGTCGGGCCCGTAGACGAGATCGACCTCGATCCCCGACAGCGTCTCCGCGTGCGCGCCACGCTCGCCCTCGAGGTAGGAGCCGTACGAGGGCTTGTCGGTGCCCGGAGCTGGCTGAACGTCAGCCATCGGGGCTCTCGCCGGTCCGCGCGGTCGCGGTCGCGGCGTCGTCGACGAGGAATGTCTGGGGATCGACCACGACCCCGTAGCGCTCGCGCGCGGCATCAACCGACACGACGCCGTCGCGGACATCGGCGACCACGTGAGCCACGGGCCGCTGCTTCGGATCGCCGTAGCCGCCGCCGCCGCTCTCATAGATCTCGTACACGTCGCCCTCGTCGAGCGAGTAGAACGTCTCGGCGTCGACCGTGATCGACTCGCCGGAGCGCTTGCGCAGGTACAGCTCGTGCGGCGGCGCGGGCTGGCCGCCGACGAGGCCGAACGGCGCGGTCTCGGGCCGGTTGCCGCCTCCGAAGTTGGCCGCCGCGATCCCGGGGGCGTCGACGCTGAAGCGGTAGATCGTGCCCATCCCGCCGCGCCACTGGCCGGCGCCGGCGCTGTCGGGCCAGAACTCGTACTGGAGCACCGTGTAGGGGTCGACGAGCTCGTGCAGCTCCGGATCTGGGGCGCGCAGGCCGCCCGCGCACACGACCGTGCCCAGGTGATCCCAGCCGTCCTGGCCCGCGCTGGCGCCTGCGCCTCCCTTGCACATGAAGTGGATATCGCCGAACGGCCGTTCGGTCCGGGGGTTGAGGCCCATCGTCGCCGGCGCGCACCACCGGGCCCAGCAGGCGTCGACCCGCTCGGGGACCGCCTGGGCCAGCGCCACCCACACGGCCTCGATGATCGCCTGCGAGGCGGAGATCGTGTTGCCCGTGACCGGCGCCGGCTCGATCGGGTTGGTGACTGTGCCCGGCGGAGCGATCACCTCCAAGGCGCGCAACGCGCCCTGGTTGAAGCGGATCCCGGAGCCGATCGAGATGAACAGGGCCAGGAACGACGAGGACGTGGTGTTGGCGATCGTGCTGTTGATGTAGCCGGCCACCTGCGGGCTCGAGTCGCTGTAGTCGAACGTGATCGACTCGTCCTCGACGCGCAGGGACACCCGGATCGGGATCAGGTTCTGCTTGTCGATCCCGTCGGTGTCGATGAACCGCTCGCCCTTGTACGTGCCGTTGGGTACCTCTCGGATCGCGGCGCGCATCTGCGCCTCGGACGCGTCGAAAATCTGCTCGATCGCGGAGTACAGGGTGGGGGCACCGTACTTGTCGACGAGCTTGCGCAGGCTGCGCTCTCCGATGTTGCACGCGCCGACCTGACAGTGAAGATCACCCTCGACCAGGAACGGTATGTGGACGTTGATCATGATCATGTCCCACAGCGCCCGGTTGGGCTCGCCGCGGGCGTACAGCTTCGCCGGCGGGATCCGCACGCACTCCTCCCAGATCGAGAGCGCGCCCGGGTTGTAACCCGCGACTCCGGCGCCGCCGACGTCGGCGTGATGACCCTTGGACACGACCCAGAACAGCAGCTGCCCGTCGGCGAACAGCGGCTTGGCGATCGTGATATCCGGCGGGTGGTTGTTACCCCGGTACGGGTCGTTGAGAATGAACACGTCGCCGTCGTGGATGTCACCCTCGAACGCCTCGGCGATCGCGTTCATCGCGTAGGGCAGCGCGCCCATCAGCACCGGGATGTACGCGGTCTGGGCCACCATCCGCTGCTGGTTGTCGAAGATCGCGGTCACGAAGTCGCGCGCCTCGGAGAAGATCGGAGACCGCGACGTGCGGAGCATCGTCTGCCCGATCTCCTTGCTGATCGCGTCCAGCCGGTTTCCGATCACCGACACCAGGATCCGGTCGACGCTCACCGTGTCTAGTTCCATGCTCATCCCTCGCTCAGCAGGTCCTCGAGGCTCTGGCCCCGCGGATGCAGCAGGTAGTTGTCGTACTCGTCACAGGCGAGCTCGAATTCGTCGGGGACCACGATCGTGGTGGTCGGCTGATCGACGATCGCCGGCCCCGAGACCACGTTTCCGTTCACCAGCTTCAGCCCGTCGTAGACCGGCACGGTTATGAACCCGCCGTCGAAGTAGGCCTCGCGCCGGCCGCGCAACGCGCCGGCCGGGTCGGCGCCGCCTTCCGGCGATCTCCCGAGCTGCGGCTTCTCGGTCTGCCCGCGCGCGGACACGCGCAGGTTGATCAGCTCCACGGGCGCGCCGGGCATCGAGTACCCGTAGAGGGCGTCGTGGCGGGCGTGGAACGCCGCCACGACCTCGTCGAGCGCCGCCTGGGCGACGTCGCCGTCGGCAAAGCCCACGACCTCGACCTCGTTGAACTGACCGACGTAGCGCAGGTCGGCCGAGTACGTCGTGGTCACCCGGTCGGCCGGCAGCCCCTCGGCCTCGAGCGTCGAGCGTGCGTCTTGCACCATCTGGCGGTAGCCGGCCTCGAGCTCGCCGAGGTCGACCTTGTCGAGCTCGCGCGCGTAGGTGCGTACGTAGTCGTGCTTGAGGTCTGAGATCAGCATCCCCGCAGCGCAGAAGACCGACGACTCGCGGGGGACGAGAATCAGCGGGATCTCGAGCTCGCGCGCGATCGCCGCCGCGTGGATCGGCCCTGCGCCGCCCGCGACCACGAGCAGGAACTCGCGGGGGTCGTGTCCGCGCTGGACCGAGACGACGGTCAGCGCGGCCGCCATGTTCGCGTTGACGATGTCGAAGATGCCCGCCGCAACCTCGGTCTCGCCGATCCCCAGCTGCTCGGACAGCCGCCCGACCGCGGCCTTGGCCGCCGCCACGTCGAGCTTGAGCTCGCCGCCATGGAAGAACTCGGGGTCCAGGTAGCCGAGCAGCAGGTCGGCGTCGGTGACCGTCGGTTCGGTGCCGCCCTGGCCGTAGCAGGCCGGGCCGGGGTCGGCGCCCGCGCTCTTGGGCCCGACCGCCAGCAGCCCGCCGGAGTCGATCCACGCGACCGAACCACCGCCGGCGCCGACCGTGTGGATGTCGAGCACCGGCGAGGCGATCCGGTGGCCCCCGATCTCGCCCTCGCTGGTGACGGTCGGGGTGCCGTCGGCGACCAGCGAGGCGTCGAACGAGGTGCCGCCCATGTCGATCGTGATCGCGTTGGCAAAGCCGTGGGTCGCGCCGTAGAAGAGGCCCGCCAGCGGACCCCCGGCGGGCCCCGACAGCAGCGTGTTGGAGGCAAAGCGCTGCGCCACGTCGGGCGACATCACGCCGCCGTTTGACTGCATCACGAGCAGCGTCCCGCCGAAGCCGTGGTTGGACAGCTCCTCGTCGAGCCGCACCAAGTAGCGCTTGAGCACCGGCCCTACATACGCGTTGAGCGCGGTGGTGCTGTGGCGCTCGTAGACGCGTATCTGCGGGAGCACCTCGGTCGACAGCGACACGTAAGCGTCGGGCAGCTCGGCCTCGAGGATCTCACCGATCCGTCGCTCGTGGACCGGGTTGAGGAACGACCACAGGCACGACACCGCGACGGCCTCGACCTCGGCCTCGCGCAGCCGCTGGGCGGCGTCGTAGACGTCGCGCTCGTTCAGCGCGGTCGCGACCTCGCCGTCGACCGTGATCCGCTCGTCGACCACCTCGATCCGGTGGCGCGGGATCAGCGGCGCCGGCGGCGCGTACTTCTCGAACTGGCGCTCCTTCAGGCCGCGGCGCATGTTCAGCACGTCACGGAAGCCCTTGGTGGTGACGAAGCCGGTGACGGCGCCCTCCCCGGTCAGCACCGCGTTCGTGGTGATCGTGGTTCCGTGCACGATCGTCGCCACCCGCGCCAGGAAGTCGTCGAGCTCCATGCCCGTCTTCGCGGGCCGCCCGCTGCAGCGCGGCGAAGAAACCGACCGTCGGGTCACTAGGCGTGGTGGGGGATTTGTACACCCGGCCCTTGCCGGATCCGTCGGTAACCAGCAGGTCGGTGAACGTGCCGCCGATGTCCACGCCGACACGGTAGGTCGTGGTTCCGTTCACGAGCGCGGCTCCTTATAGATCACGTACTTGGTGATCGCCACCTCGCCGTGACCCTTCGTGTCGTAGTCGATGTCCATCACGTCCCATCCCCACTCGGCCGGCAGCAGCTTCATCCACAGCACCGAGTGCACGTCGTAGTAAGGAAAGTCCTCGCGGCCCAGGGACCACTCGTACGCCTTGCTGGTGGAGCCGAACCGGTGGTGACCGGCGGTGTCACCGGCGGTGCCGTCGACCTTGCCCTCGACGACCATCCGCTCGCCGCTGGTGCAGTAGTGGACCTCGAACGTCCACTTCTCGTGGTCCTCCCAGACGCTGAAGTCGTAGCGGTGCGAGATCAGGAACTGGCCGAACGCCGTCGCCAGACCGGTCGCGTCCTGCGAGGCCTTGAACTGTTCGAGCACCGGTCTCCACACGTCGTTGGCGACGTGGCGCCACGCCTCGTCGACGCCGTCCTCGCCGAGCTTCTCGGCGATGTAGGTCAAGAACGACGCGCACATGTCGCCGTACAGATCGTGGATCGGCCGCTCTTCGAGGAGGATGCCGTCAGCCGCCTTGCGGGCGGCGTCGAGATCCCCGGCATCCAAGGCCGAGTGCAGCCGGTCCACGGCGCTGCGCTCCAGGTCCTCGCGGCGATTGGCGGCCGGCGTCGACTGCTGATCGGGCACTTCGCTCACCTCTCCTCAACTGGACCTGCCGGTTGATCGGTCGGTTCACGATATCGGCTGGGCCGAGTGCCTTCAACCGCCCGTGGCGGCCAAAGCTGGCAAGCTGCACAGATGACCGCGAAGCACCTGTGCCGCGCGGCGGTGGTGACGGCAATCGCGCTGCTGCTCGGGCTCGCCCCAGCGGCGCTGGCGCGCTGGCACCCGGCAACGCGTTTCACCTGGTATTGGCAGCTGGACGGGCGGATTCCCAACACCGTCGACGCGTCCGTCTACGACATAGACGGGTTCAACACGAAGTCCTCCGAGGTCGCCGCGCTGCACAAGCTCGGCAAGCGGGTGGTCTGCTACATCGACATCGGCACCTGGGAGAACTGGCGCTCGGACGCCAAGCAGTTCCCGGCCTCGGTCAAGGGCAAGAGCAACGGCTGGCCGGGCGAGCGGTGGTTGGACATCCGCCGGCTGTCGGTGCTCAAGCCGATCATGACCCGGCGGCTGCAGATGTGCGCGCGCAAGCACTTCGACGCGCTCGAACCCGACAACATGGACGGCTACAGCAACCAGACCGGCTTCAAGCTGACCGCGCGCAACCAGCTCGCCTATGACGACTGGGTCGCCGGCGAGGCCCATCGCCTGGGGCTGGCGGTGTTCGAGAAGAACGACCCCGAGCAGGCGCGCCAGCTCGAGCCGCATTTCGATGGCGCGCTCGACGAGCAGTGCAACCAGTACTCGGAGTGCGGCGCCTACCGTCCGTACCTGCGGGCCGGCAAGCCGGTGCTCAACGCCGAGTACAAGGCCTCGCTGTTTCCGTCGTTCTGCGCGTCGGACGCACGCGCCGGGATCATGGGCGTGCTCTACAACCTCGACCTCAACGGCCGCCTGTACAAGCCCTGCTGGGCCTAGCCACGGCGCACGGTCATGGCCTCACCCGACTTCGACGTCGTCGTGCTCGGCGACTGCAACCCGGACCTCGTGCTCAGCGGCGAGCGGATCGAGCCCGCCTTCGGGCAGGTCGAGCGGCTCGTCGACGGCGCCGAGCTGACGATCGGCGGCTCGGGCGGGATCATGGCCGCGGGCGCCGCGCGGCTCGGACTGCGCACGGCGTTCGTGGGGGTGGTGGGGGACGACCTGTTCGGCTCGTTCATGCGCGACGCGCTGGCGCAGCGCGGCGTGGACACCGGCGCGATCGCGGTCGAGGCGTCCGCCCGCACCGGGCTCACGGTGATTCTCAGCCGCGCGGGTGACCGGGCGATCCTGACGTTCCCGGGGACGATCGCTGCGCTGTCAGCCGACGGCGTGATCCCTGAGCTGGTCGCGCGCGCGCGACACCTCCACGTCGCCTCCTATTTCCTGCAGACCGCGCTGGTCCCGGGCCTGGCCAAGCTGTTCGGGCGAGCCCGTGCCGCCGGGGCGAGCACCTCGATCGACCCCAACTGGGATCCGACCGAGCGCTGGGACGGCGGCCTGCGCGAGGTGCTTGCGGTCACCGACCTGTTCCTCCCCAACGCAGAAGAGGCGACCCGGATCGCGGGCCGCGAGGACCCCGGGGACGCGGCCCGGACGCTGGCCAGGCTCGGTCCGGTGGTCGCGGTAAAGCTCGGCGCCGAGGGGGCGCTGGCCGCCACCGCCGACGGGCAGCTGGTCACGGCGGACGCCCCGGCGGGGACCGAGCCGGTCGACACCGTTGGCGCAGGCGACTCGTTCGATGCCGGCGTGCTCGCCGGGCTGCTGAGGGGGTGGAGCCTCGAGCGAGCGCTCACGCTCGGGTGCGCCTGCGGCGCGCTATCGACCCGCGCGGTCGGCGGCACGGCCGCGCAGCCGACGCTCGCGGAGGCGCTCGCTGCATGATCGTGTGCGTGGCCGGCAACCCGTCGATCGACAAGCTGTTCGAGGTCGACCAGCTCAACCATGGCGACATCCACCGTCCTGACCACTTCGTCGCGCTGCCCGGCGGCAAGGGGATCCACGTCGCCCAGGTCGCCAAGGCGCTCGGCGGCGAGGCGATCGTCACCGGCATCCTCGCCGGCCACGCCGGCCGCTGGATCGTCGATCAGCTCGCAGCCGAGGGCGTCGACGGGCGGTTCGTGTGGGGCGAGGGCGAAACGCGCTCGAGCTTATCGGTCGCCGACCGCCAGACCGGTCGCCTGACCGAGTTCTACGAGGCAGGCAGCGTGTCCAACGACGATGAGTGGGGTCACCTGGAGCGGCTGACGGCCGATCTGCTGCCGCTCGGCTCGTGGCTGGCGCTGGCGGGCACGATGCCGCCCGGCACGCCCGACGACGGCTTCAGCCGGATGATCGCGACCGCCCACGAGGCCGGCGTCCCGACCGCGCTGGACTCGCGGTCCGACGGCCTGGCCCAGACGCTGAGCGCGCGGCCGACAGTCGTCAAGATCAACGTTCACGAGGCCGCCGAGCTGCTCGACCGCGAGATCGAGGGGGTTGAGCAGGTCAAGCGGGCCGCATCCGAGATCCGCGGCGAGATCGGCGGCGACGGCCACGCGGCCGTGATCACGATGGGGGAGGCGGGCGTCGTGGCGGTCGACCCCGAGGGCCGCGTTCACCGGGGACGCCTGTACGAGCGCGGCAGGTATCCGGTCGGCAGCGGCGACGCGCTGCTCGGCGGGCTGTTGGCCGGACTGGATCGCGACGATCCGTGGCCAGACGCGATCGCGCTCGCGCTCGGCGCGGCGACGGCGAACGCCGAGATCCCGGGCGCGGGCCACCTGGACCCAAACCGCGCGCGGGCGCTCGCGGCCGGGGCCGAGATCACCGAGCTCAGCGGATAGCCAGCCCGGTCCGGGCGTCGAACACGTGGACCTGCTCGGGGTCGACGCCGAGCCGGATCACGCTCCCCTCCTTTGGACGGTCGCGCGGGGCCAGGCACGCCACCGCCTCGACCAGCGTTCCGTCATGGGGCGCGATCACGTCCGCGTCAAGCTCCTCGGAGGCAGCGGCGATCAGCTCGGCGGCCAGCGACCCGTGGACGATCAGCTCGTCGCCCAGCGGCTCGACGACGTCGACGCGGAAGTCGATCGCCGGCATCCCGTCGACCGCCGGGCGCAACGCCTCGGGGCGCAGCCCCACCACCAGCTCGCCGTCGGGCACGCCCGCGCGCTCCAGCGTGAACTCGCCCGCCTTCACCCGCCCCGCGGCCGCCGACCCCCGCAGCAGGTTCATCGGCGGGCTGCCGATGAACCCCGCCACGAACACGTTGGCGGGTCGGTCGTAGACCTCCTGGGGCGGGCCGAGCTGCTGGAGCTTGCCGTCTGACAGGACCGCGATCCGGTCGCCCAGCGTCATTGCCTCGACCTGATCGTGGGTGACGTACACGGTGGTCACGCCGAGCCGGCCGTGCAGGCGCTTGAGGCCGGCGCGCATCTGCACGCGCAGCTTCGCGTCAAGGTTCGACAGCGGCTCGTCGAGCAGGAACACCTCGGGCTCGCGGACGAGCGCTCGGCCCATGGCCACGCGCTGGCGCTGGCCGCCCGACAGCTGTCCCGGGCGGCGCTTCATCAGCTTCTCGAGGCCAAGCATCTGGGCGATCTCGGTCACCCGGCGGTCGATCTCGGCGCGGCGCACGCGCTGCTGGCGGAGCGGGTAGGCGAGATTCTTGTACACCGACATGTGCGGGTACAGCGCGTAGTTCTGGAACACCATCGCGATGTCACGATCGCGCGCCGAGACGTCGTTGACGACGCGCTCCCCGATCCGGATCGTGCCGCTGGTCGGCTTCTCCAGCCCGGCGATCATCCGCAGCGCGGTCGTCTTGCCGCAGCCCGAAGAGCCGACCAGGATCATGAACTCGCCGTCGCCGATCTCGAGCGACAGTTCGTCGACGGCCACCGCGCCGCCGGGGAACACCTTGGTCACGTCCTCGAGCGCCACGCCCGGCATCTCAGTCGCACCCTCGAGCGGTCATCACTTGATCCCCGTGAACGCGATCGAGCGGATGAACCACCGCTGCGCGATCAGGAACACGTCGAGCATCGGGATCTGGCTCATCACCGTGCCCGCCATCACCAGGTTCCACGTGGCTGCGGTGCGCTCCCTGCAGGGCTGGACAGGCCGAGCTGGAGCGGCGCGTGGCTGGCCGTGTCGATGATGATCAGCGGCCACAGGAAGTCGTTCCACGACCACATGAACTGGATGATCGCGAGCGTGGCCAGCGCCGGCAACGAAAGCGGCAAAACGATCTTGAACAGGATCCCCAGCCGCGAGGTGCCGTCGATCCGGGCGGCCTCCTCGAGCTCGATCGGCAGCGTGCGGAAGAACTGGCGCAACATGAAGATCCCGAACGCGCTGCACAGGTTGGGCATGATCAGACCGCCGACGCTGTCGACCAGCCCGAGGTGCTTGACGATCAGGAACGTCGGGATCAGCAGCACCTGGTAGGGGACCATCAGCGTCGCCAGCAGCACGACGAACAGCACGTCTCGTCCGAAGAACTTCAAGCGCGCGCGAACGCGTAGGCGGCGAGGCTGCAGAACAGCAGGTTGCCCGCGACGGTCGCCAGCGAGTAAAGCGCGCTGTTGAGGAAGAAGTCGCCGAACGGCGCGGAGTTCCACGTCTGCGCGTAGTTGTGAAAGTGCAGTCCGCTCGGCAGCACGACAAGCGGGAAGCTCTGGGACTTCGGCGGCGTCTCCAGCGACAGGATCACCATCCAGATCAGCGGGATCAGCATGATCACCGCGATCGGCGCCAGGACCAGATGCCACGGGCTGAACGGCCGGCGCCGGCGCGGCTGGCCGGGCTGGAGCGTCGAGCGTGACGAGGCGCTCTGCGGTGGCGGCTGAGGTCGCACATCACGAGGTGTAGTAGACGCGGCGGCGGCCGACCCACAGCTGGAACAGGGTCACGATCAGCATCCCCGACGAACAGCACGTAGGCCATGCCGCGCCGTAGCCGGCGTTGAAGAACTGGAATGCCTGCTGGTACAGGTAGTAGACGATCACCGTGGTCGAGCCGAGCGGCCCGCCGCGGGTCGTCACGTAGATCTCGTCGAACAGCTGCAGGCGTTGATCGTCGACCACACGACCAGGAACAACGTCGCCGGGCCGAGCAGTGGCAGCACGACGCTGCGGAAGGTGGCCCAGCGGCTGGCGCCGTCGATCTCGGACGCCTCGAGCAGATCCTCGGGGATTCCCTGCAGCGCGGCCAGGTAGATGATCACGTCAAACCCGAGCCAGCCCCAGACGGTCATCGCGACGATGCAGTAGAGAGCCTGGTTCGGGTCCTGGAGGAACTGCTGCTGGGGCAGTCCCAGCTCGTGCAGTATGTAGTTGACCAGGCCGAACGTCGGGTCCAGCAGCCACAGGAACAGGATCCCGGTGGCGACTGTCGAGGTCACCAGCGGGATGAACACCGCCAGCCGGTAGAACCGGATCCCGCGGATCTTGCGATTGAGCGCGACCGCGAGCGCGAGCGCGCCGACGATCGAGACCGGCACGAAGATCACCGTGTAGACGAGCGTGTGGCCGATCGCGGAGCGGAACTGCTGGTCCTTTGCGAGCGCCTTGTAGTTCGCGAGCCCGATGTAGTGGCCGGGCGCCAGCAGGTTGTTCGCTTGCAGCGAGAGCAGCAGCGACCAGCCGATCGGGATCAGCATGAATACCGCGATCAGCACCACCGCCGGCGTCACGAACGCCCAGCCGGCGAAGTGCTCGGAGCCGACCAGCCGCTTCCACGCCGGAGGGCGGCGGTGGGCCGGCTGGGTGCGCTGCGCCAGCGCGGTCATATCCCGGGGCCCGGCCTCAACTCGGGGCGGAGAGGATCCCGTTGACCTGGTTGGCGGCGTTGGACAGCGCTTGCTGGGGCTGTGCCTTGCCGAGCAGCACCGACTGGATCGCCTGCCCGACGGCGGTTGAGATCTTCGGGTAGGTGGTCGTGACCGGTCGCGACTGGGTGGCGTTGCGGAGGTTCGCGACCCACTCGCCGATGCCCGGGTACTTATCCACGAACTTCTTGTAACCCGGAAGCTGCGAGACCGAGGCGCGGATCGGGAGGTCGCCGGTCATCGTCGCCCACTTGAGATCGATCGCCGGGGAGGTGAGCCACTTGAGGAACTCGACCGAGGCGTTCACGCGCGCGCTGCCGTTATTGAACACCACCCAATTGTCGGGACCCGAGATCGTCTGATGGTTCAGGTCGCGCGGGCAGGATCGTGACCCCGTAGGGCTGCTTGACCGGTGTTGATCTGGCTCAGGTCCCAGGGGCCCGTCCACAGCATGGCGATGTGGCCGGAGGTGAACACGCCGGGGTAGTTGTCACTGCCGTTGTCGAGGTAGATCGACTTGTGGTTCGACCAGGGTCTGCATCATCGTCAGCGCCTTGACGCCGGCCGGCGAGTCGAACGCGGCCTTCTTTCCGTCGCGGGTGAGGATCGAGCCGCCGGCCTGCCACAGCATCGCCCAGAACCTCCACACCGTGTCCTCGCTGCCGTCGTTGACGTACGCCCACCCGAACTGCTTCTTGGCCGGGTTGGTGAGCTTGATCGCGGCGTTCTCGAAATCCGTCCAGGTCCAGTTGGCGTTCGGCGGCGAGATCCCCGCCTGGGCGAACAGCCGCTTGTTATAGACCAGCGCGAGGTTGTCGATCAGCGCGGGGATCGCGATCACCTTGCCGTTGACGGTCGCGACGTTGCGCGCCGCCGGCCAGATATCGCTCCAGTTCCACGACGGCGATTTCACGTACTGGGTGAGGTCCACCGTGGTTGGGTTAGTGGCGATGTTCGCGGCCCAGGAGCCGTATAGGTAGGAGATGTCGGGGGGTTTTCCGCCCGGCGATCGCGGCCAGCACCTTCTGCAGCGCGTAATCGGTGTTGCCGTAGAACTGAGTGGTCACCGTGATGTTCGGGTGGGTGGCGTTGAACTGCTTGGCCAGCGCCTTGATCGCGGTCGCCTCCGCGTCGGTGTAGCCGTGCCACAGCGTGATGTTCACGTGGCCCTTTGGGCTGCCGCTTGACCCGCCGGCCGAACCGCCGTTGCTGCTGCTGCTCGAACTCCCTCCACAGGCGGCCAGCATCAATGCGGCCGCGACGACAAACAGGCAAACGCGCTTCATCTCTCCTCCAGTCACCTCATGGCAGTACGACTGATCTCGTCAGGTGCTGTGGTTGGTCTGGATCAAGGCCGCGGGACTGCGCAAGTGCCACCGCCGCCCGCTGGAGCGTGACCAGCTCGGACATCGGGTCCGCCCGACTCTCCTGGATCGACGCGCCGGTGGTTCGGATCGCCGCAACCAGGTCGTCGTCGGCGCCGGCCAAGAACCACACGAGCGTGCTCGGTCCGGCGACGCTGATCGGCCCGTGGCGGTACTCCATCGCCGGGTATGCCTCCGCCCAGGCTCCCCCCGCCTCCCGGAACTTCAGGGCGGCCTCGAACGCGAGCCCGACGCTCCAGCCGCGGCCGAGGAACACGAACTGCTCGAACTCGGACGGCTCGACGGGCAGCGGCTGGGACAGCACGGCCTCGGCCTCCGCGATCGCCGGTCCGACGTCGTGGCCGAGATCCGCGCGCAGCAGCGCCAGCACCGTGGTGGCGAAGCGCGTCTGAACGATCGAGGACTCGTCGGCGAACTCCAGCAGCACCGCGTCACCTGCCGCCTGCACGACCGGGGTGTCGGGCACGGCGGAGATCGCCAGCGATGGCGTCCCGGCGGGCAGCGCGTCGAGCGCCCGGACGACCTCGGTCGTGGTGCCCGACCGCGAGATCGCCACCACCAGGTCGTAGTGGCGGGTGCTCGGCATCTCCGATGCCACGAACGCGTCGGTTTCGCCGATCCCGTGCAGCTCGCGTATTCCGGCCACCGCCTGGGCGATGTAGTACGAGGTCCCGCAGCCGATGATCGCGACACGCCGCCCGGGCTCGGGCAGCCTGTCCCGTACCTCGGCAGCCATGCCGGCGGCCTTTCCCCAGAGTGCCGGCTGGCTTTCGATCTCGCGCAACGTCACGCTCACTTCTGCGCAATATATGCGTCAGATGCGCAAGATGCAACACCAGATCTGCGCTCAGATGCTCATTACGCCTGCGCCAGACATACACTTCGCTCATGCAGCAGCCTGAGCGTCTTGGCGCGATCCTCGAGCGGCTGTCGGCCGACGGGAGCGTGAGCGTGGGGGAGATCGCCGCCGAGCTCGACGTCTCGGCGGCCACAATCCGCCGCGACCTTAGGCTGCTCGAGAGCCAGCACCTGCTCGGTCGCACGCACGGCGGCGCGGTACCCCAGGGCGTCCTGTACGAGCTGCCGCTCCGCTACAAGAGCACGCGCCAGCCCGAGCAGAAGCTGCGCATCGCGCGCGAGGCGGGAACGCGCGTGCTCGAGGGCTGGGCGATCGGGCTGACTGGCGGCACCACGACCACCGAGGTCGCGCGCGTGCTGGTCGACCGCCGGCAGCTGACGATCGTGACCAACGCGCTGAACATCGCCTCCGAGCTCGCGGTACGGCCGAATCTGAAGCTGGTCGTGACCGGGGGCGTCGCCCGCTCGGAGTCCTACGAGCTGGTCGGGCCGCTGGCCGAGGCCAGCCTGCACGGGCTGAACCTGGACATGGTGTTCCTCGCGGTCGACGGGATCTCGCCGCTCGCCGGCCTGACCACCCATCACGAGATCGAGGCCCACACCAACCGCGCGCTGATCGGTCGGGCCAACCAGGTGACGGTCGTCGCCGACAGCTCGAAGATCGGCAAGGTTGCGTTCGCGCGAATCTGCGAGCTGTCCGAGGTCGACGAGCTGATCACCGACGACGGCGCCGACGCCGGAGCGATCGCCGCGCTTCAGGAAGCCGGCGTCCGGGTCACGACCGTCTGACCGCCGCCTTCGAGCCCGCCCGGATGCCCGGCGGCAGCAGATCGCCGTGGGCGTCGATCAGCTCGTCGACCATCGAGCGGATCTGCTCGATCGTGAGCGTCGCGCCGGCGTTGGGGTCGAGCATCACCGCCTGGTAGACGTGGTCGCGGTTCTCCTCCAGCGCCGCTCTCATCGTCAGCTGGGCGACGTTGACGAACGTGCGGTTGAGCGCGGCGCACTGGGGCGGCAACGACCCGATCGCGATCGGGTGCACCCCGCCGCCGTCGACGCGGCACGGCACCTCGACGCAGCAGCCGGGGGGCAGATCATCGAGCAGCCCCTCGTTGCGGACGTTTCCGTACTCGATCCGGGGCTGGCCCGTGACCAGCGAGTGGATGTAGCGCGGCGCCAGCTCGCCCTCGCGCTCGATCGGGATCGCGCCGCCGTCGTTCAGCGCCTGGCGGACCTCCTCGTACTCGTCGAGGTTCTCGAGCGACCGCCGCAGGTACTCGTCGACCGGGATCCGGTAGCGCTCGAGCTGGTCGTCGTGACGCATGAACCACGGCACATACTCGGCGCTGTGCTCGCTGGACTCGGTCGGGAAGTAGCCGAACGAGCGGTACAGCTCAATCCGCACGCGGCGGCCCAGTCCCTCGGGGTCACGCTCGATCGCCGCGTCGAGCAGCGGGTAGAGGTCCTCGCCGTCGCGCTCGAACTTCAGCACGAACGCCTGGTGGTTCAACCCGGCGGTCGTGTAGTCGATCTGATCGACGGGCACCCCGACGATCTCGGCGAGCTGTTCGTGGGTGTTCTGGACCGAGTGGCACAGCCCGATCGCGTTGGGCAGCTCGGTGCCCTCCCACACGGCCCATGGGAGCATCGCCATCGGGTTGGCGTAGTTGAGCAGCATCGCGTCCGGACACACCTCGAGCATGTCGTTGGCGATCGCCACCAGCACCGGGATCGTCCGCAGCCCGCGGAACACCCCGCCGACGCCGATCGTGTCGCCGATCGTCTGGCGCACGCCGTAGTGCCCCGGGATGTCGAAGTCCCTCAACGTGGCGTCGAAGCCGCCGACCTGGATCTCGTTGACGACGAAGTCGGCGCCGTGCAGCGCGGCGCGCCGGTCGAGCTCGGCACGGATCCGAAAGCCCGCCCCGGTCTGGTCGCTCACGTACCGGGCGATTCGCTCGGCCGTCTCCAGCCGCTGCTCGTCGATGTCGTGGAGTGCGATCGTCGTGCCCGCCAACTCGGGAAAGTCCGACAGGTCGGCGAGCAGGATCTGGGTGAACTCGACGCTGCCGGCGCCGATCAGCGTGATGTTCGTCATGAGCGATAGTGTCCTACTCGGCCCTGGTCCGCGCAAGAACGCGCACGCGTCGTGGGTTACGCCTCGAGCTGACCGAACGCCGCAAGCAGCGCGGCGTTGACCGCGGCCACAACCGCGAACGCGATTCCGGCGACGGTGGCCCCGCCGCCGATCAAGGCGACCGCGGCGAGGGCAAAGCAGCCGAGCTCGAACGGCACCCGGGTCTCGCGGGGCAGGCGGCGCCGAGAGCGCGGCGCCGCCCAGATCCCCCAGGCGGCGATGAACAGTGCCGGCAACGCGATCGCGAGGATCACCGCGAGCACCACCGGCGAGTGGCTGGCACCCCAGTAGGCGAATGCTGCGATCGCCGCCAGTTCCAGGAGGAACTTCAAGCCGAGGTTCGCCGTTTTCAGGCCCTCCATCTCGAAACCCAGGCTACGCGGCTAAGCCGGCAACCGGCCGGTCCGGCTCGGCTGGTCGAACGTCCTCGAGCCGATCGACGTCGGCGAGCGCCGGGAACAGCCGTCCCCAGGTCAGTGCCAGCAGGATCGTGATGACGCCGCCGCCGACGACCGCGGGCACGGTGCCGACCAGGAACGCGGCCAGACCGGACTCGAACGCGCCGAGTTGATTGGAGGCGCTGATGAACACCATTTCGACCGCATTGACGCGGCCGCGCAGGCGGTCCGGGGTCGCCAGCGCGACCGTGGTCGCGCGGATGTTCATGCTGTAGAGGTCGACGAAGCCGCTGGCGATCAGCGCCAGCAGCGAGATCACGAACACGCGCGACAGGCCGAACACGATCATCGAGACGCCGTACAGGCCGACCGCGATCAGCAGGGTGCGTCCGGCGCGGCCGCGGATCGGGCGGCGGGTGATGTAGGCCGCGCCGAGCAGCGCGCCGATCGCGGGTGCGGCACGGAGCACGCCCAGGCCGGTCGGCCCGACGTGCAGAATCGACTTGGCGAACACCGGCAACAACGCGACCGCGCCGCCGAACAGCACCGCGAGCAGGTCGAGCAGGATCGCGCCGAGCAGGATCTGGGTGCGCCCGACGAACCGCAGCCCCTCGAGGACGCCCTCCATGCTCGCGGGCCCGGGGGCCGTCTCCTCCTCGATCATGGGCGGGAGCTGGTCCTCCTCGGCGCCGGCTCCGGCCCGTGGGCTGATCGCGACCGCGCACACCGCCGAGATCAGGCACACGCCGGCCGCCAGCAGGTACACGAATGTCGGGGACACCGCATACAGGAATCCGCCGAGCGCCGGACCGATCACGGTGCCGGCCTGGGTCGCGATCGACCGCAGGTTCATCGCGCTCTGCAGCAGCTCCGGGCCGACCAGCGTCGGCGGCATCGCCCGCGCCGCCGGCAACCCAAGAGCCATCGAGGTCCCGGCCAGCACGGCCAGCGCCAGGTATGGCCACACCTCGTTGACGCCCGCGGAGCTGACGGCGGCCAGCCCGCCGCCGACGCCCGCACCGATCACCAGTGCCGCGGCGAAGATCAGCCGGCGAGGGAACCGGTCGGCCAGCTGGCCGAACGGCAGCGCGAACACGAACAGTGGGATGAACTCGGCCAACCCGATCCAGCCGAGGTCGAGTGCGCTGCCGTGCAGCGAGTACACCTCCCAGCCGATCGCGACCTCGACCATCTGCAGGGCCAGGTCCATCCCCAGCAGGGCCAGCCACCAGAGGAGGAAGTCGCGCTCCCCGAGCGCGGGACCAAGACGCCTCAAGTCAGGGGCGCCCAGCCGTCGGCATCTGGAGGTCTCCGAGGTATCAAGGCTCTGGCGTACATGTTCGCATCGCGCGTATTCTGCGGGCCCCAACACAGAGGAGCGGACGCAATGACCCCCAGCAACACGACCGCCCAAATCGACCTCTCGCTCGAGATCTCGAACGGCATGCCGGCACACGCGCTGTTTCCGTCACCGATCATCTTGCCCTACGTCAATCACGAGCAGGCCAAGAGCGTCGGCTTGGGTACCGAGGAGGATCCGTTCACCTACGCGATCAATTACGTCTCGATGCTCGAGCACGTCGGGACCCACGTCGACGCTCCGCTGCATATCAAGGACGGCGGCGAGTCGATCGACCAGATGCCGCTTCACTGGTTCGCTGGCCGGGCTGTCTGCCTCGATCTTCGTCACATCCCAGACCTTGGCGACATCGACGTCGAGGACCTCGAAAAGGCAGAGAACGAGGCTGGGGTCGAAATCTCGGATCAGATCGTCCTGCTCTGCAGCGGGTTCCACGCTCGGCACTGGCCCGAACCTGAAGTCGTCACGCACAACCCCGGACTGACCGCCGAGGCGACCCACTGGTTGGCCGACCGCGGGTCGCGTGTGCACGGCGTCGAGGGTCCCTCTACAGATAAGGGCGGAACGAGAGGATTCCCAAACCACCGCGTCTGCCGTGACCGTGGGCTGATCCACTACGAGTGGCTCGTCAACCTCGATCAGCTCGTCGGACGAGGCGAGTTCATGTTTACCGGCTACCCCCTGAAGTTCCTGGGCGGAACCGGGAGTCCAGTCAGAGCAGTGGCTACGCTGTAGCGCTTCCGGACCGAGATACCGAAATGGAGAGAATATGACTGCCGAGCGGTTCATGGAAAGAATGACTTGGGTTGAGCTGCAGGAGCGGATCGACGCGGGGGTAACCGCGGTACTCCTCCCAATCGGCACCACCGAGCAGCACGGCAGGCATATGCCTTTGGATACGGACTGTGTGATCGCGCGTGCTCTGGCGGACCGCGCGGCGCAAGCAGCCGCGTCGGAAGGCCTCGATGTGCTTGTGGCGCCGACGCTGAACGTGACGCTGTCGTGGTACCACATGCAGTTTCCTGGTGCCCTTCGCCTGCAGACTGACACCTTTCTTCAGGTATTCCAGGAAGTCTGCGAGTCACTGCATGCTCATGGCCTGGAAGAGGTGATCGCTGTGAACGGCCATGGTGGCAATGTTGCGGCATTGACCGTGGCTGTGAATCGGTACTTCGAGGTCACCGGGCGGCGAGTGTTCCTCGTGCAGTGGTGGGAGCTGGCCGCGGATGTCCTAGCCGACATCGAAGGACCGGTAATCCATGCCGAGGAGGCCGAGACATCCCTGGCGATAGCGCTCGGGCAGCGCGTGATGATGGAAGAAGCTGCCTGTGACGCCTATGACCGGGGCAAGGCCGTCAAGGAGTCGGGAGCCCCCTGGACCGCGCTTGGCAAATACGGGCTGACTCATAAAGGACCCGGCGTGGTCGTTCCGATGGACATGCTCAGAGACATCTCGGAATCGGGCGTGGTCGGGGACGCGAGACGCGCCACGCGGGAGACCGGTGAGCGGATCGTCGCTGCCGTGGTGCCTCGGATCGTCCAGACGGCGAGAGAGATGCGCGCTACCAGGTCGAGCGATGATTCTGACTAGTCCGCGCGGGTGACTGAGAGCGACGAGTTCTGGTCCACCTAAACCCCGCGGCGCTCGCCGCGCTCGCCGCGGTTGGCCTGATTGGCGGCGTTGGGATCGCCGCGCTCGGTCCCGGCGGGGTGCTGGTGACGATCGGGCTGTTCGTGTTCACGTCGCTGTCGCCCGCCGAGGTGGCGGGCACGGCGATCGTCACGCACGTCGGGACTGGCCTGCTCGGCACCAGCGTGTACGTCAAGTCCGGGCAGCTGCGCGAGCCGTTGACTCGCAGGACCGCAGCGATCCTGGCCGCGAGTGCGGTGGTGGGCGCGCCGGTCGGCGTGTTGATCAACTCCGCGGTCTCACGCGAGACGTTCAGCGTGCTGCTGGGGATTGCGGTCGGGGCGATCGGGGTGGTCGTGTGGGTGCGCGAGCGGCGCCGCGCTACGCCGGTCGGCCACGGGTCGGAGAATCGCCATCCGGAGCTGCACGTGGCGTTGATCACCGCGCTCGGATTCGGAGTTGCGGTGGCAGGTGGGCTGTTCGGGATCGGCGGCCCACTGCTGAGCGTGCCGCTGCTGGTCGTGGTCGGCGTGCCGATGCTGGCCGCGCTCGGAGCGGCCCAGGCGCAATCGGTCGTGATCGCAGCGGTCGGCACGCTCGGCTATCTCGTCCAGGGAGCGATCTCGTGGCCGCTGGCGCTGCTGGTGGGCGTTCCGGAGCTCGCCGGGGTCGTGATCGGCTGGAGGATCGCCCATCGTGTGCCGGCCCATGCGCTGACACTGACGCTCGCGGTGATCCTGATCGCGCTCGCTCCGTACCTCGCGCTGCGCTGAGCGGATGTCCGATTCGTTCAAGACCGACGCCACCGGGTCTGGTGGGGGGGGGGGGGGGGGGGGGGGGGGGAGGGGGCGGGGGGGGGGGGGGGGGGGGGGGGGGGGGGGCCGGGGGGGGGACCGGAGGAGGGGGGCAGGCCGTTGTTCCGGGGTGGCTAAGTGACCGGTGTGAGGCACTCGAATCTGAGAGGAGGGAGGAGGGGGGAATTAACTTCGGGTGGGCCCAGGAGAGACGGGGGGGGCAGGTGGAGGCGCGAAACGGGCGGGGGTATTTTCGCGCCGGCGCGGGAGTGCACAGCACGTCAAATCCGACCGAGACATCGAGGCTTGCCGTCCCGTGCACGCATACGGTGCTTGGTACGGCACGCCTCGCCAGATCGCGCGGATTTGACGCGTTAAGCACGGACGACCCGTGCACGCAGTCCGCGGGCATTGTCGATCGCCGAGGCGGCCGTGATCAGCCCGATGTGGCTGAACGCCTGCGGGAAGTTCCCGAGCAGTTCGCCGCTCGCGGTGTCGATCTCCTCGGCGAGCAGGCCGAGATCGTTGGCGTAGGAGACGAGCTGATCGAACAACGCCTGCGCCCGCTCCACCTCTCCGGCCTTGGCCAGCGCCGAGGCCAGCCAGAACGAGCAGATCACAAACGTACCCTCCTCGCCGGTCAGGCCGTCGGCGTTGAGGCCCTCGTCGTTCCTGTAGCGCAGGACGAGCCCGTCCACGGTCAGCTGATCTGCGATCGCATCGATCGTCGAGCGCATTCGTGGGTCGGTGGCCGGCAGGAATCCGAGGATCGGCATCAGCAGCTGCGCCGCGTCGAGCTCATCGGAGTCGAAGGACTGCGCGTAAGCCTGTCGCCGCTCGCTCCAACCTCGGGTCAGCACCGCCTCACGTATCTGGTCGCGTGCGGCGGCCCACTGCGCGACCTCCGCGTGCATGCCGAGCTCAGGTGCCAGCGCGATCGCGCGGTCTAGCGCCACCCAGCACAGAACCTTCGAGGAGAGGTGATGCCGCGGCTCCCCGCGCATCTCCCACATGCCCGCGTCGGTCTCGCGCCATCGACGGGCCGCGGTGTTGGCCAGATCGGCCACGAACCGCTGGATCTCTACGTGCAGCTCGCCGAGCTGCTCCCGGTACAGATACAGCGAGTTGAGCAGCTCGCCGTACACGTCGAGCTGGGTCTGGCCCCAGGCTCCGTTGCCCACTCGCACCGGGGAGGAGTCTCGCCAGCCGCGCAGATGCGGCAGCTCGCGTTCGGTCAGGTCGTGTTCGCCGCCGATCCCGTACATGATCTGCAGCGATCGTTCGCCCGCTCGCCCGCCGGCGGAGCTGGTCATGAACGACACGAACTCCACGGCCTCGTCCGAGCAGGCACCGATGTACAGCGCTTCGAGCGTGAGGCTCGCGTCGCGGATCCACGCGTACCGGTAGTCCCAGTTGCGTTCTCCGCCCACGGTCTCGGGCAGCGAGGTCGTCGGGGCAGCGACGATCGCTCCGGTGGGCCGGTAAGTGAGCCCTTTCAGGACGCGCGAGCTGAGACGCACGAGCTCCCGGTGCGGCCCCCTGTAGATGTCGTGCTCGACCTCCCACGAGCGCCAGCCCGCGGCGGTGCCGTCGATTCGGGCTGCAACCAGCTCGGGAGCGAATGGCTCTGGCACCGGGCCTTCGGGCGCCACCCATTGGATCGCGAAGCCGATCTGCTGGCCCTCCGTCACCGTGAACGCGGACCGCATCGTCGAGTCGTCGACCACCGTCGGGACTCCGGCGCTGATCACGAGCTGGTTGGGGCCACCGAACGTCCGGCCGCCCGTGGCGGTCTGCCTGAACAGCGGCTTGACCAGGCCGTACTCGGGCCGCGGAGCTAGCTCGAGCTCGACCTCGACCTCGCCCTGCACGCCCTCGACCAGCCGCAACAGCAGATGTGGTGCCGCCATCCCCAAGTCGTGGTTGCGCTGACCCTCGGCGAACGCGAGCGCGTCGACGATCTTGACCCGGCCGCCCGCCGTCGCGAAGGTGGTCTCGATCACCAGCGTTCCCGGCAGGTAGCGACGCTCGTTCGAGTACGACTCCGCCGGTCTGATCGAGAAGTGGCCACCGCTCGGGTCGAGGATCCGCGAGAACACCGCCGGGCTGTCGTAGCGGGGCAGGCACAGCCAGCTGACCGAGCCGTCGCGGTCCACCAGAGCCGCGGAGTTGCAGTCCGCCAGCAGGCCGTACGCCGCCACGGGCGCAAATTCCCCGGCGCTTCGCGAGGTCGCGGTCTCCGATTTGGTGGATGCCCTGCTCATCAGTGCTCCTTGGTCGTCGTGGCGGCGACCAGGTTGGTGTTGCGGAGATCCCCAAGCGTTACAGAGCGGGCGTGAGTCTCACAACTCGCTCGGTGATCTGTAACGGATCGCCGGGTGCGGGGACCAACCTCAACCTTGAACCGAGCGAAGGAGAACCTCATGTCACAGACGCCCGTCCTCGACTGGAGCTGCTCACAGTGCGGAGCCAGCGAGACCTACACGCTCGTGCCGTCGGCCGGCGATCAGGCCTCCGCGCCGCCGGTCAGCTCTGGGAGCACGCTCCCGACGCTCGACTGGAGCTGCGCACATTGTGGCGCGAGCCAGACCTACAACCTGGTGCCGATGGCGGCTGTCAGCCAGTAGCCGTAGCCGTCAGGACGGCCAGCGCTCCGGCACGAGCACGACGCGGAACCCGTCCGGATCGGGGACCGTGGTCCCGTGCTCGTCCCAGTACGGGTTGGCGGCGGTGACCGGCTCGACGCCCAGGCGGGCCATGACGGCCTGAAGGGCGTCCTGGTCGCCCAGATACAGAACCAGCAACGACTCGGGATGAGGAGCCGGACCGCGATCCTCGCCGCCCGCCGTGAACTCGAGGTGGGCGTCGGTGCCCGGGACCTCGAGAAACACCCCGTCGTAGCCGTCGTGGTCGCTGAAGCCGCCGACTTCCACCAGTCCGAGGCCGTCCCGGTAGAACCGCACGAGTTCTCCCAGGCGCTCGGTGTGGCGGGCTACGCGTAGCTGCATCGCGCCAGCCTACGCCCACAGCGCAACAAACATGTAGCGATCAGGCCGTTTCCGGGTACTGTGGCGGCGTGGGACAGCAGGTTGCGGCGAGAACGTTCACGCGCGAGGACCGCCAGCGCTACCGCCGGAAGGTGCGCGCCTGCCTCGACGTGTTCGCGCGGATGCTCTCGGAGGCCCGGTTTCACCCCGAGAAGCGCTCGTTCGGCCTCGAGATCGAGTTCAACCTGACCGATGACCGAGGCGACCCGGCGCTGATCAACGCCGCCGCTCTGGAGGCGATCGCCGACCCGGCCTTCCAGACCGAGCTCGGGCAGTTCAACGTCGAGATCAACATCGAGCCGCGACTGCTCGAGGACCGCGTGTTCTCAGAGCTCGAGCGCGACGCTCGCGCCAGCCTGAACAACGCCGAGGGCCGGGCCCGCACCGTCGGCGCGCACATGATGATGATCGGGATCCTGCCCACGATCAACGACGAGCACCTGCACGCCGAGACCTTCAGCCGCAACCCGCGCTACGCGCTGCTCAACGAGCAGATCTTCGCGGCGCGCGGCGAGGACCTGGAGATCTCGATCGACGGGGTCGAGCGGCTGTTCACGCACGCCGACACGATTGCCCCCGAGGCCGCCTGCACGAGCGTGCAGCTGCACCAGCAGGTCGACCCGGAGGCATTCGCGCGCTACTGGAACGCCGCCCAGGCGATCGCCGGCGTGCAGCTCGCGGTCGCCGCCAACTCGCCGTTCTTCCACGGCAAGGAGCTGTGGCGCGAGACCCGGATCGCGCTGTTCGAGCAGGCCACCGACACCCGCCCCGAGGAGCTTAAGGTCCAGGGCGTGCGCCCGCGGGTGTGGTTCGGCGAGCGCTGGATCACGTCGATCTTCGATCTGTTCGAGGAGAACGTCAGCTACTTCCCGGCGCTGCTGCCCGTGTGCGATGACGAGGACCCGCTCGAGATGCTCGAGCGCGGCGACGTCCCGCACCTGAACGAGCTCCGGCTCCACAACGGGACGATCTACCGCTGGAACCGCCCGATCTACGACGTCGTCCGCGGACAGCCGCACCTCCGGGTGGAAAACAGGGTGCTTCCCGCCGGCCCGACGGTCGTCGACATCCTCGCCAACGCCGCCTTCTACTACGGCCTGCTACGGGTGATGGCCGATGAGGAGCGGCCGGTGTGGTCGCAGATGTCGTTCAGCGCGGCCGAGGAGAACTTCCACGTGGGGGCCCGCGACGGGATCGATGCGCGCCTGTACTGGCCGGGGGTGGGGGAGGTCCCCGCGGCCGAGCTGGTCGTCAGGCGGCTGCTGCCGATCGCGCGGGAGGGCCTGGACCGCTGCGGCGTGGACTCCGCCGACGCCGAGCGGCTGCTGGGGATCATCGAGCGCCGCTGCGTGGCTCTGCGCAACGGCGCCTCGTGGCAGGCTCAGACGTTCCACCACTTCTTCGAGGGCAAGCGGATGGACCGGCTCGAGGCGCTGCGGCGGATGACGACGCTGTACCGCGAGCACATGCACAGCAACGAGCCGGTCCACGACTGGCCCGTCCCGGGTTAGCCCGGCCCGTCCGCGCCCACCGCGCCCGCCGCGCTCAGGCGGCCCAGGCCGGCTCCGCGCCCTGCTCGCGCACCCACTGGCCGACCAGCCCGCGCAGGTGAGCGACGAACCGGTCGTGCTCGTTCGCGGGATAAGTCGAGCGCACCGTGTCGACCAGCAGACGGTCGAAGTCGCCCGACACGACCCAGTCGAGCACGAGGTCGTCGACGTGGGACAGGCGGCTGTCGCAGAAGTCGCGGTAGCGATCGGCGTCGAAGTACTCGTCGGTCAGCGCCCGGTAGGCGGTCAGCTTCTCCCCGTAGCTCAGGTCCTCGCGGTCGGCGATCTCGAAGTAGCGGCGTGTGTCGAGATCCAGTGGCGGGCGACGGCCGGTGACCGTGCAGAACGTGCACCACTTGATCAACGTCTTGATCGCCCGCGGGAAGTAATAGTGGAGGCTGGTCAGCGCGACGTCCGGGGAGGCGTTGGCGTAGTCGATCGGATGGACCTGGTCACCGCGCACCAGGCACTCGCACGAGTTGAACTCCCAGCGGAAGAAAGCGTTGACCAGCTGGCTGATCGTCAGCACCTCCTCGCCGACCTCGGGCGTCAGGAAGTCGTGGGCAACCGCGTAGCGGTCGTGCATCGGCAGGTCGGGGCGGAACTTCATCACCATCGTCTCGGGGCCGATCGACAGCGAGCGGGCGAACACGTCGAAGTTCTCGACCGATGCCTGCAGGTGCATCAGCCGCTGCCCGGAGGCGTCGTAGGCGCGTTCGAGCTCGGCGCGGTCGCGGACGCGGCTGACGCCGATCCACTGGCCGCCGTCGTAGGGCTTCATGAACAGCGGGTAGCCGACCTGCTCGGCGATCGACGGCAGGTCGAACGGGAGGTTGTAGCGCGCCGCCGTGTACTGAAAGCGCGCGTTGTCGGGCGGATCCTTCTGCGGTACCAGTACGGTCGGCGGCACCTTCAGCCCAAGGCGGATCATCGCGCAGTAGGCCGCGTGCTTCTCCATCGACTGGAACGTGAACGGGCTGTTGAGCAGGTACACGTCGTTCATCAGCGCGACCTTCTTGAGCCACTCGCGCGGGAGGTAGTACCAGTAGGCCAGCCGGTCGATCACCAGTTCGTAGCGCGGCTGGTCACGCAGGTCGAACGGCTCGATCGTGATCCGCTCGGTGGCGATCCGGTGGCGGTCACCGGAGGCGTCGGCGATCTCGCCCAGGCGTGAGACGAGCGTTTCGAACGCGGTCGGCCAGTCCTCCTCGGTCCCGAGCAGTAATCCGATCAGGTGCGTGGTATCTGTCATCAGCAGAAGCGGGGAAGGTGATGGGCGAGCTGCGCGCGCCACGAAGGCCAGTCGTGGGCGATGTCATACCCCCACAGGTCGAGCTCGTATCGGAGGCCCTTGGATCCGAGCAGCGCCGCCAGGCAGCGGGTCGAGGCGAGTGCGCCGGTCGTGTCCTCCCACTGGCCCTGCCCGCACACCAGCAGCAGACTCAGGTGCAAGCGCAGCCACTCGAGGTGCTCGCCGCCGAGGTGGGCGACGTAGTCGATCGGGTTGTTGAAGTACGCGGCGTCGCCGCGCTCGCCCCACCCGTCCCAGGCGGCGGGGTCATAGCTGCCCGACATGCAGATCGCCAGCGGAAACACGTCGGCGCGCTTGAGCGCGAAGTTGGCGGCGTGAAACGCCCCGAGGCTGACCCCGCAGGCGATCAGTTCGCCGGCGCCGCCGCAGTCCTCGCGCACGAATGGCACGACCTGTTCGAGGATCCACGACTCATAGGCCTGGTGACGGCGAGCGCGCTCCTCGAGCGGAATCGAGCGGTTCGACCAGGACTCGCCGTCGAACGAGTCCACGCAGTAGAGCTTCACGCGCCCGGCCGCGAGCATGTCGCCGATCGCGTCGACCATCCCGCGCCGCTCGAACTCGCCCGCGTCGCCGCGCTCGGCCGGGAACGCGAGCACCGGGCGGCCCCAGTGTCCGTACGTGGCGACGCCGTTCACCGCGATGCCCACAGCCGCTGCAGCAGCCGGGTCAGGTGGGGGTGCAGCGCATCGCGCCAGCCCGTGTAGTTGTGCAGGTCGGGCACCTCTTGCAGCTCGGCGGCGTAGCCCTGGGCGGCCAGCGCCGACGCCATCAGGCGGTTGTTATGGACGTTCTCCTCCTCGACGCCGCAGGTCATCATCGCAGGGACCGGCTCGCCCGAGTCGCGCCCGCGCAGCACGCCGCCGACGAACCGCACGATCCGGTGATAGCGCTGAAACCCGGACTCGTGGCGGTCATAGCGGGGGACGAAGAAGCTGCCCGACTGCATGAACAGTCCGGCGAACGTCCCCGGCCAGGTGCGCTGCGCCTGGAGCATCGCCAGGCCGCCGAGGCTCGCGCCGATCCCGACCGGGCGGCCCACGACGCCGAGCTGGTCGCGCAGCGCCGGCAAGATCCGCGAGCTCAGCGCGCGGCCGTACATCGCCGACGCCGAATACCACTCGTTGCGATCGCCGGGCGGCAGCAGCGCCACCCGGAACGGCGGCAGGTCGCCCCGCTCGATCATCGCGCCGGCGTAGCGGGTCAGGCCCGCGAGTTCGGCGTACTCGGGGCCGTCGTGGGCGACGAGCAGCGGCAGCTCGCCGTCGCCGGGCGACCATACGGCGATCTCCAGCGGGCGCCCGAGCACGCGCACGCTCAAGGCGTCGACGGTCGCCGGCACGCCGGGCTCCTCCAGCCACGCCGGCGGGCGATACCCCGGTGCCGGCAGCACCGACTTCTCTCCGAAGGCGCCCGGCGCTCGCCGCGGGTTGCCGGGGTCGCACACGACCTCGGTGGCGCCGTCGGGGCCGACGAGCTCGAGCTGGTACTCGAGCCGGGCGAGCTGAACCTGCGGGAGCCGCAGCACCCAGGCGCCGTCGTCGCGCTGGAAGTCGCGCGACGGCAGATGCAGGTCCGAGCAGAGGCGGACGGCCGCGTAGCGGCGCTCGGGATCGTCGAGTACAAGCGTCCCTACCATCGGGCCGAAGGTAGCGTCCCGCCGCCGCTTGCGGTCTACAGCGTGATCCGCGGCGGATCGGCGCCGGCGCGCTCGCAGGTCCTTGCCGCGACCAGACACGCGAACTCGGCCGACGCCAGGATCGCGCCCATGGTCCGTCAGCCGGTCGCCGATCCAGGCCGCGGTGAAGCCACGAGGCCAGGAACCCAGCGGTGAACGCGTCGCCCGCGCCGATCGTGTCGACGACCTCGACCGGCGGGGCCGAGACCGCCACGGCATCGTCGCCGGACACCACGAGCGCCCCGTCGGCGCCGCGGGTGACGAGCGCCAGCCGGGCCGGGCAGGAGCTTCGGGCGGCGGCCCCGGGATCGAGCTCGGGCTCGATCCAGCCAGGTCCTCCGCGCTGGCCTTGAGCACGTCGGTGCGGCGCAGCGCCCGTTCGAGTCGCTGCATGTATGCGCGGCGGTCTGGGATCAGCGACGGCCTGATGTTCGGGTCCAGCACGGTGAGCGCCGCGGTCGCCGCGCATCGTTCTCGAGCACCGCGCCAGGATCGCGTCGGCGAGCGGCTCGAGCATCAGCCCGAGGCTGCCGCGCAACGAGCGCGTCGAGCGGTTCGGGGAGTGCGGCGAGCGCGATCGTCGGGGTCAGCGCCGCGGCCGCGGTGCCCTCGGTGTAGAAGCGGTAGTCGGCGCCGCCGTCGCCGTCGAGCGCGGCCAGCGCCAGCGTCGTCGGCAGCTGCGGTGGCAACGACCGTTGCCACACCGACGCCGTCCTCGGTCGAGCGCCGCTCGCAGGCGGTCCCCGAAGGCGTCATCGGAGATGCAACCGAGGAAGTCGACCCGCTGCCCCAGGCGGGCGAGCGCCCGCGCGGTGTTGAACGGACCCCCGCCGCAGTGGGCCGCGAGCCGGTCGTCGCCGCTGGGCACCAGATCGACCAGCGACTCGCCGGCGACGACGATCATCCCGTCAGCCTAGGGGGATGTCGGGAGGGCGGGGTCGAGGGCCCGCCCTCCCGGCCTGGGGCAGCTCGGAGTCAGCAGCTGCTCTTGTAGATGAACTTGCTCATCTGACCGCCAGGTTGTCCTTGGTCAGCACCTGCCAGCCCGGTCAGGATCGACTTGGTCGGCTTGCCGGTGAGCGCGTTGACGGCCTGCTGGACGCCGTCGACGCCCTCCTGGTAGGGCTCCTGGGCGACGAGCGCCTGGACGACGCCGCTCTTCAGGTCCGACGACCTGCGTCGGGGTCGGCGTCGTAGCCGACGATCTTGACCTTGCTCGCCGCGCCGGTCGTCTTCAGGCCGGTGTCGACGCCCTGGGCGACCAGCACGTTGGTGGCGAACACGCCGGACAGGTCCGGGTTGGCGGCGTACAGCGAGGTGATCGCTTGCGCGGCCTTGGTCGGGTTGTCGCCCACGTACTGGGTCTTGCAGCACCTTGATGTTCGGGTACTTCTTGATCTCCTTGATGAAGCCCTGGATCCGCTGCTCGGTGGTGGACACACCGGGCTGCTCGTTCATCACGACGACGGATCCCTTGGAGCCGATCAGCTTGGCCAGCGCGTCGGCGGCCTTGGCGCCGCCCTGGATGTTGTCCGAGGAGATCGAGGCGGACGCGATCGTCTTGTCGTTGACGGTCGTGTCGACCTGGACGACCTTGATCCCGGCGCTCTTCATCTGCTTCATCGGCGCGATCAGCGCCTGGGTGTCCGTCGGCGCGATCAGCACGGCTCCCGGCTTGCTGGGCCGTGATCGAGTTGACGATCGGGATCTGCTCCGGCGCGGCGAAGTCCGCCGGACCCTGGACGTTCATCGAGTAGCCGAGCTTCTTGGCCTCGGCCTTCGCGCCGCAGCCCATCGTCACGTAGAAGTTGTCGGCCTTGGTCCCCTGGATCAGGGCCAGCTTCTTGCTGCCGCGAGCCTGCCGCCACTCGAGCTGCTCGAGCTGCTTGAGCTGGACCCTGAGCCCGAGGCGGCGCTCGAGCTCGAGCTGGAATTCGAGCTCGAGCCGCAGCCGGCGATCGCGATCGCGGCAAGCGCCGCGACCACGGCCGGGACACGGAACCCTTCGAATGCATCACTCCTCCTCTGTCTGCGGCCGCACGTGGCGGCTGGATATTTGACCTCGACCCGGTCACCGACCGGGACCTGCGCACGGCGTCGAAGCTGGTCGAAGTAGACGGCGATGATCAGGATCGCCCCGATCATCGACCTGCTGCCAGAACGACTGGACGCTCGATGATCACCAGGCCGCTGGCGAGCACCACCGGGATGAACACGCCGACCACGGTCCCGAACATCGTGCCGCTGCCCCCGAACAGGCTGGTGCCGCCGATCACGACCGCGGAGATCGCGGTCAGGTTGTCGGTCACGTGACCGGAGATCGTGGTCGTGGTGAAGTACGCGAGGCTGAGCACGCCGCCCAGGCCCGACAGCAGCCCGGCGAGCGCGTAGACCTTGATCAGGTGCCGGTTCGACGTTGATCCCGGCGCGCCGGGCGGCCTCGGCGTTGGAGCCGATCGCGTACGTGTAGCGACCGAACCGGGTGCAGGTGCAGCACCAGCCCGAACACGATCGTCACCACCGCGGCGATCACCACCAGCCACGGGATCGGCCCGAGCTTCCGGCGCCGATCGTGAGTTGCCCAGCTGCGTGGGGATGCCGGCGATGTCGACGCCGCCGGTGATCACGTCGGCGAGCCCGAGCGCCATCGCCGAACGTGCCCAACGTGACGATCAGCGGCGGGATGTCCGAGCATCGCGATCAGCGCCCCGTTGAGCGTGCCCCAGCCGAGCCCCGACGAGCAGGCCGACCGCGACCCCGACGAGGATCGTGCCCCAGCCGGCGTTCGTCGGCGTGCGCCGACGCCGCCGCCCACGGCGATCATCACCTTGGCGGCGAGCACGCCGGAGAACACCAGCACCGAGCCGACCGACAGGTCGATGCCCGGCGGTGATGATCACGTAGGTCATCCCCACCGACAGCATCAGCGCCACCGAGGCGTTGATGAAGATCGTCTTGATGTCGAAGCTCGACGAGGAACGCGCTGCGGCTTCAGGATCCCGAAGACGGCGACGATCACGACCAGCGCCAGGAAGATCCAGAGCGGGCTGGTCGAGGTGAACAGCTGCGCTCGTAGCCGCGCAGCCGCAGCGCAGTCGGGCGCCGGCGACGGCTGCGGCGCTGGCGAGTCGGCCCGCCGGGTCGCCCTGCTGGGGCTGGGGGTCCTTGACCGAGCTCACGCGCTCTCCTCCTCGAACTGCAGCGCGCCGGTCATCGCGCCGACGAGCGACTCGAGCGTGGCGTCGCTCGCGATCGAACCGCGCCACGCGGCGCCCGAGGCGCAGCACCTCGACGCGGTCGGCGACCGCCAGCACCTCGGGCATGTTGTGGCTGATCAGGATCACCGCCAGCCCGCGGTCGCGCACCCGCCGGATCACGTCGAGCACGCTGGCCGCTCTGGACCACGCCGAGCGCGGCCGTCGGCTCGTCCATGATGATCACCTTGCTGGCCCAGGCCGCGGCCCGGGCGACCGCGACGCCCTGACGCTGACCGCCGGACAGATAGGCCACCGGCGCGGCGGCGTCCTTGATGTCGACGCCGAGGTCGCGCGAACGCCGTCCACCGCGCCGCTCGCGCATCGCGCGCTTGTCGAGCACGCCGAGCTTGCCGAGCAGGCCCGGGCGCAGCAGCTCGCGGCCGAGGTAGAGGTTCGCGGCGCCGTCGAGGTCGGGGGCCAGCGACAGGTCCTGGAACACGGTCTCGATTCCCAGCCGCTGGGCCTCCGACGGCGAGCCGAGGCTGCGACCGGCCGGCCCTCGAACAGGATCTCGCCGCCGTCGGGCTGGACGACGCCCGGAGAGCATCTTGATCAGCGTGCTCTTGCCGGCGCCGTTGTCGCCGATCAGCGCGACGACCTCGCCCGCGTTGACGCTGAAGTTGGCGCCCGCGCAGCGCCTTCGACGTGGCCGTAGGTCTTGACGATGTCGCGAGCCTCGAGGATCGGCTGCGCGGCCTGCGCGGTGGCGGCGGCGCCCGGCTGCTCGTGGGTGGCGTCAGACACGTCCCGTCACCATCGGCCGGGACCTGAGTCGGGGGAAGGCGGTCGGCAGCGAATCAACGTCGCGTGCCCGTCGAGCGTCGTCGAGCCGACACCGTGGGGGACGAGCGCGTTGTCGCCGCTGCGCAAATCGAGCTTGTCGGCGCGGTCGCTCCACAGGCGTCGCGGAGCCCTCGAGCACCACCAGCAACGCGTAGGACTGGTCGAGCTGCCACGGGCTCGCCCTCGACCACGATGCGCTGTGCGCGGAAGTACGGGTCCGCGCGCGGCGGGCAAGAGCTCGGCGATGCCATGGGCGAGGTCGTCCGCCCGGGTGGCCGAGCTCGAGCTCGCGGCATGGCCGCTGATATCGACCGACTCGAGTACCCGGTCCCAGCCCAGGCCGAGCGTCTCGGAGCCGTCGTCGACTCCGAAGCGCTGCCACTCGAGCAGCACCGACAGGTCGGTGGGCTCCTGGAGCTCCACCAGCAGGATCCCCTCGCCGATCGCGTGCAGCGTGCCGGCCGGGACGAACAAGCGCGTCACCCGGACTTGACCGGGACCTCGTTCATCGCGTCGAGCATCGCGGCGATGTCCTGCTCATCGGTCCATCTCGCGACCGTCGTCGCGCGCGCACCGGCGCCTTGAGCCCGAGGTATACGGCGGCGCCCTCGTCGGCCTCGACGATGATCCAGGACTCGGTCTTGCCGAAGTTCAGATGCAGCGCCTCCCGGGCGAACGGACGGCCCGGGATGGAATGCACCCCGAGCCGCTCGCCGCGTCGAGCAGCTTACCAGAGCCCGGGGTCAGATCCCCAGCGGCGGACGTGCTCGACGCCGAGAAACCCGGCCGGATCGGCCCGGATCGCGTCGCGCAGGTAACGGCCGTCGGGCAGCCGGCTGAGGCCCTCGGTCGGCGAGCCCCAAGACGTCGCTGCCGACCCGACCCAGTCCTCGGGGCCGCCGGCGTCGGTCGCCTCCTGCCCGCGCAGACGAGCGATCCGCGCCCCGCCGCGGTAGAAGCGACGCAGCTGATTGGACGGCAGCACGACCGGCGCAGGGCCGCCCTCCGCAGCACTCAGATCCTCTCGCGAAGGTATCGCCTCACTCATCTCAACACGCTCACTGGCTCGCTCAACCTCTCCGCGCGGGACAGTATTTGACAACGTTGTCTATGTCAAACAGACCTTGTTAGGACATCGTTGTCGTGACTGCTAGTCGCTCAGTATCCTGGCGTCAGGCGCGTCGGCGCCAGGCGCAACGACAAGGGGTGGCACCGTGACCGCTGGCACTGGGAACCATGGAAGGACTGGGCAGGGCGACAATGGTCGACGTCGCGCGCGAGGCCGGCGTGAGCCTGAAGACGGTCTCCCGAGTGATCAACGGCGAGTCCGGCGTCAGACCCGAGACGATCGAGAAGGTGCTCGAGGCCTCGACCGCGCTGCGCTACGAGCGCAACGATCTCGCTGCCAGCCTTCGCCACGGCGGGCGCTCGTTCACGCTCGGGCTGGTGATCGAGGACGTCGCCAACCCTTTCTACTCGGCTATCGCCCAGGCCGTGGAGGAAGCGCGCGGCAGCGATCGAGCCTGCTGATCACCGCGTCTGCACGGGAGGATCCCGCGCGCGAGCGCGAGCTGGTAACCGCGCTTCTGCGCCGGCGCGTCGACGCGCTGCTGGTCGTCCCCGCGGGCTCTGACCACCGCTACATCCGCGACGCCGGATTCGACACCAAGATCGTGTTCCTGGACCGACCGCCGCTCAAGACCCGCGCCGACACCGTGCTGGTCGAGAACGCCGCCGGCGCCCAGCGCGGGTCGCCCATCTCGTCGATCAGGGGCACACGCGGATCGCCTTCGTCGGCGACGACCTGCGCTTGTACACGGCGCACGAGCGCCTGAACGGCTATCGGCGGGCGCTGGACGAGGCCGGCCTCGAGCTGCAGGAGCAGCTCGTCTCAGTTGGGCACAGCACCTCGGACGCGGCCGGTAGCGCCACCGAGCAATTGCTGGCGATTCCACGCCGCGAGCGCCCCACCGCGATCTTCACCGGGAACAACCGCTGCACGGTCGGGCCCTGCACGCCCTCAACGGTCGCCGGCAGCGTCTGGCGCTGGTGGGCTTCGACGACTTCGAGCTCGCAGACCTGCTCGGGTCACCGTCGTGCGCACCGACCCCTACCGCATCGGCGAGCTGGCCGCCCAGCTGGCGTTCGAGCGGATCGACGGCGACGAGCGGCGAGCCCGTCGCCTGGTGGTGCCGGCGCAGCTTGTCCCGCGCGGGTCGGGCGAGATCCCCGCCTGAGCAGCGAAGTCACCACGTCTCGGTCGCCTAGAGTTCACAAAAATTCACCGTTCAGACCGCTCGCACGGTTCTCACTTGACACATCTCGGCATCAGGCGTATAAGACGCGGAGCAGCATGACAACGTTATCATCCGGCGCAGGAAACGCTCCGGCACGCTCGCGGTCGCCACGCCGTGAGTGCCAGCGGGGCGGCTCGTCGCGCCCGGACGAGAGGGAGGCTTCTCGTGACAGGGAAGCGTTCACCGTCGCAGCGGCGCTGCGCGCGGATCTTCAAGCTGGGCGGCGCCGGAGCGCTGATCGCCCTTGTCGTCGCGGCCTCCCCGGGCTCAGCGGCGTCAGGAACCCGGAACCCCGCGATGTATCGCGGCAAGACCACGCAGATCGCGGTCTGCCGCACCAACGCGGCTGGCCGGGTGAAGACATGTCCGAAGCCGCTCCCGGCCTCGAAGCTCCCCAGCGCAGCGCGCAGCCAGGCGAGGATCGCCGCGCCGGTCGCGGCCTCGAACCTCGCCCAGATGGTCGACGCGCGGACGTGGACCACCGGCGGCGGCAACACGTTCCCCGGCGCCGAGGCGCCGTTCGGGATGGTCCAGTGGAGCCCCGACACGCTGCCCAACCGCAGCGCCGGCGGCGGCTACAGCTTCGGCGACAAGACGCTTGACGGCTACAGCCTCACGCACGTGTCCGGGCCCGGCTGCGGCGCTGCGGGCGACGTGCCGATTCTCCCCATCACCGGGACGCTCCCCAGCGGCAACCCGAACAACCTGACGACGCCGTTCACCAACGACGGCGAGGTCGCGCAGGCCGGCTACTACTCAGCGCAGAGCAACCAGCCGTCGACGATCACCTCCGACTTCACCGCGACCGCACACAGCTCGATGGGCCGGTTCACGTTCCCATCGACCACGCAGGCGGGTTTCGTCGTCAAGCTGATGGACAGCCAGAACGGCGACTCGGGCGACAGCGCCTCGGTCGTCGGCAACAACGAGGTCACCGGCTCGGTGACCAGCGGCGACTTCTGCGGCGAGTCCAACAACGACGGGCAGAGCCAGCTGTACACCGTCTACTTCGACATCGACCTTCGACCACCCGTTCACGGCCTCGCACGTGATCACCGAGTCCGGCCAGACCGACCCGGCCGCCGTGCAGCTGACCTTCGACACCACCAAGCAGCCCGGTGATCAAGGCCAAGGTCGGGATCTCCTACGTCAGCACGGCGGACGCCAAGCTCAACTGGCAGACCGAGAACCCCGGCTGGAACTTCAACGCGGTCAAGTCCGCCGCCCAGAATCAGTGGAACAAGCTGCTCGGCCGGATCCAGGTCTCGGGCGGCACCACCTCGAAGACCCAGCAGTTCTACAGCCTGCTCTACAAGGACTTCCTCCAGCCCAACATCTCCTCAGACGTCAACGGCGCAGTACATGGGCTCCGACAACAAGGTCCACTCGCTGGTGTCCGGGCAGCAGAACCAGTACGGGATCTACTCCGGCTGGGATACGTATCACTCGCTGGCTCAGCTGCAGGCGATCCTCGATCCCGGCGCGGCCGGAGACCAGGCCCAATCGCTGGCCAACTACTACTCCCAGAACGGGATCCTGCAGCAGTGGGGATACCTGCAGCTGGACAACTACGTGATGGTCGGGGACCCGGCGCAGTCGATCATCGCCGACTACAACGCGTTCGGGGCCACGCACTTCAAGCGCCAGCAGGCCCTGGCCGACATGCTCAAGCAGGCTACGACGGTCAACGACGTCCGGCCGGGTGAGGCGCTCGAGCAGAAGTACGGGTACCTCCCAGAGAACGGCAGTTACGGCTGCTGTAACCCGCACGGATACGTGCCGACGTTGCTCGAGTACGACAGCGAGGACCTCGCGCTGTCGCACTTCGCGGCAGCGCTCGGCGACCACACCGATGCGAACGATGCTCAAGCAGCGCGCCAACAACTGGGAGAACGTGTTCGACCCCTCCGGCGACCTGCTGACCCCACGTAACGAGAACGGCCAGTTCGTCGACGGGATCACGCCGACGAGCACCGGTCCGTATGTCGAGGGCGACGCCTACGAGTATCTGTGGAACACGCCGAACAACTACTCGACGCTGTTCTCCCTGCTCGGCGGCAAGTCCAAGGTCGTCCCGGCGCTGCGGCAGTACCTGTCCGAGCCCGAGGGCTTCGGGATGTTCGCCCAACTCGAGAACGAGTTCGACTTCGGCGAGCAGTTCGCGCTCGAACTACGCCGGCGACCCAGCCGGAACCCAGCAGGCCGTCAACCACATCCGCGAGACGATGTACGCGCCGGGACCGAGCGGTCTGGACAACAACGACGACCTCGGCGCCAACAGCTCGGCGTTCATCTGGGAGATGCTCGGGATGTACCCCGAGAACTCCGGGATCGACACGCTGACGCTGACCAGCCCCGGGTTCCCGCACGCCTCGATCAAGCTGGCCAACGGCCACGACGATCACGATCGACGCGCCCGGCGCCTCGGCGAGCCGGTTCTACGTCAAGTCGCTCAAGCTCAACGGCAAGAGCTACAGCAAGCTCTCGGTCCCGTACTCCAAGCTCGACGACGGCTCCACGCTGGACTGGACGCTCGGCTCCTCGGCCACCAACTGGGGCAGCGCCAAGAAGGACGCGCCGCCCTCCTACACGGCCGGCACCCGTCCGGTCGTCGGGTTCCTGCCCGTCCAGAAGGTGACGATCGCTCCCGGCGCGAGCACCGCAGTGCAGATCGGCGCCCAGAACGCGACCGCCAAGCAGCCAGACCGTGCAGGTGTCGGCGTCGGCGCCCGACGGCCTCGCGGTCACGCCCGACACGGGACGAATCCGCGTCAAGCCCAACGGGCGCGGGATGCTGACGGTCACCGTTCAGGCCGCCAACGATGCTCAGCAGACGTTCTACTCGGTGCCGATCAAGGTCGGCTCCCAGACGCTGAACCTGACCGTGCTGGTGGCCCAGCCGGGCAGCCTGCTCACCGCCTATAACAACGCCGGGATCTCCGACGACACCAACGTGACCGCCGCTGACTTCGACAGCGACGGCAACAGCTACTCGGCGCAGGCACTGGCCGCCGCCGGACTGAGCGCCGGCAAGGCCGTAACGATCGATGGCGTCACGTTCACCTGGCCCCAGGTGGCGCCGGGCTTCCCCGACAACGCTGTGGCCGACGGCCAGGAGGTCGCGGTCAACGCTCCCGCCGGAACCCAGAAGCTCGGGTTCCTCGGATCCGCGACCAACGGACCCAGCGAGGGCGTGGCCACGCTCCACTACGCCGACGGCTCGGTGACGCGGTTCTGGCTCGGCCTCAGCGACTGGACGCTGAACGCGGGGCGGTCCCAGCCCTCGTTCGGCAACCTGGTTGCGGCGAAGACCTCGTACCGCAACTGCGCGGGATGCTCGAGCGGCCAGGACACGGTCGACACGAGCATCCTCTACGCGTCGCTGCCGGTCGACCCGTCCAAGACGCTGAAGAGCGTGACGCTGCCCTCCGGTCGCCAACCAGGGCGAGCTGCACATCTTCGCGATCGGCACCTCGACGCAGCCGCCGGCGCCGCCGGTGGCGGGGTCGCTGAGCCCGGGCACGGCCTCGGCGGGCCAGCAGGTGACGATCAGCGGCTCGGGCTTCGGGGCCACCCAGGGCTCGGTCGTGCTGTCCGACGACGGCACCACCTGGGGAGCGCCGGGCGGCGCCAATGCGCTGCAGATCGACAGCTGGAGCGATACCTCGATCACGTTCACCGTGCCGACCCCGAGCGGTACCAACGCGCGGTGCACGTCAATCCGGGCACGAATGCCTCCGTGCAGGTGATCACGTCGTCGGGCGCGGCCTCCGACCAGGCGGATCTTCAGATCACGCCGACGGCCAACCTCGCCGACTACTACGACAACATCGGGATCTCCTCCGACGACAACCAGAAGTGCTCCAACATGGACGGCGTCGGGTTCAGCTACTCGGCGACCGCGTTGGCGCAGGCCGGGCTGACCCCCGGCGGCACCGTCAGCTCGGGCGGCCTGACCTACACCTGGCCGAACGTGCCGGCTTGCTCGCTGGACAACATCCTCGCCGCCGGCCAGACGATTCTGGTCAACGGCAAGGCCGGGTCAAAGACGCTCGGCCTGCTGGGCGTCTCGACCAACGGCGACTCTCCAGGGCACGATCATGATCAACTACACCGACGGCACCTCGTCGCAGGCGCCCGTGGCCTTCGGTGACTGGGCGTCGCCGGCGAGCGGGTCGGACACGGCGGTGGCGACGATGCCCTACCGCAACTCGACCGGTGGCTCGTCGCAGACGATCACGATGTATGTGTTCGCGACCGCCGTTGATGTCGACCCGTCCAAGACCGTCGCGTCGGTGACTCTCCCCGACGTCGGCAACACGGTCGCCAACGGCAACACAGCGATGCACATATTCGCGATCAGTCTCGGCTAGCCGGGTGGCCGAGGACAGCCCACGGCCCCGCGGGTGAGGACGGCGGGTGGATCCCCGCGGGGTCGTGGGCACAGCCGCGGTCGGGCTCAGCGCCCGGCGTAGGCGCGAACGTCGGCAACGCTCCACCAGCTGCCGCTGGCCGTGGTGAGCGTCATCCGCACGTACCGGACCGGTGACCCGTCGAGCGCCACCGAGGTGAACTGACCGGTGCCGGCGCCGCCGGCGACCGCGGTGCGCCAGTTCGTCCCGTCGGCGCTGACCTGCACCGAGTAGCCGCGCGGGAAGTCGCCGGTGCTGGCGCCGGTGTCGAACACGACCTGGCGCAGGCGCTGGACGCGCCCGAGGTCGACCTGCAGGTACTGGCCGGGCTGCTGCGCGGCGCCGGTCGAGTAACGGGTGCTGGCGTCGTCGTCGACCGCGTTGGCGGCGACGTCGCCCTGACAGCACGGGTCGCTCGGGCCGGACGGATCGGCGGTGGCGTGCCAGCCGGTCGGGTCGAGCTGTGAGAGCGAGCTGGGGCCGCCAGGGTTGCCCCGCCACGTGAACGTCGCCAGCGCGCCGCCGGGCAGCGTATAGGTGAAGCTGCGGCCGCCTTCAGACACCGCGAACGCCTGCGGGTTGTCGTTCTCGTTGTGGGCGACCAGCACGGTGGTGCCGTCGGGGTCGCGGAACGCCTCGTCCATCACCTGGCCGTTCCAACCGGTCGTCCCGAACGAGGTGCTGGCGATCCGGACGGCCCCGGGCTTGACGAACCGGCTGAGGTGCCCGAGCGTGTAGTACTCGGCGTTGCGCGTGACGGTGTCGCCGGGGCCGACGGTGACGATCGGCGTGCAGTTGTCGCAGCCGCCGACGTGCGGGCCGCCGGACGGATCGAGCGCGACGTTCCAGTTGATGACGGTCTTCGCCCAGTTGCGCGGCGAGCCGATGATCAGGTTGCGGGAGTGCCACTTCAACGTGTCCGAGAACGTGTTCGCGGGGTCGCTGGATTGGCTTCCGGAGCACTCGGTGAAGTAGATGTCCTTGTCCGGGTACTGCGCGTGCAGCGCGCTCATCGCGCTGGGATCGCCCGAGTAGCAGTGGTAAGCGGTCCCGGAGATCCAGCGGGCCGCGCGGGAGGAGAGCACCTGCTGGGGGTAGTCGTTGACGTCCGCGGTCTCGTCGGGCGGCGTCGAGGCGATGTCGTTGGGGTGCTCTGACCAGTTGTGGTCGTAGGCGAGGATCTTCGTGCCCAGGTGCGCCGCGTGCAGCATCGGGCCGAGCGCCTCGATCACCTTCTCCTCCTGCCAGGAGGGCATGTCGGTCCCGGGGTAGCCGGACGGGGCGCGGTTCTGCGGCTCGTTCTGGACCGTGATCGTGTCTACCGCGACGCCCTGCGCCCGGTAGGCCCGCACGAACTTCGTCAGGTACAGCGCGTAGGAGCGGTAGATACGCGGGCTATCGATCAGCCGGCCTCCGACCAGCGAGTCGTTGGTCTTCATCCACGCCGGCGGGCTCCATGGGCTGGCCACGATCTGCAGCTCCGGGTTCAGGCGTTTGGCCTTCCGTAGCAGCGGCAGGATCTTGGCCTCGTCGTGGGCGATGCTGAAGTGACGCTGGCGATAGTCGGTCTGCCCGGCCGGCATGTCGTCGTAGGTGTAGTCGCGGGTGGCGACGAAGTCCGACGCGCCGATCGGCTGGCGCAGGTAGCTCAGCCCGTCGCCCGCGCGGGGGTCGAACAGCGAGCGCATCGTGGCGTTGCGTGCGGTGGGGGACAGCCGGTAGAGCACGACCGCCGAGGAGTCGGTGATCGCGCCGCCGAAGCCCGACATCGTCTGGAATGTCCGCGACGGGTCGACGACCGCGGTGACCGCCGTCGGGGTGGCGGCGCCGAACGGGACCGTCCCCATGTCGGTGAGCTTGTACTGGCCGTCTGGGGTGGTCAGCCAGAGGTGCGCATTCGTCGCGGCCGCGCGGGACGGCGCGGCGGAAGCTTGAGCCACCGGGACCAGCAACGCCGCCGCGGCAGCGAGCAATCCCAGCAGTGGACGAATGACTCTGTGCGGCCTCCCTGGTGCCACGGTGGCCGTCGTACCCACGGACGCGCCGGGCGAAACGGAGCGCTACAGCGCGGCGAACTCCTGAAACAGCGCCTTCGCTGCGGAGATCCCGAGCGGGACGTAGTCGACCCGCATCCGCTCGTTGGGCGAGTGGATGTTGGCGTCGGGCAGCGAGAACCCGGTGATCACGGTGGGGATTCCGCGCTCGGCGAGCGCGGCCGCGACCGGCAGCGTGCCTCCGGTGCGGATCAACGCCGGGCGGCTGCCCAGCGCGCGCTCGAACGCCTTGATGCCGAGCTGGATCGCCGCCGCGTCGGGCGCGACCATCGCGGGATCGGCGGAGGCGAACTTGTGGACCTCGAGCTCGGCGCCCGCCGGCGCGGCCTCGCGGAGCAGTCGCTCGAACGCGACCTCGATCTCGGCCGGCTTCTGGCCCGGGGCCAGGCGGATCGACACGTTCGCGGACGCCTCGACCGGGAGCACGGTCTTCTGCAGGTGCGGCGAGCCGCTCTCGATCCCGTTGACGTCGAGCGCCGGCTCGGCGAACGTCCGCACGTAGTAATCCTCGGCGGCGCCGGCGTCCATCGGCCGGGCGCCCTGGTCGGCGAGTTCGTCGGCGCCGGCCGGGAGTTCGGTCCAGCTCGCGAGCTCCTCGCTCGTGGGGGCCAGGGTGCCAGCGCGCAGCGGCTCGACGAGCCGACCGTCGACGGCGATCAGAGCATCGAGCGCGCGGATCAGTGCGTGGGCGGCGTTGAGTGCGGCGCCGCCGAACACGCCCGAATGCAGGTCGCGCGCGCCGGTGCGCATCGTCAGGTGGAAGTACACGATTCCGCGGGTGGCGATGTTGAACGCGGCGCGGTCGCGGGCGATCATCGCGCTGTCGAAGATCACCGCCGCGTCGGCGCCGCGGTCGTCGGCGGCGAGGAACTCGAGGATCGACTCGCCGCCGGTCTCCTCCTCGCCGTCGCACGCGAAGCGGACGTTGACCGGCAGCTCGCCGGCCCGCGAGAGCTCGCGTGCCGCCGATAGCAGCAGGTACAGCTGGCCCTTGTCGTCGGCCACGCCGCGGGCGTAGACGTCCTCGCCGCGGATCTCGGGCTCGAACGGCGGCGAATCCCACAGCGCCAGCGGGTCGGGCGGCTGGACGTCGAAATGCCCGTAGCAGAGGACCGTGGGGGCGTTGTCGGCGTCGCGCGAGGCACGCAGCTCGCCGACCGCCAGCGGCTGGCCCTTCCAGTCGAGCAGGTCGGCATCGCCGTCGGCGGCGCGGATCAGCTCGCAGACCCACTCGCCCGCCTTCGCGACGTCGGCGGCGCGCTCGGGATCGGCGCTGATCGAGGGGATCCGCAGGAACTCTGCCAGCTCGTCAAACCATGGCGGCACGGCGGCGAGGCTACTCGACCGTGGCGGCGACCGCGGTTCCGGATCCGCGCGGCCCACGTCAGGCGCCGACGGCGCGCAGGTGCACGAACGGCTCGCCGCCCCGCAGCTCGCGGACGACCGCGTCGACCAGACCCTCGCCGCCGACCTCACGTCCGTCGGTGACCGCGGCGACATGCCGCCGCTTGCTCTGGATCAGCCGCGCCATCGTCTCATCGATCGTGTCGGCGGCGAGCAGGTACCAGGCGGTGACGGCGTCGCGCTGGCCGATCCGGTGACAGCGGTCCTCGGCCTGGTCGTGCATCGCTGGGGTCCACTCGAGCTCGAGGAACGCGACGTTGGACGAGCGGGTGAGCGTGATCCCCTGGGCCGCAACCCTGGTCGCGCCGACGATCAACTGCGGTCCGCCCGGATCCTGGAAGGCGGCGATCGCGGCCTCGCGATCGTGGATCGAGTCGCCGCCGAGCAGGTGCAGGGCATCCGGGAAGCGCTCGATCACGGCCTGCTGCACCTCGACATGGCGCGCGAACACGACCAGCGGTTCGCCCGAGGCCAGGAAGTCGTCGATCCAGGCGAGCCCGGCGGCGAGCTTGCCGCGGGCGGTCAGGCGCTGCAGCGTCCCCAGCTGGGCGAGGCGCTCGGCGCGCAGGGTTGCGGCGATCCGGGCGTTGAGGTCGGACAGGTCCAGCGGCTGGGTTCGCAACCACTCGATCACGTCGCGCTCGGCCAGCCGGTACTCGGACTCGTTGGTCAGCCGCACCGGGACAACGACCTGACGTTTGGCGGGGAGCTGCGGCAGCACCTCTGACTTCAGTCGCCGGACAAAGCAGCGCCGGCGCAGGTGCCAGTGCAGCCGCTCCTCGCTGAGCTGACCTTGGAACTGATGGGCGAAGCGGGCGCCGGACCCGAAGTCCTCCAGCCGGCCGATCACCCGCAGCTGGGCGATCAGCTCCTCGGCGTGGTTGAGCACCGGTGTGCCGGTGAGCGCGAGGCGCAGCCCGTCCGCCGGCACCGCGCCCGCAAGGCGACGGACGGCCTGGGTTCGCTTGGCGCGCGGGTTCTTACAGTAGTGAGACTCGTCGACGACGAGCGCGCGCGGGCGCCTGCGTGCGAGTGACTCGCGATGGGCGGCGACGATCTCGTAGTTGAGAATCGTGATGTCGCCGCGCGGTGGCACCGCGCCGCGCCCGTCGACGACCGCCACCGAACGGTGGGGGAGCCACTTGCTCGCCTCACGCTGCCACCCGAGCTTCATCGACGCCGGGCACACCACGACCGCCGGATAAGCGCCGTCGGCCTCCAGCGCGGCAAGCGCTTCGACGGTCTTGCCGAGCCCCTGCTCATCGGCCAGGAACGCCCGGCGCGCCTCGAGCACGTAACGCACGCCGGCCCACTGAAACGGCGCCAGCTCGCCTCCGAGCGCCGACGCAACCGGCTCGATCGGCTCGGCGTGGTCAGCGCGCGAGCGGCGCACCGCGTCCGCGGCGGCGCGGCGCTCGTCCAGCAGTCGCTCGAGCACCTCGCCGGCCGGCTGGGTGATCTGGACGTGGTGGCGGCCGATGAACGCGTCCAGTTCCTCGGCCAGCCACGGGTCGAGGGGGACCGCGCGGGTCCCCTCGGCGCCCGGCAGCTGGGTGAACGCCGTGCCGACGTCCGGATCCCACACCACCTCGAGCCGAAGCTGCTCGCCGTCGACGCCGCGGAACCACACCAGCCTCGCTGGCGGCGGGACCAGACCGGCCTCGATGATCGACAGGCAACGCTCGGCGGCGATGTCGAGCCGCGCCGACTGCTGCTCGCGGATCACCTGTCCGACCTCGGCGGTCAGGGGCACCAGCAGCCGGCCGTCGTGCTCCACCCCGGCCCGAGCCAGCTCGTCCGGCACCGGGCCGGCGAGGGTCTCGAGCGCGAACCAGCCCCCGCCGTCGTGGCGGGTGGTGCGTACGTGACCGATCCATCGGAGCTTGAGCGCTGACAGCCATTCGCGTGCGTTGTCGTCGGTAGTCAGCTCGGGACTGCGCTCGAGCAGTTCGGCGACCTTCATCCCGGCCCAGTCGCTGACCGGCGCCAGCCACTCGCGGCGGTCCCAGTCGAAGCGGCGATGCGGGATCGAGCGCGCGAGGTCGACCAGCGCGGGGTCGTAGGGGAACGCCAGCGCGACGATTCTCGTGCCGTCGCGATCGCGGCGCAGCTCGACGTTGGGCCGGTTGGGAACAAGCTCGACGGTCACTCCTCCCACGCTAGCGATCCGCCCAGTCGGCGGGCCCTCGGGCGACGATCCTCGGCAGGGATTTACTTAAGTATTTACTTGTGCTATGCTTGCATCCGTAAGCAAACCACAGGAGGTAAAAGTGGAAGCCAGTTCAACTCAAACCAATCCCACCAACCAGCAGATCACCGTCGACGTTCCCGAGGATCGAGTCGCCGAGTTCCACGCCTTCTTCGCGCGGTTCCTGGCCGGCGGTCCCGGTAGGGGACGCCGCGGCCGCCACGGCAGGCCTCACCACGGCCGTCACGGTCATCACGGCCGCCACTGCGGCGAGCGCCGCGAGGGCGCCGAGCGCGGAGAGCCGACGACCGAGGCGCAGGACACGGGCCAGCAGCCCGGCCAGACCACGGAGATCTGATGGCGGACAAGCAGGTCACAGTCGCGGTCCCGGAGGAGCGCGTGCCAGAGTTCTACTCCTGGTTCGCGGTCTTCCTGGCGGCCGAGCCTGGGACCTCACCCCCGGCATGGGGGCGTGAGCGGCGGGGCCCGCGCGGGCCGCGCCGCCACGGCGAGGCACAAGCCTGGTCGGCGAACGACGCCGACCAGGCCGCCTGGCTGTATGGCAAGCTGGCGCCGCCGGCGCGCGAGCTGTTCGATCTGCTCGCGGACTCGCCTGGGGAGCGCTTCGGTGGCGAGGCGATCGCCAAGCGCCTGGGCCTCGACAAGGGGTCGCACGGCGTCGCGGGAATCCTGGCCTGGCCGGGGCGCTATTGCCGGCATCTGGACCGGGTCCTGCCGATCGCAACCGCCGGGCGCGATGACGGCGGCACCGACTACTACATGGAGCCCGAGGTCGCCGAGCTGTTCGCCGCTGCCCGCAATGCTCCCCGCGCTGAAAGATGCGCGGAACGAGGCGGCCCCCGGGGACGCCGTCGCTCGCGCCGCTCAGAGTCTTAGACGCTCCGCGCCTCCTCCTTCCCCCCTCGCGTCTACCTGCAAACGTGCCGCAGTTCCTGATCGCGATGGTGGCGACCTGGAAGGCCGGCGGGATCATGGTCTCGGTCAGCCCGATGCTCAGCACTCAGAGCTGCGCTCGCTGACGGACTCCGGCGCGGCGGCGCTGATCACCTTCGGTCGCTGTGGCACGAGATCGCCTATGACGTCGTGCCCGACACCGATGTCCGGATCGCGATCACCACCTCCGAGCTCGACTTCCTCGACGAGATCCCGCCGCTGCTGCGGGACGCCGCGCGTCGCCGCGACCCGGCCGCTCGACCTGGTCGATTTGCTCGAGCGCCACCGCGGCAACGCGCCGCCGGCGCCGCCGCGGCTGCGACCCCGCGCGACATCGCGTTCCTGACCTACACCTCGGGCACGACCGGCCCCTCGAAGGGCGCGATGAACAGCCACGGCAACGTCGTGTTCAACGCCCGTGCTACCGAGAGTGGATCGGGCTCGACGCCGACGACGACGTCGTGTTCGGGCGTCGCTCCGTTCTTCCACATCACCGGCCTGGTCGGGCATCTCGCGGTCGCGCTGCTGTTGCGGTGCCGCTGGTGATCGACCTATCGGTTCGACGCCGACGCGTCGCTCGAGCTGATCGAGCGCCACGGCGCGACGTACACGATCGGCGCGATCACCGCGTTCATCGCGCTGATGAACGCTCCGACCGCGGACCGGCGAGACCTATCGAACCTGACGAAGATCTGCAGCGGCGGCGCGCCGATCGCTCCGGCGACCGTCGAGGCATGGGAGCGCAAGTTCGGCGTCTACATCCGCAACATCTACGGCCTCACCGAGACGACCTCGCCGTCGCACTGCGTCCCGTTCGGCGCCGGCGCCCGTCGATCCCGAGTCCGGCGCGCTGTCGGTCGGGTGCCGGTGTTCAACACGCTCGTGCGGGTCGTCGACGACGCCGGCCACGACGTGCCGCTGCGCCGCGCACAACGGCTGAACCGTTTTTGCCTCGGCTCGGGTCTATCCAGACACGAACATCGAGACGAAAGGATCAGAGTTGTCCAACAGAGAGCTTGAGGGGCTGCAGCGCGCCACCTTTGCCGCCGGCTGTTTCTGGGGCATCGAGGCGTCATTCAGGGAGATCGAGGGCGTCGTCTACACGGCCGTCGGCTACAGCGGCGGGAGTGCGGTCGATCCCGGCTACGAGCAGGTCTGCACCGGCACCACCGGCCACGCCGAGTCGGTCGAGGTGTGGTTCGACCCGACGGTCGTCAGCTATGACGAGCTGCTGACGACGTTCTGGGCGATCCACGACCCGACCTCGCTGAACCGTCAGGGGTGGGACTTCGGCTCCCAGTACCGGTCGGCGATCTTCTTCCACGACGCCGAGCAGGAGCGCGCCGCGATCGCCTCGCGCGACGAGCGCCAGGAGTCGGTGACCCGCCCGATCGTGACCGAGATCGTCGCGTCGGGCCCCTTCTACGCCGCCGAGGACTACCACCAGCAGTACTTCGAGAAGAACGGCGGGGCGTTCTGCGCCGCCTCGATCAGGTAGCCATACCGGCCCCCTGAAGGCTCGAGCGACCCCGGTGCATCCGGGGTCGCTCCGTCAGAGGCATCGGAGCACCTCAGTCATACGCCTCTGGGCTGTGCCTGAACGTCGGCCACATCTCGGGGTCGTGACCGGTGACGACGGTGGCATCTGAACGCGCCGCGATCCGGTGCAACTTACGCACCGAGCGAACCGCGTCGATCGCCGAGGTGAGGAACCCGGGCAGCGCCTTCTCGTTCCAGTGGTCGGTGGTGTAGGCGGCGTCGATTGTGAGGAGGATCGTGCCGGAGTTGGGGAGCGTGACCTCGAACGACTGGTGACCTGGAGAGTGGCCGGGTGTGTTCCAGCACCGGACCACGCCGTCGCCGAACACGTCGTAGCCGTCCTCGTTGTCCTCCAGCAGCGACCACGGGACGCCGGGCTTGTTGAAGTCCTTATGGATGTAGCCGGCGGTGGCGAACCAGTCGGGCACGAACGCGTACTGGTACTCGGCCCGCCTGACGAGCACGTCGGCGTTGGGGAACTGATCGATCGCACCCAGCGCGCCGGTGTGGTCTGAGTGCATGTGCGACTGGAGCACGTGGCGCACGTCTGCCGGATCGAAGCCGGCCGCCCGCAACGCCGGCACGCAGGCCTGCGCCGGCGTCAGCACCGGCCAGAAGACGCTGCTGGTCCTTCCCCAGTGTCGCTCCGGGTCAGTGGCGCACTCGGCGGCGATGCCGCCGTCGATCACCACCAGTCCCCGGGGGTGCTCGATCAGGTACCACGGGACGGGGATCTCGTACTCCTCGCCGAGCCCTTTGTTCAGCTTGATGTTCTCGACGTGGCAGCGGATGCTGCCCCCGTCGAACATGTGAAGCCTCGTGCTCACGACCAGTTGCTCATCGAGGCGGTGACGATGTGGCGCAGGTCGTCCGCGGTGACCTGCTTCGGGGTGCCGGCCAGCAGCCGCTGTTGCTTGAGCGCACCGTCGACGATCTGCGGGATGTCGTCCTCCCCGTAGCCGAGCGCGGCGACTCCCCGCGGCGCGTCGACGTCTCGCATCAGCGCCAGCAGAACCTCGGGCAGCGTGTCGGGACCGGGCTCGTCGATCGGCCCACCGGCGAGCAGCTCGGCCACATGGAGATGGCGCTCGGGCATCGCGTCGTAGGTGAAGCGGAACGCGGCCGGCGCTGTGACGATCACCGAATGGCCGTGGGGTACGAATGGGTGGTCTTTCGGATAGCCGGGCGGCTGGTACTCGTGCTTGGCCGACGCGATCGGATACGCGCACGCGTGCGGGATGTGTACGCCGGCGGAGCCGAAGCCGACGCCCGCCATCGTCGCCGCCAGCATCATGAAGCCGCGGGCCTCGACGTCGTCGCCGTCGGCGACCGCGCGACGCAGGTAGCGGCCGCCGAGCTCGAGCGCCTTCGCCGACCACACGTCGGCGATCGGATTCGACCCCTGGTACGGAGGGCGGTCGTCGGGCGTGGCGGGTCGATCGCGAGCATCGAACGGCCTGGTCAGATACGACTCCGCGGCGTGGCAGACGACGTCGAGCCCGGCGGACGACGTCACCTGCGAGGGCAGTGAGCGGGTCAACTCGGGATCGACCAGCGCCTGCGTGGCGCGCAGGTAGCGGTGCGAGATTCCGCTCTTGACCTTGATGTCGGGGATGTCGAGAACCGCGACCGTGGTCGCCTCCGAGCCGGTCCCCGAGGTGGTCGGGATCGCCAGGTGGGGCTTCAGCGGCGAGGGCGGCTTGCGGCCCTCGCCCACCGGGGCGTTGACGTAGTCCATCACCGGCGCCGGGTGGGTCGACACCAGGTTGGCGGTCTTGGCGGTGTCCATGCTCGAGCCGCCGCCCACCGACACGAACCCGTCGACCGCCTGGTCGAGGGCGAAGTCGGCGGCATCCTGGAAGGACTCGACGGTGGGCTCCACGCGCGAGCGGTCGTAGACCACGACCTCGATCCCCTCCGTCTCGATCAGGCCCTTGATCCGGTCGGGGTGGCCGAGCGCGGCGACGCCCGGGTCGGTCACGAGCATCACCCGCCTGACGCCGAGGCGCTTGAGCTCCCAGCCGGCGTCGTCGGAAGCTCCACTGCCAAACTTCACCGGCGTGGCCTCCATCGTGAAGATCGTCTCGTGGTCGGAAGCCATGGGCGTCTCTCCTCCTGTACGCGTCGCTCGATCGTCGGCCCTGTCGTCCTCCGGATGAGCCTCGATCAATCGCTGGCGGAAGTGGTCGGTGCCCGGCATGTGCTGAGCGACTCCGACCTCAAGGCCTCCTATGAGCACGACTTCAGCGGACGCTACTCGGGAACCGCCCGGCTGGTCGTGCGCCCAGGCGACACCCACCAGGTGGCCGGCGTGCTCGCCGCCTGCGCGAGCCACGGCGCCGCGATCGTCCCGCAGGGAGGCAACACCGGATTGGTCGGCGCGGGCGTGCCGCGCGACCACGAGGTGCTGCTGTCGCTGCAACGGTTGACCGAGGTCGGCGAGGTCGACCCGGCGATCGGGCAGGTCACGGTCGGCGCCGGGACCACGCTGGCGTCGCTGCAGTCGATCGCACGCGGCGCGGGGCTCGACGCAACGCTCGACTTCGGCGCCCGCGACTCGTGCACCGTCGGCGGCGTCGTCGCCTGCGACGCCGGCGGCGCCCGGGCGCTGCGCCATGGGACCGCGCGCGCCCACGTGGCGGGCCTCGAGGCGGTGCTCGCCAACGGCACGGTCGTCTCGCGGCTGGCGGGGCTGACCAAGGACAACGCCGGCTACGACCTGCCGGCGCTGTTGATCGGCTCGGAGGGGACGCTCGGGGTCATCACGCGGGTGCGCTGGAAGCTGTCGCCGCTGCTGCGATCGCGCGTGACCGCGCTGGTGCCGCTGGGATCAGCCGCCGCGGCCGCCGGCCTGCTGGCCTCGCTGCGGGCCAACGCGCCCTCACTGGAGAGCTGCGACTTCTTCCTCGACGACGGCCTCCAGCTCGTGCTCGACTACCAGCAGCGCGAGTCCCCGGTCACCGAGCGCGCGCCGTTCTACGTGATCACCGAGTGCGCCGCCCAGTCCGATCCGATAGACGAGCTCGCCGAGGCGCTCGAACAGGCCGGGGTCGAGGACGCGCTCGTCGCCGACGACACCGCCGGCCGCGAGGGACTGTGGAAGCTGCGCGAGGGACACGCCGAGGCGATCGGCGCTGTCGGGATCCCGCACAAGCTAGACGTGGGCGTGCCGCTGGCCCAGCTCGACCGGTTCCTCCAGGAGGTCCCCGGCGTGGTCAAACGCGCTGGCGCCGAGCGCGCGATCCTGTTCGGCCACCTCGGCGACGGCAACGTCCACGTCAACGTGCTCGGCGCTGACCCCGACGACTCCCGCTCGGACGACGCGGTGCTCGAGCTGGTGCTCGAGTGCGGCGGGACGATCAGCGCCGAGCACGGCGTCGGCGTGTCCAAGGCGCGCTGGCTGGAGCGGGCCCGCGGGACCGACGAGGTCGCGGCGATGCGAGCCGTCAAGCGCGCGCTCGACCCCGCGAACCGCCTGAACCCAGGCGCCGTCCTATCGCTCTGAGCGCACACACGATCAGGGGCAGCAGCGCGGCGCCGCCTCCGATCGCGACGTAGGCGACCTCGAGTTCACCGCCCCGGGCCGGCGTGAGGGCGGGCAGCTGTCGCCCGCCCTCGATCGCCTGCATTCGTGTCGCTACGGATGACGCGGTTCGCTGCGGTGGCGTACTGCAATGCTCGCCGCGGCGATCAGCAGCCCGATGGCCGCGGCCACGCCCGCACCCACCGCGGCATCACCCCAATCAAAGCCGTTGCCCGGCGCCTCGAGCGTGGGAGACGGCGACGCGATCGGGGTGGCCGCGGTGGTCAGGGCCGCGGTGCTGTATGGCCCCGTCGGCGACGGGTGGTTGGCCAGGCTCCTGGCCTTGGCCCGGTCGATGGCAGCCAGCTCCGAAGCCTGTGAGCGAGACAGGCCCGGCGGAACGCCGGTCGCGGTCTGCGGGGCCTGCTGATCTGGGTTTGGTTTCACCACGGTCGCGTGGGCGGTCGTGGTGCTGACATGGACGGTGGGCAATGGCTCGAGGTTGGGCCGCGCAGACGCCACGGGTGCGGCGATGGCCGCGATCGCGAGCACGCTGGCAGCGATGCCGATCGTCCGACGGTGCATACGGATGTAGTTCATGAGGTACCCCCTCGTCGTGGATCGCCTGGTGCGATCCGATGGCGAGAGCATCCGAAGGCTCGGTTACAGCCGGCTGACAGTTGGCTTACAGGCTGACTGACAACGGTTGCGCGGGGCCGGAGGGCTCGGGATAATCACAGCCTGATGGGGCGCGATACCGCGGGGCGGTTGCGATTCGGGGTCCTCGGACCCCTTGAGGCTGCGCGCGGCGATGAGCAGGTTCGGTTGGGGGGCGAGCGCCAGCGGGCGCTGCTGGCGCTGTTACTGATACACGCCAACGAGCTGGTGACCGTGGACCAGCTGGCCGAGCAGCTGTTCGGGGAGCAGCGCCGAGACACCGCCGGCAACGCCGTGCACGTCGGGGTGTCGCGACTCCGGCGGGCGCTGGAGGCCGGCGGCGACGACGAAGGTGTCCTGCGCACCCACCCGGGCGGCTACGTCCTCGAGATCGCACCAGAGCAGCTGGATGCAGCGATGTTCGAAGCACTGCTCAAGTGAAGGGTCGGGGCTGCCGGGAGCCGGCGACGCCGAGCTATCGTCCAAGCGCCTGCGCGCCGGACTCGCGCTGTGGCGCGGCCCGCCGTTAGCCGACCTGGCCCACCTGGATTGTCTTTCAGGCGGAGATTCGCCGCCTGGAGGAGCTGCGATTGGTCGCGTCAATGGAGCGGATCGACGCGGACCTGGCGCTCGGCAGGGGCACCGAGCTGGTCGCGGAGCTCGAGTCGTTACTCGACGAAGACCCGCTCCGTGAGCGTCTGACTCAACAGCTGATGCTCGCGCTGTACCGGGCCGGTCGGCAGGCCGATGCGCTCTCGGTCTACCGCCGGACAAGCGACCGGCTACGCGACGAGCTGGGCCTGGATCCCAGCCCGCGCCTGCAGGATCTCGAGCGATCGATCCTCGTGCATGACCCGGCACTGGTGGTGGCGGGTGATGGCAGCGCTTCGCTCGGGGAGGTCCGCGACGAGGAGGTCTGTCCATTCAAGGGCCTGGCCTCGTTCGGCCGCTCAGACGCGGACTACTTCAGTGGAAGAGAAGCTGCCGTATCAGATCTGGTCGCCCGGGCCGCCGAGGGGTCGATGGTCGGGATCGTCGGGCCCTCCGGCATCGGCAAGTCGTCGCTGCTGTGCGCGGGCGTGCTCGCCGCCCTGAGTGGCGGAGGGCTCCCGGGCAGCGCCAGCTGGCGCCAGGTGCTGATGCGCCCGGGCGATCATCCGTGCGCCGAGCTGACGAGATCGCTGGGCGGGGAGGAGCTCGATGCGACACTGGCCGGCCTCGCACCCGACGAGCGGCTCGTGGTCGCCGTCGACCAGCTGGAGGAGGCGTTCACCGTGTGCCGGGACGGGGAGGAACGCGAGGCGTTCCTCGAATGCCTGGCCCGGGCGGCCGACGATCCGCACCGGCGAGCGCTCGTGTTCGTCTCGCTGCGGGCGGATTTCTACGGAGGGCTGGCGTCACACGCGGGCTTCGCTCGGTGCTTCAGTAACAACCACGCGCTGATCGGCCCGATGAACCACGACGAGCTCGAGCGAGCGATCGAGCAGCCGGCGGCACGCGCCGGGCTGGGCATCGAGCCTGGACTGGTGCAGGCGCTCGTGGATGACGTCGAGGGGCAGCCCGGTGGATTGCCGCTGCTCTCGACGGCTCTGCTTCAGCTGTGGCGCGTGCGGGACGGGGGCGTGCTGCGGGTTGCCAGCTATCGCCGCACCGGCGGAGTCCAGGGAGCCGTTGCCCGCCTGGCGGAGGATGCCTACGGACGGCTGCCCGACGGCGACCAGGCGATCGCGAAGCGAATCCTGCTGAGGCTCGCGGGCGGGCAGAGTGAGTCGCCCACTCGGCAGCGCCTGCCGCTCGCCGACGTGGCGCCGACGGCGCAAGCCGGCGCGGTGGTATCCGCGCTGACCGACGAGCGCCTGCTCACGGTCAGCGACGGGGCGGTGGAGGTCTGTCACGAGTCGCTGTTTCGGGAGTGGCCGCGCTACCGGGCCTGGCTGGAGGAGGATCGAGAGGGCCGGCGGCTGCACGCGCACCTGACCGTCGGCGCCCGAGAGTGGGAGTCGGGGGGCCGAGACTCGAGCGATCTCTATCGCGGCGCGAGGCTCACCGGAGCGCTCGAGTGGTCCGCCTCACACGCCGACGAAATGACCCCCGCCGAACGCCGGTTCCTGGACGCTGGTCGCCGTCACGCCGGGCGCCGGACTCGGCGCCTGCGGACTCTGCTCGCGGCGATGGCGCTGCTGGCCGTCGCCTCGCTGGTCGCCGGACTCGTGGCGCTGTCGCAGAAACGGCATGCGTCGACAGCGGCACGGATCGCGCTGGCTCGCCAGCTCGGCGCCGAGGCGGTCAACGAGCCGCAGATCGATGTGGCGATGCGGCTCGCGCACGAGGCGGTCAACCTCGATCGCTCCCCGCAGACCGAGAGCTCGCTGTTGAGCACGATTCTGCGCAGCCCGGCCGTCACCGGCACCCTCAGCGTGCCCGGTGACGCCGCCTTCGATCCGGCGGTGAGCCCTAACGGCCGCATGCTTGCGGTCGGCACCGTCGCCGGCCTGAGGCTCTACGACACCCGCGCTCACGCTCTACTGGGGGGCCCGCTGCGGGATCTATCGAGCTTGGGTGGCGGGGCGGTCGCGTTTTCGGCCGACGGCTCGCTGATCGCGTACCTGGCAGCAGACACAGACAGTGACTACATCGTCGTCCGCGACGCCCACACCCTGGTGCTCACCAAGAGGCTCGAGTACCCGCCCTCCTTCGAAGCACAGCAGACCGGCAACGTCGTCAGTGGCGACATTCAGATTGCGCTCGACCGGCGCACTGTGTACTACCCGTACTGGCGCCTCGACAACGCCGGCGTGCCCGAGGCGGCATACATCGACCGGTGGTCGCTGCCGAGCGGACGTCCCCTGGCGACCGTAAGGGCCGGTTCTGGCCCTCTGCTCGGCGCGCGCTTGGTCGACCGCGGGACGCGGCTGCTCGTCGTCTCCGCGGACACGGTGAGCCGGTTCGACGCGCGGTCGATGCGGCTGCTGAGATCGGTTCGGATGGATCCCGCCCCTCGGTCGCCGTCGGCGGCAAGTGTCAGCCCGGATGGCCGGAGCGTGGTCATCGGCTCGGCGGACGGTGCCGTTTCATTTGCCGACGTCTCAACCGGCGGGCTGCGCCGAGCCGTCGTCGAACACGGTGGTCCGGTCGGTGGCGCGATCTACGCCGACGATCCCCGGCGGGCTGTCACCTTCAGTGATGACGGCAGCGTGATCGTGTGGAACACGACGGTCGCCGCTCCGGCCAGCGTCCTCCCCGGCCCCGCAGGCAACGTCGCCGCCGGAGCCCTCAGCTCCGGACGGCCGGCGGCTCTACACGACCTCGCAGGCGAGCGGAGCAGTGCTCACCTGGGATCTTGTCGGCAACCGGCGATTTGGCCGGAGCGTACGCCTGGCAACCGCGGTTCGCTGCTGCGGCCCGGTGTCATCGCCGAGTCCCCCGCTGGCGGTGTCCCCCGATGGTTCAAGCTTTGCCACCCGGGTCGCGCCGTCCCGGGTGGCCTTGTTCTCGGCAGGATCGCTGCGACAGCTGACGTCTTTTGAAGTGTCTCCGGGCGCCCAGGTAACCGGCCTGGCCTGGTCTCCGACGGGCACGCAGCTTGCAGTCGCCGGCCGCTATGGCCTGCTGCAGCTGTGGGACGTATCCGCACCCCCGCGGTTGGATCGGACACTTGCCGGACTAGGCTCGCTCGCCGGTCTTCCCGACGTCATCCGGGCCGTCGCCTTCTCTTCGGACGGCAGGCTGGTCGCGGCCACCGACTACAACGAGACGCTACCGTCGCCCGGAGTTCCACCGCTGCCACTCGGGCGGCTCGGAGTCTGGCGGGTGGCTACCGGGGCTCCGGTCCAGCCGCTGCGCGATCTCGGGCTGGGCCCGGCGGGTGTGGGCGACGTCCTCTCATTCGCTCATGACGGCCATCTGCTCGCGGTGAGTCGCGCCAACGACACGACCCTGCTTCTGGATGCCGCGACGGGGCGGGTCCGGCATTCCCTGGCTCCCAGCTCGCCGGTGAGCTCGCTCGCATTCGCACCCAACGGCACGTTGGCGGTCGGCACCGATGCCGGAAGTGTCCAGCTGTTCAACGGCGCTACCGGCAAACCGCTCGGCTCACCCGTGTTCGTCTCCACGGCTCCGGTCACCGGAGTTGCGTTCGACACGACCGGCCAGCACCTGGCGACCTCTGGCAATCAAGACGGTGCGGTCAAGCTCTGGTTCGCCTCGACTCTCCAGCAGGAGGGCTCGCCGCTCACCACCGATCCCGACTCGAGCGCGAGCGTCGCGTTCGCGGCCGGGACCGGAGACCTGCTCGCGGTCGACGACCACGGCAACGGTTTCAGCTGGCCGATGACGCTGGCCGCGTGGGAGCAGCACGCGTGCGCCGTGGCGGGCCGCAGCTTCACCCGCGCGGAGTGGACGAGGCTCGCCACCGGCCGCCCCTACACGGCCGTTTGTCGCTGAGTCAGGGCTTCCCGTTGGCGTCCGACATCGCACGCCAGACGCGCTCGGGCGTCATCGGCAGCTGCCAGACCCTGGCGCCGCCGGTCGCGGCGGCGATCGCGTTGGCGACCGCACCGGGCACGCCGACCACCGGGGCCTCGCCGACGCCCTTGGCGCCGTAGGGCCCCTCGGGCACCGGGACCTCGACGATCTCGGTATCGATCGGGGGGACGATCGAGGCCGTCGGCATCGCGTAGTCGACGAACGTGCCGGTGGTGAGCTGGCCGTGGCTGTCGTGGACCAGCTCCTCGAACAGCGCCCAACCGAGTCCCTGGGTGGTGCCGCCGCGCATCTGGCCCTCGACCAGCGCCGGGTTCAGGGCGCGGCCGACGTCCTGGGCGACGACGTGGCCGAGCACGGTGACCGCACCGGTGTCCGGGTCGACGCGCACGTGCGAGAGGTGCGCGGCCGACTGAGGGGCCTGCGGAAGGGCGACGCGTCCGTGGCCCTCGACGGGCGGGTGCGGGCTCCCGAAGCTGAGGATCTTCGACGCGAGCTCCTGGAGCGCGATCGCCTTCGCGGGCACTCCGGCGGGCTGCACCGAGCCGTTGACGATCTCGAGGTCCTCGGGAGCGATCTCGAGCTCGTCGGCCGCGATCTCGAGCAGGCGCTCGCGGGCCTCGGTGGCGGCGCGCTCGACGGCCCGGCCGACCGTGTAGGTCACCTTGCTGCCGCCGCTGGTGCCGGCGTAGGGAGCGCTCGACGTGTCGGCGTTGACCACGCGGATCTTCGACGGGTCGACGCCGAACGCCTCGGCGGCGATTGTGGCGAAGCCGGTCTCGACCCCGCTCATGTCCGCGGCGCCGGTGATCACGGTCAGGTTGCCGTCGGCGTCGAGGCGGCAGGCCGCCGCCGCGGGCTCGTAGCCGCCGGGCCACCATCCGATCGCGACGCCGATGCCCTCGCCGTCGGAGACGTGCGCCCGCTGGGCCCACAGCGGGTGGTCGCGCAGCCGCTCGAGGCACTGGCGCGCGCCGAAGATCGGGAACTCCTGTCCGGCCGGGTTGGGATCGCCCTCGTCGACGACGTTGCGCAGCCGTAGCTCGAGCGGATCCATCTCCAGACGGCGGGCGAGTTCGTCGATCAGCGACTCGACCGCGAACGCGGCCGGCGGGGCGGTGGGCGCCCGGTAGGCGCCGAACGTCACCCGGTTGGTGGCCACGCCGAGCGAGATCAGCTCGTGGGCCTGCCAGCGGTACGGGCCCGAAGCCAACAGCGAGGCGATCGACTCGACCCCGAAGTCGTCGGTAGCGCCGCGGTCGACCAGCACGCGCGAACGGATCCCGGTGAGGTTGCCCTCGGCGTCGGCGCCGAGCTCGAGCGACAGAATCTCCGCGCCCGCCGGGTTGCTCGCCGCCATGTCCTCGCTGCGGGTCATCGCCAGCGCAACCGGGCGGCCCAGCACCAGCACCGCCGAGGCCACCAGCGGGTCGATGATCATCATCTTGCCGCCGAACGCGCCTCCCAGCGGCGCGCTGCGGATCCGGATTCGCTCGACCGGAAGTCCGAACAGCTTGGCGAGTGAGTCCCGCGTGGCGAATGGAGCCTGGGTCGAGCTGCGGATCACGAGTTCGCCCTCTGTCTCGAGCCAGGCGATCGCGGACTGGGGCTCGATGTAGCCCTGGTACATCCACGGCGTGGTCAGCCGGCCCTGTACGCGGACATGGCTGGCTGCCAGCGCCGCGTCGACGTCGCCGCTGGCCAGTCGCGCGGTGTCGAGCACGTTGTCTGAGAGGTCCTCGTCGTCGCCGATCCCGCCGGCGGCGACCGAGGCGTGCGCGTCTCCGAGATCGGACCCGCCCTCGACGTCGCGGACGTTGACGCGGGCCAGCGGAGCGTTGGGCTGGGTCGCGGCCTCGAGGTCGAGCACAGGCTCGAGCGGCTCGAGCTCGACCTCGACGAGCTCGACGCCGTCCTCGGCGAGCGCCTCGCTCTCGGCGATCACGAGCGCGACCGGCTGGCCCGCGTAGACGACCTCCTCGCGGGCGAGCGGCTCGAACAGGCGACCCTTGCCGCTGCCCTTGATCGGGAGATCGCCGGCGGTCAGTACGGCGACCACGCCTGGGATCTCGAGCGCGGCCTCGGTGCCGATCGACCTGATCATCGCGTGCGCCTCGTGCGACAGGACGAGGCGAGCGTGCAGCAGTCCGGGGATCGACGCGTCGGCGGCATAGCGGGTGGCTCCTCGGACCTTTGACCCTGAATCACGACGGGGTATGGAGACGCCTACCGCTGACATCAGCCCAACCTAGCACCGGTCCCCCGGCCGCCGACGTACGCTTACGTGAGGCCCGATGTCGATCTCCGACTACGCACCCGACCTACCCACGTTCACCGGAATGGCGCTCGACCGCGCGATGAGCGAGCGCGAGGATCCCGGGATCGTCGGTCGGCTGCTCGAGGACCCAGAGGCCAGGATGATCGCCGCCAGCCACGAAGGCGTGCTGGTCGGCAACGGCGGCGAGTCGGCGCTGGCCCGCGTGCCGCTGACCGCGGAGGTCTGGCGCGAGCCGATCCTGCTCGGGCTCGAGGACGGCGCCGGGTTGTTCGCCGTCAACCTCGACCAGGTCGGTCCGGGGAGGCGGGCGGAGCTCGCCGCCCATGGCGAGGTCGTGTTGCTGCGCGACGCCGGCGCGGCGCTGCGCCATCAGGAGGCCGGTCTGGCGGCGTATCTGGTGGCGCTGCTGAACTGGCACCGCCGCCACCAGTTCTGCGCGAACTGCGGAGCCTCGACGGTGATCCGGGAGGCCGGCTACTCGCGGCGCTGCGCGCGTTGCAGTACGTCGCACTTTCCGCGCACCGATCCGGTGGTGATCATGACGGTCGAGTACGACGGCCGGATGCTGCTCGGTCACCGCGCCGGCTGGCCCGACAAGCGGTACTCGGTCCTGGCCGGGTTCGTGGCGCCGGGCGAGGCCGCCGAGGAGGCCGTGATCCGTGAGGTCGAGGAGGAGTCGGGGATCATCGCCCGCGATCCCAGGTTCGTCAGCTCACAGCCGTGGCCGTTCCCGAGCTCGCTGATGCTGGGGTTCGAGGCGCTGTCTGACGGAGGCGAGCCGCAGACGGCCGACGACGAGCTCGACGACGTGCAGTGGTTCACCCGAGATGAGGTGATCGAGGGGATGAACGGCCGCCACCCGCGCCTGCTGCTTCCACCCGGAATCTCGATCGCCCGCTTCCTGCTCGACCGTTGGGTCGCGAAGACCGCCTAGCGTCTCGGGACCACTAGACCCGTCGGCTCATCCCAAGGCGGGCACGAGCAGAGGCACCTCGAGCCCGGTAAACGCGTCGACCACGACTCGATCGCCCAGCGGTTGCTCCAGGTAGACGTGAGTGGGGCAGTCGACGTAGTCGACCTTCGAGCTCTGCTCGCGTTCGTCGTAGCAGAGGATCACGCGCACGTAGACGCGATCGTCGGTCTCCTCGGCGATCGCGTCGCAGATTCCCTCGTCGCAGCTCATCACGATCCTCAGCTGCAGCCGGGCGGGCCGGCGCTCGTGGTAGCCCATGCACTTGCATGGGCGCTGCGGCAATCCGATCGGGCAGCGCGGCGGCGGGCAGCGGTCCTGGTGGTCTTCGATCGCCGCGTCGCTCATCGTCGCCAGTCTGGCGGCCAGAGGCCGCGGTGAAAAGGGCCCGAGTCGCTTTGTTACAACTCCGTAGCCGGAATCGGGCGCGATGTGTCAGTTCACAGCGCCAGCAGGCGCTCGACGGTCGCCGAGTCGACGTCCAGCGCAGTGACGTTCTCGGCAATCTGTGCCGGAGACGTGGCGCCGAACAGCACGGTCACGACCGCCGGGTTGGCGAGCGCAAACGCGATCGCCAGCGCTGACGGCGCCGAGCCGGTCTCGTCGGCGAGCGCCCGCAGCGCCCGCCCGCGCTCGCGGGCCTGCGCGAGCCGCGGCGAGTGCAGCTCGGCGGCGGCACGACCGGTCTGCCCGGAGTCGTACTTGCCGGTGAGCACGCCGCCCGCCATCACAGACGAGGCCACCACGCCGGCGCCCGAGGAATCCAGCGCGGCCATCATCTCCGGGCTCTGCACCCAGTCTCGCTGGATGAGGCTGTAGGGCAGCTGCGCGGCACATGGTTGCGGGACGCCCTGCTCGCGCGCCGCCTGGATCGCCTCGCCGAGCTGTCGGGCCTCCCAATTGACGATCGACCACGCGCGCGCCTTGCCGTCTTCGAGCAGGCGGCCTACCTGGGTGACCATCTCCGGCACCGGCAGCCCGTCGGGCGGCGGGTTGGCGTAGATCAGGTCGACATAGTCGAAGCGCATCCGGCGTCAGCGACCCGTCGAGCTCGGCCGCGGCGTCCTCATCGGGCCAGAACTCCCACCACAGCTTGTTCGAGACGACCGTCTCGTCGCGGTCCCACCCCGCGGCCCGGAACAGCTCGCCGAACAGCACCTCGGAGTACCCGGAGGGCAGCGGTGCCTTGCCGGTCTCGTCGTTGTAGCGGGCGTCGTCGAGGAAGTTGATGCCGTGCTCGCGGGCGGCCTGCATCACCGCCAGGCCGTCGTCGCGCGGGATCCGTTCGAACGTCCGCCAGGATCCCAGCGAAAGGCGCGATACGCTTAGCTGCGAGGTGCCGAGTGGGCGCCTATCCATCGCGGAGCAGGGATCTAGCGCCACCGCGAGCGGGAAACGCTGCCAGGAGTCTGTACACGCCTGGCATTATCCGGAAACCGATGCCAAATGCCCCCGATCTATCCGGCTGCGCCCTCGACGGCCGATACGAGCTCCACGAGCTGATCGGCGAGGGCGCTTTCGGACGGGTCTATCGGGGCCTGGACCGGCGGCTGGCCCGGCCCGTCGCGGTCAAGGTGATCAAGCCGTGGTGGGCCGAGGATCCCGACTGGGCGCTGAGCTTCGAGCGCGAGGCGCAGCTGCTGGCCCGCGTCAACGACCCCGGGATCGTCCAGATCTTCGACGTAGGCCAGGCCGACGAGGGCCTCTACTACGTGGCCGAGCTGGTCGACGGCGAGAGCCTGGCGGATCGCCTCCGCGACGGACCGCTGCCTCCGTGGGAGGCGTGCCAGATCGCGGAGCAGCTGTGCCGAGCGCTGGCCAAGGCGCACGCCCAGAGTGTCGTGCACCGCGACGTGAAGCCGGCCAACGTCCTGATCTCCGACGACGGCCGGGTCAAGGTCGGCGACTTCGGGGTCGCGCTGCTGGCCGAGGGGAGCACCGATGCCGGTACCGCCACAGTCGTCGGCACCCCTCGCTACATGGCGCCCGAGCAGGCCCAGGGCAAGCCCTCGACGCCGGCCACCGACGTCTACAGCGTCGGGATCGTTCTGTACGAGATGCTCTCCGGCGACCCGCCGTTCACCGGGAAGACCGTCGCGGAGCTGGCGCTCAGCCACGTGGGCGATGAGCCGCCGCCGCTGGGCCCCGATGTTCCGGCTTCGCTGGAGCTGATCGTCGAGCGCGCGCTGTCGAAGGAACCGATCGACCGTTACGAGAACGGGCGGATGATGGCGGTCGCGCTCGCGCAAGCCGGTGACGAGCCGTCCGACACCGCGCCGCGCGCCACTCGGTCGCTGTTTGACCCGACGCCGTCGCGGGGTGCGACAGCGACGCTCGCGCCGCCGCCGGCGCGGCGGTCATCGCGCCGCGGGAGCGGGAACGCCGCCGGTGCAACCACCGGACCGGGCGCCAGGACGACCGCTCGTGCGGCCGCGACACGTCATTCGGCGACCACGCGAGTCGTGTCGACCGACACGCCAACGCCCGCGTCAGGCGGGGCGGGCCGCCGAGCCGGGGCCAACGGTGCCGTGCCACCAACTCGCGTCGCACCCGGGCGCGGTCGGCGGCGCGACGTCAACCCGTCGGGCCGCAGGAGGACGGCCGGCCTGTTCGCAGTGGTGCTGGCGCTGTTGGGCGGCATGATCTTGACCGTCGTGCTGACCAGCCGCCACGGCGCCACCGTCCGCGTGCCGCGGCTGGCCAACCTCTCCAAGGCCGTGGTCACGACGAAGGCCAAGCGGCTGGGCTTGCAACCCAGGTTCAGCTCGCGCTTCAGCTCCCGGCCGAGCGGCACCGCGATCGCCCAGGCTCCGAAGGCCGGGTCCAAGGTCGACAAGGGCTCGACGGTCCGGGTGACGCTGAGCGGCGGCCCGCCGCCGGTCAAAGTCCCGCAGGTGGCCGGGGAGTCGACCGGCGCAGCGGCGACCGTGCTCGGCAGCCTCGGGCTGCATTACACGACGGTCGCAGTGCCGGCGGTCGGCAAGACCCCCGGCACCGTGATCCGGCAGGACCCGGCGTCGGGCTCGAGCCTCAGACCGGGATCGACGGTCAAGCTGTCGGTGGCCGAGGCGCCCCAGTGGAAGGCGGTGACGTCGTTCAGCGGCGAGGACGCCGGTCGCTCGGTGCCGTTCAAGATCCGCGGCGCCCAGTGGCGGATCGTCTACAGCATGGGCTACAAAGGCACCTGCGAGCTGCTGTTCATCTGCTCGGGACCCAACGCGCACATCGCCAACCTCAGCGGCGGCGATGACCCGCACGGCTTCTCGCTCGACGAGGGGCCCAACCACATATGGACGTTCGACTCGGGCGCCGGGACCTACCAGGTCACGATCACACCCGGGTCCGACAGCGCCCACTGGTCCGCGCAGATCCAGGACTACTACTAGGCGCGGCGTGGGGCCGCCGAGCAGGGCGGCGCGAACCACAGGTCAACTCCCCACTCGAGCCCTCGCGGAGCGACCTTGGGGAGTTAGCCGCGTGGGACATGGCGAACTCCCCACGGTGCGCCAGGAAACGGTGGTTTGGGGAGTTGACCGGGCATAGGAGCCCCTCCGCCTGGGTACCACCCGCTAAGACCCCGAATTTCGGCTGCCTAGCACAAAAGCCCTCCCGCCACCCCCCGGGCGGGGGGAAACACACCGACTCCCCGTGCATTCAGCCGGGATCCCGGTCAACTCAAAGGTAGTGATGGACTCTCTCACCTACTCCACGACCGAAACGACCGAGACCAGCCGCCCGGCTGCCCCGCCGCGCACCGCTTCGGTGCTCGGACTGGGCCATTATCTGCCCGACGAGATCGTCTCCAACGACGAAATCGCGGAGCGGATCGGCGTCGACGACGAGTGGATCGTCAAGCGCACCGGGATCCGCCAGCGGCGCCGGGTCGCGCCCGGTCAGGGGGTCACTGATCTGGCGATCCGGGCGGGGCGCCGAGCGCTCGCCGATGCGGACGTCGACCCGGACGCCATCGACCTGGTGCTGGTGGCGAGCCTCAGCCAGGACGAGATGACCCCGAACGCCGCGCCGCAGGTCGCCTACGGGCTCGGCGCGCTGCGCGCCGGAGCCGTCGACGTGGGCGCCGCGTGCAGCGGCTGGTTGAGCGGGCTGGCGCTGGCCGCCGGGATGCTCGAGGTCGGCCGGGTCGACAAGGTGCTGCTGATCGGCGCGGAGGTGCTCACCCGCCTGGCGAACTACGACGACCGTAAGACCGCCGCCCTATGGGGCGACGGCGCTGGAGCGGTCGTGCTCGGCTGCGACGGAGGCGGCTCGGTCGGGCCGATCGTGCTGGCCGCCGACGGCGGCCTGGCTGACGTGATCACGTGCAGCCACGAGGAGCGGCTGCTGCGCGTCGAGGGCCACGAGACGTTCCAGACCGCGGTCAAGCGCCTCACCGAGTGCTCGGTCACCGCGACCGAGCGCGCCGGGCTGCAGTTGACCGATATCGACCTGTTCATCTATCACCAGGCCAACGCCCGGATCCTCCGCGCGGTCGGGGAGCGCCTCGACCTGCCCGCCGACAAGGTCGCCGACTACATCGGCGATACCGGCAACACGTCCGCCGCGTCGATCCCATTGACGCTGGGGCTGCTGCGCGAGGACGGCCGCCTCCGTCCCGGCCAGCGGCTGCTGCTGGCCGCGATCGGCGCCGGATTCACGTGGGGCGCCGGCACGCTCCATTGGGAAATCTCCTAGCAAGCGAACACAGAGAAGGAGGAGCATCCAGATGCCCACCACGATCACACCCGAAGCCGTAGAGAAGACGATCACCGACGCGCTGCCCCAGTTCGGCGTGGAGGCGAGCGACATCTCTCGCGACTCGACGTTCGAGGACCTCGACGTCGACTCGCTGGACCTCACCGAGATCTCGCAGATCATCGAGGAGGAGTACGGCGTCACGATCAAGGGCGACGACGCCCGCAACATCAAGACCGTCGGCGACGCGGTCGACCTGGTGGTGAAGAAGGGCGGATGAAGCGCGAAGTAGTCGTCACCGGAATCGGCGCCGTCAGCCCGCTGGGCATCGGCGCCCAGACGCTGTACGAGCGCTGGCGCGACGGCACGTCTGGCATCGAGAACGGCGAAGGGACCGCCGACGAGTTCGACCCCACCGACCACCTGTCGGTGAAGGAGGCCCGTCGCGCGGATCGGTTCGCCCAGTTCGCGATGGTTGCCGGTGACGAGGCGCTGGCCGACGCCGGCTGGGAGCGCGGCGAACTGCCGTATGACACCGCGCGGATCGCGTGCGTGTACGGCACCGGGATCGGCGGCATCGGCACGCTCGAGAACAGCAAGCAGATCCTGATCGAGCAGGGCGAGAAGAAGGTCCCGCCGCTGTCGGTGCCGCTGATGATGTCCAACGCGGCGGCCGGGATGCTGGCGATGCGCTACGGCATCCTCGGGGACTCGTTCGGGACCGTTTCGGCCTGCTCGGCGAGCGCGCACGCGATCGCCCAGGCCACGCGGATGATCCAGTACGGCGACGCCGATGCCGTCCTCACGGGCGGCTCTGAGGCCGCGCTGACGCCACTGTCCAAGGCCGCGTTCGCGCGGCTGGACGCGGTGTCCCCGACTGGGATCTCACGCCCGTTCGACGCCCGTCGCGACGGCTTTGTGATGGGCGAGGGCGGCGCGGTGCTCGTGCTCGAGGACGCCGAGAAGGCGGCCGAGCGCGGCGCCGAGGTGCTGGCTACCGTGCGCGGCTTCGGTGCCACCTCGGACGCGCACCACCTGACCGCGCCCCATCCCGAGGGGGCCGGCGCCGCGGCGGCGATCCGCCGCGCGCTCGAGGACTCGGGGCTCAAGCCCGAGGACATCAACTACATCAACGCCCACGGCACCTCGACGCAGCTCAACGACCGCGCCGAGACCAAAGCGATCAAGGCCGCGCTCGGCGACCATGCCGCGAACGTGCCGGTGTCGTCGACCAAGTCTGCGATCGGCCACCTGCTGGGAGCCTCCGGAGCCGTCGAGGTGAGCGCCACGATCCTGGCGCTGCGCGAGCGGATCGCGCCGCCCACGCTGGCGTGGGAGGAGCGCGAGGAGGGCATGGACCTCGACTACGTGCCCGGCAAGGCCAAGCCGCTGGACGTCAACGGTGGACCGGTGGTCGCGCTGAGCAACGCGTTCGGCTTCGGCGGCCACAACGTGGTCCTGTGTGTGGAGGTGGAGTAGTGGGTCCCCTAGCGATGTCGCAGGCGAAATGGCGGTCCCGGATGACCGTCATGCGGCGTCCTCGGAGGCTCGCGCAGCCCTGCTGCGCAGCGCCTCCTGCGTCCTTGCCTTACGGCCCCCGGACCTCGCCCTTTCACCCACGACATCGCGAGGAGACCCACTAGTGCTAACGAACAAGAAACTGCTGCTGACCGGCGTGATCACGCGCGACTCGATCGCGTGGGAGGCCGCCCGCCGAGCCCAGGAGGCCGGCGCCGAGATCGTGCTGACGAGCTTCGGGCGCGCCCGGCGGCTGACCGAGCGGGCCGCCAAGAGCCTGCCCGAGACCGTCGACGTACTCGAGCTCGACGTCAACAACCCCGACGACCTCGAGGCGGTCGCCGGCGAGCTCCAGGAGCGCTGGGGGCGGGTCGACGGCGTCCTGCATGCGATTGCGTTTGCGCCCGAGGACGCGCTTGGCGGCCAGTTCCTGACCACACCGGCACAGAGCGCGATCACCGCGTTCCAGACGAGCGCGTTCTCACTCAAGGCGCTGGCGGTGGCGCTCGCCGACCTGTACCCCGAGGAGGGCGCCAGCATCGTCGGCATGGACTTCGATGCGTCGGTGGCGTGGCCGGTTTACGACTGGATGGGCGTCGCCAAGGCGGCGCTGGAAGCCACGTCGCGGTACCTGGCGCGCGATCTCGGCCCCCGCGGCGTGCGCGTCAACCTCGTGTCGGCCGGGCCGCTGGGCACCCTCGCGGCGCGCGGGATTCCTGGCTTCGACGACCTCGCCGAGATGTGGACCCGTCAGGCGCCGATCGGCTGGGACGGCGAGGACGCGGGACCGGTCGCGGACGCGATCCTGTTCCTGCTGTCTGACCTGTCGCGCGCGATCACCGGCGAGATCCTCCACGTCGACGGCGGCTTCCACGCGATGGGCGCCCCGCTGTCGGTGGCGCCCACGCTGGCGAGCACCAACGCTTGATGGAACAGCGCCCCTTCCGCCGGCTGGCGATCATCAACCGCGGCGAGGCCGCGATGCGGGCAATCCGTGCGGTCCGCGAGCTCAACTGGGAACGCGACGAGTCGATCACGATCATCGCGTTCTACACCGAGCCCGAGCGCCACGCGCTGTTCGTGCGCCAGTCCGACGAGCGCTACCCACTGGACGGCGGCTACCTGGACTACGAAGCGCTCGAGCGGGCGCTGAACCAGTCCCGTGCCGACGCTGCATGGGTCGGCTGGGGGTTCGTCGCCGAGCACCCCGAGTTCGCGGAGCTGTGCGAGCGACTCGGGATCGTGTTCGTTGGACCCGACCCCGACGTGATGCGGGCGCTGGGCGACAAGATCGAGGGCAAGCGCCTGGCCGAGCAGGCCGATGTGCCGGTGGCGGCCTGGAGCGGCGAGGCGGTCGAGACCGTCGAGGACGCCGTCCGCCAGGGCGAGCAGCTCGGGTTCCCCGTGATGATCAAGGCCGCCGCGGGCGGCGGCGGTCGCGGGATGCGCCGGGTTGAGAGCGCCGACGAGCTCGAGAACGCGTTCGAGCGCGCCCGCGAGGAGGCCCAGAAGTCGTTCGGTGACTCGCGCGTGCTGATGGAGAGCCTTGTCGGAGCCGCTCGCCACGTCGAAGTCCAGCTGATCGCCGACGGCGTGGGCACCGTATGGGCGCTGGGCGTGCGCGACTGCAGCTATCAGCGCCGGCATCAGAAGGTCGTCGAGGAGTCGGCCAGCCCGGTTCTGACAGCCGAGCAGGAGCGCGATCTGGCCGAATCGGCGGCCAGGTTGGCCAAGCTCGCCGGCTACCGCGGGGCCGCCACCGTCGAGTTCCTGTACGAGCCCTCCGAGGGCCGGTTCTCGTTCATGGAGGTCAACACGCGGCTTCAGGTCGAGCACCCCGTCACCGAGATGGTGACCGGCGTCGACCTGGTCAAGCTCCAGCTCGACGTGGCCGCCGGAGGCAGCGCTGGAGGGCGAGCCTCCGCCCCCGAGCGGACACGCGATTGAGGCCCGCCTGAACGCAGAGGACCCTGGCCTCGGGTTCGCGCCCACACCGGGAAGGATCACCCTGCTGCGTCTGCCGGGAGGCCCGGGAATCCGGGTCGACAGTGGATTCGCCGAGGGGGATCTGGTGCCCGCGGAGTTCGATTCGATGATTGCCAAGATCATCGCGCACGGCCGCACGCGCGAGGAGGCGATCGCGCGCCTGCGACGGGCGATCGCCGACACGATGGTGGTGATCGAGGAGGGCACCACCAACCAGGGCTTCCTGCTCGAGCTGCTCGGCCGCCGCGAGCTGCGCGACGGCGAGGTCGACACCGGCTGGCTGGACCGCCTCCAGGGCCAGGGCGAGGTCCAGTCAAAGCGCCACGCCGATGTCGCGCTCGTCCGCGCCGCGATCGAGTTGTGCGACGACGCGACCGCCACCGAGCGCGGCCGGTTCTATGCGTTCGCCCGGCGGGGCCGTCCCGAAGCGTCCGCCGACGTCCGGCGCACCGTCGACCTGCGCTACCAGGGCGCGAGTTACCGCTTCTCGGTGTCGCAGATCAGCCCGCACCGGTACGTGCTCGAGATCGACGACAGCCGGATCGAGGCCGAGCTGGAACGCGTCTCCGAGCACGAGCGGCTGATCTCCTTCGGCGCCGGCGCCTACCGGACGCTGACGGCGCTGCAGGACGCCGACCTGCTGGTCGAGGTCGACGGAGTCCCTCATCGGATCTCCCGCGACGAGGGCGGGCTGATTCGCTGCCCCAGCCCCGGCGTGGTGGTGGCGATCCCCGTGTCGGCCGGCGACGAGGTCCAGGCCGGGGACGTGGTTGCCGTTACGGAGAGCATGAAGATGGAGTCGTCGCTGACCGCGCCGGTGCGCGGACGCGTGCGCGAGGTGATGGTGTCGGCGAACACACACGTCCCGTCCGGGCGGCCGCTGATGCAGATCGAGCCGCTGGAGGATCACGAGGCCGTCGACGAGGGCGAGCGGCTTCGCTTCGAGCCGCCCGAGACTCACGGCGAGCCCGAGCCCAGCGCGCTGGATCGGCTGGAGTGGCTGCTGCTCGGCTATGACGTCTCGGAGTCCGAGGCGGGCCGGATGCTCGATGAGTTCCTGGAGGCTCCGGCGGATCCCGCCGCCGAGCGCCGGCTGCTGGAGGTCTACGCGGATCTGCGCGCGGTCAGCCGCTCCCACGGCGCCGATGCCCCGAGCCCGCAGCAGTACCTGCATGCTTTCCTGCGCTCGCTCGACCCCGCCGCTGAGGGTCTGCCCGAGCGGTTCGTGGCCGGTCTCGAACGAGCGTTGCGCCATTACGGGGTCGGCGGCCTGGAGCGCACCGCCGCGTTGGAAGCCGCCTGCTATCGCCTGTTTCTGTCGCGCCAACGCTCCGGCACCGCGCGCAGCGCGGTCCGCGCAATCCTCGAGCGCCGCCTCGAACAGGCGGGCGACCGCCCGGCCGGCGAGAACGGCGAGCTGCGCGAGGTACTCGACCGGCTGGAGGCCGCACTCGCCGCACCCGAGCCGGGTCTGGCGGAGCTCGCGCGCGAGGTGCGCTGGCGCTGCTGCGACCAGCCGCTGATCGAGGAGGGCCGCCAGGACATCTATGGCGACGCTGACGCGCACATCGCAGCGCTTGCGGTGCGGCCGGACGACGACGGCGAGGAGCACGTCCAGGCGTTGGTCGACTGTCCCCAACCGCTGGCGCCCCGCGTGTTCGGACGGATCGACGACGCGAGTCCGAGGCTGCGCGAGCAGCTGCTGGAGGCGATGACCCGCCGCTACTACCGGATCGGCCGGCTCGAGGGCGTGGAGCACCGTGAGGCTGGCGGCGTCCGCTTCGCCACGACCTCGTTCGAGCACGGCGGACGCCGCTACCGCGTCGCGGCGGCGTTCGCGGCCACCGAGGAGCTCGAGCCCACGCTGCGCGCACTCGGCGACATGGCCGGCACGTTGAGCGAGGACGAGCGGTTACTCGCCGACGTCTACGCGTGGCGGACCGATTCGCCCGCGGATCCCGACGCGCTGTCGGGGCGGCTCGTCGAGCTGCTGGCGGGGGCGCAGCCCCCGGCGGTGATCGAGCGCGTGACGTTCGTGTCACCGGCACCGACCGCTGACGGCCACGCCCGCGGCGGCGAGGGCGTCGAGGTGATCACGTTGCGCCACGGCGAGAACGGCGACGTCGCCGAGGACTCCGACCTCCGTGGCCTGCACCCGATGATCGCCGAGCGGATGGATCTGTGGCGGCTGTCGAACTTTGCGCTCGAGCGGATCCCAGCCGACCACGAGGTGCATCTGTTCCGGGCGGTCGCTCGCGACAACGAACGCGACGAGCGGCTGGTGGCCATGGCCGAGGTGCGCGACCTGACCGCGGTCCGCGACGAGCAGGGGCGAATCACGGCGCTGCCCGAGCTCGAGCGGATCGCGCGCCAGGCGTTCGAGTCCGTCAGAGCGTTCCAGTCGCGGCTGCGCTCGCGCGAGCGCCTGCACTGGAACCGCGTGATGCTCTACGTGTGGCCGGTGATGGAGTTCGAGCCCGACGAGGCTCGCCCGGTGATCGCCCGGCTGGGCCGGATGACCGTCGGCCTCGGGCTCGAGATGGTGCTGCTGAAGGTGCGGGTGGCGGCCACGGCCGACGCGCCCGAGCGCGAGGCTGTGTTGCGCTTCTTCAACCCCGCCGGCCGCGGCATGGTCACCCAGATCGACGCGCCGCCGACCGAGCCGCTGCAGCCGCTCGACGAAGGCGCCCAGAGAATCGTGTCGGCGCGGCGGCGGGGGCTGGTGCACCCGGCGGAGATTCTCACCGTGCTGGCGCCCGAGCGGCGGGCGCCCGGCAGCGCGATCCCGCCCGGCGAGTTCGTCGAGCACGACCTCGACGAACACGGTGAGCTGGTCGAGGTCAACCGCCCACGGGCCACGAACAAGGCGTCGATCGTCGTCGGCCTGGTCAGCAACCGCACCGAGCGCTATCCCGAGGGGATGCTCAGGGTGATCTTGCTCGGCGACCCCACCCGCTCGCTGGGCTCGCTGGAGGAGGCCGAGTGCCGCCGGGTCATTGCCGCGCTTGACCTGGCCGAGAGCCTCGAGGTGCCGTGCGAGTGGTTCGCGCTGTCGGCCGGCGCCAAGATCGCGATGGACTCCGGAACCGAGAACATGGACTGGGTCGCTGCGGCGCTGCGGCGGATCGTCCGCTTCACCCAGGCCGGCGGCGAGCTCAACGTCGTCGTCAGCGGGATCAACGTCGGCGCCCAGCCGTACTGGAACGCCGAGGCGACGATGCTGATGCACACCAAGGGCGTGCTGATCATGGCTCCGGAGAGCGCGATGGTGCTGACCGGCAAGCAGGCGCTTGACTACTCCGGCGGGGTGTCGGCCGAGGACAACTTTGGAATTGGCGGGCAGGATCGGATCATGGGCCCCAACGGGCAGGCCCAGTACCGGGCGGGCGACATCGCCGGAGCCTGCGAGATCCTGCTCGAGTACTACGAGCACGCCTATGTCGCGCCCGGCGAGCGCTTCCCGCGGCGCGCCACCACCACCGATCCGTCCGACCGCGACGTCGGTCCGTCGCCGCACGAGCTGCCCGGCACCGACCTCGAGACCGTCGGCCAGATCTTCTCCCAGGAGACCAACCCAGGGCGCAAGAAGCCGTTTGACATCCGCTCGGTGATGCGCGCGGTGGCCGACGCCGACCGCGAGCCGCTCGAGCGCTGGAAGGGGATGCGCGAGGCCGAGGTCGCGGTGGCGTGGGACGTGCACCTCGGCGGCTGGCCGGTGGCGATGCTCGGGATCGAGTCGCGTCCGGTGCCGCGCCACGGGCCGGTGCCCGCCGACGGCCCCGACCAGTGGACGTCGGGCACGCTGTTCCCGCTGGCGTCCAAGAAGATCGCCCGCGCGATCAACGCCGCGTCGGGCAGCCGGCCGCTGGTGGTGCTGGCCAACCTCGCCGGGTTCGACGGGTCGCCGGAGTCGATGCGGCGCCTGCAACTCGAGTACGGCGCCGAGATCGGCCGGGCGATCGTGAACTTCGACGGTCCAATCGCGTTCTGCGTGATCTCCCGGTTCCACGGTGGCGCGTTCGTGGTGTTCTCGCGCGCGCTCAACGAGAACCTCGAGTCGAGCGCGATCGAGGGCTCCTACGCGTCGGTGATCGGCGGCGCGCCCGCCGCCGCGGTCGTGTTCACCCGCGAGGTCAACCACCGCACGGGCGCCGACCCCCGAATCGTGGAGCTCGACGATCAAATCGAGCGCGCCGCGGGCTCCGAGCGCCAGCATCTGCGTGCCCAGCGCGACGCGCTGTGGGCCGAGGTGCGCTCCGAGAAGCTCGGCGAGTTCGCGGGCGAGTTCGACTCGATCCACAGCATCGAGCGCGCGGTCGAGGTCGGCTCGGTCGAGCGGATCGTCGCCCCCGCGCAGCTGCGCCCGTACCTGATCGACGCCGTCGAGCGGGGGATGCAGCGAACGCTGGCGCGGCTGGCGGGATCCGCCGTCAACGGCGGTGCGGCCAACGGCGACGACCGCGACGGCCGTCAGTCGCGCTGGGCGAGCGCGCGCAGCTCGGCGTCGAGCAGCTCGGGCAGCCGGGTGACTTCGGGCAGCGCGACCGGATCGGCGTAGCAGCCGATGAACAGCTCGCGGCGGTAGCGGACCATCCCTACCGCCAGCGCGTGGCGCTCGGTGATCGGCACCACCGAGTACACCTCCTCCATCTTGGCTCCGAGCACCATGAGTTCGCCGCGCGGGCCCGGGGATTGCGAGATGGTCAGGTTGAAGGTCCGCGGCGAGGAGAGCGATTTCACGACCGGCGCCCGCAGCGGCGCCGGCACGAGGCTCCCCACCGCGTAAAGCGTCTCCGTGCCCTTTGCCCGCGCGCTTGACTTGAGCGCCTGCATCTCGGCGCGGACCGCGGCGAGCCGCCGCTGCGGCGTATCGAGCTGCACGGGAAGCTGGATGTAGACCATCGAGATGCGATTACCCGGGCCGTCCTCGCCGGGTGCTCGCATGCTCACCGGGACCATCGCCTTGAGCGGCTCGGTGGTTGGTTGGTCGCTGTCGATCGCGAGGCTCCGGACCGCGCCGGCGACGGCGGCCAGCCCGAGGTCGTTGAGCGTGCCTCCCCCGGCGGCTCGAGCGTCGCGCAGCAGCGAGCGCTCCGCGTGGTAGCCGACCAGCGTGCGGCGCGGCGAGAGCGGCGTGTCCAGCGGCGAGGCGGGCGCCCTGGGGAGCAGGTCGGTGCGCGCCGCCTCGAGGAAGCCGCGAGCGCCGCGAACGGCGCCGCCGGCGGCGTCGAGCGGGTGGATCGCGGCTCCGGCCACCGCGCGGGCCGCGCCGAGCCCTGCCCGCGCGACGAGAGCCGCCTCGTCGGCCGCCCAGGCAACCGGGTGCAGCGGGCCCGTAGTCGACGGCGCCGCCCGACCGCCTTCGTCGGACGGCTCCGCCCCGTCGCTGCCCTGTTCGGGCTCATCGACGATTAGCCCCACGATTTGAAGGGCCGCGATCCCATCCACGAGCGAATGGTGGATCTTTCCCACCATCGCCATGCGCCCATCGGCCAGGCGCGGCACCATGCAGATCTCCCATGGAGCCCGACGCAGATCCAGCGGCTGCGAAAACGCGTCGTCGCGCAAATCGGCGAAGCGCTCGTAGCTGAGCCCCTCGGCGGGTCGCGACAGCGCGCGGACATGCGCCTCCAGGTCGAACTTGTCATCGCGCACCCAGCGCGGCTCGGACAGTCCCAGAGGCGCGCTCTGAAGACGCCACCGGCACCAGTCGAGCTGATCGAGGCGGCCGGCCACGCGATCGCGCAGCGCCGCCAGCGTGGGTCGCCGGCGCCCCTCGGCAGGCTCGAACACCGCGCTCCAGCCGACGTGCATGTGCGCCTCCGAGGACTCCATCCTCAGAAACGAGGCGTCCAGAGCCGACAGACGCCGCGAGCTGCGTTCGATCAAGCGCGAGGGGGAAAGCATGTGTACGAGCCTTCCCCAACTGGCGGAAATCCAACAGCGTCCGCGGTTTGCGCGGTTGAGAGACAATCCGTCCTGCGCACCGTCCCCGGCCCGAGGAGAGACATGTCCACCACCGCCGTTTCGCCGATCGCGGCCGAGGTCGACCAGTGGCTGTCGAAGTTCGATAAGGCGCTGACCGAGGGCGACACTGCGGCCGCAGCCGAGCTGTTCGGCCAGCCGAGCTACTGGCGCGACCTCGTTGCCTTCACTTGGAACATCACCACCGTCGAAGGGCCCGACGGCGTCAAGCGGATGCTCGACGCGACGCTGGCGACGACCAAGCCGCGCGGCTGGGCGGTTACCGAGGACCCGACCGAAGCCGACGGCGTGATCGAGGCCTGGGTGCAGTTCGAGACCGAGACCGGTCGTGGCAAGGGCGTGTTGCGACTGATCGGCGGCCAGGCGTGGACGCTGCTGACCGCGCTGGAAGAGCTCAAGGGCCACGAGCCCAACGCGGGCTTGACCCGCCCGAAGGGCGTCGTTCACGGCGCCGACCCCGATCGTCGGACATGGCTTGAAGAGCGCACACGCGAGGCAGAGGAGCTCGGCTATGAAACCCAGCCATACGCGGTGATCGTCGGCGGTGGTCAGGGCGGGATCGCGTTGGGAGCCCGGCTGCGCCAGCTGGGCGTGCCGACGATCATCGTCGAGCGCAACGAGCGGCCCGGCGACTCCTGGCGCAGGCGCTACAAGTCGCTGTGCCTGCACGATCCGGTGTGGTACGACCATCTTCCCTACATCAAGTTCCCAGCGAACTGGCCCGTGTTCTCGCCCAAGGACAAGATCGGGGACTGGCTGGAGATGTACACCCGGGTGATGGAGCTCAACTACTGGGGCTCCACGACCGCCAAGCGGGCCCGCTATGACGAGGCCGCCAGGGAGTGGATTCTGACCGTCGAGCGCGACGGCGCCGAAGTGACGCTGCGGCCCAAGCAGCTGGTGATGGCCACCGGCATGTCGGCGCGTCCGCGGATGCCCGAGTTCCCGGGGATGGACACGTTCAAGGGCGACCAGCACCACTCCTCCCAGCACCCCGGGCCGGACCGCTACCGCGGCACGCGAGCGGTGGTGATCGGCTCCAACAACTCCGCCCACGACATCTGCGCCGCTCTATGGGAGTACGACGCCGACGTGACGATGGTGCAGCGCTCGCCGACGCACGTGGTCAAGTCCGACAGCCTGATGGCGATCGCGCTGGCGCCGCTTTACTCAGAGCAGGCGGTCGAGAGCGGGATGACCACCGAGAAGGCCGACATGACGTTCGCATCGCTGCCCTACGCGATCCTGGCGGACCTTCAGATCCCGGTCTACGAGCAGATCCGCGAGCACGACGCCGACTTCTACGCCCGGCTCGAGCAGGCCGGGTTCCAGCACGACTGGGGCGAGGACAACTCCGGCCTGTTCATGAAATACCTGCGCCGCGGGTCGGGCTACTACATCGACGTCGGCGCGTCCGAGCTGGTTGCGGGGGGCCAGATCAAGCTCCAGCCGGGGCAGGTCGACCACCTCACCGAGGACGCCGTGGTGATGGAGGACGGAATCGAACTGCCGGCCGACGTCGTGGTCTACGCCACCGGGTATGAGTCGATGAACGGGTTTGTGGCCGACCTCATCTCACAGGAGATGGCCGACAAGATCGGCAAGGTGTGGGGCCTGGGCTCGGGCACCGCCAAAGATCCCGGCCCGTGGGAGGGCGAGGAGCGCAACATGTGGAAGCCCACCCAGCAGGAGGCGCTCTGGTTCCACGGCGGCAACCTGCACCAGTCTCGCCACTACTCGCTGTATTTGTCGCTGCAGCTCAAGGCGCGGATGGAGGGGATCGACACGCCCGTGTACGCCCTCCAGGCGGTGCACCACACCAGCTGAGGACCGCGCGCGGCCGCGGCCGGTCAGGCGCCGGTCTCGACCACCACCCGGACGGTTCCGGGCGGGCGCATCTCGGCGAGCTCGAGCGCCTGCTCGAAGTCGTCGAGCCCGAGCCGGTGCGACACCCAGCCGCTGGCGTCAAGGCGGCCGGCGAGGGCGAGGTCGATCACGGTCTCGAGGTCCTCGAGCTTGGACACGTAGGCGCCGACGACCTGCAGCTCGCGTCCCATGAACGCGCTCGAGGGGCCGAGCGTGAGCTCGGCGTCGACGACGGACCCGAGCACCAGCCGGCATCCGCGGCGCAACAGCCCGACCCCCTCCGCAGGGGCGCCCGGCTGACCGCTGAAGTCGATCACCGCGTCGAAACGGCCCATCCGCTGGCGCAGCGCCCGGGCAGCACCGACCAGCCCGCGGTGGACCTCGACGCCTAGCGCCTGCAGGCGCTGCGAGCTCGAGTCGCTGCGCACGACTGCCGCCAGCTGCACGTCGGCGTCGAGCGCCCGCGCCACCGCCAGCGTCGCCGTACCGAGGCCGCCGGCGCCGAGGACACACAGCGAGCCGCCAGGGGGGATCTCGGCCAGCCGGATCGCGTTGTGAGCGGTCGCCGCCGCGTCGGCGAGCAGCGCGGCCTCGGCCGGCACCATCCCGTTGGCCGGAAGCATCCGCGACGACGGCCACACGACGAACTCGGCAAACCCGCCGGGATCGTGCATGCCCAGCGCGCGCAGCGACTGGCAGTGCTGGTCCTCGCCCCGCTTGCACGCCGGGCACTGCCCGCAGGGCGCCAGCGGATGCAGCACCGCGAGATCGCCCTCGGCCACCCGCGAGCCGTCGCCGTTGACCTGCTCGACGATCCCTGCGATCTCATGGCCGGGCCGCACCGGGTAGGAGGCACCGGGCGGAAGCACCATCCCATGCAGCAGGTGCAGGTCGGTGGCGCACACCCCGCAGGCGAGCACGCGGACCCGGGCGTAGCCGGGCGGCGTCTCGGGCTCTGGGCCGTCGCGCAGCGCAGCGGCACCGAAATCGAGTTCGGCATAGCGCATCAGCTTCGGCTCCCGGTCGGTGGGCGCGTCTCCCCACGAGTCACGGGCGGCGACGCTATCACGCGCCCGGGAGCTCCGACTGGAACGGCGGCGACATCGCCACCAGCCCGCCGTCGACGACCAGCGTCGTGCCGGTGATGTACTCAGACGCCGGCGCCAGCAGGAACAGGACGCTGTCGGCGGCCTCTTGGACCGTGCCCAGCCGCTGCTTGGGGATCTTCGGTACGACCGTGTCCAGCGGCGCCACCAGGCCGGTGTCGTAGAAGTACGACGAGGAGTCGGACTCGATGATCCCGGGCGTGACCGCGTTGACATTGATCCCCTGCGGGGCGAGCTCGGCCGCCATGTACCGCGCCCACATCTCCAACGCGGCCTTGGTCGCGCCGAGGTTGCCGTAGGTCGGGAACACGCGCAGGCTGCCGTAGCTGGACAGCACCACGATCCGGCCGCCCCGGTCCATCAGCCTGGCCGCGCGCTGGGTGCCGACCACGAACGCCCGCACGTTGGTGTTGAACGTGCGCTCGAGGTGGTGGGGCTTGAGCTCCATTATCGGGCGGAAGTTGCTGGCCGAGGCGTTGGAGACGAAGAAGTCAAGGCGCCCGAAGCGCTCCTGAACCTGGTCGAACATCGCCTCGATCTCCTCGAGGCTCTCGAGGTCGGCGCGGATCGCCAGGCCGGTGGAGCCGAGCCGCTCGATCTCGGCGACCGTGTCGTTGGCCGCGTCCTCGTTGCGGCGGTAGCCGACGATCGGGATCGCTCCGCGCGCGGCGAGCGTCAGCGCCAGCGCCCGCCCGATCCCGCGGGAGCCGCCGGTGATCATCGCGATCTTGCCCTCGAAGCCGGTGCGCGGCGAGGGTGCCAGACGCTCCAGCTCGTCGGGGCTCGGTCCGCCGGCCCTCAACGCAGCAGGTCCCGGGCGATCGTCATCTTCTGCACCTCGGCGGTCCCCTCCTCGAACAGCTGCGCGCGGGCGTCACGGTACACGCGCTCGATCGGGGTGGGGGAGAAGTAGCCCAGACCGCCGTGGACCTGCAGCGCGCCATCGGTCACCCGCTGGAGCATCGCGGCCGCGAACAGCTTGGCCATCGACGCCTCGTTGACGGCCCTGGAGTCGCGCTCCCAGGCGCGCGCAGCGTGCAGCACCAGCTGACGTCCGGCCTCGACATCGGTGGCCATGTCGGCCAGGCGGAACGAGATCGCCTGGCGCTGGGCGAGCTTCTTACCGAACGTCTCGCGCTGCTTGGCATAGTCGACGGCGAGATCGAGCGCGCGCTGGGCGAGTCCCACGCAGGTCATCGCCAATGAGATCCGGCTGGGGGCCAGGAAGCCCCCGAGCGCAACCGCCAGCCCGTCACCCTCGTTGCCCAGGCGGTTGGCGACCGGGACCGGCGCGCCGTCAAACCGCAGGTGCGCGTGATCGGTGCCGCGGATCCCCAGCGACTCGGGCATCTCCGTCGCCGTGACCCCCTCGCCACGGGGCGAGATCATCAGCGCGACGGTTCCATCGGAGCCGGTGGTGCCCTGCATCCGGGCGATCAGCAGCAGGTAGTCGGCGATCGAGCCGAACGTGATCAGGTGCTTCTCGCCGGTGACGCGGTAGGTCTCGCCGTCGCGGGCGACCTCGCAGCGCAGGTCAGCGCCGGTTCCGGCGTTCGGCTCGGTGAGCGCGAAGGCGACCTTGATCCGGCCGCTGACCAGCGGGATCAAGAACCGCTCGCGCTGCTCGGGGGTCGCGTGCGCGGCGATCGGACGCCAGATCCCGTTGCAGACGTGGACGATCATCCGCAGCGAGCCGTGCGACATGGCCAGGATCTCGAGCAGCTCGAGGTACCGCGGCAGCGCAATCCCGCGGCCGCCGTATTCGGACGGGGCGGCGAGACGCAGGTAGCCCCGGTCGCGCAGGTCGTCCCACAGCTCGAGTGGGACGGCGCGCTCGCGCTCGATCCGGTCGGCCCAGCGCTCGCCTTCGTTCTCGACGTAGCCGCGGATCTCGCCCTCGAGCGCTGAGAGCTCGCGGTCGTCTGGGGTTGTCGATGTCCGGGTGGCCGTGGTCACGTGATACTCCGGGGCGTCAGGAGCCCGGAGTATCACGGATGCGGCGCCGGAGGCGCCTACCCGACGACCTGGATGCTGTCCCCGATCGCCCGCGGCCCCGCCGCGTCGGAGGTCGTGTTGATCGTGCTCCCGTCGACGACGAAGCTGGTCGACCCGCCGCCGTCGAGGTTCAGCGCGTCGATGGCGCCGAGCGAGCGCATCAGCTTGGCTTCTTCGGTGAGCGTCAGGCCCTCACTCTTGGTCGGGATGCCGTCGGCGGTGACGAGGATCAGCCGGCCGGCGTGGTCCACGCCGGCGATCGTCCGGGCGTGGCGGTCGGCGCTGAAGCTGTAGTTGTTCAGGTCGCGGGGGTCGAACACGCCCTCGGTCGCCGCGTCGATCGACACGCGCCCGTTTCGGAGCAGCACCGGCGCGGCGCTGACGATGCTGGTCTGCCGATCGGTGGCGAACCGCGCGCCGTCGGGGCGCCGCAGCTGCTCGGTGACCTGGACTCGCTTTCCCGGCTGCAGGTGCGAGCTCAGCCACGTGGCGTCGATGCCGATCCCCTGCACGGCGGAGTCGCCGGCAGGCAGCGACCCGCCCTGGGTCCCGACCGAGGCCACGCGGCCCTGGGCGTCGATGATCGCCTGCACGCCGGCGCCGGTGGGCAGCGGAGCCCCGAACTCCGACGTGAACAGGACCAGGTCGTTGGCTGCGGTGCAGACGGGTCCCTGGCGAGACTCGCTCGTCGGGGCGAAGCCGGGGACGTCGCAATCCTCGTTGCCGCCCGGCTGGCGGTTGATGCCGTTCAAGCCGGTCACAGCGCCGCCGGAGCGCAGCTGAGCGCTCGCGTGGAGGTTCTCGACGCGGGGGGCGCGCCGCCCGTCGAGCACGAGGTCGGCGCGGACGCCGTTCGACAGCGTCTCGAGCTTTCCGTCGTACATCCCCAGGCCGGTGGGGACGCCGCCGACCCCCGGCAGCGCGGCGTTGATCGTGAAGAAGCCGGCGTTGACCGCAACGAGCGAGCCCAGCGCCTGAGCCTGAGCCGCGACCGTCTGGCGGGCGGCGACCGCGGGGCCGTGGGTGGCGATCACTCGGCCGGCGAACCGCCGCGGGTCGACGACCGCCGCGTGCAGCAGCTCCGCGTCGGGCTTGTTCTGAGGATCGAAGCCCTCCCATTCGACCAGCGGCTTGAAGCCGTCGGCGGTCAGCGCGGCCGCCTGCGCCGTTGCGGCCGCCTGCGTGGAGAACTCGCCGACGCGGACCCGGACGCCCATGAACCCGCGGGGATCGTCGGCATACCGGGGCCAGGTCAACGTCGTCTGCTGGGCGGTGAAGCCGCTGGCGGCGAGCGCGGCGACGGTCTGGCGGGCCCAGGCGTGGCTGCCGGCTTCGGCCACCTCGGCGCTGCCATCGAACGGGCTCTGGGTCGGCGCCTGGATCGTCACCGTCCACGACGGCTGGACATCGGCGTCGGTGAACGTCCCGTCCAGCAGCTGCACGCCGCGCGCGGGCGATGATGACGTCCAGTGGATCTGGCGCACGAACGATGTGGGACCCGCGATCGCCTGCGCGGGAAGCGCTGCCAACGCTGCCAGGGTCGCGATCGACGTGAGCAGGCGGCGCTTGGCCACCACACAATCACGCACACTTGTCCGCACGTCTACCTCCTATCCGCCTGCCGGGACGGACCGTAGGCTAGGTACGACGTCGACCCCTGATGTGAAGCGCTGGTAACCCTCGAGCGTGTTCACATCGTGACCTCGATCTGTTTGCGCGGGTGACACACCGGAAAGCATCGTGAGCGATGCGTCGGGTGCTACTGCTGATCGCCACCGCTGTGGCGACGTTACTGATGGGTTCAGAGGCGCTGGCGGCGACCGGCACGGCGCCGGGTGCGCCGGGGTCCAAGGCGGACTTTGCGCCCGCCGACAAGCACGGCTTCGGAACGTCGAGAACGCTCGCCAGCAAGGTGTGGTTCACGCTGGAGAGCGGCGAGCTGACCGAGGTCTACTACCCACGGCTCGACACCCCCAGCTACCGCGACCTGCAGTTCGTGGTCACCGACGGACACAGCTTCGTCGAGCGCGAGCAGGACTCCACCGTTCAGCGCACCGTGCGCACCGACCAGGGGAGCCTGACCTATCGCCAGGTGAACACCGACAAGGCTCACCGCTGGCGGCTGACCAAGACGTATGTCACCGATCCAAGCCGCTCGACCGTGTCGATCGACGTCCGCTTCACGTCTCTGACCGGACGTCCATACCACGTCTACGTACTGGCCGATCCGGCACTGTCAAACAACGGCGACGACGACACCGGCACCTGCGCGAACTCGGCGCTCGTCGCGACCGACTCATCCTCCGCGGCCGCGCTGATCGCCCAGCCCGGCTTCACGCGCGCATCCTGTGGCTACAAGGACACCAGCGATGGGTGGACCGACCTCAGCGGGCATCGCCGGATGGCGTGGGACTACGCCTCGGCGCCCGACGGCAACGTGGTGCAGACCGGCCGGACCGAGCTCACCGGGCTGCGGGGGCATCGGCAGCTGACGCTCGCGCTTGGCTTCGGCGCCAACGCCGCCGACGCCACCGCCACCGCGCGCGGGTCGCTCGCCGCCGGCTTCAGCCGCCTGGCCACCCGCTACGCCGCCGGCTGGCACGCCTACCTGGCGTCGCTCAAACGCCCGCCGGGCGGTCTCGTCACCGCCGCCGAGCGGCGCGAGTACGCGGTCTCGGCGATGGTGCTGGCCGCCAGCGAGGACAAGACATACCGCGGCGCGTACGTGGCCTCGCCGACGATGCCGTGGGCCTGGGGCACGGGATTGCAGACCCCGACCGGCCCCTACCACCTGGTGTGGTCGCGCGACCTGTACGAGATCGCCACCGCGTTGATCGCCGACGGCGACGTCGCCGGCGCACGCCGCGCGCTGCACTTCCTGCTGTTTGAACAGCAGCAGCCCGACGGTTCGTTCCCGCAGAACTCCGACGTGACCGGCGCGCCGGTGCTGACCAACCTCCAGCTCGACGAGGTCGCCGACCCGATCATCCTGGCCTGGCAGCTCGGCCAGCACGACCCGGCCACCTGGCAGCACGTGAAGCTGGCCGCCGACTTCATCGTCGGCTGGCACGACGACCAGGGACACACCGCGCCCTACACGCCACAGGAGCGGTGGGAGAACCAGGCCGGCTACTCACCCGCGACGATTTCCGCCGAGATCGCCGGGCTGGTGTGCGCCGCGGCGATCGCGCGCCAGAACGGCGACCCCGCGTCGGCCGAGCGCTACCTACAGACCGCTGACAGCTGGCGCGCGAAGCTGAACTCGTGGACGCTGACGACGACCGGGCCATACGGCCCCTCGTACTATCTGCGCCTGACCAAGGACGGCAACCCGAACGCCGGCACGACGTACTCGATCGGCGACAGCGGCCCGTCCGCGATCGATCAGCGCGACGTCGTCGACCCGAGCTTCCTGGAGATGGTGCGGCTCGGGATCAAGAGTCCGGACGACCCCAATGTCCTCAGCACGATCAAGGTCGTCGACAGGCAGCTGTCGAGCGTCACCCCGAACGGCCGCTTCTGGCACCGCTACACCGACGACGGCTACGGCGAGCAGCGCAACGGCGCCCCGTGGGACGTCAACTTCCCGCCCGGCAGCCAGGCCACGATCGGGCGCATGTGGCCGATCTTCGCCGGTGAGCGGGGCGAGTACGAGCTCGCCGCCGGGCACGGCGCCGGGTCCCAGCTCGCCTCGATCGCCGCGACCGCGAACGACGGCGGGATGCTGCCCGAGCAGGTCTGGGACCAGAACCCGCCGTCGGGTCAGCCCGGCTTTGCCCCGGGGACCGCGACGTTCTCGGCGACGCCGCTGGCCTGGACCCACGCCCAGTTCATCCGCCTGGCCTGGTCGATCACCGCCGGACACCCGGTTGAGCAGCCGTCGGTCGTGGCCTGCCGGTACGTGCGCAAGTGCCAGTAGCGGCAGTGGTCACCGGGGCGGCCAGCGGAATTGGCCGCGCGGTGGCCTCGCGCCTGCAAGACGAGGGCTTCGAGGTGCTCGCCGTCGATCTGCGTCCCGATCCCGACGGACCGGGCGTGCCCCACGAGGCCGACCTCACCGACGCCGACGCTAACGCCAACGCCGTGAAGGCGGCGCTCGACCGATTCGGGCGCCTCGACGTCGTCGTCGCCAATGCCGGCGTGCAGCACGTTGCGCCGGTGGAGGAGTTCCCGGTCGACCGCTGGCAGTCGATGATCGCGCTGCTGCTGACCAGCCCGTTCCTGCTGGCCCGAGCCGCGTGGCCGGCGTTACGGGACTCGGGCGACGGCCGCTTCATCGCGATCGCCTCGGCGCACGCGCTCGTCGCCTCTCCGTACAAGTCCGCCTACGTGTCGGCCAAGCACGGCGTCCTCGGCCTGGTCAAGACGCTCGCGCTCGAGGGTGCCGACCAGGGGATCAGCGCGGTCGCGGTCTGCCCCGGCTATGTGAGGACGCCGCTGGTCGAGAAGCAGATCGGCGACCAGGCGCGGGCACACGGGATCTCCGAGGACCAGGTCCTAAAGCAGGTGATCCTCGAGCCCCAAGCGGTCAAGCGGCTGATCGAGCCCGAGCAGATCGGCGACGTGGTCGCGTTCCTGACCGGTCCGGCGGGTCGTGCGTTCACCGGAACGCCGGTGACGCTCGACCACGGCTGGAGCGCGCACTAAGCGCACACTAGCCTCTAGGCGATCTTCAGGACGATCAGTACGGCGGCGATCACCGCGAGCACGAGCACGATTGCCAGCAGGCGGACGGGCCAGCCGGCGTGACGGCGTCCCGATGAATTGATCGTTGCGTTGCGCATCACCAGCGCGGCACCACGCGTGGCGGACTCCGACGCCCGCTGGGTCTGCAGCCGGTCGGTCTTCTGGGCGAGCAGCTCACGCTCGGCGATCACCTGCTCGTGGGCGTTGCGGGCCGCGTCGCGCTCGGCGGCCGCGCGCGCGCGGGACTCGAGCGCAGCCTGCAGCTCGGCCTCGGTTTGGTTGCGGTCGTCGATCGCGTCCTCGCGCCGAGCGATCGCGTCGTCGCGGGCTCTCAACGCGACGTCGCGCGCGTCGAGCGCGACGTCACGCGACCGCAGCGCCGTATCGCGGTCCGAGAAGGCCTGCTCCTGCGCGTTGACGGCGGCGTCGCGCTCGGCGGCCATCCCGTCCCGGGCCTTCAGTGCGGAGTCTCGCTGACGCTCGGCCGTCTGGGCGGCGGCGACGGCCTCGTCGCGCTCGGCGATCACGCCGCCGCGCTCGGCGATCAATCGGTCGCGCTCCTGGCGCGCACTTTCGAGGTCCGCCGAGAGCTGCTCCAGCCGGGCGGATATCTCGCTGGCGCCCGTCTCGGCGCGTTGGAGCTGCGTGCGCAGCTCGGTGGCCTCGCCGCGTTTGCCGGCGATCTCGTTGCGCAGCGATCCGAGCTCGCGCCGCAGCACCGCGTCGTCCTCGGTGGGCCGGGCGACCCGGCGCGGTGACTCCGGTGCCGGGGCACGCTGGCGGGCGGCGATCGCGGCGCGGTCGCGGCGCGGACGCTGGCTGGACTTACGCGCGCCGCCGCCACTGCCGCTGGGCGCCGGGAGCGAGACCGTGATGTCGGGGGTGACGTTGAGCTCGGCGTCGATCACCTCGGCGCCGGCGAGCTCGCACACGAACGCGGCCTGCCACGGTTCGCCGTCCTCGGCGGCCCACGGCTTATGGGCCAGATCGGCCAGGCCGCGGTACTTCTCGCCGTCGGCGACGAGCGTCAGCGTGGGGCGGATGAACCGGCGTCCGCGCACACCGAACCAGCGACCGCTCAGCTCCAGCCGGTCCTCGCCGGTCAGCTCGAAACGCTCGAGCTCGAAGGCCACATCGCGCGATCCGCTTGCCAGGGGAACAAGCGTCTTAGGCATTGGCGCCAAAGGTAGCGAGAACCGGAGCATTCGTCGCCCCGGGCAAGTGTGGTTGCATCCCGGAGGTGAGCGAGTTCGCGGCGATGAAGGCGGTGCTGTTCGACCACCCGTTTTCCGATCCGGCATGGATCTACGAGCGCAAGCTCGACGGGATCCGCTGCGGGGCGATCCGTCGCAACGGCAAGGTGCGCCTGCTGTCGCGCTCGGACCAGCCGATGAACGGCACCTATCCCGAGGTCGTCGAGGCACTCGAGATGTCGGGACCTGATCTGTTCCTCGACGGAGAGGTCGTGGCGTTCAAGGGCGGCCAGACGAGCTTCGAGCGACTCCAGGCCCGATCGGGAATCCATGATCCCGTGCGCGCGCGGGCGACCGGCGTGGCGGTCTATTACTACGTATTCGACCTGCTCGACCTCGACGGCAAGGACCTGCGCGATGAGCCGCTGCTGGACCGCAAACGGGCGTTGCGCAAGGCTGTCAAGTACACCGGCCCGATCCGCTTCACTCCCCACCGCAACGGTGACGGTGAGGAGTTCTTCGTGCACGCCTGCAAGCAGGGCTGGGAGGGGCTGATCGCCAAGCGCGCCGACAGCCCCTACCGCGCCACGCGCTCGAAGGACTGGCTCAAGCTCAAGTGCGCCCACGCCCAGGAGCTCGTGATCGGCGGCTGGACCGATCCGAAGGGAACCCGCCAGCGGTTCGGCGCGCTGCTCGTCGGCTACTGGGACGGCGACCGGCTGCGCTACGCGGGCAAAGTCGGGACCGGCTTCGACGAGGCCACGCTCGAGCGGCTGGGTGACCTGATGGACAGCCGCGCCCAGCGCGACCCGCCGTTTCACGACGGCAAGCTGCCCCGGGCGCATTGGGTGGCGCCCGAGCTGGTCGCGCAGATCGCGTTCACCGAGTGGACCCGGGATGGGCGGCTCCGGCATCCCCGCTATCAGGGACTGCGTGAGGACAAGCCCGCGCGCGAGGTCGTTCGCGAGCGCCCGTCCAGCTGAGCTGGCGCTAGCTGAGCTGGCGCTCGGCCGTGTCGGCGATCTGCTCGGCCAGCGCCAGCGACGAGGTGGCCGCCGGCGAGGGCGCGTTGCGAACGTGCACGGCCCGTGGCGTGTGCGAGATCACGAAGTCGTCGACCAGCGCCCCGTCGCGGCCGACCGCCTGCGCGCGGACGCCGGCGAACCCGGCCGTCATGTCCTCGGCGCGGAGTTCGGGCACGTAGCGAGCGGCGTGGGCGGCGAACGTGCTGCGGCTGGCGGCGAGCCGGATCTCCTGCAGACCGGTCTTCCACCACTTGCGGGCCATCTTCCAGCTGCCGGGCCAGGACAGGATGTCGCGGAGGTCCTGGGCGTGGAGCGTCTGGAGGCCGTAGGCGTCGCGGGCCCCCACGAGCAGCGCCGAGGGGCCGAGCACGACGTCGCCACCGATCTGCGGGGTCAGGTGCACGCCCAGGAACGGGAGCTCGGGGTCGGGGACCGGGTAGATCAGGCCCTTGACCAGCTTGCGCCGGTCCTCCTTCAGCTTCAGATAGCTGCCACGGAACGGGACGATCCGCGGGTCGGGGTCCGCGCCGGCCCGGACCGCCAGCCGGTCTGACCACAGCCCGGCGCAGAACACGGCACCGTCGGCCTCGAGCGCGTCGCCACCGGGCCCGCCGAGGCGGATCCCGCGGCCGTTGGTGTGCACGTCGGCAACCGGCCAGCCGAGCTTGACCTCGCCGCCGGCCTCCTGGACATCGGCGGCCAGCTGCCGCGCTACCGCGGCGAAGTCGATGATGCCGGTGTTCGGGGAGTGCAGCGCCCCCACGCCGACCGCGTGCGGCTCGATCTCGCGGATCTCGGCGGCGCTGATCCGACGGATCCCGGGGACCCCGTTGGTGCGCGCACGGCGCTCGAGCTCGTTCAGCCCGGGGATCTCGCCGTGGTCGGTGGCGATGATCAGCTTGCCGACCCGGTCGGCGGCGATCCCGTGGCGCTCGCAGTACTCATACAGCATCGCCGCACCGCTGACGCACATCCGCGCCTTGAGCGAGCCGGGGGCGTAGTAGACGCCCGCGTGGATCACGCCGCTGTTGTGCGAGGTCTGATGCGCGGCGACCTCGTCGGCCTGGTCGACGACGGCCAGCTTCAGGTCGGGCTTGCGTCGCAGCAGCTCGCGGGCGACCGCGAGCCCGACGATTCCCGCGCCGACGATCACCCTGTCGTAGGCGTGCGCCATCGCTGTCAGCGTATCCCCCGGGAGCAACGAAGCTCGCGCCCGGCTTCTCACGCTCGGCGTCAGCCGCCCAGGAACTGGCCGAGGATCCGGCGAACGTCGGGATCGGTCGCCCGCAGCTGCACCGAGTGACCGGCCCCGGGGACGCTGACCAGGCGGCCCTCGGGAGCCTTGGCGGCCTCCTCCCGCGCCCATGCCTGCGGCGTCGAGAGGTCGCGCTGGCCGGAGTAGAGCAGCACCGGCACTGTCGGCAGGTCGCCGGCCGGGTTGCCCGCCGGCAGGTCGGCCGGAGCGGTCGCGGGCCACTGCAGGCAGCCCTGCACGAGCCCGTTACCGCGCGCCGTGGCGCGATCGAACGGATACACCTCCGTGGGGGTGAGCGCCGCCGCGGCGCGGTCCATCACGGCTCGCCGTCGGGCCGGGCTCGCCGCGGGGTCCCACGGGGGCGCAAGCTCGACGCACACGCTGCTCTGGTGAAGCCCCTGGCTGAGCGCGTCGGCGGGAGCGGCCTCGCCGCGGCGCACGCCGGCGAGCAGCTCGTCGAGGCCCTTCGGGTTCCCGTGCGCGGCGGCGTGCAGAGCCTGTGGGACCCCCTCGTACGAGGGGAACGCGACGCTCTCGGCGACGAGCGCGTTGAGCACTGCCGGCCCGTCGTGGCGGGTGCGCACGATCGTGGCCAGGTCCCGCGCCGGGTCAAAGCCGCAGTGCTGCTCGGCGCACACCGACCGCAGCACCGGTCCGGTCTGCCGCAGCGCGGCCGCGTACAGAGCGTCGGGTCCCTGTTGGGGGACGACCGAGTCGAGCACCAGCCGCGCGGTGTGTTGCGGGTAGGCCAGCGCGTAGCGCTCGGCCACGAACGTCCCGTAGGAGACGCCATCGAGCGTGAGCCGCGCAACGTGCAGCGCCACCCGCAACGAGTCCAGGTCCGCCACGGTCTCCGCCGTGGTGTAGAAACGCCGCGCCGACCCGATCGAGGCGGCGCACGCCGGCACGGCGCCCGGTGGCGGCATCACCAGATCCGACGAGCCGGCCGCCTTCTGCAATGCCGGGCAGTGAAGCGCGCCCGCGCCGGTGCCGCGCTGGTCGAGCATCACCAACCGGTAGCCCTGGATCTCGGCGCCGAGCCGCGAGCGGATCCGATTCAGGAACGGGACCCCCGGCTGCCCGGGGCCGCCGGTGAGGAACACCAGCACGCCGTGAGGCGCCGACCCGCCCGCGGCGTAGCCGACCGCCAGCCGCAGCGTCCCCGGGGCCCGGCCGGCATGGTCGAGCGGCACCGTCAGTCTCGCGCACTCAAAGCCGTGCGCGTCCGGACAGCGGTGTGGGCCGGTCAGCCGCGGCGCCGGCGGCGACGACGTCGCGGATCGGGTCGAGGCCGTATGCCCGTGGCCACCGCCACCACCACCACAGCCGGCCACGCAGCTCATCAGCATGGCCAGCGCGAGCGTCGCGCGTCGCCTCATCCCGCCCTGCACCGTACCGGGTAGGGTTCGCGCGGTGGCCCTGTCCGACGCCGAACGCGACGTCTGCGCGGCGATCGAGGAGGGCCGCGACGAGCTCGTCGGGCTGGCGCGGACGCTGATCGCGTTCGACACGACCGCGCGTGACGTCGGCGACCCGCCGCGCGACGAGGCGGCGCTCCAGGAGTACCTGGCCGAGGTCCTCCGCGAGAGTGGCGCCGAGGTCGACGTGTGGGAGCCCGACGGCGACGCCATGCAGGGCAAGCCGCTGGTGCCGCCCGGGCTGGACTTCATCGGGCGTCCGCAGCTGATCGCCCGGCTCCCCGGCCGCGGAGGCGGCCGCTCGCTCGTGTTCGACGGCCACATCGACGTCGTCTCGGCCGAGCCGCGCTCGTCGTGGACCAGCGACCCGTTCACCGCTGACATCCGAGACGGCAAGCTGTACGGCCGGGGCGCCTGCGACATGAAGGGCGGGATCGCGTCGATGGTGTTCGCGGCCCGGACGCTGGCCGCGCTGGGCGTCGACCTGCACGGCGACCTGCTGGTCGCGACCAACACCGACGAGGAGTCCTCGGGAGCCGGCGGCACCGCGCTGGTGCAACGCGGTCTGCAGGCGAACGCCGGGATCGTCACCGAGCCCACCGGGTTTGACACGTGGGTGGCCTGCCGCGGGTCGGAGTACGGCGTGATCACGGTTCCCGGCCGGCCGGGCCACGCTGAGATCAACCAACCCGACTGGCGCCGCGGCGGCGCCGTCAACGCGATCGAGAAGGCGACCGTCGTGCTCGACGCGATCGGGGGGCTGCGTCGCGAATGGTCACAGCGCGACGGACTCGACCATCCGCACCTGTCGCGCCCGTCGCTGCTGCCGACGATGGCGCGCAGCGGCGAGTGGGCGGTGACCTATCCGGCGGCGTGCGACCTGACGATCGCGGTCATGTACCTGCCCGCCCAGGCCGACGCGCGGGGATGGGGCGATGACGTCAAGCGCGAGGTCGAGGAGTGGATCGCGCGCGAGTGCGCCCGCGACGACTGGCTGGCCGAGCATCCGCCGACGATCAAGTGGTGGCCGAACGCGGTGATGCCGTTCGAGATCTCGCCCGACGAGCCGATCGTGGCGACGATGCTGGAGTCCAGCCGGGACGTGGGGAGCCCCGGACGGCTCGGGGGGTTGGACTCCTGGTACGACGGGGCGACGATCACCCGGCTGGCAGGGATCCCCACGATCGGCTACGGCCCACCGGGGTTCGAGCGCGACGGCGCCAGTGTGGCGCACATCGTCGACGAGCACGTCCCGATCGACGGGCTGATCGCCTGCGCGAAGGGCCTCGCCGTCGCCGCGATGCGTTACTGCGATACCTAGCCTTCGACGCGCTGGGCGAGCTCGATGCCCTTGCGCCCGATGTCGATCAGGTAGCCGCGCAGGATCCCGTGATTGGCCTCGCTGCCCGGGTTGATGCACAGCGTCTTGCCGATCTTGCGCTCGCCGCCGGACTCGTGGATGTGGCCGTGGACCGACAGCACAGGCTGGTACTCCTCGATGATCCGGCGCACCGCCGTCGACCCCACCGGCCCGCGCAGCACGTCGCCGGCTGACACCGTCGGGCGGAGGTTCTCGTCGAGGATCGGCGCGGTGTCCAGCCCGGAGTCATGGGGCGGCACGTGGATCATGAACACGGACTTGCGCGGGTCCGCGACCTGACGCGCGAGCGCGTCCAGGCGCACGTACAACTCGTCCTCGGTCTCCTCGCGCGGGGTCTGCCACGGGGTGTGGTTGGACCACCCGCAGGCCAGCAGCTGCAGGCCGCCGGGGAGGTCGATGACTTTGCCGTCGGCGTTGACCGTCGCGTACTCGGGCCGGTTGAGGATCTCGTCGATCACGAACTCGTCGTCGTTGCCGGGGATCAGCACCAGCGGGACCTCGCCGCCGCCCAGCCGCTCGGTGGCCAGCTCCAGCCACGACTGCACGCGCTCGGCCATCAGCCGCTCGAGCAGCTCGTCGCGCGCGGGCTCGTCGCTCGACATCCGCGTGGCCTCGTCGGACGAGGTGACGAACGAGTAGTAGCCGACGTCGGCGATGTCGCGCTCGAGCTCGGCCAGGTCCTGGTCTGAGCGCGCGGAGCGGTGCACGCCGAACAGCTCGGTCTCGTAGCGGCCGTTGTTGTCGATGATCGGAACGATCGCCTTGCCCGTGAGGTCGCCGGCGAGCAGGCCCGCGTCGGCCTTGTAGACGTTGCCCCGGATCGCGTTGACGAACTTCCGCCAGGCCTTCTCGGCGGCGTGCAGGTCGCTGACTATGTAGAGACGAGTGGCGATGTCGCGGGCCGCGGGATCAGTCGGGCGGCAGTTCGGTGAACAGCATCTTCTCGTCCACGCCGGAGGCGCGGGCCCTGTACTTCATCACGAAGTAGATGACGATCCCCAGCAGGTAGAACAGACCCGCGTCAAGGATCCCGTTCGTCTCCAGGTAGGTCAGCGCGCTGCCGCCCTTGAGCGCGTTCACGATCGGCTTGGCCACCGCGAAGATGTAGATCCACAGCGGGAACACGATCCAGCCCAACCCGATCCAGGGGAGCTTGGAGGCAAACGGCGCGTTCCGAACCAGGTCGGGCCGGCGCCACCGCACCAGCATCGCGTTGACGCCCGGCAGCGTCCAGGTGAGCACCGCCATCGTGATCGAGAACCAGGCGGTTCCGGCCAGGTTCAGCTTGTGCTCGGTGGTCGCCAGGAACGTCGGCAGCGCCTTGAAGCTCTGGAAGAACAAAAACAGCGCGGTCAGCGCGAGCGTCGCGATGATCGCGTTCAGCGGTCCGCGAATGCGCTCGTTCACCTGCCCGAACCACTCCGGCACCTGGCGGTCGAGGCTCCAGGCCAGCTGCATGCGGCTGATGAAGTTGATGTAGACCGGGCACAGCAGGAACGGGAACAGCACGCCACCGAGGCTGATCAGCGCCCAGATCGGCCACAGGCCATGGTTGGCGATCACCGCCAGCAGCGGCATCGCGTTGGGCTGGCCAAGCGGCAACACGCTCAGGTTGGAGTTGAAGCCCCAGTAGCTGGCGCCCCAGCTCACCTGCGTGTTGAAGCCGAAGTGGCTCGAGATCGCGTCCACGTAGACCGAGTTGGCGAGCACGCCGATCACCAGCGCGCCGATCAGTGCGATCAGCACGCCGCGGCGCACGTTGCCGCGCACCTCGCCCGCGATGTACGCCGAGTACTGAAAGCCGATGAACTGGAACAGCAGCACCCCGAGCATCAGCGGGAACACGGTCGTCGAGAACAGGTCGCCGATGAAGTTCGTACTGGTCCCGGGGAGGAACGCCTCCTTTCCACTCGCCGCGATCTTGGCCGCGGTGACGCCGCCGGTGTAGTGAGGGAGGTTCGTGTTGAAGCTGTGGCGGTGGGTGAACAGCAGCCCGAAGATGAACATCGCGAAGAAGCAGGCGACGCCGAATCCCGCCAACGCGGTGACCACCCGGTGGAACGTTCGGGTCGGGAGCACGCAAACGAAGCCGATCACGGCGAGCACCACCAGCGAGGCGATGAACCCCGGAAGGCCGGTGATCGCGCCGCTCGAGTCGGTGAACCAGCTGTTGGCGTGGGTGAAGAAGTGGCCGCCGACGCCGATCCCGATCACGCGGGCGGTGATCTGCAGGTTGCGCAGCACGAGCGGAACCTCGAACGCGATGATCAGCACCGACGCGATCACCAACGTCCAGGACTCCAGCCAGCCGAGGAACGGGTGCAGGATCCGGCTGGTGAACACGTAGTCGCCGCCGGAGCGCGGCATCACCGACGTCAGCGAGGAGAAGATCAGCGCCAGCAGGACGCAGAACAGTCCGGCGATGACCGCCGCCCAGCCGTACTCGGAGAACGGGCCCCAGCGCCACACCGGCACGAACGCCAGCGAGTAGAAGATCGGATACAGCGTCAGCCCGACGCCGACGAACGCGGCCACGTTGAAGAACAGCGCGTTGGTAACGCTGACGTTGCGCACCAATCCCGAGGACTGGCGGACGAACAGTTTCGAACTGGTCGTCTGCGCGGCTGCGGACGAACCGGCACCTTCGTCAGCCATGATCAGCCTCCTACCCTTCGATCAGTACCATCCCTCAGAGCAGCGGCCGCAACGTATCACCAGCCCCGGCGGCCGCGATGTCCCTGCCGCCACTGACGCTTTCGCCTATCAGTACAGCGCCGTGAACATCGATCTGAGCGAGCGCGTCGCGGTCGTCACCGGCGGGGGGCGAGGCATTGGGCGGGCGATCGCGCTGGCCTACGCAAACGCCGGCGCCGACGTCGTCATCAGCGCCGCGCGAAACCTGTCCGAGGCCGAGGCGGTCGCCGCCGAGAGCTCCTCAGCGCCGGGGACGATCTGGGCGATGCGCGCGGACGTGACCGACGAGGCGGATGTGGCCCGGCTGGTGGACCGTACGCTTGAGCTGCGCGGCCGGATCGACCTGCTGGTCAACAACGCGGCGCGCGGGATGCGGTTCGTCAACGATCGCTTCATCACAGAGCCGCGGCCGTTCTGGGAGGCCGACCCGGACGGGTGGCGGCTGGTGATCGAGACGAACATCATCGGCGTGTTCCTGATGACCCGGGCGGTGGTCCCGCACATGCTCGCCGCCAAGCGCGGGAGCATCATCAATGTCACGGTCCAGCACGAGACGATGGTCAGGCGGGGGTTCTCGCCGTACGGCCCGTCGAAGGCGGCGCTGGAGGCGATGACACGGGTGTGGGAGGCTGAGCTCGAGGGCACGGGCGTCACGATCAACATGCTCGCCCCGGGCGGCGCCACCGCCACCGGGATGATTCCGGAGGGCGCCGAGGTGCCGATGCGGCTGCTCGAGCCAGAGATCGTCGTCGGCCCCGCGCTCGCGCTGGCGGTGACCGACCAGAGCGGTCAGCGGCTGATCGGCGTGGGCTTCAGTGAAGGATCAGCTTGACCGCGATCACCAGGCAGCCGAGCGCCGCGCCCACCAGCGTCTGACCGATCAGCTCGATCCCGGTGAGCTTCGCCCGCACGCCCGCGAGCAGCTCGAATACCACGATCATCCCGGCGGCTGTCCAGATCGCCGCGCTGACCGCATTTGTGAGCTTGGCGCCGGCGGCCCACCAGACCAGCAGCGACACCAGCGGGATCGCGGCCCCGGCGAGGATCGAGGCCTCGTGGAGCATCGAGCCGACGAGCGCCTTGGGATTGAGCCGCGCACCGGTGTCGATCCGCTGCGCGGCCGACTCGGCGTAGGAGTGAGCCAGCCAGTAGGCCAGGATCGCGATCACCACCGCGATCACGGTCTTCAGATAGGTCTCCTTCTGAGGGCTCTCAGCCGCCAGCAGCGTCGCGACGACGATCGTGCCGTAGACGACCCGGGCGCTGTTGGCGGGCATCGCCGCTCAGCTTGACGCAATCAGGCGGAACTTCGCGGTGACGGTGGCGGCGTAGCCGTTATAGGAGCTCACTGCCGCAACGGTCGCTGGGACCGGCTTGCCGTGGCTGGCCTTGGCGGCGGCGGCACGGTTGAGCCCGAGCTGCACCGTCGTCCGGTGGTTGCCGCGAATTCTGAACGTCCCGGTCGCGACCGTGCGCCCGCCTGCCCTGGCCCCGAGCCTGCCCGTGCAGGTGGACGAGCCGATGCAGCGCAGCGCGACCGACAGCTTGTTGCCCGAGCGCTTGACCGGGCCAACGCTGACCGGGGAGGTCCGCAGGCGGATCATCGAGCTGCGATGCGTCCCGCCGCCATTGGTGGCGACCACCTGCAGGTAGTAGACCTTGCCGGGCTTGAGCGCGCGCAGGCGCCAGTTCGCGGTCAGCATGCTCGAGGCCGAGCCGGATCCGGTGCGGCGACCGAGCTTCGCGGTGGTGCCGTAGGCCAGGTAGTAGCTCGTACGGTTGCCGAACGGGGTGATCGAAGCCGTCACCGTGGCCGACGAGCCGCCGAGCGCGGCGACCCGCGGCTTGCCGATCGCGGGGGCGACGGGCCGGGTGATCGGGTTCTTGTTAGTGGTCGAGCCGCCGCCCGGCTTGGAGCCGCCGCCGGTCGTCGAGCCGCCGCCGTCGGGAGGCGGCTGGGTGCCTCCGCCGCCGCCGTTGCCCGTCGTGTTGGGCGCTGCCGCCGTGGTGAACGTGAAGTCGTAGCCGTACATCGGCCCCGTACCCTGCTGATTCTGCGCCACCAGGCGGTAGTGGTAGGTGGTGCTCGGCGCGAGGCCGGTCAGCGCGCCCGCGACCGCGAACGGGGCGGTGCCGGCGCCGGCCGGGAAGTGGGCCGTGGCCTGGCCGTAGGCGGTGGTTGTGCCGTACTCCCACCAGTACGTCGTGGGGTTCCCGTTCGGATACACGCCGCCCTGCAGCTGCGCCGTGGTCGCGGTGACGCTCTGGAGGTAGCTGTTGTCGGGGCCTGGGCCGCCGATCCCGGGCGCGCCCTCGACGGCCGCGCCCGAGATGCTCCCGGCGCCCGTCGGGCCGTCGTAGCCGGGAAGGCCGTTGCACACGAACGACAGCGCCGGACACGAGCCGGTGGAGCCGGTGGCGGGGTCGTTGAGCCGAGAGGCGTTGTCGTACGGCCACTCGGAGCTCTCGAATCGTGCGCGGTCGACGCCCGATCCCTGCGACGACTCGATCAGTGCGTAGTAGGCGGCGACCATCGGTGCGGCGGCGCTCGTCCCGCCGGCGAGGTACCACCCCGCGTCGTGGTCTCCCAGCGGCGAGGAGTCGTAGATCTGGATCCCAGTGTTCGGGTCGGCGTCGGCGGAGATGTCGCTGTAGGCGCGCCCGGCACACGGGACGCTGGCCTGCCATGCCGGCTTCGGGCTGGCGGTGTCGGTGTTGCAGCCCGAGCCGGCGCCCGACCATGCCGACTCGCCGAACCCACGGGCGCCCGACGCCGGCGCCAGCGAGGTGCCGCCGGCGGCGGTGATGTCAGAGAGCGCAGCGGGGTACTCGTTGCATGGGCTTGACTGGTCCGTCCCCGAACATGGGTCAGAGCTGTTTCCCGGTGGATCGTGCGCTGGGTAGCCCGCATCGCCCGAGGCGGCCACGGTGGCGATCCCCGGGAACGTCCACCAGCCCTTGCTGCCGAAGTAGAGGTCGCCGTTCATGTTCTGCATTGGCGCGCCGAAGCTGTCGCTGATCGACGTCCGGCGTCGGGGTCGCCGAGCCACTCGACCTGGGCGTTGGCGAGGTCCTGGGAGAAGTAGCTGCTGGCCTCCGACAGCACGATGTTGCAGTTCGGGCACAGCGCCGAGATCGCCTGGAGGTCGACCGAGGTTTCGAAGCGCCACTGGTTTAGCACCGCGGTGTGGTCGTCGCCCGACGCGAACTTCGGCGGTCCTGGCGGCGACAGCTTCTTGAAGCAGCCGTTCGCGGTGGTGCACGGGGGCAGGTGGTAGAACGATCGATAGAAGGCCAGGTCAGACTCGGCATTGGGGTCGTCGTAGGCGACCACGACCGCGATCGTCTTGTCCGAGCCATAGGTCTGCGACAGGTACGACAGGTCGTACGCCTGCTGCAGGTATGCCGGACTGCCCACCTGCGGGGCTGGCAGCGGCGGCCACGGACTGGGGCGTCGCGGCTACGCCGGCTCGAGCACGCCGACGCCCAAGCCGATTGGGCGACGACGCCCGCCTCAGTCGCGGGTGGACCGCGTCGCGGACGCTGGGTCCCGAGGCGAGGACCTGGCTGAAGCAGCTCGCGCGCCCCGGACCCGGGCGCCGAGCACACGTTCACCGGCCGCAGCGAGGAGGCGTCCGAAAGCCCCGTCGCGTCATCGGTCACGCTCGCGACGGCTGGGGCCGAGGCAGCAGGAGTCGGCACCGCCATCGCGGTCGCAGGCAAGGCCAGGCAGGCGATTACGAGCGCGAGCACGCCGGCCCAGCTGGGGCTGGACCACGCGCGGGCGCTGGACGCCCGCATCGCTGATGTCAGGGACGCGGCCATAGGACGGGTGTGGGGACCCGGCATCCCCCTACCGTTATCGGCACGCCTGCAAGTCAGCTTAAGGGATGCCCGATCCGTGCCCACTCCCTATCAGCATGACAGGAATAGCTCTAGAGACCAATGCCTAGCTTTGTTGCGCTCTGATGCGGTTGGTCTCTCGGCGTGCCCGCGCGGGCGCAGCCTATATACACTGCCGCGCACATAGCGCTCTGGAGAGGAGCTGTGTTGCCGGGGAGAAGAGGAATGGCAGCCGTGGGCGCCATCGCGGCAGTGGTCGCGATGGCGCTTGGGCTGAGGCGCGGCTACTCCGAGGTCGTCAGCAGCAGCTTGGCGGTGGTATTGCGCGCCTCGAGGTCCGAATGGGCCTCGGCAGCGTCGCCCAGCGGGTAGCGCGCGCCGATCCGCACGTTGAGCTTGCCCTCGGCGACCAGTCCAAACACCTTGCCTGCCAGCTCGCGCAGCAGCTCCGGCGTACGCGTGTAGGTGGCCAGCGTCGGCCGCTGCACGTACAGCGACCCGGCCGGGGCGAGCTGCGCCAGCACCAACGGGTCGGGCTGTCCACTGGCCGCGCCGTACAGGATCATCCTGCCAGTCGGGCGGATCGCCTTGAGCCCGTCGAGAAACGTGGTCTTACCCACCGCGTCGTAGATGGCCGCCGCGCCCTCGCCTCCGGTTATCGCCTTGACCCGCTCGGCGAACCCGTCGTAGCCGATCGTCTCGTCGGCGCCGGCCTCGCGCGCGAGCTTGGCCTTCTCGTCGGTGGAGGTCGTGGCGATCACGTGCCCGCCGCGGAGCTTGGCCAGCTGCGTGAGCAGCAGTCCGACGCCCCCGGCCGCGGCGTGGACGACGACCCAGTCGCCCTCCTGCACCGGATAGGAGTCAAACGCCAGGTAGTGCGCGGTCATGCCCTGCAGCGCGGCCGCCGCCGCGACGTCGGTGTCGACGCCGTCGGGGATCGGCACCAGCGCGGCGGGATTGGCCGCGACCTTCTCGGCGTAGCTGCCGTCGACCGCCACCCAGGCCACGCGCTCGCCGGTATCGGCGACGGTGCCGGCACCCTCGACGCCGATGATCGCCGGCGGCGTGGAGCCGTAGCCGCGACCTTCGCGCTCGTAGACGTCTCTGAAGTTGACACCGACGGCCTCGACGTTGACCAGCACCTGGCCGTCGCCCGGGGTCGGGTCGGGAACCTCCTGGAGCTCGAGCACGCTCGGCCCGCCGTTACGTTCGAAGACGACAGCACGCATGGCGGGAGCCTATATCCGTCGGGGCTGTGTCTGCGTTGCGGCGCTAGTGGGCGCGCGCGCGAGTGCGGGCACCGCGCTTGGCCGCGGCGCTGCGGGCCTGTGCGTTGCGCTTGCGGGTGGTGGCCGCCTTCTTCGCCGCCGACCGGCGCTTCTGCGGGGCTCCTGAGACGTGATCCTCGGCAGCGCTGACCGCTCGCTTCAGTTCCGACACCGTCCGCTCGACTTCCTTCGCCGGCTTGCTACGACCACCGTTGGTCTTCGAGATCACCTTTGCGGTGCGCTTGCGCAGGCCCTGGGCCCGCAGCCGCTTGAAGAGCTCTTGATCCCTGGTCTTGGCCATTTCTCGATTGCCTCTCGTTGTCGGGTGCATGGTTTCGCTACCCGCCATATGGCCAGCCGTACCACGCGTCGTCAGGCCGGAACGGTCTCCTGCACGAGCAGGTGCTGGACGAACCAGTCGACGGCCGCGCCGCTAGAGACATCGAACCCGTCGACGTAGGCATCGAAGTGCCCGCCGGGCATGATCACCAGCCTCTTGGGCTCGCGCGCGCGCTCGAACCCGTCGATCGCGAGATCGGAGACGGTCAGCACGTCGTCCGCGGCCACGCACATCAGCAGCGGCGTCGGGCTGATCCACGGGAGGTAGGTCCCGGGCTCGTACTCCAGGAACATCTCGACGCTGCGAAGCGTGACCTCATTTCGCCAGGCGGGCGCGCGCTGCTCGGACGTTGTCGTGAACCACTCGTAGGAGTCCGCGGTGGGCAGCGCCGACGGAGCCAATGGGTCGGCGTCGACGACCGGGACCACCGCTGGGACCTCGCCCTGGAAGCGAGCGTCGCGGTCGGCGTTGAACTGTGCCTGGAACGCGGGCAGGAAGTCCGACCGGATCAGCCGCTGGGCGTTGGCGTGACCTGACACGAGCGGCACCTGCGCGACCACACACCTGACGCGTCGGTCGATCGCGCCGACGACCAGCACGTGCCCGCCCGAGTAGCTCGAGCCCCAGATCCCGATCCGCGTGGGATCGACCTCCGAACGGGTGCTCACATAGGTGATCGCATGACGGTAGTCGCGGACCTGAGCCCACGGGTCGATCTCCTGACGGGGCTCGCCGTCGCTGGAGCCAAAGTTGCGGTTGTCGAACACGAGCACGGCCATCCCGGCGTTGGCGAACACCTCCGCGTACCGGTCCAGGTACATCTCCTTGACCGCGGAGAACCCGTGTGTCATCACGATCGTCGGCGACGGCCCGGGGGCCCGGTCGGGGGTGTACAGCCACCCTCTGAGCGTCACGCCCTCCGCGTTGAACTCGATGTCGTCTCTCATCGCCGCTCCTCAGGTGCGCTTGATGGCCTGCAGAGTGTAGGTCTGGGGCATCCGCCAGGGGCGATCCGCGAGCCGCCACTCGCGCGGCTCGATCATCTCCGACTGTCCGGGGAACGCGTCCCACGGTGCGCTGTCGTGCTCTTCGAGCGCCGTCAGCACCATGCCAACGCGCATCAGCGCGGTCACGATCTCGCCGAGCCCGTGGTTCCACTGGTGGGTGACGTTCTGGGCGAAGCTGGCGTCGGTCTCGACATACGTGCCGGCGTGCTCGGAGACGATCGGCTCGTCGCGCTCGAAGTACGGGTACTCGACCGCGAGCAGCTTGTCGTCGCGCTCGTCGTCCAGCGACCACATCATCGGATGGCCCTCACGGATGAACAGCCGGCCGCCCTGCACCAGCAGTTCGGACACGACGCTCGCCCACCGGGTCACCGACGGCAGCCAGCAGAGCGCGCCGATCCCGGTGTAGACCAGGTCGAATCGCCCAGCGCCGAGCACCGACACAGCGTCGTAGAGCTCCGCCTCGACGAACTCGACGTCGTCCCCGGTTTGCTCGGCCAGCCGGCGCCCCTGCTCGAGCGATGCCGGCGACAGGTCGAGCCCGGTCATCCGCGCCCCGAGCCGCGCCAGCGAGATCGTGTCGGTGCCTACGTGGCACTGCAGGTGAACGCCGCGCAGTCCACTGACGTCGCCGAGGCGGGGCAGGTCGAAGCGGACCACTGGGCTGAGGAACTTCGGGTCAGCGATGAACCGGTCAAACGCGTAGTCGGGCGACGCGGCGTGGGCGGGAGCGCGCTCGTCCCAGTTGGCGCGGTTGAAGTCGGCGTAGTCGCTCACAGCGGGTGCCGGACGCCGACCTCATCGAGGTGCGCGAGCAGGTCACCGGGATCCTCGTAGACCCGGAAAGCGCCGGCGTAGATCAGCTCCTCGCGGCCGTAGCCGCCGGATAGCAGGCCGATCCCCAGGGCGCTGGCGCGGCGGGCGGCGAGCAGGTCCCAGACGCTGTCGCCGACCACGATGCTGTCGCGGATGTCGACCGCGATTCGCTGCGCCGCGGTCAGGAACAGGTCCGGGTCGGGCTTGGCGTAGCGGACCTGATCGCGCGTGACCAGCGGGGTGTCTGGCCCGAGACCCAGCAGGTCGAGCGCGAGCCGGGCGTAGCGCTCGGCGCCGCTGGTGGCGATCGCCCACGGGACGCCGTTGTCGGTGAGTCTGGCCAGCAGCTCGACCGCTCCCGGCAACGCCCTCACGCTGTCGAACTTGTCGACGTAGGCGTCGGCATGCAGGCTCGGTAGCCGGGCGAGCATGTCGCGGTCCAGATCGGTCTCGACCTCGCGCGCCAGCGCGGCCACGAACAAGCCGCCGCTCATCCCGATCCGGCGGTGGATCTTCCAGATCGGCAGGTTGATCCCGACGCCCTCGAGCGCCTCGCGCCAGGCGACGACGTGCTGGTAGACGCTGTCGATCAGCGTGCCGTCGAGATCGAACAGGAACGCCGGTTGGCTGAAGGTTCGCTGTTGGCTTGCGGTGGTGTCGCTCACGCTGGCGAGCCGACCGTATCAGCGCCGGTCGCCTCGCTGGTATGCGTGCCTGCGCTGTTACGCCGGGCCACCTCAGCGCGCACAACCGGCGCGACCTCGGTCCCGAACAGCTCGATCGAGCGCATCACGTCGGCGTGCGCCACTGCGCCGACGCTCATCTGCCCGATGTAGCGCTCGTTGCCAAACAGCTCGTGCTCGAACAGGATCTTCTCGGCCACCTGCTCGGCCGAGCCGATGGCCAGCGCGCCCCGCGGGGAGCGAAGCGCCTCGTACTGCTCACGGCCCGCCGGGGGCCACCCGCGCTCGCGACCGATCCGGTTCATCATCTGCAGGTAGGAGGAGGCGAACGCGGAGTCGGCCTTGGCGGACGTGTCGCCGACGAACGCGTGGGTGTTGATCGCCACACGCGCGTCGGCGGGATCGTGCCCGCTGCGCTCCCAGGCCTGGCGGTAGAGATCGACCAGCGGCTGAAACCGCTCGGGCTCGCCGCCGATGATCGCCAGCGTCAGCGGCAGCCCCAGCGTCGCGGCGCGGAGGACCGACTGAGGCGTGCCGCCGACCGCGACCCAGATCGGGAGCCGGTCCTGGACGGGGCGAGGCCACACGCCGGCGTCGTTGAGCGGCGCGCGGTGACGGCCGGTCCAGGTGATGGGGTTGTGGTCGCGGAGCGAGAGCAGCAGCTCAAGCTTCTCGGCATACAGGTCGTTGTAGTCGTCGAGGTCGTAGCCGAACAGCGGGAACGACTCGATGAACGATCCGCGGCCCGCCCAGATCTCCGCACGGCCGCCAGACAGCAGGTCGACGTGGGCGAACTGCTGGAACACCCGGACCGGGTCGTCGGAGCTGAGCACGGTGACTGCGCTGGCCAGGCGGATCTGCTCCGTGCGCGCGGCGATCGCCCCGAGCACGACCGCGGGAGACGACACCAGGAAGTCGGGCCGGTGGTGCTCGCCGATCGCGAACACGTCGAGGCCGAGCTGGTCGGCGAGCTCCGCCTCCTCGAGCAGCTGGGCCATCCGGAGCTGCGGAGTGACGTCCGGACCGATGTCGGCGAAGGTGGCAAGCCCGAGGTGCATGACCGCGAGCTTAGCAGGTAGTTGTCAGCGCAACTATCACCCGACGACTTAAATGAGAGCGCCCCGTGATTGGCGGGGAGTTTAGTGCCAATCTGCGGGGCGCGCTCGAGGGAGGAGAGGGTGTTGCAAGAACATGGTCGCGCAACCCCCTTTAGTTGTCCAAGACAAGTACTGTCTGAGATCCATATTGATTGCTTATGGATATTCGCCAGCTCCGATACCTGGTCGCGCTCGCCGAGGAGCGTCACTTCACTCGCGCCGCCGAGCGCGAGCACATCGCGCAGCCCGCCCTGTCTCAGCAGATCCGCCGCTTGGAGGATGAGGTCGGGCTCGCGCTGGTCGAGCGGACCACGCGCCGGGTGTCGATGACCCAAGCAGGCAACACGCTCGTCGCCCGCGCCCGGCGGATCCTGTCTGAGCTCGACGCCGCCAGCGCCGAGCTCCAGGGCCTGAGGGGGATCCAGGCCGGACACGTGTCGGTCGGCGCGATGCACACGATGGGGCCGATCGACGTGTCGCTCGCGCTGGCGATCTTCCACGAGCGTCATCCCGGAGTCGAGCTGTCGGTGCGTGAGCAGTCCAGCGAGGAGCTGGCGGAGATGCTGCGCGACGACGTGCTCGACCTGGCGTTCCTGTCGGTCACCGAGCGGATCGAGAGCCACGGGCTCGGGCTCCAGCAGCTGTACGCCGAGGAGCTGGTCGTGATCCTCCCTCCTGACCACCCCTTGCGCCGCCGCGACGGCGTACGGATCGCCGAGCTCGCCGGCGAGCAGTTCATCAGCTACCGGGAGGGAGCCCGGCTCCGCGAGCTGCTCAACTTCGCCGCCCGCGACGCCGACTTCGACCCCCAAGTGATGCTCGAGTCCAACGAGAGCGGCCGGATCCGGCGGCTGGTGGCCCGCGGCATGGGGGTGGCGATCCTGCCTCGCTCCGACACCGAGGGTCCCGGCGCCGAGGTCGTGGTGGTGGCGCTGACCGAGCCTGAGCTGACCCGCGACATCACGCTCGCCTGGCGCCAAGGCCGGCGCCAGCCGCCGGCGGTCGCCGCCTTCATCGAGCTGTCGCGCGAGCTGTTCGCAAATTCAGACGGTCGTGACCAGCAGGGCGCGCACGTCCCGCCGCCCGGCCTCGAACAGGTGCGGGACGTCGGCGGGGAACGAAGCGTAGTCGCCGGCTGAGAGCTCGGTGATGCGCTCCACGGGGCCGGCCACGAGCTTGCCCTCGACCACGTACACGTGCGCGCGCGAGCCCTCGGGCTCGGGGTCGAGCTCGCGGGCCTCCCGCGCCGGCAGCGACAGCTCCGCGATCCTGGTGCTCTCAGTCGGCGCGAGCTCGTCGATCTGGCGCTGGGGCATGCCGCCCCGCTCGGACGTCCGCGCGCCGGCCGCGCGAACGATCCGGATCTGGCCCAGCGGCGGCTCCTCGAGCAGCTCGGAGATCGGCACCCGCAGGGCGCCGGCGAGCCCAGCCAGCGTCTCCACGGTCGGGTTGGCGCGGCCGTTCTCGATACTCGACAGCGTCGCCTTGCTCATCCTCGTCGCGCGCGCGAGCTCGGACAGCGACTGGCGGCGCGCGATCCGCAGCCGGCGCAGATTCGCTGCCAGGACCTCTCCGATCTCCCGTCGGTCTATCATATAAAACGAAACGTTCATTCTAACGAACCGTCCGGCCGCAACCAACTCGTGATCACGTTCTACTTCGACCTCGGCTCGCCCTACGGGTACCTCGCGGCCGAGCGGCTGCCGCGGCTGCTGCCAGAGCCGGTCCGCTGGCAGCCCGTGCTGCTCGGAGGGCTGTTCAAGCTGGCCGGCCGGAGCTCGTGGGCGCTGGGCGACGAACGCCGCCGCGCGGCCGGGATGGCTGAGATCGAGCGACGGGCGCGCGCGTACGGCCTGCCGCCGATGCGATGGCCTGACCCGTGGCCGGACGACTACCTGACCGCGATGCGTGTCGCGACGTACGCGTTCGCCGCCGACCGCGGGCGCGAGTTCGCGATGCAGGCCTACCGGGACGCGTTCACCACCGGGTCTGACCTGAGCATCCCGGACAACGTGATCGCGTCGGCGCAGCGCGCCGGCCTGGACCCGGCCACGATTCGCGCCGCCGCCGATGATCCCGAGATCAAGCGCGCGCTGCGCGCCGCCACCGACGCGGCATACGATCTCGGGGTGTTCGGCGTGCCCACGATCGCGATCGGCCCGGACCTGTTCTGGGGCGATGACCGGCTCGAGGATGCCGCCGTACGCCTGGAGGAGGTGAGCGCCTGACCATGTTCCATCCCAAGGACCTCGCCGAGCCGATCGTCCAGGCGCCGTTGGCCGGTGGTCCGTCGACGCCCGAGCTCGCGATCGCGGTGTGCAAGGCTGGTGGTCTCGGCTTCGTTGCGGCCGGCTACAAGACGGCCGACGCAACGGCGGAACAGATCGACGTCGTCGCGGCTGCGACCTCGCGCCCGTTCGGCGTCAACGTGTTCGTGCCGTCTCGCGAGCCGGCCGACCCTGACGCCGTCTCCGCCTACCTGGAGGAACTCGAGGCCGAGGCGCTGCTGCAGGGTGCCGACGTCGGCGAGCCGCGGTTCGAGGACGACGACTGGGAGCGCAAGCTTGGGGTGATCTGCGAACGCGGCGTCGCGGTCGCGTCATTCGTGTTCGGCTGTCCGGAGCCCGCGGTCGTGGCGCGACTGCAGAACGCGGGTGTCGCCGTATGGGTGACCGTCACCGACCCGGGCGAGGCCGAGCAGGCCCGCGATGCCGGGGCTGATGCGCTGGTCGTGCAGGGCAGCGAGGCCGGCGGGCACCGCGGTGGGTTTGACGACCGGGACTCGGCCGGGGGCACCGGGCTGCTGGCGCTGCTGCGGATCGTGGGCGCGTCGGTGCCGCTGCCGCTCGTCGCCGCCGGCGGGATCCCGGACGGCGCCGCCGTGGCAGCGGTCCTGTGCGCCGGGGCCAGCGCCGCCCAGGTCGGGACCGCGCTGATGCTCGCGCCTGAGGCCGGCACGCACGACTCACAGCGCGCGCTGCTGGCCGATCGCGCGCCCACGCAGCTCACCCGCGCGTTCACTGGCCGCCTTGGCCGCGGAATCGTCAACCGCTTCCTCGAGCAGCGCGGACCGACCGCTCCCAGCGCGTACCCGGAGATCCACCACGCGACCAGCCCGATCAGGGCCGCCGCCCGCAAACGCGGGGACGCCGGGTCATTCAATCTGTGGGCCGGCCAGGCCCACGAGCTGGCGCAGAGCCGCCCCGCGGGGGAGATCGTCCGCGAGATGGGGGCGGACTGTCGGCGGGTGTTGCGCGAACTCCACGAGCGCCTCGGCTGACGCGCCGTTCACAGGTGCCGCGGGCCGGGTCGGTAGAACTAGGAGGATGCCCGATGCTGAGCTGCTGCTCCGCCGCGCCCGCCGGCCCCTGGTGATCGGAATGGGCGGCGGAGGCGACGTGGTCGGTGCCCTGGCCACCGCGGAGTTCTGTCGCGTCTACGACGGCGCCGACCCGATCGTCGGCGGCGTGACCTGGGAGCGCCGGCCGATCGACCCGGTTGCGGGCCCTCGATCGAGCGAGGAGATCTCCGGCGCGGAGGAACTCGCCCCGAGGGTCCTGCTGGCCGACGCCAACACCCGCGTGCGCGGCCGCGACGTGTACTTCGCCGAGTCGCGGATGGCCGAGTTCCTCGGCGAGCGGACGGTCCTGATCGACCCGCACGGCGGCGCGGGCGCGGTCGCGCGACGGACTGACGCAGGCGGCCGAGCGGCTCGGCCACGACCTGACGGTGTTCGTCGACGTCGGCGGCGACCTGCTGGCCCACGGCGACGAGCCGGGCCTGCGCAGCCCGCTGTGCGACGCGTTGATGCTGGCCGCGGCCGCTCGGCTGGCCGACAGCGGCGTCCCGGTCCTGACCGCGGTGTTCGGAGTCGGCTGCGACGGCGAGCTGACCCCGGCGGAGGTGTTCGCGCGGATCGCCGAAGTCGCCGCGGCGGGCGGGCTGTGCGGTGCCCGCGGGTTGACCGAGCCGGTGGCGCAGCGGCTCGAGGGCGCGATGGCGCACGTGCCGACCGAGGCCAGCGCCCAGGCGGTGCGCGCGTTTCGCGGCGACCGGGGTCAGGTTGCGATCCGCAACGGAGCACGGATGGTCGAGCTGACCTCGGCGGCCGCGCTGACGTTCTACCTCGACGTCGAGGTGACCGTGCGCACGGTCGGGCGGCTGGCGCGCGCCGTCGACGATGCCGACACCCTGGAGCGGGCGAGCGCCGCGCTCAACGCACTCGGCGTGCGAACCGAGCTCGACTTGGAGATGGACGTTGCCGCGGGACGCTAGACCGTGAACACGATCTTGCCGACGACGTCCCCGGCGAGCATCGCCTCGAAGCCCTGACGGGCATCCTTGAGCGCCATCGTGCTGTGAATCGCCGGACGGATGTCGCGGTCGACGCAGAGGCGCATCAGCCGGTCGAGCTCCTCGCGGGTTCCCATCGTCGAGCCCACGACCGACAGCTGCAGGAAGAAGATCCGGGTCAGCTCGGCCGGGGAGGCGTCGCCGGTGGTGGCGCCGCAGACGACCAGCGTCCCGCCGGGCTTGAGCGAGCGGATGGAGTGCCCCCAGGTCGCCTGGCCGGTGGTCTCCATCACGGCGTCGACGCGCTCGGGCAATCGGGCCCCGGACTCAAACGCCTGGTCAGCGCCCAGCTTGAGGGCCTGATCGCGACCGCTATCGGAGCGTCCGGTGACCCACACGCGGATCCCCGCGGCGCTGGCCAGGACCGTGAGCGCGGTGGCCACGCCGCCGGTCGCGCCCTGCACGAGGATCGTCTGGCCGGGCACGACCTTGCCGCGCGTGAACAGCATCCGGTAGGCGGTCAGCCACGCCGTCGGCAGGCAGGCGGCTTCCTCGAAGCTGAGCTCGGCGGGCTTGGGGACGACGTTGCGCCGGGGGACCGTGACGCGCTCGGCGAACGTGCCCTGGTAGCGCTCGGACAGCAGCGAGCGGCGCGGGTCAAACGTCTCGTCCCCGCGCCAGTCGTCGCTGGCGATCACCGAGTGGACGACAACCTCGTTGCCGTCATCGTCGAGACCCGCGGCGTCGCAACCGAGGATCATCGGGAGACGGTCGGCGGGGAGGCCGACTCCGCGCAGCGACCACAGATCGTGGTGGTTGAGCGAGGTCGCCTTGACGGTCACGGTCGTCCAGCCGTCGGGGACTTCGGGCTCGGGACGGTCGTCAATCGCGAGCCCGCTGAGCGGGTCCTTCGGGTCGATGTCTGAGGCGTAGGCTGCGAGCATCGGCGCATCATGACGAACCGCGACGCTCGCGGTCGTGGGGGCTCGATGCCAGAATGAACCCGTGGCGCGGGTGCGGGTACAAGCGAGCAAGGCCGTCGACGCGTCAGCGGAACGCGTGCTCGAGCTGCTGCGCGACTACCGCGAGGGACGGCCGCGGATCCTCACCGACAACTACAGCGCCTACCGCGTCGAGAGCGGCGGCACCGGCGACGGCACCGTGATCGCCTACCACTTCGCCGCCGGTGGCCGGGAGCGCGACTACCGGTTGCGCGTCGAGGAGTCCACCGGCGAGTTGCGCGAGCGCGACGAGCTGTCCTCGTTCATCAGCACCTGGAGCGTCGCCCCGTCGGGGTCGGGCAGCGAGGTCACGATCGAGTCCTCGTGGGAGGGGGCGGGCGGGGTCGGCGGATTCTTCGAGCGGACGTTCGCGCCGATGGGCTTGCGACGGATCTATGGGCAGATGCTCGAGCGGCTCGCGGGCGCGGTCGGGGCAACCGGCTAACTCCCCAGTCGACCGCCCTCGTAGGAACGGTGGGGCGTTGGCCATGCCTGACATGGCGAACTCCCCACGCTTCCTGTACCGACCCTCGAGTGGGGCGTTTGCCGGCTAACGCTGAGCCTCAGCGTCGATCTCCTCGGCCACCGACCGCCACAGGGTCACGTGGACCGCGGGCCGGGCCCGCGCCGACGCGGTCCCAGCCCGCCCGCTGGACATCGCGTGGGTCGCCTCCGGCGTGGTGGCAAACCGCGCCAGCGCCAGCGCCGCGGGCAGCGCCCGCCCGAGCCCGAGCGTGCTCGCGTGCCACAGCTCGACCACCGGCGTCCCGCGCACGTCGAGCCGGACCAGCGACCGGCGACGGATCGCGTCGATCACCGAGTGCGCCAGCGCGAGGATCACGCCCTCACCCGCGGCCGCCGCCGCGATCGCCGCGGCGTGGCTGGTGTAGGCGGAGATGTCCTGCGGGTCGAGCCCGTTGCGGCCGAAGAACAGCCCGGCGGTTGTCGTCGGGTCGGTGTCCTGCGGGCCGACCAGCCAGCGCTCGCTCGCCAGCGCGGACGGAGAGATCGCGCGCTGTCCGGCCAGCGGGTGCCCGGGCGCGGCCACGATCATCAGCCGCGAACGCAGGAACGGGACCGTGGCGATCGTCGCGGCGCGCTCCGGTCCCGGTTGTGGGCCGAGCGCGATGTCGGCGCGGCGGTGCTCGAGCATGTCGGCGAACGATTCGCCCGGGACCTGTTCGACGGTGATCTCCAGGCCCGAGCCGCGGCTGCTGAACGCGTCGATCAGCGGACCGATGTGCTCCGCGACGATGCTGGTGGCGGCCACCTGCACCTGTCGGGGCTGGCCGGGGCTCTCCTGGACGCTGCGCCTCGCCTGCTCGGCCAGGCCGAGGATCTCGCCGCCCAGCGCGGCCAGCCGCCGGCCCCCCGGCGTCAGCGCGATCCCGCGCCCGTTGCGGACGAACAGCTCGTCGCCGAGCTCCTTCCGGAGGGCCGCAACCGCCACCGACACCGCCGGCTCGGTGACCTCGAGCTCGGCCGCCGCGGCCTTGACCGAGCCGTGCCGAGCGACCAGAACGAACGACTGCAGCTGCGCGAGGGTCATCTTGGCTCAGCGGTCACCGGGACGGGATCCACCATAACAACCGTCCAAACCTGGCCATCCCTCTCCTAAGCGATCCCTTAACTCCCGTTGACCGCCACAATAGGGGAACGGCAAGATGCCAGACAGGAGAGGAGAGTCCCGGGACCGGCGGTGTCCACGGCGGAATCCCCGGGCCGCTCCGTACAACAGATTGCAAGTACCAGCACCGTTTGAATACGAGCGGGCCACGAGCGTGGACAACGCGCTCGAGCTGCTCACCGAACTGGGACCAGATGCCCGGTTGCTGGCCGGCGGCCACTCGCTGCTGCCGATGATGAAGCTGCGCCTCGCGGCGCCCGAGTACCTCATCGACATCGACCCGCTGGCCGAGGAGCTCGGCTACATCGAGCAGCACGACGGCGAGATCAGGATCGGCGCGATGACCCGGCACCGCGAGCTGCTGGAGTCAGATCTCCTGCACCGGCGCGTGTCGATCTTCACCGACGCCGAGCGCGTGATCGCCGATCCGGTCGTCCGTAACCGCGGCACGATCGGCGGAGCTCTCTGTCAAGCAGACCCAAGTGAGGATCTCTCTGCGGTATGCGCGGCGGTCGGCGCCCGGATGGTGATCCGCGGGCTCGACGGCGAGCGCGCGCTCGGGATGCCCGACTTCTACCGCGGGCCCTATCGGACCGCGGTCGGCGACGCCGAGATGCTCGTCGAGATCCGGGTGCCGCTCACCGAGGCCACCGGCAGCGCCTACGCGAAGGTCGACCGCCGCGTCGGAGACTGGGCCGTCGCCGCCGCGGGCGCGTCGGTGACGCTGAGCAGGGGCAAGATCGCCCGCGCCGGCGTGGCACTGGCCGCGGTCGGCTCCCAGGTGACTTGCAGCGATGCCGAGCAGGCGCTGGTCGGCCAGGCGCCGTCCGACGAGCTGTTCGCCCAGGCCGCCGCGTTGGCGGCCGTGTCGTGCTCCCCGGTCACCGATCAGCGCGGCTCCCAGGAATACAAGCGGCACGTGGCCGGCGTGCTGACCGAGCGCACGCTCCGCCGGGCCGTGTCCCGCGCGGTCGCGGAGCCGGGGTGATGCAGGTGACGCTGTCGGTCAACGAGATCGAGTACACCCGGGACGTCGAGCCCCGGCTGCTGCTGGTCCACTTCCTCCGCGACGAGCTGGGGCTGACCGGCACGCATTGGGGTTGCGACACATCCAACTGCGGGACTTGCGTTGTCCTGATGGACGACGAGCCGGTGAAGTCGTGCACGGTGCTGGCCGCGACGGCGAGCCGCTACCAGGTGCGGACGGTCGAGGGTATGGAGGTCGATGGCGTGCTGGATCCGGTGCAGGAGGGGTTCACGCGCGAGCACGGGCTGCAATGCGGGTTCTGCACGCCCGGGATGATGCTGACCGCGCGGGCGCTGCTGGACCGCAACCCGCACCCCACCGACACCGAGATCAGGGAGGCGATCTCGGGTCAGATCTGCCGCTGCACCGGATACGCGACGATCGTTCGCTCGATCCGCTGGGCGGCCGAGCATTCGAATCCGGAGATGAGCAACTGATGACGTTGGAGAGAGGACAAGGAGGTGTCAGATGCCCGTGATCGCCGCTTCGACCGGCTGGTACGTCGGGCTCGCGCTGGGTGTTGTGGTCGTGCTGGTCGCCGCCACGATCGTGATCACGATTGTGTTGCTGGCAAACCGGATCGCCGGACAGGCCCGCACCGCGGTGCAGGGTGTCGAGACTGTCCGCGAGCAGACCACCGAGCTGGCCGGGGTCGGCCGGATCAACGACTCGGGCGTGCGGATTCTGCACTCGGCGCGGGCGCTGCGAAAGGTGGCGGTGGGCAAATGACCGTCACCTACGCCGCCCTGAGCAACCACGGCGCCTGGTGGATCGCGCTGGCGATCGGCCTCGTCTCGGCGCTGATCGTGGCGGGCCTGCTGCTGGTCCTGGTGAGGACGGTGGCCGACATCCGCAAGTCCGCGAGCAGCCTGCTCGGCGTTGCCGGCCAGGTCGCCTCGAACACAGCCAACATCCCGCAGCTCGAGGCCACCGCGCCCGTGCTCGGGCTGATCGTGGAGGAAGCCGTGGTGCAAGACGGCTACATGAACGCGCTCACCGACGGGTTCGGTGGCGCATGACCCTGCTCATCATCCTCAGCGTCGTGCTCGCCGTGGTCATCATCGCCGTGCTCGCGGCGGCGCTGATCAAGATCCGCACCGACCTGGAGGCCACGTCGAAGGATCTGGCCACGCTGGGCGGCGCGCTGGCCACCGTGGAGGCCGAGCACCTGCGTCCGCTGGAGCCCGCGGTCAAGGCGATCAACGCGCAGTTCGACGTGATCGTCGGAGCTCTGCCGGGGATCGCCACCAAGGCCGCGATCGTCGCCGACAGGAGGCCCGCATGACCCTCGAGTGGATCGGAGCCGTGCTGCTGCTGGTGGTCGTGCTCCCCGTGGTGATCTATCTGCTGCGCGGCGTACTCAACGCCGCTAACAGCATCGTGCCCAGCGTCGACCAGATCGCCGCCTCGGCGCAGGCCGGGTCCAAGGACCTGGACGCAGTGCCGCTCCTGCTCACGACGCAGGAGCGGGTCAAGCAGACGATCGAGTCGGCCGCCAACTACGGCGGATCGCTCGACGTGATCCTCGACGACGCCTGAATGGGGGAACGATGCCAGCAGCTGGTGTAGTCATGATCATCGCGGTCGTTCTGATCGTCCTGGCGCTCGTCTACTACCTCGTCTCGACGATCGTCGCGCTCCAGAAGATCACCAAGGGGCTCGACGGGGCGATCGCCGGAGTGGTGGAGATCATCCAGAAGACCGAGCCGGTCGGCCCGGTCGTCAACGACATCAACGCCAACCTCGACGCCGGCGTCGACCTGCTCGAGGGCCTGCTCGTCAAGAAGGCCGGGATGCAGGACGCGGTCGGCCTCGTCGAGGGGCTGTACCCGGGCGCCACGGCGGCCGGCTTTCGCAACTTCCCCGACAGTGCGACCACCAAAGCGCCGCGGATCTCCGAGGTCTACACCCGGGGAACGCTGACGCTCGCCCGGCTGGGCCGCGAGGCACCGATCGCCGCCGCCAGCCCAGACGGGCCCGCGCTGCGCAATCCCGCCTACGGGAGCCTGGCCGCGCGCCTGCTGTACCCCGAGATCCGGCAGGAGCGGCCGCAGAACCTGCCGCGCTCGCCGATCATCGGGACCGACTCGCCCGTGCAGTACGAGCCCAGCGAGTCGCCCGGCGTCCGCAAGCGGATGCCGGCCGCCGCGACGGGAGAAAGGAGGCCCGATGCAGACTCCGGCTCCGTTTGAGTACGAACGCGCCACCAGTGTCGACGGCGCGATCGCGTCGCTGGTGGAGCACGACGGCGACGCGCGGATCATCGCCGGCGGGCACAGCCTGCTGCCGATGATGAAGCTCCGTCTGGCCGCGCCCGAGCACCTGATCGACATCAACGATCTGCACGAGCTCGAGTACATCCGCGAGGAAGGCGACGAGATCCGGATCGGTGCGCTGACGCGTCACGCGGACCTGCTGGACTCCGAGCTGCTGGCTCAGTGGGCGCCGGTGTTCGCCGACGCCGAGGAGGTGATCGCCGACCCGGTCGTCCGTAACCGCGGCACGATCGGCGGCTCGCTGTGCCAGGCCGATGCCGCCGAGGATCTCAGCGCCGTGTGCGCGGCCCTGAGGGCGAGCGTCGTGATCCGCGGTCCCGAGGGCGAGCGCGTAGTCGGGCTCGACGAGTTCTATCTCGGCCCATTCACCACCGCGGTCGGCGCCGACGAGATGCTCACCGAGGTGCGGATCCCGCGCCGGCCCAACGGCGGTAGCGCCCACGAGAAGGTCGAACGCCGCGCCGGCGACTGGGCGATCGCAGCCGTCTCGGCCGCGGTCTGGATCGACGGCTCGGTGATCGCGCAAGCCGGGCTCGCGCTCAGCGCAGTCGGCGCGATCACGATCCAGGCGACCCGCGCGGTCGAGCTCATGCGGGGCAAGACCCCGTCCGAGGAGCTGTTCGCGCAGGCGGGCGAGATCGCGTCCGAGGATTGCAGCCCGCAGCCCGACGGCCGCGGCACGGCCGCCTACAAGCGCCACCTCGTCGGCGTCCTTAGCAAGCGCGCACTGCTCCGCGCCACCGCGCGAGCCCTGCACACGGAGGTCTAGAACCAATGCACGTCACGATCAACATCAACGGCGAGCAGGTCTCCCGCGACGTCGAGCCGCGGATGCTGCTCGTGCACTTCATTCGCGAGACGCCCGGGCTGACCGGGACCCACTGGGGTTGCGACACGTCCAACTGCGGCGCCTGCGTGGTGCTGATGGATGACAAGCCGGTGAAGTCCTGCACGATCCTGGCGGCGATGGTCGAGGGCCACGAGGTCCGGACAGTCGAGTCGCTGGAGGTCGACGGCACGCTGGACCCGATCCAGCAGGGCTTTCACGAGAAGCACGCGCTGCACTGCGGCTTTTGCACCCCGGGGATGCTGATGACCACGCGCGCACTGCTGGATGAGAACCCCAACCCCACCGACCATGAGATCCGCACCGCGATCTCCGGCGCGATCTGCAGGTGCACGGGTTATCTGAACATCGTTCGCGCGGTCCAGTGGGCGGCCGAGCACGAAGCCTCGACCAAGCAGGAGGTTTGACCACATGGCCACCGTCAACCCGCCCAGTCCCGAGACCGATCGGCCGATCGGCTTCGGGCCCCTGAAGCGCAAGGAGGACGCGCGCTTCATCCGCGGCGAGGGCACCTACCTCGACGACATCCGGCTGCCGGGGATGCTGCACGGGGCGATCCTGCGCAGCCCGTTCGCGCACGCCAAGATCGTCTCGATCGACACCTCCGAGGCGCTCGCGCACCCGAACGTGGCCGCGGTGATCACCGCCAAGGACCTGGAGACGCTCGGGCTCGCGTGGATGCCGACGATCTCCTATGACACCCAGGCCGTGCTCGCGGGCGACAAGGTTCGCTTTCAGGGCCAGGAGGTCGCGTTCGTGATCGCGACCGACGAGTACTCGGCGCGCGACGCGCTGCCGCTGATCGACGTCGAGTACGAGCCGCTGCCGGCGGTCGTCAACGCGCGCAAGGCGCTGGACCCCGACGCCCCGCTGATCCGCGACGACAAGGACGGCCAGACCGACAACCTGGCCAGCCCCACCTGGGAGGCCGGCGACCCCGAGGCCACCGACCGCGTGTTCGCCGAGGCCGACACCGTCGTGTCGCGCGACATCATCTACCCGCGCTGCCACCCGGCTCCGCTGGAGACCTGCGGGATGATCGCCGACTTCAACCCGGAGACCGGCCAGCTCGATATCTACAACGGCAACCAGGCCCCGCACGCGCACCGCACGGTGTACGCGCACGTGGCCGGACTGGCCGAGCACATGATCCGGATCCGCTGCAACGACATCGGCGGCGGCTTCGGTAACAAGGTCCCGGTGTACCCGGGCTACGTGTGCGCGATCGCCGGCTCGATCGTTGCCGGCGTCCCGGTCAAGTGGATCGAGGACCGCTCCGAGAACCTGATGTCGACCGGGTTCGCGCGCGATTACATCATGCGCGCCGACATATGCGCCAAGGACGGCAAGATCACCGGCCTGCGGGTCGACGTGGTCGCCGATCACGGCGCGTTCGACTCGACCGCACAGCCGACGAAGTTCCCCGCCGGGTTCTTCCATATCTGCTGCGGCTCCTACGACCTCGAGGCCTCCCACGTGAAGGTCAAGGCGGTCTACACCAATAAGGCGCCGGGCGGCGTCGCCTACCGCTGCTCGTTCCGGATCACGGAGGCCGTGTATCTGGTCGAGCGGATGGTCGGGGCGTTGGCGCTCGAGATGGGCGTCGACCAGATCGACCTGCGGATGCGCAGCTTCATCCAGGCCGATCAATTCCCGTATGAGACCACCACCGGCTGGACGTATGACTCCGGCGACTACGCCAAGACGATGAAGGTGGCGATGGACATCGCCGGCTATGACGAACTGCTCTCCGAGCAGGCCGAGAAGCGCGAGCGCGGCGAGCTGATGGGCATCGGCGTGTCGTTCTTCACCGAGGGCGTCGGCGCCGGCCCGCGCAAGCACATGGACATCCTTGGGTTGTCGATGAACGACGGCGCCGATCTGCGCGTGCACCCGTCGGGCAAGGCGGTGGTCAGCCTCAGTGCTCAGACCCAGGGCCAGGGCCACGAGACGACGTTCGCTCAGATCGTCGCCGAGGAGCTGGGGATTCCGCCCGAGGACGTCGACGTGCGCCACGGCGACACCGACAAGTCGCCCTACGGGCTGGGCACCTACGGCTCGCGGTCGACGCCCGTCAGCGGCGCGGCCGTGGCAGTCGTCTCACGCAAGGTCCGCGATAAGGCCCGCGCGATCGCGGCGACGATGCTGGAGACACGCCCCGAGGACCTGGCGTGGGAGAAGGGCCGCTGGTACGTCAAGGGCGATCCCGAGCAGGGCGCGCTGATCGAGGACATCGCGGCCCGCGCCTACAGCGGCGAGCCGATGCCGACGGGGATGGAGGGCGGGCTCGATGCCCAGGTGATCTACGACCCGCCCAATTTGACCTACCCATACGGCGCGTACATAGCCGTTGTGGACATCGACCCCGAGACCGCGGCGGTCACGGTCAGGCGGTTCATCGCGGTCGACGACTGCGGGGTGCGGATCAACCCGATGATCGTCGACGGGCAGATCCACGGCGGCCTGGCCGAGGGGATCGGGATCGCGCTGATGGAAGTGATCACGTTCGACGAGGAGGGCAACTGCCTCAACGGGTCGTTCATGGATTACCTGATCCCGACCGCGTTGGAATGCCCCAGCTACGAGCTCGGCGCCACGGTGACGCCGTGCCCGCACCATCCCCTCGGAGCCAAGGGCGTCGGCGAGTCGCCCAACGTGGGATCGCCGCCGGCGATCGTCAACGCCGTGATCGACGCGCTGCACCCCGTGCACGGGGTCGATCACATCGACATGCCGTGCACCCCGTCCCGCGTGTGGGAGGCGATGCAGGGCCGGGCGGTCCCGCCGCAGTGAGCCGCCGAGGATGAGATGACGCCGATGCGAGTGACAGGCGAGGCCGCGGACGAGATCCGCCGGCTGGCGCCAGACGTGGAGACGCTGGCCCTTCGGCTGGCGGCCGTCGACTACCTCGTCGACGAGGGACTGGCCACCTCGATGTTCCTGAGCTTGGCGCTGCCCCAGCCGCTGCTGCTGGAGGGAGAGGCCGGGGTGGGCAAGACCGAAGCCGGCAAGTCGCTCGCTGCGGTGCTGGACACGCCGCTGATCCGCCTGCAGTGCTACGAGGGGATCGACGCGTCGGAGGCGCTGTACGAGTGGAACTATCCGCGCCAGCTGCTCAGCATCAGGCTCGCGGATGTCCAGGGAACTGCGTTGCGCGAGGAGGATCTGTTTGGCCCCGACTACCTGATCCGCCGGCCGCTGCTGACCGCGCTCGAGCATCCCGGCCCGCGGCCGGCGGTACTGCTGATCGACGAGATCGACCGCGCCGACGACGACTTCGAGGCGTTCCTGCTCGAGCTGCTCGCCGAGGCGGCGGTCACGATCCCCGAGCTGGGGACCGTGCGCGCGACGCACCCGCCGATCATCGTGCTGACGTCGAACCGGACCCGCGACCTGCACGATGCGGTCAAGCGCCGGTGCCTGTATCAGTGGATCGACTACCCGAGCGCCGAGCGTGAGATCGAGATCGTCCGGCGCCGCGTGGCCGGCTCGTCGGAGACGCTGGCCGTGCAGGTGGCGAGCGCGGTCGCGAGGATGCGTGACTCCGACGTGCAGAAGCCGCCCGGCGTGGCCGAGGCGATCGACTGGCTGGCGGCGCTCACCGTGCTCGGCATCGAACATCTCGACGAGGCTGCGATCGACCGCACGCTCGGCTCGGTGCTCAAGTACTCAGAGGACCAGGACGTGATCCGCGCCGCCGGGCTCGAGGCACTGGTCGGCGGCCGCGGTGAGGGCGACGATGCCTGAGCCGCAGTTCACCGTCGAGACGATCGAGCTCGACCTGCCCGCGGTCACGACAGCGTTCAGCCGGCGCCTGCATGCGGCCGGCGTGCCGGTCACCGCCGAGCGCACGGCTGCGTTTGCGCGGGCGCTCGCGTTGGTGGTACCGATCAGCCGCCGCCGGCTGTACTGGACGGCCCGGGCGGTGCTGGTCTCCGACCACTCGCAGGTCAAGGCGTTCGACTCGGTGTTCTTCGCGGTGTTCGGCACTGACCGCGGGGGCGACCGCAACTTCGATCTCGACGACATGCAGATGGTCCCCACCGCGGCCGATGACCGCCCCCACTTCGACCGGCAAGCCGACCAGTTCGGCGCGGTCTCGCTCGGGGCGGCGGGCTCGACCGCTCCGCCGGGCGACCGGGAGCAGGAGCCTTCGGAGGAGGTCGCGCTGCCGATGGCGGCCAGCGACGACGAGCTGCTGCGCGACAAGCGCTTCGATGCGCTCGAGCCCGACGAGCTCGCCGCGCTGTACCGCGTGATGAGCCGCCTGCGGGTGGCCACGCCGCTGCGCCGGACCCGTCGCGCGCGACGCGACCGCCGAGGCGAGCGGATCGACATGCGCCGGACGCTGCGCCAGAGCATGCGCACCGGCGGCGATCCGATCCGCCTGGCCCACCGCCGCCGCCGGGTGGTGCGCCGCCGGATGGTGATGCTGTGCGACATCTCCGGGTCGATGGAGCCCTACGCGCGCGCGTATCTCCAGTTCCTGACGTCGGCCACAGGCTCCGGGTCCCACGCCGAGGCGTTCGTGTTCGCGACGCGGCTGACCCGGCTGACCCGGGCGCTGGCCTCGCGCAACCCCGAGCGGGCGATCCAGCGCGCGGCCGCAGCGGCGCCGGACTGGTCGAGCGGCACCCGGATCGGCGATGCGCTGAAGGCGTTCAACGACCGGCACGGTCGGCGCGGGATGGCCCGCGGCGCGGTGATCGTGATCCTGTCCGACGGCTGGGAGCGCGGCGCCCCCGAGCTGGTCGGGCAGGAGATGGAGCGCCTGGCGCGCCTGGCCCACCGGATCGTGTGGGTCAACCCGCGGGTCGCCGCGGCCGGGTTCGTCCCACGGGCCGGCGGCATGGCCGCGGCGCTGCCGCATTGCGACGCGCTCGTCAGCGGACACAGCCTACGGGCGCTCGAGGAGGTAGCGGCGGCGATCGGCGGCGCGGGCGACCGGCCCGAGCCGGTCGTCGAGCCCGAGCCCGAGGAGGAGGCGTGGGGGAGCGCGACGCCGGTACCGGGTAGCTCGGTGGCGATGCCCAGCGGCTACGGGCCGAGCCGAGGCAGGACGACTCCGGGGTGGGATCTGAGTGGGCGCTGATCGAGAGGCCGTCAAGCGCTGCATCTATCCGGGCTGCGAGCGCCCGGCGGTGCCCCCGCACCCGATGGGCGGACCTCAGCCCAGCTTCTGCGACCTAGAGGAGCACAACGCGTTGACCGCACATCAGGAGCGCCAGCGGCTGACGCGCGATCGGCCGCCCGCGGGCGCCGAGGACCAGACCAAGAACGAGGAGGTTGAGCGTGGCTGACAAGGCGTACCGAGCGGTGTTTCTGAGGGTGCACCCCACCGGCAAGATGGTCCTCAGCCTGACCACGGAGGCCGACGGCAACGAGCCCGAGTACGCCCAGCTGGTCGCGACCGAGCTCGGCGTGCCGGCGCTCGACGTAAAGGTCGTCCCGGCTGATGAGAACCGGTTCGGACCAGGTCACGGCTTCAACACGGCGCCGTCGCAGGCCACGTCGGCTGCGGTCTCCAGCGCCACGGGCAAGATCCTCGACAAGGCGAGGCTGCTCGCCGGCGCCGCGCTGGACGCGCCGGCCGACAGCCTGCGCTGGGACAACGGCGCGTTCTTCGCGCAGGACGACCCCGAGCACGCGCAGACGATCGCCGACGTCGCCCTGTACGCGCACGGCAGCGGCGTGCTGCCCCCCGGCGTCGAGGGCGGCCTCGACGCCCAGACCGTCTACCGCGACGAACGCTAAGCCCCGTTGAGCTGCCCGTCGATCCCCACCTGCACCTCGTCGAGGACCTTGAGCGTCCCGAACAGGGCGCTGTACGGCTTGATGCCCCAGTCCGTCTGCTTGACCGTGGCGGTGCCCATGACGCGGCCGTCGGCCAGCGACAGCTCGAACACGACCGGCGCGTGGCGCCCGCCGAGCTCGAGGTCGCCCGAGACCTCGAGGCGGTCGCCGTCGGCCTTCACCGAGTCGGACTCGAACGCGATCGCGGTGCCCTTCAGCACCTCGTCGTCGATCGTCTGCTCGATGTTGGCCTTGTCGTCGTCGCCGAGCGCCATCATCCCGCCGTGGCCCTCGCGCACGCGCATTGAACGTGCGTCCGCGGTCAGCGAGACCTTGCTCTCGGGGCCGAGCTCGAGCATGCCCCGCCAGGCGGTCACCTCGATGACGAGGTTGTGTGCGGCCTTCGCGGCGGCGCCGCCTTTCTTCGTGCGTACGGTCAGGGTGGCGTTGTCAGGACCGAGCGTGTGGGTTCCGGGAGAAGATGACATGGTAACTATCGTATGCGATTTGCAGACTTCATGACTGATTGTGACAACGACACGGTGAAAGTAAGGAGTCATCGACATGGTTGAACTGGACCATCAGTTCTCGATAGATAAGCCAATCGAGGAGAATTGGAAGGCGATCCTCGATCTTGAGCGGTTGGTGCCGTGCGTCGAGGGCGGCAGCGTGCTCGAGAAGACCGAACCCGAGTCGGTCAAGGCCGAGATCAAGATCAAGATGGGCGCGATGTCGATGAAGTTCAAGGGCACCGTGTCGGTGGTCGAGCAGGACGAAGCCGCGCACCGCGCGTTGATGCGGGTGAAGTCCCGTGAGGCGGGCGGTCAGGGCTACGCCAACGCCGACGTGACGTTCGCGCTGTCCGACGGCGGCGGCACGATCCACACCGCCGCGCAGATCACCGGTAAGGCAGCGTCGATGGGGGAGGGCGTGATGGTCAGCGTGCTCGACGCCCTGATCAACGACTTCACCCAGAAGCTGGCGAACATCTGAGAGGCGGCCGGACCGTCATGGCCACTAAGACGATGCGACACGTGCGCGACGGCGAGGTTCCCCTCGGCGGCGGTACCGCCGTCCAGGAGGACCCGGACCGGCCGGTGTTCAAGGGCAACGGTCCCGACGACCACGTGTGCGCGGAGTGCGGCAACGTTCTGGCGAAGTCGATGCCGCCCGAGTACATGAACCGGAAGGTAAGGGTGCGGTGTGGCCGGTGTAACACGGTGAACGTGGCTGTGGAAGAGGAGGGCGTGGATTACGCCTCGGTGTGGAAACGGAAGCCGGTGAGCTGATGGCCACGGCTGCCCAGCGACCCATCGGCTTCGGCCGGATGTCGCGCAAAGAAGACGCGCGCTTCATCCGCGGCCAGGGTAACTACGTCGACGACGTGCAGCTGCCCGGGATGCTGCACGGCGCAATGCTCCGTAGCCCGTACGCGCACGCGCGGATCGTGTCGATCGACGCCTCCGCGGCGCTGCAGCACCCCCGGGTGCACGCGGTGATCACCGGCAAGGAGCTCGAGGCGCGGGGGCTGGCGTGGATGCCGACGATGTCGTTCGACACCCAGGCGGTGCTGGCCACCGACAAGGTCCGCTTCCAGGGGCAGGAGGTCGCGTTCGTGGTTGCCGACGACCGCTACAGCGCCCGCGACGCGCTCGAGCTGATCGCGGTCGAGTATGAGCCGCTGCGCGTCGTGGTCGACCCGGTCGCGGCGCTGGATCCGGACGCGCCGGTGATCCGCGACGACGTCGAGGACCGCACCGACAACCACATCTTCTCCTGGGAGGCCGGCGACGAGTCGGCCACCGATGCCGTGTTCGCGCGCGCCGACGTTGTCGTCGAGCAGGCTATGCGCTTCCCGCGCTCGCACCCCGCGCCGATGGAGACTTGTGGCGCGGTCGCATCGTTCGATCGGGTCTCGGAGAAGCTGACCCTGTGGTGCACGACCCAGGCCCCGCACGCGCACCGCACGGTGTACGCGCAGTTGACGGGGATGCCCGAGCACAAGATCCGGGTGATCTCGCCGGACATCGGCGGCGGCTTCGGTAACAAGGTGCCGGTGTACCCCGGCTACGTCTGCTCGATCGTGGCCTCGATCGTGACCGGCAAGCCGGTGAAGTGGATGGAGGACCGCTCGGAGAACCTGATGTCGACAGGCTTCGCGCGTGACTACGCGATGCGCGGCGAGATCGCCGCCACCGCCGACGGCACGATCCTGGCGGTCCGCGTGGAGGTGCTCGCCGACCATGGCGCGTTCAACACGACCGCGCAGCCGAGCCGCTACCCGGCGGGCTTCTTCTCGGTGTTCACCGGGTCCTACGACCTGGAGGCCGCTCACTGCCGGGTCAGCGGCGTGTACACGAACAAGGCGCCCGGTGGCGTCGCCTACGCCTGCTCGTTCCGGATCGCCGAGGCCGTGTACCTGGTCGAGCGGATGGTCGACTGCCTTGCCGACGAGCTCGGCGTCGATCCGGCGCAGCTGCGGCTGGACAACCTGATCGCTCCCGACCAGTTCCCGTATCAATGCAAGACCGGGTGGGTGTATGACTCCGGCGACTACCACGCGGCGCTGCACAAGGCGATGGAGATCGCCGGCTACGACGAGTTGCGAGCCGAGCAGGAGCAGCGGCGCGAGCGGGGCGAGCTGATGGGCATCGGGGTGGGCTTCTTCACCGAGGCGGTCGGCGCGGGCCCGCGCAAGCACATGGACATCATGGGCCTGGGGATGAACGACGGCGCGGCCCTGCGGGTGCACCCGACCGGCAAGGCGCAGCTGGGGATCAGCGTGCAAACCCAGGGCCAGGGCCACGAGACGACGTTCGCGCAGATCGTGGCCGAGGAGCTCGGAATCCCGCCCGAGGACGTCGACGTGATCCACGGCGACACCGACACCACTCCTTACGGCCTCGGGACCTACGGCTCGCGCTCGACTCCGGTAAGCGGCGCGGCCACCGCGATCGTCGCCCGCAAGGTGCGCGACCGCGCGCGGCTGGTCGCCTCCGCGATGCTCGAGGTGGCGCCCGACGACTTGGCCTGGGAGAAAGGCCGTTGGTACGTAAAGGGCGACCCCGAGCAGGGGGCTACGATCCAGGAGATCGCTATGGCTGCGCGTGGATCGGTCGAGTTGCCCGAGGGCGTCGAGGCCGGGCTGGATGCCGAAACGGTGTACGACCCCCCGAACCTGACGTTTCCGTTCGGCGCATACATCTGCGTGGTCGACGTCGATCCTGATACGGCCAAGGTGTCGGTCCGCAGGTTCGTCGCCGTCGACGACTGCGGTGTGCGGATCAACCCGATGATCGTCGAGGGCCAGATCCACGGCGGTCTCACCGATGGGGTGGGAATGGCGCTGATGGAGACGATCGCCTTCGACGAGGAAGGAAACTGTCTCAACGGGTCACTAATGGACTATCTGATCCCGACCGCGCTGGAGGTTCCCGACTGGGAGACCGATTACACCGTCACGCCGTCGCCGCACCATCCGATCGGCGCCAAGGGAATCGGCGAGTCGGCCACGGTCGGCTCGCCCCCGACGATTGTCAACGCGATCTGCGATGCGCTGGAGCCTTACGGCGTGCGGCACATCGACATGCCGTGCACGCCCTCACGAGTGTGGGACGCGATGCACGGACGAGGAGCACCGAAATGATCAGTGGAGAACTTGCCCAGCTCGCGCAGCGGCTGGCCTCCGAGCGAGTCCCGTTCGTGACCGCGACGGTGATCCGCGCCCGACAGCCGACCAGCGTGCGCGCCGGCGACAGCGCCGTGGTGCTCGCAGACGGCGCGATCGAGGGCTTCGTCGGCGGCGTGTGCGCCACCTCGTCGGTGCGCCTGCACTCGCTGCGTGTGATGGAGACCGGCGAGCCGGTGCTGCTTCGTCTGATGCCCGGCGACGAGGAGCAGGTGGAGGAGTCCGACGCGGTCGACGGCACCGTGATCGTCGAGCGCAACCCGTGCCTCAGCGGCGGCGCGCTCGAAATCTTCCTTGAGCCGCGGCTGCCGTCGGCCCGCGTGTTGATCGTCGGCGACGCTCCGATCGCCCGCGCGCTCAAAGATCTTGCCCGGGCGTCGGACTACGACGTGGTCGTGGCCGACGCCGACGAAGCCGAACCCGGGTCCGGGGACGCGGCCGTCGTGGTCGCCTCACACGGCTCGGGAGAGGAGAGGGTGCTCGGCGAAGCGCTCAGCGCCGGCGTTCCATACGTCGCGTTGGTCGCCAGCAGGGTCCGCGGCGCCGCGGTTCGCGCGGCGCTCGAGGTACCCGACGAGCTCCGTCAACAGCTACACACGCCCGCCGGGTTGGACATCGGTGCGAGGACGCCGGCTGAGATCGCGATCGCGATCCTGGCCCAGCTGGTGGCCGAGCATCATGCGCCGCCCAAGGCCGCGGGGACGCCGGTCATCGTGCGGGCTGCACCGACGACCGACCCCGTCTGCGGCATGGAGGTGGCGGTATCGGATGCGACACCGCATCTCGACACGCCCGGCGGGCGGGTGTACTTCTGCTGCACCGGATGCCGCGACACCTACGCCAAGCAGCTCGCGGGTGATGTCGGCGCGCGCTAGTGAGTCCGCCGGGGAGTTCGTGACCGGGCTGGTGCTGGCCGCGGGCGGCTCCAAGCGCCTCGGCCGGCCCAAGCAGCTGCTCCCGTTCGGTTCGGCCACGCTGCTCGATCACGTGCTCGACACGGCGCGGGCGTGTCGCTTCGACCAGCTGCTGTGCGTGGTCGGCGGCGGCGCCGACGATGTCCGCGCGCGCGTCGATCTGAGCGGGATCGAGGTGGTCGAAAACCAACACTTCGGCGAGGGCTGCTCGTCGTCGATCGCGGCGGCGCTGGGCGCCGTCGACGAGCGCGCCGATGCGCTGGTGCTGATGTTGGGCGATCAGCCCGGCGTCACTGCGGAGGCGGTCACGGAGCTGATCGCCAGGCGCGGCCGGGCCCCGCTGGCAGCGTGTGCGTACACGGACGGCCGTGGCCATCCGCTGGCTTTCGCGCGCGATATCTTCGGAGACCTGGCATCGCTGCACGGAGACAAGGGCGTGTGGAAGCTCCTTGATCGCCACGCCGAAGAGGTGATCGACGTGCCCGTTGCAGGCTCGATTCCGCGGGATGTCGACACATGGGAGGACTACATGGCGGTACAAGCCTCATGAACTCGGTGCTTGACATGATCGAGGGCTGGGTCGCCCGCGGCGACCGCGTGGCCGTGGCGACCGTGGTCGAGACCAAGAAGTCCGCACCCCAGCCGGCCGGCACGAAGATGGGCATCAACGAGCTCGGCGAGGTCTGCGGCGCGGTCTCCGGCGGTTGCGTCGAGGGCGCTGTGGTCGAGGTCGCCGAGACCGTGATCGAGGGAGCGCAGCCGCGGCTGCTGCACTACGGGATCGCCGACGAGGACGCCTGGGACGTCGGGCTGCCGTGCGGCGGCGAGATCACCGTCTGGGTCCAGAGCTACGCCCGCGGCGACCTGCAGGCGACGTTCACAGAGCTCGCCCAGAGCGGGATGCGGGCAGCGCTGGTTACGGTCGTCGAGGGCGGTTCCCGGCTCGGCGCGCGGATGCTGGTGCGGGAGAGCGCGGAGGCCCAGGGCACGCTCGGCGACCCCGATCTCGACGCCGCCGCGCTCGCACTGGCGCGCGACGCCCTGTGGTCGGAGCGCAACGAGCTACACGATCTGGACAGCGCAAAGGTGTTCATCGACGTCGCGGCACCCCCGCCGCGGCTGGTCATCGTCGGCGCGGTCGACTTCGCCGCCCAGCTCGCCGAGGTCGCGCGGATGTCCGGTTGGAGGCCGTTCGTGATCGACCCGCGGGCGCGGTTCGCCACCACCGCGCGGTTCCCGGCCGCGGAGCGGGTGATCGTCGCCTGGCCCCAGGAGGGCTTTGCCGAGCTGGATCCGATCGACCCGGCGACCGCGATCGCGGTGCTGACCCACGACCCCAAGCTCGACGACGCGGCGCTGATCGCAGCGCTGGACTCCGACGCCAGCTACATCGGGGCGATGGGCAGCCGGCGGGCGCAGGAGCGCCGCCGCGAGCGGCTGCTCAACGCGGGCATCGACCCGGCGCGGCTGGACCGCGTGTCCGCGCCGATCGGCCTGGACATCGGCGCGCTCAGCGCGGCCGAGACCGCGCTGTCGATCATGGCCGAGATCGTCGCGCTCAAGCACGGGCGCGCCGGCGGGCGCCTGATCGAGGCGCGCGGCCGGATTCACGACGCGGTAGCGGTCTAGCGGCTCCCCACCTCCCGGCCGGGCGCGTCCAGCGGACGGCGAGGGCGGATCCGCCGCGGGACCTAGTGGCCCCCAGGCTCTAAGCCTGGGGTCGTTGCTCTAGCGACATCCGCAGCCCGGCCACGAACAATCGACGCGTTGTTCTCGCCGCCGGTGCTGACCGGTGCTGATCCAGAGGAGCGTGACGCAATGAGGCCATTTCGCAGCCTCCTGAGCTATTCGAATGTCGTGGCCACGTTGGCGCTGTTTGCGGCGCTGGGCGGAGGCGCCTACGCCGCCGCCGGCGGCACTTTCGCCGCCGGCGGCAACGGGGCGATCAAGGGTTGCCTGCCCAGCCGGGGCGGGACGCTCAAGGTGGTGAAGTCGGGAAGGCGCTGTCCGAAGGGAACGGTGGCGCTGACGTTCAACGCCAAGGGTCGCGCCGGCAGCCCCGGTCCACAAGGCCGACCGGGACCGACCGGCCCACGAGGACCGCAGGGTCTGGCGGGGCCGGCGGGCAGCAATGCAACCGTCGATGGGGTCCCAGCGGGCGGGGTCCTGACCGGGAGCTATCCCGACCCGCAGCTTGCGTTCAACGCCGTCACGAGCGCGAACGTCATCGACCGGGCACTGACCCTCACCGATCTCGGTGGTCCCGACAGCGTGGACATGACGACCCCGGTGCGGACGGCGATCACCGTCCCCGCCGGGCGGTGCGTCAACCAGTTCGTCGGCATCTTCAACCCGCCGATCGGAGCGGCGCGTGGGATCGTGACCGGCGGCATGGTGCTCGGCACGCTCACCGACGCCGTCGGAGCGGCCGCCGTGGACAACGAGATTGCAGTTGCCCCGTCGATGCTGATCCTGACTAGGGACGGCGGGACGATCGCCAACCTTATTCTGTGCAACGACAACACCGGCACCGAGACGATCCCGGTCGGCTCGGTCTTTCATTGGCGAGTGATCGACCCGTAGCCGGCCCGCCAAGAGCGAGAAATGAGGGCGCTAACCGGCCGACAGCCGCCGCAACGCCCCGGCCAGCACCCGCGCGCCGAGCTCGCAGTCCTGGTCGTCGGTCCACTCCTCGGGCGAATGGCTGACCCCATTCCGGGAGGGGACGAACAGCATCGCCGCGCGGGTGTGGCGGCCGACCACCATCGCATCGTGACCGGCACCGCTGGCCATCCGCACCGCCTCGACGCCCTCGTCGGCCGCCGCTCGCTCGAGCGTCGCGACCGTGTCCGGATCCATCGCGGTGGGCGCGATCGCGTACTCGGTCTCGATCGACGCCTCCACCCCCGAGCCGGCGATCGCCTCGTCGACGAGCGTTCCCAGCCAGGCGCCGAGCGCGTCGAACGCCCGCTGATCGCGGGGTCGCAGGTCGACCGTGAACTCGCATCTGCCCGGGATCACGTTTCGACCCCCGGGCTCGACCGCGATCCGGCCGACGGTCGCCCGCAGCTGATCGCCGTCGGCGGCGCGGGCCCGCAGCGCGAGCACGACCTCGGCAGCCGCCGCCAGCGCATCCCGGCGCATGTCCATCGGCGTCGTGCCGGCGTGGTTGGCCTCGCCCCGCAGCTCGACCTTCATCCCGACCACCCCGCAGATCGCCTCGACAACCGCCACCCGGCCGCCGCCGGACCACAGCACCGGACCCTGCTCGATATGCAGCTCGAGATACCGATCGACCTGGCCGATCTGATTGGCCTCGGCGAGCCGGTCCACCGGGTGCCCGTGCGCTGCCATCGCGTCGCGAACCGTGATTCCGTCCCGATCGCGGGCGTCCAGCGCCTCCGACAGGTCCTCGCCGCAGAACGCGCGGCTGCCGAACAGCGAGGCTCCGAAGCGGGTGCCCTCCTCGTCCATGAACGACCCGATCCAGATCGGGCGCGACGGGTGGAAGTCCGCCGCCCGCAGCTGACGGACCGCCTCGACGGCGGCCAGCACCCCTAGAGCGCCGTCGAATCGGCCGCCGCGCGGGACCGTGTCGAGGTGCGAGGCGGCCATCACGGCCCCGGTCTCGGGACCGTCCCACTTACCGATCAGGTTGCCGGCGGCGTCGATCTCGACCGTGAGGCCGAGCCCCCGGAGCTCTGCCGCGACGCGCTCGGTGACCTCGAACAGCTCGGGGGTCCACGCGAACCGCGAGACTCCGCCGTCGGGGTCGGCGCCGATCTCCGCGGCGGCGACCAGCGCCGCGGCGACGCCGCCGGGCGCCTGCGCTGCCGGAGGACTCATTCGACGTGCAGGCCGTCCTCGGCGTCTCGCCGGGACGCCTGCGGATCGCGGTCGGCGGGATCTCCGTAGCCACCGCCGCAGGGCCCGACCAGTCGCAGCAGCTCGCCCGCTGTGACCTTGCGGTAGGGGATCTTCGACGGCAGCTCCTGCTCCTGGGGCGTGCCGGGATTCATCACCACCGATCCGGGCGCGCCGTCGCCGCCGCCGAACAGCCCGGGCGGGGGCACGCTGCTGCCGTCGCCCTCGAGCGAGAACCCGCCGTCGGCCAGGAACTCGAAGTCGCGGATCGAGCCGAGGCCACCGCGCCACCGTCCCCGGCCCGCGCCGGACGAGACCAGCTCGTAGCGGCGGACGCGCAGCGGATAGTGGGACTCGATGTCCTCGATCGGGTTGTTGCGGGTGTTGGCGTAGAGCGTGTCGACGGCGTCCATGCCGTCGCGGCCGTGGCGTCCCCCGTAGCTCCCCTCCATGATGTCCATGTACACCCAGGCGGCGTCGCCGGCGGCACCCGAGAACGCGGTCACCTTCAGGTTCCCGACGCCGGCGGCGACCGATTCGGGGAGCACCGGCGCGAGCGCCCGCATCAGCGTGTCGGCGACGATGTTGCCGGTGCAGAAGCGGGCGATCGTGGGCGCCGGGAAGCGCGGATTGGCCAGCGTCCCCTCGGGGGCGGTGATCGTCACCGGCCGAAACAGCCCGGCGTTCGTCGACACGGCATCGTGCACCGCGGTGTCGAGCAGCAGCGAGCGCAGGGTGACGTGGACCGCGATGTCGACGGTGCCGACGAGCGGCATGTTGACCGGCAGGTCGATCGCCGGGGACGTGCCGGCCAGGTCGATCCGGATGTCGGAGCCGTCGACTGTGGCTGCGACGTGCACGACGAGGTTCCGGTAGGCCGGATCCGCGTGGTCGAGGAAGCCGTCGAGCGTCCCCTCGGCCTCGTAGGTTCCGTCGGGAAGCGCCTCGATCTGCTGGCGCAGCATCCGCTCGGAGTGATCCATCTGGTGCTCGGACGCCGCGCGCACCGTCGCGAGCCCGTACTGCTCGATCAGCTCCACGTACCGTGCGGCGCCGAGCTTGGCGGCGGCCACCTGGGCCTCCATGTCGCCGATCACCATGTGCGGGATCCTCGTGTTGTCGGCGATCATCCGCCACGCGCTGTCGACCCGCCGACCCTGGTCCTCGACCTTGATCGCGTTCAGCAGCAGGCCTTCGGCGAACGTGTCAGCGGCATCGACGATCCCGCAGGTGCCGGGGGTCAGCGCCCCCAGGTCGAGGTGGTGGGCCGTGGTCACCGAGAAGCCGGCCAGTTCGCCGTCGACGAACACGGGGACGGCGAAGGCGACGTCCGGCTGATGGGACGCGCCGTAGTAGGGATGGTTGTGCACGACCACGTCACCCGGGCGCCACTCGTCCCCGACCTCGGCGAAGCGTCGCGCGATCCCGGCCAGGTAGCCCCCGATCGGTCCCGACTGCAGCGGGGTCGACTCCGTGGCCTCACACAGCTGGCGTCCCTCGTGATCGCAGATCGCGCAGCCGAAGTCCTCGGACTCGCGGATGATCGAGGAGTAAGCCATGCGGGCCAGGCGGTAGCCCATCTCGACGGCGATCGATCGCAGGCCGCCGCCGATCACGGCCGCGGTTATCGGGTCGATGCCGGTCGTCGACGGGGCCGAGCCGGACGCGGTGATGTCAGTGCTGGTCAAGCCGTTCCTCCTCGGTTTGCCGACAGGATCATCGGGCCGGTGTCGGTCGCGGTCGCCTGCCATCCCGGTGGCACGGCGATCGTCGTGTCCTGCTGGTAGATCACAGCCGGGCCGGGGATCTCCTGCTCCAGGGGCAGGTCCTCCCGGCTGAGCCGCCGCGTCGGCAGCTCGGTCAGAGCGTCGTCGACCAGCCACACCGAGGCGGTGACGTCGATCATCGCCTGGTCGAGGCTGCCCGACGGCACCTGCACGCGCCGCAAGCGGGGACGTGGTCCCCAGGCGGTCACGTGGAGGTTGACGATCTCGATCGGATCGCTGAACCGGTGGCCGTACTCCGACTCGTGCGCTCGGTGAAACGAGCGCAGTGTCTCCTCGCCGAAGCCCTCGGGGCCAACCGCAATCCGCAGCTCGTAGCCCTGCCCGGCGTACCGGCAGTCGAGCAGGCGCTCGATCGTGATCTCGTCCTCGGAGGCGCCGTCACGGCGCAGGCGGTTGGTGAGCTGCGCCGCCAGCTCGTCGAAACTGCGGTTCAACGCCGTCGCGTCGATCTCGCCCTCCACCGCGAACACGGTCCGCATCGTGTCGTAGCGCAGGTCACCGGTGAGCAGTCCGGTGGCGGAGGTGATGCCGGGATGTGACGGGACGATCACCTCGGTGACGCCGAGCATGTCGGCCAGCTCGGCGGCGTGCAGCGGCCCAGCGCCGCCGAACGCGACCAGCGAGAAGTCGCGCGGATCGCGGCCGCGTTCGACCGTCAGCGAGCGGATCGTCTGGGCCATGTTGGCGTTGGCGACGGTGAGCACTCCCGCGGCGGTGTCGATCAGCGACATGCCGAGCCGGTCGGCGAGGCGCTCCAGGGCGGCGTTCGCCCGGGCGGGATCGAGCTGCATCTCGCCGCCGAGGAAGCGCTCCGGATCGAGCCGGCCGAGCGCCAGGTGGGCATCGGTGATCGTCGCGTCGGCGCCGCCCAGGCCATAGCAGGCCGGTCCCGGCACCGCGCCCGCGCTGCGGGGACCGACCTTGAACGCACCGGCTTCATCGACGTACGCGATCGAGCCGCCGCCGGCGCCGATCGTCTCGATGTCGAACATCGGGACCAGGATCGGGTAGTCGGCGATGTGGGTGTCGCGGGCCGAGGCGACGTTGACGCCGTCCTCGGTGACGAGGCCGATGTCGGCGCTGGTGCCGCCCATGTCGAACGTGATCAGGCGCGAGCGGTCGACGAGCGATCCGGTCCATTGCGCGCCCAGCAGGCCGGCCGCGGGACCGGAGAGCATCAGCGTCACGGGCCGTTCGGCGGCCTCGGCCGGGCTGGCCAGACCGCCGTTGCTGCGCATCACGAGCAGGTCGGCGTGCACTCCCTCGCGCTCCAGAGCCTCGGCCAGGCGCTCGAGGTAGCGACCGGTCATCGGCCCGACGAACGCGTTCATGCAAGCGGTCGTGAACCGTTCGAACTCACGGAACTGGGGCGCCACCGACGCGCTGGTCGTGACGAAGCAATCGGGCAGCTGCTCGCGCAGGATCTCCGCCGCGCGCTCCTCGTTGGCGGGGTTCAGGTAGGAGAACAGGAAGCACACTGCGACCGATTCGACCCCCGCCTCGGCGAGCTCGCCGGCCACCGCGCGGACCGCGTCCTCGTCGAGCGGGACCACCGTCTCGCCGTGCGGAGGTGCGATCCGTTCGGGCACCGGGAGGCGGTGCCGGCGGCGCACGAACGGCGACGCTTGCCAGGGGATGTCCTGCATCACCGAGTACGGCTGAGGCCGTTGATGGCGTCCGATGTGGACGACGTCGCGCATGCCCTCCGTGGTGACCATCCCGGTCAGGGCGCCGCGATGCTCGAGCACCGCGTTGGTGGCCACCGTGGTGCCATGGAGCAGGCCGTCGAGGTCGCCCGGGGACACACCGGCGCGGTCGCACAGCTCGACGATCCCCGAGATCATCGCGCCGCCAGGATCCTGGGGCGTGGAATGCACCTTGTGGATCACCAGCTGGTCTGACTCGGAATCGAACAGCGCCAGGTCGGTGAACGTTCCTCCGATGTCGACGCCCACGAACTTCATCGCGAAACCTCCGAGGTCACGCCGTGCAGCGGCGCGTGTAGATTGCCGCCGTGACCTCGACCCGGTCGATCGGTAGTCGCGAGCCGTCGGTCAGCGTGCTCGGCCTGGGGCTGATGGGCCGTCCGATCGCCCGCACGCTGAGCGCGGCGGGGTTCGATGTTCGCGGCTGGAACCGCACGCAGCTGCCGCCCGAGCAGGTCACGGGCATCGAGCTCGCCCAGGACCTCGAGACGGCCGCGCAGGCCGACGTGGTGGTGATCATCGTGTCGGACTCGGCCGCCACCGGGGCGCTGCTGGCACGGGCCACCGAGCACTTGCGCCCGGATGCGGTCGTGGTCGATATGGGCAGCTCGGACCCGGGCGACTCCGTCCAGCGGGCGACGGCACTCGCCAAGCTCGGGGTGGGCTGGGTCGACGCACCGGTGTCGGGCGGCCCCCCAGCGGCGCAGACCGGCTCGCTGGCGATCATGGCGGGGGCGAGCCAGGGCGATTTCGAGCGGGTCGCGTCCGTGCTGCAAGCGGCCGGCGGCACCGTCACCCACGTGGGCGGGCCGGGGGCAGGCCACGCGATGAAGGTCGTCAACCAGGTGATCGTCGGCCTGTGCATCGAGACCGTGGCCGAGGCGATGGCGCTGGCCGCGGCGCTCGGGTTCGATCTGAAGATGGTTCAGCGGGCGGTGGCCGGAGGGTCGGCGGACAATCCTCAGGTGCGAGTCCAGGGCAGCCGTATGCATCGGCGTGAGTATCCCCCGGGGGGACGGGTCAGCACGGTCCTCAAGGACCTGCGGATGGCGGCCCGGCTGGCCGACGAGCACGCGCTCGAGCTGCCGGTCCTGCGGACCGCGCTGGCGGCCTACGACGAGGCCGCCGCCAGCGGCGCGGGCGCCGAGGACTGCGCGGTGCTGTTCGAAGCCCAGGCGCAGGACGGTTGGCTGCGCGAGCGCTCTCACAACATCGGGTCGACCCGGGACACGAGCTGAAGCGGGACCCCCCAGGGGTCGCGCAGCATCGCGTAGCGGTCGCCGTCGGGAGATACGGCGACCGGGTCGTCGGCCGCGGCGCCGGCGGCCTGCAGTCGTGAGCGGACGGCCTCGATGTCATCGACGTGGAAAGCCAGGTGACCCTGGAACGGGTGGACGCTGTTCCAATCCGGCACCGGAGCGCTCGGAGCGCGGAACAGCTCGAGCATCACGTCGCCTCCGGGAACCCGAACGAAGTGGGCGAACGGTTCCTCGGTTGCGGCCCGCACGAGTTCGCAGCCGATGTGATCGACGTACCAGGCCGCACTCGCCGCCGGATCCTCAACCGAAAGGGCGACGTGCTCGATCCGCATTGGCGTATTGTATTTAGTTGTATACCGTCGTCGCGGCGAGCCTCTGAGAGCCGCGCGAGAACCCTTTCACACGCCACCCAAGGCAGCGCCCGGTGACCTCACGCGACGCCCCTCCCGTCGGACTCGTGCTCGGAAGCATCATCGCTCCCGAGCAGCTGCGTCAGGCCGCCGCCGACGCCGAGCGCCTCGGCTTCGGACAGCTGTGGATGGCCGAGGACTGCTTCACCTCGGGCGGCATCTCCGGAGCCGCGGCGGTGCTCGGGGCCACGTCTGAGATCCCCGTCGGTCTAGGGATCATCAACGCGATGGTCCGCCACCCGGCGCTGCTGGCGATGGAGCTGTCGACGCTTGGACGGATGTATCCGGACCGGCTCGTGCCGGCGATCGGGCTCGGTCTGCCCGACTGGTTGCGCCAGCTCGGGGTGTACCCGAGGTCGCCCGTGACAGCGCTGGGCGAGTGCGTGCGGTCGGTCCGGGACCTCCTCGGCGGCGAGGAGATCTCCGGTGACGGGCTACTTCCACTTCGACGCCGTCCAGCTGAGCTTCCCGGTGCCGCTGCGCCTGCACATGGGCGTGATGGGACCGCGGATGCTGGCGCTGTCGGGCGAGATCGCCGACGGCACGGTGCTGTCGGTGCTGGCCAGCGCCGACTACGTGCGCTGGGCCCGCGAGCAGATCGCCGCCGGCGCCGCGGCGGCCAACCGTGACGCGGGCCAGCATCGCCTGGCCACGTTCGCGCTGTGCGCGGTTGATGAAGACGCGCAGCGAGCACAGGCCGAGATCCGTCCGGTGCTCGCCTTCTTCTTGGACGCGGTCAAGCACAGCACGCTCGTCACGGCGCTGGGGATCGCCGACGAGCTGCTCGCGCTGGCCAACGACGGGGTCGAGGCGCTGGCCGAGCAGATGCCCGACGAGTGGGTGCAGGAGCTGGCGATCGCCGGCGACCCAGCCACCTGCGCGGCCAAGATCGAGCGCCTGCTCGAGGCTGGATCCGACACCGTCGAGCTGTTCCCGGCGCCTCCGGAGCGTGCGTCGGAGTTCGCCGAGGTCGTCGCCGCCGAGGTGCTGCCGCGCGTGGGCCGCGCCCGGTCCGGAGCGTCATGAACAATGCTCCAACACTCGTGTGGAGGCCGGGATGTGCGTCCTGCCGGGCCGCCAGAGAGTTCCTGACGATCAACAGCGTCGAGTTCGAGTCCGTCAACCCGGTGGAGGTCGACGGACAGGCGCGGTGGGAGCAGCTGGGCCGGCCCCGGATCCCCAGCCTGGTGGTCGACGGTCGCACCACCGCGATCTATCACGTCAGCCAGGTGGCCTCGCTGCTGGGCATGACGACGGCGGCCAGCGCCGAGTCGGTGCGGCTGGCCTGGGACCTCGCGGCCGTGCTCGAGGCCTGGTCGGATCAGCTGGCCACGATCGACTTTCAGACGATGATCGCCCCGACGCCATCTCGCGGACGGACGATCCGGAACCTGACCGTCAACGTCCACGAGCCCATCCACGAGCTGACCATCGCGTGGGAGCAGGGGACGTTCACCTGGGATACCGACCGCGACGAGGCCCGCGCCGCCGACCTTGAGGATGAGCAGGCGGTGCGCTCCTATGCCGAGGCCAAGACCGCCGAATGGATCGTGTTCCTGACCGATCTCGGTGACGAGGTCGGACGCCGCGACCCGGACGTCTCGGCCGGCGCTGAGCAGCTGTCGTTCGGCGCGCTCCTCGACGCACAGCGGTTCCATGCTGCCTTTCACTACCGGCAGATCACGACCTTCCTGGCCCAGCGAAGCAACGCCAGTCCGCCACCGTTCCAGCTCGACCGGCTCGAGGGCCTGCGGCTCCCCGAAGCCATCTTCTAGCCCACCGATGTCAATTGTCCGACAACGGCGCGACCGGGTTGCGCCGTCGACGTGGTCGGGATAGGGTCCGGGCCATGGCACCGCGCGTCATAGTCGTTGGCTCGGGGATCATCGGCGCGTGTATCGGCTTGCGTCTCGCCCAATCCGGCGCCGACGTGACGATCATCGAAGGGGAGGCACCCGGCGCCGGGACCAGCGGCACCAGCTTCGCCTGGCTGGACGCCAGCCACCCGTCGCTCGCGGGATATGTCGAACTTAATATCGACGGGCTCGATGCCTGGCGCCGGCTGGGCGACGTGCTGGGCGGCCCCGGGTGGCTGTCGCTGACCGGCACGCTGACCTGGGAGACCGGTACAGACGCGGCCGCGGCGCTTCACGACGACCTCGCTCGGCTGCGCGGGCTCGGGTATCCCGCCCACGAGCTCAGCCGCCGGCAGGTGAGCGAGCTGGAGCCCGACCTGATCGTCGATCCGGGCGTGGACTCGGTCGTCACCTTCCCGGCTGAGGGCTACCTGTTCGCCCGTCCCGCGATCGCCGAACTGCTCGATCTGGGCCGTCGGTCGGGGCTCAGGCTGCGCGCCGGCGACGCCGTCGCCGGCTTCGCCGAACGGGGCGGGGGACGGATCGGCGGCGTTGTGCTGAAGTCCGGCGAGCGCGTCGAGGCAGACTCGGTCATCACGTGCGTCGGCCGGTGGACCCCGGAGCTGCTCGCGACCGCGGGCGTGGAGCTCCCGTTCGTCGGCCCGGAGCCGACACCGTCACCGGCCGTCGGGATGCTGGTGTTGACGACGCCGACGGTCGCCCGCCTGCGGCGGGTGGTGTTCGCCGACGGGCTGATGATGCGGCCCGACGGGGCCGGACGGTTGCTGCTGCACGGCGATGAGCAGGACGCGGAGGTCCGGGCCGACACCTCGGTGATGCCGCCGCCGGCGATCGCGGGCGGACTGGTCGGGTTGGCCCGCGCGCGGCTGCGGGGGGCGGAGTTGGCCCGCGTCGAGAGCGCCGTGATCGGAGTTCGGTCGCTTCCCGAGGACCGGCTGCCGATCGTGGGGCCGGTGCGCGACGGGCTGTACGTGGTGGCCACCCACAGCGGAATGACGGTTGCGCCGGCGCTGGGTGAGCTGGTGGCCGGCGAGATCCTGGACGAACGACAATCGGACGCGCTGGAACGCTTTCGCCCGGCGCGCTTTGAGAGGGTCATGACATGACTGAAGCCAGCGAGCACGACCTCCTGATCCGAGGAGGCACAGTGGTCAGCCACGAGGGCGAGCGGCAGCTCGACGTCGCCATCGACGGCGAGCAGATCGCGGCGCTGTACGAGCCCGGCACCGACGTCGCGAGCGGCGGAGACGATCGACGCCACGGGCCATCTGGTGATTCCGGGCGGGGTCGATCCGCACGTGCACTACGCGATGGACTTCCAGGGGCTGCTCGAGACCGAGGGACCGGAGAACTCCGCGGCGGCGGTGTTCGGCGGCGACACCACGGTCGTCGACTTCGCGATCATGGAGCCGCCCCGGTCCCTGCACGACACGATCAAGCTCAAGAAGGAGCGCCACCAGGGCAACATCGCGGTCGACTGGGGACTGCACGCGATCCTCACCGGCGAGTTCTCGTTCGAGAACATCGAGGAGATCGGCGACGTGATCCGTAACGGGATCCCGACGATCAAGACGATGATGACCTACGGCTGGATGTGCGACGACGGCCGCCGCTACGGGGTGATGTCGGAGACGGCCGAGCACGGCGGGATGAGCGTCGTCCACGCCGAGGATGACGCGATCGCGAACTGGCTGACCGCCAAGTACGTGCGCGAGGGCAAGACCCACGGGGCCTACATCTGCGAGGTCCGTGGACCGCTGGTGGAGGAGGCGGCCACGCGTCGGGCGCTGTTCCTCGCCGAGCGCGCCGGCTCGCCGCTGTACATCCTGCATATGGCCGCCGGGTCGGCGATCGAGGCGCTGGCCGAGTTCCGCGCCCGGGGACTGCCGATGTACGGGGAGACGCTGGCTGCGTACCTGAGCTTCACCCAGGACGACCTGTGGGACGAGACCCCGATCGAGGTCAACGGCAAGGAGTACGCGCGCGGCGCGCTCTACAACAACTACCCCACGCCGAAGTTCGGTCCCGACCGAGACACGTGCTGGGAGGCGATCACCGACGACAGGTTGCAGGCCGTCGGGACGGACCACTGCCTGGTCAAGCTCACCGACCGCTACGAGACGATGGGCACGACCGTCGACGCGATGCAGGCCGGGCAGGCGTCGGTCGAGCTGCGGGTACCGCTGGTGTACTCCCACGGTGTGGCCACCGGCCGCTTCAGCGCCTCGCGGTGGGTGGAGCTGGTGTCCTACAACCCGGCCCGCCTGATGGGATTGTGGCCGGCCAAGGGCGAGCTGGCGCCCGGGGCGGATGCCGATGTCGTCGTGTTCGACCCCAACCGCAAGTGGACCGTCCACTGGCAGGACCTGCACATGAGCGAGCCGTACTCCTGCTGGGATGGCTGGGAGCTCACCGGCAAGGTCCGCGACACGATCCGGCGCGGTCAGGTGCTGGTCCGCGAGGGCAACTACGTGGGCTCGCGGACCGACGGCCGGTTCGTGGAGCGAACGCTGCTGCCGGAGCTGATGGCGCCCCAGCTCGACCCCAGCCTGACGCGGGCGTCGCAGCGCGGCGCCGCGCACGCCTAGGTGACGGCCATGGGCGATGCGACGGCGATTGTCACCGGCGGCGGCGGCGCGATCGGTGGCTCGGCCGCGCGCCACCTCGCCGAGCGGGGCGTGCGGGTGCTGGTCGTCGACGTCGACGGCGAGCGTGCGGCCCAGACCGTGGCCGAGATCGAGCGAGCCGGGGGCACGGCGGCCCCGCACGCGGCCGACGTCAGCGATGCCGACGAGGTCGCGGGCTACGTGGAGGCCTGCCAGGGCACGTTCGGCCCGCCGAGCCTGTTCTTCAACAACGCCGCCACCGAGGGCGCAATCGCCCCGATCCCCGACTACCCGATCGACGCGTTCGACCGCACGATCGCGATCAACCTGCGCGGGGTGTTCCTCGGGCTGCGCAGCGTGATTCCGGCGATGCGCGAGGGCGGAGGCGGCGCGATCCTCAACACTGCGTCACAGGCCGGTGTGCGCGGGGTTCCAAACCTCGCCGGGTACGTGGCCTCCAAGCACGCCGTAGTCGGCCTCTCCCAGTCGGCGGCGATCGAATGCGCGCCGGACATCAGGGTGAACTGTCTGTGCCCCGGGCCGACGGCGACCCGGATGATGCGCGACATCGAGCAGACGATCCGCGACGCCGGAGGGGATCCCAGCGGGTTCGTGGACCGGATCCCCGCCGGTCGCTACGGCGAGCCCGAGGAGATCGGCGCGTTCGCGGCGTGGGTGCTCGGCGACGCGCCCGACTATCTGACCGGGGCGGTCCTGAACGTCGACGGCGGCATGACCGCGGCCTGATGCGGTCAGGCACGCGGACTGCTGTGGCTCGACGGCAACCGAAAGGAGACGATTGACAGATGGGTCGACTTGACGGCAAGGTCGCGCTGGTCACCGGCGGCGGCTCGGGAATCGGGCGCCAGACAGCGCAGCGGTTCGCCCAGGAGGGTGCGGTCGTCGCCGTCGCCGATCTCGTGGAGGCGAGCGCCGTGGAGACCGCTTCGCTGATCGCGCAGGACGGCGGCCGGTCATCGGCGATGCGAATCGACGTCACCGACGCCGCCGGCGTCGAGGCCGGGCTCGAGCAGATCGTCGACGCCGAGGGCGGGATCGACATCGTCGTCAACAACGCCGGCGTGACGATCGTCGGAGCGGCGCACGAGATGTCCGAGGACGACTGGGATCGCGAGCTCAGCGTGAACCTCAAATCGGTCTACCTGGTCTCGCGCGCGGCGTGGCCGCACCTCGAGGCCCGCGGCGGCGGAGCGATCGTGAGCACCGCCTCGATCGCCGGGCTGTGGGCGATCCCCGCCGATGCCGCCTATTGCGCATCCAAGGCCGGGGTGATCATGCTCACCAAGTGCCTGGCGCTCGACGGCGCGAAGGCCGGGATCCGTGCCAACTGCGTGTGCCCGGGGTTCATCGACACGCCGATGATCAAGGGATATTTCGACGATCAGCCCGACCCCGCGCAGGCCCGCGAGTTCGCGACCTCGATCCATCCGCTGGGACGACTCGGGCTCCCGCTCGACATCGCCGACGGGTTCGTCTACCTCGCGTCCGATGAGGCCCGTTGGGTTACCGGCACCGCGCTGGTGATCGACGGCGGCCTCACCAGCGGGATCTGGGGTGGATGAAGCGCCTCGGCGTCGATGTCGGCGGCACGTTCACCGACCTGCTGGTCGTGGACGAGGAGCGCGGCGAGGTGGCGGTCGAGAAGGTCCCCACGACCGTCGGCGACCCCGCCGACGGCGTGCTGTCCGGAGCCCGCCGGGTGATCGAAGCGGCCGGTCTGCAGCCGTCTGAGATCGACGACTTTCTCCACGGGACCACGATCGCCACCAACGTGCTGCTCGAGCACGATGGCGCTCGCACCGGGATGATCACCACCGAGGGCTTCCGCGACATCCTCCACACGGCGCGGCACCGGCGGCCGCTGACGTTCTCGATCCACCAGCTGATCCCATGGCAGGAGCACCCGCTGATCGCCCGCGAGCACCGGCTCACGGTGCGCGAGCGGGTGGTGCCGCCGACCGGCGAGGTCGAGCTCGAGCTCGACGAGGACGCGGTCCGCGATGCGGCGCAGCAGCTGGCGCGGGAGGGAGTCGACGCGGTCGCGGTGTGCTTCCTGTTCTCGTTCCTCAACCCAGACCACGAGCGGCGGGTCCGCGAGATCCTGCGGGCGGCGATGCCCGAAGTCGACGTGTTCCTGCGCAGTGACGTCGCGCCCCGCTACCGCGAGTACGAGGCGTTCTCGACGACCGCGCTGTGCGCCTACGTGGGGCCGCGGACGAACCGCTACCTGCGGCGGCTGGCCGCCGGCGTGTCCGAGCTGGGCTGCCCGGCCGAGCTGCGCGTGATGACATCCGCCGGCGGGGTGGCCACGGTCGAGGGCGCCACCCGGCAGCCGGCCAACCTGCTGATGTCGGGGCCGGTGGCCGGGCTGATGGGCGGCCTGTGGGCCGGGCGGCTGGCCGGGCTTCGCGACGTGATCACGCTCGATGTCGGCGGCACCTCGGCCGACATCGGCGTGGCCCCGGGTGGAGAGCTCCGCCTCAAGCACCTGCTGGACACGCAGCGTCGCCGGCTACCACGCGATGATCCCGATGGCCGAGCTGGACACGATCGGGGCCGGCGGCGGATCGCTGGCGTTCGTCGACGAGACCGGAATGCTCCACGTGGGACCGCAGTCGGCGGGAGCGGTCCCCGGTCCCGCCTGCTACCAGCGCGGCGGCACACGGCCGACCGTGACCGATGCGCTGGTCGTGCTCGGTACGCTGCGGCCCGAGTCGTTCCTGGGCGGCGCGATGGAGGTCGATCCGGCGCTCGCCGTCACGGCGGTGGAGCAGCACATCTGCGGGCCGCTGGGGATCGATCTCGACGAGGCGGCGTCGAGCGTCGTCGGGGTGATCACCCACTCGATGGTCCAGGCGATCGAGCTCAATTCGGTGCAGCAGGGCTACGACCCCCGGGACTTCACGCTGGTCGCCCTGGGCGGAGCCGGCGGACTGTTCACCTGCGACATCGCCAGCGAGATGGGGATTCCGCGAGTGCTGGTGCCACCGCACCCCGGGATCACGTCCGCACTTGGGCTGCTGGCGACCGACACGGTCTACGAGTCCTCGACCACCGAGATGGGACCCCTGGATCAGCTCGACTGGGATCGGGTGCAGAGCCACTTTCAGCGGCTGGACGAGCTCGGGCGCGAGCAGCTGGCGCGCGACGGGGTCCCCGAGGCCGCGATCGAGCTGCGCCACTTCGCCGACTGCCGGTACGCCAACCAGGGCTATGAGCTGATGGTCCCGGCGGCGGAACTCGAACTCGGGTCCGACGGCTGGGCGGCGGCGGTGGCCGAGGCTTTCGGCGCCGAGCACGAGCGTCAGTACTCGCGTCGCTTCGACGGAGCGGTCGAGCTTGTCAACCTGCGGGTGATCGCCGTCGGCCGACGCCCGACGCTGCAGTGGCCGCGTCTGGAGCGAGGCGACGGCCGCCCGGAGCGCGCGCTGCGCCACGAGCAGGAGGTCGTGTTCGTGGTCCGGGGCAGCCGCCAGCGCCACCGGACACGGTTCTTCGAGCGGGCTGCGCTGCGGGCCGGGGACGTGTTGCGGGGCCCCGCGGTGGTCGAGCAGTTCGACTCGACCACGATCGTCGCGCCCGACATCGAGTGCCGCGTCGACGACCACGGCAACCTGCTCCTGGAGGTGTAAGTGCTCCCCACCGTAAATCCGGTCCCATTCGAGCGGCACCGGACGGCGTCTGGCATCGTCCTCGGAGGCTCGCGCAGCTCCGCTGCGCCGCGCCTCCTGCGTCCTCCCCAGCCATCCGGCCGGCACCACTCTCGGTGGAACCGGACTTACGGCGGGAAGCACTAAGTGCCAGCGACCACAGCCCAGCTTGACCCGATGACCACCCGCGTCCTCGGCGGCGCGTTCGGGGCGATCGCCAAGGAGATGGCCCAGGTGATCTTCCGCACCGCGTTCTTTCAGATCATCCGGGAGGCGGAGGATCTCGGCGCGGGGCTGTACACCGCCGAGGGTCAGGAGATCGCCGAGAGCGAGACGACCGCGATGCATTGCGGCTCGATCGGCGCATACCTGCGCGGGATCCGCTCGGTGTGGGGAGACGACATCGCCCCCGGCGACGTATTCCTCCACAACGATCCCCGCTTCGGCGCCTCGCACATGGCCGACGTATGCGTCGCGATCCCGGTGTTCGACGGCGACCGGCTGCTGGCGTGGGCGGCCGACACCGCCCACCTGGCCGACCTCGGATCGGCATCGGCGGGTCTGTGCACCGACGCGTTTGACTATTTCGCCGAGGGGCGCAACTACCGGGCGCTGAAGATCGAGCGTGCGGGCGAGCGCAACGAGGAGCTGATCCGTCACATCTTCGAGAACGTCCGCACCCCGGACGTCAACCGCGGCGACATCGAGGCGCTCTACACAGCGTCGCGGCTCGGCGCGCGCCGGTTCGAGGCACTGCTCGAGCGCTACGGCGCCGACGTGGTGATGGCCGCGGCCGACGCCTGGATGGATCACTGCGAGCAGCTGCTCCGGGCGGAGATCGCAAAGGTGCCCGACGGCGACTACGAGGCGCCGGTCCAGTGGATGGACGACGATGCTCGCAACCGCGGTCACCCGCTGAACGTGAACGTCACCGTCCGCAAGCGAGGCGACGGCATCACCGTCGATCTGACCGGTAGCCACCCCGAGGTCGAGACGGCCGTCAACGCGCCGCTCGAGGGCTCCACCAAGATCGCGGCCTACTTCATCATCCGCACGATCTTCCTCGACCAGGCGCGCCACGACGCCTACATCCCGAACAACGAGGGGATGTTCAGGCCGGTCGACGTGATCGCACCCGAGGGCAGCCTGTTCAACCCACGCTTTCCCCGGGCCACCTACGCGCGCTTCTGCGCCTGCCAGATCGCGGCCGACAGCGTGCTGCTGGCGCTCGCCGACGCGTTGCCGGACAAGGTGTGCGCCGGGACCGGCGCGGAGGTGCACGTGATCGCGTTCAGCGGGATCAACGCCGACACGCGCCAGTACTGGGTTTACGTGCAGGTCAACGAGTCCAGCTGGGGCGGCCGGCTCGGCCACGACGGGATGGACTCGATCGGCTGCCTGATGGAGAACATCCGGAACAACCCGATCGAGGAGGAGGAGCTGTCGTTCCCGGTGCGGGTGCAGCGCTACGAACTGCGCGGCGAGGGGCCGGCGCCGGGCCGGTGGCGCGGCGGCCTGGGCGTGGTGCGGGCCACGCGGTTCCTCGGCGAGGGGTGGGTCACGTCCGAGGCCGAGCGCCAGTACGACCCACCGAAGGGCCTGTTCGGAGGACACAACGGCCGGACCGCCGCGACCGTAGTGCGCCAGGCCGACGGCGAGGTCGTCGAGTTGCCGTCCAAGTTCACCACCCACAAGCTGATGCCCGGTGACGTGATCGAGTTCCGGACCGCCTGCGGCGGCGGCTACGGCGACCCGCTCGAGCGCGAGCCCGCAGCGGTGGCGCGCGATGTGCGCGACCAGTTGCTCGACGCGGGTGCGGCCCGCGACAACTACGGCGTGGTGCTCGATCCGGACACGCTCGCGGTCGACGAGGAGGCCACCGCCGTCGCCCGGGCGGGCCGGCGCGACAGGGCATGACGGACATCGAGCGTGAATATGTCCAACATCCGCAAAGATCCCATGCTTACGGGGAATAATGGGTGCGGATGGAGTTGACAAGCGTGAAGTTAGGCAATAAGACTGGCGCGCGTCACCGGCCCGATGGCCGGCCACGGCGCGCAACCATTGCGAGAACAGGAGAGGGCAACGGGTGAAGGCGATCCGGATACACGAATTTGGCGGACCCGAGGTGCTTGTGCACGAAGAGGTGCAAGACCCGGTCCCGCCGGCGGGCCACGTCCGCATCAGGGTGAGGGCGTGCGCGCTCAATCACGTGGACGTCGACATCCGCGACGGGGTCTCGCGCTTCGACATCGCGTTCCCGCACATTCTCGGCCTCGAGGTGGTCGGAGAGGTCGACCAGCTGGGCGACGGCGTCGACGAGTTCAAGGTCGGCGACCGGGTGATGCCGTACCTGCTCGGCGGCGAGGTGTTCATCGGCGTCGCCGGTCCCGGTGGCCTGGCCGACTACGTGATTGCGCCCACCGGACAGCTGGTGCGGGTCCCGGACGGGCTCGACGACGAGGCGGCGGCGGCGACCCAGGTCGCGTTCGGCACCTCATGGCACATGCTGTTCGGGCGCGGGCGCCTGATGATCGGCGAGACGGTCCTGATCAACTCGGTCTCGAGCGGGATCGGGTCGGCGGCGGTGCAGCTCGCCCGGATCGCGGGAGCCCGGGTGATCGGGACCTCGAGCTCGGAGGAGAAGCTCGACCGCGCTCGCGCGCTCGGCATGGACGAGGGGATCGACTACACGCAGGAGGACGTTCCCGCCCGCGTGATGGAGCTCACCGACGGCCGTGGCGTGGATCTGGTTTACGAGCACGTCGGCGGCGATCGCTTCACCGACGGGATCGGGTCGCTGGCGCGCGACGGCCGGATGGTGATCTGCGGCGGACACGCGGGCGAGGTCGTGCCGTTCGACATCATCCCGTTCTTCCGTAACCAGCTGAACGTGATCGGCTCGTTCGTGTACGAACGCGACGAGCTCGAGAAGGTGCTCGAGTTGGGCTCCCGCGGGCTGCTGGAGCCCCTGGTGGCCGAGACGTTCCCGCTGTCGGAGACGCGAGCGGCGATGGAGCTGATGGAGAGCCGCAACTTCTTCGGCAAGCTGGTGGTCCTGCCGTGAGCGCCACCGTCCAGGCGCCGCCGGACGTCCCGATCGCCGAGGCCACGCGCCGGGTGCGGTCGGGCGAGTCTTCGGCGCTCGAGCTCACCGACGCGTACCTGTCGCGGATCGCGGCCTACGACGAACCGCTGAACATCTACCGCACGGTGATGGCCGACCGCGCGCGAGCTCGGGCGCGGGAGATCGACGAGCAGGTCCGCGCGGGCACCGACCCCGGGCCGCTGGCCGGACTGCCGATCGCGCTGAAGGACAACATCGAGGTGGCCGGCGTGCGGATGACCGCGTCGACCGGCTTCATGCGCGACAACGTCGCCGAGTCCGATGCCCCGGTGACGACGGCGCTAGAGCGGGCCGGTGCCGTGATCCTCGGCAAGCTGCACATGTCCGAATGGGCGATCGGCGGCACGACCCAGAACATCCACTTCGGTGTCGGCCACAACCCCTGGGACCCCGACCGGGTGCCGGGCGGCTCCAGCGGTGGATCCGGCGCCGCGATCGCCGCCGACCTGGCGATGGCGACGCTCGGAACCGACACCGGCGGATCGATCCGGCTGCCCGGTTCGCTGTGCGGCGCCGTCGGGCTGCGCCCCACCAAGGGGCGGGTCAGCAACCGCGGATCGGTCCCGGTGGCCGCCACGTTCGACACGATCGGTCCGCTGGCCAGGCGGGCCGAGGACGCCGCGGCCGTGCTGGCGGCGATCGCCGGGTACGACCGGCAGGATCCGGTGAGCGAGGACGTCCCGGTCGACGACTACGTCGGGGCGCTCGGGCGCGGGATCGACGGCCTGCGGATCGGGGTGCTGGGCGGGAGCTTCCGCGGCGAGCCGCTGACGCCGGCGACGGCTTCGGTGCTCGACGCCGCCGTGGCCCAGCTCGGGCAGCTCGGTGCGGTGGTCGACGAGGTGCTGCTGCCCGGCCATCCGGCGGCTGTCGATCTGACCGCCGACCTGCTGCTGGCCGAAGCCGCCTGGTTTCACGAGCGGCGGCTGGCCGAGAACCCCGACGGTTTCGCGCCGGATGTCCTGGCCCGGCTGCGTCGCGGACAGGGAGTCACCGGCCCGCAGTATGGGGCCGGTCGCCAGGCTCAGCGGCAGTGGCGCCGGCAGGTGCTGGAGGCGCTGACCGGCCGCGACCTGCTGCTGGCCCCGGGCGTTCCGTTCCCGGCGCCGCTGATCAGCGAGAGCGATCCCCTGGCGATGACCGGGCTGCTCGCCCACTTCATCTCGGTCTGGGTGCTCGCCGGCGTGCCGGCGATGGTGGTGCCCGCCGGGTTCGTCGACGGGCTGCCGGTGGCGATGCAGCTGATCGGGCGGCCGTTCGACGAGGCCACGCTGCTGCGCACGGGTCATGCCTATCAGCAGGCGACCGACTGGCACCTGCGCCGCCCCCGGATCGAGACGCAGGCGGGTCGATGAGCGCCGCGTCCGACGGCTGCCAGACCGAGCTCGAGCGGCTGCTGGCGGTGACCGGCGCCAGCCGCACGACGCTGCGGATGGAGGCCGAGGACGGCCTGTATCCGGTCGTCGGCGAGGCACGCGACCAGGGGATCGGGACGCTGGTCGGCTCGCAGATCGACATCCGCTCGGCGGCGACGTTTCTCGCGCTGGACCGCGACCGCGAGCTGCTCGTCCAGGACGACCTCAGCCAGGCGGACCCGCCGCCGCCGGCGGAGCTGATCGAGCTCTACGGCGCCCGCGCCCAGATGCTGGCGCCGCTGGAGCGCGAGGGCCGGCTGGTGGGCCTGATCTCGGTCCATGAGTCCAAGGGACCGCGCGCGTGGACCGAGACCGACCGGGCCGAGCTGATCGCCGCGGCGGAGGCGATCGCCGCCGAGCTCGGGGTGCGATCGGGAGCTTCGCGTTGAGCACCGCGACCCCGCACGCGGACGTGGTGGTGGTGGGGGCAGGGTCGAGCGGCGCGGTGGCGGCCGCCCGATTGTCCGAGGACCCCGAATGCCAAGTGGTGTTGCTCGAGGCTGGCCCTGACTTCCCGGCCGAGGCCTCCGACCCGCCCGCGTTCCTGGTGGGCGGCAACTCGATGGGGGAGAACTTCGCCGGCGCTGGAGCGGCGACGCCCGAGCTCGACTGGGGGTACTGGAGCGAACCCGTGACCGGCGAGCGGCGCGTGCGGCTGCACCGCGGGAAGCTGGCGGGAGGCAGCTCGATGATCAACGGCTGCGTGGCCGTCCGGGCGGCCCCTGCGGATTTCGCCGAGTGGGAGCGGCTCGGCGCGACCGGTTGGAGCTGGGAGCGAGGTACTCCCGCACTACCGCCGGGTCGAGACCGAGGTGCCGATCCGCGTCTACGCGCCCGAGGCGTGGCAGCCGATCCAGCACGCGTTCGTGGAGGGCTTCACCGAGCTGGGCTTCCGGCCGGTGAGCGACATCAACGCGCCCGACTCATGGGGCGGCGTCGTCGGGTCCTGGCCGCAGAACCGCCGCAACGAGATCCGGATGGGGACGCTCGTCACCCACGTCCGCCCCGCTCGCTCGCGGCCGAACTTCCAGCTGGTCGATCGTGCCCTCGGTGATCGCGTGCTGATCGATCACGGCAGGGCCACCGGCGTGCGCTACATCCGAGACGGCCAGGCGCACGAGGTCGCCGCAGAGACCGTGATCGTCGCCGCCGGCAGCTACGGCAGCCCGGCGATCTTGCAGCGCTCCGGACTCGGGCCGCCCGGGGTCCTGGCCGCCGCCGGCGTCACGCCGGTCGTCGACCTGCCGGTCGGGGAGAACCTCCGGGATCATCCGCAGTGCCTGTTCGTGGCCCGGGTGCCGCCGGCCCTGGCGCGGATGAGCGGTCCGGGGTTTGCGGTGGTCGCCCGCGGCGACGGGTACTGGTCGTTCCCGCTGCCACTCGACGAGGAGGCCGGCGTGGTCGGGGTGGCGTTTGGCCTCGGGGTGCAGGAGCCGCGCGGGTCGCTGTCGATCCGCAGCGCCGACCCGACGGTCGCGCCCGCGATCGACCACCATTACCGCGACGTGCTCGGTTCCGGCGCCTTCGACACCGCGTGGCGCGACTTCTGCGGCCTGCGGGACACCGCCGCCTGGCGGCGGCGAGGGGTGACCGGCGGCGATGCGTCGATGGACGAGGCGCTCGCCGAGCGACTCGGGACCGCGTTTCACCCATCGTCGTCGTGTGCGATCGGCGCGGTGGTGGACGCGGAGCTGGCCGTGCTCGGAGTCGACGGCCTGCGGGTCGCCGACGCCAGCGTGTTCCCGGCGAACACGACCAACAACCCGAACCTCACGTGCCTGATGGTGGGAGATCGGGTGGCGCAGTTCGTCGCCCGCCCAACCGAGCCGCTCACGAGCTCGGCGCCGGCCCGGCGTCGTTCGGGGAGCGGAGGATGAGGCCGATCAAACAGCACAACAGGAGGACTGACGATGGCTGAGACCGTCGAGACAGGCGAGATGATCGAGGTGCGCGGGGCACAGCTCTGGCATCAGATCACCGGCAGCGGCGACCCCGTGCTGCAGATCCACGGCTCGGGGTTCGGACACTTCAACTTCGGGCCGGCGACACCGATCCTGAGCCAGGAGTTCCAGTGCGTCGACTACGACCAGCGGGGCTACGGGCAGTCAGAGAAGCCCGAGCAGCACTACGACATCGAGGTCTGGGCCGACGACGCCGCCGGGATGCTCGATTCGCTCGGGATCGAGCGTGCCCACGTCCACGGCACGTCGATGGGCGGGATGGTGGCGATCGTGATGGCCGGCAAGTACCCCGAGCGGGTCCAGTCGGTGGTCATCAACTGCGCCGCCGCCAAGCTCGGCTTCTCCGGTCAGCTGGTATTCAAGAACTGGATCGACCTGATCAAGCTCGAGGGCTGTGGTAGCCGGGTCCTCGCGGAGCTGATCTCGTGGCAGTGCCTGTCGCGCGCGTATATGGAGACCCCCGAGGGTCAGGCCGGCGTCGACGTGATCCAGCAGATCCTGCGCGACGCCAACGAGGACCGGGTGATGATCCAGGCGTGCCAGGCGATGATCGACATGGACCTGCGCGAGTGGGTGCCGAAGATCACCTCTCCGGCGCTGGTGCTCGGAGGCGACGAGGACGTGATGACCCCGTGGGACCAGGGGCCGAAGGGAGCCGGACAGCAGTGGGTCGCCGACAACCTGCCCAACGGCGAGGTCTACGTCGTCCCCGGGTCCAACCACTCCACGATCTTCGACGGCACCGAGGAGCACTGCCGCGCGGTCGCTGACTTCTACAAGCGCCACGCTCTGTAACCAACCCCCGCTCCGGGGGCGTGCATAACACGACAAATCCAGCCGCACGGCGAGAGGCTTGCCGTCGGGCGCACGCATACGGTGCGTCACACGGCAAGCCTCGAGATTCAGCTCGGATTTGGCGTGAAATGCACGCCTCGATCGGCTAACCCTCTCCGGCGAGGATCTCCTCAAAGAACGCGGTGACGACCCGAACCGCCTCGTCCGGGATCTCCAGCAGGTCGGCATGCCCGATGTCGGGGAACGCGTGCAGGCGCGCCCAGTCCGGCACGGCCTCGACGATCTGCCCGGCGGAGTAGCCAGAGGGCGCGAGGTCGGGCGGGGTCATGATGTCGCGCGAGCCGTTGGTGAACAGGATCGGGCGCCGGATCTGAGGCACGAGCGGCTCCAGGTCCATCGTCTCCATCGCGATGCACGCCTGGCGCACCGTGTAGGGCGAGTTGAGCCCGACGATCCGAGCGACGTTGTCGAACACGTCGGGGTTGTCCTCGATGAACCCGGCCCCGACCGCCTGGATCGTGAGCAGCGCGCAGAAGTCGTCGAGCGGCAGCGCCTCGCACTGCTGGCGCCAGTTGCGGAACATCGTGCGGCGGTAGACGTCGCAGCGGGCGAACGCGCAGTCGGCGCAGCTGGCGATCGTCTTGTCCGGGTACTTGGCGGTGAACGCTAGTGCGATCATCCCGCCCATCGACGTCCCGTGAGTGAGCACTCGTTCGATCCCGAGCGCGTCGAGCAGACCGGCGCCCTCGTCGGCCCAGCCCTCGATCGAGTACGCCGTCAGCGGCTGGGTGGATCGGCCGTAGCCGCTGGCGTCGAAGCTCAGCAGCCGGAACTTCTCGCGGAAGCCGTCGTTGACCGAGTCGAAGTTCGCGCGCCCGAATAGGGACCCTCCGAATTGGAGGATCAGAGGCGCGTCCTCGGGTCCGGTGAACTCGTAGTACAGGCGGACGTCACCGACGTCGGCGAAGGGCATGGGGGCTCCTCTCGATTTGGCGTGGCAATGCGGATGTCCAAATGTTCGACATCCGGGTCGTCGTCGGGCTCAGGCGGGCGCCTGCGCGCTCTCCGCGGCCCCGGCCATCGCGGCGTGCACCATCGCGAGGTTCTCGACGTTCGGGTTGGGATAGGCGGTGCGGCTCTGGGAGAGGCCGAGCGCCAGCAGCGTCTCGGCGAGCTTGTATGTGAGCGGCCCGGGATTGATCACGGGAACGGGCAGCTGCTCGGTCAGGTACGCGTGTGACTGGTGCATCGTGGTCGAGCCGAGACAGATCACGTCGGCGCCGTCCTCGATGCACTTCAGCCCCGCGTCGCGGAGCTTGGGAAACACGTCCTCCTCCTTGCCGCCCAGCAGGTTGGAGACGTCCGGCATCACGTTGATCGAGCGCACCGAGGCCAGGTGGTTGGTCAGCCCGTACTCCTGCGTTCCCTTCTTGTACAGCGGGATCCAACCGTCCCACTGGGTCAGCACCGAGAACTTGTGGCCGAGCATCAGCGCCGTCAGGTACGAGGCCTTGCCGGGGGTGACGACCGGGATGTCGAGCACGGAGCGCAGCGCGTTGGCCCCCGAGTCGCTCATCGTGTCGATGCAGATAGCGTCGTAGCCCTCGTCGGCCGCGTCGAGGCCGGCCTCGAACATCGACAGGTCCGCGAGCAAGTAGTCGTGATAGCTGTCATACAGGGCCGGGCCGGTCTTGACCGCCTTGTAGTCGAGCTCCATGTCGGGACTCAGCTTGACCGACTGCTGCTGAAGCCGGCGATTGGCCATTCCCTGAGCGTCGAGGGCGAATGGAACGAGCACGCAGACCTTGGGCACGGATACCACCTCTTATGTCGGACTTTTGCCGTCTGGGGCGGGATCGTAACTCGGAGAGCAAGTTCCCGGCGGATTTGTTCAGCTGGTCCGGCGGTCCGCGGAGCGGAGTCCCGCGATCGCCTCCTCGAGCCCGACCACGTCGCCGTACTGGCGATCGAGGTCGAACAGCGCGACCAGGTGAGAGATCTCGAAGCGGTCGAACACGCAGTCGGCGACCACGATCGTGCGGAGGTTGTGGGAGGCCGCGTCGACGGCGGTCGCGCGCACACAGTTCGAGGTTGACCCGCCGGCGATCACCACCGTGTCGACGCCACGGGCGACGAGCAGGTCGAGCAGCGGCGTGCCGTGGAAAGCGCTTGGCTTGGTCTTATCGAGGATCAGGTCCTGCTCTCGGGGGGCGACCAGCGCGTGGATCTGCGCGCCCTCGGAGCCCTCCAGGCACCAGCCCTCCGTCTCGGGGCGGCCTCGCTTGAGCGCGTACACGCCCATGTCGGCGCCGTCGCGGCGGTACTGGTTACGCGTGTAGAGCACAGGGGCGGAGATCTCCCGCGCGGCCTCGGTCAGCCGCGCGGTCGCCTCCAGTGCCCGTCGCGCCGGGGGTCCGCAAGCGGACGGGTAGGCGTGGGGCGATCCCGCGGGCGGGCCCACCATGTAGTTCTGGGCGTCGATCACCAGCACGGCCGGCCGACGGCCGAAGCCGACGCGCTGTCCGAACCCGGCGCGCTGGACCCGGGCGCGATCCTCGCCGGACAGCAATCGCTCCCATGGGCGCGGCGGATCCTGGGTGTTCATGGCAGGCGTCGCGTCATCGGAGGTCGACAGCGCGTAGACTCAGGCGGCGCTGAGTGAGAGACCGTATCAGTGACTGACACGCATGAGCCAGACGGCCGAACGGGCATTTCAGGTGGTTGAGCACGTCGCGCGGGCACCCGCGCCGTGTGGACTGGCCGAGGTCGCGTTGGCGTCCGGCCTGGACAAGTCGACGGCCGCACGGATGCTGGCCTACCTCGAACGGCGCACGCTGGTGCAGCGAGATCTGGACAGCAAGCGCTACTCGGTCGGCCCGGGCCTGGTGTCGCTGGCGGCGGTGGTGATCGGAGGCTCGGGTCTCCCGAACGCCGCTCAACCGCATCTCGAGCAGCTTCGCGACGAATGCGGGGAGACGCTCAGCCTGCACGTGCGCAGCGGCCACGAGCGGGTATGCGTGGCGGGCGCCGAGAGCCCCGCGGTGCTCCGGCGCGTGCTCACGATCGGCGAGCCGGTCGCGCTGTGGAGCGGTCCCACCGGCAAGACGATCCTGGCCTTCCTGCCCGCCCGCGAACAGGCCGACGTGCTGGCCCTCGCCCGAGCGCGCCTCGGAGATGACGCGGCCGCCGACTCGCTCGTGAAGACGCTCAAGGCGCTTGCTCGCCGGGGTCATCTGGTCGCGATTGGCGACCGCACGCCGGGCGTCGGCGCGGTGTCGGTGCCGGTGTACGGCCCAGGCGGGGTCGTCGCCGCGGTTACGGCCGCGGGGCCGGCTCAGCGCTGGACCGCCGCGAGCATGCGCGCGTTCGTGCCGCGACTCAGCCAGGCGGCGCGGGAGATCTCGGCCAAGCTGGGAGGCACGGGACCGTGAGTCACTCGCTGGCGGCGATGCTGTACGTCCCCGGGTCCGACGAGCGCAAGCTCGCCAAGATCGAGCAGCTCGACGGCTCGGCCTACATCCTCGATCTCGAGGATGCGGTCGCGCCGCAGGCCAAGGCGGCGGCCCGCCGGCTGGTGGCGGCGACACTGCAACGCGGATCGTCGCGGGCGGAGCTGTGGGTCCGGGTGAACCCCGGCGCCAGCGGACTCCTGGTCGACGACCTGGAGGCGGTCGTGGTGCCGGGCCTCGACGGGATCATCCTTCCCAAGGTCGAGTCGGCGGCTGATGTGGCGACGGCGGACGCCCTGCTCGGCGCGCTCGAGCGCAGCCGAGGGATGACGCTCGGGTCGGTCTCCCTGATCGCCACGATCGAGACCGCGGCGGGACTCGGACGTGTGGACGAGATCGCCGGCGCGAGCCCCCGGATCGCCTGCCTGGGCTTCGGCGCCGGCGACTTCAGCCTCGACCTGGGGCTCGACTGGCCTCCCGAGGGCGGCCTCGGCCACACGCTGCTGACCGCCAAGGCGGAGCTGGTGCTGGCCTCGCGGCGCAACGGACTCGGCGCCCCCCACGACGGCGTGTTTCCCGACTTCCGCGCGCCCGAGCAGCTGCGCGCCGAGGCGCAAGCCGCCCGGGCGCTGGGTTTCGCCGGCAAGCACGCGATCCACCCCGATCAGCTGCCGGTGATCGCGGAGGTGTTCGGGGCCAGCGTCGAGCAGATCGCCGAGGCGCAGGCCGTGGTCGACGCCTACGAGGCGGGGATCAGCGAGGGGCGGGGCGGCGTGCACATCGACGGTCGCTTCATCGACGCGCCGGTCGCCGAGCGAGCCCGCCGGGTGCTGGACTCCCAGCCCAACCGCGGTCCGGGGGATCGCGGACGGCCCTCGACCGCCCCCGCGCCCACTGCCTCTGCGCCGACTCCCTCCGCGCCCGCCGCCCCTGCCTCCTCGGCCACGGTCGCGCCGTCGCCGGTCGCGCTCGAGGGGATCCGGGTGCTCGACATGTCCAGCCTGTACGCGGCGCCGCTGATCGCGATGAACCTCGGGGACTTCGGCGCGGACGTGATCAAGGTCGAGCATCCCCGGGGCGACGACGCCCGTCGCTGGGGGCTGGCCAAGGACGGAGTCCCGCTGTGGTGGAAGACGATCTCGCGGAACAAGCGGGTGATCGCGCTCGATCTCAGCCAGGAGGAGGACCGCGATGTCGTGCGCGAGCTAGCCGCGCGGGCCGACGTGGTGATCGAGAACTTCCGGCCGGGCAGGCTCGAGCGTTGGGGCCTGTCTCCCGAGGAACTGCACGCAGTCAACCCTCGCCTGGTGATCGCGCGCGTGACCGGGTTCGGTCAGACCGGGCCCTACCGGCAGCACCCAGGGTTCGGCACGCTGGCGGAGGCCTTTTCGGGCTTCGCCCACATGACCGGCCAGGCCGACGGCCCGCCGACGCTTCCGCCGTTCGGGCTGGCCGACGCGGTCTGCGGACTGGCCGGCACCTACGCCGTCCTCACCGCGCTGTATTGGCGCGACGCCGCCGGCGGCGGTCAGGGACAGGTGATCGATCTCAGCCTGTACGAGCCGTTGTTCAGCGCGCTCGGACCGCAGGTGACCGAGTTTGATTCGCTCGGCATCGTTCAGGACCGGCAGGGCAACCGCTCACCGCGGACATCGCCGCGCAACGCCTACGAGACCGCCGACGGCCGCTGGGTGGCGATCTCGGGCGGCACCCAGCAGATCGCCGATCGGGTGATGGCGGCCGTGGATCGCCCCGAGCTGGCGTCAGATCCGCGGTTCTCCAGCGCCGCGGCCCGCCGCGAGAACGCCGACGAGCTCGACGCACTGGTCGCCGACTGGATCCGGGCGCGGCCGCTGCAGGACGTGCTCGAGCGGTTCGACTCGGTGCAGGCGCCGATCGCACCGGTGTACGACGCCAGCCAGATTCTCGAGGATCCGCACTACCGCGCGCGGGAGAGCTTCGTCCGCCTGCCCGATCCCGACCTGGGCGAGATCACGATCCCGGGGATCGTGGCCAGGCTGAGCCGCACCCCGGGCGCGATCCGCTGGACCGGCCCGGCCGCGATCGGCGCCGACACCGACGCGGTGCTCGCCGAGATCCGCGACGGCCGAACGGATGGAAACCCGGTCAGCCCCAGATCCCGGAAGTAAGCCCGCCGTCGACGACGAGGTTGGTGCCGGTGACCCAGCGGGCCTCGTCTGACAACAGGTATACGAACGCGTCGGCGATGTCGAGCGGCTCGCCGAGCCGGCCGAGTGGGTGTCGGGCGGAGAACGCGGCGTGAGCGGCGGCGGGGTCGGGCTGCCCATCGATGAACCGCTCCAGCATCGGGGTGCGGATGAAGCCCGGCGACACGCAGTTGACGCGAATCCCGCTGGTGGCCCCGTCGAGCGCCATGCACTTGGTGAGCATGATCGCCCCGGCTTTGGCGGCGGCGTAGCCGGGCTGGCCCTGGGTGCCCCACATGCCGGCGATCGACGCGGTCGAGACGATTGCGCCGCCGCCGGCCTCCACGAGGTGCGGCCAGAGCGCGCCGGACATCAGGTAGATGCCCTTGAGATTGACGTCGAGCACCCGGTCCCAGTCGGCCTCGGCGAGCTCGTGGACGGCGCCGACCATCGGGATCCCGGCGTTGTTGACCAGGCGATCGAGACCCCCGAGCTGTTCGGCCGCCCGCGCGACGGCGCCAGCGACACTCGCGCGGTCCGACACGTCGACCTCGACCGCCAGCTCGGCGCCCAGCTCGCGCGCGACGGATTGAACCGCCGCGCCGTCGATATCCATCACCGCCACACGCGCGCCCTCGCTCAGGCAGCGATCAGCTACCGCACGGCCGATTCCGGTACCGGCGCCGGTGACCACGACCCGCGCCCCATCCAGACGGCTGCCCGCAGCGACCATCGAACCTCCCGTCGGTCAATGTTGGACTTTTCCGTAATCTACCGCCGCGTCCCAGTGCTTCCCACGAACAAGCCGAACTCCGACCTGAATGCGGTCGGATCGGCGCTGCATAAGGAGATCGGGTACCGATGTCGGACTTCAATGTGAGCTATGGCCTCGACGGTCGGGTGGGCGTCGTCACCGGCGCTGCGCAGGGAATCGGTCAGGCCGTGGCGGTGCTGATGGCCACCGCCGGCGCCGACGTCGCGCTGGTCGACCGCGACGTCGAGCGCCTCGAGGAGACCCGCGGGCTGGTCGAGGGGGCGGGTCGCAAGGCACTGGCGGTGGGTTGCGATGTCGGCGACCGGGACGCGGTGGCCGCGGCGTTTGATCAGATCGCCGACGGGCTGGGGCCGGCCGACGCGCTCGTGAACTGCGCCGGGGTGATCTGCGAGAACGAGCCGGCCGAGGTAGCCAAGGAGGCCGATCTCGACCTGCTGATCCGCGTGAACCTCAAGGGGACGCTCTTCTGCGCCCAGGCCGCGGCCCTTCAGATGATCCCGCGCGAGCAGGGGCGGATCGTCAATTTCGCCTCGCAGGCGGCGATCCTGTCGCTGCCCAACCAGTCGGTGTACACGGCGACCAAGGGCGCGGTGGCGGCGCTGACCCGGAGCCTGGCGATCGACTGGGCGCCGCACAACATCACTGTCAACGCGATCGCGCCGACATTTGTGTGGACGCCGATGGCGGCGCCGATGCTCGAGATCAAGGAGGTCCACGACGCGTCGGTGCGGCGGATCCCGCTGGGGCGCATCGCCCAGCCCAAGGACATCGCCGGGCCGGTGGTGTTCCTGTGCTCGGACGCTGCCTCGATGATCACCGGGCACCTGCTTCCGGTCGACGGCGGGTGGACCGCCGGCGAGCCCGGACTCGCCCTCTGATGGCCGCGGGAGAGGCCGATTTCGCATCCGGCGCGCGGCGAGGTTGCTGATGTATTGTTCGGTATGCAACTGCATACTGCAGCGAGAGGAGAGCGGAGGCCGCGTGCCTGCTGACCTGCCAAGTACAGGTGTCCGATGACGAGCGCCGCATGAACGCCGTCCGCTATCACGAGTACGGCGCCGCCGACGTGCTGCGCTACGAGCCCGTCGAGGATCCGGTCGCCGGCGAGTCCGAGGTCGTGATCTCGATGCGGGCGTGCGGGGTCAACCACTTCGATGTCGACCTCCGGGCCGGCGTGTCGCGTTGGCCGCTGCCGCTTCCACACCAGCTTGGCGTTGAGTTCGCCGGCGTCATCGACGAGGTCGGCCCGGGTGTCGACACGCTGTCGGTCGGCGACCGGGTGTGGGCCAGGCATGAGATCGAGTGCGGCCACTGTCGCTACTGCGCCCTTGGCAAGCCGAACCTGTGCCGCAACGCCCAGATGTTCAGCGTGCAGCTGCTCGGCGGATATGCCGAGCGCGTTCTCGCGCCCGCGCGCGCGACCCACATCCTGCCCGACGACCTGAGCTTCGAGCAGGCCGCCGCCGGCCAGGTGGCGTTCACCACGGCGTGGCACATGCTGGTCACGCGCGGCCAGGTGCAGCCGGGCCAGACGGTCGTGGTTCAGGCCGCCGGCAGTGGAATTGGCCACGCCGGGGTCCAGATCGCCGCGCTGGCGGGCGCCCGCGTGATCGCGACCGCCGGCTCGGACGAGAAGCTCGACCGGGCGCGAGCGCTGGGGGCCGACGAGACGATCAACTACCGCGAGGGACCGATCGCGCCGCGCGTGCTCGAGCTCACCGACGGGCTCGGCGCGGATCTGTTCCTCGAGCACGTCGGCGGAGACCTGCTGATGGACAGCCTGCGTTCGCTGACGCCCGGGGGCCGCCTGGTCACCTGCGGAGCGCACGCCGGCGAAACTCCCGAGCTCGACGTGATCGAGGTGTTCCGCAACGAGTGGGAGATACTCGGCTCGCGGATCGGGACGCCCGCGGAGATGCAGCTGGCGATGAAGCTGATGGGCGAGGGGCGCCTGAAGGCGGCCGTCCACGCACAGATTCCGCTCCGCGACGCCGCCGAGGCCCACCGGATCATCGAACGCCGCGAGCAGATCGGAAAGGTCATCCTCGTCCCGTAAGGGAGGCCCATGCAGACAAACGACTACGTCTCGATCTACACCCCGCCGGTAGAGCTGGCGCCGAGCACGACCTGCCTGGTCGTGGTCGACATGATGTACGCCACCGGGCACCCCGACTTCGGACTCGGCCAGCTGCTGGCCGCGGAGGGCCGATTCGAGGAGGCCTCGTACCGGTTCGCGCGCATCGCCGAGAAGGTGCTGCCCAACACGCTGCGGCTGCTCGACTGGGCCCGAGCGCACGATATGCGCCGGGTGTTTCTCACCTACGGCTCGGAGGTGTCGGACTACAGTGATCTGTCGCCTCAGATGTATGAGCTCTGTCGCGCCACCAAGAACCGCGAGGGCAACCGCGAGCATCAGCTGCTCGACGAGCTGGCCAGGCAGCCCAACGAGCGGGTCGTCAACAAGATCACCCCGAGTGGTTTCACCTCCTCAGAGCTCGAGCTGATCCTCCACACCTACGGCGCCAGGGACCTGCTGTTCACCGGCGTGTCGACGAACATGTGCGTGGAGAGCACGCTGCGCGACGCGTCGGACCGCGGGTTCGGCTGCGTCCTGGTCGAGGATGCCTGCGGCGCCGACACCCAGGAGTACCACGACGCGGCACTGACGGTCATGCAGCGCCTGTACGGGCACGTGCTCAGCACCGACGAGGTGCTCGACCGCCTCGCCGGCGGGACCGGTCGGTCCGGCGACGCGGCGGCGGTCCCCGCGGCGATCGAGGGCTAACCGAGTGGTCAGGGTCGGGATCGACGTCGGCGGCACCTTCACCGACCTGATGCTGGTCGACGACGAGAGCCAGACGATCAGCGTCCACAAGGTCCCGAGCACCCCGGCGGACCCGTCGGTGGCCACGATGAACGGACTGCGCGAGCTGTGCGAGGCGGATTCGCGCCCGCTGGAGCAGATCCAGCAGCTGCTCCATGGCACGACCGTGGCGACCAACATCGTGCTCGAGCGCAAGGGCTCAAAGACCGGCATGATCACCACCGAGGGCTTCCGGGACGTGATCTACGTCGGTCGCCATCGGCGGCCGAAGACGTTCTCGATCTACCAGGACCTGCCCTGGCGTGATCCCAGCCTCGTCGACCGGCGGCTGCGGATCCCGGTGTCCGAGCGGATCGTCCCGCCCGGAGACGTCGAGACCGAGCTCGACGAGCAGCAGGTGCGCGACGCGGTCAAGCGGCTTCGGGAGGAGGACGTCGAGGCCGTTGCGGTGTGTTTCTTATTCTCGTTCTTGAACCCGGCGCACGAGCTGCGGGTCAAGGAGATCCTGGCCGATGAGATGCCCGATGCCCACCTTTCGATCTCGCACGAGGTCACCCCTCAGCACCGCGAGTACGAGCGCTTCTCGACGACCGCCCTGAACGCCTACATCGGCCCCAAGACGAGCCGCTACCTGGAGAGCATGGGCGCCTCGCTGAAGCAGCTGGCGGCCGGCACCGAGTTCCACCTGATGGCGTCCAATGGGGGCACGCTGACCGTCGACGGCGCGGTGCAGCGGCCGACGCAGCTGCTGATGTCCGGACCGGTTGCCGGGATCATCGGCGGAATCGCGGTCGGCCGGGCTGCGGGACTGGACAGCGTGATCACCCTCGACGTGGGCGGGACCTCTGCCGACATCGGCGTCGCCCCGGGTGGCCAGCTGCGGATGAAGCACCTGTACGACACCAACATCGGCGGCTACGACGTGATGGTGCCGATGGTCGACCTGGACACGATCGGTGCCGGCGGCGGATCGATCGCCCGGATCGACGCCGGCGGTCTGCTGCGCGTCGGGCCGCACAGCGCGGGCGCGGTCCCCGGCCCCGTCTGCTACGGCCACGGCGGCACCGAGCCGACTGCCACCGACGCGCAGGCCGTGCTCGGACGGCTGCGCCGGCAGGCGCGCCTGGCCGGCAATCTCGAGCTGAGCGTCGAGCCCGCGCGCGAGGCGCTCGCCCGCCTCGGCGAGCGGCTCGGCATGGACGCTGACGACGCGGCGCTCGGGGTGACGCAGATCATCACCCAGAACATGGTCAACGCGATCAGCATCAACTCGGTCCAGAAGGGCTTTGACCCGCGCGACTTCAGCCTCGTGGCGTTCGGCGGCGGCGGCCCGCTGTACGGCGTCGACATCGCCCGCGAGCTCTCGATTCCGCGGGTGATCGTGCCCCTGCACCCCGGGATCACCTCCGCGATGGGCCTGCTGGCGTCCGACCTGAAGTACGAGACGCAGCGGACCGTGATGGTGATCTCGTCAGAGGCCGACGTGGATCAGCTCGAGCAGACCTACCGCGAGATGGAGGCGCTGGGGCTGCAGAGCCTCGACGCCGACGGCGTGCCCGGCGAGGATCGGGTGTTCCAGCGGCTAGCCGACTGCCGCTACGTCGGGCAGGCCTACGAGCTGCTGGTGCCGCTGCGCTCCGGGCCCGATCGACCCCCAGGCGATCGCGGCCGAGTTCGAGGCCGCGCACGAGCGTGAGTTCTTCTACCGGTTCGAGGAGACACCCGTTCAGATCGTGCACCTGCGCAGCTACGCGATCGGCGTCATGCCAAAGCTCGAGCTGGCTCCGATCGGGTCGGCCGACGGCCGGTCGCCGGCGGACGCCATCGTCGACCGGCGGGCGGTGCTGTTCGCGAGCGACGGCGAGCGCACCTCGCACGACACGCCGTTCTACGACCGCACCGGGCTGCGCGCCGGCGATGTGATCCCCGGCCCGGCGGTGATCGAGCAGCTCGACTCCACCACCGTGCTGCCGCCTGCGACCTCGGCGCGGGTCCTCGGCGACGGCACGATCGTGATCGACGTCGAAGGAGAGGGCGGATGAGCGTAAACAGCGCGACCGGCCGGCTGGATCCGGTCACCCTGGGTGTGCTCGGCGGGTCGCTGCAGGCGATCGGCCTGGAGATGGGGCACGCCCTGAAGCGGATGGCCTATAGCCCCGCCGCGCAACAGGTTGAGGACCTCGGCGGCGGGCTGTTCACCGTCGACGGCCGCGAGATCTGCGAGTCCGACACGACGCCGATGCACATCGGCTCGATCCCCGCCTACATCCGCGGGTTCATGCGCCGGCTGGAAGGCAAGGTGAACCCGGGCGACGTGATCATCCACAACAACCCCTACCACGGGGCGTCGCACTCGCCCGACCTGTGCGTGGCTGTGCCGATCTTCTGGGAGGACGAGCTGATCGCCTGGTCGGCATCGACGATCCACCTGTCCGACACCGGCGGAGTGTTCCCCGGCATCGCGATCGACGTCCACGACGTGTGGGCCGAGTCCAAGATCTACGACTCGCTCAAGCTGTACGAGCGGGGGGTGCGCAACGAGCAGTTGTGGCAGTTCTTTATCGACAACACCCGCACGCCCAGCTATGTGATCGGCGACACCGAGGCGATGATCGCCGCCGGGAGGCTCGGCGAGCGTCGGTTCCTGGGACTGCTGGAGAAGTACGGCAAGGACACCGTGCTGCAGGCGATCGAGGAGTTTCTCGACTACTGCGAGCGGATGATGCGCGCCCAGATCGAGTCGGTCCCCGACGGAAGTTGGGAGGCCGACGGGTGGCTCGACGACGACGGGCGCAACCGCGATCAGCCGCTGTACGTCAAGGCGAAGGTCGAGATCTCCGGGTCCGACATCACGGTCGACCTGTCGGAGTCCTGCGACAACGTGCCGACCGGGTTCAACGTGCCGTTCGGCGGCAGCGTGCTGCCGGGCATCTACACCGTGATCCGCTCGATCTTCCTCGACGAGGCGACCTTCTCGGACTTCATCCCCCAGAACGACGGGATCTTCCGCCCGATCAAGGTGGTTGCGCGTGAGGGCTCGATCTTCAATCCCACGTTCCCCCGCTCGGCGCTGTCGCGCGTGTGCCCGATCATGCGCGTGTCCGACTGCGCGATCGTGGCCCTGTCAGAGGTCGTACCCGACCGCGTGTGCGCCGGCTGCAGCGCCGTCGGCGTCGGCGTCTACACCGGCTACATCCCCGAGCAGGAGGAGTACTGGGTCCACGTCGAGATCAACGAGGGCGCCTACGGAGGCCGCTGCGGCAAGGACGGGATGGACGCGATCGACGTGCTGACGGTCAACTCCCGTAACACGCCGATCGAGGAGACCGACTGGCTGTTCCCGTTGCACACCGTGCGCTACGAGCTGCGCGACGACGTGACCCCGGCTCCCGGCCGCTGGCGCGGCGGACTCGGCGTGGTGCGAGAGAACCGATTCACCAAGGGTGGTGCGTTCACCACGGAGACCGACCGCGCCTACGATCCGCCGCCCGGCCTGTTCGGCGGCGGCTTCGGGCACACGCTGCGTCTGACCAAGATCGATCCCGACGGGTCGGAGTCGCCGCTCTACTCCAAGAACACCAACTACACGATGGAGACCGGCGCGGCGCTGCGGTGGGAGCAGGCGTGCGGCGGCGGCTATGGCGATCCGCTCGAGCGCGTTGCGGCCGCGGTGCTGCGTGACTGGCTCGACGAGCTCATCACAGTCGACGATGCCCGGGAGCAGTACGGCGTGGTCATCGACGAGTCAACCCATACAGTCGATGCGAGCGCCACCGACGCCCTTCGGGCGCAACGGGGCGCCCGCCAGGAGGTGTAAGTCCCGGTGCGCATCAAGTACATCGTCCCGTTCCCGTTCGACGAGGTCGGACTGGCCAACCGGGCGGCCCAGCTGCCGGCCGAGATTCGCACCCCCGGGGTCGACTACGAGTTCGTGCCGGTGCGCAACTCCTGCCACAACGCCGACAGCGCATACGAGCTGTTGATCCTCGACGCCTACATCGCCGAGGCCGGGCTCTCAAGCGAGGACGAGGGCTATGACGCGGTCGTGATGGACACGGTCTCGGACTCGGGGCTGGCCGCGCTGCGATCGCGGCTGTCGATCCCGGTGCTCGGCCCGGGCCTGGTGCAGCAGCACGTGGCCGCGATGCTGGGCCGGCGGTTCTCGATCCTGACGATGTGGGACCGGTGGGTCCCGATGTACGAGAAAACGATGGCGGAGTACGGCACGCGCGACTTCTGCGCCTCGATCCGTTCGATCGGCGTCCGTCCCGATCAGGAACAACTGCTCGCCGGCAAGGAGGAGGTCGTGTTCGCCGCGCTCGAGCGAGAGGGGCGCGCGGCGCTCGAGCAGGACGGAGCGCACGTGATCCTGATCGGCTCCACGACCATGCACCAATCGGTGGACCACCTGCGCCGCACCCTCGGGGTGCCGGTGATCAATCCCGGCCCGCTCGCGATCAAGCTGGCTGAGCTGATGGTGACGCTCGGCCTGTCCCATTCCAAGCGCGCCTACATGAGCCCCGAGACGCTTCAGGACGAGAAGCTGCACTCGCTGGTCGCCGCGGCCGCGCCCGCGTCCTGAGCCACGGGGCGTGAGCGCTCCCTGGCTTCGCCGGCCGGTTGTCGCCGGCCTCGCCCTGTCGGTGCTGGCGATGGGGACGAGCACGTTCACCACGCTCGGCCTGGGTGCACTGGCCCCCTATCTGCGATCCAGCTTCGACCTGTCGACGTTCGAGGTGGGGGCGCTGCCCGCGCTGGTGTTCCTGGGCGCGGTCTCGGTGTCGGTGGCCGCCGGCAAGTTCACCGACCGGGTGGGCGCGGGTCGCGCGCTCGCCATGGCGTTGGTGGGGGTCGCGGTCGGGATCGGCTTCGCCGCCGTCGCCCCGAACACGATCGCGTTCCTGATCGGGGTAGCCCTGGGCGGGGTCGGGTACGGCGCGGTCAACCCCGCGACGAACGTGCTCTCGACATCGCTGGTGCCGCGGAGCAGCCGGGCGTTCTTCCTCAGCATCAAGCAGGCCGGAGTCACGCTCGGAGGTCTGCTCGCCGGGGCGATCCTCCCGTCGCTCGCCGACCTGATGGGGTGGCGCGAAGCGCTGATCGTGCCGATCGCGTGCCTGCTCGGGTGCGCGATCGGGGCGCTGTGGGCGGCGCGGCGTGAGCGCGCCGGCTGGTTCGAGGCGCCCGGCACGATCGAGGGCAGGATCTCGCTCGTGCAGGTGGCGGTGCCCGGCGCCACCGCGACCGCGCTGTTCGGGTTCGTCAGCTCGGGGGTTCAGCTCAGCGTCGCCGGCTACCTCACGATCTACCTCGTCGACACCCAGAATTTCTCCAAGCCGGTCGCGGGCGCCGGGCTGAGCGTCGCGTTCGCCGCCGGGTGCGTGGGCAGGCTGGTCTGGGGAGCGATCTCCGACCGGGTGTTCAACTCCTCGCACGCGACCACGCTGGTGATCAGCTCGATCGGCAGCGTCATCGGGCTGACCGCGCTAGCGGCCGGGGTCGGCGGGATCCTGCTGTGGGCGGTGATCGCGCTGGTCGGGTTCTGCTCGATCGGCTGGAACGGCGTGTACATGGCGCTGATCACCGACCGCGCCGGCGACAGAAGCCTCGGGCGCGCGACCGGACGCGGCCTGGTGTTCCTGTACTTCGGCGTCGTGGTCGTGCCGCCGGTGCTCGGCGCGCTTCACGACGCCCTGAACTCGTGGACCGTGGTGTGGTCGGTGGCCACGCTCGCGGTGCTGACGGCGGCCACGTTGCTGGCGCTGGGGCCGCGGCGGCTGATCAGCATCCCCAGTCGCGACCCGCCGGCGCTCGATGCGGCGGCGAGCGCGGACCTCAGACTCGATTCGGTCCCGGCTCAGGCGGGCGCTCGCGATGGAAGCTGGTGACTTCCTGGAAGGCGATCCCCACCTCGAGCAGCAGGTCGTCGCGCCACGGCGCGGCGGTCAGCTGCACGCCCGTCGGCAGCCCGTGTTCGCCACTGCCGCTCGGCAGTGAGATCGCGGGTAGGCCGGCGAGGCTCCACGGATAGGCGAGCGAGGTCAGGCGGGCAGTGGTCGAGATCGTCTCGGCGCCGGCCAGCGGCGGCGCCACCTCCGGCGTCGTGGGGGTCAGGATCATGTCCACCCGGTGCAGCGCCACGCGCATGCGCGCCTGCCAGTGGCGCATCCGGTCGAGCGCTTGCGCGACCTGCACCCCGGTCACAGCTCGGCCCAGCTCGAGCCGCCGGCGGACATCCTCGCCCAGGCTCTCTGCATCCCGCGCCAGCCGCCGCTCGTGCAGCGCGAGCGCCTCAGCGCGGATCAGCAGGCTGCAATCGGCGGTGGCTCGCCTCGCTGCCGCCGTGTCGATCCGCTCGAGCGTGACGCCGAGCTCCCCCAGCACGTCGGCGGCGGCATGAGCGTTGGCCGTGACCGACGCTGAGACATCGTCGAAGAAGTAACCGTCGGCGATCGCCACCCGCAGGCCCCGGAGCGGACGGCCCGCGGGCGCCGGCCGGCGCTCGAGTGCCGGGGGAGCGACCGCGTAAGGGTCGTGCCGGTCGTAGCCGGCGATTGCGCGGGCCACGGTGGCGGTGTCGAACGCGCTGCGGGCCATCGCGCCGACGGTGTCCAGCGACGGCGTGATCGGGAGCACGCCCCGGTTGCTCACCGAGCCGTACGTCGGACGCAGCGCGGTCACGCCGTTGAGCGCGGCCGGGATCCGCACCGAGCCGCCGGTGTCGGTTCCGAGCGCGGCCAGGCACAGATCAGCGCCCAGCGCGGCCCCGGAGCCACCGCTGGAGCCGCCGGGGATGCGGGCCGCGTCCCAGGCGTTGGCGCAGGTCCCGAAGTGGGGATTGTCGTTGGTCGCCCCAAAGGCGAGCTCGTGCATGTTGGTCTTGCCCACGATCACCGCGCCCGCGGAGCGCAGCCGACGCGCGACGACCGCGTCGCGGCGCGGAACGCGGTCGCGAAACCAGGCCGAGCCCGCGGTCGCGGGGATCCCGGCCAGGTCGATGTTGTCCTTCAGCGCAACCGGGATCCCGTCGAGCGGCCCGAGGCTGTCGCCCCGGGCCCGGCGCTGATCGGCCTCCCGCGCAGCGTCCCGCGCACGCTCCGCCGTCACGGAGATGTAGGCCCCCAGCTCCCGGTGGCCGTCGATCCGGGCCAGGATCGCGTCGGTCAGCTCCAACGCCGTGGTCTCGCCGCGCCGCTCGGGCGCGTCGATCAGCGTCTGCAGGTCGGCGTCGTTCATCGGCCCCGCGCGCGCATACCGGCCAGCGTCGCGTCGACCCCGTACTCGATGTGCTCGCGCATCAGCTCGCGGGCGCCCGCCGCGTCTCGCTGCTGCACCGCCTCCATGATCAGCTCGTGCTGGGCGAAGGACTCCTCGGCCCGGTCGCTGCGCCAGATCGCCTCGACCGGGACGGCGCTCCACAGCCGAGCGATGAAGTCGAGCAGCAGGCGCGAGTCGCACGGCCGGTACACGGCCTGGTGCCACGCGGCGTTCAGTGAGGCGGCCTGACCTCGGTGCGTCCCGTCGTGGATCGCCCGGCCGTGAGCGTCGTGGGCCGCGCGCATCTCGGCCAGCTCTGCGGGCCCGGTGCGGGCCACGGCGAGCCCGACCGCCAGCGGCTCGAGCAGCGCTCGCATCACCGACACCTCGGTAACGCTCTCGGCGGAGTAGTCGGCGACCACCATCCCGTGGTAGGGCTCGTAGGTGGCCAGGCCGTCGGCCTGCAGCAGGCGCAGCGCCTCGCGGATCGGGGTCGGGCTCATCCCGAGGTCCTCCACCAACTGCTTGACCGACAGCCGCGAGCCCTGGGCGAGCCGGCCCTCCTCGATCGCCCGGCGCAGCTCGTCAAACGCTGCCTCGGTCTTGGTCGTGCTGTGGGGTGGGGAGAGCGCGCGGGTCATCGAACACCGGAAAACATTCTATTTTTGTATCGTACCCATCGGCCGGCATGGCCAGTTACCGACAAAACGGAGCGTGCGAGTGACCAAGATCGATTGGGACGAACAGCTGATGCGTGCGCTGTTGTTCGTCCCCGGCAGCGACGAGCGCAAGCTGGCCAAGGTGACGAGCTTCGGCGCTGACGTGATCGTGGTCGATCTCGAGGATGCGGTGGCCGATGACCGTAAGACCGCGGCCCGGGCGACGACCCGGTCGGCGATCGAGAGCTACAGCCGCGACCAGGTGAACACGGTCAGGGTCAACGGGATCGAGACCGGACGCCTGCACGACGACATCGCGGCCGTGGTCTGCTCGAACCTCGACGCCGTGGTGGTCCCGAAGATCGAGGACACCGAGACGCTCGCCGAGGCCGACCGGGCGCTGGCGGCGGCCGAGCAGGCCAACGGCATGGAGGCCGGCAGCGTGCGGCTGCTGGCGATCCTCGAGACGCCGCGGGGAATCAGTCGCTGCGACGAGATCCTCGACCAGGCCCCGGACCGGACGGTGACCGCGATCTTCGGGCTCGGCGACTTCTCGGTTGCGCTGGGCGTTGAGCTGACCGAGGGCGGCGCGGAGCTCGCCTACGCGCGCGGGAAGGTAGTGGTGGCCACCCGGGCCGCGGGGATGGTGGCGCCGATCGACGGCCCGTTCCTCAACGTCGAGGATGCCGACGGGCTTCTGGCCGACTCGCGGCGGCAGCGGACGCTGGGCTTTCAGGGGCGAGTGGCCGTGTACCCGCCGCAGGTCCCGGTGATCAACCGCGCCTACTCGGAGCTGACCGACGAGGAGGCCACCCGTACCCGACGGGTGGTCGAGGCGTTCGAGGAGGCCGAGTCCCGAGGGGTCGCCTCGCTGCGCCTCGACGGCCGCTTCGTCGACTACCCGATCTATTACCTGGCCCGACGCAAGCTGACCCGCTTCGAGGCCTACCGCGAGACCGAAGGGTCGGCGTCATGAGCGACACGCCGCTTCCACTGGAGGGGATCCGCGTCGTCGATGCCGCGTCGCTGTTCGCCGGACCGGTGATCGCGACGATGCTCGGCGACTTCGGCGCCGACGTGATCAAGGTCGAGCATCCGACCGGCGACAACCTGCGAAAGCTCGGCTGGCAGAAGGACGGCGTGTCTCTGTGGTGGGCGCTGATCGCCCGTAACAAGCGCTCGGTCACGCTGAAGCTGTCTGACCCCAAGGGCGCCGAGGCGATGAAGCGTCTGCTCGCCACCGCCGACGTGTTCGTGGAGAACTTCAGGACCGGGACACTGGAGAAGTGGGGACTCGGGTGGGACGTCCTGCACGAGCTCAACCCGGGGCTGGTGATGGTGCAGGACGACGGGCTTCGGTCAGACCGGCCCCTACGCGCGGCGCCCCGGCTTCGGGACGCTGGCGGAGTCGATGTCGGGCTACGCCCACATCAACGGCTTCCCCGACGGGCCGCCGACGCTCCCGCCGTTCGCGCTCGGTGACAGCGTCGCCGCGCTGACCGGGGCGTTCGCGGCGATGTCGGCGCTGTGGTGGCGCGAGCACGGCGGCACCGGGCAGGCCATCGACCTGTCGATCTACGAGCCGCTGTTCTGGATCCTGGGGCCGCAGGCCTCGGTCTATGACCAGCTCGGCATCGTCCAGAACCGGACCGGCAACCGGGCGCCGTTCACGGCGCCGCGCAACGCCTACCAGTCCAAGGATGGCCGGTGGCTGGGCCTGTCGGGTAGCTCCCAGTCGATCGCCGAGCGCGTGATGCGGCTCGTCGGCCGACCGGAGCTGATCGACGAGCCGTGGTTTGCCGACCACGACGGCCGCCTCCAGCACCAGGACGAGCTCGACGACGCGATCGGGTCCTGGATCGCCGAGCGCGACAGCGACGAGGTCGTCCGTGCGTTCGAGGAGCAGTCGGCGGCGATCGCGCCGGTGCTGTCGATCGCTGACATCTTCGAGGACCCGCAGTTCATCGCTCGGGATACGATCACGACCGTCGAACACCCGGTCCTCGGACCGCTGAAGATGCAGAACGTGATCACCCGCCTCGGGGCCACGCCCGGCCAGATCCGCAGTTGCGGACCCGACCTCGGCGCCCACAACCAAGAGGTGCTCGGCGGGGAGCTGGGATTTGACCAGGACGAGCTCGACGAGCTCGCCGACTCCGGGGTGATCGCGCCGGTCGCGGCCGGGCAGGCCCCTTAGCCACCACAAGGAGCGGCAGATGACCACACCGCAGTTCCGACAGCTGTCCGGTCCGGGTCCCGAGCGAGACCTCGTCGGCTACGGGCGCTGGGTGCCGAAGGTCACCTGGCCCAACGGCGCGCGCGTGGCGCTCAGCATCGTGCTGAACTGGGAGGAGGGCTCGGAGATCTCCAAGGTCGTCGAGGGCGACGGGCGCAGCGAGGCGGCGCTCGGTGAGATCCCGTACGCGATGGATCCGCAGTACCGCGACCTGGCGGTGGAGTCCGTGTACGAGTACGGCAGCCGCGCCGGCGTCTGGCGGGTGCAGCGGCTGATCGACTCGTTCAAGATCCCGATCACGTTCTACGGCGCGGCCGTGGCCTGGGAGCTGCATCCGGAGGTGGCCGAGTGGGTGCGAGAGGCCGGCCACGAGCCGTGCTCGCACGGCTGGCGCTGGGAGGAGCCGTGGCTGCTGTCGCGCGAGGAGGAGAAGGCGCACATCGCCGAGGCGGTCGCGTCGATCGAGCGGACCTGCGGAGAGCGGCCTCACGGCTGGTACTGCCGCTACGGCCCCTCGGTCAACACCCGCGAGCTGCTCGTCGAGGAGGGTGGGTTCGTCTACGACTCCGACGCCTACAACGACGACCTGCCGTACTACGTCGAGGTCTCCGGCAAGCAGCACCTGATCGTGCCCTACAGCTTCACCTACAACGACGCGAAGTTCGTGCTGCCGCAGGGCTACGGCGCGCCGGTGGACTTCTTCGATCAGAGCCGCCGCGCCCTCGATTACCTGTGGGACGAGGGAGCGACCCATCCGCGGATGATGTCGATCGGCCTGCACTCGCGGCTGATCGGCCAGGCGGGACGGATCAGCGCGCTGCGTGATTTCCTGGAGTACGCCCACGAGAAGGGCGACGTGTGGTTCGCGCGGCGGCTCGACATCGCCAACTGGTGGCACGAGCACCACGAGGAGTTCCCGGTGCAGCGCGGCTGACGCTGCCGACAGCCTGTCGGCTGCCGTCGCGGCGTATTGTGTGCAGTCGTATACCGAGACCGGTTCGGGTCTCGATGTCGCGAGCCACCTGAGATGAAGACTTTCGACGAACGCGTAACCACCCGCTCGGTGGTGGGTCGGCTGCAGCCGCCCGATCTGACACGGATGCGTTGCGCGTTGACCGTGATCGACCTCCAGGTGCTCGATGCGGCGCTCGACGGCGAACACGCGCAGCGCGCCCGTGAGCTCGGGCGGTGGGACGAACTCGAGGGCTACTTCAACCGCGTCGCCGACGTGGTCGTGCCCAACGTCGTCCGGCTCGGCCGTGCCGTGCGCGAGCGCGGCCTTCCGGTGATCTACCTGCGTTGCCGGTCGCTGCACCCCGACGCGGCCGACAACGGCCTGCGGTTCCGCGAGTTCGGGATCGCCGTCGGCCGCGACGATCCGCAGGCGGCGCTGCTGCCCGAGCTGGAGGTCGACCGGGGGGACTTCGTGCTCGACAAGACGACCGCGAGTCCGTTCTGGTCGACCCACCTCGACCGGCTGCTGCGCCAGCTGCAGATCGAGTGCGTGCTGATGACCGGCGTGGTGACCAGCGGCTGCGTCGAGAGCGCGGTGCGCGACGCGTCCGACCTCGACTACCGAGTGGTCCTCGTCGAGGACGCCTGCGCAGACCGCGAGCCCGAGCTGCACGACGACTCGATCCGACGTATGAATAACAACTTCGCGCTCGTGCGCGCCACCGGCGAGATCCTCGACGGGATGCGCGTCGGTCGCGACTGAGAGGAGACCCAATGCCCGAAAACGACGGCCTCAGCCACCCACGACGGCTCCGCGCAGCGATCGAGGCTCCTGGGATGCCGGTGCTGCCCGGCGCCTATGACGGTGTCTCCGCTCGCCTGATCGCCCGAGCTGGCTTCGACGCGATCTACTTTTCCGGAGGCCTGAGCTCCTCCTCGTTCCCCGGCATGCCGGACTTCGGCACGCGCACGCTGACCGAGGCGGTCGCGCAGGTGGGAGGAGCGGTCCGGGCCACCGGCCTGCCGGTGCTCGCCGACGGCGAGGCCGGCTTCGGATCGGTGCTCTCGGTCCAGCGGCTGGTGTGGGAGATGGAGAACGTGGGGGCGGCCGGTCTGCACCTCGAGGATCAGGACGTGCCGCGGCGCTGCGGGCACTACGAGGGCAAGCGGCTGGTCAGCACCGCCACCCACGTGGGGCGGCTGGAGGCGGCGATCGACAGCCGGCGCGATCCCGACTTCCTGATCATCGCCCGCACCGATGCGATCGCCGTGACCGGCTTTGACGACGCCCTCGCGCGCGCGCGCGAGTACCTCGCGGCCGGCGCCGACGTTGTGTTCTTCGACGGGGTCGAGACGCGCGAGCAGCTGGAGGCGATCCCGAAGCTGATCGACGCGCCGGTGATGGCCAACATGGTCGAGGGCGGTGTGACGCCGTTCCTGCCCGCGCCCGAGCTCGAGGTGATGGGCTACGCGATCGCGATCTATCCGACGACTCCGTACTTCGCTGCGATCGGCGCGATGCGCGACGTCCTGCAGACGCTCGGCACGCACGGGACGAGCGATCCGATGGCTGACCGCATGGGGACGTTCCGGGAGTGGCAGGAGCTGACGGGCGTTGCCGAAGCGATGGACTACGTGCGTCGCTTCGAGCCCGAGGAGGAGCATGTCGGCGTATGACCTGCTGATCCGCGACGGGCTGCTGGTCGACGACCGTGGAGTCCGTCCCGGCGACATCGGGATCCGCGGGGGCAAGATCGCGGCGATCGCGGCCCCCGGCGTCCTGGACGACGCCGACCGCACGCTGTCGGCCGAGGGCCAGCTGGTGCTCCCCGGCGGGATCGACGCCCATGTCCACTTCGACTTCCGGCTGGGCAACCTGATCTCGCAGCCGTACGCAGAGGGCAGCCGGGCGGCACTGTACGGCGGGACCACCACGATCGTCGACTTCGCGTTCCGAAGCCCTGAGGGCGGCTCGCTGCTCGACGCGGTCAACGACAAGCGCCGGGGGGCCGACGGCGAGATCTGCTGCGACTACGCGCTGCACCTGATCGTCACCGGCGCGATCGGTGACGACGAGCTCTCCGAGGTCGAGGCGGTGGTCAAGGACGGGGTCACGACCGTGAAGCTGTTCATGAACTTCCCCGAGTTCTATCCGGGCGACGGCGCCGCCGCGGAGCTGTTCGCGGAGCTCGGCCGCACGGGTGGGACCGCGGTCGTGCACGCCGAGAACGCCGATGTGATCACGTCCCGGACCCGGCGCCTGATCGCGGCCGGGCTGTCGGATTGGCGCTACACCGAGGACAGCCGTCCCGACTGGGTGGAGTCCGAAGCGGTGTCGCGCGCGATCGACTTCGCGGCCAGCGGCGGCTGTCCGCTGTTCGTGCTCCACGTCACGTGCGACGCCGCGGCGCGGGAGATCGCCGCCGCCCAGGCCCGAGGCCTCCCGGTGTTCGCCGAGTGCTGCCACAACTACGTCGTGTTCTCCAAGGAGGACGTCGTCGAGCGGCCCGATGGCGCCAACTGGGGCAACTATCCGCCGTTGCGTCCGCCCGAGAATCGCGACGCGCTGTGGGACGCGCTCGCCGACGGGACTCTGTGTCACGTCTCAAGCGACGACTACACCTGCCCGCTGTCGATCCGCAACATCAACGGGCTCGACCTTCCGACCGTGCCCTCCGGGCACAACGGCCTGGAGACGAGGCTCTCGGTGATCTACACCGAGGCCGTTGCTCGCCGCGGGTGGTCGTTGCCCCGCTTCGCCGAGCTCGCCGGGTGTGGGGTCGCGCGCCGACTGGGGCTGTGGCCGGCCAAGGGGAGCCTGCTCCCCGGATCCGATGCCGACGTCGTGCTGTTTGACCCGACCCGCTCGGGTACGTTCGCCACCGAGGACCTGCATACGGTCGACTACAGCATCTGGGACGGCTACCGCTACGAGGGCAGCGCGACCACGACGATCCTGCGCGGGACCGTGATGGTCCACGATCAGGAGTGGATCGGGCCCAACGGGACCGGCCGCTTCCTACCCCGGCCGCCCGGCCTCCCAGGGGTCCTACAGGGGTCGCCTGAGGCGGTATTCCGTCGGCCTGCGCGAGGCCCTGGAAGGGGTACCTGAAGGCCCCGCGGGGTCCTCGTTGTGGCGCACGATTTGCATACATTTGCCGGTCCCGAGCACCGCGTGATTCTGTTTTGGGCAGTAAATGTCGGACCTTTCGGGGAGGATACGTGCCTTGGACGAACATCCCGGTCTAAAAAGGGATATTCGTGCGCGCAGCGCTCCGGCTGTCGGTCTCGACCGTCAATGGCACCGATGTCGGACGGGCTTTGTTAAGACAGCGTTTGTATACGTCGGCCCGTTGACAACCGCTCTTCGATCTAGTTAGGCTCCCCCACCAGTACTCGATCGCGTACTGCCGTATACAAATATCGCTGCGGGAGGCGAGAGATCCGATGGCCAACCCGTCGGAGGAGGAGGCAACTTGCTTCAGAAGAGTCGTTTCCGGGCGGGAATAGCCGCCGTAATCTGCTTAGGGGCGGTGATGCTGCTCGCGGCCTGCGGCAGCAGCTCCAGCTCCAGCTCCTCGAGCAGCTCCGGCTCGTCGGGGGGTTCAACTACATCTGCTAGCTCGGGCAACGCCGGCGTTGCCTACGCCAAGCAGCAGATCGCCGCCGCGTCGGCGATCCCGACGTTCAAGCTCAAGGCGCCGTCGTTCGACATGACGAAGATCAAGGGCAAGGTGATCTTCGACATCCCGGTCACCAGCGCCGTGCCCTACGTGGTCAGCGTCGACCAGGCCGCCGCACAGGTCGCCAAGAAGTACGGCGCCAAGTGGGTGGAGTACACCAACCAGGGCACGCCGACCCAGTGGACGGCCGGGATCAACCAGGCGATCGCCCAGCATGCAAACGTGATCATCCTGGGCCAGGGGATCGCGGTGAACCTGATCGTTCCGGCGATGCAGAAGGCCAAGGCCGCCGGCATCCCCGTGGTCATCACCCACGACTTCCAGAACGGCCAGCAGAACACCCCGCCCCCCACCGGTCCGGGCGCCGCCGTCAACAAGCTCACCAAGGCGTTCGTGAACGTGCCGTTCTGGGAGGCGGCGCGGCTCGAGGCCGACTACGTGATCGCGCAGACCAACGGCAAGGCCGACGACGTGATCTTCACCTCGCCGGACGTCCCGCCGTCGAACGGGATCACGGCCGCGATGACCAAGGAGTTCAAGGATCACTGCACCTCCTGCAAGGTCAAGGTGATCACGGTCCCGCTGGCCGACTGGGCGACCAAGATCGCACCGCAGACGCAGTCGTCGCTGACGTCTGATCCGGGCATCAACTGGGTGACGCCGATCTACGACTCGATGTCGCTATATGCCCAGCAGGGCATCACCGCGGCCGGCAAGAGCGGTTCGGTTCACATCGCGTCCTACAACGGGACCCCCGCGGTCATGAAGCTGATCCAGAGCGGCAACATCATGTCGATGGACGTCGGCGAGAACATCACGTGGCTCGCGTACGCGACAATGGATCAGGTGGGTCGCGTGATCACCGGGTCGCCGATCGTCGCCTCGGGCAACGAGGAGACACCGTTGCGCGTGTTCACCAAGGCCAACATCAACGAGGCCGGCACGCCGCCGACCCCGAACCTGGGTTACGGGAACGCGTACGTGACCGGCTACGGAGCCCTCTGGAAGGGGCAATGACCGACTCACACGGCGAGCCAACTCCCGCATCGCCGTCGGCAGAGCAGCCGGGCGCCTCTGAGGCGCCCGGCTCTGCCGCATCCGGAGGCCAGCCACCGGTGCTGGCGCTGGCGGGGCTCTCGAAGACATTCGGCGGGGCGCATGCCCTGAACAACGTCGACATGACGATCAGGGCCGGCGAGGTTCACGGCCTGCTGGGCGAGAACGGGTCCGGCAAGTCGACCCTGATCAAGGTCCTCAACGGCTTTCACGCGCCGGACGCCGGCTCGCTGGAGATCGCCGGGGAACCGGTGGCGCTGCCGCTGTCCCCCGGCCAGTTCCGCGACCTGGGTCTGTCGTTCGTCCATCAGGACCTTGGGCTGATCCTCGAGCTGACCGTGCTGGAGAACCTGCGGGTCGGCGACCTGATCGCCAACCACGGGACCTGGATCGCCTGGCGCGCGGAGCGCCAGCGGGCGCGCGAGACGTTTGCCCGCTACGGGATCGTCCTTGACCCCTCCGCGATCGTCGGCGAGCTGACCCAGACCGAGCGCGCGCTGCTGGCGATCGTGCGCGCGGTCGAGGGCATCCGCACGTCGCAGGCTCAGCGCGGGATTCGTCACGGCCTGCTCGTGCTCGACGAGCCAACCGTGTTCCTGCCCCGGGAGGGCATCGACCAGCTGTTCTCGACGGTCCGCGAGATCGTCGCCAGCGGCGACGCCAGCGTGCTGTTCGTCTCCCACGACCTCGACGAGGTCCGCGAGGTGACCGACCGGGTCACCGTGCTGCGCGATGGACACCTGCAGGGAACCGTGGTCACCGCGGATACGACCGAGGCCCAGCTGGTGGAGATGATCATCGGCCGGCGGCTGGAGAGCCTGGCGCTCCCGGCGCACGAGCTGTCCGACCACGAGGTCGAGATCTCCGTCAAGGGCCTGTCCGGTGGCGTGTTGCGGGACGTCGGCTTCGAGATCCGCCGCGGCGAGATCGTCGGCATCACCGGCCTGGCCGGGTCGGGCTTCGAAGACGTGCCGTATTACCTGTTCGGGGCCAAGCCGGCGGCATCGGGCACCCTGCGTGCGCGCGGAGCCACGTTCGATCTGCCCCAGATGTCCCCGGACCGAGCGGTCGGCAACGGGTTCGCGCTGCTTCCCGGCGACCGTCAGCGCGACGGCAGCGTGCCGTCGCTGACGGTGCGCGACAACGTGATGCTCCAGGTGCTGCCCGATTTCAAAGGAGCCACTGGGCTTCGGCGGCGTCCGATGGACCGCCGCGCCCGCGAGCTGCTGGAGGAGTTCGACGTGCGCCCGCGCGATCCGAGCACGGGCTATGAGAATCTCAGCGGAGGAAACCAGCAGAAGGCGATGCTGGCCAAGTGGCTGCAGACCGAGCCCAAGGTGCTCCTGCTTCACGAGCCGACCCAGGGTGTCGACGTCGGCGCCCGAGCCCAGATCTTCGGGATGCTCGGCGACGCGGCCAGCGCGGGAGCGAGCGTGTTGTGCGCGAGCTCGGACTACGAGCAGCTGGCCGCAGTATGTGACCGGGTGATAATCATCGCCCGCGGCCGAGTGGCCGGCGAGCTGGGCTCGGATGTGACCAAGGAACGGATTGCCGAGAGGGTTTACAACAGCGTGACGTTGCGAGACACGACGGAGGTAGCGTGATGGAAGCCGGCACCCAGCCCCCCACGCAGAGCGAGCCGGCGACCGCCGAGGAGCAGGCGCCTGCTCCGGAGCGGGAGCCGCGTACACGGTCGGGCGGACTGCGGTCGCTGAAGGTCGAGCGATGGGCGCTGCTGATCGCGTGGGCCGCCGTGGTCCTGCTGTTCAGCCTGCTCAAGTCCGGGACGTATCCGACCACCGGCAACTTCCAGACGATCTTCGGCTCCCAGGCCGTCCTGCTGGTGCTCACGCTGGGGCTGATCCTGCCGCTCACCACCGGCGACTTCGACCTCTCGATCGCGTCGAACATGTCGTTCACCGCGATGCTGATCGCTGTCCTGAACACCCAGCACGGGTGGGCGATCATCCCGGCGTGCATTGCGGGGCTCCTGGCCGCGATCGTGGTCGGGGTCATCAACGGAGGGTTGGTGGTGCTGATCGGAATCGACTCGTTCATCGTCACCCTCGGCACCGGGACGGTGATGTTGGGGTTTGTGCAATGGATCTCCAACGCCAACGACGTCACCGGCGTCTCTCAGCATCTGGTCACCTGGACGATCGGACACCGGATCGGCGGGATCTCGCTGATCTTCTATTACGGCGTGATCGCGACCCTGCTGCTGTTCTACATCTTCGAGTTCACGCCGTTGGGCAAGCGGCTGCTGTTCGTCGGCCGTGGGCGCAGCGTCGCCCGGCTCAGCGGATTGCACGTCACGCGCATCCGGTGGGGCTCGTTCATCTTCTGCGGCTTGTTCGCCGGCCTGGCCGGGATCATGTACGCGGGCAGCCTGGGCGGTGCGGACCCCGCGTCGGGCCAGACGTTCCTGCTGCCGGCGTTCGCCGCCGCGTTCCTGGGCGCTACGGCGATCTATCCCGGCCGTTTCAACCCGATCGGGACGTTCATCGCGGTGTACTTCCTGGTCTCGGGAATCACGGGACTGCAGCTGCTCGGGGTCCAGAACTTCGTGCAGCAGCTGTTCTACGGTGGCGCGCTGGTGATCGCGGTCGCGCTGTCGACGCTCGCGCGGCGGCAGGCGACGAAACGATCCGGCTGACCTGTGCCCGGCAACTGCGATGGATCCCGCACAGGTAGGAAAGTGCGAATGAGAACGGCTGAGATCTCGCCGACCAACGTCCTGCGCGTCCAGGAGGAGTTGCGCGAGGCGATCCTGGCGGGCAGGCTCGAGCCGGGCACACGGTTGCGCGCCGAGGCGCTGGCCGAGCGCCTGAACACGTCGCGGACGCCCGTGCGCGAGGCGCTCGTGCTGCTCGCGCGCGAGGGCCTGGTCGAGATCGAACCGCGCCGGGGCGCGTCGGTGCGGGTGTTCGACGCTGCCGACCTCGCCGATCTCTATGACGTGCGCGCGCTGATCGAGCCGCACGCCGCACGGCGAGGGGCCGTGCGAGTGTCACCAGCACAGCTCGCGCGGATGCAGGAGCTGTGTCGCCTGAGCGCGGAACGTGGAGCGGACGACGAGCAGGGCGTGACCGACCAGCTCGCCCTCAACGACGAGTTCCACGGGATCGTCCTGCACGCGGCGGAGTCTCCCCGCCTCGAGGCCGCGATGAGCGCGCTCGTCGGGATCCCACGGGTGTACCGAGCCACGTTCTGGCGAGACGACCGCCAACGCGCCCAATCACAGTTCTGCCACGACCAGCTCCTGTCGGCGTTCGTCGCCGGCAACGCCGAGCTCGCCGAGACCGTGATGCGACTGCACATCCAGGGCGCCTGCGTGTTCCTGATGGACGCGATGGCCGGGAACTCGCTCACCCGCATCCAGCATCGCCAGCGGCGACGGCGCCGATCAGCTGCAACCGAGGTGACGCCATGAACGTGACGGTGTGCGACGTAGGGCCCCGCGACGGGTTGCAGAACTATCGCGACGTCCTGTCTCCCTCTACCCGAGCGGAGCTGTGCGACCGGCTGTCCGATACCGGGCTGCCCAGGATCGAGTTCGGCAGCTTCGTCAGCCCGACCAAGGTCCCGCAGATGGCCGGCGCCGAGGAGGTGTTCGACGGACTCCACCGGCGCGACGGCGTGATCTACGCCGCGTTGGCGCTCAACCTCCGGGGAGTGCAGCGCGCCGTGGCCGCCGGAGTCGACGAGCTGCACATGGCCTATCCGCTCAGCGACACGTTCGGGCAGCGCAACCAGGGCATGACGCTCGCTGAGGCGGCGCGGTCCACGGAGAACATGGTCGCGCGCGCCCGCGAGGCCCGATTGCGCACCAGCGTGACGCTGGCCGCGGCGTTCGGCTGCCCGTTCGAGGGCCCCGTCGATCCCGGCGTCGTGAGCGACCACGTCGCGCGGATGGCGGCAGCGGGAGCGGACGAGATCATGCTGGCCGACTCGATCGGCGTCGGCGTCCCCGCCCAGGTCCGGCGCCTGGTACCGGATGCCCTGGCTCAGGCGGGCGGCCGGCCGGTGGGTCTGCATCTGCACAACACCCGGAACAACGGGTACGCCAACGCGCTGGTGGGCCTCGAGCACGGGGTCACGATCCTCGACGCGTCGATCGGTGGCCTCGGGGGCTGCCCGTTTGCGCCCCGGGCCACCGGCAACATCGCGACCGAGGACCTCCTGTATCTGCTCGACGGAGAGGGCGTCGACACCGGGGTCGACCTTGACGGTCTGATCGCGACCTCCGAGTGGCTGGCGGGCGTGCTCGGGGCCGAGCTGCCGGGCCTCGTGTACAAGGCCGGGCCGTTCGTCCCGGTCGGCGCCTAGAACTCGAGCCGACAGGTGGCGGTCGCATCGCCCATCCGTGACCTGGCGGCAATCGTCGGCGCCGACAACGTCCTGCCCGGGTCGACTGAGCCCTACGGCCGTGATTTCACCTACGACATCCTGCGCCTGCAGGGGGTGGCCGATGCGGTCGTCCGTCCCGGCGATGCCGGTGAGGTGGTGGAGGTGCTGGCCTGGTGCTATGACCGCGAGCTGCCGGTGGTCCCCCGGGGCGGGGGGACCGGCTACGCCGGCGGCGCGGTTCCCGTCGAGGGCGGCGTGGTGGTCGCGCTCGACCGGCTGACGCGCGTCCGGTCGTTCGAACCCCACTGGTGGCGCGCCGAGCTCGAAGCCGGCCTGACCACCGCCACAGTCGACCGGCTCGCCCGCGAGAACGGCTTGCTGTTCCCACCTAACCCGGGCGCGCCCGAGCAGTCACAGCTCGGCGGGAACGTCGCCACCAACGCCGGCGGCCCGCGCGCCTTCAAGTACGGGGTCACCGGCCGCTGGGTCACGGGGATCGAGGCGGCGGTCGCTCCCGGAGAGCTGGTTCGGATCGGGGGCGCGACTCGTAAGGACGTCGCCGGCTACGACCTGCGCAACCTGCTGGTCGGCTCGGAGGGCACGCTCGGGATCATCACCTCGATCTGGCTGCGGTTCGTGCCGGCTCCGGAGTCGTCGGTGTCGGTGGCGGCGTTCTACCCCGACCCAGTCTCGGGCTGTGCGGCGATCGGGCAGGTGCTCGGCAGCGGCCTGGTGCCGGCGGCGGTCGAGTACGCCGACGCCGGTGTGCTGGAGGCGTCGGGCGGCGCCTTCGAGGGCCGGCTTCCCGACGGAGCTCGGTTCCTCGTGCTGCTCGAGCTCGACGGCTCCGACGACGAGGTCCGGCGAGCTCGCGAGGAGGCGATCGAGGCGCTGTCCGAGGGGGCGATCTCGATCTTCAGTCCGGCCGACGCCGCGCAAGAGCGAGCCCTGTGGCGCTGGCGCGCCGGAATGGGGCCGGCGGTGACCGCGGTCACCGGGGGCCGGGTCAGCGAGGACGTGGCGGTACCGCCCGACCGCCTGGTCGACGTCGTCGTCGGGGTGACCGAGATCGGTGCTCGGCACGGGTTGACCGCGTGCAGCCTCGGACACGCCGGAGACGGCAACGTCCACGGCTGCTTCCTGTTGGTCCCCGGGGACCCCGACCAGCTCGAGCGGGCCCACCGATGCTCGGACGATCTGTGCGAGCTGGCGCTGGCGCTCGGCGGAACGGTGTCCGGCGAGCACGGGATCGGCTGGATCAAACGCGGTCGCATGGATCGCCAGTGGGGGGCGGTGGGCGCCCGGATGCACGCCGCCGTCAAGGCGGCGCTCGACCCCAAGAACCTCCTCAATCCCGGGAAGAAGACGTGAGCGCGGAGCAGCTGGTAGCGGTCGTCGATTGCCAGCCCGGCGACGAGTCGCGACTGGGGCGGTTGTGCGCGGGCGTGCACACCGAGCTGTCAGCCGGCGCTCCGAGCGCGGACGAGATCGTCAGCCGGGCCGAGTCGGCGACGGTACTGGTCACGCTTTACACCTACACCCGGATCGGCGTCGAGGTGCTCGAGCGGCTGCCGGGGCTGCGGCTGATCGCAACCCGCACCGCGGGCTACTCGCACATCGACGTGGCGGCCGCCGCCGCGCCGCGGGATCAGCGTGGTCGCCGTCCCCGAGGCCCCGACCACGGCGGTCGCCGAGTACACGCTGGGCGCGATGCTGATGCTCCGGCGCGGGCTCGCCGAGGCGAGCGCCAGCACCCGGGCGGGCGGATGGGAGTTCACCTCGTTTCAGGGAGCGGAGCTGTCCGGCAGCACCCTGGGAGTGATCGGGCTGGGCCGGATCGGGCGTCGCGTGGCCGCGCTGGGAAGCGCGGTGGGGATGCGAGTCCTCGGCTGGTCGCGCCGCAACGTCCGCCTACCGGGCGTGGAGACCGTGGCGCTCGACGAGCTGCTCGCGGCGTCCGACGTGATTTCGGTGAACGTGGCTTTGACCGATGAGACCCGGCTGCTGCTCGACGCCCGCCGGCTGTCGCTGATCAGCCGGGAGGCGGTCCTGATCAACACCGCCCGAGGCGAGATCCTCGACACCGACGCGCTGTGCCAGGCACTGGCCGAAGGCCGCCTGGCCGGCGCCTGCCTCGACGTCGTCTCCGGCGAGCCCCTGCCACCGGAGCGCGCGCGAGAACTGGGGGCCGTTCCCAACCTGATCTTGACCCCGCACATCTCGTGGCTGACCGGCGAGACGCTCGAGCGTCAGTTCTCCGGGCTGACCGACGCCGTGCTGGCGTTCTGCGCCGGCGAGCCCATCGACCCCGTTGCTGCGGGCTCACCATCGTGACACAACACAGGAGACGACCATGACACGACAGGACCTGGCAATCGTCGGCGGCGAGGCCGTCGTCGGCGGCGACATCGTAGAGGTGAACATCGGCGTCAGCGACGGCCGAGTGAGCCTGATCACCAGCGAGCAGATCGACGCCGCCGAGACGATCGACGCCCGCGGCCTGCTGGTGATCCCGGGCGTCATCGACGAGCACTTCCACGCGTTTCACGGCTACGGGTGGGAGACCTACGAGGGCGCCACGCGCGGCGCGGTGCAGGGCGGCGTGACCACGATTGTCGACATGCCGCTCGACAAGCCGGCCACGCTCACCGCTGACGCACTGCGCACCAAGCTCGAGGCGATCTCCGGACACTCCCACGTCGACTACGCGAGCTTCGGCGGCTATCTGATCGAGGATCCCGACGAGATGACCAAGATGGCCGAGCTCGGGGTCGTCGCATTCAAGCTGTTCACCGGAGGCGTCGCGCCTCCCGGGATGTACCCCGGAGTCGACGACGGCCAGCTGCTCGACGCGCTGCGCCGGGCCGCCGCGCTGGGCCGGACCACGACCGTCCACTGCGAGCACGCCCCGATCGTCGACTGGGAAACCAACCGGCTGATGGCAGAGGGTCGAGTCGACATCGCCGCCTGGGACGACGCGCGCCCGTGGTACAGCGAGGTGGCGGCCGCTCAGAACGTGGCGCTGATCGCCGAGGTGACCGGCGCGCGCGTGGTGATCGCCCACTGCCAGCTCGCCCCAGACGGTCGAGGCCGTGGCCGCCGCCCGCCGCCGGGGCGGCGACGTCTGGGCCGAGACGTGCCACCACTATCTGTGCACCACCAAGGAGGACGCGATCGCCGACCCGCGTCTGAAGTGGAATCCCCCGACGCGGGACCGCGAGACGGTGGAGTGGCTGTGGCGGCTGGTCGCCGAGGGACACGTGCACAGCGTCGCCAGCGACCATGCGCCGCTGCCCAAGGACCTCGCCCCCGATGTGTGGACGCAGTCGCCGGGCGCGGGCAACGGAGTCCAGCTGTTCTTTCCGGTGTTCGCCACCCGCGCGGTCCACGACCACCAGCTGCCGATCACGCGGGTCGTCGAGCTGGTGTCGACGACCCCGGCGCGGCTGTTCGGGCTTCACCCGCGCAAGGGCGAGATCGCCGTGGGCGCTGACGCCGACTTCGCGATCGTGCAGACCAACGGGAGCCGTGTGCTCGACGCCGACGAGCTCGAGTACCACGATCAGCAGAAGTGGTCCCCGTTCCACGGGATGGAGCTGCGCGTCTACCCCGAGTACACCGTGCTGCGCGGCAAGCTGGTCTACGCCGAGGGTTCGGTGACGGGCTCGCCCGACGACGGCCGGCACCTCGCGGCGCAGACGCCGGTGACGGCCTGATGCAGCTGGCGCCGCACGAGGTCGAGCGTCTGCTGCTGTTCAGCGCGTCGGAGCTCGCGCGCAGGCGGCTGCGCGAGGGGGTTCCGCTGAGCCACCCGGACTGCGTGGCGCTGGCGTGTGACACGGTGCTCGAACGGGCGCGGGCGGGCGCCAGCTACACCGATGCGAGATCGGCGGCCCGGGGCCTGGTCCGGCGCCGCCAGCTCGCCCCGGGGGTCGCGGAGCTGCTCGAGGCGCCTCTGCAGGTCGAGGCCGCGTTCGGCGACGGCAGCCGCCTGGTCGCGCTCGAAGGGCTGGTGGCAGATTGAGCGACGTCAACCGGCCGGGGGAGACGATCGTGGGTTCCGGATCGGCGCCGGCCGCCGAGCCCGAGCGCATCCGGACGATCACGATCATCAACCGCGGCCGGTTCGATGCGTATCTGACCTCGCACTTCCCGATCGCGCGCGCGAGCGCCGCCCTGGAATTCCCCCGCGAGGGGCTGGACGGCGCCCGACTGCACGTGCCGGCGGGGGCAAGCGTGAGGATCCCGGTGGGTGAGCCGGTTTCGGTGGAGCTGATTTGGGACTGACCCGGTCGGAGTACGCGTCGGTCTATGGCCCGACGACCGGCGACCGGATCCGGCTGGCCGACACCAACCTGCTGGCCACCGTCGAGGCCGACGATAACCGCCCCGGGTCAGAGCCGCTGGTCGGCATGGGCAAGACCGTCCGCGAGGGTCAGCTGATCGCCGGCGGCGTCTCGCTCGACGAGGCGCTCGACGTGTGCATCACCAACGTCGTCCTGCTCGACCCGCTGCTGGGCGTGCGCAAGACCTCGATCGGGATCCGCGGGGGAAGGGTGACGGCTGTCGGCAGGGCCGGCGATCCGGACGTCGATCCCGAGGTCGCTGTCCCGATCAGCGCGGCCACTGGGGTGGTCCCCGGCGAGGGCCTGATCGCCACTCCGGGGGCGTTGGACACGCACGTCCATCTGCTCGGTCCTCAGCTTGTGCCGGTGGCGTTGGCGGCCGGGACGACCACGGTCGCAGCGATGAGCTACTCGGGGGCGTTCGACCTGGGGATCAATCCGCGCGGCAACCTCGAGGCGCTGCTGGCGGCCTGGTCGGCGGTCCCGCTGAACCTGATCCCGATCGTGCGGGCGAGCACGGTGAATCCCGAGTTCCTCGACGACCTGATCGCGCTGGGCGCAGGGGCGCTCAAGGTTCACGAGGACGTGGGCGCCTCACCGGCCGTGCTCGACGCCGCGCTCAGCGCCGCCGACCGCCACGACATCCAGCTGGCGCTGCACGCCGATGGGCTGGGCGAGTCGGCCACGCTCGAGGAGACGCTGGCTGCGATCGACGGTCGAGCGGTCCACGCCTACCACGTCGAGGGTTGCGGCGGGGGCCCGGTGAACCTTCTCGAGCTCGTCGGCCATCAGCACGTGCTCCCGTCGTCGACGGCCCCGACGGTGCCATTCGGGGAGAACGTGATGGCCGAGCACGAGCCGATGATCCGCACCGTGCACCGCCTGAGCCCGTTGTTCTCAAACGACATCAGCGCCGCGGCCGGCCGCGTGCGGGCGTGGACGATTGCCGCCGAGTCCGTGCTCCACGACCTCGGCGCGATCAGCATGATGACCTCGGACTCGATGGGCATGGGCCGGATCGGCGAGGTGACTCGGCGCACGTGGCAGCTGGCGCACATGATGGAGTCGGTCGCGCCGAGCGCCGAGGGCGACGGTAACGAGCGAATCCTGCGCTATCTGGCCAAGCTCACGATCAACCCGGCAACCACGCACGGCGTGGCCCACGACCTCGGCTCGCTGACCCCAGGAAAGATCGCCGACGTCGTCCTGTGGCGGCCTGCGTTCTTTGCCGCCAAGCCCGCGCTCGTGCTCAAGGCCGGCTTCCCGGTTTGGGGGCAGCTCGGATCCGGCAGCGGCAGCACGCGGATGTGCGAGCCGATCGTCGGAGGCGGGTTGTGGGGCAGCCTCGGCGGCGCTCCCCAGCGGCTGGCCACCGTGTTCGCCGCGGCCGGTGCGGTCGAGGGCGCCCGCTCGCGCTGGGCCGGCCCGGTCGGCGAAGTGCGGGATACGCGGACCGTGCGCAAGCGCGACCTCGTGCGCAACGCGGCCACACCCGACGTGGTCGTCGACGGCGAACGCCGCGAGGTCCGGATCGACGGGCGGGCGGTCAGCCTCCCGCCGGCTCGCGAGCTGCCGCTGAACCGAGCCTATTTCCTGGTCTGACCCGAGCGGTGGCCGTGCACAACACGGCAGATCCGGCCCGGAAGCCGAGGCTTGCCGTGTAGCGCACGCATACGGTGCACAGCACGGCACGGCTCGCCCCAGCGGGCGGATTTGACGCGTTATGCACGCTCCATACGGTCCGGAGCGATGCTGACCGTTCGCCGCCACTGGATGCGACGGTATACCGTTGCGGCCACGGAGCCGTTCACGCGACGCCAGGAGGCGCGATCGATGCGCGAGATCAGACAGGAAGGTTCGTACCACTACGTCTTTTCGCCCTATCCCGACCCGATCGCCACGGTCGCGCCCGGAGAGACAGTGGCGATCCACACCGAGGATGCGTTCGAGGGCCGGATCACGACCGAGGAGGACCTCCCGAGCCGCGTGCTCGGGTCGTATCTGAACCCGCAGACCGGACCGATCTACGTCGAGGGGGCCGAGCCCGGCGACACGCTCGCGGTCAAGATCGAGTCGATCGAGCCCGCTCGCGACTGGGCGGTCAGCGTGTTCGTGCCGTATTTCGGCGGCCTCACCGCGACCCAGGCCACCCGGCTGCTGCACGATCCGCTACCCGAGCGGATCTACTTCTACGAGTTGCGCGACGGTGTCTTTCGCCACGGCGATCGCATCTCGGTGCCGCTGCGACCGTTCCTGGGCACGATCGGGACCGCGCCTGAGCTCGAGGCGATCTCGGCGCTGACTCCGCATAACCACGGCGGCAACATGGACTGCCGCGACACCTGTCCCGGTAACACCGTGTACCTGCCGGTCCGCACGCCCGGGGCGCTGTTCTACACCGGCGACGCCCACGGCTGTCAGGGCGACGGGGAGCTGTGCGGAGTGGCGCTCGAAATGAGCGCCCGCTCCGTGCTGACGTTCGACCTGATCAAGGGACAGGCGATCGAGTGGCCGCGGATCGAGTCGCCGGAGAAGCTGATGACCGTCGGCAGCGCCCGGCCGATGGAGGACGCCGCCCGGATCGCCTACACCGAGCTGGTCGAGTGGCTGGCCGCTGACTACGGCTACGAGCGCCTGGACGCCTACCAGCTGCTGACCCAGCTGGGGGAGCTGTACGTCGGCAACATGGTCGACACGAACTACTCGCTGGTCGCCGGCGTCGCCAAGGAGCACCTGATCGCGGCCGGGTAGCGGCCGTCAGCCGCCGCGCTCGATCTCGGCCTCGAACGCGAAGCGGACCCGATAGGGGTCGACGAACGGGCTCGCCAGCAGCTCGATGCCGTCGCTGAGCACGGCCTCGATCACGCCGGGGAGCGGCAGTTCGTCGAGCGCCTGCGACAGGCCCTCGGTGCCATCCACCCGGCATCCGGAGATGCCGGGGATCGCCGACGCGGCCTCGGCGACGGCCAGCGGGGTCTCGATCTGCTGGCCACCGGTCATCGAGTACTTGCCGTCGGCCATCACCACCACCAGCAGGTTCGTGGGCTGCGCTCCCGCGATCGACCACAGCGTTCGCGCGCCCATCAGCAGCTCGCCGTCACCGACGGCGGCGATCACCAGGCGCGGGGCGACGCGTTCGGCGATGCCCAGCGCAGCCGGGGTCGCCGAGCCCATCGCACCGCCGAAGTACAGGTGGGGACCGTCGGAGCTGACCGTGCGCAGTGCCGAGGTCACGGTGCCGAGGGCCGCCACGTACAGCGCGTCGGGGCGACGCTCCAACAGCGTCTCCAGCGCCTGGGAGATGTTCACCGCCGCGCTCCGGCGGCGTTCCCGGGGAGCAGCTGCTGCCCGAGCAGCATCGCCGCCGTCACACCTGCGCTGGCCATCTCGGTGATCCCGGCCGCCGTCGGGTGAACCTGTCCGGGATCGTCGACCGCGAACGCCTGGATCCCGAGCGCGCCGAGCACAGTGGCGGTGGCGCGCCCCATCGGCATCTGCGCCGGGTTGCGCTCGCCCAGCGTCCCGCGCATCGAGATCACCAGCGGGATCCCCAGGCCGTACGGGATCACGAAGGAGGCCAGCGCGTTGAGCGCGTTTCCGAGTCCCGAGCACTGCATCAGCACCGCGGGGCGGCCGCCCGCGAGGACCTGGCCGCCGGCGTGGGCGACGCACTCCTCCTCCTGCAGCAGGGATCGCACGGGCACCTGCGACCGCAGGCGCGAGACGATCGGCTCCAAGCGCTTGTCGGGCACGAGCACCGCGGCGTCGCATCCGGCGCTCAACAGGCCGTCGGCCAGCTCGGACTCCCACCCGGCTTGATCTGCGCTGACGCGGTCGGGATAGGCCATTTGGTGGTGTGCAACGGTATACGATCCCGCGCGCCGCAAGCCGTGGCCGCTGAGCACAGGTGCGCCGCTTAAATGAGAACGCCCCGGTACCGGCGGGATATGAGGCCGGAACTCGGGGCGCGCTCGAGGGAGGAGAGGTACTGCGCCAATAATGATCCCGCTCATCCGCCTAGAAGTCAAAGACGTGAAATCAAGGAGATTCATAAGCTGCGCTTATGAATGACGGCGACCTGCGCGCGGCGGTCGTGTTTCAGGTGGTGTTCGTGGTTCGCGCTCGGCGGGCTCGGATGACGTGCCGGGCGATGAGAGCGAGTATCAGTAGGCCGGAGGCGATCGCGAGGTATATGGAGTAGCGGCTGGCGGCGTGGTAGATGGCGTTGATGTGGCTGCCTGAGAAGTAGCCGATGCAGGTCCAGACCGTCACCCAGAGGGCGGCTCCGATCGCGTTGAAGAGGAGGAATTTGGCCCAGTGGATTCCACTGATGCCGGCGATGATGCCGTTGGCTTGGCGCAGGCCTTCGATGAATCGGGCGACGATGATGATCCAGCCGCCGTGGCGTTCGAAGAAGCCGGTGGCTTTATCGATTCGCTGGTCGGTGAGGAAGATGTAGCGGCCGTAGCGTTTGATCAGCGGCCGGCCGCCGAAGTGGCCGATCGCGAAGCCGATGTTGTCGCCGATGACGGCGCCGCAGAAGCCGAGCAGGCCGACGAGCACGATGTTGAGCCGTCCGGTGCCGGCGTATACGGCGGCGAGGATCAAGACGGTCTCGCCGGGGACGGGGATGCCGAAGTCCTCGAGCAACACCAGGCCGACCACGGCGAGGTAGCCGAACCGGTCCAGCGTCGGCTCGAGATCGTGCAAGACACCGGGCAGGTGCTGGGGCGTGGCAGCGGCGATCATCTTGGCGCCGTCAACTCTCGCAGGTGACGTGCCGCCGCTCGCCCGGGTCCGCAAAGCTCGGACACAAGGCGGCTCGGCTAGGCTGCGATCGCACACGATTCGGCGTCTCGCGATCAACGGAGGACAGCACCGTATGGGCACGATCACCACGGCCGACGGCACCGAGATCTACTTCAAGGATTGGGGGTCGGGCCAGCCGATTGTCTTCAGCCATGGGTGGCCGCTATCGGCTGACGACTGGGACAACCAGATGTTGTTCTTCCTGGCGCATGGCTACCGCGTCGTCGCGCATGACCGGCGAGGCCACGGACGCTCCACGCAGACCAGCGACGGTCACGACATGGACCATTACGCAGACGATCTGGCGGCGGTCACCGCCCATCTCGATCTCAAGGACGCCATCCACGTCGGACACTCGACCGGCGGCGGCGAGGTCGTGCATTACATCGCCCGGCACGGGGAGAGTCGGGTGGCGAAGGCGGTGCTGATCAGCTCGGTCCCGCCGCTCATGCTCCAGACCGACGCCAACCCGGGTGGCCTGCCCAAGAGCGTGTTCGATGACCTCCAGGCCCAACTGGCCGCGAACCGATCCGAGTTCTACCGGGCGCTGCCGTCCGGGCCGTTCTACGGGTACAACCGGCCGGGCGCGGAGCCTTCGCAGGCGATCATCGACAACTGGTGGCGCCAGGGGATGATGGGCGGCGCGAAAGCCCACTACGACGGCATCGTTGCGTTCTCCCAGACCGACTTCACCGAGGACCTCAAGCAGATCACGGTGCCGGTGCTGGTGATGCACGGCGACGATGACCAGATCGTTCCCTACGCCGACTCGGGACCGTTGTCAGCCAAGCTCGTGCAGAACGGAACGCTGAAGACCTACAAGGGATTTCCACACGGCATGCCGACCACCGAGGCAGGGACGATCAACGCCGATTTGCTCGCGTTCCTGGAGTCCTAGCCGACTCACGGGCGGGCGGACACTGCGTGACCCTGGCGTGAACGAGATGTAAGCGCGCTGTGACACCTTCACTCTCACCCGACGGCGCACGGACGGCCAGCTCAGGGCGGCCCGGTGCCGGACGTGGGTAACACACATACACCAATTTTTTACTGACGGAAGACATCTCCGCGTATACTCGGCCGCGACCAGCGCACACAGGGGGTTAATTATGGGTTGTGGGTGTAGCCAGGCCAACGGGGAGCCTGAGCGCCGCTACGGCGAGGTGCTCGAGCACGCCGGTCTTCGCGAGATCGTCGACCAGGGTCACAGCGCCTTGGAGGAGGGTGCGAAAGCGCTCGGTCATCTCGTTCGGGCCGAACGAGCGGAGACGCTCGGCTTCGGCGACGATGTCGCGCGGATGCATCGCGATGCGGCCGTCCGCAGTAACCGGCGGGCGCGTCAGCAGTTCGAGTTTCTGATCGAGCGCATCGACGCCCGACGCAAGGCCGACGACTGGCCGGGCCTCGTCAAACAGGCCGGAGCGTCGTTTGGAGAGCATGGCGGCAGGGAGCGACTCGATGACGCTCGGGCCGACTTCCAAGTCCATCTCCTCGAGGAGGATCCGGGCATGAGCGCGGCGGTTGCCGAGCAGGCACTGGCGCTCTTCGATCACACGAGCAAGCGTGCCGGGCGCGGCGATCTAGACGCGGTGCTCGACGTGATGCGCGAAACGTGCGAGTTGGCCCAGACCGGTTTGGCGTCGGACGAGATGGGTCGCCAGCCCGCCCCTCAGGTCGCCCACCTATTTCGTAACGGCCCTTCCGGAGCGGCCGGAGGACAGAACGTCAATGGGTGGTGCGTGGCGCTCGGCCTCTGTGAGGCGTGGGCGATCTCGAGCTTCATCGCGGCGACGATCATCTGCCTGGCAATTCCGTTCTGCTGGTGCTGCTTCTACCCGGTCCTGATGGCGGCATTCCTGGGACACCACTTCACCTGTCTGGCGGTCTTCGCACCGGGCTGCTCGTCTGGAAAGGGCTAGCTGCCGGCCCACGGTGTTCCAGTGCCGCTTGTTTCAGGGGCGGCGGTGCGGCGCATCGGCCGGCTGGGGCGGCGTCGCGCCGCCCCAGCTAACCGTAGTGGTGGTACGCGGTCTTGATCTGGGTGTAGCGGAGCAGGCCCCACTTGCCGTCCTCACCACCGATGCCCGACTCCTTGAAGCCGGCGTGGTGGGCATGGATCGACTCGCCGAGCGTGCGGTTGATGTAGATCTCTCCGAACGCGAGGTCATCGACCGTCCGCATCACCGTGTGGTAGTCACGGCTGAAGATGTAGGCGGAGAGGCCGTACCGTGAGTCGTTGGCGACGTCGATCGCCTCATCGAGCGAGTCGATCGCCAGGATCGGCGTGATCGGGCCGAATGTCTCGTCGTGCATGACGCGCATCTCAGGGCGGATGTCGCGCAGCACGGTCGGGGAGTACCAGTACCCCTGTTGGAAGGAGTCGCCGTCGGGGCGGCCGCCGCCCGTGGCGATCGTGGCACCCTCACTGACGGCGTTCTCGAGCGCGGCGGTCGTCTTCTCGAGCTGGGCCTTAGAGACCAGCGGACCCATGTCCGAGCCCTCACGCGGGGAGCCGACCTTGATCGCCTGCGCGGCGGCGACGTAGCGATCGGTGAACTCGTCGACCACCTCGGTGTGGACGAGCACGCGCTCGGCGCTGGTGCACACCTGCCCGGCGTTTGCGTGCCGGGCCTGGATGATCGAGCTGACCGCGAGGTCGAGGTCAGCGTCACGCCACACCAGCGCCGGCGCCTTACCGCCCAGTTCGAGCGACACCCGTGTCAGGTTGGTCGCCGCGTTCGCATCACCCGCTTGCCGGTGTTCGCGTGGCCGGTGAACGACACCAGCGATGCCAGCGGGGAGAGGACCAAGGCCTCACCGGTCGGGCCCGCTCCGCACACGAGGTTGATCACCCCTGGCGGCAGTCCGATGTGCTCGTCGACCAGCCGCACGAACTCCAGCGTCGCCAGCGGACTGATCTCGCTCGGCTTGATCACCACCGTGTTGCCGGTCACCAGCGCCGGCCCGAGCTTGCGGCACAGCACCGCCAGCGGGAAGTTCCAGGGGCAGATAGCGACCACGACGCCGACGGGCGCGCGCAACAGATGGATCACCTCGCCGGGGCTGTCGCCGGGAAGCACCTCGCCCTCCAGCCGCCGATCCCACTCGGCGTTGTAGCGCAGAAAGCCCGCCGCGAACTCCACCTCGCCGCGCGCCTGCTCCAGCGGCTTACCGACCTCCTCGCACACCAGTTCAGCCAGCCGCTCGATGTTCGCATCGATCAGGTCGGCCATTTCGCGCAGATACGCCCCACGCTTCGCCGCCGGGGTCCGCGCCCAGTCGGCCTGGGCTCGCCGCGCGGAGAGCAACACCTGTTCGACGTCGGCCTCATTGCCCGCCGGAATGCTCGCGATCACACGCTCGTCGGTCGGATCGAACACGTCGAAGCGGTCGCCGTGTGCCTGCTGCCAACCCGAGTCGGCATACAACGCCTGCTCCCTAACCGCGGCTGCCGAACTAGACGCTTGCTGGTCAGTCGTCATTGGTCCGTCCCTTTGATCGCGCGATGCCGACGCCGGGCGCCAGCCCCATGACCTGAAAGATAACGCTCAGGGGCTTCCGTCAGCGGTCCGTCTCAGCCCCCCGGGCAAGCGCAGCCAGCTGCTCGAGGGTGATCGTGTGAACGAGCGCATCGGCGTGACGGTGAACCAGTTGCCAGTCGGTCTCGCTGCGGCGGAACACGAGCGTCACACGCAGGGACCAGTCCTGCTCCGCAAGCCCGCCGACCTCACCGCGCTGCCGTTCAATCGCCACCAGCACGACCAGATCCTCGCTGGTGTAGGTCTCGACCAGTTCAAGACTCGCCTCGCCGCTGCGAAAGAATCGAGCCGTGGACTCCAGGGCCTCATCCGACGCGTCAAAGCCGCGCCTCGGGTCCCCGCCGTACGGGGCCAGGAGCGTGTAGTCCTCAGCGTGCTCGATCAGCGAGAGGTACCGGCGGATGTCGCCTTGGAAATAGGCCGAGGTGGCCTCCGCGGTGCGGCGGACGAGGCCCGCGAGTTCCTCATCGGTGATCGACTCCCGCGCGATGCACAGATTCTGATCGGCCTTCGCTCACCATTCAAGTGTCAGCGCGCGATCAGGCTGGGCTCGCGAGGATGCGTCCTAGCGGACGGACCCGGCGAGCATCTCGACCAGCTCGTCGGCGACCCGCGCGTCGCCCTGGATCCCGATGCGATCGCGGGCCTTGGCCGGAGCTAGCCTGCCGGCGGCGAGGCTCATCAGCACCGAGGAGTCCAGCGACAGAACCGCATCGGGAGCCTGGGCCGGCCGCGACTTGACGACCGTACGCGCGTCGCCGGCGGTGACCTCGAACGTCTCAGCTCCGACGCGCAGCTCGCCCACCGTTCCCGGCCTCAGCGTCGAGCCCGTCGCGGCCGCGCTCTGGATCACCCAGGCGGGCTTGACTGCGTCGTCGGCCTTGGGCTTGGGGGCGAACTGGCGACCCCAGATCCGGAGCTCGTCGATCACCGGAGCGAACGCCTCGCCCGCCTCGGTCAGCTCGTACACGGCCACCGGCGTTGGCGGCGCAAGTGTGCGCTTCTCCACCAGCCCGTGCGACTGCAGGTCGTTGAGCCGCGCCGCGAGGATGTTGGTGCCGATCCCGGGCAGCGACCCGCTGAGATCGGTGTAGCGCTTGGGCCCGAGCAGCAGCTCGCGGAGGATCAGCGGCGTCCATCGGTCTCCGACCACATCCAGGGCCCGGGCCACCGGGCAACGCTGTCCATATCGCTTCACCTCTCGGAGGCTAGCAACGCATACAACCGATCAGCAAGCTTTCACTGCAGATATGAAAGTTACGCGGAGACCTCACGCGGCGGCGATGACCGCGCGGGGATAGTGTCCCGAGCATGAACGGGTCTGAGATGCGATGCCGCGGCTGGCAGCAGGAGGCCGCGCTGCGGATGCTCGAGAACAACCTGCACCCCGATGTCGCCGAGAAGCCCTCGGAGCTGATCGTCTACGGCGGGATCGGTAAGGCGGCCCGCAACCAGTCCAGCTATCACACCATCCGCCGTGAGCTGATGGCGCTGGGCGACGAGGAGACGCTGCTCGTGCAGTCGGGCAAGCCCGTGGGCGTGTTCGATACACACGAGCGCGCCCCGCGGGTACTGATTGCCAACACGAACCTGGTGCCCGACTGGGCCACGTGGGACAAGTTCCGCGAGCTCGACGCGGCCGGGCTGATCATGTACGGGCAGATGACCGCCGGATCCTGGATCTACATCGGCAGCCAGGGGATCCTGCAGGGCACCTACGAGACGTTCGCCGCGGCCGCTCGCAAGCGCTTCGGCGGCACGCTGAGCGGCCGCCTGGTCGTCACCGCCGGGCTCGGCGGGATGGGCGGCGCCCAGCCCCTGGCGATCACGATGGCCGGCGGCACCGCGCTGTGCATCGAGGTGGACCTGCAGCGGATCGAGCGCAGGCTGCAGACCGGCTACCTCGACGAGCGCGCGGGCGATCTCGACGACGCGCTGACACGGCTGGGCGCGGCGGCGAACCAGGGGCGCGCGCTGTCGATCGGACTGCTGGGTAACGCCGCCGAGATCCTCCCCGAGCTGGTCCGCCGCGACGTCCACGTCGACGTCGTCACCGACCAGACCTCCGCGCACGACCCGCTCAACGGCTACGTGCCCGCGGGCCTCACCGTCGAGCAGGCGGACGCGCTGCGCCAGAGCGACCCCGGCGACTACCTGAAACGCGTCGGTGAGAGCGCGGTCGGCCACGTCGCCGCGATCCGCGAGCTCGGCAGGCGAGGCGCGGAGGCGTTCGACTACGGCAACGCGCTGCGCGGGCTTGCGGCCGAGTACGGCGACGAGGACGCGTTCGCCTATCCGGGGTTCGTCCCCGCCTATATCCGCCCCTTGTTCTGCGAGGGCAAGGGCCCGTTCCGGTGGGTGGCGCTGTCGGGCGACCCCCAGGACATCCACACCACCGACGAGGCGATCCTCGACCTGTTCGGCGACCAGGAGCACATCGCCCGCTGGATCCGGCTGGCCCAGGACAAGGTGCACTTCCAGGGTCTGCCGGCGCGGATCTGCTGGCTGGGCTACGGCGAGCGGCACCTGGCTGGGCTGCGCTTCAACGAGATGGTCGCCAGCGGCGAGCTCAACGGGCCGATCGTGATCGGCCGCGACCACCTCGACTCGGGATCGGTGGCGTCGCCCGAGCGCGAGACCGAGTCGATGCAGGACGGCTCGGACGCGATCGCCGACTGGCCGATTCTCAACGCGCTGCTGAACACCGCCTGCGGCGCCAGCTGGGTGTCGGTGCATCACGGCGGCGGCGTCGGGATGGGCAAGTCGATCCACGCCGGGCAGGTGGTGGTCGCCGACGGGACCGAGCTCGCGGCCGAGCGGCTGCGCCGCGTGCTCACCGCCGACCCAGGGCTGGGCGTCGTGCGCCACGCCGATGCGGGCTACGAGCAGGCGGTCGAGTTCGCCCAGGACTCCGGGCTGAGGATGCCGATGCTCGACCCCGAGCCGGGGTGAGCACGGTCGCGATCAACGGCGCGGAGCAGCTGCTGCGTCCGCCGGAGGACGGACAGCCCTACCTCCGCCATGACCGCGCCGGCGAGCAGCGCTTGGATGCGGGCTCGCTGCTGATCGAGGGCGAGGAGATCGTCGGCTGGCAGGCCTCTGACTCGGCCGATGTCCGGATCGACGCCGTCGGCTGCGCGGTGATCCCGGGGTTCGTCGACTGCCACACTCACCTCCCGTTCGCGGGCTGGCGCGAGGGCGAGTACGAACGCAAGCTGGCCGGCGAGTCCTACGAGAGCATCTCGCGCTCCGGCGGCGGAATCCGCTCGTCGGCCCGGTCGCTGGCGCAGTGCAGCGACGAGCAGGTGCTCGAGCAGGCACAGACGCTGGCCGCCGAGATGCTCGCCCACGGCACGACCGCGTTCGAGTGCAAGAGTGGCTACGGGCTGTCGCCGGCAGGCGAGGTCCGATCCGTGGCGCTGGCGGCCGCGCTCGCCGGACGCGTGCCGCAGCGGAGCCGATCGACCGGGCTGCTCGCCCACGCCGTCCCCGAGGGATACGACCGCAGCTCGTGGATGGACGAGGTCGAGCGGATGCTCCCGGACGTGCTTGCGGCGGGCAACGTCAGCGCGCTCGACATCTATGTGGAGAACGTCGCGTTCACCAACGACGACCTGCGGCGGATGGCCCGGCTGGCGAGCGAGCACTCGCTCGACCTGCGGTCTCACGTCGAGCAGTTCAGCGACAACCATTCGGTGCCGGTCGCGCTCGAGGTGGGCGCGCGCTCGGTCGACCACCTCTCCTGCCTGCCCGTCGATGAGGTCCCCGGCCTCGCCGAGTCAGAGACCGCCGCCGTGCTGCTCCCCGGCGCGGAGTTCCTCGGCCGCGAGCAGATCCCGCCCGCGCGCGAGCTGGTCGACGCCGGCGCGATCTGCGTGCTGGCGACCGACCTGAACCCGGGCACCTCGCCGGTGCTGTCGATCCCGGTGGTGATCGGGCTCGCCGTCCGCCACTACCGCTGGTCGGCGCTCGAGGCGGTCCTGGCGTCGACGCTGAACGCTGCCTGGGTGCTGCGGATGTCGGAGCAGGTGGGCTCGCTCGAGCCCGGCAAGCGGGCCGACGTGGTCGTGCTCGACGGGCCGATCGAACGGATCGCCTACCGCTTCGGGCGAAACCCGGTCGCGGCGGCGATCGTCGGCGGTTCGCTCGCCTACGTGCGCCCCGACTTCGCCGCCCGGGTCTCGCGTTGATCACGGCCGAGGGGATCGCCGCGCGGCTCGCCCCGTTGGAGAGCATCGGGATTCGCGCCGAGGGCGTCTGGCGGATGGCCTGGAGCGACGAGGACGCCGCCTCGCGAGCCTGGTTTGCGGAGCAGGCGCAACGCGGCGGGCTGATCATGCAGCGCGATCCCGCCGGGAACCTGTGGGCATGCCCGGAATCCGAGCCGCCGTGGTGGGGGCTCGGCTCGCACCTGGACAGCGTCCGCGGCGGCGGGCGCTTCGACGGCCCGCTCGGAGTGGCCTGCGCGTTCGAGATCGCCGCCGCCGTCGACCGGCCGCTGGCGGTGGTGTCGTTCGCCGACGAGGAGGGAGCGCGGTTCAACACGCCGACGTTCGGCAGCAAGGCGCTGACCGGCCGGCTGGACGTGGCCAGGGTGCTGGCGCGAACGGACGACGCCGGCGTGTCGATGGCAGACGCGATGCGCGACGCCGGCGTCGATCCGGCTGGAGTGCTCGACGCGTCGGACTGGATCTCGCGCCTGTCGGGGTTCGTCGAGGTCCACATCGATCAGAGCACCGACGTCGAGCGGGCCGGTGTGCCCGCCGGGATCGTCAGCGCGCTGGCGGCGAGACTGCGGCTCGAGGTGGAGCTCCACGGCCACGCCGACCACTCCGGGACGACGCCGCCGGCGCAGCGCCGCGACGCGCTGGCCGCTGCCGCTCGGCTGATCGTCGCCGCCCAGGACTCGGCCGAATCGCTGACCGTGACCACTTCGCGGCTGCTGGTCGAGCCCAACGCGCCGACCACTATCCCCTCGCACGTGCGGCTGTGGATCGACGCCCGGGGGCTCGCCGCGGCCGAGATCGACGGCTGGCTGCGAGGGCTGGAGGCGACCGCCGCCGAGCTCGAGAGCAGGTCCGGCGTGGCGATCTCGGTCGGGATCGCGTCGGGCTCGGACGGCACCCCGTTCTCGGAGCCGTTGCGCGCCGGCCTGGCGAGCGCCGGGCGGGAGCTGCTCGGCGAGGACGTTCCCGAGGTCGTGTGCTTCGCCGGCCACGACGCCGGCGTCCTGGCGCCGTCGCTCCCGGCGGCGATGGTGCTGGTCCGCAATCACACCGGCGTCAGCCATTCGCCGGAGGAGGCCGTCGACCTCGAGGACGCCGCGATCGCGGCCCAGATCGTGGCCTTAGCGCTGCGGGAGGAGAGCTGATGCCACTGACCGTGTCGGTCGCTGCGATGCCCAACGTGCACTCGCACGCGTTCCAGCGAGGGTTGCGCGGGCGCGCCGAGCGGCTCGCGCCCGATCGCGACGACTTCTGGACGTGGCGCACGGAGATGTACGCGCTGGCCGGCGAGCTGCACCCCGACTCGATGCGGGAGCTGGCGTCGCGGGCGTTCGCCGAGATGAAGAGCGCCGGGTACGGAGCGGTGGGGGAGTTCCACTACGTCCACCACCAGCCCGACGGGACGCCGTATCCCGATCGCATCGAGATGGCCCGCGTCGTCGCCGAATCAGCGGTCGCCGCGGGTCTGGAGACCGTGATGCTGCCGGCCGCCTATCACCGCGCCGGCTGGGACGGACGCGATCTCGAGCCGCTCGAGGGACAACGGCGGTTCTGCGATCCCGATGTCGAGACCTACCTGGAGCGCGTCGACGAGCTCCGGGCCTGGGCGCAGCGCATGGAAGGGACGCACGTCGGCGTCGCCGCCCACAGCGTCCGGGCGGTCCCGAGCAGCTGGCTGGAGGCGATCGCCGCGCACTCCGAGCGCCATGGGCTCGTGCGCCACGTACACGCCCACGAGCAGCGTCGCGAGCTCGAGGAATGCCGCGCCGAGCACGGTTGCTCGCCGATCGAGCTGCTGGAGCGGACCGGTTTCCTGGGGCCGTCGGCTAGCGTGATCCACGGAGTCCACGTGTCCCAGGAGGACGTCGCGATCCTGGCGCGGACGGGAACCACGGTGGTCTCCTGCCCAACGACCGAGGGCAACCTCGGCGACGGCTACCTGCCGGCGATGACCTACGCCGAGGCTCATGTCCCGCTCGCGATCGGGAGCGACTCGCAGGTTCGGATCGACCCGTTCGAGGAGGCGCGGGAGCTCGAGACGCTGTCACGCCGCGAGCGCCAGCTGCGGTCGGGGTTGCTCGCGTCGGTCGGTGACCTGTGGCGGGAGCTGTGCTTCAACGGCTACCGCAGCCTCGGCCTGCCCGACGGGACCGCTCCGCGACCGACGGTGACGCTCGACCTCGAACACCCCGATCTGCTCGGGATCGAGCCGGCCGACTTGCCGCTGGCGCTCGTCACCTGCGCGTCGGCCGGAGTCGTCAGGCAGGACTAATGTCGCCCGGGGCGAGGATTGCGCCTCGGTAGCATCGGCGCGGTGACGGCGCACGGATTCGAGCGCATCGGGCACGGAGGTGCGAGTGCACTCGCGCCGGCCAACACGCTGGCGTCGTTCGATGCCGCGCACGATGTCGGGATCGACACCGTCGAGTTCGACCTCCGGGCCTGGGGCGGCGAGCTGGTCCTGGCCCACACGGTATGGCACGCTCGCCGAGGCCCCACGGTGCGGCTGCGCGACGCGCTCGACCACCTGTCGGCCCGACGCTTTGCCGACGTCGGGCTGAACGTCGATCTCAAGCACGTCGGCTGCGAGCGCGCGCTGCTCGACGGTCTGCGCGACGCCGGCCTGGCCCACCGCACGGTGATCTCGTCGCAGGTCCCGGGGGTGCTCGACCGCGTGCGCGCGCTCGAGCCGCGGGTGCGCGTCGGCATCTCGGTCGGCGGGCGGATGGCAAGGCTGAGCCAACGGTGGGGTGCATGGCGCGAGCAGGTCCTCGGCGGCCTGGAGAACCGGCGCTGGGACGCGCTGATGGCCCAGCACCGGCTGGTCTGCCCGAGCCTGCTCGAGGAGGTCGTCGCCCGCGGTGGCGCGCTCTACGCCTGGACGGTCAACGAGCGCCCCGCGATCGATCGGCTGCGCGGGCTGGGGGTAGACGGAATCACCACCGGCGACCCCCGGTTGTTCGTCTGACTGATGCCGGCCTTGCGGGCGTGACCGTCGCTGCCACCACCGAGTTCGTGGCGCCGCCCGGCGCCGGTCGCGTGTACAGGCACGACGTCAGCCCCGGCTTCGCAGATACGGCGCCGTCGGGCCGGATCCGCCTGGATTCGGTGGCGCGCTGGCTGCAGGACGTGGCCTACGCCGACGTCGCCGATGCCGGCATGGAGCGCGCCGCCGTGTGGGTGGTGCGCCGCAGCCGGATCGCGGTCGGAGACTTCCCCCGGTTCGGCGAGCGGTTCTCGCTGGCGACGTTCTGCAGCGGGCTGGGGCGGATGTGGGCCGAGCGCCGCACGAACGTTACCCGCGTCGGCGACGAGCGCCCGTGCGTCGAGGCGGTGTCGCTGTGGGTCCACCTCGATCCGGATACGTGGCGCCCGACCCCGGTGACCCCCGAGGAGCTCGAGGTCTATGGCGGCGCCGCCGGGGCCCGCCGGGTGACCGCGCGCCTGCGCCACCCCGCGCCCGAGACGGCGGTCAACGGCGACGCGCGCTCGCAGTGGACGTTTCGCGCGACCGAGTGCGACCTCGCCGATCACGTCAACAACGCCGCGTTCTGGCAGCCGCTGGAGGAGGAGCTGCTGGCCGGCGCCGAGCCCGAGCGGATCGACGCCGAGATCGAGTACCGCACCCCTGCCCAGCCGGGCACGGTCGAGGTCCTGCGGGATGGCGCGACGCGCTGGCTGATCGACGGTGAGGGGGAGACGCTCGCCTCGATCATCGTGGCCGGCACCTAGCCCACTGAGCCGCGCGTTTCATCAGGCGGAAAAAATCCCGATATCGATCGGTCTGTGGACTACGCTGTAGCGGCCGGAGATGTTTGGCACATGGAAGGCGAGCTCCAGCAAATCCTAGGGCGCAACCTAAGGGCCTACCGTAAGGCCCACAACCTGAGCCAGGAAGGTTTCGCCGAGATCATGGGAGTACACCGGACATACATGGGCGGGCTCGAGCGGGGCGAGCGCAACCTCACGCTCCGGAGTCTCGAACGGATCGCGATGCGCATCTCGATCGATCCGGTGGCGCTGCTGGAACGGCCGGGCGACGGCCGCTGAGCCGACGCTGGCGGGCGACCGCTACAGCGACCAGTCGGGCTCGGCGAAGGCGAAGCTCGATCCGGCCTGCCAGGCCGCCAGCGCGGGATGAGGATCACCCCGGAAGCGGACCAGCGAGCGCAGCGACACCGGCGGGCGCCCGCGGTCGGCGGTGATGCTGGCCGGAACGTCGAGCTCAGCCACCGGCGCCACCAGGTAGGGCGCGGCGACCCTCGGCCCGAACAGAACCACATTTCGGGTACCCGGAAGCGCGGCGCTGGGGACGATCGCTCCCCCGAAGCCGTGGCGGATCCGCTCTGCCAGCTGCTGGCAGGGGCCGTGGTCGTCGGCCACCAGCTCCTCGGCGGCGATCCCGAATTCCGCGGCGGAGTCGAACGTGATCTCCGGCAGCCCCGCGAGTGAGACCTCCAGCGCCCACGTCCGGGTGCTGACCGCAGCGACCTGCTCGGGCGCCCGCAGGTCGGCGTTGCGCATCAGCTCGGCCAGCGGCCCGAGCGGGTGCAGGGACAGATACTGGGTCGGGTCGCCCTCGTCGGCCCGGCTGAAGCGCGCCGATTGCCACGCCGCCACCGTGCGTAGCGGAGTCGAGTAGGCGGCGAAGCGGTAGCAGACCATCGGCTCGATGCGGCCTAGAACGCGAGCGTGCTGCGCATCGCGCCGGCGATCATCAGCAGCCGCGGCTCCTCGATCGGGTCGGCGAGCAGTTCCCGCGGCGCGTGTGAGCCGAGGTCGGACCGGGGCCAGCCGAACCATTCGACGGTCCCCGACGGCGTCAGGGCGAACCGCAGCTGGTTGACGATCCGCGCCACCAGCCGCACCCGGCGGGCGTCCTCCCCCTCGGGCTGGGCGGTCTCGCCTTCGGACAGCCAGCGCTGCAGCTGGCGGGCGCTCACTCCGAGCAGCTCGGCCAACCGCGTCTGCGGGACCTCGGTCGCCCGGGCCAGCCACTGCACGATCTGCTTGGGCGGCCGCTCGTCGCTGACCGGCTCGCGCTCGGCGATCGCTGCCAGCGACTGGCGGATGCTCTCGAGCGCCACTCGCAGCTCGTCCCTGGCGGCGGATGAGCCGGGTTCGTCGAGCGCGCGCCGGGCACTGAGCGCGGAGCGCAGGACGATCACGGCGTGCGTTGGATCGATCGTCTCCCACCGCCGCGTGTTGGTCTCCTCGATACCTGCGGCGATCTCCCGGACGGCCACCGCGACCGCGGGCGGAATCGTTCGTTCGCCGGCGAGGCGGTCGTTGAGGCGCTGGATCTCGGCAGCGGCGGCGGCCGGCTGGGACAGGTCGGTGATCGTTTGCAGGACAGCGGTCACAGTTCTGGCGGCTCCTGCCACGGCGGGCTACCGCGGCGCGGTTGACGTCTAGCTGTCGTCATTATACGTCGTCTGGACGACAGAATTTCGCGAAGGCTAGCGCGGCGCGTCGAGCACTGCGCGAGCCGCGTTGTGCCCAGGGATGCCGCTGACTCCGCCGCCGCGCCGCGCGCCGGCGCCGCACAGCCAGACGTTGGCGTAATCGGTTTCGACGCCCCAGGTCCCGTCCTCTTCGGGCGTCTCGGCGAACGGCCAGGAGAGGTCGCGGTGGAAGATGTGGCCGCCGGGCATCGCGAGCTCGCGCTCGAGCTCGAGTGGGGTGAGCGCCTCCAGGCACAGGTTTCCGGCGCCGTCGCGCCACAGGCAATCCTGCAGCGGCTCGGCGAGCACCGAGTCAACCGACCGCAGCGTGGCCTGCACAGCGTCACGCTTGGCCGCCGCCGCGGCGGCCTCGTCGCCGGCGAATAGCCGGGCTGGCATATGCAGCGCGAACAGCGTCAGCGCGTGCGCCCCGGCTTGCCGCAGCTCGTCGGACAGGATGCTCGGGTCGGTGAGCGAGTGGCAGTAGAGCTCGCACGGCGGCACGCGAGGGATCTCGCCGCGGCTCGCCTGCTCGAACGCCCGCTGCAGCTGCTCGTACCCCTCGTTGACGTGAAACGTGCCGGCGAACGCGTCGGCCGGGTCGACCGCCGGGTCGCGCAGCCGAGGAAGCCGCGACAGCAGCATGTTGAGCTTCAGCTGCGACCCCTCGGGTGCGGGCGCCGGCGGCGGATCGTCGAGCAGCCGCGCCAGCACCGCAGGGGCGACATTGGCGAGCACGTGGGAGGCGGCGTAGGTGGCGCCGCTCGCACAGGCGACCTCCGCCGCACGGCCGTTGGTGCTGATCGACACGACCTCGGCTCCGGGGCCGGCTCGGACGTCGACGCCCGAGCCGCGTGCGGCGTCCGACAGAGCGCCCGAGAGCGCGCCCATGCCGCCGATCGGCACGTCCCAGCGGCCGGTGCCGTTGCCGATCACGTGATAGAGGAAGCAGCGATTCTGGCGCAGGTCGGGGTCATCGGCGGCCGCGAACGTCCCGATCAGCGCATCGGTCGCGACCAGACCGCGCACCAGGTCGGAGCGGAACGTCCACTCCAGCGACTCCGATAGCGGCTGCTCGAACAGCATCCGCCAGGCGACCTCGTCGTCGACGATCTCGCGCATCTGCTCACGCGAGCGCAGAGGCTGGGTGAGCGTCGGAAACACACGCTCGGCCGCGCGCTCGAGGATCGCGTGAAATCGCTCCCACGCGCCGAACGCGCCGGTATCGCCGGCCACGGCGATCAGCGACTCCCGCGTCACCCGTTTGCTGCGGGCGATCAGCAGCCCAGTGTCGCCGCTCGGGGTGTACGAGGACACCCTGCGCGGGCGCAGCTTGACGTCGACTCCGAGTGCCCGACCGAGCGACACCGGGAACAGGCTGATCAGGTAGGCGTAGCGCGACAGTCGCGCGTCCACGCCCTCGAACGGACGCCCGGAGACGGCCGCCCCGCCGAGCTGCTCACGGCGCTCGAGCACCACCACCGAGCGGCCGGCGCGAGCGAGCATCGTCGCCGCCACCAGTCCGTTGTGGCCGCCGCCGACGACCACGACGTCGACCGCCCGGCCGCCGGTCCCCTCGGGCATCAGCGAAACAGCGCGTCGACCGAAACGCTGATCTTGCGCGGCTCGTGGCCGGGGCGCGGCACGCCGAAGCGCTCCTGGTCGGGGCGTACCTGCTCGCACGTGGCCTTGACGGCGTCAGTCAGGAACCGCGACGGCTTGCCGAAGCCGTGCGCGTCATCGATGCCCCGCGGACGGTGGTAGTACCGAACCGGCACGTAGAGATGAAGCTGGCGGCGCGCGCGCGTCATCGCAACGTACAGCAGCCGGCGCTCCTCGTCGATCTCCTCGCTGGTCCCGGCCGACATGCACGCCGGGAAGTTGCCGTCGTAGATCGCCAACACGTGCACGGCCCCCCACTCGAGGCCCTTGGCGGAGTGGATCGTCGACAGCACCAGATAGTCCTCGTCGAGCAATGGAGGGCCGGCCAGATCGGCGCTCGACTGCGGCGGATCGAGCGCGAGCTCGGCCGCGAAATGACCGAGGTCCGAGGACTCGCGAGCCGCCGCGACGAGCTGCTCGAGGTCGGTCAGCCGCACCGGCCCGTCGGGATACCGGGCGCTGATCAGCGGAGCGAGCGCGTCGCGCAGTACCTCGGCGCGGGGTCCGGCCGGACCGGGGATGCGGGCGGTCCGCAGCGCTTCGATCAGATCGTCGGCTGACTGGCGAACCGCCGCCGGGAGGCGTTCGCGCGCCTGCTCCCAGGCGGCCAGGCCATCGCCGCCGCCCGCGCCGGCGCCGACCAGCACGTCGAGCGAGCGCCTCGCCGTTACCGGGCCGACGCCCTCGAGCAGCTGCAGCACCCTGAACCACGACAGCTCGTTGCCCGGGTTGTCGACGAGCCTGAACAGCGCGATCAGGTCCTTGACGTGCGCAGCCTCGAGGTAGCGCAGGCCGCCGTACTTGACAAACGGGATCTGCCGCCGGGTGAGCTCGAGCTCCAGCAGGTCGCTGTCGTGGGAGGTGCGCATCAACACCGCCTGCTCGCGCAGCTCCATGCCCTGCTCGCGCGCGCGCAGCACGCGCTCGCACACCTCGATGGCCTGGGAGCTCTCGTCGCGGATGAAGATCAGCTCCGGCCGGGTGCCGTCGCGGTCGGTGGTGTGCAACTGCTTGCGGTACGAACGGGCGGCCTGCTCGGCGACCGCGTTGGCGGTGTCGAGGATCTGCTGGGAGGAGCGGTAGTTGCGCTCGAGGGTCACGACCGTCGCCTCGGGGAAGTGGCTGCCGAACTCGAGAATGTGCTGCGGCGAAGCCGAGCGCCAGCCGTAGATCGCCTGCATGTCGTCGCCGACGGCGGTGAGCTCGCGGCAGCGGCGCCGCAGCGACCGCACGATCTCGACCTGGAGCCCGTTGACGTCCTGGTACTCGTCGATCAGCACGTGGTCGAACGCGTCCTCGAGCGCGGCGCCGATCACCTCGTCGGCGGCGAGCGCGCGCCAATACAGCAGCAGGTCGTCGAGATCGATCGCCGCGAGCGCTCGCTTGCGGGCCGTATAGGCCTTCAGCAGCGCCGCGATCTCCTCGACGTGCTGCTCACACCACGGAAAGGTCTCGGCCACGACCTCCGACAGCGTCCGCTGGGCGTTGACCGTGCGTGAATAGATGTCCAGCAGCGTGCTCTTCTTCGGAAAGCGGCGGTCGCGCTGGGCGTGGCCGTGCTCCTCGCGGATCAGGTCGAGCAGGTCGGCGGCGTCCCCGGCGTCGAGCACCGCGAAGCCCGGCGCCAGCCCGAGCGAGGACGCGTGCATGCGCACGAACCGGTGCGCGACCGAGTGAAACGTGCCCCCGACCACGCCGCCGGCGCCGGCCGGCATCGCCACCAGCGAGCGGGCGCGGCCCAGCATTTCGCGTGCGGCCCGGCGGGTGAACGTGAGCAGCAGGATCCGCTCCGGGGCGACGCCCTCGCTGACCAGCCACGCCACCCGCGAGCACAGCGTCGTGGTCTTACCGGTACCCGCGCCGGCCAGGATCAGCAGCGCGCCGCCGGGATGCGTCGCGGCGGCGGCCTGTTCGGGGTTGAGCCGGGTCAGCCAGAGTGGCGCGTCGAGCTGGTCGGGCGAGGCGGTGGCGAACATGTGTTCCCGCAACCTAGGGCGGGCGCCGGACGGACTGCAAGCCGACCGGCAGAATGACGCGATGTCATGGCTGCGAGCGGTGCTCGGTGCGGATGACCCCGAGGGGTGGAGGGGGCATGCCCGCGAGTCGATCGTGGATGTCAACGACGGAATCGTGGCGGCGGCAGGCGTCGCGGAGGGGTTCGCCAGGGCCGGCGCGACAACCCATACGCTGCTGATGGCGGGCGTGGTGGTGATGGTGGCCGGCGGACTCGCTGCGGCGGGCGCCCGCTACAGCGAGGAACGGACCGAATGGGAGATGAACCGGCGCCTGCTCGACACCGAGCGAGCCGCCATCGAGGCCGATCCGGAGGCCGAGCTCGTGGAGCTCGCCGGCATCTACGAGGCCAAAGGCCTGGGGCGCATTCTCGCGCGCCAAGTGGCCGAGGCGCTCACCGCGCACGATCCGTTCGCCGCGCACGCCGACGCCGAGCTACGGCTCGACGCCTTCAGCTCACCCCGAGCGAGCGTGTACGCGGCGCTGACCGCGGGGCTGTGCTTCGCCTTCGGGGCTGCGCTTCCGCTGGCAGTGATCGTCGTGATGCCGGTGGGTCAGCGGATCGAGTTCACGTTCGTCGCCGTGCTGCTGGCCCTCGCACTGACGGGCTGGTTCGCTTCCTGGCTGACCAGGCTTCCCGTGTTCCGGCTGGCGCTCCGCAATCTGCTGCTGGGCGCGGTCACGATGGCGGCCGGGGTGGTCATCGGACTGGTCGTGGGGATCTAGCGTCGCCCGCGCGCGGGTACGCGAACCTATGCCGATGCCCCCGCCGACCGCCAGTCGCTCTCGCCGTCTGCGCCGGCAGCTGGTCGAGCACCTGCGCGCGGACGAGGTGCTCGTCTCGCCGAGCGTCACCGCCGCGTTCGCCGAGGTTCCGCGCGAGCAGTTCGTCCCCGAGCTGCTAGAACGCGAGGGGCTCGAGGCTGTGTACCGCGACGAGGCGGTCGTGACCAAGCGCGACGCCCGCGGGATGCCGTTGTCGTCCTCCTCGCAGCCGGCGATCATGGCCAAGATGCTCGAGCTGCTCGACCTGCGCTCCGGGCAGCGGGTACTCGAGATCGGCGCCGGCACCGGCTACAACGCCGCGTTGCTGGCCCACATCGTCGGCCCCGCCGGCCAGGTGACATCGGTCGATGTCGACCCGAAGCTGGCCCGGGCCGCGCGGCGCGCGCTGCGCGATGCCGGGGTCCGCGCCACGGTGGTGACCGGCGACGGACGCAACGGGCACGACGGCCGGGCGCCGTATGACCGGATCATCGTCACCGCGTGCGCCGACGACATCCGGCGCGCGTGGCTCGAGCAGCTCACCGACGGCGGGCTCGTCGAGCTGCCGCTGCGCCTCGATCCCGACGGCGCCGCGATCCAGCTGATCCCCTCGCTGCAGCGGCGCGGTCGTCGCCTGCATCTGGTGGCGATGACCTGGGGTGGGTTCATGCCGCTGCACGGAGGCGACGGGGGATGGCGGCCGCCGCGGGCGACGCTGCAAGCCACTCGCTCGGGGGAAGGCGTTCCCTCCTCGCTGGTATCGATCAGCGGCGCCGGCGTCGCCGGGCTGTCGGACCGGGCCGCGCGACGGCTGCTGGCGGCGACGCTGACCGGCGACGCGGAGCCGGTCGCGCACGGGATGACCCGGATCGGTAGCTCGCACGCGCCGATGCTGCTGATCTATCTGCTGCTGACGATCCCGGCGAGGCGGCGGGTGACCGTGCAGAGCGGCGGCCGGCTCGGGATCGGGATCGTCGACCGCGATGGCGGTGGGCTGGCGGTGCTCTCCGTTCGCAGCCCGTGGGCCTCGGGCGGCGATCGCCGCCGGTCGCGGACCCGGTGGCGGCTCGACGGCTACGGGCGTGGCGGCGCCGTCGCCGAGCTCGAGGCGCTGCTCGGGGAGTGGCGCGAGCTGCGGCGTGCCGGGCGCGATCAGTTGAGGCTGACCGCGTACGGGTCCGGGGAGCGGCTGCGCCTGCGGTTCGCCTGGGGCGCCTGATCCTGCACCGTGTGACGAATCCGACCGGGGGCGGGGAGCCTCGCCACGTGGTGCAGGTATGCCATGCACGGTTTGACTCGGCCCGCAGACCAGCAGTGGATTCGTCACGTGATGCATGCGTCCCGCGGGAGCTCCGGACCGCGCGGGTGCCGGCAACGGTGCGGGAGACCACCGCCGGGTTCGGCGTGTCCAAGCCGGCGATCTCGAAGCACCTGAACTGAGCGGCTACCGTCTCCCGGGATGTCCCCCAGGAGGCTCGCCGCAATCCTGGTCGTGACCGTGCCGCTGGCCGCGGGCTGCGGGTCGACGTCGCTGTTCGGCTCCAAGGCCAAGAGCACGTCGTCCACGACCCGGCCGGCGAGCACCACGGTCGGCACATCCACCACGGCAGGCACATCCACCCAGGCCCAGCCGGCGACCGTGACCAGCATCGACGGCAGCTTTCAGACCGTCGTCCCCAGCGGCTTCCTAGACGCCACCCGGTCGCTGCGCAGCGGCGTCGCCAACGTCCAGTACCTGGCGGTCGGCCCCCGCGCGGACGGGTTCGCCACAAACATCAACGTGATCCGCGAGCCCGCCCAGGGTCGCACCGACATCGCCGGGATCACCGGCCTCGAGGTCGCCACGATCAAGCGGCTGGACCCGCGGGCGGACCGGTTCTCACAGCCGAGCGAGCTCACCGTCGGCGGCGAACCGGCACGGTCGGTCGACTACTACAACCGCCCGACCGGCGAGCGGCTGCTCCACCAGCGCCAGGTGTTCGTCGCCCACGGCCAGTGGATCTACACGATCACCTACTCGGCGCTGCCCGACGCGTATGCGTCGCAGGCCGGAGCGGTGGACCGGGTCGCGGCGGGGTGGAAATGGCTCTAGCTCCGCCGCGCCTCCGCCGATCGTCCTAGGACCAAAAGCGCCTGGTAAGTGGGCGGGCGCTGGTGCACCATCAGGGCAACTGAAGGCGAGATTGAAGGAGTGACAATGTCAAGCACGCTGACCGCCAGCCAGCAGATCACCGAGGAGGTCGCCTCCTGGCCCGGCGTCGAGGCAGGGCCCGGCCGCCGCGGCGAGTTCTCGTTCAGGGTCGGCGCCCGCGAGGTGGGACACCTGCACGGCGATCACGCCGCCCATTTCATGTTCAGCAAGGACCTGTTCCTCGAGCTGTATGACGAGGGCCGCGTCGTCCACCACCCGGTGTTCCCGGACCGCGACGGCCCCGGCGCCCGCCGGATCGAGAACGGGGGCGACGTCAGCGCGGTGATCGAGTTGATGCGCCTCAACTACGACCGGATCGTGGGGCTACGCACCCAGGCGGGGATCGCCACATGACTCGGCTCGTCGGGATCAACCACATCGCGCTCGAAGTCGACGACGTCGACCAGGCGCTGGACTGGTACGGGCAGTTCTTCGAGCTGGAGGTCGATGGACGGCACGGATCGAAGATGGTGTTTGTCGACATGGGCGACCAGTTCATCGCGTTCATCGCCGGCCGCAGCCAGCCGCCCGACACCAGGCGCCACTTCGGGCTCGTGGTCGATGACAAGGAGGCGGTTCGCGCGGAGCTCAGGCAGGCCGGCCTGAACGTCAGGGACTCCGGGTCGCTGGACTTCAACGACCCGTGGGGCAACCACCTGCAGGTCGTCGACTATCGCGACATCCAGTTCTCCAAGACGCCCGCGGTGCTCCAGGGGATGGGCCTTGACGGCCTCGACAAGCGTGAATCGGCGATCGAGGAGCTGCGTCAGAAGGGGCTTGTGGGCAAGCCCGGGTGACCCGCCTCCGGTACGGTCCGCCGCGTGAAGGACCTCAGCGGAAGCGCGCGCACATCCGTGTCGGCCCCGCCGGAACGCTGCATCGAGCTGTTCGAGGCGGTCGAGGACTACCCGTCGTGGTACCCGGAGGTGGTTCAGGAGGTGACCGTGCTCGAGCGGGAGGACGACGGTCGCCCGAGCCGGGTGCAGACGACGCTGCACGTCGCCAAGGGCCCGGTCACCAAGGACTTCCACCTGGTGCTCGCGGTCGTCAGCGACCGGCGCACCGAGGTCAAGCTGACGCGCGTCAAGCTTCCGGGATCGGGCAGCGAGGAGTTCCAGGCGACGTGGCACGTGGTCGACTCCGGCGGTGCCGAGATCGGGCTGGACCTGGCGGCCAGCCTCGACGTCCCGCGGTTTCTGCCGGTCGGCGGGATCGGTGAAGCGATGGCCGAGGGGTTTGTCGCGGCCGCCGCCAACCAGTTGCGCTGAGCGTCTCGTCGCATCACACCTAGACGACCCGGACAGGCGGGCGCGCACCGTCCGGCAGAAGGAACTCGAGCAGCTGCTCGGCCTCGGCGACGAGGGCCACACGGTCGGTCTGTCGCAGGCGGCTGATCGGAGCGAGCGCCAGCGCATCGTCGCTCAGCCGCCAGGTGCCGGCGAAGAACCCGTCGACCAGGAACGCCCGCATCAGCCGGTCGGAAAACAGCGTCGCGCGGTGCGCGGCGTCGATGATCCGGCCGCGGTCGGCGTGAGCCAGGATCACGTTGTCGAACGGCGCCAACAGCCTGGGCGGCGCCGGAGCGTCGGGATCGAGCAACGCCGCCTCGGGGACGTCGAACAGCTCGGTGCCGTCCTCGCGGCTGAACGTATGCAGCGACGGGCGCAGCTCCTCGACGACCGCCCGCAGCCTGGTGAGTCCCGACCACGCCTGGATGTCGGCCACGGTGGCCGGGCCGAACGCGCGCAGATACCGCCGGATCAGGTCGCCGGGATCGGGGCCGGCGCCGAGCTCGACCTCGAGCCAGCCGTCGGCCGTGGTGCAGCGGGGCTGCCCGCTGCGGCGCCACAGCCCGCGCGGCGGCTGCTGGATCACCGGGGACAGGAGGTTGACCGCTTGGGCCAGCGACGCCGCGTCCGCATCGGGCCAGCGCTCTGACAGGGCGCGGCTGAGCTCGGCGCGCGTGCTGGGCCGCGCGGCCAGATGCTCGCGTCCGGCCTCGACGAGCGCGTCGAGGTCGACGCCGGCGAGCTGCTTGCGCAGCGCGCTGGCGCGAAAGCCGCTCGCGAGCACGGGCGACATCAGCGGCCACAGCTGGACGTAGTCCCGCGCGGTGACCAGATGGATCGTGCAGCGCATCAGCCAGCCGCGGACCGCACTGCGGTCGGCGATCAGCTCCGAGAGCTGCTCAGGCTCGAAGGCGTCGAGCCGGTTCCACAACCCAACGTAGGGGGCCTGGGGCTCCTGCGCCTGCATGCCCAACAGGTGCTCGAGCATCTCGCTCGCTGTGATCGCATCGGTGCGCTCGAGCAGGTGCTGGCGGGCGAGCAGCGTGCGGTTGAGCGCCCGCCGGGACAGCACGGGCGCTCGATCGCGCTTGCGGGTCACGGCATCGCCTGGATCGCCCAGCCGTTGCCGTCGGGATCGCTGAAGAACACGAACCGGCCCCACGGGAACTCCTGGACCTCGCTGACCTTGATCCCGCGGCCGGTCAGCTCGGCGTGGGCGGCGTCGGCATCGGCCACGACCAGCTGCAGGCCCTTGGCGGAGCCCGCAGGCATGTCGACCAGGCCCGTTCCGATCGCGATCGAGCACGCCGACCCGGGCGGGGTCAGCTGCACGAAGCGGATCTCATCGCTGACCTTGTGGTCATGATCGAGGTGGAATCCGAGCTGCTCGTAGAACGCCTTGGCGCGGTCGACGTCCGAGACCGGGACGGCGATCAGCTCGAGCTTGTAGTCCATGATGCGCTCCTCGGGGGTGAATGGTTGGAAGGTATTTCGGAACGGACGCTACGGTTCCGAACACTACCAGAAGATGCGGAACGAATCAATCCGTTCCGAATGAGATATGCTCTGTCCGGATGGCGACCGACGACCGGACCGAGAAGCCGAGGCTGAGCGGCCGCCGCGCCGAGGCGGCCGTCAATGACTCCCGGGTGCTGGCCACCGCACGAGCTGTGTTGACCGAGGCTCCGGGGACTCCGATGGCCGAGATCGCCGCTCGCGCCGGCGTCGGGGTCGGGTCGCTGTACCGGCGTTTTCCGAGCAAGGAGGCGCTCGCCTACCGACTGTGCCTCGATGGCATGAACGCGATCGCAGACGTCGCCCGCGACGCGCTCGAGCGGATGGACGAGGGGGACCCGTGGGAGGCGTTCGTGGGCTTCCTGGCGGCCGCGGTCGAGGCCGGAGCGGGTTCGCTGCGCGGCCTGGCCGGGACGTTCACGCCCGACGAGTTCCTCAACCGCGTGGCCGTCGACATGGCCGGGCTGATGCAGCAGGTGCTCGAGCGCGCCCAGGCGGCCGGTGCGGTCCGCGACGACATCACGACCAACGACGTCGGGCTGTTCTTCGAGATGCTTCGCGCGATCCAGGTCGGCGACGTCGGCCGCAGCGACGCGCTGCGACGACGCTACATCGAGATGCTGTCTCCGGCCTTGCGGGCGCCGGCCAACGGCGACCTGACCGTGCCGCCGGCGTCGTGGGCGGAGATCAGCGGCGCCTGGAACCCGTAGGCGCCGCCGGGAACCGCCGGGCGGATCGTTCCGGGTCGACGTCGAGTGCATTGGCGAAGAACGCGACCGCGTGATACTGGCCGGCCAGCGCCACGAGCTCGACAAGCTGCTCGGGGCGGTAGCGCTCGGCCAGCGAACTCCATAGCGCGTCGGTCAACGCCGCGGTGTCGTGCAGCTGGTCGGCGAGCGCCACCAGCAGCGCCTGCTCGGGGCTCCAGGCAGGGTCGTCGACGGCGCCGTGGACGGTCGCTTCGAGCTGGGCGTCGGTGAGCCCCACGACCGGGCCGAACACCGCCGCGTGCACTCCCCACTCATACTCGCATCCGCACCGCGCGCAGGTCCGGTGGATCACGATCTCGCGATCGAGCGCGTCGAGCGTGCCGTAGTTGAGCAGGTAGGTCCCAGTGCTGCGGAGCTTGTCGAGCAGGTGGCGATTGTGGGCGACGGTCCGGAACAGGTTCAGCGGCTCCTGTCCGGGCGGCATCATCCGGGTCAGGGTCGCGCCGACCTCCGGGTCGTAGGGCGGGCTGAGCGGGGCCAGGCGTGAGGTCCGGCGCGCTGGGGTCTGGGTCGGCATCGGGTCATCCCTTCGCTTTGGATTTCGAAGCGGTCGGACTCCGACCATATCGCTTCGGAAAGCGAAGCGCAAGCGGCTCGCTCGCGCACTCCCACCGAGCCCGGTGCAATCCTTCGCCCCACGTGAGCGCCCACGGCGACCACCCGGACGGCCCCTCAGGCGATGCCTCCCCCGCTCGCGGGCCGGTGCGGCGGCTGCTGGACGTGCTCGCCGGTCCCGAGCGCGCGCTGGAGCAAACCGGGACCGACCCGGACCCGCGGTTCACGTTCGCCAACGAACGGACCTTCCTCGCCTGGAACCGCACGGCGCTGGCGCTGATCGCGGCGGGCCTGGCGGCCGCTCAATTCCTCAAGTTCAACCTCCATGGGCTGCGGTTGATCATCGCGGTGCCGCTGATCGTGCTCGGCGCCCTACTCGCGCTGGCGAGCTATTCGCACTGGGAGGACAGCGAGCGGGCGATGCGCCTGCAGCGCCCGTTGCGCTACTCGTGGATGCCGCGGGTGTTGACCGGCGGGATCGCCGTGATCGCGGTGCTGGGAGGGATCCTGGCGATCGTCGATCGGCTCACCCACTGACCGGTGCCGCTCGATCCGCACCCGCCCGATCCGCCCCCGGACCGTTCTTCTCCGGGCGGGTCCTCGATCGACGATCCGGGCGGGGCCCGCGAGCGCACCGCGCTCGCCTGGACACGGTCCGCGCTCAACATGGCGGCGATCGGGGTCTTGATCGCGCGCGGCGCGTTCGAGGGTCACCTCGACGGGCTCGCCGTCGCCAGCGGGCTCGCGCTGGCCGCGCTGACGGGGCTGACCTGGAATCGTGGGCGGATCATCTATCGCGTGCGGCGGGGGCCAGGCACGCAGGTGGCCGTCGAAACCGAGACGTTCTGGCTGCTCACGCTGGCGACCGTGGGGGTCGCGCTGCTGGCGCTCGTCGTCACGGTCCTGGACTGAGTGGTCAGCGACCCTCCGGGACCGCAGTAGCGTCGGGGAGCGCCCGCAGGTAGTCGTCGAGACCGGGCGGCGCATAGCCGTCGACGCGATCGGCGTGACGGCGCCGGGCGCTGGAGGCGATCGACTGTCCCGGGGCGAGCGATCCGGGGGACCCCGTCACCGGGATCTCGCTGAGGCGGTGGTAGGCGTGTAGGACCTTGTAGAAGCCACGGCGGGAGTCCACGATCGGGCCGGCGTAGTTCGGGGCGATCCTCCCGTCGCTGCCGGCGTCGTCATCGGGGTTGACCGGCGCTCCGGCCTGGAGTGAGCCCGGCGCCAACCGCAGCCCACACGCCTGGGCTCGCGCCACCATCCATAACAGCGCGATGTCCGACAGCGAGGCGTCCCTCGAGCCTCCTCCGACCTCGGTGTGGACGCCGGAGAACCACACCTGCTGCACGGTCTGGCCCGGCACCGGGGCGGCCTGGGTCCACAGCGTCGGCTTGAACGGCCTGCGCTGCTCGTCGATCGACACCGCATGGAACGCGTTGCGGACGCGGCTGCTCAGCTGCGTGTCGTGAAAGCCCCACAGCTGCTGCCAGCCGGTGACCCGCTTGGAGATCTCCTCCCATCCCGGGATCGTGTCGGGGATCCCCAGAGCGCCGACCGTGTCCCACACGCCGATGAAGTGGATCTCGTCGTCCTCGTAGGAGTAGGTACGGCGGAAGATCTTCGATGCCAGGGCGCTCGGGTGCGTCTGTGAGGTCCGGTCCCGATAGAACGCGAACGCCTCGTCGACGCGCTCGATGTTGCCGCGGCGCAGGATCCCGCAGTTACGGATCAGCCCGCCGAGGCTGCGCGCCGTATACGCCCCCCGGCTGAAGCCGACGAGGAACAGGCGATCGCCGGGCTCGTAGCGCTCAGCCAGGAACCGGTAGCAGTTGCGGACGTTGGCCGACAGCCCGTACCCGAACGCGCCGCCGACCAAGCGCTCGCCGGCGGCGGTGCCGACGCCGGGCTCATAGAACAGCTGCTGCTCATCGGATACCTCGACGCCGAGCGCCAGCTTGGCGACGTTCGTCGGAGCGGCGACCCCGTCGCGCGCCTCATCGGGCACGTTCCAGGTACCGTCGCAACAGACCACGAGCGACTTGGGCATCGATCCTCCGTTCGCGCCGTAGTGAAGTGTTGGTCAGAGGTCCGTGTCGGTGTAACTGAACGCGGCGGGCGTGTGACCGTCGGCGTTGGGCCCAGCCACCGGCGGTCACCGTGGATTCACGCCCGTCTGTGTCAGTACTAGAACGCTCCGAGCTTCGTGTTCAGCTTCCAATGGTGGCCGCCGTCGGTCGACACGTACACCAGGTTCGTTGCTTTGCTGCTGCCGTTCTGCGCAACTGCGACCAGTCGCTTGCCGTTGCCAGGCGCGATCACCGACAACACCGTGTCGCCGAGCAGTGCCTGGTACCAGTGCTTGCCGCCGTCGCCGGTGGCGTCAACGACCTGGCCGCCGCAGCAGGCGAACATCGTCTTCTGGTTGCCCACTCCGATGTTGGTGACCGCAAGCGGTGCCTGCGCCGCGTCCAGATGCAAGTACGGGCCGTTCGTCTTCCACGTCTTACCGCCGTCGGTCGTCGCGACGGGGTACTGCGCCTGACCGACCTGCGCCATCGCAAAGCCCTTGGTGGAGTTGAAGAACATGCGCGGACTGCCGACTTTGGAAGCGTTGACCTTGCTTGCAGGCTTGAGCGTCCCCGAGCGCGTCTTCATCAGCGTTGCGGTCACTGTCTTGGGAGGTCCCGCCTTCTTCGCCACGGCCGTGCCCGACGCCGCGAACATCCCGACTGCAATCGCGACGAGCCCGGCGGCGCCGACGGTGAAAGCCGAGGTCCTGAACGACAGACGTGCCATTACATCCCCCTCGTGTTGAGAAACTGCCCCGAAGCTATGAGTGTGCAATATCGCCGGTCGGCGCTTACGCACCGCGTGACATTAAGCACCGGTTCGGACGGGAAAGCAAGGGCCGCAGGTTATGCGTCAGTTAGTGGATCGAAGAGACCGGTACTAGGCGTAAGACAGCGGCAGCACGCCCGACTCGAGGTCGAGCAGCAGTCGCTTGCGCTCCAGGCCGCCGCCGTACCCGGTGAGCGAGCCGTTAGCCCCGATCACGCGGTGGCAGGGGACGATCACCGCGATCGGGTTGCGGCCGTTGGCCAGGCCGACGGCACGGGGAGCGTCGGGTGCCCCGATCGCGCGGGCCACCTCGCCGTAGCTGGCGGTTTCGCCGTAGGGAATCTCCAACAGTTGCTGCCAGACCTGCCGTTCGAACGAGTTGCCGAGCAGCTCGAGCTCGAGCTCGAACTCGCGGCGGTTGCCGGCGAAGTATTCGTCCAGCTGGCCGCGGGCATCGGCGAACGCGTCGTCGTCGCGCGCCCAGCTGGGGTCGATCGGAACCGGTCGGCGGCCACCGCGCATGTCGAGGCGGTGCAGCGCCTCGCCGTCGCCGACCAGCAGCAGGTCGCCGATCGGGCTGTCAATGATGGTGTAGAGAAGGCTCGTGGTCATGGTCACTAAACGTTGGTCGGCTCCTGCGCGTGAGAGGCGGCGTCGACGTCGCGCGGCTCGAGCCCCATCGCCTCGGCCAGCAGCTCGTAGGAGTGCCGGCGCGCCTCGTGGTCGTAGGTGATCGTCACCGCGATCACCTCGTCGGCGCCGTATTGGACCGCAAGCGCCTCGACGTCGGCGGCGACCTTCTCGGGCGTGCCGACGATCGCGCGGCGCCCCGGCATCGCGTTTTGCACCGTCTTGCCCTCGCGAGCGAGGAACTCGAGCGCCTTCTCGGGCGGCGGCACCTCGACCAGGCGGTTGCGGCGTAGCAGCATCATCGCCATCCGGCTGGAGGACGCAAGCCGACGCGCCTCCTCCTCGGTCTCGGCGCAGAGCACCCAGGCTGCGACCGCGGTGCGCTGGACGAGCGACCCCTCGGTCGGCTCGAAGCGCTCGCGATAGGCCGTCGCGATCTCCACGCCCTCCGGGTTGATGAAGTCGGCGAACGCGTACGGCAGCGCGAGCTGCGCGGCCCAGATCGCACTCTGCAGCGAGGACCCGAGCAGCCACGGCTCCGGTACCTCGGGGCGCCCAGGCAGCGTGCTCGCCAGCCGTCGGAACGGATGATCCTCGGGCAGCGTGTCCTCGAAGTAGGCCAGCAGCTCGGCGAGCTGCTGGGCGAAATCGTCGGGTGATGCCTGGCGGCGGTCGCGCTGGAGCGCGAACGTGGTCATCGGATCGGTGCCCGCGGCGCGGCCCAGCCCCAGGTCGATGCGGCCCGGGTACAGGCCGGCGAGCATCGTGAACGACTCGGCGACCTTCAGCGGGCTGTAGTGGGGCAGCATCACGCCGCCGCTGCCAACCCTGATCGAGCTGGTGGCGGCGGCGATCGGCCCGATCAGGACCTCCGGGCTGGCGCCGGCGAGCATCGGCCCGCCGTGGTGCTCGGCCACCCAGTACCGGTGGTAGCCGAGCCGGTCGGCGAGCTGGGCGAGGTCGATCGTGTTGTGCAGCGCCTGCGCCCCGGAGGACCCCTCCGAGATCGGCGACTGGTCGAGGACGGAAAGGCGCATCCCTCCATGGTATGCACCCTCGTCCCGGCAGCACTATGAGTGGACTGGCGTCTCCGCCAGGTGGCTGTTCCCGAGCCCGGAGGCGAAGCCCTCGCGGTAGCTCGGGTAGCGCGGCGCCCAATCGAGCTCGCGCTTGGCCTTGGCGTTGGAGATCCCGCGAATCTGGGTCATCATCGAGACGACGACCTCGCCCGCGACGATCCGGCCCAGCCATGCGGGGATCCGCTGCGGGGGCTTGGCGCCCAGCTCGCGGGCCAGGGCGGGCAGCCACGCCGACACCTGTGCGGGATCGTCGTCGGCGACGTTGTAGGTCCCGGGAGCGCCCCGGTCGACGGCCGCCACCGTCGCGGCCGCGGCGTCCTCGATGTGGGCGAACGACCACATCCCGGTACCGCCGCCGACGATCGGGAACTTGCGCCTGCGGACCATCTCGGTCATGTCGCCGCCGCGGGACATGTTCGTGCCCGGCCCGTAGAAGCCGCCGTAGCGCAGGGCCACTCCCTCGAACCCGTCGGCACCCAGCACCGACGCCTCGAGATGGCGGATCGCGGCCAGCGACTGGCGCTGCTCGGCGGGCGGGTTGGGGTCAAGCGGCGCGTCCTCGGTCTTGACCATGCCGCCGGTGCGCTCATACGTCCAAACACCGAAGCTCTGGGCGATCAAGCGCCGCACGCCAGCAGCGCGAGCGGCCGCGACCAGGTTGTCGGTGCCCTCGGTCCGCAGCCGGTTGGTGAGCGCGAACTCGCGGTCGAAGTGCCTGAAGTCGGTGACGCCAGACAGCGCCGTCAGCTGATGGATCAGCACCTCGGGCTCGGCGCGCATCACGGCCTTGGTCACGGCGTCGCGGTCCAACGCGTCGGCCACCGCGACCTCGGCGCCGAGCCGCGCAAGCGCGGCGGTCTTGCTGGGCGAGCGCGTCATCGCCACGACCTCGTGGCCGGCCGCATGCAGCTGCGTGATCAGCGGCTTGCCGAGCGCTCCACTTCCACCTGCGATGAACACCTTCATGATCGGCTCCTTTCGTGTCGTCGCCATTTAGACGAACGGCCCCCCGGTGCTGTGACAGCCCGGCGGCGGAGATCAGGAACCGTCGGGCTCAACGCGCGCGATCGGCGACAGCTCGTACCCGAGGTGGCCGAGCTTCTCGGGGTTGATCACCGACCGGATCGTCTGGATCACGCCGTCGCAGATCTCCAGCACGAACACGTTCATCAGCCGGCCTTCCGCGTCGAGGTTGAGCGTCCCCGGCTGGCCGTTGATCCAGGACGGCTCGATCGTGATCCCGAGCTGTCCGAAGTTGCGGTAGAAGCCGGCGAACAGGCGGACCACGCGGTCGCGGCCATAGATCGGGCGCGGCAGTCCCCGAGCCTTGCCGCCGCCGTCGCCGTAGAACACGACGTCGGCCGAGAGCATCTCGACCAAGTTCTCGACCTCGCCCGACTGCGCCGCGGCGATGAAGCCCTTGGTCAGGCGCCGCTGCTTGTCGCGGTCGGAGTCGAACCTCGGTTTGCCCTCGTCGATCCGCCCGCGGGCGCGGCCGAAGATCTGCCGGCAGTTGGCCTCGCTCTTGTCGACGATCTCGGCGATCTCGTCGTAGCCGTAGTCGAACACCTCACGGAGCAGGAACACCGCGCGCTCGACCGGGGAGAGCGTCTCGAGCAGCACCAGGAACGACATCGACAGCGAATCGGCCATTTCCGTCACCTCCGCTGGATCGGGGTCGTCGGTGGTCAGCACGGGCTCGGGCAGCCAGGGCCCGAAGTAGGTCTCGCGCTGGGAACGAGCCGAACGCAGCTGGTCGATCGCCAGCCGAGTCGTGACGGTCGTCAGGAATGCGCGCGCTGAGTGGACCTCGCCGCCCTCGAGCTCGGTCCGGGCGAGCCGCAGGAACGCCTCCTGCACGACGTCCTCGGCGTCGGCGACCGTGCCCAGCATCCGGTAGGCGATCGAGAACAGCAGCGGCCGAAGCTCCTCATGGCACTGGGCTGATCGTTCGTTCATCTGGTCTGCTCAGTTTCTCGCGCGCGATCGCGATCCGCGGACTGGCCCCGCGGATCCAGTCGTATAGACGAACCAGCGGCGGGTTCTGTGACGGCCGGCGATCAGGCGGGGGCGACCGCACCGGGCGAGTCACCGGGTGCCACCGGCGCGCCAAGCGTGGTCTGCTGCGCTCGGGGCACGTGCAGCTCCTGCTCGTCGGCGTGGATCACGAGCACCGGGATCGGGCTGTGATTCAGGGCGTGGTGGCTGACGCTCCCCAGCAGCGAGGCCTTGAACGCGCCGCGTCCTCGCGAGCCGATCACCAACAGGTCGTGGTTGCCGGCGACGATGCGCTTCTGCAGCGCATCCCGGATCGGATCGCGGGTCAGGATCGTGGTGACCGGCACGCACTCGGGGACCTGCCGCTCAGCGGCGCGCAGGATCTGCTGTGACTCGCGCTCGAGCTCGCGGTCAAGCGGCGGTGGTGCCGGGACGGCGAGCGAGGCGCACATCCAGGTCGGAGACTTCGGGATCGCGGTCAGGATCGTGAGCCTCGCGTTGCTGGCTACCGCGATGTCGATTGCCTCTGAGAGGGCGCGCTCCGCATGAGTGGAGCCATCGACGCTGACAAGAATGTTGTGGAACATGACTTGCCTTCTTTCTACGCCAGAAGCTTAGCATGCCAACGATTGTCATGCCAACTATACCTGGTACCCTGATTCTTATGGATGCGTCCGCGCATGCGCAACCTGTGATGTCAGGCATCGACGGCGCGGAGGCGTTCCTTGAGTCCTTCGATGCGTTCGCCGCCGCGGTTCGCCGCGCCCGAGGGGCCACGACCCAGACCGGGTCCAACGGGACGCTGACGCTGTCGCAGTACTCGTTGCTGCAGACGCTGGCCACCCGGTCAGAGGCGCCAGTCCGGGAGCTCGCGGCCGAGGCCGGGATCGCGGCTTCGACCGCAACCCGGATCCTCGACGCGCTCGAGCGCCGCGAGATCATCTGCCGGACCCGGTCGCCCGAGGATCGCCGGGTGGTGACGGTGACGCTGACGGATTTCGGACGCCACGCGCTCGACCAGCAGGACGAGTGGGTGCGCGGCCGCGAGCGCGCGTTCTACGCGACGCTCCCTGACGTCGAACGCGAGCTTGCGCCGGATCTGCTGCTGCGCCTGGCTGAGCTGATCGACGATCTCGCCGCCGGGCCGTAGTCAGGCCCACCGGTCGCCACGGCCGAAACCACCGAATTCGCCGTGTTAGCGGCGGATAAACCTTAACCCCCCGTCTGTCGGGTTAAGCCCCCTCGACCTTTGGCATCGCGCCCGCGCTCGGGGACGTTTTCGAGTGTGACTGCAACAGTCCCGACCAGCGACCCACGGTCGCAGGAGCCAGCGCCACCGCCCAGCCGGGTCGGCGCCGCGATCACATCCGTCGGGATGCGGGTCCCCGAGACGGTCGTCTCCAACGCTGATATCGCTGACCGGATCGGCGTCAGCGACGAGTGGATCGTCCGCCGCACGGGGATCAAGTCGCGCCACATCGCCGAGCCCCAGGAGCGCCTGGCCACGCACGCGATCGACGCCGCCGCACAGGCGCTCGACCGGGCCGGCGTGAGCGCCGCCGACGTCGACCTCGTGCTGGTCGCGACCACGACCGCCGACGAGGTCATGCCCAACGCCGCTCCGCTCGTCGCCCACGGCCTCGGCGCGACCCGCGCGGGCGCCTACGACATCGGCGCCGCCTGCAGCGGCTTCCTGTCGGCGCTCTCGGTCGGTGTGGGCCAGATCGAGTCGGGCCGCTCGAACTGCGCGGTGGTCGTCGGCGTCGACTTCATGTCGCGGATCACCGATCCCGACGACCGGGCCACCGCGGCGGTATTCGCCGACGGAGCAGGCGCGGTCGTGCTGCGATCGGTCGGGTATCCGGGACGGATCGGACCGATCGTGCTGGGGGCCGACGGCGCCGGAGCCGACCACATCTTCGCCGAGCGCGCCGGCGGGATGATCCGGATGCGGGGGCATGAGACCTTCCGCGAGGCCGTTGCGCGGCTGACGCTGTCAACACTCCAAGCCACGCGGGCGGCCGGCAGGCGTCTCGAGGACATCGACCTATTCGTCTATCACCAGGCCAACGGAAGGATCCTCAGCGCGGTCGGCGAGAGGCTCAATCTCCCGCAAAATCGGGTAGTAGATTGCATCGGCCAATACGGGAACACCTCCGCGGCGACGCTGCCGCTCGCGCTCGCATACTCCGAGTCCGAGGGGCGCCTGGCGCCTGGCGATCACGTGCTGCTGGGCGCATTCGGCGCGGGCTTCACCTGGGGCGCGACCGTCGTCGAGTGGGGGATGCCATGACGCCCGCGCGCGGCGCGGTGCTGCTGACCGGTGCGACGGGATTCGTCGCGATGGAGTTGCTCGCCCGATATCTGGAGCGCAGCGACCGAGACGTGTTCACGCTGGTGCGGGCTCGCGACGACGCGGCCGCCCGCGAGCGCATCGACGAGGTGCTGGCCAACCTGTTCGGATCCCGCGGGGCCAAGCGCTACGCCGATCGCGTGCACGCGGTCGCCGGCGAGCTCACCGAGCCGGGCCTGGGACTCGACGAGCGCCGCGCCCAGGAGATGGCTTGCGAGGTCACCACGGTCGTTCACAGCGCTGCCTCAGTGTCGTTCACGCTGCCGCTCGAGGAGGCCCGCGCCATCAACCTCGAGGGCACCCGCCGGATGGTCGAGTTCGCCCAGATGGCGCAGGACTGCGGAGGCCTCGAACGCTACGGCCACGTCTCCACCGCATACGTCGCCGGCACCTTCGACGGAAGCTTCGCCGAGCGCGACCTCGACGTCGGCCAGGAGTTCAACAACTCTTACGAGCAGTCCAAGTTCGAGGCCGAGCAGCTGGTCCGCTCCCGGCCCGAGCTGCCGTCGACGATCATGCGCCCCAGCATCATCGTCGGCGACAGTCGCAGCGGCTGGACGTCGGCGTTCAACGTCCTGTACTGGCCGCTGCGCGCGTTCGCGCGGGGCCTGTTCGAGGCCGTCCCCGCGGTCGCCAGCGCCCCGGTCGACGTGGTCCCGGTCGACTACGTGGCCGACGGCATCTACGAGATCGTCGAACACTCGGGCGGGATCGGCGAGACCTACCACCTGACCGCCGGCGTCCAGGCGAGCACGATCGCTGAGATCAGCCAGCTGGCCAGCCGCTACTTCAGTCGCCCGGCGCCGAGGGTGCTCTCGCCCGACGAGTTCGAGGCCCAGCTCGGCGACTCGAACGACGGGACGACGATCGAGGGTGGCCAGGCCTACTTCCCGTACTTCTCGATCAAGACCGAGTTCGACGACGTCGCCACGCGGGCGCGTCTGGAGCCGGCCGGGATCAAGGTGTCGCCGCTCGGCGACTACATGGACCGGCTGCTGGACTTCGCCACGCGCAGCCGCTGGGGCAAGCGGCCGATCGCGCGCGTCGAGGCGCTCGCCTCCTAGCACGGGCGCTCAGCAGCCACTCGAATCTGCCCCCCAGCCGGGGGGTCGTGAGGCGCGCGCGCTTGCCGCGGCCGGGCGCGGAGAGGGATGCTCCAGCCATGCTCGCGGAGACCGCCCGGTTTCGCCACGACGATCCCGACGTGTTGGTGCTCGCCTCCCTGGCCTGTCCGATCTGCCTGGGCGGCGACGGCGTGGAATGGGACGCGTCACTGGAGGGATACGATCCGTCCGTCGAATGTCATTGCGCGGCCTGCGAGAACACCTGGCGCGTCTACCTGGCGCCCGACCAGGCCCTGCGCCTGGGCCTGATGCACGCGCACGCCGGGTAGCAGCGCCGCAACACGCCCGGCACCGCAACCGCCCGTTGGCCGGGTAGGAGCGGCGGATGGACGCTGCCATCCAACCTGATCGAGGCGCGGTCGGGATCGAGGCGCTCGAGCTGTTCGTCAGCGTGCTCTCCCAGGAGGAGGGCGCGATCTCCGGCGGGGACGCCTTCTACGACCGGCTGTGCGACGCCGTGTGCCGGCTGGCCAAGATGCGCCGGGCGATCATCTTCCGCTACGACAGCGCCCGTCGGCGCGTGCGCGCGGTCGGCTCACACGGAGTCGACCTCGAGCAGTTCGCCGAGGCACACGTGACCGTCGAGTCGGCACCGATCGCCGCCCAGGCGCTGCTGGAGGACCGCGTGCTCGAGATCGCCGGCGACGTCGCCGACCAGTTCCCGGCCGAATACGCCGGCCTGTTCCCCGAACCGGTGCGCCTGGTGTGTGCGCCGATGGCGGCGGCGGGGCGCGCGGTCGGCGTGATCTTCGCGGACCGCCTGCTGCCCGGGCCGGAGCTCGACGACGCCGACCGCTACCTGCTGTGGACGCTTGGCAAGGCGGCAGCGCTGGCCTCGGTGGTGCGGATCGTGGCCACCCAGGCGGAGACTGCCAAGCAGCTCGAGCACCGGATCGATCTCGCGCGCGAGATCCACGAAGGAGTGATCCAGCGCCTGTTCGGCGTCTCGATGGCGCTCGACGGCGAGGGCGATCTCCCCAGCGAGGCGCGCCAGCGATGTGCGTCGGAGACCCAGTCGGCGCTGGTCGAGCTGCGGCTGGCGCTGCAGCGACCGCTGGGCCGTTCGCCGCGAGCCACCCAGACGACATTCGAGGCCGAGGTCAGCCGGCTGGCGCGCATGCACCCCGAGATGGGGTTGCAGCTGGAGCCCGGGGACCCGGTCCCTGTTGCGCTCGAGCCGCTCGCCCAGTCGGTCCTGGCCGAGGCCGTCCGCAATGCCGGCAAGCACGCCAACCCCAAGCAGGTACGGATTCGCGTGAGCCGGCGGGACGGCACGTTCGCGCTGGAGGTCGTAAACGACGGCGTCAGCGGGCGCCGGCGGGCGGCCGGGATGGGGTTGCGGCTGGCGGCGCTGGAGGCGCTGCAGAGCGGCGGCGTGATCGAGTTCGGAGAACGGGAGCCAGGTACGTGGCAGGTGCGACTGGTCGTGCCCACCGATGGCTGACGAGACCCGCAGCCCCGAGCGCCTGCGCGTGCTGGTGGTCGACGACCACGACGTGGTGCACTGGGGCTTCAGGCTGATGCTGACTCAGCAGCCGTGGGTCGAGCGCTGCGTGAGCGCCCACACCGGGGCCGAGGCGGTCAGGCTGGCCGCGCGCTACCGCCCACACGTCGCGCTGGTGGACCTGTTCATCGGCGAGGAGTCCGGCGCCGAGGTGTGCGAGCGGCTGCGGGAAGCGGAGCCAAGCCTCCGCGTGCTCCTGTTCTCGGGCGCGGGCGAGATCTCTCCGCATGCGGCGCGCGCCGCCGGCGCGTCGGGGTTCGCCTACAAGGACTGGTCGGCGGCCAGGATCGCCTCCGCGGTGCGGGCCGTCGGCCTGGGCAAGGTCGTGTTCGACCGCCACGATCGCCAGGGCGAGCTCGGACTCACCGAGCGCGAGCGCGCGGTGCTGGCGCTGATGGCCTCTGGCGCGACCAATCCGGAGATCGCCGAGCAGCTCCACCTGTCCAAGCACACCGTCAAGGAGCACACGAGCTCGGTGTACCGCAAGCTCGGGGTGCGCAACCGCACCGAGGCCGTCCAGCGCAGCCAGCGGCTGGGGTTGCTGGCTTAATGCCTCGGGGCTGACGCGTCCGATGGCAGCGAGCAGCTTGGAGCCGCGGCTCAGCGAGATCGCCCGCTTCCTCGCGCTGCGCCCGCCGTTCGAGGCGCTGGCCCCCGAGGAGCTCGGCGAGCTCGTCGCCGACACCCAGCTCGAGTTCCATCCGGCCGGCGACGTGATCCTGTCCGAGAACGGAGGACCGGTGACGTTCCTGCGGGTGATCCACAGCGGCGCGGTCGACATCGTCCACGACGGCCAGCTGCTCGACATCCTCGGCGTCGGCGATACGTTCGGGCACGGCGCGATGCTGTCGGGGCTGCCGCCGGGCTTCGAGGCGCGCGCGGCCGAGGACACGCTGTGCTACCGGATCGGCGCGAGGGTCGCGCGTCCGCTGCTCGACCGAGCCCGCGACCGAGAGCTCCGCGTCGGCGTCCAGGAGCCCGCGCACCAGCCGGTGGTCACGCTGCTGCGCGCGACCACCGTGCGGGTCGAGCCGATGACGAGCATCCGCGAGGCGGCTCGCCAGATGACGCGTCATGCCGCCAACGCGGCGATCGTCGACCTGCGCGGCGGCGGATTCGGGATCGTCACCGACCGCGACATCCGCAGCCGGATCGTCGCCGCGGGCGTGCCGCTGAGCGCTCCGGTGGCGAGCGTGATGACGACCCCCGCGTTCTCGGTCGGACCGGCCCGGCTAGGCGGCGAGGTGCTGTTCGAGATGCTCGAGCGCGGGATCCGTCACGCGCTCGTGGTCAACGAGCGCGGCGAGCTCGTCGGGGTGGTCGAGGACTCCGATCTGTTCGGAGTGCAGCCTCACTCGTGGTTCGGCGCGCGGCGCTCGATCGCCCGCGCCCAGACCGTCGAGGCGCTGGCCGCGGTGTCGCGACTGCTGCCTGAGATCGTGGCCGACCTGCACGCCTCCAACCTCCGGGCGCTCGAGATCGCGCGCGTGCTGTCGGCACTGGCCGACGCGCTGACGGTCCGCGCGATCGAGCTCGCCGCGCCGCCCCGGCAGCTGCCCGCCGACGGGCTGGTGTGGGTCGCGCTCGGGAGCCAGTCGCGGCGCGAGATGACCCCGGCATCGACCGCGCGCGGCGCCCTGATCTGCTCCGAGCCGCCTCCGGATGGGTGGACCGAGGCGGTCTCCGAGGCGCTGCGCAGCTGTGGCCTGACCGGCGCGGTGGTGGCGCGCTCGCAGGCGGAGTGGGGGGAGCCGCGGGGCGACGACGAGCTGTCGCTGACGGTGTTGATGGAGCGCCGGGTGCTGTGGGGGACCCCGCGCGAGCCGCTTCCCATCGCCCGCGGCGACGTGCGTGAGCGGGTGCTGGCCGCGCTCGCCGACCGCGCGCTCGCCTACAGCCCGCCGACCGGGTTCGACGCCGATCGCGTGCTCGAGGTCGACGGCACCCGCAGCGACGTGCTCGACATCCGACGGGCCGCCGTGATCCCGATCGTCGAGCTGGCCCGGTGGGCCGGTGCGGCCGCAGGGGTGGTCGAGGGATCGACGCCCGAACGTCTGCGAGCGGCTGCTGGAGAGGGAGTGCTGGCGGCCGGCGACGCCGAGACGCTGGTCGAGGCGTTCGAACTGGCGCTGGAGCTGAGGATCGGCCACCACATGCAGCAGCTCGCGCGCGGCGCCGCGCCGGACGACCGGATCGAGGCGACCGAGATCAGCCCGCTGACCCGAGACCACCTGCGCGACGTGTTCCGGGCGGTCACCGCCGTCCAGCGGAGGCTTCGCGCGTGAGCGGCCGCTCGTGAGACTGAGAGCGCAGCCCGAGGGCGTGGCCGCCGCCTTCGCCGACGCCGGCCGGCCGTCGGGCCGGACGCCGTGGCGGGAGGCGCGCTGGTGCGCGCTCGACCTCGAGCTGACCGGCCTTGACCCGAACCAGGACGAGATCGTCGCGATCGGCGCGGTGCCGATCGAGGACGGACGCCTGATCCTCGCCGACAGCATGTACACGCTGGTGCGCACCTCGCGCCGCTCCGAACACGACGCGGTGCTGATGCACAAGCTGCGCGTGGCCGACCTCGCCGACGCGCCGCCGCTGCAGCGCGCGGCCGAGATGGTCATGGAGGTGCTGGCCGGCCGGGTGCCGGTGTTTCACACCGGATGGGTCGAGACGACGTTTCTGGCGCCGCTGTTCTCCGCCGCGCACCTGCGGTTCCCGGCCGCAGCGGACACCGAGCTGGTCGGACGCCTGTTCCTGCACTTTCGCGACGGGATCGGGCCGCCGCGGATGTCGCTGGCGGGGCTGTCGGAGCTGCTCGGGCAGTCGGGGGAGGCGCCTCACCATGCGCTGGCGGACGCGCTCACGACCGCGCAGGCGTTCATCGCGCTCGCGACCAAGCTCGAGGCGTTCGAGCCCCAGACCGTCGGGTCACTCACCGGCGCCGGCAAGCGGCTCGGCGGCGGCCGACGCTTCGGGCCCGTCTGATCCGTCTGTCAGAACAGCTGCAGGTAGCGATCCAGCTCCCACTGCGTGATCTGCTCGTGGGCCGCCTGCCACTCCCCGCGCTTGACCTTGACGAAGTAGTCGATGTAGTCGCCGTCGCGGGTCTTGCCCAGCGCTTTGCGCAAGACGTCGTCGCGCTCCAGCTCGCGGGTGGCGTCGAGCAGGTTGGCGGGGAGCAATTCGATCCCCTGGGCCTCGCGGGCCTCGTCGGACAGCTCGTACAGGTTGGCCGAGTTTGGCTCGCCGGCGTCGAGCTCGCGCTCGACCCCGTCCAGACCGGCGGACAGCATCGCGGTCGCCGCCAGGTAGGGGTTGCAGGAGCCGTCGACCGTGCGGTCCTCGATCCGGCCGGCATCGGGGATCCGGAGCATCTGGGTGCGGTTGTTGTAGCCGTAGCTGATGTATGACGGAGCCCACGTGGCGCCGCTGGTCGGCGCGCCCACGACCAGCCGCTTGTAGGAGTTGACGGTCGGCGCGGTGACCGCGATGTAGGCCTTGGCGTGAGCCTTGAGCCCGCCGATGAAGCTGTAGGCGAGCGGAGACAGCCCCAGGCCGCGGGGGTCATCGGATGGATCGCAGGCGAACGCGTTCTCGCCGTCGCGCCACAGGCTGAAGTGGAAGTGGCAGCCATTGCCGGTCAGGTTCGCGAACGGCTTGGGCATGAACGTCGCGAGCAGCCCGCGCTCCTGCGCCAGCGACTCGACCATGTAGCGGAAGAACACCGCCCGGTCGCACGTGATCAGCGCGTTGTCGTACTGGAAGTTCTGCTCGAACTGACCGTTGGCGTCCTCGTGGTCGGTCGCGTAGTTGTCCCACCCGAGCCCGGTCACCGCCTGCGAGACCACCGAGACGAAGTCGAGGTTGCGGGTCAGCGCGCGCATGTCGTAACACGGCTGGTCGAGCGTGTCGAGCGGGTCGGCGAGGGCGATCCCACCGTCCTCCGTGCGACGGAGCAGGAAGTACTCGAGCTCCGCCCCCATCTTCAGCTCGAACCCGAGTGCCTTGGCCCGCTCGAGCGCGTTGCGCAGGATCGTTCGCGGGCAGAACGGCCATGGCTCTCCCTCGACCGTCACGTCGCAGGCGAAGCGGGCGACGGTGGGCTTCCACGGCAGCACCGTGAAGCTGGCGGGATCGGGGATCGCGATCATGTCGGGGTCGTGCGGTCCCTGTCCGAGATCGCCGGCCGCGAACCCGGCGAACCCGGCGCCGTCGGTCAGCAGGTCGTCGAGGTGATGGGCGGGTACCAGCTTCGCGCTGGGCTTGCCGTGCATGTCGACGAACTGGGCAAATAGGAACTCGATGCCGCGCTCGTTGACGACGGTGCGGACGGACTCGGCGTCGCTGCCCGGCTGGGTGTCTTGTGCCTGCTCGGTAGTGGCCATAGCGGGATGTATATAGCTCCGGGGAGGTCCCCGACAATGGCGCGGTGTACTTGTTGGCGGCCACTAGCATGTGCGTCCTGCACATAGGAGATGCCCCGAGAAGTGTCACTTAGCGCCGAACCGACCACCAAGCCCAACACACAGCTGCGAGCGCTGCGCGAGGAGAACCAAACCCTCTACAGCGTCATCCGGCTGGTCTCCTCATCCCTGGAGCTGAGCCCGATGCTCCAGGGCGTGGTCGATCTGGCCACCGAGGCGACCGGCTGTCACGCCTGCTTCATCTACCTGCTGGAGGGCGACCGGCTCACGGTCCGCGCCGCTTCGCCGGTGTTCGCCGACGCCGTCGGCAACGTGCAGATGGGCCTCGACGAAGGTCTCACCGGGTGGGTCGCCCGGCACCGCACCCCGGAGTTCATCCGCGACCGAGCGATGACCGACCCGCGGATGAAGTACATCCCGCAGCTGCAGGAGGAGCGGTTTCAGTCGATGGTCGCGGTCCCGATCCTGGCCCGAGCGGGCGACACGATCGGGGTGATCGTGCTGCACACCCGAGCGCCGCACGAGTTTCCCGACGACACCCTGAGACTGCTCTCGCACATCGCCTCGCTGATCAGCGGCGCGATCGAGAACGCCCAGCTGTACGACCAGCAGCGCCGCCGCGTCGACACGCTGACCCAGCTTTCGCGACTGGCCCAGGACGTTGCCGCGGCCGGCGACGCCCGAGACGTCGGCCGGATCGTCACGCTCGAGACCCGCAGCCTGCTCGGCGCCGAGGCCTGCGAGCTGTACCGGCTGCAGGACGGCAGCTCCGAGCTCGCGCTGCTGGCCGGCGATCCCGAGATCGACACCCCATCGACGGTGTCGCCCACCGGGCTGCTGCTGGCGGCGCTCGACGGGGGCGCCGCGAATCCCGCCGCCCGCAGCCTGTGGCCCCAGCTCGACGTGGCTGACCTGTTGGTGGTGCCGCTGACGGCCGGCGGCGAGCGGGTCGGGCTGCTGTGCGCGGGCGCGCCCGCGCGGCGGGCGTTCAGTGGCGAGGACACCGAGGTAGCGCGCGCGATCGCCCACCTGGCCGCGATCGCGATCAAACGCGCCGAGCTGATCGAGGGGCTGACCAACGCCAGCATCGTCAAGGACCTGTTCGAGGCGCTCGCCGCCGGCGCGACCTCGTTCGCAGCGGCCAAGGCTGCCGAGGTGCGCTGCGACCTGACCGGCCCGTACCTGCTGGTCTGCGCCGAGCCCGCCGGCGGGCGCGAGCGCGCCTCGGGAGAATGGCGGGCATCCGCCGAGGAGCTCGGCCGCGGGCTCGCCGGACTGGCCCCCGACGCGGCGATCGACGCCGGGCCCGGACCGGTCCGCGCGCTGCTGGCGCTGGGGACGGGTCGCTCGCAACCCGTTGAGCAGCTGCTTCGCGAGTGCCGCGAGCTGGGGGAAGGCGGCGGTGCCGCGATCGGAATCAGCGAGCTGCACGATCGGCCGGCCGACGCCACCCGCGCCTACCGCGAGGCCCAGGACGCCGCCACGATCGGGCGGGCGCTGCTCGGCGACGGCGGGGCGATCGCCTACTCGCAGGTCGGTGCCTACCGCTATCTGGTGCACATCGCCGCCGAGGACGCCCCACACGACCGCATGCGCCAAGCCGTCGATCGGCTGATCGAATACGACCGGCGCCGACGCACGGCGCTACTGGACACGCTGGAGCGCTACCTGGCCGAGCGGCGGAGCGTGATCGAAAGCGCCCGTGCGCTGTTCATCCACCCCAACACGCTGCGCCAGCGGCTCGGCCGGATCGAGGAGCTCACCGGGCTGGCGCTCGACGAGGACGACCTGCTGTCGCTCGAGCTGGCGATCAAGCTCGCCCGCCTGCACGGGCGCCCATAGCGGCAGTCAATCGTCGACGACGAGGAACACCGGGAGCCGCTTGGCCCGCCGGCGGACCCGCTGGGGCTCCTGGGTCCACAGCAGATCCCCCACGAACCGATTGCGGTCGGCGTCGGCGGTCATCACGATCGCCTCGCAGTCCTTGAGCCGGGCCTCCTCGACGATCTTCTTGGTGGCCTTGCGCGTGCCGAGCACGTGGCCCTCGGCCGTGAATCCCCGGCGCTTGAGGCGCTTGACCGCCTTGGCCACGAGGTCGCGCTGCTGCTGCCACTCCCGCTTGGTCGGCAGCAGCCCCGGACTCTGCATTCCGAATGCGACGCCGTGCACCCGGGCGATCGAGAACACGTGCACGGTGGCGCCGTCGTGCGCTAGCTCGATCACGCGCCTGATCGCGGCGTCGGAGATCTCACGCCCCTCGGACGCGAGCAGGATCCGATCAAACCTCTGGCGCTGGGCCGGCTCTGAGCCGTTCACGGCGGCGGCCGTCAGGCTCAAGGACCGGCTCCCTCGCTGGTGGCAGCGGTCATCGTCCCGGCCGGCTGGGTCCCGGCCGGAGCGGCGGCCGTCTCGTGTCGTTTGTCCTCCACGCGCTTGCGATACCAGTAGAAGCCCAGGTAGGACAGCAGCACCGCCCACCCGATGAAGTAGTAAGGCAGCGTCGTCCGGCCGGCTGCGTTGCACGAGCAGGCCGCGTACATGGGACCGCCGTAGAAGTAGATGATCGCGTAGGCCGCGGCGATGACCAGCGCAACGTACTTCATCCACTCGGGGAGCTTGAACGGACGGCGGACGTTCGGGCGGTGCTTGCGCAGCAGGAAGTAGCCGATCAGGACCGGGATGAACGAGGCCAGGTAGCCGACGTTCGAGAACGTGTAGATCTCGACGGCGCCGCCCATGAACACCACGATGATCGAGGCGCCCACGTTGAACCACATCGCCCGGTTCGGTACCCCGTGCTGGTTGACGCGCTGGAAGAACCGCGGGAACTGGCCGTCGGTGGACATCTGGTACAGCGAGCGGGCGGTTCCCGTGATCGCGTTCAGCGCCGACAGGATCAGCGCCAGGATCAGCATGACCGCGATCAGCCACTCGAGGATCTTGCTCCCCGTGCCGGCGCCGAACACCGCTGCCGCGTAGTGGACGAAGATCGTCTTCGGGTCGACCAGCGCGGCGTTGTTGAGCGCGGGGAGGCCCAGCACGATGATGAACGCGATGGGGATCAGCGTGTAGATGAACATCCCGTAGAGACCCTCGAGGTTCATCGCGATCTTCGCGTCGCGATCGGGGTTCTTGGTCTCGCCGATGTAACAGGCGGCAGCCTCCATCGCGATCACGTTCCACGTTAAGAGGAACGAGAACGCGAGATACAAGGTCAACCACCCGTGCCCGAAGCCCGACGAGAAGAAGCCGCTGCCGTCGGGGCGGCGGAAGTGCCACAGCTGCCCGAAGTCGACCACCGACGGGTTGAAGATCCACGCGATCGCCAGGAACGTCAGCGGGATCATCGACAGCAGCGCGAGCGTGGTCGCGAACGCCGTCCCGAACCGCAGGCCCATCACCGCCGGGATCGCCAGTAACAGCAGGCCACCGATCGAGATGCCCAGCGTCCACCAGGCGATCGGCGTGTGGATCGGCGTGAACCCCGCGGTCGACAGATGGAAGCGGTCGACGATGTAGAACGACGCCAGGATCATGTTCAGCGGGGCCACCGGGAACCAGCCCAGCCAGTACGCCCATGCGGTGAACCCGTTGACGTGCTCGGCGAACCGCGGCCAGCGGTCCTTGTAGGCCGGGTACGCATAGGAGGGAAGGCCGCCCGAGCGGTGCGGCATCATCGCCGACAGCTCAGCGAGCAGCAGGCACACCAGGTAGCCGCTGATCGTGATCACGACGATCACGGGCACCGACGACGCGCCGAGCTCGGTGACCATCACCGGCGCAATACCGGTGACGAGGATCGTCCCGGCTAGACCGATGACGAACGCTCCCCACCAGTTCGTGGTCTTCTGCAGTCCCGCGGACTCGTAGATGAGCTCGTCGTGCTGGGGGGAATCCTGCGACATCCGACCTCCCGCTGCGGTTTGTGCTGAGCGCCACTAGGCTGACATGTCGCAGTTGCGCGTCCCAGTCGTGATGCGAACACAATTGCGCGGCTCGACATGGAGAACCTGGACACAGTTCTCGCGCGGTACCCGCCGTTCGACCGAATCGAGGCGGACGAGCTGCGAGCCGCTCTGACCGATGCCCGGGAGCTCGCAGTTCGGGCACGGCGATCCGGTGCTGGTCGAGGACGGAGACCCCGCCTCCGGGCTATGGGTGATCCTGTCCGGCTCGATGGACCTGGTGCACGACGGCGAGGTGATCCAGGTGCTCGAGCCGGGCGAATGCTTCGGACATCCGTCGCTGCTGACCGGGATGGCGCCGGCGTTCACGGTTCGCGCGCGCGAGCCGTCGCGGTGCCTGCTGTTCGCGCCCGACGCGTCGCGCCGGCTGCTGGGCACGCTGGCCGGCGCCACCTATGTGGCAGCGACGATGCGAAACCGCCTGACCGGCACGGGGGCCACCGTGCACGGGCTGCGCGACCTGGGCACCACGCCGGTCTCGGCGATCATGCGGCCGGCGTCGTTCTGCGAGGGCGACGCGCCCCTGCGCGAGGCCGCGCGGCGGCTGGGCGATGGCGCCACCTCGGAGCTGCTGGTGGTGCTCTCCGAGCACGAGCTCGGGATCGTCACCGACGCCGACGTGCGCGCGGCGGTGGCTGACGGAGCGGTGTCGTTGCAGCAGCCGGTGCGGGGGATCGCGCGCTCGCCCGTGCCGACGGTGCCCGCGCGCCAGCTCGCGGTCGAGGCCGCGGTCGACATGGTCGCGGCCGGCGCCGAGCACCTGGTGGTGGTCGACGGCGGGCAGGTCGAGGGGATGCTGTCGTCGGCCGACCTGCTCGGGCTCGACGCCCGCAGCCCGATCGCGCTGCGCCACACGATCCTTCAGGCCGATGACGAGGAGGCGCTGGTGCGCGCCACCGGTCAGCTGCGCACGCTGTTTTTGCTGTTGATGCGCGCCGGCGTGCCGCCGCGGGAGCTCGGCCGGGTGCTCAGCCTCCAGTACGACGCGATCACCGCCCGCCTGATCGACTTCTCGATCCGCCGGCACGAGCCGGCCCCGGTGGCGTGGGCCTGGCTGGATCTCGGCAGCGCCGCCCGCCGCGAGTTCACGCTCGCCTCCGATCAGGACAACGCGCTGGCTTACGCGACCCCCGAGCCGGACGCCGCGGACGCGGTCGACGCACACTTCGAGCGCCTCGGCTCGGAGGTCAACGAGGGCCTGGTCCGCTGCGGGATCGGGCTGGACAACAACGGAGTGCTCGCCGGCCGGCGGCTGTGGCGGATGTCCGCCGACGGCTGGCTGAAGACGTTCGGTGAGTGCCTGACCGAGCCCGACGAGTCACACCTGATCCGGGCGTCGGTGTCGTTTGACTTCCGCCCCAGCGCCGGCGGCCTGGCGGTCGCGCCCGAGCTGACCGGCTACATCCGCGACGCGCGCAACCACCCCCAGTTCATGCGGCTGGTGGCCCGGACCGCGCTCGGCCACCAGGTCGCGTTGGGTTTCCGCGGCCAGCTCGCGACCGGCCGCGGCGAGAGCCCACCGGGCCGCCTGGATCTCAAGCACGAGGCGATCATCCCGTTGGTGAACCTGGTCCGCTTCCACGCGCTCGCCAACGGCGTGACGATCTCGCCGACGCTCGATCGGATCGACGCGGTGGCGAGCGTCGGGGGCTTGGAACGGGGGGCCGCCGACGAGCTCAGCGAGGCGTTCGGCGCGATCACGCGCCGGCGCTTCGAACACCACGCGGCCCAGATCGACGCCGGTGTCACGGCCGACAACCTGATCGATCCTGGCGAGCTGACGCCGATCGCCAGGGCCGATCTGCGCGAGGCGCTGCACGTCGTGCGCCGGGCTCAGAAGCGCCTCGGCGCCTGGGCCCCGCCGAACGTCTGAGCCGTGAAGCTGTAGCCCGAGCCACCACATTTGCGGGCGAAAGTGTGCGCGCGAAGGCCATTGGAGCGCCTCGGATGAGTGTCTAACCTGCGGCGGGTGTGTGGAATAGCTGGACTTTTCACTAAATCGCCGGCCCTGCGCGAACAGCTGGGCGTGCACCTGTCGGCGATGCTCACGCAGCTCTCGGACCGGGGTCCCGACAGCGCCGGCGTGGCCTTCTACCGCGACCCCGCGCCGTCGGGCTCGTGCAAGGTCTCGCTGTACTCGCCGAGCCCCGATCCGGGCTGGGAGCAGCTCGGCGCCGAGCTCGAGCGGGCCTTCGGGGGCGCGTCGCTCCCCGCCAGGCGCGCCACCCACTGCACGTTCGTGATCGAGGCCGAGGCCGCCGACGCGCAGGCGTGGCTGGCCGAGCATCACCCGGAGCTGACGCTGATGAGCGCAGGCGAGTCGATCGAGATCTATAAGGAGGCCGGCCTGCCGACGACCTTCATCGAGGAGTTCGCGCTGCGCGAGATCGCGGGCAGTCACGCGCTCGGACACACCCGGATGGCCACCGAGAGCCGGGTCACCACCGAGCACTCGCACCCGTTCTCGACCGGTCTTGACCTGTGCCTGGTGCACAACGGGTCGCTCTCGAACCACAACCGGCTGCGCCGCTCGCTGCGGCGCGAGGGGATCCGCTTCCAGACCGACAACGACAGCGAGGTCGCGGCCGGGTATCTGACCTGGCGCCTGCAGGACGGCGCGACGCTCGAGCAGGCGCTCGAGGGCTGCCTCGAGGATCTCGACGGCTTCTACACGTTTGCGGTCGGGACCGCGACCGGGTTTGCGGTGCTGCGCGACCCGATCGCGTGCAAGCCGGCGGTGATGGCCGAGACCGACGAGTGGGTCGCGATGGCCTCCGAGTACCGGGCGATCGCTGTGCTGCCCGGTGCCGAGAACGCTGTCACCTGGGAGCCGGCGCCCGGCCGCGTGTACAGCTGGGGCCTCGCGCCCGTGGCGTGATGGCAGCCACCGATGTCACCCAGGACGCCGTGCTGTCTTTCGACCTGGCGACCGACAGCGTGCGCGAGCTCAACCAGCGCCTGCACGCGGGCGGTCCGGATCCGGGCCACCCGCCCCGCGTGCTGGTGCGAAACCCGGGTGGCAAGCATGCGGTCGCGGTAGGCCTCGACGACCCCTACGAGGTCGAGATCGACGGGCACGTGGGCTACTACTGCGCCGGCATGAACAAGGTCGCCTCGATCCGCGTGCGCGGCAACTGCGGCGTCGGGGTGGCCGAGAACATGATGTCGGGGTCGGTCACGGTCGAGGGCAGCGCCTCGCAATCCGCCGGCGCCACCGCGCGCGGTGGATTGCTCGTGGTGCACGGCGATGCCTCGGCGCGCTGCGGGATCTCGCTGAAGGGGGCCGATATCGTCGTCCGCGGTTCGGTCGGGCACATGTGCGCCTTCATGGCCCAGCGCGGGACCGTCGTGGTTTGCGGAGACGCCGGCGACGCGCTCGGTGACTCGATCTACGAGGCGCGCCTGTACGTGCGTGGGTCGGTCGCCGGCCTCGGCGCCGACTGCATCGAGAAGGAAATGGGCGACGAGCACGTCGCGCAGGTCCGCCAGCTCCTGCAGCGCGCCGGGATCGATGACGTTGACCCGTCTGAGTTCCGCCGCTACGGCTCCGCCCGCAAGCTCTACAACTTCGACGTCTCCAACGTGGGGAGCTACTGATGCCTGCGGGCCAGAACGGCTGGCACCCCGGGCTGCGTGAGTCAGCGACATTCGACCGCAACACGATCGCCGAGATCCAGCGGGCGGCGCGCGAGGGGATCTACTCGATCAAGGGATTCGGCGCCAAGCGCCGGGTGCCGCACTTCGACGACCTCCTGTTCCTCGGCGCCAGCGTCTCGCGTTACCCGCTCGAGGGCTACCGCGAGCGGTGCGCGACCGACGTCACGATCGGGACCCGGTTCGCGCGCGAGCCGATCCAGCTCGACATACCGATCACGATCGCGGGGATGAGCTTCGGGGCACTGTCGGCGCAGGCCAAGGAGGCGCTCGGCCGCGGAGCCACCGAGGTGGGGACCAGCACCACCACGGGCGACGGCGGGATGACGCCCGAGGAGCGCGAGCACTCGCGGCTGCTCGTCTACCAGCTGCTGCCCTCCCGCTACGGGATGAACCCCGACGACCTGCGCCGCGCCGACGCGATCGAGGTCGTGATCGGGCAGGGCGCCAAGCCGGGCGGCGGCGGGATGCTGCTCGGCCACAAGATCTCCGACCGCGTCGCCGAGATGCGCGACCTACCGAAGGGGATCGATCAGCGCAGCGCCTGCCGGCACCCCGACTGGACCGGCCCGGACGACCTCGAGATCAAGATCGAGGAGCTGCGCGAGATCACCGACTGGCGGATCCCGATCTACGCCAAGATCGGCGCCAGCCGCACCTACTTCGACGTCGCGCTGGCCGTCAAGGCAGGGGTCGATGCGATCGTGCTCGACGGAATGCAAGGCGGCACCGCGGCGACCCAGGAGGTGTTCATCGAGCACGTCGGGATCCCGATCCTGGCGGCGATCCCGCAGGCCGTCGAATCGCTCGTCGAACTCGGAATGCACCGCGAGGTGCAGCTGATCGTGTCCGGTGGGATCCGCAACGGCGCCGATGTCGCCAAGGCGCTTGCGCTCGGGGCCGATGCGGTGTCGATCGGGGTCGCGGCGCTGATCGCGCTCGGCGACAACGCGCCCGAGCACGACGAGGGCTACCGCTCGATCGGCTCGGCGTCGGGCTACTACGACGACTGGCAGGCGGGACGCGACCCCGCCGGAATCTCCACCCAGGATCCCGAGCTTTCGGCCCGTCTGGACCCGGTCACGGGCGGCAAGCGACTGGCCAACTACCTGCGGACGCTGACGCTCGAGACCCAGACGCTGGCGCGCGCCTGCGGCAAGTCTCACGTGCACAACCTGGAGCCAGAAGACCTTGTGGCGCTGACGATCGAGGCGGCAGCAATGGCACGTGTGCCGCTCGCCGGTACGAGCTGGATTCCGGGTACGATCACCGGTACATGACCTACGTAATCGCTGAGCCATGCATCGATCTGAAAGACCTCTCCTGCGTCGAGGTCTGCCCGGTCGACTGCATCCACCCGACTGAGGACGAGGGCGGCTTCGCCAACGTGAACCAGCTGTTCATCGACCCCGAGGAGTGCATCGACTGCGACGCCTGCGTTGAGGCATGCCCGGTCGACGCGATCTTCGCGGAGGATCAGCTCCCGGACGAGTGGAAGAACTTCACCAAGATCAACGCCGACTACTACGCGAACGCCTCCTGATCAGGGGGTAATCGAAGTCGGGGGCCGACGCGTCGTATATGACGCGCGCGGCCCGGTGGGCGGCGAGACCGTGGTGTTCCACACCGGGACGCCGTCGGGCGGGGACCTGTTTGAGGGCTGGGTAGCAGCCGGTGCGCAGCGCGGGCTGCGGCACGTGGCCTACTCCCGGCCCGGCTACGGCGGCAGCGACCGGCGCCCCGGACGCACGGTCGCCGATTGCGCGCAGGACGTCGCGGCGATAGCCGACGAGCTCGAGATCGAGCGCTTCTACACGGTCGGGTGGTCGGGCGGAGGGCCGCACGCGTTGGCGTGCGCGGCTGTGCTCGGCGATCGGGTGCTGGCGGCGGCGACGCTCGCCGGGGTCGCTCCATATCGCGCCGACGGACTCGATTGGCTCGACGGGATGGGCGACGAAAACATCGAGGAGTTCGCGGCGGCCGCCGCGGGGAAGGTGGAGCTGGCCGCGTATCTCGAGAGCGCCGCTGCAGAGATCGTCGGGGTGGTCGCGGATCAGCTGCGCGACGCGCTGGGGGGACTGATCAGCGCTGTGGACCACGCGGCGCTGAGCGGCGAAATGGGGGAGTACATGGTGCAGAGCACCGATGTCGGGCTGGGCGGCGGGACCGCCGGGTGGCTCGACGACGACCTCGCGTTCCTGGCCGATTGGGGCTTCGAGCTGCGCGCGATCGCACGGCCGGTGACGGTGTGGCAGGGAAGCCAGGACCGCATGGTTCCGTTCGCGCACGGTCGGTGGCTCGCGGCCCAGATCCCTGGTGCGAAGGCGCGGCTGCTCGCCGATGAGGGCCATCTGTCCCTGGTCGTGGGCCGGTACGGCGCCGTCCTCGACGAGCTGATCGCGGCCTCGCGCTGAGGCTGGTCCGCGCGGGATCGTGGGCTGCGCGCCCGCGATACGGTTGAGTGATGAACTATCGCAACCTCGGAAACACCGGAGTCAAAGTCAGTCCGCTGTGCCTCGGCGCGATGATGTTCGGCGCCTGGGGCAACCCCGACCACGACGCCAGCGTCGCTGTCATCCACCGCGCGCTCGACGCCGGGATCAACTTCATCGACACCGCCGACGTCTACTCGCGCGGGGAGTCTGAGGTGATCGTCGGCAAGGCGCTGGCAGGCGGCAGGCGCGACAACGTCGTGCTCGCCACCAAGGTCCATGGCACGATGGGCGACGACCCGAACCAGTTCGGCAACTCGCGCCGCTGGATCGTCCGCGAGGTCGAGAACAGCCTGCGGCGGCTCCGGACCGACTGGATCGACCTGTACCAGATCCACCGCCCCGAAGCCGACACCCACATCGACGAGACGCTCGGCGCCCTCAGCGATCTCGTGCACGCCGGCAAGGTCCGCTACGTCGGCTCGTCGACGTTCCCCGCCGGCCAGATCGTCGAGGCGCAGTGGGTGGCGAGGGACCGCGGCCGCGAGCGGTTCGTCTGCGAGCAGCCCCCCTACTCGATTCTCGTCCGCGGGGTCGAGAACGACGTCCTGCCGACCTGCCAGCGCTACGGCATGGGCGTGATCCCGTGGAGCCCGCTCGCCGGCGGCTGGCTGAGCGGCCGCTACCGGCTCGGCCAGGACCTGCCGAGCTCGCACCGCGCCGAACGGATCCCGGCGCGTTACGACATGTCGCTTCCCGGCAACCAACGCAAGCTCGAGGCCGCCGATGCGCTGGCCAAGCTCGCCGAGGAGGCCGGGATCACGCTGATCGAGATGGCGCTCGCGTTCGTGATCCGCCATCCGGCGGTGAGCGCAGCGATCATCGGGCCGCGCACGATGGAGCAGCTCGAGTCTCAGCTGGGCGCCGCCGATGTCGAGCTGTCCGATGACGTGCTCGACAAGATCGACCAGATCGTCCTGCCCGGGATCAACGTCAACCCCGCCGACGGCGGCTGGCAGAACCCGGCGCTCGAGCCGTCCGCGCGCCGGCGCTAGCTCGCCGCCGAATCGGCCTCGCTCGGAGCCGGGTCCACGGGTCCGGCTCCGAGCTGTGGCAGTCCCTGCCAATACCTCCAAAACTCGTCCGTCATTTGTCACAGCTTCCTGCGTTGTTTGTTCAGGAAGCTTTAGGTGCGACAAGGAACTGTCCGGGGCGAGGTTCATCCTGTATCTCGTCCCAAGAGGGGGTAAGAGCACATGCTGAACCCGAACGCAACCGGGACTACTACGACCACGGAGTTCCTCTCCGACCTGGTGTACGAGCTGTTGGACGCCCATTGCGACACGATCTGCCTCGCCGACGAGCGGGCGGACGACGTCGCGTGGGACGCCCACCTCCACTACCTGCGCGATCTGCAGCGGGTGGGGCGCGAGGCCCTGGCGCGGGTCCCCAGCGCGGGCGCCGCGGTCTAGATCCGCGCGCCGCAGTCTGATCCGCGCGCCGGTTCGTCGGATCAGAGACCGCCGAGGCCGCCGCCGCCGTCCACCACGAGCGTCTGCCCGGTGAGAAACGCGGCCTCCTCGCTGGCCAGATAGGCGAACGTCGCGGCGATGTCCTCCGGCAACCCGATTCGACCGACCGGAAGCGCGCGGCCGAACTGCTCGACGCCGTCCGGGCCGAGCGAGTTGACCGGGTCGAGGCTCTGCGGGGTGCGGATCACGCCGGGGGCCACCGCGTTGACGGTCACCCCGTGCCTGGCGACCTCCAGCGCGAGACCGCGGACGAGGCCGACAATCCCGGCCTTGCTGGCCGTATAGGCCGCGTGCTCTGACCATCCCTGGAGGCCGCCGGCGATCGAGCTGGTGGCGATCAGCCGCCCCCAGCCCGCCTCGATCATCGTGGGCAGGGCGGCCCGGAAGCAGCGTCGCGCGCCGCCGAGGTTGGTGTCGACGGTCTCCTCCCACCGCTCGTCGTCGGTGTCGCCGAACGGGATCGCCCGCGCGATCCCGGCGTTCGCGATCACGATGTCGAGCCGCCCGAACTCCTCGAGCGCGCGGCTGGCGATGCCGTCGACGGCGTCGGTGGAGCGCATGTCGGCCTCCACCACGGCGGCGCGCCGGCCAACATCCGAGACCTTGGCGGCGAGCTCTCGGCCGGCCTCGCCCTCGCCGGGCGCCACCGCGAGCAGTACGTCCGCGCCCTGGCCGGCGAAGGTGATCGCGGTCGCCGATCCGATGCCGCCGGCGGCGCCGGTGATGACGGCGGCTCTGTCGGTCAGATCGAACACAGTTGCGGGCGGGACTCTATCCGGAGCGCTCGGGTCTAGATTCAGCGGATGGCCGGCGATCCCGTCTACACGATCGGGCACTCGACGCGGACGCTGGACGAGCTCGTCGGGATCCTGCTGGAGGCCGGCGTGCGCGAGCTCGTGGACGTGCGGACGGTCCCACGCTCGCGCCGCCACCCGCAGTTCGAGCGCGACGCGCTGGCCGCGGCGCTGCCCGACCGCGGGGTCGGCTACCGCCACGAGAAAGCGCTCGGCGGCTTCCGCCGGCCGCGGCCCGGATCACCGAACGCGGGCTGGGACAACGAGGCGTTCCAGGGCTACGCCGACCACATGGCCGATCCCGATTTCGCCGCCGCGCTCGCTCGCGTCGACGTGGATGCGCGCGAGCAGGTCACGACCGTGATGTGCGCCGAGGCCCAGTGGTGGCGCTGCCACCGGAGGCTGATCGCCGATGCGCTCACGGTCCGCGGCCGGCGTGTGTTGCACCTCGGCCTGGGGTCAGAGCCGGTCGAGCACGAGCTGACGTCGTTCGCCGTGCGGGGACCGGCATACGCGCTCACGTACCCGCCGGCCCAGGGCGAGCTGGTGCTCTGAGACCGCGGGCCAGCAGATCCAGTTAGGTCGGCTCGCCCGGGAACCGGAGGTCGAATCGTTCCACGAGCCCGGGGATGCTGTCGGGGTCCATTTCGATCCCGTAGCGGACGCAGAGGTCACCAAGTGTCTCGGGCGCAGCACGCGTGACGCCGCCGAGGTCGACGAGCTCGTCGAAGAATCGGTCAAAGCCGGCGGGCGAGATGATCTCGAGGATCCGCGCCGGCTCGTCGCCGGCGTTCCAGAACGTGTGCCACTGGTTTCGGGGCTTGAAAATCAGATCCCCGGGGCTGCCGACGATCACCTCGTCGCCCAGCAGCGCTCCCACGTGTCCCTCGAGCACGTAGCTGTACTCGTCCTCGTGCGTGTGCCGGTGCAGCGGCGCGGCGAGTGTGCGGGCCGGCATCGGGTGCTCGACCAACGAGAACCTGTCGCCCGTGTCGGCGCCGGCGAGCATGAACCGGACTCCGATACCTCCCAGGGATCCCGCCTTCCCGTCGCTGGCGCTCACGATCTTTGCGATGGCCGTTTTCATTCTCGACTCCTTTTGATCAGACAGTAGTGTCGCGGGAAATGTCTAGCACAGCTCGCGCTGGTGTGTCAAGATTGATCGGACACTCGTGACCGATCAAAAACGCACCTACCGCAAAAAGCAACGCGCAGAGCTAGAGGAGCAAACTCGCCGCCGCATCACCGAGAGCACGGTTGAGCTGCACGGGACGCTGGGACCCGCGCGCACGTCAATCAGCGCGGTCGCGCAGCGCGCTGGCGTCCGCCGCTCCACCGTCTATCGGCATTTCCCCGACGAGGCCGCCCTGTTCGCCGCCTGCACCGCGCACTGGACCGCCGCCAACCCGCCACCGGACCTCAGCGCGTGGGCGGCGATCGATGACCCAGACGAACGGCTGCGCATCGGCCTCGGCCAGCTCTACGCCTATTACCGTCAGAGTGAGCCGATGCTGGAGAACCTGCACCGCGACGAGGCGACGATGCCGATCGTAAAGCGGCTGTTCGGTGGGTTTCGTGACTACATCTCAGACGCTCAAGAGACGCTGATGAAGCGACGGCGGGCGCGAGGCGCCTCGCGCCGGCGCGTTCGCGCGGCGGTCGGCCACGCGCTGGCCTTCGCGACTTGGCGCTCCCTGACCCGCGAGCAGGAACTCGACGACCCCCAGGCCGCGGAGCTGATGTTTCGCCTGGTCGCCGCAGCACGCGGACCGGACAGGCGCCGCCCGGCCTAAGACGGACCCGTCACGGCGCAAGTGTCTCAGGGCAGCTCGGAGGCTCCACTACAGTGGCTGCCGTGCGAAGGACTCTGGGCGTGTTGGGGGTGCTGGGGGCGGTGGCCCTGTTCCCGTCCGCGGCCGGCGCCGTGCGGTTTCGCGCCGCCGATGGCATCCGGGTGCAGTCCACGCATCGGCTCGACTCGCGCCTGATCGCGCTGACAGTGCGCACGTCGGCGCTGCCCGGTCCGGCGAAGGTTCGGGTGCTGCTGCCCCGCGGCTACGCGTCCTCGCCGCATCGCCGCTATCCGGTCCTGTATCTGTTGCACGGGACGATCGGCGGAGCGGCCGACTGGACTACCCAGGGCCGCGCCGAGCAGATCACCGCCGGCCGGCCGCTGATCGTGGTGATGCCGGACATCGGGCTCAACTATGCCGGGGGCGGCTGGTGCACGAACTGGTACAACCACGGCGCCGGTGGCCGGCCGCGCTGGGAGACGTTTCACGTTCTGCAGCTGATCCCCTGGATCGACCACAACCTGCGGACCGTAGCCAGCCGGGGCGGGCGCGCGATCGCGGGCCTGTCGCAGGGCGGCTTCTGCTCGATGAGCTACGCGGCGCGCCACCCCGACCTGTTCGGTGTCGCGCTGTCGTTCTCGGGCGCACCCGACACCGCGTTCGATCCGGTCGCGCGTGATCTGACGACGCTGGCGGTGACCGACGCTGAGACCGCACTCGACCACGTCCCGGCCGGCTCGATCTTCGGTCCGCGGTCCACCCAGGAGCTCAACTGGGCCGCCCACGATCCGACGACGCTGGCGCCCAACCTGCGCGGGATCAAGCTGATGATGTTCACCGGCAACGGTCAGACCGGACCCCTCGACCGTTCGCCCACATCGCTGTCGGCGACGATCGAGTCCGGGGTACAGGTGCTGAGCACGCTGTTCCACGACCGGTTGCGGTCGCTCGGGATCCCGAGCAGCTTCGACGACTATGGGCCCGGGACCCACGCCTGGCCGTACTGGAACCGTGACCTGCGCCAGTCGATCGGGCCGATCATGGCCGCGTTCGCCCATCCCGCGCCGGCGCCGAGGCAGGTGAACTACACCAGCGCGGACCCGAGCTACTCGGCATTCGGCTGGCGCGTGTCGATGCACCGCAAGGTGGCCGAGTTCAGCACGCTGGCCCGCGCCGGCGTCCGCGGGTTCGTGCTCAGGGGCAGCGGCAGCGCGACCGTCACCACGCCCGCGCGGTATGAGCGCGGCGGCTGGTACCGGGTCACGATCCGGTCCCGCTCGGGCGGGCGCTTCGGGTTACAGCAGGCGCTGCGCAATGGCCGGTTGAGGATCAGGGTGCCGCTCGGACCGTCCAACGTGGTCCAGCAGTACGCACCGGGCAGCGCCACCGCCGTGTTCCAGACCAGCGTGCAGATCGCCAGGGACCGGTGATGGCGCTCGTCGGCCGCCGCTACTACGGGGTCCAGGTCCGCGCCAAGAGCGAGCTGCGCGGCCGTCGCGTCCTGATCACCGGCGCCGCTCGGGGGATCGGCGCGGCGACCGCGCGGCGCCTGCATTCGCGCGGCGCCAAGGTCGCGCTCGCCGGGCTCGAGCCCGACGCGCTCGCGGAGGTCGCCGCCGACTGCGGCGGAGCGCTGGCGGCGCTATGCGACGTCCGCGACCGAGAGCAGGTGGAGGCCGCGGTCGAGGCGGCCGTGCAGCAGCTCGGCGGGCTCGATGTGGTGATCGCCAACGCCGGCGTGGCGGCGCAGCTGCCGCTGATCGGCGGCAACCCGGTCACGTTCGAGCGGATCATCGAGGTCAACCTGCTCGGCGTCTACTACACGCTCCGCGCGGCCGCGCCCCACGTCGCCCACCAGCAGGGGTATGTGCTGGCGATCGCGTCGCTGGCCGCCGCCGTGCACCCGCCGCTGCTCGGTCCCTACGCCGCGGCCAAGGCCGGGGTCGAGGCGCTCGGCGACGCGTTGCGGATCGAGATCGCGTCCAGCGGCGCGCGCGTCGGAGTCGCGTACTTCGCCGAGCTCGAAACCGATATGACCAGCCGCGGATTCGGCACCCAGGCGTTGTCGCAGTGGCGGCGCGACCGCCGCGGGCGCCCGCCGAAGATGACCCCGCTGCCGGTGGCGATCGATGCGATCGAGCAGGGGGTGCTCAACCGCTCCCGCCGCGTGGTTGCGCCTCGCTCGGTGGCGCGGGTGCTGCACGCACGGATGCTCGCCCAGCGGTTACTCGAGCGGCGCGCTCGGCGCGGGCTCGACGACGTGCTCGCGATCGCGCGCGTGGAGAACGCGCCGCTCACGACGCAGCTGCCGCGGCGTCCCGAGCGGCCCTAGCCGTCCCGGGACACGACGTCAGCCGGAAACCAACCCCCGGGCTGGCCGGCCAGCCAGTACCATCGCGACGCAAGCGCGCCGGGTCGGGCGCGAGCGGCAACGGCGAACGGCACGAGGTGAGGTCTGGGGTGTCATCGACTAAGAGCAATCTCGACCAGGTTCTCGTCGGCGATCGCGAGCACTGGCTCGACGGTCCGCCGCACGAGCTGTTCGCGCAGATGCGCGCGGAGTGCCCCGTGCACTGGACGTCGGGCGTCACCGAGTACCCGAATGAGGCGGGCTTCTGGTCGGTCACCCGGGCCGACGACATCCACGCCGTCAGCCGCGATTGGAAGACCTACTCGTCCGAGCTCGGCGGCGTCACCGCGGTGACCGAGGGCTTCCCGCTCGAGCTGCTTCGAGCGATGTTCATCGGCATGGACCCGCCGAAGCACGACCGCTTGAAGATGCTGTTCCAGGCCGGGTTCACGCCCAAACGGATCGCGGCGCACGAGCCGGCGATCCGCAAGATCGTGATCGACGTGCTCGGGCGTCTCGACGGCCGCGAGACCTGCGACCTCGTCTCCGACGTCGCCCAGCCCGCGGTCTCGCGCGTGATCGGGAGCTTCATGGGGATCGCCGAGGAGGACGATCTGGTGTGGGCCGCGCTGATGAACTCGGCGCTCGGCGCCGGCGACCCCGACCTCAACCCGGGCGGCGTCGAGGGCGTTGCCAACAAGGACATCCCGGAGATCTTCGAACGCTGCCGGCGGATGATCGCCGATCGCCGCGAGAACCCGACCGATGACCTGACCAGCGTGCTCGTCCACGCCGACGTCGACGGCCAGCGGCTCGAGGAGCACGAGATCGTGATGGGCTTCTTCCTGCTCGTCGCGGCCGGCAACGACAGCACCAAGGCGACCTACTGCAGCGCGATGCGCGCGCTGATGGGGCACCCGGAGGAGCGCCGCAAGCTGATCGACGACCCGTCGCTGATCTCCAGCGCGGTCGAGGAATCGCTGCGGATGTTCCCCGCGTTCTCGCACTTTCGCCGGACCGCCACCTCTGACACGGAGCTGGCGGGCCAGCCGATCAAGCAGGGCGAGAAGGTGGTGATGTGGTACGCGTCGTCGAACCGGGACGAGTCGCGTCACGAGGATCCCGACCGCTTCGACGTGGCCCGCAACCCCGAGCACCAGGCGTTCGGCGCCGGTGGTCGACACTTCTGCCTGGGCACGGCGCTCGCACGGCTCGAACTGGGGGTGATGCTGGACGAGACCGTGCGCCGGTTCCCGGCGATGGAGCTCGCCGGCCGCCCGGTGATGGCCGAGTCCGCGTTCCTCAACCAGCTCAAGACGCTCCCGGTCCGCCTCCGGCCGGCCGCCTGAGCAGCCCGAGCTCACTCCTACACCGGTCTTAGACGCCGGTGGAATACTTGAGCGCTCAATACTTCACGCCGAGAACGGTTGTCCTGTACAATCTTAGGGATGCAACCGATCTCGGAACAGAGCAAGCCCGAGGCCGAGGCGGTTGCGAGCGAGCCCTCGAGCAGCGCCGACGGCGACGCCCATCGCCTGCGTAACGGTCTGATCTGGACCTCGGTGCTGGCCGCGCTGCTGCTTGCGATCGGGCTGGCGGTGCCGGATCTCCGAGGCGTGCTGGATCGAGCGACCGAGGCGTCTCCCGGATGGTTGGTGTTCGCGGTCGGACTCGAGGTCGCTTCGTGCCTCGGCTACGTCGCGGTCGTGCGGCTGGTGCTCCACCGCGCGCCCGCGCGCGACGTGCGACGGCTCGCCTGGGCCGAGATGGCTTTCGGCGCGGTCGTCCCCGTGGGCGGGGCCGGCGGCCTTGCCGTCGGGGCCTGGGCGATGCGCGCATGGGGGAGCTCCTGGTCGCGGATCGCCAATCGCTCGGCGGTGATCTTCCTGCTCACGAGCGCGGTCAACGGCGCCGTCCTGGTGATCACCGGACTCGGAATCTGGGTCGGGATCGGGAGCCCCCGCACCGGGCTGCTGTACGGCCTGCTGCCGGCGGCCGGGGCTGCGATCCTGATCGGCTTCTTCCTGGCGCTACCGGCGCTGGCGGTCCGGCTCGGCCCGGACACCGGCAAGTTCGGATCGTTCGCCCGGCGAGTCGGATCGTGGGTCGCCGACACCGAGCGGGTCGCGTTCCAGCGCAACTGGCGCGTGCTCGGCTCGGTCAGCTACCTGCTGTTCGACGTCGCGGTGCTGTGGGCGTGCCTGAGGGCGGTCGGCGATCGGCCGCCGTTGCTGGCGCTCCTGGTCGGCTACCAGGTCGGCTACCTCTCCAACCTGGTGCCGGTGCCCGGCGGGATCGGCGCGCTCGAGGGTGGGTTGCTCGGCGCGCTGGTGCTCTACGGGCTCCCCGCGGCGCCGACCGCCGCGGCCGTGGTCCTGTACCACGCGATCGCCCTGTGGGTGCCGACGATTGGAGGCACTGCGAACTTCGTCGCGCTGCGCCGCAGCCTGGCGATGCGCGCCCCGCAGCTGCAGGCGGTCACGGGCGGCCGCCGCTCCGAGGCTCAGCCCGCCGCACGCGGCGAGCTCGCCGCGTAGACCGCCGCCGCTCTCGCACCGAGTTGCTTCACGCAACCGCCCTGGCTACGATGAAATCGTGCTTCGCGCCGACTACGACGAACAGAACTGCTCGATCGCGCGGACGCTCGAGGTCGTGGGCGAGCGGTGGAGCCTGCTGATCCTGCGTGAGGCGTTCCTCGCCACCCGCCGCTTCGACGAGTTCCAGGCCAGGCTCGGCATCGCCCGCAACGTCCTACAGTCGCGGCTCGAGCGCCTGACCGACGGCGGGATCATGCGCCGCGTTGCCTACCAGGAGCGACCGGTGCGCTACGAGTACCGGCTGACGCGCAAGGGCGTCGATCTGTGGCCGGTGATCGTCGCGCTGATGAAGTGGGGCGACGAGTACGCGGCGCCCAACGGTCCGCCGACGCTGCTACAGCACAAGGACTGTGGCGGCGAGGCCGACGACCGCCGCCGCTGCACCCGCTGCGGAGCCGAGCTCGAGGCCTGGGACGTGGTCGGGGTGCGTGGCCCCGGGGCGAGCGACGTCAGGCTGCCCGAGCCGGCCGGCGCCGACGCCTAGGCTGCCGCCGAGGCCTGGTCGTCGAGCTCGACCCCAAATGACCGCGCGAGTCCCCGTGCCCCGTCGTCGGTGATCCGCACCGCCCGGCTTCGCGGGGCCCGCTGCAACCAATCCAGCTCGAACATCCGCTCGGCGATCGCCGCTCCGAGAGCTCCGGCGAGGTGGTGGCGCTGCTCGCTCCAGTCGACGCAGTACCGGATCAGCGGCCGCCTCCGCGGCAGCGCCTCGAAGTCGATGCCGAAGGCCCGGAGCTCCTCGACGCCGCGCGGCGTCAGCGTGTAGTCCAGGTCGAACCCGGGCGCGGCCAGCCGGTCGTCGTGCGCGGCGCCGGGGTCGAACACGCCGTCGCCACCGGTCAGCAGCTCGCGCTCCAGCAGGGACGTCATCAGCTCGGTGCCGAGCATTCCGGCGAGGTGGTCGTAGCAGGTGCGGGCGTGCCTGACGGCCTGCGCGTTGGTTCCCTGGCGCAGCGAGCGCACCGGCGCCGCCGGCGACAGTCTGGCGAGCGCCTCGAGCAGATCGGCGACCTGGGGGCCGGCGAGCCGGAAGTAGCGGTGGCGACCGTGACGCTCGACGGTCAGCAGGCCGCCCTTGACGAGCTTGGAAAGATGCGCGCTGGTGGTCGAGGCGGCCACGCCGGCCTCCTCGGCCAGCACCGTCGCCGGCAGCGCGCGGCCGTCGCCCAGCGCCATCAGCACGCGGGCGCGGGCCGGATCGGCGACCAGCGCCCCGACGCGCGCGATATCGGCATCACCGTGCATGCCCTCAGCGTAGCGCGGGGATAATTCGATTCCCGACGAAGCGTTTCGGGGCAACACTAGGAGACATGCGCCGGCACCTTCCACTGCTCGCGATCTGCCTCGGGTACTTCATGGTGATCCTCGACGCGACGATCGTGAATGTCGCGCTGCCGTCGATCGGTCGTGACCTCGGCGGCGGCGTCGGCGGCCTGCAGTGGGTGGTCGACGCTTACACCGTGGTGTTCGCCGGCCTGCTGCTGTCGGCGGGATCGATCGGCGATCTGATCGGCTCGCGCAAGGTGCTCGACACCGGCCTCGGCCTGTTCACGGCCGCGTCGGCGGCGTGCGCGCTGGCCCCGTCCGTCGAGGTGTTGGTCGGCGCCCGTGTCGCGCAGGGGCTCGGGGCCGCGCTGATGGTCCCCAGCTCGCTGGCGCTATTGCGAGCCGCCTACCAGGACACGGCCGAGCGGGCCCGGGCGGTTGGTGCCTGGGGCGGGGTGGCCGGGATCGCCGCCGCCTCCGGGCCGATCCTCGGCGGGGTGCTCGTGTCGATCGCCGACTGGCGTGCGGTGTTCATCGTCAACCTGCCGGTCGGACTGCTGGCCATGTGGCTGAGCTACCGCCACCTGCCCAAGGCCGGCGAGCGCTCGGACGCCGGGCTGGACCCTCCCGGTCAGGTGCTCGGGGTGCTGACGCTGACGCTGCTCACGCTCGGCCTGATCGAGGGTGGGTCGTCGGGCTGGGGGTCGCCGCTGGCGCTGATCGGACTGCTCGGGTTCGTGCCGGCGCTGCTGGGGTTCCTCGCGGTCGAGCGCCACGCCCGCCACCCGATGCTGCCGCTGAGTCTGTTCCGCAACCGCACGTTCTCAGGCGCGACCTTCGTCGGCCTCGCGATCAACCTCGGGTTCTATGGCGAGCTGTTCGCGATCAGCCTGTACTTCCAGCGCCTGCGAGGCTTCTCAGCGCTCGAGACCGGGCTGGCGCTGGTGCCCGAGGGCGTGTTCGTGGCGGTCTCGTCAGTGCTGTCGGGGCGGCTGACCGGCACGTACCGGACCACGCGCACCGATGCTCTGCGGGCTGCTGCTGGGCGCCGCGGGCTTCGCCGGCCTGGTCGGCGCTGGGCGATCGACCCCGTACACGGTGCTCGTCCCCGGCCTGATCGCGGTCGGCATCGGGATGGCGTTCACCATGCCCGCAGCGACTGCGGCGACGATCGAGTCGGCGCCCGCCGACCGGGCGGGGATCGCCTCCGGCGTGCTCAACGCCGCGCGCCAGGCCGGGGGCGCGATCGGCGTAGCGCTGCTGGGCACGCTGCTGGCCGGCAGCTCGTTCGTGTCGGGGCTGCACCTGGCAATGGCGGCGAGCGCCGCGTCGTTCTTGACCGGCGCGGCGGTCACCGCGCTCGTCGTCGACCGGGTGGCCCGCCGGCAGCGCGTGCCGCGTGCCGAGCACACCGCCGAAGCTAGCGGTAGGTGACGATCCGGACGTGCTCGAACTTGAGCACGTCGTCGGGCCGCCCGACCGCCGGCGTCGTGCTCATGATCACCGGCACGATCGTGACCCTGATCTCGTCGCCCGCCTGAAGCGCTCGGCGGATCGCGTCCGTGGCGGTGATGATCTTGTGGGCCGGCGTCAACGCGTGCGCCGGCCGTGGGTCGTGGGCGTCGCGCGGCACGACATCGCAGTGGCCGGCGTCGCCGAGGCAGCCGCCGTGCCCGAAGATGTGAAACGTGCCGGCGAACCCGGTGTCGGCCGTCATCGCGGTTCGCTCGGTCGCCCGGGGGTTGTTCAGGAAGATCCGGGCCTGGTAGGTGGCGCCGCCGTGCTCGATCCCGTGCACCTCGATGTCGGCGCGGTAGAACTCGCCATCCAGCTCGGCGGTCGAGAGCGGGGGAGGGGTTACCTTCCTAGGCATCGCCTAGTGCCCTCCCGGCGCGCTCGTGGTCGAGCTCGAGCTCGCGTAGTCGTAGCCGAGGCTGTGGACGTCGAGCACCTGGGAAACCGTGTAGGGGAACGGGGCCAGCACCCGGTTGAGGTAGTTCGGCGGGATGTTGTTGACGCCGTGGCGCAGCTGCCACAGGTACCAGAGCCGGTCGATCATCGCGTGATGGGCCCAGAACACCGGGTCGAACGCGGCCACGCCGATGTTGCCCATGTCGCCACCCTGGTTGGGGTTGCGTGGGTTGGTGCCACCGGCCCAACCGTGGATGAAGTCGTGGACGTCCTGGATCTGGTTTGAGAAGTCGACGAAGCTGGTGAGGTTCAGCAACGAGTCGATCGACGGGTTTGAGGGCGTGGCCTGGTTGAACTTCGGCAGGTCGCCGGGCGTGCCGGGGAACCGCCGGGTGCGCCGCGCGCGGTCGCCGGGCATGTTGGGGGTCGGGCCCGACGCCAGCGGGTTCTGCTTGCCGTTGACCCGGGCCAGCGAGTAGGCGCGTGGAATCCCGACCGTGTGCGAGGCCGACGACGTCCAGTCCCACCACGGCAGGATCGCGGCGGCGTTCTGCTCGCGGGTGACGTGATCCCAGCCGACCAGGTAGGCGCGGTGCCAGGGCAGGAACAGGTCATAGGAGAAGCCCTGTCCGTTGGGGCCGGTGCGGGCGTGGTGCCAGCAGTCGAACCGGTTGAAGCCGTGGTACTCGGCCCAGTAGATCCAGCTGCGGTTGTCGCTTGCAGACAACGCCTGCATCTTGGTGTAGGCGTCCCGCAGCGCCGCGATGTTCGCCTGCCCGACGTTCGGCCGCAGAACGGTTCCCGCAGTCGCGCTCACGGCGCAACGATACGCCGACGTGCCCCGCGGCTGTGAAAAACCTCGACGCGCCGCGCCGCGGGCGGCCCTGCCGGGAAGTCGCTACCGGTGCGTCATCATGAAGGTGGAAGATGAGCGCGTTTAGAGAGTCACACGGGATGCGCGGCGCCTCGGGCGGCGACGGGATGCGCGGCCAGCGACCCGGACGGCGCGAGCAGCCGCCGCTGCTCGACCCCGAGCGCCAGCGCGACACCCACCGGATCGTCGCGCTGTTCGCGCCCTACAAGGCGCGGCTCGGAGCGGTGATCGCGCTGATCGTGATCTCGGCCGGGCTCGGGATGATCTCGCCGTTCCTGCTGCGGGCGGTGCTCGACACCGCCCTTCCGGACCGCAACGGCCCGCTGCTGACCGAGCTCGTGCTGGGGATGATCGCGATCGCGATCGTGACCGCGGCGATCACCGTGTGGCAGACGTATATCTCCAACGTGATCGGCCAGCGCGTGATGCACGATCTCCGCGCGGCCGTCTACCGACATCTGCAGCGGATGTCGCTCGCGTTCTTCACCCGCACCCGGACCGGCGAGGTCCAGTCGCGGATCGCCAACGACATCGGCGGGATCGACAGTGTGGTCACCACAACCGCCACCTCGATCGCCTCGAACGTCACCACGGTGATCGCGACGATCGTCGCGATGGTGCTGCTGGACTGGCGGCTGGCGGCGATCTCGCTGGTGTTCGTGCCGGCGTTCGTGGTGATGACCCGCAAGGTCGGGCAGGTCCGCCGCCGGATCACCACCGAGCGCCAGAGCCGGCTGGCCGACCTGTCGGCGCTGGTATCGGAGTCGCTGTCGGTGTCGGGGATCATGCTCGGCAAGACGATGGGCCGCGGGCGCGACCTTGCCGAGCGCTTCACCGACGACTCGCGCGACATCGCCGACATCGAGGTGCGCTCGCGGATGGCCGGCCGCTGGCTGATGTCGACGATCCAGATGGTGTTCGCGATCCAGCCGGCGCTGGTCTACTGGATCGCCGGGCAGAGCTTCGTGCACGGCCACACCGCGATCTCGATCGGAACCGTGGTCGCGTTCACACAGCTCCAGACCAGGCTGCTGTTCCCGATCCAGAGCCTGCTCTCGACGGGCGCCGACGTCGAGGCGTCGCTGGCGCTGTTTGACCGGATCTTCGAGTACCTCGACCTGCCGGTCGACATCATCGAGTCCTCAGACCCGGTGACGCTGCGTCCGGAGGAGGTGCTCGGCGAGGTCCGGTTCGAGGAGGTTTCGTTCAGGTACGAGGGCGAGCGCGAGGGGCCGTGGACGCTCGACGAGATCGACCTGGTGGTGCCGGCTGGCACCCGGACCGCGATCGTCGGCGAGACCGGAGCCGGCAAGACCACGCTCGGCTACCTGGTCGCGCGGCTGTACGAGCCCCAGCAGGGGCGGGTCACGATCGACGGTGTCGATGTCCGCGATGCGAGCCTCGAGTCGCTGGCCGCGACCGTCGGGGTGGTCTCGCAGGAGACCTACCTGTTCCACGCCAGCGTGCGGGAGAACCTTCGCTTCGCCAGTCCCGACGCGACCGACGAGGAGATCGAGGAGGCCGTGCGGACGGCGCGGATCTCCGACCTGATCGCGTCGCTGCCCGACGGTTACGACACGGTCGTCGGCGAGCGCGGCTACCGCTTCTCGGGAGGCGAGAAGCAGCGGATGGCGATCGCGCGGACGATCCTGCGCAACCCGCCGGTGCTGGTACTCGACGAGGCCACCAGCTCGCTCGACACCCAGACCGAGGCGGCGCTTCAGGCGGAGCTGGAACGGCTGGCGGAGGGGCGGACGACGGTCACCATCGCCCATCGCCTCTCCACCGTTCGCGACGCGGATCAGATCGTCGTACTCGACCGGGGTCACATAGCCGAGCGCGGGACCCACGAGGACCTGCTGGAGCGCAACGGCCTGTACGCGGCGCTTGTCGCCCGAGACGTGACCGAGGAAACGGTCGAAGGCTGATACAGCGCCGCCGGGGGCTCACGGTACCTCGACGAACTGCATCATCGCCGGACCGACCTGGATCACGTCGCCGTGCTGGATGTTGCCCGCGACCATGCGGCGTCCGTTGACGAACGTGCCGCCCGTGCTGCGGTTGTCGAGCAGCCGCGCGAAGCGGCCGTGGAACACGATGATCGCGTGCGTCCGCGACACCCGCTGATCCTCGAAGCGGAGGTCCGCGGTCAGGCCGCGGCCGATGTGGGTGATGTTCGAGCGCAGCTTGATGAGCCGGGTCTCGTCGCCGTCGGACAGCGCGAGGTAGTGCCCTCGCGAGGCCATCCGCGCTGGGATCGCCCGGGTACGACCTCGGTGGTCGAGCAGCGGCAGCGAGTCGCGGATCGCATCCTCGGACGCCGCCTCGAACCGGGCGGTGGCGTGCTCGTGCGCCGCGAGCAGCGTCGCGTGGTCGGGGAGTTTGATTGGCGCTTGAGTGGTCATGGCAGACACTCCACCACGCGCATGCGAGAGAACAGTGAAGGGCGCCTAAGAGGATTTGAAGATCGCATCCAGGACCTATCGCTAGGCTGTCGCGCGTGACCGAGGTGCCGACGCTGCAGCTGGTGGGAGGGCCGACCGCGCTGATCACCTACGGCGGTCTGCGGGTGCTGACCGATCCGACGTTCGACCCGCCCGGCGACTACCCCCGTCCGGGTACGCCGGTCGTGCTTCACAAGCTGGTCGGTCCCGCGGTCGCGCTCGACGACGTGCTGCCGGTCGACGTTGTGCTGATCTCCCACGATCACCACTCCGACAACCTCGACACCTCCGGGCGCGAGATGCTTTCCGTGGCCGGAGCGGTGCTGACCACCGGGGCCGGCGCCGATCGGCTGGGCGGCGGAGCGACAGGGCTCGAGCCGGGGGACTCGGTGTCGCTGGAGGGCGACGGCGGCGCTCCGATCACGGTCACGGCCGTCCATGCCGACCACGGTCCGCCAGAGGTGGCCGCCCTCAACGGCCCGGTGATCGGGTTCGTGCTCCGTGGCGAGGGCCTCCCGACGACCTACGTCAGCGGCGACAACGCCTCGGTGGACCTGGTGCGCGAGATCGTCGCGGCCGAAGGTCCGTTCGACGCGGTGGTGCTGTTCATCGGGGGCGCCAGCGTTGCCGAGGCCTGGGGCGATGCGAAGCTGACGCTGACCGCGCAGGACGCAGTCGAGGCGGCGCACGTGCTGGGGTCGGCGCCGATCGCGCCGATCCACCAGGACGGTTGGGCGCACTTCACCTCCAGCGCCACCGACGTCGAGCGCGCGTTCGCCCAGGCCGGCCTGTCTGACCGGCTGCGCCCGGTGTCGCCCGGGCAGCGGATCGAGCTCGCTTAGGCGCTTGGGAGCGGGAAGCGCTAACTCTCCTCGCTCGCGTCCGCGAACCAGCGGTTGCGCTTGATGAAGAACCACAGCAGCCCGAGTGACACCACCAGGCTGCCGACGCCGTAGATGATGAACACCAACAGCGAGTCGATGTGGTCGGTGAGCCACTTGAAGTTCATCCCGAAGAAGCCGGTGATGAACGTCAGCGGCAGGAACACCGTGGCGATCACTGTCAGCTGCTTGCTGGTCTCGTTCTGACGAACCGCGATGTCGTTCTGCTGCAGTGAGATCACCGCGAGGTTTGACTGCAGCATCGTCGCCAGCGCCTCGCGCTGGGCGCTGATGTCCTCCTCGGCGAGCGTCAGGTGGTCGTTGACGTCGCGGAAGAACGGGCGCAGCTTCTTGCTCACGATCCGCAGCTGCGTTCCGCGGGTGATCGCGTCCAACGGGGCCAGCAGCGGGCGCACCGCGCGGTGGAACTCGGTGGCCTCGCGCCGCAGCTTGTAGATCCGCTCGCTCGGTGCCACCGATCCCTTGAACACCTGCTCCTCGAGTTCCTCGACGTCGCGCTCCAGGCACTGGACGACCGGCGCGTAGTCGTCCACGATCTTGTCCATGATCGCCCACAGTGCCGAGGCCGGTCCCTCGACAAGCAGGTCGGGCCGGTCCTCGAGTCGCTCCCGCGCACCGTGCAGGTCGCTGGCCTGGCCCTGACGGACGGCGATCACGAACGATCGGCCCAGGAACACGCTGACCTCGCCGAAGTCGACCTCCTCGGTCTCCTCGTCGTAGCGCGCGGTGCGCAGCACGACGAACGACTGCGTGCCGGCGTCGTACTGCTCGACCTTGGGCCGCAGGTGCAGCGTCTGGGCGTCCTCGACGGCGAGGTCGTGCAGCCCGAAGCGTCGCTGGACGTCGGCCAGCTCCTCGGCGCTGGGCTCGAACAGGCCGATCCAAACGAACCCGTCGTTGCCGGCCTCGCAGACCTCGGCCGCGCGATCGAGGTCCATGCGCCCGTCGTGTTGACGCTTCCCGTCGACGTAGTGGGCACAGTCGATGATCACCTCTGCCTCCTCCCTGACCTGCGGTCGCGGCTGTCAGGGAGGATTGTCGCGCGATCATCGGCGCGGCCGCCATCAGCCCGCGGCAGGCTCTGGGATCGCCTCGCCCGGGTGATCGTCACGCGACGATCGGCCGGCGGCCGCGCCCTCGATGTTCAGCTGCGGGATCCAGCGACTCAGGAAGTGAGGGAGCTTCCAGTTGAGGTCGCCGAGGATCATCATCAACGCCGGCACCAGGATCGCCCGCACGATCGCGGCGTCGAGCAGCACCGCTCCGCCGAGGCCGATCCCGAACAGCTTGATCACGCGCTCGCCGCCGAGCACGAACGCCCCGAACACGAGCACCATGATCGCCGCGGCCGCCGAGATCGTGCGCCCGGTCGCGGCCAGGCCGTGGGTGACCGCCTGCATGTTGTCGCGCCGGCGGTGCCACTCCTCGAAGATCCGGCTGACCAGGAACACGTTGTAGTCCATCGATAACCCGAACAGGATCGGAAACATCAGCACCGGCAGGAACGACTCGATCGGACCGGTCTTGTCGATGCCGAGCAGCGAGGCGCCCCAGCCGTTCTGGAAGATCGCGGTGACCACGCCGAACGCGGCGGCCGCCGACAGCATGTTCATGACCGCAGCCGTCGCCGGGATCGCGATGCTGCGGAACACCGCCATCAGCAGCAAGAAGCTGAGCAGCACAACAATGCCGATGAACAGCGGCAGCTTGCTGGCCAGGATGTGGCTGAAGTCGTCGAAGATCGCGGTCTGGCCGCCGGTGAGGACGGTCACGCCGGTGCCTCGGGTGACCGACGGCACGACCTGATCTCGGACCTTGTGGAGCAGGTCGGAGGTCGACTTGTCCTGCGGCGAGCCCTTGGGATAGACGCTGGCGATCGCCACGTCGGGCCGGCCGCCGGTCCCGGCGATGATCTTCGCCGGCTCGCCGCCGACGACGCCGGGGGTGTTTCTGACGGCCGTGACGACACGCTGGAAGGTGGCGCGCTGTGAGGCCGAGTCGACCTCGGCGACGAGCTGGAGTGGGCCGTTGTAGCCCGGACCGAAGCCCTTGGCCAGCAGGTCGTAGGCCTTGCGCGTGGTGGTGTTGGCCGGGTCGCTGCCGGAGTCGGCCGAGCCCAGGCGCATCGAGAAGAACGGGATCGCGAAGATGATCATCACGCCGGCCGCGACCGCGGCGAACACCGCCGGGCGCTTGGCCATCCAGCCGGCCCAGCGGGCCCAGCCCTCGGACTCGTCGGTGGTCCTGAGCTTGCCCTCGCGCAGCGCTCGGCGCTCGCGTCGGCGCAGCACGAAGCGGCCGAAGAACCCCAGCATCGCCGGCAGCAGCGTCATCGACGCGAGCACCGTGAACGCTACGGCGATCGCTGCGGCCACGCCCACGCCGTACAGGAAGCTCACGCCGAGCGCCAACATCCCGAGCATCGCGATGCAGACGATCACGCCGGCGAACAGGACCGCGCGCCCGGACGTGTCCATCGCCTCCACCACGGCGTCCTCGACCGACTGCCCGCGCAGCAGCGCCTGCTTGTAGCGGGTGACGATGAACAGCGCGTAGTCGACCCCGACGCCCAGGCCGATCAGCAGCGCCAGCTCGCTCGAGAACGAGGCCATGTCGAACACGTGCGAGAACAGCCCGACGACGCCGACGCCGGTGCCCAGCGCGAGCCCGGCGGTGAGCAGTGGCAGCAAGGTCGCCAGCAGCGACCCGAACACCAGGAACAGCACGATCGCGGCCGCAATGAAGCCGAACGCCAGCCCGGTTCCCTCGTTGCTGGAGTTGCCGCCCCTGGCGACCTGACCGCCGGCCTCGAATTCGACCCCGTCGCCGGATGCCGAGGTGACGTTGTTGACGAACGTCTTGGCCTCGGGAGTGGAGATCTTGTTGGCCTGCTGGTCGAACGTGACGCTGGCGAACGCGATCTGCCCCGAGGGCGAGATCTGAGACTTCGCCGAGGGTTGCAACGGGGAGGCGACCGACGCCACGTGCGGCATCTGCTCGATCTTGGAGAGCAGCTGCTGGGTCTTGGCCCGAGCAGCCGCGTCGGTGACCTTCCCGTTCTTGACTGCGATCACGATCTGGTCGACGTCGCCCGAGACCTTGGGAGCGTTGCGCTGCAGCAGCCGCACGGCGTCGAAGCTCTGCGTGTGCGGCAGGCTGAAGTTGTCGCTATAGGAACTGCCGACGGCGGAGTGGATCGCGGTCACGCCGACCACTGCGGCGATCCAGGCGAGCACCACGATTCGGCGGTGGGTGTAGCACCATCTGGCCAGCGATCTCATCCTGCGGTTACCTCCGTCCGCGGTTTCAATGGCTTGCGAGAGCCCCTGCGCGGCGGATTGTGGACGTCAAAGCTGAAAAAACCCTGACACCCCCGGCGGCCCGAGCCTGTCGATGCGGCGGCTACGTGCTAGACGCCGAGCGCGACTGAGAGCTCGAGGTCGGCGTCGAGCAGCTCGGCCAGCTTCTCGGCGGTGTCGGTGTCGGGCACCGGGGAGTACAGGGTCAGGCGCTGCTCGGAGGCCTCAACCGGATAGAACACCGCGTGCTCAAACACGAGCGTGCCGGCGATCGGGTGATGGATCTCCTTGCGGCCCTCGCCGGCGCGAGCGACCTCATGGCGCCTCCAGGCCCTGCAGAACTCCTGGCTGGACTGGCGCAGCGCCTGGATCAGCTCCTCGAAAGAAGGGTCGCCGAGGTGCCGGGCGCTGTCGGCGCGGAACTTGGCGGCGGCGAGGCGGGCGGTTTCCGTCCAGTCGGGGAGCATCTCGCGGCGGATCGGGTTCATGAACAGCTGCCAGAGGTGGTTGCGGGCCTCGGGCGGGAGCTTGTCGAAGTCACCGAACAGGGCGCAGGCAGCGCGGTTCCAGGCCAGGTAGTCCCACCGGCGTCCGAGCACCATCGCCGGGTTCGAGCCGAGGTTCTCGATCAGCCGGCGGAGCGTGGGGGAGACGTGCTCGGCGGGCGGCTTGCAGGCAGGGGCCTCCTCACCGCGGCCGAGCAGGATCAGGTGGGCGCGCTCGGCGGGCGTGAGGCGCAGCGCACGAGCGATCGCCTCGAACACATCCATCGACGCGCGCACGTCGCGGCCCTGCTCGAGCCACGTGTACCAGGTGGTGCCAACCCCAGCCAGCTGGGCGACCTCCTCGCGGCGCAGACCCGGCGTGCGGCGCCGGCCGCCGCTGGGCAGACCGACGTCCTCGGGCTGGATGCTGGCGCGCCGGCGGCGCAGAAAGTCGGCCAGCTCCTCACGTCTGCGGGTGCCGTTGCCGTTCTCTTCGTGATGGCCGTTCCGGGAGACGCCGCCGTTGGCCGACGGGCCGTTCCCATTGGTCTCAGACATAACTTCGGATCCTTTGGGGGTGATGTCTACTACCAGGATAACTCACTCTCTTGTACCTGGATAAACATTGTCGCACACTGATCCTCGTGAACGCAACTCTCTCCCTCAGAAACCGTGGTGCCTCGTTCGTCGAGGCGCGTCGCGCCTCGTCAACCGGGGCGCTGCTGTTCGTAGTCCTGCTCGCAAACTTCATGGTGATCCTCGATGTCGCCGTGGTCAACGTAGCGCTCCCGTCGATGCGCGACGGGCTGCACTTCTCGACCGCCGGCCTGCAGTGGGTGGTCAACGCCTACACGCTCACGTTCGCCGGATTCCTGATGCTGGGAGGCCGCTCGGCGGACCTGTTGGGACGCCGGCGCGTGTTCCTGGTCGGGGTGGCGCTGTTCACCCTGTCGTCGCTCGCGTGCGCGGTCGCCGACTCCCGCACGCTGCTGATCGCCGCCCGCGCCCTGCAGGGCTTCGGGGGCGCGATCGTGGCTCCGGCCACTCTCTCGATCATCACCTCGGCGCTGCCCGAGGGCCCGGAGCGCAACCGCGGCCTGGGCCTGTGGGCGGCGGTCGGCGGGCTCGGCGCCTCCTCGGGCGCGCTGCTGGGCGGCGTGCTCACCCAGACGCTCGGCTGGCCCGCGATCTTCGCGATCAACGTGCCGCTGGGCGCGGTGGTGATCGCGGTCGGCTTGCGCGCGCTGCCGGCCGACATCCGCCGCGTCGGCCCACGGCACTTCGACGTGACCGGGGCGCTGCTGGTGACCGGTGGCCTGGTTGGGCTCACGTACGGGATCGTCCGCACGGACACGCTCGGCTGGGGTTCGCCCGGCGTGCTGATCCCGCTGGCCGTGGCGGTGGTACTGCTGGCCGCGTTCGCCTACGTGGAGGCGCGCGTGTCCGAAGCGCCGCTGGTGCCGTTGTCGATCTTCAAGCTGTCGACGTTGCGCGCGGCGAACATCGTGGTGGTGCTGATGTACTCCGCCCTGTTCTCGATGTTCTTCTTCGTGACCCTGTACCTGCAGCAGGTGCTGGGACAGGACGCGCTGGAGGCCGGGCTCTCGTTCCTGCCGATCACCCTGTCGGTGTTCACCGCGTCGTCGCTGGCGCCACGGCTGGTGGCCCGGTTCGGAGTGCGCTCGGTGGTGACCGCTGGGATGCTGCTGGCGACCGCCGGCCTGGCGATCCTGACCGGGGTCAAGCCCGGTGGCAGCTACGCGTCGATCGTGCTCCCCGGAGGCGTCCTGGCGGGCCTCGGCATGGGGCTCGGGCTCGTCCCCTCGACGATCGCCGCCACCCAGGGCGTCCCGCGTCACCAGGCCGGGCTCGCCTCGGGCCTGCTGAACACCTCGCGGCTTATCGGTGGCGCGCTCGGACTGGCCGTGCTCAGCACGATCGCGACGTCGAGCTCGCACGTGACCGCCGGCGTCAGCGGCGCTCAGGCGCTCAGCAACGGGTTCACGGTCGCCTTCCAGGTCGGGGCGGCGATCTGCATCGTCGCCGCGCTGGTGGCGGCACTCATGCTCCGGCCCGCGCCGGCCCCTCGAGGAGCTCGAGGTCGCCGAGGTCACCGAGCGCGAGGCCGTCGCGGCCTAGCGCCGCGCCTTAGCCGATCGAATCGATGGTCAGGGTGCGGACGCCGGCGGGCGTCTGCACCGTGACCGCATCGCCGACTCGGTGGCCGAGCAGCGCCTTCGCCACGGGCGAGGCGACCGACAGCAACCCGTCCGCGGGCCGCGCATCGTTGGGCGAGACGATCGTGACCGTGCGAGCCAGGGCGGTGTCATCGGTGTAGGACACCGTCGAGCCGTGTTGGGTCACGTCAGAGGACGGGTTGACCTCGACCACGGTGGCGTTGCGGATCCGCTCGCGCAGGCGGGCGATGCGCGTCTCCAGGTGGCCCTGATCCTCCTTGGCCGCGTGGTATTCCGCGTTCTCCTTCAGATCTCCCCACTCGCGCGCGGTCTTGATTCGCGCCGCCATCTGCCTGCGCCCGGTGGTCTCGAGCTCGCCGACCTCCTTGCGGATCGTCTCGAGCTCCTGCGCGGTCATCGTAATCTCGTCCAACTTGCGGCCCGCCCTCCTGGATCTGGTCACGTCCGGTGCCGTCCAGCGTAGCCGCGAGTCGCCTGCGGGTCACTCCGACCGACGGGCTCTCGGGCTCAAGACGCCCGCTGCGCGGCGACGAAGTCCACGAACGCCCGTGCGGCGGGCGAGAGCCGGCGCCCGCCCAGCCACCACAGCGCGACAGTCATCCGCAGCGCCGGGTGCAGCGGGCGGAAGCACACCTCTGGCCCAGGGCGTTCCAGGAACGAGCGGGGGAAGATCGCCACCCCGAGCCCGCCCGCGACCAGCGACCGCAGCAGCGCCAGGTCACTCGCCTCGAACGCGATCTGATGCTCGACGTGTGCCGCCGTGAGGGCGTCGTCGATGAGCTGGCGGGTCGACGAGCCCCGCTGGAAGGCGATCAGCCGACTCCCCTCGAGCGCCTCGATCGACAGCGGCCCGTCCCCGGCCAGCGGGTGGTCGGGGCTGACGGCGATGACCAGCTCCTCGCTGGACAGCTCCAGGCGCTGCACCCCCTCCGCCGGCTCGGCCTCCAGCGCAAACGCAACGTCGAGGCTGCCGTCGTCGAGCATCTCCAGAAAACGCCCGGCGATCCCGTCGCGCAGGCGCACCTCGACCTCGGGATAGCTGGTCGTGAACCGCGCCAGGACCGTCGGGATGTCGAGCTCGCCGCCGAACAGCATCGCCCCGACGGCGACATGGCCGCGCGTCAACCCCCGGAGCTCGTCGATCTCGCCTCTCAGCGCGGACGTCTCCGCCAATATCGCGCGGGCGCGCGCCGCAACCAGCTCTCCCGCCTGGGTGGGCGCCACCGACCGGGTGGTCCGGCGCAGGAGCTCTGCCCCGAGCTCCTGCTCGAGGCGGCGCACCTGGTGTGACAGTGCCGACTGGGCTACCTGCAGCTCGTCGGCGGCATTGGTGAAGTGGCGGTGGCGGACGACCGCCTCGAAATAGCGCAGCTGCCGGAGCTCCACGGGATCCATCTTATATCCAGATCAGTCCATTCACATATCTGTGTTGCGCAGATGAATCCGGGCGGCGACACTCCGGTCCATGAGCACGATCGAGAGGCCCACCATCGACCAGATCACGATCCGACGGACGCTGAAGCAGGGCGACGGGCCCGCGATCGGCGAGCTTCACCGGCGGGTGTACATGACCGAGCACGGCTTCAACGACCGCTTCTGCGAGACCGTCGACGACGACGTCGACCGAGAGATCTCGTCCGGCTGGCCGGAGCGCACCGGCGCGGTCTGGCTGGTCGATCGCGACGGCCCGCTGCTCGGCGCGCTGGCGCTGACTGATGAGGGCGGCGGGCTGGGGCGGGTGCGCTGGTTCGCCCTGGATCCGAGCCTGCGCGGCCTTGGCCTCGGCCGCTCGCTTTTCGACGAGCTGCTGGCGCAGGCGCGCGCCAAGAGCCTCCGCAGGCTGTGCCTGGAGACGGTCAAGCCGCTGACCGTCGCCGCCCATATCTACACGTCCAACGGGTTCCGGGTCGTATGGGAGCGCGAGCGGACCGACTGGGGACCGCCCGTCGTCTATCAGGGGTATGAGCTGACGCTCTAGTGCCGCACTGGTGACGCGCGTAAAGTGCCGGAGGCGATGCCGACTCGTCACTTCGCGGAGTTCCTGGTGACCGTCTACGTGCTGATCCTGATCCCGGGACCGAGCGTGCTGTTCACGATCAGCCGCGGGGTCGCGCTGGGACGTCGCGCGGCGCTGGCGACGGTCGCCGGCAACGCCAGCGGGATGGCTCTGCAGCTGCTGCTGGTGGCGATCGGAGTGGGGTCGATCGTGGCCAGCTCGGACGCGGTGTTCAACGTGCTGCGGCTGGCCGGCGCGGCGTACCTGGTGTTCCTCGGGATTCAGAAGATCCGCGACCGCAGGTCGCTGTCGGAGTTCAACGCCGCCGCGGTCGCGCCGCGATCTCTGCGCCGTAGCGCCCGCGAGGGGTTCTATGTCGGCGCCACCAACCCCAAGGGCCTGATCATCTTCACCGCGGTGCTGCCGCAGTTCATCGACCGCTCGCAGGGCCACGTCACGCTGCAGCTGGCACTGCTCGGCGTCGTCTGCGTGGTGATCGCGCTGCTCTCCGACAGCACCTGGGCGATCGCGTCCGGAGCAGCGCGCAACTGGCTGGGCAACTCGACTAGTCGGCTGGAGCGGCTCACCGGGCTGGGCGGGCTGATGCTGGTCGGCCTCGGCATCGGGCTCGCCGTCACCGGCCGCAAGAACTAAACCGCGGTGGCGTCCAAGCGACGCAGCGCGGGGCTGCTGGTGTACCGCAGCAAGGGCACCGCGCTCGAGGTCCTGCTCGTGCACCCTGGCGGCCCGATGTGGGCCAAGCGCGACAACGGCGCATGGTCGATCCCCAAGGGCGAGTACGAGTCCGACGAGGATCCACTGGCCGCGGCGCGCCGCGAGTTCACCGAGGAGCTGGGCGTCCGGCCTCCCGACGGCCCCGTCCAGGACCTCGGCGAGGTCCGTCAGAAGAGCGGCAAGGTCGTCCACGGCTGGGCGGTCGAGGGAGACCTCGACGTGAGCGAGATCACGAGCAACACGGTCACGGTTCAATGGCCGCCGCGCTCGGGCAAGACGCTGGAGATCCCTGAGGTCGACCGGGCCGAGTGGTTCGGCCCCGAGCTCGCCCGGGAGAAGGTCAACCCGGCCCAGGTCGCCTTGTTGGACCGCCTTTCGCATATACTTGAGGCGTCAACCAGCTGACCGTTTCAGGAGGCGTCGTCCCGGTGATCTCAGCCACTCTCTTCAGTGATCCAGCCTGCCCTTGGGCCTACTCCGAAAGCCCGGCGTTGCGGGTGCTGGAGTGGCGCTACGGCGACCAGCTCGATTGGCGACTGGTGCTCATCGGACTCACCGAGACCGCATCCCAGTACGAGGAGCGGGGCTACACGCCGCTGCGCGGAGCGCTCGGCCAGGTCAGCTTCCGCCGCTACGGGATGCCGTTCACGCCGAACCCCAAGGATCGCGTCAGCGCCACTGCGCGCGCCTGCCGCGCGGTCATCGCCGCCCGGATGTTGAACCCGGGCACCGAGTGGGACGCGTTCCGCGCGCTGCAGCTCGCCAACTTCAACAGCCGCCTGCTGCTCGACGACGACGAGCAGCTGCGCGAGGTGCTGCGCTCAGTCGACGGCATCGACGCCGACAAGATCTACGCGATGCTCGACTCGCCCGAGGTCACCGAGGCGTACCTCAGCGACCGCGAGGAGACCCGAGTGGCCGAGGGCTCGGCCGCCGAGCTGCAGGGCAAGACCTCGACCTCCGACGGCCCGGTGCGGTTCACGGCCCCGTCGCTTGTGCTCCAGTCCAACGGCACGCGCCTGGTTGCCGGCGGCTTTCAGCCGGTCGAGGCCTATGACGTGCTGATCGCCAACATCGACCCGACGCTGCACCGCGAACTGCCGCCCGAGACCCCGGAGCCGCTGCTCGAGCACTTCCCCGGTGGCCTCACCACCCAGGAAGTCGCGCAGCTGTTGACCCCGAACAACGGCGTTCCGGATCGCTCCGCGGCCGAGGCCGCCATGGTCGAGCTGGTCGCCTCCGGCGCGGCCGTGCGTGAGTCGATCGGCGACGACGCGCTCTGGAAGCGCGCCGCCTAGGCGAGCTTCAGGCGCAGCGGCAGCGACTCCAGACCGTAGATCCCCGACGGGGTTCCGAACTCGGGCTCGCCGTCGAGCTCGATCACCTCGACGCGCTCGGCGAGGAACGCCAGCGCCTCCTGCAGCTCCGCGCGAGCCAGGTTGGCGCCGACGCAGTAGTGGATGCCGGCGCCGAACGTCAGCACCCGGGCGCCGCTGCGCCCGGCGGTGATGTCGAAGCGGTCGCCGGGGCCGTCGCGGTTGGCGTGCCAGGCGGAGATCATCACGATCGAGTCCTCCGGGAACGTGACGCCGCGGTACTCGAGCTCGGCGGTGAGGATCCGTGCGGTGAACGGCGTGATCGGCTCATACCGGACGGACTCCTCGACCGCCGCCAGGGCCAACCCCTCCGGATCCTCCCGCAGCGCCGCCCACTGGTCGGGGTGCGCGGCCAGCAGCCTGACCGCGTGTGCGAGCTGGCTCTGGCTCGTGTCGACGCCGCCGACGAGGATGTTCAGGATCAGGTTGCGCAGCTCGCTGTCGGTGAGCCGATCTCCGGCCTCCTCGGCGACGATCAGCGCCGAGATCAGGTCGTCCCCCGGCGCCGCGCGCCGGGCGGGGATCAACTCGTCCTCGTAGGCGTAGAACTCCGCCACCGCGCGCTCGATCTCCGCCCGCTCGCTGGTCAGGCTGGCCGCGTCGAACTGGCGCTGGATCATGTTCGACCAGTGATGCAGCCGCGGCGCGTCGGTCAGCGGCGCCCCCATCACGTGGGCGATCACCAGCGACGGGTACGGCTTGGCGAACTGCTCGATGAACTCGCACGACCCGCTGGCTCCGATCGCGCCGAACAGCTGCTCGAGGAACCCCCGCATCGCGGGCCGGTAGCGCCGCACCGCCCGCGGCGCCAGCGCCGGGTTGACCAGGTTTCGCAGTCGCCGGTGGTCGTCGCCGTTGACGCTGATGATGTTGTTGACGATCTCATCGTGCAGCGGCCCGTCGTCGATCCCGAAGAGCTGCGCGAGCATCAGCCCGGGGAACTCCGCCTCCTTGGTGCGCAGGAAGAACTCACCGGCCTCCCGGTCGAGCACGATGTAACCGAACGGTCCCGCCGCCAGCCACCCGTCGTGACCGTCGAGCGCCGCCATCGCCTCGCGATAGGCGTCGCCGCGCAGCGACGTGTCGGTGTAGTCGAACGTCGGCAGCTTCAGCTCGGTGACCAGCATCGCGCCCGCGAGCTTACGAGACCGACGGCCCGCCCGACGGAGGAACTGGCCCGCCGGCGGGGAACCGACTCACCCTGATGTCGCGAACGATGGCGATCGTGCTGACGCTGGCCGCCGGCCTGCTGGTCGGGCTGCAGCCGCCCGCCAATGCCGCCCTGTCCAAGTACGTCGGCGACTTCGGCGCGGCGTTCGTGAGCATCGCGATCTCGATGGCGGTCATCGGCGTGCTGCTGCTCGTGATCGGCCACCCGGGGCGGCTGTCGGGAATCGGCTCGATCCGGCCGGCGCACGTGATCGGCGGGCTCGGCGGCGCCGCGGTGGTGTCGATCTCGCTGATCGCGGTCCGGCCGTTGGGCGCCGGCGCCGTGGTGGCGCTGCTGGTCGCCGGTCAGCTGATCATGGCGGTGGTGGCCGACCGCCTCGGCTGGTTCGGCCTTGACCGAGTCGACATCGACGCGGCCCGCACGGTCGGGCTGCTGCTGGTCGTCGGCGGTACCGTGCTGATCACGCGGACGTGACCGCGTGCAGCCAATCGGTCTCGCGCGGGATGTCGCGCGGGTCGATGTTGTGGCCGCCCTCGAACTCGCGGTAGTCCACGTCGAATCCCCCGGCGCGCAGGAGGTCGCGCGCGCCCCGAGCGAAGTCGACCGCGATCACCGGGTCGAGGCTGCCATGTGAGATCAGCACCTTGGTCGTCTCGCGACCTGAGAGCTGGGGCTCCCAGCCCTCGACCGTCGGCACGAATCCCGACAGCGCCATGATCGCGGCGGCCGCCGGGCGGTCGGCACTCAGCGCGGTCGCGTAGCTCATCACGGTCCCCATCGAGAAGCCGCCGAGCACGGTCCGCTCCGGCGACACGCCGGTCCGTTCCCACAGCTCGTCGTGGAGCTCGCCGAGGGCCGAGCGCGCCGCCTCAAACGTCTCGGGGTCCGGATGGCCGACGCGCGGGACCAGGTACCAGTGATAGCCGGGCGAGCCCTGCAGGCGCAGCGGCGCCCGCGGCGTGACCACGTGCAGGCGGCGGTCGGCGTCGAACACGTCGGCCAGCGGCAGCAGGTCGCGCTCGTCGGTGCCCCGGCCGTGATGCAGCACGAGCAGGCCCTCCGGCTCTCCGGACGATGGGCGCTCGAGGTAGGTCAGCGAAGCCATCGAACCGGGGCCCCACTAGGCCGTGATCGGCACGTGGCCCGGCTGGGTGGCGACGCGGCGAAGCCACGCCCCGATCGCCGGGTAGGGCTCGAGCTCGAATCCGCCCTCGGGCGCGACGTGCGTGTAGGCGTACAGCGCGATGTCGGCGATCGTATAACGATCGGCGACCAGGAACGGGTGGTCGTTGAGGTGGCCCTCCATCGCCTGCAGCGCCGCCTCGCCGCCTCGCTGACGGGCCTGGCGCTCCTCGTCGGACACCTCGACTCCGAACATCTGGCGAAACCGCGCGACCGCGATGTTCGGCTCGTGGTTGTACTGCTCGAAGAACATCCATTGCAGCACCTGCGAGCGCTCGTAGCGGTCCGGGGGCAGGTACTCGGTCCCGTCGGCGAAGTAGAACAGGATCGCGTCTGACTCGGGGAGCGCGCGGCCATCGTCGAGCACGAGCGTGGGCACCCGTAGCGCCGGGTTGAGCCCGCCCAGCACCTCGGGCCGGTTGGAACGGTCGACGACGTCGAGTTCCTGGATCTCGTACTCGATCCCGAGGTGGGCGAACAGCAGCCGGACCTTGTAGCAGTTGCCCGAGACCTGGGAGTTGTAGAGCAGCATCAGGGGCGCAAGGTACACGCACCTGCCCGCGCGCGCCCGGCCGCTGCGCCGAGGGTCCCGGCTGACCCGTGATCCCCGTCATCTACGCTTGATCGAGATGCACCCGCTGGCCCCTTCCCCGGCGGGGGGTGATCGCACGCGTGACCGCAACCAGGCGCGAGGCTGAACCCCGCCCGCGAGCGCATCCGCTCGCGCACCTGCACCCCCGTCGCCCAGGCCCCGGTCAGGCGCCGCCGATGGCTGCGATCCGCACGATCGCGTTCGTGGTCGGCGCCGCCAGCCTCGGCGCCGAGATCTCGGCTGCGAGGTTGCTGGCTCCGTACTTCGGCGCGTCGACGGTCATCTGGGCCAACACGATCGCGACCGTGCTCGTCGCCCTGTCGATCGGCTACGCGATCGGCGGCAAGCTTGCCGATCGCCGCGGCGACATGCGCGGCCTGTGCCTGATCGTGCTGCTGGCCGCGGTCGCGCTGGCGATCGTCCCCTTCGCGGCCGACCCGTTCCTGCACCTGTCGGTCGGCGCGCTGGGATCGCTGTCGGTCGGTGGCTTCTTCTCGTCGCTGGGCGCGGTGCTGGTGCTGGTTGCGGTGCCGGTGGTGCTGCTCGGGACGGTTGCGCCATACGCCAACCGGCTGGCGCTCTCGACCGTTAGCGACGTCGGCACGGTCACCGGTCGGCTCTACGCGATCTCGACCACCGGCTCGCTGGTGGGGACGTTCGCCTCGGCGCTACTGCTGATCCCGCTGATCGGGACCCATCGCACGTTCCTGGTCTTCGCGCTCGCGCTCGCCCTGGTGGCCGCGCCGGGAGCGGGGGCCCGCACGCTGTACGCGGTCCCGGCGGTGATCGCGGGCCTGCTGCTGGTGCCGCCGCCGGCGGTCGGGGCTGCGATCCCAGGCGCGCGCGTGATCTTCTCGACCGAGACCCAGTACCAGTACGTGCGCGTGGTGGCGCTGCCCAGCGGGGAGCGTTGGCTACAGCTCAACGAGGGCGTCGCCGTGCACTCGGTCTACCGGCCCGGCAGCTACCTGACCGGCGGCTACTGGGATGACTTCCTGGTGCTGCCGATGGCCGGCCAGCTCGGCGTGCCGCAGCGGATCGCGATTCTCGGCGACGCCGCCGGAACGGTCGCGCGCGCATACGGCCATTACTTCCCGACCACGCGCGTCGACGCGGTCGAGCTCGACGGCGAGCTGACCCGGATCGGCCGGCGCTATTTCGGGCTCGGCGGGCCCAACCTGCATACGTACACCGCCGACGCGCGCCCCTGGCTGGCGGCCAGCAAGGCCACCTACGACGCGATCTTCCTCGACGCCTACCGCCAGCCCTACATCCCGTTCTACCTGGTCACGCGCGAGTTCTTTGAGTCGGTGCGCGCGCACCTGCGGCCGGGTGGAGTGCTGGTCATCAATGTTGGTTATATCCCTGGATCGGACCAGCTCGAAAAGGTCGTATCGGCGACGGCGAGGACGGTGTTTCCGTATCTCGGGCGCGATCCCATCGGCGACTCCAACTCGCTCGTCGTCGCCAGCTCGAAGCCACTGTCGCCGCAGCGCATGCTCGGCACGGCGATCTCGGGCCGGTGGTCGGACATGGTCTCGCTGGCCGGCACGGCCCAGTCGCGCTGGACCCCGGCGCTGAGCGGTGGCAGCGTCTACACCGACGACAAGGCGCCGGTCGAGTGGCTCACCGATCTGTCGCTGGCCCACTACGCGCTGGACCGGCACTGAGGGCGGCATGCACTCGCCGTTGATCGACGCCGCCGAGTTGCACGCCTCGCTCCAACGCCCGGACGGCCCGGCGCTGCTCGATGCCCGCTGGACGCTGGGCGGCCCGCCGGGGCTCGAGGACTACCGCCGCGGGCATATCCCCGGCGCCGTGTTCGTCGACCTCGACGCGGAGCTGTCGGCGGCGCCGGGGCCGGGTGGCCGTCACCCGCTGCCCGACGCCGACGCGTTCACCGCCGACATGCGCGCGGCCGGGGTTTCGGGCGACCGCGCCGTGGTCGTCTATGACGAGGCCAACTCGATGGCCGCCGCGCGCGCCTGGTGGGTGCTCCGCTACTTCGGCCATCCGCAGGTGTCGGTGCTGGACGGCGGCATCACCGCCTGGACCCAGGCCGGCTACGAGCTCGAAGCCGCGACACCGCGCCCGCAGGCGGGCGACTTCTCTGCCGTGCCCGGCGGGATGCCGCTGCTCGACGCCGAGGGCGCGGCAGCGCTGGCGCGAACCGGGGTGCTGCTGGACGCCCGGGCACCCGAGCGGTTCGCCGGTGACGAGGAGCCGGTCGATCCGGTGGGCGGCCACATCCCCCACGCCCGTAACCGGCCCAGCGCGGACAACGTCGGCGCCGACGGACGCTTCCTCGAGATCGCCGCGCTGCGCGACGCGTTCGTCGCGGCCGGTGCCGGCGACGGAGTGGAGCTTGGCGCCTACTGCGGTTCGGGTGTGTCGGCCGCGCACGAGGTGCTGGCCCTGGAGCTCGCCGGCTACCGGGCCGCGCTGTACCCGGGCTCGTGGAGCGAGTGGGTCACCGACCCGAACCGGCCTGTGGCTCGCGGTCCTGAGTGACCATCACGCCGTTGCGCGGGGCCTGCGTGATCCCGCGGAACTGGATCTCGTCGAGCTTGGGATCGACCGCCCGCAGCGCGCAGCGCTCGAGCACGCGCTGCAGCACGATCCGCATCTCCATCTGGGCAAAGCTCGCGCCCAGGCAGCGGCGGGTGCCGCCGCCGAACGGGATCCACGTATAGGTATCTGGAGCGTCCGGTCCGAGGAACCGCTCGGGACGGAACGCGGCAGCGTTGGGATACAGGTCGTCGCGCTGGTGCATGATCCGGATCGACGGGTTGATCTCGACTCCCGGCGGGATCAGCCAGCCGTTGAGCGCGAGCGGCTCGGTGCAGACCACGCGCCCGACGCCGGGGATCACCGGGCGCATCCGCAGCGACTCCTTGACGACCGCGTCGAGGTAGGCGTCGTCGCCCTCGAGCGCGAGCTTGTGAGGGCCCGGGTGATGGAGCAGCAGGTCGAACGTCCACGCGAGGCCGGTCGCGGTCGTCTCGTGGCCGGCCAGCAGCAGCGTCATCAGCTCGTCGCGGACCTCCCGGTCCGACAGCCGCTCGCCGACCTCGTCCTCGGCCAGCAGCAGAGCCGAGAACACGTCGTCGCGGTCGGCCAGCTCCGGGTCGTCCCGGCGGCGGGCGATCTCGGCGAACAGGATCTCGTCGACGGCGCGGCGGGACTCCTCGAAGCGGCGAATCGCCGGGCGATCGCTGCGCTGCCGGGCCAGCATGAACAGCACCATCATGCCCCGGGGCCGGCCGACCGGGTCGATCATCGCCCGCAATCGCGCCCGCAGCTCCTGCTCATCGGCTCCGGCCTCGAACCCGAACACGGCGCGCGTGATCACCCGCAGCGTCAGCGACTGCATGCTGGGGATCATCGGGAATGGCTCTCGGACCGGCCACGCGTTGATCTCCAGGTCGGTCGACTCGCGTATCAGCTTGGCGTAGCCCTGCATCCGCCGGCCATGGAACGGCGGCAGCAGCAGGCGCCGGTGGCGGAGGTGCTCGGCGCCGTCGAGCAGGAGTACCGAGCGCTCCCCGACGATCGGCCCCAGCATCGCGTTGGCCTCGCCGGCGTGGAGCCGATCGGCCGATCCCTGGAACAGCTCCTTGATGAGGCCCGGTTCAAACAGCATCACAAACCGGCTGTCGAACAGCGTCCCGAAGGTGACCGCGTCCCCGTAGCGCCGACGGCACGCGTTGAGGAAGCGCATCCCGCCGACCATGAACGCGGCGGTCTGCACTGCGCGGGGCAGCGGCGGCCCGGGCGGCATCCGCGCTTCGGTCACTTCGACCCCGTGGGCGCCTGCGAGCTCGCCGCCTTGCCGGTCAGATCCGACAGCGTCAGCTGATGGGCCGGCGGGTTAGGCAGCACCTCGGTGATCGTCGTGTGCAGCTGCCCGTCGACGTGCAGCAGCTCGCCCGGCGCCAGCGCGCGCCAGCCCGGGTTCTCGTCCATCCGCTCGCTGGCGACCACCACGGCAGGCAGCGAGGCGAGGTCGCCGGACCGGACGCGGATCGAGCCGCGCGCGCTGGCGTGCTCCAGATGGCGGTTGCCGCTGGTGCCGCCCGGCTCGCGCTCGAGCACCTGCAGCCCGTGCACGTCGGGATAGCGCAGCGCCCACAGCTCGTCGGGGGTGACCAGCACGATGTTCAAGGCGAACACCGGGAGGTGCGCGGCCACCCACCGCGTGGCGCCGACGATCCCCTCGCCGACGTCCCCGGTCCGCTCGATCTCGCGTGAGATCAGCGCGAAGTAGCGCTCGGAGTCCGTGTCACCGGTGACGTGGCGCATGTCGTCGGCGAGCTCGTGTTCGAGGGCTTCGAGGTCCTCGATCACGCCGTTATGGGCGAACAGCCGTCCGTGCTGCTCGAACGGGTGGGTGTTCTGCGGCGCGATCGCGCCGGTCGAGGCGTAGCGGATGTGGGCCACGAACGTTCGCGACTCCAGCTCCTTGGCCTCGCGAGCGAACGCGTCGTCCTCGTAGGCGGCCAGCGGCTGCTTGAAGATCTCCGGCCGGCCATCGGCGCCGAAGCAGCCGACGCCGGTGCCGTCGGGCTCGCGGCGGCTTTGCGCAGCGAGCGAGTCGGGCGCCTCGAGCAGCCAGAAGGTCGCACCGACGCGATTGGGTCCACCGCTCATCCCGAACAGCCGACACATCTTTCATGGCCGACGGTAGCGGATACGCTTGCCCTGAATGACCGGGCGCGACACGCTGCTGAGCTCCTCCGCGCAGCTGGCGCGCCGCGCCGCCGTCGAGGCCCGGTCGGCGGCGCTCGCCTACCGCGCCGGGATGCTCGCGATCGAGTCTCCCGCGCGCACCGTGCGGATCCTGCGCGCGCTCGACCGCCTCGGCCAGATCGGCGCCGCGATCGAGGTCGCCGGGATCCGGCATGGCCCGAGCCTCGGTCTGATCGACGAGCTCGGCTCGCTGACGTTCGCGCAGCTCAACGGGCGCTCGAACGCCCTCGCCTGCGCGCTCAGTGCCCGCGGGGTGCGCGAGGGCGACACGGTCGGGGTCCTGTGCCGTAACCACCGCGGCTTCATCGACATCACGTTCGCCGCCGGCAAGCTCGGCGCCCGGATCCTGTACCTCAACACGGATTTCGCCGGCCCGCAGCTCGAGGACGTGTGCCGGCGCGAGGACGTCGCGCTGCTGGTCTACGACGAGGAGTACCAGGAGCTGGCGGCGGCCGTTTCGCCGCGCCACGGGCGGCTGCTGGCCTGGACCGACGGGGAGCCCCTGCTCGAGACGATCGAGGGCCTGATCGCTGCCCACGCGGGCGAGGTCCCGCCGCCGCCGTCGCAGCCGGCGGCCGTTGTGCTGCTGACCAGCGGCACGACCGGGACCCCGAAGGGCGCGCCGCGTCACCAGGGTCGCTCGCTTCACCCGATCGGCGCGTTGCTGTCGAAGGTCCCGTATCGCGGTGGAGAGTCGACGTTCGTGGCGGCGCCGATGTTCCACGGGCTCGGGTTCACGCAGATGGTGCTGTCGGTGATCCTCGGCACCAGCACGATCGTGCAGCGGCGGTTCCGGCCCGAGGCGGTGCTGGACGCGATCGCACGCGAGCGGCCCACCGGCCTGGTCGTGGTGCCGGTGATGCTGAACCGGATCGTGTCGCTGCTCGAGGCCGAGCCCGGCCGCTGGGACACGAGCTCGCTGCGGATCGTGTTCGCGTCGGGCTCGCAGCTCGAGGCCGAGCTCGTCCGGCGCGCCCAGCGCACGATCGGCGACAAGCTCTACAACTTCTACGGCTCGACCGAGGTGGCGTGGGCGACGTTCGCGACGCCCGACGATCTGCGCGCCGCGCCCGGGACCGCCGGGCGCGTGCCGTTCGGGACGATCCTGCGGCTGTACGACGGGGACGGGCTCCCCGTCGCTGGGCCAGGCCAGATCGGCCGGATCTTCGTCGGCAACGGCTTTCAATTCGACGGCTACACCGGCGGCGGCAACAAGCAGATGATCGACGGGCTGATGAGCACCGGCGACGTCGGCCACTTCGACCACTCGGGGCGGTTGTTCATCGACGGCCGCGACGACGACATGATCGTGTCGGGCGGCGAGAACCTGTTCCCGGGCGAGGTCGAGGAGCTGCTGATCACGCATCCGGCAATCGTGGAGGCCGCGGTGATCGGCGTCGACGACGACGAGTTCGGCAAGCGGCTGGCGGCGTTCGTGGTGGTCGCGCCCGGCCGGGAACTGTCAGCCGACGAGGTCAGGGAATTCATCCGCGACAACCTGGCCCGCTACAAGGTCCCGCGCGACGTCCATTTCCTCGACGAGCTCCCGCGGACCCCCACCGGCAAGGTGCTCAAACGGGCGCTGCGCGAGCAGTACGCGGGCGCTTGAGGCCCGCTGAAGGCCGTTTGTCAAACTAATTTCAGGCTTGCGGCCTAACTTGACTGACGCGGAGTCCACCGAGAAAGGTCGAGTTTGAACATGAAGTATCTGCGCACAGTCTCAACCAGGCGTCTGCTGGCACTGATCGCCGGCGTCGTCGTCGCTGTCGGTGCCGGCACCGCGATCGCCCTTGCCGCCACCTCATCGGGCCCAGTTCCCCCGCCCAAGCCGCTCGCCGCCGCCGTCCACAACGCGCTCGGCGCGGTGGGCGGGAATCAAATCAAGGGGATCACCGCCCGGGTCAGCTTCACGAACCACCTGATCGACTCCTCGAGCATCCAGGGTGCCGACCCGATCCTGAGCGGCGCCACCGGCCGCCTGTGGCTGGCCCCCGGAAAGCTGCGCCTCGAGCTGCAGTCCGACAGCGGCCAGGACGCCCAGCTGGTCGTCTCCGACGGGAGCTTCTGGATCTACGACCCGGCCTCGAACACCGCGTATCAGGGCAAGCTGCCGTCTGACGGCAAGCGGGCGTCCGGCGCCGACAAGATCCCGTCGATGGCTGAGATCCAGGCCGACCTCAACCGCTTGGCGCGCAGCGTCAACCTCAGCGGAGCGATCCCCGGCGACGTCGCCGGACAGGGCGCCTACAGCGTCCGCGTGTCGCCCCGGCATGACGGCGGGATGCTCGGCGCTGCCCAGCTCGGCTGGGACGCCGTCCGCGGGGTGCCGCTGCGGTTCGCGATCTACGCCCGCGGCCAGAGCTCGCCCGTGATCGAGCTCAAGGCCACCGATATCTCCTACGGCTCGGTGCCGGCGTCGAACTTCACCTCGGCGCCGCCGTCGGGCGCCAAGGTGGAGAAGGTCACGCTGCCGGCCGGCGAGCACTCGGCCAAGGGACGCATGCACGGCCACCACGAGGTGATCGGCGCCGCGGCCGTCGCCAAGCGCCTGCCGTTCAAGCTCACCGCCCCCCACAAGCTGGTGGGCCTTCCGCGCCGATCGGTGTCGCTCGTCAGCTGGGGCTCGACACCGGCGGCGGTCGTCACCTACGGGCAGAACCTCGGCGGGATCGTGGTGATCGAGCAGGCCGCGAAGACCGGCTCCGGCGGCCAGATGCAGGGCGGCCCGGCCGGCGGGCTGAACCTGCCGACAGTGTCGATCAACGGCGCCACCGGCCACGAGCTCGACACCGCGCTGGGGAGCATCGTCACGTTCACGCATAACGGCGTCTCCTACACGGTGCTCGGCTCGGTGCCCGCCGCGGCCGCGGACCTGGCGGCGCGGGCGCTATGACCAGAGGCGCCGCTGACGGCCCGCCGCCGATCGAGGTGCGCGGGCTCGTCAAGCGCTACGGCGAGCTCGAGGCCGTGGCGGGCGTCGACGTGACCGTCAACACCGGAGACGTCTACGGCTACCTGGGTCCCAACGGCGCCGGCAAGACCACGTCGCTGCGGATGATGCTCGGCCTGATCCGGCCCACCGAGGGCAGCGTGCGCCTGTTCGGCCGCGACCCGACGGAGAGCGTGCGCGCGCTCGACGGCGTAGCCGGGTTCGTCGAGGCGCCGACGTTCTACCCGTACATGACCGGACGTCGCAACCTCGAGCTGCTGGCGGCGTTCGACGGCGGTGACGCCCCCAGCCGGATCGACGGCGCACTCGACACGGTCGAGCTGGCCGGCCGGGCCGGCGACCGCGTTGGCGGGTATTCCCACGGGATGCGCCAGCGGCTCGGGATCGCGGCGGCGCTGCTACGCGCCCCCAAGCTGCTGCTGCTCGACGAGCCCGCGACCGGCCTGGACCCCGGCGGCATGCGCGACATGCGCCTGCTGATCCGCCGGCTGGCCGACGACGGGATGACCGTGTTGCTCTCCAGCCACCTGCTGGCCGAGGTCGAGGAGGTATGCAACCGGGTGGCGATCGTCCGCACGGGCCGGATCGTCTACGAGGGCGAGATCGCCGAGCTCAAGCGCAGCGCCGGCACCACCTACCGGCTCGCCACCACCGATGACGAGCGCGCGCAGGCGGTCTGCCGCGCCCAGCCCGGCGTGGACAACGTCCGCGTCGACTCCGGGCGGATCTCGTTTACCGCCAGCGAGACCGCGGTCGCCGAGCTGTCCCAGGCGCTGGTCGAAGCCGGCGCGTTGATCCGCTCGCTGGCGCCCCAGACGGTCACGCTCGAGGACCTGTTCTTCTCGCTCACCGAGGACCGCGAATCGCCCTCGGCGCCGTCCCCGGCCGACGTGCCGACCACGGCGGAGGCGACGCGATGAGCTCGCCATCGGTCGCAACCGTCTACCGCTGGGAGCTGACCAAGCTCCGCTACCAGAAGCGCACCTACCTGGGGCTGGGGGCGGCGATCCTCGTCCCGATCATCTTCGTCGTGGCGATCCACTTCCGCTCGGACCGCAACGGCGGCGACTTCGCGTTCGCGTCATACCTGACCCGCAGCGGGCTGTCGGTGCCGCTGGTGATCATGCTGTTCGGGGCGGTGTGGATGTTCCCGCTGATCACGGCGCTGGTGGCCGGTGACATCTTTGCCTCCGAGGACCAGAATGGAACCCTCAAGACGATCCTGACCCGGTCGCTCGAGCGCGGCCAGATCTTCGGCGGCAAGGCGCTGGCCGCGGCCACGTACGCGGTCGCCGCGATCCTGATCGACGGCACCGTGGCGGTGATCGCCGGCAGCCTCCAGTCCGGGTTCAACTCGCTGCAGAGCCTGTCGGGGACGATCGTGTCGGCGCCAAAGGCGCTCGAGCTCGTGTACGTGAGCCTGCTCGTGTACCTGATCCCGATCGCCGCGATCGTGTCGATCGGCCTGCTGCTGTCGGCCGTCACCCGGAACAGCGCCGCGGCGGTCGTGGGGACGCTGATGATCTCGCTGCTGTTCCAGCTGATCGGGATCCTCCCCGGCCTGGGCAGCCTGCAGCCGTATCTGCTGAGCACCCAGTTCAACGCCTGGCAGGGGCTGCTGCGCACCCCGATCGACTGGGAGCCGGTCATCCGCGCCGCGTGGACGTGCGCGATGTACGGGGTGCCCTGCCTGATCGCCGCGTTCCTGGTGTTCCTGCGCCGGGACGTCGCGGGTGGCTGACGACTCGTTTGCGTCGGGCCGCGAGCGGGTGCTCGTGGTCGACGACGACCCGCCGCTGCGGCGGATGCTCGAGCGCACGCTGGTTGCCGAGGGGTTCGAGGTGGCCGTCGCCGCCGACGGCGGCGCGGCGCTGGTCGCCGCCGAGCGCTCGGCGCCAGACGTGATCGTGCTCGACGTGAAGATGCCGGTGATGGACGGGCTCGCGGTCTGCCGGCGCCTACGCGGCAAGGGCCTGCCCACGCCGATCCTGATGCTGACCGCGCGCGACGCGGTCGCCGACCGGGTCGAGGGGCTCGAGGCCGGAGCCGACGACTACCTGATCAAGCCGTTCGCAGTGCAGGAGCTGGTCGCGCGCCTGCACGCGCTGACCCGGCGGCACGCCGATCCGCAGGGTCAGCCGCTGCTGTCCTATGCCGATCTGGTGCTCGACGTCGAGACGCGCAGAGCCACGCGGGCGGGACGGCCGATCGAGCTGACCGGGCGCGAGGCGCTGCTGCTCGAGCTGCTGCTGCGCGAGGCCGGGCGGCTGGTCAGCCGCGAGCGGGCGCTGTCTGAGATCTGGAACGACGCCGCCGTCGACAACGTGGTCGATCGCTACGTGACCCGACTGCGGCGCAAGCTCGGCGACCCACCGCTGATCCGGACAGTCCGGGGAGCGGGGTTTGCGCTACGCGCCTGACGGGACGGTGGTCTGGTGCACGGCGTCGCCGGCCGCAATCAACAGCGCCTGGACCTCGTGCGCGGGCGCGGGGCGGCCGAACATGTACCCCTGAGCTCCGTCGCAGCGCAGCTCGCGCAGCCGCCGCAGCTGGGCTTCGGTCTCGACGCCCTCGGCGATCACGTCGACGCCGAACGCGTGGCCCAGCTCGACGATCGCGTGGACCACGGCATCGTCGCCGCGGTCACGCCCGAGCCCGGCGACCAGGCTGCCGTGCAGCTTGATCGCGTCGATCGGGAGCCGCTTGAGCGTCGTCAGCGACGACGAGCCGGTACCGAAATCGTCAATCGCGATCCTGATCCCGAGCGCTCTGAGCCCGTGCAGCGCCCGCGACGCAGCGTCGAGATCGAGCGCCACCGCCGCCTCGTTGACGTCGACGAACACCGCCTCGGAATCGACGCCGCTGGCCGCCAGCGCCCGGGACACGATCGAGACCAGGCGCGGGTCCTCGAGCTGGCGAACCGACAGGTTGACCGAGACGGTGAGCTCCGGGTCATGGATTCTCAGTCCGGCAAACTCCTCGAGCGCGCGCTCGAGCACGTGGCTGCCGATCGGCAGGATCAGCCCCGTCTCCTCGGCCAGCGGGACGAACTGGGGCGGCATCATCAGGCCGTGCTCGGGGTGCTGCCAGCGAACCAGGGCTTCCAGCCCGGTCACGCCGCCGGCGCCGGTCAGCGACACGGCCGGCTGGAAGTGCAGATGAAGCTCGGCTCGGTCGATCGCCAGGCGCAGCGCGCCCTCGAGCTCCAGCCGCGCCACCGCGCGCCGGCGCGAGGACTCGTCGTAGAGCTCGTAGCGCGAGCGCCCCAGCTCTTTGGCGCGGTACATGGCCGCGTCCGCCTCGCGGATCACACTGTCGGGAGCGGTCGTGGGGTCGGTGACGAGCGTGATCCCGATGCTGACCGCGACCGTGATGTCTCCCTCCTCGAGGTGGATCGGATCGGTGACCGAGCGGCGGATCCGCTCGGCGATCAGCACGACCTCCCGCTCGCCCGCGAGATCCTCGAACAGGAACGTGAACTCGTCGCCGCCGAACCGGGCGACCGTGTCCATCGGGCGCAGCATCGATTGCAGGCGGTGCGCCAGGCCCGACAGCAGCCGGTCGCCGGCGGCGTGGCCGAGCGAGTCGTTGACCTCCTTGAAGTTGTCGACATCGAGGAACAGGACCGCGATCGAGGCGTCGTTGCGGCGCGACCGGTCGAGCGCTACCCCGAGGCGGTCGAGGAACAGCGCCCGGTTGGGCAGCCCGGTGAGCGCGTCGTGCAGCGCCCGGTGGGCGAGCTGGGCCTCTTGGCGCTTGCGCTCGATCGCGTGGCGCAGCGAGCGCCGGAGCAGCGCGGGGGAGAGGTCGGCGGACACCAGGTAGTCCTGGGCCCCGGCGCGCACGGCGGCCACGGCCTCGTCCTCGTCACCCTCGTCGGCCAGCACCAGAATCGGAACGTCGGGCGCGGCGGTCCGGATCTGCTCGACCGCGGCGGCGCGCTCCTTGCGCCGTCGCAGCGCGAGCAGCACGCCGCCGACCGGATGGTCGAGCAGCTCGTGGGTCGCGTCCGACAGCGTCCGGGCGTGCGCGACCACCAGGCCATCGCTCCAGCTGGCCTGGAGCATCTCTGCGATCAGCGCGGCAGTACGGCGATCCGGCGTGACGAGCAGCACTCGCACTGGCACCGCCTCAGCGCGCCGGTCCCCCAGCGAGATTCCCGCAAATTCGTCCAACGCTCACTTCCTTGCGTACGGCGCGACCTCTTGTCTGCCTTACGAACGGCATGGAAAGCCCCAAACTGATGTTCGACGCAGGACGGGATTCGGTCAAGATCGATCGGAGCGCCCCGTGCTGAGACCGCGCAGCCTTCGGACCCGTCTGATCATCGCCGCCGGCGGCTCGATCCTCGCCGCGGTGATCCTGTTCGGGATCGCGACGGTGCTGCTCGTACGCCACGAGCTGCGCGGTTCGCTGGACAGCGCGCTGCGCCAGCGCGCTCAGGACGTGGCCCAGCTGGCGGTGTCGGCGCCGGCGGTGCTGACCGACCCCGGCGCGCTCGAGAGCACCGCTTCGGGCCGCGAGCTGGTGGTCCAGGTGATCGACTCGCGGGGGCGGATCGTGGCCCGCTCGCTGACGCTGGGGGCCAAGCTGCTGCCCCAGGACAGCCTGACCCGGCGCACGATCGCCAGCGGGCAGCCGGGGTTCGAGGACGTCACGGTCGGCGGCCAGCCGTTCCGGATGTACGCCGCCCCGATCGCCCAGGCCGGCGGCGCGGCGTCGGGCGGCGCGGTGCTCGTCGCCTCGAACACCACCGACATCTCGCACACGCTGATGCACCTGCGCGGGGTGCTGTCGCTGACCGGCCTCGGCGCGGCACTGCTGGCGGTGCTGGCGGCCGCGTTGCTGACCCGGCGCGGGCTGCGCCCCCTGGAGCGGCTGGCCGGAGCCGCGGGGGAGATCGAGCGGACCGCCGATCCCACGCGGCGGCTTCCCGAGACCGCCGAGACCGACGAGATCGGCCAGCTCACCGGGGTGCTCAACCGGATGCTGGCGTCACTGGAGCAATCTCGGGCGACCGAGCGTCGGTTCCTCGCCGATGCCTCCCACGAGCTGCGGACGCCGGTCACCGCGCTGCTCGGGAACGTCGACTACGCCGCCCGCCACGGGGCTGACCCCGAGGTGCTCGCCGACCTCCAGCGCGACGCCCAGCGGCTGGCGCGGCTGGTCGACGACCTGCTGGTGCTCGAGCGCTCGGGTGGGGGCGGCCAGGAGTCCGAGCCAGTCGAGCTCGACGGTGTCGTCCGCGAGGTGGCCGCACGCCATCCCGACGGGCGCGTGACGGTCGGTCCGGTGGTCGCCGCGGAGGTCTACGGGGATCGCGATGCGCTGGCGCGCTCGATCGAGAACCTGATCGAGAACGGCCTCGTCCACGGGCCCGATGGCGGACGGGTGACGGTCGCGCTCGGGCGGCGCGAGACCGTCGCGGTGCTGACCGTCTCCGACGAAGGGCCAGGACCCGATCCGGCCGACCGCGACCGGCTGTTCGAGCGCTTCTGGCGCGCCCCTGAGTCCTCCGAGCAGCCCGGCTCCGGGCTGGGACTGTCGATCGTGTTCGCGATCGTCGAGCGCCACCGCGGGACGATCTCCGTGGACGGCTCGTCGTTCACCGTTGAACTTCCGCTTTTAAGCGCGAACTCTCACGCTGCTCTTACCGATGACTGATTGCCTCGGCAACCATGAGCAGACCACAGAACCCGAGCGCGGGCCCCGGACGGGACCCCGACGCCCCGCTCAGACGAGACGCCGCGCTGGCGCGCGTCAGGCGCACCCGACGCTGGGTCGTCGGCACCAGCGCCGCGCTGACGGCCGGGTTTGCGGTGCTGGTGGCCGAGTCAGCCCCCGCTCACTCGGCTTCCTCCGCCGGTTCGCAGAGCTCTAGCGCCCAGCCCGTGTCGATCACGTCGTCGTCCTCGGGATCGACGTCGACGTCGACGTCGGCGTCGTCATCGGCGACCAGCTCCGGCGACCAGGGCCTTTCGACGCCCGCGCAGGCGCCCAGCTCGCGCGATTCCTCGTCCTCGGGCGGCGACGCTGCCGTGTCCGGGGGCTCCTGAGGCGATGACCGTCGACGACAGACTGATGCGGTTCCCGGTGTTCGGCAGCACTGCGGTGGTCGCGGTCGCCGAGCCGAGGGCGCTCGACGCGGCCGCGGCCGCGGTGCTGGTCACCGCGGCGGCGTTCGACGCCGCCTGCTCGCGGTTTCGCGATGACTCCGAGCTGTCGGCGGTCAACGCCGGCGCGGGCGCTCCGGTCGCCGTCGGACCAGTGCTGCTGGAGGCCGTTCAGGCGTCGCTGCGCGCGGCACGGCTGACCGACGGCGACGTCGACCCAACCATCGGCCAGGCCCTGATCGCGCTCGGCTATGACCGCGACTACGCCGCCGTGAATGGCTGGCCGACCCGGTCGGTGTCCGTGGTCCCGGTACCGGGCTGGCGTACCGTCAAGGTCGACGCCGAAGCCGGGACCGTCCGGGTGCCCCGCGGCGTGTCGCTCGACCTCGGCGCGACCGCCAAGGCGCTGGCTGCCGACCGCGCAGCCGCCGCGGGCCACGAGGCCGCCGGTTGCGGGGTGCTCGTATCGTTCGGTGGCGATATCTCGATCGCCGGTCCACCGCCGCCTGGCGGCTGGCCGGTGCGGGTCACCGACGACCACCGTTCAGACGCCGACGCGCCGGGCCAGTGGATCACGCTGCGCTCGGGCGGGCTGGCCACGTCGAGCACGACCACCCGTCGCTGGGAGAATGACTCCGGCTTCGCCCATCACCTGATCGACCCGTACACGGGCGCGCCCGCGACCAGCATCTACCGCACGGTCACTGTCGCCGCCGGTTCCTGCCTGGACGCGAACATCGCCAGCACCGCGGCGATCGTGCGCAGCGACCTGGCTCTCGAGTGGCTGGAGCTCCTGCGGCTGCCCAGCCGGCTGGTCAACCTGTACGGAGCCGTCCGCCACCTGGCCGGCTGGCCCGAGCAGGACGACGATCTGGCATGAGCTCGCTGGTGGTGCCGGGCGCGATCGGCGGGACCGCCGATTGGTATCTCGCGCGGAGCACCGGCGTGGTCGCGCTGCTGTTGTTGACCGCCAGCGTGGTGCTCGGCGTGATGGGCTCGATGCGGTTCTCGGCCGGCGCGCGCTGGCCGCGGTTCGCGACCGACGCGCTGCACCGCGACGTGTCGCTGCTGGTGCTCGCGCTGCTGGTCCTGCACATCCTGGTGAGCGTGATCAGCGGGTTTGTCTCGATCTCGCTGGTCGACGCGGTGGTCCCGTTCCTCGGCGCATACCGCCCGCTGTGGCTCGGGCTCGGAGCGGTGGCGTTCGACCTGCTGCTGGCGGTGCTGCTGACCAGCGTGCTGCGCCGCCGGTTCGGCTACCGCTCGTGGCGGGCGGTCCACTGGCTCGCGTACGCGAGCTGGCCGGTGGCCGTGATCCACGGGATCGGGATGGGCACCGACGCAGGCGCCTGGTGGATGCTGGCGCTGACCGCCGCCTGCGTGGCCGCCGTGGTGCTGGCGGTGTCGGTACGGGTCGGGGCGCTCTGGCCCGCGGACCCGGACGTGGGGCGGGCGGCGCGATGAGCCTCCCGCGGATGCTGGCGGGGCTCCACCCCGACGGGGGCGTCACGGGGCTGCTTGAGCACGAGCGCGTGCACGGGCCGATGCCGCGCCTCGGTCGCGGCGAGCTGATCGATGCGGTGCAGCGCAGCGGCCTGCGCGGCCGCGGCGGCGCCGACTTCCCGACGGCCCGCAAGCTGCGCGCGGTCGCCGCCCGCCGCCGGGTGAGCGCGGTCGTCGTCAACGGCAGCGAGACCGAGCCCGCGTCCGGCAAGGACCGGCTGCTGCTGTCGCGGCTGCCGCACCTGGTGCTCGACGGGGCGGTGCTCGCCGCCCGGGCCGTGGGCGCGCGCGAGGTGATCGTCAAGCTGGGCGATCCGGGCGTCGCTGAGCGCGTCGAGGCGGCGGTCAGCGAGCGTCCGGGCGATCGCGTCCGGATCCGGGCGGTGCATGGTGAGGGCGGTTACGTGGCCGGCGAGGAGAGCGCGGTCGTGCGATCCCTGAACGGCGGCCCGGCGCTGCCGACGTTCACGCCCCCGCGCCCGTACGACCGTGGATATCTGGGCCGGCCGACGCTGATCCAGAACCCCGAGACGCTGGCCCAGATCGCGCTGATCGCCCGACACGGGCCGGCGTGGTTTCGCGAGCTCGGCACCGATGCGGATCCCGGCTCGGTGCTGGTCACGGTGTCGGGTGCTGTGGCCTCGCCCGGCGTCTACGAGCTGGCGTTCGGGGCCTCGGTGGGCGAGCTGATCGCGGCCGCCGGTGGGGAACAGGAGCCGTTGCGGGCGCTGCTGATCGGCGGGTACTTCGGAACATGGGTCGGGGCCGACCGCGCGATGTCGCTGCGGCTGGCGCGCTCGGACCTGCAATCGGTCGGCGCTGCGCTGGGCGCGGGCGTGCTGGTGGCGCTCGGCGAGTCCACGTCCGGCCTGCACGAGAGCGCCCGGGTGATCGACTACCTGGCGAGCCAGTCGGCGGGCCAGTGCGGGCCGTGCGTGCACGGCCTGCGCGCGATCGCCGACTCGGTCGGCGCGCTCGCCGCGGGCACGGCGTCCGACGGCGAGCGAGAGCGCGTGCTCCGGTGGGCGAGCGACATCCGCGGGCGCGGCGCCTGCCACCACCCCGACGGCGCGGTCCAGTTCGTGCGCAGCGCGCTGCGCGAGTTCGGCGACGAGCTCGAGGCGCCCCTCGCGGCCGAGAGGCTGTGGGCGTGACGACGCTGCGCGTGAACCCGATCGCCTGCGATGCCCACGGGCTGTGCGTGGAGCTGCTCCCCGAACTGATCCGGCTCGACGACTGGGGCTATCCGATCATCGACGAGTCGACCGTGCCGCCCGAGCTCGTCGGGCTCGCCCGGATGGCCGCCGACGCATGCCCGACGCTGGCGCTGCTCGTCGACGCGGACCGCTGATCCGAACTCCGCGCTGAAAAAGGTCGCATATGCAGACCTTTTTCATCACGGAGTCCACTCGGACCACGGTTTGAGACTCCGTGATGAAAATTCGGTCATATGCACCACTTTTTCATCAATGGAACCCGCGACCGCCGGCCCCGCGGTGGGGATGTCAGCGGTCGAGGCGCGCCGGCGGACCAAGCTCGGCCGGACCCTCGGGGCTCGGCTCGCGCAGCTGGCGCTCCCACCAGCCGACGTCGCGCCAGGCGCCGAACTTCCAGCTGACGTTGCGGTAGACGCCGACCGGAGTGAACCCCATCGCCTCATGCAGCCCGACGCTCGGCGGGTTGGGCAGCGTCACACCCGCGCAGGCCACGTAAACCCCCTGGCGCGCGAGCAGCTCGAACAGCGCCGCGTACAGGGCGCGGCCGATCCCGCGGCGATGGTGGGCCGGCGACAGGTACACGGTCACGTCGGCCGACCACCTGTAGGCGGCGCGCTCGTGGTGGGCGCTGCCGTACGCGTACCCGGCGACCTCGCCGTCGCTCTCGGCGATCAGCCAGGGATAGCGCTCGTTGATCCGCTGCATCCGGCCCTCCATCTCGTCGGCGTCGGGCGGGAGCTCCTCGAGTGAGATCACGGTGTCGCGCACGTAGGGCGCGTAGATCTCCGAGATCGCGGCCGCGTCGCGGCCAGGATCGGCATGGCGGATCAGCACCGGGCGAATCTAAGCTGATTGACTGCCCGGCGGTGAGCCCCGACGCCCTGACCGACGAGCAGCGCGCGTTCGTGGAGTCGATCCGCGACTTCGCCCGGCGCGAGTGCGGGACCCGCGAGCAGCGCGACGCGCTGACCGATCACGGCCGCGAGCCCCACAACCAGGAGCTGTACGAGCGGATCGCCGAGCTTGGCTGGCTCGGGGTTTCGATCCCCGAGGAGTACGGCGGCGCTGGCGGCGGCGCGGTCGACATGTGCCTGCTGTGCGAGGAGTTCTCGAGCGGGCAGATCCCGATGGGCTTCTTCCCGATCACGATGATGTCCGCGCGCCCGATCGAGAAGTTCGCCACCGAGGAGCTCAAGCAGGAGCTCCTGACCGGGATCGTGGCCGGCAACGTCGAGGCGATCGCGATGTCGGAGCCCGAGGCCGGCTCGGACGTCGGCAACCTGTCCTGCCGGGCGCAGCGCGATGACGGCAGCTACGTGATCAACGGCCAGAAGACCTGGATCACCGGCGCCCACGCCGCCAGCCACATCCTGCTCGTGTGCCGTACCAACCGCGACTCCGACAAGCACCACGGGCTGTCGATGATCTCGGTGCCGGCGGGCGCCGAGGGGATGGAGATCCGCCCGATCGAGACGATGGGCGGCCGGGAGGTCAACGATGTGTTCTTCACCGACTGCCGAGTGTCCGCCGACCGGCTGATCGGGCGCGAGGACCACGCCTGGACGCAGCTGATGAACGGGCTCAACAACGAGCGCCTGATCATCGCCGCCCAGTCGCTCGGGCTGGCCCGGCGCGCGTTCGATGACGTGCTCGCGTACGTCAAGGAGCGCAAGCAGTTCGGCCAGCCGATCGGCAGCTTCCAGACGCTCAAGCACCGCCTCTCCGACCTCGCCACCGAGATCGAGGTCACCCGGCTGCTGGTGTACTCGGTCGCCTCGAAGGTCGACGCCAACCCCGGCCAGATGTACCCGCGCGAGGCCTCGATGGCCAAGCTCAAGGCCACCGAGGTGGTCAAGCGCACGACGCTCGAGGCGATGCAGATGATGGGCGGCTACGGGTACGCGGTCGAGTACGACATGGAGCGCCAGGTCCGGGTCGCGCTGGTGACCACGATCTACGGCGGCACCAGCGAGATTCAGCGCGAGATCATCGCCCGCAGCTACGGACTGTAGGCCGCTCGCCGCCCGGCCTCAGGGGTGCGACAGGATGTTGAGCACGTTGCCGTCGGGGTCGCGCACGAAGAACCGCCGCACGCCCCACGGCTCGTCGGTGAGCGGGTGCACGATCTCGCAACCCATCCGCTGCGCCGCGGCGTGGGCGGCGTCGACGTCGTCGACCTCGACCGAGACATCCGGGCGCATCGTGGCGCCGGCATCGTGGCTCATCAGGCTGAGCTGCGCCGACGAGTTGCCGGGCGCGGCGAACGTCGCGATCCAGCCGTGGTCCATCACTGGCTCGAGCCCCAGGACCTCGCCGTAGAACTCGCGGCTGGCGGCGGGGTCCCGGGATTTCAGGTCGGGCACGATGCGCTTGACGGTCATTGCGCTGATGATGACGACACCAGCGGTGGAGGGGTTAACGAGCCGTCAGTTCCGAGCGGGGCGATAGATCATGATCGCGACGCCGTCGCCGACCGCCCGGGAGTCGACGAGCTCGAGGCCGACCGCGCGCCCCGGATCCCCGAAGCAGCGTCGGCCGCGACCGACAACCGTCGGGTACACCATCAGCCGCCACTCGTCGACGAGGCCGTGCTCCATCAGGGCGTCGGTCAGCTGCGCGCTCCCGTGGACGAGGATGTCGCCGCCGGGCTGGTCCTTGAGCCGGCGGACCTCGTCGGCGACGTCGCCGCTGAGCACGGACGTGTTACTCCACTCGGGGTCCTTCAGCGTGGAGGAGACGACGTACTTGGGCATGCTGTTGATCTTGTCGGCGTAGTCGCCCCCGCGACCCGGCCACGCCGCCAGGTAGCCGTCATAGGTCTTACGGCCCAGCAGCATCGCCTCGCTCTCCATCATCTCGTCGACCTTGAGCTTGGCTCCCTCGGGCCCCGAGTCGGTGCTGCTCGACCAGGCGCCACGGCCCAGCGACTCGATCCCGACCGGGTCCTCGATCACCCCGTCGAGCGACACGAACTGCGACACGACGATACGTCGCATGCCCTACCTCCCGTCTGATGGTTGTTGGCCAGCAGTAATGACTCCACCGGCGGCCGAACCTTCCGATCCCCGGCGCACTATCGTCCCGCGCTGACATGAGCGCGAAACTGATCGACGGCAAGGCAATCGCCCAGCAGGTCCGCGCCGAGGTACGCGAGGAGGTCGCGGCTTGGGTCGCCGCGGGCAACCCGCGGCCCGGGCTGGCCACCGTGCTGGTCGGCGACGACCCGGCTTCGGCGGTTTACGTCGGCGGCAAGCAGAAGGCCTGCGCCGAGGTCGGGATCGAGGGCTTCAGCCACCAGCTCCCCGCCGGCACCTCCCAGGACGAGGTCGAGCAGCTGCTGGCCGAGCTCGGCGCCGACGACCGCGTGTCGGGAATCCTGCTGCAGCTCCCGACCCCCGACCAGATCGACGGTCCGCATCTGACGACGCTGATCGACCCGCTCAAGGACGTCGACGGCCTCACCCCGGTGTCCGCCGGACTGCTGGCCAAGGGGCTCCCGGGCCTGCGGCCGTGCACGCCCGCCGGCGTGATCGAGCTGCTGCGCCGCCACGACGTGGACCTGGTCGGCGCCGAGGCGGTGGTGGTCGGCCGCTCGGACCTGGTCGGCAAGCCGGTTGCGGCGCTGCTGCTGGCCGAGCACTCGACGGTCACGATCTGCCACTCGCGGACCCGCGACCTGGGCGCGGTGTGCGCTCGCGCCGACGTCCTGATCGCCGCCGTCGGGCGCGCACGGATGATCCAGGGCGACTGGGTCAAGCCCGGAGCGACCGTGATCGACGTCGGCATCAACCGCACCGACGACGGGCTTGTCGGCGACGTCGACTTCGAACCGGCCGCCGAGGTCGCCGGGCTGATCACGCCGGTCCCCGGCGGCGTCGGGCCGATGACGATCGCGATGCTGCTGCGCAACACGCTCGAGGCCGCCAAGCTCCAGGTCGGCCAGCGGGCGCCCGCCTGACGGTCCCGATCAGGCCGCCGCGTGCGCCATGAACGCACGCACCAGCGGGGACTCGTTGTCGGCGCGGGTGACGGCCACCAGCTCGGACTGGGGCGCTCCGGTGACCGGGCGGTAGGTCACGCCCTCGAGTTCAAGTCGCGTGACCGAGGCCGGCGCGAGCGACACGCCGATCCCCGCCGCCACCAGCCCGATGATCGTCAGCATCTCGGGGGCGTACTGGATCACGTGCGGGTGGGCGCCGAGCGTGGCCATGCTGCTCATCAGCAGGTCGTGAAACCCGGGCGCCTGGTCGCGGGGGAACAGCACCAGCGGCTCTGAGGCCAGCCGCTGCAGCGACACCCGCCGCAGCTGCGCCAGCTCGTGATCGGCCGGCAGCACCGCCACCGATCGCTCCCGCAGCACGACCTCGGCGCGCACCTCGGCGAGCTCCTCGATCGGCGGGCGGACCAGGCCGACGTCGACGACCCCGGCGCTGACCAGCCGCAGCTGCTCGACCGTGGGTCGCTCGTGCAGCTCGATCTCGACGTCGGGAGCGGTGGCGCGGAAGCGCTGGACGATCCCGGGCACGATCGACAGCAGCGCGGAGCCGACGAAGTTGACGCGCAGCCGTCCAGTCTGGCCGGCGTCGATCCGCCGCGCGGTCTGCACGGCGCCGTCGAGCTCGGACAGCAGCTGGCGGGCGTCGCGCAGGAACGCGCGGCCCGCCGGGGTCAGCTCGACGCGGCGCCGGGTGCGCGCCAGCAGCTGGCAGCCGAGCTCGTCCTCGAGCTGGCGGATCTGCTGGCTGAGGGGCGGCTGGGAGATGTGCAGGCGGGCGGCCGCGCGCCGGAAGTGCAGCTCCTCGGCGACGGCCACGAAGTAGCGCAGCTGTCGCAGCTCCACGCGCGGGCTCCTTGAGACGTTGTAGCTATCAGTTCTGCTGGAATCGATATTGGACACGATCACACCACGGGCGTAGCTTCTCACCCTGAGGCGAGAGATGTCGTATCTGTTGACCTGCCCAAACTGCGGTGTCCGTGAAGTCACCGACTTTGCCTTCGGAGGCGAGGTATCGGCGCGGCCGAAATCCAAGCCGAGCTTCCGCGAGCTGAACACCTACAACTACTTCCGCCGCAACGTGGCCGGCGTCCAGCGCGAGTGGTGGTTTCACCGCTCGGGGTGCCGGGCCTGGTTCATCGCCGAGCGCAACACCGTCACCAACGAGGTGCTGATGACCGCACGGCCCGCCGAGGCCAAGCTGGCCGAGCCCACCACCCCAGACGCCGCATGAGCCGGCTCCCGCAACAGCCCGGCGAGCGCATCCAGCGTCAGAAGCTCGTCCAGTTCACGTTCGACGGCAAGAAGGTCGAGGCCTACGAGGGCGACACGATCGGCTCGGCGCTGTACGCCTCCGGCCGCCGGATCTTCTCTCGCAGCTTCAAGTACCACCGCCCGCGCGGGCTGATGTGTTGCGCCGGCCAGTGCCCCAACTGCATCGTCTCCGTGGACGGCGCCCCCGGCGCCCGGGCCTGCACCGAGCAGGTCCGCGAGGGGATGAAGGTCGAGCACGTCAACGCCACCCCGAGCCTCGAGTTCGACGCGATGCAGGCGACGGACCTGGCCGGCGGCAAGCTGACTCCGCCGGGCTTCTACTACAAGACGTTCATCCGGCCCCGGAAGCTGTGGCCGGTCTACGAGAAGGTCCTCCGGCACGCCGCCGGCCTGGGCAAGCTGCGCAAGACGCAGCCCGAGCGTGAGTGGCGCACCGAGTACCGCCGACGCCATGCCGACGTGCTCGTCGTCGGGGGCGGGATCGCCGGCCTGACCGCCGCGCGCGCCGCCGCCCAGCTCGGCGCCGATGTGGTGCTGGTCGACGAGGGCGCCGAGCCCGGCGGCAAGCTGCTGATCGACGAGCGCCGCGACAGGATCGCCCCGCTGCTGCAGGAGGTCCGCGACGCGGGCGTCGAGGTCATCGACCGCGGCTCCGCGCTCGGCTTCTTCGACGGGATGGTCCCGGTCTGGCAGGGCGACACGCTTCACCAGATCCGGGCCAGGCGCCACGTGTTCGCAACGGGCACGATCGAGCAGCCGCTGGTGTTCGCCGGCAACGACCTGCCCGGCGTGATGCTGTCCGACGGTACCCGCCGGCTGGCCGACCTCTACGCGGTCTCGCCCGGCACCCGGGCGGTCGTGGCCACGACCTCTGACCGGGGCCTCGAGGCCGCGCTCGCGCTCCTGCGGGTGGGCGTCGAGATCCGCGCCGTCGCCGACCTGCGGCCCACTCCCGGCGCCCCCGCAGAGGAGCTCAAGCAGCTCGGCGTCCAGGTGTTCGCCGGCCACACCGTCGTCGAGGCCCAGGGGCGCAAGGCCGTCACCGCCGCCGTGCTCGCTCCAGTGCAGGCCAGCCGCAACGGCGGCCCCGCGCCACTCGAGCGCACCCTGGAGTGCGACCTGGTGGTCGTCTCCGGTGGGGCGATCCCGGCCAGTTCGCTGCTGCTGCAGGCGGGCGCCAAGACCTCCTATGACGAGGCGCTGGGGCACTTCGCGGTCACCGACACCCCGGACGACGTGGTCGGCGCCGGCGAGGTGGTCGGGCTCGGACAGCTGGACGCCGCCGCCGACTCCGGCGAGCTGGCCGGCCTGGACGCCGCCCACGCCCTCGAGCTCGGCGGCGCCGAGTCGAAGGCGGCCGCCGACAAGCTTCGCCAGCGCCTCGACGAGGTCAAGCGCCCCGACGTCGCGGTCGCCCCGGCCGCCGTCGGCGGCGAGCGCGGCAAGTGCTTTGCCTGCCTGTGCGAGGACGTCACCAGCAAGGACATCAAGCTCAGCATCGACGAGGGCTATGACTCGATCGAGCTGGCCAAGCGCTACACGACGGTGACGATGGGCCCCTGCCAGGGCCGCATGTGCCAGCTGCCCGCGATCCGGGTGATGGCCCAGCACACCGGACAGCAGCTCGGCGATGTCGGCACCACCACGGCCCGCCCGCCGTGGGTGTCGGTGCCGATGGGGATCCTCGGCGGCCGCCCGTTCGAGCCGGCCAAGCGGTCCTCGATCCATGTCCGCCACCGCGAGTTGGGCGGCACCGTCAAGTGGGCCGGCGACTGGCGCCGAGCCTACGACTACGGAGACCCGCAGGCCGAGGCGCTGGCCGTCAACCGCACCGCCGGGTTGATCGACGTCTCGACGCTGGGCAAGTTGCTGGTCAAGGGCCCCGACGCGGGCGAGTTCCTCGACCGCCTGTACCCCAACCGCTTCTCGAACCTGGCGCCGGGCCGGATTCGCTATGGAGTGATCAGCTCCGACGCGGGCCGGATCGTCGACGACGGCACGATCTGCCGGGTCGACGACGAGACGTTCTACGTGACCACGACCTCGAGCGGCGCCGGCGCCGTCGAGGAGTGGTTCTCGTGGTGGCTGGCTGATTGGAGGATGAGCGTCGCGATCACCGATCTAACTCAGGGCCTGTCGGCGGTCAATCTGGCCGGCCCCAAGGCGCGCGAGATCATGGCCAAGGTCACCGACCTGGACTGCTCTAACGAGGCGTTCAAGTACCTCGACGGCAAGCACGGCCAGATCGCCGGCGTGCCGTGCCTGATCCTGCGGATCGGCTTCGTCGGCGAGGTCGGCTACGAGATCCATTTTCCCGCCGCCCACGGCGTGCACCTGTGGGACGCGCTGCTGGACGCCGGCCAGGAGTTCGGGATCCGCCCGTTCGGCCTCGAGCCCCAGCGCATCCTGCGCCTGCAGAAGATGCACATCCTCGTCGGCCAGGACACCGACTCGGAGTCGACGCCGTTCGGGGCGGCGATGCCGTGGATCGTCAAGCTCGACAAGGAGCAGGACTTCATCGGCAAGTGGGCGCTTGAGCACTACGGCGAGCTGCCGGCCTCGACCTCGCTGGTCGGCTTCACGATGGCCAACGGCTACGTGCCCACCGAGGGCGCGGTCGTCACCGACGGCGACGGCACGCCCGCCGGCCAGGTCACCAGCGCCCGCTACTCCCCGGTGCTCGACCGGGTGATCGGGATGGCCTGGGTGCCGGCCGCGCTGGCCAGTGACGGGTCTCAGATCACGATCTCCGACGAAGGCCGCACGACCCAGGCCGACGTCCAGACCCGGCCGTTCTATGACCCCGACGGGGAGGTGCTGCGCTCATGAGTGGCCTGGAATTCCTGAGCGTCGACGCAGCCACTGACGCGATCGCCCGCAGTCCGATGGAGACCCAGGCGCGCGCCGCCGGCGCCCGCTTGCAGGAGCGCGACGGCTGGAGCGTTGCGGTGGGCTACGGAACGCCAGAGCAGGAGAGCGTGGCCTGCACGACCACAGTCGGCTGGTGCGACGTCTCGCATCTGGGCAAGCTCGAGCTTCAGGGCCCCGGCGTGGCCCAGCGCCTCGAGCTCGAGCTCGGCACCGCGACCCGTCGCGACGGCGCCTGGTGGTGCCCGCTGACGCCCGACCGCGTGCTGGTCATCTGCGAGCCCGGGCGCCTGGCCGCCGCGCGCGAACAGGTCCCCGACGGCGTCGACGCGTTGGAGGTCACGACGGTGTTCGCCGCGATGACGCTCGTGGGGCCGCAGAGCCGCGAGGTGTTCGCGCGCTTCTGCGCCGCCGACCTGCGCCCGAAGGTCACCCCGATCGCCGGACTGCGGCCGGTATCGATCGCCCGCCAGCCCGGCGTGATCGTGTGCGAGGGCGAGGACCGCTTCCTGTTCCTGTTCGGGTGGGCGATCGGCCAGTACATGTGGACGGTCGTCGAAGACGCCGCGCGGCATCTGGGCGGCCAGCCCGTGGGCGTCGAGGCGCTGCAATCCCTGGAGGAGCCGCTCTCGGAGGCGAGTACGCGTGCTTGACATCTTCAGAAAGAAGCGGATGTGGCGCCGCGAGCCGGAGCTCAAGAGCTCCTACGACGTGGTGATCGTCGGCGGCGGCTCGCATGGCCTGGCCACCGCCTACTACCTGCAGAAGGAGCACGGGATCCGCGACGTCGCGATCCTCGAGCAGCGCTACATCGGCTCGGGCGCGGCGGGACGCAACACCACGATCCTGCGCTCGAACTACAAGACCCCCGAGGGCGCCGCGTTCTACGACGCCAGCGTGAAGCTGTACGAGGGGCTCTCGCAGGAGCTGAACTTCAACCTGCTGTTCTCGCAGTGCGGCCACCTGACGCTGGCCCACTCCGACCGGGCGATGTTCGTCATGGCCAACCGGGCCGAGGTCAACCGCATCCACGGGATCGACTCCACGCTGATCTACCCGGACGAGATCAAGAAGCTCGCGCCGGCGATGCAGGTCGACAACCCCGACGCGACGTACCCGATCATGGGCGCGCTGTATCACCCGCCGGGCGGGATCATCCGCCACGACGCGGTCGTCTGGGGCCTGGCCCGTGGAGCCGACAACGGCGGCGCCGAGATCCACCAGAACACCGAGGTCACCGGGCTGGAGCGCTCCAACGGGCGCGTCACGGCGGTCCGTACCAACCGGGGCAACATCCGCGCCGGCACCGTGCTCAACTGCACCGCCGGCTGGACCACGCTGATCTCCGACATGGCCAACGTGCAGATGCCGATCACCACGCACATCCTGCAGGCGTGCGTGACCGAGCCGATGAAGCCGCTGCTCGACGTGGTGATCGTGTCGTCGCAGATGCACGTCTACATCAGCCAGACCGACCGCGGAGAATTTCTGATGGGCGCCGAGATCGAGCCGTGGACGACCTACCGGATGCAGGGCACGCTGAACTTCCTGCAGGAGGTGACGCGCCACTCGATGGAGCTGTTCCCGCAGCTCGAGCGGGCGCGGCTGCTGCGCAGCTGGGCCGGGCTGTGCGACCTCAGCCCCGACTACAGCCCGATCCTCGGCAAGACCGAGGTCGACAACTTCCACGTCAGCGCCGGCTGGGGCACCTACGGGTTCAAGGCCGCGCCGATCGTCGGCAAGACGCTCGCCGAGCTGGTCGCGACCAACCGCACGCCGGATCTGATCGCGCCGTTCGCGCTCGAGCGGTTCTACGAGGACAAGCTCGTCTCGGAGCTTGCCGCGGCCGCCGTCAGCCACTGATGCAGTGACGCCACCAGGAGAGAGAGCCAAACGATGAAGAGCAGCCTCGAGATCGCCCAGGAACACGAGCTGGTACCGATCGATTCGATCGCCGAGCGGGCCGGGCTGCTGCCCGAGGAAGTGGAGCCCTACGGCCGCTATAAGGCCAAGGTCTCGCTGTCGGTGACCGATCGCCTGAAGGATCAGCCGGACGCCAAGGTCGTGTGCGTCACCGGCATGACCCCGACCAAGGCGGGCGAGGGCAAGACGACCACGCTGGTCGGCCTCACCCAGGGGCTCGGCGTGATCGGCAAGAACCCGGTGGCCTGCCTGCGCGAGGCGTCGGTCGGCCCGGTGTTCGGGATCAAGGGCGGCGCCGCCGGCGGCGGGCTGACCCAGGTGGTGCCGATGGAGGACCTCAACCTCCACTTCACCGGCGACATCCATGCGATCGGCGCCGCCAACAACCTGCTCGCGGCGATGATCGACGCCTCGATCCTGCACGGCAACCCGCACAAGATCGACGCGTTGCGGATCGGCTGGCGCCGCGCCGTGGACATGAATGATCGCGCGCTGCGCCAGATCGTGGTCGGACTCGGCGGCCGCGTCAACGGCTACCCGCGCGAGACCGGCTTCGACATCACCGCGGCCTCCGAGGTGATGGCGATCATGGCCGTCGCCACCGACCTGCGCGACCTGCGCCGCCGGATCGGCGCGATCACCGCGGCGTACTCCTACGACGGCGGCAAGCCGATCAGCGCCGAGGATCTCGGTGCCGCCGGGGCGATGACCGTGCTGCTCAAGGACGCGCTCAAGCCCAACCTCGTGCAGACGCTCGAGGGCCAGCCGGTGATGATGCACTGCGGCCCGTTCGCGAACATCGCCCACGGCAACAACTCGCTGATCGCCGACAAGGTCGGGATGAAGCTCGGCGACTACGTCGTCACCGAATCGGGCTTCGGCTCCGACATGGGGATGGAGAAGTTCTTCGACATCGTCTGCCGGTTCGGCGGGCTGGTGCCGTCGGCCTCGGTGCTCGTCACCACCGTGCGCGCGATCAAGCACCACGGCGGCGTCGAGGACGACCCGCGCGTCGATCGCGCCGCCAGCATCGCGGCGATCGAGGAGGGCATGGCCAATGTCCGCCGTCACCTCGGGATCATCCGCACGTTCGGTGTGCCGGCGGTGGTTGCCGTCAACCGGCGCCCCGGCGACACCGACGAGGAGGTCGAGCTGGTCAGGCGGCTGGCGATCGAGGCCGGCGCGTTCGACGCCCAGATCAACGAGGGCTTCGAGAAGGGCGGGGTCGGCGCCGCGGACCTGGCCGAGGCCGTGGTGGAGGCCTGCGAGCAGCCCAACGACTTCCATTTCCTGTACCCCGACGACGCTCCGATCCGCGAGAAGATCGAGGCGGTCGCGACCAAGGTGTACGGCGCCAAGGACGTGTACTTCTACGCCGAGGCCGAGCAGAAGATCGAGCAGTTCAACCGCGACGGGCTCAGCAACATCCCGGTGTGCATGGCCAAGACCCACCTGTCGCTGTCCTCCGACGCGACGCTGCTCAACGCGCCCGAGGGCTTCACGCTCCCGATCCGCGACATCCGCGCCTACACCGGCGCAGGGTGGCTCGTGCCGCTGGCGGGCAACATCCAGCAGATGCCGGGCCTGGGCAAGTCGCCGGCCGCGCTCAACATCGACATCGACGACGAGGGCCGGACGGTCGGGCTGTTCTGATGCCGGCCGCCCGCGAGAGGCAGTAGGGCATGTCGGCGATGGGTTCGACGGAGCACCTCATCGCCGATAAGACCCTGGGTGAGCTGCTCGATTCGCTCGCCGCACGGACCCCCGCGCCCGGGGGCGGGACGGCCGCGGCGTTCGCGGCGGCGGCGGCGGCGGGCCTGGTCGAGATGGCCGCCGGGTTCACCTTGGGCCGCGAGGATCACGCCGACGTGCACGGCCGGATGACCGAGGTGGCCGCGCGGGGCGGCGAGCTGCGCGCGCGGCTGGTCGAGCTGGCCGAGCAGGAGCTCCACGCCTACGAGCCGGTGCTCGAGGCGATCCGATTGCCGCGCGAGGACCCGGCGCGCGCGGAGCGCGTTGCGGTCGCGCTGTCGGGCGCCGCCGAGTCGCCGATGGCGATCACGCGCGCGGGCGCCGAGGTTGCGCAGCTGGGCGGCGAGCTGGCCGAACGGGGCGCGTGGCGGCTGGTGGGCGACGCGGTCACGGCCGCGCTGCTGGCCGAGGGCGCGTGCGTTGCCGCCGGACGCCTGGCCGCGATCAACCTCTCGACGGTCCCCGACGATCCACGCCTGGCCGAGGTCTCAGATCTGGCCGCCGTCGCAGCCGCCGCCCGGACACGAGCTCTGGATGCGAGGCAGTCATGACCACACGCGGGACGGAGATGCCATGAGGAAGCTGTTGACCTGGTTGCGTCGCCTGATGCCGCCGCCGATCGAGCCGGTGGAGCCGGCGCGCTCCGCTCGTCGCCCCGCCACCGCCGGCGAGCGGCGCTGCCTGAACGAGGCGGCCCACAAGCGCGCCCGGTAGCGGCCGTTCCGCGACTAAGTCGCGTCCCGTCCAGCGGCTCGCGTTGCCGGTTGGGTGGGGTGCGAGGGCGTGCATAACGCGTCAAATCCGGGCCCGGACCCAGAGGCTTGCCGTCGCGTGCACGCATATGGTGCCCAGCACGGCAAGCCCCCGCTCGTCGCGGCGGATTTGACGTGATATGCACGCGGGCTGACCAGCGCCATCAGTCGTCTGACTAGGCTCGGACCGGGGTCGGCGGGGTCTCGCCCCGGACCACGGCGATCGCGTTCTCGGCGGCGAGCATCGCCATCGCGGTGCGGGTCTCGATCGTGGCCGACCCCAGGTGCGGGACCACGACCACGTTCTCGAGTTCGAGCAGGCCCGGATCGACCTCGGGCTCGCGCTCGAACACGTCGAGTCCGGCACCGGCGATCTGGCGGTCGCCCAGCGCTCGCACCAGCGCGGACTCGTCGACGATCGGCCCCCGCGCGGTGTTGACCAGGTACGCATCGGAGCGCATCAGCTCCAGGCGGCGGGCGTCGATCATGTGATGGGTCTCGGGCGTGAGCGGGGTGTGGATGCTGACCACGTCGGCGGTGGCCAGCAGCTCGTCGAGCTCCAGGCGCCTGGCGCCGCCAAGCTCGGCTTCGACCTCGTCGGCGGCCTGGTGGCGGCCGTGGTAGACGATCTCCATCCCGAACGCGCGCGCCCGGCGAGCGGTGGCCTGGCCGATCGCGCCCAGCCCGATCACTCCGAGCGTCTTTCCCTGCAGGCCGGTCCCCGAGCAGGAAGAACATGTCCCAGGCCCAGGGCTCGCCGGTGCGCACCACCCGCTCGCCCTCGCCCAGCCGGCGGGTCGTCATCAGGATCAGCGCCATCGCCAGGTCGGCGGTGGCGTCGGTCAGCACCCCGGGGGTGTTGGTGACGATCACGTTGCGCTCGCGGGCGGCCTCGACATCGATGTTGTCGTAACCGACGGCCACGTTGGCCACGCACCGCAGCCGCTCGCCCGCGGCGTCGAGGAACGGCGCGTCGACGCGGTCGTGCAGCATCGTCACCACGGCGTCGGCCCCGGCGATCGCCTCGTGCAGCTCGCGCCTCGGTGAGCGGCCGGTCGTGCGGCGACAGCCACATTTCCGACGCCTCGCCGAGCAGCTCGAGCGCCTCGTCGGGGATCCGGCGTGTCACCACGATCCGAGGCTTGCCTCACCTCTTCTGTGCTAACTATCATCCTCGGCGATGCGCGGTCGTGAAAGAGTCTGCGTGAACTTGCGGCGGTGATCGTTGTGCAAGGTAGTTCGGTGGGTAGACGTGTATACAAGTTGCGCGACATTGACGCGTAGAGATGGTGGGACGGACGTCAGTAGACAGATCGCTAATCGACGCGCTGTATTCACTGGCGCCGAGACGCACGGATTCACGTCGCTTGCCACGGCTTCCTCGCTTCGCCCTAACTTGCTCTAAGGAGAGCGGATCCCGGTGAGACGCCGTCGGCTGCTCGCGAGACTCGTCGCCGGCTGCGCGGCGATCCTAGCCAGCCTGCAGTACATCGTTGGCAGATATCGATAGTCACAAGCGCCGTATATGTCGAGTACCGAGCCGCCGAAGCGATCAACCTCCTAAAGCTAGTAGCGATAATCGCACTGATCCTACTAACACCAAGCTATTTGATACTCCGGTCAGTGCGTACCGTACGCTACATGTGTTCATCACGGTCTCGGAAAGCTGCCAGAGATGGTGCGCGAGACTCTGGTGGCAGCGCTAACGTCGGGTTGCGGGACGAGTAGTACGCCGTCAACGACCCGGCTGGTGGCAAAAACTATCTGCAAATATATCGACTGAATCTTAATCCATGGCGTGACGTGCTTCACTCGCATCGCCGGTCGCGTCGGCAAGGCCGCGAACCTCAACACGCGGTAACCAGACCAACGGTCACGTAGTCGTCATGATCGACGCCGATCACCTCGCGCTGCATCGGTCAGGCGCTGCTGGGCCACTTCTACGTTCCGAGTATCAATTCGTATCCACTCAGCAACAGTACTCCGTATGAGTTATGCTCTCGGGAACCGCGAGGTGTTCTTTACCGCGTGATCCAGTCTGCCAATATGGTCTAACAACGCGTTCTCGTGCGGCAATGTCTCGTCTACCGGCGCGCCGCGCTCGAGACTATCGGCGGCTTCTCGCAGTGGAACCTGGTCGAGGACCTTCACATCTCCTACGAGCTGCACGCTGGCGGCTGGGCGAGCGCGTATCTTTTTCACGCGTCACCACCGGGCGCGCGCCGCCGACGCTCGCCGAGATGGCGCGCCAGCGGCTGCGCTGGGCGACCGACAGCCTGCGCCTGTTCTTCTGGGACAACCCGTTGCTCAAACACGGGCTGACTTTCCGCCAACGCCTCCACTATCGCCAGACGACCGGCGTCTACTATCTCGCTGGGCCAGTCGTGTTCCTGCTCTGCCCGGTGCTGTATCTGTTCGGCGGAGTATCGAGATGTGGGTCGACGGCGTCCGCGAGCTACTGTCGCGCATCTGCCGTACTTCCTGGCGCTGTTCGTGATGCTGGTCGCCTTCCGCCGGCTGGGCGGTGCGCTGCGTCTGGTTCGGAGCAGCTCGTTCTGGCGCCGGTGTTCTTGCTGGCGGTGTTGCGCGGCGCGATCGTCCGGCCGGTGCGCGGGGGCGTCACCCGCAAGTCCAAGCAGGCATCGGTGTCGAGGATGGTGCTGTTCATGATCGGGCTGTTGGGTATGTCGCTGGCCGCGCTGGCCGTCGCTGCGAGATCTAGGCGCACGGGCGCGGTCCTGGCGGCGGCCTGGGCGGCATGGTGCTGCTTCGAGCTCGGTGTGCCGGTGACTGCAGTGATCCGATGGTGTGCGTTCTGCGGGCGTTCCGGCTGGCGCTGTACCTGCTGATCCTGGCGGTGCGGAGCGGTGGCCGTGATCCGCAGGCCGCGACCGCTCGGGCTGGCGCTGGGACCGTCGCGCGCGCCGGCAGGTCCGTAGCCTCTGCCGCTGCCGCGCGCGGCTGCGCCGCGCACGGCGTCTACCTGGGCGCGTACAAATCGTCAGTCGTCAGTACTTCAGTAGCGCGGACCTCGTGTTATCGCGAGATGGCATGCGATGCGGATCATCCACCGCTATCAGCAGTGGTGGGGCTACGACTCGCGGGTTCACCCCGTTTGGGCCGAGCAGGATCGCCGCGCCGGGCAGCGTGCCGATGATCACCTGGGAGCCGTGGCGCAAGCCTCGAAGGAGCGTGCACGTCACCGAGCAGCCGGCGGTCCGGCTGCTCACCGATCGCGTCGGGCAAGTACGACGGCTTCCTGTACCGCTACGCCCGCGCCGCCGCGCGCTACCGCAGCCCGTTGTTGATCCAGGTTCATGCACGAGATGAACCGCGAGTGGTACCCGTGGGCGGCCAAGTTCAACGGCAACACGCCCGCGCGACTTCTAGCGCGCGTTCCGCCACGTGCACCACATCTTCGACCAAGCCACAGCCACCAACGTGTCCTGGCTGTTCTCGGTCTACAGCTGCGCCGGCCGCAAGCAGCCGAGCTACAGATCGAGAGCTACTACCCCGGCCGCCGCTACGTCGACTGGATGTCGGCTGTCCGGCTTCAACTGGGGGCAGGCGGATATCCCGTGGCGCAGCTCCTGCGCAGGTCTTCCATAGCACGTTCGCGTCGCTCAGGCAGCTCGGCAAGCCGGTCATGCTCTCCGAGGTCGGCACGAGCTCGGTCGGCAGTTCGTCACGCCGTGGCTCAGGTCGACGTTGTCAGATCATCCTCCGATCGGTATCCGCCGTTTCAAGCGCTCGTGTGGTTCGACGTCCGACACGTCCGGCGCGTCGACTTCCGGCTGCGCGGACGCAATGCGCTACAGACTTCGACGCCGCCGCGGCGGCTTCTCCGGCGCTGCGGACGCCGCTGCGGTTCAGCCGGCTGAGCTCCGAAGGCGGAGGCGAGTTCTCGGCGGCGCGCGGGTGCGCCAGTCCTCCTCCTTGTCCTGGTCGAACCAGACCAGGGCCTCGAGGCGGGGCATCGTGCGAGTCGGTTTTCCCACATGTCGCGCACCCAGCGCGCCTTGTCGCCACCCTGCGGGGCCGATGCCGACTCGGCGATCCAGACCGGCTGCGAGCCGATGCGCTGTCAGGCGCTTGTAGGCGGCGCCGAAGATCTGCTCGAAGGACTGCCACCCGCCGTACTGGGTGCTTGCGAGCCCCAGTTGTAGCCGTCCAGGGAGAGCACGTCGACGTAGTCGGCGCCGGGGTAGTAGTCCTCCATCTCGTTCCCGCGTCGTCTCGGGCACGCCCAGGGCTAGCGGGCACCAGACCCACTTGACGTTGTCGTCGCCGGTTTGCGCGTATAGCGAGTGCATGTGGCGCCAGGCCTTGAGGTAAACGCCGGGCGTGTTGTCGCCGACCGTCGCGCCCCAGGGGTACCAGATTGCCGTTCATCTCGTGCATCGGGCGCAGGTGAACTCGGTGCGCGCGGCTCGCGCAGCTGGTCGGCCCACTGGGCGATGTAGTCGTCGAACGCGCCGTCGGCGAGCTTGCGCTAGGCGGAACTGCGGCTGGTCGGGCCCTCCGGGTCTCCACGGCTCCCAGGTCAGCAGCGGCGTGCGGCCGGCCGTGGACGCGGCGCCGAGCTACGTCGGCGTGGAAGTCGGCCACCCACCCCGTCCAGTTCTGGTACCAGTTGACGATTCCATATCGGGCGGCCGAGCTAGCGCTTGAACGTGTCGATATTTTTTTTTTTTTTTTTTTTTTTTTTTTTTTTTTTTTTTTTTTTTTTTTTTTTTTTTTTTTTTTTTTTTTTTTTTTTTTTTTTTTTTTTTTTTTTTTTTTTTTTTTTTTTTTTTTTTTTTTTTTTTTTTTTTTTTTTTTTTTTTTTTTTTTTTTTTTTTTTTTTTTTTTTTTTTTTTTTTTTTTTTTTTTTTTTTTTTTTTTTTTTTTTTTTTTTTTTTTTTTTTTTTTTTTTTTTTTTTTTTTTTTTTTTTTTTTTTTTTTTTTTTTTTTTTTTTTTTTTTTTTTTTTTTTTTTTTTTTTTTTTTTTTTTTTTTTTTTTTTTTTTTTTTTTTTTTTTTTTTTTTTTTTTTTTTTTTTTTTTTTTTTTTTTTTTTTTTTTTTTTTTTTTTTTTTTTTTTTTTTTTTTTTTTTTTTTTTTTTTTTTTTTTTTTTTTTTTTTTTTTTTTTTTTTTTTTTTTTTTTTTTTTTTTTTTTTTTTTTTTTTTTTTTTTTTTTTTTTTTTTTTTTTTTTTTTTTTTTTTTTTTTTTTTTTTTTTTTTTTTTTTTTTTTTTTTTTTTTTTTTTTTTTTTTTTTTTTTTTTTTTTTTTTTTTTTTTTTTTTTTTTTTTTTTTTTTTTTTTTTTTTTTTTTTTTTTTTTTTTTTTTTTTTTTTTTTTTTTTTTTTTTTTTTTTTTTTTTTTTTTTTTTTTTTTTTTTTTTTTTTTTTTTTTTTTTTTTTTTTTTTTTTTTTTTTTTTTTTTTTTTTTTTTTTTTTTTTTTTTTTTTTTTTTTTTTTTTTTTTTTTTTTTTTTTTTTTTTTTTTTTTTTTTTTTTTTTTTTTTTTTTTTTTTTTTTTTTTTTTTTTTTTTTTTTTTTTTTTTTTTTTTTTTTTTTTTTTTTTTTTTTTTTTTTTTTTTTTTTTTTTTTTTTTTTTTTTTTTTTTTTTTTTTTTTTTTTTTTTTTTTTTTTTTTTTTTTTTTTTTTTTATCTAACACCACCAAACCTTCCACCACTTCTCACTTACATAAACAAACCCTTACCTTCTTTAAAAAAAAAAAAAAAAATTTTTTTTTTTTTTTTTTTTTTTTTTTTTTTTTTTAAAAAAAAAAAAAAAAAAAAAAAAAAAAAAAAAAAAAAAAAAAAAAAAAAAAAAAAAAAAAAAAAAAAAAAAAAAAAAAAAAAATTCGTCCATTGGGCCGGGGAATCCGGCCCGGCGCGACCTTCGGCGGGAAAAAAAAAAAAAAAAAAAAAAAAAAAAAAAAAAAAAAAAAAAAAAAAAAAAAAAAAAAAAAAAAAAAAAAAAAAAAAAAAAAAAAAAAAAAAAAAAAAAAAAAAAAAAAAAAAAAAAAAAAAAAAAAAAAAAAAAAAAAAAAAAAAAAAAAAAAAAAAAAAAAAAAAAAAAAAAAAAAAAAAAAAAAAAAAAAAAAAAAAAAAACACCAACACAACCAAATCAACAACCAAAAAAATCAGAAATCGGCGGGACCCCAACAAAAACTTAAACAAAAAAAAAAAAAAAAAAAAAAAAAAAAAAAAAAAAAAAAAAAAAAAAAAAAAAAAAAAAAAAAAAAAAAAAAAAAAAAAAAAAAAAAAAAAAAAAAAAAAAAAAAAAAAAAAAAAAAAAAAAAAAAAAAAAAAAAAAAAAAAAAAAAAAAAAAAATATCCCATGGGCTCTCGTTTATGGAATCGGCCTCGCGGCCCCGGCGGCGCCCGGCGGGCTTGGGCGGGAACGCCGCCAAGTTGTCCCACGCCGTCCCGGCGTCTCTCGTCCGCTGCGTGACATCCTTAGCCAGCAGTTCGTCTACCCAGCTCGACAGCGCCTCGTCCACGTCCGGCTTGATCTCTGTCAGCGGCGAGATCCGCTCGTTGACCTGCGCCATCAAGATCGCCATCCGCGCACGCAGATCGTCTAACGGGACTCTCCCCGCCAGATGCTCTTACGCCATCACTCCTACCGAGTACAGGTCTGTCCACTGCCCCACCTCCTGACCCATCTCCTGCTCCGGCGCCATGTAGCTCCGCGTGCCTATCGTCGCGCCCGTCGCGGTCAGGTACTCTTCGCCGCCCGCGCTCTGCGTCGCCTTAGCTATCCCTAAGTCCGCTATCTTCGCGCTGCCTTCCGCCGTCACGAGGATGTTCTCCGTCTTTATCTCGCCGTGTACTATCCTAAACGACTCCGCGTCGCTGAGACCCGCCAGCACCGACTCCAGCACGCCTACTATCTGTATCTTCCTCTATCGCCCGACCAGCCCGCGCAGCGAACCTTGCGGCAGGTATTCCATCGCGATGAACGGCATCCCTTCTGCCACTAAGTACTCTAACACTATCACTATGCTCCGATATCTCAGCGAACCCGCCAGTTGCTACTCTCTGACGAATCTAGCGATGAACTCCGACTCCCACTCATGTAACTTGCTCAGTTCCTTCAGCGCGACCTTACTGCCCAGATCTGTCTGTCGCGCGACGTGTACTACCGCCATCCCGCCCCATCCCAGCTCCTCCATGAGCTCATAGCGCCCTACCACGCGCTCGCCGCGCTCTCTCTATCCGTCGTCTATCTCAGTCAACGGCACCCCCACCGACACTCGATCTAAGCTCTACCGATTGTGCGCAGTTCTTATCTTCCCCCTTCTAGCTTCCATTTGCGAACTGCCAATCATAAAGCTCTACGGGCACGCCGTTTGACCGGCTATCTCCTGCCGTTTTGCATAATTGTACACAACACCCGGGGCCCCGGGGCGGGCTTGGGCGGGCGCCGCCAGAGCTGTCTCGTCGCCCACTCGGACGTGGCGGGAGCAAAACTGCGTCCCGGCGGCTTTTCCACAGCCGGGACGTGGGGTAGACTCGACGTACAGCCGTGCCGGTCGAGCCTCGGCCGCGCCCGGAATGTACTTATTGGTTCAAGGGAGAACTTATGCCATCCCGTACTCGACTGACCACCCCAATGATCCGGCGCGACGGCGAGTTGCGCCCCGCCACCTGGGACGAGGCGCTCGACTGTGCCGCGGCGGGTCTGGAGCGGGCCAGGACGGTCGATGCGACCCGCTCGTTCGGAATCTTCTCCTGCTCGAAGTCGACGAACGAGATGAATTTCCTGGCGCAGAAGTTCGCGCGCCAGGTAATGGGCACAAACAACATCGACTCGCTGTAACCGCACCTGACACGCTCCCAGCGTCGTCGGTCTGGCGACGGTATTCGGTGCGGGCGGCGGCACGTCGTCCTATAAAGAGGTTGAAGAGACCGACGTGATCGTGCTCTGGGGCTCCAACGCCCGGGAGACGCATCCGATCTTCTTCCACCACGTCCTCAAGGCGGTCCACAACGGCGCCAAGCTGTTCGTGGTCGATCCCCGGCGGACGGCTTCGGCCAAGTGGGCCGACACCTGGCTGGGGCTCGACGTCGGCACCGACGTCGCGCTGGCCAACGCGATGTCGCGCGAGATCATCCACTCCGACCTCTGCGACATGGAGTTCATCCGCCGGGCGACGGTCGGATTCGAGGAGTACGCCGCGTCGGTCGAGGCGTTCACGCTGGCCGAGGGCGAGCGTGTGACCGGGGTGCCGGCCGAGGCGATCCGCCAGCTCGCTCATACCTACGCGCGCGCGGACCGCGCGATCATCTGCTGGACGCTCGGGATCACCGAGCACCACAACGCGGTCGACAACGTGCTGGCGCTGATCAACCAGGCGCTGCTGACCGGGCACGTCGGCCGGTACGGCTCAGGGCTGAACCCGCTGCGCGGCCAGAACAACGTGCAGGGCGGCGGCGACATGGGCGCGATCCCGAACAAGCTGCCCGGCTTCCAGGACATCGAGAACGATGAGGCGGCCCGCGCGAAATTCGAAGAGGCCTGGGATACGACGATCGTCCCCAAGTACGGCTGGCATCTGACCAACATGTTCGAGGCGATGGAGCGCGGCGAGCTGAGGACGCTGTACGTGATCGGCGAGAACCCGGCGCGGTCCGAGGCCGATGTGCAGCACACCCGCAAGCTGCTCGCAGACCTCGACTGCCTGATCGTGCAGGACATCGTGCTGACCGAGACCGCCAAGATGGCCGACGTGGTGCTGCCGGGATCGGCCTCGTGGGCCGAGGCCGACGGCACGGTCACGAACTCAGAGCGCCGCGTGCAGCTCGTGCGCAAGGCGCTCGACCCGCCCGGCGACGCCCGCGACGACAACTGGATCATCATCGAGCTCGCCAAGCGGCTGGGCTCGGACTGGGGCGACCCCGACGTCCGAGGACGCCTGGGAGGAGCTGCGGACGCTGAGCCCGATGCACGCCGGGATGAGCTGGAAGCGGCTGGACGAGAACAACGGCCTGCAGTGGCCGTGCCGCGACGAGAACGACCCCGGCGCCCAGTTCCTGCACGGCCGGCTGTGGGAGGACCCGATCGAGGGCGACCCCGCGCCGTTCAGCATCACCCCGCACAGCCCGCCGGTCGACGAGCTCAACGAGGATTTTCCGATCCGGCTGACCACTGGCCGTCGCCTGGAGTCCTACAACACCGGCGCGCAGTCGAACATGTACAACTCGCCGCTTCACCGGGGCGAATCTCTGGACCTGTCGCCCGAGGACGCCGAGACACTCGGGATCGAGGACGGCGACGAGGTGCTGGTCACCTCGCGGCGCGGAGCGGTCGAGGCCCCGGCGCGGATCGACAACGGGCTGCGCGAGGGGCTGGCGTTCATGACGTTCCACTTCCCCGACCAGGTCGACACCAACGTGCTGACGATCGACGCGGTCGACCCGCGGTCGGGTACGGCGGAGTTCAAGGCCACCGCCGTGCGGGTCGAGAAGCTGCGCACCAACGGACAGCGCAAGCGGGCCGCTGAGATGGTGGGCGTGACCAACGGACACGGGGCCGCCGGCAACGGCGGCGGACGGACGGCGCCTAATGGCGACCGCGAGCAGGTCGCCCACGACGGCGATGGCCAACCCGCCCGGGCCTCATCCTGATGGACCTGCGGCTGCTGCTGGCGATCCCGACGGAGGCCGAACGCGAGGCGGTCGACGAGTTCGTCGGATCGGCGGTCCTCCCGACGAACGGAAACGGGAGCGCCCCCAAGCTCGACGTCGGGGGCCGCGTGGTGTACGGCGGACACGAGGCCCGCGACCAGCGGCCGCTGCTGCTGCCGGCACTTCAGGCGGTCCAGGCGCGGATCGGCTGGATCTCCGACGGCGCGCTCAACTACGTCTGTGAGCGCCTGACGGTGCCGCCGGCCGACGCCTACGGGGTGGCCACCTTCTACGGGTTGCTGTCAGTGGACCCACGCCCCCCACGGGTGCTGCACGTGTGCGAGGACGTGGTCTGCCAGTGCAAGGGCTCCGGCGACCTGATCGAGTCGCTCGAGCAGCGCTTCGGGTCAGAGCACGAGGACTTCGGCGGCTTCACCTGGCTGCGCAGCCCCTGCCTGGGACAGTGCGACCGGGCCCCGGCCGCGTTGATGACCGAGGCCGGCCAGCCGGTGCGCGAGCAGGTGTTGGCCCCGGCCGAGCCCGAGCAGGCGTTTGCACTGTTGGAGGGCAATCCGGTGCCCGAGCCGCCGCCGGCGCGGGTGCCCCAGCAGGGCGAGCCCGGTCTGCGGCTGCTGCGTCGGATCGGCGTGGCCGACCCGCACAGCCTTCACGACTACCGCGCCCGCGACGGCTTCAGCGCACTGCGCCGGGCGTTCGAGCTAGGCAAGGCAGGCGTGATCCGCGAGGTCAAGGACTCGGGCCTGATGGGGCGCGGTGGCGCCGCGTTCCCGACCGGCGTCAAATGGGAGGCGGTTGCCCAGCAGCCGGCCCATCCCCACTACCTGATCTGTAACGCCGACGAGTCCGAGCCGGGGACGTTCAAGGACCGCGCCTTGTTGGAGGGCGACCCGTTCGCGGTGATCGAGGCAATGACGATCGCCGCCTACGCGACCGACTGCAGCCACGGCTTCATCTACCTGCGTGGCGAATACCCGAACGATCGCGAGATCCTGTCGCACGCGCTGTCGGCGTGCCGCCACTACGGATACCTGGGCACCGACATCCACGGCGAGGGCTTTGACTTCGACATCGAGCTCCGCCAGGGTGCCGGCGCCTACATCTGTGGCGAGGAGACCGCGATCTTCAACTCGATCGAGGGCTACCGCGGCGAGCCCCGGGCCAAGCCGCCGTTCCCGACGGTGCGCGGGCTGTTCGGCAAGCCAACCGTCGTCAACAACGTCGAGACGCTGGCCAATGTCCCCTGGATCGTGCTCAACGGCGGGCTCGAGTACGCGCGCACCGGTACCGAGAGGTCGACCGGGACGCGTTTGTTCTGCCTCTCGGGCCACGTCGGGCGCCCCGGCGTCTATGAGGTGCCGTTCGGCGAGAAGCTCAGCGCCCTGCTCGAGCGCGCCGGCGGGATCGCCGGCAGCGGCAAGCTGCAGGCGGTGCTGCTGGGCGGCGCCGCCGGTGGGTTCGTCGGACCCGACGAGCTTGACCTGGAGCTGACGTTCGAGAGCGCCCGCGCGGCAGGAGCGACGTTGGGTTCCGGCGTGGTGGTGGCGATCGACGACACGGTCGACCTACGTCTGGTGGTGTTGCGGATCGCCGGCTTCTTCCGAGACGAGTCCTGCGGCCAGTGCACCCCTTGCCGCGTGGGCACCGTCCGCCAGGAGGAGGCGCTGGCACGGCTGATCTCGGGCAGGACCCGTGGCGGCGTCGCCCAGGAGCTCGCGGTGCTCGAGGACCTCGGGACCTGTCTGCGGGATTCGTCGATCTGCGGGTTGGGTCAGACCGCCAACAGCGCGGTCGCCACGGCGATCGAGAAGCTGGGAGTGTTCAAGGAGGAGGTCCGCTGATGAGCGAGCAGCGCACAGTCGAGGTGACCATCGACGATCAGCAGGTCACTGTCCCGGATGGCGCGACCCTGCTCGACGCCTGTAACCGCCTGGGGATCGACACGCCGACCCTGTGCTACGGAGACACGCTGACCCCGGCCAACGCGTGCCGCGTATGCATGGTCGAGCTCGAGGGCGCGCGCACGCTGGTCCCGGCGTGCTCCCGGCTGGCTGAGGACGGCATGGTGATCCACACCGACTCAGATCGCGTGCGCCTGAACCGCAAGATGGTGCTCGAGCTGCTGGACTCGTCGGTCGACCTGTCGACCACCCCGATTCTCAAGGTCTACCTGGAGCGCTACGAGGCGGCACCGGAGCGCTACGGACCGCCCGCCGCGCCCGACCCCGACCGCGAGCATCACCGTCCCGGACATCACATCGTGCCCGACGGTCAGACGGCGGCGACGGTGGCGGGTCCGCCGAAGATCGACAACGAGCTGTACATGCGCGACTACTCCAAGTGCGTGCTCTGTTACAAGTGCGTCGACGCGTGCGGCGACCAGCACCAGAACACGTTCGCGATCACGGTCGCAGGCCGCGGGTTCGACGCGCACGTCTCGACCGAGTTCTCGACGCCGCTGCCGGAGTCGGCGTGCGTCTACTGCGGTAACTGCATCCAGGTGTGCCCGACGGGCGCGCTGATGCCCAGCCACGAGTACGAGCTGCGCGAGAGCGGCGAATGGGACGAGTCGCGCCAGCACACGACCGAGACGATCTGCGCGTTCTGCGGCGTCGGCTGCAGCCTCGAGCTGCACGTCCAGGACAATCGGATCGTGAAGGTGACCTCGCCCGCCGACCACGACGTGACGCTCGGGAACCTGTGCGTCAAGGGCCGGTTCGGGTTCGAGCACGTCCAGGTGCTGCGGGCGGGCCCGGGCGGGGCAGCGGACGTGGTGGCACCGCGCGATCCCGACGACTGAGCTTCGCGCGCTCGATAGGTGACATTCGCCGCCGGACCGGGGATGATGTAAAGCGACAAACCGTCCAGCGTGGGGCGACCCTGGTCACGGGCATACGCCACATGCGTGCTTGAAGATGGCGCGAACCACGAACACACGCCGGCGTCAAAACGGTCGCGTCGGAGGCGAGTCCTCCGCCGCAGAGGCCGGTGCGCCCTCACTCGTAGACAGCGCCGAGCAGGCGCTCCACAACTGGCTGGCCGGCGGTCGCTACCGCCAGGGCGATCGGCTTCCGCCCGAGCACGAGGTGGCGGCGATGCTCGGCGTGTCGCGAGGCACGCTGCGCAGCGCGCTGCAGCGCCTGGAGGAGAGCGGAGAGATCGTGCGCCGGCAGGGCAGCGGCACGTTCGTCGGCAGGGTTGTGGTGCCAACCGCGCTCGATGAGCGCCTGGAGCGCCTCGAGCCGTACTCCTCGCTGGCCAGCCGGCGGGGGCTGACGCTGTCGTCCGTCGACCTCCGGATCGATCGCCGCGCGGTCGGGGTCGAGGTGGGGGAGGCGCTCGGCCTGGCTCCGATTGCGCCGGCGCTGACGGTGTCGCGGACGCTCGTGGCCGATGATGCGCCGGTCGCGGTGATGTTCGATGTCGTGCACCCCAGCGTGACGCTGCCCGACGACGACGCGCTGCGCGACGCGCTCCAGCGCGGGAGGATGGTGCTCGACCTGCTGATCGAGCTCGGCGTGCCGGTCACGTTCGCGCGCACGCGCGTGATCCCATCGCTGCTGGGACCCCGGGAGCGGGCGGGGCGGCTGCTGGGCGTCAACCGGACGACCGCGGTGCTCGAGCTCGAGGAGCTGATCTACGCCGGGCGCGACGAGCGCGTGGCCTACTCGCGCGACCTGTTCGCGCCGGGTGGGATCGACGTGATGGTGATGCGCTCGCTGGAGTCGACGCGCCCCGCGCCGGTCGCCAACCTCCGCAACGCCCGCGTGGTCGGGGCCGGGCGTCGCACGCGCGGGCGGCGGCCGGACAACGGCGCCTAGCCCGGCCTGAGTGATGGAGGGCTCGGGCCGTGGGACCCGGCGGGAGGTCGGATCGGTCGCCCGGGCGACGGCGCTGCTGGATGCGCTGGCCGAGAGCGATTCGGGCCTGGGCGTCAACGAGCTGGCGCGACGGATCGGGGTCAACGCCAGCACCGCGTCGCGGCTGCTGGCGACGCTCGAGGCGGGGCACTTCGTGGAGCGCTCAGCCGGTGGGCCCTACCGGCTCGGTCTGAAGCTCGTGGGGCTGGCCGACCGGGTGCTGGCGCAGCTGGACGTGCGCGAGCGCGCGCGGCCGTGGCTGGCGTCGCTGGTCGGAGAGACCGGCGAGTCGGCGACGCTGTCGGTACCGGGCGCCGAAGCGGCGATCACCGTCGACTTCGTGCCGGCGCCGTCGAGCGTGGTCAGCATGGCCCGGCTGGGGCGCCCGAGCATCCCGCATGCCACCGCGGCCGGCAAGGTGATGCTCGCGTTCGGCCCCGCTCAGGCGCGCCCGCCGGAGGGTGAGCTGGTGACCTACACCGAGCGGACGATCACCGATCCGGCAGTGCTGCGGGCCGAGCTCGAGGAGGTCCGCGAGCAGGGCATCGCCGAGGCCGTCGGCGAGCGCGAGGTCGACCTGGCCGCGATGGCCGCGCCCGTGCTCGGACGCGGCGGCGAGCTGGTGGCGATCCTGGGGCTACAGGGGCCGGCGACGCGGCTGCCCGCCGCCAAGCGGCGAGCGATGCGCGATCCGTTGCGGCGCGCCGCCGCCGAGGTGGGGCGCGCGCTGGGCGGGCCGGGCTCGGCCGCGGGAGCCCAGGGCGCGTGAGCCCAGGGCCCCTGAGCCCTCAGCTCCAGGGGTAGGGGCTGTGGGAGACCGGGTGCAGGTCGCCGGTCTGGAAGCGTTCGTAGCGAAACGGTGCAAGCAGCGACGAGTGCTCGCCCTCGAGCACCCTGGCGACCTCCCGCCCGATCGCGATCATCTTGTATCCGTGGTTTGAGTCCGCGGCCACGAACACGTTCGGGCGCATGTAGTCGAGCACCGGGAAGTTGTCGACGGTGAACGCGCCGACTCCGCCCGAGCGGACCGCCCGGAACTTCGCTCGACAGCCCTCGAACCGCTCGAGGCAGTGCGACAGCGACGCCGACCACATGTCCGGGAACCCGGGCTCGACCGTCCCGGTCGGGTACGGGTCGACCTCGAACTCGGGTCCCACGGTCAGCGGCTGGGCGCCGCCCTGAATCGAGCTGCGGTCTGGCTTGAAGTACACGCCCCACGGCTCGCTGGTGATCAGCGCACCGGAGTCGTCGCGTAGCGGCTGGTCTGAGTCGACGTGAAGCACCGCCGAGGACTTGCCGTCGGCGGTCACGAACGTGGCCGGGTCGATGTCGACCTCGCCCTCCTGCAGATACCAGTAGGTCCACATCGGCAGATTGGTCCTGACCTCGCCGTCGGGCTGGCGGACGTCGATGTGGTCGGGTAGGCCGAGCAGCTCCCACAGCGAGGCGATCCACGGGCCGACAGCCACCACGACCTGGTCGACCTCGACCGGGCCGGCGCTGGTCTGCACCCGCTCCACGGCGCCCGATTGGTCGAACTGAAAGCCCGTGACCTCGACGCCCTCGATGATCCGGGCTCCCGCCTCGCGGGCCTTGTCGGCCAGCCCGAGCATCGACTCACGATTGAACGCGTAGCCGCCGGCGTGCTCGTGCAGGCACACGGTCAGGCCGGGCGCTCGCCAGTCCGGGTACATCGAGCGCATGTGAGCCTCGACTTCACGCTCGCCGAGGTGAAGCTCGGACGGATAGCCGATCTGCTGCTGGCGCTCGAACACCTCGGTCAGATCGCCGTCCTGCGAGGGCGGACCGAGTGCCACGTACCCGGTCGGGTGGTAGTGGAACGCTTCGGGGTCGGACTCCCACACCTCCACGCAAGCGGCCATCAGCTCCTGCATCGCGGGCTGGAAGTAGTTGTTGCGGATCACGCCGCAGGCGATGCCCGAAGCGCCGGCGGCGACCGAGGTCTTGTCGACGACCAGCACGTCGCGGCCCTGTTTGGCCGAGTGCCAGGCGGTCGACAGGCCGTGGACGCCGGCGCCGATCACGAGGACTTGTACGGAGGAGGGGAGCTGTTGGTCGGGCATCTGCTCTCTCTGTGTGGCGTGGGATCAGTGTTGTGCGCTATGGGCAATGGCATTGCGCTATTGGCATGGACGATGCTAGCGCAGGGTGCTCGGAGGGTCAACGCGATCGGCTTGACCCGGGGATCGCTCGAGTCTTGCACTCGGGGCGTGCACAACGCGTCAAATCCGCCCTCGATCCCGTGCCTTGCCGTGTTGAGCACCGTATGCGTGCTCGGTGCGGCAACCCTCCCCGGGCGCGGTCGGATTTGTCGTGTTACGCACGTCGGCCGAGCCCCGAGAGCAACCGCGAGGAAAACCCGGGACCGGCACCCCGAGGATCCCCCGCGAGCCAGGGCGGCGAGGCTTGCTCCGCACCCCCGCAAATGCTATAACCCCGCCTGTACGAATTTGTACAGACGGTGGTCCGTGGGATAACCGCGGGCCGCGCGCGAACCGGCCCCGAAAAGGCCCGCGCGCGGCCGTCGCCGACAGGCGGCGATCCCGTGAGAGGGTGAACGGCACAGTCCCATCGTCCCCGCCCGCGGTGCGTGGGGGTGGGAGGACGAAAGGAGCGGAGATGGCGATTGTGGACAAGCCGACGGGAGACGGGGACGGCCGCATCGCTCCCGAGCAGGTATTCGGGGGAGGCGTGGAGCAGGTGCTGGCCACTCCGAACATCGCGCCCGCGCCGGCGACGCTCGAGGAGGCGCGCAACGCGCCGGGGCGCGCCGAGAAGATCGAGCTGCTGACGCGGCGGATCGAGGCCGAGGGCATCAAGTACGTGTTCTTCCAGCAGGTCTCTGTGACCGGCCGGGTGATGGGCAAGGGCGTCGTCTCCACGTTCTTCGCGCAGGTGGCCGAGAAGGGCTACCAGCTGGTCTACGGCGCCACCGCCAACCTGTTCACCGATCGCTACGGCAACTACATCGGCTTCGGCCCCGAGGAGTCCGAGCTGGCCGCCGTCGCCGACCTCGACACGTTCGCGGTCCTGCCCTGGGACAACCGCGTCGCCCGGGTCTACTGCGACTGCTATGACACCGAGACCGGTGAGCTGCTCGACGCCGACCCGCGCCAGAACCTCAAGAAGGTCGCCCACGAGTTCGAGCAGGAGCTCGGCTATCAGTTCCTGATCGGGATCGAGCCCGAGATGATGTGGCTCAAGCGCGGTCCCGAGGGCGCGGAGCCCGAGGGAGTCACCAAGCCCTACTGCTACCACATCCACCAGTTCGAGGAGCTCCGTCCGGTGCTGCTCGACGTGGTCGACTACGGCCAGCAGCTCGGCCTCGACATGAGCTACGGCGACCACGAGGACGCCCCCGGCCAGCTCGAGCTCAACTTCCGCTTCGACCGGCCGGTCCGCACCGCCGACAACATCACCACCTATCGCCAGGTGTGCGCGGCGGTCGGGCGCAAGCACGGCCTGCTGCCGAGCTTCATGCCCAAGCCATTCACCGGCGTGTCGGCCAACGGCCATCACCACCACTTCACGCTGATGGACGACCAGGGCAACAACGTCTTCCACGACCCGGACGGCCCGGCGCAGCTGTCGGAGTTCGCGCGCAACTTCCTGGGCGGGATGCTCGAGCACTTCCCGGCGCTGATGTGCGTCGGCAACCCGACGGTCAACTCCTACTGCCGCATGTGGGACACCGGCTTCTGGGCCCCGATCTATAAGAACTGGGGGTGGCAGAACCGGACCACGACCGTGCGCGTCGCCGCCGGCGGGCGCTTCGAGTACCGCGGCGTCGACTCGTCGTGCAACCCGTACCTGACCGTCGCCACGTTGCTGCGCGCCGGCCTGGACGGTGTGCGGCGTCAGATCGACCCCGGGCCTCCGCAGCAGGGCAACACCTATGAGCTGCTCCAGGAGGGCGCGAACATCGAGAAGGTGCCCGACAGCCTCGGCGCCGCGCTCGATGCGCTGGCCGCCGACGAGGTCGTGCGCAGCGCGATGCCGGGCCGCCTGTACAAGGTCTTCAACCATTACAAGCGCGACGAATGGGAGCGTTACCTGGCGGCCGTCACCGACTGGGAGCGCGACGAATACCTAGAGGTCCTGCCCTGATGATTGATTCCAATTTGATCACCCCCGGATGCGGCCGGGATGCCTTCGCGGATGCGGCACGTGCGTTCGGCTCGCGTAGCTCCGCTACGCGTCGCCTCCGCCCGCGCCGCCCCGCTCGCCCCCCGACCGCCCCGCGGGCGTCCAAATCGAAATCAATCATCTAACCGGCAGGCGGAGACGAACGCCAATGTGTGGAATCGCTGGGATCATCTATAGGAACGGAAACGGCGCCCACCGGATCGGGCGCGACATGACCCAGATGCTTCAGTCGATGAAGCACCGTGGGCCCGACTCGACCGGCGTGGCGCTGTACCGCCAGCCGACCAACGACCTGGTGCTGCGGGTCAAGCTCGCTGACGCCAGTGACCTCGACAACCTCGACGGGGCGGCCGACATCCGGCGCCGCCACCGGGAGACCGAGGCCCGGGTGAAGGCGGCGGGCGCGCAGATCCTCAGCATCGATGAGACGAACGCCTACACGTTCACCGCCACGCTGGGCTACGAGGGCGACCTCAAGAAGCTCGCCGACTACGTCGAGTCGGTCCCCCGCGTCGAGGTGCTGTCGCTCGGCCACGCGCTCGAGATCGTCAAGGACCTCGGGGACGCCAACACGGTCAGCGCGGCGTATCACCTGGAGAACTACTTCGGCAGCCACGGGATCGGGCACGTGCGGATGGCGACGGAGTCAGACGTCGACATCTCAAACGCCCACCCCTACTGGGCCTACCCGTTCTCCGACGTGGCCGTGGTGCACAACGGGCAGCTGACCAACTACCACCAGTGGCGCCGGCGCCTGGAGGCGGCGGGGCACCGGTTCGCGTCGGACTGCGACTCGGAGATCATCGCCGTGTATCTCGCCGAGCGGATGAGCAAGGGCGACTCGCTCGAGGACGCGATGCACCGAAGCCTCGAGGACCTCGACGGCGTGTTCACCTACATCTGCGTGTCCGAGGATGCGCTGGGAATGGCCAAGGATGAGCTGGCGGCCAAGCCGCTGGTGCTCTACGAGGGCGACGACATGGTCGCGCTCGCGTCCGAGGAGATTGCGATCCGCGCGGTGATCGACCACGAGATCGAGACCTACGACCCCTATGAGAGCAAGGTGATGGTATGGCAGCGCTAACGGGCCAGGTGGCGGGTGACCAGCCTCGCTTCGATCCGCGCGGACTGGTCGAGCTCGACGAGCGCGTCCCGCACACCGCCGAGATCGACGGCGACTCGGCCACGTTCGACGCGCGCGAGCTCACCACCCGGCAGATCAACCTCGAGCTGCGCCGGCTGGTCTACAAGGAGGGCATCCACGAGGTCGTGATCAGGAACCCGGGCGCTCGCCACTCGCTGGGCGTCGGGCTCCTCACGCGCTGCCGGATCCGCTTCGAGGGCAGCCTCGGCTACTTCGCCTGCGGGATGATCGACGGCCCCGAGGTCCACATCACCGGACGCGTCGGCTGGTCGGCTTGCGAGAACATGATGTCGGGCGTGGTCGTGATCGACAGCAACGCCGGCTCGCTGACCGGGGCGGCGCTGCGCGGCGGCGACCTCGTGGTCAAGGGCCAGGTCGGCGCCCGCAGCGGCATCGACCAGAAGGGCGGGACGATCATCTCGCTCGGCGACGCGGGCTCGATGACCGGGTTCATGATGCAGCGCGGCCGGCAGATCATCTGCGGCGACGTCGGGCCCGGGCTGGGCGACTCGATGTACGACGGCGACCCTGTACGTGGCCGGCAAGGTCAAGTCGCTGGGGATCGACTGCGTCGAGGGCGAGTGGACCGACGCCGACACCGAGTTCGTGCAGCGCAAGTTCAAGATCTATCACCTCGGCTCGCCGCCCGAGATGCAGAAGTTCGTGTGCGGCAAGAAGCTCTACAACTACGACTCGCTCGAGCCCTCCGAGCGAAAGCTCGTGCTCTAGGAGAGGTCGCCATGGCCGACGAAAACGCACCCATGTCGCGCAACCGCCTGGGGCGCAGCGCGATCTTCACCCCCGAGGTGATCGACGACATCCACGTCAAGTCCGAGCTCGGGCGCTACCGCATGCGCGGCTTCTCGATGTTCAAGAAGATCCCGCACTGGGACGATCTGATGTTCCTGCCGGGCACGCTGACCCGGTTCGTGATCGAGGGCTACCGCGAGAAGTGCGTGACCAAGACCGTGCTCGGCTCGCGCTTTGCCTCCAAGCCGATCGAGCTCGACATCCCGGTCTACATCACCGGGATGAGCTTCGGCGCGCTGTCGCTGGAGGCCAAGATGGCGCTCGCCAAGGGCGCGTCGATGGCCGGCACCGCGACCTGCTCCGGGGAGGGCGGGATGATCCCGCCCGAGCGCGACCTCTCGACCAAGTGGTACTACCAGGTGATCCAGAGCCGGTACGGCTTCAACCCGCATCACCTGATGCTGGCCGATGCCTGCGAGTTCTTCATCGGGCAGGGCTGCAAGGTCGGGCTGGGCGGCCACCTGATGGGCCAGAAGGTCACCGAGCAGGTGGCCGAGATGCGCTCGCTCCCGGCCGGGATCGACCAGCGCTCGCCGGCCCGGCACCCGGACTGGCTGGGCCCCGACGACCTCTCGCTGAAGATCCAGGAGGTCCGCGAGGCGACCAACTACGAGATCCCGATCCAGCTCAAGCTGGGCGCCGCGCGCGTGTATGACGACGTGCGGATGGCGGCCAAGTGCGGCCCCGACATCATCTACCTCGACGGCGCCGAGGGCGGCACCGGGGCCGGCCCCCACGTGGCCTCCGAGGAGACCGGGATCCCGCTGATGGCCGCGATCCCCGAGGCCCGCCGGGCGCTCGAGGACGTGGGCATGGCCGACGAGGTCGACCTCGTCGTCGCCGGCGGGATCCGCAACGGCGGCGACGTGGCCAAGTGCCTGGCGCTCGGCGCCGACGCGATCGCGATCGGCCACTCGGCGCTGATGGCGCTCAACTGCAATAAGGAGATCCCCGGGGTCACCGACTACGAGGGCACGGTCGGCGTGCCCGCCGGCCAGTGCTACCACTGCCACACCGGCCGCTGCCCGGTGGGCGTGGCCACCCAGGACCCGGAGCTGCGCAAGCGGCTGGTCGTCGACGAGGCCGCCAACCGCGTCTACAACTTCCTGCACACACTGACCCTGGAATGTCAAATGCTCGCGCGCGCATGCGGGAAGACCAACGTTCACAGCCTCGAGCCCGAGGACCTGGCGGCGCTGACCGTCGAGGCATCGGCGATGGCCCGGGTGCCGCTCGCCGGCACCGACTACATCCCGGGCGTCTCGGAGGAGCGCACGCTGAACGAGATCAAGACGCTGCTGCAGCGCCACATCGAGAACCCGATCGACTACCTCGCGACCGAGCGCGAGGGCGTCGAGCTCGGCTGAGGTGAAGACGATGAGTGATCACCACCAGCTCCCCGCCGAGCCCGAGAAGATCGTCTCGATCGATGCGGAGTACCTGTCGGGCGAGCGGTTCCCCTACCAGGAGGACGTGTCGCTGATCGAGGACATCGACCTGATGGCGGCGACTCCCGGCGACGACCTCAACTGGCTCGAGGACATCGAGCTGCTCGAGGAGGAGGGAACCCCCGCGGTGTTCGACCGCTACTCCAACTCCTTCATCAAGATCTACTTCCCGATTCCCGAGGGACGCGGCGACGAGGTCGCGCGCAAGGTGCTGATCAAGCACCTGCAGTCGGGCAACTCGTACGGGATCGCGCTCAAGGACCGCCACTGCAAGTTCCCCCAGCCCGAGCTGGGGCCGTGGATCGAGGGCTCGCGGACCGTGGGCGCCGATTACAAGCCGAGCGTGCTCGAGGGCTGGGAGCCGCCCGACCATTAGTGGGGTCCACGAGGCGCGTCATCGTGATCGGGGCCGGCCTGGCCGGCCTCGCCGCCGCCGATGAGCTGCACCGCGTCGGAGTCGACGTCGAGGTGTTCGAGGCCCGCGAACGGGTCGGCGGTCGCGTCTGGTCGGTGCCGTTCGCCGGCGCGACGATCGAGCGCGGCGCCGAATTCATCCTCCCTCACGACCGAGAGCTGATCGCGGCCGCCCGACGGCTCGGGCTGACGCTGGTGCGCAAGGGCACGCTGTACGGCGACCGCGAGCCACGCGGCGGCGAACCGGTTTCGCGCGCGCAGGTGGTCGCGGCGATCGATCAGATCCGCGCGTTGTCGACCGTCGAGGGCGAGAATGTTTATGGCGCGCTCACGCGCGCCCGTATCGGCAGCGGCGTGGCGGACGCGATCGCGGCGCGGCGTGGAGGTCAGCTGTGCGTACTGCGCCGATGACCTGGACGCCTCGGTCGTGCGCGAGGGTGCGGGATCGTTCGGTGACTTCGACACGCACACGGTGCAGGGCGGCAACGATCGGATCGCTCGTGCGCTGGCCGAGAGCCTCGGGGACGCCGTGCGGCTGTCGGCGCCCGTGAGGGCGGTCAACTGGTCGGGGCGCCGAGGTGCGCGTCGTCGCCGACGCGGGCGAGGCGGCGGCCGACGCGGCGGTGGTGGCCGTACCCGCGAGCGTGATCGACGCGATCCAGTTCGATCCACCGCTGCCGCAGGCCAAGGTCACCGCTCACCGCAACGTGCGCTACGGAGACGCGGCAAAGCTGTTCGTCGCCCTGCGCACACCCGCGCCGCCCAGCGCGACGCTCTCGGTGCCCGGCCGCTTCTGGTGTTACACGCAGTTGGGCGCCGACGGCGAGCCGTTGTCGTTCGTGGCCGCGTTCGCGGGCTCGAGCCGGGCGGTGGCCGCGCTCGACGTGCACGAAGGCCCGGATTGCTGGGTGGATGCGCTGCGCCGGCTGCGCCCAGACCTCGAGCTCGATCCAGACGCGGCGCTTGTGTCGACCTGGGACCGCGATCCCTGGGTCCGAGGCGCGTACTCGGCGCGCTCGGCCCAGGCCCCGATCGAGGATCCCGAACTGCGCCGCCCGGCGGGGCGTCTGATGTTCGCCGGCGAGCACACGGCCGGCCGCTGGCACGGCCTGATGGAGGGCGCGCTGCGCAGCGGCCAGCGCGCCGCCCGCGAGCTGCTGACCTAGCGTCCCGGGCGGGCGGATGCGTCGTCGGTCAGGACGCGTCGGTGGTGCGCCCTCGGCGGGGGTGCATACGCGACATCGACCGGCGATCCGCTCCGCCCGAACCACCCGCTCAGGATCTACACCTACGGCCGCGGTCGCCGCCCCGGCCCGCGGTCGCGCACGTAGGCGCCCAGCGGGTAGGTCCGGTAGCGCGGGCGTGGCAACTTCTCCATCGTGACGAACCCGGGCGGCGCGTTGATCACGTCGGGGATCCGGTTGACCAGCTGGGTGACGGTGGTCATTCCGGTTGGCACAGCCGGGTTTGACAGGTGCAGCTCGGGCTCGCCGGTGAACGTCCAATCGTTGATGTCGGACTCGCCCTCCACATACAGGCGGCCGGTCATCTCGAAGGTGAGCGTGATCCCCTGTTCGGTGGACATCGTGTCGACATCGGTGAAGCCGATCACCCGGCCAGGCTCGACGGTCAGGTCCAGCGCCTTGGACGACACGGCCTGGGTCGCCACCTCGGGCCGGGTCGTGCTCGACTGCTTGGTCACCGTGACCCCGAGGTCGTCGACCAGGGCGCCGAGCGTGTTCTTGCCGAAGCTCGGCGGGCGCGCGGTCTCGGCCAGCCACCGGTCGAAGTCCTCGACGGTCGTGTCGACGCGCTGGTCCTTGGCCACCTCCGGACCGAAGTCGTCGACGTTCCAGCTGGCCTTGCCGGTCACGGTCTCCAGCCGATGCGACGTGGCCATGACCATGCTGACCAGGTTGACCCAGTAGACGTCCTGGTGGCCGGTACCGGTGAGCGTGCAGCCGTTGTGACGGGCGAGATGGTCAAGCTCGGCGGTCTGCATCGGCGACGTGTTCCACGGATACAGAGCCTCCTCTGCGATCGTCACCGCGTTGACGCCGTGCTCAGCGCACAGGCGCAGGTGCTCGTACATGTCCGACATATAGCTGGCCACCGCGATCACGGCGATGTCGACCTGGCGGGTCGACAGCACCTTCTCCGGATCGTTCTCGATCACCACGCCGGTCTCGTAGCCGAGCCCCGCCACCTCGCCGAGATCCCGGCCAACCTTCTCCGGGCTGCGAGCCAGGGCGCCAACGATGTCGACGCCCTTCTCGAGCATCAGCCGTGTCGCGATCGTGTTCATCGCGCCGACGCCGTAGACGACCGCCTTGATCCGCCTCATCACGCTCCTTTTGTGGCTAGCTTCATGCTGGGCAGAAACCCCGCCGGAGCATAAAGTGACCGTCAAGCGCCGAGCAACCGCGACCCTTCGATCAGCTCGACCGCACGTAGCGCGAGCCACAGCTCTACTACGTCTTCGGTGCTCGACAAGCTGCGTGCGGTGAGAGCCTCAATCCGACGAAGGCGATACACGAGTGTCTGTCGGTGGATGAACAGCTCGGCGGCGGCGGGTTTCGGCGATCGGTTGTTTGTAAGGAACACCGCCAACGTCCGGACCAGGGAGGTGTGGTGATCGTGGTCGTATTCGATCAACCGACCCAGGACATGCTCGGCCATCTCGTTGGAGCGGTCCGGCGCGAATGCCCACAGGGCGGGACGGTCCTTGCGATAGCGGGAGATCGGCTCGTCGGTTTGCGCGGCGTGCAGCGCCCAACGCGCCTCCCGGGCGGCGTCTCGCACGCGGCCGGATGAAGCGATCGTGGCGCTCAATCCGATGGATCGATCGCCACCGAGCGAGCCGAGGAGCAACCGGCATGAGCCGTCGTCATCCGGGATCAACGCCGCGGGCAGCTCGTCGCGCTCCCCACCGCGCAGCAGGTGCGGCAACCCCACCGCATACAGGTCCTGATGAAGCGAGTCCGGCTCGGTGGGTTCTGACCACGTGGCCACGACGAGGTCGCCAGACAGGCCCGCGCGCCGCAATCCGGCCAGCGCAGCGGCCGGTTCCGGTTCGCCGGCCAGCAGCGCACCGAACAGCTCCGCGCCGTCGCGGCTGAGCGCGTCGCGCTTCGCCGCCAGTCTCTCCAGCTCCAACGCGGCGACCGTGGAGACGTGCTGCAGCAGGCTCAGCTCAGGCACGGGCTCGGCGAAACGACTGGCCATCAGCGCGGCCGGCCGGCGTGAGGGGACCGGGACGAGCAATGCGGCGTCGCCCTCGACATCCAGTCGGAGCAGCGCGGGGAGATGGCCGGCACAGCGGTTCAAGGTGTCCTCCAGGACGCCCCGCGCCGTCGTGGCCAGACGCTGCTGCGGCATGAACGAGTCTCGCCAGGTGGCGACGTCGAGCACCGCAAGCCGACACGCGAGCTCCGCTCCGAGCTCATCGAGCAGCGAGCTGCCCTCACGTCCCTCGATCGTCGCGGCCCGAAGCGACTCGTGAATTCGTGCGGTCTTCATCAGCCGGTGACGCTCGGCAGCGTCCGTGCGCGCCTCGGCCACCACCCGGGCGACGGCGGCGAACGGGATTTCGTAGGCCGTCAGGAGGATCGGCAGCGCCCGGCGGTCAGCCGCCGACACCATGGCACGAGAGATCTCGGGTGCGGCGACCCCTTCGCCGACGGCGATCGCGCTGATCCCGGCATCGGCCAGACGGTCGATGTATCGGGCCTGGTGATCGGGGTCAGCGGGGATCCCGATGCCGTTGGTCATCAGCATGTCGAACGGCTCGAGCCAACGCCAGGGGTCGGGCATCTCGCATGAGTGCGCCCAGTTGATCACCTGCTCGGAGCCGGAGCGGCCGGCATGAAAGCGAGTCCCGACGTGCGAGGTCTCGACCAGCTCCCTGACGGTGATCGCCATCGGCCTCTCATACCACTGTATGAGGCCCATGTCCAATTCATCCAATTGCGCAATTGCGCCCATCCGGGTGCGGCGGACAGAATGGGTCATGCGCGTAGTGCTGGTCGGCGGCGCCGGCGAGGTCGGCTCGGAGATCGCGAGGGACCTCGCGCTCGGACAGGAGATCGACGAGCTGCTGATCGCCGATCTCGATCGCGGTCGCGCGACGGCGCTCGCCGATGAACTCGGGGAACTACACCCGAACGTCTGCGCCTGCGAGCTCGATGTCCAAGACCCGGTCGCCGCCCGGAGGCGACTCGCCGACGCCGACGTTCTGATCAACTGCACCAGCTTCACGCTGTTCGACCGCGTCCTCTCGCTGGCGGCGGCCGTGCCGGTCGATTACGCGGATCTCATATCGGAGCCCGAGGACCGCCACCGCGCGGTCGCCGAGGAGGCAGGGATCACGGCGATCTCCGGGCTGGGCGCCTCGCCCGGATTGTCCAACGTGCTGGTGCGCCACGCCGCGGAGTCGCTCGAAAGCCTGCACGAAGTCGAGATCTCATGGATCAGCTTGAGGTCGGTTGCTCCGACCCCCGGGTTGCTGGACACGATCCTGTGGGAGCTGTCGGAGGACTGCACGAACCGCCGGTATTACCGCGATGGCCGCTACTACCGGGCCGAGTTCATGGAGGGATCGCGCCTCGTGGATTTCGCGGCGCCGGTTGGCCGCCAGCACGTGTACTACGTGCCCCATACCGAAGTCACCACGCTTCCGCGCCACTTCCCCGCGCTGCGTCACTGCGCTGTCCGGGGCAGCTGGCGGCCGGAGCTGATGCAGGACATGTCCGTGCTGAGGCGCTATGGCCTGCTGGCCGAGCCGGCCCTGGGCGCTACCAAGCAGGCGATCTGGCTCAGCCGCGGGGGCGACCGCGACGCAGCGCCGTGGATGCTGTATTTGAACGTCGAGGTGGCCGGCATCCGCGACGGCGTCGAGGTCAAACGAACCTACGCCGTGAGCCACCCCGCGGACTGGGGCCAACGCGGCGTCGCCCGGATGACCGGGATCACGGCCGCGGTCGGCGTGCAGCTGCTCGCCCGCCACGGCCGTGCCGCGGCCGTCGGCTTCATCGACCCCGAGGAGTACTACGACCCGTTCGAGTTCCTCGAAGAACTGAAGCGGCGGGGGTCGATCGTGGTCGAGTGCAACGAAGCGCCGGTGCAGCCAGACGCCGAATCGACCCGAACCCGAGCCTGACGAGGAGATGTAATGGAGCGCCTGTTCATCGGTGGCGAGTACGTCACCAGCACCTCCAAGAAGGTCACAACCGTCGAGAACCCGGCGACCGAGGAGGTGATCGCCGAGGTTCCTGATGCCGATGCCGGAGACGTCGATCGGGCGGTGGAGGCCGCCCGCAGAGCCCAGCGAGACTGGAGGCGGACGGATCATCTCGAACGGGTCGAGCTGCTCCACGAGTGCGCGCGGCGGCTCGAGGAGCGCGCCGACGAGCTGGCCATAATGCTCACCCGCGAGGGAGGCAAGACGCTCAGAGAGAACCGCGACGAGATCGACTGGAGCGTGACGGCGTTCAGGCACCTCGGCGAGGTCGCGAGAGCGTCGCGAGGCCGGGTGGTCGGGGCGACGAAGCCGGGCCAACTGAACTTCGTGCTCAACGAGCCACTCGGGGTGGTGGTTCACATCCTCCCGTTCAACTATCCGATCGTGCTCCTGGCATGGCAGGCTGCGGCCGCGCTGGCGGCGGGGAACGCCTGCATCGTCAAGCCCAGCGAGCAGACGCCACTGGCCACCCTGCGCCTGGGGTCGGTGTTCGATCACCTGCCCGCGGGACTGTTCAACGTTCTCACCGCCACCGGCGATGGCGCCGCCCGCCTGGTCGAGCATCCCGGCACGGACATGATCGCGTTCACCGGCTCGGTGGCGGTCGGCTCGCGAATCATGGCGGCGGCTGCCCCCCGGATCAAGAAGCTGCTGCTCGAGCTCGGAGGGTCGGATCCGTTCATCGTGCTGGGCGACGCGAAACTCGACGTCGCCGCTCGGGGTGGCATGTTCGCCGCTTTCCTGAACGCTGGGCAGGTGTGCACCTCGGCGGAGCGTTTCTTCGTCGAGGAGCCCGTCTACGACGAGTTCATGGCCAACGCCGCCGAGGTGATCGGCGGTCTGAGGATCGGCGATCCGTTTGCCGACGTCGACGTCGGAGCGCTGATCTCCCGTCAGGCTCGCGATCAGGTCCGCCGCGTGATCGACGATATCTCCGGCCAGGGCGCGTCGGTCGTCCTGGGCGGTCAGGCGCCGCCGAGCCTGAATAAGGGCTACTTCTTCGAGCCGACGCTGATCGCCCTCACCGACCCGGAACGCCAGCGCTTCGAACACGAGATCTTCGGACCGCTGGCCACGGTCACGCGCGTGCGCGACCTCGACCACGCGATCGAGCTTGCCAACGGGTCGAACTTCGGGCTCGGCGCCAGCATCTACACCTCCAGCCTGGAGACCGCGATGCGCGCGGCGACCGAGTTGCAGGCCGGAACCGTCTGGGTCAACGATCCCCTGAAGGACAACGACGCTGCGCCGTTCGGTGGAATGAAGTTCAGCGGGCTGGGGCGGGAGCTGGGAGCAGAGGGAATCACCGCGTTCACGCAGTCCAAGCATGTGCACCTGGACTTCGGCCAGGAGCCATCGCCCGAGTGGTGGTTCCCCTATGAGCGGCCGGTGATCGACGAGGCGTCCTGGGCCCGGGCGCAGCAGGGAGCGCAGTCGCCGTGAAGAGTAGCCCCGGCGAGGCGCTCGGCGGATCGGCGGTCGGCACGCTCGGTCGTCCGGTGCGGGCAGTGGTCTACGGGGTCGGAGCGATGGGCTCGATCGTGACCAGATTGCTGGTCGAGAAGGGCGCGCAGCTGGTGGGCGCGGTCGGTCGCAGCCCGGCGAAGGTGGGACGGGATCTCGGCGACGTCGCCGGCCTCGGGACACAGCTCGGCGTCCTGGTGAGCGACGACCCTTCGGAGGTGCTCGCGACGTGCCGAGGCGGACGTCGCGGTGGTCGCCGTCGCCAGCTACCTCCAACCGATGTTCGAGCACTTCAAAGTCTGTCTGGAAAACGGGACCAACGTGATCACGATCGAGGAGGAGAGCTTCTATCCGTGGTCGACCGCGCCCGAGCTGGCGCGGCGGTTGGACGACCTCGCCAAGCGCAATGACGTCACGATCATGGGGTCGGGCGCGCAGGACGTCTACTGGATGGCACTGCCCTCGATGCTGATGGCCGCCGCGCTCCGGGTGGACTCGGTGCACGGCGAGACGAGGTGGAACGTGGACGACTACGGGCCCGAGGTGGCCGAGCACGTGCACGCCGGATCGACGCTGGGGCAATTCGAAACCCACGTCGCGAGCCACGGATGGCCGTCGTTCGTCGTCCGCAACACCGTCGATGCGCTCGTCGCGGACGCCGGTCTGACGCCGCGCGAGGTGCAGACGTCGGTGACGCCCGTGATCGCCGCGGAACGGGTGCAGTCGCGGGCGCTGGGGCGTGCGATCGGACGCGGAAGCCTGCTCGGCGTGAGCGACGCCGTCACGATCACCACCGAGGAAGGTCCGTCGTTCAGCTTTCAGCAGACCGGCTGCGTGTACGGAGCGGGCCAGGACGATCTGAACGAGTGGGTCGTTCGCGGCGAGCCCGCCGAGCTGCATCTCCGCAACGACCGGGTCCCCACGCGCGTGGCGACGTGCACGCAGGTGATCAACCGGATTCCGGACGTGATCAACGCGAGCCCGGGGTTCGTCACCGTCGTCGATCTCCCTCGGCCGCGCTATCGGCACTTCCGGTTGGACCGCTACGTGCGGCGAGCGATGAGCGAGCTGTCCTTCGTTGCGCTCACGCCGACCTCGTTCCTAGCCCGCTCGGCGCTGGTCCACGGCGATCGCATCGGCGTTATCGACGGGGCTGAGTCGTGGACGTACTCAGAGCTCCGGGAACGGACGGCAAGGCTCGCCGGGATGATCGAGCGGCTCGGCGTTCCGGCCGGCGGGCGAGTGGCGGTGCTGGCGCGCAACACCCACATGATGCTCGAGGCCCACTACGGCGTGCCGCTCGCACGGGCGGTGCTGGTCGCGCTGAATATGCGCCTGTCTGCTCAGGAGCTCGGCTACATCCTCGGCCACAGCGGCGCCGAGTTGCTGCTCTGCGACCCCGATCTGGAACCGCTCGCGAGGGATGCGCTGTCCCGTGCTGGGGAGGTCGCTACCCGCCTGGTGACCGCGCCAGGAGTACGAACGGATGCTGGCGGACGCGCCGGAGGCGTGGTACGAGGTCGACGACGAGCGCGGGCTGCTGTCGATCAACTACACCAGCGGCACCACCGGCCGTCCCAAGGGAGTCATGTACCACCATCGCGGCGCATATCTCCAGTCGCTGGCGATGGCGTTTCACGCACGTCTGGACGCCGACAGCGTGTTCCTGTGGACGTTGCCGATGTTCCACTGCAACGGCTGGTGCTTCACCTGGGCGGTCACCGCCGCCGGCGCACGCCACGTGTGCCTGCCGCGGCCGGATCCGACGGACGTGTGGCGACTGATCGACGAAGCCGGAGTGACGCATCTGAATGCGGCGCCCACCGTGCTGATCGACTTGGCCGGTCACCCCGCGGCCAAGCCTCCCCGGCAGTCGCTGCGGATCGCTACCGGCGGAGCGCCGCCCTCGCCGGCGCTGCTCGAGCGGTTCGACGAGCTCGGCATCGAAATCACTCACCTGTACGGCCTGACCGAGACCTTTGGCCCGGTGATGATCTGTGATTGGCGGGGATCCTGGGATGACCTCCCAGCCGGGCGCCGAGCTCAACTCAAGTCGCGACAGGGCGTCGGCAACGTGATCGCCCAGCCGGTTCGGGTCCTCGCCGCCGACGACACCGACGTCCCCGCCGACGGCGAGACCATGGGGGAGATCGCTCTGCGCGGGAACGACCTGATGCTCGGCTACTACCGCGACCCAGAGGCGACGGCCGCCGCTGCCCCGGGCGGCTGGTTCCGCAGCGGAGATCTGGGGGTGTTGCACCCCGACGGGTATGTCGAGCTCCGCGACCGGCTCAAGGACGTGATCGTCTCCGGCGGGGAGAACATCGCCTCGGTCGAGGTCGAGCAGGTCATCGCCAGCCACCCGGCGGTGCTCGAGGTCGCGGTCGTGGGGCGCCCAGACGACCGCTTCGGCGAGCGCCCGGTGGCCTTCGTCCGTTTGGTAGCGGGAAGCGAAGTCTCGGAGGCCGAGATCATCGAGCACGTCCGCGGTCGTTTGGCGAGATTCAAGGCGCCCAGCGCCGTCGTGTTCGTGGACGACCTGCCGAGGACGGCCACCGGGAAGGTCCAGAAGTTCCAGCTGCGCGAGCAATTCCAGAGCGCCGTGACGGCGCCGGCAGACCCAGAGAGGTGAACGGATGGATTACGAAGCGATAGTGATCGGTGCGGGATTCAGCGGCCTGACCGCGGCTCGCGATTTGCATGACGCCGGGCGCTCAGTGCTGGTGTTGGAGGGACGGGAACGCCTGGGCGGGCGCACCTGGTACAAGCCCTATCCGGGCAGCGGCAAGTCGATCGAGTACGGGGGAACCTGGGTTGCGCCTCGATGGCAGCCCCACATCAAGGCCGAACTCGAGCGGTACTCGGTGGGGCTGATCGAGAGTCCGGTGCCATCCCAGTTTGCGTGGTCGCTCGGCGGCGAAATGAGCCGCGCGCCGAGCCCGCTGCCGATCGACGAGTGGCTCGGCTTCGAGCAGGCAATCCGCACGATCGACAACGCCGCCTCGCGAATCCGGTTCGGCGAGGAGCCGCTCGATCAGCGCGGCCTGGAGGATCTCGACGTTCCGTTTGATTCGTGGCTTCGCGGAATCGAGGTGCCCCCGAAGACGCGAGACTTCGTGATGGCCTGGGCCGGTTTCTTCTTCGGGGCGCCGTGCTCGGAGGTTTCGGCGTTGCACATCCTGTCCTGGGTAGCCGGGTTCGAGAACAGCGCCATTGCCTGGTACGTGGCGGTCAGCGAGAAGCTGGCCCACGGCACGCTGAGCCTGATCGACTCGCTGGCCGAGGACTCCGGGGCGGAAATTAGGCTATCCACGCCCGTCGCCGCCGTCGAAAGCCGCGACGACGGGGTCATGGTCACCACGCGCGACGGCCAGGCCCACAGCGCCGGGACCGCGGTGGTGGCCACTCCCGTCAACACCTGGCACGAGTTGAACATGAGCCCGCCGCTCGGGTCCGCCAAGTCGGCCATGGCCGCGGAGCGGATGGCCGGCCATGCGACCAAGATCTGGGCGCTGGTCCGCAACGTCGGTGGGAACTTCTACGGCGTGGGGTGGGATACCAAGATCAAGTGGTTGGCAACGGAGTACTCCACTCCGGACGGCGACCTGCTGGTCGGTTTCGGCACATCTCCGGAGGAACTCGACGTCACCGACGGCAACGCTGTGGCCGACGCTGTGCGGGAGTTTCTGCCGGACGCGGAGGTCGTCAGTACCGATGCTCACGACTGGAACGCCGACGAGTTCTCGCAGGGAACCTGGATGGCCTACCGGCCGGGCCAGGTGATGCGGCACGCGTCGGGGCTGCAGCGACCCGAGGGCCGAGTCACGTTTGCGTCGTCAGATCTGGCATCGGGCTGGGCGGGGTGGATCGACGGAGCGGTTGAGAGCGGTCATCGGGCTGCCCGAACCGCCGACGAGATGCTGGCCGACCGCGCGCTGGCGTGAGTGTCAAACGAAGATACGCGGCGATGTCCAGTCGGGATGAAACCCCGCCGACGGGACGGTGGTTGGGGGAGAATAACCCGGCCCTAAGCGAGAGAGGAAGGACTGAGCATGACTGATCACCTTGGCGACGGCCGCTCGGCGGAGTCCGGCGGCGCCGACGACCAGGCCCGCTCTGAGTTTGTCGAGCGCTGGCGCGACGCCGCATACGGCTGCTACTCCTCGGGACACAAGTTCTGCCGCGAGGTCTGCCCGGTGACTCAGGTCACGCGGAACGAGAACTACAGCCCGACCGCGTTCCACGCGAACGTCGTGGCGATGGAGAAGGGGTTGCTCGACGTCGGCGACGTCGCCGACGACTACGTCAACTGCACCCAGTGCGGGGCGTGCGAGCTGCGCTGTCCCAACACGCTGTTCACGGGCGACTTCTATCGCCACCGAACGCGCACCGTCGAAGTGGTCAAGGCGATGCGAGCGCTGGCCGTGGAGTCCGGCTACGAGCAACCGGAATGGAAGCGTTGGATCGAGCGGCTGGTCGACGCTCACAGCGAGCCGGTGCTGGGAGAAATTCCGATCGAGCAGGAGCACGTGGCCGACTGGGCGGAGGGGCTCAACCTGCCGGTCGGCGGCGAGACCGTGCTGTTCGTCGACTGCGAGGCGGCCTTCTATCGCACCTCCTACGCGCGGGCGACCGCGCAGCTGCTGAAGGCCGGCGGCGTCGAGTTCGGGCTGATGCGCGAGCAGTGGTGCTGCGGAGGTCCGGCGGCGGAGATGGGTTACGTCGACCAGGCTCGCGCGTTCGCCGAGCACAACGTCGCCGACTGGCGGGCGGTCGGGGCCAAGCGGATCATCGCCGCCGATCCTCACGACTACATCGCCTTCACCGAGGATTACCCCGGCTACTTCGGCGACTCCTACGAGTTCGAGATCGTGCTGGCCATCGACCTGGTGGCCGACCTGGTCCGCGAGGGCAAGCTCAAGCTCGAGCACCCCGTGGACCGCACCGTCACCTACCACGATCCGTGCCGGCTGAACAAGCGCAAGGGCGTTCATAAGGCTCCCCGGGAGCTGTTGCGTGCCGTGCCGGGGCTCAACTTCGTCGACGTCGATCACGTGACCCAGTGGTCGTACTGCTCGGGCGCGGGCGGCGGACTGGCGATCGAGAAGCCCGAGATCACGGCCGAGCTCAGCCGCAGGCGGGTGCAGCGCGCGGCCGGTCTGGAGGTGGACACGCTGATCAGCGCCTGTCCGTGGTCCGAGCGGCCGCTGTCGGCAGCGGGCGATCAGCAGGGCATCGCGGTGATGGACCTGTTCGAGCTGGTCGCCGAGGCGGCCGGGATCGAGGTCGGGGGGTCTACCGGCGCCGCCGTGGCCCAGGAGGGCGCACGATGAGCGTCGCGATGAAGGCGGCGATCGATGATGCTGTCATCGACGAGCTGAAGCAGATCATCGGCGACGAGCACCGGGTCCTGCCGAACATCAGCTCGCGCGTGAACCGCACGCGCACCCCGGCGCCGTTCCCGGTGCACCGGTGGGCGGAGTTCATGCCCGACGTAGCCGTGCTGCCGAGCAGCGCCGAACAGGTCTCCGGCGTGCTCAAGCTGGCCAACCGGCTGCGGATCCCAGTGGTTCCGCGCGCCGGGGGCACCGGGCTCGCCGATGGGGCGGTACCGCTGAAGGGCGGGATCCTGGTCGACGTGAAGCTGATGAACGAGATCAAGGAGATCGATCTGGCCGACCGCACGGTGACCGTGGGGACGGGCATCAACATGCTCAAGCTCAACGAGGAGCTGCGACCGCACGGCGTGTTCTATCCGGACGATCCGGCCTCGTACCCGTGCTCGATCGTCGGCGGGCGGATCGGGACCGGCGGCTGGTCGCTGCTCGGCGGCCGCTTCGGCCACACGCGTGACCTGGTCATCTCGATGGAGTTCGTGCTGCCGACGGGCGAGATCATCGAGGTCGGCGATGGCGGTGGGCGCAAGCTGCGCAAGTCGTCCACGGGCTTCATGCTCAAGCAGCTGTTCATGGGCCACCAGGGGACGCTCGGGATCGCCACCGAGGCGACGCTCGAGCTCGTCAACCGGCCCGAGGCGCAGTTCTCGGCGTTCTTCGCGTTTGACGACTACATGAAGGCGTACCGGACGACGGCCAAGCTCGCCCGGTCCGGAATCGCCACGCTGGCCGGCGTGGTGCTGTTCGACGAGTGGAAGGTGCGCTACCTGCGTCGCGACGACGAGGCCTACATCGAGCAGCCCGACGACGTCAAGGCCGTCGCGGCGGTCGCCCTGTACGGCAAGAAGATCGAGGTGGAGCCGGCCAGCAAGCTGATGATGGAGCTGGGGCGCAGCGAGGGCGGCCGCTACATGGGCGACGAGATCTCCACCGGCGACTGGGATTCACGCCACGAGCGGTACGCGACGCCGCTGCACGGGCGTCGCAAGGATGGACAGGTGGTGCCGATGTGCTGGCACTGCGAGGACGCCGCGATTCCGTACTCGGCCCTGCCGAAGGTGCGCGAGGAGTGGCACGCGCTGGTGGCCAAATACGTCGAGCGCTGGGACATCTTCGACGACTGGGGGATGTTCGCCTATACGAACGGGTCGTTCAAACCGTGGGGCGATTACCTGGTGGAGCTCGACGTCGGAATCTGGGAGCAGAAGCTCAACGACGAGAACTGGGCCGCGTGGGTGAACCTCAAGCGCGAGATCGCCGAGGTGTCGCTCAAGCACGGTGGCTCGATCACGGCCTGCCATGGGGCCACGCGCGCCGGCGATGCCGAGCTGGTCCCGACCGAGATGGGATCCGCCTGGCCGGTGGTCAAGGCGATCAAGCGGACCCTGGACCCGAACAACATCATGAACCCGGGCAAGCAGATGCTCGACGAGGCATTCGAGGAGGTCGGCTGATGAGCATCTGGAGGCTGGGCGACCAACGGCCGCCCGAACCACGGCAGATTCGCGAGGGCGTGGTCATGCGCTTCGACCACGTCTACGAGGTGGACCCTGACCTGATGCAGGCGTTTCCCCAGCAGGACATGCCCGCCTGGGACACCAAGCGGATCGTCGACAGCCGCTGGGATCACCTGGATTGGATCCACGACCACTTTGCCGACGAGGTGATCGTGGCCGGCGAGCCTTCGGAGACCGGCGTCGACCACGGCGAGGAATGATCAATGCGCTTCAGCTACTGCATGCTGCCCGACTACCCGTTGGCGGACTCGATCGAGATGATCAAGGTCGCCGATGAGCTGGGCTACTACGCCTGCTACTCGGTCGACGAAACCTGGCACAAGGACCTGTGGTGTCTGTTCTCCGCCGCGGCCGACAAGACGAGCAACATCCGCTTGGGACCCAACGTCACCCACGTGTTCCTGCGCGAGCCGACGCTGATCTGCCAGCAGCTGGCCACCCTCGACGAGCTCAGCGGCGGCCGGGCCGAGGCGGTCGTCTCGACCGGCAACTTCGTGATGATGGACCAGTACCACCTGGACTGGGCCAAGCGCCGACCGCTGTCTCGGCTGCGGGAGGCCATGCACGTGATGCGCACGTTTCTCGACGACGGCAAGATCGACTTCGAGGGCGACTTCTTCAAGTACAAGGGCCTGTTCACCGCGGCGCGGCCGGTGCAGGAGCACCTTCCGCTGAAGATGGGCGGGATGAAGGGGCCGCGCTCGTTCCAGGTTGCGGGCGAGATCGCCGACGGCCTGCACCACGCGCTCTCGTACTCGCGGCCCGCCTACGACTACGTGGTCGACAACGTCAAGCTCGGCGCCGACCGCGGCGGGCGTAACTGGGAGGAGCTCGACCTCGGCGCGTGGATCGTCTCGGTGGTCTCCGAGGACTCGGCGGCGGCCAAGCGGGCGGCGCGGATCCTCGTGGCCTTCTACATCCCGTCGATGCCGCCCGAGCAACTCGCTCGCCACGGGATCGACCAGGCCGAGCTGCAGCCGATGTTCGACGCGTTCGCGGCCGGCGACGTCGCCAAGGCGATCGAGATGTTCAGCCCCGAGCAGGCCGAGAAGCTGTCGGTGGCCGGCACGCCCGAGGAGTGCGCCGAGCAGATCAAGCGCGACATCGTCCCCGCCGGGATCAACCACATCATTCTGGCCCTGGCCGACGCGCCGCTGGTGGAGTTCTTCTCCGGCCAGAAGATCGAGGGCGTCCCGCCGATCACCGAGCAGCTGCGTCTGGCTGCTGAGCGGATGATCCCGGCGGTCGCATGAGCTACCTCGAGTCGGTGTTCGGCCTGGACGGATCGGTTGCCGTCGTCACCGGGGCCACCAGCGGGTTGGGAGCGGCGAGCGCGATCGCCCTGGCGAAGGCCGGCGCCAAGGTGGTGGTCAGCGGCCGCGATCAGCAGCGCGGTGAGGGCATCGTGGCGGAGATCGCCGATGCCGGCGGCAGTGCCGAGCTGGAGTTGGCCGACGTCTCGGACGCGAGTGCCGTGGTGGAGTTTGCGCAGCGGGTGATCGAGCACCACGGTCCGGTCGACATCCTGGTCAACGCCGCGGGCGTGTTTCATCGTGGCGACGCGGCCGACATCACGCTCGACGACTGGGAACGTCTCGGCGCCACCAACGTGACGAGCACGTTCCTGCTCTGCCAGGGGTTCGGGCGCGAGATGATCAAGCGTGGCCGGGGCAAGATCGTGAACTTCTCATCCACGGACGGCTTCCTCGGCGTCCCCGAACAGCTCGCCTACAACGTGAGCAAGGGCGCGGTCGTGCAGCTGACCCGGACTCTCGGCTCGGAGTGGATCCGGCATGGGGTGAACGTCAACGCGGTCGCCCCCTGCGATTTCGCCACCCCGATGATCGAGCCATTCCTCGACCAGCAGGAATACCGCGACTGGATCACGGACGCGATCCCCGCCGGTCGGGTCGGGCAGCCGGATGAGATCGTCGGAGCGGTGCTGTTTCTCGCCTCGCGCGCCTCGGACATGGTCGCGGGGCACAACCTGCTGGTTGACGGGGGGCGGACGGTCATCTGAGCACCCAGTGGACCATTAGACTTACCCGATGGCGTCAGGCCAGGCCGAGCTTCCTCGATCAGTCCGAAAAGGTCCGCCGATCACGGTCACGTGCGAGTGTGGCCAGAAACGGGACCTGCAGTACGGCGAGCAGTGGCAGTGCGAGGGTTGCGGCCGTAGCTACGACACGCGGAAGATCCCACTTGAGGAGTATGCGGCGATCCGCCGCACGCAGCTGCGCTACCGGCTGATCCCGCTCATCGCGGGGCTCGATCCTGCTCGGGGCGATGATCGTCTTCTTCATCGCCGGCAGCGCGTTCACCGCGTTGGTCCTGGTCGCCTTCGTGGGAGCCTCTTGGGTCATGTTCGTTCGCCCCTTCTTTCGCACGCGGTATCGCAAGTCGCTGGGCAAGAACCTCCCGAGCTGGAACCTCAAGGCCGACTAGCTGGCGCCTGCCGGCGCTAAGTCAGTGGACGAGGAGGACGTCGCAGTGGACCTTATGGACCACGGAGTCGCTCACGCTCTGGCCCAGCAATCGGCTGATCCCGCTGTGATGGTGCCCGACAACGATCAGGTCGGCCTCGCGCTCCCTGGCCAGCTGCGCAATCGTCTCCGCTGGGTGCCCGAGACCGGCCTGGTAGTGGGCCGTTACCCCCTGGCCCTCCAGGTAAGCCCGGGCGTGCTTGAGCTCTTCGACGTGCTCCGAGGGCGGGTCGGTCGGATCGACCGGACCCGCCGAGCGCCCGATGCTGGTCACGATCGGCGCGATGCTGGCCACGATCAGCTCCGCACCGAGTGCCTTGGTCAACTCGGCGGCACGCTCGAGCGCGCGCTCGGCCGTGTCTGAGTGGTCGTAGCCGAGAATGATCCTCTTCATCATCGCCTCCGGAACCTAGCTCGCGGTCGGAACGGAAGGGGCCGGGGTTTCGGTGGGAGTCCAACCGACCTGGATCAACGCCTCGCGGTCGGCGCCCTCGGGCATCGCCGGTGGCTCCTCCTTCCAGTGGACTTTCTCCTTGTCCTCGACGATGCGCCGGTAGAAGAACAGCAGCAACGATGCGGCCAGCACCCCGATGCCGATGAAGAAGTCGGTCCAGGTGCCGTAGCCGTTCAGTGACGGCGACCCCGCCCCGACGACCAGGATCGCGATGCAGTAGCACAGCAGAAAAACGCAGATTCCCACCCACACGCGGCTGACCTTGAGCGGTCGCGGCCAGTTCGGCCGGTCCCTGCGCAGCAACAGGAAGCCGCTGAGCGCAAACACGTTGCACAGCACGTAGCCGATATTGCTCATGTACAGGATCGCCAGGTTGCTCGAGATGAACAGGATCAGGCACGTGTTGACGACCAGATCGACCGTCATGGCATTTCCGGGGACGTGAAAACGGTTGAGGTGGCCGAGCCACTTGATCGTCAGGCCGGACTTGGAGATCCCGTAGAGGGCCCGCCCGGCGTCCGCGGTCGAGCTCGACATCGAGAGCAGGAACGAGAGGATCAGGAATATGAGCAGGACGTCGGTGACGCCCTTGCCCACGATCAGGTTCATCGCGCTCACGTACGACGAGCTCGCCAGGATGGCGTCCGTCGAAGGAACTCCGGTGACTCCTCCGAGCCCGAGCGGCAGCAGGATGTAGACGAGCAGCGAGAAGATCCCGGCGCTGCGCAGCGCGATCGTTGAGTCCCTGCGGGACTTGTACTCCGGGGTGAACGTCGCGCAGACCTCGACGCCATTCGACGACCAGAGCATGATGAACAGCCACACCAGCGCGATCTTGACGCCGCCCCACTGATGGCTGGCCAGCGCCCAATGCACGTTTGACGAATGCCAGTAGCCCCCCACATAGCCGCCGAACATCAGGACGAGTAGCGGGATCATCATCAGCACGCCGGTGGCGTAGGTGAACCACGCGAACAGCCGGATGCCGAAGATGTTGAACACCCACACCAGCACGATGCATCCGATCCCGATGAAGTTGAAGAGGTTCAGGTGGACGACGCCGTCGTACACGTCCCAGTTGGTGCTGGAGAACCACTGCGCCTGGATCAGCGAGCCGATCAGGTTGCCGAAGATCGCGAGCACGACCGACCAGCCGATCCAGTAGCCGAACGTGGCGAGCGGACCGACAAGCGTCGTGTACTTGCGCCAGGCCTCGTTCGCGTACAGCGAGATCCCGCCCGACCGGCCGGGGAACATCATCGCCAGCTCCGAGTAGACCCAGACGTTCATCAGCGAGACGGCGGCGGAGATCCCCCACAGCACCGTAGCCCCGGTGACGCCGAGGGCCCCATACGCGCCCAGCAACGATCCGAGGAGGAATCCAGGGTTGCACAGGGCAATCGTGAACCCGTCCCACCAACGCAACGACTTGAGAAGCTGTCGTTCCTCGACAACGGCAGTGGCCATACCCCAGTCCTCTCCTCTAAGGTTCGATGGCGACCCCGGTCCCGCACGGGACGCAGGACCTCTGCGGGGGCTGTGGGCTGCGGTTATACCATTTTGTACAAGGTCGGTCAATTTGGAAGCTTTGTGCAAGTTGCGGGAAACTGGGGCGTAGACTTGGACACTGGCTATGGCCGAGATCATTGATCGCCCTCGCGAGGGCACCCCGTCGTCGACCGCGACGGGCGGGCCGGCGCGTCCGGTCGTCTTGGCCACTCTGTCGGTGCGGGTCGAGCCCGAGGCCGAGCGGATGGCGTTGGAGAGCGCGCTTGAGGCGAGCGTGCGCCTGATCATCGCCAACATGCTTCCCATGCCGGGCTACTCGACCACGCTGAGGATCGCTCCGCAGTATGCGACCCTTCCGCATGAGGAGGATCTGGAGGCGGTACGCGAGACGGCTCGCCGTGCCGCCGCCCTGGGCATCCCCACCGAGCTGCTGCGCGTCATGAGCCCGCGGCCGCTGACCGCGCTGATCGAGCTCATCCAGGAGCGCCGTCCCGGGCTGGTGGTGCTCGGTCCCGACGTGAGCCGCACATCGCGGCGGCGCCTGCGCCGGGCGGCCCGACGCGTGCGCGACGAGGTCGACTGTCTGGTGTGGATCGCCCCGGACGGCTGAGCTGGGGAGATGCCATCGGGCGGCCGAGGTGGCACCGGAGCCGCGCGCGCAGCTGCTCGCCTCGGCGCGAGTATCTGGCACCGAGTCACGGGTCCCAGCGCATGGACAGGGCCTGGCAAATCCGCTAGAACTCCGCCCCTGAACCTATTTGTTCACCGAGGGATCCAGGGAGGAAGAGACGTGCCGCGCGACCCCAAGTACGACATCCTTTTCGAGCCGATCCAGATCGGGCCCAAGACGCTCAAGAATCGCTTCTACCAGGTCCCTCACTGCATCGGGGCGGGGTCGGAGAAGCCCGGCATGCAGGCCTATCACCGGGGCATGAAGGCGGAGGGTGGCTGGGGCGCGTGCTGCACCGAGTACTGCTCGATCCATCCCGAGTCAGACGACACCTCCCGGGTCTCGGCGCGGATCTGGGACGAGGGCGACGTCCGCAACCTGGCCGCCATGTGCGACCGGCTGCACGAGTTCGACGCCCTGGCGGGCATCGAGCTGTGGTACGGCGGCCCCCACGCGCCCTGTATGGAGACCCGCGCAACGCCGCGCGGACCCTCGCAGATCGCCTCGGACTTCGAGCTGAACATCTTCCCGCGCTATATGGACGCCGACGACATCGCGACGGTCCAGCAGATGTACGTGGATGCCGCACTCCGGGCCCGCGACGCCGGCTTCGACATCATCTACGTCTACGGCGCACACGCCTACCTGCCGTTCCAGTTCCTGTCGCCGTTCTACAACCGCCGCACCGACGAGTACGGCGGGTCGTTCGAGAACCGGGCCCGGTTCTGGCGCGAGTCCCTGTACAAGGTACGAGAGGCGGTCGGAGACGACTGCGCGATCGCCTCTCGGTTCGCCGTCGACCACCTGCTCGGCCCGACTTCGATTCAAGTCGGAGAGGACGGGATTCGCTTCGTCGAGTACTGCGACGATCTCGTCGACCTGTGGGACTTCACGGTCGGCGACATCGCGGAGTGGGGCCAGAACGCCGGGCCTTCCCGGTTCTTCGAGGAGAACCACGAGAAGCCCTACACGGGCCAGGTCAAGGCCGGCAACCACACCGACAAGGCCGTCGTCGGGGTCGGGCGCATCACCAGCCCGGACACGATGATCGCGATCATCAACTCGGGACAGTTCGACATCATCGGCGCCGCGCGGCCGTCGATCTCGGATCCGTTCCTGCCCAAGAAGATCGAGGAGGGCCGGCTCGAGGACATCCGCGAGTGCATCGGCTGCAACCAGTGCATCTCGCGCTGGGAGATCGGCGGCCCGCCGATGGTCTGCACCCAGAACGCGACCGCCGGCGAGGAGTACCGCCGCGGATGGCACCCGGAGAAGTTCCACCCGGCGGCCAACCGGGAGAAGGGCGTGCTGGTCGTGGGCGCCGGTCCCGCGGGGATGGAGTGCGCGATGGTGCTGGGCAAGCGCGACATGTCGGCCGTGCACCTGGTCGAGGGCGCCAAGGAGATCGGCGGGAGCGTGAACTGGATCTCCAAGCTCGGCCACTCCGACGGCAAGGAGAACCTGTTCCGCGGGACCGCGCGGGGCCTGGGCGAGTGGAGCCGGATCGTCAACTACCGCCAGATCCAGCTCGACAAGCTCTCAAACGTCGAGGTTCATCTCAATTCCACGCTCAGCGCGGAGCAGGTGCTCGAGTACGGCGCCGAGATCGTGATCGTCGCCACCGGCTGTCATTACGCCACCGACGGCCTGAACGCCGCGACCCACGAGCCGATCCCGGGCGCCGATACATCGTTGGCCTGGCAGCTGACCCCCGACGAGGTGGTCGCCGGCGTCAAGCAGATCGGCAAGCGCGTGCTGGTGCTCGAGAACGAGGGCTACTTCATGGGCGCCTCGGTGGCGCAGAAGCTGGCCGGAGAGGGCCATGACGTCCAGCTCGTGACCCAGGCCGGGGACATCGCCGGCTACATGGAGTACACGCTCGAGGCGCCGATGCTCCACCGTGACCTGCACCGCCTCAACGTCGGCATCCACACCTACACGATGCTCGACAGCATCGAGCCGGGTGTCTGCCACGCCTACAACGTGTGGAACCCCGCCCACAAGCAGCAGTTCGAGGTCGACACGGTCGTGCTGTGCACGGCTCGGATCTCCGACGACGAGCTCTACCGCGAGCTCAAGTCAGACCCCGACCGGCTGGCGCAGGAGGGGATCGAGGCCGTGTACGTGATCGGCGACGCCTCGGCGCCGCGCATGATCGTCGACTCGGTCTTCGATGGCCACCGCCTGGCGCGGGAGATCGACTCGCCTCATCCCGAGATGCCGCTTCCGTTCATCAGGGAGCGACGCCTGTGGGGCGAGAGCAGCAACGACGACTACCGCTCTCAGCTGCTCAACACCGTCGATGTCGGCTAGGCGGGCGCGCGCAGTGAACGGCAGGTCGCTGTGAAGATCGTCGTCCCGGTCAAGCAGGTGGTGGCGCTCGACGACGAGTTCGAGCTGCTCGACGACGGTTCGGGTGTCGACCCCGACTTCGTGGAGCGCGATCTCAACGAGTGGGACGCGTTCTCGCTCGAGGCGGCGCTCCAGCTGCGCGAGAGCAACGGGGACGGCGACGTGATCGTGGTCACCGTCGGCGACGAGGAGGCGGACGATGCGCTGCTGGGCTGCCTGGCCCGCGGTGCTGACCGGGCCGTGCGCGTGTGGGACGACTCGCTCGCCGGTGCGGACCCGCTGGCCGTGGCAAAGGTCCTGTCCGCCGTAGTCGGGCGTGAGCAACCGGATCTGGTGCTGTGCGGCGTGCAGTCCTCCGATGCGGTCAACGGGGCCACCGGCGTGGCGCTCGCGAGCTACCTGGAGATGCCCCATGTCGCCGTCGTCAAGCACCTCGACTACGACGCCGCGGGATCGACCGCGACCGTCAAGCGGGAACTCGAGGGTGGTCTGGTCGAAGTGCTGCGGGTCCGAACCCCGGCGCTGCTGACGATCCAGACGGGAATCAACGAGCCCCGCTACGCGAACCTGCGCGCGATCAAGCAGGCTCGTGACAAGCCGCTCGATGTGAGCACGCCCGACGAGGTCGGGGTGGATTCCGATGCGCTCGCGGCGGCCGCCGGGTCGCGTCGCCGTCAGCTGCGGACACCCGACCGCGGCGGCGGGGCCGAGATGATCGACGGCTCGCCGTCCGAGGTGGCGGCGCGGATCGTCGAGATCGTCCGAGATCGGATGGCCTGATGAGCGGCGTACTGGTAGTCGCAGAAACCAGGCGCGGAGAGCTCCGTGACGTGTCGCTGGAGCTGATCGGAGCCGCCCTGTCGGTCAAGGACGCGGCGGGCGGGCGCCTGCAGGTGGCGGCGATCGACCACGAGCCACAGAGCCACGCGCAGGCCCTGTCGGCCGAGGGCGTCGACGAGGTGCTGCTCATAACGGCACCGGGCGAGCACTTCGAGGCGCACGTGGCCCAGCGCGCGTTGGAGGAGCTGATCGGCTCAGAGCAGCCCGACCTGGTGCTGCTGGGCCATACGATCGATGGACTCGGGTTCGGTCCGGCGGTGGCGGCTTCGCTGGGGCTGGGCTTCGCCAGCGACGCCACCGCCCTCTCCTGGGACGGCGGTCCGGTGGTCGGGCGCGGCGCCTACGGCGACAAGCTGTTCTCAGAGCTCGAGTTCCCCGGCAAGGGGTGCACGTTGGTGATGCTCCGGCCGGGCACGTTCGAGCCCGTAGCGGCCGGGACCCAGCCGACCGAAACGCGTGACGTGCAGGTCGCCCTGGACGATGTCGCCGCGACCGAGCACCTCGGCTTCGAAGAGGTACAGGACACCGGCGTGGACATCACCAAGGCGCCGTTCCTGCTCTCGATCGGTCGTGGCGTGGAGGACAAGGACGAGCTTCCGCGCTTCGAAGCGCTGGCCGAGAGCCTCGGGGCGACGCTCAGCGTGTCGCGACCTCTGGTGGACGCGGGCTGGATGCCGAGCGCTCGCCAGGTGGGACAGTCGGGCAAGACGGTCAAGCCTCGCGTGTATCTGGCGCTGGGTATCTCCGGCGCGGTCCAGCACCTGGCCGGCATGCGAACCGCGGAGACGATCATCGCGGTGAACACCGACCCGGAGGCGCCGATCTTCGGCGTCGCCCACTACGGCGCCGTCGCTGACCTGTTTGAAGTCGCCGACGAGCTGGAGCAGGCGCTGGAGTAGTGCCCCGAATTTCCGACCCGGGACACTTGCCGTTGTGGCTGTCTTCCTAGCCGCGACCAAAACGCGCCCGGTGTTCTGGGACTTCACGACCGGGCTCAAGGTCCTGTGGTACGTGCTCGCGGTGACCTCGGTCATCGTCTTCCTGTACGGCGTCTGGCGGCCGGTCGGGCGCTACCGCCGCGGCCAGGGAGGGCCGTGGCCACCGGTCCCGTGGCGCGAGCTCCCCGCGCGCCTGGGCTCCGGCGCGCGGCTCCTGTTCTCGCACCGCACGATCGAGCGGCGCGACCACACGGCCGGGTCGGCCCACGGGCTGATCTTCTACGGCTTCCTGGTGCTGTTCGCCGGGACCGTGATCCTCGGCTTCGACACCGACTTCCTGTCGCCGGTGTTCGGCATCAGCTACTTCCACGGCAACTTCTACCTGATCTACAAGGAGGTCCTGAACGTCTTCGGGACCCTGCTGATCGCCGGCCTGCTGGTGATGATGATCCGGCGCGCATTCATCCGTCCGGCGAAGCTGGACTATTCACGGCCGGATCGCGCGCCGGGCGATCCACAGTACGACCGGCGCGTGTACGAGATCGGCGACTGGGTGTTCGTGGGGACGCTGCTCGTGATCGCGCTGACCGGGTTCCTGCTCGAGGGCGTGCGGATCGCGATGTCGGATCCGGGCTACGGCGGCACCCAGTTCGGCGGCTGGATCGTCGCCCAGGCGCTGACCGGGCTGAGCGACTCGACCCTCGCGGGGCTGCGCCACGGCATCTGGTGGTTTCACGGCTTGCTCGCACTCACGTTCGTCGCGAGCATCCCATTCACGAAGGCTGCGCACATGCTGTCGAGCTTCGTCAGCCTGTCGCTGCGCGACCCGATGGCCGGAAAGCGGTTGCGCTCGATCCCGCCTGACCGCGCGGCGGAGCCGGCCGGTTACGGCACGCTCGCCGACTTCAGCCCGCTGCACCTGCTGCAGCTCGACGCCTGTACGAAGTGCGGGAGGTGCCACGAGGCGTGCCCGGCCAACGCCACCGGGCGTCCGCTGTCGCCGCGCGACGTGATCCTCGAGCTGCGAGAGCAGCCGCACCCGGCCGACGGCCGTTCGGGGATCGGTGGTCTACTGGGCGCGTTGGCCGACGGTAAGGCCGACGGCTCGGGTTTCACCGCGAGCGTGTTCGGCGAGGACGGCGTCCGCACCGAGACGGTGTGGTCGTGCATGCAGTGCAACGCATGCGTGGAGATCTGCCCGGTGGGGATCGAGCAGGCGCCGATCATCAACCAGCTGCGACGTCGGCTGGTCGAGGAGGGGGAGCTCGACTCCAACCTGCAGGCGACGCTCGAGGTGATCCACAAGTCGGGGAACTCGTTCGGCGAGAACAAGCGCCGGCGGGGGCGCTGGACCAAGGAGCTGGACTTCGATGTCCCCGACGCCCGCAAGCAGCCGGTGGACGTGTTGTGGTTCGTCGGCGACTACGCCTCGTTCGATCCCCGCTCTCAGCAGGTGACCCGTACGCTGGCCCGCCTGTTGCATGCGGCCGGAGTCGACTTCGGGATCCTCTACGACGGCGAACGCAACTCGGGCAACGACGTGCGGCGGGTCGGGGAGGAGGGCCTGTTCGAGACCCTGGCCGAGCAGAACATCGCCACGCTCGCCGATTGCGAGTTCGAACGGATCGTCACCAGCGACCCACACTCACTCAACACGCTGCGAAACGAATACCCCGAGCTCGGCGGGGACTGGACGGTGATGCACCACACCATGCTGCTGCTGGAGCTGATCGAGACCGGCCGGCTCGAGGTGGCCGACCGCCTCTCCCATCGGGTGACGTATCACGACCCGTGCCACCTGGGCCGCTTTCAGGGCGAGTACGACGCCCCGCGACGGATCCTCGAGCTGGTCGGCTGCACGCTGATCGAAATGCCGCGTAACCGCGACAACTCGTTCTGCTGCGGAGCGGGCGGCGGTCGCATCTGGGTCGCCGACAAGCCCGGCCAGGAGCGTCCCTCCGAGAACCGCATCCGCGAAGCCGTGAGCCTCCCCGACGTCGAGTTGTTCGTCGTCTCCTGCCCCAAGGACGTCACGATGTACGAGGACGCGATCAAGACCTCGGGCAACGCCGAGCGGATCGAGTTGCGCGAGGTGACCGAGCTGGTGCAAGAGGCGCTCGTGGCCAGCCCGGAGCTGCTCAGGGCTTAGCTGCGCGGACGCCTGCGGCTAGCTTCGGGGGCGGCGCTTCTCGGTGTCGTAGATCGGAAACGGCGCCACCTCGGCGCCGACCGTGCCATCGCCGAGGGCGACCTCGACCCGCTGGCCGTCCTGGACGAGGTCTCGATCGATCGCGGCCATGCCGATCACGTTCATGTCGAAGCTGGGGCTCTGGCACGGGCTGCGCAGGATCCCGACGTCGCGCCCATCCTGGGTCACCGCGGCGCCGTACTCCGGGACCTGATCGCCGTCGATGCGCAGCGTCGTGAGCAGGCGCGGCGTGCCCTCGGAGGCGAGCTTGCGGAGTGCGTCGCGACCTACGAAGTCCGCGGCCTTGTCGGGCTTGACCATCCTGTCCAGGCGTACCTCGTACGGGTCGGTGTTGTGAGGGAAGTAGTCGATGTCGGGGAACAGCAGGCCCGACTCGATCCGAATCGTCTCGATCGCCGACAGGCCGATCGGGCGAAGCCCGTGGGGCTCCCCGGCGCGGCTGACCGCGTTCCACAGCTCCGGCGCGTCGTCGGGAGCGCAGTAGACCTCGAATCCCAACTCGCCCGAGTATCCCGTGCGCGAGATCCAGCAGGGAACGCCGCCCACGGTCACGCCGTCGTGAATGAACCGGAAGTAGCGCAGGGTGGTGACGTCGGCACCCTCGGTGATCGGGCCCAGCACCTCGCGGGCGTTCGGTCCCTGGATCTGCAAATGTGGCAGTTGCGCGGTGCGATCCTCGATCTGCACGTCGAACCCACGGTCGGCCGCCACCTGCTTGAACCAGTCCAGATCGGAGTCGTAGCTGGTGATCGAGAGGCAGTGATCGTCGGCCAGCCGGAACACCGTGCCATCCATCACCATCTTGCCCTGCTCGTCACACAGCGCGCCGTAACGGACCTGACCGATCTCCAGCGCGGCCATGTCATTCGTGAACAGCGCGTCGGTCAGCGCAACCGCGTCCGGGCCGAGCAGATCCCATTTGCGAAGCGGAGACTCATCCCACAGGCTGCACGTGGTCCGCGTGGCCTGATGCTCGGCCACCGGGTCGCCGAAGTCCGCCACCCAGGCCCAGCCTTCCCAATCGGTCCAGGTCGCGCCAGCCTCACGCTGGAGAGAGTCGAACGCAGTGCGATGAAGGTCTCCGGTCGACATCTCAGTCACCTCTCGGTTTGATGAATTTGTTCAAACGGGCGCATTTATATCGCACCCGTGTGCGTTTTGGCAGGCCTCGACGTCCGAATCTCGCGCCGCGTGCAGCGAAACCGTAACCTGACCGAATCGTTCGTCGCCGGGCTCGCACAGCGGATTAGTGGGCGTCGCGCTCGGCCTCGGGGCCGCGCTCTGCTGGGGGCTGGCCGATTACTTTGCCGCGGTGGCGTCGCGGAGCGCCGGGACGCTCCGGGTGGTGCTCGGCTTTCATCTCATGGCGCTGGTGCCGCTCACGGCGCTGGTGCTGATCACGGGTGACCTCGCTGGCGTCAGCGCCACCCAGGTCGGGGTGCTCGCGCTGACGGGGGCGGTCGGCTGGGTCTCGTATCTGGCGTTCTACGGGGCGCTCGCGATCGGGCCGATCTCGGTACTGAGCCCGGTCGTCTCCGGCTACGCCGCGGTCACGGTCCTGCTCGCCGTGGCCTTTGCCGGGAACCGTCTGTCGGCTGCGCAGGCGATCTCGGTGGCGATCACGATTGCCGGCGCGATGCTGGCCTCGGCGGACATTCGGACGATCGCCCGGGTGAAGCTGCAGCGCCGGGCGGCACTCGGATTCGTGCTCGCGCTATGCGCGATGGGGTTGCTGGGGACGTTCGTGTTCGGCGTCTCCTACTACCGCGGCCAGATCGGCTGGCTGGCCCCGATCTTTCTCGCCCGGGGCTTCGCCGCCGGGTTCCTGCTCGGCCACGTGCTCTATACCCGAGGGTCGGCCCGCGCCGCAGGCCCCGGCCCAGCGGAGGCGTCCAGCGCGGACCCGGCGGCGCGCGCGGGCCTGCTGCGCAGGCGATGGAGGCTCGGTGCGCTGATCATGCTGCTGGCGTTACTGGACACCGGCGGTTACGTGTTCTTCAACCTCGGCGTGGGGCATGCCGCAACCGCGATCGTCGCCGCGGCCTCCGCGCCGTACGCGGTCGTGCCGATCGTGATGGGCGTGTCGCTGTTCGCGGAACGGCCGACGCGGCCGCAATGGCTGGGCGTCGGGCTCGTCGTATCCGGCGTGATCGTGCTGGGAGCTGTGAGCTGAGGTCACGCCGGGACGGGGAGGACGCCCAGTCTCACTCGATACGCTGCACAAATATGTCCAAGCCGCTGATCGGCGTCTCGGCCAGCCTGCACGACTTCGGCGACTACGGCGGCGTCGGGGTGCACCGCCCGTTGCTGCTCGCTGGAGGGCTGCCGATGACGCTGCCCCAGCTGTCGGACGCGATCGGCCCGGCGCTGGACGCGATCGACGCGCTGGTGCTGGCACCCGGCCGCGACATCGAGCCCAGCCGCTATGGCCAGGAGCCCCACCCGCTGCTGGCCGCGACCGAGCCCCAGCGCGACGCCTTCGAGCTCGAGCTGGTCGGCCGGGCGCTGGATCGCGGGATGCCGATCCTCGGCATGTGTCGGGGCATCCAGGTGCTCAACGTCGCCCTCGGAGGGACGCTGGCCCAGGACGTCAGCCTGCTCGCCGATGCGCATCCCAGCGACCCCGGGTGGGCCAAGTGGAAGCTCGTCGAGGCCTCGTCGGTCGCCGGCTCGCCGCCGCCTCCACACCCGCGCCACGAGATCGAGATCGCACGCGGGAGCCTGCTCGAGGGCGCGCTCGACGCGACCACTGTCGAGGTCAACTCGTTTCACCACCAGGCGATCGACCACCTCGGCGACGGCCTCGCGGTCGTCGCGGCGTCGGCCGACGGGGTGGCCGAGGCGATCGAGATTCCCGGCCGCCCCGTGCTGGCCGTTCAGTGGGAGCTGCAGGAGGAGTGGCGCGTGGACCCGCGGTTCCTACGTGTATTCGAGTGGTTCGTCGAGGCGGCCGCGGCCGCGATTACGAGGTCATCCCGGTGAACTGACCGCCGGTGACGTTCAGCACCTGGCCTTGGACGAAGTTCGACCACGGGGTGCAGAGGAAGAACACGCCGCCCGCGGCCTCGTGAGGCTGACCGGGGCGACCCAGCGGGATCACCATCGCCCCCAGCGAGCGCAGCTGTTCGGGGATTCCCAGCTGCACCTTCTCGCCGCCGATCTCGGCCACGTTCTCGTCGTCCTTGGCGGCGGTCAGGCGCGTCTCGATGAAGCCGAACGCGACCGCGTTGACGTTGATCTTGAACTGGCCCCACTCCTTGGCCAGCGTCTTGGTCAGGCCGACCACCGCCGACTTGCCCGACGAGTAGTTCGCCTGGCCGGCGTTGCCCATCGTGCCCGAGATCGAGGACACGTTGACGATCTTGCGGAACACTTCGATGCCCTCCTCACGTTCCTTCTTGGCGGGCTCGCGCATGTGCGGCGCCACCGCCCGGCACATCCGGAACGGGACCACCGAGTGGATGTCGAGCATCTTCTGAAACCACTCGTCGCTCATCTTGTGGATGGGCGCGTCGAGGGTGTAGCCGGCGTTGTTGACCAGGATGTCGACCTTGCCCCACTCGCCGATCACGGCCTCAACCAGCTTGTCGGGCATCCCCGGCTCGGTGAGGTCCCCGGCGAACACGAGCGTCTCGCCGTCGATCTCGCCGGCGGTCTGCTGGGCCACGTCGCCGTCGAGATCGTTGATCAGCACCTTCGCCCCGTGCTCGGCGAGCAGCTCCGCCGTGGCGCGGCCGATCCCGCGCGCGGATCCGGTGACGATCGCCACCTTGTCGTCCAGAACCTTCATCCCTCTCAAGCCTTTCGTCGCATTGTCGTAAGCGCGCCATCATGTCAATGTCGCGCGCACGGGTGCGAGCGGTCTCGGGCGGGTACAGTCGCGCCTGTGAACGCAACCCAATGGCTCGCAGCCTTCGCCGACAAGCTCGGCACCGATGCTCCGACCAAAGATGAGCTCAAGGACGTGCTCGACCTGGCGGCCGTCGCGGCGCACTCGTCCGAGCGGATCGCCGCGCCTGTGGCCTGCTGGCTGGCGGCGCGCGCCGGCGTCGACCTCGAGCAGGCAATGAAGCTTGCTCGCGAGGTCGCGCCGGATGGCTGACCGCGAGCACGACATCGTCCTGTTCGGCGCGACCGGGTTCACCGGTGAGCTGACCGCCGAATACCTCGCCGCGCACGCGCCGGCCACGACCCGCTGGGCACTCGCGGGCCGCAGCGCTGAGAAGCTCGAGCGCGTCCGCGCCCGCGTCGCGGAGATCAACCCCGCGGCCGTCGAGCTGGCGCTGATCGAGGCCGATGTCGACGACGCCCGGTCGATGCGCGCGCTCGCGGAGTCAGCGAGCGTCGTGATCACGACCGTCGGCCCGTACAGCGACTACGGCGAGGCCGTCGTCGCGGCGTGCACGGCGGCCGGGACCGACTACGTCGACCTCACCGGAGAGCCCGAGTTCGTCGACCTGATGTGGCTGCGCTACCACGAGCGCGCGCTTGGCTCGGGCGCGCGCCTGGTCCACTCGTGCGGCTTTGACTCGATCCCGTACGACCTCGGCGCGCTGTTCACGGTGTCGCAGCTGCCCGAGGGCGTTCCGATCGAGCTGGAGGGATACGTGACGGCGTCGGGGAGGTTCTCGGGCGGGACGTACCGCTCAGCGATCGAGATCATGGGCCGGCTCGGTCCGGCCTCGAAGGTCGCCGGGCAGCGCCGGCGCCTTGAACCGAAGCTCGAGGCGCGGCGTGTGCGCGGCGTCACCGGCGCGCCCCGCCGTAGCGAGTTCGGCGGTGGCTGGGCGGTGCCGCTGCCGACCATCGACCCGGTGACCGTGCTGCGTTCGGCTCGGGCGCTGGACCGTTACGGACCCGACTTCAGCTACAGCCACTTCGCGGTGGTCAAGCACCTGCCGGTGCTCGCCGGGATGACCGCCGGCGCGGGCGCGGCGGTCGCGCTCGCCCAACTGGGGCCGACCCGCGACCTGCTGCTCAAGCTCGCGCCCGACGCGGGCGCCGGTCCGTCGGCGCAGCAGCGGGCGAAGTCGTGGTTCCGCGTGCGGTTCGCCGGAGAGGGCGGCGGCCGGCGGGTGCTGACCGAGGTGACCGGGGGAGACCCCGGGTACGGCGAGACCTCGAAGATGCTCGCCGAGGCGGCGCTCTGCCTGGCCCACGACGAGCTGCCCGAGCGCGCCGGCCAGCTGACGCCCGCGGTCGCGATGGGCGACGCGCTGATCGCGAGGCTGCGGGCGGCGGGGATCGGGTTCTCGGTCATCGCTGGGTAGGGTGTCGACGATGCCCGGCTGGACCGCCAACCAGATCCCGGACCTGTCCGGGCGCACGGCGATCGTGACGGGCGCCAACAGCGGGCTCGGGCAGGTGACCGCGCGCGAACTGGCTCGCGCCGGCGCGTCCGTGATCGTCGCGTGCCGGAACACCGCCAAGGGCGATGGTGCCGCCGCTGCGATCCGGGATGCGATCGGGCCCGACGCCGACGTCGCGGTGGCGCGCCTGGACCTCGCCGAGCTCGCATCCGTGCGCGAGTTCGCGCGGCGCGTGAGCGGTGAGCGCGAGCGCGTCGACCTGCTGATCAACAACGCGGGCGTGATGGCGCCGCCGCGCCGGCTGACCGCCGACGGCTTCGAGAGCCAGCTCGGGATCAACCACCTCGGCCACTTCGCGCTCACCGGGCTGGTGCTCGCCCGGCTGCTGGCCGCGCCCGCACCGCGGGTGGTGACCGTCGCCAGTCACATGCACCGGATCGGCAAGATCCACTTCGATGACCCGCAGTCCGAGCGCCGCTACAACAACTGGCTCGCCTATGGCCAGTCGAAGCTGGCCAACCTGATGTTCTGCTTCGAGCTCGACCGCCGCGCCGTCGCCGCCGGCACCGCGCTGACCAGCGTCGCCTCGCATCCCGGATACGCGGCCACCAACCTCCAGTTCGCCGGGCCGCAGAAGCGGCTGGAGCGGATCGTGATGGGCGTCGGCAACCACGTGGTCGCTCAGAGCGCCGAGATGGGCGCGCTCCCGTCGCTGTATGCGGCGACGGTCCCCGATCTGCCCGGAGGCTCGTTCGTGGGGCCCGACGGGTTCATGGAGAACCGCGGGCACCCCCGGGTCGTCACCGCTGCCGGCAAGGCCTACGACCCCGGAACCTGGCGGCGGCTGTGGGAGCTGTCGGAGCGGCTGACCGGCGTGACCTACGAGTTCCCGGTGGCCGCCGCGGCGTGACCGACCTGCGCACGGACGGCGCGGCCGCGCTCGAGTGGGCCGCGAGCTATCTGGAGCGGGTCGGCGAACTTCCCGTGCTCGCGCAGGTCAAGCCCGGCGAGATCCGCGCTCGGCTGCCCGCGAGCGCGCCCGACGAGCCCGAGCCGTTCTCGGCGATCCTGCGCGACCTCGACGAGGTGCTGATGCCGGGGATGACCCACTGGCAGCACCCGCGCTACTTCGCCTACTTTGCCACCAGCTCCTCGGAGCCGGCGATCCTCGCCGAGCTGCTGGCGGCGACGCTGAACTCGGTGGCGATCCTGTGGCGGACGGCGCCCGCCTCGACCGAGCTCGAGGGTGTGGTGCTCGACTGGACCGCCGAGCTGCTGGGCCTGCCGGCCGGGTGGCACGGCCACATCGAGGACACCGCCTCGACCTCGACGCTGGCGGCGGTGATCGCCGCGCGCGAGGCCACCGGACGCGATCTGATCGTGTGCTCCGACCAGGCCCACTCGGCAGCCGACAAGGCAGCCCGGATGCTCGGCATGCGTCTGCGCAAGGTCCCCAGCGACGGCGACTTCCGCCTCGACGTCGAGGCGATGGGCGACCTGCGCGACGCCGCGGTCGTGATCGCGACCGTCGGCACCACCGCGACCACCTCGGTCGACCCGGTCCCGGCCATCGCGGACGCGTGCGAGCGCGACGGAGCCTGGCTCCACGTCGACGCCGCCTACGCGGGCGCGGCGATGGTCTGCCCCGAGCATCGGTGGGCGTTCGCCGGCGTCGACCGCGCCGACTCGGTCGTGGTCAACGCCCACAAGTGGATGTTGACCCCGGTCGACTGCTCGCTGCTGTGGACCCGGCGGCCACAGGACTTCCGCCAGGCATTCAGCGTGATCCCCGAGTTCCTGCGCACCCCCGACGCCGAGGACGCGTGGTCGCTGAGCGAGTACGGCCCCGCGCTGGGGCGCCGGTTCCGGGCGCTGAAGCTGTGGGCGGTGCTGCGCTGCCACGGCCGCAGCGGCCTGCAGGCCCACGTCCGTGGCGGGATCGAGCTGGCGCAGAAGTTCGAGCGGTGGGTGGCCGCGGAGCCCGGCTGGGAGCTGTGCGCGCCGCGGCACTTCTCGACGGTCTGCTTCCGCGTCGATGGCGACGACCAGCGAAACGCGCAGCTGCTGGCGCGGGCCAACGCCAGCGGCGAGCTGTTCATCTCGCACGCCGCCCCGGGCGGGCGCTACGTGCTGCGCCTGGCGATCGGGCAGATGAGCACGACCGAGGCCGACGTGCGCCAGGCCTGGGACGTGCTGCGACGCGAGGCCGCCGCCCTGTGATCGCCGCCGTCCCGATCCCGCAGGTGCCGGCGCCGCCGGCGGTCCCGGCCTACATCGGCGCGCCCGCCCCGGCGCGACCGGTTCGAGGGGTCCCGCCGACCCCGCGCAACCCGTTCATGGCTCCCAACGGGACCTCCGAGATCCACGGAGATGCGTGGCAGACCGACGCGTACTCCTGGAGCGGGCCGGCGGGGCGCTCGCCGGTGACGTTCTCGACGCTGCTGCACCGCGATTGCGGCACGATCGCGTTCGATCGGCGGGGGAGGCTGGTTTCGATCTGCGTCGGCCTCGACGGTCCGCGGCTGTTCATGTTCGATCCGGCGACGCTGGCCACGCTGGCCACGTTCGCGCTGCCGCCGCGCCAGGGCGCGCCGAGGAACCTGTTCCAGGACTTCAGCGGCGGCGGTTACTTCTACCTCGACGACCGCGACCGGGTGGTGACCGGCACGACCACCCGACATATCTATGTGATCGCCGAGCGCGCCGACGGGCCCGGGTTCCGGCTCGCCCGCGACTACGACCTCAGCGCGCGGCTGCGCCCCGGCGAGAAGCTCACCTCGGCGCTCCCCGACCGGCGCGGGCTGCTGTGGTTCGTGGCCAGGCGCGACGGAGTAGTCGGCACGGTCAACCTCCGCACCGGCCGGGTCCGGCTGGTGCGGCTCGGCCACGGCGCCGTCGGCGAGATCGAGAACTCGTTCGCGACCGACGCCGGCGGGGGCGTCTACGTGGCCACCGACCGCCGGCTGTACCGCTTCGACGCGGGCCCGGGCCGCCGCCCGCGAATTGCCTGGCAGGTCACGTATCCCAACACCCACATCCACAAGCCCGGGCAGGTCGACGCCGGCACCGGCACCACCCCGACCGTGATGCCGGACGGCTACGTGTCGATCACCGACAACGCCGACCCGATGGACGTCGTGGTGTATCGGACTTCGCGCAAGCTGCACGGGCCCCGGCTGACCTGCCGCGTGCCGGTGTTCCGCCGCGGCGCCGGGGCCACCGAGAACTCGCTGATCGGAGCCGGGCGCTCGATGATCGTCGAGAACAACTACGGCTACCAGAGGCCAGCCTCGGTGACCGGCGGCAAGCTGACCGCGCCCGGCTTTGAGCGCGTCGACCTCGATCGCGACGGGCGAGGCTGCCACGTGGTCTGGCGCAACCGCACCCAGGACGCCCCGACCGTCGTCTCGAAGCTGTCGCTGGGCAATGGGCTCATCTACACCTACACCAAGGAGCCGGGCGCCACCGACCCGTGGTACTGGACCGCGCTGGACTTCCGGACCGGGCGGGTGGTGTTCAAGCGGTTGGCGGGGTCAAACCCTGGCTCGCTGTTCAACAACAACTACGCCGGGATCGCGCTCGGCCGCAGCGGGACCGCGTACCTGGGCGTGCTCGGAGGGATCGTGGCGCTTGCGGATCGCCGCTGAGGGCGTCTACCGCAGCTCGGCGGAGGACTTGCCGAGCAGCAGGCGGGCGACGATCAGCAGCTGGATCTGCTGGGTGCCTTCGAACAGGTCCAGGATCTTCGCGTCGCGGGCCCACTTCTCCAGCAGCTCGCCCTCCCCGTAGCCGACGCTCCCGCACAGCGCCACGCAGCGCAACGCGACGTCGGTGCCGGTGCGGCCGGCCTTGGCCTTGGCCATCGACGCCTGCAGCGAGTTCGGCTTGCGGTTGTCGGCCATCCACGCGGCCTGCATCGTCAGCAGTCGCGCGGCCTCCCAGTCGGACTCCATCGCGATGAACTCCGCGGCGGCCGCGCTCTGGGAGTGCGGCGGGGCGTCGTAGTCGATCTCGATCCCGGCCTCGGACAGCAGTTCCCGGGTCCGCTCTAGGCACGCCCGGCCGACCCCGATCGCCATCCCGGCGACCATGGGGCGGGTGTTATCGAACGTCTGCATCACCCCGGAGAACCCACGCCGGGGCTGGACCTCGGGGTTGCCCAGCAGGTTCTCCTTGGGCACGCGGCACTCCTCAAGGCGGAAGTTCGCGGTGTCCGACGCCCGGATCCCGAGCTTGTGCTCGAGCCGCTCGAGTCTGAGCCCCGGGTTGTCGCGCTCGACCACGAACGACTTGATCGCCTCGCGGCCCCGGCTGCGGTCCAGCGTCGCCCAGACCACGATCAGCTCCGCGCGCTCGCCCGAGGTCACGAAGATCTTCTCGCCGTTGAGCACGTACTCGTCGCCGTCGAGCCGGGCGGTGGTCCGGATCGCGGCGGAGTCCGAACCGGCCTCGGGCTCGGTGATCGCCATCGCCGCCCACTTGCCACCGAAGCGCTTGAGCTGTTCCTCGTCGGCGACGGCCGCGATCGCCGATTGGCCGAGGCCCTGGCGCGGCATCGTCAGCATCAGCCCGACGTCGCCCCAGCAGAGCTCGATCAGCCCGAGCAGGCTGGCCATGTTCGAGCCGTTTCGGCTGCCACTCTCGGTCGCCCGCTTGCTCCCGTTGGGGCTGGCGCCGTTACCGCCGACCGCACCGGCGCCGGCGCCACCGAGCGCGCCGCTCTCGTTCATCCCGTCGATCACCGCGGCGAGCATGTCGAGCTCCTTCGGGTAGGAGTGCTCGGCGCCGTCGTACTTGCGCGAGTTCGAGCGGAACACCTCGGTCGCGACCTGGTGGGACTGGCTGATCAGGCCGGCGAACTTCCTGGGGGTCTCGAGGTTGATCATCAGACGATCAGCGCGCCCTCGACCAGGCCGGCCGCGCGCAGGTCGCGGTACCAGCGCTCGACCGGGTGCTCCTTGACGTAGCCGTGCCCGCCCAGCATCTGCACGCCGTCGGAGCCGATCGCCATCCCGTGCTCAGAGCACAGCCGCCGCGCCAGCGCGGCCTCCCGCGCGAAGCTGAGTCCCTGGTCGACGCGGCTGGCGGCCCGGTAGGTGGCCAGCCGCATCCCGTCGAGCTCGATCGCCATGTTCGCGACCGTGAACGCGACCGCCTGGCGGTTGGAGATCGGCTCGCCGAACGCCTTGCGGTCGTTGACGTAGGGGATCACGTAGTCGAGCACCGCCTGGCCGCTTCCAACCGCCAGCGCGCACCAGCCCAGGCGCCCCAGCGCGACGCACTCCGAGTACACGGCCGGGTCGGCGCCGCCCAGCAGCGACTCGGCGCCGAGCTCGACCCGCTCGAGGGTCAGCGTGCCGGTCGCGGCCGCCCTCAGGCCCATCGCGGGCGCGGGCTCCACCTGCAGCCCAGCGGTCGCGGACTCGACGATGAACAGCGCCGGGCCGCGGTCCTCGAGCACGGCGGCGATGACGAACAGCTCGGCGTCAGCGGCGCGGGGGACGAGCGCCTTGACGCCGTCGAGCACGTAGCCGCCATCGACGCCGCGCGCGGTGGTCTGAAGCTCGAAGGGGTCAAACAGCGGCCGGGGCTCGAGCACGGCCAGTGCGGCGGCCGGGACGTCGTCGCCGACGAACGCGGGCAGGTACGTGGCCTGTTGGTCTGCGTCGCCCCACAGTCCGAGTGCCGTGGAGACCGCGGCGGGGGAGAGGCACGCGACCGCGATCCCGAGGTCGCCCTGGGCGAGCGCCTCGCTCATCAGCACCGACGTCACCGCCGAGCGTTCCTCGACCGCGCCGCCGAGCGACTCGGGCACGCCGACCATCGCCAGCCCCAGCTCGTTGGCCTGGGCGAGCAGTTCCGCCGGCGTCGCGCAGGCGTCGTCGGCGGCCCGCGCCGCGGGGCGCAGCCGGTGCAGCGAGAACTCGCGGACGGCGTCGCGCAGCATCCCCTGCTCGTCGGTCGGCGTGAGGTCGAACAGGTCGGTGCGCGGGCCCTTGGGCTGGCGCGCGGGACGCGACAGCTGCTGGGCGGCGGCGAACGTCCGACCGGCCCGCGCGGCGGTCCGCATCGTCGTCCTGGCGGTGCCGTGCAGGAGACGCTCGGTCTGATCTCTCAGCCCGAGGCGGTCGACGATGGTCGACGAACCGAGGCGGTTGAGCGCCCGCAATCCGGCCGCCATCCCGCGCTCGGCGAGGTGGGGTTGCGAGGACACCGGGCGAAGATATCACGATTTGGTGTGACGTCACTTCATGTAATCGTCCCTGCGTGCGACAAGCGAGTGCAGGAGGCGCTTATGCGGGACTTATGTTCGGGTCGTCATGCTCAGGTCGGTTATGCGCGTCCTGATCGCCGAAGATGAACAGCGACTGGCGGATGCGATCGCGCGCGGACTGCGCCGAGAGGGAATGGCGGTCGACCTCGCCCCGGACGGCGGCGATGCGCTGGTAAAGGCCCGCGTGGTGCGCTACGACGTGCTCGTGCTCGACCGCGACCTGCCGGGCGTGCACGGCGACGACGTGTGCCGCACGATCAGGGGAGAGCGCCCGGAAACCGGGATCCTGATGCTGACGGCGGCCGGCACGCTCGAGGACCTGGTCGAGGGGCTGTCACTCGGCGCCGACGACTACCTCCCCAAGCCGTTCCGATTTGCCGAGCTCGTGGCCCGGATCCATGCGCTGGCGCGGCGTTCGGCGCCCAGCCGCCCGCCGGTCCTGATCCACGGCGACGTCGAGCTCGACCCCGCGCGGCGGATCGTCACCCGCGGTGAGCGCCAGGTCGATCTCGCTCGTAAGGAGTTCGCGGTGCTCGAGGTGCTGATGGGCGCCGACGGCGCCACGGTATCCGCCGAGGAGCTGCTCGAGCGGGTCTGGGACGAGCACATCGACCCGTTCACAAACGTAGTGCGGATGACGATCATGACGCTGCGGCGTAAGCTGGGCGATCCCCAGGTGGTGGAGACCGTGATCGGCGTCGGTTACAGGATGAAATGATGGGTTCCGCGTGGCGGCGTCCGCGCGCCGCGGAGCGCAGGTTCCACGGCCCCGCGCCGACGATCCGCCTGCGGCTGACGGTGCTCTACGGGCTGGTGTTCCTGATCACCGGCGCGGTTCTGCTGACGATCGGCTACCTGCTTGTCCGCCACGACATCGGCGGTCAGCCGTTCCGGATGCGCTTCCGCGGGATCAGCCTGCCACCGGCGCTGCTGCCTCAGTTCGGCTCGACGCCGCGGGACTTTGCGCTCGCGCGCGAGGTCCACGACCAGCTCGTCAACGATGCCCTGCACAAGCTGCTGGTCGAGTACCTGTTCGCGCTCGGCCTGATGACGATGGTGTCGGTGGGCGCCGGATGGCTGCTGGCCGGCCGCGCGCTGCGCCCGTTGCGCGATATCACTGCGACCGCGCGCCGGGTGTCGGGTGAGAACCTCGGCGAGCGGATCAGCCTCACCGGGCCCAACGACGAGCTCAAGGAGCTGGCCGATACGTTCGACGGGATGCTCGGCCGGCTCGACGGGGCGTTCGAGAGCCAGCGCCACTTCGTCGCCAACGCGTCGCATGAGCTGCGCACGCCGTTGGCGATCATGCGCACCGAGGTCGACGTGGCGATGGCCGACCCGGACGCGAGCACCGACGAGCTGCGGCGGATGGGGGAGGCGGTCCGCGAGACGATCGACCGCTGCGAGCGGCTGATCGAGAGCCTGCTGATGCTCGCCCGCAGCGAGGCCGCGACCGGTCGTGAGGAGTCGGTCGACCTCGCGGCGCTGGCCGGCGACTGCATCACCGACCTCCTGGCCCGCTCCCAGGACGCCGAGGTCATCGTGGAGGACGACCTGGAGCCGGCGTGGGTCCGGGGCGAGCCCGGCCTGCTCGAGCGGATGATTGCCAACCTGCTCGACAACGGGATCCAGCACAACGAGCGCGGCGGGTTCCTGCGGGTCGCCACTCGCACCCGGACATCCGGCGTCGAGCTGGTCGTCCGCAACGGCGGCTCGCGGATCGACCCCGATGAGGCTCGGACGCTGACCGAGCCGTTCCGGCGGCTGGATCGTTCCTACGGTGGCTTCGGACTGGGCCTGTCGATCGTGCGCTCGGTCGTCGAGGTTCACGGCGGCACCACCGAGATCGTCGCTCCGGATGCCGGCGGACTCGAGATCCGGATCCATCTTCCGGGGCTGTCGGGCGAGCTCGACACGCCAGCCGCGCCGGCCGGCTCGATTCTTACGAAACGCTGAAGGTCCGGGGCTTTCGGCTTACGCGAACCTGACGAAGGCGGCGGTAGAACCGTGGTAACCCACGAGTTCAGGAGATCCGTTGCCGAAGTTCGCCAAGTTCACCAGGCGCAGCCGCCGCATCCCCGCGGTCGGCCTCGTCCTCATCGTCGCGCTCGCCGTCGGACTGAGCGGCTGCGGATCCTCCTCGAGCTCGTCGTCCTCGACGGCGGCAGCGTCGGCGAGCTCCGCCACGGCGCAGCAGGCGCGGCTGAACCTCGCCAAGTGCTTCCGGGCGCACGGCATCAATGTGCCCGACCCGTCGAGCAACGGCGGTCCCGCCGGGGGCGGCGGCTCGCTGTTCCGAACGCTGCGCAACTACTCCCAGGCGCAGGTCACGGCCGCCCGCAAGGCCTGCCAGCAGTACTTCGCGCAGGCGTTCCCGCGGGCCAACATCAGCCCGCAGCAGCGCGCGCAGCTACAGCAGCAGCTCGTCAAGTTCGCGCAGTGCATGCGCTCCCACGGCGTCAACGTTCCCGATCCGACGTTCAATAACAACGGCACGGCTGGCGGTGGCGGTGGCGGTGGCTTTGGCTTCGGCGGCGGCTTCCGGTCGGGCGAGCGCAACAGCCCGGCGTTCCAGACCGCGCTGAAGGCCTGCCAGAGCCTGCGCCCGCGGTTCGGGCGCGGCGGTCCGGGCGGCGGCGGGGCTTCGGGGTCCGCCGGCGCCTCCAACCCGAGTGGTTCGAGCAGTGACTAGACGTCGCGTGGCCCTGGCCGTCGGTGCGATCGTCGCAGTTGGCGCCGCCGTCGGCGTGATCCTCGCCACCAGCCTGACCGGCTCGACCGAGGCCGCCAGCCAGCCGGCCAAGCCGAGCGGCTCGAGCACCGTGCAGCGCCGAGACCTGGTCGAGACCGACACCGAGTCGGGCACGCTCAGCTACGCCAACCCGCAGACGGTCTTCAACCGGATCAGCGGCACCGTCACGTGGCTGCCCGCGATCGGCCAGGTGGTCAAGCCGGGCGGGACCCTGTATCGCGTCGACGGCGCGCCGGTCGTGCTGTTCGACGGCACCGTCCCCGCCTACCGCGACCTGTCGGCGAGCGACACCGACGGCGCCGACGTCAAGGAGCTCAAGCAGAACCTGAAGGCGCTCGGCTTCGACCCCGACCACGAGATCACAGTCAACGATACGTTCGACGCGGCCACCACGGCGGCGGTGGAGCGATGGCAGCAATCGGTCGGCGAGACCCAGACCGGGACGATCTCGCTCGGCCAGGTTGCGTTCCTGCCCGGATCGCAGCGGGTGACTTCGGTCGATGCGGTGCTCGGCTCCAACGGCGGCTCCGGTGCCTCCGGGTCGGGGACCGCCACCTCGACATCGACGACGCCGGCATCGCACGCAGAGTTCGTTGACCTGACGACGTCGCCGGCTGGCGAATCGGACGGCTCGTGGTCCAAGCAGGGCTCCTCCGCCGCTCAGAAGCCGCCGACGTGCCCCGGCGGCGGGGGCGCCGGCCAGCCCGCCGCCGGCCAGCCCGCCGCCGGCCAGACCAGCGACAACCAGACCAGCGACAAGCCCCCGGCGTGCAAGCCGGCTTCCGGGTCAGGATCGGGCTCCGGAAACGGGGCCGGCAGGACCACCCAGGGCCAGCCCACCGGGCAGACGCTGGCGGCGCTGCTGGCGCTGCTCAAGGCCCAGACGCTCGAACTTCAGCATTCCCACACGGCCGGCGGCTCGTCCTCGGCTCCGACCTCCGGTGGCCGGGCCGGTGGGACAACCACGGCCCAGGCCGGGAGTGGCCGTGGCGGCGGTGGCGGCTTCGCGAGCGGCGGTTCCGCGAGCGCCGCCACCGCTGGATCTGGTTCGCGCTCGGGCGGTTCCGGAGGGTCTGCGCGGCTTTAGCGGCTCCGGCGGCTCGGGCGGCTCGGCCTCCGGAGGCTCGAGCAGCTCCGGAGGCGGGTCGTCGACGGGTTCGGGTGCCGCGGCGCGGCGAGCGCAAGCGCCCAGCCGATCCTCCAGACGACCTCGACCAAGCTGGTCGTGACCGTCGACCTCGACGCCACGATGCAGTCGGAGGCGGTCGTCCACGAGCCGGTCACGGTCGAGATGCCAGACGGCAGCAATGTCGACGGCCGGATCACCGAGGTCAGCCCGGTCGCCCAGAGCACCAGCTCGTCATCGTCGTCGAGCGGCTCGGCGGGGAGCGGCACGGCCGGCAGCAGCTCCGCCGGAGGCAGCGGCGGCTCGAGCTCGCCGTCGGCGACAGTGCCGGTGACGATCACGCTGACCGGGCATCGCCATGTCTCGGGGCTCGATCAGGCGGCGGTCAGCGTCAACTTCGAGCAGCAGAAGGCCTCAAACGTGCTGTCGGTGCCGGTGACTGCGCTGCTGGCCACCGCGGGCGGCGGCTATGCGGTCCAGGAGGCCGCGGCGACGCACCGGCTGATTCCGGTCACGCCCGGGTTGTTCGCCGCCGGTTACGTTCAGATCTCGGGGGCGGGCGTGTACTCCGGCCTGCAGGTGACCGACTCACAGGGATGAGCGCGCCGGCCTCCGTCGCGCTGCGGCTCGGCGACGTGATCAAGGAATACCCCGGCGGCGTGCACGCGCTGCGCGGGGTCAGCGTCGAGATCTCCCGGGCCGAGCAGGTCGCGGTCGTCGGCCCGTCGGGCTCGGGCAAGACCACAATGCTGACCGTGTTGGGCACGCTCGAGCGGCCGAGCAGCGGCGACGTCGAGGTCGCCGGCCGCGACGTCGTCAAGGCATCCGACGTCGAGCTCGCAGGGCTGCGCGCCCACCAGATCGGGTTCGTGTTCCAGGGCTTTCATCTTCAGGAGTCGATGACCGCCGTCGACAACGTCGCCAACGGGATGCTCTACACCGGCGCCCCGGCGCGTGAGCGCCGGGAGGCGGCTCGCGTGGCGCTTGAGCGCGTGGGCCTCGATCACCGGCTGGGCCACCGGCCGGCGCAGCTGTCGGGCGGCGAGCGCCAACGGGTTGCGATCGCGCGGGCGATCGCCAAGCGGCCGGTGATCATCCTCGCCGACGAGCCCACCGGCAACCTGGACTCGAAGTCGGGCGAGGAGGTGATGACGCTGCTGCGCGAGCTGTCGGCCGACGGCGCCACGCTGGCGGTGATCACCCACGACCACGAGATCGCTGAGCAGTTCCCGCGGCAGATCCAGATGCGCGACGGCGAGATCGTGGGGGACGAGCGGCGGTGAGCGACTCCTCCGCCCGGCTGCCGCCTCGCGAGCTGCTGTCGGTCGCGCTGGCCGGCCTGCGTACCCGCCGGCTGCGCGCCGCCCTGTCGGGGCTGGGGATCGCGATCGGGATCGGGGCGATGGTCGCGGTCGTCGGCGTGTCGGCCTCCAGCCAGGCGAACCTGCTGTCGACGATTGACAAGCTCGGCACCAACCTGCTGACCGCCACCCCGGGGCAGACGTTCCTCGGCGCCAACGAGGTGCTCCCCGACACCGCGCTGCCGATGATCAACCACATGTCCTCGGTACAGCGGGAGTCGGCCGTCTACCAGGTCTCGGGCGCCACCGTGCGCCGGACGCCGTACGTTCCCGCCGAGGAGACCGGAGGCATCGGCATCGACGCCACAGACCCGGGGCTGCTGCAGACGGTCGGGGGCGAGCTCGCGACCGGCCAGTTCCTGAACTCGGCCAACGAGCGCTACCCGACGGTGGTGCTCGGAGCCCAGGCGGCCACCACGCTGCAGATCCGCAACGTCACCGGTCACGTCCAGGTGTTCCTCGGCAACACCTGGTTCAACGTGATCGGCGTGATGAAGCCGGTGATCCTCGACCCGAGCCTCGACGGGACCGCGTTCGTCGGGCTTCCGGTGGCAGAGCGGTTGTTCCAGACGCAGCCCAACGCCTCGGAGGTCTACGTGCGCGCCGACGTCAACCAGGTCGACGAGGTCTCGAACCTGCTCGCGCCCACGATCGATCCCCAGAACCCCGACGGCGTCCAGGTGAGCCGGCCCTCGGACGTGCTCGAGGCCCGCGCAGCGGCCCAGGGCCAGTTCACGACGCTGCTGCTCGGCCTCGGCGCGGTGGCGCTGCTGGTGGGCGCGATCGGGATCGCGAACATCATGGTGATCTCGGTGCTCGAGCGCCGCGGCGAGATCGGTCTGCGCCGGGCGCTGGGCGCGACCCGCCGCAACATCCGCTCCCAGTTCCTGACCGAATCCGCCCTGCTGGCAGCGCTGGGCGGGATCGCCGGGTTGCTGCTCGGCGCCCTGGCCACGTGGGGCTACGCGATCGTCCAGCATCAGCCGTTGGTCGTGCCGCTGTACGCGCTGATCGCCGCCCCCGCCGCCGGTCTGGTGATCGGCATGGTCGCCGGGTTGTACCCCGCGGCCAAGGCGGCGAGGCTCAGCCCTACCGAAGCGTTGCGCGCGGCTTAAGACGTGGTTGGCGGGCCGTCCTTTTACGGAGAGTTGACACGCCCCGCCATAGTCTCGGTTCATGTCGAAGGGCGCCAGGGCTCGAAGGCGTCGGACGTCGGGATCAGGCATTCCCCGCGCCCTCCTGAGCGTGTCGTCGCCACTCAGGTGCCCAACGATTGCGACGAAGTGCGCCTCGTCGCTAGCGGGAGCCTCCCGCACCTAGAGGATCCGGCGGCGGTTCGGGCCGCGACTCCCGCCCGCGCCGCTCGCCGGTCCTCCATTTCTCCACGGCCGCCGCGATCACGTAGGCCGCTGCGGCGAAGGCGATGATCGCGCTGCTCGGCGGCAGCGACGCGACCGCATAGCTGAGCGCCAGCCCGGCCCAGGTGGCCCCGACCGCGATCAGGCCGGACAGCCCGATCCCGGCATACGGGTTGGAAACGAGCTTGTGGGCGGCACCGGCCGGGGCGCTCAGCAGCCCCAGCACGAGCAGCGCGCCGACGGCCTGCGTGCCCTCGGCGGTGACGACCGCGACCGCGAGCAAGATCCCGACGCCCAGCAGCCTCACCGGGACGCCCCGGGCCGCCGCCTGTACCGAGTCGAGCGTGGTCAGCAGCAGCGGACGGGCGGCGATCGCCACGACCACGGTCACGGCCAGCGCGATCCCCGCCGCCAGCCGAGACGCGCCCGCGCTGAGCGAGTAGATCGACCCGAACAGCGCGTTCGCCGCGCTGATCCCGGCGCCGCCGGCCGAGCTCGTCGACAGCAGCGTCAGCAGCAGGATCCCGATTCCCAGGATCCACGCGAACACGGTCCCGATCACCGCGTCGTCGGCGCGGGCGCGGCGGCCGAGCGCGGCCATCGCCCCGGCCACCGCCAGCGTCAGCCCGAACAGTCCGACGCGCTCGTCGAGCCCGACGACGGCTGCGCCGATCGCGCCCACGAACGCCACGTGGCTGAGCGCGTCGCCGGCGAACAGCTGCGCCCGGGCGACCACGAACCAGCCCACGCATCCGCTGGCCAGCGCGATGAACGTGCCGGCCAGGTAGGCGTTGCGGATGAACTCGTGGGCGAACATCAGACCCGTCTCCCGAGTGCCCACCGCGTGGTTCGCACCGCGGCGTACAGGCCGAACGCGAACGTCGTCGTGTAGAAGCCGACCGGATAGATCGAGAAGTACGCGACCCCGAGCCCCAGCCACACGACCAGCAGCGCGAACACGACGCTCAGCGCCAGCCCGGCCAGGGGGCGCGTGGTGATCAGCTGGGCGGTCGCCGGCGGGGCGACCAGCACCGCGAACACCAGCAGCGCGCCGGTGATCTGGCTCGTGGCCGCGACCGCCAGCCCCAGGATCAGCAGGAACGCGACGTCGAGGATCGCCACCGGCACGCCGCTGGCGCGGGCCACCTCGCGGTCGACGGTGCAGAACAGCAAGGGCCGCGCCCCCAGCGCTAGCACCGCCAGCGTCGCCACCGCCACGATCAGCAGCACCAGCACCTGGCCGGTGGTGACTCCGAGGAACGTCCCGAACAACAGCGTCTCGGTGCCGGAGAGGATCTCGTGGTTGAGCGACAGGAACAGGTAGCCGGCGGCCAGCCCGACGGTCTGCACGGTGCCGATCAGTGCGGTCTCGGACCCGAAGCCGCGCGTCGGAGACCGGCTCGTCCGTCCCATCGCCAGCGCCGCCGCGCCGCACGCGACGTAGTAGCCCAGCGCGGTCGGCAGTCCCGCCAGCGCGGCCCCGGTCGCGCCCGGGAACGCCATCACCGACAGCGTGTGGCCGGCGAAGCTCTGGCGGCGGAGCACCATGTACCAGCCGACGATCGCGGCCAGCACCGCGACGATCGTCCCGGCCTCGAGCGCGTTGACCATGAACGGGAACGTGAACAGCTGCTGGGCGTCGGCGACGAGGTCCAGCGACAGGTGCGGGTTGCTCACCGGAGCGACCACGTCAGTGGTCCTCGCCGTTATGGCGGTGGCCGTGGTAGTGCGGGGCCTCGGGGAGCCCGACGACGACCAGCCGGCCGTCACCGGTCCGGAGCACCTCGATCGGCGCCCCGTACAGGCTGGTCAGCTTCGGCGCGGTGATCACCTCGTCGACGGTGCCCGCCAGCGCTTGGCCGCCGGCGAGGTAGATGACCCGGTCGAGGTTGCCCAGCAGCGGGTTGACGTCGTGGGCGACGAGCAGCACCGAGATCCTCTCGGCGTGGGAGATCCGGCCGATCAGCGCGGCCACCGACACCTGGTTGGGGAGGTCGAGGCTGTCCAGCGGCTCGTCGAGGATCAGCAGCTCGGGGCTGCGGACCAGCGCCTGGGCGATCAGCAAGCGCTGCTGCTCGCCGCCCGACAGCTCGCCGATCGGCCTGCGCGCGTAGTCGCCTGCCCCGACCAGATCGATCACCTGCTCGACGCGAGCGCGCTCGTCGCGCCGGCGGGTCAGCGCCGCGGGGGAGAGGGGGACCGGCACGCCCCAGCGAGCGCCGTCGACGCCGAGCCGCACCAGGTCGACGCCCCTCAGCCGGGTGGCGCGGTCAAAGCCGCGGCGCTGGGGCAGGTAGCCGATCCGGGGCCGCGCGTGTGCGGGCGAGCCGCCGAGTACGGTCACGCTTCCCGACGCCAGCGCCACCAGGCCGAGGATCGCCCGCATCAGCGTCGATTTGCCGGCGCCGTTAGGGCCGAGCACCGCGATGAACTCGCCGCGGCCGACGGTCAGGTCGACGCCGCCGAAGATCGGTCGTCCGCCGAGCCGGACTTCGGCGTCGCGCAGCTCAACGACCGGTGGCGGCATGCAGCGCCTGCTCGATCCGCCGCAGCTGCGCCACCTGCCACTGCTGAAAGCTCGCGCCTGCGGGGGTCAACGTCTCGGTGATCGTCGCGACCGGGATGTGGCGCTCGCGGGCGAGCGCGTTCAGGTGCTGGACCGCGGGCGTGGCGTTCTGGGAGTTGTAGACCCAGACCTTGACCTCGCCGTCGCGCAGCTGGCGCTGCGTGGTCAGCGTGTCCTGCGCGGTGACTTCGGTTCCCTCGCTGATCGCCTTCATGAAGCTGTAGGGCGTGATCAGGTTCAGCCCCAGCGCCGGCGCCTGCAGCGCGAAGATGCTCTCCGAGGCGCCCACCGGGGTCCCCGCGAAGCGGCGCTTGATCTGAGCGATCAGCTCGTGGTAGGACGCCAGATCCTGGGTCTCGAACGCACGGCGCCGGCGGTCGAAGTAGGACGCGTCCTTGGGATCGATCTTCTTCAGGTCGGCGGTGATCGCGTTGGCGACGGCTTCGACGTCGGCCGGGTCATACCAGCGGTGGGGGTTGTCGCCGTCCTTGAGTCCGAACCGGTCACCGACGGTGAGCACCGTCCGGCCCGACGTCGGATTGGCGGCGATCAGCTTCGGCGCCCAGGGGTCGTAGCCGACCCCGTTGACGATGGCCAGCTGCGCGGTCGCCAGCGTGCGCGCGTCCTGGGCGGTCGGCTCGTAGGAGTGGGGGTCCTCGGCCGGGTTGGAGATGATGCTCTGCACGCTGGCCTTGTCGCCACCCAGCTGCGCGGCGATGCTCCCCCAGAAGTTCTCGGCGGCGACGATCCGGACGGCGCCGGAGTCGCCGGTTGCGGTCGCGCCGCAGCCGGCGATCGCCAGCGCGGCGAGGACCGCCAGCAGCGCGAGCAGGCGGATGGGCGGCTCCGACGCAGCACGGCGCTCAGCCTACCATGAAATGGGATTGGGTCTCATTCTTGTTCCACGTGATCTGCGCGCTAGTCTTGGACGCGATGGCGATCGACCGACTGGAGTGAGCACGTTCACCACGTGCTGTCTCGGGAGGGCCTCAAGCGTGGGGGCGCGCGCGAGCGGGTGATCGAGCTGCTGGCCGACCAGTCGTGCGCGCTGAGCGCGGTCGAGATCGAGGACTCATTGCGGTCTCGCGGCCACCCGGCCGGCCGGGCCAGCATCTACCGCGTGCTCGAGCTGCTGGTCGAGCACGGGCTGGTCGAGCGCGTGGCCGTCGGGGACGGACAGGCCAGGTTCGAGCCCGCCGACCCGAGCGGCGAGCACCATCACCACCTGGTCTGCGATCACTGCGGCCGGCTGGTCGCGTTCGACGATCCCGGCCTCGAGCGGGCGATCGACAGCCTGTCTGACCGTCTCGGGGTCAAGATCGAGAGCCACGACGTGCTGCTGCGCGGCGCCTGCGAGCGCTGCGGCTGAGGCCGCAGCGGCTACCAGGTGTCGATCTGCGGGCGGCGCTTGCCCGGGGTGTCCCACCACCGCCCGGTGGACTCGTCGAACAGCATCGAGATCCAGCGGCGGCTGTCGGCCGGGTCGATCACGTCGTCGATCTCCCCGTAGGACGCCATGTTGATGCCCTCGCCGCGCTCGTAGGCGGCGGCCACGGCGGCGTCGAACGCGCGCTCGCGCTCAGCCGGGTCGGGGATCGCCTCGAGCTCGCGCCGCATCCCCAGCCGGACCGCGCCCTCCAGCCCCATCCCGCCGAACTCCGAGGTCGGCCAGCCGACACAGAACAGCGGCGCCTTGAACCCCCCGGCCGCCATCGCCTGGGCGCCGAGGCCGTAGCCCTTGCGCAGCACGATCGTCCCAGTGGGCACGCTTAGGTTGGCGCCGGTGACGAACATCCGCGCGAAGTGGCGGACGGTCGCGGTCCGCTCGGCCGCGGGGCCGACCATGAACCCGGGCGTGTCGCACAGGAACAGGATCGGCAGCGAGAACGCGTCGCACATCTGCGTAAAGCGCGCCGCCTTGTCGGCGCCGTGGGCGTCGATCGCGCCGCCCAGGTGGGTCGGGTCGTTGGCGATAACGCCGAGCGGGTTGCCGTCCAGACGGGCGAGCGCGGTCACGATCCCCAGCCCGAACCCCCGGCGCAGCTCGAGCACGTCGTCGAGCAGCGCGTCGATCACCGCGCGGATGTCGTAGATCCGCTTGCGGTTGGTGGGGATCAGGTCACGGAGCGTGGTCTGGTCCGGCGCCGGCGCGGGGTCGACGGGGCCGCGGAAGTACGACAGGTAGCGCTTGGCCGCCGCGACCGACTCCGCATCGTCGGCGACGCGCAGGTCGACGACGCCGTTGGCGTACTGGATGTCGATCGGCCCGACGTCGCCGGGTTCGAACACGCCGAGGCCGCCGCCCTCGATCATCGCCGGGCCGCCCATCCCGATGCTCGAGTCCTCGGTCGCGATCACCACGTCGCAGCAGCCCAGCAGCGCGGCGTTGCCGGCGAAGCAGTACCCGGACGCGATCCCAACCAGCGGGACCAGCCCGCTGAGCTGCGCGAACAGGTTGAACGCGCGGCAGTCGAGGCCGGCCACGTGGGGCCAGTCGACGTCGCCGGGCCGGCCGCCGCCGCCCTCGGCGAACAGCACCACGGGCAGGCGGCGGCGCTGTGCGACTTCGAACAGGCGGTCCTTCTTGAGGTGGTTGCGCATGCCCTGGGTGCCCGCGAGCACGGTGTAGTCGTAGGACATGACGACGGCCGGCCGGGACTCGATCTCGCCGACGCCTGCCACGAGTCCGTCGGCGGGGGTGCGCTCGATCAGCTCCTGCTTGTCGCGTCGGCGCTCCTGGGCGGCGAAGATCAGCGGCCCGTACTCGACGAACGTGCCCTGGTCGACGAGGTCGTCGAGGTTCTCGCGGGCGGTCCGGTGGCCGCGCTCGTGGCGCTTGGCCACCGCATCCGGACGGGCTGCGTCCAGGCCGAGCTCGTGGCGCGCTCGGACCGCGGCGAGGTCCTCTCGCTCGCGTTCGGGCGCGGGGGTTTCGGTGGGCGGGGCGGGGCCGTTCGTGGCGGGCGTCGCGTCGGCGGCCTCGAGGATCGCGAGCAGCTGGCCCTCGGTCACGGTATCGCCGACGGCGACGTCGATCTGCCTGACGACGCCGGAGCGCTCGGCGACCACCTCGTGCTCCATCTTCATCGCCTCGAGCACGATCACCGCGGTGCCGGCTCCGACCGGCTCGTCGGCCTGACGGGCGATCGCGATCACGGTGGCGTCGAACGGCGCGACCACCTCGAGCTGCTGGGGGTCCGGCATCGGCTCAGAGCTTGTCAGCCGAGCGCGCGCACCGCCTCGAGGATCTCCTCGGGCGAGGCGTTGTCGCTGGCGTCCTGTGCCATGTGCGACCAGGCGACGGTCCCGTCGGTGGCGACCAGCATCGCTCCGCCGAGCTGCGCCGGATGGCCGAGCGTCTTGGACTGAACGCGGCCGGTCTTCGCGGTGGCCGCGAACGACTTCGCGACGACCTTCGGACCGAGCAGCTCGCCGAGCGTCGCCACCTTCGCCCCGGCGGCCTTGTAGCTGGCCCTCGACTCGTCGGCGAGCACGGGCAGCTCGGTCCCCTGGCGGCGGCGGAAGTGGGCCGCGTGGCGCGGGGTCAGCTGACCGATCAGGACCAGGTTGACGCCGGCCGCCTCGAACTTCTCACGGGCGCGATGCAACTGCACCGCGTGGGCCTTGCAATAGATTCAGCCGTAATGGCGTAACCAGACCAGCACCGCTGGACGGTCGCGCCACAGGTCGCCGAGCCGGGTCTCGTGACCGTCCTGGTCGGGGAGCGTGATGTCGGCGATCGCTGCGGCGTTGGCCGGGGGCGCGGTCTGCTGCTTGTTGGACGACATGCCGAGCATTCGCCGGGCGAGGCTACTACGAAATACTCCGGGCGATGACAGACCCTGAGCTTCTCTGGACGCCATCTCCCGAGCAGGTGCACCGCGCGGCTCTGACGGGCTACCAGGCGTGGGTCGAGCGCAAGCACGGGCTGACGTTCGAGCGCTACGAGGACCTGTGGCGCTGGTCGGTGACGGATATCGACGCGTTCTGGTCCTCGATCGTCGAGTATTTCGATCTGCGACTCGGGGGGTCGCCGTCGGGTGTACTCGGCAGTCGCTCGATGCCTGGCGCTGAGTGGTTCCCGGGGGCGCGGGTCAATTACTCCGAGCACGTTTTCCGAGGGAGGGCGGATGACGGGCTCGCGATCCAGCACGCCTCCGAGCTGCGGCCGCTGTCCTCGTGGACGTGGGGCGAGCTGCGCGCGCAGACGGCCGCGATTGCGGCGGGACTGCGGGCACTGGGCGTGTCCGAGGGCGACCGCGTCGCGGCGTACATGCCGAACATCCCCGAGACCGTGGCTGCGGTCCTGGCCTGCGCGTCGATCGGTGCGACGTGGACGTCCGCGGCGCCCGAGTTCGGCGCTCGCAGCGTGATCGACCGGTTCGCCCAGATCGAGCCCAAGGTGCTGCTGGCGATCGACGGCTACCGCTACGGCGGCCGGGACTTCGACCGCAGCCAGATGGTCGAGGAGATCGCCGGCTCGATCCCGTCGCTGGAGAGGGTGGTGTCGTTCGGCTACCTGTCCGGCACCGGCTGGGAGGACGGGTTCCTTGGGTCCGGCTCCGAGCTCGAGTTCGCCCAGGTCCCGTTCGAGCACCCGATGTGGCTGCTCTATAGCTCCGGCACCACCGGGCTGCCCAAGCCGATCGTCCACAGCCAGGGCGGGATCCTGCTCGAGCAGGTGAAGATGCTCAACCTGCACCTCGACGCCCAGGCCGGCGACCGCGTGTTCTGGTTCTCGACGACCGGCTGGATGATGTGGAACTTCGTCGTCGGCGTGCTGCTGACCGACGCGTCGATCGTGCTGTACGACGGCAACCCGGGCTACCCGGACCTGGGCACGCTGTGGCAGCTGGCCGCCGACACCGAGATGACCACGTTCGGGACCAGCGCCGCTTTCATCTCCTCGTGCATCAAGGCGGGCCTCGAGCCCCGAGAGGGGCGCGACCTGAGCTCGCTGCGTTCGGTCGGCTCGACCGGCTCGCCGCTGTCGGAGGACGGCTTCAGGTGGATCTATGACCAGCTCGGCTCCGAGACGTGGCTGTTCTCGACCTCGGGCGGCACCGACGTGTGCACGGCGTTCGTCGGCGGCGTGCCGACGCTGCCGGTGTACCTGGGCGAGCTCCAGGCCCGTTCGCTCGGCGCGGCGATCGAGTCGTGGGATCCCGACGGCAAGCCGCTGATCGAGGAGGTCGGGGAGCTGGTCATCACCGAGCCGATGCCGTCGATGCCGATCTACCTGTGGGGCGACGAGGACGGGTCGAGACTGCGCGAGAGCTACTTCGACTTCTACCCAGGCGTGTGGCGCCACGGGGACTGGATCAAGATCACCTCGCGCGGGACCGCCGTGATCTACGGGCGCTCGGACTCGACGATCAACCGCGGCGGCGTGCGGATGGGGACGGCTGAGATCTACAGCGCGGTGCTCGCGCTCGACGAGGTCGTCGACGCGCTCGTGATCGACATGCCCCGGGAGGGGACCGACGGATGGATGCCGCTGTTCGTGGTGTTGCGGGAGGGCGAGTCGCTCGACGACTCGCTGATCGCCGAGATCCGCCGCCGGGTGCGCGAGGATTGCTCGCCGCGGCACGTGCCCGATGAGATCCGCCAGATCGCCGAGGTGCCGCGGACGCTGTCAGGCAAGGTGCTCGAGGTGCCCGTCAAGCGGATCCTGATGGGCACGCCCGCCGACCAGGCCGCCAGCCGCGAGTCGCTCGCGAACCCCGCAGCGCTCGACTACTTCGTAAACCTCTCAGAGTCCTAGGGGGGCGATTCCGGGCCCGTCCCGGCTCTGTGATGAATATGTGGTGCATATGGCCACTTTTTCATCACGGAGCAGGCGGTGCCGGACGCGAGTGAGAGGGCGATCGCGCGGCTGGCTGGGCGTCAGCGGGGCTACATCACCCGCAAGCAACTGCTCGGTCTCGGGCTCGGCCCGGACGCGATCGCGTACCGGGTCCGGACAGGGCGCCTGATCCGGGTCCACGCCGGCGTCTACGCCGTCGGACACGCGCCCGTGAGCGCCCCCGACCGCGCGTACGCGGCAGTCCTGGCGTGCGGCCCCGACGCCGTCCTCAGCCACGGTACCGCCGCCTCGCTGTGGGGCATCGACAAGCGCTGGCGGACCCCGTTCGAGGTAACGGTCCCGTCCACCCGACGACGCCCCGGAATCCGGATCCACAGAACAAAGCTCACCCGCGGGGACATCCGTCGCCACGACGGCATCCGGGTGACCAGCCCGGCCCGCACCGTCCTTGACATCTCGCCGCGGCTGACCGACCGGGCGCTGACCCGCGCGGTCAACGACCTGCGGATCGCCGGATACCTCCGGCCACACGACCTCCGGGACCTCCTGAACCGGTACCCGACCCACCATGGCGCACCGCGCCTTCAGGCGCTGGCCGACCCGCAAAGCGGCCCGACCCGCTCAGAGCTCGAGGACGCCTTCCAGGACCTGAGCACCCGCTTCGGCCTGCCGCCGGCGCTGGTCAACGCCCGTGTCGCCGGCTACGAGGTCGACGTGCTGTTCCCGGAGGAGAAGGTGATCGTCGAGCTCGACGGCTACGGGTTCCACCGGTCCAAGGAATCGTTCGAGCGAGACCGCGAACGGGACGCGACCACGCTCGCACACGGCTTCGTGACCGTCCGGATCACCTGGAAGCGCCTGACGGACCGCCCGGAAAACGAAGCCGCCCGCCTGCATCAGATCCTGGCTGCCCGCCGACGCGCAGCATGAAGCCCCAAGTTCTTATGCTTCTCTCACGGTCCGCTGGAAGCATCCTCGATCACGGGCGCCCGCCCGCATCCGGGGCGCCCGGCCAACTGCAGGAGAGTCCCACGATTCAGTCAGGGTTCAAGCGTAAGCTCGCGATCGGAACGGTCGCAGCAGCCGCCGCCGCTTTTGCCGGCGGCGCCTACGCCTCCACGAAGGACCCGTCGGGCGGCTCGCGCCAGGCGTTCCTCACAGACGTCGCCAAGCGCCTGCACGTCACGCCTGCCCAGCTCGACTCGGCGCTGAAGGGTGCGGCTCTCGACGAGCTCTCCGCCGCCGTCAAGGAGGGCCGGATCACCCAGGCCCAGGCCGACGCGCTGAGGCAGCGCATTCAGAAGGCTGGCGCCCACGTCCCGCTTCCGCTCGGCCCAGGTCCCGGCCCCGGCGCCCGGCCTCGGCCTCGGCCCCGGCCCCGGCCCCGGAGCAGCCGGACGCCCGCACTTCGGCGGACCTCCGATCATCCATGCCGGGATCGACGCCGCCGCCAAATATCTCGGCCTCACCGACGCCCAGCTGCGTAAGCAGCTCGAGTCCGGCAAGTCGCTCGCCGCCGTCGCCAAGGACCAGAAGAAGTCGACGGTAGGCCTCGAGCACGCGCTGACCGCGGCGGTCAAGACCCGCCTCGACAAGGCGGTCGCGAACAAGCGGATCACCTCGGCCCAGGAACAGAAGATCCTCGACCGCGTATCCGCGGGGATCAAGGACCTGATCAACGCGACCCCGCCGGCCAAGGGCCAGTTCCCGCGCATGGGCCACCGCGGCTTCGGGTATCACGGCTTCGGCGGCCGTTTGAGGCCGAACGGGCAACCGACCCCACCGCCCGGCGCCAAGGGCGGTCCAGCTGCGTACCCGGCGGCGCCGCCGCCCCCGGGCCCGACTGCCTGAAAGTCCCGGCGTCTCGCCGAAAACTTACGCCGCTCTCATGGAGCTCTCACTGGTTTCTGAAGGACGGCTGCTGTAGTGGGATGCACCGGAAAACGAGATTCCACGTCCATTAGGGAGTAGCCGAAATGAGTCGCATAGGCCGTCTGGTTCCCATCATCGGGGGAGCCATTGCAGGTGGAGCCATCGCGCTGGTTGTGGCCAGCGGCGGCTCCAGCACCCACACCGTGACCACGACCGTCGCGCAGCCGCAGAGCCAGGCGTCGACGGTCCCGACCTCGCTGAGCGCCACCAAGGGGCTCACGATCAACCAGATCTACCGCGCCGCCAGCCCCGGCGTCGTCGACATCACCGTCACCGAGCAGCAGCAGGGAGGCGGCCTCGGGTTTGGGGGCAGCGGCGGCCAGCAGCAGCAGGCCACCGGCGAGGGCGCCGGCGTCGTGTACGACACGAAGGGCAACATCCTCACCGACGAGCACGTCGTCTCTGGCGCGACCTCGGTGAAGGTCCACTTCCAGAACGGGCAGAGCGCCAGCGCCAAGGTGGTCGGCACCGACTCGTCCACCGACGTCGCCGTGATCCACGTCGACGTGCCCGCCTCGCAGCTGCACCCGATCCAGTTCGCCGACTCCTCGCAGGCTCAGGTCGGTGACCCCGTGGTCGCGATCGGCAGCCCGTTCAGCCTTCCCGAGACGACCACCTCGGGCATCGTGAGCGCGGTCGGCCGCAGCATCACCGCTCCGAACAACTTCACGATCACCGGCGCGATCCAGACAGATGCAGCGATCAACCCCGGTAACTCGGGCGGCCCGCTGCTCGACGCCAGCGGCCACGTCCTCGGCCTCAACGACCAGATCCAGACCAACTCCGGTTCCAACGCCGGCGTCGGGTTCGCGATCCCGTCCAACACGGTTGCCCGGATCTCCAACGACATCATCTCCGGCAACCCGGTGAAGCACTCCTACGTCGGCGTCGAGCTGAACGGCAACTCGATGAACGGCGCGCAGATCACCTCCGTCCAGCCCAACTCCCCGGGCCAGTCGGCGGGCCTGCAGGCCAACGACGTGATCACCTCCGTCAACGGCAAGAAGGTCGGCACGACGCAGGGCTTCATCGACTCGGTCGACAACTACGCCCCCGGGCAGACGATCACGCTGACCGTGCAGCGCTCAGGTGAGTCCCACAGCATCCACCTGAAGCTCGGGTCGCGTCCACAATCCGCTTCCTCCAGCGGGGGCTGAGCAGCCCCCCCATATACCTCCGGTGCTTCAGGCCGTCAGGCGCGTTCTACGCCCTGGCGGCCTGAGCAATTCTGCTGCGGTGATTGGCCAGCGCGCGAACGAGTAGGAACACCGCGACGAAGCTGATCAGCAGCGGGCCCACTACCCCGGAGCCGAGGCCTCGCTCCAGCCAGTAGGCACCCGCCCCGATCGCCGCGGCCGCCGGCAGCGTCAGCGCCCACGCGATCGCGATGTTGCCGGCCACCCCCCAGCGGACCGCCGACAGGCGGGTCGCGGCGCCCGCGCCCACGACGCCGCCCGAGATCACGTGGGTCGACGACAGCGGGTAGCCGAAGTGCGAGGAGACGAGCACGACCGCCGCGCCCGCGCCCTGACAGGCGAAGCCCTGCGCGGGGTCCATGCGGATGATCCGCGTGCCGACCGTGCGGATGATCCGCCAGCCGCCCGCGTAGGTGCCCAGCGCGATCGCGGTCGCCGAGACGATCACCACCCACGCGGGGACGTGGAAGTGGTCGGCGCTGATGCTGCCGTGGGCGACCAGCGCCATGGCGATCACGCCCATCGTCTTCTGGGCGTCGTTGGTGCCGTGCGACAGCGCGAGCATTGAGCCGGAAAGGATCTGGCCCGAGCGAAACCCGCGGGTAACCGGGCCGGGCCGGCGGCGGCCCACCAGCCGGTAGATCACGACGATCGCGACGCCCGCGACCAGGAACGCCGTCACCGGCGCGACCAGGGCCGGGATAACCACCTTGGTGACGACCGCCCCGCTCTGGACACCCGCGCCGCCCACGGCCGCCAGCATCGCTCCGACGACGCCGCCGATCAGCGCGTGCGAGGAGCTCGACGGCAGTCCGAACGACCACGTGACCAGATTCCAGACGACGGCCCCGACGAGCCCGGCGAACGCGATCGACTCGGTTACCTTGGCCGGCTCGATGATCCCGGTGGCGATCGTCGCGGCGACCTTCAGCGAGATGAACGCGCCGGCGAAGTTCAGCACGGCCGCGATCAGCACGGCGCTCCGGGGCGACAGGGCGTTGGTGGAGATCGACGAGGCGACGACACTCGCGGTGTCGTGGAAGCCGTTGGTGAAATCGAACACCAGCGCCCCCGCGACCACGAGCACCAGCAGAACGTCGCTGTGCATTCCCCCCTTGCCCCTGACCCGGCCGCTGCTAGCTCGGCACCGTGGCCGCTTGGGCGAACGCTCTCTCCATGAGCTCGCGGTGCACCGAGCGTGTCCCGCCCTGGCGCCGTGTCCATTTGCCGTCCGAGCTGAGCGTCCAGGCGTTCGTGTCGTCCGCCAGGCACCGCTCGAGCGTGTCGTCGAGCTCGGCCCGCAGCTCGGGATTCTCGACCGGGGTGAGCAGCTCGACGCGCGTGTCGAGGTTACGGGGCATCAGATCCGCCGAGCCGATGTAGTAGCTGCTCTCCTCGCCGTAGTGGAACGTGTAGATCCGCGAGTGTTCGAGGAACCGGCCCACCACCGAGACCACGTTGATCGTCTCGCTGACGCCCTCGACGCCGGGAACCAGGCAGCAGATCCCTCGCACGTTGATGTCGATCGGGACGCCGGCCTGCGAGGCGCGGTACAGAGCCTCGATACAGCGGCGGTCGACCAGTGAGTTCATCTTCATCACGATTCGCGCCGGCTTGCCCTCGCGGTGGGCGGCCACGGTCCGCTCGATCTCCTCGATCAGCGGGCCGCGCATCGAGCCCGGCGCGACCAGCACCTTGCGCTGACGCTCGGGGTGCGAGTAGCCGGTCAGCGTGTTGAACAGGTTGGCGACTTCCTGCCCGAGCTCGCGGTCGGTCGTGAACAGGCCGAAGTCCTCGTAGAGCCGGGCGTTCTTGGCGTGGAAGTTGCCGGTCCCGATCATCACGTAGTGGCGCACTCCGCGGCGCTCGCGGCGGACCACGAGGATCGCCTTGGCGTGTGTCTTCAGGCCGGGGATGCCGTGGACGACGTGCGCGCCGACCTCTTCCAGGGCGCGCGACCAGCGGATGTTCGGTCGCTCGTCGAAGCGCGCCTTGAGCTCCACCATGCACACCGCCTGCTTGCCCTTCTCGGCGGCCTCGATCAGCGACGGGACCAGCGCCGAGTCGTCGGACGTCCGGTACACGGTCATCTTGATCGCGAGCACGTCGGGGTCGTCGACCGCCTGCTGGACGAACCGTTCGACGCTGCTGGAGAACGAGTGGTACGGGTAGTGCACGAGCACGTCGGCGGCGCGCATCGCCGCGAGCACGTCCGGCTGATCCTCCTCGCCGGGCCCCGGGGCGAACGCCGGGTGGGTGAGCGGCGTCCACGGCTGCTGCCGGAGGTCCGTGTGCCCGTCGATCCCGGCGATCTCCCACAGGTCGCCCATGTCGAGCAGGCCCTCGACGTCGTACACCTGCTGTTCGGTGACGCTGAGCCACTCGATCAGGTGCGAGCGGAGCGTCGGGTCCATCGAGGCGCCGATCTCGAGCCGGACGACCTCGCCGAAGCGCCGGCGGCGCAGCTCGGCCTCGACCGCCTGCAGCAGATCGTCGGCCTCGTCGGAAACCTCGAAGTCGGCGTCGCGGGTCACCCGGAACAGGTCCCAGGTGACGATGTCCATCCCGGGGAACAGCGCGTCCAGGTTCGCCGCGATGATGTCCTCGAGCGGCACGAACGTGTCCTTGGAGATCTTGAAGAACCGAGGCAGCACCTCCTTGGGCACCTTCACGCGGGCGAACACCTCGGCGTCGATCTCGGGATCGTGCAGGCGCACGATCAGGCTGAGCGACAGGTTCGAGATGTACGGAAACGGCCGGCCGGGGCCGATCGCAAGCGGCGTCAGCACCGGGAAGATCTCCTCGCGGAACAGCCGCTGGATCACCCCGTCGGGGTCCTCGGCCTCGTCGACCCCGAGGATCCGGATGCCCTGCTCGGCCAGCGCCGGGCGGACGCGCTCGGAGAACTCGCGGGCCTGGCGGCGGTCCTGCTCGCGCACCGTCCCGGAGATCTGATCGAGCATCTCGGTGGGCGACAAGCCGTCGGGGCCACGCGAGTCGATCCGGGCGTCGACCTGGTCGTGGACGCCGGCGACCCGGACCATGAAGAACTCGTCGAGGTTGGTGGTGAAGATCGCCAGGAACTTGCAGCGCTCGATCAGCGGAAGCGACTCGTCCTGGGCCAGCTGCAGCACCCGGTCGTTGAACTCCAGCCAGGAGATCTCGCGGTTGATGTACCAGTCCGGGTTGGACAGCTCCTCGAGCTGCCTGGCGAGCTGCCCGGCGACCTGACCGTCGGTCAGCACCGCGGTCGGCGCGCCGGCCGACGCGATCGCGGCCTCGGTGGTCTCTGGTGAGGGGTTGTCGTTCATGCCGTCGGTACCTCCGCGAACGCGATCGCCGTCAGCTCGGATGGACGTAGGAGCGAGATCAGCTCGCCCTTGGAGATCCCCGCCAGCCCGCCCTTGCGCATCCGCGCCTGCGCGCCGGTGAGGTCGTGGAGCAGCAGCGAGAAGGACGGGTCATGCCCGACCAGCAGCGCGTCGCCCAGGCCGGCCGTCAGGTCGTCGACGTCGAACGGTTCGCCGGACAGCCGCGGCTCGACGATCACCTCGACGCCGATCGGCTCGCACGCGCGGTGAGCGGTCTGCAGGGCTCGGAGCTTGGGGCTGCTGAGGCACGCATCGATGTTCGTGCCCAGCCGCGCCAGCGCAATGCCGACCGCGTCGGCATGGCGTGCTCCCCGCTCGGTCAGCGGGCGCCCATCGTCGGGCCCGCCGTCGACCGCTTCAGCGTGCCTGAGCAACCAGAGCATGGCGTAACTCTACGCGCCGCGACGCGCCGGGGCGATACCGATGGCGTCATCGCGCGGAACCTATGTCGCCTCCCGCCCGGCGTTGTGACGTTTTCGTTATCCGATCACGAGCCGGCGGCCGAAAACCCGGCGAAACGCGTCGTCGTCGCCGTAGCGCTCGACGCTCCAGCGTGGCAGCGTGAGGTCGCCCGACGCCTCCAGATGCAGGTCGAAACCTCCGCCGTTGCCGCGCAGCGTCGCCTGGCTGACCGCCTGGTCGCGCCCACGCTCGAGGTGCTCGGCCAGACGCAGGATCACCGCACAGCGGTCGAGCAGCGGCTCGTCGCCATCCTCGGCGAGCGGCGCCATCTCGCCGAGCTTCGGCGTGCCCTTGCGGTGGTAGCGGGCAATCTGCGCGATCAGCGCGCGCTCGCGCGGGTCGAAGCCAGGCAGCTCGGCGCTGACGATCAGGTAGTAGGAGTGCTTGTGGTGGTCGTCGTAGGAGATCGTCATCCCCACGTCGTGGAGCATCGAGGCCGCCCACAGCAGCTCACGCTCGCCGCGCCGTGGCTCGAACATGCCGCCGTCGGCGAGCGAGTCGAACATCTGCAGCGCCAACCGGGCGACGTGCTCGACGTGGGCCATGTCGGACTCGTACTGGATCGCCAGGTTGCGCACGGCTGCTTCGCGGACGTCGGGCAGCAGCGGCTCCTCGCCGACGAGCAGGACCCGGTCGATGAACACCCCGTCGCGAAGGCTGGCCTCGGTGACCTCGATCCCATCGAAGCCGCCGACCTCGAGCACGGTCTCGATCGCCAGCGCCGACGCGAGGATGATGTCCCCGCGCCCGGGCTTGATCCCCGGCACGTGGCCGCGCTCGGCGACTGGCATCGAGGCGAGCGTCGCGACCAGCTCGCCGAAGTCCTCGCGCGTGATCACGACCCCCTGGACGCCGATGTCGAGGTGATCGATCTCCGGCTGTGCCGCCGCGGCGAGGTTGCGGACCGCGCCGCCGATCCCGACCAGGCGTTCGCCTGACCGCGCCAGCCACGGGGCATCCTCGAGCGCCTTGCGCACGTGGGCGCGCACGCGCTGGAGTTCCTTCTTCTTCGCCGGTCCCGACCCCGGCAGGAACTGCTCGGTGATCCTGACCGCGCCAAGGCGGAACGAGCTCAGCTCGTGAGAGCGCCGGTCCGCAACGCGGATCAGCTGCATGCTCCCGCCACCGATCTCGAGCACGGCGCCGTCGGTCATCGTCGACGTGTTGACCGCGGCGACATAGCCGAGGCGGGCCTCGTCCTCGGACGAGAGCACCTCGATCGTCAGGCCGGTGGCCTGCTGCGCGGCGCGCACGAACTCGGGCCCGTTGTCGGCGTCGCGGATCGCGCTCGTGGCCACCGTGTAGGCGTCCTCGGGACCGATCCCGTTGGCGGCGCAGAAGCGCCCGAACACACTCAGCGTCTCGAGTCCGCGCTCCATCGCCTCGTCGGACAGGCGTCCGGTCGCTCCGAGGCCGGCGCCGATCCGGACGGTCTCATACAGCTCGTCGGTGCGCTTCCACCAGGATTTGGACCCCGCCCCCCCGTAGGTGAACACGACCAGCCGCCACGAGTTCGAGCCGAGGTCGACGACGGCGACCTGGCGATTCCCGTGCTCGGCGTCCCAGCCCGCTCTGGTCGATCGCCAGCTCACAGGTGAATCATGGGGTTCCGCTCGGACGCGAGATTGCCAACCTGTGAACGAGCGGTTAGCCGGCCGCCCGCCGCATCACTCCGAGTCCCCAAACTGCGCCCTTTTATGCCGGGCGCAAGCGGGTCAGCGGTCGACTTCCTCGGGGAGCTCGTACCAGCGCTTGCGTTCGCCGACCCGCGCCCGGAGCCGCCAGCCGCGGCTCTTGGGCTGTGCCTCGATCGCCGCCAGCAGCTGGTCGATGCGGCCGGCGATCATCTGCGTGTCGGCCTCGGGGAGCTCGTAGTCGGCCGCGAGCTCACGGCAGCGCTCGAGGTTGGCGGTGATCGTCCGCCACAACCCCCAGTCATTGCCGCACAGCTCGGCGATCCTCGCGGCGTTGATCGCATCGCCGTCGCGGTCGGCGACCTCGTGGCCGTAGAACAGCAGCGCCGTGTCGCGGACGTCCTTCTCGTTGAGCTCGACGATCTGCAGCTTGGTGAGCACCAGCTCCGCGAGCGGGACGGTCTGCTCGCCGGCCGCCAAGCGGTTGCCGAACGGGATCTCGTGGCACATCCGGAACGAGCCGATGAACACGTCGATCTGGCGGCCATGCTGCTGGTCGTAGAACAGCAGCCGGTCGCGTCCGTTCATCGCGTTGAACGCGACGGCAGGCTCGTAGCCCTGGCCGCTGAACAGCTTCGCGGCGGAGGAGCTGGCCCCCTTGGGCGCGGCGAAGTCGATGTCCTTGTACTCGCGATCGAGCGACGCGGGGACGTCTGAGGCCTTCAGCCGAACGGCGACGCCGCCCAGCAGCGCAAGCGTGGTCCCGTTACCGCTGGCGGCATCGAGCAGGCGCTCCGCCTCCTCGACGATGCCCGGGAGAATCGCCGACATCGCCCATATATATCAGTCGGCTACCGCCGGCCACCCCGGCGTTTACGACCGCCGCCGGCCCCGGGCTTGGCCGGTTTCGGTGGACGAGACGCGGCGGCCGCCGTCCGCCGCCGGCGCTGCTGGATCCGGATCGCCGCACCGATCGCCGCGCCGAACGGGATCGCTGCGAAATACCAGGGATTGACCAGCAGCGCGACGGCGACGCCGAGCATCGCCAGCCAGATCGCTGGCCGCCAGTCCTTCCAGTCGCCCCTCACGCCTGGCTCACCCGACCCCCAGGCTCGGGTCGGCGGCGACGCGCCGCTGGATCGAGGCCACCGCCCGGAAGGCCTCCTTGAGATGGCTGCGGGTTAGCGGGCTGAGCTCGCCGGGGTCGACGTAGTCGTCGGGCGCGGTGCCGGCTCGCAGCTGCTTGACCTGGTGCTCGAGCCGAAGTGCCGCGATCAGCTCGAACGCATCCTCGAGTGTGTGGGCATCGTCGGCGGGCAGGGTGCCGACCGTGGCCGCGGTCCGCAGCCGCTCGATCGTCGACGCGGTGGTCACCCCGGCCGCCATCCCCGCCCACCGCGCCAGGTCGACGATCGGCAGCGCGCCGCCGTGCTTGAGGTCCAGCCGTCCACGGTGCTCGCCGCTGTGCTCGACGACGAGCCCGCGCAGGAAGCCGGTCGGCGGGCGGTGCGACAACGCGAACCGGGCCAGCAGGCGCAACAGCACCGGGTTGAGCTCGCCGAGCCGGAACGTGTCGGCCACGGGCGTGCCCGTGTGCACGCCCCACACGGGGCGGCTGTCGACCAGCACCGAGGCCAGCACCAGCGCCTTCTCCTGGGTCGGGTCGGCGATCCAGCTGCGCGCCGCGCGCTGCCAGGAGTCCAGCGAGCGGACGAACGCCGGATTGGACGCGGTCGCTCCGTGCGGGTCCGGGCTCAGGCCGCAGCGCCTCAGGTCGCCCACGACGTCGTCGGCCAGCGCCTGCAGGGCCGGCCGGATCGTGGCGTCCTCCACCGCGCCGAACCACACGAGCGCGCTGTCGATGTCCGAGCCCGGCAGCGCCTCGCGCCGCGCCTGGCTTCCCAGCGCCAGCCAGGCGAACGACGCGCCCGGCGTGCCCAGGCGCGCGACCGCCAGCTGGAGCAGCCGCCGGGTGAGCGTGTCGGCCACCACCGAGTAGACCGCGATCGCGTTGGTCGCCGCCACCCGGGCGTCGTGCATCGCGATCACCATCGGATGCAGCTCATGGGAGGCGCTGACCAGCTCCTCGGCCGTCTGTGCGGCCGCGATCCGCTCGCGTAGGAAGAAAGACGAGCGCGTGTGCGCGGCCACCAGGTCGAGGTCCTCGACGACCCCGAGCAGCTTGCCGGTGCCAGTCACCACCGGCAGGTGGCGAAATCCGCGGTCGAGCATCTCGAGCAGGACGTCGCCGCCGAGCCGGTCGGGCGCGCACGTGTAGGCGGGCGCGGACATCGCGGCCGACACGGGCGCGTCGCCGCCCAGCCCCGATGCGACCACACGGGTGCGCAGATCGCGGTCGGTGAGGATGCCGAGTGATCCGTCGCCGACCCTCACCACCGCGCACGTGGCCCGCTCGGCGGTCATGCTGCCGGCGACGTCGCGGATCGGCGTGTCGGGCTCGCACGCGATCCAGCCGGAGCGCATCAGCGCCACCACCGGCTGGTGAGCGGGGTCGCGCGGCTGCTCGCGGTCGGCCAGCGCCAGCTCGCCGGCGTGCTCGAGTAGCGAGCGGGCGACAAACCGCATTCCCGCCGGGTCCGCGAGCAGATCATGGGCGACGTCGGCATCGATCCGATAGCAGGTCGTGTCCTCGACGGCGCGAGCCTCGAACCCGGCCGGCAGACCGGACAGCATCGAGGCGTGCCCGAACAGCTCGCCCTCGCCGATCAGATCCAGCAGCTTGCCGTCGTGGATGATCTCGATCGCTCCACTGCGCACCACGCGCAGGTGCCGCACGGGCTCGGCGCCCTGAACGATGATCGTGTCGCCGGCCGGATGGAACTCGACCCGCACCGTCTCGGCGACGCGCTGGACTCGATCGACGTCCAGTGCGTCGAACGGCGGATGCGATAACAGGAACCGGGTTACCTCGAGCGGCTCGGAGGCCGTCGCACTCAGGCCGTCGCCGGCGGGGCTACTGTCTCGACGCCCTCGCGGGCGTCCTCCTTGATCATGTCCGAGCACTTCTCACCGATCATCATCGTCGTGATGCACGGGTTGATCGCCGGCAGGAACGGAAGAATAGAGCCGTCGGCGATCCGCAGGCCACCCACGCCGCGAACTCGCAACCGCGGGTCCACCACGGCCATCGGATCGGAGTCCGGTCCCATCTTCGCCGTGCATGCCGGGTGATACACGGTGTTGTGCGTCTTGTGCATGTAGTCGATCAGCTCGTCGTCGGTCTGCGCGTCGGGCCCGGGTGCGAGCTCCGCTGCGGCCCACTCGGCCATCGGCGACTGGGCGACGATCTTGCGCGCCAGGCGCATGCCGAACGCCATCACCCGCTCGTCGTGGCCGTCGGGGTCGGTGAAGTAGCGCGGATCGACGCGGGCACGGTCGCGGTAGTCGCGCGAGCGCAGCCGCACCGTGCCGCGCGAGCGGCCCCGGCACACGTTCGGGGTGAGGCAGAACCCGTTCTCGGTGGTGGGGTAGCCCCAACGCGCCGTGTTCATGTCGAACGGGACCGACCCGTAGTGCATCATCAGGTCGGGTCGGTCGAGCCCCTCCTCGGAGGTCGCGAACACGCCGATCTCCCAGAACTGCGTGGAGTGGCGGATCATCGGCTTCTTGGCGTCCCACTGGACGATCCCCTCGACGTGGTCATCGAGGTTCGAGCCGACGCCCGGCGAATCGACGAGCGGCTCGATCCCGAACTCCTGCAGGTGCTCGCCAGGGCCGACGCCCGACAGCATCAGCAGCTTCGGGGTGTCGATCGCTCCTGAGCTGAGGATCACCTCGCGGCGGGCCCTCACGGAGGCCTGCGTGAGCAGATCCGGGGTCAGATACTCGATCGCGGTTGCGCGACCGCCCTCGATTGCGACCCGCTTGACCCAGCAGTGGGTGCGGATCTCGAGGTTCGGGCGGCTGTCGAGGATCGGGTGCAGGTACGCGTGCGACGAGGACATCCGCGTGTTGTCGTCGGCGGAGTTGATCTGGAACCAACCCGCTCCGTTGGTGACCGTGTGGCCCTCGTTGAAGCGGCTGGTCGGCAGCCCCGCGGCCACCGCGGCGTCGAGCAGCGCGACGCCGCACGGATCCTCGGGCGGGACCGTGCGGATGTTCACCGGGCCGTCACGGCCGTGGTGGTCGCCGGGGCCATCGTTGGTCTCGAGCCGCCGGATCAACGGCCAGCAGTCCGCCGAGCTCCAGCCCTGGCAGCCCGTTGCCGCCCACTCGTCGAGGTCCTCCTTGGGCGTCCAGAACGCGATGCAGGAGTTGTGCGACGAGCATCCGCCCAGCACCTTCGCCCGGGCGTGCCGGAGGAAGCTGTTGCCCTTCTCCTGGGGCTCGACCAGATAGTCCCAGTCGTAGCCCGAGTCGAGCAGAAACATCCAGTCCTCCAGCCGCAGGATCGCCTGATCGTCGACGTCCGACGGTCCGGCCTCCAGCAGGCACACGCTGACCGATGGGTCCTCGGACAGCCTGGCCGCGACGACGCACCCGGCCGTGCCGCCGCCGGCCACCACGTAGTCGAATTCGCCCGCCTCGATCATGGCGCCACATCTCCCAGCGCCGGCTCCGGGATCGTGGGCACGTCGGCCCGGTGCTCAGCGAGCACCTCCGGACCCTTCTTGGCCTGGACGGCGAAGTAGTAGATCGAGCCGATGATCACGACGATCCCGATGAACAGCACCGGCGACCACTGCCAGTACCAATGCGGCGTGCCGACCGCGTTGTAGACCGAGTTGCGCGGCCAGGCGATGTTGATGGCCACGAGCGCGCCGTACGCGACGGCGGCGATGTTCACCGGGAGCCCCCAGCGTCCGAGCGAGAAGAACGGCCCATGGTCGGGCCGGGGCCAGTCACCTCGGAAACGGCGGATCAGCATCGGCACGGTCACGCCGAGGTAGGCGAGGTAGAACATGATGATCGCGATCGAGGTGATCACCAGGAACGCGCTCTGGTTGCCGACGTTGATCCCCATCAGCACCAGCGCGAGGACCCCGGTAACGAGCGCCGGGACGATCGGAACCCTACGACGTCCGGAGACGCGGGCGACGTGGGCGCCCGCCGGCAGCCGGTTGTCGCGCGCCATCGAGAACAGCATCCGGATCGTGGCCGCCTGCACCGCCAGGCAGCACACCAGGATCGCGAGTGCCGTGTCGGCGAGGAACACGTTCCCGGTGGTGTTGCCGAACGCGTTCTTGATCACGTAGGGCAGGCCGAGCAGGCCGATGTTCTTGTCGGCGATGTTCTTGTTGGACATGATCCCGAGCAGGATCACCAGACCACCGATCGTGGCTGCCGCCGCGATCGCGCGGATGATCGCCGGGGGGGCGTGCTTGCGCGGGTTGTTGGTCTCCTCGGCCAAGGTCCCGGCGGTGTCGAACCCGTACATCACGTAGGCGCTCAACAGGCCGCCGATCAGCAGCGCCCCGAAGTAGCCCCAGGAATGGCCGGCTCCGTACCCGTGGGAGTGGGCGATCACCGACGGCGGCTGGTGCAGGTGGAACAGCAGCAGGATGATCAGCAGCGTCGAGCCGACGAGCTCGGCGGCGACGCCGACGTTGTTGATTCGCGCCATCAGCTTGACGCCCATCATGTTGATCGTGGTCGTGATCACGACCAGGATCGCCCCGAGCAGCAGCGCGTTCTGCGCGCCGGGCTTGGTCAGGAACGTGCCCGCGTCGGCGGCGCCGCCAAAGAACTGGAGGTTCGTGGTGATCTGCGGCAGCACGACCTGCCAGTCGACGGCCACGGCGGCGATCGTGACGATCGCGCCGACGATGTAGATCCACCCGGTCATCCACGACGTGTAGCCGCTGGAGACCTGCTTGGACCACTGGTAGACCGAGCCCGCTATCGGATACTGCGCGGCCATCTCCATGAAGCACAGCGCGACCAGGATCTGGCCGCCCACGACCACCGGCCACGTCCACCACACGCCGGGACCCGCGTTCAGGTAGCCGAAGCTGAACAGCGCGGTGACGCCGGTGAGAATCGAGATGTAACTGAACCCGGCCGCGAACGAGGAGAAGCTCCCCAGCGACCGGTCGAGCTCCTGCTTGTAACCGAAGCCGGCAAGCTCGCTGCTGTCCGCGGTCGCTTCTCGCGGAGACTCTACGGTTGCCATCGATCAACCTCCCCGGTCCGCGCATCCGCGCGGTTAGCGCAATACGAATCCCAGCGGCGTATGAGGCTGCGCCGCACACTCGTGAAAATCCGTTGACCCTCTCCCAACCGGGCTGTTATATATCAGTTGTCTAACTGTGTCAACGCGGTCGGGACCGGGGTCGCAGCGCGGGCCGGCCGGGAGAGCTGAGGCGATGGCGACAAGCACCGTGCAGCAGATGTTCGTCGGCGGCGATTGGCGGTCGAGCGCCAGCGGTGAGACGTTCGACGCGACCAGTCCGGCGACCGGCAAGCGGATCGGGTCCGTGCCGCAGGGTGACCGTGACGACGCGCGCGCTGCGATCGCGGCCGCGCGCGACGCCCATGACGGCTGGGCACGGCTGACCGCGTTCGAGCGCGCCGCCAAGATGGAGGCGGTCGCCGAGGTGATCCAGTCGCGCCGCGACGAGCTGGCGCGGACCCTGACCACCGACCAGGGCAAGCCGCTGCACGCGGAGGCCTACGACGAGGTCGACGAGCTGCTCGAGTACTGGCACATGGCCGCCGAGGACGCCAAGCGCCTGGGCGGCGAGCTGCCGAACTCGTTCTCGCCCGGCAAGCGCGTGATGTTGGTGCGCCGCCCGCGCGGCGTGGTCGGCGTGATCAGCCCGTGGAACTGGCCCTACACGATGCCCGCCGAGCTGATCGCTCCGGCGCTCGCTTGCGGCAATGCGGTCGTGTGGACGCCCGCGCCGTCGACGGCCCTGTGCGCGGTCGCGCTCGCGCGGTGCATCGCCGATGCCGACCTGCCCCCCGGTGTGTTCAACCTCGTGACCGGACCCGGGGCGGTGGTCGGCGACGAGATCGCCCGCAACCCCGGGACCGACGGGGTCGGCTTCATCGGCTCGACCGCGACCGGGAGGCTCGTCGCGCAGGCCGCCGCCGGCAAGGCGGCGCTGCTCGAGATGGGCGGCAACGGACCGCTGGTGGTGATGGACGACGCCGACCTCGAGGCCGCGGCCGACGCGACGCTGACCGCCTGCTACCTGTGCGCCGGGCAGAGCTGTACCGCCGGCGAGCGGATCCTCGTGCATCGCGCCGTGCACGACGAGTACGTGGAGCTACTGGCGCGGCGGGTGACCGAGCGGATCCTGCTGGGCGATCCGTTCGACGACGCGACCACGATGGGCCCTCTGAACAACGAGCCGGTCGCGCAGAAGATGGACGAGCACGTCGAGGACGCGGTCTCGCGCGGCGCCGACCTGGTCAGCGGCGGCGAGCGCGCGAGCGGATTCCCGACCGACCTCTACTGGCAGCCCACCGTGCTCGCCAACGTTCCCTCGGACGCGCGCGTGGCCGTCGAGGAGACGTTCGGCCCGATCGCGCCGGTGGTGGCGATCGACTCGCTCGAGGACGCGATCACGCTGACGAACTCCTCGCCCTACGGGCTGCTGTCGGCGATCTTCACCGCCGACCTGAACGCGGGGCTGGAGTTCGCCGACCGGGTCAGGACCGGCTGGGTCAACATCAACGAGTCCAGCAACTACTGGGAGGCTCACCTCCCGTTCGGCGGCCGCGCGGGCTCGGACAGCGGGATCGGCCGCGTCGGCGGCGCGCACGTGATGCACTCGTTCACCGAACTGCAGACCGTGGTGCTGACGCCGCACAGCCGCCGCTAGGGGACGACCACTAGTCAGAGGACCGTGCGGATCTCCTGCTCGAACGTGATCACGTGCTCGCAGATGATGTCCCGCGCGCGCTCGGCGTCGCCGGCGGCGATCGCGTGCAGCACATCGTCGTGTTCGTGCACGCGCGCGAACATGTGAGGCAGACGGTCGATCACCAGGTACCAGATGCGCACCGACAGATTGAGGTAGCGGCCCAGGGTCTCCTCGAGGTACGGGTTGCCGGCGCAGCCGTGGATGAACCGGTGCACGCGCAGGTCCAGCTCCATCAGCGCGGCTCCGTTGTCCGAGCCCTGGCTGTGCGACAGCTCGTCGAGCAGCGCCTCGAGTTCGGCGCGCTGGGAGTCGGTGACGCGCTCGGCAGCGCGGTAGGCGGCGTGGCCCTCGAGCACCGTGCGCACGTCGCAGATGTGCGTGAGGTCGGTGATGTTGATGTCCGAGGCGAACGTCCCACGCCGCGGGAACACCGTGACCAGGTTCTCCAGCGCGAGGCGCTTGACGGCCTCGCGGACCGGAGTCCGGCCCATCGCCAGCTCCTCGCCGAGCCGATCCTCGTCGATCGGGGCGCCGGGCGGGATCTGCAGCGTGATGATCCGGTCGCGCAGCTCCACGTATGCCCGGTCGGCCAGCAGCTCTCGGCGAGGACGCTCGGAGGTCTCGACCGACATCGAACGCTAGCTACCACGCCCCGGATTGCGACTCACACGTCCGCCTGATATATGAGTCATAGACTAGAGAGCCTACCAACGGAGAGCCGTTTATGACCAGAGAAGTCGACGCGATCATCATCGGCGCGGGGGTAATCGGAGCGTCGATCTCGTTCGAGCTCTCCAAGCGCGGATACGGCACGCTGAACATCGACAAGCTTCCGGCCGCCGGATACGGGCCGACGAGCAACTCGTGCTCGATCGTGCGCGCGCACTACTCCTCACGCGACGGCGTGGCGATGGCCCACGAGGGCTTCTTCTACTGGCAGGACTGGCCGCAGTACGTCGGCGACGGCGACGAGTCGGGGCTGGCCCGGTACATGCAGTCGGGCACGGTCCTGCTCGGCAGCGGGACCGGTCACCACGAGAAGGTGCTCAAGCACTACCGCGACCTCGGAGTCGAGCACGAGCTGTGGGAAAACGACGAGCTGCGGCGGCGGATCCCGATCTACGACACCGGCGCGTTCTGGCCGCCCAAGCGCCCCGATGACCCACACTTCTGGGACCAGGCCGGCGGCGAGCTCGACGGTGCGATCTACACGCCCGGCTCGGGGTACGTGAACGATCCCCAGCTGGCCACGCACAACCTTCAGCGCGCCACCGAGCGCAACGGCGGCGAGTACCTGTTCAGAGCCGAGGTGGCCGAGATCCGCCGCGACAACGGGCGCGTCAAGGGCGTCACGCTCGCCGACGGGCACCAGATCGACGCCAAGGTGATCGTCAACGTAGCCGGCCCGCACTCGTTCGTGATCAACCGCATGGCGGGGGTCGAGGACACGATGAACGTCAAGACGCGGCCACTGCGCCATGAGGTCCACCACGTGCCCGCGCCACCGGACTTCGACTTCGAGGCCGACGGCTTCCACACCTCAGACGGCGACACCGGGATCTACTTCCGCCCTGAGTCGGGCAACCACATCCTGATCGGCTCAGAGGACCCCGATTGCGACCCGCGGGTGTGGGTCGACGACCCCGACGAGTACGAACGCAACGTCACCGAGGCCCAGTGGGAGGCGCAGGTCTACCGGCTGGCGCGGCGGATCCCGACGCTGCGAATCCCCCACGAGCGCCGTGGGATCGTCGACCTCTACGACGTGTCCGACGACTGGATCCCGATCTACGACCGGTCCGACCTTGACGGCTTCTACATGGCGATCGGGACCAGCGGCAACCAGTTCAAGAACGCGCCGGTGGTAGGGCATCTGATGGCTGAGCTGATCGACAAGGTCCAGGGCGGCCACGATCACGATGCCGACGCGGTCAAGGTCAAGTCGGTCTACACCGGCGTCGAGCTCGACGCCGGGTTCTACTCGCGGCTGCGCGAGGTCAACCCCGACTCGAGCTTCTCGGTCAACGGCTAGGCCAGGTGGCCGGGGCGGTGAGCGCGGGAGAAGGTAGACGCGTGAAGGCCTCGCGGATCGTCGCCGCCGCCGAGCACGCGGTCAAGGGCCCGATCTGGGGCTGCCAGATGTGTGGCCAGTGCGTGTTGCACTCGACCGGGCTGACCTGCCCGATGACGTGCCCGAAGACTCTGCGCAACGGCCCGTGCGGGGGCGTGCGCGCCAACGGGCACTGCGAGGTCGACCCCGAGATGCGGTGCGTGTGGCTGAACGCCTACGAGCGCTCCGAGCAGCTCCCGGTGTGGCGGGGCCAGATCGATCACCTGCGGCCGCCCGTCGACAACAGCCTGAAGGGCACGTCGTCGTGGATCAACCTGATCACCGGCCGCGACCGCAAGACGCCGGGCGGCTGGGCGCCGGATCCACATGTCGATCCTTGAGCGCAAGCTCGACGCCGGGGAGTTCGTGGTCACCGCGGAGCTGCCCGTGATCGACGGCGGCGGCGTTCCCGAGATCATCCGGCAGCTGGCGCCGATGAAGGCCTACGTGGACGCGTTCAACGCGACCGACAACCCCTCGGCGCACGCCCGTTGCTCGCCGCTGGCGGTGTCGATCGGGATGCTCCAGGCCGGCGTCGAGCCGGTCATGCAGCTGACCTGCCGCGACCGCAACCGGCTCGCACTGCAGTCAGAGCTGCTCGGGGCGGCGATGCACGGGATCGAGAACATCTGCTGCCTGACGGGCGACGACGTCACCGCCGGCGACGAGCCCGAGGCGCGCCGCGTGTTCGATCTTGACGGCCCCCAACTGGTGGCGCTGACCACGACGATGAACGAGGGGCGTCACCTGTCCGGGCGGCCAATCGTCCCGCGGCCCCACTTCCTGGTGGGAGCGGTCGAGAACCCGGGCGCGCCGCCATTTCAGTTCCGCGTCCGCCGCGCCGCCAACAAGGCTCAAGCCGGAGCCCGCTTCCTGCAGCTGCAGCTCTGCTACCGGCCCGAGCTGCTCGAGCGGTTCATGCGCGCCGCGGCCGACGCCGGGCTGAGCGAGCGGGTCGCGATGATCCCCTCGATCTGCATCCTGCGCAGCGTCGGCGGGATCCGGTTCGTGGCCTCGCGCGTTCCCGGGATCGACGTCCCGCCGGAGGTCGTCGCGCGCGTCGAGAACGCCGCCGACGCCGAGGCCGAGTGCTTCGAGATCGCATATGAGCTCGCCGCGCACGCGCTCTCCCAGCCGGGCGTGGCGGGCCTTCACTTCATCTCGTTCCGCAAGGACGCGGGCATCGCCAAGCTCTGCACGCGTCTGGGCATCCCGCCCCGGGTCGAAAGGGAATC
>CAWCRO010000022.1:0-135152 GCA_963797955.1 uncultured Solirubrobacterales bacterium | reverse complement strand
AGCTGGGTGAGCAGGCCGCCGTAGGTGCCCTGGAAGGTCGAGGTCGCCGCCGGGGCAGCCGACGGCACCATGGAGATGATCTCCGAGGCCACCCACAACGCCGCACTCACGACCGGCCCCACTCCGGGCGCCAGGCCGGCTATCGACGCCGCGATCCCGGTGGCGCCGGCAAAAAAGCCCTGGAGGTTGAACGTCGCGGGGTTGCCGGCCGCGCCGTTGAGCTGCAGGTCGGCCGCGATCGCCGGCAACGACCCGGTCTCTGACTCGAACAGGCCCTGGCGCATCGTCTCGACGTCGCCGAAGTGGCCGATCACCTGCTCGGCGTCGTACGCCTCGCTCAGCACCTCGTTGACCACCGGTGTCCAGTCGGTCGCGCTGATGCCGGTGGGCGGGACACACGAGGCGTACGTCGGCGGCGCGAACCGCGTCTCGCCGGTGCAATTGGCCACCGTCTGGCTCGCGAGGTCGGTCTGCAGGTCTGACAGCGTCGTCGTGTCCGGCGGTGACTGTGTCGGCGTCGTCCACACACCGCGGATCGTGCCCGAGGTGATCGCGCCCGTATTCAGGGCGAGCGTGTTCAGGGCGTCGAAGGCCGCCGCCTCCCGCGTCCCCGGCGTCGCGCCTGCGCCCGAGAACGCCGGATAACCGCCGGGCAGGTAGCGCTCCCACCCGCCGGTGCCGCGCCGGTTATAAAACCAGGTGCGGATCCCGAACGGGCCGCGCGCGACCACGTCAGCGTGCCCGTCGCCATCGACGTCACCCACCTGGATCGTCGAGTAGTACGCCGGATTGGTCAGCCAGTCGCCCGTCAACCCCAACGACCCCGGCAGCTGCGACCACGTCTGCGAGGACGGCTGGTAGGAATACGCCTCGAGGCCGTTTGAGTCCAGCGCCAGCACCTGGTCGCGATTGTTTCCGAGGATGTCGCCGGTGCGGATCGACCCCCACTCGCCCGGCTGGACGCTCGACGCGGCGCCGCCCAGCGCCGTCAGTGTCGGGAGGAAGTTCCAGCCAAACCGGTCGAGGCCTATGGCGCGCAGACCGTCGGGGGCGCGAGCAAAGATCTCATCGCTTCCGTTCCCAGTGAAGTCGGCGACGCCGAGCGTCTCGTAATACGACGGGCTTGAGCCCAAGCAGTCGGTCGTGCCGGGGAATGGGCAGTCCGGACCCCCCGGTTGGTCGCCGAACAGGCCGTTGGGCCGTGCCGGGGGCTGGGCGTCCGCGCTTTCATCGGCCATGAACCAGGTCCCACTCTTCGCACCTCCCTGGTACGTCAGCACATCGACTCCGCGAGCCGTGCGGCCCACCATCTGGACCTTACCGAACGGGCCCCCGTGCACGTGCCCGACCCGGAAGAGCCCGTAGCACGACGGCGTCCCGCAGTTGCTGTCGGCGAAGAACGTGTCAGCGCCGGGATCCGGGCCGTCGGGCCCCGCGGGTAGCGGCGACCAGCCCGACCCGTTCCAGCTGTAGCCCACGAGGCCGTTCTGCGCGCGTCCGATCAGGTCGGTCGTGCCCGGATCGTTGACGTTGAGGTTGCCGGTGCGGATCGTGAGATACCTCGATGGGTCGGTCCACCCGTTCGCGTCGGTGAACGGACCACCCCTGCTCAGGACCGACCACGAGCCGCCGTTGATGCTGCCGTTCGGTCCCGGCGTAAACGAATAAACACGAATCCCATCGGCAAACCGCGCCATGATCTGCGCCGCCCGACTCCCGTTCAAGTGCACGGTCTGGATCGTCGAGTAGTACTCCGGCTTGGTCCAATCCGTCGCCGACGTCTCACCAGGCGCCGGCGAAGCAAAATCCGTCAGCGCCACGGGCGTCCCGTTGGCATCAACCTGCGGGCGCCACTGCCCCACGCTCGTATCAAACCACCAGATCTCCAACCCCTCGTCGTTGCGGCCGATCAGCTCGTCACGGCCGTCGCCGTTGACGTCGGCCAGCTGGATCGTCGAGTACTGCGACGGGTCCGTCCACCCACCCGCATCACCCCACGGCGCTGTCGTGAAAGTCGGCCCGCACGCGTCCGTGTAGGTCGGATTGGCCTCGGGACAGCCCTGCGCCCCGGCCACGCCCGGCGCCACCCCCAGCCCCGCCAGCAGCATCACGGCCACCACCAGCGCGAACACCACGCGTCCCGTCAAAACTTTCACCCCAGCCTCCCAGACTCGAACATGCCGCAACGCTCCCATCTCCCACATGCCGTGCGGCCGACATCATCAGCCAAACCAGAGCAACCGTCAACACACCAACGTAATATCACCCGGGTGACATTGCGCCGGCGGCCGGGCGCGTAGTGCGTCCGCCGCCACTGCCGGTGTTGGCGCAAGCGCAGGCGGGATCAACCGAGCCCCTGCGGTGGCGGGCGACCTTGACAGCGCACTCTCGGGAGGACTAGGGTCGTTTTGGGGTTAGCGATTAGCGGGCTATGCATTTATCTCTCGTCAGGGGGGCGGTGGTTCCGCCGGTGGGGAGTCGGCGGCGCATAGCGTCGCTGGTGGCGCGGCTTGTCGCCGCGGCGCTCGCGGTGACGGCGGGCATTGGGATGAGTGGTGCGGCGTCGGCGGTTGCCGCTCGGGGGGGCCGTGTACCGATCCGAGTGCTTGTGCCGCGGGCCGGGAAGGTGATTGTGGCCGCGAGCGCGTCCGACGCGCACAGGCTGCGCCTGGGCGCCACGCTTTTGATCACCCGCCGGGTGGGCAGCGTGTCAATCCAGCTCAACGGGCATCCCATCCGCCACCGGGCGGTCCGGTCGGGGCGGCTGCGCGTGTTGCTGGACGCGAAGGATGGCCTGGTCTTGGGGGAGAATCTGCTGTGGGTGAGCGCCGGCGCGCGCGACGGGCCGCCGCGGTGGGTGGTCCCCGTCCGGTTCCTGGTCGGCTATCGCGACGCGCGTAGGCTCGCCGTTCACCTCCGGCTCGGGGCGGGAGCGCTCCCGGCGGCGGCGGCGAGGTTGCGGGTGCCAAGTACCGGCGTGAAGAGCCTTGTCGTGACCCTCAACGGCGATCGGCTGCGGGTGCCCGCGGGAGCGCGGGTCCTCGACCTGGCGCAGTTGGGGGCGGTGCGCTGGGGGGCTAACCGTCTGCGGGTGAGGCTGATCATGATCGATGGTCGGGTCGATCAGTGGGCGCGCACGTTCCGGCTCATTCGGCGGCGAGACGTCGCGGTGGCAAGACTCAACGGCCGGGCCCTGGTCGGCCGCATGGTCGTCTTGGACGTGGGCCGGTCGCTCATCGTGCCTGGCGCCCGTCAAGCTCGCGGGTTCCGATGGCTTATGGTGCGCCGTCCGCGCCTTAGCCACGCACGCCTGGACAGGACCGGTGGCGCTCGGGTCCGCCTGCGTCCCGACGTGCCCGGTCATTACCTGATCGCGTTGGTGGTGGGTCGCGGGTCGCTGCGCGGCTATGACCTGCAGGACGTGTCGGTGACCTATCCCGAGCCGGTCGTGCCGCTGAACACGATCACATACCACGGGACAACCCCCGGGATCCAAGTCGGGAGCACGTTCTACCCGGACCCGGCGCCGGGTGGCACCTTCTCAGAGATCCAACTACTCGTGCTGGAGCGCGACGACCTCGGTCTGATCTACAACGCAGGTCCCGGCAACGATTACACGGACCTGGCGAACTACCTGGCAACTCTGCCCGACACCGACCTGGTGATCGTCACGCACCCGGGCAATACGCTGCCGTTGGCCTCGAACAGCCTTTCCCTGCTCGACAACGCGCTGCGCGCGATCGGAGGGACGCTCCCGGCGAAGTGGACGTACCCGTACGGCAACTGCTGGTCGGGGCAGACCGGTAACTGCCGCGTTCCGCAGACCGGCAACTGGGGGAATTGGCAGAAGGGTGCTTTCGACGGCGGCTCGTTTACCGTCGTCGGGGTCCCCGGGCTCGCGGTGGGACAGGCGTGGCGGGAGACCGCGGCGCAGACGGGCGGTCAGGACGGGCGTATTTCCGGTTACCTGACGAAGGGAACACCCACCGAGACGGGCGGTACCAACTACTACACGGTGATCAACGGTGGACCCAACCAATACGCGTCCGTCGACTCCTGCTCCACCGGCGATTGCGCTGTGCGTATCGGTTCCAGCGTCACGGGAACCTACTCGGCGGGCAGCACCACGATCACCAACGTGAGCCCGTTCGTAACCACCTCCGCCCCATCAACGATCGAGGGTCCCGGCATCCAACCCGGGACATTCATTTCCAGGGGTGGCGGCACACCGACCCTGACGATCAGTCAACCTACTACCGCTGCTGCCAGCGGGGTGGGGCTCACCGTCACCTCGTACTACAAGCCCCCGGGCGCAAACGGGCTTCACGTCGTGGCGCTCGACCGAACGACGCTGGCGCCGATCCTCAACGAGACGGTGACCAACACGACAGACCTGCTCTCCGCGTTCAGGGACTCCGGGCCCTACGCCAGGGTCGGCCATTTCCTTGCATCGCCCGGGATGGATGATCAGCGGCTGGTCATCGTCCAGAGCGTCGGTGACGGAGAGGTGAGCGGCACAGCGACCACCCCGCTGCTGCAATACCTCGACGAGCTCGGGGGCACCCCGGACCTGCTGCTCGACGCCCTGACCGGCCAGCACAAGTACGCGTTGGTGGGCGCGGCGACGAATCTCCCGTGGCGCAACCCCTCGGGGCTTGAGTCCTCCGCGGAGGTACCCGCGGTACCGAATAATTCGCATCACTTCCAGGCGGGGGAGATCTCGGGCGCCATGGAGCGAGATCGCGACGGCCTCTACGCGCCGCTAGGCGGCGACCCGATCTCGGCGACCAACGTCGAACTACCCCAGATCCTCTACCAACCGCCCCAGCCGTGGCCGTACGCTCAGGACACCCAAGAGCTGAACTACATCGCCCACGGTATCGATCTGTCCGCCTATCCCGACGTGCGCTCGGCTTACCAAAATCCTCTCCTGGCAAACAGCTGGCCTTCTTACCAGGACAAGCTGAGGGCCCTGATCTGTACCAACTCCAGCGCATGCGGCCCCAACTTCCAAGCGGTCAAGCGTCAGCTGCTGATGGAGTTCTCCTGGGTGCCTAAGGTGTACGCGCTGGGCACCAATCTGCTCGCGCCCTTCGTGCAGTCAGGAGCGGCTGCCTATTTCGACGTGGCGCAGGTCACAAACCAGATCAAGAGCAGCATCCCGCCGCCGTCCCCCAGCAGCACCGTCAAGATGGGCTGGCTGAACATTGTGTCGGACTTGATGTCGATCGCGTCGGGTCTCGCCGACGTGGTGGGGGTGCCCGGCTCCACCGTCTTCGGGCTCATCAGTAGTGCCGGCACGCTGGCCACCGATGTCATGCAGTCGCCCGACGGCAATGGCGGGCCCGCGGACGCGGTGACCACCACCGCGGAGAACCTGGCCGCCCAGATGGCCCAACAGCAGGCCGCCTACGCCCAATGGATCGGCCAGATGGAGGCGATCCTGCTCTACGACTACGGCAAGCTGTCGGCGGTCGGGACCGCGATAGGTAACGATCCCGCATGGTCGTGGCAACCCACCACGACCCCCCAAGCGATCACCGCGCTGCAAGCCAACGCCACGGCCTCGGCCTATTCGGCCCTGATTCCTGTGGCGTGGTCGGGCCAGAACCTCACACCCGACTTCTTCAGCCAGACTTCCTCAAACAACGTCGCCACCCTGGGCTGCGCTCCCCCCGACAACAATCATTCGTTCATCGCCGCCCTGTCGCAGAATCAGTTCCACGCCACCACGAGCATCGCGGGCAACGGCGGGGCGGTCGATCAGGTGTGGACATTGGCGAACCTGAACAGTCACTGGAGCCTTGCCGACTTTAATGGCACCCGCGGAGCCACGGTGCCGGCCAAGTCACTGACCGACTACATCTACGGGCCGTATGCCACTGGGCACTCGCAAAGCGGCACCTTCTATTACGGCGCCTACCAGTACGCGCCGGTCTGGTGGCGTGACACCTTCAACCCACCCGGCTTCGTGCAATGTACCTCTATGAGTAATCAGGTCTACGGGGTCTCATACGCTGCGATACCGGCACAGCTAATTGCCCCGCCGCCGCCCTGAGTTTTCACGAACAGGTCCACCACCAGCGCCCCTGAGCGGTTCGGTCCACAGCAGCTTGGGAGTCTGGCGAAGTGGGGCGGCCGCGATCGTCGTCGCTGCGGTTCTGGCTGTGCCCGCGGGTGCGCTCGCGGCTTCTGACCGTTCTCCGGGGATCTCGGCGGTCAGCTTGACAGCACGGCCCTCGTCGATCGCCAGCGGGCGACCGTCGACGCTGTCGGGAACGGCGCCGTCTGGGGCGCCCGCTGGGGCCCCGGTGGAGTTATATGCGAGCCCGTATCCGTTCAGGGCCGTCGCTGCGGTGGCGAGCACCACGACGGCCCCGGATGGCTCGTTCTCGTTCAGGGTTGCGCCGGACCGCAACACGCGATACAGGGCGACGGTTAGCGGCGTCTCATCGCGACCGGCAACGGTGCTTGTGACGGGGCGAACGGTCGCCAGGGTCCAGGCGTTGGCGCTTGGGCGGGCGAAGGTGGTGCTGGTGATCTTTCACCCGCGCGGTTTGCGATGGGGGAACTCGCGCGTGTCCTGGTCGTTCGCCTCCGGATCTCGTGGGCGGTTCTCGCCGGCCCCGGTCACACGGTCGGTGAAACAGAGCCCTCACGCGGTGGTGGTGTCTACCACGGCTACGCTTCCCGCTGGCCACTTCCGATGGCGGGCGTGCCTTCATGCACCGCAGGCGCACGCGCTGGCTGACCCGAGCCGGCCGCCGGGCTGCACCGGGCGCGGCTACCACGGGGGCGGGTACCTGCCGGTCGGCTTCCCGGGTACGGTCGCGATCGCGCGCGGCGAGCGCTACCTGCGGACCCGGATGGGACGCACCGCGGTGGCGATCGTCGACAGCGAGGGGCGCCTGTCCGGGGTCAACCTGAATGAGCGGTTCATAACCGGCAGCGTGGTCAAGGCGATGCTGCTGGTCGCGTACCTGCGCCGCCTGAACGCGATGGGTCAGCACCATGTCGATTCCCGCAGCAACTCGTTTCTGTACCCGATGATCAACGTGTCAGACAACGACGCTGCCACAGAGTGCTGGTCGATCGTCGGAAACGCCGGCCTATACGCGGTCGCCAACGCGGCCGGGATGACCCATTTCTCGGTCGACACCACCGCGTCTTGGGGCGGCGAGTGGGGGGCCGCGCTGATCACGGCCGCTGACCAGGCGAGGTTCTTCTTTCAGATGGACTCCCTGATCCCGCGGGAGTTCGTCGGCTATGCCGACTCCCTGCTCTCGACGATCGCGGGGTATGAGAGCTGGGGGATCCCAGCGATCGCCCGCCCGCTCGGCTACACCGTGTACTTCAAGGCCGGATGGCGCCCAAGCCCCGATGTCTTCCTGGTCCACCAGGTCGCGCGCCTGGTAGGCCACCACCACACATTCGCGGTCGCGGTGATGACCGACGGCGATCCCGACATGAGCTACGGGATCCAAACGATCCAGCGCACCACCGCAGCGCTCCTTCGATAGCACCGCTCAGGCCGCCTGTTCGGGGAGCAGGCGCGCGACGAGGTGTTCGGGGAGCCCCTCGTTGTCGCCGTGGATAACTCGTCAGATGCGGCAGGGCCGTTCCGTATTCGTAGGATGCATGGTCGTGGCAGCGCTACCACCAGCCGTTCGACGAGCTCGCCGATCCGGATGACAGCCGACTACCCATCACCCAGGCGGGCGTAATGGGCGACCACCTCATCGTCCTTCACTCTTCGGTGCGCGCCTGCGCGGGCTACAGCCGCCACGAAGCTCCCTCGATTCTGCTGGACGGCTCATCGGTCGCGCGCGACACGGAGCACGGTCGCGCGATTACCGCGCAGCTGACGCGGCGCCACGGAACGCTTGAGGAGGCGATCGCTGCGGCGGTGTTCGCGCTTGGCAGCGCGGGGTTGTCCAAGGGCATCCGGCGTCAGGCGCGCGCCGCGTGCGAGGACTACTTCTACAGCAGGCTCGATCTGGCGCCGAGCCACGAGTTGGGCGGACGGGGAGAGATCGTCGAATCGCTCGAGCTGATGCCCGAGCCGATGTACCGGGCACTGGAGGACGTCGTCGGCTTCGTCGTGGACGGCGAATACGAGGAGCTCCGCGTCGCCTCTGGCGATCGGCTCGACGTCGAGGACCTGCGCCGCCGCGTCGAGGACGACTGCCCCGAGTCGCTGGTGCTGCCGCCGCGCGAGATTTACCAGGTCGAGGCCGTCACCAAGTCCGACGATCCCGACCTGCCGGGCTGGGCCTACTTCCTTGACCTTTGGACCGAGACCGGCCCCGCGCGCCTGCACATCGAGGGCGAACTCGAGCAGTCGGGCGAGCAGTTCACAGCGAAGCTGAACGACATCCTGCCCTAATCCGCGGTCTTCCGGCGCGCTTTCGCGCTCGTCGAGTCCGTGATGGACGGGCTCGACCGCGGGCCCGTTAAACGCGGAAAGCCCACCCGTAGGTGGACTCTCGGCCATCAGAAGATCAGGCGGCTTTCGCGGCAAGGGGACGTTCAGATGAAGGTCTCGCCCTCTGGTTGCCATCGCTATCTGACTCCGCCAGCGTAGCGCACCCGCGTCTCCTAGAGCGCCCGCCAGGCCCCGACCGATGTTCAACTCGAGCGAGGTAGGGCTCAGGCTCCCGGGGTCTCGCTTTGGATCTCCTTTGCCAAAGCGTCGAGGAGGCTACCCCACCCCCCGGCGCGCCGGGCCGGGAACTCGTGGCCGTCGAGGAACGCTCCCTGCTCGGTGAGGACCAAGCGGGTGCCGTTGTCGCCCACGGGCATGAACTCCACCGTGGCCAACGAGACTGAGATCCTCGTCTCCTGCAGGTGCATGTCGTAGGTGTAGATGATGCGCTCGGCCGGGACGATGTCCTGGTAGAGCGCTTCGTAGCTGAAGGCATTGCCATCCGGCGCGGTGCCCCGGTTGCGTTCCCGCCCGCCGACGCGGAAGTCGAGCTCGAGACTCGCCTCGGAGTCGACGAACCAGCGCGCCTTGGCCTTGGGATCGGCCCAGGCCGCGAAGGCTCGCTCGGGCGACACGCTGTAGCTGCGCTCGACGACAAAGGTGGCGTGATGCACCGAACGTCCGCTCATCGCGTGCTCCCTTCCGGTTCGTTGCCTTCGGCGAGGTACTCGCCAAGGCGGTCGAGGCGGGACTCCCAACTCGACCGCCGCGCGCCGATCCACCGCTCCACGGGGCCAAGCGCCCCCGGCTCGATCTGGCAAGTCCGCACCCGTCCGAGCTTCTCGGAGCTGACGAGGCCACTCACCTGCAGCACCTCAAGGTGCTGGACCACCGCCGACAGCGACATCGGCAATGGCTCGGCGAGTTCGCTCACGGTGGCCGGCCCGAGGCTCAACCGCTCGACGATGCCTCTCCTAGTGGGATCAGCCAGCGCGTGAAAGACGCGATCCACAGGTTCACGCTCCGCGCGTTGGTGAAGCATTGACTTAAGTATAGTGGGAGCGGATTCGCCTTTCACGCAGCCCCAACGAACCGAGGAGTGATGAGCAAGCTCAGGTGTCATATCGCGATCTCGCTGGACGGATTCGTCGCCGGCCCGAACCAGAGCGAGGAGAACCCGCTCGGCGAGGGCGGCGAGCTTCTCCATGGTTGGATGGTTCCGCTGGCCGTCTGGCGCCAATCTCACGGCCACCAGGGCGGCGAGGTGGACGAGAGCGCGCGGATCATCGAGGAGACCCGCGAGAACGTTGGCGCCGGTGTGATGGGTCGCAACATGTTCGGACCCGTCGGCGGCGGGGATTGGGGGGATGGGCAATGGAAGGGCTGGTGGGGGGACGACCCGCCGTACCACAACGACGTGTTCATCCTCACCCATTACCCGCGCGATCCCATCGAGATGGAGGGAGGCACCACGTACCACTTCGTCACCGACGGGATCGAGCGCGCGCTCGAGCTGGCGAGGGAGGCCGCGAACGGCCGGGACGTGCGGCTCTGGGGGGGCGCCCAGGCCATCCAGCAATACATAGCGGCGGGGCTGCTGGACGAGCTTGAGCTCCACGTCGTCCCGGTGTTGCTCGGCGACGGCGAGCGCCTGTTCGACAACCTGGGGGACGCCGAACCGCAGCTCGAGCAGGTCCGAGCCGTCGAGGCTCCCGGCGTCACCCACCTGAAGTACAGGGTGCGACCGGGTCCGTGACGAGTCCCCGATCCGGACGCGAACGCGAACGCGATCGCGAGTCGCCCAACGCCGCATGACCGAGGCCTCGATTGAACCGTTCGCTCACGCTCACCTCGATGGGTTGATCGCGCTCGTCACGGCGGAGGGCTGGACCGAGTACACGGACGGTGTAGAGCGGACCTATCGCGCGCTGACCGCGCCAGGCGTGACGACGCTAGTTGCGACCGTGGGCGGGTCGGTTGTCGGCGCGGTCCAGGTTCAGTCGGACGGGCTCATTCAGGCTCACGTTTCGATGCTCCTGATCGACGCGCACTGGCGAGGAGTCGGGCTCGGCTCCCGGCTCCTGCGCGAGGGCCTCATGCGCGCCGGAGGGCTGCAACTCGACATACGCACTCGGACCGAGGGTTACTACGAGCGACTTGGTGCGAGCCGCTCGCTCGGCTTCCGCCTGACGCGCGAGGACCTCGGACTCGCCCCAGATGATGCTTAGTCTCGCCGGGCTCGCCCGGCGAACTCGTTATGCCGGCAACGGCCGGTCGGCGGTTTTAGAAACCTCAGGAATTTGCACGCTTGCCGCCCTTACGGCCGGCGGCCTGCTTCTGTGCTTTATTGCCGCCGCTGCCGGGACCGCTGCTCTTGCTGCTGCGGCTGCTGCTGCTCCCGCTGCCGCTGCGCTTGCCGCCCTTGCTCGAAGCGTCTGGAGTGTTGGCGATCGCTGCTGCCCGCGACTTGCTCATCCCCTTCTTACGCAGGCCCTCGTATTGCTTGTCGTCCTTCACGCTGGGGCCGTGATCCTTTGCCATCGTGCCTCCGATCGTTGCCGGTACGGCAATTACCTACCCGCCGTTTAACCCAGCCACGCGACGGATCCTCGTCTCCTGCTCTGGACGGCTACACCCGCCCGTGGTGCACGGCCTCGATGTTGTGGCCGTCCGGGTCGAGCACGAACGCGCCGTAGTAATCGTCTGAGTACTCGGGTCGCAGGCCTGGGGCTCCATTGTCGCGCCCTCCCGCTGCGATCGCTGCTTCGTAGAACGCGTCAACCTGGTCGCGCCGATCGGCAGCGAACGCAACATGCACGGATCCGCTCGCCGGGTACGCAAGCGAGATCGCAAAGTCATCCGCCTCTTCAAGGCCGAAAGCAACCTCGTGCGCACCATCTCGCCACGGTCCGATCTCGGCGAACCCGAGCGGCGTCAGCGCACGCCGATAAAACTCGCGGCTTCGTGGAAGATCGCTCACGCCGACGCTGACATGGTCGACCACGACTCGTCGCCTTGGCACAGCTCCGGACTCTACAAGCGGCCCCGCAGCCGCACCGGATCGCCCCGCCTGTATCGCGGGCATACCAGTTCGCCGAAGAACCCGAGTCCGCAGCCAGGATCGCGTCGTCGGGCAGTCTCCGTGACAGCTCCCAGAACACCAGCTGTGGGTTGACCGGATCCGCCGCCTCGTGGGCTCGGCGTTCCATCAACTCCCACCAGCTCTCCACCCCGGCCTCGATCTGCTCGCGCCAGGAGCGGTCCTGCTTGCGAGCCAGCCGTGCACTCAGCGCTCGCAGCGTCTCCGCGCTGTCGCCGACAAGGTTGACCTCCATCGGGTAACGAATGCCCAACATCTTTCCGTCGATATCGATCTGAACTCCCCGGGCCTGACCCTCCTCAGGCAGAAACTCCGAGTAGGGAAAGCTCGAGCCCACCATCAGCAGCGTGTCGCAATCCTGCATCAGATCCCAGCTGGGCTTGGTCCCCAACAACCCGATCGAGCCGGTGACATACGAAAGGTCATCGGACAACGCCGCCTTTCCCAGCAGCGCCTTAGCCACCCCCGCTCCGAGCAGCTCGGCGACAGCAGCTACCTCGGCTCCGGCGTGCAGGGCACCCTGTCCGACCAGCATCGCCACCCGCTCGCCCTGGTTGAGGATCTCGGCGGCACGATCAAGCTCGTCGTCGGCGGGCACGATCCGAGGCGGCGCATAGCCCGGGCCGGAGTGCACGGTCCCATGCTTGTGCGGCGGCGTCGGGACCGCATCAGCCTCCTGCAGATCGTTGGGCACGATGATCGCCGTCACCGTCCGCTCAGCGAGAGCGATCCGGCAGGCCCGATCGACCAGATGACGTATCTGCGCTGGCTCGTAGGCCATCTGCACGTACTCGTGCGCCACGTCCTTGAACAGCGAGACCAGATCGACCTCCTGCTGATAGCTACCGCCCAACCCGGCACGAGCCTGCTGGCCAACGATCGCGACCACGGGCTGATGGTCGAGCTTGGCGTCATACAACCCGTTGAGCAGATGGATCGCCCCCGGCCCAGAGGTCGCCATGCAGACGCCGCCTCGATCAACTGCCCGGCGTGCTGTGCTGCTAGGGATGGATGGTCCTCAGCGGCTGCTCATCGATGAGGCGGAGATTCAGCGGGAGAGCGCCGAGTCGAAGTTGGGTCGCCAGGTCACGGGCGGACTGGATCGTGAGAGCCGCGGTGATATCCGCGCCGGTGTTGCCTGGTATGCCGTTGGGGTAGGCGCGGTAGTCGATCGACGGGACGGTCAGGAGCTGGTTGTCGAGCGCGACCGCGAAATGCTGGTTGAGCTGCTGGTTTGACGGGCTGCTGAGCAGTCCTCGGTGGGCGACCTCGCGGGTGACCTTTTGGAAGGCCTGCTTGCCCTCGGAGGTAAAGCCGAATGCAACGTCCGGTAACCCGGACGCGTCGGTCGACTGCCGCGGGCTGGTGATCTGCGCGCCAGACAGCGCGACATGATCTTTGAGCACGTAGAACCGGGCGTTCGGGTCATAGAGGCTGGTCTGGGATTTGGCGTTCGGGCTGGCCGCTTGGAGGACCACCGTCCCGGGCTTGATTGCGAGATCCTGACCCTGGGCGGCGGTGACGCCCGTAGGTAGCGCGGTGGCGAGCTGCTGGGGGCTAGCGGCAGGCCCGGAGAGCAGGCAGTGCGTGTCCGGCGCTGGTGACTTGCTCTGAGCCCGCGCCGCAGCGTTGCACGCCGCGCTCCCTGGCGATGCAAACAGGAAGTACTGCGTACCGGCGCGACTGTTATCGGGGCTCACCTCGGCGGGCTGCCGGGAGGCCAGCTTGACCGCGTCGTACAGGCGCATGCCTCCCGCGCCAGGTTGGCCCGGTGCGGCACGGCCCGCTCCCTGGCTTATCTCCAACGACTTTGGGTCCTGACCCCGGAGCTGGCTGGCGACCGTCTGGCCGCTGGGGGTGAGCGCATTGGCCTCCCAGTCATAGAACTCCAACTGCGCGGGGACACCAAGGATCTTCGTGGCCCGAGCGACGTTGTTGCCAGCCGGCAGCCGGACTGTGATCTGGTCGCTTCCGCGAGCGCGAAACGATCCGCCGGACACGCCGACCGCGGCAGCTCGCTGACGCATGACCTCGATCGTTCGCGCCAGCGAAGCGCTCGTCACCACTGGACTCTGGACCGTCGGCTCGGCCTGATAAACGAGCTCGACCCCAGTTCCGCCGCCACTCGAAACCGGCGGACCGGATTTTCGGACGCTGAGAAACACGATCGCGACCGCGACGACCACGATGAGGCTGAGCGCTGGCGCCAGGACCCTGATCGGCGGGCGCCACAGTGAGCGAGGTGGCGCGCCGGCTTGCACGCGTCGTGCGATCTGCTGCTCGATCCGATCGAAGTAATCGTTCACTGTCCATTCTCCGTCAGTTGGTCTCGCAGCCGCCGTAGCCCGCGGCTGACTTGCTGGCGCACGACCAGTTCGCTGCACCGAAGCTCGCGAGCGATCTCGGCATAGCCACGTTCCTCCAGCACCCGGGAGCGAATCGCGGCTCGCTGGCGCTCGGGCAGGCGATCCACGAGCTCAAGCGCACCGCCGCCCGCGCTGGCCAGCTCGTCAACCCGGGCCAGGTCGGCATCGTCCAACACCTCGGGCTCTAGCCCCAGACGGCGACGCGCCCGATCCTCTACCCGCCCACGACGCCGACTCTCCCGCAACTTGTTCTGAGCAATCCCGCGCACCCAAGGAAACGCCGAACCACCACCGCGCGCCCGAAACCTCCGCGCGACTAGAAACACCGCCGCGAACACCTCCGCCGTGAGATCCGCAGACGCCTCCCGATCACCCGTCTCGCGAGCCAGATAGGCCACCACGCCGGGGAGATGACGACGATAAAACACCCCAAAAGCAGCCGCATCCCCCGCAGCGACCGCCGCAAGAAGCTCACCATCCGTTCGTTCCAAACCCACCGCCATCTCAACACTAACTTTGCGCCAGAACGCCATCCGTGACACCAGCGCAACACATCCAAGCTCAAAACCTCGCAGACCGGCCGCGCGTATGCGGCCGCCCGCACCGGGGCTGGGCGCTAGGCTTGGGGGGCACACCCTCGTGGGGCCTCTCCCTCTCTCTCAGCCCAGCGGTGGTCTTCTCTACGAGAAGAGTTGGGAACGAGGCTGGCATGGGCGTCTCAGAGCGGCTTACGGGCCGACAACAGTTGGCGGCGATCTCTCGCTCGATGGCCGGTTTGCAGCGCGAGCACTATGGTCGCGAGTCGACCAAGGTCGACTCGTATGCGATCAACGACATGATCGTGGTGGTAGTGCGGTCAAAGCACCTCACGCCGCTCGAGAGGTCGATGGTGGATGGAGGCGAACCTCAGCGCGTGCTCGCCCTGCGCGCGGAATTCGCTCGCGTGATGGCCGCGCGCTTCACGCACACAGTCGAACAGGTCACCGGACGAACGGTCGTCGCGTTGCTGTCACAGGCGCATGTCGACCCCGACATCATTGTCGAGGCGTTCTTTCTCGACCGGCCGTTCGGGTCAACGGCCACCGAGGGCCGGGCTGACGTAATCGACTTCCCGGCGGCTGGTCGACGCTTGCCGCGGCGGGCGTGAGGGGCTCGATTGACACAGGCAAGTCGCTTCTGCAGCGGCCCTCGCGCGTGACGTAGCGATGACTTCTGCGTAGCGCGCCGGTCTTAAGCTGCGAGAGTCGATAGGCGGCCGGCTGCGATCCGCTCGTGCCGGTCGCGGCGCCGTGACGAACACCAAGGAGGTTAACGATGGCCGACCACAAGATTGGAACCCGCGAGGAATGGCAGGCGGCTCGCGAGGAACTTGCCAAGCTCGAGGCCGAGCATGCCAAGCTCGGCCAGGCGGCGACCGAGCAGCGGCGTCAGCTTCCTTGGGTACCGGTGGAGAAGGACTACCAGTTCGACACCGAGGATGGGAAGAGGACGCTCGCCGAGCTCTTCGACGGTCGCTCGCAGCTCCTGGCGTACAACATCATGTTCGGCCCCGATTACGAGGTCGGCGCCTGTCCTGGGTGTTCGAACCTGGGGGATGAGCTTGACGCCACCCGAGTGCATCTGAACCACCGCGATGTGACGCTGATCTGCTTCTCGCGCGCGCCGATCGATCGGCTCGTCGCCTACAAGGAGCGGATGGGTTGGGCGTTCCCCTACGTTTCGACCTATGGGACCGAGTTTCCGTTTGACTTCGGTATCGCTCTCACTCCCGAGCAGGCAGGGGAGATCCCCGAGGTCAAGGCAATGATCGACGACCCTCCCGAATGGCTTGAGGACTGGGGACGGCAGGTCGGAGCCAAGCTCGAGGACGGCCTGCGCGAGGGCCCCAGCTACATCGCGTTCGCGCGCGAGAACGGACGCGTGTACCACACCTACACTGTGATGGCGCCTGATCCATTTGTCGCGCCGTATCACTCGTTCCTGCTCGACCGGACGGCGAAGTCTGAGTCCGCGGAGCCTCGTGCCTGGCGCAAGGACGAATACCCGGACCAGACTAGGTCCGTCTGACATCTACGTTTCGCCCCTGGGAGGCCGCGTATGTTGTGGAAGCTCGAAGCGCCGACGGCGATCGCAGACCGCGGCTCCGAACGAGGCGAGCTTGCCCAGGCGTTCGTCGCCGTGCGCGCACGGCTGGGGCTCGTCGCTCTGTTACTCGTCTTGGCCATCGCGGCCTGGTGGTCGACTGCCGATCGGATGGCCGGGATGGACGCCGGCCCGGGCACCGACCTCGGTGCGCTCAGCTGGTTCCTGGGTGTCTGGGTGGTGATGATGGCCGCGATGATGCTCCCGTCGCTGGCGCCGACGACCGCGCTTTACGCGCGGATGACACGACAGCGTGGGCTTGATCGCGCTCTAGCGTTCACGGGCGGCTACCTGCTCGTGTGGGGTGTCGCGGGCATCGTCGCGTACGGCCTGTTCGCTCTGGGCCGGAGCTTGTTCGGCGACGTCCTGGCGTGGCCTGCCGGCGGGCGCTGGTTGGCGGCAGGCGTGCTGGCCGTCGCCGGGCTCTACGAGCTAACACGGCTAAAGGACGTGTGCTTGGGGAAGTGCCGAAGTCCAGTGGGATTCCTGGTGGGAACGTGGCGCGATGGGCGGTTGGGGGCGTTGGCGATGGGTTCACGGCATGCCGGCTGGTGCTTGGGCTGCTGCTGGGCGCTGATGGCGGCGCTGTTTGCTCTCGGGGTGATGAGTCTGGTGTGGATGGCGTTCGTCGCTGCACTGATCACACTCGAGAAGACCCTGCCGTGGGGTCGTGCGGCGACCTGGGGCACAGCAGCCGTCCTGCTCGTGCTCGCTATTTTGGTCGTCGCGGCGCCTCATGCCGTACCCGGACTGGTCGTCCCAGGCGGTTCCGGCGGCGCGATGCAGACTATGGACGCGATGCAGTAGCGACGCTTTTGGCCACGGTGCCCTGGCAGATCTCCGGTAGCTACCTCGAGGCTTGTAACTGCGAGGCCATCTGCCCATGCCGGCGGATCGGCGGGAGACCTGGTGGGCGGTCGACGTACGGAGAGTGCCTCGGCGCGCTCTCGTGGGTCGTACGGGCCGGACATGCCGGCGACACCGACCTGGCCGGCATGAAGGCCGTGCTGGTGAGTCGCTACCACGATGACGAGCCAGGGTCTTCCTGGACCTACGTCCTGTTCGTCGGTGCCGACGGCGATCCCCGGCAACGCCAAGCGATGGCCGACATCTTCACCGGCCGTCTCGGCGGGACCCCGCGCAGACAGTTCCCGTGGGTCTTCAAGGCTGCGAATCTGGTGAGTGTGGAGGCGCTGGTGCTCGAGATCGATCACACCCCCGGACGCGGCTGGTTCAAAGCGGGCGGGAAGGTCGAGGTCCGCGTGCGCGAGCCTGTAATCGAGCAAGAGGCCGTGACCTGCGTGATTCCGGGCCACGGCCGCGCCGGGCGCGAACTCGTTAGCGACTCGATCGACGTCAACGCCGGTCCGTTGAGGTTCTCCGTTCAAGGGCGCTGTGCCTACGAGGCAACATTCCAGTATTCATCCGACGACGGATAACCAGCGGAAACGCGCTACACGAGTGTCTGCAGCATCTCGAGGCGCTGATCGGGGGTACTGAGGTGCCCGCCATGTTCATCGACGAACACCTCAGCACCTGGGACGTGCGCTGCTAACCATTTGCCGTGGGCGGCGGGAACGAGCACGTCTGTGACCCCGTAACGGATCTCTACTGGTACTCGAAGCTTCTCGAGGTCGAACCCCCAGGGCTGGACAAATGCGAGATCGTCGTCCACCCAACCCCAAGCACCCGCGGCAAACATCTCGTGAGTCGCGGCCCGCAACGTCTCACGGACGCCGGGGTCGCTGAGGACCGCACGATCGGACTCGGAAAGCTCGATGTCGGCGAGCAGCGATGTTGGGTCCTCATCAACGCGGTCAAGCGATTCCTGGGCCTGGCGCTGCAGCTCGGGGGCAAGCACGCCCTCACCGGCGACAGCCCAGCCGAACTCCTTCACGTTGACGGGATCCATCCCGGCAAACCAGTCGAGGTCTTCGGCGTCGTAGGGCGCACCTCCTACGACGCACGCCACCCGCGATACGCGCTCGGGCAGACGAGCCGCTACCGCCAGGGCATGAGGACCGCCACCCGACCCGCCGCTCACCGCGAAGCGTCGAAGGTCGAGCTCGTCGGCGATCGTCGCGACGTCGCTGACACAGTCGACCACGCGGCGTCCAGGCTGACGAGTGGAGCGCCCGTAGCCTGGCCGGTCGTAAGTGACCAGACGCAGCCCGGCGGCGCTGACGCGAGACAAGTCGGGGTGGCGGCCGCTCAGTCGACAACCGGGGGTGCCGTGGAGCACAAACACCGGCGCGCCCGCCGGATCACCGACGTCCTCAAAGGCCAACGTGCGTCCGTCGCTTGCCTCAACAGTTCCCACGCTCACCCGGCTCCACAGTCCGCAGTTCTCACTCGCCCAGATTACCCGGGCTAGCCCGCACCGCCCAAGGAGTCACGACACTCTGCCTTGTCGCGCAGGCGGTCCGCGATCACAGCGAGGAGATCAAACATCTCCGAACTCGCAACCATAGGGTTGCGCTATTGTGGTTCCATGCTCACACTGATCTTCGTTCACGGCGCCTGCGTCCGCGACGCAGCCTGGTGGTGGAACTCGATGACTAAGCCGCTCGCTGACCGTGGTATCGCCAGCGTGACGGTGCCGCTGCCGAGCTGCGGGGAGACAGGCGACGAGCTCGGCGACCTCTACGCCGACGTCGACGCTTGCCGGCGGGCGACCGCCGACGTCGAGGGGCCAGTCGTCCTGTGCGGCCACTCCTACGGTGGGGTGATCATCACTGAGGCCGGCGCTGATGACCGCGTCACCCAGCTGCTCTACGTGACCTCGGTAATGCCCGACGTGGGACAGTCCCAGGCCGATCTCATCGGCTCTGAGCCAGCGCCATGGCTGCAGCCGAGCGACGATGGCACCGTCGGCGTCGATCCCGACATGATCCGGGAGTTCTTCCTTCAGGATTGCGACGAGACCACGACCGAGCAGGCGCTTGGCCGCCTCACGCGCCAGTCGCTGACGCCCTTCCGGCAGCCACCGCGCCAGATTGCTTGGCAGCAGAAGCCCACCACCTACTTCGTCTGCACCGAGGATCTCGCCACCCCAGCCGAGGTACAGCGTCAACGCGTTAGAGCGAACACCCGCCTCGTTGAGTTCAGCGCCGGGCATCACCCCTTTCTCTCACGTCCTGACGCGTTCGCGGAAAGCATCGCCGCCGCGGTCGACCACGGTTGATCGCAAGCCCGCTCCGGTGCACGTAATGGTGTGAGCCTAGACTCCGCGGCCGTGGATACCGCCGCGCGCAGCCTGGCTCACTGGAGCGAGGAGAGTCGAGCCGAGATGGACGCCTTCTACGCGCTCGCGCGCCGGGACTACGAGCGCCTAGCTCGAGGCTTCGTCAACCATTCGGCATGGCTACGGCGCGTTGCCGACGGGCGCCGACGTATCACGTTGCTCGATGTCGCCTGCGGCTCGGGAAAGTTCCCGCAGGCGCTTCAAGACTTCGGCGGTGTCGGCGCCTTAGCCGGCGAGCTGCAGATCGACTACGACCTGCTCGACCCGTCTCCGTTCTCGCTGTTGGAGGCCGCGCAGGTGCTACGCGCGCCGTTCAGCGGTGCCGCTCGCCACGAAACCCTTGTGGAGGAGTTCGACAGCGCCGTCGGACCGTTCGACGTCGTCTGGGCCACTCACGCCCTTTACTCCCTCGCGCCTGACGCGATCCACGCGGCGGCCGCACGCATGCTCGCCGCACTCGCGCCCGGTGGCGCGCTACTCATCGCCCAGGGCAGCTGCGAGGGCCACTACTTGCGCTTCTACCACCACTTCCTCGACGACCTCCGCGACGGCCAGGGCACGATGTACGCCGCGTCAGAGGATCTTGCCGCGGCGCTGGGGGCCTGCGGCGCCGACCCTCGCAGGGTCCGCCTGTCCTACGACCACACCACCGCGCTAGAGAACGCCGTCACCGTGGAGGGCTACCTTCAGCGATGCGCGTTCGACGATTCCGTCTCGCTGCAGGAGATGATGACGGCACCGCACCTCGGCACCTACCTGCGCGCTTGTCGCGACGAGGACGGGGGCCTGTGGCGGTTTCATCAGGAGGTCGACGTGCTCCTCATTGGCACCGCCTTCGACGGCTTGATCGAGTAGCCCCCTCGTACCGCCCATCGCGCGCCGATCCGCTATCACCAGATCAACCGGCGCCCGTGCTGCCCGTGCCGGTGTTGCCCGGGTTGTCGGCGGTGCACCTGATTAAGAGCCAGGTACCCGGCGCGACGCTCTCAGAGATCGAATAGCCCAGCCCCGACCTCGACCCGGCCGCCTGGACCCACTCGCCCTTCCACCCCGGAGGGATCGACGAACAGCTCGGGATCGACGACAGGTCCTCACCGGCGGCCATCGCCCGCTTACCGATCCTTTCGATCCCCATCGCGACGAGCCTGCGGTTCACGTCAGCTATCGACGTCGGGCGGTTGATCTTGACCGACACCGACCCGTCATGGTGGCGGGTCACGGCAAACGCGGGCGGCGGGCTCGCCGCCGCGCTCAACAGCAACGTCACAGCCGTCGCCGACGCGGCCACCGCGACCGACGCGCCGGCCAGCAGCCGCGGGCGTGTCCGCCGCGCCCGGCCGGGCCGCCGCCGGGCGACGGTGGCTTTGTCGATCTCTTGGGCAAGCGCCGCTCGCACGTTCTCCTCGCCGGCTCTGTCGGTGGCGGGATCGGCCACGCCGAGATCGCGCACGGCATAGAGCAGGTCCATGATGGTTCTCCTTAAAGTGCAGGTGAACACCTCAGCGGCGAGGTCCTCGCCCGCCTCTGGAGCCGACCCGCCGAGGCCAGCATACCGACGGACCGCGATGTGGTGACGGTCATACAGGATCGCGAACGCCGACGGCTCCTCCGCCGAACGCGCAAGCGCCTCTGCGTCAGATGAGTTTGAGTCCATGACCTACTTGTCGCCGATGCGCGCGCGTTTGTTCTCCGACGGCATCGACAACGACCCATGCGCCGTTGCTCACCGACGAGCGGCAGTTCTCAATCGCTGCCCTCGGCGGCTGCCCTCAGGTAGTCCAGCCAAGCCACGAGTGATGCGTCGAGCTGACCCTGCATCCCCGCGACATCGGCGCTGACGGGATCGCCCGCAAAGGACTCGTTCGTGGTCACTCGCACGCCGCGCAGGATCTCGTGAATCAGGGCCTCATGCCTGACTGCGGCCGCGCGGCGGGTAGTTGCACCGTGACGCAGAGCCCGCCGGCTGCCCGTGGGGAGAGGGTGAGGGTTCCGTCGTGTGCTTGGGTGATGCTGTTGACGATTGCCAGGCCGAGGCCGACACCGGCATGGTCGGTGCGTATGCGTTTGGTGCCGCGCTGAAACGGTTCGGCAAGCGTGGAGACCAACTGTGGGGTGAGCTTCTCGCCGGTGTTCTCGACAGTGAGCACCACGCTGTTGGGGTGAGCGCCGGTCGTGACCCACGCGGTGCCCTGTTCAGGCAGGTTGTGGACGATCGCGTTGTGTACGAGGTTCGTGGTCAACTGCAGCAGGAGCGCGTGTGAGCCGATGGTCGGGGTCATGTCGGCGGAGGTCTCGATGGTGACACCGCGCTTTTCTGCCAGGGGGAGGAGCGTTTCGGTGGTTTCTTCCGCTACGAGGGACAGATCGACGTCTTCCGGTGTGAAGGATCGCTTGTCGGCGCGGCTTAGCAGGAGCAGTGCTTCGGTGAGGTCGATCGCTCTGGTGTTGACGGCGTAGAGGCGTTCGACGAGTTCGCCGTTGTCGCGGCTTGGATCGGTGCGCGCGACGTCGAGAAGTGTCTGGGTGATCGCCAGCGGGGTGCGCAGTTCGTGGGAGGCATTGGCCGCGAATCTCTGCTGTTCTGAGACGTGTGCTTCGAGCCGCGCGAGCATGGTGTCGAAGGCGTCGGCGAGCTCGCGGAACTCGTCTCTGCGGCCCGGTAGCCGGATTCGGTGGGCGAGCGATCCGGTCGCGGCGATGCGTGTGGCGTCGGTGATGCGGGCCACGGGAGCGAGCATCCGGCCGGCGAGCAGCCACCCTCCCACAAGGCCGAACACGAGCAGGAACGCCATCACGATGACCGCGGTAGGAGCGAATTGGCGCAGGACGGCGTAGCGGTAGCTGGGCTCGAGGATGAGCCCAACGTGGGGCGCACGATTCAGGTACACCCACGCGGCAGCGAGCAGCGAGGCGCCCGCGAGCATGACGAAGCCGGCGTAGCTGAGGGTGAGCTTGAGGCGAACGCTCAAGCCAGGCGCTCTATCCACGATCGCCCGCCTCACGCCCGGTGTCCGGCTGAGTGCCGATGCGGTAGCCGGCGCCGGCGACGGTGGCGATGATCCAGGGTTCGCCGAGGCGTTTGCGCAGTGCCGAGACGGTGATGCGCACGGCGTTGGTGAACGGGTCGGCGTTCTCATCCCAAGCCCGTTCCAGCAGCTCTTCGGCACTGACGACACCGCCCTCGGCGGCGACGAGGACTTCGAGCACGGCGAACTGCTTGCGGGTCAGCGCGACGTAGCGGCCGTCGCGGTAGACCTCGCGGCGGAACGGATCGAGTCGCAGGCCGGCGATCTCTCGGACGGGTGGCCTGTTGTGGGCACGCCTGCGGTCGAGTGCCCGGAGGCGGAGCACGAGCTCTGCGGAGTTCGAAGGGCTTGGTGAGGTAGTCGTCGGCGCCGAGCTCGAACCCGGTGGTCTTGTCGTCGAGCCGGTCGGCCGCGGTGAGCATGAGGATCGGCATGCCGCTGCCGGAGGTGACGATGCGTTTGGCGATCTCGTCACCGGAGGGCCCGGGGATGTCTCGGTCGAGGACCGCGATGTCGTAGGCGTTGATGCTCAGCAGCTCCAGAGCCCTGTCGCCGTCGCCGGCGATGTCCGCAGCGATCGCTTCCAGGCGTAGGCCATCGCGGATCGCATCCGCCATGTAGGGCTCGTCCTCAACCAGCAACACGCGCATGCGCCGATGCTAAAGCCGGCGCATATCGTCGGCATATCGAAAACCAGATACGTGCTGGCAACACCACGCTGCCTTGACTGGCGGCATGACCTACAGGGAACCTGCACGAACAGCAGCCCGCCGTACCCGATCGACCGGGCTCGCCGTCGGCTTCGTCTGTCTTGCCCTACTCCTCGCCGCCACGGCGTTCGCGGCAGCCCGCCACCTGCCCAACGCCAAGGACCCCACGTACCTGTCGAACCTCTGGTGGCCGCGGCGCGGACAGGCGGCGCTCGTGGTCGGCAACAGCCGGCCGGCGGCGAGTCCGCACCAGCAGTCGGCCCCGATCGCCAGCCTGGCAAAGGTGATGACCGCCTACCTGACCCTCAAGCACTACCCGCTGAGCGGCGCACAGGACGGGTTCACGATCACCGTCACTGCGGCCCAGGCGCAGGCCGAGGCTCAGGATGCCGCCCAGGACCAGTCGGTCGTGGCGGTGCGGACCGGCGAGCAGCTGACCGAGCGCCAGCTGCTGGAGGCGCTGCTGGTCCCCTCCGGCAACAACATCGCCCGGATACTCGCCGCCCAGGTGGCGGGCAGCGAGACGGGCTTTCTCGCCGAAATGAACGCCGAGGCCCGCGAGCTCGGGATGGACCACACGATCTACACCGATCCCAGCGGGTTCGCTCCGAGTACGGTCTCCACCGCCGCCGACCAGCTGCGCGTCTTCCAACGGGCGATGCGCTTCTCGGTCTTCCGCCAGACCGTTTCGATGGCCAGCGTGACGCTACCGATTGCCGGCACGGTCACCAACTACAACCCCCTGATCGCCGAGGGCTACGCCGGCAAGACCGGTTCAAACTCCGCGGCGGGGGGTTGCCTGGCCTTCTTCACCCACGTGACGGTCGGCGGGCGCCGGCTGACCGCGGTCGGCGTGGTGATGGGACAGGGGCAGGGGAGCGACACCTCGGAGATCCTCGCCGCCGCGGGCGACGCCGCCGAGCATCTGGTCGACCGCAGCTACCCGCGCCCGGTCGCCGGTGGGTGACCAAGGCCCCCGGCAGGTTTCGATCGGGACCCTCGCGCTGGCTATTCGCCGTCGCGGCTTCGTCTGCCCCAGCACGCGTGCAGCAGCTCCCTCAGGACCCAGACTGTCGGATCGGCCAGCGCTCGGGTGATCACGTCGAGTTCACGCCGGTAGGACTCCACGGAACCGCCTCCGCCGAGCTCATTGATGACTTCAAGAGTTACCGCCCGCCATCGTGGCCACGGTGATCCGCCACGGACGACTTCCGTGGCCGCTTCATGACGTATGTCCTCGAGACCGCAGCGCTCAAACAGTGCCGGCAGCTTGCGGCCAAACACCTTGTCGTAACCGCGGACGGTCCACCAATCCCCGTCTCGCCACGCGTCGTGGTAGCCGGCATACAGCGGATGCGACGGATCGACCGGAGCGATCGTGCCCCAATCGGCGTCTTCGTCAAGCAACCAACCCCCGGGGCGCAGGCACTTCACCATCTGCCGGATCGCCAATTCCTGCCTGTCTACGAGGTGAAACAGCATCAACCGCGAGCAGACCAGATCAAACGAGCCGGGGCCCAGCGGCTCGAGCGGATCCTCGAGGATGTTGTGCTCGACCACCTCTAGATTCGGAAGGTCAAGCCGCCGCAGGTAGCCGAGGTCGATGTCGGTCGCGACAACGTGGCCGGTCGGTCCGACCTTCTCCGCCAGCCACGACGCCATCGATCCCCGCCCACCGCCAACCTCCAGACACCGCCACCCCGGCCGGACCAAAGCTCGCCGCCGGCGCGAGACCGGATCGTAGATCTGCTCCAACAGATCTAGCCGCTCACCCTCCGCCGCCTCGCGACCGGTCGCGGCAAGGCGATACCCCGGCTCCTCGCCTCGAGCCCCCGCGCCCCCGGTCCCCGATTCCGATCGCGCCACGTCAACAAGCTAGCTCGCCCGTTGTTCGAGCACAACCCGTTCCGACGCGTCGATGGCTTGAGCGCCCGGTTGGACGGTCGGGATGCCTCGCGTGAACGGAAGCGCGATGAGCGCGAGGAGCGCGAGGATGGCCTCGGCGGCCCGCAGTCCGTCGATCTGGCTTTTTTCGTTGTGCTTGACGATCTCGTCGGCGGTCGCAGGCGGGACGTTCGCCTTTTTCAGCGCGGCCTTGGCGTCGGCCTCCGATATGAACGGCACACCCGCCGCGAGCTGGGTATGTGCCTGTGACACGACGCTGTCGGGAACCTTGGGGTTGTGTTCGACACCGGTGAAGAACGAGGCGGTCATGGCGGAGATGAGCACTGCGCCCGCGAGTGCGGTGCCGATCGACGCGCCCAGTTGGGTGCCGGTGTTCTGGAGCCCGCCGACCTCGCCGCTTTGCTCGTCGGGTACCGATGAGACCGTCACGGCGCCTAGCTGCGAGGCCATCATCCCGAGCCCGGACCCGGCAAGCAGCAACGGCCAGGTGACGATCTCCGGGCCGACGCCGGCGTCGAGCAAGGCGACCAGAAGCACGAGGGCGCAGAACAACATGATGAATCCCAGCCGGACGACGCGCCGGGGTGACGCGTTCGGGCGCAGCCTGGGGACGCCGACTGCGAACAGGAGCAGCGACAGCGACAGCGGAAGCAGCCGCACGCCGGTTTCGACGGCCGAGATGCCGAGCGCGACCGAGAGAAACAGCGGAACCGTGAAGAAGATCCCCGCCTGGATGAGAAACATGAACAGGAACGACATGACCCCGTTGCGCAGCTGCAGGTTGCGCAGCATTGCCGGGTCGATCAGCGCGCCCTCGCCGCGTTCGATACGCCGGTTCTCCCACCAAACGAATAGGACCAGCACCACGGCGCCCGCGAAGATCAGCCAGATCACCGGCGACAGCCCGAACCACGCAGGCGCGTCTGGCTTGGGCTGCACGAACCCCCAGGTTCCGGCCTTGAGAATGCCGAGCACGATCGCACCGAGCCCAAGCGCGGACAGGGCCGTTCCCACCACATCGAGCCGAGCGCCTTCCTCCGCCGGCGTGTCCTTCATCCGCCGAGTCAACAGCAAGATCACGATCACGATGATCACCTCCCCCGCGAATACCCACCGCCACGACGCGTAGGTCGTGAACACGCCGCCGACCAGCGGCCCCAGCGCCGCCGCGATCGCGCCCGCAGCAGCGACAAGCCCGTAGGCGCGCGGACGGTCGGGCTTGCCGAAGTTCGACGCGACCAACGCCACGATCGCCGGCATGATCAGCACCGCTCCGAGCCCCTCCAGGCCAGACCAGCCGATCATCAAGACCGTCAGATTCCCCGACAGCGCGGTCGTCAGCGAGCCGCAGGCATAGATGACGCACCCGATCGCAAACGCCCGCTTGCGCCCGATCATCTGGCCGACCTTCCCGCCCGTGATCATCAGCGACGCCATCACCAGTGTGTAGAGCGTGATCGCCGTCTGAATCCCCGTCACCGTCGTCCCAACATCCTTGGCGACGGTCGCGATCGCGGTGTTCATGACCGTCGTGTCGAGCGCCATCACAAACTGCCCGGCTGCCAGGGTCATCAGGACAAGCCCCGTCGCGCCCGCCGCCTTCGCGGATCCGGCCCCGGCCGTCGGAACTCCAACATCCATGTCGGCGCTCATCCGCGCACCCTAGCCCATCCCGACCATCCAGAGATCGAGCGTGACCGTCCCGCGCGTCTGGGTCCTGAACCTCCTCGACGGCCGCGCCGTCGTTATGGCGGCTCATGCGACTGGTTGCGGTGCTGGCTCGGCGGGTTGCGAGCCGTCGCGCTGTTGGAAGAACTCGGCGCCTTCGATGCTGACGCGCGGGACGGTCCGGTCGAGCCAGCGCGGCATGTACCAGTTGACCTTGCCCATCAGGATCATCAGCGCGGGGACCAGCAGGCAACGGACGACGGTCGCGTCGAGAAGCACCGCGACGGCGAGGCCGACACCGAACTGCTGCACGGTCGGGTTTCCGTTGAGGATGAAGCTTCCGAATACGAACACCATGATCGACGCGGCGGCGGTGATAACTCGCGCGCTGGTTACCAGCCCGGAGACGACCGAGCGCTTGTTGTCCTCACCTGCGTGCACGTGCTCCTCGATCTGGCTGACCAAGAACACCTCGTAGTCCATCGAGAGGCCGAACAGGATCGCGAACATAAACAGCGGCACGTAGGAGACAATCGGGACCGAATCGCTGTGGCCCAATATTCCGATCCCCCAGCCGTACTGGAAGATCGCGGTTAGGACTCCATACGACGCGCCGATCGAGAGCAAATTCATGACCGCCGCCTGGGCGGGGACGACCACCGTTCGGAACGCCAGGATCAAGAGCAAGAAGGCGAGCACGATCACGACCAGGATCTGGAGCGGCAGCTTGCTCGAGATCTTCGACGCCAGGTCCACGTAGGCGGCGGTCTGGCCTCCCACGTACGCGCGCATGTTGGTCCCCTTCTCGGCGCCCGGGATCGTGGTTGACCGCAGCGTGCTGACCAGATTCGCCGTCTGCGTCTCGGCAGGCCCTGTGGTGGCGATCGCGTTGAAGTACGCGGTGGTCCCCGCGTTGTCCACTTGCGCCGGCGTCACCGACGCTACGCCGTGGGTCGACTTGACGTCCTTCTGCAAGGTCTGGAGGCGGGGATCGTTAGCGCCACCCTGCGCTTTGGAACCCAGCGTGACCGCGATCAGCAGCGGACCATTCACCCCCTGTCCGAAGTTGTCGGAGATCAGGTCATATGCCTGCCGAGCCGTCGTAGACGTCGACAGCGCAGCCGTGTCCTGCTGGCCCAAGGTCAGCGACAGAAGTGGAATCGTCAGCGGGATCAGGATCGCGAGTGCGGCCACGCCCGCGACCCAGGGATACGAGGCGATCTCATGAGCCCACTTGGCCCACAACCCTCCCTCGGAAGGATGCGACTCGGGATGACGGTTGCGAACGCGCAACGAGTTGATATGGGGACCGATGACCGCAAGCAGGGCCGGCAACAGCGTGAGCGCACCGAGCACCGCCACGACCACCGCGATCGCAGCCATCAGCCCCATCGTCGTGACCAGCGGAATACCGGCCACCGCGAGCGACGCGAGCGCAATTGTCACCGTCGCTCCGGCGAAGAACACCGCCCCTCCCGAGGTCGCGACCGCGCGAGCGATCGACTCGTCCACGTCGAGGCCTTGCTTGTTGAGCCCTCGGAAGTGCCGAGTGACGATGAACAGCGCGTAGTCGATCCCCACCCCCAGCCCGATCATCGTCGCCAGCGTCGGCGCGACCGTGGGAACTGACACCACATGACCCAATAGGCGAATGATCGCGAGCGTCGACGCCAGCGCGAAAATCGCCGTCAGGATCGGCAGAACCATCGCCACGATCGTTCCGAAGGTGAACGTCAAGATCAGCATCGCGGCGATGATCCCGATCAGCTCGCTCGACTCGGTCGAGGGCGTCGAGACCTTCTGACCGAGCTGACCGCCGGTCTGGACCTCCAATCCGGCCGCCTTCGCCGGATCGGCACCGTCGATGATCTTCTGCGCCTGGGCGATCGACAGGGTGTTCGGATTCACCGACGTGATCACCGACAGATATCCCGTGCTCTGGTCCTTGCTCAGCGCCGACGCCCCCTGCGAGGTGAGCGGGTTGATCACGGAGGCCACGAACGGCTCCTTCGCGACCTGGGCGGCCGCATTGTTGACCGCGCTCGCATACTTGGAGTCGGTCAGTTTCCCGCTCTTGGCATGAATCACGATCGGGCTTGACCCATTCGCCTGATCGGGGAATGGCTTGGTCATCACGTTCGTCGCATGCTGGCTGCCCGTCCCCGGCAACGACAGGTTGTTGTTGGTGTTGTCACCGGTCTGGTGCGAGACCGCCACCAGCGCGACCGCGACCACCAACCACACCCCAAGCACCACGAACCGGCGCCGCACCGCAAAGTGCCCGAGTGAATACAGAACCTTGGTCATACGCCCGCCGTGCCCTCTGCCGCGATTTGCGAGAAACAATCCTCTCTCTACACCAGGCGGCTGTCAAGGGGCGTGGCCGGCCCGAGGTCAATCACGCGTGCCGGCTCGGCGTTCTGTTTACCTTTCAGCTCGCTACGCCGGAACGGGATCTTCTCCGGGCGGTTGGACGGGCTCCTGGTCGGGCTCCTGGTCGGGCTCGATCGGCAACGGATCCTCCGCGGGCAGCGGCTTGTGCGGCTGGTCCGGGATCACCGCCGGCTGCGGCTCCTCCTCCGGAGGCGGATAGTCCGGGACAACGCCCGGCTCCGGCCCCTCTGGCAACTCCTCCGGAGGCGGGTCACCCGGACTGGCAGGCGGAGTGATCGGCGCCGGCGATCCCAACGAAGCTCGCATTTCCTGACCCTACCCCCGTTCGACGCGATCGCACCGCGCCACCGCGAGGAACACGTGCGGCAGACCCCAGACGTCAAACCGCTGTATCCTGAGCCGCGTTGGCGCGAGCCAGGTTTTGCTGAGGGCAGGGGGGCATACGCTCGTGACGTTCTATCTGGACCTCCGTAGCTTCATCGTCATCTTCAACGAGAGCGATGGACGTCGGCTGCGGCCAGCTCCAGACCGGGATCCTGCGCAAATCGACCCGTGGACGGGACAGCCGCTGACACCGGCGCAACAGGCTCAACTCGATTTGGTGTTCATCAGGAACGAGGCTTCGGCCTCATTTGAGCTCGACCAGCAACAACGGGAGAGGCTCCATCGGGAGCTATACCAGGCCGTCCTTCATAACTACGGCTCGCTGACACTCCATGAGCTCTATCACTTCTGGCAACACGCGTGCTTGCCATGCCTCTACCTGCATGCAGTTACCAAGAGATCCGAGTATTTGGCCCAATGGAACAAGCTGCGCTGGAGCCGAACCATGATCGACTGGCAAGACTCGCCGCTTGCATACAGGTCCCCGACAAGTGAATGGTTTGAACAAGAGGTCGAGGTCCTGAACGTGCAACCATCGTCGTCACCTCCTCTTACTGCCGACGAGCTAGGAGCATCGTCGCGTGATTGGAACTCTGGCGCGCTCATCGAGTACGGGACGGCCCTGGTCGAGGGAGACGGGCTGGGTCGCGCAGCCCAGGTCGAGCTGAGCGGACCGACAGGACACAGCTTCCCCCACACGATCTCGGCCTGGGAGCTCATGGAGTCCGCCACGAGCCTCTTCGAATACCGGGCCGGGGCCGCGAATGGAGGGACGCCCGATGGGTACGAGAGGTGGAGCCTGTCTCACCCTGCTTACCGGGACAGCTATGACGTTGCTGCGGCCGCGTGGGGACGCGAAGCAGCATTCGACACATTCGCGGCTGTTGTCGCCGCCGCGTTTCATACCACGGCGCCGCTGATTGCCTTTTGGTTGATCCTTCGCTGCTTGGCGCCCCTCGCCCGCAGACTCGGCGAGATCCCCGTCGAGCTCAGCCTGGGGGTCCTGCTCCATGTGCTTGCTCGTACTCATCCGCGGCTGGAGTTCCCCCTGGACCTGTGGCCGCCGGAGCTGCCGCCGCGCTACGTGTCCGTCCTGGACATGGCGGCGGCGGGATTCCATCCAGTCATCAAAGAGAGCCGGGCGGCGGCCCTCCGCCGCCTTCCGGCAAGCCTGCCTGAACAGAAGTTGATGCACCTATTCGTCACTGCACATCAGGCAAAGTCGCGGTCGACCCTGCTTCAGATTCTCATGCCACCGCTGGCACAGATGTTGTTGGGTGACGCCGCAGCGTCTGGGCACTTTGAGAATTGCGGGGCTATCGACGCAAGCTACCCGCGCCCGTTGGCGCGACAAGCTCACCAAGAGCACACCATCTACGACCTTCTCGACACGCTCGCCGGCCAGGCTCAGCGTCACCCACATTTCTGTCCGTGGACTCAGTGCCGCTATCACAAGAGTGGGCTCTGTCGGGGCAACACCCGACCTCCTGTGTCGGGGAGGGACCCAGAGAGCGACTGCTGGCTGCCGGAGTTCCTCGAGAACGCCGGCATGACGTATACGGAACCATCGACCCTCGACATTGTGGAGAGACTTGTGATCGAATTCGTTATCGCCTGTGAGGAACCAGTGGATACAGGCGAGCTCGCCGACAGTCTGACGCCGACCATCCACGGCGATCAAATGTCCGTCCGCCGCCAAATGGCTCGCCCCTCCGCAGTCGCTAGCGAGCCGATCACCACCGCCATCATCATCGGTATCGCGAGTTCGGTCGGCAAAGACGCGGTCGAACGGCTGTGGCACGATCTCGCAGCATGGGCGAAGGCGAAGGGCATCCGCATCACAATCACCCCCCGCGGTCCTGCAGGCTCTTCTCAACCCGCGCCCACGATCACCGTCGACCCAGCCGCCGGATCAACCGCCTCGGCAGCGCCGTTGTCAGCGGCGCTCGACGCAGTGCGCGCCGAGGTCTAGGCATCAGATGCAACGGGTACTGATCACCGGGGCGTCACGCGGCATCGGACGGGCATGTGCGCATGCATTTGCGCGTCACGGCGCTCACGTCGCGCTCAACCATCCGGGCGACGATGCTGCAGTCGACGAGGTCGCAAGGGAGGTCGTGGACCTCGGTGGAAGGGCGCTGATCGCGCCCGCGGACGTCGCTGACGTGACCGCGATCAGAGCGATGGTGTCCCAGGTCCACGAGCAGCTTGGCGGGATCGACGCCCTCGTCCTCAACGCCGGAATCTGTCCTTGGGTTCCGTTCTTCGAGATCACCGAGGAGGGATGGGACCGGGTGATCGATGTGAACCTGAAGGGGCAGTTTTTCGTCGCTCAGGCAGCAGCTCAGCTGATGGTGCAGGACGGCATCCGGGGACGAATCGTCTCGATCTCGTCGGTCAGTGCCGTCACGGCCAATCTGAACGCGTCTCACTACGCGGCGAGTAAGGGTGGGGTTTCAGCCTTGGTGAAGACGCTCGCCGGCATCTTGGGTCCGTACGGGATCACCTGCAACGCGGTGCTCCCGGGGCCGATCGCGACCGAGATGAACGGCTACGAGGGCCTCCCGGGCCGTCGCGATGAGCTCGAGCAGCGCATCCCGCTAGGGCGCATCGGTCAAGCGGATGACATCGCCGCCGTGGTGTTTGCGCTCGCGCAGAACGGGTTTGAGTTTGTGACCGGAGCCGAGGTGATCGCCGACGGTGGAGTGATGGCGAGCTCTCTGTGAGCCTCGGTGGTCCATGCCGGCCTCGCGGCGGCTTGTCGTCGTCCCGCTACGGGACGAACTTGTGCTGGCACACGGCGATCCTGTTGACGTCGCCCTGGGCGCGTGCGATGCAGGTCACGAGGCGCTGGGTGGTGCGGTTGAGCTTGCCGGGCTTGGTCGAGCCGGATGAGATCGTGGTGGTGAAGCTGTAGACGGTCGTGCTGGTGCTCGGTGGCCGGTTGGTCGATGTCGGGGTTTTAGCCGGCGTGGCGGGCGGGATCGTCGCGGTGTTGGGGTCCGGTGGCGCGGCAGCCTGGGTTGGTTTGAGTCCGCCGCCGCTGTAGGCCGCGACGAACCGGTGCTCGGGCTGGGCGCCGGACTGCAGGAACCATGAGCGCCCGGTCAGCGTTGCGCTCGATCCCTGCCTGGGAAAGCCGACCTTGTGGTAAAGGCTGTCCACGACGCCGGGATCAACTTGACCGAGGGTAAGCACCGCGCTGCGGGACTGGGCGGGCGTCAGCGCGCGCACGTAGTTGCGGGTCTTGCGGTTATAGCCGTAGGTCCCGGCTTCGATCTCTGACTCGAGGATCGAGTAATCCCGGATGTGCAGTTGGCGGTCGGCGCCGATCACCTGGTAGTAGATGCCCGAGGAGCCGACGATGATCTCCACCACGCGGGCGTTGGCTCCGAACGACGCGACCATCTGAGGGAGCGTCTCGCGAAGGCCGTAGGGCTTTAACCCGCCGTTTGAGTCAGACCCAACGTGCCCCGCGATCGCCACGCCAACGACCGCAGCCCCGGCTGCGACCACGCCCACGACAAGCCGCTTCAGCCCCGCGCCCATTTAGTCCCGGCCCCGGGCGCTGTCGGTGAAGGGCTCCTAGCCGCGCTGGAGGTGTCGCTGGTGAGGATCTCTGGACTTGTCATTTGGATCCGCGGCGCGGCCTGTATCTCAAGTGCGCGGCGTAGCGGGATCATCGGCCGTTGGCCGACTGCGCGACAAGGAGCCCTTGGGTCACACGTGCATAGCCCTCGCGATCATCAGCTCCCGTGCTCCACGGAGGAGCGGAGGCGTCAGCTGCGAGGCTTGCCGCGCCGTTCGGCGCGCCGGCGCAGCGTCTCCCAGGCGCGATCGAGCTCCTCCGTGATCGCGTGGAGCCGCTGGCGATGCTCCTCCTTGCGGTCCTCCTCCGCCGATTCCAGGAGCTCGTTCTCCTCGCCGACTAGCCCTTCGATGTGCGCATAAGCCTCGAGGTCGCGCGGAAACCGGGAGAGGTCCCTGTCGTGCTCGCGCTCGAGTCCCTCGTCTGCACTGAAGCCCGCCATGGCGCCCCATTCTACGGCCAGGCTGTGATCCAGGGCGTGATCGGCGCGACTGCTAGGGAAGCCCGCCGTGGGGAACGTCGACCGTGGTTGTGAGCAGGACGGCCTCGCGGGCGGCCATGCGATTGACCTCGGCGAAGTCCGGCGCGGCGCACATGAGCAGCGTCCGGCCATCGTCGCCGCCGAGCATGCACGCGAAGAAGTCGAGCCCGTCGGGCGCGTTGATCTCGTCGACGATGCCGCCGCCCGGGGCGATCCGGACGCAGCGCGCGTTTACCTCGTCAGCGCACCAGATGTGGTTTTCGGCGTCCAGGCCGCAGCCGTCCGGTCCGAACTGGAGCTTGCTCAGGGTCTCCGCCAGGGTCGTGATCTCGGGCGTCGGTGCGACCTGCGCCCAGACGCGGCGATCGCCGAGCGAGCCGTCCTCATTGATCGTGAAGGCCGTATAGCGCGCACCGGCGGTCTCCCCCACGATCAGCGTGTGGCCGTCCGGCGTGATCACCGAGCCGTTGGGAAACAGCAGATCCTCAGCGGCGACGGACGCGTGGCCGTCAGGGTCGACCCGGATCAGATTGGCCGAAGCCGGATCGCCGCCGCCCATCAGGTCAAAGCCGAAGTTGCCCACGTAGGCACGTCCGTGCGCGTCGACCACCATGTCGTTCAGATGGCCGCCGCAGTACTCGCTGACGTCGGCGTGCTGGGCGACGCCCGCGTCGGCGGACCAGCGCACGATCCGGTGATCACGCATCGACACCACGAGCATCGACCCGTCTGGCATCCACCCGAGCCCGGACGGCTGCTCCTCCACCTCGAGCACCTCGCGCGGCTCACCAGTCGCGCTGACTGACAGCACCAGGTGCCGGTAGAAGTCCGACACCCACCATCGGCCGTCGTGCCAGCGCGGGCTCTCAAAGAAGGCCCCGCCCTCAAGCAAAGTGTGGAGCTGGGAGTCGGCCATGTCCCTCGGTGTTTTACACGGGGTGATCGGGTGAGCGCAAGCCGCCCACCCGAGGGCAGCGCCGAAACCCTTCCGGCAGCGACGAGATTCAGCCTCCGGTGATCGCCTGCTTGGCCTTGGTCAGCATCCCCGGGTCATCGTCGGGATCGGGCAGGGCGCGCCGCGCCTGGTCGGCGTCGGACGCGAGCCGGAGAACGGTGGTTTCGATCACGGCCGTGCGTTGCTCTAGGACCTGCATCATCTGTTCGATGTGCGCGATCTTTCCTGCTTGGGGTTCGACGGTTTTGCGCAGGCGCTCAACATCGGTCAGGAGCAGGCCCAGCGCGGTGAGCAGCGAGGCCAGCATCGTCTCTATCGCCCTGACGCTGCGCATCGCATCGGTGATCACGCCGAGGTCGGCGGCCAGCGCCGCGGGCAGCCGGCGAAGCGCCAGCAGATCGGTGATCGGATTGGTCATCTAGGCCGGCCCTCCTTCATGTGATCCTTGGTTGACCGCACATCGCTGGCAGGGTCGGGTTCGCGGGACGGCTCTCAGACAGTCCGGGCGCGCTTCTTGGCTTTGGGCTCTGAGCGTTCCGCAAGTTGGATCTCGCGTTCGGCGCCGGGGGCTCCGTCGCGCAGTTGGCGGGAGCGTTCGCGTTCGGCGTTGATCTCAGCGCCGAGGAGGATCGCCACGTTGGTGATCCACATCCACACCAGGAACACGATGATTCCGCCCAAGGTGCCGTAGGTCTTGTTATAGGACCCGAAGTTCGCCACGTAAAAAGCAAACGCAGCGGACGCCACCAGCCATACGACGACGGCCAGAACCGCTCCGGGAAAGATCGACTTCAGACTCCGCAGCTTGGCGTTCGGTGACGCGTAATACAGAAGCGCGATCATGAACATCACCACGACCAGCAGCACTGGCCATTTGGCGATGTTCCACACCGTCACCGCCGAGCTGCCGATGCCCACTGCGGAGCCGACCTTGCTGGCCAGCGGACCGGTCAGCACCAAGGCCACGAGTACCAGCGCGAGCAGAATGACGAGGACGAGCGTGACCAGCATCTGCAGGGGGCGCAGCTTGATGATCGAGCGACCCTCCTCCACCTCGTAGATCACGTTGGAGGCTCGCATGAACGCCCCGACATACCCCGAGGCCGTCCACAGTGCCGACGCGATACCCACGATCAGCAAGATGCCCGCGGTGCCGCTGCTCTTCGTCAGACCCTCGATCGGACCCTTGAACGTCTGAGCGGCCGACGCGGGACCGATCGAGGTGACGAGCGTGGTCATCTCCTTCGTGACCGTGTGCGGATCGGCGACGAGCCCCACGATCGCCACCAGCGCCAGGAGCGCCGGGAAGATCGAGAGGATCGCGTAATAGGTCAGCGCGGCCGCCGAATCGGTGAGATTGTCCTCAGAGAACTCGGCCCATGTGCGCTTGAGGGTGTGCAGCGCCGACCCCTCGCGAGCGTGAGCCGGCCCCTCGGGCCGCCGCCCAGAACGCCGTTGATCAGCGCCATCGGGTGCGGACAGCGCCGCGGTCCCCGCTGGCTGGTTCGTCCCGTCGTGGGCGGTGGGCGCGGCGGCTCGCGGCTCGCCGTCACCTGCGGCTGTACTGGACATGTCGTCTCTCTTCGTCGTCGCGGCGTAGCGGCAGGTAAGCGACGATCAAAAACCGCAATCCAGCGCTCCGTCCTCACCGCCGCTATCCTAAATCGGACAATGTGTTCTAGTTATCTGTGTAAGATGTACTGTTCGCGCAGATAGTAGAGCAAATGAAGAGGGTGGACATGTGGGACGAAAATGCTTCTGAGGCCTACTAAGTGAGTCAGAGTGTTCCATTTCGCGATGAGGACGCCGGCGCAGTCCGCGTGGGTGAAGCCGCTCCAGAGCGTCGCCTGCGCAGCGACGCAGCGCTGAACCGCGCGAAGATCATCGACGCTGCTCGGAGGGCGCTGGCCGATAACGAAGACACCAGCATGCGGGCAATCGCCGCAAAGGCGGGGCTGGGACGGGGCACGGTGCACCGACACTTCCCCACCCGCGACGAGCTCATGGACGCGGTGCGCCGCCAGGCGCGGGACGACGCCGACTCTGACGAGGAGGACTACCTGCGTCCTCCGGGCGAGCTGGCCAGCGTCACCACCACTCCGCTCTCGGTCGCCGACGTGCTCAACAAAGTCCCGCCGTTTCAACTCGGAGACCAGATCGTCGCCGAGGCCCAACGTCTGCCAGGCATTTCCTCCGCCGCCCTGTACGTCGTCGATCTCGACGGAGCCAGCATGCAGCGTCTCGCCGGCGCCGCGACTTTCCCCGCTCAGATCACCGCGCCGCTGGCCGTCGGCCCGGAGATTCCACGCGAGGGCGTGGCCGCCATCCGGGCCGTCTTTGAGGAACTGCTACCCGGCGCGACCGTCGCTCCGCTGCAGTTGCGCGGCCGTGCGATCGGGGTACTGCTGGCCGTCGGGACAGTCAGCGACCAGCTGCGCGACCTCGCCTCCGAAGCCGCCATCGCACTAGCTCTCGCGCCCGCCTACAGCGATCACATCGATACGGTCCGCCGGACCCGGAAGACCAGCCCGGCCGCCGAAATCCAGCAGAACCTCTTGCCCCCCCGAATCGCGCGCGTCGGCGGCGCGACCCTCGCCGGCAACGTCCTCCCCGGATATGAGATCGGCGGAGACTGGTTCGACTACACCGAAAACCCCCGCGGCACCTGGATCGGGATTGCGGACTCCGATGGGACAGGAGCGGCCGCCGCCGGCATCAGCGCCGTCACCCTCGGGGCGTTTCGCTCCGTCCGCCGCGACGCGATCGATCCCGCCGAATGTCTGCTGGCGATGCATGAGGTGCTGCTGGAGATCGGCGACGGCGCAGCCACCTCGACAGCCACAATCGGACACTGGAACGCCCCCGCCTCGACGTTTCGCTGGGTCACCGCCGGCGACGAGCCCCCATTTCGCATCACCGCCCGCGGCCAGCTCAAGCCCCTCGACGGCCTCCTACACCCGCCCCTGGGAAGCCGTGACTTCCCCGACCAGCCCCACACCAACGAAACCCGCCTGGATAAGACCGAACGACTGCTGCTCCTCTCCGACAGCTTCACCCATCCGACCCACGGCCTCGGGCTCTCAGCGATAGCACGCGCAGTCGCCAAGGCCGACAACAACGCGGCACCCGCCACGCTGCGAGCCATCGAAGACCAGCTGCGAGTCGCCAACCCCGACCAGCTCGACGACGACTCCACAATCATCGTGCTCGCCCCCAGCGGCATGATCGGTCCCTCCGACTGACAGTTCCGGCCGCGTGGCGGTTAACCGGTAACTTGCGGCGGCGGCGGAGCCGGCCGACGCGGACACCACCGGTTGACGGGCACGTGCGCGCACGGATCGGGCATCGTCGCCAAGTTCTTCGGTAGCGCGTGCATGACCACGTGAGTGGGGCTCGGATAGGGCCTGCCACCTGGACACGAGATGGTCTGTCCGACCAGGGAGCCCTCGTTGCCGCAGAGGATCTCCTCGACGAGCGGCACGTTCACGTTGGCTGGGGCGCCGGCGCCTGTGCACGCGGGATGTGTCTGTTCGAGGCCGGCCGGCGATGTCGTCAGTCCAGCCGGATTCACGTTGCCGCGGTAGCACGATGTCGGATGCCCGTCCTCGAAGTTGACGACGGCGATGTCGCCATTGGTCTGATGCCCGTAGGAGCCGTTGTCGGCGAAGCTGTTCTTCAGGATCGCGTTCCCAAAGCCGTCGAACAGGCACGGGAGCGTGAGGATGCCGAGCACGTTGAAGTTCAACGTGCCACCGGTGCAGGGCGGTCCGCCCTCGCCCTGCTGGACCTGGATCAGCACCCCCCAGGCGTTGTTGCGGACGATCCGATTGTGCATCACCGTGTCGTTGCGTGCTCCGCTCAGTGACAGGCCGACCCCGAGAGGAGTGGAACCGGCCTGGCCCACCTCGGGCACGCTCCGATTGTTGTTGTCGTGGATGTAGTTGTTGATCAGCACCCAGCATGAGTGGGTATGGGTGATCGGGCTGATGCCGTTGTTCGGACACGCGCCGTTCTGGGGCGACGGGGCATCTCCGTTCTCGCTGTCGGTGTCGAAGCCGTCCTGGTTGTCGTTGAACTCGGAGTTCTGGATGACGATCTGGCCGCCGGAGTTGGTCCCCGAGTACCCGAGCGCGTTGAACTCGCCATGGGCCCGGTTGATTGTCTGATCGCACCGCTGCTGGCAGGCGCCGATGTAGTAGCCGGAGTCGCTGAAGTTGCTGGCGTACGAACGGAACCACGTACCCCCGGTCCAGTTGCTCGAGAAGATCCCGTACTGCGCCGGGGTGTCGTTGGGCTCGTAGAAGGTGCTTGTCGCGCTCAGATAGGAGCCGTAGTAGCCGTGGCCTCCGATCTTGCCGCTACCGTCGCCGCCGTTCCACCAGATCTCGTTGCCTGCGTCGCCCTTTCCGCTGAGGAAATTGCAGGCGGTGAGATTCTGGACCCAGGCGTCGGCGGCCTTCCACACCATGATCCCGTTGAGTCCGCGTGCGCCGCCCTTGCCGTGCGGACCGAAGTTCTGGTCACGCTTGGCCGGGCTGCACGCCGGACCGGCCTTGGTGCCGTCGACGATCACGGTGTTGCGGTTCATGCCGCGGAGGTGGACCCGCGGCGTAGTGATCAATATCCCGGCAGGGGTGTCGGAACGGCCGGCGGGCGCCCGCGAGGAGGTCGTCTTGTAGTCGCCCGGCCCCACCAGGATCCAGTCGCCAGGTCGAGCCGCGCCGACCGCGGCCTGGATCGACTCATACTGCCCGCGAATGCCCTTGTAGGTTCCGACCAGGAGCGTGCGGGCACCGGCAACGCTGGACGATCCGAGCGCGGCGAGCGCTACGAGGACTACGAGGACCACGACACTGCGTTTCATCTTTCACCTCCGGATGGCGCCAGCTTGGACGCTGCCAGGTCGGGCGTTCGATCGCATCACCCAGTTCGGATGATCTCCGCGGGCAGCACGCAGGACTGAGCGACTCGGGAACGTGCTCAGGCCGAGTTCGGGGCGGGCGAGGCGCCGCAACTTTCGGCGAGGATTGTTGTTTGAGTGGCGACACATCGCAGCCCGCAGGAAGTCGGGCTGTGGGGCACTACACGGCATTCATGGACTGGCCTTGCTGCTCGGCGGTGAGGGCACCCTGACGTGCCGCATCAACGAGAGGAGCATGCTGTGAAGCGACTTCGATCGCTAATTGTCGTATCGAGCGTTGTGGCTGCCTGCGTGGTCGGGCTGGCCGGAGCCGCTGGAGCGAGCGCGGCGTCGACGCTGCCAACGCTCAACGTGGCGGTGACCGGGAAGACCGCGATCAAGGTCTCGGGGTCGGAGGTGTCGGGCGCGGTGAACGTCACCTCCACGTTCACCGGCAAGGGCCAGGGCGGCTACGGGCTCGTCCGCCTGAACCAGGGCGTGTTGTTCCCGGAGGCGTTGCATGCCGTCCAGAGCCATCACGGTGACCCCAACGCGCTGACCCCGTTCGGGTCGCTGGTCGTTGCCGCCGATGCGCCGGGCACGATCCAGACGGTCCTGACACCGGGCAACTACGTGGCGCTCAACCTCACCGGCAACGGGCCGGCCGCGAATGTGGCGCAGTTCACGGTCACGCAGTCGCCCTCGCCGGCAGCACTGCCGGCGGCCGCAGCGACCGAGACGTCGATCGAGTTCGGCTTCAAGGGGCCCAAGGTCCTGCATGACGGGTCGATGGTGCGGCTTGAGAACGACGGCTACCTGGTGCACATGGATTCCCTGATCGGCGCACGCAACAAGGCTGATGCGGAGAAGATCATTGCGCTGCTGAAGGCCGGGAAGGACCACAAGGCCCAGAAGTTCGCGACGGGCTTCGTGGACCTGATGGATCCCGCCTCGCCCGGCGCGATGCAGCAGCAGATCCTGAACGCCAAGCCTGGCTACTACGTTCAGGCCTGCTTCATGGACACCCAGGATGGGCGCGAGCACACCACGCTCGGCATGGAGCGCCTCGTCCGAATCACCAAATGAGTGACGGCGCGCAGGCCGCGCGACTTCGGTCGCGCGGTCGGCGCGCCGGGCTGGCAGTCTGGGTCCGCGCGGGACGGTCGCCGCGCGCCGATAGTCATCGTCCGGCGTGCTCGCCGTGTCGCGCCCCCGGGCCGGGCGGGAGCTCGACCTCCCCGCGCGCCGCGTGTTTGCCGCACCGGTCGCAGCGGAGGTCTGGGCCGATGTTGCCTCCGCAGCCGGCGTGGAGGGTGAGTCGGGGTGGCCCGCCAGGCGTCGGGTAGTGGCGGTCGCCCCATTTCATGAGCACGATCAGGGCGGGCGCGAGCTCGCGTCCCTTGTCGGTGAGCACGTACTTCGGCCGGCCGGGCCGCTCTGGGTCCGGAACGCGTTTGAGCAGTTCCTCGTCGCACAGCCGCTTGAGCCGGTTAGTGAGGACGTTGGAGGCGATCCCGAGCTTCGCCTGGAACTCCTCGAACCGCGTTAGGCCGACGAGGGCGTCGCGGAGGATCAGCAGCGTCCAGCGTTCCCCGATGACCTCTAGCGATCGGGCGATCGAGCAGACCTGGTCTGGATAGTCGCGTTGGAGCACGGTCCAATGCTAGCCGACTTGCTTGACAAAAGCTAGACTTGCCACTAGCCTGCCTTGTGTGATGCAAGTTAGCCCCCAAGCAGACGGGACACCATGACAACCACCGTTGCTCCCAGCCTCAAGCCAGACCGCGCCGAAAGCGACAGACGGCCAAACCTTGTCCCCGTTCCGGCGGGTACGACCCCCCAAGAACGAGCCGTGCATTCGTTCGACCCCACCCAGGGACGCAAGATCGGCTCCGACCCCTACGACGACCCCACCCAGGGACGCAAGATCGGCTCCGATGCCTACGACGACCCCACCCGAGCCAGCTAGACACCGACGGTCCGCGCGTCGTGTCATGGAACGTCATCCCGAGACCGTTCGGGGCGGTGGACAGGTTGTCCGCATCCCAGGCTTCTGAGATAGTGGTTGTGTGGGTCAGCATGTCCTCGTGCCGACGCCGCAAAACGACGTCCGGTCATCAAGGCAGGTACGACCGTCACCTGTGACGGCGATCGGGACGAGCGCTGGGCCGCGGGATGCGCGGATCGGCCGCCAGTCAATCCTCGCGCTGCAGGCCTCCGCCGGCAACCGAGCCGCCGTCGTCGCGCAGGCTGCGTGGAGAGGCCCGCGGATCGCGTCGCCGACCCTTGCGCGGTGCCCGGGTGCGTGCAAGTGTGGTGGCGCCTGCGGACAGGCGCGGGCGGAGGATGAGTGGACGGCCGAGATGGGCCGGCAGCTTCGACGGGCCGTCGCGGCCCGGCCGGATCGCGCTGGCTCTGCGTCAGCGGGTGGCCGTGAGCGGCGGGTGCTCGCGCGCCAAACACTCACTTCCCCCCGCTTTGTCGGCGAACCGCTGCTCGAGGCTTGCCTGGAGGACAAGTCGAGGATGGGGGCGGGTGCGCGCGACACCGTCGAGCATCAGCCGGTCAGCAAGGTGCAGCAGGCGCTGGTCGACCGCGGCTTTGACCTCGGTGGCACCGGACCCGCCGGTAACGGCGTCGACGGGGTCTACGGGCCGAGGACCGCGGCGGCCGTGAGGGCGTTCAAGGCGGCCGAGCACCTCGGGTTCGAGGAGTTCGGTGACGTCGGCCCTGGCACCATGCGACGGCTCAACGAGCTATTCCCCGGCGGCGCGCCCACACCGACGCCACCTCCACCCTCGCCGCCGCCGATCACTCCGGACGATCAAAAGCATAAGGACGCCTTTGACGACCGGCGCCACCAGCTGCGGGCAATCGAGGGGCGGCTCGCCGACATGCAAAACGTGGTTCTGGCAGCCAGTCTGTGGCAGCCGGGCGAGGGCCCGCAGCCGTCGGTCGCCGCTTCGTTCCCGCGCGAGGTGTGCGTCGTCCGGTTCTTTCTCCACGCCAGGCCCGAGGACCCGGACTATTTCGACACGCTGGGGAAGGCCCGCGAACTCGTTCACAAAGACCTCACCTCACCGGTCCAACCGCTCACGTTCCGCTCGACCGCCCACGGCTTCTGCGACCCCGGCCCCGGCCAAAACTTCGCTGCCACATGCGCCCCCGGCACGTGCAGCCCGATCGGCACGCAGCTCTGCGATCCGACCTGGTATGACTCGAGCCGGCACTGCCGCTCAGACGTGCTGATCCACGAGACCTACCACTGGCTCGGGCTCCCCAAAGACGGCGTCGACTTCCCAGCCGAGACCAAGCCGGCGGACGCCTTCCAGAACGCCGACACGATGACCCAGCTCGGCAACGCGCTGATGGGGCTCGAGATCGACAACTGCGTGCCCACTCAACGCAAGTCGACGACCTTCCCGGCCGCGCTGGCGGCTTGCCTGGCCCCGTCGCCGCCAGGACCCTAAACCCGCGCCTCTCGGCCTGCCGAGGACGACGTCATCGACCTGCGGGTTAGGTCTCTCCCTCGTAGTAGGAGACCGCGCTGGAGCGGGGCAGCAGCAGCTCGTCGTCGGGGTTGCCCACCCACACCCCGAGCTTGTCGGAGTCCGGGTAGACAGACACCGCCGTAGGACTCACGGTCGAGTACATCAGCACCCGTACCGTTTGGCCAGTCTCGTTGCGAACCGCATGAGCGCCCGCCGGCCCGGAGGGGAAGCACACGACGTCCCACGGATCGAGGCCGTCAGACCCCTCCGGATGGCGCAGGGTGGGATGACCGGCGAGGACAAGGAGCCATTCCTCCTCACCGTATTCGTAGTGATAGGGACAGATTGCCTGGCCCGGCGGGATCTCATACACGCTGGTGCCGGTGCGCTCCGCCCCGAGCTGCTTGCCGAACCGCAGCATGCCAGCGCGAAACCCTTCCGGATCGTCTGCGTCATAGGCGAAGTCAGGCTCGGCGATGTTTAGTCGGCGCATGGTTGGATGATCACAGCTGTCATGCGAGATGGTCGGCGACGGCTTGAGCATCTGAGTTGGCTGGCGTGGGTGCTGTCAAAGCGGCACTGGTCGGCGCCGGGTGACCCAGCCTAGCCTCGGCCGGTAGCCTTCGCCGGCGATGCGCCCTGCCCGTCTGACGCAGCCGTGATTTCGGGGCTGGCTGCCGCGGTCACCGGCCGGCGGGGGCGATGGCTGACGATCGCGATCTGGCTCATAGTCGGGCTTGGCGGCTGGCTCGCCCGTTCCCATATCGGCGGGATCACCGCGGCCGGCCAGGCGAGCTTCCTGCCCAGGCATTCCGAAGCGACGAGGGCACAGGAAGCCCTGCAGCGTGGGGGCGGCGGCGGGAGCGGCGGCCGGGGCAGTACCGCTCAAGAGGTCCCGGCGGTGATCGTCTTTGACCGCGAGGGCGGGCTCACCCAGAGGGACCTGAGGGCGATCGGCCGCCTCGGGGTCGGGCTCAACAGGCTCGAGGTGACCGGGGCGACGCGGGCCATCGACGCCTTCACCGCCGACTCCTCGGAGTCGCTCGGCGACGTCGCCAAGAACGTCCGTGGGGTAGGCCCCCTTTCGCGCGACGGCGAAGCGGCGCTGGTCGTTCTCGCGATCAACGCGGCCGACCCCGGCGCTGTCAAGCACGGCGTGGCCGAGATCCGCGCCTACCTCGCCGGCCATCCGATCCCCGGGGTCAGAGCCTATGTCACCGGCCCGGCCGGGATCGCCGCTGACCTCGACCGCCTCGCCGCGGAGGCCGGCCAGACGCTGCTCATCGCGACGGTTTCGTTGGTTCTGATACTGCTTCTGGTCGTCTACCGGGCGCCTCTGTTGGCGGTGCTGCCGCTGCTCGCGGTCGGAGCTGCCTACCTGGTCGCGACCGGGATCGCCTACCTGTTGATCAAGGCTGGCTGGATCACCGTCAACACCGAGGGGACGTTTCTCCTCCTCGTGCTCGTGTTTGGAGCCGGCACCGACTACTCGCTGCTGCTCGTCCACCGCTACCGCGAGGAGCTGCAGCGCGGCCGCCCCGCCCCCGAGGCGCTGCCGCTGGCGGTGCGCGAGTCGGCGCCGGCGCTCGCCTCCTCGGCGGGCACGGTGATCGCCGCGATGCTCGTCCTCCTCGTCGCCGAGCTCGAATCGACCCACTGGCTCGGGCCGATCCTGGCGATTGGGGTCGCGGTGATGCTGCTCTGCGCCTTCACCCTCCTCCCCGCCTTGCTCTCGGTCCTCGGCGAGCGCGCCTTCTGGGCCCCCGGGGCCGCGATCCGCCGCGGCGGGCCGAGCCCCCGCTGGCAGCAGATCGCCGGCTTCGTTCGCCGTCGCTCGCTCGCCCTCGTCCTCGTCGTTCCCGCCTGCCTCCTCGTCCTGGCCCTCGGCAACTTCGCCCATCACGGCACGATCGGCTTCGGCCAAGGCCAGACCCGCCAGACCAACTCGAGCCGCGGCACCGAGGTCCTCAACCAGCACTTCCCGCCGGGCCTCGCTTCGCCGCTGATCGCCGTCGTGGACCCGCAGGCGACGCAGCGGGTCGTCGTAGGGATGCAAAGCCTGGCGAGCGTCCGGCTGGCGATCCCGGTGCCGCCCCGGCACCAGGGCCAAGACGCGGCCGTCGCCGTGATCCTCGCCGGGGACCCCTACTCGGGCGAGGCCGCCGACCAGGTGAAGGAGATCCGCGAACGGCTGCAGGCGATCACCCCCAGCGGCCTGCTCGCCGGCATCCCCGCCGAGAACTACGAGATCGAGCAGACAAACGCCCACGACACACGGCTGATCCTTCCGCTGGTCCTGCTCGTAGTGGGCCTCATCCTCGCCGCCGTCCTGCGGGCGCTGGTCGCACCGCTGTTCCTGGTCGCTACCGTCGTGCTCTCCTTCGCCGGCACGCTCGGGCTGTGCACCTTCGCCTTCTCGAAGCTGGCGAGCGGAGGTGTCGCGTTTAACCTGACCCTCCTCGCCTTCCTCTTCCTGGTCGCTCTGGGCGTCGACTACAACATCTTCCTGATGACTCGGGCACGGCAGGAGGCGGCGACGCGAGGCACGCGCGAGGGCACGAGCGTCGCCCTCGTCAACACCGGCGGCGTCGTCACCGGCGCCGGGCTGATCCTCGCCGGCACCTTCGCCACCCTCACCCTGCTGCCGCTCGAGGAACTGATCCAGGTCGGCGCCACGGTCGCCGCCGGGGTCCTCATCGACACATTCGTCGTCCGCGCCCTGCTGATCCCGGCGATCGTCTACCGGTTGGGAGAGCACACCTGGTGGCCGTCTCGCCCCGCCGCTTCAGCCCCGGGGGCGTCCCGCGCCGACCCCCCAGTAGTAGCGCCGCGTTGATCGTGCGGTCGGCGACGCCTCGGGCCGATCCGTCCGGTCAACGACTCAAGTCAGCGTCGCCAGGTGACCTCGAGGCTGGCCAACCCTCGGAAGACCCAGCCAACCTGCCGCGGTGGCAAGCCGGGGGCGAGGCGGAGGTCGGGAAGGCGCTCAAACAGCCGCGGCAGCGCTGCCCGCCCAACCTGCTGTCGCGCGACAAAGGCACCCAGGCAGACGTGCGGTCCGCGTGAGAAGGCAACATGCCGCTGGGTGGCCCGCCGCAGGTCAAAGCGATCTGGCTCCTCCCAGTGCCGCTCATCTCGATTCGCCGAGGCGAGCATCACTCCCACGCGATCGCCGGCCGCCAATGCGACGTCACCGAGCTGGGTGTCGCTCGACACGTAGCGCGGATACATGGCGATCGGCGACATCCAGCGCAGCGATTCTTCGGTCGCCGCCGCGAACGCGGCAGGATCCGCGCGCACCAGCGCCGCCTGCTCGGGATCCCTGAGCAGCGCCCAGGCGGTCGTCGCGATCACGTCTCGGGGTTCGTTGAGGCCGCCGGAGATGAACAGTTTGACGTTTGCGAGCACTTCGTCGTAGGTGATCGCCGCGTCCGAGAGCATCGCGTGAATCACGGTCCCCTCGCGCGCGCGACCGCGCGCGCGTGACACCGCAGCGTCGATTCCCGCGCCAGCCTCCCGGCAGCGACTCCACACGGTCGCGTCATCGGCGTAGTTGCCGACTCCATCGATCAACGCCTGCGACCAGACCTGCATGTCCATGTCTGCGACGTCATCGAGACCGAGCATCCGCTTGAGGGTGCGCGCCGCATATGGACCGGCAAAGTCCGCAACGAGATCGGCGCGGCCGGCCTGCTCGATCTCATCGAGGAGTTCGTCCGCGACTCCCGCCAGCATCCCAGACCAGCAGGCTTCGAACTCCTTGGCCCGAAGCACCCGATGCGCAGCCCGGCGCTGGCGCTGGTGGATCGCACCGTCGGTGCGCAGCATGCTCAGGCCCATTGCGCGCGTCATCAGCGAGTCGGGCTCCGCCGCGGTGAACGCGGGATCCTCGTCCAGCGCGAACACCTCATCCCAGCGCGGCAGGACATACCGTCGCGCTGGGGCGAGCCACACGCAGGGGCCCGCGTCGCGTAGGCGCCGGTAGACGTCATACGGATCACGGACTAGGTCCTCGATGGTGATCTCATCGATTGGCGCAGACATCTCTTCTCCTGTGGGTCGCGCGCAAACCGCTTGAACCGCGGGCCGATCCGCTCGGTAGCGTAACCGCGTCTGAAGCACGCTCAATCTCGCCACTCCGCCGGACGAGGGGCTCGCGTCGCGCCTTATCTTCTAGGGATGCCCAGTCGCCGCATCGTGACCGCGGCGCTCGTGACGGCCGCGCTGCCGCCACGGGTTGTGGGGAGACGACCACACACGCCGTCAGCACGCCGGCGCCGAGGGCGACGCATGCCGCGCACCGGCACACCGCCAACGCGAAGGCCAACCGGCACGCGCGCCGGCGGACCGCCGCGAAGGCCAAGCGTGCCGCCACGGCGACGGCCGTCAGGAACGCTTGGGGTACGGCGGCGGCTGCGCTGGCCAAGCTGCCGGTCAAGGGCCGCGCGCCGAAGACCGGCTACAGCCGCGAGCAGTTCGGGGACGGGTGGATCGACTCCGGTGGCTGCGATACCCGCGACCGCATTCTCACCCGCGACCTGACCGCCAAGGCCTACCTGGACGACTGCCGCGTCGAGTCCGGCACGCTCGCTGACCCCTACACCGGCGAGCGCGTCCACTACACCCGCGGTGGTGCGAGTGAGGTCGACGTCGACCACGTCGTCGCGCTCTCGGACGCCTGGCAGAAGGGCGCCCAGCAGTGGGCTGCGGCGACGCGAGTCGCGTTCGCCAACGACCCACTGGAGCTGCTCGCCGTCAACGCGCACACCAACCGTGCCAAGGGCGACGGGGACGCCGCCACCTGGCTGCCCCCCAACAAGCCGTTCCGCTGTGCATACGTGGCCCGCCAGGTCGCCGTCAAGACCAAATACAAGCTATGGGTCACCCAAGCGGAGAAGGACGCGATCGGCCGCGTGCTCGCCATGTGTCCGGGCGAGAAGCTGCCCGCGCCCGGCGCGCCCACCCCGGTGACCGTCACCCGCACGCCGCCCGCGCCGACCCCCACCCCCAACCACCACACCACCAGCGGCACTCAAGGGTCGCGGGCGGGGCACGTGTACGCCAACTGCACCGCCGCGCGCGCCGCAGGTGTCACACCGATTCTCCGCGGCACCCCCGACTACACGGCCAACCCAGATCTCGACCGCGACCATGACGGCGTCGCCTGCGAGTCCTAGTCCACCCGGACTACCGCCACCGGTCCGGCGGGTCACCAACTCGAAGCTGGCCAACCCCCCGCTCACTCTCAGGCCGGTACCGGGCTAGCGGGCGGCGGGGAAGGCGGCCGGTCGGCCGCGGACTGAAGCCAGGACGGGCTCGCCCGCTTTGGCTGCACCCGCGGTGCGGGCCCGGCCTGGAGAGTCCTGAGCATGCACCAGCGCTCCGAGCGCGTCGCCCGATCCGGCGTCGAATTCCGCCGACAGTACCACTGATCGACGATGGGCGAGGAAGTTGCCGCATTGCGGCATCCTGGCGACACCGCGAGCCCTAGCACGCAAAATCAGTCCGCAGTTCGTCTGCTGGGCGGCGAACAGGGCCGCTCGCACGTGCCATGTCGAGCACGCTGAGCTGGAGCTGCCACCGCGCACGCACGTTGCATGGCAAGGCGCAAGGATCACGAACGCGGCACCACCGCAAAGAGGGTCCCGGTCAGGCCGATCGAGTCGACTACGGAGCATCGTCCGAAGGAGGGCTTCGGTGCCGCCACCACGCCTCAAGCGCTAGCGCCGGAATCTCACCACAGACGAAACCCAGCCACACAGGAACACCGAAATGGCTCGCGGCAGCGAGGCCGATGACCGCTCCGGCCGACGGTAGAAGCCAGAACCACCGATAGGGGACAGCGCTCGTGGCCCACCACGACGGCCTGCCGAAGGAGCGCTTCACGGTTGGAGGTACACGACGACGTGGGCGATCTCCGGCGCCTGAGCGAGGGCCATCACCAGAGCGTAGGCGCAAAGCTGATCGCAGCAGCCAGCCGCAGGACGGAACCACGACGAAGTGACTTGCGACTGCCGAGACGCCCCACCGGGCCGTCGGCCTAAGGCGGCGGCGCCGGCGTGCGACGGACGGCAGCCTCGACATTGACGAAGTGACGCCGTACTGTGGCGGCAGAGCGGCCGGTTGCGCCGCTTTGTATGCGCGGTGCAGCGACGAGGAGGCGCGTGTGACTCAGAATGCCGGGACTGCGTTGACGAGGCCGGTCGTCGGTGATCTGCTCCGCGCTGGTTTGGATGGGGACCCGGATGGCCTGGCGCTGATCTCGGCGGATACGCGGTGGACATGGGCGATGCTCGATCGGCTCAGCGGTTGCCTGGCGCACGGCCTGCTCGGGCTCGGGTTGAGGCCGGGTGATCGGGTCGCTTCGCTGATGCCGAACTGCCCAGCACTTGTCGTTCATTACCTCGCCTGTTTCAAGGCGGGGTTGGTCGCCACGCCTCTGAACTACCGTTATATGGCACCGGAGATCGATCACGCTCTAGCGGTCAGTGCGGCCCGAGCGCTGTTCTCGCACGCCGAGCGGGAGGAGGATCTCGAGGCGAGCAAGCTCGCGGGACAACTGCCGCTAGGCCGGATCAGCTACGGGGCGTCGGTCGGAACCGGCCCGCAGTTTGAGGAGCTGACCGAAGGACAGCAGCCACCCGCGCCACTCGGTGGTTGCCCCCCGTCCGCGCCGGCGCTGATCTTCTTCACTTCTGGCAGCACCGGGCTCCCGAAGGGGGTTACCCACACCCACGAGACGCTCGGCTGGATGCTTGCGGCAGCGTCGGCAGGGCTCGACTTCAGCTCGGACGACCTGCTGCTCGCGGGCTCGTCCTTGTCGCATGTCGGCGCCTTCTATGTCACCTTCGCCGCGCTGAGTGTTGGGGCCGGGACAATCGTGGCGCGCACGTTCGATGGTGATGAGCTCCTGCCGCTGCTTCGCCAGGAACGCCCGACGGTTCTCTCGATGCTTCCGTCGGCGCTGTTCGCTCTCACCCGCGACCACGGTGCCGCGCACGAGGACTTCGGCTCGCTGCGACTCTGTCGTGCGGCCGGGGACAAAGTCTCCGCTGAGGAGGAGCGGGAGTTCACGGCGTTGAGCGGATTGGTGATCGATGAGGCCTACGGCCTGACCGAAGCCGGACTCGTGACGGTCAGTCCCCCTTCGGGTCAGATCAAGCTCGGCTCGGTCGGACAGGCCGTTCCGGGCGTCTCGCTCTTGGTCAGAAACGACGCCGGGGAGGCGCTGCCGACCGGCGGCGAAGGCCGCCTCTGGATCAAGACGCGCGCCGCGACCGTCGGGTATTGGGACGACCCGGACGCGACTGAGGCTGTCTTCCGGGACGGGTGGCTTGACTCGGGGGATGTGATGCGAGTCGATGACGGGGGCTACTACTTCTTCTGCGGGCGCGAGAAGCAGATCATCGTCCACGACGGCTCGAATATCTGCCCCCAGGAGGTCGAGGGCGCTCTGCTCGAGCATCCCAGCCTCAAGAGCGCTGCGGTGATCGGCATTCACGATCTCGTGCACGGTGAGAACGTCCGCGCCTACATCACGCTTAACGAACGCGCTGAGCGACCGAGCAGCCAGGAGCTGATCCGGTTCGCTCGCGCGCGAGTCGGCTACAAGGCACCCGAGGAAATAATCGTCCTCGACAAGATGCCTCGCACAGCCACCGGCAAGCTGGACCGCACCACTTTGAAGCGCATGACCGAGGCGAATCTCGCCCGCGGCGGAGCTCGCGCGTAGCGCTTGAGTGATCGAGACACCGGTAGATTTGCGGGTATGCGCGACCACGGTAGTCAAGAGGCGGTCTATTTTCGGCGCGGCGGCCCAGTGCAGCGCGTAGAGGTCGAGGGCGGCTTTTGGCCCGACCTGTGGGGGCGGGTAGTCGACATCGGGGCACGACAGTGACCAACACGCTGCGGGTCGGCAACGTCGAGGTCGGAAGGATCGGCCTCGGCACCAACCGACTCACGAACACTCCCAAGAACGTCGAGTTCATTCGCGACGCGGTCGAGGCAGGCGTCAGCCACATCGACACCGCCTACCTCTACACGCGCGGGGAGAGCGAGGAAACGATCGGCGCGGCGCTCAATCCCATCCCCGATGGCGTGGTCGTCGCGACGAAGGGCGGCTACAACCCAGGCGAGGGGCGCCCAGCGGTGCTTCGGTCGCAGATCGAGGAGAGCCTTCGGCGACTGCGGACCGAGGTGATCTCCCTCTACTACCTTCACCGGGTCGACCCCGAGACGCCGCTGGAGGAGAGTCTCGGCGTGATCGCCGAGTATCGCGACCGAGGCAGAATCCGCAACGTCGGCATCTCCGACGTGAGCGTCGAGCAGATCCGCGCGGCTCGCCAGGTGGTGCCGATCGCCGCGGTCCAGAACCAGTACAGCCTCAGCGAGCGAAAACACGACGATGTCGTCGACTACTGCGCCGAGCGAAGGCATCCCGTTCGTTCCCTACTTCCCGCTGCGCGGCGGCTCGCCGGCGCTCGCCGACATCGCCGCCGGCCACGGCGCAACGCCCGAGCAGATCGCGCTCGCCTGGCTGCTGCGCCGCTCATCGACGACCCTGCCGATCCCGGGCACGCTCACGCTCGAGCACCTGCGGGAGAACCTCGCCGCGGGCGAAGTAGAGCTGACTGACGCCGACGTTGACGCGCTGCGCTGATCGGCGCCTACCAAACGCGGTCACCGTCAAGCAGCGACGCATCGACCAAAGCCGCGACGGCTGGTTCAACCGATTCGCTGCAGTGAGAAACAACGAAAGCCAGAGGACACCATGCGAATCGACGTGCACGCGCATTACTGGACTGATGACTATCTCGATCTGCTGGTCGAGCTTGGCAAGACCGACACTGGCACTCAGCGCGGGATGGGTGCTGGTGGCGGTTCGGCGCTCAAGGCGCGGCTGCGGCTGATGGACCGGGCAGGGGTAGAGATGCAGGTGCTCTCCGCCTCACCGCAGCTTCCTCACGGCGACGACCGACAGAAGGCAGTAGCCGCCGCCCGATTCGTCAACGACCAGTACGCGGAACTGGTTGGACGTCACCCAGACCGGTTTCGCTCGTTGGCGGCGATGCCGATGCCGCACATCGATGAGTCGATCGCCGAGATGGGTCGTGCTCTGGATGACCTGGGGATGGTCGGAGTGACGCTGAACACGACGGTGCTCGGCCGTGCGCTCGTCGAGCCTGACTTCGAGCCGATCTTTGCCGAGCTTGACCGTAGGGCTGCCGTCTTGTTCCTTCACCCGGCGGGCAACAACGCGTGCTCGCCGCTGATCCGCGACAGCGGGCTGACCTGGATGGTGGGCGCGCCCGTGGAGGACACGATCTGCGTTATGCAGCTGATCACGCATGGGATCCCGAGCCGCTATCCGAACATCAAGATCATCAACCCACACCTCGGCGGCGCGCTTGCGATGCTGCTGCAGCGCGCCGACAACTACCAGTGGGAGGCACCCGGCACGCCCGAGCGGCCCAGCATCGCCGCCCGCCGAATGTGGTACGACACCGTCGGGCAGTGCCACGTCCCCGCGCTGCGCTGCGCGATCGACTCCCTCGGAGCAGACCGACTCGTGCTCGGAACGGACTTTCCCTATGAGGCGGGCGATGTGTTCGTGCGCGCCATCGAATACGTCAAGGACCCCCAGATCACCCCCGACGAGGCGGAGGCGATCCTCGAGCGCAACGCGATGGCGCTGTTTGACATCACTTGAGATGTAGGTGTGCGGTTTGATCGCCATTACTGCGCCGGGATCGGTGCTCGGTCGCTGTCGGCGCTGTCGCTGGCCCGCGTGGTTCGCTTGGCGGCCCAGATCAGGAGCACAATCGGGATCGCCCAGTTAAAGACGAGGTTCGCTCGGTGCGTGTCCAGCGCCCCGGCGATCACGTGCGCGGGGACCATCGCGGCGAACACCAGGCCCCACATCGCCGTCAGCTTGCGGTTGATCTGCTTGAACTGCGGCGAGGACCACAGCTGCCGCGGGACCGTCTCGCGGGCGTACTGCTCGGTGAACGGCACCACCAGCAGCGACCCGAACGCAATCAACGACAGCAGCCCGGCGGCGATCGCGCGAGCGTAGCGGTCAACGAACTCGGCGGTCGCGGGATCGGCCGTGAACGCGACGACGGTGAAGACGACGAACGCCAGCACGGCGCCGAGTTCGAGCACCTTCGCGCCGCCAGACCGGGCCGAACGCGCCGCGATCACCGCCGATGCGAGTAACGCTCCGGCGGCGGCGAGCTTCAGCGTTGAGTGCTCCGCGACAACGCTGAACACAACCCACGGGATGAACGCGAGGTAGATCCCCGCGCCGGGGCCAGCGGCCTGTGCCTGCTTTGCGTGCTCTGAAACGACGGTCGATGACATGGACTGCTCCTGTGGTCGAGGGGAGAGGGTTGTGCGGGATCATCCTTCCAGTTTGACAAGAGCCTGTCAAGACGCCAGGAAGAATGATTTATGACAGCACTGCGCTAAACTTCGACCGCATGAACGACGAGGAGCGCAACGTCGAGATGCAGCACCTGGTCGCTGAGGTCTTCGAACTCGCCGGCGTGCTGCGCCGCGATGGCGAGGCGATCGCCAAGCTTGCCGGTCAAACCCAGGCGCGGTGGCAAGTGATGTGGATCGCCGCGACCGGCCGCTTCAGCGTCGCGATGCTCGCCCGACGCCTCGGACTGACCCGGCAAAGCGTCCAGCGCGTCGCCGACCAGCTCGTCGCCGAGGAACTCGCAAGCTACGAACCCAACCCCGACCACCGACGGTCACCGCTGCTGATCCTCACCGCCGACGGCCGGGACGCGCTCGACACGATCAACCACACCAGCCGCGAGCGCAACGTCCAACACGCCGCGGCTCTTGGCGAGGACGGGATCTCGGAGCTGCGGCGGCTCCTCGGTCGCTACCGCGACTCCGTCACCCAATAGCGACGCGGCCAACTACTGATCACTGAAGTTCTCAAGAGTGTGGGTTTAGCGGTCGGCGCCGGAGTCGCTTGCCCGCAGGCGGGGGGAGCCGCCGTGCCAGTCGAGGCACATCACGGCCGCGTCGTCCTTGAGCTGGCCTCCGGTGCCTTTGAGGACCGCTCGGATGAGATGCTGCACCGCTTGGCGGGAGTGCATCTGCGCGCCTTGGGCGACCAGCGCCTCGATGTCCAGGCTGGAGGCGTTTCGCTCTAGCATGCCGTCGGTGAGGAACACCAGCCGGTCGCCTGGCGCAAGCTCCAGCGGCTGCACTCGGTAATCGTGCTCGCCCCACGCGAACGGGAGGTCCGCCTTGAGATCCACCGAGGTGACACGCCCGTCGCGCAGGCGCAGAGGGGGTGGGTGTCCGGCGTTGACGATCTCCGCTATCCCGGTTCGCAGGTCGACCCGGACCAGCTGCCCCGTGACGTATTCGCAGCGGTGGAACTGCTCGGCGAGGCCGACGCTGGCCAGGCGCGCCTGCTCGGCCAAGTCGACACCCACGCGTCTACCGTTCCGAAGCGCGCCGACCAACACCGTTGCCAGCATCGCCGCTTGCACCGAATGTCCCATCGCGTCGGTCATCGAGAGATGCAAGACGTCGCGCTCCAAAGAGAAGTCAAACGTGTCTCCCGCGATGTTCCCGGCCGGCTCTAACCACGCAGCCAGCGAGAACTGACCCGCTTCGCAGGTATAGGCCGCCGGAAGCAGGCGATGCTGGATCTCAGCGGCCAGCGACAGTGGGACAGAGCGCTGCCCCCACTCAAACAGATCCGTGAACCGGCGGTTGGCAATAACGACATATGCGAGCGCGTGCGCGGCCAGCGCAACGTCAGCAAGGCACTGCTCGTCTGGCTCGTCAGCCAGCAGGAGTTCCAGCACACCGATGGCTTCCCCGCGGTTGGTCACTGGAGCGAGCACCCGCCAACTGCCGCCCTCTTCGTCAACGCGGACTGCCTGGGCAGCGAGCACCTGACCATGCGCACTCCCGTCCAAGGGCACCGGCTCAGCGACCTCTGCGCCCGAAATGCTCCTCGCCGGCGCCGCGGTATGGCTCAGCCGGATCAGGGCATCGCCGCTGAAGTCCGCGATGAGGAACGCCACCTCAGACGCTGCCAACGTGTCCGCGAGCAGCTCCGCGACGACATCGGCGGCTGCGACCGGCGGCGCATTCTCAACCGCGGCCAGCAGACCGCCCAAGTCCAGCCTCGACCTCCGTCGCGCACCAATCACCCCAGCCTACGCAACTCGAAGCCAACAAGAATTACCGAACCGATCGGCATTGCAGCAGTGAGATGATCGATCAGCTCATAGTTGTCGCGACGGCGCGATGAGTTCTGGGTCGGCCCGGGGTCTGTGACGGTACTGGCGAGTCAGGCCGAGATCGCCGCCGACGCCTACCCATCACCCGCCCATCGTGAGCACAGGAGGTCCCGATGACCACACCCCGGACCGAGCTCGACCGTCGGTTTAGCGAGCCGGACGCACAGCCCGTCAGCTGGGAGCAGACACTCGCTGAGATCAAACGAGCCGAGCTGTTCTGGATCTCGACCGTACGCGCCGATGGCCGCCCGCACGTCACCCCGCTCGTCGCCGTCTGGCTCGACGACGCCCTGCATTTCTCGACCGGACCAGACGAGCAGAAAGCGCTCAACATCGCCGCCGACCCGCGCGTCGCGCTGACCACCGGAGCCAACGACTGGCAAAGCGGCCTCGACGTCGTGATCGAGGGCGAAGCGATCCGTGTCACCAGCGCTGACAAGCTCCACCAGCTCGCCGACGCCTGGACACAAAAGTGGGACGGGCGCTGGCACTACCAAGTCGGCACCGATGGCTTCCGTCATGGCGCCGGAACCGCGATCGTGTTCGCTGTCCGCCCGTCAAAGGTCCTGGCCTTCGCGAAAGGCAGATTCAGCCACACCCGCCACCGCTTCTGACGGCCAAGCCCCACCGGGGTCTGGTTGCACAAGCAGCGGCTAGGTCTTCCGCGTCGATCACCGCCGCGACGGCGAAAGGGATCGCATCTCGCCCCACGGGCGGGCGGTTGTTACCTGATGTGAACACGACGTTATGAGGTCGCAGCAGAGTCCTTGCGCATGAACCCGTACTGGACGATGAAGCTTTGCTGCGTGGACGGCGTGATCGGGATCGCGATACGTCGGTCCGTTCGCGACGTCGCTCCACCCGCGCGTCCGCGTCGCCGACGATCCGTCGACGGCAGAAAAGACCGACGGCCAGCGATGCTCAGGGTCAGCCTCATCTCGGGATTGGTCGCGATTTCGTGCGCGACGGGACCCGTGCCGGCGGTAGCGGCGCGCTGGTCGCTTCATCTCCTTCCCAGACCCGCGGGCTCGGGGCGACGAAACCTCAGCGCTCGTCTAGATGGCGTCTCGTGCCCGACCCCTACCTGGTGTGTGGCCGTCGGCATGGCCGTCGCCCGGCTCGGGCGCTGAGCTACCCCTGATCGAGCAGTGGAACGGCTCACGGTGGTCGCGGCAGCCATCCCTCCGGCTCACCGGCGCCTCGTTGGACGCAGTGTCCTGCACCTCCGATCGGAGCTGTGTCGCGATCGGCTCGCTCGGGATCCACGGGTTGGTGGAGCGGCTGCACCGTGGAGTCTGGACGAAAGGACTTTTGCCGCGATCACTGACGAGCGTCTCGTGTTCCGCGGCTACTACCTGCACGGCGGTCGGCGGTACGCGGGCGTTCCGCTGGGACGGCAGGCGCTGGCGCAGTCAGCAGACAGCAAGAACGGGACGAAACGCGCTGGGTGGCGTCGCACTCGAGGCTGTGTCGTGCCCGTCTTCCGGGTCGTGCGTTGCGGTTGGCAACAACGGGTGTGAGTCGTTGGCCGAACGCTGGAACGGCTCGCGATGGGCGATCCTGCGCACGCCCGACGCCGGATATTGCACGAAGCGGGGAGCCGGGGCCCCATCGTTCACGGGCGTCTCGTGCGCATCGGCCAGCGCATGCATTGGGGTCGGCACGATTCAACCCCTCAACGAAGGTCAGATCGCCCGGCCCCTCACCGAGCGGTGGAACGGCCTGCGCTGGTCGATGCAACGCACCGGCGAGATGACGAGCGCGCTCTCGTGTCCCGCGGTAGGGTCGTGCACCGCAGTGGGCGTCCAGCCTCCGCTGGTCAACGCCGAACGCTGGAATGGGATCCGCTGGACGGCTCAGCCGTTGCCTGTCCCCCGGACGCCCGAGCTTGGGTGGAGCCTCGACGCAGTGTCATGTGCCTCGCCCACGAGATGCATCGCCGTTGGCGGCCTCACTGACACTTTGCCTGAAGAGCGGCCACTGGTCGCCGGGTATCAAGGATCGGCCAGGTGAGGGTTCCTAGCATCCGGCGAGCTCGGCTCACGGTTGCGCTCCTAGGCGCGGCCGGGCTTGTGGGCGGGATCGTCCTGCCCTCGCGCTTGGAGGTTGCGCAACCCACGGCCTCTGCGCGGGCGACCATGCATGCACGCACCGCCCGTCCGACGGGCCGCCGGCCGAACATCGTGTTCATTCTCACCGACGACCTCTCACTCGACCTCGCGCGGTTCATGCCTCATGTCCAGGCGATGAAGAAGAGCGGTCTGACATTCCGCAATTATTTCGTGTCGGATTCGCTCTGCTGCCCGTCGCGCGCATCGATCCTCAGCGGAAAATTTCCACACGACACCGGCGTGTTGGCTAACTTCGGACCGCACGGAGGGTTCCCAGCCTTCCATGATCGAGGTCTAGAGCGCGACACGTTCGCGGTTGCATTACACCGCCAGGGCTACGAGACGGCGATGATGGGCAAGTACCTCAACGGCTACATGCAGCCCCCGGGCCGACTCGGCGACGGCACCAACGCCGACGTCCCGTTGACCTACGTCCCGCAGGGCTGGAGCGAGTGGGACGTTTCGGGCTGGGGCTATTCGGAGTTTGACTACACGCTCAACGAGAACGGCCGCGTCCGCAGCTACGGGCACCGGCCGTCGGACTACCTGACCGACGTGCTTGCCAACAAGGGCGCCGCATTCATCAGGCGCAGCGCACGCCGGCACCACCCGTTCTTCCTCGAACTAGCGACCTTCGCGCCCCATTCCCCCTTCGTCCCCGCGCCGCGGGATGATCGGGACTTTCCGCGGCTGGCAGTCCCGCGGCACCCGAACTTCGATGTCGTTCCCGCCGTCGGCGCCCCGCTGGCTTGCCCACCACCCCCGGCTGTCCGGACAGCAGGTCACCGACGTCGACTCAACGTTCCGACGGCGGGCGCAGTCGGTGCAAGCGGTCGATCGCATGATTGGACGAGTCGAGGCTGCGTTGGCCACCGCGGGCGTTTCTGGCGACACCTACGTCGTTTTCAGCTCCGACAACGGCCTGCACACAGGCGAATACCGACTGATGCCCGGAAAGCTCACCGCCTATGACACCGACATCCATGTTCCACTCCTGATCACGGGCCCGGGAGTAAAGCCCGGGACGTCGACCCACTCGATGGCGGAGAATGTCGATCTGGCCGAGACGTTCGCAGCGCTCGGCGGCACGCGACTCGCGGGCGACGGCCACAGTCTGGTCGCCACTGCTGTCATGGCGCAGGGGCAGCGGACTGGAGAGACGTCGGTCCTGGTCGAGCACCAGGGGACGCGGATGTCGGTGCTCGATCCGGACTTCCAGCAGCCCGCGAGTGGCAGCCCCACCACGTACGAGGCGATGCGGACTCCTCGATCTCTCTACGTCGAGTACGCCGATGGCGAGCGCGAGTTCTACGACCTGCGAATCGACCCGTTCGAGCTACACAACCGCGCCGCCCGCCTCACTCGGTCACAGTCGGCGCTGCTGCATTCAGAGCTGCGGCGACTGGAGCGCTGCCACGGCGAGCGGCGGTGCTGGAGCGCGATGCACGTCCGGGATTCGGGCCCCGGGTGACCGTCCGCCGGATCGCCGCGACGCTCGGTTGCCTGCTCGGCGCGATTGGCCCACTGATGCTGGCGGGGCCTGCGCCCGGGGCGCCGCGCGTGGGACCACAGGTGTACGTGTTCCCGATTCCGGGAAGTCGCGTAGCCTCGACTCACACCCAGATCGTCTTCCGCGGGGTGCCGATCACCGGCATTGGCGCGGTCACTGTGGTCGGCTCGACCAGCGGCGTTCATGCAGGGACGCTTGCGCGGCGACTCCGACGGTCGCGGGGGCAGCTTCCTGCCTTTGGCGCCGTTCACGCTCAGGCGAGACAGTGACCGTGACGACATCGCTCAACATCGACGGAGGGTCGAGGGGAGTGTTTCGCTTCAGCGTCGCGATTCCGTCAGGAGCGGTGCCTAACAAGCCCGGGATCCCCGCTCCGCGTGTCCCGGGTGACGTGCTCAAGTTTCACTCACGGCCGGATTTGCGGCCAGTGGCCGTTCGGGTGTCCCACCGGTCCCGGACGGCGCTTCCCGGCGACATCTTCCTAACTCCCTGGTACGGGCCGCTGGCAGACGGTCCGATGATCGTCGACGGCAATGGCAGCCTCATCTGGTTCAGCCCCTTGCCAGCCGGTCAGAGAGCCAGCGACCTCCGGGTTCAGCGGTATCTGGGCAAGCCAGTTCTGACCTGGTGGCAGGGACTAAGCGGAGCCGGGCTCGGCTTTGGTGAGGACGTGATCGACGACAGCTCCTATCGGCAGATCGGAATCGTCGACGCTGCCAACCAGCTGCCGACCGATCTCCACGAGTTCGAGATCACTCGGTTGAACACGGCAATCATCACTTCGTATCAATTCGTGTACTGGGACGCCTCGGCGATCCGAGGGGGAACAAGCAGCAGATCGTCGTCGACAGCGTGGTGCAGGAGATCGACATCCCGACCGGGTTGCTGCTGTTTCAGTGGGACAGCCTCGACCACGTCCCGGTCACCGATTCCTACGCGCGCCTCCCACCAAGCCGCACGCGCGACCCGTTCGACTACTTCCACGCCAACTGCGTCGATGTCGACCGTGACGGGAACCTGATCGTGTCGGGACGCAACACATGGACGATTTACAAGATCGACCGCCACACCGGGGCGGTCATCTGGCGCCTCGGCGGGGTCGACTCGAGCTTCAGACTGGCTCCGCGGACCTACTGGGCCTTTCAGCACGACGTGCGCGTCCAGGCGCGCAATGACTTGTACATCACGCTGTTCGACAACGAGTCGGGGACCTACGAGGTACGCAAACAATCCGGTGCGGTGAAGCTCCGGCTCGATCTCAAGCACATGACAGCCACCCAGGTCCACAGAGATTCGCACTCACCACCCACGCTGGCTCCCTTCGCCGGCAGCCTCCAACAGCTCCCCGGTCACACCGACTTCGTCGGCTGGGGAGCCCGGCCCTACATCAGCGAATACGGCCCGGGCGGCAAGCTGCTTTTCGACGCCCGCTTCGTGGGCCAGAACGCCAGCTACCGGGCCTACCTGCTCCCTTGGAACGGTCGCCCGGACCCGAGCGTGACGCCGCCCAGCCTCGCCGTCACGAGCACCCGCCACGGGCTGGTCGTGTACGCGAGCTGGAACGGCGCCACGGGCGTGTCGTCATGGCGAGTACTGGGCGGCCGGAGCCCGAGTTCGCTGCGGCTTGTTACCACCGCCCGGCGAAGGGGGTTCGAGACCGCGATCACGATCGGGCGGTACGCCGACGTTGCCGTGCAGGCGCTGGATGGAGGGCGCCACGTGATGGCTCGGTCGGCGCCGCTCGCTGTCAGTTCTGGGCGAAAATCGACCCGTTGAGGTTGAGCGGACCGCGGGCGTCGAGGACATCACGCGACTGGGCCAAAGACAACGTGAGCGCTCGCCGTGGCGGACGATCGCTTCAGCCCGTCTGAGGCGCACGCCGTCGCCGAACTGCTTCGGCGGCGACGTAGCGCTCGTCGATCATCCCGGCAGCACCGCAGACGCCCGGCAGCCCGCACTCCTCTGGGTGTTATCGGATTTGGGCCGCCTGTTAGGTAATGGCGCAAGAGTCCAGATGATGGATCGGCGTGCGGTGGGCGCTCGCCCGAACCAAAGAGGAGCGAGGAATGTCGACGGTGATAACTGGCGCGTCGTCACGACGATCGGTCGTAGTCCAGCGCTGCCTCGGCCTCGGGGTGGCCGGATGGCTCCTGCTGATGATCTTGGCGGGAAACGCCCAGGCCGCAGACCGGTCAGTGTGGTCCGCCCGGACGGTCCCGAGGCCAGCCGGCGCTACGAGCGCCAGGCTCTTTGGCGTGTCATGCACCTCGCCGACTGCGTGCGTTGCGGTCGGTTCGTTCAGCGCCTATGGGAAATCGTTCCCTTTGGCCGAGCGATGGGATGGGGTCGCGTGGCGGATCCAGCGCAGCGCGAAACCCAGAACAAGGAGCGGCGGCACGCTGAGGAGCGTCTCGTGCACGTCCAGGAGCTATTGCATAGCCGTCGGATCATTCGACGGCAATGCCAGCGGAGGAACGCTCACCGAGCGTTGGGATGGCGTGCAGTGGTCGATCGTCGCGACGCCGCGCCCGACGAGAGCAACGGACAGCAGCTTCAATGCGGTGTCGTGCAGCCGCAACGGTCGATGCACGGCGGTCGGATCCTTCATCGATGTGGCCCAGAGGTTCCCGCTCGCCGAACGACTTGCCGGCCGAAAGTGGTCGATCCAGACAACCCCGAGGCTCGTCGATCCTTACCGACCCCACGCCGGACGGTTTGACCAGTTCAGATCGGTGTCGTGCACCGCAGACACGGCATGCATAGCGGTCGGCTCGACCTCTGTGGGCGACTGCGGGCTGCTGGCGGAACGCTGGAACGGGACGGCTTGGTCGACCACGCCCAGTATGTGCGCCGCCGAGCTTGGCCCCGAAGAGAGATACGTATACGGCGTGTCGTGTGCTTCCAGCACGGCTTGCACCGCGGTCGGATCCACGTCCGTAGAAGAGCTCGGCTACGAACCGATCTCGTTGCGATGGAATGGGCGCCGCTGGCTGGTCGGCAATCCGTCATCCAAGACCGAAGCTGTAGAGGACAACTTCACCGAGGACAACACGTTCCTCGAGCTGCACAAGGTGTCGTGCATATCCGCCAAGACCTGCATAGCCGTCGGCTCGCGCGGATTGGTGGAACGCGTCAACGGCACCACCCGATCGATCCAACGAGCTCCCCGCACGAGAGGGCTGTACTACACGGGCGTGTCATGCACGTCGGCGTCAAGCTGCGTCGCGGTTGCAAACAACGCTCGCGGCGCGACCACACTGGTGCTTGGCGCGCGCCGACCGCCGATCCCAACGGGCTAACGGCGCCGGAGTGCCGAGCCGTCCAAGTGCAAGTCGAGCTCGTCCACGACACCAGGTCATCGTCCCCGACCCCAGTTCTCGCGCCACACCATCTGCGCCTGGCGGAAGATCCCGTGCAGCTCGATCAGCAGCTTGTTCACCGATGTGCTCGGGCGTGATCGACTCGAGCGGCTGGGACCGAAGGCCGCAGACCGCACGCCATTCTCGGGACATATCGGGGACACGACGTTGCTCCGCGGAATCATTAAGGGCCCGCAGCTCCAGCCCAACAGGCAGTTCGCGATGCCGCCGGTGGGGATCGAACCCACGACCTTCGGATTAAAGTCCGCTGCTCTGCCAGCTGAGCTACGGCGGCGCGTCTTCATGATCGCAAGCCCTACCCCACGTAGGCGACCGTCTCAACCTCGACGAACATCCGGGGGTCGATCAGCGCGCTGACCTCGACCAGGGTCATCAGCGGCCGGTGCTCGCCGAACACGTCGCCGTGGGCGCGCCCGGCTTCCTCGGCGCGGGAGATGTCGGTGACGTAGAAGCGAGTCGAGACGACGTCGGCGAGCGTGGCACCCATGCGGCCGAGCTCGTGCTCGACCTTGCGGAGGATCTCGATCGTCTGCTCGTAGGGGCCGCCACCGAGCACGACGCCGTCCTGGTCGATGGACGTCGTGCCGCCGACGAGCACGAACGGCCCGGCGCGCAGCACACGGCTGAAGCCGTAGCGACTCTCGAACGGTGACGGCGGGTCGCCGCCGAGACGTTCGACGGGGCTCAATGCCGGAAGTGTCTGCGGCCGGTGAATACCATCGCCGCGCCGACGGCGTCGACGGCCTGGACGATGTCGGGGTCGCGGACCGAGCCGCCCGGCTGGATGATCGCAGTGACGCCCGCGTCGAGGCCGAGCTGGGGTCCGTCGGCGAACGGGAAGTAGGCGTCGGAGGCCATCGCCGAACCGTTCAGCTCCGATTGGGCCTTCTCGATCGCCAGTCTGACCGAGTCGACGCGGCTCATCTGGCCGGCACCGATCCCGACCGTCGCCAGCTCACGGGTGAGCACGATCGCGTTGGAACGGACGTGCTTGCAGACCCGCCAGGCGAACATGAGCTCGCTCCACTCCGCCTCGGTCGGCCGGCGCTGGGAGACCACCTGTATGTCAGCCCGCTCCTCGACGTCGATGTCGCGGTCCTGCACCAGCATGCCACCGACGACCTGGCGCAGGGCCGGATCGATCAGGTTCGGGGTCCGGCGCTCGCGATCGTCGAGCAACCGCACATTGGGCTTCTCGGAGAGCACGTCGATCGCGTCGTCGTCATAGCCCTTGGCAAACAGCACCTCAATGAACTGGCCCAGTAACGACTCCGCGAGATCGCGGTCGACGCGGCGGTTCAGGCAGATCACGCCGCCGTAGGCAGACATCGGGTCACACGCGAACGCGCGCTGATAGGCCTCGAGCGCGGTCGCGCCGACCGCCACTCCGCAGGGGTTGTTGTGCTTGACGATCACGCACGCGGGGATCTGGAACTCGCCCAGCAGCAGCCGGGCCGAATCGAGGTCGAGGAGGTTGTTATAGGAGAGCGGCTTGCCGCCCAGCTGGGCGACCATCGACAGGACGTGCGTCCGGGCCCCGACCTGCGCGTAGTAGGCGGCGCGCTGGTGAGGGTTCTCGCCGTAGGGGAGCTCGAGCACGCGCTCGAAGGCGCGCACCATCAGCGGCGGGAAGTCCTCGCGCTTCTCCTGGAACCAGCGGGCGATCGCCGTGTCGTAGCGGGCGGTGTAGGCGAACGCCTCGGCCGCCAGGAACTCGCGGGTGGCCGGCGACAGACGCCGGTCGGCCTCGCGCAGCTCGGCCAGCACCGCGTCGTAGCTCTCGGGGCTGACCACCGGAGCGACGAAGTCCGAGTTCTTCGCCGCGGCACGGATCATCGTCGGGCCGCCGATGTCGATGTTCTCGATCACCTCGGACTCGGGCACGCCTCGGGCGTTGGCGCTGCGCTCGAACGGATACAGGTTGACGCACACCAGGTCGACGAATTCGACGTCCTGCTCCTGCGCCGCGGCCATGTGGTCGGCGTTGTCGCGCAGCGCCAGGATCCCGGCGTAGAGCTTGGGATGAAGCGTCTTGACGCGACCGTCCATGATCTCCGGAAAGCCCGTCAGGTCGGAGATCGAGCGCACCGGAATACCGTCCTGGGCCAGCTGCTGGGCGGTGCCGCCGGTCGAGATGATCTCGATGCCCAGCTCGGCCAGGCCGCGGGCGAACTCGACGATCCCGGTCTTGTCGGATACCGACAGGAGCGCCCTCGCAACCCGTACCTCTGCAGGGGCCGTCGTCCCGAAGGCGCTCACCGCTGCGCTCTCCGCGTCATCACCGCTCGACTCTATCGATCGGATCAGCACCTGGCGGGGACGCTGGGGGTCGACGCTGACCGCCCCGGCGGCGATCAGGCGGACGGCTTGCGGCAGCAGCTGATGCTCGATCGGATGCAGCGCCTCGAGGACCTCGTCGGCGTCGCCGGCGCCGGGCAGCTCGATCGCTCGCTGGAGAATCACCGGGCCCGAGTCGACGCCGCCGTCGACGAAATGGACGGTCACGCCGAACACCTTCACCCCGTAGTCGAGCGCCTGCTGCACGGCCTGGAGACCCGGGAACGCCGGCAGCAGCGCCGGGTGGACGTTGATCACCCGCTCGGGGAACTGGGCCAGGAACTCGTTCGAGAGCAGTTGCATGTAGCCGGCCAACACCACCAGCTCGGCGCCGCGCTCGGTCAGCCAGTCGGCGATCGCGCGATCGCGCGCGGAGCGGTCGGAGTAGCGATCGGCCGGAAACGCGCGCGTCTGTACGCCGGCGGCATCGGCGCGTCCGAGCGCGCGGGCGCCCGGCTTGTCGGACGCAACTGCGACGAGCTCGATCCCGTCGCGTCCGTGCACGGCGTCGAGCAGTGCCTGCAGGTTGGTGCCTTCGCCGGAGGCGAGGACCGCGACGTTCATGCCGCGCGCAGCTTCTCGACGGCGCCGTCGCGGTCCGAGCCCGCGGCGCATACGTCGCAACACGTCACCTGCGGAGGCCCGACGGCGTGGTCGCCGAAGTGCGCCAGGAGCGCGGCGCGGCGGCATTCGTCGCCGTCGACGTAGTCCCACATCGCCCAGTACTGACGCCAACGGGAATGCTGCACCTCGCGGGCGAACTCGCGGCACGTCTCGAGGACGCCCGCGTCCCACTTCCCCACCAGGCGGCCCGCGCTGCGGTCAGGCGGCGAGGGCTCCAGCGAGATCAGTCCGGCCCGAGCGAGATGGCCGATGATCGCCCGGATCGCCTCCTCGTCGGTCCGCTCGCCGGCGATCTCCGACAGCGCGACGTCGTAGCGGCCATCGAGTCCGGCCCAGCGCAGCCGCTCTGACACCCAGTGAAACGTGGCGTCCTCGACGCGCGTGCGCTGGATGAAGTAGACATGCAGGCCCCGGTCGCGACGCTGGGCGAACAACAGGCAGCGGCCAGGACCGCCGTCGCGCCCGGCGCGACCGGCCTCCTGGTAATAGGCCTCGAGCGAGCCCGGGACCGAGGCGTGGCACACGGTCCGTACGTTCGCCTTGTCGATCCCCATCCCGAACGCGTTGGTGGCGACGATCACGTCGGCCTCGCCGGACATGAAGCGGTCCTGGGCGCGCGAGCGCGAGGCGCGCTCGAGCCCGGCATGGTAGGTGACCACGTCGGACGCGAGGCGGTGCTCGAGCACCGAGGCGATCACCTCGCTCTCCTCGCGCGTGCCCGTGTACACGATCGCCGGTAGCGCGTCGTCCTCGGCGAGCGCGGCGGCGATGCTGCGTCGCGAGGCGGCGGGGTCGGGACACGGCCGCACCTCGAACGTCAGGTTGGGGCGGTCAAAGCCGGTGGTCACCACCAGTGGGTCGTCGAGCTCGAGCCGGCGGACGATGTCCTCTGCCACGCTCGGGGTCGCTGTCGCGGTGAGCGCGACCGTGGCCCGCGCGCCGAGCGCCTGAGCAGCCCGAGCGAGCGAGTAGTAGTCGGGCCTGAAGTCGTGGCCCCACTGCGAGACGCAGTGCGCTTCGTCGACCACGAACAGGCCGATGCGGGCGTCACGGATCCGCTGCACGAACCTGGCCGAGGCGAACCGCTCGGGGGCGACGTACAACAGCGCCAGCTCGCCGTCGACCGCGCGCGACAGCGTCCGCGCGTTGGCGGTGGCGCCACGCAGTCCGTTGATCAGCCCTGCCTTGCCCGGGGCCACCGCCTCGAGCGCCCGCGCCTGGTCGTGCATCAGCGACACCAGCGGCGAGACGACGACGGTCAGATCGTCGCGCATCAACGCGGGCAGCTGGTAGCAGAGCGACTTGCCCGAGCCGGTCGGCATCACGACCAGCGCGTCGCGATCGGCGAGCGCGGCGCCGACGGCCTCCGCCTGGCCCGGCCGGAACCGGTCAAAGCCGAAGATGCGCTGGAGCGACTGGACGGGGTCCATCGGGCACGCGACGATAGCGCCGCGGTCGGCCGTCGCGTCCCGCGCGCCGCGGCGCTGCGTGGGGTCAGGCGCGGACCAGCGGGAGCTCAGCTTCGAGCGCGAACTTGCCGTTGGCCGATTCGGTCCCGGCCAGCGGATACTCGCCGCTGAAGCAGGCGTCGCAGTGGGTGTCGCGGGAGACGCCGACCGCCTCGTAGACGCCCTTGAGCGACAGGTAGTGCAGCGAGTCAGCGCCGAGCTCCGCGCAGACCTCCTCAGCCGTACGGCCGTGGGCGATCATCTCCTCGCGCGTGGACATGTCGATCCCGTAGTGGCAGGGGTGCTTGATCGGCGGCGCGGAGATCCGGAGGTGCACCTCGGCAGCCCCGGCCTCGCGCAGCATCTGCACGATCTGCCGGGTGGTGTTGCCGCGGACGATCGAGTCGTCTACGACCACCAGGCGCTTGCCGGCGACCACCTCAGGCAGCGGGTTGAACTTCAGCCGCAACCCCTGGCGGCGCAGCTCCTGGCCGGGCTGGATGAACGTCCGCGCGACGTAGCGGTTCTTGATGAAGCCGTCGTCCTGGGGAAGCCCGGCGGCCCGCGCCAGCCCGCGGGCGGCGGCGTTGCCCGAGTCGGGCACCGGGATCACCAGATCGGCCTCGACCGGGGCCTCGCGCCAGAGGATCTCGCCCATCCGGGCGCGGGCCACCTGCAACACCGTCCCCGCCATCTTCGAGTCCGGGCGGGCGAAGTAGATGTACTCGAACACGCAGAACGCCTTGCGCTCGGACTGGGCGACCAGGCGGGTCTGGATTCCCCGATCGGTGAGCGTCACAACCTCACCGGGGGCGACCTCGCGCAGGTACTTCGCGCCGATCAGGTCGAACGCGCACGACTCGCTGGCGACGCAATAGGACGCGCGGCCGGTGGTGGGATCCTCGATCATCCCCAGCGCCAGCGGGCGCAGCCCGTGCGGGTCGCGGAAAGCGACCACCGCATCCTCGGTCATCGCCACGGTAGAGAACGCTCCCTTCAGTCGCGGCAGGACGTCGGCGACGGCGTCCTCGATCCGCTCGGCCGGGTGCGTGGCCAGCAGCGCCGCGATGATCTCCGAGTCAGACGTGGAGCGGAACGGGATGTCACGCCCGCGCAACTCGGAGTGGAGCTCGACCGCGTTGATCAGGTTGCCGTTGTGCGCCAGCGCCAGCGTGCGGTGATCGTCGCGGACGATCGGCTGGGCGTTCTCCCATTCCGAGGAGCCGGTGGTCGAGTAGCGCACGTGGCCGATCGCCAGGTCGCCGACCAGCGAGCGCAGCGTGTGCTCGTCGAACACCTGGGCCACGAGCCCCTGATCGCGAATCGCCATCAGGCTGCCGCCGCGCTGGGCGGTGGCGATTCCGGCCGACTCCTGGCCGCGGTGCTGGAGCGCGAACAGCGCGAAGTAGGCGAGCCGGGCGACGTCGTGGTCCGGCGCGTAGATGCCGAACACACCGCACTCGTCGCGAGGGCCGTCGCGATGATCGGTCACGGATTCCATACCCGCCTCCGAGGAGGCTAGCAGCGGTGCTCGCTGCTCTGTGGCGGTAATTTCGCGGGCCCTCGGGGTCATGTCAGATCAGGTTCTCCAGGCCGCTGTCGCGGGCGTCACGGAGCTCTGCGATCGCGATCTCGAACTGGCCCTGCACCGCCAGCGCGCCTCCGCCGACACGGCCGATCACGGTCATCCCGTCGAGTGCCTCGGCCGGCCCTGAGACCACGAACGCACGGCCCGGAGCCTCATCGAACGGGGCGATGCCGTCGGGCAGCTGGACGGTCGCGCCAAGCCCTCCGGCGAGCGCGCACTCGGCCAGCGCGACCGCGATCCCGCCCTCGGCGATGTCGTGGGCGCTGGACAGCGCGCCGGCGCGCACCAGCTCGCGGACGCGCTCGTGCGCCCGCGCCGCCGCCTGCAGGTCGATCGCCGGCAGCGGGCCGGCGACCGCGTCGCCGCGCAGCTTGGCGAGCTCGGAGCCTGCCGGCGAGGGCGCGAACCCCCCGACCAGCGCAATCGCGTCGCCCTCGTGCGCGAAGCCGAGCCGTCCGGCCCGCGCCGCATCCGGTAGGCGCCCGACCATGCCGATCACCGGCGTCGGATAGATCGGGCCGGTCGGCGCCTCGTTGTACAGCGAGACGTTGCCGCCGACGACCGGCACGCCGAGCGCCTCGCAGGCCTCGGCCAGGCCCTCGACGCCCTCGACCATCTGCCAGGCGACGTGGGGCTTCTCGGGGTTGCCGAAGTTCAGGCAGTTGGTCAGGCCGAGCGGCTCGGCGCCCACGCAGGCGAGGTTGGCCGCGCACTCGTAGACGGCCTCGGCGGCGCCGCGGCGGGGATCGCACGCCACCCGCCGGCCGTTGCCGTCGATCGACACCGCGATCGCCGGGCGGTCGGGGGTGGGATGGGCGGGGTCTGATGGGAGTGCCAGCACGGCGGCGTCGGCTTCGTCGGGCCGGCGCACGGTGCGCGACTGCACGACGGGGTCGTATTGCTCGAACACCGGACGGCGCGAGGCCAGATTGGCCGACCGCAACAGCGCCAGCAACAGCTGATCCGCCGGCTCGGCGCCGGTCAGCACCCGCCGGGGCGGCGCGTACAGCGGCTCGGATGGAGCGACGGGCTCGAGGTCGTACAGCGGGCAGTCATCGACGAGGATCGCCACCGGCAGGTCAGCGACCGCCGCGCCGGCGCTGAGCACCCGCAGCCGGTCTCCATCGGTGACGCTGCCGATCGGCGTCGCCAACACCTCCCAGCGCTCGCAGACGCCGAGCACCGCCCCGACCCGCTCGGGTGAGACCACGCACAACATCCGCTCCTGGGACTCCGAGACCATGATCTCGAACGGCTCCATGTCGGGCTCGCGCAACGGGATCCGGCACAGGTCGATGTCGATCCCGACCTGTCCCTTGCTGGCCATCTCCGACACAGCCGACGTCAGACCGGCGGCGCCGAGGTCCTGCAGCGAGGTCAGCAGCCCGCGGTCGAGCAGCTCCAGGCAGCACTCGAGCAGCTTCTTCTCGGAGAACGGGTCGCCGATCTGCACCGACGGGCGCTTGGCCTCGTCGCCCTCGCCGAGCTCGGCGCTGGCCAGCACCGACGCGCCGCCGATCCCGTCGCGACCGGTCAGGGCGCCGAGCAGCACGACTACGTTGCCGGCGCCCGCCGCGGCCGCGCGGATCAGCCGCTCGCGCGGCGCCAGCCCCAGGCACATCGCGTTGACAAGGCAATTCTGCTCGTAGCTGTCCTCGAAGTAGATCTCGCCGCCGACCGTCGGCACACCGATCGAATTGCCGTAGTGGCCGATTCCGGCGACCGCGCGGTCGAGCAGGTAGCGGGACCGCTCCGAGCGCTCGGCCTCGCCGAAGCGCAGCGAGTCCAGCACGGCGATCGGGCGAGCGCCGATCGCGAACACGTCGCGCAGGATTCCCCCGACGCCGGTCGCCGCTCCCTGAAACGGCTCGACCGCGCTGGGGTGGTTGTGGGACTCGACCTTGAACGCGACCGCCTGGCCGCCGCCGACGTCGACCGCGCCAGCGTTCTCGCCGGGCCCCATCAGTACGTGGGGCCCCTGCGTCGGCAGCCGGCGCAACAGCCTGCGCGAGTGCTTGTACGCGCAGTGCTCGGACCACATCAACGACAGCATCGCCAGCTCGACGTCGTTGGGGCGGCGGCCGAGCCCATCGAGGATCAGCTCGTACTCGTGGTCGGTGAGCCCTAGTTCTCTGTGCTTAGTGCTGGTCGCCACGAGTTCGGTCCCACCGAGAGACGTCACTGGCGGATGACTGGCGAGGACGCAGGAGGCGACGCGCAGCAGCGCTGCGCGAGCCAACGAGGACGAAGGCCAGGCGCCGCCAGGGGCGGCTCGAATGGGGCAGGACTCGTGGTGGCCGGCACTTTAAACTGCGGCTGGGTCGCCGACATACGCTCGCATCGATTCGAAGATCTTCAGACCGTCGGTGGAGCCGGTCAGGGCATCGACGGCGTGCTCGGGATGCGGCATCAGGCCGAGCACGTTTCCCCGTTCGTTGCGAACACCGGCGACGTCGCGGACCGAGCCGTTGGGATTGTGGCCCGGCGCGTAGCGCAGCACCACCTGCCCGGAGGATTCGAGCCGGTCCAGCTCCTGCTCGGACGCATAGAAGCGCCCGCTGGTGTGCTTGACGGGAATCGACAGCCGCTGGCCGGGCTCGCACTCGCCGGTGAAGGCGGTGTCGGAGCGGACGACTTCGACGTCGACCTGGCGGAAGACGAACTTCAACGACACGTTGGGAAGCAGCGCGCCCGGCAGCAGCCGCGCCTCGCACAGCACCTGAAAGCCGTTGCAGATGCCGAGCACGAGGCCGCCCTCGTCGGCGAATTCGGCGATCGACTCCATCACCGGTGCGAACCGGGCGATCGCACCGACCCGCAGGTAGTCGCCGTAGGAGAAGCCCCCCGGAACGACCACGGCGTCGACGCCCTGCAGGTCGCGATCGGCGTGCCACAGGATGACCGACTCGCCGACCCTGGCGGCAGCGCCGAGTGCGTCGACCTCGTCGCAGGAGCCGGGAAAGCGGACCACGCCGAACTTCACGCCGGCGCCGCCTTCTCGTCGGCCTGCACGATCTCGTAATCCTCGATCAGTGGGTTGGCGAGCAGACGCTCGCACATCTCGGGGAGCTGCGAGGGATCCTCGACGTCGAGCTCGATCAGCCGCCCCACGTGGACGTTCTGGACCCCGGCGAAGCCGAGGGCGGGGAGTGCCCGTTGCACTGCCTGGCCCTGTGGATCGAGGATCCCTTCCTTCGGGCGGACCAGAACCCGCGCTCTCATGACGCTCCGGTGCGCCGCAACCAGCTGTCGAACGATTCGCCCGTGATCCGCTCGTAGGCATCGCGGTACTTCGCGCGGGTTCTGTCGACCACGTCGTCGGGAATCGGCGGGGCCGGAGGATTGCGATCCCAGCCGGTCGAGGACGCCCAGTCCCGGACGAACTGCTTGTCGAAGCTCGGTTGACCGCGGCCCACCTCGTACTCGTCGGCGGGCCAGAACCGCGAGGAGTCGGGCGTGCAGACCTCGTCGCCGACCGTCAGCGTCCCGTCCCGGTCCATCCCCAGCTCGAACTTCGTGTCGGCCAGGATGATCCCGCGCTCTCGCGCGTGGTCTGCCGCGAACCGGTACAGCTCGAGCGAGACATCTCGCACGCGCTCGGCCAGCTTGCGGTCGCCGATGAGCTCGGCGGCGCCGTCGAAGTCGATCGCCTCGTCATGGCCGACCTCGGCCTTGGTGGACGGCGTGAACAGCGGCTCGGGCAGCTGCTGGGACTCCTGCAGGCCCTCGGGAAGCTCGATCCCGCTGACCGCACCGGTCTGCTCGTAGTCCTTCCAGCCCGAGCCCGTGATGTAGCCGCGGACGACGCACTCGACCGGCAGCATCTCGAGCTTTTTGACCACCATGCCGCGGCCGCGGGCCTCCGCGGGGACGCCGTCGGTGACCGAGATCAGGTGGTTGGCGACGATCTCGCCGGTACGCTCAAACCAGAACGTCGACAGTCCGGTCAGAACCGCTCCCTTGTCGGGGATCGCGGTCGGGTGGACGACATCGTAGGTCGAGATCCGGTCCGAGGCGACGATCAGCAGCGAGTCGTCCAGGTCGTAGATCTCGCGGACCTTGCCCGACGCGAGAAGGGGCAGGTCGGCAAGGGCTGTCACCAGATCGATCCTAGCGTGCGCGGTGGACGCAGCGGGGGACCAGCGCAGGGAGTAACAGCCCCGGGAGGAACGTAGTGCGGCCCATCAGGCTTCCGCCGCGAGCCTGCGATCAGGTCAGCGCCGGCTCGGAGACCGGGGCGATCGCATCGAGGCGCCCGACGATCTCGTCGGCGTAGCGGACGAACGGCCCATAGTCGAAGATCGCGTCGAGATCGAGCCCGGCGGCGGCCGGCTCGTCGGCGAGCAGTTCGCGCAGCGGGACACGCTCGCCGATCGCCCGCTGAGCCAGGCGCTGGACGATCCGGTAGGCGTCGTCGCGGCGCAGGCCGGTCTGGACCAGGGCGAGCAGCACACGCTGGGAGAACAAGGCGCCGTGGGTGAGATCGAGGTTCGAGAGCATCCGCTCGGCGTCGACGACCATCCCCTCCACTAGCCCGAGCACGCGCCGCTGCAGATGGTCGAGCAGGATCGTCGAGTCGGGCAGGATCACCCGCTCGACCGACGAGTGCGAGATGTCGCGCTCATGCCAGAGGGCCACGTCCTCGAGCCCGGCCTGGGCGTTGCCGCGCAACAGCCGGGCGAGGCCGGCGACCTGCTCGGACTTGATCGGGTTGCGCTTGTGGGGCATCGCGCTCGAGCCCTTCTGGCCGACGCCGAACGGCTCCTGGATCTCCCCCACCTCGGTCCGCGCCAGATGGCGGATCTCAGTGGCGAACCGCTCCATCCCGGCGCCCGCCAGCGCGATCGCCTGCAGCAGCTCGGCGTGGCGGTCGCGGGCGACGACCTGGGTCGAGACCGGCTCGCGCTCGAGCCCCAGCCGGGACAGCACCCGCTCCTCGAACTGCGGTGACGTAGCCGAGTAGGTACCGACGGCGCCCGAGAGCGCGCCGACCGTCGCCTGGGCGAACGCCCGCTCGAGCCGGAGCGCGTTGCGGTCGGCCTCGAACGCGAACCCGGCGAGCTTGATCCCGAACGTCGTGGGCTCGGCGTGGATCCCGTGGGTCCGACCGACGCACAGCGTGTGCACGTGCCCCCGCGCCTTGGCGGCCAGCGCCTGCACCAGCCGCCGCGAGTCCGGAAGCACGAGCTCGCCGACGCGGCGCAGCTGCAGCGCTAGACCGGTGTCGAGCACGTCGCTGGAGGTGAGGCCGTGGTGGATCCAGCGTCCGGCCGGACCGGCCGAGGCTGCCAGCACGTCGACGAACGCCGCCGTGTCGTGGTCGGTGACGCGTTCGCGCTCGGCGATCGCCTCGACTGTGAACGTGGCCGCGCGGATCGCGTCCAGGTCCGCCCCCGTGGGCCCCTCGAACTCCTCGGCGGCGGCCACCTCGACCTCGCGCATCGCTTCGAAGTGCGCGTGGTCAGACCAGATCTCGGCCAGCTCGGGCCGGGTGTACCGGGGGATCACCCAGATGACCCTAGCGAGGTCGAAATCGCTCAGGCGTCGAGGATGCGTGCGGCCAGCACCGCCGCGTTGCGCGCGTTGTCGACGCCGACGCACGCGACCGGGACGCCGGGCGGCATCTGGGCGATCGACAGCAGCGCGTCGAGCCCGCCCGCCACCGACGTGCGGCTGGTCAGCGGGACGCCTATCACCGGGAGCTCGGAATGCGCCGCCACGACTCCGGGCAGCGCCGCCGACAGGCCCGCCCCGGCGATGATCACCCTCAGGCCCCGCATCTTCGCGTTGCGCGCGTACTCGGCGACCGCATCGGGCTCGCGGTGGGCGGACATGACCCTCACCTCGCAGGTGATGCCGCGCTCCTGCAGGGTCCGCTCGGCAGGCTCCATCGCGGGGATGTCGCTCTTGGATCCCATCACGATCCCCACACGGGGAGCGTCGACCTCGATCTGCTCGATGTCGGCCAGCGGCTCGACCGCTGCCTCCGGGCTTCGCTCGGTCATACCGGCACCGCCCTGAGCGCGATGTCGCGGCGAAGTTGCCTGCCGTCGAACTCGATCATGTCAGCGGCAGCATATGCCCCCCGGCGGGCGTCGGCGGCGCCATCGCCGAGCGCGGTCACGCTGAGCACACGTCCGCCCGCCGTCACCACCGCGCCGTCGGCGTCGCGCGCGGTTCCCGCATGGGTCACGTATACGTCGTCGGGAATGCGATCCAGCCCGGAGATCCGGTCGCCGCTGGACGAGCTCGCCGGATACCCGGCGCTGGCCATCACCACGGTCACCGCCATCTCGGGCGACCACTGCAGTGCGGCGCTGCGCAGCCCACCGGGGGTGATCGCCGCCTCGATCAGCTCGAGTAGGTCCGAGCGCAGCCGCGGGAGGATCGCCTGGGTCTCGGGATCACCGAAGCGGACGTTGAACTCGAGCACCCGGGGCCCGTCGGCGGTCATCATCAATCCGGCGTAGAGGACGCCCTGGAACACGATGCCGCGCCGCCCTAGCTCCTCGAGCACGGGCTGATGGACCGTGGCGCAGATCTCAGCCGCGCGCTCCGCGTCGACGTGGGGGACCGGCGAATAGGACCCCATCCCGCCGGTGTTGGGTCCGCGGTCGCCGTCGAAGATCCGCTTGTAGTCCTGCGCGGAAGCGAGCGGCAGCGCGGTCTCGCCGTCGCACAGCGCCAGCAGCGACAGCTCCTCGCCGACCAGGTGCTCCTCGACCACCACCTGCTCGGTGTCGAACCGACGCGCGACCAGCAGGTCCTCGATCGCCTGGCGCGCCTGGCTCTCGTCCTCGGCGATGATCACACCCTTGCCGGCCGCGAGGCCGTCGGCCTTGATCACGGTCGGGTAGCGGTCGATCGCCGCCAGTGCCGCCTGCGGATCGGTCGCGACCGTGTACGCGGCGGTTGGGACCCCGGCCGCCTGCATGACCTCCTTGCAGAACGCCTTGGAGCCCTCAAGCTGCGCCGCGCCGGCGCCGGGGCCGAAGCAGCGGATCCCGGCGGCGGCGAGCGCGTCGGCCAGCCCGGCCACCAGCGGCGCCTCGGGTCCGACCACGACCAGGTCGGCCCGCTCGTCGGCGGCCGCGCGCGTGATGCCCTCGATGTCCTCGGCGCCGACGTCCAGCACGCGCGCGTCGGCCGCGATGCCGGCGTTGCCCGGCGCGCACAGCAGCTCGGGCGCGCGCGGCGAGCGCGCCAGCGCGTGCAGGATCGCGTGCTCGCGCGCCCCGCCCCCGACCACCAGCACGCGCATCTAACGAGCCCTCCCCGGATCGCGAGCGACCACTCGATCGACCACTAGATCGCGCCGATGAAGTCGTCGATCGGGATCGCGATCAGCGTCTCGTACTTGGCGGTCCCCCGGGAGCCCAGTTCGAGCGACACGCGCGCCATCGTCGTCTCGTCCGGCGCCTCGACCACGTTGACGAAGTCGAACTGCCCGAGCGTCGCCCACTGTGCCTTGACGGTGGCGCCGAGCTGCTCGACTTCTCGGTTGACCTCGCGGATCCGGGACGGGTTGTTCTTGATCGTCTGAACCCCGTCGGGGCTCAGGGTCGAGAGCATGATGTATGTCGGCACTGCGGCCTCCTTTTCGGTGGTGGCGCTGGGAGCGCAATGCACTTCTACCACGGGCGGCCCCGGCCCACCCGCAGGGAGGTAAGCTGCCCCCCGTGGGGGGTGCGGATCAGCTCAGCGAGGGGTGTTCGGTTTCCAGATGTCGGCGTTGCCCGAGACGAGTTTTGCCAGAGCCGGTGACCTGAGCATCGCCTACCAGGTGGTCGGCGAGGGCGACGTCGACGTGATCCTGATCCCGCAGTGGCTGTCGAACATCGAGCAGTACTGGGAGCACCCGACGGCCGCCTACTTTCTGCGCCGGCTCGCGTCGTTCAGCCGCCTGATCCTGTTCGATAAGCGCGGCAGCGGGCTGTCGGATGCGGTCCCCGACACGCAGACGCTCGAGGAGCGGATGGACGACGTGCTCGCGGTGATGGACGCGGTCGGGTCCGAGCGCGCCGTCCTGTTCGGACCGTCGGAGGGTGGCCCGATGGCGGCGCTGTTCGCGGCCACCTACCCGGAGCGATGCGTGAGCCTGGTGCTGTACGGCGCCTGCGCTCGCTGGCTGGAGGCCGACGACTATCCCGAGGGGCGGCCGGCGGCGCTGGTCGCGGCCTACGGCCAGCGGTGGATCGACGGCTGGGGCTCCGGCGCGTCGCTGTCGGTGCTCGCGCCGACGCTCGCCGACGACGACGGCTTTCGCCGCTGGTGGGGACGGTTCGAACGCCATTCGGTACGCCCCGGGATGGTCAAGCCGATCATCGAGACGATCAACGCGCTCGACATCCGCGCGGTCCTACCGGCGATCAAGGTGCCCACGCTGATCATGCACCGCCGCGGCGACCGGCTGATCGACGTGGCCAACGGGCGCTATCTCGCCGGACAGATCGAGGGCGCCCGCTACCTGGAGCTGCCGGGCGAGGACCACATCTGGTTCACCGGCGACGCCGACTCGTTACTCGACGAGATCGAGGAGTTCGTGACCGGCGCGCGTGGCACGCACGACCCCGACCGGGTGCTGGCGACCGTGATGTTCACCGACATCGTCCGCTCGACCGAGCACGCGGCGAGGCTCGGCGACCGTCGCTGGCACGACCTGATCTCAGACCACGATCAGCTCGTCGGGCGGCAGATCGCGGTCTACCGCGGACGCACGATCCGCAGCACCGGCGACGGCGTGTTCGCGTCTTTTGACGGGCCGGCCCGTGCGATTCGCTGCGCGCTGTCGCTGGTCGACGTTGCGCGGACGCTCGACGTCGACATCCGTGCCGGGCTGCACACCGGCGAGTGCGAGCTCGCCGGCGACGACCTGGCCGGGGTCACCGTCCACATCGGGGCGCGGATCGCCGACCTCGCCGAGGCACGCCAGGTGCTCGTGTCGGGCACGGTGCGCGACCTCGTGGTCGGGTCGAACATCGGCTTTCAGTTCCGCGGCACCGAAGCGCTGCAGGGCGTCCCGGGAGAGTGGCGAGTGTTCAAGGTCGACGGCGGCGGACGCGCCGCGGCGGCCCGCTAGACGAACTCCTCCCAGGTCAACTCCCCAAACGAGCCGTTCCGCGTCCACCTTGGGGAGTTCACCATGTGGGACATGGTCAACTCCCCAGGGTCGGTGATTGGGCCAGCCACTGGGGAGTTGACCGGTGCTCGGCGCCCAGCCTCCGCGCTCAGGCCGCCGCCGCAACCTCGGCGCGCTCGAGCACGAGCTCGCCCTCGGCCGCATCGACCCTGACCGTGTCGCCGGGCACGAAGCGCCCCTCGAGGATCGCCAGCGCCAGCTGGTCGACCAGGCGCTTCTGGATCACCCGCTTCAGGGGCCGGGCGCCGTACGTCGGGTCGTAGCCCAGGTTGCCGAGCAGCGTCCTCGCCGCGTCGGTCAGCTGGACCTCGATGTCGCGCTCCCGGACCCGCTGGATCAGGCGCTCGACCTGCAGGTCGACGATCTCGCCGATCTGTTCGCGGGACAGCGACTGGAACTCGACGATGTCGTCGAGGCGGTTGATGAACTCGGGCCGGAAGTGGGCCTCGAGCCCGGCCTGTCCACCCGGGATGTTCGAGGTCATGATCAATACGGTGTTCTTGAACGACACCGTCCGGCCCTGACCGTCAGTCAGACGCCCGTCGTCCATCACCTGCAGCAGCGCGTTGAACACGTCGGGGTGGGCCTTCTCGATCTCGTCCAGCAACACCACCGAGTAGGGTCGGCGGCGGACGGCCTCGGTCAGCTGGCCGCCCTCCTCGTAGCCCACGTAGCCGGGGGGCGCGCCGACGAGCCGCGAGACCGAGTGCTTCTCCATGTACTCCGACATGTCGATCCGCACGATCGCGTCCTGGGTGTCGAACATGAACTCGGCCAGGGCCCGGGCCACCTCGGTCTTACCGACGCCCGTGGGTCCGAGAAACAGGAAGGTGCCGATCGGACGGTCGGGGTCCTGCAGGCCGGCCCGTGAGCGCCGTAGCGCGGAGGACACGGCCTCGACCGCCTCGTCCTGGCCGACGACGCGCCGGTGCAGCCGCTCCTCCATGTGGACGAGCTTCTCGATCTCGCCCTCCAACAGGCGCGTCACCGGGATCCCGGTCCACTTGGCGACGACTTCCGCGACGTCCTCGGAGTCGACGACGTCCTTGAGGAACTTTGCGGCGGGGGCATCGCCCGAGGCCTCGGCCGACTCGGCGGCCTGCAGCTGCTTGGTCAGCTCGGGGATCGTCCCGTACTGCAGTTCGGCCGCACGGCCCAGATCGGCCTCGCGCTGAGCGCGCTCGAGCTCGGTCTTGGCCTCGTCCAGCTGCTCCTGCAGCGTGGCCACGGCGCCGACTGTCTCCTTCTCGCGCTGCCACTCGGCGTGCATCCCGGCGGAGCGCTCGCGCTCCTCGGCGAGCGTGCGCTCGAGCTGCTCGCGCCGAGCCGAGGTGCCCACGTCGTCGTCGTCGCCCAGCGACTGCAGCTCGATCTCGAGCTGCATGATGTGCCGGTCGACCTCGTCGATCTCGGTCGGCTTTGAGTCGATCTCCATCCGGATTCGCGAAGCGGCCTCGTCCACGAGGTCGATCGCCTTGTCGGGGAGGAAGCGGTCGGCGATGTAGCGGTGGCTCAACGTCGCGGCGGCGACCAGCGCGGAGTCCTGGATGCGGACGCCGTGGTGGACCTGGTAGCGCTCCTTGAGCCCGCGGAGGATCGCAATCGTGTCCTCGAGGCTCGGCTCGCCGACGTATACCGGCTGGAAGCGCCGCTCGAGCGCGGGGTCCTTCTCGATGTGCTTGCGGTACTCGTCGAGCGTCGTCGCGCCGATCGCTCGCAACTCGCCGCGGGCGAGCATCGGCTTGAGCATGTTGCCCGCGTCGATCGCGCCCTCGGCCGCGCCCGCGCCCACGATCGTGTGCAGCTCGTCGATGAACACGACGACCTGCCCCTTGGCGTCGGCGATCTCCTTGAGCACCGCCTTCAGGCGGTCCTCGAACTCACCGCGGTACTTCGAGCCAGCGACCATCGCGCCGATGTCGAGCGAGATCAGCCGGCGGTCGCGCAGGCCCTCGGGGACGTCGCCGTCGACGATCCGCTGGGCCAGACCCTCGACGATCGCGGTCTTGCCGACACCCGGCTCGCCGATCAGCACCGGGTTGTTCTTGGTCCGGCGGCTCAGGACCTGGATCACGCGGCGGATCTCGTCGTCGCGCCCGATCACCGGGTCGAGCTTGCCCTGGGAGGCCGCGTCCGTCAGGTCGCGCCCAAAGCGCTCGAGCGCCTGGAACTTGTCCTCGGGGTTCTGGTCAGTGACCTTGTGGCTACCGCGAACCTCGCTGAGCGCCTTGACCAGCTCGTCGCGCGAGGCGCCGGCGCTGCGCAGTGCATCGCCGGCCTTGCCGGGGTGCGCGGCGATCGCGAGCACCAGGTGCTCGGTGGAGACGTACTCGTCAGATAGCTCCCGCATCTCGCCCTCGGCGGTACGGAGAATCTGCACCAGCTCGCTTGAGCCGCCGGCCGGGTCGGGCTGGGCGGAGCCGCTGAGCGTGGGCAGCGCATCGAGCGCAGCCGACAGCGACTGGCGAACCGCCGCCGGGTCGACGCCGAGCTTGCGGAGCACCGGAACGACGATGCCTCCGTCCTGCTCGAGCAGCACCGCGAGCAAGTGCTCGGGCGTGGTCTGCGGATTACGGCGCTCGTCGGCAAGCCGCTGGGCGGCCTGGATCGCCTCCTGTGACTTGATCGTGAATCGGTCAGGTTGCATGGGGTGTCAGCGTCCTCGTGGCTCGGTCAGAGAAATCTAAGTCTGTATGACTTAGATTATGACACGCCTGGTCGGAAATTCCAGGGGGAGTTTTTCCGGTATGAGCGTCCGCGGGCGGCCACTAGCTGATCGAGAGCGTCTTGCCCGAGCTGCGGCGCAGCACATGCGTCCCGGAGCCGTAGATCACGCCGGTGACGGTGATGTGCACCGAGTGATGGTGCGACAGCCCGGACTGGATCTGCGACAGCTCCTTGGCGGTCAGCGGAATTGTCGCCGTGACCTTGCCCGCGGCTGGGAGCGCCGCGACGCGAGAGGCGCTCCTCAGCGGCTCCGAGCCGCCGACCTTGATCTCGGCGACGGCGCCGGTCCGGCAGGCAGCGGTGCACGAGACGGTGGCCAGGACCGCCTTGCTCTTGACCACGTGCTGGGACCGGGGCAGCGACAGCGACACGTTCGGCGGCGTCAACGCGACCGCGGCGGCGGCGAAGCGCGAAAGGTTGACGCTGCCCCATCCCGAGGCTCGGTCATAGCCGCGCCCGGCGGTGCAGCAGCCCAGCGGCTTGTGGGAGCCGCGGATGTAGGGCCCGACGTCGTTGCCGAACTGGAGCACGTCGGAGAACACGCCGCCGCCGAGCTGCGCGTTGTGGCCGACCTGGTAGAGCATCGGGTTGACGAACCCCAGGTCGGGCCGGCCGCTGAGCCGTAGCTGCTGGTCTACCAGCGCCAACCCGCCGGCCAGCAACGGGGTCGCGGCGCTGGTGCCGCCGACCGTCTGCCACGGGTCCGGGGTCGCCTGGGTGACGCAGTCGCCGGTGGCCGAGCAATACACCGCATACCCCGGGACGATGTCGGCGAGCATGGAGACGTCGGGCACGCCGCGGGCGTTCCGGCTGACGGTCCCCTTCTGGTAGGAGGGCCGGTGGAACAGCATGCTGGAACCGCCGCCTCCAGCCGCGCCCGGCTGCAGCGAGGTGTCGTTCCACACCACCTGACGGGTGATCCGGTTGGCCGAGTCGAGCACGACGTTGGTGCCGCCGACGCCGGTCACCCACGGCGACGAGGCCGGGTAGTTGACCCCCAGGCGGTCGATTGGCAGGTTGTTGAGCCCGACGCAGTCGGCCGAGCCCTGGTCGCCGCTGGACGACAGGAACGTGATCCCGCTCGAGGCGGCCATCTGCAGCGCGCCCTCGACTGACTTGATGCCCTTGGCGCCGACGGCCAGGTTGACGTCCGCCTCGCACAGACCGAGCGACGCCGAGATCACCTGCGGATGGAAGCCGTGGTTCTGCAGCGGTGCGGTCAACGCCTTGAGCGTGTCGGCGGCGCTCGGCTTGGTCTCGTAAACGTCGACCGCCTTCAGGTCTGGCGCGGCGGCGTCGAGCACCTCGAGGTCGAGCGTCGACTCGCCGCCGGGCGCGAGCTGGTGCTTGATCCCGACCCCAAAGCCGTTCAGACGCGGCACGTCGAGGCCGAAGCACTGAGCGAAGGCGTTGATGTCGGCGTCGCGGAAGCCGTCGATCTCGATCAGCGCGACCCGTTCGCCCTGTCCGCGGATGTCCGCCGCGTACAGAGGCGAGAGGCCATAGGCGGTCTGGTACTGGTTGGGCACGAAGCCGCCCGAGGCGACCCCGGCCGCGCAGCCGGAGGGGGTGCCGCTCAAGGGGAATGCGGAGCTCGGCTGTGAGGCCGCGATGTGGGCCCGCGCCGGCGTGCTGGCGGCAACCGGGGCCGCGGCCCGCGTGCTGAGCTGACGGGTGTCGAGTCCGACGACACCGGTCACGAGCCCGCGGAGACCCGCCGGCACCCGGGCGGCGGAGGTGGGCGCGATGAACCTCGCCTCGCGCGCGGAGTGGTAGGTCGCCAGCGGCGTGGAGAACAGCTTCGCGGCCAGTTTCGCGCTGACCGTCGCGTCGGCGAACAGCCCGGTCGCGTCGAGCTTGAAGTCGGTGGCGCCCGCCGCGCGGAGGTACCTGGCGACGCCGTCTCGAGTCGCGTCGGTGGCGCCGAAGCGCCGGGCGAGCTCAGCGATCGACCGGTAACGGCCGTAGTCGGGCGAGCCGGGCGTGGCGACCGAGGTGGCGAAGTGCTCCAGACCGGCCAGATCAGCCGTCAGCGGGAACACCAGGTGCAGCTGTTGGGCGGCCGGAGCGGGGCCGACCCTGGTCGCCCGTGCGGTCGGTCCGGAGGCGATCGCGGCCGGCGCACACACCGCCAATACGGCGGCCAGGAGCCCGCAAGTTGCCCAGAAGCGCATGCGCCGGATCGTTGCACACGTGACGCCGTCGTCCGCCCGGTCGGCGAGCCGGTGGCGCCGCGCGGGCGATCAGTCGCCGGGCCGCTCGACGGGAATCTTGAAGCCCTTCATGTCGGCCACTCGGACGATCTCGCCGCCCTTGGGATACGGCACGAGCTCGGCCCGCAGCTCACGGCGGAGCTGCTCGAGGCGGTCGACCTCGGCCTTGAGCTCGACGGCGCGTCTTTCGAGTGCCTTGACCTTGCGGCTCATCGACTCCAGCTGGGCCTCCAGCTCGAGCACGCGCTCGACGCCCGCGAGGTTCATCCCGAGCTCGGCGGTCATCTCCTGGATGCGCCGCAGCTTCTCGACGTCCTGGTGGGAGTACAGGCGCGTGCCCTTGGGCGAGCGCTGCGGCTCGATCAGGCCGCGGGCCTCGTACATGCGAAGCGTCTGCGGGTGCATGTCGGCCAGCTCGGCCGCGACCGAGATCATGAACACCCCTCGGTCAGAGGAGACCTGGACGTGGGTGGTGGTGCGCGTCCGCCGTATCGCCATCACGCCTCCTTCCCGGCCGTGCTGGCGGCGTCCGCGTTCTGGAACAGGTTGGCGCGCGGGTCGCCGTTGATCACGTCGGACAGCCGGTCGACGGCCTCCGCCTGCTCGGGCGAGAGCTTCGACGGGACATCGATCAGGAACCGGTAGCGGATGTCGCCCTTGCCCTTGCCGCTGAGATGAGGTGGACCCTCGCCCCGCAGCCGCTGGACGGTGCCGTGCTTGGTGCCGGCCGCGACGCGCAGCCGCTTGGTCCCGTTCAACGTCGGAACCTCGACGACGGCGCCGCGGATCGCCTCCGGGATCGTCAGCGGGACCTCGACCTCGAGGTTGTCGCCGACCCGCTTGAACACGGGCGAGTCCGACACCCGCGTGATCACGTAGAGGTCGCCCGCCTCCGCGCCGCGAAGCCCCGCCTCGCCCTTGCCGGGCAGGCGGACGCGGCTCCCGTCGTGGACGCCGGCGGGGATGTTGGCGCGCAGCTTGCGGATGCTGCGCTGGGCGCCGCTGCCGCCGCAGGTGGGGCACGGATCCTCGATCACGGTGCCGGTGCCGTGGCAGTTGGAGCAAGGCTGGTTGATCGAGAAGATCCCCTGGCTCTGAGCCTCGACGCCGCGGCCCTCGCAGACCGGGCAGACCTTGGGCGTGGTGCCGGGCTTGGCGCCGGTGCCGCGGCACGTCGGGCACGGCGTCGAGGTCGGCACCGCCAGCGACACCTGTGCGCCGTTGACGGCCTGGTCGAACGTCAGCGAGACCTCGGTCTCGAGATCGCGGCCGCGCTGCGGCGGGCGCCCGCTCCGCACGTCGCCGCGACCCCCGCGGCCCGCAGTTCCGGCAGTTCCGGCGTTGCCGAACAGGTTCGACAACATGTCTCCGAAGTTGCCGGTGAACTGGCCGGGGTCGAAACCGCCGCCCGCAGGCCCGCCGCCGCCGAATCCGAACGGATTGGGCCGGTCGTAGGCCTTGCGCTTCTCGGGATCCGAGAGCACGTCGTGGGCCTGGGAGATCTCCTTGAAGCGCTCCTCGGCCTTCTTGTCGCCCGAATTGCGGTCCGGGTGGTACTTGCGTGCCAGCTTGCGGTAGGCCTTCTTGATCTCCTCGTCGGAGGCATTCTTGCCGACCCCGAGGGTCTTGTAGTAGTCAGGTCTATCGGCCACCGTGGGTTTCCTTTCAGCCCGCCACGACCACGCGCGCCGGCCTGATTACGAAATCGCCCAGCACGTATCCGCGCTGGTAGACCTCGACGATCGTCCCTGGCTCGGCTCCCTCCACGGGCTGCTGGGCGATCGCCTCGTGGCGCTGGGGGTCGAACAGCTCGCCCTTGGGCGAGAACCGCTCGATCCCTGCGCGCGACAGCGCGGTGACCACGTCAGCGTGCACGAGTTTGATCCCGGACACCAGGTTCGCCGAACCATCCTCCGAGTGCGTCTCGATCGCCTCGACGGCGCGGTCGAGGTTGTCGACCGCCGGCAGCAGCTCGCGCGCGAGCTTGGCGATGCCGCGCTCCTGCGCGGCGGCCGTCTCGCGGGCGGCCCGCTTGCGGTAGTTCTCGAAGTCGGCCTTGGTCCGCTGCGCGAGCTCCAGGTACTGGTCGGCCTTCTCGGCCTTTGCCGAGATCTCCTCGAGATCGAGCTCCTCGGGCGCGGCCTCGGCCCCAGCCCGACCGTGGTCGCCGGCCCCGGCCTGGCCGTTTCCGTCCGGGGCGTCGGGCCCGGCGGGCGCCGGGGCGGCCTGGGGTGCCGCCACCGGCGCCTCAGGCTCGCCCGGCGGGAACCCCGGGGCGTGTGGCTTGCGGTTCGGGTCCATGGCTTACTTGCCCTCGTCCACGACCTCGGCGTCGACGACGTCCTCCTCGGACTCCGCGCCTGCGCCGTTGGTCGAGCCGCTCGTCTCGCCGTCCTGAGCGGACTGCTCCTGAGCGCGCTGGTACATCGCCTCCGAGATCTTGTGGAAGGCGGCGTTCAGCGCCTCGGTCTTGGAGTTGATCTCCGCGGCGTCCTCCGAGGTCAGCGAGTCGCGGACCTCCTTGATCGCGGCCTCGATCTCCTGCTTGGAGCTGGCATCGACGGTGTCGCCCAGCTCCTTGAGCTGACGGTCGGCCTGGTAGGCGGCGTTCTCGCCGTTGTTGCGGGCCTCAGCCAGCTCGCGCTGACGACGGTCGTCCTCGGCGTGGGACTCGGCGTCGGACACCATCCGCTTGATCTCGTCGTCGGACAGCCCGGAGCCGGCCCGGATCTCGATCTTCTGCTCCTTGCCGGTGCCGAGGTCCTTGGCCGAGACGTTGAGGATGCCGTTGGCATCGATGTCGAACGCGACCTCGATCTGCGGGATGCCGCGCGGGGCCGGCGGGATGCCGGTCAGCTGGAACTTGCCCAGCGACTTGTTGTACGTGGCCATCTCGCGCTCGCCCTGCAGCACGTGGATCTCCACCGATGGCTGGTTGTCCTCGGCCGTCGAGAAGACCTCCGACTTGCGGGTCGGGATCGTGGTGTTGCGCTCGATCAGCTTGGTCATGACGCCGCCCTTTGTCTCGATCCCCAGCGTCAGCGGGGTCACGTCGAGCAGCAGCACGTCCTTGACGTCACCGGCCAGCACGCCGGCCTGGATCGCCGCACCGACCGCAACCACCTCGTCGGGGTTGACGCCGCGGTGCGGCTCCTTGCCGGTCAGCTCCTTGACCTTCTCCTGGACGGAGGGCATGCGGGTCATGCCGCCGACGAGGACCACGTGGTCGATGCTCGCGGCGCCCTTGTCCTTGGCGTCGTCGAGCGCCTGGCGCACCGGCGCGATCGTACGATCGAGCAGGTCCGAGGTCAGCTCGTTGAGCTTGGCCCGGGTCAGTCGGGTGTCGAGGTGCTTGGGGCCGCTGGCGTCAGCGGTGATGAACGGCAGGTTGATCTGCGTCTCCTGAGTGGTGGAGAGCTCGATCTTGGCCTTCTCGGCGGCCTCGTAGAGGCGCTGGAGAGCCATCGGGTCGGCGGCCAGGTCGATGCCCTGGGACTTCTTGAACTCCGAGACCAGCCAGTCGACGATCGCCTTGTCGAAGTTGTCGCCACCGAGGTGGTTGTCGCCCGAGGTCGCCTTGACCTCGAACACGCCGTCGCCGATCTCCAGCACCGACACGTCGAACGTGCCGCCGCCGAGGTCGAACACCAGGATCGTCTGGTCGGACTCCTTGTCGAGGCCATAGGCCAGCGATGCCGCGGTCGGCTCGTTGATGATCCGCTTGACGTCGAGCCCGGCGATCCTGCCGGCGTCCTTGGTCGCCTGGCGCTGGTCGTCGTTGAAGTACGCGGGGACGGTGATCACCGCGCTGTCGACGGTCTCGCCGAGGTAGGCCTCGGCGTCGGTCTTCAGCTTCTGGAGGATCATCGCGCTGATCTCAGGCGGCGAGTACTCGCTGCCGCCGGCCTCGACGCGCGCGTCGCCGCCGGAACCGGAGACGACCTTGTACGGGACGATCGACTCCTCCTCGCGGACCTCGGCCTCCTTGCGGCCCATGAACCGCTTGATCGAGAAGACCGTGTTCTGGGGGTTGGTCACCGCCTGGCGCTTGGCCACGGTGCCCACCAGGCGCTCGCCGGACTGCGCGAACGCCACTACCGACGGGGTCGTGCGACCGCCCTCGGCGTTCTCGATGACCGTCGGCTCGCCACCCTCGAGCACAGCCATGCACGAGTTAGTCGTTCCGAGGTCGATCCCAATCGTTTTTCCCATCTGTATTCTGCTCCCTTACGTTCGCGAAAATCTAAGCGAGAGCGTAGCAGATCTGTAGTGGGCGGCCGGGGCCGGGCCGGACCTCTGCAAGCCCTCAGCGGCCGTTGGTTGCGGACGCCAGGAACGCCTCGGCGCTCGGGCACATCCGCCGCAGCGCGCAGTCCCGGCAGTTCGGCCGCCGGGCATGACACGTCCGCCGCCCGTGACGCAGAAGGTTCAGGTGCAGCTCGAGCTCCTCGCCCGGCGGCGTGATCGCGAGCATCGTGTCGTGCAGCTCCTCAAACGGCGCCCTCGGCCGGAACAGGCCGAGCCGCGACCCCACGCGCGAGACGTGGGTGTCGACCGGGATGTCGCGCATCCCCAGCGCGAACAGGAGCACGCAGGCGGCCGTCTTGCGCCCGACCCCGGGCAGCGACGTCAGGTATTGCTGGGCCTGCGCAACGCTGAGCTCGGGCAGCCAGTCGAGCGACAGCTCACCCCCGGGGGCGGTGTCCGTGATCGCCCGCAGGATCGACTTGATCCGCGCCGACTTGACTTTCGAGATCCCGCCCGGCCGGATCGCCTCCTCGATCTCGTCGACGGGGGCATCTCGGACGTCCACCCAGGTGTCGTCGGGGAAGCGCTCGCGCAGCGCCAGGTAGGCCACGTCGCGGTTGCGGTCGTTGGTCGACTGCGACAGCACGGTCAGGACCAACTCCGCAATCGGATGCTGGTGCGGCGGCGCCTGCGGGATCCCGTAGACCAGCCGCAGCCGGTCACGGATCGCCCGTACCCGCCGGGCCGGTGGCTTGCGCCAGTCGGTCTTGCCGGGGCTCATTCGAGCGCCGCCCAGCGCTCGCAGGCGCGCGCACCTGCCTCGACCGCCGAGGGCAGCGCCTCGGCCACCGCCGCCGGCGAGAACCCCCCGGCGGCCAGCGCCGCCAGCAGCGTCCCGGTGAGCACGTCGCCGGCTCCGATCGTGCTGACGACGCGCGCCGGCACCCCGGGGACGTCCGCCTCCGCCTCGCCTCGCAGGATCGCCCCGTCGGGGCCGAGGGTGATCACGACCGTCCGCGCGCCCGCGTCCACGAGCGCCGCGGCCGCTCGCTCCACTTCGCGCCGCCCGGTCATCAGCGCCGCCTCCTCCTCGTTGGCCCGCACGAGCAGCGCCTCCGGCACACACGCGTTCACGGCGTCCGCGGCCTCCGCGGGCGAGCCCCAGCGGTGAAGCCGCAGGTTCGCGTCGACGACCACGGGTCGCCCGGCCGCGCGGGCCGCCTGGACCGCGCGCGTCGTGACCGAGCGTTCCTCCGCTCCGACCAGCGTGTTCGAGCTGACGAACAGCGCCGCGGACTCCACGACGACGTCCGCCACATCGTCGCCCAGCGCGGCCACGACGGTTGGCAGCGGCTGGCCATAGACCTCATAGGTCGGCTCCCCGTCCGCGTCCACGCCTGCCACCGCCAGCGGCGTCTGAGAGCCGTCGATCAGCGAGAACCGCGACACATCGACGCCCTCGTCGCGCAGCCGGTCGCGCAGCCAGCGGCCCCACCCGTCGTCGCCGGCGCCCCCGGCGAGCGAGACGGCGGCGCCGCGCCGGGCGGCGGTCACCGCGACGTTGGCGACCACGCCGCCGAGGTGGGGTGAGAACGCGTCGGCCTGGGCGAGATCATCGATCGGTCGCTCGCAGATCAGGTCGACCAGCGCCTCGCCGAGACACAGTGTCCGCGCGCGATCGCCGTTCGTGCTCACGGGCGAGGACGTTATCCTCGGCCGTGGTTGAGCGTCGACGAGCATACGATCGAACTCGCCGGATCGCCCGCCTTCTACCGAACCGCCACTGGTCACGGCGCCGCCCCGGTCCTCTACGTGCACGGCGTGCCGACAAGCTCCGATGACTGGATCCCGTTCCTCGAGCGAACGGGAGGGATCGCTCCGGACCTGAGCGGCTTCGGTCGCTCGGGCAAGGCCGGCAACCTCGACTATTCGGTTGGGGGGATCTCGGATTTCCTGGCCCGGCTGATGGCCGAGCTCGACGTCGACCGCGTGCGACTGGTCGTCCACGACTGGGGCGCTGCGATCGGCCTTGCGTTCGCCCAGCGCAGCCCCGAGCGGATCGAACGGATCGTGATCATCGACGGGGTGCCGATGTTCCCGTCCGACGGCGTCCACTGGCACCTGGCCGCCCGCCTGTGGGAGCGCCCACTGATCGGCGAGCTGGTGATGGGCGCGATCACCAAGTGGTTGCTCGCCCGGACCCTGCGTGACGGCGGCACCCGCCCGGACGCCTGGAAGTCTGAGCGGATCGACACGATCTGGGAGCAGTTCGACCAGGGCACCCAACGCGCGATCCTTCGGCTCACCCGCTCGGCGACGATGGACGAGCTCGCCACCGCCGGCTCCGGGCTGGCCACGCTGGGTGCCCCCGCACTGGTGCTGTGGGGGGAGCAGGACCCGTGGTTGGATCCCGGGATCGGCGCCACCTACGCCGAGGTGCTCCCCGATGCGACCCTCGAACGGATACCCGACGCGGGACACTGGCCGTGGATGGACCGTCCTGCGGTGATCGACCGCGTGGTGGCGTTCCTGGAAGAGCGACCGTGAGCCCGTCGAGCAGCACCCTCCTGGACCGCCGGCAGCTGCGACGGCCCGCGTTCGCCCGGGGCCTCAGCCGCCCGCCCTGGCTTGACCCCAAACGGGCGGCCCCGACCGTAGTGGCCGGCCTGTTCGCAATCGCCTACGTGATCGTGTCGCCGCCGAGCCTGGACCTGGCGGCCCATCTGCTCCGCGCCAAGCTGTTCTCGGCCGAGGGCTTCGGGGTGTGGAACAACTGGTGGTACGGCGGCCATCACCTCCCGGGCTACAGCGTTCTGTTCCCGCCGATCGCCGCTGCGCTGACCCCCCAGGTCGCGGCCGGGCTGGCGGCGTGCGCGAGCGCGACGCTGTTCGAGGTCCTGGCCCGGGACCAGTTCGGCGAGGACGCCTGGCTCGGTGCGCTGTGGTTCGGCGCCGGCACCGCCACGAACCTGTTCACCGGACGGCTGACGTTCGCCTTCGGGCTGCTGCCCGCGATCGCCAGCGCGCTCGCGCTGAGCCGGCGACGAACGGGAGCCGCAGTCGTGCTCGGAGTGCTGACCGCCCTGGCCAGCCCAGTGGCGGCGCTGTTCGCGGCGCTGGCCGCGGCGGCGTTCGCGATCGGACGCGTGGCCGCCGACCGGCGGTTCAGGGCCGCGCTGCCTGGAGTGGCCGTGATCGCCGCGTCGCTGGTGCCGGTCGGGCTGCTGTCGATCGCGTTCCCGGAGGGGGGCAGCGAACCGTTCACGTGGGCCACGTTGTGGCCGATCCCGGCAATCTCGCTGGTCGCGCTGGTGCTGCTGATCCCCAGGCGTCAGGTGACGCTGATCGCGGGGATCGTCCTGTACGCGCTGGGGTGCATCGCCGCCTTCAAAGTGGCCACCCCGGTGGGCAGCAACGCGGCTCGGCTGGGGCCGCTGCTGGCCGGCCCGCTGGCGGCCCTGCTGTGGTACCGGCGCCACGTGGTGTGGCTGGCGATCGTGGCCCTGCCGCTCCTGTACTTCCAGTGGCAGGCTCCGATCCGAGATGTCCGCACCTCGGCCGGAGACCCGTCGGTCAAGGCCTCGTACTACCAGCCGCTGCTGGACTTCCTCGAGGCCCAGAAGGGACCGCCGTTCCGGGTCGAGATCCCGTTCACCCGGTTTCATTGGGAGGCCTACGAGGTCGCCCCGCGGTTCCCGCTGGCCCGAGGCTGGGAGCGCCAGCTGGACATCAAGTACAACAGCCTGTTCTACGACCACACGCTCACGCCGGTCACCTACGACGCCTGGCTGCACGAGCTCGCGGTTCGCTTCGTGGCCGTCTCTGACGCCGACCTCGACTACTCGGCGCACGAGGAGACGGCGCTGATCGACCGCGGGCTGCCGTACCTCAAGCTCGTGTTCGAGAGCCGCGACTGGCACGTGTACGCGGTCCAACATCCCGCGCCGATCGCCCAGGGGCCAGCCTCCCTGCGCTCGTTGGGGCCGAGCTCGCTGACGCTCCAGGCCAGCCGCCCCGGCACTGTCCGCCTCCGGGTTCGGTTCACGCCCTATTGGGCGCTGGGCAAGGGATCGGGCTGCGTTGTGGACGACAACGGTTTCACGACGCTCCGGCTGCGCCGAGCGCGGACCTGTAACGCTTGTTACAAGCTTCTCGCTGGGGCGGATCGGGGCCACCTCGCCGCGATGTAACTGAGCCTTAATGGGTAGGTCTACTGATGAGGATCACGAACGACTCGGTATGACGTATCGCACACTCGGCCAAACTTCCGTCGGCGGTAGCATCAGAGTTTCCGCCATGAGACGCCGTCTGCGAATGATCGACTCCCGGGTTCTTCCTCACGGTTGGAAGGACATGCTGCGGCAGCTCATGATGTTCGTGGGCGCATACGTGCTCTACCAGCTGGTCCGCGGTCTGATCGACAGCGGCAGCGGCTACAAGCCGTTCGGCGACGCCACGCGGATCATCGACATCGAGCGGTTCCTGCATATCTTCGCCGAGCCCAGCATCCAGGCGTGGGCACTGAACAAGCACCTGCTGATGGACGTGGCCGACTGGACGTACCTGAACGCCCACTATTTCGTCACGTTCGGCGCGCTGGTGTTCATCTACCTGCGCCGCAACGACTCGTTCTACTTCGTGCGCAACATGTTCGTGATGGCGATGGGGATCGCGCTGATCGGCTACTGGCTGTATCCGACGGCGCCGCCGCGACTGCTGCCCGAATGGGGCTTCACCGACTCGATCTCGCAGTTCCTGGGCGGCTACGTGGACTACGGTCCCGGCAAGGGCCTGCTGAACTTCTACGCCGCCGTGCCCTCGATGCACGTCTGCTTCGCGGTGATGATCGGACTGCCGATGATCCGGTTGGTCCGCCACTGGCCGGCCAAGGTGGCCTGGGGCCTGTACCCGCTGTGGATCACCTTCGTCGTCGTCGCCACGGGCAACCACTACTTCACCGACGTGTTCCTGGGCTGCGTCACCGCCGGGATCTCGGCGCTGCTGGCCAAGCAGCTGCTGGCCCGCGCCAGGCCTGACGTCTGGGCCTTCGGTCACGCTACGGCCTGAGTGCTTCCCACACCCAGCTGAGTAGAGTCTCTACCGGCACCAAGAGTGCACCCGGACCGCCCGGGAAACACTGTGCTGCCCGTCTTCAATGCCTGACCAGCAGACCAAGCCACCCCCGGCGCGGCCAGACCGCTCCGATCGGCCCCGCGTCCGGTTCAACGGCGCCAATACTCCGGCTGTCGTCCGCGAGCGGCTGATCGAGTCGCGGCTGACCCCGAACGCGATCTCGCTGACGGGGTTCGCGCTCAACCTGGTCGCGGCCGGGCCTGGTCGTGGGCCGCTACTTCTTCCTCGCGGGGGTTGCATTCATCATCGGCTCGATCATGGACACGCTGGATGGCCGCTACTCCCGAATGTCGGGCAAGGGCACGCCGTTCGGGGCGTTCCTGGACTCGACGCTGGACCGCCTCGAGGAGGGGATCGTGCTGATCGCGGTCGGCGCGTACTTCGCTTCTCGCCACAACGAGGTGGCGGCAGCGGCGACGGTTGCGGCGGTGCTGGGATCGCTGATGGTGTCCTACACCCGCGCCCGCGCCGAGGCGCTCGGCGTGGAGTGCAAGGTCGGCCTGGCCACGCGCCCGGTCCGAGTCGTGATCCTGTCGGCCGGCCTGGTGTTCGCGAAGGGCGCGTCGATCGGTAGTTTCGAGCTGCTGGCGCCCGCCGTGTACGTGCTCGCAGCGCTCACGGTGTTCACCGTGCTGCAGCGGATCCTCCACGTTCGCAAGCAGCTCGCCACGGCGCCACAGGGTCTGTAGACGGGCCCTTGGATGTAAGCTGAACCGCCTCGCGCGGCCTACGTTTGAGCGGGACGGGTGCGCAGCGGTTCGCCACTCAGAATCATCTTCGAAAAAGGGAAAGCTTCCAGAACATTGAGCATCGCTAACGGCTCAACCAACGGCTCCGCCCGGCGTCAACAGGACAAGGTGCGGGTGGCGATCATCGGCGTGGGTAACTGCGCGAACTCGTTTGTGCAGGGCGTGCACTACTACCGCGACACCGACGCCAGCGGAGTCGGTCCCGGGGCTGATGCACGTCGACCTAGGCGGCTACCACGTCTCAGACATCGAGTTCTCCGCCGCCTTTGACATCGACGCCGACAAGGTCGGCAAGGACCTCTCCGAGGCGATCTGGTCCGGCCAGAACAACACGATCAAGTTCACCGACGACATCCCCAAGCTGGGCGTCGAGGTCCAGCGCGGGATGACCCACGATGGCCTCGGCAAGTACCTGAAGGAGAAGATCACCAAGGCGCCGGGCCCCACGGCCGACATCGTCGAGATCCTCAAGGAGACCCGGACCGACGTGGTCGTCTCCTACCTTCCGGTGGGCTCCGAGCAAGCCACCAAGTGGTACGTCGAGCAGATCCTCGAGGCGGGCTGCGGGTTCGTCAACTGCATCCCGGTGTTCATCGCCCGCGAGGACTACTGGAACAAGCGCTTCAAGAAGGCCGGGCTGCCGATCGTCGGCGACGACATCAAGTCACAGGTCGGCGCCACGATCGTCCATCGCTCGCTGGCGCGGTTGTTCCACGACCGCGGCGTCAAGCTGATGCGAACGTCGCAGCTCAACGTCGGCGGAAACATGGACTTCTACAACATGCTCGAGCGCGAGCGGCTGGAATCCAAGAAGATCTCCAAGACCAACGCGGTGACCTCGATCATGGGGCACACGCTGCCCGCCGACGACGTCCATGTGGGCCCGTCGGACTACGTGCCGTGGTTGACCGACCGCAAGTGGGCGCACATCCGGCTCGAGGGTCAGGCGTTCGGCGACGTGCCGCTGATGGCCGAGCTCAAGCTCGAGGTGTGGGACTCCCCGAACTCGGCCGGGATCGTCACCGACGCCGTCCGCTGCTGCAAGCTGGCACTGAACAACGGCCTGTCGGGCCAGCTGGACGGCCCCAGCTCGTACCTGATGAAGTCACCGATGCACCAGCGCCCCGACTCCGAGGCCCAGGAGTTGACCGAGAAGTTCATCGACAAGTACTCGCGCAAGCCGATCGTCAAGGCGACCACGGCCAAGAGCACCAAGACGGCAGCCAAGAACTAACCAAGCGCGCCCGGGCACTATGCTCGGCGAGTGGTCGTCGACGTAAGTCCGGTCGCACCGAGAGGCGACACCGGCGGATGGATCGCAAGGACGCAGGACCGAAGGCGTAGCGGAGCTACGTCGAGGTCCGAGGACGCAGCGAGACGCCGCCGGGGGCGACTCGAACGCGCGCGGACTTGCGTGGGCGACCACTAGTGCCCGGGCTCGCGATCGCTCAGGTCACCCCGTTCGCGTGGGAGGCCGAGAACGAGATCCAGGAATACGTCAGGCGCGTCTCCGAGGAGCTGGCCCGACGCGGCCACAGCGTGCTGATCGTCGCGCCCTCGAACTCCAGCGAGCTCGTCCGCGACACCCGCCGCGCGATCCGCTCAGAGCCCGACGCGCTGCTCGATCGGGCCGCTGGGGAGCCGGTGGTGCTGGGCGTCGGCGAGGTGCTGCCGTTCTCGCCCACTCGCCGCCGCGCCGCGTCGCTGCCGGTTGACGTCGCCCGCACCATCGAGGAGGCCCTGGCCAGCCTGCGGCTTGACGTGGTGCAGGTGCACGAGCCGTTCGCGCCGAGCGCCTCCAGCGTGGCGCTGCGCCACTCCCGCGCGCTGAACGTCGGAAGCTTCCACTCCCCGACCGAGCGGCTCCTTTCCACGCAGCTGGCCCGGCCGCTGTCGCGTTTGTTCTTCGGCCGGCTGGACGCCCGCGTCGCCAGCTATCGGGCCACCCGCGAGCTGATGCAGCAGTTCTTCCCGGCCGACTACCGCGTCATCCTCCCCGGCGCCGACGTGGCGCAGCGGGGCGAGCATGAGCCCGTCGAGATTCTGTTGATCGCCGACGAGGAGCGGGCAGCGCTGAGGCTGTTCCTGCGAGCGCTGCGCGGGATTCCGCTTCAGCTGGACTGGCACGCCACCGTGTGGTCGCGCCGCCCGCTGGCGGGCTCTGCAACGCTCAGTCGGGCGTTGCGGGCCCGGATCGCGTTCGCCGACGCCGAGCAGATCAGCGAGGCGCAGGCGCTGCTGGGCGCGGACGTGCTCGTGCTCGCCTCGGAGGGGCTCAGAACGATCCCCGGGACGCTGGTGCGCGCGCTCGCCGCCGGTGTGATCCCGGTGGCGGCGCGGCTGCCGGTGTACGAGGAGCTGCTCGCCGACGGCGAATACGGCGACGGCTTCATCCCTGGAGACATCGAGACGCTGGCGTCGCATCTGACCCGGCTGGTGTCAGAGCCTCCCCGGCGCGATCCCACGCAGCTGAAGGCCCTGAGGTCCACGTTCTCGTGGTCGCGGGTGGCCGACGAGCTCGAGGACGTGTACGGGACGCTCGTCACGCGGCGCCACGACGACCGCGGGAACGGGCGGATCCGCCAGCGACTCGTCTCCAGGCGGCTGATCGACGTCGACCTGCACATGCACACCGACCACTCCTACGACTGCGCGACTCCGGTGGAGGTGCTGCTGGCCGAGGCGCGCGCGCGGGGCCTGGGGGCGATCGCGATCACCGACCACAACGAGGTGTCGGGCGCCCACGCAGCGCGCGAGCTCGCCGACGGGATCAACCTGATCGTCGGCGAGGAGGTCAAGACCGCCGACCAGGGCGAGGTGATCGGCCTGTTCATCGAGGACAAGATCCCCCGCGGGATGACGCTCCAGGATACGATCGCCGAGATCAAGCGCCAGGGCGGGCTCGTGTACGTCCCACACCCGTTCGACCGGATGCACTCGGTCCCCGACTACGAGCACCTGCTGGACGTGCTCGAGGACGTCGACGCGATCGAGGTGTTCAACCCGCGGATCGCGATCTCGGAGTTCAACGACGAGGCGGTGCGCTTCGCCGCCAAGTACCGGATCCCCGCCGGCGCGGGCTCCGACGCCCACGTACCTCAGGGCCTCGGCTCGGTGCGGATCCGGATGCGCGAGTTCGAGGGGCCGGATGAGTTCCTGCAGTCGCTGCGCGACGCCGACATCGTCCGCAATCCGGCCAGCCTGCTCTACGTCCAGGCGCTGAAGTTCCTGCAGACAAAGGCCCTGCCGGAGTCCGCCCGTCGCGCCTCGCGCGATCGGCGGGTGCGCCGGGCCACGGGCCGCGGGCGAGTCGCCGACCGTGACCGCCGCAAGTCCTGATGCATCCGCAAGGACAAGCTCGCGAGCCGTCCAATCCGGGGGGGATGCCCGCCACCGACGACGAGATCCGCGAGAAGTATCTGGAGCGCGCGATCCGCGAGCTGAACACGTTCGCGCGCGAGGTCCAGACCTGCACCGATTGCCCCCGCGGCCAGCTGATGCCGGTGCTCGGCTCAGGCCACCCGCAGGCCGACATCTTCCTGGTCAAGCATTCGGCCCGCCCGTCCGAGGTCGAGGAGGGCGTGGCCTTCTACGGCCGCACCGGCAACGCGCTGATGAAGTCGCTCAAGCGCTTGTCGATCGACCCGCTGGCGGTATACGGAACGCTCTGCGTGAAATGTCCTGTCCCCGACTCCGACATGGCCGACCCCGGCTGCGTCGCGCGGTTGGCCGAGGAGCTCGCGATCGTGTCGCCGAAGATCGTCGTGGTGATGGGCCCGGACGCGCTCGGCGTGGTCAACGACCTCGACGTGCCGCTGCGGCGGGACCTGCACCCAGTCTCGGGCGAGCTTCAGCGGCTCACCCCGACGATCGAGGCCCTTTACGTCCCCAACATCGACGACGCGCTGGACGAGGAAGGGGCCAAGCGCGAGTTCTGGTCGGCGTTCCGGGTGCTCGGGCAGTGGTGGGAGGACCTTCCCCCATACTGACCGCTCGGGGCCACTGGTTCGCACTAAGATCGGCCCCATGAGCCTTGAGGACAACCAGCCGGGCCAGATTCCCGAGCGGTGCGAGGAGTGCGGAGCGAAGCTGACCACGGCCGAGCAGCAGGCAGCGCTCGAGTCCGGCGGCCCCGCGCTGTGTTCGATCCACGCGGCCGAGGACGAGCCCGGGCTCGCGGCGGAAGAGGCCGGGTTCAGCGACGAGCGGTGACGGCCGCGCGTCGGCTGCGCATCAGCTGGCCATCTCGAGGATGACCTTGCCGAGCTTGCCGCCGCCGCTGAATCGCTCGTACGCGTCGGTGGCCCGCTCCAGCGGGTAAACCTCGGCGATCGGCACCTGAATCGCACCCGAGTCAAAGAACGGCAGCACCGAGCGCTCCATCGCCCGCGCGGTCTGCGCCTTCTCCTCCAGCGGACGCGGGCGCAGTGTCGAGGAGTGGATCCGGGCTCGCTTACCCATCATCACCCGCAGATCGATCTCCGCCTTGGCGCCCGCGCCGATCCCGATCACGACAATCCGGCCGTGGAGGTTCAGCGCCTTCAGGTCGTCGGGCAGGTTGGGCCCGCCGACCAGCTCGAGGATCACGTCGTATGGCCCGTGATCAGCAAACCCCTCGGGCTCGATCACATCGGCGCCGAGCTCGGCGACAGCGGCGCGCGAGTCGGGGTTGCGGACCGTAGCGGTGACCCGGGCTCCGGCGACGCGCCCGAGCTGGATCCCGGCTGTCCCGACCCCGCCGGCAGCGCCGTGGACCAGCAGCCGCTCTCCCGCCCGCAGGCCGGATTGCGTGAACAGCGCGTCATGGGCGGTGGTGAACGTCTCCGGGACCCCGCCGGCGGTGCGCCAGTCCAGGGTCTCGGGGACCGGCATCAGGATCCGCTCGTGGACCACCGCGAGCTCGGCCTGGCCGCCGCCGGCAACGATCCCCATCACCCGATCACCGTCCTGAAAGCGGTCGGCTCCGGGGCCGCGGGCGATCACCTCGCCGGCGAGCTCGAGCCCGGGGATGTCCTGCGGCGCGCCCAGTGGCGCCGGATAGTGGCCGCGCAGCTGCATCATGTCTGCGCCATTGAGCCCGGCCGCCCTGACCCGCACGAGGCACTCGCCCGCCCCAGGGTCGGGGTCGGGATGGTCCTCGACGCTCAGCTTGGTGTCGCGAATCGTGACCGCGCGCATGCGGTGCGGAACCCTACACCGACGTCGAGCTGAGCCGATCCAGCACGGCCACGCACTCGATGTGCGGCGTTTGGGGAAACATGTCGACCGGCCGGACCCGCGTCAGGTCATAGCCGGCCTCGATCAGCTGAGCGGCGTTCGGGGCAAGCGTCGTTGGGTTGCAGGACACGTACACGACCCGCGCGGGAGCGGCGTCGATGATCCGGCGCACGATCTTCGCCGACAGCCCGGAGCGCGGCGGGTCGACGAGGATCACGTCGGGGCGGCTGGCCTTGGCGACCAGCTCGCGCAGCGCCAGCCGGACGTCGCCGGCGAAGAAGCGGGCGTTGTCGATCTCGTTACGCCGGGCATTGGCGATTGCGTCGGCGACCGCCTCCTCGACGAGCTCGAGCCCCCACACCTCGGCCACGCGGGGGGCCATCATCAGGCCAATCGTCCCGATCCCGCAGTACAGGTCATAGACGCGCTCGAAACCGCCCAGACCGGCGTACTCGATCGCCAGCCCATAGAGCCGCTCGGCCATCTCGGTGTTGGTCTGAAAGAACGCCTCCGGCGAGATCGCCAGGCTCATCCCGCCGATCTCCTCCTCCAGGCGGTCGACGCCCGCCAGCAGCTCGGTCTCGCCTCCCTGGGTGGTCTCGGCGACGCTGTCGATCCGCGTCCACAGCAGCCCGGCCAGCGGCTCCGCGGCCGCCGCCAATGCCTCGCCGTCGAGGTCCCCCGGGCCGGTGACCAGCCGCGCCTGCAGCTGACCGGTGCGCCTGCCCTCACGGATCACGAGGTTGCGCAGGAACCCCTCGCCGCTGCGGCGGTCATACGCCGTCAGCCCCTGGCGCCGGCACCACTGGACGATCCGGTCGCGAGCGGCGTTGCCGGCCTCCGAGGCCAGCTTGCAGTCCGAGACGTCGACGATCTCGTCCCAGCGACCGGGGGCGTGGAAGCCGCAAACGAGCCCGCCGCCCGCCTCGGTGCCGAACGAGTATTCGAGCTTGTTGCGGTATCGCCAGGTCTCGAGCGCGGGGACGATCGGCTCGAGCTCGAACCCCTCGAGGTGCCCGATCCGCTTCAGCGCGTCGCCGACCTGTGTCTGCTTGACCTCGAGCTGGCGCTCGTAAGGCAGCACCTGCCACGGCACGCCCGGGTGGTCGGCCACCGGGGCGATCCGGTCCTCGCTGGGCTGCACGATCTCGATCGTGCGCGCCTCGGCGTAGGCCCGCTTGGACTTGCCGACGACGGCGCGCACCCGGTCGCCGGGGACGGCGCCGGACACGAACACGACGTAGCCATCGAGCCGCGCGACGCCGGCTCCCCCGAATGCGAGCGAGTCGACGGTCAGCTCGAGTTCGTCGCCGCGCGAGGGGCGCGTCCTGGTGGGTGGCTGCGTAGTCATCCCACCTAGGATGACACCCCACGCTCGGGCCAGGTCTGTGCGCAGCTAGTCGCCGAGGGCGCGCTCGATCTCGTTGAGCACCGAATTGCGGTTGGCGTGGCGGCGCTCGTAGTCGCGCAGCCACCGCAGCTCGGCTGGGCTGAGCTCGACCAGACGCTCGATCACCTGCCGAGCCGTGAGGTCCTCGTAACCGTCGAGCGGAACCTCGGCTCGGCCGTCCACCGGCGCCGGAGATGATGTCAATTCAGGCATGACTCCCCTTCTCGTACCTGCCTTGAGGGTACCTGACGGTTACCCGGTCAGGGACGGATCAGGAACTCCAGCAGCGCCTTCTGGGCGTGGCGCCGGTTCTCGGCCTGGTCCCAGATCCGCTGGCGGTTCCCGTACAGCACCTCGGCGGTGATCTCCTCGCCTGGATGCGCGGGCAGGCAGTGCAGCGCGATCGCGTCCGGACTGGCCAGGTCGAGGAGCGCGTCGTCGAGCCGGTAGGGGGCGAGCGCGCCGCGTCGGGCCTCGGCGGTCTGCGGGTCGTCGTTCATGCTCACCCACACGTCGGCGTAGACCGCGTCGGCGCCCCGCACCGCCTCGCCGGGGTCATCGGTCAGGACTGCGTCCGCCACCGGCTCGAGCGCGTAACCGGCCGGTGAGGCCACGCGGACGTTGACGCCCGCGATCGCGCCGAGCACGGCCAGCGAGCGAGCCACGTTGTTGCCGTCGCCAACGTAGGCGATCGTCAGCCCCTCGAGCCGGCCGAAGTGCTCGCGCAGCGTCATCAGGTCGGTGATCGCCTGGCACGGGTGATGGCCGTGGGTGAGCATGTTGACCACCGGGACCGAGGCGTGATCGGCCAGCTCCTGCACGAGCTCGTCGGGGCCGGTCCGGATCCCGATCGCGGCCGCGTGGCGCGACAGCACGTATGCCGTGTCGCGGACCGACTCCCCGCGGGTGAGCTGCAGATCCTCGGTGCGCAACACCATCGGGTGCCCGCCGAGCTCCGCGATCCCGGCCTCGAACGACACCCGGGTCCGGGTCGACGGTCGCCCGAACAGCAGCGCGACCGTGCGGCGCGCCAGCACGTCGGAGCTGTCGGGGGAGGCTTTGAGCTCGATCGCGCGCTCGATCAGCGCGTTGAGCTCGTCGGAGCTGAGCTCGGATCCGGTGAGGAAGTGCCGCAAGCGCGAGAGTGTACGTTGAGCGCGTCGGCCCCCGGAGCTCACGACAGAATTAGTGGCGGGGTCCGACGATTGGCTGGGCTGACTGACGACGCACGTGGGATGAGTCGATGCGGGCATCGGCGATTCCCGCGGGTGGCGCCAGGCGCGTCTAGACGCCGTCGGAGACGTCAATAATTCTGTCGTGGGCCCCTGGCGCGTGCTGACCTGGAACCTCAAGCATGGGCGCTCCGTGCCGTCCGCCGGGCGCGACCTCACCGCCGAGTTCACCGAGGCACTGCGTGGCTGGGACTGGGACCTGGCGCTGCTCCAGGAGGTGCCGCCGTGGTGGCCGCCCCAGCTGGCCGCGGCGCTCGACGCCGATCAGCGAATGATCCTCACGTCGCGGAACGTCGGGCTGTGGCTGCGCCGCCCGCTCGCGACCCGGTGGCCCGACGCGATCAAGTCAAGCGGCGGCGGCGCCAACGCGATCCTTGTCCGGCATCGCGTCGGGCGGATCGCTGAGGACCGTACGCGCCGGCTGTGCTGGCTGCCGGAGCGCCGGTGGGTGCACGGAGTCAGGCTGGAGTCCGCGCCCGGCGAGGCCTGGATCTGCAACCTCCACACCGCGTCGGACGCCGACCAGGGCCGTCTGGCGGCGAGCACCGCGCTGTCGTGGGCCGCCGGAGCCCCGGTCGTGCTCGGCGGCGACTTCAACGTGCGCTCGCTGTCGCTCGCCGGCTACGAGCACGTGGCGGGCCACCACGTCGACCACATCTACGTCCACGACCTGGCCGGCGACCCGGCGTCGGCCACGACGCTCGAGCGCGGCCAGCTGTCAGACCACGATCCAGTCGCCGTGACCGTCGGGGACCCTAAGCCAGCTGCGCGCGGCGGTCCTTGACGATCTGCACGATCTCGGGCGCCGCCTTGGCGATCGAGCCGCTGTCAAACGGGGGCTCCGGGTCGTACTCGATCCCCAGCTGGATCGCCTGCGCGATCTCCTCACCGGCGATCTCGGCGGCCAGCGTCAGCGCCATGTCGATCCCCGACGTCACGCCCGCGGCCGTGATCACCTTGCCCTGCCGCACCACCCTGCGCGATACCGGGATAGCGCCGTAGGCGGCCAAGTCGTCGAGCAACAGCCAGTGGCTGGTGGCCTCGAGCCCCTCGAGGATCCCGGCGGCACCCAGCAGGAGCGAGCCGGTGCATACCGACGTCGTCCACCGCGAGTGCTCGTGCGCGTGGCGTAGCCACCCGAGCATCGTCTCGTCGCGGGTCAGCGGGCGTGTGCCATAGCCCCCTGGGACAACGATCACGTCGGGCTCGGCCAGCTCTGACAGCGCGGTGTCGGCCTGCAGGGCGAGCATCCGGTTTTCGGTGCGCTTGGGTCCCGGCTCCGCGGCGACGAATCGCACTTGAGCATCGGGGAGCCGGGACAGGACCTCGTAAGGTCCCACGGCGTCGAGGGCCGTGATCTTGTCGAAGATCGGGATCGCGACGTCCATCAGCCCCTCCCCGCGCGCAGGCCGAACCCGCGCAGCACCAGCAGTGCCTTCTCGCCCAGCGAGCCGCGGTTGGGGAGCACGCCGAGCTGCGTGGCGGCGTCATAGAGGTCGAAGAACGCGCGGACCCGGAACAGCCGGCCGCGACGTAGCTCGCAGTAGCAGATGCAGTGCACGACGACGAACCGGTTGGTCGCCGGCAGGCCCTCGAGCGAGCCTCGGTGCGTGGCCAGCACCTTGCCGGGCGCGGCCACGAACTTCCCATCTGAGAGGCGCTCGCCGGTGCGCTCCACCCGCGCGTCGGGGAACGCCTCCCACAGCCGCCCGGCATGGCGGCCGAGCGCGTCGGCGCCCTCCAGCGGCGCATCGGTGAGCGGATCCTCATAGTGGATCCCGGGAGCACACAGCTCCTCGAAAGCGGCCGGATCCTTCCCCGACCAGGCCGCCTCCCAGCCGTCGATCAGCTCGTCGACGGTCATGAAGAGCTGTCCAGCACCGGGAGGCCCTCCTCAGGCGTCGAAGCCTGCGCGTACAGCCGGCGCGGGATCCGCCCGGCGCCACGCGCGAGCACGCCCGACTGGACGGCTAGCGCGATCGCGCGGGCCATCGCGGCGGGGTCGTGGGCACGCGAGATCGCGCTGGCGCACAGCACCGCGTCGCAACCGAGCTCCATCGCCAGCGCGGCGTCGGACGCGGTGCCCACCCCCGCGTCGAGCACCACCGGCACGCCGGCGCGCTGCACCATGATCGAGATGTTGTAGGGGTTGCGGATGCCCATCCCGCTGCCGATCGGGGAGCCCAGCGGCATCACCGCGGCGCACCCGACGTCCTCGAGCCGGCGGGCCAGGATCGGGTCGTCGTTGGTGTAGGGGAGCACCACGAAGCCGTCGTCAACCAGTGCCTCAGCGGCCTCGAGCAGCTCGACGGCGTCGGGCAACAGTGTGCGGTCGTCGCCGATCACCTCGAGCTTGATCCAGTCGGTCTGAAACGCCTCGCGCGCCAGCTGTGCGGTGGTGATCGCGTCACGGGCGGTGAAGCAGCCGGCGGTGTTGGGGAGCACCTGCACGCCGGCGGCGTCGAGCACGTCGAGGATCGAGCCGCGTGCGGCCGGGTCCAGGCGGCGCAGCGCCACCGTGCACAGCTCCGTGCCGGACTCGTTCAGCGCCTGCGAGAGCAGCTCGTGGCTGGTGAACCCGCCGGTTCCCAGGATCAACCGTGATTCGAACTCCCGCTCCGCGATCGTCAGCACGCCATCCATTGCATCAGCCTCCTTGAACCGCCACAACCACTTCCACCCGGGCCCCGGACCCGAGTTCGATGCTGTCCCACGCCGAGCGGCGCACGACCTCGCCGTCGAGCGCGACCGCCACGCCGCGGCCCTCGGGAGCACCCGGCAGCGACGCCACCACGTCGGCGATGGTCGCCCCAGGCTCGAGCTCGCGCGCCTCCCCGTTGATTGTGACCCGTACGCTCATGCCCGCACCGCCATCTCGGCGAAGCGATCGGCCCCGAACCGGGCGGCGTACTCGGGAAGCGCCTCGCCCGACAGCGCCGCCGCCACCAGCTCGGCGGTGATCGGGGCCAGCAGCACCCCGTGGCGGTAGTGGCCGGTGGCCCATTGCAGGCCGCGCAGCGCGCCCGGCCCGAGCACGGGCGCGTTGTCGGGCGTGCCCGGACGCAGTCCCGCGACCAGCTCGTCGATCACCCACTCGTCGATCCCCGGCACCAGCTCGATCGCGTCACGTAGAAGATCGAAGATCGCGCCGGCGGTGATCGTCGTGTCGAATCCGCGCTCCTCCATGGTCGCGCCGAGAACGTAGCGCCCGTCGCCGCGCGGGACGATGTAGCCGGGGCTCATCCGCAGCACTCGCGTGAGCAGCCCGGGGCCGCTGGGGTCGTGCATCTGCAGGGTCTGCCCCTTGACCGGCCGGATCGGGACCATCGCCTCCTCGGGGATGCCGCCCAGCTGGCTCGACCACACGCCGGCGGCGATCAGCACCTGCTCGGCGACGAGTTCGTCGCCGCCGACGAGCCGCACGCCGTCGATTCGATCGCGGGTGACCAGAACCTCGGCGACCCTGCAGCCGGTGCGCAGCTCCCCGCCGGCCCGGCGCAGCGCCTCGGCCAGCGCGACGGTCAGCGCGCGTGGATCGATCACGTGATCGTCGGGAACGTCGAGTGCGAGCCGCACCGCCGGCGCCAGTCCGGGCTCCAAGCGCCGCGCCTCGCTGGCCAGCAGCCGCGTGACCGGCAGGCCGAGCTTGGTCCGCATCGCCAACTCGCGGTCCAGCGCCTCGGCCTCATCGCGGTCGCGGGCGGCCGCCAGCGTTCCGCAGCCCAGGTAGCCCGGGTCCAGGCCCGAGGCGTCCCGCAGCTCAGCGACGAACCCAGGGTAGGCGCGCGCGCTGGCCTGCGAGAGGCGCAGCAGCGGCTCCTCCTTCAGGCTGGCCTCGCTGATCGGCGCGATCATCCCGGCGGCCACGCGTGACGCGCCGGCGCCCGGCTGCGCACGCTCGAGCACGATCACTCGCAGTCCGCGCTGCGCCGCCCGCCAGGCGGTGGCAAGGCCGATCACGCCGCCACCTATGACGGCTACGTCAAATGGGCTGCTACTGGTGCGCAAGATTCATACCTCCCTGCGCCGGCATTACCCGGTTCAGGTTCAGACGGTCGGCGGACTCGGGCGTCCGCCCTCTCAGCCCGGTCGGTAGGGCTCCCGTTCCAGCCAATCCTAGCGCGGCGGTCCTGCCAGACTGGAGTCGTGGACGACAGACGCCAGCGCCTGCGTACGGCCCGGTTGTACCTGGTCTGCGACGACCACCCGGACGAGTTCCTCAACGCCGCTCTGGACGGCGGCGTCGACATCGTGCAGCTGCGGATCAAGGACGGCTCCGACGCCGAGGTGCTGGCGGCTGCGCGCCGGTTCGCGCGCGCCTGCCGCCGCCACCAGGCGCTGTTCATCCTCAACGACCGCCCCGACCTGGTCGGAGCCGCGGCCGCCGACGGCGTGCACGTCGGCCAGGACGACCTGAGCCCGGCGCAGGCGCGTGAGATCGTCGGCGACGAGCGCCTCGTCGGCCTGTCGACGCACTCGCCCGAGCAGGTCGACGCCGCTGGCGGCGCTCCGGTCGACTACATCGGCGTCGGGCCCGTACACGCCACCCCGACCAAGCCGGGACGACCGCCCGTCGGGCTCGAACTCGTCCGCTACGCAGCGACCGCCGCGCCGGCCCCGTTCTTCGCGATCGGCGGCATCTCATCCGCCAACGCGGCCGATGTCCGCGACGCGGGAGCGACGCGGATCGCGGTCGTGCGCGCGCTCACCGATGCCGCCGACCCCCGGAGCACGGCCGCCGAGCTCAGGCGCCTGATCGGCGACGACTCGCGGGCGGAGGCCGCAGTTGGCTCCTCGTAGCCGCAAGCGCGGTCAGCGCAAGAAGCCGGCCGGATCGGCTGCGGCGCAGACCGCGACGGCCCCACGTCCGGCGCCGACCGCGGCCGGTCCGGCCGCTCCGGCGCCGCGGCGCAGCTCAGAGGAGCGCAACGCCGCGGTCAGGGCACAGCTGGTCCCGCTCGCCCCCGGTGAGCGTCCGTGGTCGATCAAGATCGCCGTGCTGATCGCGCTGATCGTCGGCGTGGGCGACCTGGTCGACGTGATGGTGAGCGGCCGCCACTCATTCGGCGGCACCCACACCGCCGTTGGCGGCGTGATCGTGTTCTCGGTGCTGATGATCATCTGCGGCCTGGGGATGTGGCAGATGCGCTACTGGGCTGTGCTCGGGTTCCAGGCGGTGCTCGCGATCGTGATCCTGATCTTTGCCCTGCTGCTGATCCGCGCCAGCAACCTGCTCGGCTTCGTCGTCCCGGTCGTGATCATCGGCGGCGGCGGCTTGCTGTTCTTCAAGCTCGTGCGGGTGCTCAGCCGAATGCAGATGCCGGCCCCACCGGCTCGCTGAGGCCTTCCGCGCGGACCCTCGACGGGGCGGCGGACGTGGCCTCGAACCCTTCGGCTAGGGTAGATGTATATGGCGGATTCCTCTTATGACTGCGTGGTGATCGGCTCCGGGCCGGGCGGTTACGTGGCGGCGATTCGTGCGGCCCAGCTCGGGATGAAGACCGCGGTGGTGGAGAAGGACCGGGTCGGCGGTCGCTGTCTGAACTACGCCTGCATCCCGGCCAAGGCCGTCCTGCGCGTGGCCGACGTGCTGTCGGAGGTGCGCGACGCCGACGACTTCGGAATCAAGGTCGCCGAGCCCGAGGTCGACTACGCGGCGGTCAGCGCGCGCCGCGAGAAGGTGATCAAGACGCTCACCGGCGGAGTCGCCGGGCTGCTGCAGAAGAACAAGATCGATCTGATCGAGGGCGAGGCGTCGCTGGCGGGGAGCGGCTCGATCTCGGTCGGTGGCGACCAGATCTCGGCCAAGACGATCGTGCTGGCTGCCGGCTCGGTCAAGCGGCCGATCCCCGGCACCGAGTTCTCGGGGCGCGTGATCGGCACCGAGGAGGCGTGGGCGCTGAACGAGCTGCCGGCGACGATGGCCGTCGTCGGCGCCGGGGCGTCGGGGTCGGAGATCGCCTCCGGCTACGCCCGCCTCGGCGTCCAGGTGATGCTGTTCGAGGCGCTCGACCGCGTGCTGCCGACCGAGGACGCCGACATCTCCAAGGTCGCCGAGCGCGGCTTCAAGCGCCAGGGGATCGACGTGCACACCGCCACGCTGGTCACCGACGTGCAGTCCACCGACCGGAGCGTCACGTTCACGCACGGCGAGCAGTCCGGCGAGACCGACTGGCTCGTGATCGCCGCCGGCCGCGGGCCCGACGTCGAGGCCCTCGGCCTCGAGGCCGCGGGCGTCAAGCTCGACGACAGCGGCCTGATCGCAGTCGACGGAGCGATGCGCACGAGCGCTGAGGGGATCTACGCGATCGGCGACCTGGTCCCAGGCCCCGCACTGGCCCACAAGGCCTCCGACGAGGGCGTGATCGCGGTCGAGGACGCATCCGGGCTGGACACCCATCCGATCGAGTACATCGACGTTCCGCGGGCTACGTTCTGCGCACCGAACGTCGCCAGCTTCGGTCTCACCGAGGAGCAGGCGCGCGAGCAGGGTCACGACGTCACAATCGGCAAGGTCCAGTACGGCGCCGTCGGCGCGGGGACCGTCTACGGCGATCGCACCGGCGTGATCAAGATCGTCGGCGAGAAGAAGTACGGAGAGCTGCTCGGCGGCCACATCGTGGGGGCGAAGGCGACCGAGCTGATCCAGGAGCTCGTCAACACGAAGCTGCTGGAGGGCGGATACCCCGAGATCGCCCGCACCATCCACGGTCATCCGACGCTGTCGGAGGGCGTGATGGAGGCGGCCCGCGCCGCCGACGGCTGGCTGATCCACGGCTGAGCGGCTGAGCTGGCAGTGGCGCAGCCGTCGACCTCGGACCAGCCGACCTTCTACTACGACCTCGGCAGCCCCGCGTGCTACCTGCTCGCCGAGCGGGTCATGTCCGCGCTCCCGGTGGTGCCGGAGTGGGAGCCCGTGCTCGGCGCCGACCTCGGGCTGACCGAGCCCGAGCCCGACCGCGAGGCGGTGCAGCGCGCGGCCGATCGGCTTGGGATCCAGCCGCTGCGCTGGCCCCGGCGATGGCCGCCCGACGCCCGGACCGCGATGCTCGCCGCCACCTACGCCAAGCACATCGGGCGCGCGGTGGCGTTCTCGCTGGCGTGCTTTCGCCAGGAGTTCGCCGGTGGGCGCGAGCTCGGCGACGACAGCACGGTGCTGATCGCCGCGGCCGCGTGCGAAATGCACCCGGCCGCGGTGCTGAAGGGCATCGGGCTGCGCTCGGTCACCGATGGCCTGAGCCGGGCCACAGCGCGGGCGGCCTCGGTCGGGGTGCGCACGCTGCCCGCGATCCAGGTCGGTGAGGACATTCTGTACTCGGTCCAGGACGCCGCCGCCGCCCTGGACGAGCAGGGGGCGCCCCGGTGAGGGCCAACCGCGCCTACGAGCTGATCGTCTCGCGCGGCGGCCTCGAGCCCGCGTTCATGGCCGACCGTCGCCGGATCGACCGCATCGAGGTCGTGTCGATCGATGACGGCGAGGTCGTGCTGTACTGGGAGCTGCCGGCCAAGGACGCGTCGAAGCTGCTCCGGCTGCTGCGCGAGGACATCGTCAACCTCGACGCTGACGAGTTCATCCCCACCTGGGGCGGCCTCGACCTGGAGGACCTGTTCTGAGCACCAAGGGGGATACGACGGTCCAGGAGCCGACCGCCGGCGAGCGCGCGGTCGCGCGGCGGGCGGCGGAGTCCAGGGCCACGGTGCCCGACCTCGAGCTAGGCGCCGAGGTCGACATGGCCGCGTGCCTCTCGCTATCGGCCGCGCACGGCTGGCCGCTGACCGCGATGCTGGCCCGCGCCTGTGCGCTTGCGCTGCGCGCCGTGCCGCGCGCCAACGGCGCCTACCGCGACGGCCGCTACGAGCTGTACTCGCGGGTCAACGTCGGGATCGCGCTGACCACGGAGGACACCTATCTGATCCCGACCGTGTTCGACGCCGACCGCAAGCAGTTGCCGGAGCTTTCGGGCGAGGTCGAGCAGCTGACCGTGGCCGCGCTCGCCGGCGAGCTCTCACCGCCTGCGTTCTCGGGCGCCACGTTCACACTGGCGCCCCCCGGCGAGCTGGGCGTGGCGTTCTCCTCGGCGGTGATCAACCCGCCGCAGGCCGCTGCGCTGGCTGCGGGCACGATCCGCCGCGTGCCGGTCGTGCGCGACGGTGCGGTGGTTGCCGGCGACGTGATGACGGTGACGCTGACCTGCGACCACCGGATCCTGTACGGCGCCCACGCCGCGCGGTTCCTGCACGAGATCAGCTCACGCCTGTCGGAAGGAAAGCTGTAAAGCGGGCAGACTTGCCCCAACGTGAACGGAGCAGGCACTCACGAGGGCAGCGCAGCTAGCCCGAAGGCTCAGGCCGGTGATCGGCGACGAGCGAGTGCTGTCCGCGATCGCGTCGGTCCCGCGGGAGCTGTTCGTGCCACGCCGCGAGCGCAAGCGCGCCTACGACAACGTGGCGCTCCCGATCGACTGTGGGCAGACGATCTCACAGCCGCTGGTGGTCGCGCGGATGCTCGAGATGCTGGCGCTGCGCAAGGATGACCGCGCACTCGACGTCGGCACGGGCTCGGGCTACCACGCGGCGCTGCTGGCGCTGCTGTGCGAGCACGTGTGGACGATCGAGCGCCACGAGCCGCTCAGCGCCGACGCGGCAGTGGCGATCGACCGGCTCGGGATCGAGAACGTCACGTTCGTGGTCGGGGACGGCTGGGAGGGCCTGCCCGACCGGGCCCCGTTCGACGCGATCAATGTCGCCGCCGCCACGGGCGAGGCGATCCCGTCCGCACTCGAGGAACAACTCGCGCCCGGCGGGCGGATGGTGGCGCCGGTCGGCACGACCGATCAGCACCTGATCCTGGCCCAGCGAACGCCCGAGGGGATCATCCGCGCCAAGCTCGAGGCCGTCCGGTTCGTGCCGCTCGTGCGCAAGGAGCCCGACGGCTAGCGTCTCCGGGGACCCCGGTTAGGCGCTCGAGGCCGCGGCCCGGCCCTCGCCCGAGGCGCCGCCGAGCCGCTCGCGCATCACGTCGACCGCCACCGGGTTCTCGTCGATCAGCACGAACCGCCGACCGAGCTCGCGGCACACCGCGCCCAGCGTCCCCGACCCGGCGAACGGGTCCAGGCACCATCCCCCCGGCCGCGACGACGCCGCGACCATCCGGCGCAGGACGCCCTCGGGCTTCTGGGTGGGGTAGCCGGTCTTCTCGCGCCCGTTGGTGGGGACGATCGTGTGAAACCAGACGTCGGTCGGCCGCTTGCCGCGCGCGGCCTTCTCGGCGCTGACCAGGCCCGGCGCCATGTAGGGCTCGCGCTCGACCGCGTCGGCGTCGAAGTGGTGGGCACCCGGCGTCTTGACGTAGACCAGGATCGTGTCGTGCTTGGCCGGCCAGCGGCGGCGGGGCTTGGCCCCGTAGTCATAGCTCCAGATCAGCTCGTTGAGGAACGCCTCGCGCCCGAACACCTCGTCGAGCAGCAGCTTGCAGTAGTGCGCCTCGCGATAGTCGATGTGGAAGTACAGCGTCCCGTGGTCGGCCAGGAGCTCGCGCGCGCGGCTGACCCGCGGCTCCAGGAAGCTCAGGTAGTCCGAGAACGCGTCGTCGTAGCTGAGCGTCCGCAGCAGCCGTGAGCGGTAACGCCTGCCGCCGAACCCGACCCGGTCGCCATCGGCGTCGTGCAGGACCTCGAGCGTGCGCCGGGCCTGAGCGCGGCCGGTATTGAACGGAGGATCGAGGTAGGCGAGGTCGAACGTGCAATCGGGTAGACCTAGCAGGACCCTCGAGTTCTCACCGATGATCACCAGATCGTCGGTGAGCTCGATCTCGTCGCAGGCAGCCTGGATGCGCACTTCCCCAAGGACGCTACAGTTCCGACCGGCCGGCAGGGCCCCCGCGCGGTGTAAGCGCCCCGTGACGCCCGAGCCCGTCAAACCCGCTCCCATCCCCCCGTTTCGCACTACTGCCGCTAGGATTCACGCCGCGTGCCCCTAGAACGCCTCAAGCGCCTGCGCGACGTGATCCTCGGCCGTCGCATCGCCCGCTTCGCGATTTCATCGATGGTGTCTGCGATCACGAGTGCGATCGTGTTCGCGGCCCTGTACGTCGTCGGGTTCTCAACGACTGTGTGCTCGATCACCGCGTTCATCGCCGGCGCGATCCCGAACTGGACGATGAACCGCCGCTGGACCTGGAAGGTCGAGGGCCGGGTCGCGTTCGGGCGCGAGATCTTCGCCTACGTGGTGCTGTCGGCGTCGACGCTGGTCGCGCTGTCGCTGGCCACCGCCTGGACCCACCGCCACGTCCAGGGCATCCCCGCGGGCCACGGGATCCGCGTGATCCTCGTGACCGGCTCCTACTTCGCAGTACTCGCCCTGCTGTACGGGCTCCGGTACTTCCTCTACGAGTTCTGGATCTTCTCGGGGCGGAGCCGCATCCGGGCCGCGTTGCGGTCGCGCCACCAGGTGTGGATGGCCGCCCGGGCGAACCGGACCCCGTAGCCGAAGTTCCCGCCCTTCTTGGTCTTGGTCGCGTGCAGGCCGCGATCGCGCATCGTGGTGGGCACCTCGCCGAGCCGATAGCCGTTCAGAGCCGCGCTGATCATCAGCTCGGACGCCTGGTACTGGCGCTGCTCGAGCGTGACCGCCGCGGTCACCTCGGAGCGCATCGCGCGGATCCCGCAGGCGGGATCGGTGACCCGATGGCGGACGAGCACGCTGATCAGCGTGCCGAACACGAGCACGCCGGCGTGGCGGACCCTGTCGGTGGTGAGCTCAGCGCCCAGCCGGCGCGAGCCCGAGACGAAGTCGGCGTCGCCGTCGAGGATCGGCTGCACGACCCGGCCGAGCTCCTCGGGCTCATACTGGCCGTCGGCGTCGATCGTGGCGATGATCTGGGCACCGCGGGCGCGAGCCAGCCAGTAGCCCAGGCGCAGGGCCGCGCCCTGGCCGCGATTGACGGGGACGTCGCAGACGAGCGCGCCGGCCGACCGGGCCTGCTCGGCGGTCGCGTCCTTGGCGCCGTCGACCACGACGATCACCTCCGTGGCGAGGCCGGCGGCCTCGGACGGGATCTCCGCGACGACCTCGGCGACGGTCGGCTCCTCGTTGTAGGCCGGGATCACGATCGCCAGCGGCGACCCGACGTTGGGCGGATGGGCGGTGAGGAACGACCGCGCGGCGTCGCGCTCGCCAGGCTCGAGCCGGGCAAGCTCGACCTCGACCGCGAACTCCTCCGACGGGGCCAAGCTCACTTCGAACCCCCGGTCGTACCGGGGACCCCGACGGCGCCCGAGCCCGCCGCAACGGCGTCGAGGTCGATCTTGGACCACTCGTCCCACACCCCCATCAGACCTTCCTCGAAGCTGGCATACCGAGGCGTCCAACCCAAGGACCGGGCGTGGCTGTGATCGACGATCACGGCGGGCATCTCGCCCTGCTTGGCGGGACCGTGGCGCACCGAGACGTCGGCCCCGGTCACGTCGCGGACGGCGTCGACCACCTCGAGCACGGACAGAGATCGGCCGGCTCCGATCACGACCGGGCCACTCCACTGCTCGTTGACGAGCGCAAGGCGCATCGCGGCGACGACGTCGTGAGCGTGGACATAGTCGCGGACCTGCTGCCCGTCGCCGTAGATCTCAAACGTCCCACCCAGGCGGATCGCCCGCATCAGCCGGGCGACGATGCTGTCCTTGGCCTGCATCCCGGGTCCATAGACGTTGGTCAGCCTCACGGCCGTGCAGCGCACGCCGTAGGACGCAGTGTAGGCGGACATCAACATCTCGCCGGCGGCCTTCGTCGAGCCGTACGGCGTCAGCGGTCGCAGCCGATCGGCCTCGGTGATCGCCGGGGAGTCCATCGGACCGACGACCGCGTTGGTCGAGGCGAACGCCAGCGAGCCCACGCCAGCGGCCCGAGCCGCCTCGAGCAGCCCCGTGGTCCCGATGACGTTGGTGCGATAGGTCAGCTCGGGGTGCTCGAGTGAGCGCAGCACCGAGGTGATCGCGGCCAGGTGGACGACCGAGTCAAAGCCGCCCTCAAAGGCGGCGTCGAGCAGCTCGCGGTCGGCGATGTCGCCCTGGACGACGTCGACCGTCGGGTCCGGGTGGGGCTGCAGGTCGACGACGCGCACCCGCGCGCCGGCGTCCGACAGCTCGGACACCACGTGCCGGCCGATGAATCCAGAACCTCCCGTTACCAGGACCCGGCGCCCGCTCAGGCCCTCCCCTGCAGCCGAGCTCACGTCTGGGCGAGCGTGCCGGCCTGGGTGGGGAGTTCGCTAGACGTCTCGCGCCAGCGCACGGTCGGCATCACGGCCTGCGCGTCAACGCGGTCCTTATGGCGCTCGACGACGTCGAACAGCTGGTCGATCAGCGTCGTCGACAGCAGCGTCGGCTTCAGGCCGAGGCCCTCGAGCGCGGTGTGCGTGACGTTGTAGTAGTGGTCGTAGAGCTCGACGCGCGGATTGTCGACGTGCTCGATCGAGGCCTCGCCCGGGAACTCGCGGGCGATCGTCTCGGCGATCTCCTTGATCGACATCGACTCGGTCATCTGGTTGAACACGCGGAACTCGCCGCGGTCGGCGGGGTTCTCGGACGCCAGCCGGATGCACTCGACGGTGTCGACGAGGTTGATCAGGCCGCGGGTCTGCGAGCCGTTGCCGTAGACCGTCAGCGGATGCCCGAGCACCGCCTGGATCGTCATCCGGTTCAGCACGGTGCCGAACACCCCGTCGTAGTCGAAGCGGGTGGCCAGGCGTGAGTCGAGCTTGGTGTGCTCGGTGTCCGAGCCGTACACGACGCCCTGGTTGAGGTCGGTGGCGCGCATGCCCCAGATGCGACAGCCGAACTCGATGTTCGTGCTGTCGTGGACCTTCGAACAGTGGTAGAAGGAGCCCGGGCGCTTGGGGAAGAGCATCCGGTCCTTGCGACCCTTGTGCTCGACCTCGATCCACCCCTCCTCGATGTCGATGTTCGGGGTGCCGTACTCGCCCATCGTCCCCAGCTTGACCAGGTGGATGTCGATGTCGGTGTCGGCGATCGCGTACATCACGTTGAGGTTGCCCACGACGTTGTTGGTCTGGGTGTAGACCGCGTGCGCCTGGTCGATCATCGAGTACGGCGCGGCGCGCTGCTCGGCGAAGTGCACGATCGTGTCGGGCCGGAAGTCGCCCACCATGTTGTGCACGAACGCCGGGTCACACAGGTCGCCCACATACGACTTGATCGTCTTGCCGCTGACCTCGCGCCAAGCGGCGATCCGGTCCTCGAGCGTGGCGATCGGTACCAGGCTCTCCACGCCCATCTCATCGTCGTAACCGCGACGGGCGAAGTTGTCGTTGACTGCTACGTCATGTCCAGCGGCGGAGAGATGGAGGGCCGTCGGCCAACCGAGATACCCATCACCACCAAGAACCAAGATTTGCATACGGACGCTCCAATGCCTCCACTCGACGTCAGGATCTTCAGCGCCCTCGGCCTAAAGAGGCGGCGCGTAATTCGGGCCAGCCAGCGACGACCGCCAACTCGCGAGCGCACGAGAATAGCCGAGAAGGCAAACAGAAGTAGGCTAAGGGCTGCGTAAGGTTACAGCGGTGCAATTGTGAAACCGTAGCCTCCGCCTCGGCTGGCGCCGATTGCTACGGTCGCCCCGGTGGCCTCGACGGCGCGCAGATCGGCCCTGACCCGCCGCCGGCTGGTGTTCGTGCTCGCGGCCGCGGCCATCGTTGCGGTCGTGGCGGTGGTCGTTGCGGTGAGCGCCGGTCGCGGTCATGAGCAGGTGCCGCTCCCGGGGATCGGCCGCGCCGCCAAGGCGGGCGACCCGTTCGCCTATGTCAGCTCGCGCGAGGCCGACTTTCAGGCCCGGGCGATTGCCGGCGAGGGCCACGTGCTGTTCACCGCCAGTCCCGGCGGGGCGGTGGCCACGGCGGCCCGGGTGGCCAAGCTGCGGCCGTTGATCGACACCGCGAGCGCGAACTCCGGAATCGACCCGAACATGCTCGAAGCGATCGTGTTCCTCGAGAGCGCCGGGCGGCCGGACGCGATGGCCGGCAACGACCCGGCGGTGGCCTCCGGGCTGACCCAGATCCTCGCCCAGACCGGCCAGTCGCTGCTTTCAATGCACATCGATCTGGCCGCGAGCCGCAAGCTGACGGCCGAGATCAACCGAGCCTCGGGCAACGACCAGGTCGCGCTGGCGGCCCGGCTGGAACGCCGCCGGGCGGCCGTCGACGACCGCTTCAACCCGCCGCGGGCGCTCGCGGCAACCGTGCGCTACCTGCAGCTCGCCCAGCGCCGGTTCGGGCGCCCGGACCTCGCGATCGAGTCCTACCACATGGGTATCGGCAACCTGCAGCACGTGCTGGATCTGTACGACGGCGGCAAGCCGGTGTCCTATACCCGGCTGTACTTCGACACCGCCCCCGATCGCCACGGCGCCGCGTTCAACGTGCTGGCGAGCTTTGGCGACGACTCGTCGCTGTATTACTGGCGGATCCTCGGCGCGGCGCAAATCATGCGCCTGTACCGCAGCGACCGCTCGGCGCTTGTGCGGCTCGCTTCGCTGCAGGCGGCCTCGGGGTCCTCGGCCGAGGTCCTGCACCCGCCCGACCGGACCTCCGCGTTCTCGGATCCCAACGCCCTATATGACGCCTACGCCAAGCATGAGCTGGTGCGGCTGCCCTCCAACGCCTCGCAGCTGGGGCTCGGCTACGCCGCCGGAATCGGGGCCGAGGCCAAGCAGCTGAAGGTCCCAGCGGCCGTGTACCGCGGGTTGAGGCCGGCGGCGGTCGACCTCCTGGTCGAGCTCGCGGCGCGGGTGCGGACACTGTCGGGCGGGGCGCAGCCGCTGATCGTGTCCAGCGCGGTCACCGATTCGCGCTACCAGGAGGCCCTCGGGGGCGCGGACCGCACGGCCACCACCGGCTACTCGTTCACGATCGCCAGGCGTTATGTAAACCGCTCGCAGGCGGCGGCGTTCCAGGCGATGCTCGACCGTCTGCAGTCGCTCAACCTGATCGCGTGGGAGCGGTTTACGGGCGTGATCGAGGTGACCGTCGCCTCGGATGCGTCGCACGCGATCGTCGATGGGCCGTAGGGTTCCTCACGTGCCCGAGGTGTTTCGCACTCCCGAGGGGCTGCTCGAAGGTCTGCCCGACTTCCCGTTCGGATCGCGCTGGCGCGAGTACGACGGGCTGCGCCTGGCGCACCTGGACGAGGGCGAAGGAAGACCGGTGGTGTTCTTCCACGGGGAGCCGACGTGGTCGTTTCTGTGGCGCAAGGTGATCCCGCCGGTGCGCGACGCCGGCTTTCGCTGCATCGCCCCGGACCTGCCCGGCTTCGGCCGCTCCGACAAGCCGACCGAGCTCGACTGGTACACCTACGATCGCCACGTCGCGGCGATGGCCGCACTGGTAGTGGAGCTAGATCTGCGCGACGCGACCGTGGTCGTGCACGACTGGGGTGGACCGATCGGGCTGCGGCTGGCCGTCGAGCACCCGGAGCGCATCGCCCGCATCGTCGCGCTCGACACCGGGCTGTTCACCGGGCACCAGCGGATGAACGACGCGTGGCTGGCGTTTCGGGACTTCGTCGCACGCACCGAGGACGTGCCGGTCGGCCTGCTGGTCCGCCGCGCCTGCCACACGGATCCGGGGGACGAGGTGATCGCCGCCTACGAGGCGCCGTTCCCGACGCCCGAGTCCAAGGCGGGGGCGCGCGCGTTCCCGCTGATCCTGCCCACGTCGCCCTCGATGCCGGGGGCGCAGGACGGACAGCGGGTGCTCGACGCGCTGCGGGTCGATGGGCGGCCCAAGCTGTGCATGTGGGCTGATTCAGACCCCGTGCTGCCGCTGGCCACCGGCCGGCAGTTCGCCGCCGCGCTGGGTGGCGGCGAGATCGACCACGTGATCGCTGATGCCGGACATTTCCTCCAAGAGGACGCCGGTCCGCGGATCGGCGCGCTGCTCGCCAACTGGCTGGCGAGCGTCGGTTAGTGTCCCGACACTAGACGGCTTCGCGCTCGGGCTCCGCGGCCTCCTGGGCGGCCTGGAGGTCCGGCGCGGCAGAGGCGAGACCCGCCTGGCCCTTGGCGATGGTCTCGGCCATCCGCGTCTCGTACGCCGCCCGGGCCATGTGGTCGGGGCGGGCGAGCACCTGGTCGCCCTTCAGCACCCGGCCGATGGCCTCGGCCATCGAGCGGGGCATCAGCGCCGCCCCGCGGACGATCCCGGCCACCGAGCGCGGTATGTACACGTCGTAGCGGCCCGTCTGGAGCGCCTCGACGATCGCGTTGGCGACGTCCTCGGGCTGGACCGGCTTGAAGCTGCGGGTCTCGGGCAGGCCGGAGCCGAGCTCGGTGTTGACGACGACCGGCATCACAACGCTGATGTCCACGTTCGTGCCCCGCAGCTCGGCACGCAGCGACTCGCTGAGGCCGACGACCGCGTGCTTGGTCGCGCAGTAGGTCGCGCCGCCGGGGAAGCCCATCTTGCCCGCGGCAGAGGCGATCTGGACGAGGTGGCCGCGTCCACGCGGGACGAACCGCTCGAGCGCGAGCTTTGAGCCCAGCAGCACACCGTGCAGGTTGATGTCGACCAGACGCTCGGCGGTCGCGTCGGTCTCGTCGACGAAGCTCCCGATCGGCATGATCCCGGCGTTGTTGATCAGCACGTCGAGCGGGCCGAGTCGACGCTCGACCTCGTCGAGGAACCCGGCGAAGCTGGCCCGGTCGGTGACGTCGAGCGACAGGCCGATCGTTCCCGCGCCGAGCTGCTCGGCGGTCGTCTGAGCCAGCTGCTCCTCGATGTCGCCGATCGCGACCCGGGCTCCCTTCGCGATCAATGCCGCCGCGGTCGCGCGTCCGATGCCGCGGGCGCCGCCGGTGATTGCGACCACCCGACCCGCCAGCGAACGTGGGGCTTTCGCCATTGCTCTCAGTCCTCCTGCGAATTCGTTTCCACTCTGGAAGGTATCGAGTTGGCGCGCGGCGTGATTTGACTGGTTGACTAGCCAGTCGATGGGGGTTTGGTGTGGCACCCCAACCCCGTCGATCAAGAGGAGCTGGGCCGGCGCACACAAGTCAGCTCCCCAAGTGAGGGGTCCGTGCGAGCACCGTGGGGAGTTGACCCTGACAACCATGGTCAACTCCCCGCGGTCCCGGAAAATCCGCTCGAAAGAGGAGTTGACCGGGCAGTACCCCTTAGCGGCAGGCCCTAATACCCCGCCCACTCGGACGCGAGCATCGAGTGGACCACGTGATCCAGGTACCGGCTGCCCACGCGCTCGGCCTGGCGCCGCGTGCCCTCCTCAGTGAAGCCGAGCCGCCGGGCGACGGCCCGGCTGCGGGCGTTGTCGACCGCGGCCGCGATCTCGACCCGGTTGAGGTCCCAGACGGCGAATGCGTGGTCGACGAGCGCGCGGGCGGCGAGCGTCATCGTTCCCCGGCCCTGCTCGGACTCGGCAAGCCAGTAGCCGATGCTGGTCGACCGGTGCTGCCAACTGACCGAGTGGTAGCCGACGCACCCGACGATCCGGTCGTCGCGCAGGATCGCGCAGTCAAATCCGTTGTTGGCGGCCTGGCGCCGCTGGGAGTAGTCGACGTGCGCCCGGGAGGCGGCGAAGGTCTGGCCGGCGGCCCACGGCATGAACTCCGCCAGGTATGCGCGGTTGGCGTCAGACAGCGCGTAGAGCTCCTCCGCATCGCCAGCCTCCAACGGGCGCACGCTCAGCTGGTCGGAAAGCCGCGCACGCTCGGCGAACGGGTTGGGCGGGGCCGGCACGCCCCGTGGGCGGGGAGGACCGGGCGGCACCACGATGTCGCGTCCCGTCGGCCGCATTGCCTCGTCGAGCTCGAGCTGCCAGAAGTACCGGGTGAAGCTGATCCCGGCGCGGAACTCGCCGACGTGGGGGTCGATCCGCTCGCCGCGGGCCATCCGCACGATCAGCTCCGGGTACGTACGGCCGGGCAGCGCCGCGTACATCGGCGCGGGGAACGCGCCGCCGAACCGGGTGTTGACGTCGGTGATCCCGAGCCCGACCTCGCTGTCGCGGAACACCTGGACGGTGCACGGGCCACGCACCCCGAGCGCCTCCACCACGCGGCGGCCCAGCTCGATCAGCTCCCGGTCGGCGATCACGGTGCCCTTGATCGACTCGCCGCCGCGCGACTCGATCATCGTCCGCGGGATCGCGTTGAGGCAGCGGCCGCTCAGATCGCACAGCAGGTCGATCGAGATCTCGGGGCCGTCCATCAGCTTCTGCACCATCGCCGGCTCGGCGATGTAGTCGACCATGAACGCCGCCGCGGCCTCGTCGGCCGCGGCGTGGATCGAGCGCGCGCCCGAGCCCTTGCGCGGCTTGACCATCACCGGGAAGTAGGGAATCGGCTCGCCGGGGAGCACGGTTGGCGGCGAGGGCAGGCCGAGGCGCTCCAGCAGCAGGTGGGCCTCGTACTTGTCGAACGTGGCCCGGGCGATCTCGGCGTCGGGGACGAATGCGGGCAGCCGGCCGGCGGCCCGTGCGTGCGCCAGGACCTCGATGTCCAGGTCGGTCAGCGGCACCACTGCGCCGACGTTGAACTCCTCGCAGAGCTCCTGCAGCGCCGGCACGTACCCCGGATCGTCGATCCGCGGTACCGCGCGCCGGTGGTGGGCGGCGTACTGGGCGGGCGCCAGCGGATTGGGGTCGGCGGCCACGACTGTGCCGTGCTGGGCGAACGCCGAGACGATGTCGTAGCGCTTGCCGACGCCGGTGAGCAGTACGCCTACGTCGCCCGCCATCCGCCCGTGTCTCCCTTGTAGAGCCCGTGTCCGGCGAGCACCATTCGCACGGTCCGGGCCATGATCTCCAGATCGAGTTTGACGGTGCGGTGCTCCACGTACCAGAGGTCGAGTTCGATCCGCTCTGGCCAGGGCAGCGACGCCCGGCCGTTGATCTGGGCCCAGCCGGTGATTCCTGGCTTGACCCTCAGCCGGCCGCGCTCGTGCTCGGTGTATTGCTCGACCTGAACCTGGACGGTCGGACGCGGACCGACGAGCGACATCTGACCGCGCAGCACGTTCCACAGGTTTGGCAGCTCGTCGAGCGAGTAGCGGCGCAGGAACGAGCCGATCCGCGTGATCCGGTCGTCGCCCTGATTGATCGACAGCCCCGCGCCGATGAACTCGGCGCCGCTGACCATCGTGCGCAGCTTGTAGATCGAGAACAGCTCGCCGTCGAGGCCGACCCGCGTCTGGCGGTAGATCGCGCTGCCCGGCGACTCCAGCCGGATCGCCGCCGCCAGTGCCGCAACCACCGGCGCCGTCACCGCCGTCCCGGCGGCCGATACGGTGACATCGATCGCACGCCTCACCGCGTCGTCGAGCTGTGGACGCCGGGGCCTGCCGTTGCGCCGCGAGCTCACCGCGTGCCCTCCGCGGGCTCCCAGCCCGCCGCGGTGCCGTGCTTCAGCCAGTCCCACAGCCCCGCCGCCAGCGACGCCGTGGTCAGCACGTAGTAGCGGGCGATCAGCAGCGGACGGGCGCGGATCGCCCCGGCCGCCAGCGCGGCCAGCAGGATCGCGACCTGGATCGCCACCGCGGCCACGTACACCCAGCCCTGGCCGATCAGCGCGATGCTCGTCCCCAGCGCGATCACGTGCAGGAACGGCGTCAGATAGCGCACGATCCGGTGGGAGAAGATCATCAGCGCATACAGCGGGTCGTAGCCGCGCGGCGACAGCATCCCGCCCTGCAGGACGATCGGCCAGGTGTGGCTCATCATCCGGCGCTTGCGGGCGAACTCGCCCTCGATCGTCGGCACCATCTTCTCCGCGGCGTGCGCGTCGGACGCGTACACCGCGCGCCAGCCGCGCTTGACCATGTTGAACGGAAACGACAGGTCGTGGCCCATGATCGGATCGACGACCAGGTAGCACTCCCGGCGGGTCGCGTAGATCGCGCCGTTGCCGCCGGTCACCGAGCTCACCCGAGACTCCAGCGCCCGCAGCGCCATCTCATAGCGCCAGTAGAGACCCTCCTGGTTGGTGCCGCGGTCGTTGACGAACGCGACGTCGCCGCACACGTACCCCACCCGGGGATCGGCGAACGGCGCCACCAGCCGGGCGAGCGCTCCGTCCTCCCAGCGCACGTTGGCGTCCGAGAACGCCACGATCTCGGCCTCGGAGCGCTGCACCGCCGCGTCCTGGGCGCGGATCTTGCCGCCGCGCGGGAGCTCGAGCACGACGTCGGCGCCGGCCGCGCGCGCCCGCTGCGCCGTAGCGTCGGGGGAGCCGTCGCAGGCGACGATCACCTCGAGCCGCTCGGCTGGGTAGTCGAGCCCGCGCAGATTGGCGACGCGGCCGGCGATCACCTCTGCCTCGGCGTAGGCGGCGACGATCACCGACACTGACGGTGGCGACCCCGGATCGGCCCCCGCCGCGGACCGCCGGCGGACCCGGCTGACCACCCAGAGCAGCAGGAAGTAGCCGGCATGGGCGTACAGCACCAGGCCGGCCGAGACCCAGAAGACGATCGCCAGCGCGGTCACGACGGCGCCGATTGTGGCGTAGCCGCCGCCGCGCCGGAAACCAGCCCGCGATACAGCTCGAGCGTCCTGCGGGCCGCCTCGTCCCACGAGTACGGCCCGGCCGCGGCCGCGGCGGCCGCGCGCGCGAGCCGCAGCCGGCGGTCGGGGTCAGACAGCAGCCCGTTGACGGCGTCGGCCAGCGCCCTGGGATCGTCGGGCGGCACGAGCACCCCCGCTCCCTGCGCGGCCACCTCGCTGAAGCCGCCGACGTCTGAGAGCACTGTCGGCTTGGCGAACGCCAGCGCGGTCGCCAGCACGCCAGACTGGTCAAGGCGCTCGGTCCGCGAGTACGGGAGCACGACCGCGTCGGCGCGGCGGAAGAACGCCGGCACCTCGGCGTCGGCGACGAACCGGGTCACGAACCGGACGCCGGGCGGCGCCTGCACGCGCAGCTCCTCGACATCGATCAGCGAGCGGCCGACGATCCACAGCTCGGCGCCGTGCACCGCGCGCCACGCCTGGAGCAGGACGTCGAGCCCCTTGTAGGGGCGAAGCAGCCCGAAGAACAGCACCACCGGCCGGTCGACCCATCGCAGCTCGGTGGGCAGAGGCCGCTGCACTGGCAGCCGGGTGAGGTGCTCGAACGCGCCGTGATGGATCACGTGGACCTTCTCGGCCGCGACCCCGAGACCGTCGATCAGGCGGCCACGGCCGTAGTCGGAGTGCACCACGACCGCGTCGGCGACGTCGTACAGCCGGCGCTGGGCGCGCACCTGGCCGGGGCGCGGCTCGCGCGGCAGCAGGTCGTGGGCGGTGAGCACGACCGGCCGCTCGGGAAGCAGGTAGCGGTCGAACCACTGCACGTCCAGCCACTGGAAATGGACGACGTCGGCAACCCGAGCAGCGCCGCGGTAGCGCAGCATGTCGGGCACGTGCTCGGCGAGCTTGCTCATCCGGCGCAGTCGGCTTCCCCCGGGGCCGAGCGCGTGCCGGTAGAACGGCTCGCGCAGCACATAGCCGTCGGGCGAAGGCGCGGTCCCGTAGGGGAACTCGCAGGTGATCAGCTCGACCTCCGCGCCTGCCCGCGCGAGCGCGCTGCACAGCCCGTGGTCATAGGGTCGCGTGAACGACGAGGGGTCGACGACGTGGACCCTCATCGCGCGTCCAGCCGCCGGCCCGCGAGCCGCGCGATTCGCCGCGCGGTCTCCTCGGTGCCCGCGCCGAGCGGGTGCACGCCGGCGCCGGGGTCGCGCCGCAGGCGCCTCACCGCCGGCGCGATCGCGGCAAGCGCAGGCTGATCCGGCGCCCGGCCGAGGCGATCGGCGGCGCACCGCAGCGGGTGCGCAAGCGCCAGCCCGAGCACCGCGAGCGCGCGAGCCGCGACGCCGTCGTCCTCGCGGTAGGCGACCGGCAGCGAGCGCACGGGGCCGATCTCGAGCGACTCCGGGCGCGCCGAGGCCTCGATCCGGGCGCCGTCGAGTGTGTCGGCGAACTCCGCCAGCGGGTCTCCCCGCGCCGGAAACCGGTCGGCGATCAGCACGACCCGGGCCGGAGGGGTCCGCGTCCCCGACGGGCGATTGGACATCATCAGGCCGGCGAGTTCCTCGGCCGACAGAACCGCATCGAGCATCGCGTAGCCGCCGCGTTCCAGCCGGCCCACCCGGATCGCCTCCCGCGACGCCGTCCGCCGGCGGTCCGCGGGCTTGCGCCGCAGCCGCCGCCACGCGCGACCCGACGCGCGGGCCACCGCCGGCTCGGGCTCGAAGCCCTGATAGCGGCGTCCCAGCCACGCGCGGCCGGCGGCGTAACCGCGCCACTGGCTGCGCAGATCCCCGATGGTCGTCCGGTAGCGGTGCTCGACGGCGGCCCGGCGCCGCAGCTCGAGCTTCCATCCGGCGGCCTGCAGGCGCCAGCTGAAGTCGGTGTCCTCGGCCGCGCGCACGCCCTCATAGAAGCCGCCGATCTGTTCGAACGCGGTCCGGCGCACGAGCAGGTTGGCGGCGACGGCGCGCGGGCGATAGGGGTGGCTCAGATGTGCCTCCTGACCGAGGAAGCCCCGGGCGGCGCCGTACCGAGCGGCCAGCGTGGCGGCGCCGGGCGCGGCGCGGACCTCGCCGGCCAGCGCCCCCACGTCGTCGCCCACGGGCGGGGCGAAGTACAGGTCGAGCAGATCGGGCGGCGCGAGGCAGTCGGAGTCCAGGAACAGGATCCAGTCGTTGCGGGCGTGAGCGGCGCCGGCGTTGCGGGCGTGGGCGGGTGAGCGCTCGCCGGCCGCGGCGATCAGGGTGACCGGCCCCGTCGCCGCGTCCGACGCGGTGCCCGAGTTGTCGGCGAGGATCAGCTGATCGCGGGCTCCGACCTGAAGCGACAGCAGCGTGTGCGTGGCTGCGCGGGCCGCTGAGCCATCTCCGGCGAACGGCATCACGACGGTCACGCTCGGGCGGCTCACGCCGGGATCCGTCCCCGCACTCGCGCCAGCATCGCCCGCACGTTATCGACCTCCTGAGGGTGCGCGAACCGAGTCAGGTGCAGCACCGGCACGATCAGGGCGAGCGCCGCGGCCCGGCTGACCAAGCCGAGCACACCGTGGGTCGGCAGCAGCACTTCCCCCAGTACCGCGATCCCGCCCATCACCGCGGTCAGATGGGCGAGGCGTCGCCACTCGAACGCGACCGCGAACAGGCGGCGGGTGAGGAAGTGCATGACGGTCAGCATCACCACGTACGCGCCGCATAGCGCGATCCCGGCGCCGGCGATCCCCAGCGGCGGCACCAGCGTGACCAGCAGCAGCACGTTGGCCGCCAGCCCGGCGATCGCCGCCGGGAAGTTGCGGGTGGTGACCTTCGCGCGGGCGGCGATCACCAGGAACACCACCCACAGCCCGTACAGGGCCCAGCCCAGCGAGACCCACGGGAGCGCCTTGTAGGCGTCGTAGAACGAGGGCGCGGCCAGCAGCCGCACCACCCAGCGCCCGAGCAGCGCCAGCCCCGCCACGACGAATCCGCTGACCGCCACGTAGTAGGTCGTGACCAGGCCGTAGAAGCGCGCGGCCTCACGGTCATCGGTGATCGAGTAGGCCAGCGGCGGCCACGCGTACTGAAACGCCCGCACGATGAACGCGACCGCGCCGGCGAGCTTGATGGCGATCGAGTACAGCCCCGCCAGCGACTGGCTCTGGGAGTGGAAGATGTAGTAGCGATCGACCAGGCTGAGCGCGTACACCGAGGCCTCGGCGGGCACGGTCGGCAGCCCGAAGCGCAGGAGCGCCGCGAGGCGCTCGGGAGCGCCGGCGGTGCGGTCGCCGCGGCGCGGGCGCAGGCGCTTGCGCATCGTCCACCACAGTCCCAACAGCACGATCGTGGAGGCACCGTAGTTGCCCAGCAGCAGCCCGCTGGGGCCCTTGTCAAGCGCGACCACGAGCACGACAGAGGCCACGATCGTGATCGCGACGTTGATCAGCGAGGCGATCGCGTACGTGCGCACTCGCTCCTCGACCCGCAGCAGGCCGTAGGCGAGCTCGAGATTGGTGAAGGCCCAGAGCCCGAGCACCGCGATCCGGAAGATCCCGACGTCGGTGTGGCCGAGCACCACCCGCGACAGCGGCGCGGCGGCCGCGGCCAGGATGATCGCCAGTACCGTGGTGGCGAGGAGCGTGAACGCGACTGCGCGCCGGGCCAGCGCATCGCGTCGCTCCTGGTCGGAGTCGGTGAAGTAGAAGCGAAGGAACGCCTCGATCATCCCGAAGCGGACGAGGATGCTGATGAAGATCACGCCGTTGGCGAGCAGCTCGACCGTCCCGTAGCCGGCAGGGTCGATGTAGCGGGTGTACACCGGCAGCAGCAGGACCGCGATGAACTTCGAGACCACGTCGGCGATCTGGTAGGCGGCCAGCGTGGTCGCGAGGCGCTTCAGATACGCAGTCACGGTGCAGTGACGATACGGATCGTCCCGGTGTCAGAATGCTGCGCATGCGAATCGCCGTGATCGGAGCATCTGGTTGGCTGGGCGGCGAGATCGCGCGCGAGGCGCTCGCGCGCGGCCACCAGGTGACCGCGATCGCCCGTAATCCGGCCGGGCTCGAACAGGTCGAGGGTGCCGATCCGGCGCCCACCGACGCGACCGACGGCGCCGAGCTGATGGCGGTGCTGCTCGGCCACGACGCAGTCGTGGCAGCCGTCACCGACCGCAGCGGACCCGACCGCACCGTGATCCCCGAGATCGCGCGCACGCTGATCAGAGCGGCTCCGGCATCGAGCGTTCCCCGGGTCGCCTGGGTCGGCGGGGGCGGTAGCCTCGACAGCCCCGAGGGCGGCAGGTTCATCGACCAGCCCGGGTTCCCCGAGGAGTACAAGGCCGAGGCGCTGGCCCAGGCCGAGGCGCTTGACCTGTTCCGCGGGGCACCGCCCGAGGTGGACTGGACATACCTGAGCCCGCCGGCGCACGAGCTGGTGCCCGGCGACAAGCAGGGCGGCTACCGCGTCTCGGGCGGCGACAAGCCCGTCACCGACGCAGATGGCAACAACAGGATCACCGCGGGAGACTTCGCTGCCGCGATGGTCGACGAGCTCGAGCACCCGCAGTTCTCGCGCCGACGCTTCACCGTCGGCTACTAGCTCGACAGCAGCTTCCAGACGCCGTCGACGAGCTCCTGCGCGTCAATGTTGTGCGCCAGGCGCGACCCGAAGTTCAGCAACCCGACGTCGACCACCGTGCCCTGTCCGAGGTCGTACCCGACAACCGCCAGCGCGTTGTTGGTCACGCCGGCCGACGACATCACCTTGCCGGGCGGCGCGACCGAGCGCACCGGCTGATAGGTGCTGAAGCCGGGGAACGCTCCCGAGGTCGTCTTGAAGATCCCCAGCCGGTCGTGGATCACCGTGATCAGCTGCTGGTCGTGGACGACCAGCGGGCCCGGCTTGGCACCGAACGCGTCCTCCGCGGCCGGCTTGCTCGGGTGAAGCGCGCGCTGGCCCTCGACCGTGACCGACCGCCTCAGCGAGTCGATGCCCAGCGACATCACGTGCCCTCCGTTCTGGACGTACGCCCGCAGTGTCGACTGCAGCGACGAGGGCAGCCACAGCTCGCTGCCGGCGAGGATCACCCCGGAGTGGCCCTGCAGCGTGGGCCCAAAGCCCTCGAGCAGGCCGACGTCGGTGGTCACGTCGTAGGAGCGGTGGGTCTTGTCCAGGTAGGCCAGCAGCCCGGCCTGGTCGATCGCACCCGCGGGGAACCCGTTGGCCAGCGGCCGGTTCAGCGAGATCGGCCCACCCGCCGCCAGCGTGTTGGGGAGTCCGTCGCCGTCGTCGTCGACCGGGTTCAGTCCCTGCCAGGTGAGCGCCGGCAGCACGACCAGCACCTTGGGCCGGTGGCCGGCGGTGGGCAGGCTGGCGACAATCGGCACCACCGTCCGGTCCGAGCCCGAGCGCAGCGCCAGCTGATACATGCCGGCGCGCCCGGACGGCACCTTGACGTTCAGGGTGAAGCTCGACGACGAGCCCTTGCCGACGATCTGCTTGCTGCCGGCACGGCGCAGCGCCCAGCGGTAGGGCTGGTGGCGGGCGTCGACGTACACGGTCGCGCTGGAGCCGGCCGCGACCGGGCGCAGCGGCGGCTCGGCGGCGAGATAGCGCACGGTTACACCGGTATGGGTGGTGCCCGGCGGGGGCGGCATCACGATCGGATAGCGGCCGGTGTTGCAGGCCGCGTCGGTCACTTCGAGGCCGATCAGGTAGGTGCCGGCGGGGGCGGGGCGCTGATCGATCTTGCCGTCCCAGACCGCCGACTCGCTGTTCCACTTGGTGACGAAGCTCTTGACCAGCTTGGGCTTGCCGGGGAGGTCGGTGCGCCAGATCCGAATGACGCCGCTGCGGTGCTCGTTGCCGGTGTACCGGATCGTCACGCCGGCGCTGTCGCTCTGCGGGATCAGCTCCGGCGAGACCGAGGTCACCACTGGGCGGGGCGGGATCGTGCGGACGTGGACCGGTTCGGGGCCGGCGGAGTTCGAGATCTCGACGGTGCGCCCCTGGTGGATCAGCGCCACGCGGAAGAAGTAGTCGCCGTCGGGCACGACCTGGCCCTTGTCGTTGCGCCCGTTCCAGGTGAACACGCCGTCGGGGGTGCGGACCTTGCGGCGCATGTGGCGGCCGAGCGCGATCGTGCGGACAATCGTCCCGGTCTGGTCGACGATGTACACGTCGACGTCGTCGGATCGGTGCAGGAGGTAGAACGAGACGAACACGCGGCGGTGGCTGACGCCGCCGCACACCTGTCCGTCCTCGGGGTTGATCCACGACGGGACCGGCTTGGGGGAGCCGGCGATCAGCGGCGTGGTCACCTTCAGGTGCTGGGTGACGAAGAACGCGGCTACGGTCGCCGCCGCCAGCACCACGAACCCCACCACCGGCAGCCTGCTCAAAGCTCGATCACCGCAGTGTTGAGGACATCGAATTCGTGGAAGGCGTCGAGCCCCCGCGGATCGCGGTTGCACAGCATCACGCGGATGCTGCCGCCGTGGCACACGACCAGCGCGGGCAGCTCCGCGTTGGCGTGGACATCGACCAGGCACGCCAGCACCCGGTCGAGCTGGTCACGCAGCGACTCCCCGCCGGGAAACCGGAAGGTCTCACCGGCGCGCCGCCAGGCGGCGTAACCCCCAGGGTCAGCCTTCTCGACGTCGATGAACCTGTAGCCCTCCCATTCGCCGCGGTCGGCCTCACGCAGCCGCGGGTCGAGCGTTGGGGACAGCCCGATCCTGGCCCCGACGATCTCGGCGGTCTCGGCGGCGCGGCTCAGGTCGGACGCGTACAGCGAGCGGATCCCGGCGCCGGCGAGGCGGTCGCCGAGCTCGGCGGCCTGCCGGCGGCCGGTGTCGTTGAGCGGGGTGTTGGTGAACCCCTGGACGCGGATCGGCTCGAGGTTGTCGTTGGTCTGCCCGTGGCGGGCGAGCAGCACGCCGCTGAGGTCCGGACTGTGCGGCCGCTCCGCGGTCACCGTCGTTGAACGCCCAGGGTGTCGGAGCGCAGGCCGAGGCGCAGCGTCTCCAGCGAGAGGACGTCGCCCGGGGCGATGTTGCCGAGGTTCACGTCGGGCCCGAAGCGCCGGATGAACCACACCTGCTGGTGCTTGACGGGGGCGTCGAACATGATCCGCCGCGAGTCGATCTCGTGCACGATCTCGCCGATCAGGCCCTCGCGGACCTCTCCGGTCGGCCTGAAGATCCCGGCGGTGCCGGCCTCGCGACCCTCGGCGATCACCTTCCACGCGCCCGCGTCGAGCTCCTGGCGCATCATCTCGACCCACCGGTAGGGCGGGGTGATGGCGCCGGTGTCGTCCTTGGAGCCGACCTCCGACATCACCGTGAAGTCGGCCGCCAGGCGCTCGATCAGCTCGAGCTTGCGGTCGTGCTCGAGCGCGATCGTGCCGTCGGAGATCTCGAAGTGCGCAAGGCCCAGCTGCTTGGCCCAGTCGATCAGCTCGTCGAACCGGTCACGGGCGATCGCCAGCTCGGTGAGCGTGCCGCCGAGCACCACCGGGATCCCGTGCGCCCGGTAGCGCTCGAGCTTGGGCTCGAGGTTGCCGGTCGCCAGCGCGGTGCCCCAGCCGAGCTTGACGATGTCGACCGAGTCGCCGGCGACCTCGATCAGGCCGTCGACCTCGGCCACCGACAGGCCCTTGTCGAGCACGTGGGTGACGCCGTCCTGGCGCGGCTTGACGGTGCGATCGGGTAGATCGAGCAGCTCTCGCATGTGGGCCTCCGGTCCGCTACGAAGGGGTCACTAGGCAGCCAGGTCCGACCCGACGGTCACCACGACCTCGGCGCTGCACGTCGCCGTCCCGGGGCAGGCCACGGCCCGGGTGCTCGCGTCCACGGGTTGGACCGACGACGGCCCGAGCTTCAACGACCGGGCCACGGCGAGCGCGTCGTTCTTGTGACCTGGCATGTACGCGACGACCGTGGCCGTGCGGGTCTGGTCGGAGGCGTTGCCGGGCGGGTTGCCCTGCTTGTAGCCGACCCCGGTCAGCTGCGTGGCCACGCGGTCGGCGAGCCCGGCGGTGGCGGTGCCGTTGAGCACGGTCACGGTTACGTTGGCGGGGTTGATCTTGACGGTCGCCTTCACGTGGCGTGTGGTCGGCGCGGTGCTGGCGGCCTGCGTGTTGCTCGACGAGGAAGAACTGCTGCTGCTCTTGGTGATCAACACCAGCGCGACCACGACGCCCGCGACCGCGAGCGCGCCGATCAGCAGGCCGAAGCGCAGGCCCGTGCGCGAGCGCCGGCGCTCGGGACCACGCGGCGGCTGGGTGCCCGGGCGCGACCGGGGAGGCTGGGTGCCGCGGCCGCCGCGCTGGGCCTGCTGGGCAGCCCGGGCGGGGGGCGGCGTGACCCGGGGCGGCGACGAGGTGGCCACCGAGTCGGTTGAGACGCCGTTGGAGCCGCCGGCTGCGGTGGCGGGCGCCGGGGTCGAGTACGACGTGAGCTCGAGCGGGTCGGGCACCTCCGCGGGGAGCGGGTCCGACACGACCGGATCGGTCGGGATCAGCTTGGTAGCGGCGCTCAGCGCGGGCGCCGCGACTCCGGCCGGCGGCGCCGGGGCCACAGCCGTGGCGCCGACCAGCGCAGGCGCGGCGAACGGATTCCGGCGCACTCCGGCAGCCGCCTGGTTGCCGGTGCGCGCCGCAGCGGCCTGCTGGGCGGCGGCCGGCTGTGCGGCTGCGGCGGCAGCCTGCTGCTGCTGGCGGGCCATCGTGGTCAGCCTGGCCTCGAGCTGGGACACCCGCTGGTTGGCCTCGTACGCCTGCTCGCGCAGGTTCGCGGTCTCGCGGGCCTGCGAGAAATACAGCAGCACGAGAATGGCCAAGCCAATAATCGAGGCAAAGCCAACGTCTGCGCCCACCGAGGAGATGAAATGGTGGACAGATATGGCGAAAGGGATCGTCGCCATTGGGCGCCAGTCTACGGTGCCACCCGGGCGCCAGTTTCGCCGGACGGCAATCGTGTTCCAGAGAGCTTCGACACGTGCTCGGCGAGACCTGCAGCGTCTCCCTCGAGCACCAGCAGGTTTAGGTCGGTGAACGTCTGCTCGGCCCAGGCCGGGTCGAGCGGCGCCCGCTGCGCGCGGAGGATCCGCTGGGCCGGCGTGGGCTGCGGGCGCTCATACGGGTTGAACAGATCCTCGTGGAACTTCTCCCCGCCGCGCGCGCCGACGATTTCGATTGCGATGTCGCGCTCGGGCTCCAGGCCCGACAGGCGGATCATCGTCTCGGCCAGGTCGACGATCTTGATCGAGTCGCCCATCTCCAGCACGTACACCTCGCCGCTGTCCTCGTGCAGCGAGCCCGCGCGGATGATCAGCTGGACCGATTCGGGGATCGTCATGAAGTACCGGGTCATGCGCGGATCGGTGACCGTGACCGGGCCGCCGGCGGCGATCTGGCGGCGGAAGATCTGCACCACCGAGCCCGAGGAGCCCAGCACGTTGCCGAACCGCACGGTCGCGTAGCGCGTTTGGCGATGGCGGGCCGCGGCAGCCTCAACGGCCCACTCCGCCAGCGCCTTGGAGGCCCCCATCACGGTGGCCGGCTTGACCGCCTTGTCGGTGGAGACGAGCACGAACACGCCTACCCCGGCCTCGCCCGCGATCCGGGCGACCAGCCGTGTGGCCAGCGCGTTGTTGCGCACCGCCTCGACGGGGTTGAGCTCCATCATCCCCACGTGCTTGTAGGCGGCGGCGTGGAACACGACTGCGGGGCGGTGCTCGGCGAATACCTCTCGCATCCGCTCCTCCTCCTTGCAGTCGGCCAGGACGGGGACCGCGGTGCGCACGTGGCGCTCCTCCTCGAGCTCGCGGAGGATCTCGAACAGGTTGTCCTCGGCGTGGTCGACCAGCACCAGCCGCCGGGGGTTGACCCGCGCGATCTGCCGGCAGAGCTCGCCGCCGATCGAGCCGCCCGCGCCGGTGACCAGCACCACCTGGTTGGCCAGGTACGCGCCAACGCGCTCGAGCTCCATCCGCACCGGCTCGCGCCCGAGCATGTCCTCGACGCGGACCTCGCGCAGCTGGCGGGTCACCTGCAGATGTCCGGAGCTGTCCTGCAACAGCTCGAACATCGTCGGCATCGTGCGGACGGGAAGGCCGCGCTGGCGGCACGCAGTCACCACCCGGGCACGCAGCGTTCCCGGGGCCGAAGGAATCGCGATCACGACCTCGTCGGGCTCGAGCTCGTCCAGGATCCGGGCGATGTCCTCCGACGAGGTGGTGCCCAGCACCTTCAGCCCGTGCTCGTCCTTGATCCCCTGCTTGCGGGGATCGTCGTCGATGAACCCGACCGGCCGCATCCGCAACTGCGGGTTGCGGGCGAGCTCCCGGACGACCAGGCGGCCGCCGTCGCCGCCGCCGACGATCAGCACGTCGCGGGCGCCCTTCTGCATCGTGAAGCTGCGCACGCGGCCCTCGACGATCAGGTGCACGATGAAGCGGGCGCCCAGCAGCAGTGCCAGCATCAGCAGGAAGTACAAGGCGATCACGCTCGCCGGGAGCGTCACCGGGCTCGACAGCTGACCGCGTGAGGAGGTCTGGACCGGGTGCAGCAGCGCGATCGCCCCGATCGCGATCAGCGTCGACACCACGGCACCCTTGACCACCGCCTCGTAGTCGCGCTGGCCGACAAATGTCCACAACCGCTCGTAGAGCCCGAACGCCGCCAGCACGATCAGCGAGACGGCGACGACCCAGATGACCGTCGTGTTGAATAGGTGCTCGTAGCGGGTCGGGACGTCGTCCTCGAACCTCAATCGGAACGCGAGGAAGTACCCCAGGGCGACCAGAAGCCCGTCCACCAGCAGCTGCGGGACCGAATGGCGGTGTACGGGAAAGGCCGCGGTTCTGAACCGCCGGCGCATGCGGCGGGGAATTCTAGTGGCCTGGGGCATGAGGACTCGCCCGATTCGCGAGCGAAAATCTGGCCTGGCCAGGACGCAGGGCCGAAGGCGTAGCGGAGCTCCGTCGTGGTCCGGGGACACCGCCAGGCCAAGATTTGCAGCCGCGAAGTGGGCGGAGACTCGTGGGGCAGGTCACTGGTGGCGCCGCGCTAACGCACGGCTAAGGTCGCGGCGGGCCCGCGGCGACTTGTGTGCCCGCGGGGCCCGGCGAGCGCGCGGGGACACGCCGCCCGACCGATGCGGCACGGGAACCAGGAGGTTGCGCAGCTTGCGTCGCATCGCCGGGTTCAGCCGCCCCAGCGGCTGCACGTGCATCGCAGCCCAGCACTTCGTGGCGCCCTGGCAGCGCTCCAGCGTCAGCAGCTCCTGGTGCAGCTGGAACAACTGCAGCAGCGTCATCGTCGGCGCCAGGTTGTGCAGCTCGAATGGGTCGGTGCGCAGGTCGTAGAACTCGCGCTCGCCGTCCTTGTATTCGACGTAGAGGAAATCCGGCGTGCGCATCGCCTCATAGCTGTTGGGATTGCCGCTCGGCGGCGGCTGGAAGTCCGGATCGTCGGTTCGCAGATCAGGGCCGTGATGTTCAATCAAGGCGGCGTTTCGCCAGGTCGTGGGGGTCGATCCTCCGAACAGCGGCAACAGGCTGTGGCCGTCGCCGCTCATGTTGGTGCCGCCGATCTGGGCGAACGTCTTGGCCAGGTCGATGTTCTCGGTGATCGCGTTGGTGCTCACACCCGCGGGAATCCCGGGGCCCTGGATCACCAACGGCACGTGGATGTCGGTGTCGAACGCCGTCATCTTGCCCGGCATCAGCCGGTATTCGCCGGTGTGCAGGCCGTTGTCGGAGCTGAACACGATGTAGGTGTTGTCGCTCTGCCCGTTGGCGGCGAGCGCCGCCTCGATGCGGCCGATCATCTGGTCGACCGCCTGCACCGACTGCGCCCGCAGCCGGTAAACGGTGTTGATCCGGTTCTGCTGATCGGCGGTCAGCGGTGGACGGCGCGCCAGCCAGCGCGGCGCGTTGGTCGGCAGCACATCGAAGTTGGGCGGGTGCGGGGCCTGCAGCCCGGGGAAGTCGTTGGCGTCGCGCGGCGCCGGCGTGTAGGGATCGTGCGGCGCGAATGTGGCCAGCTCGAGGAAGAACGGCTTTCCGAGCGCGGCTGAGCTGTTGATGAAATCCACGCCCTTGTCGGCCATCACGTCGGTGAGGTAGTCCGACGGCTTGTGGCCGTAGTTGACGACCGTGCCGTCCTCGTTGAGCGAGTAGTCGAACTCCGGGTAGCCCCAGCCGGCCACGTCCCATTCCGACCAGCCGGGCGGCACATACGTGAACGGGAGCCCGGGGACGCTGCCCTTGTCCTGCCCATAGCCGTTGAGGTATTTGCCCATCATCCCCGTGTTGTAGCCCGCGCGCTGGAGCGCGATCGCGAACGTGTGCAGCTCCTCGCCGCGGTCGTAGAACTGCCTGAAACCGCCCTGCGGACCCTCGTTGTCGAACACCTTCGTGGTGTGTGGGAAGTTCCCGGTGAAGATCGAGGAGCGCGACGGACAGCACAACGAGTCCGACACGAAGTAGTTGTTGAACGTCAGCCCCGTGCGCTGCATCTGCAGCACGTTGGGCATGTACTGCAGGAGGTTCATCGACAGGTCGTCGGTGAGCACGAACACGATGTTCGGGCGAGCCGCGTCGGCGGCGGTCCGGGCTCGAGCCAGCTGATGGTGGGTGCTGCCGGCGGAGCTGGTCGAGCTCGCCACGGCGCCCGTGGCGAGGCTTGCGGAGGCCAAGATCAGCAGGCCGACGACCACCCGTGGCCGCATCAGGCCTCGCCCCGCCCGCCAGATGTCACGCATACGCAGCCGCACCGCTCCGCATCACAGTACCCATGCTCGATTGTGCTGGAGCCACCTTTGCGAATGCTTAACGACCATGGCTCGAAGACCTAACAGCTCCTACGCAACGCTCGCCGCCCGAGATGTCCTCGGGCGGCGGGTTGCGGCTTGGCTGAGATTCGGTGGCTCCTAGTAGCCCGGCGGGAGTGTCGACGGCGGCGTGGCCGTGGGGAACACGCCCGAGGTGCGGAGCACGTGGCCCTTGGAGTCGAGCGCTTGGACCTTGTAGGCCTTGTAGGTCGAGCTCAGCTTGATCTGGGTCTCGAATCCGGACTTGTCCTGGCGGGAGACGACCACTGCAAGATGCTTTGCATCGCTGCCGGCCAGCACGCGCCAAGCGGCCAGCTGGGTGGCGCCGTTCCAGCTCGCGAACACCAGCGCGCCGTGGTTGCCCTTGCGGACGACGGCGTTGGGCCCACGCGAGGGCGCGGCGGTCCACCGCTGGACGTAGGTGCGGTAGTTCACGTCCGGGTTGGGGAACGCCACGTCGAGCAGGACCTTGCCGGTGTTCGACAGCTCGGAGAAGAACGGCTGCGAACCCCAGCCGATCGCGACGTTGCCGTTGGGCAGCAGGTCGGTGTTGCCCAGGAACGCGGCGTTGAACTTCTTGCCGCGCGTGTACTGGGCCGCCTGCGTGACCGTCTTGGCCGTGGTGTTGAGCTTCAGCACCAGCCCGCGTGTGGGGCCGCTCGGCGGGCCGATCGTGGCGCCGATCGCGCAGCAAGCGTCGTCGAACACGCTGACCACGTTGCCCTTGTGCAGCTGCACGTCGTGCTGCCACTGGAACGAGGCGCCCGACGCGAACTTGAAGCTCGAGTGCTTGCCGCCGAGCGTCCATTCGACGCTGCCGGTCTTGGTGTCGATCAGGTAGGCGGCCCAGGTGTTACGCATCGACACCAGGTACTTGCCGCCGCCGACCGAGTTGATCGAGTTGACGTGGTAGGCGTCCCAGGCGATCGTCGGCGACGCCGGGAGCGACGCGTAGGAGTCGGTGAGCGGGATGTGGTCCAGCGCATCCCAGGTCTTGAGCAGCTTGCCGGTCTTCAGGTCGTACTCCTGAATCGCCGAGTCGCTGATCAGGCCGGTGGCGCTGCCGCCGACCGACGAGAGGTCGGCTCGCTCGTCCTTGTAAGCGGTCACCCAGGCGGTGTGCCCGGAGATCAGCATCTCGTGGGGGCTGATCACCCACCCGTCCTGGCCGGTCAGCTTGGCGACCCGCTTGTACTGCTGGCTGTAGACGACGTCGGTGCCGCTCAGGGTCTCGCCGAGCGGACTGATCACACCCTGCCACCAGCTCAGCACCGGCTTGCCGTTGTAGCGCTGGGCCGACAGGTTCATCGCCAGCACGTTGGTCGGAACCGGGCCGAACCACACCGGCTGCAGCCGGTTGTCGAGGATCAGCGGCCCGCTCTGGCCGACCATCGGGGCCTTCACCGTCAGGTTCTTGAAGTTGGCGACCATGAAGTAGCCCGGGGCGAGCTTCTTCAGGTCCCCGATCTTCAGCGCGGCGACCTTCGGGGGATGCAGGTCCGGCCGCGACAGGAACTTCCAGGTGCCCTGCGTCTTGTACGCGCCGATCGGCGCTGCTGCTTGAGCGCTCGACACGGCGACCACGCAGACGCATGCGGTCGCGGCGAGAGCCAGCGCGAGTGTGGATTTAACTCTTCGTAAGGCCATGTAACCTCAACGTAACACCGGGATGGGGCGAATGTTGCGCAGCTGGTGTCCGGGCCCTG
>CAWCRO010000021.1:0-979826 GCA_963797955.1 uncultured Solirubrobacterales bacterium | reverse complement strand
ACGGCGACGCTCCCGTCGACGGCAAGGTGTTCGGGATCTTCGGCGCCAACGGCTGGACTGGCATGCTGACCGCGGTCGCGGGCGGGTTATTGCTGTTCGGCGCCGCCCAGCATCTGCTGGCCAAGACGATGAGCCTCATCGTCGGCGTCGCGCTCGGCGCCGCGGCGGTGATCGCGGCGATCAACGGCGACGTCCTCGGGATGGCCGCAGCCAACGCCTGGACCGAGATCGCGTGGGGAGCGGCTGCGGCGATTCTGCTGTTCAACACGATGATTCCGCGCCGTCGCCGGACCGTCAGCGAGTACGGCTATGCACCCGCACAGGCGCCGGGCGCCGAGGATGAGTACCTCGGGCGCCGTGATCGATACGCCGGCGACGACACCCAGGTGATGGATGATCGTGCTCGCGTCGCCCCCGTGGAGGGCCCGGGCGGAGTCGATGACGACGCCGAGACGCGGCGCTATGACGATCCGGGGACACGCGCGCCTACGACGATGATGCCGTCGCGACGCGGCACCACGACCACGAGGTCGGTGACGCTGGGCGAGACCAGCCCGCGACCGAGCGAGCCGACACGACCACCCGTGATCCGGCCGAGGACAAGACTCGCGAGGTTCCCGCCGCCCGCGGCGAGCAGACCACGCGCGAGTCTGAGTGACCGACGCCCCGGATGCGGTGGCCCACCCGTTCACCAAGCTCGTACTGACGGCGGGGTAGGATCACCGCGATGCCCGCGGACATCCCCGAGCCCGTTCAGCGGCTGCTCGACGCCGCCAACGGCCACGACACCGACGCGTTCCTGGCCAGCTTCGCCGACGACGGTGTCGTCGACGACTGGGGCCGCGAGTTTCCGGGCGCCGAGACCATCCGCGGCTGGAGCGACCGCGAGTTCATCGGCGTCGACGTGACCCTCGACGTCACCGGCGTCACCGCGTCGGGCGGCGACACCACGATCGCAGCTCAGGTCGGGGGCAGCGGGTTCAACGGACCGAGCCACTTCACGTTCGCGGTCCGCGACGGGCTCGTCTCACGGATGACGATCCGCCAATAGAGCGGTCAGACGATCTTGCCCGGGTTCAGGTGCCGGCCCGGGTCGATCCCTGCAAACAGCGCCTCGATCATCGCCACTCCCGGGGCGGAGATGTCCTGCTCGAGCCACTGCGCGTGCTCGGTGCCCACCGCGTGGTGATGTGACAGCGTCGCACCGTTGTCGACGAATGCCTGCTGGATCGCCGACTTGATCACGGCGTACTCGGTGGCCATATCGCCGCCCGGCGTCGGGACGAACGCGAACGTGAAATACAGGCACGCGCCGGCGTGGTAACTGTGAGACAGGTGACACATCAGATAACCCTGCACGCCGACCTGCGCGAACGCGCTGTACGCCGCCGCACAGACCGCGTCATAAACCGGGGTCAGGCGGCTCCACGGCATCGCGGTCTCTGACACATCGCCGGCCGCGCCGCGGTCGAGCAGGAAGTCTCGGATGTGCGGGGTGTCGAACTTCTTCTGGTCGTACAGGGCCCCGGGACCGGAGCCGATGCACACGCCGCCGTGGCGCTTGACGATCTTGCCGACCTTCTTGCGCTGCTCGGCGACGTGCCCCTCGGTGCCCTCGTAGCCGATGAACGAAAGGGACATCTGGTGGACGTCGTAGCCGAGGCGTCGGCGTAGGAACGTCCGCAGCGCCTTGGACTGGAACCTGTCCAGCGCAGTGGGGTTGGAGCGCATCGCGAACGAGAACTGCGTCTCGTGCGCATCCGAGACTCGGGTCACCGACACCGAGCAGTCGCCGGCCGCGATGTCGCGCATCGCGTTGAGGCCGTCGGTGAAAGTCGGGAACAGGTAGCCGAGGATCTTCCGCTGCTCGGGAATCGGCCGTACGTGCACGGTCGCCTCGGTGATGATCCCGAGCCGGCCCTCGCTGCCGAGCACCATCTCGCGGACGCTGGGGCCGGTCGAGGTCGAGGGGACCGGCTGAGTGACCAGCGTTCCCGATGGCGTGACCACCCGCAGCCCGCGCGTCAGGTCGGCGATGTCGCCGTAGCGGTCAGACTGCATCCCCGACGACCGCGTGGCGATCCAGCCGCCGAGCGTCGAGTGCGTGAACGAGTCCGGGAAGTGGCCGAACGTGTAGCCCTGGGCGGCGAGCTGCTCCTCGAGCTGCGGGCCGACGACGCCTGCCTGCACGCGGGCCAGGCGCGAGGCGCTGTCGATCGCCAAGACCTTGTTGAGGCGCGCGAGGTCGACCGAGATCACCGGCCGGGTTTCGTCGGCGGGCGCCTCCAGAGAGCCGGAGATCGACGAGCCGCCACCGAACGGGATCACCACTGCGTCGGCGCTGACGGCCTCGCGCAGGATCGCTGTGATCTCGGCCTCACTGCCGGGACGGACGACAGCGTCGGGAACGCGCGGCAGTTCGCCGCGGCGCTGGTGGATCAGGTCCCGCAACGACTTGCCGCGCGCGTGGACCACGCGATCCAGACGGTCGACCGAGACGAACTCGGCGCCCACCGCCCTCTCGAGCCCGGATCGCAATGCCTCGGATAGCTTTGGCTCGGCGAGCTCGAGGTCCTCGAGGCGAACCGGCGCCGAGGTGGGGGCGCCGACCTTGAGGCCGAGCACCCGCTCGATGAAGGGAATCAGCTCCGGTTTGTCCTCGTGCGTGAAGGCGACGCCCTCGGAGCCCCAGCCCCACCATTTCATCGCGGCCATGGATGGTGAACGTTAGTGCAATAGACCTGCGATCCTGCTCGTCGGGGCGGAGGACCAATTCGACTCGTCAACCCGCAGAGGAGCAACGCGATGACTGGGAAGGCTGACTTCACGCAGGATGAGTGGAAGCTCGTGCTCGAGGCGCCGCCGAGCGCCGGCTTGATCGTCGTCACCGCCCAGAAGGGCGGGACGTTCCGCGAAACGATCGCCATGGCCAAGGCCTACGCCGAGGCGCGCCAGCAGCACGGCGAGAGCCAGCTGCTCGACGAGATCGCGGCCGCCAAGCCCGAGCGCGATCACACCCACTACCACTCGCCGGCGGAGCTCAGGCAGGTCGGCCTGCAGCACGTGCGAGACGCGGTTGCGCTGCTCGAGACCAAGGCCGGCCCGGACGAGGTCAACGACTACCGGCGCTTCGTCCTCACGCTGGCGGACCGGGTGGCCAACGCCCACCGCGAGCACGGGCAGAGCGTCAGCGATGCCGAGCAGCAGGCGATCGACGAGATCACCGAGGCGCTGGGGGGAGACGGCAGCTAACCAGCGCCCGTATCCAGCCCTCCCACGGGTCCGGAACCGGTCAACTCCCCATTGGAGGGCTAGACGACGGAGCTTGGGGAGTTGACCCTGTCTGACATGGCGATCTCCCCAAGCCCAGCGGCACACGGCTAGTTTGGGGAGTTGACCTGGGTTTCATGCGAGCGCATCGCCCCGAGCTCGCGCCGCCCGCCCGCCCGCCCCCCAGGGGTGCTCAAGCGCCCGCACCGTTGCCGTCGGCGTGCTGATGCGCGATCGCGATCAGGTTGCCGCAGGTGTCGTCGAACACCGCCGTGGTCGCAGGCCCGATATCGGTCGGGGGCTGGGTGAAGCGGACGCCGCGTCCGATCAACCGGTCGTATTCGGACTGGACGTCGTCGACCGCGAACACCGTGAATGGAATCCCGTCGGCCGCGAGCGCGTCCTTGAACGGTCTCACCGCCGGGTGGGCGTCGGGCTCGAGCAGCAGCCGGGTCCCGCCGGCGTCGCCAGGCTCGACGACCGTGATCCACCGGTACTCGCCCATCGGGATGTCCTCCTGCTTGCGGAACCCGAGGACGTCGGTGTAGAAACTCAACGCCCGATCCTGGTCGTCGACGAACACGCTGGCGAGGTCGATTCTCATCGTGTGCGCTCCTTGGGTCAGGGGTCGTTCTTCCACCGGCGGGCGATCTCGCCCAGGGGCGCCGTATCGATCGAGTGCAGCTTGTAGCGGCCGTCGCGACGCGTCCGGACCAGCCCGGCCCGCTCGAGCACGTCGAGGTGCTGCGAGATCGCTTGACGCGAGGAGCCGAGCCCGTGCCTGGTGGTCAGACGCGTGCAGATCTCAAACAGCGTTTGGTCGTCGCGCTGGCTCAGCTCATCGAGGATCGTCCGCCGCGTCGGATCCGCGATCGCCTTGTAGACGTCGGCCACCTGATCGATAATAGGCAAGTATGTACTTGCATGTCAACTCAGAACGGCTTCCCGACCCCGGCCTCCACGTGAGCGCACGGCGTTCGGCCCCGGGTGACGGGACCTTTGCAACTACCGGCGGCGTCGTGGGGGAAAATCCGAGCATGGCCTCCTACCGGGTCAACGAGGCGGGCGTCGAGCACGCCCGGAAGCTGATCGACTCCCGCCAATACGTTCTCCGCAGCGAATGGGGTCAGGTGCAACCCCGCGCGGACGTCGAGAACTCGTTCCTGGAGACGCACGGGTTCGACGACTACGCCGGCTGGTTCCTCGGGCTGACCGACGGCGCCCAGGACGAGACCAAGGCCCGCTACGCGTTCGTGTACGGGGACTTCCGTCGGCTCCACCGGATGGGGCTGATCGCCTGCGTGTACCGGGCCGCCGAGTGGCGCCATAAGGAGATCGAGCTCGCCGCGCACGACCTCTTGCAATACCTCGACAAGAGGACGGCCTAGCCGCGCCCGGCCGGCGCGTGACTTTGCACACACGGTTCTGGTCTGAACTTCGGAGGACCGCCGCTCCTTTGAAGCGCTCGGTGTGTTTATGCCGTGTCGAGTCGGGCGCATGGCGCACGTTGGCCGCGAGGCCGAAACCGCGTAGGCCGTGCTACGGTCGCCGACTCGCATCAGCGGACATGGATTAGTCGATCGCCATGCGAACGCCTGGCGGGGAGGAGATATTGACGTGGGAACGAGCTTGATACGTCGCGGGCTGTGGATCGCGATCGCGTCCGCGCTGCTGGCCGTGGCCGTGGTCGGACCGGCGGTCGCGCAGGCCAAGAAGCCGAACAAGCCGGCGGTCAAGACGCTGGTCGTGTGCAAGCACGGTTGCCGCTACAGCACGATCCAGAAGGCGGTCAACGCCTCCGGTGCCAACGCGACGATCAACGTGAAGCCCGGCAAGTACGTCGAGGGCGTGATCGTCCAGGGCCACCGCCACGACGGCCTCCACATCATCGGCGTCGGCAAGAAGCCGTCGGCGGTGCTGATCGAGGGAAAGAACGCCAAGGGTCCGGGCGGCGCCGCCCAGAACGGGATCGACGGCGAGAGCGTCAACAACCTCGATCTGGAGAACATGAAGGCCGAGCACTTCGCCTCCAACGGCTTCTTCATCAACACCTGCAAGGGCTACCTGATGAAGAACCTGATCGCGGGCTTCAACCACTCTTACGGGCTGTACGTGTTCAAGTGCATCGGCGGCCGGATGACCAGGTCGGTCGGCTACGGCAACGGGGACTCCGCGTTCTACGTCGGCGGCACGCCGTTCCAGAAGCATCCGGTGAAGACGCTGATCGACCACGACACCGGCTATAAGAACGTGCTCGGCTACTCCGGGACGAACTCGAAGTACATCGTGATCCGCGATTCCGAGTTCTACAACAACGGTGCCGGGGTGGTCCCGAACACCCTGAAGTCCGAGCCCTATCAGCCGGCCACGTCCGGAGTGATCGAGGACAACCTGATCTATTGGAACAACTTCGATTACTACCGCCCGGGCTCGCCGGTCAGGACGGTCTCCGGCGGCGTCGGCGCCGACGCGGCGAACTACCCGATCGGCGCGGGCGTGATCTTGTTCGGCACCACCCACTGGACGGTCCGCAACAACTCCATCTTCGGCAACTTCCTGTGGGGCGGCGCCGCATTCTCGGACCCGACGAACCCGACCGGCAAGGCCGAGAACAACGCCAACCGGTTCATCGGCAACAGGATGGGGGCGAGGTTCCAGGACGCCAACGGCGTTGACTTCTACAACGATGGCTCGGGCAAGGGAACCTGCTTTGAGGGCAATTCGGCCGGATCGACGTTCGACACCAGCGCGACCGACCCGAACCTGTACCCGAGCTGCCCGAGCAGCGCGGGCACGGGCACGGTCAACGGCGACCCGACCCAGTTCGGCAAGCTTGCGGCGATCGTGCTCGCCGACCCGCCGACCCAGCAGGAGAGCTTCTGGCACGTGCACCCGCACCCGACGCGCTCCGGCCGGACGCCGTTCGAGGGGTGATCAGATGAATCGCATGCTCAGGCACAGGCGAGCAGTCGCGGTGGGAATCGCCGCGGTCGGCTGCGCGGCCGCCGTTCCGGTGGCCACCAGTGCGGCCGCGTCGAAGCCCAAGGTCGTGACCAAGACGGTGAGCGTCGCGGACGACTTCTTCAAGCCGACGAAGCTGACGATCAAGAAGAACAACGCGATCAACTTCGTGTGGGCGAAGTTCAACTACGACTCGCATAACGTGACCTTGGTCAAGGGGCCCAAGGGCGTCAAGCACTCGAAGTTCACCTCGATCACCGGCACCAGCGGGATTCACCTCAAGCGGCAGTTCCTGACGCCGGGTACGTATCACTTCATCTGCACAATTCACCCGGAATCCATGCGGCTGACGGTCGTCGTCAAGAAGTAGCGCCCCGATGCCCCTACCACCGATCGGCCGCCGTCAGTTCGTGACGACGGCCGGCGGGGCCCTGTTCTGCACGCTTGCGGGACACCACCTGTCGGCCGACTCGCACGTGAACATCGAGAAGCTCGGCTCCCAGGTGCCGGTGCCCCCGAAGGTGCAGGCGGCCGATGAGCAGCAGGGGCGCACGGAGTACGTGACCGCCCGCGCCAGCAGCGGTCAGACCCGCGAGTACTGGATCAAGGCCGTCAAGACCAGGTGGGACATCGTTCCCACCCATCGCGACGGGATGATGGACACCAAGGTCCGCGGGAACACCAGGTTCACCGCGCTGGCGTATCGTGCCTTCAGCCCGAACTTCGGCCGGCCGCTGGGGCCGCCGCAGATACCGGGGCCGCTACTCGAGGCCGAGACCGGCGACACGATCGTCGTCAACTTCCGCAACGAGACCGGCACGCCGGTGACGATGCACCCGCACGGGATCTTCTACACGTCGGACATGGACGGCTCCTACAAGGGCAAGTACACCGATCCCGGCGGGTTCGTTCAGAACCACCGCACGTATCAGTACGTGTGGGAGGCCCGCCCCGGGACCGAGGGCGCGTGGTTCTACCACGACCACGGTCCGATGGACCCAGTCCCCGTGTTCAAGGGCCTGTTCGGACCGCTGATCATCCGCAGGCCCGGGGTGCCCCGGCCCGACCGCGAGTTCTTCCTCACGTTCCACTCATTCACGCCGCTCGCGACCGGCCTGGACAACAGCTTCGCCTGCATCAACGGCCGCTCCTACGCCGGCAACACGCCGACGCTGCGCGCCAAGGTCGGCCAGACGGTCGCGTTCCACGTGTTCGCGCTCGACAACGACTTCCACACCTTCCACCTACACGGGCACCGCTGGACCGATCCCGACGGCGGGCTGGTGATCGACAACAAGACGATCGGTCCGGCGGACGTGATGACCGCGCAGTTCGTCGAGGACAACCCCGGGCGGTGGTTCTACCACTGCCACGTGTTCTCGCATCTGCACATGGGGATGAACGGCTGGTACATCGTCAGCGCCTGATCGCCCCGGCGCTGCTGTTCGCCGGACTGGGGACGGCGCTGGCCGCTGGCCCGGCGACGCCGGCCGCTCGCGCGGCTGATGTCAAGGTCGCGATAGGCCATTACCAGTGGTCAAAGCCGGTCGTGCACGTCGATCTCGGGCAGCACGTCACCTGGTACTGGGTGGGTCCCGACACGATGCACTCGGTCACCGGCGACTCGCCCAATGACGTCGCGCTGGACTCCGACCCGCGCACCAGCGAGCCCCACCACCGGGTCGGCGACAAGTTTCAGCTCACGTTCGACCAGCCGGGCGTTTACGAATTCCGGTGCAAGCTGCACCCCGTGGTCCACGGCGAGATCGTGGTCTCCTCGACCCCGGGCGACCCGGCCGACGACCCGGACCCGATCCCGCCACTGAACGTCGACTTGATGCGGCCCACGCTCAGCGACATCAGCCTGACCTCGCCCAGCTTCACGAGCGCGGGTACGACGCTGCACTACGCGCTGGACGACTCATCGCTCGTTGACGCCGAGATCTGGAGCGTCTCCCACGGCCATCGGGGCAAGTACGCCGGCTGGGAGCAGTGGCGCGGTCACATCGGCTTCAACCAGGTTCGCTTCGCCTCGCGCCGGCGCCACTTCAAGCCCAAGCCGGGGCGCTACGTCGCCTACCTCACCCCGACCGACTTCTTCAACAACGTTGGCCGGACCCGGACCGTGCGCTTCACGATCCGTCCGCGCCACCGGGCCCACGGCAACCACCGCGGGCAGGGCTCATAGAATGAACGTAGGCCCGCCCCCATGGTCTAGCGGTCAGGACGCCTGCCTTTCACGCAGGAGATCGCCGGTTCGAATCCGGCTGGGGGTACTCGCGTAGAAGCCCAGGACCTGGGCTTCTGGATCAGCCAGGTCAGGACGGTTAGCGGCCTGCTTGGTCCAGGCAACGTTCACGGGCAACGACCGAACTCGAACTCGAACTCGAACTTGGTCATGCTTGCGTTCGGCGGAGGTGCCGAGCGGCTCGTGGCAGGGACCTGGCTCCAAGCCGAGGGGTCCTGAGCGAGCGCCGGCTCGCGCCCGACCAAAGGCTGCCGTATCGGAAATGCAGTGCCAGCCCGACGGTGTCCGGCGCAGAGGACGGCAGCGTCGCTCGTGCGGGCCGCTCCGTGACGTCGCCCAACGCTCGCCAAACGCCCGCCGCCCGAGCTCACGGCCCGCTCGATGGGCAGACTCGACGATGGCCACATGCTCGCGACTGGAACGTCGCCATCGGCATCGTCGGCCGTGGGCAGTCCGGACGATCGCTTCTTGGGAATCCGATCGCCGGCTGGCGCGCGACCTGGTGATCGCAGGCGTGGCATAGGACTCGTCGGCGCCCAGCGGCGCGTCCTTCCCGCCTAAAGCACTGCTCCGCCCTGGCAGTGCCGAAACGCGAATGCGATCGTTAGGAGTGCTTGACGTGAGCCACTGGCGGCGGCACCCACTGCCACAATCGGCCGGGAGCAGTCATCTCGCGTGGCGGAGAACTGGGCCGTCAGAGTGCCCAAAATTCGTGACAGCAGGTGTCCGGGTGACGGACGCTGCCAGGAAGACACCTGCTTCGATGTGAACGCGATACTCGCGGGTGGCCCTCCGTTGCCGTTCCAAAGCAGAACAGCGGTCGATGGACCGCGGAGCACCCCCTCGCGTTCGATGCCGGTTGCTCGCAGGGCGGCTAAGCTGCAAGCGCCCGGCTACCGCGCCTCGGCCGGCGCCGGGCGCGTGGCGCTCAGCGTCAGGGGTGCCTGAGGCAGAGCGCTGCGAGGTCCATGCCGTAGACCCCGTAGGTCTGGCAGCCGATTCGAGCGGAGAAGAAGTCGTTGTCGGTTAGGTTGTCGAACGCGGCCAGCGGCGCGGCGTTGCGGGCGAGATCGAGGTCGAGCTCGCCGTATGTGAGGTAGCGCTCGGGGCCGGAGAGCCGCGCTGCTCTGGCGAGCTTGCGCTGGTAGGCCGGATCCTTGAACGTCGGGCCGTCGGAGCTGTCCTCGAGGATCGAGCTCAGCATCGACTGGGGGTCGGGGTAGTCGGGGATCCAGCCGTCCCAGGCGAGATCGAACGGCGCGCCCGGTGTTTCCTCTTGCGCGAACATCTTTGCGGACGGAAGGCTCGTGATCCGGACTCGGAGGCCGATCTTGGCGAGATCGGTCTTGACGATCTGGGCCTGCTGCGGGCATGGATATGCGTCACACGTGTACAGGACGGCGGTTCGACCGGCTGCGTGGGCCTGCGTGATGAGCTCTCGCGCTTTGGCTACGTTGGGTGTGGTCGGGTAGACGTGTGCGTCGCGGTAGCCCGGCATTCCCGGCGGGAGGTAGTGGTCGGTCGGCCGCTCGGGCACTGCCTGGAAGGAGTCGCCGAGCCGAGCGAGCTTGCGCCGGTTGATCGCGTAGTTGACCGCTTGGCGTACGCGTACGTCGCTGAACAGCGTCCGGTGGGTGTTCAGAAAGAAGAAGTCGAGTTGGAGCCCCGGGTTGACGAAGTACTGTTGGCGTCCGCGCGCGGCCGCGGCGCTCGCGGGCCCGTACTGGGTGGCGAGTCGCGCGGCGCGCGCGGCGAGCGTCGTCGAGGAATACGAGGCCAGATCCGTGTAATCGGCGGTGCCGGCCTCGATCTCGGCGAACGCTCGCCGGGCGGGGATCCCGACCGCGAGCTGGATCCGCGCGAAGTGGTGTGGACGGCTGCCGTGATAGTTGGGGTTGCGTGCCAGCACGACCCCCTGGCCGGGCATGTAGGACTCCACGTAGTAAGGCCCGGCGGATGGGATCACCCCGCGCGTCCCTTTGATCGGGGTGTTGGACGGGACCGCGCAGAATGCCGGCTGCGCGATCCGGGAGAGAAAGTCCGGCGCCGGGGCGAGCAGGCGGATGGTGAGCGTGTCTCCGATGGCGGTCACGCCGGCGATGTGGACGGCTTTCCCGGCCATGTACGCGCGAGCGCCGACGACATCGGCCAGGTACTGCGCCGAGTAGCTATCCATCCTCGGGTTCAGCGTGCGCTCGATCGTCTCCTTGAACGTCGTGGCGGTGACCGGCTGATCAGACGGTGGCGAGAAGCGAAAGCCGGGCCGGATCTTGAACGTGTAGGTCCTGCCGTCGCCCGAACGTGTCGGTAGCGACTGCGCGACCTCAGGGATCAGCTGCGAGCCCGCCGGACCCGCCTTGTCGGGGTAGTTCACCAGTTGCGCGCACGTCGCGTACAGAAGCTCCTCAGAGTTCGGCGTGGGCCCGAGCGCGGGATCCATGGAGCCGACGTCTTCGGAGGAGACCATCCGCAGCGTTCCGCCACCGGACCCGCCGCGATCCGGCGCGATCGACTGCGCGTCGACCGTCACCCATACCCTCCCGTCCGCGACCATGATCGCCTGCGGGCTGCCGCCCACCGCGATCGTCGCTTGCACCCTGTTGGTGTTGGGGTCGATCCTGGTCACGGTCCCGTCGCCGCTGTTGGCGACCCAGACCGACCCGGCCCCGAACGCGATTCCGGCTGGTGACAGTCCGACCGGGATCATCGCCGTCACCGATCGCGAGCCGGGGTCGATCCGGACGACCGCGTCGTCGAGTGAATCGACGACCCACACGCCGCCCGCGCCAACCGCGATCCCCGTCGGCCCGCTGCCGATCGCGATCGGCGTCAGCAGCCCGGTCGGGTCGACCCGGACCACGTTGTCGGCTTCGGTGTCGGTGAGCCAGACGGCCCCGTCGCCGATCGCGATCCCGGCTGGGCTGGCGTTCGGATCGAGCTGCGGCCCCTTTGCTCCAGTGGTCGCATTCAGGCGGGTCAGCAAGCCCGTGGACGGTGCGACCCAAACCGAGTCGCCTTGCGCCGCGACCACCCCTGGCCCGCTCGGGATCACATTGCCAATCCGCACGCGGCCGCTGGGCGTGTCGAACTCGGGGTCGATCCGGTCAACGAACACGCTGCTGGTCAGGCTCGCCGTCGGGCTTGTGTCTGACTCGACCACCCACACACCGGCGGGAGTCGCTGCGATGCCCGTCGGAGGGCCGCGGACCGGGATCGTCCGGAGCGTCTGCAGCGTCCCGGGATTGACGCGCGAGACGTCCTGGTCGTCGAGGTTGGCGACCCACAGCGACCCGGAACCGAACGCGATCGCGGCTGGCCGCGCCCCGACCGCGACCTCCGCCGCAACACGGTTTGTGTGCGGGTCGATCGCCGCCACGGAGTTCGGCAGCACACGTACCGTGACGACCCCGCCACCAGCGATCCCGACGATCCCCGCTGCGATCGCTGTCGCGAGCAGGAGCGCGCCACCAGTGGCGATCAGAGCCCGTCCGCGGGCAGCCGGCACGCCCCTTGCGGGTTCAGTCGGCCCTCGCGCAGGTGGCGTTGTGGTCGGCGTCTTGAGCGCCGGGTCCTGAGTGAGGATCCGCTGCTCGAGCGCTCGCAGCTCGGGACCGGGTGCCAGCCCGAGCTCGTCACCCAGCACCTGGCGGCCTCGGCGATACACATCAAGCGCATCGGCCTGACGCCCGCTTCGATACAGCGCCAGCATCAGCTGCCCCAGCAGCCGCTCACGGTGGGGGTGCAGTTTGACGAGTCCCTCGAGCTCGGCGACCACATCGCGGTGAAAACCGAGCGCGAGGTCGGCGTCGAATCGATCCTCTAGCGCGGCCAGCCGAGCTTCCTCCAAGCGCGCGATCTCGCTCTGCGCGAACGGCTCGTACGCAAGATCGGCGAGCGGCTCGCCGCGCCACAGCCCCAGCGCCGAGCCCAACAGCTCGCGCGCGGCGGAAGCATCGCCGTTAGCGAGCGCGCGACGCGCGTCGACGGCCAGCGCCTCGAAGCGCTCGGCGTCGACCTGACCCGGCGCCACCGCAAGCAGATAACCGCCGCCACGCGTCAACAGCACCTCGTTGCCCAGCGCCTTGCGCAGATGCGACACATACCCCTGCAACGTCTTCGCTGCCGTCGCCGGCGGTCGCTCGCCCCACAGCTGATCAATCAAACGATCGCTCGAGACCGCCTCCCTGCGGCGCAGCAACAAGATCGCCAGCAACGCCCGCTGCTTCGGCCCGCCGAGCAGAACCGCCTGTTCGCGGTCGACCACCTCCAACGGCCCCAGAATGCGGAAAGCAAGCACGATCTCTAGCCCGAGGCCAACCGTACTACCACGCCGTCCGGCCAAGCGCCGTTCGCGACCCGCCTCCCACCGATCTCCCACCGCCTCCAACCGCTCGACTACCAGCCGGAGCGACGGTTCCATCCAACCCGATCGCACCGCGCGATTGGCAAACACGAGGTCCTCGCAATCGGGCTCAACCATCACCAAATCAAGACGACGCTGGCCCTGACGATGGCGCTCGGCGCCATCGCCCCAGTCCCAGCCTCGGCACGGTTCGAGCTCAACCCCCGGCCGGCTAGAAGCACACCATCCCAGCCGGCGGTACAGATCGTCCGGGTCTCCGCTCCCGGCGGCTTTGACTGGGGCGACGCCAGCATCGGCGCTGCCGGCGCTCTCGGACTGTCGATGGTCGCCCTCGGCGGCGGCCTCGTGATCGCCGCTAGACGAAGCCGAGTGCCTGCGCGCGTCGGATCCGGAGCACGGCGCAACGCCCCTGAACAAGCTACCGGTGATCTCAGTCGAGGCCCGGACCCAAAGGCGAGTCACTCTTCAGAGCAACAGGAGGCAGTCAAATGACCCACGCCCGCATCCATCACCTCACCATCGGAATCCTCACCATCGCGATAACGGTCGCGCTCGCGCTCGCTATGACCCCCGGGCCGGCATCAGCCAGGACCTTTAACTTCAACTCCGCCGGCTCGATGGTCCAGCAGCCGCTCCCGCCCCAGTGGGGGTGCGTGATCCTGCGAGTGCTGAGCGGTGGGAAGTTCCATTGTCAGGACCAGGCGGCGCTGCGCTAAGCACGCTCATCGCCGTCGGGGTGGCCGCGCTGTCCCTCGCCCTGATCGACGCCGGACGGGTCGCTCGGCCCGACGCCTGGGCTCCTGTCCCACGACGCCGCCCCGCGGGCCAACAAGCGACCAAAAACAAGACAACACGCAAACCGCTCGAAAGGAGCAGACATGAAATCGAGATCGATCGGGAGCCTTCTCCCCCTGCATCGACACACGCTGCGGGCGCTGAGGTCGAAGTGGATCCTGGCGCTTGTGGTCGCTGCGGCCGGCAGCGCGGCGTACGCCGGCAACGTCCTGGCTACGCCGAGCTCCGGGATGAGCACCACGATTCTCGCCCAGTCGCAGTTCGGCTCATTCTTTGCCCAGGCCCACGCGTTCCCGCCCGCGTGGGGAGCGCTGATGGCCGCCCACGGGAACACGGACGTCTACGTCGTCGACAACAAGTTCGATCCCAGAGGAACCACCGGCTGGCACTCGCATCCGGGTCCGAGCCTCGTCCTGGTCGTGTCCGGTGAGGTGACCAACTACACCAGCGAGGACCGCAACTGCGCCGGGCACACTTACACCGCCGGGGAGGGATTCATCGACGCCGGGGGCAAAGACGAGCACACGCTGCGTAACAACGGCACTGCCGAGGCCGAGACGATCGCCGTGCAGCTCATCCCCCACGGGCAGCCCCGGAAGATCGACGCCCCGACGAACCCCACGCACTGTCCCGTCTGAGCCTCGCCAGTCCACGCGCCACCAGCGGCTCCGACGACATCGTCGATCGGAGCCGCTCGCTGCGGACCTACGGCGCCGTCGCACCCATCAGGAACCAGATCCCCACGCCTCAGCAGATGGGCATGGAACAGATTTGTCTGGTACTCCCGATGCACCCCGGCCAGCACGACGACGCGCGCACTCATGGTGCGTCGGCCATCCGAACAAGGCGGGTCGCCACGAGGCTTCGGAATCAGACACCCGGTCGCGCATATTTGCGCGCGTCATCCCGAGACCGGTTCGCTCGCGCTCCGGAACAACCTGACAATTCTCGCGGCCCGCACGGGTCGTTTCTGCTCCGTCGCCAATCCGGCCACCACGTCAGCGCTTCCGCTTCAGTTGGTGACCGGCTCGAAGCAGAAGCAGTGCGCGGCGTCACCGGCATCGCCGAGGCGCCTCGTCCTTCGTGGATCCAGCAGCGCGGCGGACTTCGCGTAAGACTTCTGCATCGAGCCGACGGTTAGCAGCGAGCGTGCAAGCACCGAGGCGCGGTTTTGGCGACGAGCAGGGCGCCCGCGTTGGCGGCCAAGAGACCTCTCGCGGGATCAAAGCGGGGCCGCAGATCCGTCGCGCCGCACGCCGCCGAGCGTACACACCGCCGAGCGAAAGCAGGTGCTTCAGTCCCGCGGTGGCGGCCGCCGACTGGTCTACGTCGCGGCGATCCGTGAGATTGGTGAGCAGCAGGGCGCTCACCCTCCGCCCGGTCGAGCCCTGCTCTTGTGTTCTGGCGGGCATCGTCCGTCCGGGCTCGGGCGTGGCTGCCTGTATCCGATAGCGGCAGCGAGCCGGTCGTCGGCGGTCGCGTGGTGCTCGGTCGTGGTCAAGTCGGCCGGGATCGGCTGGGCGGTGCTCGCCGCGCCGATGATCGGCTCCCACATGGCGCGGCGGCGATCTCAGAATCGAAGGCCACAGACATGGTGTTGATGGCACCTCGCTGTTAGTTGCTGTTGTCGACCACGACGACGACCTTGCCGGAGAGATTGCCGGCGTCGGCCTTGGCGTGGACGTCGGCCAGGTCGGCTAGCGGGACGCGCTCCGCGACCTCGACGCGCAGCTCGCCGCTGTCGACCAGCGCCACCAGCCGCGAGAGCTGCTCGGCGTCGCTGCGGACGAAGACTCCGACAGCGCGTACGCCGCGCTCCTCGTCGGCGGGGGTGTCGATCGTCGGCACCGTGTTGACGACGACGCCGCCGTCTTTGACGAGGGCGGCTAGGGCGACCAGCTCTTCCGGGGCGATCCGCGCGAGGTTGAGCAGTACGTCCACCGGCTCGGCCACGGCATCGGCCGCGGTGCTGTCGGTGTGGTCGATGACCTCGTCGGCGCCCGCGGACCGGACCCGCTGGGCGCTGCGGGCGCTGGCCGTGGCGATCACGTGCGCGCCGGCCCGCTTGGCCAGCTGGATCGCGTAGCCACCGACGGCGCCGCCGGCGCCGTTGATCAGCACGCGCTGCCCCTCCTGGAGCGCCCCGTCGTCGAAGAGCGCCTGCCGCGCCGTGAGGCCGACCATTGGCAATGCCGCGGCGTCCGGGAGCGGGATGCTCGTCGGCGCCGCCGCGATGACCTCGGCCGGCGCGATCACGAACTCCGCCGCCGCACCGGAGGCGGTCATCGGCAGGAAGGCGACGACCGCGTCGCCGACCGTGACGTTCTCGACGCCCTCGCCGAGCGCGTCGACCGCGCCGGCGACGTCGATGCCCGGCGTGTGGGGCAGCGTCACCGGGAACGGGCCCTGCAGGTAGCCGCCGCGGATCCCGGCGTCGACGCCGTTGAACGAGGTTGCGGCGACACGGAGGCGCACCTCGCCGGCGCCGGGGGTGGGCTGCTCGACGTCCTCGTAGCGGAGGACGTCGGGGCCGCCGTACTCGTGGAAACGCATTGCCTTCATGGGGAGTCTCCGTTTCTGATGGTCGTTGTCTGTTTGGATCCGAAGCATCTGATGAATACGCGGGGCCTGGTTACGCGCGCGCCCGCTCCCTGGAAGGAGGACCGGGTCACGACGGTCACGATCCCCGATACAGGACGGGCGCTGCTCGCAAAGGTGTTCCCCGGTCACATCGAGGTCCTCACAGCTGCTTTTCGCGCCGCTGTCGCGCCAGGACGCCAAGGCCGTGGCCGATCTGCTCGCGCCGTGCGCGATCACATGCGCTCGGCGTCGCCCCGCTCGGCGGTGGTGCGCCGCCGTCGGACATAGGCAGCCGTATTCATGGAGCGGGCGGGAGTAGGATCTCCATGCCGTACCGGGGCGCCGCCGCCATGGCGCGGCGTAGCCGGTCTTCGCGCTCGGCGTCATTGAGCGCCGGGGCTGGCGAGGTGCGCGTGGGTACGGGATCGCCGAACTCGGCGAAGAACTTTTCCAGGCCCGCGGGGGCGGCGGTGCACAGCAGCCGTGCCGGAACCTGCGCCGGGTTGCGGAACGCGTGGGGGGCGTTGGCGGGGATGTTGGCTGTGTCGCCTGCCTCCAGCCGGATGGGCGGAAGGTCGCGCACCCGTACTTCGAGCGAGCCCTCGATGACGCGGAAGCACTCCTCGAAGTTGTGCCGGTGCGGCGGCGGCCCGTCGCCCGGGGGGATCAGCATGTCGAGCATCGCGAACCGCCCGGCGGTCTGATCGCCGGAGAGCAGCACGGTGTAGGTGTCGCCCACCACCGCCAGGTGCACTAGGGCAGGGTCGTCGGGGCGTGCGATCGCCGGCTCGCGCGTGCGGTCGTCCTCCGGCAGGGCGGTCATCGGACCGCCGCGGCTTTGTCGTCTACACCCATCTTCAGTCGTGTCGTTGCCATCGGATCTCCTCGGGCACTCAAATGCGTTTTCGGACGATATCGTCCGCTTATGATACGGACGATATCCTCCGGTTGATCTGTAATGATGTGGCCAGGTGCCGCATCCCGCCGCCCGTCAGCCGCGCAGGGACGCACTTCGCAATCGCGAACGGGTGCTCGACGCGGCGACCGAGCTCGTCCGTCGGGACGGGGAGAAGGTCCCGATCGCTCAGATCGCCGAGCACGCGGGCGTGGGCGTCGGGACGGTATACCGCCACTTCCCCACCCGTGAGGACCTGCTCGGCGGGCTGGTGTACCGCTCGTTCGGCCTTGCGGTCGACAACGCACGAGCGGCGGCCGCGCATCCAGGATCGGCCCTGGAAGGCGTTCGCACGTTCTTCCTCGCCACGCTGCGCGACCGTGAGCGCTTCGTGTTGCCGCTCCACGGCGGGCCGGCGATCTTCACCCCCGCCACGCGCGAGCGCCAGGGACAGGTTCGCACCGTGCTGCGTGGACTGATCGAGCGTGGGCAGGGCGCAGGGGAACTGCGCGCAGACCTGAGTCCCGAGGACCTGATCGTGGCCGCATCGCTGCTCTCCCGGCCACTCCCCGGCACCGGCGACTGGGAGCGTCTCGCGCGCCGTCAGATCGACCTGATGATCAGCGGCCTTGCCCCCGCCGGGCCCTCGACCACGCGCCCACCGGGACCCTGACCGCGGAACCCACCTGCTTCGCCTTCGGCAGGAGTATCCCGGTCGCGACGCCGACTTCCCAGCTGCGCGCGGCAAGCGCGCCTCGGAGGGTGGGTTCGGCACGCCTCGGCCCCGCTCCGGAGCTACGACGTGCGAGATCCGCGCGTTGCGAGACCGAGGCCGCCGCCGATGAGATGCTCGTCGGTTGATCAAAGAAGCAGGCCTGGGCTCCCGTTGGGCGTGTTTCATCCGGTTCGGTGACTGCTTGCCTCATAAGGTGGTGACCGAGGAATCGGGGTGGTTGCTGCTAGCCGCCAAGTCGCGTGCGAGGATGGCGCGGCCTTCAGGTCACGAAGATCGCTTGCTCAAGGCTGGTCCCATCGGCCAGGTTGTCGCGCAGCGGTATCTCGGCGAAACCCCTGCCCCGCGGCTTGAGGATCCAGAAGAGGCCGCGGGGGGACTCGGTGCCGACGATCACATCGCCCGCGTAACTGGCGACCGAGGCCGCCGGCGCCATGTAGGTGTAACCCGTCTTGTCGTCGTTGACGTAGAGGCCCGGAGAAGCAGCGCGAGTGCTCCCGGTGCTGCTCTGGAACTTGGGGATCGGGGCGATCGGATCCGGACCATCCGGGAAGGTCGCGATCGGTCGCGTCCTCCCCCTGGGGTCCAACGCGACCACGGCACCGCCGTGCCGGCCGGCGTCGGCGGTGAGGAGCGCGTCCCCGCCGACCGAACCGAATCGACGGGGTGCGATCACGAGCTCATCAGCGCCCCCCGGCCCGGCGTAGTTGCCGACACGATGCACGTGGCCGAGGCGGTCGATCGCGTACACCACGCCCCCGGCCGGTTTGACGCCGCCCGAGCGCCCGGTCGCTGCGAGCAGCCGGTAACCGAAGCGGCCAACGCTGTCGAATGCCAGCGCCCCGTCCGCCGCAGGCGGATAGCGCGCGGGAAGGCTCGCGAACACGGTCTTGTTCCCGCCGTCTGGGCTGATCTCATAGATCTTGTTATCCGGCGAATGGCAGAAGATCGCGCCAGACGGGAAACCGTGGCTGCCGGGCGAGAGGATGCAGCGGGTCTCCTCCACCAGTCTCGGCATCGTCGCGAACTTATGAAGAGGCCGCCCTGCCGGCGGAGCAGCCCAGACCGTGTTTGCGGTGTTCTGGACGTATAGGAACTGCCTGCCAGTCCAGACGATGCTGTCCAACTTCTGCGTCGTCTTTACGATCACGTGGAACGTCAGCGTCGGCCTCGGCTCGGCTCGGCCTGGCGCCGCGGCCGTCGAGCCACAGGACGTCACCGCGGCGGCGAGCATGAACACGAGGGCACCGGTCAGCGCCGACGTTCCACGGAGTCGCCTCATGCGCCCGGCCTATTCGCCCTCAGCCAGGCCGACCAGATCGGCGAAGCGAGGAATCCTTGGGCTTGGCGGGTGTCCATCGAGTCTTGGAACGCATTGTGGCAGCGGTTGAGCACGTCCTGGATCTGCCGGCCGACGCACGCGCCAGCTATTAGCAATCATAGTACTAGGAACTGTAGTATATCACCGAGATGAGTTCCCGTGCCTCCCCAAACCGGGCTCGACTCACGGAAACGCTGACGACTACCCATGCCGGCGCGGACACGAAGGCAGGTCTCACGGAGCATGGCTCGCGCCTCGCCTAATTCGCCACCAGCGGGCGGAGCGTGTCGTTCGTTCGCTGGTCGCCGACGGTAATCGGCGGCGAGTACGGCGTTTTCAGGAAAGCGGGGCGCGCGGCGCCCCGCAAATCTCGAGAGCAGGTCTGTGTTCGTCGTAGGGCACAGACCTGAGATGCGCGGAAACAGAGCATCCGTCCGTCCAGGTGCTATCAGATCGTCTGCCTAACGATCGGGTCGAAGCAGAACTGTCCGGCGCTCTGTCCTGGCTTCCGCTCGGGGCTTCCGCTCGGTCGCCGCCCGAGAACTACGCCTAAGCAGTGCCGCTGTGGCTGAGCGCGGCCCCGGACCAGAAGCGTCGCCCGGTAGTTCCCGACGCCGAGGTGGCTGAAACGGGCGCTCGCTCCCCACGTGAGTAGCGCCGCTAAGGTCATCGCTGCCCTGTTCGAGCAAGGAGACCCGGTGGTTCGGTTCATCGTACTCTGGAAAAACACGCCGACGGACGTCAGCGCGTTCGAGCGGCATTACCGCGAGGTGCACATCCCACTGGCCAGGAAGCTGGCTGGCCTGCGGCGGTACACGCTGAGCCGCAACGCGTCTGTAGTGCGCGGAGAGGAGCCGCACTACCGCATCGCTGAGCTGGACTGGGACGACATGGCTTCGCTGCGGCGCGCATTCGAGTCTCCCGAAGGGCGGGCTGTCGCCGATGACGTCGCCAAACTGGCCGAACTGAGCCCCGACCCGCGTAGCGAGATCTACGAACTAGAGGACGTCTAACCCGGTTGCGCCACTTCTGCTCCGTCGCCGCCTGAGCAGTCTTGGTGGCGCTGCTGCTTTCCGAGCCGGCAGAGCTGAAGGAGAAGCCATGTGGCGCCGTCTTCGCCCCGGCGACACGCCTCCAGGTGTGTGATTGCGGACGTGACCGACGGCTACGGCGGCTGCCGAGATTCGTCTCTTGGACCGCCTCGCCGCCGCGCCGGCCGGTCGGCTGCCGGCCAGCGGAAAGCAGCAGCGACGCTGACCGTCCGTGAGTGCGTCCGCTTGCTGCTCGGTAACTAGCGCGGCGTCATCGCGGACCGGCGCTTGGTCGCCAAGGCGATCGCCCGCGCGCGGGGTAGCCAGGCGACGAAAGCGATTACGCGGTGGCGGCTGCCAGCTGCCAGCTGCCGGCTGCCGGCTGCCGGCTGCCGGCTGCCGAGGATCGTCTCGATGGCCGTGGCGACAGTTCCGACGTCGAGGTGGCGGGTGCGCGACTCTACGAGTCGGGATGTTCAGCGCGCGAGTACGCGTCCTGCACAGCGGCGAGGTACAGCCGGCAGCGACGTGGTCAACTCGTCGGGACTCCATCAACTGCGGGATTCTGAGAACGGCGCGGGACCGGCGAGCGTCGGTGGCCGCTCGACTGTTGGATCACACGCCACCACGCGCGCCTCACCAACCCTGGCGTGCGCTCTGCGTCCTGTCGAGAAGAGACGGTCGGTTGCCCGCGCCGGGGATGCTGCGGGCGACCTGGCGAGCAGGGTCAGCAGGGTCGCTGGCGTGACAAGCTCGCCCGACGGTGCGCTGATCGTGTCGTCTCCGCGCAGACGCTCTGGAGGACACCTGACGGCTCGCAGCGGCGCTCGTGCCGTCCGGAGCAGATAACGTCGAGGCTGTCGGCCCGCGGATCGGCAATCACGACTGGCCCTACACCGCCGCGAGCTGAGCGGATGGCCTGCATGGTCTCTCTGCTGCCGCGACCTCGAACTTGCTCACTACCTCGGCCGTGTCGCCCGGTCGGGGCGCGGCGCGCGTCTTTGACCATGGTGGTGTTGCTTGCGTCCGTGGCTGCCGGGTGTGGTGGCGGCGCACACGGGCACCGGGCGGCAGGGCGAGGCGTCGCACCCGGGCCGTATCGCTGGCTGGTGCCCACCACCGGCCCCCAGCCGACGGTCGCCGAGGAGAACGCGCATCCAGGCACGACCGCGTGGCGGCTGAGGGGCCGGGCGGCGGACGTCGGCGGGCTCGCGTATGGGTCGGTGATCGGCTATGTCGCCGAGCAGGCGCTTCGTCCGGGCCAGACCGAGCGGATCTATGCGAGTGCGCCGGACGCTCGGCGCGTCCGGATTAGGGTCTACCGGATGGGCTGGTACGGGGGAACCGGCGGGCGCGAGGTGCTCGCAAGCGACAGGTTGCCGATCGTCGCCCAGCCCCCGTGCAGGCACCGGCCCGAGACCGGCCTGACCGAATGCGACTGGCATCCGACGCTCAGCTTCGTGATCCCGCCGGCACTGCCGAGCGGCGTGTACATTGCCAAGGTCTCGACCAGCGAGGGCGGGCGCGACTGCCTGTTCGTCGTGCAGGCCACCCGCCCGCAGCCGCTGCTGGCCCAACTCCCAACAGCGACCTACGAGGCGTACAACGGCTGGGGCGGCGACAGCCTATACCCCGGAGGTGCGGACCGGGTCGGGGTGACCGGCACCACGCAGGGTGTCGAGGTCTCCTACGACCGTCCGTATGACGGCGTCACCGGAGCCGGGCAGTTCTTCGCCCGCGACGTCGCGATGGTGCGCTTCCTCGAGCGCTACGACTATCCGGTGTCGTACACCACCAGCGAGTCGGTCGACAGCGACCCCTCGCAGCTGACCGGGCATCGCGGGCTGATCGACTTCGGGCACTCGGAGTACTGGTCCGAGCGCCAGGAGAACGCCTTCGCCCGCGCCCGGGACGCGGGCACGAGCCTGTTGTTCTTCGGCTCGGACACGCTCGGCTGGCGGGTGCGCTACGCCGCCGCCAGCCCGGCCTCGAGCGAACGCGGCCAGCCGGACCACGTGATCATCGCCTACAAGGAACACGCGTCACTTGATCCCAGCCGATCCGGTCCCACCGGGCCGTTCCCGGACCGCGGCGCGCAGCTGGCGGACTCGGCCTACCTCGGATGCACCACCCCGCGCGTGCAGCAGCCGGGACCGTCGACGTACCGCTACTACGCGTGGTCGCCAGCGCCGGGCTTGCAGCCGTCGTGGCTGTTCGCCCGCACCGGCATCGGGGCGGCGACGCGGATCCCGGGGATCGTCGGCTACGAGCTCGACGAACGCACCCCGCTCGCGCCCGCGGGGACGCGACTCGCGGGCAGCGGCGCGGCGCCTTGCACGAGCTTCACGCCCGAGCCGGACGAGCCGATCCCGGGCCCCAGCGACGACCTCGCCGAGACCACGATCTACACGGCGCGCTCCGGAGCGATCGTGTTCGACACCGGTACGATGGGCTGGGAGCTCGGCCTCGAGCCGGTGCCCAGCGCGTCGCCCGACGCACCGCTCGCGCCAGATCCTCCCGTCGTCGCGATGACACGCAACCTGATCGCCCGCGTGCTGAGGCGCTCCGCCACAACCGGCTGACCGCAAGCCCCCACGCCCGCCCGCGTCCACCACTCTCACAAGCGAACCACGCCGGCGTGGGCCCGGTCGCGCCAGTCGCGCGTCAACAGAACCCAAGCGGTGCGTCCTCACAGCTCCACAAGCTCGAGCTCCTCTTGGGAGGGCCCGGGCTATTAGCTCCGTCCGGTCGGTTGCTGACGGCTGGCACCTGCCGAGGTCATGGTCGCCGCAGTCGTCGTCAGCTGCCTCGTCCGGCCTTTGCTCACAGGCCGAGTGTCGCGACTTGTGGCTCGCACGTTGACGCGCGGTAGGGTCTGGTGTACTCCGTCCGACGACCCTGCTCGTCCTCGTTCCGGCGCAGCCCTTGCCGGCCGCTGGGCGCCGGCTGCCGCGCGCTACTTGTACCGTGCCTCGACGACTCGTACCTCGCGACAGCCGGCGGGTACGCGCAACGGCTCGATATGTAGCAGCCCGACGAAGGGCGACTCGTCCTCCTCCTCGAACGGGGATAGGCGAGAACCAAGGGTTCCGCCTGATCCTCCTGCCATCGGAGCGCATTGCAGGCGTCTAAGTCAGGATGTAGCCTCGCCGACCACCTTACGCAACCGAAAAGTGATCACCACAGAGTACGCGCGATGACGGTCAGATTCGAGAGGCGCGTAACAATCGCCAGCATCGTCCCTGAAGTGTGGGCGTATATCTGTGACGTCGGACGCTGGCCGGAGTGGGCGCCAACGGTTCTCGAATGTTGGGTTGCCGGAGGGGCTCCGCTTCAGCCCGGCTCGCGGGTGGAGCAGCGGGCGAAGGGGATATTCGGGTCCAGTCGCCACCGGACCCAGGACGTGACCGCTGTCGAGGCGCCCCGCCGCCTGGCGTTCGCCGGGCCAATGGGCACTTCCACGGCACGCTGGGGAATGGAGCTCGAATCGATGGACGATAGGCAGACGGAGGCCAAAATGTGGGTTGAGGTCGACCTCGAGAGCCTCATGCGCGCGATCCCCGACCGCGTTCTCAAAGCAAGGATTCAGCACGTAATGAATCGCGAGATGGCGGCGATCAAGGCTGCGGTCGAGTCCGCGACACCGGGCGGCTGGGATTCCTAGATCGGGGCGGGCGCCATAGCGCATCCGCTCAAGGTGCACGGGCACTAAAGACAGTCGCGGTCCATATCCGAGAGAGACATAACGCGACTAGGGTCGAGTCGAGAGTTCGGCACACCCCACTGGCGTAGACCGAGTACCACGGCTACCCAGCGCAGCCTCGACAGGTACGACGCTGGAGGCGGGTCAGTGCCGCTGGTCCGGCTGGCACAGCGAGCGCCTCACCGGTGACTGCGCACTGTTCTCACAGGAGTCTTGTCCGAAGTACGCGAAACGTCCGCCGTCGGATTGGCGCAGCAACCCACTCCCCTAGCCTTGGCCCCGCGGTCTCTTGGCGGTTCGACCCTGGTCGGCGCGTCGAAGCCCGTGTAGCGGTGGTGGATAAAGTGGGCGGCGCCGATCATCTCAAGCTGCAGTGTCCGCCAGGTGCGGCGGTCGACGTCGATTGTGAACCAGGTCGGAATCGCCGGCGCGAAGAACGAGACCACGCCCGCCGCTCCGCTCGTGGCGGGGCCGCGTGGCGATCACGTGCGTGTTGCGGACGCGGCCTTCCACCCAGAAGGGCTCCGGATCGTGGAGCCGGTTCTGCGCCGGTCGGCGCCAGCGACAGTTGGGGCTCATGCGGTCCCAGCGGCGTGCACCGATGACCACGGCCCGCGTAGCTGTCGATCGTCTCGCACTAGCTCGAGTCTCGTCGTCCTTGCGGGGTTCGTGGCCAAGCGCCATAGGTGACGCCATGAGCGGGCAGCGGCGCCGGCGGAAGGGTTAGCGCGAGCCGAGCGATCTCACTCTGCTCGTCACTGATGGCGGCTCCCCTGCGGTGGTTCATCAACGGTCCTAGAGCCGCGGGACCCGGCAGCTAGGAACGCGGTCCCGAAGACCAACTCGGTCCACGAGAGATCGGCGAGCTTATCCTGCATAGCTGCGCGAATCGCCTCCCACGGACGGCGCACGATCCACTCGTCTATGGAGCCGAACGGCCGCACAAGTGCGATTCCGAGCTGCGCTAGCCACCGAGGCGCGTTGTCGGGAGCTTTGAGATCCAGCACGACCCAGCGCCCACCGCGCGAGAGGGCCGCGGCGCCGTGGGCGATGACATGTCCGCATTCAGGCACCTGCGACAGGGCGTATGTGGACAGGATCGCGTCGACCTCGGTTGGGAAGTCGAACTCGGCCGCGTCGGCCTGCACGAGGCTGATATTGCTCCAGCCGCTGGTCTCTATCCGATGCTGGGCTTTGGCGAGCATCGCGTCGGTCAGATCGACGCCGACGATCCGGCCGTCGAGACCGATCACTTGCTCGATCAGCGAGAAGTTCAGACCGGTGCCGCAGGCGATCTCGACGACGCTGTCACCCGGGCGAAGCCCGAGTGCTTGTACGGCCCGGACGCGGTGGGACCGCTGGGGGTAGCCGGGCACGGGGTAGAACTGGGAGATGATGTCGTAGTGCTTTGACTTCTTGCGGTATGTCTCGATCAGGTGCTCTCGCGTACTGTCGATCTGGCTCACGGTGTGCTCGATCTCGGTAGCGTCGCGGCACAACCGCGAGCCGTCACCCGGCTTGCTATACATATCGATGCGGTCGGCGTGGGCGCGCAGGAGTTCGCGCACAAACGCCATGCCGGATCCCAGCGCTGCCAGCCTTGCTCGCGCGTCCACTCCGAGCGCCAGAAGAACGGCAGAACGGAAACTGGCCGAGCAGCTCCTTGCCATACGCAGAGCAGCTCGCCACCAGGCGACTCTAAGCGGGCACCCTCGGACGGTGCGCTCGTCGCGGCGGCTCTTCGAGCGCACCAGCAGCCGCGGGTTGTCGTTGCACCTGTGGCCGCGCCCGCCAGGATCGCGTCGCAGGAGGCGCGGACGGCGTCCACCCGGTCGAAGTCGGCGTCGTTGGATAGCTCCAGGCGCCGCGGGGTGGGGGCGCCTAGGTAGCCGTCGATCGACATGCCATAGCTGAGCAGGGTGCAAAGGCGGTTAGGCATGTGATGGTCGCTCTCGGAGCGGTGGTTCGGTCCGCCGCGGAGGCCGGGTACGACGGAACCACGCCAAGACGAGGACGGCGGCACCCGGCAAGCTGGCGACGAGCACCATGACGCCGTAGACAACGGCGGTGGAGACTCCTCGTTGCGCACCCAGGCCAGCCGCGCCGAATGCCCATGCCGCCACGCCCTCGCGCGGCCCCCAGCCAGCGACGCTAGGCAGCACCATGGCCGCCATCAGGAGCAACGCGATCGGAAGCATCCGCGACGGCGGCGCGGTGGAGCCAGCGGTCCGTGCGGCGATCAGGAAGGTCGCCGCGTGGCCAACGACGACCAGCAGGGACGCCAGCGCGATGCCCGGCCACGCCCTGCGGGAAAGCAGCCCGTCGCGGATGTCGCCGGCCGCTGCGCCCAGAAGTCGCGCCCACGCAGACCGAGCGCCATCGGGCCGCGCCCGCGCCACGAGCACGATGCCGAGTACCGCCACGACAACCGCGATCGCCACCAGCGGCATGAACGAGCGCACGGGCGACGGCAGCGCGAGTAGAACGACCACCGTCAGCAGGACCTGAACGACCTGCCCGGCGAAGCGATCCCACGCGACCGACCGCAACCCGCGGCCGACGTCGCCCACGTCGCGACCGTGGCTGACCCCGCGATGGACGTCGCCCACGATCCCGCCGGGCAGCGTGACGTTGAGGAACAGCGACCGGTAGCACGCCGCCACCGCAGCGGGCAGTGTCAAATCGACGCCGAGACCACCGGCGACGATCTTCCACCGCCACGCATAGCACACCGTGGTCAGCACTAGGATGCCTGCCGCTTCCGCCAGCGCCCCGCCGTCGACTGAGCGGATCCCGTCGAGGAACGGGCCCGCGCCCAGGCGCCAGACCAGCACTGCCAACGTCAGGGCCGAGCCGACGACGCGCCCCCACGCCCACACGCTTCGGCTCATCCTGGCGCTCCCTCTACGGAAGGGTGCCGCTGCCCGGCATCCTGAGGCCAGCTGCGATGTCGCAGGAAGGGCATCTCGAACACCGCCGCGAAGAGCCGCGCGAACACGATCGTCAGCGACAGCACCGGAGCGAGCCTGACGCCGAAGGCCGGAACACCCTGGGGGACGCGGCCGCCACAACCGGACACTGGCCACGCTGGTACAGGGCAGGTGGGACCTGGTCGCCTTGATCGTCAGCTGCGTCGCGACGCGCGAAGTCGCGCCGAGCGCGGAGCACAGCGGCGGCTGCGTGGGTCTTCATACCTACCATGACGCTGGCGCCATGCCACGACTTCCCGGGCTGCCATCCCTCGGGCTGTGAAGGACCGGCTGTGCAGGACGGGCGGCTGGACCGGTACCCGGGACACCGGCGCGAGCTGCCCGTGCGACGACCCATCAACCCGTACGCGAGCCGCGTCGCGGAGGTGACGCTCGAGCAGACGCAGGGTGCCCGTGTGGCCCCGCGCCAAGAGGGCGCGCCGGGGTAAAGGTGGCGCCGAACATCGTGAGTTGTGTTGGGGTAGACCGGCCGTGAAGCAGGACGAGCGCGCTCCGTTCGTCCGGGCCCCGCAGCGAGCCCGCATGTCGGCATACGCCCCCGGTGATGTTCGTCGAGCAGGAGGGCTTCATGCGCGCCGAAGAGATCCGGGCCCTCGCGCGTCAGACGGGCACTGCGTAGTCGCCGGGCCGGGACGGTTCATCTCCCAGGAGCTAAGGGGCGCTGATGCCGCTCAGGGTGTCGCGGACCGAACTCGCAGCGCGCCTCGGCCAGCGGCTCCCCGTCGTCGCCGGCGTCGCGCCGGGCCCGCATCGGGCCGCTCGGGTGTACGAGCGGGACCTCGAGCCGATCGCTGGTGGCGCCTGGGGGTTGAAACCGCGGGAAGACCAGCGGACTACTTGAGCGTCCTCAGATATGCGACGAGTGCCTGCAGCCGAGCCCGCGGGGGTGCATGGGCTTGGTGTTGCGCCGCGCGTCTTGCTCTCAGCACGGTGCGAGCGTGATACTTCGTGGATGTCTGCTCGCCGGTTGGGATTTGTGTCGGCCGCTGTTGTGGTTGGCGCACTGATGCTCGTTGGCGCGGCGGCCGGCTCGGTCCATCTGCACACTGGGTCGACGAAGTACCTCCGGATCGTGCAGCTGCGCGGCGGGAATCGCACCATGGTGCTCACCGGGCGGGGGCGCAGAGCGCTCAAGGGTCAGCTGAAAGGACGGGTACTCGTCGCGACCTGCGCGAAGCTGGGTCGCGCGGTTCACGGCTTCACGATCACCAGCGAACAGTCCGAATCAGAAAATGGTCCGCCCGGTCGCCTAGCGACCTACCACAGCATGCTCGTGCCCGGCACCGACTTTTGCGCGATAAGCCTGCAACGACTGAACAGCCACGGCAGCACTGGATCGTCGAATGTCGCCCCGCCGTTTGACAGCATCGCCCTAAATCAGAACGGCGCCGCATACCTGAACGAGGACCGCGTCACCCAGCGACTGTTCGGCGTCCTGCAGCTCGCGACCGAGCTGGCCAGCAAAGACCCTCACGGCGACTATCCCACCGCGACTAGGCTGATGGCCTTCCTCCACGGGCAACTGACCACACTCAACTCGCCCAACGCCTCCCCGCCGGTCGGCCGCGTAGGTGTCTTCAGCGACGGCGCCGGGCACATCCAGATCGCCGCGCTCTCCCCCCCGGGCAAGCGCCTGTACATCGACTCGAACGCCGCCGTGCTCAGCACCAATGCCCCCGAGCACCTCATCCGCGTCGTCGGCCGCCAGGTCGACACGCTCCCCAGCTGAACCGCTCGAGCCACGTTTGGGCCTTTTCGTGACTCCGACGGGCTTTGGCCAGGAGTCGCGGACGAACCTGACCCGACCGCGGTTGACCGCATGGCCGGTTCCTGGCTTCCCCTTTGTCGCCCGAGCGGCCACGAGACCGCGGCTTCTGCTTCAGCCGTTCCACATCCTGAAGCAGCAGCTGGCTCAGGGCCTCTCGTCGCTCCTGACGCGCCTGCTGATGCGTGGAAGGGGCAGCCAGGTTCTCGTTTGCCTGGCCCCATTTTCCGGCGGCGGCGCGCACGGAGCCCCCATGTCGTCCGCGCTGCTCTGCCTACGCATGTGCGACTTGCGCTCTGCGCACGCCCGGCTCGTCAGGCGCCCCGCTCGTGGCGAATTGCGGGACGCGCCGTTCACCCAGGCCGCAGACCTGCAATCGCGCTCGCGCGGGCATGGAGCCCCAGCGGGTTTCGGGACCCCGTCTGTCCGCAACCGGCACCGCGGCCGTGGGCCGCGGTTGCTGTTCTGGTGCTGCAGCACTCCGTCGCCCGGCTAGCGCCAGGCACGTCGAGCCCGGACGCCGAGTGATGGCGGACGCCGTGGTCGGCTTCCAGAAGAGGACGTCGAGCGCGCCGGCGAGGCACCTATCGCGGCAGGAATGCGGAATTCGACGGGAGCCGTCGCACCGTCTCACAGACCAACGTTGGGCGGACACGTCGCGGACCCGGCGGTCCCGCATTGGGCGGGCCGGAGGGACCTTGCGGAAGGGTGGGGTCGCTGCGGTCTGGCTTCCGCGCCAGCGCCCGTCCGGCACGATTCGCTCGGGCGCGCCTTCCTCGCGCCGGTCCGACTCCGACTCCGCTTCTGGGCTTGCTCGGTCAGCGCGTCCGGATCAATCGGGCGGGCTCGCGCTGATCGCCGCGCTGTCGCTGCCCACCGTTTGAGGTTGAATCCCGTCATCCGTACCGAGGACCGGACTATTGGAGGAATTCCGTGGCGCTAACCCAGACGCAGCTCGTGTCGGCCGTCGCCGACCGCGCCGAGCTCAGCAGGGCCGACGCCAAGCGAGCCTTCGCGGCGCTCGACGAGGTCGTGCTCGAGGAGCTCGGCAACGCCCAGAAGGTGCGAATCGACGGCCTCGTGCAGCTGCGCCGGACAAGGTGAGACCCCTCCCAATTCATGCCCCACCTTTGAGCGTCGCTACTCAGTCGCGTCGAACGTCAGCCCGCTGGGGCCCTCGTCCTGGCTCAGGCGCCGCGAGCGCCCGATCCACAGTCGCGAGCTGCCGTCGCGCCAGCGGGCCTGGCGGTAGGCGCGCACGACGCTGATCCCGGTCCGCGGGACCTCCTCGTCGCGGATCAGGTCGCCGTTGCGGACGATCCGCCCCTGGGGCAGGATCGGCTGCGGCGGGTCCTCATCGTCGAGCAGCGCGCGCAGCTGGAGGTCGTAGGAGTTGACGGCGGTCTTGGCCGGCACGAGCGGCAGCCAGTAGGCGGGCGGTAGCTCGGCGAGCCGGTAGCGCAGCGGCTGCTCGGCCTGGCGGATCGGCGTCGTGCCCGCCTCGCGGTCGGCGCGGCGCAGGCGCTCGCGCAGCTCGGCCTCGCTCTCGCGGCGGTGCATCGGCACGCCGCCCGGCCCGAGGACCGTCCGTTCGATCGCCCACGCGACGGCGGCCGTGTCGTCGCGCACGAACGCGACCTCCTCGAGGTCGGGGCCGACGAGGCGCGAGGCCAGCGACGGGGCGAGCACGAACAGGCCGTCGGGGTTGGCGTCGCCGGTCTGGCGGAAGAGATGGAAGTGGCCGGCGGTGCCGTCGAGCTTCTCGACCGAGGCGATCCGCCAACGCCCGCCGAACGTGTCGGTGACGACGATCTTGTCGATCCGGCACAGCGCGCCGACCGCGAGGTCGAGTCCGACGACGAAGAAGTCGTTGCCGTACAGCAGCGCGAAGTCGGTCAGCAGCAGCCGGTTGAGATCCTCGCGCCCGGCGTCGATCGCGCCGAAGCTGACCGCGGCGTCCTCGAGCTCCCAGTAGCGCGGCGCCGGCATCCCGCGGTAGGCGGCCGGGGCGGGCAGCGCGGTACGCAGGAGCGCCGACGAGTCGTCGTCGAGGCCGTCGGCCATCAGCGACGCCGACGAGGAGCCGATGTCGAACGTCGACCAGTCCAGCGCGCCGCCGGTGTACTCGGGTGCGGTGAGGACGAGCTCGTGGCCGTCGACGACGCCTGAGGTTGTGAACTGGTACTCCAGCCGCGACCCGGCCCAGCAGCTCTGCGGGTCGGCGTCGGCCGCGTCGTCGTCAAGCGCCGCCCACCAGGCCAGGAACGCATCGATCGCCTTGCGCACCGCGACCCGCTCCCAGCCCTCGTCGTAGCGCGGCGCCGCCGGGCGCTCGCCGCCGCGCGCGCGGACGTCGACGAACGCGTCGCGCAGCCGCACGCCGTCGGGGACGCGCCCGGCCAGCAGGTCGGCGCGGCGCGCCGTCGTGTCATCGAGCGTCGCGCGCTCGTCGTCGGTCAGGGGCCGGATCGCCCAGTGCAGCAGGTAGTCCTCGCGGCGGTGGGTGAGGCCGACCGCGTCGAGCGCCCGCCACCACGCCAGTCCCGCCTCGCCGGCCAGGCGGACGTTGCGGCTGCGGGCCGGCAACGCCGGCTCGCGTTCGACGACCGCCTCCAGCGGCTGGTTGTGGGGGTCGTAGTGCGGCCCGTCGATGCGGCCGCTCACGACGCCGCTCGCCAGCCGGCTCAGCATCCCGACGTGGGCCTCGATCCGGGCGGCGATCGGCGATCCCGCGTCCTCGCCGGTGAACTCGCCAAGCTGCCACTGGCGGGCCAGTAGCCACAGCGGATCGGCGAGCCGTGCCTCTAGCCCGGGCAGCGATGGGTCGCGCACGCGCGGCTCGATCCGGTTCCAGCGCGTGATCGACGTCACCGGCTCGTCTCCGCATAGAGGTCGGTCCAGATCGTCTCGTGCTGGTCGTTGTCGGCCAGGAACAGCGACGGGATCAGATGCCCGACGCCCTGCAGCGAGTCGGGGTCGACCGCCCGCAGGCGGCTCAGCGACAGCGCCTCGCGAGCGACGGCCTCGAGCGACGCGAGCGTCCACGTCGTGGCCTGCGCCGGGGCGAGCGCGAGCAGGATCGCCTGCGGCGCGCAGCTCGCCGGGGCGTCGTAGGAGAACGCGATCGCTGTCGTCTCGCGCTCGGCCGGGACGACCTCGACCCAGTCGTCGACGAGCAGACCCGCGACCGCCCCCGACAGGTCGACATCGGCCGCGCCGTCGAACACGAGCGACATGCGCCCGCCCGGCGGCGGCCCGCTGCCGGGCGCGGTCGGCAGCCCGACCCAGCGCTCGCCGGCCGCCGGCGCCGGGATCTGGGTGACGGCGAACTGGCCGGCGGCCCCGCGCCGGGCCAGTGGTGCGGCGCAGGCACCGGCGGTCAGCGCGCCCGACAGCCGGTCAACGCCCTCGCGCACGCGCGCCGCTTGCGCAATCCAGTCCTCGAGGGTCAGCCCACCGGCGGCCAGCAGCTCGTCGGAGCCCGAGAAGTCGACCCCGGCCGGCGCGGTGAACGGCGGCGCGACGGCGAATCCCGATCCGAACACCGCGCGTATCGCGTCGACGAGCTTCGTCGTCGCGCCGGGCTCGTCGAGCGCCAGTCCGCTGACGGCGTCGCTCGCCACCTGCGCGCGTGCCTGGCCCTCCGTCACCACGCGGCCCGCCTGGGCCTGAAGATCGGCCAGGTCCAACGACGCCGGGATCGCGCTGGCGATCCCGAAGCCGCTGACCGCCAGCAGCGCGGCGCGCAGCGCGTCGGGGTCGGAGCCGGCCGCGACCTGCGCCAGCGAGGACAGCGCGGCGTTGAGCGCGCCGATCGCCGGCGTCACCCGCTGGTCGCTGAGCGACTGGGCGTGCAGCGGCGGCGCCGTCGCCCCGGCGCCGAGCAGGTCGACCGGGGTCAAGGCGCGCGCCGAGGTCAGCAGGTCGCGGATCGATCCGGCCAGCTCGGCCAGCTCGGCGAGCGTGAAAACGTCGGCGCCCCAGGTCGGATCGCGGTCGCCGACCAGCGTGATGTCGCCGGTGTAGTCCGGGTGGGCGGCGCGCGCCGCGTCAGCCGCTCGCGCTTCGAGCTCCGAGGCGGCCGGGTCGGCGCCCGCGACGACCCCGTAGATGACGTCGAGCGGGCCGATGTCGAGGTCGGCGAGCGTGAAGCCCTGCCAGAACGACGTCTCGGTTGCGGGGCGCAGTGCGTCGTAGCGCGCCTGCCAGCGCACGGCGCTCGGCGCCGGCAGCAGCGACGCGCACAGCTCGCTGAGCACCGGCTCGGCCTCGCCGCGCGGCGCGTCGGAGACCCAGCCCTCGACGCCGCCCGTCGGGTCGGGCGCCGAGGCCTCGCGCAGCACGCCGACGCGATGCGAGACGCCGACGCCGCTGCGCGGCGGGTGGGTGAACTCGAGTTGCGGCGGGGGCGCCTCGCCGCGGTCCAGTGCATCGAGGCTCGCGCCGCTGCGCAGCGGGTTGCCCTGCGCCGCCTGGTAGACGCTCTCGGCGACCGTTGCGTCGCTCAGTGCGTCGGCGATTTCGACGAGGCCGTCGAGTGCGGCGACCGTCGCGTCGTGATCGCCCCCCGAAGCCGGCGGCAGCCCTTGCTGGCCCCACGGCAGCGCCGGGCCCTGCTGGTAGCGGCGCACGAGCGCCATTCCGTCGACGACGCCGGGCGCCGCGCCGTTGCCGCTGGCGGCGGCGGGCAGCAGCTTGCCGGCGGTCTGCGGGAACAGCGCGCGGAACGCCGGGATGTAGCCATCCAGCCGCGCCCCGCCGGCGTCGGTCGAGTCGTGCAGGGCGCGCTCGAACCGATAGCCGAGCACGGCGCCCAGCGACTGGCCCTGGCGCAGCGCGTCGAGCACCGCATCGACCTCGCGCACGCGCTTGGACGACAGGTCGACGGCAAGCAGCTTTCCCGTCCCGTGGCCCGCGTGGGCGAGCTGGCCGCCGCGCAGGATCGCCGCCGTCACGGCGTGGGCGACCGACGGCGCGTGGACGTAGCCCGCCTCGCCGGCGGGCTCGCGGATCGGGTGCGACGGCGTGTCGGGTGTCGCGCTCGGCTTCAGATCGACGAGCCAGCCGTAGGCGCCCGCGTGGATTCCGCTGCGGCGGCCCTGGCGCAGCTCGTCCAGCCGCCGGGTGGCCAGCGACGTCAGCCACGCGTCGAGACGGTGGGCGTGGATGTCGATCGTGTCGCGGGCCAGGCGGTCGAGCGTCGCCGACGGCAGCTTGGCCAGCGCCTGCAGCCGCTCGCGGTACTCGTGCACGCGCAGCGCGACGGCGCCGGACGCCGGGTCCTGGGTCGGCCACAGCAGCTGGCCGAGCGACGCGCCGGGATGCCCGGGCAGTGTCTGGCGCAGGCGCCACAGCGGCGTCCTGGCCGTCGCGTCGACGAACTCGGGCTCGACGTGGTCGGCGGCCACGACGGCCGGCGGGTGCTCGGCGCCGAGCACATCGAACGCGGCGCCGGCGAGCTCGGTCAGCAGCGCGGCGCGAGCGAGCAGGAACAGCAGGGGCTTGCGCTGGTCGCCGAACGGGCGGCTCTGGGCGTCGTGGCCGGCCAGTACGTCGGTCCAGGCGGCGCCGAGCAGCCACTTGAGGTAGTCGGGGTCGAGCTCGTCGTGGTCCGACAGCGGCCCGTCCTGCGCGAAGGCGGCGCGCAGCAGCGCCGAGCTCGTCGTGTAGAAGCCACGAGCCGCGCGGGTGCCGCCGGCGATCCCGATCTGGGCGACGAGCTGGGCCAGGGCCTGGCGGCGTGCCGCGACGTCGGCCTGGTGCTGGGCCTGGTCGGCCCCGTCGAGCAGCGCGATCAGGTCATCGATGTACAGCGGGCCGGTCAACGGCCGCGCGGCGAACTCGTAGGAGCGCGCGTTCATACCCAGGACCGACAGCAGATCGGCGTCGGGATCGGCGCCGGCGCGCAGGCGCGGGGCGTGGGCTACCGATTGCTGCCAGAACGCGCGCAGCGCCTCCAGCACCTCGACCGCATGGTGATGGTCGGCCGACGCGTTCTTGGCCAGCGTGGCCGTCGGCACGGCGACCGGCAGCACGCCGTAGGGCTGGGGGCCGATCCGCAACGCGGGCAGCGGCCCCGCGGGGCGCAGGAAGCGCTGCACGTGATCGGTGATCTCGCGCAGCTGGACCTCGGTCAGTGCGCCGCCGACCAGCTGCTCCAGCGCATAGCCGCCCAGGCCCGGCCACAGGATCGACAGCATCAGCCCCGCCTGCGCGCTCTGCGTCGCGGTCGCGCCGGGAACGTCGGCGAGCGTCTGCTGCGGCAGCGTCAGCGCATCGCAGAGCAGCGCCCCGTCGCTGCCGGCGGGCGCGGCGCCGAGCGCCGGGTCGTCGCGCAGCCACGCGTCGGGCGCGGGCATCGACCGCGCAACATACGGCGTGCGCTCGTCGACGCCGTTGTTGGTCGCCGTCGCGGCGCCAAGCAGCGCGAACCCGTCGGTGTACTGGTGGGCCTCGAGCAGCGCCGCGAGCTCGTCGGCCGCGGCGGTGGGCTTTTCACCCGTGCGCAGACCGAGCAGGTACAGCTCGTCGAGGCCGCCGGCCAGCCCCGAGACCTTGCCGACGATGATCCCCATCCCGACCTTGACCGCGGCCTCGAAGTCGACCATCCAGCGCATCGCCTCGTCGACCTGCAGGCCGCTGGGCAGCGTCGCCAAGTGGTCGCGCGGCGACGGACCGGTGGCGAGCTTCGCCGGGATCCGGGCCCCCCAGCGCTCGAACAGCTTCTGCCCGCCGCGGAAGCCGACGGCGACCAGCTGCTCGGGCATCAGCCGCGCCAGCGGCGGGCGCGTCCAGCTCGACGCGCGCGTGTCGACCTGCGGGAACTCGAGCGCCGGCTGCAGCGGCGCGTCGTCGTCGAGCGCCTGGCTGGGCGCCGCGTCGGGGTTGTTGGGGCGCAGCGCCCGTGCGACCCATGCCGCGCGCGGCGGCCCGAACCGCGCCGAGAGCTGCTCCCACGCCTCGCGCTCGCGGTCGGCGTCGCCGCCCGCCCGCCAGCGCTGGCCCCAGAAGTGCTCGCCCCACTCGATCTCCGCAGCGGTCAGCGCCGACTCGTGGCTGTCGGTGTGGATCTGGTCGGGGTATGCGCGGATCAGCAGCTCGAGCTTGGAGCCCGATTTGCGGAACCGCGTCTCCAGCCGCAACGGCAGCAGCGTTGCCGGGACCGCCGCGCTGAGCTTCTCGATGTCGGCGGCGCTCATCGGATCAGCTGGCTTGCGTGGATCGCGATCCGGACGGGGTCGCGCAGGGAGACCGCGGCCATGTCGGCCGCGTTGGTGCCCCACGCCGGCCGCGACGGGTCGGTCGGCGTCGCGCTGGCGGGCGGCGCGGCCGGCGCGTAGGTCATGGCGTCGAGCGCGGCTTGGTCGGACACCAGATGCGGCCACGACAGGTCGCCCCATGTCGCGCCGTGCAGGCCGGGCAGGTTGGTCGGGTTCGGTGTGCCGGGCTCATCCTCCTCGGTGAGGCCGAACTGCGGCTCGCCCGGGTGCTGGGCGATGACGAAGAACCAGCCCTTGCCGGCCGCGCCGCCGTTCAGCGCCTCGTCGCGGCCGAGCTCGAAGCCGAGGAACGTGACGTCGGGCGCCAGCGTGCCGGTGAAGATCGGGTAGCGCTCGGCAGCCCCGAGGCCCATCGGCGTCGCATTGTTCGCCTCGACAACCGACACGATCGCGTTGGGGAAACGGCGCAAGAGCTCTCCGCGTACGACGAGCACGAGGTCGCCGCCCGCCGCCGCGGCGCCGTCGGCCGCGCCGAGCGACCGCGACGGTGCCCAGGTGTGCAGCGGCGTCAGGTCGCGCAGGTCCGGTGGGCTCGTCTCGCCGGGCGGCGGCACGCGGCCGGAGTGGTCCCAGAACTGGCGGAAGTAGGTGCCGCGCTGGTCGGTCGGGTAGCCGCGCCACAACAGCTGGCGGCTCATCTCGTGGTTGAGCCCGATCATGAAGCTGTTGACGAAGCGGTTGTTGGTCTTGACGACCGTGACGTTGTCGGCGTCGAGCTTTGCGAGGCCCGGCAGCACGTAGTCCTGGGACAGCGCGCGCAGCGGCCAGAACATCGGCGTCGGGAACTCGGGCGCGGCCATGATCGACTCGAGCGGGTCCGCCGGGTCCCAGTTGCGCCCGACCGGCACCGCTACGCGCCGTGCGACGCGCGGCGGCAGCGACAGCTCGGGGTTGAGCTGCAGGCGCAGGATCTTGGCGATCTGGCCGAGGTTGACCGACGGAGCCGGCGCGGGATCGGGGCGCTGATCCCAGCCCTGGATCGCCCCCTGCGCGGTCTCGGCGCCGTGCTGGAACTCGACGCCGGTCAGCTTGTCGTTCTCGCGGTGGGGGATGTTGCCCGGGTCGCCGCCCGCGACCTCGGCCGGCGTCGTCGCGGCCAGCAGGTCGAGCATCTGCGTCCCATCCGGCGCGGTGCGCGCCGGGCGCACGGCCAGCGGATCGGAGTTGAGGCGGTCGACGGCGCCCGCCAGGCGCCCGGCCGGGTCGGCGCGCCGGGCGACCGGGCCGCGCGGCCGGGTGAGGCGGCGGAACATCGGCGTCAGCCCCGGCGCGGTACGGCTCGGGTCAGTCGTCGCGAACAGGGTGTGGCCGCCCCCGCCGTCGGGCACGCGCGCCAGTGCCGGCGCGCACAGCATCACGAGGTGGGCGTTGGACTTCATCTCGACGATCCGCGCGTGGTAGGTCGCGCCGAGCTGGTGGCGCGCGAGCTGGGCCTGCGCGAGCGCCTGGTTGGCGCGGTCGATCGGGCCGACCTGCGCCCACGCCGACGTCATCAGCTGCTGCTGGCGGCGGCGCACGAGCTCCGTCCCGATCGCCGCCGCGGCGCGGTGGCGCGGGTCGAGGTTGAGCTCGGTCAGCCAGCCCGGCTTGCGGCGGCGCGGTGGCCACGGCGGTACGGCGGCGACGCCGGCCTGCCAGCGCGCGTAGATCGGCGGCGGCATCTCCAGCGGCCGCGCCGGAGCGCCCGCGGCGGGGTCGGCGCTGTCGAGAAGCGCGCGCAGGTCGTCGCGGAACACCATCGTCGGCCCGCCGCCCAGCGACGCCGACGGCGGCATCAGCGCGCCCTGCAGGCCGCCGAGGCCGGTGCCGGCCGACGGCAGCCCGCCGCCGGGTTCGGTCGCGTCCATGTCGCGCTCGCCGAGCCCGACCGGCGTCTTAACCGCGTGCAGGCGGCGGGCAAGGCTTGCGAAGTCGCCGTCCGGCCCGGTCGCAAAGGTCCACGAGTGGTACACGGGCAGCGTGATCCCCTGGGCCGGCAACACGTCGCCCTGGGCGTCGAACGTCCACGCCAGCTCGAGCGTCGCTGAGACCGTCGACGCGCCCATCCCGGCCGCACGGCCGGCCTCGTAGGCGGGCACGAGGCACGCGCGGTAGCCGGCGTTGGGGTGCAACCGCCGTGGCGCGACGATCCGGCTGCTCACGAGCTCCGGGTGGTCGGACTGCTCGGCGTCGAGCTGGCTTGCCGCCAGATCGCCGGCGACCTGCACGTAGGCCCAGGCCCAGCGGTCCTCGAGGTTCGGCAGCTCGGTTGCCATCGCCCCGGGGCTGAGGGTCAGCGCTGGGCGCTGGGAGACGTCGTGGCGCTCGACGTACGTGGTGTCGGCGTCGTCGGCGACCACGATCAGGGCTAGCCACGGGTGCAGCCGGTCGCCGCTCGCCTCGTACGGCGAGAACAGCCACGGGTAGTCGGGGCGGTCGAACTCGACGTGCGGGAAGTAGTTCGGCGTCCAGGCCGGCGTTTCGGCGTCGGGAACCGAGCGCGTGACCTGCTTGGCGTCGATCGCGACCACGTCGCCGGGCCCGTAGAGGCCGACCGTCGCGTTGGCGGTGTCGGCGCCGCCCGAGATCGAGACCGCGAGGTGCGACTCCGGCTGGTTGGTGAGCGTCGGGTCGTACTCGTCGGTGATCCCCGAGGCGATGCCGCCGCGCGCGTAGGCGAAGAACGAGTAGGTGGCCTTCGATGTGTCGACGGTCATGCCCCGACCTCGTGGGCGCCGACGATCTGGAGGTCGCCCGCGTCGTCGGCCTGGCGCCGCGCCGCCTCGGCCTCGGAGTACGTCGGCCCGGTCGGCGCGACCCCGGCGGCGGCGCTGAGCGCGTCCTTGCGCGAAACCGCGTACGGCGTGTCGGTCACCGTGACCGGCTGGTTGTCGCCCGCGTAGCGCGCGGAGCCGGTTGTGCGGTCGGGCGCGCGGCCGGCCGGGCCGGTGGCCGACAGCGCCTTCAGCGCGGCCGGGCTCAGGTGGTGGTCGGCGACCTGGTTGGGCGCGTCGGTGAGGATGTACTGCTTGTAGGCGAAGTTCGTCTGCGCCCGGGCGCCGCCGGCGATCGCGGCGCTGCCCATCGTCACACCGGCGTTGAGCGACTCGAACGACGGCCGCGCGAGCTTCTGGTCATCGGTCAGCTTGAGGAAGTCGCCGGGCGCGAAGTGGTCGCGGATGTCGTCCTGGCCCAGCGTCTGGTTGCCCGCCTTGACCGAGTCGATCGAGAACGTCCGCAGGTTGCCCGATAGCTCCTGGTGGCCGTACTGCTCGATCGCGAACTTGAGCGGCACGACCCGCTGGCGAACGGTCATCGAGCCCAGCGGATGGACGAGCACGCGGTCGTCGCCCGGGGCCTGCGCGCGCAGCGTGACCAGCGTCTGCGGCGCCGACGGAGCGCCGGCCGCCCAGCTGCGGATGTCCTCGAGCGCCGCCTTGAGCAGCCCGAGCGGATCGATCGGCGCCAGCGCGAACGGCGGCGGCGGGTCGCCCATCGTCAGGTCGAAGTCAAACGACTTCGACGCGCCGAGGATCTTGAATGTCGCGGTCCCGCACGCATGCCACGGCTGCGGCCCGCTGAGCGTCATGTCGAACGTCACGCCGGCGAAGCAGTCGCCGTTGCGCTTGAGGGTCAGGCCCGCCGAGATCTCGACGACGAACGACAGCGGCGAGAACTTCAGCAGCGCGTCGAAGCCGAGGTAGCCGTGCAGCTCGAAGTCGCCGATGACGCCGAGGTCCTTCTCGGCGTAGACCTCGAGGTGGGCCCCGACCTGCAGCGTGTTGGCGGTGACCGCGAAGTAGCACTCGAGCCGCAGCCGCGGGTTGTCGCCCGTACACAGCGAGATCGCCATCCGCTCGAGCGCGGGGAAGCCCGGCGGCGGATCGAATTTCGGGTGGTAGCCGCCCGCCGACAGCATGAACGTCGGGTTCGAGCCGAACGACGCGCGCATCGCCATCTGGCCGGTGAGCGTGAACACGGCGACGCGCGAGTCGACGAGCGCGCCGTCGAAAGACACCTCGCCCTTGTCGAAGTCGATGACGCCTAGGATCTCGAGCTTGATCAGCAGGATCGCGATCTCGGGGTCGGGCTCGGGCAGCGCGATGATGACCGCGCCGACGATGATCAGCCGCAGCGGCGACGGGAGCTGGAGGACGAGTCCGAGCTGCAGCTCGATGATCGACTCGCCCCAGCCGATCGCGACCATCGGCCCAAAGACGTACTCGTTCTCCTGGACCGGGAACGCCTGGCGCAGGTCGCTGATGATCTTCGGCGCGTTGGCGACGACGTCATGGGGGAAGCGGATCGAGTCCAGCGTGCCGTCCTTGAGCCCCGAGCGCAGGAAGTCGACGTTCATGCCGCGGTTGATCCCGACCAGGCCGCCGACGCCGTTGAGCGTGAAGCCGTAGCCGAGCTGGATCGGGCTGAACTCGGCGGCGACAATCAACAGCAGCGAGAAGCCCTGGGAGCCATCGGGCATCAGCGTGGTCAGCAACCCGATGACGGTCAGGTCGAGGATCTCGAGGTCGAGCTCGAGCATCCCCGCGTACTCCTGCTTGGCGTCGTCGAACTGGATGAAGCCGCCGCCGCCGACCGGGCCGGCCTCGACCGACAGGCCGAGCCCGTCGGGCGGCTTGAAGCGGAACTGGGGATGCAGCCCGCCGAACGAGCCCGACGGATCGGGCACGAGCACCATCTTCAGCCCGACCTTGGTCACTGATGCGGCGACCGGCCCGATCTCGGCCGCCGCGTCGATCGCGCCGCTGATCGTGATGTCGTTCTGCTCGATCCCCGCGCCGACGGTCAGCGTCTGCAGCTCGATCGGCCCCAGCGTCAGGTTGAGCGGGATCGAGATCTCGATCCGCGGGCTGCCCTCGAACGAGACGCCGGTCTTCGACGACCACAGCAGCGCGGCGGTCAAGACCGCGTCGATCACCACGCCCGATGCGAGCTGGGCGATGAAGCTGTCGCCGTCGCCGAAGTCGACGTGCGCGTGCAGGTCGACGATCCCGAGCCGCAGTCGCGCCTCGTCGAGCGTGAGGCCCGACAGCAGCAGCTCGACGCCGAACTCCGCGCCGGCGATCGACACGCCGGTCTTGGTCGGGTCGCCGAGCAGGACGAGCGGCTGCGGCGGCGCCCATGCGACCGTGCCGCTGATGTCGGTCGTGACGGCGCTGCCGTCGACCCACAGCGAAACATCGCCGGGGCGCACGAAGACGCCGATCGCGCCGCTCCCGTCGACGGTTCCCGCGAACAAGAGCTTCAGCGAGTCAGTCAGCGCGATCGACGCGGTCAGTGAGCCGGCCGCGTAGGGCGAGACGAGCAGGCCGACCGGCGTCGGCGAACCGGTCGCGGCGGGGACGGGGAGCGCGTCGATGCCGACTTCGACGTAGGGATCGTCGAGCGGCTCGCCGAGGTACAGCGGGACGCGCAGCATCGGGACCGGGTCGGTCGTCGTCGTCCCGGCGCCGTACTGCTTGTCGAGGCGCTCCTGGCCGGGGTTGACCTGCAGCGCCACCGCCCCCAGCGAGTTCAGCGCGAGCTGCGCGCGGGTGAGGAGTGCGGCGTACTCCAGCGCGCCGCCCCACCCGTAGACGCTGACGAACAAGTGGCCCGGGTCGGTGAACAGCTCCGCGAGCCGGTCCCAGCGCAGCACGTCGACGAGCTTGCCGTCGAGGCGGTTGGTGTCCTGGGTGGCCGCGACGGTGTCGATGATTCCGGCCACGTGCAGGACCGCGAACAGCGGCGGCAGGCGCCGGCGGACGTAGTCGGCGATCAGGTAGCCCGGCAGCTCGGTCGCCATCGCATCCCAGAACGCCTGGGTCGAGAACGGCTCAGGCATCGTCGTCGGCAGCGGTTTGGCCGCGAGCTGGGCGATGTCGGCAAGCAGCCCGACGACCGCCTCGCCGAGACTCGCCAGCGCCTCGTCGTCTTCGCCGCCGTCGGCGCGATACGCCTCGAGCGCCGTGGCCGCGGTCTCGATGTCGTCGGCGATCGCCGCCAACGAGGTCAGCAGGGCGACGTCGAGCTCTTCATCTGGCAACACCCAGCCGAGCTCATCGATCAGCTCGAGCAGCGCGGTGGGGCTTTCGACCGCGGCTTCAAGCGGTGCGAGCGCATCGAGCACCGCGCCAAGTGCCGCGTCCGCAAATCCCACCGCGTCAGACAGAAGATCCCCCCGCTCGTCGCGCGACGCATCGTAGCCCAATCGCCGGGCGCTGTGCGGTTGACGTTGCAGCCGGTCGGCGCTAGCCTCGCCGAGGGTGCGGGAACGGGGGATGTAACCGGCATGGCGGCGGGCGACAAGTACTTCCTGGCCGCGGCCGATGTCGGCGACGACGGCAAGTTCCGGGCGCCGAAGCGGACGGGGAGCACGGTCACGCCGCTAATCGACGGGATCGCGACGTTCAAGGCGATCGAGGTCGCGGTCGCCAAGGCGACAACGTCGGTGTACTTCGCACCGTGGACAGCAAACGCGTCGCTGAAGCTGCAGGCCCAGGACGAGGTCAACAAGGCGCTCGCCGCGGCCGCTCCTAAGACCAAGCCGAAAGCGTCTGACTGGAAGGAGCTGTTCGCGGCGGTTGCGGCGCGCGGAGTCGATGTGCGGATTCTGATGAGCGACTTCGATCCGGTCCTCAAGAACGACCTGCACCGTAACTGCTGGGACGCCTACCGCGAGTTCCGCGCGGCGGCCAAGACGGCGAAGGCGACGACGCTGCAGGTGATGTGCAGTCGCCACGATGCCCACTACGACACGCCGCAGGCGGTCCTAGACCTGTTTGTCACCAAGCAGTTCAACAAGCTCGTCACGGGCCTCAATAGCTCCGGCACCAAGACTGGGCGCGCCCGGCTCAACTCGATGCCGGGGCTGTGGCCGTGGGTCAAGTACAACAAGGCGACGAACCTCTTCACTCTCGACGTCACGACCAACCCGCCTCAGACTTACCCCGCCACCCACCACCAGAAGATCTGCATCGTCGACGGCAAGATCGGGTTCTGTGGTGGCCTGGATCCGCAGAAAGGGCGGCTCGATACGCCGCTTCACAAGGGCGAGTGGCACGACATGCACGTGCAGGTCGACGACCAGCTCGCAGCCGACCTCGACCGAAACTTCATCGCCCGCTGGAACACCGAGATGGTCGCATTCAACACGTTCATCTCCGATGCCACGACCGCCTCGCTTCCGCCGAGCAAGTGGCTCGACGCCGAGCCCGCGACGGCGATTCCCACGCCGGCACCGACGGCAGCCGCCGGCACCGGGACCGCAACCGGACAACTGCTGCGGACGGCTGCGTCGCCGACTGCCGACCCGGTGCCGCCAAACCTGCTCCACGACATCCGCGACGCCTTCAAGCAGGCGATCGCGGCGGCCACCAAGTTCATCTACATCGAGAACCAGTACGTGCGCGATACCCGTCTGGTCACGTGGCTGTCGGCAACGAACGTCCCGGTGATCCTCGTGCTGCCGATCGCTCCGGAGGAGGTCAACGACCCCGGCGACCTCGTGTCCCAGAAAGGGATTACGCTGGAGAACTCGGTCGTCAAACAGCTGCGCACCAACCTGGGCTCGCGGTTCGTCGCGGTGTCGCTCGCCCAGCCGACCGGTGCGCCGGTCGCTGCTGCGACCAACCAGCAGGACAAGCCGGGCGACCGCGGCCGCCTGCAGATTTACGTCCACAGCAAGACGCTCATCGTCGATGACGAGTTCGCGATGGTCGGCTCGGCGAACACGAACAAGCGCAGCCACGAGCTCGACACCGAGGCCAACATCGGCTGGTATGACCCGGCAGGGGTCAGGAAGCTGCGCGTGGCGCTGTGGAAGGAGCTACTCGAGAACCCCACCGACCTCGACGCATGGACCCCGGCCAATTACGTGGCCAAGTGGAGCGCGATCGCCGCGCGAAACGCCGACCCCACCCGCACCGGCGCCCCAACGGGGTTCGTCGTACCGCACGACACGACGAAGTTCCCGGGCCTGACGGGCTTCGACATCTTCAAAGCCTCGGCCATCCCCGAGGAGTACACCGAGCTGACCGACGAGAGCGCCGAGGGTGTCGCGATCGTCTGAGTCTCAGCTCGCGCTCTGCGTCTCCGCGAGCCGCTTGAAGAACTCCGCCTCCGCGACTGCCGCCTTCTCGACTCGCGCTCCGGTCCAGCCAGCCGGGCGGTCGGGAGGCTCTCGACTCCCTCCCGCAGGGCAGCGCGCGCGATCGCCAGCGCGTCGATCGGATCAGACTTGCCGCGCGTTCTGACCCCACGTCGAGCGCCGGCCATCAGCTGCGGCGCCAAGCGCACGACGATCTCCCCGCGGTCGATCAGAAACCGCTCCAGGCTGCCAGAGACGTTGCTGACGTCCTCGACCGCCCAAACGCGCTCTGCGTTTAGGCCACGAGCCCACTGCAGTGGTGCTCATTGCCTGCCGGGCGGGCCGGCGCAGTCCGGTGCCCGAGCTCGACGCCGAGCTCGTTGACCGCCGCGGCGGTGTGGGTTTGCTTGTGCGGATCGACTCCGATCGTCACCATCTAGCTGTCCCTTTCTCGATTGACCCGATGAAGCGGACTCCTGGCGGACATTCCTCAGTAGGGCGCTGACACGCTTCTATTAGGTCACGCCAGGGCGTCCTTGACGGCAACGGGCGACAACTTCACGAATAGGTCAACCCCACCGGGAGCGACCGAAGCAGCAAGGGTCAGCCCGAAGCCGTCAAGGACAATCCACTACGCGCGCCAAAGGCGCAACGCCCCCCCAGCATCACACTGAGATTGCAGCAGTGAGGAGCGGCGAAGTATCGGCGCCAGTCGTCCTCAGGAGCAGCACGCTGGGCGGGGCTACTGCTTACGGACCTCTGCGACAGGAGCGCCGCGAGCGCGTTGCGCCGAGGCACGGAAATGTCAAAACGTGACCGTATACTCGAGTCGGACGATTCGGACTCGGCTGCTACCTGACCACGTTCCGCCCGCGATGGGTGGTGGTGGTCGGGGCGTGAGCTTTCGGCTAGCAGTCTGATTGCGAGGGCGGCGCTGATCAGGGGGCGAGTTCGCCGGCTGCTCTAGGGCGGCGTACATCTGACTTTGCGAAGGCCTCGAGCGCGACCAATCCCGTGTTCGCGGTCGCCGAGACCGGTGCCTTACCGTGCCCGAAGCGTGTCGATGCCAAGCTCCAAGTGCCGGTGCCAGTCAAAGCCGGGGCGGCTCTGGGTCATCGTGGCGCACAGGCCGCACATCAGCATCCCGATGTCGGTGGCGCGCACGTCTGGGCGCATCGTCCCGGCCTGCTGGGCGTGGGCGATCAGCTCGGCGGTGAGCGCGTTCAGTGCGTCCACCTCGGTTTGCGCCTGGGCCCAGATGTGCTCTTCGACACCGACGAGCACCTGCTGCATCCCGGCGTCGCGCGCGAGCTCGTCCGCGTTACGGCGCAGCATGTCGGCAAATACGGCGAACGGCTCTGTGTCGCGCTGTAGCGCCTCGCGGGCGCTAGCGGCGAAGACCCGAAACTTCTGGCGCACGAGCTCTGCCATCAGCGCCTCTTTGGTGGGGAAGTGGCGGTAGACGGTGCCGACGCCCACCCCGGCGCGGCTGGCTACGTCGTCGATCTGCGCATCGATGCCGTGTTTGGCGAACACCTCGCGGGCAGCTTGGAGAATGCGCTCGCGGTTGCGGCGCGCATCGGCCCGGAGCGGACGCTCGGTCTCGCTGGCGTGCTCGGTCTCGCTCAATAGCTCCATCACAGTCTCTTCACCCCGGGTCGCTTGACAACCGGAATCGTAGTTCACTATAGTCGCTGAGGCAAACCGGAACCGGAGGTCAGCTTCCAATGACATCGCTCAGCCAGTCTCAAGCGCCACCGCTATACACGCCCCGCGCCAAGAACCTCGCGCTCGTGCTGCTGGCGATGACCCAGTTCGTGATCGTGATCGACGCGTCGATCGTCAACGTCGCGTTGCCGTCGATCGGCGCCCACCTGCACTTCGCGCGCGCTGACCTGTCGTGGGTCGTCAACGCGTACGTGCTCACCTTCGGCGGGTTTCTGCTGCTCGGTGGGCGGATGGCCGACCTGCTCGGGCGCCGGCGCATGTTCATGCTCGGCCTGGTGGTGTTCTCGCTCGCGTCGTTCGCCGGCGGGATCGCGCAGTCCGAGGGCTGGCTGATCGCCGCCCGCGCGGTCCAGGGCCTAGGCGCGGCGATCGTCTCACCAGCAGCGCTATCGATCATCACGGTAACGTTCGCCGAGGGCGCTGAACGAAACCGGGCACTCGGGATCTGGGGCGCCGTCGCCGGCGCCGGCGGCGCCGCCGGAGTGCTGCTCGGCGGGATCCTGACCAGCGGTCTGAGCTGGCGCTGGGTGCTGTTCGTCAACGTCCCGATCGGACTGATCGCCGCGCTGCTCGCCCCCCGCACGCTGCGCGAGAGCCGCGCCGAGGACGGGACGACAACGTTTGATCTGCCCGGCGCGGTCACCGTTACCGCCGGCCTGTCGCTGCTCGTCTACGCCGTCGTTGACACCGTCAACTCCGGCTGGGGATCGACGGCCACGCTTTTGCGCCTCGGCGGGGCCGCGCTGCTGCTGATCGCGTTCCTCGTGATCGAACGAAGCTCGCGCCACCCGCTGATGCCGTTCTCGATCTTCCGCCTGCGGACCCTTAGGGGCGCGAACATCGTCGGGCTGCTGATCGGCATGTCGCTGTTCTCAATGTTCTTCTTCATCTCGCTCTACCTCCAGAACGTCCTGCACTACTCGCCGATCAAGACCGGGATCTCCTACCTGCCACTCGCGGTCGGGATCATCATCTCCGCCGGCGCCGCCGCCCAGCTCGTCACCCGCCTCGGCTTCAAACCTCCCCTGATCGCGGGCATGCTGCTGATCGCCGGCGGCCTTCTGTGGTTCTCACAAGTGCCCGCAACCGGCGGCTCCTACGCCGCCGACGTCCTTGGCCCATCGCTGCTCGCCGCCGTCGGGCTCGGGTTTTCGTTTGTGCCCGTGACAATCGCCGCCGTGACCGGAACCAAGCCGCACGAGGCCGGCCTCGCCTCCGGGCTGATCAACACCTCACAACAGGTCGGCGGCGCGCTCGGGCTCGCGATCCTCGCCACGATCGCCGACAGCCGCACCCAAAGCCTGTTCCACGCCGGCGTCCACAGCACCTCGATCGCGCTCACCAAAGGCTTTGACCGCGCGTTCCTCGTCGGCGCCGGCTTCGCCATCGTCGGAGCGATCCTCGCCGCCGTGCTGATCTCCTCGCGCGACAGCCACGAACACTCAAAAGCAGCCCGCAGCGCCGCTCCCGCGGTCACCGACGCCGATACCGCATCCGTTCCCGTCGTCGCGGGGTGAGCGCTTCAGTCGACATCGTGCTCGCAGACGACAAACAACGTCAGCCGGCCCACCGTGCCATACCCCGATCTCGTCGGCCAGAGCCCCGGCCCCAGCCGAAGCTACGCCCACTCCAACAAGCACCCGTCCTTCAGCGCGCGGCGTGCTCCGTCCCCGATCCACGGACGCGCTCTGCGCCAAACTCACCCCTGAAACAATAGTCACGTTAAGTGCACGAATGTGATCGTATAGCTGGTCACGGCGAGATCGCCAGCGCAAACGTGACCCGGCGGCCCGAGAGCCGGCCGGCCGACTACCGCCGCCGGCCCGGCTCCGCCCTCGGAGACTTCCGCAAAGTCGCCGCAGGGGCTGCGTAGTCCTGACTCCCGCTTCGAGCCTTGGATCGGCCAAAGGAGAAGAGCATCATCGGCCGCCCGGTGCTGCCGAAGTGACTGCTGTTGCGTGATTCCGCCACTCTCACGCAGGGCCGTTGCGGTGACCGCCACCGCCCCGCGTCGGATTAGCCCGGACTAGCGCACCGTGGGGGTCGAGATGCGAGCCGGAGGCTGCGGGGACTGCTGACACTCCATTCAGCAGTCCTCGAAGTGTCGTGGCGTAGATCTCGAGGGCGTGGCGGCCGTCGTGGGTCAGCGCGACCGAGGTCCGCGAGGCGGGTCCGCTGCCCTTTTTGCTGGTCGCGAGGTAGCCGGCCTCTTCGAGTTTGCGTAGATGCGTGATCAGGTTGCCCGGCGTGAGCTCGATCATGTCCTGGAGGCGTTTGAACGAAAGCTGGTCGCCGTTGGGCAGGGTGGCCAGCGCCGCCATGATCTGGAGTCGCGCCGGGACGTGAATCAGCGGGTCGAGCGCCTCGGCGGTCATGCGCCCGTCCGCACGGTGTGTGTCCGAGTTCCGCGCCGCCGCCACGTGCCGATCGCTGCGTTCGCCAGCAGCAACACGCAGAGCCCCACACCGTTGACGAGCCACATGCCTCGGGGGCCGGCAATTGCGCCGACGGCGGCGATCAGCGCGACCGCAAAGGCGAGCGCGACTTGTTGCCAGCTCTTGTGGATCGCGCAGCGCCCCGCCCAGATGGCGGCGAGCGCGATCAGGGTTCCGTTCAGGCCAAGCGACCAGTAGAAGCCTGCGCCGTGGTGGGCGTTGGTCGTGATCGCGATCAGCAGCACATACCAGACCAACAGGGCCGCGCCCATCGCCGCGGCTTCGTTGCGCTGCACGTTCACCGAGTGGCCGCTGATGCCGGTCCGCGCTCGCGCGTAGGCGTAGATGACGGTGGCGATCCGGAGTGCGATCAGCCCGTAGAAGAACACCAGCGACGCGGGGCTTGGGCCGGTGAAGGGGTGCTGATTGCGGACGTTTAGCCACACGATCCCGAAGCCGGCCAGCGCCACCACCGCCGCCACCAGCGACACCCACGGCGCCCGGAAGTCCAGCGAGCGCCGCGCGTCGGCCTGGGTCTGCGCCAGCAGGCGCGCCGCCTCGCGGGGTTGCATCCTGCTCTCCTCGGGGGTTCCGGATGACGGTCCGATGTGTGTAGTCATAGTCCTGTCTCCGACTAGAGTTTGTGATGCAAACCCTAGCGGACTTTGTGGGGCAAAGTCAAGGGCATATTCGAGCAACCGCGCCCGGAGGAATCCCACGCCAGCGAGCACGTCGGGCGCGCAAAAGTCGCTGATCACCTGGCGGGCGGCGAGCGCGGCGGCGCGAGAACGAGCCGGCCGACGACCACAGCCGGCTAGGTTCCAGCCTCGCAGACTTCCGCAAAGTCGCCCACGCGGGTCTGGTCTCGGCGCTGCCGGTCTGGCTGTCCGCGAGGCCGAAGCGGAAGTCAGATCGCCGGCCAGATGAAGCTCGACGCGACCTGGTCGTTTCGTGGATCCGGCAGCTCGGTGACCCGACCCTTAACGGCGAGTGTGCAACCACCGAAGCGCGGTTTTGGCGACAAGCGCGACGCTCGCCAGCGGCTGCGGCCGGGATCCTCGTTTCGGTGGGCACCGTCAAGGCGCCAAGCACGTCACCCTCTTGGTCCGGCGTGCCGGTGACGCAATTCGCGACCCTGACGGTCCCCGTTCGGCCGGCCGACGGCAACCCGATTTCTTCCTGCAGGCCCGTGCTGATAGGTAGGATCACCCCCTCGGGCTGAAGGCCGGCGCTCGGGCGCGGCCCGTTCGCGGTCGCGCCATGTAGTGCGGTTCGAGGATGCAGACTCGAACCAACCCAACGAAGGAGGGGTCATGGGGATGGACAAGCGCGGGCCGCGGCGCCGCAAGGTGGCCGTGGTGGGCGTGATCGCCGCCTTGTCGGCAGCTGGATCCGCATCGGCGGCGTTTCAGGCGCTGCCGCCGGGCGATCAGGTCAATAACGACCTGGCGGCAGGGATCAACCCGAATCTGCCGGTCAACACCGAGGACCCGGCGAACTCGGACGTCGTCGGCGGTTCGCTCGTCGCAACCAAGCCGTTGGTGCCGTGGGCGATCTTCCGCCAAACCGAGCCTTCGGGCAACAAGGACCAGATATTCAGTCGCTCGTTTGCGGTTCCGGCCGCAAACCCGCTTGGGCCGGGCGTCTGGACGACCCGCGGCAGCGGCACCGTCGGCGGCCGGTCCAGCGCGAGCCCGACGTTCCTCGGCTCGTTGAACTTCGACCAGGGCCAGGACGGCGAGGCGCCTTCGATCGACTTCGCTGGCACGGGCCGGACAGTTCCGTGGGCAAGCTGGTACGAGAGCACGTCAGGAACCAACTTCGGCGCCGACAATATCTTCGCCAGCAAGTTCGACAACACCGGCGACGCCAACCAGGGGAAGTGGATCTTCGCCGGCCAGGGCAGGGGCAACGGCGGAAGCGGCCCCGAGGTTCCGTCGCTGAACATCCACACCAACCGCGACGCGGTCAATCCGGTCGTCCAGGGCGGCGCGACGACCGCCAACGCTGATCCGGTGCCGTGGGTGACCTGGCAGGAGATTGACGGCAGCGCGACGGGCCCCCAGCAGATCTTCACCAGCAAGGCCGTGAAGCCCACGAGCGGAGCGACATGCCCGAACGACGGGGCGGTTCCGATCAAGCCCCCGACTAGTACGGGAGCGAACGGCGGATTCTGCTTCCAGCAGGTCGGAGTCGAGCGGCTTGCGTCTGGCGCAGGGTCTGTCCCGTCCTTGACCACCGATCCGTCGATGAACGTCGACCCGACGCGTGACGGGATCGAGCCCGACATGGCGTTCACGGGCGCCAACGACACCGTGCCTTGGGTCGTGTGGTACGAGGTCAGCGACAACGCCCCGACCGCGCACCCTAGCGGGATCGGACTCCGCGACAACGAGATGGTGTTCGCCGCGAAGGCGACTCCGCCGAGCGTGACGACACCTCCGACAGGAACAGTCGATGGCGGCTTTAACTGGACAGCGGTCGGAAGGACCGGAACCCCCGGGACCGGCGTGCTTGACGCATCGTCACCGCCGCACAACTTCGGACCGTGCGCAGCGGATCAGAACACCGAGGCGAGCTGCTCGATCAACCACGATCCCGCCAAGGACGCCGAGGATCCCCGAGTCGCGGCAGGCACGATGAACCCCGGCAACCCCACCGTCCCATGGATCGTGTGGGACGAGGGCACCGCGGCCACTCCGAACAACAACGATGTGTTCGTGGCCCGGCTCGTCGGCGCCGGCGCGGCGGCGCGGTTCGTGATCGCCAACGGCGGTCAGCCGGTCGGTACCGGCGACCGCGCCGACATCACGTTCTCGGGCAACACGCCGTACGTCACGTGGCACCACAACGGGTCGGTTGTGACCGGACACTTCACCACCCCTGACGCGTTCGTCAAGGACAATGCTCCGGTCGGCACCGGCGCGCCCGACACGGTTCGTGCCCCGATCTCCTCGGGATGCATCGCCGATCCGTTCAGCAACGACGGTGCTGCGTGCCAGGCACACGCGGTCGGAACGCCGTTCTTCCTGTTCACCGACGGCAACTCGAAGCTGTTCGCCGACGCCTACCAGGCCGACAATCAGCTGACTGGGCCGGCCACGAACGTGACTACATCGACGGCGACGCTGAACGGCTCGGTCAATCCTGAGGGAGCGGCCGTGAACGTCTCGTTCCAGTTCGGCAAGGACATCAACTACGGCAGCAGCACGCCGGCGCAGAAGATCGGCGTGAGCAACTCGGCGACTGCTTTCAGCGCGAACGTGAGCGGACTCGCGCCCGGGACCACGATCCACTATCGCGCCGTGATCACGAGCGACTTCGCTCCGCCAGTGGTCGGCGCCGATCAGAAGTTCACGACGGCGTCACCGCCACCGCCCGGTAACGGCCATACGTCGGTCGGCCACGCCAAGGTGAGAGGCACGTCGGCGTTCGTCCGGGTGTCGTGCACGGGAGCCGCAGGAGCCACCTGCAAGCTCAAGTTCCGGATGACGGTGACCGAGAAGTTCCGCGGTCGCAAGATCATCGCGATCACCGCTCGCAAGAAGCCGAAGATCCGCAAGGTCCTGGTCACGGTCGGCTCGGCGCGCGGACTGACGCTCGTAGCCGGTCAGTCGAAGGTCGTGAAGATCTCGCTGAACCGCAGAGGCAAGCGCCTGCTCGCAAGCCGCCACACGCTGAAGGTGACGCTCCACGTCACCCAGGTTCTCGGCGGCGGTCGCTCGAAGACGGTCTCCCAGACCGTGAAGTTCAAGGCGCCGAAGCACAAGAAGCACCACCACTAGGCACCACGGCGGCGAACCAGCCCGGGCCTCGTCCTTCCGGGACGAGGCCCGGGCCTGTCGCCGTTCAATAGAGCAAGTCCTCGGCGAGATCGTCGATCAGCCCGATCGCCCGCCGGTCAGCCCCCGGCTCGATCAGCACGGCGCCGCCGGGCCAGTACGGATGCGGGTGCTTGCGCGGCGCACCAGCAGCGGCTCGTACTGCCACGGCCTGCTGCACACAACACGCCGCCGTCGCCCGGCCGACCAGCGCCGTTGCTCGGGATCGTCCCCGTCCAGCGGCGCCACACGGGTGGACGGGCCCGAACACGACCCACTCGACATCGACGCCGAGACGCCCCAACGACGCGCCCGAGAGCCGAGATGCTCGCCCGCTGCATCTGCGCTCCGATGAAGTCGTCGACCGATGGTTAGTCGAAAAGCTCACATGCAGCTACTTCGTTCCACGCCACGAACCGCACACCACCGACGCCTGCGAGTTCTGCGACCCGGCCTTCGACCAAACAGGTCGCTCGCGCAGCCTCGCTGCGAGCGACCGATCCTCACGCTGCCGACGCCCTCTGCTCCCCGCTCGACCGCGAGCTCACCGACCGCGCCATCCGGCTTCCGACCGTAACCCCCAACGAGATCGACCCTCGTTCCCGCCGAGTCGGCAACTACCAGCACAACCCGGTCTGGGAAGCGCTACTCGACCAGCCATGGGGTCCGGTGAGTCTTGTGCCCCACTAGACACCACGAACGGGTTCAGCGCCAACACAAACGGGCATCGCGCTCGATCACAAATGCTGGGACCTGAGCACGCCAGATGGTATAAGCACGGCGGGCCTCCCGCCGTCCGGGGCAACTGTCCTGCTCTGCGCGCGGCCGGCAGGGCGGGGCGGATCGCTAGCTCCGATCCGGTGGGCTGCAAGCACCAGCGCTGGAAGCAGTAGTCGGCCGCAGCTCGTCGGCGCCCCCGTCGGACTTGCCCATTCGCCCACAGGCATGAACGGGACCGGCATCCGTGACTGCTGCCTTGTCGCCGACACGGGTCTGGTCCTGACGCTACTGTCTCGCTATCGGCCAGGCCAAAGGGGAAGCCCTGATCGCCGGCGCCACAAAGCTCGACGTGACCGGTCGTTCTGAGCGGAGCCGCCTCGGCTCGTGGCGCCTCACCGCCAGCACGCCCAGAGCGGAGCTTGCGCGCGAGTATTCACGGATTGGTCGGCTCGCCGCGCGAGAGCTGCCACGCCGAGAACGCGGCCTCGTGTCCGAGCCCGCGTGGATCCCCCGCCTTCACCAAATGAGCCCCTCCGACCGTGACGAACTCGCCTCCCTTAGCCACCACCTCGCCCCGCTCGTCGAGCAACTCAAACGGGTCAAACCGTGCGCTGAATCCCGACGGCAAGATCAGTAGCCGCAGCTGCCCGTCTGGACTCACCAACCACGTCCGGACTGCACCGTCGACGATGCTCCAACCAGGATCCCACCGCTCCGCGCGAGGAGACCGATGGCGCGGCCCGAGGGCTCGGGATTCCGCGGATGCAACTCGAAGATATGGCGCGGTCCGCTTTCATCAGGTGACACAACCGCACCGTACGCCGGCCACAGGTGCTGCGGAGCCCATCGACTCGGTCAAAGCTAGTGCTCTGATCGATCAGCGGCGGCCAACGTCAGGACGGAGGCGCTGTCGCTTCGTCGTCCCGCGGTGGTGAGCGGGCGGCTGCCGCTCTAGAGATTACGGACCGGGCACAACGGCCCGCACCGATCCGGCAGCCGGCAGAGACCGGCGCCTGACGCCGTTCATGGTGACCCGCAAGCGCGTGTTGCGCCGAAGGCACGCGGCCGCGGTGTCGGGGCCGACCGTCCCAATCTGCGCCGTCTGGCCCGACCACCGCCCGCGATCACCGTCACGCCGTGGACGACCGGTCGGATCGAGGGCCACACCCGCGAGGCCCACTATGCAGGGTTTGGGACCTATGGATCGAGCGCTGCCACGGTTTTGCGGACCGCAGCCGGGCGCGCCAGGTCGTCGGCGAGTAAACCGAGCACTGCCTGCGTCGGCGTCCAGGCTACCGCGCGCCGCCGAGAGCCTGACCACAGCTCGCCACGCTCGCCCACGGCCGTGGCATGATCGCGGTGTTCACCCAGGCATCCGATGAACTGGGCCGCCTGCGCCGGACAGCGATGCCTTGCTGTCAAGCTCAGAAGAAGGAGGTTGCGATGAGCATGATGCGTGAGACGATGGCGACGCAGCCCGAGGTCCTGCGGCGGATGCTCGACGATCAAAGGGGCCTCGAGTCTGCGACGCAGCGATTGGCTGGCCGGCGAGTGTTGGTCGTCGGGACCGGCACGAGCTGGCACGCCGCTAATCAGGGCGCATGGTGGTTGCGGATGGGTGGCGTCGACGCGTGGGCCGTGCCGGCCGCTGATGCCGCCGCCGGTCATCCCTTTCCCGCGGATGGTGACGCGCTGCTGTTGCTCAGTCACCGGGGAACCAAGCGTTTTAGCTCAGAGGTGCTCACGCGCGCCCGAGCGGCGGGTGTTCCAACCGTTGTGATATCCAAGCGCGGAAATCCGGATGCTGACCTAGAGACGGTTACAGAGGAGGTGTCCTCGGCGTTTACGGCGAGCCACCTCGCTGCGCTCATGCGGGTCGCGCAGCTTGCCGAGCGGTTGGGGGCCTCTCTGGCAGCGCTTGACGACGTTCCAGACGCCGTTGCCCGGGAGCTCGACGCCGGCCCGGCCGGTGTGAAGCTACCAGTGCGGCTGCTGGAATTCGCGGGCGTGGGAATCAACGCGTGGACTGCCGCAGAGGGCGCGCTGAAGATCAGAGAGACTGCTCTGGTGGCCACCGAGGGACTCGCGTGCGAGGCCATCCTGCACGGGCCAGCGGTCGCTCTCGGTCCTGATGACACGCTTGTGTGCCTAGACAGCGGGACCGGATCTGACCGCCTCAAAGAGCTAGCCGATGTCGCGAGAGCACAGGGCACGACGGTAAACGAGTTCGCGCGTACCGAGCTTGGCGAGGCCCTTTCGATATTCCCGCTCACCGTGATCGTCCAGAAGATCGCTGCCGAAGGGGCCGAAACGCTAGGAACCAACGCCGACAGTTACGGACGCGACCTGCCCGGTCGAGACGCCGCTTGGAGCAAAATCAAGCTATGAGCGACGTGCATCCTCGGACGAAGCTCGCCTCAAGCGCCATCTCGCGGGCTCGCCGTACTGGCCGCTGAAGAGCGCGGCGGATGATCTGCGGGGACATCCAGATCACGATCCCGTAGAGCGGTGCGAGCCTCCGCACAGGCCGACACACGACCATCGCCGGGCGATGGCATCCCGGGGATCATCAGTGCTCGTTTGTCGCCGCACCAGCCACGAGATCGACGCTCCCGCTTCTGTTGACGGCCGGCCCGGAGCGGAAGTCAATACATCGCCCAGCTCGGGCCGATGACGTGCCCCGTCTTCGTCAGAGCGCAAGCTGCGCCGGGTACACTCAGCGAACGGTGGCAGCTACTCGGGTTGCGCAGTGAGAACAGCGGCTCGGTTAGCCGCTGTGGGGCGTGGAGTCCGGAGGCGCCTGAGCGTACCCCTCGCTGTGGGGGCGGCTGTGACGGCTGCGTCGCTCGGCTGCTTCGGCTGCGGTGGTTCCGTGACCGGCTCGGCGGCGTCGACCACCGGAAGCGCGACCGCCGGGGCGGGGAGATCGAGACCCGTGCCGCGTGCTTCCGGTTTCGGCTCTAACTGGGCCACCTACCACGCGACTGCTGAGGCGACCGGAGTCCAGCGGGCGCAGACTAAGCTGCTGCCTGCGCGGCGGGCCTGGACCTCGTCGATCCTCGACGGGCAGCTGTATGGCGAGCCGCTCGTCGCCGACGACCGCGTCGTCGCGGCGACCGGGGTATGGCGACCGAGGACTCCTCGGGTCGAGCCGCCCCGTGCGATCGCCTGATGGCGCCCCCACGGTACGCGTGCCGTGAGTCGCTGGTGCGCAGATCGAGCGCTACGGGGGAGGGGCTCAGCTCTGCCCGACGGTTCCGTCCGGGCGGGTCCGGTAGTCGTGCGGCGCACGCGCCTTGAGGATTGCTCGGTTCCAGGTGACGACCTCGTCGTCGGAGATCCGCCCGAACACCCGCCTCAGGCCACTGCCGATGTCGACGAAACGGTCATCCTCGAACGTCGCGAGCTGGACCCAGTCGCCGAACGGTGGCCGGTACCAGAGTGCGTCGCTGCGCGCCTGCGCCGACAGACGGTAAAAGTCGTCCGACGACTTCCAGATGCCGGGGTGCAGCGTGAGCAGTCGCAGGGTCACCGTGTCGCCGTCGAACCGGAACGTGTACGCGTCGCCGGCAGACCGGCCGCCGTCGTCGTGCACGGGCACCTCTTCCCGGAGCTGCCAGAGGCCCGTTGCCCGCTTGCTCCATGTGGTGTCTGTCACGACGAGCCTACGTGATCGGGCTGCCGGCGAATTGCGAGATCAGTGCGGTGTGGTGCTCGGTCCGCAGCCCGGCGACGCTGCCGGCGAAGCCGGCGCGATATCCGATCGGGCCTGCAGTGCCGGCAGTGATGTCGTACGTAGTCGTTGCCGTCCAGTCGACGCGATACCGCGCGCGGTTCCCCTTCACGAGGTACGTGGAGAACGCCGCGCTGAACGTGACCGAGGTTGCGCCGGCCGCGGCCCCCGCGGCAGCGAACGCCTGCGCGGCCGGTAGCGCGGACGGGCCGCCCGGATCGTCGAGCATCGCGGCCCGCCGGCCCGGGACCTGGTCGTGCGTGAAGCCGCTCACGTCGTAGAACGGGCTGGGCGAGGCGGCTGGGGATCCGGCAACGGCGTCGACGTGCCAGTTGATCGAGCCCGGACTTGACCACGCCACGGGGCCGCTGCTCGTCCCCGACGACCCGGCGCGGAACACCGGGCTGGCGGCACCCGGCGGGGTAGCGAACATCTGCATGTTGACGAGCTGCAGCCAGTGGACGCTGCTGGAGTCCTCGCCGGTGTATTCGAGCGAGATAAAGTCGCTCGCACCCGCGTTAGAGTCGTTCAACCGGACCGTGACCGAGCCTGTCGGATTGTCGTCCGGCCCGACGAATCCCTGACTGGCGTACGTGCCCTGAGTCCGCGAAGTCATCGACCGGAGGTGCAGCCTGCGCGCGGTCCTCCGCAGCTCGGTGCCGCGCGCCGGATCGCCGATGGAGTCCGCCTCGGCCGTGAGTTCCTGTCCGAGCCGATCGGACGTGAGCGGCCCGAGCTTCCCGTCCGAGGTCAGCCCGACCGACGCCTGGTAGCTCGCCAGCGCGGTCGTGAAGTCGTCGTCGACGACCGAGGGCGTTCTCGACAAGCCGAGTACGTCTCGGATGACCGCGATCTCGGCCGCGTCGGTGAAGAGGACAGCGTTCATCAACCGTGAGGCCCTGAGCTGCGCGGGGGTCAGACTGACCGGCGCGGGATTCGGGACGGTTGGCTCGACCGCGAGATCTCTTGCGAGTACCCGCGCGACCGTGCGGTTGCCGGCCGACCGCTGAAGCGCTATCACCGCACGCGCCTGCACTGAGCCCACTCCTCGGGCGCCGGGCGGCAGGACCGCGAGCAGCTCGGCGGGGACGGCCTGTCCCACGACGGGCGCGGGATCGATCGTCGTCGGTGCCGGCTCGTTTGCGCCGCGCGTGCCGACTCTGCTCCCGGTCACAAACGACGATCCTACTGCGATCCACGCCCCACGCGGGCGAGTCCGCTCGGTGCGCAGCGATCGCTCGGCGTCCCCACCGATCACCCCAGCGGAGGTTGACTTGACTGGGCATGCAACGTAGCGACCGCGCGGGTGCCGAAGCTAGCAAACTGATTCAAGAAAGGTCAATCTATACTTTGTGCGATGGCGGAATGGAGCTTCCTTACCAACCATGCCCGCGCACTGGTCTGCATCGCGCATGATCCGGGGGTGCGCTTGCGCGACATCGCCGCTGCGCTCGACATCACCGAACGCACCGCGTTCGGCATCGTCACCGACCTGACTGAGGCCGGCTACGTCGTCAAGGACAAGGACGGTCGTCGCAATCGCTACCGCATCCAGGACCACCTCCCGCTGCCAGAAGCGGTCGGTCGAGAGCGAACTATCGGTGAGGTGCTGAGCCTGCTGATCGACACCCGAGCACCAGACTCCGCGCAGCTGCCAGACGGAAACGCCGCTTCTAACGGACCAGCTCCAACCCGTCCCAAACGCTCGCCGCAGCGTGACCGAAGGTCTCCGCCGCCGAGCGACGTGCGCACCCGCAGCCAGCGAGCTCCGGACAGCCCAACACGTCAAGATCGGCGATAGCGAGCGGCTCGTGACTCAGGTGGACGTGACTGCGATGCGCGACGAGCCAGCGTCGATCTGACGGCCTGTCAAAGGCGCGGCCGAGCCTATCGCGACCGCTGGATCGGGCGGTGGACGGACGACTCGACGCTTTCACGACGCCTTCGGGGCGCTCGTTCCGGCATGGCGGTCCGAGCACCCCGATCTGACAGGCGGCTACGCTGGTGCGCCAGCCGTTTCTGGCAAAACGCCCAGCTGCTGCATTAGCGCGGCGACGTTCCAGTAGTTGCCGGCGCGGTGGATCAACCCGTCCTCGCCAAATTCAGCCGTCCCGCAACCGTATGTGGTCGCGCTGTTGCCGGTCGGCGCGATGCCCATCAGCTCGCCATCGTTCGTCCCGGTCACCTTCCACTCCTGGGCCGCCCGGTTGCCCGAGACGATCGGCTCACCCAGGTTCACGGCGTGAAAATCCGAGAAGGCCGCGAGATAGGCCGCCACCGAGTCGCGGATTGCCGTGCGCCCCCGCAGCGGCTCAGGCAGCCCGACGTCGTAGAGCTTGGCGTCCTCCGCGTAGCAGGCAGCGACGCCATCAGCGTCGTGTGCGTTCCAGGCTTCGGTCTCCCGCTTTAGCGCCTGAGTGATCTCAGAAATGCCCATTGGAATCTCCTATCTATCTGTAGATGCACAACTCTAGCATAGAATTTCTAGAGACAGATCTCCTGTGATTCTTCCCCGGCTCGACCCAGCGCACCGTGTCGATGATCTCGCTGGGGTCGATTCCCTGCAGATAGGTCGAGGTGGTCCCCAGGTCGGTGTGACCGAGTTGGCGCTGGATGATGTTCACCGCCACGCCTTCGCGGGCGAGCTCGACGGCGCGGGCGTGTCGTAGTTGGTGAGGTGCGAAGCGACGCCTCACGCCGGCTTCTGCTTCTGGCGCGAATGTCAGGTCACTGGCCGCGGATTGGAAGTCACCCGCTTTACCATTGCCGCGCAACTCTCGCGCGAGACGGCGACCGATGGCTGCTCGTCAGTTTGAGCACGGCAGTGCCGGCGCCGTCACGGTCATGAGATGTCCGGGCTGGTACGACGGCGCGAGGGGTCCTGGCAGACGCTCGGTCTCGAGGACGCGGCGCACGCGCACATCACAGACCGGCTGGGCGGCCTCCGCCAGGCGCCGTCGCGCTGTTTGGGTCAGGTTTGCTGGCGTGCGGTCGGACGGGACCACGGACCTTCGGTCGCATCGTGCGCTCGGCTGACTGCGCGAGGAACTGCCTCGGCGCCAGCCGGGTCGAGTTGGCGAGCATCCGGTTGCGCAACCCTGGGATGACGGTGCTGCGCCGGTGCTCGATCGCCGCGAATGCGGCCTCCACGACCTGCTCGGGCGCCATGCGACGGCCGATCGACGCGTTCTCGGACGCGACATCGAAGAACGGCGTATCGGTAGCTCCCGGACACAACGCCGTCACCCGCACGCCGGTATTGCGGGTCTCGGCCCACAGCGCCTCGGTGAACGAAAGGACATATGCCTTGGTTGCGCCGTACACAGACATGTACGGGACCGGCTGGAACCCGGCGGTCGAGGCGACGTTCACGATTACGCCGTGGTTAAGCCTAAGCATCTCCGGGAGCAGCGCCGCGGTGAGCTCGGTGAGCGCCACGACGTTGACCTGGATCTGCTGTGCAATCTGCGCCTGATCGGCTTGGTGCAGCGTGGCGAACAGACCGAAACCGGCGTTGTTGACCAGCACGTCAGGCTCGAGGTCTCGTCCTGCCAGGTCCTTTACCAAGCGCCGTCCCGCGCCTGGCTGGGAGAGATCGACCGGCAGCACATCGACACTGATCCGAGACGGCTCTCGCAGCTGGGCTGCGAGAGCGTCGAGCTTGCTCTCGGTGCGGGCAGCGAGGATCAGGTTCGCTCCGCGCCGCGCGAGCTCCCGCGCGAACACCTCTCCAATCCCCGATGACGCGCCCGTTACGAGCGCACGGCTTCCGTTGAAGTCCATCGTTTGCCTTTCAAAGTCGAGACACCAGCTGTGACCGACCACATACTACTACACCTCATAGTAGTGCTCATCATCGTGCCGGTGACCCTCCGAACTGCCATAGCGCTCCTCATCCGAGTCAGGATGCCGATGCCAATAGAACGGCTCGGTCATCACGCTCATCCGCACGACGTGATCGTCGACCTCGGTAAGCGGGAAGTTCGAATAGCTACCACGAGCCGCCGCGGCAGCTCGCGCAAGGTCGATGAGCATCTGCTTACCGCCGCTCGAGTCGCCGAACATCATCCAACGATCCAAGCACGGACGCAGCTCGTCGCGACTGCTCCGTCGTCGGCAATCGAGACGGGCTCCGCGGCCCCGCGACCCCCTGGGGTATCTTGCCGAGCTGGCGGGCTGTCGCCTTTACGCTTACCGAGTGCCTCGCAAAGACTGACAACCTCGCGACGGATCGCTCGTCCAGCCGACCACCAGCTGACGATCGGAATGCCGCAAGCAATCGCCAGTTGGTCGGCGTCGCGCTACGGCGATGACCGGATTGGTCGCGGGATGTCGTAGCTGCGGATCGGCCGGGACTACCGGTCAGGTTCGACCGTCTCGCCTCGGCGTTCTTGCAGCCATTCGGCAAACATGAACTCGACGCTCTCGACTAGGGCGAACACGAGCGAGGCACCGAACGCGGCGCCAAACCATGCCCACGCGCCGCTGAGCACCGCGGCGACTCCGCGGGCGGCTGCGATCGCGAGCACGATCGAAACGAACGCCAGCGCGGTCCCGAGCAGGATCACGTCATCTGAGCCCTTCTCCAGAGGAGACCGAAACCCGCCAGTGGCCACGCCTTCCAAGCCGCCAAACGCGACGACGGCGCCGAGCCCGAAGACGATCAGATCACCAAACCGCGGCGCACCGCGACCGAGTTCGACGGCGCCGAAGCTGGCCGTGATCGTCACCGAGTACCCGAACGCGGTCGCGTTTCCGCCCAGCGACTGGCCCAGACCGCAGACCAACCGCCCGCGCACCCCTCGCGGGCGCGGGGCACGACTCGCGTCCGGCGCGTCTTTGTCGACCATCGCCGACCGGTTCGACGCCTCCGGGCGAACTCCCCCCGCACAGCCACGGGCCCGATAGCGAACTGCCACTCCGCCCAGTTCTCGCAAGAGCTCGCCGCAGACCACGAATGACTTCCGCTCCGTCGCCGTTCCGGCCACCACGACGCGACTACTGCTTCCGAGCGCGGTTGGCGGGAGGAGAAGTCCGAGCCCCGGTCGTCGGCGGCGGCGACGTGGCTCGTTGTTGGTGAGAAGGCACCAGCATCCGGGCCCAAATTGCAGATTTCTTGGGCGCTCGTGGCCTGGAGGGATCGGACGGTTCGGAGCGGTCGAACCGGGATCGCCGCGAGCCTTTGCCGAGGGACAGCTGGCCGGATCGCTGCTCGAACCAGCCGACCCGGCGCTTGTTTGAGCACTGCGCGGGACGCGGCGAGGACCCGGCGAGCCGCCGAGCCCGGCCTAGCCCCGGCGAGCGGGCGCACGGGGTCTGGTAGATCTGGTGTCTGACTCGTCGAGCAGTGTCATTAGTGCCTCGAATGCGTCAGCATCGAGGCGCGACGGCACGTCGGCGCGGATCATTTCGAGGGCCCGTTGCGGAGTGTGGGCGCGGCGGTAGGGCCGCTCGGAGATCAGCGCCTCGTAGACATCGGCGACGGCGAGCACTCGCATCGGGATCGTGAGCTGGTCGCCGGCCAGGCCACGTGGGTAGCCGCCTCCGTCCAGCCGTTCGTGGTGGGCACTCGCGACCGCGGCGAGCGAGCCGAAGCCAGACACCCGCCCGAGAATCCGCTCGCCCAGCAGCGGGTGCTCTTTGAACCTGACGCGCTCGGGCTCGCTGAGCGGTCCCGGCTTGTCCAGAATCCGGTTAGAGATCGAAAGCTTGCCGATGTCGTGCAGCAGGGCCGCGCGCCGAAGCTCGCGCACGGCGGGCTCGTCAAAGCCGAGCACCTTCGCCATCCCGGTCGAGATCGCGGCTACGCGCTCGGAGTGGTGGTGGGTCCACGGTGACTTCGCGTCGATCACCGCGGCGAAGCCATCGGCCACCAAATCGAGCCGGTTCTCGTCGGCGGTCAGCACACGGTCGGGCGGTTCCACCGCGGACACGTCGGGCTCGGTGAGGGAGTCCCAGAAGTCGTGGTCGTGCCGGAACGCCGCCAGCGCATCGACGAGCCCGGGATCGAACCACTGCCCGCGGCGCTTCGCCGCGAGGCGACACGCGGCGCTGGCGCCGCGCGAGGATTGAAAGACCTCGACCGTTTGCGACAGGCAAAGGATCCGGGCCGCCAGCGGGATTTCGGTGCCGCTCAAGCCGTACGGTTGCCCGTGCCCGTCCCAGTGCTCGTCCAGCCCGCGGATCGCCCCCGCGGTTGCCTCAGAGAATCCAAGCTTCAACGCGATTTCGGCGCCACGGTGACAGCGCGCGATCATCAGTGACCTCGTCACCTGGCCTTCGTCGTGTATCGCGCGCAGGCGATCGACGCGCTCCCTCAACGATCCATCGGGCGCGACCGTCCTCACCGACCACCTCAGCGCCTCCAGTGGACGCGACCAGTCGACGAGCTTCGATGTCCGTTTGGCCACCTGGTCATCGGCGTCGAACAGCGCCGACATGTGTGCGGCGTTCGCCGAGCAGCCGGCGTCCTTGAGCAACAGGGCGTAGAACAGATCCGACCGAGCCTCACCAACGAGCTCTATCTGGTCGGCCAACCGCATGCCGATAAGGCACGACCGTTCCGCGTGTCCCGGGGGCTCTCCCTCGGCGACGTCGAGCGCGCTCGACAATGCGCCAATCAGCTCGGACAGGGCGATCCCGCGATGGTCGGCCATCGATGCCAAGGTAGCCAGTCTTCCGATGCGATGTATGCCGGTCATCGCTCTGCGGCCGCGCGTGCCCGCGACTTCGGCTATGCGTGCCCGCAGACCTGGACCGGCAGTCACACCACCGTGCCCGCTGTCGTCGACGCGCCCGGCCGTTCGTGGAAGCGGGCGTCTCGGTGGCGGACGGTTTGGGTGCCCGGAAGCACCAGTGAACGCTCGGGCGGGGGCTCGCTGGGGTGGTGGCACCGTTGCGTCAATCGAGCGGCTTTGTGATGGCGCTGGCGGTGAGGAGGATCGTTCGGCGGCATCACGGGTAACGGGCGGAGGTCGATCCGGTCCAGACCAAGCGTCACAAGGCCGCTGACCATCCCCACGAGCGACTTGCGCAGGGAGCAGGGGGGTATCTTGGCAACGTGGATCTGCGCAACTGGGGTGGCAATTATCGCTACCGAGCGCGAGCGCTACACCGCCCCACTACCCTGACGGAGCTTCAGCGGCTCGTCGTCTCATGCAGGCGGCTCCGCGTCGTTGGCTCCCGTCACTCGTTTACCGCGATCGGCGACGGCGACGAGCTCGTGACCTTGGATGACCTGTCGAGCGACGTTACGATCGACCATGACGCCCAGACTGTCTCCGTGCCGTCACATGTGCGCTATGGCCAGTTGGCCGACCTGCTGGCGAGCGAGGGGTTGGCGCTAGCGAATCTCGCTTCGCTCCCGCACATCGCCGTTGCAGGCGCGGTGGCCACCGCCACGCATGGCTCAGGCGTCGCCAACGGGAACCTGGCGACGGCGGTGGGGGCGCTCGAGCTGGTTTGCTCTGATGGCGAGATCGCGCGGCTGCGCCGGGGCGAGCCCGACTTCGACGGTGCCGTTGTCGCGCTGGGTGCGGTTGGCGTTGTGACCCGAGTCGTCCTCGACGTGCAGCCCACATACGAGATCAGCCAGCACGTGTACGAGGGCCTAGCCTGGGATGCGCTGTTCGAGCATTTCGACGCAATCTTCTCCGCCGCCTACAGCGTCAGCGTGTTTCTGCGTTGGGGGGACCGCACCGATCAGGTGTGGCTGAAACGGCGGGTCACGGATCCTCCGGCCTCCGAGGAGCTGTTCGGGGCGGCGCCGGCGCCTGCGGACCGTCACCCGATCGCCGGGCTAGACCCGGTCAACTGCACTCCCCAGCTCGGCCGCCCCGGCCCGTGGATGGACCGCCTGCCGCACTTCCGCATGGGCTTCACCCCAAGCAGCGGCCGGGAGATCCAGTCGGAGTACCACCTCCCTCGCGAGCGAGCCGTCGAAGCCATTGACGCGCTACGCGGTATCCGCGCGACCATGCAAGACCTAGTTCAGGTCAGCGAGCTGCGCACCATCGCCGCCGACACGCTATGGCTTAGCCCCCAGCACCGACGCGACACCGTTGCCATCCACTTCACCTGGGCACCCGATCAAGGCGCGGTCGAGCGCGCGCTCGCCGAGATCGAGGCCATCCTCATCCCGCTCGGCGCCCGCCCGCACTGGGGCAAGCTGTTCCTCGCCCGAGCAGCCGACCTCACCGGCAGCTACGACCGGCTCGCCGACTTCTCAGCTCTCGTCCAGCGATTCGACCCGGACCGAAAGTTCCGCAATCGGTGGCTCGAGGGGCACGTGCTCGGCACCGACTGATACATGAATCGATGGACTACTGCTTTTCATGCAAGGCGGCACGTCGGCGTTCGTAAGCAGAGGGTCGACGAGTCCAGACCCGACCGCTGGCGCACTGCCGCGCTGTCGCCGTTCGGGGAGCCGGCAGCGGTCCGCTGTCTGCTCGAACACCGCAAGCGCGGCCGCGCCGATGAGCGCCACGGCGGCGCGTTTCGGCCGATGGAGCTCAGCCGGCGGCGAAGTGCGATCGTCGGGTGCGGCGGATGTCGCCGCGGCTCTGGGCGATCGCGAGGGCGCGGCGGTAGCGGCCGGGGCCCCAGTAGCGGCAGTTGACCCTGGTGCCCAGCGCGTGTCGCTCGAGCCCGTCCGGGCCGGCCTCGCGCAGCGCGCTGACGAGGGCCGCCACCTCGTCGTCGGTGTCCTCGTCGGGCACCGACCGCGACGAGCTCTGCAGGACCGGCGACCACGACGTGCCCGACTCGCTGGGCCCGAAGCGCACCCGTCCCCGAACGCGGCTCTGAAGCGGCAGCGCCGGGCGCCGCTCCCGCGCGAGGTGTTCCTCGTCCGCCGGGGTCTCGGCACCCTCGGCGCCCTCCGCCGCCTCAGCCGACAGTGGCTTGGCCACGTCCTCGAGGTTCTTCTGCGCGGCCTCGATGCCGATGAGGGCCTGGACGATTCCCGCCCCGATCATCAGTACTGCCCCGAGGATGTAGCCCCAAAAGACCTGACTCACATCCTTAGTCGCGACGAGCTTGCCGAACAGCAGCGGCCCGGTGATTCCGCCGATGGCGGTGCCGACCGCGTAGAAGAAGGCGATGGCCAGCGCCCGGGTCTCCATCGGGAAGATCTCGCTGACGGTCAGATAGGCCGCGCTGGCGCCCGCCGACGCGAAGAAGAAGATCACGCACCACGCCGCGGTCTGCGTCTGCGCCGTCCACACCCCCTGCTTGAACAGGAACGCGGTGACGGCCAGCAGCACCCCCGAGACGACGTAGCAGCCCGCGATCATCGGCTTGCGCCCGACGCTGTCGAACAACCGCCCGAGCACCAGCGGGCCGAGGAAGTTGCCGACCGCGAACGGGATGATGTACAGCGGGACGCTGCCCGAGGAGAGCCCGTAGAACGTGGTCAGCACGAGCGCGTAGGTGAAGAAGACGGCGTTGTAGAGAAACGCCTGCCCGACGAACAGCGACAGCCCGACGATCGTGCGCCGCGGATAGGCGCCGAACACCGTCCGCGCGATCGTGAGGAAGCCGACCTGCTCTTGCTCGCGCACCTTGATGCTCCGGCGCGCCGGCTTGAGCTCTGAGCCGGTGGACTCCTCGACGTCGCGCTCGATCTCGCCCACGAGCGCCTCAGCGTCCCTGCTGTGACCGTGGATGAACATCCAGCGCGGACTCTCGGGCACGTTGCGGCGCACGAACAGGATGCCGACGGCCAGCACGGCGCCGAGCCCGAAGGCTAGGCGCCAGCCCACGTCAGCGGAGAACAGCTTCTCGTCGAGCAGCACGAGCGACAGGGCCGCGCCGAACGCCGTGCCCACCCAGAAGGAGCCGTTGATGATCAGGTCGACCGTCCCGCGCACGCGGGCCGGGATGAGCTCGTCGATGGCCGAGTTGATCGCCGCGTACTCCCCGCCGATCCCGGCGCCGGTGAAGAAGCGGCATACCGCGAAGAGCAGAAACGTCGACGTGAACGCCGTGGCCACCGTGGCCACGAGGTAGAGCGTCAGCGTGATCAGGAACAGCTTCTTGCGGCCCATGCGGTCGGCCAGCCATCCGAAGAACAGGGCGCCGACGCACGCGCCCGCCACGTAGACCGCGGCGGCGGTGCCGATCTGCGACTCGGTGATCGTGATCCCCGAGCCCTTCTCGGTCAGGCGGCTGGCGATCGAGCCGACGATCGTCACCTCGAGGCCGTCGAGGATCCACACCGTCCCCAGCCCCAGGAGCACCAGCCAGTGCCAGTTCGTCCACGGCAGCCGGTCCAAGCGCGCAGGGATGCGCGTCTCGATGACCTTGCCTTCAGTCAGTGCCTCTGCCGCCATGAGCTCCCTCTTCCCCGCCTGCGCGCCTCGCAACCGCCCCCCGGGGCACCGGGCCAACGGCCTCCGGCGCCGTCGCCAGGCAGGGCGGCAGTTGGGGAACAAGCGCGACCTCCCAGCCGAGCCCACGTACGTCATGGTCACGGAACGTCTCGGCCACGGTACTCAACCGTGCCGCTGTCGGGATCCGCGAGCCGATTGAGCATTCGCAGCAACGTCGACTTCCCCGGCCCCTGAGGTCCCCACGAGCGCCGTCATCCCCTCCCTTAGTGCGACGCTCAGCGTTGAGAGGATCACCCGGCCGCCGCGCCGGTACGTGACGTCCCGAAGGGAGAACAGCATTCCGGTGAATATCGACCCGTGCGTCGGCGTCCAACGGGACGCTGTCGGAGAGGCTTACGAGGCGCTGAGAACGTGTCCGAGGCGCGGGCCCAAAGCCCCAGCGAGTACACCTGCATTGTCGCCCTTGCGATCGCCGGCTTCGGGGCCGCTCGACAGATGAAAGCGCTCGTTGGCGCCGTGCTCGCTTTCAGCGGTGAGCAGGGAAGTCGCACACCGCGACTGAGATGCTCGTGACGCAGGCAGAGTAGGTGTCGGACGACGGGGCGTGCGCCGCCGGGTTACGCCTCATGTAGTCACGGCGCGCTGGTTGCTGCTTGCGTGGACTAGCGGGTGTGGCGCGTCCCGGGTGGCGGATGAGCAGGCTAGCTGCTCACTTTGCAGCCGGGACCGCAGATCGCCGCGACGGCGCCCCAGCGCGATCGCGCGGCCTGGGCGCCCGGATGACGAAAGCAGCCGCTTGGTGTGGCAAGGCTAGGGCTCGTATCCTAATTGCGGTGTATGTGTCGATGTCGAGAGTTCGAGTCGCACCGGGACGGGCGCTGGAGCTCGTAAGCGCCTTTCGCGGTCGTGCTCATCTGGTGGATAAGGCACCGGGATTTCTCAACCTTGGAGGTCTGGCAGAACGACCGCGACTCGGGCGAGCTGATGATGTGGTGAGCCACTGGACAGACCGCGTGAATGCTTCAAGTCGTATATGAAGAGCGAGGGCCATCGCCTGTCGCATGACCGAATCGACCCGGAGCTCCATGCCGAAATCAAGCTGGAGGCGCTCGAGCACATGCACACGTTCGACGTTGTGGCTGCGTGAACCGACGCCTCTCGCCGCCGAGCGGGATGCCGCCGCCGCAGCGAGTCACGGCCCCACGGGGACACGTGGTTGATCTCGTCGAGATCGCCCGCAAGACGTGTGTGGCCTACGACGAGGAGTTTCCTGACGAGCGAGAGCGCTATGGGCCGGCCGGGAACGAGTGGTGCCGGCACGACGTTCAGCACCTGCTCAACTGGGCAGTTTTGAGCCTGACGCACGATCTCGACTACGAGCGAGAGCTCAGCTGGCTAGCCAGGGTGCTTGAAGCGCGAGATTTTCCGCTGCCGAGGCTTGCACGCTGCCTCGAGCTCCTCGCCAGCATCACTCGCGAGAGTGTTCGCACCGAACCAGAGATTGCCGACCGCGTTGAGAGCGCCGCGGAATATATCTCCTCGCGCGAGACCTTTCTCAGCTGAGACGCGCCTCGGGCGCACCGTGGCCTCGGTTGCAGCCGATGACCGCAAACAACAACCGGTGACGTCCCCAATCCGCGGCTCGGACATGGTGTCCTTCGATCCGTCGGCGCGGCACATGGCGACACCGACGAAATCGGGGTGCTTGGCATGGCGGCGCGAGATCTGCCGGGGCCCGAACCGCGCGCGACGATGTCAACCCGTCGGCGCGTACACCGGTCGCGCGGGCGCGGCTACCGCTCTGCGCGGAAGCACGCAGGGTGTTGTCGTCGGTCACACGGCCGCCGTCGACTGCTTCCAGACACCGTCAGCCATGGCACCACGCCGTGATACCCGTGCGGAAGTGAAACCTAGTGCCGGCACGGGCGGCGCCGCGCACCTCCGATTCGCCAGCCGCGGGTTTGGCGTCGGGTCGGCCGGCAACCGCCGAGCCGACCCGGTCGCGCTTCGCTTATCGCCTGATCACGAGACCGGCGCTGGCCGAGATTGTCGGCGATGGCCGTCCGTGCACCGTGCCGATGATCTCGCTGCTGTCTATGCCCTGCAGGTAGATGCTCGTGATGCCGAGGTTCGCATGTCCGAGTTGCCGCAGGATGACGACGAGCGGGACGCCCTCGTGCGCCATCTCGACGGCGTGGGCGTGCCGCAGTTGGTGTGGGGCGAACCGGCGCCTGACGCCCGCTCCCGATGCCGTGGATCTCGACCCAGGGGTCGAGCTGGTCCCATGCCCAGCGGTCCATCCCGACGTCTCGGCGCTTGCCTCCATTTCCACGCCGGATCAATACAGCGCCGCGGGTGCGATCGAGGTCGCTCTCCTGGAGCGAGAGTGCCTCGCTGATCCGCAGTCCGGCACGCCACAGCAGCACAATCAGCGCACCGTTCGCATCACAGCGATGATCTCTTCGACCGTCGGCGGATCGGCCGGGTACTGCTCACCCTTGTTTCGCGGCGGACGGCCTCGGTGGTTGCCGGGCATGGTCGCGGGTGAGCGGCGGGGCCGGCGACGTCAAGCAGCGGATTCCATGAATCCTCCCTTGGTGGGACGGTTGACTATGGGGTGCTATTCGAACCGAGCCGCCGCTACCGCAGCAGGGGACTGCCCGCTACGCGAAGGCCGCTCTTGGTGTCCGCGCGGAGTAGGACGACGATCGGTGTGGGTTTCGTGCTCGTGTTGAACTGAAAGCGGGTCGTCAAGCGGCTTGGGTGCGAAAGGTGGTTTGGCTTATCGGGACTGGACCTGCCCCGTGGCTTTCCACCGGTGTCGACTGCCGCCTGCATCTAAAGCCCGCCGCAGCACGATCGGGGGAAGCCGGGCTAAATTAGCCGTCAGCGGTTACCAGGAGAGTTTGGCGAAACGTGGCCCCGCGATCACGGGTCGGGTTTCCGCATTCGTTCCCTGGCGCTGCGGAAAGCGTGCGTGGGCGTCGATCCGATTTGACGCCGATTGCGGTAATGCCCAAGGAACCGCGGACCGTAGGACAGCCGCCGCGCGACCGCTCGCCGTAGCCTTGCCATGCGTCAGTGAGCGTACTCCTCACGCCCGTGAGCTCAGGACTTATGCGCTGATGGTCGGTGAAAGCGCGATGATGGGAGGGTGGAAGACCATAAGGACGAGAGCGAGCGTTACCAGAAGATCATCCGGCGCGCCAAAAGGGTTCGTGAGCGCGCTGCCGAGTCGCTAAGACTGTCTCGCGCGCGAGACCTCGGGGAACAGGCTGACGGCGCTAGAAAGGGGCCAAGGTTCGGGCGGAAGGATTGAGTACGCCGCGGCACCGCGCGACCTAACCCAAGACAGACCACCTCTGGCAATGGGCATGGGTCCTGGTTCCGGCGCGCATTTGCAACGATGCAGTAGGTTCGGTTGGCCAGCAATACGTACTGAGACGCCCTCAGCGCCGGCGCGAATGGCCCCAGCAGGCCAAAAGAAGCGGACGATTGCGGTTCGTTTAGCAAGACTTGCGCCTAGCCCGAGTTGTTCCCCGGACCCACAAGACGCATGGGTTGAACCCCGCCGAGTCTCGATCATTGGCCCCAAAACGTCGCGCTTCTGCGCGAATCGCAGGGCTATGCTCGGACGAACCAAGTCGGGAGTGAGCATGGCCTTTGCAGTCGGCAAGCGTGTCGTAGCTGAGTCTGAGTCGATCGCCCGTCGTCCGCGCTCGGGTGTGGTTACGGAAGTGCTCCGTGGCGATCCCTCGCCCCGCTATCGGATCCGCTGGGACGACGGCCACGAGAGCATCTACACGCCCGCGAGCGGCGCCCTGCGAGCCGAACCCCGCCCCAAGCGCCAACGCCAGGCGCCACGGAAACGCTGAGCAACCTGAGCTCGCCGCTTGGGCGATCCGGTGCTCGCGAGTTGTGCGGCTATCGGTGCGGGCACGGTCGTCGGCGCCGTCGATGTGCGGCGGGTGGGTCCCGCGGTTCTAACTCGAGCAGGCACACCCCGACCAGCCGCCCGTGTCATACGCGCGCTCGATCGGGTATCCGTTCAGCTGTGGCTCGGAGATGACGGCGGCCGGGAAGCTAGCCCCGCCGGCGTGCAGCTCGGCAAACGGGGTCGGCTCCTCGGCGGCCTCGCGCAGCAGTTCGAGCAGGCGCTGTTGTTGAGCGTCGGCGAGCGCCATCGACGGATTGTTGCCCCCGAGCCGGGGGCCTGTGGTGGCTGGGCGCTCGTTCTCCAAAGTCCGGGTTGCTCGTATCGCGCGGTGCTCTCGCCGTGTCGGGGGCAGTCAGCTCGCCGCTGCCCCGCTGGCGCCGACGTGTGATGCTGGTGTGACCGTCATGTGAACGAGAGATTGGAGTTGATGCGTTGGCAGCCCATCCAAATGCGGTCGAGTCGACCGAAGCGATCCCCGAGACGTCGCTGGCCGAACGGCTGGTCGCCGACGTCCACCCGATTGGTGCGTCGGCTGCGCAGGCCAAGCGCGTCCGTGATTCGGTTCCGCTGTGGTTTCACACGTTCGCGCTTGCGCCGGGGATCTATACGCCGGGGATCGCCCGCGACCACGGCTACCGCCTTGCGGTGCTCGACGCTGATCGGTTTGCGGGCCGCAGCGTGCTCGATGTCGGCGCGTTTGACGGCTTTTACAGCTTCCTCGCGGAGGTCCGCGGCGCGCGGCGCGTCGTCGCGGTCGACAACGAGCAGTACGTCCGCTGGGTGCGTGCTCGCTTCGGCGTGGCGCTTCAGGGCGGCGGCGGCTTCCGCGCGATCGCCGGGCTAGTCGGATCCCGCGTCGAGTATCGACGCATGGACGCACTGGACGTGCGCGAGCTGGGTGAGCGCTTCGATGTCGCGTTGTGCTTCGGGATCCTGCATCGGGTGACCGACCCGATCGCGTTGCTGGGGGCGCTCGCGGATGTACTGGCCCCGGGCGGCGAGATCGTGCTCGAGACCTACGGCTCGCGCCTGGCCGCCGACGCCGCGGCGATCGAGGTTCACGAGGCTGGCGATGTGTACGCGCGCGATGATTTCGTCTACTGGGGATTCACCTCGGAGGGTCTGAGCCGACTGGGGCGCATCGTCGGCCTTGACGAGCTCGAGGTCGTCGACGAGCTGGAGATCGACGGCCACCCGCGGATCCTCGCGGTGCTCCGAGCAGCCGGCTGACCCCGCAGAGCCATCAGCGGATGCCCGCGCCCGCGGACGAGCCCGAGCAGAATATTGAGGTCTGGTCTTACATAACCGCCACTGATAGGAGTAGTGTCGATACGTGGCTGGCCCTGCGGCCAGGATCCCGGCCCAAGCCGGAATGCCACCAACGGCGCGGTTTCCTGCGCCACGAGGCGGGAGGCTTGGGTTACCGGTTTTGACCGCGGGGTCGGTGGGGGCCACCACCACGGGCCCACCCACCGGCCCGGAGGTCGCGGCCCTAGCTCGTTGAACGCTCGGGGTTCTCGCCCTCTGCCCTTCGCGCCGACCCACCAGAGGGACGGGAAGGAGCGCACGTGCCCGGAGGACCGTCGTCACAGAAGTTCCACGGCTACCGGGGCAACCACCCGGCGACGAGCACTGCCGCCTTGTCGCCCAATCAGGCCACGACGTCAGCGCTTCCGCTTCAGTTGGCCATGGGCTCGAAGCGGAAGCCGCGCACGGCATCACGCCATCACTGAGGCGCCTCGTCTTCGTGGGAGGACCAGTCTTACGTCGGCTGTGCCGGGGCGGACGTGAATCAGCGGACGTTCCGTGACCAGCTGACGAGCAGCGTCTTCTGTGTGGCGAGGGCCTGGTTGATCCATCTCGTCAGTGGCCGTTTGCCGGGTTGGCCAGCCGTCACGCCAAAAGCTGCGCGACCAGCTGGTGGGCCTCTGCATTCGCCGCTGCGGGCACCCACTCGAAGTGCACCGTCCCGATTCGCATCCGCCAGTCGCTGATCTCAGCGACGAGTCTGAGCAAGCGAACGTTACGGATGTGGCGCTCGCCGTTGGCGTGTGCGATCAACAGCTTCGAGTCCGAGCGAGCCGTGATCTGTGTGAGCCCGAGTTCGTGGGCGCGTGCGAGCCCAGCCAGCAGTGCCCGGTATTCGGCCTCGGCTGCGGTTGTCGTGCCGATCGCCTGGGCGTGCTCGGCCAACCGGATCCCGGCATCGTCATCGATGAAATAGCCGATCGCCGCGGGTCCCGGCGTGCCACGCGCGCCGCCGTCGGCGCAGAGCATCGCGAACCCGGGCCGGGCCGGCCTCGCCGGGCGGTCAGGCCGCCCGTGCGCTTTGCCAACGCTCGGCGCTGGGCATCCGAGGTCGCGCCGCCTTTTCGGCGCGAGCGGCGACGCCCTTGCGGTCGGTTGGTTCGATCGCCCACAATCAAATTCTCCTCCGCCGCCTTTGGACACTGCTGGTACGTCGCCGGGGGGCGTAACCGCGGCGCTGCTGCTTCTGTTGGTCGCCGGCTCGGAGCAAAAGCCGTGACGCCTGACGGCTCGGCCTGTGACGGAGCCGGGTGTTCGTGAGGCTGTCCTGTGAATCCCCGAGTTACTGACCGTGTTTGGGCAGGGCCGTTCGCGCCTGCCTGTCGCCGCTTCTCGCGGCAACGCGAGAGCCGCCGCTACTGAGGCGAGGCAGCATTGGCGCCGGCAGGGGCCGGTGTGAGTGTGACGGAACAGCGTCCCGCCCCGTTGAGTCCAGAGTGTTGCGAAGGGGTGGGGCGTTGTGCGGCAGATGTGATCGCGCGGGCCGCGCTTAGCGTCGCAGACGAGCTCGCGGTTGACGATAATGCGCACCGCGCAGTGCGCGGAGCGGAGGGGGATGGGCCGGCTGGTTGAGCGGCCCGCTGTTGGTGAGTGAGGTCGGGCGCGTGGGCGCGTTGAGCGACGGGGCGGTGGCGGGTGGTTCCTGAGGTCCCCGATACTGGTGTGGTCACGTTCGGCCAAGCGCCTCCACCTCGCGGTGGCGGGGCGCGGTCGGTGATCGTCGTGGTGGGCTGCCGGGCGGGGTGGGGAAAGGAGTCCGTCGACTACCGCATTGCTTTGTTCGCGAGACAGCGGCAGAACCCGAGGCGGGTACTGCGCGTCCGAGCGCTGCGCATCCGAGCGTTCGTTAGTCGTCCTCGCCGTGGAAATCGTCTGCGTGCTCACGGACGGTGGGTTCACGGCGATCGAGCGCACGATGTTGGAAGGCCACGAACCGGACCGGGTGCTCGAGATGCGTCGCGACTTCCAGCGGATGATGAAGGAGCGCTACAGCGCCATGATCGAACAGCTCACTGGCCGCGTAGTGCTCGCGTTCCTCAGCCAGGCGCACGTCGATCCCGACCTCACGATCGAGATCTTCCTGATGGACGGACCGCTAGCCGGATTCGGCGCCCTCGAGCTCGTCGACCCGCTACCGACCAGCCCCGGCAGCGGCCACAACTAACCGCACGCTCCAGCGGGCAGATACTGCCTTGAGGTGATGGTTTCCTCGGCGGGAACGGGAGGAGTCGCGTTCCTGATCTGCGGTTGTGGGCGCGCCTCCAGGAATAGTGGTCCACGTGCGCGGTCGAGAGGTGACCCGACCCGAGGGAACGAGGAGCGTTGGCACTGGCCGGCAGGCCGGCCGCAGTCCGCACGCGCGTGCCGCCTAGGGGCGTCGGCGTCGCAACCTCGGGTGCTGTATTGGCGCGTTAGACCGCGGCAGGCTCGAGTACGAAAACCTCGACTGCGAGGTCGGGATCGATGTGGTTCTGACTCATGAATGCGATCACGTTGCGATCGAGCTCTCGCTCCACCATTTCTATGAGCTCGTCGCGCATAACGAGCTGGTAGTCGTGGCGGAGTTGAATGACCCGATCCGCGCGGCCGTTCTCGACGAGCGTGCGCTCGCCCGTTGTGAGCGTGTCCGCGAGCAGGACCGTGACGATGTTCTCATTGATCGTGGTCTTCGCCTTCGTCGGCCCTCGACCGGTGTGTTGGTGCAGTAATTGGACCGCGGAGGTGGCGATCTTCGCCGAGGGCCCTTGGCTCTCTCGCTGCTGGTCCATAGGGACACCTTTCAGGCGCATCCTCGAGCGGGTGTTGTGCACCACGAGAGGGAGAGGAAGCGTGGGAGCCCCGCAGGCAGCGTTGAACTCAGCGTACTCCTCTCGGGCCTGTAATCGGCGGCCGCGAGTGTTTGTCGGCAAATTGCGCAGTCCGAGTTGGCTGAGCGGGACGATCTGTGATAGCCCGTGGTTCACCCAGCGGGACCAGCCGGCTGAACGTATGGGCAGCCGCGGGACCCAAGAAAGGAGGCGCGCCGATGAAAGCTCGCGCGCCATTGATCCCCGACCAAAGCCAAGAGCAGGTCGAGGCCATGATGAAGCGGGGCACGGCGTTCAGCTGATTTTATGGCCGGCCCGACGGGGGCCCAGTAGGACAGGTGACCAGTAGCGACGGGTCGCCGACCGCGATCGGAAACGGGTGGGCGCAGTCAGTAGACGACCTGCCTACTCCGGCCGGTCCGGGCGTCGATCAGCGTCAACCGGTAGAGGAAAGCCGACCCATGAAGAAACGCCACGTAACGGTCGTTCGCGACCACCGCACCGACGCCCAGTAGACCCGAGCGCAGGACCAGTTGCACTTCACCTGCGACAGCCCGGGAGATGGCTTCCTCACCGTCGCGGGCGCGAGCGGCGTTCCGCCCTCAAAAACAAGATGCGGCAAACCCCGATTGCTTCCTTTCCGGACAAATTCTAACCGCGCCCCCTTCGCTGTCGATTTGGGGTAGCGGCGGCACTGGCGGCGCCGCCTCAGGTTTCATCCAAGCAGCAGCTTGGTCATCGATGATGTTTCGGTCTTGGCCGGCGGCGGAAGGTCACGACTCTTCTGGCGACGGTGCTGGTGCCCGCCGTCATCGTTAGCTTGGCACTGAGCTTGTGACGCTTTGCGAGCAGGCGTTTCCCGGCGTTGTCGAGCGGGATCGGCACACGCTTGATCTTGTCGGCGGCGACCGTGACGCTCGCGCGCCCCAGCACAACGGCCTTCTTCGTCTTGCGCGCTTTCGCGCTGACCCCGACCACCTTCCCGTTACTCAGTGTTTCGGTCGCGGCCAGGATCAGTTTCACGCTGCACCTCGCGCCGACGCTGCCGTTGCAGCCGATCATGACCGTAAGGTGCGACGCGCTCGTCGTGATCAGTCCGAGAAACGGACGCGGAGCTGAGTTGCTGCCCTGTACGACTGCGGTCGCCGCAGAGACTGCCGGGCTGCTTTGGCCACCTGCGTTCGCCGCAGTCACCTGCACGCGGATCGTGTGCCCCACATCTCTAACCGTCAGGGCGTAGGACCGTGCTGCCGCATGAGGGTTTGGCCTACAGTGGTTCCCCGCGCTGTCGCAGTCCAGCCACCGGAACGCATAGCGCGTCGGACTGTTCGACCACGAGCCGGGCGACTCGGTCAGCGACTGGCCCTGCGTCGTGGTTCCTGAGATTGTCGGACCCGAACCTACCTGTGCCGGGGGCAGCGGCAAGCTCAAGTTCCTGCCAAGAAACGAGTCACCCGATTGGTTGACCGCCACGCACACCGCCGCTACGGGGCAACTGACCGCGGTGAGCGAGCCCCCGCCGTCAATGGGCTGCAGCGTCCACGCAGAGGCGCTCGTCGGGTTGCCGTCGCCCACATTTCCAGAAGCGTCCACCGCAACGCAGGCGTTCGCGGACGCGCACGCCACTCCGGAGATCCAGGCGCCGCTATCGACCGTCACCGGCGCCGGTGGCGCTGGCGCTTGCGGATTGAAGGTCAACGCCCGACCGCCCGTCGAGCCGAGGTCGACGGTCGTGCACTGCGTCACAGACGGGCACGCCACGCCCATCAGGTTATGGCCGCTGTCGATCGTGACAGGGGTGGGGGTCCCCGGCGAGTGCGGGTTGAACGTCACCTCTCCGCCGAGCCCGCTGTATTCGACCGCGGTGCACTGCGTCGCCGACGGGCACGCAACGCCGATCATGTTTGCCCTGGAGCTGTCGATCGTGACCGGAGTGGGGGTCCCGGGCGATTGCGGGTTGAACGTCACCTCCCGTCCGGACCCGTCGACGGCCGTGCACTGGGTCACAGAAACGCACGCCACCGAGGTGAGGAAGGTGTCGATAGCGACATCACTATGGGTCCCGGGCGATTGCGGGTTAAACGTCACCTCGCTCCCGGCTGCATCGACGGCGGTGCACTGGGTCGCGGACGGGCACGCCACACCATAGAAGTTCTGGCCGCCGACCGTCACCGGGGTAGATGATCCGGGCGATTGCGGATTGAACGTCAACTCACTCCCGGGAAAGCCGACGCCGGTGCATTGAATCTCCGACACGCACGCCACGCTCGCAAGGCCGGCGTTGTCGATCGGGGAGGGGCGAGACCACGTCCATCGCGCCAGCGCGGACCCCGGCGCCGCACACAACAAGACACACGACGCGACACTCGTCAATGCGAACCGCAACCGAGCAGGCAAGACGCCCAGGTGCGAACGCGCACACATAGCCTTCAAGCTGCAAACGAGGATCAACACAGCGCCACCCCCCGAAATTGATTACGAGCGTAACAGCCCGACCGCGACACATAAAACGACTCGCAGACACGACACCGCCAACCGCGACCCGTCGGTCAGACCGAGCGTCCGAAGCTTCCGAACCACGCGGGCCAGGCGCCCGGTTCGCCGGCCGAGCCGACCCGCCGCGACGCGCTGCGTCCGCTCCGACCTCTGCGGCCAGTGCGACGAGTTTTCTGCCGTCCGACGACCGCGCATCCAAAGAAGGGATGGACCTCAAGACCGCCAACCGAAAGCACCGCGCAGCCCGTTGCTCGCGGAAGACCGCGGATTCGCGACGGCTCAAGGAGCGTATGAGATGCCATTCGCTGCGAGCAGGCAAAGCAATGCACAACGATGCTCACTCGGCATCACGAGCGGCTAACACTCGATAACGGGGAGCCGCTGACGAAGCCACCCGAGACTCGTGCAGGGCTAACAGAGCAGTGAGACGCCGATCGCCCAGAGTGCTCCCTTCACGAGTGTCCGGAACTCTCACCTACCCTCCGCGAGGGGTATGGTGCCTATTCAAGCTGCGGCCTGGGCTTAATGGCCTCGTGAGAGTTACACGTGGATTCAATCGCCGTTCGGACGCCGGGTGGGCCGTGCTGCTGGGTCGACGACGGCGTGATCGCTTCATCGTCGAGGTGCTCGAGCTGGGAGGAACGCGTTGGGCGACACAGGACACGTCCGGCGAGTCGGCGCCGGGCGGTCGCAACGCATTCACGCAGGAGATCGCCGGTTCGAATCCGGCTGGGAGTATTCGCCAGGTAGGCCCCGGGCGCGGTTGCGCTGGGTTCCGACATGACGGGCACGCCGGTTGGGATGATCGGGTGCATCGTGACAGCCACGTCTGAATCGTCCCCTAGCCGGATGCCGCGCGAGCTCCGATCTCGGCATCTGCTCGTACGCGTCGCTGAGATCATCGCTGTGATCGCGGTGGTGGCACTGGCGATCACAGCGCTACCGGGGCTCGATGAAGTGCGCGCGCGTCTGCAGGACGCCGATCCGGTCTGGGTAGCGGCCATCGTGGTCGCTGAGATCGCGTCGTGCGCCGGTTATGTGCTGGTGTTCCGATCTACGTTCTGCTCGGAGATGTCGTGGGGGCTGAGTTACGACATCGCGATGGCCGAGCTGGCAGCCAACTCGCTGCTGCCCGCCGGCGGTGCCGGAGGTCTCGCCCTCGGCGTTTGGGCGCTAAGGCAGGCCGGGATGCCGACTAGCAACATTGCGCGGCGCACGGTCGCGTTCTTCGTGATCACCAGCGCAGCGAACTTTCTCGCGCTGATTGTTGTGGGGATCGGTGTGTTCGTCGGGATCGTCGCCGGCCGGGGGTCTGCGGTGCTGACGCTCGTGCCCGCCCTGATCACGGCGCTGGGCGTCCTGCTGGTCGGATTCAGCCCAAGGCTCTTACGGGCACTGGGACAGCGCGGCGCTGGCGCGGACCCCGCGCGCTGGTCCGGACGCGCGCGCCTGGCTCTGCGCACCGGGGTTGGCACCGTGGCTGACGGCGTCGATCAGGCGATCGCGCTGCTGCGCGACCACAGCTTCGGTGTCGTCGTCGGCTCGTTCGCCTACATGGCCTTCGACATCGCCGCACTCGGGTTCGGCTTTGCGGCCGTCGGGCCCGCGCCGACGTTCGGCGTGCTCGTGCTCGGCTACCTGATCGGCCAGCTCGGCAACCTGATCCCGGTGCCCGGCGGGATCGGCGGCACCGAGGGAGCGCTGATCGGAATCTTCGCGCTGTACGGGGTCAACATTCCCCAAGCCACCGCCGCTGTGCTCCTCTACCGGCTGTTCCAACTGCTCATACCAGCATTCCTCGGGGTGCCGGCGTTCGTCCTGCTGCGACGCAGGCTCGCGCGGGCCGATCAGCCGGCTCTGGTTTGTGCCCCACTCGCGCTCGACGTGGTCAAACTGCCGTCCGAGAGTTGAGCGTGGGAGATTGTTTGGCGCTGTCGAGCTGGCTGCAAGAACGTCGCGGCGGACGTTCCGGCGCCGGGTAGGGTGTGGCTGATGTCCGAGTCTGCGCTGCCTCCGCGCCTGTACTTCATGCCGCGCACTCGCTCCAGCCGGGTCCTGTGGCTGTTAGAGGAGATCGGTGAGCCCTATGAGCTGACCGAGATCGCCGGCGCCCAGCGCCGATCCTCCGAGCACCTCCGTCGCCACCCGCTGGGGCGCGTCCCCGCGCTTGAGCTCGGCGACGGCACCACCATCTTCGAATCGGCAGCGATCTGCCTGCAGCTCGCCGATCTGAGCCCGCGTGCCGGGCTGATCCCGCCGGTGGGCTGCAGCGAACGGGCGCTCGTCTACCAGTGGGTCCTGTTCGCGGTGGCCGAGCTCGAAGCGCCGCTCTTTCGCTGGATCCGCGAGCTCGGCGAAGGCACGACGGAGTCCGAGGCGCGAGATCGGTTCACGCAAGCTGCAGCAGCGGTGGAATCCGCGCTCGACGGCCGCGAATGGCTGCTCGACGCCCAGTTCACCGTCGCCGACGTGATGTGCGCGAGCGTGCTCCAAGGAGCCAACTCTCGCGAGCTGCTGCGCTCCTGGCCTGGGCTCGAGGCCTACGTGCGACGTAGCGAGTCACGCCCTGCCTATGCCAGGGCCGCCGCGATCTCCGATCGGCCTCGCACCTGAGGTCGTGGGTGACTTAGTGGTCTCAGGGTTGCCGCTCACTGTCGGTGATCTCGAGAATGCAGATCAGGTCGACGAGACCTGCGAAGGTGCGTGCGTCGAGTCCTGTCTTGGTGGCGATCTGCTCGAGGCGGTACCGGACGGTGTTGGGGTGAACGTCCATCCGCTTGGCCGCGTTGGCGACGTTTAGGTCGGCGTCTGCGAAGGCACGGATCGTTTCGACGGCGGTCATGAGGTCGTCGGCTGGGAGTGCGCGCAGGTTGTTGGCCTTGGAGGCGATGATCGCCTTGGTGGTCGCGGTAGCGCCGATCAGTGCGCACTCGAGTGATGAGAGGTCGTCGAGCGAAACGATCGGACGGCCCGGCGACGTGTACGACAGCGCCAGCGCCGCTTCGCGGTATGCCTGGTGCACGCTCGCGAATCCCTGCGATGGGACGCTGACGCCGTAGTGGACGTCGACGTTGTGTTCGTCGATGGCACGTTGGCGTGCAGCCCGCAGGCTGACGACTCTTGTCCGCGGCGAGGTTGCGGGCGTGATTAGGACGAGCTCTCCGTGGCGGATCGCCGCGAGGGGCCGGGCTGTCCCGGGCGACATGTTCTCCTCGAGCGTGTCCCTGGCGATTTGGAGTGCGTCCCCGACCGCGAGCGTGGTCTGCTCGACGCTCCCGACGATGGTGAGGAGTTGGCCGGTCGGCTCCAGCCCGGGGGCAGCGGGATGGCGCCGGGCTGGGTCGACGGGCTGCCCGCCGATGAGTCGCTCGAGCAGATCTCGGGCCGCTCGACCGCTCTGCGTTCTCAGCCGCGTCTCTTCGCGGAGGTACGCCTCGGCGGCCTGGGTCGTGATGGTGTCGATCGCGTCGATCGCCGCGCTGGCGAGCGCGAAGCCGGCTGCTCGGGACAGCCTCAGGCGCGAGGCCTCTTCGGCGCACGCGTCCCAAATCGCGAGCAGCGCGACGCGGTAGGCACGGATGAAGGCCTCGAGGCTGATGCCTTGGTGCACCCGGCGGGCAGCGAGCTCGCGCAGGAAACCAAGGTCTTCGCGCCGCACGGTTGCGCCCTCCGCAAGCGTCCGCGCGAGCAACTCGGTGGTCGCCGTCGCGCCGGCGCGGAGATCGTTGATCAGCTCCGGCGGGGCGTCCGTGTAGCCGGGAATCTCGTTGAACGCCCGCTCGGCGATCGCCTGCCCGATCTCGGTGTACCGCCCGGCGAGCGCCTCTCCTACGCGGCGCAGTGCACGCTCGTTATCGCCCCTGCCCAGTACCGGCTTGGAGTCTTGCTCGCGCGACGCCATGGCCTTGGCTGATCCTACACAGGATCTTCCATATCGTTGGAACTCTCGCTAAGGCGAGAACCCGCGCATGGTGGCACGCTGCTCACTACGCGAAACAACGAAGGAGCAGCGATGTCGACGATCACTCAAGACAAACTCGAAGGGCAACGGGCTCTGGTGACTGGCGCGACCTCGGGCATTGGTCGCGCGGTAGCGCTCCTGCTGGCCCGGGATGGCGCCGAGGTCCTCGTCCATGGACGAGACGCAGCCCGCGGCGCCGAGACGGTCAAGGAGATCACCGCCGCCGGCGGACACGCGAGCTTCGTCGCCGCCGACCTCACCGACGTCGCGGACGTGCTGCGCCTGGCAGATGACGTCGGCGACGTCGACATCCTGATCAACAACGCCGGGCTTGCGGTGTTTGGGCCGACGGCAGAGTTCGACCTCGCCGCGTTCGACAGGATGTTCGCGAGCAACGTGCGGGCGCCGTTCTTCCTGGTCGCGGCGCTTGCTCCCGGAATGGCCGCGAGGGGCCGCGGCAGCATCGTCAGCCTCAGCAGCATGGCCGGCGGTGTCGGGCTCGTCGGGGGCGCGGCCTACGGTGCGAGCAAGGCGTCGCTCGAGGCGATGACGCGCGCCTGGGCGGCGGAGTACAGCGCGAACGGAGTACGGGTCAACGCGATCGCTCCGGGCCCGGTCTACACGCCGACGCCCTCGGGCGCGGCGTTCATCACGGCGCTCGGCGAAACCACGCCGATGCGCCGCGCGTCCCAGCCCGAGGAGATCGCCGAGGTCATCGCGTTCCTGGTCTCCCCGCAGGCGAGCTACATCACCGGAACGACGGTCGCCGCCGACGGCGGACGCAGAGCGATCTAGGCTGTAGAGCGCTGAGAAACGCGTCAAGGAGCGCCGAACGGTGAGCGAGCACACGCCAGAGATCGACTACGAGAACCTGCCGAACCCGAGCGAGGGCTTCCTCGTCACTCACTTCATCACCGTACGGAGCGTCGCTCGGTCCCGTGCGTTCTATTCCGAGGTCCTTGGCGGCGAGGTCGTGCTGGAGGAGAACCCGTGCATGATCAAGCTCTCCAACTCGTGGGTGATCATGAACCCGGGAGGCGGGCCCACTCCCGACAAGCCCGACATCTCGGTCGTCAACCACGAGCCTGGTAACACGGTGTCCAGCTTCATGAACCTGCGCGTCGCAGACATCCAGGCGTGCTATGAGCAGTGGCGCTCGAAGGGGGCCGAGTTCGTGACGCCGCCGATCGATCGCGGCGCCGAGATCCGCTGCTACATGCGGGACCCCGACGGCTACATGATCGAAGTCGGCCAGTCCACCGGTCTGCTCAAAGGCAAACTCGCCAAGAAGCGGCCCGAAGATCTGCCCGGCTAAAGGTCAGGCGGTACGGGCCGGGGGCCTGCCGCGCTTGGGGATGGGCCGCGCCTGTCGAGGCATCCGGCCGGCGTCGGTGAGGGCGCGTCGGAGCAGCATCTCGATGTGGGCATTGACGCTGCGGAACTCGTCGGCGGACCATCGGGCCAGGGCATCGTGGACCGTTGGGTCGATGCGCAGCAGCACCGGTTTGCGCTCGCGGCTCACGTATAGAGCGTCCCGGTGTTGACGACCGGGGACGCGGGCTGCTCAGCGCAGAGCACGACCATCAGGTTGCTCACCATCGCCGCCTTGCGCTCTTCGTCGAGCTCAACGATCCTGCGCTCATCCAGGCGGGCGAGGGCCATTTCCACCATCCCGGTGGCGCCCTCGACGATACGCGAGCGGGCGGCGACGACGGCGCTGGCCTGCTGTCGGCGCAACATGGCCTGGGCGATCTCCGAGGCGTAGGCCAGGTGACTGATGCGCACCTCGACGATCTCCACCCCGGCGATCGCGACCCGCTGGGCCACCTCCTGGGCGAGCTCTGCCGCGACCACGTCGGTCGAGCCGCGCAACGATGTGCCCTTCCCCGCTGGGTCGTCGTATGGGTGGGTGGTCGCGACGTGGCGCAACGCAGACTCTGCCTGGACCTGGACGAAGTTGACGTAGTCGTCGACGGCGTAGGATGCCCGCGAGGTATCGGCCACCTGCCAGACGACAATCGCCGCGATCTCCACCGGGTTGCCGTCAGCGTCGTTGACCTTCAGATGGTTGGTCTCGAAGTTCCTGACTCGAATGCTCATGCTCCGCCGGTCCGCCAGCGGCAGGATCCACGACAGACCGGTGCGACGCACGGTGCCGACATAGCTACCGAAGAACCGCACCACCTTGGTGTGGCCCGGTTGCACGATGACCAGCGAGGTCAAGATCAGTGCGGCGGCCAACCCTGGCACGACGCCGAGCAGCGCAATCGAGCTGTGGGCGAGGAGAACGACGGCGGCGATGCAGGCGGCGGCGAGGAGAACACCGAGCCAGCCGTTGATCGCCCAGGCGGGGCGCTCGTGTATTTCAACGCGGGTTCCCGCATGCCCGACCGGAGTGGCCTCGGGCTGGCCGTATGGCTGGATGGCCTGGCTCATGATCCCTCCACTGTGCAGTGGCACGTCATAAAAGTGATAGCTAATAGATATCACTTTTCTCGGACCTGTCAAGACGGAGTCTCTGTAGCCTGGACCGCGATATGAGCAGACCGCGGCTAACCGACGGATGCCTGCGTCCTTCCAGGTGAGCGCTCGACCCGTGTCTTCGACACGGCGTTTGTCGCTCGTGGCGATCGCGGCCGCGGTGATGTTTGCGCTCGCGTCCTCCTCGGCGGTCGCGGCTGCGCCCCGCACTCCGATCGTGTTTTTCCCCGGCTATGGGACGACGGTCCTGCGGGTCACGGTGCATAACCAGACCGGCGTAAAGGGATGCCCGCGCTCTGGCTCCTTCGAGGACGGGATCCCGGCGAACGTCGGAACGACATTCAGTCAGGTGTGTCGCGACGAGCTGATCACGCCGCGGTGGAAGTCGAATCGCAGCCTCTCGTTCTCGAAGCGCTTCTCGCTGCCTGCCGGGGTAAAGGTGTCGATTCCCGACTACGGGCAGACGACCAGCGCACCGGTCTACAACTCGTTTTTCGCGGCGCTGGAGGCCGCCGGGTATGACGCCGGCCGCAACCTGGTGGTTGCCGGCTACGACTTCCGGCTCACCCCGGACCTAAACGGGTTCCTGTCTCAGACCAAGCGGCTGATCGTGCGCACCTGGCGGCTCAACCACAAGCGGCCGGTCCGGATCGTCGGCCACTCCAACGGGCCGCTGTATGCCCAGTATCTGCTGACGCACGTCTCGGCTCAGTGGAAGCACCAGTACATCCAGGGATTCACCGACATCGCCGGCAACCTTCCCGGACAGGGCTCACTGTGGACGTGGGTATTCACGGGCGTCGAGGTGCCCGGCGTGTTCTCGCTGCCGACAACCGTCGCGACGGCGCGTAGCAGCGCGCGCCTGATGGCGTTGTCCCCGGCGACCTGGATGAGCGCCGTCAGACCCGTCGGTGTTCGGACGCCGCGAGGTCGTGATCAAGAACCGGGCGACCGGACGCCGCTATACCCCGGCCGACACCGCACGCCTGCTACACGACGCGGGGCTGGACTCGATCAAGCCGATGGTCGAGCACTACCTCGGTTTCGTCCACTTTGCTGACCGCAAGCACTTCCCGAACGTCGATGTTTCCGCGGAGAAGGGCTCGGGCCTCCCGACACCTGTCGGCATCGTCCTGCCGGACCTGACACGGGGCCAGGTCGTCAACCAGGCCGCCGCGGACTACATCGACCTGCCAGGCGACAGCAACCAGGAATACATCACCAACAACGCTGTCGGTGTGTGGCGCAGGATGCGCTGCTACCGGTTCCGCCTCACTGACGACCCGGGTGTCTCTCACCTGGGGCTGGTCACCGACGCCGGCGTGATCAGGCGACTGCTCGCGGACCTCGGCCGCCCGCGCTCACGATGCCCAGCTAGCGGCTGAGGGTCTGAGCAGACGACTTGGGGGAGGCATGCACGCTGGCACAGTGATAGCGATCGTGCTCGCGGCGGTTTCGGCAACGCTCACCAACGTCGCATATCTGCGGGAGCACGACGCCGCTGCCGCCCTGCCGTGCTTGTCGATACGCCGACCGCTTCATTCGGTGTGGCTCCTGCTCACGGATCGCAGCTGGCTGACCGGCTTCGCCATGGAGACCGGCGGGTTTGCGTCCTACGCCGCGGCGCTCGCGCTGGCGCCGCTCGCTCTGGTCCAGAGCATCGCTGCCGGCGGAATCGGCGTGCTCGCGTTCGTGTCGTCGCGCCTCGGCGGCCGTCGTCTGACGCGCCGGGAGCTACGCGGCGTGGCGCTGTCGGTGCTCGGACTTGGACTGCTTGCCGTGTCGTTGGCGGGAAGCACCGGCGGCGGCGGCCACGGCTCCACTGCAGGAATCCTTGCCTGGCTGGGTGGGACAGCCGTTCTCGCGGTGCTGGTGCTGCTGATCGGCCGCCACACGGGGGCACTGGCCGTCGCCGAAGGGATCGCGGGGGGCTTGCTGTTCTCGATCGGCGACTTCTCGACCAAGCTCGCGACACAAGGCGGCACGCGGCTCGCCTTCGTAGTGACCCTGATCATCGGCTACACGCTCGGAACCTCGCTGCTCCAGCTCGGCTATCAGCGGGGCGCCGCGCTGACTGTCGCCGGACTCGCGACACTGTGCACCAACGCGCTTCCGATCGCCGCGGGCACGATCGTGCTTCACGAGCCCGTACCAACTGGTGCACTGGGAGTTGCTCGAGTGGTGGCCTACGTGGCAGTGACCGCTGGGGCGATCCTGCTGGCTGCGCCCGATGCAGGAGCTCGGGATCCATCTCGTCACTCACCGAGTGCTGACCAGGAAGGAGCCGGCTAGGTGGTCATCTGCGGGGACGGCGCCGGGCTGCTAGCAGGCAGGCGACTGCGCTGGAGCGGATCGGCCGGCCGATCCGCTGGTAGATGGATTGATTTTCGGCGGCGAGGGCGTCGCGCTGTCGGGGTGACAGTCTCGCCCAGAACGACATGGTGCCCAGCAGAGCGTTGAGCTCCTCAGCGGTATGTTCCAGCAGCGTCGGCACCGCGGCGACCTGCGTGTCATCAAACAGGTCTGCCGCATACCCGCGCGCGATCTCATAGCCCCCAAGCCACGCCCACGCCTGTGAAACGTTGTCGCGTCGGGCCGCAACACCAGCGAGCGTGCAGGCGAGATCCCGGTAGGTAGGCCAATCGGCCGCGAGTTCGGGCGCGACCGTCCTCATCGCGCAACGCAGCGCCTGCTGATCGTCGGCGCTGCGGAGATCGTCGAGCCCGAAGTAGGAGACCAGAGCGAGGCTCCCGCCGTCAGCCAGCGCGTCGGCCGCCTTGCGCCAGCTCACGTTCGGATCGATCCAATGGATCGCCGACGCCGAGAACACAGCCGAGTACTGGGCGCATGGCAGCAACGCGTCCTCCAGGCGCGCGTTGACGAACTGCACATCGCCGACGCCGTTGCAGCGATCGCGAGCCCGCGCGATCAGCTGCTGCCCCGGCTCGAGGGCTGTCACCCGCAGTTCGCGGGCCAGCAGGCTACGCGTGAGCTGCCCGGTGCCGCAGCCGATCTCGAGCACCGCGGCGCCGGGGCCGAGGCCGGCGCCCGCGCACGCCCGGTCCACGAGTGCGTCCGGGTAGGTCGGACGATGACGGTCATAGTCCTCGGCGACTTCATCGAAGGCGCTTCCGTAGCGGCGAGCGTCGAGTGCGCGCGACATCGCTCCACGGTAGATGACCGGGAGGACCGGTCAGTCGCCGGGCTCGGCGATGTCTCGGATCGTGATGTCGATTTGGGCCAGCTCGGCGCCGGTGAGTGCCGGGACTCGTCGGACGAGCAGGTCCCGGAGGGTCTGCGCTATCCGCGTGATCGCGGGGCTCCAGCCGACCACCAGCCGAATCGAGATGCTGAGCCTGGCGGGGTGCGGCGGATCGTGCGGGACTGGCTTGGCCGAGGCGAACACGATCCCCGGCACCCCGCCCGCGAGACGCTGCGCGACCTGGGCAATGGCGAAGTGACTGACGTGGGTTTCGCCGCGAGGTCCGCCGATCAGGGTCGAGCCCGCCGCGAGCACGGCCAGATCCCGGATTCGGAGCATGATCCGGGCGGTGAGTCCGGCCGGCAGTTGCACCGGCTGGCGCGAGAGCTCGCGAACGTCCATCCACTCGCGCCGGAGGGCTTCGACGGCGGCCTGGCAATAAGGGCAGCTTTCCTGGTGGTCGGGGTCACGAGGTGGTTCACCGTCGGCGACCTGCGCGAGCAACAATTCGACATCGATGCCGCAGGGAAGCTGTTCGGGATATCCGCTCATCGCCATGTTGCCGTCTGCTTGAGGATCGCGAGGCGCGCACGGTGGATCCGGCCCTTGACCGCGGGCACGCTCGTGTTGAGCACCTCGGCCAGCCGCTCGTAGGACAGGCCTTCGAACTCGCGGAGCACTAGAGCGGCACGCTGGTCGGCTGGCAGCTGTCCGATCGCACGGCTCACGGCCCGCAACCGTTCGCGCTGCTCGAGGTGCTCTGCCGGCCCGGGCCCCAGTGTCTCGGATTCTTCATCTTCGAGCACACCGGTCGGGTGTCGCGCAGCGAGATGGTCGAGGCACCGCCGGGTGACGATTCGGTAGAGCCAAGTGCTCACTGCGCTGTCGCGGCGAAACCTTCCCAGGCTCCGCCAGGCTCGGACGAATGTCTCCTGCGTAACGTCCTGGGCATCGGCAGGTGAGCCGAGCATCCGCAACGCAACGCGATACACGGCTGTCTGGTGCTGACGGACGATCTCTTCGAACGCGGCCACATCGCCGTCTTGGGCAGCTTCAACCAGGATCCGGTCATCGAACTCGCCGCTCACATCACGGCCTGGTCCCCGTCACGGCGGATCGCGCTCAGCGCGAGTCGCTCTGGGAGCGCTGGATTCGCGCCTGCATCTCGCCGAGGTCGAGCTCTCCCTGAAGCACAGCGCCGACCGCGTAGAACACGGCGGCGCCGACGAGGCACAGGACCGCGTCCCCAAAGTTGAATCCGACCCAGGCGGCCACGAACAGAAAGCCGAGCAGGCCCAGCTGTTGTTTGACGTTCATCGCTATTGAAGCTCCCTTCTCTGCCGACGGTCATATCCGGTCAGCGTGATGTTTATGGGCATGGCCGGGAGGTCGTGTTGCTCGAGCGCGTCGGCCACTCGTTGCTGCGCGTCGCGCATCGTCTCGGCGAGATTCCGTGCCCGGCGGACGCTCAGATCGACAGAAAGGTCATCGACGGAATAGCGCCCCCGGGCGCCCGTCACGATCTGGTCTGTGCTCACTGCGAACTCGGCGACGCGCTCGACGGCCCGCGGCCCGACCAGGACCTCACCGCGGCCGTCGCCACTATCCAGCGCCAGCTCGCGTCGAGCCAGATACGGCCGCGGTAGTTGCTTGTAGGCGAGCCAACCGAACACCACGAACGCCAGCACCCCGGCACCGGCGAGGATTGCGCGCGTAACGCCGCCGTCGACATCGGCCGGCGTGAGGCCGCTCAGCCAGTTGTACGCAGTCCGATACCCGCTGATCGAGTTGACTGTCGAAGGCGAGACCTTCACCGCGAGCAGCACCACCATCGCCCCGTACCAGATGAGCGCCAACGCCAACACCACGGGCACCGCCTGGCCGATCGCAGCTGCCACGGAGGTTCGCTCGCGGATACGTTGCCGAAACATCTATTCCACCCTTCCCCGTTCGGGAACATCGACGCGCACCCGCAGCGCGAACGGGTCGGTGAGGGTCCCAAGTTGCTCCCGAACCGAGCCTCGGACCTGCTCGGGATCCGAAGACCGCGTACGCGTGGCACGTACCGACAACCGCCCGCCCACCCCTCGATGCGGACGAACCCGAACGCGCGTCTGAGTGACACCTCGGACCTGCTCGGCGAGCGAGCCGGCGATCTGCGCCAGCGGCCGCCGGCGAGCCGAGATAACGCCGCGCTCCCCGCGGACGAGCGTCACCAGCCGCTCGCGCCGTCGCGCGAACACGCCCACCAGCAGCAGCACGCCGATCGCGATCGCGCCCAGACCGCACAGTCCTGCGATCACGGCGACCGATCCGGGAGCCTCGAGCCGGGCCAGCCAGTCACCGACGTTGTCTCGCAGCGACGGGAGATGCGCAAGCACTGCCAGGCGGCCCAGACTGGGGCCGCTGGTTCCGGTGCCGATGCAGAAAACGGCGAGCACGATGCCGGCTGCGGCCAGCGTCAGCAGCGCCAGGAACCCGACGATCCGGACGACCGCGCGGGCGAGGAGGATCATCCGCGGGGCTCCTCGGCCCGGGGCCCGGGTTGAGGTTCGGCCTGGGCCTGGGCCTCGGCCTCGGCCTCGGCCAGGATCTCGGCCTCGCTGAGCACGCGCGCGAACTCGACGTTTATCTCTCCGACCCGATCCGCGACACCGTCGCGCTCCGCCCGGGCGCGCACGCGCCGGCGCACCTCATCGGCCAGTTCGATCAGCGGCACGATGCCGGCGACGAGACACAGATCGACCGCGTAGCGCCCGTCGGCCTCAGCGATCACCGACACGCCCCGCAGCACGCCGTCCGGCTCATCGGCCGTCAGGTAGGACTGATGCGGGCCTGGCTCGACCCCCAGCACTCCCGGCACGACCGAGACCGCCTCGAGCGCCAGCCGGCCGAGCAGCGCGCGCGAGACGTCTCGCGCAGGCGGAGGTGCGGTGGCAGCCGCCACGGTCGGCCTCACTGCACCCGTGTCGACTGCTCCGGGGCGTCGTCACCGGGGAAGTGCAGATCGTTGACCGACACGTTGACCTCGGTGACCGACAGCCCGGTGGTGCCCTCGATCCGCTTGATCACGTTCTCCCGAACCGCCTGAGACACCCGCGGAATCGACTCTCCGTACTCCACCACCAGGGTCAGATCGACCGCCGCCTCGCGCTCGCCCACCTCCACCGACACACCTTGTGACCGCTCGTCGCCGACACCCACGCGCTGTGTGACGTTCCCCAGCGTCCGGCTCATGCTGCCTCCGAGGTCGTGCACGCCGCGCACCTCGCGCGCCGCGACGCCCGCCACCTTGGTCACGACCGTATCGGCGATCGTGGTCTGCCCGTGCTGCGTCTGCAGCGGCGAGTCCGAACCCTGCGACCGGTCGCCTTCGCCGCTCGCCGCGCTCGAGCGGCGCCCGCTGCCTGCGCTCTCTTCTGACATCGAGAACCTCCATAGAATTTGCCCGTCCACAACCTTGGACCGGTCATTCTCGAAAAAGTTCTGCCGACCGCGCGCAGATCCGACGAGCCTGCCCGTCACGGCTGGTTCTCGTGGCCCTTCCCGATGCTCAGCAACGCGGTGAGCTCGCGCACGTCGGCGAGCGAAGGGAGATCGTCGACGGTGGCGACGATCTCCGCTGCCAGCGCGTCGCCGAGGACCGGACCGGCGTTGGCGAGGAACTTGTCGCGGACCTCCTCGGCGCCGATCGGGCGGGCGGCGCTGCCTCGTACGTCCCGCACCTTCACGGTGAGCTTCCGGCCGGAGGTCGTGATCGCGGTCAGCTCGGCTGGAAAGCGAGCCGGAAAGCCCGAGTCCGGCCAGGCCCGCCACGACGTGCAGGCGGCCAGGGCCAGAACATCAGCATCGGAGGCGATCCCGGTGATGTCATCGGCGGACAGGGTGCCGCGGAGCAGCACCTGAGCCAGGCAAACGGGCAGGCTCCAGCGAGCGTCGTGGTCGCTGCGCGGCACGAGCTTGCTCTCCCACGGCTCGCAGATGATCGGCGCGGCGCCGTCGGGGACGCGGCAGCTGAGCGACTCGATGTCGGCGGCCCGGAGGCCGTCGCTCCACAGCTGCTCGGCGGCCTCGAGGAACGGGTGGATGTAGTGACAGACCGGGTATCGCTTGAACGCCGCCTGGGGCAGCGCCCAGTCGACCCCCAGGCGCGGCAGCAGCTCGGCGAAGCGGCCGGCTGCCCCTGCGTCGCGGGCGAAGGCCGCAAATAATCCGAAGCGGTCCTCGAACACGAGCTCCGGACCGGTCACGCCGGCGCCGGCCAGCTCGGTGGCCAGGACGCCGGAGTGCGCCGCCCACCCGGCGTGCAGCGCCTTGACCGTGGAGCCGTCGGAGAGAAACGCGAACGTGCCCGAGCTCTGGCTGCCGCAAATGCCGAGCGCGGCGGTGAGCGTGCGCTCGTCGAGCCCGCGGAGCAGGCCGGCGGCGACGGCCGCTCCGAACGGTCCCGCGACGGCGACCGTCTGAAAGCCAGCCGCCTGAAAGCCGCCGGGGCTGGCCAGCCCGATCATCACCAGCGTCTCCCAGCCGGCGATTGCGGCGCGCAGCAGCGCACCGCCGGAGGCACCCAGGTCTTCGGCGACCGCGAGCGCCGCCGGCAGGATCACGGCGCTGCCGTGGATCACCGACGGCACGTGGGTGTCGTCGAATTCAAGCGAATGGATCAGCGTCCCGTTGGCCAGCGCTGCTGCCGCCGGCGCCAGATGCTCGGCGCGTCCCAGGACGGTGATCTCGCCCGGGCCGAGGCCCGTCAACGGTCCGGTCAGCGGGGTAGTCGAGGCGGTCGCGCCGGCGAGCCCGACGCCGATCGCGTCGAGCACGTGCAGCGCAGCGGCGGAGCTGACCTCATCGGGCAGGTCCGTCGCGGCCAGCTTCAGCGCCCGGGAGGCGAGCTCGCGGGCGAGGGGCGTGCCGCCCTCGCGGTCGCTCATCGCGACAGCGGGACGCGAGCAGCGGCGGCGCCGGCCAGGCGGCCGAGCCCCATCGCGCTGAGCAGGCCGTTGCCCGAGCTGTATCCACGCCCGCCGCTTCGGCCGCTGAGCCCGACCGCGACGCCGCCGGTAGCGAACAGCCGTGGGATCGGATCGCCGTCGGTGCGCACCACGCGGGCGTCCCGATCCACGGCGACGCCGCCCTGGGTGTGGAACAGGCCCGGTGTGGTGCGACACATGGCGTATGGCGGCGTCAGCGGCCCGAATCCGAAGTCGTCGCGCCCAAAGCGGTCCGGTCGACCGGCCGCCGCGTCGTGGCGAGCCTCCTCGATCGTCGCGGCGAGCGCCTCGGCCGGGAGCTCGAAGTGGGCGGCGAGCTCCGCGGGGTCCTCGGCGGTGCGCACTCCGCCCAGCTCGACCAGCTCCCGGAACTCGATCTCGTTGCCCGCCGTGTAGTCGCGGATGCGCTCGTCGAACAGCACCCACGCCCGACCGCCATGGGCCAGCACGTCGGCGGCGAACCCCGAGTAGCCGATCGTCTCGTCGCCGAACCTGACGCCTTCAGGGTTGACGAGCACTCCGCCCATCTCGATCGTCGTCCAGCTCGTGATCGAGCCGTGCGGGTAGGCGACGGCGGCGTATCCCTGGTAGGCGGCGATGTTCTGCAGGTCGGCGCCGAGCTCGTGCGCCCAGACGATCGCCTCTCCGGTCGAGCCATGGGCGCCGAAGTACTCGGCCTCCGCGATCTCCGGGCAGTACTGCCGCAACATCTCCCGGTTGCCCCCGAAGCCGTTCGCGGCCAACACGACGCTGCCGGCGCCCAGCCGGCTCTCGGCGGTGCGGTCTCCCCGCACGAGTACGCCGCTGACCTCGCCGTCGTCGTCGAGCAGCAGATCCTCCACGGGGTTGCCGAGCGCCAATGGGATCTCGCGCTCGCCGACGGCGCGGACGAGATCGTTGGCGAGATCGCGGCCGCGGCGGCTGCGGGGCGCATGCAGGCGAGGGACGGAGTGACCGACGTGCTTGTAGTCGGTGATCAGCTCGAGCTCGATGCCGATCCCGTCACGCAGCCATTCGACCAGGCCGGCCGACTCGGCGGCCAGGTGGTGGACGAGCCATTCGGCGTCGTGGGGCCCGCTCTGGCGCAGCAGGTCATGGGCCATCCGCTCCGGCGAATCCTCGATCCCCGCCTCGGCCTGGTACTTGGTCCCGCCACCCGGAACCGAACCGGTGGACAGGGCCGTGTTGCCGCCGGCGCGATCGGACTTCTCCAGGATCGCGACGCTGGCGCCGGCTTCGTGGGCGGCGAGCGCGGCCGTGAGTCCTGCGCCGCCGGCGCCGACGATCAGGACATCGACGGTGGTGTCGAAGTCGCCCGAGGGGTGGGGCGTAGGCATGTCACTCCTCCAGGAGGTCGTCGAGGGTCGCGTTCCAGCTCTGATGCAGCCGATCGGGCTGGTCGAGCAGCCGGCGGATGCCGGGGACGAACCGCGGATGAGCAGCGCCGACGGCGGCCGCGAGCTTCTCGTCGAGCAGCGTGTCGAGCTCCAGCGGCCGGTCCGGGGAGCCGATCGCGCTCATGCAGGTGCGCTCCACGACCGTGCCGTCGGCAAGGTTGACGCTCACCGACGCCGGACGGTCGTGCGGCGGTTCAGGCACCGACCCGAACGGCCGGAGCGTCACGCTGCGGCGCAGTCGCGAGATGCGCGGATCGGCGATCGCGTCGGGGCTGCAGGCGTCGGCATCGATCGAGCCGCGGATCAGCGCCGCGGCGGCCGTGTGGGGAACCGAGAACTTCGCCGCAAGGCTCGTACGCGGCTCGACGCCGTCGAGCTTGAGCGCCAGCGGGTGGGCGCGGACGTCGATGCTGACCACGTCATCGACCCGGTCGCCGATCTCGGCCCGAGCGTCCAGCACGGCTTCGACCGTCGAGTGCGCGTACTGGCAGCATGCGAACAGCTTGTGGTAGCCGTCGCGGATCGCCCATGTCTCTCCCAGGCCGTCGGTGAGCCGCTCGAGGTGGGGGGTGGCGCCCATTGCCCGCGCAAACGCGGTGTGCGGCGCCGACGGGTCTCCACCGATTCCGGCCTGGGCCCATCTCGCGTGCTGCACACCGGCCCAGGCCGCGATGCCGGTCCACGTGTTGCGGGCCAGCGCTCCCGACAGCGCGTGGTCGAACGGGCCGAGCATCGCCGTAGTGGCTCCCGCGCAGACGGCCGCGAGGACCTCGTCGGCGGCCAGTCGGGCTCCGAGCGCCGCGCCCGCGGCGGCGCCGATCGGCGACAGCAGCGCATGGGGATGGATGATCAACTCGTCGTGGACCCACGCCCGGGCGACGCGGGTGACGAGCTCGTAGGCCGCTACGAGGGCGGTCAGCAATTGCTGGGTGGTGGCGCCCGATATCTCCGCCTGGGCCAGTAGCGCCGAGAGCACATACAGCCCGGCGTGGCACGTTGCGGGCCGGTATCCCCCGTCCATCTCGCCCCAGTCCGCGGCCGACCCGTTGGCGGCGGCGACCGCGGCTCGCTCGCCGCGCCGGCGGCCGGCGCCGAACACCGTCGCCTCAGGGGGCTGGCCGTCATAGAGCAGCGACTCGCGCACGGCTAGGACCTGCGGATCATCGCGCACGGCGATCATCGCCCCGATGTCGTCGGCGAGGACGAGCAGCGCCCGGCGGACCACGTCCTCGGGCAGGTCGACGAAGCGCAATCCGGCGGCCCAGCGAGTCAGTCCCGTGAAGCCGGCGGCGGCGGCGTCAGGGGGCGAGAGGGGAGACGATCGGTGGTCGGTCATCTGAACGTGTGGCGATCTGCGGCGAGCGCCGAAAACCTATCCGCTAGCCAACCCGATTGTCAACAGTTGACAAGTGATGTCGGGATGTGGTTTGGTCTGCGCCGTGGATCCAACCGCCGCCGGCCCGCCTCGCCCGCTCGCCGAGCTGTTCGCCGCCGCCCGTGCTGATCGCCGGCCGCTGCTGCTGCCCGGCGTGTACGACGCATTCAGCGCGCGCCTGGCCGCCGCCGCCGGGTTCGAGGCGATATATCTCACCGGAGCCGGCCTGGCCAACTCCCGTCTGGGCGTGCCCGACATCGGCCTGGTCAGCGCCGATCAGCTCGTCGACCACGTCGGCTCGCTTGCCGAAGCCGTTGGCATCCCGCTCGTCGTCGACGCCGACACGGGCTTCGGCAACGCGATCAACGTCACGCGGGTGGTCCGCCGGCTCGAGCGGGCCGGGGCGGCGGCGATTCAGCTCGAGGACCAGGTGTTCCCGAAGAAGTGCGGCCACTTCGCCGGCAAGGCGGTGATCGGAGTACAGGAGATGGAGGGCAAGTTGCGGGCCGCGCTCGATGCCCGCTCCTCCGACGACACGCTGATCATCGCCCGGACCGACGCTCGGGCCGTCGAGGGCTTCGAGGCCGCCCTCGAACGGGCGGCGCGCTATCGCGCGGTTGGCGCCGACATGATCTTCGTCGAGGCACCGACGTCCAAGGACGAGATGCGGGCCATCTGCGACCGGATCGACGCCCCGCACGTTGCCAACATGGTCGAGGGGGGCGCGACGCCGACGCTCCCGCTGGAGGAGCTGGGCGAGATGGGCTTCTCGGCCGTGCTGTACGCCAACGCGGCGTTGCGGTGCGCCCAGCGCGCGCTCACTCAGGCGTTCGCCCAGCTTCGTGAGGCCGGGACGAGCGCGAATCTCCTCGATGCGATGGCTACCTGGGACGAGCGCCAGGAGGCTGTCGGCAAGCCCTACTACGACGAGCTCGAGGCCAGGTACGCATCGTGACCGACACCGTCGATCTCCGGATCGCCGGCGGGACGGTCGTCCTCCCCGGCGGCCCCCAGCGAGCCGATCTGCTGATCGACGGTGGGAGGATCGCCGGAGTGCTGACACCGGACGCGGAGGGGCCGGCCGCCGAGACGCTCGACGTCAGCGGGCGGCACGTGCTGCCCGGTGTCGTCGACGCCCACGTGCACCTCGGCGACGACATCACGTTGCCGCGCACGCCCGACGAGGTGCGGCCCGAGACCGCGGCCGCGGCGGCGGGTGGAGTCACGACGCTGATCGCCTACCTGATGTCGGCCGAGCCCTACGACGACGTGTTTCCGGTTGCCAGACGTGCCATGGAAGCCGATGCCGCCATCGACTTCGGGTTCCACTTCTGCATCAGCACCCGCGAGCAGCTCGACGCGGTCGCGCACTACATCGCCGACCTGGGCGTCAGCTCGTTCAAGTTCTTCATGAACTTCCGCACCGACGAGGGCCAGCGCCTCGGGCTGCCGGGCAACGACGACGGGTTCCTGTTCGAGCTGCTGGAGGCGGCGGTCGCCCACGGCGGGATCGTCAACCCCCACGCCGAGAACGCCGACATCATCAAGCTGCGCTCTCGTCAGGGAATCCTCGACGGGGAGGGTTCTGCGCTTGAGCTCTGGGACCGGCGGGCCCCCGGCTGGGTCGAGGCCGAGGCGCTGCAGCGGATCGCGTTCTGGGCGCGTCAGACCGGAACCGGGATCCATGCCGTGCACGTCACCAACGCCACCTCGCTGCAGGTGCTGCGCGAGGCTCGAGCCCACCATTCCGAGATCTCGATCGAGACGTGCCCGCACTATCTGACGCTCGACACAGGCTCGCCCGCCGGCGTACAGGGCAAGGTCAATCCGCCGCTGCGCCCACCGGCCGACAGGGAGGCCCTGTGGGACGCGATCGCCGCCGGCGAGGTCGACACGATCGGCTCGGACCACGTACCTCGCTCCGGGCGCTTCAAGGAGGGCGGACTGGTCAAGGCGTCACCGGGCTTTCCCGGCATGCAGCAGCTGCTTGCGCTCGTGCTCACCGAGGGCCACCTGCGGCGCGGCGTCCCGCTCGAGCGGCTCGTCGACCTGGTCTGCACGCGGCCGGCGCACACGTTCGGGCTCGGCGACCGCAAGGGAACGATCCGCCCCGGGGCCGACGCCGATCTGGTGATCGTCGACCTCGGCGGCGGAGACACGATCAGCGCACGGACCGAGCTTGCCGGTGCCGGCTTCACCCCCTGGGAGGGAGTCCGCACCGAGGTGACCGTGGAGCGAACGCTGCTGCGCGGCGAGACCGTGTACGCCGACCGCGACCTCGTCGGCGACCGCCGCGGCCGCTACCTGCCACGCCACCGCAGCCGCGTCTCCCGACACAAGGAGGGCACCGCGTGACCCCAAGCCCCTGGTCCGACGTCATCACCGCCGAGGACGAACTGCGCTACGAGCGCGCCGGCTTCGGGCGTCCATCCGGATGGGGCGAGCGCCCCGCGCTGCTCGTCATCGACATGCAGTACCGCACGATCGGCGACAGCCCCAAGCCGTTCCACGAGTCGCTGCACGACTACACGACGTCCTGCGGCGAAGTGGGATGGGCCGCGATGGAGCAGGTCGTCAAGCTGCTCGCGGCGTTTCGGGCCGCCCGGCGGCCGATCCTCTACCCGCACGTGGCGCCTAAGCTCGCCGAGGACCGTGGCGGAACCCTCGGCGCCAAGGTGCCCGGGATCATGGACGTACCCGACCGTGGCTATCAGTTCCCCGAGCAGATCGCGCCGGAGCCCAGCGACCTGCTGCTGGCGAAGAAGCACCCGAGTGCGTTCTTCGGCACCCCGCTGGCCAGCTACCTGATCGGCCTCGGTGTCGACACGCTCGTCGTCACCGGATGCACCACCAGCGGGTGCGTCCGCGGGACGGTCGTGGATGCCTTCTCCTACAACTTCAAATGCATCGTACCCCACGACGCCGTCTACGACCGGACGCCAACGGTGCACCAGGTCAACCTGTTCGACCTCGCGCAGAAGTACGCCGATGTGCTGTCCACCGACGAGGTGGTCGCGCAGATCAACGCTCGTTTCGCCTGATGCCCGCTCCGGCGGGATCCACCGCGATCGACCGGGTCGGCCACACCCTGTCAGACAAGGTTGAGGCGATCCTGCGCGAGCAGATCATCGGCGGCGACCGCGCGCCAGGCGACCGGCTCAACGAGGTGGAGATCGCGGCCGAGCTGGCGGTCAGCCGCGGACCGTTGCGCGAGGCGATGCAACGGCTGGCCAGCGACGGCCTGGTCCGGATCGAGTCACACCGCGGCGCGTTCGTGCGGGTGCTGGACGCCGACGAGGTCAGGGCGGTGTTCGAGGTCCGCGTCTCGCTGGAGCGCACGGCTGCAGCGCTCGCCGCCGAACGGGCCGGCGACGATGAGATCGCCGAGCTCCGGGGGCTGATCGCGAGCTCCCGCGGCGCCGTCGAGGGCGCCGCCGAACCGCACTATCCCGAGCGTCTGGATCTTCACGACCTGATCGTCCGCTGCACGCGCAACCCGGCGCTGATCCGCTATCTGCGGCTCGTCAACCAGGAGCTCAAGCTCGTACGGGCGCGATCCGGGTTTCAGACAATGCGCGCTCCCGAGGCGCTCGACGAACACGTCCGCATCGTCGACGCGATCGAGGCGCGCGATCCTGACGCCGCGCGCGAGGCCATGGCCGTCCACCTGCAGTCCGCGCTGAGCTCGACGCTCGGTCTGCTCCAGGAACTCAAGTGAACCCGGCGCTCGCTGATGTCTGCGAGGTCGCAGGCCAGGACCGCGTCTCGCTCGACCCCGATGTGTTGCGACGGCTCTCGAGCGATCACAGCCTCGAATCCGGCGAGACGGCTGCGGCGGTGGTGCGCCCGGCCGGGGTGGAGCACCTCGCGGAAGTCGTGAGGGCCGCACACCGTCATGGGCTGCCGCTGGCGGTCCGCGGGGGCGGAATGTCATACACCCGGGCGCACACGCCGGGTCGTCCCGGCATGGTGCTGCTTGATCTACGAGATCTGAACCGCATCGCGACGGTCGCGGCTGATGACCTCTACGTCACGGCGGAGGCTGGATGCACGTGGGAGCAGGTGTTCGAGGCAGTCGCCCCTGACGGGCTGCGCTGCCGGTCGTGGGGACCGTTATCCGGGCGGCGCGCGACGATCGGAGGCGGCCTGTCGCAGAACGGTGGATTCTTCGGCACGGCCCGGCACGGGTCCGTCTCAGAGTCGGTGCTCGGGCTCGACGTCGTGCTCGCCGACGGCAGCATGGTCGCCACCGGTGCGGCCGCGGCTCGCGAGTGCGTGCCGTTCGTGCGCCAGAGCGGGCCTGACCTGACCGGGATCTTCCTGGCCGATTCGGGCCGCCTCGGCGTCAAGGCGCGCGCGACGCTGGCGCTCATGCCAATGCCCGACATCGCCGTCGCCGCGTCATTCGTGTTCGACGATGGCGACGGGGCGCTTGCTGCGATGGTCGAAGTCGCGCGCCTCCGGATAGCCAGCGATGTGTTCTGCTTCGACGCGTACTGCAACGACGCGGCGGCCCGGCTCGGCTTCGCCGTGCCCGCCAATGCGGCCTTCTCGGTGCACTGCATCGTCGAGGGCGACGATCAGATCATCGCCAGCCGCCAGCTGGACGCTGTGCGACGCGCGGTCGGCGGGCGCGGACGGGAGATAGACGGTGCGCTCCCGCTGGCGATGCTGGCCGATCCGTTCGGAGCGACCCGTCCGTTGTTCGGCGACGGCGCCGGTCAGGCGCATCTCCCGATGCACGCGATTGTCCCGCTGAGCCGAGCGCGGGACGCAGGCCGTGCACTCGAGAGCGTGCTTGCCGATCAAGACGCCGAGCGACGCGCCGACGGCGTCGCCGTCTGGAGTCTCGCGATGGTCGTCGGCGCGGCGTTGTCCCTGGAGATCAGCCTCGTCGTGCCCGTGGCCGACGAGGCGGGACGCGAGGAGCGCATCCGGCGGGCGGTGGCGCAGCGACGCCGCCTCGCCTCCGCGGCGGACCACCTCGGCGCGATCCACTTCCAGGTCGGCAAGTACTACCCGTTCGCCGAGCGTCTCTCCGAGAACAGCCTGAGCGCTCTAACCGCAGTCGTGACAGCGCTCGAACCGTCAGGTCTGCTCAACCCCGGGGCTCTGGGGATATGAGTCCGGGCGGCGGGTTGCTCGATCAGCTGGCTCCGCGACCGCGCGGCCGGGTGTCACGGTGCCGCGTGATGGCGGCAAGCCGTCAACAGCTGCTCGCGGGCGTGGCCACTCTCACCGTCGAGCGCACGCTCGACCCGACTGCCACCGACGACTGGAAACGTGCCCGGAGGTTCGTCCTCGGCCGCCTCGCACCGGAGGTGCGGCGAGCGCCGAGTTTCACCTTGCCGCTGCGGTTCGGGGCCACGATCGTTGCCGTGCGGCCGCTACAGGAGGTTGTGGTGGGCCGCGCCGTGCGCGGCGCCGCCACACGCCAGATCGTCGCCGGCCACGGGCGACAGGCGCACATCGTCGGCGCCTTCCGTCTCGATTCACTGCGCGACGGCGTGGGCACCAACGTGTGCGTGGAATTGCGCATCGTCGGCTCCGGTCTGACTGGACGCATCGCGGGGCTGTGCCTAAGACCGTTGTTGTCGCTCGCCGGGGCAGCCGCAGGGCGCTGGCTTGCGGCGCTGGACCGCGCCGTCGTCACATCCCCCGCCGGCGGACCGAAGGCGGGTTGGTGATCCGTCGCGAGTACGTCGCCGGTGGGTGGGGTCAGGTGCATCTGCTGCGAGCTGGCGTGGGGTCTCCCCGGGTGGTGCTTCTGCACGAGTCGCCGCGGTCCGCGCGCGTGTACGAAGCAGTGCTTGACGCTCTTGAGCCTGAGGTCGCGGCTGTGGCGTTGGACACCCCGGGCTATGGCATGTCTGATCCTCCGCCGGTGCAGTGCGAGATACCGGACTATGCTCGCGCGCTGTTACCGGTGCTGTCCGAGCTCGTGGGTCCGGAGCCGTTGGTCGTCGCCGGTGTGCACACGGGCGCCGCGCTGGCGGTCAGCATCGCTGCGCAGGCTCCGGCGGGCCTCGTCGGCTCGTTGGTGCTTTCCGGGGTGACGTTGCTGACGGCGGAGCAGCGGGCGGAGTTCCTGGCCAGCTGGGCGCCGGCCATGGTGCCCGATCCGCACGGGGAGCACCTTCGGGCGGTGTGGGAGCGTTATCGCCGGATCTACGGAGAGGACGCACCTGCCGAAATGCTCCACGGGGCGGCGGTGGATTTCCTCAGTTCGCTCGATCGCTACGAATGGGCCTACAACGCCGCCTTCCGTTATGACCCGGAGGACGATCTCCGAGCGCTGCGGATTCCGGTGCTGTTCCTGACACCCGAGCACGACATGCTCGTGGCCAGCGATACCGCTGCCGTGAAGATCCTGCGGGCCGGTCGCCAGGAGGTCATCCCGGGTCACCCGGGACAGTTCCCGCTCCGCGATCCTGAGGGTTTTGCGCGCCACCTCCGGACCTGGATGACTGACGGATGAGCTAGCTTCGGGCCTTCAGTTCGACGATCGCGGCGCCCGCCGCACATTGCCGAGCCACAACGCAGTCTCCGGCCAGCCTGCGGCCACGTCCTCGGCGATCTGTTCGACAAGAGGCGGCATCATCACGTCGGCGAGCGATCCGTCGAGCGGGGCAAGCAGCTTCTCGTCCACCCCCAGGAGCCGGCCGGAAAGCTCTACCAGCCAGACCAAGTTGAGGTCGTGGACTCCGTACATCCCGACCACCTCCGCCACGTAGAGCAGCCGCAGCGGCATGACCCGCAGGCCTGTTTCCTCCCTGACCTCGCGGATCAGCGCCTGGGTGATCGGTTCACCATTCCGGACGCGCCCGCCGGGAAGCGACACGTGCTCGACTCCCTGGCGCTGCTCACGCGAGATCACGAGCCGGCCGTCGTGCAGGAGCACCGCTCGCACCTTGACCTTCATCGGCCGGCCTCTGGCTCGGCCGCCGTCGCGGCGGGTTCGAACGTATTGGCCGACTTGGGACGCAAGCGAATTCTCATGCGAAGACCTCCTCGTCGAGAGTGCACCGACACAGAGGCCATCAGCGGGATTTCGCGGTTCCCACGGCGGGGCGTGGCAAGCGAGCCTCATCGCTTGCCATCGAGTCTATCCGCGGCCGCAGCTCTCGGTCCATCGCCTGGGGCGCAGCTGGTACGGTGACGCTCGTCGATCCAGGACGGAGAAGACTGCCTACCGGGCACGGGCGAGAGGGGTGGCATGAACGACACATCGGGGTGGTACCGGACGACCAGCGGGCGGCTGATTGGGCGGTGGTGCGTGGGGCTCTGCGCCGCGACGGCTGCGCTGGCGATGGCTGGCACGGCGGCTGCGCGCACGTCCGCACCACCGCCGCCCAGACCGGCGGGACACGCGGACAAGCTGCTGCCCGTGTGGGCCCTGCTCGATGGGCGCACACCGGTGTCCGGGGCGCGCGTCCGTGTCTATGCTGGGCGTCCGCGGGAGCTCCCGGAGCACCCGCTCACGCCGGTCAGGGGACGCGACCAACGCACTAACTCGCACGGGGCGGCGATGCTCGAGTTCACGCACCTCCCCCGCACGTTCACCGTGGTCGTGACCGGCGGCCGCGTGCTCAACCGGCCGCTGCGCGGCTCGATGAGCGCTCAGCTACGCGGATACAGGTGGGACCCGCCAGTCCACGGCGCGCGCGGAGGACCAGTGGTCCATGTCAACCCGGTGACGACGTTGATCGATGCGTGGCGGCACGTCGATCCCGGCGTCAGTGCCGCTCACGCTCAGCGGGTGATCGACCGTGCGCTGGGAATCCCGGCGTGGGCCGACGCGATCGACCTCAGCGAAAACGACCAGTGGCTCGACGGCCGGATCTTCCTCCGCCACGTGCGCGCACAGGGCACGATCGACCGCGAGACCGGAGACCTGGTGGTGAAGATCCGGCGTGGCAAGCACGTGACGAGCTTCCGCGCCCCGGCGTCGCACCGGGCCCACGCGGCCGCCGAGTCTGACTGGTGGAGGGACACCGACGTGTCAGGCCTCGTCGAGAGCGGGTTCAAGCAGCTCGGGATCGGCGCACTTCAAGGGATCGGTTCGGCCGGGGCGCAGTGGGTGCTGGCCAAGTTCCTGGACGCGGTCGGGCTCGGGCGCTTCGCTGAGTTCATCACCCCGATGGCTGCCGTGGTCGACAAGCTCAATGCGATCGCCAAGCAGGTGACGGTCGTCGAGGGTCAGGTGGAGGTAGGCATCCAGGCCACCGAGCAGAGCCAATACGACCAGCTCGTCTCCGACGGCGCGCCGATCGCGGGTGACATCCGCGACGCATGGGACCGCATGAGCTACGAGGCGACGATGACGCCGAGCGACCCGACTCTCCCCAAGTACAACGCCGACCTCCTCGATCAGATCGACAAACACCTGAGAACGGCACCGGCCAGGCTGAACGACCTGCTGGCGCCCTCGGCCCCCGGGGCGTACGGCATCCTTCAGGCCGCCTCAGCCTATCTCGGCTCGCGGGTCCCGTTCTACACCCAACGGTCCTCCAAGACGATGCAGGCGGTGTTCGACTACTACCAGCTGATGCAGTTCAGGCTCTCGATTCTGCTGGCCAACTATTACAACGCCCACTCGGACACGTTCAGTCCCAAGACGATCAAGGACACCGTGGTCGACAAGCTCCAGGGCAACGTCGCCGACCAGCGCAAGCTGCTCAAGCCCGCGCTGCCACCGGGCACGTTCATCGACATCCGGCCCGACCGTCCTGCCGGGCCCGTGCTGTGGCACTCGCCGACATGGGTCAATGGCAAGACGCTCGAGCACTGGTGCGTCGACGGCCGCGGGGTCCGTCATCGGTTCTATGTCGACTCCGCCGTGCTGACCTGCGACCCCGCGGGTCACGACTCGGCCCGGCTCGGCGCCAAGCTCGCCACCGAGCAGCAGTTCAAGGAGCTGCTCGACGGGTGGAAGGGAAGCGATGACATCAAGACCCCGCTCGCCTGGCTGCAGAAGCAGACCGGGCTGACGATGACCGCGGCGCCGTCGGGAACCGCTGATGGTCACGTGGGCTTCTACTGGGTGGGCCGCGCCTCCAGCGTTCCCGTCCGGTCCGGTCCGGTCGAAGGCCCCTACTGCGCGGGGCTCTGCTTCAACGACAACACGCTCGGCATGTACGAGTATCTCCACCGGTACGACATGCAGGACAGCAGTCGGCCGTCGCCGGACGCATGGAGCACCTCGCTGGGGGATCTCGATCCGTGGAACTACGACGCCAACGCCGTCCTCGCCCCGACGCCGGTGACGGCGGGGGAGTATTTCTGGCCGGTGGCCGGCGGGTAGCACCCTGGACAAAAAAGTCCCCACCGGATAGTGCGTGAGGTTATCCTTGCGGCGCCGTGACCAAGGGGAAGTCCGGGGCAGTGGTGGTAGCGCGAACGTCGTCGTCACGGGTATTTCAGGCGGCCCGGCTCCGACTGCTCAGTGGCATTCTGGGCGTGCGGGTCGCTGCCCGGACCCGCCGGCTGCCCCCAGGGTTCGGGTCCGATGGTCGGCTCGGGACCGGTAACTGTCGGTGCCGGCCCCGGGTCGACCGTCACCGCGACGTTGCCCTCCACGGCCTTTACCTCGCCATGTAGCGGCTAGATTTCGCCCGTGGAGCCGGGCGATCGAGGGAGACCCGCGACGGCCATCGTGGCCGAGCAGGCCGCCGGCGTCGCCGCGGCGTGGTCGCCCGACGGTGCGCCCGCCTCGTGGCGGCTGACGGCGGCGCAGTTCGAGGCGATTCGTGACGAGCCCGAGCTGCTGGAGATCGCGTCCACGATCCGGCCCGACCGACTTCCGGCGCTGCTGTTCGCGGCGGCGGTGGTGTACCTGGTGCTGGAGCTCGAGCCCGAGCCGCTGCGCGGCTGGTTCCCGCGCGTCGGCGCTCCCCAACCCGAGCTCGGTGACGGGTTCCGCGCCGCGTACCGGCGCTTCTGCGTCGAGCACCGCGACCGCCTGCTCGAGCTCTGCGCCCACCACCGCTACCAGATGAACGAGGTCGGCCGCTGCGCGGACCTGCTGCCCGCGCTGGCTGCGGCCGCCGCCGGCGATCGCGAGCTCGCGCTCGTCGACATCGGCACGGGGTCCGGTCTCGCGTTGCACCTCGATCGCTATCGCTATGTGTACGAAGGCCCCGACAGCGACCAGGCCACGGTCGGCGATCCCGCGTCCGATGTGGTCATCGCCACCCAGGTCCGCGGGATCGCTCGCGTGCCCCTTCCGGCCGAGCCTCCGCGCGTGGTCCGGCGGGTCGGCGTCGATATCGAGCCGCTCGACCTCGACGACGCTGGCGTGCGGGCCTGGCTGGCCGCGTGCGTACCCCAGGAGATCGGCGCGGTCACCCGCTTTGAGCGGGCCACGCGCGTGGCCCGGTCCCAGCCCGTCCAGCTCGTCCGGGGCGACGCGCTGGCGGTGCTCCCCGAGATCCTCGCGGCGATCCCCGACGACGTGCTCGTGTGCCTCACCGACAGCTACGTGCACGTGTTCTTCGAGCAAGCCGAGTTGCGGCGCTTTCGCGAGTTCGTCGACCTCGTCGGGGCAAAGCGGGACATCGACTGGATCTCGCTCGACCCGCTGATTCCTCTCGGGCCCTCGGCGACCGACAGCGTGATCGGCGTCCCCGTGCCCCGGGCGCTCGTCGAGCGCAACCGCGACCGGGGCGTGTTCGGCGTGCTCGGGCACGTCAGCCATCGGAGCGGCCGGCGGTCGGCTGGGTTGTTGGCCATCGCCCACCCTGGCGCGGCCTGGCTGGAGTGGCTGCGCTCACCCGCGGCGTAAGCCGGCGGCAGCCAGTTTTGCCCCGCGCCGGCGATTGCGCATAATCGCGGGCGATGAGCACCACGGACGCCGCCGCCGTCGAGTACGGAGCCCGCACTGCCTGGGCGCGCAACCTGGCCGCGCCGGTGCGCAACTTCCTTAACACGGAGACCGTCGGGGCGGTCGCGATGCTGGCGGCCGCGATCGCGGCGCTGGTGTGGGCCAACTCGCCGTGGTCGCACTCGTACGAGTCGGTGTGGACGACGAAGCTGACGATCAGCCTCGGTGGCCACGGGATCTCCGCGGACCTGCGCCAGTGGGTCAACGAGGGGTTGATGACGCTGTTCTTCCTGGTGGTCGGGCTGGAGGCCAAGCGCGAGCTCGACCTCGGCGAGCTGCGCGAGCGGCGGCGGCTGGCGATCCCGGTCGTGGCGGCGATCGGAGGCGTGCTGGTCCCGGTGGGGATCTACATGCTGTTCAACGCGGGCCGGCCCGGCGCGCACGGCTGGGGAGCGGCGATGTCGACCGACACGGCGTTCGCGCTCGGCGCGGTGGCGCTGCTGACGCCCCGGATTGCGACGCGGCTGCGCGTATTCCTCCTGACGCTTGCGGTCGTCGACGACCTGCTGGCACTGCTGGTGATCGCAACCGTGTACACCGAGCATGTATCGGTGGTGGCGCTGATCATCGCGATCGCGCTGTTCGGCGTGCTGATCGCACTGCGCTACGCGCCGGTCGGGCGCCGGGTCGGTTCGATCGTCGTCGCCACGGCACTGTGGGTGGCGATGTTCAAGTCCGGCATCGACCCGGTGATCTCAGGCCTGGCGATCGGCCTGGCCACCAGTGCGTACCCGCCGTCGCGCGAAGACCTCGAGCGGGCGACGGCCGAGACCAGATCGTTCCGCGAGCAGCCGACGCCCGAGCTGGCGCGCAGCGCCCAGCAGAGCCTGCTGTCGGCGATCTCCGCCAACGAGCGCCTCCAGTACGAGCTGCACCCATGGACCAGCTACGTGATCGTGCCCCTGTTCGCGCTCGCCAATGCGGGCATCCATCTCACCGGGTCGCTGCTCAGTGACGCTGTCACCTCGCCGATCACGCTCGGGATCCTGCTCGGCTACATCTTCGGCAAGCCGATCGGGATCTTCGCCGGCTCCTGGCTGGCGTCCCGCCCCGTGCTGCACGGTCCGCGGCCGCCGCTGAGCAACCCGTTGCTGCTGGGCGGCGGCGCTTGCGCCGGCATGGGCTTCACCGTCTCGCTGCTGATCGCGACGCTCGCGTTCACCGGACAGCGCCTCGACGAGGCGCGCCTCGGGACGCTCGCGTCCGTGGTGCTCGCCCCCGTCGTCGCCTGGATCGTGTTCGCGATCGTCAGGCGGCTCCCCGATTCGGTGCGCGCTCGGCAGGTCGGCCGTACGGCGGCCGACATCCTTGACCTGTCCGAGGACCCCGACCCCGAGCACGACCACATTCGCGGTCCCGATGTCGCCCCGGTGACGCTGCTCGAGTACGGGGACTTCCAGTGTCCGTACTGCGGTCAGGCCGAGCAGGTGATCCGCGAGCTGCTGAGCTCCCACGGCGACGACGTCCGCTATGTCTGGCGCCACCTCCCGCTCAACGACGTCCACCCGCGCGCCCAGATGGCCGCCGAGGCGTCCGAGGCTGCGGCCGCCCAGGGCAAGTTCTGGGAGATGTCGGACCTGCTGCTGAACCATCAGGAGGAGCTCGGCCCGCGCGATCTGCGCCGCTACGCCGAGGAGCTCGACCTCGACGTTGACCGCTTCGTCGAGGAGCTGCGCACCCGGGAGTACGCGCCCAGGATCAGCGAGGACGTCGCCAGCGCGGACGAGAGCGGCGTGTCGGGCACTCCGACGTTCTTCATCAACGGCCGTCGTCACTACGGCGTCTACGACATCGACACGCTCACCGACGCGGTGCGCGCCGCCAAGATCCGCGCCGTCCAGCTGGCCGACGTGCCGCCGGCCACGACCTCGGCCTAGGCGGGGTCGGCCGGGACGGGGATCTCGCCGGCCAGGCGATACGGCGGGGTGAGCGCCAGGTGGTGACCGCTCCAGAACCTTCCCGGGTCAAATGCGCTCGGCGGCCGCCGCCCGGGGAGCAGCCCCATGTGCTGGTAGGTGGTCGCCACCAGCTCGGCGCAGAAGATCGTCTCGATCGACGGGCTGCGCCGCCAGCGGCCGGTCAGGCGCCGGTGAACCATGCCGACCATCGTCGGAAACGGCCGGCCGTCGAACCGGTCGATGATCTCCATCAGTCGGTCCTCCTGCGCGCGCGTGACCTCGCCCTCGAGCTGACGCACCCACGCCTGCTGGCCGTACCGGTGCCTCCAGTTGCGGACCGCGTCGGCCAGCACGTGCAGCTGCACCCCGCGCTGGCGCTGGCCGGTCCATACATCGGGCAGCGACCGGCCGAGCTCGGCGTGCCACAGCAGCGGCGGCAGGTCGTCGATTGCGACCGCCATCCCCACGTGGTTTACGGGGCTGTTAGTGGCGGTGCGGATCGTCACGTCGGCCATCGACGTACCGCGGAACAGCCAGATGTCCCCGGTCGCCGACAGGTCCACCGCCTGCTCGAGGCTCAGCACTGTTTCGCTCATCGCGCCAATAACCTACGCAAACGGATGCGTGTTCCCTGGAAGGTGATCGGTCTGGCGGGCGTCGCCGGGGTCGCGGCCACCGGCGTGGTGGTCGTGCGCAAGCGCCGAGCGCACCAGCACTACGAGCCCGACGAGCTGCGGGAGCGGCTGCACGCCCGGCTGTCGGAGGTCTCGCGCGACGGTGGCGATGCCGGCGCCGCGACGGGAGGTCACAGCCCGTCCGCCTAGCTTCCGGGCTCTACCGCGGCGCGCCGGGCATCCGGAACAGCGATGACGCCTTGGCGGCCATCATCACGTCGCCGGCCAGCGTGACCCTGCCCCGGAAATAGGCCTTCATCGGGTCCGAGTTGCCGGTGGCCAGCCGCAGGAACTCGGCCCCGTCGACGGTGATCGTCAGCTTGGCGGGCTCGGCGCCGTTGGCGCCGCGGACGACGCTGCAGTCGCCGTCGGTGAACTTCAGCGTGTAGACGTCGGCCTCACCGTCGGGCCGACCGGTGATCTTCCAGCGGATCGACGAGTTCATGCCCTTGGCGCGGTCGGTGTCGATGTGGCGCGGCATCTGCCAGAAGATCGCCTCGAGCACGACCCGGCGGGCCGGTGAGCGCATCAGCTGCTCGAGCCGCTCGGGCGGCGCCTTGCGCACCGCGTTGGAGACTCCCTCGGCGATCTGCGCCGGGGAGTCCGCGAGCTTGCGCTTGATCGCGGCGACCCTGTTGTTGTCGTCGTCTCGGGGAGCGTTCATAGCGTTGCGACGATACTAGTGTCGCCCCTACGAGCACCTAAACGGCCCGGGCGGCACCGCCATCCACGAGCAGTGTGGTTGCGGTGACATAGCCCGCCGGATCCGAGCACAGGAACGCCGCCGCAGCCGCGAACTCCTCCACGGTTCCGAGCCGCCCCGCGGGCACCGTGGCCAGCGCGGTCAGGGCTGTCGGCGCCGAGCTCCCGAGCCCGGTCGGTGGCGATCACGCCGGGCATCAGTGTGTTGACCGTGACGCCGTCGGCGGCCACCTGCCGGGCGATCGTCTTCAGCGCAGCGAGCAGGCCGGCGCGGTGCGACGCCGACAGCACCAGCACCGGGCTGGGCTCGCGCACCACGCTGGAGGAGAGCGACAGGATCCGCCCCCAGCCGCGCTCGCGCATCCCCGGCAGCACCGCCTCGACCAGCGCCAGAGCGCCTAGCAGCAGTAGCTCGTACGCCGACCGCCACTGCTCGAGCGTGAACGACAGCGCGTCGGGCGACGCGGGCGGCCCGCCGCTGTTGGTGACGAGGATGTCGATCGGCCCGAGCTCGCGCTCGATGCGCGCCACCAGGTCGCCGGCGGCCTCGGCCTCGCCCGTGTCGTGCACGAACGGGTGCGCGCCGATCTCGGCCGCGGCCTGCCGGATCCGATCCTCGGATCGGGAGGCGATCGCCACTAGGACGCCCTCTCGGGCGAGCGCCTCGGCGACGCCGAGCCCGAGGCCCTTCGAAGCCCCGGTGACGAGCGCGACCTTGCCTTCGATCCCGAGATCCATCGCGGGCGCGATCCTACCGGCCCGCTGCGCGCCCGCAGGTACCATCACCCCCGTCCGGGCGGTTAGCTCAGCTGGTAGAGCGCCTGCCTTACAAGCAGGAGGTCACTGGTTCGAGCCCAGTACCGCCCACCTGAAGAACTCCCTGGAAATCCTGCGTTTCCGGATGGGCCTGCTCGGACGTCGGACGCATGGGCCAAGCGGTAACAAGCGGTATTCAGACCGAGAAGCGGCCCCGCATCGGCTGAAAGGAAGCGGAGCGGGATACAGATCGGCCGGTCGACCATGCGGGGGCAAGTGAGGTGAGCGACCCATGTCTCACGATCCCTCCGCGGCCTCACGACGGCGGTTGCCGGGGGCGACGCCGGCACTCCTGTGGCGTCCGTGCGCCGGTGCACGCCTCAGTCGTCGTCGGCGTGGGGATCGCTTGGTGGTGGGTCGACGAGTTCGATGGCGCCGAATCCGGCGAGTGGCCCGTCCATCAGGAAGATCTCGACCGTGAGGTCGGGATCGACGTGCGCCTGGCTGAGGAACGCGAGCACTTTGCGGCCGGTGAGCTCCTCGACCATCTCGGTGTAGCGCCGTTGCATCATCCGTTGGAAGTCGCGGCGCATCTCGAGCACGCGGTCGGGCTCACCGCCTTCCATCATCGTGCGCTCGATCGCGGTGAACCCGTCCGAGAGCACGCACACGACCAGGTCATCGAGCACATACGTCTTGGCTTTGATCGGCCCGCGCCCGTAATGCTCGCGCATGAATGCGACAATCCGGTTGGTGATCTCGGCGAGCAGCCTGCCGCCGGCGAGCGGCCGAACGGCACGACCGCCGGGCTCGGCGTCGCTCATCGCCGACCCTGTGCTGCTGTGCTGAATGCTGGGCTGCTCAATGGTGGGCGTGGTCCGCTGTTTGTGCCTGTGTTCCACTGGCGCACGAGGCTCAACGTCAACGCACTCCGAGCCTACCCGGGCGCGGTCTCTTGAACGCGTTGTATTCGGTTGGGATCGGAGTAGTGTCGAACGGGTTGAGGTTTGGCTGCGCCGCCCCCGGGCGGGGCAGCCAGGCATCAACTCCGAGCACGAGAGCGCGCTTGCGATGGCCTACGGCGGCATGCTGGGCGTGGGCGTCGCGGCCGACGCCTCGGGACCGGGCCCGCCAGATTGAACGCAGCCACGCTGCGCCGGCGCTGGCACCGGCGACTACTAGTGTCACGAGGAACCCGATCTACCGATGGGTCGTCCGCACCAGGGTCCCAGGATAAGCTGCCCAGGCGTTACCGTCCAGTCAGGTCACGTGCCACGATGCCTCGTCGCGAGCCAACGGGTGCTTCGGGACTTCGTACAGGTAGGCACAGGCATAATGCTTGCCCTTCTTGTCGACAGAGTACCCAAGGGTGTGTGCGAAGTCACCGTGCACCGTGTGGTGGACGGGCCTAGTGGCTTTCTTCTCCCGGAAGAGAACGGTTTCGAGTTCGGCGTTCGCCCTGCACGCTTGCGTCGACACGAACATGTCCAGCTCCGCTGGTTTCGACGAGTGTCCCTTGAAGCCGAGGTGAAACCCGCGATCTGACGGCACCGCCGTTTTTGGCACCGAGACCTGGACGTAGGCGAACCCCACCCCTTGCGCGACGCCGGCCAAGGCGCCCCCCGCCGCGAGCGCCGTTAGGCCCGCAATCCACGTTGCTCTAGTAAGCATGACTTGTTCCCCCGTTCGTATGGGTTCCGATTTGGCGACACAACCGCGCACGGACGCAACAAAGGCGTCACGCGCCGTGTCGGGCTCCCAATGCCAAAGCGACCCTATGCAAACCGAAACATGATTGTCAAGGGTTCCATCGGCGAAAGTCGTGGCATGCGGTCCGACGCAACCGGTGCTGTGGAAGCCCGCACACCAACGTTAATACGATTCGACATGTATAGCCACTTTAGCCCGCCTATTAGCGATGTCCACGGCGAAAGGCCAACCATCGGTCGGTATAGGCAGCTTTACTGGGCTGTGGGCAGTGTCAGTGTGTCAGGCGCGCGACGCCGAAGTGGTGACGCACGACCATCCGTTTGCCATCCATATGATCAACCATCAGAACGAACGACGATTATGAGTAGCAGCAGCGCGAGAGCGACAGAGGCCGACGACGGGGCCGGTTGCGAGGAGGATAAGCGCGGCGGGATTCGGCGCGCACAACAGGATTTCGCATCCTTGAGGCGGCCAACGGGCGGCGCTCGGCAAGGCGGCGCGAGCCGAGGTGCTCGCCACCCGGAGTAACGGGCGGAGATCCCGATGAATCTGGGCTTGTGCGCGTGTGCCGGTTCCGCCCTTCCAAGCCGGAGGTCACCCGTTTGAGCCGGGTACCGCCCACCTCAGGAAAGCCCTGGGCATACCGCGGTTCCGGTTTCGCATCGGCATCACACGCCGCGCCGTTCTGCTACCCCTAGTGGCGAACCGTGTCGATCGAGGCGACCGTACCCAAGCAGATCCGCGCCGAGGAGTTCCCTGATCTCGGCGACGAGGCGATGTTCCCGCGCCTCTCCGCCAAGAAGCTCGAGCGGCTTGCCGAGATAGGCACGCGCCGTTCGTTTGGCGCGGGTGAGGTGCTCTTCGAGCAGGGGCAGCGCGACGCGCCGTTCCTTGTCGTCCAGCGCGGCAGGGTGCGAGTGCTTGACCGCAAGCCGGGTAAGGACGTGTGGGTCGCGGAGGTGGACCCCGGGACGTTCCTCGGCGACATCGCAATCTTCACCGGCGAGCCGGCGATCTCCGAGTGCGTGGCTGGCGAGCCGACGGACGTGATCGCCTTTGAGCGCTTGGCGCTTCGGGCGATGCTTGCGTCGTGGCCCGAGCTCGCCGATCTCGTCCTCCGCGCGATGATGGCGCGCAGGGAGTGGCACGTGGCGCACGGGTACGGAGTGCTGCGGCTGATCGCGCCGCGGGGTTCACGGCGCGCCTTCGACGTGCGGGATTTGCTGGAGCGGAATCTGATACCGGTCCGGTGGTATGACGTCGACACCGATGACGAGAGCGCGGCGATGCTCGATTGGCTGCAGATCCCCCGTGAGGAGACGCCGGTGCTCGTTCGCAACACGGCGGTGCTGCGTAATCCCTCGGCGGCACAGGTAGCTCGCGATCTCGGGCTGCGCGCGCAGATCGATGGAGAGCGGTTTGACTTAGTCGTGCTGGGCGGTGGCCCGGCGGGCCTGGCAGCCGCCGTGTACGGCGGATCCGAAGGGCTGAGAACGCTGGTGGCCGAGGCGTGGGCCCCCGGTGGTCAGGCCGGCACCAGCACTCGGATCGAGAACTACCTGGGGTTCCCCACCGGGATCTCGGGCATCGAGCTGGCGCGGAAGGCGACTCTGCAGGCGCGCCGGTTCGACGCGGTGCTGTCGAGTTTTCACCGTGCGGTCGAGCTCGCCCGCGGCACCGAGGGGCTCGTCCGCATCGACCTCGACGACGGGCAGCACGCGCTCGCCCGCACCGTGGTGATTGCCACGGGCGCGCGCTGGCGGACGCTCACGGCCGACAACATCGAGCGATTCACGGGCGCGGGCGTTTACCACGCTGCCATGGCCACTGACGCCGAACGATGCCGCGGCGAGGATGTGATCGTGGTCGGCGGGGGCAACTCGGCCGGCCAGGCAGCGGTGCACCTGTCGATGGCCGCGCGCAGCGTGCGCATCGTGATCCGCGGCGAGGGTCTCGCTAGGACGATGTCGCGCTACCTGCTCGAGCGCATCGAATCACGAGCGAACATCGAGATCATCAGTCAGACGGAGGTCAGCGCCTTCCACGGAGAGGACCGACTGGAGTACGCAGATCTGCGCAGCCGCGCGGGCGGGAACCTCGAGCGCGTCGCTGTCACGGCGGTTTTCGTGATGATCGGCGCCGACCCGTGCACGGAAGCGGTGCACATGATGCTCGACCTCGACGAGGCCGGCTACATCAAGTGCGGCCACGCCGCCGCTACCGCGGAGGGGCCGAACCGTTGGCGGCTGGATGACCGTCAGCCGCACTTGCTCGAGAGCGTCTGGCCAGGCGTGTTCGCTGCGGGCGATGTCCGCGCGGGAGCGACCAAGCGCGTGTCCAGCGCCGTGGGCGACGGCGCCCTGGCGGTGCGGTTCGCCCACCAGGTGCTGCAGTCATGAGCCCCGCTCCCGAGTAGGCCCGAAAGTCTCAGCTGCGAACGGCGGCTCGCGGCTCGGCGCGTCCCGTGCCGCGTGGTTCCCGAATGAACGCCCCCGCCGCTTCGATCGCGTCGGCGGCTTCGGGCAGGAACGACCAGAACAGATGGAATGCGTGCGCGTCGACCGGGAACAGCGCGAGCCGTGCATCGACGCCGTACGTCTGGGCCCGGGCGGCAAGGGCCTTGGCGTCCGCGAGCCGGGCGTCGCCTGTGGCAGCCTGGATCAGCATCGGCGGCAGGCCGGTCAGGTCGGCGGCCAGCGGATCGACCACTGGGTCGTCGATCGGGTGTCCCGCGAGGTACATCGCCGCGCAGTTGCGTGCTTCCTCGTCGGCGGAGCCCGGCGCCATTGGGTTGCCGGGCTGCCGTTTGAGGCGGAGCGAGAGATCCAACCAGGGGCACATCAGGACCGCGGCGCCCGGTTGCGGAAGATTCTGCTTCGCCAGCGTGAGCAGCAGCGAGAGGACCAACCCGCCCCCGGAGGAGTCGCCAGCGACGGTGACTTGCTCGGGCGCGACGCCCCGGTCGAGCAACCATTGGTACGCACTCAGGGAATCATCGACGGCCGCGGGGAACGGGTGCTCGGGAGCGAGGCGATAGTCAGGGAGGAGGACGCCGGTCCGTGCCGCCATCGCGATCGCGCCAGCGTGGGGCCGGTACCCGAACGCCGACCCGAATACGTACCCGCCCCCGTGGAGATACAGAACGGTCGCGGGAGGGTCATCGGAGGAGGAGACGAGCAGCGACGAAACGCCGCCGGCGGTCACGGGCCGAACGCGGGTGCCCGGCGGGGGCGACGTCTGCGCGAGCAGTTCCTCGCCCGCGGCGCGAGCCTCCGCGAGGTCGGCCTCGGGGGCCAGAAGCCCCACCATCGGCTCCCATAGCTTGGTGATGCGACTCAGGAGCTCGCCTCCGACTGCGAGCGTGGCGGACACCGCCTCGTCGACGTCGCGCAGGACCTTGTGCGAGCGATCCAGCAACGCCTCGCCCGCGATGGTGAGCTCGACTCGATGGGTCGAGCGACGCAGCAACTCGCAGCCGAGTAGCTGCTCGAGGCCGCGGATCTGGCGGCTGAGCGCGGACTGAGAGATGTAGAGCCGGTCTGCGGCGCGGCCGAAGTTCAGCTCCTCGGCGACTGCTACGAACGCCCGCAGGTGCCGGAGCTCGATCCCGTCGGGAGCTTGCGGGAAGGGGAGCAGATGACCACGCTCATCCATGCACCAAAGTATGGCCTGCGAGCTGTCCGGCGGTGATGCCGAGCCTGCATAACCGCATTGTGTGATCGGACTTTCCCGTTCGACGATCGGCTGGGACGCTGCCCTGGATGCGACCTGCAGAGGACCACAGCAACGGGACTACGACCGGTTCTGTCCTGACGGCCGGGCTCACGCTGCGCATTGGCGGTCGCCGCCTCAACAGTCGCGTCCACTGGGCCCACGGGAGCGATCCCAAGGCGAGCTCGCCACTCATCTTCGTGTCGGCGCTCACGGAAGCCGCTGACTCCGATCCACTGTGCCGGCTCCTATGCTCGGCCGCAGCTGCCGTCGCACTGGCAATCCCGAGCCCGCGCGCGACGGATGATGACTACGAGCTGGCCTCGCTCGGGTGGGCCGTCGAGCACGCGTATGAGCTTGGCGCGCACCCCGAGCAGGTGATGGTCGCCGGCCAAGGCACCGGTGCAGCGCGCGCCGCGCGACTCGCGATCCGCGCGCGCAATACCGGCTGGCCGCACCTGCGCCGCCAGATCCTGGTGCATCCGACCTTCACTCAAACGTGCCCGATGCCGTTCCTGCTCATGGGCGTCGTCCCCGCGACGATCATCAGCAGCGACACACGAATCGACGACGGGTGTACATACGCAGCACGGTTGCGAGCCTCGGAGGTCGCAGTCGATGTGCTCCGTTACGCGCCGGCGATTCTTCCCGGGCACGACACCTTGTCCGCCGCGCTCGCCGGGGGGAGCCGATGAGAAAGATCGTCGCGTGTCTGTTCTGCTCGGTGGACGGCGTCGTCGGCGAGCCCGCGGAATGGCTGACCATGAGCGACGACCTGGCCGCATCCGTCGCGGCGCGGAGCGCGTCCACTGACACGATCCTGCTCGGCCGCGCGACCTATGAGCAGTTCGCCGGCCAGTGGCCATATCGGACCGGTGCGATGGCGGACTTCATGAACGGGACGCGCAAGCTGGTCGTGAGTACGAGCCTCCACGCCGCCCGCTGGCAGAACGCGGACCTGATCGACGCCAACGCCAGCATCGGAGAAGGGCTGGCGAGGCTGCAACGCGCGCCTGGCAACGACATCCTGGTGCTCGGGAGCGCCACCCTCGTTCAGTGCCTGCTGCGCCGAGGGATGATCGACGAGCTGGTGCTCCTGGTCCACCCCGTCATCAGGGGCCGCGGGAGGCGACTGTTCGACGAGTTCACCGGCCAGATGCCGATGGAGCAGATCGAGTGCGTCACATTCGAGAGCGGGCTCGTGTCTATTAGCTACGAGATGAATTCGCGCGGCGCGAGCAGTCCTAACCAACAGACACGACGACCCCAAGCCAAAGCGCGGGAGGACACGATCATGCACGCAACCACCAGTCCCACGACCCGTGAGCTCGATCATCGAGTCAACGACGGACTCGAGGTGAAGCTGCTGTGGAACCCGGTCACGGACCGCGTCTCGGTCACGCTCGAGGACGAGCGGACCGGCGAGTTCTTCGAGCTCGACGTTGACCCCGAGCACGCGCTGTCGGCCTTCTATCACCCATTCGAGTACGCCAACCGCGCCGGAAATGACCGCGCACTCGCCGCCTAGAGCGACGCTGGCGAACTCGGGTCATCGAACCTCGATGACCTGCAGGTTGTTGGCCTCGGGGTCGCGAAACCAGAACATGGGCGGCACGGGGTCGCCGAAGCGGCTGACCTCGGCGTCGACGTCCACGCCCCGCTGCTTGAGCTGTGCGTGGTAGGCATCGACGTCATCGGTCTGCAGCGTGACACCGGTCTCCTTGCCGCCGGCTTTGACGTTCGGGCCGGGCGGGCAGATGGCGATAACGGTGTCCGAGCCGGCGGGCGCGACCTCGATCCAGCGGCTGCCGTCGCCGAACGGCGCCTCCAGGCGCTTCTCGAGGCCGAGCACCTCGGTGTAGAACTGGAGCGCTTGGTCCTGGTCGTCGGCCGGGATGATGACGTTGGCGATCTTGGTGATCTGGGTGCTCATGATGTTCCTCCGGGGTTGGTCTGGGTTGGGGTGGGGTGGCTCAGCACCAATCGCCGACGATCTCGGCTGCGCTGTGGGGCGATCACGACGTCGCCGCAGACCGCGGTCCGGTTGTCGACCACGAACAGCGAGATCGGGACGTCCTGCTGGTAGCCGTTGAAGACGTCGAAGCTGTCGGTTGCTGCGAGGGTTCCGCGCGGGAAGAAGTTGCACATGAGAAGGTCTCCGTCGGGTCCGTCGTTGTTCAGACGCTGTGGCCTGAGCGTCATTGAAGACCTTCCGCACGAGGCTGTCTTCTCGAAACGTGCTCAATGGCCACCCGCCCATCACTCAGAGACATCAAGGAGACCGATCGTGAAGGCAGCCGCCATCTTCGAGGCGACCCTGACCCCGCACCAGACCGACGCACTCGCGGCGCTGATGCGCGAGCACGTCGACACCCGGCCCGCCGAGGTCGAGCTCGCCACACTGCTCGTCGACGGTCAGACCGTTCGGCTGATCGCCTACTGGCGCAGCGTCGAGGCGCTCGACGCCTACCTGGCGACCGGCCAGGTCCCCCGCGGCACCGCGCTCATGCGCGAGGTCGGCGCCGAGCCGACCGTGACGATTGCACGGGTGCCCCAGTTCGCGTAGCGGCGGCCCGCCGAGCTGCGATCACTCGTAGTCGGTGAACGGGTCGGTCTGAAACCGGTTGCCCGTCTCGCGATCCGCGATCACGTGCGTGATCCGCACCGCGGGCCCGACCCGCTCGACCCGGGTCTCGACCAGCTCGAGATCCTCGTTGTCGCCGAGGCCGAGCTCGTTCAGCCGCTCGGCTTCGCCCCGACACACGTCTCCGGGCGTGGGATTGCTCTCGGGGTAGACGTCGGTGTGGTGCTCGACGAGCGCCTGCCAGTGCTCGTCCCCGGCCCGCTCGACGGACTCCCGGATCTCTTGGCGATCGAAAGCCACGACTGACACCTCCTCTGACTCGGCGGTCGGGCCAAGGCTACCCCCGTCCGCATCGGACTCAGCGCACCCTTCGCGGGCACCTGCCGTTGACATACTGGCCCGCGTGCCTCGGCGAGCGACGACGGACGGAAGCGACACCGCGCAGTCGGGCACGCTCCGATCACAACAGGTCGAGGCCACCCGCCGGGCCGTGCTCGCCGCCGCCCGGGCGTCGTTTGGCACCAGCGGCTACGCGCAGACATCGGTCGACCAGATCGCCGCCTCAGCCCGCGTCACCAAGGGCGCGGTTTACCACCACTTCGCCGGCAAGGAGGCGCTGTTCCGCGCCGTGTTCGCCGAGGTGGAGGCCGAGGCGCGGGCGCGTGCGATCGGCGCCGGCGATCCGAACAGCCCGCCGATCGAGCAGATCCTGGCCCAGCTCAACGCCTACCTGGACGTCGCGCTGGACCCGGAGGTCAAGCGGATCACGCTGATCGACGGGCCGGCCGTACTCGGTCTCGATCTCGATCCGGACGCCGACCAGGAGGCAGCTCACGCGCGTCTGCGGTCGTTCATCGCCGCGGCGATAGGTCAGGGCGAGATCATCGACCTCGATCCCGACGTTCTCGCCGACGTGGTCGGTGGGCTGGCGCTGCTGGGCGGTCTGCTGATCGCGCGTGCCGGCGACCCCGACGCGACCAGAGCGGCGCTCGGGCAGGCGCTCGAGGTGATGTTGCGAGGACTGGCTCCGGGCGAGAAGAGGTGAACGCGGCGATCGGATGATTGGGGCTTGACATTCTACATACTGCGAGTATGTTGGATACTCATGGAATCTGGAACGCTTGAAACCCGGCTTGGTCCCCTGGCCTGGCAATCGTCCGGCAGCGGCCCGGCGCTCGTCTTCTTCGCCGGCGCGCTTGCGAATCACGATCTGTGGCGCGACGTCGTCGCCACGCTGGAAGATCGATACCACTGCATAACGATCGACCTCCCGTTGGGAGCGCATCCTTGGCCGCTGTCGGAGGGAGCAGACAGATCCGCGATTTCGCTGGCTGGGCTGATGCTCGACTGCCTCGAGTTGCTCGAGGTGCAAGACGCCACGGTCGTCGCCAACGACACTGCGGGCGGATTGCTCCTGCTGTCGCTGGACACCGGTCATCGGGCGCTGTCTCGCATCGACCGCCTCGTCCTTACCAACTGCGAGACCTACGACAAGTTCCCACCGGACAAGCTGAAGAAGGCCTCGGCGATGTGTCGCCGGCTCCCCGGACTCGCCCGGGGGCTGATGCGCCTACAGGGTCGATCGTCGACCGCACGCCGTCGGGGCCTCGCCACGGTCACAGCACATGGCCTGGACCGCGAGTGCGAGCAATCGTTCTTCGGCCCGGGGCGGCGTGATCCCCGGGTGATCGGCGACTACGTGGCGTTCCAGGGCAGCTGCGAGCCGCGGATGCTGACCGATGCCGCCAGGGCGATCCCGCGGTTTCACCGGCCGGTCCTGCTGATCTGGGGCGACGCGTGTGAGTTCTTCCCGATCGCCGACGCGCAGCGGCTGGCGTCCGACTTGCCCGACGCCCGGCTGATCACCGTCCCAGGGGCCAAGGCTTGGGTTCCGGTCGACAATCCGGTCGCGGTCGCCGACGGGATCGGCGAGTTCGTTCCGACGCCGGTCACGTGACCGCCGGCGCGCGGGCGGGCGAGTCGCTGTCAGCCTCGGGAGCCGTTGGCGTCCCGGATCCGCTCGCGCATCTCGACGCACGCGTGAATCGCGCGGGTGCAGGGGAGCGGCATCCCGAGGCGATCGCCGATCTCGATCACTGCGCCGGACATGCAAGCGGTCTCCAGCGGCTTGCCTGCGTCGAGATCTTGGAGCATCGAGGTGCGGTGGTCGCCGACCTCGATCGCGGCCTCCAGGCGCCGATCGAGTGAAACCGGGATCGTGACCCCGAGCCTGGTCGCGACCTCGGCGCACTCCTCCATCGAGGCCCGCAACAGGTCGGTCATCGTCTCCAGTTCCCCGAGCTGTCCGAGCGTGGCACCGGTGAGCGCGGTGATCGCGTTCAGCGGCACGTTGCCGACGAGCTTTAGCCAGATCTGCTCGCGCAGGTTCGACTCGACCGGGCATTTGAGGCCGCCGGCGATGAACTGCTCGGAGATTTCGGCGCAGCGGTCGCTGAGATTCCCGTCAGGCTCGCCGATCGCAAACCGCGTGCCCTCGATGTGGCGGATCACGCCGGGCCTGGTGATCTCGGTCGAGCAGTAGATCACGCAGCCGACCGTCTGTGCCGGGGAGATCGCGTCCGACACGACGCCTGCGGGATCGACGCTCTCGACGCGCGAGCCGTCGAGCTCGCTTCCGTCTCCCTGGAAGTACCACCAGGGGATCCCGTTCTGGGCGGCGATCACCGCGCAGTCAGTCGGAAGGGTGTCGGCGAGCCGCGACGCGAGCCCGGGCAGGCTGTAGGCCTTCAGTCCGATGAACACGACGTCGGCGTCGGCCATCGCCGCGAAGTCGTCGGTCGCCTCCGGACGGGCGTGAAAGTCGCCGCGAGGACTGATCACCGTCACGCCGTCGCGTCGGAGCGCCTCGAGATGCGGCCCGCGAGCGATCAGCACGACGTCGCTGCCGCCGCGGGCCAGCGCCGCGCCCACGTAGGCGCCGATCGCCCCCGCGCCCAGGATCGCGAACTTCATCGCGGCGCCGGATGATCGTGCACGGTCATCGCCCTGCAGTTTCGCTCATCGAGGCGGGCCGGCGCTCGGAGGCAGCACGAGCTGACCGGCGGCAGTGTCGATCGCGACAGCCGAGAGGGCCGGAACGCCGTCGGTGATGCGCAACGGAAGCTCGTGGTCACCGAGCCACCTCTGAACTGCCCGAGCCTCGGTGGCGACCTCGAGCCAGGCGATCCCGCGGGGTCGGGCGTCGTGCTCCACCGTAGCCGCGCCGGGATGAAGCTCGGGCGCAACATGCCACTGGATGAAGAACGGCAGCGCCCCGCTGGATAGCCCCGGCGCGACCCCGGCGAGCTGCCAGCGCAGCGTGGGCCCGTCGGGCCTGACGCGCGATCCGTGCACTGTTTCGAGCTGCAGGCGGGCGGCGATGCCCTCGAGATCATCAGTCGCGACGGCCCACCCGACCAGCTTCCGGCCCCTGGCCAAAGCCTCGAGCACCGCGTGGCCAAAGTCAGACCCGGTCGCGCGTTCGGGATCGACCACGGCGACCAGCTCGAGATACTCTCTCCCGAGCGGCACGATCCGGTTCGCGGTGCCCCAATCCGGATGGATGCCGCCCGCGACCGAGCCCAATCCGAACTCATCCCGGAACTGGGCAGCCGCGGTCTCTAGATCGCCGACCGCCCAAACGACGTGATCGACCCGGAGGGCGGCCACCCGGTCAGCGGCCGAGCTCGCGCGAGCGCTCGGCGGCCGCGGTCACGGCGTCGAGGAACGCCGCGCGCACGCCCGAGCGTTCGAGCTCGCGCAGGCCGGCGGCGGTCGTCCCGCCCGGGGAGGTGACGGCCGCCCGGAGCTCGGCGGGACCCATCCCGCCGTCGGCCAGCAGCCGTGCCGACCCGAGCAGCGTCTGAAACGCGAGCGTCTGCGCAACGTCGCGCGGCAGCCCCGCCAAGACCCCGCCCTCGACCATCGATTCCGCCACCAGGAACACGTACGCCGGGCCGGATCCCGAGAGCCCGGTGACCGCATCGAGCGCTGTCTCCGGCACGCGCACCACCACCCCGACCGCGCCGAGCACCTCCTCGGCCCACGCCAGGTCCTCCTCACCGGCCGCCGAGCCGGGGCTGATCGCGGCGGCGCCGGCGCCGATCAGCGCCGGCGTGTTCGGCATCGCCCGCACCACCGCCAGCTCGCGGCCCGCGGCCGTCTCGATCGCACTTGTCGCCACGCCCGCGGCTACCGACAGCACACGGCGGGCGCCCGCGTCGGCGACCGCCCGCGCGGCGCCGGGAACGTCGCCCGGCTTGACCGCCAGTACCGCAGCGGCCGCCGGAACCACCGCATCCACGACGGCCACTCCAGGATGGGCCGCGGATAGCTCCTCGCGGCGTGGCGGCGACACCTCGGCGACGGCGATCTCGCTCGGCGGCCGTCCAGCCGCGAGCAGACCGCCGAGCAGCGCCTCGCCCATGCGACCGCCCCCGACGATCAGGAGCGCGTGCTCGTCCGTCGACCTGGGCATCGCCCAAGCCTACGTACTCGCTCAGTTCACCGTGCAGGCGAAGTAGATCCGAGCGGGAAGCTCGCCCGTGGGGCAGACCCTGTCTCGCCCGACGAGCTCCCACTGCCGGCCCTTGCCGCGGAACACGACCGTGATGTCGTCGCCCTGGCCCTGGTGCACGTCGATGTAATCACCGCGCGCGTAGTTGCCCACGCACGCCCAGCCCTTGGTCAGGTAGCTCGGAGACAGCGACCGCTTGTGGAACGCGCGCTCGAGCGCATTCGTCAGCGCCGCTCGCGTGCACGGCGGATGCGGGCCGGCGGGGATCTGGTTGACCTTGGCGATCTTCCCCCTGCTGATCCGGAAGCCCTTGCCGCTGTTGGTCACCGTGCAGACCGCGCCGCCGGGACGGTCCAAGGGTCCGACCGGGATGCACGAAAACGGACCGACCTGTGCCATCGGCTGCTGGATGAAGATGTTCCCGTAGGCGGCGCCGGGCCACTTGAGACATCCAGGAGATGCGCCCTGGGGACGGCTGCAGGTCGCGACCTGGCCACCGGGCGCGAGCGTCGCCGAGATCGTCCCCGACGAGGTCTTGCCCTGGCAGGACGCCGAGGCCGGCTTCATCACGCACGACACACCGGTGCCGGCGAGCGTGAACTTGATCGGCGACGACGCGGCCGCGGCGATTCCCGGCGCCGCCGCCACGGCGAAGGTCACAGCGAGTAGCGCAATCCTTGATCTCATCGGCCCCGGCCGTCTTACGTGACGGCGCGGGGCCGATGCTACCGCCGATCGTTGCGATCGGTCAAGGGCTCGCTTAGGGGTGCGTTCGGGGCAGACCGCGACCCGACCCGGCCGCCGTGGCTCCGTTGCTGTGGCGCTGGGAGATGTCGTGGATGTAGCTGGCGATCACGGCGTCGGAGATCAGCTGAGCGCTGGCTCGGCCGCCGCGCCGCCGCTCGGTGCGCACCGAGCGGCGACCGGTCGGCTGTGCCGCGGTGGTGTGGGGGCGAGGGCGATTGTCGTGTGTCATGCGGCGCTTCTCTCGATCTCGAGGTCGGAGGGCAGGGTCTCGATGTCGGTGCCCGCGGGGGACTCGGCCAGGCTCAGCTCGGCCTGCGAGCGGCGCGGCCGCAGCAGCACGAATGCCAGAGCGATTCCGGCGACGATCACTGCCGCTCCGCTGAGGAACGCGACGTGGTAGCCGCTGATCAGGGAGTCGGTCAGCCCGTGGTGCGAGGCCACCAGGCCCTTCGTGTGGTTGGCGGCGATCGTGCTCAGGACGGCCAGGCCGAGCGCGCCGCTGATCTGCTGTGAGACGTTGGTGATTCCGGAGCCGAGCCCGGAGTCGGCTGCCGGGACGTCGGCCATCGCGATCGTCAGGAGCGGCATGAACGCGGTGCCGATGCCCAGCCCGATGGTGAAGCAGGCCAGGAAGACCGTCGGAAAGAACGCGGTGTCCGGACCCACCGTGCTGAACAGGAGCAGGCCGACGACTGCGCTCGCCATTCCGGCGGTCAGGACCGCAAACGGGCCGAACCGACTGACCAGGCGCGCGGTGATCCCCTGGGAGAGGAGCGCCACGGTCAGCGTCCAGGGCAGGAACGCGGCCCCGGTCTGCAGCGAGCTGTAGTGGCGGACGTGCTCGAGGTACAGCGTTCCCAGGAAGAACGTCGAGTACATACCGGTCACGAGGAAGCCTCTGACGACGCTGGCGTTGACCAGTCCGCGCAGGCGCAGGATCCGCAGCGGCATGATCGGGTTCTCGATCCGCGACTCGAGCGCGAGGAACGCGGCCATCAGCAGCACGGCGAGCCCGCCGATGCCAAGCACCGGAGCCGACAGCCAGCCGTGGCTGGTGGCCTGGATGATCGCGTAGATCGCGCTCATCAGCGAAGCGGTGACGAGCGCCGAGCCGACCCAGTCGACCCCGTGCCCGAGCCCGAGCCCTTTGTCGGCCGGGATCAGGAACTGGCCGAGCGCGAGCGTCATCAACCCGATCGGAATGTTCACGAAGAACACCCAGTGCCAGCTGAGCGCCTGCGTGAGCAGGCCGCCGGCCAGGAGTCCGAGCGAGCCGCCGGCGACCGAGACGAACACGTAGGCGCTCATCGCGCGCGCACGCTCGCTGGGCTTGGGGAATTCGGTGATGATGATCGCGAGGATCACCGAGGCCTGCGCGGCCGCGCCGATGCCCTGCGCGAACCGGGCCGCGATCAGCGTGCCCTGGCTCGGAGCGATGCCGCACAGCAGCGAGGCCGCGGTGAACACGACCAGGCCCACGAGGAACACGCGCTTTCGCCCGATGAGATCGCCGATCCGGCCGAACAGGAGCAGCAGGCTCCCGAACGTGACCAGGAACGCGTTGACCACCCAGGTGAGGTTCGCCTGGCTGAAGCCCAGGTCGTGTTGGATGGAGGGAAGTGCGACGTTCACGATCGTGACGTCGAGCACAACCATCAGCTGCGCCAAGCAGACGACGATCAATGCCGTCCACCGGCGACGGTCCGAGGAGAGGGTTTGCGAAGAAACGAGCTTCATTCAGTTCCCAACTTGTCGATTGATCAATGTGGCGCTAAAGTGGAGGACGCCTCCGAAATAACTGGAGGCACCCTCCGGAACTATACGGAGGCTCCCTCCGTTTGTCAACCGAAATTCGATGAACACCACCGAAATCGCCGCAGAGACGCTCCTCGCCCGCCCCAAGCGAGCCGACGCCAGGCGTAACTACGACAGGGTGCTCGCGGCTGCGCGCGAGGCGTTTGCCGAGGGCGGAGAGTCAACCGCACTCGAGGAGATCGCCCGGCGGGCGGGCGTGGGGATCGGGACGCTCTATCGGCACTTCCCCAACCGCCAGGCCCTGCTCGAGGCGCTCTACGTCAACGAGGTCGAGGCGATCTGCCGCTCGGCCGCCGAGCTCGACAACGGCGATCCATGGGAGGCGCTCACCGGCTGGTTCGAGCGTCTGATCGCATATTTCGCCACCAAGCGCGCGCTGGCCCACGAGCTGCTCGACTACCTCGATCAGGATGCGGCGCTGTTTCAGACCTGCCGCGCGTCGCTGTTCGCGGCCGGCGAGCCGCTGCTGCAGCGTGCCCAGGAGTCAGGGGCGGTGCGCTCGGACGTCGAGTTCGCCGACGTGATGCAGATGGTCGGCGGCATCGCCAAGATCCCCGCCGGCGATCCCAGCCAGGTCGAGCACATCCTCCGGATCGCCCTCGACGGCCTCCGGTATCGCCCCGCGGCCTAGAGCCGCCCCCGGCTGATCGGCAGGACGTACCATCGCCCCGAGGCCATGCTCGGACACGACCACCCAGCCCGATGACCCGGGACCCGGAACGCCGGGGCGTCGACGTCCCCGATGGCAGAGGCCGCACCGGCCTGCATCGGGTCGGCCGCGATCTCGATCGCAACCCGAACGTCGTGATCGGCGATGTCGAGGTGACGTCAGACGGTTGGCACGTCCTGCGACGGACCACCTATGACTACCGCCGGGCCGACGGAAGCTGGGAGACTCAGCAGCGCGAGACCTACGACCGTGGCAACGGCGCCACGATCCTGCTGTACGACCCCGACCGCGCGACCGTGCTGCTCACGCGCCAGTTCAGGTTCCCCGCCTACGTCAACGACCATCCCGACGGGATGCTGATCGAGGCCGCCGCCGGGCTGCTCGACGACGACGACCCTGACACCGCGATCCGACGCGAGACCAGCGAGGAGCTCGGCGTGACGATCGGCGACCTGCACCACGTGTTCGACGTCTACATGAGCCCCGGGTCGGTGACCGAGCGGCTGCACTTCTACGCCGCACCCTATGCCCCGGCGGACCGCACCGGCGACGGCGGCGGGCTTCAGTCAGACGGAGAGGACATCGAGATCGTCGAGCTGGCGTTCACACAGGCCCTGGCGATGGTCGCCGACGGCCGGATCGCCGACGGCAAGACGATCATGCTCCTGTACTGGGCCGCGCTGCACAGCCCGTTCGGCGGGACCGTCGGTAGATAACTTGAGCGACCTGCGCACCGACGGGCTCAACCGCTCGCGATTTCCGGGGCTGACCGACGGATGGGTCCGGGCCGATGCCCCTTCCGGCACCCAGCCGGTCGATACGTCGATCGCGGCGATGCAGGAGTACATGGCGTCGGGAGACACCGCGAACATGTTCGGCCCCTACCGGGCGTCCGAGGCCACCACCGCGCTGGTGCAGACCGCACGCCAGCGCGTCGGTGACCTGTTCGGCGCGCCCTCGGACGGGGTCGTGTTCGGACCCAGCATGACCGCGCTCACCTTCCGCCTCACGCACGCGATCGAGGCCGGGCTCGGGCCCGGCGACCGGGTCGTCTCGACGCGCCTAGAGCACGACGCCAACGTGCGGCCGTGGGCGATTGCCGCCGAGCGCACCGGCGCGGAGTTCGCGCTGGTCGACTTCAACCCGGAGACGCTCGAGCTCGACGGACGCAGCGTGATCGAGACGATCGACGAGCGCACGCGGTGGGTGGCGATCGGCGGCGCGTCGAACGCGCTCGGCACGCTCAACGATCTCGGACCCGTCGTGGAACGCGCCCGGGCGGTTGGCGCGCGGGTGTTCGTCGACGCGGTTGCGGCGGCGCCGCACCAGCCGCTCGACATAGCCGAGCTCGGGATCGACATGCTCGCCTGCTCGGCCTACAAGTGGTTCGGTCCGCACGTCGGGATCCTCTGCTCGACCCCGGCGCTGCTCGGGGAGCTCGCTCCCGACCGCCTGGCCACCTCGCCCGCTGACCCCCCGGCGAGCTGGGAACTCGGGACACTGCCGCTGGAGTCGCTGGCCGGCGTGATCGCCGCGGTGGACTACATGCGGGAGGTCGGTTTTGACCGGATCAAGGCCCATGAGCAGGCGCTGACCGATGCCCTGGTCCGCGGACTCGAGGCGATCGATGGCGTGGACACCTTCGGCAAGCCCGCTCGCCGGATCCCGACGGCGTACTTCAATGTCCGCGGCGCGCGGCCTCGCGACGTGGCCAAGGCGCTGGCCGACAGGCGCATCGCGGCCACGAGCGGCGACGTCTACGCGCACGAGCTGTCAACCGCGCTCGGCCTCGGCCTCGAGGGCGCGGCCCGGCTCGGCTTCGTCCACTACAGCGGCGCCGACGACGTCGAGCGCGCGGTGTCGGCGGTGGCGGAGATCGCCGCGCAGGCCCGCTGACCCCCAGGCACCACCCGCTCGAGCAACGGCGCTGAGGTCGCGGCTCAGGCCGCAGCGCTCAGCTCCCCCGCGCCCGCCCGCACCGGAACTCCGTCGGGGCGCACCAGCAGCGACCCCCGTGGTCCGATCCCGAGCGCCCGGGCGGTCATCGCCGGAAGCCGGCGCACCGTCAGGGGGGTCGGCGCGACCGACCGGTCGCTGTCGCTGCGGTCGGGTCCGGTGAACAGCGTCAGGCCCCGTCCCAGCAGATCGAGGGTCGAACGGCGGTCGTCGCCCGACCCGATCCACACATGCGGAATCCTCGGGCCCAGGTCGACGTGCAGCTCGTCGGCCGCGTCTCGCACCGAGCCGTGGGCTCGGCCGATCGCAGGACGTTGTGCTCCGCCACGGGCCGGCGCTCGAGCTCGTAGGAGTGCAGCAGCTCCGGACCGGCCCACCCGCGCAGGACCCGAGGCGAGCTTCCACCCGAGGTCGTACCCGTCGCGGATCGAGGTGTTCATCCCGGTGCCCCCGCGAGGGGTCACCCGGTGCGCCGCGTCCCCCAGCAGGAATGCGTTCCCGTCGCTGAAGCGGTCGGCCAGCTGGGCGGTGAAGGCGAAGCCGCCGATCCGGGTGATCCGTGGGTTCAGCCGCGGGATCCCGGCCGCGGTCTCGATCAGCCGGGTCATCACCGGCTGATCCATTCGTGAGGCGTCGAGCGCGCCGGGAGTGTTCATGAGGCCGAAGATCCAGCGGTCGTTGCGCCCAGCGGGCAGGAACACGCCGGGTGCCTCGGGATGGGTGATCGAATAGAGGCCGTACCGGCGGTCGCCGAGCACGGGCCACAGTGGCGCGTGCACCAGCGCCGAGATCGCCATGACCGTCATCTCGGGGCCGTGCATCGCGATCCCGAGCGCACTGCGAACGGCGCTGTGGGCGCCGTCAGCCCCGATCACGTAGCGGGCGCGGACCAGACGCGGCTCCTCGGCCCCGTCGCGCACGACTGCCTCGATCCCGTCAGACGTCGCGCGCAGGCTCACCAGTTCGGCGCCGAAGCGCACCCGGGCGCCCCGTCGGCGGGCATATCGCAGCAGTACCGGCTCGAGCTTGTCCTGGGGCACGCACGCCGGCGCCGTCGGGCTCACCGCGGCCGCCTGTTCGCGGGTCGGAAGTCCCAACGGGATCTCCATCCCGTCCGCCGAGGCGAGCGTCTCGCAGGTGCTGACCGCCGTCGCCCGGGGGTGCTCGAACAGCGCCGGTCGCTTCTCGATCAGCAGCGTCTCGATTCCCCGGCCGGCGAGCTCGGCCGCGGCCGTCAGCCCGGCCGGCCCGCCGCCGACGATCAGCACGGGCACTTCTGTCAACCGCGAGCTCATTGCGTATCCTTTTGCCGACAAAGTGTGCTTCACAGTTATAAACTACGGAACATAGCTATGTCAAGCGAAGAACTCAGCCTGTTCTCCTACGAGGTCCTGGGCCTGATCGGTCGTACCGGCGCCGGTCCCCACGACCTGCGCCAGATGGTGCATCGCGGCCGGATCCTGGATTGGGCCGGAGAGAGCCAGTACTACGTCGAGCCCAAGCGCCTGGCGCGGCTCGGATACCTCGACACCCATAAGGAGCCCGGAAAGACACGCCAGCGCACGGTCTACACGCTCACCGACAAGGGACAGCAAGCGCTGCGCGACTACGCGCGCACGCCGGTCACGTTCCAGCCGTTCAAGAGCGAGCTGATGCTGCGCTTACTGATCTGCGACCTGGTCGGGGAGGAGCCGACCCGTGAGAGCGTCGCCACGCTGCGCGACGACATCGCCGACCTCATGGCCCGGCTCGACGAGACCGAAGCGTCGGCCGATGCGCTGCCGCACCGGCGCAAGTACCTGATGTTGGTCAACGAGTTCCTGCGGCGGCTGCTCGATCTGCATCTCGAGTTCGTCGACGAGCTCGAGCGCGAGCTGTGAGCTCGGCGACTGCGTTGCTCCTAGCAAGGCGGCGCCGAGCGCGACCAGCGGAGATTCCGGGTGGCTACGATGCCATTCGCGCGAGCAGGCGCTCGCCATGCTGCGATCTCAGGTCGCCGCGTTCCAGGAGTCGAGCAACTGCGAAGGAGACTGAGATGGCCGGTCGAGTCGAGGGCAAGAACGTGATTCTCACCGGCGGTGCGGGCGGGATCGGCCGCGCCGCCGGCCAGGCGCTGTGCAGCGAAGGCGCGCGGGTGCTCCTCGTCGACCGCGACGAGGGCGGCGTGGGCGCGGCAGCGGATGAGTTGCGCGCCCAGGGCGCGAGCTGCGAGTCGCTGAGCGCGGATGTCACCCAGGAGGCCGCCTGGCAACGGATCGTGGACGCGTGCGAACGGGCATTCGGCGCTCCGGACGCGCTGGTGAACAACGCGGCGATCAACCGCTTCCCGGCCCTGGCCGACGAAAGCCTCGACGGCTGGTCGGCCGTGCTGGCCGTCAACCTGACGGCTGCCTTCCTGGGGATGCGCGAGGTGATTCCCGGGATGATCGACCGTGGGCACGGCGCGATCGTCAACGTCTCCTCGACGTGGGGCCTGGTGGGGGCCGCGATGGCCGGCGCCTACCAGGCGAGCAAGGGCGGCATCACGATGCTCACCAAGCACGCGGCCGTGGCGTACGGGAAGCACGGCGTCCGGGCGAACTCGATCCACCCCGGGCTGATCGACACACCGATGAACGACGGTATGACCGAGGATCAGCGCGCCGCGGAAATCGCCAAGCACCCGCTCGGGCGGGCCGGAATCCCCTCCGAGGTCGCCACCGCGGTGACCTACCTGATCTCCGATGAGGCGGCGTTCGTCACCGGCGCGGCGGTCCCGATCGACGGCGGCTACACGGCCGCTTGATCGCCGGCCGCAGGAGCACCGCCGGTAGCTACGTCGCCTGAGGAAGACCCTGCGCCACCTCGGCGAACGTCCCCATCTGCCGGCCGAGCTCGTCGTCGGTGAACGCCGTCGTGACCCCGAGGTTGTCGACGACGGCCCCCGCTCGGGCCACCATGCGGGCGAAATCGTCACTGGCCTGAATCTCGTCAAGCGCTGATCGCTCGCCGTGGATCAGGAAGAAGCCCGCGAGGTCGCCGCCGTGCGGCTCCAGCAGGCACGGGCGAAAGCTCTCGATCCTCCCGGCCTGCTGTTGCTTTGACCAGTACTCGACGGTCTCCTGAAACACTTGCAGCGCGAGCTGCTCACGACCGCGTGCGACCTGGCCCCAACCAAGGAAAACTGCGTGTCCGGCCATCGATGCCCCTCTCGTGTCGCTGCTGGTCCTACGACGCTAACCGGTGGGGCGAGCCCGGTGGGGAAAACCCTGGTGCTCCTGGCTCATCGAAGCCGTCAGCCGGTCGCTTGGCGAGGATGCAGCGGCGCGAGTTCACCTTTCCGAGGGTCCGCTGATCGCGCGCTGCCGTGCGACGAACACGAGCAGGCAGAGCACCGCGATACCGGTGACGGCGAACCCGGTGAGCACCCAGAGGTGACCCTCGGTGGCGGCGGCGTGGAAGTACACGGTGTTACGGACCGTTGTTACCGCGACGCCCAGCGGAAGAGCGGAGCTCAACGACCGCAGGAAGTCCGGCGCGAACGACGCCAGGTTCGCCGGACCGCCGCTGGCGGGGATGCCGAACACCAGAAACGCGAGCACGCACACCGCTGCGAGATGCGGCTTGATCTGTCCCAGCGCGGCCGTCGGCGCCGAGATCGCCAACGAGAACAGGGCAACGATCCCGGCGATCTCCCAGTAATGGTGCAACTCGCTGATGCCGTCTCCGATCGCCGAGGCGGCCAGGCCCGCGATCGCCGCGACGGCGACGAGCACGCTCAGGCGCGCGCCCAGGGGGCTTTGCCGCAACGCGTGTCCGGCGGCGATCCCGGCTGCGAGGCTCGGAAACAGGACGCACAGGATCACGAAGAACGAGGACAGCGCTTGGGTGTCTTCATTCCCCGGCGGCACCACGTCGGTCGTATTCAGCGGCCGGCCGGTCTTGGCCGCAAGCTCGCTGAACGCCCCGGTGATCGCCCGTGCGGGCGCGGTGCCGCCGGCCTCTGCCGTGAGAAGGTGAAAGCCTCGCGATGAGGTGATCACCGCCGCGTCGATGTCGTGGCTGCCGATCTCGGCGCGTGCTCGCGACTCGCTGGTCAGTGGTCGCACGTCAAAGCCGCCGGGCATGCGCGCGTCGAGCCCGCGCTCGAGCTGCTGGATGACCGGTTCAGGAGCGACGATCCCGACCGGAAGGCTATGAGGGGCGGGCTGGTGAAAGCCGCTGAGCGCGATCGTCACAAAGAGCGCGACGAAACACGCATTGGCTAGGACCACCGCGAGGTGCACGCGATATCGCTGTAGGTAGGTTGTCGGCTGCGTCATTGGTCGGTCTCGCTCTGTTTGCCAACGCTTGTTGGCTAACTCTAGAACAGGCGGGCGTGTAAGTCAACATGTGTTGGCCATCAGTTGTTGGCGAGCTTGTATAGACTTGCGTCTGTGCCGAGGCACCAGGCCGAATCCCCCTCCGCGAACCGGGTGCCGGGCCTTGGTGGACCTCGGTCGGAGCCCACCCGTCGCACGATCCTGGAAGTCGCCCGCCGGCTGTTTGCCGCACACGGTTTCGAGCGGACCACGGTCCGGGCCGTAGCCGCGCAAGCCGGAATCGACCCGTCGATGGTGATGCGCTACTTCGGCTCGAAGGCGGGCCTGTTCGCCGCAGCGGCGACCAGCCACCTCCAGGTCCCAGACCTCGGGACTGTTCCGGCCTCGAAACGGGGCGAGTGCATGGTCCGCCACTTCGTCGACCGCTGGGAGCGCAACCCCGAGGACGACAGTCTCGTTTTCCTTTTGAGGACCGCGGTGACCAACTCCGATGTCGCCCAGCAGCTTCAGGTCAACTTCAACCGGCTGATCACCGAGCCGGTCGCCGCGCTAGGCCTCGATCAGGCCGACCGACGTGGCGGGCTCATCGGCACCCAGCTGCTCGGTCTCGCGCTGTGCCGGTACGTGCTGGGGCTACAGCCGATCACCGGCGCGGCGGTCGAGGACGTGATCGCCGACATCGCTCCCAGCGTGCAGCTCCAGCTCGAGCGCGGGCTGGCTGACGCCGAGCTCGGATCCGCGGCCGCTCGTCAAGCTCGTGCGGCATCATGAGGACTGATGGCGACGAACCGACGGGATTTCCTGCGAACGCTCGGCAGCCGAGTCGTCCGTGAGGCGCGAGAGATAACCGAGATTGCGGCGCCGTCGATGCGGGCGCTTTCCGATTTCGGGAACGTTCTCGGCGACAATCCGGCCCCGGACGATTCCGTCTACCCGGACTTCGCCGAGCCGCCGCCGGTTCGGGCCGAGGCCAGGACGCCGGCGCGCTGTCTGGAGCTGGAGGAGCTGGGCGATCTCGCTCGGGCCGACGAGCTGGAGGCGCGAGTCGCTGAGGTCCAGCGACTCGCCCGCCGGTCGGTGCGGATCACACTGGATGCTCCCGATCCCGGACAGGCTGAGGCGTGGCTGGATCTCGACGCAGGTCTGGAGATCGCCGAGGGCCTTGACCCTTCCGGCCCGGGGCCGGAGTTCGTTGTGCTGGCGCAGATTGCGCTGTCTGCGCCGGCGTTGCGAGAGACCTCGCTGGCTGGGTCGGGCTGGCTGGTGGTGTCGGTGCAGCGGGCCGCGGCACGGTCGCAGGAGATCGCGGACGCCCGGCGGGCCAGGGTCGAGCGCTATGAGCAAGCGCTCACGTTCGGGAGCACGATGCAGCCGATGCGGCTGGGCGTCCACCTGGTGCTGCCGCGAGTCTGGAGCGATCCGGTCCAGGAGCTGGAACTCGATCCGGATGAGCACTATGCCTACATCCGCGTGCGCGACCGGCTATCGGAGAGCCAGGGGGTCGAAGTCGAGCGCGACGGCGGCGAGGAGCTGGCCTACCACCGGCTCCTGGGTTACCCGGACGAAACCACGGGAGCGATGCCGGAAGACTGTGCGGCGGCCGCCGGCGACGGCGATTGGCACCTGCTGGCTCAGCTCAGCGTCGGCGCGACTGACCGCATCTACGTCTGGGTGGCCGACGACGACTGCGAGCGCGCGGTCGCGTTCATCCGCTGAGCTGCCCGCTGACGCTCACAGGGCCGTGAAGAAGCGACCGATGCAGGGCGGAAGGTCCGGGATCCTCACCACCAGCGCCGCCTCGGCAAAGACGTCGTCCTCCTCCACCCCAAGGATCTCGACGATCTCCTGTTCGTAGGCGACGCTGCCGGACGTCGTGTCGGCGAGCAGCGTGACGACGTCGCTGCGAGCCCACACGGCCGGTCCTTCGATGGCGGCCGCGAATCCGAGCGGGTTGGCTGCCTCGGGCGAGGAGCGCGGCAGCTGCCGACGGAGGACGGCTGGGTTCTCGAACTCGAACCGATGCGGCGCCAGCACGAAATCGCTGTTCGTGGCTGCGGCGAAGCTGCTCACCGCCCAGTCCTTGGCGATCTCTGCCAGGTAATCGAGTGTTGCCAGACGTGGCTGCGGGCTCATGACATCAGACCTCTCTCGTACTCGTGGGCGACCATCTTCCGTGCGGGCCGCGGCCACGTCGCTAGAGGCGCTACCCCAGGGTTGTGCTCTGGGGTCGTGCGAGGAGTGCCTCGGGCAACTCCTGGCGCGATGAGATGTCGAGCTTGCGGTAGACGTTACGCAGGTGCCACTCGACGGCCTTGACGGTCACGAACTGGCGCTGGGCGATCTCACGGTTCGACAGTCCTTCCGCCGCGAGTACGGCGATCCGATCCTCGCTCGCCGTCAGCGACTCCCGGCCCGAAAGCAGGCGCCGGTCTCGCCGAGGACGGGCACCCGCGGCGATCAGCTCTTCGTGCGCGCGATCGGCTAGACCACTGGCTCCGAGGCGAGCCGTTTCGTCGAGCGCCGCACGCAGCACGTCACGCGCCTCGGCTCGTATCCCGGCGCGTCGCAGCGCGGCCCCCAGCTCGAGCAGCGAGCGCGCATGCTCGAGCTGCCCCTCGGCACGCTCGAGCACCGCGACCGAGTCCCGGAGCGCCTGTATTCCGTCCGTTCCGCCGATCACCAAACCGAGGGTCCGCAGCGACGCTCCCTCGGCCGCGCTGACGCCGAATCGTCGCGCATCGTCGAGCTCATCCTCGGCCGCCGCGCGCGCCTCGTCGTCACGGTCGAGTGCGGAGAGCGCCAGCGCAGCCGCCGAGCGCCAGTCGCAGCAGTATGGGTTGGAGATCGTTGCCGACACGAGCCGACCGGCGGCCTGCGCCTCCTGCAGCGCGAGGGCGGCCTGCCCTCCCGCAAGATGAAAGTGGGCAAGCGAGGTGCGCAGCAGCGCGACCGGGAGCGTCGGCGCAGCGCTTGCTCCGACGAGGTGGCGGTCGACCAACTCGGCAGCCTCGTCGAGTGCACCGCGCGCGAGCAGCGCGTCGAGGAGGTGAGCGACGCACCACGCAACGCCCGGCTCGCCGCTGCCCTCTTCGAACACCCGAAGTGCCAGGCGCGCCTCGGCCTCGGCGCGGCGGATCTCCCCCAAGCGCACGGACGCCTTTGCCCGCATCGTCGATTGCCACGCGATCGCGAGGCGGTTCCCGGCTGTTTCGGCGGCCGTGATCGATTCGCGGTACACGCGGGCCGCCTGTGACAGGGCGCCTGCGTAAATGAGCGAGTTTCCGATCGCGCCGACGATCACGCTGTTGGGCGCCTCGAACCGCCCGACGTCGAGTGCCCGTTGAACGAGCGCGATCGCTTCGCCGGCAGGACCGAGAGAGGCGGCAACGGCGAGCGCGAGCGGCGCGAGGGTTCGCGAGGCGAGCGGTTCACGGGCCTCGAGCTGCGCGAATCGGCGCTCCCAATATGGTGCGACGAGCTCGGTACAGGTGAACTCGTGGAAGGCCATCGCCAGCATCTCGGCCTCGAGCGCGACCAGAAGCTCGTCGTCACCATTCGCGACGCCGCCGAGCGCCTCGTGGAAGATCTCGACCGAGCCGCGGAACTCGCCGCAGGACGCCACTGCGCGCCCGAGGTCGAGGGCGATCCTGGATCGCGCCCGTGGATCGTCGGTGATCGCGGCGGCCTCGCGCAGGTGCCGCTCGAAATCCTCACGCCGTCGGTCGGTCGCCTCGGCGAGGCCGAGCTCGTGTAGGACCGCGCCGCGCTGAGCCTGCGGCGGCGGCTCGTCAAGCGCCCGCTGGAGGTAATCGATGGCGGCGTCGGCAGCGCCGCGCGCGGCGGCGTCGCGGGCAGCGGATCGCAGCACCGCCACGCGCGCTGGATCGCCCGCGGGCGCGAGTCTCAACACGTGGCGACCCACGCGCTCGCTCTCCGCCTTGCGTGCCTGCATCAGGGCGGCCGCCCGCCGATGAAGGCGTTGACGCTCGAGCGGCGAGATCTGCCCGTATACGGCGCTTCGCACGACTGGATGAACGAAGTCGAGCTCGACATCGCGGTCGGCGATCAGCACCCCCGCGGCGACGAGCGCCTCGGCAGCACCATTGGCAGCCTCGTCATCGAGCTCCGTCAGTGCGGCGACGTCGCCCAGCGGCGTCGGCGGCCCCAGAACCGCAACGCTGCGAGCCACAGCCGTCGCGTCGTCTGACATGAGCCGCAGCCGACGGCGGACGGCGTGCCCTACGCGCTCTGAGTCGAACTCGAAGATGCCGGTCGACTCGGCTGCGGTCCCGGCCGCCCCCTGGTCGGCCAACTCCGCCAGCAGCTCACCGAGCAGAAACGCATTGCCGCCGGTCGCCTGGTGGCAAGCAGCCGAGAATTGCTCGACGGCGTCCGGAAGCCGGGCTCGGACCAGCTCCGCAGCCGCGCTGGCCGACAGCGGCGCTGGCCGCACGATCTCCGACCTGCTCGCGAGCACGTCGAGCAGAGCCAGATCGGCACCCGGCTCGGCGGGTCGCGTCGCGGCCGACGAGCAGGACCGGCAGGTCCTCGATGCGCTCTGCGAGGAACACCAGCCATCGCAATGAGGCCGTGTCAGCCCAGTGAAGATCATCGGCCACCAGCACCAGCGGCTCCCGCGACGCGACGTTGGCCGCCAGCCAGTACAGACCGTGCAGGCGCGCGAACAGCCCTTCGGCGTCCGTGGCGTCACCTTGCGTCGCTGTGAACACCGCTCCCGCCGGTTCCGCGCCGCCGGTGAGCAGGTCGGGCGACTCCCTCACGCAGCGCTCGAGCAACTGCCGCACGACGCCGAATCCGAATGAACGGTCAAGTTCTGATCCCCGACCGCGCATGACACGCCGGCCACCGGCCTCACCCAGGGAGGCGGCCAGCCGAAGCAGCTCGGTCTTCCCGACGCCGGCCTGCCCCTCGACGAGAACCGCGCCGCCGTTGCCGAGCCCGGCCTGCTCGACAGCTCGCTCGAGCACGCGATGTTCGTCATCGCGCTCGAGGAGCGTCACGATACGCGCCGGTCCGGCAGACATCACGCGAAGGTTGTCATGCCGGAGCGACCTATGGGAGACCCACGGGCCAGCGGTGCCCGGGACCGAACTCAAGCCCGGGCGACCGCTGACCGAGCCGCCGGCAGAGGGTTCGCGCCGTGCGCGCGACTACTTCGATGCGCCCGGCGCTCACGAGGCCGCCGCGGCCGTCGCCTCGTGCGAGGAGTCACTCGCCCGGTTCGAGGGCGAAGCGCTGTCCGCCGAGCTCGACGAGGCCACGCCCGACAGCCGGCCCGGACTGCGCGCCGTCGAGGGGCCCAACGACTGACGCATCCGTCAGCTAGTGACCGGCGAGCTCCCACATCGTGTGACGCTCAGGCGACGCCAACATCCGCCATCGCTCATGGATCGGCTGCCAGACGTACAGATCGACGTCGACCAGGCTGCGCACGTCGCGCAGCGCATCGACCGCGTCCCGTGCGCTCCCGTCGTCGACCAGTTCCTGCCGGCTCATCACGTCGACGACCCGGAAGCGTCGAGGCGCGGGCGCCTCGGGGGTGGGCTCGGCCCTGGGCGCGGGGTCGCGGGGAACGAATACCGGCTCCGTCGTCGCGGAGCGCCGCGTGGTGCTCTCGAGCGGCACCACGGTGGCGCCGGTCCCCTTCGTCTCGGTCTTCAGCACCCAGGTCTTGGCCATCCCTTCAGGTTAGTCGCCAATCCCCATGAAACAGGGGTTCAGAGCACGCTGTGCTGGGCGCAGAGCACCTGCAGTCGCTCCATTGCGATGGCCGTGCTCGAGGGCAGCGACTCCAGCGCCTCGGCGGCCTGGCGGAGGGTCTCGATCGTGACCCCGTGGGCCTCGAGAGCGAACCGCCCGAGCCAGCGAACCGCGGCGCGCTCGAAGCGCACGCGGTCGCTGTCGCGGAGCACCAGGCAGATCCGCAGCGCGTCATCGAGCGCGATGTGCGGGAGCTCGCGGGCGGCCGCGAGCACGAGTGTCTCGTTGCCCATCTCGAGCGCGCGGCGAAACCGGCCGTAGGCGCTGCCGTCGCTGGTCACGAACGTATGTTCGCATCGGCGTCAAGCCCGCCGCGCCGGCTACGCGGCGAACTAGCGAGCAGCGACCTCGGGCAGCGGCAGCGCGGCCAGCAGCTCCTCGGTCGGCGCCTCGAGCAGCGCGCCGTGATCGGTCTCGCCGGCCTCCGAGGCCCTGACGATGTCGATCGCGATCGAACGGACCTGGCCGGCGATCTCGGTCAAGGCGATGTCGGGATGTTGCGACGCAGCCCCGGTGGCGCGACCCGCGGCCTGCAGCGCGATCCGGTGCACGTCCCCGCTGCGCCATGGCTCGTCGAACTGAGCCGGCAGCTCCCAGGCCGCGAGGCCGAGACCCTGTACGGCCTCGGCCAGATCGGACACTGCCGGACGCCCTCCGCGCACGTAGGAGAGCACGTTCCGACTGAGGATCCGCGCGCTGCGGGCGGCCAGGTCGGCGTGCTCGATCACCCGCGCGTAATTGTCCAGCTCCGTCCGGCGCGAGCGGCGCAGCGGCGCCCACCGCGCGGTATCGCTGCCCAGCATCACTGCTCGCTTGAGCTCGTCGACGCGGGCCTCGACGCTCTCGGCGGCCTGCACCGCGGCCTCCGCGCGGCGCACGTCCCCGCCGGCCAGCCCGGCCGCGGAGTCGCGCAACACCACCCCGAGCTCGCCGAACACCGCCGACGTCGCCCGGGCCACCCCGATCACGGGATCGGGCGGGAACACCAGCGTGTGCACGGCGAGCGCGACCCCGCCGCCGATCAGCACGTCGAACAGGCGCACCTCCGGAGTCGCGGACAGCGTCGCCACCAGGATCGCCGACACCGCGGCCTCACCCACCAGCATCTCGCCGCCGCCCAGCAGCACCGCCGCCAGCATCGCGAGCACCACCAGCAGCCCGATCTGGGGCAGCCCGCCCCCGATCACGCGTAGCAGTCCGTCGGCTACCAGGATCCCCAGCATCACCCCGCCGATCAGCTGAACGGCTCGCTGGCGCCGCTCGGCGAAGGCGGCTCCAAGCGAGATCACGGCCGCGATCGAGGCGAACGCCGGGCGATGCTCGACGCCCAGCAGCGCGGCCAGATACCACGCGCCGACTGCGGCCACCGCGGTCTGCAGGATCGGCCACACGTGCCCGTACAGACGGATCCTGGCCAGCTGAATGATTCTTGTGCTCACAACCTGAACAACACCCATGGTGGCAGCCGTTACACCTCGGCTTGCACCGAGTACGCTGGGACGGCCCGGGGGGTCGAGTGCAGCAGAGCCCGGGAGGTCACCTTGGATACCGAGCCTGTGCGCGCGCTAGTAGGTCGTGCCCGCGAGCTGAATGAACTCGAGGCAGCCCTCGATCAACTCGCGTCGGGTGAGCCATGCCTGTTGCAGTTCGTCGGCGAGCCGGGCATCGGCAAGTCGCGGCTGCTGGCCGAACTGTGCCGCCGCGGGGAGGATCGCGGCCATCTGGTGCTCGAGGGCCACGCTGCCGAGTTCGAGCGCGACATCCCGTTCGGGCTGATCGTCGACGCGCTCAACGACTACCTGGGCTCGCTCGAGCCCGCGCTCCTGCGGGCGCTGGACGAGAGCCTGGTGACCGAGCTCGCGGCGGTCTTCCCGGCGCTGCCCAGCCAGTACCGCGGGGACGCCAGCGGGGGCGAGGGCGCCGAACGCTACCGGCTGCATTACGCCGTCCGCAGCCTGCTCGAGCGGCTCACCGAGCGCCAGCCGATGCTGCTCGCGCTTGACGATGTGCACTGGGCCGACGCAGCCTCGGTGGAGCTGCTGACCCACCTTTTGAGACGCTTTCGCGGTCCGCTGCTCACCGCGGTGGCCTACCGCAAGGCGCCGACGCGTCTGCTCGCGGCGCTGGAGGGCAGCGCCCGCGGCGCCCGCGGGTCCAGGCTCGAGCTCGCGCCGCTCGGCCCCGACGACGCGGCTGCGCTGATCGGTCCCGAGGTCGACGAGCTCACCCGCGCGCTGCTGTTCACCGAGAGCGGCGGCAACCCGCTCTACCTCGAGCAGCTGGCCCGGGCCGGCCGGATCCGACCGGTGCGCCCAGCCGGCCCGCCGGGGGACGCGCACCGGGGGGTCCCGCGGGAGCTGATCGCCGCGATCCAGGAGGAGTTGATCGCGGTCTCGGACGAGTCGAGGATCGTGCTGGAGTCCGCGGCCGTCGCGGGCGAGCCGTTCGAGCCGGAGCTGATCGCGGCGATCGCCGAGCGGGACATGATCTTCGTGCTGGCCGCGATCGACGAGCTGTTGCGGTTCGAGTTCATCCGCACCACCGAGGCCCCGCGACGGTTCCGATTCAGGCATCCGATCGTCCGCCGGGCGGTGTACGACGGGACGCCGCGCGGATGGAAGCTCGGCGCCCACGCCCGAGCCGCCCGAGCGCTGGCGGACGCCCACGCCCCGGTCAGCCGCAGGGCTCATCACGTCGAGCAATCCGCGATCCCCGGCGATGAGCCGGCGATCGAATTGCTGGTGGCTGCCGGTCGGGACGCGGCCCTGCGCGCGCCGGAAGCCGCAGGGGGCTGGCTGCTCGCGGCCACGCGCCTGCTGGCCGGCCCCGACAACGAGCAACGGCGCCTGTCGCTGCTGGCCGAGGCCTCGAGCGCGCTGACGTTCGCGGGTGACTACGACGCGTCGCTTGAGGTCCTCGACGAAGCGGCCGCGCTGCTGGCGCCCGAGCGCGTGGACGAGCGCGCCAGGCTCGTGGCCCGGATCGCATTCGCGAGGCGGATGAGCGGGCGGCCGTTCGACTCGCGGGCGCTGGTCGCCGATGCCTTGCAGTCGCTGCCGCCCGATAGCGGCGGCGCGCTCGTCCTGACGCTCGAGCTCGCGCTGGACCACTACTGGCGCGGCGAGTTCCCGCAGATGCAGGAAGTCGCGGACGACGTGCTCGTGCGCTCGCGGGAGATCCGCAACCCGTTGCTGGAGACGTGGGCAGCGTCGCTGTGCAGCCTCGCGGCGACCGCGCTGGGGAGGCTTGACGAGGGGAGCTCACGTCTGGCCGAGGCCGAGGCCGCCTACGTGACGCTTTCGGATGATCAACTGGCCGAGCAGCTCGACGTCGGCGGCTACGTCGCCCAGGCCGCGCTGGTGCTCGAGCGCGCCGACGATGCGCTCGAGCACGTCCGCCGCGCGCTGCGCCTGGCCCGGCAGACCGGACAGAGCCCGCTGATCCCCGGCCTGCTCGTGCTCGAGGCCAACTGCCGGCTGATGAGAGGTGAGATCACCGAGGCCGCGGCCGTGGCCGAGACGGCCACTGACGCCGCGATCCTGACCGGCAACGACCAGTTCGCGATCTGGGCATTGTGGGCGGACGCGATGGTGTCCTCATGGACGGGCGACACTGGCCGGGCGCTGGCCAGCGCTCGCGAGGCCGTCGCCCGCTCGGAGTCGATCCCCCAGACCTACTTCTCGAGCCTGTCGCGGCTGCATCTCGCCGCCGCGCTGAGCGCCGCCGGCGACGCGGCCGGCGCTCGCGACGAGCTCGCAGCTGTGGAGGCCGGGCCCGCACAGCAGCTACTTGACCTTCGCGGCGGTCACGGCTGGGAGCTGCTGATCCGCACGCAGCTGGCGCTCGGCGACGTCGAGGCAGCCGCCGCCTCGGCGCAGTCGGCGGAGGCTCGCGCGCGTGCCACGGGGCTGTCGCAGCGGACCGCCACGGCGATCTGCGCGCGAGCCCACGTGCTGCTGGCCGCCGGCGACTCGCAGGGCGCCGAGCGCCTTGCCGCCGAAGCGATCGCGGTCGGCGAGCGCGGCGGCAACCCGGTGTTGAGCGCGCGCGCACGAGTGGTGCTCGGGATTGCCCGCGCCCGCGACGGCGATGCCAAGACCGCGATCGCGGAACTGGAGGCGGCGGAGCGGACGCTGGCCGAGCGCGGAGCGCTGCGCGAGGCCGACGCGGCCGCGCAGGAGCTGCGTCGACTGGGTCGGCGGCGACGCCGGCCGCGGCCGGTCGCGTCGGCCACCGGCGCCGCCGCCCTGAGCCCGCGCGAGCGAGAGGTAGCGGCGCTGGTCGCGTCGGGAAGCCGCAATCGCGAGGTCGCCGCCGCCCTGTTCGTGAGTGAGAAGACGGTCGAGAGCCACCTCGCCCGGATCTACGACAAGCTCGGGATCCGCTCGCGCACGGCGCTGGCCGCGATCATCGCCAGCGAGTCCGAGGAGGGTCGCGTCACCGCGCTGGCGGGGCGCGACCCCGACTGAGTCCCGGGCTCGCCGGACAGCCTGCTGGCGACGTGCTGGCGGCCTCGGTGCAGGCGGCTGGTGATCGTCGCCTCGCGGGTGCGCAGCGAGCGCGCCGCCTCGCGATAGGACAGCCCGAGCACGTCGACGGCGATCACCGCGTCGCGATACGGCTCGGGCGCGCTGGCGATCGCCTCCATGATCTCTCGAGCGTTGATCTCGCTCGGCTGCTGGGCCACGGCGTCGTCCTCGAGCAGGGCGTGCTCGGTTGGGCGATGGGCGAGCGTCCGGTAGCGGCTGGCCCAGGTGTTGCGCAGCGACCGCATCAGGTAGCCGACCTCGTTGCCGTCGCGCAGCAGCCGGGGCCGCTTGAGCACGTTGAGCAGCGTCTCCTGGACCAGATCCTCGGCGTCGGGCCGCGATCCGCACAACGCCCAGGCGGCGCGGTAGAGCTGGTCAAGGTGGTCGCCCAACCGTTCGGGGTCGAGCATCTGTGAGCGCGCGGGGCGCCCACCGGCGGACGTGGGCCGCCTCACGGGAGCGGCACCTCTCTGACCTCCTCCGCGACCGTGCGCTGCGCGACGTAGTGGGGGAGCAGACACAGCGCATCACGCTGATCGGATGCCTCCACGATCCACCACAGGCGATGCCCGCCGTTGACGCACGAGCCCAGCGGGCGGCCGTGGCGTAGCGGGCTGGCGAAGCCTTTCCACGCGGCCACGGCAATCGCACACTCCTGCGGCTCGTGCCTGTGGCTGAGGACGTACTTCGGCATCACCGCAGCATCGCCGCCGGGCCGTCGCTGCGGTATGGGGAGATTCCCTGAACCTGTCCCTGAATTTTCGATCCGTGGCCCATGTCCATGGACGTCGCATGGACTAAGGGTCACGGGCCCAAAGTCCAGGGCCGCTCACCGACTGACAGCGCGGCCGATCGCGCCTACCGTGATGGATCGGAGAGCCACATCAACGAGGACGCCAGATGCCGGGGAACACAAGCCACGCGAGGAAGCTGACGATCCACCTCGACTGCCCGGTCGAGGCAGCCTGCATGGTCAGGTTCCAGCGGGTCCGCAGCTGCTGGCTGGCGGTGTCGCCGTTCTGGTTCTCGCTGGTCAATCACCGCGGGCTGCTCGGCAAGCCCGTTGGCCAGCCGTTCGCTGAGCTCCTGTTCGCCGACGTGTCGTCGGTGGCGCTCAGGTCCACGGTCGCCACGATGCGCGCGACCGTGGCTCTGCACGATGGGCGCGAGTTCGCGTTCGAGACAAATCGCCGCGGACCCGACAAGCCCAACCCGGAGGTGCTCGAGCTGTTCGCTGCGCGGTGCGTCGAGGTCAGTCTTCGGCCGCTGGCGATGCCCGCCGGTTGACGATCAGCTCGAACGCGTCGGCAACGTGCCACTCGTCTGACAGCATCACCGGGCGGCCGCGTTCGTCGTAGTCGACCTGGTCGATCCGCAGCAGCGGTGCCCCGCGCTTGACGACCAGCAGCCGCGAGAGCTTGGCGTTGGCGACCGTCGGCATCAGACGCGCGCTGGCGCGGGCCACCGGGTGGCCCGTGCTCTCGAGCATCTCGTACAGCGAGCTGTCCAGCGGTCCGTCGGTGCGGTCACCGAGCAGCTCGACCGGGATCCGGTCGCGCGAGTAGATCACCGGGCGCCGCCCGGCCAGCCTGACCCGCTCGACCGCCACGACCGACGCGCCGTCGGCGAGGCCCAGGCGCTCGCGGTCGGCGTGGTCGGGGACGCGCACGCCCTGGCTGATGATGTGCTCGGCCGGCTTGTGCCCCGCCTCGCGGATCATCGCGGTGTAGCTCACCGTGGTCTCGAGCGGATGGCGGGTCCGCGGCGCGTTGCAGACGTAGGTTCCGGAACCGTGGCGGCGGGTCAGATACCCGGCGTCCATCAGCGCCCGCACCGAGTCGCGGACGGTCGCACGGCTGACGCCGAAGCGCTCGGCCAGCTCGTTCTCGTTGTCGAGCTTGTCGCCCGGGGCGAGCCTGCCGGAGACGAGGTCCTCGAGCAGGCTTTCTCGAACCTGTTCGACCAGCGACGGGCGTCGGCGGCGGGTGGGCATCCGCCCCAGATGTTCACAGACCGCGAGGGCGGCCGCGCTACCCGGCCAAGGCGTCACGCAGCGCACGCCGGCTGGTGATCTCGAGCTTGCGGTAGCAGACCGCGAGGTGGGTCTCGACCGTCTTGATGCTGAGGAACAGTTGCTGCGCGATCTCCCGGTTGCTGTGGCCGTCGGCGGCGAGCTCGCAGATCTCGCGCTGACGTGGCGTGAGCGCGCAGACCCCGTGCAGCGCCGAACGCCGAGGCCGCAGGCCGGTCGCCACCAGCTCACGCCGAGCGCGACGCGCCAGCAGCACGGCGCCGACCTGGTCGGCCTCGGCGAGCGCCGGCCGCAGCGCTCCGCGCGCCTCCACGCGACGACCCATGCGGGCGAGCGCGGTGCCCAGCTCGAGGCGAGCGCGCACGGACTCGAGCGCCGCGAACTGCCCGTCGAGCACGTCCAGCGCGTCCTCGCAGGTGTCCATCCGCGCCGCGTCGTTAGGCTCGGACACCGCGCGTGCGACCAGTGCGCCGGCGATCGGCACCGGGGCCCCGAACGCGCGCGCCTGCGCCAGCTCCTCGTCGGCCAGTGCGGCCGCCTCGTCGCGACGACCGAGATGGGCGAGCGCTCGGGCCGCGGTCGCGCGCCAGCCGGTCCACGTAGGGTTCGGGCGGCCCTGAGCCGCGCGAGCGGCGCCGGCCTGCACGGCATCGGTGTGGGCGCGCTCGAAGTCGCCCTCAGCGAGCGCCAGCCGAGCACGCGCGTGCAGCACGCCGACCTCCCACGGACGCCCGCCGAGCTCGCCGTCGAACCCTCGGCCCCGAAGCAGGTCGTGGGCACGATCGAACTCGCCCCGCTCGGCCAGCGCACAGACCAGCACCCGCGTGGCGCCGCCGGCGAACACGTTGACGTCGCGGTCGGCCAGCTCGAGCGCGAGGGTTGCGGTGCGCTCGGCGGCGTCGATGTCGCCCGTTCGGAGCGACAGCTCGGCGGCGTGCCAGGCGGCGCCGGCGCGCAGCCGGACCGATCCGCGTTGCACGGCTTCCTGCTCCAGTGCAGAGATCGCGCGGCGCGCCTCCGGCACGGCGTCGGTCATCACCAACACGCGGATGCACAGGTGATACGCCGAGCGCCGTTCGATGTCGGCCAGCAGGTGGCCGCCGTCAAGCGCGTCCAGCGCTGTCGCGGCACATCGCTCGGCGTTCGAGCTGCCCTGTTCGGTCTCCAGCCACGCCCGGTGGGCGAGCCCGACGCGACGCAGGACAGGGTCGGCCGCGGTGGTCAGATCCACGGCGGACGCGCGCCAGGCGCGTTCTGCGTGCCGGGCCGGCTGCGCGATCAGGGCGTCGAGCGCAGCGGCCTCGAGGATCATCCGCGCCCGCAGCCCGCGTTCGCCCGCCAGCTCGGTTTCGACCCGCTCGAGTGCCCCGCCGTCCTCGCCTTCGGCCGCGCTGAGCGCCGCCAGGCGGGTCAGCGCGTCGATTCGGATCTCGCCTTCGGCGGGCTCGCGCAGCGCCGCGTGCAGCTGGCGGCGGACGCCGGGCAGGCCGGCATCGAACGTGGCGGTCGCCAACGACGCCAGCAACTCGCCGCGGTCGTCGCCCGGGGCTCGCTCTCCGAGCGCGCGTTCGAGGAACTCGGCCGCCGTGCTGGGCGCCCCGCGCCGCGACGCCCGCCGCGCGGCTCGCCGGAGCAGCTTGCTCAGGTCCGGGTCGCTCTGGGGCCTGGAGCGCAGTGCGTTGCCGGCGAGATGCTCGGCGGGCCCGCCGAGCTCGAGCAGCGTGCGTGCGCCGTCGCGGTGAAGGCGATCGCGCTCGGCGGGAGCTAGGGCGTCACGGATCGCATCCCCCACCAGCTGATGGGCGAACGCATCGCGGTCACGACACAGCAGCCCGGCCGCGGCCAGCGCGGCCCGGGCCGTGCCCAGCTCCGCCACCGGGACACCCGCAACCTGCGCGACCGCGTGAGGCGATTGGCCCTCGCCGATGACGGCCAGGGTCGCGGCGACGGCACGGTCGCTAGGCATCAGCCCGGCCAACCGGCGGGCCACGGCGTCGCGGAGTCGCGGCGTGACCTCGAGTGCCTCTGGGTCACCGTCCGGCGTGGTCTCGCCGACCTGAATCTGTGCCGCGAGCTCCGATAGCAGCCAGGGGTCACCTCCGGCGGCGCGGTGCAGCATTCGGCAGGTGGTGACCGGGGCCTCGGGGACCAGACGGCGGATCAGACGTGTCGCCCCGGCGACGCTGAACGCAGCCGGCTGAAGTGTGGTCACGGCGCGCGCGTCCGCGATCAGGCTGAGCAGATCGGTCGCCGCGCGCGGGTCCGCGCCGCGAGCTCCGAGCACCAGCAGCACCGGAAGGTCCTCGATGCGCCGAGCGATGTAGGCGAACGTCTGCAGCGAGGCGCGGTCGGCCCAATGAGCGTCGTCGACGATCAGCGCCAGCGGGCGGCGAGCGCCGATGCCCGCACATAGCCACATGATCGCGTGGGCGGCAGCGGTCACCGCATCGCCGTCCGGTGTCTCCCCGCAGACCAGCAGCCCTCGGGCGGGGGCAGCGGGCCCGTCGAGCAACTTGGCGCGCAGGTCGGGACGGGCGTCGCGCAGCGGCGCCTCCAGCAGCGCGCGAACCGCGCCGAATGAAAACTCCCGGTCGTGCGGACCCGGCGCCGTCCTGCGCACCTGGAAGCCGGCGCGGCTTGCGAGGGCGGCCGCGTTGTCGACCAACGCCGTCTTGCCGACCCCGGCCGGGCCCTCGACCAGGATCGCGTTGCCGCCCCCGCCGCGAACGCCCGCGACGGCACGGGACAGCGCGCCTAGCTCGGCGTCGCGCTCGATCAGCGGCCGGCCGGCCGTCTGCTGTCCGCCCGGGGCGGACTCGAGCAGCGCCAGCAGGCGGGTGGTGGGTTGTGTCCCGGCCGGGTCGACGGCCAGCTGCGATGTCATCCGTCTTGCCCCCAAGTCATCAGACGTCCGATTTACCTGTCTGCTCGGTCAAGACGCGAGCGAGGCGACGATCCTTCCATCTGAGCGTGCCCCGCTCCGCCGCCGGCTCGAGTTCGCGGTCAGCGCCCAGGCCACGGTTGGACGATCGACCCCGGCCAGCACGAGCTCCCGCCGGCTGCGGGCCGGCCAGTTGCGTCCCGTCCTGGCCGCGGTCCGGGTGGCGCCGCTGACCAGCACCTGGTTGGGCTCGGCCGCCGCCGCCAAGCGTGCGGCCAGGTTGACGGCACCCCCGTACCAATCCCCGCCGCGCATCACCGCGGAGCCAGTGTGGACACCGACGCGCACCGGCAGCAGGTCGCCGCGGGTGCCGAGCCGGTCGACTGCGCTGGTCGCCAGCGTCACCGCACGCGCCGCGTCGGGGGCCCAGATCATCGCGCCGTCGCCCATCGCCTTTACTTGACGCGCTCCGTACTCGCGGCACAGCACGGACATCGCGCGCCAGAAGTCGTGCGCGACCCGCGCCGCGGCGTCATCGCCACGCCGCTCGGTCAGCGCGGTATAGCCCACCAGGTCAGCAAACACGAACGTCGGAGCAGGGTGCCGGGCCATCCACACGAGCCGGCGGGCGTCGATGAGCCGGCGGGCGGACAGTACGACCGCACCGGCCGCGCACCCGGCGAGGATCTCGATCACGCGGTGCTCCTCGAGACTGGGTCAGACGTCTGACGACTTTGCTCCATACGCCGGCAGACGCTGACGCGACGTCGATCCTTCCGTGGCCTGTGCAGGTTCAGGGTGAGGGCGAAAAGATCAGGGCTCCCGCCCGATTGTGTGACCCGGAAACGAGGCCTAGCTTGGGCTGGTCAATCGATCCGAGAGGAGCACCACGGATGTGGATCAGAGCTTTACAGGGGCGAGGTAGAGCGCTCCGGATATATGCGATCGCCGGTGCGTCGAGCGCCGCGCTGCTGGCATTCGCGGCGGCGCCTGCGATGGCGTCCTACAAGGCACAGGTGCAGGGCGGCACGCTGGAGCTAGTCGGCAACGGAGCCGCCGACAAGCTGTCGCTTTCGCCCTCGCCGAGTGACCCAGGACAGCTGCTCGTCGACGTCGGCGAGGACGGCACGATCGACTTCGCGTTCAGCAGCAGCACGTTCCTCGCGATCGATGTGCAGGCCGGCGGCGGCAACGACACAATCGAGGCGAGCAACGGCCTGGCGGGGTTCGGCCCGCTCACGATCGACGGGGGTCCGGGCAACGACACGATCCGCGGTGGCGACGGTAGTGACGTGCTCATCGGAGGCGACGGCAAGGACACGATCGACGGAGGTCGCGGCAACGACACGGTGCTGATGGGCGACGGCGACGACAGCTTCACTTGGGATCCCGGCGACGGAAGCGACACGGTCGAGGGCCAGGGCGGCAAGGACGTGATGGACTTCCATGGCTCCAACGCGCCCGAGAGGATCTCGCTGTCGGCGAACGGCTCGCGGGTTCGTCTGTTCCGCGACGTCGCCGCGGTCACGATGGACCTAAACGGGGTCGATGCAGTGAACGTGGACACGCTCGGCGGCGCCGACACGGTGACCGTAGGCGACCTGACCGGCACCGACCTGAGCGCGGCGAACGTCGATCTCAGCGGCACGCCGGCAGGTGGCGGCGACGGCCAGGCCGACAGCGTGGTAGTCGACGGCACCGCCGGCCCCGACAATGTCGATGTCGGATCTAACGCCGGCGCCGTGGTCGTCTCCGGGCTCGCCCCGACGGTCAACGTCACGGGCAGCGAGCCGGGACAGGACTTGGTCGACGTCAACGCGCTGGCCGGCGACGACCGCCTGACGTCGGGGGTGGGCGTGACCGGCCCGTCCGCGATCGTGCTCGACGGCGGCGCGGGCAACGACACCGCGACCTACAGCGGCACCTCCGCCGCGGACACGATCGGAGTCGTCAACAACGGGACCGCGGCGCGCACGTTTGCGCCGGGTAACTCGCCGCAGGACACGACCGGGGTCGAGAACCTCGTCGTGCAGGGTCTCGGCGGCGACGACACGATCGCCGCGGGCAACGGGCTCGCGCAGCTGACGCACCTGACGATCGACGGCGGGCCAGGGGACGATTCGCTGACCGGCGGTGACGGTGACGACATGCTGCTGGGCGGCCCAGGGAAGGATGCCGTGGACGGCGGTCGCGGCAGTGACACCGCGCTCTTAGGTGGAGGCAGCGACAGCTTCACCTGGGATCCTGGCGACGGGAGCGACACAGTCGAAGGCCAAGGCGGCAAGGACGTCATGAACTTCGACGGCTCCAACGCCTCGGAGAAGATCACGGTCTCGGCCAACGGCTCGCGCGTGCGTCTGTTCCGCGACGTCGCGGCGGTCACGATGGACTTCGCGAGCGTCGAGACGCTGAACGTGAGGGCGCTCGGCGGGTCCGACACGGTGACCTTCGACGACCTGACCGGCACCGATCTCAACGCCGCGAACGTCGACCTCGCGGGCACGCCGGGTGGGGCCGGCGACGCACAGGCGGACACGGTGATCGCCGACGCGACCAACGGCCCCGACCGCGTCAACGTCACGCGGTCCGGCTCGCAGGTGCAGGTCAAGGGGCTGCCGGCACAGCTCGGCATCACCGGCAGCGAGCCCGCCAACGACGCGCTGCAGGTCGACACGCTCGGGGGCAACGACAAGGTCACGGTCGCTCCCGACGTAAGTCAGCTGATCGCCCCGGTCATCGACCTGGGTGCCGACCAGTAGGGGGAAGGCCAGCGGGGGGAACAGGGGCGTCGCCGCGTTTGCGGCGGCGCCCCGTCTTGGCCGCGGTGGTGTTGCGGTGCTACCCGGACGGGCGCGGTCTCACGAACCCGGCCGCGGCGGCGTTCCGTTCACAGGAGCCGATCTGACAGCGAACCCGAGGAGCCTCGCATGAGCGCAACCGCCACCGACATCGTCACCGACATCCGGGAGCGCGTCGACGCGCTCCCGTGGTCCGAACTGCGGGCGTCGCTCGACGATCGCGGCCACGCGATCACTCCGGTGTTGCTGAACCCCGGGGAGTGTGAGCAGCTGTCGGCGCTGTTCGACGGCGGCCGCTTCCGGTCGACGATCGACATGGCCCGGTACCGCTTCGGCGACGGCCGCTACCGCTACTTCGACCATCCACTGCCCGACACGATCGCCGCGCTGCGGTCGTCGTTCTACCGGCATCTGGCGCCGATCGCCAACGACTGGTCACAGCTTCTGCGCGGGGAGAACCCGACGTTCCCCGCCGAGCACGAGCAGCTCCTGCAGCTGTGCGCCGCGGCGGGGCAGGTGCGGCCCACGCCGCTGATCCTGCGCTACGGGGAGGGCGACTGGAACGCGCTCCACCAGGACCTGTACGGCGAGGTGTTCTTCCCGTTCCAGGTGCTGACGATCCTCGCTCGCCCGGGAGTCGACTTCGAGGGCGGCGAGTTCGTGCTGCTCGAGCAGCGGCCGCGCGCGCAGAGCCGCGCCCACGTGCTGACGCCGGCCCAGGGGGCGTTCGTGATCTTCCCAACGGCCGAGCGCCCCAACCGCGGCAAGAGCGGCTATCACCGCGTCGGCATGCGCCACGGCGTCGCGACCGTGACCGGCGGCCGGCGGACCGCGCTCGGCGTGATCTTCCACGACGCCGCCTAGCACCCGCGGCCGGGGCCGCCTTAACCGGATCGTCACGGAATTCCGATTCGGGTTGTCAACATCGAAGGAGATGAGTTATTCAGAGATCCACTTCCACCTGCTCCCTGGCGTCGACGACGGACCGAAGTCGATGCGGCAGAGCCTGGACCTGGCCGCCCTCGCCGTAGCCGACGGCACCGAGACGATCGTGGCCACCCCGCACGTCCACCCCCAGCACGTAACCGACCCTGCCGAGATCGCCGGCCGCGTCGCCGAGCTGTCGGCGCGGCTGCGCGAGGACCGCATGCCGGTCGAGGTGCTGCCGGGCGGCGAGCTCTCACACCAAATGGTCGGGAGGCTGTCGCGCGCGCAGCTCGACGCGATCGCGCAGGGACCGGCGGGCCGCCGCTGGCTGCTGCTCGAGGCGCCGTTTCACGGGATCGACGGCGACTACACCGAGGCCGCCGACGAGCTCCGCAGCCAAGGATTCGCGGTCGTAGTGGCGCATCCCGAGCGCGCCGCACAGACCGCGTCGACCGAGCGTGCGATCGAGCACGAGCTGGACCACGGCAGCACGTTCCAGCTGACCGCGTGGTCGTTCGCCGGGCAGTACGGCAACCACGTGCGCGCGCTCGCGCGGCGGCTGCTTCGCCGTGCCCCCGGATCGGTGATCGCGTCGGACGCCCATGGCCGCGATCGGATGCCCTCGCTGAGCATCGCGGTGGCCGAGCTTCGGTCGGCCGGTGAGCGCGACGGCGAGCGGTACGCCGGCGCTCGCCCCCAGGCGCTGCTTAGCCACGGTCTGGCGCTCGCCCCGGCGGCGCGGGCCGCCTGAGCGCCGACTCTCAGGCGGGGCTCAGGCGGCGAAGCGCGGACGAAGCAGCCGGCGCGGGCGCGGACGCTCGCGACGGTCCGACAGATGAGCGGCGCGGAGCCGGAGCAGCTTGACGGCGTGCTGAGTGCGGACGAACGGGTTGGCGACGATCCGCAGGTCACTCAGCGACATCGCGGCGACGGCCTCACCGTCAACCACAGCGAGCATCGCCGGGCCCTCGAGCTCCGGCGCGTCGTCGAGCTGGGCCAGCCGGCGAACCGCGGTGCCCTCATCGACTCGCGCGAGCCGGAGCTCGACCGTCGACGTGTGCTCCCGGTCAAAGCCGTCGGCCTCGCCGCGCCAGCGGCGCGCCTGGCTCTGGAGGTCCGCCGTTCGCTGCTGTGAGACTAGTGAGTTGAGTGTGGTGTTCACGATTGCTCCCTTGGAATTCGACGTAGGTTGATCATGCGCCTAAGACGCTTCCTGCACATCGGGCAGACGGAGCGATGTCGCGGTGCAGACCCCTTACGCGGCGCAGCGCATGCCTTACTGTCCTCTCGGGTGCCGCGTATCGCCTGCAATCTGAGGAGATCCGCACCTGCGGCAGTGCTCGTCGCCGTCGCGATCGCCGGGTGCGGCTCCAGCACCATCGCCCATCCGACGCAGACCACCACCACGACCGCGGCGACCCCCGGCGCGCCGTTGCCCCAGGGGCACCCGCAGGCGATCCAGCCGGCGGCCGGGGTGCAGGCCGGCGCTTCCGCGGGCGGCGGAGCAGATCCGGGCGGCGGCGGCGCGACGACGCCTCCAGCGGGAGACGTGAACGCCCACGCGCCGTCGCTGCGCCAGGTCAAGCGCGAGCTCAGGCAGCTCAACCTATGCGGCGGGGTCACCGACAGCGCCGACGCCGTCCCGGTGGTGAAATCGTCCGTCCCAGGCTTCACGCCCGATCCCGGCACGAGTCAGACGCCGGGGCAGCTTCCGCTGTTGACAGCGCGCCTCGACGCCCTGGGCAGGGCGCTGGGAGTCACGATCTACGGGATCAGCGGTTACCGCACGCCGGCGCACAGCGTCGCGGTCGGGGGCTACGCCCACGACCCCCACACCCAGGGCAAGGCCGAGGACATCGGTGTCAACAGCCTGCTGCGCTCGAGCGCCGCTCAGATCAGCGAGGCCGAGTTCGCCCGCTTCGGCCTGTATCGGCCGTTCGACCCGTCAGGGGACCCCAACAACACCGAGGTCAACCACATCCAGCTGATCCCCTCGGGAGGACCGCTCACTCTGGCGCAGTCCCAGGCGGCGTGGGATCCGGATCCCACCTGCAGCTAGTCGACCGCTAGTCAGTCCAGGTGGCGCTCGGCGTAGTCCCGAGCCAGGCGCTTGGGGGCACGGCACAGCCACGCCTCGACGACCAGTTCCTCGAGGTCGGCGGCGGCGATCCGGTCGAGGTTCACCAGCACCGCGGGGTAGCCGTCGAAGTGGGGTGTGGTGAAGTAGACGCTGGGATCATCGGCGAGCAACGCCTCCTTGGCCACGAGGTGCTCGACCCGCGCCCCCAGGACAGGTCCCGTCGGTGCAGACTCGCCGAGCGCGTCCAGATCCTTCTGGCGCAGTGGCCGATCCCACACGAACAGCTTGTCGCGCACGCGCCAGGCGGTGTTCCCGTGCGCCGTGCCCTCGCTGGTCTCAGGCAGCGCCAGCGCGAGCCTGCGGACATCGTCCCAATCGGCCACGTCTCAGACGGTACCCGGAGCCGGGGAAGAGAAGAGGGCCCGGCGGTCGCCGGGCCCTCTCCACAGCCGGCTGTGACCGTCGTCAGCGCAGACGGGCCGAGCGCGTGATCGCGCCGACCTGTCCGCCGGCGTCGACCGCCAGCCGGATCGTGTACTTGCCCGAGCGGGCCCGGTTCCCGAGCCGGATCGTGAATCGCACCTTGTGGGAGCGGACCCGAGCGGCCGAGTTGTGGACCAGCTGGCGCCCGTGGAACACCCGGACGCGCACCATCGTGGCGACGTTCGAGCCGCCCTTGGTGGTGCAGGTGAGCGTGATCGTGTGCTTGCGTGTGGTCTGCTTGCAGGTGACCTTCGGCAGCTTCACCTTGGTGGTCTTGGCGGAGCCGCTGACGGTGGATGACCCATTGCTCTTACCGGCGCCGGCGCCGGTGGTGGCCGAGCCCGCGCTGCCCGAGCCGGTGCTCGGAGCCGAGCCGGAGCCGGGCGCGGCGTCAGTCGAGGCGCCGACCGTCTTGGTTACCTCGCCGGTGACGTCGTTGAGGATGATCGCCGGAGCGCGCGACGCGTTCTTGGCGAAATCGAACGCGTTGTTCAGAGTCCCCGCCGCCGCGTCCGCGGAGCGGTTGCCGATCTGGCCCAGGTCCCAGTTGTTCTCGATGAACTGGGGGATCGACGCCTGCTCGGTGAACGTGTTGTCGACGAAGTTCTGCCGAGCGTATGGCGAGATCACGAGCAGCGGTGTCCTGGGACCGACGCCACAGCGGTCGTTCTGAGCCGGCGGCGTGGCGGCCGAACCGCACTTGCCGGGGCCGCTCAGCGTGTCCAGGGCGTCCTGCGACTGACGGATGATCGGGCCCATCTGGTGGTCGTACCAGCCGTCGGAGTCGTCGTAGGCGATCACGATCGCCGTGCTCGACCAGTCGGGTGACTGCTCGATCTGGTTGATCGTGTCGACGAGGAACTTCTGCTCGTCGAGCGGGTCGGAGTTAGCCGCGTGGGCGTTCTGATAGGACGGCGGCTTCAGGAACGAGACCTGAGGCAGGTTGCCGTTCTGCAGCGACTTGAAGAACCACGACAGGTCGTACTGGTGGTTCACGGCCTGGGTGGCCGGGGTGCCGGCCGGGTCGCTGACGCCGACCTGTGAGACCGAGCTCGGCGACACGTGGTCGGGGTTGGCGGTGCTGGCGTAGTACTGGAACGGCTCGTGGTGCTCCACGTAGTCGTTCTGCGTGGCGCCGGCGATGTTCGCGTGCTGGGTGGCGCAGATCGCGCGCCCGTTGCTTATCGAGGAAGGCGTGAAGCCGCCCTGGAACCAGCCCCAGGTGACGCCCTTGGCGTTCATCAGATCGCCGATGTTCTTACCGGTGAACGAGGCGGTGACACCGCCCGGCGTACCGTCGGGGTTCAGCGGCGTGCTCGCGTTCGAGCACTGGTCGAACAGCGGCTCGGCGTCGCCGACCAGCGTCCCGTTGGCGACGTTGCCCGAGGTGCCACCATGGACAACAGCACCATTGGTCTGGCCGCTGACCAGGTTGATCGCGCCGGGCGTGGACGGCCCGAACTGGGTGTTGTAGGAATTGTCGTTCAGCGTGTAGTGCTGGGCGTAGTTCCACAGCGCCGTGACCGTGTTTCCGTCGTAGTAGTCCATGACGATCCCGTTGGGGCCATAGTCGCCCTGGTTGGGGAACGTCGACTGCGAGCAGCCGCTACCGGTGGTGTCCTGGACGAACTTGTCCATGAGGCCCATGTCATACGCGGACTGCTCGGCCGAGTAGCCGTGGTTCTGGTCACAGGTCACTGCCTGCGTGCGGTCCAGGCGTGCGGGCAGATCGGAGTTCGGGTTGGCGGTCAGCAGCGTGTTGTTCAGGCCGTTGACGTTCGGAGTACCCGGAGCCGGCTTGAACTTCGGCTCGTTGGGCGGGTTGGTGGCGTGGGGGTAGGTGCCGAAGTAGTGGTCGAACGAGATGTTCTCGTCGAACAGCACGACCACGTGCTTGATCGGGGTACTGGCCTTGGGGAGGGCGGCCGTCGCCGACGGGGACGCCGACGACACGGAGAGGCCGATAGCCGCGACCCCCACCGCGACTGCGGCCCCCGCCGCAGCGACGTACTTCTTCCTGCGCGTAAGCACATGAGCTCCTTTGCTCTTAGACGACGGCCGCCGTCCGCGGCCGTCATGCGGCAGCGAAGGCATCCTCGGACTCGGCCGAGGCGCAGGTGTGAACGAGTCGTAAGCGGCCGGTGTTCATCTTGTGTCGCCGGTTCAGCGGCCCCATCCTCCCGACGCGACGGGCGTTTCGCCGCGACGACACGCGCCCCGCCAACGCCACAAGTTGTTAACAAGCGGCGCGAGCTTCCTCACTAGCTTCCGCTGCTGGTCGCGGTCCGAGGCGGCCGACGTCATTCGTATGTCAGATTCACCGAGTAGCTCCTCCGACGCGCCGCCGCCTCGTCACGGTCGGCGTCGCTATCGCCGACCCGTCTTCTGGATCGCCGGGCTGGCGGGGCTCGCCGTACTGGCGCTGATCGGGGCGGCGCTCGCGCCCTGGTCGGGAGGCGACAGCAAGGGCTCTACGACGGCGTTCGGCGTGCGCCGGCTGGCCGAGCGGTCCACCGGGACCAACCCGCTGCCCGAGCACCCCACCAAGGTGTTCGGCTCGAACATCGACGCCAAGACCTACGGGTCGATCATCGCGGCCCAGGAGTATCAGGGCGTCGACACCCACGGGCAGCCGACCTCCGACCTGGACCCGATTTCACCCCGGGCGTTCAAGGCGCCCGTGGCGGCCTACCGCTCCTACGCCGAGCGCTGGTCGGCAAGGCTCGCGCGCGAAGTGCCGACGCTGAAGGCCGCGCTGGCCAGCGGCGACCGCGACGCCGCCAAGCAAGCCTGGACCGACGCCTACGATGACTATCTCCACCTCGGCGCGGTCTACGGCCTGCTGCCCGGGACGATCGACCAGCGCATCGACGGGATGCCCGAGCGCCTGGCCGGCGCCGCTCACGATCCGGGCTTCACCGGGCTTCACCGGATCGAGATGGGCCTGTGGACTGGTGCCGCGCCCGCTTCCCTGGCGGCGCTGGCGACGAGGCTCCAGCACGATGTCGGCGACCTGCAGCACGTACTGCCCGGGCTGCAGGTCGAGCCGCTCGACTACGCCACCCGCGCGCACGAGATCCTCGAGGACGCGCAGCGCGACCTGATGAGCGGCACGGACGTACGCTGGAGCGGCGCAGGCGTGCTCGGGACCGCCGCCGGGTTGGCCGCGACCCGCGAGGTCATCGGCACGCTGACGCCGCTGCTTCAGGGCCGCGACAACACGCTCGCTCAGGTTCAGAGCTGGCTGCTGCGGTTGCAGCAGGTGCTCGACCGGGTCCGCGACGCCCACCACGGCAGCTGGCCTGCGCTCAACCAGCTGACGCCCATTCAGCACGACCAGGTCAACGGCACGCTCGCCGGGACGCTGGTCGCCCTGTCGCTGGTGCCCGGCACGCTCGAGACGACCCGCCTTCCCCAGATTCCAAAGCTCGATCAGAGCGGGAGCCAGAGCGGATGACCAAGCTCGACCGAAGGCGCTTCCTGAAGGGCTCGCTGACGACGCTCGGCGCGACCGGCATCGGCGCCGCCGTCGGCGCGGGCGTCGCCCAGGCGGGCGACGACAGCCCAGCGCCGGCGACCCCGACCCAGCAAGCCGAGCAGGTCAACGCGCGCTCGCTGGCGACGCGAATCCCGTTTGACGGGACCCACCAGTCAGGGATCGTCACCCCGCCGGCGGATCAGGCCACGTTCCTCGCGCTCGACAGCATCGCCCCGAACCGCCCGGAGCTGACCGAGGCGCTGCAGGCGCTCACGGCCGAGGCCCGCCGGCTGACCCAGGGCGACACGGTCGGGGTCACCGAGGTCGACGACCCCCCGCCCGACTCCGGGACCCTGGGGCCGATCGACAGCCCGGACTCGCTCACGATCACGATCGGGTTCGGCGCGTCGCTGTTCGACTCCCGGTACGGCCTGGGCTCGCGCCGGCCGGCGAGGTTGACCGAGATGCCGGCGTTCAAGAACGACCGTATCGACCCGACGCGCGCGGGCGGCGACGTGATCGTCCAGGTCTGCGCCGGCCAGCGCGACACGGTCGTGCACACGGCGCGCGAGCTGCTGCGGGCCGTCGCCGGCAAGCTGATCGTCCGGTGGACGATCGACGGGTTCCAGTCGGCACACCGCGGTCCCACCGCCCGCAGCAACCGGCGCAACCTGTTCGCGTTCCGCGACGGCACCGCCAACCCCGAGGTCTCCAACGCGGCGCTGATGAACCGGCTGATCTGGGTCCAGCCCGGGACCGACGGTCCGTCGTGGACGGCCGACGGGACCTACATGGTCGCTCGCGCGATCCGCATGCACGTCGAGTTCTGGGACCGCGTCGGGATGCTCGAGCAGGAGCAGATGATCGGCCGCGACCGCGTCACCGGGGCGCCGCTCGGCGGCACGGACGAGTTCGAGGATCCGCGCTTTGACCTCGATCCCAAGGGCGACCGCATCCCGCTCGACGCGCATATCCGGCTGGCCAATCCACGGAAGCCCACGACCGCCGACCAGCGGATCCTGCGGCGCGGCTACAACTACCATCGGGGCATTGATGAGGCCGGCAATCTCGACCAGGGCCTGATGTTCATCGCCTTCAACCAGGACCCCGCGCGCCAGTTCGCCACGATCCAGAGGCGGCTCAACGACGAGCCGATGGTCGACTACATCACGCCCGTCGGCGGGGGCTACTTCTTCGTGCCGCGCGGGACCCGGTCGGCAGCCGATTGGATCGGCTCCGCGCTCGTCTGACGAACCCGGTCGGGCCTCCGGTCAGCGGGTATGGTTGACCGGCGGATGGCCACCCTCGGTATCAATCACGTCAGCATCAACGCGCGTGACCTTCAGGAATCGGTTGATTTCTACGCCGAGCTCCTTGGAGCCGAGCCGATCCCCACTCCGAACTTCGGGATACCCGTGCAGTGGCTCGCACTCGGCGACACACAGCTGCACCTGTTCGAGCGAGATCTGACGCCGACGAGCCACCATCATCTCGGCATCACGGTCGACGATCTCGAGCCTGTCTACCGGGCCGCCGAGCGCCGCGGCGCGTTCGACGACGACGCGTTCCGCAGCCATCTGGTCGAGCTGCCCGGCGATGTCGTGCAGCTGTATCTGCGGGATCCGGCCGGGAACCTGGTCGAGATAGACCAACACGGCGCCGACCGGCTGTCTGAGGACATGCGCGCGCGCCTGAAGGGACTCTGGGACTTCAATCCCCAGACGGACGAGAACATGCGCGGGCGCCTGTTCGTCCCGTAGTGGACTCGACGGGAGACGAATCCGCAGCGACCCTGCGACGGGCCGCCGATGCCGCCACGCGTTTCCTCGCCGGTCTTGATCAAGAGCCCGGAGCGCCTCCCGGGCGAGACGAAGCAGCTGAGCTGTTCGCCCCGGGCCCGCTCCCCGAGGTGGGAAGCGGCGCCACCGAGGCGATCGACGAGCTGATCGGCGGTGGAATCCCCGCCGCCACCCGTTCGGCCGGCCCGCGGTTCTTTCACTTCGTCACCGGCGGTGCGACGCCGGCGGCGCTGGCGGCGGACTGGCTGGCCTCGGCGCTCGACCAGAACAGCTTCAGCTGGGTGAGCTCGCCGCTGGGCTCGCGAGCCGAGCTGGTGGCCACCGCCTGGCTCAAGCAGCTGTTCGAGCTGCCCGACGAGTGGGGCGCGGTGCTAACCACGGGTGCGACGATGGCCAACTTCACCGCGCTCGCCGCGGCGCGGCGCTGGTGGGGACTCGAGCACGGCCGCGACGTCGACGCCGACGGCTTCGCCGGACTGCCCGCCTTACCTGTGGTCAGCTCGGGCTACATCCACTCGAGTTGCGTGAAGGCGCTGTCGATGCTGGGTATTGGCCGCAATGCGATCCGGCGGGTCGCCATCGATGCCGTCGGGCGAGCCGATCTCGAGGGCATCGAGCGCGAGCTCGACGGCCTGGGTGGCAAGCCCGCGCTGCTGGTCGCGAACGCCGGCGAGGTCAACGCTGGCGACTTCGACCCGGTGCCGGCATTCGCCGAGCTGGCGGACCGCTACGGTGCCTGGCTGCACGTCGACGGCGCCTTCGGCCTGTTCGCGCGAGTCTCGGGCGTGGCGCGCGACCTCGGCACGGGCATCGAGCGCGCCGACTCCGTGATCGCGGACGGACACAAGTGGCTGAACGTCCCGTACGACTGCGGCTTCGCGTTCATACGTGATCCGGCGCTGGTGCACGGGGCATTCGCAGCGACCGGCGCCCCCTACCTTCCGGTCGGCACCGACAGCCGCCCCAGCTTCGGCGACCGCGGACCCGAGATGTCGCGTCGGGCGCGGTCGCTGGCTGTGTGGGCGACGCTGCGCGCCTATGGCCGCGACGGGTACCGAGAGTTGGTCGACCACCACATCAAGCTCGCTCGGCGCGTCGGTGACCAGGTGGCCGCCGATCCCGAGCTCGAACTGCTGGCGCCGGTGCGGCTCAACGTCGTCTGCTTCCGCTTCCGCCCTGCCGGCGTGGCCGAGGACGAGCTCGACGAGCTCAACCGCCGGCTCGGCGCAGCGGTGCTCGCGGATGGGCGCGCCTACTTCGGGACGACTGTCTACGGCGGCGTGGTCGCGTTTCGCCCGGCGATCTCGAACTGGCGCACGACCGAGGCCGACTCCGACCTGATCCCATTGGTGATCAGGGAGCTCGGCGCCCGGCTGCTCGCCGGGACCTGACCCCCGGGTCGTCATTTCCGCTTGGGCGGGAGCGAGCTCGCGTGAGCGACGCCCCGCGCGACCCAGCGCTCGAGCTGGCGCTTGGTCTTCACGCCCTCGGCCTCGACCCGGACCCAGCCCTGCATCTCGCGCCCACGCATCTCGAACGGCTGCGCGTGGGGCTTGGCCAGCAGCGCGTCGGTCTCCTCGTGGTCGACGTGCAGCAGCAGGCCGCCTCGGCCACTCGCGCTCACCGACATGTGACCGTTGATCAGAAACGCCAGCCCGCCGAACATCTTCTTCTCGGTCAGCCCGGGCTCGGACGCGACGATCTCGCGGATCCGCTCGGCGAGGTGCTCGTCGTAGGCCAAGGCTCGCTCAGCTGGCCGCGACCGGGGCGCTCTTGAGCTCGCCCGCGAACGACTCGGCGGTCATCACCTCGGAGAACATGGGGTAGTCGAACTTGATCGCGTTGTCGTGCTCCTCCTGGGAGGTCGCGGCCACGCAATCCGCCAGCGTGATCACCTCGTAGCCCTTCTCGTAGCCGGTGCGCATCGTCGACTCGACGCAGCAGTTGGTGAGGAACCCGGCCAGCGCAATCGTGGTGATCCCGCGCGCCCGCAGGATGAAATCGAGGTTGGTCGTTGCGAACGTGTCAAGACCACGCTTACCCTCGACCACCACATCGCCCTCCTGGGGCGCCAGCGAGTCGACGATCTCTGCGCCCCACTCGCCCTTCACGAACGCGGTCGAGTCGACCACTCCCTTAAGGATCCCGTAGGGGTGTTGCGGGAGCTCGCCGTACCCGGGAACGAACGTGATCGGGGCGTGCACGATCGTCGCCCCGGCTGCGCGCGCGGCCTCGACCAACGCTCGCGTCTTATCGAGCATTCCGGTCTCGTCCATTACGCCCTGGACCGCGCCGTGCAGCGCGCCGCCCTCCGAGGTGAAATCGTTCTGGTATTCGATCAGCACCACCGCGGTGTGCTCGGGGTTGACTGGCACGGAGAGCTCCTTTCAAGGTGTGGAGACGACGCAGGGCCGACTCTACATCGTCGCCTGAGGCTCCCCGGCGGTTCGCTCGAGCTCGCGCGAGTCGCACGTGCAAACGCCCCACTCGAGGGGTTTCGCGGGCACCGTGGGGCGTTGACCCCGTCCCACATGGCGAACTCCCCACGGTTGGCCAAACAGGCCTCGAGTGGGACGTTTGCCGGTCCGCTCCGACCGCGACAGCGCTTCTCGGCCTGGCTCAGGCGCCCGGCGAGACCGAGGTGCCGCCCCACTCCTCGGGGACGACGTCGCGGAGCGTCTCCGAGAACGTCCACCGGTGCCCGGCGTGGTCCTCGGCGGTGTATTGGCGCTCGCCGTACTCGAAGTCGGTCGGCTCCATCAGGATCGTCGCGCCGTTGGACCGTGCCCGCTCACAGTGGGCGGTGGCGTCGTGCACGCGGACCATCACCTGATGGGTCACCTCTCCGGCTCGCGGCGGCCGATGGTCGTGACGGACGTCGGCGATGATCACGGCGCCGTCGCCGACGGAGAGCTGCGAGCGGTGGTCCTCGCCGATTCGAACCCGCTCGGCGAACCCGAACGCGTCACCGAGCCAATCGACCGCCTGGCGGACATCCGGGTACACCAGCACCGGGATGACCGTCGCCTCCGGGATCGAGCGATTGCTCCTCACGATTCGTGAAGGTTACCTGTCGTCCGCTCGACTGCCGAGCGCGCCTCGAGTTCGTACGGATTCTGCCAATAACCGGAGCGATCTCCCCAGAACGTCGACGGCCTGACGTAGGAGATCCACAGCCGGATCCACTCGTGCTGGCCCTGCCACACGTGTACGAGCTCGTGGGCGATCAGGTCATCGTCGACCTGATCGAGCGGCTCGCGCAGAAGGATCGTGCTCCAGATCGTGTAGCCGTCGAAGCGACGGAACCACGGGAGCGCGAACAGCCGTGGCGCGTTGACGATACGAACTCGTGAGCGGTCGATTGACCGCGGGTACAGCGCGAGCGGCTCGATCCGCCGCCACGCGCCCTCGATCGCCGCTCGCTCGGCCGTGCTCCGGTGCGTGAGTGGGCGCCACATCGGTCGCAATTGTGACGAGGTATTGAACGCTCGAATGGTCCAAACGGACCATTTCCCAGGGCCCGGGACGGTGGGATACTGACCCGTCCGCGCGGCGGTAGCGGAGCACTGGATGGTGCACGCGGAACGGAAGGGGCCGGGCCGCCGACTGCGGCATGTGGGGCATGACAACTATTTCGTTGGGGGCATAAGTGATGAGGTCTCGCCGGCTGCTCGGTATCGGAGGCGCCGTCGCAGCAGCGACCGCGCTGGTCGTGTCTGGCCTGCTCGTGGCGATGGCAGGCGCGGCATCGCCGCCTCCGGCGTTCGTTCAGCAGGCGTCCGTCCACTCCTCCAACGTCGCGAGCGTCAAGCTGACGCCCGCGGCCAATGTGACCTCGGGCAACCGGCTCGTCGTCTTGGTGGGGGTCTGGCGCGACGGCGGCGCGACCGCCTCGAGCGTCACCGACTCGGCGGGCAACACCTACACCGAGGTGCTCCACTTCAAGGCGTCCGACAACACCGAGGAGAGCGTGTGGACGGCGCCGATCACGGCCGGTGGCGGCACCAAGCCGGCGATCACGGTCACGCCGAGCGCGAAGGCCGACGTGGGGGCGGCGGTGTCGGAGTACTCGGGCCTCTCGACCGCGGCCGGCGCCGCGGCGGTCGACCGGACCTCATCGGCGTCGGGCACGACGACGACGGCCGGCACGGTCGCATCCGGCGCCACGGCGGCGACGACCGCCGGCAACGAGCTCGCGGTCGGTGCTTACGTCGACTCTGGCTTTGGCGACACACCGACGGCGGGATCGGGCTACACCCAGCGCAGCAACGTCTCCAAGGCATCGAACATCGACCTGCTCACCGAAGACCAGGTGCTGGCGTCGTCGGGCGCGACTCCCAACGCGACCGCGGGCGCGGGCGCCAAGACGGTGTGGCTGATGGGCACCGTCGTGTTCCAGGGCGGCGGTCCGGCGGCGCCGCCGACGGCCCCCGGCACGCCCACCGGCGTGTCGGCCACGGCCGGCGACGGCAACGCGGCGGTCACGTGGAACGCGCCGAGTGACGGTGGCAGCCCGATCACGAGCTACACGGTGACGCCGTACGTGGGATCGACCGCGCAGACGCCAGCGACCGTGAACGGTCCCAACCCGCCGACCCACGCCACCGTCAGCGGGCTCACCAACGGCACCACCTACACGTTCACGGTCAGCGCCACCAACGCGGTCGGGACCGGGCCGCAGTCCAGTCCGTCGGCCGCGGTCACGCCGGCCGCGAGCAGCGGGGGATCGTGGGGGGCGGTGCTGAACTGGCCGATGACGGCGATCCACTCGATCCTGCTCTCGAACGGCAAGCTGCTGCAGTTCGACGGCTGGCAGCAGCCCGAGCCGACCCAGGTCTGGGATCCGAAGAGCAACACGTTCACGACGCAGACGGCGCCCGACAGCATCTTCTGCTCGGGCATGGCCGAGCTCCCCGACGGACGCGTGCTCGTGATCGGAGGCTGGGGCGGACTCAGCACCGGCCTGATCGGGATCAACGACACGGCGATCTTCGATCCCGCGACCGAGACGTGGTCGCGGGTGGCCGACATGCACTCCCCGCGCTGGTACCCGGATCTGACCGAGCTGTCCGACGGACGCTTCGTGGCGATCAGCGGTAACACCACCGACGCCGCCAACTGGGCCGACACGCCCGAGGTGTACGACCCGGCGAAGAACACGTGGACCGCGCTCACCGGGGTGTCGACGTCCGGGGTGCACGAGGAGGAGTACCCGTTCTCGTACCTGATCCCCAACGGCAACGTGTTCACGATCGGCCCGTCCGAGGACCAGTCCTACGAGCTCAACGTCGGCGCCAAGACGTGGACGCCGGTGGGCGGTTCCAGCGGGGTCGTCAACGGCTCTTCGGTGATGTACCGGCCCGGGCAGATCCTCTACAGCGGCGGCGCCGCGGACCTGAACTCGAGCACGCCGGCGAAGGCGAACTCGGCGGTCATCGACCTGAACTCGGCGAACCCCAGCTGGCAGTCGACGGCGCCGATGGCCCACGCTCGGATCTACCACACGCTGACGATGCTGGCCGACGGCACCGTGCTGGCGGTGGGCGGCGAGCCGACCGCGGGCCAGACCGGCAAGTCCGAGGTCTCGGGCGGCGTGCTGCCGAGCGAGATCTGGGACCCGAACTCGAAGACCTGGTCCCCCGCGGCCGACACCGGTGTCACGCGCGGGTACCACTCGACCGCGGTGCTGATGCCCGACGCGACCGTGCTGGTGGCCGGCAGCGGCGCGGCCAGCCCCGGGTACGCAGCCCAGCAGTCAGCGCAGATCTACTCCCCGCCGTATCTGTCAAAGGGCCCGCGGCCGACGATCGCCTCGAGCCCGGCCTCGGCCACATACGGGTCGAACTTCTCGGTCTCGACTCCCGACGCGTCGTCGATCAGCGCGGTCAACCTGGTGTCGCTCGGCTCGGACACGCATCAGAGCGACATGGATCAGCACTTCGTGCCGCTCAGCTTCACCAAGGGAGACGGGTCGCTTTCGATCCAGGCGCCGGCCTCCGGCAGCTACGCGCCCCCCGGCAACTACATGCTGTTCCTGGTCAACTCCAACGGGGTCCCGTCGGTCGCATCGTTCATCCACATGCGGACCTCGATCACCGTGCCCGACCCCCCGCGCAATGTGTCGGCGACCGCGAACAGCGGCGGCGCGCAGGTGACGTGGACCGCCCCCGACGACGGCGGCAGTCCGATCACCAGCTACACGGTCACCCCGTACATCGGGTTGGCGGCGCAGACTCCGATCACCGTCAACGGACCTAACCCGCCGACGAAGGCCACGATCAGCGGCCTCACCAACGGAGCCTCCTATACGTTCACGGTGACGGCCACCAACTCGATCGGGACCAGCCCGGAATCGGCGCCCTCGGCGGCGGTGACCCCGGCGTCCAGCCCCACGCCGACGTTTGTCCAGCAGGTCTCGGCTCACGCCGCCAACGTCACCACCCTGGCGGTCACCCCCGGCTCGGCCGTGGTTGCGGGCGACCGGCTCGTGGTCGAGGCCGGCGTGTGGAACTCGAATTCGCCCTCTGCCCAGAGCGTCACCGACTCCGCCGGCGACACGTTCACCGAGCTGCTGCACTTTCGGGCCGCCGACCACACCGAGATGAGCGTGTGGTCGGCGCCGATCACCTCGGGCGCCGGGACGACCCCGAAGATCACGGTGACCGCCTCGGCGAAGGCCGACATCGGGGTCGGCGCGCTCGAGTACTCGGGGCTGTCCACGGTCACCGACGCGACCGTCGTCGATCAGACGGCCACGGCCAGCGGCACCACCGCCACCAAGGGCGCGACGGTGTCCTCCGGCGCGACGCCGGCGGTGAGCGCGGTCAACGAGCTCGCGCTCGGGTTCTACGCGGACTCCGGATTCGACGATGCGATCGCCTCGGGCGCGGGCTTCACCCAGCGGATCAACATCTCCAGCGTCGGCGACATGGAGCTGCTGGCCGAGGACCGCGTCGTCGGAACCGGCGACACGCCCGCTGCGACCGTCGCCACCGGACCGAAGACGTCGTGGCTGATGGCCACCGTCGTGCTGAAGTCCGGGGGCGGCTCGCAGGCCATGTCGGAGCTCGCCGGCGGGCAGTCGGGTACCGCCGGCGGGTCACTGGCAGCGGCGGCAGCGGCGACGGCGATCGCCCGCGATGGCTCAACCTCGCCGAGCGCGATCGTGAAGGCGAGCGCCGCGGCCGTCGCCACCGGCGCCGGCGATCCGCTCAGCAGCGCCACGGCGAGCTCGGTCCCCAAGGGGAGCCTCGTGCCGACCGCGAAGGCGAGCGCGTCGCGCGCCCGAGCTCATCGCGCCCGGGCCCGCCACCGCCGTGGCGCCGGCACCGTCTCCGCGTGCGCCAAGAGGTCGGGCGCGAAAGCGCGGCGGTCATGCGTGTCCGAGCACCGGGCCGCCGCGATCACCAAGCGGGCCAAGCGGCGGTTCGTGTACCTGGCGCTGCTGAAGAACCTGACGCCGGGGCTGTTCTGCCACCACGGGTTCGGCGCGCTGAAGGACGTCGAGAACCTCTCGTCCGGCTGGTTCGCCTGGAGCTAGCTCACCTCGGGATCTTGAAGTACCCCTGGGGGCCGATCGTGAAATGGCCCGAGGGGAAGTCCTCGCGCGACAGCGAGGACACCAGCTCAACGCTCTGGTCGCTGGGATCGGGGGTCGGGACGCCCCGGCCCTCGAGCAGCAACGGGATCCAGCGCGCCGCCAGCACCTTGCCGCCGGTCGTCAGCGTCACTCGCAGGATCGCGCTTTCTGACAGCACGCCGCCGAGGCCGAGCGTGTTGTAGCCGATGAAGTTGCCCAACGAGTAGGCGATCATCCGCCCTCGGTAGCGCTCGACGCCGCGGATCACGTGCGGACCCGAGCCGAGCACGAGCGACGCGCCGGCGTTGATCACCCCGTGCGCGAACGCCCGCGGGTTGCCTCGGTTCTCGCCGAGGTAGTACTCGGTGCCGTGCGGCGTGTGGACTGCGTCTGACCCCTCGGCGCCCGCGTGGATGATCACCACAACCAGGGCCGCGTGCGCTCTCGCGCGCCGGACCAGTGCCTCGGCGGCTGGGATGTTGTCGAGGTCCGAGGCCCATTTGTAGGGAGCGAAGCCGACGAACGCGACCCGTGTGCCCTTCACGTTCAGGTAGCTGATCTGACCCGGCAGGCCCGTATAGGCGACCCCGGCCCGCTTCAGCGCGGCAAGCGTCTGCGTGTGTCCCGAGGCGCCGTAGTCGAGCGCGTGGTTGTTGGCCTGGTTGACGATGTCGAACCCGAGCGAGCGGTACTGGGAGGCATACGACGGCGGCGCCTGGAACGCAAAGCACGTGCTGGTGTTGCCACCGCCGCACTTCGAGGCGCCGCCGACCGACAGCGTCCCCTCGAGGTTGCCCGCGGTGATGTCCGCGGCGCGGAGCTGGGAGCGCAACGGTGCCAGCGCCTCCGCAACCCCACCCGGCGGCAGGCCGAGCTCGGTGCTGAGCGCCATGTCGCCGACCCACTCGAGCGTGATCGGCTGCGCCACGCGGGCCGGAGCCGCCGGCGGATCGGTCTGTCCGCTTCCGGAGCCCGATCCGCTCTGGCCCGACTGCCCCGCGATTGACGTGTCGGCGACCTGCGTGGAGCCGCCGCTCTGGCTGGCGCAGCCCACGATCGTGCCGAGCACCAGCGAGCTGAACGCGATCAGGAACAGGATCGTCCACGTGGTCCGGGCCTGGTACCGGGCCTGCATCGCGTGGACGATAAGCGGTGCAGCGGCGGACCAGACGCTCGGACGCCGCGGTAAGAAGCGCCGCCGGAGCGATTCTCATCTCCCAAAGGGTCCACATCCCGCGGGCCCCCGATGAAGGGAGCAGGCATGGTCGCGTATCGCACGATCGAGGTCGATGGGACCGAGGTCTTCTATCGAGAGGCGGGTGCAGGAGCGGCGACCACGCTGCTGCTGTTGCACGGATTCCCGAGCTCATCCGCCCAATACCAGTCGCTGATGGAGCGCCTGGAGGATGGCTGTCATGTGATCGCGCCCGACTACCCCGGGTTCGGCCAGAGCCCACCGCTGCACGGACCGACCACCTTCGATCGGCTCGCTGACGTGATCGAGGGCTTCACGGACGCCAAGGCACTCGAGCGCTTCAGCATGTACATGTTCGATTTCGGGTCGCCGGTTGGCTTCCGGCTCGCCACCCGCCGCCCCGATCGCGTCCAGGGGCTGATCCTGCAGAACGGCAACGCCTACGAGGAGGGTCTCGGCCCGGGCATGCAGGCGCTCAAGCCCTACTGGCAGGATCGCTCGGCCAACGAGGCCGCGATCCGCGGGTTCCTGCAACTGGACGCCACGCGCTCGCAGTACCTGGACGGAGTTCCGGACGCGACGGCCGTGAACCCCGATCTGTGGGAGCTCGATCAGCGCTACCTCGATCTGCCCGGACGCGATCGGGTGATGCTCGACCTCCTCTACGACTACCAACGCAACGTCGAGCTGTATCCGCGATGGCACGACTACATGCGCCTGCACCGGCCGCCGGCGTTGCTTCCGTGGGGCCAGAATGACCAGTTCTTCCCGCCCGAAGGGGCCCGGGCCTATCTACGGGACCTGCCCGACGCCGAACTGCATCTGCTCGACACGGGCCACTTCGCGACCGCGACCCATCACGACGAGATCGCCGGCCTGATCGCGGGCTTCCTCGACCGGCGCATCGCGACCGGCGGCGGTCGCGGCCCAAAAACCGAGGTGAGGCTCGAGCTCTGAGCATAAGCTGGGCCTGGGCGAAGCAGATCCGCCACTTCGCTCAACGCGTATCGCATGCACGTCAGCGCCTCTGAGCCCAGTGCCCCTCGCGGGCGAGTCCTCGCTCCGATCTACGCCGCCGGCTTCGTTACCGCATTCGCCGCGCATGCGGTCGCGGCCAGCCTCGGCGGCTACAGCCTTGCGCACCACACGTCGCTGTGGCAGCTCGGCGTGCTACTCGGCATCTACGACCTTGCCGAGATCGTGCTCAAGCCGGTGTTCGGCAGCATCAGCGACCGGGTCGGTCCCAAACCGGTGATGATCGGCGGACTGGTGGCGTTCGCGCTCGCGTCGATCGTGTTCGTCGCCGGCGGCCAGACGAGTTGGCTGGGTGCCGCGCGGCTGGCTCAGGGCGCCGCCGCCGCCGCCTTCTCGCCCGCCGCCGGCGCTGCGCTCGCCGCGCTGGGCGGCAAGAAGCGCAGCGGTCGCCTGTTCGGCGGCTATGGCGGCGCCAAGAGTCTCGGATACCTGGCCGGGCCGCTTGTCGGCGGAGTGCTCGTGCAGGCCAGCGGCTACGCGCTGCTGTTCGCCACGCTCGCGGCGCTCGCTGGCGCCACCGCCGTTGCGGCGCTGATCACGCTGCCAACGATCGCACCCACGCCGCATCCGCGCTCGACGCTGCTGGACCTGACCAGGCGGGTCACCAGCCCGGCGTTTCTCGAGCCGGTGATCGTGCTTGCGTCTGGGACGGCGGCGCTATCCGCCGGCGTCGGCTACCTGCCGCTGCTCGGCGCCAAGCACCACCTCACCGCAGTGGCCACCGGGGCCCTGGTCTCGCTGCTCGCGGCGACAGCCGCGGTGCTGCAGCCCTGGGCCGGGAGGGCCCACGACCGCGAGACGCTTCCCAGCAGCGCTGCGGCGGGCGGCCTGCTGCTGGCAGCCTCCGGGTTCATCGTCGCTGTGATCATCCCGAACGCGCCCGGGATCGCCTTCGCGGCGATCCTGATCGGCGCCGGAGTGGCGGTTTGCACGCCGATCGCCTTCGCCAACCTGGCCGCCGTCGCTCCGGCCGGTCACGTCGGGCAGACGATGGGGGCCGGTGAGGTCGGACGTGAGCTGGGCGAGGGCGGCGGGCCGCTGCTGGTCGGCGCCTTCAGCCCTGCCGGGCTCGCTGTCGGACTGCTCGCGCTCGCGGGCGCGATCGGGCTCGGAGCGCTCACCAGCCGGCAGCTTGCGCGCTTGCAAAGCTTTGCCAGCGGGCCGGCCAGGGATCCCACTGGCGCGAGTCCGAGTACAAAGAGTGACGCTTCGACACTGAGCGACCAACGGGGGACAACATGGCCAGTAGCGACCACAGCAGCAATTCGATCGGGACGCCGGCGAGCATCGACCTGAACCTCGAGGTCGTGACGTTGCCCGTCTCCGATGTCGAGCGGTCCAAGACCTTCTATGAGGGCCTCGGCTGGCGCCTGGACGCCGACATCGTCGTGGGCGACGACTTCCGCGTGGTGCAGTTCACCCCGCCCCAGTCGCAGTGCTCGATCCAGTTCGGCCTGGGACTCACGGCGGCTGAGCCGGGGTCCGCCGAGCGGCTGTTCCTCGCCGTGCAGGACATCGAATCGGCCCGGGCCGAGCTGATCGGCCGCGGCGCCGACGTCAGCGACGTGTACCACTACGACAGACGAGCGGGCCACACCGACGAGCACGAGACTCGGGTCCCGGGTCCCGACCCGGGGAAGGGCCGCTCGTACTTCACCTACGCATCGTTCAGCGACCCGGATGGCAACGGCTGGCTGCTGCAGGAGATCACCGCCCGGCTCCCCGGACGGGAATGGGACGAGTCGACGGACGTCGCGACGCTCGCCGGCCTGCTGCACGAAACTGCCGAGCACCATGGCGCGTTCGAGGCGGTCGCCCCGCCGCACGACTGGTGGGACTGGTACGCGGCGTACTTCGACGCTCGGCGGCGCGGGAGTGCCTCGGAGGAGGCTTCCAGGGTCGCCGACCGTTACATGGCGGACGTCAAGAATGTTGTGGTCCCGTCCGGCTCGAGGCCGTGACACCACACGCAACCGAGGGAGATACCGATGAGCTCTGGCAACGACTACGACGTCATCGTCCTGGGTGCCGGCGCGCCGGGGGAGCACTGCGCCGGGGCGCTCGCGGCACGCGGATTGCGGGTGGCGGTCGTCGAGCGGGAGCTGGTCGGCGGCGAGTGCTCGTACTGGGCGTGCATTCCGTCGAAATCGCTGCTGCGTCCGGGCGAGGCGGTCCAGGGCGCGCTGGACGCGGGTGCGACCGCCGCGGTCGACGTCAAGGCCGCGTTGGCTTGGCGGGACTACATGGTCTCCAACCACTCCGACTCAGGTCAGGAGCGCTGGCTGGCGGACCGGGGAATCGACCTGCTGCGCGGAACCGGCCGGCTCGCTGGCACCGGAGCGGTCGAGGTCGACGGCGTGCGTCACACCGCCGAGCACGTCGTCGTGGCCACCGGCTCGGACCCGATCGTGCCTCCGGTCCCGGGACTCGACCAGCTCGAGGGCGTGTGGGGCACGCGTCAGGCGACGAGCATGGAGGCGATCCCCGCGCCGGCTGCTCGTACTGGGCGGCGGCTCGGCCGGCGTGGAGCTGGCCCAGGTGGTGCGGCGCCTGGGCGGCGAGGCCGTGATCGTGGAGGGCGCCGAGCGCGTTCTGCCCCGCGAGCCCGCGCCGCTGGGCGATGCCCTCAGCGAGGCGCTGCGCCGCGACGGAATCGAGGTGATGCTCGGTAAGCACGCCGCTGCCGCGCGCCGCGACGGTGACGACTATGTGCTCGAGTTCGACGGCGGCATGAAGCTTCGAGGCGACAAGCTGCTGGTGGCCACGGGTAGGCGTCCGCGCGTCCAGGGGATCGGCCTGGAGACGGTCGGCGTCGAGGCCGATCCCCACGGGATCCACGTCGACGAGTACATGCGCGCGGGCGAGCGTCTGTGGGCGATCGGGGATGTCACCGGCATCTGGCCTCTGACCCACGTAGGCGAATACGAGGGCGACGTGGTCGCGGCGAACATCGCGGGCGAGCAGCATCCGGCCAACTACGAGGCCGTCCCCCGGGTCACCTACACCGATCCGCAGGCCGCGGCGGTGGGAGCGGTGCAGGCTTCCTACAGCGCGACCGCGCTGGTATCGGAGGTGCCCAAGACCGCCACGTACACGCATGCCTACGCCGAGTCCAACGGATTCCTGACGCTGCTTTCCGACGGCGAGCGCCTGACCGGCGCCTACGCGGTCGGGCCCGAAGCCGGCGAGTGGCTGCAGCAGGCGACGGTGGCGATCAGAGCACACGTCCCGATCGAGGTGCTGAGCGACACGATCCAGCCGTTCCCGAGCTTCTCGGAGATCTACGACACGGCGTTGATGTCACTCCGCATGGATATCGCCGATCGGCCACGCCCGGCGAGTCCGATGCACGCGCAGATGGCGAGCCTGTCGGATTGACGTCAGGCCGCCTCGGCGCGAACGACGCGCGCGCCGGCCGCCAGCGACTCAAGCTTGGCGTAAGCGGTCTCGCGCGGCAGATACTTCATCCCGCAGTCGGGCGCGGCCACAATCTGATCGGGCCGCTTGTGGGGGAGGGCGCGGCGGATGCGGTCGGCGACCACCTCCGGGGCCTCGACCTCGGGGTCGTCGAGGTCGATCACGCCGAGGATGATCGTCTTGGACGGCAGCTCGTCGAGCACCGACAGATCGAGGTTCGACTGGGCGGTCTCGATCGACAGCTGCCGGCAGGGCGCTGAGTCGAGCTCGGGCAGGAACGAATATCCGGAAGGCCGCTCGTGGATCACCGCGGCGTAACCGAAGCAGATGTGGACGGCGGTGGTCCCGGTGATCCCGTCGAGCGCGCGGTCGAGCGCCATCACACCGTGGCGGCGAGCCTGCTCGGGCCTCGCCTGCATGTAGGGCTCGTCGAGCTGGACCACGTCGGCCCCGGCCGCGAACAGGTCGCGCACCTCCTCGTTGACCGCGGCCGCGTACCCGAGGATCAGCTCCTCGTCGCTCTCGTAGAAGTCGTTCTGTGCCTGTTGGGACATCGTGAACGGGCCCGGCACGGTGATCTTGATCGGCCGGTCGGTGTGTGCTCGCAGGAACTCCACGTCGCGCACCTGAACCGGATGCCTGCGGCGGATCGGCCCCACCACCCTCGGCACCGGGTTGGGGTGGCCGCTGCGGTCCAGGGCGGTTCCCGGGTTGTCGATGTCGACCCCCTGCAGCGCAGTGGCGAAGCGGTTGGAGTAGCTCTCCCGGCGCATCTCGCCGTCGGTGATGATGTCCAGCCCCGCCCGCTCCTGATCGCGGATCGCGATCACCGTCGCGTCGTCGTGTGCCTCCTCGAGGTACCGCGGATCGATCCGCCACAGCTCCTGTGCGCGGACTCTCGGTGGGAATCGATCGCGCAGACGGGCGCGGTCGATCAGCCAGTCCGGCTGGGCGTAGGAGCCTACGAGACTGGTCTGCAGGGCGGTCGGTGACGGTGGCATCGCGGCGGCAGCGTATCGCGCCCAAGCTCCGCGACGGCTACGGACGGGCTCATCGGGATCGACGTCGCTCGCGGCGGGCGGCGCGCTTGGCTTCCCGCTGAGCCTTGAGCTCCTGTTCCTTGGTTTGGGCCGCGGCATAGGAGTCCTTCACCAGAGCCGCTCCGCCCGACCAGCCGAACACCCAGGCGACGAGCGCGACTGCGAGCAGGACGTCCCACGCGGAGACGATCAGCTGCTGGGCCAGGGAGTACGCGGCGGCGTTGCTCTTACTGGTGGTCCCGCCCAGCACCGCGACGTTGAACGCCTGGTTGACGCCCGCGCCGCCCGGCGTCACCGACACGCCGTTGGAGATCGAGTTCGAGGCGCTGACGGCGACCACCGAGTGGAAGCTGACCGGGATCGAGTAGGCGGCCATGAACACCGCGACGATCCCGAGCCGGGCGAGATAGCTCCCGAACTGCGGTAGGGCGACGCCGACGAGGAACCGCCGCGGCTGCCCGAGGATCGCCCCTCCACTCTTGATCTGTTCGCGCAGTTTGGCCGCACGCTGCCAGAAGAACCGCGCCAGCATCACGAGCAGCACGATCCCGCCGACCACGATCACGACGACCGTCACCGGATGTTCGGCGAGGAAGTCCAGCTTGATCGAGAGCGAGCCGCTGACCGTCAAGAACAGGTACAGGTAGGCGGCCACGTTGTAGATCGAGAACGGGATCTTCTCCACGATGAATCCCGAGAACACGGCCGCGAACGTGGCGCTGGCGATCAGCGTCGTGAACATCAGCAGCATCACCAGCGTGCCGATGTTGGCCGGCAGGAAGCCGTTGAGCGCGACCGCGACCGCATACGAGGCCAGGACTGGGCGGTACGGGATCTGCGCGCTGGGGAACGCGGCCCGGAGGATCGTCAGCCACGCCAGCGCGACGAACGTGGTCTGCAGCGACTCGAGCGCGATCCCACCGACGATCGCGTACGCCGGGACCGCCCGGAGCTGGTCGAAGAACTGCCTGATCCAGTCCGAGATCGGGATCCCGAGCTCGTCGAGCACGAACAGCACGACGGCGATTCCGGCAAGCCAGGCGGCGATCCGCGCTATCCGGGCGAGGGCCGGCCTGGAGTCTTCGTTGCGAGCCGTGGTCGCTTCCACGCGCACATCATCGTCGGCCGCCGGTCAGACAGCAGAAACGGGCGCGGTGGCGTCCTCGCGCGCCCAGCGCGCGACCGACGACCGCAGACCCGGAATCGCGGCGATCGCGGCCGGCAGCGGGAGCCAGATCGCGATCGTGCGGTACGCCAGCACCGCCGGCAGCGCCACCTCGGGGTGGACGCCGAAGGCAATCAGCACGCCGGCCATGCCTCCGCTGACCGAGCCAGGGACCGGCAGCGTGTTCGCCACCTGGCCGACGAAGTAGGCGAGCGCGACCACCGGCAGCGCGGGGGCCGAACCGAACGCGTGAAGCGTGGTCCACACCACGGCGGCGTCGAAGATCCAGTAGGCGGCCGCTCCGGCCAGCCTCCGATCGCCCGAGCGCACCAGGCGGCAGGCGTCGAGCACGGCGTCGGCGAGATGGCCGGCAGCGCCCCGGACCCGGCTCAGTCGCCCGGTCGCGTCGTCGTCGGCCTGGGCGGGGTGCCCGGACGCCGAGCGGCGGCTGCGGGCGCGCGCCAGAGCCAGGCAGGTCGCGATCGCGACCAGTGCGCCGGCGGCCGGGATCGCCCCCATCGCCACCGGCCCGTGGGCGTGCACGAGCCCGGCTGCCAGCACGGCTCCGGAGACGATGATCGCGGTCAGGAACACCGAGTACAGGACGACCAGAAACGTCAGCAGCGTCCGCGCCGCGACGACCGAGCGAAGGCCGCTCCGCCGCAGCGCCCAAAGCGCCAGCGCGGCGCCTCCGGCGCCGGCCGTCGGCAGCAGACGGGTCGCTGCGGCCCCGGCGAGCGTGATCTGGGCGCTCTCCCGGATCCGGATCCGCGGGGTCACCCGACCTGCGACGAGCGACAGCAGCAGCACGTACCCGATCAGCGAGATCGACTCGAAGGCGAGGCCGGCGATCACCCAGCCTGGCTCGATCGCCTCGAGGCGACGCAGCGTGTCGGCGAACACGTGCACCTGTCCGGCGCCGAGCAGCACGCCGACCACCGCTGCCGCGACCAGCGCCGCCGGCAGTGCGAGCCGGCGCGCCAGCAGCCGCGGGTTCAGCGCGGGAAGCGCGGTGGACTCGGGGGCTGTGAGTTCGGGTGCGAGCATGTCGATCGTGGCCGTGGGGGTCGGCAGTTCTTATTTCTATTGACAGCCGAGCAAGGATCGATGTGACATCTGCCTCACCCGAGTCATGCGGTTCTTCAGCTCAGACCGCCCGGCCGGCCGGGACTCATCGGTGGGATGGAGTCAGTCGCGGAAGCGAGGGACGCAGACGACGCGATCGCGCAGCTCCTCGACCACGCTCGCGTCGAGGTCGAGTGCGGCGCCGAGATCCTCGACCGACGAGAAGCCCTCTCCGCCGTCGCGGAGCTCGACGATCTGATGCGCGGCCGCATCGTCGATGCCCGGCAGCTGCGTCAGCGTCTCGGACGGTGCCGCGTTGACGTCGATCAGGCCGGCGTCCTGCGCTCCCGGCAGGTCGGGCCGGCCGACCCCGACCTCACGGGCCAGGGCCGGCTGCTCGCGCGCGAGGCGCCGCGCCCGCTCGCGGTCAGCCAGCCGCCGACGGGCGCCGAGCATCGCCGTGTCAAGCGGCGAGCCCACCGTCCCCATCACACGGCGGTACTCGGACCTGATCGCAAACGACGTCGCCGCCCCGCCGGCCCAAGCCGAGGATGATCAGCAGCCCACCGGCAGCGCCACCGTTGCTGGCGATGGCCGCAACCCAGCCCGCAACCGCAATCGCCGACCAGATCACGCCCAGCAACCACCACAGCCGCCGAGTGGCGCGAAGCCCCGCGTAGGTCGGCGCCCACGCGCCGAGGCCCATCGGGATCAGCGACAGCCACACCCAGGTTGTTGATGCATCCCCTGGCGAGTCCGCCTTCGGCAACCGTGACACCAGCGAAGCGTAGGCGACCGGCAAGGCGGCGCGCCTCGGTCGGTCGATATAACGCTGCTCGTCGCGGACGCCGTCCGGCGCCGTGAAACGACGAAAGGAACGAGATGGCATCGACCGCACTGGAGCGCCTCAAGGAGACCGGCTTGCAACTGCCGGCCGTACCCCCGGTCGGTGGGGCCTATGTGCACACCAAGAAGGTTGGCGACATCCTGTATGTGTCGGGGCAGGTCGCGATGGGCTCCGACGGGCTGGTGGCCACCGGCAAGGTTGGCGGGGAGGTCGATTTCGACACCGGATTCAGGTGCGCCCAGCAGTGCGCGCTCAACCTGCTGGCCCAGATCCAGGACGCGGTCGGCGATCTGGACAAGGTCAAGCAGGTGATCAAGCTGACCGTGTTCGTCGCCGCCGTCCCCGACTACATCGAGCCCCAGAAGGTCGCCAACGGCGCGTCGGAGCTGATCAACAGGGTGCTGGGTGACGCCGGCGCGCACTGCCGCTCGGCGTTCGGGGTGGCCGTGCTGCCGCTCGACAGCCCGGTCGAGGTGGAGGCGATCCTCCAGGTCTAGTTTCGGGTCTAGCCTGCGCCCGCGAGCTCAGAGTGCAGCGCGGCCAGGACGTCGCGGCAACGCCTGTCGTCGGCCTCGTTCTGCAGCTCGTTGATCGCAAACGAGAACGCCACGTCCTCGGACGGCCAGTAACCGTGCGCCGAGCCGCCGGCGCCGGTGTGCCCAAACGCATCGGCCGGCGGTCCGAACAGGTGGGCCTCGGTCTGCAGCTCGAAGCCGACCCCGGAGTGGATCGGCTCGCCGAAGACGGCGTCGGCGACCTCGTCGAACTGCTGGGTCGTGAACGCATCGAGCGTCGCCCTCGAGACGAGCGGCGGGTGTCCCCGGGCGCCCGCCGCGAACGCCTCATAGCAGCGGGCAACCGCGAGCGAGGTGCCGATCGCGCCCACGCCTGGGATCTCGGACTGGCGCACGCGGGTCCGGTTGAACAGCAGCTCCGGCCCGCTCCACAGGCCCGGGGCGACCGCGAAGATCCGCCGTGCGTACTCGGAGTCGACCCGCGGTCCGGGCTCGATGAAGTCGTCAGCCACGAACATCTCCGCGGCCCGAGGCAGTTCGACGTCGGGGATCCCGAACCACACCGCCGCGTCGACGGGCTGAGCGATCTCGCGCGCGAAGAAGGCGGCGAGCGGGTCCCCACCGACCCGGCGTACGAGCTCGCCGCACAGCCACCCGAACGTGACCGCGTGATAGCAGGGCACGCCGGCCAGGTCGGGACACCGCGCTTGCGCGGCCAGCAGCGAAGCCGCCCGGCGCGGGGAGCACAGCAGGTCCACGCCCTCCTCGCCCTGCACCGCGGGCAGGCCGGCGCGGTGGCTGGCCAGCTCGCGGACGGTTACCGCCGACTTGCCAGCGCTTGCGAACTCCGGCCAGTAGCGGGCGACCGTCGCGTCGAGTTCGAGCGCGCCGCGGTCGACGAGGATCGCCAGGCACATCGCCACCAGGCCCTTGGAGCCCGAGAAGATCGTAGGCGCCGTGTCGGTCTTCCACGGGCGCGTGTGCGCGCGATCGGCCCAACCGCCGTGGAGGTCGTAGATCACCTGGCCCCCGCGGGTCGCCGTGAACGACAGTCCTCCTCGCGTGCGGGTCAGCGCCGACGCAAACGCCGCCGCGACGGCGTCCGCCACGGCTACGCCAGCTTGGTCGATAGCGCACCGGCGGCGACCGCCTCACGGAAGCGCTCGACCGTCTCGGCGACCGCATCGTCCAAGCCGGTGACGGATCGTGGGCCGATCACGTCGTCGAGTCCGCCGTCGTCGGTCCCCGAGGGGAACGGCAGTCGCGTGTCGGCGTCGTAGGTCAGCGCGCCGCTGCTCTCAGGCACGACCCGCTCAATCGCGGCGATCACCTCGTCGATGCCGGTGACCTCGCCGCCCAGATCGTGAACGGGGGCTCCCGACAGCTCGGCGTCGCTGGCCTGGACGAACGCGCCGGCGACGTCACGGGCGTACTGCAGCTGATGGCGCCCGCCGTAGGGGACCCGGTACGACTGGCCGGTGGCGGCGGCGAGCGCCGCGTACGTCGGAGCGGACGTCAGGCCCTGGTCGCGACCCGGCCCAAACACCGTGTGCGGGCGCAGGCCGATGCTCGCCAGGCCATGGTCCTCCCAGTACACGTGGGCGGTGCCCTCGTTGGCGCGCTTGTAGATCCCGTACAGCGTGGTCGGAAGCCCGGCCTCGCCGAGGTCGCCGTCGTGGCCCTCGGGTGCATGGGCCGCGATCGACGACGCGTAGACGATGCTCGCGATCCGGTCGGCGCGCCGTTGCACGGCCTCGAACAGGTTGACCGTGCCGACCACGTTGACCTGCGCCCCCAGCGGCGGGTCCGCGCGGCAGAACGGAACCTGCAGCGCCGCGAGGTGAATCACGTTCGTGATCCCGTGCTCGTCGAGCACCCACTGCACTGAGTCCAGCTCGCTGATGTCGCCGCGGATCTGCACGACGTTCTCGAGCTGCTCGTCGGACATGAGCAGCCGCAGGCGCCGAGGATCGTCGCCCGCATCGAATGTGACCACGTCATCTCCCCGCGCCGCCAGCAACTGCACCGTCCACGCCCCGATACATCCGTAGGCACCTGTCACCAGGTAGCGGCGGGCGGTGGATTCGCTCACCAACCCGATGATATCTTTGCGACCCCGATCGGGGGTCGCCCTACCGCGCGGCATCTGTCCTGTCAGACGAGACGGACGCACGGCCGCGCCTCTGCCGTGACGACGAAAGAGCCTCGAGTTGCGCACTGTGAGACAGTGAGAGTCCGTACCACTACCGCGGCCGTGTTCACAGAGGTCGGTGTACCTCAGCGGGTGGTCGAGGTCGAGCTCGAGCCGCCACGCCGTGGCGAGGTGCTGGTGCGCCTGCTCGCCTCCGGCGTCTGCCACAGCGACCTGTCCTACATCGACGGAACGTGGCCGATCCCGCTGCCGATCGTGCTCGGCCACGAGGGCTGTGCGGTGATCGAGGACGTGGGGGAGGGGGTCGACCCGGCTCGCATCGGGGATCGCGTGGTGCTGACGTTCTCGCCTCCGTGCGGGCACTGCCGCTTCTGCCTGGAGGGGCGTTCGAACCTATGCGCCACGGCTGCCGCCGGTCTGGACGGCGGGCATCTGGGCGACGGGACCACGCGGCTGCGCCTCGGCGGAGCGCCGGTGCACCACCTCGCATTCGTTTCCTCCTTCGCCCACCACGCCGTGGTGCCGCTGGCGGGCACGGTCCCGATCACCGACGAGCTCGATCCGACGCTGGCGTGCCTGCTCGGATGCGGCGTCACCACGGGGGTGATGTCGGTGACGCGCCGGGCGAACGTGCGGCCGGCCGAGGCGGTCCTGGTGCTGGGTTGCGGAGGGATCGGGCTGTCCGCCGTGATGGGCGCGGAGCTGGTCAGCGCCGACCCGATCGTCGCCGTCGATCCGCTGGCGGCCAAGCGCGAGCTCGCGCTCGAGGTCGGGGCGACCCATGTGCTCGATCCCAGCGCGGGGGACATCCGCGAGCAGGTGCGCGAGATCGTGCCCGGCGGGGTCGACCACTCGTTTGTCGCGGTCGGAGTGCAAGGGGTCGCCGAGCAGGCGTTCGCCTGCACGCGCGCGGGCGGCACCACGGTGCTGATCGGCCAGCCGTCGATGTCGACGGCAATGCGCCTCCCGATCTACGACGCGACCCAGTTCGAGCACACCGTATTGGGCTCGAATCTCGGGGCGGCCGTGCCGGCGCTGCACGTGCCGGGCCTGGCCCGCCTCGCAGCCTCGGGCGCGCTTGAACTCGAGCGGCTGGTGACCCACCGCTTCGACCTCGAGCAGATCGAGCAGGCGGTGGCCACCACCGCGAGCGGCCAGGCTGGCCGGGTGGTCATCGATCTGCGGTCCCAGGGCTGACGGATGATCTCCGCCGTGGTCACCGGAGCCGCCAAGGGGATCGGCCTTGCGGTGTCGAGGCGGTTGATCGCCGACGGCATCGCGGTGGTCGGCGTCGACGTCGACGAACCCGGGCTGAGCGCAGCGGGCGCGGCGCTCGGCGATCGCTTCGCACCGGTGGCGGGCGATGTCGGCGTCTGGAACACGCACGAGCGCGCGGCCGACGCCGCCGAGGCGCTCGGCGACCTGTCGGCGTGGGTCAACAACGCCGGCGTCGACTGGGTGGGAGCCGCCCACGAGGTCTCCGAGCAGCACATCCATGACGGCCTGCAGGTGCTCCAGCTCGGCGTCATGTACGGGTCGGCGATCGCCGTCCGGCGGATGTTGACCTCGCAGACGGGCGGATCGATCGTGACCATTTCCTCGATTCAGGGTGTCACTGCATTTCCGCGTTATTGGGTGTACGACACAGCAAAGGCGGCAGTAACTATGAGTACGAGACAGATAGCCATGGAATATGCACCGCACGGGATACGCGCCAACGTGATCCTCCCCGGGTGCATCGAGACGCCGATGACCTACACGACGTTGCCAGCCGAGCTCGACCGCGAGGAGGGTCTGCGCCGTGAGGGGTTGCAGGCGCCGATGCTGCGGGTGGGCCAGCCCGACGAGGTTGCCGACGTATGCGCGTTCCTGCTCTCCGACCGGGCGTCCTACGTCACCGGCGCCGCGATCACGGTCGACGGCGGGTCGACCACGCGCTCCTATGCGTTTGACCCGATCGACCCCGGGGCCGAGCGATGAGCGCGCGGCTGCAGGGTAAGCGCGCACTGGTCACCGGCGCGTCCAGCGGTCTGGGGCGAGGAGCGGCACTTCGGTTCGCTGCCGAGGGGGCGTCGGTCGCCGTCGGCGGCCGGGACGCCGCGCGGGTCGACCGCACCGTGCGAGAGATCGCCGACGCCGGCGGGGTGGCGATCCCGGCGGTGGGCGACGTCAGCCAGCCCGACAGCGCCGCAGCGGTCGTGCAGGCGGCGCTCAGCGGCCTGGGCGGGCTCGACACGGTGGTGAACAACGCGGGAATCGACGCAACCGAGTGGTACCCGGTGCACGAGTGGCCGGTGGCGGACTTCGACGAGATCATGCGCGTCAATCTGCGCGGGCCGTTCCTCGTGGCCAAGTACGCGATTCCGCACCTGCTCGAAGCGGGCGGGGGGAGCATGGTTCACATGAGCTCGGTGTGCGCGATCACCGTGTGGGCGGGCGACTGCGCCTACGACATGTCCAAGGCGGGACTGAACATGCTCTCCGATCACATCTCGGTCGAGTACGGTCCGCGCGGGATCCGCTCCAACACGCTGATGCCAGGGTGCATTCGCACCGAGATGCACGAGTCGGTGATGGCGTCGCTGCCCAACGGCCGCGAATTCGAGCAGGAGTTGATGGGCCGGCATCCGATCGGGCGCTTCGGAAGCGTCGAGGAGGTCGCCGCCGCGTGCGTGTTCCTGTGCGAGGACGATCACAGCTTCATGACCGGCGCGAACATCACGATCGACGGTGGATACTCGCGTGTCTGAGTCCAGACCGGCGATCGTCGACGTACGCACGCACGTGCTGCTGGACCCGGGGTTCGACCTCGAGGCCACCAGCTCAGCTCAGGACACGATCGTAGTCGAGGTCGAGACCGAGGACGGGCTGGTGGGGATCGGCGAGACCGACCTCAACGCGTGGATCGCGCGGGCGTGCATCGAGGCGCCGGGAACGCACACGATGGACCGCGGTCTCAAGCAGATGCTGATCGGCCGCGAGGCCCACGACGTCGAGTCGATCTGGCAGGACCTGTATGTGGGCAGCGCGATGAGCGGCCGGCGTGGCGCCGTCGTCCACGCGCTCGGCGCGCTCGACATCGCGCTGTGGGACCTGCGCGGCAAGGCGGAGGGGATGCCGTGCTGGCGGCTGTGGGCCGATCACGGCCGCGACCAGCTGACGCCATATGCGTCTCTGCAGCCCGAGAGCGACTCCTACGACACCTACCTGGATTCGATCGTGACCTGGGCCGGACGGGCCACCGCGGAGGGCTTTCGGGCGGTAAAGCTGGAGGCGACGTTCTCGGGACCCTACGTCCACAAGGGCTTGGTCGGCCCCGACGAGCGGGTGACCGAGGTGATCACAGCCGTCCGGCAGAGCGTCGGCCCGGACGTGACGATCATGGTCGACGTCCAGTATGCGTTCGACACGGTGGCCCGCGCCCAGGCGAGCCTCGAGCAGTGGGCCGAGCTCGACATCTTCTTCTTGGAGGCGCCGCTGTGGCCCGACGATCTCGACGCTTACGCGGAGCTGGCGCGGCGTTCGCCGATCGCGCTCGCGGCCGGCGAGTGGCTGTCCAGCCGCCACGAGTTCGCCGAGCTCATGGATCGCGGGCATGTGGCCGTGGTCCAGCCCGATGTGGGGCGCGTAGGAGGGCTCACCGAGGCGCGCCGGGTGTGCGCGATGGCCGCCGAGCGGGGGCGGCGCGTGGTGCCGCACGCGTGGAAGACCGGGATCTCGGTGGCGGTCGCCGCCCATCTCGCGATGGTGACTCCGCATATGCCGTTCTTTGAGTTTCTGCCGCCGGAGCTGTGCGTCTCCCAGCTGCGCCGGGAGTTGGTCGATGAGGAGCTGGCGTTCCGCGACGGCGTCCTCGCCCCGCCCGCGCGACCGGGGCTCGGCGTCGAGCTCAACCCCGATGCGCTCGAGCGCTTCGCCGCAGCAGCGGTCGCGCTCAGCGGTCCGTGACCGGACGGTGAAGCGGCGCGCCTTCGAGGCCGATCGCATCCAGCGCGCAGATCGTGGAGCCGCCCAGGCAGGCGATCGCCAGTGAGCGCAGCTCGTCGCCGAAGAACGCCACGTTGGTCGGCATTGGGATATGGATTCCCTTCTCGTCGTCGATCAGCACCGATACGTCGTCCCCGGAGCGGCTGACCAGCAGGATCCGAAACGGGTAATAGCAGCTGACCACGAACTCCCCGCCGGCCGTCAGCGCCACGCCGTCGGGGACGACCCCGGGCAGCTCGGCGACCGTGTCCAGGCCGGTGCTGGTGAGGACCGAGAGCCGCGGGGTGAAGCTCTCGAGCAGGAACACGGTGCCGTCGGCGTCGACGGTCAGACCGTTGGGAAAGTCCAGCGGCCCCACCGCGACGGGCTCTCCGTCGCCCCCGCCGGGCGGGACCCTGATCAGACGCCCGTCGCACGCGCCCGGGCGCTCGGTGCCGGAATCCGAGAACCACATCGAGCCGTCGGGCGCGAACGCGGCCCAGTTCGGCGCCTTCAGCGGCGTTCCGACGGCGGATTCACACCAGCGCTGCACCCGGCCGGAGCTGGGCTCGAGCCTGACCACCGCGGCCAGCCCGACGTCGCAGGCGAACACGGCCCCGTGCCCGTCGACGGCCACACCCTGCACCGAGCCTCCGGTCTGCGCGACCTGCTCGGTGCGGCCATCGGGTGAGACCCGGTAGATCTGGCCCGCCTCCCCGCCGGCGTACAGCGAGCCGTCGGGTGCTAACGCTACGCCCTCCGGGTGGTCGAGCCCGGAGGCCAGTACGCGCAGCTCGGATACGTCAACGGCCGCCATCCAGCAGCTCACCGGCCATCTTCAGGCCGACGACCGCGGCCGGGATGTTCGTGTTGGCCCGGGGAATCACCGGCATCACCGAGCAGTCGGCCACGTACAGGCCCGCGATCCCGTGCACCTGGCCGGTGTGATCGACCACCGCCGCGTCGTCGGTCGGCGGACCCATCTTGCAGGTCCCGACCGGGTGGTAGTAGTGAACCGACCCGCGTTCGATCAGCTCCTCGGGCGCGAGCGCGTCGGGGGCGGCAGTCGTCAGCTCGGCCCCGACCAGGTCGCCGAACGGCGCGGTCGATGCGAGCTCGCGGGCCAGGTCCACCCCGGCGGCCAGCACGCGCATGTCGTGTCCGTGTTCGTCGGACAGGTAACCGTGGTCGATCAGCGGCGTCGCGTCCGGGTCCGAGCTGGTCAGCCGCATCTGCCCGCGCGACGTCGGGTCCATGCCGGCGACCATGATCGTCCAGCGAAACCCGCCCGGGTTCTCGGGATCGGCTCCGCCGATCGGGCACAGGTGCAGGTCGAACGCCTTCTCGCAGTACGGCGACCTGGCCTTCGCGATCGTCTGCTCCTCGGGACAGCTGCGGCGGCTCATGAACTCGCGCACTACGCGCTCGAGGTCTTCGCTGCCCTCGAAGCTGAGCACCACCGCGGGATGGTCGTGGAGGTTGGCGCCGACGCCGGACCGGTCGTGGACGGGCTCGATCCCCGCCTCACGCAGAATCCCGGCCGGGCCGATCCCCGAGCGCATCAGGATCGGCGGCGTCCCGTACGTACCTCCGGCCAGGACCACGCGCTCGGAGCGCACCTCGAGCGCTCCGTCAGGGGTAAACGCGGTAAGGCCGGCGACTCTGTCGCCGTCGATCCGGACGCGATCCACCAGCGCGTCGGCGATCACGGTCAGGTTGGGTGACTCGCGGACCGGGTCGATGAACGCGAACGCGGAGTTGAAGCGGACGCCGTCGACCACGTTGAGCGGGAACGGGGCAATCCCGACGTCCTGGTGGAGGTCGTTGAGGTTGACGTCGCGCGGGATCCCGATCGCAGGCGCAGCCTCCAGCGCTGCGCGATGAAACGGAGTGATCTCCTCGTCGGCGTAGCTCATCACCGACATCCGCTTCATCGCCAGCTCGAACAGCGGCACCAGCTCATCGCTCGACCACCCCGGATTCCCCGCCGAGACCCAGTCGTCATAGTCGACGGCGCTGCCCCAGATCGCCGCACAGCCGTTGTGCGACGAGCAACCCCCGATCACCCGGGCGCGTTCGAACGCGATCTTGCGGTCTGGGTACGTGCTGGCGCTGTCGTAGCCCCACTGGTGGGTGGGCGGCAGCGCGGTGTAGTCGAGCAGCTCCTGCGGCCACCGGCCCGAGGCGGCCGGACCGTAGTCCGGACCGGCCTCGAGCAGCAGGACCGACAGGCTGGAGCGCTCGACGAGCGTCCCGGCGAGGGCCGCGCCGGCGGTCCCGCCGCCGGCCACGACCACGTCGTATGAACGCTCCTCCGGCGTCACTCGGGCGGGATCTCGCTGTACACGAGCCCGAGGTCGACACCCTGGCGCCGGCGCACGACCCGAGCGCCGATGTAGAACAGGATTGCAGCGAGTACCGTTCCTCCCATCCACTTCAACGCGTCGCCCGCGTGGGCTACGCCGAGCTGCGGATAGTGGAAGTACAGGAAGAAGAACACGCCGCCGCTGATCATCGCGACCAGTCCGGCGATCGACACCACCGGGATGCCGAGGAACTTCGCCTGTGACACCGACGCGCGGAACATCTCCGGGCGCCTGTACGGGAACACGACCGCGGTGAACCCGAGCATCGTCATCGCGATCAGCTGGACCAGCGTGGCGTACACGATGACCTGGAGGAAGCTCTTGGACACGAACACCGCCCACAGCAACACGAGCGCGCACAGCACCGCGTTGACCAGGATCGCCACCCACGGCGCGTGGTTGCGCGACACCTTGGTCACCGCCTGGGGGAGGATCCCGTCGAACGCGAACGCGAACAGGATCCGCACCGGAGCCAGCGACGCCACGAACCCGATCGTCGGCCAGAACGCCAGGTAGGTGAACCCGAGGACCAGCACCAGGATCGCGCTGTGGGCGATCACGCCCGGCAGCGTGAAGTAGTACGGGAGGATCGGCGCCTGCGAGGGCACGAAGCCGCCGAACGCCGCCGTCACGAACGGCTTGCCGAACGTGTGGAAGAACACGAACACGGCGATCGCCAGGAACGCGCAGTTCGCAATGCCCGCGAGCGCCATCCGGTGAGCGGTCGAGGTCGACCGACCGCGTCGCAGCTCGGCGCCGACGTACGTCGAGAAGTAGGTGAAGATGATCAGCGTTCCCAGCACGCCGACCATCGGCCAGGTCTTACTCAACGAGAACGCCGCGTTCGGATTCACCCCGCCCTTCCGGGCGTTGGCCAACGTGTCGGTATATGCGTGGTGGTTGTGGGTGTACGGCGCGGCGAAGTTGTTGAAGTCGTTGATGAAGCCCTGGTGCGAGGTGAACAGCGCGATGAAGAAGCTGACCAGGATTCCGGTGATCGTGATCACGAACAGCGTGACCAGGATCGTGTTGGTCCACCGCCAGCCACCCCACATCATCGCGCTGATCGTCAGAATCAGCGCGATCCCGAGCCCGAACTGCCAGCCGTGGCTGGTGCCGAAATTGGTCGCCCAGGTGACCAGTCCGGGATCGTGGTTGAGCAGCCCGAACGCAACCAGTGTCGGGCCGATCGCCGTCCCGACGATGATCACGCAGAAGAACGCGACCGACAGGAAGTTGGCCATCATCTGGCTGAACGCCGCGATGATCCCGAACGGGCCGCCTAGGATCCGGCTGATCAACGTGTAGTCGCCTCCGGTGCGGGGCATCGCCGCCGTCAGCAGGCCGTAGGCGTAGGCCCACGACAGCATCATCGGCACCGCGATCAGCAGCGCCAGATAGAAGTTCCCGCCGGGGAACAGTGCCAGCGCGAACAGCAGGCCGGCACCGAGTCCCTGCGCGGGGCTGCCCGGCGTGAAGTTGATCACGAACGACGTCGTCGATGAGACATCCCGCACCATGCCCGTCGCGTTGCGTACGAACAGGTGCTTCTCTGGTGCTGGAGGTTCAACTCCGGTCTCGGTGCTCACTGTCCTCTCCTATCAGTTGTGGTAAGTACGGGTCCGACCTGGCGGTCGGGGCTAGTAGTCGGGCAGGAACCACTCGCCGCCAGCCAGATCCTCCGAGCCGGACCCCGCTCCGGCTGTGGAGGACCGCTGGAACTCCTCGGCGAGTGCCGCCACGGCATCCTCGTTGACTGTCACCCCTAGCCCGGGGCCGTCGGGCACGGCGATGGAGCCCCCGCTCAACACCAACCGTTGGTCTAGAACATCATCGGCTGCGAACTGGTATTCGGTCTGGTTCGCGTAGGTGCAGTTGACGCACGCCGCCGCCAGGTGAACGGCGGCGGCTGTACCGATTCCGGCTTCGACATTGGAGTGCACGACGAACGGCAGCCCCGCCGCCTCGGCGATCGCCGCACTCCGTCGGGCCGCCGCTATGCCGCCGGCCCCTCCCGGATCCGAGCTGACGACGTCGGCCGCGTTGGCCTGGACCACCCGCAGGAGCTGATGGCTGGTTCGGGATGACTGGTCGGAGGCGATCGGCGTGTGGCACCGCTGCCTGACCGTGGCCAGGCCCTGGATGTCCTGCGCCAGGACCGGTTGCTCGACGAACTCGAGATCGAGGTCCTCGAGCTGCTTGATGAATCGCACGGCCATCCCGGGAGACCACCGCTCGTTGGCGTCGATCCGGATCTGCACACGGTCTCCGACCGCGGCCCGCACCGCCCGGATGCGCTCGATCTCCTCGCTCGGGTCCTCAACGCCGACCTTGATGTACAGCGACTTGAAGCCATCCGCTGCAGCCGCCCGGGCCTCAGCGATCGTCGCGTCGATCTCGTCCCAGTACAGGAAGTACATGAACGGCACCTCGTCGCGGACGCGGCCCCCGAGCAACTCGCTCACCGACAGGCCGCTGGCGTGCCCGATCAGGTCGTACAGCGCGATGTCGACGCCCCCGAGCGCGTAATGGGCCAGGTCGCGGTGGAAGTGCCACCCCTGCTGGGAATGCAGTCCGGCGATGATTCGCTCGGGATCGAACGGGTTGGCGCCGACGATCTGGCGCCCGATCGCCTCGAGCATCGCCACCAGGATCGTGGCTGGTTGGCGTGGGTGGAAGATCATCGAGGCTTCGCCCCAGCCGACCAGGCCGTCATCGGTCTCGATCCGCACGAACGCCCCCGAGATGCTCGGGGTCACCCCGAAACCCCACCGGTATGCGCGGTGCTGGGTGGCTCCCTCGGGCTGGACGAAGGCTATGTCGAACGGATACGCGTCGACCCTGCTGATCCGACTCGAGCGTCCCAGGCACGAATCGGCACTGCTCTGGCTGGTTTGAAGCATCTGTCTCCTCAGCAAGCGTGTGGTGACTGATGTACGCGGGCGCTGGTAGCCCGGTGCGGTTACTCGAACTTCGCCATGAAGTGCTTGATCTGCGTGTAGTCCTCGAGCGAGTACTTCGAGAAGTCCTTGCCGTACCCCGATCCGCGATATCCGCCGGCGGGCATCTCCGGCGGCAGCACCAGATGATCATTGAGCCACACCTGGCCGAAGCGGAGCTTGCGCCCGGCGTTGAGCGCGCGGCTGACGTCGCGCGTCCACACCGAGGCGGCCAGGCCGTAGCGCACGTCGTTGGCCCAGGCGATCGCCTCGTTGTCGTCGGCGAACTTCTGCACGGTCACGACCGGCCCGAACACCTCGTTCTGCACGATCTCGGAGTCCTGGTCGACGTCGACCACGACCGTCGGCTCCATGAAGTAGCCGCGGGTAGAGGGCGCATCGCCGCCCGCGACCACGGTGGCCTTCGCGTCTCGGGCCCGCTCCAGGAACCCGAGCACTCGCTCGCGCTGGCGCTGCGAGATCAGCGGCCCCATGTCGATCTCATCGCTGGAGGCCGGCTCGCCGACCTTGATCGTGTCGACCTCGTTGACGATCTGCTCGACGAGCCCGCTGTAGACCTTTGGGCCGGCGATGATCCGGGTGGCCGCGGTGCACTCCTGCCCGGTGTTGAAGTACCCGGCCACCTTGATGCACTGGGCGACGGCGTCGATGTCGGCGTCGTCGAACACGATCACGGGCGCCTTTCCGCCCAGTTCCAGGTGCACTTGCTTGAGCCCCTCGGCGGCCCCGGCGGCCACGTCCTTGCCGGTGGCGACATCGCCGACCAGCGAGATCATGTCGATGTCGGGGTGACGGACCAGGCTGCGGCCGACCGGATCGCCGTCGCCGGTGATCACGTTGAACACGCCATCCGGGAAGATCCCCTCAGCCAGCTCGGCCAGGCGGAGCGCCGACAGCGGCGTCTGCTCGGCGGGCTTGAGCACCACGACGTTGCCGGCGCCGAGCGCCGGTGCGGCGCCGAGCAGTGCGATCAGCAGCGGGTAATTCCAGGGCACGATCCGGCCGACCACGCCGATCGGCTCGCGTCGCACCATCGAGGTGTATCCCCGCAGGTACTCGCCGGTGGATAGGCCCTCGAGCACCCTCGAGGCCCCGGCGAAGAACCGGACCATGTCGATGATCCACAGTCGCATCTCGTCGCGCGCGACCGGCATCGGCTTGCCCACGTTGGCGGACTCCAGATTCGCCAGCTCCTCCGAGTTGGCCTCGATCCGGTCGGCGAGCTCGAGCAGCATCGCCGACCGCTCGGCCGGGGTCGTGTCCAGCCACTCGGGCAGTGCTGCCTTGGCGGCCGCGACGGCGCGATCGACATCCTGAGCGGTGCCGCGCGGCACCTCGGCGAGCACTTCCTCCGTCGCGGGGTTGACGATCGGGGCGGTATCGCCGTCGACTGCCTCAACCCACTCGCCACCGACGAAATTCTTCTGCTGACTGACGCTTACAGTCATCCCTGTGCCTCTCCGGTTGATTTCAATCTGACACTCACCCAACTACGAACTGATGGCCTACGACCTCCGCACCGCGCAGCTTCACGATCACGCCGTGGATCCGTCCGCTGTTGTACTCAGACCCCGGATTTATCGCCAGCGTGCGGCCGATCTTCGTGGCCGCCCGGCACTCGTGGATATGACCGTGTAGGGCGAGCAGCGGCTGATACTCCTCGATGATCTGTCGCACCGCCGTGCTCCCGACCGGGATCTCGTTCGGCGAGCCCGCGCGCTCCACCCGCGATAGATCGTCCGGGTTGATCTCGATCGCGGTGTCAAGTCCCGAGTCATACGGCGGGACGTGAAGGTTGAAGATGCTGTTGGACGGGTCCTCGAGCTGCTCGGCGAGGCGCTTGAATCGCTCGTACAGCGCGTCTTCGTCGAGCTCGCGCGGCGAGTTCCACGGCGTCGGGTTCGCGTAGGAGACGCGAGATCATCTCGTGGGGACCCGCGCGTACCACGCGCTCGTCGCACTGCAGGATGTGACTGCCGCGCTCCAGCACCTCGTCGATGGCCCAGGGGTCGTCGTTGCCGGCCATCACGAACGCCTCGATGCCGCTGCCGGGCAGCCGCTCCTCGGCGAGGTCGATCCAGCGGCCCACGTCCTGCTTGAGGATCTCGTCGAACAGCGCGCCCTGTGCCTGAACGCTGTCTCCGACGCGATTGATCTCCTCCTCGGGCGCTATCCAGGCGTACATCCCGTTGAAGCGGACGGCGTCGATGATCTCGTTCAACTGGTCCTCGTTGGCGGCCTTACGCACGTCTCCGAGGAACTCAGTGTCGTAGCTGCCGTCGGCCCGGTGGCGAATCGGGACGATCGCCTTGCCGGTGAGGTCGCCGCCCATGATCAGCGCATTGACCTTGTAGTGGCGCCCCGCGCCCAGGAACTTGCGCCAGCAGCGATCGGAGCCGTGGATGTCCGACGAGTAGTACAGCGAGTAGCGCTGGCCGTCTGACCCGCCGCTTGAGTCCTTCTTTCCGAATAGCCGCATCAGGCCAGCAGCTCCGGTTCGGGGTCGGCCTGGGATCCGTCGGTTGCCGGGGACGGCGCTGCCGTCGGCTCCCCGCCGGCCCGGAGATCCGCGACCGCGGCGCCGAACCCCCGGAGGATCATCGCGGTGTCGACCGAGAATGTCACCATGCGCACCCCGAGCTCGAGCCACCGGCGCGCCGACTCGGGCGTGTCGGCGAACACGCTGGTGGCGACCCCGTGGGCACGGGCGCTGGCGACGACGTTGCGCACCGCCTCCTGAACCAGCGGGCTGTCGGTCTCGCCTGGCACGCCCGCGTCGGCGGACAGGTCGACCGGGCCGACGAACACGCCGTCGAGTCCGGGTACGGCGACGATCTCGTCGATGGCCGCCACGCCGCCACGCCCCTCGACGAGCGCCAGGCAGGCGGCGGAGCTGTTGGCCTCGGTGAGGAACGAACTCTGCGCCGAGTAGGAGGCAGCGCGAACGTACGGGTTGGCGCCGCGGTGGCCCTCCGGCGGAAACCGAGCCGCCTGCACGACCGCCTCGGCGTCGGCACGCGAGCCCACGTGCGGCACCAGCACGCCGTCGGCCCCACAGTCCAGCGCGGCTCCGATCTCCTGGAGGTCCAGGCGGCTGACACGAACGACGCACTGAAGGCCGACTCCGTGGCCGGCGGCGACCAGCGGCGGCAGTGACCCGATCCCGTACGGCCCGTGCTCGAGATCGATGACCACTACGTCAAAGCCGGCAATCCCTACCAGCTCGACGATTTCGACCCGCGGGATCAGCACGAACGTGGCGAGAAGGCTGGCATCGTCGCGGGTGAGCCGCTGCCTCAGCGTCACAGGGAGACGTTCCGTGGAGTAGGACATTTGTCTCGCCAGGTGAGACGCTGTCCCACCTGCAGAAACGACCCTAGCGATTCGTAGTAAGCTCCGCAAGCCAGATTTCGGGATTGCCACCGGCCCGTTTGGACACCTCGAGCCCCCCATCCGAAACCCGTGGAAGCCTCGAGGAGGCTGGTACCGGCGCGGTCACGTCCGTGGTCCGGGCGCTGGCGATTCTGTCCTCGTTTGACCTCGACCATTCCGAGGTCGGCGTCTCCCAGGTGGCCGAGCTCGTCGGCCTGCACAAGAGCACCGCTCACCGCTTGCTGGCCACGCTCGAGTCCCAGGGGTTCGTGAGCAAGACCGAGCGCTCCAAATACGTGCTCGGTCGCAAGATCTTCGAGCTCGGCGCCGTCGCCTACGCACAAGGGGGCTTCCACGGGATCGTGCTCGAGGAGCTCGGTCGCCTGGTTGAGCGCACCAGCGAGACCGCGCACCTGGCGGTGCTCGACGACGTCGAGGTCCTGTACCTGGAGAAGGTCGAGAGCATGCGCACCCTGCGGATGCCCTCGGCCGTGGGGCGGCGCCAGCCGGCTCACCGGACCGCACTTGGCAAGGTCCTGCTGGCCCACCTCGACGCCAGGGGCCTCGAACGAGTGCACGAGCGCCGCCGCGATGACTCCGGTGCCGCCCTGGCCGACGAATTCATGCGTGAGCTGCAGGCGGTGCGCGCCGACGGCTACGCCGTCGACCACGAGGAGATCGAGGTCGGGTTGGTGTGCATCGCCGCCCCGGTGACGACGCTCTCGGGCGAGGTTTGCGCGGCCGTCAGCATCTCCGGACCCAAGGCCCGGCTTCAGCACGACGTCGAGGGCAACGCGCTGCTCGTCCGCGAGTGCTGCGGCGCGCTGTCGATCCGGTTGGGATCGAGCCTCGAGTGGCTGCGCAGCTACCGCGTCGAGGCGGAGCGCTCGCCCGGCCGCGACGGCCCGCGCGGCAACGGTCGCCGCGCCTCGAGCCGTACCGCGCGCGCATGAGCACGGCCGAGACCCACGTGATCGAGTTCGACGACGTCCGCGCGGCGGCCGAGCGGCTGGACGGGGTCGTGCACCGGACGCCGGTGTTCACGTCGCGCACGCTCGACGAGCTGCTCGGCGCGAAGCTGTTCTGCAAGGCCGAGTCGTTCCAGCGCACCGGCTCGTTCAAGTTCCGCGGCGCCTACAACGCGCTGGCCGCAGAGTGCTCCAGGCGCGAGGTCGCCGGCGCGGTCGCGTTCTCGTCGGGCAACCACGCCCAGGCCGTGGCACTGGCCGCGCGGCTGCTCGGTATTGCAGCGGTGATCGTGATGCCTCACGACGCGCCCGCGGGCAAGCTGGCCGCGACGAAGGGCTACGGCGCCGAGATCGTCAGCTACGACCGCTACTCCCAGGACCCCGGAGAGCTGGCCGAGAAGCTCGCGCGCGAGCGCGGGCTGGCGTTCGTCCCGCCGTACGACCACCCGCTGATCATGGCCGGCCAGGGAACCGCGGCGGCCGAGCTGATCGCCGACGTCGGGCCGCTGGACGCGCTCGTCGTCCCGATCGGGGGCGGCGGCCTGATCGCCGGCTGCGCCACCGCCGCGCACGCGCTGTCGCCCGGGATCTCGGTGTGGGGCGTGGAGCCCGAGGTCAACGGCGACACGCAGAGTTCGATCGCGGCAGGCCGACGGGTGACGATCCCGATCAAGCGCACGATCGCGGACGGCCAGCTGGTCCAGACGCCTGGGGAGCTCACGTTCGCGGTCAACCACCGTCTGCTCAGCGGCGTACAGCTCGTGACCGACGAGGAGATCATCGCCGCAATGTCATTCGTGTTCGAGCGCATGAAGCTCGTGATCGAGCCGAGCGGGGCCACCGGGGTGGCGGCCCTGCTCGCGCGGCACATCGACGTGAGCGAGATGCGCGTCGGGGTGATCCTGTCCGGCGGCAACGTTGACGCCGCGCGGTTCCGCGAGCTGACCGGCTCGGCGGCGCAGACCAGCTGACCGGATTCACCCTCACCGGACGGCATTGGGCCGGCGCTAAAGTCAGTTGAGCCACCGAACCCGAAGGGAATCCCTTGCTGACCGCGCGGGACTTGCAAGCGCGGGCCGGGGCGCTCGCGCAGCGTCGTGGCCGGGCGCGGAGCTCACTGATATCGGCCGTGGCGTGTGGCGCCTTGGCCGCAATCACGACACTCTTCACAGCGGCCCTGGCACTGCCGCTGGCGGCGGGCGCCGCCCTCGGGCTGGTGGTCGCGGGCGCCAACTTCATCGCCTACCGCGAGGCCGTGGCGCGCATGGCGCTCGACCCATCGGCGTACGTGATCCCCGAGGTCAGCCGCTATGGACATCGGTTCGCGACCGCCGCGGAACGGGCGCGCCTGGCCAGTTGGCTGCGCGACATCCTGCGCGAGTCGACGATGACCGAATCCTGGTGCCTGGCCGACCGCGTCAGGCGTCACCGGCAGCAGCTCGAGGGTTTGGCCGCCGATCTGGCACGGCCGCACGTGTCGATCCGCCCGGCCAGCGCCGTCGCGTGCCGGCGACTGTTGACCTGCGGCGCCGAGAGTCCGCTCTACAACCCGCGGATCCCGAGCAACGAGCTCAGCGCGGTGCTGCTGCGAATCCGCCACGGCATCGGATTCGAGGCGGCCGAGGCCGGTCCGCCCCGCGAAGCTCCAGGCTGCTCCTGAGAGCGAATCATTAGGCTGGGCCCGTGTCCGATCCCCAGCCAGCCGCCGGCACCACGCTCTCGCCGTCGATCGACGGCCTCGGCCTCGCGTCGGCGGTCCCGCGGCTGGGTACCGAGACCGCCTTCTCGGTCCTGGCCCACGCCAAGGCGCTGGAACGGGCTGGGCGCGACATCATCCATCTCGAGATCGGCGAGCCGGATTTCGAGACGCCGCCGCACATCGTCGACGCGGCGATCGCCGCGATGCGAGCCGGCGAGACGCACTACTGCCCAAGCGCGGGAATCCCCGAGTTCCGGGCCGTGATCGCCGACGAGCTCGCCCGCACGCGAGGCGTGCCGATCTCGGCCGAGCGCGTGCTGGTCGGCAACGGGGCCAAGCCCTTCCTGTTCTTCACGGTGCTCGCGGTGTGCGACGCGGGCGACGAGGTCATCTATCCCGACCCTGGGTTTCCGATCTACGAGTCCGCGATCAGGTGGGCCGGAGGCACGCCGGTCCCATTGCCGATTCGCGAGGAGACCGACTTCAGCTTCGCGCTCGATGACCTGGCGCAGCGGCTCAGCGAGCGCACCAAGCTCGTGATCCTCAACTCCCCGAACAACCCCACCGGGGGAGTGTCGCCGGCGTCCGATCTCGCGGCGGCCGCGCAGCTGATCCTGAGCACGCGGGCGTGGGTGCTGTCGGACGAGGTCTACTCCCGGATCCTGTACGGCGACGAGTTCGCGTCGATCGCGTCCGAGCCCGGAATGCTCGAGCGCACGTTGGTGCTCGACGGCCTGTCCAAGACGCACGCGATGACCGGCTGGCGCTGTGGCTACGCCGCGGTGCCCGAGCCGATGGTCGAGACGATCACCCGTTTCTTCGTGAACTCGACCTCGTGCGTACCGCCATTCATCCAGCACGCCGGCGTGGCCGCGCTGACCGGGCCACAGGATCACGTGAACGCGATGGTCGACGAGTTCCGGGCGCGCCGGGACCTGGTGGTCGACGGGCTCGAGGCGCTGCCGGGCATCTCCTGCCGGACGCCGCGAGGCGCGTTCTATGCGTTCCCGAACGTCAGCGAGGTGCCGCTGGAGACGCAGGTGCTGGCCGACCGGCTGCTCGACGAGGCCGGCGTCGCCGCCCTGGCCGGGGCCGCGTTCGGTTCCTCGGGCGAGCGCCACCTGCGCCTCTCCTACGCGAACTCTCGCCAGAACCTCGCCGCCGCGCTCGAGCGCATCGAGCGGTTCCTCGCCGGACTGTAGGATCTCGCCGCGACCATGAAGCGGCTCGACGGTCAGAACGCGGTGATCACCGGCGGTGCCTCGGGCATCGGCCTGGCGACCGCGCGGCTGTTCCTCGAGGAAGGAGCCCGGGTCACGATTGCTGACATCAACGCCCAGACGCTCGGTCGCGCCGCGGAGGACCTGAGCGGCCTGGGGCCGGTGCACGCCGTCGAGGCCGACGTGTCGAAGATGGCCGACGGCGCCCGGATCGTCGAGGAGGCGGACTCCGCCCACGGCGGAATCGACGTCGTCGTCTGCGCCGCCGGGATCCCCAGCCGGTCACGCCTTCACAAGCTGCAAGAGGACGAGTGGGACCGGATCATCGGCGTCAACCTCAAGGGCATCTACACGGTGGTCAAGGCGGCGGTGCCGAAGCTCAAGCAGCGCGGCGGGGGCGCGATTGTGACGATCGGCTCGGAGATGGGGTTCGTGGCCGACCGCGAGGCGCCCGCCTATAACGCCAGCAAGGGCGGCGTGATCATGTTCACCAAGGCGCTGGCGCTCGATCTGATCGCCGACAACATCCGGGTGAACTCGCTGTGTCCCGGGATCACCCAGACGGGCCTGCTGGAGCAGGAGCTCGAGATCTCCGAGGATCCAGCCGCCACCCGCGAGGAGTTCGCCAACTGGGCGCCGATCGGCCGCACCGCGGACGCGCGGGAGCAGGCCTACGGGGTGCTGTTTTTGGCCAGCCGCGAGGCGTCGTTCGCGGTCGGGGCGACGCTGCTGCTCGACGGAGGCTTCACCGCTCGCTGAGTTGCGCTTCAGGGCCGCTCGGTATAGACACGGGACCCCCGACAACAGGAGGTCTCACCATGGCTCGTAAGTCCAAGGGTCCGGAGGCGACCCCGGCTTCGTTCACCGGCGCCGCATTCACGGGCTTCAGAGCAGTCGGCGCGCACCTGCTCGGACCGTCGGCGATAGGTCCGCTGGCGGTGGGCGTCACGGCGGTCGGCGCGATCGCGCTGGGCCGTGTGGCGATCGCCAACGCAGTGATCCGCAAGCTCCGCGCCGAACAGGTCGAGATCGGGTCGCTGAAGGTCGCCCAGCTCGAGGTCGCGGGACGCCGTTGGCCCGAGGAGTCGACCGGGGCGGTCTAGCCGGGTAGCCAGCCCTCGCGGTAGGCGACCGGCTGGTCGGGAGCGGTGTCGGCGTAGGCCTCGCTGGGGTTGTGCGTCTCCTCGCGTGCGCTGGCCCGGTGGCGCTGGGCGAGCTCCGACGCCGGGTAGACGACCTCGCGGCTCGTGCGGGTGCCGACCCCCAGCACCGCGCACGGGCCGTCGCCGGCGCCGACCAGCACGTGCTCGGTATGCGGCGGGCAGTGGACGTAGTCCCACGCCTTCAGCGGGCGCTCTTGGCCCTCGATCAGCAGCAGGCATTCGCCCGACAACACCAGGAACCCCTCCTGGTCGCCCTCGCCGTGGTAGAGGCAGGCCGGCTGGCCCGGCGCCAGCACCGCGATGTTGATGCCCATCTGCGGAAACCGGGCGTCGCCCTCGAAGCGCGTGTAGGCGCCGAACTCGCCGTCCAGCCACCTGGACTCGCGGGCGTTGAGCACGAACCAGCCTTCGCCGCGGGGCGCCAGCCCGCTGTCGTCGCGCTCGAGCGGCGCCTCGGGAATCATCGGGCCATTGTCACAGCTTCGGGCGGCGCCGATCAGCCGACGATCAGCTCGCCGCCGCGGTTGGGCACGACCACGAGCATGCTGCGCCGGGCGCGCTCTGGCTCCGGACGAGCGGGCCGGAGCTCGAGCCGGGCCGCGGCTCTCAGCACCTCGCGCAGCTCCATCTCGGCGAACGGCGAGCCGGCGCAGCGACGCACCCCGCCGCCGTAGGGGATCCACGACATCGGGTTCGGCTGTGGGCCCTCGAGCCACCGCTCGGGCGCGAACGCCGACGCCTGGGGCCACAGGTCCTCGCGCCGCATCGCCAGCCACAGACATGCTGCCACCTGGATGCCGGCCGGCAGCTCGTGGCCGGCGATCCGGACGGGCTCGAGCAGCAGCCGGGGAGCGATCGTCAGGGCGGGCCGTGCGCGCAGCACCTCCTTGACGACCGCGTCGAGGTACGCCGGGTCGTCGTCGCGCAGGCGCGCGTGGACCGTGGGGTGACGGGCGAGACGTTCGAACGCCCAGGCCAGCGAAGCGGCCGAGCTGTCGTGGCCGCCCACCAGCAGGGCGACGAGCTGGTCGCGGATGTGGCGGTCAGAGGGCGGGTTGCCGTGCTCGTCGCGTTGCTCGAGCAGCAGGCTCAGGACCGATTCAGAACCCGATCCCGACGCCGCCCCCGCCCGGCGGCGCGCAAGCAGTTCGAACAGCACCTCGTCGAACCGCTGCACCGCGACCCGGAACCGGCCCCACGGGCTCCGCGGCCCGAGGTCGCGCTGGATCAGGACCATCCCGAGGATCTGGGGCATCGAGCGGACCGTCGCCAGCGCGCTCTCGACGACCGCGCGCAGCCGGGCCGCTTGGTCATCGCCGTCCGCGCCGAACACGACCCGCAGGATGATCTCGAGCGTCAGCGCACGCATCCGCTCGAGCGCGACCACCCGCCCGCTCCAGCCCGACAGCTCGCGCTGTGCGAGCTCGGCGATCGCCGGGGTCAGTGCTCGCATCCGCTCGCCGTGGAACGGCCCCTGGAGCAGGCGGCGCTCGCGCAGGTGTTCGTCGCCGTCGAGCAGCAGAATCGAGTGCTCTCCGGCGAACGGACGCAGGAACTCCCAGCTGCGCCCGGCGGGGGCGATCGCGGGATCGAGCCGGAAGATCTCGCGGACCGCGTCGGGATGCGAGAACAGCACCATCGGCTCCTCGGTCCAGTACGTCCGGATCGTGACCGGGTCGCCGTACTCACGATGCAGCCGGCGCATGAACCCGCCTGGCTGCGCCATCCAGGCCAGCGTCTGCCAGACGGCGGGAGCACGAGGTCCGGGCGGCAGCTGCATCGCGCGCTCGATCCTACGACCGGGCAGCAATAGAGTCCGCTCACGAGCGGATACAGGGAGGGTTCACATGATTGAGCCGTATCAAGCGGTCGGCCTGATCTCCACGATGCGCGGCATCCGCCGGCGCGAGGAGATCGCCTGGAATCTCGAGCACATCTCGCACATGATCAAGGCGGCCTCGTGGCTGTCGAGCATGGATCTGCCGGTCAAGCTGATCTGCGTCCCGGAGGGCGGCCTCCAGGGCTTCACCGACGAGGTGCTCGACCTGGACCACGAGGCCTACGCGCGCGAGTGCGCGATCGATATCCCCGGTCCCGAGACCGACTACCTGGGCAAGCTCGCACAGCAGTGGAAGGCCCACGTGATCGCGCAGGCCAAGGCCCGCCACCCCGAGTTCCCCGGCCGCTTCTTCAACGTCGGGTTCGTGATCGAGCCCGAGGACGGGACGGTCGTGATGCGCCACCACAAGCTGGTGCCACTGCTCCCGGTGGAGCACTCGGTGACCCCGCACAACGTATGGGACCGCTGGGTCGAGCTCTACGGCCGGGAGCTCGACGCGTTCTACCCGGTCGCCGACACCGAGATCGGAAGGATCGGGATCATGATGGCCAACGAGGCCTCATACCCCGAGAACGCACGTGGTCTGGCGATGAATGGCTGCGAGATCGCCTACCGCGGCCCGTACCCGGCGCCGGGCGTGATGAGCGGCATGTTCGCGGTCCAGAACCGCGCCCGAGCTCTCGATAACAACATGTACGTCATCGGCATGAACCTCGGGACCTACTACCTGGACAAGGACTCGACCACGCCGATCGACACGTTCTCGGGCGGCTCGCAGATCGTCGACTACCGGGGCCAGATCGTCACCGAGGTCCCCTACGGCGCCGGCTCGACCTGGATCGCTGGAACGATCGACATCGAGGCGCTGCGGCACTTCCGCCAGACCGCGCAATGGGACAACTGGATGAAGGACCTGACGACGGAGCAGTACCAGCTGATCTACGAGCAGCCGATCTACCCGAAGAACCTGTACCTGGAGCGCAAGCCCTACACGCACGCGGAGTACCGCGAGGAGGTCACGCGCCGCCAGGTCGAGCTGCTGCAGGACCGCGGCGCGTGGGCGCGTCCCGCGCGCTCGGCGTCCGAGCCGGAGCTTCAGCTGGACTGATCGGCGGCGGGCTCCTCGCCGCTGGCGTGCGTCGACCGCATCTCGCTGAGCTCGCGCATCGCGGTGTCGTCGCTGACCAGACTGACGATGCTGATCAGGCGCTCGCGGCGGTTGCGGGCGAGGATCGTCCACAGCCACCTGGCCACCGCCTCGTAGCGGTTGCCCCAACCGACCAGGTAGGCGAGGTGCACGACCCCCCAGATCAGGAACGCGATCGGGCCGCCCACCCGGAACTTGCCGAACAGGTCGGCGACCGCGCTGTTGCGCCCGATCGCGGCGATCATCCCGAGGTCTCGGTAGTGGAACGGCTTCGATGCCGGCTCGCCGGAGAGGCGGGCCTTGACGACGTTGCCGACGTACTTGCCCTCCTGGATCGCGGGCTGGGCGGTGCCGGGCACGCCCTCGAGCGTGACCATGTCTCCGATCGCGAACACCTCGGGGTGGCCCTTGAGCGTGAGGTCTGGCTCCACATGGATCCGCCCGGCCTTGTCCAGCTCCGCGCCGCTGCCCCGGGCGAGCTCCTTGCCGAGCTCGGACGCGGTCACCCCCGCCGCCCAGATCACCGTCTTGGCGGGGATGTGCCGCTGCTCGCCGTCTGAGCCGACCGTCAGCCCGTCGGCGTCGATCTCGGTGACCGGCGCGCTGAGCTCGACGTCGACGCCGAGATGGCGCAGGTCCTTCTCGGCGCGCTTGCTGAGACTGTGGGGGAACGCGCCGAGCACGTTCGGGGTCGCGTCGAACAGCAGCACCTGGGCCTTGCTGGGATCGATCTCCCGGTACTCGCCGCGGAGCACGCGATGGGCCAGCAGCGCGATCTGGCCGGCGAGCTCGACGCCCGTGGGCCCGGCGCCGACGACCGCGAACGTCAACCACGCCTGGCGCTCGGCCGGGTCTGACTGCTGCTCGGCGATCTCGAACGCGCCGAGGATGCGGCTGCGCACCCGTCCGGCGTCGTCGAGCGTCTTCATTCCGGGCGCGATCCGCTCCCACTCCCGGTGGCCGAAGTACGAGTGGGTCGCCCCGGTCGCGACGATCAGCGTGTCGTACGGGATCTCGTTGGTCTTGTCGGCGATCATCGTCACGATCCGCCGGTCGAGATCGATCTCGGTGACGCGACCGAGCAGCACCCGGACGTTCTTCTGGCGGCGGAACATCGCCCGCAGAGCCGGCGCAACCTGACCGGCCGACAGGACACCGGTCGCCACCTGATAGAGCAAGGGCTGGAACAGGTGGTGGTTAGTGCGGTCGATCAGGGTGATGTCGGCCGGCTCGCCCTCCATGGCCTGTACGGCACGGACGCCGCCGAACCCGCCACCGATGACGACGACGCGGTGACGGGTCGGGGCGAGCTCCGTCGGCGGCTCGGTCACGCCGCCGACGATACCGGCACGCTCAGGGCATGGCCAGCCTGCGGTTTAGCTGCAGGCCTCGAGCGTCAGGCTTCCGACGCTCTCGCTCTGCCGCGCGCTGTCAGCGGCGTCGGTAGCGGGCTTGGGCGTGGGCTTCAGCACGGTGAGCGCAATCACGATCGCGGCGATCACGAGTCCGGCGCCGACGATGAAGCCGAGCCGGTAACCGCTGGTCAGCGCCGCGTGCCTGGAGACGCCGTCGGCGAGCAGGTTCCCGGTGCGGGTCGTCGAGAGCGTCGCCAGCACGGCCAGCCCGATCGCGCCACCGACCTGGGCGGTGGTGTTGACCAGCCCGGAGGCCAGGCCGGCCTCGGTCGGGGATACGCCGGACATCGCCAGCGTCATCAGCGCGGCCATCGAGACGCCGACACCGGCGCCCATCAGGACCGCGGCCGGCAGCACGTCGGTGACGTACCGGCCGTCGACCGGGACCCGCGCAAACAGCAGCAGGCCGGCGGCGATCAGCACCAGTCCCGGGAGGAGCGTTCCGCGCGGACCGAAGCGCATCAGCAGGCGCTCGGAGTAGCGCAGCGACAGGGTGCCCATCACGAGCGTGGTCGGCAGGAACGCGAGCCCGATCTCGAGCGCGTCGAAGCCGAGCACCTCGCGCAGGTACAGGGTGCCGAGGAAGAACACGCTGAACATGCCGGCGACCAGCAGCGCCTGGATCGCGTTCGCGCCCGAGACGTTGCGCGAGCGGAAGATGCGCAGCGGGATCAGCGGCGTGCGGGCGGTGGCCTCGCGGATGACGAACGCGGCGACCAGTGCGATCGACACGGCGCCGAGGATCAGCGTGGTCGGCGCGCCCCAACCGGACTCGGCGGCCGGCTTGACGATCGTGTACACGCCGAGCATCAGCGCGGCGGTGATCAGCGCGGCACCCAGCGCGTCGGCGCCCTGTCCGGCGCCGACTCCGCGCTCGCGCGGGAGCAGCCGCGTAGCGAAGGTCCCGGTGGCGATCCCGATCGGGACGTTGATGAAGAAGATCCAGTGCCAGCTGATGGCCTGGGTGATGACGCCGCCGGCGAGCAGCCCGATCGAACCGCCGGCCGAGGCGACGAACGCGTAGACGCCGAGGGCCTTGGCCTGCTCGGACGGCTCGGGGAACATCGTGACGATCATTCCCAGGATCACGGCCGAGGTCATCGCGCCGCCGATGCCCTGGACGAACCGGGCCGCGACCAGCATGCCCTGGCTGTCAGACAGGCCGCAGACCAGCGACGCCGTGGTGAACACGATCAGACCGGCGAGGAACACCCGCCGGCGACCCAGCAGGTCGCCCAGCCGGCCGGCCAGCAGCAGCAGCCCGCCGAACGCGATCAGGTAGGCGTTGACCACCCAGGCGAGGCTCGACTGCGAGAAGTGCAGGTCGCTCTGCATGTTCGGGAGCGCGACATTCACAACCGTCACGTCGAGGACGATCATCAGCATCCCCACGCACAGGACCACCAGCGCGATCCAGCGCGAGCGATCCCCGCGCTCGCCGCCCTCGACGGGGCGGACCATCGTCGTTTCTGTGCTTTCGGTGCTCACGTCGCCGCTCTCCTTATTGCCAGTTTCGTTCCGACACCGATCAGACCGGGAGTCCGCGGAGAACTCATCGGTCTGAGCCGGGGAGCGGCGGCGGCGGGCTCAGGCGGCGCGAGCGCGGGGCGCGGTGCGGGCCGGGGAGCTCCGGCGCCGGGTGGAGCGCCGAGCGGGGGCGCGCTGGTCGCGCGGGATCTCCGCTCGCACGACATCCTTGACCAGGCGGACCAGCTCGGCCTGGAGGAACTTGGCCATGCGCTCCTCGTCACGCCGGATGGCCCTTGCCAGCTTGGCGGTGTCGTCGTCGCCCACTTCGTTGGCCAGCGTCTCGATGCGCGTGTAGAGCGCAATCTCGACCTGCTCCTCGCGCAGCTCCTCCTGGGCATTTCGCAGATGGGTCTCTGGCTGCGGGGAGACAGCGGCCCGAGCGGCGCCGACCTGTCCCTTGACCGCCGCGACCGCCTTTCCGGCGACCTCGCCGACCGGCGCCGGGACGCCCGGGACCGGCCGGCGTTGGCCGAGCCGCCGAGCTTCTTGATCCGTGCCGCAACGCTTGCGGCGGTGGTCGCGTGTCTCGGTCAGATGCTTGCGCAGCCGCTTCTTGTAGGCCATCTTCTCGGTCGCCTTGATGTGCGCGGACAGGCTGGTGACCAGCTCGGACTCCTTGGCTGTATGCCTCGTTGAGCCACTGCATCGAGCTTCGCGTCGCGGGCGTTGAGGACCTTCTCGGCCATCGGGTTACTCCCTTCGGTCGGGCGAACCCCGCCCGGTCTTGGTCTTCAGGCTGCGCTGCGCGGCGGCAAGCACGGTCTGGCGGTTACGGTGAGCGCTCTCGTACAACTCGATTCCGGCCAGCTCGGCCGGGGTGGCGTCGTCGATCCGTGCGATTACGTCGGCGGCCGTGAGGCCGCGGTAGCCGGGCCACGGCTCGGCGATCTCGACGGAGGCGCCGGCTCCGTCCTCGGCGCCGGGCTCCGCGATCGACTCGATCAGCTCGGGCTCCTCGGAGACGTGTGCGGGCTCGGGCTCGGACTCGGACTCGGGCTCCGGCTCGAATTCCTCGGTCACCGGCGGAGGACCGGCGGGTCGGGGTGGGGCGATCTCAGGCTCGGCGGGTGGCGCGGGCGGGACTTCGAGCGGCGGCGCCGGTCGGCCCCAGGCCACCTCATCGCTGACGCGCCCGGCGCCGCGCGCCACGGCCTCGGTGGCCGTCAGGGTGGCCTTGGCGCCGAGCTTGAGCGTGCAGACGGCAACCTCGCCGGCGGCGCGCAGTACGAAGCGTGTACCGACGACGCCGGCGCGCAGGGGAAAGGTGAGGATCGCTCCATCCATCCGTCGGTACTACCCGAGCGCCGGACTTCGAAAAAGGTTGGCGCCGTCGCCGCGTGGGGTCGACGACGGCGCCTTTTCTCAGAGCAGGAGCTGCAGCGAGCTGGCTACAGGTCCGCTGCCTGAGTCTCGGGCGAACCGCCTGTCGCCGGAGGTTCGGCGTTCTGCGCGGGTATCAGGTGGTTCGTCATGAGCTTGATCAGGGTTCACGTTCTGCCCCTCGAACCAGCACGACGCCCGATCGCGCCCGATCCTTCCCGAATCGCGTAACGTGGCCGACGAGTCCCCGACGGGGACCCGTCCGAGCTGCCAGCGATCGTGGATCTCGACCCCAGAGCCCTGTTCTCGTCCGCGACCAAGCTCGCGGAGCGGTTCGGCGACGAGGCCTACTTCGCCGCCCTGTGCGTGCGCAGCGGGATGATCGGGTTGCCGCTGCCCCACCGCAGCGCGCAGATGTTGCGGGCCCTCGAACGCCATGGCCTTGTCGGCGGCGCGATCTCCGCCGGCGCGGTCCGATTCGGGAGCCGTCCGGCGATCATCGACGAGCTCGGCGCGGTCAGCTACAAGCAGCTGGACCGGCGCAGCAATGCGATCGCCAACTGCTGGCGCGAGCACGGGCTCGTCCCCGGCGAGGGGGTCGCGATCCTGGCCCGCAACCACCGCGGGTTCCTCGACGCCGTGTTCGCGGCGGCCAAGTGCGGGGCGCGCGTGATCCTGCTCAACACTTCGTTCGCCGGGCCACAGATCCGCGAGGTGGCCGAGCGCGAGGGAACAGACCTGCTGGTCTACGACGAGGAGTACGGGCGGACGTTGGAGGGCATCGAGCCGCCCCGCGGGCGCTGGCGAGCCTGGGCTGAGGAACCCGGCGAGGACACGCTGGGCGCCCTGATCGCGCGTGGCAGCGCGGCGGCGCCACCGAAGGCCGGCATGACGCCCCGGATCACGATCCTCACCAGCGGCACCACCGGGAGCCCCAAGGGAGCGCCCCGCGCCGAGCCGCGGTCGCTGTCGCTGCTGGGCAGCCTGCTGAGCAAGGTCCCGTTCCGTGCCCGCGAGACAACCGAATTGTCCGTGCCGATGTTCCATGCCCTCGGATTCGCGCAGGCGCTGGTGGGCATTGGGCTCGGGTCGACGCTTGTCGTCCACCGCCGGTTCGACCCCGAGCAGACGCTCGACAGCCTCGAGCGTCACCGGGCGTCGGCGATGGTGGCGGTGCCGGTGATGCTCCAGCGGATGCTCGAGCTCGACGGAGACGCGATCGCCCAGCGCGATCTGTCGGAGCTGCGGATCATCTTCGTCAGCGGCTCGGCGCTCGGGGCCGAGCTCGGCCGGCGCGTCACTGAGGCGTTCGGGCCGGTGATCTACAACCTGTACGGCTCGACCGAGGTCGCCTACGCGACGATCGCCACGCCCGAGGATCTCGAGGCTGCGCCCGGCACCGTCGGCAAGGTGGTCCGAGGCTCGGTGGTCAAGATCCTCGACGACCGGGGGGAGGCGCTTGCGCGCGGTGAGACCGGCCGGATCTTCGTCGGCAACCTCACTCAGTTCGAGGGCTACACCGGCGGCGGCAGCAAGGAGCAGGTCGGAGGGCTGATGGCCAGCGGCGACGTCGGCCACTTCGACGAGCACGACCGCCTGTTCGTCGAGGGGCGCGACGACGAGATGATCGTCTCCGGCGGCGAGAACGTGTTCCCGGCCGAGGTCGAGGAGCTGCTCGCGCGCCACGAGGCGATCGCCGAGGCGGCGGTGATCGGCGTCGACGACGAGCGCTTCGGCCAGGGGTTGAAGGCCTTCGTCGTGACCCGCCCTGCTGCCACGCTGACCGAGGACGAGGTCAAGGACTACGTCGGCGACAACCTCGCGCGCTACAAGACCCCCCGCCAGGTCGTGTTCATCGACTCGCTGCCCCGTAACCCGACCGGCAAGGTGCTCAAGCGTGAGCTGGCCGAGCGAGGGGAGGACGGGGACGCGAGGGAGCGAGGGCGAGGGCGAGGGCGAGGGCGAGGGCGAGGGGGCGAGGGCGAGGGCGAGGGCGGGACGTGAAACGTCCCATATAAGGACGTTTCACGTCCCGCCTTACGTCCCGCCTTACGTCCGGCCTCACGTCCGCGCCCCGCCCCCGCCCCGCGAGCCCAGCGTCCAAAGCGCACAATGAAGCCATGACCGACTCCACCACGCACGCCACCGATGCCGCCACCTTCCGCGCGCAGTTCCCCGTGTTCGACACGCTCTCCTACCTCAACGCCGGCACCGAGGGCCCCGTCCCGGCGCCCGCCGTCGAGGCCGTCCACCGCCGAGTAGACCTGGAGGCGCTCCGCGGCCGCGGCGGGCGACCGTACTTCGACGGCTTGATGGAGCTGCGCGACAAGGCCCGGGAGAGCTATGCGCGCGCGATCGGGGCCCGGCCTGCGGACGTCGCTCTGACCGGCTCGACGACCGACGGAATCAACACCGTTATCGGTGGCCTCGATCTCAGGGCCGGCGACGAGATCCTCACCACCGACGAGGAGCACCCCGGCCTGCTGGCCCCGCTCGGGCGGGCGCGCCGGCGGCACGGCATCTCGGTCCGGATGGTCCCGTTCGGAGAGATCGCCGACGCGGTGACGCCCGCGACCAAGCTGATCGCCTGCTCGCACGTGTCCTGGGTCGGCGGCCGGATCGTCGACACCGCCGCGCTGTCGGCGACCGGCGTGCCGGTCCTGCTCGACGCCGCTCAGGCGATCGGAGCGATCCCGGTCGACGTCGAGGAGCTCGGCGTCGACTACTACGCCGCCTCCGGTCAGAAGTGGCTCTGCGGCCCGGAGGGCAGCGGCTGCCTCTACGTGCGTGAGGGTCGCCTGGAGGAGCTGTTGGTTCCGTGGCCCGGCTACGCGTCACTGGCCGACCCGATGAAGGCGCTGGACTTCGAGCAGGCCGAGGGCGTGGCGCGGCTCGATCACGGCTTTCCGAGTGGAATGCGCAGCTCCTGGACGGTCGGCTCGTTCGAGGTGTTCGAGCAGGCCGGGTGGGACTGGGTGCACGAGCGCGCGGCGTCACTCGCCCAGACGCTGGCCGAGAACCTCTCCCACCACGGGCTCGAGTTGCTGCCCCGGAGCCGCTCGACGCTGGTGTCATGGAAGTCGGCCGACCCTGAGGCCGACGTGGCCAGGCTCGCCGAGGAGAACGTGATCGTCCGCTACATCCCGGCGTTCGGCGTGGTGCGGGCGTCGGTGGGCGCGTGGTCGTCCGAGCAGGAGCTCGACCGGCTGGTCGACCTCGTCACTGCCGGCTGACCCGCGCGGTCAGTCCTCCAGGATCCGCTCGGGGTGGGTGTAGACGTTCACCCGCCCCCGGCGGGCGAAGCCGCACAGCGTCAGGCCGCGGTCGTCGGCCAGTGAGATCGCCAGCGAGCTCGGGGCGCCGACGCCGACCAGGATCGGGGCCCCGGCAACGGCCGCCTTCTGCACGAGCTCGAACGACAGCCGGCCGCTGACGCACAGGATCCGCTCGCCGAGCGGGACCAGCCCGTCGAGCAGCGCTCGCCCGACGACCTTGTCCATCGCGTTGTGGCGGCCGACGTCCTCGCGCGTGTGGATCAGCTCGCCGTCGGCGGTGAACAGCCCGGTGGCATGGAGCCCGCCGGTGTGCTCAAACGTAGGCTGCTCGAGCCGGTTGGGCAGGTCGGCGATCAGCGATCGAGGCGCGCGGGGCCCGTCGGGCAGCGGCGCGCTGTGGACCGCGACCTCCTCGAGGGCGCCCTTCCCGCACACCCCGCACGAGGAGGTGGTGTAAAAGCGCCGCTCACCGGGGTCGCGCGCCAGCGGCCCGGCGACCTCGACCGTGTTGGCCGCGAAGTCCTCGGTCAGCCCCGCCTCGCGAGGTCCGTCGATCAGGCCCTCGCCGTAAAGGAAGCCGAGCGCCAGTTCCTCGTCGTGGCCCGGGGTGCGCATCGTGATCGTCAGCGGCCGGCCGTCGACGCGGATCTCGAGCGGCTCCTCGACGGCGACGGTATCCGAGACCCCGTCGTGCTCGACCCTCATGTAGGTGAACGACATCCCCGCTACACGTTACGCGCGCGCGAGGCGCGCCAGGGTTACGCGCGCGCGAGGCCCCGGTCGAGCGCGGTGACCAGCCGCGCGAACGTGTCGTCGACCGACAGCGGCATGCCGAACCCGCCCCCCGCCTCGAGCGCGACGAACCCGTGCAGGGCGGCGCGCACGATCCGCACGCCGTGGATCACGTCGTCGCCCTCGAGCCCGTACCCGCGCAACACCGCGATCACCACGTCGACCAGCCGCCGCGCGGCCGCCTCGCTGACGGGGTCGTCGAGCTCGGAGGCGCGCTGCAGCGCCTCGTACGTGCCGGGGTGCGCGAGCCCGTAGGCCCGGTAGGCGTTGGCTATCGCCAGCAGCGCATCGGCGCGGGCGCGGCCCGCCGCTGCGGCTTGGAGCTCGGTGGCCAGCTCGAGCGCGCCGCGCGCGGCGATCCGCCGGCGGAGGTCTGCGAGCCCGTCGACGTGGGCGTACAGCGACGGCGCGCGCACGCCGAGCCTCGAGGCCAGCCGAGCGAGCGTGACCGCCTCGAGCCCGTCCGCGTCGGCGAGCTCTGCGGCCGCCGCGACCACCGCGTCGGCGTCGAGTCCGGCGCGCGGCATCAGCCGCCGGCTCGGGCGATCGCCTGGTCCATCGCGGCGCCGGGGGCGGCGACCGCCGGACCGTGGCCAACGACCATCAGCGCCGGGTCGAGCGCGCGCAACGCCCGCGCCGACTCGAGGTCCATGGCCTTGTCCCAGGTGGCCATTGCCGCGAGCGGGAAGCGAAGGTAGAAGTGGTTGGAGACCGCCACCTTGCCGAACGACGTGTAGGTGTCGCCGACGATCAGCGTCCGGTCGCGGGTGTCCAGGAACGAGACATGGCCGGGGGTGTGGCCGGGGCTGGCGATCACCTCGAGGCTGCCCACCCGATCGCCGGGCGCCAAGCGGACGTCGGGGCGGGTCGCGAGCTTCGGCCACGACCCCGGCAGCTTGCCCTCCACGACCTTCTCGCCGGCGTGGATCCGCGCGTCCAGCTCGGGCATCATCACCGGCACCGAGTCGCCGAGCTTGCGCTTGAGCTCGTCGATCGAGCCGGCGTGGTCTCCGTGGCCGTGCGTCACCGCGACCCGGCGGATCTCGGCACCCGCGGCCCCGGCTGCGCCGATCAGGTCGTCGGCCGCGCCCGAGGTGGTGGTGTCGACCAGCGTGAAGCCGTCGTCCTCGCGCACCAGGTAGGCGTTGACGAAGCCGAGCCTCGTCATCTGGATCAAGTTGGGGTTCAGCGTCCGGATCTTCACGGCGCATCCTTTCCTTGGCTTTGGTTGACTATCAGCATTAGGTACTTACCTAATGATCATAGGTTAGCATGCAGACGCCGAGACGGCACGTAGGCGATGATCCAATCGTGACCAAGCCGTCCCGACGCGTGCTGTTCGCGCTGGCGACCAGCGAGCGGTTCGAGCGACTCGTCCGGGGAGCGCCGGGCGGCGACCGCACCGCCAGACGCCTGGCGTCGCGCTATGTGGCGGGGCCGACGACCGACGACGCGCTCGCCGCCGCCCGCGATCTCGCCGGCCACGGGATCGACAGCTCGATCGACTACTTCGGTGAGAGCGTCACCGACCCGGCCGCGGCCGACGCCGTGGTCGCCGAGTACCTGAAGCTGGCTCGGGCGCTCGAGCGTGCTCCTGCCGGGACGTACTTGTCGGTCGACCTCTCGCACCTGGGCATCGATCTCCCCGGCGACGACACCTCGGCGCGTCTGCGGACGATCGCCGAGGCGCTCCCGGCCGGCAGCGCGATCCAGGTCGGCGCCGAGCAGATGGATCGCACCGACCGGATCCTCGCGGCGGTAACCGAGGTCCGGCGCGCCGGCGGGGCCGTGTGGGCGACGCTTCAGGCCAACCTGCGCCGCAGCCAGTCAGACGGCCGGGCACTCGCCGAGGCGGGCGTGCCGATCCGACTGGTCAAGGGGGCGTATGTCGAGGATCCGGCGAGGGCTTACCCGTGGGGCGAGCCCACCGACCTGGCGTTTGTGCGGCTGGCGCACGAGCTCAGTGACGCGGGCGCGACGATCTCGCTGGCCACCCACGACGCGCCGTTGCGCGATGCCCTGATCCGGGCGCTGCCGGGGGCCGGCGTCGAGATGCTGATGGGCGTCCGGGCGCAGGACGCCCGGGCGCTGGCCGCGGCCGGAGTCGAGGTTCGGGTGTACGTGCCCTACGGCGAGAACTGGTTCCGCTACGCGATGCGGCGGCTGGCCGAGTCGCGAGGGAAGTAGGACTTCCGGGCCCTGTCGGGGCATCTCGAGGCGTCCTCGGGCGCTGGTTCAATGAATCGATGCAACCCGAGCTGCTCGAGCACCTGCGAGCGGAGCTGGCGCGGGCCGAAGGCGAGCTGAAGGCCCATATGGCGAGCTGGGAGTACGCGTTCGCGATGGGCGGTGGACGCGATGGCGCCAACAACCATCCCGTCCACCAGCGAACCCGGGCTCGCACTGACGAGCTGGTCTGTCGGTGCCGCGATCTCAAGGCGCAGATCGCCGAGCACGATCTGTAGCCCCTCGCCCCAGCGCATCCCCGGTTAGTCGCGCAGGCTGGTGGGTAGGCACTTGAAGTGTGCCGCCCTCGCTCCACGGAGCACGCGGCCCATCAGACTGATCGCACCTAAGCTCCGAAAGGAGGCGACATGGCAGACAACAGAGGCGTTGCCTACATGGGGACCGGCAAGGTAGAGGTCCACAACATCGACTATCCGGGCTTCGAGCTCCAGGATGGTCCGGGCGTGAACCCAGCCAACGTCGGTCGAGAGCTCCCGCACGCCGCGATCCTCAAGTGCGTGGCCACGAACATCTGCGGATCTGACCAGCATATGGTCCGGGGTCGCACGACCGCCCCCGAAGGCCTGATCCTCGGCCACGAGATCACCGGCGAGGTGGTCGAGACCGGTCCCGGCGTCGAGTTCATCAAGGAGGGCGACCTCTGCTCGGTGCCGTTCAACATCGCCTGCGGGCGCTGCCGGATGTGCAAGACCGGTAACACGGGCGTGTGCCTGAACGTCAACCCCGAACGTCCCGGCTCGGCCTACGGCTACGTCGACATGGGCGGCTGGGTCGGTGGACAGGCCGAGTACGTGGTCGTGCCCTACGCCGACTGGAACCTCCTGAAGTTCCCCGATAAGGATCTGGCGATGGAGAAGATCCTCGATCTGACGATGCTGTCGGACATCTTCCCCACCGGCTATCACGGTGCCTACACCGCGGGCGTTACCTCCGGCTCGACCGTGTACGTCGCCGGCGCCGGCCCGGTCGGGCTGGCCGCGGCGCACTCGGCGCAGCTGCTGGGCGCGTCGGTCGTGATCGTCGGGGACATGATCCCGGAACGCCTCGCCCAGGCCAAGAGCTTTGGCTGCGAGACGGTCGACATCTCCAAGGGCGACCCCAAGGACCAGATCGAGCAGCTGCTCGGCGTGCCCGAGGTCGACGCCGCGGTCGATGCGGTCGGCTTCGAGGCCCGTGGCCACGGGTCGGATTCAGACCACGAGGCTCCGGCGACGGTCCTGAACTCGATCATGGACGTCACCCGCGCGGCCGGCAAGCTGGGCATCCCCGGCCTGTATGTCACCGGCGATCCCGGCGGCGTCGACGAGGCCGCCCAGGAGGGCTCGCTGTCGATCCGGATCGGCCTGGGGTGGGCGAAGTCTCAGAGCTTCACCACCGGCCAGTGCCCGGTGATGAAGTACCACCATGGGCTGATGCAGATGATCCTGCACGACAAGGCCCACATCGCCGACGCGGTCAACGCGACGGTGATCTCGCTCGACGAGGCACCGCAGGGTTACAAGGACTTCGACAGCGGCGTCGCCAAGAAGTTCGTGCTCAACCCGCACGGCCTGATCAAGACCTGACGCGGCGCGCCCGGCTCGGGGCGGGACGAGAAAGCGAAGCTATCTGACGCTTTCACGTCCCGCGTCGGCCGCGGGGCGATACAGCGCGGACTGGTCGACCTCGGTGATCGACTGGTGGCCGGTGAGCCCGAGTGCCACGTCGATATCGGCGCGGAGGATCGCCAGCACGTGGCGCACTCCGGCCTCGCCGCGAGCAGCCACCGCCCAGGCCCAGGCCCGGCCTATGAGCACGGCCCGAGCGCCGAGCGCGACCATCTTGACCACGTCAAGCCCGGTGCGGACGCCGCCGTCGGCCAGCACCTCGACCCGGTCGCCGACCGCGTCGACCACATCCGGGAGCGCCCGCGCGGTCGACGGCACCGCGTCGAGCTGGCGGCCGCCGTGGTTTGAGACCACGATCCCGTCGACGCCCGCCTCGACTGCGCGTCGGGCGTCCTCCGGGTCGAGCACGCCCTTGACGATCAGCTTTCCGGTCCAGTTCTCGCGGACCCAAGCGATGTCGTCCCAGGTGACGCTGGGGTCGAACTGCGAGTCGACCCACTGGCGGAAGGCGGCCGGATTGCGGGCACCCGGGACGGCCTTCTCGAGGTTGCCGAACGTCAGCGGCTTGCCGCCGACCGCGACGTCCCGGATCCACCGCGGGTGCGCGGCCAGGTCGAGACCGCGCACGGCCTTGGCCCAGCTCGAAGGCCGGCCGGCGATCGCGTTGCGGGTGTCGCGATGGCGCGCGCCAACCACGGCCAGGTCGACGGTCAGCACCAGCACCGGCGCGCCGACCGCGTGCGCCCGGCCCATCAGCTCGCGCGCGTAGCCGCGGTCGCGCATCACGTAGAGCTGAAACCACGGCGGCGCCGACGTCGCGGCCGAGACCTCCTCGATTCCGCACACCGACACCGTCGACTCGACGAACGGGACGCCGGCGCGTTCCGCGGCCCGCGCGGCCTGCACCTCGGCCCGGCGAGCGAACATCCCACCGAGCCCGACGGGGGCGAGGATCACCGGCAGCGACATCCGCTGGCCGAGCACTTCGAGCGCCTGCTCGCGCGTCGACACGTCCCGCATCACGACCTGGCGCAACAGAACCCGCTCCAGGTCGCCGACGTTCGCGCGCAGCGTCGACTCCTCGTAGGCGCCGCCGTCGACGTAGTCGAACAGCTGACGGGGCAGTCGCCGGCGCGCCAGCTCGCGATAGTCGGAGACGGTGGCGGGGGCGACACCCAGCGGCCGGTCGGGCGCGAAACGCACGCCCGCAGCCTAACCCGTGTCCCTTTCTAGATGCTCTCGAGCTCTTCCCGCGCCCGCTCGAGCTCGGCCCTGGCTTCCTCGGCGTCAGCCTGCGCCTCGGCCAGCGACTGCTCCGCGGTGTCCAGGTCCTCGGCGGCGCGGTCGCGCAACCGCTGGGCGAGCTTCAGCGCCCGGGCCGCGCGCTCGCCCTGGCGCCGGGCCTTGGCCTCGGCTTCGCGCGCCGCCTTCAGGGCCTGATCGCGCTCGCGCTTGCGGCGCTCCTCCTCGGCACGCTGCTCACGGCGCTCCTGCTCCTTGGCGTCGCGGTCTGCGCTCTCGGCTTGTACTGCCCGGGCCTGCTTGGCGCCCTTCTTCGCGGCGGGCTGTTTGGCCTTGCGCTTGGCGGGCGCGGCCGGCGCCTGGATCGCGCCTCCGCCGGCCAGCACGCCGAGGCCCACGTGGCGCAGCTCCCGCTCCAGCCGTCCGTGGCGCACCAGTTCGCGGGCCTCGTCGTCGAGCGCGGCCGCCCGGAGGGTGTCCGCGACTCGGTCGATGATCGTCGGGCTGAGCTCGTGGCCGTCGCTGGAGAGCAGACCGCGAGCGGCCTGCACAAGGTCGTCGACCGCGGAGCGCTCGCGCTGAGTGGCCGACCGCAGCGCAGCGGCGTCGCCGCGGCCGGTGGTCGCGGTGCGGTGCGCCTTCTGCAGCGCGTCGCCGGCGTCGAACAGCTCGGTGATCGCCCGCGACTGCGTCCGGACCAGCTGGTTGACCGCCCAGGCGGCGACCGACGGCTTGCGCAGCGCCGCGACCTCGGCGGCCTGCTCGCGCTCTCCGTGCTTGCGCAGCTCGCGCGTGAGCTCCCCGCGCTGGGTCACGAACTGCTCGAGCGGGGCGCCATAGAGCTTGTCGAGGTCCATGCAGGCGATGGTGCCACCCCGAACGGCGGGTTATCAGTGCGGGTGCTTGGGTATCCAAACTAAAGAGGCGTGAATGCTGTGGCGCAACAAGAATGGGCAGAGGACTTGCCTCCTGCGATCAGCAGGGGCTATTCGGCGGTCGCCGACTCGGTGCCGGTGGCCCGGCGCGCGCTGGTTGCCCTCGCCCGCGAGGCCGGCGCGGCGGCCGACCAGCTCGATGCCGTCGCGCTCGCGGTGTCGGAGGCGCTCACCAATGCGGTCGTCCACGCGTATCCCGACCGCCCCGGCGTGATCCAGGTATCGGCGTGGACTGCGAGAAGCGAGTTCGTCGTCGTGATCGCTGACGACGGCCACGGGCTGCAGGCGCACAGCGAGCGTCCGGGGCTCGGCGTGGGACTCGGACTGATCGCGACGCTGAGCGACGAGTTCGAAGTCGTGCAGCCGCCGAAGGGCGGGACCGAGGTGCAGATGCGCTTCTGCCTGTCGCCGGCGACCGCCGGTTAGTGCACTCGCTACAGGCGGCTCAGCGGTACGTGATCAGCGAGCGCTCGCCGCGCTCCAGGTGCCCGTGCTCGTTGAACGACACCAGCGTCGAGCCCCGGCGTCCGTGAATCAGCTTCGTCAGCCCGGTGTTCACGGCGACGCGGTTGAACGCGATGAACGACTCGCTGGGGAGTGCCAGTAGCTCTACGCAGACGGCCGCGATCACGCCTGCGGACGTGACGACGATCGGAGTCGTCCCCGAGGCGGCGCGCGCGGCGAGGTCCTTCAGTGCGGCGACGATACGGCCCCGGAACACGGGCCAGGTCTCGTGGGCCGGGCCCTCCTCGCCGGCCCGGATCCACCCGAGGATCGCCGCTTCGAGGATGTTCTGGAACTCGTGGCTCGACACCCGTGGGCGGTGCTCGCCCGGGGCACGGTTGACCCGGACGGCGGTGTCGGAGTGGCTCTGGAGGATGTCGTCCATCTCGTACTCGTCCCACCGGGTGTCCCGCGCGATCTCGACGCCGAAGGCGTCGGCAATCGGGGCGGCAGTCTCGCGCTGGCGCACGAGACCTCCGCAGACGACGGCGTCGACGGTCAGGTTGCGGCGGGCGAGCTCGTCCGCGAGCGCGGCCGCCTGGACCGCGCCGTCGTCGGACAGCACGTCGTAGTCGGAGGCGCCGAACGACGCCTGGCCGTGTCGCGCGAGCAGAATCGACGGCACCGCGCGAGCATATGCGCCGCAGAAAGCAAACGGCACCCGCGGTGGGGTGCCGAAAGCGGGAGCGACGGGACTCGAACCCGCGACCTCTGCCGTGACAGGGCAGCGCTCTAACCGACTGAGCTACGCCCCCGAGAAGGGGACCCCAGTATGACAAGACGGATTCGCAACCGCTTATCGCAACTTTTGGGCGAGTTGGGAGTTTCAGCGTCCGGAGACGATTTCCCTCAGAAAGTGCCCAACCCGGCCGTGGGCACAACTGAGGGAATCACCGACGGGGACCCTGGAAGCGGGTCCCCGTCGTGTTTTCAGGGAGCACCACCGGGGCGCGAAGTTGGTGGAGCGCGATGGGCTTGCGGATCAGGACGGACGCGGGCTCGTCGCGCACCCTGCCTGGATTGCGTGGCCTCGCCACGTAGTCCGCCGGGCTTCCGCCAGGGGCGGACACCCGCGGCCTGACGGCGGGAAATCGCCGTCCCACACAGCGAGATTCTGTAAACACCGTTTGGCATTGTCGAACGCAGGCTGGTAATCTCGGCCGACTCGTGCATTGCGGGCCCCGCCACGTCGATGGGACTGGGCGGAGGTGTGAGAGTGGTGTCGCGTTGAGTGCAGCCAGACTCGGAGTCGAATTGCATCGGACGTCGATCGATCCGCCTTTCGGTCGCCGGCTCGCGAACCCACTTCCATCTGGCCCATGCGACGGTCTCGGACGGCCGCCGCGCAGACCTCACCGGACGGCTGGCGGTGAGGTCGGGGCGGTCGGCTCGATCTGCACGGGAACCTGCGGGGCGCGAGGGGGAACATCGCGACGCGCCCAGAAAACCACAGCGACTGGTCCGCGCGCGTGCGCGCGGGTCGAAGTCATGTTCTGTACGAACCCGACGTCTCGGGAGGAGGGTATGTGGCGACAGTAGCGGCTGGAAAACCAGCTGGCTGGCGAAGCACCGCAGGCGGTGAGTACCTAGCCGAATTCCTCGGAACGTTCGTCCTCATCATGTTCGGTGACGGGGTCGTTGCGATGGCAGTCGCGGCTCTGAACTCGTCCGGACGCGCGTTGACGAAGACGACGATCTTCCTGGCAACCGGAGACTGGTTGCTGATCGTCTTCGGATGGGGATTCGCGGTCATGTGCGGTGTCTACGTGGCCGGCGGTGTGACCGGCGCACACATCAATCCAGCGGTGACCCTCGCCCAGGCTTTGCGGCGAGGTTTCCCCTGGGCAAAGGTGCCCGGGTATTGGCTGGCGCAGATCGCGGGCGCGTTCGTGGCCGCTGCGCTGGTGTACGCGGTCTACAAGAACGCGATTAGTTCGTACCTCGTCGCCAGTCACGCGGTGAAGAAGACCTCGGTGGCGACGTACAGCATCTTTGCGACGTTCCCAGCGCCGTACTACCACAGCGTCGGAGGGCCGTTCCTCGATGAAGCTGTGGGTACCGCGTTGCTGATTCTGGTGGTGTTCGCCGTCACCGACGAGCTCAACATCGCCCCGCTCAGCAACCTGGGGCCGATCATGGTCGGCTTCACGGTGATGGCAATCGGCGCCTCGTTCGGCGCAAACACCGGTTACGCGATCAACCCGGCTCGTGACTTCGGACCGAGATTGTTCGCGTGGATTGCGGGGTGGGGCAAATTAGCCCTACCGGGTAATTACGGGAATATCAGCGGATATTTCTGGATACCGATAGTCGCGCCCTTAGTCGGAGCGGCGGTCGCGTGCTACATCTACGACTTCGGCATCAGGGACATCCTGGTGGCGCGGGGCAACGTCCCCACCGGAGGCGAAGAGGAAGCCCGGGTCGTCCGCGAGACCGAGGCCGACAACCCGAGCGCGTAGCACTCGCGAATTCGAGGGGCGGCAGCGCCGATCAGCGCTGCCGCCCCTTTTTTCATGCCCGTAAGCGTGGTTTCCGGGCCAACCGCGGCAAATTCGCTGTAACGATTGCCACGTGGGGGGGTTTTCCGTACGTGTTCCGGTTCCGGCGTAAGGAGACGAGGGCCCAGCGTCTACAGCGTCGGGGCCGCGAACTCACGAAGGCAGCCGACAAGCAGCTGCGCAAGGCGACCCCGAAGCGGCTACGCAAGGCGGCCTCCCAGCTCGACGTGCCGTGGGCCCGGTCCTGGGCTGCCCGCGGGATCCGCGAGGCGTTCCTGCGAGGGTTCCTGTCGCCGATGATGGACTTCTACGTCCGCCGCCGGGCAACCGGGCGCGACAAGCTGTCGCGGCTCCGTGGCCCCGTGATCCTGGTCGCCAACCACCGCAGTCACATGGACACGCCGGTGATCCTCGCGGCGCTTCCCCGCCGGATCCGCCGGCGCACCGCGGTCGCCGCGGCGACCGACTACTTCTACCGCAACCGCGCGATCGCGGCGATGGTGTCGCTGCTGTTCGGGACCGTGCCGATGGATCGGCGTGGCGGTGGCCTTGACGAGCGCGCCTCCGGCCACCTCGACAAGCTCCTGGACCGGGGCTGGAACCTGCTCGTGTACCCGGAGGGAACCCGCGGGCGCGCCAACCCTGGCGCCACCCGGGTGCGTAAGGGAGCGGCCGTGCTGGCCGCCCGCCACCGGATGCCGATCGTCCCGATCCGTGTCACCGGCACGCGCGACGCGATGCCTCCGGGCCACTTCTGGCCCAGTCGCAACCACGACCGGTTCGTCTCCAAGCGCTACCCGGTGAGCATCTCGTTCGGCGAGCCGATCATCCCCTCCGAGGACGTCACCGACGCGATCCGCAGCGTCCAGCTGTTCTTCGAGAACGGCTCGGACGGCGAAGTCGCCGCCTAGCCGCGCGGTCCTGCGGGCCCCGCAGGTCAGTCGTCGTCGTCGACCCAGTCGACGGCGAGGGCCACGGCCTTCTTCCACTTGCGGTAGCCCTTGTTGCGGATCTCCGGATCCATCGTCGGCAGCCACTCGGCAGCGGGGTGCCAGTTCTGTCTGAGGCTGTCGAGGTCGGGCCAGAATCCGACCGCGAGCCCGGCGGCATAGGCGGCGCCCAGCGACACGGTCTCGGCCACGATCGGGCGGACCACCGGCACGTCGAGCACGTCGGCGAGCGACTGCATCAACAGGTTGTTGGCGGTCATCCCGCCGTCGACCCGAAGCCGCGAGAGGCCCCGCCCGTAGTCCGAGCGCATCGCCTCGACCACCTCGCGTGTCTGCCACGCGGTCGCCTCGAGTACCGCCCGGGCCAGATGCCCCTTGTTGATGTAGCCGGTCAGGCCGGCGATCACGCCGCGTGCGTCGCTGCGCCAGTGCGGCGCGAACAGCCCAGAGAATGCCGGCACGAAGTAGCAGCCGCCGTTGTCCTCGACGGTCATCGCCAGCGTCTCGATCTCCGAAGCGCTGCCGATCAGCCCGATGTTGTCGCGGAACCATTGCACCAGCGCGCCGGTGATCGCGATCGAGCCCTCCAGCGCGTACGTGGGCTTCCCGGAGCCCAGGTCGTAGCCCAGCGTGCTCAGCAGCCCTGCCTCCGAGCGGGCCGGCTGCTCGCCGGTGTTGAGCAGGAAGAAGCTCCCGGTTCCGTACGTGCACTTGGCGTCGCCGGGGTCAAAGCAGGTCTGGCCGACTAGCGCGGCGTGCTGATCGCCGAGCAGCGAGGCGACCGGCACTCCGGCCAGCGGCGCGCCGGCCTCGCCGTAGATCTCCGACGAGGGGCGGATCTCGGGGAGAATCGCGCGGGGCACGCCAACCGCCTCGAGCAGCTCGTCGTCCCACTCGCGGCTGTGCAGGTTCATCAGCATCGTCCGGCTGGCGTTGGTCACGTCGGTGACGTGTCGGCCGCACAGATTCCAGATCAGCCACGAGTCGATCGTGCCGAACAGCACCTCGCCCGCCTCCGCGCGCTCGCGCAGGCCGGGGACCTGATCGAGCAGCCAGCGGACCTTGGGCCCGGAGAAGTAGGTGGCGATCGGCAGTCCGGTCTTCTCGCGGAAGCGTTCCTGACCGCCGTCGCGAGACAGCTCGCGGCAGAGCTGGTCGGTGCGGGTGTCCTCCCAGTTGATCGCGTTGTGCACCGGGCTGCCGGTGTCGCGATCCCATAGGACTGTCGTTTCGCGCTGGTTGGCGATCCCGAGCGCGCCGAGGTCCGAAGGCTCGAGTTCGGCGGTGGCCAGCGCCTCCGTGACGACCTCGAGCACGTTGCTCAGGATCTCCTCGGGATCGTGCTCGACCCACCCCGGTCTCGGGAAGTAGTGGTGGTGCTCCTTCTGGGCTACCGAGACAATCCGCGCGCGCCGGTCGAACACCAGGCATCTCGACGAAGCCGTTCCCTGATCGATCGCGGCGACATAGCGCGCAGGCACACGTCAATTCCTACCATGGAATGGCGCCCAGCTCCCGGGAAACGGAGCGCGCGGCGGCCACCACGAACCCCACCAGCTCGGCCCGAGGCCGCCCGTTCTCGCACAGCCGATCGATCGGCCCGGAGATCCCCATCGCACCGACCGTGACGCGGCGGCGGTCCTCGATCGCGGCGGCGATCGACGCCGTCTCGGGGAATAGCTCCCCGACCTCGCTGGCCCACCCGCGCTCGGAGGCGTCGTCGAGCTCGCGGCGCAGCCGGTAGACGTCGGTGACGGTCGCGGGCGTAAAGCTTGGCAGGTGGTCGCCCATGATCTCCGCGGCGAGGTAACGGTGCCGCGACAGCAGCGCCTTGCCGAGCGCGGTCGCGTAGGCCGGCACCAGCGAGCCGACCTCCAGCGCCTGTCTGCTGTCGTCGGGACGGAACACGTGATGGACGATCAGCACCTGGTTCTCGTGCAGCGTCCCGATCCGGACGCTTTCGCCGCTCTGGGTCGCCAGCGCATCGGCCCAGTTGAGCGCGCGCGTGCGCAGCTCGTTGCCGTCCAGGTAGCTCGAGCCCATGTGCAGCAGCGCCGCGCCGAGCTGGTATTTGCCCGAGTCGCTGTCCTGTTCGACGAAGCCGACGTACTGGAGTGTGCGAAGGATCCCGTGGACAGTGCCCTTGGGCAGCCCCAGTTCGCCCGCCAGTTCGGCGACTCCGAGCCGTCGCGAGCGCCCCGAGAGCAGCCGCAAGATGGCCGCCGCGCGCTCGATTGATTGGATCCGACCAGGCAAAGTATCCGCGCTCAGTTAGCCGGACGCGAGCCCTACCGCTCTCGCTCGAACGATGTTTGACATTGTCGAACCGTTTCCGTTATTGTCGCAAAACAAAGCTCGTGGGTGGAGAGCGATGGTTCAAGAAAAAGGGCGCTTGCAGGCCATTAGCTGTGCTGGCTCGGTCACTTGCGACGGTTCTCACCGCCGGTGATCGCCGAACTGAACCGTCCGGTTGTGTCGCGCGCTCCGGTTTCCCTCATGCCACGGGTGATCCCTTCCGCTCGAATTTCCCCCTAGGAGTGGCATGAAGAAACTCATCAACGCCCCCGACGACGTCGTCACCGATGCGTTGCATGGCATCGAGGCGGCGCACCCCGACCGCTTCAAGGTCAGCTACGACCCGGCGTTGATCGTCCGCATCGACGCGCCGGTGCAGGGCAAGGTAGGCCTGATCTCCGGCGGCGGCTCGGGCCACGAGCCGATGCACGGCGGCTTCGTCGGCCCGGGAATGCTGGACGCGGCCGCACCCGGCGAGGTGTTCACCTCGCCGACCCCTGATCAGATGGCAGCGGCCACCAAGGCGGTCGACGGCGGCGCCGGCGTGATCCACATCGTCAAGAACTACACCGGCGACGTGATGAACTTCGAGATGGCGGCGGAGCTGACCGGTGCCGAGGGCGTCGAGGTCGAGACCGTGCTCACCAACGACGACGTCGCGGTCCAGGACTCGCTCTACACCGCCGGCCGGCGCGGCGTCGGGATCACCGTGATCCTCGAGAAGATCTGCGGCGGGGCCGCGGACGACGGCAAGTCGCTGCAGGAGGTCGCCGAGCTGGGCCGCCGGGTCAACGCCAACGGGCGCTCGATGGGCATGGCGCTGAGCCCATGCATCACGCCGGCTGCCGGCACGCCGAGCTTCGAGCTCGCCGACGACGAGGTCGAGATCGGGATCGGGATCCATGGCGAGCCGGGACGCTTCCGGGAGAAGATCGGGCCCGCCTCCCAGGTCGCGGAGCGACTGATGACGCCGATCGTCGAGGACCTGCCGTTCTCCTCGGGCGACCGCGTGCTCGTGTTCATGAACGGGATGGGCGGCACTCCGCTGATCGAGCTGTACCTGATGTACGGCGAGGTCGCCAAGCTCGCCCAGCAGCATGGGCTCAAGATCGAGCGCAACCTGATCGGCAACTACATCACCTCGCTGGAGATGCAGGGCTGCTCGATCACGCTGCTCAAGCTCGACGACGAGATGATCAAGTACTGGGACGCTCCGGTGAATACGCCGGGCATGCGCTGGGGCGCATGACGTTGGCCGTCACGAGGGACACGGTCGAGGATTGGATGAAGCTCTTCGCGCAATCGATGCAGGAACACCGCGCGGAGCTGGTTGCGCTCGACACCGCGATCGGAGACGGTGATCACGGCACCAACATGGACCGTGGGATGCGTAAGGCGATCGAGAAGCTCGACGCCCAGGAGCAGCCCGACGTCGGAGCGGTGCTGAAGACCGTGGCGATGGCGCTGGTGTCGAGCGTCGGCGGCGCCGCCGGCCCCCTGTACGGGACGCTGCTGCTGCAGATGGGCACGGCGCTGGCCGGCAAGGAGGAGGTCGATCTCGAGACCTACGCCGCGGCCTGGCGTAAGGGAGCCGAGGGGGTACAGGCGCGCGGGAAGGCGCAGCTCGGCGACAAGACGATGCTCGATGCGCTTATCCCCGGGGTCGAGGCGCTGGAGAAGGCGTCCGACCTCGACACCGGGTTGCAGGAGGCGGCGCAGGCCGCGCAGGGCGGAATGCGGGACACGATCCCGTTAGAAGCACGGAAGGGACGGGCCAGCTACCTCGGGGAGCGCAGCCGCGATCACCAGGATCCCGGAGCGACTTCTACCACCTACCTCTATCAGACTGCCGCCGAGGCGCTGTCGGGTTGAAAAGGAGAGATTGAATGGCGGATTACGTCGCAGCACTCGACCAGGGAACCACCAGCACCCGGTGCATGCTGTTCGACCACGGCGGCAACGTCGTGTCGGTCGAGCAGCTCGAGCACGAGCAGATCTATCCCAAAGCAGGCTGGGTTGAGCACGATGCCAACGAGGTTTGGCAGCGCTCACAGGACGTGATCGAAGGCGCGCTCAAGAAGGCCGGCGGCGACGTCGGTTCGGTCGCCGCGCTCGGGATCACCAACCAGCGCGAGACCGCGGTGGTATGGGACCGCAACACCGGCGAGCCTGTCCACAACGCGATCGTGTGGCAGGACACTCGCACGGACAAGATCGTCGACGAGCTCTCCGCGGACGGCGGCCAAGATCGCTTCCGTGAGAAGAACGGGCTGCCGATCGCGACCTACTTCTCGGGTCCGAAGGTGCGCTGGATCCTCGAGAACGTCGACGGCGCGCGCGAGCGCGCCGACGCCGGAGATCTGATCTTCGGGAACATGGACACCTGGTGCATCTGGAACCTGACCGGAGGTCCCGACGGCGGGCTGCACATCACCGACGTGTCCAACGCCAGCCGCACGATGCTGATGGACCTGGCCACCCTGAACTGGGACGACGAGCTGTGCAGCATCATCGGCGTACCCAAGTCGATGCTGCCCGAGATCCGCCCGTCGAGCGCGGTGTACGGCGAGGTCAAGGGCACCGCGCTGGCCGGCGTTCCGGTGGCCGGCGACCTCGGCGACCAGCAGGCGGCCACGTTCGGCCAGACCTGCTTCTCGCCCGGCGAGGCCAAGAACACCTACGGCACGGGCAACTTCCTGCTGCTGAACACCGGCACCGAGGCGGTGCAGTCCAAGAACGGCCTGATCACCACGGTCGGCTACAAGATCGGCGACCAGGACGCGGTCTACTGCCTGGAGGGCTCGATCGCGATCACCGGGGCGCTGGTCCAGTGGCTGCGCGACAACCTCAAGCTGATCAGCAGCGCGCCCGAGGTCGAGGAGCTCGCCAAGACGGTCGAGGACAACGGCGGTTGCTACATCGTGCCGGCGTTCTCAGGCCTGTTCGCCCCATACTGGAAGGGCGACGCCCGCGGCGTGTTCGCGGGGCTGACCCGCTACGTCAACCGCGGCCACATCGCCCGCGCGACGCTCGAGGCGACGGCATTCCAGAGCCGCGAGGTCTCCGACGCGATGAACGCGGACTCCGGCGTCGAGCTCGAGTCGCTCAAGGTCGATGGCGGGATGGTCGTCAACGAGACCCTGATGCAGTTCCAGGCCGACATCCTCGGCGTGCCGGTGATCCGGCCGAAGGTCGCCGAGACGACGGCGCTGGGCGCCTGCTACGCGGCCGGTTTGGCAACCGGCTTCTGGAGCACGGAGGAAGAGCTGCGCGAGAACTGGGTCGAGGACAAGCGGTGGGAGCCGAAGATGTCCGAGGCGGACCGCGAGAAGGCGTTCCATTTCTGGAAGAAGGCCGTCACGCGCACCTTCGACTGGGCCGAGTAGACGGCCCACGCGAACATTGACCATGGCCGCTGCGCGGGACCGCCCTCGGGCGGCCCCCGCGGCGGCCGTGAGTCGTTCGCGGCGCCCACTTTCTCGACCACACCGAACATCGTGTGCGAGCGTGTTTGTGTGGGCACGCACTAGTAAGCTCCACTGATGCTGAGCACCGATGTCCTGGTGATCGGGGGCGGCGCCACCGGCGCGGGCGTCGCGTGGGACGCGGCGTTGCGCGGGCTCGACGTCGTGCTCGCTGACCGTCACGATCTCGGATCGGGGACCAGTGGCCGGTTCCATGGGCTGGTGCACTCCGGCGGGCGCTACGCGGTCAAGGATCCCGACGCCGCCAAGGAGTGCGCTCACGAGAACGGGATCGTCCGCGCGATTGCCGCCGACTGCGTCGAGAACACCGGCGGCTTCTTCGTCACCACGCCGTTCGACGATCCCGCCTACGCCGATCAGTTCGCCACCGGCTGCAAGGCCACCGGCGTGCCCTGCGAGGAGATCGACCCCGAGGAGGCCAAGCGCCAGGAGCCTCGGCTGAACCCCGGGATCTCACGCGCCTTCCGCGTGCCCGACGCCAGCATCGACGTGTGGCAGCTCGTGTGGTCGCTGGCGCGCGGTGCCCAGGATCGCGGCGCTCGGGTACTGCCCTATCACGAGGCGATCGGGATCCACCGCGAAGGCGACCGTGTCACCGGCGCGCGCCTGCGCAACAACACCACCGGCGATGAGATCGACGTCGCCGCGCGGATGACGGTCAGCGCCTCGGGCGCATGGGCCGGCCGGATCGCCGAGTTCGCCGGGATCGAGGGCGTACACGTGATGCCGGGGCGCGGAATCATGATCGCGATGAACCACCGGATCGTGAACACGGTGATCAACCGCTGCCAGATGCCCACAGACGGGGACATCATCGTCCCGGTCCGGACGGTCAGCGTGATCGGGACCACCGACGTCCACACCGAGGACCCCGACGACCACACCGTGCTGCAGGACGAGGTCGACGCGATGCTCGACGACGGCGAGCGGCTGGTGCCCGGCTTCAAGCAGGCCCGCGCGCTGCGCGTGTGGACTGGCGTCAGGCCGCTGTTCGAGGACCGCAAGGAGGACGACTCCGGATCGACCCGCGACGTGACCCGGGCGCACGCGCTGCTCGACCACCGCGAGCGCGACGGCGTCGACGGCTTCGTGACGATCACCGGCGGCAAGCTCACCACCTACCGGCTGATGGCCGAGGAGACCGTCAATGCGGTCTGTCGCCAGCTCGGCGAGCCGCGCGAGTGCACGACCGCGACCGAGGTCCTCTCGGGCTCCGAGAACGGTGCCTACCTGCACGTCGGCGACCGACTCAAGCGCCGCGAGGAGACGCTTCAGGACGACCAGCTGATCTGCGAGTGCGAGCTCGTCCCCCGCCGGCGTCTCGAGGAGACGATCCGCGAGCGGGCCAGCACCAACCTCGACGACATCCGCCGGCTGCTGCGCCTCGGGATGGGGCCCTGCCAGGGCGGGTTCTGCATCTACCGCGCCACCGGGATCCTGCACACGCTCGACGGGATCGACGGCGAACAGGCGTCCGGCTCGCTCGTCGACTTCCTAAGCGAGCGATGGAAGGGCGTATGGCCGGTCCTGTACGGCGACCAGCTTCGCCAGGTGCGCCTCGACGACTGGATCTTCCAGGGCGTGCTCGATGTCGGACACCTCCCATGATCGGCGGCGCCCTGCACTACGACGCGGTCGTGATCGGCGCCGGGGTCGCCGGACTCACAGCGGCGACGCGGCTGGCCGAGTCGGGCGCCCGCGTGTGCGTGCTGGCCAAGGGTGTCGGCTCCACGCATCTGGCCCCCGGCACGGTCGACGTGCTCGCCTACGACCCTGAGCGGGTCCAAGACCCCGCGGGGGCGCTGCCGGAGTTCGTGGCCAAGCACCCTGAGCACCCTTACGCCCTGATCGGGGTCGAGCGGATCGCGCCCGCGCTCGACTGGTTCAAGGCCAAGATCGACGCCGGTCCGCAGCCGTCCTACGCCTACGTCGGAGATCTCTCGCGTAACCACCTGCTGCCCACTGCGGTCGGCGCGGTGCGCCCCTCCACGCTGGTGCCCGAGACGATGGCCGTCGGGGATGGCGGGAACAGCGCGCCGGTGTGCGTGGTCGGCGTACCGGTGCTCCGCGACTTCCATGCCTCGCTGTGCGCCGCGAACCTGCAGCGCGCCGGGATCGAGGCGCGCGCGGTCCAGCTCGACGTCGACGTCGGTCGCGCCGAGGCGAACTCGCTGGTCCTGGCGCGGCGATTCGACGACCAGGCGTTCCGCGCCGCATTCGCCGCCCGGCTGGTATCGCTGCTGCGCGCCGAGGAGCGGGTCGGGATGCCCGCGATCCTCGGGCTCAAGGATCCGCACGGCGTCTGGTCCGAGCTGCAGGAGCGGCTGGGGCACCAGGTGTTCGAGATCCCCACGCTGCCCCCGTCGGCGCCGGGGATCCGCGTCTACAACACGCTGAACGCGGCGCTGCGAGCGGCCGGCGGCCGGATCGTGCTCGGCGCCGAGGTCGTCGGCAGCGAACGCGAGGGCGACCGGGTGACCGAGGTCCGCAGCCACGCCAGCGGCCGCGACCACGTGTACCGAGCCAACTGGATCGTGCTCGCCGCCGGTGGCTTCGCCTCGGGCGCGCTGATGCTCGGCTCGGACTGGCAGGCCCGCGACACCGTTCTCGGGCTGAAGTTGACCGGGGTTCCGGCGCCGGACCAGCCGCGGTTTGCCGGCGACTACTTCGCCGATCAGCCGATGGCCCGCGCCGGGGTGGCGGTCGACGCGTCGCTGGTCGCCGAGGGGACCGAGAACGTGCTCGTCGCCGGGGCTTCGCTGCCGGGTGCCGAGCCGTGGCGAGAGGGATCCGGCGACGGGATCGCCCTCGCCAGCGGGCACTTCGTCGCGCAATCCATAAGCGAGCGGGAAGGAGCGGCGACGACAGCATGAGCGCTGACCCGATGCACGAGCTGCTGCGCGAGTCGCTCGACCACTGCGTCAAATGCACGATCTGCGAGACGGTCTGCCCGGTCGCCAACGTGACGCCGTTGTTCCCTGGGCCCAAGTACGCCGGCCCCCAGGCCGAGCGCTACCGGATCCAGGGGGAGGCGTCGCTGGACACCTCGGTCGACTACTGCTCGGGGTGTGGGCTGTGCACCCAGCACTGCCCGCAGGGCGTCAAGATCGCCGAGCTCAACGCCCACGCCCGCCATCAGCTCAAGGAGCGCGACGGCGTCAAGCTGCGCGACCGGATCGTCGCCCGCCCGACCGTGGTCGGCCGGCTGGGGACCCCGGTGGCACCGTTGGCCAACCTGACGCTGAAGCTCAAGCCGGCCAGGATCCTGACCGAGCAGACGCTGGGCCTGCACCGCGACGCGCCGCTGCCCGAGTTCGCGGGGCGGCGCTTCAGCACTTGGGCGCGCAAGCGCGAGGCGCCGGCCGCTGGTTCCAAGATCGTGTTCTTCCACGGCTGCGGCACCGAGTACTACGAGCCCGACGTCGGCGAAAAGGTGGTCGAGGTACTCGAGCACAACGGCTTCCGCGTTGAGGTGCCCAAGCAGGATTGCTGCGGACTGCCGCTGCAGTCGAATGGATTGTTCAACGACGCCCGTAAGTACGTACTGCGGCTGGCCAAGTCGCTGGCCGCGGCCGCCCGCGACGGGTCGATCATCGTCGGCAACGCGACCAGCTGCACGGTGATGCTCAAGCGCGAGGCGCGCGAGATCCTCGGCCTCGAGGACGACCCCGACCTGGCGCTGGTGAGCCGCCAGACCTACGACATCTGCGAGCTGCTGCTCGAGCTACACGATGCGGGCGAACTCAAGACCGACTTTCAGCCGGTCAACGAGGCGGTCGCCTACCACGCGCCCTGCCAGCAGCAGGGCCACTGGATCGGCAAGCCGGCGGTCGAGCTCCTGCGGCTGATCCCCGGTCTCGACGTCCGCGAGCTCGACGCCCGCTGCTGCGGGATCGCCGGGACGTACGGGCTCAAGAAGGAGAAGTACGCGATCGCGATGGCGGCGGGTGCCGATCTGTTCGGGCAGGTGGCGGCCTCCGGCGCTGGACTTGTGGCGTGCGACAGCGAGACCTGCCGCTGGCAGATAGACCACGGCACCGGCCACAAGTCGATCCATCCGGTCGAGCTGTTGCATCGAGCCTACGGGTTGTAGGCGGAGGCGCACGACCCCGTGGTAGGGATCGTCGTCGTCTCCCACTCAGCTGAGCTCGCCCGGGGAGTGGTCGCGCTCGCGCGTGAGATGGGAGGCGAGGACCTGGCGCTCGAGGAGGCCGGCGGGCTCGAGGACGGGTCGATGGGGACCGATGCCGAACGCGTCCGCGCCGCGATCGAGCGGGCGATGTCCGACGACGGCGTGCTCGTGCTGATGGACCTGGGCAGCGCGCTGATGAGCACCGAGATGGCGGTCGAGCTGATGGAGGGCAGCGGGCGCGTGGTGATGAGCGAGGCCCCGCTCGTGGAGGGCGCGGTGGCTGCGGCGGCCGCGGCCCGGGGTGGCGCGTCGCTCGATGAGGTCAGGGCCGAGGCCCAGGGCGCGCTGCAGATGAAGGCTGCCCAGCTCGGAGGCGACGAGGTCCCGGATGGTGACGTGCCCGCAGCGCAGACGGCGCCGGCGGACGCGGACGCGGACGCGGATGCGGACGCGGTGGCGGTCGATGCCGAGGCGCGGGTCCCGGTGGTCAACGCGATCGGACTGCACGCCCGGCCGGCAGCGCTCGTGGTCGGACTGGCGGCGCGGTTCGACGCCGACCTGCGGCTGGCCAAGGCCGGCGCCGCCCGGCCACCGGTCAGCGCGCGCAGTCTGACCGGTCTGATGACGCTGGCCGCCCGCAAGGGCGACGAGCTCGTCGCCACCGCGGCCGGTCCGCAGGCGTCCGATGCCGTGGCGGCGCTCGCGGAGCTCGCCGCCGGCGGATTCGGCGAGGGAGTCGCCGACGGGGCTTCCCCGGCGGCCGCGGCCGCTCCTGCTGCTCCCGCCGTTGCGCTGCGCCCGCCCCAGCCACCGGCGCCGCCTGAGCCGGGGACAACGCTGACCGGGATCGCGGCGTCGGCCGGGATCGCGCTCGGCCCGGTCCGGCACCTTGACCGACCCACGGGCCCGCCGCCCGAACGTGAGTCCGAGGGCGCCGACGCTGAGCTCGCCCGCCTGCAACGGGCCCGGGCCGAGGCCCGCGAGGCAATCGAGCGCGACCGCGACCAGGTCTCCGGGCGCGGCGCCTCGCGCGAGGCCGAGATCTTCAACGCTCACCTGGCGCTGCTCGATGACGATGCGCTGCTCGCGCGGACCCGCGAGCTGATCGCGTCAGGCGCCACCGCCGAGCGCGCCTGGCACGACGCTGCCTCCGAGACGACCCAGCAACTGCGGGCGCTCGATGATCCCCTGCTGGCGGGGCGCGCGGTCGATGTCGAGGACGTAGGAGCTCGGGTGGTCGCTTCGCTGACGGGCGTCGCACCGGCGGTCGCACTCGAGGGCGTGGTCGTCGGCGACGAGCTCACCCCGAGGGATACCGCCGCGCTGGACCCGGAGCGGGTCAAGGCGATCGCCACCGCGCGCGGGACCCCGACCGCACATGCGGCGATCCTGGCCCGGGCGCTGGGACTGCCCGGCGTGGTCGGGCTCGGCCCCGCGGTGCTGGCGATCCCCGAGGGCACGCCGGTGCTGCTCGACGGCGACCAGGGCACGGTGCTGGTGGCGCCCGATCAACACGCCGAGGCGGCCGCCCGAGAACGGGCGGCCCAGGCGGCCGCCCGGCGGCGCGCCGCCCGGAAGCACGCAAGCGAGCCCGCGGTGATGCGCGACGGCACCGTGATCGAGGTCGCGGCCAACATCGGCGGCAGCGGTGAGGCTGCCAAGGCCGTCGAGCTCGGCGCCGACGGCGTCGGCCTGCTGCGCACCGAGTTCCTGTTCCTGGAGCGACCCGAGATCCCATCCGAAGACGAACAGGTGCAGACGCTCACCGGGATCGCCGCCGAGCTGGGCGACCGGCCGCTGATCGTTCGAACGCTCGACGTCGGCGCCGACAAGCCGCTGCAGGCGGTGCCGATGGATCCCGAAGCCAACCCGTTCCTGGGCCGCCGCGGACTGCGCCTCGGGCTCGAGCGACCGGAGCTGCTCGAGGTGCAGCTGCGGGCGATCTGCCGGGTCGCGGCCGAGCGCCCTCTGCGGGTGATGTTCCCGATGGTCGCCGCCCTGGAGGAACTCGACGCGGCCCTGAAGATGCTCGAGCGCGCGCGCGCGGACACCGGCGGCAACGCCCAGCTCGAGGTCGGGATCATGGTGGAGGTGCCCGCGGCGGCGCTGCTCGCCGAGCAGTTCGCGGCCCGGGTCGACTTCTTCTCGGTGGGGACCAACGACCTGACGCAGTACGTGATGGCCGCCGAGCGCGGCAACGAGCACGTGGCCAGCCTGCTCGCCGGACCGCAGCCCGCGGTGCTCCGCCTGATCGGCGACACGGCCGCGGGCGCGGCGGCGCACTCGCGCTGGGTCGGAGTCTGCGGCGAGCTGGCCGGGGATCCGGCGGCGGCGGTGCTGCTCGTGGGTCTCGGCGTCCGCGAGCTCAGCATGGCCGCGCCGCTGATCGCCGAGGTCAAGCAGACGCTTCGCTCGCTGACGCTCGAACAGGCCACCGCGGCGGCGGCCGAGGCCGTCCAGGAGCCCGACGCCGCGGCCGCACGAGCGCACGCAGCCGCCCTGGTGTGAGGAGCGACCGTTGGTACGATCGAGCACTGTGGAGGCCGGCGCGCTGAGAGGGACCCCCAGAGGAAGTATGCGCGCCAGCGCACTGATCCTGATCGGCACGTGCACCAGGATCGTCGCCACGCCCGTGGTCATGGCGCTGCTGTTGACCCATTCCTACACGGCGGCGGCGATCCTGTTTTTGGTCGTGTCGGCGACCGACTGGTTCGACGGTCGGCTCGCCCGCCGCTGGAACGTCAGCTCGAAGCTCGGGTCGTTTCTCGACACGACCGCGGACAAGCTGCTGGTGACCGGCACGCTGGTCGCGCTGGTAGCCGTCGATCGCGCTTCGCCGTGGGTGGCCCTGGTGATGATCGGCCGCGAGATGACCGTGCTCGGACTGCGGGCCGCCGTGGCCGCGTCGGGGCAGCATCTCGAGGCGTCGATGCTCGGCAAATGGAAGGCGACTCTGCAGTTCGTCGCGCTCGCGCTGGCGATGCTGCGCCCGGACGTGATCATCGCCGGCGCGTACCTCGACCAGTGGATGCTGGTGATCGCGGCCGTGGTCACCGCCTGGTCCGGGGTCGACTACTTCGTGCGCTTCTCCTCCTCGCTTCGCAGCGGTACGTGAGCCGCGTCTTCGTCACGGGTGGCAGCGGCGTCGTCGGCCGCGCGGTCGTGGAGCACTTGGTCGCGCACGGCGACGAGGTAATCGGGCTGGCCCGGTCCTCGCAGAGCGCAGGCACGCTTCAGTCGCTCGGCGCCAGCGTCGTGCTCGGCGAGCTGGTCGAGGAGGACGTGCTCGCCGAGGCGATGGCCGGGTGCGCGATCGTCTACAACGTGGCCGGCGTCAACGACTTGTGCGTGGCCGACCCCGGGCCGATGCGCCGGGCCAACGTCGACGGCGCGGTCACCGCGATCCGCGCTGCCGCCCGCGCCGGCGTCCCACGCGTCGTGCATACGTCCTCGGCGGCCACGATCGGCGAGGCGCCCGGCACCGTCGGCCGGGAGGACACCCCGCACCGAGGGTGGTACCTGTCCGACTACGAGCGGACCAAGACCGACGGCGAGCGCGCCGCGTTCGCGGCCGGCCGCGAGACGGGCGTCGAGGTGGTGTGCGTGAACCCGTCGTCGGTCCAGGGTCCGGGCCGCGCCGGAGGCACCGCGCGGTTCCTGCTCGCGTTCCTGGACGGCCGGCTGAAGGCGTTCGTGCAGACCAACGTCAGCCTGGTGGACATCGCCGATTGCGCCGAGGGCCACGTGCTCGCGGCGCAGCACGGGGTGGCCGGCGAGCGTTACCTGCTCAACGGGATCCAGATGCCGCTCAGCGATGCGCTGACGCTCGCCGGCGACGTGGCCGGCGTCAAGCGGCGTCCCCGCCTGGTCCCGCGCCCGGCGGCGGTCGCGGGCGCCTTCGTGGTCGAGCACGCGTTCCGGCTGGCCCGCAAGCACCCGCCGGTGTGCCGCGAGATGGTCAGGACACTGCTGCACGGTCACCGCTACGACGGCTCGCGGGCGGAGCGCGAGCTCGGCCTCAGCTATACGGCGCCGCGCGACACGCTGCGGCGGACGGTCGAGTGGGCCCGGGCGAACGGGCTACTGCGGTCCTGACCTCGCGGTCATCCCCAGAGGCGCTGGGTCGCGAGCTCGGCTCCTTCGCTCATCGCCTTGAACTTCGCCCACACCACGCTCGGCACGACGATCTGCATTCCGGCGACGGTGCCGAAGCCGCAGTCGGTGCCTGCCATCACGTTCTCCCGGCCCGCGACCTGCGCATACTGCATCAGACGCTCGGCGATTGCCTCCGGGTGCTCCACGACGTTGGTCGTCGAGTCCAGCACGCCCGGGATCACGTACTTGTCGTCAGGCAGCTTCACGTCTTCGAACACCCTCCACTCGTGGGCGTGACGGCCGTTGGACGCCATCAGCATCAGACCCGCGGGCTTGGCCTGGAGGATCAGATCGATGATGTCCTTCAGTTCCACGTCTGAGGTTCGCGGCATCTCGCCGTTGCCCCAGCAGATGTGGATCCGGGTGTCCTGCGCGGGGATGTTGACCAGTGCCTGATTGAGGGCCTCGACGCTCATCTGAAGCTGCTTGCGGAAGTTCTCGACCGATCCTGCGCCGGGGGCCGTCATCGCGAAGTCGGGGCAGTCGATCTGCAGGATGAAGCCCGCTTCGTGAATCGCCTCGTACTCCTCGCGCATCGCGGTCGAAAGCGCCTCGAGGTACTCCTCCTGGCTCGAGTAGTACTGGTTCGGTGAGAACACGGCGACGACGCCGGGAGATGCCGCGCTCATGAATGTGCCGGCCGGTGCCTCGCCGTCGAGCGCCGCCTTCAGGTTCTCGATGTCGTTCCTGACGGCATCCTGGCCCACATAGGCGACCGGTCCGTCGCAGGTCGTGAACCTGATCTCCGAGACCGACTCCATCGTCGCGGCCAGGTGGTCGGCGAAGTCGGGGAACTCCTCGAGGTCCATCACCGATGCGGCCACTGTCTCGATCGAGCCCTCGCCGCCGAAGCCGGTGAGCCGGTCCTTGACGTAGGTGGCGTAGCTGGGCTTGCTCACCTCGCCGTCGTTGACCACATCGACCCCGGCGACCATCTGCTTGCGCACGGTCTCCTTCACCGCCGAACGGACGCCCGCCTCGAACTCCTCAGGGTCGACCGACTCGCCCGACTCCTGCGCGAAGACCATCGGCAATAGGTCCGCCGGGCGCGGCAGGCTGCCGGCGTGGGTCGTCAGGATCCTGTCCGTGCTGCGCTGCATGACTAGCCTCCCTCTGGCTTCCGACAGTCGCTTCCCCGCGTGGGCGCGGATCCTATATGCAGTTTTGCTTTGGAGCTCGGACCTGCTCCGGGCTGTTGACAAACCCGGTCGGGCGAGCCCGAGCCGCGTCACGTGGTGCATGACCAGCATGCATGGCAGTGACGCGGCCTCGCCGGCGGGCCGGATTTGTCACGTCGGACAGGTTCCGGGGACCGCGACTAGCTGACGCCCGGCCTAGCCGACCTCGACCGCCGACGTGACACGCCGACGGTCACTACGTCCAGGGCAGGCCCGAGCGCGTGTCCCAGTACTGATCCGCCGGCTCGGTCACCGCCGCCAGCTCACGCTCGACCGAGTCGTCCCAGTGGACCTCAAGTGCCTTGAGGTTGCTGTGGAGCTGTTGCACGGTCGAGGCGCCGCTCAGCACCGTGTCGACCCACGGGTGTGCGAGCACGGCGGCGATCGCCAGCGCGTCCTCGGTCGCGCCGAGGCGTCGCGCTGCCTCGTGCAGGGCCTCGGCGTCGCCGCGCGCAGTGAGGCGGCCGTTGGCCAGCGCCTCCTTGATGATCACGCCGATCCCCGCCTCGTGGGCGGCTTGGAGCGCCTCGCCGGCGGACCGCTCCAGCAGGTTGAAGCTGGTCTGCACGGTGTCGTAACCGCCGACCTCGATCGCCCGTCGGATCGTCGCGTCCTGCTCGGTCCCCGACGTGCTGAGGCCGATCGCAACTCCGCTTGAGCGCAGCTCGTCGAGCTCGCGCCGGATGTCGGGATCGTCGAGCACGCCGCTCGACAACGTCGCTGAGTGGATCTGGTAGAGCGTCAGGTGCTCGCCCAGCCGCTCGCGGGTCTCGTCGAGCTGACGGCGCAGGTTGTCGGCGGTCAGCTCCTTGACCTCGGGCGGGTCGGCGTCGACCTGCCAGTCGGCGGTGTAGCGGTAGCCCCACTTCGAGCTGATCGTCAGCACGCCGGGCGCCACCGAGCGGTCCCGCAACCATCCGCCGAGGAACTCCTCTGCCCGGCCGTAGGAGCGCGCGGCGTCGAAATGGCGCACGCCCGCTGCGTAGGCGGCGTCCAGGACCTCGTGCGTGCGGGCCGCCATCGCCTCGACCGAGTGGTCGGGGAAGTCGCCGCCGTGGCCGAGCGTCAGATAGCCCGGCCGGCCGAGGGCCGCCAGCCCCAGTGAGATCGGGGTGGTGGCGATCGAGGTCGCGCCTAGGTGGCGAAGCTTCACGTGAGCGTTATACCTGCTGGCGGCCATCCGGTGGCGGAACCCAGCCCCCGAACACCCGCTCGAGCTCGAGCGCAACCGCGATCGACACGTGGTCGCGCTCGGCGCCGGCCGCGACCTGGAGGCCCAGCGGAAGCCCGCGCGACGAGAGCCCGAGCGGGACCTCGGTGACCGGGACCCCGGCAAGGTTGAACACGGCGGCGGAGGCCAGCAGCCATGGCCGTCCGACCGTGGTGCCGTGCCGGGGGACGGTCCGCGGGTAGGCGGGGTGCAGCAGCACGCCGTCGCCGATCGCCTCGGTCAGCTCGGCGGCGAGGCTGGCCCCTGCCGCCAACAGCTTGCGCTGCGAGCTCCGGGTGCTCGACGGCAGCAGCTCGGTCGCGAGCGTGAGCCTGGTGGGCACGGTGTGGGGGCTGCCGCGGCGGATCAAGGTACGCAGCGTCGGCGTCGCGGCTCCCGCCTCCTCCAGCAGGCCCACGATCGTCTGCCCGGCGCCGGCCTGGAGCGTCGCCAGGAACGGGAACGCCGCCCGGCGCCAGGAGCGCAGCGCAGCCGGGACGATCTGGGCCCCGGCGGCAGCGAGCGCTCCGACCGCCCGCTCCCGGGCGTCGCGCAGCGCCCGCGTCATCGGGAACAACGTCGCCTCCTCGACGGTGACCACCCGCAGCCCGGCCAGCGACACCGCCGCGGGGTTCCCGAGCGTGGCCGGCTTGACCAGCGGATCCTCGCCGTCGGGCCCCGCCATGATCGACAGCAGGGGCATGAGGTCCTCGGCGCGCCGCGTCAGCGGTCCGGTTCCGAGCATCCACGCGGCCTCCCCCGAGGTCGGGGGATAGTGGTCGGTGTTCGGGACCAGCCCGGGCGACGGCTTGTGGCCGAACACGCCGCAGAAGAACGCCGGCACCCGGATCGACCCGCCGATGTCCGAGCCGACGCCGAACGGCGATCCGCCGCTGCCGACCGCCGCTCCCTCACCTCCCGACGATCCGCCGGCGGCACGGGCGGCGTCGTAGGGATTGCGCGTGGACCCGTACAGGCGGTTGAACGACTCGATCCACAACGACAGCTCGGACGTGTTGGTCACCCCCAGCGGGATCGCGCCGGCGTCGATCAGGCGCTGCACGGGTGCAGCGGTGCCGGGCGAACGGTACCCGCGGCGGGCCACGAGCCCGCCGGACTGGGGCATCCCGGCCAGCGCGATGGACTCCTTGACGGTGAACGGCACCCCGAGCAGCGGCGGCAGTGTGTCCTCGGGCGCGGCGGCGGCGACCCGCTGGTCGGCCGCCGCGGCCTCCTGCAGGGCGGCCGCGAACCGCTCGGCGACGATCGCGTTGATCCGGGGTGCGACTGCGCGATGGCGGTCGATGTGGGCCTGGACAACCTGGGTAGCGCTCACCTCGCGGCGGCGAATCGCCCCGGCGAGCTGCGAGGCCGAGCGCTCGGTCAGCCCGGTCACGTCCGGCTCACGAGGGCCAGAGAAGCTTCATCACGGTCTGGACGAACCGCTCATAGCGATCGGGCGAGTACCGCTCGGGGTCAGTCAACGCCATCCGTCCGGCCTGCTCGCCGAGGTCGCAGATCGCACGTGCGGCCAGCTCGACGTCGAGCTCGGCGGGGAGCTCGCCGCCCTTCACCGCCCACCGCACGAGCTGCTCGATCCGTTCCAGGATCAGCGCCCGGTGGGTCTCGACGTGCTCGCGCACGATCGCCGGGGTGCCGTCGATCGGCAGCAGGATGATCCGCCAGGTGTCGGGGCGCGCGGTGACCGCATCCAGGAATCGACGCACGCTTCCCGCCAGCACCTCGACCGGATCGCCGTCGCCGGGGTCGTCGGGGACCACGCGCGCGAGCTGCTCGAGCGAGTAGCGCTCCTCGCGCTCGATGAGCGCATGCAGAAGGCTTCCCAGGTTCGGGAAGTGGTCATAGACGACCGGCCGAGTGACCCCGGCGGTGCGCGCGATCGCCTCGATCGACACGCCGCCGTAGCCCTGCTCGATGATCACGCTGAGCGCGGCGTCGACGAGCTGCTCGCGCCGCTGCTCGGGCGGCATCCGCGGCGCGTAGCGTCGGGTGGCCTTAGTGGGCATCGGGCCCAGATTATGGCCCGCCCGCTCAGCGGCGTCGCCGCCGGCGGCCCTGCAACACCTGCTGCAGGACGTCGTCGCTCCAGTCGTGGGTCCGCAGCAGCCGGTAGCGCTCTGCCGCGATCCGCATGTAGGCCTCGGTCGGGGTCAGGCCGGAGATCAGGTCGGCCTCCCGCAACATCGCCACCACGGGTCGATACTCGGTCTCGAGCCACAGCGCGGCGGTGGTCTCGCGGTCGAGCAGCTCGCCCCGGTCACGCATCGCCCGGAATCCCCAGGCCTCGACGCTCTCCGCCAGCAGTGTGTAGTCCCAAGGATCGGACAGCGAGATCTCCTCGCGCGCGTCCTCGGGTAGCGGGACCCGCTCGGAGAACACCCGCTCGTGGCTCTTGAGCGGGAGGTCGGTGAGCGTGATCGCGCGGCCGGCGTCGACCCGGGTGATCACCTCGGTCACGTAGGCGTCGATGTCGGTCCGCCCCAGCGCCCGCGAGACCGAGACCCGGTGGTGACCGTCGCGAACGAAGTAGATCTCCCCGACGCGGACGAGGTCGATCGGCGGCATCGACTCGCCCCGGCGCATCGCGGTCGCGATCTGCTCCCAGCGATTGCGCATGCGGGTCGAGGTGGGGCGAAAGCTGCGATCGAAGTCGCGCCCCCGGTCGACGCTGCCCACGATCCGGTCCAGCGGGACCACCTCGAGCCCGACGCTGCGCTCGCTGACGAATCCGAGCGCCTCGGTGACCTCCTCGAACGGCAGGATCACGCCGACGTCATCGGGGAGTCCGCGAAGCCGGGACACGAGCCTCGAGAACGTCGCCTGGCGGCGAGCACGCAGGAAGTCGGCCTGCGCGTCGACGCCGGCCAAGCCGGTGGAGCGCGGCGTCGGCATATGTGAGTGAGATTAGCTGGGGCTTGAACCCGCGCCCGGGGACTGCTCGCCGGCGTCGCCTCTGGCCACCGTCTCGGCCTCGCTCTCGGCCGATGCGCCGGGAGGCGCCGCCGCGGCGGCGGACTGGGGCGCGGATGCGCCGTTACCGTCCGACGCCAGCAGGCTGTGGCCGGCCTCGCTGTCGAACAGCTGCAGGTGGCGCGAGTCGAACCAAAGCTCCGCGTCCTGGCCCTCCTGGACCTTGCTCTCGGCGCCGAGCCGGACCGTGAGCTGGACGCCTCCGCCGCGCTGCAGCTCTCCGCCGCCGGCGTCCTGGGCCAGCTCCTCGAGTTCGGTCGAGGACACGCGCTCGGACTCCACGACGAAATACGCGTAGAACTCCGAGCCCATCGACTCGAGCACGTCGATCTTGGCGTTGAACGTGACCCCGGCCGAGCGATCGGGAACCAGCGCGGCGTCCTCGAAGTGCTCTGGACGCAGGCCGGCGATCACGCCGCCCCGGCCCCCGCCGGGCCCGGACTCCAGCCGCCGCCGGAGCTCGTCGGGGATCTGCACGTCGCCGATCGGCAGGTGGACCGTGTCGCCGTGGAGCTCGCCGGTGAGGAAGTTCATCGACGGGGAGCCGATGAAGCCAGCCACGAACAGGTTCTTCGGGCGCCCATACAGCTCGCTCGGAGGGCCGACCTGCTGAAGGATCCCGGCGCGCATCACCGCGATCCGGTCGCCCAGCGTCAGCGCCTCGGTCTGGTCGTGGGTCACGTAGATCGTCGTGGTCTCGAGCTGCTGCTGGATCCGCGCGATCTCGGTGCGCATCTGCACACGCAGCTTCGCGTCGAGGTTCGAGAGCGGTTCGTCCATCAGGAACACGCTGGGGTTACGCACGATCGCGCGCCCCATCGCGACCCGCTGGCGCTGGCCGCCGGACAAGTTGGCAGGCTTGCGCTCCAGATGCTGCTCGAGGTCGAGGATCCGCGCAGCCTCGTTGACCTTGTCGTTGATCTCGGTCTCCGGCGTCTTGGCCAGCTTCAGTGCGAACCCCATGTTTTCGCGCACCGTCATGTGCGGGTACAGGGCGTAGTTCTGAAACACCATCGCGATGTCGCGATCCTTGGGCGCGCGGTCGTTGACCACCTGGCCGCCGATCTTCAGCTTCCCGTCGGAGATGTCCTCCAGGCCGGCGACCATCCGCAGAGCGGTGGACTTGCCGCAGCCCGACGGGCCCACCAGGATCATCAGCTCGCCGTCGGGGACATCGAGGTCGAGGTGCTTGACGGCCTCAAAGCCGTCGGCATACCGCTTGGTTACGTCATCGAACTCGATCTCGGCCATTCGCTAAAGCTCCTTTTCGGTGGCAGCGCTCATCCCTTTACCGCGCCCGCGGTCAAGCCGGCGACGATCCGGCGCTGGAAGATCAGGACCAGCAGCATCACCGGGATCGTGACGACCACCGCGGCCGCCGCGATGTCGCCGTACGGCACGGTGAACTGGGAGACGCCCGGGAACGAAGAGATCGCCGCCGGGACGGTCTGTGCCCTCGACGTCGAGGTCAGCGAGATCGCGAACACGAAGTCGTTCCAGCAGATGATGAACACGATGATGAACGTGGTCACGATCCCTGGGGTGGCGAGCGGCACGATCACCTTGCGGAACGCCTGGAACGGCGTTGCCCCGTCTACCTGCGCGGCCTGTTCGAGCTCCCACGGGATCTCTCTGAAGAACGCCGACAGCGTGTAGATCGACAGCGGCAGCGCGAACGTCATGTACGGGATGATCAGCCCGGGCCAGGTGTCGTAGAGCCCGATCTGGCGCCACAGGTTGTAGAGCGGGCCGACCAGTGAGATCTGCGGGAACATCGCCACGCCCAGCGCGACCGCCAGGATCACGCGCTTGCCCGGGAAGTCCAGGCGCGCAATCGCGTACGCGGCCGAGGAGGCGAGGGCCACCGCCAGCAGCGTGGCGATCAGGCCGATCCCGATCGAGTTGCGCAGCGCCGACGTGAACGTGCCCAGCTTGAAGATGTCGTTGTAGTTGCTGAGCGTCCACTGGTGCGGGATAAAGCTCCCATCGGTGGCCGTCCCGGGCGTCTTCAGCGACAGGAACAAGATCCACAGGACCGGCACCAGCGATGCCACGAAGATGATGATGATCGCCAGTGACCAGCCGCTGATCTCTTTTGTGCGCTTGCTCATTCTGGATCAGTCCCCGGTGTTGCGCCCGCGCCGAACAGCTTGATGAACACGAAGGCGATCAGCGCGACCAGGACGAACAGGAGCACGGACACCGCCGACCCGAGCCCTAGGTTGAGCCGGTCCAGCAGCGTGTTGTAGTTGAGCATCGAGATCGACTCGGTGCCCTGGGCGCCCTGGTTGAAGATGTAGATCGTGTCGAAGATCCTGAACGCGTCGAGCGTCCGGAACAGCAGCGCGACCAGGATCGCCGGCTTCATCAAAGGCAGCGTGATCCGGTAGAACCGCTGCCAGGCGGTGGCCCCGTCGACCTTCGCCGCCTCCAGCAGTTCATCGGGCACCAGCGCCAATCCGGCCAACAGCAGCAGTGCCATGAACGGCGTGTTCTTCCACACCTCCGTGGTGATGATCGCGACGTAGGTCCCGAACTGGTGACTGAGCGGGTCGCCCGTCAGCCCCAGCAGCTTCGGGATCCAGCCGCTCTGCAGCGACCAGGCGAGCTCCCATGAGTAGGCCGCGACGACGGCGACGATGCCGTATGGGATCAACGCGACCGCGCGCACCAGCCCGCGAGCGAACAGGATCCTGTACATGACGAGCGCCACACACATCCCGATCACGAACTGGATCGAGACGCTGACGACCGTGATGATCACGGTGTGCAGCACGTCCTCCCACCAGATCGGAGCTGTCAGCACGTGGCCGTAGTTCGCCAGGCCGATGAACTTGTTCGCGTCAGGGAACCGCAGGTCGGCGCGCTGCAGCGACAGGATCACCGCGTCGATGATCGGGTAAGCCACCACGGCGAGCATCACGATCAGCGCGGGCGCGACCAGCCACGCGGCCAGGCGACGCTCGGCCCGGACGCGCTCGCTCAGATGTGCGCGACGCGGCTTCTCGGGCGCGCCGGTGGGGCGAGCTGTGGCCGTTTCGGTGGTCACAGCAGAGCCGCCGATGACAGAGACAGCTTGAGCTTGTTAGTCAACGCGCTGACTACCGTGTTCGGGTTGATGTTCGCCGGGGGCGACAGCGCCTTCTGGATCGCCAGCGTCACGTCGGCGTAAGCGGCTGTCTGCGGGCGCAGACCATAGGTCTGCAGCTGCTGCTTGATCAGCTGGTGGAACGGATACGCCTTCGCGAACGCCGGCTGGTCGTAGATGCTCGCGGCGACCGGCGCAAGCCCGCCCTTGACCGCATTGCGGGTCTGGTTGACCGGCTGGATCAGGCACTGAGCCGCCTGGAAGGCCAGATCGGCGTGCTTGGAGTGTGACGAGATGCCGAGGTTGTAACCGCCGATCGAGACTCGCGGCGTCATGCCCGGGGTGACCTGCGGGAACGCGGCGTAGCCCATGTGCTTCGCGACCGCTGGGTTGGTCGTCTTCGCCGACTGCCACACGAACGGATAATTGAGCTCGAACGCCGCTTTGCCCTGGTCAAACGCGGTGTCAGCCTGGCCCTCCATGGTGACGTTCAGCGACGGATCCGCGGCCACCGAACCGGCGAGTCGGCGCATGATCCGGGCTGCGGTCTGCGCGGGCGTGCCGATCACGACTTTGTTCTGCCCGGTGATGATCTGTCCGCCAGCGGAGTTGACGAGCGAGTTGAACCACACCGTCAGGCCCTCGTACTGCGCGCCCTGCACCTCGATGTAGTGAGGCTTGCCCTGCTTGGCCAGCTGCTCGGCGTCGTCGATCATCTGGTTCCAGGTCTTTGGCGGGTTCGGGACCAGGTCCTTGCGATACCACAGCAGCTGCGTGTTGGAGTTGATCGGGACCGCCCACAGCTTCCCGTTCACCGTCGCGGTCTGAACCGGCCCTCTCAGGTCCTGGCTTCGGATCTGCTGGGCGAGCTGGTTCGGGACCGGGACGATCCACTTCGCGGTCGCGAACTCTGCGGTCCAGTCGACGTCCATCGCGAGGAGGTCGATCGACGAGTCGTTCGCCGCCAGCCGGCGTACCAGTGACACGCGCTGCTGGTCAGAGGACGTCGAGAGGAAGTTGATCTTGATGTCGTACTTGCCGCCCGAGGCCTTGCTGCAGTTCGTGGCAGCCGTCTGGAACGACCCCGAGGGCTCGGGGAACACGTACCAGTTCAGTGTCACCGGTCCGCTGCTGGAAGATGATCCACAGCCGACGATGAAAGCAATCGTTGCGATCGCCGCCACCGCGGCAAGGATGTCCCGTCTAACCAATCAAGTCTCTCCTCTGAGTCTGCGGTGGCTACTACCCGCGTCCCGAAGTTTTGTAAACGCGGCCTAAGCGCGGTTCGAGGAATCCCTGCAAAGAGCGCACACGTTCCAGTCGAACGGTGTCGAGATGTCGCCGAGCCGGTTGCCGTTCTCGTGCCAGTCGCGCTTCAGATGGCGACCGATCACCAGCGCCGCGACCGGTCCCGCGCTGGCCGCCTTCAACGCCGCCGCGGCGCTCTGAGCGTTCGCACCACTGGTCCAGGTATCGTCGATCAGCAGGACCGACTCGCCGTTCAGGAGGCGGGTGGGGGCGAACTTCTCGGGATCGGCGCAGCGGGGCGCGACCGGCCGGTCGGTGCGGCGCAGCAGTCGCTGGTGGCGGGCGCGCGTCGGGCCGGCGAGCTCGCCCACGATCGCTCGCAGCGGGTGGGTCTCGTCGCGCTCGGGGTCGCTCGAGGGCACGGTCGTCACGAGCTCGAAGCGGCTCGAGTACGGCTCGAAGCGCGCGGTGTCCGACGCGGCTCCCGCGGCTGCCCCGGCGAGGCACCGCTCATGGACGGCCAGGTGCCGCCACAGGACCGCCGCGAGCGCCACGGCGAGGCGCCGCCCGATCCGGCCCGGCTCGCGCTTGTAGGCGGCGAGCGCGTGATGCAACTGCTCGTGGGCGACGCTGTAGGAGATCGGCGCCATCACGTCGATCGCCTGCTCGGTGCCCGCACACGCGTAGCAGCGAGCGTATCCGCGCGTGAACGTGAAGCAGATCTCGCACACATCCGGGCCGCGCCGCGGAGCGAGCATGAAGTTCTCGTACGGCGCGGTCAGCTCGGCGACCGTGGCCATCGGTTTCTCCGCTGTGGTCAGGCCACGAGGGGCTCAGGCGATCCGAGGCGGTCGATCACCTCGACGATCTCGCCGGCGCGGTCGAACACGTACACGCCACCGCGGCAGGCGGCGTTCCGTGCCCACGACTGCGCGAGCAGCGAACCGTGCATGAACACCGGCCGGCCGTGCGCGAGCGCGGATCGGACCTGCGTACGCGCGCCGCTGGTCTCCGATGCCTCGATCACGACCGTGCCCAGGGCCAGCCCGGACATCACCGCGTTGCGCATCGGGAAGCTGTGTCGGCTCGGCGGCGAGCCAGGCCAGAACTGCGAGACCACGGCGCCCTCGCATGCGAGCCGCCGCTGGAGCTCGCGGTTCTCGGCCGGGTAGCAACGGCCCAGGCCCGTGCCGATCACGGCGATCGTGCGGCCACCACGCTCCAGCGCTGCGATGTGCGCGGCCGTGTCGATTCCTGCCGCAAGCCCTGACACGACCACGTATCCAGCGTCGACCAGCTCGCGGGTCGTTACGCGCGCACGCGCGACGCCGTCCGCCGACGCCCGCCGCGAGCCGATCACCGCAACCGAGCGCGCGTCCCCGGTCTTCACCCGCCCGTCGATGAACAGCACCGGCGGCCGGTCGTGGACCGCGCGCAGGTTCTCGGGATAGTCGTCGTCGAGCACGGTCGAGATCCGTATCCGGTCCCGCTCCCACGACGCGATCGCCGCCCGAGCTTCGCCGAGCTCGTCGCCCGCCAGCAGGCCCCGCTCCTGTTCGAGCACCGCGACCGCGCTTCCCTGGTCTTCGACCAGGCCCGCGTACACGTGCCACGGCAGCGTGGCGGCCCGGAGCAGGGCCACGAGCGCCGCCCTCTCGTCGGCCGGGGTCATCGGGCGAGACTAGCTTCGAGAACAGACGTCTGAGGAAGTGGAGCAAGGTCATGTACTCCAGAGCCTGCGGCGGACGAAATTCACCCCCCTCGCGGGACCGGATGCCGCCCGAGCTCATGGAATACGTGGATCGCCGAAACGTCGGTGACCGCCAGCAGGCTGGTCGTCTCGGAGAGCCCACCGCGGTCTGGTCCTCGCATGCCGCGCGCCGCGGTGGTGGCTAGGCTCGCGGCCATGACCGCGTCCGTATCGCAAGCTGAGCCGCCGAGGCTCGGTCGGAGGATCGTGCGCCTGTTCGAGCCGCATCGCGGCCCGCTGGCGTTGATCGTCGTGACCATCCTGATTACGTCCGCGCTGAGCGTGATCAGCGCGCTGCTGGTCCGCCAGGTGTTCGACAAAGCCCTGTTCGTTCCGGGCGGCCCCGACCTCGGCGCGCTGTATCCGCTCGTGGCGGCGTTGATCGCGATCCCGATCGTCAACGGGATCCTCAACATCGCCCAGGTTTATCTGACCGAAGTCGTCGGCAATCGCGTGCTGCAGGAGCTGCGCGACCGGCTGTTCGAGCACCTCGAGCAGCTCTCGTTGGCCTTCTACACCGCCACCCGTAGTGGCGAGGTTCAGTCGAGGCTGGCCAACGATGTGGGCGGCGTGCAGACGACGATTACCTCGACGGCCTCCTCCGTCGTCAGCAACGTCGTGACGCTGGTCTCCTCAGTCGTGGCGATGCTCCTGCTCTCGCCGTTGCTGACCGCCATATCCCTGGCCGTGACGCCGATGTTCGTGCTGTTCAGCCGGCGGGTCGGGCGCGCCCGGCGACGGGCTCGTCACGACGCGCAGGCCTCGCTTGCCTCGATGGGTTCGATCACCCAGGAGACGCTGTCGGTGTCGGGGATCCTGCTGGCCAAGGTGTTCGGCCGCCAGTCACACGAGATCGATCGATATCGAGTCGAGAACGCGAACCAGGCCGAGCTGCAGGTCCGCCAGGCGATGGTCGGCCGCTCGTTCTTCGCCGTAACCCAGGCATTCTTCGGGATCAGCCCGGCGCTCGTGTATCTGGTCGCCGGCCTCCAGGGCACGCACGGCGATCTGTCGGCGGGGACGCTGGTGGCGTTCACAACCCTGCAGAGCCGGCTGTTGATCCCGATCAACCAGCTGCTGCAGGTCTCTGTCGACGTGCAGTCGTCACTGGCGCTGTTCGCCCGCATCTTCGAGCTGATCGACCTTCAGCCGCGGATCACCGACCGTGACGACGCGCTGACTCTGGATCCGGGCGAGATCCGCGGTGAGGTGGAGCTCGAGCAGGTGTCGTTTCGCTACGGCGGCGGCGAGGACGGCGGGCCGCCGGTCGCCGAAGAGGCGCTGCTCGACGTGTCGATGCTCGTCTCGCCCGGGCAGCTCGCGGCCCTGGTCGGGCCGTCCGGGGCAGGCAAGACGACGATCTCGTATCTGGTTCCGAGGCTCTACGACGTCGAGCGCGGGGCGGTCAAGCTCGACGGTCACGACGTGCGCGACCTGACGGCGGCGACCGTCGCGAGCGCGGTTGGCGTGGTGACTCAGGAGAGCTACCTGTTCGGTGGCACGGTGCGCGAGAACATCAGCTACGGGCGGCCGAGCGCGACGCATGAGCAGGTGGTGGCCGCGGCCAAGGCGGCGTTCATCCACGACCGCATCATGGCTCTGGAGGACGGCTACGACACGGTGGTGGGGGAACGCGGCTATCGGTTCTCGGGCGGAGAGCGTCAGCGGCTGGCGATCGCTCGAGTGATCCTCGAGGACCCCCCGATCCTGATCCTCGACGAGGCCACGTCGGCGCTGGACACCGAGAGCGAGCGCGTCGTACAGCAGGCGCTGGAGGCGTTGATGCAGCGTCGCACGACGATCGCGATCGCCCACCGGCTGTCGACGATCCGCAACGCGGACGTGATCTTCGTGATCGAGCACGGCACGATCGTCGAGCGGGGGACCCACGAAGAGTTGCTCGCCCAGGGAGGTCTGTACGCCCGTCTCTACCAGGAGCAGTTCGGCGACGGAGCGGTAGAGGCCCATTGCAGCGACGGTGTGATCCTCGCCAACGGCCGTCCCTGTCGGCCATCGAGCCGGCGATCGCTGCCGGCCGCCGCGGTCGCGGCGCGCCGTCCGGAGGAGCCCGATGGCGTCGCCGAGCTCCCGCCGGAGCTGCGCACCGCGCTGAGGGCGTGACCGGGAGCGCCTACCGCGGTGCGACGTGGGCGGCGGAGGCGATCGCGAGCATCTGCTTGTTCGTGAGGATGTTCTGCAGTGTGTTGACGAGCCAGTAGACCGCCGGCCCGTCGTGCCAGGCAATCGTCCGCAATCGCTGCCCTTCGAAGTACAGCTGCATCGTCCGCCCGGCCCGTTGGATCGTCTGGTCGGGATGAGCCAGGATCGGCGGGTCCTGCCAGGTCGTCCCCTGGAGGTCGTAGTACTGGCCGAGGCCGCCCTGGGCGACCACTACGACGTAGGCGGGGTGGTGGTGCAGCCGGTAGAAACGAGTCGTGTCGATCGGGGCGGTCGGGCTCGTGACCCGCTTGCTCGGGTAATAGACCTTGAACGGGACGGTGGCGGCGAGGCCGCGCTCCTGCGCGATCTCCGCTGAGCCGGCGTCGGTCAGTGCGACGTTCGCCTTACGGCCGGCGGCGCTCCCGGACCCCGAGCCCGGGCCTTTGTCCGGCTGAATGTGGCCTTCGGTTGCGCCTCCGTGGAGGAACTGCCCGACCACTCCGGCGATCTGCTGCTTGGAGGCCGTCACGTAGGAGGGGCCGATCGTCGCGTTGAACTGGACCTGCTTGACCGGGTGGCCCGCCGACTGGACGAGCAGCTCGATCAGCTTCAGGACGTCGTCGGAGGAACGGATGTCCGTGCTCGAGTACTTGCCGAAGATCCGCTCGAGCGGGTGCAGGCGCGAGACGAGTCCGGAGGCGCCCACCTGGTTCTTGATCTGGCGGAGGAAGTCCTGCTGGCGCGCACTGCGGACCAAGTCGGTATCGGTGTGCCGGTATCGGACGTAGTGGAGCGCGTCGTCGCCGCACAGCCGCTGATAGCCGGGCTGGATGTTGATTTCGTCGTACTGCTCGGACGGCGGCAGGCCGACGTTGGAGTGGTAGTAGCGGCGGTCGACCTGGACGTAGACGCAGTTCAGGTAGTTCACGAGCGCCTTGAAGCCCGCGAAGTTCACGTCGATCACGTGGTTGATCGGGATGCCCAGGACCTGCTTGACCGTCTTAGTGGCCAGCTTCACGCCGCCGAGCGTGTAGGCGGCGTTGATCTTCTGCGTGGTGGCGCCCCCGTGAGCCGGATGAATCGTGACCTTCAGATCTCTCGGGATCGAGAGCATCGTGGTCTCGGGCTGGTGTGGGTCGAGCCGCACCAGCAGCATCGTGTCCGAGTGCGCCGGTGCGTTGGCATCGTTCGACGTCCGCGCTCGCTTGTCGGAACCGATCAGCAGCAGCGTCTGCGGGCCGCCCGGGTCCGTGTGAGCAAGGACGCCGCCCAGCTTCAGCTGCGGGTTCTGCTTGAGCGCGTCCGTGAACGTCTTGACTTCAAGCAGCGTCCCGGTCGCCACCGTCGCGGCCGTTGCAGCAACCACGATCAGGCAGCCCACGAACATGCGCACCAGCAATCGCCACCGCGGTCGCGATCCTTGCCGCCCCGCTCGGACTCCCGAATCGAGCGTCGTCATACAACGCCGGGTTCAGCGGCGGTGAAGCGCAGAAACCGAAAGAGCTAGCCGACGCGCTCAGCCGGCTCGCTGGCCGGCTTGGCGCTCTCGGCGCTCGTCTGGTTCAGGACGCTCGCCTGGGGCTCCTGCTCCTCGCCGCCGATCGCTGACTTGAAGTCACGCAGGCCCTTGCCGAGCGACCGGCCCACCTCGGGCAGTCGCTTCGGACCGAGCACAAGCAGTGCGATCACGAGGACGAACAGAAGATGTGTTGGCTGAAGGATGTCGCCGATCACGGGAGACAGCTTAGCCGGTACCGGGTCTGGGCGCGAACGATTCTCGGAGGATTCGTGTTAGCCCTGTAGTAGGCGTTGGTCGGACCCGTACCAAACTCAGAGGTCGAAGAGAAATCGCAGCACTCGGCCGATTTCGAACATGATGGCTGCGCTGACCGTTCCAAGCCGCGCAATCAAGCGATGTTCGGAGATCGATTTGACGTCCTCGCACTTCGCGTAACTCACCTCATCGAGTCCCGAACCGTCCGGACTGATCTCGATGTGAGACGGTAGGCCGCGGGCTGCCATCGTCGTTGGCACCACGATCACAACTCCCCCGCGACTCTCGTTCAAGGCGTCGGCGGAGACGACGACCGCTGGTCGCGTACCGGACTGCTCCCGCCCCACCGGGTTGCCGAAGTCCACGAGCCAGACCTCGCCACGTCGAGCGGTCACGTTGGGCGATCACGGAGCGCGCCGCCCTCGAGGTCGCGCTCGGACTCGATATCTCGCCAGGCGGCAGGATCCGCCCGGAGCGCCTCGTATCGCGATGAGAGCTGATCGAAGAACAGACGACGTTCAAGAGCCTCGGCCGCATCGTCAATCAGCTGAGTCATCGATCGACCTGTTGCCTCCGACAGCCTTGCGAACCGATCTCGCGTGTTCTCACTAACTCTGATTGTGGTACTCATCTGAGTCTACACCTGGAGCGCCTGATTTGTCTACATCGGTTTGCTGGTGCTTGACCTAACCGCACGGACGCCTGGCGTTCCGGGGACCTACCCGCACCGGGATGCGGCGGGAAGTCGCCGGGTGGAACGGATAGTCGACCTCACGGAGCGTCGAGACGGAGAACCAGTAATGGACGACTCCGCGGCCGGTCCCGAAGCAGTAGCTGGTGCGGAAGTTGCCGGCGCGGTCCACGTCGGGGATCCCGGCCGTCTGGGAGATGTGGATGCCCCGGATCCCGATCCGTAGACGGAGCAGCTGCGACACGGCCTGCGGGTTCGAGGGGATGTATCCGCCGAGGATCCGGCCGCTGATCACGATCTTGTTACCCCAGCGAACCCGGGCGGGCTTGATCTTCACCGCGAGCTTGGAGGGCACGATCAAGCCGCGCCTGTCCGGATGCGGCGGCCTCCGTCGATGGCGTTCCGTCGTAAGACGGCTTCGACCAGCCGCGAAGGCCCGGCGGGCAGGTCGGCCGCCCAACCTCCGTTCGCGGCGGTAACCGCTGTCGCGGCTTGCGAGAACTGGCCCTGGCCGTTGTCGGGTGCCGTGAGGACGCGCACGGTCTGTCCAGCGAGCGGCGTGCCGCTGGGCGTTCCCAGCCAGCCGTTGACCGTGGTGCCAGCGCCATAGCGCACCCGCCTGGTGCTGCTGTTGACGGATCCGCGGCGGAAGCACGACGCGCACCAGCTTCTTCCGCTTGACCCGGACCTTCTTGCCGTGGCGCCGGACGGTCTTCCAGACGGTCACGCGACGCCGAACAACTCGCGGATGGCAGCGCGATGACCTTGACGACTTTCGTATCGTGCCGCGGCGGCCTGGGATCCGTCACCCGTCGCGGGACTCGCGCGCACGCGCAGTTCGTTGACGACGTTGACGAACGTGATCCCGGCGATTGCCGGCTGGCCGATCTTCAAGTCGGTGCGGGCAGTCCGTAGCTTGCCCAGCCGAGGCTTCCATCCTGGCCCCTCGACGGCGTTGGCGGCGGTGCACCAGATGAGTGAGTGCCGATCCCGGTCACCGCGACGGGGACACTTGGACGCTGCGCGCCGTGCTCGAGGTAGCGCTGATTTGCTCCGCCATCCACGCGGCAGTCGATCTCCGTGACCCCGGAGCGACTGCCGCCTGCGGACGCTGTCACCGACTCGGCTGCACCGTTGCCGGCACGTCCCGCGGCGCGGACAGCGAGACCCACGGATGGCTGTTGTCGACGTAGATCGTCTTCGTAAACGCGTTGCCGGTGCACGCCCCTGCCGCGTCGCAGCCGCCGATCGTCAGCGGCATCGCCCCGGAGCCGTAGTCAGCTGTCTGGACCGTCGGGTTCGCGGTCGCGCCGGCGCACTGATGCCACGTGCCGCTGTTCCTGGCTACAGCCGAGCCGGCGCCCAGCGCCAGCGGTTGTCCGTTGAACGATGCCGAGAGGCTGCATACGCCGGATGGCGAATCACCGGCGAACGGGACCGTCCAGGCGCCGCGGATGTAGCCCTTTGCCTGCCAGAGGCCTGACGGCGACACGATCCACGGACCCTGCGCCTCGTTCACCGCCAGGGCTACCCCACCGACGTTGATGTCGAGGCCGGATTGCGTGCACGCAGACCAGCCGCAGCTGATGAACCAGCCGACCGTTCGATCGTTGAAGGAGGCCTGACAGCAGCCATGCGTGCGCGAATGCGTCGGTGAGCTGGGCGCTTCGGCCGGCAACGCCCGGGACCGCCGTTCCAGAAGAACTCGCCCCACCAACCCTTGCCGTCGCCGACGACCACCGAACCGTCGTTGACAGTGTAGATGTGCGTGATGCTGAGGTCCGGCCGGTGCGGTGGCGGTCCAGCTGGCACCTTGGCCGCTCGGAGTACCGGACTCCGGTTGCCCTGCTTGGATAATGCGATCTGCGCTGTCGCCGCCACCGCCGCATTGCGCAACAGTCGAGACGTCGTGTGCGGCGCAGTCGCCTGATCGACCAACGGCCCTGTGGTCGGTGCTCCAGCCGCCGCAGATGTAGACGTTGTATGCGGCTCGCAATGGCTGGTCGCCGGCTCTGAACGAGAAGCGACCCATAGAGCAACGACCGCGACGACCAGACCGCAGCTACGTCTCATCTGTTGACCTTCTGGCTCCCTGGCTGATGGACAGACGATCAGGACATTGGCGCTCTGCGACCTGGCTGCGCCGTTCGGTCGCGAGCCCGTCGATCTGAAGGTTCCGCCAGCGGGGCCATTGAAGGACGTCGTCACGTAGCCGTACCGAGGAGCTGCCGGGCCCGCCAGGGCGAAGTTTCGCTATGGGGTCACCGACGCCATGCAGTTGCCCGGGAAACGCGTGTGGCGCCAGGTGACGTCAGCTCACCGACCGCGACTGTTGGTGACGTGGATGTCGCTGTCTGACGCCTGGACTCGCCACGCGCCGGACCAGGTCAAGCGTCGCCCACGCACGGACACTCGCCGCCACGCTCGACGGGTCGAGCTTGGCTGCGCGTGACCGAGCGGTTCTTGAGCTGCCGTGTCCCAACGGAGCCCGCCGGCAGATTCAGAGCGGCGTAGCTGGTTCCGCCGAGCGCGACGAACAGAGCGAGTAGGGCGATGACGTTATGGCGGATGAGGTGCAGCAAACGAGTCAGCATTGGATCCTTTCGCCGGCTAACAGTTGCAATGACCTGGGCCGAGTAGGGCGCTGTTGCCGGTAGGGCCGGCGGGCGCTTTTGCCTTGCTGCTTTGACCTCCGGAAGAGCTGGAAGTTGCGCCACCGCCTGAGGTCGTGCTGCTACTCGTTGGTTGGCTGGGCTCCGATACCGACGCTGCCGGATGAAGACGAGCTTGGGACGTCGACGGGTTGCGACGGGTTTGGGCTCGAGACCGGGGTCGAGGGGCCGGTGCTGACCGACGACGAGGAGCTGGCCACCGGCTGCGTGGTAATGGGGTACGCGGGCGACGACGTATGGACCGCGTCGACGTGCCGGGCTGGCTTCGGCGCGGGACGATGCCGGGAGTGTCTGGCGGCGACGTGCTTCGCCGCTTTTCGGGGCCTGTGCGAGGAGCTTGCCGCCGTCACGGCGAGAGATTTCTGCAGGCTTGCGAGCCGGGCCTGCTCGGCACTGGGACTTCCCATTACCGGGTTCGCGATGACCTCATGCGGCGGCGATGACTTGCCAACGAGACCGACGATCGCGACTGCGCCAGCCGCGACCAGCGCAACCACCCCGGCAGCGATCAGAGAGACCGCGCGAGACGGTCTGCGCCTCGTCGCAGGCGTCGGTGCCTCGTCGCGCGGTCCGACGTCGGGACCCTGCAGCACCGCGTGAATCTCAGCGGAGTCCTCTCCCCAGAACGCATCCGGGCCGGGCGGCGGCGTCAGCGAGATCTCATGGACATCTGCTGCCTGGGCGTCCGCGTCGGCGTCGGGCTTCTCGGCGGCATCGCGTCCGAAGGGCACAAGCTCGTCGCGAGGCCCCAGCCAGTCGCGCGGGAACGGCACGACGTTGCTCACGGTCCCGGTTTGTGGGGCTCCTTCTTGGCTTTTGGGACCGTCGGTCTCCACCGCGCCAGGGCCTTTCCTACCTCATTTGCAGAACTTTTCTGCCAGCTGATGCCGGCTCCGTCCTCCGTGGGCAGTAGTATATCCTCTGAATTGGTTCCAGTTTGTCTCAATTAGCAAAAGAGGTAGCTTCACTTGAGCAGTACGGATGCCGAGGAGTCCTACCTGACGGTGGCGGACGTGGCGGACCTGCTGAAGCTCAATCAGCAAACCGTCCGTAACTGGATCGATCAGGGTTCGCTGCCGGCTGTGAGGGTCGGGAGGCGGGTGCGGATCAAGCGCTCGGACTTCGACCGGATCCTGGAAGAGGGCTACACGGGAGCGAGCGCGGCCGGCGCGCGAGACGCGGGGCCCACCGCCGAGGACTTCTGGGGCGGGGACGCGGAGGCTGTCGCGGTCGCCGATCCTGGCGCCTCGTCTCGAAACGGAGACTGAGGTTGAGTTTCGGCGACGATCTCGACCACCAGCGCGCTCAGATCATGCGGGCCGTCCGGCAGGCTGGCAGTAACTGGGCCGAGGCGATGCGCGCGCACAAGCTTGCGCCGCCGGATGCTGGGTTCGCGGCTCGACTGCAAGCGCTGGCCGACGCGGCGACGAGTGAGCAGGTCGCCTGGGAGCACGCACATGCAGCAGGCCTCCTGTGGCGTCCGATTCCGGGCGCAGAAAATGCCGAGCCACCCTACGAGCTGAGGCCGGGCACCGGCCGGCGCGGGCCTGCGGATCTCTGGTCGCGGTTCGACGCCTCCGTTGCGGCGCTCAACCGCGCGATCACCGGCTCGGACGCAGCCACGGTCGCCGATGCGTTCGGTGAGCTGTCCTCGGTGGCCGCAGAGCTGGCGGAGTCGATCGCCCGCGAGGACGAGGCCGTGACCACTCGCCGTGCCGGCGGCGCGGTGGCTTAGCCGCGCTGCACGACCCAGCGGTACCTGCTTAACGCCCCACTCGAGGCATCTGGCGAGCACCTTGGGGCGTTAGCCATGTGGGACATGGTCAACTCCCCAAACATCGGCGCAAACCTGTCGAGTGGGGCGTTAGCCATGTGATCACGCTGGCTGGCTAGCCAGCCAGGCCGCTGGATCCCCGGACGCTAGGTCCGACAGACGGTTTGATTCCGGACGTCAGGTCCGCAGACGTTTGGTCCCCGGCAGTCACGTCGGCAGACATTTGGCCCGGGAACGCTTGGTCCCCGCGGTGACGCGGGAACGTCGCAGTCCCGAGGCTCGCAGCGATCGTTTTCTCAGGCTCCCATAACCCACGGCTCGCATCATCCTCACCAAACGTCCACGGAATATTTACGACGGCTGAAATTGGGAATGTAAGCCTGGACCCGGAACCTGATTGAGACCAAGAAGGAGGACGAGATGCCTCAGATCATCGTCGTGGCGGATCGCCCGGACAACCCGGGGGAGGGGCCCGTGATGCTCAACGAGCGGGTGAGCGCCGCGGACTTCGAGAGCGAGCACTTTGCGGCGCTGCTGGTGGAGCGCCTGGGCTGGGCCGTGACCGACGCGAGCGCGGTCGAGGAGCGCCCGGGCCGGCGTGCGCCGACCGCGGCGGCTACCGCTGCTCCGCGAGCGTCGTGACCACGGCCTCGTAGACGCCCGCTCCGTAGCTCTCGGAGGCCACCCGGACCCCGGGGCGTCCGGCCAACGCGGGCTCGAGGGTCGGGTCGCGCTCCAGCGCGTTCGCAACCAGCCAGAACGTCTGCACCACCGACGCGGCGTCCATGTCCTCGCGCGAGTCGCCCACCGCGATGCAATCCGCGGGCGTGTACATGCGCGCCTGCATGTGGCGGGCGACCGCGCGCGCCTTGGACGCCCCGGCCGGAATCAGGTGGTAGGCGTGCACGACGGGCACGTCGGGGAACCGCGCGGCGTGTTCGTGGATCACGCCGTTGTCGACCAGCCGCAACCATCCGAGACCGGCTGAATCGAGCACGACCGCAACCTCGTCGAGGTCGACCGCACCCCGGAACAGGTGTGAGATCTCGCGCCCGCGAGACCAGGGCGTGTGGTACTCAAGCCGCTCGGGGTAGCGCTCGAGGAGCAGGGCGGGCGCGCCCGAGGCCTCGATCTGATCGAAGATCGAGCCGCGCTCGTCGGAGGGCTCCAGACCGTCGGTGAGCCACTGCAGCTCGCCGTCGAGCACCAGCCCGCACCCGAGCTCGAAGATGTAGGAACTCGACCCGATCAGGCGGGCGCACTCGAACACGCTCTGCTGGCGGCGCCCGGAGAACAGCACCACCTCGACATCGGCCCGCCAGCACGCCTGCAGCGCGCGCACCCCGTCCAATGCGAACGCCCCATCGGCACCCCGCAGCAGCGACGCGCCGGCACCCAGCAAGGTCCCGTCCAGATCCATGTACACGCACCTCATGGCGGGCGCGACCGTAGCAGCCATACTCAGATCCAATGGCAGTCAGACCGAACACCGAACCGTGGGAGTCGCTGCTGGAGACCGGACGCGAGGACGAGCGCCTCGTGCACGAAGACACCTACGAGCCGCGGCCGCCGCGGCTTGTGTCGATCCCCGAAGAGCTCGGCCCGACGGTTCGCAAAGCCCTGGAGGACGCGGGGCTGCACCACCTTTATTCACATCAGGCCGACGCGCTGTACTCCGTATTCGAAGGCCCGACGATGATCACGACCGGCACCGCCTCGGGCAAGTCGCTGTGCTTTGTGCTCCCGACGCTCGAGGTCCTGACCGCCGACCGACGTGCGCGCGCGCTGTACCTGTACCCGACCAAGTCGCTGGCCCAGGACCAGGCCCGGGCGATCCACGGCTTCGGGCTGCACAAGCACATCCGCCCCGCGATCTATGACGGCGACACCCCGCGCGCCGAGCGGGCCGCGATCCGCAAGCGCAGCAATCTGGTCCTGACCAACCCCGACATGCTCCACGTGGGGATCCTCCCGAACCACCCCGCCTGGGACGAGCTGCTCTCCAACCTCGCGTTCGTGGTCGTCGACGAGGCGCACGTGTACCGCGGCGTGTTCGGCTCGCACGTCGGCAACGTGCTCCGCCGCCTCCGCCGCCTGGCCGCGATCCACGGCTCAAGTCCGCGGTTCGTGCTGGCCAGCGCGACGATCGCCAACCCGCTCGAGCTCGCCGAGCGCCTCACGGGCCTCGACGACTACAACCTGATCGACCGTGACGCCGCCCCGAAGGCCGAGCGCCGGGTGGCGATCTGGAACCCGCCGCTGCTCGACCAGAGCCTGGGCCTGCGGGGCTCCGCGTTGGCCGAGGCGGCCGAGCTGTTCTCCGAGCTGATCGCCTCCGGCGCGCGCACGATCTGCTTCATGAAGTCCCGCAAGGGCGTCGAGCTGATCCTCCGCCACGCCCGCGACCGGCTCGACGACGAGCTCGCCGAGCGGATCGCCCCGTACCGCGCCGGCTACACCCCCGCGCAGCGCCAGGACATCCAGCGACGGCTGACCCAGGGCGACCTGCTCGGCGTGGTCGCCACCGACGCCCTCGAGCTGGGGATCGACATCGGCGAGCTCGACGCCGCGATCTGCGTCACGTTCCCGGGCACGGTCGCGAGCCTGCGCCAGATGTGGGGTCGGGCCGGACGGCGAGGCCGGGGACTCGCCGTCTACATCGCCGGGGAGGATGCGCTCGACCAGTTCTTCTGCCGTCACCCCGACGAGTTCCTGGGCCGCCCCGTGGAGAGCGCGATCCTCGACCCGGCCAGCCCCGAGATCTACGGCGAGCACCTGCTGTGCGCCGCCCACGAGGCGCCGCTGACCGACGCCGACGAGCCGTTCCTCGGGCCACAGTGGCGCGAGTACGCCACCGACCTGGCCGACGCCGGCTACCTGCGCGAACGCGCCGGTGGGTTCGTGCTCAAGCGCGCCGACGACTACCCGGCCGCCCGCGTCGCGCTGCGCTCGGCGTCGCCCGACAGCTTCGTGCTGATCGAGGCCGGCACCGGCGAGGTCCTGGGCACGATCGAGGCCGGCCGCGCCTACGCGACCGTGCACGAGGGCGCCGTCTACCTGCACCTCGGCCGGTCCTATGAGGTGCTCGAGCTCGACCTGGGCGCGAGGCGCGCGCTGCTCGAACCGTTCGGCGGCAACTACTTCACCCAGGCCAAGAGCGAGAGCATGACCTACATCGAGGGCGTGGAGGAGCAGCGCAGGATGCTCGGGGTGACGCTCTCGTTCGGCCGCGTCGTGTACTCCGAGACCGTCCTGGGCTACCAGCGCAAGGGCCTGCAGGACCACGAGGTGATCGACTTCCAGTCGCTCGAGCTGCCCACGGTCGAGTTCCCGACCCGGGCGCTGTGGTACGAGCTCGACGAGCTGATCGCGTCCGAGCCGTTCCCGCCCGGCGATCTGCTCGGGTCGCTGCACGCGCTCGAGCACGGGCAGATTGCGGTGCTGCCCCTGATCGCGATGTGCGACCGCTGGGACATCGGTGGGCTATCGACAAACCTGCACCCGCAGACCGGCGGACCGAGCATCTTCATCTACGACGGGCATCCCGGCGGCGTCGGGATCACGCGTCGGGGCTATGACCAGTTCGAGCGGCTGGTCGGCGACGCCGCACGGCTGATCGGGGAGTGCACGTGCAAATCCGGCTGCCCCTCGTGCGTGCAGTCGCCGAAGTGCGGCAACCTCAACGAGCCGCTGTCCAAGCACGGCGCCCTTGAGCTGCTGGCGCGGCTGCAGGCCCGGCGGCCTGCTTGACGGCCGGCGTCGCCGACTATCTCGGGAGCTTGCGGGCGATCGCCTTGGGGCGCACGTACGCAGACAGCTCCGCGCTTGCGGGCGAGAGCTCACTCCAGGCGCAGTCGAACGTCAGCGTGGCCAGCGCGCCGGTGGGGAACTTCTGTCGGATCGCCGCGAGGTCTGAGCCCTCGGGAGCGCGAGCTCCGTTCGCGGTGAGCCGGAGCACGAGCAGCTGCATCGCCGGGTTGTGGCCGATCACCATCACCGAGGCGGTGTCCTCGGGCACGTCCCGCAGGCGCTCGATCACGTCGTTGGCGTTGGCCGCGTAGAGCTCTGACTCGATCGAGATCTCGCCGCCCGGCTGCACGCCCTCAAGCGTCTCGCGCGTCCGGCGCGAGGTCGAGCAGATCACCAGGTCGGGAGCGATGTGCTGCTCGCGGAGGTGCTGATTGAGGACCTTGACCGCGCGGCGCCCCCGGGGCGCGAGCGGGCGCTCGTGATCATCCAGACCGGGGTCTTCCCAGCTCGACTTCGCGTGGCGCAGTACGAACAGTCGCTTGCGATCCGGCATCGAACTCGATTGTGACGGGCGCCGCGGCGAACGCTTCGGTGCGGCCGCGAATCGCTAGCATCGCTTCGCCCAAGGCGAGATAGCTCAGTTGGTAGAGCACACGACTGAAAATCGTGGTGTCCCCAGTTCGAATCTGGGTCTCGCCATCACCAGTTGACGATTCCGCGTGCGATCAGGAGCACTCCGACCACCGCGCCGCCGATCAGGGCGACGCGTCCGCCGCGGCGGGTCAGCCACTCGCTGAATCGCCGGACCGCGCCGGCGGTCCACTCGGGCCTGGTTGCGTATCCAACCAGCGGGAGCTCGAGCAACATCAGCATGACCACATTGAAGGCGACCACTACGAGCACCGTGACCGCCGTCCCGAGGTGCTGTTTGTGAACCAGATCCATGCCGGCGATGTAGGACGCACCCGGGAAGCTGAGTAGTGCTCCGACGATGAACGTATCCCGCGCCGAGCCTTTGCTCAATAGCCGACGCCACCGCGGCGGCTCCTTGTCCGTGGCGCGTTCGCGTCTGCGGTCACTCCAGGCCTGGCGGCGCTTGTCCCGACCGCTGCCGACGACGAACACCACCACCAGGATCAGCGCCCCCAAAACGATGTTGAGCACCGGGTTGACACCCTGCTTCGCCGTGCTCGACGTGCTGGAGCCGGGCAACGCAAACACGAGCAGCAGACCGCAGGTGATGCTCGTGAGCGCCGCTCCCAGCGAGGTAGCCTGACAGCAGGCGCTTGGGTCGCTCCAGCGTCAGCATCACGGTCACCGCGGTCAGCAGCGTCGGGTTCAGAGCCGCGGTCAGCGAGAAGACGAAGACTTGACCCACGCGCTGGCCTCCCGTCGCGGCTTAACGTGAGTGAGATGCTGACAGTGCACGCGAGCCTACGGCGCTTTTGGCTGAAACGTCTGCCACCGGGCGCCATCCGGTCCGATGATCCCGTAGGTCGACTCGGGTACCTCGTTCCAGACCCCGGCGACGTCGCCGAGAGGTTCGGAGACGATCAAGCGGGCCTCGTCTGAGAATTCCCGATACAGCTGCCGGTCGGGGTAGAGCTCGCGAAGCGCGGGGATGTCAGTGGTGTAGAACAGCGAACGCGAGTTTCGCTCGCTCGAGTAGCGAAACGCCCAGATCGTGGTGCCGTCGGTGGTCGCGATCGTGCCCTGAAACGGGTTCGGCACCCCGTGACGGCCGGCGACCGTCTCGACGAGCCCGATCGTCTGCTCGATCGCCGATGGGGGGTCATCCTCCAGTCCCAGTGTCAGTGCGAGAAAGAACAGAACCTCCGTGTCGGCCTGGCCCTTGATCTCGGGATACAGGGACTCGTCGACGGCGAGGATCAGGTCGCGCTTGATCGTGTCGAACTCGTTGACATACCCGTTGTGCATGAACAGCCAGTTGTCGTGTCGAAAGGGGTGACAGTTGGTCTGCTGGACGGCGCTCCCGATCGCCGCGCGGATGTGCGTGAAGAACAGCGGTGAGCTGATGTGGCCGGCGAGCTCGCGCAGGTTGCTGTCGTTCCACGCCGGCTCTGTGCTGTGAAATACGCCTGGGGTGTCGGGAGCGCCGTACCACCCAACCCCGAACCCGTCGCCGTTGGTCGGCTCGGCCCCGAGCCGCGAATGCAGGCTCTGACCGACGAGGGAGTTAGGGCCCTCGTAGAGCGCCTCCTTGATCAGGATCGAAGATCCCGAGTATGCAAGCCAACGACACATTGCCGGTCCTTTCCGTTGGAGTGTGGTGACATGTTGGGTGCTAGGTCCCGCCCAGGAGACGAGTTGAAGTCGGAGCAAGGAACCGTCCAGCAAGCCTCGCGATCACATGTGCGAGACCTGGGTGCCTGGCGGCCAGCGCGCGCTGACGGTCGGCCCCCGTGCCAGACGCCAGCAGCCGCACCCGGTCAAGCGCTTCGGCGCAGCCCAGCGCCTGCGCGTGGGGACGACACGCCGCGAGTAGGGCCTTCACCGTATCTCGCACCGGAACCATCGATCGACCAATCGGATCGATCAGTCGGGCGTCCATTCCGTCGCGTGCGGCTAGGAAACGATTCTCGGCGAGTACCTCGGCGCCCGCCGTCTGAGACGAGGCTCCTCCCTCGAGCTCGAGACGAGCGAGCGACTGGATCAACGCGACAAGTGGAGCGACCTCTCCGATCGTCGACTGTGCGTCCATCACGCGCACCTCGACGGTCCCGAGCCTCGGCTGCATGCGGACGTCCCACCATAGGAAGCTCGGATCCGGCACGGCCCCCGAGGCGATCAGCCCGTCGACCGCCCCGACGTAGTCACCGTAGCCGGCGAAGGATCGAGGGAGGCCTGCGCGTGGGAACGCCTGGAATATCAGTGTGCGCGCCGATGCAAATCCGCTGTCGCGCCCCTGCCAGAAGGGAGAATTGGACGACAACGCGAGCAGAACCGGGATCCGACCACGTAAACCGTTGAAGACCCGGATCGCGTCTTCGGGGGCCGGCACCCCGACGTGCACGTGCAGGGCCATTGTTGGCTCTCGCCGCGCAAGCACGCGCAGTGAGTCGCCGAGATCGCGATAGCGCTGCTCCTCTGAGACGCGTGTCTCCCCCCAGACCGTCATCGGGTGAGTGCCCGCCGCGGCGGCGGTCAGTCCCATCGGCTCCAACTCTCGCCTGAACGTGTTCCGCAAGCCAGCTAGCTCGGCGACGACACCGTCGACGTCTGACTGAACGCCGGTGGCGAGTTCGACAACCGCCGCATGGGTTTCGGGCGAGGTGTGCGGCGAAAGCTCGTCTGAGAGGCTCGCGATCACGTGATCGCTGGACTGCGCGAGCGACCACCGATCCGGCTCGAGCAGCATGACTTCCTCTTCAACCCCCAGCGTGTACCGGACGCCGAGCTCGTCATTCCAGCGCGCCCACAGCGGACGAGATGCCACGGCCCGAGGTCCCATGCCTGCCGACTTGGTCGAACTCTGAGCCCGTGAAGCTCGGAACGGTCACGTCCTAAGCCTCGCGCGTGCGCGCGCGGGCTACAAGGAGGCGTGCACCCAACTCCGTCGAGGCAGGCATGCATATCGCTGCCACCGCTGGCTCATGGAACGGTGCCGCGTTCGTTGGGCTGTGCCGTGTTCGTTGGGCTCAGGCGCGGCGCGTGGTCCACAGCTCCCTCAGCATCAGCGGCCGGAGGTCCCGTTTGCGCGCGAAAGCGACTGCATGCCCGACGGCAGCGACGTCGGGATGAAGGGATAGATCGTCGACGGACATCAGCACCACGGCGATCTCGGGGTGCCGGTCGACGATCTCGCGCGCCGCGGCGATCCCGCCGATACCCGGCATCGTCACATCCATCAGTACGAGCTGGGGCGAGAGGACGTCGACCGCTACGGTGGCCTCCTCCCCAGAGCGCGCCTCGCCGACAAGCAGGAACCCGGGAGCAGCCGCGATCACATCGCGCAATACGTCGCGGAACGGCTCATGATCATCGACGGCCAGGATGGTGATGCCGTGGCCGGGGAGGGGAATCGCGTGTAGAGATCGCTTGTCGGGCCTCATGATGGGGCTTACGATCCTTTCACGCGGGCTGCGCCGCGCATGTGTGCCCACAGGCATCATCAGCGAGTGTCGGCTGGCCTGTTTGTGAGCGGTTTGGCGCCGGCGAGCCCACCATCGGGGCAGAGCCACCCATCCGGTAACGTCCGTTGCGCGGTTTGCGACGCGGGGCATGGGCCGGCATCGCTTACGGCGGTCACTAGCTCGGAACAAGCTCGCGGTTGATTCTCGGCCGCATCCTGGGCCGCGTAAGCCGATTCATCTAGGACCGTTGCCTTCAGATGGAGACTGAGCCCGACGACTACTCGATGCGTGGCCGGCCGCGTGCGAACCTGATCGAGGGCCAAGATCAGCACGCGGGGTCCGGCCTCGGCTCGTCTGAGGTCTCGATCGGCGTACAGCCGGCCGGATCGATCAGCTGGCAGTGGAGGTCGCCGTTGTCGGGGGCCCGGGTACGCTCGGAGTCTCGTACCGGGGCCGATAGCTGGCTGCTTGCGTTCGCCGCTGTCGCGAGTCTTGCCAGCGCCGCGATCGTTGCCTACGCCGCGGCGGTGAACCCGGATGCGGTGCCTGCTGGACCGGCGGGATGGCTGGCGCGAGCGGCGTATGTGCTCGCACCCGCGGTCGCGGGCATCTACGCATGGCGTCTTCATCCCGAGGAGCGGCTGGGTCGGCTGCTGGTCGTGTTCGCGGCGGCCGCGGCGCTCTGGACGCTGAACGGGTCGGCGGATCCTGTGCTGTTCGGGGTGGCGCGGCTTGCCGGCATATTTGTCGCTCCGCTGCTCAGCTACCTGGTGCTGTCGTTTCCCGAGGGCCGTCTGCATTCGCGGCTGGAGGCTTGGGTGGTGACGGGCAGCGGCGCCGTGATCGCGGTGTGCTGGGTCCCGCTTGTGTTCATCACCGCGCAGCCGGTGATCGCCACGCCGCTGGTTCGCTGCGCGCCCCACTGCCCTCACAACGTGTTCCTTGTCGGCGTCTCGCCTGCGTTGGAGCAGGCGCTGGAGGTCGTGGTTCGCTTCGGCTATGTGGTGATGCTGGTCGGCGTTGTATTGCTGTTACTCGGGCGGCTGCTCGCTTCGACCGTGCCGATGCGACGGATGCTCCTGCCGGTGCTGGTCGCGTCGATCATGTACGCGGCGGCGCTCGCTGTGTATCTGGCCGCCCAGTCGTGGGCCGCGACCGCGACCGCGATCAGCGGCTGGATCGTGATCATCACGGTCCCGATGATCCCGCTCGCGCTGATGCTCGGGCTCGCGCGCGAGCGCGTGTTCGTACGCTCGGCCCTGGCCCGGCTGGTGACCGTTCTGCCCGGCTTGCGCAACAGCGGGCAGGTCGGCGACGCGATGTCGGCGGCATTCCAGGACCGGTCGCTTCAGATCCTCCCGTGGCGCGCAGCGGACGGCCGCTACGTCGACAGCAACGGCACCCCCGTGAGCCTTCCAGGGCCGCGAGCGTCACTGGCGGTGTCCAAGCTGGAGAGCGACGGCGAACCGCTGGCGGCGATCGTGTACGACTCGGCGCTCGCCGACGATGCTCGGTTCATTCGTGCGATCGCCGAGGCAGCAATGCTCGGCGTGCAAAAGGCCCAACTGGAGTCCGATCTGCAAGGCTCGCAAGTCCGGCTGGTGCGCACCGCGAGTCAGACCCGCAAGCGGCTCGCGCGAGACCTCCACGACGGCGCCCAGCACCACCTTGTCGCGGCGCTGCTGCGGCTAGACCTCGCAGCCGACGCGATCGATGCGGGCTCCCAGGACGCCGCCGCCATGGTCAGGCGGGTCAGCGTCGACGTGGAAGACGCGTTAGAGGAATTGCGATGGCTATCCCACGGCATGTCCCCGCCGCTGCTGGCCGAGCACGGGCTCGAACGGGCCCTCGCTGCTGCAGCGATGAAAACCGCCCTGGTCACGACCGTGACAGCGCAGGGGGTCGTTCGTTACAGCGCGGACGTCGAGGCGGCCGTCTACTTCAGCTGCGTTGAAGCGCTCCAGAACGCCGCCAAGCACGCCGGCCCGGACGCATCCATCAACCTCACACTGTTCGACGACCACAGAGCTCTCCGGTTCGAGGTCGCCGACACTGGCATCGGCTTCGATCAGACAGTCCAAGCAACCACGAGCGGACTGACCCACATCCGAGACCGCATCGGCGCGGTCCACGGCCACGTGAGCATCTCCTCGACGCCGAATCACGGGACCTCGATATCCGCAAGCATCCCGGTCCGATGACCGGTCAGGGAGCTACCCGCTTGTCGGTTTGCCTCGGTCACCCACTTCGGGCGATGTGAGGATCGGGTCGACTCGCTTAGTCTCGGCATCCATGACGAGCTCGCGAGCTGATCGGGATGCTGGCGGCGGCGAGAAGCTTCCGGCTCGCGCGGACGGGCACGCTTGAACCGTGCCTGAGGGGCTCACACCGGCCGAGGTCGGCAAGGAGATCGCCGAGCATAAGCAGCACACTGCTGCCGATCACGATCAGGATGACGGCCACCATGATCGCTGGCTGTCGATCCTCGAAGCGCTGCTGCTGTCGCTCGTTGCAGTGCTCGCCGCGTACTCGGGCTATGCGGCGGCCAAGTGGGGCACCGAGTCCTCCGTGGGGCTTGCCAAAGCCTCGGCGCAACGAACGAAGGCGAACCGCGCGGACACCGAGGGGATCGTGACGCGGACGCTCGACTCGGCTTCATTCAATGCGTGGTTTACCGCCTTCACTGCGGGAAACGCCAACGCCGAGCGGTTGGCGGCAAAGCGGATGCGGCCTGGCTACCAGCCGGCGTTCAAAGCCTGGCTGGCAACAGACCCGGCACACAATCCCAACGCTCCTCCTGGGCCGGCGTACATGCCGCAGTACGTCATTCCCCAGGAGACCGCCGCGAAAGCATTCGACGCGCAGGCCGACGCGTCGTTCTCCGACGGCGCCGCTGCGGGTGCCACGGCCGACAAATACATCCGCGACACGGTGTTTCTGGCGACGGTGCTGTTCCTGGTCGGGATCAGCGGTCACTTCCGGATTCGCTCGGCACGCCTGGGATTGATCGGCGTGGGAGCGTTGCTGCTGGTCTTCGCGGTGATCCAGCTGCTCGGCCTCCCCGCACCGCCCTAGTAGCCGGATCGTCTACCCGGGTCTCGCCATCAGTTGGCGGGCGTCTCTCCCGGTGTCTGCCCAGCCGGCCGCTCGGCGGGCGCCTCGCTGTGGGCTCCCGGCTCCTTCAGCGCCTGGGCGCCACGCTTGGCCTTGTCGGACAGCGAGCCGTCGCCCTTGGCGATGTCCATCAGCTCGTTGGCGTCCTCCTGCACGGACTTCGTCCCGCCGCGCTTGTTGATCAAGTCGCTGGCGCTCTGGGCAAGCTTCTTGAAGTCGACCATGGTCCCGCCCTTCTGTCTATGAGGTGTGCGCTCGCGCCCCGATGGCACCGAGACGCCACGCGGCTGAGCTTATCCGCGTGCGTTCGGGTGTCAAACGGCGCGGTCACGTATCGTCGGGGCGATGAGTGATGACCGAGATTCGGTGGTCGTCGTCGGCGACGTGTACACGCTGGTCGGGCGCCGCGACGAGGTGATCGCGTTGCTCGGCGACACCCAGGAGCGCGCCCGTCCGCAGCCGGGCTGCATCAGCTTCTCGTTCGCGGAGGTGGTCGGGGACCCGGGCCACTACGTCGTCGTGGAGGAGTGGAGCGATGACGCGGCGCTGCGGACGCACTTCACGACCGACGCGTTCACGTCCTACCAGGAGAATGTGGGCGAGCTACTCGCCCGCCCGTCGGAGGTCCGGGTCCACCGGGTGTCGCGGACGACGCACCCAGTCGACTCCGGGCCGATGGATCCACGCAGAGCGGATTAGACGCTAGGAGAACCACATGAGGATCGGGATCATCGGCGCCGGCAAGATCGGCGGCACGCTGGCCGGGCTATTCGTGAAGGCCGGCCACGAGGTGGCGATCAGTAATTCGCGTGGGCCCGACACGCTCGCTGACGTACTCGAGGAGATCGGGGACGGCGTGCAGGCGATGACGGTCATCGACGCCGCCGCGTTCGGCGACGTGGTCGTGGTGTCGATCCCGCTGCGCGCCTATCGCGACGTGCCGGTGCGAGAGACGGCGGGCAAGATCGTTGTCGACACCAACAACTACTACCCCAGTCGCGACGGCCAGATCCCCGAGCTCGACGACGACAGCACCACATCGACCGAGCTGCTTGCGGCCCACCTTCCAGACGCGCGCGTGGTCAAGGCCTTCAACGCGATCATGTGGAAGCACCTGGGCAACGACGGGCGACCGGCGGGCGACCCCGAGCGTCTGGGGATCCCGATCTCGGGAGACGACGAGGACGCCAAGCGAACCGTGTCCGAGCTGATCGACCAGATCGGGTTCGATCCGATCGACGCAGGTACGCTCGCCGACGGCGGTCGCAGGCATCAGCCCGGCGCGCCCGGCTACACGATGGGCACGCGCACGCCTGAGCTGCGCTCGCTAGTGGGCGTCTGAGGCCGCGGCGACCGGCGTCAGGTAGAGCCTCGCGATCGCGGGAACCTCATTCATGATCTCCGCACGCGCACGCGCGAGGGCGGCGGCCACATCGGACCCGCTGAGCCCGGCGGACAGCTCGACGTCGGCAGCCGCCAGCACCTGAGCGGGTCCCAGGTAGACCGCCTCCAGGTTGGGCACGGCGCTGATCGCATCGTCGGCGACCAGACGCGTACGGAGGCGCTCGACGTAGCGATCGGGAACCGCCTGGTTTGAGAGCAGGCGGCGGTTATGAGACGTCAGCCGCAGCGCCACGTAGCAGAGCAGGCAGCCGATGATCACCGACCCGAGCGCGTCAGGGATGCTCGATCCCGTCACCCGGTGCAGGACGATCGCGATCAGCGCGAGCGCGGCGCCGAGCACGTCGATCGAGTCCTCGAGATATACGGTCAGCACGGTCGGGTCCTCGGACTCGCGCAGGTACTGGCCGAGGGTCACCTGACGGCGTGCGGCCTGGCGGCCCAGCTGGCGGCTGGCCACGGTACGGCTGATCCCGTCGAGCGTCAGCGCGATCACCAGCACCGCCACGCCCGCCCAGAACGCCTCTAACTGGGGAGGATGCAGCAGCGCGTGAATGCCGTCCCAGATCGACACCGCTCCTCCGACCACGAACATCCCGATCGCTGCCAGCAGCGCCCAGTAGTAGCGCTCGGGTCCATAACCGAACGGGTGCGACGAGTCGGCGGGCATGCCGCTGCGGCGGATCGCGATGAACAGCAGCACCTCGTTGCCTGTGTCGGCGATGGTGTGCAGCGTCTCGGCGAACAGCGCGGGCGAGCCGGTGAGCGCCGCCGCGGTGCCCTTGGCGATGGCGATCGCCACGTTGGCCACGAATGCGACGAGGACGCTGCCGAAGCTCTCATCGCGCGAGGTTGCACTCACGCCGGGCACTGTGTCATGCGCCCGCGAATCGGGCCATGGCGGTCCGAAGGTTCGATAGAACCTGGTTGCCCCCATCAAGGCCACCGAACCGAGCCGAGGAGCTGTCATGTCGAACACGGATGAACGATCGACGTCGAGCGCGCTGCGCTGGGGAAGACCCGCGGCTCTGGTCGCGGTCGTGGCCGCACTCGCCGCCGGCGCCGTGGCGTTCGCCGCCGAGGGCGGGGGCACCGTGCAGTACCGCAGCGCCGGCGGCGCGTACCTGACCTCCGTGCGCCCGACCGGCGTTGGACTGCCGCAGATCGGCGAGTCCGGGACCGTCGGCGCCGGCGACCTCGCGTCGTCTCTGCGCAGGTACCACGACTCGGGCGCCTACGGGCGCGATCTGCGCTCGGTCGACGGCGCCGCCCAGTCCTACCTCGCGCTGCGCCTGAAGCAGGCCAAGGCTCCGACGGGCAAGCGCGTCAAGCTGACCGGCAAGCCGGCGGTCGTGCTCGACATCGACGAGACCTCGCTGTCGAACTACGAGGGGCTGGAGCGATCGGGATTCACGGCGGTGGGACTTGCCGCGAGCTCGGTCGTGAGCCGTACACCGATCAAGCCGACGCTGAGCCTGTACCGCTACGCGCGCAGCCACGGGGTGGCGGTGTTCTTCGTGACGGGTCGCCCCGCCCTGATCGACGCGATCACCAAGGGCAACCTCCGGGCCGCCGGCTACACGAACGGATGGAACGCCCTGTTCGAACGTCCGGCGGGCGCCAAGACCGAGGCGTTCAAGGCGGGCGCGCGTCAGAAGATCCAGCGCCAGGGGTTCGACATCGTCGCCAACGTCGGCGATCAGGAGTCAGACCTGGACGGCGGGCACGCGGATCGCGCGTTCAAGCTGCCCGATCCGTTCTACTTCATCTCCGACTGAGGGGGGCGCCGATGGCAGACCCGATCGAGATCCTGCTGATCTCGGGCAGCTTGCGCGACATGTCGGGGAACAGCGCGGTCCTGCGCACCGCGATCGAGCTCGGCGACGAGCGCGCGCGGCTGAGCATGTACGACGGCATGGCGAGACTGCCGCAGTTCAACCCCGATGACGATCCCGACGGCGGTCCGGTGCCCGCGCCGGTGGCCGAGCTGCGGGTGCGCCTGGACGAGGCCGATGGACTGCTGCTGTGCACGCCCGAGTACGCCGGCGCGCTGCCTGGGTCGTTCAAGAACCTGCTCGACTGGACGATCGGCGGCGCGTCGACGTACGGCAAGCCGGTCGCCTGGATCAACGCGTCCAGCCGCCCCAACGCCGGCGTCAACGCGCACCACTCGCTCCGGCTCGTGCTCGACTACGCGAGCAGCGACATAGTCGAGGACGCCTGCCGGCGGATCGTGGTCGCGCGGGACGCGGTCGGCAGCGACGGCCTGATCGCCGACCCCGGGATCCGCGAGCAGATAACAGCGGTGGTGCGCGCACTGGTGGACTACTGCGCGGACCCAGCGCGCGACGGGTTCTCGCCCTCGCCGCGCCCGACGCCCGAGCAGGCGCTGGAGGGGGCGGACGCGGAGTTCTTCGCGGCGCTGCTGTCCGCCGACCGGACGGCGCTCGGCGCGATCCTGCACGAGGACTTCGCGATCGTCGACGTCGCCGCGGGGGCCGTGCATGCGCGCGCGGACTTCCTCGAGGCGGTGGCGGGCGGCGCGGTGGCGTTTCGCTCGATCGAGAGCCATCCCGACGGGGCGATCGTGCGCGTCTATGGTGGCGACACCGGGATCGTCGTCGGTCACACGTCGATGTCGTTCGCCGGGCCCGACCGGACGGCGGTCGTCGTGGAGAGCCGCTACACGCACGTGTTCCGCTCCGACGGACGGCGATGGCAGCTCGTGGCCGCCCAGGGAACCGCGATCGCCGGTCTGTGAAGATGCCCTCAGAGCCAAACTTGCGCACAGGAGGAATCGGATGACGGTGTCGGTCATCGGCGTAGTAGGCGCCGGTTTCATGGGATCGGGGATCGCGGAGTCGGCCGCGGCCGCGGGCAAGCACGTGATCGTCTACGAGCCCGACGACGGGCCGTTTCAGCGTTCACGCGAGAGCCTGGCGGTCTCCGTCGGCAGGGCTGTGTCGCGCGGCAAGCTCGATCGCGACGCGGGCGACCAGCTCGTCGAGCGGGTGCTGTACACCACACGGTTCGAGGATCTCGGCGGCGCCGACGCCGTGATCGAGGCGATCACCGAGGACGTGAACATCAAGTCAAAGGTGTTCGGGCGGCTGGGCGAGGAGCTGCCGGAGCTGCAGTTCCTCGCGTCGAACACGTCGTCGATCCCGATCGCCGAGCTCGCGGCCCGCACACCGCGCCCGGAGCGGGTGTTGGGGCTTCACTTCTTCTCGCCGGTTCCGGTGATGAAGCTGGTCGAGGTGGTGACAGCGATCGACACCGCACAGGAGACGATCGAGGCGGCGGAGTCGTTCGCCGGCGACATCGGCAAGCACCCGATCAGGACCAAGGACCGGTCGGGATTCATCGTCAACATGCTGCTGGTCCCGTACCTGATGGCGGCCGTGCGGATGTACGAGGACGGGTTCGCCACGCGCGAGGACATCGACACGGGCATGAAGCTCGGTTGTGGGCACCCGATGGGCCCGCTGACCCTGTGTGACTTCATCGGCCTCGACGTCCTCTACGCGGTGTGCGACTCGCTGTATGAGGAGTTCAAGCGTCCCGAGTACGCGCCCCCGCCGCTGATGAGGCGGATGGTCGTCTCGGGCCACCACGGCCGCAAGACCGGCCGCGGGTTCTATGAGTATCCACCGGTCGCTCAGACCGCCGACGCCACGGCTTGAGATCGCGAGCGGCCGCGCGGCCTGACGCGCTCAGTGGGCGCCCGAGACGCCGTGCTCGTGGTGGCCGCCGCCGTGCATCGCGCACGTCTGCTGCCCGCCACGAGCGCCGCGCCGCAGCGTAAGCCCGAACAGCGCCGAGAAGATCGCCACGCCGAGGATGTTCAAAAACAGCTTGTAGTCGACCTTGACCGAGCTGAAGATGTCCCCACGCGGTGGCCTGACCTCGGGGATCAGGTGCAGCACGCTGAACAGGCCGTCGACCACCAGTGCCGACAGCACCATCGTCACGAACATCAGCGCGACGATCCGGACCGTGAAGCGCCCGCCGTAGTACTTGCGGTAGATCAGGACGATCGGGATCACGATCAGGTCGGCGAACAGGAACGCGATCACGCCCGCGAAGCTGATCCCGCCTGACCACAACACCGCCGCCAGCGGCACGTTGCCGATCGAGCACACGAAGCTCAGCACGGCGATGATCGGCCCGACGATCACGTTCTCGGCCAGTTTCAGCCCGCCCGGCGCGTTCTCGACGAACAGCCCGTTGAAGAAGTCGTTGCCCAGCAGGCCGATGAACCCGGCCAGCAGGAACCCGATCGCGATCTCCTTCCACAGCATCGACCAGTCGCTGCGGAAGTTCTGGGCGACATCGGTCCACGCGTCCACCGACGCGATCCGCTCGCGCCACGTCAGCTGCGTGCTCGTGGCCTCGTGCTCGTGGCCGGCGTCGGCTTGGCGGGCGTGCTCGCGCGCCTGGGCCTCCAGCCGCCGCGACACGAACAGTCGCAGCAGCACCATCATCAGCACGATCAGCACCAGCCCGCCGATGAAGATCGCGAACGTGAACTGCCAGCCGATCAGGACCCAGATCACGACACCCAGCTCGATCACCAGGTTCGTCGAAGCGAACTGGAAGGCCAGCGCCGAGGCCGCCGACGCGCCCTTGGAGAACAGCGACTTGGCGATCGCGATCGCGGCGTAGGAGCACGACGACGAGGCCGCGCCCAGGCCGGTGGCGATCGCCACCGGGCGTACACCGTCGCCACCCATCGCGCGCTCGATCCGGGCCTTCGGAACCCAGGCCTGGACCACGGCTGAGATCGCGAACCCGAGCACCAGCGCCCACCACACTTGCCACGCCATCAGGAAGGCGTTGCTCAGTCCGTCGCCGATTGTCTCGAGGATGCTCGCCATGTTTCCGCGTTACCTGGTAGGGGTATCCGGGGGGAAAGCCTAGCACATACCTTGGGGGGGTATCTGATATGCTCTCCGACATGACCGAGACGACTCCCATTCGGGGCTACAGCGCCAGCAAGGAGCAGCTTCAGAAGCGACTCGCGCGGATCGAGGGACAGGTTCGCGGGATCTCGAAGATGGTCGACGAGGACCGCTATTGCATCGACGTCCTGACCCAGATCACGGCTGTCCAGGCGGCTCTGGACAAGGTCGCGCTGGGCTTGCTCGATGGTCACGCGCACACCTGCGTGATCGGCGCCGATCCCGAGCAGCGCGACGAGCGAACCGAAGAGATGATGGCCGCCGTCGGGCGGCTGCTGCGCCGCGGCTGAGCACCAGCGCCAGCGCCAGGTAGCGACCGGCCGTGCCGGCGGCGCTCGCGACCACTAGTACCGCCGCCTCGAGCACCCGCGAGGCCCCGGGGTCGATCGCGGTCAGCGCGGCGAGCGCGGCATCGGTCAGCGCGAGTGCCAGCGCGAACGCCGCGAGCCCTGCGGCGTGCTGGGACAACAGCCCGTCGGTGCCGCGCAGGCCGAACGTGAGGCGGCGGTTGGCCTGCGTGTTGGCGAGCGCCGTGACCGCGAGCGAGATCGCGTTGGCCCACACGGGCGCCAGCGCCGGGCGCAGCAGCAGGTACAGCAGCGCATAGGCGAGCGTCGAGGCGACCCCGACGAGCGCGAAGCGCGCGAACCGGGACCGCAGCAGCAGCCGCGCGACCCCGCGGAGGTCGGCGAGCGCGGTCGGCACGATGTCGACGCTCGAGTCGGGGTCGTCGACCCAGTCGACCGCGACCTCGTGGATCCGCAGGCCCCGCCGCTGGGCCAGTACCAGCAGCTCGGTGTCGAAGAACCAGGCATCGTCCTGTACCTCGGGCAGCAGCATCGACGCGGCCCGCGCGGAGATCGCCTTGAAGCCGCATTGGGCGTCGGAGAAGCGAGCGCGCAGGAGCAGCCGCAGCAGGCGGTTGTAGGAGCGCGAGATCAGCTCGCGCTTGGGCCCGCGGACTACGCGCGAGCCGGGGGCCAGGCGGGTGCCGATCGCGACGTCGCTGTGGCCGGACACAACCCCGGCGATCAGCGGCAGCAGCGCCCGCAGGTCGGTCGACAGATCGACGTCCATGTAACAGCGGACGTCGGCGTGGCTGCGCGACCAGGCGGCGCGCAGCGCCCGGCCGCGGCCCTTGGCGACGAGCCGGAGCAGCTCCGTGTTCGGCAGCTCGCGCGCCAGGTCGGCGGCGATCGTCGGCGTGGCGTCGGTGCTCGCGTTGTCGGCGATGAGGATTCGCCACGCGAACGGGAGGTGATCGTCCAGGAACCGGTGCAGCCGGCGGATCGACGGCTCGAGCGATCCCTGCTCGTTGTACACGGGGACGACGACGTCGATCAGCGGCCTGGTCGCCGGGAGCGGTGGGACGCCGTCGTCGGTGCAGGCGGGGGCGGTGAGCATCGCGATCAGGAGCATCGAGCGCGACCCGAAGGTCGCGCGATGAATCGCCTAAGAGCAACGTCGGAGCGTGGGTTGGGGCGGCACAGGCTGGCGGGGGCGGGACGTGAAACGTCCTCATACGGGACGTTTCACGTCCCGCCCCTAGGTCGCGCGCCCCGCCCGGGTCAGTCCCGGTCGAGCAACTGCGCGCCCGCGGGGTCGTCGAGCTCGAGCTCGAGCGTCGTCATCACGCGCGCGAGCATCAGGTAATTGCCCACCGTCAGCAGCAGCTCGACGATCTCGCGCGGGCTCAGGTGGCGGCGCACCGCGTCGAACGTCTGGTCGCTCACGCGCGGCGTCGCCACGACCTCGGCGGCGAAGGCCACGACCGCGCGCTCCACCTCCTCGAGTGCTCCCACATCGCCGAGCTCGACGGCGGCGATCTGCGCGTCGGTGAGGCCGACTTCCCGGCCGATCTCGACGTGCTGGACCCACTCGTAGCGGGCCTCGGTGCTGGCGGCGACCTGCAGGATCGCGAGCTCCCGGAGCCTGGGGTCGAGCTCGAGCCGCCCCAGGATCGCTCCCCCGAACCGGAGGAACGGCCGCAGCGCGGTTTCGGCGTGGGCCAGCATCCGGAAGATGTTCAGCGGCGGCAGCCCGGCCAGCGCGTCGCGGACCGGCTCGGGAGCCTGATCGGGGTCGGGGTAGGGCAGCCGGGCCACGGCGCCAGCCTAGATGACTGTGGAATCAATCAGCTAGTGCTCGGAGTCACAAATCGCGCCGCCGTGGCGTCCGACTCGATCTTCACCATGCCCGGCCTTGCCCACACGCAGGTCACAGCCCCCGCCCAGCGCCTTACGCGCCTGGCAGCGCCGCGCGCTGTCGGGGATGTCGGAGTGGACCAGCGGCACGTTCCTGCTGTCGGCCGCGCCCGGCGCGGGCAAGACGCGGCCGGCGCTCGAGTTCGCCCGCGACCAGCTCGCGACCGGTGCGATCAAGGCCGTGGTTGTGGCCTGCCCGACGGCGCCGCTGACCCGTCAGTGGGCCCGGGCTGCGGCCGCGCTCGGGATCGAGCTCGCGCCCGACGCTGAGTCGCCGCGGCCGCCTAGGGGCTTCCACGGCGTGTCGGTGACCTATGCGCGGATTGCGAAGGCGCCTCGCCGGTGGGCACGACATGGCTCAGACCCGCCGCTGGTGATCGCCGACGAGGCCCACCACCTCGGTGAGGACCTCACGTGGGGCGATTCGTTCCAGACGGCGTTCGGCGGCTGCCCGCGGTGGCTGCTGCTTTCCGGCACGCCATTTCGCTCCGACGCGACCGCAATCCCCGGCGTGCGCTACGACCGCTTGGGCGTCGCCGAGCCCGACCACACCTACACCTACGCCGAGGCGGTCCGCGAGGGAATCTGCCGCCCGGTCTGCTTCGTGGCCTACGACGGGATGCTGTCCTGGCGCAGCGGCGACGACGTGATCGAGTCGAGCTTTGAGACCGTGCTGACCGCGCGCGAGGCCGGCCGCCGCTACCGGACCGCGATCTCCACTGACCTGCCCGATGGCCTACCTCGGATCCTCGGCGAGGCCGACGGCAAGCTGCAGTCGCTGCGCCGTGACGGGCACGGCGACGCGGGGGGACTCGTGATCGCGGCCGACTCGAGCCATGCCCGCCGGATCGCGGCGCTGCTGCGCGAGTGCACCGGCCGGGCGCCGCTGGTGGTGCTCCACGCCGAGCCGCGCGCCGCGCAGAAGCTGGTCGAGTTCACGCGCTCGCGCGACCCCTGGATCGTGGCCGTCAACATGGTCTCCGAGGGCGTCGACATCCCCCGGCTACGGGTCGGCGTGTACGCGACCGCGGCGAAGACGCCGCTGGTGTTCCGGCAGATCGTGGGTCGGTTCGTGCGCACGATCGCGGGACGCTCGCCGGAGCCGAGCTGGCTGTACGTGCCGGCCGATCCGGTCCTGCGTAATCACGCCGCCGACATCGAGGACGAGCTCCGCCACGCGCTGGCCCGCCCCGAGGACAACCGCGACGGGTCGGAGTTCGAGCCGGTGCAGCGGGTCGCCACCGAACGCTCCGAGGAGCCCGCGTTCGTCCCGCTCAGCGCCGACGTCACCCCGCAGATGTCCCTGTTCGGCCCGCCGCCGGGGGCGGCACAGGCGGTCCCGGTCGCGCCGGTAGGAGTGGCGGCCGGATTCGCGCAGGGCGACGCCGACGAGCGGCCGGCGTTCGAGCGCCGGGCGGCGCTGCGCAGCGAGCGCCACCGGCTCGTATCCGAGGTGACCCGCCGCGACCGGACCGATCACCGCGAGGTCAACGCCTGGCTGAATCGCAGGCTCGGGATCAAGAGTGTCGAGAAGGCCACAGTCGAGGAGCTCGAGCGCTCGGTGCAACTGCTGGTGAGCAGGCTGACCAAGCGGCTCTAGGTCAGCCGCCCGCGGGCGGCGACGGCGCCACGGCGGTCGTGCTGGGCGCGCCGTTCTCTGACACGGCCGTCGCGTGGACCGACAACGGTCCCTCGCCGCTGGGCGTCGGGATCTCGATGGTCGCGGTCGAGCCGACCACGTCGGCCGACGCAGTCGCGGCGGGCGTCGAGGGATCCGCGGACACGAGTCCGGCGACGACCTTGGCCGGTGCCGGACCGGGGCTCGGCGCAACAGTGACGGTCACCACGGTGGTCTTAGGACCCGGCTCGATGCTCTTGATCTGCGGTTGTGCCGGCGTCGGCACGGCGGCTCCGGTCGGCTGCCCGGCGGGCGGGAGGTCGTGGGCCACGTCGCAGCTGGCGTGGAAACCGGCGGGGTCGCTCCAGGCGCGGTGACGGGTGAGCGCGGCGGGGCTGTTCGCGGCGATCCCGATCTGGCCGAGGAGGCCCGAGGCGCGGCTGGCGCCGTACGAGCCGGGCCAGCGCGACCAAGGGGCCTGGGAGTCGGACAGGACGATCAGCTCAGGGCGCACGCGGTCGCCGCGGCCGTCGTTATGGTCGGGAAGCAACGAGCGGGCGCTGACCTCGATCCCGGAGCGGAGCAGGTTCGCGTGCGAGCCGCGGGCGCTGTAGGTGACAGGTGTCGGACCATCCGGCGTGGAGGCGTGCTCGAGCTGGCTCCAGGTGGCCTGCAGGCCACTGCGGTGCTGCGAGTAGCTGGCCACGTCGGGCTGGTCTTTGGCGTCGAGTCGGAGCTGGATCATCTCCAGGTCGCCCTGGTGGGTGCCCAGACCGAGGAACCCCGGGTCGTCGTAGTACATGAACAGCCAATACTGAAGCCAGCGAGCGCCGGACCTGTCGACCACGACGCGGCCGTGGACGCGGTCGCCGTAGCCCGGGCGCTGGTGCATCTCCCGAGCCTGCGCTCCGAAGTTGCCGTCGGCCTCCTCGATGTAGTCGGTCGCCGCTGCGGGCAAGCCGTTGGGGTAGTGGCCGGCCGCGAGGAACTCGAGCGTCAGCCGGGCCGAGCCGGCGTCCGGTGCGGCGGCGGCGGCGATCACCGTGCCGTCCAGGCTGCGGAGCACGTTGCCCGGATGGTCGGTCAGGACGGCGGCCGAGTCGGCGTAGTAGCTCTCCAGCGAGTCGTAGCGGACCTCGGGTCGGTAGCGCTGAAGCAGTGAGATCAGACCGGGCTGCGCCGAAGGGTCCGGAGCGGTGGCGCCGGGCGACGAGCTGACCCGAATCGCGTCGGCGGGGGCAATCGCCGCGGCCGCCGGACCGGGGCCGCCGGCGGGTGCGGACGCCGCACCCGGAGCCAGCGCACCGAGCACCTCGGCGAGCGGCGTCGCCGGGGCGAGACTCGCGAGCTCGACCTCGGCGCCTTTGAACAGCATCCCGGACAGGCCGCCGGACGAGCTCGGCGCGATCAGCCCCGCGATCCCGGACCGGGACTTGAGCTGGGCCAGCGCGATCGTCCTGGGCGAGAACACCTGCTGGCGGGTGAGCACGCCCTGGGTGACGGCGATCCCACCGGCGATCCCGAGCGCCTGGAGCAGGTTGCTTGAGCCGCCGATCACCTGCACGAGGAAGCCGACGAACAGCCCGATCACCGCCATCGTCAGCGACGGCTCGGCGCCCTGGCCCAGCCACGGTGCGGGGGAGGCGGGGTCGATCAGCTGCGCCCGATCGCCGGTCAGTCGCTGGACCGCGGCCGCGGTCCGGACTGCGTCGGGGCTGAACACTTTGGCGCGGGTGAGCAGCCCCTGGAGGCCACTGACCGTGACCGACGTGCCCAGCGCCGGCAGGCTCGCGATGTGACCAGGTCCGGCCTGGGCGAGGAAGCCGCCGGCGAACGTGGCCGCCGCCGTGAGCAGCGCCGGCTCCTGGCTCTGAAGCCGGGCGAGCGCGCTGTCGGGCATCGTCAGGTGGTCCCGCCGGGCTTCGGCGCCGTCTGAGTCGGTGGGTCCGGACGCGGCGGGGCCTTGTCCGCCTCCGGCTGCTTGTTCGCGCCGGCCCCGCTGGAGGCCCCGCTGGAGCCGCCGCCCGCGCCGGATCCGTCGCTCCCGCCCGAGTCGTCGTTGAGCGTGAACGCCGACCGGTAGGAAAGCATCGCCGCCAGGAACAGCCCGACGATCACCGCCGCCCAGGCGTTCGTGGTCTGGTGCTTGGGGAACGCGATCAGGGCAGCTCCCCCCAAGATCGCAGCCCCGCCGAGCACCCAGGCCGGGATCTGCTGCCACTTGTAGTACTTGTCGGTCGACTTTCCGATCACGAGGTCGACCGTGCCCTTGGCGGGCGGCGCGCCGCCGTCACCAGGGGCCGGATCACCGGCCATTGCAGTGCCCTCCTCGGGTGTCGTGACGATCCACCGGAGCTCCCCCGATGCAGGAGCAGATCAGACGCCGTAGGCGAAGTCAACCGTTTGATCGAGACACTAGGGTTCCGTGCGCTGCCAACGGGAAAGGCGAGGTGTGGTTCGTGCTGCATGGGTTGATTGAGGAACGGATCGAGGGCGCAACGCGGGGGAACCGGCGATGACCGCCGAAGGCTTCAGTCCACCCGACGCAAGCATCGCCCCGCGGTACACCGGGGTCCGCACGTTCGCTCGGCTTCGCAACGTCGAGCTTCCGCACGATGGCGTCGACGCCGCCGTGATCGGCGTCCCATTCGACACCGCGACGAGCTTCCGGTCGGGCGCGCGGTTCGGACCCGAGGCGATCCGGTCGGCGTCGGCCACGTTGCGTCCTTACCACCCGCTGCTGAAGGTCGACGTGTTCGGCACGCTGGCGGTCGCCGACGGCGGCGACATCGGAATCACGCCCGGCAACGCACTTCGCACCACCGAGCAGATCGACGCCGCGCTGCAGCCGGTGTTGCGCGCCGGGGTCGTGCCGGTCGTTCTCGGCGGTGACCACTCGATCGTGCTCGGAGAGCTGCGCGCCCAGGCCGCCGTACACGGTCCCGTCGGTCTGGTGCTGCTCGACGCTCACGCCGACACCTGGGATCAGTACTACGGCGAGCGCTACTTCCACGGCACTCCGTTCCGGCGGGCGCTCGAGGAGGGGTTGATCGACCCGTCGCGATCGCTGCTGGCGGGGATGCGCGGCACTCTGTACGGCGAGGAGGATCTGACCACCCCGACCGAGATGGGCTTCGAGATGATCGCCGGCGAGGATCTGGTGAAGCTGTCGGCGCAGGAGTACGGCGATCGGGTGCGTGCGCGGATCGGGGACGGCCCCGTGTACATGTCGTTCGACATTGACGTACTCGACCCGGCGTTCGCGCCGGGCACCGGGACCCCGGAGGTCGCCGGGTTGCAGCCGCGCGAGGCGCTCGGCTTTCTGCGCGCGCTGGCCGGAATCGAGTTCACGGGCTTCGACGTAGTCGAGGTTGCGCCGGCATACGATTCGCCCGGGCAGCTGACCGCGCTGCACGCGGCGTCGGTGGCATTCGAACAACTCGCGCTGCTCGCAGTCGCGCGCGCCGGCCGGCGGAGGTAGCGCGATGATGTCCAGTCGCTTGCACCCCGCCCGGTCCCCGCTGCGGATGTTCACCGCGCTCGCGCTGGCGGCATTCGCCCTAGCGGGGTTCGCCGCCACGGCCCCGGCGGCTGCGGGACTGACCGTGCGCGGCAGTGTTGCGCAGGTCGACGTCGTCGGCCTTTCCGCGCACCAGAAGGTCGCGCTGCTGGACCGGCGCGGGCGCGTGGTCCAGACGCGGCGGGCCGCTTCGCTCGGTGGGATCGTCTATCGCGGCGTCAAGCCGGGTCCGGGCTACCGGGTGCGCCCGGCGGGCGGCAAGCACAGCCGCGCGGTGACCGTCATGCCGGACCGCTCGGCGCCTCCCAGCACGAGGATCTACAACCAGCGGATCCCGAAGTCGGGCTACGGGTACCTGACCACCCGGGACGGCACCAAGCTCGCGATCGACGTGCGCCTGCCCGCCGGGCCGGGGCCGTACCCGACGCTGTTCGAGTACGCCGGCTACGGCTACGCGGACCCGGCGGGGGCGCAGAGCGGCATCAGCCAGATCGCGACGGTGCTCGGGTTCGCGGTCGTCGACGTCAACATCCGCGGCACCGGTTGCTCGGGTGGCGCGTTTAGCTACTTCGAGCCGCTGCAGAATCTCGACGGCTACGACGTGATCGAGACCGTCGCCCACCAGCCGTGGGTACGGCACCACAGGGTCGGAATGATCGGGATCTCCTACGGCGGCATCAGCCAGCTGTTCACCGCGGCCACCGAACCGCCCGACCTGGCCGCGATCGCGCCGCTGTCGGTGATCGACAACACCGCCACGACGCTATATCCCGGCGGGATCCTGAACACCGGGTTCGCGCTGCCGTGGGCTGAGGACCGCGACCACGACGCGCTCCCGGCCGCGCCGAACAAGGGCGAGGCGTGGGCGCTGAAGCGGATCCAGGACGGAGACGCGACCTGCAAGGCCAACCAGGTGCTGCATCAGCAGGCCATCAGTGACGCCGCCATGGCCCGTGCCAACAAGCACTACGTGCCGGCGGTCGCCGACCCGCTGTCGCCGGTCACGTTCGTGCACAAGATCAAGGTGCCGGTGTACCTGGCCTGCCAGTTCACCGACGAGCAGACCGGCGGTCACTGCCCCGACCTGGCCGAGCACTTCACCGGCACCGCCCACAAGTGGTTCACATTCACCAACGGCGTGCACGTCGACTCGCTCGATCCCGCCACGTTCACGCGGTTCTACGACTTCCTGGAGCTGTTCGTCGCCCACCAGCGCCCGAGCCTGTCTTCCGGGGTCAAGGCGCTGGCCCCGACCATCTACTCGACCGCGATGGGGATCGGCGGCATCGGCCTCCCGAACGATCCGATCCAGAGCCAGCCGACCTACGCCGGCGGCGCTCAACGAGTTCGAGAAGCTGCCCCAGGTGCGGGTGCTGTTCGATAACGGCGCCGGCGCCGCGCCGGGGGCGCCCGTCCCGGGCTTCGAGCACTCGTTCTCGCGCTTCCCGGCCCCGAGGACCGAGGCCCGCTCGTGGTACCTGGGACCGAACGGATCGCTCGGGAGCGCACCGCCGGGCCGGGCCGGGCAGCGAACCTTTGCCTGGAACAAGCGCGCCGTCCCCGCGACCGACTTCACCGGCGATACCGGCGCCGGCGGGCTCTGGGGGGCGACCCCGACCTACAACTGGGCCCCGAACCCGCCCGGCACCTCGCTCTCGTACCTGAGCGGACCCCTCAGCCGCAACACGGTCGTGTTCGGTGCCGGCGCCCTGCAGGCGTGGATCAAGGCGTCGACCCCGGACGTCGACCTCCAGGTCACGGTTTCGGAGGTGAGACCCGACGGCAAGGAGACGTTCGTCCAGAACGGCTGGCTGCGGGCCAGCGAGCGCAAGCTCGACCCACGCCAGAGCACGTTGCTCGAGCCCGTTCCCACGTTCCGAGCGCGCGACGTCGCCCCGCTCCCGAAGGGCCGCTTCACCAAGGTGACGGTGCCGCTGTACTACGAGGGCCACGCGTATCGGGCGGGGTCTCGGATCCGGATCACGATCGCGGCGCCGAACGGGAGCCAGCCGGTGTGGAGCTTCGCCGAGACCAAGCCGAAGGGCCACGCGACGGTCTCGGTCGCGTTCTCTCCCAAGCAGCCCTCGCGCGTGGTGCTGCCGGTCGTGCCCGGAGTGAACGTGCCCACGTCGCTGCCACCGTGTCCGGGGCTGCGCGGGGAGCCGTGCCGCCCCTACGGGCCAGCATGACCCTCGGTCCGGCCGAGATCCGCTAACCGCGAAGCGCTCTAGCCACGCTCGGCGACGGTGCCCAGCCGCGCGCTCGCCCACGAGCGCCGCTCGGTTATGAGCCACACGGCCAGCGCGACCGTCGCGGTAATCGCGCCCAGCACGCACACTCCGCCCCAGCCGTCGGTGCTGTACAGCGCCGCGGCCGCCGCCGACAGCGAGGCGCCGCCGACGAAGTAGGCGACCATGTATGCGGTCGTCAGCCGGCTGCGGGCCTCGGGCCGCAGCGAGTAGATCGCGCTCTGGTTTGAGATCTGCAGCCCCTGGACGCCGAGATCGAGCGCGACGATGCCGGCGATCAGTGCCGGGATCGAGTGGCCGCCCAGGGCCAGCAGGCCCCAACTGGCCAGGAGCACCACGATCGTGGCCGAGGTGGCCAGCTTGCCGTGACCGCGGTCGGCCAGGCGCCCCGTGACTGGCGCGATCAACGCGCCGGCGAGCCCGGCGAGGCCGAACAGGCCGATCACGGTGTTGCTGTAGTGATACGGCGCGCCGGAGAGCAGGAACGCGATCGACGTCCACAGCACGCTGAAGCAGCCCATCCCGGCGGCGCCGAGCACCATTCGCTGGCGCAGCAGCGGCTCCTCGCGCACCAGGTCCAGCACCGAGCGCAGCAGCGAGCGGTAGGGCAGGTCCTCGGTTGGCGCAACGCACGGCAGGGCGTAGCGCAGCACCACCGCCAGCGCGAACATCAGCGCCGCGGCGATCACGTACACCGATCTCCAGCCGAGCAGCCCTGCGATGATGCCGCTCGCAGTGCGCGCGGTCAGGACTCCGATCAGCAAGCCGCTCATCACCGTTCCGACGACCGCGCCTCGCTCGTGCTGGGCGGCCAGCGAGGATGACATCGGCACGACGATCTGGGCGACCGCCGAGGTCAGCCCAACGACGGCGAGCGCGAGCGCGAACCAGCCGAACGCCGGCGCGAGCGCAGCCGCGCCCTGGCCGAGGCCGCACACGATCAGCATCGCCACGATCAGTCCCCGGCGCTCGAGCAGATCGCCCAACGGGACGAGAAACGCAAGGCCGAGTGCATAGCCCACCTGCGAGGCGGTCACCAGCAGCCCGGCAGTGCCCTCGGAGACCGAGAACGTCGCGCCGATCGTGTGCAGGAGCGGCTGCGCGTAGTACATGTTCGCCGCCGCGGCCCCGCAGGTTAAGGCCAGTAGAAGGACCAGCCGCTTGCTGATCGCCGCATCGGATGGCTGCGCCATGGGTTGAGGCATTAGCAGCACTAGACATAGCAGCGCCCGGCTCACCGCAGCGGGCGCCATCAGCCAAGGATGCTCAGCTCGAGGAGAGGGATGCTCACAGATCGCACCACAAGACTGAAATCGGCCCTGATCGCGCTCGGCCTGGCCGTTGCCCTGAGTGGGCTGATGGCCTCGGCGGCGGCCGCCGCCAAGCCCGCGGCCGACTGTCAGCCGTACGGCAAGTCGCCGTGCCTGCTGCCGTTCCCGAACAACCTGTTCACCAAGCCCGATCGCTCCACGCAGACCGGACTGCGCGTACATCTGCCCGCCAAGGCGATGCCGGTCAACACCAAGGGCCAGCGCGTGTCGGTCGCCGAGTACGACCGCAACGACGGCTTCAGTCCCGGCAGCGCGGTGGTCGTCCACGTGCCCGGCCTCGACAACGCGGCGGCATTCAACCGCACCGGCGCGGCGACGCTCGCGAACATGGCCCGCTACGCCGGCAAGCGCCAGCCGATCGTGATCATCGACGAGCAGACCGGACGCCGTCAGCTGATCTGGTCAGAGCTCGACGCCAACGCGCCCAACCGCGCGGACACGAACCTTCTGATCCACCCCGGCAAGAACTTCACCGAAGGTCACACGTACGTGGTCGCGCTGCGCGGCCTGCGCAAGGCCAACGGCAAGCTGATCGCACCGCCCGCCTGGTTTGAGCGCCTGCGCGACGCCGGACCTCTGCCGAAGGGCCTGCGGTCCCAGCGCGCCCGCTATGACCGCATCTTCAAGGCGCTCACGCGCGCCAAGATCGGCCGCTCGAACCTGTACGAGGCGTGGGACTTCACGGTCGCCTCGACCAAGAGCCTGACCTCGCGGATGCTGTCGATCCGTAACCAGGCGTTCGCTCAGCTTGGCGACTCGAACCTCGCCGACGTCAAGGTCCAGGGCCGTGCGCCGGCATACACCGTCGACAGCGTGGCCCAGCTCAACCCGCGGATCAAGACGATCAAGGGCAGCTTCCAGGTCCCGTGCTACCTGACCACCTGCGGGCCGACCGCGACCACGGGCTTTCACTACTCGTCGCGCAAGCCCGACGCTCTGCCCACGCAGATCCCGGGCAACGTCGCTACCGCGCAGTTCGAGTGCATCGTGCCGTCGTCCGCGGGCATGCCCACGCCCGCGAGGATCTCGCTGTACGGGCACGGGCTGCTCGGCAGCCGCGACGAGGTCGAGGCCGGAAACGTGCAGGCGATGGCGACCGAGCACAACATGGTGTTCTGCGCCACCGACTGGTGGGGCCTGGCTGACGGCGACACGCCGTTCGACATCACCGCGCTGCAGAACCTCAACCACTTCCCCGCGGTCGTCGACCGCCTCCAGCAGGGCGTGCTGAACACGCTGTACCTGGGGCGGCTGATGCTCAACCCGCAGGGACTCGCGGCCAACCCGGCGTTCCGATCCGAGCTCGACACCTCGCAGCTGTACTACGACGGCAACAGCCAGGGCGGGATCATGGGCGGGATGACCACCGCGGTGGCGCCGGACTTCCGCCACGCCGCGCTGGGCGTCACCGGGATCGATTACGCGAACGTGCTCGTCCAGCGCAGCACGGACTTCACGCCGTTCGGCCAGCTCCTGTTCGCCAGCTACACCGACAAGTCGATGAGCCCTGTGGTCCTCGACCTGATGCAGCAGTTGTGGGATCGCGGTGACCCCGACGGCTACGCGCAGCAGATGACGTCCAAGCCGCTCCCGGACACCCCGTCGCACACGGTGCTGATGCAGGTGGCCTACGGCGATCACCAGGTCAGCATGTACTCGGCCGCGATCGAGGCCCGGACGATCGGCGCGTCGGCCCACGAGCCGGCGCTCGATCTCAACACCGACCGCTCCCGTGACCGCAACCTGTTCTTCGGGATCCCGGCGATCAAGCGCTATCCGTTCGGCGGGTCGGCGATCGTGATCTGGGACAGCGGGCCCGGCCGCGTGCAGCCCCCGCCGCTGGCGAACCTGGCCCCGGTCGACAACCAGACGACCAACCAGGACCCGCACGAGGATGTGCGCAACACGGTGGCGGCGCGCGCGCAGAAGTCGGACTTCCTGGCACCCGGTGGCAAGGTCGTCGACGTCTGCGGAGGCAAGCCCTGCCACACCGACGTGTACACGCGCTGACGGCATCGGCGGCGGCCCTCGCGGCCGCCGCCGTCTGCCTGTTCGCGGCGCCCGGGGCTCGCGCCGTCACCTACGGGATCTCGGACGCGCAGGGGCTGTTCGCCAGCTGCCCGGCTAACGACGATCCGTGCTCGAGCCCCGGCGGCGTCGGCGGCTTCTGGAGCAGCGCCGCGTTCAAGGCGCTGACCACCACCGCGGCGCGCCCGGTGACTGGGATCCGCCTGTCGGTCAAGTACAACGCGGTCTCGACCTGGGACGGCGGCTCGGGCTGCACGCTGTCGAACCCGTTCCTGCACGCCTACCTCGACCAAGGCGGCCGGACCCACCCGATCCAGCAGTCCTGGCACGACCTCGTGTACGGGCTGCGCGCGGCGCAGGCCGACGGCCTGACGCCGATGGTGGTGATCGTCGGCTACGGCGCCGGCGACTCGGTCAAGCAGTACAACGGCAGCGGCGCACGGGGAGATCCGGGCGAGCCCGACCCGACCACGACCGCGGGGTGGTGGGACTACTACTGCGGGGTCACGGGGATCCTCAACGGGATCGCCGCGCACCTGCCCGCCGAGCAGTGGCCGCACCAATGGGAGGCCTGGAACGAGCCAAACGGGGGGTGCGCCTACCTGAACAACGACTGCTCGGCCCAGACCACATGCGCGATGCTCAACGAGCCGGCCGCCAACCTCGACCACGAGCACGGCAACTACACCTGCTCGGCCACCGGCAGCGAGCACTCGAGCTGTGCCCCGGGGTCCCCCGAAGGCGGTGCCGCCAAGGCGGCGTGCCTGTGGATCGACGCCCAGGCGGCGATCTCCCGCGCACCCGGGCACGCCGGGGATACGGTCGCTGCGGGCACGTTCAGTTGGCCGTCGACGGGGTATCTGGAGCCGTACCTGAGCCTGCTGGCGAGCCAGGGCCACATGCCCACGACCTACTCGATCCATGACTACGGTGACCCCGCCGGCTCGGGCTTGCTCGGCCAGACCCGCACCGATGAGCTGACCGCGTTTGACGCCGCGCTCGCCCGCGACACGGCGGCCGCCCGCGCGCCGGCCACGCAGCTCTGGGTGACCGAGTCCGGGGTGAATCTGACCGACCGCGACCTCGGCTACGCGGAGGCTCGCTCGCTGCGCTGCACCGGGGCGCCGGGGTCCACGCTGCCGTTTACGCTCGGTGCGTGCCTGGACGCAAACGCCACTGCTCAGGCGGCCGCCGCGCAGGCGTTCTTCGACCTGCCCTCGGTCACGGGCGGCCCGCCGGTCACCGCGGTCTACTGGTACCAGTTCGCCGCCGCCCCCGGCGGCTGGGACTCGGGTCTGCTGGACTCCCGTGGTCGGGCCCGGCCGGCGTATTGCGTATGGACGCTGCAGCCGGTCACGGCATGCCCGGGCGACCCGCAAGCAACCCGGTGAGCACGTGAGCGCGCGCGTCGCGCTGGCGACGTGCGCCGAGCTCCCTCAGCTTGGAGAGGATGAGCCGCTGCTGCTGGATGCTTTGCGCGATCGCGGAATCGACGCCGAGCCGGCCGTTTGGGACGACCCGGGCGTCGACTGGGGCTCGTTCGAGCTCGTCGTGGTCCGGTCGGCGTGGGACTACGCGCCGCGGCGCGACCAGTTCGTCGCCTGGGCGCGGACGCTGCCGCGGGTGCTCAACCCCGCCGAGGTGATCACCTGGAACACCGACAAGCGCTACCTCGGCGAGATCAGCGGCACGGTCGACACGACGTTCGTGGGCCCAGGCGAGTCGTGGGATCCGCCCGACGGCGAGTACGTGGTCAAACCGACGATCTCGGCCGGCTCGATCGACACCGCCCGATACCGCCCCGAGGACGCGGACCGAGCGCGCCAGCACGTCTCCGGACTGTTGGCCGCCGGGCGCCACGTGATGGTGCAGCCGTATCTGAGCGCGGTCGACGAGGTCGGCGAGACCGCGCTGCTGTACTTCGGCGGGGACTACTCGCACGCGATCCGCAAGGGGCCGATGCTGCAGGCCGGCCGGGGCCCGGGGACCGGGCTCTACGTCGAGGAGGACGTCCGTCCGCGCGATCCCAGCGCCGCCGAGCGCGAGGCGGCGGAGCAGGTGCTCGACGCGATGCCATGGCCGCGTGGCGAGCTGCTGTACGCGCGGGTGGACCTGATTCCGGGACCCGACGGGCATCCGCGGCTGGTCGAGCTCGAGCTGTCGGAGCCGTCGCTATTCCTCTCGTACTCGCCCGGCGCTCCGGAGCGCCTGGCCGAGCTGGTCGACGGCCGGCTCTAGCGTCGCGAATCGCGACGCTAGCCGGACTTCAGACCGGAGCCGCACAGCGGCACGACGACGCTGAGCGACGCGAGCGAACGGGCCTCGTCCCAGGCCGGACCGTCGCCGCCGAGACCCTGCGGCGCTGGGTGGCGCTGGGTCATCAGCGCGGCCGCCCATACGAGCGCCGCAGTCGGCTCGACGAACAGTCCGCGGCGTCCGAGCAGCGCCTGGGCCGGGGCGATCGCCTCCTCGGGCACCGCCACTACACAGCCGCCGGTGTGACGTACCGCGGCGAGGATCTGAGCGCCTCGAGCCGGGTGCGGGATCGCGATCCCTTCCGCCGCGGTCTGGCCGGCCGTCACTTCGGCTGGCTCGTCGGAGCCCTCCGACCACGCCCGGGCCAGCGGCGCGCAGCGCTCGCTCTGCACCGCGATCAGCGCCGGCTCCCGCCGCACCAGCCCTGCCTGGAACAACTCGGCGAAGCCGCGCGCGATCCCCAGCAGCAGCGTGCCGTTGCCGACGGGCACGATCAACGCCTCGGGCGCGTTACCGGCCTGCTCCCAGATCTCGTAGGCGATCGTCTTGGTGCCCTCCAGGAAGTACGGGTCGTGGACGTGCGAGGCGTACATCGCTCCGGTGCTCTCGACGGCCTCGATCGCCGCCTCGGCCGTGGCCGTCCGGTCCCCGGCGACGATCTCGAGCCGCGCGCCGTAGGCGAGGATCTGCGCTCGCTTCGCCGACGACGTCGACTCGGGCACGTACACGGTGCAGCCAAGGCCCGCGCGCGCCGCGTACGCCGCAATCGCGCTGCCCGCATTGCCGCTGCTGTCGGCGATCACCGAGCTGGCACCGCGCTCGAGCGCCGAGGCGATCAGCACGGCCGCGCCGCGGTCCTTGAACGAACCGGTCGGCAGCAGGAAGTCCAGCTTGGCCATGACCCCGGCCAGCCGGGGGTCGACCGCTACCAGCGGGGTCAGTCCCTCGCTCAGCGTCACCCGCGCCGCGGCCACCTCGGACACCGGGATGCAATCCCGGTAGCGCCACATCCCGGCGAGGCCGGGCGCGGTCGGTCGCAGATCGCGCAGGGCGTGCGCCGGCACCAGCGGCAGGTCGGCAGGATCGGGCGTCACGACGACAAGCTTGCCAGGGAGAATCCGGTCATGCCTCGCCGACCAACCTCGCGCATCCGCATCGGCGTCGTCGGCTGCGGGCTGATCGCCCAGGTCATGCACCTGCCCTACCTGGCGCAGATGTCAGATCGCTTCGAGCTCGCCGCAGTGTGCGACCTGTCGCCCACGCGCGCCCGGGGCTGTGCCGAGCGCTACGGCGCGCGCACGGCTCACCAGCGTTGGGAGGAGATGATCTCCGAGCCGCTCGACGCGGTGCTGGTCGCCGCCACCGGCGATCACGCGCCGGTCGCGATCGCGGCCGCCGAGGCCGGGCTGCATGTGTTTGTCGAGAAGTCGATGGCGCTGTGCAGCCGCGATGGCGAGCGGATGGTCGCCGCCGCCGGCCGGGCCGGCGTGACGCTGATGGTGGGCACGATGAAGCGCTATGACCCTGCATATGAGCGCCTTGTCGAGCTGCTGCCGTCGATCTCCGACCTGCGGCTGATCGGGGTGACAACTCTGGAGGCGCCGATCGCTCCCTACGTCGCCCACCTGCCCCTGATCGGGGCAGCCGACGACATCTCCGACCAGCTGGAGGCGCTCGAGCGATCCGAGCGCGAGCCGCTCGACGCGGCCGTCGGCGACGCCGACGAGCAGACGCGCCGGGTCTACCGCACGGTGCTGCTCAACACGCTCGTGCACGAGCTCAACATGCTCGGCGGCCTGCTCGGCGCGCCCACGGAGATCCGCTCGGCGTCGCTGGCGCCCGATTGCGTGGGCATCAACATGCGCTTCGGCGAGACCGACTGCCACCTGTCGTGGGTGCTGCTGCCGGGCATCACCAGTTACCGCCAGGAGCTCGCCTGCTACGCGCCGGACTGTCGCCTGACGCTCGCGCTCCCGTCGCCGTTTCTGGCCAACATGCCCAGCCGGCTGATCGCCGAAGGGGGCGAGCCCGGCACCGCCCACAGCTGGCGGCGCGAGGAGATCGTCGCCTACGACGAGGCGTTCCGGCGAGAGCTGGTCGAGTTCGCCGACTGCATCTCAAGCGGCCGGGAGCCGCGCACGTCGGGCGCCGACGGGCTGCGCGACATGCGCGTAGCCGAGGCGATCGCCCGCGTCAGCGCGGCGGCGGCCCGCCACGGGCGACCGTCTTCAGGAACGGCATCAGATGCTTGAAGAACACGTTGTCCGGGAACGCCCCGGCCGGGTCGTTGTGCGCGTAGGTCCGCTGCCGGTTGATCAGCGTCAAGTTGCGCATCGGGATCCCCGATTGCTTGGCCAGCGCCGTTGCCGCCTGCAGTACCCGCGGTCCGCCCAGGGCGGCGCCGAACGCGTAGATCCTCAGGCTCCTGGGCAACCGCCGCCCCATCGTCGAGCGCACGTTCAGGACCTTCTGCGCGGGGTTGGCGAGGCCGTTGCCGACCGCGCCGGTGTCGTCAGTCAGCCGCTGCGGGAAATACCACTCGGTGCCGTCGGCGTTGTTGATCCCGAACCCGGAGAACATCATCGCGAAGCGCCGGATCGGCGTCAGCGCTCCGGTGCCGTTCCAGCCGTGCAGGCCGTTGGTGGTCGAGGTGGTCAGCCCCTTGCCGAGGTGGGCCTGCGCAGCCGCGAGCGAGGCCGGGGAGGTGCCGACATTGAGCGCATATCCGTACTGCCCGAGGTTGGTGGCCGGTACCGGGGGCTTTAGCTGCGCCGGCAGCAGCGAGAACTGCTGGCCGAGCGAGCGCGCGTCGGGGGCGATCAGCGCCCCGAGCGAGCCGGTGGCGTTGAACAGTCCGGCGAACGGGGCCGGAATCCCGCCGAACGACAGCCACGGGGTGGCGCTGGGAGCGTTGAGCGCGACCAGCGCGGAGCTCGCCTGCGAGGCCGACTCGGCCGGCCCGCTGCCCCCGTCGATGTAGATCAGCCCAGCGAGGTCGCGCGCGCCGGCGCGGCCGTTGAAGTTCCAGGTCGCGTACGCAGTCACGACCGAGCCTCCCAGCGAGTGGCCGCCGAGCACGACCTTGCCGCCCAGCTTCCGGGCGTCACCGATAACCCGGTGCAGGTCGCCGACCGCCACGCTCATCCCCCAGCGCTTGGCGTACTGCACGGTCGAGTCGGGGATCGATTGGAAGTGGCGCTTGATGGTCGGGTTCGACAGGTAACCGAGGTAGTAGTCGAACAGCGGGCCGCTCCCGACCTTGCCGCTCTTGGCCAGGTTCAGCTCGGACTGATCCTCGAGCAGGTTCTCGCGACGCTCGACCGACCAGACCTGCCAGCCCTTGGTCGAGGACACGATCCACTTGGCCAGCGGCACGAAATATGCGCCTCCGGCAGAGGTGCCCGGCTCGATCACGAGCACGTTCTTGGCCGTCCGGGGTCCGACTTTGATCACCCCGACCTTGTCGTAGCGGGCCGGGGTCCCGGGGGACGTGACGCCCTTGATCCAGGTCACGCCGAGCGCGCCGGCGGCGGCGGGCAATGACATCGCGGCGGCGCAGCAGACGGCGATCGCGATCGGGAACAGGCTCCCGAGCCGGATAGGTGTGGACCGCATCTCTCTCCTCCTCCTTGCAACGTGGTGCCCGTTGAGCGACCCGAGCATCCATCCGTGGTTCTGACGCCCGACACGATAGAGCGCCGCCGCGCGACGCGACGACGTAGGCTGTGCCTCGGACTCGATGCGCGCCCTGGTCTCCTCCGCCACGCCCCCGCTCGCCGAGCTGACGACGGTTGCGGATCCGTCGCCGCGGCACGACGAGGCGCTCGTCGAGGTACACGCGATCAGCCTCAATCGGGGCGAGACGCGTCGTCTGGAGGCGATGCGCCCGGGGACCGTCGCCGGTTGGGACCTGGCCGGGATCGTCCGGCGCCGCGCCGAGGACGGCAGCGGCCCGGAAGAGGGCGCTCGCGTGGTCGGCCTGGTCGGCTCGGGCGCGTGGGCCGAGCTGGCCGCAGTCGAGACCGATTGGCTGTCCGAGCTGCCCGACGAGGTCTCCTTCGAGCAGGCGGCAACGCTGCCGGTCGCCGGACTGACCGCGCTGCGGGCGCTCGAGCACGGCGGCTTCGTGCTCGGCAAGCGTGTGCTGGTCACGGGCGCCAGCGGCGGCGTGGGGCGCTTCGCCGTCCAGCTGGCCAACCTCGCCGGCGCCCACGTGACCGGGATCGCGCGGCGCACCGAGGGGCTTGCCGAGCTCGGCGCCGACGAGGTGTACGCCGAGCTCGAGTCCGAGGGCCCGACGTTCGAGGTGATCCTGGACGCGATCGGGGGGTCGGTGCTGGGGAATGCCCTGCGTCGCGTGGCGCCCAGGGGAATCGTGATCAGCTTTGCCTCGACGATCGCTGAGCCGGTCTCCTACCCGGCCCGCGAGCTGTTCTCGCGGGCGCCGGGAGCTCGTCTATACGGCCTCTACATCTTCAGTGAGCTGCGACATACGCGGTCGGGGAGCGCTGACCTGCGCCGGCTCGCGGACTTGATCGCCGAGGGACGACTGGACCCGCAGATCGCGCTGACCACGTCCTGGACGCAGGCCGGTGAGGCGATCGAGGCGCTGCTCGGTCGCCGCGTGAACGGCAAGGCCGTGCTCACGATCGACTGAAGGCCGGCGGCGAGTGCGGGATCGTCGGTTCCGGCTTGACGCCAGGCGTTACCACCATGTACGGTGACGGTGGTGACGGTGGGTAGGAGGGAGGTAGCAGTTACCGGCGGCCCCGTGGTGCTGGGGCTGAGTTCGCTCGTGTATCCAGACGAGCGCCAGGTCGGCGACCGCCGGCCTGCTCCGGGCGACCTCGCGCTGGTCCAGGCGTTCGTCAACACCAGTTGGGACCTGGACGACGGCAACCGGGAGCGGTTCACCAGCCCCGAGGCGATCCGCACCTGGCTGGACCAGCGCGAGCTGCTCGAGCCCGGCACCGAGCTCGGCGACCACGAGATGGGCCGAGTGCTCGACGTCCGAACCGGACTGCGCGCCATGATGTTCGTCAACAACGGCGCTCTGGCCGATGGCGAGGCGATCGACCGCCTCGATGACGCGCTCCGGGTCCCCGGTCCGACCGTAAGTCTGCACCCCTCCGAGCGGCCTGACTTCCGGATCCGGCGGGGCGGCCTCGACCAGGCGCTGGCCCTGATCGCCACGGTCGTGGCCGTCGCTCAGCTCGACGGACGGTGGCCGCGCTTGAAGGCATGCCGTGGGATCGACTGCGGGTGGGCGTTCTACGACCACAGTCGCAACCAGGGGTCCAGCTGGTGTGCGATGTCGGTATGCGGGGCTCGGGCCAAGGCCCGCGAATACCGAAGGAGGCAGCGACGCGGCGACTGACGATCCTGGGCGCAGTTGCCGCAGCGCTGCTGATCTCGGGCTGCGGGTCGAGCTCGAGCTCGTCGACCGGCACCCCTGCCAACCGGGCCGCCGCGCCCGTGTGCCTGCCCAAGGCAGTCGATGCGGTCGCGCGCTACCTCGACGTCTCTCCTTCAAGGATCGCGCTGGCCAAGCAGACCGGTAACAACGCGATGCCCCAGTGCTCGTTGCGGGCCCATCCGGCTCACGCGCCGAAGATGCACCTGATCGCGAACATCTATGACGGCCCGCAGCCGTACTTCCTGCTCGAGCGCACGGCGGTCGAGGCGGGGCAGCAGTTCACCAACCAGCGGATGATCTCCGCCCCGGTCTCGGTGACCGGGCTCGGCCTCGACGCCGACTGGTTCCCCGCCGAGAGGCAGCTGATGTCGACCGACGGCAAACGGCTGATCACGGTGACGGTCGACTGGCACGGCGTGCCCGCCACGCGCCAGCGCGCGATCGCCAGAGCCGCGCTCGCGCCCTACCTGCGACCCAAGACCCATCAGGCCAAGGGTTCCTCTGGATGAGCCCCCTATCGGTGGCGGCTCGGCGGCTGATCGAGTCAGCTACTTTCCAGAGTCGCTGTGGACAGCAACCAGCGACGTGTTTGGGCTTGATTAGGGCGCGCCCCGCAACCTTCTCAGACACGTTGCGTGATCTAGATTTCCTTGAACCACGACCCTCGGAGGAGGAGGAGGATCTATGAGGAAGTACAGGGGAGCGGCGTGGACAGCCGTCCTTGCCGTCGGCACGGCCTTGGTATTGGCCGCGTGCGGTAGCTCCGGATCCAGCTCGTCGTCATCGGCGTCGGGCGGATCAGCAACATCGTCGTCTTCGTCGGGCAGCAGTAGCGGCGGCACCGTCACGCTGATGATGGGCACGGCGCCCGACTCGCTCGACCCGGGCTTTGGCTACACCACCCAATCCGCCGAGCCCGACTGGCTCGCCTACACCGGTCTGGTGACCTACGCGCACCAGAGCGGCACCGCCGGCGGTCAGGTGATCCCCGGCCTCGCGACCGCGCTGCCGAAGATCACCGACGGCGGCAAGACGTACACGGTCACGCTGCGTAAGGGACTCGTCTACTCGGACGGCAAGCCGGTCAAGGCCAGCGATTTCGCCTGGACGGCCGAGCGTGCGATCAAGATCCCGTGGGGCGGCTCCGGCCAGTTCATCACGGCGCAGATCAAGGGCGCGACCGCCTACGCCACCGGCAAGGCCAAGACGATCTCGGGCATCACGACCAACGACTCGACCGGGCAGGTCACGATCCACCTGAACGCGGCGTACGGCGCGTTCGACAACGTGCTCGCTTTCCCGGCGCTGGGGCTGGTCCCGAGCGGCACGCCGATGAAGAACATGCCCAACAGCCCTCCGCCGGGCGTCGGGCCGTACAAGATCACCAACATCGTCCCCAACCAGTCGTTCACGATGGTCCGCAACCCGAAGTGGTCCTCGATGAACATCCCCGGCATCCCCGCCGGTCACGTCGACGTCAACGTGAAGATCTCGTCCAACGTGGACTCCAACGCGGAGTCGGTGCTCAACAACACCGCCGACGTGTTCGACTGGGCCGACACGATTCCCGGCAGCCTGCTGCCGCAGATCACGTCGAAGGCGTCTGACCGGTTCTCGAAGAAGACGGACTTCAACTCGACGTACTACGTGTTCATGAACTCCAAGGCCAAGCCGTTCTCGAGCCAGCTGGCGCGAGAGGCCGTGATCACCGGGCTCAACCAGAACGCGATGAACCGGCTCGGTTCAGGCACGCTGCTGCCGGGGTGCTTCTTCCTGCCCCCGCACATGATCGGTCACCCGTCGGGCAAATGCCCGTACGGCAACCCGGGCGACGGTGACCTGGCCAAGGCCAAGCAGCTGGTCCAGCAGTCGGGCATGGCCGGCCAGAAGGTCACGGTCTGGAGCGAGACGCGCTCGCCGCGTCAGCAGTGGATGACGTATTACACGCAGTTCCTGAACCAGATCGGGTTCAAGGCCACCCAGAAGGTGATCGCCGACGCGAACTACTTCTCGACGATCGGCAACCTGAAGCTCAACCCGCAGACGGGCTTCGCCGACTGGAACCAGGACTTCCCGAACCCGATCGACTTCTACCTGCTGCTCAGCTCGAAGGCGATCCTTCCCACCAACAACCAGAACTTCGGGCAGGTCGATGACCCGAAGATCGACGCCGGGATCGACAAGCTCGGAACGGTTCCGACGAGCAAGCTGAACTCCATCGCCAGCCAGTGGCAGGCGCTGGACACCTACACGGCGCAGAAGGCCTACATCGGTGTGTTCGGCTACCAAACGTTCCCTGAGTTCACCTCCGACCGGCTGAACTACCAGGCGATCGTGTTCCACCCGCTGTATGGCTTCGACTGGACCTCGTTCCAGCTGAAGTAGACGGGCCTAAGGGTGGGCCGGGACGGGTAGGCTGTCCCGGCCCCACCCCTTAGCTATGGCGACCACCGCATCCGGCACCGAGTTCTCCGGCGACGTACCCGCCGCACTTCAGGCTGAAGGCGAAAAGCTTCCGCCCGGGCTCGGGCCGTGGACGCTCGCGTGGCGCCGCCTGCGCCGCAACCACGTGGCGCTGTTCTTCGGCGGGCTGTTCATTCTGATCGTGGTCCTGTGCCTGCTGGCACCGGTGTACGCCAAGCACGTCGCCCACCAGGGGCCCTCGTTCGAGAACATCACCGGGACCGTCAAGGTCCACGGGAAGAACGTCGACATCGTCAGCCCGACCGGCATCCCGGTGGGCCCGACGTGGCACAGCAAGTATTTCCTTGGGTCCGACGCCAACGGCCGCGACGTCGCGGTCCGGCTGCTCTATGGCGGGCGCAACTCGCTCGAGATCGGGTTCGTGGCGACGCTGATCACGATGGTCCTGGCGCTGATCCTCGGGGTCATCTCCGGGTTCTTCCGCGGCATCACCGACGGGTTCATCTCCCGATTGCTCGACGTGATCTGGGCGTTCCCCGCGATCCTGCTCGGGGTCACGCTGGGGACCGCGCTGGCGGTCGGCGGTCTGGGGCCGCTGAAGAGCAACACGCTCCTGCTCCCGGCGATCGTCGTCGGGATCGTCTACATCCCGTACGTCGCCAAGCCGGTCCGAGGACAGGTGCTGACGATGCGCGAGCGCGAGTTCATCGATGCCGCGCGCCAGCAGGGCCTCAGCAACTGGAAGATCATGTTCTCGGAGGTCCTCCCGAACCTGTCGTCGACGATCGTCGTCTTCGTCCCGCTGATCCTCGCCAACGCGATCCTGCTCGAGGCGGCACTGTCATACCTCGGCGCGGGCGTGCAGCCGCCGAACCCGTCGTGGGGGACGATGATCGCCGACGGGATCATGACGATCCCGGCCGCGTTCCACGACGTGCTGGTCCCGGGGATCATGCTGGTGCTCACCGTGCTGTCGATCAACGTGTTCGGCGACGGCCTGCGCGACGCGCTCGACCCGCGGGCCAAGGTCCGCATCGCCCACTAGTGCCGAGGAACTAAACGATGGTTCGGTTCGCAATCCGCCGCATACTCGCGATGATCGTCGTGCTGTTCGTGATCTCCGTGATCACGTTCCTGATCCTCGAGGCGCTGCCCAACGGCGACCCCGCGCTGCGCCTCGCCGGCCGCCTGGCGACCGCCACGCAGATCCATGAGATCCGCGTCAAGTACGGCTTCGACAAGCCGATCTACGTCCAGTACATCAAGACGATGGGCAACATCTTCACCGGCCAGGCGTACTCCTACACGCAGGGGTTCAACGTGCTCGACGAGGTCAAGGCGGGCCTCCCTGCGACCGTTTCGCTGGCGGTCGGAGCGGGCCTGCTGTGGCTGTTCACGTCGATCGTCGTGGGCACGCTCGCGGCGATCAGGGCGGGCCGCTACACCGACCGGATGTTGACCGTGCTGTCGATGCTCGGCGTCTCCTTCCCGCCGTTCTTCCTAGGCGCGGTGTTGCTCTACTACCTCGGCTACAAGGCAGGCATCTTCCCGCTGGGCGGATACACGAAGCTGACCAGCGACCCATGGCAGTGGTTCGTGCACCTGATCCTGCCGTGGTTCACGTTATCGGTGCTGTTTGTCGGCTTCTACTCGCGGGTGTTGCGCTCGACGATCCTGGACACGATCAACGAGGACTATGTGCGCACGGCCAAGGCCAAGGGGCTGTCCGAGCGCCAGGTCCTCCTGCGCCACACGCTCCGCAACAGCCTGATCCCGATCATCTCGCTGTGGGGCCTTGACTTCGCCCAGGTGATCGGCGGTGGCGCGATCCTCACCGAATCGGTCTACAACCTCCACGGGATCGGCCAGCTGGCGGCCGACGCGATCCGGCGCCTCGACATCACGGTGATCCTCGTTGTCGCGATGATCGGCGCGTTCGCGGTGGTGATCCTGGCCGCGATCATCGACATCTTCTACGCGTACCTCGACCCGCGGATCAGGCTGTCCTGATGACCGAAGAGATTCGCTCCGGTGCGGCCACCAAGGTGATGCCCGAGGGGCCGCTGCTCCAGATCCAGGACCTGCGGGTGTCGTTCGCGACCGAGGAGGGCATCGTCCACGCCGTCGACGGCGTCTCGTTCGATGTCTCCGGCGGCGAGATCGTGGCGGTCGTGGGCGAGTCGGGCTCTGGCAAGTCGGTCACGGCGATGACGCTGATGGGGCTGACTCGGGGGCCCAATGCGCGCTTCGAGGGTCAGGCGATGTTCGACGGCCACGACCTGGTCACGCTCCCGGACAACGACCTGCGCAAGGTCAGAGGCGCCGGGATCGCGATGGTCTTCCAGGATCCGATGAGCTCGCTGGACCCCGTGTACCGGATCGGCAACCAGATCGTCGAGCAGATCCGGGTCCACGAGCGCCACATGTCCAAGGCCAAGGCGATGGACCGCGCTGTGGAGCTGATGGAGCGCGTGGGGATCCCGCGGGCCCGCGACCGGCTGAACTCCTACCCCCACGAGTTCTCGGGCGGCATGCGTCAGCGCGTGATGATCGCGATGGCGCTGTCGTGCTCGCCCCGGTTGCTGATCGCCGACGAGCCCACGACCGCGCTCGACGTCACGATCCAGGCCCAGATCCTCGACGAGCTGCGCCAGCTGCGGTCCGAGACCGGCGCCGGCATCATTCTCGTGACCCACGACCTCGGGGTCGTCGCCGACATCGCCGATCGGATCGTCGTGATGTACGCGGGCCGGGTGATCGAGCAGGGGACGCTCGACGAGATCTTCTACGACCCCCAGCACCCGTACACGTGGGGGCTGCTCGGTTCGATCGCGCGACTTGACCGGGACCGCTCCCAGCGGCTACCGGCGATTCCGGGAATGCCGCCGTCGCTGTTGGCGCCGCCCGAGGGCTGCCACTTCCGTCCGCGTTGTCCGCATGCGTTCGACCGCTGCACCGAGATCCCGCAGCTCGAGGCGCGGCTGACCGAGGCCCCCGATCACCTGGACCGCTGCTGGCTGGAGCTCGATCGCAAACGCTCGCTGCGCCAGGTGGGCGACCAGATCGGGCTGCGCAGCGAGGAGACCGTGATCTCGTGAGCGACGAGGGCACGGACAGCCAGGCTCCCGAGCAGGCGCCGGTGGAAGCGCCAGACGGTCCTTCCGAGTCGGGAAACGGCTCGGCGCTGCTCGAGGTCGACCACCTCCAGGTCTACTTCCCGATCAAGTCCGGGGTGGTGGTCAACCGCAAGGTGGCCCAGGTGCACGCGGTCGACGACGTCTCGTTCGCTCTCAAGGAGGGTGAGACGCTGGGCATCGTCGGCGAGTCGGGGTGCGGCAAGACCACTCTGATCCGGACCCTGGTCCGGTTGCTGGACCCGACAGGGGGCTCGATCCGCTTCCGCGGTGCCGACATCACCAAGGCCGGCCGTAAGCAGCTCGAGCCGATCCGCCGCCAGATGCAGATGGTTTTCCAGGACCCGCAGGCCTCGCTGAACCCGCGCAAGCGGGTCGCACAGATCCTGGCCACGCCGTTGCGGATCCGTGGCGTCAAGAAGGACGACCAGCCGGAGGAGATCAGCAACCTGCTGGACCGCGTCGGGCTGCACCGCGAGCACCTCAATCGCTTCCCTCACGAGTTCTCCGGCGGCCAGCGTCAGCGGATCGGGATCGCTCGGGCGCTGGCGGTCAATCCGCAGCTGATCATGCTCGACGAGCCGGTCTCGGCGCTGGATGTCTCGATCCAGGCGCAGGTGATCAACCTGCTCGACGAGCTCCAGGACGAGATGCATCTGTCCTACGTGTTCGTCGCCCACGACCTCAGCGTCGTGCGCCACGTGTCAGACCGGATCGTCGTCATGTACCTCGGCAAGCTGATGGAGGTCGCGCCGGCCGAGGAGCTCTATGACAAGCCGATCCATCCCTACACCTCGGCGCTGCTGTCGGCGATCCCGCTCCCGGACCCCAAAGAGAACCGAGCGCGCGACCGCGTGTTCGTGACCGGCGAGCCGCCCAACCCGATCCGTCCGCCGTCGGGCTGCCGCTTTCACACCCGCTGCCCACGGGCCACCGAGGTGTGCCGCACGGTCGAGCCGCAGCTGACCGAGTACGCCAACGGGCATCTGGCGGCCTGCCACCACCCTCAGCACGTCACCTCAGACGAGATCGCTGCAGCCACCCGGTCTCCTTCGAGCCCGACCAACTCGGGCGACGCCACGCCGGATCTCGTCGACTGAGAGGTCGCCGGCGGGCCCCGATAACCGGGGTAAGGGGTTCCCTCACCCAGCTAAGGCATCGGCTGGGGCGATTGGCTGCGAACTCCCGATGTGCAAACGCCGGTCTCAGTCCATGCTCCTATCAGTGGTTTTCATCAAGAGGAGCGAGCATGACTTCCAACATTTCAGCGGCCCTGGCGTCGGCTCGTGCTGACGAGGCTCAGCGCCTTGCCAGCGAGCACTTCAACAGGGATGCAGCCCGAGTACATGCAGGATCGCGCCGGGCGACGGCACTATGGCGATACTTCCGTCATGCGCAGCAGGCTCACGAGCAGTCACCTCGTCGGTCGCGTCGGCGAGTTGGCGGAGCTCGAGGCGATCTTGCGCGACGCCGGGGAGCAACGTCCGGCGCTGGTGCTGCTCGGCGGTGAGTCGGGCGTTGGCAAGACCCGGCTGGTAAGGGAGTTCGAGCAGCGCCACGCCGATGACGCGATCGTCCTCCGGGGCGAAGCCGTTGAGCAGGGCGACGCCGAGCTTCCCTACGCCCCTCTGCTGGGGGCGCTGCGGCCCTTGGTGCGCGCCTGTCACCCGGTCCTCAACGAGCTGGGCAAGGGCAGCCGGTCGCAGCTGGCGGCGCTCGTACCCGGCCTCGACGACGGGGTCGAGGTCTCAGACCGCCATGATCCCGCCGCCCAGCTGCGGCTGTTCGAGGCGGTGCTGGAGCTGCTGGACCTGCTCGGTGAGGCGCAGCCTGCGGTGCTGATCCTCGAGGACATGCACTGGGCCGACCGCTCCACCCGAACGTTCGTGGCGTTCCTCGCCCGCAGCCTGCGCGAGGAGCGAGTGATGATGTTGCTCACCTACCGCAGCGACGAGCTGCATCGCCGCCATCCGCTGCGCCCGCTGCTGTCAGAGCTCGAGCGTCTGCCCAGCGCCCGCCGGCTCGAGCTGGTCCCGTTCGATCGCGCCGAGCTGACCGAGGCGCTGACCGACATCCTCGGCGACACGCCCACCGCCGAGCTCGTCGACCGGCTCTTCACCCGCAGCGAGGGCAACCCGCTCTATACCGAGGAGCTGCTGGCCGCCGGCCTCGACGGTCGTGGCTCCACCCCGCAGAGCTTGCGCGATGCGTTCATGCTGCGGATCGAGCGCCTGTCCGAGGCGGGCCAGCGGGCCGCGCGTGCGATCGCCGTCGGGCGCGCGCTGGACGAGGGCACGATCGCGGACGTCACCGAGATCGAGCACGAGGCGCTGCACACCGCGCTGCGCGAGGCAGTCGCCGAGCAGGTGCTCGAGGCCGGCGACGACGCGCACCTGAGCTTCCGGCACGCGCTGCTGCGCGAGGCCCTGTACGACGATCTGCTTCCAGGCGAGCGCGTCGAGCTCCACCTTGCGCTCGCCCACCTGTATGAGCAGCGGTCCAACGGGGACGATTGGGGGGTCCAGCTCGCCACCACGATCGCCAATCACTACGCCGCCGGCGGCGACCAGCCCGCGGCGCTGCGCGCCACCGTGCGGGCCGCGCTCGCCGCCCGCGACGTCCACGCCTACGGCGAGACAGCCAGCCTGGCCGAGCGCGCCCTAGAGCTGTGGCCGCGCGTTTCCGATCCGCACGAGCTGGTCCCGCTCGATCATGTCGAGCTGCTGACGCTGGCGGCCTCGGGCCACTCAATCGCCGGCGACCGGACCCGCGCTGAGGTGCTGCTGCAGAGCGGCCTGCGCGAGCTGTCCGAGCACGGCGACCCTCGCCGCCGTTCCGATCTGCTGGCACGCCTGTCGCGGATCCAGTGGTCGCTCAACCGCGGGCTCGACAGCGTCGAGAACGCGCAGCGCGCGCTGGCGCTGCTGCCCCCGGGCGAGGAGAGCCGGGACCGGGCGCTGCTGCTGGCCTGGCTGGCTCGAACCCGCTTTCTGCGCGGGCGCTTCCGCGATTCGATCGAGGACGGCGAGGAGGCGCTCGCCGCCGCGGTCGCCGCCGGGGACCTGCGTGCCGAGAGCGAGGTGCTCAACACGCTGGGGATGGCCGAGATCGCGCTGGGGCGCGTGGAGCAGGGGGCGGCGCGGATGCGGCGAACGATCCAGATCGCGCGCGACAACGATGATCTGGACAGCCTCAGCTACGCGTACTCGAACTTCGCCGACATGCTCAACCTGACGGGACGCACGCGCGACGGGCTGGAGATGGCCCACGAAGGACTGCGCGCGACCCCGCGGCGGATGACCCGAAACCACGACTGGATGACGCTCACGATCTCCGAGCTGGCGTTCGACGCCGGGGAGTGGCAGGAAGCCGAAGCCCATCTCACCCCTCCAGGGACGCAGCTGGCCGGCACGCTGCTGATCTTCTGCCAGGTCCGCAAGGCCGATCTCGCTCTCGGTCGGGGGGATGAGGAGCAGGCGGCTAGAGCGCTCGAGGAGATCGAGCCGCTGGTGGCGGAGTCCTCCGAGCCGCAGTGGATCGGCGTCCTGGGAGCGCTGCTCGGCGAGCTGCGCCGGCGGCGGCGCGACCTGATCGGGGCGCGGGAGGCGGTGGCTCAGGCGCTGGACCGCCTAGAGGTGTGCACAGACGACGTGATGCGGATCGCGCGCGTGAGCGCGGCCGGCGTGAGGGTCGAAGCCGACATCGCCCAGCAGGCCCGCGACCTGCGCGAGCGCGCGCAGGAACGCGATGCGATCGCGCGCGCTCGCATCCACGAGCAGCGGCTGCGAGGCGCCGCCCAGGACGGCGGGCCCGTCGAGCGCGCCTACCGAGCCGTCGGTGCGGCCGAGCTGGCCCGGGCCCGCGGCCGCAACGACGCCAAGCTGTGGGCGAAGGCGGCGGCGGAGTGGGACGCGATCGATCGCCCTTACCCGACCGCAGTCACCACCTTCAACCAGGTCGAGGCGTTGATCGAGGCCGGCGACCGCGCTGCCGCGACCGAGCCGGCGCGCGCGACGCTGGAGCGGGCCCGCAAGCTCGGTTCGCGATGGCTCGTCGATGAGCTCACCGCGCTCGCCGAGCGAGCGCGGATCGATCTAGCCGACGGCCACGGTGAGGCGGTCAAGGGCAACGGCGACGGCGCGCCCGGCGACCACGACGAGGATCCCTTCGGGCTCACCAACCGCGAGCGTCAGGTGCTGGCGCTGATCGCCGAGGGCGCCACCAACCGGCAGATCGGGGCAGCGCTGTTCATGGCCGAGAAGACGGCCAGCGTCCACGTCTCCCGGATCCTGCGCAAGCTTGGGGTCTCGAGCCGTACGCAGGCGGCCGCGGTGGCCCACCGCCTGCACCTATCGGGCTGAGGGGTCCTGCTGGGAGCGCTCGCGGTCGGCGGCCGACGCGAGCAGCGACTCGATCATCGCGCGGTTGAGCGGGCGCGCGATCAGCTCGTCGACGCCGGCATCGGGCGACTCAGGGTCCCCGCCGGGCGCGGTCAGCATCGCCATGTAGGGTGCGCCCGCGTCTTCGTCGGCGTCGATCCGCCCGACGAGCTTGTCCCCTCCGGTGCCCGGCAGCAGCTGGTCGGCGATCACCAGCTCGGGGCGGTCGCGACGGTAGGCCTCCCAGGCGCTCGCCCCGTCGTGGGCTGCGACGCAGTCGTGGCCCGCGTCCTGCACCGCGTTGGCAACGAGGAACCTTACGGCGGGGTCGCGGTGGGCGACCAGCACGTGCAGTCGGCGGCTCGGCTCGGGCGCAAGTCGCCCGACGCGGAGCTCGCGCGCGCCCTCGAGCGCCTCCTGGAAGGTGCGAACGACGTCGGGGTCGAACTGGGTGCCGGCTCCGCGCTCGAGCTCGGCCAGCGCCGACTCGGAGTCCCGCGCGGGGCGGTGGGCCCGCTTCGCGGTCATGTCCTCGAACGCCCCGCACGCGAACACGATCCGCGCGGCCAGCGGCGTCGCCTTCCCGGCGAGGCCGTCGGGGTAGCCGGTGCCGTCCCAGCGTTCGTGGCTGGAGCGGACCAGGGCCGCGACGCGGTCCATGCCGAAGTTGTTGGCGAGTAGGCGCTCGCCGACAATCGTGTGCGCGCGGATGAACCCCCACTCGTCGGCGCGCAGGCCACCCGGTCGGTTCAGGACCGCCCCGGGGATCGCGATGTTGCCGACATCGCGCAGTTGCACAGCGGCCTCGAGATCGACCAGTTCGTCGTCGGTCAGCCCCAGCCGCTCGCCGACGGCGACCGCGAGCGTCGCCGCGTCGAACCCGGGCGCGGCCAGCGCCAGCGCGTCGATCGGCTGCCCGGGCACGCGCACGGCCGACTCCCGGGCGACGGCGTCGCGCGCCGCCTGGGCCCGGTTGGCCGCGAGCTCGATCGCGTGGCTCGGCGTGCGGGCGTCGCTCCCCAGCCGCGAGCGGCCGACCGTGCACGCGATCGCGAAGCCCTCTCCGGACTCCGTCAGCGCGGCCTCGACCCGAGCCTGCAGCTCGCCGTCGTGATCGTCGCCCGCCAGCACCGCAAGATTTGCCCCCCGCAACCGATAGGCCGTTCCGTGGCCTCTGACCGCGGCCCTGAGGTTGCGTCCCAGCCAGGCCAGCAGCGCGTCGCCGCTCGCCTTGCCATAGGCCTCGTCGTAGCGCTGCAGCCCCTGCAGCGCGAACACGTACAGCGTTGACGCTGCGCCTTCCGTGGCCTCGGCCATTGCCGTCGTCAGATCCGCTTGCAGCCTATCCGTGCTCGGAAGCCCCGTCACCGGGTCGAGCGACGCGTCGCCCCCGACGCGCCGGCGCGACCCGTTCGCGGCTGCGGCGATGCCCGCCGCGACCATAGTCGCGGTGCCCCCGAGCACGCCGCCGCCGACCAACACCACCAGCCAGAGCCCCCAGCCGGTGAACGCCCCCATTGCCCCCATCGCCAGTCCGGCCAGCACGACCGCTGTCGCGGCCGTGGCCCCCAGCACGGTTCGGCGAGAAATGCCCATATCTCATACCTCGGCAGGTGCAAGCTGCGGCTTGAGTGTGCTTGCTCACACCACGGTCCGGTGCGCACTGGTGTCGGGACACTAGTGTCGCGAGGCGGAAATTCGGTGCCACCAAGAGTGGTCACTGGGGGATGCGGCGCGAGGACGCAGGACCCGACGCGTAGCGGAGCTACGCGAGGGGACGAGGACGAAGCGAAGCGCCGCCAGGGGCCGCTCGACTGGCATCCAATTTATGACTCGGGACACTAGGCTGGGGACCGATGCGATTGCCGGCCGAATGGGAGCCGCACGAGCGGACGCTGATGGGCTGGCCCTGCCGGCTGGCGCTGTGGGGCGAGCTGATGCGGCAGGCCCGCGACGACTACGCGGCGGTCGCGAACGCGATCGCCCGGTTCGAGCCGGTGACGATGATCGCGACTGACGCCGCCGACGCCGAGCTCGCCCGCGCCCGGTGCGACGACGGCGTGGAGATCGTGGAGCTCCCGCTCGACGACTCGTGGCTGCGCGACTACGGCCCGATCTACGTCTACGGCGAGGACGGGACCCGGCGCGCGGTCCACTTCCGCTTCAACGGCTGGGGCGAGAAATACTCGCCGTGGAACCACGACGCGGACGTCGGCGGGGCGATCGCACGGCGCCTCGGGGACGAGGTCATCTCGGCGCCGATCGTGCTCGAGGGAGGCTCGATCCTCGGCGACGGCGGGGGCACGCTGTTGACCACCGAGCAGTGCCTGCTGGCGCCCAACCGCAACCCGTCGCTGTCGCGCGAGCGGATCGAGGAGGAGCTGCGGCGCTCGCTGGGCGTGCACCGGATCGTGTGGCTGGGGATGGGCCTCGTCGAGGACCGTGACACCGACGGCCACGTCGACCTGATCGCGTCCTATACACGCCCCGGACAGGTCCTGCTGCAGACGGTGGCGCCGGGCAACCCGAACTTCGACAACTGTGCCGAGAACGCCTCGCGCCTGCGAGCCGCCGGACTCGACGTGCTCGAGCTGCCGTTCCTGCCCTACATCGAGGTCGCCGGCGAGTCGATCGCGGTGAGTTATCTGAACCTGTACTTGTGCAACGGCGGCGTGATCGTGCCCGTGTGTGGTGACTCCAGCCAGGACGACGCGCTTGCGCTGATCGCCGACGCGTTCCCCGGCCGGGAGGTGGTCCCGGTGCCCGGCGCGGTGCTGGCGTTCGGCGGCGGTGGCCCGCACTGCATCACCCAGCAGGTGCCGCTGCGAGGGGAAGTGGGCGGCGAATGAGTGCCAGGCTGATCATCTCGGGCCCGCCTCCGGAGTCACCGGCGCGGACGCGGCCGCCGTCGCGCGCGCCGTTGCGGCTCGGTCTCGTCCAGGAACGCTGGCACCCCGACCCGGCCGAGCACGAGGCGGCGCTCGCCGACGGGATCCGGACGGCGGCCGGCGCCGGAGCGCGGATCGTGTGCCTACAGGAGCTCACGCTGTCGCCGTACTTCGCGATCACCCCCGATGGCCCAGAGGCCGCCGGCGCTACGCCCGAGGACCTCGAGGGCGGTGCCACGATGTCGTTCGCGGTGAGGTTGGCCGCCGAGACCGGCGCATACGTGCACGCCTCGCTGTACGAGCGAGCCGACGCCGACGACGGTCTCGGCTACAACACCGCGATCGTGGTCGCGCCCGACGGCGGGCTGGTATCGCGCACGCGCAAGTTGCACATTCCGATCACGGCCGGCTACTACGAGGATCGCTACTTCCGGCCCGGGCCGGCCGCCGGCGAGCCGTTCCCGCTGATCAACCTGCCCATCGGCGACGGGTCCGCTGGGTCCGCTCATCTCGGCTGCCCGACTTGCTGGGATCAGTGGTTCCCCGAGCTGGCGAGGGCATACTCGCTGGAGGGTGCCGAGGTGCTGATCTACCCGACCGCGATCGGCTCGGAGCCCGATCACCCCGGCTTTGACACGCAGCCGCTGTGGCAGCAGGTGATCGTCGGCAACGGCGTCGCCAACGGGACGTTCATGGTCGCGATCAACCGGATCGGCGTCGAGGCGCCGTTGACGTTCTACGGCTCGAGCTTCATCTCGGACCCGTACGGCCGCGTGCTCGTGCAGGCGCCGCGCGATCAGCCGGCGGTGCTGGTCGCCGACCTCGATCTGGATCAGCGCCGCGACTGGCTCGAGCTGTTCCCGTTCCTAACCACGCGCCGGCCCGACGCATACGGGTCGTTGACCCGCTAACGCTTCGGGCCCGCGCCCTGGTTGCGCAGCTCGCGCCAGGCGGCGCGTGCCTGACGCAGCGCCGCGACGACCTGCTTGCGGGCTTCGTCGGCGGTCTTCGCCGCGTCCTGGATCTGGGCTTGAGTGCGGCGTCCCTGGGCCAGGAGGTTGAACGACCACAGCCCGGTCTCGAGCAGTCGAGCGGCCCGTTGAACGTCTGACTTGACCGCGATGCGCAGCGCCGCGCCGCGCAGGCCCGCCTCGATGTGGCGCACCCGCGAGTCGAATGCCACCTGGCCGAGCCCGGCCAGCGCCCGCCCGGCGATCACCGGCTCAGGCGATTCGGGGTCCACGTCGGCCCGCCGGGCCAGCTCCTCGGCGGCCACGACCGCCACGCGGTTCTGCAGGTCGAGCCACGCTGCCCGCAGCGACGGCGTCGAGTCGAGCATCGCGGCGAACATCGGGAACAACACGTTGAGCTCGTCGGGCGCCTCGTCGAAGCGCTCGATGTCGTGCTCCAGCGCGCGCAGCGCGGCCTCGGTCACAGACTCGCCGGGCTCACGCTCCCGCAGCGCCTGGGCCAGGCGCTCGATCGCCTCGTCGGCGGTATCGAGCACCATCGACTCCTTGGTCGGGAAGTAGTTGTAGACGGTCTTCTCCGAGACGCCGACGATGTCGGCCACCTCCGACACCTTGACGTTGTCGAACCCGCGCGCCGCGAACAGCGCTGTCGCGATGTCCGAGATCCGCTGCCGAGTGAGCCGACGCTTGCGCTCGCGCAGTCCCTCGCCGGCAAGGTGACGGCGCTCCCACTGCTCCTGCAGCTGCCGCGCCTGGCTCAGCAGGTCCGCCATTTCCTCGCCCAGCTCGTCGACCAGGATCTGCCGGACGCGCTCGTCACCGAACTCTCCCCCGATGTGAGCCTCCATCGGGATACAGGATAGCGGTGCAATGTACAGTTGCAGAAATATTTCAGTTACTGTAGATTTCTTGCGATGATCAAGAACAGCAACCCACCAGCGATCGACGCCGGCGGCCTGCGCAAGCGGTTCGGCGAGTTCATCGCGGTGGACCATCTCGACCTGCGCGTCGAGCCCAGCACGGTGGTGGCGCTGCTCGGTCCCAACGGCGCGGGCAAGACCACCACGGTGCGGATGCTCGCCACGCTGCTGGCGCCCGATGGCGGCTACGCCCGGGTCGGCGGATACGACGTGATCGAGGAGCCCGCACGCGTGCGCGAGCTGATCTCGCTGACCGGCCAGTTCGCCGCGCTGGACAAGCACCTGACCGCACGGGAGAACCTGGTGCTGATGGCGCGCCTGCGAGGACGCAGCGCCGGCGAGGCCGCGGGCGTCGTCGACGAGCTCGTCGAGCGCTTCGACGCCGGCGGCTTCCGCGACCGGCTGGTCAAGAACCTGTCCGGCGGCGAACGTCGCCGGATCGACCTGGCCGCGGGGCTGATCGACCGGCCCTACGTGCTGGTCCTCGACGAGCCGACGACCGGCCTGGATCCTCGCAGCCGGCAAGTTGTGTGGTCCACGATTCGCGACCTCGTGGCTGAGGGCGTAACGCTGCTGCTCACCACTCAGTACCTGGAGGAAGCCGACGCGTTGGCCGATCGCGTGGTCCTGATCGACCGCGGGCGCGAGGTCGCATCCGGCACGCCCGCCCAGCTGAAGTCGCAGGTGGGCGAGCAGCGCGTCGACGTGATCGCCGCCGACGCCGCGGCGTTCGAGCGCTTGCTGGCGTTGCTCGGGGACCGCTTCGAGATCACGCCGCTGGCCGAGCAGCGGACCGTCTCGGTGGCCGCACCCGACGAGTCGGCCGACCTGGCCAGCGTCGCCGGGGTGATCCGCGACGCCGGGGTCGCGGTCGACGAGATCGCCCTGCGCCGCCCGACGCTCGACGACGCGTTCCTGGCGCTGACGGGCAGACCACCGGCGGACGAACCGGGCGCCGAGACCGGCGAGCGGGAAGCGGTGCCGGCATGAGTGCGATCGCCGCCACGGCCGGGCGTCCGGCGGAGTCGCCGCTGCGCTGGGGCCGCGACACGCTGCTGCTCACCGCCCGCAGCCTGCGCTCGATCCCGCGCGTGCCCGAGCGGCTGCTCGACGTGACGATCCAGCCGATCGTGTTCATCCTGCTGTTCCTGTACGTATTCGGCTCGGCGATCCACGTCCCGGGGCTCAGCTACACCGACTACATGTTTCCGGGGATCATCGGCCAATCGCTCGCGTTCGGAGTGATCGGCGCCGGAGTCGCCACGTCCAACGACATGGCCGACGGGGTGATCGACCGGTTCCGATCGATGCCGATCAGTCGCCTGTCGATCATCTCCAGTCAGGTGCTCGGTCAGTTCTGCGAGCAGTTGCTGGGGATGGTGATCGTCATCGGGCTCGGCTTCGCGCTCGGGTGGGATCCGCAGCTGACGCCGGTCCACGCGCTCGAGCTCGCCGGGCTGCTCGTGCTCGGGATGTTCGCGTTCACCTGGATGGGCGTGCTGATGGGGATGCTGGTGCGCTCCTCGGACGCGATGCAGGGCCTCGGCTTCATCGTGATCTTCCCGCTGACGTTCCTGGCGGGAACGTTCGTGCCTATCTCGGGCATGGCCGCGGTCCCGCGCGCGATCGCCGAGTGGGACCCGATCTCGACGCTCGTCGCGAGCGTGCGCAATCTCACCGAGGGCTATCAGTCGACCGGCTCGTGGCCGCTCGAGCATCCCGAGTTGGCGATGGTCTTCTGGTGCCTGCTGATAATCGCGGTCTGCGTGCCGCTGGCGCTGCGCCGGTTCAACCGGACGCTGGCCGGTTGACGTGACCGACAGCGCTCAGCTGGCGGCGGCGACCGCGACGTCCTGCCCGTTGGCCGTGAGCTTGACGTCGATGTTGCCGCGGGTCGCGTTGGAGTACGGGCACACCTCGTGGGCGGCGGCGACGATCCGCGCGGCCTGCTCGGCGTCCGTGACCTGGGGCAATGTCACGTTCAGCTCGACCGCCACGTTGAATCCACGCTCCTCCGTGGTGATCAAGCTGACATGACTGTCGATCAGGACATCCCCGACCTCGGCGTGCTCGCGACGCCCGACGACGCCGAGCGCGCCCTCGAAGCAGGCCGCGTAGCCGACCGCAAACAGCTGCTCGGGGTTGGTGCCGCCGCCGTCGCCGCCCATTTCGGTCGGCATGCGCAGCTGCACGTCGAGCGCCCCATCGGCGGTCACGCCGTGGCCCTCGGCCCGTCCGCCGGTGACCGTCGCCTCTGCCGTGTAGACCGTCTTTGCCATGAGCGCTCCAATCTCGCCTGTGCCTGACAACTTGAGTTCGCAACATAGCCGATGCCGCTACGCAACCGCGTCACCCCGCTGGGCGAGCTGATCGCCACCCCCGAGCGCGGGCTGGTGTACGCCAATCGGGGTTGCCTGCACGACGCCGGCGGCGAGATCCGCCGCGGGTTCAACGGGCGGCGCTGGATCGCCTGCCAGCTTCAGTTCCGCGGTTGGAAGCGCGAGCCGCTGATCGCGCCCGGGCGGTTCACGCCACTGTTCTTCCTCGACGAGGCAACCGGGTTCGCGGCCGGCCACCGACCGTGCGCGCTCTGCCGGCGCGCCGATTACGACGAGCTGACCGAGCTGTGGGCGGAGATCCATCCCGGACAGCGCGGGGCCGACGCGATCGACGAGCAGCTGCACGGCGAGCGGATCGACCCCGGGACGCGCCAGCGGCGCCTCCACCGGATCCGCTATCGCGAGCTCCCCGACGGCGCGTTCGTGCTCGACGGCGGCCAGCCGCGGCTGGTGCTGGGCGACGAGCTGCTGAATTGGTCGCCGGGCGGCTACACCGGTCGGAGGCGGCGGCCGGCGAGCGGGCTGGCCGAGACGATCACGCCGCCGTCGCTGTTGGAGCTGCTGCGGACCGAGCGCGCGCCACTGGTCCCGCTGCTGCATCCGTCCGCTACCCCGTAACGTGTCGGCGATGGCGACCCAGCCGGTGTTCGACGGCCACAACGACGCGCTCACGCGCGAGGATCACGATCGGCTGGTCGAGGGGCGCGAGGGCGGCCACCTCGACCTGCCCCGGATGCGCGCCGGCGGCATGCGCGGCGGGATCTTCGCCGTGTTCACCCCATCTCCGGAGGGCACCCGCGACCCGGTGGCCCAAACGCAGGCCGCCGCCTTCGCCAGCGCCGCCGCCGGGCGCCTGCTGGCGCTCGAGCGCGGCGGTCACGTGCGGATCGCCCGCGGGATCTCGGACTTCGACGCGGCCCGTGACGGCGACGGGCCCCCGGTCGCGGTCCTCCATCTCGAGGGCGCCGAGGCGATCGACCCGGGACTGGAGGCGCTCGAGCTGTGGTACGGAGCCGGACTGCGGTCGCTCGGACCGGTGTGGAGCCGGCCGAACGCCTTCGGCCACGGCGTCCCGTTCGTGTCGCCGTCTTCGCCCGACACCGGCCCCGGGCTCACCGAGGCAGGTCGGGCGCTGGCGGCACGCTGTGCGCAGCTGGGGATCCTGGTCGACGTCAGCCATCTCAACGAGGCCGGCTTCTGGGACCTCGCGAAGATGGAGCTCGGGCCGGTCGTGGCCACGCACTCGGGGGCGCACGCGCTGGCGCAGGCGTCGCGAAACCTGACCGACGCCCAGCTCGATGCGATCGGCGCCTCCGGCGGGCTGGTCGGGATCGTGTTCGGTTGCGCATTCCTGCGCTCCGATTTCGCCGACGACCCGGACACACCGCTCGAGCTGATCGCCACCCACGCCCGCTACGTCGCAGACCGGATCGGTGTCGAGCACGTGGCGCTCGGGTCCGACTACGACGGGGTCAAGATCCCGGCGCCGCTCGGAGACGTCGCCGGCACTCCGCGGTTGCTGAGCGCGCTGTCTGAGGCAGGGTTCACCGACGCCGAGATCTCGGCGATCGCCTGGGGCAACTGGCGGCGGGTGCTCGACGGCTGGTGGACCTAGCCGGGTCGCCGGCCGGTCACTCTGGCTCGGCGCCGCCGCTGGCGATCGGAAGCGTGTAGAAGATCGCGACCGCCGCGCAGACGATCAGCGTGATGTCGGCCGACACCGGCGCCAGCGCGGTGGCGACCACGTACGGGAGCAGCCCGACGACGCTGCGGAACAGGATCTGGCGCCGGCGCCCTTCGGGAATCTCCTCGCTGAGCAGGTGGGACTTGCGGAACAGGATGTGGCGGTTGAGCGTGGCGAAGGCGATCGACATCAGGAGGAACAGCCCGGAGTAGATCGCGGCCGCGAGTGACTGGCCCTGCTCGGCTCGCAGGTACTCGGCCATCAACGACGTGCCGAACGGCAGCAGACCGATGAACAGCAACAGCAGCAGGTTCAGCAGCAGGATCGTGCGATCGGTCCGGGCGAGGCGGCTGATCATCCAGTGGTGGTTGACCCAGATGATCCCGATCGTCGCGAACGAGACCACGTAGGCGGCGTATTGGGGCCACTGCCTGGCCAGCTCGTGGCCGAGCGAGCCGGTGTCCGAGGCGGGCACGTGGATGTCGAGCGCGAGCAACGTGATCGCCACGGCGATCACGCCGTCCGAGAACGCCTCGAGCCTGCCCATGCTCACGCTTGCAGGGTTCGCCGCGCCCGGGCGCGGTCCTGTCGCGCACCCGGGCGCGCCCGCCGGGGGCTGCAGGGCTCAGGCGACGCTGCGGGCGCGGCCAGGCCGGCGCAGATCCAGGGCCAGCCGGTAGCCCGCTGCCAGCCGGTCCAGCGAGGCCTCCCAGGTGCGCTCCCTGACGGCGGCCAGCGCGGTCGCGGCGAGCCGCTCGCGCCGGCGCTCGTCGCCGGCGAGCGAGACCAGCGCTTCCGCGATCGCTCCGGCGTCCGGCGCGGTCAGCAATCCGGTTTCGCCGTGCTCGATCAGCGACGCCGGGCCCCCCTCGGCGACGGCGACCACCGGGAGCCCGCTCGCCTGGGCCTCGAGGATCACCTGCCCGAACGTGTCGGTGGCGCTGGCGAACGCAAACAGGTCGGCGCTGGCGTAGGCGCGGGCCAGGTCCTGGCCGCCGAGCCAGCCCAGGAACGTCGCGTGGTCTCCCAGGCGCGCCCGAAGCTGGTCCTGCTCGGGGCCGCCGCCGGCCAGCACCAGGTGCAGCCGCGGATCACGGCGCTGCGCGGCGAGGAACGCCTCGGCGAGCAGGTCGACGCCCTTCTCCTTGGTCAGCCGGCCCGCGTACAGGACGTTGATGTCCCCCGGGAGAAGATCCGCCGTGCGCAGCTCCGGGTCGAACCGCTGGAGGTCGACCCCGCGATCCCAACGCCGGACGCGGTCGGCGGCGATGCCCAGCTGGGCGAGCCGCTCGTCCGATGCGGTGCTGGGCGACAGCACCACGTCGCAGGACCCGTAGAAGCGACCCAGGGCGATCGCGGCGAGTGCCTCGAGGTGGGCCTGGCCGGTGCGCAGCCCAGTGTAGGCGGCGAGCTCGGTGTGGTAGCTGCCTACCACCGGCAGGTCGAGCACCCGCGCCAGCAGCCACGCGCCCAGCCCGGACGGGCCCGGGGCACACAGGTGGACCAGGTCATAGCGGCCCTCGGCGACCGCGTCGACGATCGCCGGCACGCTCGGCACCCCGATCTTCAGTCCGCGGTAGAAGGGGACGTCGATCTCGGCCACGGCGCTCAGCCGCCGGTCGACGCCGGCGTCGGTGCCGATCACCTCGACGTCGAACCCGCGGACGCCTCGCTCGCGAATCTGCTGGAGCGTGTGCGTGACCCCGTGCATCCCGCCGACACCATCAGCGATCAGCGCGACCCGCGGGCGGTCGCCATCGCTGCGGGCGAGCTTGGCCTTTTCGCGCCCCAGGAACGCGGAGGCGGCCGCGTACGGGATCGCGGGCATGCAGGCGTCGAACAGCGAACGCGCGCCGGCGCCGATGTCGACCTGCCCGCCGTCGGTCATCGACACCACCCCGTCGACCGCGCCGGCGAGCTTGCGCTCGTGGATCCGCCGCGCGCGGCGGAAGAGGTCGGCGTGGCTGAGCTCGCCGTCCTGCAGCAGCGCGATCAGCCGCTGCTCGTCGATCCCGAGCTCCATCGACTGCAGCCACGCCCGCAGCAGCGCGATCGCGTCGTCGGGCCCGAGGTCGGGGCCCGACGCCCCATGGCGGACATCGCCCTCCTTGAGCACGCGTTCGACGATCCGCAGGACCGACGCGGGCTCCGGGCGCGCGGCGCCGTCGCTGCCCAGCGACCTGATCGCCAGCGCCATCGCGGCGTGGGTCCACTTCGCGGCGCTGCCCTGGTCCCCGTGGGCGCCGGCGTCGCCGCCCCGGACGTACGCCAGGAACTCCGCGGGGCTGGCGGCGGCGGGCGTCTCGGTGAACGTCCGCCCGATGTCGATTCCGGCGTGGTCATCGGACCCGCCGATGGCGGTGCCCCCGTGGGTCTCGATGTACACGAACGCCGGCAGGTTGAGCTCTTTGGCCCTGGAGCCGTTGCGGGTCTCCCAGATCGGGAACAGCTGGGCCAGGCGGCGGCGGTGGCGCGGAGTCAGCGGCTCCTGCACCGCATAGAACGGATGCGCGAGCGCCGCCGTGATCTCGTGGGAGTGCAGATACGCCGCGCACGCCTCGACGTCGTCGTTGTGGGCCTGCAGCCACTCGTGGTCGCCGGGCGTGATCCCGTAACAGAGGACGTGAACGGCCTGGGGCTCGCCCTTGAACCACACGGTCAGCTCCTCGGAGATGAACGTGTCCGACAGGTGCTCCAGCGCCTCGGCGCCCTCGATCGTGTCGTGGTCGGTGATCGTCACGAAGTTCATCCCGCGGCGCTTGGCGAGCTCGTAGACCTCGCTCGGGTCGGTGGCGCATTCGGGGATGTGAAGCGATCGCTGGACTCCCAGCTTCGACAGCTCGGATGCCGTCGAGTGCACGTGCATGTCTACGCGGCTCGTTTCGGTCATGGGTCACAACCTGACGGCGGCCGCTGCGCGCACTGTGAAGAAGGGGCTTCAGTCCTGTGACGATTCCGTGAACAGTGCATGGACCGCCGGTGGCTCCGAGAACCTTGGGGTGTGGTGTCGCCCAGCTCGACCTCGATCGGTGCCGGGACGGGTCCGGTGGTGCTGGAGCGCGGCGCGATCCGCGTCGAGCTCGCGCTCGACCCGTTCGGGCTGACGATCCGCCGCTCCGGCCGCCGCCTGATGCGGTCCGGGAGCGTGTGGGTCGCCGACGGGACGGCGCACGACCATTTCATCCAGTTCACCGAGGGGGTGGTCGCCGACGAGGAGCTCATGCCCGTCGAGCGCGCCTACCGAGCCGAGGTGCTCGACAGCTTCGCCGACGGTGTCGCCGTGGCGCTGACGCTCGGCGGCGGCCGCCGCGCGCGGCTGTGGGTCGGGGTGCCCGAGGACCACGTCGTAGAGCTGGAGTTCGAGGCCGAGGGCATGCCGCTGCGCACCGCGCTGGACTGGGACCGGCGCTCCGACGAGCGCCTGGTGGGCTTGGGCGCGCGTCACTACACCTCGCTGGACCAGATCGGGCGGATCGTCCAGCTCGGCGCCGATCGGCGATACACCGGTCCCGACTGCCCGCCCGAGATGCTCGCCGAGGGCGGCATCCCCCAGGGGGACTGCGCGCCGGTGCCGTGGCTGCTGTCCAGCCGCGGCTACGCGGCCTGGGTCCAGACCGACGCCAACGGCACCCGCTTCGACCTGGCTGGGGAGCGCCTGTCGATCTTCACCCGGGCGGTTGCGGGGCCGCTGCGCGTGACACTGCTGTGCGCGCCGTCGGCCGCCGCCCGGCTACGGCAGTTCTGCCGTCGCACCGGCGTTCCCGCGCTGCTGCCGGAGTGGGGCTACGGGTTCTGGAAGAGCCGCGACGTGTACGAGCATCAGGACGACGCGCTCGAGGACTTCCGCGGCTTCGTCGAGCACCGGATCCCGCTCGACGCGATCGTGCTCGACTCGCCCTGGGCCACCCCGATGCCCGGGGGATGGTGACCGAGCTGCGCGCCGCCGGGGTGCGCACGGTCGTGTGGGCGACACCGTGGGTCAACGTCGATTCCCACGATGGCCAGGTCCCGCCGCAACCCGAGTCAGAGCGCCTGCACCGCGAGCCGGCGTCCAATTACGCGTCCGGCGCCGCTGGCCGCTACTTCGTCCGTGAGCGCGACGAGCCGTTCGTGACGCAGTGGTGGATGGGCCGCGGATCGCCGGTCGACTTCACCAACCCCGGTGCCGAGCGGTGGTGGCGCGAGCAGGTCGGCCGGCTGCTCGAGCTCGGGGTGGCGGGAATCACTGGGGCGGAGATCAGGCGTCTGACTTCTGGTCGTTACGCGTGCTGGTGGTGGCGACGCTGTCGGCGGCGTGCAGCGGCATCTCGAACTGGTCGCACGATGTGGGCGGCTACCTCGGCCATCGACTCGTCCAACGCGCACCGCCGGAGCTGCTCGTGCGGTGGCTGCAGTTCGGATGCTTCACGCCGTTGATGCACGCGCACGCGCGGATGCCGCAGGAGCCCTGGCACTACAGCGACCGGGTCCTGGACCTGTACCGCGGCTACGTGCTGGCCCACGAGCAGCTGGTTCCCTACGTCCGCGCGGCGGCGGCCACGGCGGCGCGCACCGGGTTGCCGATCATCCGCCCGTTATGCCTGATCGATCCCTCCGATCCGCGCGGCTGGTCGATCTCCGACGCCTACGGGTACGGGCCCGCGCTGTGGGTCGCGCCGGTGCTCGACGACGGCGCCCGCGAGCGCGAGGCCGCGCTGCCGCGCGGGGAGTGGGTGCAAACGTGGTCCGGGGCGCCGGTTCGAGGCGGCGGCGAGGTCGTGGTCGACGCGCCGCTGCAGCGGATTCCGGTGTGGGTTCGTCGCGGGTCGATCGTGGTCACGTATCCGGCCGAGCATGTTGCGGCGGGTCTCGGGGACGTGCCGGAGTCCGAGCGCCCGCTGGTGGCCACGCTGTGGGGCCGCCCGCGGCTTGGCCATACCGGGGTGCGGCTCGCCGACGGCACCCGGATCTCGTGGCGAGCGGGGCGGTGGTCGGTGCGGGCGGCGGGTGGGCGGGAGGTCGAGTTCCGGCAGGTCGGTGCGTAGTGCCCGCGGGTTGATTGATGAATTTGGTCTGCATATGCGACCAAATTCAGCACGGACGCGGTGAGTTGTTGACCAGACAACTATCTGCTATGCTTGCGCTAGCAAGCAAATCGGGAACGGGTCGAGCCGAAGACCCCACCCACACCGAATCGGAGCAGATTTCATGACCACCACGAGCATCGCCCCCACCGTCGTACCGACCGGCACCTGGGCCGTCGACCCGGCCCACTCGAAGGTCGGCTTTGCCATCAAGCACATGGGCATCGCCAACGTCCGCGGCGAGTTCCAGGAGTTCGAGGGCACGCTGGAGATCGGCGAGGACCTGTCGAGCGCCACGGCCCGCGGCACCGTCAAGGCCGCCTCGGTCAACACCAACGTCGCCCAGCGCGACGACCACCTGCGCTCGCCCGACTTCTTCGCCGTCGACGAGCACCCCGAGCTCAGGTTCGAGTCCATCGCGATCGAGCCGATCGACGACGAGACGTTCCGGATCACCGGCGACCTCACGATTCACGGCGTCACCAACCAGATCGTGCTCGAGGCAGAGGTCCAGGGCACGGACACCGACCCGTGGGGTAACGAGCGGGTCGGCCTCGAGATCACCGGCCAGCTGTCGCGCGGTGACTACGGGATGACCTTCAACCAGGCGCTTGGCAGCGGCAACATGCTCGTCGCCGACAAGGTCAAGCTCGCGCTCGACGTCTCGGCGGTCAAGCAGGCCTAGCCGTCACGAGGCGCGGCCGGCGTCGCACGCGTCGGCCGCGCGGGGGGCAAAGCGACCGAACACCCGTCCCAGGACCGCCAGCTCATCGGGCTCCAGGTGGTCGAAGAACCGGCTCTGAACCGAGGCGAAATGTGAAGCCTGCGCGTCACGCGCGAGCCAGAGTCCCGCGTCGGTGAGGTGCGCCTCGATCGCGCGGGCGTCGGCGTCGCACGGGCGGCGCTGGACGAGCCCACGTCGCTCGAGCACGTCAACGATGCGCGACACGCGGCTGAGGCTCAGTCCGGCCTCGGCCGCCAGTGCGGACAGGCGCAGCTGCCGACCGTCGGCTGCCGCCAACCGCCCGAGCAGCTCGAGGCTGCTCAGCCCCAGGCCGTACTCGGCCTCCAGCTCGGAGTCGAGCTCGCGGACCAGGCGCTTATGCGTCTCCAGCAATCCGATCCAGGCGTCGGCGTGGACGTCTGACCATCGCGACAGCCCGTCGTCGCCGACAACGTAGGCGCAGGATTCGGCGGTGTGAGTCTGGTTGGCGGACATTTTCTTGCTCTAGCAAGTTTAGCGGGTGGCGGTGGGCCCCCGGTCAGCGCTTGCCCTCCCATGCGTCGCTGAGCAGTTCCTCGAGCAGGCCGCGACTGACGGCCGTCAGGTCGACTCGGGTCGCGGCCAGCCGCTTACCCCACCAGACCTCCTGGCAGATCGCGGGATGGTCGGCGACGGCGGTGCGGATCCCTGGCTCGTCGAGCATCACATTCATATGCTCGGGGTCCCACAGGGTCGCGAAGATGCGCTTGGAGACGCGGAACGACGGCCGCCCGTGGTGATCTTGCTCGACCGTGCCGGGGAGGTCGAGAGCGAGCTCGCGGGCCTGCTGTGAGGACAATGACACCGACGCCGATTCTGGCACCGGCAGTCCGCTCGATCCAGCCGTCGGTGGGTATCCTCCGCGCGTGCACTTCGACCGGTTGACCGCGCCGGAGCAGCGCGTCCTCGGTTGCCTGATCGAGAAGCGCTGGACCACGCCGGACCAGTATCCGCTGTCGGTCAACGCGCTGCGCCTGGCCTGCAACCAGTCGACCAACCGCGACCCGGTCACGACGTATGACGAGGCGACCGTCCGCGCGGCCTCCGAGCGCCTCAGCCGCTACGGCCTGGTGCGGCTGGCCAGCGGCCACAGCAGCCGCGCCACGAAATACCGCCACCTCGCCGAGGAGGGGCTCGGCCTCGGTCGCGAGGAGCTCGCGGTGCTCGCCGTGCTGCTCCTCCGCGGCCCCCAGACCCCCGGCGAGCTCAAGTCGCGCAGCGAGCGGATGGCGGCGCTGAGCTCGCTCGACGATGTCGATCGGGTGCTCGCCTCGCTCGCCGAGCGCGGCTACGCGCGCCGCCTGGCCCGGCGGCCCGGCCAGAAGGAGGACCGCTTCGAGCAGCTGCTCGGGGGAGGTGGGGAGGAGCCCGCTGCCGCTCCCGACGCGCCGGCAGCAGCCGGTTCCCCGGCGCCGGCGCCGACGCGCGGCCCCCGGGATCTCGAGTCGCGCGTCGCCGCGCTCGAGGCCGAGGTCGCGGCGCTGCGCGCCGAGCTCTCGCGTCTGGGCGGGGACGAGCTCGCCGAGCCTCACGTCGGCAGCGCCAGCCCGACCAGGTAGGTCGCGCCGCCGACGATCACGCCGGCCAAGGTCATCTCCAGGCCGGCCGACCACCAGCTGCGCAGCGTCACCAGCGACTTCGCGGCGCCCACCAGGAAGTGGGCGATCAACGACACAACGGCGGCCAGCACGATTGCGGTCGTCCCGGTGGTGATCATGAACGGGATCACCGGCACGATCGCCCCGAGCCCGGTGGAGATCCCGGCAGCGAGCGCCGCCTCGACGGGGGTACCGCCGCCGCCGGAGGTCGCGCCGAACTCCTCGGCCGACAGTGTCTGCAGCATCGCGTCGGGGTGCTCGGACATCCTCGTCGCGAGTCCGTCGGCGGTGTCCTTGTCGATCCCCTTGAGCTGGTAGAAGAGCGACAGCTCCTCCTTCTCCTCCTCGGGATGGGTGGCGATCTCCTGGCGCTCGCGCTCGACGTTCGCCGCCGCGACCTCGAGTTCTGAGCGCTCGGCCAGAAACGCCCCGGTGGCCATCGACAGCGCCGAGGCGATCGCCCCCGCCAGGCCGGCCGTCAGCACCGAGCTCGACCCGCCCGTCGCGCCCGAGACGCCGGCGACGATTCCGAACACCGCGGCGAGACCGTCGTTGGCGCCGTAGATCGCGCCCGAGATCCAGCCGCCGCCGGTGCGATGCCCCTTCTCGCGCCCGAGGATCCGGTCCAGCTGGGCCCTGGCGCCGGGGACTGCGATCGGCGGGTCGCCGCCCCGCGAGCCCTGCGAACCGGACCCGCCGCGGAGGTCTTGCACGGCCAGCGCGTGCGACCGCTCGTCGCGGCGGATGTCGCGCAGCAGCTCGTCGGTCTGGGCGTCCCCGGTCGAGCGGCGGTACAGATCGTCGACCTCGTCGTCCTCGGCGGCCTCGCGGGCGGCCAGCAGCCGGTCGACGGGCGCGATCCGCGCCTGCAGTCGCAACCACAGCGGCACCCGCACCGTGCTCGGGTCGGGAACCCCGATCTCGAGCTCGCGCATCCGCTGCTCGAGCCGGCGGCGATGTCCGGACTCGGCCTCGGCCATCCGCCGAAGGATCTCGGCCTGGGGATCGGGCATCCGGCGGGCGATCAGCTCGTACACCGCGCCGGCCACGATCTCGCCGTTGTAGGCCTTCAGAAGGCGTTCGCGGACCTGGTCGGGGGCCTCGGTCATCTGCCGATCGAGCGTACCCAGCCTGCTGTCGGCCCCCGCGGTAGCCTCCGTGTGCGTGCGTAGATTCCTGCCACGCGGGGCGGCGGCGTCCGTCCTGCTGATAGCGGCGCTCGCGGGCTGCGGAGGAGGGGGGTCGAGCAGCCACAGCTCGAGCACCACGACCGGCTCCGGCAAGGCCAAGACGGTCGCAGCCAAGGTCCGCAAGGCCACCCACCGGACCGTGCCGGCGCTGATCCCGCCGCCGAACGCGCCGCCCCGCAGCGTCCACGTACCCGTGCTCACCTGGCACCGGGTGGTGCCGATGCCGGCCGTGGGCGAGCCCGACCTGATCGTCGACCCGTCGGTGTTCGAGGCCGAGCTCAAGGCGCTGCACGACAACGGTTATCACCCGATCAGTCAGGCGCAGCTGTTCGACGCGCTCTACAAGGGCGCGCCGCTGCCCTCAAAGCCGGTGATCATCTCGGTCGACGACGGCTACGTCGACGACGTGCGCGCGATCCTCCCGGCGCTGAAGCGGTGGCACATGGTGGCCACGTTCTTCATCATCACCGGCCGCACCCACGAGCCGGGCTTCGTCACGGCGCCCCAGATCCGCGAGCTAGACCGCGCGGGCATGGATGTCGGCGATCACACCACCCACCACGTCGACCTGCGCACGCTGTCGCCCGATGAGCTCAAGGCCGAGACCGCGGGGTCCAGGCACATGCTGCAGAAGATCCTCGGTCACCCCACCTACTGGTTCGCATACCCGGCGGGCGAGTTCAACGACCAGGTGGTGGCGGCCGTCCGTGCCGCCGGCTTCACGATGGCCTACACCACCGAGGGCGGCACCACCGAGAGCACCGAGGCGCCGCTGACGATGCCACGCCTGCACGTCAGCCGCGACACCACCCCGAGCGGGCTGATCGCAGAGCTCGGCGACCAGTAGCCGCGGCCGCTGGGTTCCGTGGGGGCCTCAGCCGGGTAGACAGCAGAGCGCCGGACGCGCCGAGGACGCCGCCGGCGTATTGCGCGACAACGGAGGTGGAAGGTGCGACGGTTGCTCTCACTGGTCGGGATCGGCGCGGCGTCGGTCGTCCTGCTCGGCGTGGGAGGTGGCGTCGCGCAAGCGGCCCCGACCGGCTCCTACGTGCTCACCGCAGCCTCGACCGCCGGCACCTACGCGCCGACGTTCACCGGCAACGGGCTGCTCGGCGTCCGCGTGCCGCCGTCGGGCCAGGGATACGCGCCGGGGACCGTCCCCGCCCAGTCCGAGCTCGCCGGCTTCTACGCCCAGCCCCCGGGCGACGTGCAGCAGCGCGCGAACATCCCGACGTGGTCGACGCTGACGTTCTCGGACGGCGGCGAGCAGTTCTCGGCATCGAGCGCCGGCACCACCGGCTGGCGCCAGTCGATCGACCTGCACACCGGCGTGGTCACCACGACCGCGCGCTGGAAGGCATCCAACGGCCACACCACCCTGCTCACCTACCAGGTGCTGACCGATCGGGCCCGACCCAACATCGCGAGCGTCACGCTGCAGTTGACGCCGCTGTGGTCCGGGACCGCCACGGTGACCGACGCGATCGACGGTACGCCCGCCAACCTCAGCACCGAGGTCACCAAGGGGTGGTCGCCCGACGCCCCCCAGGACTGGGTCGAGGTCCAGGCGGAGGGAACCGGGATCCAGGCGGCGATCGCCAGTCAGCTGCACACCAGCGCCAACATCGACGTCACGCCCACGCACGTCGATCAGTCCGCGGCGCAGAGCGTCGGCCAGCAATTGTCGTTCCCGGTCACAGCCGGCCAGACCTATCTGATCACCAAGTACGTCGCCGTCGACTCCTCCCAGACCGGACCCGATCCGGTCGCGGCGGTGCAGGACGAGGTGGACAAGGCCGCCCGTGCGGGTCTGGTGTCGCTGCGGCGCGCCAGCGACGCCGCCTGGGCGGCGTTGTGGAATGGGCGGATCGACGTGGTCGGCGACAACGCGCTGGCCACCGACGTCAACGCCAGCGAGTTCTATCTGTGGTCGAGCACGCGCGCCGGTGTCGACTGGAGCGTGTCGCCGGCGGGCCTCTCGTCCAACGGCTACGACGGCCACATCTTCTGGGACGCGGAGACGTGGATGTACCCGTCGCTGCTGGCCCAGCATCCGGACGTCGCCGCGGGGATGAACAACTACCGCTTCGACCGCCTGACGGCCGCCGAGCAGCACGCCGCCGCCACCGGTTATCAGGGAGCGCGGTTCCCGTGGGAGAGCGCGCTCGACGGCACCGAGCAGATTCCGCCGCCGGTGTCGGTCAACAGCGAGGGCCTGTTCGAGCAGCACATCACCGCCGACATCGCCGAGGCGCAGTGGCAGTACTACCTGGCCACCGGCGACAAGAAGTGGCTGGCCAACCGCGGCTGGCCCGTGATCTCCGAGGCGGCGACGTTCTGGGCCTCACGGGCGACGCTCGGCAGCGATGGCCACTACCACCTGCTCGGGATCACCGGGCCCGACGAGGAGAATCCCGACGTCAACGATGAGGTCTACACCAACGTCGCCGCGCGGGCGACCCTGCAGGACGCGATGCAGGCCGCGCGGGCGCTCGGCAGAGCGGCCCCCGCCAACTGGTCGCAGATCGCCTCCGGCCTGATCGTGCTCAGCGGCGGGTCGCCCGAGATCCATCCCGAGTTCAGCGGCTACGGCGGGCAGCTGGTCAAGCAGGCCGACGTCACCCTGCTGCAGTATCCGTGGGCGTTCCCGATGTCGCCGCTGGTCGCCCAGAATGACCTGGACTACTACACGGTCCGCAGCGACCCCGACGGCCCATCGATGACCGACGCGATCGGCACGATCGACTCGGCCGCGCTGGGCACGCCCGGATGCTCCAGCTACGTGTACACGCGGCGCAGCCTGGAGCCGTTCATCCGCGACGTGTTCGACCAGTTCTCCGAGACCCGCAACGGCGGCGCGTTCACGTTCATGACCGGCATCGGAGGCTTCCTGCAGGAGTTCCTGTACGGCTACACCGGGATGCGGTGGAATGGATCGGCCGTCCAGCTCTCCCCGAGCTTGACCAGCCAGATCGGCGGCCTGGTGCTCAACGACCTGAACTGGCGAGGGCGCAGCTTCACGGTTTCGATCGGCCCGCGCAAGACCACGGTCGTGCTCAACCACGGCCCGGCGATGCCGGTCAACGCACGCGGCCACAAGCGCACGCTCCGCGCCGGTCACGCGCTGACGATCAACACTCGCCGCCCAGACCTGACCAAGACCTCCGACGTGGTCCGCTGCGGCGCCGCGTCGGCCTCGAGCTCGCAGCCCGGCGCACCGCCGCTGGCCGCGGTCGACGGCAGCCCGGCGACCGACTGGCAGCCGATGTCGCTGCCCGCGACGCTGACGCTCCCGGTCAAGGGCAAGGCGCGCAGCGTGCACACAGCGACGCTCACCTGGGGCGAGAAGTTCCCGGGCGCTCCCGGTCCGAACATCCCGCCGCCTCCGGGTCCGGTGACGATCCTGCGGGCTACCAGCTATGAGATCCAGGTCTCGACCGACGGCCGCAGTTGGCGGACGGCCGCGACCGTCAGCGGCCGGACGGACGGCACCGTCGACACGGTCACGTTCGCGTCGACACGGGCCCGCTTCATCCGGGCGCAACTGACCGCATCGAGCAGCGGCTCCGATCAGCCGATGCTGGAGGAGCTGACCGCGGGCTGAGTCCGGGCTACAGGATCGAGATCTCGGAGTTGTCGCCGACCAGGAAGCGATAGGCCCGCGGCTGCCGGTCGTCGCGGCCGATGCTGACGTTGCGGCCCAGCAGCGAGGACTCCATCCGGCCGTTGAGGTCGCGCACCGCCGACCCCGACAGCAGGATCGAGTGCTCGACCTCGGCGTTCTGGATCGAGCAGCCCTCGCCGATCGCCGTGTACGGGCCCACGTAGCAGTTGCTCAGCTGCGCGCCGGCGCCGATGATCGCGGGCCCGCGAACCGTGCAGCCCTGCAGCCGTGCGCCCGCCTCGACCACGACCCGGCCGTCGACCTGCGAGTCGACCAGCTCGCCCTCGACCCGGCGCTGCACCGTGTCCAGCACAAGCCGGTTGGCTGCGAGCATGTCCTCCAGGCGACCGGTGTCCTTCCACCAACCCCGCACGATGTGGGGCTCGACGCGGCGGCCCTGGTCGACCAGGTGCTGGATCGCATCGGTGATCTCGAGCTCGCCCCGCCCGGATGGCTCGATCGCCCGGGCGGCATCGTGTACGCACTCGGTGAACATGTAGACGCCGACCAGTGCCAGATCGCTCTTGGGCTCGGGCGGCTTCTCCACCAGCCGCACCACGGAGTCCCCGTCGAGCTCGGCGACCCCGTAGGACTCAGGATCGGGGACCTGGGTGAGCAGGATCAGCGCGTCGGGCTGGTTGGCGCGGAACGATTCGACGAGGTCGTCGATGCCTCCCTGCAGCAGGTTGTCGCCCAGATACATGACGAACGGCGACGCCTGCAGGAACGACTCGGCGGTCAGCACGGCGTGCGCCAGGCCGAGCGGCGCCGACTGCGGGATGTAGGTGATCTTGACGCCGAACTCCGAGCCGTCGCCGGCCGCCGAGCGGACCTCCTCGCCGGTCTCGGGAGCGATGATGATGCCGATCTCCTCGATGCCGGCCTTTGCCATCGCCTCGATCCCGTAAAACAGCACGGGCTTGTTGGCCACCGGCACCAGCTGCTTGGCGCTCGTGTAGGTGATCGGGCGCAGGCGTGTGCCCTTGCCCCCGGACAGGATCAGACCTTTGAGGGGTTGCATGGCTGCGTAGGGTAACCGCGCGGCCCTAGTACACGCCGCCCAGCTTGCGGTGATCCCAGCTGACCACACGCTCGGGCGACGAACTGCAGGGCCACCCGCTTGGCGGCCTGGGCGCGAACCGCGTCCATGAAGTCCTGGCCGGTCGAGTCGCCGCCGTAGCGGCGCATCAGCTCGGCGCCGAACAGCACCAGGAACTCGGGATCGCGGTGGATCGTCGTACGCGCTTGGATCATCACCCCGCGCAGCTCCTGGTATTGGTCCCCGTCCTCGATCTGCAGCGTGGCCCGCGGGTCGCGCTCCAGGTTGCGGACCTTCTGAGATTTCGCGTAGCTCCAGGCCCACACTTCGCCGTCGCGGACGACGTACCACAGCGGCATCTGGTGCGGCCAGCCGCGGGGGCCGTTGGTCGCGCACACCACGACCCGCTGGGAGCCGACGAACGCCGCCTGCTCCTCGGCGCTCATCGCGATCTGGGCGCGTCGGCTCATGTTGTGAATGCGCTCAGCGCGAGACGAGCTCCGCGGAGGCGCGCGCGCCCTCCGCCGCCATCCGGACCGCTACCCGTGCGTCCTCCGGCTCGAGCACGACCGCGTCGCCGGCCTCCTTGAGCACCTCGCGCACGAGCCAGTCGCCGCCCGCGAAGCCGAGCTCGACGATCACGGCGCCGTCGTCGAGGTCCGCGACCACGGTCCGCTCCTCCCGCGCCCAGCGAGCCCGTTCGGGGGAGATCCACACTCGGGCGCGGCGCGAGGCGGGGACCTCGCCGGTCCGCGGCCAGCCGTCGACGTCGGCGGCAGGATCCACGTCCGGGCGCGGCTCGAAGTGCTCGTCGCTCACCGTCGCGGACTTGATCCGATCCAGGCGGAAGTGGCGGACGCTCTCGCGCGACGGATCGAAGCTCGCGACGTACCAGCCCTCGCGGCCGTTGATCAGCGCGTACGGCTCGACCCTCCGCAGCGAGAACTCGTCCTCGTTCTCCTTGTAGTACTCGAACGACAGCAGCTGCCGCTGGGAGATCGCACGCGAGACGACCCCGGCGATCTCGGCGTCGTCCCCGCTCGGCGGGGCCATCTGAAGGCCCTCGTGGACCGGATCCTCGCCCAGTGCGGCCACGACCTTCTGACGCACCGAGGCCAGCGAGCCCTCGGGGATGTGCTCCCCGATCAGGTCGATCGCGGCGATCAGCGCCTTGGCCTCGACGGGCAGCAGCCGCGCCGGCCGCGCAAACGAGTCCCCGTAGGGCTCGGGGTCGACCTCGACCAGCCCGTCGGCCGCGATCTCGGCGTAGAGCACATAGGTCCCGGCGCCGAAGTTGACGACGTTGAGCACCGAAATGTCCTCGCGCAGCTCCTGGTCGGAGATACCCAGTTCGCGGCACAGCTCGCCGGCCTGCAGTCGCCGTCCGGCGCGCCCGGCCGAGATCAGGATGCTGGCCAGCGTGACCAGCCGGGCGAAGCGCTCAGGGCGAATCGCGCTGTCGGGGTGGTGGCCGTTGCCGGAGTCTGGATCGGGACGATCCGGGCGTTCGGCACCGTCGGGCGCCTGAACGGTCGCCGGCCCGGCGATCCGGGGGTCCCCGGTGTGGCGCTCGATCAGCAGCTCGACCCGCTCGCGCAGCTCGGACACCAGCTCGGGCGGCTCGAGGATCCGCGCGTGCTCGCCCAGGCCCAGCACCCAGGCGATCAGCTGGCGCGTGTTGGAGTAAGAGGTGACGAACACCTGGTCGCCTTTGCCGTTGGGCGTGTGCATCTCGCCGTAGCGGCCGAAGTGGCGCTCGATCTGCCACGCGATCCGGCGCCCGATCCAGATCTCGGCGGTGCCGATCGACTCGCCGAACTGCCAGTCGATCCGGCTGGCGTAGGCGCGCGGGTCGAAGTCGGTTGGGCGCTGGAAGTCGTGCTCGGCCTTCGTCGAGTAGCCGACCTTGCCTCGGATCCGCGACAGCCGGAACACGCGGATCGCGTCGCGCTCGTGTGAGCGCCCGACCACGTAGAACTGGCTCCCCTGGTAGAGCAGCTGGTACGGGTCGACCCGGCGCGTGCCCAGATCGTCGCGCTGCATCGTGTAGTAGTCGAACACGACGGTCTTGCGGCGGAAGATCGCAGTCTCGATCTTGGCCAGCCGCTGGGAGACGTCGTGGCCTCCGGCCGAGCCGGTGATCCCCAGCGCGACCGTGCTCTGCTCCGGGGCGCTCAGGGGGCTGGGGCGTCCCCAGGAGATCTGCTGGAGCGCCAGACGCAGCGGCTCGGCGTAGGCGAATTCCCCGTCGAGGAGCTGCAGCGCGGTGCGCAGTGCCGCCAGCTCCTCGTCGGTGAACTCGATCGGGGGCAGGTGGAAGTTCTCGGGCGGGAGCGAGTAGGTCTCCTGCTCGACGAGCCCGTCGACGGGCTTCTCGACCGCGAGCAGGATCCCCAGCGCCTCGAGCTCGGAGCGGTCGGCGTAGAACCGGCGCGCGAACGCGTCCTCGTTCATCGCGCTGTAGCCCTCGACGTCGCGCCGAATCTCCGGTGCGGTCACCGGACGGCGCTCGGCCATCAGATAGGAGATCAGCGACAGCTGACGGATCAGCTTCTCGGTGTCCTTGGCCATCAGATCAAATGTAGTTCGGGCGGGTCTGCGCCGATACGGCAGGGACCCCGAGGTGACGCTATTTGCGCGGAATTGGAACTGAGCCGATGCGCCGCGTCACAGACGCGGGCCCTGCCCCCGCTCGCGGCCCCTCGGGTGAAAACTCCTCCGCAAGCAGGCCGAACATTACCCCGTCCAGCCAGCCGCCACGCCTCCAGTAGGCGCGCCGGCGGATTCCCTCGCGCGTGAATCCGATGCTCTGAAACAAACGGTGGGCGACGTGGTTGTCTCCGTAGCACTCGGTCTGCACGCGGTGCATCCCGTGGTCCCGGAGCGCGTGGGCGCACGCGAGCTCGATCGCGCTGGAGGCGATCCCCGAGCGCCGCCTGTCGGGCCGGATCATCACGCGCGAGATGTCGCAGATGCGGCTGCGGGGATTGACCAGCGAGAGGGCCAGCGCGCCGAGCGAGTCGCCGGCGTCGGACTCGATCATCAGCAGCGCGGTGGACTCGGGCGCGGGGCCGGGCGCGTGCAGGAACGGGCGCAGCCGCTCGTCTTCACCGGCCCCGAACGAGAGGAACGGTTCGACCGCCGGGTCGGCCGCGAGGTCGGACAGAAACGGGAGATCGTCCTCGGTGGCGGGGATCAACGACAGCACGATGCTGAGCTTACGCAACCGCGGTTGAGCGACCGTAGCCGCTGTGTTACCGTAACTGAACTGTTACGAATATCGATCTGAGAAGGGGCGACGATGAAGGCATACGAGGCGACGGCGACGATCGCGGCCGCTCCTGAGGCGGTCTGGAGGATCCTGCTCGACGGACAGTCCTACACGCAGTGGGACTCGGGCGTGGTCGCGCTGGAGGGCACGATCGCACCGGGCGAGCGGCTCAAGGTCACGTCGGAGGCCAACCCCGGCCGCGCCTTCCCGGTACGCGTCACCGAGGTCGCCGCTCCGCGCTCGATGCGCTGGAGCGGCGGCATGCCGCTGGGGCTGTTCAGAGGCGTGAGGACGTTCACGCTGACGCCCCGGGGAGACGACGGCACGGACTTCAAGCTTCGAGAGGAGTACAGCGGGCCGATGCTCGGTCTGATCTGGAAGTCGATGCCGGATCTCGGCCCGTCGTTTGCCAAGTTCGCCCGCGGTCTCAAGCAGCGCGCCGAGCAGAATGACTGATCCACTCGCCCGGGTCGGCGGCGACCCGTTCGACGCGCTCGGCGACGCCAACCGCCGGAGGATCGTCGAGCTGCTCGGCGAGGGAGGGCGGTCTGTGCAGGAGCTCGCCGATGAGCTTCCGATCAGCCGGCCCGCTGTCTCGCGGCACCTGCGGCTGCTTAAGAACGCCGGGCTGGTCGTCGAGGAGCCCCAGGGCACGCGCCGGGTCTACCGCCTGCAGGAACAGGGGGTCGAGGCGGTCCGCGAGTATCTGGCTGAGGTCTGGGGCGACGCTGGGCGACGGTTCCGGATGCTGGCCGAGAACACAGACCCGGGCGCGGGCGATGCCTGAGCCGATCCGTATGAGCTTCGAGGTCGGGTGCTCGAGGGCGCACGCGTTCGACACGTGGACGGCGAGGATCTCGACGTGGTGGCCGCGCAGCCATACGGTGTCGTCGGATCCAGGCGCGACCGTGGTGCTCGAGCAACGCCCCGGCGGCCGGATCTTCGAGCGGACTCCCGGTGGCGAGGAACACGATTGGGGTGAGGTCACGGCGTTCGACCGACCGCGCTCGCTCACCTACCTGTGGCACATCCGCCGCGACCGGGCCGACGCCACCGAGGTCGAGATCAGCTTCCACGAGCTCGATCGCGGCCGCACGCGGGTCGAGATCGAGCACCGCGGCTGGGAGCGCCTCGGCGACGGAGCCGACGGGTGGCGCGACCGCAATCTGGCTGCCTGGGGTGGCCTGCTGCCCCGCTACCGGGAGGCCGTCGCCGCGGCTCCGAAGTAGTGGCCCGTCTCCACGTCTTGCACCCAGCCGGGATGGGTCGGCTCCCAGCCCAGCACCTCGCGGGTCTTGTCGTTTGAGGTCGGATTGTCAAACCCGGCAAAGGCGGCGAGAAAGCCGAGGTACTGCGGCGCCTCCTCATCCGTGATGCTCCTGGTCTCGACCCCGAGCTTGCCCGCGATCGTCTCGGCGATCACCTTGCGCGGGATGCCCGTATCACCGACGCCGTGGAACGTCGAACCGGCGGGGCCCTTCTCCAACGCCAGGCGATAGAGCGCGCCGATGTCGTACGTGTTGGCCGCCGGCCAGCGGTTGCTGCCGTCGCCGGTGTAGGCCGCAACGCCGTTCTCACGGGCAAAGCCGATCAGCGCGTGCGTAAAGCCGTGATGGTCGAGATCGCTGTGGACCATCGGTGCGAGCCGGACGACTGAGGAGCGCACGCCCTGCTGCCCCAGACTGATCGTGTAGTTGGCCGCGTCGGTCCGGGGACCGCCCTCGGACTGGTCGTCCTCGGTTCCGACCCGCCCACCCCGGCCGGTGATCCCGGCCATGGCGAGCATCAACGTGCCCCCGGTTGTCACGAAGGGCTTGTCGGTGCCGATCAAGACCCCGCCGATCGCCTGGGTGGCCGCCAAATCGGCGGAGACCGCGCCCATGAAGTCGCCGGTGAGCATCGCCTCGTGCTTGAAGGCGAGGTGGATCACGCCGTCGGCCTCAGCGGCGGCGGCCCTCAGACCGTCGAGGTCGTCGAGATCGCCCCGGTGCACCTCGGCGCCGAGCGCGGCGACGGCCTCAGCTGATGCATCGGAGCGGGCCAGGCCGATGACGCGGTGGCCGTGGTTGAGAAGTTCGGGGATGACGGCGGCGGCGATGTGGCCTGAGGCGCCGGTTACGAATACGCGCATTGGTATCTCCAGTCGGTTGCATGTCACCCGGTGTCATCAAGATAGCACGCGGATGTCACCTGGTGTCATCAACTAGGCTGTGCTGGGATGTCACGCTGGAAACCAGACGCCCAGGGCCGCCTGATGACCGCAGCGATCGAACTGTTCGACGAGCAGGGATATGAGGCGACGACCGTCGCCGAGATCGCTGAGCGCGCGGGGCTGACCAAGCGCACCTTCTTCCGCTACTTCTCCGACAAGCGCGAGGTGCTGTTCAGCGGCAGCCACGAGCTCCAGCGCCTCTGGCTCGAGGGGGTTGCCGCCGCCCCCCCGGACGCGCCCCCGCTCACGATCGTGGCGGCCGGACTCGATCCGGTCGCGGAGATGTTCACCGAACGCCACGAATTCGCCCGGATCCGCGCGGGGATCATCGAGGCCAACCCGGAGCTGCAGGAACGTGAACTGATCAAGCTGCAGACCCTCGCCGGTGCCATCAAGACCGCGCTGATCGAACGGGGCGTTTGCGCAAATGCGGCGATCCTCGCCGCCCAGGCGGGCGTGACCGTTTTTCATGTGGCCTTCGCCCACTGGGTGGAGCAGGATGATCCGAGGGCCTTCCGGCGACTGATGGACGAGTCGCTGGTAGCGCTGCGGTCGGTGACCGCCGCCTAGGTGTGACGCGTCCCCGACCATTGCCCTGTTGATCGACTGATTGATGAAAAAGGTCGCATATACAGACCATTTTCATCACGGAGCCGTCCGTAGTGTCGGAGCGATTCATCAGAGGCAGCGGCCACATGTACCCTGGGCCAGGCTCGAGTCACAATCTCATGAGGGGACAGTCATGCCGAATCCCACCATCGTCTTGGTCCACGGGGCGTGGGCCGACGGATCCAGCTGGAATGCCGTCTCATCGCAGCTGCAGAGCCAGGGCTTCACCGTATTGACCCCTCCGAACTTGCTGCGCAAGGTCGCGACCGATGCGCCGTATGTCGCGTCGTTCGTGGAGCAACGCACCAGCGGTCCGGTCGTACTTGTCGGGCATTCCTACGGCGGCTTCGTGATCACCAATGCCGGGGCAGCCGGTGGTGACGTGCGGGCGCTGGTGTACGTCGACGCGTTCATGCCGGACGAGGGAGAGACCGTCTTTCAGATCCTGGGCGGTTCGGGATCGGCCTTGGACGTGCCCGATCCGACCACCGTCCTCGACATCGTGGGCTACCCAGACGCGCCCGAGGGCGACGCCGACGCCTACCTGAAGGCCGACACGGTGCACACGGCCTTCGCTCAAGACCTGTCGGATGCGGACCGATGGCTGATCGTGGCCAGCCAGCGGCCGATCACTTTGGCCGCGAACACAACTCCATCCGGCAGCCCGGCCTGGAAGACGCTTCCGAGCTGGGCGGTGGTGGGCACCGAGGATCGCGTGATCCCGCCCGATACGCAGCGCCATATGGCATCGCGCGCGGGCGCCACGACGACCGAGGTGGCCGGCTCACACGTGTCGATGGTGTCTCACCCGGAGGCCGCCATCCAAGCGATTCTGGCCGCTGCGTCGAGCATCGGCGACCAGTAGTCGTCGACCTGGCTCAGGCCGACGTGTTGACGAGTTCGCTGGCGACCCAGCATCCGACGTCCTCAGGGTAGGGAGCGCGTAGTCCGAGGACGATGTGCCGGAAGCCGGCCTCGATGGCTTTCGCGATCGCGAGCCTGCTCCTGACTGCGTCGTCGTAGGAGACGGGCAGATGGATCGAGCGGGTAATCGACGCAGGGTCACGATCGATCTCGGCGCAGAATCGGTCCAGGAGAGCGCTCCGTCGGACACAGTCGTCGATGTCGCCGCCGGCAATGTTCCACAGGTCGGCATGCTGGGCGACCACGCGCAGCGTCGCGGGGCTGCGGCCGCCGATCATGATCGGCGGGTGGGGCCTTTGGGCCGGTTTCGGGTTGCACAACGCTCCGGTCAGCTGGACGTAGCTGCCGTTGAAGTCAAACGGCTCGTCCTCGGTCCACAGGCGCCGGATGACGGTGCACGCTTCGGCGAGGCCTCCGACCGCGTGTGCGAAGTCGTGGAAGGGCAGGCCGTGCGCCGGATACTCGCGCCATGCCGAGGTCGCGAGCGACCGATGCCGAACGAGGGCGGTTTGGTCGCGAGCGCGCGAGCAGTGCTGGTCGCCGGGGATCGGTATCAGGGGTCACAGCCAGCGTGCTCGATTTCAGGGATCGTGTCGGCTTCCCTCCAGACCCGCAGAACGTCGCGGTAGCTGACCTGTTGCGGGGCAGTCATGATCCCGAAGGTGACCGGGATGGCAGGGGTCGGCCGGCTCATCGGGGTTGCTCCTTTATGCGGTGATTGGCGTGGCCGGCCGCGTGCGGACGGCGGCGGGCGAGTAGACTCAGCGACGAAGCGGAGAGGGTGCCCACATACTATAGCGGAGACCCTCCCCACTTATCGCATGACACGATCGCCGACGCCTCAACCACCGGTCCGAAGGGTCGACGCAGAGCGCAACCGCGAGAGGATCCTCACCGCCGCACGCGCCGCGTTCGCCGATCCGGACGCGGACGTCTCGATGGCCGAGATCTCCCGGCGCGCCGGGGTTGGCTCCGCCACGCTGTACCGTAACTTCGCCAATCGACGCGAGCTGCTGCAGGCGCTCTACGTCGACGAGATCGATGCCGTGTGCGAGGCAGCCGCGACGATCGGCGGGGATACACCGGGAGCCCGCTTCAGGGGGTGGCTGTGGCGCTTCTTCGCCTACTTCACCAGCAAGCGACTCGTTGCGGCCGAGTTACTCGAACACTCCGATGCGGACGACCCCGTCTTCGGGGCGGGTTACGCGCGCGTGCTCGACGCCGGCCGGCCGCTCCTGCTCGCGGCCCACAAGTCAGGCGAGATCCGGCGCGATCTCACCTTGGAGCAAATCCTCGACATGGTCGCCGCCATCGCCAAGATCCCGGGAGACCCCGACTACCGCGAGCCGATCCTGCATGCGGCGCTCGACGCGCTGGCGGCGGTTCGGCCTACGCAGCAACGATCTCGACAAACGCGCTAGGCACCCCGCCGATCGCGACCTGCGTGAACTGTTCGCCGCCTCCGCGTGTTGTCCGTGAACGTAGTCATGCGAACATCGCGGTCACCTAATCCATCCAGGTAAGGAGGGGCAATGATCATCAGCACGATGAACGACCTGCCGGGCTACGAGATCACCGACGTGATCGGCGAAGTGTTCGGTCTCACGGTGCGCTCGCGCAACGTCGGTTCGCAGATGGGGGCGTCGCTGAAGTCACTGGTCGGTGGCGAGCTGAAGGGGATGACAAAGATGCTCGCGGAGGGCCGTGAGCATGCCTGCCAGCGGCTGGTCGAGGAGGCCGAGAGCAAGGGCGCCGATGCGATCGTGGCGTTCCGGTTCGACACGTCCGAGCTGGGCGGCACCTGGACTGAGATCTGCGCGTACGGCACCGCGGTGCGCGCGCAGAAGAAGATCTGAGGCGCCGCTACGCCGCTTCGCGGTCCGCCTGCGAGCGGGAGGCGAAGTACGCCCCGCCGCCTAGTGCCTTGTCGTAGCCGGACCAGAGCTCGCCCGCGGGAAGCTCCTTCTCGAGGCGGTCGAAGCTGCCCAGCCGGCCGCCGAGGTTGTCGATCATGTGCACGAGCGTGGCCTCGCGCGTGCAGGGTACGACCGGGCTGCCGTGCTCGAGCGAGCCGTGATGGCTGAGGATGATGTGCAGGACCGCTTGGGCGAGCTCGGGCGGGAACCCGGCGAGATCCTCGATCGTGCGCCGGACCCGGTAGTAGCCGAGCGGGATCTCGCCGTACAGCCGTCCGTCATCTGACATCGAGATCGCGCCATCGACTACGTCGTAGGCCTCGAGCTTGCCGATGTCGTGCAGCAGCGCTCCGGTGACCGCGACGTCGCGGTCGATCCCGGGGAACGTGGCCGAGATCGCGCTGACTGCCTGCGCCACCGTCAGCGAGTGCTCGAGCAGCCCGTGGCGGTAGGCCTGGTGGTAGCGCTTGGCGGCCGGGGCGTCGCGGTAGCTGGCCCAGATCGGCGAGCGCTCGCCGAACACGACAGACAACAGCTGGCGCAGGTGCTCGTTCTGCACCGTTGCCAGCAACTGGCGCAGGTCGGCCTCCATGTGCTCGGCGTCCCGCGGAGGGCCGTCGACAAGGTCGTCGCGGTCGAACTCGTCCTCGGCGGCGAGTCGCATCCGGGCGATCGCCAGCTCGGGGCCGTAACGGGGGTGCGCCAGATAGCGACCGATGACGAACAGGATTGCGCCCGGGCGGCAGAGCTCGCGAGCCTCGGCCAAGCCGTCGCGAATCACCGCGGGCACGCTTCCCGTCTTGTCCCCGAGCGTCAGCTTCAGGTACTCGGTGCCGTCCCGGCGGCGTCTGCACTCGGCGTCCCGCACGAGCAGTGCCTGTCCGATCTCACAACCATCTGCGAACTGTCGGACCTCCATTGCGCCACGAAGATAGAGTGACGCGCGGACAGCAGACGATGCAGAGCACGGCAATAGTCACGGGGGGAACGGGCGGCCTGGGATCCGCTGTGGTGGCCCGACTCCTGGACGACGGATGGCGCGTCGTGGTCCCCTGGATCGTCGAGCGCGAGCTAGAGCGGATCGACGAGCGAGAGGGTCTGGAGCTGATTCGTGCCGACCTGTTCGACGCCGACGCGGTCGCCGAGGTCGTCGAGGTGGCGGCGCGATCACGGGAGGCGCCCCTGCGGGGTGTGGTCAACCTCGTCGGCGGGTTTGCGGCCGGCGGGCGCGTGCACCAGACGCCGATCGAGGAGTTCGAGCGGCAGTTCACGCTCAACCTCAGGCCCACGTACCTGGTCACCCAGGCCGCGCTCGCGCACATGGTGAGCAACGGCGGCGGCTCGATCGTGTGTGTCGGCACCCGCGCGGCGCTGCGGCCGTTCAGCGGCGCCGCGGGCTACATCTCCTCCAAGGCCGCGGTGATCGCGTTCGCCCAGGCCGTGGCCGTCGAGTACCGCGACGACGGGATCCGCTGCAACGTGATCCTGCCCAGCGTGATCGACACGCCCGCCAACCGGGCGGCGATGCCCAACGCCGAGCACGACCGGTGGGTCAAGCCGTCCGAGATCGCCACCGTGGTGGCGCATCTGCTGACCGACGAGGCGGTGCCGACGAGCGGCGCCGCGATCCCGGTCTACGGCCGCGCCTGACCCGGCCGACGACGTACTAGCCTGTCGCTTATGGAGCGTAAGTGGTGGACGCTGATCGTCGTCTGCGTCGGCACGTTCATGTTGCTGCTCGACATCACGATCGTGAATGTCGCGCTGCCGAAGATCGCCGACGACCTGCACGCGAACTTCTCCGACATCCAGTGGGTGATCGATGCCTACGCGCTGACGCTGGCGTCGCTGCTGCTGACCACCGGAACGCTCGCCGACCTGTTCGGGAGGCGGCTGCTGTTCACGATCGGCCTGCTGCTGTTCGCATTCACATCGCTGCTGTGCGCGCTGTCGCCGAGCGCTCTGTTCCTGATCTTTGCCCGGGCCGCCCAGGGAATCGGCGGGGCGATCATGTTCGCCACCTCGCTGGCGCTGCTCGCCCAGGAGTTCCATGGCCGCGAACGCGGCACCGCGCTGGGCATCTGGGGCGCCACGATCGGCGGCGCTACCGCGATCGGCCCGCTGCTCGGCGGAATCCTCACCGAGGGCCTGGGCTGGTCGTCGATCTTCTACATCAACGTCCCGATCGGCATCGTCGCGGCGTTCCTGACGATGACCAAGGTCGTCGAGTCGCGCAACCCGCAGGCCAGCGGGATCGACTGGATCGGGACCGTGACGTTCACCGCGGCGCTGTTCCTGCTCGTGCTCGGCCTGATCCGCGGCAACGCGGAAGGCTGGGGGAGCGCGCTGATCGTCGGTCTGTTCGCCGCCTCGGCGGCGCTGTTGGTCGCATTCGTGGTCGCCGAACTCGTCCAGAGAGAACCGATGTTCGATCTGACCCTGTTTCGCAAGCCCACGTTCGCCGGCGCATCGATCGCCGCGTTCACGCTGTCCTCGTCGATGTTCGCGATGTTCCTATACCTGACGCTCTACCTGCAGACGCTGCTGGGCTTGTCGCCGCTTCAGACCGGACTGCGGTTCCTGCCGGTGACGGTCGTCGCGTTCGGCGTCTCGGCGGTGTCGGGCAACCTGTCGACTCGCGTCCCGGTACGCCTGCTGCTGAGCGGCGGGCTCCTGCTGGTCGGAGTCGGGCTGCTGCTGATGCGCGGGCTCACCGCCAACTCGCACTGGACGGCCCTGCTGGCCGGCTTCATCCTCGCGGGCGCCGGCGTCGGGCTGATCAACCCGGCGCTCGCCTCGACCGCGATCGGGGTGGTGCCCCCGCAGCGCAGTGGCATGGCCTCGGGGATCAACTCGACGTTTCGCCAGGTCGGGATCGCCACCGGGATCGCCGTGCTCGGGGCGATCTTCGAGAGTGCGATCTCGAGCAAGCTCGCCCCGCGTCTGGTCGGGACGCCGCTGGCCGGCCACGTCGACAGCATCGCCCACGCGGTTGCCGGCGGCGGTGCAGCGAGCGTGATCAGCGCGGTGCCGGGCGCCGCCCGCGCGCGGGCCACGCTCGCGGTCCATACGGCGTTCGCCAGCGCGATGAACGACATCCTGCTCGTCAGCGCGGTGATCGCGCTGACCGGCGCGGTGCTTTCGCTGGTGCTCGTGCGGGGACGCGACTTCGCCGCGTACGGCGCGCGGGAGGCGGCGACCGCCGCAGCAGCCGGCTGAGCCCGCGGCGAGGGGTGCCTACAGGCCGTCCGGGTGGCGGACGACGAAGCTCTTGATGTCGGGCTCGTCGGCTGACCGGTTTGACCAGCGGGATCCGGTCTCCGCCAGCGCCACCGTGTCGAACCGCAGCCCCGCCACGTACATGAACGTATGGCCCGCGGCCGCGAACACAGTGATCCACTTGCCCGGGCCGGGCTTGCCCCAGCTCATCAGCTGACCTGAAGTCACGGTGGTGTTGAGCAGGCCAGCGGCCGCGAACACGAAGCTCAGCGAGCCCGAGCAGTCGTAGGCGTTGTCCTCGAACGTGCCGTGGCCGCCGCCGAACCGGTAGGGCAGATGGGCGATCTGGTTGCCGGCCGAGATCACGTTCTGCACCGCCAGCGGCGCGTTGACCGGCGCGACCGCGAGCCCGTTGGGCGTCAGGGTGGCCTGGGTGCCGCCACCGGACAGCCCGCTGGCGGCGAGCTCCTTACGGATCTGCGCGTCGGACACCGGCTGGGCCAGTTTTCCGCCCGAGCCCGAGCCCGAGCCCGAGCCCGAGCCCGAGCTGGAACCCGAACCCGAACCGACGTTGACGTCCGTGGGCACCTGCGCCTCGGCCGGCTGGGAGCCGGCCACCGCCCCGGCGACCGGCTGGATCACCTGGGGATGGGAGTGCAGCGCCGGTGCCTGCTGCGCGTCCGATCCAGGGGCCGAATGCTTCTGGACTGGAGCCTTGTTGGACGCGTCCTGCGGGCTCGACCCCGACTCGGTGGACTGGGCCTGTCCACATCCGGCCGCGAGCAACGCCACCGCGGCGAGACCTAGAACTTGCTTACGCACCGCCGCCCAGTATGACAATCACGACTTCCGGGGACGCAGATAGGCCTAATCGTCGAAATCCCCTGCGTACGCTGCGAACACCGCGCCCTGGGGGTCGCGCGCGATCGCGATCGTCCCTGGGCCCGCCGGCATCGGGCCTGCGAGCACCTCCCCGCCGAGGTCCTTGATCTTCGCGCCGGCCTGCTCGACGTCCTCGACGCCGAAGTAGACCAGCCAGTACGGAGGCTCCCCGGGCATCTGCGAGCGGATCCCGCCGTTCATCGTGCCGGCGGCCGTCTTGATCACGAGGTAGGTCATATCCATGCCCTCCATCGCCTCGGTCGACCAACCGAGCAGCTGCGAGTAGAAGGAGGCCGACCCCTCAGGGTCGGGGCTGGCCAGCTCGTTCCACGAGATCGCGCCAGGCGCGTTGACGACCGAGGCGCCGATGTGGGTCTTGGCCTCCCACACCAGGAAGTAGGCGCCCTGGGGATCCTGGACGACTCCCATCCTCCCGACGTCCATCACGTCGAACGCGTCGGCATGGACGGTCGCGCCGAGCTCCTTCGCCTTGGCGAGCGCGTCGTCGGCGCTGTCGACGGTGATGTAACAGTTCCAGGCCGGTGGGGCGCCCGCGTCGCGCTGCTGCTGGGGCTGCGGTGAGATCGCCGCTGCGTCCTTGCCGCCGATGCTCATCATCGAGTAGACGACGCCGTCGCCTACGGGGTTGTCGGTCGCCTCCCAGCCGAACAGCTCGCCGTAGAAGCGCTTGGCGCCGTCCTGGTCCGTCGTTGACAGATCGGCCCAAGAGAAGGTGCCGGGTGTGTACGTCGTTCGATCTCCCATCCGCCGACCCTACCACCGCAAATTGCCCGGGAGAGGTAGGTTTCGTGAACCCACTTAGACCACTCCGAACAGCGAGGGACCGATGCCCGGCTTCACCGTGATGAACCTCCTGGAAGTAGACAACTCCGCGGCCGATCACGGATCCGGCCTCGAGGCCAGATTCGCGCGCAAGCACCTCGACTCCGATCACCTCGGGGTCAGCTACTTCCGCTATGACCCGAACTTCCGTACGCCATTCGGGCATCGCCACCGCGAGCAGGAAGAGGCGTACGTCGTGGTCTCCGGCTCCGGCCGGGCGAAGCTCGACGACGAGGTGATCGAGCTTTCGGAATGGGACGTCCTGCGGGTCGCGCCCGAGGTCGTGCGATCGTTCGAGGGCGGCCCCGAGGGCCTCGCGCTGATCGCGATCGGCAACGACCGGCCGGAGGGCGGCGACGGCGAGATGGTGCAGGAGTTCTGGGCCGACTGATCAGCCTGCGTCCCACGGCGCCAGGGCCGCCCGCGCGCCCGCGCGATCCAGCCCGGCGCCGAGGCAGCACAGCAGCGCGACCCGGGCGGCCGCGGGCGAGAGGAACGGAGCGCAGATCGCGCCGCTGGCGCGAAGGTCCCGCTCGGCGCCTTGGAATCCGTAGGTCGAGAACAGCATCGACGAGCGCTCCGGGCGGCACGTGATCACGACGGGCACCCGCTCGGCGGCGGCCTGAAGCTCCTCCATCACCCCGAGCGGCAGGTGGCCTGCCCCGAGCGCGATCAGCACGACGCCATCGGCGCTGCGGGACGCGTGCCTGAGCATCGCGCCGTCGTCGCCCAGCCCGGTGCTCACCACCACTACCCGGTTGGCCAGGCGCCCGACGTCGAGCGCGGCCGGGCGGATCGGCATCGCGTGCAGCCACAAGCGCTGCTCGACCACGCGACCGAGCGGCCCGGCGGCCGGCGACCCGAACGCGGTCGGGCCTGTGCTGTCGATCTTGCGCACGGTCATCGCGCCGTGGATCTCTCCGCCGAATACGATCACCGCTCCGAGATCGGCCGCCTGCGGGGAGGCGGCGACCGCGACCGCATCGACCAGGTTCGCGGGACCATCCGCGCCGGGCAGGCTGCCGGGACGGTTGGCCCCGGTGAGGACGATCGGCGCTTCTCCGTCATGCACCAGCGCGCACAGCACCGCCAGCTCCTCCATCGTGTCGGTCCCGGTGGTGATCACCACCCCCTCACCGGCCGCAGCCGCGTCGCGCGCGCGATGCGCCAGCCGCAGCGAGTCCGACAGGGTCAGATGCGCACCGGGCAGAGCCAGGATCGTTTCGACCTCAAGCGCGGGCCCTGAGGCGAGCTGGGGAAGCCCGTCGATCAGCTGAGCGCCGTCGAGCGCAGGCACGGCGTGCTCGCCGCGCATCGAAATCGTTCCGCCCGCGGCCAGCAGCCGAACCCGCCGCTGCGTGCCGCCGGCGGAAGCGGGGTGGCCCTCGATCCGTTGCATGCCGGTGTAGTTGACCACATAGCGGCCGGAATGCGCACCCGCCTCTACCATACGGGCGCGCATGCGACTGCTGATCACAGGAGCCGGAGGAATGCTCGGGCAGGATCTCGTAGGTGAAGGTGTGGCCGCCGGTCACGAGGTGACCGCGCTCGCGCGAGGAGATCTCGACGTGACCGACGCGGAGTCTGCGCGCCGCGCGGTCGAATCCGCGGCACCCGACGTGGTGATCAACTGCGCCGCCTGGACCGACGTCGACGGCGCCGAGAGTTCGGCCGACGCGGCGCTGGCCGTCAACGGCACCGGCGCCGCCAACGTCGCAGCCGCCGCGACGGCGGCCGGAGCCTGGACGATCCAGGTCTCGACCGACTACGTGTTCGACGGTTCCAAATCCGACCCGTATGTCGAATCTGACCCGGTCGGCCCGCTGTCGCAGTACGGGATCTCCAAGCTGGCGGGCGAGCGCGCGGTCGCCCAGCTCGCGCCCGAGCGTCACACGATCGTCCGCACGTCGTGGCTGTTCGGCGTGGGCGGGAGCTGCTTCCCGGCGACGATCATGCGTCTGGCCGGAGAGCGCGATGAGCTGACTGTGGTCGACGACCAGCGTGGATGCCCCACGTTCACCGGGCATCTGGCGAATGGGCTGCTCGCCCTGGCCCACAAGCCTGTGCCTGGGGTCCTGCACGTGGCGGGCGGCGGCGACTGCACATGGTTCGAGTTCGCTACCGAGATCGTCGAGTCCGCGAAGCTCGACTGCGAGGTGCTGCCCGGCAGCAGCGAGGACCTGGCCCGGCCCGCGCCGCGCCCGGCCAACAGCGTGCTGGTTACCCAGCGTGGCGACGAGGGCCCGCGGCTGCCCGAGTGGCGCGATGGGCTGGCGGACTACATCACGGCGAAGGTGGGTGCGGCATGAGGTTGCTCGTCTGTGGAGGGGCCGGGTTCATCGGCTCGACGTTCGTGCGCCTGCGGGTGCAGGAGCACGGGGACGACGTCACCGTCCTCGACAAGCTCACCTATGCCGGGCGCCGGGAGAACCTCACCGATGTGATCGACGACATCCGGTTCGTGCCGGGTGCGATCGAGGATCCGGTCGCGGTCGCCGACGCGGTGTCGAGCTGTGACGCAATCGTCAACTTCGCGGCCGAGACCCACGTCGACCGTTCGATCTCCGGCCCCGAGGCGTTCATCGTCACCAACATGCAGGGGACCCACGTGCTGCTCGAGGCCGCGCGCGAGCGCGACCTGCGCTACGTGCAGGTGTCGACCGACGAGGTCTACGGGTCGATCGACGAGGGGTCGTTCACCGAGTCCTCGCCGCTGGCGCCCTCGAGCCCGTACAGCGCCACCAAGACCGGTGCCGACCTGCTCGTGTCCAGCTACTACCACACCTATGGGCTGGAGACGGTGATCTGCCGGGGGTCCAACAACTACGGGCCGCGTCAGTATCCGGAGAAGCTGATCCCGCTGATGATCCTCAACGCAATCGCGCGCGACAAGCTGCCGGTCTACGGCGACGGGCGCAACGTCCGCAACTGGCTGTTCGTGGAGGACTTCGGCCGCGGCATCGGCCAGGCGCTGGCCACCGGCAAGCCCGGCGAGGCCTACAACTGCGGCGGTCCCGACGAGTGCGAGAACATGGTTGTGGTCAGGCGGATCCTGGAGCTGACCGGTGCCGACGAGTCGCTGATCGAGTACGTGACAGACCGTCCCGGGCACGATCGCCGCTACTCGCTGTCCTCTGCCAAGCTGGAGGGGCTGGGCTGGAAGGCGCAGGTCCGTTTCGAGGAGGGGCTCCGGCAGACCGTCGATTGGTATCGCGACAACCCCTGGTGGTGGGAGCCGATCCGCTCGGGCTCCTACCGCGAGTACTACGAGCGCCACTACGGTCGCCAGCTGAAGGCCTGAGGACCGCCGTGGGCGCCGGCGGGGTGCGCGCGCTCGAGCGTGAGGTGGTCGAGTGCCGGCGCTGCCCACGGCTGGTGCAGTGGCGCGAGCAGGTGGCGCGCGAGCGCCGCGCGGCGTACGCGTCGGAGGAGTATTGGGGCCGGCCGCTTCCAGGCTTCGGCGATTCTGAAGCGAGGGTGCTCGTGCTCGGGCTGGCTCCGGCCGCGCACGGAGGCAACCGCACGGGACGGATCTTCACCGGCGACCGTTCGGGTGACTGGCTGTTCGCGTCGCTGTACCGGACTGGGTTCGCCAACCAGCCAACGTCGGTGTCGCGCGACGACGGCCTGGCATTGCGTGGTTGTTACATAACCGCCGCGGTGCGGTGCGCGCCGCCGGCCAACCGGCCGCTGCCGGCCGAGCGCGATAACTGCCTGCCGTACCTCGTGCGCGAGCTGCCGCTGCTGGGCGCCGTGCAGGTGATCGTGTGCCTGGGCGGCTTCGCCTGGGAGGTGGCGTTCCGGGTGCTCGCGGCACTGGAGATCGCCGTCCCCCGACCGCGGCCGAAGTTCGGGCACGGCGTCGAGGTGACCGTCGACCGGTTCACGTTGCTGGGCAGTTACCACCCGAGCCAGCAGAACACGTTCACCGGGAAGTTGACCGAGCAGATGACCGATGACGTGTTCTCCCGGGCCCGGGAAATGGCGGGCCTGCCCGAGTCCGCCTGGAGCTGAAACCGTGCATGACACGACACATCCGGCGCGCCCCGAGCTCGCGGCGCTGTGGATCGCGGACCCCGCGGCGCGATGGTCGGCGCTGGGGTTCGAGGTCACCGGCGGCCGGCTCGTGCTCGGTGGCGTCACGATGCATCTCGAGGCTTCGGGGCGTGGGATCGCCCGCTGGGCGCTCAGTGGGATCGACCCGGCGCCGACCGAGATCGACGGGTTGGCGACCGACACCGCGATGGCGCCCCTCGCCCCGGCCGAGCATCCAAACGGTGCAGTCGGGATCGATCACGTCGTGGCCATCACCCCCGACTTCGACCGGACGGCGGCCGCGCTCGAGCGGGCGGGCCTGCCGCTGCGGCGGATCCGCGACGTCCCGCAGGCCGGCGAACGCGCCGCTTTCCGGCAGGGGTTCCGCCGCCTCGGGCCCACGATCCTGGAGCTGGTCGAAACGCCGGGGATGCGGCCCGGTCCGGCGCGGTTCTATGGCCTGGTGGTGATCGTCTCCGACCTCGACGCGATCGCCGACCGGCTCGGCGCCCGGCTCGGTCCGATCCACGATGCGGTCCAGCCCGGACGGCGGATCGCGACGCTCGCGACCGACGCCGGACCGAGCCCGAAACTGGCGTTCATGGATCCCGAGCCGCGGGACCGCTCCCACTAACCTCAGTGGAAGTGCCTCTGTCGCAATTCAACGCCGCCACCCGCGACTGGTTCAAAGGCGCGTTCGCCGGCCCCACACCGGCTCAGGCGCAGGCCTGGCCGGCGATCGCCTCCGGCGAGCACGTGCTGATCTCCGCGCCCACCGGCTCCGGGAAGACGCTCGCCTCGTTCCTGTACGCGATCGACCGCCTGGCCAACGACGACCGCGCCGCGGAGGACCGCCGGATCGGCCTGGTCTACGTGTCGCCGCTGAAGGCGCTGTCCTACGACATCGACCGTAACCTGCGCACGCCGCTGCGTGGCATCGGCGCCGACCTGAAGGTCGCGGTCCGCACCGGCGACACGCCCCAGCGCGAGCGCCAGGCGATGCTCCGCGAGCCGCCGGACATCCTGATCACCACCCCTGAGTCGCTGTACCTGATGCTGACCGGACGCGCCCAGGAGCTGTTCGCGGGCGCCCGCTGGTGCATCGTCGACGAGATCCACGCGGTGGCGGCGACCAAGCGCGGCGCGCACCTGGCGCTGACGCTCGAACGCCTCACCCAGGCCGCCGGCAACGAGGTCCAGCGGATCGGCCTGTCGGCTACGCAGAAGCCGCTCGACGAGATCGGACGGTTCCTGGTCGGCCCGCGGCGCACCTGCCGGATCGTCGACACCGGCGTGCGTAAGGAGCTCGACCTGCGGATCGAGGTCCCGGTCGAATCGATGGTCGAGCCCGACGCCACTCCGGCCCCCGACCTGGATCCGCTGCTCGGCGGCACCGAGGCGACGCGGCGGTCGATCTGGCCCGCGATCTATCCCGAGCTGCTGAAGCTGGTGCAGGCCCATCGCTCCACGATCCTGTTCGTCAACAACCGTCGAGCGGCCGAGCGCCTGGCGCTGCGGCTCAACGATCTGGCCGAGCGCGAGATCGCCCGCGCCCACCACGGCTCGCTGGCGCGCGAGGAGCGGACGGTGGTCGAGGAGCTGCTCAAGGCCGGCGAGCTGCCATGCCTCGTCGCCACCTCGTCGCTCGAGCTTGGGATCGACATGGGCGCGGTCGACCTCGTGATCCAGGTCGAGTCACCGAAGTCGGTGGCCCGCGGCCTGCAGCGGATCGGCCGAGCCGGTCACTCGGTCGGAGACGTCAGCCGCGGTCGGATCTTCCCGAAGTTCCGGGCCGACCTGCTCGAGTGCGCGGTCGTGGCCAAGCGGATGCGCCTGGGGGAGATCGAGACGACGGTTGTCCCGCGCAACGCGCTGGACGTGCTCGCCCAGCAGATCGTGGCGATCGCCGCCGCCGCGCCCGACGACGAGCCGGTGTCGGTCGACGATCTGTACGCGCTGGTGACGCGGACGCACTCCTACGCGGAGCTGAGCCGCCACGCGCTCGAGAACGTGCTCGACATGCTCGACGGCCGCTACCCGTCATCGGAGTTCTCCGAGCTGCGCCCCCGGATCGTGTGGGACCGGATCGCGGGCACGTTCAGGGCTCGGCCCGGAGCGCGCCAACTCGCCGTCACCAACGCCGGCACGATCCCGGATCGCGGCCTGTACGCGGTGACTCTGCCTGACGGCCGCCGGGTCGGTGAGCTCGACGAGGAGATGGTCTACGAGGCCCGCCCGGGCCAGACTTTCCTGCTTGGCGCGAGCACCTGGCGGATCGAGGAGATCGGCCGCGATCGAGTGATCGTGACTCCGGCGCCCGGGCTGCCCGGAGCGGTCCCGTTCTGGAAGGGCGACGGCATCGGCCGCCCGAAGGAACTCGGTGCCGCGATCGGCGAGTTCGCCCGCTGGGCGGTCGACCAGGAGCCCGAGACGCTCGAGCAGGAGTACGACCTCGATCGCCGCGCAGCCGGCAACCTGGTCGAGTTCCTCCAGGAGCAGCAGGCTGCCACCCGCGTGGTGCCATCGGACCGCGCGATCGTGATCGAGCGCTTCCGCGACGAGATCGGCGACTGGCGGCTGTGCGTGCTGTCGCCGTTCGGCGGACGCGTTCACTCCGCCTGGGCTCTGGCGCTGAGCGCCAGGATCCGCGAGCAGGTTGGCCTGGAGTCAGACGCGATCTGGTCAGACGACGGGATCATCGTCCACCTCCCGGACGCCGAGGAGCCGCCGGGCGCCGAGTTGGTGCTGATCGATCCCGACGAGGTCGAGGACCAGATCGTGGCCGAGCTGTCGGCGAGCGCCCTGTTCGGAGCCCGCTTCCGCGAGAACGCGGGCCGGGCACTGCTGATCCCGCGCGCTCGCCCGGGCAAGCGCACGCCGCTGTGGCAGCAGCGGCTTAAGTCCCAGTCGCTGCTCGAGGTGGCCAAGAAGTACGGGGAATTTCCGATCGTGCTCGAGACATACCGCGAGTGCCTGCGCGACGTGCTCGACGTGCCCGGCCTGGTCGAGCTGCTGACGATGCTCCACCGCCGCGAGATCTCGCTGATCGAGGTCGAAACGCCGACCGCCTCCCCGTTCGCCTCTTCGCTGCTGTTCGACTACGTCGCCACCTACATGTACGAGGGCGATACGCCTAACGCTGAGCGCCGCGCCGCGGCGCTGTCGCTGGACCGCGATTTGTTGAGGGAGCTGCTCGGCCAGGAGGAGTTGCGCGACCTGATCGATCCGGCCGCGCTCATCCAGGTCGAGGACGACCTCCAGTTCCTGTCGGAGATCCGCCAGGCCGGTACGCGCGATGCACTGCACGACGTGCTCCGGACCGTCGGCGATCTCACCGCCACCGAGGCCGGGATGCGAGTGCTCGCCGACGTCGATGCGATGGCGATGCTCGAGGAGCTGCGCGCCGAGCGTCGTGCGATCGCGATCCGCGTCGGGGGCGAGGAGCGATGGATCGACGCCGCCGACGCCGGGCTGTACCGCGACGCGCTCGGGGTCGCGCCTCCTGGCGGCCTGCCGGCGGCGTTCCTGGACGACGTGCCCGACGCGCTCGGGCGACTGGTCAGGCGCTACGGGGCCACCCATGGCCCGTTCACGCTCGACGGGCTACGCGCACGGTATGGCGTCGACCCCTCGGCGGTGCTCAGCCAGCTCGAGCGCGACGGTGCGCTGGTGCGAGGCGAGCTGCGCCCCGGCGGCTCCGAACGCGAGTGGTGCGATTCCGAGGTGCTGCGCCGGCTGCGACGTGCCTCATTGGCGGTGCTGCGCAAGGAGGTCGAACCGGTCGACCAGCGGGCGCTCGCCCGGTTCCTCCCCGGCTGGCAGAACGTCGACCGTCATTCGGCCTCGGGCGCGGGGACCGATCGGCTCAGGGAGGCGCTGATCCCGCTGCAGGGGCTGGCACTCCCCGCCGACGCCTGGGAGCGCGACGTGCTCGCCCGCCGGATCGGCGCCTACTCGCCGGCCTGGATGGATCAGCTGTGCGCCAGTGGTGAGGTGGTGTGGATCGGCGCGGGCTCGCTGGGGCGCAACTCCGGGCGCGTCGCCCTGTACTTCCGCGAGGACCTCGTCGACCTGGGGCCGCCGCAGCTGCGCGGCGCCAGCCCGGGCAAGACCGATCTCGACCAGCACGACGCGGTCCGGGCGCGGCTGGCGGCGGGTGCGTGCTTCTTCACCGATCTGCTGGCCGACGTCGACCTTGCGCCAGAGGAGCTGCAGGAGGCGTTGTGGGATCTGGCCTGGGCCGGCGAGGCCACCAACGATGCGTTCGCGCCGCTGCGGGCGCCAAGGCTGACGCTGGCCCGAGCCCAGCGCGACCGCGTGCGCGCGACCGCGCGGCGGGCCGGCCGGTTTGGCTCGCGCCGCCGTGGCGGCGCCGCCGCGCAGGTCCAGGGCCGGTGGTCGCTGACCGAACCGTTGTTCCGCGAGCAGGTCGATCCGTCCTCCCGCCGCCGCGCGCTGGCCGAGCTGCTGCTCGAGCGCTACGGGGTGCTGACCCGCGAGCAGGTGCTGGCCGAGGGAATCGCCGGCGGGTTCTCGGCGATCTACGCGGAGCTGTCCCAGCTGGAGACGCTCGGCGTCGCCCGGCGCGGGTACTTCGTCGAGGGTCTCGGTGGCGCTCAGTTCGCGCTGCCTGGTGCGGTGGAGCGGCTCCGCGCGCAGCCTCGCTCCGAGGAGCCGCCGATCGTGCTTGCGGCCGTCGATCCGGCGCAACCCTACGGGGCAGCGCTGCCGTGGCCGACGCGCCCCGACGGCGAGAGCTCCCGGCGTCCATCGAGGGTCGCCGGCGCGCAGGTGGTGCTGATCGACGGCGAGCCGATCGCGTATCTCGAGCGCGCCGGCCGCGCGCTGCAGACGCTGGTGGCGGCCGACGACCCGCGCCTCCAGGCGGCGCTGGCGGCGCTAGTCGAGCACGTGCGCAGCGGCGCGATCAAGCGGCTGGCGCTCGAGCGCGTCGACGGGGAGTCGGCGATGAGCTCGCCACTGGGCCCGGCGCTGGTCGCGCTCGGCTTCCAGGAGGGCCCCCGGCGGCTGACATTGACCGCCTGAGTCGGACCGCGAGGCGATGCCCGAAGGCGACACGATCGCGTACGCGGCCAGCCGGATCCGGCCCGTGCTGGAGGGCCGCGTACCCGAGTCGATCGCCACGCCGCAGCCTCGGCACGGTCGCGACCGATGGCCAGAGCGCCTCGGCGGCCGCCGGGTGAACGAGGTCGGCACGCACGGCAAGCACCTGTTCCTGCACTTCGAAGGCGACCTGGTGCTGCATTCACACCTGGCGATGACTGGGGCGTGGGCCGTGTACCCCGCAGGCCGGCGCTGGCGGCGATCGCCGCGCCGGGCATGGCTGGTGATGCGCTCGCAAGGTCACGACGTGGTCGAGTTCGACGGACCGACGCTCGAGCTGATGACCGAGGGCCGCGCGCGATTCGATCAACGGCTCGCGGCGCTGGGCCCAGACGTGCTCGCCGAACAGTTCGACGCTCCGCGGTTCCTGCGGATCATCCGCACCGACGATCAGACGCGGACGACCGGTGACGCGCTGCTGGACCAGCGCAACGTGGCCGGGATCGGCAACATGTGGAAGGCCGAGGCGTGCTGGGAGGCGGGGGTCGACCCGTGGCGGCGGCTGTCGGAGCTCAGCGACGGCGAGCTGCTGGGGATCGTCGAGAAGGTGCGCCCTCGGATGGACCTGTCGGCCCGCAAGGGCCCGATCGCGATCGAGTCGCGCGTCTACCGGCTGGTCGGGCGTCCGTGTCCCCGCTGCGGCGAGCGGATCCTGTCGCGCGGCCAGGGCGACGCCAACCGCACGACATACTGGTGCCCGGGATGTCAGAAGTGAGCGCAGCGACGCGCCCCGCGGGCGGCCCCGCGCTGCGACGGGTCGGCCACAAGGGTGCCGACCTGATCGCCCCGGGAAACACGGTCGCGAGCTTTGACGCCGCGCTGCATGCCGGGGTGGACATGATCGAGTTCGACGTGCTGCCCGAGCGCGGCGGCGATCGGCTGCTGCTGGCCCACGACTACGAAGATGCCGCCTCGCGCGTCCCGCACACGCTCGAGGAGGGCCTGGATCACCTCGGCTCGCACCCGTTCGACGGAGTCGAGCTGGATCTAGATCTCAAGCTTGCGGGATACGAGCTGCGGGTGCTGCAGGCGTTGCGGGAGCGGGGGATGCTGGAGCGGTCACTGATCTCGACGCAGTTGCACCCAAGCCTCGAGGCGATCCGGGCAGCCGAGCCGGCGGTGAGGCTGGGCTGGTCGATCCCGAAGGTCAAGCGCGACCCGTTCCGCTCGCCGCTCACGGTCCCGGCGGCGCTGGTCGTGCTCCAGGCTGCGCGGGCCGTGTTTCCAATCCGGGCCCATCAGGCGATCAGCACCGGACGCTGCGACGCGATCATGGCCCACTGGCGGCTGGTCACACCGCGGCTGGTCCGCCGGGTGCAGGACGCCGGCGGTGAGCTGTATGTGTGGACGGTCGACGAGCTGTCGCGGCTGTCCGAGCTCGAAGCGCTCGGGGTTACCGGCGTGATCACAAACGACCCGAGACTGTTCGGCGCGCTCACCACGTAGACGCCGGCTGGTCAGCGGATCGTGCAGGTGGCGGCGCTGAACCCGTGTGGGTCGCCGAAGTCGGCGTCGCGGTGGCCGCCGGTGGTGACCCGGTCGGTGTGGCCGAGCAGCTTGCCGCCCCGCCGCCACATGAACGTCGCGCTGCCGCGAAAGCGCCCGGCGTGGGGGTCGAACCTGAATGTGACCCCCTGCTGATGGACGCCAGTGCTGGGGCTGCCTAGTCGGATCAGGCGCTCGGTGTCCGGGTCGGGCCTGAAACGCCTGGTCTGGGGATTCCAGAAGTCAACGCTGATCGCGATCGAGATCGATGACGAGAACCCGAGCGCCGGTACCTGCCCGCGGATCCCGACCGTGTTGGGGTGGCGGTGGGTGTTGCAGACGTTGATCGTCGCCCACAGCTGCTTTGAGCGTTCGGCGCCGCCGACCGCCTTGCGGATCTGAGAGGCCGACGGCGTCGCCGCCGAGGCCTGCTCGGCGAGCGTCGCGCCGGTCAGCGCCAGAATGGTGATGCACAACACGAAGCGAGACGGCACCGCGGCGACATTCTGACAGCCGGGCGCGCTGTGATCGATCCGCGGCTGCGCTGGCCGAGCTGCCCGCGCGCGAGCGCGCCCTGGGCCCCGCGTAGTCGACCGCTTGCTCGTGTGGTTAGCTCTGGCGATGGCGCCCGGAAGCGAGGACACGATGGAGCTGCTCCACCACGTGCCGGCGTTCGCCGAGCTGGCCGAGGACGACCTCGCGCGCGTGGCCGAGGTCGCGGTGCCGCGCCGGTTCGAGTCAGGCGAGGTCGTGTTCCGCGAGGGGGACGAGAGCAACACCTGCTACGTGGTCCGCACCGGGCAGGCCCGGGCCGTCCGTGAGCACACCGACGGCCGCTCGATCACGCTGGCCAACTTCGGTCCCGGCGACATCTTCGGCGAGCTGGCGATGTTCGACGACGAGCGTCGCTCGGCGACTGTCGAGACGCTCGAGCCGACCGAGGCCATCGCGATCCTCGGCGGCGACATGCGGCGGCTGCTCAGCGAGCACCCAGCGATCGCGATCAAGCTACTGGCGTCGCTCGGCCGCCGCCTGCGCGAGACCAACGAGCGCCTCGCGCGCCAGTCCTTCCAGACCGTCCAGAGCCGGGTGGCGGCCGTGCTCTCACAACTGGTCGCTGGCGCCCAGGCCGAAGGCGCCGGCGATGGCGACGTGCTGATCACCTCGACGCAGGCGAGCCTGGCGCAGCTCGCCGGCTCCTCACGCGAATCTGCCAGCCGGTTTCTCGCGGTGCTCGAGCGGGCCGGGATAATCACCCAGGGCCGCGGCAAGCTGACAGTGCACGATCCGGCGGCCCTCGACCGTTACGTCTACTAGTGGCCGCCCCCGTAAATACGCTGATGTCCGAGCCAGAATTCTCCGCAGGGGGCGTCGTCGTCCGCGGCGACGAGCTGATCGTGATCGTCCCGGTCAAGCGCGACGCCAACGGCAACCGCGTGCTGGGGCTGCCCAAGGGGCACCCCGATGGCGACGAGACGCCCGAGCAGGCCGCGACACGGGAGGTGGCCGAGGAGACCGGCGTCGCCGCCGAGCTTGTCGGTGAGCTCGGCGAGACCCACTACCGCTACGAGCGCAAGCGCCGACAGGTGGCCAAGCGGGTCGCATTTTTCCTGTTCGAGTACCGCTCCGGGGATCTCGAGGACCACGATCACGAGATCGAGGAGGCCCGCTGGATGCCATTGGAGGAGGCGGCTCGTTCGCTCACATATGCGGGCGAGCGGGCAGTTGTGAAGCGCGCGTTGTCGCGATTGGCATCTGATCGGTAGGCTGGCGGACCGTGCGCGTCCTGAACTTCTATTCGTCGGTGTTTGCAGATCAATTGCGGCGCGGTCGCAAGACCGCGACGATCCGCCTCGGCGACAAGTCCCATAAGTACCGTAAGAACGACTGCGTGCTGGTGACGATCGGCTACCAGCACTCGCCACGCGAGAAGATCTTCAACGCGGTGATCGATCAGGTCGAGGTCAAGCGAGTCAAGGATCTGTCCCCCCGCGACATCGAGCACGACAACCCGGAGTTCCGCCGCGTCGACGAGATGGTCCACTTCCTCGAGCAGATCTACGGGCGCAAGGTCGCGATGGAGGACACCGTGACCGTGGTGCGTTTCTCGCAGATCATCGAGAACCCGCCCGAGCTGCGCGACCGCATCCACGGTCTCGGCGGGGCCCAGAACTAACGCTGGCGGGCGCGCGCGCCGGGTATCGGCGGTGATAGACATGTGCCGTGGCCCAACAACGCGTGTCGATGGTGATGCTGCACATGGCGACGCCCCGCGACCAGGAGGCCCACGACCAGCTGTCGGCTTCGCTCCCCGACGCGGCAGTGGCGCCCCCCGATGAAGCCGGCGCGTTCGACGTGACGCTCGAGGCCCCCGATCTGGACCATGCGCTCCAGCGCGTGTGGGACGCGGTCGCCGCGTCCGCGACCGACGACCACATCGCGTTCCTCGAGCATCCCGACCTGCCCGGCCACTGGCGCCACCTGAGCCGGCGGCCGGTCGGCTAGCGATTGCTGCGGCGCAGCACGGCTGGCGGGGCTTTTAGAACAGCGTGCCCCACCAGCACGGGTCGTTCCCGATCGTGCCTCGCCACCACGCGTGGTGCGGGGCCTCGCTCATGAAGTCCGTCGGATCGATCGCGAGCCCGCCGTCGTCGGGATTGTTCGATGCGCCGAGCTTGCCGAACATCTTGTCGAGCACGTCGCCGGGTGGAGCCGTGGCGTACTGGCTATGTCCGGGATCCTCCGCAATTGCGAACGTGATGTAGTTGTTGTTCTGGCCTGCTGGGTCGGCGTCCTGCAATATCCAGCTCGTGGCCTTCGAGTTGGTGTCGTAGCGGTAGAAGGCCTTGTAGCCCACGTCGCATCGGTACTCGTTGACCGGGGGCGGCGCCTTCTTGAACTCCGGGTGGTGTGCGTTCTTGGTCCCGTTTAGCTCGAACACCCGCCACGTGATCGGAACGAACTCCTCGTAGGCCAGCGCCTGAATTGCCCTGTTCGCCGCGGTCTCCATATGCTGCTGGTCGTCGGGAGTGAATTGAAACTCCTCCGGGCAACCCTCTGGGAAGTCCTTTCTGGGGAGGCAGTTCGCGTGACTTCCGACCTCGGTGAGCTTGGCGTAGTCGTTGACGATCATGTCACCCATGCGTTGGATGGTCTTGACCGAAATCTGGGCCTGGGTCACGATCTCCGCCGCCAGCTTGCTGGCCTCGACGTTGAAATCGGCGTAGTTGGAGCTTCCATTCTCGTTGTCGCCGAACGCCCACATCCCGACCTTCATGAACGCGGCGATCGCACCGCTCACGTGGCCCGTGAACGGCGAGCCCGCTTCCAGCAGCAGGTTGGTGAACTCGAGCCAGCTCATGGTCGCTGAACCCTCCGGCTTGTGCGACTTGTCGTAGATGTCGGCGGCGATCTTCTGTGTCGTGGCCCAGTCCGTGGTCGTGGAGAATGGCTTTGAGAGGTCGGTCATGAATGTCTTCACCCTCCCGACCAAGTTCATCTCGCAGAGCAGTTCGTTCTTGGCCTTGGTGAACTCCGGCTCGCTGAATTTCGCGTGGTCGGGGTAGGTCTGACCCTTCAGCTGGCCGGCGATGTTGTCCCATGACGCCTGGTCGCCACCTGCGTACCAGTAGGCGACGCGCGGGTCGTCACCGAGCCGCGTGTCAGTCGCGGTGAGGTACTTGATCGCCAGCTGCGCTTCGGAGTCGTTGTCCAGCGGCCAGCGCTCCCCTGGGGCTGTCGGCAGACAGCCTTTGGCTTCCGGTGGCACGTGCGTGACTGGTTTGCCAGCCGGGGACCAGACCAGCTGGGACAGCTTGTTGGTTACGTCGGGCTCCTCACTGGCCTCCACCGGCCGGTAGTCCGACTGGTTGTTTGGCCTCAACGTGCCACTGAGCGTGGCGGGGCTGTCGGCCGACGCGCCGTGCGATCCGGAGGCGGACTCGACGCCCTTGCCCTCGCCCGCGCCCGCCCAGCCGACCAGCGTGTAGGTGAGCCCGCCGGTCGCTTGCGCTCCCTGCGCGAGCGCCGTGAGGTTGAACGCGTTGTGCGTTGCGCCCAGACTGGCCACCGCATTGGCGAGCTTGACCATCGTGTCCATCCCGATGCCACCGTTGGCGACCGGGACCGGCGCAATCGGCGCGAGGTATCGCGACTGCCCCGCCACCCGGTGGCTCACCGACTGGATCGTGACCAGCTCGTTCCCGTGGAGCTTGTTCAGATCGTCGGCCATCGCGTTCGCGTTGCGAGTGCTGGCGCCCCCATGGATGTCGTCGGTCGCGTAGAAGTGGTCACTCAAGGTGGTCAGCGTCCGAGACTGCTGGACCTTCACCCGGTAGCCGGCGCTGCAGTCCTGGGCCTTCGGATCGCACACCCCGTCGGCCGGGGCCGCGTAGTGGAACGGAACCTGCCCCGAGGGGACGAAGGTGAACTCGAGGTTCTGGTCCCGGGCCAGGTAGCCCTTGAGGCCTTGGTCGCCGCCGCCGCTGATCACCCCAGCGCTGGTGTAGACCGGGTCGATGTTGACGTCGGCATCGCCGGGCTTCGTGTCCGGCACCCCGATACCCGACACCCATTTGACCGTCGCAAGCGGGCCCAGATTCGGGAAGCCGAGGCGGCTGACGAGTACCTCCATCACCCCACCCTCCGAAATGTTTTCGGCCTTCTGGCGCTGGGACACGATCACCAGATCATCAGAGTGCAAGTCGGCGAGGCCCTTGTCCAACCCGTCGGCGTCGAAGTACGACTTGTTCGAGACATACTCGAGTGTGCTGCGCTTGAACACGAGGACCTGAAGCGGATCACGACCGGGCCTCGCGTAGAACTTGCCGTCGACGGTGATACCGGGGGTCGATCCCTGGATACTCATCGTGTCGACGGTGACCATCGGGGCCGGGGGGATCGCTTTGAGTGTGACCCGGTCTGACGTGAGGCTGCGCCCCTTACCGGCGCTGAACTGGAGCGTGTAGCTACCGGGCGCGGTGGGCGTGAATCCGGCCGTGAGTCCGCGCGGTGACCGCAGTGGCGCCAGCGGGAGGGTCTTCGCGCCTGGCCGGGGTCGCGGCCCGCTGACCGTGCGCCAGCGCGACGACTCCTTGACCGCGTTCAGGAGGCGCCCGCTCGGGTTGGCGATGCTGCCCCGCAGGTTGACGGGCTGACCGACTACCACGAAGCGGTCGCGTCCCGCGCCGACGAGCGCGCGGTTCGGCGTGACCTTGAAGCGCACTGCGGCTCTACGCACGATCGTCGCGCCCTGGAGCAGCTGGACGCGCAGGACGTTGGTCCCGCGACGCAGGCCGTGGCTGATCGAGGCGTTCAGCGTGGACACGCGGCTCTGCCCGGCCGAGCTTCCCTGGATCCGGGCGCCATTGAGGCGGGCCTGGATCGCGTAGCGGCTGTCTGGCTTCTGCAGCCGGATCCCCACCGAGTTGGCCCGGACCAGCTGCCCGGGGCGCGGTGACAGCACCAGCTGTCTGCGGGTCGGCGTCGCCCGGAACCCGGCCAGCGCGGCGAGCATCCGATCCTCGATCGTGAACGCCAAGCTTGTGAGCTCGTTCTTTTTCCGATCGAAATGGATCGGGATGCCGTTGGTCATGATCGCGACCGCGAGCGTGTGCCCGCCGACCGTCCGGCAGTAGCCGGCGGCCGTCCCGACCAGCGGCGAGGTCAGCGTGCCGTCCTTGGCCTTGCACCGACCTGCTGCGACGGTGCCGCGAAGCCGATCCGACAGCGTGCCCGAGCGGCCGACGACGGGGAGCGAGCTCTCAAACTGGCCCGCGACGGCCTGCTTGCTCATCCCGATCAGCAGCCGCACGAGCTCGCGGGGCGATGTCCGGTTGAGTCCGGACTCCCCCGACCCGTTGTAGATGCGGGGATGGATCCCGAAGCGCCGGGCGATGAGGCGGCTGACGGCGGCGGCCCCCGAGGCGCGCGAGCCCGTGCCGGTGCCCGAGCGGCGCGCGCCGAGCACGCGGAACAGCATCTCGGCGGCGTAGTTGTCCGACGGCTTGTTCGTGAGCGCGGCCAGTTGCGCCACGCTCGGCGAGGACGTGGTCGCGAGCACCCGCGAGGACTGCGGGGTACGTCCCGCGCCCGGATGGCCGGTCACGCTGATGCCCGCGCGCCTCAGCTGCCCGACCAGTTGGCGGGCGGCGAACAGCGCCGGGTGCGTCTGCGTCTTGGCGCTGGTGCTGTTGAGCAGCCCGCGGTCGACCGTCACGGCGCTGCGAGGACCGTTGGGCAGCGGACGGGTGAACTTCCCGGCGGGTCCATACGGGCAGCCGGGGCCGAACAGCGGCTTGGAACACAGCAGCAGCGAGAACGAACGCCCGGGGCCGTCGGCGAACAGCGAGGAGTCGGCGAGCACCGAGCCCCTGATCTGTGTGATTCCTTCCCCCCGCAGAGCGAGGGCCAGTGCCTGGACCGTGCCGCCGCCGCCGTAGGCCCGACGGTTGAACGACGCCGAGCCGTACGTGAAGTCTCCAGAACCACGGAGATAGATGTCGCCCTCCCACGTGGCCCCCACCCGCCGGCCGGCTCCGAGCACGTCGGTCGAGAGGTGCGTGTCGGGCCCGAGCGATATCAGTGCGGCCGAGGTCGTGTAGAGCTTCTCCAGCGAGGCCGGGACCAGCCGACCGCGGCTGCGCACGTCGTAGAGCGTCTGGCCGGAGCTCAGATCGACCACGTACGCGCCCGAACGCTGGCCCGCCTTTGCCATCTGGGCATTCAGCGACGCGCGCAGACCGGCGAGCGTCGTCGAGCCCGCGGCGACCGCGGGCGCGGCCAGGAGCAGAAGGGCGAGCAGTGCGCCGACGACCGCGACGGCGGCCTTCAGCCGGGCCGCGCCGGCGACCTTAGCTCGTGGCCAGCCTGCCCCGCCGCCGACGATGGCGTTCATGATCCTCATTGCGGTCCCTTCCGCTCGTTTTCCCGACGCGGTAAGGATCGGCCGGACACGCAGGCGGCGCATCGTGGCCACCCCCAGACGTGACCCCTAAGATTTGGCGCCACTCCCCCAGACCTTGCCTAAACTTGCCGATGGGAAGGCGTTTCGCTGGCACTCGTAATGCGAGAGTGCCAATTTATCCTTCATCCTCAAGCGCCACCGGCTATAGTTGCAGTTCGCTGGCACTCTGCATACGAGAGTGCCAATCTCAACCAGCATCCCTTTCATCCGGAGGTTGCATAGATGAAGCTCAAGCCCCTAGGCGATCGTTTGATCGTGCGGGCGATCGAGGAGGAGGAGACCACTGCCAGTGGGATCGTCCTGCCCGATACCGCCAAGGAGAAGCCCCAGAAGGGCAAGGTGCTCGCGGTCGGCGACGGCAGGGTCAACGAGGACACGGGCAAGCGCACTCCGCTTGACGTCGCCGAAGGCGACGAGGTGCTCTACAGCAAGTACGGCGGCACCGAGATCAAGGTCGACGGCGAGGAGCTGCTCGTCCTTCGCGAGTCCGACGTGCTGGCAAAGGTCCAGTCCTAACCCTTCCAGGAGAACCAGGTATATGGCACACAAGGAACTGAAGTACGAGGCGGATGCCCGCAAGGCGCTCGAGCAGGGCGTCGACGCGGTCGCAAACGCGGTCAAGGTAACCCTTGGCCCCAAGGGCCGCTACGTCGTCCTCGACAAGAAGTTCGGCGCGCCGACGATCACCAACGACGGCGTCACGATCGCTCGTGAGATCGAGGTCGAGGACGTCTTCCAGAACCAGGGCGCACAGCTCGTGCGCGAGGTAGCCACGGCGACCAACGACGTGGCCGGCGACGGCACGACGACCGCGACCGTGCTGGCGCAGTCAATCGTCCGCGAGGGCCTGAAGAACGTCGCCGCCGGCGCCAACCCGCTGGCGCTGAAGCGCGGCATCGAGAAGGCCGTCGACGATGTCGTCAAGAACATCGAGAACCAGTCCAAGGAGATCTCCGGCAAGGACCAGATCGCTCGCGTGGCGACGATCTCCGCCGGCGACGACGAGATCGGCGACGTGATCGCCGACGCGATCGAGAAGGTCGGCAAGGACGGCGTGGTCAACGTCGAGGAGGGTCAGACGTTCGGCATGGACCTCGAGTTCACCGAGGGCATGCAGTTCGACAAGGGCTACATCTCGCCCTACATGGTCACCGACCAGGACCGCATGGAGGCCACCCTCGAGGACCCCTACATCCTGATCGCCAACCAGAAGATCGGCTCTGTCCGTGACCTGCTGCCCGTGCTGGAGCAGACGATCCAGTCGGGCAAGCCGCTGCTGATCATCTCCGAGGACGTCGAGGGCGAGTCGCTCGCGACGCTCGTGGTCAACAAGCTCCGCGGCACGTTCACCGGCGTCGCGGTCAAGGCTCCCGGCTTCGGCGACCGCCGCAAGCGGATGCTCGAGGACATCGCGATCCTCACCGGTGGCGAGGTGATCACCGAGGAGATGGGCCTCAAGCTCGAGAACACCCAGCTCTCGCAGCTCGGTCGTGCCCGCCGCGTGGTCGTGGCCAAGGACACCACGACGATCGTCGACGGCAACGGCGGGAGCGACGCGATCAAGGGCCGCATCAACCAGATCAAGACCGAGATCGACAACACCGACTCGGACTTCGATCGTGAGAAGCTCCAGGAGCGTCTCGCGAAGCTGTCTGGTGGAGTCGCGGTGGTCAAGGTCGGCGCTGCCACCGAGACCGAGATGAAGGAGAAGAAGCACCGCGTCGAGGACGCGCTGCAGGCCACACGCGCCGCGCTGGAGGAAGGCATCGTGCCGGGCGGCGGCGTCGCATTGCTGGCAGCCCAGAAGGCTCTGAACATCGACGGGTTCGAGGACCCCGACGAGCGCACCGGCGCTCGGATCGTGGCCCGCGCGCTCGAGGAGCCGCTCCGTCAGATCGCGCACAACGCCGGGCTCGAGGGCTCGGTCGTGGTCAACGACGTCCGTAAGGCCAAGAAGGGTCAGGGTCTCAACGCCGCCAACGGCGAGATCGTCGACTTGGTCGGCGCGGGCATCATCGACCCCGCGATGGTCACGCGCTCAGCGCTGCAGAACGCCGCGTCGATCGCGAAGAACATCCTCACCACCGAGGCGATCGTCGCCGAGATCCCGGAGAAGGACGCCGGCGGTCCGGGCGGCGGGATGCCCGACATGAGCGGGATGATGTAGGACGCGATTCGCGTCGGCAGTACTTTCGAGGGCCCGGCGATCCGCCGGGCCCTCGGTCGTTAAGCTCGAACTGATGCCAGGCCGTAAGCGAATCGGAGTCGGCGTGATCGGCTTCGGCTGGCTCGGCCACGCCCACAGCCGCTCGCTGCTGCGGATCCCGACGCTGTTCGCGCAGCGCAGCTACGACCCGGTGCTGGTGGCGTGCTGCGACCCGGTGCCCGATCGCATGGAGGAGGCCCTGGCGTCGTTCGGGTTCGCCCGCGCCCACGCGCATTGGCAGGCGGTGATCGATGACACCGACGTCGAGGTCGTGTACATCGCCGCTCCCAACATGATGCATGTCGAGCTCGTGCAGGCTTGCGCCGCAGCGGGCAAGGCGGTCTTCTGCGAGAAGCCGGTGGGCGGTACCCCGGAGCAGATTGCCGCCGCAGCGCGTGCCGCTCGCGAGTCCAACGTGATCAGCGGGGTCGGCTTCAACTACCGGTGGGCGCCGCTGGTCCGCTACGCCGCCGAGCTGATCGCGGGCGGCGAGCTGGGGGAGATCACAAACTACCGCGGCCGGTTCTTCTCGATGTACGGCGCCGACCCGCTCGGCGTCAACTCGTGGCGCTTCAAGCTCGATCAGGCCGGCTACGGGGTGACCAGCGACCTGCTCAGCCACTCGGTCGACATGGCGCACATGCTGCTGGGCCCGATCGCCCGCGTCAGCGCGACGATCGAGACGTTCATCCGCGAGCGGCCCGAGCCGGTCGGGGCCGCCAGCCACTACGGCCGGGGCACGGTCGATGACCCGCGCGGCCCCGTGACCAACGAGGACTATGCGGCAATGCTGTGCGAGTTCGCATCGGGGGCCCGCGGTACGTTCGAGGCCAGCCGTGCGATCGTCGGGCCCGAGAGCCAGAACGCGTTCGACGTCTACGGCACCCGGGGCGCGATCAGCTGGGACTTCGAGCGGCTCAACGAGCTGCGCCTGTACCGAGCCACGACCGACCGTGGCGCGGGCTATGTCACGGTCCGCGGCGGCGACCGCTTCGCCCACCACGGGACGTTTGTCCCGGGCAGCGGCAACCCGATCGGGTTCGAGGATCTGATCACGATCGAGGACTACGAGTTCTGCGCGGCGGTGGCCGCGGGGCGGCCGTTTCAGCCGGGATTCGAACAGGCGCTCGCGTGGGCAGCGGTGCAGGACGCGTTGCTGCGGTCGGCGCGTGGCGGCGCCTGGGTGGATGTGACGAATTGATCCGCTTGACGGTGGCGCAGGCACTCGTGCGGTTCCTGTCGGCGCAGCAGGTCCAGCGCGACGGCGCGCGCGCCGCCTTCTTCGCCGGGTGCTTCGGGATCTTCGGCCACGGCAACGTCGCCGGGCTGGGGCAGGCGCTGCACCAGTACCGCGAGCTGCTGCGCTACCACCCGGCCCGCAACGAGCAGGGCATGGTGCACGCCGCCGCTGGCTACGCCCGCCAGCGAAACCGGCTGGCCACGTTCGCCTGCACGACCTCGGTCGGCCCCGGCGCGACCAATATGGTCACGGGCGCGGCCGCGGCGACGATCAACCGGCTGCCGGTGCTGCTGCTCCCTGGCGACACATTCGCGACCCGGACTCCGCATCCGGTGCTCCAGCAGCTCGAGGTGCCGCACGACGCCTCGGTCTCGGTCAACGACTGCTTGCGGCCGGTGTCGCGGTTCTACGAGCGGGTGCAGCGGCCCGAGCAGCTGATGCCCGCCGCGCTCGAGGCGATGCGCGTGCTCACCGACCCGGCCGAGACCGGCGCGGTCACGCTGGCGATGCCCGAGGACGTTCAGGCCGAGGCGTTCGACGTCCCCGATGCGTTCCTCGAGCCTCGCGTCTGGACGATCTACCGGCAACCGCCCGCCCGCGAGGCGCTGTCGCGCGCGGTCGAGCTGATCCGCTCGGCCAGGCGGCCGCTGATCGTGGCCGGGGGCGGGGTCATCTACAGCGAGGCGACGGCGGCGTTGCGAGCGCTGGTCGACTCGACCGGGATCCCGGTGGCCGAGACCCAGGCCGGCCGCGGCGCGCTGGTGTCGGATCATCAGCTGAGCCTGGGTGCCCTCGGCGCCACCGGGACCGCGGCCGCCAACCGGCTGGCGCGCGAGGCCGACCTCGTGATCGGCGTCGGCACCCGCTGGAGCGACTTCACCACCGCCTCGAAGTCAGCCTTCCAGGACCCGGAAGTCCGGTTCCTCAACATCAACCTGGCCGCGTTCGACGCCGCCAAGCTCAGCGGCCTGCAGGTGATCGGTGACGCGCGGGTGGTTCTCGACGAGCTGCGCAAGGAGCTCCACGGCGAGCGAGTCGATCCGAGATGGGAGCTGCGGGCCACCGAGCAGGCCGAGGCCTGGGCCGGCGAGGTGCGCCGGCTGGTGTCCGAGCCGCCGGCGCCCGGGTCGCAGCCCTCGCAGGCCGCCATCATCGGCGCGATCAACGACGCCGCCGGGGAGCGCGGCGTGGTCGTTTGCGCCGCCGGGTCGGCGCCGGGCGATCTGCACAAGCTGTGGCGCGCCCGCGATCCCGAGGGCAAGGGCTACCACGTCGAGTACGGCTATTCGTGCATGGGCTATGAGATCCCCGGCGGGATCGGCGTCAAGCTCGCTGCCCCCGACCGCGAGGTGTTCGTGCTGATCGGTGACGGCTCGTATCTGATGCTCCCCGGCGAGCTGGTGACTGCGGTCGCCGAGCGGATCCCGCTGGTCGTGGTGCTAGTCGACAACCACGGTTACGCCTCGATCGGCGCGCTCTCGCGCTCGACCGGCTCGCACGGGTTCGGGACCCACCACCGGGCTCCGGGAAACGGCGGGCTGCCGCTCGACGCGGCGGACGGCTCCTCGCTACAGGACCCATCGGCATCTTCGGCGCTGCCGCTTGACCTCGCCGCCAACGCGCGGAGCCTGGGCGCCCGGGTGATTCGCGCCGCCGGCATCGACGAGCTGCGCGCCGGACTGGCCGATGCCCAGGGCGCGGATGGCCCTGTGGTGATCTACATCGAGGCCGACCGCTACGCCGGCGTGCCGGACTACGAGAGCTGGTGGGACGTTCCGGTGGCGGAGGTCTCAGACGAGGATGCGGTGCGCGCCGCGCGGCAACGTTACGAGCAGGCCCGTCACGCCCAGCGCGACTACTTGGAGGCCCACGATGACTGACCTGCTCGTTCGCCCCGGACCGCCGGCCGCTGACGGGACGATCATCAGCGTCACCCCCGAGTCGGCGGGGTGGACGTACGTCGGGTTCGAGATCGTGGCCCTGCGCGAGGGCACGCCCGCGCGTCGGGACACCGGCGAGCAGGAGCTGTGTGCGGTGATCGTCAACGGGACCGTCGACGTCCGCTCATCCCGCGGCGAGTGGCTCGGCCTGGGCGGGCGCCTGGACCCGTGGTCGGGGATGCCGGACGCCGTCTACCTGCCGCCGGGGACCATTGTGTCGTTCCAGGGCGACGCCCAGCTGGCGCTGTGCTGGGCTCCGGCGCCGGGCGGAGGGGCGCCGGCGCGCCTGCTGCCCGGAAGCGAAATCGAGGTCGAGATCCGCGGTCACGGCCCGCTCGAGCGCCGGATCCAGCCGATCCTGATGGCCGACCGTGCGGCCGAGTCGCTGCTGGTGGTCGAGGTCCTGACACCGGCCGGCCACTGGTCCAGCTACCCGCCCCACAAGCACGACCGCGACGATCCCCCGGCCGAGACGCTGCTCGAGGAGACCTACTACCACCGAGTCTCGCCGGAACGCGGGTTCGGGCTTCAGCGCGTGTACACCGGCGACCGCTCGCTCGACGAAGCCCTCGCGTTCGGCGACGGCGATTGCGTGCTCGTGCCCCGTGGCTACCACGCGGTCTCCGCGCCGCCGGGCTACGACGTCTACTACCTCAACGTCATGGCAGGACCAACCCGCCTGTGGGTCGTCGCCAACGACCCCGATCACGCCTGGACGCTAGATCCGCAGGGCTAGTGCGAGAAGACGCCGTTGGGCTGGTGCGGCGTGGTCACGAACAGCGAGTGGGTGCAGGAGCTCTTCAGCGCCGCGGGCGTCCGGTAGGGCGTGACCGCCCACCCGTTCTTCAGCTGGGTGAACAGCATGATCGGGTAGGTCTGCTTCGTGACCTCGAACTGGGGTCGGTGGCCGATCTTGCCGACGTTCTCGCGGGTCAGCCAGGCGAGGATGCTCACGTACTCGACATTGGTCACGGGCGTACCGCAGGCGAGCAAGTGCTTGTAGCCGCCCAGGTGGCTGATCGTCCCCGCCAGCAGGCCGATCTGCTTGGTCCGGGCGCGCTCGTGGATCAGGTCGCCATGCTCGAAGCGCAGCCGCGAGATGGCCGGGGAGATGCAGAACGCGGCCAGCAGCACGACCGCTCCCCAGCCGATCCACCGGCCCAGCGGCGGGTTGACCTCGGGAATCCCGTCCTTGAGCAGCCACCCGACTGCGACGCCGGCGATCACGACCGTGACGCCTTCGGCCTCGAACATATAGCGCGGGACCGCAGGCCAGCCGTGCAGCGCAAACGCGATCTCGACCACGACCCACAGCACCACCGCACCCGCGAGCACGAGCACCGTCTTGTCGCGGCGGATTGCGGCCATCACCAGGCCGGCGAGCGCGGCAAGCTGGACGGGCAGATACTCGAGCGTCGTGTACCGGTTGATCGTGCCGGTGAACTTGTTGCCGTGCAGCTCACGCGGCGACAGCAGGGCAAGCTGGGCGGATACGAACGGCCGGTGGTTGGTGATCGTGGGCACACCGAACCACAGCAGCGGGATCGCCAACAAGCCGGCGTAGACCATCCAGCGCATCTCCGGGATCTTCCACCAGGCCCACAGGCCGTAGAGCCCGACGAACGGCCACACCTCGGGGCGTCCGAGGGAGCCCAACACCAGCAGCCAGAACGCCCACCGAGGCCGGCGCGAGAGGTGGCAGTCGATCGCCGCCAGGCACAGGCTGACGATCATCGGGTCCGACTGCACGCTGAGGAGGTCGTGCATGTACTGGTCGATGCCCAGCAGCGCGACCGCGGCGAACAGCGCGGCAGCGATCGCCGGCCAACGCCTCTCGCCCTCCTTCGTTGCGGTCAGGCGGTAGGCCAGGCGCCCGGCGAAGATCGCGCCGGCCAGCGAGATCGTCACCGACGTGACCATCCACATCCACATCGCGAACCGGCCGGTCAGCGAGTACGGGACCGTGAACAGGTAGGGAAGCGGCTTCCACGACGGCGCGCCGCCGAGATCGAGGCTGCCACGGAGCGTCTCGTGCCCCCAAACCAGCCATCCGTAGGGGTCATAGCCGGGCCGGGTGCCGCTGGCCCGAACCAGCACCGCCGAGAGGATCAGGAGGCCGATCGCGACCCAGAGCCAGGCGTACCTGCGAAGGATCCCCGGGCGTTCCTCGCCGGAGGCGCTGCGATTCCCGGCCAGAGGCGATGGCGCCCGCCCTGTCTCAGACGTCGTCGTCGTCATGGTCAGGCAAGCACCGTATCAGTCGGCTCCGGCGGTGCAGCCGCCACGTGGCGCTTTGACAAAGCCCTAACGGAACGGGATCAGCGCGACGTCTGCGCTAGCCGTGGCCCCCCCGCCGCTGAGCGTGATGTGAGCGCCCAGCTGATGGCCCGAGGCGTGGGCGAGCATCGACTGGCCCTGCTTGGTCAGCTGGAAGTTGACGTACCCGAGCTCGTGGGCGCCGATGAACTCCGAGCCGGCGTGGGCGATCGTGGTCTTGCCGACCGTGACGGTCGCGGTCACGTGGCAGGGATCGTCGCTGATGCACTCGGCGAGCGTCCCGCCGTAGCCGGTCGAGGAGACGAAATCGGTCTCTCCGATGATCGCCAGCGTGGAGGCCTGGGCCACCGCGCGGTGGGGGCCGGAGCCGCTGGCCGAGAACGGAACCAGCGTCAGCGGCATCGTCGCACTGGCACCCGAGGTGTCCTGGATCGTGACGCTCACGCCCATGCGATGGCTGTGCGAGCGGCTCAGCGCCCTGCGGGCGGACGGGGACAGACGGAAGTAGACGATTCCGTTCTGGTTGGCGCCGACGTTCTCGGTGCCGCTGCGAGCGATAACGGCGTTGCCCTGCTTGACGGTCGTCACCAGCTGGCAGGGCGTCGTCCTGAAGCAGCCCACCGGAAGGCCCGCCAACCCGTTGCTGGGCACGAACGCGCTCTGCCCATAGATCGCCAGGTGCGCACCGATCGTCACCGTGTTCGAGCTGGACAGCACCTGGCCCTTGGAGCCCAGCGCCTGCACGGCGAAGTAGGGGTTGCCGTTGTGGGCGGTGATCGTGGTCTCGAACGCCGTCCTGCGCGCGGTTCCGATGTTGCGCAGCTTCGTCGGCGACGGGCCGGCCAGCACCCGCCAGGAGCTGACCGTGGTCGCGCCGTTCCAGCTGGCCCACAGCTTCACGGTGCCGTCCGAGCCGGCGGCGCCGGCCAGCGCAGGGGGACGGCTCGGCTGCCCGCTCCAGTTGAAGCGGTACGCCCGGTAGCTGCCCGACGGCGCGGTGAAATGGGCGTCGAACGTGGCCTGGCCCTTTGAGTTGAACTCGGTGAAGTAGGGCTGCTGGCCCCAGCCGACGAACATGTCGCCCCCCGACAGTGCCTGCTGGCCGCCTTCGAATGCGGAGGCGATCGGCGGCGGGTGGTTGTAGGACCGGACGACGCTCGCGGTCATCTTCTTGGTGTTCAGCGACAGCCTGAGGCCGCGCGAGTACTTTTCCACCCGAGGCGGCCCGCCGCCGTCGTCGAACAGCGTCAGCGTCCCGTCGGGCTGCATCACCGCGTCGTGCTGGTAGGCGAACGACGCGCCCCGGCCCATCTTGAAACTCGACTTCCTGCCGCCGAGCGTCCACATGATCTGGCCGGTGACGCGGTTGATCTTGTAGATCGCCGAGGTGTTCCGGGCCGAGACCAGCAGGTTGCCGTCGCGGTCGAGCGAGATCGAGTTGAGGTGGTAGGGATCGAGGATGTGGCCGGGCTGTTTGGAACCCCACTTGCTCGACTGAGACAGCGGGATGTGGTCGATCGCGTGCCAGTCGAACAGCACCAGGCCGGTGGCGATGTCGATCTCCTGGACCTCGGCGTCCATCACCTGGCGGTTCAGGCCCGGCAGCCTCACCGGCGAGATCGCGATGAGGTAGGCGTCGCCCTGCGGCGTGATCTCGAACTCGTGCAGGTCCACCGACAGGCCGTTGGCGGCGTGGACGGTGGCGATCTCCTGGTACTGGTCGTTGAAGATGATCCCCTCGCCCCGGCCGCTGCCCGAATTCGTGCTGCCCTGATACCAGGTCAGCACCGACTGCCCGTGCAGGTTCTGCACCCGGAAGTCGGTGATGATCTCCTTCTGGGACAGCGGGTTGGCGTCAAACCAGATCAGCTTGCCCTTGGGGTCGAGGATCATCGGGCCGTCCTGGGTCGGGCCGAACTGGGGAGCCACGAAGATGTCGCCCTGAGAGGCCGGTGCCGATGCCTTGCTGACGGTGACCGCGGCGGGCTCGAGGTCGGGCCGCGATCGGAAGTGCTGCAGCCCGCGGGCGCCGGCGGCGACCGTGGGGATCCTGCCGGCGGCCAGCTGATTGCCCGGATTGGAGATCTTGAAGCTGAACGTCCCCTTCGGCGCCGACGCAATCGCGAGGTGCGTGGCGACCGTGACCGTCTCTCCGGCGGTGAACGGCTTGGTGGGGAGGAAGCTCCCGCCCTGGCCGTCTGAGTCGCCGACCAGGCGGCCCGTATGCGCCCCGGACTTCGAGCCGACCACACTGATCGCGCCGATGCTCGATGCCGGCAGGCCGCGGAAGGCGATCTGCGTGCCCGGCACCGTGTACTTGCTCCCGGGGAACGGGTACACCGCGATCGGGTCCGCTCCAATCGCAGGCTGTGGCGCAGCCGCCCAAGGGACGGCTGCGGTGACGACGGCGGCCACGGCCGCGAACATGTATCTCTGGAGTCTGCGGTGCACCGGGGCAAGCGGGCAGAAACTGCGGGGGCTCCCTTCTCAAGACCTTCCGCAGGCAACTCCGCGACAGCCCGTCACGGATGCCCGCGTCTTAAGTCGGCGAACTTTCTACAGAACACACGATCGCACGCAGGGTTGCGCTCGTGCACTCAGGCAACGGATTGTGCGTGACGCTCCGGACGGCTCACCGGGCCCGAGCAGACGGCTCCGCGGCGGCTGCCGAGGAGCCCGAACCGGGCGCCGGAACGCCGGTCAGCTCCGCGTAGAGCGCGTTGGTGCTGCGAGCCGCCTCGAGCCAGCCGAAGCGCAGCACGTGCTCCCGGGCCTCGGCGACGAGCTGCGCGCGCGCGTCGTCGTCGGTCAGGACCTGCTCGAGGATGTCGCGCAGCGCCGCCGAGTCCCGCGACGGGAACCTCAGCCCGACCGTCCCGTCACTCGGGACGACCTCGCGCAAGCCGCCGGTGTCGGCGACCACGCACAGGCATCCCGAGGCCATCGCCTCGAGCGCGACCAAGCCGAACGGCTCGTAGATCGACGGCACAATGCACATGTCGGCGACCCGGTAGAGCGAGTGCAACATGTCATCGCCGATCCAGCCCAGGAACGTGCCGTGCCGGGTCAGACCCAGACGCCGGGCCTGGCGCTTGAGCTCCGCCTCGGCGGTCCCGGTGCCCGCGACCACGAAGCGGACGTTTCCGAGGGTCTTGGTCAGCGGCGCCAGCGCGTCGAGCGCGAGATGAAAGCCCTTTTCGTACACCAGCCGGCCGACCAGCAGAACCAGCAGCTGATCGGGCTCGGCGAACCGTTGGCGCAACGCATCGAGGTCCTCAGCGACCGGCTCCAGATCGCGAGGATCGATCCCGTTGGGAATCACGGTGATCCGGGATGGGGCCACACCGAACACCCGCGCGACGTGGCTGCGCATGTAGCGCGAGCAGGTGATCACGCGATCGGCCCGCCGCACCATGTCGCGCTCGGCCGCGTGGATGTGAGACTGCGGATGGTTCTGGACCCAGCCCTGGTGACGACCCCACTCGGTCGCGTGCACGGTCGTCACCCACGGCCGTCCGAAGCGCCGGGCCGCCGCCTCGGCGGCGCCGGCCACCAGCCAGTCGTGCGAGTGCACGAGGTCGAAGTCCAGCCGCTCGAGGAGTTCGTCGGCGAGCTCGCCCATGTCGGCGTTCATCGACTCCACCCAACGCACGAACGCGCTCGGGTCCTTCGGGAACTCGGGCTCGCGGACGCGGTGCACGACGACTCCGTGTCGATCCTCCTCGACCGGCAACCGGGCGCCGCCGCGAGTTAGCACGTGCACCTCGGTGCCCTCCTGCACGAGATGCTCAGAGAGCTTGCGCACGTGTCGCGCCAGTCCGCCTTCGATGACCGGCGGGTACTCCCAGGAGATCAGCAGGGCGCGCATGCCGCGGCGCTGACCCTACCGTTTCATCGGATCAGACGAGCGCGCTCGACACCGGCGCAAAGCTCGGCGGGCGGCGCTCCATGAAGCTCTGCACCCCCTCGACGAAGTCCGCAGCTGCGAAGGACTCGAGCATCAGCCGGTTGGCGTCCTGCACGGTCTCGGCAAGCGTCCGGTCGTAGTCGGCGTACACCTGACGCTTCATCGTGGCCATGCTCGCCGGGGAGCATTCGCGCGCCAGCTCGCCGGCGTAGGCCAGCGCCTCCTGCGCCGCCTGGCCGTCCGGGACCGCCCGGTTGACCAACCCGAGCTCGGCGGCCTCGCCGCCCAGGATCACGCGTCCGGAGAGGAGCAAGTCGAGTGCCCGGGCATGTCCCACCAGCCGGGGGAGCATCCACGAGATCCCGTGCTCGGCGACCAGTCCGCGGCGCGAGAAAGCGGTCGTGATCTTGGCGCTCTGTGCGGCGAACCGCAGGTCGCACATCACGGCCAGCACCAGCCCAATGCCGGCGCACGGACCGTTGATCGCGGCGATCACCGGCTTGGGCAGCGACAGCGGGTAGGCGACGGGCCGCGTGTCCTCGCTCTGCGAGCGATCGACCTCGCCGCCGGAGATCGTCTTCAGGTCGTCCATGTCGGCGCCCGCGCAGAACCCGCGGCCGGCGCCGGTGACCACGATCGAGCGGACGTCGTCGCGCGCGACGCACTCGTCGAGCAGATCGAAGTACCGCGTCTGCAACGCCGGCGTCCATGCGTTCAGCCGGTCGGGTCGATTCAATGTCAGCATTGCGACGCCGTCGGTGATCTCGCACAGCACGATCTCGCTCATCGGTCCTCCTCGTGGGGGTGTCGGCTCCGGAAACGTACCTGTCCGGCGCTGGTCACCTGAGTCGTTACGGGCTGGGCGGCCGCGGAGCGTGCATAACACGCCAACTCCGTCGGCGATCGGGAGGCTTGCCGTGTTATGCGCGACATGCGTGCGCCGTGCGGCAAGGCTCGTGTGCGCGGCCAGATTTGTCGTGTTATGCACGCCCTCAGGGCCCTGATCTCGTAAGGTCGGCGGATGCCACCCGATCAGCAGGGGCCGATCGAGCCGATCGCCCGGGCAGCCGACCCGATCGACCCGGGCGTCCGGATCGGGCACACGCACCTGCGCACAGCGGACATCGACCGCATCCGCGCGTTCTACGTCGACGTGCTCGGCTTCGACGTGGTCGCCGAGGCCCGGGACGTCCCCGGCTGGGGCACGACTGGCGACGTGCTGTTCGTGTCGGCCGGGGGCTATCACCACCACCTCGGCTTCAACACGTGGAAGTCCAAGGGCGGCGGCCCGACGCCCGACGGCGTCGCCGGCCTGCACCACGTGGCGCTGGCCTACCCGAGCCGGCAATCGCTGGCCGACGCCTATCGCCGGCTGAAGGACGCGGGGTGGCCGATCCGCCAGACCGCCGACCACGGCACCCACGAGGCGATCTACATCACCGACCCTGACGGCAACGACGTCGAGCTGATGTGGGACCGCCCGGCCGACCGGTGGCCCCGCGACGGGCACGGTCACCTGATCGGCCAGTTCGGAGACGAGCTCGATCTCGACGAGCTGCTCCGCGAGCTCGGCTAGTCCACCGAGAGCCCGTGAACTCGGCGGCCGAGGTGGCAGCGGTGGCCGCGGTGGCCGTCCCGACGGTCGTCCAGGTACTCCGGCCGTCGGTCGAGTAGGACCCAGTGGTGTTCGCCGCGACAAACGGCGCCGTCACCGGAGAATCAGCAGCGTCGGGTCCGTTGCCGTGACCCCCTCGGTCAGCCGTCCCAGCCCATGCACTCACGGTTGCACCCTGGCAAGGCGCGGCGTTCTGGGATAGGGTAAATGCATGCGGAGGCTCGGAATCGCGTCCTTGTGCGCGTGCGTTTGCCTCCTTGGTCTTGCCAACACGGCTCCGGCGAAGCAGCACCGAGGGCCCCGCGTCATCCTGCATTGGCCCAGTTCGCCCGTCCGGCACCTGAGGGACTCGCGTGGGTCGAACGGGTCTCCCAGTTTCTCGGCGAATCTCCGGGGCGGCGTGGCATTTGCGGGTAACACGTTGCTCACCTGTCCAGAGAACAACCCGCCGAGCCGACATCGCGCAAAGCGGCGCCGCGGATCGCGGGTCGGACAGGACAGCAATGCCTGCATCAGCGCGAGCAACAACGACCACAACATGGTCTATGTCAACGTGGATTCGAGCGGCGGACATTTCGACTCGAGCTCGGCGACGTTGACAGTTCCCAGCGGCGCGCGGGTGGTGAAGGCCTTCTTGTACTGGGGCGCGGACCTTTCCGAGGGGGTCAATCGGCCGAACACGAATCCCCCCAGCTTCGCCGCGCCAGGTGGGGCGGACCCGGACACGAATACGCAATGGAAGAAGGCAGATCTGCGCGTCGGCTCGGGTTCCTACAAGACGATCGATGCCACCGCCACCGTCCCCGACCGCAACGGCGAGTGGAAGGGGATCGCAAGCTGGTACAACCAGCCTGGTAACGACCCGGGCTTCGCCTACCAGGTGCGCGCGGACGTCACCAGCGAGGTCAACGCCGGCCTGACCGCGACGAGCCGCCGCGCCCGGTCAGCGCGTGCTGACCCCCTAACCGTCACAGTCGCCAACGTGCAGGCCGGGCACGGTTACAACCGCCACGGGGGCTGGAACCTGCTGGTGGTGTGGCAGACCCCAACCGCCGCATACCGGGACATCACGATCTTCGATGGCTTTGACTTCGTCCAGGTCCAAGGCGGCCAGCAGCTCGTCGTCGGCCCGCTCAACTTCACCGGGTTCAGCACTCCCGCCAGCGGCAAGGTCGACGCGCACGTGACGACCTGGACGTATGAGGGAGACCGCGGGATCACCGGCGACTACATGGCGCTGGGGCCTGTCAGCGACACGTGCGGCGCGCAGACCCGTTTGTCGGATTTGCTGCATCCGGTGGGGAACTTCTTCAACAGCGCTATCTCCCGAGGAGGCGTCGACGCGGGCGACCGCACTCCCGACTACAGCAACCAACTGGGATTTGACCTGGCGACCGTGAACGTGCCCGAGGACACGATTGGCAACGCCGCGGAGGGAGCGTCGGTCTGTCTGGGAACGAACGGGGACACGTACTTCTTCGGTGGGATCGTATTCGACACGCTGATCCGGGCGCCAAACATCGAGATCAACAAGGTGGCCAACGTTTCGCAGGCCGGTCCAGGGGATCCAGTGCGGTACACGACGACGGTCACCAACCCGCAGCGGAGCACGGACGATCCGCTGTACCCGACCGCGGCGGCAACCAACATGGTGGTCCGGGACCCCCTGCCGTCGGGCCTGGACTTCGCAAGCTTCACCTCCAACCCTGGGGGAGTGTGCAGCTACACCGCGGCTTCCCGCGCGATCAACTGCAATGTGGGGGACCTGCCGGCAGACGCCACGTTCACGTACTCGTTCAATGCCACCGTGCACGCGTCCGCGCAAGGGGCCGCGCCGAACCCGGTCGTTAACACGGGCTGCTTCGTGTCCAATTCCGAGGATCAGCCGTCGGTCATATTCACCGGCTGCGACGACGCCACGATCATCGTTCCGTCCCCGCCGCCCCCGCAACCACAGCCGGCCGACCTGGGCGTCGTCAAGACCGTCTCTGACAGCACCGTGGCGCCGGGCGACACGATCACCTGGAAGGTGGTGGGAACCAACTACGGACCGGCCACCTCCACTGGCTTCGTCCTCGCCGATCAACTACCGGCGGGCGTGTCATTCGTAAGTGCCACCGCCAGCGGGGCGCTGACCTGCACGACGCCTCCGGTGGGCGGCAACGGTGCGGTGACGTGCACGGCGCCGAGCGTGCCCGCAAAGCCGGCGGACGGCTCCTCGCTGACCCTGACGATCGTCGCGAGCGTCCCAGCCAGCATCCCCAATGGGAGTCTGCTCCTCAACGTCGCGACCGTTCAGGGTGACCAGAACGAGCCCGCCCCCGATCCGCATCCCAATCGCGACGTGACCTTGACCAGGGTCGTCGTGCCGGATCAGCCGCTCCCACCGCCGCCCATGCCGCCGCCGCCTGATCCTGCCGGACCGCCGGCGCTGCCCGTTCCACAGCCAGATGAACCCGCTACCGCCGCCGTCCTGGGCACGCGGTTATCCCTGCACAAGCGGGCCACCCCCATGCTCGTGCATGCCGGGTCCACCGTAACGTTCGCTCTGCGCGTGAGGAACATCGCCGAGGACTCCGCCCTGAATGTCCGGGTCTGCGACGCGCTTCCGCACGGCCTGACGGTCGCATCGGCACCGGGCTTCAAGCTTCGCGGCAGGACCCTGTGCAAGGCCATCGGCACGCTCAAGGTCCTGACCGCAAAGACGTTGCGCTTCACCGTTCGCGTGGGGTCGAACGCGGCGCTGCGCACCACGAACACCGCCACCGCCGACGCCAGGAACAGTCGTACGGTCCGCGCTCGGGCGACGATCAGAGTGCTACCTTCGCCGCCGCCTGCGGTTACCGGCTGACGCATGGACTGCGGTTGAGTCGACGGCGGCGCAGGAACCAGTGGCACCGCAGTAGGGCACACACGGCGTCCGGCCCTACCGCCCTAGGCGCTCCAGCACAGCGATCCCGTGCTCGCCGAGCACGTCGCCGAGCCGCTGGCGGCCGCTGAACGTCCGCTGCTCGCCACGCAAGACGTCGCGCCAGCGGCCCTGGGGCGGCGCGAATTCGCGGTCGGCGGCGCCGTCGCGCGTCGCCACCGCGACCAGCACGTCACCGCCGCGGCTGAACGCGCAGACGCGCTCGCCGGCCTCCACCGGCTCATATGCGCCCGTCGCGAACGCCTCTGGCCGCCGCGTCCGTAGCGTCAGCAGCCGCAGGATCAAGAACAGCTTGCGGGTCTCGCGCACGGGCGGCGAGCCGCCCATCATCCGGGCGAGCATCGCCTGGTACCAGCCCCAGTCGACCGGTCGGCGGTTGTCGGGGTCGACCAGCGCGCTGAACGGGAGCTCGTCGCCCTGGTACAGATCCGGGATCCCTGGGGCGGTCAGCTTCAGCACCACCTGGCCGAGCACGGCGCGCTCCCCCGCCGCGGCCACCCGCCGGACGAACGGCACGAACTGCTCCAGGAACGCCCGGTCTGAGTACAGCGCCGCGCAGAAGCGCTTGACCGCCTGCTCCCACTCGTGGTCCTGATCGATCCAGTTGGTGTTGCGCTTTGCCTCCCGCAGGGCCTTCTCCATGTACTCCTGCACGCGTTCGAGCTCGATCGGCCACGCGCCGACGAGCGTCTGGAGCAGGAAGTAGCGCTCGACGTCGTCCGGGGCGCCGTCCTTGCGGTGGGGTTCGGTCAGCTCCATCAGCCGCTGTACGACCTGCTCCCACTCCTCGGCCATCGAGGCCAGTGCAGTCAGCCGCGCCCGGACGTCGGCAGAGCGCTTGGTGTCGTGCGTCTGCGTGGTCAGCAGGCTTTCGGGGAACCGTCGCGCGCGCTCCAGGCAGGCCGCGTGGAAGTCGTCGACCTCGATCGAGAAGCGCCCGGGATCGCCACCCACCTCGTTGAGCGCCAGCAATCTGCCATACCGGTAGAAGGCGGTGTCCTCGACGCCCTTGGCCATGATCGGCGGCGTCGTCTGCTGAAAACGAGTGACGAACTGCGGCGGCGCCTCGCGGTCGAGCAGCAACATGCCGGCGAGCTCGGCCGCCATCCCGGCCTCGTCGATCGCGCGGCGGTCGGCGTCGGCGACCAGCCCCTGCGCCGGCTCCACGTAGGTGCGGTATATCGGAAGTGACGCGAGCGCCCGCACGAGCGCGTCGCGTTGCGCCCCGCCGGCGCCGTCGCCGGTGAGCTCGCGCGCCAGTCGCTCGAGCTCGGGCGTGAACGTGGTGCTCACCTGCTCGAGCTTGGCGTCGTGGGCGAGCTGCTCGAAGCTCCGGCGGTCGCCCGACACGCGCTCCCACAGCGCGGTCATGCGCGGCTCCCCGGCAGGGTCGACGAACAGCGCGCAGGCGTCGTTGAGGAACTCGTAGCCGACGGTTCCCGAGACCGGCCAGTCACGCAGCCGCTCGTGCGATTCGAGGATCTTCTCCACCCACACCCGCGGCACACCGCGTTCGCGCAGCCGCGTGAGGTAGCCGGCCGGGTCGGCCAGCCCGTCGGGATGATCGATCCGCAGCCCGTCGACGAGGCCCTCGGCGACCAGCGCGAGCACCAGCTCGTGAGTGCGCTCGAACACCTCGGGGTCCTCCTGGCGCACACCCGCCAGATCGGAGACGTCGAAGAATCGGCGCGGCTCTCCGGTGGCCGGGTCGATGTCAAAGAAGCGCTCGCGCAGCTCGGGGTCGGACCAGTAGCGGTTGGCGTCGTCGACCGCCATGTGGTTGGGGACGATGTCGAGCACGACCCCCATCCCGGCCTGGTGGACCGCGTCGGCCAGCGCCCGGAACTCGTCGGGGCCGCCGAGGTCGCCGGACAGCCGAGCCGGATCGATCACGTCGTAGCCGTGCTGGGAGCCCGGCCGCGCCTGCATCGACGGCGACAGGTACAGGTGGGAGACCCCGAGATCGCGCAGGTAGGGCACCAGTCCCGCCGCGTCGGCGAACCCGAACTGCGGGGTGAGCTGGAGGCGGTAGGTCGCCCGCAGCTGGGCCGCGCCCGTCACCTCACACCCGCTTGAGCACGACGATCGAGCGCGACGTCACCGCGACCCCGGTCTGGGCCTGAAAGCGTGCGCTGCCCGGCTCGGCACCGGGGTCGGCGGTCGACAGCTCGAGCACCCAGTTGAGCCCGAACCGGCGGCGCGGGAGCGTGAACATCCGGTCCTCGCCGAAGGCGTTGAACAGGACCATGAACGAATCGTCCACGATCTCCTCACCGTACGGGCCCGGGGTGAGGATCTCGCGGCCGTTGAGGAACATCCCGAGCACCGGCTCGCCGTTCCAATTGACGCGCGTCATCTTGCGCCCGTCGGTGCGAAACCACCACACGTCGGCGAGCGGTGACTTGAGCTGCTTGCCACGTAGGAACGTCTCGCGTCGGAACACGGGGTGCTCGCGGCGCAGCGTGATCAGCCGGCGCGTGAACGCGTGCAGCGCGGCGGACTCAGGGGTGTCCTCCCACAGGTACCAGGAGAGCTCGTTGTCCTGACACCAGGCGTTGTTGTTACCGAACTGCGAGCGCCCCCGCTCGTCGCCACCGAGCAGCATCGGTGTGCCCTGCGAGAGGATCAACGTGGTCAGGAGGTTGCGCTGCTGGCGCGCGCGCAGCTCGAGGATCGCGGGGTCGTCAGTCGGCCCCTCGACGCCATGATTCCACGAGCGGTTGTCGTCGGTGCCGTCGCGGTTGTCCTCGAGGTTGGCCTCGTTGTGCTTCTCGTTGTAGGAGACGAGATCGGCCAGCGTGAACCCGTCGTGGGCGGTGACGAAGTTGATCGACGCGAACGGCTCGCGGCCGTCGGCCTCGTACAGGTCCGACGATCCTGCCAGGCGCGAGACGAACTGCCCCGGTGTGCATTGAGCTCGCCAGAAGTCGCGCACGGTGTCGCGGTACATCCCATTCCACTCCGACCACAGCACCGGGAAGTTGCCGACCTGGTATCCGCCGGGCCCGACGTCCCAGGGTTCAGCGATCAGCTTGACCTGGGACAGGACCGGGTCCTGATGGATCACGTCGAAGAACGCCGACAGCCGGTCGACGTCGTAGAGCTCTCGCGCCAGTGCCGAGGCCAGGTCGAAGCGGAAGCCGTCGACGTGGCACTCGACCGCCCAGTAGCGCAGCGAGTCCATGATCAACCGCAGCACGCTCGGGTGCACCGGGTTCAGTGAGTTGCCGGTCCCGGTGAAGTCCATGTAGAAGCGTGGGTCGTCGGGCATCAGCCGGTAGTAGGACCGGTTGTCGACGCCCTTGAACGACAGCATCGGACCGAGGTGGTTGCCCTCCGCCGTGTGGTTGTAGACGACGTCGAGGATCACCTCGATGCCGGCGCGGTGCAAAGCCTTGACCATCCCCTTGAATTCCCGCACCTGTTCGCCGCGGCGGCCGGTGGCGGCGTACTCGGAGTGCGGAGCCAGGTAGCCGATCGTGCTGTAGCCCCAGTAGTTGCGCAGGCCGCGCTGCGTCAGGAACGACTCGTCGGCGATGTGGTGCACGGGCAGCAGCTCGATGGCGGTGACGCCGAGGTCGAGCAGATAGGCGATCGCATCGTCGGATGCCAGCCCGGCGTAGGTCCCACGCAGGTCCTCGCGCACGCCGGGGTGCTTCATCGTGAAGCCCTTGACGTGCGTCTCGTAGATCACCGTGTTCGAGAACGGAACTCGCGGCGGGCGGTCCCCCTCCCAGATGAACGCGTCGTCGATCACGATCGACTTGGGAATCGCCGCGGCGTCGTCCTGGTGGTGGGGCTCGAGATCTGCGTCCTCTGTCCCATCGACGATGTAGGGCAGCAGTCGCTCTGAGTCGCTCCAGTCGACGACGCCCTCGATCGCCTTGGCGTACGGGTCGATCAGCAGCTTGGAGGCGTTGAAGCGGTGACCCTCGAGCGGCGCGTAGGGGCCGTGCACGCGAAACCCGTAGCGCTGGCCGGGGTTCACGCCGGGCACGTAGCAGTGCCAGTTTTGGGCCTGGCGCTGGGTCATCTCGACGCGGCTCTCCTCGCCGTCCTCGTCGAACAGGCACAGCTCGATCCACTCCGCGTGCTCGGAGAACAGCGAGAAGTTCGTGCCGCCACCGTCCCAGGTGGCGCCGAGCGGGAACGGGCGGCCGGGCCAGGACTCCCTCATGCGATCAGCGCCCCCGACATCGAGGGGAGTTGGGCTTGACCGTCGGCGATCCGCGGCGGATCGTGGGTGAACAGCTCGGCGCTGGTCCCCACGCACGGGACGCCCTGGGCGCGCGCGGCGAAGTTGCAGAGGAGCTCGAACGCGCCCCGGCGTACGCGCAGCCACCGGGTGGCCTCGTCGAACTCGATCTCGTCGGCGTCGCCGGGCGGCAGCCGGCGCCGCGCGGCCAGCAGCTCCGCGTAGAGGCCGGCCAGCGCCGGGTCGCGCCGGCGGGTGAGCTTGGAGCGCTCGAACGTGGCCACATCCTGCGGGTCGGGAACCTCCTCGCCGAACTCTGCGAACGCGGCGAACTCGCGCCTGCGGCCCTCGCGGGTGGCGTCGGCGATCCGCTTGTCGATGTGGTCCGAGAAGAACTGAAATGGGGCGGTCTCGCCGTACTCCTCGCCCATGAACAGCAGCGGCACGAACGGCGACAGCAGGACGCAGAAGGCCGCCAGGGGGCGCGCGGACTCGGGCATCCGGTCGCCGAACGCGCGGTTGCCGACCTGGTCGTGATCCTGTGAGAAGACCACGAACCGTCGCGGCGGGACGTCGTCAGCCGGCGCCCCGAACCTCCGTCGGCGGAACTCCGAGTAGTTGCCGTCGTGGACATGCGGGCGGTGAAACGCCTTGGCCAGCTGGGCCACGCGCCCGAACTCGGCGTAGTAGCCCTCGCGATCGTCGGTCAGCAGGGTCCGCAGCGAGTGATGGAAGTCGTCGGCCCAGGCCGCGTCGCAGCCGTGTCCGCCCAGCTCGCGAGTGCGCATCACCCGCGGGTCGTTGAGTCCACTTTCCGCTATCACCAGCGCATCGTCGCGGACCGCGTGCGCACGGCGGGCGATCGCGGCCACGATGTGCTCGGCGCTGGAGTCATAGATCGAGTGGATCGCATCGAGTCGCAACCCGTCGATCCCGTAGTCGCGGACCCAACCCTCGGCGCTCTGCAGGACCCACTCGCGCACGGGATCGCAGTTCTCGCCGTCGTAGTTGATCGCCTGGCCCCAGGGGGTCTCGTACTTCGAGGTGAAGTAGGGCCCGAATCGGTCCAGCGCCTTGACGCCCGAGGCGCCGACGTGGTTGTAGACGACGTCGAGGATCACGCTCAGCTGGTGCTCGTGCGCGGCCGCGACCAGCGCGGCCAGCCCCTCGGGGCCGCCGTAGGCCGAATGCGGTGCGGAGATGTAGACCCCGTCGTAGCCCCACCCGTGATGACCAGGGAACTCGGCCACTGGCATGATCTCGATCGCCGTGACGCCGATCGCCGCGAGCTCGCCGAGGTGGGCGGCGGCCGCCTCGAACGTCCCCTCCTCGGTGAACGTGCCGACGTGCAGCTCGTAGATGACGAGCTCGGCCGGCGACGGGATCGCCGAGCGCTGCGCCGGGGTGATCGTCGGCACCGCCGACGGCCCGCGCAACCCCTTCGGCTGCGAGCGCGAGCACGGGTCGGCCAGCCTGCGGCCGTCGAGCACGAACCAGTAACGGTCGCCGGGCTCGGCCTCGACCGTCGCCTCGTGCACGCCGAACCCGGCAGCGTTGAGGTCGTGATCGCGCCGGCCGATCCGCAACGAGATCGACTCCGCGCGCGGAGCCCATACCCGGAACTCGACCGTGCCGTCGCCGAGGGGGCGTGCCCCCAGCGGCCGCTCCCAGGGAAAAGCGGCCCCGTCAGGAGAGGTGGTGCTCACCCTTGTTCCGGAACCAGCCAGATCGCTGCCAGCGGCGGCAATGTCACCTCCGCCGACATCGGCTGGTCGTGCCACGGGACCGGCTCGGCCTCGACGCCGCCGAGGTTGCCCACGTCCGAGCCGCCGTAGAAGCTCGAGTCGGTGTTCATCGCCTCGCGCCAGCGGCCGCCGCGGGGCAGGCCGAGGCGGTAGCCGGTCCGCGGCACCGGCGACAGGTTCGCGACGAACACCAGCACGCGCTCGTCGTCCTTCGAGGCGCGAGCGAACGCGAGCACGTTGTTGTCGGGGTCGTTGGGCTCCAGCCACCAGAACCCCGAGGAGTCCGAATCGCGCTCCCACAGGGCGGGCTCGTCGAGGTACGCGCGGTTCAGGTCGCGCACGACCGCCTGGATCCCCGCGTGCTCCGGGCGCTCCAGCAGGTGCCAGTCCAGCGACCGCTCGTGGCTCCACTCGCTCTCCTGGGCCAGCTCGGAGCCCATGAACAGGAGCTTCTTGCCGGGGTGGGCCCACATGTAGGCGTACAGCGCTCGGAGGTTGGCGAGCTTCTGCCAACGGTCGCCGGCCATCTTCTGATACAGCGAGCCCTTGCCGTGCACGACCTCGTCGTGCGACAGCGGCAGGATGTAGTTCTCGCTGAACGCATACAGCAGGCTGAACGTCAGCTCGTGGTGATGGTGGCGGCGGTAGATCGGGTCGTACTGGAAGTACTGAAGCGTGTCGTGCATCCAGCCCATGTTCCACTTGAAGCCGAACCCGAGTCCACCCAGGTATGTGGGTCGCGACACGCCGGGCCACGCGGTCGACTCCTCGGCCGCCGACACGATTCCGGGCTCGCGGCCGTAGATCACCTCGTTGAGCTCCTTCAGGAACGAGACCGCATCGAGGTCCTCGCGGCCGCCGAACTGATTCGGGACCCACTCGCCCTCGCGCCGGGAGTAGTCGAGGTACAGCATCGAGGCCACGGCGTCGACCCGGATCCCGTCGACGTGGTATTCGCGCAGCCAGAACAGGGCGTTCGAGATCAGGAAGTTGCGGACCTCGTGCCGGCCGTAGTTGAACACCAGCGTGCCCCAGTCCGGGTGCGAGCCGCGCCGGGGATCGGCGTGCTCGTACAGCGCCGTACCGTCGAACCGCGCCAGCGCGAAGGCGTCGCGGGGGAAGTGCGCCGGGACCCAGTCGAGGATCACGCCGAGGCCGTTTGAGTGCAGGCGGTCGACGAACTGACGCAGGTCATCGGGCGAGCCGTAGCGCGGCGAGGGCGCGAAGTAGCCCGTCACCTGGTAGCCCCACGAGCCCGAGAACGGGTGGTGCATCACCGGCAGCAGCTCGACGTGGGTGAAGCCCATGTCGCTGACGTAGGCCGACAGCTCGTCGGCGAGCTCCAGGTAGGTCAGCGGACGGTTTTCCTCGAGCGAGTTCAGCCGCCATGACCCGGGGTGGACCTCGTAGATCGACATCGGGCGCTGCAGCGGCTGGGCGTCCCGGCGCGCGCGCAGCCACTGCTCGTCGCCGGCGCTCCAGCGGTGGCTGGGCTTGGTCACGACCGATGCCGTCTTCGGCGGCATCTCGGCCTCCTGCGCATACGGGTCGGCCTTCAACGTCAGCTCGCCGTCGGCCGCGAGGATCTCGTACTTGTAGCGGGCGCCCGGGGCGGCGTCGGGGAGGAACAGCTCCCAGATCCCGGTCGATCCGAGCGTGCGCATCGCGTGCAGTCGGCCGTCCCACGAGTTGAAGTCGCCAACCACGCTGACCGCCCGCGCCGACGGCGCCCACACCGCAAACGCCGTGCCGGCCACCGGGGGATCGGTGTCCAGCTCGCGGAAGTGCGCGCCGAGCAGGTTGTAGAGCTCCTCGTGGCGACCCTCGGAGATCAGGTGCAGATCCAGCTCGCCGAGCGTCGGCAGGAACGAGTACGGGTCGTCGATCGTGAACGTGTCCGAGCCGCCGTAGTCGATCGTGAGCCGGTAGCGCAGCGGCAGCTGCTCGCTCGACGCCATACCTTCGAACACCCCGCCGGCGTGAATCTGCTCTAGCTCGACCTCGGTGCCGTCGGCGAGCTCGGCGGTGATCGCGCGGGCCGCGGGCCGCAACGCCCGAATCACCACGCCGCCGTCCTGTGCATGCGCCCCCAGGATCGAATGCGGGTTGGCGTGTTCGCGGCGGACCAGCTGATCGAGTTCCTGGGGGGCGATCACTAAGTCTCCAGCAGACGGCTGATCCCCGCGACCGGGATCGTGATCCAGTCGGGGCGGTGGTCGAGCTCGTAGCGCAGCTCGTAGATCGCCTTCTCGAGCTCATAGACCGACAGCAGATTCACGATCGCGGCCTCCCCGGCCGGCAGCAGCGTAGCTTCGACCTGCTCGAGGTAGTGCTCGAGGAACGTCTCCCGCGCGCGCTGCTCGAAGCCCTCGGGAGCCTCCTGGCCGCGCAACATCTTGGCGGCCGAGGTGACATAGGCGAACGATCGCAGCATGCCCGCCACGTCGCGCAGCGGCGAGCGCTTCTGGCGGCGCTCGGGTAGCGGCCGCGCAGGCTCGCCTTCGAAGTCGATGACCACCCAGCCGCGCGGCGTGTACAGGGTCTGGCCGAGGTGGTAATCGCCGTGGGTCCGGATCACGCGGCCGGCGATCCCGATCTGGGCGCGGGCAGCCAGCCGCTCGCGCACGTCCTGGCCGCGGCCGATGATCGGCTCCAGGCGCTCGTCGTCGGGCAGCCGCACGAAGACCCGCTCGATGTCCTCGTCGACGGTCGCGGTCAGCAGCGACAGCGACTCCTGGCTGGGCTCCTCGGGCGAGAAAGCGGGGTTGCCGGCGTCGGAGCCGAGCACGTTGTGCATCTCGGCCGTCACCGTCCCCAGACTGCCCAGCCGCTCCAGGAAGCGGTCGGGATCGGAGCCGATCTCGTCGAGTGCGAGCTCCCAGCCCCCGCGCGCGTCGGGGAGGAACTCCTGGGCCACGCCGAGCGTGGTCGCAAGCGCGGATCCGTCGTACTCGTACCAGCCCCGCAGGGGCGCGATGTTCTCAAACCCGTGCTCGGTCAGGAACCGCAGCACCTCGAGCTCGGGGTTGACCCCTGGCTCGAGCTTGCGGAACACCTTCAGCACGAGCTCCTCATCGAACACGATCGAGGAGTTGGACTGCTCGACGCCCATCAGTCGCGCATTGGCGTCCTCGGCTGAGGTCCGCATGCCGTCTGAGCGGGCGAACGTGAACCTGCCCTCGGCGGTCTCGATCTCGTCGGTCGTCTCAACCCGTCGCAGCAGCTCCCGGGCCTCCGACGGGTCCGACAGCGCGTCGTACACCGCCCACTCGTCGGTCTGGGCGATCGCGTGCCGCGTGTCCACGCGGTCGGCCGGCGCCAGCCCCAGCGGCAGCTGGTAGAGCTCGTGCGTGCCGGTGGCAAACCGCGTCTGCAAGAGCGCGAGCACGAGCAGCGGCTCCTCGCGCAGGGTGACGCTCTCGACGATCTCGATCCCGGCCACGGCGCGCGACTTGGACGCGTACCAGCGCTGGTGCTGGATCCAGGCGCGCAGGCTCTCCTCGTCGAGACGCTGGCGGATCTCGTCGGCTGTCAGCTGCACGGGGTCAGTCACCGCCGCCGTTCTCCTCCTCGACCAGCTCGAACCAGAAGAAGCCGCGCGGCCCGAGCGTCAGCAGGTACGGGAGCTCGCCGATCCGGGGGAAGCGCGAGCGGCCGAACAGCTCGACCGGATAGCGGCCCTGGTAGGCGCTGAGGTCGAGCTCGACTGCCTGGGCGGAGCGGGCCACGTTGTGCACGCACAGCACGAGGTCATCCTCGAAGCGCCGCAGGTGGGCGAAGATCCGCGGGTTGGACGGCTCGATCGGCTCGTAGGTTCCGAAGCCGAACACCGGGTGCTCCTTGCGCAGCGCGATGAACCGGTGGATCCATCGCAGCAGCGAGGTCGCGGTGCGCAGCTGGGCCTCGACGTTGACCGCCTGGAACCCGTACACAGGATCCATCAGCGGCGGGGCGTAGAGCTGGGCGAAGTCAGCACGCGAGAAGCCGCCGTTGCGGTCTCCGGTCCACTGCATCGGCGTGCGCACGCCGTCGCGGTCGCCGAGGAACACGTTGTCTCCCATCGCGACCTCGTCGCCGTAGTACAGGACCGGCGACCCCGGCAGCGAGAACAGGATCGCGTGCATCAGCTCGATCTCGTCGCGTCCGTTGTCCAGCAGCGGCGCCAGCCGCCGGCGGATCCCGAGGTTGAGCTTCATCCGCGGGTCCTTGGCGTACTCGGTGTACATGTAGTCGCGTTCCTCGTCGGTGACCATCTCGAGCGTCAGCTCGTCGTGGTTACGCAGGAACAGGCCCCATTGCGCGGTGTCGGGGATGTGCGGGGTCTGTTCGAGGATCTCGTAGATCGGCACCGCCTCTTCGCGCCGAATCGCCATGAACATCCGGGGCATCACCGGGAAGTGGAAGGCCATCTGGCACTCGTCGCCCTCGCCGAAGTACTGGACCACGTCGGCGGGCCATTGGTTGGCCTCGGCGAGCAGCACCTTGTCGGGATAGTTCTCCTCGATCTCCTTGCGGACCCGCTTCAGGTAGGCGTGGGTCTCGGGGAGGTTCTCGCAGTTGGTGCCCTCGCGCTCGAACAGGTAGGGGACGGCGTCCAGCCGGAACCCGTCGAGCCCCAGGTCGAGCCAGAAGCGCAGCACGCCGAGCATCGCGTCCCGGACCTCTGGGTTGTCGTAGTTGAGGTCGGGCTGATGGGAGAAGAAGCGGTGCCAGTAGTACGCGCCGGCGACCGGATCCCAGCGTCCAGTTCGACGTCTCGGTGTCGATGAAGATGATCCGTGCGTCTCGGTACTGCTCGTCGTTCTCAGACCACACGTACCAGTCGCGCTTGGCGGAGTTCGGATCCGAGCGCGACTCCTGAAACCACGGGTGGTCGCTGGAGGTGTGGTTCATCACCAGGTCGGCGATCACCCGGATCCGGCGCGCGTGCGCGGCGTTGATCAGCTCCTCGACGTCGGCGACCGTGCCGTAGTCGGGGTGGACGTTGGTGAAGTCGGCGATGTCGTAGCCGCCGTCGCGCAGCGGCGAACGGTAGAACGGCAGTAGCCAGATGCAGTCGATCCCCAGCCATTGCAGGTAGTCGAGCTTCTCGGTCAGGCCGCGGAAGTCGCCCGAGCCGTCGCCGTTGGCGTCGAAGAAGCCTCGGATGTGGATCTCGTAGAAGACCGAGCGCTTGAACCACAGCGGCTCGGCCTCGAACCACTGCCTCGCCTGCGCCTGGGCGGCAGCGGCCTGGTCCTCGGCGCGCTGGGCGGCGGGGCGCGCAGCGCCGGCCTCCGACCTCAGCAGGTGGGTGAGGGTGGGTGGTCCCGTCATCTGGTCCTCACGCGTCTACCCGGTCAAAGGGGGGGCGCTAAACCTCCACCCGGATCACGTGGGCCTGGCGCACCCAGGGCTCGAGCCGGACGTAGTTCTGACCGATCCGCCACTGAAAACGGTCGCCGGTCAGCAGGTCGTGGGCGGTGAAGCTCGGCGGCAGCCCCAGCTGGGCCGGGACGATCGCGAGGCCCTCTTGAGCCTGGTGGGGGTCGATGTTGACGACCGTGATCACCGTGTTGCCGTCCGACTGCTTGGCGTAGGCGATCAGCGCCTCGTTGGCCGTCTCCAGGAACGTGATGTTGTCGAGCACTCCCAGCGCCGGGTTCTCGCGCCGGATCCGGTTCAGTCGCTGGATCATCGGGAGCATCGGCCCGTCGAGGGTGCGCCGCTTGATCTCGTACTTCTCGGAGTGCAGATATTCCTCCGAGCCCTCGCGCGCCGGGACGTTCTCGTAGTTCTCAAAGCCCGAGTAGATCCCGTAGCTGGGGCTCAGCGTCGCGGCCAGCACCAGCCGCGCCTCGAACGCGTGCTGCCCGCCGTGCTGGAGGTAGGCGTGCAGGATGTCGGGGGTGTTGACGAAGAAGTTGGGCCGGAAGTAGTCCTGCTCGCCGGAGTAGGCGAGCTCGGACACGTACTCGCTCAGCTCCCAGCGTGAGTTCTTCCAGGTGAAGTACGTGTAGGACTGGCTGAAGCCGATCTTCGCCAGGTGCCGCATCACCGCGCGCCGGGTGAACGCTTCAGCGAGGAACACGACGTCGCGGTCGCGGGCATGGACGTTGTCGATCAGCCACTGCCAGAAGGCGTACGGCTTGGTGTGCGGGTTGTCGACGCGGAACACCTTGACCCCGCAGTCGACCCACTGCAGCGCGATCTCCAGCAGCGCCTGCCACAGGCCTCGCCAGTCGGGCGAGTCCCAGTTGACGTTGTAGATGTCCTGGTAGCGCTTGGGCGGGTTCTCGGCGTACTTCAGGGTCCCGTCGGGGCGGCGGTGAAACCACTCGGGGTGCTCGTGCAGCCACGGGTGATCCGCCGAGCACTGGATCGCGAAGTCGAGCGCCACGTCGACGCCGTGCTCGCGCCGCGGTGGCGGTCAGGCTGCGGAGGTCATCGATCGTCCCCAGGTCACGATGGACAGCGTCGTGTCCGCCGGTGGGGTCGCCGATCGCCCACGGCGATCCCGGGTCCTCGCGACCCGCGACCAGCGAGTTGTCGCGGCCCTTTCGGTTGGTCAGTCCGATCGGGTGGATCGGCGGCAGGTACAGGACGTCGAAGCCGAGCTCGGCCAGCCGCGGGACCTGCTGCTCGACCCCCTTCAGGCCGCCCCAGGACCGCGGGAACAGCTCATACCAGGCGCCGACCCGCGCGCGCCGGCGGTCGACCTCGAGGCGGATCGGCGCCGGCAGGGTCTGGTGGCCATCGCGCTGCTGCCCGCGCTCGACGGCGGCGAGCAGCTCGGGGCCGAGCGCCACGTCGTGCTTGGCGTTCTCGGGCACGTCCGAGTCGCCCAGCGTGCGCCGAGCGTGCTCGATCAGCCGGCGGTCCTCGGTGGCGGTCGCGCTCTCGGCGGCATTGCCCAGCAGCAGCGCGCCCTCGGACATCTCGCCGGCGAGGTCGTGCTGGCCGCCGGCGACCTTGCGCTCGAGTTCGTCGCGCCAGGTTCCGAACACGTCGGTCCAGGCGTCGATCGTGTACTCCCAGGAGCCGAGGCGGTCGACCTCGAAGCTCCCGCCCCAGCGGACGCCGCCGAGGTGCTCGTCGGTCCGGCGCATCTCGGCCTCGCGCCAGTCGGGGTCGCCGGGCCCCCGATAGCGGATCACCGCGCGCAGGATGTCGTGGCCGTCGCGGAAGATGTCGGCGGACACGCGGACGGTGTCGCCGATGCAGCGTTTGGCGGGGAACCGGCCGTCGTCGACGGCGGGCTCCGGGAACTGGATCACGATCCGCGGAACCGCCTGCTGGGGGGCGGGCGCGACGTCCGCGGCCTGCGGTCTGGTAGCGGTTGAGGCCATGTGCCGAAAGTATCCGCTCTTCGGCGTCGGGTAAACAACGTCGCGTGAATGACCTGATGCGATCCGCAGGAGTCCAGCTGCACCTGACCTCGCTGCCGGGCGGGCGGCTGGGCCGCGACGCGTACCGGTTCGTCGACTGGCTGGCGGCCGCCGGGCAGACCTGGTGGCAGGTGCTGCCGCTGGGACCGCCCGACCGCTACCGCTCGCCCTACAAGTCGCGCTCGGCGTTCGCCGCCTGGCCGGGCCTGCTCGCCGACCCGCGCGCGCCGGTCTCCCGCGCCGAGCTGCTGGACTTCCGCGACCGCCACGCCTATTGGATCGAGGACTGGGTGCGGTTCGGCGGCCGGGGAGGGTTTGCCGACCAGCTGCGGTTCGAGCGCGAGTGGGCCGCGCTGCGGCGCTACGCCGCCGACCGCGGCGTGCGGCTGTTCGGCGACGTGGCGATCTACGTGGCCCCGGGGAGCGTCGACCATCGCGCCCATCCCGAGCTGTTCCGCGACGGCGCTGTCGCCGGGGCCCCGCCCGACGCGTACTCGGAGACCGGGCAGCTGTGGGGCAACCCGCTGTACGACTGGCCGGCGATGCGCCGCCGGCGCTACCGCTGGTGGGTGGAGCGGCTACGACGGACGCTGTCGCTGTTCGATCTGGCGCGGATCGACCACTTTCGCGGATTCGTCGCCTATTGGGCGGTGCCCGCCGACGCACCGACGGCGGTCGACGGTCGCTGGCAGCGCGGGCCTGGGCGGGCGGTGTTCGATGCGGCTGCCCGCGATCTCGGACGGCTGGCGCTGGTCGCCGAGGACCTCGGGGTGATCACCCCGGGGGTGGAGCGCCTGCGCGACGAGCTCGGCCTGCCGGGGATGCTGGTGCTCCAGTTCGGGTTCGATCCCGGCGTCCGGGAGAGCCCGCATCACCCCGACAACCACGTCGAGAACCGGCTCGTGTACACCGGGACCCACGACCACGACACCGCCCGCGGGTGGTACTCGTCGCTCGATGCGCGGAGTCGCTCGCTGGTTGACCAGGCGCTCGCGGCGCGCGGGATCGTGGATCGCGACTCCTGGTGGGCGCTGATCCGGCTGGCCTACTCGTCCCCCGCGCGGGTGGCGATGATCCAGGCCCAGGATGTGCTGGGGCTGGGCAGCGAGGCGCGGATGAACAACCCGGCGCGGCCGTCGGGCAACTGGCGCTGGCGGCTTGGGTCGCGCGAGCTGAGACCGGCGCTGGCCCGTCGGCTGCGCGAGGTCACCGAGGAGGCCGGTCGGCTGCCGAACTGAGGGCTTCCTGATCGAGTACCGCTATATCCGGCACTCGATGAGGAAGCCTCAGTGAGAGGCGCGCCACCGGTCCCACGCGGCCTGCACGCTCACTTTGGTCGCCCGGGACGCATAGGTTGCGTCACCCCGCACGCGACCCCACCGGGTGGTCTCGTAATACACCAGCGACGAGGGCCGGACCCGCACCTCCATTCCGTCGCGCGCGACGACTTCCAGCGCGCGCTCGGCGATCGCGATCTGGCCGAACGCGGTGGGGTGCACGTGGTCGGCCATCACCAGGTTGCGGGCCCCGAAGCCGCTGAGGTCGAGCAGCAGCGCGCCGGCGTCGGCGGCTGCGCGGACGATCGCGGCGTTCAGCTCCAGGATCCTCGCCCCCGCCCGCGGGCGCCCAAGGTCCTGCGGCGCGGTCGCGGTCAACACCCGATCGCAGCGTTCGCCCAGGAACCTGAGCGCTTCCGAGAGCGTGCCCTCAAACGCCCCGGCGTCCCAGTCGAGCGCGCGCACGTCGTTGACGCCGATGTACAAGCAGCCGAGGTCGTACCGCGCGGCCGGCGCTGCGGCCCGGCGCGAGAACGCCGGGATGTGCTCGCCGACCACGTCGGTCACCTGGGCGCCGTCGACTGCGTAGGTCGTGAACGGCAGCCCCAGTCCGCGCGCCACCCACAACGCCCACGACTGCAGGGCCACGCCCCACTGCAGCTCGCCGCCCCCGTTGGTGATCGAGTCGCCGAACGCGAGCACGCCGAGACGGCAGTCGGAGGCTGAGTTCTGCGGAACGCTCAAACGCGCGCAGCGTAGCGGCGATTACACGCCCACGCACTCGATCCCGGTGTGCTTGATAATCCGCCGCGTGCACGACCGGCGGGCGACGCTAAACGACGGCACCAGCGACATCGCGCAGGCGATCGGTGAGCTCGCCGACAGGCTCCCTGACGCCCTGGCGCCGCTGGCCCGGCTGGCCTACAACTATCGCTGGTCCTGGACGCCCGGCGGCCCCGAACTGTTCAGGTCGATCGACCCTCAGCGCTTCGAGCTGTGCGGCGAGAATCCGGTGCGGCTGCTCCAGGAGGCCCCGGCCGAGACGCTGCGCGCCGCCGCCGCCGACCCCGACCTGCTCGAGCGCGCCGCCGCATTGACGGCGCGGGTCGCCGAGGCGCTGCAACGCCCGGCCGAGCCGCCCTTTCAGCGCAGCGCCCCCGTCGCGTTCCTGTGCGCCGAGTACGGCGTCCACACGTCGCTGCCGGTCTACTCGGGCGGGCTCGGCGCGCTCGCCGGCGACCTGCTCAAGGAGGCCTCCGACCGCGCGCTCCCGTTCGTGGCTGTCGGCCTGATGTACCGCAAGGGCTACTTCCGCCAGCGGATCGACGGCGGCGGCTGGCAGCACGAATACTGGATCGACTCCGACCCCCAGCGACTACCCGCGGCGCTCGTCACCGACGACTCCGGCGCGCCGCTGACGATCTCGCTGCCGATCTACGACGCCGACGTGGTGGCCCAGATCTGGCGCGTCGACGTCGGTCGTGTGCCGCTGTTCCTGCTGGACACCGACATCCCCGACAACGGGCCGATGGAGCGCTGGATCACGGCGCGCCTGTACGTCGCCGATGAGCGGACGCGGCTTTCGCAGTACGTGCTGCTCGGGGTCGGCGGAATCCGGGCGCTGGAGGCGCTGGGATTCGAGCCGTCGGTGATCCACCTCAATGAGGGCCACGCGGCGCTGGCCCCGCTCGAGCTCGCCTGCGAGGCCGCGGGCGCCGGCGAGCCGCTGGAGACCGCGCTCGCGTCGGCTCGACAGCGGACCGTGTTCACCACCCACACGCCGGTTCCGGCCGGCAACGACAGCTATACCGCGGCCGAGGTCGAGGCCGCGGTCGGCCGGCTGATGGACGGCTCGTCGTGCCCGTTGACCGAGGCGATCGCGCTCGGACGCACCAACCCCGACGACGCCGGCCAGCCGTTCGGCGTCACGCAGGCGGCGCTGCGGCTGAGCCGCGCGGCCAATGCGGTCAGTGCCCGCCACGGCGAGGTCGCCCGCGAGATGTGGGCCTCGCTGTGGCCCGACCGGCCGGTCGGTGACGTGCCGATCGGCCACGTCACCAACGGCGTGCACTACCCGACCTGGGTGGGCGCGCCGATGCGCGAGCTGCTGGACCGCCACCTCGGCGCCGACTGGCTGCACCGCGCCGCCGACCCGCGGATCTGGGCCGCCGTGGACGGGATCTCCGACCAGGAGCTGTGGGACGTCCGCGAGCGCCAGCGCGCCGAGCTCGTGTCGTTCGTGGCCCAGCGCAGCCTCGCCGACCGCCTGGCGCGGGGCGACTCGCGCGAATACGTCGAGGCGGCGGCGCGCTGCTTTGATCCGCACGTGCTGACGATCGGCTTCGCCCGACGCGTGGCGACCTACAAGCGGCTCGAGTTGCTGATGCGCGATCCCGACTGGACCCTGTCGCTGCTTGGCGGCGAGTGTCCGGTGCAGGTCGTGCTGGCCGGTAAGGCGCATCCCCGCGACGAGGAGGCCAAGCGCTCGCTGCAGGCGCTGTTCGGCCTCAAGCACGCGCAGATCATCGGCCAGCGCGTCGTGTTCCTGGACGACTACGACCTGGCCACCGGCGCCCGGTTGACGCGCGGCTGCGACGTGTGGCTGAACCTGCCGCGCCCGCCGCTGGAGGCCAGCGGCACCAGCGGGATGAAGGCCGCGATCAACGGGTCGCTGCAGCTCAGCGTGCTCGACGGCTGGTGGGCGGAGGCCTACGACGGGGACAACGGCTGGGGGCTCCCCGGCGACGTCGACCCCGATCACAACGCCCAGGACGAGCGCGACGCCTCCGCGCTGCACCGAGTGCTCGAGCAGGAGGTGCTGCCGGCGTTCTACGACCGCGACGAGCGCGATCTGCCGCTCGGTTGGCTGCGGCGGATGCGCGCCTCGCTGCGCACGCTCGGCCCGCAGTTCTGCGCCACGCGGATGCTCGGCCAGTACGCCGCGGGGCCGTATCGAAGCGCTCAGTAGGAAACGTGTGTGAAGCTCCGGTCTGGGGAAGATTTCGGGGTGTTGCGGCGTCATTAAGCTGCAAGCAGAAACCACCCGGCACAGATGTCCTTTTCCTCCTCTGACAAGACCACGCTGAGCCCAAGCGAGCAGGCGGACCTGTCGGCGCTCGCCGACGGCACGCTCGATCCCGCCCGCCGGGCGGAGGTCGAGGCCCGGATCGCCCAGTCCCCGGAAATGACCGCGCTGTATGAACGCGAGCGCCGCGTGGTGGAGCTGGTGCACCACGCCAACGAGCAGACGCGGGCTCCGCTGCGCCTGCGCGAGCGGATCGAGGCCCAGCGGCCGAGCCCGGCCAAGCGGGCCCGGCGCCGGTTCGGCTACGCGGGTGGACTGGCCGCTGGGCTCGCCGTGGTTGTGCTCGCCCTAGTGCTGCTGCTGCCTGGCGGTAGCCCCGGAGCGCCGTCGGTCTCAGAGGCCGCTGGGCTGGCCAGCCTCGGGGCGACTCAGGCGGCGCCGATGCCTGATCCGAGTAACCCGATCAAGCTCGGCAGCGACGTCGAAGACGTCTACTTCCCTAACTGGGAGAAGCGCTTCGAGGCCACGGCCACTGGCCAGCGCAACGACACGCTTGACGGCCGCCCCGCCACCACGGTCTTCTACGAGATGAACGGCAAGACGATCGCCTACACGATCGTCGGGGAGCCGGCGCTGTCCGCATCGCCGTCGAAGGAGACATCGCTGAACGGCACCCGGCTGTGGACGTTTGAGCACAACGGCCGCCAGATCGTCACCTGGAAGCGCGACGGCCGCACCTGCATCCTGTCGAGCACCAACGTGGCCCCGGGCCAGCTGCAGAAGCTCGCCGCCTGGACCGCTCCGGGAATCAAGTAGAGCGCGACCGGCCGGGCTCGGACTGCTCGCTCTCGACGAGCGCCTTGGCCACCCGCTGACGGGCCCGGTGCAGCCGTGTGGTGATCGTCGCCTCGCGGACGCTCAGCGCCTTCGCCGCCTCGCGATAGGAGAGGCCGACGATGTCAATCGCGACCAGTGCGTCGCGGAAGTCGTCGGGCAGCGACGAGATCGCGGAGTACAGCTCCTCGGTCTCGATCCGGGCCTCGGGCAGGGGCGCCGACGGATCGGCCATCATGTCGAGGTCATCGGGCAGCGGCGTAGTCTGCGGACGGCGCCCGGCGGTCCGCCGCTGGCTGAAGAATGTGTTGCGCAGCACCCGCAGCAGATAGCCGAGGTCGTCCTCGGAGCGCAGGATGCGCGGCTTGCGCAGCACCCGCGCGAACGTCTCCTGGACGAGGTCCTCGGCCTCCTCGCGCGAGCCGCACAGGCTCCACGCGGCTCGGTAGAGCCGATCGATGTGGTCGCCCAGCGCGCTAGGGTCGAGCTGACGTTCGGGGGTCATCCGGTGCCGGAGGACGCGGTCAGCCGGTCAGCTCCGACAGCGGGCGGGGACCGGGGCCGACGTAGGAGGCGGTGGGGCGGATCAGCCGCCCCTCGCGCTTCTGCTCGAGGATGTGCGCCGACCAGCCGGCCGTACGAGCGCAGGTGAACATCGGCGTGAACAGCTCCGGCGGGACGTCAGCGAAGTCGAGCACGACCGCAGACCAGAACTCGACGTTGGTAGCCAGCACGCGATCGGGCTTGCGGGCCTGAAGCTCGGCCAGCGCGGCCAGCTCGAGCGCCTCGGCGACCTCCACCCGCCTGGACCCGATACGGCGCGCCGTCCGGCGCAGCACCCGGGCGCGCGGATCTTCTGCCCGGTACACCCTGTGGCCGAAGCCCATCAGCCGCTCGCCGCGGTCCAGCATGTCCTTCACGTATCGGTCGGCGTCGCCGATCGCCTCAACGTCGTCGAGCATCTTCAGCACCCGCGACGGAGCACCGCCGTGCAGCGGCCCCGACAGCGCGCCGACCGCCGCCGACAGCGCGGCAGCGACGTCGGCACCGGTCGACGCGACCACCCGCGCGGTGAACGTCGACGCGTTCATCCCGTGCTCGGCCGCCGAGATCCAGTACGCGTCGATCGCCTCGACGTGCCGGGGATCGGCCTCGCCGCGCCAGCGGATCAGGAACCGCTCGGGGATCGAATGCGCCTTGTCGATCTCGCGCTGGGAAACCGGCGGCTGGCCGATCCCGCGGGCCGACTGGGCCACGAACGAGAGCGCCATCACCGACGCCCGGGCGAGGTTGTCGCGAGCCTCGATGTCGGAGATGTCGATCAGTTCGCGCAAGCCCCAGTTTGGCCCGAGCATCGCCAGCGCGGACTGAACGTCGACCCGCGGATCGCCGGAACGGACGGTGAGCGGATGCGGCTCGGCCGGCGCCAACCCTGGTAGCAGGCGACCGTCGACCAGCAGTCCCCACACCTGCTCGAACGGGATCGTGCCGACCAGCTCTTCGATGTCCACACCCCGGTAGCGCAACGCGCCGCCGGCTCGGTCCGGCTCGGCGATCTCGGTAGCGAAGGCGACGATGCCCTCAAGGCCTGACTGGACTTCGGAGACTGCGGTCATCGAGACCGACAAGGCTAGCTAGCCGGGTGGCGCCCTGCCGACCTGTACAGCGCGACCGAGGGCAGCGGCACACTAGGCTTGCCACCGTGTCAGACCTGCTGCTGCGTCCGGTGGCCGAGTTGGCGGAGCTGGTGCGCTCTGGAGCGCTGAGCGCGCGCGAGCTCGTCGAGACCTCGCTGGCCCGGATCGAAGAGCTCGACCCGACGCTCAACGCCTTCACCCACGTCGCGTCGGAGTCCGCGCTCGCGATCGCTGGTGAGATCGGCCCCGGCGACCGGCGACCGTTCGCCGGGGTGCCGATCGCGATCAAGGACAACCGCCCGGTCGAGGGGATGCCGCTGACGATGGGCAGCGACATCTTCGGCGACCTGGTCCCGCGCCACGACGCGTACCTGGTCAGACGGGTGCGTGACGCGGGCTTCGTGATCGTCGGCAAGACGTCGCTGCCCGAGGCGGGCCTGCTGCCGACCACCGAGCCGCGGCGGTTCGGACCCACCCGCAACCCGTGGGACCTCGAGCGCACGCCCGGCGGCTCCAGCGGCGGCGCCGCGGCCGCCGTGGCGGCCGGGATGGTGCCGGTCGCGCATGGCAACGACGGCGGCGGCTCGATCCGGATCCCGGCCGCGTGCTGCGGCCTGGTCGGCCTCAAGCCCGCTCGGGGACGCGTGTCGGTCGGCCCCGACGTCGGCGACAGCTTCCTCGTCTCCGATGGCGTGCTCACCCATACGGTCGTCGAGACCGCCCAGCTGCTCGACGTACTCGCCGGCTACGAGACCGGCGACGCGACCTGGGCACCGCCTCCCCACGGAGCGTTCGCCGAGTCGGCGGCCCGCGCTCCCGGTGCCGGCAAGATCGGGCTGGCGGTCAACCCGACGTTGCCCGCGGCGACGGTCGATTCGGTGTGTGAGCGGGCCGCGCGCGACGCGGCGGAGCTGGCTGAGTCGCTCGGGCATAACGTCGAGGAGATCACGCCCCCGTGGAGCGACCCGGAGCTGCTGCCCGACTTCACGCGGCTGTTCGGCCCGATGGCGGCGCTGACCGTGTGGTTCGGAGGCCGCCTGGCCGGACGTGAGCCCGAGCCCGATGACGTCGAGCCGCTGACCTGGGAGCTGTACCAGCGGGCCCGTCGGCACGATTCGATCGAGTTCCTGGCGTCGCAGAGCCGGATGCAATCGGTCGCGCGGATGCTGGTGGAGTTCCTCTCGCCCTACGACGCGGTGATCACGCCCGCGCTCGCCCAGCGCCCGCTGCCCACCGGCGAGGTGCACGGCCGCGGCCCCGACCCGTGGGACCACTTCCAGCGCTCCGGGCTGTTCACGCCGTTTACCGCGATCTGCAACGTGACCGGGCTGCCGGCGGTGTCGCTGCCCCTGTATCAGGGGGACGACGGCCTGCCGGTGGGCGTGCAGCTGATCGGGCGCCCGGCGGGCGAGGCGCCGCTGCTGGCGCTGGCGGCTCAGTTCGAGGAGGCGCTGCCCTGGTCAGAGCGTCGCCCGTCGCTCGCGTCGGCATGATCGCCGGAATGGCCGGCGCCACGGCCGGCGCCATCGCCGCCGGCGTGGTCGCCGCCTGACCGGCGCAGGATCGCCGCACCCGCAGCGCAGGCGGCGATCGAGGCCAGCGCCGAGCAGAAGATCGCCGAGGCCTGGGCCTGGGTCAGCGTGTGGTCCGCGAGCCCGAGCGTGATCACGGCCGCGGGGACGCCGACCTGCGCACTCGCCAGCAGCCCAACGGACCGCGGCGCCCTGATCGCGACGCTGACGAGCACGTGCACGGCCACCGTCAGGACCGCGAGCATGACGGCAAGCAGCACCGTGCGTCCGCTCGAGGTCAGCGCCCGCAAGTCGAGCTTGGCTCCCAGCAGCACGAAGAACAGCGGCACGAAGAACCCCTGGCCGAGTCCGAGCACTTCCTGGGAGAGGCGCTTGGGTCCGCCGATTGCAGCTACGACGAGCCCGGTCCCGAACCCGGCCACGAGCAGGCTCGCTCCGGTCTTCTCCGCCAGGTAGGCGAGTGCGACCAGGATGATCAGCGCCACCCGCAGGTCGATGGCCCAGCCGCGGCGCTTGCCCTCCTTGCGGATTCGCTGGATCTCCCGCGACCCGCGGAGGCGGTGGGCGACCAGGAACACCGCGGCGACCGCGGCGGCCACGATCAGCGCTCCCAGCGCGGCGTGAGCGGCGTGTGACGGCCGGATCGCCAGCGGGACCGCGAGCGTGGCCAGCACGTCGGCGATCGTGATCCAGGCCATCGCCGCCAGCACCGACGGGCCGCTCAGCCCACTCTCGTCGATCACCGGCAGCGCGACCGCGGCCGAGGACGAGACGATCACGACGGCGTAGACGATTCCGGGACCGCCGCCGGCGAGGTCGGCGCCATAGCCACTGAGCAGCGCCAGCGGGATCGACGCAGCGACGGCGGTCAGGCCCTGACGCGCTGCGCCGCGGATTCGCCGGTCGCGCAGCGGGACGTGCATCCCGACGGTGAACATCAGCGTCGCGAAGCCGATGTCGTACAGCAGCGAGAGATCGCTCTTGGAGGGGTCGATGATCTGAAAGCCGGTAGTCCCGAGGATCACCCCGGCGAGCAGCTCCCCGATAACCGCCGGGATCGCGCCCCGGGTCAGCAGCGTCAGCGCCGGGCCGAGCAGTGCGGCGGCGAGGATCAGCGCGATCAGCCCGAGGTCCACAGTCCGCCGTCCCGCCCTAATCAGATCGCAGCACGGCCGCGATCGGCTTCGGGGTCACACCGAGCGACTCGGCATCGGCGGTTCCCCGCCGCGCGATCAGCGAGACCTCGAGCAGCTCGGCCTCGTCCCAGGTCGCGAACGCGGCGGGACCGGTGAGCAGCTCGAGCGCGTTCAGGCCGCGGCGGACGACTGGGGCGGGCACTTTCAGGATCCGGCGGCGGCGGCCGAACGACCGCAACGCGCATGCGACCAGCTCCTCGTAGGTGAGCGTCTGCGGCCCGGCCAGCTCGTAGCGCGCGCCGACCGCCCGGTCGGCATGGGCGCCGCCGGGCAGCGCGGCGATCACGCACGCGGCCACGTCCTCGGCCCAGATCGGTTGAAACGCCGCTTCGCCCGAGCCGGAGATCGGCATCGCCGGTAACCATGACATCCGCGCCAGCAGCGCCAGGAACGGGTCCCCGGGCGCATACACGATTGACGGCGCGAACACCGTGTGCTCGAGCGAGGACTCGACCACGGCCCGCTCGGCGAGCGCCTTGGCGCGCATCAGCCGGGCCCGGCTGCGGGTGCTGGCGCCGAGCGTGGAGAAGAACACGAATCGCCGTGCCCCCGCACGCTCGGCGGCCTGAACGAGCCGCCAGGTGGCGACGCCGTCGAGCTCCTCGATCGATCCCGCCGGCTGGTCGCGGATCGCCGACGCCAGGTGCACGACCGTGTCCACGCCCCGCAGCGCATGGCGAAACGACAGCGGGTCGCCGAGGTCTCCGAGCGCTATCTGGACGCGGACGCGCTCTGACCCGAGCCGCCGGGGATCGCGCACCAGGCAGCGAACCTCGACGCCGGCGGCAGTCAGCCTGCGCAGCAGCGGCAGTCCGATCGTCCCCGTGGCGCCAGTCAGCAGCAGCACGGGCGGGAGCGTAGCCCCCGGGCCGTCAGGCCATCGGAAGCGACATCCCGACCGGCTTGGGCGCCGCCGCCGGAGCGGGCGCCTGCATCACCGGGAGCTCGACCGGCGACAGCGCGATCAGGCCGCGGGCACCGTGTCGCAGCGCCTGTGAGGCCGGGTCGTCCGGGTCGGCCAGCACCACCGGGATGCCCGCGTCTGACTGCTCGCGCAGCGACATCGTCAGCGGCACCTTCGCCAGCAGCGGCACGTCGAGCTCCTCGGCCAGCAACTGCCCGCCGCCCTCGCCGAACAGCTGGTAGCGGTCGCCGTTGGGGGTCACGAACCCGGACATGTTCTCGATCACGCCCGCGACCTCGAGCTTGAGCTTTGTCGCCATCTCGGCCGAGCGGCGCGCGACCTTCTGGGCGACCGGCTGCGGCGTGGTCACGATCAGGAACTTGGCCTGCGGCAGCAGCTGGGCGAGCGTCATCGAAACGTCGCCGGTGCCGGGGGGGAGGTCGATCAGCAGGTAGTCGAGCTCGCCCCACTCGACGTCCTCGAGAAACTGCTGGAGCGCCTTGTGGAGCATCGGGCCGCGCCACACGACCGCGGCGTCCTGCTCGATGAAGAACCCGATCGACATGACGCCGATGCCGTCGTGGGCGGTCAGCGGGATCAGCTTGCGCTCACCGTTGACCCGCGGGCGCTCGGCGCCGAGGCCCATCATCCGCGGCTGCGAGTAGCCCCACACGTCCGCGTCGAGCACGCCGACGCGCTTGCCGTCGGCCGCCAGGGCCACCGCCAGGTTCGCCGTCACGCTGGACTTGCCCACGCCGCCCTTGCCCGAGCCGATGCAGATCACGTTGCTGACCTGGGCCAGTGCGCCCTCGGGAAGCGCGCCGCGCCCGAGCTTGCGTCCGAGCGTCGCCTTCTCGTTGTCGGACAGCACGTCGAAGGTCACGTTCACGCCGATCACGCCGTCGAGGCCCGCGATCGCCTCGGTCACGCCGGCCTGGAAGTGATCCCGGATCGGGCATCCGGGGGTGGTCAACGAGACCATGACGTCGACCACGCCGTTCTCGTGGATCTCGATCGAGCGGACCATCTCGAGCTCGACGATGTCGCGGCGGAGCTCGGGGTCGATGACGGATCGCAGGGAGTCGACTACTTGGTCTCTGGTGGGCATGAATCCATTGTGGCAGAAGGATTTCTACGGGCCTTAAAGGACCGACGGGGCGCCACTTCCGTGACGCCCCGGCGGTTGAGGGAGGAGAGGGTGCTACGTCCGCCGGCGAGGTTATGAGGCCGGCGAACCTCTCCCGCGACCGGCGCTCTCCGTCGCCGGGCGGGGTAAGTCGTTGACTACGAAGCCGAGTTCCCGATCAGCCCCTGCGCGTCAGACACTAGCTTGTCGACCCGCTTTGAGACCACGTCGCCCTGCTTACCGAGGTCCTTGCGAACGGACTGGACCTCGCGCTCGATCCGACGCCGGTTCTCACGAACGGTCTTCTCGACGTTACTACGGCGGTGCCGGACCTCGCGCTCGAAGCGCGAACGGGTGCGGCGAACCTGGCGCTCGAAGCGGTTGCGCTCGGTGACGCCGCGGCGCTCGTAGCGCTTGATCTCGCGCTCCAAGCCGGACCGGGTCGTGTACTTCGTGGCCAGGCCCTTGACGGTGCCGATCAGGTTGTCGCGGGCCATGAGGCTGGCGCCGATCGGAACCAGGACCGCGCGCTCGGCGATCGCCTGCGCCTGCTCGACAGGCGTCTGTGGCTGCCTGCGCCGGGTGCTGGTCGACCGGCGAGTGGCGCCGGAGGTCGACTTGCGGGCGGTGCCGGAGGTCGACTTGCGTGCCGTCGTCTTACGGGCCGTGGTGCCGGCCGAGCGGCCGGCGGTGGTCCGACGGGCGGCGGGCTTGCTTTCGGTTGTGGCGGCGTCAGGCTTGCTCTCGCCGCCAGGGTTACTGGTGGTAGCCATGAGCAGTTTGCTCCCTTAGTCAAGATTTTCAATGTCGGCCGGCGTCCCTGCCATACGACCGAACATGTGTTTGTAAACCATAGCTGATCCTCCGTTACAGTCCCGGTCGCTCGATCACCGAACCGCCACATCTTGAGAACACCCCGGACGAGCTATGCCCACAGCGGCGATGCCAGCATCGCGTACCAGGTGGTGGGCGACGGCCCGCGCGACCTGGTGGTGATCTCCGGCCCCGCTTCGCATCTGGAGCTGATGTGGGAGGAGCCCGGAACCGCCCACTGCTTCGAGCGCCTGGCCTCGTTCTCGCGGCTGATCCTGTTCGATCGCCGCGGGACCGGACTGTCGGACCCGGTGCAGGCCGCGCCGGCTCTCGAGCAGCAGATGGACGACCTCAACGCGGTGCTCGAAGCGGTCGGCTCGGACCGGACAGCGATCTTCGGAGCCAGCGACCTGGGCCTGTCGGCGCTGTTTGCCGCCACCTACCCCGATCGCCTGACCGCGCTGGTGCTGTCGGGCGTGGCGGCCGACGGCCGCAGGATGCTCACCCCCGACAAGCGCGGGTTGTTCCTCGACGCGATCGAGCGCACCTGGGGCGACGGCACGCTGATCGCTCTGTTCGCCCCCAGCCAGGTCGACAACCGAGCGTTCTCGCAGTGGTGGGCGCGGCTGAGCGCTCAGCGGCCAGCCCCGGAATGGCGCGCCAGCTGCTGGACATGATCTCCCGGACCGATCTGCGTGCGGTCCTGCCGACGATCCGCGTGCCGACGCTGGTCATCCACATGAGCGGCGACCGGGTGGTGCCGATCGAACTCGGCCGCGAGGTCGCCGCGTTGATCCCAGGAGCGCGGTTCATCGCCTACGACGGCGCCGACGCCTACGCCTGGACGCACTCGACGGGCCTCGAGGACATCGAGGAGTTTCTCACCGGCCGACGCGGCGCGGGCCCAGTCGACCGGGTGCTGTCGACCGTCCTGTTCACCGACATCGTGGGTTCGACCGAGCGAGCCTCGGCGCTGGGCGACGGGGCCTGGCGGGAGCTGCTGGACGACCACAACCGAGCCGTGCGCGCCGAGCTGGAGGCCTGGCGGGGGACCGAGATCAAGTCGATCGGGAACGGCTTCCTGGCCACATTCGACGGCCCCGCCCGGGCGATGCAGTGCGCCGCGGCGATCATCGACGCGGTCGGCGCGCTGGGCCTGCTGATCCGCGCCGGCGTACACACCGGCGAGTGCGAGCTGGTCGGCGGCGACGTCGCCGGAATCGCCGTGCATATCGGCGCACGGGTCATGGAGCGGGCCGATCCGGGCGAGGTGCTGGCCTCGAGCACTGTCCGGGACCTGGTGATCGGATCGGGGCTGCAGTTCGCCGACCGCGGCACGCATGCGCTGCGCGGTGTGCCCGATGAGTGGCACCTGTACGCGCTGCACCGCTGAGTCCGCGCTCCGGCGGCCGGCTCAGGCGGTGTGGCGCTGGGCCTGGCCGAGCTCGTGCGGCATCACGCGGGCGATCCAGGCCGACGGGTCAGACAGCTCCTGGAACGTCGGCAGCGATTCCGGACCGCTGAACACCTGCTGCAACGCCTCGGGGCCGCGCTGGCTGACGATCGCGTCGCAGAAGAACTTGCCCTGCTCGTACTGGCGCAGCTTCATATCCAACCCCAGTAGCTTGGCCACCAGTCGCGACAGCCCGGTCTGCGACCGCCGGCGGCGGTCGAGCGCGGCCCGGAGCTTGGGGAGCGAGGGCAGCAGGTCGGGAGCGACCGCGTCCATCACGTGCTCGGCGTGGCCCTCGATCACGGCCATCACCGCCTGCACCCGGTCGAGCGTCTGGCGCTCGGGCTCGCTGGTCACGACCGAGATCAGGTCCCCGCGGCGCAGCGCGCCGGCCACCCGGCGGATCTCCGCGCCGGTGGGGAGACGGAGCTTGTGGGGAGCCTCGATCCGCAGCTCGGCGGTGGCGAGCAGCTCGCGCACCAGCCCGGCCATGTGGGCGTGAAGCCACGGCACCCCGGCGAATTGGACGGCGTGGGTCACCTCGTGCAGGGCGACCCAGGTCATGAACTCCTTCTCGTCGGCTCCGAACGTCCGCACCGCCTGGCCGAGGTTGGGGAGCACGAACAACAGCCGCGGCGGCCGCTCCTGGACGGCTTCGTCGAGCAGCACCAGCTCGTACTGGCCGAGCACGCGCTGGGCGAGGTAGCCAACGACGACGCCGACCTCGGTGCTCACCACCAGCCCCGTGGCGATCTGAGCGGCCGGGCGCAGCGGCCCCAGGTTCTCGCCGGCGCGTTGCAGCACCGGATCCAGCAGCGTGCGCATCGACTGGAGGTTGGCGCTGACCCATTCGCGCCGGCCGATCCCCTCCGGCGGGGGCAGCGGGCGGACCGGATGCAGGCCGGTGTAGGCGGTGACCCGGGCCTCGGACTCAGCGGCCAGCTCGGCCAGGTCGGCGGTGGGCGCCTGCGCGTCGCCGTGGCCGGCGACGAACGTCGCGATCCGCTCGGCGATGATCCAGTCGATCACTGCGGGATCCTGGCCAGGCGCTCGAGCGTCTCGGGCGAGCGAGCGGCGACGACGGGCGCGCTGGGGGCGACATCAAGCGGGGCGGAGAGCGGCGGGTCGCAGCCGGGGAACGTGACCAGCGCGCCGCCCTCCCGGGCGATCAGCTGGCCGGCCGCGGAGTCGACCCCGCGGGCGCGGCGCAGCGACACCATCCCGTCGAACCGGGCGGCCGCGACCTGGCACAGGGTCGAGGCGATCGTCCCCAGCGCGCGCAACCGGTAGGCGCTCGCCACCAGGTCATCGATCGACGCCGACACCCAGCGCGGGTCGGCCGCCTCGATCCCGAGCACCTCGATCCGGCCGTCGGAGCCCCGGCGCTCGGGCAGCTCGGGATCGAGGCGCGTGCCGTTCAGCCAGGCGCCCTCGCCCCGCCGGGCCGACCACTCCTCGCGGGGTCCGAAGTCGTACACGAAGCCGAAGGCCACGTCGGCCATCGTCGGGCCGTCGGCGACCGCGATCGAGATCGCGTAATGCGAGATCCTGCGCTTGGCGTTAAGCGAGCCGTCGATCGGATCGATGATCACGACCACCCCAGGGTCGCCGTAGTCGACCTCGCCCCGCTCCTCGGACACGACGCGGAAGCCGTGGCCGATCTGGTGCAGCGCGTCGAGCTCCTCGAACACCACAGCCTCGGCGGCGCGATCGATAACCAGCGTGCGGTCGCCGCCGCTGCCGCGGGTGCCGGTCTCCTCGGCGCGCTCCCGCGTGCTCGGCGCCTCGGTGAGGATCTCCTCGAGCCCGGCGACGGCTCGCCGGCACACGCCCAGCCAGTCTGCGTCGAGTGCCGAGCGGGTGGAGGTCATCGTGGAACCTATGCTTGCAGACGTGGCGCTCTCCCTTGACTCGCTGGTTCCGGCACAGCGCGAGGCCGTCACGCACTCGGGTGGCGCGCTGACGGTCCTCGGCGCCGCCGGGACGGGCAAGACGCGGGTGATCGCGAGCCGTTTCAGCTGGCTCGTGCACGAGGGCTGCAAGCCCGAACGGATCGCGGTGTTGGCGCCCACCGCGGCGCGGGCGGATGCGTTGCGCGCGTGGCTTGAGGGCGCACTCGAGGGCGGTTATGAGGAGCTGTTCGTTCTCACCGCCGACCAGCTCGCCGCGGTCACGCTGGGAGGCCCGCCGCTGGGAGGCCCGGCGATCGACGCGGCCGAGTCGACGCTCGGGCCGGGTGACCGGCTCGCCCTGCTGCTCGAGCGGATCGACGAGCTGTCGATCGAACGCCACGACTTCGGCGGCAGTCCGAACGCGCTGTTCGCCGGGTTCGTGCGGCGGATCGACCGGCTCAAGGCGGAGCTGATCGGAGCCGAGGACTACGCTCGCTGGGCGGCGTCGCTGGCCGACTCCGAGGGCGACCCGTCGGAGGCGGCGATCGCCGTCGAATTCGCCGAGGTCTACCGCACCCACGAGCGGATGCTGGCCGAGCTGGGAGTGCGCGACGGCGGCGACCTGGTCCGCGACGCGCTGCGCCGGGTGCGCGAGCAGCCCGCGGTCGCGGCCAGGTTCGAGCACCTGCTGGTCGACGATGCGCAGGAGCTCGACCTCGGGCCGGCCCGGCTGGCGCTCGAGCTCGGCGGTTCCGGGCTGACCGCGGCCGGCGACCCGATCCACGCGCTTCGGCGCTTCCGCGGCGCCGGCGCGATGCGGATGGCCGGCTTCGAGCGGGCGGCCGAGCGCGTGGTCCGGCTGACCCACAGCCTGCGCTGTCCCGAACGGGTGGTGCGCGCGGCAGCGGCGATCCACGAGGTGCCGATGCAGCCGGCGGCGAGCGAGGGCGAGGTCGCGTTCTGGAGGTGCGCCAACGATCGGGCTCAGGCGCAATCGGTGGCCGCCGAAATCGAACGGCTGACAATGCGCGAGGGCGTCGCCCCGGGGGCGATCGTCGTGGTCGTGCCGACGATCTCTCGCGAGGGGCAGTCGGTCGCCGTCGCGCTGGAGGAGCGCGCGGTCCCCCACCGGGTGGTGGGGGAGGCGGCGTTCTTCCAGCGCGCGGAGATCCGCGACGTGCTCGCGTGGCTGCGGCTGCTGGCCGATCCGTCCGACGCGCCGGCGGTTGTGCGCGCGCTGGCCCGCCCGCCGGTCGACCTGCGTTCGGTCGACATCGCGCGTTGCACCCAGATCGCGCGGCGGCGCAAGCTCGACATGGTCGCCGCACTGGCCGCCGCGACCGAGTCGCCGCAGGTGCCGCCCGAAGCCCGCGAGCGGATCCGCGTGTTCCTGAAGCTGTATCGGGCCGGCGCCACCGCGATCGACACCACCCGCCCGGACCTGTACGTGCACCGGCTGATCGATCGCCTCGGGCTACGCCGTCAGCAGCTGTTCGCCGCGCACGCGGACGTGGTCGAGCGGTTGCGAGCGCTGGCGCGGCTGGGGGAGCTGGCGGCGGCGTTCGTGCGCCGCTCGCCACAGGCCACGCCGCGCGAGTTCGCCCGCTCGATTGCCGCCGTGGCCGACTACGGGCTGCGCGAGCAGGAGGAGCCCGAGCTGTCGGCGTCGCGCGACGTGCAGGTGGTGGCGCTGGATGCGGTCGGCTCGCTCGAAGCCGAGCACGTGTTCCTGGTCGGGCTGCACGCCGGGCTGGCCGCGCCCGAGCCCGAAGCGATCCCCGATGCGCTGCTCGAAGAGGAGCTCCCGGCCGACACCGAGGAGGGTCGGCGCCGGACGCTGGCGCAGATGCTCTACGTGGACTGCACCCGTGCTCGGGGCCGTCTGGTGTTCGCGTATCCGAGCGAGACCGACCGCGGCGCCGTGCTGCTGGCGCTGCCGCTGGTCGAGCGGGCCCGGGAGGCGCTGGGCGCCGAGTGGGAGGAGCGCCAGGAGGAGCTGTTCGGGCCGGCCGAGACGCTGCACTCGACCTACAGGATGCTGCGCGACGAGTTGCTCGAGTCGACGCTGCGCGTGGGCGGGCGGCTGAGCGAGCTGCGCTTCGACACCGACCTCGACGTGTCCCATGCGGTCGTCCGTTATCTCGAGCTGCTCAAGCTCGCGGCGCTGATCGCCCGGCCCGAGGGGCAGAGCGTGGCCGAGGGGCTGCGGGACGTGAACTCGCGGATCCTGCAGGCGGTCACCGCCGAGCAGCGCGAGATCTTCAGCTCGTCGATGCTCGACGAGTACCTGCTCGACGCCGAGCGCGACGCCCGGCGGCGCACCCAGGCGCTGGCCGCTCGCGACGAGCCATCGCTGGAGCCGTTCCTGCCCACGCGCGGCGACGGCGTCGTGCTGTCGGCGACCGACATCGACACCTACCGGACGTGCCCGCTGAAGTACAAGTTCGCGCGCGTATTCCGGATCCCACAGGAGCCGACGATCCACCAGCGCTTCGGGATCCTGGTGCACCAGGTGCTCGAGCGCTTCCACGCGCTCGAGGACGCGGGCGGGACGCTCGCCGAGCTGCTCGGGCTGCTCGACACGGGCTGGCGGCGCGGGGGCTTCGGCGACTCCGAGCAGGAGCGCCAGCTCCGCGGCAAGGCCGCCGCCTCGCTGACCCGCTACCACGCGCGCTTTCAGTCTCAGGAGTCGACGCCGATGTGGTTCGAGCGCTCGTTCACGTTCAAGCTCGGGCCGCACCTGCTGCGCGGCCGGGTCGACCGTGTCGACTTGCTCCCCGGCGGCGAGTACGAGCTGATCGACTACAAGACCGGCCGGCCCAAGAGCGCCGCCCAGCTCGCCGAGGACGTGCAGCTGTCGCTGTACGCCGTGGGCGCGCGGGAGGCGTGGAGCCTGGAGGCGTCGCAGCAGGCGTACTACTACGTGCTCGACGATGAGAAGGTGTCGGTCGACAGCGAGGGCGGCGACCGGTCGGAGTGGATCCGCGACGTTGCGACCGAGGTGGCCGAGGGGATCCTCTCGCAAGGGTTCGAGCCGACGCCGTCGTTCGCCGCGTGCTCGCTGTGCGACTACCGGCTGGTGTGCCCGGCGGCTGAGCGCTAGCCGGGCGTTCGGCCGCGGAACATGCACAACGCCCCACTCGACCGGGCCACGGGTAACAGTGGGGCGTTGACCATGCCCCACATGGCTAACGCCCCACGCTCCCGGTTGGGGACGTCGAGTGGGGCGTTTGCACGTGGCCCCGGGCGGCTCCGGGCGCCGTCGGCTGAGCGCTGAGGGGTCTAGACGGTCGGGTGCGGCGGGTCGTCGCTGCCGCGCTGGCGCAGGAACCGCTGCAGGTCGCGGGCGATCGACTCGCCGGAGGGAAGCGGCCCGCTCTGCTCGCCGTTCTCAGTCTCGGCGGCCTGCTCGAGGCGCTCCACGAACGCCTGCACGTCGGGGTCGCTCTGGACCGCGAGGTTGACCTGGCGCTCGTAGTCGCCGGCCGCGGTCTCGAGCTCCGTGGCGTCGACCGCCACGCCGACCAGCCCCTCCAACTTGCGGACCAGGGCGAGCGCCGCCTTGGGGTTGGGCGAGGCGGCGATGTAGTGGGGGACGGCCGCCCACAGGCTGGCCGACGGGAGGCCGCCCTCCTGGCAGGCGGCGTGGAGGATCCCGACGATCCCCGTCGGACCCTCATACGAGGACTGGTTGAGCCCGAGCCGCGAGACCAGGCCGGCATCAGAAGCCAGGCCGGTGACCGAGATCGGGCGTGTGTGAGGGACGTCGGCGAGCAGCGCGCCCATCGTGACGACGAGCTGGGTGCTGAGCGCCTCGGCAAGCTCGACGATCACCCTGCTGAACGAACGCCAGCGCAGCGACGGCTCGTTGCCGACGAGCAACACCAGGTCGCGGGGAGCGCGGGGCACCCGCGCTTCATAGAGCTCGACCGCGGGCCACACCACCTGGCGGGTGTCGCCGTTGACGAGCTTTATCCGGGGCCGAGTGTCCTGGAAGTCGTAGAACTCCTCCGGATCGATCGTCGCGAACCGCCGGGCGCCCAGCGCGCTGCCGACGAACGTGATCGCAGTCGACGCGGCGTCGGCGGCGTCGTTCCAGCCCTTGAATGCGCAGATCAGCGCGGGGGCCCGCAACCCGTCCGGCCGGTACTCCCATTCAAGTGGCTGCATCCGGATCACCGTACATCATGGCTGGATCGTGTCTTCCGACACCTCCAGCGTCTCCGTCAGCACGCTCCGACCCGGCCAGGACGTGATCGGCGTGTTCGCGTGCATCCGTAAGGACCGGCTGACGACGCGCAACGGAGCGCCGTATCTGACGCTCGAGCTGCGCGACCGGACCGGGACGATCCAGGCCCGCGCGTTCCGCGACGCCGATGCGCTGGCGGGGCGATTCGACCGGGGCGATCTGGTCAGGGTCGGCGGCAAGGTTGAGCGCTTTCGCGACGAGCTCGTCGTCGAGGTACTCGAGATCGCGCGCGTCGAGCCCGACGGCGATGCCGCGGACCCGGCGCGGTTCCTGCCCAGCGCCTACCGCGACCTCGACGAGCTCGACGGCTTCCTCGAGCACCTGGCCGGCGAGGTCCACGACCGCAGCTTCCGTTCGCTGCTCGACGGCCTGCTCGCGGATTCCGAGCTGCGGGCGGCCTGGCGGCGCGCTCCGTGCAGCCGCGGCGGGCATCACGCGTACCTGGGCGGGTTACTCGAGCACACGGTTGCGGTGGCGACGCTCGCCTACGAGGTCTGCCAGTTGCACCCGCGGCTGAACTCCGATCTGCTGCTGACCGCCGCGATCACCCACGATCTCGGCCGCACCCGCGAGTTCACCTACGGGGCCGAGATCGGCCTCACCGAGGAGGGCCGACTGCTGGGGCACCTGGTGATCGGCGAGCGGATGATCTCCGAGCGCGCCGGCACGCTCGACGAGGAGCGCCGGCTGGCGCTGCTGCACTGCGTGCTCTGCCACCACGGGCCGTCGACCGCGCCCGGAGGCCGGTTCGCCACCGCCGAGGCGATGGCCCTGTACCGGCTCAACGCGCTCGACGCATCGGTCAAGGGGGCCTTCGAGCAAGGACTCTGACAAGACTCGTGCCGAGCGCACGAGATCGACGTACGATCACCGGCGGCGCGGCACGGGCCTGGTGGCCCATCCAGTCTTCAAAACTGGCAGGGCCGGGCAGCCCCCGGCTTGGAAGGTTCGATTCCTTCGCCGCGTCGTGTGTCGTGGGGGCGCAGTTTGCGCCGAAGTGAGGCGCCGTAGCGGACGTCGTAGCGCGCGGCTGCCAGGTGTGAGATCGTCGTTCGCGACGCTTATCGACGATTGGAGGCTTGGGTGAGCGCTGGACGGGAGCCGGACGTCGCTGGTCGCCTGCGCCGGCCCGCCGTCGGCTTCGCGGCGATCTGCCTCGGCTATTTCGCGATCATTCTCGATGGGAGCGTGCTGAACGTGGCCGTGCCCGCGATTCGGGACGGTTTCCACGGCTCGCTGGCGGGCGCCCAGTGGGTGCTGAACGCGTACACACTGACGCTCGCCGGGCTCCTGTTGACAGCAGGCGCGCTGGGCGATCGCGTGGGGTTGCGACGGATGTTCCTGGGCGGCATGAGCCTGTTCACCGCCGCATCTGCGGCCTGCGCTGCGGCACCGTCGATCCTCGCCTTGATCGCCGCGCGCGTGGTCCAGGGCGTGGGCGCGGCGGCGCTGTTGCCTGCGACGCTCGCGCTCATCCCGTACCTATTCGCAGACCGTGAGGGGCGGACGCGAGCTGCGGTCGTGTGGGTGGGGATAGGAGCGGGCGCGGTTGCCCTCGGGCCGCTGGTTGGTGGGCTGCTGATCGATCAGTTCGGATGGCGCAGCGTGTTCCTGATCAACGTGCCGATCGGTGTCGTCAGCGTGCTGCTCGCACGGATCAGCATCTCCGAGACGCCGCGCCATGCCCGTCGCGTCGATCGTTTCGGTCAGGTGACCGCGGTGATCGCCATGGGCCTCGTGACCGCGGCAGTCATCCACGGCGGCGAGTCCGGGTGGAAGTCGCCGGTCACGATCGGCATGCTGCTCGCGGGCCTGCTCGTGGGGGCTGCATTCTGGATCGGCGAGGGACGCATCCGCGAGCCGATGCTGCCGCCGGTGTTCTTCGCCAACCGCGTACGCACGGTGGCCGTGATCTCCGCGTCGCTGATGGGTTTCGTGTTCTACGGGACGCTCTTCCTGATGTCTCTGTACTTCCAGCAGGTGCGCGGCTGGAGTCCGGGATCGACGGGAGTCGCATTGCTGCCCTTGACCGTGGGGACGCTGGCCGGGCCATTTCTGATCTATCCGCGGCTGTCCCGTAGGTTTGGCCATCCGGTGCTGCTGGTGGCCGGCTTCGCCTGCTGCGCTCTGGGCGTCGCCGTGCTCGCGCCGACCGACGCCCGGAGTGCGTATGGTCAGATCGCGCTCGGGCTGCTGCTGATCGGCCTCGCCAGCACCGTCTCCTTCTCGGCGCTGACATCGCTGCTGCTCGCGAGTGTCAGCGAGGAGCAGTCGGGTCTCGCCTCCGGCGTGCAGAACACCACACGGCAAGCGGGCGCGCTGATGTCGGTATCGATCCTCGGAGCTGTCCTCAACGCCCAAGCGATCGGCTCCCGCCTCCCAGCGGCGTTCGTCGTGCTCGGCGTCGTCGTGCTCCTTGCCATCGGCGTGTCCGCACTGTCGCTCGGCGGGCGGCGTCCGGCGCAGGTGATCGTTCAGGATCCCACGGCGTGAGGCGCGCGTCAGCGCCCGTGAATCGCTAGCGAAACCGCACGTCGCGCTTGATGTGTGTCCCGCCGGTGACCATCACGGTGAGCGTGTAACGACCGCGCAGGTGCCGGCGGTGGTGCAGCCTGATCGTGCGCTTGGCCGCACCGCTGCCCCAGCCGACCATCCGCTTGCCGCGGCTGAGCGCGACGACGACGCGGGCGTTGCGGGGGAGCCGGCCGGTCTGCTTGTAGACGACGCTGATGAGCTGGTGGCGGTGGACGTTGATCGTGCAGGTCAGCTTCAGCTTCCCGGCTGGGCGACCGGCGCCGGCGCTGCCGTGCCCGCCGGGGCCGCCGGGGCCGCCGGGGCCGCCGGGACCGCCGTGCGCCCGGGGCGGCGGGGGCGGCGGGGGCGAACCGACCGGATGCGAGGGCGCCCGGCCACCACACACGTTCAAGCGCGGCGGAACCGAGTCGCCGTTGAGCTCGCGCATGTCGGTGACCAGGTCGTTGGCCTGCTGGGTCAGCGACTGGACGATGATCGGGTTGATCGTGAACCCCGAACGGAACGCGGCGTTGTTGAGCAGCGCGTCGATCTGGGACACCAGAGGCGTCCGCACGGTCTGGCAGGCGGCCAGCTGCGCGTCCCAGGCGCGGTAGGCGTCGTCGTCGCGGGAGCTCGTCGCCACCGCCCGGGTGCTCACCATCAGGCTGTCGCGGCCAAACTCGCCGAACGGCGCGTCGAGCTGCTTGTAGGCGGCCGACAGGGCGTCATAGCCGGCGGGGTCGGCCTTGATCGGAGCCGGCGTCGCCGCCGGGGTCATGATCTGACTGATCGCGCGGCCGTCGTCGGCGTAGTCGTCCTTGAGCCCGAGCAGAGTCAGCAGCGTCGGGCGTGCGTCCGGGTGATCGGTCCACAGGCTCGCGTCGACGCCCAGGTTCTGCACTCCGGGTCCGACCCACCCCTGCCAGGTGCTGGCGATATCCGGCTGGTCGTCGCCGTGGTTCCAGGCGAACCCGGGGTTCTGCTTGAAGCAGCCAGGGTCCGGATTCGCGCCGCTGGGGCACTCGTCCTCGAAGAAGAAGTCGTCGTTGCCGAACAGCGTGAACGTCGGCAGCCGCAGCGGGTCGGCGTTGCGCATGTGCAGGATCTTCTCCTCCTGCTGGTCGGCGATGTTGTCGGTGATCGCCGCCGGCCCATGGGTCACGGGATCCCATTCGCTCAGGCCTGAGATCTCGCGCTCGAGCGTCCGCACGTTTGCGGCGTTGGGACCGGGCTGACCCTTGACCAGGACCGTGGGCGCGTCGTCGAAGTCCTCGTCGAACACGGTGTTGTCGCCCGTGTTGCCCTGGACGAGGCCGTTGAGGTTGACGTCGGTCTCACCGATGTTGTTGTAGTTACATGGGGTCGTGACGCCGTCGCATCCGGGGTTCGTCGGCGCCGCGCCAGTGAAATGGTCGCCCTCGTCAACGGTCACCAGGAACAAGGTGTTCGCTTTGGTGATGCCCTCGTTGGCGAGCCGCTGGAAGAACGCGGCGAAGGCAGCGTTGTACTCCTTGAGCTGCTCGACGTCCCCAGCCTGACCCGGACCGAAAGCGCTGCCGCCGTTCTGGTGGTAGTGGTCGTCGTGTACGTCTGAGAGATACGTGTAGGTGACGGGAATCCCGGCCTCCTGGGCGGCCGCGGTCTCGGCCAGCGCGTTATTGGCCTCCTGCCCGTCGAATCCGGGAAAGCCCGGGTGGCCGGTGCTGTCGAGCACCTTCGACGTGGTCGTCGTGCCGGCGGTGAAGCCATCGGGCGGCGGTGTCACGTCGGCGTTGTGGTCAGCCTCTGCCGGGGGCGCCCACTCGCCCGCCTTCGGCGTGTTGGTCGCGTCCGGCGCGAAGATGTCGAAGATCGGCGCGGGCGCCGTGTTGCCGCCCGTGTACGAGCCTCCGGTGAGCACCGAGTTCACCTGGAAGGCGCCGAACAGTCCCTTGAAGCCGCCGTAGCCGGTCGGCTCGTCGGGGAGGTTGTCAGCCTCGCCGTGGGCACAGACGCCGTTGCCGGTGCTGTCGGCCAGCGAGCAGTGGATCGCGATCCCCTCGAGGTTCGTCGCGTTCTTGCTCAGCGTGCCGAAGTCGAAGCCCGGAAACACGCTGGTCAGGTCGCTGGAGGTGTTCTCGAGCTCCATGTTGGCCGCGCCGAGACCGGCGAAGTCGCACCCCGCGCGCGTGAACGGGACCCACGGCGCCGGCGTGTTGGCGCCGCCGGTGGTGTCGTTGTTGAAAGTCTGATCGTTGCCGGTCGAGATCGGGTCGGTCCAGTACTTGAACGCCGAGGTGAAGTCCGAGCCGCCGACGTTGCCGGTGGTCGGCGCGTTGGGGTCGAAGTACTGATAGCTGTTGGTGACCGTGAGGCCGTTGCGGTCGGGGTACAGCCCTGTCTCGGTCGACACGATTCCGCCGGCCGTGTGCGAGATCAGGATCGTGTGGTCGTTGGTCAGCAGCGTCCCGTTCGAGGTCAGGAAGCTACGCAGCGCCGGCATCTGCTCGAGGTCCGACGGGACGCCCTGGTTGTCGCGCTCGGAGTGCACGTTGTCGAACTGCAGGATCACGACATGCTGGGCCCCGTTGCCGAGGCTACATGCCGCCAGGGCGGTTCCGGGGGTCACGGCCGCTCGGCCGACGCTCCCAACCGCCACCACCGCCACCGCGACCGCAAGCAACCACGCCCGCGTCCCCAACCGTGCACGAACCGACATACCTGGTGACACCTCCACCCCAGATTCCGAATTGACAGCTCGCGGTGTGCGAGCGCAGGCAACCTATGCCCGCCACTGGCGACGGGTGTCGCGCAATCGTGTACTTCCTGTGTCCAACCTGTGAGCCCGGGCCGGGCTCGTCCACGATTCGTCTAGTCGGTCGGGTCCACTAGGTGAAGCGTCTGATGAACGCCAGCGAGACCTCGGCGACCTCGCGCCACCCGTCGTCGATCGTGAGCGCGTGGCCGCGATCGTGGATCTCGGCGATCTCGGTGATCGCCGGGTTGTGGCGCTGCTTTTTATAGGCGGCGTCGGCGAGCGCCCACGGGACCGTGTGGTCCTTGGCGCCGGAGATCAGCAGCAGCGGCCCCCGCTCCTGGTTCTTAAGCTGCACCTTGGCCTCGGTCCAGGGATTGAAATTCGCTGTCGCGGCCTGGAACAACGGGGCGCCGGGCGCGGCGACGTGGTAGGTGTCGTACAGCCGCTCGGCCTGCTCATCGTCCACCGCGTTGGCCCAGCCGTAGCGGAACTGGTCGAACGTGAGCGTCACCGCCTTGCCGTAGTTGGCGGGGTTGCCGAGCACCGCCATCGCCGACTTCAGCGACGAGGCCGGGAGCGGCAGCACTCCGCGGAACGGCGCCGGGTCGATCGCCACCGTGGCGAGCGACAGACCGCGGCCGGCGGCGATCTGAGCGAGCAGTCCGCCGAACGAGTGGCCAACCACCGCGGGCTTGGCGCTCAGCCTCCCGATCACCTCGGCGACGTGGTCGGCCACCTGGCCGACGGTCTTCTTGGCGAACACAGTCGGGGTTGCCGCGGGCCTCCTGCACCGTCTCGGGGTCATCGGGCCATCCAGGGGTAAGCGGCGCGTAGCCGGCCTCCGCGAACAGCTGCGCCCAGCGATCCCAGCTGCTCGGCAGCAGCCACAGTCCGTGGATGAACACCACCGGCGTCGAGCCCGACGCGTTGGCGGCGTCGATCTGCTGGGTCTCTCGGTCGCTTATCGCCATGCTCACTACACGTACCCGCACCGAGGCGATCACCAGCGTACGGCGGGCACCACGATCTCGCCGATCGACTCGGTCTGGCCACGGGAGTGCTGGCGCGCGGTCACCGCCGCGGCGATCGCGTCGCGCTGATCCTGGTTGGTGCGGTCCAGCACGCCGGCCAACCCCATCGCCGCCAGCCCGTCGCGACTCCAGGCCGCGCGCGACCGCCTCCCGCGGGCGCCATGCCACCGGGTCCACGAGGCGGTCGGGAACACCTCGATCGCCTCGACCCCGCGCGCGGTGATCGCGTCGAACAGCTCGAGGCCGTGGACGATCCAGGCGAAGTAGCCGCTCGAGCGCGACCGCGGCGGCGTCGGGCGTCCAGCGGATTGCGCACACCGAGCGCGCGAGCATCCGCTCGTCCTCACGCGCGGTGTGACCGTCGGGGGCGCACCGCCGCGGGCTGTCGATCCCGACCAGCACCGGCCGCGCCGCATCGACGTGCGCGACGACGCCGGCCACGTCGAGGCCGCCGGCCAGCGTGACCACACCGCGGTCGTCGACCACCGCGATGTCGCAAGCCCTTGCGTTTGCCGCCCACGTCGACGCCGAGCCAGGGAGTCATCGGCGCAACGATCGCACGGGCGGCGCCGCCGCGCCGACCAGCCCGTAGCATCCGCGCGCAATGGCTTCACAACTCCCCACATCCCGTTCTGCGCTCGCGGTTCCCGGCCCGTCCAGCCGGACGCTGCGGGTGCTCGCGCTGGCGATCGCGCTGCTGACGTCGCTGGCCGTGTTCACCGCGACGGCCGACGCGGCGACGAAACAAGAAGAAGAAGCACAAGCCGCCGGTGGTCACGATCAAGACGCCGATCACGCGCGGGTCGCGTTACCTCGCGCTGGGCGACTCGGTGACGTTCGGCTACCAGGAGGACGGCGTCGTGCCGACGCCCAACTACCACGATGCGTCGAGCTTCGTCGGCTATCCCGAGCTGATCGGCGCGGGCCCTGCACCTGAAGGTTGCCAACGCGGCCTGCCCGGGGGAGACGAGCGCGAGCCTGCTCGACCCCAACGCCCAGAGCAACGGCTGCGAGAACAGCCCGGGCAGCCCGCACTCGGGCTACCGCACGTCGTTCCCGCTGCATGTGAGCTACGCGGGCTCGCAGATCGACTTCGCGGTGTCCTACCTGACCGCGCAACAAGGACGTGCGGCTGGTGACGCTGATGATCGGCGCCAACGACTTCTTCCTATGCCAGGAGACGACCGCGGACGGCTGCGCCAGCCCGACCGAGCAGGCGGCCGTGGCCAAGCGCGTCACCGCCAACATCAAGAGCATCCTCACGGCGATTCGCAGGACGGCCCACTACCGCGGGCAGCTGGCGATCGTCAACTACTACTCGCTCGAACTACGCCTCCCCGGCCACCAACGTGGAGTCCCAGCTCGCTCAACCAAGTCCAGGACGCGGCGGCCAAGCCGTTCCACGTGGTGATCGCCAACGGATTTGGCGAGTGGCGTACGGCGACGGCGCGGTTCGCGAGCAACACCTGCGAGGCGGGACTGCTCACGCAGCTCGGGATGCCTGGCAGGTGCGGAATCCACCCGAGCTACGCCGGCCAGGCGCTGCTGGCCCAGGCGCTCGAGAAGGTCCTGCGCCTTCCCTGATGTCTGACCACGAGCACTGACGACGGCGCGCTCACCCGCGAAGGCCTCGCGTCGGGCGCTAAGCAGGTCGTCGCGTCGCTAGCTCAGCCAGCGACGCAGCTGGGCGTAGACCAGCGGGTGGTCGAAGCAGGTCGAAGTGGTTGAGCCCGGTCAGCTCGAGTCCGTTGGCCGCCTCGAACGGGACGTGGCGCCTGCGTCCATCGCCGCGACCCGAGGCGCTGGCCACCCGCACGAGCAGGTCTCCGGCGAGCGCACCGAGCGGGCCGTCGGTAACCGCGGCCGCGACGAAGTAGTAGTTCGCGCCCGGGAGGAACGGGACCTCGCGGCACCGGTCGGCAGGAACTCGTCAGCGTCGGCGCCGCACCAGTCCTCCTCGGTGCAGGAGCCGAACCGCAGGTCCTTGATCCCGGCGCTGCGCGCGTTGACCAGCGTGCCGAGCGCGCGGGTCTCGGGCATCCGCTGCAGCGCCCACCCGAGGACGTTCGCGCCCTTCTCGATGTCGGCGCCGAGGTGAGGCGAGCCCAGGCAAACGACCTGCCGGACGTACTCGGTCCAGCGGAGCCCGGTCGCCATCGCCGTAATGGCAGGCGCTCCGGGCGACCAGACCGCCCATCGAGTGCCCGACCAGCGCGAGCTCGAGCACGCCGCACGGCCACTGCGCGACCAGCCCGTCGAGCAGCCGGGCCAGCGCGCGGCCGTTCTCGGAGATGTGCAGGCCGGTGTTGTAGCGGAGCGTCACCGCCGAGACCCCGAGCTCGCCTCGAGCCGCTCGTCGTAGCCCCACGAGCGCTCTGTCTCGCCGAGGCCGTGGATGAACACCGCGACTCGCGGCGTGGCCACGCCGCGCCGCGGCGGCGGATCTCCATCTCGAGCGCGAGCCGGTTGCCGCGGTCGGCGATGCGATCTCCGTAGACCGCGTTCAGCGCCGGCCAGCGCGACCGTCCCTCCGCGGGTCTCGGCCAGCGGCGGCCGGCGGTCGTCGACGCGGCTGGCAGCTGCCGCCGCGCCCGCGCGTGAGGCCGCGCGCAGCCCGGTCGGCGACCGAGGCGTAGGCGGCGCGGGCGATGCCGTCGTGAATCGCTCGGACCGGAGCCGCCGGCCTGCCCGAGCACGCCGAACGGGCGGTGCGGCGATCGCGTCGTGCATCTCCTCGACCACGCCGGTGCCCGCCGCGAGGGCCTCGCCGGCCAGGTCTCCGATCGCGACGACGTCGGTTGAGTGCACGACGCACGCGACGGTAGCGAGCGCGGCCGGCGGCACGACCTGCGAGTCTCCGATCCCGATGCTCGGTTTGCCTCAAGGCTCCGCGCGCTCGGCCTGCTGGCGGTGGCGCTGCTGGCGCTGGTCGCCGCCTCGGTGCCGCGAGCGCTCGACGGGTGGTCGATCGGCCGGTCCGCCGACGGGCGGGCGATCACCGCGATTGTGCGCGGGCCCGATCGCGCCAAGCGCAAGCTGCTGGTCGTGGGTTGCATCCACGGAAACGAGTGCGCGGGGGTGCGGATCATCTCGGCGCTGGCGCACTCGGGCGTCCACGGCGGCGTGCAGCTGTGGCTGGTGCCGCGGATGAATCCCGACGGGTCCGCCGCCGACACCCGCCAGAACGCCCACGGCGTCGATCTGAACCGCAACTTCCCCTACCGCTGGCGACCGGGTTCCCGGTCCGATCTACTACTCCGGGCCGAAGCCGGCGTCAGAGCCCGAGACGCGCGTCGCGATGAGTCTGATCCGCCGGATCAAGCCGGCCGTGACGATCTGGTACCACCAGGCCGAGGACGTCGTCGACATGTCCGGCGGCGACCGCGGCGTGGCGCGCCGCTACGCGCAGGTCGCCCACATGCGCGCCACCTGCCTGGCGTTCCTCCCAGGCACGGCGACCTCCTGGTCGAACCACACGTTCCCGGGCACGACCGCGTTCGTGGTCGAGCTCCCGTCGGGTCCGGTCGACGGCGCGGCGCTCGCCGACCACCTGCGCGCGGTCCATGCGATGGAGCGGGGCGAGCGCACCGGGTCGCGCACCAGCTGCGTCGGGCTGAACCCACCAGGGCGTCCGAGCGCACAGACGCGAACGGCACTTGACATGTGACCAGATGGTCACCTATCATTCCCGACATGGACGAAGTGTTCAGAGCCCTGGCGGACCCGACCCGCCGGAGCCTGCTCGACGAGCTGTTCGAGCAGGACGGACAGACGCTCAGCGCGCTCGAGGCGCGGCTGCCGATGACGCGCTTCGGCGTGATGAAGCACCTGAAGGTGCTCGAGGAGGCCGGCCTCGTGGTGGCTCGCCGGCGCGGTCGGGAGAAGCTGCATTTCCTGAACCCCGTCCCGATCCGGCTCGTCCATGACCGGTGGGTGAGCAAGTACGCCGAGCCGTGGGCCGCGGGCCTGAGCGAGCTCAAGCACGACCTCGAGGAGAAGACGATGGAAAAGGTGTTCGAGATCTACATCAAGACGACGCCCGAGCGGCTGTGGGAGGCGATCACAGACTCCGAGACGCGTAAGAAGTACAGCTTCGGCCTGGGCGTCCGCTCAGACTGGACGAACGGCTCTCACTACGAGGGGTTCGGCGATCCATCGGCACCGCCGGTGGTCGAGGGCGAGAACCTCGAGGTCGATCCTCCGCGCAAGCTCGTCCAGAGCTTCAACGCGCTCTGGAGCGACGATGTGAAGGCGGAGGGAACCTCGCGTGTCACCTGGGAGATCGAGCAGGTCAAGGACTCCTGCCGGCTGCTGGTGGTCCACGACCAGATGCGTGAGGGCGCCCACGGCGAGATCTACGGCGGCTGGCCGCAGATCCTGTCGGGGCTGAAGACGCTGCTGGAGACCGGTGAGCCGCTGACGACGCCGGGCTCCCTGATCTACGAGCAGACGCCGCTCGCCGCCTCCTAGGGCAAAGCGATCGTGTCGAGCGGTGCGGGCGCCACCGCTCGACCCCGTCGCAACCGTCAGCTCGGCTGGGGGACGATCCGGATGTAGGGCTTGGGGGACTCCCAGCCGTCGGGGTAGGTCTCGCGGGCCTCGTCGTCGGACACCGAGCCGGCGATGATCACCTTGTCGCCCTGGTTCCACTGGGCGGGCGTAGCCACCTTGTGCTTGGCCGTCAGCTGCAGCGAGTCGACCACGCGCAGGACCTCGTCGAAGTTGCGGCCGGTCGTCATCGGGTAAGCGAGCAGCAGCTTGATCTTCTTGTCCGGGCCGATCACGTACACGTTGCGGACCGTCTGGTTGTCGGCCGGGGTGCGCGACAGCGGATCGCCGCTGGTCTCGGCGGGAAGCATTCCGTAGAGCTTGGAGACGTTGTAGTCGGTGTCGGCGATCATCGGGTAGTTGGGCGCGGTGCCCTGGGTCTCCTCGATGTCCTTGGCCCAGTCGCTGTGGCGGCTGGCCGGGTCCACCGACAGGCCGATGATCTTGACGCCGCGGCGGTCGAACTCCGGCTTGATGCTCGCCATGTAGCCCAGCTCGGTCGTGCAGACCGGCGTGAAGTCCTTCGGATGCGAGAACAACACCGCCCAGGAGTCCCCGATCCAATCGTGGAACTTGATCGGGCCTTCGGTTGTCTCGGCTTCGAAATCCGGGGCAGTGTCCCCGATTCGAATACTCATGTCTTTCGACCTCCTTTAGGGGATTTAGCAGAGCATAGGACGTTCGGCTGATCGCGACAGGGGTTCTCGGCGGGCGGTCGCCCGGACCGCACGCCTCCGAGCCGGCCCCGTCGCACTCGGCGCTCGGAGCCGGCGTGGAGCCGTTCCCAGCCGAATCCCCCATCGGGCCGAGCTCTACGGCTCGGCGGATTTCGCGGAATTCACCCTTGCAAATAGGTGAACGGTGAAGTACCCTGGCCCGAGCAGCGACCGAAGGAACGCGTAATGGTCACCACTTTCACCGACACCCGCACCGCATTCGCCGCGATGACCGTCGCGTGGAAGTCCACGTGCGCGCCAGGCCACATCGCCGCGCTCAATCACTCACGCGCCCTCGCCGCAAGGTGCGCGCCCTGACCTAGGGCCCGCAACACCACTGCCGAGCGAGGGCGACCCACGGGTCGTCCTTTTTCATGTCTGAGGGCGACCCCATCCGACCAGCCGGAGGTGACGCCCGAACCGATCAGACCACGACCGACCCAACTCTCACACCAATAGCAGGACCTGTGTCTCCGACGCAGCTCGCGACGCCGTCATGACGGTGTAATTCGGCGTGCCCTCTGGGTGACACAGGCACGGTCGCGCCCGCGTGACTGTGACAGTCAACAACCTTACCAACGGCAGGAGGACCGCCTGACGACCCCTGGGTCGCCGGCGCTCGCCCCTGCCCGGGCCCGTGCGCCCGAACCATCAAAACAACACAATCACCCAGGAGGAAACTCGCGATGGCGAGCAACTCGATACTGACCGGGACGGCGTTGGAGCCGCCCCTGTGGGAACGGCTGCCGCTCCCGTCGATCCCGAGGCGCAGGCGCGTCCGGCGGCGGATCAAGGGCGGCGAGGCGGAGGTCATGAGGCTGATCGGCGAGCGCCCGCCCTATGAGGGTGACGTCGAGCTCGGCCTGAGGCAGCTGCCCCCGCGCCAGCCGTGGGTGTAGATCCCGGCAGGCGCGAGCACCGCGCTCCCACGTCTCATCCGGAGGGCCGCCCGTCCTCCGATCGCCTCCGTAGCTCAGCGGCAGAGCACCGGGCGCCATCGCCCGGAGGCAGAGGTTCGACTCCTCTCGGAGGCCTTGTGGTCGCTTACCGAACACTGAGTCACCCAAGACGGATGATCGCGACGATCCCGACGATCACGATCAGCGCCCGCAGCGCCCAATCGGGCAGGCGCCGGCCCCCGTGGGCGCCGAAGTACCCCCCGATCACCGAGCCCGCAGCGATCAGCGCGGCCACGTCCCAGGCCACGTGGGCGGCCACCACGAACACGATCCCGGCGATCAGGTTGACGAGGCCGGCGAGGACGACCTTGAGCGCGTTGATCCTCTGGAGGTCCTCGTTGAGCGACAAGCCGAGGATTGCCAGCAGCATGATCCCCTGGGCGGCGCCGAAGTAGCCGCCGTACACGCCGGTGAGGAACACGCCGGCGCTGGCCACCGGTCCGGCGTGCTCGCGCTTCTGAACCCCGCGCGCCGCCAGCGCCCGGTTGATGCGCGGCTGCAGCACGATCAACACGAGCGCGAGCGCGATGAACCCGGGGACGATCGCCTTGAACGCTGACGCCGGCAGGATCAGCAACAGCGCCGCACCGACGACACCGCCCGACGTCGACACGGCCGCCAGACGCAGCGTGCGGCGCCGCTGGCCGGCCAGCTCGCCGCGATACCCGAACGCGCCGGAGGCAGAGCCGGGCACGAGACCGACCGTGTTGGAGACGTTGGCCACGACCGGGGCGTAGCCGAACGCCAACAGCACCGGAAACGTGAACAGCGTCCCGCTTCCGACGACCGAGTTGAGCGTTCCCGCGACGCCTCCGGCGGCGAAGATCGCCAGTGCCTGCAGCGCCGTCAGCGCTGGGCCGTCCGTCTGCGGCGCATCGCCGAAATCAAACCAGATGGAGGAGGGCGGAGTCCCACACACAGACGCCCCGCCCTCCCCGCGAATGTCAAACTGTCGGCCCGCTGTTCCCGATCACCCGGAGGCCTGCATGAAGCTCAGCGCCCGAAACAAGCTCGACGGCACGATCACCTCGATCCACAGGGGCGAAGCGATCGCCAACGTGGCGCTGGACGTCGGTGGCCAGCGCCTCGTGGCTTCGATCACCGTCGAGGCGGTGCAGGAACTAGGACTGCGGGAAGGGTCCGCCGTGACCGCGGTCGTCAAGGCCTCGGACGTCATCCTCGCCGTCGACGACTGAGTTCTCGCCCTCGGGCGCGACCGCCGGCTGATCGGCGGTCTCCGACTCGCTCCGGTCGGCCTGGCTGGAGGTGGCGGCCGATGCCGAGGGCGTCATCCGCGAGATCACCGGGCCGCTCATGCGACTGGCCAGCCGCCGCTCCTCCTCGGGCGGAAACCGATCGGTGGCCTGATTGGCCAGCGACGTCAGGGCCGTGGCGACGGTGCGCACGTCCTCAATCAGCCGCGAGCGTTCATGCCAGACCGCGTCGGTCTCGGTGTCGAGGTGGCGCAGCTGCTGCTTGGCCTCCTCCTTCATCGAGATCGCGTTGGCGGCCGCGTCCGAGAGGCACTTGTCCGCCTCGGCCTGGGCCTTGCGGGTCGTCTCGCTGGCCTGCTGATGCGCGGTCTGCAGGATCGCCGCGGTCTGCTCGCCGAGCTTCTTGATCTCATCGGAGACGGCGGTGGTCGTCGTCGTCGTCGGCCCCGCGGCGCGCAGCTCGTCGATCTCGCGCTCGAGCTCGGCCAGGTACTCGTCGACGGCCGCGCGGTCATAGCCGCTGCGGACGACCGGAAAGGACGGGGCGGCCTCGTCCCACATCTCGTTCCCGTCGTAGGGAATCGGGGGGTGCGCCTCGGTGTTGGCCTCCCACGGAGCGCCGGTCTGGTCCTCGAGCTCGTGGTGGTCCTCCGTCGAGGACGGCGAGAACGAGCGGGCAAGGCGATCGCCGAGGTCGGCGAGTCGTGAACTGGGGGCCCGCCGCTTCTGGCGTTCCAGGGTGGCGCCGGGCCTGTCGAACTGAGTCATGGGCGTTCCTCCACGCGTGTTGAACACACGGGCTGTTCGGCGCCCTGGGCGCGATCCCTATTACTCGGGCGGCGTGGCAGGGATCCTGCAATCGGCCGCGCGAGCTCAGCCGAGCACCGCGAGGCCCGCCCGGGCCACCTCCATGTCCTGGGAGTAGTGCCCGCCGCTGACCCCGATCGCGCCGACGGTCGCGTCGCTGATGACGACCGGGTAGCCGCCGCCGAACACGACCAGGCGGTCGATCCCGCCGACCGCGCCGTCAGCCAGCGGCGGGTCGTCCTTGATGAACTCGTGCCAGGCGTCGGTAGCCATCCCGAACCCGGCCGCCGTGTGGGCCTTGTCCTGGGCGATCTGGACGCTCAGCAGCGCCGCGCCGTCCATCCGGCTGAATGCTTTGAGCACGCCGGACTCGTCGCAGACGGCGATCACCATCGGAACTTCGATCTCCTCGGCCTTGGCTTCGGCGGCGGCGATCATCCGATGCGCCAGGTCGGTGCTCACGCTCGACTTCTGCAGTACGTCGCTCATCTGGGAGGACTCCTATCGGTGGTGGAGATGGAAGCGGATCCGATCATCTCAGCAACCGGCCGCTCCTCCCCCGCCGGCTCGTGCCGGTGACGGGCCAGCGCGATCGGCGGGCGGGCCGCGATCACGACCAGCGTTGCCGCGCACAGCGCCGCGGCAACCGCCACCGGCACGCCGTCGCCGACCGCCTTGGCGACGGCGCCCCCTACGCCGGCGCCGCCGATCTGGCCGGCCGCCCAGGCGAGGTTCATCAGCGCGGCGGCGAGTCCCTGGTTGAGGCCACGCGCGTCGGCGGCGTCCGACAGCATCGCCATCGCGGGGGCCCAGAACGCGGACAGCGCGCAGGCGATCGCGACGATCACAAGCGCGAGCAGGACCGGGTCGCCGGGCAGCGTGAAGCACAGCAGCACGGCGGTCGCGGCGGCCAGCCCGAACCGCAGCGGCGCCAGCCGCCCGCGGCGGTCCGAGAGGCCGCCGATCGCGGGGCTGAGCATCGCCTCGACCGCCGCGGCGACCAGGAAAGTGGCGCCGATCGCCGCCGCCGAGGCGCCGAACCGGTGCAGCCGCAACGGGCCGAGCACGTTGACGATTCCCGAGGCGAGCGCCGGTAGCGCCACCAGCCACATGCCGAGTGCGATCGGGCGGTCGCGCAACGCGGCGAGCGCGTCGCGCACGCCCTGGTCGGTCCCGAACTGCGGCGACGGCAAGCGGCGAGCCTGGGCGATCAGCACCGCCGAGATGACGACCACCCCGCTGAACGTCGGCGCTCGGCCCACGGCGGTGGCGATCGTGCCGATCACCGGCCCGAACAGCGCCCCGCCGATCGCTGCACCGAGCGCGCTTCCGATCAGCTCGCCCCGCCGCGCCACCGGGGCCTCGGCCACGATCCAGGCCAGGCCGCCCGCCCACGAGCAGGCGCCGCCGAGACCCTCGGCGAACCGCGCCAAGTCGAGCGCCGCTTCGTTGTCCAGGAACCCGAACGCGAGCGTCGATCCGGCCAGCAGCGTGAGTCCGGCGATCACCGCCACCTTCGGCCCGTACCGGGCCGCCAGCATCCCGCCCGGAAGCGCCCCGATCAGCGTCCCGGCGGGATACGCGGCGGTCATCGCGCCCGCCGACAGCTTTGACAGGTGAAGCTGGTTCGCCAGGTCGGGCAACAGCGGCGCGATCGCGGCGTAGAACATCGTGTCCACGAACACGATCGCCCCGATGACCAGCACCAGCCGGCGCTCGGTGGAGTCGGTGGGTCCCCTCACCTCAGAGTTGCCCGTCGCCCGTCTGCGCCGCGATCGCGTCGATGCCGGTGTTGGCGCCGGTCACGGGGAGCGTCCTGGACTCGAGATCGCCCACCGTCGGCAGCATACGTCGGGGTTGGCCGCGGCGAGCCGCGGGAAGACAGGGCTCAGGTGCCCACGTTCGACACACCCCAGCCACCGCCGTCGCCGGGCGGTCCCGGCCCGGACCCGGCTCCGGTTCCGTCGCCCGGCGGTCCCGGTCCGGACCCGAGCCCACCCACGCCGACGCCCGGACCGTCGCCGCTGCCGCCGGACCCGAACCCGCCGTCGATCTGATCTCACCGCTGCGCTTCTGCAAGTTTTCGTGCAGGAGCCGATTGGAGGCAGGAATTTCCGGCGCGCTGTCGATACTGGCGAATGCGATCGATCACCGCGCGCCGCCGCGCATTCGCGATCGCCGTCGCCGCGGTGGTGTGCTGCGCGCTGATTCCGGCCGAGGCGTCCGCCACGGTCACGCTGTCTGACTGGGACGCCGCGCAGCAGCGGCAGGTCGTCCGCGCGGGCCTGATGACGAACGTCGGTCGATCGTTCCGGGGATCGGCAGCGCTGTCGGCCGGACAGGCCAACGCCGCTTTGCGCGGGCTCGCCGGCCGGCTGGGGCTTTCGAGCACGGCTTCTGCGCGGCGCAGTCCGGTCACCGTGTTCGGCTTCGACGGGCTGCTCATAACCCAACTGGGCCTCGGCGACGTCGCCTCGCACGTGCAGCGCGTGGCCGTCGGCGCCGGGTTGCGTCCACCGCCGTACTTCGGCTCGGAGGTGGTTGCTCGGTTCCTCGGCCTCCGCTATGACCATCCGTCGGGAACCGACCAGCTGGAGCTGTTTCCGACCGATCCGATCACACGCGGAGAGGCCGCCTGGTCGCTGGCGAAGGTGCTGGGGTTCGGCGACTGGCAGGTGAGCTACGCGCGCGAGACGTTGGAGGCCTTCGCGCTGCCCGTGCTGACCGCCGACCAGTCGCAAGCGCTCACGATCGCCGTAGCCCGGATCGGCTACCCGTACGTGTGGGGTGGGACCACTGACGACACCTCGGACGGGCTCGCCCACGGCGGGTTTGACTGCTCAGGCTTCGTATGGCGCGTGTTCAGAGGCTCGGGCCTGCCGTGGGGAAAGTCGATCCGCGGCCGTACCGCCGCCCAGCAGGCCGGCGAGATCGCCAGGAGCCGGCGGCTGCGAATCGGGTCGCTGCGGCCCGGCGACCTGCTGTTCTTCGGCACGGCGACGTTCGGGTCGACCGCGACCGAGTCCAACGTCACCCACGAGGGGATCTACCTCGGCGACAACTGGGTGATCAACGCCTCCAGCCAGGGCGTCTACGTCGAGCCGCTCGCGGGCGGGTGGCTGGGCGACTCGTTCGCCTGGGGCCGTCGCGTGATCAGCTGACGGCGCGCGCTCGTCGGATCTTGTAGAGCGACCGCCGGGCGGGGCCGGCGGGTGAGCTCACGGGACGAGCACGGCGCGGCCACGGATCGAGCCCGCCCGCAGCCCGTCGAGCACGTCATTGACGGCCTCCAGCGGGTGCGTCTGCACGACCAGCCGCACCCGTCCCGCCGCCTGCAGTTCGATCAGCTCCCACAGGTCGGTCCAGCGGCCGACGAGGTTCGCGACCACCGACTGCTCCTGTCCGACGAGCGCACCCGACGGGGCGCTGACGGTGCCGCCGTAGCCGATTACCGCGTAAGTCCCCGCGGGGGCGAGCATCTCGAGCGAGCCCGCGTGGGTGGCGTCTGTGCCGACGAAGTCGAATACCACGTCTGCCCCGCGCCCGCGGGTGAGCTCCCTGACGTCGCGCGCCGCCGCGCCGCCGTCGATCGTCTCGTCGGCGCCGAGCTCGCGCGCCAGTGCTCAGGCGATCCTCCTGAGTGTCGACCGCGATCACCCGCGCCGAGCCGAGCTCACGCGCGAGCTGCAGCGCGATGTGCCCGACGCCGCCGATCCCGATCACGACCGCGGTCGAGCCGGGCGGCATCAGGTGCGAGAGCCGGCGGACCGCGTGGTAGGCGGTCAGCCCAGCGTCCGCGTGAGGCGCGACGTCCGCGGGCTCGAGCCCCGGTGGCAGCTTGATCACCGAGCGCTCGCGGACGACCACGTATTCGGCAAAGCCGCCATCAACCGACAGTCCGGTGAACTCGTGTCTGTCGCAGTGCATGTCGTCGCCACGCCGGCACGGGACGCACAGGCCGCAGCTGAACGGTGGGTACAGAATCACCGGGTCTCCCTCGGCGACCGTGCTGACCAGGTCTCCGGCCTGCTCCACCCAGCCGGCGTTCTCATGACCGAGCACGCAAGGCACCGACACGCCAGCGGCCTCCATCAGTCCTTCGATCGCATGCACGTCGGTCGCGCACACGCCGGCGCCGCCGATCCGCACCAGCAGCTCGTCCGGGCGCTGGATCTCTGGAACCGGCCGCTGCACCAGCTCCAGCGGCTGGTGATATCCGCGTAGGAGTGCTGCCCGCATCCCTCTCACGGGCCGACCATATGGACCCGCGGTTATCACTGTCAAATCATTTAGCGCTGCCGGCCCGGAGCATGCCGTGCTCGAGTAGGTCGTAGGAGCCGTCGGCATCCGCGAGCATCTGCTCGGCGACCGCGGTCGGGCTTTCGCCGCGTGCGATCCGGCCCAGGCCGCAGGTCAGGATCGCCGAGTTGATCGCGCACAACGCCCGTGCGACCGCGTGAGACGACGGATCGTCGTCGGGAAACCCGCGCTCGCGGGCCAGCTCGATCCCGACCGCCCGAGCGTGCCGCGCGAACACGACCTCGAGGTGATCGCGCAGCGCCGGGCTGGACTCGACCACGCTCCAGAAGTCCGCGGGGCTGGGCTCGCCGGCGGGGACCGACTTGATGCGCTTCCAAAAGGCGCTGGTGTGGGCGCGGAACACCTCCACCGGAGCGGAATCGGTGCCTCGCCCGCGGACCGCGGTCACGAGCGCGCTGAGCACGTCCCGATCGCGGTCGAACAGCATCTCCTCCTTGGTCGCGAAGTAGTTGAAGACCGTCTGACGGGCAACCCCAGCGTTGCGCGCGATCTGCTCGACCGTGACGGCCTCGAACCCTCGCTCGGCGAACAGCTCGGTCGCGGCCTTGGCGATCGCGGCGCGGGTCTCGCGCTTCTTTCTGGCCCTCAGCCCGGCCTCGGCTGGACCGTCGACGGTGGCCTCATACCCGGTCATAATTGAAGTGTAGTGTGGTCTGGGTACAGTTTTTGACTGAGTCCACTAATCTGAGGAAACCGTGAGCGAACTCGCCACGTCCACTGGCCCGCGGGTCCCGATCGGGTCCGACCAGGCGATCGAGCTGCGCGGGCTCGTGAAGTCCTGGCGCGGCCCCGCCGGGCCGGTGCGCGCCGTGCGCGGGATCGACGTCTCGATCGCGGGCGGCGAGACCGTCGCGCTGCTCGGGCCCAACGGCGCCGGAAAGTCGACCACGATCGACATGATCCTCGGGCCTCGCCCGCCCCGACGGCGGCAGCGTGTCGGTGTTCGGGCGCGCGCCGAAGGAGTCCGTCAAGGCCGGCCTGGTCGGCGGGATGCTCCAGACCGGTGAGCTGATCCGCAACCTGTCGGTGCGAGAGCTGCTGAATATGGTCGCCTCGCTGTATCCGAATCCACTCGCGGTGGACGAGGCGCTCGAGGTCGCCGGTCTCGAGCAGGCGGCCGCGCAGACGACGCAGAAGCTGTCCGGAGGGCAGACGCAGCGCGTGCGCTTCGCGGTCGCGATCGTCGCCAACCCGGCGCTGTTGATCCTCGACGAGCCCACGGTGGCGATGGACGTCGAGGGCCGCCGAGCGTTCTGGCAGGCGATGCGCCGCTACGCGGCGGGCGGCAAGACCGTGCTGTTCGCCACCCACTACCTCGAGGAGGCCGACGCGAACGCCGACCGCGCCGTGCTGATGGCACACGGCCGCGTGGTCGCGGATGGGCCCACGACCGAGATCAAGGGTCGCGTCGGCACGCGCACGATCCGCGCGACGCTCCCGGACGTCGCGACCTCCGAGCTCGAGCAGCTCCCCGGGGTCAGCTCCGCCGATCGCCACGGCGACGCGATCAGCGTCGTGTGCTCGGACTCCGATCGGACGATCCGTGCGCTGCTGGACCGCTATCCCACGGCGAGGGACATCGAGATCACCGGCGCCGGCCTCGAGGACGCGTTCCTGGCGCTGACGGGCGACCCCGACGACGACGATGAGCCGGTGCTCGGCGAGACCGTGGAGTCGGCGCGGTGAACGCGGTCGCTTACACCCGTTACGAGCTGCTGCGCACGATGCGCGAGCGGCGGTTGCTGCTGTTCGGATTCGGGTTCCCGCTGATCCTGTACTTCGTGATCGCGATCCCCAACCGCCACATCAAGGACTTCGCCGGCACCGGGATCAGCGCTGTCGCTGTATTACATGGTCTCGCTGGCGTCGTTCGGGACGATGATGTCGATGGTTTCGACCGGCGGGCGGATCGCCGGCGAGCGCCAGGTCGGTTGGACCCGCCAGCTGCGGATCACGCCGCTGAGCCCGCGTGCGTACCTGCGGGCGAAGGTCCTCACTGGCTACGCGATGGCGATCCTGAGCCTGCTGCTGCTGTACATCTCGGGAGCGCTGCTCGGAGTCAGCCTGGCGGCCAACAAGTGGCTGGAGATGACCGGCCTGATCATCGTCGGACTGATCCCGTTCGCCGCGCTCGGGATCGCGCTCGGACACATGCTGACAGTCGACGCGATCGGCCCGGCGCTGGGCGGCACGGTGTCGTTGCTGGCGCTGATCGGCGGCACCTGGTTCCCAGTCACCAGCGGCTTCCTGCACGACCTCGGGCAGTTCCTGCCCTCGTACTGGCTGGTCCAGGCCGGGCGAGTCGCGCTCGGCGGATCGGCGTGGGGCGCGAAGGGCTGGGCGGTCGTGCTCGGCTGGTCGCTGGTGCTCGGCGTGCTGGCGGCCTGGGCGTACGCCCGCGACACCGGCCGGGTGTGAGCACGCATACCCAGGGCACTAACCTCAGTGATATGGCCTATACCGCGCAGGAAGCACGCGTCGAACTGTTGGACGATCTAGCCGGCGGCATCGACCAGCTGGCGCTGGGGCTCGCGTGCGTGGGGGAGGCCTACGATGAGCTCGACGAGCAGTCGGCCGACGCGACGGAGGAGCAGCTGTTCAGGCCGCTGCAGGCCGCGTACGGCCGGGCTAGGCGGACCCACTCGGAGTTCGCCTCGCGGTACGACCTGCCGCGGCGCACGTTCGAGCCGAGTTCTTCCGGCACTCACTCCAACGATCCACGCGTATATCTGGAGCGGACCATCGAGGCCACCGAGCAGGCCGACCATCGGATCGCCGAGCTGCAGGACTCGATGATGCCGGTCGAGGTCGGCGACACCGAACTGCGCGCCGGGCTCTCAGACGTCCGCTCGCTGATCGCCGAGCTCCCCGCCCGCGGGCGCCGGCTGCTGCACATCGTCGGCCGCTGACCGCTCTCGCACCGCCGGGGTTTAGCCGGCGGTGACCGGGTAGCGCAGAGGTATGTACATCACACCGACCGTGATGGAGGTCCCCCAGCCCTCCGAGCCCGCCACCCCCGTCGTCCCGGAGGCGCCGGTGACGCCGGTCGACCCCGACCCGGGCACGCCAGCGGATCCCGAGGAGCCGGCGATCGTTCCCGACCCCGACGAGCCGGCCACGCCCGTCGTGCCCGAGCCGGGCCCCGAGGAGAGCTGACAACTAACCCGCGGCCGCCGCGGCGCCGATCAGCGCCGCCAGCTCGTCCGCATTTCGCTGCGGGAGCAGGTGCCCGCGGCGCTCGAGTTCGACCAGCCGCGCGCCGGGGATCTGGCGCGAGAGCGCCCGCGAGGCCGCAACCGGCACGACCCGGTCCGCGGTCCCGACGACGATCGTGGCCGGCGCCGAGATCTCGCCCAGCCGCGCGTCCAGCTCGGGCAGGCCCGCCACCATCGCGCGCTGGTCGGCCACGAACGCGCGCCATGCCGCCGGGGCCAGCGACTCCCGCCCGACCGAGGCCAGGTAGCGCTCGTCGAGCCCGATCGCTCTGGTGATCAGTCGCCGGAGTGGCGGTGCCGCCAGCGCCAGCCCGATTGATCCCAGGGTGACGGCGGCGGCGAGCTCGCCGATGACCGGTGCTGCAAGCAGGCGGTCGACCGGCTCGAGCGCCTCCACGTTCGCCGCCGGCGCCACCAACACCAGCGCCCGGACCCGGTCCGGGTGCGCGATGGCCAGCCAGGCCGCGACGCCCGCGCCGAGGCTGTGCCCCACCACCGTCGCGCCGTCGACGCCGGCGCGGTCGAGCGCCACCAGCGCAGCCTCGGCATTGCCCCGCAGGTCAGCCGGCGGGGTCCGTCCGTCCCACCCCGGCCGGTCGATCGCGATCGCGTCGGCCTTGGAGCCGAGCGCGCCGATGACCGGATCCCAGTCCCGGGCGCTGCCCGGCTGACCATGCAGCAGCAGGATCGGGCCGCCGGGCAAGCGGGCTATCGCGTCCCGGGTGGACCGCCTCGCGCCGGTGCGCCGACGGCCTGCCCGTCGCGACCGACGTAGCCATCGGCGCCGCCGGCCACGAGCACGACCGCGTCCGCGCCACCGACGTTGCGCAGGCTCCGGTGCGTCCCCGGGTCGACGCGGGCCACGCCGCCCGGGCCAAGCCGGTGAGAGTTGCCGTCGCCGAATCGGATCTCGACCTCGCCGCGGTGGACGAAGTACGTCTCCTCCTGGCGGTCGTGGTAGTGGATCCCGGTCTCATACTCGGGCGGCAGGATCAGCGCGTTGATGCCGAAGGCGGTCACCTCGAGCTCGCGGCGGACCTTGCGAAATCCGTATCCGTCGCCCATCGCATCGAGACTCGAGACCGCGTAACCGTCGCCGCGAGTGGAGGCGCTCATCGCCGCCAATGCTATAGCCCGGGAGCGGGCATACTAGGCGGGTGCCGTCCGCGCTCCCGCACGACGCGCTGGCCCCGCTGCGCGCCAACCCTCGACGCAGCGCGATTCTGCTCGACATCGACGGCACGCTGGCTCCGATCGTCGACCACGCCGCCGATGCGCACGTGCCGGAGGGGACCCGGCAGATCCTGATCGAGGTCGCGCGGCGCTACGGCGTGGTCGCCTGCGTCAGCGGTCGCCGGGCCTCGGAGGCGCGCGCGATGGTGTCGATCGGGACGATCTCGTATCTGGGCTCGCACGGCACCGAGCTGCTGCGGGCCGGCTGGACCGAGTCCGTGCTCGACCCCGGGATCACCGACTGGGTGCGCAGGATCCACGAGTTCGGTCGGGAGGCTGACACGTCTGACCTGCGGCGCCGCCGGGTCCGGCTCGAGGACAAGGGCGCGATCGTCGCGTTCCACTGGCGCGGGGCCCCTGATGAGGAGGCCGCGCGCGCGGCGATCGACGCGGTTGCCGAGAACGCGGAGGCGGCGGGCCTGCGGACCCACTGGGGGCGCAAGGTGCTCGAGGTGCGCCCGCCGGTGCGGATGGACAAGGGTGTCGGGATCATCAACTTCCTCGAGGGCGTCGACGTCGACGCCGCGCTGTTCGCCGGCGACGACTCGACCGACCTCGACGCGTTCCGGGCGCTCACCCAGCTCAGAGAGGAGGGAAAGATCTCCTACGCGGTCCGCGTCGGCGTCCGCTCCGAGGAGGGGCCCGCTCAGATCACCGAGGAGGCGGACGTCGTCGTCGATGGTACGGAGGGCGTCCAGCATCTGCTGGCGTCCCTGGTCGCCGACTGACGTGCGGTTCACCGACTTCCTGCGGATGACGGTGCTGCTGAGCGCGGGCGCAGCCACCGCGCTGGCGGCGGTGACGCTGGCCGCCGCGGCCAACCGCGACGACGCGCTGGTGATTCCGGTGGCCGCCGGGTGGTGGGTGCTGGCCGCGCTGGTCGGGCTGTGGTTGGGCCGGCGCGCGGAGACATCGCCGCCGATCGCGTCGCTGCTGGCCAGCGCCCGCACACAGAGCATGCTCCCCGACGTCAATGCCTGGCGCACGCTGCTCAACCGCCTGTGGCCGCTGCTGTTCTCGACCATCGGCGCGGGGGCGCTCGCGTTTGTGCTCCCGCAGGTGCCGACGATCGCCTGCGGGTTCGCGATCATCTGGGCGCTGGCCTGGCGACGCCAGTCCTCGGCGGTGACCGCGATCGAGGAGCGCGACGGCGCGCGCTTCTACGTCCAGCGGACCTCGCCGCTGAAGGCGATCAGGCTCGTGCGCACGCCCGGATTCCGCTCGAACCTGTTCGAGCTCAACGGCGCGTCTGACCAGTCGCGTCGCGCTCGCCCCAGGGCCTAGGTGTGCCCCGCGCCGACGTCCTGGTCGTGTCCGTCGGCAGCACGCCCGGCTGGCGGGCCTCGGCCGCCGAGCTGATCGCGTCGCTGGCCCGGGCCGGCGCCCGGGTCGCGGCGATCGACACCGGCAGGCTGCGACGGGTCCGGACGTTCGCGCTGACCGATTTCGCCGAGGCGGCGGCGGCGTGCCGGGCGTGCGAGCGGGGGATCGCCCAGTCCGGCGCGGCGGCGGTGATCTACTGCTCGATGACCGCGGCGCTGCTGTGGCCGCGATCGGGAGCGATCTGGCTGGACGCGATCGCCGCCGAGAACCGGCCAGGCCGCCACGGTCTCTGGCAGCGGCCCGTGGAGCGCCGCCGGCTGCGGGAGTCGCCGCTGGTGCTGGCGATGAGCGATCGCGCGCTCGGGCCGGCTGACCGCGCGCTGCTGTCCAGGCCGTCCGTGGTGTTGCCGACGCCGGTGGATCCTTCGGGGCCGGCGTCGGGTCCCCGCGACATCGACGCGCTCGCGTACGCGGGCAACCCGGAGAAGAAGCGGCTTGACCACATCCTGTCGGCGTGGGAGCGGGCCCGCCGCGGCGACGAGACGCTGGTGGTCGCGGGCACCGATCGGCTCCCGCTGCTCGCCGGCGTGCGTGCGGCCGGACGGCTGGCGCCCACCGAATACCGGGCGCTCCTGCGACGGGCGCGAGTGTTCGTCGCCGCGCCGCGCCGCGAGGACTACGGGATCGCCCCGCTGGAGGCGCTGGCCGATGGCTGCATGCTGGTGACGACGCCGGCCCCCGGCGCCTACCCGGCGCTCGACCTCGCCCGCGCGCTCGACCCTCGCCTGGTGGGCGACGATCTGGTGCCGGCGCTGCGCGCCGCGCTCGACGGGCCGGCTGCCGGCTACGCCGCGCGCGCCTCGGAGCTGCTCGCGCCGTTCTCGCGCGCCGCGGTCGACCGGACGGTTAGCGAGACGGTATTGCCGCAGTTGCTGACAAGATTGGGTACGCAGTGATTCAGGCGTTCATCCCCAGCCCGTCCGCGAACGGTTTCCACGTCGGGCCGCTGCAGGTGCACGTCTACGGCCTGATGTACGTGCTTGCGGTCGCGGGCGCGATCGTGACCACGCGTCGTCGCTGGCGCAAGGACGGCGGGGACCCGGACCTCTGCTACGAGGTCGCGATGTGGGGGTTCCCGGCCGGGCTGATCGGCGGCCGCATCTACTTCCTGATCACCACGCCGAGCCAGATCCCCCCGCACTGGTGGGGTCCGTTCGCGATCTGGAAGGGCGGCCTCGGGATCTGGGGCGGGATCGCCTGCGGCGTCGCCGCTGGCCTGTGGGTGCTGTACCGCCGGCTCGACCCCTACGACGTCCGGCGGTTCATGGACGCGGCCGCGCCCGGGCTGCTGGTCGCACAGGCATTCGGTCGGGTCGGTAACTACTTCAACCAGGAGCTGTTCGGCGGGCCGACCACGCTCCCCTGGGGCCTGAAGATCGACCTCGCCCACCGCCCGCCGCACTACACGCAATACATGACGTTCCACCCCACGTTCCTGTACGAGATCATCTGGAACCTGTTACTGGCGGCGTTCCTGGTGTGGCTGGGACACCACCGCCGCATCCGCCCACCCGGGCTGTTCGCGCTGTACGTGGCCGGCTACTCGGGCTTCCGGGTGTTTGAGGAGACGCTCCGCGTCGACTACTCCAACCACATCTTCGGGCTGCGGCTGAACTTCTTCGTGGCCTCGATCCTCTGCATCCTCGGGCTGCTGTGGTTCGTGGCGATCCAGCGGGAGTGGAAGATGCCCTCGTGGTTCCCGCGCCGCTCGCCGCGCCCGCCCGCCGCGTCCAAGCGCCCGCCCGCCAAGCGCCCGCCTCCAAGCCGCGCTCAGCGCCGCGCGTAGGTCGCGGGAGGGGTTAGCTCGACGACCGGTTGCGCGGTCGCAGCGCCGCGACGTCAGACCACGGCCCGGTGTTGACGACGTCGGACGCGGTCAGCCACGCCCGGCGCGCGGTCGCGACCCCGTAGCGGGCGACCTCGAAGCCGCCGACGCGATGGGCGTCGCAGTTGATCAGGATCGGGATACCCGCCGTCGCCGCCGCGCGCGCGTTGAGCTCGTTCAGGTCGCGCCGGTCGGGGCTGGCGTTGATCTCGAGCATCGTGCCGGCGCGGGCCGCGGCCTCGATCACGCGCTCGGCGTCGAGCGAATAGGGGAGTCGGCGCTCGATCTTGCGTCCGGAGAGGTGGCCGATCGCGTCGACCAACGGGTTCTCGATCGCGCTGATGATCCGCCTGGTCATCGTGTCGGAGTCCATCCGGAACGACGAGTGGACGCTCGCGATCACCCAGTCAAGCTCGGCCAGCACGTCGTCGTCGTAGTCGAGCGAGCCGTCGGGGAGGATGTTGACCTCCGAGCCGGCGAGCAGCTCGATCCCGTCGACCGACGCCGATCGGATCGCCGCGATGTGCTCGGTCAGCCGCGCCGGCGACAGGTCGTCGCCGAACCCGAAGCTGGCGGAGTGGTCGGTGATCGCCAGGTACTCATAGCCGGCGTCGCGCGCGGCCGCCGCCATCTCCTCGATCGAGGCGGTGCCGTCGGAGGCGGTCGTGTGGCAGTGCAGGTCGCCGCGCAGGTCGCCGGGCTCGATCAGGTCCGGCAGCGTTCCCGCAGCCGCGGCCTCGAGTTCGCCGCGGTTCTCGCGTAGTTCGGGCTCGATGTACTTCAGCCCGAGCAGCGAGTAGACCTCGGTCTCGGTGGCGCACCGATGGGTCTCGCCGGTGTTGTCGTCGAGCACCCCGTATTCGGAGACGTGCAGACCCTTGCGGACGGCGGCGTCGCGCAGCGCCATGTTGTGCTCCTTGGAGCCGGTGAAGTGCTGGAGCAGGTTGCCGAACTGGTCGGGCGCGACGATCCGCAGGTCGATCTGGATCCCCGTATGGGTTCGCACCCGCACGCCGGACTCGCCCGCGGTGCCCGCCTGCTCCACCACGTCAAGCGCCGCGGCCGCCCGCGACAGCGCGATCGCATCGTGCGCGGTGGCGATCACGTCGAGGTCCTTGACGCTGTCGGTCATCCGCCGCGCCGAGCCGGCGAGCTGCACCTGGTCGGACGCTGGGTGCTCGCGCAGCGACTTCACGAACGGGTCCGCGATCGCCAGCGCGCGATCGAGCACGAACCGCGTCCGGGGCTGTCCGGCGCCGACGGCGTCGAGGCCGGCGAGGATGCTCTCCTCGGCCTTGGGCCCGAACCCCTTGAGCTTTCGGATCTTCTGCTCCTGGGCCGCGGTCCGCAGCGCGTCCAGCGAGTCGATGTGAAGTTCCTCGAACAGCCGCCGTGCCCGCTTGGGCCCCAGCCCCGGGAGCCGCGTCATCTCGACCAGCCCCGGCGGGAACTTGGCCCGCAGCTTCACGAGCGCGGGAATCTCGCCGGTCTCGGCCAGCGAGATGACCTTCTCCTGGATGATCGCCCCGATCCCCGGCAGCTCGGTGGCGCGGCCTTCGCGGGCCAGGGCGGTGATCGAGACCGGCGCCTCGCGGACCGCCTTGGCCGCGTTGCGGTAGGCGACGATCCGGTGGATCACCGCTCCGTCGAGCTCGTACAGGTCGCCGAGCTCGTCCAGCGCCTCGGCGATCTCGAGGTTGGTCGGGTCGCTCGTTTGCTTGGCGGGAATCTCTGCGGAGTCGGTCATCGGCGTGCGAGGATGTCGGTCGCGCCTTCAAGCGTAGTGGTACTCCAAGACCCCATAGGCCACTCGTCCGAGGGCCTCCGACACCGCGCTATACTTTCTGAAGTAAAGGTCACGAACCCGCGAGGAGCCCAAATGGCAGGCACCGTCTCAGAAGTCACCGACAACAACTTCCAGGCCGAGGTCATCGAGTCCGAGACCCCTGTGCTCGTGGATTTCTGGGCGCCTTGGTGTGGACCCTGCCGGATGGTCGCCCCGGTGGTGGAGGAGATCGCCAACGAGCGCGCCGACCAGCTGAAGGTCGTCAAGCTGAACATCGACGAGAACCAGAAGACCGCGATCGAGTTCAACGTGATGTCGATCCCGACGTTGATCCTGTTCCGCAACGGGCAGCCGGCGAAGACCGTGATCGGGGCGTACCCCAAGCGTAAGCTCGAGGCGGAGCTCGAGCCGGCGCTCGCCTAGAGCTAGAAGTAAGCCCACGCCGGCTCAGGCCAGCGCGACAACGACACGAAGCTCGAGGCCGTCGATCAAGACCGGCTCGGCGGCCCCATCGAGCGTCTCATAGCCGACCCGGACCGCGAGCGTCTCCGCAGCGATATACGACTCGCGCGTCCGGGCGGCGTCAATCAGCGCGTCGTCCCCGTCGAGCATCAACGAGATCCGGTCCGACACCTCGAGGCCGGCGTCGCGGCGCGCGGCCTGGACCGCGTGGACGATCTCGCGTGCCCAGCCCTCCGCGCGCAGCTCGTCGTTGAGCTCGAGCTCGAGCGCGACCGCGTGCGATCCCTCGCGCTCGACCTCGTAGCCCTCGAGCGGCTTCATCGCCACCAGCAGGTCATCGGCCGCCAGCTCATGGTCCTGGCCGCCGATCGTGATCGCCACCGTCCGGCCCTCGCGCAGGGTCGCGCTCGCGTGCGCGGGGTTGAGGCCGGCGACGGCGGCCGCCACCAGCGGCATGTGCTTGCCGAACCGGGGCCCGAGCGCTCGGTAGTTGGGCTTGACCTCGACCTCGCCGAGCTCGTCGACCTCGGACACGAACCGCAGTTCGCGGACGTTGAGCTCGTCGCGGATGATCTCCGCGGTGCGTTCGATCGCGGCCCGCTCGAACCCGGCCGCGACCACGATTGCCTCGTGGAGCGGCTGGCGCACTTTGACCTTGGCCTTGCCGCGGGCGGCCAGCCCGAGCCTGACCGTCTGCCGGGCGATGCTCATCGCCTGCTCGAGCTCGCCGTCGCGCTCACCGGCAACCGGGAAGTCGCACAGGTGCACGCTCGGCTCGGAGCCGTCGAGGTTGTCGTAGAGCTCGTCGGCGATGAACGGGCAGAACGGCGCCAGCAGCTTGGAGACCGTCAGCAGGCACTCGCGCAGGGTCGCGAACGCCGCCGGGTCGCCGTCCCAGAATCGCCGGCGGGAACGCCGGACGTACCAGTTTGAGATCTCCTCGACGAAGGTCGCGATCGCGCGTCCGGCGACCGTCGCGTCGAACTCGTCCATGCGCTCGCTCACGATCTCGATCGTCGCCTGCATTCGCGACAGCGCCCACCGGTCCAGCTCGGTCGGCTCGACGTCCTTCAGTTCGACTGGCGCGATCTCGTTCGCGTTGGCGTAGAGAACGTAGAACCCGTACGTGTTCCACAGCTGCAGGAGGAACTGACGGACCGCCTCGCCGATCGTCTCCAGCGAGAAGCGGTAGCCGTCCCACGGCTGCTTGGACGTGAAGAAGTACCAGCGCAGCGCGTCGGCGCCGTACCGGTTGATCACGTCCCAGGGCTCCACCGTGTTGCCCAGGGACTTGGACATCTTGCGTCCGTCGTCGTCGAGGATCAGCCCGAGACAGACGACGTTGCGGTAAGGCGACTGGTCGAACAGAAGCGTCGAGATCGCGATCAGCGAGTAGAACCACCCGCGCGTCTGATCCAGCGCCTCGCACACGAAGTCGGCCGGGAAGCGGCGCTCGAACGCCTCGGTGCCCGCATGCGGCGAGTGGTACTGGGCGAACGGCATCGAGCCCGAGTCGAACCAAACGTCGATCACCTCTGCAACGCGGTGCATTGTCTCTCCGCACTCGGCGCACGGGAACGCGACCTCGTCGACGAACGGCCGGTGCGGATCGCTGAGCGCCACCCCCGACAGCTCGCGTAGCTGGTCGAAGGATCCGATCGCGCGGTCGTGTCCGTTGGCGCAGCGCCACACCGGCAGTGGCGTACCCCAGTAGCGCTCACGCGATAGCGCCCAGTCGACGTTGCCCTCCAGCCAGTTGCCAAAGCGCCCGTGCTTGACGTGCTCGGGGTGCCAGTTCACCGTCTCATTGGCGGCCAGCAGCCGGTCCTTACGCTCGCTGGTGGCGATGTACCAGGACGGCTTGGCGTAGTACAGCAGCGGCGTGTGGCAGCGCCAGCAGTGTGGATAGGAGTGCTCGTAGGACTCAGAGCGCAGCAGCCGGCCGCGCGCCCTGAGGTCCTCGATCAGGTCCGGGTCGGCGTCCTTGACCCAGCGTCCCTCATATGGGCCGATCCGCGCGTCGTAGGTCCCGTCGAGCCGGACCGGGTTGATCACGTTGAGCCCCTGCTGCTCGCCGAGGCGGAAGTCGTCCTCGCCAAACGCGATCGCGGTGTGCACGAGTCCGGTGCCGTCCTGGTCGGTGACGAAGTCGCCGGGGAGCACGGTGTGGCCCTTGTCTCCGTACTCGCTGGCGGAGATGAACGCGAACGGGGGCTCGTAGGCTGCGCCGACGAGCTCGCTCCCGGCGAACCGCTCGAGCACCTCGGCGCCCTCGCCGAGCACTCGCTCCAACAGCGACTCGGCGACGATCTCGACGGGGCCGCCGTCGACCCGGGCGCGCACGTAGGTCAGGTCGGGGTCGACCGCGACCGCGGCGTTCGACACGAGCGTCCACGGGGTCGTGGTCCACACGATCAGCTCATCGCCCTCGCGCGCCGCGCCGCTTGAGCCGGTCACCGGCAAGCGCACGTAGACCGACGGGTCGACGACGTCGCGATACACGTCGGGCTGCCCGAGCTCGTGGCTGGAGAGCGCGGTCCCGCAGCGGGTGCAGTAGGGGACGACCTTGAGCTTCTCGTACAGGAGCCCCTTGGCGTGGATCTGCTCGAGCGCCCACCACACCGACTCGATGTAGTCGGCGTCGAGCGTGCGGTAGGCGTCGTCGAGGTCGATCCAGAAGCCGATCCGCTCGGTCAGGCGGTTCCAGTCCTCGACGTGGCTGAGGACCTTCTCCCGGCAGCGGGCGTTGAACTCCGCGATCCCGAAGCGCTCGATGTCCTCCTTGGACTGCATCCCGAGCTCGGCCTCGACGGCCAGCTCGACCGGCAGCCCGTGACAATCCCAGCCACCCTTGCGCTCGACGTAGTGGCCGCGCATCGTCCGGTAGCGGGGGAAGATGTCCTTGAACACGCGCGACAGCACGTGGTGGGTGCCGGGGGGGCCGTTGGCGGTCGGCGGCCCCTCGTAGAAGCCCCAAGGGGGCGCGTCGCGCCGCCGGCGAAGCGACTCGGCGAACACGTCGCGCTCACGCCAGCGCGCGAGGACGCGCTCCTCCATCTCGGGGAAGGAGGCGCGTGGATCAACCGGTCGGTGCGGAGCGGGCATCGGCGCAGGATTGTAGGAGGCGCCTGGTGGCGGCCCGCCCCGCGCGCCCCCGGTGACACCCCGGCAGTGCGGCCGACCCGCCTGCGCTCAGCGCACGCCCGCGACGATTATCCGGCGCCGCGACGGCCGCGGCGCCGTGCGGGACCGCTCCTGGAGCCGAGCGACCAACCCGTCACGCGCCGCAACCGGGCGCTCGCCCAGCCGGTAGACCGTGCTGGCGCCGCCGTCGGGGACCGCGCCGCGGTAGTCGAACACGGCCACGTCCGATGCGGTGCCCCTGACCGCGTAGATCAGCCTGCCGATCGCATCCAGCGACGGCCGCGTCGCGGTCACCACGATCGCGCTGGGCTCGAGCACGCGCAGCGCCCGACGCAGCCGCGAAGGCTCGATCGCCGGCGACAGCGACATCGTCCTGAACCCGGCGCGCCGGAGTATCAACTCGAGCGACTGGGCGTGCAGCGCGTCGATACTCAACGGGGCGGTGCCGTCGACGAGCAGGATCCCTTCGGTGCGCGTCGGCGCCGGTGTCAACCGCCTGACCGCCGACATCCACCCGGTGGCGTGACGGCAGGCGAACTCGAACTCGGGCGTCGGGCCGGGCAGCACCGCGTGAGCCGCTACCGCGTCCAGCAGCACGTCCTCGATCGTCCGTTCGACCGAGCGAAGCGTCAGGCTCTCCTCGAGCAGGCGGTCGGCGCGCTCCTCGTCGAACTTCGCGAAGGCGGCCGCCAGCCGCGCCGGCGAGGACGGACCCTCGCCTCGCTCCCGAGCCAGGGCAACCGCTGACGACACGTTGTGTGTCTCGGCGAGCGTCAGCCGCAGCGCCTCGATCTCGGTCAGCGCATACTGGCGGTGACCGCCGGGGGAGCGCACGGGACGCGGAAAGCCATAGCGTCGCTCCCAGGTCCGCAGCGTCGAGGTGCTGATCCCCAGCATCGCCGCCGCAGCGTTAGTCCGGATTCCTGACATTTGCTCAGGGATTTATCGAGCGCCACGCACGCCGGCGCAACACGCGCAAGGACTCGTGCAGCCGCGGCCGAGCGCCGCGATCGGGTTATTTGAACACCAGCAGCGCGGCGGATCGCGGTCCGCAGGCCGCGATCCGGACGGTGAGACGGATCCCGAACGTGTTCGCGGGACGCACCACCGCGCGGTGCACGGCGCCGTCGCCACGGGCCGCCCAGGTGATCGCTGTGGCCAGGTTCGCGCCGTTGCGCTCGGCGTCGGCGGGGACCAGCAGCCGGGTGATCGGCTGGTTGATCGCCTCGGTCTCGAGGGTGGCGAGCAGCTGCTCGGCTGCGGCGGACACCGCGCACACCGACAACGAGTCGTCGGCGACCACGAACGCGTCGCCTGGGCCGGGAGCCGCATCGGATTGGGCTTGCAGCAGCAAACCCAGGCCGCAGTCCGCGCACACCCGCGTGGCGCCGATCACGGTGTCAGCCGCGGGCTCGGCGCCGCAGTGGCTGCAGAACGTGACCGTCCGCGTCGGCGCCGCGTGCTCGTCGATGTCAGGCAGCGGCGGGACCAGCGCCAGTGCCGGCCGCCCCCCGATGCCCCCTATATGTCTTGTACGCATCGAAATCCCTTTCGAACGAGTTCTCTGAACGCTAGGCCGTGTGAGACCTGACGTTGTGACCTATCCCGCCGGGATGGCGGGTGTTCGAAACATTGACAACGGCGTCTCCCTGTTCCTCCACCAGGTCGAGCAGGCGCCGCTGCGCCTCCCCGGCCCCCGGCGGCAGCACGTTCGTCGCAGTCGTGCGCACGCGCGTGGCGCGCTGCGGGCCCCGCCGGTACAACGCCACCGGGGTGGCCCCCACCGCGAGCCTGATCGCGTACGCCCACCGCGCGACCGTGTCGTCGTCGAGATGATTGCCCGCCACCACCACGACGTTCGGGCGGTGCACTGCCACCGCGTCGCCGATGCCCGCCACCCCGCGGGCGGACAGGCTCAGCAGGTTGACGCCGGCGCGGACGGCCAGCAACTCGAGCGCGCGCAGGTACGGCGCGTCGGGGTCCAGCTCGTCGCGCGTCGCGTCGCCGACCACGATCGAGATCGGGCGCACGGGGGGCGGAGCCAGGCGCGTCGCGCGCCGCAGCCACTCGGCGCCCCAATGCGCCGCAAATGCCCACGCGGCGGACTCGACCGTGTACCGGCGAGCCACCTCGTCGAGCGTCGGAAGCAGGACCTCCTCGACCGATCGCTCCACCGAGCGCAGCGCCAGCGCGGCCTCGATCGCCGTGTCGGCTCGCTCGCGCTCATAGGAGACAAGCGCCCCGAGCAGGGAGTTCGTGTCGGCGACCAGTCCCTCGCGCGCACGAGAGATCGCCGAGGAGATCGACAGGCCCTCCTGCAGGGCGTCCCTGAGCGCGGCGACTTCGCCGTGCGTGAACAGACGGTGCTTGCCTGGAGAACGCTGTGGCTTGGGGAACCCGAAGCGTCGTTCCCAGGCGCGCAACGTGTTGGGGCTGACGTTCAACAACGCCGCCGCCTCGCTGGTCTTCAGATAGCGCATGCGCAGGATAGGTCGTCTAGACGTTGCTATTTCGGACCATTCGTTGAGTTGCCTGAGGGCCGAGCATAGAATTGCACAGCTTTCCTGGAAGAAAGTGATCCAAAGATTGTGCAAAGCGGCTGTCGGGACGCGCGCCCCCAATCTGTGCCGACGGCTGCCGTGTCTGCTCCCCAGCCGAGAGGAGGGATCCCAGATGTCATACCGCCGGGGTTAATTGCATCCAAACATTGCGGTTAGCGCGAGTTTCGCGCTAACTTGAGCCGATGGTCGGCCTGGCCCGACGGGGTGCTCGCGGCCGGAACGGCGAGCGCGTCGCAGCTTGCTTGGTTGTGGGAGCGTTGCTGGCTGCCGTTGTAGCAACATTTCTCTGGGCACCAGCCGACAAGGTAAACGGACTAACCGTCATTCTGGGCGTCGCAGCGGTGATCGCGGGAGCGATGGTCGCTGGCGCCCGCGACGGCCTCTCCATATCGGCGTCGTTCCTCGTGTACGTGTTGGCCGGCGTGTTCCTCGGTGCACGCTCGGCGATGGCGGCCGCGGTGCTGTCGGAGCTCACGGCCGCGCTGCGGCTGCGAACGCGCTGGCGGGCGGTGGTGTTGAACAACCTGCCGGCGAGCGTGATTCCAGCCGCCGCGGCAGCGCTGGTGACTTACGCGATCGCCGGAAGCCCCAGCACGTCCGTGAAGTTCTACGTGGCGGTCACCGTGGCGCCGCTGATCGCGATCACACTGAGCTTCGCGATCGTGGCGGTCCTCGGCCGCGTGTTCTTCCCTGACCTCGAGCAGTTCGGGGTGGACACATTCGTTGAGGATCTGCCGAGCATCGGCCTCAACGTGCTGCTGGTCGTCGCCGGCGCCGGGATCACCCTGGAGATCGGTAACGCCGGGATCGCATTCGCGCTGTCGGCCGTGTTCACGTTCTCGTATATGGCCCATCTGCTGCAGCGGGCGCGGCGCCGCTCCGAGCAGTACGTCTCGCTGTCGTGGGGCGTGCTCGCCGGGCTGATGCGCTCGCTGGACACGCGCGACCAGCGCGCCGCGCGACACGCGGCTGCGGTCGCCCGGTTCTCGCGCGACATGGCGCGCGAGCTCGGCATGACCGAGCGCGAGCAGGAGCTCGCGCACACCGCCGGGCTGCTGCACGACATCGGGCATTTCGCGCTGTCTGACCGCGTGGCCGAGCGCGGGCGCACGCTGACCGACGAGGACTGGATGGCGATCCAGCGACACCCCGAGCTCGGCGCCGACATGCTCAAGGACCTCGGCATGTACGGGCCCGTCGCCGAGATCGTGCTGGCCCATCACGAGCGCGTGGACGGACGCGGGTATCCGAGTGCCCTGATCGACGGCGAGATCCCGGAGATCGCCAAGATCATCTCGGTCGCGGAGGTGTACGACACGTTGACTGCGAGTGACACCTACCGCACGCGGATGAGCTCGTTCGAGGCGGTCCGCGAGCTGCGTCGCGTGTCAGACAGTCAGCTCGACGCCCGCTACGTCGAAGTGCTCGCGGGTCTGCTCAGCGGCGAGGGAGTTGACTACCGGCACGCCGACGCAGCCGACTTCGACACCGAGCTGAACATGGAACGCAGAATCTCGGAAGCCGGAACCGGCTGACCGAGTCGCGGCGGAAGAAAGGTCGAGCTAGCTGACCAGGCGCTCGCGGTTCTCCGACGGATCCCCGCCGCGCCGCAAGGTCACCAGGAACTGCTCGATCTGGTCGGCGCTGAACCTGCGCTGACCACCAGGTGTCCGGTAGGACTGTAGGTATCCCATGTCGGACCAACGGCGGATCGTGCCCAGTGACACGCCAAGAGCCTTGGCGGCCTGCGACGTCGACAGTCCGAGGGGACTACTGCTGCGTGCTTCCATGTGGATCAAGTTGAACCGTTTTGGCAAGGTTCGCGAGGGTCGTGCAGCATTTGCACAACCTCGCTGCACCAACGGAATCGCGCATGGCGTTGTGCAACGCCTTTCGGTAGAAGGTTTGCAATGCGGCTGAGGCTCTATCACCACCACGACGGGGCGAGGGTCGCGTATCGCGAGACCGGGGCCGGGCCCGGGCTGGCGCTGCTGCACTCGCTGGGGCTGTCGCACCGCGAGTGGGAGCCGATCGTGGCGCCGCTGTCGGCGCGGTTCCGGGTGGTGCTGCCCGATCTGCCTCTGCACGGCGACTCCGAGGACCGCCCACGCCACCCCTACACGCCCGACTGGCTGGCCGAGGTGATGGCGGGGTTCTGCCGCGAGGCCGTGGGGCCGCGTCCGCTGATCGCCGGCCACGACATCGGCGCCGAGCTTGCGCTGCGCGCGATCGCCACCGGGCGGCTTACGCCGTCGCGGCTGGTCGTGATGCCCAACCGGCTGCACCGCCGCCAGGAGCATGCCGGCAAGCGCGCCACCTGGCGGGCGGTGACCCGCGCGGCGGCGCTGCCCGGCATGGACCGGATGCTGGCCCACGGGGCCAAGCTCGTATTCCGCCCCGCGGTCGGCGAGCGTCTGTCGGTGCAGCGCAACCCGGACGCGCGCGACCTCGTCAGGCACGCGTTCGCCGACGTCGGCGGCAACGGCAACCGCGCCCGTGCGTGGGCGAAGTTCGCGCGCCGCTGGCCGGCCGAGCCGCAGCGATGGCTGCTCGACGCCTACCCGCGGATCGACCTCCCGGTGCTGCTGTTGTGGGCCGACGAGGACACCGAGCATCCGACCGTGGCCGCCCAGGAGGCGCTCGACCTGCTGCCCGACGCGCAGCTGCGGATGCTCGCCCGGACCGGGTTCCTGATCGCCTATGACGACCCGGTCGGGGTCGCTCGTGAGCTGATCGCGTTCCTGGGCTGAGCCGGGGTCGTCGGGTCGCCGCGGGTCAGGCGTCGACCGCGGCGCGGCTCGAGTGCAGCGAGGCGCCGGCCGACGCGGCCACCACCAGCGCGATCCCGACGATGTCGCGTGCGCTCAAAGCCTGTCCGAGCACGATCAGGCCGGCCACGGCCGCGACCGCCGGCTCGAGGCTCATCAGCACGCCGAACAGCGACGCCGCGATCCGTCTCAGCGCCTCCTGCTCGAACGAGTACGGGATCGCCGAGGACAGCAGGCCCACCGCGGCGCCGATCGCCAACGGAACCGGATGCAGGAGCTCGGACCCGGCGGCGGCGATCCCGACGGGGAGCAACGCGGCCGACGCTACGCACATCGAGAGGGCGACGCCCGTGCCGCGCTCGAACACCCGGCCCACCCTGCCACTGAGCAGGATGTAGCAGCCCCACAGGCACCCGGCAAACAGCGCCAGCGCCACCCCGAGCCCGTCGAGCGCGTGGGTCCCGCCCCGAGCGAGCGCGGCGATCCCCACCAGCGCCAGCGCCACCCACACGAGGTCGAGCGGCCGTCGCGAGCCCGCCACCGCGACCGCCAGTGGCCCGACGAACTCGAGCGTGACCGCGGTGCCCAGCGGGATCCGGTGGATCGACTCATAGAAGCTGAGGTTCATCGTGGCCAGCACCAGCCCGAACACCACGGCCAGCAGCAGTTCGTTGCGCGAGCGGCCACGCACCCGCGGCGGCCACACCGCGTTGAGCAGGATCGCTCCGAACGCGACGCGGACGAGCACGGCACCGGCAGGCCCCAGCCGGTGAAACAGCGTGGCCGCGATCGCTGACCCGAACTGCACCGAGGTCATCGCGGTGACGACGAGCGCGCCCGATGGGGCGCGAGACAGCACCCCCGCGCGAGGCGGCTGGGTTTCGACGTACGCCACAGGCTGATCGTAGAGATCGGTCGCGGGTCGGCCGCGAGCCGGTCAGGTCGGTCGTCTGGCGGTCGACGCGCCCTCGCGCAGGTCGGGGTCGATCACCACCCGGCGGCGGCGCATCCGGCGCTCGCCGATCGCGGCCAGCACCATCCCCACCGCCTCCTCGGCCAGGCGCTCGGACTGCCAGTCGAACGTCGTCAGCGGCGGAGACATCAGAGCCGAGATCGGGTGGTTGTCGTAGCCGATCACCGACAGCTCCCCGGGGATCGTGAGCCCCAGCTCGCGGGCGGCGGCGTACACGCCGTAAGCAATCGAGTCCGAGAAGCAGAATGCCGCGCTCGGACGCTCGGTCGCCGACAGCACCACGCGGGCCGCGGCGGTCGCCTCAGCCAACTCGTAGGGCGCGCTGGTCACCAGCACGTCGAGCCCGAGCCGGTCGGCCTCGGCGCCCACGAACACCTCCGCCGGGCGGTCGTTGGTCGGCGAGCCCGGCGGGCGCAGCACCGCGATCCGGTGGTGGCCGAGATCGTGGAGATGCTCGAGCGCGCGGGTGACGCCGGCCCGGTTGTCGAACAGCACCGCGCCGGCCACGTCGGCGCCGGGGAGCGCGTCGCCGATCGACACGACCGCCAACGACTCGGCGAGCTCGGGCCAGAACTCGTCCGAGGGATCGACCGGCGAGACGATCAGCCCGTCGACCTGCTGGTCGCGCAGCTGGGCGCCGAGCATCCGCTGGCGCGCCGGGTCGCCGGCGGCGTCGACGATCAGCGCGTAGTGGTCGCGCTCGAGCAGTGCGCGGCCGGCCTCAGCGACGAGCCGCTGCTGCCACAGGTCCTCTAGCGACGGCCCCAGGATCCCAACCATTCCGGTCCGGCCGCTGGCCAGTGCGCGGGCGATCGGATTCGCCTCGTAGCCGAGGTCGTCGGCCACCTTACGGACCCGCTCCTGGGTCTCGCCGGAAACTTGGATGCCGCGCAGCGCATACGAAACCGCGGCCGGTGAGACCCCGGCCGCGTCGGCGACCTCGCGAATGGTGACGCGCTTCGCGCCTGGGCTCACCGACGCAAGCTTAGTGTGCTGCACCGGGGTCGGACGCAGGACCTCCGCCACAGGGTGCGGTGGCCCGAATTGGCCGCGGGCCATTGACAAATTCGTCGTGAACCGTTTCACTGAATCGATTCAATGAATCGGTTAAGCCACACCGCCGCGATCGACGTCCATCAGCACCTGTGGCCTGCGCAGCTGCTCGAGGCGCTGCGCGCCCGACGGCGGGCGCCCCGGCTGCGCGGCTGGACGCTCGAGCTCGAGGGCGAGCCGGAGTACCGCGTCGACCCCCGTCACCACGACATCGGCTTCCGCCGCGACCAGGCGATCGGCGATGGGCTCGAGCTCGCGCTGATCTCGCTGTCGTCGCCGCTCGGGATCGAGCTGCTCCCGCGCGCCGAGGCCGTCGAGCTGCTCGACGCCTACCACGAGGGCGCGCTGGCGCTGGGCGAGCCGTTCGGTGCCTGGGCCGCCGGATCGGTGGCCGACCCCGATCCCGACGCGCTGGCCGGGCGGCTCGCCGAGGGCTTCGCGGGATTGCAGCTGCCCGCCAACGCCCTGTCGCACGAGCTTGGCTACGCGCGGGTGGCCTCGTTGCTCGACGTGCTCGAGCGGGCCGACCGGCCGCTGCTGATCCATCCCGGGCCGGCGAGCGCACCCGCCGGCGCCCCGCCCTGGTGGCCGGCGATCGTCTCCTACGTGCAGCAGATGCACGAGGCCTGGTACGCATTCGGCGCGTTCGGCCGTCCCCGACACCCGCGGCTGCGGGTCTGCTTCGCGATGCTTGCCGGACTCGCACCGCTACACGGCGAGCGGCTCCTCGCGCGCGCCGGCCGTCGGACAGTCGTCGACGACGACGTGTACCTCGACATCTCGTCGTACGGCACGCGGGCGATCGACGCCACCGTCCGCGTGCTCGGGATCGACGCGCTCGTCGAGGGCTCCGATCGCCCGTACGCGCAACCGGTCTTGCCCGACCTCGGCGCGGCCGCCGCGGCCGCGATCCGCAGCGCCAACCCGGTCCGTCTTCTCGACCACAAGGAGGTGTCCAATGACCTTGCAGTCGCTTCCGGCGCGCAATCTTGACCGCGCCGAGCTGGAGCAGGTCGTCAACGAGCTCGCCGAGCATCCCGAGCGGTGGGACGGCAGCATCTCGTTCTCCGACGAGGAGCGCCATTTCGTCTCGCTGTATCGCGACGACTACGTCGACGTGTGGTTGCTGTGCTGGACGCCGGTCAACGACACGGGCTGGCACGACCACGACATCTCGGCGGGGGCGGTACGCGTCGTGCGCGGCTCGCTGCTCGAGTCCAGTCCCCGGATCGGGGGCGAACCCGCCGCCCGGACGGTCCCGATGGGAGCGTCGTTCTCGTTCGGGCCCGACCACATCCACCGTCTCGCCGGCGAGGATGCCCGGTCGGTGTCGATCCACGCCTATTCGCCGCCCCTGTGGCGGCTGGGGCAGTACCAGATCGACGGCGACGGCGTGATGCGCCGCCGCTCGATCAGCTACGCCGACGAGCTCAGGCCTCTCGACGCTGTGGCTGCGTGAGCCGCTGCACGATCAGCTCGAAGACCCGGTCGGCGTGCTCGTGCAGCTGCGCGAGCGTCAGCAGCTGCACCGGGTGTGGGATGAACACCATCCGGTAGTCGGGCATCCCGAGCAGCTGCGCCTGCTCGAGTGCCTCGTCGACGAACGGCTCGGTGGCGACCGCCGCGGTGGCGATCCCCTCGCGCTCGAGGCGCACCATGTCGTGCACACTGCACGACGTGCAGGAGCCTCAGTCGGCGAGCGCCTCCACGGCGAGGTCGCCGCGGCCCGCGATCCGGCGGATGATCTCGGCGTCGGCGGGCTTGGAGAAGATCTCCTTGACCACGCGGAAGGTGTGTGCGCCGTGCTCGTGCAACCGGGCCTCGATCCGGTCGAGGAACTCGTCGCCGCGGCGCTTTGAGATGTCCAGCAGCGCCACGCGAGCGCCTTGCAGCGGCGTCTCGCGCGGAGCCAGCGGCTCGGTCTCCCGGCGCCGCTCGTCGAATGGGCTCACGTATTCCATGCAACCTCCTTGGAGACGATTTCGGCCTGAAGTCCCAGACACGGCCCGAACACCGCCGAGTAGCGGCCCGCCTCGCCGCCCGCCACCACCAGCACGATGTCGTCGGGGCTGTCCCACTTCGTGATCGGCGCAAGCTCGGGCGCGGCGTGGACCTGCGGGGTGGTCTCCCCCCACCGTAGCTCCTGCGCGGGTCGCCTCACCGTCTCGAACATCTCCTCGCGGACGCGCTGCTTGCTCCATCCGGCCTCGCCGAACAGTCCGGCGTGCTCGGGGCAGATCACGAACAGCGAGGTGCCGCCCAGCGGCCACCAGTTCGGGCTCCATGTCGCCGCCGCGGCCCAGCCCAGGACGCTCGCCAGCTCCGCCGGGGTCAGGCTGCGGTGGTCTGAGATCGACATCGGTGCGTCGCAGGCGATCAGCGTGACGACCGACTGATCGGGCTCGTACCCCCGCTCTACGTGCAGCGGCTCCCACGGGCTGACCAGCTCGTCCTCGGCCAGGCAGAAGCCGATCTTGCCCGGGTGCCCCAGCGTCGCGCGATCCATCCGGCCCGGGTAGCCGCCGCCGGTGAGGCTGACCATCAGCCGCAGCGCCCGGCCGATCGTGAGGTTGGCCCGGTTTCCGGGTCCGAGCGCGCCGATCGAGGTGTTGAGGCCCAGCGTCTCGCGGGCGGGCCCGTTGAGGATCACGAGCTGCCCGGCCGGCTGGGTGGTGACCGCCTGGCCGTTGAGGTTGAAGGCCGGCTCCAGCGCCGCCTTCGCGGCGGCGATCACGACCGGGAAGTACTCGGGCCGGCAGCCGGCCAGCACCGCGCACGCGGCCAGCCGCTCCAACGTGGCCTCGCCCATCGCCGGCGGCACCGCGCCGAGCGACGCGGGCGGGTCGTGCCTGCCGAGCATCGCCTGCACGCGCTCGGGAGTCGGCGGGATCACCGGGAGCCCGTCGCTCCAGCCGCGCTCGAACATCTCCTCGAGCTCGTCGCGGGACCCGGCGGCGTCGAGCACCGCCAGCGTGTCGGGGTCATAGGTGTTCTTGGCCGCGCAGCCCGGCTTGCGCAGCGGCTGCTCGTCGGTGACTGACAGGAGCGGACCGCCGGCCAGCCGTCCGACCTCCTCGAGCGCGGCGCCGATCCCGTCGCGATCCCAGCCGACCACGCGGCGGACCTGGCGGCCGGCGCGGTCGACCACCACCGTCGTGGGCACGCTCTGCAGCTCGTAGGCCGCCGACACCGGGTACGGGCTCGGCTCCGACAGCACGGTCGCGGCGAAGCCCGCCCGCCGCGCCGTGCGAGCGGCGACCTCGACGGGGTCCTCGAACACCGCTGCCACCGACACGCCCGCCCGGTGCAGCAGCTTCGCCGGCTCGGCCAGGCGACGCAGGGTCATCGCCGAGGTGGGGCATTCCTCGGCCACGAACACCAGCAGTGCCGGTCCGTCGGCCACCAGCTCGGCGAGGCTCACCGACCCGCCGGCGACGGCGGTGAGCGCGAACTCCGGGGCGCGGACGGGGGCGTCGTCGATCACTGCTGCATTGTTGCGCGGCCGCGGCCCGCGACGATCCGGCCTGACCGCAGCACCAGCCACACGTTCTCCAGCTGGTTGAGCACGCGGATGTCGGCGAGTGGGTCGCCCTCGACGACCAGCAGGTCGGCGACTGCCCCCGGGGTCACCGTGCCGATGTCCTCGAGCCCGAGCGCGGCGGCCGAGCCCTGGGTCGCAGCGGCGATCCCTTCAAGCGCCGACAGCCCGCCGTCGACCATCCGGACCAGCTCGATCGCGTTGTCGCCGGGAGGTCCGCTGTCGTGGCCCATCGCCAGCGTGACGCCGGCGTCGCGCGCGGCGACGAGCGTCTGGTAGGCCTCCTCGCGCTGGCGCTTGGCCTGCTCCACCAGCGCCGAGGGGAAGTCCGAGGTGAAGCGCTCGGCGAGATCGTGGAACGTGCTCAGCGTCGGGACCAGCACGATCCCCTGCGTCGCCATCGACCCAAGCAGCTCCGGCTCGCGGTGCAGCGACAGCCCGTGCTCGACCGTGTCGACGCCCTGTTGCACGGCGAGCCGCGCGCCGTCGAGGCCCTCGGCGTGGGCGGCGACCCGGATCCCCAGCCGATGGGCCTCGTCGACGATCGCGTGCAGCTCCTCGGCGGTCATCTGCGCGGGCTCGGGGTTCTCGACGAGCACCGAACGTGCGCCCGTGGCCATCAGCTTCACGAAGTCGGCGCCGCGGCGCAGCTGCTCGCGCACCGCCTTGCGCATGTCATCGGGGCCGTCAGCCTCGCGGTACATCGTGGTGAAGATCGCCCCGCCGGGCGCCGTTGCCGAGATGATCCGCCCGCACGAGAGTATCCGTGGGCCCTCGACGATCCCCAGCCGGACGGCCTCGCGCAGCACGATCGCCTCGTCGTCGTAGGCGCCGACGTCGCGTACGGAGGTGATTCCGGCGGCCAGCATCGCCGACGCCGCCTTGGCGAGGATGAAGTAGCCGAGCTCGCGCGGGCGGGGGAGCTCGCCCTTGCGGGGCGGCGGCGGGCCGAACCCAGGACTGCGGCTGTGGTCGCTGGAGACGTGGGCGTGGGCGTCGATGAGGCCGGGGAGCAACGTGCGGCCGCCGAGGTCGATCGCCCCGTCGGGCGGCCCCGCGGCGTCGGTTGACGAGATCTCGGCGATCCGGCCATCGTCGATCCGCACGGTCGCGCGGTCGACCGCGGGCGCGCCGGTGCCGTCGATCAGGCGGGCGTTGGCGAGGACGGTCATGGCCACATTCTGCATCTGTCGGACTCGAGCAGCGGTGACCACCGCGGCGCCTCGGGCGCGAGCGTACCCTGCGCGATCAGCTCGCGCACGCGCTTCGACATCGGGGGCCAGCGAACGATCCTCGTGGATCTGGGGCACCACCTCGGCGACCGCGGCGAGCACGCCCTGCAGCGGCGGCAGCAGCGCGCGTCCGGCGAGGTCGTGCGCCTGGCGCAGGGTGACGAGCTCGTAGGCGAGCGCGAGCTCGAGATCGGCCAGGATCTGTTCGAGCTGGCGAGCGGCAAGGATCGTGTGCGCCTGGAAGTCCTCCTGCCCGGTCGATGCGTCCGCCGCGCGGATCGACCCCGGTGCGGCCAGGCTGGCGGCCTCGGCGGCGAGCCCGATCACCTGCTTGTGGAGGATCACCAGCCCCGACTGGCGGCCAGGATCGAGCGACAGCTGCTCGGGCAGCCCCGAGAAGCGCGAGTCCAGCACGCGGTGCATCCGCTTCTCGACGAGGTTGAGCACCTGCGCGAGCGCGACCCCGACGGCATCGAGCAGCGTGGTGACCGCCTGGGCGTGGAAATTCCCGGTCGGGTACAGGCCTTCGGGCTCGCCCTCGCCGGCGGGCAGGAACACCGGACTGTCGGCGACCGCGCGCAGCTCGCGCTCGAGCTGCTCGCGCAGGCGGGCGATCAGATCGAGCGCGGCGCCGTGGACCTGTGGGATCACCCGCAGCGAGACCGGCGCCTGGGCGGCAGAGTCCCAACGCCCGCCGCCCGCCAGCAGCTCACGCATGCGGCGGTGGACGCGCAGCTGCGCGGGGTCACCCTTGAGCTCACCGACCCGGACCGAGTACGGCCGAGCCGAGATGCCGATGATCGCCACCGCGAGCGTCCCGGCCAGCGTGGCGTGTTCGACCAGGGCCTCGGCACGCAGCGCCAGCGGGATCGCCAGCGCGGGCGCCACCGGCGCGCCGTTGATCAGCGCGATCCCCTCTTTGGCGCCGAGCTCGGGCGGCTCGATCCCGCGGGCGTTCAGCGCCTCCGTGGCGGGGACGGGCCTGCCATCGGCCAGCACCTCGCCCTCGCCGGCGAACGTCTGGAACAGGTGCGCGAGCGGGACGGTCTCGCCGGGGGCGCCGCCGACGGCGGCGGGGACCACCGGGAGCCAGCGGTCGTTGAGGCGGTCGGCGATGAACCGGCAGAGTCCGGCGCTGACCCCCGGCAGCCCGCTGAGGAACCCGGCCAGCCGCAGCAGCATCGTCCCGCGGACGACCGGCTCAGACAGTGGCGGGCCGACGGCCCCGGCCCGGGCGACCAGGATCGTGCGCTGAAACGCGGCCTGGTCCTCGGGCGCGACCGGTCGCGTGGCCAGCAGGCCGAGACCGGTGTTGATCCCATAGGCCGGCTGGCCCTGATCGACGTGGGCGAGCATCGCGGCCCGCCGGCGGTCGACCTCGGCGAGCAGCCCGGGGTCGAGTTCGACCTGCTCGTGGTCGAATGCGATCCGGATGTAAGCATCGAGGTCGAGCTGGTCGTGGCGGGTGAAGATCACTGGTGGGCGGGGTCGCGCGAGGCGTGCATAACACGTCAAGTCCGGCGCCGGACGGGAGGCATGTCGCGCTGAGCACCGTATACGTGCCCACACGGCAAGGCTCGGCGGACGGAGCGGATTTGTCGCGTTGTGCACGCCCTGCCCATCCGAAGCATTTCGATTGACATACTGGACCACCGGCCGCGGTCAGCTAAACACAACGTAAACTTGACTCTCCCTCCTCGGTATGACAGGTTCGCATCGCCCGTCGGCTGAACGCCGTTCCACCGGCGGATCACGGAGAGCCAGTGTCGACCGCCCTTGGCCAGCAGCCAACCCGAGGTTCCCGCCGCCGGTCGGCTGGCGTGTCGGCGGTGCTGGACGTGCTCGACGCGCTCGATCGCCACGGGCCGGTGACGCTCGCGCAGCTGTCGCGCGAGACCGGCGTGGCCAAGAGCACCCTGCATCGAGTGTGCTCGACGATGGGGGAGCGGGGCTGGATCACCCGCGACTCGGGCAGCGGCAACATCGAGCTCGGGCCGCGCGTGGCCTGGCTGGCGCGCTCGACGCCGGCCTCAGCGCTGACCGCCGGCTTTCATGGCGTCGCCCGCGGACTGATCGAGCGACACAACGAGACCACCTGCCTGACGATGCTCGACGGCTCTGAGAGCGTGTTCATCGCCAAGCAGGAGACCAGTCACCAGGTCCGCCTGGTGACCTCGGTGGGCAGCCGTCTGCCGGCGTTCGCCTCCGCCTCGGGGCGGGTGATGCTCGCCGACCTTCCCGAGAGCGAGGTCGCAGCGATGTACGGCAGCTCGCAGCTCACCACCCCCACGGGCCGGTACCTGGGCGGACTAGCCGAGCTTCTGCAGATCCTCCGAGCGGCGCGGCGCCACGGCTACGCCGAGAATGTCGACGATACGGCGCTCGGACTGCACTGCCTCGCGGCCCCCGTGGGGCCGCCGGGGCGAGTCGCCGGCGCGATCACGTTGTGCGTCCCCACCGGTCGGATGAACGACGCCCGCAGGCGCGAGATGATCAGCGACCTGCTCGCGTGTGCCGCCGAGCTCGCTCACACCGCCCAGGCAAACCCAACCTTAGTCGCGCCGACCGGCGCGACAGCATCCCAAGCTGTGCGCCTCGACTGCCCGGGACCGGGCGCGGGGCGTCGCGACGAATCCGACCGAAAGGTGCCTACATGACCCGCCGCAACACTGAGCTCGACCGACTCAGGTCCGGGCGCAGCGAGCTCGAGAACCACTACATCGACGAGCTGGTCGCCGGGCGCCTGAACCGGCGCGATTTCCTGCGACGCGGCACAGCGATCGGCATGTCGGCGACATTCCTGGGGACCGTGCTGGCCGCATGCGGGTCCGGTGGCACGTCCTCGTCGAGCTCGGGCACCGGAACGAGCGGCGGCACCGCGGTCAAGGGCGGCACGCTGCGGATCGCCTCGGTCACCCCCGCGGCGGCGGTCAACCCGCTCACCGTCGCCGACGCCGGCGGCCTGCTGATGCTCAACCAGACCGGTGAGTTCTTGATCTTCGACAGCAACCTGAAGCTGGCTCTCCAGCCGATGCTGGCGCTCAGCTGGAAGCCCAACAAGGACGGCAGCGTCTGGACGTTCAAGCTGCGGACCGGCGTCAAGTTCCACAACGGCCAGGCGATGACCGCCGACGACGTCGTCTACACGTTCAAGCAGCTGGCGGACCCGAAGAACGCGTCCAACGCGCTTTCGACGTTCACCAGCGTGCTGACCCCCTCGGGCGTCAAGAAGGTCGACTCCTCGACGGTCGAGTTCCACCTCGAGGCCCCCAACGGGAACTTCCCCTACCTGGTCTCGTCGGACAACTACAACGCGATCATCGTGCCGGCCGGCACCGACTTCGGCAAGTGGCAGAAGACGTTCATCGGCACCGGCGCGTTCAAACTCGGCAGCTACACCCAGAACGTCGGCGCCTCGTTCGTCCCCAACCCGGACTACTGGGGCACCAAGCCGCTGCTGGCCAACACCTCGTTCAAGTTCTACTCCAGCCAGCAGCCGATGATCCTGGCGTTGCAGGGCAATGACGTCGACGTCGTCGCCCAGTTCGTGCCGGCCGGCGCCACCTCGCTGCTCAACAACTCGACCTACAAGATCATCAAGCTCAAGTCGGCCAACCACCGCGAGCTGTCGATGCGCAACGACATCGCCCCGTTCAACGACTCGCGCGTCAGGCAGGCGGTGGCGCTGTCGATGGACCGATCCGGGATGGTGGCCGCGCTGCTCAACGGCGATGGCAGCGTCGCCAACGACTACCCGTTCGGACCGCGCTACCCCTCGACCGACACGAGCGTCCCGCAGCGGACCCAGAACATCAGCCAGGCCAAGCAGCTGCTCCAGGCCGCCGGGCACCCCAGCATCAACGTGACGCTGAAGACCGAGCAGTACCAGGAGATCCCGCAGCTCGCTCAGGTGATCAAGGAGGACCTGGCGAAAGTCGGGATCAACGCGAACCTCAACATCGAGAGCCAGACCGCGTACTACGGCAAGGCCACGTACGGAAACTCCGACTGGCTCGACGGGACGATGAGCCTGGTCGACTACGGCGACCGCGGGGCCCCCAACGTCTACCTGGAGGCGCCGTTGACATCGAAGGGTCCGTGGAACGCGGCCCGGTTCAAGAACAGCCAGTACGACTCGCTGGTCAAGCAGTACGTGGCCGCGCTCGACCTCCCGGCCCAGAAGCAGCTCGCCGGCCAGATCCAGCGCCTGCTGCTCAAGGAGACCCCGCTCGTGATCCCGTACTGGATCGACGGCCTGACCGCGTCCACGCAGGGGGTCAACGGGCTGAACCCGACGTCGATCGCGCAGCTGTACCTGAACAACGCATCCAAGAGCGGCGCTTAAGGGTGGGCCCCACCGAGACGTCCCACCGTGAATCGCGGCCCCGGATGACCGCCAGGCGGCGTCCTCGAAGCCTCGCGCAGCTCTGCTGCGCCACGGCTTCTGCGTCCTTGCCTGGCGGCCCCCGGACCTCGCCCTTCCCGGCACGACGCCTCGGCGAGACCCACTGAGATGGAGATGACCAGGTTCATCCTGAAGCGGATCGGCCTTGCGCTGATCACGCTGTGGATCCTGAGCCTGATCGTGTTCTTCGCGGCCCAGGTGCTGCCGGGCGACCCCGCCCGCGCGATCCTCGGGCCGCTGGCCGCGCCGCAGGCGGTCGCCGCGCTCGATCACCAGCTCGGACTCGACAAGTCGCTGCTGAGTCAGTACTGGACCTGGATCAGCAACTTCGTCCAGGGCGACCCCGGCAATTCCTACCAGTACCAGGCGCCGATCGGACCGATTTTGACCAGCGCGCTCGGGCGCTCGCTGAAGCTGGCGGCGCTGGCGTTCGTGATTGTGGTCCCGCTCGCGATCATCAGCGGGATCATCGCCGCGCTCAAAGTCGGGCGCCCGCTGGACCGGTCGATCAGCGTGGTCGGCCTGTCGGCCACTACCGTGCCCGAGTTCGTCTCGGGGATCATCCTGATCCTGGTGTTCGCGGTCGGGCTTGCGTGGCTGCCGGTGTCAGCCACGGCGCCGCCCGGCGCGGACTTCGCGACCCAGCTGAAGTACCTGATCCTGCCCGCGATTCCGCTGGTGCTGATCCTGTTCGGCTACATCATGCGGATGGCCAGAGCGGGCACGATCGAGGGCCTCGAGTCCGACTATGCACGAACGGCGACGCTCAAGGGCCTGCCGCGCGGGGTGATGATCCGCCGCCATGTGCTGCGCAACTCGCTGCTGCCGACGATCACGGTCGTCGCCACCCAGACCGGGTACCTGATCGGAGGCCTGGTCGTGGTCGAGACGCTGTTTCGCTACCAGGGGATCGGCTCGCTGATCGCGCAGGCCGCCACCAATAAGGACTTCCCGATGCTCGAGGCAGGCGTGCTCACGATCGGGATCGTCTACATGCTGGTGACGCTGATCGCCGACATCACGTTCTCGCTGCTGAACCCGAGGATTCGCCTGAGGGCCGCCGAGTGAGCACGATCGACGTACCGATCGAGTCAGCCGGGGCGCTCCAGGCCGAGCGAGCCGAGCTGCGCTGGGAGCTACTGCGCGAGCTGCTGGCGTCCAAGCTGTTCTTGATCGGCGCGTTCATCCTGCTGGTGTGGATCGTGTGCGCGATCTTCGGCACGGCGATCGCCCCACACAGTCCCTATGCGCAGAACCTCGAGGCGATCAACAAGGCGCCGTCAGGCGCGCACCTGTTCGGCACCGATCAGCTCGGCCGCGACATGTTCTCGCGAGTGATCGTGGGGTCGCGCGACATCATGATCATCGTCCCGCTGGCCACGATCCTGGGGACCGTCGCCGGCAGCGCGGTCGGCCTCGTGATGGGCTACTTCCGCGGCGCCACCGACGAGGTGATCAGCCGCTTCGTCGAGGCGTTCCTGGCGATTCCGCTGGTCGTCACCGGCATCGTGGTGATCAGCGCCCTCGGGCGCTCCAACCTCGTGATCATCCTCGTGATCGGGATCGTGTTCACGCCGCTGATCGCTCGCACGGTGCGGGCCGCGGTGCTGCTCGAGCGCGAGCTCGACTACGTTTCGGCGGCCCGCCTGCGCGGCGAGCGCGCCCCCTACATCATGTTCGCCGAGATCCTCCCGAACGTGACCGCGCCGATCCTGGTGGAGTTCACGGTGCGGCTCGGATACGCCGTGTTCACGGTCGCGACGCTGTCGTTCCTCGGCTTCGGGATCTCGCCGCCCTCGCCCGACTGGGGGCTCGAGATCGCCAGCAACTACGGCCAGGTGGGCGCTGGGTTCTGGTGGGAGGTGCTGTTCGATGCGCTCGCGATCGCCTCGCTGGTGATCGCGGTCAATCTGATCTCGGACGCTTTTGAGCGGGTGCTCGAGCGATGAGCGCAGTGCCCGGCACGGCCGGCGGCGCCGCGGTCGGTCAGACCGACGCGCTCGTCGTCGACGACGTCAGCATCAGCTACCGCGTGCGCTCCCGGCAGATGAAGGTCGTGCGCGACGTCTCGTTCCGGGTCGGCCGGGGCGAGTCCTACGGCCTGGTCGGGGAATCCGGATGCGGCAAGTCGACGATCGCCCTGGCTGTCGTCCGCTACCTGGCCCGCAACGGCAGGGTCACCGGCGGGTCGATCGCAATCGACGGCAGGGACGCGCTCGCGATGCGTGAGGCTGAGCTGCAAGAGCTGCGCACCAAGACCGTGTCGATGGTCTACCAGGAGCCGGGCCGCGCGCTGAACCCGACGATCAAGGTCGGGCGCCAGGTGGCCGAGGTGTTCGAGATGGCCGGCCGCCCCAAGGGCGAGTCGCGGGACCGCTCACGCGAGATGCTCGAGAAGGTCCGGATCTCGGACTCGGCCGGGGTGATGAACCGCTACCCGCACCAGCTGTCGGGCGGCATGCTGCAGCGGGTGGTGATCGCGATGGCGCTGGCCGCCGAGCCGTCGCTGCTGATCCTCGACGAGCCGACAACCGCCTTGGACGCGACCGTCGAGGCCGAGGTGCTGGACCTGATCTCGGCGCTCAAGCGCGAGTTCGGGACCTCGGTGCTGTTCATCAGCCACAACCTCGGGGTGATCGCGAAGATGTGCGACCGCGTCGGGGTGCTGTACGCCGGCGAGCTGGTCGAGGAGGGCCCCGCCCGCCAGGTGTTCGACGACCCGCGTCATCCCTACACGGTCGGCCTGCTGCGCTGCATCCCGCGACGCGACACGCTCAAGGGCCGCGAGATGCTGGACACGATCCCCGGCTTCCTGCCGGCTCCGGGGCAGGTCGTGGAGGGCTGCATCTTCGCTGACCGCTGCGGCCTGGCCGAGGACCGCTGCCGCACCGAGTCGCCGCCGCCGTACGACGCCGGCCCCGGCCGGCGCTCGCGCTGTCACTTCCACGATCGGGCCCAGGTGCTCCCGAGGGTCGAGAAGGCAGCCCAGCAGCCGCTCCCGGACGCCACCAAGGCTGGATCGGACCTGATCTCGGCGTCCGGCGTGTCGAAGACGTTCCACCTGGCCGGCGAGACGATCTACGGCCTCGTCGACGTCGACGTCGAGGTGCGCGCCGGCGAGACGCTGGGGCTGGTCGGCGAATCCGGCAGCGGCAAGACCACGCTCGCCCGGGTGCTGATGGGCCTGACCGCGCCCGACAAGGGCGCCGAGGTCACACTCGACGGCGAGGCGCTGCCGCCGACGACCGGGCAGCGCACGCGCGAGCAGCAGAAGACGCTGCAGATCGTGTTCCAGAACCCGGACTCGGCGCTGAACCGGCGCCATTCGGTCCGGAGGCTGCTGTCGCGGGCGTTGTCCAAGCTCGGCGGCTACCACGGCGAGAAGCTCGAGCAGCGCCTGACGAAGCTGCTGACGGACGTGCGGCTGTCCGAGCGTCACCTGTCGATGCGCCCCGTGCAGTTGTCGGGCGGGCTCAAGCAGCGGGTGGCGATCGCGCGGGCGTTCGCGGGCGACCCGCGGATAGTGATCTGCGACGAGCCGACGTCCGCGCTCGACGTGTCGGTGCAGGCCGCGATCCTGAACCTGCTGACCGACCTGCAGCGCCGCGAGGACGTCGCCTACCTGTTCATCAGCCACGACCTCGGCGTCGTCCGCTACCTGTCGGACCGGATTGCGGTGCTGTACCTGGGGAGGGTGATGGAGGTGGGACCGGCCGAGCGCGTGTTCAGCGGACCGCACCACCCCTACACCGAGGCGTTGCTGTCCGCGGTGCCGACGCTCGAGGCTCCGGCGCGCGAGCGGATCCGGCTCGAGGGCGAGATCCCCAGCGCGGCCAAGCCGCCGAGCGGTTGCGTGTTCCACACGCGGTGCCCGCGCAAGATCGGCGCGATCTGCGAGACCACCGAACCGCCGCTCGCCGAGGCCGAGGCCGGCCACGCGATCCGCTGTCACATTCCGCTCGACGAGCTCGAGCGCCTGCAGGGCGCCGAGGTGACCGTTGCCGGCGCGGGCGACTGAGTTCGACGAGGCCGTGGCGCAGGCGCCGCCGGCCGCGATCCAGACGCGCGCGGCCGTGCTGCGGCAAGCCGGTCGCCCGGTGGCGGTCGAGACCGTGGTGCTGCAGCCTCCCCGCCGCGGCGAGGTGCTGGTGCGGGTAGCGGCCGCGGGCGTATGCCACTCCGACGTGCACCTCGCCGACGGGCTGCTCGGCGACGGCCGCTGGCCGATGGTGCTCGGCCACGAGGGCGCCGGCGTCGTCGAGGCGGTCGGCGAGGGCGTGGCCGAGCTCGCGCCCGGCGATCGCGTCGCGTTCTGCTTCGTGCCGGCGTGCGGCAACTGCGGTCCCTGTCGGTCGGGCCGGCGGACGCTGTGCGTGACGGCGGGCGCGAGCCTGCTCGCGGGGACGTTGCTGGACGGGACCTCGCGGCTGCGGGCGCTCGACGGGACCGTGCTGCAGCACGGGCTGATGGTCGCCTGCTTCGCCGGCTACGCGGTCGTGCCGGTCGCCGGCGCGGTACGGCTGCCGCTGTCGATCCCGCTGTGGCAGGCAGCGCTGCTGGGCTGCGGCGTGGTGACCGGGATCGGCGCGGTCAACCGGGCGCGCCCACGGGTTGGATCGAGCGTATGCGTGATCGGCTGCGGAGGCGTCGGCCTGCAGGTGATCGCCGGTGCCCGGCTGGCGGGGGCGGGCACGATCATCGCGATCGACCTGGAGCAGGCCAAGCTCGAGCTGGCGCTTCGCCGGGGCGCCACCCACGCCCTCAACGCCGCCGAACCCGACGTGGTGGAGCAGGTGCATGCGCTGACCGGCGAGGGCGTGGACCACGCGTTCGAGGTCGTGGGCAGCGCCCGGACGATCCGCCAGGCCTGGGACGTGCTCGCCCCGGGCGGGACCGCGACCGTGGTCGGCGTCTCCCCGAGAGGCGTCGAGGTGGCCCTGCCCGCGCTCGACTTCCTCAGCGAGAAGACGATCACGGGCAGCTACTACGGCTCGGGGGACGTCAACACCGCGATCGCCGAGCTGACCCGACTGGTCGCCGAAGGCCGGCTCGATCTCGCCGAGGTCGTGTCCGACCTGATCGGGCTGGACGACGTCGAGGCGGCGCTGGAGCGCCTGCGCCGGGGACAGGGAGCGCGCTCGGTGATCGTGATCGACGAGCAGCTGGCGGGGGCGCCACGATGAGCCCCGACGACCTCGACGGCCGCGTCGCCGAGGGGTGGGGCGGCGACGCGGGCGCCAACGGCAGCCACGTCAACATCGTGCTGGGCCGCCGCGGGACGCCGACTGCCGCGGCGATCCTCGGCACGCTGACCACTCCCAGGCCCGGGCACACGCCGATCATGGTCGTGGTCGGCGAAGACCAGCCGAGCTACGAACCGGTGTGGCCGCCGACGATCATGATCAACAAGGCCACCGCGACCGAGGACCTGCACGTATCGCTGACCTGGGGGGCGGCGCAGCTGGGCATCGCCCAGGGCGTGCTCGATGCGGTCGCCGACGGCCTGCTCGAGCCGACCGACGACGTGCTCGTGTTCGTGTGCGTCTACGTCGACCCCGCCGCGACCGACGCCACTGCGATCCGCAGGGCCAACCGCGAGGCCGTCCGCAAGGCGATCGGCGTCTGCGTCAACGGACGCGATCCCGCGGCGGCGCGCGCGCTGGTGCAGCGCCGCGACGACGTCACCAGCCCGTTCTACACGGGCGACTAGCAACTTCCCCGACGGTGCGATAGATGAGGATCACCCGGATCTCGACCCAGCGGCTGCACCTCCCGCTCGATCCGCCGTTCTACGCCGCCTGGGATCCGGTGCCGCGGACCGCGTTCGAGGCGACGATCGTCCGCGTCGGAACCGACGAGGGCCTGGAGGGGATCGGCAGCGGCGACACGATGGCCGGCTTCGCGGAGTTCGAGCACCTGTTCGTGGGCGAGGACCCGCTGGCGATCGCCCGCCACGTCCGCGTGCTGGAGACGATCTCGTTTCACGCCGGCCGCTACTGGCCGCTCGAGGCGGCCCTGTGGGACCTGCTGGGACGTGCGGTCGGCCAGCCGGTCAGCGTGCTGCTCGGAGGTGCCTCTCGCCGGATCCCGGCGTACGCGTCGTGGGGCGAACAGCGGCCGCCCGCGCGCCGGGCCGCCGATGCCGTGGCGCTTGCCGACCGCGGCTTTCGCGCCGTCAAGCTGAGGATCGCCCGGGACCGGATCGACGAGGGCGTGGGCGTGGTCACCGCGGTGCGCGACGCCGTCGGCGATCGGCTCGATCTGATCGTCGACCTCAACCAGTGGTGGCGGATGCCGGGGGACATCGAGCGTGGGCTGGGCCCCGTCGATGCGCGCGGGGCAATTGACCGACTGCGCGAGCACGGGGTCCTGTGGGTCGAGGAGCCGCTCAACGGCGACGACCTCGAGGGGATGCGGTCGCTTCGCGCCGGCACCGGCGTGAGGATCGGCGGAGGGGAGATGGCGCGGACGTTCGAGGACCTGCGGCTCGCGCTCGACGCCGACGCGCTCGACGTCTACCAGCCCGACGTGGTGCTGTCGCTGGGGATCTCGGGCGCGCGCACGCTCGCCGAGCTGGCTCTGCGGCGCAACCGCTGGTTCACCCCGCACACGTGGACCAATGGGATCGGCGTGCTGGCCAACCTGCACGTTTGCGCCGGTGTCGGCGGGGGCCCTTACCTCGAGTTCCCGTTCGACCCGCCCGGGTGGACCCCCGAGCGGCGCGACTTCATGCTCGCCCAGCCGGTGGCGATCGACGCCGACGGCTGCGTCGTCGTACCGGACGCGCCCGGCCTGGGGATCGTGCTCGACGAGGAGTCGATCGCGTTTCATGCGGTCGACAGCGACGCGGTCACCTCGTGACCGGGATCGCGCGCGTCGGCTTCGTCGGGCTCGGCAACATGGGCGGTCCAATGTGCGGGCACCTCGCCCGGGCCGGCCTCGAAGTGAGGGCTTTCGATCTCGACGACGCCGCGCTGGCCCGGGCGGTCGCGGCCGGCGCCAGCGCCGCGACGTCCGCCGCCGACTGCACCGATGGCGCAGAGGCGCTGATCACGATGCTGCCCGCGCCGCCGCAGGTCGAGCAGGTGCTGCTCGGCGACGGCGGCGTGATCGCGGCGCTGGCGCCCGGCTCGGTCGCGATCGACATGAGCACCAGCTCGCGCGCGGTCGGCGAGCGCGTCTGGGCCGCCGCGGCCGATCGCGGCGTTGCTGTGCTCGACGCGCCGGTGGCCGGCCAGTCTGCGGGCGCCCGCGCCGGGACACTTGCGGTCTACGTCGGCGGCGAGCGGGCGGTGTTCGAGCGGGCGCGCCCGCTGTTCGAGGTGATCGGCGATCCGGCGCGGATCTTCCATCTCGGGCCGAGTGGCTCCGGGTACACGGTCAAGGTGCTGTTGAACCTGTTGTGGTTCATCCACTCGGTCGCCGCCGCCGAGGTGCTCAGCGTCGGGGTGCGCGCGGGCGTGTCGCTGGACCGGCTCCACGCCGCGCTGGTCGGCTCGCCCGCGAACTCGAACTTCCTCGAGCGCGACCTCCGGATGGTGCTCGACGACGGCGACTACGACGAGGCGTTTCCGATGCGGCTGGTGACCAAGGACCTGGGGCTCGCGGTCGACTTGGCGCGCGACGTGAACATGCCGGTCGAGCTCACTGGGCTGGTCGAGCAGATCCACCGGCGGGCCCGCGTCGCCTACGGCGACGACGCCGGTGAGATCAGCGTGGTGCGGCTGTATGAGGAGCTCGCCGGCTCGCCGCTGCGGCTCGGGAGCGACAACCCCGAGGGGTAGTCGAGCGCCGGCGGCCACGTTTGCCCCGAGTGCGCTAGCGTCGAGGTTGCTTAACCGATTAAGGCCCCGTAGATGAATGAGTAGTTGACGGAGCGCAACTGATCCCACCTCGATGATCGTCCTCGACGGCGCAACTCTCACCCCCGGCAAAGTCGCCGCCGTCGCCCGTTTCGGGGAGGAGGTGACGCTCTCGGACGGGGCCCGCGCCCGCAATGCGGCGGCCAGGCGGGCGATCGAAACCAGACTGGAGCGCGGCGGCGCGCTGTACGGCGCGACCACCGGCGTCGGCGCGCTCCGCGACCGGACGATCACCGAGCGCGAGCGCGAGCGCTACCAGTGGAACCTGCTGCGCAGCCACGCGGTCAGCGCCGGGCAGCCGCTGGTCCCGGAGCTCGTCCGGGCCGGGATGGTCGTGCGTGCCAACCAGCTCGGCGCCGGGGGCGCCGGCGTCGCGCCGGAGCTGCTCGACGGGCTGATCGTGGCGCTCAACCGCCAGATCACGCCGCTGACGCGTGAGTTCGGCTCGCTGGGCACCGGCGACCTGCCCGCGCTGGCCGAGACTGCGCTGGCGCTGCTGGGGGAGGGACAGGTGTGGCGCGACGGCGAGCTGGTGCCGGCGTCGCCGCTGCTCAACGGCGTCCGCCTCGGGCTTCGCGACGCGCTCGGGTTCATGAGCTCCAATGCGTTCGCCGCGGGCTACGCCGCGCTGCTGACGGTCGACGGGCTCGAGCTCCACGACGACTGGCTGGCGGTCGCCGCGCTCTCGTTCGAGGCGCTCGAGGCCGACCCGGTCGTGCTCGACCCCCGCGTGCAGGCGGCGGCCGGCGGAGTCGGCCAGGCGGTCGTCGCGGCCCGGATGCGCGACCTGCTGGCGGGCGCGGCGCTGACCCCCGAGGGCCCCGACCGGCTGGTCCAGGATCCGTATCCGTTCCGCGTGCTGCCGCAGGTCGACGGCGTCACCAACGAGGCGCTGGTGGCGCTCGAGCAGGTCGTCACCCGAGAGTGCAACTCGCGGCCGGAGAACGCGCTGATCCAGGACGGAGAGGCGCTGCCCAACGGGAACTTCCACGGCGCTGCGTTGGGGGCGGCGCTCGATTCGCTGCGCTCCGCGCTGGCTCAGTCGGCCTCGCTGATCGCCGCCCGAGTCAGCTCGCTGATCGATCCCCGGATGACCGGGCTGACCCCGTTCCTGGCCGAAGATCCCGGCGTCGACTCCGGCGTGATGATGCTCGAGTACACCGCTCACTCGGCGGCGGCGGAGGCGCGGTCGCTGGCCACCCCGATGTCCACCCAGGCGGCCTGGGCATCGCTGGGCGTGGAGTCGCACGCGAGCCTGGCCGGAACCGCCGCCCGGAGGACCGCCGACGCGATCGCGGCGATGCGGCTGCTCGTCGCCTCCGAGCTGGTGGTGGCGGTGCGGGCACTGCGGCTCAAGCGCCGGATCCCGGCCGGGGCCGGTACCAGCCGCCTGTTCGAGGTCGCGATCCGGGAGCTTCCGCCCGGCCTGGAGGACCGGGCATTCGGGCGCGACGTGGAGCTCGCACAGCCGGTGCTGCGCGCCTTCGGCGACGCCGATCGCAGGGCGAGGAGTAGCTTTCGACAGGCAGACTTCGATAGAGCGAAAGCGGCGAAAGGACGATGATGGGCGTGCAGGCGCAGCAGCAGCAGGAGCAGCTTTGGGGCGGGGAGACGACCAAGGCCGTGGCCAACTTCCCGGTCTCGGGTGAGACGGTTCCGGTCCCCGTGCTCCGCTGGCTCGGCGCCATCAAGGGCGCCGCCGCGCGGGTCAACTCAGAGCTCGGCCTGCTCGACGCCGAGCGCGCCAAGCGGATCGCCGCCGCGGCCGACCGCGTGGCCGCCGGCGAGTTCGACGACCAGTTCCCGATCGACGTGTTCCAGACCGGATCCGGGACCTCCTCGAACATGAACGCCAACGAGGTGATCGCGAACCTGGCCGGCGAGGGCGTCCACGCCAACGACGATGTCAACATGGGCCAGTCCTCCAACGACGTATTTCCATCGGCGGTGCATCTGGCCGCGCTCGACACCGCGACCCATGAGCTGCTGCCGGCGCTGGCGCGGCTCGAGGCGGCGCTGACGGCCAAGGCCGGCGAGTTCCACGACGTGGTCAAGTCCGGCCGCACCCACCTGATGGACGCGGTGCCGGTCACGCTCGGGCAGGAGTTCGGCGGCTACGCGGCGCAGATCCGGCTCGGCGCCCGGCGCGTCTCCAACGCGCTGCCACAGGTGGCGCAGATCCCGCTCGGCGGCACCGCCACCGGCACCGGGCTCAACACCCACAAGGAGTTCGCCGCGCGCGTGCGTGCCCATCTGACCGAGGGCAGCGGGCTTGAGATCCGCGCCCCCGAGGACCCGTTCGAGGCGCAGGGCAGCCGTGATGCGCTGGTCGAGCTGTCGGGCGCGCTGAAGGTGCTGGCCGTGTCGTTGACCAAGATCGCCAACGACCTGGCGCTGATGGGCTCGGGCCCGCGCGCCGGGATCGGCGAGATCTTCCTCCCGGAGCTGCAGAAGGGTTCCTCGATCATGCCCGGCAAGGTCAACCCGGTGATCCCGGAGGTCGTGATCCAGGTCGCTGCGCAGGTGATCGGAAACGACACCGCGATCACGATCGGGGGCACCCAGGGCAACTTCGAGCTCAACGTCCGGGTTCCCCTGATCGCGCGCAACCTGCTCGAGTCGATCCGGTTACTGACCACGAGCAGCGCGATCTTCGCCGAGAAGTGCGTCGAGGGCATCCGCGTCAATGAGGAGGGTTGCGTGCGCTCGGCCGAGTCCACGCTGGCGGCGGCGACGGCGCTGAACCCGCACATCGGCTACGACAAGGCCGCCGAGATCGTCAACGAGGCCGCCACCTCCGGCCGGCTGCTGCGAGAGGTCGCCTACGAGATGGGCGTCGACGAGGACACCTACAACGAGGCGATGGACCTGCGCAAGATGGCGCGGGGCAACACTTAGAGTCTCCGGCCCCCGATCCCGGGGGCTCACAACGCGTCAAGGAAAGGAACGCAATGGCCGACTACGAGGTCGTCAATCCAGCTACCGGCGAGTCCATCCGCGAATACCCGACGATCACCGATGAGGAGCTGCGCGACGCGATCGGCCGAGCTGACCGGGCCCATGCCGAATGGGCCGCGTCCTCGGCGGTCGAGGACCGCGTGGCCCTGATCCGCCGGGTCGGGGAGATCTACAGCGAGCGGCGCGACGAGCTGGCGGAGATCATCGTCCGCGAGATGGGCAAGCCGATGCGCCAGGCGCTCGGTGAGGTCGCCTTCTCGGCGGCGATCTACGGCTACTACGCCGACAACGGCCCGTCGTTGATGGCCGAGGAGCCGATCGAGCTGCTGGCGGGCGCCGGCTCGGCGGTCGTGCGGCGCAGCTCCTACGGGCTGCTGCTGGGGATCATGCCGTGGAACTATCCGTACTACCAGGTGGCGCGGTTCGCCGGTCCCAACCTGATGATCGGCAACACGATCCTGCTCAAGCACGCCCCGCAGTGCCCCGAGTCGGCGCTGGCGATGGAGCGGATCTTCCACGAGGCGGGGGTACCCGAGGACGCCTACGTCAACATCTTCGCCACCAACCAGCAGATCGAGTGGGTGATCGCCGACCCGCGCGTCCGGGGCGTCTCGTTGACCGGCTCCGAGCGTGCCGGCGCGGCCGTCGCCGAGATCGCCGGGCGCAACCTCAAGAAGGTCGTGCTCGAGCTGGGCGGCTCTGACCCGTTCATCGTGCTCGGCACCGACGACATGAGCGCGGTCGTCAAGCAGGCCGTCCGGGCCCGCCTGTCCAACTCCGGGCAGGCCTGCAACGCCGCCAAGCGGTTCATCGTGGTCGACGAGCTCTACGACGAGTTCATGGAGCAGTTCACCGAGGCGCTGACCGCGGTGAAGCCGGCCGATCCCCACGCCAAGGGGACGATCGTCGGCCCGCTGTCTTCCTCGACGGCCACCGACCGTCTGGCCGACCAGGTCAAGCGCGCGGTCGACCAGGGAGCGACGCTGGTCGCCGGCGGCGGCCACGAGGGCAACTTCTTTCAGACGACGATCCTCACCGACATCCAGTCCGACAACGACGCCTACCGGGAGGAGTTCTTCGGGCCGGTGGCCTCGGTGTATCGCGTCGGCGATGAGGCCGAGGCGGTCAGCCTGGCCAACGACACCCCGTTCGGACTGGGTTCATATGTGATGACCAACGACTCCGAGCAGGCGATGCGCGTGGCCGACCAGATCGACGCCGGGATGGTGTTCGTCAACGGCTCCGGGCTCGAGGCCGCCGAGCTGCCGTTCGGCGGAGTCAAGCGCTCGGGATTCGGCCGCGAGCTCGGGAGCCTCGGCGCCGACGAGTTCGTCAATAAGAAGGTGATCCGCGTGGCGGGCTAGGGCCTGGACGGTCGGCGCGTCGGCGCGCCGGCGCGCCGGCGCGGACAGGTCAACTCCCCATTCGAGGCTTCGACGGCGGACCTTGGGGACTTGACCGTGTCCCACGCGGCGAACTCCCCACGCTTCACGAGGAACCGCTCGATTGGGGAGTTGACCGGGGCGGTCGGTGGGCCGGGGCGCCGGGCGCGGTGTTCGGCGTCGCCAGTCTGATATTTCCGCGGGGTCTGATATCGCCGCAGGGTCTAGCGGCCGGTGAAGTCGGGATCGCGTTTCTCGACGAACGCCGCGACGCCCTCGGCAAAGTCGGAGGTCCGCCCGAGCTGGTGCTGAAGCTCGGCCTCGAGCTCGAGCTGGGCGTCGAGATCGCCATAGATCGAACGGTTGAGCGCCTGCTTGGAGGCGGCATAGGAGCGCGTCGGCCCGGCGGCCAGCCGCGACACCAGGCTGTCGGCCTGCTCGAGCAGCTCGGCGTCGGGGTGGACCCAGTTGACGAGCCCCCACTCGAGCGCCTGCGCCGACGGGACCCGCTCGCCGAGCAGCGCCATCTGCAACGCCCGCACGCGCCCGACGGCCGGGGGCACGAACGCCGTGGAGCCGCCGTCGGGCATCAGCCCGATGTTGACGAACGCCAGGCCGAAGAACGCGGACTCGGCGGCCATCACCAGGTCGCAGGCGAGCGCGAGCGAGCAACCGATGCCGACCGCCGGTCCGTTGACCGCCGCGACGACCGGCTTGGGCAGCCGGCGGATGCCGAGGATCGCCGGGTGGTAGACGTCGTGGAGCTCCTTGTGAATGTCGGGCATGCCGTCGTCGGCGGGGTCAAATCCGGCGCGCAGGTCGGCGCCCGAGGAGAAACCCCGGCCGGCGCCGGTGATCAACACGGCGCGCACGGCCTCGTCGGCGGCCTCGCCGGAGATCACCTCGAGCAGTTCCTGGCCGAACTGGGTCGTCCACGCGTTCAGCGACTCGGGGCGGTTGAGCGTCAGGCGGCCGACCGCCCCCCGCCGCTCCCAGATCAACGTCTCGCGCGCCATCCGGGCCACTGCCAGCTACGTGGTGGAGCCGATCAGCGGCGTCGGCGGCGGCTGGTGGCGCGGCGGCGGATCGTCGCGCACCAGGTGCGGCACGGTGACCATCGAGTAGCCGCGCTGGCGCAGGCCCTGGATGATCTGGGGCAGCGCCTGGACGGTCTCGCTGCGGTCGCCGCCGCCGTCGTGCATCAGGATGATCCCGCCGGGGTGGGCCCCGTTGAGCGCGGCCGACACGATCCGCGGCACGCCGGGCCGGGCGTAGTCGCTGGTGTCGACCGACCACATCACCATCAGCAGTCCCTGGCCCTTGAGCATCGCCAGCGTCTTATGGTTGAAGGCGCCGTAGGGGGGACGGAACAGTCGCGGGGCGGGAGCGCCGGCGGCGACGATCGCCTTCGACGCGTCAACCACCTGGTCGCGCTGCTGCCCTGGGGACAGCTGCGACAGGTTGGAGTGATCCTCGGTGTGGTCCTCGATCGCCTCGTCGGCATCGGCCAGTGCCTTCGTGTTGGCGCCGAACTGCTTGACCTCGCGACCGACCTCGAAGAACGTGCCGTGGACGTGCATCCGCTTGAGCACGGCCAGGATCTGCGGCGTGTAGGGGCCGGGTCCGTCGTCGAACGTGAGCGCGATCTCGCGCTTGTGCGCCTGTCCGAGCGTGATGTACGGAGTGTGGGACAGCGTGTGGCTGATCGCCGCGTCGGTCTGGGCGGTGAACGACGGGTGGTGGACCACGACTGCCTTGTGGACCGGGGGCGCCGGCGGGCTGCTCGAATGGCCGGAGCTTGAGGCCTCGAGCAGGATCACGATGACCAGCGCGATCAGCCCCACAAGGCCCGTCAACGCGAGCGCCCGGCGGCGCCGTATCTGCTGGCGGCGCTGCAGCTGGAGTCTGGTTCGCCGCCGGTCTTCGATCTCCGACGTGGTCACGATGCGGCAGCGTACCTGTGAAAGCGGGGCAATCGGTAGGCCCAACCCGCTATCTGGCGCTCTTGCACTTCGTCTTGCAACGGCAGGGGGATGGGAGCGAGTGTCGTGAGTGGCGGCACTAGCGTAGTACGAAGCCCGTTCCGAGCGGATCCGAAGGGTCCAGGGTGAACCGGTGCTCGCCCGTGCGAAACGCGGTTCCCTCTACCTCGGTGAGCAGCCCGTCGGGCGTGCTCCCGATCGCCCGCGCGTGAAACTCCGTGCCGACGATCGACTCTGCGCGCCACGTCTGGCCCTCCGCGAGCCGGCCCTCGTCGGCCAGCAGCGCCGTCCGTGCCGACGTCGCCGACCCCGTCGGCGATCGGTCGACCTCGCCGTCGGCGAAGATCGCGACGGTCCGCTGGTGCAGCGGACCGAGCTCGTCGTAGAACACGGTCCCGTAGATGCCGGACAGGCGGTCGTCGCGGGGATGACGCGCGACCTCGCTGCCCTCGAGCTCGCGCTTGATCCGGCGCCCGACCGCGATCAACTCGGGAAGGTCCCGGGGGGTTACCCGGAGCCCCCAGTGGTGAGCCGGCGTGAACGCGTAGATCGCACCGCCGAAGGCGACGTCGACCTCGGCGCCGGCCGCCGGCACCGAGCGGGCCACGACGTAGGCCGGCACGTTGCGGAAGGCCACCCCGCGCACCGCGCCGCTCTCGCACCGGACCCCGGCAACCACCCTCCCGGACGGCACGTCGATCGTCACGTCGACGGTGCCGTCGTCGGGCGCGGCGACCCGGCCGGACTCGACTGCCCACGTACCCAGCGCGATCGTCCCGTGACCGCACGCCGTGGAGTAGCCGTCCTTGTGCCAGAACAGCACCCCGAGGTCCGCGCCGTCGTCGTCGGGCGCGACCGGGAAGCACCCGTACATGTCGGCGTGCCCGCGCGGCTCGTGGCACAGCAGCCGGCGCACCCGGTCCACCTCGTCGCTGCGCATCGCGAACTCGCGGCGCGCGGCGACGTTCTCGCCCGGGATCTCCACCGCGCCCTCCCGGACGATCCGGAACGGCTCCCCCGCGGTGTGGTAGTCAATTGCGTCGATCTCCATGTCGGCAGCTTCGCGAAGGCTCGGTAGATCAATTCCGAGTCCCGCGCTCGGAATATGGTACGCTCGATGCCGCGCTCTGTGAGCCCAGGCTCTTCTCGCTTTCCGGGCGAAGTTTCCCTCAGAAGGGCAGAGAGACGGTTAGCGATGACCCAGATTTGCTGCCCACCTTGCCGGTTGCGTTTCACTCCAGCCGCGTCGGCGTACGTAGTGGCTTGCCCGGAATGCGGGCAGCCGCCGCTCGAGATCACGAGTCTCGAGAGCACCTTGGGCTTCCGTCTGGTCGGGCCTGAGGATCTCCCGATCGAGCTCCCCCAAGCAGTTGCCGTCGAGCATCCCGTCCCCTCGTGGGACGCCGACGGGCCTCATCGACGAGCTTGACCGTCTGCCAGTAGCTCAGCTCCGCGGGGCCGGTCCGGCGTAGGTGGCCCGGGGCCGGAACCGGAGGCGGTGGGGGTACTCCTCGATCGCGTGCGCCAGGATTCCAGCGATCCGGGCGACCGTGAAGATCGTCGACGCAGATCCCGGCGCAAGCCCCATCGCGAAGGCAATCCCCGCCACGGCGAGGTCGACGTTCGGCGCCGGCAGCCCGAGCGCCGCGCCGGCCTCGACAACCGCCGCGACGGTCCGAGCCGCGCCGGCGTCGGCCGCGGCCGGGCCGACGCGCGCGAGCAGGTGATCAGCGCGGGGATCGCGGTCGCGGTAGACGCGGTGCCCGAACCCGGCCGGCGGGCCGCTCGCCGCCACCATCCGCTCGACACTCGCGAAGGCCTCCTCAGGGACGCCGACGTGAGCCAGCATCGACTCGACGGCCAGCGGGGAGGCCCCGTGCAGGGCGCCGCCGAGCGGGCCCAGGCCAGCCAGTACGACGCGGTAGGGGTCGGCCCAGGCCGACGCCGCCACGCGTGCAGCGAGCGTCGATGCGGCCAGCTCGTGGTCGGCGAGCAGAATCAGGCAGGCGTCCAGCGCCGCCAGCTGCGCGGGCCGCGGCGCCTGCGCCACCCCGCTCAGCGCAACCCACAGCCGCCCAGCCGCGCTGCGGTCGCTTGACGGCGCCGGAGCCGGCAGCCCGTCGAGCGCGCCGGCGAGGATCCGGCCGGCGGTGCGCCGCACGGCCTCGGGGCGGCGATCGGAGCGCAGCGGATCGGCTGCTCCGAGCGCCCCGATCGCGACCGGGATCCGGTCCGCCGCGGCGGCCTCCGAGGGGAGCACAGCGGCCAACCGCCCGACGAATGCGGCGGACTGGGCGTCCAGCTCCCACGGTGCGCCCGCGGGCCCGCCCCATAACAGCCCGGCAACGCGCTCGAACGATGAGAAGCGGGCCAGCTCAACCGCGTCCTGCCCGCGGTAGTACAGCCGCCCGTCGGGGTCGCAGCAGCGTCACCTCGGTCTCGACCACGACCTCCAGCGCGTCGGACCGGTCGCCGCCGCGGGCCCGGACCGCGAGCCGCTCGACGGCGTCGCGCTCGAACAGCGAGCGCCGGTGGGCGCTCGTGGGGTGGCGCTCGAGCAGCCCACGGCTGACGTACGCGTAGACGGTCTCGCGCTTTACGCCGAGCCGGTGAGCGACCTCGCCGGTGGACAGCAGCGCCGGATCGGGCACCCGCATATGTTGACGTGATCAACGTTGAACGGCAAGGCTGCCTGTCCGACGCTGGAGCTCGTCAGAACACTCAAGGAGCGACGATGCAAAAGATCGATGGAGTACGGGACGGGCTCGAGGGAGTGCTTGCGTTCGCGTCCGAGATCGCCGAGCCCGACCGCGACGGCGGCGCGCTGCGCTACCGCGGCGTCGACGTCGAGGAGCTGGTGGGGGCGCTCTCGTTCGAGGGCGTGTGGGGGCTGCTCGTCAACGACCGCCCCGACCGTCCGCTGCAGCCGGCCGGGCCGCACCCGCTGAGCCTGCGCACCGGAGACACGCGGGTCGACGTGCAGTCGGCGATCGCCGCGCTGGCACCGGAGTGGGGGTTCGGGCAGCTCGTCGATGTCAGCCCCGAGGTCGCTCGCGACCAGCTTGCGCGGGCGGCCTCGGCCACGCTCTCGTTCGTTGCCCAATCGGCACGCGGCGGCGGCGTGGCCCCGGTGCCGCAGTCGCGGATCGACGAGGGCCGCACGCTGGCCGAGCGGTTCCTGCTGCGCTGGCGCGGTGAGTCAGACCCCGACGAGGTCGCCGCGATCGACGCCTACTGGGTCACGGCCGCCGAGCACGGGATGAACGCGTCGACGTTCACCGCCCGTGTGGTGGCCTCGACCGGCGCGGACGTGGCCGCCGCGCTGAGCGCCGCCGTCGGCGCGCTATCGGGCCCGCTGCACGGGGGTGCGCCGGCGCGCGTGCTGAAGATGCTGGATGCCGTGGAGCGCACGGGCGACGCGGATCGCTACGTGGCCGAGCTGCTCGCCCGGGGCGACCGAATCATGGGCTTCGGGCACCGCATCTACCGCGCCGAGGACCCCCGCGCCCGGGCGCTGCGCCGGCTCGCCGAGCGCCTCGGGTCCCCCCGCCTGCAGGTGGCGCGCGAGCTAGAGCGGGCCGCGCTGGCGGCGCTGGCGGAACACAAGCCAGACCGGGTGCTGGCGACCAACGTGGAGTTCTGGTCGGCCGTGGTGCTCGACCGCGCGCGCGTGCCCCAGTGGCTGTTCACGCCCCTGTTCGTGTGCGCCCGTACCGCCGGGTGGTCGGCCCACATCCTCGAGCAGCGAACCACTGGCCGGTTGATCCGGCCCGCTTCGCTGTATGTGGGCCCGGGTCCGCGGGCGTTGAGCGACGTGATCGGCTGATCGATGGCGACGAGGGCGTTTCCGGCGGTCGGGCGCGCGATACTAGGTCTGTGGCCACTCGCGTCTCCAGCTCGATCTTCGTGGGACGCTCGGTGGAGCTCGCCGAGCTCGAGGCCGCGCTCGCCGACGCGGCGGCCGGCCGCCCGTGGCTGGCGTTCGTCGCCGGCGACTCGGGCGTCGGCAAGACGCGGCTGCTGTCGGAGTTCTCGGCGCGCGCCCGCGCATCGGGCGCGCGCACGCTCAGCGGCGACTGCGTGCGGCTGGGTGAGGGCGAGCTGCCCTACGCGCCGCTGGTAGCCGCACTGCGAACGCTCGCACGCTCGGGCGACCCCGTCCTCGAGCAGCTCCCCAGCTCGGTTCGCGTCGAGCTCTCGACGCTGATCCCTGGCCTGTCCAAGGCGGTGCCGACGCCGTCGACGGCCGATGACCCGTCCGCGCAGGCGCGGCTGTTCGAGGCGCTGTTGTGGCTGCTCGATCGGCTCAGCGAGGACGGGCCGGTGCTGCTCGAGATCGAGGACCTGCACTGGGCCGACCGCGCGACGCGGGCGTTCGTCACGTTCATGGGCCGGAGCCTGTGCCGCGAGCGAGTGCTGATCGTCGCCACCTATCGCCCCGACGAGCTGCACCGGCGGCATCCGCTGCGGCCGGTGCTGGCCGAGCTCGAGCGCGACATCGGCTCGCGGCGAATCGAGCTGTCGCCACTGACACGCCAGGAGCTGTTCGAGCAGCTGTCCGACCTGCTGGGGGACTCGCCCGACGGCGCGCTGGTCGACCGTGTATTCGCGCGCTCGGAGGGCCACCCGCTGTTCGTCGAGGAGCTGATCGCTGCCGGACGCGACGGGCGGGGAGCGCTGCCCTCGACCCTGCGCGACGCGTTGATGGTGCGGATCGAGCGCCTCTCGCTCGCGGCCCAGCGCGTGCTGCGGGTGATCGCAGTCGGCCAGCGGCTCGACGACGAGCTGCTCGTCGACACCACGGGGCTGGACCGGCTCGAGCTGCAGGAGGCGTTGCGCGAGGCCGTGATCAACTTCATCCTGGCCGTCACCCCCGAGGGTCGCTACCACTTCCGCCACGCGCTGCTGCGCGAGGTCGTCGACGACGATCTGCTGCCCGGCGAGCGGGCCGCGATCGACCTGCGTCTGGCGGCGGCGCTGGAGGTCCGCCTGGAGCGCGATGGCCCGAGCGTGTACGTGTCGGCCGCGATCGCGCACCACTACGCCTCGGGTGGCGACGCGCCGGCCGCGCTGCGGGCGTCGGTCCGGGCCGCGGATGCCGCCGAGCGGGTCCACGCGTACGGCCAGGCTGCGCACCTGCTCGAGCGTACGATCGCGCTGTTTGACCGGGTGCCCGACGCCGATACGCTGGCCGGCGCCAGCCGCCCCGAGATCCTCCGGCGAGCGGCCCGCTACCACGGGTTGGAGGGCGATTCGCATCGCAAGGAGGCGCTGGCACGCGCCGGGCTCGAGCTCGTCGACGAGCGCGAGCAGCCGCATCTGACCGCTCAGCTGCTGGACTTGCTGAGCGGGGCGCAATGGCAGCTCGGGTACGGGGAGGAGTCGCTGGCCACGATCGAGCGCGCCGTGTCGGTGCTGCCGCCCGGGGAGATGTCGCACGAGCGGGCCGAGCTGCTGGCGTCACAGGCCAAGACGCTGATGTTGCGCGGCAAGCACGTGCACGCGATCGAGGTCGCCCGCGAGACGCTGGAGGCGGCAGAGGTGCTCAACGATGAGGCGGTGCGAGGACGTGCGCTCAATGCGCTGGGGACGTCGCTGATGGCGATGGGCGAGGTCGAGCAGGGCGCCGCGGCGCTGCGCGAAGCGGTCGACCTGGCCGACCGCTTCGGCTTCCCCGGACAGCAGAACTCCGCCTACATCAACCTCGCCGACGCTCTGCACCTGGCGGGCCGGCTGCGGGAGGCGCGCGAGGTGATCGACGACGGGCTTGGCCATGAGCTGCGCCCGGCCCGGGTGTGGCTGCTGATCCTGCGGGCCGAGCTGGCGATCGAAGCCGGCGAGTGGGACGAGGCGGCCACGATGCTCGACGCGATCGGCGAGCGTCAGATCGGCAACACGCTGGTCAACCTCGATCTGCGGCGAGCCGAGCTCGCGCTCGGTCGCGGCCAGCACGACCTGGCCCGGCACTGGCTCAAGGAGGCAGCGGACATCAACTCCGCGATGGATGAGCCGCAGTGGACCGGCGTGCTGGGCGCGCTGACGGCCGAGCTCGAGCGCCGCGAGGGCGACCTCGAGGCGGCCCGCACGGCCGTTGCGCTCTCGCTCGACCGGATCGAGACCCGCACCGACGACGCGGCCCGGCTGGCGCGGGTCAGCACCAGTGGCGCCACCGTCGAGGCCGACGCCGCCCAGCGGGCCCGCGACCTCGGCGAGCCCGAAGCCGAGCGCGTGGCGCTGGCCGCGGTCGACGCGCACGTGGCCAGAGCCGCCGCGGCGGCGACCCACGATGGCCCGATCGAGGTCGCGCGGATGCTGGTCGCGCGAGCTGAGCAGACGCGTGCTCGCGGGGAGGTCGACCCGGACGCGTACCGGGCTGCCGCGCAGGCTTGGACGGATCTCGAGCGTCCCTACCCGGCTGCGGTGGCGAGGCTCCGCGAGGCCGAGGCCCACACGCTGGCCGGCGACCGGGCGGCGGCCACCACGGCCGCCGGCGAGGTGCACGACATCGCGACCCGCCTCGGGGCGGGTTGGCTTCGGGGCGAGGTCGAGGGGCTCGCGGCCCGGTCGCGGCTGCAGCTGCCGCTGGTCGGCGAGGACCTCGAGCGAGAGTGCGACGAGCCGGTCGCGGAGGACCCGTTCGGCCTGACGCCTCGCGAGCGCCAGGTGCTGGAGCTGATCGCCCGCGGCGCGACCAACCGCGAGATCGGCGCTGAGCTGTTCATGGCCGAGAAGACCGCGAGCGTGCACGTTTCGCGGATCCTCAGCAAGCTCGACGTCCGCAGCCGGACGGAGGCGGCCGGCGTGGCCTACCGGCTGGGCCTCGCCGGGTGAGCCGCGCGCGGCTCACCCGCCGCGCGGCCGTTACTCGTCAGTCGGATCCTCGCCCGGGCGCTCGCCGATCTCCCTGCCCTGCGTCGCGTCCTCGTATGGGCGCTCGCCAACCTCGCGGCCCCCGGTCGCATCCTCGTCGGGTAGAGAGCCGATCTCCCGCCCCTGCGTCGCGTCTGGATCGGGCCGGTCCCCCTCGGTCGGGTCCTCGCCCGGGCGCTCGCCGATCTCCCTGCCCTGCGTGGGATCTTCGCTGAACGACATCGCTGGCTCCTCTCGGTGACTTAGATGGGTGTACCACCGGGAAGGCTCTCGTGCAATGCCCGGCTGCTTCTCGCGACCAGCCCTCACCCGATCGGGCCGCCGCTACGCCGGATTGAGCCGCCGGTCGCGCCGCTGGATTTGGGTACAGTCACGCGATCTGGGGTCGAGTGTCGACAGCGGGTCCTGTGGCGGCGACGATCGTGATCCTGGCTCTGGCGGGCTGCGGTTCGAGCTCATCTGATCCGGCCGGGCAGTCGACTTCGAGCACCGCGGCGTCGACGGCGACGAGTGCCAATGCGCCCGGATCCGGACAGGCCGCCTCCACGCCGCGCCGGCAGGCGCACCCCCAGGTGGTGCAACCCTTAGCCGGACAGGTCGGCGGCACCGCCGCGAGGTCGGATCCCCAGCCCGCGCCGGCCGCCTCGCCCACGCCCGACCGCAGCGGACCGGCGACCGTCACCCCTAGCGCCTCCCCCGGTGCGCCGACCGACGCCCAGATCCGCGCCGAGGTCGACCAGTTCAAGCGCATCGTCGCCCGCTATCACCTTAACCGCATCGACTTCTCGCGCTACCTGCTCGATCCCAACGATCTCCCGCCGGGTGAGTTCCACACCAGCATCGCCTCGGTGGAGACGCTCTACGGTCACCGCGACGCCTGCGGCACGATCCTCCGGGCGGACGGCCTCGGGGTTGCCAACAAGACGCTCCCTTGCGGGACCGAGGTGATCTTCGTCTACCACGGGCGCGCAATCAGAGTCCCGGTGCAGGACCGCGGGCCCTACATCCCGGGCCGCGAATGGGACCTGTCCGGGGCTGCGGCGGAGGCGCTGCACTTCCCGGGACTCGGCCCGGTGCAGTGGCGGATCGGCTGATTCTGGAGATACGCCCTGACCCTGGCCGCCGGTTGTCCGCACTCGGACCTGCGCCGCTCCGACCGCGCTGGCCGTGTGTTTCAGTCTGCGAGTCGCGCCCGGTGCGCTGGATACCCCGAGTGCCGCCGCTGTCAATATTCCCGTCCGCCTTGAGGTTCATGAAGAGATGCCTGCCTGTTGTGCTGCTGGTGCTCGCGCTGGCAGTTCCCGCCGCCGCTGACGCGACGACCTACGGCGCTCAGGTGGGCGTCGACTTCCTCAACCAATCCCGGGGCTTCTCCACTCAGCAGCAGGTGCTGAGCTCGCTCAAGGCGCTGCACGCCGCTGGGGGCCTGATCGGCCGCGCCGACTCAGACTGGGCCGGAACCGAGCCTCGTGCGCCCATCCACGGGCGCCATCGCTACCGCTGGGGTTACGACGACATGATCGCCGGCGAGATGGCCAAGGCGCACTTGCGATGGGAGCCGACCCTGGAGCTGACGCCGAAGTGGGCGCAGGCTCACAGCCCGAACGTGCTCAGGTTGAAGGGCGGGAAGTTCGTGACGCCGCTGCCGCCGGCAAAGAGCTCCACGTTCGCCACGTACGCGACCGCGTTCATGCGGCGCTACGGCGCCCACGGATCTTTCTGGGGGACCCACCGGAAGCTGCCGTACCTGCCGGTGCGCTTCGTCGAGGTCTGGAACGAGCCCGACAACACGCACTTCTGGGGTCCGCGGATCAACCTCCGGGACTACGCCCAGATGTACGAGGCCGTCCGCACCGCGGTGCATCGGGTCAATCCCGGCGCGCGGGTGGTCACCGGTGGGCTGGCCTGGACCCAGAGCTCGATGCCTCGGCTGCTCAAGGCTTTCAATGAGAAGAAGATCGACGCGGTGGCCGTCCACCTGTACTCGCACACGCCCAAGGGCACCCTCTCGCTCGCCCGCTTCGCGATCTCCCAGATGCAGACTTTCCATCGCGCCTCGACGCCGCTGGTGGTCAACGAGTACGGATGGACCTCGCGTCCCGGGACCTGGGGGTTCACCAGGCGCCGGAACGTGAGCCGCTACGCCTACCAGGCGCTTGTCGGGCTGTCCAAGCTCCGGATCGCCCAGATCCTGCCGTTCGAGTGGACCGACCCGTCCTGGGGTCTGAGCGACGGCACGTACGCCCGGGCCGTCGCGCTGATCACCCAGCGGGGTCGATAGGCAGCCAGCGCCTCGCCAGGTCGGCCACCCACGGCGCGGCCTGCGCGGGATCCTCGGGCGGCGTCTCCACGAGCACCAGCTCGGTGACGCCCAGACGCTCGAGCTCGCCGGCGTCGGACGGCGTGCACCGCGTCATCGCCACAGCCACGGTCAGCTCCTCAAACCGGCGTCCCGCGGCCGCGCAACGCTCCCGCAGCGTCCCCAGCCGCTCGGCCACGTGCTCGATCCCCTCGAGGTTGAAGCCGTACCAGCCGTCGCCGATCTCCGCGACCCGCGCCAGCGCCGGATCGCTGTTGCCCCCGAACACCACCGGCAGGCGCCGATCGCGCGCGGGCTTGGGGTACACCCGAATCGAGTCGAAGCTCACGAAGCGTCCGGCGAACGACGCGTGGTCATTGCGCCACAGCTCCCGCATCGCCGCGACGTACTCGGCAGTCCGCGCGCCGCGGCGCTCGAACGGAACGCCCAGCGCCGCGAACTCCTCAGCCGACCAGCCGACTCCGACCCCGAGCGTGAGCCGGCCGCCCGACATCACGTCCAGCGAGGCGGCCTGCTTGGCCACGATCACCGGGTTGTGCTCGGCGAGCAGCAGGACTCCGGTGGCGAGGCCGATGCGCCGCGACCCGGCGGCGGCAAAGCTCAGGCACACGAACGGGTCCAGCCAGTCGGCGTCGGCCGGCACCGCGATCTCGCCGCTGTCGCTGTACGGGTAGCGCGAGGCGGGCCGGTCGACCATGACCACATGCTCTCCGGCCCACAGCGTCGCAAAGCCGGCCGTGTCCGCCTCCCGCGCCACGGCCGCGACCACCTCCGGGCGCGCGCCGGCGCCGATCCCGAGCGCATGCAGACCGATCCGCATGCGGCAAACCTACCCCCCGGGCCGGTCAGCCGTCGACGGTCGCGGCGAGCGCCGCGGTCAGCAGCGCCGACCCGCCGGCCACGGCCAGCGTCGCACCCGCCGACCCGCCCGGAAGGTCCGCGCGCGCGGCCGCGGTGGCCGCGATGTCGGAGAGGTCGCCGGCGATGCTCGCCGCCAACCACGGTCGCACCGGAGCCCCGGTCAGCGCCGCGATCATCGCGGCGCCGTGAACCGCAACCTCGCGGCCGCCAATCCCCCGCAGCGGAACCTGCGTGGCCCGGCTGGCCGCCGCTGGCCCCAGCCACCGGCGGGTCAGGCGCTCGGGCACGACGATAAGGGCGACGCCGTAGGCGACGCGCAGCCCGAGCACCGGCACAGCTGCCAGCCGCGCCGGACCCCTAGCCATGCCGCTCGATCGAATCGCCGATCAGCCAGATCGTCGGCGGCCACAGGCCGACGAACAGCGCCCGCCGCTCGGCGTTCCCGCGCTCGTCCTGGTCGACGGTCTTGGCCCGGATCCACAGTCCTATGCACAGGCCGATCGAGGACAGGGAGAGGATCTGGAGGTGCCAGGACCGGATTCCCGCGTCGCTCAGCAGCTTGGTCAGCATTATTTTCATGCTACCCGCTCGGCGAGCAATCCCAAACAGGTTGTTTAGATAAATCTGCGGGTACATTCAGAGGTATGCCTCGACGCCCCAGCTTCACCCGCCGGTGGCGCACCGCGCTGACCTGGCCGTTCGGCGTGGCGCTGACCTCGTGGGATTACATGTGGCGCACGACGCCGCTGCATCGCCGCGAACAGCCCATCCCGGCCCCCGCGGTCGACCGCGGGCTGCTCGAATTGCCGGCTGGCGTCAACGCGGAGGACGTGGCGGGCTACGCCGACGGCTACGGGCCGCTGTTTCATCGCCGCTACCGCACGTTGATCCGTGGGTCCGACTGCTCCCCCGAGGAGCTGATGGGCACGATCACCGCCGACCTCAACGGGCCGGCGCCGACCACGTTCGCACGCTTTGTGAAGGTGCTGGGCGAGCGGGGTGAGCTGAGCGTCGGCGATGAGTACGTCGTCCGAATGCCCGGCCCGTGGGACGGACCGGTCCGCGTGATCGACGTCCGGGCGCGCTCGTTTCGCCTGGCGACGCTGGCGGGCCATCTGGAGGCCGGCCAGATCGAATTCCGTTCTGGCCTCGACGGGCCCGGCAGGCTCCGGTTCGAGATCGAGTCGTGGGCTCGCAGCGGTGACGCCGTCTCCAACCTGCTCTACCACCGCCTGCGAATGGCCAAGGAGGTCCAGGCGCACATGTGGATCTCGTTCCTCGAGGGGGTCGTCGGGTTGTCGGGCGGAGAGATGACCGGCGGCGTGGACCTCGACACGCAGCGGCTGGAGGACGTCGCCGATGTCCGATGAGCAGCTGCTGGGGCCACCGCGGGTCCGGCGGCGGCTGACCGAGCTCGCTGCCAGAGACCTCAACTTCGACCTCGCCGCACTCGCCGGCGCCGGCCCGGCCGGCGGATGGCAGATCACCGACCTGCGCCAGCCGCTCCCGGCCGAGCCGCCCGGGATGCCCGCCGAGCGGGGCAGCTGGGAGATCGCGCGCCGGCTGATGCGAGGCTACGAGTTCGCTGATCCGTCGATCGTCAGGGCCTACTACGACCCCGCCGTGCCGCTGCAGCGGCGCGAAATGCTGCTCAGGCTCCAAGCGGTCGGGCTGGTATCGGTGTATGTCGGCGTCCGCGTGGGCGACGTCTACGAGCGCATGCTCGAGGTCGGCGGCCGCGAGGCATACGTGTGGGGGTGGAACTACCGGACGCTCGAGGGTCACGTCGAGATGGGTCAGATGGCCTGGGAGGTGTGGAAGTGGGTCGCCACGGGCGAGGTCGAGTTCCGCGTGCACTCGATCTCCCGCGAGGCGCACATCCCGAACCTCGTGATCCGGCTCGGGTATCGCCTGGTCCGGGGTCACGAGCGGCGGATGTTCCTCGATGGCGTCAGGCGGCGGATGCGCACGTTCGTGCAGGTCGGCCTCGAGGAGGATGCCGCGGCCGAGCCGATCCGCAGGGCCGCCGACGCGCTGACCGCGCGGTCCTCAGACGCCGTCGGCGCCGCGCACCACCAGCTGGCCCGCGACATCGAGGCTCAGGAGAGGTAGGAGAGCGTGCGGTTCGTGATCGCCGCGGCGAGTCGCAGCTGGTCCTCGGCCGGACGGCCAGGGTCGATCTCCAGGCGCGAGCGGACCCGGTCGACCAGTCCCGGGCGCTTGGCAGTCGCGATCCCGGCACTGACCCGGGCGGCGTCCCACACGACCGGCGGCTCGACGCTCCAGATCGTCTCGAACACGCGGTCGGCGTCGGCCGGCGCCTTCGTCCGCGGCGGCTCCCAGGCGGCCAGGCAGACGGCATGATCGTCGGCGCAGCAGACCACGGTCCATTCGCGGGCCATCGGGTGGTTGCGGTCGATCGGCACCTCGGCCGGACCGTCGCGGGGCGTCCGCAGTCGGTCGAAGTCGGCGAACGTGACGGCCAGCTCCGCGCCGCGGGCGAGCTCGCGCCAGCGGGCCTGCTCCTGACGGTAGAAGCGCTCGGCCTGGAAGGAGGCGAACAGCAGCGGGCGGTCGGCGCGCGACAGGCTCTCGTCCTCGATCGCGCGGGTCAGCGCCAGCAGCATCGGCTTGCGCAGCGGGCAGGGCTCCAAGTCGGGGCGGTGGCGGCGCAGCGACGCGTACACCGACGGCGTCGGCGAGGCGGCCGCCTCCTTCACACGGTCGATCGCGGCGGTCAACGACAGCCCCGCCGACCGCTCGGAGGCGACCCGCCGAACCAGCGCCACCTCGTCCTCGCCGTAGCGGCGGTGGCCACTCGGCAGGCGCTGGGGCGACGGGAATCCGTAGCGGCGCTCCCACATCCGCAGTGTTCCCTCGGGGACGCCCGTCAGTTCCACGAACTGGCCGATCGTCAGACCGTCCACCTGGATCCCTCCCTGTACATCGCGTCAAGCTTTTCCAGCGTAAGTGTACGGGTGTATGGCATCGCCGGCGAACGCCGGACATGAGCGTCCACCGGCTCGAGCGCGAGCAGCTGGTCGGCCGCCCGTTGCCCGAGGTGTTCAGGTTCTTCTCGCGGGCGGGCAACCTCGAGCGGATCACTCCGCCGTGGCTGAGCTTCGGGCTGGTGACGCCCGAGCCGGTGCAGATGACGGCCGGGACGATCATCGAGTATCGGCTGCGCCTGCACGGCGTGCCGTTGGGGTGGCTGACGCGGATCGACGAATGGGAGCAGGACCGGCGGTTCGTCGACCGTCAGGTGCGCGGCCCGTACCGGCTGTGGCGCCACCAACACGAGTTCGACTCGGCGCCGGGCGGAACCCTCGTGCGCGACCGTGTCGACTACGAACTGCCGCTCGGGCCGCTGGGCGAAGCGGCGCGGGCCGCGTTCGTCGACCGCGACCTCGGGCGTATCTTCGACTACCGGCTGGACGCGGTGTCTCGGCTGCTGGGCTGAGCCGCGCGCCAACGCGTTGCGATGCGCGTGGTCTCGGACCGATAGCTTCGGCGCGTGCCTTTCCGCGACGCAATCCAGGCTCCAGACCTGCCTGTGCTGGAGCCCCAAGAGCTGCCGCAGAATGGCGAGCTGCTGATATCAGGGGCGTTGGTCGAGCCTGACGGCGGCGGATCGGTCTGGGCCCGCCGGGTGCGGGTGCGGGAGTCCGAGCTGCGCGGGGTGACGTTCGACCTCGACAATGCCCCGGGGCTCGAGCTGACCGATGCGGTCCTGCGCGACTGCGGCCTGTCCAATATCGACGCCCGGGAGGCCCGGATCCGACGGGTACAGCTGCGCCACTGCCGGCTGGTCGGCTTCTCGTGCACGCTCGGCGACCTGCAGGACGTGCGGCTGATCGACTCCTCGCTAGAGCTCGCGTCGCTGGCGTCGGCGCGTCTGCGCAACGTCTCGTTCGAGCGCGTCAACCTGGCCGAGGCGTCGTTCATGCACGCGAGGCTTGAGGCCGTCGAGTTCGTCGACTGCAAGCTCGCCGGCGCCGACTTCCGGGGCGCCAGCGTCCGGGCGTGCGCGGTCCGCGGCGCCTCGCTGGACGGGGTGCTCGGCGTGGACTCGCTGCGGGGGCTGAGGATGCCGTGGAGCGACGCGATCGCTTCCGCCGGCGCGATGGCGGCGGCGCTCGGGATCGTTATCGAGGACGAGTAGACCGCGGTATTAGGTGGCCACGGTCTCGGCGCCGAGCTCCTCGGACATCGCGACGTCGATCGTGTAGTCGATCGGCACCACGATCAGCGACGGCAGGTCGAGCGTCAGCGCCCGGGACAGCAGCTGCGAGAACTCCTGAGCGCTGGAGCACCGCCACGCGGGCATCCCGAACGACTCGGCCAGCCGCACGAAGTCAGGGTTACCGAACGCGACGTCGAAGTGCCGACCGAACTTCTTGTCCTGTTTCCAGGCGATCGAGCCGAACTCGTGGTTCTCCCAGATCACGTTGACCACCGCCGTGCGCAACCGGACCGCGGTCTCGAGCTCCTGGCAGTTCATCAGGAACCCTCCGTCGCCGCTGACCGCGACCACCTTGCGCTCGGGGTGCACGAGCTTTGCGGCGATCGCCGTGGGTAGGCCGAATCCCATGCCGGCCAGGCCGTTGGCGATCAACACGGTGCCGGGCTCGTGCGCGGGGAACATCCGCCCGATCCACAGCTTGTGCAGCCCGACGTCGGACACGAGCATGTCCTGGGGGCCGAGCGCGTGGCGGATGTCCCACAGCACCCGCGGCGGCCGGATCGGGAAGTGGTCGTCGTCGCGGGCGTCGTGCAACGCGCGCATCACCACGTCGTGGAGCCGGTGCGAGCCCGACTCCAGCTGCGAGGGGCGCTCGCAGCAATCGGCGAGCCGCGCCAGCACATGGGCGATGTCGCCGATCAGCTCGACCTCGGGCATGTAGAACCGGTCGATCTCGGCGGCGACGCTGTCGATCACCACGATCCGCTTGTCGGCGTGCGGGTTCCAGTGCTCGGGCGCGTGCTCGACCAGGTCGTAGCCGATCGCCACCACCACGTCGGCGTCGTCGAAGCCGGCCATCGAGTAGTCGCGCGACTGCAGCCCGACCGTGCCGAGAGCCCGCGGATCCTCGTAGTCGAGCAGTCCCTTGGCCATGAACGTCTCCGCCACCGAGATCCCGGTCTTATGGACGAACTCTCGCAGCGAGCGGGCCGCATGCGCGCGGATCGCGCCGCTGCCGACGAGCGCGATCGGCCGTTGCGCGGCAGCGATCAGCTCGGCCGCGGCTTGCAGCTCGTGGCTTCCGGGCTCGGGCTGCACCGGCGCGCGGCGGGGCAGCGGAGACGCGTCCAGCGGCCGGGCCATCACGTCCTCGGGCAGCTCCAGGTGAGTCGCTCCGGGCTTCTCGGACTCGGCGACCTTGAACGCCTTTCGCACGACCTCGGGCACGATCTCGGCGCTGTTGACGCGGGCGTTCCACTTGACGATCGGACGCATCACCGCCACCAGGTCGATGTACTGGTGGGACTCCTTGTGCATCCGCTCCAGATCCGATTGGCCGGTCAGGGCAACCAGTGGGGCGCGATCGAGGAACGCGTCGGCGACCGCGGTAATGAGGTTGGTGGCGCCGGGTCCGAGCGTTCCCAGGCATACCCCCGCCCGGCCGGTGAGTCGCCCGTAGGCGTCGGCCATGTAGGCGCCGCCCTGCTCATGTCTGACGGCAATGAAGCCGATGTCAGAATCAGACAGGGATTCGCTCAGGTCCAGGGTCTCCTCGCCGGGGATCCCGAACACATAGCGAACTCCCTCCGCCTCGAGGCACTCAACGAACACATCAGACGCTCTGCGTGCAGCCATGTCAGCCCCGTATCTAACCGCAACCCCAGCCGCCCAACCGTGTCCTAGGAAGTCCATGCGTTTTCGAAGCTCATTGGCGGTGATCACCGCATTCGCGGTCGCCTCGTCGCTGGCGCTGGCGCTGGCCGGCTCGGCGGCGGCCGCGGGGACGCTGTTCATCCGCGGCGGCGGCTTTGGCCACGGCGTTGGCATGAGCCAGTACGGCGCCTACGGATACGCGCTGCACGGTCGCGGCTACCGCTGGATCCTGGCCCACTACTACCAGGGGACCAAGCTGGGCACGGTCGATGCCAACCGCCGCGTGCGGGTGCTGCTGGGGACCAGCTCGGCGTCGTTCGCCGGGGCCACGCGGGCGGGCAATAAGAAGCTCAAGCCGTCGGTCACCTACACCGTCCAGCCGCTCGCCGACGGGTCGCTGAACCTGCTCAACCCGAAGGGCAAGAAGGTCGGCCACTTCGCCGCGCCGCTGACCGCGACCGGCCCCGGTCCGCTGGCGCTCGCCGGCTCGGGCAGCTACCGCGGCTCGCTGGTGTTCACGCCGAACGGGCGCGGCGGAGTCGACACCGTCAACTCGGTCGGGCTCGAAGACTACGTGCGCGGGGTGATCTCATGGGAGATGCCCTCGGGCTGGGCCGCCGAGGCGCTCAAGGTCCAGGCCGTGGCGGCGCGCACGTTCGCGATCACCAACAGCGTCGGCGGGTCGCTGTTCGACGTCTACGCTGACACCCGCTCCCAGGAGTACGGCGGAGTTGCCGCGGAGACACCGTCGACCGATGCGGCCGTGGCGGCCACGCGCGGGCAGGTGGTGACCTACGACGGCTCGCCGGTGATCACGTACTTCTCCAGCAGCTCGGGCGGCCACACCGAGAACGTCGAGAACGTGTTCGCGGGATCTGCGCCCGACCCCTGGCTGCGCGGCGTGCCCGACCCTTACGACGGCGCCGCGGGCAACCCGAACCACCGCTGGGGCGCAAGCCCCAGCCTGTCGGCGGCGACCGCCGCGCTTGGCGCGGATGGTCAAGGGCCGGCTGATCGGTGTCAAGGTGATCAAGCACGGCGCCTCGCCTCGGATCCTGCTCGCCGACGTGGTCGGCACCGCCGGCGACACGCAGGTCACCGGCGAGCAGTTGCAGCACGCGTTCGGCCTGAAGACCACCTACGCGTCGTTCACCACGATCTCATCGTTCAACGGGCCCCCGAAGCCGACGCTGAGCGACCGTCGGCGCGGCGGAGCGCTCAAGCAGGCCCAGCGAGCGGAGGCCCAGGCGGTGCTGGCGCTGCTGCCGTTGGTCCGCGAGCTCGTCTCGGGCGCCGTGCCTGGCCTGCACGGGACCGTGTACCCGGCGCCCGAGCGGCGCGCGGGTGGCGGTCCAGGAGCGGGGATCGCACGGATTCAAGACGGTCGCCCACGCCTCCGTGCGCTCGGACGGCACCTACGGCGTGCGGGTTCCCGGTCCGGGCACCTATCGCGTGGTCTATCGCGGGTTCGACGGCCCCGCGGTCGCGGTCTCCTGACCGCGGTCTGACCTCGCCGGCACCGCCGTGGGCGGATCGCTGCGGCCCATGGCCGCTCGGACCTCTACCCTCCGGCGTCATGTCCGGCCCGCTGCTGGCAGTCGACGCCCCGTTCGTGCTGTACCGGTCGTTCTTCGCGCTGCCCGACTCGATCGTCGGCGCCGACGAGCGACCCGTCAACGCGCTGCTCGGCGCCGCCAACGTGCTGCTGCGGATCGCTGCCGACCGCGACCCGCGGGCGATCGTCGTGTGCTTCGGTGCCGAGGCCGCCGCCTACCGCGCCGAGGCGTTCCCGCCGTATCACGCCGACCGCCCGCCGGTCCCCGACGCGCTGGCGTGGCAGTTCGAGCACGCGCCCGAGTTTTTCGAAGCGTTCGGGTGGAGTTGTGAGAACTCGGAGGATCTCGAGGCCGACGACCTGCTCGGCTCGCTGGCGTCGGTCGAGCAGGCCGCGGGTGGCAGGACGCTGCTGCTGACCGGCGATCGCGATATGTACCAGTGCGTCAACGAGCACGTCAGCGTGCTGTACCTGAAGTCGGGGACCACCGGCTTTGAAGAGGTCGATCCCCGGGAGGTCAAGCAGCGCTATGGGATCGAGCCGGCGTTGGTCCCGGACTTCATCGCGCTGCGCGGCGACCCGTCCGACAGCCTGCCGGGCGCGCCCGGCATCGGCCCCAAGACGGCCGCCGACCTGCTGAACCGCCACGGGTCGCTGGAGGCCGCGATCGAGGGCGCCAAGGACGAGCGGCCCAAGGTTCGTGGCGCGCTCATGGAGTCGGCCGACATGCTCCGTACCTTCCGCGAGATCGCGACGCTCCAAGCGGTCGCTCTCGAGCGGCCGGCCGACCAGCCCACCGATCTGGAGGGCGGCGCGAAGGCGGCCCGGGGCCTGGGGCTCAACCGGCTGGCCGAGCGCCTCGACGCGGCGGACTCCCTGACCGACCTGTAGTCGCGGTCGTGTCCTCGCCACGCGTATTCGGCCTGCTCGGCGCGGCTGTGCTCAGCGCGCTGGCGCTGGCCGGTTGTGCGTTCTCCGGCGCCAAGACCGATCCGAGCACGGACGTTAGGACCGCGGCGGAAACGACCAGCCTGCGTCCGCCGGCGCCGATCTCGCTCGATGACGGCTGGCGCTACTACGCCGACCCGCGCGACGTCGGCCTGACCGACGGCTGGTCCGACGGTCCCCGCGCCGGCGTCGGCGCCTCGGTGAGCGTGCCCAACACGTTCAACCCCAACGTCGTCCGCTCCCAGGACGCCGGTCGGGTCGGCTGGTACGCGCTTCGCTTCACCGCGCCGCCGACCCAGGAGGGGCGGTCGTGGGCGCTGCGCTTCGAGCAGGTCCGCCGCACCGCGGACGTGTGGCTCAACGGCCGCAAGCTCGGTTCGGCAAGTAACACCTACGCCCCGTTCACGATGCCGGCCAGCTCACTGCGACCGGGCACCTCCAATCTGCTCGTGGTCCGCGTCGACAACGCTGCCGGCCCCGGGTCGTTTCCCCAGGACTGGTGGAACTGGGGCGGGATCGTCGGCGACGTCTCGCTGCAGCCGGTCGGACGGGTGGCGCTGTCCGACCTCGGCGTGATGCCGCAGCTGAGCTGTCGGCTGGCTTGCGGGTCGGTGCTCGTGCGGGGCGTCGTGCGCAACATGTCCTCGGCGCCCCAGCAGGGCGCGATCGACATCCGGGTGTCGTCCCCCTCGGGGAGCACCTGGGCCGCGCACCACGAGCTGGGGCGGCCGCTGGCGCCCGGCGGGGCCCGGCAGATCAGCTTCCGGATGTCGCTGCCCAGCCGACCGGATCTGTGGTCCCCGTCGAACCCGGCGCTGTACCGGGTGCAGGTGAGCACCACCGCCGGCGACCGCGTCGAGCAGGTGAACTCGCTGAAGGTGGGGATGCGGACGATCAAGGTCAGCCACGGAATCCTGTACCTCAACGGCAAGCGGCTGTGGCTGCACGGCGCGTCGATCCACGAGGACGTCCAGGGCAGCGGCGCATCGATGACCGAAGGCGACATCAACACGATCGTCTCCCAGCTGCGGTCGGTCGGCGCCAACATCACCCGCGCCCACTACGCGCTCAGCGAGGAGCTGCTCGACGCGCTCGACCAGGCCGGGATTCTCGTCTGGTCACAGCCGCCGGTCGATCACGCCGACTCGCAGCTCGGCCGGCCGGCGGGACGCGAGCGCGCGCTGTCACTGCTGCGTGACACGATCCTGGCCGAGCGCAGCCACCCGTCGGTGGTGGTCGACTCGGTCGCCAACGAGCTCTCCCCGACGCCCGACTCCGATCCGGGCACGCGCACGTACCTGCAGCGGGCGATCCCGCTCGCCCGCCGTCTGGATCCGGTCGCGGTGGTCGGCCTGGACACGCTCTGTTACACCGGCTTCCCGGCTCAGAAGGTCTACTCCAAGCTCGACGTGCTCGGAATCGACAGCTACTTCGGCTGGTACACGGGCAAGCCCGGCCACTCGATCGCGCGCTTCGATCAGCTCGAGCCCTTCCTCCAGCAGTCCCACCGGCGCTATCCGCGCCAGGCGTTGGTGATCTCGGAGTTCGGGGCCGAGGGAGTGTTCGATGGGCCCGCCACCACCAAGGGCAGCTATGAGTTCCAGAGTGACTATCTGCGCCGGACCTACGACGTGCTCGATCGCCTGGAGTTCATGAACGGCTCGATCTACTGGCCGTTGCGCGACTTCGCGGTCGCCCCGGGGTGGCGGGGCGGCGCCGAGTTCCCGCCGGGCTACGCCACAGACGGCCTGACCCACAAGGGCCTGATCGCCTATGACGGCACGCAGAAGCCGGCGTTCTCGGTCGCCGCCCAGCTGTTCGCTCAGACCCCGCCGTTTGTCCGCTGACCGCGCTGCAACGGCCGCACGTTCTCGACAAGGCCCCGGACTGGGAATATCGCCAGAACGTTCGAGCTGAACTCGTGTTCGAGTTCCCGACCGCGATCAGGCGGTCGTGATCGAACAGCTGGATCCCGACCGCCGCCACGCCAACCGGGGTTCGAGAGAGCAGCGCGTGTGACGGATCGCTGAGCAGCCGTCGAGTGCTGAACGCCAGTACGTTGTCCTCGGCCCGGGCGGGTGACCCACGCGACCCGACCGTCCTTGGACAGAACCACGCGCACCGGCGAGCACCCGGCAAACGGGCTCAGGTCGCCAGCTCCGGGGCTCGCAGGCCGACGCACGCCTGTGCGGCGAAGGCGTCGAACAGCCGGATCGCGGCAGCGGCCGCGGCTCCGCCGCGCTCGTGCACGCGCGTCAGCAGCTCGGCTGCCGGGCGCGGCAGCGAGTCGCGGCGGTCCGATATCCATCGCGAGATCAGCGCCCCGGTCGCCTCCGGATGGAACTGCACCCCTAGGTGTCGGTCCAGCGTGAACGCTTGCGACCCCGCGCGATTTCGCGCGAGCTCATAGGCGAGCGGGGGCAGCGCGATCGAATCCTCGTGCAACGCCAACCACGGACCGGCCGGGATCCGGTCGGAGTCGAACGTGTCGAGCTCGATCCATTCGAACTCCGGGCGCGCCATCCGCCTGACCGAGCCGCCGAGCGCGACGGCGAGCGCCTGGGCCCCGAAGCAGATCCCCAGCACCGGCACGCAGGCCGCGTCGGCCCGCTGGATCCACTCGATCTCGCGCTGTATCCAGCCCGGGCGGGTGCCGGCCAGCGACGCGTAGGACCCCAGCGCCACGCCGAACCCGTACTCGGTCGGATCTGGGAGCTCCGTCCATCGGTCGACTCGGACGACGTCGAGCTCGAACCCTCGCCTCACGGCCCAGTCCGTAAGCAGGCCCGGCGGGCAGTTGTCCTGAGTCTGGAGAACCAATGCGGGTGTCGTGCTCATCTCAAGCCTCCTGGTCCGCGCCACAGAATACCAGTAAGTTGATCAGATTACTCGACTTTATCCGGACCGCCGGGCCCCGGCAGACGCCGACTGGGCCCGGCGAACGCTGCGCCCGCTAGTCCACGGCCAACAGGAACGGCTCGACGGCCGACGTCCCGGCCGGATCGTTCACCACCGCTCCGTCCGGCACCGGCACCGGCCCGTCGAGCAGCGGGTCCCGCGTCTGCACCATCCACTCGCGAAGCCGGTCGTCGAGCTCCTCGCGCACCGGCGCGAAGTCCTCGAGTTCGGCGAGGTTGCGCATCTCCGTCGGGTCCATGATCAGGTCATAGAGCTCCAGCCGGGGACGGGGAGACTTGCCCCAGCCCGCGGAGATCAACAGCGACTTCGACGGAGAGTCGTCGACGTTTGGGAGTACCGGCTCGAGGCGGTCCCCAAAGTGCCGAATCAGCTTGTGACGCTGGGTCCGGATCGCCCGCTGGGGGTCGTAGGCCGCGTGGTAGGTGAGCTCGGCGAACAGCTCCTGGCGGATCTCGCCGACCTGCTTGCGGACGAGAGGCAGCAGCGACTGCCCATGAGTCTCGTCGGGGAGGGGCGCACCCGCGAGTTCGAGCAGCGTGGGGTAGAGGTCCACATGCGAGGTCAGCGCGTCGGTGACGTGCCCCCCGTAAAACCCGCCCGGTCCGCGGATGATCAACATCACCCCCAGCCCCCGGTCGGTGAGCGTGCCCTTCGCTCCGGGGAACGGAAGCCCGTGGTCGGTGGTCAGCACGACCAGCGTGTCGTCTGCCAGTCCTGCCTCGTCGAGACCGTGGAGAACGGCCCCGACGCCCTGGTCGAGCGACCGGGCGCTGGCCTTGAACGCGGCCATGTCGGCGCGCGTGGCGGCGTTATCGGGCAGTTGGCTCGGCGGAGCGCCGTACAGCGCATCGCGCACCGAACTGGGCTCGAAGAACTCCCGGTGGGTCTCGAAGAAACCGATCGATGCAAAGAACGGTTGCGGCGGCCGGCTACGGAGCAGCTCCAGCGCCGCCGGTGCGATCGAGGCGACCCGGGTCGTGCCGATGTCGACCACATGGTCATAGCCGAGAACGTCTGGGCTCTGGGAGAGATGCTGCTCGCCGACCAGCGCCGACCAGTAGCCGGCCTGCCGCAGTGGGTGCACGATGTGCCGGCCATAGTCCGCGAGGGCCCAGCCTCGATGCGCGAGCCCTGTCATCCCGTTCACGTGCGCCCATTGGCCGGTCAGCAGGCAGGCGCGGCTGCCTGAGCACGTCGGCGCGGCGCAGAACGCCTGGCGGAACAGCAGCCCTTGGTCGGCGATCCGCTGGATGTTCGGCGTCGGCACCTGCTGGCCGTAGGGCTGGACGTATCGCCCGGTGTCATGCGAATGGAGATAGACGATGTTGGGCGGACGCATCTTGTGCTATATCCTTTTGTCGATCAAATTAGTGCTCTTTGCCGGAAGGAGTCTGCACGATGCGGGCATATCTGGTCTGCGCCACGCCACGCAGTGGCAGCACATTACTGTGCGAGATGCTGCGCGACACCGGCCGAGCGGGACGGCCGCTGGAGCATTTCGAGATCCTGCGCCACTCGAGCCTCCCGCGTCAGCCGCGGGAGTACTTCGAGGATCTGCCGATGCCTGAGTTGCTGGAGCTGCTTGCACCGTCGCAGTCCCACGGGCCCAGCAGCGAGCCGCCCGAGGCCTGGTGGCCGCGGATCGTCCGTGAGGGCAGCGGCGCCAACGGAGTGTGGGGCGGCAAGCTGATGTGGGGTCACGTCGGAGACCTCGTGGCCCGTGCCCGTGAGCTGCCCGGACTCGCCGGCGCCGACCTCGACGAGGTCCTGCACGAACTGCTGGACGATCCCGAGCTGATCTTCGTCACCCGGGCCGACAAGACCGCCCAGGCCGTGTCGCTGTGGCGAGCGATACAGACCCAGAGCTGGCGCGCCGAGGACACGCACGGCGAGCACGCGCTGGTCTACGACTTCCACGGGATCGATCACCTCGTCTCGCAACTGGAGTCCGACGAGCAGGCGTGGCGAGACTGGTTCGCCCGCACGAACCGGTTCCCCACCGAAGTGACCTACGACGAGCTCGACACCGCTCCCGAGGCCACCGCCAAAGCGGTGCTGCGCGCACTCGGGCTCTCGGACTCGAGAGTGGCGGTCCCGCGGCTCTCCCGCCAGCGCGACGATCTGTCGACGGCGTGGGCGCAGCGCTACCGTCGCGACCGCGACCCGGCGGTCGCATGACCGCGACCGCGCGACGGGTCTCTCAGCTGCGAGCGCTCGAGGCCGAGGCGGTGTTCGTGATCCGCGAGGTGGTCGCCGAGCTGGCTCGCCCGGTGCTGCTGTTCAGCGGCGGCAAGGACTCGATCGTCCTGCTGCGTGTCGCCGAGAAGGCGTTCGCCCCGCTGCCACTGCCGTTCCCGGTCATGCATGTGGACACGGGCCACAATTTCCCGGAGGTGATCGAGTACCGGGATCGCCGCCTGGCGCAAGCCGGGCACCAACTGATCGTCGCCTCGGTACAGGAGTCAATCGACGCCGGACGCGTCAAAGAGGACGTGGCCGGGGGGTCACGCAACCGGCTGCAGACGGTGACGCTGCTCGACGCGCTCGAGCGGCATCGATTCGATGCCGCCTTCGGCGGAGCCCGGCGCGATGAGGAGCGAGCCAGGGCGAAGGAGCGCGTGCTGTCATTCCGCGACGAGTTCGGCCAGTGGGAGCCCCGCGCGCAGCGAGCCGAGCCATGGACGCTCTACAACGCCCGGATTCGCCGCGGCGAGCACGTGCGTGTGTTTCCGCTCAGCAACTGGACGGAGCTCGATGTCTGGCACTACATCCAGGCCGAGTCGCTAGAGCTGCCGTCGATCTACTTCGCACACCGCCGTCGCGTGCTCGAGCGCGACGGGATGCTGCTCGCCGAGTCCGAATGGATCACTCCCGACGACGGCGAACCCGCGCGGGAGGTGACCGTCCGTTACCGGACCGTGGGGGACCTCACCGTCACTGGCGCGGTCCGCTCCGAGGCCGCCGATGTCGCTGCCGTGATCGCCGAGACAGCGGCCGCGACGATCTCCGAGCGCGGACAGACCAGAGCGGACGACCGGACATCCGAGGCGGCCATGGAAGACCGCAAGCGCGAGGGGTATTTCTGATGTCGGTGACAGCGCTCACCCGCGAACGAGAGCTCGTGCGCCTTGCCACCGCCGGTTCGGTCGACGACGGCAAGAGCACCCTGATCGGGCGTCTGCTGCTGGATACCGGCTCGCTGCTCTCGGATCATCTCGACGACGTCTCCGGCGACGGTGCCGAGCCCGACCTCGCCGCGATCACCGACGGCCTGCGGGCCGAGCGCGAGCAGGGGATCACGATCGACGTCGCCTACCGGTTCTTCTCGACCGAGACCCGCTCGTTCATCCTCGCCGACACCCCCGGCCACGAGCGCTACACGCGCAACATGTTCACGGGCGCGTCCACCGCCGACGTCGCGGTCGTGCTGATCGACGCCCGCAGCGGGGTCGTCACCCAGACGCGCCGTCACGCCAACATCGCTGCCCTGCTCGGAATCGAGCACATGGTCGTGTGCGTGAACAAGATGGACCTGGTCGGCTGGGATCAGCGCCGATTCGCCGAGATCGTCGATCAGGTGCACGACCTCACCCGACGCCTCGACATCCTCGATCTCACCATCGTGCCGATCAGCGCCCTGCACGGCGACAACGTTGCGTTCAGATCCGACCGGGCGCCGTTCCACAGCGGGCCGACCCTGCTGGAATACCTCGAGGAGATCGACGTCCAGGCCGATCGCGATCTGGACCGTCTGCGGCTGCCGATCCAGTGGGTAGGACGCCCACCCGACAACGATCGCCTGTATGCGGGTCGGATCGTCGCCGGGACGCTCGCGACGGGCGATGAGGTGGTGGTGATGCCGGCCGGAACGAGTACGACGGTCACCAGCCTGGACACGCTCGACGGCGCCGACGTGGCGGTGCCACCGATGTCCGTGACGCTCGGGCTTGCCGACCGACTCGACGTCGGCCGCGGCGACATGCTCGTGGGGCCGGCCGAGCAGCCGCCGGCCGCGCGCGAGATCGAATGCACCATCTGCTGGATGAGCGAGGAGCCGCTTCACCCCGGCCGGCGCTACGCGCTCAAGCACACCACCCGCACGGTCCGGGCGACGGTGCTCTCGATCCTCGACCGGATCGACCCCGAGACGCTCGAGCGACAGATCGAACCCACCGCGCTGGCGCTCAACGACATCGGTCAGGTCACGCTGCGTACGAGCTCGCCGATTGTGGCCGATCCGTATGCGGCCAACCGGGTCACCGGGGCGTTGATCCTGATCGACGAGAACAGCAACGACACAGTGGCGGCGGGCGTGATCCGCGAGGCACGCCCAATTCTCACCGGGCAGGAGAAGCGCCGAGACGTCACCTGGCACTCATCAGCGCTGGACCGTGACGACCGGTGGCTGGCGATCGACCAGCGCGGCGCGACCGTCCTGCTGACCGGCCTGTCGGCCTCGGGCAAGTCGACAATCGCCGTGGCGCTCGAACGCCGACTCGTCGACAGCGGTCAGTCCGCCTACCTACTCGACGGCGACAACATACGCCACGGGCTGTCCGACGACCTCGGCTTCACGCCGGGCGACCGCACCGAGCACATACGCCGCGTCGGGCAGGTCGCCCGCCTGATGGCGGACGCCGGCACGATCGCGGTCGTGTCGCTGATCTCACCGTTGACCGCCGACCGCGAGCACCTCCGCAAGGCCCACCAACAGGCCAACCTGCCGTTCGTCGAGGTGTTCGTGGACACCGCGCTGCAGGAATGCGAGCGCCGCGACCCCAAGGGCCTTTACGCCCGCGCACGAGCAGGCGAGATCAAGGGGTTCACCGGCATCGACGCTCCCTACGAGCCTCCCCCGAGCCCCGAGATCCGGGTCGACACCGCGATCACCGGTGTGCCGGAAGCCGTCGAGCAGATCATCGAACTCCTCCGTGCCCGGCCAAGGGTGCTAGCCAAAGGGGCAACCATGAGAATCTCCGCCAAGGCCGACTACGCCGTCCGCGCCGCCGTCGAGCTGGCAGCCGCGACCGACGCCAAGCCAGTCAAAGCCGAGCTGATCGCGGGCGCGCAGGGGATCCCGCTGAACTTCCTCGAGAACATCCTGTCCGAGCTCCGCAATGCGCAGATCATCCGCAGCCAGCGAGGCGCCGAGGGCGGCTACCGGCTCGCCCGTAGCGCCGACCAGGTCACGATCGCCGACATCATCCGAGCCGTTGAGGGCCCCCTGGCCACGGTCCGCGGCGGCAGGCCCGAAGACGCCGAGTACCCGGGCCCCGCCAGCCAACTCCCGCGCGTATGGATTGCTGTACGCAAGAACCTGCGCAGCGTCGTTGAACTGGTAACGGTCGCCGACGTTGCCAACCAGAGCCTGCCCAGCTCGATCAGCACGCTCGCCGACGACCCCGAGGCCTGGGTCACCCGGTAGCCGGAGCGGACCATCCGCTCCGGCAACTAGTCCGCCGCGCCGCCCATCGTCAGGTTGACGGTGGTTCCCGTCACCCCGCTGGCCCTGTCGGACGCCATGAACACCGCCATGTTCGCCACCTCCTCGACCGCCATGACGCGCCGCCGGTGGGTGGTGGCGGCCAGGAGGCCCTGGAACTGCTCCCAGTTCATGTCCGTCCTGGGCTTGGCATCGAAGACCTCCTTCATCGTGCTCGTCTCGGGCATGCCGTGAGGCCGCAAGCCGACGACGCGGATGCCCTGAGGCCCGAGCTCGAGCGACAGGTCTCGGGTGAGCGCCTCCTTAGCGGCAGTGGCCGGACCATAGCCTCCGTTCAATGGGGTGGCGGTGCGTGCCGGAAGCGCGGTGACGGTCATGATCACCCCGGATCCCTTCGCGACCATCCGCCGAGCGGCCAGGCGCGCCGTCAGGAAGTACGACGTCGTGTAGGCCGTGATCGGCAGCGCGAACCGGTCGACGTCCATCTCGGCCAGGGGCACGCCCAGAATGCCCGAATCGGAGATGCCGACCGCGTTGAATGAGATGTCGACGTGGCCCGTCTGATCAACCACGGACTGCAGATGGCTGTCCACCGCCTCCTCGTCGAGCGCGTCGACCTCAGCCGCCGTCGCCGATCCGCCGGCGGCGACGATGTCCTGGGCGACCGCCTCGACCGGTGCCCGCACGTGCCCGGTGAGGAACACGTCGGCCCCCTCGTCCGCGAACGCCCGCGCAACCGCGCTGCCGATCGCGCCTCCGGCGCCGTAGATCACCGCGACCTTGTCCTGCAGAATCATGTCTGTCTCCCTTCTGCGCCCGGGTGATCGCCCGGCCGCCTCATGAGTGCAATGAGTCGGACAGGTGGACACCGGCGCCTCGGGAAACTGGGCGCCCATCGACCGCCCAGTTGCACGCTCGTCCGGTGTCCGTACGGGATGGAAGTGCGACAACCTGGACACGAAAGCGAGGCGATGGTGAGCGTGATGACAGACGACTTGATCTCGAGGGCGCGGGCAGGGGACGGCGACGCGTTCCGTGCGCTGACCGAGCCCCACCGCCGCGAGCTGCACGTGCACTGCTACCGGATGCTCGGCTCGCTCCAGGACGCCGAGGACGCCGTCCAGGACACCCTGCTGTCGGCGTGGCAGGGGCTGGGGCGATTCGAGGGGCGCGCGTCGATCCGCACCTGGCTCTACCGGATCGCCACCAACCGGTGCCTGAACGCGCTTCGCTCGGCCAGCCGGCGACCCGCCGTGGAGTGGAACATCCCCGGAGTGCAGCCGCCGGAGCCGACCAGGCTCGGCGAGGTCCCGTGGCTTCAGCCGTTTCCCGATGCGCTGCTCGAGGATGCGATCAGCGTGCCGCTCGGCCCCGAGGCCCGCTACGAGCAGACCGAATCGATTTCGCTGGCGTTCGTGACGGCACTCCAGGTCCTGCCGCCTCGCCAGCTCGCCGTGCTGATCCTGCGCGACGTGCTCGGCTTCCACGCCGCCGAGGTGGCCGAGATGCTCGAGTCGAGCGTTGAGTCGGTCACCAGCGCGCTCAAGCGAGCGCGGGCCGGCCTGGAGCGACGACTGACGCCGGACGCCGACCACGAACCGTCTCCAGCTTCCGGCTCACCCACCGAGGAGGCGATCGTGGCGAAATTCGTCAGCGCCTACGAAGCGGCCGATCTCGACGCGATGGTGTCCCTCCTGACCGAAGACGTGTTCACGTCGATGCCACCGATCCCGTTCGAATACCAGGGCCGAGAGGCCGTCGCCGCCTTCTGCGCCAGCATCTTCGGCTCGGGCCGGAGGTTCGCCCTGGTTCCGACGCGAGCCAACGGCCAGCCGGCGTTTGGGACCTACGTCCACGGGCCCGACGGCATCCGCCACGGTGCCGGCGTGGTGGTCATCGACCTCGCGGGCGACCGGATCTGCGCGATGACCCGCTTCGACGACAGCGTGCTGCCCTGGTTCGGGCTGCCGCGATCGCTCCCGAGCTGATCGTCCCCCCGCTACCCGGACGCGCTGTCGCCGACGATCGCGAGCACGGCCTCGCCGTGGCGCTGCACGAACGCCGGCCCGATCCCCTTGACGTCAGCCAGCTCGGCGAGCGAGCTCGGCCGCAGCGACGCGATGGTCTCCAGCGTGCTGTTGTGGGCGACCGTGTAGGCCGGCTTGCCGTCGCTGGCGCGCACCCGCCACTGGCGCAGCGTCTCGAGCAGCCCGGCGTCGGCCGGGTCTAGCGGGGCGGCATCCCGTGCGCGCGAGCGCTTGGCCGTGAGTGGGAGTCAGCGACGCTGGGTCGGGCAGTCCGATCGTGTCCGGATCGCAGACGTCGCAGCAGCGTCCGGTCGGAGCCGGCTCGCGCCGGTCGCCGAAATGCGCGAGCAGCGTCCGCCGCCGGCACTCGCCTGACGCCGAGCTGAACGCCTCGACGGCGCGGTACGCGCGCCAGGCGCGATCCTGCGCCGAGCGGCAGATCGAGGCGACGTCGCCGGCGCGAGGCGAGGCGGCGAAAGTCACGTGCAGGCGCCCGCCCGGAGCCGGCTCGAGCCGGCACAGCTGGGCGCGCTCGGCGACGCCGAGGCTGATCCGATCGCGATCTGATCGCGGCGCCTCGATCACCGCGGCGTCCCCGTCGCTGGCGCTCCGCAATCTCCGCACGTACCCGAGCACGTCGTCGGCCTGCACGGCGTCGCCCTTGATGAAGTTGATCAGCCGCCCCAGATCGGCGCGGCTGGCCAGCAGGATCGCCCGGGCGAGGTCCCCGTCTCGGCCGCCGCGGCCGACCTCTTGGTAGTAGGCCTCGACGCTCTTGGGGATCGCCCAATGGATCACCGCGCGCACGTCAGCTTTGTCGACGCCCATCCCGAACGCGTTGGTCGCGACGACGATTTCGGCGTCGCCCTCCATGAACCGGTGCTGAGCCGAGGCGCGCTCGTCGGCCGGCATGCCCGCGTGATAGCCGACCGCCAGGAGGCCGTCCCCGCGCAGCCGCTCCGAGACCTCCTCGACCTCGCGCCGCGTGCCGCAGTAGACGATCGCGGGCCGGTTGGCCGGATCGGCGAGCGCGAGCGACAGCAGCATGTGCTTGCGCGCCTTCGTCCCCGGGCCGTCGAGCGCGATCACGTCGAACGAGAGGTTGGGCCGGTCAAAGCCCGCGCGCATCACGTATGGATCACGCAGCCCCAGCCGGACGCTGATCTCCTCGGCCACCTGTTCGGTAGCCGTCGCCGTGCAGGCCATCACGGTCGGCGAGCCGAGCCGCTCGATCACCCCGCGCAGCCGCAGGTAGTCGGGCCGGAAGTCGTGGCCCCACTCCGACACGCAGTGGGCCTCGTCGACGGCGAACAGACCGACCTTCCGTCGCGCCAGCGCCGCCAGGAACGCCGAGGACGCGAAGCGCTCGGGCGAGCACAACACGATCCGGGCGCGGCCCTCGCGCACGTCGGCCAGCGCCCCCGCCGCCGCATCGGCGTCCATCCCCGAGGCGATCATCGCCGCCGGGTGGCCACCCAGCAGCAGGCGTCGGTACTGGTCGGCCATCAGCGCGATCAGCGGCGAGACCACGACCGTGAGGTCGTCGGAGGCGATCCCCGGCAGCTGGTAGCAGAGGCTCTTGCCCCCGCCGGTCGGCATCACCACCAGGCTGTCTCGGCCGTCGAGCGCCGCGGCCACGACCTCGCGCTGGCCGGGCCGGAACTCGTCCAGCCCGAAGTGCGTCAGCAGCGCGTCGGGGTCGCGCGGCCCGGCGTAGTGGCGCTGTGGAGGCGCTTGGACGTTGATCCGGTCCAGGCCCTTGAGCGCCAGCTGAGCGGCGGCGTCGTCTTCGGCCGACGCGATCACGGGGGCCGCCGCCCGCGCCCGGGCGATCGCCTGCGCCGCCTCGGCCGAGTCGGCGCGCTCGGCCTCCGACAGGGTCCGCCACAGCGCTCGAAGCGCTTGCACCTCCTGCTCGACGCCCGGGTCGGACGGTTCCGAGGTGATCCGGTCCACCAGGGACTCGGCTCTGACGGTGAACTCGCTCATCTGACATTCCAGCCTAGGCGCTCCTCAGGACGGCGTGGGACGTGACGTGCACGCCGCTTGAACGTAATGTCGGCGGATGCGGATCGCCGTTGTCGTCGCTGCGTTGGCCATGGGCGGGCTGGGAGCGCTCGCGGCGGGTTGCGGCGCGGCCGGCACGGCGACCCAGGACGGCCCCGGCACCACTCGAGGGGTCGCCTGCAGCTTCGCGTTCTCGTACTCGAGCCTCTCGCAGCTCCGTCGGCACGCGAGCGCGGTGGCGGTGATCGAGCCGACCGGCGCGGTCATCAAGCGCTCAATCGCCGGAACACCGATCGATGACGCGACCGTCCGCGTGGTCGAGCGGGTGAGCGGGGGGCGGCTACCCGCGACGCTCGTGGTCGTCGGGGTTGCCGATCCGAAGCTGCAGGGCGATACGGAGTGCGCGCCGGACCTAACTCCCGGCAACGCGTATCTGGTCTACCTGGCCCGGTCTCGCCGCCGCCCTGGTGGGCCGGCCGAGCCCGGTCGCTACGTCGTGACTGGAGGCCCTGCCGGTTCGTTCACGCACCGGGGGATACCGTCGCCCACCGACCCATTCGAGCGGTCGTTCAGCCGTTCGGAGTCCGCCGCGGCTGCATCGCTGCCCGAGCGGGTGTCGATCGCCGACGCCCGCGGCCGCTGAGCGCGGCGGCTTATCGCCGGCCCGGCGCGATCTGTAGTGATGCCCTTGTCGGCGAGGACCCGCGGGTCATAACACGTCAATTCCGCGCGAGCCGGCGAGGCTTGACGCGTGGTGCACCGTATGCGTGCGCTGTACGGCAAGCCTCCGACTTGCGGCCGGATTTGTCGTGTTATGCACGCTCGCGGGGCGAGGCGAGGCGGGGCGGGGCGGGGCGGGGCGGGGCGGGGCGGGGCGGGGCGGCGGGCGAGGCGGCCGCTCAGGGCGTGAACTTGACCGTGATCACGTCGCCATCGGCGACCGGGTAGTCCCGGCCCTCGAGCCGCAACGTGCCACGGTCCCGCGCGCCCGCGTAACCGCCCGCGTCGACCAGCTCCTCCCAGCCGACGACCTCGGCGCGCACGAATCCGCGCTGGATGTCGGAGTGGATCAGCCCGGCGGCGTGCCACACCGACAGTCCGCGGCGCAGATGCCAGGACTGCGCCGGCTTGTCCTCGCCCGCGGTGAAGAATGCGATCAGCTCGAGCAGCGAGAACGCGCCGCGCACGACGGCGTCAAGGCCGGACTCGGCGAGCCCCAGGTCGGCCCGCATCTCGACGGCGTCCTCGTCGTCCATCGCGGCCAGCTCGGCGTCCAGGCGCGCCGACACGGCGACAACGCCCGCCCCTTGTCGCTCGGCGTACTGCACCAGCTCGGGGGGCGGCTCGGCGGCGCCCTCGTCGACGTTGGCCACGAACAGGACCGGCTTGGCGGTCAGCGGCGACAGGAGCGTCAGCGCGTCGGGGGCGTCGGCGGGCGGAGGGACGGTCCGCGCGGGTCGGCCGGACTGCAGCGCCTCAATCAGCTGCTCGAGCCACTGGGCCTCGGCGACCGACCGGCGGTCGCCGCTCTTGGCCGCCTTCGACACCCGCTCCAGCCGCCGCTCGGCCTGCTCGAGGTCGGCGTAGACCAGCTCGGTCTCGATCGTCTCGACATCGGCGAGCGGGTTTACCCGGCCGTCGGGGTGCACCACGCTGTCGTCGTGGTGCGTGCGCACCACGTGCACGATCGCATCGGTCTCGCGGATGTTCGACAGGAACTGGTTGCCGAGGCCCTCGCCGCGGTGTGCTCCGGCGACCAGTCCGGCGATGTCGTGGAAGGCGATCGTGTCGGGGACGATCTTCGACGCGCCGACCGTGCGGGCGACCGCGTCGAGGCGTTCATCGCCGACGGGCACGATCGCGACGTTCGGCTCGATCGTCGTGAACGGGTAGTTGGCCGCCTCGGCGGCGACGCCGGTGAGCGCACTGAACAGCGACGACTTGCCGGCGTTCGGCATGCCCACGATCCCGACCTTCACGCCGGCCAGACCTCCGCGAGAGCCGTCCCCAGCGCTGCCCCGGCCGCGACGTCGCTCGGGTAGTGCACACCGAGGTACGGTCGGCTCAGGGCGAACGCGACAGCTACTGCGTACAGCGGCGCCGTGGGCGCCACGCGGCTGAACGCGCGAGCGGCCCCAAACGACGTGGTCGCGTGCGCGCTCGGAAACGACAGGCGCGAGACCGTGGGGGTCAGCGGGGGGAGGCCGTCGAGCTTGGGCCGGGAGCGCCTGACCGCGAGCTTGACCGCGTAGTTGAGCCCGTAGGCGGCGACCACGATTTGGATGCCTCGCAGCCACGAGCGTCGCCGGGCGCCGTCGTGTTCGGTCAGCGCGCCGGCCGCTCCCAGCGCCAGCCAGCAGGCGCCGTGCTCGCCGCTGCGCGAGAACGCCGAGACCAGGCGATCGGTGGTGGGCGTGTGGCCGCGCGTGCGAGCGAGCAGCAGCGCGCGGCGATCGAACTCCCCTGGGGACACGCGCAGAGACTGTACGGGTTATGCGGCGAGCCGCGAGAGCTCGCCGGACTGGATCAGCGCCACCGCGGTGGCGATGTCGTCGTCCATGTAACGGTCGCGGTCGAGGAACGCAACGTGCTCGCGCAGCACCCTGAAGGGCTCGTAGGTCAGCGGGCTACATCGCTCTACACCGCGGAGCTCCAGCGCCTGACAGCTGGCGATCAGGTGGATCGCCGCGATGTTCTGGGCGAGCTCGATGATCGTGCGGGCGTCCCGAGCGGCGATCGCGCCCATCGAGACCTTGTCCTGGTTGTGGCACTCGGTCGAGCGGGAATGGATCGTGGCCGGGTTGCAGAGCTTCATCGCCTCGGCGGTCATCGCCGAGCAGCACAGTTGCATTCCCTTAAAGCCGTGATGCAGCCCCGCCTGGGGATGCGCGGCGTCGAAGCGCGGGATCAGATTGGGGGTCAGGCCCGCGTTGAACTTCTCATCGACCAGCAGCTCGAGCTGGCGGTCCAGCAGGTCGCACAAGTTGGCGAGCGCGACCTTCAGCGAGTCCATCGCCTGCCCGATATGTCCGCCGTAGAAATTGCCGCCGCTCTCGACGCGTTGTCCGCCGACGTTGAACAGCGGGTTGTCGTCGGAGGAGTTGATCTCGGTGAAAACCCACTGCTCCACCCACGAGAGCACGTCGCGCAGCACTCCCGTCACGTGTGGGGCACACCGGATCGAGTACTTGTCCTGCACCTGACGCTCGAGCTCGATGAAGTCCTTTCCGTCCATCCCGCCCGAGAACAGCTCCTCGCTGTCGAGCGCCAATCGTGAGTCGGCAAGCATGCGCCGGATATTGCGCGCGCTCCGCACCATCCCCGGGTGAGGCTTGGCGTCGTCGAACAGGAATGCGTTGAAGTGGCCGCGGTTTCCGAGCAGCGCCTCGGAGGACATTGCGGTCAGCAGGTCCGCCAGGTCGGCGAGCTCTCGGGCTGCTCCCGCCGCGATGCAGGCGAACGCGCTCATGAACGAGGTGCCGTTAAGCAGCGCCAGCCCTTCCTTGGCCTCGAGCGCGAGCGGCTCCAGGCCCAATTGAGCCAGCACCTCGCCGGCGTGGCGCGTCTCCCCGTCGAAGGTGACCCTCGCATCGCCGGCGATCGTACGTCCCACGTAGGCAAGCGGAACCAGGTCGCCACTGGCCCCGCACGAGCCGCGCTCGGGGATCTGCGGCACGACGTCGTGGTTGAGCAGTTCGAGCAGTCGCTGCACCAGCTCCACGCGCACGCCGGAGTTGCCCTTGGCCAGGCAGTTGGCCCGCAGCAGCATCGTGACCCGCACGACCTCTGGCGGCGCAAGCGGACCGGTCCCGCAACCCATGAACCTGAGCAGATTCTGCTGCAGCTCGGCCGTCTTGGCCGGGGAGATCTGCCGGTGCGCGCTGTCACCCAATCCGGTGGTCACGCCGTAGATCGGGATTTCCTGGGCGATCAGGGTTCGCTTCAGCTCGAGACTGGCGGCGACGGCGTCGGCCGCGGACGGCGACAGCGTCACCGTCCGGTCGCCGCGCGACACGGCGAGCGCATCGGCGATCGTGAGCGAGGCGCCGTCCAGCTCCAGCAGCGTCCGCTGTCCAAGCTCCTCTGACGTCGTCGCCACGCTCACGCGGCCACTGTTCCAACTGGTAGAGTCGAACGCAACCAGCGCGCAGTCAACCGGCCACCTCGTGCAACTCAGCCGCCCTCTGGATGCGATAGATCGCAAGATAGTTGCGTTGCTGCGCCAAGATGCAAAGCTGACCTTCGCCGAGATCGGCACCGACGTCGGGCTCTCCTCCTCGGCGATCAAGCGCCGCGTCGATCGCCTCGAACACGACGGCGTAATCGTCGGGTACGGGGCTCGGATCGACGCGAGCGCGCTCGGCGAAGGGATCGAGGCGCTGATCGAGGTCTACTGCGCGGATCGCATCGCCCCGGCGGATGTCGGCCGCTCGCTCGTCGACCTCGACGAGGTGGTGTCCGCGTTCACGGTCTCGGGCGAGCCCGACGCGGTGATTCGGGCGCGGGTCGAGAGCATCGCCGGCCTGGAGAAGTTCGTCGAACGGCTCCGCCACGATCGCAACGTGCTGCGGACGAGGACGCTGATCGTTCTGTCGACCCTGATCGATCGCCCGTGATGACCACGGTCCCGACGTTCGCGCCGCCGGACGTCGTGATGGCGCGCCGGCCGGACGGGACGATCGTGCTCGGCTCGCGCGTCCCGCCGGCGCCCTGGGAGGAGTCGGTGCCGGTCGTGCTGCGCGAACACGCAGCCGCGCACCCCGACCGGCCGCTGGCCGCCCAGCGCGACGGCCAGGACCGCTGGGTGCCGCTGACCTACGGCGAGGCGCGCGCGCGGGCCGACGCGCTCGGCCAATCGTTCCTCGAGCTCGGACTCGGTCCCGATCGGCCACTGCTGGTGCTGTCGGGCAACTCGCTCGAGCACCTGGTGGTCACGCTCGGCGCCTACACGGCGGGCGTGCCGGTGGTGCCGATCAGCGTCGCCTACTCTCTGATGAGCGCCGATCACGCGCGGATCAGGGCGATCGCCGAGCTGGTCGATCCGGGGCTGGTGTTCGTCGAGGACGCGGGACCGTTCGCCGCGGCGCTCGACGCCGTACAGGGCCACGTCGGCCAGGCGCTGGTTGCCCGCGGCGACCGTCCCGGAGCGCTGCGCCTCGACGACCTGCTGGCGACCAGCCCGAGCGCAGCGCTCGACGACGCGGTTGCGGCCGTCGGCCCCGACACGGTGGCGAAGCTGCTGTTCACGTCGGGGTCGACGGCCACGCCCAAGGGGGTCGTCAACACCCATCGGATGCTGTGCTCCAACCAGGCGGTGCTGCGTCAGATCTGGCCGTTCCTGGCCGCCGAGCCACCGGTGCTCGTCGACTGGCTGCCGTGGAGCCACACGTTCGGCGCCAACCACAACGTGAACCTGGCGCTGTTCAACGGCGGCACGATCCACATCGACGACGGCAAGCCCGCGCCGCCGCTGTTTGCGCGCACGCTGGCGGCGCTTGCAGACATCTCGCCGACCGTCTACTTCAACGTGCCCGCCGGGTTCGCGCTGCTCGCCCCCGCGCTCGAGCGCGACCCAGAGCTCGCCAGGCGGTTCTTCAGCCGGCTGCGGTTCATGTTCTACGCCGGGGCGGCGCTGCCCGAGGCGCTCGCGGTCCGCCTGCGCGAGCTCGCCGCCCGGGTGGCTGACCACAACGTGCCGCTGACTTCGAGCTGGGGGACGACCGAGACCGCGCCGGCGGCCACGAGCGCGCACTTCGCCGACGCCGCGATCGGGTGCATCGGCGTGCCGATCCCCGGCACGACCGTGAAGCTGGTGCCCGACGGCGAGAAGCTCGAGATCCGCGTCAGCGGCCCGAACGTCACCCCCGGCTACTTCCGGTCACCCGAGCTCGAATCGAGCGCGTTCGACGAGGAGGGCTTCTACCGCTCGGGTGACGCGGGCACGCTCGTCGACGAGGTCGATGCCAATCAAGGGGTGCTGTTCGATGGGCGCATCGCCGAGGACTTCAAGCTCCTGACCGGGACCTGGGTCACGGCCGGCACGCTGCGTCTGGGGCTCCTCAGCGTCGCCAAGGTGCTGAGCGATGCGGTCATCTGCGGTCACGACCGCGACTATGTCGCCGCCCTGGCGTGGATCAACCAGGCGGAGGCTCGCAAGCTGCTCGGAGAGGGCGCCGATGTTTCGGTCGATGACCCACGGCTGCGCACGCACCTGGCGTCGGGGCTGGCGGAGCTGAACCGGGGTGCCGGGTCTGCCGGGCGGGTCGAGCGCCTGCTGCTCCTCTCCGAGCCGCCGAGCCTTGATGCCGGCGAGATCACCGACAAGGGCTACATCAATCAGCGCGTCTGCCTGCGGCGAAGAACCGACGCCGTGGCGCTCCTGTACGGCGCGGAGCCGACCGCGAAGATCATCGCGCCCGCGACGTAGCTCCGGATCGGGCTCCGCAAAACTCGGGTGCCCGGCACGAACGCTGCCGGGCACCCGGGTGACGTACCTCCGCTTCCTCCTCCAAGGCCGAGCCGAGGACAGCGTGCAATGATCGGCGGGTTGGCTGCCGCTCTCAATACCGATTCGTTGCGTTTCCAGTAGCTTGCACCGCCCCATGGACTCGGTGGACGTGACGATCGTTGCGTTGCTGCGGGAGGATGCGAGGCGGTCGTACCTGGACATCGGCCGCCACGTTCACCTGTCGGCGCCGGCGGTCAAGCGCCGCGTCGACCGGCTCGAGCGCGACGGCGTGATCCTCGGCTACACGGCGATCGTCGACCCCACCGCGTTCGGCTGGAACGCCGAGGCGTTCGTCGACCTCTACTGCGAGGGCGACGTCAGCGGCGAGGCGATCAAGCGCGCGGTCCAGCCCGAGCCGGGGGTGCTCTCGGCGCACACGGTGGCAGGCGAGGCCAGCGCGCTGCTGCATTTGCAGGCGCGCGACACCAAGAGCCTCGAGCAGGTGCTCGAGCGGATCCGCGGTGCCAAGGGGGTCAGCCGGACAGTCACCCAGGTGGTGCTGTCGACGCTGTTTACCCGTTAGGAGCCGAAGCCGACGCGGTGCTCTTCGTGGTCGACGAGGACGTAGACGATCTTATTGACGTCCAGCGCGACCGTTCCGTCCTCGGCGGTCAGCTCGTGCCAGCCCTGGCTGCCGAGCGCCTGACGGAGCTTGGAGAGCTCCTGCGGGCCGACACGTGCGCTCAGCGTCTGGCCCCCGTCGAATCCGATGTTGACTTTCTGTGGCTTGTCGTTGTCTGGCATGTCTCAGTGGCCGGCGGCGGGCTGGACGATCTCGGTCAGCACGCCGCCGGTGCTCGAAGGATGGATGAAGGCTACCCGGGAGCCGCGGATTCCGGTTCGCGGCCGCTCGTCGATCAGCCGCATACCCTGTCCGGCGAGCGTGGCCAGCGTGTCGTCGACCGACTCGACCCGGTAGGCGACGTGGTGAAGCCCCGCGCCGCGCTTGGTCAGGAACTTGCCGACGGCGGTGTCGGGGGACAGCGAAGCGAGCAGCTCGACGTGGGATTCGCCGACGTCCAGCAGCACCGCCTCGACGCCCTGCTCGGCGATCTTCTCGCGGTGGACGAGCTGCATTCCCAGCTCGTCCCGGTACCGCTTGACCGCGGACTCGAGGTCGTCGACGGCGATGCCGATGTGGTCGATCGCGGACAGCATGGGGGCGGGGAGGTTACTTCGTTGCCCCCGGCGCCGACTGCGCCTCGCGCGCGCAACGAACTTCCCGGGTCCGGCTCAGGCACCGGCGCGCCCTCCGGCCGCGACCTCCGCCGGCGAGGCGGGCGCCACGACGGTGCTCACCAGCCCGGTGGCGACGTCGTACACGTGTCCCGATACGCGCGTACGCGACGAGATCTCGGGGGCGGAGAGCATGCGCTCGACGTCGATCCGAACGGTGTGCTCCGGGTCGGTCGCCGGCAGGTCGGCGAGCGTCTGCTCGTCGCTACCGGAGCGCTCGGCGAACCCGTGACGAAGCTGCTCGTCCTCGAGCAGCCGGCTGCCGCAGTCGGTGTGGTGGATGATCGCGACCTCGAAGTAGGGCCCGTCAGGAGCCTTCTGCTCGACCAGGTAGCCGGCGTAGGCGACGTCCTGGATCACGGCTCCGGTGACCCGGCCGCCGGTGTTGCGGACGACGAGTGCTTCGCCGAACTCGATCCCCAGGAAGTCCTCGGGATCCACACGGCAGTCCATGCAGGTGACGACGAACCATCGGTCTGCGTGGGGGCGTTTGCGCTAGCGGCGGCCGGTCTGCTGGACGGGCTGACCGCCACCACTCACTGGGAGTACGCCGACGAGCTGGCGACTCGCTTTCCCGCGGTCAGGGTCCGGCCTGAGGTTCTGTACGTCGACCAGGGCAACGTCCTGACCAGCGCAGGGATCGCGGCTGGGATCGACCTCTGTCTTCACCTGGTTCGTGTGGATCACGGCGCGGCGGCGGCGGCCGAGGTGTCACGGCGCATGGTCGCGGCCTTGCATCGACCCGGCGGCCAGGCGCAGTTCATGCAGCGCCCGATCCCGGCCACCGCGGCGGGCCTCGCCGCGACCTGCGCCTGGGCGATCCAAGAGATGGATCGACCACTTACCGTCGCCGAGCTCGCCCGTCATGCCGGCTACGCGCCGCGTACTCTGAATCGCCACTTCCTGGCGGAGACGGGTATGACCCCGATGCGATGGCTGACCGCTCAGCGGGTGCTCGAGGCCAGACGTCTGCTCGAAACCAGTGACGTCACGATCGAAGAGGTGGCTCGTCGGTGTGGCCTGGGGACTGCAACGAACCTACGCGTTCATCTCGCCAGGGAGACTGCGACCACCCCGACCGCATATCGCAATGCGTTTCGTGGGGCGCCCGCGCAGTGGCCGCGGCCACCGTCAGCGAGCCGATCCGCGATGGCGCTGCGCGCGGAACGTCGCACATGATCCGGTCGATGTCGCCGCGCTCGAGGACCTCGTTGGCCAGCAGCGTTGCCGCGAGCTCGTCGAGCTTGCCCCGGTGGGAGTCGATGATCGCGGTGGCCACCTCGAACGCCTCGTCGGCCAGCGCGCGCACGTCCTCGTCGCGGACTCGCCGGGTGGCCTCCGACGCGTCGCGACCGGCCAGCGCCGACAGCGAGCTGACCCTCGTCCCCATCGCGTACTCATCCACCATCGCATGCGCGATCTCGGCCACCCGCTTGAGATCGTCCGATGCGCCGGTGGTGATCGAGCCGAACACGATCTGCTCGGACGCCCGGCCGCCGAGCAGCATCGTCATGAAGTCGATCAGCTCCTCGCGCGTCTTCAGGTAACGATCTTCCTCGGGCAGGTTCAGCGTGTACCCCAGCGCGCGCCCGTGAGGCACGATCGAGATCCGGTGCACGCGATCTACCGACGGGAGCAGCTCGCCGCACAGGGCATGCCCGGCCTCGTGGTAGGCGACGACGCGCTTCTCGTGGTCGGTCAACGCCCGGCGCGACTGCATACCCGCCACAACCCGCTCGAGCGCCAGGTCGAAGTCCTTCATCGCGACCACTGAGGCCCCGCGGCGGACGGCGAAGATCGCGGCCTCGTTACAGATATTCGCCAGATCGGCGCCGGTCAGCCCCGAGGTCTGGCGCGCCAGCAGCGGCAGGTCGACTGTCTCGTCGAGCGGCGTGTCGCTCGAGTGCACGCCGAGGATCCGCTCGCGGCCGCCCACGTCGGGCGGCGAGACGAAGATCTGGCGGTCAAAGCGCCCCGGTCGCAGCAGCGCCGAGTCGAGTTTGTCGAGTAGGTTCGAGGCGGCGACCACGACCACGTCATTTCGTGCGGTGAAACCGTCCATCTCGACCAGCAGCTGGTTGAGGGTCTGGTCGCGTTCGCCCGACACGTCCAGCCCTCGATGGCCGCCGACCGCGTCGAGCTCGTCGATGAACACGATCGCGGGCGATTTCTTGCGCGCCTCCTTGAACAGCCGCCGGATCCGGGCGGCGCCGACACCCACGAACATCTCCACGAACGACGCCGCAGATTGCGAGAAGAACGTCGCCCCGGACTCGTGCGCGACAGCCTTCGCGATCAGCGTCTTGCCGGTCCCGGGCGGCCCGTGCAGGAGGATTCCCTTGGGAACCTTGGCCCCGATCGCCCTGAAGCGCTCGGGGTCGCGGAGGTAGTCGACCACCTCACGCAGCTCCTCCTTGGCCTCGTCCGCACCTGCGATCTCATCCCAGCCGATCGGCGGCGCCGCGTCCGGCTTGATCTTCGCCGGGCCGGTCCGCGGCATGAACCGCATCAGCCCGAACACCGCGATCACCAGCAGCCCCATGAAGATGATCGGCAGCCAGTCGTGCAGCCACGAGTACAGGTCGGGATACCCCAGGAACGTCGCGAAGTTGTTGGTCATGGTGTCTCCGGGGTCCGCTACGGGACCCGCTCGAGACGTGTATTCGCCGAGTACCTGCGTCCTGCCTTCGCGCAGGGCCGACCATCGACCAGGACGATGTCCGCGGTGAAGTCGTTGTCGCCGCGGATCAGCGACGAGCCGACGCCGTAGGCGTCGACCGGAATCCCGGCAGTCTCGAACTCGCGGATCCGCTGGACGGTGAATCCACCGCTGGCCACGATCCGCACGTCGGTGAAGCCCCGATCGTCGAGTCCGGCCCGCACGTTCTCGACCAGCCGGGGGTTGACGCCGGTTGGCTTGAAGCCGCCCATCTCGTCGATAAGGGAGCGGTCGACGAGGTCCTCCGAGGTGTCGAGCCGCACGCCCCACAGCCGCGGTCCCAGCGCCTCGGCGACCCCCAGCGCGGTCTGCACCGAGTCGTTGTCGAAGTCGACCAGCACGGTGATGTTCATCTGGCTGTGAAACCGCTCGGCGAACAAGGTGGCGGCCTTGACGGTGTCCCCGCCGTAGGCCGCGATCAGCGCATGCGGGACGGTCCCGATCCCACGGCCGCCCCACCACGACGCCTGGGCGTCGGTCGACACACCGATCGCGCCGGCCACGTGGGCGCTCCAGCCATCGCCGGTCTGCACCAGCCAGTGGTCGTGTCGGGCGGGGAAGTAGAAGATCTGCTTGCCGTTGGCCGCCGCAACCACCTCGCTGACGTTGCGCATCACCAGCGAGCGGCGCGCCAGGCACCCGAGATATACGGTCTCCAAGTGGGCGAACAGGCTGTAGTCGCCCTCGATCGTGAGCACGGTCTCGCGGGGCACGACCCGGTCGCCCTCCCGCAACGCCCAAACCTCGAGCTCGTCCCACGCGGTCACCCACTTGCCGTCGTGCTCGCGGCCCGAGCAGGTCTTCAGGATCGCCAGCGCTTCGTCGATCCCGCCGAGCACGGAGTCCTGCTTCTGGAACACCTGCATGGTCACGCGGGGGTGGTGACCCTCGGCCTCGAGCAGCGACTTGGTGTGGACGAAGTAGGCGTCCGAGTAGTAGCCCTCCCGGATCCTCTGCACGGGAAGGCGGAAGATCGCCGGGTCGAGGCGAGCGGAGACCTGCGTCGCCATGCGCGGGAAGTCTACGGAGCCGGTTGGTAATCTCGCATGGAGACTCATGTTCGCTCTACGCCGACACTGACCCCGCTCGCCACCGCCGGCCGCTGAGGCCCATCGCGGTGGTCCCGTCCCGTCGTCGTCCCTTCGTGAGTGTGAGCTGTGAGTACGTACCTGCGCGTCCTGCGCCAACCGGATTTCCGTCGCCTGTTCCTCGGCCAGGCCGCCAGCATGGTCGGCGACCGGGTGGTCGTGGTCGCGATCGCGCTGTTCGTGACGCAGACGACCGGCTCCGCCTCGGATCTGAGCATGGTGCTGGCGGCACAGGCGCTGCCGCTGGTGGCATTGCTGCTGTTCGGCGGCGTCTGGGCCGATCGGCTGCCCCGTCACCGGATCATGGTCGCAACCGACCTGGTTCGGGCGGGGCTGCACCTGATGCTGGCGGCGCTGATCTTCGCCGGCGAGGTCCAGATCTGGCAGCTGGTCGTGATCGAGGCGGTGTTCGGCGCCGCGCAGGCGTTCTTCCAGCCGGCGTACAGCGGACTGATTCCGCAGACCGTGCCCGAGTCGATGGTCCAGGACGCTCGCGCGATCACCGAGACCGTCGAGGACCTCGCGTTCCTGATCGGGCCTGCGATCGCCACCGGGCTGGTGCTCGGCGTGGGGGCGTGGGAGGCGTTCGCGTTCGACGCCGCCACGTTCGTCGTCAGTGCGCTGCTGCTCGCGGGCGTGCGCCCGCGCAAGCGCGGCGACGAGGAGCCACCGCAGCGGCTGCGGACCGAGCTGCGCACCGGCTGGGTCGAGGTGCGCTCACGCGCGTGGGTGTGGGTGACGATCGCCGGGTTCGCGGTGTCGGTGATGTGCGTGTACGCACCGTGGTACGCGCTGGCTCCGCTGATCGCACGCGACCAGTACGGCAGCGCGGGCGTGTTCGGGCTGCTCGAGAGCATCGCCGGCGTCGGCGCGGTGATCGGAGCGGTGCTGGCGATCCGCTGGCGGCCGGCTCGGCCGCTGCGCGCCGGGCTGCTGATGATCCTCGCCTGGCCGATCCAGGATGGGATGTTCGCGCTCGGAGCGCCGATCGAGTCCGTGGCGGTGCTCGCGTTCGCGACCGGCTTCGGGTTCTCGCTGATGGCCATCTGGTGGGAGACGGCGCTGGTGCGCCACATCCCGGCGAACCTGCTGTCGCGGGTGAGCAGCTACGACTGGATGGGCTCGCTGGCGCTGCTGCCGCTCGGCTACGCGATCGCGGGGCCGCTGGCCAACGCGCTCGGAGCCCAGCGCGTGCTGTTGGTCGGCAGCGGGATCGGGCTGCTAATGCTCGGCGCGACGCTGGTACCGCGCTCGACGCGAGAGCTGACCGACCCCGAGGAGGATCTGGAGCGCAGCGAGCGCGGAGAGCTCAGTGACTCGGCCCCGAGTGTTCCGGCAGCGGCGTCGAGCTCCACTCTGACCAGCTGACGATCCCCAGTCCCGGGCGAGGCGGCTGGTCGAGCATCTTCAGATACTCGAGCTGGTGCCCGTCGGGATCACGGAAGTAGATCGCGGCGGCGGGCATCCAGCCGAGCACGCTCGGCTCGTCGGACGGCGTGCCGAAGAACGACAGCGGCTGCACGCCCAGCTCCCGGAGCGCCGCCGGCGCTCCCAGCAGCGCGTCCAGCGACACGGCGAACGCCACGTGCAGGCTCAGCCCCATCGGCATCGAGCCCAGCGACCACAGCCCCAGCATCGACTTCCCGGGCTCGCCGCACCAGAAAAACGCCGCGCCCCGCTCGGGGACCTCGTAGGCGAGCTCGAGCCCGACCACGTCGCGGTAGAAGTCGACCGAGCGCTTCACGTCGGCGACCGTCAGGTGAGCCTCGAACAACCCGTCGACTGACGCCGCGGGCGGCATGTCAACCGAGCAGCTCGCGCGCGATGTCGGCGTAGAAGCGCGCGGCGAAGCCGAGGTCGCCGACCGAGATCCGCTCGTCGGCGTTATGGATCAGGGGGAACGCCTCAAGCAATCCCTGATCGCGTTGGGGGAAGAACCCGTAGGCGGCGCATTCGGGGAACGCGTCACGAAACCAGCGCGAGTCCGAGAAGCCGGGCAGGATCACCGGGATCGTCTCGGCACCCGGGTCGTTGGCGCGGACCCAGCGGTCGATCGCGTCGACCATCGGTCCGGTCACCGGGGACTCGTTGCCGGTCACCTGCTCGGTGAACTCGATGTTCAGATCGCGACCGTGCTCGCCGAGCACCTCGTCGAGCCGGCGACGGGCCGCCTCGGCTCCCAGCCCCGGCGGCACCCGGCAGTCGATCTTCAGCCACGCGCTCGCGGGGATCACGTTGATCTTGTCGGAGGCGTGGACCATCGTCGGCGTCAGCGTGACGCCGAACATCGGCTCGATCAGCGTCAGCAACGCCGGGTCGCCCGCGCCGATCCGCGCCAGCGCCTCGCCGGGGTGCGCCGGATCCTCGCCGAGCGCCTCAAGCATTGCCGCGGGGGCGCTGGCGAGCTCGTAGGACGGTGGCGCCTGGCCAATCCGCTGCAGGATCGGGGCGAGCTTCAGCAGCGCGTTGTCGCCGGTGCGGGGAACCGAGGCGTGGCCGGACGCTCCGCGGGCGGTCACCAGGAAGCGGAAGATCCCCTTCTCGGCGCAGCAGACCCCGTAGCGTCGGCGGCCGCCGAGATCGAACGACTGACCGGCGCCCTCGTTGAGCAGCATGTCGCAGCGGACCTTTTCCGGATGCTGCTCGGTCAGCCACCGCGCGCCTACGTCGCCGCCGGTCTCCTCGTCGGAGACGAACACGAGCATCAGGCGGCCCCGGGCCGGCCGCCACCCGCCGCGCGCTAGGGTCACCGCGGCCACGGCCTCGGCCGCGACCTGCGACTTCATGTCGATCGAGCCGCGACCCCACAGGTAGCCGTCCTCGACGCGGCCCGACCACGGGCCGCGCTGCCAGTCGGCTGGATCGGCCAGCACCGTGTCCACGTGCCCGAGGAAGCACAGCGTCGGGCCGTCGGCGGCGCCGCTGAGATCGGCGACCAGGTTCGGCCGCTGCGCGTCATCGGCGAGCACCTCGGTCCGAAAGCCGGCGGCACGGACGTAGTCGGCCAGGTACTCGATCGCCGGGCGCTCGTTGCCCGGCGGATTGACCGTGTTGAAGCGGACCAGCCGCTGCAGCACCTCGGTCGTCTCACGCTCGAGGTCGTTGGACGTCACGTCGCGGGAGCCTAAGGGTTCGTACGATCCCCGGTCGTGCCCGGGCCGCCCGACGACCTCGACCTCGACCTCGCGCTCGAGCTAGCCGATATCGCCGACCAGATCACGCTTGAGCGCTTTCGCGCCGAGGACCTGGTGGTCGAGACCAAGCCCGACCTGACTCCGGTCAGCGAGGCCGACACGGCCGTCGAGCGGGCGATCCGCGAACGGCTCGCGGTCGGGCGTCCGGGGGATGCGGTGATGGGCGAGGAGTACGGCACCTCGGATGCGGGCGGCGGCAACGGCCGCCGATGGGTGATCGACCCGATCGACGGCACCAAGAGCTACGTGCGGGGGATCCCGGTGTGGGCGACGTTGCTCGCGCTCGAGGAGCACGGCGAGCTGGCAGTCGCGGTCGCCTCGGCGCCCGCGATGGGTCGCCGCTGGTGGGCGTCGCGCGGCGGCGGCGCGTTCATGCGCGACGGCCTCGCTGACGGCCCTCGCCCGCTGCGGGTGTCGGCGATCCGCGAGCTCGGCGACGCACACCTGTCCTACGCCGACATCGAGGACTGGGAGAACCTCGGCCGCCTCGACGCCGCGCTGGCGCTGGCCCGGGCGTGCTGGCGGTCGCGCAGCCTCGGCGACTTCTGGGCCTACATGCTGGTCGCCGAGGGCGCGATCGAGATCGCGCTGGACCCGGTGGCGTCGTTGTGGGACCTGGCGGCCCCGCAGTTGATCGTCGAGGAGGCGGGCGGCCGCTTCAGCGACCTGGGGGGTGCGCAGACCGCCGACGGTGGCGACGCGATCGCCACCAACGGCCCGGTGCACGAGGCGGCGATCGCGCTGGTCGGGCGCTGATCGAGGCCGGCGCGGGTAGCTTCCACGACATGCCCGACGGCGAGCGCTGGCGTCCAGAGACGATCGCGGTGGCGGCCGGGCGCGACCAGTCTCCCGGCGCGCCGCTGAACGTGCCCCCGACGTTCGCCTCGACCTATCGCGACGGCGGCCCGATCGAGTACGGCCGCTGGGACAACCCCACCTGGGCCGCGTTCGAGCAGGCGGTTGGCGACCTCGAGGGCGGCCATGGGGTGTCGTTCTCCTCCGGACAGGCGGCGACCGCGGCGCTGCTCGCGCTGCTCGAGCCCGGCGCCGCGGTGATGTACCCCGACGACTCCTACACCGGGACCCAGGCGCTGCTGGGCGAACTCGAGCGAGCCGGCCAGTTGCGGCTGACCGCGGTCGACGTCACCGACACCGACGCGATCCTCGCCGGACTGGGGCGCACGGACCTGCTGTGGCTGGAGTCGCCGACCAACCCGACGCTCGGGATCGCCGAGCTACCGCGGGTGCTCGCCGCCGCGCGTGAAGCCGGCGTGGATGCGGTCGTCGACAACACGTTCGCCACGCCCGTGCTCCAGCAGCCGCTGAGCTGGGGCGCCGGGGCGATCTTGCACTCGGCCACCAAATACCTGGGCGGGCACTCGGACCTGCTGATGGGGGTGGTCGTCGCCGGCGACCACCTGCGGCGCGACCTGCTGATCGGCCAGCGGACGTTGCGGGGGGCGATCCCGGGCGTGATGGAGAGCTACCTGGCGCTCCGTGGGCTGCGCACGCTGCCGGTGCGCGTGGCCCGCCAGAACGAGACCGCCGCTGAGCTCGCCCGGCGGCTGCAGTCCGACGCGCGCGTCGATCGAGTCCTGTACCCCGGGCTGCCGTCGGACCCGGGGCACGAGCGCGCCCGCGCGCAGATGGCGGGTTTCGGGGCGATCGTCTCGTTCGAACTCGCCGGCGCGCAACGAGCCGACGGCCTCGTGGCTGCGCTCGAGCTGATCGTCAACACCACCAGCCTCGGCGGGGTCGAGACCACGATCGACCGCCGGCGGCGCTGGCCCGGCGAGGAGCGCGTGGCGCCCGGGCTGCTGCGGATGAGCGTCGGGCTCGAGCACGTCGAGGATCTCTGGGAGGACCTCGACCGGGCGCTCGCCACGAGGTGAGGCCAGCGCGGCCGGCCCTCAGCGGTACACGTCGTCGGACGGGTCGGCCCGCGACTCGCGGGCGACCAAGTCGAAGTACAGCACCGCGGTCGTCAGCGCCGTGAACGAGCGCACGATCGTCGCCACCACAATCCCGATCACCACGTCGGACGCCTTGGTCCCGCCGGCGACGGAGGCCGCCGCCTCGCTCAGCCCCAGGTTCACCGCGGTGGTCAGGATCAGCACCCCGAATACGTGCCAGAAGTTGCCGCGGGTAAGGTCGGCGCCGCGGCGCAACGCGCCGATCCAGTCCGGGTGCTCGAGCGCGGCGACCTGGGCCACCACCGCCCAGCGGACGAGCAGGTACACGCCCGGGATCAGGAACGCCAGCAGCCCGAGCCCGATTCCGAACCCGGCGGCGATCTCGGCCGCCGCGACGACCGGCAGCACCGGCAGCACGCGGCGGGCCACGCTCAGGGCGTTGGGGCGCTCGCGGCCCCCGATCATCACCACCGTGTGCGCGTACAGCGCCGAGATCAGCGGCGCGATCAGCGCCACGTCGATCACCACCAGGATCAGCGCGGTCGACGCGTGAACGTTCTTGCCCCCGATCGGAGCGGTGCCGACCGCGGCCAGCACGATCAGCTCATACGGCGCGGTCACCGCCAGCGCCAGGATCAGGAACAGCAGCGGGTAGCGGGCATACAGCGAGAACGACGCGCCGATGATCTCCGCGATCGACCGCGGCCGGTGTACGTCTATCTGACGACCGCTAGGCAACTTCCACCACGCGCGCGCCGGGGATCGAGGCGACCAGCGCGGCGGTGGACAACTCGAACACGGCATGGGGCGTGCCGGCCGCGGCCCAGACGGTCTGAAACCGGCTCAGCGAGGAGTCGATCAGCGTCTCGAGCTCGCGGTCGTGGCCGAGCGGGGGGATCCCGCCGATCGCGAAGCCGGTCGCCGACCGGGCCTCCTCGGCGGTGGCCGGGCGCAGGCCCAGGCGCTTGGCGGCCACTCGCCGGTCGCCTGCGCACAGGACCATCACCGGCTCGCTGTCGTTTAGTGCTCCCCACGGTGAATCCCGTCCCATTCGAGCGGCACTCTCGGTGTGACCGGACTCACGGTGCGAAGCACGCAGGAACACGAGCGACTTGAGGATCCGCGCTGGCTCGACGCCGACCGCTGCGGCCGCTTCGGCGACCGTGCGCGCCGAGTCGTCGAGCACGACCACCGAGATGCTCAGACCTCGCTCACGGAGACGCTCCTGAAGTCTCGCTGCGGTGGGATGCATCGGAGCAGTAACGGTATCCGGGTCCGCCCCTCGCCGGAGCCTGGGCCGACAGGCCGGCCTGCGTCTCATACTTATGACATGGAGCGCCTGTTCGACACCGGCGAGCCGGCCGCGGCCGGCGGGCGGGAGTCCACCCCCGCCGACGCGCCGCTGGCCACCCGGCTTCGCCCCCAGACCGTCGAAGAGTTCGTCGGGCAGCAGCGGCTGCTCGCTGCCGGCTCGACGCTGCGCCGAGCGATCGAGGAGGGGCACCCGCATTCGATGATTCTGCACGGCCCCCCGGGCAGCGGCAAGACCACGCTTGCGCGGCTCGTGGCCAGCGCGTCCGACGCGGCGTACGAGGAGGAGAGCGCGGTCGAGGCCGGCCGCGCCGAGGTCCGCGCCGTGATCGAGCGCGCGCGCCAGCGGCTGTCGACCACCGGCGCCAGGACGATCCTGTTCCTGGACGAGATCCACCGCTTCAACAAGGCCCAGCAGGACGCACTGCTGCCCGCCGTCGAGGAGGGGCTGGTGACGCTGATCGGCGCGACCACCGAGAACCCCTACTTCGAGGTCAACTCGGCGCTGCTCTCGCGCACGCGCGTGTACGAGCTGGACGCGCTCGGCGCCGCCGACCTGCGGGTGCTGCTCGACCGCGCCGTCTCTCGGGGCGAGTGCGCCCCCGCCGCCGGGATCGAGGAGGCGGCGCTCGAGTTCTTGGCCGAGCGCTCGGCTGGGGACGCGCGCACCGCGCTGAACGCGCTCGAGCTCGCCTGCGAGGCTGCCGGCGACGGCGCGACGGTCACGCTGGCCCAGGCCGAGGACGCCCTGCAGCGGCGCGCGCTCCTGTATGACCGCAAGGCCGACCGCCACTACGACACGATCTCGGCCTGGATCAAGGCCACGCGCGGATCGGACCCCGACGCCTCCCTGTATTACCTGGCCGTGATGCTCGAGGGCGGCGAGGATCCGCGGTTCATCGTGCGGCGGATGGTGATCCTGGCCTCCGAGGACATCGGTAACGCCGATCCTGATGCGCTCACGGTGGCCACGGCCGCCGCCGCCGCGGTCGAGCACGTGGGGCTGCCCGAGTGCCAGTTCGCACTTGCCCAGACCGCCATCTACCTGTCGCTGGCGCCGAAGTCCGACGCCGCCAAGCGCTCGGTGTTCGCCGCGCGGGACTACATCCGGGAGCGGGGTGCCGCCCAGCCGCCGGCGCACCTGCGCTCGTCGACCCGCAGCGACGGTGACTACGACAACCCGCATCGCCGGCCGGGCCACACCTCGCCGCAGGAGCTGATGCCCGATCCAGCGATCGGCCAGCGCTTCTACAAGCCCGACGATGCCGAGGACGCGCTACGCGCGAGGTTGGACGAGATCCGCCGGGCGCGCGGACGCAGCTGACCTTTGGTGAGGGTCAGGATGGACCGGGCGCCGTCGGCAGCGACAACGCTGGCGGCTTGGCGGCCTCACGCGCCGCCCTGACGTGGCCAAGGTAGGGCAGCATCATCGAGTACGCGAGGTCCTGCTGCAGCTCGGCCAAACACGCAGACTCGCCGTGCAGTACCCGCGAGTACACGACCTCATAGACGCCGCCCACGATCGTTTCTGCCGTCAGCTCGGGGGGTCGGATGGCGCTTGCGCCCAGGTCGTCAGACGCGGCCGTGATCAGCTCAGCGAACTCACGCATCAAGGCGGTGCGCCGCTCCACCGCATTGGGCCCCGCCGCGAACACCTCCACGATGCAGAACGCGGCAGATTGCGGCTCGGCAGCCAGGAAGTAAAGAAATGCGGCGAGACAGTCGCGCACTCGGCTAGAGAACGCTCCGGCTGCCGAGAAAGCGTCATTCATGCGCTCCGCGAGGCGCGCGACGATTCCGTCGTAAGCGGCCAGGAACGCCGCCTCCTTGTCTTCGAAGTTGTCGTAGAAGGTACGGCGAGACACACCCGCCATGACGATGATGTCCTCGACGCTCGTATCCACGTATCCACTGCTGCTCGTGACGTCGACGACGGAGTCGAGGATCCGACTGCGCTGGTTGGATTGGACGAAGCCCCTAGAGAGTCCGTGGCGGCCCGGAGGCAGCTGATGAGGTCGGCGCGCGCGCTGCTTCTGACTCGGCGACACGAAGACCCAAGATACAAAGCATTGACCGCGGCGGCTCGAGCCGACATGGCCTCGGCAGCCCGGTAGGCTGCGCCGGGTGCAAGCCGCAACGGCTCCTCGGGAGCTCGATTCGCGCAACCCGGCGACCGGCGCGCAGGTCGGATCGGTGCCGGTGACGCCGCCCGAGGCCGTCCAGGGCGTGGTCGACTCGGTCGCACGCGTGCAGCCGTTCTGGGCGCAGCTGTCGCTGCGCGATCGCGGTCGCTATCTGGAGCGCGCCGCCCAGGTCGTGATCGACGAGGGCGATCAGATTCGAGACCTGCTGGTGGCCGAGCAGGGCAAGCCGCGTAACGAGGCGTTCTCGATGGAGGTGCTGCCGACGATCGACGCGCTGCGCTGGATCTCGCGCGCCGGCGCCGAGGTCCTCGCCGACGAGAAGATCCGCATGCCGCAGCTGTTCCTGAAGACCAAGCGCTCGGCGTTCACCTATGAGCCGCTTGGCGTGATTGGGATCATCTCGCCCTGGAACTACCCGTGGAGTATTCCGTTCGTCGAAGTCGCGCTGGCGCTGATGGCGGGCAACGGCGTCGTCCTCAAGCCGGCGTCGCTGACCCCGGTGCTCGGCCAGCGGATCCAGCGGGTGTTCGAGCGCGCAGGCGTGCCCCAGGGCCTGGTCCGAGTGGTTCACGGGCCCGGAACTGGCGCGGCGCTGGCGGAGTCCAACGTCGGCAAGGTGTTCTTCACGGGGTCGGTCGAGACCGGGCGTTCAGTCGGGGAGGCGTGTGCGCGCAGGTTGAAGGGCTCGGTGCTCGAGCTCGGGGGCAAGGATCCGATGCTCGTGCTCGAGGACGCCAACCTCGAGCACGCGATCGCGGGCGCGCTCTGGGGCGGGTTTGCCAACGCCGGCCAGACGTGCTCGGGGATCGAGCGGGTGTACGTGCTGCGCCAGGTGGCCGAGCGGTTCATCGAGGGGGTCGTGGCGGGCGCCCGCCGACTCCGCGTCGGGGACCCGATGAGCTGGGACACCGAGATCGGTCCGATGATCTCCCGCGAGCAGTTCGAAACCGTGCGCGAGCTCGTCGACGACGCGGTCGCGGCAGGCGCCGAGCTCCGCTGCGGAGGGCCGGTCCCGGCCCCGGCGGGAGTCGACCATGGCGCGTTCTACGCGCCCGCCGTGCTGACCGGCGTGACCCACGAGATGCGGATCATGCGCGAGGAGATCTTCGGCCCCGTGCTGCCGGTGATCGTGGTCGAGTCCGAGGAACAGGCGGTTGCGCTGGCCAATGACTCCGACTTCGGGCTGGGCGCGTCGGTGTGGACGTCTGACCGCGGGCGCGGCGAACGGATCGCGCGCGAGCTCGAGTCCGGGATGGTGTGGATCAACGACCATATGTACAGCCACGGTGCCTGCCAGTGCTCGTGGGGCGGGGTCAAGCAGTCCGGGGTCGGGCGGACCCACTCGAAGTTCGGCCTGTATGAGTGCGTCAACATCAAGCTCCGCGCCTGGGAGCCGGGAGTGATCCGCGATCCGTGGTGGCATCCCTACGACGAGACCCTGGGCCGGGCGTTGAGCAGCACCGCAACGATCCTGTACGGGCGGCCATCGATCCGCGCGCGGGCGCTGCGCGAGGGGATGGCGCCGCTGATCCGGCTCGGGGCCCGGCTGACCCGTGACGCGGTCAGGCGCTGATGCGCGTACGCGCGGCGGTCACCGAGTGCACGGGAGCCCCGTTCGCGATCCAGGAGCTCGAGCTCGACGAGCCGCGTGCCGACGAGATCGTGGTGCGGATTGCCGCTGCCGGGATCTGTCACACCGACCTGATCATCCGCGACCAGTGGTACCCGGTGCCGCTGCCGGCGGTGCTCGGGCACGAGGGAGCGGGCGTCGTTGAGGCGGTCGGCGCAGCGGTCACCAAGGTGGCGCCCGGCGATCACGTGGCGCTCAGCTACGGCTCGTGCGGGTCCTGCCCGACATGCGCCTCCGGCCGGCCGTGGGTCTGCCACGACTTCTGGGGCCGGAACTTCGGCGCCACCCGCCCCGACGGGTCGACCGCCTTGAGAGAAGGCGGGCGCGAGGTCCATTCGCACTTCTTCGGCCAGTCGAGCTTCGCCACCCATGCGATCGCGACCGAGCGAAACGCGGTCAGGCTCGCCCCCGACGTCCCGCTAGAGATCGTGGCGCCGTTCGGCTGCGGGATCCAGACCGGTGCCGGAGCCGTGCTCAACGCGCTGCACCCGCACGCCGGCGCGAGCATTGCGGTGTTCGGGGTGGGCACGGTCGGGCTCTCGGCGGTGATGGCCGCACGGGTCGCCGGAGCGACCACGATCATCGGGATCGACCCGCGCGCCGCGAGACTCGAGCTCGCCCGCGAGCTCGGCGCCACCCACGTGATCGACCCGGGGGTGGCGGACCCGGTGGAGACGATCAAGGAGATCACCGGCGGTGTCGGCGCTGATTTCGCGATCGACGCCGCAGGACTGCCGCAGGTGGTACAGCAGGCCGTCTACAGCACCGGCCCGGGCGGGGTGTGCTGCCTGGTCGGGGCGCCGCCGTTCGGCACCGAGCTGTCGCTGGACTTCAACCAGGTGCTCGCCGTCGGGCGCACCGTGCGCGGGATCGTCGAGGGCGAGTCAGTGCCCGACACGTTCCTGCCGACGCTGATCGAGTTGTGGCGCCAGGGCCGGTTTCCGGTCGACCGGATAATGGCCTACTACGACTTCGACGAGATCGACCGGGCGGCCCGGGATGCGGAGGAGGGGAGGGTGGTCAAGCCCGTCCTGCGGATCGGCGGGGTCGGGTAAGAGCTGGGCGTCGCAACTTCCCGCAGCTCCGGACTCCCGGTCACCCGGGTGAAGCCCCGATTCCGTTACCCGCGACGATCGGCGCGCGGCCCGGGTTACGAACTCCGCGCTGTACGCGGGTTTCGTAGCCCCCGATTGTCCAGAGCCGCCTCGGGCGACGAAATCGGGGCTGCGCTCCAGGCCGCCCGGCAAGTTTCGAAGACCTCGGCGAGGCCGGGCCACCGAGTGCGACGGCGTTCCCGGTGGCGTAATGGATAGCGGGGTTCACGCACTAACCTCTGTTGAGATGCCGGCTCAGGCCTACAGCGGGAAGGAGTGTGTCTGCCAGTTCCGCAAGGGCGTGTGCGATCAGTCGTGCGTGCGCGGGATGCTGGAGACGCCGTTCTACATCGCCTGCTTGCGGCTGAAGAACCGGCGCTGCGTCGTGATCGGCGGTGGCGACGTCGGCCTGGAGAAGGTCGAGGGCCTGCTGGCCTGCGACGGCGATGTGACGCTGATCGCGCCCGAGGCGCATCCGGAGCTGACCCAGCTCGCGCTCGAGGGGTCGATCCGCTGGGAGCAGCGTGATTACCGCCCGGAGGACCTAGACGGCGCGTTGATCGCGATCGCCGCGACCAGCGACACCGACGTCAACATCCGCGTGTTCGAGGACGCCGAGGCGCGGGCGATGCTGGTCAACGTCGTCGACGTGCCGCCGCTGTGCAACTTCATCCTGCCGGCGATCGTCCGCACCGGCCCGCTGGCGGTGGCGATCTCGACCGCCGGCGCCTCGCCGGCGCTGGCCAAGCGCATGAAGCGCGAGATCGGCGAGCTGTTCGGCGAGCCCTACGCGGTCCTGGCGGTCCTGCTCAACGACGCGCGCGGGTGGGCCAAGGCGACGCTGCCGACCTATCAGGACCGCAAGGAGTTCTTCGAGTCGATCGTCGGCGGCGACCCCGATCCGATCGAGCTGCTGCGCGAGGGCAACGTGCAGGGCGTGCGGGACCTGATCGAGGCGGCGCAGCGCGTGTACGCGCCCGCCTGAGCCAGTGGACCCCATCCCTCCGATCCGGTGAGCGCGTGAGCGAGCCCGAGCACCTGACGCACCTGGACGAGTCCGGGCGCGCCCGGATGGTCGACGTCGGCGACAAGCCCGCGACCGAGCGCCGAGCGGTGGCCCGCGCGGTCGTCCGCGTGTCCGCCGAGACCGCTCGGGCCGTGGCCGCAGGCGACGCGCCGAAGGGCGACGTGCTCGGGGTCGCGCGGATCGCCGGGATCCAGGCGGCGAAGCGGACCTCGGAGCTGATCCCGCTGTGCCACCCGCTCGCGCTGTCGTTCGTCGGCGTCGAGGGGTCGGTTGACGTCGCGGCGGGGGAGATCTCGCTGACGGCCGAGGCCCGGACGACCGGGCCGACCGGCGTCGAGATGGAGGCCCTGACCGCCGCGTCGGTGGCGGCCCTGACCGTCTATGACATGGTCAAGGGAATCCAGCGCGGCGCCGAGATTGCCGAGGTGGCGCTGCTCGAGAAGTCCGGCGGACGGTCGGGGGAGTGGCGCCGGCGCGGGTAGAGTGCCGCCGACACGATTCTCAACTCCAAGGAGGAGCCTGCATGGCCGCCCCTGAAATCGGAATTCTCGCGCTGCTCGAAGCCAAGCCCGGCAAGGGGCCAGATCTCCGCGAGCTCCTGAAGAATGCGCGCGAGCTGGCGGCCGCTGAGCAGGGCACCGTCACCTGGTACGCGTTCAAGGTCAACGACGAGACCTACGGCATCTTCGACACGTTCGACTCCGAGGACTCGCGCATCGCGCACATCAACGGCGAGATACCCAAGGCACTGACTCGGGTCGGCGGCGACCTGCTGGCCAAGGAGCCCGACATCCAGACGATCGACATCGTCGCCGTCAAGTAGGTACGCGTCGGGCGTGAAGACCGCGATCATCACGATCTCGACCTCGGTCGCCGCGGGGACGACCCAGGATCGGTCCGGCGAAGCGCTCGCCGCGGCCGCCACCGCCGCGGGCGCGGACGTCGTCGCCCGCGAGCTGGTGGCCGATGACCAGCTCGCGATCGAGCGTGAGCTGCGCCGGCAGCTCGACAACGGCGTATCGCTGATCTTCACCACCGGCGGCACCGGTCTCACGCAAGACGACGTCACGCCCGAGGCGACCCGAGCGGTGATCGACCGCGACGCCCCCGGCTTTGCCGAGGCGATGCGGGCGGCGTCGCTGCAGTACACGCCGATGGGGATCCTGACGCGCGGCGTGTCGGGCATCGCCGGGCGCACGCTGATCGTCAACTTCCCCGGCAACCCGAAGGCGATCGGGGAAGTGTTCCCCGTGATCGCTCCGACGCTCGAGCACGTCGTCGTGACGCTGCAGCACGAGGGTGGGCCAACCCCCGGCCATTGAGCTTCGCGGCCTGGACCGCCACTTCGGCGAGCGGATCGCGTTGCGGGGGGTGTCGGTGGAGGTCCCAGCGGGGGCCACGCTCGCCGTGCTCGGCCACAACGGCGCCGGCAAGTCGACGCTGCTGCGGATCCTGGCCACGCTGCTGCGTCCGCAGGCAGGTGAGGTCAAGGTGCTGGGCGAGCCGTTGCCGCAGCGCGGGTTTGCCGTCCGCGCTCAGCTGGGCCTGCTGTCGCACGACCCGCTGCTCTACCGCGACCTGAGTGGTCGCGAGAACCTCAGCTACCACGCCCGGTTGTTCGGAGTTGCTCCCGAGCGCATCGAGGAGGTGCTCGAGGTCGTCGGGATGGAGCGGCGCGCCGACGACCCGGTGAGGATGCTGTCTCGGGGGATGGTGCAGCGCCTGGCGGTCTGCCGAGCCGTGCTGCACAAGCCCAAGCTGCTGCTGCTCGACGAGCCCCGGGCGAACCTCGATCCGGCCGTCAGCGCGCTGGTTGAGCCGCTGATCGGACGCACGACCGGAGCTACCCGGGTACTTACCAGCCACGACCCGCAGGCCGCGCTGGCCGAGGCCGACCTGGTCCTCGGCCTCAGGCAGGGCCGGCCGGCGTTCGTCGGCGAGCCAGGCCGGCTCGACGCCGGGAAGCTCGCGGAGCTGTACGCGTGAAGACCACGCTGACCGTTCTGCGCAAGGACCTGCTGCTCGAGCTGCGTGGGTTCGAGACGCTGCCGGCGATGGTGCTGTTCTCGATCGCGACGTTTGTGATCTTCCACTTCGGGCTGAACCGGACGACGATCGACGGGCAGCTGGCCGGCGGGGTGCTGACCGTGACGCTGCTGTTCGCGGCGATGCTGGGGATCAACCGCCTGTTCGTCGCCGAGCGCGAGCAGGGTGGCTTCGACGCGTTCCTTCTGGCCCCGGTCGATCGGTCGGCGCTGCTGGTGGCCAAGGCCGCGGCGCTGTTCATCTTCCTGGTCGTGCTCGAGGTGATCGCGGTGCCGGCATTCGGGCTGCTGCTGCTGGGGCCGCCGCTGGGCCCGGTGCTGCCCGGATTGATCCTGGTCCTCGTGCTCGGCGACATCGCCTTGGCCGTGATCGGAACGCTGGTGTCGGCGATCGCCGTACAGACCCGCGCCCGCGACCTGATCGGGCCGGTCATCGGGCTGCCGCTGCTGATCCCGGCACTGATCGGGACCGCCCGCGGCGTGGGGCCGCTGTTCGTCGCTCACGGCTCCGGATCGCCCCCCGCCAAGTGGCTGGCGATTCTGGCGCTTTATGATCTGGTGTTCGCACTGCTCTCGTACGCGGTGTTCGACTTCCTCCTGGAGGACTAGTAGTGCCATCGAATCTGTACGGGCGCGGCCTCAGGGGCCTCTCGCTCGCGACTATTGCCACGATCAGCGTGGCTCTTGCGCTGGTCTTCTTCTACGCGCCCCTGGACGCCGACCAGGGGTTTGTCCAGAAGATCTTCTACATCCACGTGCCGCTGGCGATCGTGTCGCTGTGCGGGTTCATCTTCGGTGGCCTGATGGCGGTCGGGCACCTGCGCACGGGCGACCGGCGTTGGGACATGCGCTCCTACGTGGCGATCCACATGGCGCTGATCTTCGGGATCGGCGCGCTGTTCACCGGCGCGATCTGGGCCAAGGCGTCCTGGGGCCACTGGTGGGTGTGGAACGAGCCGACGCTGGTCTCGTTCCTGATCGTCGTGCTGCTGTTCGCCACCTACCAGCCCTTGCGCTTCGCGATCGAGGATCCCGAGCGCCAGGCGCGCTACGCCAGCGTCTTCTCGATCGTCGCCGGCGCGTTCGTGCCGCTGAACTTCATCGCGGTCCGCCTCGCCCAGCAGTACGTACACCCGCGGGTGCTGACATTGTCGGGCGGCAACCTGCCGGGGTCGATGCGGCTCACGTTCCTGATCTCGCTGCTGGGGATCGCGCTGCTCTACACCACCCTTGTGGAAGTACGAGATGGCCGCTAAGAACGCCCGCATCCAGCTCCGCGGCCTGCGGCGCGCGTTGCTCGGCGATGACGACCCGCTGCCGATGAGCCGGAGCGCAGCCCCATCATGAGCGACGCGAAGCGGAGCGGTTGCCGCGGGCCGGATGCTCGCGGGCAGAGTCAGAAGCGCCGACCGGAGGGAGGCAAGAGGTGACCCTGTTCGCTGTCGCCCCCGCGCTGCCGCTGCACACCGCCGGCAAGTACGTTGCGGGTGCCTACATCGTGTTCCTGGCGATTGTGCTGATCTACGTCGGGATCATGGCCACCCGGCTGTCGCGCACCGAGCGCGAGCTGGTCGAGCTCCGGCGCGACGTCGAGGCCCGACGCGAGCAGGAACGACGCGACAGCGATCTACAGTCTGTGTCATGAGCGAGCTGCTGGCGATCGGTGTCTCGCATAAGACCGCCCCGGTCGAGGTGCGCGAGCGCCTCGCGCTGCCCGACGCCCGCGCCGCGGACTTCGTCCGCGATCTGCGCGGTTCGGGCGACGTCCAGGAGGCCGTCGCGATCTCGACATGCAACCGGACCGAGCTCTACCTGGTCGTCGGCGACCCGGTGGAGGCCGAGGGCACCGCGCTGGCGATGCTCTCCAGCCACGCCGGAATCCGGCCCACCGGCCTGGCCTCCGCGATCTACTCGCACCGCAACTGCGACGCCGCCCGCCACCTGTACCGAGTGACGTCCGGCCTGGAGTCGATGGTCGTCGGCGAGGCTGAGATCCAGGGACAGGTAAGACGCGCCTACGACGCCGCGCTCAGCAAGGACACCGTGGGACCGCTGACCAACCGCCTGTTCACCGCCGCGCTGGCGACCGGAAAGCGGGTGCGCAGCGAGACCGCGATCGGCGAACGCCAGCTGAGCCTCCCGGCCGTGGCCGTGGCGCTGGCGCGCGAGCTGCTGGGCTCGCTCACCGGACGCCAGGTCGTGATCATCGGCACCGGCGAGACCAGCGAGCTGACCGCGCGTGCGCTCGCCGACAGCGGCGGTCGGACGCTGTTCGTGGCCAGCCGCCGGCGCGACCGGGCGATCGCGCTCGCGGGGCGCTACGGCGGCACCAGCGTCAGCTTCGACGAGCTCCCTCAGGCGCTCGAGAGCGCCGACATCGTGGTCTCGGCCACTGCCTCGCCGCACGCGCTGATCGAGGCGCGCGAGCTGACCCAGGTGATGGGCGACCGAGAGGGGCGCCCGGTGCTGCTGATCGATCTTGCGGTCCCGCGCGACATCGACGCCGCCTGCGGCGACATCGAAGGCGTGTCGCTCTACGACATCGACGACCTTCAGGCGGTGATCGCCCGCAACCGCCGGGTGCGGCAGGCCGAGGCGCGCAAGGCCGAGGGAATCATCGAGGAGGAGATCCAGCAGTTCGCCACGTGGCTGGGTTCGCTCGAGGTACTGCCGACGATCGCGGCGCTGCGAGCTCGCGCGACCGAGATCGCTGAGCAGGTCCTACGTGAGAACGACGGCAAGTGGGAGGCGGCCTCCGAGCGCGACCTCGAACGGGTCGACGCGGTCGCCCGGGCGATCGTCAACCGGCTGCTGCACGACCCCACCGCGCGCCTGCGCGAGCTCCGCGACGACCGCGTCCACGCCCGGGCCGCGCTGGTGCGCGACCTGTTCGCCCTCGAGGACGAGGACGACCGGATGGCCGGCTCCGCCGAGCGCCAGCCCTTGGCGGAGGTCCGCGCGATCTCCGACCGCCGCGGCCGCTAGTGGGTGCACGCTAAATGCGGATCGGCACGCGCGGCAGCGCGCTCGCGCTCGTGCAGGCCGAGTCGGTCGCGCGACGTCTGGGCGACGACGCCGAGGTCGTGACGATCACCACCTCGGGCGATCGCGGCGCCTCGGGCGGCGACAAGTCGCGATGGGTGTCCGAACTCGAGCGCGCACTGCTGGAGGACCGGATCGACGTCGCGGTCCACTCGGCCAAGGATGTGCCCACGGAGCTGGCCGACGGGCTGGAGCTGGTGGCGATCCCCGAGCGCGCCGATCCCCGCGACGTGATCTGCGGAGCGCGCTCGCTGGCCGAACTCGAGCCCGGCGCCCGTGTGGGGACCAGCAGCCTGCGCCGTGCCGCCCAGATCAGCGCCACGCGCGCCGACCTCGAGGTGGTGACGTTGCGGGGCAACGTCGACACGCGGTTGCGCAAGCTGTCCGAGGGCCAGTGCCGCGCGATCGTGCTCGCGCTGGCCGGGCTGCAGCGCCTGGGCCGCGAGTCCGACGCGGGCGGCGTGCTCGACGAGCTGGTGCCGGCGGCCGGCCAGGGCGCGCTGGCGCTCGAGGCGCGGCCGGGAGCGCTTGACGCGGAGGCTCTGGCCGCGGTCAGCGATCCCGACACGACAGCCTGCGTGACCGCCGAGCGCGAGCTGGTGCGCGCGCTGGGGGCCTCCTGCAACACCCCGGTCGGAGCCCACGCGCAGACGGTCGACGCCTCGCGGCTGCGGATCAGCGCCTGGGTCGGGATGCCCGACGGCTCGGTGTGGATCGCCGACGCGCTCGAGGGTGATCCCGACGGCCTCGGGCACGAGGTGGCCCAGCGGCTGCTCGCGGCCGGCGCCGGCGAGTTGCTGCGCCGGGCCGAGCTCGCGCTGGGGGCGGTGTGACGGTCTACCTGGTCGGCGCCGGGCCCGGCGACCCGGGGCTGATGACCGCCCGCGCGCTGGAGCTGATCGCCGCTGCCGACGTGATCGTCTATGACCGGCTGATCCCAAGCACCGCGCTCGACGGCGCGCGCGCGGACGCGGAGCTGATCTACGCCGGCAAGGAGGGTGGGGGCCCGTCGATGTCGCAGGGCGAGATCGACCGGATGCTGCTCGACCACGCAGGCGCGGGTCGCAGCGTGGTCCGCCTGAAGGGCGGTGACCCGTTCGTGTTCGGCCGCGGCGGCGAAGAGGCCGAGGCGCTACGCGATGCCGGGATCGAGTTCGAGATCGTCCCCGGCGTGACCGCAGGCGTGGCCGCGCCCGCGTACGCCGGGATCCCGGTCACGCATCGCGACGCCGCCAGCGCGGTTGCGTTCGTGACCGGCCACGAGAACCCCGACAAGCCCGAGTCGGCGCTCGACTACGACGCGCTCGCCGCGTTCCCGGGGACGCTCGTGGTCTACATGGGCGTGCGCCAGCTCGGCGCGATCGCGGAGCGGTTGCGGGCCGGCGGACGCGACGGAGCGCAGCCAGCGGCGATCATCCAGCGTGGGACGCTGGCGGGCCAGCGGGTCGTGACCGCGACCCTGTCGACGCTGGCCGAGCAGGCCGCCGCCGCCGGCATCAAGGCGCCCGCGGTCGCGGTGTTCGGCGAGGTTGCGGCGCTGCGCGACCGCCTGCAGTGGCTCGAGCGCCGTCCGCTGGCCGGAGTCAGCGTCGCGGTCACCCGGGCGCGGGCCCAGGCGAGCGGGCTGGCGTCCCGTCTGCAGGGGCTCGGCGCGGCGGTGATCGAGGCGCCTGCGATCAGGATCTCGCCGCTGAGTGTCGAGCTGCCCGACCTGTCGCGCTACGACCTGGTGTGCCTCACCAGCCCCAACGGCGTGCGGCTGCTGCTGGCGCGGATGGCGGAGCGGGGCGTCGACGCCCGCGCGCTCGCCGGCGCTCGGATCGCGGCGATCGGGCCGGGGACGGCCAGGGCCCTGAGCGAGCGGGGCCTGATCGCCGACGTGGTGCCGGAGCGGTTCGTCGCCGAGGGGCTGATCGAGGCACTCGCCGACGTGCCGGTCTCCCGGGCGCTGGTGGCGCGGGCCTCCGAGGCCCGCGATGTGCTCCCGGACGCGCTGCGCGAGCGCGGCGCCGAGGTCGACGTGGTCGCGTTGTATGAGACCGTGGCCGAGACCCTCTCGGACGCGGAGCTGTCGGCGCTGGCCGCCGCCGACTACGTGACGTTCACCTCGTCCTCCACGGTGCGGTTTCTGTTCGAGGCGATCGCCGGCCGCCAGGAGCTGGGCGCGCGGACGGTCAGCATCGGCCCCGTGACCAGCACCGCGCTGCGCGAGCGCGGGTTCGAGCCGGATGTCGAGGCGGCCCGGCACGACATCGACGGGGTGATCGAAGCGCTCGTGTCCGACGTCTGCGACGGGGTCACTGGCTGAGCGCTTCCCGCCGTGACCGCATTCACGGCGGGAAGCACTAACGGCTAGGATCGCGGACCCCCCGCTTTCCTGAAGGAGGAGAGAATGCATGCAGTGATCGCGAGCGGCGCACGGCTGCGCCGCGCTCGTGTGTTGGTGGGCGGCCTGACGGCCGCGATCGCGGTCGGCGCCCTGGCGCTCGCCGCGGCCTCCCCGGCGGCCGCCAAGGCTCCGGTGTGGCTGTGCCTGCCCGGCCATTCCCCGGATCCGTGCACGCCCGGCCTGTCGACCACCGTGTACTCGCCGACGCTCAAGCAGCTCGGCGTGACCCACCCCAAGCAGGTCAAGAAGCCGTCGTTTGACTGCTTCTACGTGTACCCGACGGTGTCCGACCAGAAGACCGCCGTCGCCAACCTCCAGATCGACCCCGTCGAGCGGTCGATCGCGCTGTACCAGGCGGCCCGCTACTCGCAGTACTGCAAGGTGTACGCGCCGATGTATCGGCAGACGACGCTGGCCGGAATCGGCGCGCCGGGCACGAGCCCCACGGCTCCGACGCCCGCGCAGGCCAAGGAGGGACCGGCCGACGTGGCCGCCGCCTTCCAGACGTACCTGAAGAAGTACAACCACGGCCGCGGGTTCGTGCTGATCGGGCACTCCCAGGGCTCGTTCGTGCTGCGGCAACTGATCGCCAAACAGGTCGACTCCAAGCCCGCGGTCCGCAAGCGGCTGATCTCGGCGATCCTGATGGGCGGCAACGTGCTGGTCAAGGACGGCTCCGACGTGGGCGGGGACTTCAAGCACATTCCCGCCTGTCACTCCAACACCCAGGTCGGGTGCGTGATCGCGTTCTCCACGTTCAACGCCCAGCCGCCGGCCGACAGCCTGTTCGGCCGCACCAACCAGAAGGGCATGCACGTGCTCTGCACCAACCCGGCGGGTCTCGCCGGTGGCAGCGGCAAGCTCGACCCGATCTTCCCGAGCAAGCCGTTCGCGCCCGGGGCGATCGCGACCGGGAATTCGCTGCTGATGATCACCCAGCCAATGCCCAAGACCGTGTGGGCGAGCATCCCGGGCGCCTACAGCGGCCGCTGCTCGTCGGCCGGCGGTGCCAACGTGCTGATGATCTCGCCGCGCGGCGGCGCCCAGAACCCGCACGCGGCGCCGACCGCGGAGTGGGGGCTGCACCTGCTCGATGGCCAGGTCGCCCTCGGCAACCTGGTCGGCGTCGCGAACGCCCAGGCCGGGGCGTTCGCCAAGCGGATGAAGTAGGCAGACCGCGTCAGTAGGCCCCGCGAGAGGGCCGAGCTCAGGATCCCGGCCGCGGCCACCACGCCGGCCTCGGCCGGGACTCCCGGGTCCTCGTGCTCGATCGCGGTGATCGCCAACGGAGGATTGATCTTGGAGGACGGGATGTCGGCGAGCGAAGTTGGAGGGGGTCGGTGATCGCGGTCGCGAATGCCCCGGTGAGCTACGGCGCATTTGAGATAACCGTCGGAATCGACCCCAACGTCCCCGATCCGGTGACGCTGCTGGAGTGGGTGGCGGACGCCGGATATGCCGGCGTCGACCTCGGCCCGGTCGGCTACCTGGGTGAGGGGGCGCAGCTCGCCGCGCGCCTGTCTGAGCGAGGGCTGGGGATCGCCGGCGGCTACTTCGAGCTGCCCTTCAGCGATCCCGCGGCGCTACAGGCAGCGCTCCCCGAGCTCGACGCGCTGCTCGACGTGCTCGACGCCGTGGCCCGCGAGCCGCTGGCGCCCAAGCCCACGCTGGCCGACGCGGGCTCGCCCGAGCGCTCGCGCTACCCGGGCCGCGCCGCGCTGGACCCGAGCATCGGCCTCGACGCCGCCGGCTGGAAGGCGTTCGGAGAGGGCCTCGCCCGCGCCGCCGATCGCTGCCGCGAGCGGGGCTACGAGCCGACGTTTCACCACCACACCGCCACCTACGTGGAGGCTCAGTGGGAGATCGAGCGGATGCTCGAGGTGTCTGACGTGGGGCTGTGCCTGGACACCGGGCACCTGCTGCTGGGCCGGGGAGACCCGCTCGTCGCGCTGCGCGACTGGCGCGACCGCATCAACCAGCTGCACCTGAAGGACGCCAAGCTGGCGATCCTCGAGCAGATCGTCTCCGACGCCGCCCCGGTGCAGGAGATCTGGCGGCGCCGGGCGTTCTGCGCGCTGGCCGAGGGCGACATCGACATCGCTGCGGTGCTCGACGCGATCAAGGGCAATGACTATGCGGGCTGGCTGGTGGTCGAGCAGGACATCCTGCCCGACCCCGACAACCCCGAGCGGCCGGCGATCGACCAGCGGCACAACCGCGAGTATCTGCGCGAGCGAGGGTTCTAGCTGACGGCCGGCGGTCCGGTCGTCAAGCTCAGCGGGCGTTCTGCGAATATCGCCTGCCCGTCGATGTCCGCGCCGATCTCGTTCCTCTCCGACTACGGTCTCGCCGACGAGTTCGTCGGCGTCTGCCACGCGGTGATCGCGACGATCTGCCCGGACGCCCAGGTGATCGACATCACCCACGGGATTCCGCGCCACGATGTCAGGGCCGGAGCGTTGATCCTGCGCGGCGCGCTGCCCTACCTGCCGGCGGGAGTGGTGCTGGCGGTGGTCGACCCGGACGTCGGCGCTGAGCGCAGGGCGGTGGCGATCCGAGCGGGGGACGGCCGGCAGCTGGTCGGCCCCGACAACGGGCTGCTGTGGCTGGCCGCAGATCGGTCCGGCGGCGTGTCCGAAGCGGTCGACATCGCGCGCTCGGCGTTCCGGCTCGAGCCGGTGTCGGCCACGTTCCACGGCCGCGACATCTTCGCGCCGGTGGCCGCTCGCCTGGCCGCGGGGGCCGGGCTGCGCGACTGCGGCGAGCCGCTGGACCCGGGCCGGCTGGTGCGCGTCGAGCTGCCGCGCCCCCGGCTCGAGGACGGGGCGCTGATGACCCAGGCGGTGTACGTAGACCGCTTCGGCAACGTCGCGCTCGGGGTCGAGCACGACCAGCTCGCCGGCAGCGGCCTCAAGCTCGGCCGCCCGGCTTCGGTCGAGCTCGGGGCAGGCACCAGCCACGAGGCGCACTACGCGCTGACGTTCGCCGACGTGGCGCCCGGCGAGCTGCTGCTCTACGAGGACTCCAGCCGGCGGCTGGCGCTCGCGATCAGTCGCGGCGACGCCGCCGCAACCCTGGGGATCGCCGTCGACGACGAGCTGAGGATCTCGCCCGCGTGAGCCCGGCGGCCCCACGGCGCCGGCTCGGCAGCCCCAGGGTGCACTACCGGCTGATCGACTCCACCAACGAGCGCGCCCGCCTGCTCGCCACCGCCCGTGCGCCGCACGGCACGCTGGTGACCGCGGCCGAGCAGTCAGCGGGCCGGGGACGCCAGGGCCGCCGCTGGACCGCGCCGGCCGGCCGGGCGCTGCTGTGCTCGGTGGTGATCCGCGACCCGTCGCGGCTGCTGCCGCTCGCCTGCGGCGTCTCGGTCGCCGAGATCGTCGGCGCAGAAGCTCGCGTCAAGTGGCCGAATGACCTGCTGTTAGACGGCCGCAAGGTCGCCGGAATCCTCGTTGAAGCCCGCCCGCAGGAGGGGTGGGCGGTGGCCGGAATCGGCCTCAACGTGGCGCTGCGTCCGCAAGACTTCCCGCCCGAGCTCGCCGATACCGCCGGGACGCTGGGGCTCGAGCCCGACGCAATCGAGCCGACGCTCGAGCGGCTGCTGGATGCCCTGGGCCGCTGGACGGTCGCGGCGTCCGACGACGTGCTGGACGCGTTTCGCACGCGTGACGCGCTGTTCGGCGCGGACGTGCGCTGGGCCGAAGGCCGGGGCCGCGGCGCAGGCATCGACCGCGACGGCCGGCTGCTGATCGACACCACCGACGGGCGCCTCGCGCTCGACGCGGGCGAGGTTCACCTGCTGCGTCCGGCCGCGCCGCGGCCGGACTCGGTCTAGGCCGCCTCCTCGGCGACTTCCTGCTCGTCCTCGTTGGGCTCGTCGACCGGTTCCTGCACCGGTTCCGGATGCCCGTTGCTGGACTCCGACGTCTCGGTCGCGTCCGCGGCCTCGGTCGCCTCCACGGCCACCGGCTCCCGCGCGGCCGCGGTCTCGTCGCCGTTGGCGGCGCCCTTGCGGCGCCGGCGCTTGGAGCCGCGGCGGCCCTTGGGGAAGTTGCGCAACAGCTCGCGGGCGAGCGCCGCGGGCTTACGGGCCATCCGCGTCCGGGCGCCGCGCAGCGCCTCCTCGGCCTCCGGCGTATGGGCCAGCGCGGCGGCGAGCAGGGCGGCGGACAGTCGCCGATCCTCCTTACGGGCGGCGTGGACGAGCCGCCGGGCGTTGCGGGCGTGGGCGGCGCCGCTCGAGTTGACCAGCAGGCCGAGCAGCCGCTTGGTCTCCGGCCAGCGCTGCACCGCGTACTCCTCGTGCACCTCGCGGGTGTACTCGGCCATCCGCCAGATCCAGGCGTTGGCCTGGTCGCGGCGGCCGATTCGGCGCTCGGCCAGCGCCTGGAGCATGATCTTCACGCCCTCGCGACGCTCGTCGCGAGGCCAGCCGGCCATGATGTCGATCGCGGTGTCGAACGCCTCGGCGTCGCGGCTGGCCGAGATCTCCTGGAGGGCACGGAGGCGCAGCTGCGAGTTGCGGTTGCGCTGCACGGCCGTCAGCAGGTAGCGGCGCTTGAGCTCGCCGCCGCGGTCGAAGTGGAGCATCGCCTTAGCGCGGCGCCAGCCGTTGGGGGCCACGCGGGCGCCGGCCAGCGCCGCCCACACATGCTGCTCGCCGTAGTCCAGATGCTCGACCGCGATCCGCCACAGCTCGCGCTCGAACACCTCGGCGCGGCGGTCCGGATCCGGCGTCACCGGCAGCACCCGGCGCTCCACCCGCACCCGCCGGCCACGGCCGCGGCGCACCGGCCCGACGACGATCGCGCCGCCGCGGTAGACGTCGCGATCGAGCAGCGAGTGCAGCGTCACGACCGGGTCGTCGTGCTTGGTCGCGGGGTGGACGAAGTCGATGACGATGCCGGCTTCCTTGCCGGGGTGGCGGCGAGTGACGCGGCCGACCCGCTGCTGGTAGATGCGCTTGGACGCGGTCGGCGCCAGGTGCATGCAGATCGTCGCGCGCGGGCTGTTCCAGCCCTCGGCGAGCAGCTGTGCGTTGACCAGCACGTCGATCTTGCCCGACTCGTAGTCGGCGAGGATTCTGGCCAGCTGGCGCTTGGGCGTCTCGCCCGACACGCCCTGGGCCTTGATCCCGACCTCGCGGAACGCCTGGGCGACGTTGTAGGCGTGGCGGACGCCGGCGGCGTAGACGACGCCGGGCACGCCGTTGAAGCGGGTCTTGTAGAGGTCGGCGATCGCCATGTTGAACGGCGTCTGGTCCAGCAGTTCGGCCAGCATCTCCTGGTCGAACTCGGTGTCGACCTCGCCGCGGCGCAGCGGCACCTTGGCGATCGTGCGGACGCCCGGGCCTGGCGGGATGCGGATGCAGCGCAGCGGCGCGATAACGCCGCGGCGGGCGGCCTGGGCAAGGTCGAAGCGCGAGGTCTGGGTCGGGAACAGATCGGTCACGTGGCGAGCGATCAGTGCGCCGGTGGCGGTCATCCCGATGAAGATCGGGCCGGACCAGTTGCGGATCGACGCGGAGGTCTTCTCGCCCAGTGCGGTGTGCGCCTCGTCGCAGATGACGATCGTGTACGCATCGGAGATCCGGCCGGCGTTGCGTACGAACCACTGGTAGGTCTCCACCGTGACCGGCCCGTTGGCCGCGTCGTGGCCGTCGAGCAGCGCCGCGTGGATGCGGTCGCGATAGCCGCGGTCCCGAAGCTCACCGTGGAACTGGTCGACCAGGTTGCGGCGGTGGGTCAGGATCAGCACGCCACCCGTGCGCGAGGCCTCGACGAAGCCCAGGGCGGCCACCGTCTTGCCGGCGCCGGTGGCGTGCTCGAACCAGAAGCGGCGGTCGGCGTTGGGGTCCTCCGGCTGCTCTGCGATCTCGACGTCCTCGTCGAGTTCGTGCTCGTCCTGCCAGTCCTGGGGCTCCTCGTCGTCGGACGGGGCGTCGTCCTCGACGTCGTCCTCAGCCTCGTCGCGGAGGTCGTCGTCGAACTCGAGCTCGTCTTCATCGTCGTCGCTGGCGTCCCGGTCCGCGTCCTCGTCGGTGTCCTCGTTCGGGTTCTCGTCCTCGGATGCGACCCGCGGGGGTTCCGGGGTTGCGACCGCGGCCGCGGCGTTACCGTTGGGGTTCCCGGTGCCGTTGCGCTGGGCTTCGGCCAGGAGCGCGGTCAAGGTTCCGGAGAGCGCGTCGACCTGGTGGGCGGACAGGACCGTCCCGTCGACCAGCTGGGGCTCCTCCTCGGACAGCACTCGCTCGAGCCCGAGCAGCAGCGAGAACTGGCGGCGCCACTCGATCGACGGCTGGTTAGCCCCGCCGTCGATCTCGGCCAGCGCAGCATCCAGCGCCCGGCGCCTGGCGGAGCCGGTGGAGAGGGCGTCCTCGAGGGTTTCGCCCTCGTAGACGAAGCGCTCACGCGTGAACAGTTCCGCACGCGCGATCGCGGCAGGAGTCGGAAACGGGGTGGAAGCACCCATGAAGATCGAAAAGGTTGCGTCTGGATGTGCGAGCCGCGGCCAATACGTCGAAGCGGCCCACCAGTGCCTCGTCAGAGGCCGTACACGGCGAGGAGAAATACCCTCAGAAGCGGACACCCCCTCACCGCGCCTGGTTCGGAGGATAGCGTGGATTAAACCAGATGTCGCGGGCGACCCGATTCGCCGCCGCGGGCTGGTCGATCGAACCCCGGGAAGTTCGTTCCCCGCGGCGCCTCTGGATCTCGGGCGGAACGTTATCCGCGCTGAGCGGGAACTTTGCTACCCGCGACCGTCGGGCGGCATCGAATGTAACGAACTTCCGGAGGCGACCGGTCGGACCCGAGACCGGCGTATGGCAAGCTTTCCAACGTGGTTCTGCGTTTGTCGCTGGTCGCGCTCGCCGCAGCCGTTGTGGTCGCCGGCTGCGGGTCATCGCAGCCGAAGAACGAGGCGCCCTCGCACCAGCGCGTCAACGCCGCGTTCAAGGGCTCGCCGGCGCCGTTGTCCTCGCTGCACGACCAGGCCAACCAACTGCTCGGCGGCGGACCGACCGCGTTCGACCAGCGGATCGCGTCGCTGAAGGGCTACCCGATCGTCGTCAACAAGTGGGCCTCGTGGTGCGGCCCCTGCCAGACCGAGTTCCCGGTGTTCCAGCGGGCGGCTGTCGCGCTCGGTAAGAAGGTCGCGTTCATGGGCATCGATGGCAAGGACCAGAACCCGGCCGCGGCCTCGTTCCTGCGCAAGTTCCCGGTGACCTACCCGAGCTACACCGACCCCAAGGAGGCGATCGCGCGCAAGAATCACGCCGCGACGTACTTCCCGCAGACGATCTACTACGACCGCAACGGCCACATCGTGTTCGACCACGCCGGTCCCTACGAGAGCGTCGGCGCGCTCGAGAAGGACATCCGACACTACGTGCTCGGATGACCGGGACCGTCCTCTATCGGGTGCGCCGCGTCCGCGGCCAGCAGGAGATGGCGGCCGCGCTGCGGCTGCGCCACGACGTGTTCTGTGTCGAGCAGGGGGTCCCCGAGCACGACGAGCTCGACGGCCGCGACCACGAGGGCATCCACCTGGTCGCCGTCGAGGACGGCGAGATGCTGGGCACCTGCCGGCTGGTGATGGTCGGCTCGACCGCGCAGCTGAGCCGCCTGGCGGTGCGGATGTCGGCCCGCCGGCGGGGGATCGCCAGCGCGCTGCTGGAGCTCGCCGACATCGAGACGCGGTCCGTGGCCGGCACCCGGATCGTCCTCCACGCCCAGACCTACGCGCGCGAGCTGTACGCCCAGGCGGGCTACCGCACGCGGGGCCGGACGTTCCGTGAGGCCGGGATCGAACACATCGCGATGGAGAAGCACCTCTGACCGCTGCGACCCGGCTCCGCGGGGCACCGTAGTGCCGGAGGTCCGCATCGATCCGCTGACCGGTCAGCGGGCGATCGTCGCGGGCGCTCGCGCGGGCCGGCCCGGAGGTGGACTGAGCGCCACGCCCCCAGACCCGATCGACCCCGAGTCCGACCCGTTCGCCGAGGGTCACGAAGACCGCACCCCGCCCGAGCTCTACGCGGTGCGCCCCAACGGGGGCGAGCCCAATACGCCGGGCTGGTCGGTCCGGGTCGTGCCCAACTTGTATCCCGCGCTCAGCCCCGACTCCGAGCAGCCGCCTCCGCACGCCAACCCCGACCTGTTCTGGGCCGGTCCGGCGGTTGGCGCCCACGAGGTGATCATCAACTCGCCGCGGCCGGTGATCTCGCTGGCTGAGCTCCCCGTCGAGGACGTCCAGCAGGCGGTCGAGGTGTGGCGCGAGCGCATCCGGGTCCACCGGGACTCCGCGTACGTGCACCTGATCGTCAACGAGCGCCGCGAGGCCGGCGCGTCGCTTCCCCACACCCATGCCCAGCTGTACGCGCTCGACTTCGTCCCGGCGGCGATCGCGCGTGAGCGCGAGCGCTTCGGCGCGTACGCGACCAAGACGATGGGGGGCAACCTGCTCGGCGACCTCGTCCAGGAGGAGGTCCGCCAGCGCGAGCGGATCGTCGCGATCGACGACGAGACCGTGCTGATGGCGCCCTACGGCGCTCGCGTCCCGTTCCAGCTGATGATCGCGCCGCGCACGCCTCGATCGCGCTTCGAGGATGACGGCCCCACCGGCGCGGCGATGCTCCACCAGGCGCTGTCGCGGCTGTCGCTGCGGCTCGGCGCCAACCCACCGCTGAACCTGTGGGTGCGGACCGCACCGCGCGGCGCAGAGTACTTCTGCTGGCGGATCGACATCCTTCCGCGGCTGACGCATCTGGCCGGGCTCGAGCTCGGCGCGGGCGTGAATCTCAACATCGTCGCGCCCGAGCTGGTCGCCTCCGAGCTACGCGACGCGTGACCGTCGGGAGCCGGGGCACTGGATGAGGGCGCTCGTCCAGCGGGTCAGCAGCGCGTCGGTGTCGGTCGACGGCCGTACGGTCTCCGAGATCGGCCCCGGCCTGCTGGTGCTGCTCGGCATCTGCCGCGACGACACCGACAAGGACGCCGACTGGCTTGCCGACAAGGTCAGTGCGCTGCGGATCTTCCCCGACGAGCAGGGCCGGATGAATGAGCCGCTGGGCGACCGGGAGATCCTGTGCGTGAGCCAGTTCACGCTGTACGGCGATGCCCGAAAGGGCAACCGCCCCAGCTACATCGCGGCCGGGCCGCCGGACGTGGCCGAGCCGCTTTACGAGCGTTTCTGTGAGCGCGCCGGAGCCAGCCACGGCGTGTTCGGCGCGCACATGGCGGTGGCGCTGACCAACGACGGTCCGGTCACGCTGCTCGTGGAGAGCCCGTGAGCCCGCCGGCCCGACGGCGGTGCGGGCTGCGCCACGTGTCGGGCTCGGCCAGAGCATCGGCGTAGACCTGCCAGGTCGCGGCGGCCGCGTCCTCCCAGGTCCACGACGGCGGCGCGGGAGCCGGGCGCCGCGCCGACTCGGCTGCGGCGACCAGTCCGTCCATGTCCTCGACCGATCCCAGCATCGCCTGGCCGCCGAGCACCTCGCGCAGCGCGGGCAAGTCGCACGCCGCCACCGGGGTTCCACAGGCGAGCGCCTCGACCGCCGGCAGGCCGAAGCCCTCGTCCTTGCTGGGATACACCAGTGCGTGCGCGCCGCTGTAGATCGCTGCCAGCTCGTCGTCGTCGGTGATCGCGCCGGTGAGGATCACGTCGGGGAGCTGGTGGGCCCACTCCCCAGCCGGGCCGACCAGCACGAGCGGCATCGTCCGCGGGGTGCGAGCGAGCGCGGCGATGCGCTTATGTGGGTCGGGGGCGCGCAGACCGCCGACCCACAGCAGGTAGCTGTCGGGGAGCCCGAACCGGTCGCGCACCACGCGGACCTCCTGTTCGGAGCGGGGGTGCAGGCGCGGCGCCGCCGCCTCGGGGATCGCCACCACTCGCCGGCTGGGGACGTCCAACACGTTGATGACGTCGTCGGCCACCACGTTGGTCGGGACGATCACGCGCGCGGCTCGCTGCACGGCGAGGTAGCGGAGCTTCGATCGCAGCCCGGCGCGTAGGTGCTCGCCCGGGCGCTTGAGCGATAGGAGGTCGTGAACGGTGACGACCATCGGCACCGGGCAGCGGAGCATCGCGCCCTGGATCCACGGGGCGTGGAACACGTCGCAACGCCGCGGGTCGTGCGTCTCGATGAGCTGATCGGCTCGTCCGGAGCCGTGCAGGGCCTCCAGCAGGCATCGGGCGTAGCGTCCCACGCCACGGTGGTCCTTCTGGGGGCGGCTGTCGAATGCGACCTTCACGGCGATGTTTGGCCGTCCCCACCACGGCTCGGAACCACTGACACTGAGTTGGTCCTCTCTCCCGGGCCTCCTGACCCGAAGTGGGCCACTCTATAGGCGGCCGCCCGGGCACGTCGCCAGGTGTCCGGCAGGCGCTACGGTCGCTGCGGATGAGGGAGTACTACGAGGACCTGTGGGAGCACCTGCCCGACGATCTCGAGCCTCCGGACCTGGACGTGCGCCTGGCTTTCATGCGCGAGGGAGTGCGCTCGGGCGACCGCGTTCTGGACATCGGCAGCGGCGCCGGCACGTTCACTGCCTGGCTGGGGAGGATCGGCGCAAACCCGCTCGGCGCCGAGGTCGCCGAGGCGGCGGTCCGGCGCGCTCGAGCGGCCCATCCCGAGCTCGAGTTCCGGCTGGTCCCGATCGACGGGCCGCTGCCGCTCGAGGACAACGAGTTCGACGTGGTCTGGGCCAGCGAGGTGATCGAGCACGTCGCCGACACCGGGAGGTGGCTGTCGGAGGTTCGCCGAGTGCTGAAGCCGGGTGGGCGGCTGCTGGTGACGACGCCGTCGCACGGCCGGCTGCGCATGGCGGTGGGCGGGGTGCGGCGGTTCTCCCAGCCGCTCGGGGATCATCTCCACCTGTACACGCGGGCGTCGCTGACGGAGCTGCTGCGCGAGTTCGGCTTCGGCGAGGTCAGCGTCCGTGCTGCCGGCGGGCCGCCTTTCTGGCGGCGGCTGCTGCTCGCGCGTGCTGTGCGTTGACTGCGGCCTGGGCCTTTGTCACCAGCGGCACTGCGTCGGTCGACCCGAGCAATTGCGCGTACTGGAACTCATGCAGCGCCAGGGTGGCGGCTCCGTCACGCAGGTCCAGCTGACCCGCCCGTATCCACGAGTCCGGGTTGCGCGGCTGGCGGTCGATCGCGTCCACGAGCGCCTGACGTGCCTGGGTGCGTTGGCCCAGCTTCGTGTACGCGTCGGCCAGGTCCCAGTACGGCTGCACGGCGGTCAGGTCCAGCGAGACCGCCGTCTTGAGTTCGGGAACGGCCGCGCCGGGATGGCCGTAGCGCAGATCGAACTCTCCCAGTCGCTGCCAGGTCTCGGGGTTGTCCGGCTGGCGGGAGGTCGCGCGCACTAAGTCCTCGCGGGCGCCGGCCCGGTCGCCGACCGCAAGGTCGATCTCCGACAGCTCCCACAGCGCGGTCGCCGAAACCGGATCGGTCGAGACGGCGGTGTGCGCATCGTCGAGCGCGGTGTGCGTGTCGCCCGCGAGCAGCGCGTTGACGGCGGAGGCGTCCGCATTGGCCGACCGCAACGGCTGCCAGATCACCCACGCCGCGCCGAGCGCGATCGCGACGATCGCGACGAGCGCCCCGCCCGCGGCCGGCGCCGCGAGCAGCCGGCGCGGCGCGCTGCGCCGTCCGACCGGCTCTGCCAGCGGTCCCCGTCCGGCCAGCCAGCCGGCGCAGGCCAACGCCGGGATCGCGACGCCCGGGAAGAACCAGGTCCAGTCGACGGTGGAGTGGATCCCGAACGCGATCACCACCGCGAGCATCGTGAACATCCCGATGCGCTCGGTGCGGTGCGCGCTCGCAACCGGCGGACCACGCTTGAGCCGCACGCCGAGCGTCCGCCCGGTGGCGATCGCCCAGGCGATCAGCAGCGCGAGGCTCAGCAACGTCCCGATCAAGCCGAAGTCGGCGAACGTCTCGACCACGTAGCTGTGGGCGTGCCCGGCGATCAGTACGTCGCTGGTGTAGTGCGTGCGTGCGGTCTCAAAGCCGCCCGCGCCCGTGCCCTTGAGCAGGTTGTGCTCGCCCACCCTGAGGCCCTCGCGCCAGTACCGCGGCCGGCTGTTGGAGAGATCGACCAACCGGCCGGGGGTCTCGGCGACCACACCGTTGGTGTTGGTCAGTGAATTCCACACATGCGACACCTCGCCGGTGAGCCCGCGCGACGAGCTCGCCAGGAACACGATCCCGCCGATTGGGACCAGCGACAGCGCCGCGATCAGCGCGATTCCGATACGGCGACGCACGCGGGGCTTGAGCTGAACGCGGTCCATCGCGACCGCCGCCGCGTACCCTGCGGCGGCCAGCAGCACGACGACGACGAGCACCACCACGCCGAACGTGTGGCCGGCGGCGGTGCGGGCGGCCAGCGTCGCGTTGTCATGGGTCAGCGCGTGATGCGACAGCGCCCAGACGGTGATAACCGCTCCGCCCATGGCGCCGAGCCCGAGGATCAGGGCGGCGCGCAGCCGCAGCGGGGTGAATGCAAACCAACAGCCGCACGCGACGATCGCGGCGATCAGTGCCCCGCGCGAGTAGGACAGGACCACGACCGAGGTCAGGATCGCGACCGCCGGCACGCTCAGCGTCCGCAGGATCCGCCCGGGGGACGGCCGCGAGCCGGCCCAGATGCACGGCGCCAGGCCCATCGCGGCCAACAGCCCGGTGGCGTTCCAGTAGTCGAACGGCGCCCTCAGGCGCGCGACCGGATCGTTGGCGTCAAGCGATCCCGGGAACACCTTGACCAGGAGTGCCCAGGCGCAGATCACCGTCGCCGCCGTGGCGAGCGCGCCGAGCAGCGCCGGCCAGCGCTCGGGCAGCAGCCGCGCGAGTGCGAGCGCGGTGGCGAACGCGGCCAAGTAGGCGACCGTGCGGTTGGCCTCCACCCAGGAGTTGTCGGGCTGCACCGACCAGGCGATCGAGGCGAACGTGAGCGCTGCCAGCGTGGCGAACAGCAGCAGCGTCACCCCGCCCCAGGCCCGGCCCGGGGCACCGATCACAATCACCGCCGCGGCGGCCGCCGCCGCCAGCAGCGCTGCGGCGATCTCCATCCACGTGTTCGGCCCCAGATCCGTGCCGCCGGTGGTCACGAATGCCACCAGCACGAACAGCGCGGCGAGGCCGCATCCGAAAGCCGCGTCGGAAGTCATGGAGGGCCAACGAGCGGGACTGTGGCCGTTGGCGTCGTCCGGGCCCGACGCGGCGCGCTTGGGCGCCGGGGCGATTGACGACACGGCCGCGAGGCTATCAGCCGCCTTCGGCGGTCTACCGGCGTCCACGGTGTGCGATCAGCATCAGGGTGTGCCCGAACCACGCGGCGCGTGGCCTGGACCCGAGCGCGTCCAGCGGCTGCAGCGATCGTTGCACCGCCGGCGGCAGCCGCCTCCACGTATAGGTGACCGCGTGCAGCTCCGGGCGCAGCCCGACGGCCCGCGCCTCGGCCAGAAGCAGCCGTGGGGATAGCGGAATGTCGTCGCGCGTGCCGTGCAGCGCCTCGGCGACCCCCGCGCGGTTGGCGAGCGACAAGCCGGCGCCGACGGGATGCCACAGGCCGGGCTCGATCGCCACCAGCGCGCCTCCGGGGGCGAGCAGCCGCGCCGCCTCGGCGAAACACGGACCCAGCGGGCCCTGGAACGCGAGGTGATGCAGCACCAGCCGGTAGAGCACTGCCTGAAACGATCCGCGGGGAAGGTCGTCCAGCCGCCCGGCGAGCCCAACATGCCCCTCGTCGGCGCGGCCCGCGGCGATCACGCCGGCCACCTTGTCGGGATCGGCGTCGACCGCGACAAGGTGCCATTGCGGGCTCGGAAACAGGTGCCGTCCGGGGTGCCAGCCGGCGCCTACCGAGACTACCCGCCCCCCGGTTGCCACCCGGCGCGCGATCAGCTCGCGCTCGCGATCCATCATCTGGCTGTAGTGAACCGCGAGCGTCGAGTCGCGGCTGACCCGGTCGAGAAGGTTGTCGGAGCTGTAGGGCTCGGAGCCGGTCATCACCCCTCCAGCGCCTCCTCGTAGGCGGCGACCGTATCGACGCCGCAACGCTCCCAGGTAAACGCTCGCTGCACCGTCTCGCGCGCTGCGTCACCGGCCGCCGCCAGCGCGGGCGGGTCGGAGAGCAGGCCGTCGATCCGCTTCGCCAGTCCGCGCACGTACAGTGGCGCCACCAGCTCGATGCCCCCGCCCGCGGCGGCGATCTCCTCGGGTCCGTCCTCGCCGCGGCAGCCGATCGCCGGTACGCCGCCCGCCATCGCCTCGATGTACGCGACGCCGAACGCCTCGTCGACGCTCGGCATCACGAACAGCGATCCGGCGGTCGCCTCGGCTGTGGCGCCGTCGTTTGGCAGTTGGCCGCGAAACTCGACCCGGTCGGCTACCCCGAGCGATCCGGCCAGCGACTCCAGCCGTTCGCGTTCTGGGCCGTCGCCGACGATCACGTAGCGCAGCGCCGGGTGACGCACGCGTAACACGGCCAGCGCGGAGATCACGTCCGCGTGTCGCTTGCGCGCCGCCAGATGGGCGACTGTCACCAGCGTCGGCGTGCGGGGTGGGGTGGGCCGCGCCGCCGGCACATCGGCCCCCAAGTGCACCACACGCGTCCGGCGGGCACCGAGCGCGGCCGATCGCGCAGCGGTGCCGGCGCTGTTGGCGAGCACCAGGCGGGCGTGCGCGAGCGTCGAGCGGACGTTGTTGGACCCGGCGCCCGCGCCCTGCACGTCGTGGCCATGCACCGACACCACCAGCGGGACCTCCGGCGCCACGCGCCGAACCGCGTCCCCGGCGGGGACCGCGTAGTGGGCGTGGATCAAGTCGAACGCGAAGCGGCGGCGGACCTGATTGATCGCGCGGCTCACCAGCGGCGCTGCCCAGGCTCCCCAGGAGCGGTAGCTCAGCGGCCGGGGCGGCGACAGATAGCGGACGTACTGCACCTCGATTCCGTCTAGCTGCGCGCGGCTCGGCTGCGCGACCACCGCCGCCCCTCGGCGGATCTGGGCCGAGCGGACCGCCGACAGCGGTGGGATCGGGCGGTGCAGGACCAGCACCCGGACCTCGGCGCCGGCCGCTTTGGCGGCCATCGCCTGACGGTGCGCCCACACGCCTCCGACCGGGTCAGCGGCCCGGGGGTAATACTCGGCGACGACCAGGACCCTCACGACCAGGACCGGTGCATGACCAGGGTTCGCTGCGCGTCGGCGGCGGCGGTGTACGGGCGGCCGTCGAGGAATCGCCGGGCCTCGGCCATCGCCTCGTCATGGCCGTAGGAGGCGGCGATCCGCCGCAGGCCGTGTCGGATCGGGGTGGCGTCCACGACGCCGATGCGCCAGCCGTACTGCAGCGCCAGCGCCGACCAGTGCTGGTCGAGGCCCCAGCCGAACCGCAGCGGCGGGAACGGCAGCAGCGCCTCGAACGTGACGTGGTGAAAAGCAACGACCGGGCCGATCTCCACGAACCGGGTCTCGCGGACCACGGCTTGCGGGCGGCGGCGGGTGATCTGCCACGCGGCGTGCGAGTGCGCCCGATGGGCCGGCTGGGCGAGTCGCAGCTGAAAGCGCTCGGACAGGAACACGAACGCGTCGAGGAATCCGCGCGGCAGGGCCACGTCGTCGTCGATCACCAGCAGCCAGTCGTGGCCCACCGCCGGGTGCTCGGCCAGCAGCGCGTTGAGGTTCTCGAAGCGGCCGCGGTCGCCCGCCTCCGCGTAGGCGAACGTGACCTCGTGGCGCGAGCGCAGCAGCTCCTCGCGGGCGGCGGGCAGCAGGTTCGGGACGTCCGTGCGCTGCACGGAGATCGCGAGCACGCGACGGCGGGGCCATCGCGCGGCAGCCCGGCGCAGCCGCGGCTGCCTCAGCGCGGCCAGGTCGAACGCGCCCGCGGCCCCGTCCCTGATCGCGGCCCTGGTGGTCGCGCGGACTCCGAACACCAGCCCGGAGGTGCCCGATCCCAGGCCGTCGGGCTCGCTCACGACCCGCTCTCCCCGAGCGTCTCGCGGACGCGGCCGATGCTGTGGGCGGCCATCACGATCCCGTTCGCGCAGCGCCGCCTGCCGATGTGCCAGACGCAGCCCGCGAGTGTCCGCAGCTCGGCCGGCAGCGTGGGGCCGCTGCCCGTGCGCATGTCGTTGCGCCGCGCGGTCCGCCCGAGGGAGTAGGCAGCGCGCGACAGCGCGCGGACGGTCGCGTCGGCTGCGCTGCGGCGATGCTCGACCCGGGCGCCGGCCACGTACCAGACGCTCCCGCCGGCGGTCTTGTAGCGCCGCTCCCACTCCTCCTCCTCACCGCGTCCCCGGATCGTCTCGTCAAAGCCGCCGATGCGCTCCAGCGCGCTGCGCCGGATCGCCATGTTGGCGCTCCAGACGAATTCGATCTCGCGGTCGTGGGTCCCGCCGTCGAGCGTCGTGATCGGCGCGCCTTCGCGCCCGCAAGCACGTGGCCCGCCGCCCTCGATCCGGGCCTCGATCGGACCGCCGAACACGTCGCGGTCCGCGTGCTCGCCGGCGGCCCGCAGGATGGCCTCCAGCCAGCCGGGCCGGGCCTCGATGTCGTCGTCGACGAACACGATCAGGTCGCCGGTGCAGGACGCCACGCCGGCGTTGCGGGCAGCGTTGGCGCCGCTCGCGCGCGCGAGCGAGATCACCGCGGCACCGTGAGCGCCGGCCACGCTCGCGGTGGCGTCGTCCGCGCCGTCAGAGACGACGAGCACCTCGGCGCCGTGCGCGCGGGCCTGGGGCATGATCGATGCGAGCGTCACGGTCAGATAGTTCGGGCGACCGCGGGTCGGGATCAGGATCGAGCTTGAGCGCGTGCCGGACACGCTCGGATTGTGCCTCCGGGCGGAGGGTTACCGCCGGCGCCGGGCCCGGCGCTGCTTGTTCAGCTGCAGCGCGAACGCGCCGAGAAACCGCGGGTTGTAGCGCAGGTACCGCCTCCACAGGCGCCGCGGCTCGCGCGCCAGCCGGTAAGCCCACTCGAGTCCCGCCGACTGCATCCACGGAGGCGCCTGGGGCACCAGCCCGGCGTGGAAGTCGAACGCGGCGCCGACGCCGACGAGCACGGGCGTCTCCAGCAGCGGGCGCATCTGCGCCATCCACTTCTCCTGCTTGGGCACGCCGATCCCGACCCACACCACGTCGGCGCGCGAGTGGTTGATCTCCTCGGCGACCGCCTGACGCTCCTCGGTCGACAGCGGGCGGTGCGGCGGCGAGTACCCGCCGACGATCTTGATTCCCGGGTAGCGCTGGCGGAGGTTCAGCGCCAGCTGCACGAGCGCTCCCTGGTTGCGGCCGCCGTACAGGTAGAACCGCTGTCCGGTGTCGGCCGCGGCGGCGCATGCCTTGGACATCAGCTCGGGTCCGTACACGCGGTCGGGGAGCGGGTGGCCCAGGGCGTTCAGCGCCCACACCAGCGGCTGGCCGTCCGGGACGTTCAGCGAGGAGGAGCGCAGTGCCTCTCGCAGCTGGCGATCCTCGCCGGAAGCCATCACGGTGTGCACGTTGCACACACATACGTAGCCACGGAGGCGCTGGGCCACCATCGCGTCGATCCAGTCGAGCGTCTGCTGATAGTCGATCAGCGCCAGCGGCACGCTGACGATGTCCACCGTCTGGGGGGACTCGATCGGGGCTGGGCGGGGCTGGACGGAACCCTGCGGACGCATTTCAGAAGATGGGGATTCCATGGTGGGCGGAGGGCGCAAACAAAACCATAGTGGCGCTTGGCCGGATGTCTGCAGTGTCCCTTGCGGAAGCAGGCAGGCCGCACGGACAGCGCCTGTGAGCTACGAACGTAGCCGGGGCCGAGGGGTTGCGGTGTTGGTCGGATTAGTTCCGCTGGCTGGCCAGACAACGGTATGCTGTCTCGTGACAAGGAAGTCAAGCGGGCCCGCGAGCATCGCCCCCTTTCTCGCGGGTCTCGGACGGCCCCCAGCCCTACCAGGGTCGTCCTTTGGTCGGGCCCGTGTCTCTAGATATTGAGGCACGGGCCCGGCTCTCTCCAGGGTCGATCCGCGCAGCGGTACTCCTGTTCTGGCAAGCTCTGCCGAGCTTTGGACTGCGTGGTCACAGGCGGCGCCGGATTCATCGGATCCAACCTCGTGGATGGGCTACTGGCCCGAGGTGATCGCGTCGCGGTGATCGACAATCTCTCCAGCGGCAAGCGCGCCAATCTCGAGGGTGCGCTGGCCCTCGGCGCCGAGCTCCACGAGGCCGATGTGAGAGACGCCGGTGCGATATCTGACATCTTCGCGGCCATCAAACCGCAGCTGGCGTTCCACCTGGCGGCCCAGATCGACGTGCGCCGCTCGGTCGAGGATCCCGATCTCGACGCCAGGTCAAACGTGCTGGGGACGATCGCGGTGCTGCAGGCCGCCCTGGCGTCCGGCACCAAGCGGATCGTGTTCAGCTCGACCGGCGGTGGCCTGTACGGCGACGCGCAGCTGATCCCGACGCCCGAGGACTACGCGATCAAGCCGCTGGCGCCCTACGGGCAGGGCAAGCACGCCGCCGAGGGCTACTGCGAGCTGTACGCCCGCCTGCACGGGCTGTCCACCGTGTCGTTGCGCTACGGCAACGTGTATGGGCCGCGCCAGGACGTCCACGGGGAGGCCGGCGTGGTCGCGATCTTCTGTGGGGCGCTGATCGAGGGCCGGACCCCGACGGTGTTTGGCGACGGGCGCCAGACTCGCGACTGGGTCGAGGTCGGCGACGTCGTCCGGGCCAACCTGATCGCAGCCGACCGAGACGTCACGGGACCGATCAACATCGGACACGGCCAGGAGACGTCCGTGCTCGACCTGCTACAGGCGCTCAACGAGGTGGGCGGCGAGCGCTCGCTGCCCGAGCCGCAATTCGCTCCCGAGCGCCCAGGAGAGGTACGTCGCAGCTGCCTCGACGTGACCCGGGCCGCCGAGCAACTGGGCTGGCGGGCCGAGGTCGAGCTCCGGGACGGGCTGAGGCGAATCCTGGCCGGACTGTGAGGCTCGCTTGAACTGCGCCGGACCGCGGATCGAGCGGGGTCGCTGACGTGTTGGTGCGCGCGGTGATAGCGGTGGGCGTGCTGCTGGTGGTGGCCGTGTTCGCGCTGGAGATGTCCGGGAGCGCCGGGCGGACCGCCGACAGCAACCACGTCGGCGTGTCCGGATTCGTCGCCACTGTCCCGGGCGGCGGCGAGGTGTGCGAGCCCGTCTCAGGGCTTCCCGACGATGCTGCCCGCGCGCGTGTGCTCGTCGGCAGCTTCGGCCACCCGGTCCCGGCGATGGGACTGCGCTTCACCGATGCTCAGGGGCGCACGGTCGCGATCGGCACGTTCCCCGGCGGTCCCACGCAGGGGTTCGTCGACATCCCGATCACCCGTTCGGGCGCGGTGGGGACTGAAACCAGGGCGTGCCTGCACGTGGCTGGCCGCAATGCGGTGGCGATCGGCGGTCGGCCCGCCGCGGCCGGTCCGGGGTCAGAGGTGGTCGACGGCAAACCCGAGGCTGGCGGCATCAGCCTCGTCTACCTGCGTTCGGGCAGCGAGAGCTGGTGGCAGCTGCTGCCGACGCTCTTGCACCGGTTTGCCCGCGGCAAGTCCGGCGTCTTCGGGACCTGGACGCTGATCCTGATGGCGCTGCTGCTCCTGGCCGTGTGGGCGGCCGCGATCCGCCTGCTCATCCGGGAGCTCCGGTGAGCACGGTCGCTTCGACCACGGCGGATCTCCCCGAAGCCCGCGACGTCGGCCGCGGCGAGCACGCGGGTGCGGTGACCGGCACGTGGCGCAAGGCGATCGCGTGGGTCGGCCGGATCCCCGCGGCCGGCCGCTGGTGCTTTCTGATCGCGCTCGTGAACGCGGCCGTGTGGGGCGTGGTCGTGCCGCCGTTCCAGGTGCCCGACGAGATCACCCACTTCGCCTATGCGCAGTACCTGGCCGAGTCGGGCAAGCCACCGTCCCTCGGCCACGGCGAGATCTACTCACCCCAGGAGCAGGTAGCGCTCAACGAGCTATGGCTGACGAGCGTGATCGGCTACCCGCAGATCCGCGGGGTTCTGACCAAGAGCGAGGATAAGTCGCTGCGCAGGGCGCTGGCCACCAACCCCAGCCCGCTGAGCGACGGGGGCGGCAACCCTCAGGTCAACCAGCCGCCGCTGTACTACGCGCTGGCGGCGATCCCCTACTGGCTGTCGCCATCGCACGGGATCCTGACGCGGCTGGCGGTGATGCGATTGCTGTCGGCACTGATGGCGGCCGCCACGGTCCTGACCGTGTTCATGTTCCTCCGCGAGCTGTTCCCGGCCAGCCGCTGGGCCTGGACGGTCGGTGCGCTCGTGCTCGCGTTTCAGCCGATGTTCAACTTCATCGCCGCGGGGGTGCAGCCGGACAACCTGCTGTACCTGACCTCGGCGCTGGTCTTCTTCGCGCTGATGCGCGCCTACCGCCGCGGGCTCACCCGACGCCGGGCGGCGGCGATCGGGGCGATCACGGCGGCCGGGCTGCTGTCGAAGCTGACATTCGTTGGGCTGGTGCCAGGAGTCGCGCTGGCGGTGCTGCTGCTCGTGTGGCGGGCCTCGGAGGACGACCGGCGCGAGGCGTTGCGGATGCTGGTGATCGCCACGGCGATCGCGGCGATCCCGCTGATCGTCTACGCGGTGCTCAACGTCAGCGTGTGGCACCGCGGCAGCCCGACCGCCGGCGGGCTGGCGGTGGCGAGCCAGTCGACGCTCTCGACCGGGCAGGTCGTGTCGCTGCGCGAGACGCTGGACTACACCTGGCAGCTGTACCTGCCCCGTCTGCCGTTCATGCATCGCATCTACTTCCCCGGCCAGCATCCGATCACCAGCCTATGGCTGGACGGGTCGATCGGCCGGTTCGGCTGGCTCGACTACGGGTTTCCGGGGTGGGTTTACACGCTAGGCCGGTACCTGGTCATCATCTTCGTGGTGCTCGCGCTGGCCGGTCTGGCGCAGCTGCGGGCTCGCCTGAAGACCGTGCTGCCGATCTTCGTGTGCTTCGCGGTGATGGCGCTCGGGGTTCTCGGCGAGATCGGGTGGAGCGGCATCCGGTATCGCTTCTCGACCGGCCTGCCGTTCGAGCAGGCGCGCTATCTGTACCCGTTGCTGGCCTTGTACGCGACTTTCGTGGTGCTCGTCGCGCGAGGCGCAGGGCGCCGCTGGGCGCCGGCGCTGGGAGCCGCGCTGGTGATCCTCGCGATGGCCCACGGCCTATTCGCCGAGACGCTGACGATTTCGCGCTACTACGGCTGAGCGGCGACGATCAGCACGTCCGGGCCCAGTCGCCGTCCCATTCCGATCCAGCGCCCCAGCACGGGGTGCACGCGCCAGATCAGCGGCAGCGGCAGCTGCGTGCCGCGGTGAATCACTCTGAGGCCGCCGGCCTGTACCGCGCCCTCCCACCAGCTCGGCTCGTGCACCGAAACGTGCGTCGGGTCGGACGTCAGCGGATCCGGCCAGCCGGGGACGAGGCCGTGCCGGTTCGGCGTCGTCAGGGCCAGGCGGCCGCCTGGAGACAGCCGGTCGCCCAGCGCGCGGATCGCCACGACCGGATCCTCGACGTGCTCGAGCACCTGAAAGCACGTGATCAGGTCGAAGCTGCCGTCGAACGGAATTTCGAGCAGATCGCCGGCGGCGAAGCGGCCCGCAAGCCCGGGGCTGTGCCGGCGGGCGAGGTCGATCATGAACTCCGAGGCGTCGAACCCGAAGGAGTCCCAGCCCCGCTGCAGCAGCTCGTGCACGATCGCTCCGTGACCGCAGCCGGCGTCGACGTGCCGCCGACCGGCGGGGGCGTAGCGGAGCATCCGCCGAACCATCCCGCGGTTGAACCCCGTGAGCTCGGCCAGCGCGGTCGCGTAGTCCTCGTACTTGCGGTAGACCGACGCGCTCGTCCAGTAGTCGCTGCCGAACCGCGAGTCCGCAGTCGTCTTGTCCATCGTGTGCGGCATTGTTACTACCGTTCGCCTCGCATGTCCTCGGCTCCGCCAACCGATCCGGCGCTAGAAGCGGTTCAATCGCGAACCGCGGGCGACCGGATCATCCGCGGGGGCGCGGCGCGCGGCGCCGCCTACATCACCGGGACCGGCGCCACCGCTTTGGCATTCGCGCTACTCCTACGCCACCTCGGCGTCGATGATTTCGGCCGCTTCTCGACGGTCATCGCGCTGGGCACGATCGCCGCCGGGCTCTCAGAGCTGGGGCTGCAGACGCTCGGCCAGCGCTGGTATGTCGCCGCCGACGACGAACGGCGACCGGGCGTGATCGCAGACATCCTCGGCATTCGCCTGGTGATAACGCCGGTGCTGGTGTTGGCCACCGTTGCGTTCGCGGTGATCGCTGGCTATCCCACCGAGATGGTGGTCGGCACTGCGGTCGCGGGCGTGGGCCTGGGGCTCGTGGCGATCTCGACGGCGCTGTGGCTACCGCTCCAGATCGCGCTCAAGTTCGCGACGGTCGCAACGCTCGAGTTCGCGCGCCAGCTGACGATCGCGGTTGCGATCGTCGTGCTGGTGGTGGTCGGAGCCGGTCTCGTCCCGTTCTTCTTCGGATACCTCGTGGCCGGGCTGGCAATGCTGATCCCTACAGCGGTGGTCGCTCGGCACAGCCTCGTCGCGCCACGCTGGCAGTGGACCACCTGGCGCCCGATGCTGGTCGAGGCGTGGCCGCTGGCTCTGTCGATCGCGCTCAACACCCTGTATCTGCGGATGTTGATCGTGATGTCGTCGTTGCTGACCACACAGAAGGAGACAGGGCTGTTTGCCGCGGCCTCGCGGATCACCGAGGTGATCGTCGCGGTGCCGCTGTTCATCGCCTCGGCGGCGTTCCCGCTGCTCGCGCACGCCGGCGACCGCGATCAGGAGCGGCTCGCCTACGCGGTGCGCCGGATCGGCGAGGTGGCGTTGCTGATCGGCGCATTGTTCTGCGTCGTCCTGTTCGTCGGCGCCGCGCCGATCATCCATATCTTCGCCGGGCCCGGCTATGACCAGGCGGTGCCCGTGCTCCGCCTCCAGGCGTTCGCGTTGTTGGGCGGTTCGCTCACTCAGGCGTGGATCTACGCGATCGTCGCGGTCAGGGCGGAGCGATCGCTGCTGATAGTCAACGGGGTCGCACTCGTGTCAGTGGTGGTGCTCGGCGGCGTGCTGATCCCGACGGTGCACGCGATCGGAGCGTCAGCGGCGGCAGTCGCCGGCGAGACGATCCTGGCTCTGGCCGTGGCCACCGCCCTGACTCGGTCACGGCCGCAGCTGCGGCCGAGCGCCGGCCATCTGCTGCGGCTGCTGATCGCCACCGGCGTCGGCCTGCTGGCCGCACTGCTCCCGATCCCGGCGATCGTGGCCGCAATCATCGCCGGCGCGGCGACGCTGGGCGTCGCCTGGGCGATCGGGGCGGTTCCGCCCGAGATCGCCGGGGCTCTCCTGCGGTTCCGCCACGCACGGTGAAGATCGCCCTGAACGCGATGTTCCTCGACCCCGGCGTGTCCGGCGGTCCCGAGACGTATCTGCGCGGCCTGGCGGGCGCGCTGGTCGCCGGCTACCCCGATGTCCGGTTTGTCGTGGTCACGACCCGCCGGGGCGCGCGGGCGCTGCGGGCCGAGGGTTGGGCCGGCGCGGTCGAGCTGGTGACGCTGCCCGCCGACGAGGGCCAGCGGGGGCGACGATTCTGGGCCGAGCAGGTCCGCATCCCGTACCTGGCGCGGGAGCGGGGCTGGGACCTCGTGCACAGCGTCGCCACCACCGCGCCGATCCGCTGCGGCGTGCCTTCGGTGATCACGCTGCATGACGTCACGTTCTTTCGCCACCGCACGTTCGGCGCGCTGACCACGCTGGGGCTGCGTGCGTCGGTGAGCCGTGCCGCTCACAACGCCGATGTGCTCGTTACCGGCACGGTCGCCGCTCGCGACGAGATCTGCCAGGTGCTGGGGCTCGATCCGGCGAGGTTCGTGGTCGTCCATCATGGGCACGACCATCGCGCTGTCGCTCCCGACGACGAGCGGGAGGTCCGCTCACGGCGTCGCCTCGAGGGACGCAGGGTCGTCCTGTGCGTGGGTGCCAAACGGCCCCATAAGAACCAGGAGGTGGCGATCCGGGCGCTGGCCCGCTTGGACGAGGACGTCGTGCTGGTGCTGGCTGGACACCCGGAGGCCTACGACGTCAGCCTGCGCGCGATCGCCGCCGAGCAGGGCGTCGCCGATCGTGTGCGGTTTGTCGATTACGTCCCGGACGCCGAGCTCGAGGCCCTGTACCGCCTTGCGTCGTGTGTCGTGCTCCCGACGCTGTCGGAGGGGTTCGGCATCCCGATGGTCGAGGCGATGGAGCGCGGTGCGCCGGTCGCCGCCTCGGACATTCCGGTGCTGCGCGAGGTCGGCGGCGAGGTGGCGCTGTACTTCGATCCGCACTCGCCGGCCGCGGCCGCGGACGCGATTCGGGCGGCGCTGTCCGATCCGGCGATCGGCGCGCGGGGACCGGCGCGCGCCGCCGGCTTCACCTGGGAGAGGGCGGCTCGCGGGACGTTCGGCGCCTACGAGCGCGCCTTGGCCGAGGCGGCCGCCTCGCGCTGAGTCGCCGGGGCCCGACGCAGTCCGAGGATCGAGATCAAAAACGACGAGAAGAAGATCTGGATCCCGACGATGATCAGCGAGGCGGCGAGCACGGCCAGGCGCTCCTCCGCCAGCGCCCCGAAGCCGCGGTTGATCCAGTCGATCACGATGAAGCCGGCGGCCACGAACCCGGTGAGCGCGATCCCGCCCCCGAGCAACAGCCCGTGTTCGAGATTGAAGCGCGCGCGCATCCGGTCAAACCAGCGGTCGCGCTCGTTCATGAAGTAGGTGGCGTAGGCGTGGGCGCAGATCCCCAGCCCCACGACCTGGGTGCCGACGATCATCAGCAGCGCGCCGGCGATCATCGCGTGGATGTCCCACTCGCGGCCGAACAGCGGCAGGCGCGCGATCACGATCAGCTGCACGACCGCGCCGAGCACGGCCATCACGGCGCCGGGCAGGATGAACAGGTGGTTGGGCGAGTGCACCAGCAGGAACCGCAGATGGCGCCAGCCGTCGCGGAAGCTCGACAGCTTGGACTCGCCGCCCCGCGGGTGGTACTCGATCGCGAACTGGCGGACGTCGAGCTTCTCCTTGGCCGCCCGGATCACCATCTCCGACGCGAACTCCATCCCGGTCGTGCGCAGGTCGAGGCGCGGCAGCACGTCGGTGCGCAGCGCCCGCATCCCGCAGTGGGCGTCGTCGACGCCGGTGTGGAACAGGAGGTTCAGGAAGCCCGACAGCAGCGGGTTGCCGATGTAGCGGTGATGCCACGGCATCGCACCGGGGTGGATGTTCTTCATCCGATTGCCGATCACGATGTCGGCGCCCGCTTCGAGCGCCGCCACGAACCGGGGGATCTCGTCGAAGTCGTAGGTCAGGTCGGCGTCGGCCATCAGGATGTACTCGCCGCGGGAGGAAGCGAACCCGGTCAGATAAGCGCTCCCGTAGCCGCGCTCGCGGCTCGACCACGACCCTGGCCCCGGCGGCCTGCGCCAGGCGGCCGCTGCCGTCGTCGGAGCCGTTATCGACGACGACGACCTCTCCCTCGATCCCGGCCCGCTCCATCGCCTGACTCGCGCGCTGCACGCACTCCTCGATCGTGTCGGCCTCGTTCAGGCACGGGATCACTACCGAAAGGCGTACGTCCGCATCCCGGATTCCAGGCCCTACCCCGAGCCGGGTCAGATGCTGAGTGGAGCTCACGAGCGGCGCCTGGCGATGCTTACGGTGACGCTGCAGGGGCACGGAAATCGCGCTCCTCGCGGGGCGATCCTAGCGCAGATGTGGAAACCTCCGGCATCGCTATGAGGGTCTGTCTGATGTATGACTGCCTGTTCCCCCACACCGTCGGCGGGGCCGAGCGCTGGTACCGGAACCTGTCCATCCGGCTGGCGGAGGAGGGGCACGAGGTCGTGTACCTGACGCTGCGCCAGTGGGATCGCGGCGCCGACGCCGACGTGCCCGGGGTCCGAGTCGTCGTGGCCGGGCCGCGCATGCAGCTCTACACCGAGTCGGGGCGGCGGCGGATCCTGCCGCCGCTGGTGTTCGGCGCCGGCGTCCTGTGGCATCTGCTGCGCCGCGGCCGCGGCTACGACGCCGTCCACACCGCCTCGTTTCCGTACTTCTCGCTGCTGGCCGCGGCCGTGGCGATGCCGCTCGGCCGCTACCGGCTGGTCGTCGACTGGCACGAGGCGTGGACGTTTTCGTATTGGCGCGAGTACCTCGGCCGCGCCGGCGGCCGGATCGGCTGGGCGGTCCAGCGCCTGTGCCTGCGGATTCCGCAGCGGGCATTCTGCTTCTCGCGCCTGCACGCCCGCCGGCTGCGAGAGGAGGGCTACCGGGGCGAGGTCACGGTGCTCGAGGGCGAGTACTCGGGCTCGCTCGAGCCTCGGGCCCCGGCCGAGGCGGAGCCGCTGGTCGTGTTCGCAGGTCGGTTCATCCCCGAGAAACGGGTGGAGGCGCTGATACCGGCGATCGCTCGCGCTCAGGCCGAGCTTCCCGAGCTGCGGGCCGAGCTGTTCGGCGACGGCCCCGAGCGCGAGCGCGTCAAGCGGATAGCCGCCGAGTCCGGCATGAATGGCACGATCAGCATCCCCGGGTTCGCCGACACGGCCGACGTTGACAGCGCGTTCTCGCGGGCGCTGTGCATGGTCCTGCCCTCGCGCCGCGAGGGCTATGGGCTGGTCGTGGTCGAAGCCGCCTCGCACGGAACGCCGAGCATCGTCGTCGCTGACCCCGACAACGCTGCGGTCGAACTGGTCGAGGACGGCGTCAACGGGTTTGTCGCCTCGAGCGTCGCGCCCGACGACATCGCGGCGGCGATCTTCCGCGTCAACGATGCCGGCCCCGAGCTCCGCCGGTCCACGGCGGCGTGGTTCGCCGACAACGCCCGGCGCCTGTCGATCGGCCACTCGCTCGAGATCGTGGCGCGAGCCTACGCGCGGCGATGACCGAGGTGCCCGGAGGAGCCCGGTAATGCTCGGCGGCCGCTCAGTCGGGCTCGTCGCCCGCTCAATCGTCGAGCCCCAGCAGTACGCCGCGCTCGGGCGCATGGTGCGTCGCTATCCCGCATTCCCCCGGGTGGCCAAGCGCTACTTCCTGGGCGGCGGCGACTACCCGTACGCCTGCCGGGTGCGTACTCCGGTCGGCACCGTGGCGCCGGTCACTTACTCGCACCACGACGTGTTCACGGTCCAGGAGATCTTCGCGCGGGAGGACTACCGCGCCGGTCCCGAGCTCGGTGTCGTCGTCGACGTCGGCTCGAACATCGGGATCAGCGCGACCTACTTCCTGACTCGCAACTCGCAGCTCTCGCTGCTTCCTGTACGAGCCGGTGCCGCGCAACGTCGAGCGTCTTCGCACGAACCTGGCCGGCTTCGAGGGCCGCTACCAGCTTGAGCAGGTCGCCGTCGGCCCGCGCTCCGAGCTGGTCGACTTCACGCTCGAATCCACCGGCCGCTACGGCGGCATCGGCGTGCCCGGCGGCGAACGGATCCAGGTGCAGTGCCGGGCGATCAGCGAGGTGCTCGACGAGGTGCTCGAACGCGAGCCGGCGATCGACCTGCTCAAGATCGATACCGAGGGCGCCGAGCTCGACACGGTCCGCGCGATCCCCGCGCGCCAGCTCGAGCGGATCCGAACGATCTGCTTCGAGTGCACGACGCCCTACAACGTGGATCCCGGCACGTTCGCGATGCAGTTTGCGTGCGAGACCTGCCGGCTGGATCAGCGCTGACGCGCCAGCGTTCGCTCGTAGCAGGCCAGCGTCCCCTCGGCGGTGGCCCTCCAGGTGAACCGTGCCGCCTGGGCCAAGCCGGCCGTCCGCAGCCGCTGAACCTCGGCGTCTTCGCCGACGAGCTTCTCGATCGCGCTCGCGATCTCGGGCTCTGACTCCGGGTCAAACCGCAGCGCGGCGTCGCCCGCGACCTCGGCGAGCGCGCCTCGCTCGGAGCAAGCGACCGGCACGCCGCGGGCCATCGCCTCGAGCACCGGCAGGCCGAAGCCCTCGTGCAACGAGGCCAGCACGAAGCAGCGAGCGGCCGCGTAGAGGCCCTCGAGTTGTGCGTCGTCAACCCAGCCGAGGAAGCGGACATCGCTGGCGACCCCGAGCTCCCGGGCCCGCTGGCGCAACTCGGCTTCGTGCGCGGTCGGATATCCCGGCAGCACAAGCAGCGGCCGGCGGTCGGCCGGGATCAACGCGATCGCGCCGATGAGCCGCGCAAGGTTCTTATGCGGGCGCTTGGCGGCGGCGCACAGCACGATCGGCCGCCCGCCGGCGTCGATTCGCGCGCGCAGCTCGCCCTCGGGCATCGGGGCCGCGCGACGCTCGGCGCCGACGCCGAGCGCAACGACGTCGATCTTGCCCGGCGGCACCTTGAGCAGTTGCTCCAGGTCGGCGCGAGTGCTGGCCGCGTCGACCACGATCCGATCCGAGCTGCGCGCCGCCAGCGGGACGAGTGCTCGCATCCCGAACCGCGAGCAGCCCCAGGTGCGCCTCGGGGACCAATCGGTAGTTGAGGTCGTGGATCGTGACCACGCGGCGGAACCGCCCCCAGCACTGGCGCGGTGTTGGCGAGGCTGTGCAGAAGCTCCACGCCGGCCCGGGCGGCCAGCCGTGGCAGCAGTTGCTGCTCGCCGCGAACCCACTGCACCCGGCTGCGTGCGTGGACCGGCACGGTGACCGACGGGATCAGCTCGCCCCACGGCGCGCCGGTGACGGCCGCGGCCTCGCGATTGACGAACGCCGTGAAACGGGCATGCGGGGCGGCCGCGACCAGCTCGGGGATCAGCTCGCGCGCGTACACCTCGGTTCCGCCGGTCTCGCCGGGCACGAGAAACACCAGGTTGAGGCCGACGTGCACCGGCGCGATGCTACGGTCCGCGCGGCCATGAGCTACTTCGAGTGGCACGAACAGCCCGGCTACTGGGCCGACGTGACGCGCCACTTCAACCCGGACGCGGAGCTGCTCGACGTCGGCTGCGGCACCGGTTGGCTGTCCGATCACTTCCGCCGCTACACCGGAATCGACGTGTCGGCCGACGCGGTCTCGATCGCTCGGCAGCGTGGCCGCAACGTGATCCAGGGCGACCTCGACCGGCAGCTGCCGTTCGCCGATGCAGCGTTCGACGGCGCCGTGCTCAAGGACGTGCTCGAGCACGTGGCAGCACCGGTCGCGCTCGTCGAGGAGGTGCGGCGGGTGCTCCGTCCGGGCGCGGGCGTGTACGCATGCTCGCCTGACGCCCAGCGCTGGGCCTGGGATGACTACACGCACAGGCGGCCATTCACCGCTAAGAGCTTCCGGCTGCTGTTCGCCGATCAGGGGTTCACGGTGCGCCACGTGGGGTACGAGTCGGTCACGCCCGGCGTCGGCTGGATCTCCGGCCGCACCGGCCGCCACCGTCGCCCGCCAGCGTTCGGTGCGCTCGCGCAGCTGCCGTTTCACCGGCGCAATGTGTGGCTGCTGGCCCACCGGCCCACCGACAGGTGAGTCAGTGGGCGCACTGGCCACCGTCGCGATCCCGACGCTAAACGGAGGCGCGCAGCTCGCTGAGACGCTCGCGGCCGTGGCCGCGCAGCGCTGTGAGGCCGCGGTCGAGGTGCTGATCTGCGATTCGGGCTCGGACGACGACACGGTCGCGGTCGCGCGCGACAGCGGCGCGGAGGTGATCGAGATCCCGCGCCGCGAGTTCTCGCACGGCTCCACCCGCAACCTGCTGATGGCCCGGTCGCGGGGCACGCACGTCGCATTCCTCACTCAGGACGCTGTTCCCGCCGACGCGGAGTGGCTGCAGCGGCTGCTCGGAGGCTTCGGGGTGGCCGACGACGTCGGGCTGGTGTTCGGGCCCTACCGGGCGCGTGCCGGCGCCTCGACGATGGTCACGCACGAGCTGCACGACTGGTTTGCGTCGTTCTCGCCCGACGGGCGCCCACGGGTCGACAGGCTGGCGCCCGGCGAGCGCGAGCGCCCCGCGCGCGAGCTGCTCGGCGCCCGCGGTTTCTTCACCGACGCCAACGGCTGCGTGTCGCGCGCGGCGTGGGAGCAGGCGCCGTTTCGCGACGTCCCGTTCGCCGAGGACCACGTGCTGGCGCACGACATGATGCGCGCCGGCTTCGCCAAGGTCTTTCTCCCCGACGCGGCCGTGCTCCACTCCCACGAGTACTCGCCGCTGGGCTGGCTGCGGCGGAGCTTTGACGAGACGCGGGCGCTGCGTCAGATCTACGGCTGGGTGCAGCCCGCCGACCCGCGTTCGCTGGCGCTCGCGCTGCGCGGCCGCGTGGGGGGGGATTGGAGGTGGGCCTCGGCGCGCGGATTGGGGTCCGCCGGGGCCCGGTTGGGCCCCGCGCGGACAATCTCCCTGCTATCGAGCTCATCCGTGCACCACGGCTTCCGGCTGGCGGGCGCGTTGCTGGGCGGCCGGGCCGACCGGATCCCGGGCTCGCTGCAGCGCCTGCTCTCGTCCGAGGCCAGAAGTAGCTGATGGTCTCGATGAGGCTGTATTCGCGACGGGAGGCACTACTCTCTGCGCCATGTCACGTTCGGCCAGCGGCGGTCGGCCGCTGCCCGTGGTCGTCGCCCGTAACGTCAGTAAGACGTTCCGGATCCCCGAGGTGCGGACGCACACGCTCAAGGAGCGTGCGCTGCATCCGCGCACCCAGATCAAGCATCAGACCCTCCACGCGCTCAATGACATCTCGTTCGCGGTGGACGAGGGCGAGTTCTTCGGGATCGCGGGGCGCAACGGGAGCGGCAAGAGCACCCTGCTGAAGTGCCTGGCGGGGATCTACCGGGCCGAGGGCGACATCTGGTGCCGAGGGCGCCTGTCCACGTTCATCGAGCTGGGAATCGGGTTCAACCCCGATCTGGCGGCGCAGGACAACATCATCATGAACGGGATCATGCTCGGCCTGTCGCCGCGCGAGGCGCGCAGGCGCTGCCAGGCGGTGATCGATTTCGCCGAGCTTCAGGAATTCGCCGACCTCAAGCTCAAGAACTACTCCTCCGGGATGCACGTCCGGCTGGCGTTCTCGGTGGCGATCCAGGTGGACGCGGACATCCTGCTGATCGACGAGGTGCTGGCCGTCGGCGATGCGGCGTTCCAGCAGAAGTGCTTTGACGTGTTCAGCGAGATGCGCGACGGCGGCAAGACGATCATCTTCGTCACCCACGACATGGGCTCGATGCAACGTTTCTGTCACCGAGCGCTGCTGCTCGAGCGCGGCTCGCCGGTGTACCTGGGCGAGCCCAGCGTGGTCGCCGACCGCTACCTGGAGATCAACTTCGGTCGCGACCCGGATGCCGCGGCCACCGCCTCGGCCGACGGCGACTACCGGGCGGGCGACGGCGAGGCCCAGGTGGTCGAGGCATGGGTCGAGAACGAGCGGGGCGAGCGTGTCGCCGCTGTCCAGCAGGGCCAGCGGATGTCGCTGCACGCCCGGGTCGCGTTCATGGTGCCGGTCGAGGATCCGGCGGCGAGCGTGTACGTGCTCAACGAGGAGCACAAGGCGATCGTGGTGGCGACCACCGAGACCGAGCGCGAGCGCACCGGCAACTTCGCCGCCGGCGAGGAGGCCGTGTTCTCATTCGGCTTCGAGAACGTGCTCGCGCCGGGCCGCTACAGCCCCGTGATCACCCTGTCACACCGCGGCTATGGGCTCGACGTGATGGACCGGTTCGAGGGCGACTTCTCGTTCGTTGTGACGGGGGTCGCGCCGCAGGGCGGGATGATCGACCTGCCGATGGACATTGGGATCAAGCGGGTCGACTCGGCGGTCGCACAGGAGACGAGTGCGTGAGCGCCGACACGGTCCCGTACGAGGCCCTCGGTCGGCCGATCAAGGGCCCCGGCGCGCTCAGCGACGACTGGTTTCGGTTCTGGCACCTGACCTACAACATCGCGCGCATGCAGTGGAAGCTGCGCTTCTTCGGCTCCGCGCTGGGTTACGTGTGGCAGCTGGTGCGCCCGCTGCTGCTGTTCACGGTGCTGTACGTGTTCTTCACCGTGATCTCGAAGGTCGGCGTCGGCGCGGGCCCCGGCGGCAAGTTCTACGGCACTCAGCTGCTGGGCTCGATCGTGCTGTTCACGTTCTTCACCGAGGCCACGACCGCCTCGGTCCGCAGCGTCGTCGACAACGAGACGCTGGTGCGCAAGGTCCAGTTCCCGCGCATGGTGATCCCGCTCTCGAACGTGCTGCTGGCGCTGTTCAACCTGTCGCTGAACATGGTCGTGGTCCTGATCTTCGGCCTGATCGAGGGCGTACGGCCGATGCTGACGTGGCTTGAGTTCCCGCTGATCCTGGCGCTGCTGGTGGTACTGGCGTCGGGGACGGCGATGCTGCTCTCGGCGATGTTCGTCTACTTCCGCGACATCCAGCCGATCTGGGACGTGGTCAACCAGGTGCTGTTCTACGCCTCACCGGTGATCATCCCGATCGAGACCGTCCAGCAGAAGCTCAGCCCGGCGCTGGTGCACCTGTACATGCTCAACCCGCTCGCCACCGCGCTGCAGCAGTTCCGTCACGCGATGATCAACCACGCGACGCCGAGCGTCGGTCAGATATTTGCCCACCAGATCGCTGTGCTGGCGCCTATCGGGATCGCAGTCGCGGTCCTGGTTCTCGGGTTCGTGGTGTTCAACCGGACCGCGCCGCACGTGGCCGAGGATCTCTGACCGCCCGGGCCGCTGAGCCCAGCAGGCCCGGCCGCCCCGACTTGGTGGCGATCATCCCGAACGAGGCGCCGCCCTGGACGTGATTGACCCAGGACAGCGCCGCCTTGCGCCCCAGCCGATGCGACTGCAGCTCGTGCCGTAGACGGCCGCTCCAGTCGCGCACCGGCGGCTTGCGCGGCGCCGGCGGGTAGCGGAAGAACCAGTGATAGCTGGGCTCCAGCAGCCTGGTGGAGAAACCGGCGCGGCCGGCCTCCAAGCGGTACTGGGCGGCCCAATGGGCGTGCTCGTAGCCCTCGAACTGAGCCACCGCCTCGGGGTGCACGCCGACGGGGTCCTTCAGCGTCTTGAGCGTCTCGTTGACGACCAGAAGCCTGCCGCCGGGCTTGAGCACCCGGTAGGCCTCCTCGAACGTCCGCCGCAGCCCGTCGCTGTCGTTGTGGTGCAGGACCTCGCAGGCGTACACATAGTCGAGCGAGCCCGACGCGATCGGCATGTCGTTCATCGAGCCGAGCACCCGCTCGAAGTACGAGGTGCCGTCGTCGATGAAGTAGTCGGCCGTGTACAGGCCCTGCATCTCCCACAGCGAGATGTCGAGCGCGATCACCTGCAGCTCGCGGACCGCGAACCAGTTCGACGCCCAGCAGGTGTTCGAACCGATGTCCAACAACCACTGACCCGGTCTGAAGGCGATCGTGTCCCACAGCTGCTGGATCGAGGTGGCCTGCACGAACCAGTAGCCGTCATCGATCGTGGGCAGCCGCCGGATCGTGTCCCGGTCCCAGCCGTCGGCCCGCATGTGCTCGGCGAAGCGTCCCAGTCCGGCGGCCTCGCGGGCGACGTGCCCGGGCGGCTGGGGCATCAGCTGGCCGACGCCGCGCTGCACCGGGAACGCCGCGCCGCACGCGCTGCAGCGCAGCGTTCCGTCGCGGACCTCGCGGGCATCCGATTCGTCGGGGTGCAGCCCGAGCGTTCGCTCGCGCCGGCAGTTGGGGCAGCGCAGGAACTCCGGGGCGAAACCTTCTTGCATGTGTGGATCCGATCAGCGGGCCGAGGCGCGGCGCGGCTCGGGAACGACATCCGTCGAGGGAGCGATCCGACGGGGGGCGGCCACCTCTTTGAGAAAGCGTTCCAGCGCGTCGATTCGCTTGGGCCAACTGTAGTCGGCCGCTGTCTCGATTCCGGCGCGTCCGACTCGCTCGCGCAGCGCCGGGTCGTGCAGCAGCCGGGCCAGGGCCTCGGTCACCGCGCGGCGGTCGGGCGCGGGGATGAGGCAGTTCTCGCCGTCGGCGCAGAAGTCGCGGTTGCCGTGGGCGTCGGTGCACACCACCGCGCCCCCAGTGGCCATCGACTCCAGCGGCGGCAGGCAGAACCCCTCGTGCGTCGACGTCTGCACGAACACCGTGGCCTCGTTGAACAGCCGGTTGACCTCGGCATCGCTCGGCGCGGTGACGTAGCGCACGCCTGGCTCGTCATCGCCCAGCCCGGGCTCGATCCCGAACAGGCACAGCTCGGGACGGGGCTCGGGCAGCGCGCGCCAAGCCGACAGCGTCAGCGGTAGGTTCTTCAGGGGGTTCGAGCGCCCCAGCGCGAGGATCATGTCGTCGCGCCGCTGCACGTCGCCGAGCTGACGAAAGTTGTCGAGATCGATCCCGGGCGGGATCAGCTGGGCGTCGAGTCCAAGCTCGCGCAGCCGGTCCCGGTTCCACGACGAGATCGTCATGTAGCGGAACTCGTGGCGGTAGGAGGCGAGGACCGCGCGGCGGGTGAGCTCGTCGTCGGGGTAGTAGCTGGTCTCGATGTCCTGCACGAAGTACACGGGAATCCCGTGCCGGACGCTCGCTCGCCACACCGGAGCCGAGGTGTTCCACCAGGTCGCGACCTTGATCGCCTCCAGCGGCTCGAGCTCGTCGACGAGCTCCTCGTAGTCCTCGAACGTCCGCACCGGCGCCCGCAGCTCGAACCAGTCCGGCGCTGGGTCGAGGCTCCACAGCTCGACCTCGTGCCCGCGGTCCAGCAGGCCATTGAGGTGCTCGAAGATGTCGCGGTGGCCGCCGCCGACGCCGGTGCCCTCGGTCACGTATACGACTCGTAGCGCGCCGTCGGCGTTGCGGACGCTGCGCGCGTCGAAGAACTCGCTCCACTTGCCCCAGAAGACGCGCTGGGACTCACGTTCGGGTTCGCGGACCTCGGTCCCGCGGGTGATCGACTCGTCGTGATAGAGCACCGCCAGCGGCGCGTAGGAGACCTCGAAGCCCGCCTCCCAGGCGCGGACGCAGTAGTCGACGTCCTCGTAGGCCATCGGGTAGGCCTCGTCGAACAGGCCGACCCGCTCGATCAGCTCGCGCCTGATGTACATGCAGGCGCCGGTCGCGGCGAGTACCAGCTGTGTGACCTGCGCGGGCCCGAAGTTGGCCGGCTTGAAGCGGTACCGGTGGTCGAACCACTCGGGTGCGCCGAGGTTGCGAACCGTTCCGGCGTACTGGATCCGATTGTCGCGGTACAGCAGCCGGCCGCCGACGATCCCGATCTCCTTGCCACGGCTGGCGGCGTACTGCAAGCACGCCAGCCACCCGGGCTCGGCGGTCATGTCGGAGTTCAGCACTACCACGTCGTGGCGTGGGTCGGTGGCGCGCAGCCCGCGGTTGACATTGGCGGCAAACCCTGTGTTCTCCGAGCTCTCGACGACCTCGATGCCCTCGATCCGGCGCAACGCGGCGACATGCTCGGGGCCGCTGGCATCGTCGGAGACGACGATCCGGACCCGGCTGCGGTCGGTGGTGGCGCGGATGCTGCTCACCAGCGCGGCGACGTGTTCGGCGTCGCGGTAGCTGGGGATCACGATCGTGACCGGGGCGCCCAGCTTGCGATACCAGCGCAGCGCCTTGGAGTGGTCGCTCTTCGGGCGGCCGAACTGCACGTAGCGGCGCAACGGGGTGAAGCGCAGCGGGAACGTGATCGCACGCAGGATCAGCGACCAGATCCCGTGGTACTTGTAGGTCAGGTAGATGCGGCGCCACACGCCGCTCAGCGCGCCGCGCTCCGGTCCGTCGATCGCCTGCTTTGCGTCGTCGGTCACGGCACAGATGGTGACGGGTCGGTTTGACCTGTGCTTGGAGACACGCGGCCGGACGGGCATACCCCGTCCGACGTGAAGGCAGCCTTCGCAACTAGTCTTTTGCGGTCCACGGGATCGGAGGTAGGTTGAGGATCGGGCAGTCGAGAGCTGCTGCGCCGGCCGCATCGGACGCTGCGCCAGAGCTTGCCGGGCGGTGCAAGCCGGCGCGGCGGGACGTACGCCGGATCTCTCCCGACACCTGGGGCCTGCTAGCGATCCTGGCGGCGGTGCTGGCGGCCAACGCGCTGTACGTCCTCGGCATCTTCGACCCCAATCCGCTGGGTCCGCGGAGCGGGCTGCTGAGCTCGATCTCGCCGGGCTGGTTCAGCGGGCTGCCCACGATCGACCCGAACAACGGGGTGCTGTCGCAGGCCGTCGGTCACCGAGCGGTGCTCGACTGGCTACATCTCTCCTGGCCGTGGTGGAACCCGTACGAGGGGACCGGAACGCCGCTCGCCGGCGAGATGCAATCGGCGGCCCTGTTTCCGTTCACCGTGCTGACAGCGTTCTCGAACGGCCAGCTGTGGGAGCACATGCTGTTGGAACTGACCGCGGGCGTGTCGACGTTTCTGCTGCTGCGCCGGCTGTCGCTGGGCGTCTGGGCGGCTGCAGCGGCCGGGATCGCGTTCGCGCTCAACGGGACGTTCGCCTGGTTCTCGCACGCGACGGTTAACCCGGTGGCGTTCCTGCCGCTCGTCCTGCTGGGTCTCGAGTTCGCCTACTCGGCCAGCAAGCGGGCGGCCCGCGGCGGGTGGTGGCTTATCCCGATCGCCGGGGCGCTTCTGTTCTACGGCGGTTTTCCCGAGGTGACGTTCGTCGACGGGCTGCTGGCGATTCTCTGGTTCCTGTGGCGCTGCTGGACCCTGCGAGACGTCACCACAGAACTGAAGGCGTTCGCCATGAAGGCGGTCACCGGGGCGGTGGTGATGAGTCTCCTGATCGCGCCGCTGCTGATCCCGTTTGTCGACTACCTGCACCATGCGAATACCGACGTTCACGACAAGTCGCTGACGGACCTACGGATCAGCTCGCAGGGGCTGCCGCAACTTCTGCTGCCGTATGTCTACGGACCGATCTTCAGCTTCAGTGATCCGGGCGGCGCCCTGAACGTGATCTGGGCGAGGGTCGGCGGTTTTCTATCGACGTCTCTGGTGCTGTTTGGGCTCCTCGGTGTGTTCTCGCGCCGCCGCCTGGCCCTTCGCGTTCTACTGGGTGCTTGGGTGGTCGCCGGCCTGTCGCACACGTACGGCCAGCCGCCGCTGATCGGGCGCATGTTCGATCTGGTGCCGGGGATGTCGCGCGTCGAGTTCTTCCGATATGCCACATCCTCGATCGAGCTGGCGGTGATCATCCTCGCCGCGATCGGCCTCGAGGATCTGATCTCCCGGCGGATCTCGATGCGCCGCTTGATGATCACCACCGCTGCCGCGCTAGGTCTGGTGGCGGCGGCCGCATCCGGGGCCCAATCGCTCGTCCATCAGCTCGGCGCGACCAACGGCCATAGCAATTTTTCCAAGGGATCGGTGCTGTGGGGACTCGGCGTGATCGCCGCCGCGTTCGTGCTCGCCTTGGTGAGGCAGCCGCGGTTGCGGGCGGCTCTGCTCGCTGGGGTTCTCGTGCTCGACGTGATCGCGCTGTTCGTTGTCGCCGAGCTTTCGGCTCCCCGGAGCGTCAAGACGGATCTCGCTCCAGTCGCATATCTCCGCGACCACCTGGGGATGAGTCGGTACTTCACGCTGGGCCCGGCGGGGCCGAATTACGGCAGCTACTTCGGGATCGCGTCGCTGAACTCCAACGACAACCCGCAGCCCTCGGCGTTCTCGGCCTACACGCGCAGTCACCTCGATCACGCGGTCGATCCGACGCACTTCGTCGGTACCCCCGCGGGACGGTCCCCGGGGGATCCCTCGCCGGCGAACGAGCTGATCAGCAACCTCGACGGCTACCGGGCCGCTGCGGTGGCATACGTGCTGGTTGATGCGGGCCAGCCGTTGCCGTCGTCGCCAGCGTTCTCGCTTGTGTTCAAGAGCCCGTCGACGTGGATCTACCGGCTAGCGGGCTCGCAGCCGTACTTCACCGCCAGCGGCTGCCGCGTGACCCGCTCGAGCCGTACGGCTACCGCAGTGGCGTGCTCGCGGGCCACGACGCTGGTCAGGCGGGAGACCAGCATGCCCGGCTGGAGCGCGAAGATCGACGGCCATTCGGCCCCAGTCCGCGAGGTCGACGGCATCTTCCAGGGCGTCGCGGTTCCCGCCGGCGACCATAACGTGACCTTCAGCTTCACGCCTCCCGGCGAGAGGTTCGGCCTAATCGCGTTTGTGATCGGGATCATCTGGTTGGTTGCCGCTGCGGCAGGCGTGAAACTGCCGGGTCGTCGCGCCAACCTCTAGTTTCCGTCATCCGGATGATCGAGCTGCTCGCCACATCGCCCTGGCAGATGACCTTTGGAGAGCGCGCCGCGCTGGAAGGGATCCTCGCGCAGCTGCGACCCGCGACCGCAATCGAGATCGGCACCGCGGAAGGGGGATCGCTGCAGCGGATCGCCCATCACAGCGACCGCGTGCACTCGTTCGACCTGGTCGCACCCCAGCCCGAGGCGGCCGCGCTCGAGAACGTCACATTCCACACGGGCGACAGCCACCTGCACCTCCCCGAACTGCTCAGCCGGCTCGCCGCCGACGGGATAAACGTCGAGTTCGTGCTGGTCGACGGCGACCACAGCGCCGATGGCGCCGAGCGCGACCTCCGCGACCTGCTGGCCTCCGACGCGATCCGGCGAACCGTGATCGTCCTGCACGACACGCTCAACGACACGGTGCGCGAGGGCTTTCTCCGGGTCGACTACGCCGCCGAGGGTAAGGTCGCCTACGCGGACCTCGACTTCATCGGCGGACATCTCGGCTATGGCGGGCCATTCCACCACGAACTGTGGGGAGGCCTGGGGATCGTCGTGGTCGATGCCGAGGGCGATCGGATCTCGGCCGGCAGCGACGATGGCGGCCGCTTCTACGAGCTGTTCGAGCTGCTGTCGCCAGTCCGTGACGCGCTCGTAGCGCGAGAGGCCGCTGGCGGGGGGGTTGGCGCCGGCAACGTCGCCGCTGCCGTCGCAACCAGCCGTGCGGAGCTCGACCGAGCCCGCGGCGAGGCCGCCGCGTCGCGCCACTGGCTCGAGGAGCTGCAGCGTTCGGCGAGCTGGCGGATGACGGCCCCGCTGCGGGCGGCGAAGCGCCGGCTGCGCGATCGCGGATCCTGAGTCCGCAGGGCTAGTTGCGGTTCAGGATCTGCTTGGCCTGGCGCAGCGGCTTGGTCACGCGCCAGCTCGGTGAGTTGAACACATCGGTGAGCACCCGTTGACCACGGGTTAGCCGGTCATCCAGCGCGCGGACCTGGTCCTGAGCGGCCTCGGTGGCACGGTTGGCGTCGGCCAGCTCGCGCTCGAGCTCGGCGATCCTCAGCTCGAGGTCGGGGATCCCGGCCAACCTCTGCTCGGCGTCGACGAGCTGCCTCTGCAGCCGGTCGTACTCGCGCAGCCGCTCGGGATCCTCCAGCTGCTGTCGAAGCGCGGCGATCTCGGCGTCGCGCTCGCGGATCGCCAGACGGAGCTCGTCGACCCGCCGCTCGAGGAGGCTCTTGGCGCCGGCCGGCGCGAGTTCGAGAGGGTCTGGGGCCGTCGCCTCGTCGCTCGGCGGCGCCCGGCCCCCGCGCCGAGAGCGGCTCGCCTCGCCGCTGCAGGAAGCCGTTGGGGTGCGAGGTGATCCCGTACAGCTCGAGATCGCGGCGCAGGTGAAACTGACGGCCCTCGTCAGTGGCGAGCCAGTCGCGCAGTGCGGGTAGGACGCCACGAGGCCAGTCGTCCTCGATCCGCAGGGCCTCGATGTCGACCGAGCCGTCTTCGACGATGAAGTAGCCGTCGGCGGGTACGAACCGGGCGAACGTGGTGAGCGCCGCGTACGTCGTGTCGTACTCGTGGGCGGAGTCTTCTACCACCAGGCACCGCTTTCCGATCAGATCGGCGACCGCATCGGCGACCCCGGCCTCGCGCACGTCGGCCTCGAGCACATGGATCGACTCGGCGTAATCGGGGTCGGCGCGCTCCAAGTTGCGGCGGGCGGCCGACTGGTCGATGTCGACCGTCACCACGCGCGGCTCGCCGATCAGCCCGTAGTTCTGCAGGGTCCGCAGCCGGTCGCGGAACCACAGCGCGCTGGCGCCGTATTGCGTCCCGATCTCGATCACCGTGTCGGGCCGGTCTGCCCACAGCAGATGCTCGTAGGTCCGCAGGTCTTCGGGGAGCTTGGAGAGCCTGACGTCGGCGTATACATCGCTGGTGTGCTGGCGGATCCGATCGCGCCAGTACGAGCGCAGGTCCTCGGCCAGATCGACAGTGATCTCGGGCGGCAGCTCGGTCATGGCGGGGACGTTAGTCGACCGGCTGCAAGTTGGTTCGCCAGTACCATCCCCGCCCGTGCCGGAGCTCGCGTTCGTGATGTCCCCGAACCAGAATTGGTTTTTCCGCGAGTTCGTGGAGACGCTCCAGCACGAGCTCGCAGAGCAGGGCATGCCAACGTCGGTGCACACCGACGGCTTCCCCGACCCCACCCCTGAACGCGTCTACGCGCTGGTGCCGCCGCACGAATTCGTGGCGCTGGAGGGCGAGGACGCGCTGCCAGACGAGTCGATCCTCAGGCGGACGATCTTCATCTGTGCCGAGCAGCCCGGCACCGTCCACCTCGACCAGGACATCGAGCTGTCGCGACGGGCCGGGGCCGTGTTCGACATCAGCGCGCGCTCGGTGGCTCAGTTCCGGCGGGCGGGGATTCCGGCGCGGCACCTCCGGCCCGGCTACTCGTCGCTGCGCGATCGCTTCAACCCCGACGGCGAGCGTGACATCGACGTGCTGTTCCTCGGCGCGCTCACCCGGCGGCGGACAAAGTATCTGGCCCGTTGTGCTCGCGTGCTGGCGCCCTACAACAGCTATCTGCTGTTCTCGGACAACTCGCGGACGAACCCTCGCGGGTCCACGACGTTTGTGGCCGACGGCAAGTGGGACCTGCTGACCCGAGCCAAGATCGTGCTCAACATCCATCAGGGCGATGAGCCGTACTTCGAATGGCTACGGGTGCTGGACGCGATCCACGCGGGTGCCGTCGTCGTCACCGAGCACTCCGGCGGCGTTGCGCCGCTCGTTCCCGGCGAGCATCTGCTGGCTGCCGCTCCCGACTCGCTGCCGTTTGCGCTTGACGCGGCGCTGGGCGACCCCGCCGGCTTGGCGCGGATTCGATTCGCGGCCCATGAGCGGATCCGCTCGTGGCTGCCCATGGCGCTGTCGGTCTCGGTGCTGCGGGCGGCCGCGGTCGAGCTGGTCGGGCGTCCGGTGTCGCCTGGTGCCCGACTCGGCCGCAGGCTGACGTTGCGCAGCAGGCTTCCGTACCGGTGGTTCCCGGCGCCCTCCGACGACGCCGACGCCGAGTCGGGGGCCATCCGCCGCGGGCTCAAGGACGCCCGGCTCGATCTGATCGAGCTCCGCCGCCAGGTCGCCCGCCTCGAGCAGATGGTGGGTTCGGAGAATGGTCGCGTTCCAGGTACCGGCGTAATCCACCAGTCGCCGGCCTGGGCCCTGCGGCGCGATCCGCGGGTCACGGTGATCACCGCGCTCTACAACCACGCCGCGCTGATCGGCGAGGCCCTCGATTCCGTTTCGAACAGTCGGATGCGCGAGTTCGAGCTGGTCGTAGTCGACGACGGCTCGGGCGACAGCTCGCGGGAGACGACAGCCGAGTGGATGTCCGCCCACCCCTGGATCCCGGCAAGGCTTGTGGGTCACGGCGTCAACCGCGGGCTCGGCGCCGCCCGCAACACGGCTGTGGACTTTGCTCGCGCGCCCTACTGCTTCGTCCTGGACGCCGACAACAAGGTGTACCCGCGCTGCCTGGACGCTCTGGCGTGGGCGCTGGACTCGATTCCCGAAGTCGCCTTCGCGTATCCGATGCTCGAGGTGTTCGGGATGACCGAGGCGTTCGTGTCGGGCGACGCCGACTACTTGCAGAGCGTGCTCGGCTGGCAGCCCGAGCGCCTGCGTCTGGGCAACTACATCGACGCGCTCTCGATGATCCGCGTCGACCGGCTGCGCGAGATCGGCGGCTTCACCACCGACCGTCGCCTGTACGGCTGGGAGGACTACGACCTGTGGTGCCGGATGGCCGAGCGAGGCTGGAGCGGCCAACTGGTGCCGCAGATCCTGGCGCGCTACCGGGCCTCGCCGGGCTCGATGGTGTCGACCACCAACCTCTCCAAGACAACGGCGATGGCCGCAGTGATCGAACACGCGCCACAGCTGATGGCCGGCATCCTGCCGCCGGTCTGAGTGCGTTCCTGCTCGTCCGCCTGCATGGCGGACGGGACACCAGCTCGATCGGGTTTCAGGGCCACTGATCTTGTGTGGACCAGTCGGTTGGCGATAGGCTCGACACAACATCCTTGGTGGTTCGTGCGTGTGCCGTCACGCGGGGCAGTTGCTGGATCGCCTTGGGGTGGGACGCGGTGGAGAGGAGGACCTGGAGGCTACGCGCTCGTGTCTACGAACAACTTGGCCTCGTGGCACAACATCGTCTCCCTCGTGTTCGGCCTTCAGCCACCACCATGTCACGTCTCTGATATCGCGCTGATCGGCAATCCCCTGTCCCCCGGTGACGGCGACCGCGGCGCGGAAGGCTTTATGCATCTTCGCCTGTTCACGGGGCGCTCGCTCGCAGCCCTCGCTGGCCTACATGGCCTAACCACCGAGTACGCCGCAGGTGCTGGGTACCACCCCCTCACCCGCGGTGCCGACGTCGCCGCGCGTCTTGAGGCACGCCACGCCGCCTTTCTAGTTCACCGCTACCGCCCGCGCATCGCCCAGTTCCCGGCGCGAGCGGTTGATTACGTTGCACTCCAGCGCGCAGGCACGACCGTCATCGATCATCCGGCAGTGCTCCAACGGGATCCCACCGTCATTGGAGAACAACTCGGGAGCCCACGGCACCGCCGAAGCGTTTCACACTTCGATCAGGACGCGCACGGTGCGCTACTGGACCGGGGTGAAGTCGCCTCGGTCCTGCCGGTAGCCGGGGTTGTAATAAGGATCGCGGGCGACAGCGGGCCCCCAGGCGCTGCGCAGCCGCCAGATCGCCGCGAGGTCGTTGACCGGGCCGGCGTCGGGAATCGCGCGCAGCCTGGCGTCGGGGATCGTCACGATCCGCAACCCGGAGGCGGTCGCGCGCAGGCAGTAGTCGACCAGCGCAAGCTCGCCGAGGTCGCTGCGGAGTCCGTTGAGCTGTTCGAACGTCTCGCGACGGGTCGCGACCACTCCGGTGACCGCGCTGACGTTGAGGACCGTGGGCCCGCCCATGATCGCGTCCAGCCCGTGCAGCAGAAACAGGGGAAGGCCACCGGTGACCGCGACGCCGGCGCGCTCGATCCGGCCGTCGGCGGACAGGACGACCGGCCCGGCGGCGCCAATCGCCGGGTCCGTGCAGTAGCCGGCCAGCCTGGTCATCCAGTCGTGGGTCAGGCCGACTGCCGGTGACTGCATCAGCACCAGGTGCTCCGCCCGGCAGGCCCCGGCCGCACTCGCCAGCGCGGCGATCGGGTCGGGCGCCGGATCGGTGGCGACCGTGGTGATGCGAGAGTGCTCGACGCCGCCGGCGCGCAGCGCATGTGCGTGGGCGTGGAGCGCCTCCGGCGGCGCCGCGAGCACCACCTCCCACGTCGGATGAGATTGGGTGCTCCAGGACCGCGCGGTTTCGGTCAGCACCTCCGGGGGCGGCCCGTCTGCGGCGAGTGCCAGCACGATCGCGACGGTCAGCGACGGATCGACCTCGTGCACCACCCGATACAGGCCCGGGAACGTCCCAAACTGCACCTCGGCGGTCCGGCCGGTGCGCTCGAGGTGGGCCGAGATCGCCCGGCGAGCGGCCGTGTAGGCGAACGGTTTGGCGTCCTCGCCGCCGGCGGCCGAGTGGGCGTGAGCGCGCCAGTGGTAGAGAGTGCGCGGAACATGGGCGATCCGGTCGGTCCGCTCGATCACACGCAGCACGAAGTCGTAGTCCTGGGAGCCGTCGAACTCGGGGCGAAAGCCGCCGAGCTCGAGCGCCAGCGCCCGCCGGTACACACCGACGTGGCAGGTGTACATCGCGGAGCAGAACGACTCGGGCGACCAGTCGGGCTTCAGGTGCCGGGCGATCCGCTGGCCGTCGGCGACCACGTCCTCGTCGGAATACAGCATGTCCAGGGTCGGGTCCGCCGACAGCGTGCGAGCGACAGTCTCGAGCGCGTCGGGCTCGAGCCAGTCGTCGTGATCGAGCAGCGCGATGAACTCGCCCCGGGCGAGCTCGAGCGCCGAATTGGTGGCCACCGAGATGCCGCCGGCCCGGTCGCGGCGGACCAGCCGGATGCGCCCGTCCTCGTCGGCGTGGCGCTGCAGCGCGGCGATCACCTCGGGGTCGCTCGAGCCGTCGTCGGACAGGCACAGCTCCCAGTCGGAGAACGACTGGCCGCGCACCGACCAGATCGCCTCCTCGAGCATCGCCAGCGGCGGGTCGTGGACCGGGGTGAGCACCGAGATCAGCGGCGAGTCCGACGACACCTCTCGGGCCGGCGGCGCGGCGGAATCGGATGCCTCGGGTGAAGCCTCGAGGCCGGTCGTCGGCGCCGCCGGGTCGACGAGCTCCGGCTCGAGCCACAGCGCGCGCCCGACCGGCATCCCGCGCCGCGGCAGCAGCTGCTCGAGACCGAGCTGGAGCGAATGCGTCGAGGCGGGCAGCTCGCATTCGAGCCGCAGGGGGTCGGGCTCGCCGCCGTCGGCCGCGCAGACGAGCGATCCCGACCAGAGCTCGCGGCGGTTGCCGGCCTGATCGACGACCGCCACCCACGGACGGATCGCTCCCCGCGCATCGCGCCAGTCGAGGTCGATCAGCACCGCCGCAGCCGAGAACCGGACTGGTCCGGTGAGCCGTAGCGGGAACTCGATCGCAGAGTCGGCCGCCTGGACCAGCGATCGCCCGGTGGTTCCGGTCACGTCCACCGACCAGTGCGCGCCCTGCGAACCGACGTCCAGGCGCGACCGGAGCGCCGACAGCGGAATCGCGACCTCAACCGTCCGCGGTACCGGCTCGACAGGGGCCGGTGCGGCAGGCGCTCGGGCGGCCGGCGCAGGCGCAGTGGCCATGAGCTCGCCGCGCTTGCGCAGCACGACGATGTTCTCCAGGCCCGAGCGGCGCACGGCCTCCAGCTCGAATGTCTCGAACCGGTCGCGGCAGTGCATGAACAGCTCCAGCAGATCCGCCTGCGTCCATACGTGGAAGTGAATCGAGTAACCCTCGCGCTCGTGGCGCTCGGCCTCGTTGAGCGCCACCTCGTCCGGGGGTGCAGACGCTCCGGGCTCGTAGATCATCCGCTCCCACTCCACGTAGTGGTCGCGGCGCGATGCTTCGGGACCGTTCTCATAGTCGCCGACAACGTGGGCGAGCTTGGTGCGCGGCCGTCGGAAGTCGAACGTGTAGCGCTTGTCCGGGACTGCGTAGAACAGCACGCCGCCGGGGCGCAGCTTGCGCAAATGGGTCTCGATCGTCCCGATCGGATTCTCGCAGTGCTCCAGGAAGTGGTTGGCGACCAGGAAGTCGACCGAGGCGTCGGCAAATTTGTCGAGCCGCTCGCCGTCGTCGACGACGTCCACCGGCGTCAGCGGCAGCTCGGCCAGCTCCGGGTAGTGGGCTCGGAGGTCCTCGACCGTCATCCGGTCGACGTAGGTGACGCCGGCCCCCGGAGGAACTGGCATCGGCTGGTGCAGAGCGCCGATCTCGACACCCCCGCCGCGCAGGAACTCGGCCGCCAGCTGCCCGCGCGGGTCTCCGCGGACGACCGGCGCCTGCGCCGGCCGCTCGGCCGGGGCGATCGCCGACGACGCGCTCATGGCACCGCAGGCTAGCGGTCGTCCAGTAACGGGCGTGTACCGTGAGCCGCCGTGAGCCGCTCCGTGTTCGTCACCGGCGCCTACGGGCTGCTGGGCAGCCGGCTGGTCGTCGCGCTGCTTGACGGGGGGATGGAGGTGACGGTCCTCAAGCTCGACGATGGAGTGACCTCGGCGCTCGAGCTCGAGGGCACCGAGTGCCACGTCAACGTCGTCCAAGGCGACGTCTGCGACACCCAGTTGATCGAGCGTGTACTCGACGAGCGCGGTGTCGAGTCCGTGTTCCACCTAGCCGCCCAGACGATCGTCGGCGTGGCCAACCGGGAGCCCGCGGCGACGTTCGAGACCAACATTCGTGGCACCTGGACGGTGCTCGACGCCTGTCGCCGCGCCGCCGTGGGAAGGGTGGTGGTCGCCGCCTCCGACAAGGCGTACGGGGCGCAGGATCGGCTTCCGTACACCGAGGACTCCCCGCTGGCGCCGCTCTTTCCCTACGACGTGTCCAAGGCCGCCACCGACATGATCGCGCGGTCGTACTGGCACACGTTCGGGCTGCCGGTGGCGGTGACCCGGTTCGCGAACCTCTACGGCGGCGGCGACCTCAACCTGTCGCGGTTGGTGCCCGAATGCGCCGTGGCGGCGATCGAAGGGCGCCGACCGGTGATCCGCTCCGACGGGAGCCCCGAGCGCGATTTTCTCTACGTCGACGACGCGGTCCAGGCATATCTCGCGATCTGGTCGCTGCTCGACCAGGGTGCGGCCGCCGGGGAGGCCTTCAACGCCGGCGGCGACGTTCCCCACTCGGTGCACGAGGTGGTCGAGCTCGTATGCCGGGCGGCGGGCACGGGCGTCGAACCCGACGTGCGCGGAGCCGGAACGCCGCCGGGTGAGATCGAGCGCCAGTGGGTCGACTCGACCAAGCTGCGCGCGGCGTCGGGCTGGTCGCCGCGGGTCCCGCTGAAGGAGGGGATCGACCGGACCGTCCACTGGTACCGGAGCTACCTGGACCGGCTGGGGATCTAGCGCCGCCCGGAGCTAGTCCCGCGTGACGAAGTCGGCGCGATCCTGCCGGTAGCCCGGGTTGTAGTAGGGATCCACCGCGCGGCCCGGGTGGTGGGCGGCCAGGCTCCAGATCGCAGGGACGTCGTTGGCGGGGCCGGCGGCCTCCTCGCTGCGCACGCGCGCGTCGGGAACAGTCACGGTACGCAGGCCGCGCTCGGCTGCGCGGAGGCAATAGTCCACGAGTGCCAGGCCCCCCAGCTCCACGCGTAGGCCGCCGAGTGCGCGGAAGGCGTCGCGGCGCGTGGCGAGCACCTCGCCGACCGCGGTGACGTTGAACACCGCCGTCCCGAATCCGAACTGGCCGGGGACCGATCCGTCCTCGGCGTGCCTGAGGAAGGTCGGCATGCCTCCGGCGATCGCGACGCCCGAGTCGGCGATCCGCCCGTCCGGTGCGAGCACCAGCGGGCCGGCGGCCCCGATCCCCGGATCGCCGGCGTATTCGAGCAGCCGGGTCAGCCAGTCGTGCGTGAGGCCCGTGACCGGCGCCTGCATCAGCACGAGCTGACCGGCGTCGGCCTCGACAGCGTCCGCACCCGCGGCCAGGCAGGCAGCGCGATCGGCGGCGCGCCCGGTCTCAACCGCCGCGATCCGGGCGCCGTCGACTCCCGCTCGCGCGAGCGCGGCGGCGCTGGCCTCGGTCGCCTCGCTGGAGCCGGCGAGCACCACCGTCCACGCCGCGTGAGGCTGTGACAGCCACGACCGCGCGGCTCGCTCGAGCTCGGCAGCCGAGGGCACGTCGCCTACTGGGACGATCAGCGCGGCGGTCATCGCCTGATCGAGCTCGGGCGCGACTCGATAGAGGCCGTCGGAATCGGCGAACTGGACCGCCGCGTGGCGGCCGGTGCGTTGCAGGTGCTCGGCGATCGCCCGCCGCGCTGCGTCGAACGCGAACTGCTTGGAGTCGCCGCCGGCGGTGGAGCCGGCGTGAGCCCGCCAGCGATACAGGACATGGGGGATGTGCGCGACGCGATCGACCCGCTCGCTGGCACGCAACACGAAGTCATAGTCCTGCGAGCCGTCGAAATCCGATCTGAACCCGCCCAGCTCGAGCATCAGCGACCGGCTGTAGACGGCGAGGTGGCACGTGTATCCGCTGGTGCAGATCGTCTCCGGCGACCAGTCGGGCTTGAGGTGACGCCAGATCCGCCTGCCGTCATCAACGACGTCCTCGTCGGAATACAGCATCTCGAGGCCGGGGTCGTCGGCGATCGCGCTTGCCATCCGCTCGAGTGCGTCGGGCTCGAGCAGGTCGTCGTGATCGAGCATCGCCACGTAGCGCCCGGTCGCCAGTTCGAGCGCGGCGTTCGTCGCCGACGCGATCCCGCGGGACGTCTCGCGCCGGAGCAGCCGGATCCGGGGGTCGGCGGCCGCGTGGCGCTGCAGCGTCGCGACCACCTCGGGGTCAGTCGAGCCGTCGTCGACCAGGCACAGCTCCCACTCGGGCAGCGACTGGGCGAGCACCGACGAGATTGCCTCCTCGACCATCGCGGGCGGCGGATCGTGCACGGGCGTCAGCACCGAGAACATCGGCGCGTTCGGCCCCGGCGAGCCCGGTTTCGGCGGCGTACGCGCCCGGCAGCGGCTCGGGTCGGCGGTGGAGAGCCGCACCACTGGTGGTGCGGAGCGGTCGAGCAATTCGGCATCGACCCAGAACGCCCGCCCCACCGGTCGTCCGCGCCGTGGCGGCAGCCGGTCGCATCCCAGCACGAGCGTCCGGGTCGACGCCGGCAGCTCGCATCGGACCCGCAATCCCCCCGGCTCGCCTCCGTCGGCCGCGCACGTGAGCACGCCCGACCAGAGCCGGCGCCCGGCGCCGCCTCCGTCAACCGAGGCGACCCAAGGGCGCACGGAGCCCCTGAGATCGCGCCAGTCGTGGTCGCCGAGCCGTACCTCGGCGGAGAACGTCGCCGGGGAAGCGAGCACCAGCTCGAACGACACCGGAGCGTCGGCGACCTGCGCGAGTGCGCGGCCGTCGATCCCCTCCGCTTCGACCGGCCACGACGCGAGAGCGGATCCGTCGTCGAGGGCCATCCTCAGCGCGGACAGCCGCACGGCTCCATCTGCGGCTGCGCGGGGCCCGTCGTCGCGGGCCTCGAGCGGGCTGGCGGTCGAGGGCGGTGCCCAAGCCGTCCCGGGCGCGGCGCCGGGCACCCACTCGCCGTGCTTGCGGAGCACCGCGATGTTCTCGATCGAGCGCCGCGTGAACGCCTCGATCTCGAACGAGGCGAACCGCTCCTGGCAGTACAGCAACAGCTCGAGCAGGTCCGCCTGAGTCCATACGTGGAAGTGGATCGAGTAGCCGGTGGCTTCGTCCTCGGTGGCCTTGAGCCGGACCTGCTGCTCGTCCGGCGGCGCCGTACCCGGTTCGTAGACCATTCGCTCCCACTCCAGGAAGTGCGCCCATCGCGACGCCTCCGGACCGTGCTCGTAGTCGGCGATCAGGTGCTCGAGCGTCGTTCGCGGCCGCCGGAAGTCGAACGTGTAGCGCTGGTCGGGAACCGCGTAGAACAGGATCCCGCCGGGGCGCAGCTTGCTCAGGTGGGTCTCGATCGTGCGGATCGGATCCTCGGTGTGCTCCATGAAGTGGTTGGCGATGATGAAGTCGACCGACTCCTCGCCGAACGTCTCGAGGCGCTCGCCGTCGTCGATCACGTCCACCCGGGCGATCTCCAGCTCGGGGTGCGCCGCGTGCTGGTCTTCCACGTTCATGTGATCGACGTAGGTGACGTGGACGTCGGCTGGGACCGCAAGCGGCCAGTTCATCGCTCCGATCTCGAGCCCGCTGCCGCGCAGGAACTCGGAGGCGAGCTGGGCGCGGGTATCCCGTGGCGCAGGCGGGGCCTCCTGCGGCGAATCTCTCACATGCTCGTCCTGTCTGGGCGATCCCATGGTCAGGAACTCGAGCCTAGCCGCGATCCCCGGGCGAGGGCTCGTGTGAGTCTGGATACGGTGCGACCGTCGTGCTACTGGAACGCATAGGCGCCGCCGGCAGTGGGTTCAGCAGGAGAACTTGCTTTCTCGCGCCACACAGCGGCGCCGAGGTAGGTGGCCAATGCGAGCATGGCGATCACTGCGAGAGAGTCGGTGAGCACGAAGTGACCGGCGACAACCCGCCGGCTGGTGACGACTGTTGGGAGCACGGCAACCAGCAGGACCCCCAGCGGGCGAGTTGCAAGCACAGCTCTTACGAGAGAGGACCGCAGCCAGGGGAAACCACACGCGCGCTGCTGTGCGCCGATCACGACGAATAACGTGAGGACCCACGCGTGCAAGCCCTCACGGAGGAGGCCCGTGGACGCCGCACCCCAATAGACAGCAAATGCTACGAAGGGAACCACCACTGTGGCGAGGATCGCCCACGGCCATCTCCGGAACGCCCTCCACAGGTTTGATAAGAGGAAAGGAAAGAACACGATGCCGAGTCCAAATGGAAGCGTGGTCCAATACTGAAAGAAGAAATGCACCACCCACGGAGACCCACCCGTACAAAACGGAAAACAGGTCTGAAGTGCACTATTGATCTCCTGATCGTGCGCGGACAGGAGGAAAAGCCTGAGCGGCACCAGGGTGTTGCCGATCGACACGAGCCGATCAGAGATCCAAGCGCTGAGCGTCACTGGGTCCCCGGCCAGCGTCCTAGTCGATCCGGCCTGCTTGAGGTAGTCCTGAAATGCGCTCTGGGTGTAGTGCGAGCCGTTGGCGAGGCGCCACGTGATCACAAACACGCCGAGTCCGAAGGCCAGCATGATCGCCGGCATCAACCGAGGTCGGTGTAGATGCCGCGCCGCATGCGGCCACAGCGCCAGCAGAAGCAGCGCTGGCACCGACAGGAGCGCCAGCGGATGGACCATGTATCCAACACCGACGAGCACGCCGGCCACGAGCGGGCGTCGCTCGAGCACGCTCACGGCAGCGAGTAGCACCAGCGATGCCGCGAGCATCTTCGGCCAGGTGAACCAGATCTCGTGGACCAGAAACGGCGTGGTCGCGGCGAGCAGCACCGCGAGCCGAGCGGCAGTGTCGCCCGCGATCCGCGCGGTGAGGGTCCACAGCGACATAAAGGCGGTCGCGGCGAACGTCATCATCGCCAGCCGGTAGGCCATGAACCCCTGGGGGTCGAACGGCAGCCAGGTCTCGGCGCCTACCACGACCGGTGGCCTGCCTCCGCTCAACATCACGATCGGTGTACTTGCGAAGCCTGCCAAGGGCCCGCGATCAGAGAAGGAGTACGGGCTGAAGTACGAATGCGCCACCGGGCCGTAAGGAGTATTGGCGTTGGCAACCAACTGCACCACGTGAAACGAGATGCGGCTGTCGGGGCGGTCGCCGACCTCGAGCGTCCTGTAGATCGTTCCGCCGTAAAGCTCGCCGGCAGGACCCAGTGACCACAGCGAGCGCGCGATTGCGATCCCCAGCGGAGCCGCGACGAGCACCAGGATCCTCCACTCCTCATCACTCAGCACCTCTGCACCGTCGCCTCGGGCGACGGCGATGGGCAAGCAGGCCAACACGGTGAGCTGGATTGCCGCGCACACGATCCGGGGGTGAGCCCAGCCGAGCAGGCCGACCGCCCACGCCACCCCACCCGTCGCGGCCAGGAGGGCCAGACCGGGAAGAGGTAGGAACCCGAGCTGGAGGCGGTGCCGAGTCGCGGCGCGTAGCGCAATGCCCGGGCCGAGTACGAGCACGATTGCGAGCACAGTCGTCGTGAGGACACGTACGAGCCCGAACAGCTGGGCGCCAACGCCGGGATCCAGGTTCGCGCTGGGCCGGATCGCCAGCCCGATCAGGCAGCCGAGTACTGCAATCGCCCACACGCCGGCGAGCGCCACTCGTTCGCCCCGGAGCGGCGACAGGCGCGGCCGCCAAGGCCCCTGTTCCTCAGCCGCCCACCGCACAGACGCGTCCACCGGGTCCGCCAAGCGACATCCGCCAGGGAACCTGAGGCGCTCGGTCGGCCGGGACACGCACGGCGGCCGTGGTCCCCGGTGCGACCGAGCCCAGCGCGATCGGGTAGCCCGTCGCAAACCGGCCCATCATCACGGTGACCGGGCCGCTTGAAGGAGCCGTGATCAAAAACGTTCCGATCGGTGTGCGGATGTCGACCGGGCCCGAGGTCAGGATCACGCAACCGCGATCGGTTCGCGCCTGCCCGCTCAGGACACCCGGCGGAGTGGTCTTGCCGACTCCGGGGTTGACGGCCGGGGAGAGCGCCAGTGACTCACCGCTGCGAAGCACGACATCCGCACGCTGCCGGGTGTCCTCACTCTGCCTGAGGAGCGTCGCCGGCGTGGACCCGAACGGCCCGAACGCATCCTCGGCACTGAACAGCGGGCCGGCCTGCACGTTGACCACGACCCCGGGGTCACTGGGCTGCTCGGGAGTGAACGCGGGGGGCACGATGCCCCGCAGGATGTCCGTCGCTCCAATCTCGGCTCGGCTGATCACGTCGGAGTCGTGCAGGAACGTCCGCTGCTGATCGTACTGCGCGGCGTTGGTGGCCGAGACGATGGCGAGCACCACGCACGCAGCGATCGTGCCCGCACGCGCGAGCCTTGGACGGGGCGCCCCGGCGCACAGACAGATGAGTAGCAGCATGGCGTCAGGCGGGAGGTACCGCGGCTCATTCGGTGGACGCAACCCGTTGCTGTTCGACAAGGAGGTCGCGACCACCAGCACCAGGAAAGTCGTCGCTGCGCCCCAGAACAGCCGCCCGGGCCGCCAACCACGCCACGCCGCATAGGCAATCGCCGCGACAGTGCCCAGCGCCAGTGGCACTCCGAAGGTGATGTCAAGCGTTCCGGTCTGAGGCGTCACCTGTGACAGCCCCACGAGCGCTCCCAGGGTGGCGCTCAGCGTCTGCATCACATACGTCAACGAGCCCTTCCACAGGCTGAGGTGAGTCTCGCTGTACTGGTGGCCGTACTTGAGGTACCACAGGCCGTAGAGGAGGGCGGGTGCGACGACGACCCAGGCGCGCCGGCGCCAGCCGTGGCGCAGCACCAGCATCACGGCGACACCCACCGTGAATCCGATGCCCTGGCTGGCACTGGCCAGTGAGAGCAGCAGCATGCCGCACGCCAGGACATCAGCCCAGGTCTCGTCCCGCTGAACCGCCAACAGCGCGATCACGCCCGCGGCGAGTGCCAGGGCGTACCCCACCTGGAACGACCACAGAAGCGTCACGCCGCCCTGGCCTAGCGTGACCAGCAGCAGCACGGGTGCCAGCCCCCACCAGCGTCCCCATTTCGCACGGCAGACGCGTCCGAGGACGTAGGCGATCACCACGAGGTCGAGGGCGGCCAGGAGCCTGAACGGCAGGTAGCTCGACCCGAAGACCTGCAGGAGCAGCTTGTAGGTAAGGATCGGCACCAGCGACAGGTGCGGCCCATGAGGTGTCAGCAACACATGCGGCGACAATCCACGGCGGTCGAGCACGAAATCCCAGTCGTCGCCGAAGAAGCTCAGATTCCGGGTCTGAACTAGGACAAGAATCGCGCCGAGCGCGAGCAGGCCGGCGAACGCCGCCCCGGACGGACTCAGGTCGAGTCGGCTCGTGCGGGTTGCGCCGGGATGCCGAGCGGTAGGCGAGACGGCCGACACCGCGCCTCAGGGCTTTCTGCTGAGCTGGTGCTCCCCGCCAGCCCTGCCTGCGCGGCTGTTACGGATGTCCGTCCGGCGATAATCGCCCCGGCTCAAGTGATGCTCGAGCCACACGTAGAGGATGATGAACGCGTATCGGCTGCCCATCTCCTGCAAACGGAGCTTCGATACGCCGTACTGCCGGTTGGTCCATGTGACCGGCACCACCGCGAAGTCATATCCGCGGACGACTGCCTTGAGCGGCAGCTCGACGGTGAGGTTGAAGTGATTTGACAGCAGCGGCTGGATCTGGTCGATCACGTGCCGCCGATACGCCTTGAACGCGTTCGTGGTGTCGTTGTAGCCGTGCTGGAAGAGGAAGCGGATGCCCGCGTTGGCGATCCGGTTGAGCACGAGCTTGACGCGCGGGTAGTCGTGGGTCTCGCCACCGCTGCCGAACCGCGTCCCGAACGCGCAGTCGTAGCCCTGCTCCAGCACGCGGTAGTAGAGGACCAGGTCCTGCGGCGAGTCCGAAAGATCGGCCATCATGATCGCCACCGCGTCGCCGGTGTACTCGTCGAGACCGGCGCGGACCGCCTGACCGAACCCGGGCGGCTTGGGGGAGCGCAGGCAGCGGACCGCCGGGTGGCGGGCGGCGATCGCGCGGACGACGTCGCCGGTGCCGTCGCCGGACGCATCGTCGACAACCACGATCTCGTACTCGATCTGCGCCCGCTCCAGTTCGGCCACGGTGGCCTCCACGGTCGGTCCGATCGACTCGACCTCGTTGTGGGCGGGAATCACCACGGACAGCTTCAGCGCGCCGTCTCCCACAGCTCCTCGTTGTGGTCGTGGATCTCTCGTAGCACGCCCGCGACGTCGTAGGTGATGTCCCAGCCGGGATAGTCGCCGCGAAACGGGGACAGGTCGGAGATCCACCAGCGGTGATCGCCGATCCGGTTATGGTCCGACAGCGTCCAGTCGAGCTCGCGGCCGGCGATCGACTCGCACAGCGCGATCGCCTCGATCATCGAGCAGTTGCTGGCCCGGCCACCGCCGATGTTGTAGATGGCGGCGGCCCGCGGCTCCCGGTGAAATGCCTCAAACGCGGACACGAGGTCGGCGGAGTGGATGTTGTCGCGCACCTGCTTGCCCCCGTAGCCGAACACGGTGTAGGGCTCGCCGGTCATCGTGCACCGCATCAGATAGGAGAGGAAGCCGTGCAGCATCGCGCCCGCGTGGTTGGGGCCCGTCAGGCAGCCGCCCCGGAAGCACACGGTGGGGATCTCGAAGTAGCGCCCGAATTCCTGCACGAGCAGGTCCGCCGCCGCCTTGGACACGCCGAACAGCGAGTGAGTGGAGGCGTCGATCGACATCGTCGTGTCGATGCCCGGGAAGTAGCGGTGGTCCTCGGGCAGCTCCAGGCGCTCGTCGAGCTCGACCAGCGGCAGGTGGTTGGGGAGGTCGCCGTAGACCTTGTTGGTCGAGCAGAAGATGAACGTCGCCGATGGGGTGTGGTCGCGCGTGGCCTGGAGCAGGTTCAGCGTGCCGTTGGCGTTGACCGTGAAGTCGGTTTGCGGATCCGATGCCGCCCAGTCGTGGGAGGGCTGGGCAGCGGTGTGAATCACCAGTTCGATCGAGCCCGACTCCTGCGCGAACACCCGATCGACCGCATCGCGGTCGCGGATGTCGATCTCCAGCGAGCGAAAGGCGCCGCCCAGCGTGCGGGTCAGTCGCTCGGTGGTGTGCGACGTGGATGCGCTGGGCCCGAAGAACCGCGCGCGCATGTCGTTCTCGAGGCCGACCACGTCATAGCCTGCCTGCACGAAGCGCTGGGCTGATTCTGAGCCGATCAGCCCGCCCGAGCCGGTGATCACTGCGGTCGGCATCAGCCCGCGCAGTCAAGCACGAAGCTGCCCGTGCTACGTGTCAGTGAACGCACGGGCACACTCAGAACGCCAGTTCGACTGCGGCTTCGTGTTCTGCGATCCAGGCGTGGATGTCGGCGAGGATCTCCTCGGCCGACCGCCGGGGCCGCCAGTCGGTTAGCCCGAACAGCCGCCGGCAGTCGGAGATGTAGACGGGCACATCGCCCGGGCGGGTCTGCCGCTCGGAGCCGATCTCCAGCTCGTTGCCGGTGATCTGGGCGCACAACCTCGTGGTCTCGAGCAGCGACAGGCTGCAGTCGCGCCCGCCCCCGACGTTCACCTTCGTCCCATCCCAGCGGTCCGGATCCTGGATCTGCTCGTCGAGCAGGGCCACCAGGTCCTCGACGTGGAGCAGGTCGCGGACCTGCTTGCCGTGGCCGCCGAAGCCGATGTAGCGCAGCGGGCGCCGGAAGTGGTGGGCGAGCATCCAGTAGGTGAACACGCCCTGGTCGACCTTTCCCATCTGCCAGGGGCCGGCGATGACGCCGCAGCGGTCGATCGCCGCCCGCAGCCCGTACGCGGCGCGGTACTCGTCGATCAACAGCTCGGCCGACAGCTTGGTGGTGCCGTAGATGGTCCGCGCTCCCTCGAGGGGAAACTCCTCCGAGATTCCGGCCGCGCTAGCGCCGGGAACGTCCTGCGTGCCGGCCAGCTCGAGCCTCGTGTCGGTCTCGTTCACCGCCAGGCTCTCCAGCGCGGCGACCGGATACACGCGGCTGGTCGACAGGAACAGGACGTAAGCCGACAGGCGGCGCGCCAGCTCCAGGCAGTGGTAGGCGCCGACGAGGTTCGAGCCGACGACGTAGTCCGGACTGCCGTCGGCTCCTGCCAGCGCCGAGGGCTCGGCCGAGCACTCGACGACGGCGTCCAGCGGGTCGAGGCCGAGCAGATCGTCGGGCTCGCGCACGTCGCCGTGGCGGAACTCGACGCCGGCGTCTCGCAGGCGCGGGAGGTTCAGCTCGCTGCCGCGGCGCCGCAGGTTGTCCAGCGCGAGGATCTGCCAGTCGGCATGGCGGCCGGCGAGGCCGAGCGCCACGCTCGCCCCGATGAAGCCCGCGCCGCCGGTCACGAGTACACGCATTGGCGAGCGCGATTATGGCGCGCGCGGTCGGACACGCGGATCATCTAGATTCCCCCCGCGTGGCGCCAGTGGAGACACAACTGCCCGGAGCCTTCCTGCTCGAGCCGGCCGTTCACGGCGATCACCGGGGCTTTTTCGTCGAGACCTTCCGCGCCAGCAACGTCGGCGAGATGGGGCTTGCAGAGGGCACCCAGTTCATCCAGGACAACCACTCGCGGTCGTCTCGCGGCGTGATCCGCGGGATGCACCTGCAGATCGGCGACGGCGTCACCAAGCTGGTCCGCTGCGCCCGGGGCACGATCGTCGACGTGATCGTCGACGTGCGCGAGGGCTCGCCGACGTACGGCAAGTGGCAGGCGTTCGAGCTCAGCGATGAGAACCACCACCAGCTGCTGGTCCCGGTCGGGTTCGGCCACGGGTTCTGCGTGACCAGCGAGATCGCCGACGTGATCTACAAGCAGACGGCCTACTACGACCCCGCGCTCGAGCGCGGGTTTGCCTACGACGACCCGGAGGTCGGGATCGAATGGCCGCTGCCGTCCTCGGAGCTGATCCCCTCAGAGCGCGACGCCAACGCCCCGTCGCTGCGGGAGCTGGCGCCCGACCTTCCCTTCAAATACTGAGAAATCCCTGACGGGGGCGCGCCGGATCGCCCGGTGCGGCATCCTTGAGGGAGCAGATGCGCGACCGCCTCACCGTCACGCCCAAGCAGTACCGCCTCGTCGCGTACATCACCCTCGGCGCCCTGATGCTGATCGTCCTAACCGGCGCGGGGGTACGCCTGACCGGCTCCGGCCTCGGCTGCCCTGACTGGCCCAAGTGCGGCGGCAACGCGCTGCCCCCGCTCAGCACCCACGCGCTGATCGAGTTCAGTAACCGCGCGATCTCGGGGCTGGTCGGCGTGATGACCGTGATCGCGGCCGTGCTCGCGTACACCCGGCGCCCGTTTCGCCGGGACCTGGCCTGGCTGGCCACCAGCCTGCCGCTGTTCGTGCTCGCGCAGGCCGTGCTCGGCGGCTTCACGGTCCGCGAGCACCTGGCGCCGGGCTTCGTCATGGCCCACTTCTGCCTTTCGATGCTGGCCCTGATCGTGGCCGTGGCGTTGGCCTGGCGCAGCGCGCATCAGCCCGGCTCGCGCCCCCGGGCCACCGACCGGCTGATGGTCTGGTGCATCCGCCTGCTGCTGCCGCTGGGCGCGCTGACGATCTTCGCCGGCACTGCGGCGACGGCGGCCGGTCCACACGCCGGCGGCTCGCCCGGCCAGCGGATCCATCGCCTGCACTTCGAGGGCGCCGACACGCTGAACTGGGTGATCCACCGTCACGCCACGATCGCCGCCCTGTTCGGGGTTGCTGTCGTCGCGATCTGGTTCATGGGTCGCCGCCGCGGCGCGGGTGAGCGGCTGCTTGAGCCCCTGACTGCGGTCGGCGTGCTGCTGGCGGCCCAGGGGCTCGTGGGCAGCGTCCAGTACGAGCTGAAGCTTCCGTCCGACATGGTCTGGGTCCATGTCACGCTGGCGACTGTCACCTGGGTCGCGCTCCTGTGGGCGGTCGCCGAGGCCGGCCTGCTGGTGCCCTGGCGGACCAAGGTCCCCGCGGGCGAGCCGTCGCCGAGCGCCCGTGAGCTGGAGACCCTCGGCCGGGTGGGGTGACCCGCCAGCGGCTCGCCCGGCCCATCGGTGGACGGAGATGACCATGAATGCTGGCTCGTAAAGCTACGATCGTCACCAAATGGCAGCCAATCGCCCCCCGGCTCCCCGGCCCGCTCCGGATCCGTCAGCGCCCCCGCCGCGCGGCGCTGACGCGTCGCTGAGCATCCTCGTCGTCGACGACGAGTCGGACCTGCGCGAGATGCTCACCCGCTCGTTCTCGCGCGAGGGCCACCGGGTGATGGCCGTGGCTGATGGCCGCACCGCGGTCGACCGCGCCAGCACCGACCACTTCGACATCGTGCTGCTAGACGTGGCACTCGGCGCCGGTCCCGATGGATACGAGGTCTGCCGCACGTTGCGCGGCCGCCGCAACGTGGTGCCGATCATCATGTTGACCGCGCTGGACTCCGAGGCCGACGCGGTCCTGGGGCTCGAGGCGGGCGCCGACGATTACGTCACCAAACCGTTCGGTCTGGCCGAGCTGCGCAGTCGCATCCGCGCGGTGCTGCGCCGGGCCGGCACGCGGGCGATGGGTGACGAGGTGCTGGTGGTCGGCCCGATCGCGCTCGACCGAGCTCAGCGCGAGGTCACGATGGAGGGTCGGCCGGTGCGGCTCACGTTCTCGGAGTTCGAGCTGCTTGACGCGTTGATGGCCGACCCCGGCCGGCTGCTCAACCGCCAGGAGCTGCTGCGGGCGATCTGGGGCGACAGCGCGTACCGCGACCCGCGGGCGATCGATGTCCACATCCGCCATCTGCGCGAGAAGCTCGAGCCCGAGCCCGACAAGCCGCGCTACATCCTCACGGTCAGGGGCGCCGGCTACCGGCTGCGAGGTCCGTAGGGGTGGCACGCGCGCGACCGCGGCGGGGTGCCCTCGGTCTGCGCGGGCGGATCGTGGGCGCGGTGTTGTTGACGACCGTGGCCACGCTCGCGGTCGCGGCGCTCACGCTGCTGGGACCCCTGGAGAACTCGCTGCGGCACGCGGCGCTTACGACGCTGATCCGCGACATGCCGCACAAGCCGGCCAACGAGTTCACCGGACTGGACCTGAACAACCTGCCGAGCAGCCACAAGTCGCGGGTCGCGTTGGACGACACCCAACGCAAGCTGGCGACACGGGTGGGAGCGATCGTCAACGTGCTCGGTTACCCGGAGTCGACCGGGAAGGGGAACCTGCTGCTGCCGGCGGCGACCGAGGGCGACAGCTCCGAGTCAGACTCCTACGACGACGTCGCCAGGGCATTTCGCACCCACAAGGTGCAGAAGAGCTTCGGCACGATCGATGGCACCGAGTACGCGCGGGTCGCGTATCCGTTCACCAACGGCGGGCTGCCCTACGTGCTAGCGATCCGCCGGCGGATCGACGAGGTGCCGACCGCAGTCCACGCGGTTCGCAACGCGTTCCTGACCGCCGCGCTCGCCGGCCTGGCGCTCACCCTGATCCTGGCGTTCCCGCTCGCGGGCCGGATCGTCCGGCGGCTGCGCCGCTTGCGCCAGGCGGCGCTGAGGATGGCCCAGGAGGGGCCGCACGTCGACTTCGAGGTCGACCGGGCCCGCGACGAGGTGGGGGATCTCGCGCGCACGTTCGCGCTGATGCAGACCCAGTTGCAGCACCAGGAGGAGGCCCGGCGGGCGTTCGTGGCCACCGCCTCCCACGAGCTGCGCACGCCGCTCACCTCCTTGGAGGGGATGCTCGAGCTGCTCGACGACGATCTCTCCAGCGACGATGCCGACGTCGACGACGCCAGAGCGCTGCTCGCCCGTGCGCGGGCCCAATCACGCCGGCTGGCGCGCCTGGCCGCCGACCTGCTCGACCTCAGCCGGCTGGACGCGCAGGTTGAGCTGCGCTCGGAGCCGGTCGAGCTGAGCGAGCTCAGCCGCGCAGTGTTGGCCGAGTTCGAGCTGGGGACCGCCGAGCGCGGGATCGCCTCCGAGCTCGATGACTCGACCGGTCCGGTGTGGGCGCTCGCCGACCCCGGCAGCGTGGCCCGGATCGTGCGGATCCTGCTCGACAACGCTGTCCATGTCAGCCGGCCGGGGACCGAGATCCGCGTCGAGGCGCGCAACGGCGGGCTGGCCTCGCTGAGCGTCTCCGACCACGGTCCGGGCGTCCCGCCGGAGGAGCGCGAGCTGATCTTCCAGCGCTTCCAGCGGGGCCGCGACACCACTGGCCAGGCCGGGTTCGGCCTGGGTCTGGCGATCGGCCGCGAGCTGGCCGAGCGGATGGGCGGCGAGCTCATGCTCGATCCCGGCTACGGCCCGGGGGCGAGGTTCACGCTGACGCTCCCGGTCGCCGAGGCGACCGAAGAGGACCCGGTCGCCGTCGTCTAGCGACGCGAGGCGGCGGGGGCCTCCCGGAGCGAACCTGACAGCATCAGCCCGCCATGGATCAAGCCCTGATGAAATCGATGCTGGACCTCGACGACCACCACTGGTGGTATCGCGGCCGGCGTCGCATCATCCGCTCCGAGCTCGATCGGCTGCCGCTGCCGCCGCACGCCAGCGTGCTCGACGCCGGCTGCGGGTCGGGCCGCACGCTGATCGAGCTCACGGCCTACGGCGACGTGCAGGGAATCGAGCTCGACCCTGGCGCGGCTGAGGTCGCGCGCGGCCGCGGCGTGGGCGAGGTCCAGATCGGCAGGCTCGAGGAGCTGCCCTGGGATGCGGACACGTTCGACCTGATCACGTGCCTGGACGTGATCGAGCACACCCCCGACGACCGCGTCACGCTGACCGAGCTTGAGCGGGTGACCCGGCCGGGCGGCTGGCTGCTGGTGACGGTGCCCGCCTACCAGGCGTTGTGGTCACAGCACGACGAGGACAACCATCACTTCCGCCGCTACTCACGGCGCATGCTGCGTGCGGCGGCCCAGGAGTCGGGTTGGACCGTCCGTCGCCTGACGTCGTTCAACAGCCTGCTGCTGGCGCCGGCCGCCGCGGTGCGCGTGGCGCAGCGGTGGCGGACCACTACCGACTACAAGTCCGACCTCGAGCTCGGCCCCACATGGCTGAATTCCGTGCTGGAGCGCCCGTTGCAGCTGGAGGCCGGCTGGCTTTCGCGCGGCCGCACGCTTCCGGCCGGCCTGTCGCTGCTGGGCGTGCTCCAGAAGCCCGGGCTGAGCGCGTGAGCGTCAGCCTCGCGGCGATCATCAGCCTCTCAGCCGGCCTCGGCTACATCCTGCCCGCGATCATCGGCCTGGAGTCGATGGGCATCCCCTCGCCGGGGGAGACGGCGTTGGTGTTTGCGGCGGTGCTGGCCAGCCAGGGCAAGCTGAACATCTGGCTGGTGATCGTGATCGGGATCGCTTCGGCGATCGTCGGCGACAACATCGGCTACTTCCTCGGTCGCAAGCTCGGCCGCGAGGTGGTCACCGGCCCTGGGCCGCTTCGGCAGCGGCGGATCATGTTGATCGACGCCGGCGACAGGTTCTTCAAGCGCCACGGCGGCAAGGCCGTGTTCCTCGCCCGTTGGGTGGCGCTCGTCCGGGTCGCGGCGGCCTGGTTGGCCGGCATCAACCACATGCCATTCAAGGTGTTCTTCTTCTGGAACGCGCTGGGCGGGATCACCTGGGGGATCACGTTCGGCCTGGTCGGGTATTTCGGCGGACACGCCGCCGCCAACGTGCTGGCCAAGGCAGGCGTGATCGGCGGAATCTTCTTCGCCGTCGTGGTGATCCTCGGGTACGGCTTCCTGAAATACCGCGAGCGTCGAGCCGAGCGCGAGGCGCTGGGCGAACGCCCGCGGGATTGAGCTCGAGGGGTCGGGCGGCGTCCTACTGGGGGTCGAAGCCCAGCGCGCGCGAGTTGATGCAGTAGCGCAGGCCGGTGGGGTTGGGTCCGTCGGTGAACACGTGGCCGAGGTGGCCTCCACAGCGGCGGCACAGGACCTCGGTCCGGACCATCCCGAGGCTGCGGTCCTCGTGGGTCTCCACGTTCTCGGCGACCGCGGGCTCGTAGAAGCTCGGCCAGCCGGTGCCGGAGTCGAACTTGGTGTCGGAGCTGAACAATTCGGCGCCGCAGCCGGCGCAGGTGAACGTGCCGTCATCCTTCACGTTGAGGTGCTCGCCGGTGAACGGACGCTCGGTGCCGTGGCCGCGAAGAATCTCGTACTGCTCGGGCGTGAGGCGCTCGCGCCACTGCTCATCTGTCATCTCCACTGCGCGCGTGGTGTCCATCGCTCCTCCGCTCTGGTGATCGGTTGCCATGGGCTCTACGTTAGCGGCGGCGGTTGCCCGGAGGACCTGCATGAACTGACAAATCCCGGCGATCCGCCGCGGGTTCGCGTCGTTCCGCATCCGCCCGGGCCGGGCGCGGCGCGGGCAGGTTCGCTACGTTGCCTGGCGATGAAATTCGGCGTCGCGATCTTCCCCACCGAGGAAGCCCAGGACCCCGGCGAGATCGCGCGGATGGCCGAGCAGCGCGGGTTCGACTGCCTGCTGTTTCCCGAGCACACGCACATCCCCGTGAGCCGCGAGTCCCCCTATCCGGGTGGCGGAGAGCTCCCGCCCGAGTACAGCCGCACATACGACCCGTTCGTGGCCAGCACTGCGGCGGCCGCCACGACCGAGCGGCTCCTGATCGGAACCGGCATCTGCCTGGTGATCGAGCGAGACCCGATTGTGACCGCGAAGGAGGTGGCCTCGGTCGACCGGCTGTCGGGCGGGCGCTTCCTGTTCGGCGTCGGCGCCGGGTGGAACGCCGAGGAGATGCGCAACCACGGTACCGACCCCGGCACGCGGTTCGGGCTGATGCGCGAGCGCGTCGAGGCGATGAAGGCGATCTGGACCGAGGACGAGGCCAGCTACTCCGGCCGGTACGTCAACCTCGAGCCGATCTGGTCCTGGCCCAAGCCGGCCCAGCGCCCGTACCCGCCGGTGCTGGTGGGCGGCAACGGCCCGCGGGTGCTCGAGCGCGTGCTTGCGTTCGGAGACGAGTGGCTGCCGAACTCGGCCCCAGTCGACGTGCTGGTCGCCCGAGTCGCTGAGCTCAACTCGCGCGCGTCGGAGCTCGGGCGTAACGCGGTGCCGGTGTCGGTGGTGGGGCCGTACGGCGAGGCCGGGGATATCGAACGGCTGGAGCGTGGCGGCGTTCACCGGCTCGTGGCCTGGCTGCCGCCACGCGGTCCGGCCGAGGTCGAGCAGGGGTTCGATCGACTCGCGGCGACGGCGCGCGAGTACGCCGGCGCCTAGCGCCGTAGGACCTAGTCCTCGTTGGTCCAGTTACGGGCCGTCGGCGACTTGCCGGTGAGCATGTCGACGTACTTCGTCCACGGGTGCTGTTTGACGCCCGGGCTCGTGGTCTCGCCAGGAGGGCGACCAGCCGTGCGGTGTCGGCAGCGACGGCACCGCCGCGGCTTCGATCCGCAGATCGACGCCGCGCTCATGCAGGGAGGCGACCTGGTCGGCGGCCACGAACCGCTGCCCCAGACCGGTCCGCATCACGATCCCGTGGAAGATGTCCAGCTCGGGCGCGGCGACCACGTGGTCCACGGCGCCCACCTGCTCGCCGTCGGACGCGTACACGATCACGCCCTTGTCGAGCACCCCGTAGGCGACCGGCAAGCCCTCGTCCGCGACCGAACCATCATCCACGACTGCGGACGTTAGCGCCCCGGGACCGCCCGCGGCGACACATAGCTGGACTCGGCGTCGGCGTGGGGATCGATGACCTCGAGCGCGAGCGTCGACCAGCCGAAGTCAGTCGCTCCCATCCCGCGACCGGTGAGAGGGTCGTAGTACTCGCGCAATCCCTCCGCGCGGATCGTTCCTGCCAGTCGGCTCGCCAGCACCGACGCCTCCGCGTCGTACCCCAGCCGCACCAGCCCGAGCCACACCAGCCAGGCCGAGTTGACCCAGGTCGGCCCGCGCCAGATGCGCCGTGCCGCCTGGATGCGCGACACCCGCGGCGAGAACGTGGGCTCGTCGGCCGCCACCGACGGCGGCGTCACCGGCAGCCAGAACCGTGCTGGGTCGAGCAGGTGCTCCTCGACCAGCCGCCGGCCGATCTCGTCGGGGAGGTCGGGCAGTGCGAGCGGGGCCAGGGCCGTCCAGGTCAGCGGCGGATGCTCGGACAGCGCCGGGCGGGCCAGCGGCCAGAACAGCCCGGTGCCCTCGTCGTACATCCGCTCGACGATCGTCGGCGTCGGCGACGGTCTGCCGAGCGCCATCAGCGACAGCGCGTGCAGCACGTTGGTCACGATCTCGCAGCACACCGGGCCGCCGGCCTGCGCGATCCGCTCCAGGTCGTAGCCGAGCGCGCGGTTGCGCCGGACCAGCGTCACGAAGCCGGGGCGGCCGTGGGCGCGTTGGCGCCAGATCGGGTCGAACTGCGGCGACGCGTCGAGGCCGGACTCGTCGGGCTGCACGATCCAGATCAGGCCGTCGCCGTCGAGGTCGCGGTTGCGCGCCAGCCACTCGTAGTGCTCGACGATCCCTGAGCACGGCCGTGGGATCGCCGACGGCGATCAGCCACGCCCAGGCCAGCACCGGAGGCTGGATGCTCGAGGTCATCGAAGCGTTCGGCGAGGTGACGTTGTAGCTGAGGCGCCGGTACCGGGGCAGCGGGGTGTTCCAGAAGACCGTGTGGCCGATGAACCCGTCCTCGCGCTGGGCGGCTAGCAGCGATTCGAGCTCTCGCCGCGAGCGCTCACGATCGAAGCGCCGCCACACGATCGCGCTGAAGCACGAGTCCCAGTACCACTGCCACGGGTAGTGGTGTGGGCTCGGGCACGTGTAGGCGAAGGGGGTGCCGTCGGTCAGCCGGAAGCCCTCGCGCCAGTTCCGGCGCAGCACCGCCTCGCACTGCGCGCGCACTGCATCGGCCCCTGAGCGCTCGGCGGCAGGCATCGCCGGGCATGCTAGGTGGTCGATGCCGGCGGTCTGCCGCCGGCCGGGGTCACTCCGGGCCCCAGCCGAAGTAGACCTGGCAGGTCGAGTCGCCATGGCCGTCGATATATGAGAGCGGCTCAACCGGGGCGTCGCCGCCACCGGTGCGGCTGCAAGCGCGGCCGCACGCGCTTGCGCTCGGCGGCGCTCGCACGGGCTTCCTTCTCGCGCTGCTCCCGTGCCCGATCATGGTCTTCGCTGAGCCCGATCTCATAGAACACGAGCAGCACCGCTCCGCACAGTCCGAATGCGATCAGCACAAACGTGAGCAGCTGGCCGATCAGCCCGCCGACCACGATCGCGCACACGATCCCGGCTAGCACGAGCACTCCGGCCGTTCCGAACCCGATGATCCGCCCGCGGGTGGTCATCCACTGAAGCTACCCGAGCGGCGGCACGGCTCGCCCTCCGATCGTGCCGGGTCAGCCGCGGATCGTGAACGTTGTGCGTCGGCTTGCGCCGGCGTAGCCGTTGGCGGTCGGGGTGGCGATCAGTTGGTAGTCGCCAGGTGACAGCGTATGTCCGCTGAGCCGTCCGCTGAAGCGGAGGGTGTTGTTGCCTGCGTGCCCCGTGAGTGTGAGTCTGCCAGGCACAGCTACGTATTGAGTGCAGCGACGTGCATTGCGGTTGCTGCGTGCTGGTGCGTGGCAGCGGCGACCGACCTGCCGTCCGTGGATCACGCGATGCAACGTGAAGCGTACGCTCGCGATGATGTTGAGGCTGTAGTCCACGCGCGTACTGAGCCTTGATGATCGGGTCACGCTCGAGCCGCGGCGGGCAGCTCGGAACCTACGCGGGGAGACCGATAGTGCGCTCAGCTTCGGCGGTTGCTTCACGGGTGTCGTCAGAGGGGAGGTCGTTGCCGCGTCGCTCATGCGCACGGTGAGGGCGACCGGCGCACTCGTCGTCATCAGCCCTGCGTTGTCGGTGGCTCTCGCGGTCAGCGCGTAGGTCCCGGGACCGGGCCGGTGCCAGACGAACGAGTACGGCGGGGCAGTGCTCTCGCCGAGCTTGGTCGTCCCGGCGAAGAACTCGACCTTCCGGACTGACCCGTCGCTGTCGCTCGCGGCGGCGGTGATCGTGATGTCGGAATTGAACGGGAATGACGAGCCGCCGGCCGGACCGGTGACCTGAACGGTCGGCGGGATGTCGGTGACGTTGACGATCGGCGCCACGGATGGGACGCCGGCGGAGTTGACGATGAACAGCATGTAGTAACCCGGCGGCGTGATGTTGATGTTCGCCGGGGCGGTCATCGTGAGCGTGCCGTTGCCGGCAGTGAACGAGAGCGGCACGTAGCGCTGATCCATGTTGTCGGAGTGGGTGACGGCTCCCAGCTTGACGAGCGCTACCTTGGTGATCGAGGCTGCGTCGGGCGTTGAGACGGTGAACTGGCTGCCATCGGTGACTGTGGTGGGAGCGGCTGTCACAGTCGGTCGCCGCGCCAGCGATCCCGACCCGTCCTTAGCGAACAGATATGGCGGACTGAAGATCTCGGCGTTCTTGTTCAGATAGCCGACCTCGTCGCACGTTCCGCAGATCCCGCCGCCCGCGGACAGGACGCGGCCGTCTGGGAGCAGCAGCGCGGTCGAGTGATACTGCCGCGTCACCTGCATGCTCGACAGCGTCGTCCACTGTCCGGTCGCGGGGTTCCACAGCTCCGCGGCGTACACGCCCGCGTTGAGGTCCACCAGCGGAGCTCCCGAGGAGTTTCCGCCCGTGGCGAGCACCGTGCCATCGGCGAGGACGGTGAGGTTGTTCTGCCGGCGGCCATATGCCATCGAGCCTGTCGGAGTCGCGGTCGGCGTCGACCCGTTCAGGTTGATCGCCACGGCCGTGTTGGTCGATGGCCCGCCGCCGGCGACGAGAATCTTCCCGACGTCGTACATCGCGTGGCTGCCGTAATCACGATCGATCGAGTCGCGGCTGCCCCAGATCTGCCACGCACCGGCGCCGCTCGGGTTAAGCGACCGCATCGTCTGATCGGGGCCCGAGTCGAATGCCCGCCCGTCCGGTGCGACGTCGATCCACGGATACAGGGGGAGGTCGAGCGATGCGTTCGAAAGCTGACGCAGCGTGCCGTCGCTCTGGCGCACCTCCGGGATCGCCGGCCCACCGGAGGTGATCAGCATCTCGCTGTTGCTCATCTCGGTGACCGTCGGGTACCAGCGTGCAAGCGCCATGTTCACGCCGAGCTTCCACGTTCCGGTGCTCCAGTCGAAGTAGTGCGTCTGAACAATCCCGTCGCCCTGCGGGTCCTTGTTACCGCCGGCGATGAAGATGTTCCCGTTCGCCAGGAGCGAGAAGCCGCTGGCGAAGATGTTGTAACCGTCGCTGAGCGTGACGTCGGTCTGACTTCCGGTGCTGGGATCCCACACGGTCGCCCGCGTGTGGTCCTGGACCGGGTACGCCCCGGTCGCCTGATCGCCGATCGAGTCATACGCGAGGACCTTCCCGTCCGGGAGCAAAGCCGCGTTAATCGCCACCACCGGCCAATCGACGACCTGGCCCCATTGGCCCACCACGTCTGGGCTGCCGGTGACAGCGGCCACGGTTGCGCGGACAGCGGCGTTCTTCGCTGTGCTCTCACGCGAGAGCTGCGCCTCGGCGCTAGGCGCCAAGGCGACGTCGTCCTGCGCCGCGTGACCCTGGGGCGTAGCAACCGACCCCGCTGCCAGGGCACGCCCCGGAACGACCAGCGCCAGCCCCACGCCCACAACCCCGAGCAACACCCGGATCCTCATCTTCGCGTCCCTCCTTGTAAGCGACCGGCGACGATCCGCCCCACCGCCAGAAGACGAAGGATACGCGCGAACAGGAGGTTTGAGGAGCTTTTATGAGGTTTTGTACCCGACTTTCAGCCTACGACCTCACACAGCTCAGGATGCGTCCGCCGCAGCCCGAGCATGGCGAAGTCCGCCGTAACGGCGGGACTTCTAGACATTCTGCTGACGCGGCCCGGGACATCCCGTGACCAAACCCGGGACATCGGAATGAGGTTCTAGATCAACCGCAACCGGTGTTGAAGCCGCAGCTCGAGCACGTGTAGCAGCTGCCGGTGCGCTGCATCATCCCGCCGCACTGCTGGCACGCCGGCCCGAGATCGAGCCCGCGGCGCATCGTCGGGAGCACCGGCGGCGTGTCGGTCAGCGCCGAGGTCGCCGGTCGCGGCGCAACCGAGCCGGAGGCGTGGATCCCGTTTCCGTTGCCGTTGCCCTCGCGCTCGGCGTCGGAGTCATCGGCCGCTGAGAGCTCAGCCGGGCCGGCGGTGTCGCCGAGACGCGAGCTGGCCGCATCCTGGGCCGCCATCCGGGCGCGGACCTCGTTGGTGAGGATCCCGAGCTCCTCCTGCAGGTCGGTGTCGAGGAAGCGCGAGGCCAGCCACCGCATGATGTAGTCCGGCATCGACTTCGCGAACGGGATCTCCGGGTTGGAGGTCATCCCCTCGGGCTCGAACCGCATGTAGCTGAACTTCCTGACCAGCGTCTCCAGCGGGACCCCGTACTGGAGCGCGATCGAGATCGCGGTCGCGAACGAGTTCATCATCCCGCGGAGCGTCGACCCCTCCTTCCCGATGTCGGTGAGGAAGATCTCGCCGATCGTCCCGTCCTCGTACATGCCGGCCGTGATGTAGCCCTCGTGGCCGCCGATCGAGAACTTGTGAGTGATCGACTGGCGTTCGCGGGGCATCTTGCGGCGCCTCGGCGGCGCCTTGGCCAGCGCCTCGGTGACCGCCTTCTCGATCTCCGCCTCGGGCACCAACGCCACCAGCTCGGCGCCGGCCTCGACGGGCTCGGACTTGTCCTTCTGGGCGTCGGTGCGCAGCGCCTGCGCGGTCTTGGAGCCGTCGCGATAGATCGCCAGCGCCTTGATCCCGAGGTGCCAGGCGCGGATGTAGGCGTCGGCGATGTCCTCGACGGTCGCTGACTCGGGCATGTTGACGGTCTTGGAGATCGCGCCGCTGATGAACGGCTGAACCGCCCCCATCATCTTGAGGTGGCCCATGTGCGAGATCGCGCGCTCGCCGACCGCCACGTCGAACACCGGCAGGTGTTCGGCCGCCAGGCTCGGTGCCCCGACGATCGTGTTCTGGTCGTTGACGTAGGCGACGATCTGGTCGATCTGCTCGTCGGAGTACCCGAGCGTCTCCAGCGCCAGCGGCACGGTCCGGTTGACGATCGTCATCTGCCCGCCGCCGACGAGCTCCTTGAACTTGACCAGCGAGAAGTCCGGCTCGACGCCGGTGGTGTCGCAATCCATCAGGAAGCTGATCGTGCCCGTGGGCGCGAGCACCACCGCCTGGGCGTTGCGGTAGCCGTGCTCCTGGCCGGCCATCACCGCGGCCTCCCAGGTCGAGCGCGCGGCCGACAGCAGCTCCTTGTCCACGCAGGTCGAGTCGGGGATCGCGTAGGACGCGTCGCGGTGCATGCGCATAACCGCGTTGTGCGGGTCGCGGTTCTCCTGGTAGCGGTCATACGGCCCCATCGCGGCCGCCACTCGGGCCGAGCCCAGGTAGGCCCGGCCGGTCATCAGCGCCGTGATCGCGGCGGCCGTACCGCGGCCGGCGTCGGAGTCGTAGGGAACCCCGTCGGCCATCAGGTAGGCGCCAAGGTTCGCGTAGCCCAGCCCGAGCTGGCGGAACGACCGCGCGTTTTCGCCGATCTGCTCGGTCGGGTAGCTCGAGGGGGAGACGATGATCTCCTGGGCCAGGAACACGACATCGACGGCGTGCTTGAAGCCCTCGACGTCCATCGTCCCGTCGGCGCGGCGGAACTTCATCAGGTTCAGCGAGGCCAGGTTGCAGGCGGAGTCGTCGACGTGCATGTACTCCGAGCAGGGGTTCGAGGCGTTGATCCGACCCGACGCCGGGCACGTGTGCCACTGGTTGATCGTCGAGTCGTACTGGACGCCCGGGTCCGCGCAGCGCCACGCCGCCTCCGCGATCTCCCGCATCAGCTGACGGGCGGGGATCGGGTCGCCGATCGGCTCGCCGGTGATCCGCGCGATCAGCTGCCAGTCCTCGTCGTGCTCGACGGCGTGCATGAACGCGTCGGTCAGACGGACCGAGTTGTTGGCGTTCTGGTACTGGATCGAGAAGAACCCGTCGCCGTCGATCGACATATCGAACCCGGCGTCACGCAGTGCGGCAGCCTTGTCCTCCTCCTTGGCCTTGCACCAGATGAACTCCCGGATGTCGGGGTGGTCGACGTCGAGCACGACCATCTTCGCCGCGCGCCGGGTCTTGCCGCCGGACTTGATCGTCCCGGCCCAGGCGTCGGCGCCGCGCATGAAGCTGACCGGACCCGAGGCGGTGCCACCCTTGGCCAGCGGCTCCATCGATCCGCGGATCTTCGAGAGGTTGATCCCCGCCCCGGAGCCCCCACGGAAGATCTTGCCCTCCTTGGTGTTCCAGTCGAGGATCGACTCCATGTTGTCCTCGACCGAGAGGATGAAGCAAGCCGAGCACTGCGGCGTCTCCTCGAACCCGACGTTGAACCACACGGGCGAGTTGAAGGCGGCCATCTGGTGGACCAGGATGTGGGTCAGCTCGGCCTCGAACGTGGCCGCGTCATCGTCGGAGGCGAAGTAGCCGCGCTCGCGGCCCCAGGTCGTGATCGTGCCCGCGACCCGACCGATCATCTGCTTGACCGAGCGCTCCCGGGCGGGCGACCCGAGCTGGCCGCGGAAGTATTTCTGGGCGACGATGTTGGTCGCGTTCTGCGACCAATCCTTCGGGAACTCGACGTCGCGCTGCTCGAACGAGACTTTGTCCCCGTGGCCGATGCGGGCATCACGTAGCTCCCACTGGACCGCGTCGAACGGATGGGTCTCCGGGGTGGTGAAGTACCGGCGGATCGAGAGGCCCTGGCCGGCGGTGGCCTCGGGGCTGAGTGGGGTCTGCGAGATGTGCTCCATTCCGACCTGCTCCTCTCGGATTTTCCGCTAGTTCCGCTGCTGTGCTCGGCTCCTGTTCGCCGAGGGGGTGGACAGCGGATCCTCGCGCATGGCCCGGACGGAAACGCGCTCTCAAACAACCGGGTCAATGGACCGAAATCCACCACCTATTTTATCGCGCCGGACCTCTCGGCCCGGGGTCTCCGGGCGCCTCGCAGAAGCTGTGTCTTGCTATACCTCGGGCGCTCATGGGCTCGTTGATCAGGCGCCGATGAAGCTGCTCGTCACCGGCGGGGCCGGCTACATCGGATCGATCGTCGCCAAGCACCTGCTGGGCGCCGGACACGACGTCGTCGTGCTCGACAGCCTCGAGCGCGGCCACCGCGACGCCGTCCCGTCGGGTGCCCGTCTCGTGGTTGCGGATCTGCTCGATCGCGACGCGGTCGGTGAGGCGCTGCGCGAGGGGTTCGACGGAGTCCTGCACTTCGCCGCGCTCGCGCTCGTGGGCGAGTCGGTGAGCCACCCCGAGCGCTATTACCGGACCAACGTCGGCGGCACGCTCAACCTGCTCGAGGCGATGGACGCAGGCGGCGCGCCGCGGTTGGTGTTCTCCTCGACGTGCGCGGTCTACGGGCAGCCCGACGAGGTCCCGATCTCCGAACTGGCGCCGACCCGCCCGGAGAGCCCATACGGGGCGTCGAAGCTCGCCGTCGACGGGATGATCTCCGACTTCTGCGCGGCGCACGGGATCGGGGCGGTGAGCCTGCGGTACTTCAACGTGGCCGGGGCCAACGGCGACCTCGGGGAGGACCACGAGCCCGAGACGCACCTGATCCCCAATGTGCTGCGCGCCGCGACCGGCGCGCGGGAGTTCGTCGAGATCTTCGGGACCGACTATCCGACGCCCGACGGGACCGCGGTCCGCGACTACATCCACATCGACGATCTCGCCGCCGCGCACCTGCTCGCGCTGGAGCACACGCGTCGGGGTGAGCACCAGATCTTCAACCTCGGAAACGGAGACGGATTCTCGGTGCGCGAGGTGATCGCAGCCGTGGCCAGTGTCACCGGGCGCGAGATCCCCACCCGCGAGGCCGATCGCCGGGCCGGCGACCCGCCGCTGCTGGTCGCGGCCAGCGAGCTGATTCGTTCCGAGCTGGGGTGGAAGCCGGAGAAGCCCGGGCTCGAGCAGATCGTCGCCGACGCCTGGGCGTTCGCGCAGGCGCGGCCGGACGGCTACGAGCGCTGACACCAGGTCAACTCCCCATTCGAAGGCCCGTTCGGGGACGTTGGGGAGTTGACCATGCTCACCGCGGTCAACTCCCCACACTGGCGGTGGTGGCGGGAGTTTGGGGAGTTTGCCGGTTCTGTCCGCCCGCCTGCCCGCCCTCGCGACCGCCGCCGACCGCCGCCGACCGCCGCCGACCGCCGCCGACCCCGACCGCCGCCGACCGCCGCCGACCCCGCTCAGAGCAGATCGCCGAGCGCGTCGACCGCAGCCGCCAGCACCTGCTCCGGTGGGCGCGTCGCGTCGATCGTCCGGATCCGCTCGGGATCCTGGGCCGACAGCTCCTGGTAGACCGCGGCCGTGCGCTTGAAGAAGTCCTCCTGTTCGCGCTCGAGGCGGTCCGGTGGCGCCCCGCGCTCGGTTGAGCGCGAGCGGCCGAGCTCGGGGGCGATCGTCAGCAGCAGCGTCCGGTCGGGGCTCAGTCCCCGGATCGCGAACTCGTTGACGTCGCGGACCGCGTCGATCCCGAGCTCGCGTCCCCCTCCCTGGTAGGCCAGCGAGGAGTCGACGAACCGGTCGAGCAGCACCCAGGTGCCCTGGCGCAGCAGCGGCCGCAGCGCCTCGTCGACCAGCTGGGCCCGGGCGGCGGCGTACAGCAGCGCCTCGGCGCGGGCGCCGATCCGCAGCTCGGGGTCGCTGACCAGCCTGCGGATTCGCTCCGCGGCGTGAACCCCGCCGGGCTCGCGCAGCAGTTGCACATCGATCCCACGGGCCTTCAGCTCGTCGGCCAGCGCGGCGGCGAGCGTCGTCTTGCCCGCGCCGTCGATGCCCTCGATCGTGATCAGCTTCCCGGCCGCCATGGGGATCGCGGCCGACCCTACAGGGGGGACGTCTGAACCGCTGCGGCCACTAGGATCGAGTAGTGCTCGCAGAACTGGAGCCCCACCCTCACGCGCGCGCGGTGCTCGGCCCTGCCCTGGAGGGCGGCGCCGGCGCGTCTCACGCGTACCTGTTCTACGGCCCGGGAGGCTCGGGCAAGCGCTCGGCCGCCCGCGCGATGGCCGCGGAGCTGCTCGCCGCCGGCTCGCCGGACCCGACCAACGCCCGGATGCGGGCGATGTCGGGCGCTCACCCCGACCTGACCTGGGTGGCGCCCAGCGGAGCGCACGAGATGCTGGTCTCGGACATCGACGGGCCAGTCGTGTCCGCGGCCAGCAAGACTCCGTTCGAGGCGAGCTGCCGGGTGTTCGTGATCGAGCACGTCGACGAGCTCGGCGACGAAGCGGCCAACCGGATGCTCAAGACGCTCGAGGAGCCCGCCTCGTTTGTTCACCTGATCCTGCTCACCTCGAGGCTGGTCGAGGTGCTGCCCACGATCCGCTCCCGTTGCCAGCTGGTGCGCTTCGACGCGCCCTCGATCGACCAGGTCGCCGGCCAGGTGCAGGCCACCGGCGTGGACCGCGACACCGCGCTGGCGTGCGCGCGCCTGTCGCTGGGCGACGCCGAGCAGGCGATGGAGCTGGCCAGCGAGGAGGGCCGCCTGCTCCGCGCCGGCGCCGAGAAGTTCGCGCGCGCCGCGTTGTCAGGCGAAGCGTCGGGGTCGAGCCCGTGGACCGACGTGCTGGCCGCGGTCCGGGCCCGGGGCGAGGCGACGCGAGCCGAGCTCGAGGCCCGGTCGGCCGCCGAGGTCGAGCTGTACCCCCGTAAGGAGCGAAAGCGGATCGAGACCGAGTGGTCAGAGCGCACCCGCCGGGTGCGGAGACGGGTCGAGACCGGCGCGCTCGATCTCGCGCTGCAGGTGATGTCGCTGTGGTACGCCGACCTGGCGTGCCTGGCGTGGGGGGCCGACGAGCTCGTTCGCAACTCGGATCGCCTGGAGGAGTTGCGGGCCGATTCGGGTGTCGACGCGGCCGCGCTGCGCGGCGCGATCGAGCTGGTCGAGGACACTCGCGTCCGATTTGCGCTCAACGTCTCCGAGGAGCTGGCGTGCGAAGCACTCGCGTACCGCCTGGAACGGCTGCTGGCGCTGTAGACGGACGGCCGCTGGTGTACCTCCGCCCGCCGGCGGAACCGGATCGCGAGGAGTTCATCTCGCTGATGCGCGCCAGCCGATCATTCCACCGTCCCTGGGCAACGGCGCCGACCGACAACGACCGGTACGACGCCTACCTGGCCGATGCCCGCCGCCCCGACTTCGAGGCGCTGCTGGTGTGCCGGCAGGAGGACCTGGCGATCATTGGCTTCTTCAACCTCTCCCAGATCGAGCGCGGCGCGATGCAGAGCGCCTACCTCGGCTACGCCGCCGGCAAGCGCCACGCCGGCAAGGGCTACATGCGCGAGGCGATCCGGCTGGTCCTGATGCACGCGTTCCTGACGATGCGGCTGCACCGGATCGAGGCCAACATCCAGCCCGGCAACCACGCCTCGATTGCGCTCGCGCGCGGCGCCGGGTTCCAGCGCGAGGGCTTCTCGCCGCGGTATCTGAAGATCAGCGGCCGCTGGCGCGATCACGAGCGCTGGGCGCTGCTGGCGGAGGACTGGCGGTCGCGCGCCGATGTCCGCGAGATGCTCCAGGGCGCCTCGTGAAACCGTGACTATCGCGCTTCGCCTTGCTCGTCCTGACTCACCCCCAGGTTGGGGCCCGGGAAACTAGGAAACGGGCACGCAACACACAGTTCTTCCAGGGCTGCATGACAGGTTTCGGAGAGCCCGTCGACCGCCTCCAACGCGGCTTTCACCGATCCGAACTGCTCGTCAGTTATGACCGCGAGCAGGGCCACGAGCCCAAGGCGCGCGCCATCGAGCTGTTGTTCTACTTGATCCACCAACCTCTGCCTCTAGGACCACGGCCATATTCTGGACCCGGCCGAGTGCCCGTGGCGGCAGAGCGCTCGCGGCAAAGGCAGCTATCCTGGCTCGCTTTCGCTGCACCAAAACTCTGCGTCAGACTATGCAACGACCACTGAAAGCCGAAAGTCCCCACGACGGCACGGGTTGGTTGCAGTTAACATCAACAGACGGAAGTATGAGCGGACGCATCGTCGCGAATAGGTTAAGGCACGTTTCCGCTTCCGCAAGGGTTAAAGTACGCTTCCGCAAGGGGTTGACCGCGTAAATCTCCAGGTGGGTGGCGGGCCCCCTCAATACGTGATTCGTGGATAGGGTTTCTGCGCCGCTATGGCTGTTGGCCTGTTCGACATACAGATGCCACTGCGGCCGCTGCGCAATCGCATCCGGGACCGCATCACCGAGGTCGTGGAGAGCGGCGTCTACATTCTTGGCCCCGAAGTCGATGCGTTTGAGCGGGAGCTCGCCGATTATCTCGGTGTGCGGCACGCGGTCGGCGTCGGCAACGGGACGGACGCGATTACGATCGGACTGAGGGCGCTCGGCGTCCAGCCGGGCGACGAGGTCGTGGTGCCGTCATTTACGTTTTACGCATCGGCCGAGGCGATCGTGAACGCCGGCGCTCGTCCCGTGTTCTGCGACGTCGACCCGCACAGCCGGACCGTCACCGTCGACAGCGTGCGCGCGGCGCTGACGCCGTCTACGACGGCGATCGTGGCGGTGGACCTGTTCGGCGTGCCCGCACCGATTGGTGAGCTCCGTGAGCTCGGGCTGCCGGTGCTCGAAGATGCCGCCCAAGCGGCCGGCGCCAGCCTGGCCGGCCGGCGCGCGGGCTCGCTGTCGGAGCTCGCCACGCTGTCGTTCTACCCGTCCAAGAATCTGGGAGCACTCGGCGACGGTGGTGCGATCACGACGAACGATGACCAAATGGCTGAGCTTGCGCGAGCGTTGCGCGCCCACGGTTCCTACGACAAGCAGAACTTCGATTACGTGGGCTACAACTCGCGGCTGGACGAGTTGCAGGCGGCGATCCTGCGCGTTCTGCTGCCCGAGCTCGACGCGTGGTGCGAGGCCCGGCGGGCGGCGGCTCGCGCGTACATCGAGGCGGGCCTCGATCGGTATGTCGCTCCTCCGGTCACACCCGACGGCGTCGAGCCGGCGTGGCACTTGTACGTCGCGACCCACGATCGAGCCGACGAATTGATCGCGGGCCTGTTTGAGCGCGGGATCGAGGCGCGGGCCTACCACCGCACCCCGCTGCACAAGCAGAAGGCGATGGCGCCATATGCGGCCGGGCTGGCGGGCGGGTTGCCGGTGACCGACGAACTCGCCCGGACAAACCTGGCGCTTCCGATGAGCCCCACACTCGATGCGGATCGCGCTACGCAGGTCGTATCGGCGCTGGCCGAACTGCTGACCCACCCAATCGGCTAGGCGGGACTATGCGCGCGGGCGGGGCGCAATCTGCGCCCGCGACGTACGGTCACGGTCGATGCGCCTCTCTGTCGCTATGGCAACCTATAATGGCGAGCGATTTATCGCTGAGCAACTTCAGAGCATCGAGCGACAATCGCGGCCGCCGGATGAGCTTGTCGTGTCAGATGACGGCTCGGGGGATCGTACGCTGGGGATTGTACGAGAATTCGCAGACGGTGCCGCGTTCAATGTAGTGATTCTCAGCCAGCAGGAGCGACTTGGCGTAACCGGTAACTTTTTCCGCGCCATGAGGGCATGCACGGGAGATCTGATTGCATTGAGCGACCAGGACGATGTCTGGCACCGGGACAAACTCTCTTTATGCGAGCGTCCTCTGGTCGCCGATCCTGGTGTTGCGCTTGTGATTCACTCCGCACAGGCTGTTGACGAACACTTACGGCCCATATGGTCCACCCCAGATGACCGTATCGGCGCACGAAAGCGCGTGACCGCTGGATCGCTCCGGCCCTTTCCACGGTTTCGCGCCGGTTGGCAAATGCTGTTTCGCTCTTGCTTCGCTAGGGCGGCAGACGTCGACCATTTTCCGCATTTCCTTTCGACCGCGCGCGAGTCAATGTCGCACGACCATTGGGTGAGCGTGCTGTGTGGCGCGGTCGGTGACATCGTATTCTTGCCCGAGGAACTTGTCCTGTTTCGCCGGCATGCTGCGACCGCGACCGATACCTGGACAGGCCACCTTTCCGACCGAACACGTCGACGAGGTTCGCCGATAGCGACTGTGCGTGAGAAGGTGCGCCCGGTTGCGGCGGTCCTTGAGTTGCAGACCGAGGTGGAGGCCTATTCGGCACGCGCGAGGATAATTCTCGACCGAGCCACTTATCTCGAGAGCCTCCGCCCACTCGCAGAGCAATGCGGTACATCCGCTAGCAGCGCTCTGCGCCGAACGGTCGACACCCACCGGCGCTATGCCGTCGCCATGAAACGGCGTGCCGGTGCGTATGCCACCGACAGTGCACTGATCCGAGCCCGAGCAATCGGTCGCCACACCGCGCTGGGAGACTACCGATCGCGATCAAAGGGTGGCCTGGGCTTTGGTTCGCTCGCAAGGGACGTCGCGATAGGACTGAGTCGGACTTAGTGTGTTGCTTGCTCCATAGCTCGCGTAAGCGCAACTCACGGATGCGGAGCCGGGCGGATCCTGCGCGGATTCGGGGCGCTCGGCGTCAACTGCCTGACAATCGAGTACCCAGCTGAGGTGGCCTTTGCCGGTACCCATCGAGGAATGCGCGGGTTGATCGTGATGGCGCTTCTCCTCGCAGGTGCCGCGGTCGCGAGCTCGCGATTGCGACCCAGTCGGTCGGACTCGGGACTGTCAGCACCAACGCTGTCACGCATCGGCGGGCAGTCCGACGGTCTGGGCGGACCCGTGGCTCCGCCGTTCGTCGGCGAAGTGCTCTCGACGAGCAACGGTAGTTGGTCGAAAGTCGTATCCGGCTATGCCTATCGCTGGCAAGACTGCGACTCGAACGGGCAGGACTGCGCTACGGCGGCGGGATCGCCTACTAACGCGCACGCTTACACGGTCGTGGAAGGCGACATCGGCCATACCATCAAGGTTGTGGTGACGGCCGCATTCACATCGGGTGGACAGGCCACAGAGGCTTCCTTGCCGACGAGCGTCGTCAGGAGTCTGCGCAAGCCGGTCAATACTTCCCGTCCGACCATCTCCGGGATTCCGATGCCGGCCACGTCCGGCTTAGAGGGGGCAGGCGCGCTCACCGTCACGACCGGCACTTGGACAAATCGCCCTGGGTCGTATTCGTACCGATGGCAGGACTGCGACGCCGCCGGAGCCAACTGTAGGAGTGCCCGCGGAGCCGGCGCTGCGAGGAGCCGCTATACGGTAGCGCCCGCCGATACGGGCTCGAGTATCAGGGTGAAGGTCACGGCCTATAACTCAGTGGGCCCCTCGGCAGCAGTTATCGCCCACACGGGACCGGCGCCCGCACTTTGGTACGAAGGGCAGAAAACCGGAAGCGCTAAGCGAGACGCGAGCTTATTCCGGATGATCAATCTGAATCTTCCGTCCGCTCGCTATGTAGATGCCGTTCACGCTGTTAACCGGAAGACGATTGTCCTCGGCTATACCTCTGGTATAAGCTCCAATCCGTCACAAGGATCCGGAGACCCATGCTCAGACTCAGTGGCAACAGGGGGGCGGGCCGTGGCGCACTCGGGCGATCCGCGATACGACTGGTTCCTCTATAACAGGCTCGGCCCGGGATTGGGAAACCGAGTCGAGTTCGGTGCCAATAACTACGTCATGGACGTCCGCAACAAGTACTGGGAGCATGACTGCGGCGCCTATAACGTCAAGCGAGCCGCATCTGCCTGGCACCTCAGAACTGGCGATGGGATCTTTGTCGACGATTTGTCCCTGGCCATGAGTAACGAGTTCTCCTATCCTTTTACCGCGGCCACGGGTGACTACCGAAGCGATGCGAGCTGGGACAGCGCATTGGTGAGGGAGATGATGGCGTTAGGCACCAGCTATCACGGCGCAGGGTATATCGAGATCCCGAACGTGAGCTACGGTTGCCTCGGCAGGGCCTACGCGATCGCACGTCAGGCGGTGGCGAGAGCTGCGGACGGGAGCATGGAGGAGGGATTTCCTTGGCCGAACGTCGCTCAGGACCGCCAGTGGGTCTGCAAGGTCAACGAGGGCGTCTACGACGAGGCTCACGGAAAGTGGTTCATCGCTGTCACCGACTCGAACACCACGAGCGAAGCCGGCTTGACCTACGGCCTGGCGAGCTTCCTAATGGAGGCAAACGGGCACTCCGTGTACAGCCTTGGCGGCCTCCCTGGCAGCCGTCTGACGACGTGGTACCCGGAACTCAACACGGCGATGGAACTCGGCCCTGCGCTGGGCACGTACCATACCCGCACCGTCGGAGGGTACGTGATCTACGAGCGCGCTTTCAGCAACGGCGTCGCGTTGGTGAACCCTTCACAGAACTCAATCCCGCCCTTCACCCCCGAGGCCGGGGGACACCTCTACTCGGGCTCCGGATACGTCAAGGCCTCGCGCGTCACGCTTAGGGCCGATCAGGGCCTAGTCCTGCTGCGGACTGGCTGACCAAGAAATGATAGGACCCGCTAAAGAACGAGCGAGGGCACCGACGGAGAACTTTGCGTTCGTAATCTGGGACGGTGGCATTGGTGGTGCCGAGCGGCTGAGTGTGACATTGGCGGCAGAGCTGCGACGACGCGGCATAACGACTCACGTAGTTGTCATTGGGGAGGCGGGTCAGCTGCGGAGGCAGCTAAGACGCGAGGGGGTCCCCTTCACTGCGCTTGGCTTGCGCCCAGGTTCCAAGATCCTCAGGCACCCCCGTAGGTTTGCCGCGGCGGTTTCCGCTGGGGGTACGACGGTAGCTGTGCTTGACGCATTTGGGTATCAGGGAGCAGCGCTGAGACTGGGCGGGTTTCAGGGCCGCACAATTGGCGTCGAGCACGGCAGCCTTGCCAACCTGCACCTGCTTCCCCTCTACAGGAGGGTCGTGCGGATCGCGGATAGATTGATCGGACTCCGTACGAACGACGCCGAGGTGGCGGTCTCCCAGTACATGCTTGCTCTTGCTCGCAGGACCTTCCATCACCGACGGCTCGTTTACGTCCCGAACGGCATCAAAGTACCGCCCCGTCTTCCGCTGCCTTGTATTTCCTCGGGCCAGCTCCGGTTGGGCTATGCCGGGCGACTGGCGCGGGGAAAGGGCGTCGACGTGCTGATCCGGGCCATCGGCCTCCTGCACGCGGAGGGGGGCCGAGCGGCTCCAGTTCTGCTGATTGCTGGGGATGGCCCCGAGCGGTCCAGGCTTGAGGCGCTCGCCGGCGACTTGGCGCTGCAAGGAGCGGTTCGCTTCCTGGGTTGGATCGACGACATGCAGAGTTTCTGGTCTCAGTGCCATGTGGCGGCGGCACCTTCGGCCGAGTGCCGAGAGTCCTTTTGCCTCAGCGCGGTAGAGGCGATGGCTTACGGCCGGCCTGCGATCGTCACGAATCGAGGCGCTCTGCCGGAAGTCGTGGAAGATGGCAAGTCCGGCTCCGTAGTGGTCGGGGGCCACCCGGACGCACTCGCGGCCGCGATTCGGCAGTACGCCCTAGACCCTGACCTGGTAGTGGCTCAGGCGTCCGCCGCCCGCGACGCCGCGGAAGCGAGATTTAGCGTCGAGCAATGTGCTGATGGCTATCTTGCACTCGCGACCTCACTACCATGCCGGCGTCGGCGGCGAGCCGCGATGCGCCAGCATCGTTCCAGCTAGTGCGGCTCGAGCGTGGGGGTAATAGGTTGGATCACCATTAGGTGAGCTGTGGGCCAGAGCACGCAGACATTGCGTGATGCCATGCACCTGACGTCGTTTCCGCGCGACGCGCGGCCAGGCATCGCCAGCTCTACCAAGAGACATGGTCATAGTCAAAGCGAACATCGCCGAGCGTGCGGCACGGTCCGCTACCTGTTGTCCGTGCCAGATGCCGATGTACTCGAACCACGAAGCTAGTGCCCAAGCGCTCCGTACGTGGTCAGCGGCAGACGCGGACGATGAATGAGGGGCATGGATCCCGCTGATGCCTTGCACTCGACGCAGTGGTAGGCCAGCTCTGCGATACCGGGCACCGAGATCACGGTCCTCGTAATAGAGAAAGTAGCGCGGGTCGAATCCGCCCGCATCAACGAACTCTTGGCGTCGTACGAGGAGTAGCGCTCCTGCGGCCCACGCGGGTGGCTGCTCGCGAGTTGGGACTAGCTTCGAGATAGAGGGTGGCAAGAAGCGACCGATGACCTCCCGAATCCAATCCTCCAGCAATCGAGTCTCTGCTCGGAGCGTTGGATACGGCGGGCTGCCGTCCATGTGAGGGAGCATTCCGGCCGCGCCGAGCCCGAAGCGGCCGCCGCGGCCGAGTGAGGGCACGGCGACTCTCACCAGACGCACGTCCGGGTTCACAATCAGGATCCAGTCGCCCAGCGTATGTGACACGCCGATGTTGCAAGCGCGCCCGAAGCCCACATTCTGGTCCAATCGCAGGACCGCGGCGCCGCTACCCGCTCTGGCCACCCTTTCGACGCTGCCGTCGGTTGACGCATTATCGACGATAATCACCTCCGCGCCGGGAGCCACGACGCGCGCGGACTCTAGAAAGTCTGTGATCACGGCCTCCGACTGGTAGGTAACGGAGACAATCGACAGCTCAGGCATACTTCACCCTCTCGTCCGGATCAGCTCGGGCGCGGTCCGCAAGCCGTGGCGAGCGCTTTCCTGAGAGCGTTCCGGCGCCCACGGGATGAGCGAGTCCCGGCACCGAGGCGGCAGCATAATCCGGCATAGCACGTAGATCTAAGGCTGTTGTGGGCCTTCCGGCGGCCGTCACTACTCGAAGGGCGAGGTCGACCTACCCGAAGTTGCGGCTTCCTTCGTCGTTGTGCTCGGACGAGCCTCAAACGAGCCATCCTTGAGCTTTCGATGAAGGAGGCGGTCGACACCAGCAGCTTTGTCGCCATGCCCGGGGACCGGGGGCGATGGGGCGGTCACCGAGTGCTCTGCGAGACCGCTCGCACCCGTGCGTTGAGCGAGCAGTGGTCTCTGTCAGGTGGTGGCCTGCGGAGCCACCGCGCCGTGACTGAGGCCAGCGATTGCATATGCCCAGCGAGATCCAGGGTCTAACCGTCGAACGCTTATGGGCGGTGCTCCGGCGCCGCTGGTGGATCATCGCGGTGACCACGGTCGCGGTCGCCGGCGCCAGCTTCGGCTTTTCGGCGATTCAGCGCAAGGAGTACACCGCCACGGCTTCCGTGCTCTTCGCCGGCCAGCAGGGCGGCGCCGTGGCGGCCGGGGTTCAGCTGCCTCCGTCCTCGCCAAGTTCGGATCCGCAGATCATGGCAACCAACGTGCAACTGCTGACACAGGGGTCTACGGTCCCGCGGAGAACAGCCCAGATCGTGCGCCAGGGGCTTACAGCATCCGCGGTCGCCGGAGCGATTAGCGCGTCGCAGCAAGGTCAGACCAACATCGCCAGCGTATCGGCAACCAGTTCGAATCCGTTGCTGGCGGCTGACATCGCGAACACGTACGCGAAGCAATTCATTGCCTCGCAGGGGGCGCAACAACGGGCTTCCGCGCGGCAAGGGCTGAATGTCGTCGAGCGACAGATCGCCGCGCTATCTCAACAAGAGCTCGCCGGAACCAGCGGTCAAGCATTGCTCGATAGGGCCGAATCGCTACGCATTCTCAGCAACATCAACGATCCCGGGATTCAGATGGTGAGTTCCGCTACGCCTGTCGGATCGCCTTCCGCTCCCCAACTCAAGCGCAACGTAGCCCTGGGGATTGTGCTCGGCCTGCTCCTCGGTATCGGCTTCGCATTCCTCCTTGAGCGATTGGATCGCCGCATGAAGGACGCCGACGAAGTGCGAACAGCATATGAGCTACCGCTTCTCGCGGAGGTTCCCTACAGGAAGTCCTATGCGGTTCCTCGCCGCATCCACTCTCCCAATCACCAGGGTGATGCCGAGGTCTTCAAGCTCCTGCGCGCCTACCTGCGGTACTTCAGCGTTAATCGTGACTTGCGACGCATACTCATTGCATCGGTAGCTTCCGGCGATGGCCGGACGACGATCGCTCGCAACCTTGCTGAGGCTGCGCAGGAAACCGGGACTAAAACGCTTCTGCTCGAGGCCGACTTGCGCCGGCCGGTCTTGGCAGACCATTACGGCCTTTATGCCGCGTTTGGCCTCTCGGACCTACTGATCGGCACCGCCGGCGGACATGAGGCCATCAAGGCAGTACCGATACCGGCGCCCGCGAACGGCTCGAGATCCAGATTCTCGCTCGACGTTCTGGTCGCCGGTCGTCCGCCGCCCAATCCGGCCGAGCTCCTCCAGAGCAAGGCGATGGCCGATCTCCTTGTATGGGCTGCGGAGCACTACGAACTCGTAGTCCTAGACACGCCGCCGATCGGTGTGATGTCGGATGCGATGGCCTTGCTGGGGGATGTCGACGGAGTAGTCCTAGTCAGCCGAGTTCGTAAGAATACGCGCGACGGAGCTCCTGTACTGCGAGACCGCCTTCTCGGCGTGAACGCTCCGCTACTCGGAGTGGTCGCGAATGGCGTGCGGGCGAAGGGAGACGAGAGCTACGAGTACGGCTACGGTGGTGACGCTCACCACCACGTTCCCGTAGACAACCGCAACGTCGGCAGAGACAAGAGCCACGCTGCGGGAGAGGACCGGGTGAAGCCGCCACCTCACTACGTGTCGCGCAGGCCCACTCGGCGGAAGGTCGGCAAGCTGGCGGGGCAGGAGTTCGCGGGGCAGAAGTCCGCGGCCGCGGCGACCGGCGAGGAGACACTGGCGCCAGACGCGGTGTCAACCGCTGGTGTCCCTGAGGAGATGCTAGCGCTGGACCTGGTGCCAGACCCGATGCCAACCGATGTCACCCGCACCCAGCTCAGACGCCAACGCTCTGTTCCAGTGGATCGGGACAGAAGAGGTCGCTCGTAAGAGCCCCTATGCCACTACGTGGATACGTCAAGGCAAACTTTCGTGATCGAGGCGCCACGCGCAGCTTGCATACCGACCGACAGCTCTCTGCGTTACCCACCAGCGGCGAATCGTTTTTGTCTCTTCGTGGTGCCTCCATCAGTGCACCAAGCATCTATCTAACTCCTGTTCTCGCTTTGGTTGCGATCGGGGCTGGGTGGCTAATTGCGGCCGGGCACGCCGCAGTCGGTGGAGCAGCCGTCCTAATCGCGGCGCTTGTGGCCTTTGCACAACGCTCTCCCGGTCCGGCGGCAGCGTTGTTACTCCTTGCGGTGATGAATGGAGTTCCCATCGTCGATCTGGGTGGGCGCTTACCGGGCGGCGCCCATTTCCAGGATGCAGCGGTCCTCGCGCTGGCTGCGCTGCTCTACGGCCGGCGCAACGCGGTTGAGCCCGGGCCACGCGTCCGCCTCATCCGAGCAGCTACCGTCTGGAGTGCGTGCTTCATAGCGTTCTGGGCCTTCACGGTTGCGCGCAGCTGGTTGGTTGGCGGTATTCCGCTGCTCAAGGCTGCCCTGTTCGGCCGTGACTTTCTCTACTTTGCGATCCTACTGCCGCTCGCGCTGCGCACTGATATACCCGCCCGCTCGCTCCGGACCGGCGGCTGGATCCTATTCGTCGGCCTGGTCATCTCTGCCGGAGCAACCACGGTAGCGAGCCTTACCGGGGCGACCCTGCCATGGCTTCTACATCCTTCTCAAGCGGACCCGGAACTGGGTTTGACTCGGGTCTACCTGCTGATGGGCGACCTCGCCAACACCTGTTTGATCTTTGCGGGCGCGTTCTTTCTCTCGCGATCTGCGCGCGGGAATCAATGGGTGGCGGGGTGGCTAACGCTGCTGCTGCTCCTCTCGGCTCTACTTCAATTGACGCGCGCCAACTATCTGGCGCTGGCGGTGGCGTTCCTTCTCGGCACATATGTGTTCATGGCTCATTACGCCGCCGGCGGGACGCGCCTCGTTCGCGCCGTCGTGGCGGTGCTGATCTTGCTGACCTGTGCGTTCTCGCTTAGCACGGTCACCGGCGGCACTACCGCTGGTGGCTCCGTGGCCACCTCGGTCGTAACTCGAGTGCAAACAGGGCTGACCGATCTCTCCCAGTCGGCTGGGACGGTCGGCTACCGCCAGCGCGTCGATGCCGCGATGGTGCAGGTTTTGGGATCCCGCTGGCCGATCGGCCTCGGGTTCCTGCACCCGGTCGCTCACTATGTAGCCGCTCTCCCTTCCGGCTCGATCCGGAATTCCGATACGGGCGTCTTCAACATTCTGATGACTATGGGAGCGATAGGGCTGATCCTCCTATACGCGCCCTTTATCTATGCGATCCGCTACCTGCTTGGTAGTGCCAGGCGGCCATCACAGCTAAGCCCTGCTCGTCCTCCATGGATTGTCTATGGCGGCGTGGCGTGGATCGGATGGGCGATCGCCGGATCGCCCACGCTCATCGTGCTTTTCAGCACCTCGGGCTTGGTCCTAGCGGCGCTCGTACTCGCAGCAATCGCTCGCGCGGAGCTGCCGGGTGTGGAATCGCAGTGCGGCGCCTAGGTCTTGCCTTCGCTCAGCTAGCCACAGCCTCGGTGGCCGGGCAGCTGATTGGCTTCGCGGTGCTGGCGGTGGTGGCGCGCCGCGTGGGACCGACGTATCTCGGCGCTTACGGATTCGCCACCAACTTCATCGCGTACTTCGCATTGCCGGTATCTGGTGTGGCGGTTCTCGCAATCCGCGATGTTGCCCGCGACAAGTCCGGTGCACCGCGGGTGTCGGGGACGGTCGTGCCGATCTTGGCCATATACGGAGCAGCGACCAGCGTCACGGTATATCTCTTGGCGCCGATCCTCTCCCCCACGAGCCTGGATGCGAGCATGCTTCGCATCGTGAGCGTTTCTCTGGTGCTGAGTCTGCTATCGCTCGACTGGGTTCTCCAGGGGTTACAGGACTTCGGTAAGCTCGCCGCCGCGCGGCTGCTCGGACAGATTCTTTACGGCATCGGCGCGGGGTTACTGGTGACCAGCGGACTGGAAGGGCTGTACCGATACGCCTGGCTGAATATCTTTGGCGTGGGTGCGACGCTCGCCGCCACTTGGATCTATGTCCGGCACAGAAGCGGATGGCCGTCATTTCGCGTCGGGCTTGCGCGCGCTGCTCGTGTCTTTCGACAAAGCGTGCCCTTCAGTGTCTCAGTCGTCATGATCACGATCTACTTCAGCGCGGATTTCGTTCTGCTCGGGTTCTTGTCGACGTCGCGCAACGTGGGCCAGTATGTGGTCGCTTATAAGCTACCCGCCGCGTTTCTAGCGTTGGCGTCCGCGTGGGTTGGAGTGTTTTACCCTCACGCGGCGACTGAATCACGCCATCAGCTCAAGCGGCAGGTGGGTATGTCTGTCACTTTCAGTCTGATCTTCCTCATCCCGCTCTGTGCCGGAGGCCTCGTGCTTGGAGATCCTCTCATCACGACCGTTTTTGGAGCGAAGTACGAGCCAGCCGGCACGTACTTCAAGCTTCTCATGGTCTCTGTAGCGGTCGGTGGTATCGACGCTAGCATCGGTCAGGTCCTCCTCGCCAGAGGCGATGAACGCTACTTTGCGGCCGGCGTGACAGCCGGCGCTGGACTGAACATCGGTCTAAATTTGTTACTTATACCGACGTTGGGACCCAAGGGGTCCGCTATCGCCACGATCGCCGCCGAGACGGTAGTGCTCGGTTTTATGGCGATCCGATTCTGTCAGCAGGTCGGAAAGCCGCAGGTCCTGTGGTCGCGAATCGCCGGAGTCGTCGCCGCAGCAGCTGTGATGAGCATAGCCCTGCTGGTGGTAGGTGTGACGTGGCCGGTGTTCGTGCGAATAGGCTTTGGAATTTGCGTTTTCCTTGCTGTCGCCCTAATGACCGGGGCCATTCGCCGGTGTGATCTCGGTCTCGTCCGGCGCGCTAACGTCGCTACCCGGTAATCATGCCGCCGCCTCCCATGAGCAGGCGCGGCGCCGACACGATATTCGGAGGCGCGCACCCATGACAGTTGCGATCATCACCGGATCGGGTGGTCTGATCGGATCTGAAGCCGCGGCACACTTCGTGCATCAGGGATACGACGTGGTGGGCATCGACAATGATATGCGGTCGTACTTCTTTGGGCCCGAGGCCTCGACCGCGTCCACCCTTGCCCGCCTGATTGCATCCCTTGGAGAATCGTTCCGCCCGGTCAATATCGACGTCCGGGACCGAGCGGGCGTGATGGCGGTGTTCGAGAAGTACGCCGCGCAGATCGGGATCGTCGTCCACACCGCCGCTCAGCCGTCGCACGACTGGGCAGCCCGGGATCCGGAGACTGACTTCGGCGTAAACGCTGTTGGGACCTCGAACCTCCTCCAAGCAGCACGCGCTCATGCGTCGGATGCCCCGTTCATCTTCACGTCCACGAATAAGGTCTATGGCGATACGCCGAACTCCTTGCCGTTGGGAGACACCGGCAGTCGCCTGGAACTGCCTCTGGGTCACCCGTGGTATAACGGCATTGACACGTCGATGTCGATCGACTCGAGCACGCATTCGTTGTTTGGGGTTTCGAAAGCGGCCGCGGACCTCCTAGTTCAGGAGTACGGCCGGTATTTCGACATGCCGACCGTCTGCTTTCGCGGCGGCTGCTTGACTGGCCCGCAGCATGCGGGAGCCCAGCTCCATGGCTTCCTTGCGTACCTGATGAAGTGCACAGTCACCGGAACCTCATACACGATCTTCGGCTACGAGGGTAAGCAGGTACGAGACAACATCCATGCTCGCGATGTCGTAGCTGCGTTCCAGGCTTTTGCGCAAGCGCCGCGTCCTGCGGCCGTGTACAACCTCGGCGGCGGCCGAGAGTCGAACGTGTCGATGTTGGAAGCCGTTGAAGCGTGTCAGCGCATCGCTGGCCGTAAACTCGAGTACAACCTATCGGCCGACGCTCGGATCGGCGACCACCGGTGGTGGGTAAGCGGCCTCGACGAGTTCAAAGCTGACTACCCTGCCTGGGGCCTGACCCGCGGCATCGAGGATACCTTGCAGGAGATCTACGATGCCAATGTCGATCGCTGGGGTGCTTCGGCGGCCTAGCGTGCCGACGGGAGCCGGGCAGGCTCAGACGCCACATGTTGCGACAATGTTGCGCCATCGGGCTTCCCAGCTATGAGCGGTTCGGGCGTGCTCGGCCAATGCTTGGCGCTCCGAAACGTCGCGGGTAGCCAGGGCCGCCTCGAGTATCTCGCGTGTGTGAAGGTGGTCGTTCGGCGCTGGGATCTCGTGCACGAAGTCTGGATACGGAAACAACCGCCCGAACTCTGGCGACATGGGAGCAAGTCCGACAACCACGCCGCCGGACGCAGCGGATTCGAACCACCTGGCGGTGACAGCTGATCCTTCCGTGCGTCTCGCCGCGTTGGTGGCGGCGACCGACCAGCTCACGTGTAGGCGTGATGCTCGACATAGCGTCCCGACGAGCTCCTGATTCTCGTAGAAGTCGATCGCCAGAGGAGCCGCATGCGTCTGGTATTGGTAGAGCATCTCTCTCTCCCGGCTCATGGCGAGCAGCGTCTTGTGTACCGCCTCCAGCCGGCGCCCGACCGACAGGACATCGATTGGGCGCGATGCTCGGGCGCCGTAGAACCAGCGGGGCTCTACCGCTTGCGGGAGATAGTGGACTCCGCATGGCAACGCTGACGCGTACGGCTGGACCGCGTGGTCGAATGAAACGAAGAGATCGTCGACGAGTTCCCACACACGATGGTATTTAACGATGGCGGGCAGGTCCCCCACCCATGCATCGAACAGATAGACGATGATCTTCTTGCAGATCGTGCGCAGGCTTCGGATAAAGGTAAGACCCGGTAGCCAGTGACGTCCCATCGCGACGAGCAGACAGGCGTCGTACCGAGGTGCGGGAGCACTCACGGAGCGCAGCGGATGGCCCCGTAAAACCGCATGTAACTGCCCTCGGCGCGAATAGAGCGGGACCGGCACGAGATCAGCATTACTCAGCCGGCAAACGGCATCCTCAAAGTCGAGAATCATGCCGTAGCTGACGAGCCGATAAACGTCCCGGCTAGTGGGAAGGAGGACCCGCAGGCGCGCGAGATCATCGTGGTCGGACGAAGTCACGGGCTCTGCCTCCCTTCGGATGCTCTTTATTATCGCGCCCCGCGCCTGAACCCACGTGAGCTCGTACTGTACGAAGGGGGAGTCATGTCCCATCCAAAGACTGAGTGTTTGTGTCTGTATCGCACACAGGCGCTCGTTGAGCGCCATTCTAGGCGTCTATGAGCACTCTCGGAAATGGATGTGCCTCGCACGCGCTCAGGGCGTCGGGGCGCTGACAGGCTAGCTTTCTATGTGCGGGATCTGCGGCCTCGCTTCACGCGATCCCTTCGCGGTGCCCCTCGAGCGCCACAGGCTTGCGGCCATGTGCGACATCATGGCTCACCGGGGCCCCGACGACGATGGACAGGTCATCGAGCCCGGCGTCGCGCTTGGAATGCGCCGGCTCAGCATTCTGGACCTCGAGACCGGCGCGCAGCCGATTGCCAACGAGGACGAGACGATCTGGACTGTCCTAAACGGTGAGATCTACAACTACAGGGAACTGAGACGACGGCTCTCGGGTCGGCATCGTCTCTCCACGCGCAGCGATACCGAGACGATCGTTCACCTCTACGAGGAGCACGGTCCCCAGTTTGTCGAGCATCTGCGCGGGATGTTCGGCATCGCGGTGTGGGACCGCCTTCGGCGACGTTTGGTGCTGGCGCGCGATCGCATGGGCGTGAAGCCGCTCTACGTTGCCGAAACCCCAGACGGTCTTGCGTTCGGGTCGGAAATCAAGTGTCTGATCGTGGGTGGCATCGTCGCCCCAGCGCTCGATCCCGTTGCTGCTGAGCTGTTCCTCGCGTTCGGGTACGTGCCCGGACCCCGCACGCTATTTGAGGGTGTTCGCAAGCTGCTCCCGGGCACGATCATGATCTGGGAGAAAGCCCAGATTGTTGCCGAAGACACGTATTGGCGGCCGACACTCGCCGTTCCTGGCGGTCCCCGACGTAGGTGGGAGGATGACCAGGAAGAGTTGATGGAGCTACTGCGCAGCGCCGTTGGTGGACAGATGGTCAGCGATGTGCCCCTGGGGGTCATGCTGAGCGGCGGACTCGACTCCAGCCTAGTGACCGCCTTGATGACGGAGGTGAGCGATGGACCGGTGAAGACCTTCTCGATCGGATTCGCCGACCGTCACTACACCAACGAACTTCCCTACGCCCGGCAGGTCGCGCAGGTGTTGGGAACCGACCATCACGAGTTGCTCACTGAAGCGGCGGAACAGCCCGAGCTGCTCGACCATGTGCTCTGGCACATGGAAGAGCCCGTCGCGGACCTCTCCGTGGTCGGGTTCCTGATGATCACCCGGCTCGCAAGTGAGTCCGTCAAGGTGGCGCTGTCGGGTCAGGGCGCCGACGAGCTGCTCGGTGGCTATCGCAAGCACCAGGTCGCCTACGCCAGTGACTTGGCGCGGCGCCTGCCGGCTCCGGTGCGCGGCGCTGTCGGGATGATCATGAGGACTTTGCCGCCCGAATCCACACTGGCGCGCGGCATGCGGGCACTGATCACCGATGATCCCGCAGACCGACTTCTTGCGATGAGTCGAGTGCTCGGAGGTTCGCAGCGAGGATCGCTTCTGGAGCCGATGTTCCGCGTCCCAACGGCAGAGTCTGAGATCCGCGATGCCATCGCGCGGCACGTCCCCGCAGCTGACCTGTCGGTCCTGACGCAGACCATGTATATGGATACGCGGCTCGCACTCGCGGACTATCTCTTCTTGTCCTTCGACAAGATGTCGATGGCCAACTCACTCGAGGTCCGGGTTCCGTTCGCGGATCACGATCTCGTTTCGTTCTGTCTGTCCCTCCCTGATAGACGAAGGATCTGGCTGCTACGTCGTAAGGAGCTTTTGCGTCGTGCGAATAGAGGACTGCCCACTCAGGCCGTCGCGTCGCGGCGAAAGACAGGGTTCTTCAGGGACGCGTTCGGGCCCTGGCTCAGCGGTCATCGCGAGTTCGTTCGCGAGATCCTGCTGGATGAGCGTTGCCTGGCGCGGCGTCAGTTTCAGCCTGGCGCACTGACCCGCCTGATCGACGGCGCCGGTCTTCACGGGATCAAATTTGATCAGCAACTTCTCTCCATCCTGCTGCTCGAGTTGTGGCAGCGGCTATTTGTCGACCACGATGGCGCGAGCGCTCGCACCCGGGCTGCTGTCGCAACGGCATGAGCCGCGACGCGGTTACTTCTAGGACACGGGTGAAAGTACTCGTGGTTACAAACATGTTCCCTACCGAGGATCAGCCATGGTTCGGCTCATTCGTCGCGGACCAAGTCGACGATCTGCGCGCGCTTGGCTTCGACATGCGCGTCCTTCACTTCAGTGGTGTGGAGGACAGGCGCAACTACCTGCGAGCAGCACAACAGGTCCGCTCGACCGTCGGTCGCGACGGAGTTGATCTGATCCATGCCCACTACGGGCTGACTGGCGCGATCGCGCTCGCGCAGCGCAGAGTACCCGTGGTGACGACGCTTCACGGCAGCGACTACACGGGCGAGATTCCGTGGCATTCATACGTTTCATGGGTGGTGGTGCGTCGCTCGACCCCGATCTTCGTCAGCATGGAGGGCGCCCGGCGGCTTCACTGCTCCCGAGGGGCCATCATCCCCGCCGGGGTCGACACGGAGCTGTTCGCGCCATGCGAGCGCGCCCGGGCCCGTGACGCGCTTGGCTGGGAGATGAACCGCCGGTATGTGCTGTTGCCGGGCTCTCGCCGCGACCCCGGGAAGAGAGCCGATCTGTTCGACGCCGCCTTGCGTGAGGCACGGCGCACTGCGCCTGACCTAGAAGGCGTGGCTCTCGAGGGGTTCTCGCGCCGAGAGGTCGCACTCGTCATGAACGCGATCGACGTGACGCTCATGACCTCGGACCGAGAAGGCTCCCCCGTGGCGATCAAGGAGTCGCTCGCCTGCATGACGCCTGTGGTCTCGGTGGCCGTCGGTGATGTGCCGGAGCTCATCGCCGGCCTTCCGGGGTGCGCAGTCGTGCGCGGAGAGCCGACGGCGCTGGCCAGGGCGGTTCTCGCGTCCCTCGAGACCAAGCGTCGGGTGGAGCTACGTCATCGCGTCGAGCAGTTCTCGCGCCCGCGCGTGGCCGAGCGGGTCTCCGCCGTGTATTGCGACATCATCCGAGGCAACGGCGCGTGAGCGGCCGGCGACGTTGGGCGCAGCGGCGGACCGCGCGAACGCTGTGCATGATCGTCCACTCCTCGTATCCCGACGTCCGGGTGTCCCGCGAGGTGGGGGTGGCGCTCGAACAGGGCTATGAAGTCGACATCGTTGCCCTCCGGTGCCACGACGAGCCCCGGTTCGAGGAAGAGGACGGTGTGCGCGTCTACCGGCTGCCTATTTCTCACCACCATGGGGCCGGGGCGCGCTCTGTCGCGTGGGAGTATGTGGGTTTCACCATGCTGGCCGCTGCCCGTGTGGCCCGACTCGACTTGCAACGTCAGTACAGCCTGGTGCAAGTGCATAACCCGCCGGATTTCCTCATTATCGCCGCAGCATTCCCGAAGTTTCTCGGCGCAAGCGTAATTCTCGACATTCACGATCTCGCTTCGGACATGTTCGCGACGCGCTTTGACGGTTGGCGGGGCGCGCAAGCTGCCGATCGAGTGCTCCGGGCAACGGAAAAGCGGGCCGCTAAAGCCGCCAACGCGGTGGTGACCGTCCACGACCCCTACCGACGGGAGCTTGTCTCGCGCGGGGTCCCTGCGCACAAGATCACGGTTGTCATGAACAGTCTCGATGAACGACTTCTACCTCCCCCCGACTGTGGCGTCACTTCAGGCAAGTTCCGAATCGTGTATCACGGTACGCTCACGCCCCACTACGGCGTTGAGCTCCTTGTCGAGGCTGTCGCCCGCGTGGTTCGCGACATTCCGGAACTTGAACTCGCAATCTATGGGGGCGGCGATTCTGTGCCCAGCATTCGCGCTCGCGCGGCGGAGCTCGCGCTGTCGGAGCGGCTCGAGCTCAGCGGCCGCTTTCTTCCGCAGGCCCAGATGCTGGCTGAGCTTCGCTCCGCGACTGTCGGCGTGATCCCGAATCTACCGACGAGACTGAATCGATTTGCGCTGTCTACGAAGCTATTCGAATACGTGGCCCTCCGCGTCCCGGTCGTCTGTGCCGATCTGCCCACGCTGCGCGAGCACTTCTCTAGTGACGAGGTCCTTTTCTTTAGGGCCGGAGATCCCGCGGCTCTTGCCGCCGCCGTCCGTGAGGTCGCGCGTTACCCAAGCGCGGCGGCCGCGCGCGCCACGGCTGCGCTTCGACGTTACGACGACTACCGCTGGCCCTTGAACGCGGCTCGTTATGCCGCCGTTCTGAACGGATGTGACCGTCCGTCACCGAGGCGGGGCTGGCGTGCGCCTCACACGATTTAAGCCGCTGACACGAGTGGCCGTGATCGGCAAAGCCTCGTAGATCGTCTCGCCGCGCAGCGCTGCCTCGGTTAACGCTTCGGTCACGCGTTCCGCGGACGTGACGAAGAGCGGTACGCCATGAAAGCGCCACCGGATCAGCTCGTCCGGACCGAGCAGCCGTTCGAGGAGCTCCGCACGCCGCGGCATCCCGATGCCATCGAGGCGAAGCTGATAGTCGTGGACGCTGCCGTCGATGTCCTTGAGCTGGACCGGCACCGTCCTCGGCCGCATGAGTAGCGGATACCGCTCGCCGAGCAGGTCCTCGGCCGCGTGGACCTGCGACAAGCAGCGGAAGTATTCAGTCCCGATGCCGACGATTGCGGTCCGGTGCTCCGCCATGAGGGCGAAGGGCGTACCTTCGCCGAACGTCGTCCGCGCAACGTGATGACCCGCTACGAGCCGTTCCGCGAGCGGACCGAGCGCGCACACGCTGGCCGCTGGGTGGAGGCTGCGACGCACGTTCTCCCGGCGGCGGAACAGCTCCGACAGGAGACCCATCTCAGAAGGCTGACGCCGAGCGTCGAAGACCGGCCGCGCCCGGTAGTACGCGGCTGGATCCCCTTCCGGGCCCCCGAAGAAGAACGCTGGCATTGCCAGCGTTCGCTCCGGGCCGCACAGCTCGATCAGGGCATCGAGGAGTTCCCTGACGCCACCGATGTACATCGGCTGGAGGTCGTTCAGCGAACAGTGCACCATGACGATCTCGGCGTCTGGCGGCAGGTGACCGGCCAGTTCGTCCCGCAGCTCGTCCGCCGCAAACGTCCCATGACGGGCCCGGTAGAGCGGCGCCAAGCGCTTTCGCGCGTGCGCGATACGGCGCTTGAGCCGGTTCCGGCGGTCCTGGGACGTCGTGCGCCGGAGCAGGTGGTATAGCTCTGCGCGCGGGCGTGTTGGCATGTCCCCTCGACTGCCGCTCTTAGGTTGGTCCCAACGAAAGCTGTGGCGCGGCGACGCGGAGCATGGCTCCTTCCTCGGCGCGCTCCGGCTTCGCGATGACATTCGGCTCGACGAGCAGGAGCAGATCGATCAGGTACTTCGTGGCCCAGCACGGGTACTTGAACGGAGCATAGGTTCCCCAAATCGGATACGAGCCCGGCAGGGCGCCGCTTCGGTTCTGGCCGACCGCGTTCAGCTGCTGAACGTAGATCAAGAAGTCTGTCAGCCTCCGGGCCGTGTCGGCGTAGTGCTCCTTGCCGCTATCCGTGTAGAGCTTCATCATGACGACGCCGATTTGCGCGCACCCAGTGAGGCATGCCCACCTCACCCGCGGCCGCCAGGTGTCGTCGAACCGACCGAGTAGGAGTCCCGAGGGACTGACGCGGCGCATTAGCGCGTCCGCGGCCTTCCTACCGGCCGCGACAAAGTCCTCGCGACCGAGGAGCGCGCCAGTCTCGAGCAGCCCGTCAATCGTGTAGCCAAGCGTGTGGGTGATCGGCTGGTGATTGAAGTGAGGGCTGTTGTCGCAGTTGTCGAACCAGCCGTTCTCGCGCTGCTGGCGGAGCACGAACTCACAGTTCCGGATCGCCGCGCGCTCGTATGCTGTCAATTTCGGTGACCTGAGCCAGTCGGGCGAGTGGCGCTGAGACGTAGCTGTCGTACACGCGTTTGATCTGCCTATGGTTCGCACGTGTCCAACTGCCGTCTTGCTCCTGATGCTTGACGATCCAATCGCCGGCGCGCACCGCTGCCTCGAGATACCTACCGTCGCCGGTCTCCTGGTGCGTTCGCAGGAGTCCACGGACCACCTGGCCTGTGTTGAATACGATGGGCGGCTGGTTCCGGCCCTCGACGCCGGCCTCCCACCCTCCATCCTGCTTCTGGATCCGGAGCTCCCAGTCAGCCATCAAGACCGCACGCTCCGCGAGCTTCTCCCGACCGAGAGCGTCGCGGCAGTCCCAGATCGACGGGATTATGTAGCCAGTCACCTCGGGATAGCCCTTCGTCCACCCGTAAAACTCATACGAACCGACCCCGCCGGTGCCAACACGATCCTGCGCAACCGTCAACCAGCAGAGCGCCTGCTCGAGCGCCGCGCGAACAGTCGTCCCTGGATCGCCCGACTTGGCGACGAAATTGGACCAAGGCTCGACACGTCGCCGGTCTCTCGCGTTCCGCGCGACGACGAGAAGGTTCGGCGGCCAGATAGCGCCCGCCGACTTGAGCGCAAGCTTTCGCGCGTTACCGCGGAGGATGAGAAGTGGCCTCATGCTGTCCACTCAGGGATCTGTACGGCGCCGCCTTTCCCTGACCCTCGCCGCCGACGCCGCTCAGGACTGGTGGGTTCACCAGCTTCGCAGCGAGGATCCGCTTCAGTCCCCCGATGTCCTCGAAGCCAACGAACTCGTCCTCGGAGAATCCGACGTCGAACTCGTTCTCCACGCTGAGCATGAAGTTGACGTGCGCGAACGAGTCCCAGCCCAACACTTCAATTGGTTTCGTCGAGTCGTCGTAGGACCAGCGAATCGTCGCTGAAGACATCGCGGGCGATGTTCTGGAGTCGTGCATCGACTTGGTTCAAGCGCTCATCTCCTCACCGCCTGTTCACGTTTGCTACGAGCGCCGGCCCTATGCCCGGCGCGCGAGCGCCTTCCCCGGGCTCTTCAATGCCGGACTCGGCGACCGTTGAAACCCGCGCCAGGATGCGCCACAGCGCCTTGTCCAAGCGTTCGTGCACGTGTCGCTGAAGCCATTTCGCCCGGAACATCTGATCACGCGAGGGGATCCTCTCCAGTCGCAGATTCGGCCAGCGGCCAAGCCGGTCGAGTATTCCCTGACGCGCAAACTCCTCATTCAGCGCCTCCTGCTCCCCGAACAAGAGAAGGATCTCGGTGCCGCGCTCGCAGAGCTGATCGAAGGCGGCGATCGCGTCTGCCACCTGCCGGCGTTCAGCGGAGCTACCGAGATCAGGGCCGGCACCCGCGAGACCGGCGGCGGTCGTCGCCCGGCGAACACGCTCAGCGATCAGCTCGCTGCTCCAGGTCACCAGGAACAGGTTGATCAGCAACGCGCCGCAAACTCGGGGGTCAGCCAGCGCCCCCTGTAACGAGGTGTTGGCACCGGAGCACAGGCCGCCGAGCACGAAGCGGTCGGAGATCCCCGCCGCCTGGAGTTGGTTGAGGACATTGCGGACATCGTCGACCCGCCAGGACTCGTACGTGCTTTCGTCGGTCACCAGCTCGGGATCGTTCCCACCTGCTTCACCGATCCCGGGCAGGTCGAGCCGCACCGTGGGGATCCCCCGTGCCGCCCAGCGCCGCGCCAGCTCGACCCAGGCCCGGTTGGGCCCGGTGTGCGGCAGCGCTCCGGAGCTGAGCAGGAGCAAAGCCAGCGGCGCCGGACCGGCCGACGAGTCGCGGGAAAGGATCCCGAACAACTCGCCGTGGCTGCCGGGGCACCCGAGCGTACTCTCGACCACGCCGCCGGCGGCCTCCAGCTCGCCTGCCTCGAGCACTCGCGGGGTCCTCCTGGGGCCAGGCGCCGGCCTGGCCTCGGCCACCGGGGGCGCCTGCGCCAGCCAATCCAACATGTGTGCGACGGTCGCCTGCGGCACCTGCGACTGCTCGGGTTTGACGATCAGAGCGTAGTAGTCGCTCGTTCGTAGAACTGTTACCTCAGCGCCCTGGCGCTCGAGGCTGCCCAGCAGCCGCTGGTCGACCGGGATGGCGCCGCGGCTTAGCAGCAGCACCCGGCGCCGACGACAATCGGGGAGTGCCAGTGAGCTCAGCTGCAGCGCGGTGAGCGCTGCCTGAGTCTCCGGGCTCATCAGATGTCCGATCAGCTGCAGGTCGCCCTCCCCGGCGGTGTCGCGCCCCTGATCCTCTGGAAAGTCGGAGGCAATGACCTTTGACAGGCTCTTGCCCTCACGCAGCAGCGCACTGCCCCGATCCGGCACCGCCCACAGCGCCAGATCGTCGATCGTCTTGTGCTCGCGGGCGGCGAGGTAGGCCAGCATGCCGCCGAGCCCGATTCCGAAGGCGACGCAGCGCGACGCGGCAGTGTGCTCGCGCAGCCAAGCGGCGGCGGTGCCAACCGCCTCAACCCACTGGTGCGGGAGGCCAGCGTCGCGCGGTCCGCCGGCGCCGTCGGCGGTACCGGGCAGCGTCAACCGCGCCGTGGGGTAGCCCGCCCGCGCTAGCTGCGTTGCGGCGCCGCGCATCGAGCGAGCGCAGCACACCTCTTCCCATCCGAACGGCGGGCACAGCAACACCGCGGTACCGACGTCTGTCGCCGCGCCGACGGGTTCGTGTAAGAACGCCAGCGTGCCAGAGGAGTCGAGCCTCAGGTAGGTCGGCCGCCCACCGGTGACGCCGCCCCGATCACCGCCGGTCCGGTGAAGATCTGTCACTCTCACGCGGCTAGGACGTGCAGTTCGGTCAGCCCTCGCAACCCCAGGTTGGGTCGCCACTGGACGCGCTGGTCAGGCGCTAGGGACAGCTCGGAGAACCTTGAGAGCAAGGCCTCGAACGCGAGCTGCCCTTCGATCCGCGCCAGCGGGGCGCCGAAGCAGAAGTGCCCGGCCCAGCCAAAGGCGAGATGCCGATTGTCCTGGCGCCCGAGGTCGAGGCGATCAGGGTCGGGGAACCGCTCGGGGTCCCGGTTACCTGCGCCCATCACCGCGATGACGGCGTCCCCCTCGGGAATCTCGTTCCCTCCGAGGACAGCGCCAGCGGGTGCTAAGCGGGCGGTGTGCTGGCTAGGGCTCTCGTAGCGCAGTAGCTCCTCCACGGCGCTGTCGAGCAGAGCCGGGTTGGACCTGAGCCGTTCAAGCTGGTCCGGGTGGCGCAGTAACGCGAGCAGCCCGTTGCCGATCAAGTTGGTAGTGGTCTCCTGGCCGCCGACCATGGTGACGATCACGTTGGCGACGACCTCCTCCACGCTAAAGCGGTCCCCGTCGATCTCGGCCGTGGTGAGGGCGTTGATCAGGCCCTCCGTCGGCTTGGAAGCCTCGCTGATAACGGCGGCCTGGAAGTAGGCGACCATGTCCTCCACCGTCTGCAGCACCCTTTTCGCGCGGCCGGGGTTGTGCTGGAAGTTGCCGAGCATTTCGGCGAAATCCTGTGACCACGACTTGAGTAGCTCGTGATCGGCGGTCGGCACCCCGAGCATCTCGGCGGTCACGATCGCGGGCAGCGGGGCCGCTAAGCCTTCCATCACTTCAAAGCGATCGCGGGCGGCCAGTTGGTCGACGAGTCCTTCGGTGATCTGCCGGATGTGCTCACGAAGCACTGCGACGCGGCGGGGGGTGAAGGCCGCCGACGCCAGGCGGCGGACGCGAGTGTGGTCTGGAGGATCGAGGAACAGCATCTGGCGCACCATCAGCGCGGCGATTGGGCTCATCTCGCCCATGCCGAGAGTCTCCAGTCGCTCTGGCGCGGGCGTCCTGCCGGCCCGGTAGTGGTGAAGCACAGTGACCACGTCCGCGTACGTGGTGACTACCCACGCGTGCAGGTAGGGATCCCAGTGCACGGGGGCCTCTTCACGCAATCGGCGGTACAACGGATACGGATTGGCCAGCACCTCCGGGTCGAGGAGGTGATAGAGGCTAATGGGGGGAGCCGCTTTCTCGATGGTCTGGCCGCTGGTCATGTGGTCACCAAGCCATCGATCTGATCGGCTGCCATCTGACGTTCCACCTCCGCGGCGATCTCCGCCAGCGTGGGATGGTCGAACAGGTACCGCAGGCTGATCTCCACGCGAAACATTGCCTCCAGCCGGATGATCAGCTGGGCGCCGAGCATCGAGTGGCCACCGAGCAGGAAGAAGTTCTCGTTCAATCCAATTTCCTCGATATCCAGCAGCTCGGCCACGACGAACGCCGTCCCCGCCTCAACCCGTGTCACCGGACGGCTCTCCGCGGGTCCACCCCCGGTCCCGTCGACGACAGGTGCTGGCAGCGCGTCACGGTCAATCTTGCCGTGCTCTGTGAGCGGAAGCTGATCGAGCCAGACAAACCCGGAGGGCACCATGTAATCGGGAAGCGAATCGCCGAGGAAACCGGCCAGTTCATCGCTGTGGGGCCGCTCGCCGTCACTCGCGACCAGATAGGCCACGAGCCGCCGCTCGGAGCTGGAGCGACCGACCCCGACGGCCACGCTGGCCTCGATCGCCGGATGGGAGTTCAGGGCGGCCGCGATCTCTCCTGGCTCGACCCGGAACCCTCGGATACTGAGCTGGTCATCTAGGCGCCCGAGGAACTCAATCTCCCCGTTTGCTCGCACGCGCACGCGATCGCCGGTCCGGTACCGGCGGCCCTTCGGGCCGTCGATGAACCGTTCGGCATTGAGCTCGGGCCGGTTCAGGTAGCCGCGCGCGATGGCCACGCCCCCGAGCACCAGCTCTCCGTCGCCGCCAGGCTCGACCGGCTGCAGGCGCTCGTCGACCACGTCCGCCACAACCCCGGCGATGGGACGGCCGATCGAGGGCGCTCCGTCGCCACCGGGAGCGACCGCGCCCGACGTAGCCACCACGCTGGTCTCGCTGAGCCCGTAGTTATTGATCACCGTGAACCCGAGGTCCGGTCGCGGTCTCCGCGTCAAGGCATCACCCCCCGTCAACATGTACCGAAGGGCACCGTCGTCCGGCCAGTCGAGACCGATCGCTCCCTCGGCCACCGGGGTGGGCAGGAATGTGACGGTGATGCCTTCGGTCACGAGCCAGTCACGCAAGCGGATCGGATCAGTCCGCAGGTATTCGGGGACTACGTGGATGGAGGCACCTACGGACAAGCTGGGCCAGATCTCCCAGACCGCCGCGTCGAATCCTGGGCTGGAGATCTGGGTGCAGCGGTCATCGGCATGCAGCGCGAACGCCGCTCGATGCCACTCGACGAGGTTGGCCAGACTGGCGTGTTCCACCAGCACCCCTTTGGGGCGACCGGTCGATCCAGACGTGTACACCACGTAGGCGGGGTCTGTCGGCAGCTGTGGTCCGAGCAGCGCCTCATCGCAGTCGCGATCGGACTCGTCCGACAACTCTCCGCCACCCGCGACCACGAGCGCCGGTCGACCGCCATAACCGCCGAGCCTTGCCGCGGTGCTGACATCGCTCACCACGGCGGTGGCGCCGGAGTCATCGAGCATCCACTGCACGCGCTCGGCGGGATACATCGGATCGACGGCGACATACCCAGCGCCCGCCCTGACGATGGCCAGCGCGGCGACGACGAGGCTGGCCGAGCGCTCGACGCACTGGCCGACAAGGTCGCCTGGCTTCACCCCGAGGTGGCGAAGCATGCGCGCCAGGAGGTCCGCACGAGCGGATAACTCGCCGTAGTTCAGGACGGCGTCGGGACCCCGCACCGCGAGCTTGCTCGGCTCGGCGGCAACCACCTGATCGATCATCGAGAGAACGGTTGCGGCCTGTGTCTCGGTAGTCACATCATCACCCCCCTTGCGCCACCAGGGCGCGGGGGCCATAGCCTGGCGGTGGTCGATATGAATAGGCCAGGCTCGAGGAGACGAGCCGGTGGGGAACCTGCGGAGCCCACTCGCCAGGGCCCCTTCCAGCTACCGCGGCCGCGAAACCGGGCGCGACATCTACCTGGTGAATGGACCAGCCGGAGACCGTTGCTTGTCGGCGGCCGCCGTGCCAGACATCGAGGTCGGCAAGTGGGAAGCCGAGTCCCGTGCCGATGCCCTTGACGTATGCCTCTTTGCGGGTCCAGCACTGAAAGAAAGCCGGCAGGCGGTGGGCTGGCGGCAGAGACGCCAGCGCACGTTGCTCGGCTGGCGACATGAACCGTGCCACGATGCCGTCGACGTCTGCGATCGTCCGGATCGCCTCGATGTCTACGCCGACGTCCATCCTCCAACTGGTGGCATAGAGGGCAATGTCGGTGGTCCGGGAGGCGCTGAAAAACAAGTCCGAGCACGCGAGTCGAGGCTTCCCACGATCGCCGGTAACCATCGGCACGTCGCCTGGGACACAGCCCAGCTGGCTCGCAAGCAGGTGGCGCAGCCATCCTCGGGCGGCAAGGAAACGTCGTCGGTGCAGTGGGCGGTGAAAGCTATCTGCACGCTGTCGCTCCTCCGATGAAAGACAAGCCGTTAGCCTTCGCAGAGCCGAGCCCGAAACATCGAGCGAAGCCCACCACAGCGAGACGCGACTCGGCCCCGCGATCGTTGCGCCGCTCAGCATCAGCCGCACCCTAGCCGCGCGCGCCGGTCGCGTCGCCGTCCCTTCGGTCAGGCACCGCCCACCCCCAGGAACGGTCTTCCCACACTAGCCTTCAACCGCGCTCGCTTGCCCCGCATGCTTGCTGTCGTGGATTCCACCACGCCGCTTGACTTGCGTCTGGTCACGGGAGGAGCATCCCCAATCGAGGACCTCCCGATCCCGCCGATCAGCGCACCGGACCCGGCGGAGGCGGTGGATGACCGTACGCGACTCCTGCTTCGGCGCAGCCCTAAGTCCAGACGAAGCCGAATTATTCCCCCGGCACTCGTCGTGGCCGATCTCGTCGGGTTATCGCTCGCCTATTACCTCGCGACGCTGCTGACAGCCGGCCACGGGGCGCTCGGTTCCACACGGGAGGGCACGGTGTTCCTACTCTCTCTTCCGTGCTGGGTATTCGTGGCGAACCTCCACGGCCTTTATCACCGCGATGAAGAGCGGGCGGACCACCCGACAACTGACGACATCATCGGCGTATTCCACCTGGTGACGGTCGGTGTCTGGCTCCTACTCGTGGCCACCCGGCTAGTGGGGCACACGGGCCCCGACGTCTTGCACCTCACTCTGTTCTGGATCCTCGCCGTCTGCACAATCCCGGTGGCGCGCACCGTCGCCCGTGAGGCTTGCAAGCGCAGCCCCGCCTACCAACAGAACACGGTGATCGTGGGCGCAGGAACCGTCGGGCAGCTCATCGGCCGCAAGCTGATCAACCATCCGGAGTATGGGGCAAATGTGGTCGGGTTTATCGACAGGCTGCCGAGAAGTCGCCGAGGCGATCTTCCTGAACACCTCCCGATTCTCGGCGGACCAGACCGTCTGCCAGAGATCATCCAACGCCTCGGGATCGAGCGCGTCGTGGTCGCCTTCTCGATTGAGTCGGTCTCCCAGCTCCTCCCGCTGCTGCGCAGGCTCCGCGCGCTGCGGGTCCACATCGATGTAGTCCCCTGGCTGTTCGAGCTGATCGGCCCACGGGTAACCGTGCACGCGGTGGAAGGGGTCACGCTCCTCGGCCTACCGCCGGTGTGCCATTCAAGGGTGGCTCTGACGCTCAAGCGCACGATCGACGTGCTCGGATCTTGCGCTGGCCTGATCATCTTCTCGCCGCTCATGATCTATATCGCGCTGCGAATCAGAAAGGACTCGGCCGGCCCGGTCCTCTTCCGCCAGACCCGCCTCGGTGCCGGGATGCGCGAATTTACTTCGCTCAAGTTCCGCACAATGAACGTCGACACAGACATACAGGCCCACCGCGACTACATAACCCGGACGATGAGCATCGCCGCTGAGACGACTCCGAGCGGCATCTACAAGCTCGACCGGTCCGACGTCGTCACCGAGTTCGGTCGATGGCTACGAACGACAAGTCTCGACGAGCTGCCTCAGCTCATCAATGTTCTTCGAGGCGACATGTCTCTCGTCGGCCCGCGACCGTGCATCCCCTACGAGGTAGAGAACTTTGCGCCGCATCACCTGGACCGGTTTCTCATGCCCCAAGGGCTCACCGGTCTCTGGCAGGTCACCGCCCGAGCGAACGCGACCTACGGCGAGGCGCTCGATATGGATGTCGCGTACGTTTGCAGCTGGTCGCTTGGCCTCGACGTGCGGCTGCTGCTACGCACTCCGCTGCAGGTGCTACGTCAGAGGTCTTGCACCGCATGATCGCCCTGTCGATGCAGTCCGGGAAGCCCCAGTGGCATTAGTCATCGGGGACAACCTAACGCGACAGCATGATCGGAGCCTGACTGTGGCCGTGGTGGGGCTCGGCTATTGGGGACCAAATCTCATCCGGAACCTCCACGAGCTCCCACTCGTCAAGACGGTCGTGGCTTGTGACCGCCTCGCGCCCCGGCTTGAGCGGGTAAGCCGACGCTTCCCCTCGGTAGCAGCGACAACTCGATATGACGAGGTTCTGTCCGACTCCACGGTCGACGCGGTCGTGATCGCTACGCCGATCGCGACGCATTACCCACTCGCGGCGGCGGCATTGCTAGCCGGGAAGCATGTCATGGTCGAGAAGCCGCTCGCCGCGTCTTCAGACCAAGCTCAGTCGCTGATTGAGCTCGCGGAGCGCCTGGGCCTCGTCCTAATGTCTGGGCACACATTCCTTTATAGCCCTCCGGTGATCCTGATTCGCTCGCTGATCGCGAGTGGCGAGGTCGGGGACATCTATTTCATCTCGACGAGCCGTGTCAACCTCGGCATCCATCAGCCGGACGTGAGTGTCGCGTGGGACTTGGGTCCGCACGACTTCTCCATCCTTCGGCACTGGCTCGAAGAGACGCCGGCGCGAGTCAGCGCACTCGCGCGTGGCTGCATCATCGCGGACGTGCCGGATGTGGCGTTTGTCGACCTGGAGTACACCTCGGGCACGGTCGCGCACGTCGAGCTGTCGTGGCTCGCTCCCAGTAAATTGCGGCGGACCACGATCGTTGGCTCGCGGAAAATGATCGTTTACGAGGACACATCGAGTGAGCCGGTGCGGGTGTTCGACTCGGGCGCCACGGTGCGGGACCCCGCAACGTTTGGCGAGTTCGCGCTCACGTATCGAACCGGCGACATCCTGTCCCCTCATGTCGAGGTCGTTGAGCCGATCTATCGTGAGCTAGAGGACTTCTGCCAGGCAATCCGAACCGGATCGACGCCGCGTTCGTCGGCCGAGCTTGGGCTCGAGGTGGTTCGGACGATTGAAGCAGTCGACGCATCCCTCGCGAACGGTGGCGCGCGGGTCGAGGTCACCACGACGGCGACGGGTGATCTACTAGACGCTCGCGATATGAGCTCCAGCGCTGAATCGTGAGTACGGACCGCCCGCGCGACCGCCGCCACCGCCGCCCTAGCTAGGAAGCCACCGTCAGCACAGACTGCCCGTCCACTAGGCCGTTGATGTGCGCAAAGTGACTCGCCTCCGTCCGGTTGGCGACGTCCAGCTTGCGGTAGATGTTCCTGAGATGGAACTTGATCGTTTGCTCAGTCACCCAGAGCTTGCGCGCAACATCGCTGTTGGTTGCTCCGGCGGCAACGAGTTGCAGGATTTCAAGTTCGCGGCTCGTGAGTGGCAAGCTATGGCTGTCTATCTCCTCACCGGGAGATCCGGCAGCGGTGCGCGAGTAAACGAATCTGTGAAAGATGTGGCCGTTCAGCGTCGCGCGTAGAAGCGTGGAGAGCGCCAGCGGATGCGTCGCCTTGGAGATCACGCCTGTCGCGCCCGCATTGAAAACGTGGTCGAGCCATTCCGGGGACATCTCGAGCGCTAGCACGATCACGGAGAGGTCCGTGTCCTCCAGTTTGAGCTCTCGGAGCAACTCGACGGCGCGCTCGGATCGGTCCGCGTCGTCGAGCAGGACGGCATCGGGGTGCACGCTGACAATCGTGGCCGCCGTTGTCCGACGCGCGTCTACGTAGCCGACTAGGTTGAACTCTCCACTCTTACGCAACCCGACGCGAAGTGCCTCGACAATCAAGGAATTGTCTGCTACCAGGACAATCCGCTTGGTCCGGCTCGCGAATGGGGTGCCGACGTCTTTAGTGTGCATACCGTGTGCCTCTTTCCCCAAGCCCCTGAGCAATCATTGCAGTCGAAGACTCGACCATACCTCCGCACGTGTATCGCTGGCAACGGGGTCGTGCGATACGCGTCCGACCCCGTGCGTAGGCAGAACTGGAAGGTGACATGCGGTCAAGCGCATTGTCACTCGCCCCAACCCCGGTATGGCGCGAGTGTGCTGCCGGGCGGACGGTGGTACCCCGCGGCTGCTTGCACGCTTGAGGGGCGCCACTTGGCGCCACCTCTGACCGTGGGAATCCCGTCGGCGTTCAGTTGGTCTGCGATCGCTTGGAGGGTCATGCCCGCGGCGCGCATGCTCGCGATCCGCTCGCGGAGCTCCGGATGGTCCGCGACACTCGCCGGCCCCTTGCGACGGGCGGCGCGCATACCGTTGCGTGTTCGCTCCACCAATCGCTCGCGCTCCCAGCGAGACACCTCGATGATCGTGCGGAGCGCCAGGCGCCCGGCTTCTTCGTCGGTGTCCAGACCAGATCCGGCAACCACAAGGCGGACCTCGCGATGTGCCAGCCACTCCAGCACCCGACCAAGGTCCGATACCGAATGAGTTACCCGAGACAGTTGGGCAACCACGATTCCGCTTGCCTGGCCAGTCGCGATCTGTTCGAGCACATAACCGAGTCCAGGCCGCTCGAGTGGTCGCTGATGCTGGCGCTCATGCTCGCGAACGACCGCCAGGAGGCGCAGTCCGCGCCGGTCGCATTCAGTGGCGATCTGCACCGCCTGTCGTCGCAGTTCCACGTGGGAGCGCTCGTCATGCTCCTCCTCCACGCTCGCATACCCGAGCACGCGGGTTCTGTCGGCTGCTGGGACCTCGTCCGCCGGCGACGCGCTTCTCCGCACGAGGCGGTCGTCGACTGAGTCGCTTGAGAGATAGCTTTTGAAGCGGTGCGGCACTAAGACGACGCCTGCGTGGGGACTACCGGACGACATCTCACCTGGTCCATCCAAACTAAGGCGCTCCTGACGTTTTCGTGGGCGGAGCGGGCGGCTGAGTCGAGGGCGCGCCCCACGCGTCGCCCGGGACCGGGAGGTGTTCAACGCGGCGCGCTGGCAGGGCGCCTTGGCGCTCGCTCGCACGATCACTGAGCAACGCGACGGGATCCGTGAGGGCCCCGCCAATGCCCCGATCGGACAGATCAATCAACATCAAGTTCCGACTGATCGCCCGCCACGCCTTCGACTTCCGTTGCCCCGGTGCCCTTATCGCTCTCGCGATGTTCAACCTCGCAGACTGTCCGCCACTGCCCCAGTGACACCATCCGCCGCTCAGGAGAGGGCAATGAAACAAGACCTCTCAATTCGGCTTAAGCGAGACTATCCTTTTGGTTTTCTCTGGTGCAAGGTCGTGGCGCTTTACGCTTTAGACCCCATGCGTAAGCCGGCCTGTCGAGATGCTTCCGGCGCAGGCGGCAGGTCGAGCGCGTGGCCGGTGGCGGGGCGCCGGTAGCCGACGGCTGCTTGCACGCTTGAGGGGCGCCACTTGGCGCCACCTCTGACCGTGGGAATCCCGTCGGCGTTCAGTTGGTCTGCGATCGCTTGGAGGGTCATGCCCGCGGCGCGCATGCTCGCGATCCGCTCGCGGAGCTCCGGATGGTCCGCGACACTCGCCGGCCCCTTGCGACGGGCGGCGCGCATACCGTTGCGTGTTCGCTCCACCAATCGCTCGCGCTCCCAGCGAGACACCTCGATGATCGTGCGGAGCGCCAGGCGCCCGGCTTCTTCGTCGGTGTCCAGACCAGGCCCGGCAACCACAAGGCGGACCTCGCGATGTGCCAGCCACTCCAGCACCCGACCAAGGTCCGGCAGAGAATGACTGAGGCGGAAAAGGTCCGAGACAACGAGACCGCTGGCGTTTCCAGCCGCGATCTGTTCGAGCACATAACCGAGCCCAGGGCGCTCGAGTGGTCGCTGATGCTGGCGCTCATGCTCGCGGACGACCGCCTGGAGGTGCAGTCCGCGCTGCTCGCACTCAGCGGCGATCGCCTCCACCTGCGGACGCAACGCGTCGCTGGCGTGGTCTCGCTGATCCACATCCGCGCTCGCATACCCGACCATTGAGCCAAGCCGATCCGCGCGATCAAAGGAGCGCGCGTCGGTGAAGGCGATGCTTGTCGGTTGCTCGGCCGATGAGGCTGACGGAGTCATCGAGTTCGGCCTTGCTGAGCCCGAGCCGCCACCGGCTTGCTGCTGCGCGTTACGGCTGTGAAAGCCGCCCCGACACCAAGCTTTCGGGGGATCCTGAGGCGCTCGTCATACGAGCAAACTGCCCACCAATCAAGAGCCATGGGGCTGCACCCTCTTTCTCCACCAAGGTTGATCTTCCCATATAAGGCCTCCCCAAACATCGAGAACCGGATGTTGGCCCACGCAATACCGCCTCGGCTACGCTTGCCCGAAGCAGCGGCCGATCAGGATTCTGCGGCCCCCGCGCGGCCCGAAATCGGGGCGGGGGCAGGAAGATCCGGGGAATCCCTGCAAACGCCGACGTAGCTCAGCTGGTAGAGCACTTCACTCGTAATGAAGGGGTCGGGGGTTCGAGTCCCCCCGTCGGCTTTGAGAAGCCGGTCAAGTCGAGACAATCGCTCACAGACGCGACCGGCGCAGCACGGACGGGCCGGGTCGGCGATGATTGTCGACGTGTCCGATAATCCCACCGCCCGGAGCGTCAAGATCCCCGCGGACGAGCGCACCGGCTGGTCGTCGGAGCGCCCGCGTGCAACCGGCGCCCCGCCTCGTCCGGTCGACGTGTCAGTCCGCTGCCGCGTCCTCGCTCCCTCGCACCGGCTGCGCTACTCGCCCGGTAGCCTTCTCGTCATCGTCGGCGCCGAGGCGTCGGAGCCTGCACGCTTCGCCGAGCGAGTCGTCGAGGAGCGGGGGGCGATGCTCGCACTCGGTCGGGTACGAGCACTGCTCGCCGGTCGGGTCGCGGAGAGCGAGATCGAAGAACGCGCCCGCGAACTGCTCGCCGGCGCCGTGCTCAAGCGGCTGCAGTCCGGGCAGAGCGTCGTTCTGCCACTCGAGGGTTTCGACGCTTCAGAGCGCGAACGGTACGTGCGCCTCGCGCATGGCCTGCGGCGCCCGCGACACCTGATCCTGCTGGACGCTCCGCGCGACCAGGTACTCGACAGCGAGCGACCGTCCCTCGACGACCTCCGGCGGTCGCTAGACGCCGGCGAGCTCGGGCTCGAGGGCTTTCAGACCGCACTTCGGCTCGGCGGCCGCGCACTCGCCGAGCTCAAACGAATCGTTTTTCAGCCCCCGCCGCGCGACGACTGAGCTGAGCATGTTGGACGGTGCGCGACTTCAGCTCGGGATCAGCCGGGCGGGTCACCCGGATCAGGCGTCGCTCACAGTCCCGTCTCCGCGACGATGCGGCCGGACTTGACCGCGGCGACGAGCTCGTCGTAGTCACGTTGGTTCTGCTTGGCGTAGGCCTTGGAGAATTCGAGCAGCGCGCGGTCGAAGACATCGCGGCGGCCCAGGTAGGACGCGATCGCGATCCGGTCGCCGCCGCGGGCGTGTGCCCGCGCGAGCGTCCAACCGCACATCCGGCCGTAGGCGGACATCGCCTCGGGCACCATCTGCTCGATTTCCGCGGAGCCCTTCCAGTCCTTGAGCTGACGCACGTAGAAATCGCGAGCCCGGCCGTCATCGCCGGCGTCGACATGCAGCCAGCCCAGGAAGATGTCGCTCGTGGCCTGCATCAGCCGCTGACCGGTGACGACCCGCTCGCCGTGGTTGGAGAATCCGCTGGTCCCGAGGAACGGCTCGAACACCGAGCTCCCGGCCTCCTTGACCTGAAGGAACAGGGGGTCTTGGCCATCGCGCCCTGTGAACAGCGCGATCCAGCAGCGGGTGCCGACGCTGCCGACGCCGACGACCTTGCGCGCGACATCCTTCAGCTCGAACTCCTCGAGCAGCACGCGACGGTTGAACTCGAGCGTGCCGCGGTAGGCGCCGATCAGCCGCTCGAACTCCTCGAACAGCTCGCCGGTTCGGTCTCCCGCGATCACCGAAACCGGCACGATCAGCGGCGACTGATCGACGATCTTCACCTCGCCGTCGACGACGTGGGTGAGCTTGGAGAACGCCGACATGCTGTCCTTCGTGCGCGCCTTGGCGACCTGTTTCTCGGCTCGCGCGACAATCTTGCTCTTGAACTGGTTGGCGTATTGCTTGATCTCATCCTGGATGTCGAGGTGCGAGTACCACACGTCCAGGCTGTTCATCTCCGCGAACTCGCGCATCGCCTTGCGGTAGGCCCCGAGCGTGTCGAGCACGACCCGGTCCTGTTCCTTGTCGGCGAAGCCTCTATAGGCGGCGGCGATCAGCACGCTCGTAGCCAGGCGCTTGACATCCCACTCCCATGGGCCCGGCATCGTCTCGTCGAAGTCGTTGAGGTCGAACATCATCCGCCGTTCCGGGGATGCGAAGACGCCGAAGTTCGACAGGTGCGCGTCCCCGCAGCACTGCGCCGTCAGTCCCGAGCGCGGCGTGGCGCTCAGATCTTGAGCCATGATCATGGCCGCGCCGCGATAGAACGTGAACGGCGACACCAGCATCCGCCCGTAGCGGATCGGAACAAGTTCCGGCACGCGTGTCTCGTCCTGGCGTTCGAGCAGCTCGATCGGATCCGGGCGCATCGGCGCGGGCTCGAACCGCGCATGCGAGGACCGCGGCACCTCGGATCGGGCGGCCTTGCCGCGCGCTGTTCGCTCCGCCACCGATAGGTGCGCGGCCGGCGGGGGCAGCGGGTCGCCGCCGCGTACGGACTGCAGGGTGTGCCCCTGCTCACCCGATTGTGATGCTGATTTCGTCGCCATCGATCCGGTCCTCCTTTGACACGGTGAGCTATCGCACCATGCTCCGCGCTTCACGCCCGTTTTACAAGTAGGCAGGCCCGTCAGTGATGGATAGGCGTGCACCACAGGCGCAGCGCCGACGCTGCGCAAGTGCGAGACTCCCCGCATGCCCAGCGGGCTCCAAGGGGCGATCCGAGGCCACGTGTTCCATCGCGGCGATCCCGGCTTCGAGGGAGCAGCGCATGTGTTCAACCCTCGCTTCGACCACGTGCTGCCGACCGCTGTGGCCCGCCCGGTCGACGGACTCGACGTGCGTGACGCGATCCGCTACACGGTCGCGCATCACACCCCCGTCCGGGCCCGCTCGGGCGGGCACAGCTACGCCGGCTACTCGACCCTGTCAGACGGGGTCGTGCTCGACCTGCGCAAGCTGAACTCGATCCACTTCAACCAGGGCGCCGGCTCGGCCACCGTCGGCGCCGGCGCACAGCTGATCGATGTCTACTCCGCGCTGGCCGGTCACGGCGTCACCGTCCCCGGGGGGACGTGCCCGTCGGTGGGGATCGCGGGAGTGACGCTCGGCGGTGGCTTCGGGCTGGCCAGCCGCCACCTAGGGCTCACGATCGACAGCATGCTCGGCGTCAAGATCGTCACCGCGGACGGCCAGCTGCGCACGGTCAACCACCAGACCGACGCCGACCTGCTGTGGGCGCTGAAGGGCGGCGGCGGAGGCAACTTCGGGGTGGTCACCGAGTTCACGTTCAAGACCCACCCGATCCCGGCCAGCGCCACGTACTTCGAGGTCCACTGGCCGTGGTCGTCGGCCGACGGCGCGATCGAGGCATGGCAGTCGTGGGCTCCGCACACCAACGAGAAGGCGACCTCGATCCTGCACCTGAACTCCGGCCCGTCGCCCACGATCATCGCCAACGGGCAGTACCTCGGACCCTCCGGCGACGTCCCCGGACTCGTGCATCCGCTGCTGTCGGTGTCCGGCGCGTCGCTGCACACCAACGTCGAGCACCCGTACATGCAGATCCAGCTGCTGCTGGCCAACTGCTCCGGCCATACGGTGGACTGGTGCCACACCGTCGGGCATTCGCCGGGTGGGCAAATGCCGCGCGAGACGTTCAACGCCAAGTCCGACTACGTCACCCATGCGCTGCCGAGCGCGGGCAGGGCAGCGATGATCGCCGCGGCCGAGCACGCCGGCGCCGGGGCGCTGCTGTGCGACGCCTACGGCGGGGCGATCAATCGGATCGCGCCGACCGCGACCGCGTTCGTCCATCGCCGCCCGCTGTTCTGCATCCAGTACTACGGCGACGGCGCCACCTCGTCATGGATCAGCCAGGCCCACACGAAGATGCACCCGTTCGTCTCGGGCAAGGCGTACCAGAACTACATCGACCCGACGCTGCACAACTGGGAGCAGGCCTACTACGACCAGAACCTCCCGCGACTGAAGGCGACTCGCCAGCGCGTCGACCCCGAGCACTACTTCAACTTCCCCCAGGCGATCGGACGCTGACGATGGCCAAATCGCCGGAGACGATCGTCGACGCGGGCGGGCGCGAGCTGCGGGTCACCAACCCCGACCGGGTGATCTTCCCCGAGACCGAGCGCACGGCAGTGGTCTCCAAGCTCGACATCGTCAACTACTACCTGGCGGTGCAAGACGGGATCATGCGCGCGCTGGGGCGCCGGCCGACGACGCTCGAGCGCTGGCCCAAGGGCGTGCATCCGGGGATCGTGCTCTCCACGCGCGACCGGGGCGGCGGCGACGCGTTCTTCCAGAAGCGGGTCCCCAAGGGCGCCCCCGAGTACGTCGAGACCGCACGCATCCAGTTCCCGTCGGGCCGTAACGCCGACGAGGTCTGCCCGACGGAGGTTGCGGTGGTCGGCTGGGCCGCACAGATGGGGACGATCACGTTTCACCCGTGGCCCGTGCGCAGCGACGACGTCGACCATCCGGACGAGCTGCGACTGGACCTCGACCCGCAACCGGGCACCGACTTCGACGACGCCGTGCGGGTCGCCGGGGAGGCGCGGGCGCTGCTCGACGACCTCGGCTACGCCGGCTTCCCCAAGACCTCCGGCGGCCGCGGAGTCCACATCTACGTGCGAATCGAACCGCGGTGGACGTTCACCGACGTCCGCCACGCCGCGATCGCGTTCGGACGCGAGCTGGAGCGCCGCCTCCCCGGCGAGGTGACCACCAAGTGGTGGAAGGAGGAGCGCGGCGAGCGGATCTTCATCGACTACAACCAGAACGCGCGCGACCGTACGATCGCCTCGGCCTACAGCATCCGCCCCAAGCCGGGCGCGCCGGTGTCGGCGCCGCTGGCGTGGGACGAGCTCACCGAGGTCGCGCCCGAGGACTTCACGGTGGCGACGATGCCGGCCCGGTTCGCAGAGGTCGGCGACCGGCACGCTGAGATCGACGACCACCCCGGCTCGCTGCAGCCGCTGCTCGACATCTACGAGCGCGACGAGGCCGAGGGTCGGGGCGACATGCCGTACCCGCCCGACTACCCGAAGATGCCGGGCGAGCCCAAGCGCGTGCAGCCCTCACGCGACCGCGACCGGCCGCGGTAGTGCGACGTTCGGGGGCGCGCATGCGCGCCCCCGCCGGCCGGTGCATGCACCGGCCGGGCCACCGGCGCATGCGCCGGTGGCTCAAGGGGACTGCGGCAGTTTCGCGGCTCCCCGCTTGGTCACCGGCGCCGACGGCGGCGGCACGACCGGTCCGATGTCACCGTCGGGCGCCTCGTCGAGGTCGACGATCACCGGCGCATGATCGCTCGGGCCGCGCCCCTTGCGGGCCTGGCGGTCCACCCAGGCCGCCTGGACGCGCTTGGACACGGCGTCGGTCGCCAGCACCAGGTCGATCCGCATCCCGAGGTCCTGATGGAACATTCCGGCGCGGTAGTCCCAGTAGGTGAACACCCGCTTGTCGGGCCAGCGGTCGCGGACCACGTCGTGCAGCCCGACGGCCTGAAGCCCGGCCAACGCCGAGCGCTCGGGCTCGGTCACGTGCGTCTGGCCGACGTAGGCTTCGGGGTCGAACACGTCCTCGTCGGTCGGAGCGATGTTCATGTCGCCGCACACGATCGTCGAATTCGGGGCCGCCGCGGCGGCGTCGCGCAGTGCGGACAGCCACTCGAGCTTGTACTTGTAGTGGTCGGAGCCGGGCTCGCGCCCGTTGGGGACGTACACCGACACGAGCCGCACGCCGTCGCAGGTCGCGGCCAGCGCTCGCGCCTCCGCGTCCGGGAAGCCCGGCGCCCCGGGAAGGCCCGGTGCGACATCCTCGAGCCCGACGCGCGAGAGCACGGCCACGCCGTTCCACGCCGCCTGGCCGTGGGCCGCGAACTCGTAGCCGCGCTCGCGCAGCGGGTCGCCGAGCAGCTCGGCGAACGCGTCGTCGGCGAGCTTGGTCTCCTGCAGGCACACGACGTCGGGGCGCCGTTCGTCAAGCCACGGCAGCAACCGGGGTAGGCGCTGCTTGACCGAGTTCACATTCCAGGTGGCGACCCGCATCCGGATATCGACCCTAGCGCTCTTGCATGCGCCCCGGTGGCCGTGCGAGGCTTGCCCATCGCCGCCGAGCCGATCCACCCCGATGTCCGCGTCGGGCACGTGCATCTGATGGTCGCCGACCTGGACCGCGCGATCGACTTCTACGCCGACACGCTCGGGTTCGGCGTCCAGGCCGACGGCCGCCCGATCGGACTGCCCGCGGCTTTCCTGGCGGCCGGGGACTACCACCACCACATCGGCCTCAACACATTTCAGAGCGCGGGCGGGACCTCGCCCCCGCAGGGCCACACCGGCCTGTATCACGTCGCGTTCCTGTATCCCGACGCCCGCGAGCTCGGCCGCGCGGTCAGGCGGCTGCGCGAGCGCGGCTATCCGATCGACCACGCCTCCGACCACGGCGGGACCGTGTCGGTGTACCTCAACGATCCCGACGGCAACGGCGTCGAGCTGTACTACGACCGTCCGCGCGAGCAGTGGTTCACGCCCGACGGCCGGCCGGTGCTAAAGGCCGACCGGATCGACGTGTCCGAGGTCGAGGCCGCGGCTGACTTCTGACTGCGCCGATACGCCGTCGAGCAGCAGCCCGACGTGGCGGCGCCAGTCGCAGGCGGGGTCGGCTCCGAGCGCGGAGGCGCCGGCCATCCGCAGGATCGCGGGCAGGTCGGCGGCCGTGATGTCGGTCCGGGCCCGGCCGGCCTGCTGGGCCCGGGCGAGCAGCTGCTCGGCGGGCTCCAGGAAGCGGCGGCGGACGTGGTCGGGGATCGCGTCGGGTCCCAGCCGGGTGACGATCATCTGGGAGAAGCCCTGGTCCTCGATCTGCTGCGCGACCATCGCGAACAGCAGCTCGACGAACCCGTCCCACGGGTCCGCGACCGTGAACGCCCGGTCGATCACGGGCTGCAGGTCGTCCAGGCGACGCTCGAAGATCGCGTGGATCAGCGATTCTTTGCTGGGGAAGCGGCGGTACAGGGTCCCGACCCCGACGCCGGCCCGGCAGGCGATCTCGTCGACTCCGATTTCCAGCCCGTCGGTGGCGAACGAGCGCCGCGCCGCGTCGAGGATGCGGTCGCGATTGCGCTGAGCGTCGCTGCGCAGAGTGCGTGCCGCCTCCGAATCGTGTTCCATTGTGGGAATCGTACCGGCGAACCGGAGGAGCGACTCCAGTTGTGTTAAATTCCCGCCTCGTCGCGCGTGGGGAAGTCGAACTGGGAAGGAGCAGGGTGGAGGGTCCAGAGATAGCTGTCTCCCTGGACGAGCCGCGGTCGCCTGAGTCCACCGCCGAACCCGTCGACCGGGTCTCGGCACCTCCCCCGGGGACTGAGGAGGCGCGGACTCGAGCGCGCGAGCACCTGCTGTCGCTGCAGGCCTCGGACGGCCACTGGCGCGGATTGCTCGCGACCAACGTGACGATGGACGCCGAGGACCTGCTGCTGCGCGAGTTCCTGGACATCGGCACCGACGAGCGGCGCCGGCGCTCGGCCGTGTGGATCCGCTCCGACCAGGGCGAGGACGGAAGCTGGGCGAACTTCCCGGGCGGGCCCGGCGACCTGTCGACGACGATCGAGGCCTACTGGGCGCTGCGCGTGGCCGGCGATGATCCGTCCGAGCCGCACATGGCGCGCGCCGCCGAATGGACGCGCGCCCGCGGAGGCCCGCGAGCCGCGCGGGTGTTCACCCACATCTGGATGGCGCTGTTCGGGCTGTGGCCATGGGACGACGTTCCGGCGCTGCCGCCCGAGATGATGTTTCTGCCGGCCTGGTTCCCGCTCAACCCCTACGACTTCGCCTGCTGGGCCCGGCAGACGATCGTCGCGTTGACGATCGTGCGGGCCCACCGGCCGGTGCGGCCACTCGGGATCACGCTCGACGAGCTCGGCCCCGGCCCTCCGGCGAGCCAAGCCCAGCCGACGTCGTGGGCCGCCCGCGCATTGACGGCGCTCGACAAGGTGCTGCGGGTCTACGAGCGCCACCCGATCGCGCCGTTGCGCCGGATGGGCCTGCGCGCCGCCGAGCGGTGGGTCGTCCGGCGCCAGGAGGCCGACGGCAGCTGGGGCGGGATCCAGCCCCCGTGGGTCTATTCGCTGATGGCGCTGCACCTCCAGGGCTATCCGCTCGATCATCCGGTGATGCGGGCCGGTCTCGACGGCCTCGACGCGTTCACGGTGCAGGAGTCCGAGCAACGCTGGCTCGAGGCGTGCCAGTCGCCGGTGTGGGACACCGCGCTGGCGCTGATCGCGCTGGCCGACGCCGGCCTGCAGCCCGGCGATCCGGCGTTGGTGCGTTCGGCGGAATGGTTGCTTGACCGCCAGGTCACCGATGTCGCCGGCGATTGGGCCGTGCGCCGGCCGCACCTGCCCAGCGGCGGCTGGGCGTTCGAGTACGCGAACGTCAACTACCCCGACGTCGACGACGCAGCCGTGGTGGCGCTCGCGCTCCGCCGCGCCGGTCACCCGGACTCCGAGCGCGTCGATACGGCCGTGGCCCTCGCCGTGCAGTGGTTGATCGGGATGCAGTGCGCCGACGGCGGCTGGGGCGCGTTCGACGTCGATAACACCCGCACGCTCCCGCGGGCGGTCCCGTTCTGCGACTTCGGCGAGGTGATCGACCCGCCGAGCGCCGACGTCACTGCGCACGCGGTCGAGTTGCTCGCCGCCGAGCCCGGTCAGCCGGCGCGCGACAGCGCCGCGGAGGGATTGCGATGGCTGCTGGACGAGCAGGAGCCCGAGGGCTCGTGGTTCGGGCGCTGGGGGGTCAATCACGTCTACGGCACGTGGTCGGCGCTGTGCGCGCTGCCCCCGGCGAGCGTTCCGGTCACCGACCAGGCCTTCCGACGCGCGGTCGAATGGCTGCTCGCCCACCAGAACGAGGACGGCGGCTGGGGCGAGGATTGCCGCTCCTACGACGACCCTGCCTGGATCGGGCGCGGCGACAGCACCCCGTCACAGACCTCGTGGGCGCTGATCGCGCTGCACGCAGCGGGCGAGGCGCGGTCCAACGCGGCCGCTCGCGGGGTCCGCTGGCTGATCTCCCACCAGCGCCCAGATGGAACGTGGGACGAGGCCCGCCACACCGGGACCGGCTTCCCCGGGGACTTCTACATCAGCTACCACCTATATCGTCTGGTGTTCCCCGTGATGGCTCTTGGCCGCTACGTGGAGGCGTGGCGAACTCTGTGACCGGAAGGATCCAACCAGCGAGCCCGATCTCCGCCTCGAGCACCACCGCCGACGCGCCCAGCGCCGCGGCGGTGATGGCGCAGGCCCGCCACGAGAACTTTCCCGTGGCGAGCCGGCTGCTTCCGCGCAGGGTGCGCTCGCACCTGCTCGCGGTGTATGGCTTCGCGCGGCTGGTCGACGACGTCGGCGATGAGTACGCCGGCGACCGGGTGGCGATGCTCGACGAGCTCGAGGCCGACCTCGAGCGGGCCTATGACGGCGCGCCCCGACATCCGCTGATCGCGGCGCTACAGCCGACGATCGTCGCCTGTGAGCTGCCGATCGATCCGTTCCGGGCGTTGATCGAGGCCAACCGGCGCGACCAGCTCGTGCATCGCTACCAGACGTTCGATGAGCTGATGGGCTATTGCGCGTTGTCGGCCAACCCCGTGGGCGAGCTCGTGCTGCGCGTGTTCGGCGTGCTGACCCCCGAGCGCCACGAGATGTCCGACAAGGTCTGTACCGCTCTACAGCTGGCCGAGCACTGGCAGGACGTCGGCGAGGACTACGCGCAGGGCCGCATCTATCTGCCGGCCGAGGACCTGCGCCACTTCGAGGTCCCCGAGGCCGACCTCGCCGGGGCCAGGCCGACTCCGAAGCTCAAGCGGCTGATGGCATTCCAGGTGATGCGCGCGAACGCGATGCTCGACGAGGGCGCGCCGCTGATCCGCACGCTCCACGGACGGCTGGCGTTCGCCGTGGCCGCGTTCGTGGCCGGCGGTCGCTCGGCGCTGCGCGCGATCGAGCGATCCGGCTACGACGTGCTCGGCGAGCCGCCACGCGCCCGCACCAGCCTGCAGATCACGTGCCTGGCGCGAACGCTCGTGCGGCCCGGGGCGACGCCATGACTCAGGCCGTTCAGAACGGCGTCCCGGTGCTCGACGCCTATGAATCCTGCGAGGCGCTGACCCGGTCGGCGGCCGCCAACTTCTACTACGGCATCCGGCTGCTGCCGCCCGACAAGCGCCGCGCGATGTGCGCCGTGTACGCGTTCGCCCGGCGCGTCGACGACATCGGTGACGGCCACGAGCCCGATGCCCGCAAGCTCGAGCTGCTCACTGACGCCCGCGCCGACCTGGCCAGCTCCAACGGCAGCCTGATGCGGGTCGCGCTCGCCGACGCTGAGACCCGGTTCGCGCTCCCGCGCGATGCGCTCACGGACCTGATCGCCGGCGTCGAGATGGACGTGCATGGATACGAGTACGAGACGTTCGACGAGCTCGTCCTGTATTGCCGCCGGGTGGCCGGCTCGATTGGCCGCCTCTGCCTGGCGATCTTCGGCTCCACCGACATCGAGCGGGGCGACCGGCTGGCCGACGATCTCGGCGTGGCGATGCAGCTGACCAACATCCTCCGAGACGTCCGCGAGGACCTCGACAACGGCCGCGTGTACCTCCCGGCCGAGGACCTGCGGCGGTTCGGTTGCGAGGACCTGCGCGCAGCGCCGCCCGACGGGTTCGCACGTCTGATCTCGTTCGAGGCCGACCGCGCTCGGGAGTGGTTTCACCGCGGGCTCGGATTGCTGGACCTGGTCGACGGCCGCAGCGCCTCGTGCGTGGCCGCGATGACCGGCATCTACCGGCGGATCCTCGACCGCATCGATCGCAGCCCCGAGGTGGTGCTCGACCACGGTGTGTCGCTACCGCCGTGGGAGAAGACGTGGGTCACGATCCGCAGCCTCGCGGGGGCCCGCCGATGACCATTGGGTCCACCAGCGGGCGCGTGACCGTGATCGGCGGCGGCCTCGCCGGGATCGCCGCCGCGCTCGACTGCGCCCAGGCGGGCGCGCCGGTCACGCTCGTCGAGGTCCGTCCGCGCCTGGGCGGAGCGGCCTACTCCTTCGAGCGCGACGGGCTGTGGCTCGACAACGGGCAGCACGTGTTTCTGCGGTGCTGCACCGCCTACCGAGCGCTGCTGGACCGCCTCGGCACCACCGACCAGACCATCCTGCAGGAGCGCCTGGCGATCCCGGTGCTGGCGCCCGGCCGCCCGATCGCCTGGCTGCGCCGCAGCGGGCTGCCGGCGCCGCTTCACCTCTCGGGCTCGCTGCTGCGCTATCGCCACCTGAGCCCGCCGCAACGCCTGTCGGCTGCGCGCACCGCGCTGGCGCTCGGGCGGGTGGATCCCGACGACCCCGACAACGACCGTCGTAGCTTCGGAGCGTGGCTGACGGGCCACGGTCAGCACCGCCAGGCGGTGGACGGGCTGTGGGAGCTGATCGGCAAGCCGACGCTGAACCTGCGTGCTGACGACGCGTCGCTCGCGGCGGCGGCGTTCGTATTCCGCACGGGGTTGCTCGGGAGCGCCGATGCCGGCGACATCGGCTACGCACGGGCGCCGCTCCAGCGCGTCCACGGTGACGCCGCCCAGCGGACGCTCGAACGGGCCGGCGTCGACGTGCGGTTGAGCTGGCGCGCCCAGCGGATCGAGCCCGATGCGTACTCCGGGTTTGCCGTCATCGGCGCCGGCGATCGCCTCGAATCCGACGCGGTTGTGCTGGCGGTCCCCCACGAGCGCGCGATCGGGCTCCTGCCCGAGGGCGCGCTGCATGACGTCGGATCGCTGTCGGGACTGGGCAACTCGCCGATCCTGAACCTGCACATCGTCTACGACCGCCGCGTGCTCGAGCATGAGTTCGCTGCTGCGATCGGCTCGCCCGTGCAGTACGTGTTTGACCGAACCGACTCTTCGGGGTTGGAGCGCGGGCAGTGCCTGGCGGTTTCGATCTCGGCCGCCGACGGCGATGCCGACACCGACGCCGAGGACCTGCGGACGCGGTTCACCACCGCGCTCGCCGAGCTGCTGCCGGCCGCAGGCGAGGCGAACGTGGAGCGCTTCGTCGTCACCCGCGAGCACATGGCCACGTTCCGGGCGGCTCCCGGCGCCGGCCGGCTGCGCCCTGGACCGCGCACGGGGTTGCCCGGACTGGCGCTCGCCGGAGCCTGGACCGACACCGGCTGGCCGGCGACGATGGAGGGAGCGGTACGCTCGGGCCACGCGGCAGCGCGCGTCGCGCTGGCCGCCCTCGAAAAGGAGCGCACACTGTCGGAGTCCGTGGCATGAGTACGGGGATGCTTGGTGTCGCCGCAAACGCGGCCGCGGCCACGGACGCGGCTGCAGCCGCTGACCGGATCGTGCTCGTCGCACCGATGGGGATCGAGGCGCGCGCGCTGCGTCGCGGGGCCCCCGAGGCGACGATCGTCCGGGCCGGAGTCGGCCCTCGCCGCGCGCGCCGCAGCGCCGCCGCGCTGGCCGACGACCCGGCTCGGGCGCTTGCGGTCGCCGGGTTCGGCGGAGCGCTGTCGGCCGATCTGGAGCCCGGTGATGTGGTTGTGGCCAACGAGCTGCTGTCGCGGGACGGGACGGTCGTGGCGACGTGCCCGGGCGCCGCGATCATCGCCGGCATGCTCAACCGCCGAGGCGTGCGCGCCCACGTCGGGCCGGTGGTGTCGGTGCGCAGCCCCGCCGTGGGTGATCTGCGAGCGGCGCTGCGTGACACCGGCGCGCTCGTGGCCGACATGGAGTCGGCGTGGCTGGCCCCGGCGGCGCGCGGGCGGCCGTTCATGGTCCTGCGGGCCGTGCTCGACACCGCCGACCGCGAGCTGTGGAGCCCGATAACGACGCTCGCCGGGACGCGCCGCGCGGCGCGGTCGCTGTCGGTCGGCGCCGAGGTGCTGCTCGAGTGGGCGGCCGCGATCCGGCCGCGCGAGCTCGTGCTGGCGGGGCCGCGGGCGTCGTGTGCGGGCGTGGAGCGGGCGATCGAGACGGTCGAGCGGGCGCTCGACGCGTTCGGCGCTCCTGTCTATATGCGCAAGCAGATCGTCCACAACCGGCATGTGGTCGACGAACTCGAACGCCGCGGCGCGGTGTGGGTCGACGAGCTCGAGGAGGTCCCCGACGGCTCGACGGTGGTGTTCTCGGCCCACGGCGTCTCGCCCCAGGTCCGCGAGCAGGCCCAGCGCAAGCAGCTCAACGTGGTCGACGCTACCTGCCCGCTGGTGTCCAAGGTCCACGCCGAGGCGCGACAGTTCGCCGACGACGGCTTCACGATCGTGCTGGTCGGACACGAGAGCCACGAGGAGATCGAGGGCACCGCTGGCGAGGTGGTCGGCAAGGTGCGGGTGATCGCCCACGAGGAGGAGGTCGAGCAGCTCGATGTCGCCGATCCCGAGCGGGTCGCGTACCTGACCCAGACGACGCTCGCAGTAGACGAGACCAAGGGCGTGGTCGACCGCCTGCGCGAGCGCTTCCCCGGGATCGCCGGCCCGCGATCCGACGACATCTGTTATGCGACCCAGAACCGGCAGGACGCGGTCAAGGCGCTTGCGGCGACCTGCGATCTTGTACTGGTGGTGGGATCCGCGAACTCGTCGAACTCGAACCGGCTCGTGGAGGTGGCCAAGCGCCACGGTTGCGAGGCCCACCTGGTCGACGACGGCGGTCAGATCGATCCCGCCTGGCTCGCGGACGCCGGCCGGGTCGGCGTCACCGCCGGGGCGTCCAGCCCGGAGCGGATCGTGCAAAGGCTCGTCTCGGAGCTGCGCGCGCTGGGACCGCTCGAGATCGGTGAGCACACGGTGGCAAACGAAACGGTCCGCTTCGCGCCTCCGCGCGAGGTGAGAGGACGGGAGGTACGAAGCTGATGGCGGTACCGATTCGCCAGAGCGCCAAGGTCGGCGCCTACATCATGCGCCAGCGGCTCGCGCGCCGGGAGAAGTACGCGCTGGTGCTCGAGCTCGAGCCGCTGTTCCAGTGCAACCTGGCCTGCGCGGGCTGCGGCAAGATCCAGCAGCCCGACCACCTGCTGCGCCGGCGGATGCCCGTCGACCAGGCGGTCGGCGCCGTCGAGGAGTGCGGCGCGCCGGTCGTCTCGATCGCGGGCGGTGAGCCGCTGGTCCACCCCGAGATCGACAAGATCGCCTCGGAGCTGATCCGGCGCAAGAAGTTCGTGTACCTATGCACGAATGGGCTGCTGATGGAGAAGAAGATGGACCGGTTCGAGCCGTCTCCGTACTTCGCCTGGGCGGTCCACATGGACGGGCTGCGCGAGCGCCACGACAAGTCGGTCTGCCGCGACGGCGTGTTCGACAAGGCCGTGGAGGCGATCAAGGCGGCCAAGTCCCGCGGGTTCCGGGTGACCACCAACACCACGTTCTTCTCCGACGACACCCCGGAGACCGTGCGCGAGGTGCTCGACTACCTCAACGACGATCTGCAGGTCGACCAGATGATGATCTCGCCGGCCTATGCATACGAGAAGGCGCCCGACCAGGAGCACTTCCCCGGGGTCGAGCAGACCCGCCGCCTGTTCCGCTCGGCATTCGCCGACGGCCGCCGCAAGCGCTGGCGGCTGAACGCGTCGCCGCTGTTCCTGGACTTCCTCGAGGGCAAGGCCGACTTCGGCTGCACCGCGTGGGGGATCCCCAGCTACTCGTTGCTGGGCTGGCAGCGCCCGTGCTACCTGATGTCCGACGGCTACGTGTCCAGCTACAAGGAGCTGGTGCAGGAGACCGAGTGGGAGAAGTACGGCCGCGGGCGCGACCCGCGCTGCGACAACTGCATGGCTCACTGCGGTTACGAGCCGACCGCGGTCAACGAGACCGTGCGCGCGCCGCACAAGGCGCTGCTGTCGGTGCTCCGGGCCTGACCGGCGGGCGCAGCTCGTCCGGGGTGATCAGCGACTGCCGAGGCGGACAGTGCATATCGCGACAAATCCGGCGCTCGCGGCGAGGCTTGCCGCGCTGTGCACCGTATGCGGGCAGTACACGGCAAGCCTCGGGTTTTGAGGGGGATTTGACGCGATATGCACGCCGGGTCCGGCCGGTTCCCGGGCTCGGGATCCGGGCTCCTAGCGTGCGCTGAGCGTGCGGCGCCCGAGCTCGACCCCGAGCGTGGCGTAGCTCCGGAAGAAGCGCTTCTCGGCCGCGGCCAGCACTTCCTGCAGCGCGGCCGCGAACCGGCGCAGCTCCTCCTCCTCGATCACCAGCGGCGGCAGCGCCTTGATCACGTTCATGTGGTGGCCGGCGACCTGGGTGAGGATCCGGTGGTCGCGAAACAGCGGCACGATCACCAGCTGCGCGAACAGTCCCGGCTGGAAGCGTTCGATCGCCTCCCACGCCCGCCGGGCGGCGCGGCCGGCGGGCGGCCCGAGCTCGATCCCCCAGATCAGGCCGAGCCCGCGCACGTCGCGGACGATCTCGAAGCGATCGACCAGCGGGCGGGTTAGCTCCAGCAGCAGATCGCCCATCCGGGCGGCGCGCTCGGGCAGGTGCTCGCGCTCGAGTACCTCGAGCGTGGCCAGGCCGGCTGCCGCGGCCAGGTCGCCCCCGCCGAACGTCGAGGAGTGCACGACGCTGCGCTCCATCGAGTCGAACGTGCCATCGAACGCGCGCCGGCTGGCCAGCACCGCGCCCGCGGGCACATACCCGCCCGACAGCGCCTTGGAGATCGTGACCAGGTCGGGTTCGAGACCCCAGTGCTCGAGCGCCAGGAAGCGACCCGTGCGGCCGAGCCCGGTCTGGACCTCGTCGAGGATCAGCATCGAGCCATGGCGCCGACACAGCTCCTGCGCGGCAGGTAGGTAGCCGTCGGGCGCGACGAACACGCCCTTCCCCTGCACCGGTTCGACGATCAGCGCGGCCACGTCGCCGGCGGCCAGCTCGCGGGCGAGCGCGTCGGCGTCGCCGAACGTGACCGGCTCGCAACCGGGCAGGAGCGGCCCGAACCGCTCGCGGAACTCCACGTTGCCGTTGACCGACAGTGACCCCATCGAGAGCCCATGGAAGCCGCGGCGGCAGAACAGGATCCGCTCGCGGCCGGTGGCGGCACGGGCGAGCTTCAGCGCCCCCTCGACCGACTCCGTGCCGGAGCTGGTCAGCACCACGGCGTCGAGCGACGCCGGCGCGCGGGCGATCAGCTCCTGGGCGAGCAGCCCCGGCAGCGTCGAGACCCCGAGCTGGGGAAGGTTGGGTGTGTCGGCGTCGAGCACCCGGTGCAGCTGCGCCTTCACGTACGGGTGATTGCGCCCGAGCGAGAACACACCGTGGCCGCCGAGCAGGTCCAGGTAGCGGTCGCCATCGCGATCGATCAGGTGTGAGCCGACGCCGGTGACCCAGTCGCGGTCGAAGCCGAGCGTCTGGACGACGCGTCCGAGCTGGGGGTTGAGGTGGCGCTGGTTGAGCTCCATCGCCGCGCCCGGCCCGGCCTTGAGCAGCGCGGCGAGGTCGGGCCAGTCTGGATGATCCGCGCTCTCGGGCATCAGCTGAATCCTGTCACCGATGCGGGTTGCACGTCCGGCGCGGGACTCGTGTCGGGGCCGAGGCGAGCCGAGGCTCGCGCCGCTGAAGCGATCACCGCCTGGCGGGTGGCCTGCTCGCGTGCCCGGCTGTGGCGGCTGATCGGCGCGGCCACGCCGATCGATGCGACCGCGCGTCCGTCGTCGGCGAGCACCGGCGCCGCGACCGCCCAGGCGCCGTCATAGGTCTCCTCCCAGCTCAGGCCCCATCCGCGGCGGACGATCGTCTCGAGCTGGTCGCGCAGCACCTTGGCACTGGTTACCGTGCCGGGGGCGAGCCGCTCGCGACGGCGTCTGAGCACCGATTCGACCTGAGCGTCGGGGGCGAACGCGAGCAGCGTCTTGGCGGTGGCGCCGGCGGTCAGCGGGACCGCGCTGCCCAGCTCGGCGGTCACGCGCAGACGCTTGGGCGAGTCGATCGCGCCCACATACCGCGCCAGTCCGGCCGACATCTCGGGGACCGCGAGCAGCACCAGCTCCTCGGTCCGGGCGCCCAGCTCGCGAAGCTCGCGGTCGAGCACGGCGGCTATATCCAGTGACGCTGCGGCGCGCTGGCCGAGCCGTACCGAGGCGATCCCCAACCGGTAGTGGCCGCCGTCGTCGCGCAGCACGTAGCCGGTCTGCTCGAGCGCTCGGAGGATCCGGTGAAGCGTGCTCGACGGGATCCCAAGCCGCCGGCGCAGGTCGGACTCCGACCACCGCGGCGACTCCGAGCCAAACGCCTCGAGCACCTGAAGGCTCTTGGCCAGGACCTTGGGGATGTCGGGAGTGAGCTCGGTCCGGGGGCGGGCCACGTTTGCGTCGCTCGAGTCGAGGTGGTAGCGTGCGCCACCGTTACTGGGAAACGATTTCCATTATACGGGAAACAGGAGATGATCAGGACAGGCGCCGAATATCGAGAGTCCCTTCGAGACGGCCGGTCGGTGTGGATCGACGGCGAGAGGGTCGCCGACGTCACCACGCACCCGGCGTTCAAGCCGATCGTCGATGCCCGGGCGCGGATCTACGACATGGCCCACGAGCCGGCCACGGCCGACACGATGAGCTACATCGACCCCGAGACCGGCGAGCGCTGTCCAACCGGACCCAAGCTGCCTCATACTCGCGAGGACTGGCACGCCAAGCGCGCCGCGGTCGACAAGGTGCTCGACGACGTCGGCGGGATCATCACCCGCGTCGGCGACGAGACCGTCGGCGAGATGTGGTCGCTGTACGACGGCCAGAGCGTGCTCGACGAGATCGACCCGTCGTTCTCCGAGCACATCCGCCACCACGTCCAGCACGCCGCGCTCGCCGATCCGTTCCACGTCTCCGCCAACACCGACCCCAAGGGCGATCGCTCCCGCCCGCCCCAAGACCAGGACCCCGACGTGCTGTTGCACGTGGCCGGCGAGACCGACAGCGGGATCATCGTCCGCGGAGCCAAGTTCGAGACCGCCGCCGCGTACGCCAATCAGGCGTTCGTGAAGCCGACGATCGGCGACTGGGGCAAGGCCGAGCTGTCGGACTACGCCGTCGGCTTCGTCGCCGAGATGGGCGCGCAGGGGATGCGTCACATCTGCCGCTCGAGCTTCGCCGGAAGGGGGAGCATCGAGGACTACCCGTTGTCCAGCCGGTTCGACGAGATCGACACGATGATCGTGTTCGACGACGTCGAGATTCCGTGGGAGAACGTCTTCTTCTACCGGCACACCAGGGCGGCCGCGTTCATCCGCGCGACGCTTCACCGTTACAGCATGTTCGCGTTCGTGCAGCGCCACCTCCGGTTCGCCGACCTGCTGGTCGGGATCGCATACGTCAACGCCACCCAGACCGGCGTCAAGATGTACCAGGGCGTGCGCGAGAAGCTGGCCGAGCTGGCCTGCTACCGGGAGGGCATCAACGCGCATCTGACCGCGGCGATCGAGCTGGCGCAGGGCAGCCCCGGCGGGCTGCTGATGCCCAATCAGGAGCTGCTCTACACCGGCCGGGTGCTGGCCTGCACGCAGCTGCCGGCGATGATGCACCTGGCGCGCGACCTGTGCGGCGGCCAGCTGTGCGTCACCCCGAGCGCATCGACGTTCCAGGATCCGGAGGCCGGGCCGTGGTTGGACAAGTACCTGGCGATCGGTGACGTGTCGGCCGAGGACCGGCGGCGCCTGTTCGCGTTCGCCCGCGACCTATTGAACTCCGACTACGCCGGCCACCGTTTGACATTCCAGCTGTTCGCGCAGTCGCCTGCGTTCGCGCACCTGCTTGCGGTCTACAACAACTACGACTTCGAGGGGCCGGCCGACCTCGTCCGGCGCTACGCGGGACTCGAGTCCGTCCAGGCGGGCGCGGCCCGGTGAGCGACCTCAACCTGACCGGCGCGTCGCAGATTGCGCGGGTCTCAGACCACGGCAGCTCGCGCCGCGGGCGCACGCAGGGCGAGCTCGACCTGGTGGCAGGCGGCGCCGTTGCGATCCGCGACGGCCATATCGCCGCGGTCGGCCCAGCCGCCGAGGTGCTGGCCGAGTGGGGCGACGAGGTGCCCACGGTCGATGTGGCCGGGGCGACCGTGCTGCCCGGCCTGATCGAGTGCCACTCGCACCCGCTGTTCGCCGGCAGCCGGCACGCCGAGTACGCCGAGCGCCTGGGCGGGGCGTCGCTGGCCGAGGTCGCGGCCCGTGGCGGCGGGATCTGGTCAAGCGTGGTATCGACCCGAGCCGCGGGCGACCCCGAGCTGGCCGAGCATCTCGAGTCTTCCTACGGCCACATCGTGCGCGGCGGCGTGACCACGCTCGAGGTCAAGTCCGGCTACGGGCTCGAGGTCGAGCAGGAGTTGCGCCAGCTCGAGCTGCTCCAGCGCAGCCGCGAGGCGACACCGATGGGGCTGGTGATCTCGTTCCTGGGCGCCCACGTGGTGCCGGCGGGCACCGATGCCGACACCTACACCGACGAGGTGCTGGCGATGCTCGAACGGGTGCTCGAGCAGGGCATCGCCGAGTTTCACGACATCACGGTCGAGCGCGGGCTGTTCACGCCTGCACAGGCGCTGAGGATGTTCCAGCGATCCCGCGAGCTGGGCATCCCCACCCGGGCCCACTCGGACGCGTGGGCCAGCTCGGAGGGCTGGAAGACCGCCGTGCGGGGCGGGGCGATCTCGGCCGAGCATCTGACCTACACGCCCGACGAGGAGATCCGCGAGGTCGGCGAGACCGACACGATCGCCGTCCTGCTGCCCCAGGCCGAGCTCGTGTACATGACCGACCGTCGGGCCAACGCCCGGCTGTTCATCGACCAGGGCGTGCCCGTAGCCGTGGCCACCGACTACTGCTCGTCGATCCACGCGACCTCGCTGGCGTCGACGATCGCGCTGGGGGCGCCGTGGTTTCGGATCACCCCGGCCGAGGCGGTGGTGGCGGCCACGCTCAACGCGGCCTACGCGCTGGGGTGCAGCGCCGACCGCGGCTCGATCGACGTCGGCAAGCGCGGCGACCTGACGGTGGTCTCGGTCGACCATCCCAACGAGCTGTTCCTCGCCGGTGGGCAGGACGTCGTCTCGGACGTGATCATCGCCGGCGAGATCGTGCACAGCACACGGTGACCCGACCACGACGGCATCGAGGAGCCCGATGAACCACACCCGCATCCGCCCGTTCAACACCCGCGACACCTATCCCGATCAGGACCTCGACAACGACCTCTGCCAGGCCGTGGTCGCCGGCGACACCGTGTACGTGCGCGGTCAGGTCGGCCAGGACCTCGATACGTCGGAGTCGGTCGGGATCGGCGATCCCGCCGCCCAGGCCGAGCAGGCGATGCACAACATCGAGATCCTGTTGACCGAGGCGGGCTCGACGCTGCGGGACATCTGCAAGATCGTCATCTACCTCACCGATATCCGCTACCGCGAGCCGGTCTACCGCGTTGTCGGCAGATGGCTGCGGGGCGTGCACCCGGTGTCGACGGGGATCGTGGTCAGCGCGCTGGCGCGATCCGAGTGGCTGGTCGAGATCGACGCCACCGCGGTGATCGCGGGGGCGCCAGCCGGTGGCGGCCCGCGGCGCAACGGCTGACGGCGGCGATGCTCGACGTCGAGGCGCTCCAGACGTTCACCGCGATCGCGGCGCCGACTGGCGCCGAGGGCGAGCGGCTGGCGTGGCTCGAGCACCGGCTTGGCGGCGCGGCAGGCGTTCGCCAGCGCGACGGTGCCGGCAACCTGATCTGGCGCCGGGACGCCTCGGGCGAGCCGCCCGGGGTACTGGTGATGGCGCACGTCGACACGGTGTTCGCGGCCGATACGCCGCTCGAGATCGAGCGTCACGGCGGCGACCTCGTCGGCCCCGGGGTCGGCGACAACGCGGCGGCGGTGATCGCGCTGGTGTCGGTCCTCGAGACGATCGGGGAGCTTCCGGATGGGGTGGCGGTCGCGTTCACGGTCGGCGAGGAGGGCCTGGGCAACCTCCGTGGCGCGATTCACGCCTGCTCCGAGCTGCGTCCGGAGCTGGCGGTGGCGGTCGAGGGCCACGGGCTCGACCACGTCATCAACGAGCACGTCGGCAGCCTGCGCGCGCGGATCGAGGTCACCGGGCCGGGCGGGCACTCGTGGTGGGACCGGGGGACGCCCAGCGCCGTCCACGCGCTCGTCGAGATCGCGGCCGAGCTCGCCGCGTCGGGCGCGAACGTGGGCCGGATCGCCGGCGGCGGCGCTGTCAACGCGATCGCGTCGGAGGCCGAGATGCTGGTCGAGCGCCGGTCGCTGCACGAGGACGACCTGTCGCGCTTCGGCCGGCGCCTGGACGGGCTGTCGGTGGCGCCTCCGCTCGAGCTCGGCTGTGAGATCGTCGGGCGGCGGGGCGCCGGCAAGCTCGCGGAGGACCACCCGTTGATGCGGGCGGTGATGGACGCCCGGCGCGAGCTGGGACTGGGCGAGACCACCGGCTCGGGCTCGACCGACGCCAACGCGGCGATCGCGCACGGGATCCCTGCGCTGGCGATCGGCTGCGGTCGCGGGTCGGGGATGCACACCGTGCACGAGCGCATCGAGCTGGACTCGCTCGAGCTCGGGTGCCTCCAGCTGGAGGCCGTGTTGCGGTCGCTGCCGCCCGCGCTCAGCTGACGGGCAGCTTCTCGAGCCCCACGTCCGCCGGACCCTGCGTGTTGATCACGACGATGTCCTGCGGGCACGCCGACAGCACCACGATCACGTCGGTCAGCGCCTCGAGGGTGACGTAGTCGCCCTGCTGGGCGGGGGAGGGCGCGAACTCGAGTGCTCCCTCGGCGGTCCAGGGGATGTTCATGAACAGATTCAGCGGCGACGGCACCGCGTCGTAGCTGATGCCGTGGGCGGCGACTGCCTCAAGGAAGTTATCGGCGCAGCTGGCGTGGCCCGGTGCGGCGCCGAGTTGCTCGTAGCGCTCGGGGTCACAGGCGGCGATCAGCGTGTCGTGGACGCCGGGGCTGGTGTCCTCGGCGAGCTTGAGCAATGCCCGGCGACGGTTGCTGTAGAGCGAATCGCCGGCGCCAGGCACGAGCTTGGTGAGGATCGCTCGCGTGTGCTGCATCGACATGTGCTCGGTCGGGTCGGCGGCGTAGAGCGCCCAGGTGTCGACCACCTGGCCGCCGGTGGTGTTGATGATCCGCAGCCGCTCGCCTGTGGCCAGCGGGATCGCGGTGCCGGTACGCGCGGTCAGGACGGTCTGGTCGGGCATCGGCGTATACCCTATACGCTGTGGGGCGCAATGGCTGAACGGTTCGTGCTCCTCCATGGCTCGTGGCACGGAGGCTGGGCGTGGGAGCCGGTCGCCTGGTGCCTGCGCGAGCTCGGCCACGAAGCCCACACGCCGACATACCCGGGACATCGCCCGGGCGACAGCCGGGCCGGCGTCAGGCACGATCACTACGTGGCCGCGGTGACGGACTACATCGAGGCGCGCGACCTGCGCGACGTGGTGCTGGTCGGGCACAGCTTCGGCGGCTCGGTGGTCAGCCGCGCCTCGCAGGTGGTCGGCGAGCGGCTCAAGCGGCTTGTGTTCCACACGGCGTTCGTGGTCCAGGACGGCGCCAGCGTCAACGACAACTTTCCCGACGACCAGACTGAGGCGTTCGCGGCGGCCGCCGCGGCCAGTCCCGACGACACCGTCGCCTGCCCGTGGGAGGTGTTCCGGGACCTGTTCATCCAGGACGCCGCGCCCGACGTGGCGCGGTCGGTGTGGGAGCGGCTGGTCCCGCAACCGTTCGCGCCCTGGGACGAGAAGCTCGAGCTCGCCGAATTTCACCGCGGCGAGCTGCCGCGCAGCTACATCGCCGTGTCCGACGATCGGGTGCTGCCCCCGGGCGGGTGGCACCCGACGATGTCCGCGCGGCTGGGCTCGTTCAAGCTTGTGGAGATGGGCGGCAGCCATGAGGTCATGTTCACGCGACCCGCCGAGCTGGCGGGAAAGCTCGTCGAGGCCGCGAACGAATGAGCGCGAAGGTTCTGTCGCTGACCCCGCCGGAGGTGCTCGCCTCGGTGCACGATGAGCTGGCGGCCGAGCTCGCGCCGCACTCGCTCGAGTGGGCTGCCCGCGACCGGGTCGACGGGGCCGCCCTGAGCACGGCGGATTACCTGATCGGCGACTGGACCCACCAGCTCACGCTGGACGCCCCCGCGCTCGATCGCGCCGAGCGGTGCGTGGCGATCTTTCAGCCGACCGCGGGTGTGCAGAGCATCGGCGTCGACCACGCCGCGTCGCTGGGGATCCCGGTGGCCAACGTGCCGGGGGCCAACGCCCGGGCGGTGGCCGAGTGGACCGTGATGGCGATCCTGGCGCTGCTCAAGGACGTGTGGCGCCACCACGCCGGCGTGCTCGCGGGCGAGTGGAACATGGTGCAGGCCGCGCGCACCGGCGTCTTCGAGGTCGGCGACCGGACCGTCGGGATCGTCGGCTTCGGCGCGATCGGGCAGGGGGTGGCTGCGCGGCTGGCCGGCTTCGAGCTGGGCCGGCTGGTCTACGCCGACGCGGTTGCGGCGCCGCCCGAAGTGGAGCGACGGCTCGGCGCCGAGCGGGTCGAGCTCGACGAGTTGCTGTCGGTCAGCGACGCGGTCACGCTGCACGTGCCGCTGCTCGAGTCCACCCGTGGGCTGATCGACGCCCGGCGGCTGGCGCTGCTGCCACGCGGCGCGGTCCTGGTGAATCCCGCGCGCGGGGCGGTCGTCGACGAGCCGGCGCTGTGCGACGCGCTGGCGTCCGGCCGGCTCAAGGGCGCCGCGCTGGACGTGTTCGAGCGCGAGCCGCTGCCGCCCGACGATCCGCTGCGCCGGCTCGACAACGTGCTGCTCTCGCCGCACCTCGCGGGCTCGACGAACGAGGCCCGCGAGCGGATGATCGCGATGACGTTGCGCAACCTCGACGGCGTCCTTAGCGGCGGCGAGCCGTCGCATGTGGTGAACGGGGTCCGCGGGCTCCCGCGCCGAGCGCCGGCTGTGGACCGTTCCTGACGCACCCTCCAGAGCGGATCGAAGTGTGAAACGCTTCGCTGATGCCGTGGGCTCCCGAGTTGTTCTCCGCGTCCGCGTTGCAACGGCTGGAGGAGAAGCGGCAGCGTCGGTTGTCGACGGTCCCGTATTTCGATGGGCTGATGGCGGGGGAGCTCGACGCGTTGGTCGGCTCGTTCGCGGGCGAGCCGGTGCTGCATCATCCGGTCCGCGGCCGCATCCGGGGGAAGCGGGCGTTTGCAGGAGTTCGTCACCGAGGTCAACACGCGGCTGGGCCGGCGTAATGTGCGGGTTGAGGATCTCGACCACGTCGTGGCTAAGCGGCATGGGTTTGAGGAGGTTGTCTTGCACATCGACGTCGACGGTGGCCGGATCGGGCTGCCGGTGGTGGTCGTCGCCGATCGGCGTTCTCATGGCCGGATCGATGAGCTGCGGGTGTACTTCAGCGGCTGGCCGCTGAACGGTCGTCACGCGATCCGCCAGCCGGTGTTGCAGCCCGAGCCGGGCGTGGGGGGATCTGACGTGGTGTCGGAATATCAGGCGGCGCTGGCGGCCGGGGACGTCGAGGCGATCGTCGCGACGTTTGAGCCCGACGGCTATGCCCGCGAGCCGGCGGGGATCGAGTATGTCCATCGGGGCCGGGATGGGTTGCGCGCGTTCTATGGGCGGTTGTTCTCCAATGACGGTGGGATCCCGTTGGAGCACTGTGGGGTGATCGATGACGGTCGTGCGTGCGCGCTGGAGTACAACGTCGTGCGGTGGGGCGAGACGGAGCTGGCGCCGCAGGCGGGCGTGGCCGTCTATGTCAGGGGTCAGAGCGGGCGGCTCGCGGCCGCCCGGATCTATGACGACGTCGATCCGCCGCTCGCCCGGAGTGAATAGCCGCGCTGGGCTGTCGTTCGATGCGATCGCCGCCGGCGGGCTTGGTTGAGTGATCCGACGATGCTTGCGAGGACGATCACGGCGGCGCCGACCGGCTGGTTCCAGGTGAGCGGCTCGCCGAGCAGGGCCACGCCTGCGATCGTCGAGAAGATCGGGATCACGTAGGTCACGGTCGAGGCGACGGTGGCGCCGGCGTCGCGGATGATCGAGTAGCTCAGGATGTAGGCCGCACCGGTGCCCAATGAGCCCAGCGCGAGCACGCTGACGATCGCGCCGGCGGCGATCGTGGCTGGGGGAGCGCTCACGAGCGGCGTGATCAGCGCGAGCGCGAGCGTGCCGCAGATCAACTGGCCGGCGGCGAGGCTCAGGGGGCCTTCGGGGCGGCCGGCCAGGTACTTGCGGGCATACGGAAAGCCCAGGCCGTAGGAGACGGCCGCGCCCATGCACAGCAGGCTGCCCTCCAGCGATGTGGCGCCCAGCCCGGTCCAGATCGCCAACACGATCAGCACGCCGGCGAAGCCCATTAACAGCCCGGCCGCGCGCTCGGCGGTGACGCGCTCATCGGCGATCATCGCGATCGCGACCGGGAGCGTGAACAGCGGCGTGGTCGCGTTCCAGATCCCGGCCAGCACGCTTGAGACGTGCTGCTCGCCATAGGCGATCAGCGAGAACGGCAGCGCGTTGAGCAGCGCGCCGGCGACCACCAGGTGCCCCCAGGCCCGCCACGAGGCCGGGAGCGCGTGCCGGCGCACGGCGAGGACGGTCAGCAGCGTCAACGTGCCGACCAGCATCCGCCCAAATGACACCTGCAGTGGGGCGAACGACCGCTCGCCCAGCTTGATGAACAGAAACGACGAGCCCCAGATCGCGGCCAGCAACACGAAGCGAACGCCCCAGCGCGTCGTCACGTCCGTCCTGCCCAGGACCGCTTCACGACCACCTGAACGTCCCCACATGCAGCTGTGTGAGACTGGCCCGCTGGGCCATCGGCCGGCTAACAGCCCGGCATCCGACTTCAGTCTCAAATCCTGTGCGTATACAGTACGGACTCGACAAACCGAGATCGAGGGAGCGACATTGAAGGCTGCACGGCTGGTGGAGATCGCGCAACCGCTGGTTATCGAGGACGTCCCGACGCCCGACCCGGGCCCGCGCGAGGCCGTGGTGCGCGTCGAGTACGAGGGCATCTGCCGCACCGACTGGCACACATGGATGGGCGACTGGTCGTGGGTCGGCCTTGCGCCGCCGCTGCCGATCACGATGGGGCACGAGTTCTCGGGGGCGATCGAGGCGGTGGGCGACGAGGTCACGCGGGTCAAGGTCGGCGACCGGGTCGCGGTGCCGTTCCACGAGGCGTGCGGCGTGTGCCCGTACTGCCGCAGCGGCCGCACCAACCTGTGCGACGCGCTCGAGTTCCTCGGGATGACCCACGACGGGGGCTACGCCGAGTACGCGCGGGTGGTCAACGCCGACCTCAATTGCGTGCCGCTTCCCGAGCAGGTCACGTTCGAGGCCGCGTCCGCGCTCGGGTGCCGGTTCATGACCGCGTGGCACGCGCTCCAGCATCAGGCCGGACTGCGCGCCGGCGAGTGGCTGGCGGTCCACGGCGTCGGCGGCATCGGGCTCTCGGGCGTGCAGATCGCCGCCGCGCTCGGCGCCGGCGTGGTCGCAGTCGACATCGACGACCGCAAGCTCGAGGCCGCGCGCGCTCAGGGCGCCGCGGTGACGATCAACGCGCGCCACGAGTCGGTCCCCGAGGCGGTCAAGGACGCGACAGGCGGCGGCGCGCACGTAGCTCTTGGCGGCCTCGGCGCCGCCGAGCTCGTACGCAGCGCGCTGATGGGCCTTCGCAAGGGGGGCCGCCTGGTCCAGGTCGGGCTCACCAGTCAGGCCGAGCAGGGGATCGTCGGGATCCCGCTGGACGAGCTGATCGAGGCAGAGCTGACGATCATCGGCAGTGTCGGCAACCCGCACATCCATCTCCCGGCGCTGCTGGCGCTCGTCGGCGACCAGCGTCTCGACCCGGCCGGGCTCGTCACCGAGCGGGTCCCGCTCGACGGCGCCCAGGCCGTGCTCGAGCGGATGACCGACTTCGACACGGTCGGGTTCGCGCTGATCGACCGGTTCTGAGACGTCGCCGACCGGTCCGCCCGGAGCGGGACCTGTCAGAGCGCCCGACACTGCCGCGGGACCCTGGATTCAAAGACCCGAATCGTGTAGCGTATACAACATGTACTCGACACTTGCGGACGCGGGCAGGGACGCGTCCGTGCCGGGATCGGGCCCGTCCGTGCCGGGGATCGGGCCCGTGCTTGTTCCTTGTATACTCTGCACACAAGTGCAGTCCCGTCACTATCTCCGGGGGGCAAACTGATGGCGACCTCGAAGGGTCGGGTTGCCCGGCGCCCGTCCCGTTACGGACTTCGAAGCCTAGATGAGGCTGACGCGCGGCCGGAGCGGCCGCCTTCGCTGGCCGAGCACGTCTGCCGGGTGATCCGCGAGGACATCCTCACCGGTCGCCAGCCGGCCGGCGCGCGGCTGACCGAGGCGATGGTGATGGAGCGGACCGGCGTCAGTCGCACGCCCGTGCGCGAGGGCCTGCGAACCCTCGAGGGCGAGGGCCTGGTGGTCACGTACCGCAGCCGCGGCACGTTCGTCACCTACCGCCTGACGCCTGAGGAGGCGAAGCTGATCTACGAAGTCCGGCTGGTGATCGAGCCGCCGCTGACCGCGCTCGCGGCCGAGCGGATGACGGCCGAGGACCTGGCGATGGTCGAGGACGTGCTGGCCCGGTTCGTGGACGCGCTCGACGCCGCCGAGGCCCGCGAGGCCGGGCAGCTCGACGCCGAGTTCCACCTGGCGATCTACGAGGCCAGCGGCAGCGAGCTGCTCAGCGTGCTGCGTGGCTACTGGACGCGGCTGCAGCTCGAGCTGTCCGAGCGCGTCTACAACACCGAGGTCCCGAGGCGGTTCCTGGACGAGCATCTGGGGATCCTCGAGGCGCTCAAGGCCGGCGACTCCAAGGAGGCTGAGAAGCGGATGCGGTCGCACATCGAGCACGGACGCACCGCGCTCGCCAAGGCTCTGGAGGCGTAGTGGTGTCGCCGGTGGTGCAGCCGCTGAGGTTTGGGCTGGCGCTGGAGAACTTCACGCCGGCGCCGAGGGATCCCGACCCCGGGGCGATCGTGGCCTACGGGCAGCGCGCCGAGGAGCTGGGATATGACTCGTTGTGGGCGTGGGATCACATGTTCTTGGGCAGTGGTCGCCCGTTTCCGTTTTTGGAGTCGTTGACGACGTTGACGCTGCTGGCGGCGAGGACCGAGCGGGTGGAGCTGGGCACCGGGATCCTGGTGTTGCCGCTGCGTGGCGCGGCGGTGCTGGCCAAGACCGCGGCGTCGATTGAGATGATCTCGGGCGGGCGGCTGACGCTGGGGATGGCGGTCGGCTGGTATGAGCGCGAGTTCGATGCCTGCGGCGTGCCGTTTAGGCGCCGCGGTCGGATCTTTGAGGAGAACCTTGCGCTGATGAAGGAGTTCTGGGGTGGTGAGCGGGTCAGCGGCGAGGCGCGCGGGATCCCGTTTCGCAACGCGGTGATGTTGCCCAAGCCCTCGCCGCGTCCTCGTCCGCGCCTGCTGATCGGCGGCTATGTCGACAAGGTGCTCCAGCGTGTGGCCGAGAAGGGTGACGGCTGGCTGACCTACTTCTATGAGCCCCAGGCGTTCAGCACGGCGTGGCAGCGGATCGGCGAGCACGCGGAGGCGGCGGGCCGCGATCCGGGGGAGCTGGGCAACGTTGCGCAGCTGCCGCTGTGCATCGACGACTCGTTTGAGGCCGCCGATCGCCGCGCGCGCCAGTACATCCACGATTATTTCGATCTGCCCGAGTGGAGCGAATCGACCGCCGAGAGCGCGATCCGGGGAACGCCCGAGCAGTGCGCGGAGCAGATCGCCGAGCAGGCTTCGGTCGGGGTCCAGCACATCTGCCTGGTCCCGTGCGACTACGAGCAGGAGCAGGTCGAGCGGTTCGCCGCCGAGGTGATGCCGCTCGTCTCGGGCCTCACGGTCCACAACGCGGTATGACCGACGCCGCCGACAAGCGGATCTCGCTGGCCGACGCAGCCGCGCTGGTCCGCGACGGCGACATCGTGGTGGCCGGCGGCTGCTGTTACTCGCGCACGCCGTGGGCGATGCTGCTCGAGCTGCTGCGCGCGCAGCGGACCGGGCTGACGCTCGCCCGCAACCTGATGTGTTACGAGTCCGAGCTGTTCCTGGCCACCGGGGCCGCCGACAAGCTCGTATCGAGCTGGGTCGGGATCGGTCTGCGGTGGGGTATCCCCAAGGTGTTCCGCGAGTATGTGGAGCGCGACCCCTCGATCTACGAGGAGTGGAGCCACCTCACGTTCGGCCTGCGGTTCCTGGCGGCGTCGATGGGGATGCCGTTCCTCCCGACCGCTTCGTTGCTGGGCTCCGATCTGCTCAAGCGCGTGCCGGCCCAGGAGATGACCTGTCCGTTCACCGGCGAGTTGCTGGTCGCGGTGCCGGCGCTGGTCCCCGACGTAGCGCTGATCCACGTGCATACGGTCGACCAGCTGGGCAACGCCCAAGTCGAGGGTCCGGCCTACATGGACGTCGAGTACGCGCGCGCCGCCAATACCGTGATCCTCACCGCCGAGGAGGTCGTCCCGTCGGAGGCGATCGTCCGCACCAACGACCGCACGCTGATCCCCGGGTTCGAGGTCGACGCGGTCGTCGAGGTCCCCTATGGCTCCTACCCGCACGAGTGCCACGGCCGCTATGAAGCCGACTTCGATCACTTCGACACCTACACCGAGATCGTCAAGGAGGGCGGCGCCGCGGGCGTGCGTGAGTACATCCGCGAGTACGTCCAGGAGCCCGGAAGCTTCTCGGGGATGCTCGACATGGTCGGCGCCTCCAGGCTGCTCGAGCAGCGCCGCCGGGCGCGCGAGCTGGTGGCGGCATGAACGCCGACCCGACCCCCGTCGAGCTGATGACGATCGCGGGCAGCCGCCTGCTGCGCGATGGGCGCGTGGTGTTCGCCGGCGTGGGGTCGCCGCTGGAGGCCAGCGTGCTGGCCAAGCGCCTGCACGCCCCGTCGCTGACGATCGTGCTCGAGGGCGGTTCGATCGGGCCCCGGATGATCCCGGGACGGCTGCCGGTCTCGACCAACGAGATGCGCGCCGCCCACGACGCGTTCATGCTCACGTCGATCAACGACCTGTTCCTCTACGGGCAGCGTGGCCGCTATGACTACGGCTTCATCGGCGCCGGCCAGCTCGACCAGTACGGCAACGTCAACACGAGCTACATCGGCGACCCCGACGAGCCGAAGGTGAGGCTTCCGGGAAGCGGCGGGGCCAACGACATCGTCTCGAGCTGCCGCGAGGTGATGATCATGACCCGGCACGAGCCTCGGCGCTTCGTCGAGCGCGTGGACTTCATCACGAGCCCCGGCTACATCAGCGGCCCCGAGAGCCGGCGCAAGGCCGGCCTGGTCCGCAACCGGCCGGTATCGGTGGTGACCGACCTGGCGCTGCTCGGCTTCGACGAGGCCACCGGGAGGCTGCGCCTCGACGCGCTGCAGCCCGGCGTGAGCGAAGCCGACGTGCACGCCAACACCAGCTTCGAGCTGCTCGTCTCGGACACGATCGACGAGTTGGCCGCGCCGACCGAGCAGGAGCTCGCGGAACTACGGTGGCTGCGAGACGGCGACCGCAGCCAAGCATCAGACTCAAGAAAGGTGACCTCAGCTTCATGATCGGTCCGTTCATCGATATTCAGGGCGCGGTGGACGTCCACGTGCACTCTGAGCCAGATCTGTTTCCGCGGATCGCCGACGACGTCGGCGTCGCTAGTCATGCTGCGTCGATGGGGCTGCGCGCCCTGTCGTTGAAGTGCCATTCCGAGCGGACCACGAGCCGTGCCTATCTGACCGAGCAGTTGGTGGCGGGGATTCAGGTGGTCGGGGGGATCGTGCTCAATCGGGCTGTCGGCGGGATCAACCCTTATGCGGTCCAGGCGGCGCTGCAGCTTGGCGCCAAGCATGTGTGGATGCCCACGGTTGATGCGGCCAACCACGCGCGGACGTTCGGCTCGACCGGCGCTTATGACAAGCAGGCTTCGAGCGTGGCGGATGCCGGTGATACCGGGATCGCGGTGTTTGACGACGCGGGCGTGCCGATCGATGGGTTGATCGATGTGCTGGACCTGATCGCTGAGCATTCGGCGATTCTCAGCACCTGTCACCTGTCGGTGCCCGAGATCAAGCAGCTGGTGGCGTTGGCGCGCGAGCGGGGCGTGGAGAAGATCATGATCACGCACCCGTTCTTCAAGGTGCCCAACCTGGATCTCGAGACGCTCAAGGAGCTTGTCGGCCAGGGGGCCTATGCCGAGTTTGGCTATTGCACGGTCTCGCCGATGTGGAACCACGCGCCGTTGACGCGCGTGGTCGAGGCGATCAATGCGGTCGGGCCCGAGCATTCGATCCTGATGAGCGACGCCGGGCAGCGCCACAACCCGATGCCGGCCGAGTGCCTGCGCGTGTTCGCGCAGTCGGTCTATGAGTCGGGTGTCAGCGAGGAAGGAGTCGAGCAGATGATCAAGCGCAACCCGCTCGACCTGCTCGAGCTGGGACCGCGCCGTGAGCCGCTTGCGCCACCGGTGCCGGTCGCACCCCCAGCCACTACCAACGGCGCGAGCGGCGCCGACGGCCACGTCGCGCTCACCACCACCCAGGGGGAGTAGGCGATGGGCACGCGCATCGGACTGATCGTCCCGTCCTCGAACACGGTCTGCGAGCCGGACTTCTACACCCGGCTGCCCGACGGCTGCACGCTGCACACGGCCCGGATGTTCCTCGAGGAGACCACGCCCGAGGGCGAATCGGTGATGCTCGACGAGCACGTGCCCAGGGCGATCGTCGATCTCGCGACGGCGCGTCCCGACGTGGTCGTGTTCGGCTGTACCAGCGCGGGCGCGCTGCGTGGCAACGCGTACGAGGCCGAGCTGATCGAGCGGATCACCGACCAGACCGGTGCGCCGGCCGTGAGCGTGGCGGCGTCGGTGCGGCGCACGATCAACGCGCGCAAGCCCGAGCGGGTCGGCGTGATCACGCCGTACGTCGACAGCCTCAATCAGAAGATCCGCGAGAGCCTCGAGGCAGACGGCGTGTCGGTGACCGCGATCCACGGGCTCGGGATCGACGAGAACTTCACGATCGCCGAGGTCGAGCCGGATCGGATCGTCGGCTTCGCCACCGAGTGCTTCTCGCCGGGAGAGATCGACATGCTGTTCGCGTCGTGCACGAACTTCCGCGCGTTCGACGCGCGCGAGGAGCTCTCCCACGCGCTCGGCGTCCCGGTCGTGACCAGCAACCAGGCGGCGCTCGCTGTGGCACTCGACGAGGTCGGAGCTCCGGCCGCCGTCTAGCCCATGTACGCGACGGCGTTCGAGTACCTAAGAGCATCGTCCTGGGCCGAAGCGGTGGACCGGCTGGAGCAGTTGGGCGAGGACGCTCACGTGATCGCTGGTGGTCAGAGCCTGGTGCCGATGATGATGCTGCGGATGGCCGCGCCGACCGCCCTGGTCGACGTCGGGGGCGCCGGCGAGCGCACGATCGAGGTGCGCGACGGGACGCTTGAGTTGTCGGCGCTGGTCCGCCACGTGGACCTCGAGCACTCCGATACGGTCGCCGCCTGCTGCCCGATGCTGACCGAGGCGGTGCGCCACATCGGCAACGTCCGGGTGCGCCAGCGGGGGACGATCGGGGGCTCGCTGGCCCATGCCGAGGCGACCAGCGAGCTGGCCTGCGTGACGCTGGCCCACCGGGGATCGGTCCGGGCGCTCGGCCCGGGCGGCGAGCGGACCGTCGACGCCGCGGACCTGGCGATCACTCACCTGATGACGACGCTCGATCACGCCGAGGTGATCACCGGCGTGCGGCTCCCGGCCCTGACGGCGCGCCAGGGGTCCTGCTTTGTGGAGATGGCGCGGCGGCCCGGCGACTTCGCGATGGTCGAAGTGGCGGCGATCGTCGGGCTCGACGGCGGCGGCCAGTGCGCGTCGGCGAGGCTGGTCGTGGGTGCCGTGGGCGACAAGGCGGTCGATGTGTCGCAGGCCGCCCAGGAGCTGGTCGGCGGTGAGCTGACCGAGGCGGCGATGCACGGGGTCGCCCGCGCGGTGGCCGACGCCATCGAGATCGGGCCGAGCTCGCACGCGGGCGTGGACTACCGGCGCGAGATGGTTGCGGTGCTCGCCGCCCGCGCGCTGCGCGAGGCCGCCGGGCGAGCCGGCGACGGGGACCCCGAGACCAACGGACACCGGCGATGAGCCGCCACCAGGTCTCGATCGAGATCAACGGACGTTTCACCGAGGCGTGGGTCGACCCGAACCTGTCGCTGCTCGAGCTGCTGCGCGACGAGGGCGCGGCCACCGAGGTCAAGCTCGGCTGCGGCGAGGGCGTGTGCGGCACCTGCACGGTGCTGCTCGACGGCGAGCCGGTGAACTCGTGCCTGATGTTCGCCGTGCAGGCCGACGGCAGCAAGGTGACCACGGTCCGCGGGCTGGCCCCCGAGGGCGAGTTTCACCCGCTCCAGCAGAGCTTCCTGGACCATGCCGGATCACAGTGCGGGTTCTGCACGCCCGGGATGATCGTGACCGCGAAGTGGTACCTGGACCGGCACCCCACGGCGGACCGCGAGGAGCTGCGCAAGGCGCTGTCGGGGAACCTCTGCCGCTGCACCGGGTACACGAAGATCCTCGACGCGCTCGAGGCCTACCGCGACGGGCGCACCGAGGAGGCCCCGGTTGTCGGTTGAGACCAAGACGCGCACGCTGCCACAGCGTGTGCCGCGCACGCCCGGGGTGCGCAAGCCCCACAGCGACTTCATCCAGAAGGTGGCCGGCACCCTGCCCTACGCCGACGACTGGGGCTTCCCGGGGATGCTGCACGGGGTGGTGGTCCGAGCGCACCTGCCGTGCGCCAAGATCACCGGCATCGACGTCACCGAGGCACGCGCCCTCCCGGGGGTTCGCGCTGTCCTGACCGCGGCCGACATCCCGCACAACGTGATCGCCGAGGAAGCGAGCGGACTGGGCATCGACGCGATCGTGCAACCGGTGCTGGCGTCTGACCGGGTCCGCTACGACGGCGAGCCGGTCGCGGTCATCGCGGCCGAGACCCCGGGCGCCGCGGTCGACGCGGCTGCACTGGTCGAGGTCTCCTACGAGGACACCCCCGGTGTGTTCGATACCGAGGCGGCGCTCGCCGAGGACGCGCCGGCCGTCCACGCGGGCGGCAACCGCTACGTCACCTGGCGCTCGTCGATCGGCGACGTCGAGGCCGCGCTGGAGCGCGCCGACCTGATCGTCGAGGAAACCTATGTAAGCCAGCGAGTCGACCACGCCTATCTCGAGCCCGAGGCGGGGATCGGTTGGGTGGACAGCGATGGCGTGATCACGCTCAGAGTCTCCACGCAGGTGATCGAGCACGTCCGGCAGCTGGCCGACATCCTGAAGCTGCCCCACAGCCGGGTGCGGGTGATCGCCTCCTACATGGGCGGCGGGTTCGGCGGCAAGGAGGACATGACCGTCGAGCCGTACCTGGCCGCGCTGGTGTGGAAGACGCGGCGGCCGGTGCGGATGGTGTGGGAGCGCCAGGAGTCGCTGCTGGCGCGGCAGAAGCGCCACCCGTTCCGGATGAGCTACCGGACCGGCGCGATGAACGACGGCACGATCGTCGCCCAGGACATCCGCATCATCGGCGACGCGGGCGCCTACCCGCTGCTCAGTTCGCGGGTCCTGTTCGCCGGGGCGGTCAACTCGACCGGCCCGTACCGTTGCTCGGACGCGCGGGTGGAGAGCGTGGCGGTGTTCACCAACACCGTGCCGACAAGCGCGATGCGCGGGTTCGGCGCGATGCAGGTCGTGTTCGGCTACGAGTCCCAGATGGACCGGATCGCCGAGCGCCTGGGGCTCGATCGTGCGGAGGTCCGCGAACGCAACTTCGTCGAGCTCGGCGACCGTCGGGTGACCGACGAGGAGATCGATACCCAGCCGGGCGTGCTCGAGTGCATGCACCGGGCGCTCGAGGAGCTCGGCGACCCGTCGGCGCCGTCCAACGGCGGCAAGGTCGGGCAGGGGTTCTCCTGCAGCATGCAGCCCTACGGCCGCTCGGTGTTCTTCGCCGACCGCGCGTCCTGCTGGATCGGACTCGAGCAGGACGGGACGATGATCGTCCGCGCCGGCGTGACCGACCTCGGCGCGGGCCAGGCGGCGTCGCTGGTCGACATCGCCGGCGAGATCCTCGGCGTGACCGCCGACCGCAGCAGCGTGCACATCGGCGACACCGCGCTGACGCCGCTGACCGGCGGCACGTTCGCCACCCGGCAGTTGTACATGTCGGGCAACGCGACGCTCAAGGTGGCGCGCGAGCTGCGCGACAAGCTCGCACCGGTGGCGGCCGACCTGCTGGGCTGCGAGCCCGACCAACTCGAGTTCGCCGACAACCAGGTGGCGGTGGTCGGCGGGCCCGATCGCGCGATTTCGATGGCGGAGCTGTCCCGGACTGCAGAGAATCGCAGCGTGATGCCGTACTGCCACAGCACCTTCCACGCCGAGACGGGCGAGTTCGATCCCTCGACTGGTCGCGGGCGCTCGTACCCCGACTACACCTACGGCTGCCATGCGGTCGAGGTCGAGGTCTCCGAGGACACCGGGGAGGTCAAGATCGTCAAGTACGTCGCCTGCCACGACATCGGCCGAGCGATCGACATGCAACGCGCGGTGGGACAGATCCAGGGTGCGGTGGCCCAGGGCGTCGGGTATGCGCTGAGCGAGGACGTCGAGATCAACGACGGGGTGATGGACTCGACGCTGTTCGCCGACTACCTGATCCCGACCTCGCTCGACCTGCCCGACATCAACGCGATCGCGCTCGAGCTGTACCCCGGCAAGGGCCCGCTCGGGGCCCGGGGGATCGGCGAGCCCCCGATCGGGCCGCCCGCGGCCGCGGTGGCGAGCGCGATCGAGAATGCCGTCGGCGTGCGCCTGCGCCGGTTGCCGATGACGCCCGAACGCGTGCACGCGGCCCTGCTCGAGGCCGGCGAGCGCTCAGCCCCGACGCGATCATGAGCGCTCCGGTGAAAGTGGCCCCCAGTGGATCGGCCGTGGCGCTGCTCCAGCCCGACCGCGAGCATCCGCCCGACGTGCAGCGCGGCGCGCCGGTCGCCAAGCGATTCCACGCCAGCATGCCCGGCTATCGGCCCACGGTCCTGCGCAACTCGCCGGTCGCCGCCAGCCGGCTCGGGGTCGGTGAGGTGCTGGTCAAGGACGAGTCCAAGCGGCTGGGACTGCCCTCGTTCAAGGTGCTGGGCGCCTCCTACGCCGTGTACCGCGCGATCCTTGACAAGCTCGGCGCCGGCGCCGAGGAGATCCCCACGTTCGAGCGGTTGCGCGAGGAGGTCGCGCGGCTGCGGCCGATGTCGCTCAGCGCCGCTACCGACGGCAATCACGGCCGCGCGGTCGCGCGGATGGCCGCGTTGCTGGACCTCGGTGCCGACATCTACGTCCCCGCCGGCACGGCCCGGGCCCGGATCGAGGGAATCGAGAGCGAGGGCGCGAACTGCACCGTGATCGACGGTGGCTACGACGACGCGGTCGCGCGCTCGGCCGGGGACGCCGGCGACAGATGCCTGGTGATCTCCGACACGTCCTGGGATGGCTATGAGCAGGTCCCCGGCTGGGTGATCGAGGGCTACGCGACTGTGTTTGCCGAGATCGAGGGCGCGATGAGGGGCGAGGGGCGCCGCCGCCCCGACGTGGTCGCGGTGCCGATCGGCGTCGGCGCGCTGGCCGCGTCGGTGGTCCGCCACTTCTGGACCGCTCCGGGTCCGCGTCCGAAGATCGTCGGCGTCGAGCCGACCTCCGCGGCGTGCGTGCTCGAATCGGTCGCGGCGGGCAAGATCGTGACCCTCGATCACCCTCAGGACTCGATCATGGCCGGGCTCAACTGTGCCACCCCGTCGCTGATCGCGTGGCCGCTGGTGTCGCGCGGGATCGACGTCTATGTGGCGGTCGAGGACGACCGCGTGCCCGACGCAATGCGGCTGCTGGCGCGCGATCGGATCGTGGCGGGCGAGACCGGCGCCGCGGGCCTGGCCGGGATGCTGGCGCTGATGGAAGAGGACGACCTCGCCGACGCGCGGGAGGCGCTGCGCCTATCGAGCACGTCGCGCGTGCTCCTGCTGTGCACCGAGGGCGCGACCGATCCCGAGTCCTATCGCCGGCTGACATCAGAACCCGGACAGCTGTGAACCCGGGCAACGAGGCCGCTGACGCCGGCGACGGCGCGTCGGTTCGCGAGGCCACCTTCGAGCTGCTGCGGGCACGCGGGGTCACGACGGTGTTCGGCAACCCCGGCTCGACCGAGCTCGGATTCCTGCGCGATTTCCCGCCCGACTTCGAGTACGTGATGGGCCTGCACGAGGGCGTTGTGGTGGCGACCGCCGACGGGTTCGCGCAGGCCTCCGGCAGGCCGGCGTTCGTGAACCTGCACAGCGCCTGCGGGGTCGGGAACGCGATGGGCGCGGTCGTCAACGCGTTCCATAACCGCGCCCCGCTGGTGATCACCGCCGGCAACCAGGATCGCCGCCACCTCGAGCGCGAGCCCTACCTGTACGCCCGCTCGCCCGAGCTGATGCAGCCGTACGTCAAGCACAGCGAGCAGCCGGCGCGGGCCCAGGACGTCCCGCTGGCGATCGACCGGGCCTGGCACCTGGCCCAGAGCCCTCCGGCGGGGCCGGTGTTCGTGTCGGTGCCGACCGACGACTGGAATGCCGTCGCCGAACCGGTCGTGGCCGGCGAGTTCCGCTTCGGCGGTAGCGTCGCGCGGTCGGTCGTCGACCAGATCGCGGAGCGGGTGAGGCAGGCGGCCTCGCCGGTGATCGTGGCGGGCGCTGGAGTCGACCGCGACGGCGCCTGGGAGCAGACCATCGAGCTCTCGCAGCGGTTGCGGGCACCCGTATGGGCGGCGCCTCAGAGCCCGCGCGCCGGCTTCCCCGAGGACCACGCGCTGTTCGCCGGCCACCTGGCGCCGGGCGAGGCGGCGGCGGCTGCTCAGCTGGCAGGACACGATCTTGGGCTGGTGCTCGGCGCTCCGGTGTTCGCGTTCCTGCCCTACCAGCCAAGCGGCTCGCGGATGCCGGACCTGATCCAGGTGACCGACGACCCGGACGAGGCAGCGCGCGCTCCCACCCGGCTGAGCGTGGTCGCCGACACGGGGAGCGTCGTCGAGGGACTGCTCGAGCTGCTTCCGGCGGCTGAGCCGTGGTCGGGCTCGACGCGGCCACCCGCCGCAATGCCGCCGCCGCCGGCGGCGGGGCAGCCGATCAGCGCGGCGTTCCTGATGGCGACACTCGGCGAGCTGGTCGCCGACGACGCGGTGATCGTCGAGGAATCGCCGTCGAACCGGATCGAGTTTCGCCGGCACGTCCCGATCCGCCGGCCCGGGGGCTTCTACGCCACCGCCAGCGGCGGCCTTGGGTTCGCGATGCCGGCGGCGGTCGGGATCAAGCTCGCCGACCGGTCGCGACCGGTGGTCTGCCTGGTTGGCGACGGCTCTGCTCTGTACGCGCCGCAGGCGCTGTGGAGCGCGGTTTCGCTGAGAACGCCCGTCGCGTTCGTGGTCGTCAACAACGCCCGCTACGCGATCCTCGAGTCCGCCGCTCAGTTCGGCGGGCTGCGGGGGCTGCCGAGCTTCGAGCTTCCGGGCGTGGACTTCGTGTCGCTGGCAGCGTCGCTCGGGTGCGAGGCTGCCCGGGTGCAGGACCCGGCGCTGCTGCGCGACGCGCTGGGGCGCGCGCTCGCGTCCGACGCGCCGTACATGCTCGACGTCGCGATCGACCCGACCATCCCGCCGCTGCTCGACGAACCCGCTCTGACACCAGGTAAGGAGGCCCGATGAATCATGAACCGGTCCGGCTCGATCCCCAGCGCATCGGTCGGACGCTCGACGACGTCGCCGAGATCGGCAACCGCTTCGCCGGGAGTCCCGGGGAGGCGGCCTGCTGCGAATACCTGCTCGGGCGATTCGGGGAGCTCGACGTCGACGAGCTGCGGCTCGAGCCGTTCTCGTATCTGGGGTTCGAGCGTGCCGGCTCGAGCTGCTGGGTCGAGGGGCACGAGCGGCTGGAGCTCGAGTCACACCCGTTGCAGTACACGTCGGGGACGCCGGCGACCGGTGACGCCGTGTACCTGGGCGCGGCCGGGGAGGAGGACTTCGCCCGGATCGACCACGCGGGCGTCGAGCTCGCGGGCCGGATCGTCCTGGCTCACGCGATCTTCCCGTTCGACCTGTGCGACGAACTGCAGCGCCGGCAGATCGCTGGGTTCGTGCACATCTGCGAGACGCCCGCGCCGATCGTCGGCAACTTCACCGGCGCGCTGTACCCGCCGCCGCTGCAGCCACCGTGGACGGGTCGTCCGCAGCCCTACACCGGGGTCACGATCGGAGACGCCGCCGGGCGGGCGCTGCTGTCGGCGATGACCTGCGGCGACCCCGTGCGGATCACCCTCTCGCACGAGGGCGCGTACGCCGAGCGGGTGGCGCAGAACGTCGTGGCGGAGATACCGGGCGCCGGCGACGGCGACGAGCACGTGATCGTGTCCGCCCACTACGACAGCCAGGCCGAGGGCCCGTGCGTCTACGACAACGGCACCGGCCTCGCCGGCCTGCTCGAATGCGCCCGTGCGCTGGCGGGGGCGCGGACCCGCCGGCGGATCGTGCTGATCGCCTCCGCCTGCGAGGAGATCGGCGTGTGGGGCGCGACCGCATACGCTCACGCGCACGCCGCCGAGCTCGGCGCCGCCGCGGCGATGATCAACCTCGACGGACTGGCCAGCGCTTATCCGGCGCAGCGCGAGATCTGGTCCGCCGACGCGGCGATGGCCCGGATGGCCGAGCAGACAGCCCGCGAGCTGGACTGGATCCCCGACCGGGTGATGAATGTCCGCAGCACGTTCAGCGATCACGGGCCGTTCGGGGACGCCGGCGTGCCCTCCTGCCTGATCTGGAGGCCCGACTTCCCTTACTACCACTCCCGCGGCGACGTTCGCGAGCTGGTCGATGAACGCGCCGTGGCAGAGACTGCGAGCGTGTCGGCGACACTGATCTCCCGGCTGGCCCACGGCGCCGATGTCCGCGCCGGGGCTGCAAGCGCGACATGAGCCGCGGGGGCTTTGCCGGGACGCTGGGGCGCCAGCTGCGCGACGATCTTGCGTCGCTGCCGGCCAACGTTCGGCGGCTGATGGCCGTCGACGCCGCAGCAGAGCGAGCGATCAACATCGAAGACCTCCGCCGCCTGGCCGCCCGCCGGGTGCCGCGGGCGGTGTTCGATTACATCGACGGCGCGGCCGGCGACGAGCTCACGCTCTCGCGCAACCAGTCCGATCTGCGGGCCCTGACCGTGGTCCCGAGGGTGCTCGCGGGCGGCGCCGAGGTCGACCTGTCGACGACGGTGCTGGGCGAGCGCCTCGCGATCCCGCTGCTGGGAGCGCCCACCGGACTCACCGGACTGGTTCACCATGAGGGCGAGGTTGCGGTGGCGCGTGCGGTCCAGGCCGCCGGCGGGCTGTACGTGCTGTCCTCGGCCGCGTCGCGCGGGATCGACGAGCTCGCGCGGCTGTGTCCCGGACCGCGCTGGTTTCAGATCTATGTCAGCCTCGACCGCGGCGTCAGCAGGTCGCTGATCGAGCGCGCACGCGCCGGGGGCTACACCGCGCTGGTGGTGACCGTCGACGTGGCCCGGGCCGGCCAGCGCGAGCGCGACCGGCGCAACGGGTTCGCCGTGCCGCCGCGCGTCACCGCCCGGTCGATCGTCGAGGGGCTGCGCCGCCCGCGCTGGAGCGCGGACTTCCTCAGGCATCCGCGCGTGCTGTCGCAGACGGCGCTCAACGCGGGGATGGACGCCGACTCGCCCACCAGCCTTGCCGCGATGATCAACAGCCAGTTCGACCCATCGCTGAGCTGGACGGACATCGCCTGGGTTCAGGAGCAGTGGGACGGGCCGATCGTGCTCAAGGGCGTGCTGCACGCCGACGACGCCGCCCAAGCCGCGCGGCTGGGGCTCGCCGGGGTGATCGTCTCCAATCATGGGGGGCGCCAGCTCGACGGCGCGCCGTCGGCGATCAGCGCGCTGCCGGCGATCGCCGACGCGGCCGGCTCCGAGCTCGAGGTCTACATGGACGGCGGGATCCGCCGGGGCGTGGACATCGTCAAGGCGGTGGCGCTCGGCGCCCGGGCCTGTCTGAGCGGCCGCGCCCTGGTCTACGGGCTGGCCGCGGGCGGCCCGGCGGGCGCGCGCAGGGCGATGAGCATCCTCGTCGATGAGCTGTCGCTGGCGCTGGTGCTGGCGGGAGCGCGCTCGCTGCCCGACCTCGACCGCAGCTGGATCGCGCGCACGGAAAGGAGTGCAGGATGGAGCACCGCATAGACCCGACGCGCTTTCACCACAACTGGGATCGGTCGCGCAAGCCGACGCTGTCGATCGCCTCCGGTGATGTCGTCGAGTTCGACCTACAGATGGCGGGCGCGGAGCAGATCCACGAGGGCGACAGCTACGACGACACCACGTTTCACTTCGACACGATCTACCGGCTGCAGGGGCCGATCTTCGTGGAGGGTGCCTCGGCCGGCGACACGCTCCGGGTCGACATCCTCTCGCTGACGCCGGGGGAGTGGGGTTGGTGCGGGATCGAGCCCGACCTCGGGCTGCTCCCCGACGATTTCCCGGAGCCGTTCGTCCGCACATTCGACATGCGCAACGGCTCGAGCGTCTCGGTCTGTCCCCAGGTCACGGTCCCGCTGTCGCCGTTCCTGGGGACGATCGGCACCCAGCCGGACCGCCCGGGGCCGCTGCCGTCGTTTCCGCCACACGAGGGCGCAGGCAACGTGGACACGCGCCACCTGGTCGCGGGGGCGACCGTATGGCTGCCGGTGTGGTGCGAGGGCGCGCTGTTCTCATGCGGCGACCCGCACGGATGTCAGGGCGACGGTGAGGTCTGCCTGGCGGCGCTGGAGTGCGACATGCACGCGAGGCTGCGGTTCACCGTCGAGCAGCGCACGATCGGGGCGCCGCGGTTCCGCACCCCCGGCGCGCTGACGCCGCTGGTCGACGCCGACGGCCACCACGGCACGATGGGCATCGGTCCGGATCTGATGGAGGGCGCGCGCAACGCGGTCCGCGAGACGATCGCCTGGCTGGTGTCCGAGCACGGGCTGACACGCGAGGACGCCTATGTCACCTGCAGCCTGGCCGGCGACCTGAAGCTGCTCGAGGTCGTCGACGGCGGCATGTGGAACGTCGGCTTCACGATTCCGCTCAGCATTCTGCGCACGGATGGGCGGGTTTGATGAGCCTTCGGGATAGCGGGCGAGGCGGTTGCAAACGCATTGACCGTCTTGTATACAACGCATACTCGGCAATCTTGTCGTAGCCACGCATAACGGGAGAGGGAATGACCACCACGACTCAGTCGCCCAGAGAAGGAACCGAGGGCAGGGTCGAGATCCGCTCGATCGACTACGTGCCCGTCACGGAGCGCCACGGAAAGGCCTGGCATCTGGGCCCGGTGTGGTTTCAGGGAAACGCGCAGCTTTCGACGCTGGCGGTCGGCCTGATCGGCGTCTCGCTCGGGCTGAACTTCCTGTGGGCGGCGATCGCGATCATCGGCGGCGTGCTGATCGGGACGCTGTTCATGGCGTTTCACTCGGCCCAGGGGCCGAAGCTCGGGCTACCCCAGATGATCCAGTCGCGCGCTCAGTTCGGCTACTTCGGGGCGCTGCTTCCGGTGGTCGTGGCCGTGATGCTGTTCATCGGCTTCAACGTGTTCAACACGATCCTCGGTGGCGACGTGATGAAGTCGCTGTTCCCCGGACTGCCCACGTTCTGGGCGTTCATGCCGGTGGTGATCCTGTCGCTGGCGCTGACCGTGATCGGCTACCACTTCATCCACGTGGGGCTGCGCTACGCCACGTGGCTGTTCATCCTCATGTACGCGATCTTCACGCTGGTGGCGCTGTTCAACACCACGCTGCCGCACGGATCCTGGGACTTCGGCGCGTTCCACCTGGGCGCGTTTTTGATCCAGTTCGGGGCGGTGGTCAGCTACCAGCTGACGTGGGCGCCGTACGTCTCTGAGTACTCCCGCTATCTCCCTGAGGACACTCCCACCAGCACCGTGTTCTGGTGGACCTATGGCGGTTCGGCTCTCGGTGCGCTGATGATGCTGCTGGGTGCGTTCATCCTGGCGCCTAACCCCACCCTGGAGCCGGTTGCGGCGGTCCACGACACCGCCCAGAAGCTGTTCCACGGGTTCGGGCCGATCCTGCTGGTGTGCTCGATCCCCGGCCTGATCGCGGTCACCGCGATGAACATGTACAGCGGCGCGCTGTCGTCGCTGACCACGGTCGACACGATCAAGCGGGTCCGCCCGACGTTCACCGCGCGCTGGCTCAGCGTGCTGTTCATCACGATCGTGGGGACCGGGTTGGCGCTGCTGCTGCCGTCCAACTTCCTGACGAACTTCAACAACTTCCTGCTGATCGTCCTCTACTTCATGATCCCGTGGACGGCCGTCAACCTGATCGACTTCTTCTTCGTGCGCAAGGGGAACTACGCGATCCGGGAGCTGTTCAAGCCCCACGGCATGTATGGGGCATGGTCGTGGCGCGGGCTGTTCGCCTACACGCTCGGGTTCGCGGTGATGATCCCGTTCTTCAGCACCACGATCTACGAGGGCCCGGTCGCGCATTCGCTCGACGGAGGCGACATCTCGCCGTTCATCGGCTTCCCGGTGGCGGCGATCGTCTACTACCTGATCAGCCGCAACATCGACGTCGCGCATGAGGCCCAGGTCGCTCAGGAGCAGAGCGCGCTGCTCGAGGCCGAGGCCCACGCGCAGGTGGCCGTCGGCACCGGCGCGTCCGAGGACCTGCTCGACGACGTCGGCGCCCGGGTCACCGAGTTCGAGCCCGTCGAGCCCGTCGAGCCCGTCGGCGACGGCGGCGGCGCGGCCGAGCGCAATTAGCGTCCCGTTTGGGTGACCGGACCGCTCACAGCGGGTGATCAAGCGCGGCCGCGCGCGCCATCGCCGCGCGCGATCAGCTGCCGGGGTTGGGAGCAGGAGGGCGCGCTGCGCTGCCTGCTTAACAACCTCGATCCCGAGGTTGCCGAGCGGCCACAGGAGCTCATCGTCTACGGCGGCCAGGGCAAAGCGGCGCGGGACTGGCGGTCGCTGGACGCGATCGTCGCCGCATTGCGCGACCTGAGCGGATCCGAGACGCTGATCGTCCAGTCGGGCAAGCCGGTGGCGGTGCTGCCGACGCACCCGGATGCACCACGGGTGCTGATCTCGAGCGCGATGCTCGTCCCGGCCTGGTCGACCCCCGAGGACTTCTGGGCGCTGGAGGCGGCCGGCCTGACGATGTACGGCCAGATGACGGGGTGTTCTACATCGGTACCCGGCCTCGCGCTCGAGCGCGCCGCGCCCCCTGGGGACGCCGAGGGCGACTGGATCGAACTGGTCACCGACGCGGCTTCTACGAGTATCCGGATCCGGCCGCGGCCGCCGCCGAGCGCGACCGGCTGCTGCAGGCCGTGCTCGACGCTCTGGACCGCTAACCGGTGGTTGCCGGGGCGGGCTCCTCGGTCGCTGCGGCCCGCACGACGTGCTCGCGGCTGTCCTTGGAGGAGATCAGGACCGCCGCCAGGATCGCGCCGAGCACCGCGAAGCCCGACCCGAACAGGAACGCCCGCTCAAATCCCTTGGTCAGCGCGATCGTCGTGCTGTGGACGCCCGACGCGAGCACGTCCTGGGTGCGGCTGTTGGCCACCGTGGCCAGGATCGCCAGGCCGAGCGCGCCTCCGACCTGCTGGGAGGTGTTGATCAGCCCCGAGGCGAGCCCCGCCTCACGCGGCTCGGTGCCCGTCACCGCGGCGATCGTCACCGGCACGAACGCGAACCCGAGGCCGACGGCCGCCAGGATCGACGGGCCGAGCACGTCGGCCACGTAGGAGCCGCCAGGCGCGCGGACCTTCGAGAACCAGTACAGCGCTGCGGCGATCATCACCAGGCCCGCGATCAGCGGCGTCTTGAAGCCCAGCCGGTTGACGATCTGCGAGACCAGGCCCGCGGAGATGATGATCCCGACCGCGAGCGGGAGGTAGGAGACCCCGGTCTTGATCGGCGAGAAGCCAAGCACCTCCTGCAGGTACAGCGAGATGAAGAAGAACATCGAGAACAGCGACATCCCGATCAGCAGACCGACGATGTTGGCCCCCCGCAATGTCCGCAGCCGGAAGATCGAGAACGGCATCAGCGGATCCTTCTCGCGCATCTCGATCAGAACGAACGCGATCAGCAACACGGCCGCGCCGGCCAGCCGCAGGATCGTGACGGTCGAGCCCCAGCCGTCGTTGACCGCCTCGACAACCGCGTAGACGAGCAGCGCCAGGCCCGCGGTGACGGTTATCGCACCCGGGATGTCGAACGATTTGCCGGCGTCGTCGGAGCGGCTCTCGACCAGCACCCGCGGCGCCGCTGCGGCGGCGGCCAGGCCGATCGGGACGTTGACGAACAACACCCAGCGCCAGCTCAGGCCGCTGGTCAGGATCCCGCCGAGCAGCACGCCGGCGGCGCCGCCGGCGCCCGCGACCGCACCCCAGATCCCCAGCGCCCGGTTGCGCTCGGGGCCGTCGGCGAACGTGGTGGTGATGATCGACAGCGCAGCGGGGGAGACGATCGCCGCGCCGAGTCCCTGGACCCCGCGAGCCGCGATCAGCCATGCCTCGGACTGGGCGATGCCGCCGGCGAATGAGGCGAGCGAGAACACGACGAGGCCGAGCATGAACATCCGGCGCCGCCCCAGCAGGTCCGCCATGCGGCCGCCGAGCAGCAGGAAGCCGCCGAACGTCAGCGTGTAGGCGTTGACGACCCACGAGAGGTTGTCGCGCGAGAAGTGCAGCGCGGTGCCGATCGAGGGCAGCGCGACGTTGACGATCGACGCGTCGATCACGATCACGAACTGCGTCATCGCCAGCAGGAGCAGGGCAAGGTTCTTTGCCCGAGGAGTCATGTGCGCCGACGTTTCGCTCGGTTCGATGGACGACAAGGGGAGCTCACCTCCGGGGTCCACGGTTCGTTGCTGTCCTACTGGTCTGTAGCAGGTCAGACGCCTCGGCACGCTCACGCTGGTGCCGCCGGGACGGGCTCCGTGATGAAAAAGTGGCGCATATGACCACTTTTTCATCACTCGGCCGATCCGGAGTCACCCAGCCTCGACGATCACGGCCCTCTCGGTCACGCGACCCCGGCGCAGCGACAGGCCGGCCACGGCGCCCCCCAGAGACAGCGCCGCCGCCACCGCCAGCGCCGGACCGAACCCGTCGGTGAAAGCGGCCGGCGACGCGTAACTCCCCGCGCCGGTGAACACCGCGACCCCGATCGCGAGCCCGAACGCACCCCCGAGCTGGCGCATCATGCTGAACGAACCCGATGCCTTGCCGATCTCGCTCGACGCGACCGAGCTCACCACGGCGTTCTGGGCGGCGGGGAGCGCGGTCGAGATCCCGACCCCGGCGAGGATCAGCGGCGGGATCAGCTCCGTGTAGGGCAGGTCGGTGCGCGCCACCAGCGCGACCCAGCCCAGCCCGATCGCCTGCATCAGCAACCCGCCCACGACCAGCGGGCGCTCGCCCACGCGCTGCACCATCGACCCCGCGATCGGCGCCACGATGAACACGGTCCCGGTCCAGGGGACCAGCGACAGCCCGGCGTGCAGCGGCGACTGCCCGAGCGCGGTCTGCAGGAACTGCGCCATGAAGAACACGGCGCTGTACAGGGCCCCGAACAGCAGCAGCGACGCGGCGTTGCCGCCTGCGAACGCGGGTGCGCGGAACAGCCGCATCGGCAGCATCGGCTCCCGCGCCCGTTGCTCCCAGAGCACGAACAGGGCCGTCGATACCGCGCCCGCCGCCAGCGCTCCGATCACCTCGAGGCTGCCCCAGCCGGCGTCGTTGCCGCGCACCAGTCCCCACACGATCCCCAGGACGGCGATCGTGATCAGGCCCAGGCCGGGCGCATCGAGCGCCGCGTGCGGACCGCGGCTCTCCTGCATCTTGGTGAGCACCAGCGGGATCGCCGCCAGCCCGATCGGGACGTTGAGCCAGAAGATCCACTGCCAGTCAAGGCCCTGGGTAATGCCCCCGCCCACCACCGGGCCGGCGATCACCGCGAGCCCGGTGATCCCGCCGAAGATACCCAGCGCCCAACCCCGGCGCTCGGGCGGGAACGCCGCGCTCAGCAGCGCGAGCGAGACGGGCGCGATCACCGCCGCGCCGACGCCCTGGATCGCGCGGGCCACGATCAGCGCTCCGATGTCGCTCGACAGCGCGCATGCCGCTGACGCCGCCACGAACAGCGCCATCCCGCCGGCGAACAGACGCCGACGTCCGAACCGGTCGCCCAGCGCGGCGCCGGTCATCAGCAGCACCGCGAAGCTCAGCCCGTACGCGTTGACCGTCCACTCGAGCTGGTCGGCCGTCGCGTGCAGGTGCAGCCGGATCGAGCTCAGCGCGGTCGACACGACCGTCACGTCGAGCGCCACCATCAGCGAGGCGATCGCCGTCAGCCCCATCACCCATCTCTGTCTTTGAGTCATCGCTCCTCCGTGTGTGTGAGACACCAGATGGGTGTTCAGACACGTCCGGCACAGACAATTGGCCGATGAATTTCGCCCCGGTCCGGTGTCCCAACGCCATATGACGGATAAGTGGGCCTCGCCCACCGACACGATCAGCCGCGCCCGCGCCGGCGACGAGACCGCCTTCGGCGAGCTGACCGACCCCTACCGGCGCGAACTGCAGGTGCACTGCTACCGGATCCTCGGCTCGCTCCAGGACGCCGAGGATCTGCTTCAGGAGACTCTGTTGGCCGCATGGAGAGGGCTTGACCAGTTCGAGGGGCGCTCCTCGCTGCGCGCCTGGCTGTACCGGATCGCGACGAACCGCTGCCTGAACGCGCTGCGCGACACCGAGCGCCACGCACCCGGCGCGCGCCACGACCTCCCGCCACCGACGCGCGTGGGCGAATACCTGTGGCTCGAGCCCTACCCCGACACGCTGCTCGAGGGCATTCCAGACATCGCGCCGGGCCCCGAGGCGCGATACGAGACCAAGGAGTCGGTGGCCCTTGCGTTCGTCGCCGGGCTGCAGCACCTCCCGCCGCGCCAGCGCGCCGTGCTCGTGCTGCGCGACGTGCTCGGGTTCCGCGCCGCCGAGGTGGCCGGAATGCTCGACATCAGCGAGGCGTCGGTCAACAGCGCCCTGCAGCGAGCGCGGACGACCCACGGGGCGCGCATGCCCGCCGCCCGCGAGCGGGCGCCGCTGCCGCAGTCGCGACGCGAACGCGAGCTGCTGTCGCGGTTCGCCGAGGCGTTCGAGGACGGCGACGTCGACAGACTGGTGGGGCTGTTGACCGATGACGCGCTGCTGACGATGCCGCCGCAGCCGATGGAGTACGAGGGTCACGAGGCGATCGCTTCGTTCCTGGCCGACCGGTTCGGCACCCACACCGGCCGGCGAGTGCGGCTGATTCCGACCCGCGCGAACACGCAACCAGCCTTCGGGCACTACATCGACGACCCGCACACGCCGATCGGCCGCTACTTCGGCGTGATCGTGCTGACGCTCGAAGGCGACCGGATCGCCGGGCTCACCCGCTTCGGGGACAGCGGCATCCTGCCTCTGTTCGGGCTGCCGCGAACGCTTCGCGACTGAGCGTCGGCCCGGCCGAGCCGCGAAGACATCCGCCGAGTCCCGCGCGCGGGCGCGCGCGTGACCCGCACCAACATCAAGGCCACTGCCGAGGCGCCCTCGGACGGAGCTTCCAGCGGGTCGGTCACATCTGCTCCGCGCCCCGTGTCATCCGGGTGAACCACCAAAACCCGAGGAGCCAATCATGCAAGCGAAGACCAGAATCGCCGTAGCCGGAGCCACCGGACGAGTCGGCCGCCACATCGTCGACGTGCTCGGCGAACGCGGGCACGACGTCGTCGCGATCTCCCGCTCGGCCGGCGTCGATGTGATCACCGGCGATGGGCTGGACCAGGCCCTGGACGGCGTCGACGTGATCATCGACGCCGCCACCGGACCGTCTCCCGACGAGCAGGCCGCGACCGAGTTCTTCACGACGGCCACCCGCAACCTGCAGCAGGCAGGAGCGCGCGCGGGCGTCAAGCGGACCGTGGTCGTGTCGATCATCGGAGCCGATCGCTTCACCGGCGGCTACGGCGCCGCCAAGGTCGCCCACGAGCGCGCGGCGCTGGAGGGTCCGATCCCGGCGGTGATCGTGCGCGCGTCGCAGTTCCACGAGTTCGTCGAGCAGCTGATGCAGTGGGGAACTCAGGACGGCGTGAGCCACGTGCCGCCGATGCGCACGCAGCTGGTAGCCGCGCGGACCGTCGCCGAGGAGCTCGTCGACCTCGCCACCGGGCCCGACGGCTCAACGATGTCCGAAATCGCCGGGCCGCGCGAGGAGCGCCTGGCGGAGGTGGCAAAGCTGCTCGCCTCCCGTGACGGGAGCGGGGTCACGGTCCAGGAGATGGAGGCCGATCCGAACGACCCCGACATGCAGGTCTACCAGTCCGGGGCGCTACTGCCGGGACCGGAGGCCAAGCTCGCCGGCCCGACGTTTGAGCAGTGGCTCGAGGAGCGGTCCTGACGGTTGTCGCCGACGCGGGTCGCGCCCGGGCTCAGGCGCGCGGCGCGACCCCCTTGGCGAGCAGCTCGCCCAGCCGGGCGAGCTCGCGCCGATCGAGGTTCGGGAAGACCTCGGCGAGCGTCCGCCCGGCGAGTTCGTCGGCACGGGCGAGCGCCTTGGTGCCGGCGCGGGTCACCCTGACGCGCGAGCGTCGGCGGTCGGCCGGATCGCGCGTGCGCTGCACCAGACCCGCGTCCTCGAGCCCGTCGATCGCCCCGACGACCATGCCCGGCGCCTTCCCGAGCAGCTTGGCCAGCTCGTACTGGGACTCGGGGCCGTCAGTGGCCAGGATCGCCAGGATCCCGTAGTCGCGGCCCCCGAGGCTGGCGTCTGCGAGCCGCTCGTCGGCGACCTCGGACAGCGCGGCGCCGATCCGGACCAGCAGCAGGCCCATCCGGTCCTGCACGCCGCGGGGGATCGGCTCGCCTGCGAGCTCCGCGCAACCCTCGGTCGTCGGCTCCGCGACGGCAATCTCAGTAACAGAATCGTTCATGACTTGAATCATAGCCGGGCCGTGCTACATTCTGCGCATAAATCATTCTGTGAGTGAACGATTCATAGGAGAAAGCGATGCGCGATAGACGTTGGCTGACGCTCACATTGCTGGCGACGGCTCAGTTCATGGTGGTGCTCGACCTGACGATCGTCAACGTCGCGCTGCCCCACATCCAAACCGCCCTCGGCTTCTCGGCCGACGGGCTGCAGTGGGTCGTCAGCGCCTACACGCTGCTGTTCGGCGGGTTCCTGCTGCTGGGCGGCCGGGCCGCCGATCTTCTCGGGCGCAGGGCGGTGTTCTCGGCGGGGCTCGGGCTGTTCACGCTCGCGTCGCTGGTCGCCGGGCTGGCGACCTCGCCGGCGATGATGATCGCCGCGCGAGCGGCCCAGGGGCTGGGCGGCGCGCTGCTGTCGCCGGCGGCCCTGTCGCTGCTGACCGTCACCTTCCCGCACGGACGCGAGCGCAACATCGCGCTCGGGATCTGGGGTGCGCTCGCCGGCCTCGGCGGAACCCTGGGCGTGGTTGCCGGCGGCGTGCTGGTCGACGCGCTCGGATGGGAGTGGGTGTTCTTCGTCAACGTCCCGATCGGCGTGGCGCTCGGGCTCGCCACTCAGATGCTCGTCCCGGAGAGCCGGATCCAGCGCGACGGCAGTCGAAGCTTCGACCTCCCGGGCGCGGTGCTGGGCACGGTCGGGATGCTGTCGCTGGTGTACGGGATCGTCCGTACCCAGGTGGTCGGCTGGGGCTCGCTCGAGGTGATCGCCTGCCTCGCCGCGGCGGCGGCGCTGCTGGCCGGATTCGTCGTCGCCGAACTGCGGGCATCTGACCCGCTGGTGCCGCCCCGGCTGTTCCGGGCCCGCGGTCTGCGGGTGGCGAGCGTCGCGCTCGGCCTCAACGGGGCCGGCTTCCTGGCGATGTTCTTCCTGACCGCGATCTACCTGCAGCAGGTCCGGGGCGACTCAGCACTGCTCACCGGCGTGCAGCTGCTGCCGATGGGCGGCGCGGCGATCCTTGCCGCGGTGACCGTGTCCGAGCTGGTCACGAGGATCGGGACTCGCGTGGCCCAGGTCGCCGGGGCGGTGCTGAGCCTGGGCGGGCTGGTGCTGCTGTCGCAGGCGGGCGCGACCAGCGCCTACGCCACCTCGTTGCTGCCGGGCTTCGTCCTGTTCGGCGCCGGGATCATCTCGATCGGGGTGCCGGCCCAGATCGCCGCCGTGGCCGAGGTCCGCGAGCACGACGCCGGGGCGGCGTCGGGCGTGGTCACCGCGTGCTACCAGGTCGGCGGCGCGCTCGGCCTTGCGGTGATCACGACGATCGCCGACTCACGCGTCACCCACCTCCTGGCCGGCGGTGCCAGCCAGGCGCACGCGCTCACCGCCGGCTTTCAGCGGGGCATCGTGATCGCCGCCGCAATCGCCGCCGTCAACCTGATCGTCGCGCTCGTCTCGCCTCGGATCGCGCCCGACGCCGGTCAGGTCGCGGCCGCGGCCGCGACCGGCTGACCGCGGCGCGGGAACCGTCCGCCTCCGGCTGACCACCGCGGCGGAAGGTTCCCGCCCGCCGGCCGCGAATCAGCACGGGATGAACCCGCGGCTACAGGTAGACGTAACAACGCGTGCGGGCGATATCGGCCTCCGGCGGGCCGTGTACCCTCCCGGGCGTGCAGCCGGGTTGGTTCGGTTCCATCGGCCCCTAGATCCGTTCCCGCCGATGGTTGCGCCAGTTCTGACCTGATCGTCGTGCCGGGATGCTTGGCCGGGGCCGGATGATGACGATGCTGTCGACAACGCGGACCGCGTAACTTGCCGGAGCCAGCAAATCGCTCAGGGCGGTACATGCCCGGCCTGGACGGCATCCGGGCGCTCGCGGTGCTGGCGGTGATCGCGTATCACCTGGACTTCGGGTGGGCCTCCGGTGGGCTGCTCGGCGTGGGCATGTTCTTCACGCTGAGCGGCTATCTGATCACCGATCTACTGCTCGCCCAGTGGGACGAGCAGCGGTTGAAGCTCGGCGACTTCTGGATCCGTCGAGCGCGGCGGTTGTTACCGGCGCTGTTCGTGATGCTGATCGTGGTCAGCCTGTGGGTCGCGGTGCTGGACCGCTCGCGGCTGACCGATCTGCGCGGCGGCGTGTGGTCGGCGGTCCTGTACATCAACAACTGGTGGCAGATCTCGCAGAACATGTCCTACTTCGCGAGGTTCGCGCCGCCCTCGCCGCTCAGCCACCTGTGGTCGCTGGCGGTCGAGGAGCAGTTCTATCTGATCTGGCCGTGGCTGCTGCTGCTCGGACTGAAGTTCGTCCCCGAGCGCCGGCGGCCGATGAAGGTCAAGATCCGCCCGCGCCTGGCCGGTGTGACGCTGGTCCTGGCCGCGGCGTCCGCGATCGAGATGGCGGTCCTCTATCACCCCAGCTTCGACGCGACTCGGATCTACGACGGCACGGACACGCGCGCGTTCGGGCTGCTGTTCGGTGCCGCGTTGGCGATGGTCTGGCCGAGCCGCGGGCTGACCAAGAACATCGTGCCGCGGGCTCGGACGATCCTCGACGCCGCCGGCATCGCCGGCCTGCTGAGCGTGTTCCTGCTGGTGCGCCACACCAACCAGTACTCGCCGTTCCTCTACCACGGCGGGATCGTCCTGCTGTCGCTGGGGACCGTGCTGCTGGTTGCCTCGTGTGCGCATCCGGCCAGCCGCGTCGGCCTGGCGCTCGGGTGGGCGCCGCTGCGCTGGATCGGCGTGCGCTCGTACGGGATCTATCTGTGGCACGAGCCGATCATCGTGCTGACCACGCCGGCGACCGCTCACACGACCAACCTGGTGCGCGCGGCCCTGCAGGTCGGCGCGACGTTCGTGATCGCGGCGTTGTCTTGGCGCTACGTCGAGGAGCCGATCCGCCACGGCGCGCTGGGCAAGCTGTGGGCTCAGGCGCGCACGGTCCGCTGGCAGCCGCGGATGCTCCCCCGGGCGGTGCGCACGTCGCTCGCCGCAGCGATCGTGCTGCTGGTCCTGACCTCGCTCGCGCTCGCCGGCGTCAAGCCGCCGGCGATCTCGAGCTCGGGGTCGGGCGGCTCCACTGACCTCAGCGCGAACGCGGGAGCCGTCGGGTCCAGCGGCTCCGGCGGGTCGTCCGGCGGCGGGTCCGGCGGCGGCGGCTCGGGCGGTCGCGGGTCCGGCAGCGGCGGCGGTGCTCAGCACGCCCACGGGAATGGAAAGGGGTCCGGCTCCGATCCACCGCACAAGGGGCCGCTTCGGACCTCCTGCAAGTCAGTCGTGCACATCGGCGACTCCACCTCGGAAGGGCTGATCTCCGCCGACTACCTGCCCGATCCCAAGCAGCGGATCCCAGCGCAGTACGCCCGCGTCGGCGCGACCAACCAGCACATGGAGATCACCGGCGCGACCTCGATCGTGGAGACGCTCCCGGGCGGGCTGAACGCCCAGAAGGTCGCTCAGGAGCTTGTCCAGAGCGGATACAAGGGCTGCTGGGTGATCGCGCTGGGCACCAACGACACCGCCGACGTGTACGTCGGGTCCTCGGTCAGCCTGAACGAGCGCGTCAAGGAGATGATGTCGGTGATCGGCAACCAGCCGGTCCTGTGGGTCAACGCCAAGTCCCTATTGTCCAGCGGCCCGTACTCCGAGTCCGACATGACGAAATGGAACGACGCGCTGTACGACGCCTGCCCGAGCCACCCGAACATGCGCGTGTACGACTGGGCGTCGGTGGCCAAGGACAGCTGGTTCATCCCGGACGGGATCCACTACTACTCAGACGGCTACGCCGCCCGCGCCCATCTGATCGCCAACGCGCTGGCCGAGGCGTTCCCCGCCGGCGGCTCGCCCCCGAGCGGCTGCCTCGTGCACACGAAGTCGGTCGACGTCAAGGTCCACAAGGCCTAGTCGCTACACCACTCGTCGACCCGGCGCACGGGACCGGGGCGACACCGGATACGATCGAGCCGTGCCCGACGTCAGCGCATTCGTCGACGAGGTGGCCAACGAGCTCAACACCTGGCCCGGCGTGAGCATCGGCCGCCGGGGCGACGGCGTCGCGTTGGTCACTTACGACGGCATCGAGCTCGGGCTCCTGTACCCCGATCGCGGCCTCGCCGAGCTGCCGTTCCTCGAGGACGAGCGCGAGCAGCTGATCGAGCACGGGGAAGCCGAGCCGGCCGAGTCCACGCCAGAGTCCAGCGGCGTCAGCCACGACCTCCGCGGCCCCAGCGACGTCACCGAGGTGCTGGAGCTGTTCGACCAGCGCTATCGCGACGTGCGCGGCGACGACCCGCCGTACACCTCTCAAGACCCAGCCTGACTCCTGCCTTCCCCGCGATGGGCGGGCGGATGAGGTTACGCCCCCATTGTCAGCGCGAGGGTCTTGCGGTCAAATCAGAGTCGTAGACCGACTCAGGGGACAGATCCGATGCTCGAGGTGACTACCGCGGGATGGCTGGCCACGCTCGGGCTGATCGCCGGGCTGCTGGCGTTCGACCTCTTTCGGGCGGGCCGTCGCCCGCACGCTGTCGGCTTCCGTGAGGCGGTCGGTTGGTCGATCTTCTACGTCGCAGTGGCGATCGCGTTCGGGGTGGCGTTCGGGGTGATCGCCGGCTGGGACCTTGGCGGCCAGTACTTCGCCGGCTACATCGTCGAGAAGAGCCTGTCGGTCGACAACCTGTTCGTGTTCCTGATCATCATGGGCGCGTTCGCGGTGCCCGCCGAGCACCAGCCGCGGGCGCTGACGATCGGGATCGTGGTGGCGCTGGTGCTGCGGGCGATCTTCATCGCCGTCGGCGCGGCGCTGCTGGACGCGTTCTCGTTCATGTTCCTGGTGTTCGGGCTGATGCTGGTCGTGACCGGGGTGCAGCTGTACCGACACCGCGACCAGGACCCGTCGGTGCAGGACAACGTGCTGGTCAGCGCCGCCCGGCGGGTGGTCCCCGTGTCCGGCGGCTATGACGGCGGCAAACTGATCACCGAAACCGGCGGCCGGCGGGTCGCCACGCCCCTGTTCCTGGTGCTGCTGGCGATCGGCGGCACCGACTTCGTGTTCGCGCTGGACTCGATCCCAGCGGTGTTCGGGGTGACCCAGCACGCCTACATCGTGTTCGTCACCAACGCGTTTGCGCTGCTCGGCCTGCGCTCGCTGTTCTTCCTGGTGTCCGGGCTGCTGGACCGGCTGGTGTATCTGTCGACGGGCCTGTCGCTCATCCTCGGGTTCATCGGCGTCAAGCTCGTGCTGCACTTCGCCCACCTCCACAGCCACGCCGTCCCGGAGATATCGACAGGGCTGTCGCTGGCGGTGATCATCCTGGTGCTGGCGACGGTGACCGCGGCGAGCCTGATCAAGGCGCGCCGGGACCCGAGCCTGCGCGCACACGCCGGTCGCCTGCGCGACCCGCGCCGCGGCCGGGGGGCCACCGATCAGGCGGCCGACCCCGTCGAGATACACGCTGGCACCCATACTCCGGCGCCCGACGATCGGCGAAGCTTGGCATCCGCAACTGAGCGATAAGGAGGGGCACCTGATGGGATCGGCGATCGATTCCACTACAGATCTACGTGACCGCGAGGCCGCGGCGGCCGCCAGGAGGGCGAGCGCGCGTGCATCTGGATCACAGCTGAACTGCCCGCGTTGCGGGTTGACGATCGAGCCCCGAGCGCCGTGGCTGACGATCCGGTACTGCCCGCGCTGCCTGGCGCGCGGCCACCGAATCGTCGAGCTGCTGCAGTCGGCCGTCTCGGCCTAGACCCACAGCGCCTGGGCGGGCGGCTTCGCTGAGCTTCGGTCGCGCGCGTTCGCCTGCGAGGGCGCGGAGTGCATCTGGCGGGCCGCAGCCGGGAGGCGAGCGGCAGGTCGCGTTCGGAGCGGTCGAGTCGCTGCGCCGTAACCTCGCCGGCGAGCTTGGACCGCACGGGATCCGCGTGGTGACGCTGCAGACCGCGGGCGTCTCCGAGTCGCTCCCCGAGCTCAGCTGCAGCAACCGGCTGCGGCGCCCCGCGGTCAGCCTGCCCGCCGCCGGTACAGGCCGCCCGCGAGCATCACCGAGACCGCGATCAGCCCCAGGCTCCAGATGACCGCATGCCACGCGCTGGCGCCGGCCGGAGTGCCGTTGAGCAGCGCCCGGACCGAGTCCGCCACGGCGGTGGCCGGCTGGTTGGCGGCGAAGCCCTGCAGCCACGACGGCATCGTGTGCACCGGCACGAACGCGCTGCTGGGATACGGCAGGAAGCTGACCAGGAACGTGATCCCCTGAGCCGCCTCGGGTGAGCGCACGACGATCCCGATCGCCGCGGCGAACCACGACAGGGCGAGCACGTACAGGGCCAGGATTCCGACCGCCGCCAGCCAGTTGCCGGGCGCGCCGTGGGGCCGGAAGCCGATCGCCAGGGCGACCGCGAACACCAGCGCCGACGACAGCAGGTTGCGCATCACACTCGCCACCACATGGCCGTTGATCAGCGTCTCCCCGCGCACGTCCAGCGATCGGAAGCGGTCGATGATCCCGGTGGTCAGGTCGTGGGAGACGCTGACCGCGGTGGTGGCGGCGCCGAATCCGACGCACACCAGCAGCACCCCGGGCACGACGTAGTCGACGTATCGGCCGCCGGTGTCGATCGCTCCGCCGAACAGGTACACGAACATCAGCATCAAAAGAATCGGCAACACGAACGCGGTCATCAGCGAGTCGACGTTGCGCAGCGACAGACGCAGCGACCGGCTGACCATCGTCCGTGCCTCGGTCCAGATCCGGCCGGAGGCGGTGGCCGGGCGGCTCGGCATCGAAATCGCGTAGGAGCTATCGGGCATCGGTGGTCTCACTTTCGGTGTCGATGTGGTGGTCGGTGAGCGCCATGAACACGTCGTCGAGGCTCGCCTGGACGAGCGAGAAGCGGACGACCCGGGAGTCGGACGGGTCGAGCTCGTCGAGCAGCCGGCGGACGTCGGACGCGGCTCCGTCGGTGGCGACGCCGATCGTCAGCAGTTCGGGATCGACCTGGGTGGCGCGGTCGCCGAGCAGGTCTGCGACGCTGTCCAGCGCGGCCAGATCGGTCAGCTCCAGGTCCAGCCGCTGGCCGGCGACCTGCTGCTTGAGCTCGTGCGTGGTTCCCTCGGCGACGATCGCGCCGCCGTCGAGCACCGCGACCCGGTCGGCCAGCGAGTCGGCCTCCTCGAGGTACTGGGTGGTCAGGAACACCGTGATCCCCGACGCAGCCAGCTCGCCCACGATCTGCCAGGTGGCCTGTCGGCTGCGGGGATCCAGCCCGGTGGTCGGCTCGTCGAGGAACAGCACCTCGGGCCGGCCGAGCAGGCTCGCGGCCAAGTCGAGCCGCCGGCGCATACCGCCGGAATAGGTGGCCACGCGGCGGTCGGCCGCGCCCACGAGGTCGAAGCGCTCGAGGAGCTCGGCGGCGCGGGACTTGGCCTGCCGGCCCGGAAACTCCAGCAGCCGGGCGATCATCTCCAGGTTCTCGCGGCCGGTCTGGAGATCGTCGACCGCGGCGTACTGGCCGGTCAGGCTGATCCGGTGGCGGACCTCCCGGCGCTGGCCGACGACGTCGTGGCCGGCGACCAGCGCGCGCCCGCCGTCCGGCGCGACCAGAGTGGACAGGATCCGCACGGTTGTCGTCTTGCCGGCGCCGTTGGGGCCGAGCAGCGCGAACACACTGCCGCGAGGAACCTGGAGATCGATGCCGTCGAGCACCAGCTGATCCCCGTAGGACTTGCGCAGAGCGCTTGCCTCGATTGAGATTTGGTCGAACATGTGTCTCCTCGAGCGATGACTGAGTGGCTAAACTGCGTATGACGTACGCTCTTCTGCGTAAGCTATACGCAGTTCTCGTACCTGTCAAGGAGATCCAGCCCACATGAGCCCCGACAGCGATCAGACAGCGGAGTCCGGCAAGGGCGAGAGCGCGCCGCCAGCGCGCCCGGTTCCGCCCAGCATCGAGCTGGCCTGGGGCCTACGCGACCATGGGGCGCGCGGTCCCAAGCGCGGGCTCACGCTCGAACGGATCGTCGACGCCGGGATCGCGATCGCCGGCGCAGACGGCCTCGAGGCGCTGTCCATGAGCCGGGTCGCGCGCGAGCTCGGGGTCGGGACGATGTCGCTCTACCGCTACGTCGCGGCCAAGCGCGAGCTGCTGACGCTGATGGTCGACGCCGGGCTGGGGTCGCCGCCGGAGGCCGTGGCTGGCGAGGACTGGCGGGCCGGCCTAGCTCGGTGGGCGGTGGGCGTACGCGATGCGTATCAGCGCCACCCCTGGGCGCTCAAGATCCCGATCGACGCGCCGCCGCTGGGTCCCAACAACGTCGCCTGGCTCGAAAACGCGCTGCGGGCGCTCGCCCGAACGCCGCTGTCGGAGGACCAGAAGCTCTCGTCGGTGCTGCTGCTCAGCGGCTTCGTCCGCAACGAGGCGACGCTGACTGCGGACTTCGCCGCCGCGTCGGGGGGCGAGCAGGTGATGCCCGGCTATGGCACGCTGCTGTCGGAACTGACCGACGAGGCTGACTTCCCGGCGCTGCACCAGGCGATCGCGTCGGGGGCGCTGGACGACGAGGACGACATCGACCACGAGTTCGACTTCGGGCTCGAGCGTGTGCTGGACGGGATCGAGGTCCTGATCGAGCGCGAGCCACGCAGGTCCGGTCCGACGGCCCGGGGCTGATCCGCGTCGTGTTTCGCTGCGTGTCGCCCGGCCGCGGGGCTAGCGGACCACGGCGGCTGCCGGCGCGCTGGGCAGCGCGGCGGGCGGCGTGCTGAGCGGCGTGGTCGGCGGCGTGGTGGGCGGGGCAGAGCGGTCGGCGAGGTGCACGCGCGCCGCGGTCGCCAGCGTGATCAGGCTCAGCAGTACGCCGGTGGTGACCAAGCGCCATGCCCGCGCCGGCGAGCGCGACCATCGCGAGCACGAGCAGCGCCCCGAGTGCGAGGCCAAGCATCGAGACGCCCTCGAGCAGGCCGAACACCCGACCGCGGACCTCGGCCGGGGCGCCGCGCAGCAGCATCGTCCTGCCTGCCACCTCGACGACCGTGCGGGCGGCGCCGGCGATCGCCAGTAACAGGAATGCGCCGCCGACGGTCGGCCACGCGCCGAGCGCGACCATCAGCGCCGCCCAGCCGACGGCCGCCGCGATCAGCGGCGAGGCCAACCGGCGGCGGCCGATCAGCGACAGCGCCGCAACCGAGCCGAGGATCCCGCCTGCGCCGAACGCGGCGCTCAGATAGCCGGCGCCCGACTCGCCCATCTCGAGCACGCCGATCGCCAGCACGACCAGCAGCACGTCCAGCACCCCGATCACCAGATACTCGGCACCGAGCAAGGCGACGACGCCGGCCAGGCCCCGGTCCTCGCGCAGGGCGACCAGGCCGCCGCGCACGTCCGAGGGCTCGTCGGGCTCGGTCACGCGCGGCTCGCCGGGATTCACGGTCGCTACCAGCGCGGCGGACCCGATCAGGACCAGCGCGAACCACATGATCGCCACGCCGGTTCCAGCGATCGCGATCAGCGCGCCGGCCAGTGCGGTGCCGGCGAGGTCGCTGATCGCCTCGCTCCACCCCGACAGGGTGTTGATCCCGGTCAGCTCGTCGGCGTCGTGGGCGAGGGATGGGATCAGCGCGGCCTGCGCGGGGCGGGTCATCGTCACCGTGCAGGCCGTGACGATCGCGGTTGCGTACACGAGCGCCGGCGGCGCCGAGACCAGGATCAGCGCCGCGGTGGCGCCGAACCCGGCGGCCTGGCACAGGTAGCCGAGCCGTAACACGTTCGCGCCCCCGCGGCGGTCGACCAGGCCCGACAGCAACGGCGCGGCGATGCTGGCCGGAAGCAGTTGCGCGAGCGCGACGAGCGCCGCGCCGGTCGCGCCCCCGCGCTCGTAGGCGTAGACGAGGATCGCCACCCAGGTGCCGAACTCGGCCGAGATGAAACCGGCGTAGGCGAGCTCGACCCGCCGTACGTCCCGTCGGTGCAGCAGTCGTCTGACGACGGACACAGCCCCCGGTCGGTCCATCCGCACACCTTCCGCGATCCGGATGCGCGATCGGTGTGACATTTGCCCCCGCGAGGGCGGTACCGGTCCCCCGCGGGGTCAAGCGTGAGTGCGATCCAGCTCACGCGTTCCGGTAGGTGAGGATCATGATCCCGTCGCCGACCGTCTTTGAGTCGGTCAGCTTGAGCGACTTCTTATCGTCGTGTCCGCCGAACAGACGCTTGCCGCTTCCCAGCAGCACCGGGAACACCATCAGCCGCAGCTCGTCGACCAGGTCATGCTCGATCAGCGTCTGCACGAGCTGCGCGCTGCCGGCAACGAGGATCACGCCGTCGACTGAGTCCTTCAGCTTGGCCACCTCGTCGGCTACGTCGCCGCGCAGGACGGTCGAGTTGGCCCACTCGCCCTCGTCGAGCGTCGAGGAGACGACGTACTTGGGCATGTTGTTCATCTTGTCGGCGAATTCGCCCTGCATCTTCGGCCACGCGGCCGCGAACCCCTGGTAGGTGACGCGGCCCAGCAGCTGCGCGTCGGCCTCCTCGAGCTCCTGCAGCTTGAACTGGTCGCCCTCGGTGCCGCGGTCGATCTGGAACGTCCAGCCCTGGTGCTTGAACGTCTCGCCGCCTCCAGGCGCCTCGATCACGCCGTCGAGCGAAACGAACTCAGTCACAACGATTTTTCCCATCTTGCCCTCCTGAGGTAGTGGCGTTGAGCTTTTCTGCCCCCAGTAGACCGCGGGTGTCCCTGGTAATCATCGCCACCGCTGAGTTGTGTGAACGATCCTGAGAACGGGTACGCGGAGACCGAACGGGCAAACGCGACACATCAACCGGGTGATGTGATGAACGGACTTGCAAAGCGCTCATACCGAAGTGATCCGGCGGCCGGCTCCGCGGTTCGCTCCCCGATCGGGATCGGGAGGGCCGAAGGGGCACCGGCCCTGGGATACCGGGACGAGGACGGAGGGTGGTGGCTGTGGTCGCCGTGCCCGGCCTGCGGCGGCACCGAGCTGCCGCTGCGCGACCGCGGTCTGGTCGCCGACCTGCTGCTGTGTGACCTGCCGCGCGACCCCGCCAGCGACCTCGCCCGGGCGCTCTGCGATGAGGACGCCGCTCAGTGCTTCTGCCCGGGGTGCGAGACCCGCCGCCGGCGCCAGGAGGACCCGGGGCAGGACCCCGCCGTCTGGTACGACACGCTCGTGTCCGACTGGGTGATCCAGGTGCGAATGCCCGATTGCGCGCAGGCGACGCTGCTTCCGCTCGGGGTCCACTGGTTCGACGCCGACTGGGCCGACGTGTACCGGGCAGCGTCCGACGTCGCCTACGGCGACGAGCAGCTCGCTGAGCTGAGCTGAGCTGAGCGCGGGCCGGCGACCGGGGCGAGCTAGGCGACGGCGACCGTCGCGAACTGGTCGGCGGCCGCCGGTGCGAACTGATCCGCGATCCGGCCGACCGCGCTCGTGAGCGCCCCGCCCGCGAGCAGCGCGTCAGTTGCGCGCGCGAGGATTCGCCCGCGCAACCCGCTGCCGGACACCGCAACCGACGCCCGCACCCGGCTGCCGTGCTCGATCGCCACCGCCTCGTACTCGACGTCGAGCCGGATCGGACCGTTCGCGGTCAGCACCAGGCGGCCGTCGTCGGCCTCGGCAACCTCGACCTCGAACTGAAACATCGGGCCGCCCAGCGCGCCGCGCACGCGGACCTTGTCGCCCGCGATCAGCCGCTGCCCCTCGAAGTCGACGAGCTCGAACGAGATCGGCGCCCAACGCGCGATCTCATCCGGATCGGTGAGCACCATCAGGACCTGGTCGGGGTGGCCCGCCGTCGTCGTCTGTGCGGTCCACATCGCCATGAGCGAACTCTCTCGGATCGTCGGCGCCGTGGACGTGACATTTGCCACCTGTCTCAGAAGCGGCCGAGCAGCCGGTCCTACCACGCGACCGCCGCCGCGAAGTCTGTGACGACACCCGAGCGAGAGTCTGTGACGACCACCCCGGCGAACACGTACTGGTCGGTATGAGGACTAGTGTTGCGTGCATGTGGTCTGGCAAGCGTGGCCGTGAAGGCGCCGGCATTGCCCGAGCCGCGGCGCCGCTGTCGGCGGTCGCGGCCGCGCTCGCGATGCTCGCGCCGGCGGGCTCGTCCGGGGCGTCGGCTGGCCCACCAGTGCGACACACCGGAGCCGCCAACCGCCAGGCCGCGCAGCACGACGCGGCGACGTTGCTGAGCCGCTTCCGGCTCCCGCCGGGCGCGACCCCGCTCACGGCCGAGCCAGCCGGCGACGGCGGCGTGCTCGCCCACCCGGGTTCGGGCGCCGTGGCGACGCCCACCGTGATCGATCGTCACCGCTGGTGGACCACCACTGGGCAGCACGCCTCGGTGATCTCATTCATCCGAGCGCATGCTCCCCGCGGCGCCAAGCTGCTCGCCTCCGGCTCGAGCGTCCAGGGCCCAGGGCTTCCGGTCGGGCGGTTTCTGGCCTACCAGTGGCCGCCGCGCCCAGCGGTGCTCTGGAGTCGTCAGCTCGTAATCGCGATCGTCGACCTCCCGGGCGGCCGCACGGGCATTCGCGGCGACGCCCAGGTTCAGTGGACGATCCCGCGCCCCGCCGACGAACGAATCCCACCCGGCGTCGGCGAGCTCGACGTCACTCGCGGGTTGCCCCACCGTGCACCGGAGGTATCGCGGCACGTCACCAACCCCGCCGAGATCCACCGGCTCGTCGCGATGATCGACCGGCTCCAGACGATCCAGCCCGGCGCGTGGGCGTGCCCGGCGTTCCCGGTCAATGCGCCCGTCGTCACCTTCACGTTCCGGTCCGGGCTCGGCGGCCCTCCACTCGCCGTCGCCAGCGAGCCCGCGTTCGCGACCGAGCCGACCTCGCCCTGCGATCCGATGACGTTCAGCATCCGCGGACACGCCCGCAAGCCGCTGCTCGGCGGTGCCGCCGTCGTCCGCGCCGCCGGCCGCATGCTCGGCGTCCGGCTGCACGTGCCGATTCAGTTGTCATAACGTCGTTCGTCGCTAGTCGGGGAGCAGCGGCACCACCACCCCTGGGTCCTGTCCCACCAGTGCGCCGCGCGTGATTGCGCCGGACCCGAACCGGTCGCGCACGCGGTCGAGGGTCGCGTCGAGGTTGCGCGCGCGGTCAAGCGGGAGCAGCAGCTGGAGCGGCCCCTGGTCGATCAGGTTCGACAGCGCGATCCCGATCAACGTGCAGCCCCGACGTTCGATCATTGGCATCGACGTCCGCAGCAACCCCGTCGCGGTCATCAGGATCGTCGGCGTATGCGACGTCGGCTCGGGCAGCGTGTGCGAGCGGGTCGCGCGCGTGAAGTCCTCGAACCGCAGCCGCAGGACGATCGTCCGGCACATCCTCGCGGCCGTTCGCAGCCGGCGGGTCACACGATCGATCAGCGCCATCAGCGCCGTCGCCAACTCCGCCCGCGTCCTCCGGCGCCGCCCGAGCGCCCGCTGCGCTCCGATCGAACGCCGGCGCTGGCGGCGCACCACCGGTCGCGGATCGTGATTGTGAGCGAGCGCGTGCAGATGTCGGCCGGACGCTCGTCCCAGCAGCGAGACCAGTGTCGTCTCGGTCAGCGCCGCTACCTCACCGACCGTGGTGATCCCCTGTGCGCGGAGCTTTCGGGAGGTCACCTTGCCCACGCCCCATAACCGTTCGACCGGGAGCGGATGCAGAAACGCGAGCTCGAAGTCCGGCGGCACCAACAGCAGTCCGTCGGGCTTGGCCACGCCGCTGGCGACCTTGGCCAGGAACTTCGTGCGAGCGACGCCGACCGTGATCGGCAGCCCAACCCGCTCGCGGATCTCGCGACGCAGCCGCACCGCGATCTCGATCGGGGTGCCGATGATGTGGTCCAGCCCGCGCACGTCCAGAAATGCCTCGTCGATCGACAGGCCTTCGACCGTCGGGGCCATCTCCTCGAACACGCTGAACACCGCCTTGCTGGCCTCGCTGTAGGCGGACATCCGTGGCGACACGACGGCCGCGCCGGGACACAGCTCTCGCGCCTGCCTGCCGCCCATCGCGGTCTTCACACCCATCGCCTTGGCCTCGTAGCTCGCCGCCAGCACGACGCCCGCGCCGACGATCACCGGGCGTCCTCTCAGGCTCGGGTCGTCGCGCTGCTCGACCGACGCATAGAACGAGTCGAGGTCGGCGTGCAGGACGGTGGCCCGTGGGACAGCTGACACGAACGTATGTTCGCATCCGCCTCGGTCGGAACCGGGACGGATCGAGCCCTACGCGGCGCCGACCAGCCGCTCGCCCAGCCGGCTGTGCCGCCGCCCGGTGTCCGGTGTGCGTGCAGCCCGCGCGATCACGTCGCGTGTCCCCACGATCACCGTGGCAATCGTCGCGCGCGTGACCGCGGTGTACAGCATCTCGCGCCGGAGGAAGAACGCCCCGGCCGCCGCGTGCGCGACGATCACCGCGACCGGAAGCTCGATCCCCTGTCCCCGGTGGACCGAGCAAGCGTACGCCAGCCGCAACCGGTCTGACTCTTCCGGAGGCAGCCTGAACACCGACTCCTCGGCGCCCAGGATCAGCGCCGGATCGTCGTCGCCGTCGGCGCCCGAGACTTCATCGAGCAAGGTCAGCAGGGTGCCGTTCATCAGCCCGAGCTCGTGCAGGTTGCGCCCGGTCATCATCAGCTTGTCGCCGATCCGCAGGCGCCCGCCGCGCACCGGCCTCCCGTCCGGGTTGAGCGCCTCGCGCAACGCCTCGTTGAGCGCGTCGATCCCGAGATCGCCCTTGTACACCGGCGCGAACACCTGGATGTCGCGCACCGGATCGACGTCGTAGTGCGCGGGAAGTCGACGGCCGACCAACGACACGATCTCCTCGAGCGCCGCCCGAGGGCTGGCGCGCTCGATCAGGAACAGGTCGCGGCGCATCCCCTCGACCGCGGCGAAGTCCGGAGCGGCGCCGCGCCGGATCGCGTGCGCGCCCTGGACGATCATGCTGCCCGCCGCCTGGCGGAAGATGTGGGTCAGCCGGGCGGTGGGGACCGCGCCCGAGGCCACGAGCTCGGCGAACGGCTTGCCGGCGCCGACGGGCGCGAGCTGGTCGGCGTCGCCGACGAGCACCACGTGCGTGCTCGGGCCGACCGCCCGCAACAGCGTCACCAGCAGCTCGAGGTTGGCCATCGAGGTTTCATCGACGATCAACAGGTCGCACGGCACCGGGTCGTCCTCGTCGTGCGTCGGCCCCTCGCCTGGAACCCAGCCCAGCGCTGAGTGCACTGTGCGTGCACGAATCCCGCTCGCCTCGGTCATTCGGATCGCTGCCCGGCCGGTCGGCGCGACCAACATCACGCGTACGCCGCGGCCGGCGGCGAGCCCTGCGATCGCGCGCAGCGACGCTGTCTTGCCGGTACCGGGGCCGCCGGTGATCAGCGACAGCCGGTGTGCCAGCGCGTTGGCCACGCCGCCCTGCTGCTCGGCGGTGAGCTCGGGGCCACCGTGCCGGTCCTCGTCGCCGGCCGGCTCGGTCAGGCGCCCGCTCGGGTCGCCGTCGACCAGCTCCTCGACGCGGGAGGCGAGCTCGGCCTCGAGCTCGGCCGTCTGGCGGCGGTAGATCCACCGGTCCGCGCGGATCAGGTCGCCGCCTTGGACAAGCTCGTCGATCAGCTCGGGCTCGGGCGTCGATCCGAGCAGCTCCTCGAGCGCCCCAAGCAGCAAGTTGATCGGCAGGCACGTGCTGCCGCTGCGCTCGGCCTCGGACAGAACATGCAGGGCGGCCGCTCGCGCCCGCTGGGTGCTCCCACCTGGGCTCCCCAGTCCGCGGGCGATCCGGTCGGCGGTGAGGAAGCCGACCCCGAACACACTGGTCAGCTCGTACGGCCGCTCGGAGACGACGCGATGCGCGAAGTCCCCGTAGGTCTCCTGGATCCGCGGGACCAGATACGCGAGGCCGTGCGGCGCCAGCAGCAGATGCAGCCGCCGCGAAGCGCGCATCCGCTCCCACGACGCCGTCGCTTCGGCAATTGAGTCCCGGCGCATCCCCGCGCCAGCGAATGCGGCATGCGGATCGTCGTCGATCGCGTCGAGCACCTGCGCCGCGCCGTAGCGCTCGATCAGCTTCGCCGCTCGCTTGCCACCCACGTGCTTGATTCGGCGCAGATACGTCGTCACCGACTCCACGTCGGTGGGGGGCAGGGGCCGGGCCTCGGAGACCTTGACCTGCTTGCCGTAACGGCTGTCATCGACCCATGTGCCGATCACGTGCGCGCGCTCATGCTCCTCGAGATGGATCAGCGGCCCGACCAGCACCACCGGTAGGCCGTCATCCGCGGCCGCGTCGATCACCGCCCAGCCGCTCTCCTCACTGGCATAGCGCCGATGCCGGATCGTGACGTGCGAGTCGAACGCGGACACGGCTGGTGACATTAGTCCCACGTCCAGCGCCACCGGCGTGGGTGTCGCAGAGTTGTGGCAGTTACCGCGCGGCTAGTCGCGCTCGGCCAGACGTACGGCTGCAGCGATCCCCTCGCTACCCACGAGCTGCTGGAACGCGCTGACCAGCGGGCGCACGGCGGCCACCCCGATCCGGCCCTGAACGCCGATCGGTCGCACCCGGACCTCGGAGCACAGGGCGGTCCGCCCCATTGAGCCCGGCTCGATCCAGGTGGCGAACAGCACCTTGGCGGTGCCCGACTGGTCCCATCGCTCGTACTCCTGGGGCGCGCGCAGCTGTGGATAGTCGCGGCGCAGCGTCCAGATCCGTCCCACCAGTCCCGAGGCGAGCGCGCCGTCGTCATCCTCGGCCAGCGCGATGAACGGCGGCCGGTGGAACATCTCGTCGAACGACATCCCCGCGGGCAGACCCGGGATCCGCAACCGGATCAGGCGTCCGAGCATCCCGCAGTCCTCGAGGCGGACGGCCCGCGCGGCCTCCCACAGCCGCTCAGGCGTGGCGAAGCTCTCGCGTTGGTGGGCGACCCGCACCGCGGGCTCAGAGAGCCAGTGGTCGAGCTCGGGCTTCATTGAGGCCGCGCGTTCACGCAATGCACTCATATTGTTCTCATCGACGCTCTCGACCATACGGCTCGTTCTAGCAAGACGCCCTCAACGCCGATTAGGTTCCCGGGTCCCGCCGGGTCCAGAGAGACGAGATCCGGACGAACCGGTACCGTCAGTCACGCCTCATAAGGTTGTCAGGGCGCAGCATGACCTGAGAGGATGGCGCTGCACGCGGGGATTCGTGCAGCGGGCCGGACAAATAAGGCGCACCGTGCCGCGTGCCTCGGACGCCGCCCCGAGAACATGACAACTGCATCCGCTTCCTCGAACCAGAGCGTTCCTGATTACGCTCGCTTTGCGATCGGCTTCGACCACCGTGATCGCGCTCGCCTCCATGCGCTGATCGACGAGGTGCTCGACTCCGAGCGCTGGTCCGAGGGCCCGCTGACCGATCGCTTCGAGGCCCTCTGGGAGGGCTATAACAAGCTGCCGGCCGTGGCTTTCTCAAGCTGGGCGGGCGGTGCCCTGGCTGCGCTCGATTTCGCTCAGGTGCAGGGGGAGATCGTGTTGTGCCCGTCGAATACGTTCATGGCGACCCCTCTGGCGGCGATCCGAGCGGGCGCCGAGGTGCAGTTTGTGGACTGCAACCGCGGGGACCTGTGCATGTCTTTTGCCGACTTCGAGGCCAAGGCCGAGCGCCACCGGCCCAAGGCCGCGTTTCTGGTGCACATCGGCGGCCACCTTGCGTTCGAGTCCGAGCGGATCGCGCGGTACTGCGCCGAACAGGGGATCTTCCTGATCGAGGACTGCGCTCACGCCCACGGCGCCTGCTGGAACGGGCGGACCGGCGGCACCTACGGCGACGCCGGGGTCTACTCGCTGTACGCCACCAAGACGATCTCGACGGGTGAGGGCGGCGTCCTGGTCTCGCGTCGGCCCGAGGTGCTCGAACACGCACGGGCGTTTCGCAACTACGGCAAACCCTCCCACGAGATCCCGGGCCTGAACTTCAGGATGAGCGAATTCACCGCCGCGCTCGGCGTGGTCCAGATCGAGCGACTACCGGAGATCGTCGCCTGGAAGAACGAGGTCGCCCGGACCCAGCTGGACCCGGCTTACCCGTCACGGCTGGAGCTACCCGAGGGGATGACCTCGGGCCGCTACAAGTACATCGTGTTCGACTGGCTCGAGCGCTCGACCGGCCGCGTGTACGACGACCCGTGCCACCGGATCATGGGGCGTCCCGACAATCTTCCCAACAGCGACTGGGTTGCGCGCAATCATTCCTGCGTGCCCCTGTACTACCGGCCGGGGACCGAGCGCGGCGCATGAGGGTTCTGGTCACCGGTGGATCGGGCTTCATCGGCTCGCACGTAGTCGACAAGCTGCGAGCCCGCGGCTACGAGCCCGTGATCTACGACCTGCGGCCGTCGCCGTGGCACGAGCGCGGCACCGTCGACACCGTGCTCGGGTCGATCACCGATCGCGAGGCGCTCGAGCGCGCGCTCCACAGCTGCGACGCGGTGGCACACCTGGCGGCGGTGGCGGACGTCAACGACGTGCACGCCGAGCCCGAGGACGCCGAGCGGGTCAACGCGCGCGGAACCGTGACCGTGCTGGAGGCCGCCCGGCGCGCCGGAGTCAAGCGGATCGTCTACGCGAGCACGATCTGGGTGTACTCCGACTGCGAGCCCGAGGCCGTCGACGAGGACACGCTTCTGCCCGCCCCCAGCCACCTGTACACGAGCACCAAGCTGGCTGGGGAGCTGTACTGCAAGGCCTACCAGGAGCTCTACGGGATCGACTACACGATCCTGAGATTCGGGATCCCATACGGTCCACGCGCGCGCGAGGCGGCCGTGATCCCGGCGTTTGTCAACAAGGCGCTGCGCGGCGAACCGCTCACTCTCGCCGGAGACGGGAGCCAGTCGCGGCGGTTTGTGTACGTGGAGGATCTCGCCGACGGCGTCGCGCGGGGGCTCGACGACGTGGCCGCCAACCGCGTCTACAACCTGGCCAGCAACGAGAACGTCACGATCAAGCAGATCGCCGAAACGGTCAAGGATCTGATCGGCGACGTCGAGATCGTCCACACTCCGGCGCGGCCCGGCGACTTCGGCGGCAAGGTCGTGTGCAGCGAGCGCGCCCGGCGCGAGCTCGGGTGGACGGCCGCGACGCCGTTCTCGGAGGGCGTGCGCCGCTATGTGGAGTGGCGCCACGAGCAGGCCGCGATCGCTGCCGAGAAGCAGGTGGCAGCGGTGATTCCGGCCGGCGAGCCCGATGCCGAGTCGCGCCCGCGGCACGTGCTGATCATCTCGGCCGACATCGGCGAGGGCCACGACTTGCCGGCCCGGGCCGTGGCCCGCGAGTTCAAGGACGAGGATCCAGACGCGCAGGTCTCGATCGTCAACGGCCTGCCGGCCATGGGCGTCGTGCTGACCAAGGTGCTGCGCGAGAACTCCGCATTCATGTTCAAGTGGCTGCCATGGCTATTCGACATCCAGTACTCGCTGTTCATGTACTTCGCGCCGACCAGGTGGCTCGCCAAGCGGATGCTGTACGCGCTCGGGCGGCGTGGGTTGATGCGGCTGATCCGGGCACACAATCCGGATCAAATTGTGTCCACGTACCCCGGCGTGACCGCCGTGCTCGGCGAGCTCCGTCGCAAGGGCCGATTGTCGGTCCCGTGCTATTCGTCGATAACCGATCTCGCCGGATTGCGGTTCTGGGCGCACCCCGGGATCGACCTGCACTTCGTGACCCATCCCGAGTCGATGGAGGAGGTCGAGCAGATCGCCGGGGCGGGCAGCGTCAGGTGGTCGAAGCCTCCGACCTCTCCCGCGTTCCTGGCTGCTCGCTCGCTCCCGGATGCACGGCGCGCGCTGTCGCTGCCCGGCGACGGCAAGGTGATCGCGGTCTCCGGCGGCGGCTGGGGCGTGGGCGACCTCGTCGGAGCCACCCGCGCGGCGCTGACGGTCCCGGGCGCGACCGTGCTGTGCCTGTGTGGCCGCAACGACGAGCTGCGCGCGGAGGTTTCCAAACGGTTCGCCGGCGAGCCGCGGCTGCGGGTGATGGGCTTCACCGATCGAATGGGCGATGTGCTTGCCGCCAGCGACGCGCTGGTGCACTCGAGCGCCGGGCTGACCGTGCTCGAGGCGATCATCCGCGGCTGCCCGGTGATCTCGTACGGGTTCGGCTACGGCCACGTGCGCGCCTCCAACGCGGCGCTCAAGCGCTTCGGGCTCGCCCAGGTGGCGCGCTCGGAGCCAGAGATCGGTCCCGCGCTCGACAAGGCGCTGGCCAGGCGTCCCGAGCCCGACGGGCGCTTCGCCCGCCGTCCCTCGACGGCGTCGCTGATCCTCGTGGACGAGCGGCGGGCCCGACAGGTGCCAGTGTGGCGGCTGCGCACCGCGCAGGCGATCGCGGCTGCCGCCGCGGTGCTGGCGATCGTCGGCTGGGGGCTCACCACCGGAACCTCCTACAGCCTGGTGTCGCATTTCGTGCACATGAAGCCGACCACGACGGTGCCGACCGCGCGGCCCGAGATCGGCGTGATCGTCGACGCTCCAGCGGAGCAGCTACCGGCGCTGGCGAGCGCGTTCGCGGGCTACGGGCTGCACGTCTCGTTCGCGTTCGACCGGCCGCCCACCACGGCTGAGCTGACCGTGCGCCAGTACGGCGACCAGCCGGTGCCCCAGCTTCCCCGCGGCGGCCTGGTGCGGTGGCTTGGGACGCGCGACCAGCTCAACGACATCCTTCACCAGATGGGCTTCGACCACCACTTTCTCTACACCTCGAGCGGGCCCAGCGTCGGGCAGTGGTGGCTTGCTCATCGCGCTGGCGGTCGCCTGATCGCTGGCGCGGTGCACGTCTACGACCACAACGATCCCGTCGGGCATCTGCGCGCCGGTGAGGTGATCGAGCTGTCGGTCGGGCCCAACACCCAGGTCGAGGCACTGCTGCGCAAGCTCAGCACCGACCTCTCCAAGTCCGGTCTGCGCGCGGTCACGGTCGGCCGGCTGATGCGCGACGCCAACACGTCGGTCTGACGGCCGCGGCAGGCGAGACGTCCGCGGCGTCAGAGCTCGCGATCACCAGTGCACGCCGCGCGTGGCGCGGACGAATGCGTGCTGCTCGGCGGTCTCGGGCGGCGGCTTGTCCTCTGGGCGACCACCGCTCTCGGGAAACAGCTTGTAGGCCCGGTTGACGACGAGGTCCTGGGCGCCCGGGACGACAGCGTAGGAGAGTTGGCCGAGGTTGCCCAGGGTCGACGCGATCCGCTTGGGCCGCTTGCGGATCGCCTCGGTGATCATGTGCCCGGCCTCTTCGGGGCCGAGCGTGGGGAAGTATTCGTAGATCTTCGTGGGGGCGATCATCGGCGTGCGCACGAGCGGCATGTAGACGGTTGTGACGTGCACGCCGTCGTCGATGATCTCCGGCGCGATCGAGCGCGAGAAGGCGTCGAGCGCGGCCTTGGAGGCGAGATAAGCGGAGAACCGCGGGGTGTTCATCTGCAGGCCGATCGTCGAGACGTTGACGATGTGGCCCGTCTCTCGCGCGCGCATCACCGGCAGCAGATCGAGGATCAGCTTGACCGGACCGAAGTAGTTGAGCTGCATCGTGCGCTGGTAGTCGTGGAAGCGGTCGTAGGCCCGGTCGACGGACCGCCGGATCGACTTGCCTGCGTTGTTTACGAGCACGTCCACCTGCCCGTGCTCGTCGAGCACCTCCGACGCCATCCGGTCGATGTCGTCGATGTCCGACAGATCGCACATGTGAACGTAGGCGGTGCCGCCGACGAGCTCGATCTGACGCCTGACCTCGACCAGCTTGTCCTCCGAGCGTGCGACCAGCAGGACGGTGCCGCCTGCCTTGCCCAGCTCGATCGACGCCGACTTGCCGATTCCCGAGGAGGCGCCGGTGATCATCACGACCCGGTCCTTGACGGCGTCCTCGAGCGATTGGGCGAGCAGTCCGCCGACCTCGGGGACCCGCTGCCCAAACGCTCGCAGTGTCCGCACGCCCTGGGTAGCGAGCGAGCCGATGTTGGGCGGTCCCATTGCGGTGGACCGTACCATCGCTGCTGGGGGACGATGGCTGAAAGGAGTACCCGAAGGGTTCCTTCCGTCCACGATTAATGCGAACATGTGTTCGGTCATGATCGCCTGCGTCCTGCTCCCGCGGTTTCAGCTCACAGTTGCTGCCGGTAGCCGGAAAGAGCTCCTGCGGAAGCCCGTCGCGCTTGCTCCGGAGCCCGGAGGCGTGCAGCAGGTGGGGGAGGTGTCGATCGCCGCAGAGACCTTCGGCGTGCATCCGGGCATGCGCCTGGGGGAGGCGCTGGCAAGGTGCGCCTTGCTGACGCTGGTGCCGCCCGACCCGGCGGGAGTGGCCGAGTCGTGGGAGCGGTTGCTGGTGCGGCTGGAGTCGATCGGGGCTGCGGTCGAGCCTGAGCGCCCTGGGCTGGTCTGCTTCGACGCTCAGGGTCTGCTGCGACTGCACGGTCGCGGGACGCTGGCCACCAGCGACCGCGAGCGCGTGGGAAGCGTGCTGGAGGCGGCGCGCCGTGCGCTGCGTGTGCCCGCTCGCTACGGGGTGGCGCCGTCGCGGTTTGCCGCGGTGGCAGCCGCAACGCGTGCACGAGTGCGGCGGCCGGTGATCGTCGGAGGCGGCAAGTCGGAGGCGGGCAGTTTCTTGGCCGAGCTGCCGGTGGCGCTGTTGCGGGCGCGGGCTGCGCTGGTAGAGCTGCCCGAGGCGCTCGAGCGGCTGGGGATCGTGACGCTCGGCGAGTTGGCGGCGCTTTCTCCGGGGGTGCTCGCCGATCGCTTCGGGACCGCGGGACTGCTCGCGCACGAGCTCGCCAACGGAGGTGACGGTGCGCTTCGGCCGCGTCCAGCAAGTGAGTTCATCCGGGAGTCGCTCGACCTGCCCGAGGCCGCATCGGGCGTCTCGCTGGAGCGCGGTCTGGGGCTGCTGATCGATCGCCTGATCGCGCGGCGGGAGCGGCGGGGGCGGACGTTCAGGGCAGTGGCGCTGTCTGCGGTGCTGGTCGAGCAGGGAGGTACCTGGCGCGAGCAGGTGGTGTTCCGCGAGGCGCTCGCCGACCCGGTGCGGATGCGATTGGCGCTGGCCCCGCGCCTGGCGCTGATGCCCGCTCCCGCCGAGCAGCTCCGGTTGGCGGTGGAGCGCTTCGGGCCGCCCACGAGCGATCAACGCTCGCTGCTCGAGGACCCGGCGGAGGCGCGGGTGGCGCGACTTCGCGAGGCGATCCGCCAGACGCGCGCGGCCGCGGGTCCCGACGCCGCGATGCGGGTGCTCGAAATCGATCCCTGCTCGCGCTTTCCCGAGCGCCGGGCGATGCTGACCCCGTTCGAGGGATGACCGGTCCACGCCGCCTGTCCGTTCCCCGGCGCGTCGCGGTGAACGCGGGCGACGACGGGAGCCCGCTCGAGGTCGACAGCCGCACGGTGGACGCGGTCCGCGAATCTTGGCTGGTCGAGGATCGGTGGTGGGCAGAGCGCCCACTGCGCCGACGCTACTGGGAGGTTGTCACGACCTGCGGGCGTGACGAAGTGGTGTTCCACGATCTCGAGAGTGGGAGGTGGTGGCGACAGAGATAGCCCGCGGACACCAAGACATTCACCGCTGCTTAGACTGGTCTGGATGCCGCAGAACCGCTCAACGATCGATCCTGGGCCGCTTGCGGTCGGGACGTGGAGCGGTGGCCGGTTCATGCATTTCGGCGAGCCGCTCGACGACGAGCGCCTGAGCTCGCTGATCACTCCCGACGAGGCGATCTCGACGGTGCTCACGGCCGACGTCTACGGTGCCGGCGAAGCGGACCGGCTGCTCGGGCGCGCGATCGCCGGGCGCGAGCGCGAGAGCATGTGCGTGGTAGGCGCGGTCGGGCATGACTTCTACGAGGGCGAGCGCGACGGGCCGCGTGGCTTTCCCCGGTTCACGGACCCGCGGCTGCGCGGTCCCGGCGAGTACGGCGCGTACCTGCGGATGGCGACCGAGCGCAGCCTCGAGCGCTGCGGGATCGACAGCTTCGACCTGCTGCTGCTGCACAACCCCGACCGGATCGGCTACACCGACGAGACCGTGTGGCGGGAGATGGCGGCGCTGCGCGAGGCCGGGCTGACCCGCATGATCGGCGTTGCCCCCGGCCCCGCAAACGGGTTCACGCTCGACCTGATCGGGTGCCTGGAGCGGTTCGGGGACCTGATCGACTGGGCGATGATCATCCTCAACCCGCTCGAGCCCTGGCCGGGTGAGCTGTCGCTCGGCGCGGCCTCCAGGGCGAACGTCAAGGTGATCACGCGCGTGGTCGACTACGGCGGGCTGTTCTTCGACGACGTTCTCCCCGGTCGGGATCTGCTGCCCACCGATCACCGCGGGTTCAGGCCCGCCGGCTGGATCGAGGCCGGCCGCGACCGGCTCGAGTCGATGCGGCCGATCGCCCAGCGCGCGGGTCTGAGCACGATCCAGCTCGCCTGCCATTGGAACCTCGCCCACGAGCCCGTCGCGTGCGCCGTGCCGACGCTGATCCAGGAGGCGGGTCCCGGAGCCCGGCCGGTCGAGGACAAGCGCGCCGAGCTCGCCGCGACACCCCGCGAGCAGCGCCTGTCCGAGGCCGATGTCGAAACGATCAGGGCGCTCGGCGACAACACCGGCTGCATGACGCTTAAGGGGGCGAGCCCCGAGCACGAGGGCGACGAGCGACCCGACCGCTGGGTCGTCGACGAGCGCCTGTCCGAGATCGCGCGGCGCTGGGGCATCGAGCCCGAGCGAGACCTGACGCGCGCCGCCGCGGCGTTGTAGCCTGCCGACCGATGAGCGTTGAATACACCGGAGGCTGCGCCTGCGGCGCTGTCCGCTTCGAGATCACCGAGCCGCTGGCCGGCGCCCTCTACTGCCACTGCACGCGCTGCCAGCGGCGCAGCGGAACCGCCGCCTCGGCCAACGCCAGGTGCGCGCCCGGCTCGTTCCGGGTCGTCAAGGGCGAGGATCACCTGCGGGCCTGGAAGCCGGAGGGCGGCGCCGAGAAATGGTTCTGCGGCGACTGCGGGTCGGCGCTGTTCAGCCTGCGCCAGGGCGAGGTCCCGGTGATCGCGGTCCGGCTGGGCGCGTTCGATGAGGATCCAGGGATCCGCCCGACCCTCCGCCAGTTCATGGCCTACGCGGCGCCGTGGGAGGAGATCCCCGAGGACGGGTTGCAGCGGTTCGACGAGAGCAGCACGGCCAAGCGCTGAGCCGGCGACGGCTCAGCTCTCGGCCGTCTCCGGGTCGCCCAGTTCGACCCGCATCCACTCGCATCCCGCCGACATGTCCTCGACGCCCATCGCCGCGGCCACGTTGAGCCACATTCCGTAGCGGAAGAACTCGTCGATGCGGTCATCGTCGGCGCCCGACAGCTGCTGGACATGTGCGACCAACAGCGCATACTGGCGGCGCACGCGCTCGCGGATCATCTCGTCGTCGCAGGCCGCGTAGGACTGGTGCTGGAGCATCAAGTAGTCGCGGTTGGACTCGAGCATCGCGACGTAGGCCTGGCCCATCGCCAGCAACACGTCGATGCCCGGCTCGGCCCGCTCGGGATCGAACTCCTCGGCGGCGCGGGTGAACGTCTCGCCGATCAGCTCAAAGCCGCGCTCGACGGCGGCGATGAACAGCTCACGCTTGTTCGGGAACAAGCTGAACACGTACGGCTGCGCGACCCCGACGCGCCGGGCGATCCGGTCGACCGGGGTCCCGTGAAGCCCGGTCTGCGCGAACTCGTGGACCGCCGCCTCGATCAGCGCGTCCCGGCGCTCTGCCGCCGGGACGCGCTGACGAGCCTGCTTCTCGGTTGGTAAGGACGCCATCGGCAGCTCCAGGTCCGATCTTAGGGGGCTGCTCATGCCGCCTGCTGGAGAATCTCGGCGCCCTGGGGCAGCTCGGCGGCCGCGCCCTCGGCGCCCTGGACCTCAGCCGTCGCCTGGCGGCTGCGGCCGAACGGCAGCACCGCCGCGATCAGTGCGCCCGCGCCGAGCACCCCGGCGCCGACCCAGATTGCCGGGACCAGCCCGGAGATGTAGTCCTGGGGCGAGGCGTAGCTGCCGTGGCTGGTGAACACCGTGGCCAGCACCGCGATGCCGAGCACGCCGCCCAGCTCGCGGATCGCGTTGGTGGCGCCGGAGGCCTGCCCGGCCTCGGACACGCGCACCGAGGACAGGACCGCGTTGGCGGCGGGCGCGAATACCAGCGCCATGCCGGACCCGGCCAGCACGAACGGCCCGATCATGCTCGCGTAGGTCTGGGTGACCGATGCCTCGGTCGCCAGCCATCCGAGCGCGATCGCCTGTAGCGCCAGGCCGGTGACCATGAACAGGCGCGATCCGTACCGCTCCGAGAAGAAGCCGGCCAGCGGCGAGACGATCATCGTCGCGCCGGTCCACACCAGCAGCTTCACGCCGGCCTGCAGCGGGGTGTTGTGGAGCACGTTCTGGAGGAACTGGCTGAGGAAGAAGATCGAGCCGAACATCCCGAAGTACATCGCCAGCGAGACCGCGTTGGTCACCGTGAACGACCGGTTGGCGAAGAACCGCATCGGCAGCATCGGCGTCTCGGTCCGCAGCTCGTAGACGACAAACCCGATCACGAGCACGGCGCCGACCGCGAGCGAGACGATGATCTGGGGGCTGGTCCAGCCCATCGACTGCGACTGGACGAGGCCGTAGACGATTCCGAACAGCCCGGTCGAGGCCAGCATCAGCCCGCGTAGATCCAGGTGCCTGGACGTACCGTAGCTCTCGCCCAGCCGGTTGGCGGCCAGCGGGACCAGGACCAGCCCGATCGGGACGTTGATCCAGAAGATCCAGTGCCACGAGCTGAGCTGCACGACGGCGCCTCCGACCAGCGGCCCGAGCGCAACGGCGATCCCACTGATCCCCGACCAGATCCCGATCGCGACACCGCGGCGCTCCTGCGGGAACGCCTCGGCCAGCAGGGTCAGTGTCAACGGCGTCGCGATCGCGGCGCCGACGCCCTGCAGCGCCCGGGCGGCGATCAGCAGGTCGACCGAGCGGGCGAGCGCGGCCCCGGCCGAGGACAGGGTGAACAGAGCGATTCCGAACGTGAACATCCGCCGGCGGCCGAAGCGGTCGCCGAGCGCGGCGCCGGTGAGCAGCAGCACGGCGTAGGAGAGGACGTACGCGTTGACGGTCCACTCGAGCGACTGGATCGACGCTCCGAGCTCGCGGCGGATGCTCGGCAGCGCGACGCTGACGACGAGGTTGTCGAGCACGACCATGAACAACCCGATCGAGACGATCGCGAGTGTCCATCCGCGTCGGCTGTTAGCGGGCGCAGAGTCGGCTGAGAGTGTCTGGGTAGCGCCGCTCGCGGGGGACGCGGGGGCGACGGCATTGGCTTGACGGGGCTTGAGGCGAAGTCTGGAGGTCATCAGTTGGCTCCTACTTAGTGAGTGCTAACTGTCGGATAAATTAGCAGCTACTAATAAGATGTCAAGCCCGAATTGTCTGTCCGCGAGCATTGCGAACATATGTTCGATGTACGTGGAGCTGCACTGCCACTCGGCGTTCTCGTTCCTCGACGGAGCATCGCTGCCCGACGATCTCGCTCTGGCCGCCCGCGAGCTCGGCTACCAGGCGCTCGCGCTGACCGACCACAACTCGGTCTCGGGGTCGATGGAGTTCGCCGTGACCGCCCGCGCGCTCGGGTTGCGACCGATCCACGGGGCAGAGGTCGACCTCGCCGACGGCCGGCATCTGACGCTGCTGGTCGAGGACGCCAGGGGCTGGTCGAGCCTGTGCCGGATCCTGACCAGTGCGCACGCGCACACGCGCGAGAAGCCAGGCCCGCCGTCGCAGGCGTTCGTCGAGCTCGAGGACGTGCTCGAGGGGGCAGAAGGGCTGGTCTGCCTGAGTGGATGTGCGCTGCGGGGTGTGCACGACGAGCCGACGCTCGGGCGCCTGCTCGAGGCGTTCGGTCCCGACCGACTCAGGATCGAGCTCCAGCGGCCGTTCCTGCGCGACGATCGGGCGCGCAACCGGCGTCTGGAGGGACTGAGCCGGCAGCTCGGCGTCCCGTGCGTCGCCACCGGCAACGTTCACGCGCACGCGCGCTCGCGCGCGCCGCTGCAGGACGCGTTCGTCGCCGTGCGCCTGCACTCGACGCTGGACGCGTCAGAGCCCGACAGGCGCGGCAACTTCAGCCACGTGCTGTCCTCGCCTGAGGCGATGGCGGCGCGCTTTGCGGAGCATCCGGAGGCGGTTGCGGAGACGGCGCGGCTGGCCGACCGACTTCGCTTCGACCTCTCCAGCGACCTGGGCTACCGGTATCCCGGCGCGGAGGACTCGGAGGCGATGAGCAACCTGGCCGGGCTGTGCTCGGAACGGCTGCAGGACCGTTACGAGAGCTCGCCGGCGAGCGGACGGGACACCGCCGCGGCGCGCCTTCAAGAGGAGCTGAGGATCATCGAGAAGCTGGGCCTGCCCGGCTTCTTCCTGCTGCACCACGACATGCTCGAGCTGGCCCGGGAGGTCGCGGTCGAGGTGAGGGGCCCCGACACGGCCCGGGCGCTGCTGCCGCCCGGGCGCGGGCGGGGGTCGAGCGTCTCCTCGATCGTCTGCTACCTCACCGGGCTCTCGCACGTCGACCCGATCGCCAACGAGCTGTTGATCGGGCGCTTCCTGAACGAGGAGCTGGCGGCGCTGCCTGACATCGACCTCGACTTCCCGCGCGACATCAGAGAGGTGCTGATCCCACGTGTGCACGAGCGTTATGGGCAAGACCGCTCGGCGCTGGTAGCCGCCTTCCCCACGTATCGCGCGCGGGGCGCGATCCGGGAGATCGGCAAGGCGTTGGGGCTGCCTCCGGGGGAGATCGAGCGGGTGGCGCGCGGCAGCGAGGGATGGGACGCGCGCGAGGTCGCGAGGGACATCGAGAGCGCGTTCGGGGTCAAGCCCGACGAGCCGGGCAAGACCGACGGGAAAGCCCGCCGGGGCGCCACTGGCCGATGGGCCTGGCTAGCGCGGCTGGCGGCCGAGGCCCACGGGCTCCCGCGCCACCTCTCCCAGCACTCCGGCGGGATGATCGTCGCCACCCGGCCGCTGCTCGACTGCTGTCCGATCGTGCCTGCGGCGATGGAGGGGCGCCAGATCGTGCAGTGGGACAAGGACTCCTGCTCGGATGCCGGCTTCTTGAAGATCGATCTGCTGGGACTGGGAATGCTCTCGGCCGTCGAGCGCTGCGTGGAGCTGGTCGCGCGCACCCGGAACGAGCGGATCGACCTGTCGCGGATCCCCTACGACGACGCCGCGACGTACGAATGCATCCAGGAGGCCGACACGACCGGCGTGTTCCAGATCGAGAGCCGGGCGCAGATGCAGTCGCTGCGGCGCACCCGGCCGGCAAACCTCCAGGACATCACGATCCAGGTTGCGATCGTGCGGCCCGGCCCGATCCAGGGAGGGGCGGTCAACCCCTACATCGAGCGCCGGCAGCGGATGCGCGAGGACCCGAGCTACCAGGTGCCCTACGAGCATCCGTCGCTAGAGCCGGTCCTGCGGGAGACGCTCGGGACGATCATCTTCCAGGACCAGGTGCTGGAGGTCGCGATCGCGTTCGCGGGCTTCTCGCCGGGGGAGGCGGAGGGGTTGCGGCGGGCGATGAGCCGCAAGCGCTCCGAAGCGGCGATCGAGGCCCATCACAAGCGCTTCGTGGCCGGCGCCCGGCAGCTGCACGGGGTCGACGAGGACATGGCCGAGCGGGTGTTCTCGATGGTGCAGGGGTTCTCGGGCTTCGGCTTTCCGAAGGCGCACGGCGCCGCGTTCGGGTTGCTCGCCTACCAGTCAACGTGGCTGCGGGTGCACTACGGCCCCGAGTTCCTGTGCTCGCTGCTCAACGAGCAGCCGATGGGCTTCTATCCACCCGACGCGCTCGTCCATGAGGCCCAGCGGCGCGGGATCGAGGTGCTCCCTCCCGACGTCAACGAGAGCGACGCCGAGTGCGACATGGAGCTCGACGGGGTCGATCGCGCGGGTCCGGGGACGGTCGATGGGCAGGTCCGGATCGGCCTCGGATATGTCCGCGGGGTGCGCGATCAGGAGGTCAAGGAGCTGGTTGCGGTTCGCAAGGTGGGAGGGCGGTTTCGCACGCTCTCAGATCTCGCGTCGCGAGCCGGCGCGGGAGCCCCGGCGCTGGAGCTGCTGGCCTGGTCGGGTGCCTGTGACTCGCTGGTCGGGGCCGAGCGTCGGGTCGGCGCCAACCGCCAGCCGGATATTCGGGACGACCACCGGTCCGATCGGCGGATAGCGCTCTGGCAGCTGGGCGTGGCCACGCCTGGCAGGAAGGTGCCTGGGGGAACGCAGCTGGCGCTGCCGCTCGACCTGCCGGCGGCGCCCGAGCTGGACGCGCTGTCGGCCTGGGAGGCGATGCTGGCTGACTATGGGACGACCGGGATGACCACCCGAACGCATCCGCTGGCGCTGCTGCGCGAGCGGCTGCCGGCCGATGCGGTGACCAGCCGCGACCTGGAGACGCTCGCGCACGGCACGCGGGTCCGGGCGGGCGGGATGGTTGTGGCCCGCCAGCGTCCGGGCACCGCCAGCGGGATCGTATTCATCCTGCTCGAGGACGAGTTCGGGACGATCAACCTGATCGTCCCGCCGCCGATCTACGAGCGCCACCGCCTGATCGTGAGGACCGAGCCGCTGATGCTGGTCGAGGGAAAGCTCGAGAAGTTCGCCGCGGCGGGCGGGACGCTGAACGTGCTCGTCGACAAGGTCGGGTCAATCGCCGCGCCCGATCGAATGCTCGCCGAGATCAAGGACTTCTCGATGCTCGATGAGCAGGTCCGGCGCGGGCTTGCCGAGCAGAAGGCCGCAGCCGAGACCGAGGGCGAGGACTTCCGGGCGGTGGCACCGCCGGTGATGAGCTTCGCATCGGGGCGACGGCGATGAAAAGGCCGCGGCAGCGACTCATTCGGGCGCGGCGCGCGATAAGGTCCGCGCCCGGTGCTTCCCGTACTCGCATTCATCCTGTTCTGGGTCCTGCTCGGGTTGGCTGTGTTCTTCATCGCGGTCCGCGGCGGCCCCAAGGGCACCGGCGGCGCGCTCCAGGGTCAGGCACCGGGCGCCCGCAAGTCGTGGGGTCTGGCGTTCGTGGTGATCTACATCGGCTTCGGAGTTGCGATGCCGGTCGCGTTCCTGCACGGCAACAACGCCAACGCGAACTCGCAGGTCGGCGGGATCACGCTGACCTCGGGCGAGAAGAATGGCCGGATCCTGTTCGGAGAGCACTGCGGGGTGTGCCACACGCTCGCGGCCGCCAACGCGGTCGGCAAGGTCGGGCCGAATCTCGACACGCTGCGCCCGCCGGCCTCGCTCGTGCTGCACACGATCAACAACGGGTGCCTGCAGAAGCCGCCGACACCGAGCAGCCCGGAGGCGTGCCTGGGCCAGGGCAACATGCCCGCCGGGATCGTCGAGGGTGTCGACGCCGCGAACGTCTCGCAGTTCGTCGCGAGGGTCGCGGGCAAGGAGTAGGGACCGGGCGTAGGACGGGCGGTAGGACCGGGCGGTCGGCTGCGGCTCGGTGGACCGTCGCGGTCCAAAGAATTCGGCTGGCTGGCCAACAAATGCTCCTAGAGCCTCCCCGGAAGGGCTCTTAAACCCGCAAATTCCGAACGAAGCGTGCAGACGTTCCGTCCGAGCAAGCGTTAAGATCGCATCTCCGTAACACGCTGAATTCCCGCCTCCACCCGGGCTTCACCGGGCGGCAGGAAGCGGGGGGCCCAGGTTGTTTGGGGCGAATCGCAAGCCGCGTAGCGCCGCTCTTTCGGCGCGAGCCCGTCAGCTAACCCCGTAAGCCCAAGAAAGAGGACGGTTAGATGCGCCAAGGTGGCGTTTCGGAACGCCCAGATGACCTCTGGAGCGATCACGAGTGGGAGGAGACCGGTGTCCCTTGGGAGGAGACCACTCCTTGGGAGGAGACCACTCCAGCCGCTACGTCAACCCGTACGCGACCGTCGGTTCCCGCCCCGCCAGACGAAGGCATGCAGGACGGCTCTCGAGCGATCGCCCCCACTCGCTCGCGAGTAGCGCCTGCACGCTCTGAGCGGAGCGGCCCCACCCGCCCAGGAGCCCGCACCCCCGGCTCCGCCGCGCGGGGTGTCCCGGCAAGCTCAGGAGCGGTCGCCCCCACCCGCTCCACTACCGCAGCGCCGGGACGCCCCGCGCAGGGTGGCTCTCGTCCGGATCCGGATCGCCCGGCTCCCCGGGATCCCGGACAGGGCGTGCCCGGTCGCCGGACAGTCAAGATCCAGGGCCGCGGCGCCGAGCGCAACCTGATCCACTCGAGCCGCCGTCCCCAGCGCCGGCCCTCCGAGCGCCGCCACGAGCGGGCCGGCTTCAAGCCCGACCGCGTCGCGATGTGGGCGGTGCTGCTCGGCGTGTTGCTGATCCTCGTCGCGGCGACGAGCTCGCACGCCGCCGTGTTCTCGCACGCCGCCTCCGGGTCGCACCAGGCGGCTCCCGCGGCGGCTCCCGCGCCGGCGATCCGCCGCTGAGCCTCCGAGCCGCCGCTGCCGCGGGCGGCGGCCAGGCTCCGGTGCCGCGCGCCGCAACCCCGGATCACCCATGCGCCTAACGCTGGCGTAACACTTGGGCAAGACCTGGGCGGGACACTGCGTTTGAGCCGAAACGGACCGATCCGTCCGGTGCTGCAGGGGTGGTTGCAGGAGGTGGCTTACACACCTGATATGGCCGGCTGATCCAGTCTTTATCGGCCCACGTATACAGGCAAGAGGCGATTCCCTATGTCCCCGCGAAACTAAAAGGGGTGCAAGCGACCTTCGGGTAGCTGGACAGGCCTGAGATCGCGGTGGCGGGGCCTTGTAAGAACGCCGTGTCCAATCTACACTTATCAAGCGTAAGCAGGTCTCAAAAGTAAAGGGCCGTGGGGGCCCACCGACAGAGCCTCCGGGTGGTCAATCATGAAAACGTCCATGAGCAGATTCCAAATCCACGACGACCTGACGGCGCCCGACGGCTCCGTCAAGGTGCTACGCGGGGCGCTGGCCTCGGGCGGGCAGCTTCCGAACTTCCTGGGTGTGCTCGCCGGGTCTCCGGCGGCGCTGCGCGCATACGCGCGCTACCGGTCGGAGCTGCGGCACGGCAAGCTGACGCTCGCCACGCTGGAGCGCATCGCGCTTGCCGTCGCTGAGCACTATCACTCCGAGCCGGGGATCGCGACGCACTCCCGGACCGGGAGGGCCGCGGGCCTCGACCTCGACGAGGTCGCGCAGGCGCGAAAGTTCGGCTCCAGCGACCCGCGCGAGGCGGCGCTGCTGCGCTACCTGCAGCCGCTGCTCGAGGAGGGCGGCAAGCCGGCCATGCACCTCCACGAAGAGGCGCGCGAGGCGGGCTGGGATGACGAGCAGATCCTCGAGGCGATCGCCGCGATGTCGCTGGAGATCTTCGCCTCGATGGTGAACGTCGCCGGCGAGGTGCCGGTCGATGGCTCACAGGAGGCGTCGCGGGCCCTTCAGGCGGCGTGAGTGCTCCCCACCGTAAATCCCGTCCCATTCGAGCGGCACCGGCCGGCGTCTGGCTTCGTCCTCGGAGGCTCGCGCAGCTCCGCTGCCACCACCAGCTCCGCCGGCGGTGCCGGCCTCCTGCGTCCTCGCCAGCCATCCAGCCGGCACCACTCTCGGTGTGACCGAATTTACGGCGAGAAGCACTAAGCTCTACGCCTGATGTGTGCCCGCGAGCACTCGTCGACCGGTCACAGCGAAGCGCCGGCTTCCTGTTGTCCGCTGTACCACGAGGCGGTTGAGCTGGTCGGACGGCGCTGGACCGGCGCGATTCTGCGAGTGCTGATGGACGGCCCGCTGCGGTTCTCGCAGATCGCCCAGGCGGTCCCGGAGCTGTCTGACAGGCTGCTGTCCGAGCGGATGAAGGAACTCGAGGGCCGGGGGATCGTCGAGCGGACGGTCTATGCGGGCCCGCCGTTGCGGGTCGAGTACTCGCTGTCGCAGATGGGCCGCGAGCTCGAGCCGGCGCTGTCGGAGCTCCACGTGTGGGCCAACCGCTGGCTGGGCCGCCGGCGGGTGCCGGTCGGCGCCTGAGCCTCGGCTGAGACCGCGCTGGGCCCGGAGGCTGGGACAGCTCCATGCGGCCATACCGCCGCCGCGGCGCGGTCAGTAACGTTGCGCGACCGATGACGAGCACATCCCGCACGCTCAGCCCCGACGACGTGAGCTCGCTGGTGGAAGAGCGCGACATCCGCTTCATCCGCCTGTGGTTCACCGACATCCTCGGCCAGCTGAAGGCGTTCTCGATCAACGTCACCGAGCTGAATGACGCGTTCGAGGGCGGGATGGGCTTTGACGGCTCCTCGATCACCGGCTTCAACCCGATCGAGGAGTCCGACATGATCGCGATGCCGGACCCATCGACGTTCGCGATCCTGCCCTGGCGCCCGGCGGAGCAGGGCGTCGCGCGGATGTTCTGCGACATCGTCACGCCCGAGCGCACTCCGTATGAGGGCGATCCGCGCTACGTCCTGCGGCGTGCGCTGCAGCGGGCCGAGGCGATGGGCTTCGACCGCTTCAACGTCGGCCCCGAGCTCGAGTACTTCTACTTCCGCGACTCCAAGTCGACTGAGGTGCTCGACGAGGGCGGTTACTTCGACCTGACCGCGCTGGACGCCGGCAGCGATCTGCGCCGCGAGACCGTGCTCGCGCTCGAGCAGCTCGGGATCCACACCGAGTACACCCATCACGAGGTTGGTCCCAGCCAGCACGAGATTGACATGCGCTATTCCGACGCTCTGAAGATGGCCGACGACTGCATGACCTACCGGATCACGGTCAAGGAATACGCGATGAAGTACGGGCTCCACGCGACGTTCATGCCCAAGCCGCTGTTTGGCGAGAACGGGTCGGGGATGCACACCCACCAGTCGCTGTTTCGCAACGGCAGCAATGCGTTCTTCGATGCCGAGGACCAGTACTTCCTGTCGGACGTCGGCAAGGCCTTCATCGCGGGCCAGCTGCGCCATGCGCGCGAGATCAGCTCGATCTTCGCTCAGTGGGTCAACTCCTACAAACGCCTGGTCCCGGGCTACGAGGCACCGGTGTACGTCGCCTGGTCGCGCCGCAACCGCTCGGCGCTGGTCCGCGTCCCGCTCTACCACCCGGGCAAGGAGCAGGCGACGCGCATGGAGCTCCGCTGCCCGGACCCCGCCTGCAACCCGTACCTGACGTTCGCGGTCCTGCTACAGGCCGGACTCGAGGGAATCGAGCACGGCTACGAGCTGCCCGAGCCGATGGACAAGAACCTGTACCACCTCGCGCCCGACGAGCGAAAGCGTCTCGGGATCGAGCAGCTTCCCGAGACGCTCGGCGAGGCGATCGAGCTCACCGCCCGTTCCGAGCTCGTGTTGCGGACGCTCGGCGAGCACATGTTCAACCGATACATCGAGATCAAGCGCCAGGAGTGGGACGACTACCGCGTCCAGGTCACTCCGTGGGAACTGGAGCGCTACCTGCCGGTGCTCTAGGGGTGACTCGGGCTGCCAGCCAGTGCAGCGCGGAGCCCGTCGGGCTCGCTCACCGGCGCCTGACAGACGAAGTGCTCGCAGACGTACGCCGCGGCATGTCCGTCGATCGGCTCTCGGTCCTCCAGCAGTGGCACGCCGTCGGTGCCGACCGCGGCGCTGGCCAGCACCAGGTGCGGGCGCAACTGCTCGCGGACCACGGACACCAGTGCGTCGGCCTCCTCGGCCGGCCCGACGATCGCGACCTCGCGCACCCGCGCGACGTAGAAGTCCGCAGCGCGCAGCAGGTGCCCGAACGCAACCGGGTGCCTGAGCGCCATCGGGTACAGCAACCGCAGCACCCCGAGCGCATGTCGCTCGTACTTGCCCTCGCCCGACAGCAGCGCCAACCGCAGCAGGCCAAACGCGGCGGCCGAGTTGCTCGACGGGATTGGGGTGTCCTCGAGATCCTTGCGCCGCGCCGGCAGCGACTCGCCGTCGTCGGCGGTGCTGAAGAACCCACCACGCTCGGCATCCGAGAAGTGCTCGATGAGCGTGTCGCCCAGCTGCACCGCGGCGTGGTACCAGCGCGGGTCAAACGTCGATTCGTAGAGCGTGAGCATCGCCTCGAGCAGGTACGCGTGGTCCTCGAGGTAGGCGTGGATCCGCGCGGTGCCGTCCTTCCACGTGCGCAGCAGCCGCCCGGCGTCGTCGCGCACATCGTCGAGCAGGAACGACGCGCAGGCGACCGCGGCCTCGACGTAATCCATGCGCCCGAGCACCGCGCCCGCGTCGGCCAGCGCTGAGACCATCAGCGCGTTCCATGAGGTCAGGCGCTTGTCGTCGAGTCCCGGCCGCACCCGCTCGGCTCGCCGGTCCAGCAGCCGCGAGCGGATCTCCTGGAGCCGCTCCGGCACCGGGCCGCGGGCCTCCAGAACCGAGGTCCCGTGCTCGAAGTTGCCGGCCGGGCGAACGCCGAAGTAGGCGATCGCGGGCTCGGCCAGCGCCGGCCCGAGCGCGTCGCGCAGTTCCTCGGGTGTCCACACGTAGAACTTGCCCTCGACGCCCTCTGAGTCGGCGTCCAGCGCCGAGCAGAACCCGCCCTCCGGCCCGCGCATCTCGCGGAGCGCCCAGTCGAGCGTCTCGCAGCAGACCGCGCGGAAGCGCTCCTCGCCCGAGACCTGCCAGCCGTGCAGATACGCCCGGGCCAGCAGCGCGTTGTCGTAGAGCATCTTCTCGAAGTGAGGCACCGTCCACGTCGCGTCGACCGAGTAGCGGGCGAAGCCGCCGCCAATCTGGTCGTAGATCCCGCCGGCCGCCATCGCCGCCAGCGACCCCATCGACATCTCCCGCTCGCCGCGAGCCAGCAGCAGCTCGATCACCGACGCGGCCGGGAACTTGGGCGCGCGGCCGAAACCGCCGTTGGCGCCGTCGTACGACGACGCCAGTGCGGTCACCGCCTCGCGCACCTGCTCGTCGCGGATCGGCTCCGCCGACGGGTCCAGGCGCGCGGTGGCGTTCAAGGCCTCGACGATCTGCGCGCTCTGCTGCTGCACCTGGTCGCGCTTGGTGTCCCAGGCGTCGGCCACGGCGGTCAGCAACATCTGCCAGCTGGGCAGCCCGTGGCGCGGCTCGGGCGGGAAGTATGTGCCGGCGTAGAACGGCGCCTTGTCGGGCGTCAGGAACGCGTTCAGCGGCCACCCGCCCTGGCCGGTCATCGCCTGGCAGGCCTCCATGCAGATCGCGTCGACGTCCGGGCGCTCCTCGCGGTCGACCTTGATGCACACGAACCGCTCGTTCATGAGCGCCGCGATCTCCGGATCCTCGAACGACTCGTGCGCCATCACGTGGCACCAGTGGCACGCCGAGTAGCCGATCGACACCAGCAGCGGGCGCTGCTCGTCGCGGGCCCGGGCGAGCGCCTCTTCGCCCCAGGGGTACCAGTCGACCGGGTTGTCCCGATGCTGCAGGAGATACGGAGACGTCTCGTTGGCCAGGCGGTTGGGCACGAAGCTGAGGCTACCCGTCGCGATTGCCGAGCAATACGCTGTGACGGTCGCGCCAACCAGGGAGGAGAGCCATTGTCTGCGAACCGCGAGCCCGTCCAAGCTCCACAGGCCCCAGCTGCGGTGGGCCCGTACGTCCACGCGGTCCGTGCGGGGAGCCTGCTGTTCTGCTCCGGCCAGATCCCACTCGACCCGCGAACCGGCGACCTGGTCGGCGCCAGCCCCGGCGAGCAGGCCGGCCGCTGCCTGGAGAACCTCGCGGCGGTCTGCGAGGCGGCCGGTGCGTCGCTCGGTGACGCGGTTCGCCTCACGGTCTACCTAACCGACATGCGCGCGTTCGGGGAGGTCAACGAGGTCTACGGCTCGTTCTTCGAATCGGACCCGCCGGCCCGGGTGGCCGTCGCGGTGTCGGCGCTCCCCCGTGGTGCGATGGTCGAGATCGACGCGGTGGTGGCGCTCCCTGAGTGACTCACTGACAGCCGCGGGGGCGAGCCCGCCGGTCTCGCTCTCTGACATCCGCCGCGCGACCGGCACCGGCGCCGGGATCGTGCGCCACACACCGGTGCTCAGCTTTTACACGCTCTCAGAGCGCGTCGGCTCCACGGTCGCGCTCAAGGCCGAGAACCTCCAGCGGACCGGCTCGTTCAAGCTCCGCGGAGCGTTCTCCAAGCTCGCCGCGCTCGGCGGTGCCTGCGCCAACGGCGTCGTCGCCGGAAGCGCCGGCAACCACGCCCAGGCGCTGGCCTACGCGGCCCGCGACCGCGGGGTCAGGTGCGAGGTGTTCATGCCCGAGACGGCGCCGATCGCCAAGCTCGAAGCGGCCACCGGGCTGGGCGCGATCGTCCACCTCGGCGGCGCGACAGTCGACGAGGCGGTGGCGGCCGCATACGAGCGGGCCGACGCCGGCGGCCTTGCATTCGTACACCCGTTCGATGATCCCGACGTGATCGCCGGTCAGGGCACGCTTGGCCTCGAGTTACTCGAGGACATCCCTGACCTCGAGCGCGTGATCGTGCCCGTCGGCGGCGGCGGACTGGTCAGCGGGGTAGCGATCGCGATCAAGAGCCAGCGTCCCGAGGTCGAGGTGATCGGCGTCCAGGCCGCCACCTGCGCGCCGTTTCCAGGCTCGCTGCGCGAAGGCCGGCCGGTGGCGGTGGACACGGCCCTGACGATCGCCGACGGGATCGCGGTCAAGCGTCCGGGCAAGCTCACGCTCGCGCTGATCGACCGCTGGGTGAACGAGATCGTCGTCGTCGAGGAGGACGACGTCGCCGAGGCGATGGTGTTCCTCCTGGAACGCGCCAAGCTCGTGGTCGAGGGCGCCGGCGCGGTCGGCGTGGCGGCGCTGATGTCGGGGCGGCTCGGTCCGGCGAGCGGCGGCGGAACCACGGCGATCGTGCTCTCGGGCGGGAACGTCGACGCCGGCCTGCTGGCCGAGATGGCGCGTCGTCACGAGTCTCTGGCCGGGCGCCGGCTGGTGCTGCTGGCGCGCGTGCCCGACCGACCTGGCGGGCTGGCGGTTCTGCTCGCGCTGGTCGGCGAATTACGGGCGAACTTGGTCGACGTGCAGCACATCCGAGAGGGCGTCGATCTGCACGTGCGCGAGACCGCGGTGCAGTTGGTGCTCGAGACCCGCGGCCCCGAGCACGCCGCGGAAGTCACGCGCGCGATCAGGCAGGCGGGCTACGCCGAGACGCGCGTGCTGCGGTAGTCGCGGGCGCCCGCCACCAGCGCCCCGATCACGCGGCTTCGCTCGTCGGCCTCGGGGTGCCACTGGACCCCGAGCACGAACCGACAGTCCGGTGCCTCGATCGCCTCGGGCAGTCCGTCGAGCGACGAGTAGCCGGTCACCTCGAACGGCTCGGCCACGGCCTCGACGCCCTGGTGGTGGTGGGACTTGGTGTTGTGCACGGCCTCGCCGGCGGCCAGCGCCGCCAGCGATCCGTCGGTGAGGCGCACCTCGTGGTCTGAGTTCTCGAAGCTGCCGGGGTTGGCGCGGTGGCGCTCGTGGCCGACCTCGTCGGGCAGATGCTGGGTCAGGGTTCCGCCGAAGGCGACGTTCATCACCTGCATTCCGCGACAGATCCCCAGCACCGGCATGTCGCGCTCGACCGCGCCGCGGGCGAGCGCCAGCTCGGAGCGGTCGCGCTCGGGGACGATGTTGCGGGTCTCCGCGTGCGGCTGCGCGCCGTACTCGGCCGGGTCGACGTCGTTCCCGCCGGCCAGGATCAGCCCGTCGATCACGTCGAGCACGGGGTCCGGGTCATCCTCGTACTGAGCGTCGGGCGGGATCATCACGGCGAGACCGCCGGCACGCTGGATCGCGGAGATGTAGTCGAGCGGCAGCAGCGCCGACAGCCTGTCCCAGACGCCCCAGGTGGCGCGGGTCAGGCTGGTGCAGATTCCGATCACGGGTCGTTCTTCGCTCATGGGATTGAGCGTAGCTACCCGTTTTTCACCCGGTTCGCAGCAGGGCGCGCTGCACCTTGCCGCTGCTGGTCTTGGGCAGCTGATCGGCAAAGTCGACGATCCGGGGGTACTTATACGGAGCCGTCTCGCGCTTGACGTGATCCTGGAGCTCGGCCGCCAGGCCTTCGCTGGGGGCGACGCCGCCGCGGACGACGACCACTGCGCGCACTACCGACCCTCGCTCGTCGTCGGGGGCGGCGACGACCGCGGCCTCGGCCACCGCCGGGTGGGTGAGCAGCGCCGACTCAACCTCGAACGGGCCGATCCGGTAGCCGGCGGAGATGATCAGGTCGTCGGAGCGCCCCTCGAAGTACAGGTAACCGTCGTCGTCAGCCGTGACCCGGTCGCCGGTCAGCCACGGCTGATCGGCCGGCGCCGGCTCGCCGCGCAGGTGGGCCACGAAGAACGTCGGATCGGTCGAAGGGTCGGCGAGCACCAGCTCGCCACCGATCACCCTCAGGTCGACACCCGGTAACGGCAGACCCATCGAGCCCGGCCGGACCGGCTCACCGACCGGGTTGGCGGTCAGCTGACCGGTCTCGGTCTGGCCATAGCCGTCGCGGATCTCGACCCCGGTGCCGTCGCGGAAGGCCCGCAGCACCTCGGGGTTGAGCGCCTCGCCGGCGGCGACCAGCGTTCGCAGGCCGGGGACCGGCTCGATATCCACGCGCTTGGCGATGACGCGGTACTCGGTCGGAGCCATGCACAGCACGTTGACCTGCTCGTCGGCGAGCAGCGCCAGCCGCTGGGCGGGATCGAAGCGAGCATCGTGCATCAACGCGCAGGCGCCGCGCAGCCACGGTGCGATGAACGAGTTGCGCGCCGACTTCGACCAGCCGGTGGAGGCCGTGCACCACACCAGGTCGCCGTCGCGGGCGTCGAGCCAGTGTTCGGCCTGCAGGCGCTGACCGGGCAGGTACCGCTGCCCGTGGATCACGCCCTTGGGCTCTCCGGTGGTGCCGCTGGTGAACGTGATCAGGCACGCGTCGGCCGGACCCAGCTCCGCCGCGGGCGCGGGCTCGTGCGCGAACAGCGAGTCGTCGGGCACGGTCAGGACCACGCACGACGGCGACGCCGCAGACAGCTCGGCGACGTCTCGCTCGTCGGCCACGATCAGTGCCGGACGGGCGGCGTCGAGCCGGATCCGCAGGTCCTTGGCGCGCAGCTGCTCGTTGCAGGCCAGCACCACCGCGCCCAGCCGGAAGCAGGCGACCATCGTCAGCACCCACTCCGGCCGGTTGCCGATCAGCGTCATCACCACGTCACCCCGGCCCACACCGTGTCGCGCAAGCGTGCCGGCGAGTCGCGCACTGCGATCGGAGACCTCGCCGAAGGTCCACTCCCGGCGGCGGCCGTCCCGAGCCAGCTCGACGATCGCACGCCGCTCCGGAGGCATCGCGTCGACAACGTCGCGAGCGAAGTTCACCGGTCCATCACGCGCCGCAGCGTACTGCGGAGCGGTTCCGGGGCGGCGGGTCGCCAGAGCGCGCGAGCGCCGATGCGGCGTTTACCCTGGCGCAGATGATGCGGTCCGCGATCCGGTGGCGATTCGCCGTGGCGGCGGCGCTCGCGGCGTGTGCGGTCGCTGCTGTCGCGGCGCCGGCCGCGAGCGCGAGCACCGCGTTGGTGGGCAAGGGCCAGGCGGGGAGCTTCCCCTGGCGGCTGCGGATTACCTCGCGGACGATCAACGACCGGCCGGGGATCTGCGTGAGCTTCCTGTGGGCGTTCGCGCCCGGTCAGAGGATCGCCAACGGCTTTCCGACGTGCTATATCGCCAGCCGTGGGGTGCCCACCCGCGGGCGCCCGATCTGGAAGTTCACGCTTCACCTCGGCCTCGGCGGCTACAACGGGGTGATCCCCACGGCCACGGGAGGTAGCTCTGGGCTCACCGGCCTGCGAGCGGTGGTGCTGCTCGTCGACGCGCGGGCCAAGCGAGCGGTGACCACGCTCGGCGACGGCGAGGTGCTACGCACACGTGCGATCGCGCTGCCGCGCCGGCTGCGGCGCGACGCCCGGGTCGCTTGGTCGATCCGCACGGTCCCGCTGGGTAGCGCCACCGGCGCGGGGCTGAAGGTCAGCCGGTCGGTCGCTTACAACAAGCGCGGCCACGCCGTGGGCTCTTACGGCGCGGCTCGTTAGCGGCCCTCCGCCGGGCGCTGGTAGGCTCGAGCGAGCCATGGGCCTGATGACCGGCAGCGGCCCGCTGGGGCGTGACCCGGCCGGGCGGTTCAACTTTGACCCGCCGGCGCCCGGCCGCGCGCTGTACCTCGACCCGAGCCCCAAGCGGATCCGCGCGGTGTTCGCCGGCGAGACTGTCGCCGACAGCGCAAGGGCGCTGATGCTGCACGAGTCCGGACACCAGCCGGTCTACTACTTCCCGCCCGAGGACGTGCGCGCCGACCTGCTCGAGCCCAGCGAACGGCACACCCGCTGCCCGAAGAAGGGCGAGGCGTCCTACCACACGATCAGGGTCGCCGACCAGGTGCTCGAGGCCGGCGCCTGGTACTACCCTGACCCGCTTGCCGAGGCCGCCTGGCTGAAGGATCTGATCGCGTTCTACTTCAACCGGATCGACCACTGGTACGAGGAGGACGAGGAGATCTTCGTTCACCCCCGCGACCCGTATCACCGGGTCGACGTGCGCGCCACCGACCGGCACGTACGGATCTCGCTCAACGGCGAACTGCTGGCCGACAGCACCCGGGCCAAGGCGCTGTTCGAGACCAACCTTCCGACCCGCTGGTACCTGCCCGCCGAGGACGTCGGCGCGACGCTGCGGCCCAGCGACACGATCACCGGCTGCCCCTACAAGGGATGGGCGAGCTACCACTCGGTGGCGCTCAGCGACGGCGAGGTCGCCAAGGACGTGGTCTGGTACTACGACCAGCCGCTGGCTGAGGTCGCGGCGATCGCGGGGATGCTGTGCTTCTTCAACGAGAAGGTCGACCTCGAGCTCGACGGCGAGCTCGAGCAGCGGCCGGCGTCGCCGTGGAGTGACGGCGTCAAGTCCCAGGCGGCCAACGCTCCGCCCGCGCAGACACGCGGCTGACGCGGACGCGATCTCTCGACGCGGGTATTCTCGGCCGATGGCCATCGCGACCCCCTACACCGAGAAGACCGACGAGCAGAAGGCAATCTGCGAGATGGTTCGTCAGTTCGCCGACGAGCAGATCCTCCCCAACGCCGAGCACTACGACCACGAGGACAGCTTCCCCGAGCCGATCGTCGAGCAGATGAAGGAGCTCGGGCTGTTCGGGGTGACGATCCCCGAGGAGTACGGCGGGATGGGTCTCGACCTGACGACGTACGCGATGATCGTCGAGGAGCTCTCGCGCGGGTGGATCTCGATCTCGGGGATCGTCAACACGCACTTCATCGGCTCCTACCTGCTGATGAAGTTCGGCACCGAGGAGCAGAAGCAGCGCTACCTCCCGCGCATGGCCACCGGCGAGATCCGCGCCGCATTCTCGCTGTCGGAGCCCGAGTGCGGGTCAGACGTCCAGGCGATCAAGACCAGCGCCAAGAAGGTCGGCGACCACTACGAGATCAACGGCCAGAAGATGTGGGTCACCAACGGGCTGCTGTCGACGCTGGTGTTCGTGCTGGTCAAGACGGACCCAGCCGCCGAACCCAAGTACAAGGGCATGACCTGCTTCATCGCCGAGAAGGACCCGGGCGCCACCGAGAACACCGGTGACTATGTCGGCTTCAACGTCCCCCCGAAGATCAAGAAGCTCGGCTACAAGGGCGTCGAGTCGACCGAGCTCGTGTTCGACGGCTACCGCTGCCCGGCCGACAACATCCTCGGCGGCGAGGACGCCGGCCTCGGCCAGGGGTTCGTGCAGATGATGGACGCGCTCGAGGTCGGCCGCGTCAACGTCGCCGCCCGCGGCGTCGGGATCGCCCAGCGCGCGCTCGAGCTGGCGCTGCGCTACTCGCAGGAGCGCAAGACGTTCGGCAAGCAGATCGCCCAGCACCAGGCGATCCAGTTCAAGCTCGCCGACATGGCCACCCAGGTCGACGCCGCACGGCTGCTGACGATCCGCGCCGCCCGCCTCAAGGATGCCGGCGACCGCTCCGATCTGGAGGCCGGGATGGCGAAGCTGTTCGCGTCGGAGGCCGGGCGCTTCTGCGTCGAGGAGTCGTTCCGCATCCACGGCGGCTACGGCTACTCCAAGGAGTACGAGATCGAGCGGCTGTACCGCGACGCGCCGCTGCTGCTGATCGGCGAGGGCACGTCGGAGATCCAGCGGATGGTGATCGGCCGAAAGCTGCTCCAGCGACACAAGCTCTAGATGCCCGCCACCGACACCAAATCGCTGATCGAGACGGCCGTCAACCGGTTCCTGGAGGAGGTGCCGGCGCTGCAGAAGCTAAAGCTGGTCGCCGGCCTCGAGCTGCGTGGGCGCGGCGACGTGCAGATGTACCGCGTGGAGATGCCGGGGCCGAAGGTGACCAAGGACATCGCCGCCGACGCCAAGGTCAACCTGGCCGTGCAGCGCGCACAGTTCAACGAGCTCGCCACCAAGGGCCACGTGGCGGACTGGCGCGAGGCGTTCGCCCACGGCGAGGCCCAGGCGACGGGCATCGATCAGGTGCTCAAGCTGATCGTGAACGTGGTCGAGCGCCAGGAGGAGCGCTCGCGCACTCGCCGGGCTACCGGGTCTCGGTCAGCTTCTCGGCAGCCCTGAGCTGCTCGTCGATCAGCGCCAGGCCCGAGTCCCAGAATCCGGGATCGGCCAGGTCGATGCCGATGATCGCGCCCAGCTCCTCGGGGCTGCGCGAGCCACCGGCCGCAAGCAGATCCAGGTAGCGGGGGACGAACGACTCGCCCTCGGCGGCGAAGCGGCCGTACGCCGACAGCGCCAGCAGTTGGCCATAGGCGTAGGCGTAGACGTAGCCGGGAGTGTTGATGAAGTGGGGGATGTAGGACCACCAGATTCGGTAGCCGTCGGTGATCTCCACCGAGTCTCCGAACAGCTCGGACTGGCTGTCGAACCAGAGCTCGCTGATCCGGTCGGCGGAGAGCTCGCCCTCATCGCGACGACGGGTGTGCATCAGGTGCTCGAAGCGGTTCATCGACATCTGCCGGAACACGGTCGCCATCGCGCCGTCCAGGCGCTCGGCGAGCAGGCTCAGCCGCAGGTCGTCGCTGTCGGCCTGTCCCAGCAGCCGCTCGAACACGAGTGTCTCTCCGAACACCGAGGCGGTCTCGGCCAGCGTCAGCGGCGTGCTCTGATGAAACGGGCCCTGAGGCTGGGCGAGCGCCGCGTGCAGCCCGTGCCCGAGCTCATGCGCCATCGTCAGCACGTCGCGGCGCTGGGCGGTGAAGTTCAGCATCACGTACGGGTGGACGCTGGGGACCGTGTATGAACAGAACGCGCCGCCGCGCTTGTTCGGCCGTACCGGGGCGTCGATCCAGCGTTCATCGAAGAACCGGCGGGTGACCCGACCGGCCTCGGGCGAGAAGGACTGGTAGGTGTCGAGCACCAGCTCGCGCGCCTCGCCGAAGGAGTACTGGACCTCCTCCTGCAGGACGGGTGCCATCCGGTCGTAATCGGCGAGCTTGCGCAGCCCCATCAGCCGGGCCTTGAGCGTGTACCAGCGCCGTGGGATGTCGTAGCGGTTGCGGACCGCCTCGATCAGCGCCATCACAGACTCGTCGGACGCCTCGTTGGCCAGGTTGCGACTGGCCAGCCAGTGCGGGTAGTGGCGCAGGCGGTCGTCGACCGACTTGTCGTAGACGAGCGTGTTGTAGATGAACGCGCGGGTTCGCAGGCCCGGCTCGAGCGCGCCGGTGACCGCTTCGGCGGCCACCTGGCGCATCGACCGATCCGGAAACTGCAGGCGGCTGAGCGCAACCTCCAGCGAGACCTGATCGTCGTCGAGGCCGACCCGCAGGGCGGACACGAGCTCGCCGAACAGCCGGTCCCAGGCGCTGTTGGCCGAGATCGACTTCTCGGCCAGGACCTTCTCCTCGGGCTCGGTCAGCAGGTGAGGCCGGTAACGGCGGACGCTGCGGAGGTAGTGGCGGCAAAACGCCAGGCCGTCGGGCGCGTCGGCATCTGGCTCGGCGAGCAGCTCGTCGGCGTGGGCGTCATCGACGGCCGCCCACTCGAGCTCGAAGAACAGCAGCTTGGTTTCGACCTCGGTGGCGCGCTCCTGCACACGCTGCAGCAGCGCGCCCCGCGCCGGATCGGCGGTGTCGGTGGAGAACCACAGCGAGGCGTAGGAGCCGGCACGTCCGACGAGGTCGTGGATCCGCTCGAGGTCGTGCATCGCCCGCTCGAGCCCGGGGGCGTCGAGCTCAGCGACCTTGGCGGCGTACTGCTCGGCGAAGCTGGACGCGGCGGCGACCGCCTGATCGAGCATCCGGGCGACCCCCGAAGAGCCATCCTGGCTGCCCTCGATCAGCGGATCAAGGTCCCATTCTGTGGCGAGCAGCTCGGGATCGGCGAGCGGATCAGCGGTAGCGGACATCTGAAACGGAGCTTAGGGTCCGTGGAGAATTATTGCGGGCTTGTCCGCCCGCAGGCCTGAGGGTTCAGCGGTCCCAGGATCCGGTACACCGCGATCCGCTGACCCAGGGCGCGCCGGCTCTGCACCAGCTGGGCGTTGCGATCGGTGCCGGTCCAGCGATCCTCTGGCGAGCGGCTCAGTCGCTTGGGGTGCCAGGGGTCGCGCGCCGGGGTCGTGACGACGTAGTGGTAGCGGCCGGCATTGATCGCCCGTCGCCACTGTGGGCAACTGGCGATCGCGGCGAACGACCCGTGCGGGCCGCGGGCGCCGATGTACTGCACGTGGTTGGAGCCGTCCGGGCCCCACAGCGGGTACGCGAAGAACCCGCCGAACGTCCCGACCACCCCGACCCGGGCGTCGCGGACGCCGCGGAAGTACGCCCACACGTGCGACAGGTACGAGACCCCAGGATTGAACTGGTAGCGCCCGCGCAGGTAGTGGCGCTGCCAGCCGTACCCGGCCGCGGCGCCGGCGAGCAGCAGGACCGCGGCGAGGCACAGCACCAGCAGGCGCGAGGGCGCGCGCAGCCGCATCGCGACCAGCGCCGCGCCGCCGACCAGCAGCGCCACTGCGAGTAGGGAGACGCCGAGGACGTGGCGGTCGGGCCACAACGAAGGCCGGATGATGGTTGCCAGCAGCGCCGCCATCAGCACCGCGATAACGGCCGCCTGGCGGCGCGGGCCTTCGAGGACCGGAGCGAGGGGCAGGATCGCCAGCGACAGCGCAAGCGGCGGCGCGGCGTAGCGGAGGTTGAAGGCGAATCCGGCCGGGTCGCCGGCCGGGCCCGCCGCGCTCTCGGGCGTGATCAGGTAGGCGGCGAGCGAGACCAGGGCCACGAGCCCCAGCATCCGCACGGTCCGACCGGCGCCCCGGGCGAGGCACAGGATCGGTCCGACGATCGCCAGCCCGACGATCGCGAACCACCAGCGGGCCAGGTCGGCGGCCAGGCCCGGGGCGAAGTGATGGCTCCAGGCGCCCGAGCTCGTCAGGTAGTGGGCAATCGAGAAGCCGGTGTGCTGCTGCAGAGGTGCCGCCGGAGTAGGAAGAACGCCAAGGCTCGTCCACGGGAGGGGATTGCCGACCGCGACGAGATTGCGGGCGTACCAATAGCCGCCGGCGAGCACCAACGGGAGCAGCCATCGGGCGGTGGTGGCGCTCCGCCGCCCGCCGGGCTCGATCGTGATCACGCCGATGGTCAGGGCGAACACCGGCGCGAGCAGGCTCAACTTGACGCCAACCGCAAGCCCGGCGGCCACCGCCGCCAGCACTGTCGCGGCGTCCCGGCCGCCGCCGGCGAGCACGAACGCGACCGACGCGAGCAGGAAGAACACGCCGACGATGTCGTTGCCGGCGCCGCCGGCCTGCGAGGTGTTCATCATCGGCGTGGCCATCAGCAATGCGACGCCTAGCACGGCCGAGGCGCCGGCGCGCCGGGAGCCGCCGATGCACCACGCCGCCGCCAGCGTCCCGCCCAGCCACAGCAGGTTGAGCGCCGGCGACAGGGTGTCGTGGCCCAGCAGCACGATCCCCAGGCCGTGCAGCATCTCAGCGGTCGCTGGATAGAACGCCGTCAGGTACTCGACGTCGGTGAACCGCAGCGGGGCGATATGGCCGGTCTGCGCGAACGACGCGGCCCAGGGAAGGTGGTACCACAGCGAGTCGAACGTCCGCACGCCCACGTCGTAGGACTGAAGCGCGGGCGCCGACCACTCGGCCAGCACCGTGACCGAGGCGACGATCGCGATACTCGCGCCGGCGATCTCAAGGCCGCGGCGATCCGCGGTGCGGCGGCGCAATCTGGCATGCCCCGCTTGACGTTCGGTGGCGAACCAGGCGGCGCCGAGTCCGACGGCCACGCTCGTTGCGGCGATCGGCCCGAGCGCAAACCAGCCGACGCTCCCGAGCACCTCGAGGATCGCGATCAGCATGGCCAGCGTGGTCACCGCCTCGGCGAGGCGGGCGAGCGCCCCGGCCCAATCGGGCAGCCACCGGCGGCGGATCGAGACCGCTCCGAGCAGCAGCGCAGCTCCGATCAGGAACAGCGAGACCGCGCCCAGCGCGTAGCGCCCGGCGCTCATCGCGCTCCGGGCGAAACCCTGCCGAGGGCGGGCGATCGCTTGGGTACGCTTGAACTCGATCCGATGACCGGCAGAAGACTAGGACGACCAGTCGTCGCCGTACTGGCGGCCCTTGCGATCGCCGTGCTGCTCGCCGGGTGCGGCGGGGGCGGCGAGACGCACCAGCCCACTGCGACCCAGCTGCCGCTCGTCGACGGGGCCAACGTCGTGGCGCAGGTGCGCCAGTGCGACAAGGGGGCCAACGCGTACTGCGCGATCGAGCTGGTCGTGACCGACCCGCGCTACCGGACCTCGACGGACCTGGTCGACGAGGAACACGACAAGCTCCGCAGCCACGGCTGGACCGGTGGCACTGGGGACACGTCGGACCAGAAGGCCGCCGATTCGCCCGGCCACAAGCTCCGGGTGACTTACGCGACCGCCTCGGGCGACCTGCGCGGCGTGGACCTCGGGTCGATCCAGCGCTCGCGCAGGATCACGCTGGCGCTGTCGCGGGCCCTGTTCGACCAGGCACCGGCGATGTCACTGATGCTCGAGGTCGGCGCTTCCTAGGACCCCGTCGCGGCGGCGCCGGCGCCGTCGCTGAGCACCAGCCGGCGCTGGGGCCCCACGCCAATCGCGCTGCGCCCGTTGAGCAGGTCACGAAGGTCGGAGCCGACGAGCTCGCGCCGCCACCCCGAGAGCGTGCGAACGTTGGGCTCGGGGTCGCCGCGACGGGCGGCGCCGATGATCTGCTCGAGCTCTGAGCGCGACGCCAGCAGCTCGTAGGCCAGCCCGGCCTCGAGCGCCCGCGCCCGGAGCAGCGCCTCCGCCAGCGCGATCAGTGGCGCGTCGCCGGGCTCGCTGCGCTCCCGCGCCGGCTCGCGCGGTATCGGAGTCCCCTCGCCGGCCCTGGGCGATCGCCTCGAGGATCGCCGGGCCCCGGCGCCGCACACCGGACGGGTGGATCCCGCGGATCTGCTCGAGGCCGCGGAGGTTCGACGGCTGGCGCTTGGCCAGCTCGACAAGCGGCGGATCGGCGAGCACCGAGCCCACCGGGCGGTCTTCGGAGATCGCGGTGCGCTCGCGCCATGCGGCGAGTTCCTTGGCCACGGCGCGAGATCGTGGGTCGAGCTGGTTGACGCGGGGAAGCCGTTCCCAGGCGGTCTCGGGGTCGCGCTCGTCGGTCGCTGACTCGAGCCGGCGGCACTCCTCACGAGCCCAGTCCAGGCGCCCGCTCTCGGTCAGCCGTCGCTGGAGCTCGTCGGCCAGCTCGAGCAGGTGCGCCACGTCCTCGCCGGCGTAGCTGAGCTGCTCGGCGGTCAGCGGACGCGCGTCCCAGCGGGTGTAGCTCGCCGTCTTGCCGACGCGTCGGCCGAGGATCGCCCCGAGCAGGTTCGCGTACCCGGCCTGGGCGCTGCCGCCAGCGAACCCGGCCGCGATCTGGGTGTCGAATATCTGGTTGATCTCGGTCTGCCACGTGCGGCGGAGGATGGCGACGTCCTGGCGGCCGGCGTGAAGCACGATCTCGATCTCGGGATCGGCCAGCAGCTGCGCCAGCGGCGCGGCGTCGACCTGGTCGAGCGCATCGATCACGAGGATCTGGGGCGTGCCGTCGTCGCCGTCGACGACCACCTGGGCCAGGCACAGCAGCGCCCGGTACCGGCCCTCGGACATGAACTCGGTGTCGATCCCGACGCGACCATGCTCTCGCGCGGCGAAGGCTGCCTGAGCGATCTCCGAGGATGTTGCGAGGCCCCTGTCGCCCATTTGGACCGACCACCCTACACGGCGCTGCCGCCGGTGAGGCACCCCCCGGGAGCAATAACCGACCGGCTTGGTAGGATATGCATCGATGATCTTCTCCTCGAAGGCCGAGTACGGCGTCCGTCTGATGGTCGAGCTGGGCCGTCAGTCGCCCGAGCAGCCGACCAGCCTCAAGGCGATCGCCGATGCCGAGGGCCTGCCGTTGGCCTACCTCGAACAGGTAGTGGCCCGGCTCCGCAAGGCGGGGCTGGTGATGAGCGCCCGGGGCGCTCACGGTGGCTACTGGCTCGCTCGGCCGGCGGAGGAGATCTCGATGAACGAGGTCGTGGAGGCACTCGAGGGCGCGATCGCTCCGATGGAGTGCTTCGTGCACGATCACACCGAGCGCGTGCTGTGCTCGCACGAGCCGGACGCCGGCCGCGGCTGCGCCACCAAGCTGCTGTGGACCCGGGTCCAGGGCGGGATCATCCGCTCGCTTCAGACGACCACGCTCGCCGAGCTGGTCGATTTCTCGCGCCGGACCGACCGCATGCCCACGAGCACCGTGAGCGTGGCCTGATGACACGAACTGAAAGCTGAGATGGCAGACCTAGAGATCCGAAACCTTCACGTCCGAGCTGGGGAGAAGGACATCCTTCGCGGCTTGGATCTCGCCGTGACCAAGGGCGAGATTCACGCCCTGATGGGCCCCAACGGCTCGGGTAAGTCGACCCTGGCCAACGCGATCATGGGCCACCCGAACCTCGAGGTGACCGACGGCCAGATCCTGTTCAACGGTGAGGACATCACCGAGGCCGACCCCGACGAGCGTGCTCGCATGGGGCTGTTCCTGGCGTTCCAGTACCCCGTGTCGGTGCCAGGCGTGACCGTCACCAAGTACCTGCGGACGATGCTCAACGCCCACCGCGAGGCGCACGGCGAGGAGCCGATCCCGCTGAAGGAGTTCCGCCAGACGGTGGAGGCCGCGATGAAGCTGACCAACGTGCCGCGCGACTTCTCCAGCCGCTACCTGAACGAGGGCTTCTCGGGCGGGGAGAAGAAGCGGATGGAGATCCTGCAGCTGGCGCTGCAGCGGCCGGAGATGGCGATCCTCGACGAGACCGACTCGGGCCTCGATATCGACGCCCTTCGGGTCGTCGCCAACGGCGTCAACTCCGTCGCCGGTCCGGACATGGGCGTCCTGATCATCACCCACTACCAGCGGATCCTGCACCTCGTGCAGCCCAGCCACGTGCACGTGATGTACCAGGGGCGGATCGTCAAGGAGGGCGGCGCGGACCTCGTCGACGAGCTCGAGGCCAAGGGCTACGGCTGGATCACCGACAAGGTCGCGGCATGACCGGCGCCGGAGCTCTACTGGGTCTGCCGGGAACATGAGCGCCACCGCGACCCTCCCGGAGATCGCCTCGCAGTTCCCGGTGCTGAGCCGTGAGATCGGCGGCAAGCCGATCACATACCTTGACTCGGCGGCGACCTCCCAGACCCCGCAGCCGGTGATCGACGCGATGACCAGCTATTACACGCAGTCGCGGGCGTCGATCCACCGCGGTGTGTATCCGCTGGCGGTCGAGGCCACCGACCTGTACGAGGGCGCCCGCGGGCGGATCGCCGAATGGCTCGGATCGACCCCCGAGGAGACGATCTTCGCCGCCAACGCGACCGCCGGGATCAACCTCGTCGCCTACACCTGGGGCCGTCACAACGTCAACCGTGGCGACCTCGTGGTGCTGACCGAGATGGAGCACCACTCCAATATCGTCCCCTGGCAGCTGCTGTGCCAAGACCGCGAGGCCGAGCTCGCCTACGTGCCGGTGCTCGACGACGGCCAGCTCGACATGGACGCGCTCGACGAGCTGCTCGCGCGCGGGCCCAAGCTGGTCGCGGTGGTGCACGTGTCCAATGTGCTCGGGACGATCAACCCGGTGGCGGAGATCGCACGCCGCGCCCACGAGGTTGGCGCCGTGGTGCTGGTGGACGGCAGCCAGGCGATCCCGCAGCTGCCTGTCGATCTGCGCGCGATCGACGCCGACTTCTACGCGTGGACCGGGCATAAGGCCTACGGGCCGACCGGCATCGGCGTGCTGCACGGCCGCCGAGCGCTGCTCGAGGAGATGCCGCCGTTCATCGGCGGCGGGCACATGATCCGCACGGTCGCGGCAAACGAGTCAACCTGGACCGACCTCCCCTGGAAGTTCGAGGCCGGGACCTCGCAGATCGCCGAGGCGATCGGGCTCGGGGTCGCGGTCGACTGGTTGCGGGAGCTGGGCATGGATCGTGTTCGTTCCCACGAGCTCGGGGTCACCGGCGAGGCGCTCGAGCGCCTCGGCACCGAGATTCCGGGCCTGACTGTGTACGGGCCTGTCGCTGCAAGCGACCGCGGCGCGGTCGTGTCGTTCGCGCTCGACGGCGCTCATCCTCACGACATCGGGGAGATCCTCGGGCGTGAGGGCGTGTGCGTGCGCGCCGGTCACCACTGCGCCCAGCCGCTGATGCGCCGGCTGGGCGTGTCCGCGACCGCTCGGGCGTCGTTCGCGGTGCATAACACCGGCGGCGACGTGCAGCGGCTGATCGACGGGCTGTTCGAGGTCCGCCGTGTCATGCAGCTGGACTGAGGCACCCTCGCTACGCTGAGACCGAGATGGACGATCTCTACCGCGAGAACATCCTCGACCACTACAAGCACCCGCACAACTGGAGTCCGCCCGGGGACGAGCTCGCGGATGCCGACCTCGAGTTCCACGATCTCAACCCGCTGTGCGGTGACGAGCTGACGGTCCGCCTCGCGGTCGGCGAGGGCGGGCGGATCGACGACGTCCGCTTCTCCGGGCACGGGTGCGCGATCTCGCAGGCGGCCGCCTCGATGGCCTCCGACGAGGTCAAAGGGATGACCGTCGACGAGCTGCTGAAGCTCGACCGCTCGTTCGTGCTCGACCTGCTCGGGATCGAGATCTCGGCGACGCGGATGAAGTGCGCGCTGCTCTCCCTGAAGGTGCTCAAGGGCGCCTCGCTCGGACACGCGGTCGACTGGGAGTCAGCAGCGCCCGCCGGCGACGCCGCCTGAGCCGCCGCGAGTCAGCGCTTGTGAAGGCGCGAGAACGGGAAGGCCTGTCGCGTGGAGGTCCTTCGCCGTAAGAGCGTCGAGCAGTCCATCAGGGACACCGAGGACGAGGAGAACGGTCTTCGGCGATCGCTCGGGCCGATCCAGCTGACCGCGATCGGGATCGGGGTGATCATCGGCACCGGGATCTTCGTCCTGACCGGAGAAGCCGCCGGCACGGTGGCCGGTCCGGCGATCACGCTCTCGTTCGTGGCGGCCGCGATTGTCTGCGCCCTCGCCGGGCTGTGCTATGCGGAGTTTGCCGCGGCCGTGCCCGTGGCGGGGTCGGCGTACACGTTCTCCTACACCAGCCTCGGCGAGCTGATCGCGTGGATCATCGGCTGGGACCTGATGCTCGAACTCGCCTTCGGAGCTTCGACCGTCGCCTCGGGCTGGTCGCAGTACTTCCAGGTCGTACTGACGTCGGCGCCGTTTCATGCGCACCCGCCGGCATGGATCTTCGCCGATCACCACAACCTCGTGGGCGCGGCGATCGTCCTGCTGATCTCGGGTCTGCTGTGCCTGGGCGTCCGCACCTCCAGCGGCGTGAACGCGGTGATCGTGGCGATCAAGCTGGCGATCATCGGCGTCGTGATCGTCGCCGGCATCACCTACATCCACTCTCGCAACTATCACCCGTTCATCCCGCCGGCGGGCTCGACTCCGGCGCCGGGCGGGAGCTCGGGCAAGACGCTGATCCAGACCCTGGGCGCCGCGCCCGGGGCGTTCGGGATCGGCGGGATCTTCAGCGGCGCAGCGCTCGTGTTCTTCGCGTTCATCGGGTTCGACGTCGTTGCCACCAATGCCGAGGAGACCAAGAAGCCTCAGCGCACGCTGCCGATCGCGATCTTCGGCTCGCTGGCGATCTGCGCGCTGCTGTATGTCGCCGTCTCGCTCGTGATCACCGGGATGGTCAAATACAACAAGATCGATGTCGCCGCGCCACTGGCGACCGCGTTCCAGTCCGTGGGCCAGAACACGATCGCGACGATCGTCGCCTATGGCGCGCTGGCGGGCATCACCTCGGTGATCCTGGTGTTGCTGATGGGCCAGAGCCGCGTGTTCTTTGCGATGAGCCGCGACGGCTTGCTGCCGCCGATGTTTGCCAAGGTCTCAAAGCGCTTCGGCACGCCGTATCGAACCACTCTGATCACCGGCGCGGTCGTCGCCGCACTCGCCTTCTTCATTCCGCTGAAGACGCTCGCAGAGCTGGTCAACATCGGGACGCTGTTCGCTTTCATCCTGGTCGCCATCGGGGTGTTGGTGCTGCGGCGCAGCCAGCCCGATCTGGAGCGCCCGTTCCGGGTCCCGTTCGTCCCGGTGATCCCGATCCTCTCGGTGCTCGCCTCGTTCTGGCTGATGCTCAACCTGCAGACCGCAACGTGGGTGCGATTCGCGATCTGGATGGTCGTCGGGTTCGTCGTGTACTTCGGATACTCGGTGCGCCACAGCCGCGTCCGGCGCCAGGGCGACGCCGGCCCGCCGGGCTCGGGCCCCGATCGGGGCGACTCGGGCGGCTCCGGCGGCCGGTCCAGACCCGAGGTCAGCGCCGGCTCCACCGGGGCCTAAGCAGGGCTTGCTGGCTCGCAGGCGGGCTCGGTCGCGTTTGGCTGCCTCCTACTTTCGATGCGTCAGGCGGGGCTGCCGGTTCAATCTCTCGACCACTTGCGGAAGCGGTGGTCAGGAGATCGCATCGACAGCCCCGCCGCTACACTTCAGAAAGTAAATCCGATCTTTTGACTAGGACTTCCGTTTACGTGCCAGAGATCATCGAAGTCTGCCCCGTGGAGCACCTCATGCCCGGCGAAATGCGCCTGGTCGAATGGGAGGAGCTCGAGATCGGAGTTTTCAATTGTGCCGGCACCGTGTACGCGATCGAGGATCGGTGCTCGCACGACAACGGCCCGCTTGTCGAGGGCGAGCTCGACCAGGAGGCATGCACGATCGAGTGCCCCCGGCACGGCTCGCTGTTCGACCTCAAGACGGGCCAGCCCAAGACTTTGCCCGCTTATGTTCCGGTGGACACCTTTCCGGTGATCATCGAAGACGAGACGATCAAGCTGGAGGTGGACTAATGGCTACTCCCGAGACTGTGACGCCGGTGCTCACGGAGAACGAGTCGCTCGCGCAGATCAACTCCGACTACGACGAGCGCTACGGCTTCCATGACGCCGAGAACTACCTGTACAAGGCCCCTAAGGGGATCAACTCCGAGATCGTCGCGAAGATCTCGGAGTTCAAGTCCGAGCCGCAGTGGATGCGCGACTTCCGCCTGAAGGCGTTCGAGCATTTCCAGTCGCGACCGCAACCGACTTGGGGCTCGCCGATGCTGGCCGAGGTCGACTACGACGACATCCACTACTTCGTGCGCGCCTCCGAGCGCGCCGAGCGCTCGTGGGACGACGTCCCCGAGGACGTCAAGAAGACCTTCGACCGGCTCGGCATCCCCGAGGCCGAGCGCAAGTTCCTGTCCGGGGTCGGCGCCCAGTACGAGTCCGAGGTCGTCTACCACCAGGTGCGCGAGGACCTCGAGAAGCAGGGCGTCATCTTCAAGGACATGGACACGGCGCTGCGCGAGCACGAGGACCTCGTCCGCGAGTACTTCGCGACCGTGATCCCGCCCAACGACAACAAGCTCGCGGCGCTCAACTCCTCGGTCTGGTCGGGCGGCTCGTTCGTCTACGTCCCGCCGGGCGTCCACGTGGAGATGCCGCTGCAGGCCTACTTCCGGATCAACACCGAGTCGATGGGCCAGTTCGAGCGGACGCTGATCATCGCCGACGAGGGCTCCTACGTTCACTATGTCGAGGGCTGCACCGCCCCGACGTACTCGAGCTCGAGTCTGCACTCCGCGGTCGTCGAGCTGATTGCCAAGCCGGGCGCCCGGATCCGCTATACGACGGTCCAGAACTGGTCGACCAACGTGTTCAACCTGGTCACCAAGCGCGCGATCGCGCAGGAGGACGCGACCGTCGAGTGGGTCGACTGCAACCTCGGCTCGCGGCTGACGATGAAGTACCCGAGCGTCTACCTGATGGGCGAGCGAGCCCACGGCGAGATCCTGTCGATCGCGTTCGCCGGCAAGGGCCAGCACCAGGACGCCGGCGGCAAGATCATCCACGCCGCGCCGAACACGACGTCGAACATCTTCGCCAAGTCGATCTCCAAGGACGGCGGCCGCGGCTCCTACCGCGGGCTGCTGGAGATCGCCAAGGGCGCGCATGGCGCCCGCTCGAAGGTGGTCTGCGACGCGCTGCTGCTCGACGAGCACTCCCGGTCGGATACCTACCCGACGATCCGCATCGGCGAGGATGACGTCAACGTCGGCCACGAGGCGACCGTCTCAAAGGTCGGCGAGGACCAGCTGTTCTACCTGATGTCGCACGGCATTCCCGAGGACGAGGCCTCCAAGCTGATCGTCAACGGCTTCATCGAGCCGATCACAAAGGAACTGCCGATGGAGTACGCGGTCGAGATGAACCGGCTGATCGAGCTGCAGATGGAGGGCTCGATTGGCTAGCCCGAGCGCCTCGCCCGCGGTCGAGCTGCCCACGTTCAAGGGGCGGCCCGGCTGGGAGTTCACTGACATAACGGGTCTCGACCTGACCGCATACGAGCCGGTCACCGACGATGAGGCCGCCACCGCGGAGCCACTGTTCGAGTTGCCCGAGGCGCAGGAACTGCCCGAAGGTGTGATCGTGACCACGATCGCCGAGGCGCTGAGCGAGCACTCTGAGCTGCTCCAGAGCCGGCTCGGCTCGGTTGTCCCCGGAGACGACCCGTTCGTGGCGCTCAACGACTCCGGCTACCGCAACGGCTCGTTCGTGTACGTGCCCCGCGGCGTAGCTGTGCAGCAGCCAATCTCGCTGGCCAGCATCCAGGCCCGCGCCGGAACGCTGTTTCACCAGCGGACGCTGGTGGTGCTCGAGGAGGGCTCGCAGGCCGAGGTCTGGGAGCAGTACCTGTCGGGCGAGGATCAGCTCGACGGCGTGTTCAACGTCGTCACCGAGCTGGTCGTGTCCGACAACGCCCACCTGCGCTACGTGTCAGGCCAGGCGCTGTCGGAGCGCAGCTGGATCTTCGGTGCCCAGCGCGCCGAGGTCGGCCGCGACGCGTCGCTCGACTGGGTGGCGCTCGGGTTTGGCTCGGCCAACGGCCACGTGCGGATGGAGACCAAGCTGGCCGGCGAGGGCGCCGACGCCCGCGTCACCGGCGCCTACGCCCCCCACGGCCGCCAGCACATCGACTTCGACACCAACCAGGAGCACGCGGCGCCGAACACGACGTCCGACCTGGCGTTCCGGGGAGTCCTGCAGGACCGTTCGACCGCCGTCTGGAAGGGCAACATCATCGTCGACCCGGGCGCCCAGAAGACCGACGCGTTCCAGGAGTCGCGCAACCTGCTGATCTCCAAGCGCGCCCACGCGGACGCGATCCCGGGCCTTGAGATCCAGGCCAACGACGTGCGCTGCACGCACGCCGCCGCGGTCGCGCAGGTCGACCCCGAGCAGCTGTTCTACCTGCGCTCGCACGGCCTTGGCGAGGAGGTGGCCAAGCGCCTGGTGATCGAAGGCTTCCTGTCGGCGCTGGTCGAGCGCTTCGAGCAGGGCCCGATGCGCGACCGACTCGCCGGCGCGCTCGAGCGCCGCCTCAGTTTCGTACTCGGCGGCTAGCCGCCGACCGCGACCGGCCGAGCCACGCTAGGGCTCGAGCGCGTCGAGGTCTTCCTGGGTGAGCTCGAGCTGGGCCGCCTCGAGGTTCTCCTCGAAGTGGGCAATCGAGCTCGTGCCCGGGATCGGGAGGATCACCGGCGAGCGGGCGAGCAGCCATGCGATCGCCACCTGCACCTGGCTGGCGTCGTGTGCGCGGGCGACCTCGGTCAGCGCCTCGCCGAGCTTGGAGGAGTCCGCAACCTCGATCGGGGCCCACGGCAGGAACGCGAGCTCCTGCTCCTCACAGGCCGCGAGCACCTCGTCGGAACTGCGGTCAGCGAAGCTGTATCGGTTCTGGACCGACACGACGTCGGCGATCTGCTGGGCGCGCTCGAGTTGGTCGCCGTCCACGTTGGATACGCCGATCAGCCGGATCTTCCCCTCCTGCTGCAGCTCGACCAGCGCGCCGACCGAGTCTTCGATCGGGACCGCCGGGTCGACGCGGTGAAACTGGTACAGGTCGATCCGCTCGAGCTTGAGTCGGCGGAGCGAGTCCTCGCAGCAGCGCTTGAGCCGCTCGGGGCGCCCGGACGGCACCCAGTGGTTGGGGCCCGGGCGGGCGAGCCCGCCCTTGGTCGCGATCACGAGGTCGTCGGGATAGGGGTAGAGCGCCTCGGCGATCAGGTCCTCGGACACCTCGGGACCGTAGGAGTCGGCCGTGTCGATCAGGTTGACGCCGTCCTGGACGACCCGGCGCAGAAGCTCCCGGGCCCCGGCCGGGTCGGGCGGCGCGCCCCAGATCCCGTCGCCGGTGATCCGCATCGCGCCGAACCCGAGGCGGCGTACCTCGAGCTCGCCGCCGATCTTGAAAGTGTCGGTGGCTGTTGTCATCGCGGCGCGATCGTATCGAGCCATGGCCGCTAGCCTCCGGCTCGTGCTCGAGCCCAACCCCTGTCTCTAGATGCAGCGCGTACTCGTCACGGGCGGCGCGGGGACAATCGGCGCCGCCGTGGTGCGCCGGCTGCTCGCCGAGCCCGACCTCGAGGTGCGCGTCTCGGATCAGCGCGAGGCGCCCGAGTGGATCGCATCCGACTGCGAGGTGCACACCGCCGACCTGCGCGAGCTCGGCAACGCCCAGGCGGCGATGGACGGCTGCGACGGGGTCATTCACCTGGCCGCGATCGTCGGCGGGATCGCGAACTTTCACAAGCTTCCCTACACGCTCAGCGAGGTCAACGCGGCGCTCTACAACGCCGTGTTCCGCGCTGCCCTGGAGCGCGACGTCGAGCGGTTCCTGTACGTGTCCTCGAGCATGGTGTTCGAGCGCGCGACCGAGTTCCCGACCACCGAGGAGCACATCGACGTCTGCCCGATGCCGCGCTCGGCGTACGGGTTCTCGAAGCTGACCGGCGAGGTGTTCACGGTCGCCGCGCACGACGAGCACGATCTGCCGTACACGATCTGCCGGCCCTTCAACGCCTACGGCCCGGGGGAGATGCCCGAGGACGAGCCCGGGATCGCGCATCTCGTCCCGGACGTGATCCGCAAGGTCCTGTCGGGCCAGCGACCGCTGCAGATCTTCGGCTCCGGGCGCCAGACGCGGACGCTTACGCACATCGACGACATCGCCGACGGGATCGTCACCGCGCTGCGCCACCCGGCGGCGCTCAACCAGGACTTCAACATCTCCGCCGGCGAGGAGCTGACCGTCGCCGAGATCGCCCGGGTGATCTGGGACGTCTGCGGCTGCGCGCCGGAGGAGTTCGAGCTCGACCACCTGCCGAGCTACCGCGTCGACGTCCAGCGCCGCTGGCCGTCGGTCGAGAAGGCCCGGACGCTGCTCGGGTGGGAGGCCCGGGTGGATCTCCGTGACGGGGTGGCCCAGACCGCGGATTGGCTGCGCGGAGTGCTCCGCCCGACGGCGTAGGATCAGTCGGCGATGGCCCGCGGAGTTCCCCAGATGATCTCGCTCGGCTATGGCAAATACGTGCGCGCCGACCGCGTGTACGCGCTGGTACCGCTTGAGGGCGGCGACCGCGGCGACGGGCGCCGGACGCTGGTCCACGTCGACGGCATCGACGACCCGATCGTGGCGTCTCGCTCGGAAGGGGCGATCGCCCGCGACGTTGCCGAGGCGCTGGGGCAGCATCCTCCCGGGGGCCGCCGCGAGGGCTCGCTCCCGGGCCAGGTTGCGCTGTTTTAGGACACTCGTAGCCGAGGGTTGTCGATTTCCTCCACCTCCCGTTCGTAGAGGTATTGAAGGAGGCCCGCCACCCAACCAGAGGAGCCGATCGCATGACCCAGTATCTGCTGTCCGTTCACCACTCGTACTCGGACGCGATGCCCGAGCCCGACGAGATCGCGGCCACCTACGCCGACGTGGATGCCTTCAACCAGAAGCTGCAGGGCTCCGGCTCGTGGGTGTTCGGCGGCGGCCTCGAGGCACCGGACACGGCGACCGTCGTCAACATCAACGACGGTCAGGCGATGCTCAGCGACGGCCCGTACGCGGAGTCCAAGGAGCACCTCGGCGGGTTCTGGGTGATCGATGCGGCCGACCTCGACGCCGCGCTGCGCTGGGCCGAGGAGGGTGCCCGCGCGTGCCGCGCGCCGGTGGAGGTCCGCCCGTTTCAGGCGGAGCCCGAGTCCGCAGACGGGTGAGCCCGCTCGCCGGCGACGAGATCGAGCGCGTCTTCCGCGAGGAGTCCTCGCGCGCGATCGCGGCGCTGATCGGCCGCTTCCGCAACATCGACCTCGCCGAGGAGGCGGTCCAGGACGCGTTCCTGATCGCGTTGGCGCAGTGGCCGCAGACCGGTGCTCCGCCGAATCCCGGCGCATGGATCACGACCACGGCCCGCAACCGTGCGATCGACGTCCTGCGCCGGGAGTCCACGCGCGACCGGCGCCAGAGCGAAGCCGTCAGCATCCAGGCGCCGGACGTGGGTGACGAGCTCGATCCGCTCGGCGACGACCGCCTCCGGCTGCTGTTCATGTGCTGCCACCCGGCGCTGTCAGAAGTGGCGCAGGTCGCGCTGACCCTGAGGCTCGTCGGCGGGTTGCAGACCCCGGAGATCGCCCGCGCGTTTCTGACACCGACCGCGACGATGGCCCAGCGCCTGGTCCGTGCCAAGCGCAAGATCACGGCGGCCAACATCCCGTACCGGATCCCCGCCGACCAGGAGCTGCCCGCTCGCCTGCGGCCAGTGCTCGGCGTGATCTACCTGGTGTTCAACGAGGGCTACGCCGCCACCGCGGGCGCCGAGCTGGTGCGAGCCGACCTCTGCCTGGAGGCGATCCGGCTGGCGCGGCTGCTGGTCAGCCTGATGCCCGACGAGCCCGAGGCGCTCGGCCTGCTCGCGCTGCTGCTGCTGATCGACGCGCGCCGGGCGGCGCGGACCACTCCGGACGGGGAGCTCGTGCTGCTGGCCGATCAGGACCGGGGTGGCTGGGACCAGCGGCGGATCGCGGAAGGCCAGGCGCTGGTGCGCCGCTGCCTGCGTCGCAACCAGCCTGGACCGTTCCAGATCCAGGCAGCGATCAACGCCGTTCACGTCGACGCGCCGAGCGTCGAGCGCACCGACTGGGGCCAGATCGTGGCCCTGTACGACCAGCTGCTGGCGTTCATGCCCACGCCCGTGGTCGCTCTGAACCGGGCGGTCGCGGTCGCCGAGCTCGACGGTCCCGAGCGCGCACTGAGACTCGTCGACGGCCTCGAGCTCGGCGACTACGCGCCTTACCACTCGACGCGCGCCAACCTGCTCGCGCGCTGCGGCCGAGTCGACGAGGCGCGTGGCGCCTACGAGACCGCTCGCGAGCTGACGACCAACGAGGCCGAACGGCGGTTCCTCGCCAGCCGTCTGGCGCGACTTACCTGACCCTCGCCCGACCGAAGGAGTACCGATCATGCGCATCACCGTTCACACGTTCCTCACTCTCGACGGCGTCATGCAGGCTCCCGGAGGAGCCGAGGAGGATCCGCAGGGCGGATTCAGCCGTGGCGGCTGGATGGTCCCGTTCGTCGACCAGGACTTCAACGAGATCGCCGCCAGTTGGTTTCAGCGGACCGACGCGGTGCTGCTCGGGCGCACGACCTACGAGATGATGAAGCCGTACTGGTCGACGGTCACCGATCCCGAAAACGCCGCCGCGCGGGTCCTCAACCACGGTCGCAAGTACGTCGTCTCGACCACCATGCAGAGCGCCGACTGGGGCGACACGACGATCCTGCGCTCGCTCGACGATGTGCGCGCGCTGACGGTCCAGGACGGCGGTGAGCTGCAGGTTCACGGCAGCGCGATGCTGGCGGGGGCGCTGCACGCCGCGGGGCTGATCGACGAGTACCGCCTGGTGACCTTCCCGGTCTCGGTCGGCGCCGGCAAGCGACTGCTCGGCGATGCGGCGCCGGCCAGCGCCTACGAGGTCCTGACCAGTCGCACCACCGGCTCAGGCGCCAGCTACGTCGAGCTCCGTCCGAGGCCGTTGAAGAGCGGCGGCGAGTTCACCGTCCAGGACGGCAAGGAGTCGCACTGACGCTAGGCTGCGGTCGGTGAGCAAGCGGATCCTGCTGCTGCGCGGCATCAACATCGGGCCCGCGCGCCGGGTGGCGATGCCGAAGCTGCGCGAGGCACTGACCGCTGCCGGAATGAAGGACGTGGAGACTTACGTCCAGAGCGGCAACGTCATCGTCTCGAGCCGAAAGTCGTCCGACAGGCTCGCCCGCGAGACCGAGCGCGCGATCGCGGACGAGTTCGGTTTCGACGTCGATGTGGTCGCGCGGACCCGCGACGAGCTCGCCGAGGTCGTCAAGCTCAACCCGCTCGGCGACGTCGCCGACAACCCCAAGCGCTACCAGGTGAGCTTCCTCGCCGAGGCGCCCGATCCAGACGTGGTGCAGGAGCTGGCGAAGTTGGCCCACAAGTCCGAGCGGCTGGTGGCCGACGGGCGCGAGCTGTACGCCTGGCATCCCGAGGGCGTCGCGCGCTCGAAGCTGTGGGCCGGGCTCGCCGGCAAGAAGCTGGGGGTGACCGCGACCGCGCGCAACTGGACGACGGTCACCACCCTGCTCGAGATGGCCGACAGGAAGGCTTAACCGGTCGATGCATCAGTACGTGATCGTCGACGTGTTCAGTGGCACCCCGCTGGAGGGCAATCCGGTCGCCGTGTTCACCGACGCGGCCGAGCTCAGCGGCGAGGTTATGCAACAGCGCCGCCCGTGAGACCAACCTGTCAGAGACGGTGTTCGTCGTCGCCCGCGGAGCCGACGGTGCCACGGACGCGACGATCCGGATCTTCACGCCCTCGACCGAGCTGCCGTTCGCCGGCCACCCGGTGCTCGGCACCGCGTTCGTGGTCGCCTCCGAGACGGGGACCGACGCGGTCAAGCTCCAGTGCGGAGCCGGGCCGGTGCCGGTTGCGCTCACACGCGAGCGAGGGGAGATCGTGTACGGCGAGATGGAGCAGCCGATCCCCACGCCCGAGCCGTTCGAGCCCGTCGATGAGCTGCTCGCCGCGGTAGGCGTGGAACGCTCCGAGCTGCCGGTCGAGGCCTACCGCCAGGGGCCGGTGCACGTCTATGTGATGGTCTCAAGCGAGGCCCAGGTAGCGGAACTGGAGCCCAACTTCGACGCGCTGGGCCGGCTTGGAGCAATCGGCGTCAGCTGCTTCGCCGGCGAGGGCACCCGCTTCAAGACGCGCATGTTCGGAATCGGCCTGGGGGTCAGCGAGGACCCGGCCACGGGATCGGCGGCGGGCCCGCTCGCGGCCCACCTCGCCCGTCACGGCCGGATCCCGTACGGCACCCGAATCCGGATTCGCCAGGGCGAGGAGATCCGACGACCCTCGGTCCTCTACGCGCAGGTCGACGGCAGCGCGGACCGGCTCGAGCGAGTGGCGGTCGGGGGCAACGCGGTGATCGTCGCGCGCGGCGAGTACCGCCTGAGCTAGCGGGCCTCCCCACTGAGCGCTTGCCGCCACGCGCGGGCGGTGGAATACTCGACTGACCGCTATCCGCACCAAACGCCGGAGGTGAGGAGATGTCTGACCCGGCCCACGTTCTCGTCGTCGCACATCAGACGGCGGCGACCAGCGGTTTGCTCGAGGCCGTCCGCGCGCGAGCTCAGGAGAGCCCTGCGACGTTCCACCTCGTTGTACCGCGCCAGCCGCACGGGATGCACAAGTTCGTCGACCCCCAGGACACCGGGGACGACGAGGCCAAGCAGGTCCTGGATCAGGCCCTGCCCAGGCTCGCCGAAGCAGCCGGGTCGGAGGTCACCGGCAGTCTCGGCGACGCGGAGCCGTTGATGGCCATCCAGGACGCGGTCAACCTCGGGAACTACGACGAGCTGATCATCTCGACGCTGCCGCTGGGGATCTCCCGGTGGCTCAAGCTCGACCTGGTCAGCAAGGCGAAGGCCCTCGGGTTGCCGGTCACCCACGTGCAGGCTCCGAGCAAGGCGCCCGCCGAAGCCGGCGTCGTGACGTGATCCGGATCGAGATCGAGCCCCTCGGCTCGATCGAACATCGCGTGGGTTAAATCCGCACTTAAGCGGGTAGCTGGACGCCCATGAGGAGCGGGTTGGTGTGCTGAGGCTTCACCCATCGACGATCGACTATGTGATCCTGGCGATCTACTTCGCGGTCGTCCTCGGGATCGGGCTGGTCGCGCGGCTGGCGATCAAGACCGACTTGGATTTCTTCCTGTCAGGCCGGTCGCTGCCGGCGTGGATCACCGGCCTGGCGTTCATCGCAGCAAACCTGGGCGCACTGGAGATCCTGGGCCAGGCCGCCAACGGCGCACAGTACGGGGTGCCTGCCGTTCACTACTACTGGATCGGCGCCGTGCCGGCGATGATCTTCCTGGGCCTGTTCATGATGCCGTTCTACTACGGCGCCAAGGTCAGATCGGTGCCGGAGTACCTGCGCCTGCGCTTCAACGAGGCGGCGCACGCGTTCAACGCCGGCACATTCGCGGTCGCCACCGTGCTGATCTCCGGAGTGAACCTGTTCGCGCTGGCGCTGATCATCCACCTGATGCTCGGTTGGTCGGTGACGACAGCGATCCTTGTCGCGGCGGCGATGGTTCTGGTCTACATCACGCTCGGCGGCCTGACCTCGGCGATCTACAACGAGGTCCTGCAGTTCTTCGTGATCGTGGCCAGCCTGCTGCCGCTGACGCTCGTGGCGTTGCACTCGGTGGGTGGGATCGACGGCGTCAAGCATCGGATCAAGGCGTTCAAGCCGCTCGGTGAGCCCGGTCTGCACGCCTGGAAGGGCCTGGCGATTCACCACGTCACCAACCCGCTGGCCTCCGACTGGGTCGGCGTCATCTTCGGACTCGGGTTCGTGCTCAGCTTCGGTTACTGGACGACGAACTTCGCCGAGGTACAGCGCGCCCTGTCGGCCAAGAACATGTCGGCCTCGCGCCGCACGCCGCTGATCGGCGCCTTCCCGAAGATCTTCCTGCCGTTCATCATCATCCTTCCGGGCATCATCGCCGTGCTGACCGTGCACGGGCTGGGCGGCTCGAGCATCAACCTTCAGTACAACACGGCGATCCCGCACCTGATCGGCAATTACCTTCCCGAGGGGATGCTCGGGATCGCGGTCACCGGCCTGATCGCGGCGTTCATGGCCGGCGTCGCCGCGAACGTGACCTCGTTCAACACGGTGGTCACCTACGACCTGATCCAGGCGTACTTCGCCAAGGATCGGGACTCCGCCTTTTACCTGCGTGCCGGCCGCTACGTGACGATCGGCGGAATCTTCATTTCGGTGTTCACGGCGTTCATCGCCAAGGGTTACTCGAACATCATGAACTACATCCAGACGCTGTTCTCGATCTTCAACGCGCCGCTGTTCGCGACGTTCATCGTGGCCATGTTCTGGAAGCGGGCGACCCCCTGGGCGGGCTTCTGGAGCCTGGTCGCCGGGACCGCGGCCGCCTACACCACGAACCGCCTGAATGCCTACAACGTCGTGTTCCACTTCGGGTCGGCGCTGAGCGCCAGCTTCTGGCAGGCGATCATCGCGTTCGTCGTCGGCGCGGTGGTGCTGATCCTGGTCTCGTTCGTCACCAAGCCCAAGCCCGAGGAGGAGCTGCGCGGGCTCGTCTGGGGCCTGACCCGGGCCGACGAGCCCGAGGAGCACGCGGACCCGCGCGACAAGCTTTGGTGGCGCTCGCCGTGGCTGCTGGGTGGCGTCGCGCTGGCGATCCTCGTCGTGCTGAACATCATCTTCATCTAGTGTCACCTGTGGAAAGAGCGGAGCGAGCGAGTGTCAGCTGACGAGCCAAGCGGATACGCCTCAGACCAGCCCCCCGAGCCGCCGCCTGCGGACGTGCAGAGCAAGGCCGAGGCGGTCAAGGCCGCCAACAGGTTCGACATCCGCCGGCTGATCGGCGGCGTGTTTGTGCTCTACGGGCTGATCCTGGTCGCGCTCGGGATCTTCGGAGACCACGAGATCAAGACCAAGGCGGCCGGGATCAACATCGACCTCTGGACCGGCCTGGGGATGCTGATCTTCGGCGGGTTGATGATCTTCTGGGCGCTGGCGCGGCCGACCGAGCCGGAACCGTCACAGCAGGCCGTGCAGTCTGGTTCTGCCGAGCCGGGCGCTGCCTCCTAGGACTACTCGAGCGTCGCGTCGACTGTGATCTCGATGCCCGAGAGGGCGCGGGATACCGGGCAGTTACGGCCCGCGTCGAACGCGGCTTGTTCGAACGTGGCCTGATCGATCCCGGGAACGCGGCCCCTGACCGTCAGCTCGGATGTCGTCACAGTGGGTGCGCCGTCGACCAGGTCGAGCGTGACCTTGGAGCTGACGTCGAGGTGTTCGGGCGGATTGCCCGCCTCGCCGAGACCGTGGGAAAGGGCCATCGAGTAGCACGCCGCGTGGGCGGCGGCGATCAGCTCCTCCGGGCTGGTCTTGCCCTCGGAGCGCTCAGTGCGCGACGCCCACGTGACCGGCAGCTCGAACGCGCCGCTGGTCGCAGTCACCGTCCCCGAGCCATGCGGCAGGTCACCGTCCCACGCAGTGTTTGCGGTTCGTTCAGCCATCGCCATCGCGAGTACCTCCTCGGTTATGTCAGTGGTGATCGATGACGCGGTCGATCAGCCCGTACTCGACCGCCTCGTCTGCCTTGAAGAAACGGTCGCGCTCCATGTCTGTGTGGACCTGCTCGAACGACTGACCGGTGTGGTGGGCGTAGATCTCGTCGATCCGCTTGCGGACGTTGAGGATCTCGCGCGCGTGGATCTCGATGTCGGAGGACTGACCTTCGAAGCCGGCCGACGGCTGGTGGATGAGCAGGCGACTGTTGGGCAGCGAGAAGCGCTTGCCCTTGGCGCCGCCAGTCAGTAACAGCGAGCCCATCGACATCGCGATCCCGACGCAGATCGTCTGGATGTCGGGCTTGATGAACTGCATCGTGTCGTAGATCGCCAGCCCGGAGTAGATCGATCCGCCAGGGCAGTTGATGTACACCGAGATGTCCTTGTCGGGGTCCTGGGACTCCAGGTGTAGGAGCTGCGCCACGACGAGGTTGGCGATCGTGTCGTCGATCGGCGTACCGAGGAACACGATCCGCTCGTTGAGCAGGCGGCTGTAGATGTCGAACTCGCGCTCCCCGCGCGCCGTCCGCTCGATCACCATCGGAATCAGGGGCATGTGTACCCCAGCCTAGCGTGAGCGCGCTACGGGACGATCACAGCGGTGCCCTCGAACTTGCCGGCGCGCAGGTCCGCGAGCGCGGTCTCGGCCTGTTCGAGCGGATACGTCGTGATCGTGGTCCTCACCGGGACCTGCGGAGCCAGCTCGAGGAACTCGTGGCCGTCCAGTCGCGTCAGGTTGGCGACCGAGCGGATCGCCCGCTCGTGCCAAAGGTCCTCGTAGGGGAACGACGGGATGTCGCTCATGTGGATGCCGGCACAGACGGCGACGCCGCCCGGCGCCAGCAGCTTCAGCGCCCGGGGCACCAGCTCCCCGGCGGGCGCGAAGATTATCGCCGCATCGAGCTCCTCGGGCGGGGTGTCGTCGGTGCCGCCGGCCCAGGATGCGCCAAGGCTGCGGGCGAACTCCTGGGTGCGCTGGTCGCCCTCGCGGGTGAACGCGAACACCTGCCTCCCCTGGTAGACAGCGACCTGGCAGATCATGTGCGCGGCGGAGCCGAACCCGAACAGCCCGAGCCGGGGGGCGTCGCCGGCCAGCCGCAGCGCCCGATAGCCGATCAGCCCTCCGCACAGGAGCGGCGCCGCCTGCTCGGCGGAGAGCTCGTCGGGCAGCGGCAGGCAGAAGCGCTCGTCGGCCACTGTCAGCTCGGCGTAGCCGCCGTCGATGTCGCGGCCGGTGAAGCGGGCGTTGACGCACAGGTTCTCACGGTCGCTGCGGCAGTAGCGGCACTCGCCGTCGGTGTAGCCGAGCCACGGCACGCCGACGCGGCGGCCATCGTCGGTGGTGGCGACGATCTGGTGGCCGAGCACCACCGGCTGCTTGGGGACCTCGATCTCGCCGTCGCGCAGGTGCAGGTCGGTGCGGCACACGCCGCAGGCCTCGACCTTCAGTAGCAGCTGGCCCGGGCCAGGGGTCGGGTCGGGGAGCGTGACCGCCCTGAGCGGCTCGCCGGGATGCTCGAGCACGGTCGCGCGCATCTGCGCTACCGGGGTGGGTCAGCGAAAGCCATTCGCGACACTAGGGCACCGCGTCGAGCCACGCCCGGCGGCTCGTGTGCACGTCGGGCTGGATGCCGCTTTCGAGCTCGCGGCGGATCTCCCCAAACGTGCCGTAGCGCTCAGCGATCACGTTGTGCTGGTGGATCGTCTCGAGGTTGACCTGGCGTGCAGTCACGAACGCCCGGTCGTCGATCATTCCGAACGCGTCGACGGTGCCACGGATCATCTCGCGCACGCAGTCCTCGACGAACCGCGGGCGGCGGTGAGCCTTCTCGACCACGCGGGCCTCGTCGGAGCGCTTCATCAGCTCGTAGATCTCCGACGACATCGCGTGCTCGACGATCGCCAGCAGCGTCGCGGCATCGATATCGTCGTCGCACTGCTCCGTGCAGCCGATCAGCAGCGTGCCGAGGCCGCGCTGGTTATGGGTGGCGACCGGGACCGCCTCGAAGATCCGCTCGATGCTCTCGTCGTCGAAGCCCTCGGCCTCGAGTCGCTCGCGGGAGGACGCGGTGATCAGCTCCTGAGCGCACGGGCATGCGGTCATGCCCTGGGCCGTGACCCCGATCAGGCGGCGGGTACCGGCATCAGTGCAGATCGCCGAACCGTGCAGCGTGTAGAGCTCCTGGGTCTGGATGCCCGAGACCGGCGCCGGCTTGTGCTCGGGGAAGCGGGCCTCGACGTTGACCTCGGCGCGGCGGGCGCCCTGCCTGGTGCGCACCAGCTGCGCGATGTGCTCGGCCAGCGTCTCGACCTTGAACGTCGACTCGCCGAGCACGACCTCGCCGATCGCCTCGTTGACGACCTCCTCGAAGCGCGACATGTGTGCGCCCTTCTGGTCGGGGCCGAGTTCGACGACGCATTCGAAGCGAGCCGAGAACAGCTGCTCGGACCCGTTCTGGCGCATCCGGATGACCTTCTCGACGTCGGTCACGCCGACGCGCGACAGACCGAGCTGGACGCGCGGTACCCGCGCTTGGACGTCGACCATCGAGGCAGCTGATGAACGCGATGAAGCCATCGACTCAGTTAATAGCGTAGAGACCCCGCGCCGTGAGCCGCCCCAAAGCACTGGACAACGGCCAATATTGTGCTATCACTCGCGATCCATTAGGAGAGTTGAGAGGGGAGTTGTTCCTGAATCGGGGCCGCTCCTTCATACGACGGGGAGGCTCAGGGGCTGTGAGCGAAGAGGCGATCGTCCTACTGGCTGACGACGCTCCAATTGCGGAGCTTGACGAGCTGCGCCCGCTGATCGCGGAGGGTCAAGAGCGCGGTTTCTTGACGTTCGAGCAGATCGCAGGGTGTCTCGAAGAAGTCGAGGTGACCAAGGAGCAGCTCAAGGAGCTGCACGTGTATCTCGACGACCAGGGAATCGACGTGGTCGGGGCGGATGGCAATCCGATCAAGCCCGGCACCGCCGTCGACTCCAACAACTCGCAGAGCAATGGCAACCAGGCCGAGGAGCGAAAGAAGCTCGAGATCGACCTCACGGTCGAGCCCAGCCTGGACTCGCTGCGCCTGTACCTGCGCTCGATCGGTCGCGTCGACCTGCTCACCGCAGAGCAGGAGGTGATCCTGGCCCGGCGGATCGAGCGCGGCGACATGCGGGCCAAGCAGCAGATGATCGAGGCCAACCTGCGGCTCGTAGTGTCGATCGCCAAGAGCTATCTGGGTCGCGGCCTGACGTTCCTGGACCTGATCCAGGAGGGCTCGATGGGCCTGATCCGCGCGGTCGAGAAGTTCGACTACCGCCGTGGCTATAAGTTCTCGACGTACGCGACCTGGTGGATCCGCCAGGCGGTTACGCGCGCGATCGCCGACAAGGGCCGGACGATCCGGATCCCCGTGCACATGGTCGAGAAGCTCAACAAGGTCGTGCACGTCGAGCGCCAGCTCGTCCAGCAGCTCGGGCGCGAGCCGACTCCCGAGGAGATCGCCATCGAGCTCGAGACAACCGTGCGCGAGGTCCGCGACGTCCTGCGGATGGCCCAGCAGCCGATCTCGCTGGAGAAGCCGATCGGCGAGGAGGAGGAGTCCGAGCTGGGCGACTTCGTCGAGGACCAGACCGCCGAGTCGCCGTTCGAGCTCGCAGCGGAGCGGTTGCGGCGCGAGAACCTTCGCCGCGCGCTGGCGGCGCTTCCTGAGCGCGAGCGCGAGGTGATCGAGATGCGATTCGGGCTGACCGGCGAGCGTCCGTACACGCTCGAGGAGGTCGGGCGGGCGTTCAACGTGACGCGCGAGCGGATCCGACAGATCGAGAACCACACGCTGAAGAAGCTCGAGGCCCTGCCCGAGGCGCAGCGGCTTCGGGACGCCTCGTAGCCAGCCGTCCGGACAGGGCAAACCGCCCCTCCGACGCTAGACTGACGCCCCGCGGCGGGGTTCCCGAGCGGTCAAAGGGAGCAGACTGTAAATCTGCCGGCTCAGCCTTCGCAGGTTCGAATCCTGCCCCCGCCACTATCCGCCTGCCACGCGCTTCGGCCCGGACGCCGAAGCGCTACGCTGCGCGCACCGCCCTCTTAGCTCAGCTGGTAGAGCACTTCCATGGTAAGGAAGGGGTCTGGCGGTTCGAGTCCCCAAGAGGGCTTCGCCGGATTTGCAGGGATTTTCGTGTCCAGCTGGTGAGGGAGCAGGTCTCTGAAGGACCTGCATGGCAGAGCCAGTTGACCGCCGTGCGGGGGCAGGGTCCGGCGCAGGGCGGCCCTGCTTCGAGGGATCGCGGCAGCCTGACCAAGCGGTTTTGAACGGCTCGGAGCGGTCCCTCGACGTGCACTCATCGTAAGCCACGTGCTCGCTCACGTAGAACGGTCCCGCTCTGTAAACGGCCAGCCACGTGTCGATCGCGGCTCTCAGGTCCGACACGTGGAACCCAATGCGGTGGATCGGTCGCGGCAGGAAGAGCCCGGTAGCGTGCCCGGCGGGACGCGCGTCACTCTCCATGGTGTGCCCGCCTTGTCTCAGTGATCGTGGTGTAGGTCATCTCGCGCTAGGGAGCTTCTGTCCCGTGCGCGGGCGTGCCGTTGAGCTGCTCGGCGAGTTCGACGATCAGGCCCTCGGGTCCGCGGATGTAGCAGAGGAGGTATGTGTTCTCGTAGTCGACGATCTCCCCGACCGTGTCCCAGCCGGCCGTCCGGACGCGGTCCACGACGCCCCGCACGTCATCGACGGTGAAGGCGATATGCCGGAGCCCGGGACGGTTCGCGGCGGGCGCCGGCTCTTGAGCGCCGGCGGAAGGTGACTGAAAGCGCACCACCTCGAACATGTCGCTGCCGTCGGGGGCGCGGGCCATCACGGTCTCGACCGTCACGTTGTCGAGACCGATGATCTGATCGATCCATTCGCCGCTGTAGACCCCGGGCTTGCCGCAGTCGAAGCCGAGCAGCGCCAGAAACCGGACCGACTCGTCGAGGTCCTCCACAACGAGCCCGATGTGAACGAAATCCCTGACGCCGCCCTGGGCGGTGAATTGCTTGCTCATCCCCATCTCCTCTCTGGAGTTCCTTTAGTAGACGCCGGACGGTACCACGTGGAGTTCCCTGAGGGAACCCCCAGCCGCTATGCTGGTTCGCGTGCAACGCACGAACTTCGGTGAGATGGCGTGCTCAATCGCGCGCTCGCTGGACGTCATCGGGGAGCCCTGGTCGCCGCTGATCCTCCGTGACGTGTGGGTCGGGTTGAACCGGTTTGAGCAGATCCAGGCGGACCTCGGCATCTCGCGCAAGGTCCTGACCGAGCGGCTGAACCACCTCGTCGAGCATGGAGTGCTCGAGCGTCGGCCATACGACCGCAGACCCCGATACGAGTACGTCCTGACCGACAAAGGCACCGAGCTCGTCGACATTCTGATGGTGATGGTCGGCTGGGCCGACAAGTGGCTCGCTGGAGAGGCAGGCCCGCCGGTCCTCTACCGTCACCACGCGTGCGGCGAGATCAGCCACGTCGACCTGCGCTGCGAACACTGCGGAGAGCCGATGCACGCCGGCGACGTCGAGTTACTACCCGGCCCCGGCGCCGAGACGTAACCCAACCACAGCGCCGGATCGACAGGGCGGCGCGCTCGGACGCGATAACGAACGCGACACCGCAATCTGATCGGCCGGGACAGCTGCTTCCACCTTCCACACGGGGTGTCGCTGCGCGGATCCCCGCCGACCCGCTACGCGCGGCAAGGGCCTCCGGCCTCGGCCTTTCCCGCGGTCCCATACTCCACACGCGCAAGACACCGGGCCGGCGGTTAGGACGCGAGGAAGCGCTCGATGTCCTCAGCCTCGCTGGCGAGCACCGCGGTAGGCGCGCGTCGGTCGAACGATGCCGGCTCGGGGCGCCCCTTCTTGATTGACCAGGTGCCAGTTGCTATCCCCTCGCTGAGCACGACAGGCTTGAGCATCCCGCCACCCCTGAGGACGTGATGATCGTGCTCGGCGGCGACGAACGGCTCTCGCGTGCGGTACCCGAGCATGAGCGTGTCGAACGCGGCGAGTAGCAGACAGGACGGCGGGTCATCGGTCTGCCACGCGTCCGATTCGCTCTGCGGGCGGGCGGCGTCGAGCGCCCGGCGCGTCTGCGTGATCGGCAGCGACGACCACTTCGCGAGGTCGTTGGCGTCGCAGGGACCGTAGCCCGCGCGGTAGCGGGAGCCGAGGATCGCCAGCGCTTCGTCGTGGTCGACTCGCTGCGGTGGGTCGGTTGCATGCAGCAGGCCGTCGATGTCGGTGACGATCAGACCTTGCGTCGAGAGCCAGGGGACGAATGTGTTGATCGGACCTTGCTCGAGCGACCGGTGGCCGCGTTCGACTAGCGCGCGGAGTAATGACGCCCGGTCGCGAGGCTGTTCGGCACACAGATCAACGACATCTCTACGCATCGCGTTGACCTCCTGCACGATGCCGAAACGCTCGAAGCGCGCGCCGAACATGCGGGCGTTGCGCTCCGCCAAGAGCGCGTGCAGCCAAGCTCGATCGGACGCCGCGATCAGATGCACCGTGCCGCGGACCGTCCACGTACGCAGAAGGGCCGCGGCACGAACGGCGCCGCGACTGAGCCCCGGCACACGCGAGCGCAACGCAAGCCCTGCGGCGCGGAGGTCCTGAGCCTGGACGCCGATCACAGCACGTGCCGCTTCCTCGACGCTCGAACACGCCGTCATCGGGGTCAGTCGCTGGGCCGCCAAGCGGGCGCGGCGCAAGCGCTCGTCAGGGTCCACTCCGACAGACTTGCATGAACCCGTCATCTCCAGCCGGCAGAGGCCATTACCGACACCTCCTCTCACCACGCGGCGAGATCTCACCGTCGCCGACCAGCGCCCCGCTCCGCGCGGACACCAAGAGAGCGCGCTGGGTAGCCGCGGGCGCCCGTCTGCGTACCGGCGGCGTGATTCGAATAGAGCATCATCAACCCCACCGAGGGAGGATCCATGGAATCCATGCTGCTGGACGTCGCCGGCCACCGCCGTTCGCCCGCGACCATGCCCCGGCTAGCACCGAGGCCGACCGCCACACAACAAGGGCGAGCAGTACCCGGCTGACCCACCGACTGTCGAAGAGATCGTGGCGGTCATGCGCACAATCGGTGATCGCGCCGACGGCCACCGACTTCGCGCGCTGATCGTGCTGCTTTGGCGCGCCGGTCTTCGAATCAGCGAAGCGCTCGCGCTCCGGGAGAGAGATCTGGACCGATCCCGCGGCGCCGTACTCATCCGGCGCTGAAATGCGTTTCCAGTTCCCAGAGGCATGACCAGCGGGCACCGCTCGGACGGGTTGCGGTCTGAGTCCGCCCGCCTCGTTACTTCGAGCTCAGTCTGTCGCGGGCGGTACCGCGGACAGCGTCGGCGCGATGGCTGCGTGGTCGGGTGGGCCGTCGAGCACGAAGATCTCGGCGCCGAGGTCGGGGTTGACGTGGTTGGCGCTTAGCATCGCAGTGACGTTTCGGCCGGTGAGTTGTGCGACTTTGGCGGTGCTTTCCTCGCGCATCGCCTCTTGGAATTCGTGGCGGATCTCGATCACCTTGTCGACGCGTCCCTTGTTCACGAGCGATTGCTCGCCCTTGGTCAGCGTCTGCTCGAGCATCACCAGCACGATGTTGTCGCGGATCGTGGTCCGCGCCTTGGTTGGTCCCCGTCCGGTGTACTCGCGTAACAGACCCACGATCGCGTGGGAGATCGCCGCGTGCAACGTCGCGGCCGGGGACGGCTCTGGTCCGGTACGGTCGGCCACGGGGGGGCCGTCCGATCTCGCCTTTCCCTGAGTCAGAAAGATCCGGCGTCGGGAAGAGGGAAAGACGGCCAACCGCCGGGACGCAAGACGCATCTCGACCACTGTTGATCGAGACGCTGTCTACCAGTCTCGCACAGACCGCAAACCGATCTGGGCGGGGCGCGAACAAGCTGGTAGGTTTTCTCACGGGTCCAGCGGGGCGAGCCTCGTCGGGCCAACGAAGGGAACGCGAGAGGGCGGCGACCGTCGACAGGCGAGCGTGGGCACTCGACGAAACTGAAGCTGGTTTACGTCGGGAGGGTTGAATGACCGCCACCGGTAGCCGTGAGCAACTGCCCTACACGTTTCGGATTAACGCGAGCGAGCAAGGCGCCACAAGCACGATCGAGCTCTTCGGAGAGTGGGACCTCGCGCAGCAGCCCGCGACAACCGACGCGATCGCGCAGGTACTTGACCGGCGTCCGGCATGCCTGGTGCTCGATCTCAGCCGACTGAGCTTCATCGACTCCTCCGGCGTTCACGGGGTGATCAGCACCCGCAAGCGGTGTGCCGCCCAGGCAACGCACCTGGTGATCATCCCTGGCCCCCGCGCGGTACAGCGCGTGTTCGAGATCTGCGGCCTGATCGACGTCCTGCCGTTCGCCGATGACGCTCCCGCCGAGCGCCGGAACGGCCACGACGGGGACCTCCGGATCAGACGGTCCCTGACCGGCTAACCGCGCGCGTCAGGGCAAAACGTTCCCCAGCCAATGCGCCTGGTCACACCGCAGGCTGTCCACCAGTATTCGGCGCTTCGCGGTCCGGCCGGCGGGCTCCCTGGCCAAAGATGCCCCCCGGCACGCGAGACGGCTATCGGATTCGACCGTGAACCACACCGTCTTGCCGCTCGCCGCTGAACTCCCCACGCGGCCGCAAGCGTGTCGACAATCAGAAGCCCGCGCCCCGTCGGATCATTCGGCCCGGGCGAACGCAGGCACGGTTCTCCATGCCCGTAATCGGTTGCCGCAACCCGGATCTCCTGCGCGGTGACGACGATCGAGATGGCGTCCCGTCCCAGGACTACCCCGTGTTTGAGGGATCGATTCCCCGCGAGACAAGCTCGATCAGCGGGACGCTCCTGAACATTCCTGGATTGTCGCCGCTGCAGCCACGAGGTCAGCGCGGCTTCGGTGGGTGGGCGCTCCAGAGTAGCCGGCGTCCGCGAGCACGGTCACCGGCCGCTCGGTGACCCCGGCCTGGCGCAGATCCCCGCAACGCGGCGTAAGGACCGGTTCGAGCTTGCCGAAGTCCGGCGGGGTGCTCGTAACCTCGGCAGCGACGATGATCTGCCCGGTCGTGACCGCGGCCTGCGCGTTGTAGCCCTGCATCGGCGGCTGGCCCTGCTGGATCATCTCCGAGCGGGTACGTGTAGCGATCGGGGGTCGCCAGTCAGGGTTCGTCTCGACGGGTAGTCATGTCAGCCCCGGTGTTTCCTGTGGTGGGGGCGGGTGATGTGAATGCCGTAGCGGCCGATGTTGTGCTGGATGCCGTGGGTCGGCATATAGCTGACCCATAGGCGGATCACGACGCGGTAGCGGTGGTGGGCCACCACCCGCCGCCCGCGACCGTTGGGCGGCACGCTCACCACGATCGCACCCGCCTGGGAAACCGTCAGATGCTTTCGAGCGAACACGAACCGCCGCGCCGCAGGTTGCAAAAGCATGGCGGTGCGCGCGAAGTTGTCAAGCCAGTCGGTCTCAAGCACGTCTGCGGTCCCTGGCCCCGGCAGCGTCAGCCGGAACCGTATAACTCCGTTGCGCGCAGTGTGTACGCCGGTGATCGAGAAATGGTTATCGGCCGGCGCGGTCATAGGCGGCACGGGGCTCACGACGTCCACCGGGGGCGCGGCGGCGACCGTGTAAGTGATGCTGGCGCTGCCGGTCTGGCCATCGCTGCTGGCCGCTCTGACGGTGTAGGTGAAGGTGCCCGCCTTCGAGGTGTCGAGCGTACCCGACGGGGAGCTGGCGCCGTTTGAGTCCTTACAGGTCTCAAGCCCCGGGCCATCTGTCCCTTCGGTGCAGGTGAATCTCGTCGCGACGTGCTGGCCGACGCTGAAGGTCTGCTGATCTGCAGGCGCCCCGATCTGTACCGACGGAGCAGCCGCCACCACCTGCTGGATAGGGGCACTGGTGCTGGCGACAAACGCGACGTCGCCCGAATAGACGGCGGTGACCACGTGCGTGCCGGTACTGCTGTAGGTGACTTGGCAGATGGCAGTGCCCGTCGTCGGGTCGACAGGCTCGGAACCGCACCCGGCGATCGTGGCAGTCCCGTCCTCAAACGCCACGGTCCCGCCATCGGGCCTGGGGCTGACCGTCGCGGTATAGCTCGCCTGGCCGCCGACCGCCGACGGGTTCGGCGAGGAGGAGACCCTCGTCGAAGTGGCGCTGGCCTGGGTGATGACGACCTGCGCAATGCCGGTGGTGTCCTCGCCCATCGAGGTGCCGGTCGCACTCGCGATCCAGGAGCTCGAGCCGGCGCCGCCGCCACCGCCGTCAAACGTACCCTCGGCGCCACCGCCGCCGCCGACGTATCCGCCGCCGCCGCCGGCGCTGATGAATCCTCCGTTCGACCCGGTCGCGCTCCCGGTGCCGCCGAACCCACCGTTGCCGCCGGCGGCCACGGCGGCACAGGTGTCCGCAGCGCCACCGGCGCCCGGACCGGTCACCGACGAGTCTCCCGCCTGGCCGCCGTGATTCCCGCAGCCCGGCGCGCCGCTTCCACCGCCTCCGCCGCCGCCCGCCACGACGAGACGACTGTCGTCAAGGCTCAGATCGCTGCAGACGCCCATCGAGCAGGTGCGGACGTCCGAAGCGCCGCCACCGCCGCCCGCATCGCCACTTGCGCCACCACCGTTGAAGCCGCCAAACCCGTTCAGATTGTCGTTTCCGCCCGGGGTGCCGACCTCGACAAACAGCGTCGGCGTGCCCGCCGGCACCGGGACGGTCGCGGTGACCACCGCGCCGCGCCCACCCTGGACGAAGTTATTGCCAAAACCACCGTGCGAACCGACGGCAGAGATCGTCACGAAGCTCACTCCAGTGGGCACCGTGTACGTCTGCTCGGCGCCGGTCCCCGTGAACGTGCACGAGATGGCCGTGCTCGAGGCGGCAGCCGGACACGCGGGATTCGCCCCATAAGCGTCCGACTGGCCCAGCAGCGTCACGGCCGCGAACGTGACGACCGCCGAACTCAGCGATAGAGCTCGAACACGGAGCCTTCCCGACGCCGGGCGGGGCAAGCTCGCAACGCGACGCGACTGAAGCTCGGCGCATCTGCTGCTCAAGAACAAGACGGCATCCTCCCATTTCGAGGGCAACCTGTAAACACCCACGGACTGGGCTCTCGCACCTCTAAGAGACACAGCTCCCCGGCAGGCTGTCCCCCGGGAGTCGAAACCAAAGCGACGATTCGCCCAGCACGAAAGCGTACGCCACTTCGCTTCTCATCCGAAGCCCGCGGCCCTGACCCTAACGGGAATCCCAGATAACACACGATGCCCCGCCGCGACGGGAGCCCCGAGACTCCGGTCGGCGGGGAGGCGCGGCAGTATCTGACCGGCGAGGTCGGTCGTTGACGTCGGGTATAAGTTGCAGCCGAGGCGAACCAACTGAGGGTACGGGGAGAGCGATGGCACGTTGGCGCAGGATCGCAATTGTGGGGGCGGTATTCGCTGCTGCGCTGCTGGCGCCTGCCGTCTCGCTTGCGGCGAGCCAGAGTTTCTTCTTCATAGGCCCGACCTCGCAGCAGTTCACGGTGCCAGATGGCGTCACTAGGCTGACGATCGTCGCGGTGGGTGGGCAGGGCGGGGCGGGCTCGCCGGGCAGCACCGCCGCTCCCGCAGGCGGCGCCGAGGTGATCGCTCCGGTCAACCCGGCGACGCCCGGCGACGCGTACGCCGTGCTCGTCGGCGGCAACGGTGGGGGATCCACGATTGGCGCGCCGAATGGCTCCGACGGCGGTGGTTTCAACGGTGGCGGCGGCAGCGATGAGCAGGGTGGCTGGGGTGGCGGAGGCGCTAGCGCCGTGTGCGGGCCGGCCGTGATCCCCTGCACCAACGCCGGCGCGCTCGTCGTGGCCGCTGGAGGAGGGGGCGTGTCGGGCTTCAACGGTGGCGGCGTGGGTGGTCAGGCTGGCGGGGACGGTAGTCCCCAGAGCGGCGACAGCTCGATCGCCAGGGGCGGTCGCGGCGCGACCCAGTCGGCGGGCGGCGCGGGCGGTGCCGCGGGCACCGCCGGCGTGGGATCGTCGGCCGGTGCACCGGGCTCGTCGGGCCGGGGTGGCAACGGAGCGTCCGGTCCCTGCGCCGGCGGTGGCGGCGGCGGTGGGCTCTTCGGTGGGGGCGGCGGCGGCACCAGCAGCAACGGCTGCGGCGGCGGCGGCGGCGGCAGCAGCAATGGTCCCGCCGGATCGACGTTCACCAGCGGCGTGGCTCCCGACAACTTGCTCGGGGGCGGCGAGGTGACGATCTTCTTCGAGACCGCCACGGCGACCAGCACCCCTTCGACCACTGGCTTGACGTTCGGCGGATCGCTCACGGATACCGCCGCGATCGCCACCGACGGCGGCGCCGGCCCGCCCATGGGCTCGGTCTCGTTCTTCGCGTGCGGACCGTTGACGAGCGCTTCTGGATGCGCTGACGGTGGTACCGAGTTCGACAGCGGCGAGCCGCTCAACGGGATCGATGACTCTCCGTCGGTGACATCGAAAGCGTTTACGCCGCCCGCCGCGGGAACGTGGTGCATCCGCGCCGAATACTCCGGCGACGCCAACTACCCTCCGGCGATCGACGGGTCAAGCGGCGAATGCTTCACCGTCGCCAAGGCCGCCACGTCGACCGCTTCACTTCCGTCGCCCGCTTCGATCACGCTCGGCGCCTCCGGAGCCGACAGCGTCGCCGACACGGCGGCCGTCAACGGCTTCGTCAACGGCACCGTCGGCGGGTCGGTCAGCTTCTTCGTGTGCGGCCCGTTCGCGAGCCCTTCCGGCTGCACCAGCACCGCCCAGCCGGTCGGGACCGGGCCGGTCGATGTGACCACAGCTCCGGGGGGAACCGCGAGCGTCACCTCCGCGGCGTTCACCCCCACCCGCGCCGGCACCTGGTGCTTCTTCGCGGTCTACTCGGGCGACGGCAACTACGTGGGCTCGCAGGACGGTTCGGGAAGGGAGTGCTTCACGGTCGCGCAGGCCCCCACCACCACTCTCTCAACGCCGGGTGACGCGACGCTCCAGCTGGGGGAGGGCACGACCGACGCCGCGACCGTGGCCGGCAACGCCGACGGCGGCAGCCCGACCGGGACGGTCAGCTTCTATCTGTGCGGGCCGCTCGACAGCGCGCAAGGCTGCACCAGTACCGAGAACCAGATCGGCTCTGCGGTGACCGCGACGGCCGGGAGCGGCAACACGGCGACGGCGACCTCTGACTCGTTCACCCCGACCGCGCTGGGCACCTGGTGCGTGCACGCGGTCTACTCGGGAGACTCGAACTACACGGCTTCCGATGACTCCTCCGCCGACGAGTGCGTGACCGTCACCAAAGCCGATACGCACGCCGCCTCGCAGCCGTCGCAGGGTTCCATCGTGCTCGGTGCCGGCGGCGTGACCGACACCCTCACAGTGCCGGGCAACGCCACCGGCGGCAGCCCCACCGGAACGGCAAGGTTCTTCGTGTGCGGACCGCTGCCGAGTCCTTCCGGATGCACGAGCACCGGCGACCCAGTGGGGAGTGATCCGGTCGCCGTCACTCCGGGCGCCGGCGACACCGCGACCGCCACCTCGGTCGCGTTCACGCCGACCGGTGCGGGCAGCTGGTGCTTCCTCGCGGTTTACTCCGGAGATTCACAATACAACGGCTCGCAGGACGGCTCGAGCGGCGAGTGCGTGACGGTCACCAAGGCCACGCCCACGACCGTCTCGACGCCGGGCGCCGCTAACCTCGCGGTCGGCGCCGGCACGACCGATGCGGCGACCGTCACCGGCAACGCTGTCGGCGGCAGTCCCACCGGGACGGTCAGCTTCTATCTGTGCGGCCCGCTGGATAGGGCGCTGGGCTGTACCAGCACCGAGAACCAGATCGGTTCGGCGGTGACCTTAACGGCCGGCGGCGATCACACGGCGACCGCGATCTCTGACTCGTTCACGCCCACCGCGTTGGGCACCTGGTGCGTGCACGCCGTCTACTCCGGCGACTCGAACTACGTGCTTTCCGACGACTCCACCCCTGCCGAGTGCGTGACCGTCAGCAAGGCGAGCACGCAAGCCGCGTCGCACCCGTCGCTGAAATCGGTCACGCTCGGCGCCAGCGGCCCTGGAGTCAGCGACGCCGTTGCCGTGACTGGTAACGCCACGGCCGGCCGGCCCACCGGGTCTGTGGATTTCTTCATCTGCGGCCCGCTTCCGGGCGCTTCTACCTGCGACAGCACCAACCTCCGAGTGGGGAGCGCCGCGGCCGACCTGACCTCTGGCGGCGACGACACCGCGACCGCCACCTCGGCCGCATTCACCCCGGCGCGCGCCGGGACCTGGTGCTTCCTCGCGGTCTACTCGGGCGACAGCAACTACAACAGCTCCCGGGACGGCTCGATCGACGAGTGCTTCACGGTCGCCAAGGCCGCCGCGGCCGTGAGCTCGCGGCCACAGAGCGCCAAGTCCACGCTGGCGGGCAGCGATCGTGACCTCGTCACCGTTACGGGCGTTCCCGGGACCAGTCCCACCGGTAGCGTGGCCTTCTCGGTCTGTGGGCCGCTGACGAGCGCGACGGGATGTGTGAGCGGCGGGAGACAGATCGGAACCGTGCCGATCGCGGCGGGTCCCGGGAGTCTCGCAACCGCCACCTCGGCTGCGTTCACGCCGACCGCGCCCGGCACCTGGTGCTTCCGCGCCAGCTACGCCGGGAACGCCGACTACACCGGTGCCGATGACGGCGGCGCGCGCGAGTGCTTCACGGTAGCGACGCCGAGAGCTCCCTCGGTGACGATCGCTTCGCCTAAGGCAGGCGCGGTCTACGCGGCCGGGAAAGCCGTCCGCGCGCGTTACAGCTGCGCTGATGCGCCGGGCGCGCCCGGCTTGGCGTCCTGCCGCGGACCGGTCGGCAATGGCGTAAGAATCGGGACCTCCAAGCCTGGGCGGCATGCGTTCACGGTTACCGCCACTAGCAGGGACGGGCAGCGCTCGAGCGCCACCGTGCGCTACCGCGTCGCCCTCCCCTTCAACCGCCATTCCGTCACCCACGTCAGTGGCCACCCCGACGGCCATGTCACGCTGCGCGTCTCGGTGCCGGGCCCCGGCGCGGTCAACGTGCTCGTGACCAACTGGAAGGACAACCTCGCGGGCGCCGCGAGACTGCTGCAGCCGGCGCCCGGCCGGTTCGTGTGGGCCCGGCTTCGCGTGATCGCGCGCCATAAGACGACCCTGACGCTCGACATCGCGCCGAACCGACGCGCCGCGCTCGTGCTGACTCGTCCCCGCTACAAGATCCGCCTCCGCGTATGGGTTACGTTCACCCCCCGGCACGGGCGACAGCGAAAGCTCGGCTTCTACGGAATCCCCCTCACCAGGGGATAGCTAGTCGTGAGGAGCGCGCGTCGAACCCTTCGAGTCCGTCAGACGGCTCTCAGAAACCCCCGCTCAGGCCGGGTTTTCGCTTGAGCCAGCCGTCGGGGCTGCGGTGATTTGTTCGCCGGCTTCGGTCATCGGGTCAGGCAGCTCGGCTCGTGTCGGGAATCAGGTGAGCCCTGACGAGCAGCTCGGTACGTGGCCGGATCATCCGCAGCGGGCTCCACGTCATCCCCAGCTCGCGATGCGGGGCGGTGGTGGCCGCCTCGATCTCGAGCTCGCCGTCGACCTCGCGGACGTGCGCTTCGAGCTCGACCGGGATTGAACCGTCGCGGACCGACAGCCGGCCCCGCACCTTGAGCGTGTCGCCCTGGGGCTCGACCGACTGAGACAGGAACTGCACCCGCGGGTGGTTCTCGGCGTCGAAGAAATCGGTGGAGCGCAGGTGCTCGTCGCGCTTGCTGTTGCCGGTATCCAGGCTTGCGGCGTCGATCGCCAGCTCAATTGCGGGGTCGGCGCCCAGGTCCAGCCTGCCTCGGTAGTCGTCGAAGTGGCCCTGGACCGTTGCCAGGCCCCAGAAGTTCCCTACACGGAACTCGACGCTCGAGCGCTGCGGATCGACTTGCCAGCTGCCTGCGATCGTCTCGCCGGATCGGGGGTTGGAATTGGTGATGCTCATCGCTGTCTCCTCTGCGTCACGCGTTGTGGACTCGCACGAGCGCGTCCCGCGGACCTTTCACATCCGCGCGGTCTCATGCATCTATGGCTAAGACACGCGCCGAGCCAGAGATGTGACGCATCAATCAATAAGACCGGCGAGCCGACGGCTTCAAGCTCCGTTGCTGCCGTCGCACGCCCATTCCCGAAACGGGGCTAAGCCGTGAGTACGAAGACCTCGCAGAATGGCTCGAGAATGTTCCACACAGCCCGGTCTCCGGCGGTGAACGAGCCGACGTCACCGACGCCGAGCTCTAGGTTCTCGCCAGTGTCAAACTCAATCCGCAGCTTCCCCTGAACCACGTGGATCGTCTCATCTCTGTCCCACTGGTAGCGGATCGCAGCTGGGTCGGAGCGGAAGATCCCGACGACGTGGGAGCCATGCTCCTCGGGGCGTACCCAGTGGACCCGCGAATTTGGGTTCCCGTCAAGAATGTCATCGTCTGGAAATGGATAGGGCTCGAATTCGAGAGCGTCGATGCTGCCGGTAAATATGGTGGCCATGGTTCTCCAGATCGTCGACGACGCACAGCGTCGTCTGAATGGTTCGAGGGTCTCACAAAGGCGAGACGGATTGCCGAGCCGGAGCATAAACTCGAGCCAGCATTCCTTGGTCTGAGTCTGGACGCTGTGGAGGCTCGGGCGCGTCTCTCTGCCCATCCGGTGGCCGGATTGGCCATGGAGCTGCCCTCGTGTGCGGCCCGGGAGCACCGCGAGGGTTCGATCACTTTAGGCAGCGTTGCCCGAGCCCAGAGAAAAATCACCCGGGTGATGTTGCCCTGGGAGCATTGACAGATCGTCCGGCTCGCGCGATGATGCCGCCGCACCGACGAGGTACTTAGGGGGCATCGAGCGGAGCGAACCGAACTTGCGGCAACGGACCATGGCTGCGCGATGCGCCTTGGGGTCAGGAGCGGGATGGGATGAGCGCGGTCAGACGAATCATGTTGATGCTGAGCGTGGCGGCTGTCTGCGCGGGAGCTGGATCGGCGCTGTCGGCCTCGCCGGCGCGCGCAGGCTCGGTCGATGACGGCAATGGCGGGCTGCTGTCCGCGGCGATCTACAACCTTACCCCGTACACGTGGACGTTGGTGGCCGCTCAGGCGCCAGCGAACCCGCCGGGCACCTCCACAGGTGGCGGTGGGTGGAACACGTCCCCAGCATCGACGATCCCGGCTGGCGGCGGCGCCCTGTACCGACTCCAGCCCTGGCAGGGTTTAACCGGATGCTTTGGATCGAGCCCGTTGACCTACAGCTTCGACGCCTATATGACCTATCGGGTTGACGTCCTCGGCGGCGCGCCAGAGTATGCCACGGTGGTGATCTGGGGGAACTGGAATCGGAATATATGCGGCCCCGACGGGGGCGGGTCGCTGGACCCCGGGTTTGCCGTGTACTTCACTTCCTCGCCGCCGCCGCCGGGCTACGACGCGTGGAACATGGCCGGCGCGGCGCCGTCCGCTGAGATTGCCAATCCTCAGCTCACCTATCAGCACAACGTCCCGACTGCGTACGATCAGACTTTCCAGATCACCGGCAATTACACGGTTGATGCGTCGACGAACCTTGGGCAGGGGTTTGTCAACGTGCTGAATACGTTGTGCACCGGCGGCGTGACGAACACGAACTGCTCGTTTACGCAGCAGGGGCCGTTGACGTGGGGGACCGGCGATACGGGCAGCCCCTGGGCGGCGACGAATTGCCCGTCGGCGGGAGGTGGGACCAACCAGTTCACGGTTGGGTACACCGCCACGCAGTCGGCGAGCCTGACCGTGGCCGGAGGCGTCACGGTGTCCGCCGAGTTCACGCTCTTCGACGTCGTGAGCAACTCGATCTCGGTCAGCGTGGAGGCGTCGCATCAGTGGACGGAAACCGGGACGATTACGCGGCAGAGCACGGTCAATATCCCACCGGACGGGATCGCGCATCTGTGGTTGGTGCCGGTGGTGGGCAAGGTGACGGGGACGCTGGTCGTTTCCGACGGGCCTTCGACGTTTACCGCTACCAACTTCTCAGAGACGCGTAGTGGGGTGACCAAGGATGCGCTTACGCCGGCGTATGACGTGATCACCAAGGTGCGGCCGATGACCACCGCGGAGGTGCAGGAACATTGCCACTTTTCTCGGTCCTCGTCGTTGCCTAGTCGGGGTAGGCCGCCGGTCAAGCTGGTGCCGGGCCATGGGGTCGCGCGGGTGAGCCTGGGGCAGACCCAGGCGCAGGTGGCGCGAGCGCTGGGAGCGCCGTTGGGCAAGCACTTCCTGGTGAACCCGTGTCAGGGGCTCGAGCGTGGGTGCGACGCGGTCGCGGGGACCGGCGGCCGCTGGTCATATCGGCGGCTGTCGGTGGTGTTCGGTCCCGACCTCCGCGTCAGCGCACTGATCTACCGCGGAACTCGGCACAGCGCGGCCGGCGCCGGCGTCGGTGCCAGCCTGCCCGTGGTGCAGGGCGGTTACCCGGGTGCGTCGTGCTCGAGTCACGCGCGACGCACGAACTGCACGGTGACCGCCGTCAACGCGGGGCGCACGGTCAAGACTGTGTTCGGCTTCAAAAGGACGAGCGGAGGGCTATACAAGTGCGACCGGGTGCTGATCTACGTCGTCAACGGCGGCCGCAATCAGGTGGCCTCATGAGCGTGCGACGGGGATATAGGTTGGTCGCTCGTCGGCGGTGGGCGGTTGGGCTGACCGGGGTGGTCCTGGCCGCCGCGGCAGCGGCACCCAGCGGAGCTGTGGCCGCCGCGCCGAGAGGTATCGCCGGCGGGTCCGCGCGCACGGGACGTCCCCCGTTGGGGCAGACTCCAGATCAGGTGATCAACGCTCAGACAGATCCGAATGGGGCCGCCCAGGCGCTCACGGGGTGCGCTGATATCACCAAGTGCAGCTTGGCCAAGCTCAGCAACCCCAACACGCCCGCTGATCCGTCCGCGCCGCCGATCATCGATGCTTACGGGCCGCCGAGCATCCTCGGAGACGTGTTGTACAACTGCGCCAATCCGGAGGGGCCTGACGCCTTTACCGCGGTGGGGGTGAGCGACACTCGCGGCGAGACGACCAGCGTCTCCGAGAAGCTGTCGGTCACGCTGCAGGGAGGCTTGATCGGTATTGCCAGCACTTCGCTCGATGCCTGGGTCTCCAGCACCCAGGCGGAGACGTTCTCCACGACAGTCAGCACGCAAACCCAGGTCACGGTTCCGCCGGGGTATAAGGGGTTCACGACCACGCAGGTGCTGTCTGCCGAGACCCAAGCCAGCTATTACGTCACCCGGGGCATCAAGCTGATCGAGGTGACCGGCATCGACATGAGCTTTCCCGGCTACCAGGACAACCAGACCTCGGGCGACTCACGGGTCATCTACAACACCATCGCAACGCCGATCAACCCTCTGGTCCCGATCGACCCCAGGATCCCCCTCGATAACTATCAGTCGATCGCGCCCTGCAACTCGGTCAGCGACAGCCCGAGCAACGCTCTCGGTGGCGTCAGACCGAAAGCTGCTGCGCGCAGCTTCAAGCTCACCGTCTGCCCGCCTAGTGGGCGCTGCGTGACCCACAGCCCTCCGACAACTGCCGCCGCCGAAGATCCGCCGGGCGACCGCGATTCTCACCCGAGGCGGTCGCACGTACGCCACCGGTACCGACATCCGCGGGCGCATCCGGATCAAGGAGCGACGAAAGATCGGGCCCGGACGGTTCAGGCTGACCATCAAGCAAAAACCCAGGAAGTTCATCGCAAGGCAGAAGGGCAGGCGGCTTCATACGGCCGAGCAACACGTCGTGATCAATGTTCCCGTCAACCTGTGCGGAAACACGGTCGGTCCGGTCGGGAGGCTCAACCCAGCATTCGGAAACGCTTGCACGAACGCGTGAAGCCGTAGAGCCGCAGCTCGAGAAAGCAACGACGTCCCCCGGGGTCGGCTGTCGCTTCTGCGAGATTGCTGGGGATGGCGGGCGATCTCGATCGACGCGCCGTAGCGGCCGCTGGCGCGGTCGCGACCGCGCACGGGCTGGCCCAGGATCAAGCCATCGTCGTGTACTCCGGGAGCAACGTGCTGGTGCATCTGCGTCCCGTGCCGGTCGTCGCTCGCGTGATGACCGGCACGGTAGCGCTTCACGATGATCCATCGAGGTGGCTTGAGCGTGAGATCTCGGTGCTTGAGTTCCTCGCGCCGTCCGGCCTGGCTGTCGCCCCGAGCCCGTTGATCGCACCGGGGCCTCATCACCACGACGGCCTGTGGATGACCTTCTCAGAGTGGATCCCCGACGTCGAGCCCGCGACCGACCTCGAGGACGCTCGCCGGCTTGGTCAAGCGCTGCGGGATCTGCACGACGCGCTGCGACCGTTCGAGGGTGAGCTGGGCAGTCTGCGTGCCCTTCGCGAGGACATCGAGCGCCTGCACCGTCAGCTTCAGCCGGCCGACGGCCGGGAGGACGAAGCGATCTCCTCGCTTGGTGCGCGACTGGATGCGCTGCAGGACGTCGTCTTCGAGTCGATCCTTCCAACCCAGGCGCTGCATGGGGACGCGTCGCTGAGCAACCTGCTGCACACGCCGCGCCGCCTCGTCTGGAACGACTTTGAGGACACCTTCCGGGGGCCGGTTCACTGGGATGTGGCCGGCTACGTCATCAGCCTCCGGACCCGCGGTGCAAGCTCGAGCTTCGTCCGACAGATGCTCGACGCCTACCGCTGGGACGATGAGCAGGAACTGGTGCCGTTCATCGCCGCCCATCACGTCTACGACGAGATCTGGCGGATGTACGACCGGCAGCGTCGTCGCTGCCGCGAGCCGGCCACCCGGCCTTTGCGCGATCTCTGATCTATTTCCTCACGGCCTTGGCGCTGGCCCACCCGGCGCGGTGGCTGTCACCACGGATCCGAGCCGGCGCTTGCCCGGCCCTCGCGACCGTGCGGCGAGTGGCGCGGCGAGCGGTCGCGACGACGCCGTCGCGAGCCGGTGGCGGGAGCAGGTCGTCGACGAGCAACGTGACGGCAGTGATGCGCAACGCGACCGCGCGGTTCCAGAGCAGTTCGGTCCACTCCGATACCCGCGTGCGAATCGTGAGGGCGACGGAGGCGATCGTGATTCCCAGCACGCCCGCCGCGCTCGCCAACAGCTTCTCGAGGGTGGTAGCGGTGCCCTTGTTCGTGAATGCCAGCACCAACGCTCCCACGACTAGGATGACCACGGGGAGCCACGGCAGGTAGCGCTTCCAGACCAGTTGTGCCATCTCGCCGCGGAGCATCGCGCGGTCGTTGCGATCCAAGAACGCCTCCGGTTGCTTGTCGCCGGCCAGTAGCTGGCGCCATATGACCGTCTGGCGACGCAAGTGCAAACGGACGGCAGCCAGCGGCGGCGGCTTGGCGTGGCCGCGCTCCAGGACCCTCGCCTCCCAAGCGTCGAGATGATCGGAGACGACAGTGACCGCGCGGGGGTCAAGCCGTGACTGCAGATCGTGCAGGCGATCCTTGAGCCGTTGAATTCGCTCCGTGGCGAAGACTTCGCGCCACTCCTGGCCAGCGTCCCTGGCCGAGCCTCGGGTGGCGCGGCAGATCCGGTTGTAGGTATCCGACAGGCCGTTGCCCAGCTCATATGCCTTGGCGTTACGCTCACAGCTCGCCCACAGCTGCTTGTCGATCTCGACGTGGAGAGCCGACAGGGCGGCGCGAAACTCCGCGCAGTCCTTGGTTTGCGGAGCCGCGCGGGCTTGCGGGACGAGCGCATCAAGGGCGTCCGCGCTCCGCGGAAGCCCCGCCCGCCGGGCATCGCCGGCAGCCGTCCTCAACTGCACCTCGAGCTGGTCCGCCGGCTGGAGACTCTGGTTCAGCGGCAGCAGCGTGTCCATCTGCGGCGGCTCCAGATCGTCGTCCACCAATGCGTACAGGTACGCGATCTGCCAGCCGAGCTGGAGCGAACACGTGAGGCCGGAGCCCTCGGTATCGGGCGAGACGTCGATCGTGCTGTCACTCGCTGTCCATGATGCCCCTGAGACTCCCCGCCGCGAAGGCGTCGCCGTCTTAACCGCGAGTGTCTCACCGATACCTGGCGATGGCTGTGACAATCAGCACTGCGGGGCGACGCGGATCCGAGCGAGATTTCGTGGACGATGTCGATTTCGGACGACTCCGTTCGATGCCTAGACGAACGGTCCAGACGGACCGATGTCATCTACGAATGGAGGATCTGATGAGGAAGATCGCTGCGATCGAGAACGTGACGCTGGACGGCTTTGCCGACTCACAGGAAGGACTGGGCTTCGAATGGACGGCTCGTGCCTATGCCGACGAGGTCGACCGGTACAGCAACGAGCATGTCCGGGCGGATATAGACATGGCAATGTACGGCCGCGCCACATACTTGGGAATGCAAGGGTTCTGGTCGAAGATGCTCCACAGCCCCGACGGCACACCGACCGAACGGGCCCACGCCGAGTGGGTGAACAACGTGGATAAGGTCGTCTTCTCGACGACGCTTGAATCGGCGGACTGGACGAACTCGCGGCTCATCAGCGACGACGTCGCGCAGGAGGTCGCGACGCTCAAGGCGCAGGCCGGCGGCACGATCGCCATCTATGCGAGTCCAAAGTTGGTCCACGGGTTCGTCGATGCGGGATTGATCGACGAGTTCCGGCTCCTCGTGCACCCCGTGACGCTCGGCCGCGGCACACCGCTCTTCCATGACAAGGCGAAGCTTGATCTGGAGCTTCTGGAGTCGAAGGCCTTCGACTCGGGCGCGGTTTACGTCCGCTACCAGGTCCTCTAGCCTCGCGGCGAGGTGATATCGATGCGTTACCTATTGCTGGTTCAGGTTGACCCGGACACGGCAGGCCTGACCGGTCCGGATGAGCGGCTTGCCGAGGAGATGGGTAAGTTGCTCGAGGACATGACCAAGGCCGGGGTGCTGCTCGACACGGCCGGCCTGCGTCCGATCGAGGAGGCCACCCGCATCCGCCTTGCTGATGGCAGGCAGACGGTGATCGACGGTCCCTTCACCGAGTCCAAGGAGGTCGTCGGCGGCTACTGCCTCATTCAGGCGAGGTCGAGGGACGAAGCCGTGGAGTGGGCCTCACGCTTTCTCGCGCTGCACGGCCCAGATTGGCAGATGGGCATGGAGATCCGCCAGTTGGATGACCCGGTCTGAACGCGCGCCGCTGGTCAGCGGTGAATCGTCGCCACGCGAGCGGGGCCGGAACGCGGCTGAGGCGGCGTGGCGGATCGAGTGGCCGAGGCTGGTTGCCGGGCTCACGCGGGTCGTTGGGGACATCGACGCGGCGGAGGACTTCGCGCAGGACGCGCTGCTCGCGGCGCTGGAGCAGTGGCCCCGGGACGGAGTGCCGCCGAACCCCGGAGCTTGGCTCATGCTCACGGCGAAGCACCGGGCGATCGACCGGCTCCGGCGTGACGCCACATTCCGGCGCAAGCTCTCGGTGTTGGGCGGCGAGCTCGTGATCGAGGATGCCGAGCAGCCGCTGCCGGCGAGCGTCGACCCAGACTTCGCGATCGAGGACGACCTGCTGCGCATGGTGTTCACCGCGTGTCACCCGATCCTCCCGCCGCTGGCCCGGGTGGCGCTGACCTTGCGGCTGGTGGGAGGGCTCACGACGGAGGAGATCGCGCGGGCGTACCTGCTGCCGGAGTCGACCGTGGCGCAGCGGATCGTGCGGGCCAAGCGCAGGCTCACAACCGAACGGATCCCTTACGAAGTGCCCCACAGCACGGAGCTGGCCAGCAGGCTGGACTCCGTGCTCGACGTGATCTACCTGATCTTCAACGAGGGATACACGGCGACGTCGGGCGAGGATTGGGTGCGCGTCGAGTTGGTCGAGGAAGGGCTGCGCCTGGCGCGCATCCTGACCGGGCTGATGCCCGACGAGCCTGAGGCGCACGGTCTCGCGGCGCTGCTCGAACTCCAATCGTCGCGCGTGTGGGCGCGCAGCGGCGCGTCCAGGACGCTCGTCCTGCTCGCGGATCAGAACCGAACCCGCTGGGACCGCCTGCTCATCCGCCGTGGATTCGCCGAGCTCGGACGCGCCCACGCGCTCAACCACCGGCAGCGCCGACCGCCAGGACGCTACGCGCTACAAGCGGCTATCGCCGCTGCCCACGCGATGGCGGCGACCCCCGAGCAGACCGACTGGCGCCGCATCGCCGGTCTCTACGCCGTTCTCGCGCAACGGTTCCCGTCCCCAATCGTGGAACTGAATCGCGCGGTTGCCGTCGCCATGGTTGACGGTCCGGGCGCGGGCCTTGAGCTCCTGGCGGCGATCGCGCAAGCCGGTGCGTTGCGCGACTACCACCTCCTCCATGCGGTGCGAGGCGACCTTCTTGCCCGCCTCGGGTGTGACCAGGAGGCAGCGACGTCGTTCCTCCAAGCGGCGGAGCTGACCGCGAACATCGCGGAACAGCGCTTCCTCCGAGACCGAGCCAACGCCTGCGTCCACCCTCGAGCCTAGGTGTAACTCGCAGGAAGGCTGGTGGAGGTGGGCTGCGCGGGCTCGTGGCCGAGGACGCTTGGCTGTCACATTCCGGCGGCGCGTCGTGTCATGCAAATGGACACTGAAACCGGATGCGACGCATCCATTCGCTGATGGAGAAGCCACCGATGATCGCTGACAATCCCCACCACTCCAGGCGCTGGACGATCCTGGCGATCCTCGCGATCGCGCAGCTGATGGTCGTCCTGGACGCCACGATTGTGAATATCGCGCTGCCCTCCGCTCAGCGGGCGCTGCACTTCGCCAACACTGAGCGCCAGTGGATCGTGACCGCCTATGCTCTGGCGTTCGGCAGCCTGCTGTTGCTCGGTGGCCGGATCTCGGACCTGGTCGGCCGCAAGTGGACGTTCATCGTCGGGCTGGCCGGGTTCGCCGCCGCGTCGGCCGTCGGTGGGGCCGCCCAGTCGTTCGGGATGCTGGCCGCTGCTCGCGCGTTTCAGGGCGCGTTCGGGGCGCTGCTCGCGCCGGCCGCGCTGTCCCTGATGACCACGACGTTCACCGACTTGGGCGAACGCAACAAGGCGTTTGGGATCTGGGGCGCGATCGCCGGTAGCGGCGCCGCGATCGGGCTGATCCTCGGCGGCGTGCTGACGCAGACGCTCAGCTGGCGCTACAGCATGTACGTCAACCTTGTGTTCGCGATGATCGCGATCACCGGCGCGCTGACCCTGATCCACAATCAGGCCCCAGCCGTGAAGCCGAGGCTCGACATCCCGGGCGTGCTGACCGTCTCGGCCGGCCTGTTCTCGCTGGTGTACGGCTTCTCACACGCGCAGACGACGAGCTGGGACAACCACGCCACGATCGGGTTTCTGGTCACCGGTGTGGCGCTGCTGGCCGCGTTCGCCGGGATCCAGTCCCGGAGCAGCCATCCGCTTCTGCCGTTGCGGGTGGTGACCGATCGCAACCGCGGCGCGTCGCTGTTGTCAATCGTCATCGCCGGCGCGGCGATCCTCTCGCTGCTGCTGTTCTTGACCTACTACCTGCAGCAGGTCCGCGGCTACTCGCCGATCACCACAGGGGTGGCGTTCCTGCCGATGGCCGCCGCGGTGATGATCGCGGCGATGATCGCCACGAATAAGCTCCGTCCCCGGTTCGGCCCGCGGCCGCTGGTCGTCGCCGGCATGCTGCTCGGTGGCGGCGGGATGCTGTACCTCACCCGGCTGGGTGTCGCTTCGAGCTACGCCACCGGCATTCTGCCCGCGCTGGTGATGCTCGGTGTGGGGTACGGGCTGGTGATCTCCACCTCGATCAACAGCGCCACTCTCGGCGTCAGGCCCGCCGACGCGGGCGTCGCCTCCGCGACCGTCTCGGCCTCCCAGCAGATCGGCGGCTCGCTGGGCACCGCGCTGCTGTCGACGATCGCCACCAGCGCGATCACCAGCTACATCGCGGGCGCTCACACGCACCCGACCAAGTCGCTGATCGCTCACGCCGCCGTGCACGGCGATACCACCGCATTCGCCTGGGCCGCTGTGATGTTCGTGCTCGGTGCGGTGATCGCGGCTGCGCTGTTCGAGCGCGGCACCAGGGCGCTCACGGTCGACGCAACCGCCACGCCCGCGACCGCCCACTGATCGCTGGTGGTTCGTGGATCCGTCGACCGGTCGATTCAGATGAAGTCGTTGCCGGTGAGCACGTACACGAATGGCACGAATGGGACGATCGCGGCGATCGCCCAGGTCAGCTTCGCGATCAGTCCGATGTCGTCGCGGAGGACGAGGTTGATCCAGATCAGGATCACCGCGACCGGATGCAGGATGCAGAGCAGCAGCTCGAGGATCTTCTTCATCGTCGGCTCCCTCGGTTTCGGAGCGGGGCCCGACGGATCGGGCCCCGCTCGAGGCGTCTAGGAGTTGGCCATCTCTCGGTCGGTGGCCCGGAGCACGCCGGCGCGGTCCTTGTGGGAACGTTCGTAGCTGCGGACCTCGGAGACAAGATCGTCGTCGGCGTTGGCCAGGACAACCTGCACGTCGCTGACCGTGAGCTCGTCGTAGCCCACCCACGGCTCGGCTCCACGAAGCGTGCTCAGACGACCGAGGACGGTGCTGCGGTTCTGGTTGCGGCGCTCGTAGGAGTCGATCTTCGCCAGGTCCACCTGGGAGAGGCTCGGCAGACGGCCGAGGATGTCCTCCGCGGTGAGATCGTCGTAGCCGGCGATCGCGAGGTCGTCCTCGCTGGCGACGGCGCCCTTGATCTGACCCTCAGCCTGGGTCACGCCGGGGATCTTGCGGGCCTGCCGGGCGGTGCGCCTGCCCGCCGCTCCAGCGCTCCGAGCTGCGTCGCGCCCGGTGGTTTCGAGGTCGCGGAGGGCGTCGGCGGCGCCCGTCTTGGTCAACTCGAACGAGGGGTCGTCGTAGACCTCGGCGCCGACCATCCGGTCGGTGAGCTTCGGGATCTCGGTCCCGACGCGCTCGAGCATCGCACGCTCCTCGGCGAGGATTTCCGCCGCCAGCTTGGCGGTGGTCGCGTCGCCTAGGGCCTGCGCCAGTCGCTCGATCGCGGCGTAGGTCGCGATCTCGAGCGCCTCGGAGGCGTAGGTGTCCTTGGCGTTCTTGAGCACCTTCTCGTCGCCGCCGCTGCCGCGCAGCAGATCGAGTGGAGCCTTGCCCAGCGCGAGTGCCTGCCCGAGCACGTCCTCCGCAAACCCGATCACCGCAGTCACCGGATTGGATCCAGCGCCCAGCTCTCGCATGCGGTCTGACACGCGCGCTGAGTGACGGCGGGTCTGGTTGAGATGCTTCTCCAGGTCCGATCGGTATGACCCGCGCGGGGTAATCGCGATCTGCGACTGGAGGACTCGCGTCAGCGCATCCTCGGTGGCACGCGCCTCGGCAAGGTACTGCACGACCTTCTTCTCAGCGGTGTTCATACGTCATCCAATCATCATTAGGAAGTCAGGCTCTCTAGGGGCTACCCGCGACCCCCGACCCACCACCAGCGCGCAACCGCTGGCAGCGTGCGATCGGTCACACAGACCGGCCGACGCGCGGGTCTGTCAGGGTTGTCTCGTTCGGCCCCGTCGGCGAATCGGCGAACGGCGAAACGTTTTCTCGTAGGCGTCGAGCAGGAACGCGAGCATCTCAGCGTCGGGCATCGGCCGGCCCGAGCCACGGCGACGGAGCATTTCGCTGCAGAGCTGGATGTAGGCCTCGCCGAGGGCAGCGGTGAGCGCGGACGCGACGCCGGCGTTGACGAAGCTTGCACCCGGAATGACCTTTAGCAGTCCGGTTGCCAGAGTTCTGCCCACCTGGCTCACGCCTCCCTCGCCGACGAGACCGACGATCAGCCTGGTCGTGCTCTGGGCGCTCATGTCGATGCCGAACACGGCCGTAATGCCAGCGAGCATCCCGACCTGCACCGGCATGAGGATGATGGCGTCAGACACCGGTATCGGCGCGGCGCCGACCGCCGCGCTCGCCGCCGCGGAAGCGCTGACAACAGCGCGGGCGTACTTGACCTTGAGACTGATCACTACACCCTGGGCGTTTACGAACGCCCCCTTCACCGCCTCCGGAAGGATGTGCTCGGTACGCCTGACGAGCTCCTCCAAACCCGTCGGCTCGATGATTTGGCTTCCGATACGGCGCGCCTTAGCCAGCGTCCGCACCGGAACGCCCTGTATCGGGAGGTCCTCAGCGGCTATCGCCGCCTCCAGCGCGCCGGCGCGCTCCTCATCGACGCATTGGGTGAGCACGAGGATCACCGGCACCTCCTCGGCGAGCGCCCTGATTATGTCGACGTCATAGTCCTGAATCCGGGACTGACCGGCGTCGATGCAGTACCAGGCGATGTGGACGAAGCTCTCGGGGGCGCCCTTGCGCGACCTGGTGATCGTGGTCTTGAAGTCGGCGATGACGGCGTCCTTGGCGTCGCCAAGCTCAATCCCGGGCGTGTCGAAGATGGTGACCGGGAGCCCCGGAGCGTCGTGGCGTTGGACGCGCTGGGTGACCGGCCGCCCAACCCCCTCCTCGGCAAGCTCGGCGCGAAAAATGGCGTTGATGAGGGTGCTCTTGCCAACACCGGTTTGGCCGGTGATGAGGATGTTGGCGTGACCGAGCTCCTCGGCCTCGCGCTGGCGCTCTTCGCTGAAGTAGGCGGCGGGATCGCCAGCGACCGCCTCGACATCGGGATGCCCCGAGCTGACGCGATCACCTTCGGGCCGCTGCGAGGCCTTCACGCCCGATGCAGCCCTGACGGCACGTACCCCTCGCGACAGCACTCCGCCGAGGTCCTGCACACCGCGTTCCACGAGACGCCGGCCCTGGTCGAACGTCCGCTGGACGCGTTCCTGTCTACTCTCATGATCGGTCATCGGGGATCACCCTCGGGTCGACCTCACGGATTCCGGCGCTATGCCGTGCAAGACTCCGGTTCTGTCCTTAATCTCTAGCAGGAGGTTCGCATGGCAGATAGCGTCTACCGTGTTACGGAAGTTGTCGGTGTGAGCAGCGAGTCTTGGGAGGCCGCGGCCCGCGTTGCGGTCGAGACCGCCGCAAAGAGTGTGCGGGAGCTGCGGGTAGCCGAGGTTGTGCGCCAGGACCTGACGATTGAGGATGGCGCCGTCCTGAACTACCGGATTCGCCTCGGTATCTCCTTCAAGTACGACCCCGCCGAGTAAGCACCCAGCACGGCGAACGATGCTCGCTCCGGGTCAGGATTACCATCCGGGGCGAGCAGTCCCGTGATCAACCTGCACCTCAGCCTTTGGAGAGTCCGGCGGCGGTGAGGGTTAGTCGGGTCACACCACAGTCACACACGACCGTCTTCGCTCGTCAAGGCGTCCCTGCGGCTCGGAGCGGTCGTCGCGATCGCGGCCCCGAGCGCGATGATGATCGCGGCACTGGTCGACAGCCAAAAGCTCGGGCCCACCGCATGGGACGCGTTCCAGTGCGGCCCGAAGCCGAGCCAGATGCGCAGGGACTGCCAGACGACTGCATAACCCCCTTTCACGGCCGCGCGGACTCCGCGAAAGGATTTTTGGCACGGCGACGTCTTTTCAGGCAGTGGATCGGACTCAGGCTCTAGCCGGTTATCGGTGGGTGAGGGCCTTCGCGTGGCCGCGCGCCTTCCCGATTGTCCAGTTCCCCAACGACGCACTCATCGTGGCGTTCGTGGCCGGCCAAGCCGTCGGGATGCTGCACGGGGCCGGGCGCTTTGATGCGCAAGCTGTGTCGTACCTAGCGATGACGATTTGGGCCTACGAGGAGCTCGCCCACGGCGTCAACTGGTTTCGTCACCTGCTCGGTCTCGTCTACCTAATCTCGACCGGCGCCCACTTGGCCCACGCACTTGGGCACTGAGCGATTGAGCGCGGCTGGCACCGACGTCAGGCGCATCCCCGCCGGGGCCGACGCGGGTTCGGGTTGCTTGTATCGCTTTGGCCAGCTCACGGACGCCGGCACGGATCGCGGGTTCGGGCATTTGCGCGTAGCCGAGCAGGACGGTAGGCGGGCGGGCGTGAGTGTCGAGTCCGTAGTCGCTCATCGTTTCGAGCTCGACGCGGCGGTCGTGGGCCTCCTGTTGGATCGACTGCTCGTTGTCAGTGTCGGGCAACTGGACCGTGACGTGCAGCCCGGCCGCGACGCCAAGCACGGCAGCGTCTGGGAGCGCTTCGGTGAGCGCGTCGACGAGCGCGTCACGCCGGCCGCGATAGCGGGCTCGCATCCGCCGGAGATGGCGATCGAGCTCGCCGCGTGTCAGGAAGTCGGCGAAGGCGTGCTGGTCGATGCGGGCGGTCCCGCGGTCGGCGAGGAGCTTCTCCTGGCTGACCGCCTGCAGTAGGGAGGGCGGCACAACCAGCCAGCCGATGCGCAGCGCCGGCGCAAGTGTCTTGCTGGCGGAGCCAGCGTAGATGACCCGGTCGGGGTCGAGTCCCTGGAGCGCCCCGATGGCCGCGCGGTCGTACCGGTACTCCGCGTCGTAGTCGTCTTCGATCGCGATCGCTCCGCTCGCGCGCAACCAGGCCAGCAGCGCGGTGCGTCGTGCGCCGGTGAGCACGACGCCTGTGGGGTGCTGGTGGGCGGGCGTCAACACGACCGCGTCGGCGCCGGCGCGCTCAAGTTCGTCGACCCGCGTTCCAGCTTCGTCGACCCCGATCAGAACCGATTCCAGGCCGGCGCGCGCCGCGACCAGCCCGTCTTCGGGGTTGCTGGGGTCCTCCAACGCGATCCGTTGAGCGCCGGCCGCGGCGAGTGCATGGCACACCACGCCGAGACCCTGCGTGTAGCCGCTGGTGATGACGATGTGCTCGGGGTCCGCGACGACGCCGCGCACGCGGCCGAGGTAGTCCGCCAGGGCGCCGCGCAGCACGTCGGCCCCGCGGGGGTCGCCATAGCGAAGGTCGGCGTCGGTCATCGTGGCGAGCGCGCGGCGAAGGGAGCGCAGCCATGCCGCACGCGGGAACGTCGATACGTCGGGCACGCTGGGACGGAAGTCAAAGCGCGCGCGTGGCGCCACGGGCGCCACTCCGGCCCGCGCCTCGCTCGCAACCGCCGCGGCGTCCGAGACACGCGGGCGGGCGCCTTGGCGCAGGCTCAGATACCCCTCGGCAGCAAGCTGGGCATAGGCGTCCACGACGACCCTTCGCGAAACGCCTAGCTGGCGCGCCAGATCACGAGTTGACGGAACCCGCGCACCCGGTCGCAGGGCGCCCTCCCGGATCGCCTGCCGAAGCTGGTCCTCGATCTGTGCCCCGAGCGTCCGGGAGCCGTCGCGGCTCACCGAGAGGAGCAGCTCTAACGGCTGACTGGTCTCGTCTAAGGGCATAACTCTGGATCTTCCCTCTGCACCAGTGAAAACCTAGCATCGGCGCATGCACTTGATCGCGTCATCGCCGGGCGCACGCAGCCTGTTCGCCACCTCGATCCTCGCCCGGTTGCCACTGGAGATGCTCAGCATCGGGCTACTGGTGCGCACCCAGCACCTGACGGGCTCGTTCGCCGCGGCTGGGGTGGTCACCGGGGTTTACGCGATCGCGCTAGGCGTCGGAGGGCCGCTGCTCGGGCAGCTTGTCGACCGCCGCGGACAGACCTTGGTGCTGGTGGCGAGTGCCACCGTTGCCGCAACGTTGCTGGGCGCGATCGCAGTCCTGCCGCCGGGCGCTCCGCTGGCGGTCATGGTCACGCTAGCGGCCGGGATCGGGGTGGCCACCCCCCCGGTCGGTGCCTGCCTGCGAACCCAACTTCCGGCCCTTCTGCCCGACCCCAGCGCCGTTCGCGCCGCGTACGCCCTGGAGGCGTCGGCGGTCGAGCTGACCTACATCTTCGGGCCGCCGCTGGCGCTCTGTATCGGCGCGCTGTGGTCACCCGGCGCGGCCCTTGCGGTTGCCGGCGTCGTCCTGCTGGCCGCGACCGCGGCATTCGCCGCCCAGCCGGCCTCACGCACCTGGCGGCCGGCGACGCCTGGACGGCGGCCGCGTGGAGGCTCGCTGCGTACACCGGCGATGCGGACGCTGGTGATCGTCCTGATCCTCGTCGGCGTGCTGCTCGGCGCCGGCGAGGTCGCCGTCACCGCGGCCGCCACGACGCTTGACAGCACGACGGCCGCCGCTCCCCTATTTGCCCTCTGGGGCGCGGGGTCGTTGATCGGAGGTCTGCTCGTCACCCGCGCCGGCGGCGGGGCACGCAGCGCCGGCGGACTGGCGCTCCTGCTCGGCGCGCTCACCGCCGGACACCTGGCCCTGATCCCGGCGGACGGCAGTGTCGTCGCCCTGGGTGCCGTGCTGCTTCTCGCCGGCGCCGCGATCGCGCCGACCGAAGCCACGATCTACGCGATGGTCGACTACGCCGCCCCAGCCGGAACCATGACCGAGGCGTTCGCCTGGCTCGCCACCGCCATGGCCGTCGGCGGCGCCGCGGGAGCGGCCAGCGCTGGGATCGTCGCCGACCGCGCCGGGCCCGCAGCAGCGTTCGCGCTCGCCGGCGGCGCCGGCGCCCTCGCAGTGCTCGTCACCCTGCTGCGCTCGCGCTCCATCACGCCCGCGCCCCACCAACCCGAGAGCGCCTCACCACGAGCACCAAACCCAAGGAGACACCATGAACACCAATCCGTCCATCACCCAGGCCCAGAAGTCGCTCGTGGACACACGCTGGCGGCTTGACCCTGCAGCCTCGACCGCGGAGTTCCGGGTCCCCCACTTCTGGGGACTGGTCACCGTCAAGGGTCACTTCGAGCGTCTCGATGGCTACCTCGAGCTCGACGACCGCCGGCAGCGGCAGATGACGCTGACGATCGACGCCGCGAGCCTTCACACCGGCAACAGCAAGCGTGACAAGCATCTGCGGTCTGGCGACTTCTTCGATACCGCCAACTACCCCGAGGTGCGCTTTCGCTCGACGAGCGTGACCGATGCCGCCGACGACCAGCTTCGGGTGGAAGGTGTGCTGCAGGCCGCCGGCGAGCGCCTGGCGCTGACCCTCGAGCCGACGATCCACCAGACCAACGACCAGCTGCAGGTCGACGTGACCACGACGATCGATCAGCGACAGCTCGGGATGACCTGGAGTCCACTCGCAATGACCAAATCCCCCGTCACGCTCATCGTCCACGCCAGCCTGCGGCGCCAACCATAACCAGCACAATCATCGTCGACCCGACAGCAAGCCGAACAACCGGGCGTGCCGCCTGTCAATCCAGGTCCTCGCGGACCCGCATGCGGGCCAACCAGCTCTGCGCGTCAAACACTGCCGGGTCCGTGCTCGCACAGAAGTCCTGTACCACCTCGACAAACCGTTCGGGCGCCTCGAGATGGGGAAAGTGGCGCACGTTGTCGAAGACCGCGAGCCGCGCGTGGGGCAAGAGCTCGTGGGCGGCCACGGCGTGTTTCACCGGGATGATCGGATCGTCTGCTCCCCAGATCAACTGGACCGGCGTCTCGCTGGCGAGATGAAGCCGATCGCCCGCACGAACGGTTTGACCGCCGAGACCGACCACGCTTCTGACGGTCGCCAGGAACGCCAGGCGATGATCGGCGTCGTCGAGTGAGGCGTAGCTACGGACGAGCTCGTCAAGGCCCGGGCTCATTGAGACACGTCCGGCCCGCATAACGCCGGCTGCGAGTCCGGAGGCTCGTCTCGCTGCTCCGGCCGTCAGCGAGAGGAACAGCTCGGCCCCAGGAAGAGAGGCGGCGCGCAGAGCCGGATTGACCTCGAGCCCGAGCCCGCCGCTGGAGACCAATACCAGGCGCTCGGTCATCTCGGGGAACTGGTAGGAGAACTGCATCGCGATTCCCCCGCCGAGGGAGTGACCGACCAGCGTCACGCGGTTGTGTCCGAGCGCCGTCAGCACATCGCGCAGAAAAGCCGCCAGCGATCCGAGCGAGTAGTCCCCGCCGCCCGGGCTGGACGACCCATGCCCCGGGAGATCGACCGCGAGCACGGTGGCGCGGTCTGCCAGCGGTTCGATCACCGAGCGCCACGTGTCCAGTGCCCCCGCCATTCCATGGATGAGCAGCAGGACCGGTCCGGAGCCCTGCTGCACGTAGGCGATCGAGTGACCGTGCAGCGTGAGCGTCTGATGTCTGGCGGCGCTCATGTCCGTACTCCGTTGCCAAAGCCCGCCACGGCAAGGGCGTCGCGGATGCATGCATCGCGCACCTGCTCAGACTCAACCGGCACGCCGACGATCGCGCCGGGGGCCGGCTCCCGCAGCGACACCCCCGAACGTGCCAGATGCAGCGAGCCCATCATCTGCGTCAGCAGACGGCCGGCGAGAAAACCCGCGTCGTCAACCTCGACGGCCGTCTGAGTCACCCCGGCCTCCAGCGCCCGCTGCACGGCACCCACGCATCGCCCGACGGCCCGCGAGACACGAAACCACGCCGCGTCCGACAGGGTCTCGCGCAGTTCACGCGCGGGGCGGCGCAGCAGCGAGAGGCCGCAGTCCAGAAACGCCGGGTAGGTCACGCAGAACTCAGCGAAAACGGTCAAGATCTCACGCAACCGCTCCACGCCGTCATCGATCAACTCGGCCTCATCGGTCAGCGTGCGAAGCTCATCCAGATAGCTGGTCGCCGTCAGGGCGAAGATCTCGTCCTTCGACGAGAACGCTCGGTAGATCAGCGCCTTGTTCAGTCCCGCCGCACGCGCAATGTCGTCAACCCGCGCGTCTTGAAGCCCGCGCTCGTCAAACAGCATCCGCGTCGCTGCGACGATGTCCCGCTCACGTGAGGCGCGGCGACGACGACGAGCCGCGGCCGCCGACGAACCACCCAAAGAGGCCGTCATGCGCCCATTGTAACCAGAAGTGTGACCAACGGTTACGCGGCCACGTCGTCGCCGATCCGTCGAGCTGTCGCAGCGCGGGTAGGATTCGTTGAGTCCGCGGGAGCGCTCGTCCACGAGGAGGCAGGGCATGCCCTACACGCATTTCCGCATGATCGGATATCAGGTCCCCACCGCCGCGCCGGGGGCGACCGGGCCACCGCCGCGGCCCGTGATCTCGGGGTGGGACGCCGGCGTCGAACCTGCGGGCATCGCCACGATCCCGGTGCCCGCGACGCTCCCTGACGACGCTCGGATTCGCCTCAAGCGCTTGGCGGCGGTAGTGAACATGGCGTACAACCGCGTCCAAGAAGCGGAGTGGGGCGACAACACTAATACGCTCAAGGTCTTCCTTGTCCCCGAGTTCTACCTGCGCCCTCCGACCTCGATCGGACCCGACTACGTCGGTAACACGTATCCGCGGAGCGTCGGTATGAAAATCATAGGGGCGCTGGATGGGATGTTCAATAACCCGATCTTTGCCAACTGGCTGTTCGTTTGTGGGACGGTCTTGTTCAACACGCGTGACGATCCGGGCGCCCCGCCGTTGTATTTCAATAGCGCCCTAGTTGTGAAAGGTGGGGAACCCGACAGCCTGCGCTTGGTGGAGAAGCGGGTACCGTCGAATATCGACGGCGTGCCGCAGGTGACGTTTGGCGGCGTGTCCAAAGCCGCCGGCCCAGGCAATGACCCGCAGATCGGACCGTACCTCGAGAAGTGGGATCAGCGCAAGGACCATGTGATGACCTTTGGCGGCACGACCATCGGTGTTGAGGTCTGCCTCGACCATGGCGACAGCCAAAGGGTTTTGAGGCGCGTGGTGCGCGATTGGCCCAAGAACGAGGTTCCCACCCCGGGCTCGCCGGGCGCGTTCGCGAGAGCGGACGTCCAACTGCACATCCTCACCTGCGGTGGGATGCAGCTGAAGCCAAAGTCGGTAGCGGCCAAACTCAATGGTTATGTCCTACGTAACGACGGCATGGCCACGACTGGCCCGAGGGTCCAACTGCGTAAGGTCACCGGCTATGAACGGAACGGAGAGGTGAGTGGCGTCTTGGGCCCGCTTGACGAGGAGACATTGAACGCCAGCGCGGTCCTCGACCCGGTGAAGGCCACCAGTCGGGTCGCTGTGACATCGGCCGACCCGGGCTGGCTGCTCCCGCCTCCGCCCGCCCCATACCCAACGTTCAAACAGTCACTCGTCTTCTTCCCGGTGACAGCGTTGCCGTGAAACTGCTGTCTCGACAGCCGCAGTGTCCGTGAGCATTGTTGCGCCGATCAGCTGTGTCAGTTGAGTCGCGCCTGCAGGGCGCGGAGCTCGGCGTTCATGGTCTCGCGTAGCGAGCCCTCGGTCGGGAGCATGAGGCGCAGTCGGGCGGCTCGGATCGCCTGGCCGACGTCGCCGCGGCGCTGATAGCTGGCCACCAGGTTGTTGAGCATTCGCAATGCGATGTGGTGAGGGTGCCAGGGCCTGACGATTTCTGAGGTCGGTGCGGCGATGAGCGCGCCGCCGTTGAAGGGATCCAGCAGCACCGGCGGGTCGGCGCCGAAATGGCCGACCACGAAGTGGCCCGGCAGTCCGACCCCGGCCAGTGGTATGCCGGCGCGGCGAGCAACCTCGATGTAGATGACCGACAACAGGATCGGCAGGCCACGTCGTCGTGAGAGCACGATGTCGAGCATCGAGTTGTCGGGATCGTCGTAGCGCTCGCGGTCACCGGCAAATCCGTGCTCGCGGCCGAGCAGCTGACCGCAGGCGAGCGAGAGCTCCAGCGGACGGTGCTCGGTCTGGGCGGCGATGCGGGAGAGATCCGCGCCGAGCTCGTCGAGCCTCCCGATCGCGGCATCGGCATCGACGACTCGCAGCTCGGCGGCCATGGCCAGCGCCAGGACGTCCATCGCGGGCTCCGGGTCCGTGGCCAGATCCGCAAATGACGGCAGCAGCGACACAGGCGGATTGTGCCGCGTCGACCTCGGCGGACCGCGAGTCGTATGTTGGAGGGGAATGGCCGACCGCAGGGACGTCGACTTCACTTACTCGCTGACCGATCGGATCGTCCGGCTGAGCCTCGGTGAGTTGCCCGATTTCAGCGGTGCGATGTTCGATGGGGACTTCTCGATCGGCCTCGAGCAGGCGCAGCAGCGCAAGCACGATTATGTGGCCAAGCACGTCGGGATCGCCCCGGGGCGGCGGCTGCTGGACCTGGGGTGCGGCTGGGGTCCGTTGCTCGCCTATGCCCGGGCACGCGGCGGGATCGCGATCGGGGTGACCCTCTCCTCGGCGCAACTGGCCGCCTGCCGCCGGCACGGGCTCGAGGTTTACCTCGAGGACGCGCGGGAGATTGAGCGGGAGCGCTTCGGCACGTTCGATGCCGTGGCGAGCCTCGGCGCGTTTGAGCATTTCTGCTCCCCCGACGACTACCAGGCGGGGCAGCAGGAGGAGATCTACCGCGACCTGTTTGCCCGCGTCTCACGCGTACTGCCGCCCGGTGGTCGTTTCTACCTGCAGACGATGGTCTTCGGCCGGAACATGATCCCCGCCCCGCGGATCGACCTCCGGGCGCTCCGCGCGGTTCCGCCGAGCGATTCCGACGAGTGGTATATCGCGCTGCTGGGGCGCCAGTTCCCCGGTTCCTGGCTGCCGTTCGGTCAGGAGCAGGTCGTCGGGTGCGCCGAGCCACACTTCCGGCTGGTCTCGAGCGTCAGCGGCCGCCTCGACTACATCGAGACGATCAACCGGTGGAAGTCGCGCATCGGAGCGCCGAGCTTCAGAAAGACGCTGCTCAAACTCCGGCTACTGCCGCGCTGGCTCACCAGCGCCGACTTTCGCCTGGCGTTCACCTCCGGCGTGAGCGCCAACCAGGTCTGCTTCGAGCGCGAGCTACTCGACCACTATCGCCTCGTGTTTGAAAACCGAGTCGTCGAAAGGGCCGGTTCACGCTGAAATCGATGACCCGGGTTCGCTCGGCGGTCGCTGTCTCCAGCGGGCGCGATGGTGTGGTGCGTGGACGCTTTCCATCGGCGGCCTGCGGTGCGGCGGGTGCGTCTCATACCAGCCGGCGTAACGCCTGGCCAGTGGCGCGGCCGTGATTCCGTGGGCGAACACGGACAGGCCGATCGTCAGGTACGTGGCGCGCAGAATCGTCTCAACGCCCGCCAGGTGCGCCTGCTGGACTGTGATCACCGCGAACACGATCGACGCCAGGCCCCGAGGGCCGAACCAGCCGAGAAACCCGACCGTTGGCCACTTTGCGGCGCTGCCGAGCATCGCGATCGCGACCGGCAGCATGCGGACGACTGTCAGGCTCAGCGCCGCGTAGAGCGCGATCTGCCAGCTGATGTGTTTCAACGTCGGCCCCAGGAGCACCGCGCCGAAAATCATGAGCGTCACTCCCCCGAGCATCGCCCCGATCTCTTCGTTCAGGCGCGAGGCCTCCTCTGACTCGTCCGGGACGAGACCGCCGAACACGGCCCCGGCGAGGAAGGCCGCGATGAACCCCGAGCCGCCGAGAGCCGCCGCGAAACCGTAGGCGAGGGCCGCGCCGGCGATCGGGATGACCTGGAGCCACGAGCCGCTGATCAGGTTCCGGCGGTGACCAATCGCGACCACGGCGGCGGCCGCGAGGCCCGCCGCCACGCCAGCGAGGATCCCGTAGCCGATCTCTTCGGCCACGATGCTGACGGCATGATGAACCGTGGTCGCCTTGGCCTCCGCGTCCGCAGCCGCCAGTGCGATCAGGAGCAGCGGGACACAGATCCCGTCGTTGAGCCCGCTCTCGACGTTGAGTCCCTGCCGAATCCGTGACGGGAGTCGCGGCTCGGTCACCACTGCCTGTCCGAGGGCGGCGTCCGTGGGCGCCAGCAGTACGGCCAGCACGACCATCTCGCCGGCGTTCAGATGCGCGAACAGGGCCGCTGCCAGCAGCGCGCCGATGGCGATCGTGAGTGGCAGCCCGATGGCGAGCAGTCGCAGCGGCACCGCGTACTCCTTCCTGAGCACGCGGAGCTTGATCCGCGAGGCGTCGGCGAACAGCACGACGGCGAGCGTCGCCTCGGCTAGCGTGCGGACCGTTTCGCTCGCGGGGGATACGGTCACCTCGTCGAGCACGAACGGACCTACCAGCAGCCCGATCAGTACGAACGCCATGGCTGGCGTGAAGGGCGTGTCGGTCAGCCGGCGCGACACCCCGGCCACGGCCAGGAGGGCCCCGGCGATTATCGGGATGTCCCATTTCATAGCGCTGCTGGCACCGCCTGGTTCTGGGGTCTGGACTTCGACGACCAGTTGATAATGCGCGCGTCTTGGGGGTAGCAACTCGCCATGACGGAGTGCGCCCTCGACTGGGCCAGCGCAGAGGTGAGCGACTCGCGCCTGACGGTGAACCTCGACGGGGAGATCCCGTCTGGTTGGAAGTCAAGCTTTGAGACCACCGCCAAGCTCCTGGCCGGCCATGCACAGTGGGGAGCGATCTCGGTCAGTAAGAAGCGCGGCATCGTCTCCGTCGGCGACGTCGCCGAGGGGTCCGAGGAGCGCCTCCGGGCGTGCCTTGAGGGCGCTGTCGAGCAGGCCAATGCCGACCATCCCGCCGATGAACCCGACGAGGCCGGCGACGGGTCCGCCGAGGACGCGGACGATGACCGCGACTCCGGGCCTGACGCAGAGATGACCGAGCGCTTTCGCTCGTTCGCCGAACCCCATGGGAGCGATCGTCGCGGACAGCAATCGACGAGCTCAGACTCGTGAGGACGCGAGGATCTTGCTGTGGAGGTCAAGCAGTGCCGGCACGTCACCGGCGTCGACCCGGCCCATGCCGCATTCGGTGCAAATCCCCCAGTGACGAGCACCCACGGGGGAGTTGATCAGCGCGGCGTCGATGTGCTCGATCTGCTCGGCTGTGGTCCCCGGCGCCTGATCGTCCGGGTGATAGGGGACAAGCGCGAAGTACAGCTCGGTGTCAGGGCCGGTCCTCAGCCCGCCGAGAGGTTCGAAGTAGGCGCTGTCGGCGCGACCCTGCGGCACGGTGAAGGACACGAAGTCGAGCGGGCGGCGGCCAGCCGAGGTCAAGGCATTGACGAGGTCGACCTGCATCTGCAGCGACCGGGGCTGCATGAAGTGCTGATGGCCGTAGTCGCCGTAACACAGGTGCATGCCGACCGGGACATCGGCGGGCACGCGCTCGATACAACGCACCAGCCCGGGCGTGATCTGGTCGATCGGCAACTTCGGCCCCATCGCTCCCTCCAGGGCCCCGAACTCAACCGCGACATCCCACTGCACGGCGACCTGCTGATGCGGCAGGCGCTCAAGCGCGGTGTCGAGGTCGGCGAACAGAGCCTGTTCGTAAGCGGGCGCGACCCTGGGCAGGTCGGCGGGCACGAACGTTCCCGCCACCGAGGCCAGAGGCGTGGGGTACTGCAGCTGGAAGCGCACGTCCGCCGGGATCGTGCCCTCGTTCTGCATCCGCTCGAACGCCGCAAACGACTTGGCGTATTCATCGGCATAGCCGAGATCGGGCCAGTTGATCATCTCGGCGCTAGCGCCCTCGGTCAGGCGAAGCTGGGGCATCGCCGGCGCATCGCGAGTGGTCTCATAGGCCTGGCCGACCGAGACGGTCTCGAACTCCGGCATCTGCTCGAACTTCCGCGTCTGGAAACTGATCCAGTAGTTGCGGTCGCCGGTCTCCCCGTCGGTCATCCGGCGCACCCCATTCGGGATCCGTGAGCTGATCTCGCGCATCACGGTCTCGGCGTCGGGCAGGTTGACCGAACCATTGAAATGAACGGTGGTGGGTGGCATGGCAGTCCTCTCGATCGCTCTCGGCTCGAGCCCGTCATATCACGCCGGGCCTCCAGCGCGGCGATAAACGACCCGCAGCACCTGGTGGCTCCGGTGGTCGGTAGGCTCCTGTGCGGTGCAGATGAGGGGCGTCATCCCGCGGCTGGGCTGGGGTGTGTTAGCCGGACTATCGGCCGCGGTGGTCGTTGCGCCGGCGGTTGGCGCGTCCACGTCTCCGGGGGTCCGGCTCGATCGGAGTTTCGGCGCGGGGCGAGGGTTCGTGACGACGCCGGTCGGGGGTACCAGTGCATTGGCGTACGGCGCGATCGCGACGGAGGGCGGACGGATCGTGGTCGCGGGTCAGGCCAGTCCGCCGTCCGGCGACGGTCAGCTCATCATCGCGCGTTACCTGGCGAACGGACGACTGGACCCGAGCTTCGGCGCGCGCGGGATTTTCAGGTCGACGTTTCCGGTGGCCGATGGTCCGTTCATTGCGACGGCCATCGCCCGGGATCAAAGGACCGGCAAGCTGGTGATCGCCGGGGGGTACGGCCTGGGTTCGATGCTCGTGATGCGGCTTGACGCCAATGGGCGGCTGGACCGGACGTTCGGGCCAGCCCGCAGCGGCTTTGCGAAGGTGGCCGTCGGCGGCATCGCCAACTCACTCTCAATCGCGGCCGATGGACGCATCCTGCTCGGTGGTTCCAACGCGAACCGCAACGGCCGTCCCTTTGTCGTCGCGCGCTTCAGGCGCAACGGCGTGCTTGACCGCACGTTCGGGCGTGGGGGGATCGTGCAGACGTTGTTCTGGATCCCGAAGGCTGCATCGAGCGCGGGCGTCAACGGCCTGGCGCCGACGCCTGACGGAGGCGTCATCGCCGGCGGGCACATCGACTACATCGGCGGAACCGGAGGTGGCAGCGGAGGGCACGGCAGCGCCGGCGTCTTTCGCCTGACTTCAACGGGCCGCCCGTCGCCGTCCTTCGGCACCCGGGGGCATACCCAAATCACGTTTTTCGACCGAGCTCACGTCCCGCAGTCGTGGTACCCGTGTGCGATGACCGTCGATGGCAGCGGCAGGATCAGCGTGGCCGGTGGCGGAGGCACGCACCGCTCCGCGCTCCTGACCGCCAGACTGACGAGCCGGGGCACACTGGACCGCTCCTACGGCAGCGCCCGGAACGGTCGTTCGATCACGCCTGGCATCGGTGGCAACGCGATTACGACGTGCGGCGCCACGTCCACGCGAGCGGGCCAGGTGACTGTCGCCGTGCAGTCCAAGCTGGCCCAGTTGCGGCCCAACGGACTGCCGAACTCGCGGTTCGCTCGCAGAGGGGTATTCACGATCGGCACGCCAAGGCGGGTGTTCATCAACGCCCTCATACGTTCGGGGTCCCGGCTCGTGGTGGCAGGATCCGCGGGCAACAGAATCTACGTCGGGCGCTATCTGCTGCCACCCGGGCACGGGCGCTAGCGCAGACGCAACCGTCGCCCTCGCCACCGCGGTTGCTGCGACGCCCGTGCTGGGCGCCCAACGGCCGCAGTTCTGATGGCCCGTCAGCCCTGCTGCCGCCCGGAGCCAGCCAGCCCCGGCGGGCAGCACTGAGCAGAGAGCCCACCCCGCGATAAGGTCGCGCGATGAGCGACACCGCACTCGGCGCCTCGGGACCAACCGTCGCTGGCCTGCGCAGTCGCTTTACGGGTCGCCTGGTCGTCGTCGAACCGTTGTCGGCCGACCACGAGGAGGGCCTCGCGGCTGCCGCGTCAGACCCGGACATGTTCGCTTGGATGCCGACCGACATGGCATCGTCGCGCCAGGCGCTGCACGACTGGCTGACGACGTCTCTCGTTTCAGCGGAGGCTGAGCGCGAGGTTCCCTACACGATCCTGTCGGCCGAGACTGGTCAGGTGCTCGGCTCCACGCGTTTCCTGGAGATCCGCCTCGAGCATCTGAGGGCCGAGATCGGCTGGACCTGGGTCACGTGCAGCGCCTGGTCGACCGGCGTCAACGTCGAGACCAAGCTGCTGTTACTCGGACATGCATTCGAGACGGTCGGTCTGCGGCGGGTCGAATTCAAGACCGACGCCCGCAACGCGCGCGCCCGCGGAGCGCTCCTCGCGCTGGGAGCGACGTTTGAGGGGATTCTGCGCACCCACATGGTCGTCCGCGACCGCGGTAAGCGTGATTCGGCCTACTACTCGGTGATCGACGACGAATGGCCGGCCGTCAGGCGACACCTTGAAGGACGCCTACGTTTGGCAACCAGCTCGCAGTCGTGTTAGGGTAGCCTAATTAGGCTACCCTAATGACCATGCACCCTTCCAGGCGCACGCGGCTCGGCACGCCGGCCGGCGCAGCGTCGTGGCCCGCGCGAGTCCGCGTCCGCGGCGAAGCCTGAACAGGCGATCGCCGGCGGAGTTATTGTGCTCTCGAGGGATCTGATCTCGATGTTCACGAGCGTCATCGTCGGCGTCGACGGTCGCGAGGGCGGCCACGCGGCCATCGCGCTGGCCAAGCAGCTGGCCGCGCCGGAAGCGAAGTTCGTCTTCGCCAATTTCTACGGCGCCGAGGCGCCGTTGGCGCGCGCCGCACGCCCGGGTTCGGCGTCGACGTACGGCGACTCTCAGAGCGTGCTGATCCGCGAACGGCATGCCGCCGCGATCGACGCGAGGCTGGTGTCGGTGCCGGGGTCTGAGATCGGAATCGGGCTGGCGCGCCTCGTCACGCGCCACGAGGGCGAGCTGCTGGCGGTGGGATCGTCCCGGCGCGGACCGCTCGGCCGGGTCGTGCTCGGCAACGACGCCACGCTCGCCGTCAGGAACGCTCCGTGCCCGGTCGCGGTCGCCCCCGAGGGGTACACGGCGGACGGACGGCTGTCGAGGATCGGCGTGGCGTACGACGGCTCCGCGGAGTCGATCCGCGGGATCGAAGCGGCCCGCGGGCTCGCCGCGCAGTCCGGCGGCACGGTCCGCGCGCTGATGGTCGTGCCGATCGCGACGATCCCCTACGACGAGCCCGTGCGCGATCGGCTTCCGGATGCGGCGAAGCACCTGGTTGACGAGAGCTCTCGGCGTGAGCACGGTCTGACGGACGTCGACGGGGACATCGCCTACGGCCAGCCGGGACCCGAGCTGGCCAGGTTCTCGCGCGACCTCGACCTGCTGGTCGTCGGCTCGCGCAGGCTTGGCCCGATGGATCGCCTGATCGAGGGCAGCACCTCCGATCACCTGATGCGCAACGCGCAATGCCCGCTGCTGGTGATCCCGCGATGAGCTCATGACCGATTGACGTGACCTCAGGTCGTCCTCCTCGGCTATCTTGCGGGCCGAGGGACCTTTGAGCGATCTGAGCGCGACGCCTTCGCAGCGCACCGCGGGGACCGCGAGCTGGGTGACATCCCCGCGGGCGTTCCTCGCACCGCTGGCGCTGGCCCAGTTCATCTGCAGCTTCGCCGGCTCGAACATGAACGTGATGATCAACGACATCAGTCGTGATCTGCACACGGACGTGAAGGGTGTCCAGACCGTGATCACGCTGTTCCTGGTGATCATGGCGGTGCTCATGATCCCTTGCAGCAAGCTGACCGACCGCTTCGGTCGCAAGCGGTGCTTCACGGGCGGTCTGATCCTGTACGGGATCGGCGCGGTGCTGAGCGCGGTCGCGCCCGGACTTGGCCTGTTGATCGTCGGCAACTCGGTATTCGAGGGCGTCGGCACCGCGTTCCTGATCCCGCCCGTGTACATCCTCACCACGATGGCGTTCACCTCGATGGAGTCCCGCGCGCGGTCGTTCGGCGTGATCAGCGGGCTCGGCGGGATCGGGGCCGCGGCCGGGCCGTTGATCGGGGGCCTGATCACCTCGGCGATCAGCTGGCGGGCCGCGTTCGTGTTCCAGGCCCTGGTCGTCGCCACGATCGTCGTGCTCAGCCGACGGGTCGTCGACCCGGTCGCGCCCGACCCCAAGCGCCCGTTCGACGGGATCGGGGCGCTCCTGTCCGGGGTCGGCATGTTCTTCGTGGTGTTCGGGATCATCCAGGCGGGCCATAACAACACGCTGCTGGTCATCTGCCTCGTGATCGGAGTGGCGCTGCTGGCCGGCTTCTTCGTCCACATCCGCTCCCGGGAACGCGGACACAAGGAGCCGCTGCTGTCCACGAGCCTGTTTCGCAACCGGACATCGAATCTCGGCCTGCTCACCCAGAACCTCCAGTGGCTGCTGCTGATGGGGGTGTCGTTCGTGGTCTCGGTGTACCTGCAGACCGAGCGCCACTACAGCGCGATGAAGACCGGTGTGGTCTTCACCGCGGCCACGGTGGGGGTGCTCGCCGCCTCGCTGGCCGCCGAGCGGATGGCCACGCGCCGGCTTCAGAAGCGGCTGATCGGCGGCGGCTTCCTTGTCACCGTCATTGGGATCGTGCTGCTGCTCGCCCTCGTCGGCGCCGCCAAGTCGAGCGCGTGGGCGTTCGCGCCGGGCCTGCTCCTGATCGGACTCGGCCTGGGGGTGATGCTGACTCCGTCGGTCAACATCGTGCAGTCGGCGTTCCCCGAGGAGAAGCAGGGCGAGATCTCCGGGCTGTCGCGCAGCGTCTCGAACCTCGGCTCGTCGTTCGGGACCGCGATCGCGGGCACGATCCTGATCTCGAACCTGAGCTCAGGGAACGGGACATATGTGGCCGCGATGATCGTGCTCGGGGTGGTCGCGCTGGCGGGTCTCGCTCTGGCGATAATGCTCCCCAAGAACCCGCTACCGACGCGCTCGAGCCCGTAGACCAGCGCGGCCCTCAGGCCGGCGCCGACACCGGCCCGGCCACGACTCCCTGGTCGTGCAGCGCGCCGATCTCGCGCTGACTGAGTCCGAGCACCTCGGCGAGGATCTGCTCGGTGTGCTCCCCCAGCAGCGGCGCGCGGCGGACCGGCAGCCGCTCGCGGCCGACGAAGTTCAGCGGCGAGGTAGGGGCCAGGTAGCGCCCGACGCCGGGGTGGTCCAGCTCCTGGAACATCGGGTTGGCCGGCGACGCGCGGGGGTCCTCCTCGACCAGCTGGCGGAAGGTCTGGTAGGGACCCCAGGACACGCCGGTGCCGGCGAACTGCTCGCGCACCTGCGCCAGCGTGCGCGCCGCAAACCAGGGGCGGAGGATCGCCGCGATCAGGTCGCGGGCCTCATAGCGTCCGGTCTCGGTGGCGAGGTCCTGGCCGGTGGCCTCCTCGATGCTGGCGAACGCGGCTCCGGTCTCGGTCGCCTCGACGAGGGCGCGCCACTGGCGGGCGGTCAGCGCGACGACCATCACGCGGCGTTCGTCGGCGGTGGCGAAGTCGTGTCCGAAGGCGCCGTACAGGTAGTTGCCGTCCTTGCGCTGGTCCTGGGCTCCCAGCTGGGCCTCTGCGATCCGCCCCAGGTTGCCCACCGTCGCGAACGCCACGTCGGACAGCGCCAGCCGGATCAGCTGGCCCTCGCCGGTCTGGCTGCGCCGTCGATCCGCCGCGAGCAGGCCGCTGACGGCCAGACCGCCCATCACCAGGTCCCACGAGGGCAGCACGCTGTTCAGCGGCTCGGACAGGTTTCGCGGCCCGGTGGCCCACGGGAACCCCGTGGCCGGGTTGACGGTGTAGTCGACCTCCGAGCTGCCGTCGGGGTTGCCGCTGAGTGCGACCATCAGCAGGTCGTCGCGGCGCGCGCGCAGCCGGTCGTAGTCCAGCCAGCCGCGCGCGGGGAAGTTCGTCAGCAGCGCGCCGGCGGCCGCGATCAGCGCCGTCACGAGGTCGCGCCCCTGCTCGGAGCGGATATCGACCTGGATCGAGCGCTTGCCCTTGTTGAGCCCGGCCCAGAACAGGCTCTGACCGTCGGCCGCCAGCGGCCAGCGCTGGTAATCAAGCCCACCGCCGATCTGGTCGAAGCGGATCACGTCGGCGCCGAGCTGGGCGAGCGTCATCCCGCCCAGCGGCGCGGCCACGAACGCCGACCCCTCGACCAGGCGGAAGCCCTCGAGAATCCCGCCGGCCGACCCCGGGGCGTCGTCGCTCACGCCATCACCCCGACCAGCCGCCAGTCGAGCACGGGTTCGGAGCCGCTCTCGTCGACGCGGTCTGCGTCGGTCTGCACGCGCAGCTCGACGAGCGCGGCGGCGCCGTCGAGCTCGTCGACCGCGTCGACGGTCACCGAGCTGCGCAGCACGTCGCCCTCGAACACGGGCGCGAGGTGATCGCATGAGCGCCAGGCGACGACCGTGACCAGGTTCGGCAGCGCCCGCACGGCCTGCGAGAACGCGACCCCGATCGTGTGTCCGCCGTACACGAGCCGGCGTCCGGTACCGGTGGCGCCGGGGTCGGTGTGAGCGCCGGCGACGTTCAGCGACAGCCGCGCGAGCTCCGTCGCGGCCGTGACCGTGTCGCCGTTCTCGAGCACGTAGCGCGTGCCGGGCCGGATCGCGTCGGCGTGGGCGCCGGGGACACGGGAGCGGAACTCGGAGAGGTCCCAGCCCTCGATCGACGCGGTCAGCGTCCCGACGTCGATCTCGGCCGAGATCGCGTTCAGGTCGGCAGTGTGCCCGGGCCGGGGCGCGCCCGGACGGATCGGCAGCATCGCGCAGCGGTGATAGTCGAGCACCGGGCGGTCGTGCTGGTCGACGGTCATCACACGTAGCGCCGCCAGCCCGGTGGGTGCGCGGCCGGGTCGCTCGGAGGTGTCGCGGAGCGCCACCACCTCGGTGACGGTGCGGAGCGTGTCGCCGATCCGCGGGCTGCGGCGCAGCGCCAGGCCTCGATAGAAGAGATTGGCGATCACGCGCTGAGTGGCCAGCGTCGACTGGCCGATCGCGATGTCGCACACCAGACCCGGATGCGCCGGCACGGAGCCGTCTCCGACCACGTGCGCGGCCAGATCGGCGTCGAGCGCGAGCCGCAGCCGGTCGCCGAGGATTGCCTGATGCAATGCCGCGTGGCCGTCGGTCAGCGTCATCCCGGGCGATTCATCGAACACCTGCCCGACTGACAACTCGTCGTAGTACGGGCCCGCGACGACGATCTCGGACGTGAGCATGCCGCTGATTCTGACGGACTGTCGGCTGCCCGGTCGCTCAGCCGAGGCTCGCCAGCCGGGCGGCGGCCTCCTCGATCACCTCGGCGCGCTTGCAGAACGCGAAGCGCACCAGCGTTTTCGCCGCCTCTCGGTCGTCGTAGAACACGCTCGTCGGGATCGCCACGATCCCGCAGCGCTCGGGCAGCGACGAGCAGAACTCCACCGCTTCGGAGCCGACGTCGGCGTTGATGAAGTACGTGCCCTGCGGAGCCAGCGGCTGCAGCCCGGCAGCGTCCAGGCCGGCGGACAGCTGATCGCGCCGCGTCTGAAGGTCGTCGCGGAGCCTCTCGATGTTCGAAGCGGGCAGGCCCAGCGCCGCCGCGGCGGCGTGCTGGAGCGGCGTTCCGCCGGCAAACGTCAGGAACTGCTTGACCGTCCGGGTGGCCGCGACCAGCTCGGCCGGACCTGAGCACCAGCCGACCTTCCAGCCGGTGAATGAGAACGTCTTGCCGACGCTCGAGATCGTGAGCGTGCGCTGCGCCATCCCCGGGAGCGTCGCCGCGGGGATGTGCTCGGCGTCGTAGACGAGGTGCTCGTAGACCTCGTCGCTGATGCACACCAGGTCGTGTTCGACGCAGGCGGCGGCGATCAACTCGAGTTCGGAGCGGCTCAGCACGCGGCCGGTGGGATTGTGTGGGGTGTTGAGCAGCAGTACGCGCGCTCGCGGGGAGATCGCCGCGTGCAGCGCATCTGGGTCGAGCGCGAAGTCGGGCGGGCGCAGCGTGACCGGCCGTCGTTGCGCTCCGGCGAAGGCGATGCAGGCCGCGTACGAGTCGTAGTACGGCTCGAGCACCACAACCTCGTCGCCCGGATCGCACAGCCCCAGGAGCGCGGCCGCGATCGCCTCGGTCGCGCCAAACGTGATCAGCAGATCCTCGGGCTCGAGCCCGTAGTAGTGGCGCTGGTGCTCGAGTACCGCTTCGCGCAGAGAGGGGACGCCGGGGAGTGGGGCGTACTGGTTGTGGCCGTCGCGCAGGGCCGCTACCGCCGCCTCGATCGCGCCGGCCGGGCCGTCGGTGTCCGGAAAGCCCTGTCCGAGGTTGATCGCGCCGGTGCGAACCGCAAGCGCGCTCATCTCGGTGAAGATCGAGGTCCCGAGTCCCTGCGTCCGCGCGGCCGCCCTCATGCGGGGTCCGCCGCGCCCCAGATCCCCGGACCGCGGCGGTGCTCATAGATAAGCGACGTCTCGGCGTGGGCTACCGACGGATGCGTGGCCAGGTGATCGACCACGAACTCCCGGAGGTCTTGGGCGTCAGCCGCCGCGACCCACACCAGGTAGTCAGTCACGCCGGTGAGGTGGAACACCATCAGCACTCCGGGCAGCTGCCGGACGGCGTCCGTGAAGGCGTCGATCTGCTCGCGCGCGTGAACCGCGAGGCGCACAGCGATCAGCGCCTGCAGCGGACGGCCGAGCGCGGCCAGATCGACCTCGGCGTGAAAGCCACGGATCACGCCGCGCTCGCGCAGCGACCGCAGCCTCGCCTGCGCGGTCGACGGGGCCACGCCGACGTGATCGGCGAGACGCTGGTTGGTCACCCGCGCGTCCTCGGCGAGCAGCCCGAGCATCGCGCGGTCGATGTCGTCGAGGGGGGGTTGTCGATCGTTCGGCACGAGGGCACCTGCTCCAGGCCTACCGAAGAATATCCATTCTGGACGTCGGCAGACGTAGAATCTGCGAGCACTTGTCAAATCTCCGCAGAATCATCACACTGCTCCAATGCCAGAAGCTCTCACCGCACCAGTCTTGACGGACTCGATCCTGGACACGGTCGGACACACGCCGATGGTGCGCCTGTCGCGCATCGGCGCGGGCCTGCGGACGCAGCTGGTCGCCAAGCTCGAGTCGTTCAACCCCGGCGGCTCGATCAAGGACCGCGTGGCGATCGCCCTGATCGACGCGGCCGAGCGCGACGGCAAGCTGCGACCGGGCGGCACGATCGTCGAGCCCACCTCCGGCAACACCGGCACGGGCCTGGCGATCGCGGCTCGGCTGAAGGGCTATCGCGTGATCGCCGTGATGCCCGACAAGATGTCGCGCGAGAAGATCGACCTGCTGCGCGCGTACGGCGCCGACGTGGTGCTCGCCCCGACCGACGTCCCGCCCGACTCGCCGCAGTCCTACTACCGGGTCGCCGACCGACTGACCGAGGAGATCCCGGGCGCGTTCCAGCCCAACCAGTACTTCAACCAGGCCAACCCGCGGGCCCACTACGACTCGACGGGGCCCGAGCTGTGGGAGCAGACCGAGGGCCGGATCACCCACCTCGTGGTCGGCGTCGGCACCGGCGGGACGGTCACCGGCGCCGCACGGTACCTGCGCGAACGCAATCCCGACCTGGTCGTGGTCGGAGCCGACCCCGAGGGATCGATCTATTCCGGCGGCGAGGAGAACGTCCGTCCGTATCTGGTCGAGGGCGTCGGCGAGGACTTCTGGCCCGCGACATTCGACCCGACCGTGATCGACCGCTGGGTCACCGTGTCCGATCGCGACTCATTCCTCACCACCCGCCGGCTGGCCCAGCTGGAGGGGATCCTCGCCGGAGGCTCCGGCGGCCTGGCGCTGCACGCGGCGCTCGAGGTCGCCGGCGAGGTCAACGACCCGGACGCGCTGGTCGTGGTCATCCTCCCCGACGGCGGCCGCTCGTACCTGTCGAAGATCTACTCCGACAGCTGGATGCGCCAGTACGGATTCCTCGACAGCGGCTCCAAGCTGGTGGTGGGCGACGTGTTGGTGCGCAAGCGCAGCGCGGGTGAGATCCCTCCTCTGGTCACGGTCCAGACCCACTTCAAGGTGCGCGATGCTGTCGCGCTGCTACACGAGCATCGGGTCTCACAGCTGCCGGTGGTGAGCACGAACGATCCGGCCACCGTCGTGGGGGCGATCGGTGAGCGAGGGCTGCTCAGGCGCGCCGCGGAGGACCCGTCGGTGCTCGATGCCGAGATCGTCGAGGTGATGGAGCCTCCGTTCCCCGCGGTGTCCGCCGACGACCCGGTGCGCGAGGCGATCGAGCTGCTGGTGGGCGATCAGCAGGCGCTGCTGGTCACGCGCGCGGGGCGCGCCGAGGGGCTCGTCACGCGAGCCGATCTCCTGGAAGCACTGGCCTCGTGACCGAGCCTTCCGCCCCCCGCGACGCGTTCGCCACCCGCGCCGTGCACGCGGGCCTGAAGCCAGACCCTGCGTTCGGGTCGGTGATCCCCGCGATCCACCAGACCTCGACCTACGCCCAGGGCAAGCCGGGCGAGTTCGTCGATGACTACGACTACGCTCGCTCGGCGAACCCGACCCGAGCCGCGCTCGAGGAGGCGCTCGGTGAGCTCGAGGGCGGGCTTGCGGTCGCCTACTCATCGGGTCTCGCCGCCGAGCATGCGCTGATCACCGTGGTCTGCCGGGCCGGATCGCACATCGTGCTGCCCGCCGACCTGTACGGCGGCACCTACCGGCTCGTCGACAAGGTCCTCAGCCGTTGGGGCCTGGAGTTTGACCTGGTCGATCAGACCGACCTCGACGCGCTGGAGCGCGTGGTCCGCGACGACACCGCGCTGATCTGGGTGGAGAGCCCGACCAATCCGCTGCTCAACGTGGTCGACCTCGCGGGGGTCATCGCCCGGCGCAAGGGCGCCCTGGTCGCGGTCGACAACACGTTTGCGACGCCGGCCAACCAGCGCCCGCTTGAGCTTGGCGCCGACTTCGTGGTGCACTCGACGACCAAGTACCTCGGCGGGCACTCCGACGTTGTCGGCGGCGCGGTGATCGCGCGCGCCGAGAGCTGGTACGAGCAGCTGCGGTTCGTGCAGAACTCGGTCGGCGCGGTTCCGGGCCCGTTTGACTGCTTCCTCGTGCACCGCGGCCTGCGCACGTTGCACCTTCGGATGGCCGCCCACGCGCGCAGCGCCGCCGCGATCGTCGAGCTGCTGCGCCGCACCGACGGCGTACGCGACGCCCGGTGGCCTGGGTTCAGCGGCATGGTCAGCTTCCGGCACGCCGACGCCGCGGCGATCGCCGCGCGGACGCGGCTGTTCACGCTCGCCGAGTCGCTCGGCGGCGTCGAGTCACTGATCGAGGTCCCACAGGCGATGACCCACCAGTCGGTCGAGGGCTCGACTGCGGCCGTGCCGCCCGATCTGGTCCGGCTCAGCTGCGGGGTGGAGGAACCCGACGACCTGGTGGCCGATCTCGCCCAGGCGCTGCGCTGAGCAGCCAGTGCGGCGTTCGTCGCCGCCGCGGCTACGCGGGCGGCTGCTGGAGCGAGAGCGTGTTCCCGTCGGGATCTGAGAACCAGACCACCAGCGATCCCGCCGGCGCCTCCCAGATGCCGAGCTCGTCCTGGTCCATGCCGTGATAGCGATTGGGCTTGACCCCGGCCGCGACCAGCTCCTGGACCGCCGCCGCGATGTCGTCGACGCGCCAGCCGAGCACGGTGTACGGCGCCGCCGCCGGCTTGGGCACCCGGGTGACCCGCAGCTGCGCGCCGCCCGCCGTGTACACGTGCGCGTACTCGCTTGAGTCGATCCGGCTGAGGCCGAGCACCTCTCCGTAGAAGCGGTGGGCGCGCTCGAGGTCGCTGACGCCCACGAACGCGACCAGTTCTTGATCGCCGAGCACGGTGCTCAGCTTATTGGTGCGGCGTGCCGGGGGGGTCGATTCCGAAGGCTTCGCGGAAGCCGGCCGCACCGTCGGACGTCACCCGGACCGCGCGGGTCGACTCCGCGCGCTCGATCCAGTCGAGCTCGGTGAACCGGTCGAGCATCCCGCGGCCGACCGCGCCGCCGAGGTGGTGGCGCTGCTCGCTCCAATCCACGCAGTAGCGGACCGCGCGGCGCCCGCCCGGGATCCGCACGCCGAGATCGGTGAGCAACGACCGTCCCGGGTCGGTCAGGTCGTAGTCGACGTCGTGCCCGTAGCCGGTGCGCCCATCGCGGCGGGCGCGCGCAGGATCGAACACCCCGTCCCCACCGATCAGGTGCCCGCGGGAGATCATCGCCGCCATCAGATCGACGCCGAGCCGTCCCGCCAAGTGGTCGTAGCACGTGCGGGCATCGCGCAGCGCCCGCGCGCGAGTGTCCTGGCGCAGCGAGCGGACGGGTTTGACCGGGGCGACCTGCTGGAGCGCCTCGATCAGCCGTCCCACCCTCGGCCCCGACAGGCGGTAGTAGCGGTGGCGGCCAGACGGCTCGACGGTCAGCAGGCCGGCGTCGGTCAGCTTGCTGAGGTGAGAGCTCGCGGTGGCCGCGCTCACGCCGGCTTCCGAGGCCAGCCGGCTGGCCGGCAGCGCCCGGCCGTCGTCGAGCGCGAGCAGGATCTGACAGCGAGCCGGGTCGGCGATCAGCGCGCCAACCGCGGCGATATCGGTATCGCCGCCGGGTCGCGGGGCGGGCGAACCGTTGTCGTGCGGGCTCATGTAGTCAGGCTAAGCGCTAAACGCTTCGACGGCCGTCGAAGTGAAGCCTGTCCGTCCGGGGATCTCACGGACCGGCGGCCGCCCGCGTTCAACGCACATGACGGACGCTTGGACGATCTACCAGAGTCCGCTCGGGCCGCTCACGCTGATCGGCGGACCCGGCCGGCTGAGCGCGCTGTATTACCCAGGGCGCAGCGGACCGCTCGCCGAGGAGCGCCGCGACCCCGCTGCGCTGGCGGTCGCGTGCGAACAGCTCGAACGGTACTTCGACGGCACGCGGACATGGTTCGACCTGGCGCTGGATCTGGGCGGCACGGAGTTCCAGCGGCGGGTCTGGAGAGAGCTGCTCGCGATCCCGTTCGGCGCCACGATCAGCTACGGCGCGCTGGCCGACGCGATCGGCCGTCCGGATCGCGTGCGCGCGGTCGGCGCGACGGTGGGGCGGACCCCGGTGCCAATCGTGGTCCCGTGCCACCGGGTGATCGGCGCCAACGGCGACCTCACCGGCTACGGCGGAGGGCTGCAGCGCAAGCAGGCGTTGCTCGACCTCGAGGCCGCAGTCGCGGGCGGCGAGCCGCCGCCGGCGGTCTGGAAGGGTCGCCAGCTGGCGATGCTCTAAGAGATCTCGCCGAGCTGATATCTCGCGAGGAGGCGCTAGCGGTCGGTCAGGCGGTCACCGGAGATTGTCGCCCGCCACAGGCGGCGGCGTGCTTAACGCGTCAAATCCGACGCCGGCTTGGAGGCTTGCCGTGCCAGGCACGCATACGGTGCACTGCGCGGCAAGCCTCCACCGACAAAGCCGGATTTGACGTGTTATGCACGCGGACGGACCGGTCTCTCGCGCCGCTCGGCGTAATTGCTGTCAGCCGCCGTACGGCGGCGCCCGTCTGGCAGCCAGGACAGGTCGCGATGGCATTCGCACAGAGTTCCGGCGCACCCCGACGGACGGCTCGGTTCCCATGCGGACATTCTCCGCGGCCGATGCCGCCGGGGAGACTAGACTGTAAGCAGCAGGCCGCGCGCGTCCCGTGGGGAGCGCCGGCAGGCGGGACAACCCGGGTGATCGCCTCGCTTTTTCGGTGGTGGCGCGCTTCCGGATTTGGTTCACGTCATGCCGGAGGTTCCCTTTGCCGAATCGGTCTCACAGCTCGCAATCGCCGTCCGGCGATCCTGCGGGTGAGGTGCCAGTCGCCGACGTTGAAATCCTCAGCGCATCGGCGATAGTTATCGACAATGTCCGACGAACCGAACTCCCAGCGGCCGAGCCCGGCCCAAGAGCTGGTCAAGGCCGGCGGCGGTCAGATGCCGGGCGAACAGGGCGGGTCGCTACGAACCGCGCTGGCGAACGCGATGGTGGGGATGAAGAAGCAGTTCTACGGGCGAGGCCCCACGGCGGCGAAGGCGTGGATCCTGGACGACTACGTGTTCGTGGCGATGGAGGGGGGGTTGACGCGGAACGAGGAGACGCTGCTGGCGGACGGCAAGGCGGACCTCGTGCGCAGCTACCGGCTCAGCTTCCAGGAGACGGTGGGGCCGACGACGATGGACGCGGTCAGCGAGCTGGTGGGTCGCAAGGTGCTCACCTATCACAGCCAGATCGTGTTCGATCCGCCGCGAACGTTCGAGATCTTCGTGCTCGAGCCTCAGGCCCACGCTCAGCAGGCCGGCAGCTAGAGCAGGCTGACGCCGCGCGGCTGTTCGTACGCTGGCAGACCGAGCGCGACCAGGCGGCACGCGAGGAGCTCGTGCGGCGCTACCTGCCGCTCGCCCGGGGGCTGGCCGCGCGGTACGCGCGCACCCAGGAGCCGTTCGAGGATCTCTTCCAGGTGGCGAGCCTTGGGCTCGTCAAGGCGATCGACCGCTTCGACCTCGAGCGCGGGTTCGCGTTCAAGTCGTTCGCCGTGCCCACGATCGTCGGCGAGCTCAAGCGCCACTTCCGCGACAAGGGCTGGCCGGTCCACCTTCCACGCGGGCTGCAGGAGCTCGCGCTGAAGATCCAGGAGGCCGAGGCCAAGCTCAGCGCGCAGAGCGGCGAGTCGCCGCCGGTCGCCGACATCGCGGAGTACCTGGGACTCGACATCGAGCAGGTGCTGGAGGGCATCGACGCGCTGTCGACCCACCACGCGGCGTCGATGGACGAGCCGATCCAGGCCGACTTCGAAGATGAGTCCGGAACGCGTCATGACACCGTCGGCGTGATCGACGATCGTTACGCGCTGGTCGATACGACCGCGAGCCTCGCGGTCGGCGTCCAGCGGTTGCGCAAGCTGGACCGGCAGGTCCTGGCGCTCCGCTTCCATGACGGGCTCAAGCAGAGCGAGATCGCAACCCAGGTGGGTGTATCGCAGATGCAGGTCTCCCGGATCCTGCGCCGCGTCAGCGACGAGTTGCGTGAGAACGCCGATCTGGACCCCGCTTCCTAGCGGACGGGTCCGGTAGCCACTCCTGCGGGCCACGGGTCGGAGTGACTTGACCCCGGCCCGCCGAGGCTGGAGGCTTGTCGCCCAGACGACCCCGGCGAAGGAGAACGAGCATGTACAAGAAGGTCGTGTGGGCAACCGACGGCTCCGACGCCGCCGACGATGCGCTGGTTCACGCCCGTGCGCTCGCGCAGGAGTCAGGCGGCGAGCTGCTGGCTATCCACTGCGATGAATACACGCTGCCTGGCAAGGGCGGCGGCAGCTTCTCGGTGAGCGCCAACGAGAACGAGCTCGAGGCCAAGATCGAGCGCCAGGTCAAGGAGCTGTCGGGCGACGGCATCTCCGCCAGCTTTGAGTGCGTCCGCCGGCCCGCCGGCGGTGCAGCACACGCGATCGCCGACTTCGCGACAGCCTGGCAGGCCGACCTGATCGTCGCCGGCACGCGCGGCCATACGCCGCTCGTCGGGCTGCTCGTGGGCAGCGTCATCAATCGCCTGATGCACATCGCTCCCTGCCCCGTCCTGGCGGTGCAGCCGGCCGAGGGTCACTGACCCCGAGCCAGGCGCGACGCCAGCTGGTGACGGGAGCGCACCCCGACCTTGGTGAAGATATTGCCGAGGTGATATTCGATCGCCTTGGCCGACAGGAACAGCTCCGCGCCGACCTCGCGGTTGGACTTGCCCGCGGCCACCAGCCCGGCGACGGTCTGCTCGCGCTCGGTGAGCCCGTAGTCGTCGATCGCTGCGTCAGCGGACGCTGCGTGCACGCCGCATGCGGCCAGCTCGGTGTCACACCGCTCCACCGCGGGGCGCGCCCGCACGCGCTCGAACAGCCCGCGGGCGATCTGTAGCCGCGCGACCGCCGCGCTGCGCCGTCCGCATCGGCGCAGGAAATGCCCGTGGTCCAGCTCGAACCTGGCCTGCGCCAGCGGCGACCCCGCTCGCGCGGCGACGTCCTGGCCGGCCTCGAATGCCCGCCGGGCTTCGGCCTGGTTGCCGCGCAGCTGCTCCAGCCTTCCGAGCAGGCGCCACAGCTCGACGCCGGTCACCTCGCCGGCATCCGATCCGCGCTCCCGCCCGAGGCGATCGAGCAGCGCGGCCGCCTCGTCGGGACGCTCGAGCTCGACCAGTGCCTCGCACTGCAGCGGACCGATGCGCGTGGCCACCAGCTCGGCGACGCCGGCTGGCACGCGCTCGCGCAGCGGCCCTAGCTCGTCGGCGACGCCGGTCCACTCCCCGCGGGACGCCAGGGTGGTCGCCCTGGCCATCGCCGCGTGGTAGACGCTCAGCGGCAGGGGAGCGAGCTCAGCGGCGCTCGCGGCGGCGGCGACGTGCTGATCGGCCAGCGCCGTGTCGCCGCGCCCCGCGTGCAGGAACGCGGCCACGGCGTGGACCAACGGAAGCTCCCATACCTGATCGGAGTCGTGGGCGAGCGAGACGGCGACGTCGACGTGGGCTTGGGCGTCGTCCCACGCTCCGAGGCGATACTCGGCCTCCGCCAGTGAGCCGTAGGCGTTGGGAAGGCTCCGCGGCGCGTTTCCCGCCCGAGCCCAGCCGATCACCGCCGATAGGTCGTCGACTGCGCCGAGCAGGTCGTCGCGCCACAGCTTGATGCTCCCGCGCGTGGCGAGCATCTCGGCCTCGAACGGCTGGGGGGCGATCCGGGACGGCGACAGCGAATCGAGCACCGCCACCGCCTCGTCGCCACGCCCGGAGATGCCCAGCCCGAGCGCCATCGCCTGACGTGCGGTGACCGCGACGGTCACGTCCGGCCGCGGCTCGCTCAGCGTACGACGCGCCCAGTCGACTGCCTCAACGCCCCGGCCCGCGTAGGCGCTGATGATCGCCAGCGACGACGTCACCCGTCCGGACAGGCCGGGGTGCGCGGCGAAGTCCGAGCGCTCGGTGACCTCCACGAGGGCGTCGATTGCCTCGGGCACGTGACCCGCCGACGCGCTCAGCGTGCCTAACGCGAAGCTGCGCTCGGCGCTGTCCTCGCAGGCCGCGACCGCGCCGCGCAGGCCCTGAGCTTTGGGTACGTCGCCGGCGACGCCGAGATAGTCCACCGCCTCCAGCAGCGCGGCCTCCCGAGCCGCCCGGTTGCCCGCCACCCTCGAGGCCAGCAGCAGGTGATCGATCCCGGCGCTCAGAGCTCCGTGTGTGACCTCGTCGTGCGCCGTGGCCACGACCTCGGCGGCAAGATCGTCGTCGGCGCCGGGGCTCGCGGCGATCCGATGCGCGAGCGCCGTCGCGCCGGATGTCAGCCGTGCGCACGCCAGATGCAGCTCACGCCGCCGAGTGAGCGAGAGGTCGTCGTATACCGCGGCGCGGACCAGCGGGTGCACGAATGTGATCTCGGCCAGAACGCGCCCGGGCACCAGCGCCAGCAGGTCGGCCGCGAGCGCCTCGTCCAGCGCGCTCAGAGGATCGCCCACACCCGTAACCTCATCGGCCAGACTCAGCGTGCATCGGGGGCCGGCGACGGCAGCCGCTGCCACCAGATCTTGAGCGGCCGTGCCGATTCGGGTCATCCGCGCGAGCACCGTTGCCGCGAAAGAGTGGGGGGCAGGGAGCACACCGCGGTCCGCTGTGACCGCATCGTCGGGTAGCTCTCGCAACAGCGCCTTCAGATACAACGGGTGCCCGTGCGTGTGATCGCGCAGGCGGTCGGCCGCAGCCAGCGTGAGCGCCGGGTGGCCCTCGGCGCCCGCCAGCATCACCACCTCGCGGCTGTCGAGCCCGCTCAGGATCAGGCGCTGGACGCGCTCGGCGTCGTTGAGCAGCCGCGACCAGCTGGACTGGTCCTCGCCGGACCCGAGCGGACGGGTCGCGATCAGCACACACACCCGATCGGCGTACAGGCGGCGCAGCGCGAACAGCAGCGCGCCGGCCGACCACGCGTCGATCCAGTGAGCGTCGTCGACAAACAGCGCCACGGGCCCCTCGTCCTGCAGCGCGCCGAGAATCGCCAGCAGATCGGCGCCGACCGTGAACGGGCTCGCGGGCGAGCCATCGCCGAGGAGGGCGACGCGCTCCCGGTCGGGATCGGGTCCCGCACGGGACACCAGCTGCGAAACGACCCCGTAGTCGAGGTTGCTCTCGGACTCGTCCCCGCTCGCCGCCAGGACGACGTAGTCCTGCACGTCGGCCAGGCAGCGGCGGACGAACGCGGTCTTGCCGATCCCCGGCTCTCCCTCGATCACCACGATCCTCGGGCTGCCGGCGCGAGCGCAAGCCAGGGCTCGGGAAACGGCTTCCAGCTCGGTCCGTCGCCCGACGAACCCGGGAAGACCTGCGGTGAGGACGCCCCCGGGAGTCACTCACCGCAGGTTATTCCCTGGTGCCCGCGTACTCCGGGCACGCCTGGAGCCGCTAGGGGACCATCGCGGGCTCGCGCTCCTTCGCTTCGTCCGCCGCCTGCTTGTCGCGCTCGGCGAAGAACTCCGCGCCCTCGATGCTCATGTGGGGCACGGTCCTGTCCATCCACTTGGGCATGTACCAGTTGACCTTGCCCATGAGGACCATCAGTGCCGGCACCAGCAGGCACCGGACCACAGTCGCGTCGAGGATCACCGCGACCGCGAGCCCGATCCCGAACTGCTTGACGGTCGGATCGCCGTTGAGCACGAAGCTCCCGAACACGAACACCATGATCGCCGCCGCCGCGGTGATCACCCTGGCGCTGGTGACCAGGCCCGAGACCACGCTGGACTTGTTGTCCTCCCCGGCGTGCACGTGCTCCTCGATCTGGCTGACCAGGAACACCTCGTAGTCCATCGACAGCCCGAACAGGATCGCGAACATGAACAACGGCACGTAGGACACGATCGGCACCGCCCCCGGTAACCCGATCACGCCGCTCAGCCAGCCGAACTGGAAGATCGCGGTCAGCACCCCGTAGGCCGCTCCAATCGACAGCACGTTCATCACCGCCGCCTGGATCGGGATCACGACCGTGCGGAACGCCAGCACCAGCAGACAGAAGCTGAGGGCGATCACGACGAGGATCTGCAACGGCAGCTTGCTCGAGATCTTCGACGCCAGGTCGTCGTACGCGGCGGTGCTCCCGCCCACGCGGGCGGTCATGTTGGTCCCCTTCTCGGCCTTGGGGATCACGTCGTTACGCAACGTCCTGACCAGATCGGTGGTAGCGCTCTCGGACGGGCCCTGGGTCGAGATCGCGTTGAAGAACGCGCTCGTGCCGGCCTGGTCGACCTGGATCGGCGTCACGGCCGCGACGCCCTTGGTCTGTGACACGTCCTTCTGGAGCGTCGTTAGGCGTGAGTCGGAGGTTCCCTGCGCGGGTGACCCCAGCTTGACCGCGATGATCAGCGGACCGTTGGATCCCGGCCCGAAGTACGTCGACATCTGGTCGTAAGCCTGACGCGCCGTGGTCGACTTCGACAACGCTGCCGTGTCCTGCTGTCCGAGCGTCAGCGAGAGTAGGGGGATCATCAGCGGGATCAGGATCGCCAGCGCGGCCAGCCCCGAAAGGATCGGCCGCTTGGCGATCTCGTGAGCCCATTTGGCCCACAGCCCGTTCTTGGCGTGCTCGTCGGTCTTGGGGTGCCTCACCCGAAGCGAATTGATCCTCGGCCCGAGCAGGGAGAGTCCCGCCGGCAGCAGCGTCAGCGCCGCGCACACGGCGACGACCACGGCGATCGCGGCCATCAGGCCCATCGTGGTGACCAGCGGGATGTTGGCGATCGCCAGCGAGACCAGCGCGATCGTGACCGTGCAGCCGGCGAAGAACACGGCCCCGCCGGACGTTGCCACGGCACGCGCAACCGACTCGCGCATGTCGAGGCCTTCGTCTAACCCGCGCAGATGCCGGGTGACGATGAACAGCGCGTAGTCGATCCCGACGCCGAGGCCGATCATCGTCGCCAGCGTCGGCGCCACCGTCGGAACGGTCAGCACGTGGCCGAGCATGCGGACGATCGCGAGTGTCGAGAGCAGCGCAAAGATCGCCGTGATGATCGGCAGCAGCATCGCGGTGATGGTCCCGAACGTGAACGTCAGGATCACCATCGCGGCGATGATCCCGATCAGCTCGCTGGACTCGGTGGCCGGCTTTGAGACCTTCTGGCCGAGCTGCCCGCCGGTCTGCACCTCCAGGCCGGCGGCTTTGGCCGGGTCGGCGGCGGCGTTGATGATGTCCTGGGCATCCTCCTCCGACAGCGATCCGGGGCTCACCTTGAGGCCGACCGACAGGTACCCGGTCGACTGGTCCTTGCTGAGCTGGGCGGCGCCCTGCTGCGTCAACGGGTTGACTACCGACGCGACGTTCGGATTCTTGGCCACGTCGGACGCGGCGGTGTTGACCGCGCTGGAGTACTTGGAGTCCGTCAGCTTGTTGCCGCTCGGGGCGTGCAGGATGATCGGGCTGGTGCCATTCGCTTGGACCGGGAACGAGTTGTCAAGAATCGTCGTAGCCTGATCGCTGTTCGTCCCCGGCAGCTTCAGGTTGTCGTTGGTGTTGTCGCCCATCTGCTTGGAGATCCCCACCAGGAGGATCGCCACCACGAGCCAGACCCCAAGCACGACCAGGCGATGCCTGGCACACGCCTTCCCAATTCGATACAGCACACCGGTCACGGTTCACCCCTCGTCGGACCACACGGACTATCGAGCGCGATCCTCCCACGGCGGGCCGGGGCCGTCACTAGGGCGATCCCTAGAGATCTCCCTAGGCCCAGAAAGGGTCATCCGGTTTGGTGGCGATATCCTCGGGTCACCGCCGGTCGTGACGAACATGTGTTTGCGGGGGCCGGGAGCGGGCGGTCGAGAGGGCTTGGTGGTTGCGACGCGGGACGAGGGAGCTTCCAGAAGTGTGTTCGTGGGTCGCAAGACCGAGCTGGAAGTCATGTCCGATGCGCTCGAGGCGGCCCGCGGGTCCGATTCCCGAATCGTCTGGATCGAGGGTGAGGCCGGCATCGGCAAGACCGCGTTCCTTCGGCGTTTCCTGTCAGATCTCGACCATGCCACCGTGCTCCAGGCCAGCGGTGAGGAGTCCGAGATCTCGCTCGACTACGGGGTGGCGATGCAGCTGTTGGCGCACGCCGCGCCGACACTCAGCTGGACCGCGCTGGAGGAGCAGCTGCGCAAGCGCGCGCCGACCAGTGCATTCGCCGTCGGCGCCGATCTGCTGGGGGCGATCGGAGCCGCCCAGGACGGCGGCCCGGCGGTGATCGCAGTCGACGACGCGCACTGGATCGACCCGCCGTCGGCCGGCGCGCTGCTGTTCGCGCTGCGACGGCTCCACGGCGACCGGACACTGGTCCTGATCGCCAGCCGGCCGGAGGGCCTGAGCCACCTCGGCCCGAGCTGGAGCCGGCTGCTCGACAACCCCGACCGCGTGCGCCGGATCACGCTGAGCGGCCTCGATGCGTCCCAGGTGGGCGAGCTTGCCGAGTCGCTGGGCGCCGGACACCTGTCCGCGGCCGCCGGCGAGCGGCTCGCCGAGCACACCAGCGGGCATCCGCTGTACGTCAAGGCGCTGCTGTCCGAGCTCCCCATCGGGCGCCTGAACCAGCCCGACGGCGAGCTTCCCGCGCCGCATTCGTTCTCGGCGACCGTGGTGGCGCGCCTGACGAAGCTGTCGGTCGACGCTCAGGACCTGGTCACAGCCGCGGCGGTCGCCGGTCAGCGCTGCGAGCTCGCATTCGCCGCGGCGGTTGCCGGGATCGCGGATCCGCTTCCCGCTGTCGAGGAGGCGCTGGGCGCTGATCTGCTGTCGCTGGTCCCCACCAGGCTTCCACAGGAAGTCGAATTCGCGCACCCGCTGATGCGCGCGGCGGTGTACGACGATCTATCGGTCACCAGGCGGCGCGCGCTGCATCTCGCCTGTGGAGAGCTCAGTGCCGAGCCGGCGTCTCTGGCTCACCGCGTGGCCGCCAGCGACGGCGCCGACGATGAGCTGGCCGCCGAGCTCCGGACGACGGCGGAGGCCGAGATCGCAGCGTTCCGCCTGACCGCGGGGATCGAGCGGCTGATGTGGACGTCGCGGATCGCCGCCGACGCTGTGGCGCGCGACCGCGCGCTGCTGCGGGCGGTCGAGTGTCAGGTGCTGGCCGGCGACATCCCCGCCGCGAACAACAGCATCGACGCGGTCCTGGCCTGCAGCGACAGCCCGCGCCGGACGTTCACGATCGGCGTCCTGACCGCAGCCGCCGGCCGCGTATCGGAGGCCGAGGCTTCATTTCGGGAGGTGATCGCCAGCCCGGACTACGGGAACGACCCCGAGCTGGCCGGTCCGGTCACCTCGACGCTGGCGTTGGTTTGCGCGCTGCAGGGGCGCGCTCAGGACGCGATCGAGTGGTCTCGTCGCGCGCTCGACGTCCCCGGCGCTCCACCCACCGCGCAGATGACGGCTCGCAGCGCGCTCGGCTTCGGGCTGATGCTGACCGGACACGGCGACGAGGCGATCGACTCGCTCGCATTCCTCTCGCCGTCGGCGATCGACCCCGAGCCGCTGGACGCGGAGCTCCTGGCCTCGCGCGGCAGCTTCAAGATCTGGTGGGGCGATGTGACCGGAGCCCAGGAGGACGCTTCGGCAGTGGCCGGCTGGTCGCGGGCCGGCATGCCGGTGCGCAGCCTCCCCAACGCTTACGGCGCCCTGGCCGAGGCCGAGTTCTACCTCGGTCGCTGGGACGACGGGCTGGCCCACGCCGAGGTCGCGATCTCGGTCAGCGAGGACGCCGGTCGCGCGTGGGACCGGTCGTACGTGCACGCAGTGGCCGCCTATCTGCTTTCGGCGCGCGGGAACTCGGATGCCGCGTCCGAGCACGTCGCGGCGGCCCGCCGCGCGGCCGAGGCGGCGCCGATACCAAGATGCATCTACTACGCCTGCGCGGCCGCGGGCTACCTGGCGTGGGTGCGCGCCGACTGGGAGGCGGTGTTGCGCGAGCTCGCCCCGCTGCAGATGCTGCTCAGCGAAGGCAACGCGGCCGGTATGGGGAAGCGCTGGATGCAGGCGATCGCGGCCGAGGCGATGCTGATGACCGGGCAGCTTGACGACGCCGAGCAGCTTGTCGCCCTGATCGCGGCCGAGCTCGACGAGTCGCTGCCGGATTTCACGCGGATCGAGAGATGGCGGCTGCGCGGGCTGATCGACCAGGCGCGCAAGCGCCCAGAGGCCGCCGAGGCCGCGTTCGATCGCGGCCGTCAGGCCGCCGACTCGCTGGAGGCGCCGCTCGCCGAGGGCCTGCTCGAGCTCTCCTGTGGGCAGTTCACGCGGCGCAGAGGCGGCCGCCGCGCGGCGATCGCGATGCTGCGCGTCGCCGCCGACCGTTTCGGGGCGCTGAAGGCGCAGCCGTTCCAGGTACGCTGCGAATCCGAGCTGACGGCCTGCGGGGTCCGCGCGTCCGAGCGCACGAGCGACAACCGCTACGGCCTGACCGCGCGGGAGGATCTGGTGGCCAGGCTGGTGGCTTCGGGGAAGTCCAACCGAGAGGTCGCCGATGAGCTGTTCCTGTCGACCAAGGCGATCGAGTACCACCTCGGCAACGTGTTCGCGAAGGTGAACATCCGCTCGCGCCACGACCTCGCCGGGCGCCTCGGCGCCGAGGTCCAGTAGCTCCCCAGGCTCAACCCTAGGGATTAATTCAGGGACCTCCCCAGTGTGCACCGGGGCCTCGCGTGGGATGCTCGGACTCGGATCTACCGGATCAGTGAGGTGCGCCCCTTGGCAGTCGATCTACACCTGCAGGTCTCACGAAGCGCCGATAACCGTCTGAGCGGCACCGTGCGGCTGCCCGACGGTCCCGACGCCCACGCGTTCTCCGGCACGCTCGAGCTGATGCGCGTGTTCGAGGAGCTGGTGCCGCCGGGGCTCGATGAGGTCGCCGCGGACTCCAGCCAATCCGCAGCCTCCTAGCTCCCCCGCAGCTCGGCGCCCAGGCTGGTAGCTAGCGCATCTGCGCGTTCCGGTCGCTTTCGGCGCGCTCGGGCAGGCGGCGGATCGCTTCCAGCTGCATCTTCAGCAGGTGGTACGTGGCCAGGCCTCCCACCGACCCGTCGATCAGGCTGCCCAACATCTGCAGGGTCAGGTCGTCTTCGGGCTTCTCGATGCTCCGAGATTTCATTGGGGTCCTCCGTTCAGGGCAGTTCAGCGATGCGGTCATCGTCCGCCGTCCGGGCGGCGGTTCGCACCGTGGGGACCCCCCTGGGTTTGAGCGGCGGTCAGGCGGCGGCAGGCACGTGGATCCCGAGCTGCTCGGCGGCCATCTTCGCCCCCGGCTCTCCCTCTCGATGTGGGCTGCGAGACCGACTGGTCTCCCTCGGGTGATGAGCCTATGCCGCGCCGATGCCGCCGTCAACGGCCTGCCCGAGCAGCAGCGAGCCGATCCGCTGCGAGCGCCGGGCGGCCTCGAGGTCGCCCTCGGCCGCGGCCACGATCGACCCCTTCATCAGGATGTGCCACTCGCGGGCGAAGTCGTCGGGGTCGGCGATCCCGGCGGTCGAGGCGAGCTCCTGGAGGAACTCGCGGATCGCGGCCAGGTACTGGACCCCGGCGCGATGGATCGCGTCGTCGGGCGCGGGGTGCTCGAGCATCACGTTGATGAACGAGCAGCCCTCGAAGTCCGGGCGATGGAACCACTCGTCGAACACGTCGAAGATCGCCAACAGCCGGTGGACCGGATCATCGGCACGGGCCCGCACCTCGGCCTGCAGCCAGCCCCGGGTCCAGAGCTCTTCGCGGCGCTGCAGGAACGCCAGCACGAGGTCCTGCTTGGAACCGAAATTGCGGTACAGCGTCTGCCGGGCGACCCCAGAATGAGTGATCACGGCGTCGATCCCGACGGCCTGGATCCCGCGGGTGGAGAACAGCTCGTAGGCCGAATCGAGGATTCGCTCGCGCGCGCCACCGAGGGGGCCAGCGGCGCCGTCGTCGACAGTTACCGCGTTCGCCGCCCCCGGTCGCTCCTGCACACGATCCGGTTCGAGCATCTGGTGGCACCGAACTGTACCGGGGGTCTGTTTAGACTCGCGAGCCGTGGCCGCGGTTTCGATGTCCCGTCTCAAGCGGTCCTTGAGCGTCCGCCCGGGGTCGACCCCGTGGCTGCCGGTGTGGTCGAGCGCGGCGGCGCTGCGGGCGTTGCGGGCGATGGTGATCATGCCCGGGCTGTTCGCGTTCACCTTCGAGGTGATCGGCAACCTCCAGATGGCGACGTTCGCCGCCTTCGGCTCGTTCGCCACGCTGGTGCTGGCGAACTTCGGCGGCACGCGGCGCGACAAGCTGATCGCGCACACCGGGTTGGCGGTGGTCGGCACCGTGCTGATCGCGATCGGGACAGCCGTCAACTCGTCGGTGGTGCTGGCCGCGATCGTGACCGTGCCGGTGACGTTCGCGGTGTTCTTCGGCGGGATCCTCGGCCCCAACGCGGCCGCGGGCGTGACCGCGGCGCTCTTGCCCTACGTGCTCCCGGCGGCATCGGCGGGCACGATCTCGATGGTGCCCGACCGGCTCGCCGGCTGGTGGCTGGCGTCGGTCGTCGGCACCGCTGCGGTGATCGCGATGTCCCGGCCGGGACCCGGCGACCGACTGCGGGCGGCGGCCTCGAAGCTGGCCGGAGAGCTGGCCGACGAGCTCGACGCGATCGTCCGTGGGGACGCGACCACGGAGCAGCTGAACGCCTGCATCGACTCCGAGCACGAACTGATCAGCGTGTTCACCGCGTCTCCGTTCCGTCCCACCGGCGTGGCCACGTCCGACCAGGCGATGGCCAACGCCGTCGAGCTGCTCGAGTGGTGTACCTCGCTGGTCGCCGACAGCGTCCGCGAGCGCGACGATCTGAGCGGGGCGCCGGAGATCGAGCGCGAGCTGCTGGCGGCGGCCGCCGGTGTGATCCGCGCCTCCGGGACACTGCTGGCGGGGGGTTCCGCCCGGCCCGACCTCGAGCGCCTGGAGGAGCTGCGGATGCAGAGCATCAGTCGGCTGCACCAGCTGCCCTCGGAGGCCGACGGCTTCCGCGAGCAGGCTCAGATCTCGTTCCACGCGCACGCCATCGCGATCACCGCGCTGGCGATTGGAGCCGACGCCGAGGTGGCAGCGCGGGTCGCGGACGCCGACCGGATCGCCGAGGAAGGCAGCCGTTGGTTCGGCGGCACGACGTTCGACCCTGCCACCAGCCGTCGCCAGGCGGTCTCGAACCTGGCCGGGCTCGCCGTCCGCAACACCAGCCTCCGCTCGGTGTGGTTCATCAACAGCCTGCGCGGGTCACTGGCGCTGGCGGCCGCTGTCGCCGTGGCCGATCTGGCGACCGTCCAGCACGGGTTCTGGGTCGTGCTGGGCACGCTGTCGGTACTGCGCACCAACGCGTCCGCCACGGGCTCGACAGCGCTGAGAGCGCTGCTGGGCACATTGGTCGGGTTCGTGATCGGCGCCGCGCTGATCACGGCGATCGGGACAGGCTCGTCGGTGCTCTGGGCGGTGCTGCCGATCGCCGTGTTCGTTGCGGCCTACTCGCCGGGCACGGCGCCGTTCGCCGTCGGCCAGGCCGCGTTCACCGTCACGATCGCGATCCTGTTCAACCTGCTGGTTCCGGTGGGGCCCGACATCGTGGTGGTGAGGATCGAGGACGTCGCGATCGGCTGCGCGGTCAGCCTGCTGGTGGGGCTGCTGTTCTGGCCGCGAGGAGTGTCCTCGGTCGTGGGCGACGACCTGGCCGACGCGTTCCGTTCGGGCGCGGCGTACCTGACCCAGGCGGTCGAGTGGGCCGCTGGCATCCGTAAGCAGCCCCCCGACGGCGCGCTCGACGCGCTCACCGCGGGCCAGCGCCTCGACGACGCGTTGCGTGGCCTGATGGCCGAGCAGGGCACCAAGCACGTCACGATGGAGCAGCTGTGGCACCTGGTCGGCGGCTCGCTGCGCCTGCGGCTGACCGCGCACGCGGTGGCGGCCCATCCGCGTCATGAGATCGACGAGCCGCAAGCCGCGATCGAGGTGCTCGACCACCGCACCGCGATTCTTCGGGCCTGGTATGACCGCCTGGCGACGCAGGTGGACAAGCCCCGCGGGCACGGCATCGACACGCTGACCCCGCCGACGTTCACCTCCGATGGCAACCACAAGCTGGCCCTGTCGTCGCACCTGGTGTGGCTGTGCGAGCACCTCACCCATCTGACCGAGCATCTGGGCGAGTTGATCGCGCCCGCCGAGCGGATCGCGGACATCCGTCGGCGTCCCTGGTGGCGGTAGCGCTGGCTCAGCGCTCGAGCTCGAGCACGAGCTTGCCGGTGTTCTCGCCGCGGAACAGGCGGCTGAACACCGTCGGGAACGACTCGATGTCGCCCGGGGTGGTGTCCTCGACGCACTTCAGGCGTCCATCCGCCACCCACTTGGCCATCTCGGCCGTGGCCTCGCCGTAGCGCGCGGCATAGTCGAACACCAGGAAGCCGGTCATCGTGGCGCGCTGGACGAGCAGCGCCATGTAGTTGCTGGGGCCGGTGGCCGGGCCGGTGTTGTTGTACTGCGAGATCGCCCCGCAGATCACCACCCGGGCGCCGCGCCCGATCCGGGTCAGGCCGTGGTCGAGGATCTCGCCGCCGACGTTGTCGAAGAACACGTCGACGTAGTCGGGCGTGTGTTCTCGAAGCTCGGCGAGGACGTTGCCCTGCTTGTAGTCGATCGCGGCGTCGAACCCGAGCTCCTCCAGCAGCGCGATCTTGTCCGCGCCGCCGGCGATCCCGACGGCGCGAGCGCCCTTGATCCTCGCGATCTGGCCGACGACCGTGCCGACGGCCCCGGCGGCGCCCGAGACCAGCACGGTGTCGCCCTCCTGCAGGCGGCCGACCTCGAGCAGGCCGAAGTAGGCGGTCAGCCCGGTCATCCCGAGCGCGCCCAGGTAGGCGGCGAGCGAGACACCTTCCTCGGGCGTGATCTTGTCGACGCCGGTGCCGTCGGAGACCGCATGCTCCCGGACTCCGAACGCGCCGCGGACGAGGTCGCCCTCGGCGAACTTCGGATTGCGCGAGCTGATCACGCGGCCGAGCGTCAGCGCCCGCATCACCTCGCCGATCTCGACCGGCGGGACGTACGAGCGGCCCGCGTTCATCCACCCGCGCATCGCCGGGTCCAGCGAGATGTGCGTGACCTCGACGACGAACTCGCCGTCGCCGGGCTCGGGTACGGGGCCCTCGACCAGGTCGAAGTCGGAGTGCTTGACGTCGCCGACGGGGCGGGAGGCGAGACACAGCTGGCGGCTCATCGACTGTGAAGCATTGCACGCGCGTAATCGCGAGGCGGACGGGCTGTGAGAACCTCTCACCGCGAACCCGGGTCAGACCGTAATGAGCGATTACGCGGACACCAGGCAGTTCAAGCTCGACCATCGGTGGGCGCGGGCGCAGATGTCCGCGTACCTCGACGGCGAGCTGGCGGACCAGCGCCGCCGGAGGATGGAGGGTCACCTGGCGCGCTGCGAGCGCTGCCGGCAGCTGCTGGCGAGCCTGCGGGCGACGGTCGCGGCCGCGCGGTCGCTCCCGTCGCCGACCTCGCCGACCCCGCCCATCGACCGCGCTGCGGCCGTGATCGCCCGCCTCGACGGCTGAACCGTTTCGCCGCCGAGCGGGTCAAACGAGACATGAATAAGAACCAGACCGACACATACACCGCCACCGAGTCGGTCGTCAAGACCGACAGCGAGTGGCGCGAGGAGCTCACCCCGGCCCAGTACGAGGTGCTCCGCCAGAAGGGCACCGAGCCGCCGTTCACCGGCGCCTACGTGTACGAGAAGCGCGACGGCACCTATCGCTGTGCCGCCTGTGGAACAGCCTTGTTTCACTCGAACGCGAAGTTCGACTCGGGCACCGGCTGGCCCAGCTTCACCGAGCCCTCGGAGCGGGCCAACGTGGTGCTGCATGATGACTTCAGCTACGGGATGCACCGCGTTGAGGTCGACTGCGCGGCCTGCGGTGGCCACCTCGGGCACGTCTTCGACGACGGCCCCGGGGAGACCGGGCAGCGCTTCTGCATCAACTCCGTCTCGCTGAAGCTGGAGGACTCCGACTCGGAGTAGCTCCGCCAGCCGGTATAAACGCGCCGTGACCGGCGCGACCGCCGAGGGCGAGCTGATCCGCAGAGCCCGGGCCGGCGACCAGGACGCCTTCGGCGAACTGGTCGCCGACAACTCCGATCGCGTGTACGGCGCGCTGCGGCGCTTCGGGCTCGACCAGGCCGAGGCCGACGAGGTCTCCCAAGAGGTGTTCCTGCGCGCCTGGCGAGGGCTGCCCAGGTTCGAGCAGCGCGCGCGGTTCTCCACCTGGCTTTATCGGATCGCGTTCAACGAGGCTCAGCGGCGCCTGTCGCGGCGGCGTCCTGCGCCGGTCACCGCCGACCCCGAGGGGTCCGACCCGATCGCTTCGCTGCCCGACGCGCCCGAGCAGCGTCCCGAGGCCCGTGCGCTCGACGATGAGCTGATGCGCGCGCTCGAGATGGCGCTGATGGAGCTGCCGCCGGACTGGCGGATCGCGGTAGTGCTGCGCGACATCGAGGGACTGTCCACCGAAGAGGCCGCGGCCGTCGTCGGGATCGGCCCACCGGCGTTCAAGAGCCGGCTGCATCGCGGCCGGATGCGCCTGCGCGAGCTGATCGAGCCGTACCTGACCAGCTGACGCCGGCGCGCGAGTGGCATTGCTAATGGGCGATCAGCTTACGGGTCGCCGCCAGCACCTTGGGCTGCAGGAGCTTGCTGCAGTACGTGCTGAAGTGGATCCCGTCAAACCGGCAGACCTGGCCGTTGACCTTGGTCTGGTAGGCGCCGGACGGGGACACGACCTTGTCGATGTCGAGCACGCGCACGTTGGGGCGACCACGGGCGGCGTCGTGAAGCATCTGGTTGATCAGCTGGTGGCGCGCGGGGTCGGCGGCAGCCGACGGCGAGCCGTCGGGGTTGGACGGCGGCCGGGTGTAGGGGACCGAGAGGAACAGGACCTTGGTGGAGCCGCCGCGGCCGAGCACGTCCACGTACTGCTGGATCTGCTGGCGAACATGCTGGTCGAAGTCCGGCTGGCCGAGATGGACCACGCGCCCGTCGATGTTCCAGTCGAATTGATCGCGGTAGCCCAGCTCGATGACCACCGCGTTGGCGCCCAGCTGCGCCTCGTTCTGCGACCACTGCGCCAGCGCGTTGGGGCAGCCAGCGGACTGCGCCTGCCAGGTCCCGCCAACGTCGAGCTCGCCGCTCGTGTTGAACGCGCAGCCGAGGATCCCGGCGTTTGCGACCTCGACGCCGTAGTGCTCCTCGTCGTCCATCAGGCCGACACCGATCGTGAACGCGAGCGAGTCGCCGACGACCAGCACCTTCTTGGGCGGGCAGGTGTGGAAAGTCGTCGTGGTCGAGCCGTTCCAGCCGAGCTGGTGAGCGCCGAGCCAGGCGTAGATGTCCTTGGTGGCGTCCTTACGGGGCAGCGGCGCGAGCCCGTACTGCTTGGTGTCCTGCAGCGTGACCGAGCAGCCGGGGTTGGTGCCCGTGAACTTGTCGGTGCTGTGCGGGGGGGTGGGCGCCGCGACCGCGTCGTAGGCGGTCGCGCCGATCGTCGACGCCACCAGCAGCGCGACCACGGCGCCGCCGGCGGCCACCGGGGCCAGCGACCGCACGATCGGCGTCGGGATTCGCCGCTTGCGGATCGGCTGCTCGATCAGGGCGAACGAGACGACGCTGACCGCCAGCGTCACGCCGATCCTGAACAGCAGCAGCCATGGACCGTTCAGCCCGGTTGTGGCGGCATCGAGCCACAGGAACAGCGGGAAGTGCCACAAGTAGATCCCGTAGGAGATCTGGCCGATCGCCCGGATTGGACGCGCCGACAGGATCCGGCCGACCGTCGCGCCGGGGAACAGCACGACGGCGACGATCAGCAGCCCCACGCCCGCGTCGACGGCCAGCAGGCCGTACGGGTACAGCCAGACCGAGCTCGAGTTCGCGAAGTGCATCGCGGCGACGATCCCGAGCAGGCCGGCCATGGCGGCGAGGCCGAGCAGCCGGCGCTGATCGCGGTCGGGCCGGGGGTCGGCGGTGCGCTCGCTCCGCTGTTGGAGGATCGCCAGCGTCAGCGCCAGGGCGGCCCCGGCGAGCAGGCTGCCGGCCCGGGTGTCAGTGCCGTAGTAGACGCGGTCCAGGCCGCTTCCGCCCTTGTACAACAGCGCCATGTCGACCGCCGAAGCGACGGTGCCGATGACGGTGACCGCGAGCAGGATCTCCAGCGAGCGGGCGCTCTGCCCGCGACGCCGGCGGACCTGGCGCACAAGCCAGAAGACGCCGACGAGGAGCACTGGCCAGAACAGGTAGAACTGCTCTTCGATCGCCAGCGACCAGGTGTGCTTCAAGGGCGAGGTCGGCCCCGTGGCCGCGAAGTAGCTGGCCCCAGTGGAGATCTCATGCCAATTGCCAGCGTAGAGCAGGGTGGAGATGCCTTCGCCCTTGAGATCGGGGATTGCATCCATCGGCCCGGCGACGGCGTAGTAGATGCCGACCGCGGCGACCATGCAGAACAGCGCGGGCAGCAGCCGGCGGGCGCGGCGAGCCCAGAACGTACCGAGCGCGACCGTTCCGGTCCGGCGCCACTCGTTCACCAGCAGCGTGGTGATCAGAAAGCCAGAAAGCACGAAGAACACCTCTACGCCGAGGAATCCGCCGTTAGCCCAGTGGACGCCGCCGTGGTAAAGCAGCACGCCCACGACCGCCACCGCCCGCAGACCGTCGAGCCCCGCGAAGTAGCTCAACTGCCCGGGGCGTCTGCGCTCTGCCGAAACGCTCACGGCCCGGTTCCTACCCATCCGCCCGTCGAACGAGCGTAAAGAGCGCCGGTAGCATGGCCGGTGGGGCGTCGGGGCGAATGGTGCAAAGGAGGGTTGTGGGCTGAAGTCGGTCGGTCGTGTGTTGATGTCGCACCGCCGGTTCTCCGGGCTTGCGCTCATCGCCGTGCTGATGCTCGGCGGGGGCGCCCTGATCCGCGGGGAGTTCGCGTCGACCGCCTCGGGGCGGCCGCGGCATACGGCGGAGCTCACTCAGCTCGCGCCGCCGGCGCCGGGCCCTGCGCGCTGGGTGGCGGCATGGGCTGCGAGTCCGCAGACAGCCTCATCGCGCAGCCAATTCGTGGCCGGCTTCGAGGACCGGACGATTCGCGACACTGTATTTAGCACCCTCGCGGGGAGCAGGGTGCGGGTCCGCCTGTCCAACGCGTTCGGATCCGGGCCCCTCGAGATCGGGCGAGTCAGCGTCGGGGTCCAGGAGAGCGGCGCCGGGCTGCTCGCCGGATCGGCCCGGACGCTGACATTTCAAGGCAGCGAATCTGTGCTGATCCCGCCGGGCGCCGAGATCGTGAGCGATGCGGTGAGACTGAACGTCCCGGCGATGCGCCGGCTGGCGATCAGCGTGTTCGTCCCCGGCCCATCCGGGCCCCCGACCGAGCACGGCGCCTCCAAGCAGGTGAGCTACGTGGCCCGCGGCGACCACTCCGGGCGACGAGTCGGGTTCGGCGTTCGAATCCCAGACGCAGAGTTGGTACCTGGTCGACGACCTCGACGTGCTGACCCCGGTTCGCACGCGCGGCACGATCGTCGCGATCGGCGATTCGATCACGGACGGGGTCGGCTCGACCACCGGCGCCAACGCGAGCTGGCCGATCGACCTCGCCAAGCGCCTGCAGTCGCGATCGGGATCGACGCTGAACGTGGTCGACGAGGGGATCGGCGGCAATCGCGTGCTGAACGACTCACCGTGCTGCGGGATCAACGCAGTCGCCCGCTTCGACCGCGACGTGCTCGCGCGGACCGCCGTCAAGGCCGTGATCCTGCTCGAGGGCGTCAACGACATCGGCTTCAGCCTGAGCAAGGGGACGCTGAACGCGCCGCACACCGCCGTGTCGGCGGCGCAGATCATCTCCGGCTACAGGCAGATCATCGCGCAGGCCCATGCGGCCAGGCTGAAGATCTACGGAGCCACGATCACCCCGTTCAAGGGCGCGCGGTACTGGTCGGCGCAGGGGGAGGCCAAGCGCGACGCGGTCAACCGCTGGATCCTCACCGGCCGCGGTTTCGACGGGGCGATCGACTTCGCCAAAGCACTGCGCGACCCGCACGATCCCGACGCGCTCGCTCACCGATTCGACAGCGGCGATCACCTCCATCCCAACGACGCGGGCTACCGGGCGATGGCCGCCGCGGTGAACCTCGGCGCGCTGCTGCGCGCCCGCTGACCGCGGCGGCGACCGCGCGCCGGACGGGGTCAGGCGGCCCGGAGCGACAGCTCGAACCAGACGGTGGTGCCGTCGGCGCTCTCCACGCCCCAGCGCTCCGCCTGCTTCTCCACCAGGTACAGGCCATAGCCGCGATCCGAGCGGGTCGGGTCGCGGGGGCGGGGCTCGAAGCCCTCGCCGTCGTCGGTGACCTCGACCCTGATCACATCGCCGGCGATCCGCGCACGTAGCTGGATGTCCCCGCGGTCCTGCACCTCGGGATGGATCACGGCGTTGGTGACCACCTCGGAGACGAGCAGCGTCAATGTGGCCAGCGTGGTCTCGGCCAGATCCCGGTCCTCTGAGAACCCGGCGATCGCCGCCCGGGCGACCGAGGGTGCCTCGCGGTTGGTCTCGAGGTCGAGCGCCAGCACGGGCGATTCCTCCGGGTGGATGCGGGCGGTCGTGCCGCTCATCGGTGCTCGCTCTCGAACGGCAGCGCCTCGTCGGCGCCCGTGGCGCGCAGCACCATGCTCGCCGCCTGATCGCGGGGGGCGCGAAGCCTCAGCGTCCACACCTCCTCGCGCGCACGGTCGTGCAGCGCGATCAGCAGCCGCAGGCCGGACGAGTCCATGAATGCAAGGCCGCTGAGGTCGATGACGAGCGAGATCGCGCCGGCGTCGAGCTGCTGCTGCACGCGTTCGGAAAGGACTTCGACGGTGTTCATGTCGAGTTCGCCGGTGACCGACAGGACGGCGGTGCCGCCGTCCTCGCTCTGCGCGATCTCGAACTTAGTCGGTCGAACCAATTCTCAGTCCCTGGTGGCGATGTTGCCGTCGTCCCGGAGAGCCAGTCCCGGATTGGCTAGCTCGCGGGTGTCGCTGCCGCTCGCCGGCCGCCGCCGCAGTACCAGCGCGGCGGTGTCATCGGCGTGGGTGCCGACCTGAAACTCGCCGAGCGCGAGGGTCAGACCCTCGATCATCTCGGCAGCCGAACTCCCTTGCAGCCGCGTCAGCCTATCGCGCAACCTGGCGACTCCATAGCGCTCGCCGTTTTCGCCGATCGCGTCGGTGACGCCGTCGGTGTATGCGACCAGAGCATCGCCGGGCTCGATCGCGACCTCGGTCTCGGTCCAGCTCACGTTGGCAAAGCCGCCCAGCAGCGGTCCGTGCACGCCGGCCGTGGCCACCCCTTCGGTCCCGAGCCGGAACGGCAGCGGATGGCCTCCCGCGGCGATGATCGCGTGGTCGCCGGACAAGTGCACGCACAGCGTGGTGCAGATCGAATGGCCGCCGTGCTTCTTCAGGATCGTGTCGACCTGACCCAGGAGCGCGGCCGGGCTGCGCTCGAACTCCGACGCGGCGCGCATCGTGTGGCGTACCAGCGAGGTCAGGGCCGCCGCCTGCACGCCCTTGCCGGTGACATCGCCGATGATCAGCATCCAGTCTTCGCCGAGCTGCCACACGTCGTAGAAGTCGCCGCCGACGTCGTCTGACTCGAACGCCGGGATGTACACGCTGGCCAGGTCGTACCCGGGGATCTCCGGAAGCCGTGACGGGAGCAGGCTCTGCTGCAGCGTGTGGGCGATCGACGAGCGCTCGCTGTAGAGGCGGGCGTTTTCGATCGCGACCGCCGCGCGTGCGGCGACCTGCTCGGCGAGCGCCAGGTCGAAGTCGCCCAGCACGCGTCCCGAGTCGGCGCTGACCAGCGTCATCGCGCCCAGGATCCGGTCGCCTATCAGCATCGGGACGACCGCCGCCGAGCGCAGGCCCACGGCCCTCAGCAGCTCCAGGTGATGCTCGTCGACGGCGACCCGGACGAGCATCTCGTCGTCGATCACGCGCATCAGCACCGGCTGGCCGGTTCTCAGCACCAGTCCCAGCCCGCGCTGGGGATCGAGCTGGCCCGGCTCGTAGTTGCGCAGCTGTTCGGCCAGCAGCAGGCGGTCGGGATCGGCGTGGGCCACGGCCACCGGCCTGCGGTCTCCGTCCTCGTCGAGGAGATCCACCGCGCACCAATCCACCACGTCGGGTACCGCGAGTTCGGCGACGTTGCGCAGCGTCTGCTCGTAGTCCAGCGATGACGCGAGCAGCTGGCTCACCTGGGCCAGGAACGTGCCCTGGCGCTCGGCGCGCTTCTGGTCGGTGATGTCCTCGAAGATCATGATCGTGGCCTCGATCTCGCCGTCCGCGTCGACGAGTGGCGAGGCCTTCAGCAACTGCCAGCGCAGCTCGCCGGTGTGGCGATGCACCGTCCGGATCACCAGCGGGTCGGGGTCCTCGCCGCGCAACAGCCGCACGGAGGGGATGTCGTCCATCGTCACCGGCCGTCCGTTCTCCCCCGAGACGATGTAGTCGGCCATGATCTGCTCGGGCGAGCTCTCCTGCAGCTCGTCGATCGACGACATGCCCAGCAGATCGAGCGCCGCGCGGTTGGCGTAAACGAGGTGATTGGCCTGGTTGCGGATCGTCACCGGGTCGGTGAGCGAGCCGACGATCGCGTCGAAGCGCCGCTCGGCGGCGCGAAGCGCCATCCGCAATTCGCCGACCAGGCGGTCGTGCTCGCTCTCGCTCGCCCGGCGGGCCGAGATGTCGCGGGCGAACGCGTGAAAGGTCCATTCTCCGCCGTCGTTGTGCGCCGAGATCGTCATCTCGATGGGGAACTCGGTTCCGTCGGCCCGCAGCGCGGACATCTCCACGCGGTGGTCCAACAGCGGGCCCTCGCCTGTGGCCAGGAATCGCTCAAGGCCCTCCGCGTGCTGGGCACGCTGACGCTCAGGGATGATCAGCTCGGCCAGGGGACGGCCAACGGCGGACTCCCGCGGGATGCCGAACGCCGTCTCGGCGGTGGGGTTCCAGTAAGCCACCAGGCCTCGTTGATCCATCGAAATGACCACGCCGAGAGCTCGGTCGAGGATGCGCTCGGTGAGCGATGCGCCCATGGCCAGGGGATTATCCGGATTCCGGCCGACCACCGCCAGCCCCGCCCAGCCTTGACAATCCCGGGGGCGACGTGTGGACTTCCGCCTCCTGGGTGCGCCCACCCACTACGGTGGTGACCAGCAGGGCAACAACGGATCTGAGGGCGGAGAACATGGCAAGAACGGCGGTCCCCAAGGGGAAAGGCTCAGCACGAGCGGCGGCAACCTCTCCGACCAACGGCGACGCCGCGACAGCGTCGCTGCAGCGCATCGAGCAGGCGCTGCGCGCGGCTACGGCGGGTGACTTCTCGGTGCGCCTGCCGGCGCGGCGCAAGGACGCGATCGGCGATGTGGAGACCGCCTTCAACCAGCTCGCCGCGCGCAACGCGGCGCTGGAGGCGGAGCTCGTGCGCGTCGGCCAGATCATCGGCCGCGAGGGCCGGATGACCGAACGCGCCCGGCTGCAGGAGCCCGACGGCGCCTGGGGCCGGACGGTCGACTCGGTCAACGGGCTGATCGACGACCTGGTACGTCCCACCACCGAGGTCGCGCGTGTGATCGTGGCGGTCGCCGAGGGCGACCTCAGCCAGAAGATGGCGCTCGAGATCGAGGGCCGGCCGGTCAAGGGCGAGTTCGCCCGGATCGGGACGACGGTGAACTCGATGGTCGACCAGCTGTCGAGCTTCGCCGACGAGGTCACGCGCGTGGCGCGCGAGGTCGGGACCGACGGGAAGCTCGGCGGTCAGGCCGCGGTACCCGGGGTCGCGGGCACCTGGAAGGACCTGACCGACTCGGTGAACTTCATGGCCTCGAACCTCACCGACCAGGTGCGCAACATCGCCCAGGTGACCACGGCGGTGGCCAACGGCGACCTCAGCCAGGAGATCACGGTCGACGTCAAGGGCGAGATCCTCGAGCTCAAGGACACGATCAACACGATGGTCGACCAGCTGCGGTCGTTCGCATCCGAGGTCACGCGCGTGGCCCGCGAGGTCGGCACCGAGGGGATCCTGGGCGGTCAGGCCGAGGTGGAGGGCGTGGCCGGCACCTGGAAGGACCTGACGGACAACGTCAACTTCATGGCGCTCAACCTGACCGACCAGGTGCGCAACATCGCCGACGTGACCACGGCGGTGGCCAACGGCGATCTGGGCCGCAAGATCACGGTCGACGCCCGCGGCGAGATCCTCGAGCTTAAGAACACCGTCAACACGATGGTCGACCAGCTGTCGGCGTTCGCCGACCAGGTGACGCGGGTGGCCCGCGAGGTCGGCACCGAGGGGATCCTGGGCGGTCAGGCCGAGGTGCCGGGAGTGGCCGGCACGTGGAAGGACCTGACCGACAACGTCAACTTCATGGCGCGCAACCTGACCGATCAGGTGCGCAACATCGCCGACGTCACCACGGCCGTGGCCAACGGCGACCTCAGCCAGAAGATCACCGTCGACGTCAAGGGCGAGGTGCTCGAGCTCAAGCGGACGGTCAACACGATGGTCGACCAGCTGTCGGCGTTCGCCGACGAGGTGACCCGCGTGGCTCGGGAGGTCGGCACCGAGGGGATCTTGGGCGGCCAGGCCGAGGTGGCCGGCGTGTCGGGGACCTGGAGCGACCTGACCGACTCGGTCAACTTCATGGCCTCCAACCTCACCTCGCAGGTGCGCAACATCGCCCAGGTGACGACCGCGGTCGCCCAGGGCGACCTGTCCAAGAAGATCACCGTCGACGCGCGCGGGGAGATCCTCGAGCTCTCGGACACGATCAACACGATGGTCGACCAGCTGCGCTCGTTCGCGGCCGAGGTCACCCGCGTCGCGCGCGAGGTGGGTACGGAGGGGATCCTCGGCGGCCAGGCGGAGGTCGAGGGCGTGTCCGGGACGTGGAAGGGGCTGACCGAGAACGTCAACCTGATGGCCTCCAACCTGACCACCCAGGTGCGGAGCATCGCCCAGGTGACGACCGCCGTGGCCAACGGCGACCTGTCGCGCAAGATCAACGTCGACGCCAAGGGCGAGGTCGCGGCGCTGGCCGAGACGATCAACCGGATGGTTGATCAGGTCCGGTCGTTCGCGGCCGAGGTGACACGCGTGGCCCGTGAGGTCGGGACCGAGGGAATCCTCGGCGGCCAGGCGGAGGTCCCGGGCGCGGCCGGAACCTGGAAGGAGCTGTCGGACAACGTCAACTTCATGGCGCGCAACCTGACCGACCAGGTCCGGAACATCGCCCAGGTGGCCACCGCAGTGGCCAACGGCGACCTCACGCAGACGATCACGGTCGACGCGCGCGGGGAGATCCTCGAGCTCAAGCAGACGCTCAACCGGATGGTCGCGCAGCTGTCGAGCTTCGCCGACGAGGTCACGCGCGTGGCCCGCGAGGTGGGGACCGAGGGCAAGCTCGGCGGCCAGGCCGAGGTGGAGGGCGTGTCCGGGACGTGGCGCCGCCTCACCGAGAACGTCAACCAGCTGGCCGGAAACCTCACCACCCAGGTGCGCTCGATCGCCGAGGTCTCCACGGCCGTCACCCAGGGCGACCTGACGCGGTCGATCTCGGTCGAGGCTCAGGGCGAGCTCGCCGAGCTCAAGGACAACATCAACCAGATGATCGCCAACCTGCGAGAGACCACTCAGCGCAACGCCGAGCAGGACTGGCTGAAGTCCAACCTGGCGAGCATCTCGGGCATGCTGCAGGGCCAGCGCGATCTGGCGGCGGTCACCCAGCTGATCATGAGCGAGGTGACGCCGACGGTGAACGCGCAGCACGGAGCGTTCTTCCTCGCCGAGCAGCGCGAGGACGACGGCAGCGAGCTGTTGCTGGCCGCCTCCTACGGATTCACCCCGCGCCGCAGCGAGCTGCGCAGCCGCTTCGAGATCGGCGAGAGCCTGGTGGGACAGGCCGCGTTCGAGCGCAAGACGATCGCGCTCACAGACGTCCCCGCCTCCTACATCAAGATCGGCTCCGGGCTCGGCGAGGCGACACCCGCCGGGATCCTGGTGATGCCGGTGCTGTTCGAGGACCGCGTGCTCGGGGTGATCGAGCTGGCCTCGTTCCGCCCGTTCTCCGACGTCAACCGCGACTTCCTCGAGCAGATCACCGAGACGATCGGCGTGGTCATCAACACGATCCGCGCGAACATGCGCACCGAGGAGCTGCTCGAGCAATCCCAGGGCCTGACCCAGGAGCTGCAGAAGCAGTCCGAGGAGCTGCGCAACACCAACGACGAGCTCGAGGAGAAGGCGCGGCAGCTGTCCGAGCAGAACCGCGACATCGAGATCAAGAACGACGAGATCGAGCTCGCCCGCCGTGGCCTGGAGGACAAGGCCGCGCAGCTGGCGCTGTCCTCGAAGTACAAGTCGGAGTTCCTGGCGAACATGTCGCACGAGCTGCGCACGCCGCTGAACTCGATGCTGATCCTCTCCCGGTTGCTGGCCGAGAACGAGGACGGCCTGCTCACCGAGCGTCAGGTCGAGTTCGCCCAGACGATCCATGGCGCGGGGAACGACCTGCTGTCGCTGATCAACGACATCCTGGACCTCTCCAAGGTGGAGGCCGGCCGGATGGAGGTCGACATGGCGCCGGTGGCGCTGTCGGACATCTACGAGGACGCCGAGCGCGCGTTCCGCCAGGTCGCCGAGCAGAAGGGGCTCGAGTTCACCGTCGAGATCGACCCGCAGCTCCCGCCGTCGATCGTGTCCGACGAGCAGCGGCTCGGTCAGATCCTGAAGAACCTGCTGTCCAACGCATTCAAGTTCACCAACCAGGGCGGAGTCGTGCTGGCGATCGGCAGCCCGGGCGAAGAGGCGAGCTTCTCCAGCGACACGCTGCGCACGGCCGAGGACGTGATCTCCTTCACGGTCACCGACACCGGCGTGGGGATCCCCGACGACAAGCTGTCCGCGATCTTCGAGGCCTTCCAGCAGGCCGACGGGACGACCTCGCGCAAGTACGGCGGGACCGGCTTGGGCCTCTCGATCTCGCGGGAGATCGCCTGGTTGCTCGGTGGCGAGATCCACGTCGAGTCCACGCCGGGAGAGGGCAGCAGGTTCTCGCTGTTCTTGGCGCTGACCGAGCGGCTGGCCGAGCCGCAGCCCGAGCCCGGCGCTCCCGAGCCGGTGGTCGCGGCGGCGCCGGCGGTCGGGAACGGCAAGCCCCATCCGGTCTCCGCTGAGGCGGGCGCCGCCGACGACGCGGCGCAGCTCGATCCCGACGATCGCGTGGTGTTGGTGATCGACTCCAATCCCGACCGGGCGCGGGTGCTGCTCGAGTGTGTGCACGCGCTCGGTCTGAAGGGCGTGGTCGCGCGCAGGCCCACGGCAGGACTCGGCCTGGCCCGGGAGCACCGTCCGGCCTCCGTACTGCTGGCCGGCGACATGCCGCGCGTCGACTCTGTGCTCGGACAGCTCAAGAAGCATCCCGACACCCGGCACGTGCCGGTGGTGATGATCGGCGAGCCGGCTTCACGGATCGACGCGCTGCGGGCGGGCGCAGCCGCGTTCGTGCCCGACCCGCTCGAGGACGGCGAGCTCGAGCGGACGCTGTCCGAGGTCGAGCGCCAGACCGAGGCGGCCGGCCGCAGGCTCGTGCTGATCGAGGAAGAGGGCGCGAGGCTGGATGACGAGACGCTCGGATACCTGACCGGCGACGACCTCGTCGAGCTGCGCCGGATCGACGCCGCGGGCGCGCTGGCGGAGCTGCGCGAGGACGAGTTCGACCTCGCGATCGTGGTCGTCGGCCACGAGGGGACGCATGGAACCGCGCTGTTACGCGAGATCAGCGTCGACGAGTCGCTGCGCGAGCACCGGATGATCGCCTACGTGCCCGACAAGCTGGCCAACGCCGACCGGGCGCGGATCGACGCGCTATCGAAGATCTCGGTGATGGTCGTGGCCGACTCGCCCGAGCGGCTCGTGGACCGGACCGCGGTGTTCCTGCACCGGGTCGAGGCGCAGCTGCCGACGCCGACCAGACGGATGATCGGGGCGCTGCGGACGGGCAACGCGTCGCTGCAGGGTCGCAAGGTGCTGGTTGTCGACGACGACATCCGCAACGTGTTCGCGCTGACCTCGACGCTCGAGCAGCGCGGGATGAAGGTCGTGTTCGCCGAGAACGGCCGCGAGGGGATCGACCGTCTGCTGCAGCACGAGAACACGGACCTGATCCTGCTTGACATCATGATGCCGGAGATGGACGGCTACGAGACGGCGCGAGCGATCAGGTCGATGCCGCGGTTCGAGCACCTGCCGATCATCTCGCTCACCGCCAAGGCGATGAAGGGCGACCGCGAGAAGGCGATCGCCGCGGGGGCGTCGGACTACATCACCAAGCCGGTCGATGTGGATCAGCTCGTCTCGATGATGCGAGTGTGGCTGGACCTGTAGTGTCGGATTTCGCCGGGACCGGCGGCGGTGGCGAGCCGGATGAGCTCACCTCCGTCGATGTTCTGCCGATCCTGATCGTCGACGATCGCAAGGAGAACCTGCACGCGCTCGACGGCGTGCTGGCTCCGCTCGGCTACCCGTTGTTGGCGGCGCAGTCGGGCGAGGAGGCGCTGCGGATCCTGCTCGACCACGACGTCGCGCTGATCCTGCTCGACGTGCGGATGCCCGAGCTCGACGGTCTGGAGACCGCCCGCCTGATCAAGGGCCGTGCCCGGACCCAGGACGTACCGATCGTGTTCCTGACCGCGGCTCGCGACGAGGCCGACGACATCCTGCGCGGCTACGGGGTCGGTGCGGTCGACTATGTGCTCAAGCCGTTCGATCCCGACCTGCTGCGCTCCAAGGTCGCCGTGTTCGCCGAGCTCGAGAAGAACCGCCGCGCGCTGAAGCGCTCGGAGACGCTGCTGCGGGCGGCGTTCGAGGCCGCCCCGATCGGAAAGGCGATCCTCGACTTCGAGCGCCGGATTGTGCGCAGCAACCCTGCGTTCGAGCGGCTGGTCGGGCGCGACGCGGCCCAGCTCGAAGGGGTCCACGTGCTGGAGCTGTGCCATCCCGACGACCGCGAGACGCTGTCGGCCGCGCTCGAGGAGGTCGGCGGCGTGGATCTGCGCCTTCAGACGGCGTCGGGCGCCGAGGCATGGGTCGGTCTCGTGGCCTCCTCGATCGACCCCGGGGACCTGGGGCAGCCGCTGCTGCTGCTCCAGTGGGTCGATCTCAGCGCGCGGCGACGGGCCGAGGAGGCGCGCGCTGAGCTGATGCTCGAGCACGCGGCGCGCACCAACGCCGAGGCGATGGCCGATCGCCTGTCGAAGTTGCAGGCTCTCAGCGGCGCGATCGAATCGCTGTCGCTGCACCAGCTGATAGCCGAGCTCGCGGTGCGGCTGGCCGAGCTGTTCGAGGTCGACGTCGCCGAGGTCGAGATCGAGCGCCAAGGCGGCGAGCCGATCATCGTCCACGCGGCTCAGGGAGGCGGAGCCGTCCAGAGCCTGGAGGCGATGCCCTCGCTCGATCAGGCGCTGGAGGCGCCGGTGATGGTCGAGGGCGCGGCAGTCGGGGTGCTGCGGCTGGCCCGCTCGAGACGAGCCTTCAACTCAGCCGAGCGATCGCTGTTCTATGACGCGGCCGAGCGCGCTGCACTGGGGATCCGTCGCGCACAGCTGCACGAGCAGGAGCATCGGGTTGCCGTGGAACTCCAGCGCGGCCTGTTGCCCAAGCGGCTGCCCGAGATCACCGGGTTGCAGCTGGCCGCGCACTACGAGGCAGCCGGGGCCGAGGTCGGGGGCGATTGGTATGACGCGTTCGCGCTACCCGGCGGCCGGCTCGGGGTCGTGCTCGGAGACGTCGCCGGGCGGGGGGTACCGGCGGCCTCGGCGATGGGACAGCTACGCAGCGTGACCCGCGCCTTCGCGCTGGCCGACGATGGGTTCCGCTCGCCGGGCGAGATGTTGACCCGGCTGAACCGCCATCAGCTCGCGCTCGGGCAGACCGAGTTGTTCACGGTCGTCTATGCGATCGTGGACGCCCCCGGCGGCCTGGTGTCTTGGGCCTGCGCCGGGCACCCTCCGCCGCTGCTGCGAAACGGGAATCGTGAGACCCGATACCTCGAGGGCGGCGAGGGCTTGATGGGGATCGAGGACGTCGTCTACCGCGATCTCCGATCGCCGATCGGGCCCGGCGGGATCCTCGTGTTCTACACCGACGGACTGATCGAGCGCCGGGGCGAGTCGCTGGACATCGGCCTGGACCGGCTGGCCGAGGCGGTCGCCTCCGGCGACGGCGAGCCGTCCGCGCTGTGCGAGTGGGTGCTGGAGAGCGTGCGTCCCGCCGAGGGACAACTCGACGACGACGTCACCGCGCTGTTCGTCAAGCTCACCTGACGCCGGCGGCCGCGCGCACAGACGCGTGGTCGAGCTCGAACCAAACCGTGAATCGTCCCGGCACCCGCTGCACGCCCCAGCGCGAGGACTGTCCGTCGAGCAGCAGGATCCCGTAGCCGCCGTCGGCTCGCCCCTGGGGCAGCGACTCGGCCGGCCATTCGAATCCCGGGCCGCCGTCTGAGACGAGAACCCGGGTCAGCTCGGGGGTGACGGTGACGCTGAATTCGACGTCACTGTCGGCGGGGAGCTGCGGGTGGGTGACCGCGTTGGTCACGACCTCGGACACGAGCAGCGTCAGGCTGTCGAGCTGGCCCGCGGCCAGCGGGTGGTCGGAGACGAGCTCGCGGGTCGCGAGGCGGGCGGTGCGCGGGGCCTCCATCGAGCCGCGGATGTGCAGCCGCAGCATCCGCTCGGCCTGGGCCATCACCTCGTGCTCCTCCGCGGCCTGGGCCGCGTCGTCGGGCGCGACGCCCGAGGACGCAAACGGCAGGAACTTGTCGGCGCCAGTGAGCTCGAACGCCTTCATCGCCGACTCGGCCGGCGGGCCGACCGTCAGTGACCAGCCGCTGCGCTGGGCCTGCTGGTTGGCGCGCAGCAGGAACCTCAGCCCGGAGGAGTCGACGAACTCGACCGCGCTCAGGTCAATCATCACGTGGCCCGGCCCGGAGGCCAGCGCCTGCTCAAGCGCCGCCTGCACACGGGGCACCGTCGCGATGTCCACATCGCCCTCGACCATCAGTCTGACGCCGCCATCCATGCCCTCCACGGTGACAGCGAATGCTTCCCTTTGCGTCATCAGCCCGGTGAATAGCTTTGCACGAATCGGTCCGGTCGTGGCAAGTGTGCGTGCGGCGGCGGGGCAGATTCAGAGCAGCGACGACACGCCGTCCACGATGGCGTCGGCCTCGGAGAGCTCGTCGTCGGCGTGGGTGGTGCGCACGGCGATCACGCTTGCGCCGGCGGCGCGGCCGGCTCGGATCCCGGCGGGGGCGTCCTCGATCACCACACAGCGGTGAGGTTCGATCTCGAGGCTGCGGGCGGCGATCAGAAAGCAGGCCGGATCGGGTTTGCCGCGCTCGAGCCCGTCGGAGGAGACGAGCACGCCGGGGACTGGCAGCCCTGCGGCATTCAGGCGTGCGTGGGCGAGCGCGGTCGAGCACGACGTGACGATCGCCAGGGGTCGCTCCGACGCCAGCAGCCGGGCCGCCCCGGGCAGCGCGACCACGCCGTCGGTGTCGGTCACCTCGACCTCCTCGACCGCGACGCTCTCGGCTTCGAGATCGGAGTCCGGGGCGAGCAGCCGGATCGACTCGCGCGATGGCCTTCCCTGAGCAAAGCGGTGGACCTCCTCAGGGTCGAGGCCGTGGCGCACGGCAAAGCCCTCCCAGGCGCGACGGACGGGCCCGGTCGAGTCGACCAGCGTCCCGTCGAGGTCGACCAGTACCGCGCCGGCGTTGTGGAGGAGCGTGCGGGCGTTCATGTGGTGAGCGAGGGCCGGGGCGACGTTCGACGGCGGTGAGTGACGGGCGGGGCCGCGCTGGGCGCGAGCAGCATCACCAACAGCCCGGCGATCACCAGCAGGCCGCAGGCGGCGCGCAGCGACGTGAGCTGCGCGACAGCACCGATCAGCGGCGGGCCGGCGAGAAAGCCCAGGTACCCGAGTGAGCTCACGGCGGCCAGCGCGGGGCCGGTGGGCACTCCCGGCTGGTCGGCCCCCGAGCGAAACAACGTGGGCACGACCCCCGCCAGGCCCAGCCCGAGCGCGGCGAACCCGGCGATCATGGCCGGCACCGTTCCCGCGGCGAGCCCGGCGGCGAACCCCACCGCGGCCAACGCCCCGGACCGCCGCAACAGCCCGACCGCGCCCCACCGTGTCCACAGCGCGTCGGTGGCCAGCCGACCGGCGCCCATCGCGATGCTGAACACGGCGTAGGCGACGGCGCCGAGCGCGGCGGTGCTCTGGAGCCCGTCCCGGATGAGCTTGGCGCTCCAATCTGACGAGCCGCCCTCGGCCATCAGGCAGAAGAAGCAGGCGGCCCCGAGCAGGATCAATCGAGTCGGCAGGCGCCGCCAGCGCATCGTTGGCGCCGTAGCGTCTGCGTCCTCGTCGCGATGCAGAAGCGGCCGGATTGCGATCAGGCCCGGGATCCCGAACAGCAGTGCCGCCGCGGCGAGGTGGGGGAACGGTGCGACGCCAAGCGCCGCGGCCACCGCCCCCAGCCCGGCGCCGGCAAAACCCCCGAAGGAGAACGCGGCGTGCAACGAGGACAGAATCGGCTTGTGCCGCCGGCGCTCGATCGTGAGTCCCTGGGCGTTCATCGAGAGGTCGAGCGTCGAGTTGGCGAGGCCGACGACGAACAGCGCGCAGGCGAGCGCGGGGACCGTGTGGGCGGCCGGAGGCAGGAGGATCGCGGCCATCAGCGCGATCACGCCCAGGTGCGTGAAGCGGCGACTCGAGCGCCCGGGCAGCAGCTTCCCGACCAGTGGCATCGCCACGATCGCGCCGACCGCGGGCGCCAGCAGCGCGAGCCCCAGCGTTCCGGGTGTGGCGCCGACGCGATCGGACAGGGCCGGGATCCGCGAGGCCCACGAGGCGAACAACGCCCCGTTGACGAAGAACACGATCGTGATCCCGGCCCGGGGGGTCATGCTCGCCGGGGTCATGCGCGGAGCACCTCGATCCCGAGCGCGAGATATGGGGCCAGCGCGGCGTCGTCGACATCGGCGTCGGTCACCAGCTGGGTGACCGCGCTCATCGGCGCGACCACGACCGGCATCGCGGTGCCGAGCTTGTCGTGGTCGGCGAGCGCGACGACCTCGCCGGCGCCCTCGATCATCGCCGCCTTGACGTGGCGCTCCTCGAGGTCCTCGGTGGTGACGCCGATCTCGGGGTGCAGGCCGCACACGCCGAGGAACACGATGTCGGCCCGGATCACCTTGAGCGCGTCGACGGCGACGGCGCCCACGGTGACGAGCGCATCCGGGCGCAGCGTGCCGCCGACGACCGTCACCTCCAGCCCGGGATGGTCGGCGAGCGCCAGGGCGATCGGCGGGCTCGTGGTGATCACGCTCGCGCGCAGGTCGTCGCGCAGCGCTCGGGCGAGCTCGAGCGTCGTCGTGCCGCCGTCGAGCACCACGACCTGGCCGTCCTTCACGCATGCCGCGGCCCGGCGCGCGATCGAGGCCTTGGCCTCGGGGGCGCGGCGCTGGCGACTGGCGAACGGCGAGGCGTCGCCGTGGCGAGGAAGCGCGCCACCGTGGACCCGGCGCAGCAACCCGGCCTCGTCGAGCTCGCGCAGATCGCGTCGAACGGTGTCGGAGGAGACGCCCAGTTCGGAGGTGAGGTCGGCGGCGAGCACGCGGCCCTGCGTGCGGAGCCGGTCGAGGATCAGCGAACGGCGCTCGTCGGTCAGCATTGCGGTCTACGCTACACGAAGGTGCGGTTTCATGCATGTTCGTGCATGAATATGCACGGGTTTGGTCCAGGTGTCGGCGGCCGTGTCGGCGGCCACGACCTGCACGGAGCGACAGATCCACCGGGGGTCGGCGGGCCGAGGCACACCGTGCAGGTTTTTCATGCACCACGTGACGCGGCTCGGGATCGAGCCCAGGTTTGCCACGTTATGCAGGTCGCGTCGCGTCGCGTTGCGGCCTCGGCCGCCGGCCCTAGTGCACCGGCGGCCAGTCGACCAACGGTCGTCCGATCTCCCAGTGGTGCCCGAACGGGTCGGCGATCCGCCCCAGCCGCCATCCGTGGGCGTTCTCGGGCGGGTAGATCTCGCGGGCGCCGGCCTGCACCGCCCGCCGGACCGTGGCGTCCGGATCCTCGACGACCAGCAGCATCCGGGTGGTCGACCCGCCGACCGACTCGGGCGAGAAGTTCTCGTGCTCGGGCGACTCGTCGGCGACCCAGAAGGTGGCGTTGCCCACGGACAGCTGGGAGACGACGGCGGGGTTGTCGTCGTCGCCGCCGACCCGGTAGACCTCGACCGCGCCGAACGCGTCCTTATAGAACTCGACCGCATGGCGGCCGCGCCGGACCGACAGCTGCGGTTGCACACTCGTCTGGTCGGCCATCGCGCTGCGGATCGTCGCAGAACGGGTTTACGCTTAACCCCATGTGCCGAAACATCCGAACGCTCTACAACTTCGATCCGCCCGCGAGCGACGAGGAGATCCGCGCCGCGTCGCTGCAGTATGTGCGCAAGATCAGCGGCTTCACGAAGCCCTCGCGCGCCAACGAGGAGGCCTTCCAGCGCGCCTGGGACGCCGTCGCCGAGGCGTCTGACGCGCCTGATGCAGGACCTGGAGACCAACTCCCCGCCGAAGGACCGTGAGGTCGAGGCGGCCAAGGCTCGCGCACGGGCCGCGCAGCGCTACGCGGCCTGACCCGCTCGCGGCGACCGGATCGCCGAGACCACGCCCGATCGTGGTCGTACGCTGACAACAGAAGATGGCCGACATCTCGGGACCCCGCGCCTTCGGGGCCAAGCGCCCGCCGCTGTGGCTCGGGCTGACGCTGGCCGGGATCGCGGTGGCGCTCGCCACCGCGGCGATCTACCCGCTGAAGTCGGTCGCCCCGGCAGTCTCGCTGAGCGTCGTATACCTGCCCGCGGTGCTGCTGATCTCGGCGTACTGGGGCCTGCTGCTGGGGCTGGCGACCTCGTTGGCCAGCGCCGCCGCGTTCAACTGGTTTCACATCTCGCCGGTCGGCCGGTTCACGATCTCGGACTCGCGCAACTGGGTGGCGCTGGCCGCATTCACGATCGTGGCCGCGACCGTCAGCACGGTCGCCGAGCTGGCCCGGGCCCGGGCGATCGAGGCCGAACGTCGCCGGCAGGAAGCCGACCTGGCGGCCGGCCTCGCGCGCGAACTGCTGGCCGGGGCGCGGACCACCGAGGTGCTGGGCGAGGCGGCGCGGCGGGTGGCCGCGGCGATGGAGCTGCCGTCGGCCGCGATCGAGCTGGGCAGCGCCCCCGAACAGGAGCGGCGCGTGGCGCTGGCGCTCCGCGATCCGCACGGCCGGCAGATCGCGACGTTGCTGGTTGCACGCGACCTCCCGCCCGAGACGATGGAGCGCCTGCGCCTCCACGTGGTCGACTCGCTCGGCGCGCTGGTGGCGATCGCCCTGCACCGCGACGCCGTCCAGGCCGAGGCCGTCGAGACCGCCGCGCTGCGGCGCAGCGATGACGTCAAGACGGCGCTGCTGCGGTCTGTGTCGCATGACCTGCGGACCCCGCTGACCGCGATCCTCGCGGCCGGGCACGCGCTCGGTACAGAGTCGCTGCTCGAGGAGGACCGCGCCGAGCTCAGCGCCGCCGTGGTCGACGGCGCCGCGCGGCTGTCGGTGCTCGTCGACAAGCTTCTGGATCTGTCAAAGCTCCAGGCCGGACGGGCCACGCCGCGTCCGGACTGGGTGTCGCTGGAGGAGGTCGTGCTGGCGGCGCGCGAGGGCCTGGGCGAGGCGTCCTCCGACGTGCGGATCACCGTCGACTCCGACGTGCCCGACGTGCGGGCCGACGGAGCCCAGCTCGAGCGGGCGTTCGCGAACCTGCTGGAGAACGCGCGGCGCTATTCGGGCGGGGAGCCCGTGGTGGTCCACATCCGGCGCACCGGCTCTCGGGTGCTCGTGCGGGTCGTCGACCGCGGGCCGGGTATCGATTCCTCGCAGCGCGAGCGGATCTTCGAGCCGTTCTACCGTGGGCCCAAGGCCGGCAGTTCGTCAGGGGCGGGGTCCGGCCTGGGACTGGCGATCGCCAAGGGCTTCATCGAGGCCAACGGCGGCACGATCACGGTCGAGTCGCTGCCGGGCCAGGGGACGAGCTTCGTGGTGGCGCTGCCGGCGACCGGAGCCGTGCCGGCGGAGGTCGGGGCGTGAACGCGACCGCTCGGCCGAAGGTGCTCGTGTGCGACGACGAGCACCAGATCCTCCGCGCGCTGCGGGTGATCCTGCGCGACGCCGGGTTTGAGGCTCTTCCGGCCTCGACCGCCGAGGAGGCGCTCGATGTGGCCGCGGTCAGTCACCCCGACGCGGCGATCATCGATCTGGTGCTGCCCGACGGCGACGGCGTCGAGCTGTGCCGGCGGATCCGTGAGTGGAGCGATGTGCCGGTGATCGTGCTGTCGGCGATCGGCGACGAGGACGCCAAGGTCAGGGCGCTGGCGGCCGGCGCCGACGACTACGTGACCAAGCCGTTCGGCCCGCGTGAGCTCGTGGCCCGGCTGAACGCGAACCTTCGCCGGATCCACCGCGAGCCGGAGGCGACCGTGATCGCCTCCGACGGGCTGGAGATCGACCTCGCGCGGCGGACCGTCCGCGTCGGCGGCGAGGAGGTCCACCTGACCCCGACCGAATTCGACCTGCTGCGCCAGCTGGCCACCAACCGGGGGCGGCTGCTGACCCACCGCGACCTGCTGGCGTCGGTGTGGGGACCCGGCTACGCCGACGACACCCAGGTGCTCAGGGCGCATATCGCGAACCTGCGCCGCAAGATCGAGCCGCCCGAAGGCCCTCGGTTCATCCGCACCGACCCCGGCGTCGGGTACCGCTTCACCGACGAGTAGCGCCCGCCACAGGCGCCTTCACAGCTTCTGTATACCGGGCCGTCGTTTCTAAATACCGTCTTGACGGGCGCGTGTCCATGATCGAACACATGGACTTCGCAGCAATAGCAATGGCGATCGTGTCGTTCGCGATCTTGTTCGCCCTGATCTACGCAATCGACCGGATATGAGCGGCGCTGACCTGTTCGGGCTGATCGTCTCCGTGCTCGTGTGCGCGTACCTGCTGTACGCGCTGCTCCGCGGAGAGCGGTTCTAGGAGTCACACGATGACCTTCCTCGGCTGGCTCACCATCTTCCTATTCGCCGTGATCCTCACGGCGCTGGCACTACCGCTGGGTCGGTACATGGCGGCGGTGTATACCGGGCAGCGGACGATTCTGGACCCGGTGTTCCGGGTCCCCGAGCGGCTGATGTACCGGGCGCTGCGGGTCGACACCACCAACGGCCAGGACTGGAAGGCCTACGCCAAGAGCGTGATCATCTTCTCGCTCGTCGGCTGGCTGCTGCTGTACATCATCCTGCGCACCCAGACGCTGTGGAACTTCACAGGGCTGAACCCCATGCACTTCCACTCGGCCCCGTGGAACGTCACGTTCAACACCACGTCGTCGTTCGTGACCAACACGAACTGGCAGTACTACGCCGGCGAGACGACGATGAGCTACTTCAGCCAGATGGCCGGGCTCACCGTTCAGAACTTCCTCTCGGCGGGCGTGGGCATCTGCGTCGCCGTGGCGCTGATCCGGGGGATCGTCTCCCGCGGCGGGCACAGCCTCGGCAACTTCTGGCAGGACATCGTCCGCACCGTGCTGTGGGTGTTGCTGCCGCTCGCGCTGCTGATCGCGCTGGTGCTCATTTCCCAGGGCGTCCTCCAGAACCTCTCGCACTATCTGGCGTTCACCTCGCTGACGCACCTGAGCAACCAGACGATCGCGATGGGACCAGTCGGCTCTCAAGAGGCGATCAAGCTGCTGGGCACCAACGGCGGCGGCTTCTTCAACACGAACTCCGCACACCCGTTCGAGAACCCCACCGGCTTCACCAACCTCGTCGAGATGCTCGCGGTGCTGGTCATCCCGGCTGCGCTGGTGTTCGCCTACGGCCGGATCGCCGGCAACCGCCGGCAGGGGTACGCGATCTACGCGACGATGATCCTGATGTTCTTGGGCGCCGCGGCGGTTGCCTACATCGCCGAGGCGCACGGCTCACCGGCCCAGCACGCCGCGGGTCTCCACACCCACGCGATCGCCGGCTCAGTCGGCGGCAACCTGGAGGGTAAGGAGCAGCGCTTCGGGATCGCCGGGTCGGCCCTGTTCAACGTGGTCACGACTGTCACCTCTTGTGGTGCGGTCAACAGCGCGATCGAGTCATTCACGGGGATCGGCGGCGCCGTCCCGTTTGCCAACCTGTCGGCCAGCGAGGTGATCTTCGGCGGCGTCGGCACCGGGCTCTATTCGATCCTCCTGTACGTGCTGCTGGCGGTGTTCATTGGCGGGCTGATGGTTGGCCGCACCCCCGAGTACCTCGGAAAGAAGATCGAATCGCGCGAGATCAAGCTGGTCTCGATCGGGTTGCTGCTGACGCCCCTGGCGGCGCTGTTCTCGACCGCGCTTGCGACGGCGAGCCACGCCGGCCGAGCATCGATTTCCTCAGTCGGCGTCGGCCCGCAGGGATTCTCAGAGACCTTCTACGCCTACCTGTCACAAGCGAACAACAACGGTTCGGCGTTCGCCGGCTACACCGGGTTCATCCAGCCCAACGCGGGCAGCGTTGGTTCCCACGGCGTGACGTTCGCCGACCTGCTCGGCGGCTTCACGATGCTGTTCGCCCGATTCATCCCGATCCTGTTCGCCCTGGCGGTCGCGGGCTCTCTGGCCGGCAAGCGGATCAGTCCCGCCGGCCTGGGCACTATGCGAACCGACAACCCGACGTTCGTGGTCCTGCTGATCGGCGTGATCGTGCTCGTCGGCGCCCTCACCTTCTTCCCCGCATTGCTACTCGGCCCGATCGTCCAGGGCCTCACCGGACACCTCTACTAGTGCTCCCCACCGTAAATACCGTCCCATTCGAGCGGCACCGGCCGGCGTCTCGCTTCGTCCTCGGAGGCTCGCGCAGCTCCGCTGCGCCACACCTCCTGCGTCCTCGCCAGCCATCCGGCCGGCACCACTCTCGGTGTGACCGTACTTACGGCGCGAATCACAGGAAAGACAAATGAAGCGCGACATCCTCACCTCAGTCATCGCGGTGGTCGCGTTCACCGTGATGCTGGGAATCCTCTATCCCCTCGTGGTGACAGGCGTCGGCCAGGTCGCATTCCCCGGCAACGCCAACGGCCAGCAGATCAAGGTCGACGGCAAGCTCGTCGGCTCGAAGATCATCGGCCAGCAGTTCACCGACCAGGTGGTCAAGAACGGCAAGCCGCAGGTGGACAATGACGGCAACCCCGTCACGGTCCCCAACAAGCGCTACTTCCAGAGCCGCCCCTCACCGACGGTCCCTCCCTACAACGCCGGCGCCAGCACGTTCTCGAACCTCGGGCCCAACGACAAGGCCACCGAGGAGGCGATCTCGGCGAGCATGAAGGCTTACCTCCAGCTTGAGAAGCCGTATGACCCGAGCCTGACCGCGTCGCGCATCCCCGTCGACGCCGTCAACACCACCGGCTCGGGCCTCGATCCCGACATCTCCCCGGCCAACGCCGACATCCAGGCGCACCGGATCTCGGCCGTCAGGCACCTGCCGATGTCCGACGTTCAACACCTGATCTCCCAGCACACCCACGGCCGTGGCCTAGGGTTCTCGGGCGAGCCCGGCGTCAACGTGCTCCAGCTCAACCTCGCCCTCGATAACGCGGGAGGGTCGCGCTGATGTCGGTCACCGCAACGGAGCCCACTCAGGCGCCCCCCGGCGAGCGCCACGCGATCTCGCTGTTCCGCCGAGACATCGTCAAGCGCGCACTGATCGACAGCGTCATCAAGCTCGATCCGCGAGTGCAGATCCGCAACCCGGTGATGTTCGTGGTCGAGATCGGAGCGGTCATCACCACCGTCACTTGGTTCATCCAGGTATTCGGCGGCGGGTCGCTCGGCGGCGGTAACGAACCGGCGTGGTACACGGTGACGATCGCGTTCTGGCTGTGGCTGACGGTCGTGTTCGCAAACATGGCGGAAGCATTTGCCGAGGGCCGCGGCCGCGCTCAAGCGGACACGTTGCGCGCGATGCGCAGCGAAACCGTCGCGCGGATGCAGGACGGAGCGACCAAGCAAGCATCCGAACTGACCAAGGGCGATATCGTCGTGGTCGAGGCCGGTGAGCTGATCCCCGGCGACGGCACCGTGGTCGAGGGGATCGCGTCCGTCGACGAGTCCGCAATCACAGGCGAATCGGCGCCGGTGATCCGCGAGTCCGGCGGCGACCGCAGCGCTGTCACCGGCGGCACCCGGGTGCTGTCTGACCGGATCGTCGTCGAGATCACCCAGGAGCCGGGCCACTCGTTCCTGGATCGGATGATCCAGCTGGTCGAGGGCGCCCAGCGCCGCAAGACCCCGAACGAGATCGCGCTGGGCATCCTGCTCGCCGGCCTGACCCTGATCTTCCTGGTCGTCGTCGCGACGCTGCGCCCGTTTGGCCTGTTCGCCGACACGTCGATCTCCGAGACAACATTGATCTCACTGCTCGTGGCATTGATCCCGACCACGATCGGCGCGCTCTTGTCGGCGATCGGGATCGCCGGCATCGATCGGCTCGTGCGCCGCAACGTGCTCGCTCTGTCGGGTCGCTCCGTTGAGGCGTCGGGCGACGTCGACGTGCTGTTGCTCGATAAGACCGGCACGATCACGATCGGCAACCGGCTGGCGTCGGAGTTCATCCCGATGCCCGGTGTATCCGAGGCCGAGTTGGCCGAGGTCGCCCAGCTGTCTTCGCTGGCTGACGAGACCCCCGAGGGCCGCTCGATCGTGGTGCTGGCCAAGCAGTACGGGATCCGCGAGCACGACATGGCCGACCTGAATGCCGAGTTCGTGCCGTTCACCGCCCAGACGCGGATGAGCGGCGTCAACCTCGACGGCCGTGAGCTGCGCAAGGGCGCGGGCGACGCGATCATCTCGTTCGTCGCCGATCAGGGTGGCAAGCCGCCCGCCGAGCTCCAGCCGGCGCTGGACCGGATCGGCCGCGAAGGCGGCACGCCGCTGGCGGTCGCCCGCGACTCCCAGGTGATGGGCGTGATCTACCTGAAGGACACGATCAAGGAGGGGATGCGCCAGCGGTTTGACCACCTCCGGGCGATGGGCATCCGGACGATTATGATCACCGGCGACAACCGCCTGACGGCCGCCAAGATCGCCGACGAGTCAGGCGTCGACGACTTCCTCGCCGAGGCCACTCCCGAGGCCAAGCTCCAGCTGATCAAGGATCAGCAGGCCGAGGGACGGCTGGTAGCGATGACCGGCGACGGCACCAACGACGCACCCGCACTCGCGCAAGCCGACGTCGGCGTCGCGATGAACACCGGCACCCAGGCCGCCCGCGAGGCCGGGAACATGGTCGACTTGGACTCCAACCCGACCAAGCTAATCGAGATCGTGGAAGTGGGCAAGCAGCTGTTGATCACCCGCGGTGCGCTGACGACGTTCTCGATCGCCAACGACGTCGCCAAGTACTTCGCGATCCTGCCGGCGATCTTCCTCTTCACCTACCCCACCAGTAAGAACGGCCAGGGCCCGTTGCACGTGCTCAACATCATGAACCTGGGGACGCCGAGGTCGGCCGTGATCTCGGCGATCATCTTCAACGCGATCGTGATCCCTCTGCTGATCCCCGTAGCCCTGAGGGGCGTGCAGTACCGCCCGATCGGCGCCAGCGCGCTGCTGCGCCGAAACCTCTGGATCTACGGGCTCGGAGGGCTGATCGCCCCGTTCGTCGGGATCAAGTTGATCGACCTCGTCGTCCACGGTCTGTTTGGCGCATGAGCCGTGGCCATCTCCGCGTGTTCCTGGGCATGGCGGCGGGCGTGGGCAAGACGTTCCGGATGCTGCTCGAGGGTCACGCCGAGCAGGAGAACGGGCGCGACGTCGTGATCGGGCTGCTCGAAACCCACGGCCGGGCCGAGACGGCCGAGCTCGCCGAGGGCCTGCCGCTGATCATCCGCCGGCGGGTCGAGTACCGCGGGACGATGCTCGAGGAGATGGACCTGCCGGCGATCCTGTCCCGCGCGCCGGAGCTGTGCCTGATCGACGAGCTCGCGCACACAAACGTGCCGGGCGTGGAGCACCGCAAGCGCTACGAGGATGTCGAGGACGTGCTGGCCGCCGGGATCGACGTGCTGTCGACGGTGAACGTCCAGCACCTGGAGTCGCTCAACGACCAGATCTCCGAGCTCAGCGGCGTCCGCGTGCGCGAGACGATCCCCGACGCGGTGCTCGGCCGCGCCGACGAGGTCGTGATGGTCGACCTCACCCCGGAGGCGCTGCTGGACCGGTTGCGGGCCGGCAAGGTGTATCCGCAGGAGCGCATCGACTCCGCCCTGAACAACTTCTTCCGGATCGAGAACCTGGCCGCACTGCGCGAGGTCGCGCTCCGGCAGGTGGCCGAGGAGGTCGGCCACAAGCGCCTGACCACCACCGAACCGGTGGGGTCCCGCGAGGGGTCGCTCGCCGCCGAAGGCCCCCAAGCGGTCGGCGAGCGGCTCCTCGCTCTGGTCGAGCCGTATCCCGGAGCCCAGCGGCTGGTACGGCGGGCGTGGCGCTCGGCGCAGCGGCTGGGCGCCGATCTCGACCTGCTGTGGGTGCGTCCGCCCGGCCCGAGCCTGTCCGGCGAGCAGGAGCGCTCGCTGACCGGGCTCCAGCAGCTCGCCTCGGTGCTCGGCGCGCATATGCTGATCGAGGAGTCCGATGACGTGCCCGCGACTGTCGCCGAGATCGCACGCAAGCTCGGGACCACGTACGTGCTGCTCGGCCGCAGCCGTCCCGCGCGCGGGCTCGCGCGTCTGCGGGCGCCGCTGCCCCAGCGCTTGATGGAGCTGCTCCCCGGGGTCGACGTGCGGATCGTCGCCGACCGATCTCGGCGCGCCGCGCGCAATGACGGCGGCTGGGGGGACGAGGAATGAGCCTGGCGATCGTGATCGGGATCGCCGTGGTGGCGGTGCTAGCGGGTCTAGCCGCCGGCTACTGGCTGCCTCCGCATGGGCGTAAGCCGGAGAAGGACCGCCCCGCCCCGGTGCGCACGATCCTGCTTCCGTTCACGGGCCAGGCGATCTCGCGCCGCGCGTTCGAGGCCGCGGTCCGTCTCGCCAGGGCCGAGAACGCGACGATCGTCCCAGCGTTCCTGGCCCGCGTGCCCCGGAACCTGCCGATCGACTCTCCGGTGCCCGCCCAGTGCTCCGGCGGGATGATGCTGCTCGAAGCGATCGAGCAGAAGGTCTCGGCGCAGGGCCTGATGGTCGACTCACGGGTGGGCCGCGGTCGCTCCTACCGCGACGCACTGCGCCGGTTGCTCGAGCAGGAGCAGTTCGACCGCGTGATCGTGTCGGCCACCGATAGCCCGCGGATCGGGCTCAGCGGCGACGACCTCGAGTGGCTGCTCGAGCGCGTCCCGGCCGAGGTCATGATCCTGCGCCCGGCCCCCGATGACACCCGCGAGATCTCGATCTCCGCCAACGGCAACGGCAACGGGCATCGCCTCTGAGATACGGTCGAGTCCACCCGACCAGAAGGCGAGGCAGATGGCGAACCTGAACGGAAGCTCGACCGCGGAGATCGGCGCGCCGCTGGAGCGCGTCTGGGCACTGGTTCAGGACGTCGAGGCCGCGCCGCAGTGGCAGGGCGGACTGAAGGCGCTGCGCGCGATCGAGCGCGACTCCGAGGGCCGGCCGATCCTGTGCGAGTCCGAGTCCGACGCCAAGGTGCGCTCGATCAAGTCGACCGTCCGCTTCACCTACGAGGGTCCCAACCGCCTGCGCTGGAGCCAGGAGAAGGGCGAGATGAAGTCGGTCGACGGCAGCTGGGAGCTCGAGGAGCTGGGCGGCGAACGCACCCGCGCCACCTACTCGCTCGACGTCGACCTGGGGCGCATGCTCGGGATGGTGATCCGCGGGCCGCTGGTAGACCTGCTGCGCGGGATGCTGATCAACGCCCGCGCGGACGAGCTCAAGCGGCACGCTGAGGGCGGCTGAGCTCCGCGCCACGGCCATCGCCGCCGCCCGCCGCGCGGCGCAGCTCGTGGCGGGCGATCGTGCGCTTGTGGATCTCATCGGGGCCGTCAGCCAGCCGCAGCGCGCGCTGGTGCGCGTACATCATCGCCAGCGGGAAGTCGTTGGAGACGCCCCCGCCGCCGTGCACCTGGATCGCTCGGTCGATCACCTTCAGGGCGACGTTCGGCGCCGCGACCTTGATCGCGGAGATCTCGGTGCGGGCGAGCTTGTTGCCGACCGTGTCCATCAGCCAGGCGGTCTTCAGCGTCAGCAGCCGGGCCATCTCGATCTCGATCCGCGACTCGGCGATCCAGTCCTGGACGTTGGCCCGCTCGGCCACCGGCTGGCCGAACGTCACCCGTGATGCGGCGCGTCCGCACATCAACTCGAGAGCGCGCTCGGCGGCGCCGATCGAGCGCATGCAGTGGTGGATGCGGCCGGGACCGAGCCGTGCCTGAGAGATCAGGAAGCCGTCGCCCTCGTTGGCGATCAGGTTCGAGGCCGGCACGCGGACGTCGTCGAATGCGATCTCGCCGTGGCCCTCCTGGTCGACGTAGCCGAACACGGGCAGGTTGCGGATCACGGTCACCCCGGGCGTGTCGCGCGCAACCAGGATCATCGACTGCTGGCGGTAGGTGGGCCCGTCCGTGTCGGTCTTGCCCATCACGATCATCACCCGGCAGCGCTCGCGCAGGGCGCCCGAGGTCCACCACTTGCGGCCGTTGAGGACGTACTCGTCGCCGACGCGCTCGATCCGCATCTCGACGTTGGTCGCATCCGAGCTCGCCACCCCGGGCTCGGTCATTGCGAACGCCGAGCGGATCTCCCCTTCGAGCAGCGGGCTCAGCCATCGGTCGCGCTGCTCGGGCGTCCCGAACAGGGTCAACACCTCCATGTTGCCCGTGTCCGGGGCCGCGCAGTTGCAGGCCTCCGGACCGATGTGGCTGCGGCCGAGAATCTCCGCCAGCGGCGCGTACTCGACGTTGGTCAGGCCGGGGCTCGAGAACCCGTCGACGTCGTGGGGCAGCCACAGGTTCCACAGCCCCTGCTCGCGCGCCCGTGCCTTGAGCTCCTCCATCACCGGCGGGTGGAAGTGCGGCTCGCCGGAGTCGACGAGCTGCTGCGTGGTAGACCGGCTCGGCCGGGTAGACGTGCTCGTCCATGAACGCGAGCAGTCGCTCGCGGAGCTGCTGGCAGCGGTCTGAGAGCTCGAAGTTCATCTCGGTGATCTCCTTGGCTTGGGCGGGTGGTGCTTGGCGGCGGGCCGCGCGTTGAGGCCCAGCGCCCCCGCCCACAGGGCGGTGAGCGTCTGGGTCAGTGACTCGATCGAGGCGCTGTTGAAGCGATGCACATAGCGGTAGTAGGCGACGCGGCCCACCATCGCGCTCAGCGCCTCGGCGGTGAGCTGTGGGTCGAGGCTCGGATCGGCGAGACCGCGCCGTTGAAGCTCGGCGACCGCCTGTGCGTTGCGGTCGGTGAACGCCCGAACTCGGCGCAGCCGCCTCCGGCGGAAGTCCTCGTCGACCTGGGCTACCTGCTCCATCAGCGCCATCAGCTTGGCGTTGCGCCGATAGGCCATCAGGTAGGAGCGATTGGTCGCCTCGATCATCGCCACCGGGTCGCCGGGGTCGGCGGGCTCGCGCAGCCGCGGGTGCAGCATCTCGTCCGAGAGCTCGTCGATCACGGCGGCGAACGCGTCCTCCTTGCTGTTGAAGTACGTGTAGAAGGACCCGGTGGCGACGCCGGCGGCCGACGCGATGTCCGCGATCCGGGCGTCCAGGAAGCCGTCACGCTCGAACACCTCGCGAGCCGCCCTGACGAGCGCCTCGCGGGTGCGCGCGCCGCGGGCGCTGACGGGCGGCCGGCCGCTGCGCGCGGGAAGCAGGCTCGCCATGGACGGGACTGTACCTCAACTTGAATTCGGGTTCAAGTTCAAGTTGGGACGCCACGCGGCGCCGGGTTGGAATACGCTGTGGCGCTCATGGAGCTGGCCGACCGCAACGTGGTGATTACGGGCGCGGGCAGCGGCATCGGCCGCGCGCTCGCCCATCGGTTCGCGGCCGAGCGGCCCCGCGCGCTGGTGCTGGCCGACATCGACGCCGAGGCGGTGGCGGCCGTGGCGCGCGAGGTCGGCGGGCATGCGGTGACGACCGACGTCAGCCGCGAGCAGGACATCCGGTCGCTGGTCGCCCGGGCCCGCGAGCTGGGCGGTCCGATCGATCTGTTCTGCTCCAACGCGGGCGTCGGCGGGCCCGGCGGCGGCCCCGAGGTCTCAGACGAGGAGCTGGACCGGACGTGGACGATCAACGTGATGGCGCACGTGTGGGCGGCGCGCGCGGTGCTGCCCGAGATGGTGGAACGCGGCGAGGGCTACCTGATGAGCACGGCCTCGGCGGCGGGACTGCTCACCCAGGTCTCGGCGCTGTCCTACTCGATGACCAAGCACGCGGCCGTGGCCCTGGCCGAGTGGCTGGCGATCACCTACGCCGACGCCGGGATCAAGGTCTCGTGCCTGTGCCCGCTCGGGGTGCGCACGCCGATGCTCGAGATGGCGCTTGACGACAAGGTCGGGGCGGCGGCGCTGCTCGCCGACGATGTGCTCGAGCCCTCCGACGTCGCCGAGGCGGTGCTGGTGGCGATCCGCGAGGAGCGCTTCCTGATCCTCCCGCACGAGATCGTCCGCAAGTACGTGGCGCTCAAGGGCGCCGACAACGAGCGCTGGCTGACCGGCATGCGCCGGCTCGTGCGCGGCGCTCGCGCCGACTGAGCTCCGGCTGCTCGGGCGGTCAGGCCGCCGCGGCGGGGCGGTCGGGCAGCAGCGAGGCCACCCTCCGCGCGAAGCCCCGGGTGTCGATCGGCTTGGTGACGTAGTCGTCGCAGCCGGCCTCCAGGGCCCGCTCGCGGTCCTCGCTGAGCGCGTCGCCGGTGCAGGCGAGCACCGGGCAGCCCGCGCCGGCTTCGGACTTGATCGCGCGGGCGAGGTCGAGGCCGTCGCCGTCGGGAAGGTTGAGGTCGAGCACGACCAGCGCCGGCGGCTCCTGCTTGATCGCCCGGTGCGCGTCGTCAAGCGATGTGGCGCCGATCACGTCGTGGCCCTCCAGCTCGAGCACGCAGGTGAGCAGCTTCAAGTTCAGCTCGTGGTCGTCGACGACCAGGATTGCGCTCGAGCTCCGGTGACTCCCCATTGCGGCTCTAATCGGCGCGTGGTGCCCGGAGCTTTAGCTTTTCTTGGGCCCGGGCCCGGTCAGCGTTCGGACACGCAGCGCTCGAGCTCCTCGCGGGTCGCGGGCCACACCTCGTGGACGCGCTGCAGCGCCGCCATCGCGGGCGCCAGCTCGCCGCGCGAGCTCGCGGTCTCGACGTCGATCAGCGCGGCCAGGAGCGACTCGGCGCCGACCATCAGCCCGTCGTTGCGGGCCCGGTGGGCCGGGTGCACGGCGTCCTGCGGCCGTCCCGCGGCCAGCGCTCGGTCGACGTTCTCGATCTCGAGCGACACGCTGCTCACCAGCGTGCTCACGACCTCGCTCAGCTCCATCCCCAGGATCTCTTCCAGCTGGATCACGCGCGCACGATCCACGCGCGCTAGCCCATCTCCGCCCATTGCGCCGAGCTTACGCCGACGCCGGGCGGTCGTGTCGAACTTCGCGGTTCACGGCTTGACCGACTTGGAGATCCGGTGGCCGATGCCGCGCAGCCGCCTGCGCCCGCCGGTCAGGCCGATCAAGCCGAGGCCGATCACGATCACGCCGGCGACCAGCAGCACCGCCGCGAGCACGTGGGGCCAGCGCCGCTCCAGGAAGTTGCGGACCCGCAAGATCAGCCGCTCGGTCTGGTCGCCGCCGAACGTGAGCACGCCGATGATCACCAGCAGCGGCAGCACGAACGCGACGTTGAACAGCAGCAGGTAGAACAGCTGGCGGATCGGCCCGGCGCCGGATCCGACGATCGCGGCGATCGCGGCGAAGTAGGGGAACGCGGTGGGCAGCTCGATCGCGGTGATCGACGCGCCCAGCACCCAGCTGGCCCTGCCCTTGGGGTCGACGCCGGGCGGGTCGCGCTGGGCGAGCTGCGCGCGCTTGATCCACAGCACCGCCGCCCCCACCACCATCGTCGCGCCGGCCACGAGCTCGATCACGTGCCGGACCGTGTGGTCGGGATGGGGGACCAGCGACAGCAGCAGCTCCCCGGGGCCCAGCGCGATCGCGGCGCCGCCGAGGAAGTAGACGCCGAACACCCCGATCGTGAACTCGGTCACCCGCTCCCGCGCCCGCTCGCCGGTCGCCAGGTACAGCGCGACCGCGATCGTCGACGGGTTCAGCGAGTCGGCCAGGCCGATCGAGATCACGATGCCGATCAGGCGGATCATTCGGCGGCATTCTCGCCGTGGCGGACCGGCCGGCGCCAGCGCCGCACGGGATCGTCCACCACCTCTAACCCGCGGCCAACATATGGAGCACGACACTCCGATCGGCGAGCGCTGTCGCGCTATCTAAGCGAAGTGGAGCTCTTCGCCCTCGTCCTCGGACACCGGGCGTTCGCACGTGGGGCACCACCACCGCGCCTCCATCGGCGTCCCGCACACCGAGTGCCGCGGGGCCGCGGCGCCCTCCGCGTTGCGCGCGCCCCAGCCCGCGAGCAGCCGGAGCACGCCGGCGAGCTCCTGCCCCGAGGCGCTCAGCTCGTAGACGGAGCGCGGCGGGCGCTCGGAATAAGGCCGCGCGATCACCATCGCGTTGCGCTCGAGCTGGCGCAGGCGCTGGGTGAGGACGTTCGGGGCGATCCCCGTCGACCTCCTCCTGCAGCTCGCCGAACCGTCGCGGGCCATCGAGCAGCGCCGCGATCACCAGCAGAGTCCAGCGGTCGCCGACGGCCGCCAGTGCGTTCGCCAGCGCCGAGCGGGACGGGTCCTCCGGACGGAGGTCGGCAGCGGTCGCTGGGTTCGTGTGCGGGCCTGTGCTCATCGGTGCCACCGGATCGTACGGGTGCCGTCCGTCGTTTGGTATCGTTGCGACTTGCACATTGCAAGTAACTAGTTTAGGTAGCCGGGAGGCAGTGCACATGACGTTGCTCGAAGAGCTCGAAGGACAGATTCAGAACGCCGCTCGCCAAGTCGGTCCCGCGGTGGTCGGTCTCGGCCGCGGCTGGGGCGTGGGCTCGGGCGTCGTAACCGCTCAGGGACGGGTGCTCACCAACGCCCACAACCTCCGCCACGACGAGGTCACGGTCACGTTCAGCGATGGGCGCAAGGAGTCCGGGCGCGTCGCCGGCGCCGATGCCGATCTCGACCTCGCGGTGATCGAGGTCGACACCGGCGAGGTCGAGCCGGTCGCCTGGCCCGAGGACGCCGAACCCGCCGAGATCGGCCGCGCCGTGCTGGCCCTGGCCAACCCGGGCGGGCGCGGCCTGAGGGTCACCTCCGGGTTCGTCTCCTCGACCGCCCGCAGCTTCCGTGGCCCGCGTGGCCGCCGGATCCGCGGGGCGATTGAGCACACCGCGCCGCTGCCCCGCGGCTCCTCCGGCGGCCCGCTGGTCGACACCTCGGGCCGGCTGCTGGGAATCAATTCGGTCCGCGTCGATGGAGGCCTGATCCTGGCAATCGCCGCCGACGCGGCGCTGCGCCAGCGCCTGGACGCGCTCGGTCGCGGCGAGCCGCCGCAGCGGGCCCGTCTCGGGGTCGCGATCGCGCCGCCTCGGGTCGCCCGGCGGCTGCGCCGCGCTGTCGGCCTGCCCGAGCGAGACGGCGTGCTCGTGCGCGGCGTCGAGGACTCGAGCGCCGCGGCCCGGGCGGGCCTGCAGCGCGGCGACCTGATCGTCGCCGCGGGCACTCGTGAGATCGACTCTGTCGAGGCGCTGTATGAGGCGCTCGACGGCGCCGGGGTCGCGGGCGAGCTCGAGCTGACGACCGTGCGCGGGACCGACGAGCAGACGGTCAAGGTGACGTTCTGAGGAGCCAGTGCCCCGTATGAAAAATTTGCGCGCATTCGAGGCACCCCTGGCGGCGCTTGGCTTCGTCCGGCCACCGGCTTCGCCGGCGGCGCCAGCCTCGCGTAGCTCCGCTACGCCACGGCTCCTGCGTCCTCGCCAATCATCCACCACTGGCACCTCTCGGTGCCCACGAACTTCCCATACGAGGCACTAGCGATGTCGACGACCGTTCCCCGTCCAGACCAGTCAGACGAGTCCCGCGAGTCCGAGGCGCTCGACGCCTACTCGCAGGTCGTGGTCCACGTGGCCGAGCGGCTGGCACCGTCAGTCGCCAGCCTCCGGGTGATGCGCCGCACGCGGGGCGGCCAGGTCCCCGCCGGCGCCGGCAGCGCGGTGGCGCTGACGCCCGACGGCTTCCTGCTGACCTCCGCCCATGTCGTACTCAGCCGCGGTCACTCGTCGCAGCCGTCCGCGGGGCGGGCCGCGTTCGTCGACGGCCGCGAGCTGCGCTTCACCGTCGTCGGCGCCGACCCGCTGTCGGACCTCGCGGTGCTCCGGGCCGATGGCGACGACCTCGTCCCGGCCACGCTCGGTGACGCCGAGTGGCTGCGCGTGGGCCAGCTCGTGGTCGCGATCGGCAACCCCAACGGGTTCGCGGACTCGGTGACCGCCGGCGTCGTGTCGGCCCTGGGCCGCTCGCTCCCCGCGCGCGCGGGACGCAGCGTGCGGTTCATCGACAACGTGATCCAGACCGACGCAGCGCTGAACCCGGGCAACTCGGGCGGGGCGCTGGTCGATAGCCGCGGTCGCGTGATCGGGATCAACACCGCCGTGGCCGGGGTCGGCCTCGGCCTGGCCGTTCCCATCAACGCCACCACCCGCCAGATAATCGGCTCGCTGATGCGCGACGGGCGCGTGCGCCGAGCCTACATCGGGATCGCCGGCGGGCCACGGCCGCTGCCGCCCCACGCCCGGACGCGCCTGGGGCGCAAGGGCGGGGTCGAGGTGGTCGAGGTTGCGCAGGACAGCCCGGCCGCCCGCGCGGGCCTGCGCGCCGAGGACCTGATCGTCGAGCTCGGCGGCCGGCCGGTCGAGCGCGTCGACGACGTCCAGCGGCTGATGAGCGGCGACGCGATCGGGCAGGCCCTGCCCGTCCGGGTTCTGCGCGGTGAGCGCGAGCTCGAGCTCGAGTTGTGGCCGATCGAGCTTCCGGACTGAGCGGCCAGCCGGGGGGCCGACTGGGCCACCAGCCGGGTCCGCTGGTCCCTCGGTGACCTACTAGCTACACTCCATGACCGGCGCCGGGCGGCGTTCGTTTTGGCGCCCGCGGCTCGGCCGCCAAGTCCTGAAGACCCCGACGGGAAGCGCGTTATGGCCCGTGGAGATGTCCGGATCGCTGCGACTCTCGCTTGTGAAGAGTGCAAGCGCCGGAACTACCAGACCAACAAGAGCAAACGGAATAACCCGGAGCGACTCCAGCTGCGCAAGTACTGCCGCTGGTGTCGGTGCCACACCGCTCACCGCGAGACGCGCTGAGTTGACGGGGGCTGTCCGTGGCTCGGAATCGCAAACGCGCCAAGGAGCGACGCGCCCGTAGGCCTCAGCCGGCGGCCGCCCGCCAGGGTGCGGCGACCCCTCGGCCCGACCGGAGCGAGGACGCCGCCGATCCGATGCGCCATGCGGCGCCGGACGTGGAGCTGGCCGAGGCGCAGATGGCGCTGGGCCGGCCCGAGCTGGCCGACGCCGAGCCCGAGGTGGCCGACGAGGAGCCCGTGCTCGCTGACGCGGCGGCCCCCGAGTCGCTCGACGAGGAGGACTTCGAGGAGCTCGAGACCGAGGTCGATGAGCTGGCCGAGGCGGAGGCCGGGGGCGGCGACGCCGGCGACGGCGCCGGTGGCCCTCCGACCCGGCGCGGACCGCGCGACGGCGACTCGGGCGGCGGCGGCGAGCTGGCGCCGGCGGGCGCCACAGCTCCCGAGCATCACGCCCGCCACGGCAACCGGCTGATCAACTTCCTCCGTGGAAGCTGGAACGAGCTTCAACGGGTACAGTGGCCAGACCGGCGTCAGGTGATTCAGGCCACCAGCGTCGTGATTGGGTTCGTGATCGTGGCCGGAGTCTTCCTCGGCGTTGCCGACTTGGTCTCTACGAAGATCATGAACTTCATCCTCAAGTAGCGGGTCGGGCGAGGCGCAAAACGTCAATGAATGGCGCGGGACCTGGGTGGTCCCGCGGAGAGAGAAAATGTTCCGCTGGTACGTAGTCAACACATATTCGGGTCACGAGAACAAGGTCAAGCACAACCTCGAGCACCGCATCGTGTCGCTCGGGCAGCAACGTGCCATCCGGCAGATCGTGGTCCCCACCGAGTCCGTCTCGGAGATGAAGGACAACCAGAAGATCACGGTCGAGAAGCGGACCATGCCCGGCTACGTGCTGGTCAACATGGACCTCAACGAGGACTCGTGGACGCTGGTCAAGGGCACGCCCGGAGTGACCGGGTTCGTCGGCGCCTCCCAGGAGCCGGTGCCGCTGACCCAGGACGAGGTCAACAGGCTGCTCCACCGCGAGCAGGAGGTCCGACCGCGCAGCCGCGCCCAGTTCTCGATCGGCGAGTCGGTCAAGGTGATCTCCGGTCCCCTGTCAGACTTCTCTGGAGAGATCTCCGAGGTCAACGAGGATGCCCAGCGGCTCAAGGTGCTGGTGTCTATCTTCGGTCGTGAGACCCCGGTGGAAGTCGGATTCGATCAGGTGAAGAAGATTTAGAAAATGGCGAAGAAGGTTCTGACAGAGATCAAGCTTCAGGCTCCAGGGGGCCAAGCGAGCCCTGCCCCGCCGGTCGGCCCGGCGCTGGGTCAGCACGGCGTCAACATCATGGAGTTCGTCAAGGCGTTCAACGCGCAGACGCAGTCCGACGCGGGCACCGTGATCCCGGTCGTGATCACCGTCTACGAGGACCGCTCGTTCACGTTCATCACCAAGAGCCCCCCGGCAGCGGTGCTGATCAAGCAGGCGCTGTCGCTCGAGAAGGGATCGGCCGAGCCGCACCGCGACAAGGTGGCCCGGATCTCCCAGGCGCAGCTGCGGGAGATCGCCGAGAAGAAGATGAAGGACCTCAACGCCAACGACATCGATGCGGCGGCCAAGATCATCGCGGGCACCGCCCGCTCGATGGGTGTGGAGGTGGTGTGAGTGTCAAGGCACGGCAAGGCTTACGACGACGCTAAGCAGCGCTTGGACCGTGAGCGCGAGTACCCGCCGAGCGAGGCGATTGCGCTGATCAAGCAGCTGGGCACGGCCAAGTTCAACGAGTCCGTCGAAGTGCACGTGCGCACCGGGCTCAACGTACGTCACGCCGACGAGCAGCTGCGCGGCACGATTGCGCTCCCCAACGGCCTCGGCAAGAACGTCAAGATCGCGGTGTTCGCCCAGGGCGACAAGGCCCGGGAGGCCGAGGAGGCCGGCGCTGACGTGGTTGGCGCGGAGGACCTCGCCCAGCGGATCCAGGACGGCTTCGACGACTTCGACGTGGCGATCGCGACGCCGGACCTGATGCCGGTGGTCGGCCGCCTGGGCCGGATCCTCGGCCCGGCCGGCAAGATGCCCAACCCGAAGGTCGGCACGGTCACGATGGACGTGGCCAAGGCGGTCGAGGAGTCCAAGTCGGGAAAGGTCGAGTACCGCACCGACCGCAACGCGATCGTGCACCTGGTGATCGGCAAGCGCGACTTCGACGAGCAACGGCTGCTCGAGAACTACGCGGCCGTGATCGACGAGCTGATCCGGGCCAAGCCCTCCGCGGCCAAGGGCCGCTACCTCTACTCGGTCACGATCGCGACGACGATGGGCCCGGGCGTCAAGGTGGACCCGTCGCGCACGCGCGACATCGTCGGGGAGCCGGTCGCGGCCTAGGTGGCCGCGTAGCTAGACTCATCTGCAACTTCCAAGAGACGATGCCCAAGACCTCCGGCGGCGTCACCGCATAAGCCCGGAGCAGGCGAGCCTCGACCAGCGCCCGATTCAGGTGCCTGTCAGACGCCCGCCTTGTGCGGGCGTTGTTTTTAAGAGAGGACCATGAATCGAGACCAAAAAGCAGCAGTTGTAGACGAGATCGCGGGCCAGATCGAGGCGGCTCAGGCGATCTTCGCGGTCGACTACCGGGGAATCTCCGTCTCGCAGGTGGCGGACCTACGCGCGAAGCTGCGCGAATCCGAGACCAAGTTCCGGATCGTCAAGAACTCCCTGTCCGAGCGGGCGGCCGACAAGGCCGGCGCCGAGTCGCTCAAGCCGATGCTCGAGGGGCCCACGGCGTTGGCGCTTGTGGGTGGTGACGCCGCGCTGGCGGCCAAGGCGCTCAACGACACCGCGCGCCAGCTGAACATCCTCGCGTTCAAGGGCGGTCTGATGGACGGCGCCGCGCTCACCGCCGACGAGGTCCGCACGATCGCCCGGCTCCCCGCACGCGACGTGCTCAACGCGCAGTTGGTCGGGGCGATTGCGTCGCCGCTGACCGGGCTGGTGCGGACCCTCAACGCGCTGATCTCGGGGCTGGCGATACAGCTCCAGGCAATGGCCGACCAGGGTCTCGTCACGGGCGAGGATCCCGCGCCGCAGCCCGAGGTCGGGGCTCCTGCGGAGCCCGAGGCGGCTGCGGAGCCTGAGGCAGAGGCGGCTGCGGAGCCTGAGGCGGCTGCGGCGAGCCTGAGGCGCCTGCGGAGCCTGAGGCGGCTGCGGAGCCTGAGGCGGCTGCGGAGCCAGAGGCGGCTGCGGAGCCCGAAGCGCAGGCCCCCGCCGAGCCCGAGCAGCCGGCGACTGAAACTGAACAACCTGAGGCGGACGCGGCTGACGCGGACGCGTCCGAGTAATAAGGAGGAAACATGGCCACCAGCACCCAGGAGTGGATCGACGAGCTCAAGGGCATCTCGGTCCTCGAGCTGTCGGAGCGCATCAAGGCGCTCGAGGAGGCGTTCGGCGTCTCCGCGACCGCCGTCGCGCCCGTTGCGGCGCCCGGCGCCGGCGCCGCTGACGGCGGCGGCGAGGCCGAAGAGGAGCAGACGAGCTTCGACGTCGTCCTGACCGCGGCCGGCGACAAGAAGATCCAGGTGATCAAGGTCGTCCGCGCGGCCACCGGCCTCGGCCTCAAGGAGGCCAAGGCGCTCGTCGACGAGGCCCCCAAGCCCGTCCGCGAGGGCGTCGACAAGGCCGAGGCCGACAAGCTCAAGGCCGACCTCGAGGAGGCCGGCGGGAGCGTCGAGCTCAAGTAACCGGCGTCCGGCAAGCGTAAGTCGAAAGCGCCCGGCGGGCTGACAGCCCGCCGGGCGCTTTTGCGTCTCATGAGCAGGGCGGGACGTGAAACGTCCCGTATAAGGACGTTTCACGTCCCGCCTCCGGCAGTCGCCCGAGTTCTCCCAAGCTTGCTCCGCGGCGAATTTCCCCCTAAACTCCCCGCGTCAGCCAATAGCCGTAGCCGCCCGATGGCAAGGTGCCGCGCACACATACGCGGTGTCCCTGGGCGGGGTCCGTGAGAGCTGAACACCCCTGCACGGGGCAGCGATGCCGTGTGCTATCTTCGTTGGTCGCGCTCTCTGGGGCCGTCGCGACCCTCGGGAGCGCACTCGTGCCTCCCTCTCGACCGCCCGAGGAGCCGCCGTCTTGGCTACCACTCATGCCCCGCGGACGCGCCGTAGTTTCGCGCGTCTGAACAAGGTCCTTGAAGTCCCCAACCTCATTGATATTCAGCGCAAGTCCTTTGCCTGGCTGACCGACCCTGACGGCGGCGGCCTGCGCGAGACGATCGACGACATCTCGCCGATCGAGGACTACACCGGAAACCTTGCCGTCCAGTTCGGAGAGTTCACCTTCGACGAGCCCGTGGCCAGCCTGGAGCAGTGCCGTGAGAAGGACCTCACGTACGCGCGCCCGCTGACCGTGACCGTCGCCTTCATCAACCGGGAGACCGGCGAGATCCGCGAGCAGTCGGTGTTCATGGGCGATTTCCCGTGGATGACCGAGCGCGGGACGTTCATCATCAACGGCACCGAGCGCGTGGTGGTCACGCAGCTGGTTCGGTCCCCCGGCGCCTATGTGATGGAGCCCAAGGACCGCGAGAAGCAGGTCTTCATCGCGAACCTGATGCCGGCCCGCGGTTCGTGGCTGGAGCTCGAGATCGACAAGAAGGGTCGCGTCTACGTCCGCATCGACCGTAAGCGCAAGCTGCCGGTGACCGTGCTGCTGCGCGCGATGGGCTACGCGTCGGACGAGGAGATCCTGAACCTCTTCGACAACTCGCTCTACATCCGCCTGACCCTCGACGCCGACCCCGAGATGGTCCGCACCGAGGAGGGCGCGCTGATCGAGCTGTTCAAGAAGCAGCGTCCGGGCGAGCCGCCGTCGATCGATGCCGCGCGTTCGTTGCTCAACCAGCTGTTCTTCGACCCCAAGCGCTACGACCTCACGCGCGTCGGGCGCTACAAGCTGAACTCGCGCCTCGGTCTCGACATCGACCTCGAGACCCGCACCCTGACCCACGACGACGTGATCGCGCTGGTCAAGGAGCTGGTCTCGCTGCCGCGGCTGCTCGGGATGCCCGAGGAGCCGGACTCCGAGGTCAAGGACTACGCCGCCGAGGCGCTGGCGCTCCCGCGCGAGCCGGTGGCCGACCACCTCGACGAGTACGAGCACTTCGGCAACCGCCGTCTGCGCACCGTCGGCGAGCTGATCCAGGAGGCGTTCCGGATCGGCCTGTACCGGATGGAGCGCGTCGTGCGCGAGCGGCTCACCACCGAGGACGCCGACACGATCACGCCGCAGACGATCGTCAACATCCGTCCGGTCGTGGCGGCGCTGAAGGAGTTCTTCGGGAGCTCGCAGCTCAGCCAGTTCATGGACCAGACCAACTCGCTCGCCGGGCTTACCCACCGGCGGCGCCTGAGCGCACTGGGCGCCGGCGGCCTGACCCGGGAGCGCGCGCCGATCGAGGTTCGCGACGTGCACCCGACCCACTACGGCCGGATGTGCCCGATCGAGACCCCGGAGGGCCCGAACATCGGCCTGATCGGCTCGCTGTCCTCGTATGCGGAGATCTCCGAGCACGGGTTCGTCACGACCCCCTACCGGGTGGTCAAGGACGGCCGCGTGACCGAGGAGATCGTCCACCTGGACGCCACCCAGGAGGAGGAGCAGATCATCGCCCAGGCGAACACGCCCGTGGATGACAAGGGCGGCCTGCAGGGCGAGGAGATCCTTTGCCGGACGCAGGCCGGTCAGTACGTGACCGTGGCTCCCAACGAGGTCGACCTGATCGACGTGTCGCCCGAGCAGATCTGGTCGGTCGCGACCGCGATGATCCCGTTCCTCGAGCACGACGACGCCAACCGGGCGCTGATGGGCTCGAACATGCAGCGCCAGGCAGTGCCGCTGCTGGTCACCGACGCTCCGCTGATCGGTACCGGGATGGAGCGCCGCGCCGCGATCGACACCGGCGACGTGATCCTGTCCAGGTCCCCCGGGACCGTCTCCTACGTCGACGCCGAGCAGATCGTCGTCGACCGTCAGGAAGGCGGCCAGGATGAGTACGAGCTCCAGAAGTTCATGCGCTCCAACCAGGGGACGCTGATCCACCAGAAGCCGATCCGCGATGTCGGCACCGCGATCGGCGAGGGCGAGGTCCTGGCCGACGGGTCCGCCACCGACTCCGGCGAGATGGCGCTCGGTAAGAACCTGTTGGTCGCGTTCATGTCCTGGGAGGGCTACAACTTCGAGGACGCGATCATCCTGTCCAAGCGGCTGGTTCAGGACGACGAGCTGACGTCGATCCATATCGAGGAGTACGAGGTCGACGCCCGCACGACGAAGCTGGGTGATGAGGAGATCACTCGCGACATCCCGAATCGCTCGGAGGAGTCGCTGCGTAACCTCGACGATCGCGGGATCGTCCGGATCGGTGCCGAGGTGTCCTCGGGCGACCTGCTGGTCGGCAAGGTGACGCCGAAGGGCGAGACCGAGCTGACGGCGGAGGAGAAGCTGATCCGCGCGATCTTCAAGGAGAAGGCGCGCGAGGTTCGCGACACCTCGCTGAAGGTGCCCCACGGTGAGGGCGGCGTCGTGATCGACGTCAAGACGTTCAGCCGTGACGAGGGCGATGACCTGCCGCCGGGCGTGAATGACCTGGTGCGGGTGTTCGTGGCCAAGAAGCGCAAGATCGCCGAGGGCGACAAGCTCGCCGGCCGCCACGGGAACAAGGGCGTGATCTCCAAGATCGTCGACGTCCAGGACATGCCGTTCCTCGAGGACGGCACGCCGGTCGACGTGATCCTGAACCCGCTCGGAGTCCCGAGCCGGATGAACCTCGGTCAGGTACTCGAGACCCACCTCGGTTGGGTCGCGGCCAACGGCTGGTACGAGGACGGATCCGAGGCCCGCAAGGACGCCACCAACGGCGGCTCCCGTCCCGACGGCAGCGCCGGCAAGGTCTACATCGCCACGCCGGTGTTCGACGGCGCCACCGTCGCCGACGTCGACGAGGCCCTGGTCCGCTGGCAGGACGAGCACACGGAGAGCAACGGGCTGATCCGCATGGACGTCGACAAGCGGCGTCGCGCGGGCGAGCAGGCTTCCGGCAAGGTGCAGCTGTTCAACGGCCGCACCGGTGAGCCGTTCGCCGAGCAGGTGACGGTCGGCTACATGTACATCCTGAAGCTGCTGCACCTCGTCGACGACAAGATCCACGCCCGTTCGACCGGCCCGTACTCGCTGGTCACCCAGCAGCCGCTGGGCGGCAAGGCGCAGTTCGGCGGTCAGCGATTCGGCGAGATGGAGGTGTGGGCGCTGGAGGCCTACGGTGCCGCGTACACCCTGCAGGAGATGCTGACGATCAAGTCCGATGACACCGTCGGCCGGGTCAAGGCCTACGAGGCGATCGTCAAGGGCGAGAACATCGCCGAGCCGTCGATCCCCGAGTCGTTCAAGGTCCTGCTGAAGGAGATGCAGTCGCTGGCGCTCGACGTCAACGTCGTCTCCGAGGAGGGCGAGCGCGCCGAGATGCGCGAGGAGGACGACGACCTGCTGCGCGCGGCCGAGGAGCTCGGTATCGACCTGTCCGGCGTTCGCGCCGGCGACGGCTCGGGTGCCGACGAGGCCACCGAGCACGAGGGCGAGACGGTCGAGGCCTCAGCAGCCGAGACCGAGGCCGAGGATCCCGATCTCGAGTCCGGCGAGGAGCTGGCCGAGGCCGACTTCGAGTCCAACGGGGACGACCCCGCGCTCGCCGCCGAGGGAGGCCCCGACGACGCCGTCGCGCTGGAAGAGAGTCCCACGGAAGCCGTACTAGAGGAGGAAGAGTCGTGATCAGGTGCGGCCGATCACCGCTCTCAAGCACTCACTTCCGCCTCGATGAACAAGGAACTGCATGATCGACATCAATAATTTCGACGCAATTGAGATCGGCCTCGCGTCCTCCAAGCAGATTCGCTCTTGGAGCTCGGGCGAGGTCACCAAGCCCGAGACAATCAACTACCGGACGCTGAAGCCCGAGAAGGATGGGCTGTTCTGCGAGCGCATCTTCGGTCCGACCAAGGACTGGGAGTGCTACTGCGGCAAGTACAAGCGCGTCCGCTACAAGGGCATCGTGTGCGAGCGTTGTGGCGTCGAGGTCACGCGCTCAAAGGTCCGCCGCGAGCGCATGGGTCACATCGACCTGGCCGCTCCGGTCTCGCACATCTGGTTCTTCAAGGGCGTCCCGAGCCGGATTGGCTACCTGCTCGACATGGCCCCCAAGGAGCTGGAGAAGGTCCTCTACTTCGCCGCGTCGATGGTGACGTGGGTGGACGATGAGGCCCGCGCGAAGGACGTCGACTCGCTGGAGGGCGAGGTCAACAAGGTGCTCGACTCCTACGCCGCCGAGAAGGAGGAGCGGATCCTCGAGCTCCGCGAGTCCCTGACGCGGCGCGAGGAGTACCTGCAGAGCGGCAAGCAGAGCCGTGACTTCTCCGACGACGACCACCTGTGGGCGGAGACGCTCGAGGTCAACATCGCCAAGGTCTCCGACGACGAGCGCGAGAAGCTGCTCAAGGAGGTTCGTAAGAGCCTGCAGGCCGACATCGACGACACGGAGGCCTACATCGAGGACGCGGCCGAGCGCATGCGCCAGGTGTGGGAGCTGTTCAAGACGATGAAGGCCAAGGACGTCGTCAACGACGAGACCACGTTCCGCGAGCTCAAGGACCGGTTCGGCTCCCCGTACGGGTTCGGCGAGTACTTCCGCGGCGGCATGGGCGCCGAGGCCGTTCGCGACCTGCTCCAGCAGGTCGACCTCGAGGCCGAGGCCGAGGACCTGCAGGACCAGGTCAAGACCGCCAAGGGCCAGAAGCAGGCGCGCGCGGTCAAGCGGCTGAAGGTCGTCTCGGCGTTCATCCACTCCGGCAACCGCCCGGAGATGATGATCCTCGAGGCCGTGCCGGTGATCCCGCCGGAGCTGCGCCCGATGGTGCAGCTCGACGGCGGCCGGTTCGCCACGTCTGACCTGAACGACCTGTACCGCCGCGTGATCAACCGGAACAACCGGCTCAAGCGGCTGCTGGACCTGGGAGCTCCGGAGATCATCGTCAACAACGAGAAGCGGATGCTGCAGGAGGCCGTCGACGCGCTGTTTGACAACGGGCGCCGCGGCCGGCCGGTCACCGGCCCGGGCAACCGTCCGCTGAAGTCGCTGTCGGACATGCTCAAGGGCAAGCAGGGCCGCTTCCGCCAGAACCTGCTGGGCAAGCGGGTCGACTACTCGGGCCGGTCGGTGATCGTGTCCGGGCCGTCGCTTCGCCTGCACCAGTGCGGTCTGCCCAAGCTGATGGCGCTCGAGCTGTTCAAGCCGTTCATCATGGCCCGGCTGGTCGAGCGCAAGTCCGCGCAGAACATCAAGGCGGCCAAGAAGATGGTCGACTCGATGATCCCCGAGGTCTGGGACGTGCTCGAGGAGGTCATCCACGAGCATCCGGTGCTGCTCAACCGCGCGCCGACGCTCCACCGTCTGGGCATCCAGGCGTTCGAGCCGGTGCTGGTCGAGGGCAAGGCGATTCAGGTCCACCCGCTCGTGTGTCACGCGTTCAACGCTGACTTCGACGGCGATCAGATGGCGGTCCACCTGCCGCTGTCGGCCGAGGCCCAGGCCGAGGCTCGGATCCTGATGCTCAGCGCCAACAACATCCTGTCCCCCGCGCACGGGGCGCCGCTGGCGACGCCGACGCAGGACATGGTGCTCGGCGCCTACTACCTCACCTACGGCCCCGACACCGCGGCGCTGGACCGGATCGACCCGTCCACGCACGACCCGCGCCCGCACGTGTTCCGCACCGCCCAGGAGGCGGAGTGGTCATACGAGCACGGCGTGCTCAACCTGCACGATCTCGCCGAGTTCCGGCAGATCGGTCGGGAGGGCGGTCACCTGCTGACCACGGTCGGCCGGATCATCTACAACGACAAGATCGAGCGGGCGCTCGAGGAGGCGCTGGGCGAGCAGTTCGACCCCAGCACCTACGAGTTCATCAACCGCTCGATGAAGAAGCGCGACACCACCAAGCTCGTCGACGACCTCGTGCAGGCCTACGGGGCGGCGACGATCTCGCAGGTGCTCGATGCGTTCAAGGACATCGGCTTCCACTACGCCACCCAGGCGGGTGTGACGATCTCCAAGAACGACGTCCAGACGCCCCCGACCAAGGCCGAGATCCTCGGCCGCTACGAGGACGAGCTGGCGATGATCGAGGGCCAGTACTACGCCGGCGAGATCAACCAGGAGGAGCGCCACGAGGCGGTCACCAAGCTCTGGGATCGTGCCACCAACGAGGTCGGGATCGCTCTGAACGATCACCTTGACGAGCTCAACCCGATCTTCATGATGGCCAACTCGGGTGCTCGTGGCTCCTTCTCGCAGATCCGGCAGCTGGCCGGGATGCGAGGCCTGATGGCAAACCCGAAGGGCGAGATCATCGAGCGTCCGATCAAGTCCAACTTCATGGAGGGCTTGACCGTGCTCGAGTACTTCATCTCGACGCACGGCGCCCGCAAGGGACTTGCGGACACCGCGCTGCGCACCGCCGACTCCGGTTACCTGACCCGGCGTCTGGTGGACGTGGCCCAGGACGTGATCATCCGTCAGGATGACTGCGGCACCGAGCAGAACATCGACATGCCGGTGTCCAAGCTCGAGGTCGACCCCGAGACCCGGCGGATGCGTCCGACCGGCGAGGCGAACGACAACATGATCGGCCGGATCGCCGCCGAGGACATCGCCACCAAGCGCGGTCGCGTGATGGTCGAGAAGGGTAAGGAGATCGATCGCGCCGAGCTGGCGGACATCGTCGAGGCGTGGCAGGACGACACCGACAAGGGCGCCGTGGTCACGATCCCGGTGCGGTCGGTGCTCAAGTGCGAGGCTCCCACCGGGGTCTGCCAGGCCTGCTACGGCCGCTCGATGGCCACCGGCAAGGTCGCCCAGATCGGCGACGCCGTCGGGATCATCGCCGCCCAGTCGATCGGCGAGCCGGGCACCCAGCTGACGATGCGGACGTTCCACACCGGCGGTGTCGCCGGCGCGGACATCACGCACGGTCTGCCGCGTGTCGTGGAGCTGTTCGAGGCACGCAAGCCCAAGGGCCTGGCCAAGATCGCCGAGGTCGGCGGCAAGGTGTCGATCGAGGAGTCCGACAAGGCGATCACGGTCGTGATCACCGACGACGGCGGCGAGGAGCACCGTCACACGTTCCCGCGTAGGACGCTCCTGTTCGTCGACAACGGTCAGAAGATCGAGGCCGGGACCCAGCTCAACGAGGGGTCGCTGTACCCGCACGAGCTCCTGGCCATCCGGGGCCGCACGGAGACCGAGCTGTACCTGGTCCAGGAGGTCCAGGAGGTCTACAAGTCCCAGGGCGTCGACATCAACGACAAGCACATCGAGCTGATCGTGCGGCAGATGATGAAGAAGGTCCGGGTCGACCAGAAGGGCGACACCGACCTGCTCCCGGGTCAGTTCGTCGACCGCTTCGACTACGCGCGGATCAACGAGGCGGTCAGCGAGTCCGCTGGCGAGAACGCCCAGGCCGAGGAGATCATCCTCGGGATCACCAAGGCGTCGCTGAACACGGACTCGTTCCTGTCGGCGGCCTCCTTCCAGGAGACCACCAAGGTGCTGACCGACGCGGCCCTGGAGGGCAAGATCGACCGGCTCAACGGCCTCAAGGAGAACGTGATCATCGGCAAGCTGATCCCGGCCGCCACGGGGCTCAAGCGCTACCGGCGGATTGAGATCGAGCCGTCCGAGCCGCTGCCCCGCGGGATGGACGACGTCGGCCTGCTCGACCACGACGATCTCGCGGCCGAGCTCGGTCTGACCGACGGCGACTCGCTGACTGGGTTCGGCGGCGGCATCGAGGCCGACCTGTCAGACCTGGAGGACATCGGCAACGGCAGCTCGGCGATCGGATTCGCCGACGAGCTGGCCGACCTCGACGTCGGCGAGGACGACGAGTCCTAGCCGTTCACCGACTCACTAAGTTGGTCCCCGGGCCGCCCGATCGGGCGGCCCGGGTCATTTAATGGCCGGTCCGGCGAGGTGCCGCCGCTAGGAGTGGCAGCCCTTGCCGGGCTTGTTAGAGCCGGGAGCCAGGCAGCTGGGGCCGGTGACCTTGGGACGCTTGCCGATCTTGCCGATGGTGAACGTCTCGGTGACGCCGATCGTGTTGGGCTTGGTCACCTTGAGCGTCAGCTTGGTGTTGGTGGGCAGGTGCCTGTTCTTCAGCAGCCCGATGAGGTTGAAGGTGGCGAACGGAGGGGCCGCCTTGGTCTTGCAGTGCTTGTGGTGGGCCTTGCAGACCTTGACCTTCTTTGCCGGGTGCAGGGTGCGGCGTCCGAACGGGCAGCCACGGCCCTTGCAGGTGACGGTGAGCGTGGCGCCCTTGGGGACCTTCTTGGCCTTCAGGCTGGTGAACATCGTGCCGTCGCGGAACAGGCTGTAGCCGAACGGGAATGAGGTCGGGACCTGCGGCGCGGCGACCTGGTAGCCGCAGTGCACCGTGGTGGTGTTGCCGGCGTTGTCGCGGCCGGTAAGCGTCACCGTCTTACGACCGGTGCTGCGCACGTTCGCGCGGCCGGCGATCAGCGAGGCCGCGGCGCCGGACGTCGAGTCGCTCACGGTCGCTGCCACCAGCCCGCCCTTGCCCCGCAGGATGAACGTCGGCGAGGCGACGCACCTGACCGTCGGGTTGATCGTGTCGATCTTGAACGTCCGCGACACCGGGTTGCTCGCGTAGCCGGCGGTGTTGGATGCGGCGGCGTACACCGCGTGCAGACCGCTGTTGGCAATCGTGCCGCCGACTGCGAACGGACACGCGGCCGGGAGCGCGAAGAAGCTCGCGGGCGCCGCCGCCAGGTCGGCCGCACAGCGCAGTCCATTCACGGTCGAGGCGGTGTCGCCGGCGCCGACGGTGACCCGGACCGCGCTGCGATACCAGCCGTTGGAGCCGTTAGGAGCTGCCGGTGAGAGCGAGATCGATGCCGTCGGGAACGGCCCGAACGCGTAGATCGCGCCGGCATCGGCGTGTCCCGGAACGTCGCTGCCAGGCGACGCCGCCAGCACGGTCCCGTTGGAGATGCCGACCGACTGGCCTAGGCCGTCGGCGCTCGCCCCGTCGTTCGAGAACAGCTTCTGCGTCTCGGTTGCGTTGCTCCAACCCGTCGATGGCTCGACGTACACGTAGGCGGCGCCCTGCGCCATATTGCCGCCGATCGTTACGAATGGCGTACCGGCGACGACGAGGTGGCCGTCGGTGGCAACCGTCCAGCCCACCGACTCCTGCTGTCCGTCGGCCGACATCAGCGTTGCCGCCGCGTTGGGGGCGCTCGTCCATACCCCGTTCGGGGACGTGTACACGAACGCGGCACCCCTACCCTGGGCGACGCCGGTGGCGCCGATCACGATCGTCTTCGCGTCGGCGGAGATCGCCGTCGAGCCGCCGAAGAAGTTGTTGGCCGCGGTGATCGCGTTCGGAGAGAGCAGCACCGCGTTCGGGTTGTTGTTATTGGCCCAGCCGGTCGCTGGCTGCTGCCACACCCAGGCCTCGCCGATGAACGGGGTGGTGGTGCTCCCGAAGCCGGTCGCCCCGGCCACGATCGTGCTGCCGTTGCCCGACAGCGCGACCGAGCGCCCGAGCTGGTCGCCGGCCCTCCCGCCGAGGTGGGTCAGCGTGGCATGCGGTGCGGTCTGGCTGGCCCAGGTCATGCCGGAGCGCTGGTAGACGTCCACGGCCCCGACGTTGCCGTCGATCGCCGAGCTGGCTCGACCAAAGACACCGACCGCAATCGTGCTGCCGTCGGACGAAATCGAAACGGATTCGCCGAGCTGGTCGAAGCTGACGGCGGGGAACGGCGAGGTGTCTGTCAGCTTCGCCGCGGTCCCAACCGTAGTGCTGGCCCAGCCGGTGGCGGGCTCGGTGAACACGTACGCCACCCCGGCATTCGAGTTCCCATCAGGAGCTCCGACGGCGAGCGTCCGGCCATCGGGGGTTAGCGAGACCGAATGCCCGAAGGACTCGTCGGCCGGGTCCGTCAACCGAGCGATCAGGGTGGCGCCCAGCTGCCAGCGTCCGGACTTGGCGGCGAAGATGTCGACTGCCTGCGGGGGATCCGACCGGCTCGGATCCTCCTCGGAGATGGCCGCGAGCGAGCCCTGCACGGACAGCGCGAACCCTCCGAGACGCCCACTCGTGACCGAGCCGATGGACTTCGAAACCTGGATGTACGGGTCGACCCGCACCGGGAACGCGGCCCCGGCCGTCCGGACGTGGATCACGGCCTGGCGGCCGTCGAGGGTCAGCCAGCTGTTCAGCGTCCGGCCGTGCGCATCGGTGGCGCTCAGCCCGGTGTAGTTCAGGTTCTGGCCGCGTGGTCCGGTCAGGGTCAGCGCGTTCGAGCCTGCCGCACGAGCGCGGACGTTGCCGCTCAAGCCCAGACGGAGCGCGAGATCGCCCGCGGCGCCGGCCGGCGCGCGCTTGACGTCGAAGCCCTGCTCGAGGCCGAGCGGTCCGTTGGAGTACCACTCGGTGATCGCACCGTGCTCGTAGGCCACGCGGTTGGCGTGGGCGCGGGGATCAACGGGGCCGTAGCCGAGCAGGTGCAGCCCGAACGTGGCGCCGCCGGCGCGAACGAGCGTGCCGCGGGCGCCGAAGCTGGCGCTCATGCCCATCGCGGAGTTGCCGGCGGTCAGTCCGCCGGGGCCGGCCACCACGTGGAACTCGGAGCGGTTACGCCCGAGCGCGTCGGAGATCGCGCCCTGTGCCGACAAGGGCAGCGACGCGGATCCGGGAGCCGTCTTGGCGGACGGCAGCGCGACGTGCGGGCCGCGGCCGGTCGCCACGAGCATGGCGCCCAGCGCAAGCACGCTCGCGACCGCAGCAGCGATCAGCCTGGCGGACGTGATGCGCCGGCCAGACAACAACAATGAATGCCCCATCGAGGACCCCCGAACTATCCGTGCGTGTGTCAGCCCCTTACCTGCGGCCAGCGTACACGGCACCCCAGCCCTGCGCAACGGAGTGTGATGTTTCGCACGCCGGGCGACGGCGCAACTTGTCCTGGCCACCGGATCGTCCTATGCTCGCGGCGTGGACGCTGAGCTCGAAGAAGAAGTCGAGCGGTCGCGAGAGCCGCACGAGCGGGAGCTCGACGCGCCCGAGCGCGTCCACGACCGGCACGGCGAGTTGCAGCGCGCGGCCCGGGAGATGGGCAACCGGGGCTTCACGCAGCTGATAGCACGTATGCAGGACGGCGAGGGGATCATGCCCGGCGGGCTGGTGCACCCCGACGTGGAGGCCGCGATCGCCGCCTCGCACGGCGGCGGCCGGCCGCTGGCCGGGGGGGTCTCGAGCACCCTGGAGTCGTCGGTCGGGCAGTCGTTCTCTGACGTGCGCGTGCACACCGATGATCACGCCGGGGCGCTTGCCCGGGCCGTGTCGGCACGGGCGTTCACGGTCGGCAGCGACATCTTCTTCGCGCCGGGCCAGTACAACCCGGGCACCTCGTCGGGCAACGAGCTGATCGCCCACGAGGTCGCTCACGTGGCGCAGCAGCGGGGCGCGCCGGCGGGAGGGCCGCTGACGGTGTCCCAGCCAGGAGACGCGATGGAGCGCGAGGCTGAGGCAGTGGCGCGTGACGTCGCTGGCTGAGCCGTCCGCCAGCTGGTTTCAGTTCCTCGATGACCGGCTGCGGTCGGCCGTGCAGGCGATCGCGGCAACCGACGACAACCAGGACGACGCGCTGCGCGGCCTGTACATCTCCGACGACCAGGCGCTGATGCTCGCCGGCGACCTCGGCTCTCAGGAGTCTGACCCGGCGCTGTTGCAGGCGGTCGATCGTCTCGGCCTCGACGCGCTCGATGCGGCTGCGCTGGCGGTTTGCGCGGCACCCGAGCTGCACCCGAGGTACGGGAGGCTGTACGCCTATCTCCAGGACGACGTGACCCGCCGGCTTCCCTCACCGCGCCTGGTGGCGAGCCTGCTCGCGGGCGACGGCGTGGACTCCCGCGACGTGCTCGCCTGCTTTGCCCCCGACGCCCGGCTGCTGGCGCTAGGCACGATCCGCCTGCTCGTCCCCGACCCGTCGACCCCGCTCGCCGACCGCCCCGTCAAGCTCAACGACCGCCTGGCGGCGTTCATGCTCGGCGCGGGAACGGGGCTGCTCGAGGCCGGGGCGCCGATCCCGCTGCGTCGCGTGCAGCCGCAGCCCGGCATCACCGGCCGCGACGACGCCGTCGCCGAGGTGGCGCGCTCGCTGGAGTCAGACACTCACCTACCGCTCGTGGTGTGCGGGCCCGATGCGCCGGCGCTCGTGGCCACCGCTGCTGGCGCTCCGCTGGTCCTGATCGACGTCCGCGATCTCGAGCGGCCCGACGCGGTCGCGGACGCGACGCTGGCGGCCGCGCTGGAGCACGCGTTGCTGTGCTTCGACGGCCTCGAGGACCTCAAGCCGGCCGAGCGGGCGCGTCTGCTCGAACGGATCGAAAGTCGTGCCGCTCGGTCCGTGCTGATCGGGCGCACCCGCGCCGAGGCGCAGGCGCTGAGCGACCGCACGGTGCTGCTCGTCGAGCTGCCGTTCCCGTCGTTCGCCGAGCGGCGCTCGGCATGGGAGCAGCTGCTGGGCGGCGCCGAAGGCTCGGTCGATGTCGCCGCCAAGTTCCGGCTCTCGATCGAGCAGATCCAGGCGGCGACCGAGGTCAGCCGGGTGGCGGCGCGGGCCCGGGGCCTCGACATGCCCGAGCCGGCCGACCTCGACCTCGGCGCGCGCCACGCATCGTCGTCGCGGCTGGGCGATCTGGCGGCGCGGCTCAGCCCCGGCTACAGCTTCGAGGACCTCGTCCTCCCCGACCGCCAGCGGGACCTGCTGCGCTCGATCTCGTCGTACCTGCGTCACCGCGATCGGGTGCTCTCGGAATGGGGCTACGAGCGCACCGTCGCCCGCACCCAGGGGCTCAAGGTGCTGTTTGCGGGCGAGTCCGGAACCGGCAAGACCATGGCGGCGCAGGTGCTGGCGGCTGAGCTCGGGCTCGACCTGTTCCGCGTGGACCTCGCCACCGTGGTCTCGAAGTACATCGGCGAGACCGAGAAGAACCTCGAGCGGATCTTCACCGCGGCCGACGGCTCCAACGCGATCCTGTTCTTCGACGAGGCCGACGCCCTGTTCGGTAAGCGCTCGGAGGTGTCTGACTCCCACGACCGCTACGCGAACATCGAGGTCGCGTATCTGCTCCAGCGGATGGAGGGCTACCCGGGTGCGGTGATCCTGGCCACGAACTTCAAGCGCAACATCGACGACGCGTTCGTGCGACGGCTTGACTTCGTGGTCGACTTCCCGTTCCCCGAGGTCGAGGACCGCAAGAAGATCTGGCGGCTGGTGCTCCCGAACGAGGCTCCGGTGGCGGCGGACGCCGACCTCGACTTCCTGGCCACCCAGTTCAAGCTGTCGGGCGGGGCGATCCGCAACTGCTCGCTGGCCGCGGCGTTCCGCGCCGCCGACGAGCAGGGGGAGATCGAGATGCGTCACCTCATACAGGCGGTGGCTCAGGAGTACGCCAAGCAGGGCCGGCTTACGCTCGAGGCCGACTTCGAGCGCTTCCACGGGATCGTGCGCGGGCCGAGCGGCGCGTCGGCGGTCGAGGCCTCTCCGCGCTGAGCCTGCGGTGGGCGCGAGCGGCTCGTCCAGCGAGAGCGAGACCGAGAGCGCTGTCGCGCCCGAGGCCAGGCAGGCCGACGCGGTGGTCGAGACCAGCGCCGCGGAAGCGGCCGTCGGCGGGAGCGCCGGGGTGCTGCTGGCGCGAGCGGCCGGCGGACTGCAGGCGCCCGGCGAACGCGTTCCGCCCCCGGGCCGCGGCCGGACGCCGACCCGTAGTCGTCAGGTGCTCGCGTTGCAGCGAACGGCCGGCAACGCCGCCACGGTTCGCATGCTGCAGAGACAGCACGCGGTTGCCGAGGGGCCCTACCTGGTGCTGCCCCAGGGGCGGACGCCGGCTGAGATCGCTCGCTGGATGGTGGCCCGGGTGCACCCCGGCCCCGGCGACACCCTCGCGGTGCTGACCCCGTCGCAGCTGTTCGTGTTCGGCACCGAGCAGGATCCTGTGCAGGTCGGTCAACCGCTCGAGCGCGCTCCCGCCGACCAGCCGAGCCTGAGTTCGGGCGTGTGGTCGCGTCCGCATGGCTCGGCGTGGGCGCGACTCGAGGAGCTGGGGTCGGACCCGCATGACTTCTGGCCGGCGACGCTCACCGGGGTGAGCGGACCGGAGGAGCTGGTCGCCGTCCCGTCCCGTGAGGCGATGAAGATGATGCTCAAGCCCGGGACCTTTTGGCTGGCGGTCCCGGACCCCCGGAGCCTCAGCACCGACGACGGCAAGATCGAGGAGGTCGTCGTCCACGAAGACCGCAACTGGGCGATGGACCAGTACACCCGGGCCAACGCCGCGATCGAGGCGGTTAAACAAGCGTCGAGCTCGCAGCAGCGCGCCGACATCCCCGCCGGGAGTGGGTCCTACTCGCTGCCAGATCGGCTAATACCCTGGAAGCGCCCCACCGACGGCAAGTGGTTCGTCAACGTCTGGGTCGGGACGGAGCCGGCACCGGGTGTCAACAAGCAGCACCACACGCCGCTTGAGCTCAAACGGGGCGAGTCGACCGCCGAGCTGGTACGCAGGATCCGTGCCGCCGCCGGCGCGCTTCGGGCCGGCCTGGACCCGAACGCCAGCATCGCCGTCAAGGGCGGCGCCACCGGTCAGGCGAAGTTCGTAGGCAAGGCCGGCCCCGGCGAGATCGAGTTCCCACCCGATGCGCCGATCGACCCGACCGGGGGACGGGCGACCACGTCTGACCCTCCGTTCCCCGCGCGTATCGTCAGTCACGGCGCGGAGGGTTCGTCGGGGAACCTCGAATACGAGCAGACGGTCAACGGCGCGACCGTGAACTTCACGATGGACCTCGACTTCGCGGCGGTGACGTCGGGCTTCTGGGAGGAGTTCGGGGCGCGATGGCAGCTGATCGCCTACCGCTGGGAGATCATCAACATCTCCGACCTGTCGCTCGCCGCGGTCAAGGGCAAGCTGATCGGGCCGACGAACGCCGATGTCAGGCGCCAGATCGCGCTGCTCGAGGAACAGGCGAAAGCCGCTGAGGATCCGGCGACCGCGGACGCGGCCAGCAAGGCCGCCGCGGAACTCGTGCGCAAGCTCAAAGAGGGTGGGAAGGATCCAGCCTCAGGCGCCGCGCGCGACATCGGCCGCGATCTCGCCAACACCTGGGAGGACACCAAGGCCGACATCCACGACGTCGGCATCAACCCGCTCACCCAGGGGTATCTGGGGCTGGTCGCGGTCAGCGACCTGGTGCAGGTCGGCGGCGCGCTCGTATCCGCGGGCTTCTCGGAGGCCGCCTCGCCGATGTCGGACCGGAGCATCGCGTTCGGACAGGAGGGCCTGTACCTGCTGCGCTGCTACGCCCAACCGGTGATCAGCGACGCCGACATCGAGCGGATCGAGGCCAAGGGCCTGCGTCCGATCATCCGCCCCCCGAGCGTCGCGTTCCTCCCCATCAAGGTCGTGCCGATCAACGTGCGGGCGCAGCAGGTCAACGACGCCGAGCTGACGCAGATCGCCACGCTGGAAGAGGAGGCCAAGCATCCGCCGTTCCCGGAAACCGCCGAGGAGGCACAGAACCGGTTGCGGGACGCGAAGGCCGCGCTGGCAGACAACAACGAGGAGGCGATCAACCGCGCGCTGACCGCAGCCGAGGGCGAACTGGGGAGGATCCAGACGTGGCGCGGGCTGCAGGGGAAGTCGCCCGACGATCACCCCTCGGACCTGCGCGTATGGCACGCCAAGCTCGAGCTCAACGGGATCGAGTTCGACTCCTACGAGAAGGACCTCAAAGAGAGCCAGGACAAGCTGCGCAAGATGCTCGGCCAGGTCCGGAAGGGCAACGCCGGCATCAAGGGGCGTGTGTTCCGTCCGAGGATCACACTCGTCTCCGAGCTCGACGGGCACGTCTACACGGTCGTGGCCAACCTCGGGGAGGCCGACCGATCCAAGCCGGGCGCATACGTCTGGCGTCTGGCCGACGTCTCAGGCGACGATCCGATCCCGCCGGTATACGAGGGCACCGGCAAGACCCACGACGCGGCGATCACTAACGCCTTCCAGCTGTTCGCCGAGAAGAACGAGTACGGCCGCGGCGCGATCGCGGTGCGGATGCCGCCCGAGCAGGCGTTCCGCACGGCCGTCGAGGACGAGACCTTGACCGTTCCGACGTTGTGGCGCAGCGCCCCGGGGTTCGAGCAGCGCGCCTGGAAGCGCCTTCAGGATCTCGCCACCGCCACCGAGATCGCGGGGCTGTTCGTGACCGGCCCGCTCGGCGTCGGACTGATGGCGGTCGGAGGCATCGCCGGAGGTGTCGTCGCGATCCACAACATGCGCAAGCGGGCCGCCACGGGGCGCTTCGAGTGGGTCGACTTCCAGACCGGGATGGACATCCTCGCCGTTGTGGGCGCGTTCCTGGCGGTGGGCGGGATCGCGACGAAGGGGGTGCAGACCGTCGCCGAGGCCGCCGAGGCCGCGCGGCTGGCCAAGCGCGCACGCTGGGCGGGCGCCGGCGCCGAGGCGGCCGGCGAGGCGTCGTACATGGCCAGGGTGGCGAAGGCGGCCGACTGGACCGGCCGGGCGATCCACATGATGGGCACGGGCATGCTGGCCGGCCAGGTCCTGACCATCCCGGCGTCGACCGTGCTGCAGCTGGTCAAGATCGACGAGGCCGAGCGGGCCGCCGACGCGGCCGCCGCCAAGACCGGGCACCCGGAGGCGGTTGACCACGCGAGGTACCGGGCCCAGCGTCTGGAGGCTGTGGCCGGCGCGCTGCGCAGCATCGTCGTGACCGCGCGGATGGTCCAGCTCGGCGGGGACTCGAAGGCCGGCTGGGACCCGTTCGAGGGCGCGGCGCCCGAGAGCCCCGTGACCCAGGGAGCGCTGCGCGCGACGACGCCCGAGACCGGTCTGCCTGCGGACCTCCACAAGGTGGTCGGGGTCGAGGTCGATACCGCGCTCGGGCAGACCAACACGGTCCGGGTCTACTACGACGTCGACCCGCAGACGAAGGTGATCGTCCGCGTGCGGATGCGGATCGGCGCCGCGGCGACCGCCAACGACGTGCGTCTGCACGTGCCCACGGCGCGTGCGCTGCTTCGCTACTCGGGACTGTCGGGGCGCGTTCGGGTGTTGTGGTCGCAGCTGTCGGCACTGCTCGGCTCCAGGGAGCCGCCGCTGCATTCGCGCGCCTGGGAAGCGAGACTCGAGCTCCAGAAGCTCCCCGATGTGATCGCCGACCGAGCGCGCACGCTCGCCGATCCAAAGCTCACACCGGCTGCGCGCGAGGATCTCGAATCCGAGCTGACCCACCTCGAGGACCAGGTCGACGAGCACTCGGCGACGCTCGCCCAGATGAAGGTCGATCAGGCCAGCGGCGTCCCGCTCGAGCAGGGGCGGGGATTCATCGCCGCCGAGGGCGTGACCCCCGCCCAGCAGAGGGCGCGCGACGCGGGGCTCCCGGAGCGGGAGGGCTACCACTGGCGCCAGCTGGGCGATAAGTGGGCGATCGTGCGCGACGATCCCAGCCTCCCGCGGTTACGGTGGAACCCCGATACCAAGACGCTCGATGTCGTTGCGGAGCCTGCCAAGCCGACGTCGGGCTCGTCGTCGGCGAACACGTCAGGCGGCGGGACCGCTCCGAGCGGGGGACCCGCCCCCACCGCTCCGCCGCCGCCCGCGCCAGCGCCGACGTTCGGCCCGCAGGTTCGCGACCGGCGGACGGCCGGGACGGGCGGGATCAGCTCGATCGACGAACTCGTCAACGACCGCAACGAGACCGAGGTGGTGATCGAGGGCCGGCTGCAGACGGGCATGAACCGCCGCCGGTCCACGCCGGGCCGCCCGCGGGCCCCGAACTACAACCGCCAGGAGCTGTGGGCGATCCTGCGAGAGGAGCATCCGGACCTGCAGCTCGACACGTGGGAGGCGGCGCACCTGTGGGGCCCGGGCTTCGGCGACGAGGCGGCCGCCGGGATGATGCTCGCCCCCCGAGATGTCAACCAGGTGTGGCAGAACCGCGGCGTCGAGCAGTTCCTGCGCCGGCTGCGCAAGGACGCGGCCGACCTCGGGCTCGAGGTCCGCGTGCGGGCCGCCGCCCGCAGCCAGCCGCGCTCGTTCGCCGGAGGTCTCGGCGACTCTCTGCTCCAGGAGGCCGAGTACGAGTTCTCGGTCGGAGAGCCCGGCAAGCCCGACACCCAGAAGCCCTACGGGCACGTCTCGTTCTCGGTCGACCTCCCGCCGGGCGGCAAGGTGCACGAGCCTGTGGTGGTGAGGTACACCGACAGCAGCTGGCGGCGCTGAGCGGGGGCCCTACTGGTTCTTGGGCGGGTTGAAGCGCAAAAACTCGTCGGCGACGCTGTCGGGAAGCATCACGCCCTTCTTGGCGGGGTCCGGATGTGCGGCCCACCGGGCGAGCGTGCGCGCGGCGGCACGGTTGCCGGCGGCGCGCTGCAGCGCAAGCGCCTGGGCGGGCGACGGGGCGACTCGGCGAGCGCTTGCCCCCGGCGCGGGGGTGCGCGCCACCTCTCGCGTCTCGCGCGACCTTCCGGACTCGGACGGCGCGTGCTCCTTCATCGGCATCCGATCCTACTCGCCCCTGGAAGCGCGGTTGTGATCTGTGTACGGTGTCTGCGCATGGCTCTCGTGGTCGACGTACCGCTCAACACCGCGATCGCCGACCTCGACGAGGCGCTGCGGCTGCTGCTCAAGCGCGAGCTCGATCGGCACGGGTTCGAGGGCGTCGACGTGGCGTTCGACGCTCCCTCCAAGGAGTGGTCGGGGAAGCTCACCGGCCCCACCGTCGACCTGTTCCTGTACGACCTGCGCGAGGCCTCCGACCGCGCCGAGCTGTCGCCGACCGAGATCCGCAGCAACGGGGTCGCGCGCGTGAACTCGCCGCCGCTGCGCCTCGAGCTGACCTACGCGGTGACCGCGTGGACGAAGGCCGTCGAGGACGAGCACCGGCTGCTGTCGCAGGTGCTGGCGATTCTGTTCTCCTACCGGCGCCTGCCGGCCGACGTGATCGAGGGCCAGCCCGGCGGCGGCTCCCGACTGCGCGAGGCTGATACGTCGGTGGGGCGCCCGCGCGAAGAGAAGGCCGACTTCTGGACGTCGGTCGGCGGTTCGTACAAGGCGTCGGTCGACTTCGTCGTTCACATCGCGGTTGAGTCCGGCGCGACGGTCGTGCGGGGACCTCAGGTGCGGATGCAGACCGTTCGCACCCGGCTGGCCGACGGGCCCCCTGGAACGCTCCGGGAGCTGCACCGTCTCGGCGGCACGGTCCGCGACCGCGACGGCGAGCCGATCGCCGACGCCTGGGTCACGTTGCCCAAGGCTGGCCGGATCGTTACGTCCGATCGCGAGGGGCGGTTCGTGTTCGACCGGATCGAGCCCGGCAGCCACGACGTGGCGGCCCGCGGCGCAGACGGCGGCGAGGCGTCCGCCAGCGTCACGGTTCCCGGGGACGCGCTCGACCTCGTGATCGGCTCCGGGCGTCGCGCCGCGGCGTCGGGCCGCGGCTCTCGGGAGCGCTAAATCGCCAGACGCCTTGCGCCGCTTCGCCGGCCGGGTTACAGTTGGCGGCGCGCACCACCGGGAATCCTTTGGGGGGACTTCGAAAGTTGGAACGTTGTAGTCCGCGAACGCGCGAACACGGCCGTGCTCGCCGTGCTCGCGGTCGACAGCGCCTCGACCACGGTCTCGAGACCCCGGCCGGGGTAGCCGACGCCACGCAACCGTCACCGATCGCTACTGGAGGGACCTTATGCCGACCTACCTGACCCCGGGCGTCTACGTCGAGGAGGTTCCATCGGCCAACAAGCCGATCGAGGGCGTGGGGACCGCCGTCGCCGCCTTCGTGGGGCTCACCCCCGGGGGACCGGTCAACAAGCCGATGCGGATCTCGAACTGGACGCAGTTCGCCAAGATCTTCGGAGATCCCCAGAACCCCGAGAACGGTCCGTTCATGGAGGGCGCGTTCCTGGCGCACTCGGTCTACGGCTTCTTCCAGAACGGCGGCCAGCTCGCATGGATCGTCCGGGTCGGCAACGAGTCGCGGGCGCCTGCGCCCCGGGCCGCGCTGCCGGCGGCCGGCGACGGCGCGACCGAGGCGCTGCGCGCGACCGCGCAGCAGGGCATCACCGACACAGTGACGGTCGAGATCGGCGAGGAGGTCGGCAGCGAGGGCAAGGAGCCGGGCGACGTCACCTACAACGTCGTGGTCAGCGCGGGGTCCGAGCGCGAGGAGTACCCCGGGGTCACCGGCAAGAAGGGCCGAACCAACATCGCCACCAAGATCAACGCCGCCTCGAAGCTGATCAAGCTCGAGGAGACCGGCGCGCCGCTGGTCGAGACCAGGCTGCAGTCGGGCAGCTACACGCTGTCGGTGCCGTCCGTGGCGGTCGAGAAGATCGACGCGACGGCGTTCGAGGGCGACGTGGCCACCCGCAAGGGCATCGGCGGCGTCGCGGCGCTGGACGAGGTCACGATGCTGGTCATGCCCGACATCGTCAACCTCAACGGCGACGGCGCCCAGATGCGCGACATCCAGGGCAAGATGATCGCCCACTGCGAGAACGCCGGCGGGCGGATGGCGATCCTCGATGTGCCGCCGGACCTGCTGCCCCAGGACGTCCTCGAGTGGCGGATGAACACCGCCGGGTACGACTCGAAGATGGCGGCGCTGTACTACCCGTGGATCGAGGTGATGGACCCGCTGACCAAGCGTCCGATGATGATGCCGCCGTCGGGTCACATCGCGGGGCTGTGGTCGCGCGTCGACGCCAGCCGCGGCGTCCACAAAGCGCCGGCCAACGAGGTCGTGATGGGCTCCAACGGGCTGGCGTTCCAGGTCACGCAGGCCGAGCAGGGCGAGCTCAACCGGGTTGGGATCAACGCGATCCGCGCGTTCCCCGGTCGCGGCATCCGTGTGTGGGGAGCCCGGACGCTCTCCAGCGACCCGGAGTGGCGCTACATCAACGTTCGGCGGCTGTTCAACTACGTCTCGGACTCGATCATGGCCGGGACGCAGTGGAGCGTGTTCGAGCCCAACGACCCGACGCTGTGGTCCAAGCTCACGATCAACATCTGGAGCTTCCTCAGCCGGGTCCACCGAAGCGGCGCCCTGTTCGGGACCAGCCCCGCCGAGGCGTTCTACGTCAAGTGCGACTCCGAGACCAATCCGCCCGAGGTGATCGAGGCGGGGCAGGTGGTCTGCGAGATCGGGATCTCGCCCGTGAAGCCGGCGGAGTTCGTGATCTTCCGCCTGAGCCAGTTCACGGGCGGCGGTGGCGCCGAAGTCAGTGAGTGACACGGATACTGATCAGTCAAGGAAAGGAGCAATGAATGGGTAACGGAGATACACCGCCTGAGGTCTATACGGTTTCACACGTGGCGGTGACGATCGATGGGATCACGGACGGTGAGATGAACAAGCTGCTGTTCAACTCCGCCAAGCCGCCGGACTGGTCGATCGAGGCGCCGAAGCACACCTTCCACGGGGACAAGGGTTCGGTCGAGAGCATCATCTCGGCGGTTCAGAATCCGAGCTACACGACGATGACGCTCACCCAGGGGTGGGATGAGGGCGCTGTGCTCGCGAAGTGGAGGGCCACGGTCACCGATCCGAGCAAGGCGATCACCGACAAGAAGAAGCACGTCAAGGTCGACTTCCTCAAGTCCGACGGATCGATTCTGTTCTCCTGGGATGCCCAGCAGGCGTTGTTGACCGGCTACTCGCACTCGGGATCCGATGCCGCCTCGAATGCCGTCCTCACCGTCACCGTCACGATCGATGCCGACCAGTGGCAGCAGTTGGACAGCGGTGGCACCCCGATCGCGGGTGCGTAACCGAGTCGCGATAGCGGATGCGAACAGAGGTCGAGTTCACGCTCCCGCGCGGATATCTCGATCCGAGCGGCACCGTGCACCAATCGGGCACGATGCGTCTGGCCACCGCACGAGACGAGATCGAGCCGCTGCGCGACGTCGAGGTTCGCCAGAACCAGGCGTATGTCACCGTTCTGCTGCTGGCGCGAACGATCACGCGCCTGGGCACGATCACCGACATCACGCCGGACCTGGTGGAGAACCTGTACGCCGCGGACTTCGATCACCTACAGCGGTTGTACGAGCGGCTCAACGGCGACGGCGAGGCGGTCGGAGTGGTCAGCTGCCCGGCCTGCTCACACCAATTCGAGGTGGACCTCACCGAGATCGAGGATGGTCGATTGGGGGAATGATCAGGCCGTCACCCGAGGAGCTGCTCGGGGAGACGGCCAGACTCGCGTATCACCTCCACTGGCCGCTGGACACAATCCTCGATCTCGAGCACGCCGACCGGCGTAGGTTCCTGGCCGAGGCCGACGCGATCGCAGGTTCGAGCTCCGAAAGCGGTGACTCGTGGACAGAGGGTTAGACAAGGGCCGGGGTGAGCCACCGCGGCCCGTGGCCAGGCTGCTGCGGATGGCAGCCCGGCACGCCGCGCGCTCGGCGAGGCGTGGTCGGCTTGCAGAGTCAGTGATCGAGGCCCGCCGGCCGAAGCTGCTGGCGGCGAGCACCCGGCTGGCGCCGGGTCGCCGGACGCTGGCCGCCGCGCCGGAGTCGTGGTCCGCCTCGCCCGCGGACTCCTTCGCCTCAGTGGGGCCGGTGGTGGCCGCTCCGAGCGCGCCCGGGCCACAGGCACCCAAGCCCGCGCTCCAGGAGATGTACGGGATGAGCGATGCCGCCTACGAGTGGGTGTTCGGCAGCCCGCAGAAGGCGCTGGCTCGCTCGGACGTGGTTGCGGGTGGCATGCCGAACCTGCCGCCGCCGCCTCCGCGCCCGCCGGCGCCGAGCTCGTCCTCGTCCGAGCCCTCGCCGGAGGCGCCGCGCCCGATGGGACGCAAGGCGATCCGCGGCGCACAGATCCTGGAAGGTCCCGCTCGACGAGAGCCCGAGACGCCGGTCCCGCCTGTGGCTTCCGCGGCGCCCACTGCGTCGGAAGGGGGGAGCCGGCGGCTGTCCCGGACGCCCGCGCCCGGGGCGGCGCCACCGCCCGGCCCGCCCGCGCCCTCGCCGGCGCCGACCGCTGCTCAGCCGGCGCCGACCGCTGCTCAGCCGGCGCCGACCGGTGCTTCCCCGACGCCGCCTCGGGCGCCCGCGACGCCGCCTCGGGCCCCCGCGACGCCACCTGCCGCTCCGCCGACGCCGTCCCCGGCTCCTGCCGGTGGGTCCCGACTCGCTCGCACCCCGGCGCGCCCGTCTGCTCCCACATCGGCATCGACGCCTCCCTCCGCCCGGCCGCCGGACACGCCCGCGCCCGCCCGGAGCGCGACAACACCGGAGCCGTCAACCGAGCCGGCGCCCGAGGCGCAGCCCGCCGCTGAACTTGCCGTCACCGAGGCTGCGGGAGAGGTCCTGGCGCGGATGCCCGCCGAGGATGCGCCGGAGCCCCCCGCGCCGGCGACCCCTCCTGTCTCGGCGACGCCTCCCACGCCGGCGACCGCTCCCGCCCCGGCGACCGCCGCAGCGCTCCCGCCCCGGCGAGCGCTCCCGCCCCGGCGGTTCCTCCTGCCCCGCAAGCACGGCCGGCGCCAAGCGAGGCTCCTCGCCCGGTGTTGCGGCGGGCGGTGGAAACCCCGAGTCCGGCCGCCGGGCCCGCGCGCCCCCGCGTTACCGTGGCCCGGCGCACAGCTACGCCGTCACCGCGCCCGTCCGCGCCGGCCGCCACGCCGGAGCCTGCCCCGAGACGATCGGCCGGGGGCCGGGTGCTCGACGCCGTTCGGCGACGCCTGAGCCGCCGCGAGTCCCCGCCGCCCCCAGCGCCCGTGCCCACCACCGCCGCCGGGGCGACCCCGTCCGTGACGCAGTCCCGGCCGGACGCCGAGCGCCGGCCGGCGGCGGCCGTGCAGCGGCGGTCCCGAGCGGTGACGAGGGTCGTCGCGGAGCAGCCGGTCGCCGTCCCGCCCGCGGCTGAGCGCGTTCAGCGGTCTTCCGCGGCAGCGCCGACTCCATCGCCGCCGGCGGAGCACGAATCCGAGCGCGCTACGGCGGTACCCGAATCGCCCGCGCCTGCCGCCGAGACGCCGCCTGCCGCCGAGACGCGCCTGCCGCCGAGACGCCGCCTGCCGCCGAGACGCCGCCTGCCGCGGAGCCGACGGCGACCGCCGCCCCTGTTGTCTCGTCCACACCGGCCAAGTCGGTAGCCGCGCCCGGCGGCGCCCCCTCACCAGCCGCTCCGCGTGGGCTGCAGCGGGCGATCGCGGGCGCGCCGGCAGCCTCGAGCCCGCCCAAGCCCGCCCGCCCGCCGGCGCCCGCGAGCCCGTCGGCGCCCCCGCGCCCGCCGGGGGCGGCCTCCCGCCCGGCGGCGCCCGCACCCGCGTCGGTACCCCCGAGTACCCCGACCCCGGCCACCACCCCGGTGTCCACGGCACGTCCGGCGCCGGCGCCAAGGTCCCAGCCGACGCGTCCGGTCGTTGCTCGTGCACAGTCGAGGCGCAGCGAAGCGTCGCCCGCACCGCCCCGCTCCGATTTCCAGCCCGACGCCGTCCCCGGGTCCGAGACGCCGGCCACGCCGAATCCGCCGTCGCGCCGCCCGGTCATCCGCCGCGCAGCAGCCTCCGCGCCCGAGTTGAGCCGCACCGCCGAGGCGACAGCTCGTCCGGCGACGACCGCCCCGGCCCCGGGCCGTCCCGCCCCCGCCCGTGTACGCGCCGTCGCTCGGTCGACACGAGCCTCGTCTCCGATCCAGCCTCCGGGAGCTGCGCCCGCGGCGCCGGCGGCCGCAACCGCACCCGCTAGCCCCGCGCGGCCGAGCATGATGCGCCGGATCGCTCAGGCCTTCGGAGCCGGCGCGCCGCCGACCCCATCACCCATGCAAGCCCCGCCGGCGACCGCGCCGGCTCCCACCGGGTCCCAGGTCGCCGCGCGCGCAACTCGATCCCCCGTGGCCCGGCCGGCGCTCACGCTCGCGCGCCGCTCCCGTCACGCCGGCAGCAGCGCGGCGCCGCCGACGCCGCGATCGGCCCCAGCCCAGCCGCCGGCTCCGCCCGTCGCGGGGTTCGATCGACACCGGATTCGCACCGGCACCTGGCCCGTCAGGGCTCCCACCACGGGAGCTGTTTCGCTCGACGACCGCCCCGTCGGCGTCGAGCGCGCCCGTGCCGGCCGATCGACCGCGGCCGCAGGCACCTCAACCGCTCACGCTCGCCCGCCAGCCGTCCACGGCGACCACGAGCTCCACGACGACCCGAACGTTGGCCCGTCAGGCCGGCTCGGGCGAGGGCTTCGCGGGGGCAAGCGGCGGCGGGGGAGGCGGCGGCAGCGACTCTGACGCCGTCTACGCGGGCGTGATGCAGCGCCTCCGCGAGGAGAAGGAGCAGCTCGGCCAGACGATCGACCACCCGTTCTGATCCACGCATGGCACCCAACTTCGTCCACTACGTCGTCCTCGAGATCCCCAACATCACGCCGAACACCTCGTTCGCGGGAATCTTCCGGAGCCTCTCGGGACTCGAACTGTCCTTCGATGTGCTGGAGTACCTCGAGGGCGGCAACAACGAGACCGTCTGCCGGCTGCCCGGCCGGATGCGATATCCGAACCTCGTCCTGGAGTGGGGCATGGTCGACGATGAGATGCTGCTCAAGTGGTTCGCTCAGACCCGCGCCGGGGCGCAGCTGCAGGAGATCACGATCACGCTTGCCGCGACCCAAGGCCAGGTGGAGAATCAGATCCGCAAGTTCACGTTCACCGACGCATTCCCGGTCCATTGGGCAGGCCCTGCGCTGGCCGGCGACGGCGGACCGGCGGAGTGGGGAGAACGGCTCGAGATCGCCCATTCCGGTCTGAAGCTGGACGCCACATGACCATTCCGCAAGGGTTCCAGAAGGCCCAGCTGCAGATCGAGGGCGGCGACTCGATCGAGTGCGCGTTCAACCCCGAGAGCTACACGATCTCCAAGACCAACGTGTGGACCTACAAGCCCACTCAGGGCAAGGACCTGCCCGACGCCGAATTCGGCGGCGGCCTGCCGATGACCTACAAGATGTCGCTGCTGCTCGACGTCTCGCTGCAGGGCTCAGACAAGAGCGTCAAGGAGCTCGCCAACAAGCTGATGGGCGCGATGCACGGCAACGGCAGCGCGCCGAAGTTCGTGACGTTCAGCTGGGGGTCGGTGAAGCTGCCCAAGGCCGCGCCGATCTCGATCTCGATCAACTACTCGCTCTTCAGGCCCAACGGAGAGCCGATCCGGGCAATGGTCGACCTCGAGCTGGCGCAGGCCGAGGCCTCGACGCCTCCCGGGCAGGCCCAGAACCCGACCACCCGCGGGGTCGCCGGCCTGCGCTCGCACGCCGTGCGCGACGGCGACTCGCTGCCGTCGATCGCCCACGCCGCCTACGGCGACCCGACCCGCTGGCGGGCGATCGCCGAGGCGAACGACATCGACGACCCGTTGCGGCTGCCGCGCGGCCGCGCGCTGACGATTCCGAGGCTCGACCGATGAGCGCTACGACCGAGAAGCACGTCGCGCTCTACACCGTGCTCGTCGACGGGGCCCAGATCGACGAGGAGCTGGTCCGGCGGATCCGCGAGATCCGTGTCCAGAACTACCTGCGGCTCCCCGACATGTGCACGTTCACCGCCTCGTTCCCGAAGGGACAGCCCGGGCAGGACGAGCCGATCGACCGCCAGCCGTTCGAGATCGGCAAGAAGGTCGAGATCCAGCTCGGCGCGCGCGAGTCGCTGACCATGACGACCCTGTTCAAGGGCGAGATCGTCACGCTCGAGCCGCGCTTCGGGTCGGGCGGCGTCGAGCTGCTCGTGCGCGGCTTCGATCACTCGCACGTGCTGCTGCGCTCGCGCCGGGTGCGCACGTTCCAGAACCAGACCTCCAGCGACATCGTCTCGAAGATCCTCAAGGAGGCCGGCTTCAGCGCCGAGTGTGACTCCAGCGGCGAGCCCCACGAGTTCGTCCAGCAGAACAACGAGACCGACTGGGACTTCATCTGGCGCCTGGCCGACCGCGTCGGCTTCGAGTTCACGATGGAGGACCAGATCGGGATGTTCCGCAAGCCGACTCCCGAGGGCGCGATCGAGCTCGAGTGGCCCACCGGGCTGCGCTCGTTCAACCCGAGGGTCACGGCGATCCAGCAGGTCCAGGAGGTGACGCTGCTGGCGCAGGACCCCAAGACCAAGCAGGCGATCGACGTGACGGCGTCGACATCGGACCAGATCGCGCAGATCGGCGTCGATCGCGAGACGGTCGCCGAGGCGTTCGACGGCGACTCGATGCACATCGCCACCGAGCCGGTCAAGAGCCAGGCCGAAGGGCAGGCGCTAGCGCAGGCGCTGCTCGACCGGCTGGCCAACGGCTACATCGCCGCCGAGGGCGTGTGTGACGGCAACCCGCAGATCAAGGCCGGAGCCAAGGTCAGCGTGTCAGGCGTGGGCCAGAAGTTCAGCGGCACCTACCGGGTGGCGGCGAGCACTCACGTTCTACGCGGCGGCAGCACCTATGAGACGCACTTCGCCAACTCGCCCGCACACACGCTCCTAGGCGCGGTCGGCTCTGATCGCAGCGGCGGGGCACCGAGCTTCGGCAGCCAGCTCGTGATCGGGATCGTCACCAACAACGACGATCCCGAGAGCCTGGGGCGCATCCGAGTCCGCTACCCGGCGCTGGCCGCCGATGCCGAGGGGATATGGGCGCGGATCGCCACGCTGAGCGCCGGCAACGCGCGCGGCCTGCTGATGCTCCCGGTCGTCGGTGAGGAAGTGCTGATCGGCTTCGAGCACGGTGACACCACCCGGCCTTACGTTCTGGGCTCGCTGTTCAACGGTCAGGACACCCCGGGCGATGATCTGCTGCACGGCAAGGACGGCTCGTTCGCGCTGCTGTCCGACCACCAGATCTACATGGACTCGACCGACGACTACACGATCAAGAGCGCCAAGAAGATGATCGTGGAGATCGACGACAACGTCGAGGAGAAGTACAAGCGCGACTGGACCGGGGAGATCTCGGGCAAGGCGTCGCTGAAGTCGACGCAGCCGTTCGAGATCGAGGGCCAGAACGTCAGCATCAAGGGACAGGCGCAGCTCGACCTCGAGGGCACCGCGACGCTCACGCTCAAGTGCGGCGGCACCCAGATCCAGCTCTCGAGCGCCGGTGTCCAGATCAGCGGCCCGATGATCACGCTCGGATAGGCGGTGCCACGTGTCTGACATCCTCGGCTCGGGGCTTTCCTTCCCGCTCGGTGTTGACCATCGCGGCGGCATCGCGCTGGCCCGTGCCGAAGAGGACATCGAGCAGGCGATCGGGCTGATCCTGGGCACGGCTCCCGGCGAGCGTCCCATGCGCCCGGAGTTCGGTTGCGCCGTCCACGATCTGGTGTTCGACACGATCGACGCCGCCACGATCGGCGCGATCGATGTCGCGATCCGGGCGGCGCTCGACCGCTGGGAGCCGCGGGTCGAGGTAGTGGGCATCGACTTCGACCTGACCAATGCCCCCGAGGGCGCGCTCGAGATCCTGATCGACTACCGGATCCGGGCGACCAACCGGCGCAACAACCTCGTGTACCCGTTCTACGTGATCCCCACGGAGCCCGAATGAGCCTTCCCCAGGTCCAGCTCGATGACCGGCGCTTTCAGGACCTCGTCAATGAGGCGCGGCTGCGGATCGCCCACAGTTGCCCCGAGTGGACCGAGCACAACGTCTCGGACCCGGGGATCACGCTGATCGAGCTGTTCGCGTGGATGACCGACATGCTCGTCTACCGGGTCAACCGGATCCCGGACAAGCTCCACGTGGTGCTGCTCGAGCTGCTCGGGGTCCAGCTGCACGGGCCGACCGCCGCGCGCACGCATGTGCGCTTCCGGCTGGCGGCGCCGCCAGATCAGACGGTCGAGATCCCCGAGGCCGCCACCGAGATCGGGACGCTGCGCACCGCCAGCGACGAGTCGACCGTGTTCCAGGTCAGCGAGCGGTTCGCGATCCCCCCGGCGCGGCCGACCGCGTACCTGGTCCAGCGCGGCGGGCGCTACAAGACGATCTCGGTCGCCGGTGGGACAGCCAAACCCCAGGGCCCCGACCGGCTTCCGTTCGGCAGCCCGCCGCAGGTCGACGACGCCCTGTACCTCGGCTTCGACGAGGACATCTCCAACCTGCTGCTCGCGGTCGAGATCGACGGCTCCACGGCACGCGGCGCCGGCGTCGATCCCGAGGACGCGCCTTTGCGCTGGGAGATGAGCCAGGGGGGCGACCGGTGGGCCGACGCCGAGGTGCTGTCGGACCGCACAGGCGGGTTCAACTACGGCTCCGGGATCGTCGAGGTCCAATGTCCCGCCGACGCCGGCGCGGTGTCGCTCGGAGGCCGCTCGCTGCGATGGCTGCGCTGCCGCCTCGACGCACTGACCCGCAGCGGGGTCAGCGGCGCGGCTTATACGCACCCGCCGGAGATCTTCTCGATCACCGCGGTCCCGATCGGCGCGATGGTGCCCGCGGCCCATTGCGCGCAGGAGACCGACGAGTACCTCGGAACCAGCGACGGAACCCCGGGGCAGCGCTTCGCCCTGCGGTTCTCGCCGGTGGTCCCGCTATCGGAGGGCGAGACGCTCGAGGTCCGTGAGCCCGGCGGCGACCGGTGGGCGGCATGGACCGCGGTCGAATCGTTCGCCGAATCCGGGCCTGAGGACCGGCACTTCAAGCTCGACACCAACGGCGGCGAGCTCGAGCTCGGGCCGGCGGTGCGCCAGCCCGACGGCGGCTGGACGCAGTACGGGTCGATCCCGTCGCAGGGGGCGGACCTGCGCTTGAACCGCTACCGCCACGGCGGCGGGCGCAACGGCAACGTCGCGGCCAACACGCTGACGCAGCTGCGCAGCGCGATCCCGGGCGTGGCCTCGGTCACCAACCCGCGGCCGGCCTACGGCGGCGTCGATCCCGAGTCGCTGCAGTCCGCACGCCAGCGCGCCGCGATGGAGATCCGGACCCGCTATCGCGCGGTCACGGCCGAGGACTTCGAGTTTCTCGTCGGGGAGGCATCCTCGCGGGTCGGGCGCACGATCTGCGTCTCGCCGCAGGCGGCCACCGATCCGATCCGGGTACACGTGCTGCCCCAGGTCGTCCCGGCCGACCGCCGCCTGACCTACGAGGAGCTGACGCCCGATGAGAGCCTGCTGACGGAGATCGGCGGGTATCTCGACGCGCGGCGGGTGATCGGCACCACGGTCCACCTGCTGCCGGTGCGGTTGCGCGGCGTGTCGGTGGTGGTCAACCTCCAGGCCGAGCCGGCCGCGGGGCTGCAGCGCGTGGAGGAGGAGGTGCTGCAGGCGCTCTACACGTATCTGAACCCGCTCGTCGGCGGCGACCCCACCGGCCCCGGCGCCGGCTGGCCGTTCGGGCGGATGCTCAACCAGGGCGAGCTGTACCAGATCGCCCACTCGGTCGACGGAGTCGAGTTCGTCAAGATCCTGCGCGTCTACGAGACCGACATGAAGACGGGCGAGCAGTCGGCCCAGCCGGCCGGCACGCATGTTGCGCTCGAGGCCGACGAGGTAATCGCCTCCGGGACGCATGTCGTCAGGGCCGACCACCCCAAGGCGTCGTGAGCGACGAGAGCCCGCAGCCCGGCGGCGACGGACAGGTCGTCGACGGCACGAAGGAGATCACCGGGTTCGTCACGTACTCGGGCGACGGGTTCGCGGTGGTTCGCGCCCGCCCCGAGCGGGGACACAGCCCGGATCCCAAGCCGGCCACCAATCGCCGGTATCTCCGCGACGGGCTGCCCGCGATGTACCGCGAGGACGACTTCGGCATGCGGTTCGTGGCCGCGCTGGAGTCGGTGCTCGACCCGGTCGTCGGCGTGCTCGACGGCCTGCCCGCGCACTTCGATCCCGCGCTCGCGCCGCTGGACATCCTCGATCTCGCGACCGGTTGGCTCGGGCTGGCGCACAACGAGGCACAGCCTGCCGGGCAACTGCGCGAACTGGTGCGGCGCGCCGCCGAGCTCGGCCGGCTGCGGGGGACCCACGCCGGCGTCGAGCTCGCCCTGAAGCTGAACTTCCCCGACCTGCCGCTGCGAATCGAGGACGGCGGACGGGTCGCCTGGTCCACCGACAAAGAGCTCCCCAAGCCCTCGGCGCCGGCGTTCGTGGTGTATTGCGACAGCCCGATCTCCCAGAACGAGGCCGCGACCGTGGCCCGGGTGATCGAGTCGATCAAGCCCGCGCACGTGTCCTACCGGCTGAGGGTCAAGGGTCCACGCAAGCGAGAGGGAGAGAGCTGATGCAGCGCCTGACTGCACACCTGGGACGCATCGTGATCGCCGGGCTGGCGCTCGGCTGCCTGGCGGTCCCGGCGCTGTCCGATGCGGCTGCCCCGGCAGCCACCAATGACAACTACCTCTCGTCCTGGATCATCCCGGACGCCGGTCTGATCCCGAGGTTCAGACCGGTCACGGAGGTGACTCGGACGGTGACCGAGGACACCGCCGGGACGACGACCCAGGGCGACTTGTTCAACCCCGACAAGGCCGGGCACCCGTTAGGAGGCGGCGGTGCGGAGCCGACGACCTGCGCCGGGGTGAGGTTCGGCAGCACGGTGTGGTTCGACCTGCATCCGAACGAGCCGGTCGGCGTGCAGCTGGTCGCGTCCGGGTATCCGAGCGCGGTCGCGGTGTATCAGTACAACGCCCGCACCGCGCAGCTGGATCGCAAGAGCGTGTTCTGCCGGGTGGCCAACTCCGTCACGAACACGTTCACGCTCCCCGAGGAGCTGAGCAAGGGCCAGTCCTACACGGTCCAAGTCGGGGGACTGCGCAACGGGGCCGCGTTCTTCAGCGGTTCGCTGAACCTGACGATCAACCTGTTCCCCGACCACGACGGCGACCAGGTCTCCGACGGGATCGACAAGTGCCCGTTCCTGGCCGGCACGCTCGGCGGCTGTCCGCCCGCCCTGCACCCAGCCGCCCATTTCAACTACGCCACCACCGGGTCCGGCCTGCGCCTGACCGGCCTGCTGGTCGACCAGATCCCCGGCGGCGCGCGCGTGCGCGCAAGCTGCTCGAAGTGCGGCGCCAACCAGACGGTGCAGGCCGGCGCGCACGCGACCTCGGTCACGCTGCGACGGTTTGCCGGGGTCACGATGCGCCCGGGCTCGCAGCTGGACATCGCGGTCACCAAGGGGCCCGCGCACGGCAAGGGCCCCAAGCCCCAGCAATACAAATACGGAGCGATCGGCGGCTACCTGACCTACACCGAGAAGGCGGGCAAGCTCGTGTTCTCGAGCTCTCGCTGCCTTGAGCCGGGGTCCTCCAAGCCGCGACGGAGCTGCACGTGACTCGGGCGCGCGGTCACCGCACCTGGCCGGCCGTGGTCGCGGCGCTGGTCGTGACAGTGGCCTGGCTCGGCGGCTCAGCCAGCGCACGGGCGGCCAATCAGGCGCCGCTCAGCTGCTCGCCGAGCAGCGTCGTGTTCCAGGCGGTTGCGACCTGCACTGCTGTGGGCTCGCCGGGCGAGACGTTCACGCTTTCGAGCGCTCCCACGGGCCGTCTGTCGGCTACGTCCTGCACTATCCCCGCGTCGGCGACGACCTGCTCGGTCCTGTACACGCCGTCGGATGCTCCAACGAGGAGCACGATTTCCTACTCCGCGAATGGTTACTCGAGCGGGGCGTCGACCGTCGTGAGGGGGATCGGGACCAACGTGTTCTCGTGTACGAACAGCACGATCGTGTTTGGTCAACCGGCATCGTGCTCGGCCACTCCGGCCACGCCGCCGGACACGATCGATTTCGGGACGCAGACCGGGACCGTGGGCACCTTCACCCAGCCGAGCTGTCTCCGATCCTCGGGCTGTTCGACGTCGTATCAACCCGGTAATGGCACGAGTCCGCAGGAGCTCATGGCGTTTTTCAGCGGAGCCAAAGCGACCACTCTGACGACGCTGACGATCGTGGACCCGGTATCGACGAGCGTCACGTGCAGGCCCGGCTCCGTAATCGTGCCGACATCGACGACGTGCACCGCGACCGTGACCGACACGTCGACCGGCGGCACGACGCCCACCGGAACGTTCAGCTTCGCGAGCTCCGGTCCGGGCAGCTTCAGCGCAAGCCGCTGCACTCTGGCCGGCGGCTCGTGCGCGGTGTCGTACACGCCGGCCGTCGCGGGAGCACAATCGATCGTTGCTGCCTACAACGGCGATGCCAGCCACGCGATCGACACCGCCACGGCCAGCCTCGCCGTCGCCGCACCACCGCCACCACCACCACCGCCGCCACCGCCACCGCCAGTGGGCGGGACCCGCACGTTCGTGGGTTGCTCGCCGGCGACCGTGACCCCGGGCCGCTCGACGAACTGCACCGCGTTCGTCACCGACCTCCGGGGCGCGACCGCTCCCCCCACCGGGGTGGTCACGTTCAGCGCCCGCGGCGGCAAGCTCGGCGCCGGTCGCTGCACGCTCTCGGGCGCTCGCACCTCGGCGACCTGCTCGGTCCCGTTCACGCCCGCCAAGACCGCGTCGGACACGCCAACGGTCACTGCCAGCTACGGCGGCGACATCGCCCACACCAGCAGCAGCGGCGGCACGACACTCGCTCCGGTGGCGGGGATCACCGCGAACCTGACGGTCCTGCAGGGCACGGTGCTGGTCAGTGTCCCGACGCACACCGCGCGCGCTGCCAGTGCCTCGGGTCCGACGTCGTCCTCGTACGTGGCGCTGAAGGGCACCAACACGATCCCGGTGGGGGCCACTGTCGACGCTCGCAACGGGACGTTGCGGCTCGCCACAGCCGCGGATTACCGCGGCGCGCTGGACGGCAAGCACCGGCTACAACAGGGAACGTTCAGCGACGCGTTCTTCACGATCGAGCAGCTGACCGCCCAGCAGCAGCAAAGGCGCAACCACGGCCGTCGGGCGACCGGGACTCCGCCCACGAACCTGCGGTTGGTGACGCCCACCGAGGCGGTCGCGGCGGCCGGCTGTCAACCCAAGGGCGCCGCCGGCAAGGGCATCGTCCGCTCGCTCAGCGGCAGGGCCAACGGCTTCTTCCGCGTGATCGGGGCCGCCAGCACCACGATCGTGCGCAACGCCACCTGGACGGTCGAGGACCGCTGCGACGGCACGCTGACCCAGGTCGGGCGCGGCCGGGCCACGGTCTCGTTCCTGTTGCACCGGCATCCTCAGAACCGGGTCTTGAAGGCCGGGCGCGCGCTGCTGGTCAGTCAGCGGTTCCCGGTTCCGCCGGAGCCGACCGTGCCCAAGGGGATCCCGCTTCCGTGAGCAGGTCGTGGCCCCTGCGCCTAGACGTCTAGAACTTGTAGCTCCCGGACTGATCGCTGCACTTGCGCTTGCGGAACGACGTCACGCGGTTGGCGAACGGGCTGAGCAGCTCGATCAGCTGCTGCTGGATGTCGGGCGCCCAGTCGTCCACGTCTGCGGGACGCAGCTTCTTGGCATTGACGAACTTCTGGACCGCGGCGGCGACCGCGGCCCTGGTCTTGGGGCCGCCGGAGTTGACGATCTGATCGGCGAACAGCCCGGCCGCGAGCTCGGAGGTGAGCACCTGGCTGTAGCTGAGCCGCTTCTTGCCGTCGCCCGGCGGTCCCTTCACGTCGAAGGTCGCGCGCAGCGGCCCGGTGATCTGCTGGTCGACCGAGGCCTGCACCTCGGCCTGCTGGATCTTCGAATCGAGGCCGGCGCGGGACATCACCGCGCTCAGCGTCGGGCTGCCCTGGATCCTCAGCGCCGCGTCGTCGCCCGCGACGGTGGAGCCGTCGGCGCTGGTGATCACGAGCTGGTCGTTGACGATGTCGATTCCATACTTCTGGAAGCGGTCGGCGAACGCCTCGGGGGCGACGGTCTTGATCGTGGTCAGCGCCGCGGTGAGGTCGGAGTGCGAGCCCCCGGTCCACTGCACCAGCCCCCACGTCAGCACCGCCCGGTCGTAGGTGTTGACCGACGACCACGGCGCCCCGCCGGACTCGTTGTCGGAGATCGCGCGGATGATCTTCTTGTTGGACTCGCTCAGCGAGGTGCCGGCCAGGACGTCGTCGAGCTTGGTCTTCACCGCCCGGTCGGCCTCGACGAGGCCGTTCTCGAACTTCGTTGCCCACGAATCCACCCGATCCGACAGCGACACGGTCTCGCCCTCGACCTCGATCGAGTACATCGTCCGCTCGACGCTCTCGGGCGCGAACGAGGTCCGATCGAGCCGGTCCTTGACCTCGGCCACGACCTGCTCGCGTCGCTTGGGCAGCGCCGCCACCTGTTCCTCGAGCGTCTTGACAGCCTCCTGGGACTGCTTGAGCTTTGTCGCGTCCGGGTGCTTGCGGCTACGCAGCGAGTCGAGTCCCTTCTTAGCGCGCTTGAGGCTCGAGCGCAGAGTCCGCTCGTCGGCGCGCAGGCGTCGCAGGAGGTCGTTGTCCTCGAGGATGAACTTCTTGATCTGCTCGATCACATCGTCGACGTGCTTGCGTGCCTTATCGACGGCGGCAGCCTCGGCCTTGTGGTCGCGGTGGTGCTTGGACTTCCGGGCGTCGGGGGCGTCGCGTCGCTTCTCGGCGGAGCGCAGTGCGCCCCACGCCGCGTGCAGCTGCTTGTAGAGCGACTTCTTGCGAGGGGTGTTGGCGGTGACGAGCCGGAAGATCTCCCACGGCTCCAGCATCGTCTCGGTCCTCTTCGTGGTCGTGACCTTGACCTTGGACAGCGCCTCGCCGATCGACTGCGGGGTCGGCGGCGTGTTCGGAGAACGAGCCAGGACGCGCGAGCCGTCGCGCATCAGCGAGCTCACAGCGGCATTGCCGGCGAGCGCCTGGAGCCGCAGCACGCTGGCCCCGGCCGACCGGTCCGCGGGTCGTCTGGACCCGCGCATCGCCTGTCGGCGCACGTCGGTCCCCTGTGCGAGAAGCGTCTCCAGATCGCGGTCCCCCACCGCGGCGATGCTAGTCGTGGCGGCCGGGCGGGTCAACGTGACGGATCCCACGCCGCTGTGCGTTGCTTGACAGGTACCGTGTGGTGGGTAACTTTGCGCGCGGGGGTTTCATGAAGATCTGCCCTAGTTGTGGCCGTGAGAACGCGGATAGCCGGGATTTCTGTGAGTGCGGCGAGTATCTGCGCTGGGAGCCCACGCAGCATCTCGAGGCGGTCAAGCCGTCGGGCTCGGGGCAGGACGCGGGCACGGCGGATGCGCCGACGGAGCCGCAGCCGCCGGTTGGTGATCCGGATGTGACGCTGGCGCCGGCGCGGGCGGTGGGTCGGCCGGCGGATCCGGCCGGCTCGCGCGGTGGGTCGGGTGATGGTGGTCAGGCGGCGGTGACGGAGGCTCCGCCGGGGGCGGCGACGTTGCTGTTGCGGTTGCCCGAGGAGGAGTCGGCGGCGACGGGTCCTTTGGAGGTGTCGGTCCGGCCGGGTGAGCGGGTGGTGGTGCTGGGATTGATTCGTAACGAGAGCGGGATCGTCGATAACTACGACATCTCGGTCAGTGGCTTGCCGGAGGGTTGGTGGACGGTGACGCCGGCGACGGCGTATCTGGTGCCGTATGGGACCAGCGGCAATTATGAGCAGGAGATTCAGATTCATCTGCATCCGCCGCGGACGCCGGAGGCGCAGGCGAGGGCGTGGCAGGCGGAGGTGGTGGCGTCCTCGCGCGCGTATGAGACGCAGGTGGCCGGCGCGCCGGCGACGGTCGAGGTGCAGGCCTATCAGGATGTGGCGGCCAAGCTGGCCCCGGATCGCGCGTCGGGCCGGTTGAAGGCTCGGTACAAGCTGACGATTCGTAATCGCGCCAACGCTCCGGCGCAGGTGGTGCTGGCGGCTGAGGATTCCGATGGGGAGTGCGAGTTTCGGTTTGCTGAGCCGTCGGTGGTGGTCGAGCCGGGGCGGGGGGTGGAGGCGCCGTTCACGGTACTTCCGCCTAAGCAGATCTGGCTGGGTCGTCCCAAGGACCGCCCGATCCGGGTGACCGCGACGCCCGGCGGGGGTCGATACCCCGACGCCGCCGTTGCCGGCGACCTATCGCCAGAAGCCGTGGCTGCCGTGGTGGTTGGCGATCGTGGCGCCGCTGGTGATCGCGGCGGTCCTGCTGTTCATCCTTTTGCAGCCCAAGCAGACCGTGATGCCGAACCTGAAGAAGGCCAACAGCGTGTTCGCGGCGCAGAAGCTGCTGGTGCCGCTGGGCCTGAAGTTGGCGCCTGCGCCGGCGCAGGTGACGAGCTCGACTGCGACTCCGGGGTCGATCGTCGATCAGACGCCGGCCGCGGGGACGAAGGTCAAGAAGGGGACGCTGGTCCAGGTCAAAGTCGCCGTCGGCTCTGACAAGGTCAAGGTGCCCACCGTCGTCGGGCTGACCCCGGTAACCGCGGATACGACCTTGCGCACAGCCGGGCTCGTGCTCGGCACGGTGTCCCCGCAACCACCCAACCCGACCGGGAAGATCCTCAGTCAGATACCGAAGGGCGGGACCGTCGCGAAGGGGACGCCGGTCGCGGTGTTCCTCAAGCCGCCCGCGACCGCCGCGGCGGCCAAGAAGGGCGCCGGCGGCGCGGGCGCGTCGACCACGGCCGGCGGCGGCGCGGCCGGCGGGTCCGGTAGTGGGGCCGGCAAGGCTGCAGCGGCGGCGAAGGCGGTCGCGATCCCGGTGGTCGCCGGCGGCACGGTGGCTGCCGCCGCGAAGCTGTCGCAGGCCGGCTTCGTTCCCAAGACGACCAAGCAGTTCTCGAGTGCACCCGCCGGGACGCTGATCGGCACCAACCCGCCGACCGGCAAGTCGCTGCCGCCGGGCTCTAACGTGACGCTGGTCGTGTCGGCCGGCTTCCCGCAGCTGTCCTACGACAACGGCACGGCGATCAAGGTCGTCAGCGGAGCGACCGGCAAGCCGACCGCGACGCTGCCCCCCTCAGCCCAACCCCAGAACCAGGCCACGTGGAGCGCGGACGGCAGTGAGCTCGTCTACGTCCAGGGACCCGCCTCCGCCGGCCAGCTGATGCGCCTGGCGCCCAACCAGAAGGGCGCCCAGCCGGTCGCGCTGACGGGCGTGGATAGCGTCGACCGGGTGCCATCGTTCGCCCCGACCAGCAAGGCGAGCATTCTCGCGTTCGTCAGCGGCACCGGCGGCAAGCAGCTGTGCTTCGCGACGCTCGGTCCCAACACGCTCAACCCCGACTGCACCAACCACCCGGGCTGGAGCCTGGGGCGCCAGGTCTCGTGGTCGACCGACGGGCGAGCGGTACTCGTGTTCGGCGCCCAGAACGGCAAGAACGGCAGCGTGTTCGGACTGATCGAGTTCGTCAGCAACGTCCCGTTCTCCACCCACGCGTCCGACTGGGGGCACGGCAACGTCGTCACGAACATCACCAGCCCCGGTCACGGGGTGATCGCCGGCGCGTTCTCGCCCAACGGCAAGCAGATCGCGGTCGTCTCCAACATCGGCACGTTCGCCTTCCATGTTGTGCTCGCGCCGCGGACCGACTTCACGCTGTCGCCTCCGGCGAAGGTCACCTCGATCGGCGCCTGTCAGGTCAACTGGCGCTCCGACGGGCAGGCGCTGGCTGTGATGAACCCGCAGGGACCGTGCGCGCCCAACGCGCTGGGCGACGTCTCGGTGGTCAGCCTCACGCAGCTCGACAACCCGCACACGGTCGCGACAAACGCCGAGAACCCGGCCTGGCAGCCGCTTTCGCTAGGTGGCTGAGACCCCCGCACCCGCGGCTCCCAGTGAAGCCCAGCGCCTGGCGCTGGTGCTGTCGGACGGGACCCGGATCCCGGTGCGGACGCCGCTGACGATCGGCCGTGGCGACGACGCCAACGTGCGGATCCCCGACCAGACGGTTTCACGTGCGCACGCGCGCGTATGGGTCGGCCCGGACGGCCCGCTGATCGAGGACATGGGATCCCGGTTCGGGACGATCGTGTCGGGGGACCCGATCTCGGGGCCGACGCGATTGTTACCCGGAGCCCAAATTCGCGTCGGCGACGTCTACATCGCGGTCGAGTCAGAGACACGCCGAACACTCGTGCCCCAGACGCCTGCGTCCCGGGAGGACACCTCCGGCCCAGGCGAGACGGTGGTGGTGCCGATCGACGCCACTTTGATGGGGCTCCGGCCCGCGGCGACGCCGAGCGGCGACGGGAGCCTGCGACCGCGCATCCGGTCCGGTTACGCGCTAAAACGGCTGGGCGCCGACGAGGGCCAGGACCGGTTCGTGCTGCGCGACCTGCAGGGCGGGGCGTTCATGCGGATGGAGGCCGACCAGGCGGCCCTGTTCGAGCTGCTCGACGGCAAGCGCAGCGTCACCGAGCTGCTCGGCGAGTCCGAGCGGCTGATGGGGGCGGCCGGGCCGGGGCGGCTCGCGCACCTGCTGGCCGAGCTTGCCGACCGTGGCCTGCTCGACGGGGTCGGCGCCGCACCGGTGGTGCCCGAGCCCGAGAGCACGTTCGCCAGGACCTTCAAGCCGCGCGAGAAGAGCGTCGAGTGGGTCGGCGACTACTTTCCGCGGGCCTACCACCACTGGGGCCGGGTGTTCTTCTCGCCGCTCACCGTGACGTTCATGATCCTGTTCGCGCTGGCCGGATTCGGCGGCTTCGCCTACATCGTCGGCGCGCGGTTCGGCACCCCGTTCATCGTCGCCAACCGCGTCCTGATCGGCGGCGCGGTGTTCGTGGTCGGCCGGTTTGCGCTGGTGGCAGTCCACGAGCTCGCCCACGGCCTGGCTCTGGCCCACTACGGCAGGCGGGCGTCGCGCGGTGGACTGCGGCTGGTGCTGATCTTCCCGTACGCGTTCGTCGACACCAGCGAGGCGTACTTCGAGTCCCGCACGCATCGGATGGTGATCAGCGCCGCCGGCCCCGCGTGCGACCTGACCCTCGGGGCGCTGTTCTCGTTCGCGTGCTGGGTATCGCCGCGCGGGTCGATCTCGGACGTGTTCTTCCAGCTGGCGTTCGGCGCCTACGTCGGCGCGTTCTTCAACCTGAACCCGTTCCTCGACCGCGATGGATACAACATCCTCGTCGACTTCCTGCGCGAGCCCGGCCTGCGCCAGCGAGCCCGGGCGCAGTTCGCCCAGCGGCTGTCGGGGTCGGCTCGCAAGGAGGACACCTCGCCGGTGCTGGCCCGCTACGCGCTGGCGGGCCTTATCTGGTCGGCGATCGGCGCCGGCATCGCGATCCTGTTCGGCCTGCACTACTACCACCACGTGCCGGCCCAGATCCCCCACAGCGTGGTGGTCGCGGTGTTCATCGGGTTCTGCGTGCTGCTGTTGATCCCCGTATTGCTGCAGCTCGGGCTGCCGCTCGTGCGGCGAGCCCGGTTCGGGACCAGGGAGGTGAACCGTGTCATCCGCTGACGAGCAGACCGCGCAGGTCAGCAAGCTGATCGAGCGGCTTGTGGTGGACCCTGTGTTCCGCGCCCAGTTCCGGGCCGACCCGGCCGAGGTGTGCCGGGCCAATGGGCTCGACGACCTGGCCGAGGAGTTCGGATCCCAGGGCAGGGCCATGTACACGCTCGAGATGCGCGAGTCCAAGTCGAGCCTCGCCGGCGTGGTGATGGCGGTTGCCGCCGAGGGCGTGGGCGTCGTCGAGCTGAAGGGGATGCTCGGACACGGCGGCCTCCACGGTCCGGCGAAGGCCGCCGCGCTGAAGGCATTGAAGGCCGGCGGGGTAAAGACGCCCCACGGCGGCGCCGCGGGGCTGGCCAAAGCGGCCGGCCTGCACACGCCGCCCGGCGGGGCGAGTGGCAAGGCTCTGAAGTCGGCGCTGGCCCACGCGTCGCACGCGGCCTCGTCAGGGGCTTCGGGCTCCGGCGGGTCATCCGCGTCGGGCGCGGCGTCCGCGCCGGGCGCGGCGTCTGCGTCGCCTGGCTCGGCTGCCGCCGGCGGGGCCGGTGCGCCCGCCGCTGCGCCGGCGGCCGGTGGTGGCGCCGCTCCGGCGGCCGGTGGTGGCGCTGCGGCCGGGGCCGCTCCGGCGGCCGGTGGTGGCGCTGCGGCCGGGGCCGCTCCGGCGGGCGGCGGTGGTGCTGCCGGCGCGGTTGCCCGCGCGGGCGGCGGTGGCGGCGCCGGTGGCGCCGCATACTCGGCGACGGCGCCCGCCGGGTCGGGAGCCTCGGCGGCCTCCGCGGTGCCGGCGGGCGGCGGCGGCGCCGCCCAGGCGGGCGCCGCTGCCCCGGCCGGCGGGACAACGGCTCCGGCCGGATCCGGCGCGGGCGTGGTGGAAGCTGCCGGTTCCTCGGGCGGCGCGGGAACGGCGGCGCCCCCGCAGGGCACCGGAGCGGCAGCGGGCGCGGCCACGGCTGGAGCTCCGGGTGCGGGCGCAGGCGCGGGTGCGGTGCTGGCGGGAGCCGGGGCCGCAGCACCGGGCGGCGGCGCAAGCACGGCCGCGATCGCGCAGCTGCTATCCAGCCCCCGGCTGGCGATGCCCGCGGCCGCCAAGACCCTGTTCACCAGCGGGAGCGTCGATCCGCGGCTCGTGTCGGTGCTCGAGAACGCGGTCGGCCACCACACGATCGTGCTTGGCGACATGCAGTCGGTCGTCGATCCGGTGCACGCCCAGGCGATCGACATCGTCTCGGTCGACGGCCAGCCGGTCGGTCCCGCCAACGTCGGCGCCCGCGACCTGATCACCGAGATCGCCGCGCTGGACCCGAGCCTGCGCCCGAGCGAGATCGGGACGCCGTGGCCGATCCAGTCAAGCGGGTTCTTCACCGACGCACAGAACCCGAACCGGCTGCACCTCGCGTTCGTCTCCCAGGCCGACTACCAACCGCCGGCCGCGGGTGGGGCGGCAGCCGGCGCGGTGGCCGGCGGGGCCGCCCCGGGTGCCCTCCCCGGCGGCGCGGCGGTCGGCCCGGCGCCGGCGACTCCGGCCGCCGCGGGCGTGGCCCAGGCGGCCGACGCGGCGCTGTCGGCGCCTCCCCCTCAGCCCGCGGCCCAGGCCGCCGACGCGGCGGTGTCAGCGGCTCCGCCTCAGCCCGGGGTCCAGCAGGCTGTTTCGGCCGGCGTCCCGCTGTCGGCGGTTCACCCGGCGCCGATCGCTGCCTCTACGCGCGGCTCGGGCGTCGACGCGACGCTCGCCTACGCCCGGGCGATGATCGGCAAGCTTCCCGAGAGCGCCGGCAGCAACGTCGGCCCGCAGCTTGACAAATTCGAGGCCGACTTCGGCTTCCACGGCGCGCCTTGGTGCGGCATCTTCGCCGGGCATGCGCTGGAGGCCGCCGGGCTCAAGGTCCCCCATTCGGTCGCCTCGGTGGCCGCGATCCTGGATCTCGCTCGCAACGGCGACCCGCCGTTCGCGAAGGGCGTGCTGCCGATCAGCGCGGCCAGGCCCGGGGACCTGGTCACCTTCGGCGGCACCGAGCACGTCGCGCTCGTCACCAAGATCGACAGCGCCGGAGTGCACACGATCGCCGGCAACACGTCTCAGTCCAACGTGAGCGAAACGACGTACTCGCCGAGCTCGGTGACTGGCGTGGTCCGGCCGGATTACGCCGCGGGCAAGCCGGGGTCGATCCCCGGCGTGTGGGACTACGCCGGCGTGAAGCCGCCGGCGGCAGCGGCGGCATCGGCCGCCTCGGCCGCATCGAGCGGTCCCGGCGGCGCAGCGCCTGCGGCCGCACCAGCCGCCGCGGCGGTCTCCGGAGCTCCCGGTGCCGGAGCGGCCGCGGGAGCAGGCGCCCATGCGGCGACGCCGGAACCTCCCAAGCCCGGGACTGCCCAGTTCAAGGCCGTCGACAGGCACGCGCGGCCCCACCGCAACACCGTCCAGTTCATGCCGGCCGTACAGCCGTCACCGGGCTCGCCGCTCTACGGACAACCCGGGGCTGCGGCTCCCTTGGCCGAGCAGCCCGCAGCCGCCGGCGCTGCCGGAGTGCCGGTGGTAGCCCATACCGCCGACGCCTCAGCGGGCGGGGCGCTGCAGCAGCAGCCGGGGGTCGGCGCGGCAGGGCTGACGCCGGCGGGGCACGCGATCACGGTGAATTCGTCGCTGCTGACTCCCGGTCAGGAGAAGTTCGCGGCCAAGTTGTCCGAACTGACCGGCCTGGACCCGAAGGTGATCGCCTCGTGGGCGCTGGCGGAGGAGTCCGGCGGCGCCGCCCAGACCCGGGAGGCGGCCAGCAACTTCAACTGGCTGAACATCGGCTACTTCGACAGTGGCCCTGGCAAGATCGCGTTCGACCAGGCGTTCGCCAACCCGGTCAGCGCGGCCGAGCAGACCGCGAACTTCCTGAAGGGCAAGTGGGGCGGGGCGAGCTCGAGCATCCGGTCGATCATCGACGCCGCCGGCAGGCCACCCCAGGACCAGCTCGCGGCGATCATCAACAGCGACTGGACGGGCGACAGCCATTACGGTGGCGGCGGGCTGCTGCACAGCACGTTCGACGAGCTCGGCGACAACATCAAAGTCGTACAGGCGTGACCGATGCCACATCGCCGGGACATCCGGCGCAGCGATTCTGACTTGTTGATGTCCAGACGGCCGGTACCATCGCTGCGGGTGGGCGAGCGCGTGAATCGGGGAGTCTCATGAGCGATGCGTCCGGGGAGCCGGACCCCGCAACACGGCGCGTAGGCCGCTATGAGCTCATCCGCCAGATCGGCCGCGGCGGTATGGCGATCGTGTACCTGGCTCGCCAGGAGACGCTCGATCGCGACGTCGCGCTGAAGGAGCTGTCGAGCTTTCACGCGGGCGAGCCCGACATGGCCGAGCGGTTCCTGCGCGAGTCGCGCCTGGCCGGGTCGCTGAATCACCCGAACATCGTCACCGTGCTCGAGTACTTCGAGGACAACAGCGTCCCGTACATCGCGATGGAGTACGTGCCGCGGGGCTCGTTGCGGCCGTACGTCGGGCATCTGTCCTTGGCTCAACTCGCTGGGGTGATGGAGGGCGTGCTCGCCGGTCTCGCCTACGCCGAGAACTACGGGATCGTGCACCGCGACCTCAAACCCGAGAACCTGATGGTGACCGCCGACGGGCGCGTGAAGATCGCTGACTTCGGGATCGCCAAGGCCACCCAGAGCGCCGGCACCGGCGCGTTCCTGACCGCGACGGGGACGACCGTCGGGACGCCGACGTACATGGCGCCCGAGCAGGCGATGGGCCAGGACGTCGGCGTGTGGACCGACCTCTACTCGGTCGGGGTGATGGCCTGGGAGCACGTGGTCGGGAGACCCCCGTTTCAGGACAGCCAGGCGCCGATGGTGATCCTGATGCGCCACGTCAACGAGCCGATCCCGCGGGTGTCCGAGCAGACGCCCGGGGTCAACCCGGAGCTGTCGGAGTGGATCGACAGGCTGCTGGTCAAGGACGCGCGCGAGCGCACCCGCAGCCCGGCCACCGCCTGGGAGGAGCTTGAGGAGATCGTGATCTCCGAGCTCGGTCCGCGCTGGCGCCGCGACGCGCGCCTGCCCAGCTACACGGCGATGCTCGACACGCCCAAGCCCCTGACCCCGGCGCCGTTTCAGAGCACCCGGACTCGCACCCCGAAGCCGCAGGCGCGAACCCGGGACGAGCCGGCCCCCGAGTCCTCTGCGCCGTCCGAGTCGGGCTGGGTGACGTACGGGCGCGAGGCCACTCCCGAGCCCGCGCCTGGCCCGGCTTCCGGGCCCTCCACTCCCACCACGGTTCCCGAGGCGCTACCTCCGACTGAGCCCGCACCCGATTCCGTGATCGAGGCGGAGTCCGCGACCGAGGCGGCAAGCGCCGGTCGAGGCACCGGTCGGGCCGGAGCCGCCGGTCGAGGCGGAGGCGCCGGGGCCGGTCGAGGACGGGGCGACGGAGCCCGCACCGACGGTGAGCGACGAACCGGTCCACGATCCGACGTACGTCACATTCGGCGGCGCCGCGGCACCCGCAGCGCCGCCTGAGGCCAAACCTGAGCCGGAGCCGGAGCCAGAGCCAGAGCCAGAGCCCGAACCCGAACCCGAACCCGAGCCCGAGCCCGAGCCGCAGCCGGAACCGGAGCCCGAACGCGTGCTGGCGCCCGAGCCCGAGCCCGAACCGCAGCCCGAGACAGAACGCGAGCCGGAGCCCGTCGCGGCCGCAGCGTCGGATCCCAGCCTCACCCGAGCCCCGACCCCTGCCGCGCCCACGCCCGTGGTCAAGGCACCGTCGCGGCGGATTCCGGTCAGCGGGAAGGCGGCGGCACTCGCGGCCGGCGGGGTGATCGCCGCGGCCGCGATCGGCTTCCTGGTCGCGCCGACCTCGAAGAAGCCAGCGCCGGCGGCGCCGGCGCTCGTGAACTCGGCCGCGTCGGGGCCGCTCCGGTTGTCGTTCCCGACGAGCTGGAAGAACAGCAACGGGACCGTGGCCACGCCCGGACTCAAGCTCGACGATCAGATCGTGCTCAAGCCGACCACGCCTCCCGGCGGCGCTTTGGCGATCGGCACCACCAAGACGACCGATCCGAGCCTGTTGCCCACGAGCCTGCTGGGACAGCTGCCGAGCGGCGGCCCGCCGACCCCGGACGTGGTCACGCTGGGCGGTTCGCAGTTCTACCGCTACACGAACCTGTCGCCCAAGGGGAGCGCCGCGCCCGAGGTGGTGTACGCGCTGCCGACCGCCTCCGGGACGGTGATCGGCGCCTGCATGCTCCAGGGAGCGGGCGCGAACTTCCCCGGCGACTGCGAGCGGATCGTCGGCAGCCTCAAGCTCAACCCCGACAACGCCCTCGGACTCGGGCCGAGCGCCGACTACGCCTCGGCGCTCACCCACCTGTCCGACCGGCTCAACCTGTCGGTCAAGCAGGGCCAGGCGGCGCTGGCGAAGGCCACCAAGCCGGGCGACCAGGCCAAGGCGGCCAAGAACCTGGCCGGCGACTACGACGAGGCGGCCGCGGCCGTGGGCAAGCTGCCCGGCAACCCTCGCGCCGCCGCCGCCAGCGCGGCGCTGGCAAAGGCGCTGCGCGACCAGGCAGACGCCTACCGGTCGCTTGGCGCCGCGGCCTCGCATAACGACCGCAAGGGGTACGACACGGCCAAGGCCGACGTCTCGACGGCCTCAGACCAGGTGACCGCAGCGTTCAAGCAGCTGTCGAACCTGGGCTACGCGACCGGCTGAGATCAGGTCCCGCCGCCGCCGCCGCCCAGCGCGCCGCCGCCTCCGCCGCCTCCACCGCCGCCTCCGCCGCCGCTGGGCGGCGACTGCTGGGCCGGGGTCTGCTGGGCCGGCGCGCTGGAGCTCGAGCTGCTGGAGCTGCTCGGCGTGACGCTGCTGGAGCTGCTCGGAGTCGAGGAGGAGCTGGAGGTCGACGTGCTCGGGGTCGTTGTCACCGACGAGGCCGCGGTCGTCGAGCTCGACTTGGGCTTGGGCTTTGGCTTCGGCTTGGGTGGCGATTTCAGCGCCGGCACCGCGGAGCTGGCTGCCACGGCCGTGACCGCCACGGTCTGCTTCCCGCTGACGCCGGTCTTCGGCGCCAGCTGGGAGGCGGCAGCCTGCGTGGCCGATTGCTTCTTGGTCGTCGAGCCGATCGCGAACGCGGCCCCGAACGCGACGAGCACCAGCAGTGCGATCAGAGCCAGTCGGCGACGGGCCACCGTGCCACTGGCGGCTTCCTGCTGGGAGGTCCCCGCTCCGAGTGGAGCGACGGTCTCGTTAGACGCTGCTGCCCCTTCCATGCTTCGTCCTCACCTCTAGGTGGACTCCGTGGTGCGGATGATACGCCAGACACAGGCCGCCGCCTGTGACAGCGATCACCGAAGGGTGTGATTTGATCTCCGTCCGTGTCCGGCGCTCCGCCCCCAGTCCTGTCACACGGCATTTGCGTCGTGGGCATGCACCGGTCGGGGACATCGCTGGCGATGCAGGTCCTCCACCGGCTCGGCTTGGAGATAGGGCCAGAGGATTCCCTCGTGCCGACCATCGTCGAGGACAACCCCGACGGCTATTTCGAGCAGCAGGCGTTTGTCGCGCTCGACGACGAGCTGCTGGCGGCGCTTGGGGGGCACGTGTCGGATCCCGGGCCGGCGCCCGCAGGCTGGCATACCGATAGCCGATTCACCGCCCATCGCGCGCGCGCCGCGAAGCTCGTGGAGACCACGTTCGGCCGGAGTCCGTGGGGTTGGAAGGATCCGCGGGCCTCGCTGCTGTTGCCGTTCTGGCGTTGCGTGGTCCCCGCGCTGCGCGTCATCATCTGCGTCAGGAATCCGGCGGAGGTCGCGGCCTCGATGCTGCGGCGCCACGCTCATCCCCCGTGGGAGCACTGGGTTCGGATGTGGCTGCGCCACACTGCGGATGCCCTGAGCGGCAGCGCCGGCGCTGAGCGGATGGTGCTGGTCTACGAGAACCTGCTCGCCGCCCCCGAGGACGAGGCCCGCCGCCTCGGGACGTTTCTCTTCGGCGTTGAGCCCCCGCTCGACCAAGTGCAGGCCGCAGCGGCGGCCGTCCGGCCAGGGACCCGCCGACACCGCGCAACCGATCATGCGCTGATTCAGGATCCACGCACCCCGCCTGAGGTCTCGGCTGCGTACGTGGCCGTTCGCGGCACGGTGCGCACGAGCGACGGTCTGGCGGACTTGACCACGTTGTTCGTCCGCCTGCAGGCGGCGCTGCACGACCGAGACGCGACTGCTGCGGAGCTCGACGGCGCCCGAGGCCAATTGGATGCGCACATCGCGGAGCTCGCCCTCGCCCGACACGAACGGGATGCACACGTCGCGGAGCTCGAGGACATTCGGAGGCGTCACGCAGTCGTCCTCGCATCGCGCAGCTGGCGCCTGACGACGCCCCTGCGGTCAGTGGGGCGTTATGTGCGCAACTGGCTCGTAGGTCACGCTGCACGGCCATCCGCGCCTTCCCAAAAAGGGAAGTCAACTGTCGCGAAGTGTGGGATGCTCTTGCGATGCTGCGGGTCCGGCCCTCATCGCTCGTTCTCGTTCTCCTGGTCATCCTGGCCGCGGTTCCGTCGATCGCATCAGCGTCAAACCTCAAGCTTCAACGGATCGCCGGGCTGCCTCCCAACGACACGCGCGACGTTGCCAACGGCCCGGACGGCGAGGTCTGGATGACGTCTGGAGATCCTCGAGGGGTGCCGTCTCCGCGTCGGATCGACGACTTCGTGGCGCGAATATCCGGGTCTGGCAAGCTGCTCAAGGTTGTGCCGGTGTCCAGCCAACCGGACTCCATCACGCAGGGCCCGGACGGAGCGATGTGGTTCACACTCCGCGACGCTGGCCTCATCGGACGGGTGACCCGCGCAGGTGCATTGCGCTACTTTCCCGTTCCGCTCCCGCCTGGCAGCCAACCGCGTCGCATCGTGACGGGCCCCGATGGGGCGTTGTGGGTCACGCTCTACGGTGCCTCGGCGGTCGGTCGCCTGACGCCGCAGGGCAAGTGGACGATCTTCCGGGCGGGACTGACTCCCGGCGGTCAGCAGCTCGGATTGGCAACTGGGCCGGGCGGGCTGTGGCTCACGGAACCGCGCGCTGACCGGATCGTCAGGCTCAGCACCACAGGGAAGGTGACCGGCTTCCCGGTTTCAAATGTGAGCGGTCCCGAGGACATAACGCGAGGTTTCGACGGGAACATGTGGTTCACGGAGGATGACGGGGACCGGATCGGAAAGGTCACGCCACGCGGCAAGGTCACGGAATTCTCAGCCGGCATCACGCCTGGTGCCAATCCGATGGACATCGTCTCGGGACCTGACGACGCAATCTGGTTCACGGAAGCGCAGCTCGACCGTGTCGCCCGAGCAACGCCGGACGGACATATCACTGAGTACGATGTCCCTCGCGGCTCCGTGCCGCGTGGTATTGCTCTCGGGCCGGATCACAAGCTTTGGGTGTCCTTCGCAGGCACAGGCAATGTCGTGCGCTTTGCGCCTCCGCTTGCCCCGGTGATACCCGCGGTCCTGAACTGGTCCGCGAGCCGGGACGGCAACACGATCAAGTTCGACCAGCTGGTCGTCGACGGTGTCCCGCCGGGCGGCCGTGTCCAAGTCCTCTGTGACGGTAAGGGTTGCCCGGGGCACCGCATCATCCGCAAAGGCACTAATGTCGATTTGCGTAAGTTGGTGCCTCGCGTAGACGCCAGCGCCCGGCTGCAGGTACGAATGATGGCGACGGGCTACTCGACCAGGGTGCGGATCTTTCGGTTCCTGGCAACCGGCGCCGTCGTCGCTGATAAGCGGTGCATAGCACCGCGCAGCACCAAACTCCGCAAGGGCTGCGGGTAGGTTGCCGACCAGCCCTTGATGGCGTCGGGGCGGCAATGCCCCCCTGCGTGTCAAGGATCCCACGACTAGGATCGCCCGGTCTTGAGCGAGAAACGTATCGCAGCGGTGCTGGTTGTCCGAAACGAGGTGGACATCATCCGTCTCTGCGTCCTGCATCATCTGGCGATCGGTTGTGAGCGCATCTTTGTGCTGGACAATGGCTCATCCGACGGCACTGAAGTGGTCCTGCAACGCCTGGCCGCGCGAGTACCGCTGTCGTGGAGTTCCGACGCCGGAACGTATCGGCAGGCCGAGTTCGCCACCGGTCTTGCGCACGAGGCGGCCCGGGACGGGGCCGACTGGATCCTTCCGCTCGATGCCGACGAGTTCTGGGTAGCGCCGAACGGGCTGCACGCAGCCCTGGACTCTTCCTCTGACAGTGGCGCCATGGAGGTTGCCCGCGTGGAGTTCATCCAGAGCCGCGGCCAGCGCCATGCGCAGCCAGCCGGCGTGTTCACGATGACGCGGCGGGTTGCCGCCCCTCTGGACGGCCTCGCCACGATCCACGCCTTCCAAGTTGGCGAGTGCTCAATGTTCGAGGCCAAACAGGCTCCGAAGCTCGCGGTGCGGGCGTCCCCCGAACTCGAGATCAGTCGCGGCGCCCACGCGGCGTCCGGCCTCCTGGGCTCAGTCGAGGCAACGGACGCCGTCACGATCTTGCATGCGCCGCTGCGCGCCCGCGCATGTCTCGCGCGCAAGGCGGTCCATGGCGATCGGCTGGAGGACGCCGGCGCCGAAGGAATCGCGGGGTGGCAGGTCCGCCACTGGGCGGCACTTGCTCGCGCCGGGACGCTCGCACTCGGCGTGGGAGGCGCACTCCTACGGAGAGGACGATACGTTGCAGGTCGGGGCCAGACGTGTGCCGCTCGTCCGCGACGACCGGCTTGCCGTGACCCTTACACGGTGGGTGCGTCCCGCGCCGAAGCAGCTCATGGCGCGGGCGATGCGACGCACGTATTGACAGCGATCACCGATAGGTGCAGTACGTGCCGGTAGACGTGGGGCCCAATCGCGACCGCGTGTACTGCCAGAGATACCGGGGGTGGTGGTACCAGTACACGATCTCGAACACGCCCAGCGCGTAGATCCCGCGTCCCGGGCGCACGCGGATCGGCGCCCACGTCCACGGGTTCAGCGCGCCGGTCGGCGTGAACCATTGCTGCACTCCGGCGGGCGTGTCGGTCCACCGGTACCAGCTGCTGGTGTTGACGCCGGTGGTGCCGATCCAGCGCCAACCGGTGGCCGCGGTGTACCAGGCCACCCAGGGCCGGACGTCGATGATCGTCGGCGGCCCGACCGTGAAGTTCGGCGCGACCAGATAGGGCGTATCGGGGCCCAGCAGGCTGCACTCCATGCCTCCATCGGTCCAGTACGGCGGCGGGGTGGGTCGAGACTGCAGCACGATCGAGAACCGGTTGGCGGCGCCCGAACCGAAGCTGACACCTGCGGTCGTCGACTTCATCGCGGTCAGGCGGCGGGCGTCGCCCGCGCGCAGCGTCAGCCGAGCGGACGCTTGGCGCTTGCGGCAGGAGAACCGGGCCGCCGCCAGCGTGCCGGAGCGCACCGCCGGCGCATTGAGCGTGACCCGCCCGTTGGAGCTGCAGGCGAGCGGCAGCGTCAGCTTGCGGTTCCGTACCGACGCAAACCCGCTCAGCAGCCCGGGGCCCGAGACGGCGGTCGGCAGCGAGGCGGCCGGTCCGGTTGCGCCCGCGACGGGAACCGTGCCCGGAGCGGGCGCGGGTGGAAGCGCGGTCCCGGCGGTGGGTGGTGGGCCCGGCAGCGGCGGCGTGCCCCCTGCCGCCGTTGCCGAGCCGCACCAGATGGCCAGCACTGCGGCCGCCGAGGCCGCGACGATCCTTATGCGTACGCGCATAACCCTCCGAACGGGCCAACGCCCGGAGTCGAGTGCGCGAAGCGCCACACGTACGCCGGATGGCTGTACCAGTACACCGCCTCGAACACGGCGACCACATAGGCACCGCGGCCGGGCGCGACGCTGATCGGCGACCACAGCCACGGGTCGATCGCTCCCAGCGGCGTGCGCCATTCCGCAACGCCCACCGGAGTCGCCGTGAAGCGATACCAGCGGCTTGCTCCGGGCCCGGACGTCCCGATCCACTGCCAGCCTGTGGCCGCCGTGTACCAGGCCAGCCACGGCCGCACGTCGATCGTCGTCGGCGGGGTGACGGTGAAGTTCGGCGCTTGTAAGACGGCCTGGAAGTTCCCGGGGGCGCCGCATTGGAGCCCGAACACGCTCGTCCAGAACACCGGTGCGGGCGGACGCGGACCGACCATCACCGACGCGGAGGCCTTGGCCCCGCCCTGGGTGAACGACACCCGGCCGAGCACGCTGCCGCTGCGCTTGATCCGCCCGACGATGGTCGGCGTCAGCTTGAACGACGCCGTGGCCCGCCCCCCGGAGCACTTGTAGCTCGCGGTCGCGGATGCGGCCGCGCCCAGCGAGGGAGCGCTGAACGCCGCCTTGCCGCCCTGGCGGCAGGCGACCCGGAGCTTGACGCCGGACCGGCCGACGGCGGCCGAGCCCGACAGTAGCCCCGGCATCGAGGTGGCGGTGCCGATCGCGGTCGGCGGTCCCGGCGGCTGGGGTGGTGGAGCCTGACCCGGCCCCGGCGGCAGCGGGAGGCCCGAGCCTGCTCCCGGCGGTGGTCCCGGAAGCCCTGCGGGCGGGCCGGCCGCCAGAGCCGGGCAGGCGCTCGCCGCGACCAGGGCCGCGACGAAGATTGCAAGACAGATGCGCAGCCGGGGGCTCATGTCAGCACCCCACCCCGGGCTTGCTCGAGCCGGGAGCCAGGCAAGACAGCGCGATGTTCGGCGGCTGGCCGGCGACGACCCCGAACGAGTAGTACTTGCCCACCCAGTGCGGGCGCGTGATCCTGATCGTGATCTGCGAGCCCAGCTGCAGCCGCCGGTGGCTGAAGGACCGCGACAGGTCGATCGATGAGCTTGTCGTGCAGCCGGCCCGCGCTCCGGCGGCGCAGCTCGACCGCTCGGCCGTCGAGCGCTTGGCGTACGGGCAGCCCCGCCCCGTGCAGGTCAGTCTCAGCGTCATCCCCTGGAGAACTCCGGTCGCCCGCAGAACCATCACCCGCGTGTAGGTCGGGTGGTAGGCGAACTTCCACTGGACGATCGCGCTCACCGACCCGCGTGGTCCGCTCGAGCCTCCGCGGACCGCCTGGATCACCCGCGACGGCGACGCCGACCCGGAGAAGTTCGAATCGCCGGCGTAGCGGGCCGAGATGCGGTGACGACCGCCGGAGCGGTAAACGACCGAGCACGTGGCGACCGAGTCGCGGATCGCGCGGGCGCCACAGCCGGGGATCGGCCGGTCGCCGGCGCGGAATGAAACCGCGCCCGTGGGCGTGACCGGTCCGACGTTGCCCAGCGGCGAAATCACGGTGGCGGTCAGGGTCACGCGCTTGCCCAGCTGGACCCGCTTGGATGCCTGCAGCGACGTCGACGTCGAGTCCCGGCTCACGGCGATCGTCTGGCCCCCGCTCGACGATGCCGAAATCGGCGAGCCTGCGGCCGGTTGATAGGCAGCTGTGAACCGCGCCGTCCCCGCCGGGAATGAAGCCTGGCAGACGACGGTGGTGCTCTGCCCGCCAGCATTGATCGGTTGCGAGCCACAGCCGGCGATCGCGCGCAGCCCGTTGAGGAACACGACCGAGCCCGTGGGCCGGGCGTTGCCGGAACTCGACGAGATCGTGGCGATCAGGGTCGCGCGCTGGCCGGCGACGAGCGGCGTCGGGGACACCACCAAAGAGACCGCGCTGGTCGCCCTGACGACCGCGCTGCGTGGCGAGGCGGCCGGGTTGCCGGCGCCGCCGCCGTTGATCGCGGTCTCGAACACCGCGATCGTCTGGCCGGCGTCGGAGGCGGTGAGCGTGTAGGTCTGGTCGTTGGCGCCGGGGATATTTGTGCACCCGGCACCCTGGCAGCGGACCCATTGATACTCGTAGGAGCCGGGGTTGAAGTTCCAGACCCCGTGCGACTCGCGCAGCGTCTGCCCCTGCTGGGCGGTGCCCGACAGGCCGGGCGGCGAGCTGATCGTGGGCACCGGGATCACGTTCGCCGGGCTCATCACGGTTCCGGTCAGCGCCGACACCGCGGTCCCGGAGCCGCCTGCGTTGGTGGCCGTCTCGCGCACCACAAGGGTCGCGCCGACATCGGTCGCGGTCGGCGTGTACGTCTGAGCCGTGGCGCCGGCGATCGGTGCGCAGTTGGCGCCCGCGGCGTCACAGAGCATCCACTGGTAGGCGAACGACGTCGGGGAGTTCGTCCAGCTGCCGTGGACTTCGGTGAGCAGGCTGCCCTGTCGGAGCGTCCCGGTGATCGACGGCGCCCCAATCGGGCCCGGCGGAGGCGGGGTCACGGTCGCGGTCGGGAGCGAGGTCGCGATCGCGGTTCCGCCGGTGTTCACGGCGGTCACCTGGACCTCGATCGTCGCGCCGACATCGGCGGCGGCGAGCACGTACGTGGCGGCGGTGGCGCCAGTGATCACCGCGCAGGTGGTGGTGCACCGCTGCCACTGATAGGTGAACGAGGTCGGTGCGTTGACCCAGACGCCGGTCGCGGCGGTCAGCGTCTGGCCCTGCTGGGCGGTGCCGGAGATCGTCGGCACGGCGGAGTTCACCGGCGCGAGCGCGGTCACCGCTGCTGTCGCCGCGGACGTCACCGGGCCGCCGGTCCCGCCCGCGTTGGCGGCGCTGACCTGGACCTCGATCGTGGCGCCGACATCGGCCACCGCCAGCGCGTAGGTCTGCGCGGTCGCGCCGGCGATCGGCGCACAGGTTGGCGTGCACCTTTCCCACTGGTAGGTGAACGAGGTCGGGGTGTTCGACCATGTCCCGTCGGAGGCGGTCAGCGTCTGGCTCTGCTGAGCGGTGCCGGTGATCGCCGGAGCGCCCGTGTTTACGGGCGCGAGCGGGAGCACGACCGCGGTCGGGGTCGAGCTCGCGGTGGCGGTGCCGTCCGCGTTGGTGGCGGTCTCCTCGACCACGATCGTGTGCCCGACGTCGGTCGTGTTCAACGTATAGGTGGTTCCGCTGGCCGTCAGGATCGGCGTGCAGGAGGCGCCTGCGGCGTCGCAGTCCTGCCACACGTCCGTCACCGCCGTCGGGACGTTGTCCCAGGTGCCCTGGGTGAGCGTAAGCGTGTCGCCCTCCCGCGCGGTCCCGCTCACCGACGGCTGGCCTCCGGACGGAGCCACAGCGAGCGCGGCGGATGGCGACACGCACGCGACGACGCAGCCCGCCACCAGTAACGGCAGGATTGCCATCCGTGGACGAAGCCTCGTCATTCGCGTGCGTGTCACGTCTGCCGCGCGCCCCGGCGGTCAGATCCGGATGTTCAGCATCCCGCGCGAAACCCGCGCGGCGCCGTTCGCCTGGCTGGTCTTGATCACCAGCTTGGCGTGGAGCGTGCGATGCCGCTTTCCGGCCTTTCCGGCCTTTCCGGATCTGGCCGCCGCGGATGCCGCCAGGCGAGCGCGCTTGGGCAGCTTGACCGTGATCCGGGCGACCTTGGATGCCTTGATGCGGAACTTGTGCGAGACGCTCTGGCCCATCGGCGTGAGCGTGAAGCTGCCGGTGCAGAACTGGCCCCTGGGCGCGACGCACTTCAGTGACACGGTGACCTTGGCGCCGTGCTTGACTTTCACGGTCTTAGGCGCGACCTGCACGACTACGCGGGGCTGCGGCTTGACCACGACCGGCTTGACCGGCTTGGTCGGCTTGACCGGCGGCTTTGACGGCCCGACCACCGGCGGCTGGCCGTGGGTCGACGGCGCCGGTCCGGCCGGCGGCGTGATCTGCGGCGGGATCACCGGCGGCGCGGGCCAGGCGGCGAGCGCCGTGTACGTGCTCGTTCCCGCCGGCGCCAGTACCCAGCCCGACTGGCTGCCCGCGTACGCGCTGCCGACCGTCGTGCCGGTCAGCGGGATCTCGAGCTGACCGCCGGTGCCATTGTTCACGGTCACGGCGTTGCCCTGGATGGACCCGGTCACCTTGCCAGCGCTCGCCGCCCACCCGGCCTGCTCGCCGAGCAGCGTCCCGATCTGGCCCATCGTCAGCTGCACGATCGGGGCGTTGGCCGCGAAGTACGTGTGGTACTGGGCCAACAGTGGGTTCATCGCCTCGTAGTACAGACCGTCGCCCACGCTGGTCGCCGGACCGGTGGTCTGGGACATCAGGTTGGTCTGATGGAAATAGTGCGGCCGCGGGTCGTTGCCCATCATGTGCTGGAACATTCCGGCGTCGACGCTGGCGATGATCTGGCCGATGGTGAACGCGGTCCCGGCGGGGTTACACGTGGTCACCCCGGAGATCGGCACGCAGGTCGGCGAGTCGTAGATCGTCTGGTACTCGTCGACCTCCTGGGCGTTGGTCGAGACGTTGTAGAAGATGTTCGTCGGGTAGCGGGGGATCGCCGTGGCCGGCCCATCGGAGAACGTCGACCCGGCCGGGAACTGTGACGACGGTGGGCTGCCCGAGGTGAACGTCGAGGTCGCCGGATTCGGGTAGGGCTTGGACGCGTCCGAGCCGAAGTCGGTGATCCCGGCCGCGGTGAACGCAGACACGAGCTCGGTGTTCTGCTCGTACGGGGTCTCGGTCGCCGTGTTGACGGTCGGCGGCGCCGTCGCCGACGGCGTGCCCACGTTGGTGTCGATAAAGCTCTTGGTCACCGGCCCGGTCGCGGTGAAGTCACTAGCCGACGCGGGAATCGTGGTGACCAGCGTCCACGTCGCGGCCCCGGGATCCTGGCGGTAGAGCTTGTAGTCCGAGGCGTGGCAGACGGCGGTCCAGCTCAGCGTGACCGAGTTGCCGGCCGCTACCGTGACCGCCGTTGACGAGGCTGAGGACTCGCCGCCGGTCGACGAGTACTGGTCGGTGATCGCATACGTGTAGCTGCCAGCCGTGGTGAACGTGCCGCCGGTGGCATTTACGACCGGATCCTCAAACTCGGGCGGGTCGACGGTTCCGGGCGTACCCGGAATCAGGTTGGCCAGGCCCGAGTGCTCGCCGGTGACCAGCGCGCCGGGGTCGTTGGTGCCCAGCGCCGAGTTCGGATTGGTGCTGGCGGTCAGACCGAGTCCGCCGGTCCCATTGCTGCCGGCCTGGTCGGCCCAGCTGGTGTTCTTGGTGATCTCGGACTCGATGTAGGCGGCGGGCGCGCACCCCTGGTCGACGTTGGGGTGGTCCCAGGTGTGGTTGATCCAGTAGAACGAACCCTTCTTGACCTGGAATTCGGTCAGCAGCGGGTCGACGCCGCCGTTGTCGGCGGCGTACTGCTGGCTGCCGCCGCCGTTGAACAACATGTCGATCCGGAAGTTGTTCTGGGCCGACCAGTTGGCGGCCGCGTCCACGTCGGCGGGCGTCTCTCGCAGCGCGTCGGCTGGGGTGTAGTCGGTCGCGTGCGTGGCGGTGTTCCACGTGTCGTCAGACAGGAAGTTGTCGTCGACGTGAGTCTCGAGGTAGTTGCGCTGGTCGCCGAAGTAGGTGCTCCGGGCCAGCCATGCCAGCTCGCCGTGCCGCAGCAGCCCGCTCTGCAGCAGGAATTGGTTCTGGTTGAACGTCTGGAACATCGTCTCCCGGCCGTCCGAGGACGTGTACACGCCGAGTACCGTGCTCCCGTTCGGGCCGGAGATCAGCGTGTCGACCTTCGCACCGGCCACCGGGGTTCCCTCATAGCCGAACGTGCCGGCATCGAGCGCGACCGTGTTCAGATACGGGAACACCTTGGCGCCGTCGGCGGTCAATGTCAGCGCGCTGGTGTTACTCAGGAAGTTCGTGCTCGATGGGGCGGTCAATCCGTAGTCGGCGCTCGGCACCACGTAGGCGGTGATCTGGCGAACCGAGAACTTCTGCTCGAACGTCTGCAGCGTGGTCCACTGGGCCGCGCTGAGCCCCTCGGCGCCGGACGTCGCCACGATCACGCCCTCGTAGTTGGCTACCTGGGTGCCCGTGGCCAGTGTCGTGGACAGCTCGGGCAGCGGCACGCTGCCGGGGCTGGCGTCGCTGGTCACGACGGTGTCGAACGGAACCCCCTCGCGCTTGAGCGTGTTGGTCCAGTCGCAGTAGGCGATCGCGCTCGCGTTGTCGGTGTTGCAGGCCGAGCTGTCGGTGATCACCAGCAGCTTCATGCCGATCTGCTGGACGGGCGCGGCAGCCACCGCGCGGGATCCAGAGCCGCCGGGCAGGCCGGGGAAGACGAGCAGGGCGAGCGCTGCAACGACCGCCACCGCAGACACAAACAGCAGACCAAGGAACCGTCTCATCGAAAACTCTCGTTCATGCGCGGTTTTCGAGCGAACGAAACACGGACCCAGAGCTGGATCGCCATGACCATCGCGCCCCTAATACGGCCATCAGTGTGTTGCCCCCGCGGCAGGGCGCCTATGGGCTTCCCCGGCCCTCCTGCGTTCAGAACTGAACGAACGGTGCAGAATCGGCCTGACCGCGTGCTAGGGTCGAAATCGCTTACCACCGCCGGATCGGAAGTCCGGCGAAGTTGAGGGGGCTACGTGGCGACCGACGTCACGACACAACCGACCGAGTTGAGGGTTCTGCTCGCCGACGACCACGCGGCAGCCCGCGTGGGGATGCGCCGCGCGATCGAGCCGCACGGGATCCGCGTGGTGGCCGAGGCATCCAACGCGTCCGACGCGCTCGCACTCGCTCACCGGTATCACCCGCACGTGTGCGTGGTCGCGGTCGGGCTTCCCGGCAATGGGATCGACCTGGTGCGGCTGATCAAGCAGGCGCTCCCCGAGACAAAGCTGGTGATGTCCGCAGTGGCGGCGCGCGACGAGGACATGTTCGGGGCGCTCAGGGCGGGCGCCGACGGTTATCTGTTGATGACGATGTCGCCGGGTCGGCTCGGGTACGCGTTGCGCGGGGTGGCCCGCGGCGAGGCTGCGTTGCCGCGCACGATGACCGCGCGTCTGATCCTCGAGTTTCGCGAGCGCGGAACCAGGCGCCGGCTGCACGTGCCCGCCACCGGAGCAGAGGTCGAGCTGACCGCGCGCGAGTTCGAGGTGCTGGAGCGGCTGCGCCGGCGCGAACGCACCGCCGAGATCGCCGCCGAGCTGTCGATCTCCGAGGTCACCGTCCGCCGCCACGTGTCATCGATCCTGCACAAGCTCGGCACCCCCAACCGCCAGAGCGCCCTGCAGCTGCTCGAGCGCGCCGAGCTCCAGGCGAGCTAGGCGTCGTCGACAACCACCGGCGTCATCCAGCGTCGCGCCACAGTTCAGTGGCGTGAACGCAAACCCGGCTCGTGGGCCATTGGCGGCCTGTCGGCGCGCCTGCACAATCGCCGTCGTGGGGCCGGGACAGGTAAGCGCGCGACCCGAGGCCGGCGGAGCTCGGCAGCCGGTCGCACGCCTGCGGCGCCCCGCGCCCCACCGCCCCCGGGTCCTGTTGATCACCGAGGGCACCTACCCGTACGCGATCGGCGGCGTCAGCTCCTGGTGCCACATCCTGATTGGCGGGCTCCCGGAGATCGACTGGGACGTGCTGCCGCTGATCGCCGGTGGCCAGCACGAGCGCGCGACGGTCGAGCTGCCTCCGAACGCGAGGCTGCTGCGCCCGATCGAGCTGTGGTCCGAGAGCGCCCCGCCGCGGCGACTACGCCGCCGGCGCTCGGATGACGGCGCGTCGTTGCCGGTGGCGCTGCTGCGCGGCCTGATGCCCTGGGAGGGAGACGTCGACGGCCTTACGGCGGCGCTGGTGCGATGCCGGCTGAACCCCCAGTCGATCAGACGCGAGTTCCGTGGCAGCGACAGCTGGGCGAAGTTCGTGACCGAGCTCGAGCGGCTGCTGCAGGAGAGCCATCATGACTCCGCGCCGGCGCCGGTGTACGACGCGATCGAGGCCGCGCGGCTGTACCAGGCGCTGTACTGGGTGGCGCGAACGGCCGCGATTCCGACGCCGCCGTGCGACCTGCTGCACGTGACCGCGGCGGGCTGGGCGGTGATCCCGGCGCTCGTCCACAGGGCCCTGCACGGGACACCGATCCTGCTGACCGAGCATGGGGTGTACGTGCGCGAGGCGTACCTGGGCTCGGTGCGCGACGCTACCTCGCGCCCCGGCCAGGGCCACATCACGCCACGGCTGGCGCTGGGACTGACCAGGGCCGTGTATCGGACCGCCGAGTTGATCGCCCCGGTCACCGAGGCCAATGCCGAATGGGAGTGCGGGCTCGGCGTCGACCCATCGAGGATCCGGGTGATCCCGAACGGGATCGAGCCGCCGCCGCCGCCGACCCCCGCCCCCGACGCGAGCAAGGTGATCGTGATGGGCCGCGTGGACCCGCTCAAGGACGTGCAGACGATGCTGCTCGTAGCCGAGGAGGTAGCCCGGCGAATGCCCGAGGCCCGGTTTGAGTGCTGGGGCCCGACGACGTCGGGGCAGGAGGCCTACGCCGCCTCGTGCCGGCTGTTGCACCGGCAGCTGGCGCTGTCTGACAGCTTCAGGTTCATGGGGCCCACCGCGGACCCGCACCACGTCATCGCGGGCGGGGACCTGGTGCTGATGACCAGCATCTCGGAGGCGATGCCGATGGCGCTGCTCGAGGCGATGGGACAGGGCCGCCCGATCGTGGCCACGTCGGTCGGCGGCGTGCCCGGCGTCGTGCGCGGGTGCGGGATCGTCGCGCCGCCCGGAGACGTACACGAGCTCGCCACCGCCGTGGTCACGCTGCTGCGCAATCCGGGGCTGGCGTCGCGGCTCGGGCGGATGGGCTACGAGCGCCTGCGTCGTCGCTATACGCTGTCGCGCTGCCTGGCGGCCTACGACGAGGTGATCCGCGATCTCGCCGGCGCGGTGCCCGCATGAGCGCCCCGGACGGCACCGGAGGCCAACCGCGGCTGGGTGCACTCACCCAGGCCGGCACCGGGTACGCGCCGCGCGAGCGCTACGAAGAGGCGGTGATCGACGCGCGGCTGGGACGCCGGGCTCGCGACGTGCTCGAGGCGACTGTGGTGCTCGAAGCATGGACCGGCCGGCCCGCGCAGAGTGCGATGAGCTCCGCCCAGCACCTCGTCGTCCTCGACGGGCCACCCGAGCGCGCCACCAGCCAGCTCGAGGCCCCCGAGGACTCCACGCAGCACAGCGTGATCGCCGAAGGAGTCACGCTGGTGCTGCTGATCCTGTCGGTCGCGGCCTGGGCGGGGCCGATCCGGCGGGCGCTGGGCCCCGACATCCTGGCCGACGCGATCCGGGTGGCGTTGCCGATCGCGGTGGCCCTCCAGTGGGGACTGCGCAGCCGGTATCTGAGTCGACCCGACGGGCTTGCCGTCCTCGGCCGCGACCGCGCCGGGGTGTGCCTAGTCGGCCTGCTCGCGGTGGCACCATTGCTGCTGGTGCCGCGGTGGGGAGCGATCGCGGCGATGCTGATCGCGGTGTGGGTCGGCGGCAGCGTCGTGACGATCCGTGGCTGGGGTCTGGTCTACGCCGCGGTGCTGGTCGTCGGCACGGTGGCGATGGGGCACGGTCTTGACCCCTACGCGGTGCTGGGAGCGCTCGTGGCGGTCACGCTGCTGATGTGCGTGGCGGCGGTGCGCACGTCTGGACGCCGCACCAAGGGCCGGGCCGGGTCGATGCGGCGCGCGCTGAGGGCCGCGCTGATCGGCGGCCTGATCGGCCTCCTGCTGGTGCTGGATCCGACGCTCGGCTGGGGGGTGCACGGGCTGCATCCCGCGATCGCGCTGCTTCCCTCCACGATCGGAAGCTTCTGGGGCGGCTACTACCTGTGGAACTTCTACGAGGCGATCCCTCGGGGCATGCGAGGCGTGTCGCTGGGCGGCGCCAGCCGCGCCGCCTTCTCGGACCCGGCGATGTCGATCTTCGTGGGCGCGATCGCTCGCCTGGTGCTGGCCACGCTGGCGCTGTCGGCGGTCGTGGTCGGGCTGGGCCGCTGGACCCAGGGGACCGACTCGCTGAGCGTGTTCCTCGCGTTCGGGCTGGTCGGGCTGGTCTGCCTGCTGATCGGTCTGCTCGAGGCGCTGACGCTGCAATGGGCGGCGCTGTTCTCGGCGGCGATCGCGGTGGCGGCGGAGCTGACCTGGCACAACGTGGTCCATTCGAGCACGCCGGGAGCTGCGCTGGCGATCGGCGCCGCCGCCGGCGTGGTCGTGTCGCTGCCGTTGCTGCTGGCGCGGCTGATGCGCTCCGGGCGCGTCCTGGCCACGACGTTGTGGATCCAGTAGCCGAGTTCAGGCCATGAACGATCCTGCGCAGGGTGACCCATTCACCGCTTGTGGACACCCCGTCAGACTTCGGCGTGGATCGGAGCCGCGAACGGGGGCGACCGCTTCATCGGCTCCGGTCCGCCATTAGTCATCTCGGCCAGATCGGATTGCGCACCGTGCCAAAGGAATCTGTTCACACGAGCCTGTCCAACGACAACGAGGTCGTGGTCGACATCGCCAGCAGCGCCACGGCCGAAACCGAGCCGGCGGTCGCGCGCCGCGGGGACGAACCGCTTACCCGGTTCAGGCGCCGGTTCGAGCGCTCCCGGAGTCGCGTCGAGGAGCACCAGTTCGGTGACTCGATCGACGACGAGGACGACCTCAGGCTGCAGGTCATGCTGCTGCGCGAGGAGAACGCGCGGCTGAAGGCCGGCCGGCACAAACCGGTGGACCCGGGGAGCATGATCGAGCGCGTGCGGACGCTGGCCCAGCACGACGGCGAGCACGAGCGGCTCGACGAGTCGTGGAGTGTGCTCGCCGAATGCCTGGCGCTACGGGAGGGCCTGGATCAGGCCTGCATCGAGATCCAGGCGGCGATCAGCTCGGTGCGCGAACGGCTCGGCGCGCTCGGGGTGAGCGTCGAGCGGATCGGCGCCGACGGCGCGACGCTGACTCCGGATCTCACCCCCGACATGATGCTCGAGCAGGATGAGAGCCGTACCCAGCTCTCGGCCTGACGGTTCGGCGTCGGTGGACGCCACCCGGCAGATGGACGACGCGCTGACCGAGCTGGCCGCGTACGCGCTGCTGATGGAGGTCGAGCGCAATCGGATCCAGCGCCGGTTCATCGAGCTCGGCGCGACCGAGTCCTCAGCAGCGGACCGCGTGGAGCTGATGGATGAGGCGTCGGAGATGGGCGAGGAGCTGGAGGCGTTCCGCGACACGCTCACGGCGCTGGCCGACGAGGTCCGGGCGCGCTGAGGGGCACGCTGGGTGGCGCGGACCTAGACGATTCCGCGCTGGACGGCGCGGACCGCCGCCTGGATCCGGTTCTCGACCTGCAGCTTGACGAGGATGCTCGACACGTGGTTCTTGACCGTGTGCTGGCTCAGGTGCAGCGTCCGGGCGATGTCCGGGTTGTCCATGCCGGCCGCGAGCAGCTCCAGCACCTCGAGCTCACGGGGCGTCAGCTCGGAGTCGGAACGCCGCTGATCCTCGGGCGCTGGGCGCCGCACGTGGCGAATCAGGTGTTTCGCGATGCGTGGCGAGATCATCGACTCGCCGCGCGCCGCCGCCCGGATCCCCTCGACGATCTGATCCGGCGGAGCATCCTTGACCAGGTAGCCGCAGGCGCCGGCGAGCAGCGCGTTGGTGACCGTACGCTCGTCGGTGGCCACGGTCAGCACCAGCACTCGCACCAGCGGGGCCGCCGTGGTCAGCCGCTGCGTGGCCTCGATGCCCGACATCCCGGGCATGTTGAGGTCCATCAGCACCACGTCGGGGCGCAGCTCGCAGGCCAGGGCGATCGCCTGTGCGCCCAGCGACGCCACCCCGACGACCTCGATCCCGCGCTCCTCCAGGAGCTCGACCAATCCGCCCCGCAGCAGCTCGTGATCATCTGCCACCACCGTTCTGACCCGATCCTTGGTCATGACAACCCAAGATAGACGCCAGGTGGTGTGGAGCGCAAGTTTCGATCAGTGACTGAACGCCGGATGGCTCCGCGCGGTCATTGACCAACACACCCGTTTTGCCTGTAATTGTCAAAGCTGGTACAAGGGCGCAGATAAGGAGCTTTCGGATGTGCGGAATCATCGGCTACGTGGGGAGTCGCGCGTGTCAGGCCGTGCTCCTCGAGGGGCTCAGGAGGCTGGAATACCGTGGGTATGACTCGGCGGGAATCGCCTGGCGCGAGGACGCCTCCGCCGGGATGATCCGATCGGTGGGCAACTTGGACGCGCTCCAGGCGGCGCTGGCCGGCGCTGGCGGCTCGCCGGCGGTCGCGCCGGCGACCACGGCACCGATCGGCGTGGGGATTGGACACACCCGGTGGGCCACGCACGGAGGTGTGACCGAGAGCAACGCGCACCCTCACCATGACGCCACCGGGAGGTTCAAGATCGTCCTGAATGGCATCATCGAGAACCACGTCGAGCTGCGCGAGCGACTGAGCGCCGATCTGGTCAGGTTTACCTCGGACACCGACGCGGAAGTCGTCGTTCACCTGATCGCGCTGAACTACGCGGGCGACCTGGCCGATGCGGTCCGGAGGTCACTGGAGGAACTGACCGGCCACTACGCGTTGGTGGCCATGTGCGACGACGAGCCCGACACGTTGGTCGGCGTCAGGCGCGAGTGCCCGCTGGTGGTCGGAATCGGTGAAGGTGAACAGTTCATCGCATCCTCGATCTCGGCGTTCCTGTCCTACACCCGGGAGATCGCGACGCTCGCCGATGGTGAGATCGTCAGGCTCACGCCCGACCGGGTCGAGCTCGCCGCGGCCGACGGCCTACCCCGCGTTCCCGCTCGGGAACGCGTGGAGTGGGATCAGGACACGTGCGAGAAGGACGGATTCGAGACGTTCATGCTCAAGGAGATCCATGAGCAGGCCCACGCGGTTGCGGACACGCTCGCGCGCCTGCGGGCCACGGCTCAGCAGGACGCCAACGGGGTGCTCGATGTGGGCCGCTTGCGCGAGGTCGAGCGGATCGTGATCGTGGCCTGCGGCACGTCGTACCACGCGGGTCTGGCCGGCCGCAGCGCGATCGAGCGGTGGGCCAGGGTGCCCGTCGACGTCGAGATAGCTTCCGAGTTCCGCTACCGCGAGCCGATCGTCGGCCCCCGGGCGCTGGTGCTGGGGATCTCCCAGTCGGGCGAGACCGCCGACACGCTGGCGGCGATGCGGCTGGCGCGCGACCAGGGCGCGACCGTGCTGGCCGTGACCAACGCCTCCGGAAGCCAGGCGACCCGGGACTCCGACGGCGTTCTGTTCACCCGGGCAGGGCTGGAGGTCGGCGTCGCCGCGACGAAGACGTTCGCCGCTCAGGTGGCGCTCATGTACGAGCTGGCGCTGCGTCTGGCGGACGCGCGCGGCGCACAGCCGCAGGCTCGACTGACCCAGCTGCGCGCCGACCTGGAGACACTGCCGGCGCTGATCGATCGGGTGCTCGCATCGGTCGACGCGCCGGTGCGCGAGCTGGCCGGCTGGCTGGCGACCAGCCCGTTCTTCCTGTATCTGGGCCGGCTGTCGGGCCTCGTTGTAGCGCTCGAGGGAGCGCTGAAGCTCAAGGAGATCTCCTACGTGCCGACCGACGCATATGCCGCCGGCGAGATGAAGCACGGCCCGATCGCGCTGCTGGGACCGCAAACCCCGGTGGTGTGCGTGGGCAACGACCCTCGGGTGCTGCCGAAGCTCCTGTCGAACCTCGCAGAGGTGAGGGCCCGCGGAGCCCGGGTGGTGGCGATCGTCCCAGAGTCGGCTCCTGAGATCGCTGACTACGCCGAGCACGTGATCCGGATCCCCGACGCCGATCCGCTGCTCGGAGTGGTGCTCTCGGTGATTCCCCTGCAGCTGTTTGCCTACCACGTCGCACGCGCGCGCGGACTCAACGTCGACCAGCCGCGCAACCTCGCCAAGACGGTCACCGTTGAGTAGTGCGATCGTCGTTCTGGGCGGAGGTGAGGGGATCGCGCGCGTGCTGCGGGCGCTGCGCGGTGAAGACTGCAGGCTGACGGCGATCGTCAGCCTCGCGTTCGGCCCGCAATCCGAATCCGACGACGCGTCGACGGGGGCGGCGGTGGAGGACCTGCGGCGCTCGCTGGAGGCGCTGGCCGCCAACGAGGGTCCGTTGCTGCGCGCGATCCGGCGCCCGCTGACCGTCGAGAAGGTGGGCACGCACCCGCTGGGGAACTTCGTGATCGCCTCGCTCGCCGGTGGGCTGGGCGATCATCGGGCCGCCAGCTCCTGGCTGGGCCGGCAGCTGGAGGCGCGCGGCGACGTGCTGCCGGCGACCGCCCGGCCGGTACGTCGCGTGGTCGAGCGCGGTGGAGTCCAAGCCCCGCGGTGGGCTGACAAACGGCTTCGGTTCGAAGGCGATTGCCTGCAGGCGCCGCCGGAGGCGGTCGAGGCGATCCGCGACGCCCGCTGGGCGCTGCTGGCTCCCGGGTCGTTGTACCGCAGCGTGATCTCGGCCGCCGCACCGCCCGACGTGGCCCGCGCGTTGCGGCGCACGCGGGCGCACGTGGTGTGGATCGCCAACCTGGAGCCCGATCCGCCGGAGACGGGCGCGATCAGCGCTCTGGAGCACGTGCTGACCCTGCGCCGGCACGGGGTCCGAGTCGACGCCGTGCTCCACGACCCGGCCGCGTCGCTGCACTTCGACACCGACGACCTCGCCTATCAGTCGATGCTCTCGATCCGACGGCCGATGTGCGATCCCGGCGACCGGGCGGTGCACGACCCCGAACGACTGCGCCGTGCGCTCAGGGAGCTGATCGGCCCATCGGCTACCAGCAGGTCTGCCGGATAGCGCCCAGGTTCAACCGCTTGCGCATGGACATGAATGCGTCGCCCCGAGCCTGCGAGCAGAACCGGCTCGTCGGCAGGTTGTACTCGACCTCGAACACCGCCTTATGCGCCTGCACGAACGGGCGCAGCTTCGAGCACTCGCTGTACTGGAAGCACTGCTCGTCCAGCGCGTAGTCGAAGTCCGGCTCGAGCTGGCGGGCCTGGTCGGTGTCGTTCTTCAGCGCGATCGACAGGCCCAACCGGTGAGCGGTGCGCGCCAGCCACCGGTTGTAGGTGAGCTGATCGGCCGCCGTCAACGGGAACCCGCTGTGGTTCGAGTAGCCGTCGACGTTGTCGGCCTCGACCCCGTCGAAGTGCTTGGCCTTGCACTCCTGAAAGCGCGCCAGCATGATCGGCTCGAGCACTCGCAGCTGCCGGATGTCGAGCCACCGCTCGCCGGGCCAGCCGTTGGTCGCGCCCAGCACCGACTTCGGGAATCGCCCGGCGTCCGGCCGGAAGTTCTCATACGTGCCGGCGTCCAGATAACAGATCACGTGAGCGCCGCGGCGGTGCAGCGAGGCCACGACCGTGGCGGAGTTGTCGAACAGGTCGATGTCGAACATCTGCGCCTTGACGGTCTGGTCCACGGGTGTCGTCAGCTGCCACTGCCAGGTCGTGTACGGCCGCGGGACCCAGATCCGGTGTCGCTTGCCGGCATTCGCGATGGCCCGCTGTCCGGCGGTCGAGTCCGAGCGGCGCGGATTCTTTGCCGAACTGGCCGCCACGTGCGTGATCACCGCGGCGGCCAGCAGCGCCGCGATCGCGGCGAGCAACCACCTTCTGCCGACCCACGGCGCGCTCATTGGGCGTGTCGCGCGAGGATGCTGACCTCGATCTCCGTGCCGCCGGCCGGACGCCGGCGGGCGGTCAGCCTGCCGCCCAGCGCCCGTGCCCGGGAGCGCATCGCGTCAGACCGAAGCCGTCATGGTCCGGATGCGCTCCGGCCATGATGCCGGTGCCATCGTCGGCCACACGGAGGATCAGGGCCGAGCCGTCGCCCGCGAGCACCACGTCGACGAGGCCTGCGTCGCCGTGCCTCACCGCGTTGACGATCGCCTCGCGCACGATGCGCACCAAGTGCTCGCGATCGTCTGCCCCGAGGTATTCGAGACCCTCCGAGGCCGAGTCATCGACCTGGACCGAGACCAAGACGGCGTAGAGCAACTCGAGCTCGTCGGCGACCTCGCGCAGCGCTGCCTGGGTGCCGGAGGCGTGCGATGCCGACAGGTCGGTGATCGTCCCCCGCGAGATCGCCAGGGCGCGGCGGGCGGCGATCGTCAGCGGGTGCTCGTCGCCGAGGCGGATCGCCAGCCTGCGAGCCTGCGTCACGATCACGGCCAGGTCCTGGGCGAGCCCGTCGTGCAGGTCGCGGGCGATCCGGGTCCGCTCCGCGTTCAGGGCGGCGCGTTCGCGCATGCGGCGCGCCTCGGAGTACTCCTCGAGGGCAATGGTGGCCAGCAGCCCATAGATCACCAGTCGGACCCCGTCGGCGGGCGTCACCCAGTCGGCGGCCACCGCCGGAATCGCGAGGTACTGCAGTCGGACCGCCACCAGCAGGAACGACGCGCCGGCCAGTAGGCCTCCGTGGTCGCCAGCATTTCCGCGGCGTACCGCGAACACGACCCCGGCGCCGAACTGGATCGCCGCCGAGCAGATCGTCACCCACAGCCACAGTGAGTCATACGGTGTACCGGTCCCGGGCGCGGACTCGAGTCCGCTCCGGTGCATTCCCCGCCCGGTCGCGACGTCGAGTAACTCGGCAAGCACGAGCGCAGTCACACAGGTGATACCTATGAGTGCCACAGGCCGCCATCCCTCGACGCGCTTGTCGCGCGGGGCCAGGGCGGCAACCGCGAATGCGACAGCGACGATCACCTCCGTGACCAGGCGGATGTCATATCCGGGCGTGACCGTGGTCGAGCCGGTGAACGCGGGCAACGCCGAGAACGTGAAGTCGGTCAGCGATACCGTGAGCAGCGCGCTGAGCAGCAGCAGGTCGCGCCAGCTCCTGGTGCGCCGGAACTGAGCCCCGATCAACATCGCGGCGGCCAGCGCGCAGATCGACGACGTAGTCTCGACCGCTCCGCGAGCGCCGAGGTTCTCGACGTGAAGCGGCCACAGCTGTTCACAGGCAATGAACGCCGCAGCTACTAGAGCGAACCCAAGCGCCGTCGAATTGCCATCCAACTGTCGCTGATTCACCCCAGGGTGAATCACCGTGCTACTCACCGGTAGCTTCCGTGCCCTTCATACGTTACTGCCCCCTTCTCAAGCCCCCTGAAAAGCAACCAAACCTTACCACCGTGCACAAGCTTGGCGTATTAACTTCCATATTCCTTTACCCCATCAGCCTCCCCCGCTGATCGTGCCGCTGCCCTGGGCGGCAGGTTTATGCGTAGCTGGACTCGAAGCGTGATGGGTCGCCGGAGCCGACGAGCTCGGGGAGCTTGGCGCCGGCGATGACTCCGGAGCCGGGCTCGGCGCGGGTGCCGGCGCCGGCGGTGGGCTGGAGGTCGCCGTGCCGGATCCCGACGGGTGGCTGACGACCGGCCCGACGGTCCGCCGAGCCGGGCTCGTGGCGACGGGCACCGCGGGCGCCCGATGGCTCACCGGCGCGGAATGCACCACAGCCGGGGCCGAGGCGGCCGCCGCGACATGCCGCGGAGAGGCGTGGCGACGGATCGCGTGCCGTGGCCGTGCCCGCGGTCGCGGGTGGGGTTTGCGCGCCGCGTGGTGCTTGGCCGCCGGCTTGGGCCGCCCGCCGCCAGCGTGCACCGCGACTGCCCGGTGCGAGATCTCGACAGGCGGTGTCTGCTCGGCCGCGGCGATCGGTGCCGAGGTGGGGCCGGGTTGCGGCGTCGACCCCGATCCGAACGCGAACACGGCCGCGACCGCCGCCGCCGCGAACGCGAGCGCCGCCCCCACCGCCATCTGGCGCTTTGTGAGCAGCCGCTGGCCGCGGCGGGAGCGCGCCGGGGGGGCGGACGCGCTCAGGGTCTCGAGGTTGAACGCGGCATCGGGGTCACCGCGCCGACGGGCGCGCTGGAAGGCCGTCCGGGCCCCGGCCGTGTCGCCGCGCTGTGCCAGCAACGCTCCGAGGCTCGATGCGGCGGCGGCGTGGCCGTTGCGGTCGGCGTGCTGGTATGCCCGCTCGGCGCCGCGCAGATCGCCGTGTTCCTCGAGCATGATCCCGAGGTTGAACGAACCGTTGGCGTCGCCGCGGCGCTGGGCCCGGCGATAAGCCCGCTCGGCGTCGGCGACGTCGCCGCGCTGCTCGAGCAGTACGCCGAGGTTCACGGCGGCGGCGGAGTGACCGCGCGAGTCGGCCTGGCGATACGCACGCTCGGCCGCGGCCAGCTCTCCCCGGTCCTCGAACAGGACCCCGAGGTTGAATCGGCCGACGGCATCGCGGCGTTCGTCTACTGGTCTGTACGCGCCCCTCGCCATCCGCCGAAAGCTCTCAAACTTCCGACCTGATGACTCGATTTACCTATTTTACGGTGTAAAGGCGATTCATGGGGATTGATTTTCGGCTCGGCGGGTACGGTGGGGCCCGTGCTCAACCGTTGCATTCGCATCGGGGCAGCACTCGCGATCGTCTGCGCAGCGCTGGCGGCCCCGGCCGGCGCGACGGCTCGCTGGGTGCCCCCACAGAAACTGACCTGGTACTGGCAGCTGGCCGGCACGCCGAAGGTCGAGCCAGTGCAGGCCACCGACATGGATGGCTTCGACAATTCGGCCGCGACAGTCTCGAGCTTCCACGCCCGCGGACAGCGGACGATCTGCTACATCGACGTCGGGACCTGGGAGAACTGGCGGCCCGACGCCGGCCAGTTCCCGAGCTCCGTGCTCGGCTCCAGCAACGGCTGGCCGGGCGAGCGCTGGCTCGACGTCAGCCAGCTCTCGGCGCTGGCGCCGATCATGACCGCGCGCCTTCAGATGTGCGCGCAGAAGGGCTTTGACGCGGTCGAGCCCGACAACATGGACGGGTACGAGAACAGCACCGGTTTCTCGATCAGCGCCGCCGCGCAGCTGGCCTACAACCAGTGGATCGCCCAGGAGGCGCACGCCCTCGGGCTGGCCGTGTTCCAGAAGAACGACCCCGACCAGGCGTCTGCGCTGCAGCCCTCGTTCGACGGCGTGATCGACGAGCAGTGCAACGAGTACTCGGAGTGCTCGGCTTTCCAGCCGTACACCGCCGCCGGTAAGCCGGTGCTGAACGCCGAATATCAGGCGTCGTCGTATCCCGGGTTCTGCTCGGCCGACCAGTCGGCGGGGATCATGGGCGCCTTGTATGCGTTGGCGCTCGACGGAAGCGTCTATCAGCCCTGCTTCGGACCGGTCACGACGACGCCGCTGCCGGCGGCGCCCGGTCCGGCGTCGGCACCGAAACCCGCGCCCGGGGCCGGCAAACCGCGGCAGGCGGCCGGGTCGCTTCGGATTCGCTCCCGGCGGCTGGTGCTCAGGCACGGAGCGGTCTCGATCCGCCTTGCCTGCCCCCGCGGGCGGGGTGCCTGCGCCGGGACCGTGCAGCTGTTCACGTTCAAGCGCGCGATGCGGCTCGGCCGCACCCACTTCCGTCTGGCCGGCGGCACGAGCCGCGCGGTCCGGATGAGGTTGTCCAAGCAGCGGCTACATCGGTTGCACCGCCGGTCGGTGAGGGTCGTCGTGCGGGTCGCCGACCGCGACCGGCGGGTGCGGCCGTCGCGCACGTCGCGGACGGCGATGCTGGCGCTGCGCCCGCGCCCCGCGCCCGCGCCACGCGCGCCGCGCTAGCCCCCCGGCGCCGAGCGCGGCCGCCCGAACCCCGAGCCTCATCATCGAGTACCGGATATAGCGGCACTCGATCGTGAAGCCCTGCGGTCGGGCGCCCTTTGGCCCGTTGCCGCAGACCGGTCCGCCCCGTAGAATTCGCGGTGAATCAAGATTCACTTAGCGATCAGGAGACTGACAGTGGACCTCAACGACACCCCCGAGCAGGCCGCATATCGCCAGAAGGCGCGGTCCTGGCTCCAGGCCAACCGCGACCAGGCGCCCCCGCGGTCCGGTTCCTCCGAGGACATGGCGTACATCGACTCGCGCCGCGCCTGGCAGCGCAAGCTGGCCGAGGCCGGGCTCGCCGGGGTGGCGTGGCCGCGCGAGGCCGGCGGCCAGGGGCTCGGCCCGATCGAGCAGGTGACCGTCAACCAGGAGATCTCGCGCGCCGACGTCCCCGGGATCCTCGATGTGATCGGGATCGGGATGCTCGGCCCGTGCCTGATCGCCCACGGCTCCGAGGAGCAGAAGAGCCGCCATCTCGGTCCGATGCTCCATGGCGACGAGGTCTGGTGCCAGATGTTCTCCGAGCCCGCCGCGGGCTCTGACCTGGCGGCGATCCAGACGCGCGCGCGTCAGGGAGACGACGGCAGCTGGACGCTCAACGGACAGAAGGTGTGGACCACCAACGCGCAGTTCGCCTCGTTCGGCCTGCTGCTCGCGCGCACCGATGCCGACGTCCCCAAGCACAAGGGCCTGACGATGTTCATCGTCCCGATGGACACCGAGGGCGTGACCGTTCGTGGCCTGCGACAGATCTCCGGCGAGGCCGAGTTCAACGAGGTGTTCCTCGACGGGGTCGTGCTCGACGATGACGCGGTCGTCGGTGGCGTCGGCAACGGCTGGGGCACCGCCCTGACCGTGCTGATGTTCGAGCGCTTGACGATCGGGTTCGGGTCCGAGGGCTTCGGCTCACCGGCCCGGCTCGCCGAGACGCTGGCCGCCGACCCCCACGCGCGCGCCGACTCTGACACGCGTCAGCGGCTGGGCGAGGTCATGCGCGAGCTGCTGGCGGTCCGCTTCAACGGCTACCGGGCGCTGACGATGCTGTCGCGCGGGCAGATACCGGGTCCGGAGGCCGGCCTCGCGAAGGTGACGATGGTCAACGCCGCGATCGGCGCCACCGACCTCGCCGCCGACGTGCTCGGCCCGGAGGCGCTGGACGCCGCCAACCAGTGGAGCTACCTGATCTCGTTCCTGCCCGGTCTGAAGTCGGCGGGCGGCACCGAGGCGATCCTGCGTAACACGATCGGCGAGCGCGTGCTGGGGCTCCCGCCGGAGCCGCGCCTGGACAAGGGCGTGCCATTCAGCGAGTTAAGGGCGAAGGAGAGGGAGGCGGTGGCTCGATGAACTTCGCGCTCTCAGACGAGCAGATGCTGCTGCGTGAGGCGGCCCGCGGGGCGCTCTCGCGCCACAAGACGATCGAGGCCGCGCGCGAGGCGCTGGAGGACTCCGGCGCGCTGCCCGACCTGTGGCCGCTGGCGGTCGAGGCGGGCTGGCCCGGGCTGCTGATCGACGAGCAGCACGGCGGCGCCGGGCTGGAGGCGTTCGACGCACTGCTGGTGGCCGAGGAGCTCGGCCGCGTGCTTTGTGCCGTGCCGTTCTTGGGGCTGCTGCCGGCGACCGCGATCCTCAACGCGGCCGGCGACGAGTCCCTGCCCGAGGTCGCCGAGGGCGAGCTCCGTCCCGCATATTGTGCCCGCTCGCCCGCCCAGCGAGCTCGAGCCCCGTTGGACGGTCGAGCCACGCTCGGGCGCCGCCCGCGCGCACGCGCCGACCGCGACCGTGGAGAGCGCCGAGGTGGTGCTCGACGGCGACGTGGCGTTCGTCCCCGACCTCGCCGACGCCGGGCTGCTGGTGGCGATCGGCGTGACCGCCGACGGCGAGCCGGTCGGGGTGGCCGTGGAGGCGGACGCCGACGGGATCGCGGTGGAGGCCGTGCGCTCCTACGACGCCACCCGGTCGCTGGCTCACGTGTCATTTCAAGGAGCCCGTGGCCGCAGGCTCGAGGTCGACCTCGGAGTGCTCGAGGACGCGTGGTACCTGGCGCAGGCGCTGATCGCCGCCGAGTCGCTCGGCGCCGTGCAGACCTGCCTGGACGTGTCGGTGCAGTACGCCAAGGAGCGGTTCACATTCGGCCGGGCGATCGGCTCCTACCAGGCGGTAAAGCACGAGCTGACCGAGGTGATGCGGCGGATGGAGAACGCCCGCGGCCTGCAGTACTACGCCGGATGGGCACGCGAGTCCAAGCCCGACGAGTTCCCCCTGGCGGCGAGCGCGGCGCGCTCCGCGGCGGGCGAGGCGCTCGACTACGCGGCGCGCTCGATGATCAACGTCCACGGCGGGATCGGCGCCACCTGGGAGCACGATGCCCCGCTGTTCTTCCGCCGCGCGCAGCTCTCGCGCCGGCTGTTGGCCGGCACCCACGACGCCACCGACCGGGTGGCCGAGCGCACGCTCGTCACGGCCGCGCCCGCGTGATGACCGCGATCGACGTCACCGATCCCGCCCGCGAGGTCCTCAACCAGGCCCCGCCGCTGCAGCCGGTCAACCTGTTCGAGTGCGATCTGGCGCTGGCCGAGGCGCTGGCGCGCGAGGGCGGCGGCTGGGGCGTCGACCGCGCCCGCGAGGCCGGCGGGGTCGCCGGGAGCGTCGCGGCGGCCGAGCACGGGCGGCGCGCCGAGCGCAACCCGCCGATCCTGCGCACCCACGACCGCTACGGCAACCGGATCGACGAGGTCGAGCTCGACCCCTCGTGGCACTGGCTGCTGCGGGGCGCCGTCGAGCGCTCGATCGCGAGCCTCCCATGGCGCGAGCCCCAGCCCGGGGCGCACGTGGTCCGGGCCGCGTTGTTCACGCTGTGGGGCAACGCCAACGACGGCGTCATGTGCCCGGTGTCGATGACCTACGCGGCGATCCCGGCGCTGCGCGACGGTGCCCCCCAGCTTGCCGCCGAGTGGGAGCCCCGGCTCACCCGCCCCGACTACGACCGCGGCGCGCTGGCCGGGATGGCGATGACCGAGCGCCAGGGCGGATCCGACGTGCGGGCCAACATCACGCGTGCCGAGCCGGTCGGCGACGGCGTGTATGAGATCCACGGCCACAAGTGGTTCTGCTCGTATCCGCCCTGCGACGTGTTCCTGGTGCTGGCCCAGGCGCCCGGCGGGCTCTCGTGTCTACTGGTGCAGCGCGGACCGGGGATGGAGTTCCAGCGGCTCAAGGACAAGCTCGGCACGCGCTCGCTGCCGTCCTCGGAGGTCGAGTTCCGCGGGATCAGCGGTCGACTGATCGGCGAGGAGGGCCGCGGCGTTCCGGCGATCATCCGGATGGTCAACCACACTCGGCTGGACTGCCTGCTGGGCGCCACCACCGGCCTGCGGCGCGGGACGCTCGAGGCGATCCACCACGCCCGGCACCGCGCCGCGTTCGGCGCCCTGCTCGTGCACCAGCCGGCGATGCGCAACGTGCTGGCCGACCTGGCGATCGAGTCCGAGGCCGCGACCGCGTCGGCGATGCGGGTCGCGCGCAGCTACGACGAAGACGACCCGGTGTTCCGGCGGTTCGCCACGGCGGTGATGAAGTACTGGGTCTCCAAGCGCGCCGCGCCGCATGCCGCCGAGGCGCTGGAGTGCCTGGGCGGGAACGGGTTCGTGGAGGACTCGGGGCTGCCGGTGCTCTACCGCGACGCGCCGCTGAACTCGATCTGGGAGGGGTCGGGCAACGTGGCCGCGCTCGATGTGCTCCGGGCGATGGCAAAGGAGCCCGAGGGCCTGCCCGCGTTCCTGGCCGAGTGCGAGCTGGGGCGCGGTGGCGACCCGCGTCTGGACGGCCATCTGGACAGCGTGCGCGAGCGCACCCGCGCGGTGTTCGCCGGCGGCGACCCGCAGTTTCAGGCGCGGCGGGTGGTGGAGGACCTGGCGGTCGCGCTGCAGGCGTCGCTGCTGGTTCGCCACGCTCCCCCGGCGGTCGCCGACGCGTTCTGCGCCGCCAGGCTCGCCGGCGAGGGCGGGCGCGTGTTCGGCACGCTTCCGGCCGGCGTCGATGCGGAGGCGATCATCGACCGCGCGCTGCCGGCGTGAGCATCGTCGAGGTTCAGCACACCGGCCGGGTTGCGCGGATCACGCTCAACCGGCCCGAGCGCGGCAACGGCATCACCCGCGCGCTGCTGACCGAGGTCGAGGCGGCTGTCGAGCAGGCGGACCTCGATCCGGCCATCCACGTGATCCTGCTGGCGGGCGCGGGCAAGGGCTTCTGTGGGGGGTACGACCTGGTGCAGAGCGCCGAAGGATCGATCGGTCCGACGGAAAGCGCCGCTGTGCCCGGATCGCCCCTTGACCCGAAGATCATCGGGGCCAACCACGACCCGTCCCGGCCCTGGGACCCGATGCTCGACCACGCGATGATGAGCCGCAACGTGCGGGCGTTCATGTCGCTGTTTGCATGCAGCAAGCCGGTGGTCTGCAAGGTGCACGGATTCTGCGTCGCCGGCGGTACCGACATGGCTCTGTGCTCGGACCTGCTGGTGATCGCCGCAGACGCGAAGATCGGGTACCCGCCCGCCCGCGTGTGGGGCTCGCCGACGACCGCGATGTGGGCCCACCGGCTCGGCCCCCAGCGCGCCAAGCGGCTGCTGTTCACCGGCGACTCGCTGTCGGGCGCCGAGGCGTTGGAGTGGGGCCTGGCGATCGAGGCGCCGCTGCCCCAGCGGCTCGACGAGCGGACCGAGGCGCTGGTCGGCAGGATCGCGCGGATGCCGCTCAATCAGCTGCAGATGATGAAGCTGCTCGTCAACCAGTCGCTGTACTCACAGGGGCTGCATACCACCCAGCTGCTCGGGACGCTGTTCGACGGCGCCGCCCGGCACACCGAGGAGGGCTACGCGTTCGCCGCCCAGGCCGCGCGCGAGGGCTTCCGGGCGGCGGTCCGCGACCGCGACGAACCATTCGGCGACCTCGGGCCGTCGACCTACAAGGGATGACCGAGGAGGTCCTCGCACCCACCCGCGAGCGGCTGCTGCGTTCGGCGCAGGAGCTGATCGAGGAGGGCGGCTACGGCGCCGCGTCGGTGATCGCGATCGCCGAGCGGACCGGCGTTGCCGCCGGGACCCTGTACCGGCACTTCGCCTCCAAGGAGGAGTTGTTCGTCGAGGTGTTCAGGTCGGTCTGTGACCGTGAGATGCGGGCGATGCGGGCCGCCGCGGCGGCGATGCCCGCAGGCGCCTCGCACGTCGACCGGCTGGTGCGGGTGCTGTCGACGTTCGCCGAGCGGGCGATGCGCAGGCCACGGCTCGCCTGGGCGCTGATCGCCGAACCGGTCGACCCGCTGGTCGACGCCGAGCGGCTGGCCTACCGCGAGCGCTACATCGCGCTGACCGCACAGGGGTTGCGGGCCGGGATCGAGGCGGGCGAACTGCCCGAGCAGAACGTCGAGCTGACCGCGGCGGCGCTGGTCGGAGGCTGCGGCGAGGCGCTGGTGGGGCCGCTGTCGCCGCTGGCGGGCGACCGGCCGACGCCGCAGGAGGTGCTGGCGGCGCTCGGGACGTTCACCCGACGCGCGGTGGGCGCGGGATGACCGACGCGGTCCGGGTGCAGCGCGACGGTCCGGTGACGACCGTGCTGCTGTCGCGTCCGGGGCGCCGCAACGCGGTCGACGGAGCCACCGCGGCCGCGCTGTCGAACGCGTTTGCCGCGTTCGACGCCGATCCCGACGCGAGCGTCGCGGTGCTGCACGGCGAGGGCGGTGTGTTCTGCGCCGGGGCCGACCTGAAGGCGGTCGGCACCGAGGCCGGCAACCGCGTGACGCCCGACGGCGACGGCCCGATGGGCCCGACGCGGATGCGGCTGAGCAAGCCGGTGATCGCCGCGGTCGCCGGGCACGCCGTCGCGGGCGGGCTCGAGCTGGCTTTGTGGTGCGACCTGCGCGTGGCCGAGGAGGACGCTGTGCTCGGCGTGTTCTGCCGGCGCTGGGGCGTGCCGCTGATCGACGGCGGGACCGTGCGGCTGCCGCGCCTGATCGGGGTGAGCCGGGCGATGGACATGGTGCTGACCGGCCGCGGTGTGGGTGCCGAGGAGGCGCTGGCGATCGGCCTGGTCAATCGGGTTGTGCCGGCGGGCGAGAGTCGCGTCGCCGCGGAGGAGCTGGCGCACGAGCTCGCCCGGTTCCCGCAGACGTGCATGCGCGAGGACCGGCTGTCGCTGCTCGAGCAGGACGGGCTCGCCGAGGATGCGGCGCTCGCCAACGAGTTGCGCCACGGGATGCGCTCGCTGGAGGAGGTGGGGCCCGGCCTGGAGCGCTTCCGCGCCGGCGCGGGCCGGCACGGGTCCTTCGAGGACGGCTAGAGCGCGCGGGCCCAGGCGCCCAGCCGCTGCACGTGGTCGCCGGTGAGGCCGACCGCAGGTTCGGTGCCGATCAGCAGCGTCGGCCCGGGGCGCGCGTGCGCCCATTCGGTGCAACGCTGGTCGTGGGCGTCATCGATCCATGCCAGCGGGGTGGTGGATCCGGCGTGGGCGTCGATCCCGGCGAGCTTCCAGTGGGCGGCCGGCGGGCGCTCGAAGCGGTCGAAGCTGATCAGCGGCAGCCGGCCCGGAAGCCCGAGCGCCAGCGGGAGGTAGTCGTTGGCCTTCTCCTCCCAGCCGCTGCACCAGGTCAGCTCGAAGTCGTCGCTGAGCTCGAGCAGGTGCGGGCCCGCGGTGGCCGACAGGTAGTGGGCGATCCCGTCGACCAGCGCAAAGTGGCCCGCGGGCGGGCTCGCCGGATCGAAGCCGAACAGGGAGATCACCCCGTCGATGTCGATCAGCAGGATCGGCCGAATAGCTTGGGCGCCCATGATTGTGGGTACCAGGTTGCCATCACCGGCTACTGACACACTTCTTATGCGTGGCGCCTACACTCTGCGCAGCCGACGGAGAACGGACTCAAGCTGGCCGCCCGCGCTGCCGAGATACAGCGTGAGGCTGCGCGCCCCAGCCGTCTGGCGCCCCAAGCCCATTCAATGACCCTGATATTCGGCATTCTGCTCGCGTTGGCCTGCGCGCTCGCGACCAACGTTGGCTTCCTCTACAAGCACCGCGGTGCCTGCGAGGCCGCTCCGGTGGACGTCCGCCGGCCGCTGAGCTCGGCCCGCTCGCTGTTCGCCTCGCCGATGTTCACGATCGGCATGATCATCGCGACCGGCGCGTGGGTATTCCACGTCGCAGCGATGTCGATGGCGCCGCTGTCGACCGTGCAGGTGGTGCTGGCCGGCGGCGTGGTGCTGCTGGCGATCATGGCCGAGCGGACGCTCGGCGTCCGGGTTGGAGGCCGGCAGTGGGCCGGCTTGGCGCTGACCGCGGGCGGCCTGATGCTGCTCGGGGTCACGCTGCCCGCCTCCCACGGCGCGCAGTCGCACTTCTCGGCGTCCGCCGCGATCGCGTTCGAGGCCGGCCTGATCGTGTTCGGGACGCTCCTGATCGCCGGCCCGCGGATCGGCGCGCCCGCGGAGCACCACGGGTTCATGCTCGGCGCGGCGGCGGGGATGCTGTTCGGCGTCTCGGATATCGCGATCAAGGCGATGTCGGGACTGATCGGGGCCCGGGGCCCGGCCGGGCTGCTGACCCCGTGGCTGCTGGTCTGCGTGGCCGCCTCGGTGGCCGCGTTCTACGCCTCGGCCCGGGGATTGCAGGACGGCGACCCGGTGCCGGTGATCGCGATCACAGGGACGGCGGCGAACGTCGCCGGGATCGTCGGTGGGATCATCGTGTTCGGCGATCCGCTGTCGGGCAACCCGCTGTCGCTGGCGATCCAGTGCTTCGCGTTCGTCCTGGTGATCGTGGCGGCCTGGCTGATGCCCGCGCCGGTGCGCGCTCGGGGCGCGGTCGCGACCGCCTGATCGGCGCTTCGGTCACGCCCCGGGATCTGGACCCCGGTCGGCTTGGATCGCGTTCATCGTGAGCTCCACGTAGTCGCCGTCCGAGCCCGCCGCGAACGCCCAGCCGGTGCCCGGCTCGCTCATCGCGAGGATCGTCCCGGTGTCGATCTGCTCGGCAACCTCGGGGAACACCATCGTCGAGACCAGGACGTAGCGAGCGGGGGCGTCGGAGGTGTTGCGGAGCCGGTGGGCGCCGGCCGGGCCGGTGGGGAACCCGACCACGCCGCCTTTGGACACGGTGCGCGTGCCGTCCGGCGTCCGCAACTCGAGCTCGCCGTCGAGCACGATCAGCAGCTCCTCGTTGCCGTGGTGCAGGTGGTAGGGCGTGGCCTGCCCACCGGGGTCGAGCTCGAACAGCGAGCAGCCCAGGTCCCGGCAGCCGGCGAGCGGTCCCAGTCGGGTCCCGCGCGCGGATCCGAGGTCGCGCTCCCAGGAGGCCAGCTCGAAAACGTTGTGATCATCGGTCATGGATCTCATGATCCCAGCACCGCGATGCCGTCGTCACCGGGTAAGGTCACGACATCGATGCCCAGCGCCGCACATCCCCTCGCAGGCACGCGCACCCCGCGAGGCTGGTCCGTGCGACCTCGCTCGACCACGTCGCGCTGACCAAGCTGTTCAACGACGGCTTCTCGGACTACTTCGTGCCGATCTCGCTCGACGAGGCCGGCTTTCGCCATCACATCGACGATAACGACATCGACCTGGGCGCCTCACGGGTGGTGATCGACGAGGAGCCGGTGTCGTTCGCGCTGATCGGCCGGCGCGACACCGAGGCTTGGATCGGCGGGATGGGCACGACTCCCTCGCACCGCCGCCTCGGGCTCGGCGAGCGCGCGGTCGGCGCCGCGATCGAGGCCGCGTTCGCGCGCGGCTGCCGCGCGGTATGGCTCGAGGTGCTCGAGGACAACCAGGCGGCTTTTGAGCTCTACACCAAGCTCGGGTTCCAGCTGCGGCGTGACCTGATCGTGTGGTCGCTGCCGCCGACCGGCGAGGCGGCCGCGTCCGAGCCGCCCGCGGACCTCGAGGCGACGCGCGCCTGGATCGCCGCAAACCGCGCCAGCCGCGAGCCCTGGCAGCGCGCCGACGCGACTGTCGACCGGCTGCTCGAGCGTGGCGTGGCTCTGCACGGTGCGGTCGTCCGCGATCGAGGCGAGGTTGCGGCGGCGGTGATCTACCGCGACGACGAGCCGACGGTCGCGGTGCTGCAGATCGCCGCGACTGACGAGGGCGCCGCCGCTGAGGCGCTGACCGCCGCGGCGGCCGGCCGCCCGCTGCGCCTCTCCAACCTGCCGACCGACGATCCGGTCTCGCAGGCGCTCGAGCACCTCGGGGCAGGGCAGATCGCCCGGCAGCACGAGCTGCATCTGACGCTCGGGTAGCCGGGCGGTTAGGTGGCGCGGCGGGTTTCGCCGGGCCGCCGCCGGGCGTGCATAACACGACAAATCCGATCTGTGGAGCCGAGGCTTGCCGTGTGGAGCACGTATACGGTGCTGAACGCGTCACGGCTCGGGATCGCGCGCGGATCTGACGCGTTATGCACGCTGCGAGACCCGATGCCAGCGGGTCTAGCCAGGGCGAGCGGCGCTCGCGGACGACGTCGATCGTGACGATCCGCCCGTCGGTGACCGTGAACGCGACGGCGGCGAGCCGCGCGGTCGGCGACTCGACCACGATCCCGGCGGCGCCGTTGACCACCGCCGGCCGGCACAGACGGGCGAACCGCGGCCCGCGCTCAGCCGAGTACCGAGCGACCTCGAGCGCGCCGGTGACTCGCTGCGGCGTCGCCGCGGCGCGATCCACCCGCATCACGACCCCTGGATCGAGTAACTCCAGCAGCGCATCGAAGTTTCCCGCGCGCGAGGCGGCCAGGAACGCCGCCACGACCGCGCGCTGCCGGGTCATGTCGGCGTCGGGCGCCGGCACCCCGCCGCGCACGCGCCGCCGCGCGCGGCTGGCCAGCTGACGGGCGGCATCGGGCGTGCGATCGACGATCGGGGCGATCTCGGAGAACGGCACCGCGAACATGTCGTGCAGCACGAACGCGAGCCGCTCGGAAGGGGTCAGCGTGTCCAGCACGACCAGCAGCGCGATCCCGACCGCGTCGGCCAGCAGCGTCTCGTGCTCGGGGTCTGAGTGGTCCTCGGCGCCGACGATCGGCTCGGGCAGCCGGTCGCCCGCTGCCTCCTCGGGGCGGGCCCGGCGCGCGCGCAGCATGTCGATGCAGACCCGCCCCACGACGGTTGTGAGAAACCCGCCGACGTTCTCGATCGACGTCGGGCGCGAGCGATTGACCCGCAGCCACGCCTCCTGGACGGCGTCCTCGGCCTCGCCCACGGATCCGAGCATCCGGTAGGCGACCGCCTCCAGCTGTCGGCGGTGGCGCTCGAACTGCTCGGGCTGCAGCGTCTCGTGGGGCAAGAAGTCAGGTCCTCGGGAGGTTTGCGGGCTCTCATAGGACATGTCGCGTGAACTGGCCGGAATGTGACAGGAGGTCGTCACGTTTGGCCGCTGGGTTCCGTCAGATGAGGTGAAGGCACCGAACCTGGAGGACACCTCTGATGACAATCACCGACTCATCCGCGCGGGCACCGGCCGGCTCCGTGCTGGCCACCCGCCGCGGCAAGCTGACGCTGGCGCTGCTGTGCGCGGTCGCGTTCATCGACTTCGTCGACTCGTCGATCGTGAACGTCGCGCTCCCGTCGATCCGCCACGCGCTGAACTTCTCCCAGCAGGGCCTGCAATGGGTGCCCAGCGGCTACCTGCTCACGCTACGGCGGGTTCATGTTGCTCGGCGGCCGCGCCGCTGACCTGCTGGGACGCCGGAAGGTGCTCGTCGCCGGCACCGTCGTGGTCGGCGTCTCGTCGCTGATCGGCGGATTCGCCGAGACGTCGGGCCTGCTGGTGGCGGCCCGCATGGCGCAGGGCCTGGGCGCGGCGATGATGCTGCCCGCGGCGCTGTCGATCCTGACCACCACGTTCCGGGAGGGCTCGGACCGCAACACCGCGCTTGGATTCTGGGGCGGGATGGGCGGAGTCGCGTCCGCCGCCGGCGTGTTGCTCGGCGGACTCCTGACGGAGGGCCTGGGCTGGCGCTGGGTGATGTTCGTAAACCCGATCGCGTGTGTGCTCGTGCTGATCGCGGTCTACCGGCTGATCGACGGTGAGCGGCGCCATGCTTCGCTGGCGAACTTCGACGCGCTCGGGGCCATCCTGGCCACCGGCGGGATGCTGTTGCTGGTGTACGCCCTGGTGCAGGCGCCGACGGTCGGCTGGGCCACGGCGCAGACGATCGGCGAGCTGGCCGCAGCGCTCGCCCTGCTGGCCGCCTTCGTGGTCAACGAGCTGCGCCAGCGCAATCCGCTCGTGCCCCTGTCGATCTTCAAGATCAACGGGCTGGGGTTCGCCGACGCAACGCAGCTGATCGCGACCGCCGGCTTCTTGACGATCTTCTTCTTCCTGACGCTGTACATGCAGACCGTGCTGGGCTACTCGGCGATCCAGACCGCCGTCGCGTACCTGCCGCTGTGCTTCGCGGTCGCGATCGCGGCCGGAGTGGCGTCGCAGATGATCGCTCGGGTCGGCACGCGGCCGATGGTCGTGGGCGGCGCCGTGATCGCGGCCGGCGGGGTGTACCTGCTGTCGCGGATCCCGGTGCACGGCTCCTACGTCTCCAACCTGCTGCCGGGGATGCTGATCGTCTCGGTCGGACTCGGCCCGCTGTTCGTCGGCAACACGACCGCGGCCAACGCGGGCGTCCCGGCCGACAAGGCCGGACTTGCGGCCGCGCTGCTCAACGCCTCCCAGCAGCTCGGCGGCGCGCTCGGGCTGGCGATCTTCTCGGCGCTGGCGACGAGCCTGACCAGGGATCAGCTGGCCGCTCACGTGCCGGCGCCGGACGCGCTGACCGCGGGCTTCTCGCGGGCGTTGCTGTTCGCCGCGATCTTCATCGCCGCTTCGGCGGTGCTGGCGCTGCGAGCCACGAACACCCGCGGCGAGGACGATCAGGAGGTTCTGGAGTCCGTCGCCGCGCCGGTCGGGGCCTGATCGGCGACCGGGCCGCGGGACTGCTCGGCGGCGGCGTGGCGGCTGCCGTCGAGCAGGACCCGCGCCACCTGCGGCGGGTCGTCGTAGGTCGGCACGTGCCCGCACCCGGTGAGAATCACGAGCCGCGCACCGCGGACCCGGCGGGCGGCGCGGGGCGCCTGGCGTGGGAGCAGCAACCGGTCCTTCTCGCCCCAGGCGATCGTCACCGGGACGGTGATCCGCTCGCCGCCCGTGAAGCGCTCCTTGACCACCGCCCGCAGCGTGTCGTCGAACCACGGTGCGCCGGCGAGCGCCCTCGTCGCGGCGGCTGCGTCGGGCGGCGGGACCAGCTCGGGGCGGGCGACGATCTGCGACCAGGTGAGGCGGCGCATCGCGGGCGAGCGGCTGAGGCGGTCGGCGTGCGGGGCCAGCAGGCGCCCGAGCCTCAGCGTCGTCGCCAGCGATCCACGCTGGTAGACCGCCTCGCGTGAGTTGTGAAAGCCCGCGGGGGAGAGCGTCGTGGCCGAGGCGACCCGGTCGCGCTTGGCCAGCTCGAGCGCGATCCACCCGCCCAGCGAGTTGCCGGCGACGTCAGGTCGCTCCAGCTCGAGCTGGTCCAGGAACCGCGAGGTCAGGTCGGTGAGCGATTCGATACCCGCCGGAGTCCCGGGCGCCGGCATCGGCGAGGCGCCAAAGCCGGGGAGGTCGAACGCGATCACCTCCCGCTCGGGCTCGAGTCGGCTGAGCACCGGCTGCCACATCTGCCAATGGCTGCCGAGGGCGTGGATCAACACCAGCGGCGGGCCGGTCCCGGAGCGGTGGTAGACGACGTCGACGTGCTGGGTCACGGAGGGGAGCCTATTGGTCGTGCGCATGTCGGGACCAGAGAGCCCGGCGGACAACTGGAGCGCCCTCTATTCGCCGAATCGGACAATTGTCCCGCAGATCGGGGAGCGATACCGTTGTACAAAACGGCACACGAGCTACGAGGAGAGCAATGGCGAGCACCGAGGAGGCAGTTCGCGCCCAGCAGGGGACGCTCCAGGAATTGGCCAAGCGGCACCTCTGGATGCACTTCACCCGCATGTCGGCCTACGAGGACGCCGAGGTTCCGATCATCGTCAGGGGCGAGGGCTGCTACGTCTACGACGAGCACGGCAACCGTTACCTCGACGGCCTGTCGGCGCTGTTCTGTGTGAACATCGGCCACGGCCGCGCCGACGTCGTCCAGGCAGGTGCCGACCAGGCCAAGGAGCTCGGCTTCTACACCAACTGGTCCTACGCCCACCCGCCGGCGATCCAGCTCGCAGCGAGGATCGCGTCGCTGGCCCCCGGCGAGCTGAACCGCGTGTTCTTCACCAGCGGCGGCAGCGAGGCCGTCGAGTCCGCACTGAAGCTGGTCCGCCAGTACCACAAGCTGGCCGGCAAGCCGAACAAGACCAAAGTGATCGCGCGCGAGATCGCCTACCACGGCACGAGCCTGGGGGCGCTGTCGGCGACCGGGATCACCGACCTGCGGACGCCGTTTGAGCCGCTGACCCCCGGTGGCTGCCACGTCCCCAACACCAATACCTACCGGCTGCCGCTGCACATGACCGAGGCCGACCTGGCCGAGACGATCGCCGAGCGGATCGAGTTCGAGGGACCCGACACGGTCGGCGCCGTGATCCTCGAGCCCGTCCAGAACGCCGGCGGCTGCTTCACCCCGCCCGACGGCTACTTCCAGCGCGTGCGTGAGATCTGCGACGAGTACGACGTGCTGATGATCTCCGACGAGGTGATCTGCGCCTGGGGACGCCTGGGCGAGTGGTTCGGCTGCCAGCGCTACGGCTACCAGCCCGACATCATCACCACCGCCAAGGGTCTGACCAGCGCGTACTCGCCGATGGGCGCGGTGATCCTGTCCGACCGGGTCGCCGAGCCGTTCCTGGCCGGCACCAACAGCTTCACGCACGGGTTCACGTTCGGTGGCCACCCCGTGTCGGCAGCGATCGCGATGGCGAACCTCGACGTGATGGAGAACGAGGGCATCCTCGAGAACGTCCGCAGCCACGAGGGCGAGTTCCGGGCGATGCTCGACTCGCTGCGTGACCTGCCGATCGTCGGGGACGTCCGCGGGGCTGGCTTCTTCCACGCGATCGAGCTGGTCAAGGACAAGGAGACCAAGGCGACGTTCGACGACGAGGAGTCCGAGTCGCTGCTGCGCGGCTTCCTGTCCGGCGAGCTGTACCGCCGCGGGCTGATCTGCCGTGCCGACGACCGCGGCGACCCGGTCATCCAGCTGTCGCCGCCGCTGATCGCGGGCCCTGAGCAGTTCGAGGAGATCGAGTCGATCCTGCGCGGCGTCCTGACCGAGGCCCAGGACCGCATGCAGGTGCAGGACGGGCGGCCGGTGGCCGTCCGGCGCCGCACGTCGTAGAACACGCCGGATGCTGACGGTTCGTGAGCTGCTGAAGGACCTCGACGTCCGCCTGGTTGCGGGCGACGGGGGCGTCGACCTGCCGGTTCGCTGGGTGCACATCACCGAGCTGACCGACCCGACGCCGTGGCTGTCGGGCGGCGAGCTGCTGCTGACCACCGGCCTGCAGCTCGACACCCCCGAGCGCCAACGGGAGTTCATCACGCGGCTCACGGACCATCACCTGGCCGGGCTCGGGTTCGGCATCGGGTTCGGGCACGAGACCGTGCCCGGGCCGCTGGTGCAAGCGGCCGCCGCGCGCGAGTTCCCGGTGTTCGAAGTCCCGTACGAGCTGCCGTTCATCGCGATCACCGAGGCTGCGTTCACACAGCTGGTCAACGAGCAGTACGCGGTGCTGCGCCGAGCCCTGGCGGCGCAGGAGCGGCTGGAGCGAATCGTCCTGTCCGAGCGTGGGCTCGAGACGCTGACCGCGGCGCTGGCGACCCTGCTGGGCGCCGCCGTACTCGTGTTCGACTCTCGCGGCGAACCGATCATGCAGCGTGCGTTCCGGCGGACGATCGACCGCGAGTCGGTGGCGACGCTGAAGACCGAGATCCGCGAACGCGCGCGCCGCCGCGAGGCCCGGGCGTTCATGCCGCCCGTCGACGAGGGCAATCAGGGACTGGCGCTGCCCGTCGCCGCCGACGGAGCCCCTCAGGGCGCGGCGACCGGGCCGCCACGCGTACCCGAGGCGTGGCTGGTGGCGATCAAGGACAGCGGCCCGCTGTCTGACTTCGATCGGCTGACCCTCCACCAAGCGGTGACGATCGTCGCCCTCGAGCTGTTGCGGGCGCGCGTCGCGGGCGACACCGAGCGCCGGCTCGCCGGAGACGTGCTCGACGCGGTTGTGCGCGGCGAGCTGGGCGGCGCCGACCTGGCCCGCCGGCTGGCCCCATTCGGTCTGTCTGACCGGGTTGCGGCGCTGGTGATCCAGCGGCCCCATAGCGGGCGCGGCTCCCCCGCCCCGATCGAGTCTGCGCTGATCGGTGCGCTGCGCGACGACGCGGCGGCCGGGCTGGTGGCGTCGACCGGACCGCTGACGTGCGCGCTGGTCCCGGGGATGGGGGACGAGGAGCTGTTCGCGCTGGCCTCGCGCGTCGGCGGCCGGGTCGGCTCGGAGCTGGGGAGCTCGGTCGGCGTCGGCGTCGGCCGGGCCGTCTCCGGCGGGGACGCGCGGCGCAGCTTCCATGAGGCGCGATGCGCTGTCGAGGCGTTGGCGCTTGGGATGACCGCCAACGGCGGCAACGGATCCGCTGACCACGCGAGTGACGGGGCGCCGCGGATCGCCACCTACAAGGATCTCGGCTCCTTCCAGCTGCTGCTGTCGCTCCAGGACGACGAGGCGTTACGGCTGTTCTGCGACTCGATCCTCGGGCCGATCGAGGCCAGCGAGGGCCACTACGGCGGCGAGCTGATGCGCTCGTTGGAGGCCTACATCGAGGAGAACGGCCAGTGGGAGCGAGCCGCGAGACGGCTCTACTGTCACCGGCACACGCTCCGCTACCGGATCCGGCGCGTGGAGGAACTGACCGGGCGCAATCTCGGCAGCGCCCGCGACCGGATCGAGTTCTGGCTGGCACTGCGGGGCCGGGAGCTGGTGACGTGAGAAACATTGAGCGAGGATTCGAGGAGGTGGTCTTGCGGTGAAGGTCGGGGTCCCAACCGAGGTCAAGTCCGACGAGTACCGGGTGGCGCTGACGCCAGCTGGGGTGCGAGAGCTGGTGGAGGCGGACCACGAGGTGTTCGTCCAGAGCGGAGCCGGCGACGGCTCGGCGATCGCGGACGAGGACTACACCGCGCAGGGCGCGACGGTCCTACCCGACGCCGACGCGGTGTTCGAGGAGGCGACGCTGATCGTCAAGGTCAAGGAGCCGCAGCCGCCCGAGGTCGAGCGGCTCGAGTCGCGCCACACGCTGTTCACCTACCTGCACCTGGCGGCCGACGCGGCCCTGACCAGGGGTCTGATGGCCTCCGGCGCGACCTGCATCGCCTACGAGACCGTCGAGGACGCGCGCGGACGGCTGCCGCTGCTGGCGCCGATGTCCGAGGTCGCGGGCAAGATCGCCACCCAGGCGGGCGCGTTCATGCTCGAGAAGCCGCTGGGCGGACGCGGGATCCTGCTCGGAGGCGTCCCCGGCGTAGCCGCGGCGAACGTGATGGTGATCGGCGGCGGTGTGGTCGGGATGAACGCCGCGTTCGTGGCGATCGGAATGGAGGCCACGGTCTACGTCTACGACCGCAACATCGATCGCCTGCGCGAGCTCGACGTCGCGTTCAGCAGCCGCGCCGACACGTGCTTCGCGACGACGCTCGAGATCGAGCAGCGCCTACCCGACATGGACCTGGTGATCGGCGCGGTCCTGGTCCACGGTGCCCGGGCGCCTCGGGTGATCAACCGTGGCCAACTGGCATTGATGAAGCGCCAGGCGGTGCTGGTCGATGTCTCGATCGACCAAGGAGGGTGCTTCGAGACCTCTCGGCCGACCACCCACTCAGACCCGACCTACGAGGTCGACGGGATCACCCACTACTGCGTGACCAACATGCCCGGTGCGGTGCCGATCACCTCGACCTACGCGCTGACCAACGCGACGATGCCCTACGTGGTCCACCTCGCCAACGCCGGCGCGGCCCGCGCGGTGGCCGAGAACGCCGGGCTGAAGCTCGGCGTCAACGTCGCCGGCGGCCAGGTGACCTACAAGCCCGTCGCCGATGCGGTCGGGGTCCCGCACGTGCCGGTGGACGAGGCATTGGCGGGCCTGGCGGCCGAGCCCGCGTGAGGCGCGGCGTGGGATTCGCAATGCCCCTGCTACATTTGCGCACCGGATGCCGACTACCAGCCAACTGATCCGCAAGGGTCGTACCGCACCTAAGAAGAAGCTGGCCACGCCGGGCCTGAAGTCCGGCAAGGGCCGCAAGAAGAAGGTCGCCGCGCCGCAGCGCCGCGGCGTGTGCACGCGCGTGTACACGACCACGCCGAAGAAGCCGAACTCGGCTCTGCGCAAGGTCGCCCGTGTGCGCCTGACCAACGGCATGGAGGTCGGGGCCTACATCCCCGGCGAGGGCCACAACCTGCAGGAGCACTCGGTTGTGCTCGTGCGTGGCGGCCGCGTCAAGGACCTGCCCGGGTTCCGCTACAAGGTAATCCGCGGGACGCTCGACGCCGCCGGCGTCACCGACCGTAAGAAGGCCCGCTCGCAGTACGGCGTGAAGGCCAAGTAGCGGGTGTTCGACTAGTGCCCCGTCGCGCAGCAGCAGCGGTCAGGCCGGTCCCGCCGGATCCGGTCCACCACAACCGCCTCGTCCAGCAGGTCATCAACAAGGTGATGCTCGACGGCAAGAAGGCCGTCGCCGAGAAGATCGTCTACGACGCGCTCGCGATTCTCGGCGAGCGCAGCGGCAAGAACCCGATCGAGCAGCTCGAGGGCGGCATCAAGGCGCTGACCCCGGTGCTCGAGGTTCGCTCCCGCCGGGTCGGCGGTGCCACCTACCAGGTCCCGGTCGAGGTTCCCTCGCGCCGGGCCCGCACGCTCGCCGTTCGCTGGCTCGTCGGCTTCGCCCGCCAGCGCCGCGAGAAGACGATGGCCCAGCGGCTCGCCAACGAGCTGCTCGACGCCCAGCAGCAGCAGGGCGGCGCCTTCAAGCGCAAGGACGACATCTACCGCATGGCGCAGGCCAACAAGGCCTTCGCCCACTACCGCTGGTAGACGTACCCGAGCGTCGTCTCGGCACCGGGCAGGCGGCTGCAAACGTTCCGCGCGCCGGCGTCCTCGGCTCGGTCGTAGCGCCGCTACGACCTCACCTGCGTCCTTGGCGGGCTCGGTTTTCGCGCGCCTGACCGGCGGCACCGATCCGCCACCCGAGCACGTCCACCAGCGCCGCTAGGTAGACGTACCCGAGCGTCGTCTCGGCACCGGGGCGCGCGGTCAGCGTCACTCTGAACTGACGGACGGTCCGCGCCCGCGGTTTCGTTCGTGCGCCCGCCCCGGCGCGCAGAAAAAATGCGAGGGCCGCCCACCACACGGGACCGGGGGCTGCAGTGGGACAACCCTCGCTGTGTGAAATGTAGCGGCGGAAGACGGCCCTGGGCGAAGGTATACCAGCGATGTCAGGATGCCGACAATAGGCAGCGCTGACCCAAGGGCACTGATCGGTGTCCGATCGCCGGAAGATCGCACAGAACGCCAGCAAACGGGGCTAATCGGCGCTGAATGCACCGTTTTGCGCTATCGATCCGACGCAGCGCCGTCCGTCCGCCGGATGGTCGTTTCAAGCACCGGGACGAACCGGCCTCAGCGCTGGCGCCCCGATCGCCATCAGGCCGACCCCGCAGGTGATCACCAGCACGGCTGCGCCGAGGGTCTCGAGATACATGCCGGCGCCGGGGGTCGAGCTCGCGCTGACGAAGTGGTTGGCGCCCGAGCCGGCCAGGCCGGTGGCGTTGGCGTCGGGCAGGTCGGCGATCACTGCGATCGCCAGGGTCACGATCCCGAGCAGGCCGATCGCGAGCAGAGCCGCCCGGCTGCTCTCGCGGAACACGCCCACCGCCAGCGCCACGGCGAACAGCGCGATCGGGATCAGCGCGTAGGAGTGGTGCGACCCTGCCGTGACCGTCTTGATCGGGTGCGAAGTGGTCGCGACATGGACCGTGAACAGCGTCGTGAACTCGGCCACGATCAGCAGTACCGACCCGAGCACGGTCCCGGCGAGGATCCCGACGCGCGCTGCCCGAGCCAGCTCGGGACGCGCCCGCGGGGGCCTGGCGGCGGTGGGTTGCGAGCCCGTCGAAGAGGCCTGTTTCGCCTGTCTGGGGCTGCTATATTCGGTCTTCGTCCCGGGAGGCGTGTCGTTCATCTGTGCTCGCCGTCGGGCGCGGAGAATCCAATCGATGGAGACGCCGACCTCATAAACCCGCCCCACGTCGACCCTCGCGTCGTGACGGGGCCCGGCTGGGCCCTTTTTCATGTCCGCGGGCGACCGCCCAAGACTTCAGACCACCCGCGCAACCACCACACCATCTGACGCAAATGCCTCGCACGTTCACGCTCGAAAAGACTCGCAACATCGGGATCATGGCGCACATCGACGCCGGTAAGACGACGACGACTGAGCGCATCCTGTACTACACCGGCCGCACCTACAAGATGGGTGAGGTCCACGAAGGCGCTGCCGTCATGGACTGGATGGAGCAGGAGCAGGAGCGCGGGATCACGATCACGTCCGCGGCCACCACCTGTGAGTGGAACGGAAACCGGATCAACATCATCGACACGCCGGGCCACGTCGACTTCACCGTCGAGGTCGAGCGTTCGCTGCGCGTGCTCGACGGCGCGATCGCGCTGTTTGACTCGGTAGCCGGCGTCGAGCCGCAGTCCGAGACCGTCTGGCGCCAGGCCGACAAGTACCGGGTGCCGCGGATCGCCTACATCAACAAGATGGACCGCATCGGGGCCGACTTCGACCGCGGCGTGCAGACGATGATCGACCGCCTGGGGGCTCACCCCGTCCCGATCCAGCTGCCGATCGGCGCTGAGTCGGACTTCCGCGGGATCATCGACCTGGTCGAGAATAGGGCGATCGTCTACAAGGACGAGCTCGGCAAGGAGCAGGACGTCATCGAGATCCCGGACGAGTTCGTCGACGCGGCCACGGTCGCGCGCGAGCACCTGCTCGAGGAGATCTCCCAGTACGACGACGAGCTGCTCGAGATGATCCTCGAGGAGGTAGAGATCCCGGTCGCGCGCCTGAAGGCCGCGATCCGGAAGGCCACGCTCGAGATCAAGCTGACCCCGGTGCTGTGCGGCAGCTCGTTCAAGAACAAGGGTGTGCAGCCGTTGCTCGACGCGGTCATCGACTACCTCCCGAGCCCGCTCGACGTGCCCCCGGTCGAGGGCCTCGAGCCCGACAAGGCTTCTGACAACGGCGGCCGTCCGGCTCAGCGCGACGCCTCCGACGACGAGCCGTTCTCGGCGCTGGTGCACAAGATCATGGCCGACCCCTACGTCGGCAAGCTCACCTACTTCCGCGTGTACTCCGGGCGGCTCGAGGCCGGTTCGCGCGTGCTCAACGTCAACACCGGACGCACCGAGCGGATCGGGCGCATCCTGATGATGCACGCCAACGACCGCGAGGAGGTCAAGGAGGTCTACGCCGGCGACATCGCCGCCGCCGTCGGGATCAAGCAGGTCGCGACCGGCGACACGCTCGCCGCGCCCGACCGCCCGATCAAGCTCGAGACGATCGTGTTCCCCGAGCCGGTGATCAAGGTCGCGATCGAGCCAAGGACCAAGGCCGACCAGGAGAAGATGGCGACCGCGCTCGCGCGCCTCGCCGAGGAGGACCCCACCTTCCAGGTGCGCACCAACGAGGAGACCGGCCAGACCGAGATCTCCGGGATGGGCGAGCTGCACCTCGAGGTCCTGGTCGACCGGATGATGCGCGAGTTCAAGGTCGACGCCAACGTCGGGCGCCCGCAGGTCTCCTACCGGGAGACGGTCCGCGGCACCGCGCAGAAGGTCGAAGGGCGGTTCGTGCGTCAGACCGGTGGCGCCGGTCAGTACGGGATCGTCTACATCGACATCGAGCCGCTGCCGGGAGAAGGATTCGACTTCGTCAACAAGATTCGCGGTGGCTCGATTCCGACCGAGTTCATTCCGGCGGTCGAGAAGGGCGTCGAGGAGGCGTTGGACAACGGCCCCCGGGCCGGGTACCCGATGGTCGACCTGCGGGTCACGCTGGTCGACGGCAAGTACCACGACACCGACTCCTCCGAGATCGCGTTCAAGGTCGCCGGCTCACTGGCGATGAAGGCTGCCGCCGCGCGAGCCAAGCCGGTGCTGCTGGAGCCGATCTTCGCCGTCGAGGTCGTCACGCCCGAGGAGTTCATGGGGGAAGTGATCGGCGACCTGAACCGCCGTCGCGGCCAGGTCAGCGGCATGGAGCAGCGCGGAAACGCTCAGGTCGTGACCGGGCACGTCCCGCTGGCGGAGATGTTCGGATACGCAACCGACCTGCGATCCAACACTCAGGGTCGGGCGACGTACACCATGCAGTTCGAGCGCTACGACGAAGTACCGCCTAACATCGCCGACAAGATTGGCGGCGACCAAGAGGCTGCGTAGCAGCAGCATCGGACGCAAGTCCGATAAATTCCTTAAGTTCGCCCTCAGGCGCGAACCCAACCGAGTAAGCGAAGGAGCGACACCAAAGTGGCGAAGGCCAAGTTCGAGCGCGACAAGCCCCACGTAAACGTTGGCACCATCGGTCACATCGACCATGGCAAGACGACGCTGACCGCGGCCATCACCAAGGTGCTGAACGAGAAGTTCGGCGGTGGCACAGAAATCCGGTCATTCGAGTCGATCGACAACGCTCCCGAGGAGAAGGCGCGCGGGATCACAATCGCGACCTCCCACGTCGAGTACGAGACCCCCAACCGTCATTACGCACACGTGGACTGCCCCGGTCACGCCGACTACGTCAAGAACATGATCACCGGTGCCGCCCAGATGGACGGCGCGATCCTGGTCGTGTCGGCCGCCGACGGCGCGATGCCCCAGACGCGTGAGCACATCCTGCTCGCCCGTCAGGTCGGCGTGCCGTACATCGTTGTGTTCCTCAACAAGGTCGACATGGTCGACGACCCCGAGCTCCTCGAGCTCGTCGAGGTCGAGATCCGTGACCTGCTGTCCGAGTACGAGTTCCCGGGCGACGACATTCCGTTCATCGCCGGGTCCGCGCTGAAGGCGCTGGAGGGCGACGAGGAGTACGTGGGCAAGATCCTCGAGCTCGCCGAGGCGCTCGACACGTACATCCCCGAACCCACGCGCGACCTCGACAAGCCGTTCCTGATGCCCGTCGAGGACGTGTTCTCGATCACCGGTCGCGGCACCGTCGCCACCGGCCGAGTCGAGCAGGGGATCATCAAGACCGGTGAGACCGTCGAGATCGTCGGGATCAAGGACACCACCTCGACGGTGGTGACCGGGGTCGAGATGTTCAAGAAGATCCTCGACGAGGGCCGCGCCGGCGACAACGTCGGTTGCCTGCTGCGCGGTACCAAGCGCGACGACATCGAGCGTGGTCAGGTGCTGTGCAAGCCTGGATCGATCACGCCGCACACCAAGTTCAAGGCCGAGGTCTACGTCCTGAAGAAGGAGGAGGGCGGACGTCACACTCCGTTCTTCACCGGTTACCGGCCGCAGTTCTACTTCCGTACGACCGACGTCACCGGTGTGGCCAAGCTGCCCGAGGGCACTGAGATGGTCATGCCCGGCGACAACGTCCAGATGGAGATCGAGCTGATCCAGCCGATCGCCATGGACCAGGGTCTGCGGTTCGCAATCCGCGAGGGCGGCCGGACGGTCGGCTCGGGGGTTGTTTCCGAAGTCATTCAGTAGTGATTAGGCGGCGAGGCCTTCGGCCCCGCCGCCTGTTTTTTGAGTAGATACGACCATGGGGCGGGCCCCGGTGCCCGGGGTTCGCCCTTAACGCTGAGAAGAACTCGAGAAAGCAACACCCATTCCGTGGCAACCATCGCGCAGAACAAGATTCGAATTCGCCTGAAGTCCTACGACCACACGGCGATCGAGACAGCGGCGAAGGAGATCGTCGAGACGGCGACGCGCACCGGCGCGACCGTCTCTGGTCCCGTGCCGCTCCCAACCGAAAAAAACGTGTACTGCGTGATCCGCTCGCCGTTCAAGGACAAGGACTCACGCGAGCACTTCGAGATCCGTACACACAAGCGGTTGATCGATATCCACCAGCCGACGCCGAAGACCGTCGACTCGCTTCAGCGACTCGACCACCTTCCCGCCGGGGTGGACATCGAAATCCGTCTCGCCTCCTGATCGTCATGGCCGCAATCCTCGCCAAGAAGCTCGGCATGACACAGCGGTTTCTCGACGACGGGAAGGTCGAGCGCGTGACCGTGCTCGAGGCTGGCCCATGTCCGGTGACCGGCATTCGCACGATCGAGCGCGACGGCTACGAGGCCGTGCAGCTTGCGTTCGGACAGTGCAAGGAGAAGTCCTTGACCAAGGCTGAGCTCGGCCACCTGAAGAAGGCCGACACTTCGGCGCACCGTCACCTGGCGGAGTTCCGCGACGAGGCCGGTGAGCTGCTCGTGGGCCAGACCGTGACCGTCGAGTCGTTCGCGCCTGGCGACCAGGTCAAGGTCTCTGGCACCTCGAAGGGCAAGGGATTTCAGGGGACGATCCGCCGCCATAACTTCAAGAGCGGCCCTAAGTCCCACGGTTCGCACAACGTCCGTGCGCCGGGATCGATCGGCGCGTCAGCGACTCCTTCGCGCGTGTTCAAGGGAATGAAGGGCGCCGGCCGGATGGGCGGCGGCCGCGTCACCCAACGCGGGCTCACCGTGGTCGAGGTGTTGCCTCGCCGCAACCTGCTGCTTGTCCGCGGAGCGGTTCCCGGGCCGCGCGGCAGCGTCGTGGAGGTCCGGACCGATGGCTAGACAGGCTTCAGTTCTCGGCGGCGGGACGGTCAGCCTGGAACCGGCTGCGTTCGAGGCGCGCTTCAACATGCCGCTGGTCCACGAGACCGTGCGCGCCGAGCTCAACGCTCGCCGTCGCGGCACCGCCGCGACCAAGACGCGCGGCGAGGTCTCCGGCGGCGGCGCCAAGCCATGGCGGCAGAAGGGCACGGGGCGGGCTCGCGCCGGCTCCTCGCGCTCGCCGCTGTGGGCCGGCGGCGGCACCGTGTTCGGCCCGTCGCCCCGCGGCTACACCGTCAAGGTCAACCGCAAGGCCCGCCGCGCGGCGTTTGCCGGCGCGCTGTCGATGCACGCCGAGCGCGAGTCGATGGCCGTGTTCGACGCGGGCGCCTTCGACGCCCCGAAGACCGGCCAGGCCGCAGATCTGCTCGCCGACTGGGGCGCCGGCGGTCCCACGCTGGTGCTGCTCGGCGCGGAGGAGGCGCACGCCGGCAAGTCCTTCCGCAATCTGTCGCGCGTCGACGTGATGCCCGTCTCCGACGCCGGCGTCGCCGACATCGTGGGGGCCGCGTCGATGCTTGTCTCCCAGACAGCGCTACCCGAGCTGATCGCCCGCGCCGCCGGCGCGCACGACGACAACACCGACGAGGAGGCCGGCAGCTGATGGATCCCAGTCAGGTCGTGATCCGCCCGGTCGTCTCCGAGAAGACGTTCGTACTGGCCGAGGCCGGCAAATACACATTCCGGGTGCACGAGCGCGCGCACAAGACCCAGATCCGCCAGGCGATCGAGGAACTGTTCGACGTCAAGGTCGTCGAGGTCCGCACCGCCTCGGTCAAGAGCAAGCCCAAGCGCCGTGGCTACACCTCGGGCCGCAGCCGCCAGTGGAAGAAGGCGATCGTGCAGGTCCGCGAGGGCGACACGATCCCGATCTTCCAGGGACTTGAGGGAGGCGAGTAATGCCGATCCGTAATCCCAAGCCGACCTCGCCCGGGCGGCGATTCGTCACCTATCCCGACTACGCAGAGGTCACGCGAACCGAGCCGGAGAAGTCGCTGACCGAGGGCCTGAAGAAGTCCGGCGGTCGCAATTCGAACGGCCGCAAGACGTCCCGCCACCGCGGCGGCGGCGCCAAGCGCCTGTACCGCAAGATCGACTTCAAGCGCCACAAGGACGGCGTGCCGGCGAAGGTGGCGCACATCGAGTACGACCCAAACCGGTCGGCCTATATCGCGCTGCTGCACTACGCCGACGGCGAGAAGCGCTACATCCTGGCGCCGCAGCGGCTGCGGGTCGGGATGACCGTGCAGTCGGGTCCCGGCGCCGACATCCGCGTGGGCAACAGCCTGCCGCTGGCGAATATGCCTCCGGGCACAGTCGTGCACAACGTCGAGCTGCGCCCCGGGCGGGGCGGCCAGATGGCCCGCGCCGCCGGCGCCGGCGTCCAGCTGCTGGCCAAGGACGGCGACTACGTGACGTTGAGGCTGCCGTCGGGCGAGATGCGGATGGTCCGCGCCGAGTGCCGCGCGACCGTCGGCTCGATCGGCAACACCGACCATCAGAACGTGACAATCGGCAAGGCGGGACGCAAGCGCCACATGGGCGTGCGCCCGCAGACCCGAGGGACGGCGATGAACCCCGTCGACCACCCGCACGGTGGTGGCGAGGGCTCGACGACCCCGGGGCGCAACCCGGTCACCCCCTGGGGCGTTCCGACGCTCGGTTACCGCACGCGCAAGAAGAACAAGAAATCTGACAGCTACATAGTGCGCGGACGCAGGAGAGGTAAGAAGCGATGAGCCGATCGAGCAAGAAGGGGCCGTGGGTCGAGGATCGCCTGATGACGCGGATCGAGGCGATGAACAGCTCGGGCGAGAAGCGGATGCTGCGCACGTGGTCGCGCACGTCGACGATCTTCCCGGAGATGGTCGGGCACACGATCGCCGTCCACGACGGCCGCAAGCACGTCCCCGTGTTCGTTTCCGAGTCGATGGTCGGTCACAAGCTCGGCGAGTTCGCGCCCACGCGTCTGTACCGCGGTCACGCAGGAACAGGCAAGAGGCGATGAGCGAAGAGAAGCCGGACACCGAGCGAGACGAGCTGGACCCGACGGCCGAGGACGAGACGGCCGAGGAGGAGGCTTCCGAGGTCGTGCTCGAGGCCGACGACGAGGCCGAGGGCGAGTCGGAGGCCGACCTCGCCGACGACGAGCCCGACGAAGACGTCGAGGCCGAGACGGATGCCGATGCCGAAGCAGAGGCCGCCGCTCCGCGTCGTCGCCGCCGCCGTCGTGGCGGCTCGGAGGAGGCCGAGGCCCCGCCTGCCCCGGCGCCGACGCGCAGACGAGCGCGACGCGACCCGGATGCGCCGATTCCGGTCGTCCGCGCTCAGGCCAAGTACGTGCGCTCGTCGGCTCGCAAGGCTCGCCTGGTCTGCGACAACATCCGCGGCCGGAGCGTCGAGGATGCGCGAGCTATCCTGGCGCATACGCCGCGTGCGATCGCGCGAGACTGGAGCAAGCTGCTCGAGTCGGCAGTTGCGAACGCGGAGCACAACCACGAGCTTGTCGGCGAGGACCTCTACGTCAAGGCGGTGCACGCCGACGAGGGTCCGACGATCAGGCGGTTCCGGCCGCGCGCGATGGGTCGCGCGACCAAGATCCGCAAACGCACCAGCCACCTCACGATCTTGCTCACGCCGAAGGATTAGTCACAAACCATGGGTCAAAAAGTTCATCCCGAGTCGATGCGCGTGGGCTACATCCACGATTGGAAGTCGAACTGGTTCAACGAGCGCTCGTTCTCGGATTACCTCCACGAGGACACCCTGATTCGCCGGCACATCATCGGCAGGCTCTCGCACGCCGGGTTGTCGGACATCACGATCCGTAAGAACGCCACCGAGGTGGAGATCAACATCCACACGGCGCGGCCGGGCATCGTGATCGGCAAGTCGGGTTCCGAGGTCGACCAGCTGCGCCGCGACCTGCACCGGATCACCGGCAAGCAGGTCAAGGTCAACATCCTCGAGATCAAGCGTCCCGAGCTCGACGCGCGTCTGGTCGCGCAGTCGATCGCCGAGCAGCTCCAGAACCGTGTGGCGTTCCGGCGCGCGATGAAGCGCGCGCTGACCAGCGCGATGCGCTCGGGCGCCAAGGGCGTCAAGGTGCAGTGCTCCGGTCGCCTGGGCGGGGCCGAGATGGCCCGCACCGAGGGCTACTCCGACGGCCGCGTGCCGCTGCACACGCTGCGCGCGGACATCGACTACGGCTTCTATGAGGCGCGGACGACGTTCGGCCGGATCGGCGTCAAGTGCTGGATCAACAAGGGCGAGATCATGCCCGAGGGCTACACCGGCACCGACCTGACGATCATGGACGAGCCCCCTCCGCAGGCCCCCGAGCGCGGTGGCCGCGACGGTCGCGGTGGACGCGACGGGCGCGGTCGCGGCGGTCGCGGAGGTCAGGGCGGCGGTCCCGGCGGCGGACGCGGCCCCGGTGGCCGCGGTCGTGGTTCGGGTGGACCCGGCGGTCCCGGCTCTGGTGGTCCCGGTGGTCCCGGCGGTCGCGGCGGTGGCCGTGGCGGTGGTCGCGGGCCCGGTGGTCAGGGCGGCGGTGGCGGTGGTCGCGGGCCCGGTGGTCAGGGCGGCGGTGGCGGTGGTCGCGGGCCCGGTGGTCAGGGCGGCGGCGGTCGCGGAGGCTCCGGCGGTCGCGGCGGTGGCCGCGGGCCCGGCCAGGGCGGCGGCGGTCGCGGGCCCGGTGGTCAGGGCGGCGGTCGCGGTGGCTCCGGTGGTCGTGGAGGCAGCCCGGAGGTGACCCGCTGATGCTCGCGCCCAAGCGCGTCAAGCACCGCAAGGTTCACCGTGGACGCCGGCGGGGTCTCTCACGGGGCCAGGTCAGGGTCCAGTTCGGCGAGTACGGCCTCAAGGCGCTGGATGCCGGCTGGGTCACCAACCGGCAGATCGAGGCGGCTCGTATTGCGATGACCCGCAAGATCAAGCGTGGCGGCAAGGTCTGGATCAACGTATACCCCGACAAGTCGTTCACCCAGAAGCCCGCCGAGACCCGGATGGGGTCCGGCAAGGGCTCGCCCGAGGGTTGGGTTGCGGTCGTCAAGCCCGGACGCGTGATGTTCGAACTGGCCGGGGTCCCCGAGCCGCTCGCTCGCGAGGCGATGCGGTTGGCCGGCCACAAGCTGCCGGTCCGGACCAAGTTCGTGATGCGAGAGGACGGCTGAGCGATGAAGTCCTCCGAACTCCGCGACATGACGGACGCTGAGCTTCATGAGCACCTGTTGACGGCTCGGCGCGAGCTATTCGGGCTGCGCTTCCAGCACGCCACCGGCGAGCTCGACAACACCGCGGGCCTAAAGGTGGCCAAGCGCGACATCGCCCGCGCGCTGACGATCGCGCGCGAGCGCGAGATCGATCAATACACCGAGCAGCAGGGCTGAGGAACATGGCTGACGAGAAAACTGAGAACTCACCAGAGACTCCCGAGACCGAGGCGCCCGAAGCGACCGCGGAGCCCGAGGCGGCCCCGGTGCCCGACGCTGCGGCTGAGCGCAAGGCGGTCGTCGAACAGGAAGCGCCGCCGGCTCCCGCTGAGCCCGCCGTTGCGCCCAAGGAGCGCCGCCGGCGCGCCCGCGCCGCGAAGGCCGCGCAAGGTCCGTCCCGGCAGCCGCGGACGCCCGAAGAGCGCCAATCCGACCGGGTTGCCCGCCGCCGCGTCAAGTCGACGGCTCGACGCACCCGCCGTGAGAGCGAGCGTGCCAAGGCGGCCGCCACGACCTCAGCTGCACCGGCGACGCCGCCGCGTGAGCGGGGCCCCGGCAAGCCCAAGACGCGCACCGGCGTCGTCGTATCCGCTGCCGCCGACAAGACGATCACCGTCCGGATCGACGTGACCCGGCGCCATCCTCGCTACGACAAGATCGTGCGGACGTCGAGCAAGCTGCACGCACACGACGAGCTCAACGATGCCAACACCGGCGACACCGTGATCGTTCGCGAGAGCCGGCCGCTGTCGAGGAGCAAGCGCTGGCGGCTGGTCGAGGTCGTGGAGCGCGCCAGATGACCCCCACGTCCAACCACGCCCGACGTGGGAGCCATCGGTGATCCAGAACGAGACTCGACTTCGCGTGGCCGACAACACGGGCGCGCGGGAGATCCTGGTGATCCGGGTCAAGGGCGGCCACCGTCGGCGCTATGCCGGCGTCGGCGACGTGATCACGGCGACCGTCAAGCAGGCCAGCCCGCAGGGCTCGGTGCGCAAAGGCGAGGTCGTGACCGCCGTGGTGGTACGCACCAAGAAGTCCTACGGGCGCGAGGACGGGACCTACATCGCCTTCGACGAGAACGCCGCGGTGTTGATCGACGCCCAGAACAACCCGCGCGGCACTCGCATCTTTGGCCCCGTCGCGCGCGAGCTGCGCGAACGGAACTTCATGAAGATCGTGTCGCTGGCCCCGGAGGTGCTCTGAGATGTCCCGGAGGATCAAGGTCGACGACGAGGTCATCGTGGTGGGCGGCAAGGACCGCGGCAAGCGCGGCAAGGTCCTGCGGGTCGAGCCGAAGAAGGACCGCCTGTATGTGGAGGGGCTGAATATCGTCAAGCGCCACCAGCGCCCACAGCAGGTTGCGGGAGCTCAGCGCGCCGAGCAGGTCGGCGGCGTGATCGAGCGGGAGGGCCCGATCCACCTCTCCAACGTGATGTTGCTCGACCCCAAAGACGGCAAGCCCACCCGAATCGGGATCGAGGTGGAGGACGGCAAGCGGTTCCGCATCGCCAGACGCACCGGAACGAGACTGGACTAGTGTCACCTTTGGAAAATTCGCGCGCATTCGAGGCACCCCTGGTGGCGTTTGGCGTCGTCCTCGTCGCCTCGCGTAGCTCCGCTACGCCACGGCTCCTGCGTCCTCGCCAATCATCCACCAGCGGCACCTCTCGGTGCCCACGAACTTCCCAAACGCGACACTAACGAGCAGATAGATGGCACAGGCAAGGCTGAAAACTCAATACCAGGAGCAGATCCGGCCGGCGCTGATGGAGCGCTTCGGTTACACGACGCCGATGCAGGCGCCGCGGATCACCAAGGTGACCGTGAACATGGGCGTAGGCGACGCCAAGCAGGACTCGAAGGTGCTCGAGGCGGCGACCGACCAGCTCGCCACGATCACCGGGCAGCGCCCCAGTGTGCGCCGCGCCCGCAAGTCGATCGCTCAGTTCAAGGTGCGCGAGGGAATGCCGGTGGGCATCGCAGTGACGCTGCGTCACGAGCGCTCCTACGAGTTCCTCGACCGCCTGATGTCGGTGGCGATCCCCCGGATCCGCGACTTCCGGGGGCTGAACCCTCGCGCGTTCGACGGCCGCGGCAACTACTCGCTCGGAGTGCGCGAGCAGATCATCTTCCCCGAGGTCGACTATGACGAGATCGATCAGGTGCGCGGCCTCGACATCACGATTACCACGACGGCAGCGACCGACGAGGAGGCCTACGCCCTGCTCGAGGCGCTCGGGATGCCGTTTTCACGAGACGGCCGCCCGCAGGCGGCCGCTGTCGGTACCTAGAGGAGCACATGGCAAAGACTTCACAGCGCGTCCGCCAGCAGCGGACACCCAAGTACAAGACCCGCGGATACACCCGCTGCCGCCGGTGTGGTCGCGCGCGCGCCGTTTACCGCAAGTTCGGCGTCTGCCGGATCTGCCTGCGCGAGCTGGCCCACAACGGGTACGTGCCCGGGATGACGAAGTCGAGCTGGTGACGACATGTCGATGACGGACCCAGTCTCGGATTTCCTCACCCGCCTGCGCAACGCGGCCAAGGCGCAGCACCACGACGTTCTGATCCCGTCGTCGCGGCTCAAGCGCGAGATGGCCCGGATCCTCAAGGAGGAGGGCTACATCGACGCCTTCGAGATCGTGCCGCCCGCGCCCGACAGCCCCGGCGAGGCGATCAACGTCACGTTGAAGTACACCGACCAGCGCAAGCCCGTGATCACGGGTCTGCACCGGGTCTCGCGGCCCGGGCAGCGCACGTACGTCGATCACGCCCACATCCCGCGCGTCCAGGGCGGCATGGGCACCGCGATCATCTCAACCTCGCGAGGCGTGATGACCGGCCACGATGCCCGCATCCAGGGCGTCGGCGGCGAGGTCGTGGCGACGGTCTGGTAGACACGGAGAGCAGACGATGTCCCGTATCGGAAGACAACCAATCCCTGTGCCGGCAGGAGTGACGATCGCGATCGAGCCCGAGCGCGTGACCGTGAACGGCCCCAAGGGCGAGCTGACAGAGCGGATCCCCCAAGACATCACCGTGGAGCAGGCGCCGCGCCAGGATGGCGCGGACGGGGAAGAGATCCGGGTTTCCCGTCCGACCGACCGCGGCGAGCACCGCGCGTTGCACGGCCTCACGCGCAGCCTGGTCGCGAACATGGTCACCGGCGTCACCGACGGCTTCGAGAAGCGGCTGGAGATCCAGGGCGTCGGCTACCGGGCGCAGCTGCGCGGCCGCGACCTGGAGCTCGCGCTCGGCTACTCGCACGCGGTCTCGGTGAAGGCTCCCGACGGCATCGAGTTCGAGGTCCCGCAGCCCACGCGGATCGTCGTCAAGGGCGCGTCCAAGCAGCAGGTCGGCGAGGTTGCCGCCTACATTCGCAAGCAGCGCAAGCCCGAGCCCTACAAGGGCAAGGGGATCCGTTACGAGGGCGAGTACGTCGCCCGGAAGGTTGGTAAGCGAGCATGACGGTGAGGACTGCCCCGGCCAAGCGGCTCAAGCGGCGCCGCCGCGTCCGGGCCAAGGTGCGCGGCTCCGCCGAGCGTCCCCGGATCTCAGTGTTCCGCTCCAACCGCGGGATCAGCGCCCAGTTGATCGACGACGACTCCGGCCGCACCCTGGCGGCGGTCAACTGGACCGAGGACGAGCTCCGTGAGCTCGGCGCGATGGACCAGTCGCGCCGCGTGGGCGCGGTGCTCGCCGAGCGCGCCAAGGCCGCCGGAGTTCAGCGCGTCGTGTTCGACCGAGGCGGCTACCAATACCACGGGCGAGTCAAAGCACTCGCCGAGGGCGCCCGCGAGGGCGGCCTGGAATTTTGATTGGCTAACCTGGAACTGCTCATGGCACGTGATCGCACAATGAACGCTACGGGTCTGGACCTGCAGGAGCGCGTGGTTGAGATCAACCGCGTGGCCAAGGTCGTCAAGGGTGGCCGCCGGTTCTCGTTCACCGCGCTGGTCGTCGTCGGCGACGAGCGCGAGGTCGTCGGAATCGGCTACGGGAAGGCCAATGAGGTCCCCGTGGCGATCCAGAAGGCCGTCGAGCGCGCTAAGAAGAATCTCTACCGCGTCCCCAAGCACGGCTCGACCATCACCCACCAGACGACCGGCGTCTTCGGAGCCGGCCGGGTGTTCCTGAAGCCGGCCGCTCCCGGTACCGGCGTGATCGCCGGCGGCGGCGTTCGCGCGGTGCTCGAGCTCGCCGGGATCCACGACATCCTCTCCAAGAGCCTGGGCTCGCAGAACCCGATCAACCTCGTCAAGGCGACGATGGCGGGGCTGGAGTCGCTGCGCACGCCGGCCGAGGTGGCAGAGCTTCGGGGGATCTCGATCAACCAGGTGCTGGGTCTTACCACCGAGCCCGAGCCTGTTGCCGAGTCTGAGACCACGGCTGAGGCCACCGCGGTGGGGTCGAACGGTCACGGCTCGGTGGAGGGAGCGCAAGTGGCCTCCGCTGCGGTCGCAGATTCCGCCGCAGAAGGCCCGCCCGCCCCTGACGCCGAGGCTGAGGGCAATCAGTCGTGAGTGGGATTCAGGTGACGCAGCGCAAGTCGCGTAACGGCGCCGACAAGCGGCAGCTGGACACGCTTCGGTCGCTCGGGTTGCGGCGGATCGGGCATACGGTCGAGGTTCAGGACACTCCGCAGATTCGCGGCATGCTGCACAAGGTCCGCCACCTGGTCGACGTCTCCGAGGCGGCGTGATGAGCCCTGAGGAGCGCAAGCCCGAGTGGATCGGGCTGCACAACTTAAAGCCCGCTCCTGGGTCGCGCCGGCCGCGTAAGCGCATCGGCCGCGGCGAGGGCTCGGGCACCGGCAAGACCTCCGGCCGCGGCCAGAAGGGCTGGGGCTCGCGCTCGGGCGCCAAGCGCCGGGCGCGGTTCGAGGGTGGTCAGAACCCGATTCACATGCGGATGCGCAAGCTGCGCGGGCCGACGATGAAGAAGTCGATGCCGTTCGAGCCGTTCCGCACCCACACCCAGCCGGTCAACATCTCAGACCTGGACCAGCGCTTTGAGGCGGGCGCTGCGGTTACCCTCCAGGCAATGAAGGCGAAGGGTCTGGCGACGCGCAAGGACGTGCCGGTGAAGGTTCTCGCGAAGGGCGATCTGAGCAAGGCTCTGACCGTGCACGCGCACGGCTTCAGCAAGACCGCTCGCGAGCGCATCGAGGCCGCCGGCGGCACCTGCCAGCTGATCGCGGCCGACCGACCGACCCAGGAGTAACCCGATGGTCTCCACGATCCTTGGCGCATTCAGGATTCGTGACATCCGTAACAAGGTCCTGTTCACGGCGCTGATGCTGGCGCTGTACCGGCTGGGGACGCACATCCCGGCGCCGGGCGTCAACGCATCCGCGGTCAACGCGATTCAGCAGAACTTCGGTGGCAACAGCATCCTCGGGCTGCTGAACCTGTTCTCGGGCGGCGGCCTGGGACGGATCGCGCTGTTCGCGCTGGGGATCATGCCCTACATCACGGCCTCGATCATCCTGCAACTGCTGACCGTCGTGGTGCCGTCGCTGGAGAAGCTGTCGAAGGAAGGCGAGGTCGGGCAGGCGCGGATCACCCAGTACACGCGGTATCTGACCGTGGGCTTGGCGTTCGCGCAGTCCATCGGCTACGTGTTCCTGTTCAAGAGCTTCCAGACGTCCGCCGGCGTCACGCTGATCTCGAACTTCACGCTGCCCAAGGTATTCCTGATCGTGGTCTCGCTGACCGCCGGGACCGTGCTGTTGATGTGGATGGGCGAACTGATCACCCAGCGCGGGATCGGCAACGGGATCTCGTTGATGATCTTCGCCAGCATCGTCGCCCGGATCCCGCACGGAGTGCAGTCCTGGTGGAGCAACCCCGACCAGGTCTTCCGAGTGATCATGCCGTTCATCGCGATCGGCATCGTCGCCGCGATCGTGTTCGTCCAGGAGGGCCAGCGCCGGATCCCGATCCAGTACGCCAAGCGCGTGATCGGCCGCCGGATGACCCAGGGCGGCCAGACCTATCTGCCGCTGCGCGTCAACATGGCCGGCGTGATCCCGGTGATCTTCGCCGCCAGCATCATGGCGATCCCGCCGACGATCGGGCAGCTGATCGGGCAGAACCGCACCAACAGCTGGGCCACTCACCTCGCGAGCTTCTTCAACCCCCAGGGCTGGCACTACGTGCTCGGGGAGAGCATCTTCATCATCCTGTTCACGTACTTCTATACGGCGGTCACGTTCAACCCCGTCGACCAGGCCGAGAATCTCCGAAAATACGGTGGGTTCATCCCGGGGGTACGACCAGGTAGGCCCACGGCCGAGTTCCTCGACCGCATCCTTGCTCGCCTGACGTTCCCAGGAGCGTTGTTCCTGGCCGCGATCGCGGCCCTGCCGACGATCCTGATCAACCAGACGAGCGCGAACTTCTTCTTCGGCGGCACCTCGATCCTGATCGTCATCGGCGTCGCGCTCGACACGATGAAGCAGCTCGAGGCGCAGCTGATGATGCGCAACTACGAGGGCTTCCTGAAATAGACGGCCGCTCCCGGCCGACGGGAGAGGTGCGTCCGCAGTCGGCCAATTTCGGTTGGCACGGGCGGCAGCTGTGTCGATACAGTTGCGCTTCGTGTCTGAGCTCAACCTCATTCTGATCGGCCCGCCCGGCGCGGGCAAGGGGACTCAGGCTGAGCGGCTGCAGGCCGATTTCCAGCTTCCGTACATCGCCACGGGCGACATGCTCCGGGCGAACGTGAAGCAGGAGACCGACCTCGGCAAGCAGGCGCAGGAGTACATGAAGGCCGGCGAGCTCGTTCCCGACGACCTGATCGTGGCGATGGCCGGGGAGCGCCTGGACGAGGAGGACGCCCGCGACGGCTTCATCCTCGACGGCTTCCCGCGCACGCTCGAGCAGGCCACCGCGCTGAAGAAGCAGCTGGCCAAGGTGGGCCGCAGGGTGACGGCTGCGCTGCTGATCGACACGCCCGACGACGAGGTCGTCCGGCGGCTGTCGGGCCGTCGGGTATGCGTCAAGTCCGGGCACCTGTATCACGTCGAGTTCGACCCGCCCAAGCACGATGAGGTCTGTGACCAGGACGGCTCGCGGCTGATCCGGCGCGACGACGACGACCCCGACGTGGTCCGCAACCGTCTGCGCGTGTACCACGAGCAGACCGAGCCGCTGGTGGAGTACTACGACGACGAGGGAATCATGCGACGGATCGACGGCACCCGAGACGCCGGCGATGTCCACGACCACATCCGCGCCGTGATCGCGACGCTGCGGCTCGAGGACAACTTCTAGACGCTGCGATTCTGGCGGCCTCGCCCCAGGGGCTGACGCTACGCTCAGTTCGTCGTGATCATCAAGAAGACCCCCGAAGAGATCGACCGGATGGCCGCCGCCGGAACGATCCTGGTCAAGACCCTGAACCTGCTCGCCGGCAAGGTCCGCCCCGGCGTGACCACGCGTGAGCTCGACCAAGCCGCCGAGAAGTTCATTCGCTCCCAGGGAGCCGAGCCGGCGTTCAAGGGCTACCGCGGCTTCCCGGGCTCGATCTGCGCCTCGCCGAACTCGATGATCGTCCACGGGATCCCCGGGAACTACAAGCTGTCGCGAGGAGACATCCTTTCGGTGGACGTCGGTGTTGTGCTCGACGGCTGGGTTGCGGACGCGGCGCGGACGTTCCCGGTCGGCCAGATCACGCCGGTCGCCCGTAAGCTCCTGACGGTCACCGAGGAGTCGCTGTTCCTGGCGGTGCCGCAGTGCCAGGTCGGCAACCGGCTCGGCGACGTATCGCACGCGATCCAGCAGCACGTCGAGGCCGCCGGGCTCTCGATCGTCCGTGCGCTGGTCGGCCACGGGATCGGGCGCAGCATGCACGAGGAGCCGCAGATCCCCAACTACGGCGAGCCGGGCACCGGGGTCGTACTGGAGGAGGGGATGGTGCTGGCGATCGAGCCGATGGTCACGGCCGGCCGCCACGCGATCCGTGTCGCCGACGATCACTGGTCGATCTACTCCCAGGATGGTTCGCTGGCCGCGCACTTCGAGTTCACGATCGCGATCAGGCAGGATGGGCCGCGGATCCTGACGCCCTGGCACGAGGCCGGAAACGCCCGTACAGCGGCCTAAATCGGCCCATTTGCGGGCCACGGACGGCCAGAATGCGCGCCACCGGACCCCTGCTAAGATGACTCGTTGCGCTCGTAGCGACGCGTTTAGGCGCTTCGGGTAGCTTCTCGGCGTGGTAGCGGCGACCTGAAGCGGTCTCCAGAGCCAGGTTGAGGAATCACTGTAATCACTCACGACGAGAGCGAAACGAGCGTGAAAGTACGACCTTCGGTCAAGCCGATGTGCGAGAAGTGCAAGATCATCCGCCGCCAGGGCCGGGTCCTTGTCATCTGCTCGAATCCGCGTCACAAGCAGCGGCAGGGATGAGGGAGCGGAGGTAATCGCATGGCACGCATCTCGGGCGTAAACATTCCTTTGAACAAGCGCGTTGAAATCGGCCTCACGTACATCTACGGAATCGGCCGTTCGACGTCGAACAAGCTTCTCGCCGAAGTCGGGATCGAGCCCGACCGCAAGGTCCGCGACCTCACCGAGGACGATGTGATCAAGCTCCGCGAGCTGATCGACAGCGATCTGACCGTCGAGGGCGACCTGCGTCGGGAGCGCTCGCAGAACGTCAAGCGGCTGCAGGAGATCGGCTGCTACCGCGGGCTGCGCCACCGCCGTGGTCTGCCCGTGCGCGGCCAGAACACCAAGACCAACGCGCGGACCCGCAAGGGTCCCAAGCGCATGCAGGTTGCCGGTAGGAAGAAAGCGGCCAAGAAGTAATGCCTGCACCGAGACGCCCCCAGCGCGGCCGCCGGCGCGTTCGCAAGAACATTCCGGTGGGCCAGGCCCACATCAAGACCTCGTTCAACAACACGATCGTGTCCCTCACCGACCGCGAGGGCAACGTGATCGCGTGGGAGTCCGCCGGCGGCGCGGGCTTCAAAGGCTCGCGCAAGTCCACGCCGTTCGCCGCGCAGGTGACCGCCGACCAGGCCGCCCGCAAGGGGATCGAGCACGGCCTCCAGAAGGTCGAGGTGTTCGTCAAGGGCCCGGGCTCGGGCCGCGAGACCGCCATCCGCTCGCTGCAGGCCGCCGGACTAGAGGTCACCGGCGTCAAGGACGTCACCCCGCAGGCCCACAACGGCTGCCGCCCGCGCAAGCGGCGCCGGGTATAGGAACCGGGAGCGAATGGCAAGAGACACATCACCGCAGTGCAAGCAGTGCCGGCGTGAGGGCCAGAAGCTCTTCCTCAAGGGAGAGCGCTGCCTGACCGACAAGTGCGGCGTCGAGCGCCGCTCCTATCCGCCGGGCGAGCATGGACGCGGGCGCCAGAAGCAGAGCGAGTACCGAGTTCAGTTGCGCGAGAAGCAGAAGGCCAAGCGCTACTACGGCGTGCTCGAGAAGCAGTTCCGGATCTACTACAACAAGGCTTCGCGGCAGGGCGGCATCACCGGCGAGAACCTTCTCCGGATGCTCGAGTGCCGCTTCGACAACGTGCTAGTGAGGCTCGGATTCGCGGCCTCCCGCCGCCAGGCGCGCCAGCTGATCCTCCATGGTCACTGGACCGTCAACGGCCGCCGCGTGAACATCCCGAGCTACCAGCTGCGCGACAACGACGTGATCGCCGTGCACACCAGCTCCCAGGCCTCGCAGGTGATCCGCGACGCCACCGAGCTCACCGGCCAGGTGCCGGCATGGCTGCAGGCCGACCACGACGGGCTCACGGCGAAGGTGCTGCGCAAGCCGGAGCGGCGGGAGATCGCCGCGCCGGTGCAGGAGCAGCTCATCGTCGAGCTCTACTCCAAGTAAACGAAAGCTTCAGTCGCGTGTGCTCTTAGGGGGCAGCGCGCGACGCCGACGGCCGCCTGGGCGGCGGCACAACACCCCACGACGTTAGGACCCTGATGCTCGACTTCCAAGTCCCACGAATCTCAAATGAGAGTGTTGACGAGAACCGAGGCTCGTTCACGATCGAACCACTCGACCGGGGCTTCGGCTACACGTTCGGAAACTCGCTTCGCCGCGTGCTGCTCTCGTCGCTGGCCGGGGCGGCCGTGACCAGCGTACGGATCGAGGGTGTGGCTCATGAGTTCTCGACCATCCGGGGCGTCAAGGAGGACGTGACCGACATCGTCCTCAACCTCAAGGGCATCGTCTGCCGCATGCATAGTGATGCGACGGAGATCGAAGCTCCACTGGTGGTCACGGGCCCCGGTGAGATCACGGCCAAGGACATCGACCTTCCGTCCGGGGTCGAGATCCTCAACCCCGACGCGCACATCGCCACGCTCGAGAAGAAGACCAAGCTCGAGGTGTACCTGACGGTCGGCCGCGGCCGCGGCTACCGCCCGGCGGAGGAGAACAAGTCCCCCGATCAGCCGATCGGCGTGATCCCGATCGACTCGATCTTCTCGCCCGTGCGCCGCGTCGCCTACAACGTCGAGCAGGCCCGCGTCGGGCAGCGCACCGACTACGACAAGCTGACCCTCGACATCGAGACCGACGGCTCGATCGACCCGCCGGCGGCGCTGCGCGAAGCGGCCGAGATCCTGATCTCGCAGCTGGCGATCTTCACGGACCCCGACCGCGTGGTCGAGCTGCGGGCAGCGGGAGAGCCGGGCGTGCTGGAGCCGGGCCTGGCCCCGGCCGGCGCGGTGGGCGGCGGCGGCCGCCAGCCCAACGCGATGGACGACATCCTGATCGAGGAGCTCGAACTGGGTGTCCGCTCCTACAACTGCCTGAAGCGCGCAGGGATCCAGACCGTCGGCGACCTCGTTTCCAAGACCGAGTCCGAGCTCAACGCGATCCCGAACTTCGGCAAGAAGTCGATCGACGAGGTGATCGAGACTCTGCACGCGCGCGGCCTCGGGCTGCGTAACGAGTAAGGTCCAGGCCGTGCGCCATCAACGCCAGCGATACCAGCTCAGCCGCAGCGCCTCGCACCGCAAGTCATTGCTGATGAACCTCTCCAAGGAGGTCATCGAGCACGAGCGGATCAAGACCACCGAGGCCAAGGCCAAGGCGGTCAAGCCCGAGGTCGAGAAGCTGATCACGCTCGCCAAGCGCGGGGACCTGCACGCCCGGCGCCAGGCCTTGGCGGTGCTCGGCCAGGACAAGTTCACCGTCTACAAGCTGTTCGAGGAGATCGCTCCCCGCTACAGCGAGCGGGGCGGCGGCTACACCCGGATCCTCAAGCTCGGGCCGCGCCGGTCAGACTCGACGGAGATGGTTCTGCTCGAGCTGGTCTAGCTCTGCGGGTGATGCGGGCGGTGCGGTGCGCAGCCGGCTGCTGATCGAGTACGACGGGGCGGGATTCTCGGGCTGGGCGCGCCAAAGCGGTGCTCGTACGGTCCAGGACGAGATCGAGCGGGCTCTGGCGGTCGTTCTGCGGGCGGCTGACGGCGTGCGCGTGACGGTCGCCGGGCGGACCGACACCGGCGTCCACGCCTGGGGGCAGGTGGCCAGCTACGAGGGGCCGCCGGCGTCGGTTCGGTCGCTGAATGCGCTGCTGCCGGGGGATGTTGCGGTGCTGTCGTGCACGCAGGCGGATTCGCCGGATTTCGATGCCCGGCGGGATGCGACCTCGCGGGCGTATTGCTACCGGGTGCTGGCGCGGGCGGCGCCGAGCGCGCTGGAGCCCGGGCGGGCGCTGTACTGGCCCCACCGGGTCGATCTGGGGTTGTTGTCGTCGTGCGCTTGCGCCCTGGTGGGGACCCACGACTTCACCGCGTTCACCCCGACCGAGACCGAGCACGTCCGCTTCTCCCGGGACGTGTTCTGCGCGTACTGGCGGCGAGGGGTGCAGTGGCCCGACGTGCTCGAGTTCTGGATCGAGGCCGACGCGTTCATGCGTCACATGAACCGGGTGCTGGTCGGGACGATGCTCGAGGTGGGGGGTGGGCGGCGGTCCTTGGCGTCGTTCGTCTCGCTGCTCGAGGGGCGGCCGCGGTCTGAGGCGGGGCCGACGGCGCCGCCGCATGGCCTCGCTCTGGTGGGGGTGGGGTATGGGGGCGAGCGGGTGCTCCGAACAACCCAATGAAGGGGTGGAAGTAGGGGGTCAGCAGGCTCTTAAGTAGGTGATGAGCGCACCCGGCCCTCGAGACCCGGACCCGGACCCGGGGCGGGAACCCGGGAAACGTAGCCCAGGGCACCTCTCGCTCGCCTCGGGTCACGAAAACCGCGCTGAGCGCGGAGAACGTAGCCCGGGACGAGCCGACGACGCCGTGGGCCACGAAATCGGACGGATCGCGACCGCTCAGGGCGGTTCGATCACCCGCGCCCAGCTGATCGCGGTGGGGCTCGACGACGATGCGATCGACTGGCGCGCCCGGCACGGATCGCTCCATCGCGTGCATCGCGGCGTCTATCTCGTCGGGCACGAGGCGCTAGCTCCGCTGGCCCGCGAGCGAGCGGCGCTATTGGCCGCAGGCGGGAACGCTGTCATCAGCCATTCCTCGGCGGCAGTTGTGTGGGCCTTGGCCACGCGTCCGGATCCGGAGGTCCACATCACGCTGACCGCCGGCCGGCGCCGATCCCGCTCTGGGCTGAGCATCCATAGAGGCCCGCAGCTGGAGCCGCTCGAGATCCGCCGGGTGAGGGGAATGCCCGTCACCTCCCCGGCCCGCACCCTCCTGGACCTGGCGGCGACTCGCTACCCCGACCTCGAGCGAGCGTTCGCGGACGCCCACGCTCAGAGCCTGATCAAGCCCTACGACGTCGTCGCCGCGATCGAGCGCGCCGGCCCCCGCCCCGGCGTCAGAGCCCTCCGGGCGCTGATCGACGACAACGGGTCTGGCTTCACCCGCTCTGAGGCCGAGCGCCTGCTCCGCCGGCTGATCCGCGACGCAAACCTGCCCGAGCCCCGCTTCAACGTCCGGTTACGCCAGTACGAGCTCGACGCGGTGTGGCCCGAGCAGCGGCTGGTGCTCGAGGTCGACGGCTACAGCTACCACGGCCACCGCGCCAAGTTCGAGTCAGACCGCCGCAAGGACATGGCGCTGACGGCCGCCGGCTACCGCGTGATTCGCGTCACCTGGCGCCAGCTCACGGGCGAGCCGCTCGCCGTCGTTGCGGTGATTGCGACCGCGCTCGGTCGCGGCCGCCTTCCCGGTTAGCATCAAATGCAGATGCGAGTTCTGCTCACCAACGACGATGGCATCAAAGCGGGCGGCCTGCAGGCGCTCCGCCGGGCGCTGCTCGGGGTGGATGGCGTCGAGCTGGCCGTGATCGCCCCCGACGGTAACCGGTCGGCGATGGCACGGTCCATCACCACCCGCCGGCCGCTCTGGGTTCAGGAGGTCGAGTTCGGCGACGGCACCGTTGGCTACGCCACTGACGGCACGCCCGTCGACTGCGTGCGGCTGGCCCACCTGGGCCTGATCGAGGGCTTTGAGGCCGAGCTGGTCGTCTCGGGGATCAACCATGGATCCAACCTCGGCGACGACATCACCTACTCGGGCACGGTTGCGGCGGCGCTGGAGGCGATCGTGCTCGGCCTGCCCGGGATCGCGGTCTCGCAGCAGTCCTCGGCGATGGAGCTCGACTTCCGCTCCGGAGAGGCGTTCGACTTCGAGACCGCGGCGTCGTTCACGGCGCGCCTGGTGGCAGAGCTAGAGGACGTCCCGCTGCCCGAGGGCACGCTGCTGAATATCAACGTGCCTGGCGGGCTGCCGAATGGCGTCGAGGTCGCCGGGCTGGGCAAGCGGGTCTATCGTGACGAGCTGTCGCTCGTCGACAAGGACGGCGACGGCCGCCGTCTGTACCGGATCTACGGCGACGCCACCTTTGAGAACGACGAGACCGGCACCGACCTGGCCGCGATCGGTCAGGGCAAGATCGCAGTCACGCCGTTGCACTTCGACCTGACCGATCGCGACGGCATGTCGGCGCTGGCGCGCTACAACCTGGACCGGCTGATCGGCAGCGTGGCCGGCGAGGTGAACGAGTCTTGAGCGCCAAGCAGGCTGCTCCCGACTCCGAGACGCTCAAGCGCGTCGAGGAGCTGCGCAGCCAGCTCGAGCACCACGGCTACCGCTACTACGTACTCGACGACCCGGAGATCGGCGACGACCAGTACGACGCGCTGATCGACGAGCTCCGCGGGCTCGAGGCGGAGTATCCCGAGCTGCTGACGCCCGACTCGCCGACCCAGCGCACCGGCGGTGAGCCGGTGTCCGAGCTGGAGAAGGTCAGGCATCCGCAGGCGATGCTGTCGCTGGCCAACGCGCGTTCGGGCGAGGAGCTGACCGCCTGGATCCAGCGGATGCGCAACCACCTCGCGCGCGAGGGGATCGACCCGGCGTTCGAGTTCGTGGCCGAGCCGAAGATCGACGGCCTGGCGATCTCGCTGATCTATCGCGACGGCCGTTTCGAGCGCGGCGCCACCCGCGGCAACGGCGAGGTCGGCGAGGATGTCACCCATAACCTGCGGACGATCCAGGCGATCCCGATGCGCCTGGAGATGGACGACCCGCCGGCCATGCTGGAGGTCCGCGGCGAGGTCTACATGTCACTTCCGGACTTCGCCGCGCTCAACGAGCGTCGTGCCGAGGCCGGCCTGTCGACGTTCATGAACCCGCGCAACTCGGCCGCGGGCACGATCCGCCAGCTCGACCCCAAGCTCGCCGCCGACCGGCCGCTGTCGCTGTGGTGCTACGCGATCGGCGCCACCGAGGGGATCACCTTCGAGGCCCACTGGGAGGCGCTGGAATGGCTGCGGGCCCACCGCTTCCCGGTCCACCCAGACGTCAAGAGGCTGACCAAGGAGGCCGACGTCGTCGCCCAGTGCCGCTCCTGGGAGGAGCGGCGGGGATCACTCGAGTTCGAGATCGACGGCGTCGTCGTCAAGGTCAACCAGTTCGAGCTGCAGCGTCGCCTGGGGGTCGTCGGCCGCGAGCCGCGCTGGGCGATCGCCTGGAAGTTCCCGCCCACGACGGCGGTCACGAAGCTCAACGACGTCGGCTGGAACCCCGGCAAGTTCGGCGACCTGCACCCGTACGCGATGCTCGAGCCCGTCCACGTCGGCGGGGTCACGATCAAGCTCGCCACGCTGCACAACGAGGAGGACCTGGCCCGCAAGGACATCCGCATCGGCGAGGAGGTGATCGTGCTCCGCGCCGGCGACGTGATCCCGCAGGTGCTGTCCCCCGCTCCCCACGTGGCCGAGCGCGACGACCGCCCGGACCCGCCGCATCCGCCGAAGCGCTGCCCGGTGTGCAACACCGAGACGATCAAGGACCCCGACTCGGTCTTCACCCGCTGCCCCAACCGCATATGTCCCGGACGCCGCTGGCAGCTGCTCAAGCACTACGTCGGGGCGATGGACATCGATGGCCTGGGCGAGAAGCAGGTGAGCCTGTTCATGGACCTCGGGTGGGTACAGACCGCCGGGGACTTCTACCGGCTGGACGCCGATCAGATCGCCGGCCAGACCGGCTTCGGCAAGGTCTCGGCCGAGAAGCTCGTCAACGCGGTCGAGGCGTCCAAGCGCCAGCCCTTCGGGCGGGTTCTGTTCGCCGCCGGGATCGAGGAGGTCGGCTACGTCACCGGCCGCAACCTGGCCCAGCACTTCCGCACGCTCGACGCGCTGCTCAACGCCACCGCCGAGGAGATCGAGCAGACCCAGGGCGTCGGCCCCAAGATGGCCGAGAGCATCCACGCCCAGCTCGCCGACGAGCACATGCGCGCACTGTTCGAGGACCTGCGCAAGGAGGGGTTGCGTCTGGAGGAGGAGGGACCGCCCCCGGGCGAGGGCCCGCTGGCCGGCAAGGCGTTCGTGCTCACCGGGACGCTTCCGAACCTGACTCGCGAGCAGGCCACCGAGATGATCACCGCCGCGGGCGGGCGCGTCACCGGCTCGGTCTCGCGTAAGACCGACTACGTGGTCGCGGGAGAGAGCCCGGGCTCCAAGCTCGCTCAGGCCGAGCGGCTCGAGGTGCCCGTGCTCGACGAGGACGCGTTCCAGGCACTGTTCTGAGCCGCGCCTCAGCCGTTGTACTTCGCGACCGAGACGGCCATGTCGGCCTCGAGGTTGTGCGCGGCGTCCGGGTCCGAGACGCCGTTCATCATGAACGCGAACGCCAGCGTGTGGCCGTCGGCGGCCTGGCAGTAGCCGGCCAGGTTGGCGACGTCATGCAGCGTCCCGGTCTTGCCCTGGCAGCGGCCCTCGGCGACCGTGCCGCGCATCTCGGTCTGAAGCGTCCCGGTCTGCCCGGCGACCGCCAGCGACGACACGAACGCGGAGTTGTCGGCCAGCTTGCCGAGCAACGTGACCACGTCCCGCGGGCTGGTGAAGTCGCTGCGCGACAGTCCCGAGCCGTCATCGAGGCGGGGGTGGATGCCGAACTCGCTGGCCAGCTCTGAGCGCACCACCGACGCACCGGCCAGCGTCGTGCCGCCGCCGCCGAAGCGGGCGCCGATGTCCTTGATCAGCGTCTCGGCGAAGAAGTTGTCAGACGGCGTGTTGGTCAGCTTGACCAGGGTCGCCATCCGCGGGGAGTGGACCAGCGTCAGCTTCTTGGCGCTCGCGGGGGTCACCGCGGCTCCGATCTTCGTGTGCGGAGCGATCTTCACGTGCGCGGCCTTCAGCGCACCCACGAACTGCTGGGCGGCGAACACGGCCGGGTGCAGCACGCGGGCGGTTCCGGAGTTGATCAGGCCACGGTTGAACACGAGCGCGCTGAGCGAGCCCTCCACGTCGGTGGAAAAGCCATATCCGGTGGCGGGCGTGCCGCGCAGCGAGTCGAAGTAGGACTCGTCGCCGACGACACGGCCCTTGATCGAGGTGATCCCGGTGGTCCGCACCAGGTTCGTGACCAGGCGCTGGATCGTCGCGCCGCCGTTGTACGCGAAGTGGTCGAACGACGCCGAGCCGAACGTGGGGTCGCCGCCGCCCTTCAGGTACAGCGTGCCGCTCCAGTGGCCGCCGGCAGCGAGCGTGCCGTTGCCGAGCACCGAGGTGGTCAGGCTCGTGTTGGGGCCGAAGCGCAGCAACGCGGTGGACGTCGTGTAGAGCTTCTCGACCGACGCGGGCAGCCGCGGGGTATTGGCGGCCGATGAGAACAGGGTCGTGCCGGTGTTGAGGTCGACCACGTAGCCGCCGCTGGCTCCGCCGCTGCGGCGGATTCCGCTGGCCAGGCTGCTGCTCAGCGTCGCCTTGGGCGTTGCGCGCTTGGCGGCCTGCGCCACCGTGGCCGTGCCGAGCACGACGATCAGCGCGCCCAGCACGGTCAACAGCACGCCGAGGGAGGCTCGGAGACGGCGCATTCGAGGTATCTAACCGATCACCGCGGCGAAAGCTTCGGTGCCGGGAGCCAAGACCGCCCAACTCGCTCCCTACAATCGGGCCCGAATGGGCAAGGTCGTCAAGCTCGACACCGCGACAACGGACCGGCCCGTCGCGGGTTCCAGCCGTGGCCGGCGGCGCCCGAAGCGCTCCAAATCAGCGCTCGTGCTGGGCGGTGGCGGGTTCACCGGCGGGGTCTATGAAATCGGCGCGCTGCGCGCGTTGGACCTTCTTTCCGTAAATCGGACCGTGAACGAGTTCGACGTGTACGTCGGCACCAGCGCCGGGTCGTTCGTAGCCGCCTGCGTGGCTAATGGCGTGACGCCCGAGGAGATGATGCGGGTGATCGTCCAGCACGCTCCATCCCCGTTCCCCGACGCCAGCGCCGGCTCACTGCTGCGCCCCAACTACACGGAGTTTGTGACAAAGGGCGCCCTGCTGCCGTTCCGGCTGCTGTCGCTGGCACGAAACCTGGTGCGGGACCTCGGCCAGATCACCGCCGTCGACCTTGTCGTCGGGCTGGCCGAGGCACTCCCCTCGGGGCTGTACTCGGGACAGGGGATCGAGCGCTACGTGCGCACGGTGCTGTCGGATCCCGACCGCACCGACGACTTCCGGCTGCTGGCCAACGAGCTGTACCTGGCCGCTACCGACCTCGACACCTGCGAGCGGATCGTGTTCGGCGCCGAGGACTGGGACGACGTGCCGATCTCGACGGCGGTCAGGGCCTCCAGCGCCCTGCCAATGATCTACAAGCCGGTCAAGGTCAAGGACCGCGAGCTCGTCGATGGAGGTGTCCTGTCGACGACCAATCTCGACATCGCCGTCGAGGCCGGAGCCAAGTTCATCGTCGTCGTCAACCCGCTGGTGCCCTACGTCAACGATTTCGAGAAGCAGATCCCGACGCTCACCGGATCACGCCCCCGTCACGTGTCCGACATGGGCTTCCCCCAGATCGGCTATCAGGCGTTCAAGCTGCTGGCCTATCAGCGGCTCCACGAGGTGGCGCGGCGCTGGGAGGAGCGCTACCCGGGGGTCGACATCATCCTGATCGAGCCCGAGCCCAACGACGAGCTGATGTTCCAGACGAGCATCATGAACTACACGTCTCGGGTCGACATCGCCCGACACGGCTTCCAGTCGGTGACGCTGAAGCTCGCCCACGACTACCAGCGCTTCAAGCGGATCTGCGCCCGTCATGGGATCAACATCTCCGCGACCAGGGTGCGCAAGGTCGTAAAGCACTTCGAAGCCGAGCGCGAGAAGACCCGTGCTTGGCGCAAGATCCTCGAGCAGACGACGTCGACGCTGCTACGTCAATCAGCTGAGGAATAACCGCCGGGCGGGGGCGGAGCCGGGCGGGATGTGGACCGTGGCGCCTAGACGGCTGCCTGCGGCTGCTGCTGCGCCTGCAACCCTGGCGTCTCTCTGAGGCTCGAGAGGAACAGGGTCTTGTCGATCCGACCGTTGAAGATCGGGACGCCCAACTCGATGCATTTCACGATCACGTCACGGCGCTCTAACCCGGACTCTCGCGCAAGCTCAGTGGGCGTCAGGTGATTTGCCATCGGTCGTGTTCCTCCTTTGCCGCTTCCTCTACATGCCTGCAGTATGCCGCGTTTCCCGGACGCCCACAACACGATCTCAACATCCCTGGTACGAATTTGTGCAGGAACTCCCCAATTCGCCCGAAAACGCGCCGCCGGGCGAATCCGGCATCGAGACGCGGCTGTGGAATACTGGGTTGATTCGGGGCGTGGCGCAGCCTGGTAGCGCGCACCGTTCGGGTCGGTGAGGTCCCCGGTTCAAATCCGGGCGCCCC
>CAWCRO010000020.1:0-82175 GCA_963797955.1 uncultured Solirubrobacterales bacterium | reverse complement strand
CGGCACCCCTGGGGCCGGTAGTGATGGCCCGTCCGGGACGGCGATTTCTTGCCCGGATCGGGTGCGCCGCGATCACCGACGGCGCTGGCGCCGGTCGACGGACCGCTCGAGCTGGCGATCGACGCGTCGGCCTCATGGGCGCCGGCGCGCGACCTGCATCACGTGACAGATCCGGCCCGATCCCCTGCGCCGCGTCACGCGGTGCACGACATGCATGCATGGCGTGACGCGACCTCCGGCGCATCGGAGGATTCGTCACGCCAGGCATGATCGTCGCGATTTCGTGCGACCACCGATTTCGTGCGAGCGATTTCGCCCGGGGGGGCCCAAGACCCGACCGAGACCGCCGAGACCGCCCGACCGCCCCGTCGGCTCAGCCGTCGGCCGCGGTCGCCAGCAGGTCCACGAGCAGCGCCGGATCTCGGCGCACGCGGGGGCCCGCGGATGCCTCCCCGGAGCGCTTGACCAGCGTCAGTTGATCGGGACGCTCGAGCCGGCGCATCCGACCCTCCGCCAGCAGACGTTCGTCGACCGCCCCCAGCCGCCCCTCGAACACCGTCAGCACCGGCGTGCCCAGCGCGACCGCCTCGCGGTTCATCGTCCCGCCGGCCGACACCACCAGGTCGGCGTAGGAGATCAGCGACTGGGCGTCGATCGCGCGCTCTGGGACGATCAGCCCGCCGGCGGCCAGCAGCTGCGATCGCTGCTGCACCGTGCGTGCGAGCACGACCGCCTGCGAGCCGCGCAGCCGCTCCAGGACCGCGCCGAACAGGTCGTTCTCGAAGCGGTGATACAGCGATACCTCGGGCGGGGTCCGCACGACTGCGAGCGGCTCCGAACGTTTCAGCCCGAGTTCGCCGAGCACCGCCGGGTCGGGCTCGAAGTCCGACAGGTAGTACTCCTCCTTGAGCCCGGCGTAGGCCCGGATCTTGCCCTCGGCGCCGTAGCGCGCCAGCCGCTGGCGCGGGATCGCGTCGGGTACGACCACGCTGCGGGCCAGCCGGCAGTTGACCTGGTGCTGGACGGTCGCCCACTCATAGTCGAACATCGTTGCGCTCGGGACGCGCAGCAGCGCCGCCGCAACCGTGATGTCGTTGGACCCGTGGCCGAGCGCAAGGTCGAAACGCTCTCGCCTGCGCGCCCATCGGTACAGCGCCCGCGACCGGCCAGCCAGACCCCGGGCCTTCGCCGCCAGCCCGCCACCGCGATGGGTGCCGATCGCAGTGTGGGCGATCCCGAAGCGGCGGCACAGCCCGAGCGTCTGAGCAAAGTCCCGGGCGGTGACCTCGACCTCGTGGCCGCGAGCATGCAGGTTCTCGATCACCGGCCGCATCACCAGCACATGCGGCGAGTTGGTGAGGTCGATCCAGACCCTCAAGTCGACGCGGGCGAGCCGGCCAGCTCGGCGAGCGCGGCGACCACCTCGCGAGCCTGGGCCTCCGACAGCACGGGGCTCATCGGCAGCGCGATGTTGTCGCGGCCGATCGCGTCGGTGGCCGGCAGCTCGGCGCCGTCGCCATAGGGCGCCATCGCCACCTGCCGGTGAAGCGGCGTGCGGTAGTACCCGCGCGCCTGGATCCCGCGCTCGCGCAGCCCGGCGATCAGCTCATCCGCGCGCGGGTGGGTGACCACGTACAGGTGCCAGGCGGGTTCGGCGCCGTCGGGCACCACCGGAGCGGTCACGTGGTCCCCGATCCCGGCGGCGGCATACGCAGCCGCGCCAGCGCGCCGGCCGTCGGACCACTCGTCGAGATGGCGCAGCAGGACGCGCAGGATCGCCGACTGCAACGCGTCGAGCCGAGAGTTGTAGCCGACATACTCAAAGCTCTGCTTGTCGCGTGAGCCGTGGAAGCGAAGCGCGCGGGCCATCGCGGCGATCTCGTCGTCGTCGGTGACGACCGCGCCGCCGTCGCCGTAGGCGCCGAGGTTCTTGGACGGATAGAAGGAGAACGTGGCGGCGTCCGCCAGCGAACCAGCGCGGCGCCCGCCGAGGCTGGCCCCGGCCGCCTGGGCCGCATCCTCGAGCACCGGCACGCCGAGCTCGCGTAGCTCGGGAATCGGAGCTGGGAGGCCGAACAGGTCGACTGCGAGAATCGCGCGCGTGTTCGGGGTCATCACCGCGCGGACGGTGTCGACGGTCACGTTGCGAGTGTCGGGATCGACGTCGCAGAAAACCGGGCGAGCGCCGGCGTTGACCGCGGCCTCGGCCGACGCGTAGAACGTCAGTGACGGGACCACGACCTCGTCTCCCGGACGGATTCCCATCGCCCGCAGCGCGATCGTGATCGCGTCGGTTCCATTGCCGACGCCGATCACGTGGCCGACGCCGAGGTACTCGGCGAACTCCCGCTCGAACGCCTCGACCTCGGGGCCGAGGATGAACGCTCCGCCGGCGATGACCTCTGTCACGCGGGACCGGATCTCGTCCTGCAGGGGCGCCTGGGGTGTTGCCGTATCGAACAGCGGGATCGCCATCGTCGCGCGAACCCTAACAACACCGTAATTGTGGGCGCCGCCGGGCCGCTACGCTAGCCGTCGTGCTGCTCGCCCTTGCTTCGATCACGGGCCCGCTCGTCGATCTGGCAACAAATCTGATCGGGAGCCTCGGGCTCGCGGGCATCGTGATCCTGAACACGATGACCGGCGTGATCGGCGTGCCGGGAACCGAGCCGACGATGCTGTTCGCCGGATTCAACGTCTACGACGGGCACCTCACGTTGCTCGGGATCATCGTCGCCGGCGTCGCCGGGGACATGCTGGGGGCCTGCATCGCCTACACGATCGGGTTTTTCGGCCGCCGCGAGCTGCTCGAACGCCAGGGCTCCAAGCTGCACGTCAACCCACGCAAGCTCGAGCGCGCGCAGCGCTGGTCAGAGGCCCACGGCGCACCGGTGATCGCTGTCTCCCGGTGCATACCGTTCGCGCGGGCGGTGTTCCCGTATGCGGCCGGCGTCGCCGAGATGCCGTTCGTGCGGTTCGCGATCTCGGCGCTGGTCGGCTCGATCGTGTGGATCACGGGCCTCGCTCTCCTCGGGCGCGCGGTCGGCAGCAACTGGAGCAGCTGGCGCCACCACCTCGAGTACGTGGACTACGCGGTGGTGGTGGTGATCGTCGTCGCGATCGCATACTTCCTGTATAGGCGGCGCGCACGCGCCCGGTGACGACCGATCCCGACGTCGAGGTGGAGTCAGAGACGCCCGTGGATGTGGCCCGGCGCTAGCCGCGCGGGCGTCCGCGATCGCCGGGCCGTCGACGGGTCCCGGCTGAAGCTCAGCCAGGCACTCGCGCTCGGAATCCTGCACGGCCCGGCCGAGCTGCTTCCGATCTCGTCCTCGGGCCACGTGGCGGTCGTGCCCTGGCTACTGCGCTGGGACTACCAGCAGCTCGACGACGAGCTTCGCAAGTCATTCGAAGTGGCACTCCACGCCGGCACCGCCGCCGCGCTGCTGATCACGCTGCGCGGGGAGGTGGAGGAGGCGATGCGTGGACTGGACATGCGCAGCCTGACGCTGGTCGCGCTCTCGTTCGCTCCGCCGGCGATCGTCGGCTACGCGCTGGAGCGCGAGATCGAGGCCCGGTTCGGCACGCCCCCGACGATCGCGGCGGCGCTGGTGACAGGCGCGATCGCGATGGGGCTATCGGACCGCCGCCCGCAGGAGCGCGGGCACGAGCAGGCGGGCGCGGCCGACGCGCTGTGGCTCGGGGTGGCGCAGGCGTGCGCGCTGGTCCCTGGGATCTCGCGCAATGGAGCCACGCTGGCCGCGGCTCGGATGCGGCGGTTCGCGCGCGAGGACGCCAACCGGCTGTCGCGGCACGTGGCGCTGCCGGTGATCGCCGGCGCTACTGCTCTGAAGGGCCTGCGGCTCAGTCGCCGTGGTCTGCCGCCTGGCACCGCCGTCCCATTTGGCGTCGGCGCCGGCGGGGCATTCGTGTCGACGCTGGCGTCGACCTGGGTGATCCGCCAGGTCGAACGCGACCGCTCGCTGCTGCCCTATGCCGCCTACCGGGTTGGGATCGCCGGACTGGTCGCGGCGCGGATCCTGCACGAGCGCCGGTAGGTCTCGCCGCAACCCGCAGCTCGCCCGGCCGTGGGGGGTTCCGGTGGTAACCCGTGCAACCGCTGCCCGGTCGCGGCGAAAACACGAGCTATCCCGCACATTACGGTTGCGGTATGAATGGACCCAGCGATAATTCTCGCGACCGGCGGAGCGCCGGCCGCGGGGCCCACCAACACGGAGCGGCTGGATCCGTGAAGTAATCGATGTCAACGACGGGCATGTGGCGCAAAATAATGGGGTATCGATGACGACCCTGCTCGGCACCACGCTCAACGGCCGATATCGACTGGAGTCGAGGATCGGGTCTGGGGGCATGTCGACGGTCTACCTCGCGCTGGACGAGACGCTGCAGCGGCAGGTCGCGATCAAGTTGATGAACCGCGAGGTCGCGACGGACTCCGACCAGCTCGAGCGCTTCCGACGCGAGGCGCGCGCCGTCGCCCAGCTTTCGCACCCTCACATCGTCGGAGTGATCGACGCCGGCGAGGACGAGGGCCGACCGTACATCGTGTTCGAGTACGTCGAGGGCGAGACGCTGAAGGAGCGCATCCGCCGCCAGGGCCGACTAGAGATCCCCGAGGCGGTGGCGTACGCGATCGAGATCGCGCGCGCGCTCGGTGCCGCCCACGCCCGGCACATCGTCCACCGCGACGTCAAGCCGCAGAACGTGCTGATCGACGAGGAAGGCTCGGCCAAGGTCACCGACTTCGGAATCGCACGCACGCTCGACGAGGAGGGCCTGACCGCCGACGGCCGAGTGCTCGGCACGACCGACTACGTCTCGCCCGAGCAGGCGCTGGGCCAGCCGGTGACCGGCCAGTCGGACCTGTACTCGCTGGGCGTGGTGCTCTACGAGATGCTCACCGGAGAGGTCCCGTTCAAGGGCGACAACCAGATCGCGGTCGCGATGAAGCACGTCCGCGAGGAGATCCCCGACGTGCAGGTCAAGCGCCCCGAGGTGTCCGCGGCGCTCGCGGCCGTGGTCGACACCGCGACCGCCAAGCGCCAGCAGGATCGCTACGCCAACGACGCCGAGCTGATTGCCGACCTCGAGGACGTGCTGGCGATCGAGACCGCGCGGGCAGGAGCGGCGACCGGCGAGGTCACGAGCGTGCTGCGGACGCTGCCGTCGCGGACGGCGAAGCGGATCCCGTTCCGGGTGCGTCACCGGGCGTCGGCGGTGCTGCTGGTCCTGGTGGTGCTGGCGGCGGCCGTGGGGCTCGTGGTGTGGCTCGGGACCCAGGCGCACCACGGCACCGGCAAGCTCCCGGTGAAGGCGCCGAGCTCGTCCCCGTCGTCGGCCCCGCTGTCGCAGGTCAGGCTGTGCTCGGACTGCGCGTTCGGCTTTAACCCGCTGGGTCAGCCGACCGATGAACATCCCGACGCGGGGCTGGCGATCGACAACCAGCTCAACACGGCCTGGAACACGCAGACGTATTACGCCGACACTCTCAACAAGGCGGGAGTGGGCCTGTACATCGACGCCAAGCCCAAGACCACCGCCCGGGTCCTGCGGATCATCACGACCACCCCCGGATTCACCGCGACGGTCTACGGGCGAAATAACCAGCCGCCGCTGACGTGGCCCGACTCGGGCTGGAGCAAGATCTCCCAGCCGACCAAAGTCGTCCACAAGCAAGACATCCATCTAACCGGCCAGAGCACCAAGTACCGCTACTACCTGGTGTGGATCACCGATCTCGGCGGCCACCCTCAGCTGGCGATCGACGAGGTCGCCCTGTACCGCTAGCGGTGCCCCCAGGCCGTTTCTGAGGCCCGCCGGCTGCGCAGCTCAATGCCGGACCTGTGCCTCGGCCGCGTGCCACTCGAGCGCCAGCGCGACCAGGCGGTCCAGCAGCTCGGCGTACGGGATCCCGCTTGCGTCAAACAACGAGGCGTAGACGCTGGTGGTGGTGAACCCGGGCATCGTGTTGAGCTCGTTCACGAGCACCTCATCGCCGACCACGAAGAAGTCGACGCGGGCGAGCCCTCGGCAGGCGCTCTTGACGAACGTGCTCACCGCGAGCTCGCGCACCCGCTCGCGCACGCCCGCCGGAACCCGGGCGGGCACGACCAGCCGCATCTTCCCGGGCGTGTACTTGGCCTCGTAGTCGTACCAGCCGGACTCGCCGTGGGCGAGCATGATCTCGCCGGGCTCCGAAGCGATCGGTTCGTGGTTGCCCAGCACCGAGCACTCGACCTCGAGCCCGGAGGCGTAGGCCTCGACGATCGCCAGCGAGTCGTGCTCAAACGCGGTGTCCAGGGCCGCCTCGAGCCCTCCGGCGTCGCTCACCCGCGCGATCCCGACCGACGATCCGAGCCTGGCGGGCTTGACGAACACCGGCAGCCCGAGTCTGGCCAGCCCAGCGACCGTTCGCCGTGGAGAGGCCCGCCAGTCGAGAGCGGTGACCGCCTCGTAGTCGACCTGGGGGACGCCTTCGCGGGCCATGAGGTGCTTGAACATGACCTTGTCCATGCACAGCGCCGAGGCCAGCACGCCGGCGCCGACGTAGGGCACGTCGAGGCACTCGAGCAGGCCCTGGACGGTTCCGTCCTCGCCGAACGGCCCGTGGAGCACCGGGAACACCACGTCGCACTCGTGAAAGCCGCGGCCGGGCCGCACCGACAACTCGTTTCCGTCGGCGCGCCACACCCCGTCGGCGCCGATCTCGATCAGCCGGACCTCGTGGCCGGCGGTCCTCAGCCCCTCGCTCACCGACGCGGCCGAGGCCAGCGAGACGTCGTGCTCGGAGGACCGGCCACCGCCAAGCACCGCGACGCGCACTCGGCTCACGGCGTGGTCGGCGTCGTCGGGGTGGTCGGCGTCGTCTTCGGGTTCGTCGGCGTCGTCGGGGTGGTGGGCGTGGTGGGAGTCGTCGGTGTGGTCGGCGTCGGCTTGGTGAAGCGGCCGATCACGATCGTCACGGTGCTCCCCTTGTTGAGCGTCGAGCCCGCCCCCGGGTCCTGCGAGATCACGATCCCGTCCTTGTTCTGCTTGGTCACGTCCTTGGTCTGCTCTGAGACCTTCAAGCCCGCGGCCTGCAGCTCGTCGGTCGCGCCCCGAGCCGTGTCTCCGGTGACGTCGGGCACCTTCGCGGTCGTCGGCTCCTTGGCCACCACCAGGTTCACGGTCGAGCCGGGCGGCACGCGGGTGTCGCCGCCCGGGCTCTGGCCGACCACCTGGCCGGCCGGCGTGGTCGATGTCGTCTCGGTCGTCGTCGTCGCCACCAGACCGGCGTTGGACAGCTCCGCGCGGGCGGCGCCTTCCGACTGGCCGACGACGTCCGGGACCGTCACCTGGGGCTTGCCGGTCGAGATGAACAGCGTCACCCGGGTGCCGACAGGCACCGATCGGCCGTCGCCAGGGTCGGTGCGGGTCGCGTCGCCTGCGGCGATCGACTGCGAGCTCTCCTGCTGGGTGCGGAACTTCAGCTGCGCCTTGGTCAACGTGCGTTTGGCCGCGCTCTCACCGAGCCCGACGACCGAAGGTACGGTCGCGTTGCCGGGCCCCTGGGAGACCGTCAGCGTCACGGTCGCGCCGGCATCGACCTTGGCGTTGCCCGGCGGCTGCTGTCCGATCACCGTGCCGGCCTTCTGGTTGGCGGTGACGTCGAGCACCTGCACGGCGAACCCGTCGTTCTGGAGCACGGTGCGGGCGGTGTTGAGCGTCTTCCCGGTGACCGTCGGGACCACGCGCTTCTCCGGCCGGGTCAGCAGGTAGGCGGCCACACCGCCTCCGATCAACGCCAGCACGAGCAATGCGACTACCCATGGCCACCATCTGCGCCGCCGTCCCGGCGGCGGCTGCGGTGGCACCGTACCGGTGTAGGCGCCGGCGCCGTCGTACCCAGGCTCCGCGTAGCCGTTGGCGGGAGCGTCGGGCGGAGCGCCCGCCGCGCCGGCTACGAACCCGGCTCCGGCGCCGCCGACGGCGGCCAGTGCGGCGAACGACGTGGTCCGCTGTCCGGGTGCGCCGGACATGATTGCCGTCTTGGCTGCCTCCAGCGCGGCGATGAACTGGTCGGCGTCCGTCGGACGGTCGGCCGGGTTCTTGTTCATCGACCACATCACGACCTGCTCGAGCTCGGGCGGGATCCGCGGATTGATCGCGGTCGGGGCGGTCGGCGCCTCCGACACGTGCTTGAGCGCGATCGTCACCGCCGAATCGGCGTCGAAGGGCACCCGTCCGGTCAGCATCTCGTAGAGCACAACCCCGATCGAGTAGAGGTCCGAGCCCGCGCTGACCGCGTGACCCTGAGCCTGCTCGGGCGACAGGTACTGCGCGGTGCCCATGATCGATCCGGTCTCGGTCATGTCCGAGGCGCCAGCGCGGGCGATCCCGAAGTCCGTGACCTTGGCGTGGTCGGTCTCGTCGATGATCACGTTGTGGGGCTTGAGGTCGCGGTGGATGACGCCGCGGCGGTGGGCGAAGCGAGCGGCGCGAAGGATCTGGGTGGTGATGTCGATCGCGCGGATCGGGTCCAGCGGCGCTTCCTGGCGGATCACCTGCTTGAGCGTGCGCCCGGGCAGGTACTCCATCGCGATGTAGAAGGTGTCGTCGTAGGCGCCGCGGTCGTAGACCCCAACCACGTTGGGATGCTGGAGCCGCGCCGCCGCCTGGGCCTCGCGCCGGAAGCGCTCGACGAAGTCGGGGTCCTCGGCGAACCGGCGATGCAGCAGCTTCAGGGCGACGTTGCGCCCCAGCTGTTGGTCCTCGGCCAGGAACACGTCAGCCATCCCGCCCGAACCCAGACGCGAGAGCACCTTGTATCGGTTGTCGACGATCGCTCCGGGAGAGAGATCGGCCATCGCTAGTGCGCCCTGAATTCTGGCCGGTGCACTTACTGGCCTTCCGAGAGCAGGCTCTGGATCACGTCTCGGGCGATCGGCGCCGCCACGGTGCCGCCGAAGCCGCCCTGGGAGCGCTCGATCGTCACCGCAACCGCGACCTTGGGGTCCTCCACCGGCGCGAAGCCGATGAACCACGGCTGGGTCAGGTTCGAGCCGACGACCCCGATCTGGGCGGTGCCCGTCTTACCGGCGACGCTGATCCCGCCGAGCTGTGCCGGGGTGCCGGTGCCCTCGTCGACGACCTTCTTCATCATCGCGGTCACCGCGGCCGCCGACGACGGGGACATCACCTGGGAGTAGACCGACGGCTTGTAGGTCCTGACCGTGCGGCCGTCCTGGTCGACGACCTTGGTGGCGAACCGCGGGGTCATCAGCTTGCCCTTGTTGGCCACCGCAGCGGCCACCATCGCCATCTGCAGCGGGGTGACTCGCAGGCCGCCCTGGCCGATCGCGATCCGGCCGATGTCCTCGTTCGGGCTACCGGGGGGCAGCGGCCTACCCGTGCTCGAGTACGGACGGCTGGCCACCATCTCGTCGGACGGGTAGTCGAGCGGCGGCTTGGAGTAGAAGCCGAACCGCTTCATGTACTCGGTCATCGTCCCCCGGCCGAGACTCTCGGCGACATGGGCCCAGACCGTGTTGACCGAGTACGTGAGCGCCGTGGTCAGGTCGATGTTGCCGAAGCTCTGGTTGGCGTCGTTGGCCAGTGGCACACCCGACACCTTCTTCGGGGAGTCGCCGTTGACGACCGACCCCGGCGTGTACTTGCCGCTGTCGATCGCCGCCGTGGCGGTGACCACCTTGAACGTCGACCCGGGCGGGTAGCCGGCCTGCGTGGAGCGGTTGAACGTCGAGATGTTGGGCCCGGTGGCGTCGGGATGGTTGTCGTCGTAGCTGGGCAGAGCGACCATCACCTTGACCTGGCCGGTCTGCGGATCCAGCGCGACCACCGATCCGGCGCGGCCGGCGAGCTCGTCGAGCGCGACCTTCTGGGCCTTGGGGTCGAGGCTCGTGTGGACGTCGTCGCCGACGCGGTGCCGGCTTAGCTGTCCGAACACCGAGCTCAGCCCAGTCTGCAGCCCGCGCAGCTCGTCGCCGTGCGAGCGCTCGATCCCGGCGCTGCGCCCGAGCGACGGTATCGCGTAGCCGACCGCTTGGGAGAACAGCTCCGCGGTCGGATACGTGCGGCCGAACGTGCCCCCGGCGGCCGGGACCGACCTCGCCAGCACCTCGCCGTCGTCGGCGAAGATCCGCCCGCGCTTGATCTTGAGCTCGTCGATCAGCGTGCGGCGGTTCAGCACGTCGTTGTTCAGCGATTTGGCGTCGAACACCGTCCAGCGAGAGGTGAACACGATCAGCAGCGCGAACAGCACCACGATCACCGCGAACAGCTTTGCGATCGGGGCGTTCACGCCTGCCTCCGTGCCCGGTCGGAGACCAGCAGCAGCAGCGCCAGCAACACGAAGTTGGCGATGATCGACGACCCGCCGTAGGAGATGAACGGCAGCGTCACGCCGGTCAACGGGATCACGCGAGTGACCCCGCCGACGATCACGAACACCTGCACGGCGAAGATCGCGCTCAGTCCGACCGCGAGCAGCGTCGAGAATGAGTCGCGCGCGAGCTGTGCGGCCTTCAGCCCGCGGGCCACGAACAGCAGGTAGGTCACCAACACCGCGCAGGCTCCGAACAGCCCGAGCTCGTCGGTGATCACCGCGTAGATCATGTCGGTCTGCGGGGCCGGCAGCAGCGGCCCGCCGCCGGGGATGTTGAGCGTGGCCTCGCCGAAGCCCTGACCGAACATGCCACCGGCCGCTTGGGCGAACAGCGAGTTGGCCAGCTGGTAGCTGCCGCCGATCTTGTTGTAGAGCAGCGGGTCGAATGGGTGCAGCCACGCGTCGACGCGGTCGTGCACGTGGGGGACGTGGGTCCCGACATACCAGGCGCCGAGCGCAAACGCGGCCAGCCCGACGACGACGAACGAGAGCCGGCCCGTGGCCACGTACAGGACCGCCAGCAGCCCGCCGTAGAACATCAGCGACGACCCGATGTCGTGCAGTAAGAGCATGATCAGCATCGCCAGGCCCCAGATCACCAGCACCGGGCCGAAGTACTTGATCGGCGGGATCGTGATCCCGAGCACCCGGCGCGCGCCGGTGACCATCAGCTGGCGGGTGTCGCGCAGGTAGCTGGCCAGGAAGATCACCAGACCGACCTTGGCGAACTCCGCCGGCTGGAACACGAACAGCCCGGGTATGCGGACGCCCAGGTAGGCACCGTTGGCCTGATAGCCGATCCCCGGCAGCCGGGGCAGGATCAGGAGTCCCAGCGAGACCGCCACGATCACGTATCGGTATTGCTCGAGCTTGCGGTAGTCCCGAAACGCCACGATCGTGACCGCGAACAGGATCAGGCCGAGCACGAACCACTGAGCCTGCTGGCGGGCCAGCGTGGGATCGATCCGGTAGATCATCACCAGCCCGAAGCTGGCCAGCAGGGCCACCAGCGGGAACATGTACGGGTCCGCATCCGGAAGCGTCATCCGGATGAACACGTGCCCCGCGATGCACAGCCCGAGGAAGATCGCGCCGTAGGTCAGCGACACATTCGACAGCACGTTGGAGCGCTGGATGAACACGCCCGCGAACCCAGCGGTCAGCAGCAGCGACGCCGGGATCAGGCAGACAAGCTCGCGGTTGCGCGCGGTCACCGAGACCGCCCCGGCACGACCAGCCTCATCACTTCGAGATCCTCCCCTGTTCCAGCGCCATCACCACCGAGGTCGCGTCCGACTGCGACCGCAGATGGTTGTTGAGCAGGTCGTCACGCCGCGACAGGGGCACCAGCGAGCCGGGCACGCCGGAGGTGTAGAAGGTCTCATAGAGGCGGATCCCGGCCGGCAGGTCATACGGAAGCCCGCGGTAGATCGTCACGATCCCCTGCTGGTCGGTGCCGATGAAGTACAGCTGCCGGGTCGCCAGATAGCCGCCGGCGCCGACCAGCGCCAGCACCACCAGCACCGAGAACAGCGCCACCAGCACCTTGGCGTATCTCGGCATGCTGCGCCGGTGCGGGTCGCGCGCCTGCTCCCGAGTCCTGACTTCGCCGGCCGGGATCGGCTTCAGCCGCCGCGCCCGCGGGGCCGTCTCGACGGCCGCAGGCACGCGGTGGATCGCGGTCTGCTCGGCGACCGTGGACGCGCCCGCTGAGCTCGAGGCGGCCGACGCGGCCTCCGCAGGCCGGGCAGCGCCGACCGGCTCCTGGAGCCCGACCATCGTGGCGTCGTCGCCGCTGGCGCCGTCGCCGCCGACGTCCTCCAGACGGAACAGGACCACGGTGATGTTGTCGCGCCCGCCCGCCCCGTTGGCAGCGTCGATCAGCCCGTCGGCGGCGTCAGTGAGCGAGCCGGCCGCGGCGAGGATCTCGGCCACGCGCGACTCCGCGACCATCGAGGTCAGCCCGTCGCTGCACAGCAGCAGCACGTCGCCGGCGCGCACCGGATAGGTCCAGGTGTCGACCTCGACCGTCTCCTCGGGGCCGAGCGCGCGGGTGATGATCGACCGCTGGGGATGCTCGGCGGCCTGCTCGGGAGTCAGCTTCTGCTGACGGACGAGCTCCTCGACCAGCGAGTGGTCCTCGGTCAGGCGCTCGAGCGAGCCGTTGCGGAACAGATATGCGCGGCTATCACCGACGTGCGCGATCGCCAGCGCCGCGTCATCCAGGTAGGCGGCGGTGAGTGTGGTGCCCATCCCGGCGCGCTCGTGGTCGGCCTGCGAGCGCTCGTGGATCCGGCGGTTTGCCTCGCGGACCCGGTCGGCCAGCCGCTGCTCGGGGCTGCCCGAGTCGGGCAGCCCCTGCTCGAACGCCTCGATCGCGATCTTGGAGGCGACCTCGCCGGCCTGCGCCCCGCCCATCCCATCGGCCACGACGAACACCGGTGCGCGCGCGAACGCGTTGTCCTCGTTGTCCCGGCGCTGGCGGCCGGTGTCGGTCTTCCAAACGGTTTCCGCGGCGCGAAGCATCGTCAGTGCTCGGTCATTGCTCGTAGGAGAACTCGCTGTCGCCGATCCGGATCCGGTCTCCGGGGTGCAGCGGCTGCGGTCCGCTGAGCGGCTCCTCGTTGAGATAGGTGCCGTTGGTCGATCCCAGGTCCTCGATCACTAACACGTGTCCCTGACGTCCGATCCGGGCATGGTGGGAGGACGCGAACGGATCGTCGAGCCGGATCTCAACATCTCCGCGGCCGAGCGTAGCGCCGCCAGACACGTCATATGCAGCCCCCGATTCATGCCCGGGAGCGCGCTCCACCATCAGCCTGGGCTCGAATCCGTCCACGTCCGGCTGGCCCAGGCCGGCGGCGGCCGGATACATGCCGGTGGCGTCGTCGTACTGCGGCCGGTCGGGCTGTTGGGAGGGGCTCTGGCGACCGCGCCGGAGATCACGCAGAGCGCTCCAGGCCACCCACATCAAGAACAGGTACAGGACGGCCAAGAAGCCGAACTTCAACCCAACTGAGACGGGCTCGAGCATCGATGTCGCACCTACTCCAGCTCGAACGTCATCGAGGAGGTCCCGATCTCGATCTGGTCCCCCGGCTTGAGGACCTCGGGCCCGTCGATGCGTCGGCCGTTGAGCACCGACCCATTGGTCGAACCCAAGTCATTGAGCACCCATGAGCCGCCCCGGGGGCGGATCTCAGCGTGCTGGCGCGAGACGTTGGGGTCGTCGACGACCACGTCGGCCTGCCGGCTGCGGCCGATCACGACTCCGGCCGGGCCTACCACCATCCGCTTGTCGTCCACAACGAGCAGCGCCCGCTGGGCGCGGGCCCGAGCGTTCTCCTGCAGGGGCTCGGCGACCCGTTCGGCGCTGCTGTAGATCATCGTGCGTCCGGACTGTTCGTCGACCGGTTCCTGCGCCGGATAGGACTCGCTTGGGGGCTGCACGACCCGGGTCTGGATCCCGAACTCCCCGAGGCCCAGCCGCTCGTCGGTCTCGAACTCGACCACCGGGCGCGAGAGCATCGCCAGCCGCTCGCGCCGCGCGTACTCGAGCAGGTAGCCGGCGAGCTCCTCGGCGAGCGCGGACTCGTAGTCGGCGAAGCGCTCGCGGTCGCGGGGCGACAGGAACACGTGGTACTCGTTGGGCACATACGTGCGCGAGACCGAGGACGACTTGTGCTCCTCCATCTCCCGAGCCAGCTTGCGGGCGATCTCGACCGGCCGAACCTGAGAGCGAAACGCTCGGCTGAAGGTGCCTTCGACGAGTCCGGCGATCTTGTTTTCGAGGCTTCTAAGGACGCTCATGGCTTGGCCTAGGGCCCCGTTCCATGCTACGCAGGTGAGACTGCGCGATGGCTGCTGCGCCAAAGTCTGGCGGCTACCGGCGCTAGCGCGACGACCGCGCCGAAAACTGCGCCTAGCACCGCCGTGGCGGGCATACCGGCGCCGCGAGGGTGACTGAGAGCAAGGACTGTAGCGGTAGCGGACACCAGCGTCGCGGACCAGACGGTCACCAGCACCGCGGCGACCCCCAGCGATCGGCGGGCGGTGAGCACCGGCAGGACGGCTGCCGCAAGCCCCCACAGCACCGCTCCCAGCAGCCATCCGGGGCTCACGAGCGGCACCAGTACGTGCGCGGCCGCCTCGTGCAGCGAGGGCATCCACACCGACGCCGCGGGCGTGCCCGCGGGCCGGTGCGCGTACAGGTCCGAGTCGGCGATCGCCGACGCGACCGCCAGCCAGATCCATCCGGTCGCCCCCAACGCCGCCCGTCGCCAGGGCGTGGCCGCGCGCGCCGCGATCGCGGGCCAACCCCCGGCGAGGCCCAGCAGCGACAGCGCCGGAGCGCCCGCCGCCAGCGGCCAACCCACCGGTCGGCGAGGCGTCAGGAACACCGGCAGCAGGGCCGTCGGCGCGATCAACAGCGCGGCGCCGGGGCGGCCGCCGGCCAGCAGCAACACGGTGACCGCGAACGTCAGTAAGAGCCAACCCAGGCGCGGCAGCGCCGCGACCGCCAGTCCAGCGATCAGTGCGGCCGCCGCGGGCCCGAGGATCGAAGGGGCGATCGCGTGCGAGAACAGCCAGGCGGCTACGAACGCGGCGCCCGCGGCGGCCAACCCGCGCGCCGGCCACGCCGGAAGCTCGCTCTCGAGTTCCGGCGCCGTGTCGGGGTGATGCTCGACAGGCGCGTCGAGGTCGCCGCGATCGGCGTAGTTGCGCTGCACCCGGCGGTCCCTGAGATCACGGGCGGTGGGCGCCGTGGGTGGCGTCGGGTCCGGGAACCCCAGAGACGGAGAGGATTCGGCCGCTCGACGGCGGCGGATCCGCGGGCGCGGGCGCGGCCACGCCCCCCCGACGGCACCCGGGCTGTCCTCGAGCTGCTCGACCGACGCGATCATCGCCAGTCGCAGATCGCCCAGCCCGCCGCGCTCGCGCAGGCGGGGGCGCAGAGCGAGATCGATCCCCTGCCCAAGCTCCCTTGGCAGGTCGCGCCGCTGCCGGCGCAGCGGCGGCAGATGCGCGCCCAGCCGCCGGGCTCGCTGAGCGCCCGTGCCTGCGCGGACCGGGTTGAGGCCGGTCAGACCCTCGTAGACCACGAGCGCCAGCGAGTACAGGTCGGCCGGGGCTCCGGCCTCGAGCCCCTCAGCCTGCTCGGGCGCCATGTAGGCCGCGGTACCGACGACGTCGCCCGTGATCGTCAGCGAGTCGCCCCCGATCACCCGCGCGACCCCGAAGTCGGTCAGCTTGGCGATTCCGGCCTGGGTCGACGGCTGGTCGGGAACCAACACGTTGGTGGGCTTGACATCGCGATGGACCACGCCCTGGGAGTGGGCGTGATCGAGCGCGTCGGTCAGTGCGATCGCGATCGTGACGATGTCGCGGTCGGACATCCGCCCGGCCTCGAGCAGATCCGCCAGCGTGCCGCCGCGAACCAGCTCCGACACCAGGTACGCGGCCTCGTCGTCGATCTCGGCCTCATACAGCGTCACGATCCCAGGATGCGACAGGCGCGCCGCGGCGCGTGCCTCGCGCGCGAACCTGCGCCCCAGGATTCGCGCCCGCGGAACGATCTTGACCGCCACCTCGCGGTCAAGCCGCTCGTCGCGCGCCAGCCACACGGTGCCGAACGCCCCCGAACCCAGGGTGCGGTGCAGGCGATAACGGTCGAGCACGATCGGCGCCTCGCCCCACGGCGACCGGTGCGCGGGGTGATCCGAGGCTTGGCCACGGGCGATCGATGGCTTGCTGGCGCCGATGCGGTGCATTTCCACACCGGGCGCGCCGTCCCTCTTGAACGGCGTCCCGAATGGGTAGTGGACCCCCCACGAATTGCGTTTGCCGCCGTCTAGCAGGTCATACTGGCGGTTTCAGAGCCCCCAAAGGAGCCAACACAAGCGTGTCGTTCTTCGACGAGGTCGACGAGCCTCGTACCGAGCCCACACCGCAGCGTCGGCGCCGGCCCTCGGGGGGTGGCCGCCGCCCACCTTCCCGCACGCCCCCGTCCGGCCGTCCGCCCGGCGATCAGCAGGCGATCAGGTTGCGACGGGGGATCGCGGTGGCCGCGCTGGTGGTCGTGATCATCCTGATCGTGATCGGCGTTCACGGCTGTCAGGTCAGCTCCCGCAACAACTCGCTGCGCGACTACAACAACAACGTCGCGACGATCATCCAGGACTCCAACCAGACCGGCAAGCAATTCTTCGGCGTGCTCTCGAACGGCGCCAGCACGGGGGGCGCGGTCAATCTCCAGAACCAGATCGACGAGACCGGCGTGACCGCCAACAAGCAGCTCGAGCGGGCGAAGGGCATCGACGTGCCCGGCGAGGTCAAGACCGCTCAGCAGAACCTGTTGATGGCACTGCAGATGCGGCGCGACGGGATCACCAACGTCGCCCAGCAGATCCAGCCGGCGCTGAGCAACGCCACCAGCAAGGACGCGGTCAACAACATCGCCGGACAGATGGCGCGCTTCTACGCCTCAGACGTCGTCTACAAGAGCTACACCCTGCCGCTGATCGCCGGCGCCCTGAAGAGCGCGAACATCAGCGGACAGCAGTTCAACGGCGGTCAGTTCCTGCCCAGCCTGCAGTGGCTGACGCCCTCGTTCGTCGCCCAGGTGCTCCACGTGTCCTCCCCGACCGGCTCGACCACCAACAACGCCAAGCCCGCCCCCGGCCTGCACGGCCACTCGCTGGACTCGGTCTCGGTCGGCGGCACCACGCTGCAGACCGGCTCCGACAACACCGTCCCGGCGAGCCCGCCGCCGTCGTTCACACTGAACTTCTCCAACGGCGGCACCAACACCGAGCACAACATCGTCTGCAGCGTGACGCTGTCCAACAGCCACATCACCGGGAAGACCACCGTGCCGGAGACGACCCCCGGACAGCACGCCACCTGCACGGTGGCGCTGAACTCCTCGCCGCCTGCCGGCTCCTACACGCTGACCGCGACGATCTCCAAGGTCCCGGGCGAGAAGAACACCGACAACAACACACTGTCGTTCCCGGTGACGTTCCAATAGCCGCCCGACCCGGCTGTAATCAACCGTCCGCCCCGGGCTCTTATCCTTCCAGCGGTGCATGACCTGACCAGCACCGCCGGGATCGTCGCGATCGCCGCCGCTGCGGTCGCCGCCGTGTCGCTGTTGACCTCGATCGTGCTTGCCGTGCGGCTGCGGCGCGTGCGCGCCGATCAGCGGCTGCTGCTGTCGGCGGGCGACGAAGACATCGTCGCTCACGTGGCGAATCTGGCGCGTCAGTTCACGGCCCTGCACGACTACGTGGGCGACGTCGCCGAGCGGCTTGACCAACGGGTGACCGGATCCGAGCGCCGGCTGGACGGCACGATCGCCTACCGGGCGCTGGTCCGGTACGACGCATACGGGGAGATGTCCGGACGGCAGTCGACCTCGATCGCGCTGCTGGACGCCAAGCGGTCGGGACTGGTGCTCTCCTCGATCCACCACCGTGACCAGGCGCGTCTCTACGCCAAGCAGCTCTACGAGGGCCAGTCCGAACTCGAGCTGTCGCCAGAGGAGGACGAGGCCGTCCGGCTGGCGCTGGAGGGCGACGGACAGCCGCCGCCGGACCGGTAGCGTCGCAACGGGCGCACGCATGCGGGTCGGCTATCTCGGACCGGAGGGAACGTTCACGCACGAGGCCGTGATCGGTGGACTCGCGGCCGACGGCGGGCACGAGCTGCTGCCGCTGCCAACGATCTACGACACCGTGATGGCGGTGCACTCCGGGGCGGTCGAGCAGGCGTTGGTGCCGATCGAGAACTCGCTGGAGGGGTCGGTCAACGCGACGCTGGACGCGCTGGCGATGGAAACCGAGGACGTCCGCATCCTCGGCGAGCTCGTGAGGCCGATAGAGCATTGCCTGATCGCCCGCGCACCGCTCGAGCTGACCGAGATCGAGATCGTCGTGTCCCACCCCCAGGCCAGCGGACAGTGCGCCAAGTTCATCCGCACGCGGCTGCCCCGGGCCCGTGTGCTGGCCGGCAGCTCGACCGCCGAAGCGGTGCGGACGGTCGCCGAACACGCCGGCCCCTGGGCCGCCCTGGGGACGCGGTCGGCCGCCGCCCGCTACGGCGCCACCGTGCTGCGGGCCGGAGTCGAGGATGTGACCGACAACGAGACCCGGTTCGTCTGGCTCGGCCGCGCGGGCAGCGCGCCGGGTGGCCCGGGGGCACCGCCGCCCGACGCGGCCCCGTGGAAGACCGCGATCGTATTCTGGGGGGTGGGCTCGGAGGCTCCAGGCTGGCTGGTCGGCTGCCTGTCGGAGTTCGCCGGACGGGAGGTCAACCTGACCCGGATCGAGTCGCGGCCGCGCAAACAGGGCCTCGGGCGCTACATGTTCTTCTGCGACCTGGAGGGCCGCGACACCGAGCCCCACGTGGCCGCGGCGCTCGAAGGCCTGGCCGGCCGCGTCGAGGTATTGCGGACGCTGGGCTCGTTCCCGGCGGCCTGAAGGGCGGCGCAGCCGGCACGGATTATGCCGGAGGGTCCGCTCCCCGCATCGGTACACTGGCGCGCAAGCTCATGGCCTCCCCAGTACCTGCGCCACCGAGGTCCGCGCCGCCTCCAGAGCACCAGCGGCGCGGGCGTGAGGTTGGGCGGGTGCTCGTTCTGAACGCGACGTACGAGCCGATAAACGTGTGCACGATTCGGCGGGCCGTGGTGCTTGTTGCTCAAGGAGAAGGCCGAGGTGATCGAGCACGGTGAGCTAGCGCTGCACTCGGCGAACTCGACCATGACCCGGCCGGTGGTGATCCGGCTGGTGAGCTACGTGCGGATCCCGCGCGACACGCACCGTCGCAAGATCACCCGGCGGGCCGTGTTTGCGCGCGACGAGTGGACGTGTCAGTACTGCGGCGCGCGCTCGAACCTGACGGTCGACCACGTGATCCCGCGCTCCAAGGGCGGTGGATCGAGCTGGGACAACATTGTGGCGTCGTGCGCGCCGTGCAACCGCCGCAAGGGCGACCGGCTTCCCCGCCAGGTTGGGATGCGTCTGCAGAAGCCACCGCGGATGCCCAACCCCACGGTGTTCATCCACGTGGCCAGCCCCACGATCCCGACCGCCTGGCAGCAGTACCTCGCGGCCTGACCGGGCGGGTGAGCGGCCACGGTCCCCGCGGACGGCGTCGAGCTGCTGTTCGCCCGCCACGGGCAGACGCCCGAGAACGCCGGCGGGAAGATCCTCGGCCGGCGGGACCCGCCGCTGTCGCACCAGGGTCGCGAGCAGGCGGCGCAGCTGGCGAGGCGCGCAGCGGACGCCGGCGTCGTGGCGGTCTGGACGTCACCGCTGCTGCGCGCGCGCCAGACGGCGGCGGCCGTGGCTGCGGCGGTGGACGCCGAGCCGGTGGTGCTCGACGATCTGATCGAGTCAGATCGCGGCAGCTGGGAGGGGCAGTCGCTCGCGCATCTGGCCGAGGTCTCGCCGCAGCTGTTCGCCGCCTTCGAGGCCGCCGATCCGGAGTTTGCGTTCCCCGGCGGTGAGTCGCTCCAAGGCCAGGTCGAGCGCACGCGGCGGGCGTTGGAGGCCGTCGCCGGCGGCCCGGCTCCGGCGCTCGTCGTCGCCCACGTCGGAACGATCCGAGCTGCATTGCTCGCCGTGGGGCGACGGACTCCGCCCGAGCGCGAGATCGCCCACGGCGAGCTCATCCGGCTGTGGTGGCCGAGCGGCGGCGGCCGGTGAGGGCCGCCGCCGTTGTGACCCGGTTCTAGAAGACGCGGACCGCCACCTCGGCGGGGGCGTCGAATAGGTCGTTGAGCTCGTCGTCGAGCTTGACCAGGGTTATCGACGCGCCGGCCATGTCGAGCGAGGTGCAGTACTCGCCGACGTAGCTGCGGGTCACGTTGATCCCGCGGTCGGCGAGCTGCTGGTGGGCGCGCCCGTAGAGGATGTACAGCTCGGAGATCGGGGTGCCGCCCAGCCCGTTGAGCATCAGCGCGACGTTGTCGCCGTTCTCGTATGGCAGGTCGGTGGCGACCGCTTCGAGCAGCTCGTCGATGATCGCGTTGGCGTTGGCGAGCTTCTCGCGCCGGCGGCCCGGCTCGCCGTGAATCCCGACGCCCATCTCCATCTCGTCGTCGCCGAGCTCGAACAGCGGCGAGCCCTTGGCGGGCGGCGTGCACGAGGTCAGCGCCATGCCCATCGTCCGGGTGACGGAGTTCACGCGCTCGCCGAGCGAGACCAGCTCCTGAAGCGAAGCGCCGCGCTCTGACGCGGCGCCGACGGCCTTGATCACGAAGAAGTTGCCCGCTACGCCGCGGCGGCCCACGGTGTAGGTCGAGTCCTTCACCGCCACGTCATCGTCGACGACGATCGTCGCGACCTTGATGTCCTCGGCCTCGGCCAGCTCGCGGCCCATGTCAAACGCCATCCGGTCGCCGGTGTAGTTGTTGATGATGTGCAGCACGCCCTTGGGGCTGGCCATCAGCTTGGTCGTCTCATACACGTAATCCGACGGCGGCGCCGCGAACACATCGCCTGGACACGCGGCATCGAGCATCCCCTTGCCGACCACCATCACATGCGCGGGCTCATGCCCCGAGCCCGAACCCTGAACGATCGACACCTTCTCCTCGCTCGGCGCGTCGGCCCGCATGATCAGGTTGTACTCCGGCACATAACGGAGCTTGCCCGGGTTAGCGAGCTCCACGCCCTTGAGCATCTCCGGCACAAACTGCTGAGGGTCGTTGACGAACTTCTTCACGACATCTCCTCTCTCTGGGTGACCTGCCTTGCTTGATGCGCACTGCTTCCGATGCTGCGCTTGACCGCGTCAGGTCAGCCCAGCCCCGCATGCCTGCCCCCTTCGCCCGAGACCGCGTCGTTCAGGCGCGCTCCAGCTCGGACTCCTGCCAGGCCTTGCTCACGGCCTCGAACATCACCGCGATCCCCACTGCTCCCGCGTCCACCGAATCGCGACTGCGCTCCCCGGTGTAGGAGGCGCGGCCGCGCTGAGCGAGCATCCCCTTGGTCGCCTCGGCGCTCTCGCGCGCGACGGCTGCGGCGCGCTGCAGCGCCGGTCCCGGCCCCTCCGGAAGCGCCGCCTCGAGCGCGTCCGTCGCGGGGACGAGCGCGTCCAGCAGCGTCTTGTCGCCGAGGTCGGTGTTGCCGCGTTGCTTGATGCCTTCGATCGAGGCGCGTAGCGCGGCGATCACCTGCTCGCCGGTGGGGTCAGAGATGTCGTTGAGGCTGGCCCCGGCGCGCAGGAACGCCGTCCCCCAGATCGGCCCCGAGGTGCCACCGATGCGCTTGGTGAGGACGATCGCGGTCTTCTTGAGCAGGCCGCTGACGTCGGTGTGAGCCATCGCGTCGGCGTCCCAGTCGCTGATCACGACCTCGAACCCGCGGGCGAGCGAGTAGCCGAAGTCGCCGTCGCCGACGACCGCGTCGAGCTCGCAGAAGTAGGTCTCGTTGTCGACCGCGGTCTGCGCAATCGTCCGCACGACCAGTTCGGCCTGGCTCAACGATGTCTCGCTCATACGGTCTCCTTGTGGGATAGGGGTTGGGTGCGGACGGCGTCCAGGTCGGAGAGCGTGACCCGGTCGCCGATCGGCACGTCGCCGGGATTGGCGATGACGCGCGTGGGCTCGCCCGGATCGCCGAGGCTCGAGACCACCAGCGCGGCCTCGCCGAAGTCCTCGCGCTCGGTGTAGGAGCTGACCGTGACCACGCAGCTCAGCCCGGCCCCGACCGCGGCCAGCAGACCGTTGCGCGAGTCCTCGATCACGATCGCCTCAGGCTGCTGGAGGCCGAGGCGGTCGAGCGCCAGCAGATAGATCCCCGGATCGGGCTTCTTGGCAGGGACGATGTCGCCGGCGAACACCGAGAAGTGCGCGGCGGCATCGGCTCCCACGGCGTGCTCGAGCACGGCCCGGACAGACTCCTCGGCCGAGGTCGATGCGACCGCCAGGTCCCAGCCCGCGGCCAGCGCCTCCTGTGTGATCCGGGCGATGCCGGGACGGCCGGGGAGCTTGCCGGCCGCCACGATCGCCTTGTAGGTGGCGGTCTTGCGTCGGTGCCAGTCGGCCAGCAGCGCCTTCTGGCCCTCGGGATCGGAGGGCAGCCCGTTGTCCGCCACGAACTCGTCGCTGAGGAGCGATGCCATGCGCTCCTTACCGCCGCCGATCTTGAGCTTCTCCGCATACTCCTGGGCCGACCAGCGGACCGGGAGGCCGACCGCGGCAAACGTCTCGTTGAAGGCCGGCCGGTGACCGTCGCGCTCGGTGTCGGCGAGCACGCCGTCGCAATCGAAGATCAACGCAGGCACTGGCGGGTCTTCAGGTCGCGGTTGCCAGGACGGCGCCGGCGCGTCCCGCCGACCCGAACATGCCGATATGGCGGACGGCCATGTCCTTGACGGCGTCGCGCACATGGGACAGCATCGACGGCGGATCGTGCTTGCCGGGGTTGGCCTCGAGGTATTCCCGGTGGGACTCGACGAACGCGATCTTCAGCGCGGTCGAGATGTTGACCTTCGCGCAGCCGCGCGCGATCAGGTCGGTGAACTGCGACTCGGTCAGCCCCGTGCCGCCGTGCAGCACCATCGGGATCGGATGCAGCGCCACCAGGTCGGTGACGCGCTCGGGTCTGAGCTCGGGGGAGCTCTTGTACAGGCCGTGCGCGGTGCCGATCGCCGGGGCGAACGAGTACACGCCCGTCTCCTCGATGAACTTCGCCGACACCTCGACCGGGTGAACTTGACCGGCATCGTCGGAGCCGACCCCGTCCTCGACGCCGGCCACCGTTTCGATCTCGCCCTCGACGTGAGCGCCGTGGCGCTCGGCCTCCGCCACTACCTCGATCGTCTGGCGGGTGTTCTCATCGACGTCGAGGTGCGAGCCGTCGAACAGGACCGAATTCCACCCCGCCTCCAGACATGTGGTGATCCACTCGCGCTCGGGACAGTGGTCCAGGTGCAGGCTCACCGGAACCGGGACCTCATCGGCCCGCGCGCGCCACATGCTGAACAGCGGCCCGGCACCGATCGACTTGACGGTCTTGACCGAGGTCTGCACGATCAGCGGCGATTCGAGCTCGGTCGCCGCGGTCAGCACTGCGTCGAGGCTGAGATCGTCGACGATGTTGATCGCCGCTACGCCGTATCGCTCGGCGAACGCCGCGTCAAGGATCTGATTGATCGGCACAACGGGCATTGGTTGCTCCTCTCGGCCCCGGCTACGCCCCTCGGCGGTTCGGTCCTCCGCAGGGGTCGCTGGCGACACAGTTTACTTCTCAAGCGTTTTCGACTCAAGGATTTCTCTGCGTTGGCGGTGCCTATGTGGGCCCAACGGTCAGCGACGGCGGATAGTGTGCGCCCGACCATGCCGAGGGTCGCGATCGTCGGAGGGGGCGGAGGCGTCGGAGCGTCGCTGGCCTTCAACCTGCTCATCGCGCCGGGTGACTACGACGTCGTGCTCCTCGACGAGCGCTCGCAGATGGTCAGCTCGCACGTGCTCGATCTCGAGCAGGTGCTCGAGCAGGGCGCGACGGGGTCGGTGAGGGGCGGCGACCGGGACGACATCGCAGCGGCCGACATCCTCGTGATCGCGGCTGCCACACCGCTGACCGTCAACGACTCGCGGATGGTGTACCTGCACGCCAACGCCCGGATCGTCGCGTCGGTGCTCGACCGCGTGCCGCCGGGATGGGGCGGGATCCTCGTGATCGTCACCAACCCGGTGGACCCGCTGTGCACGCTCGCGCAGCTGACGACCGGGATCGACCGCCGACGGGTGCTCGGCTACACGCTCAACGACACGCTGCGCCTGCGCACGGGGATCGCGCGGTCGCTGGGAATCGAGCCCGCGCGCGTGTCGGCGTGGTCGCTGGGCGAGCACGGACCACTGGCGGTGCACCTGCTCGACCGCGTCTCGGTCGACGGCGAGCCTGTGCAGCTGACGATCGCCCAGCGCGAGCAGGCGGTCGAGTTCGTTGGCGGCTGGTACGCGCGCCACGTGGCGCTTGACTCCGGGCGCTCCTCGACCTGGACGTCAGGCCTGGGCCTGGCGCGGATGATCGGCGCGATCAGATACGGCGACGCCGAGCCATGGCCGGCGTCGGTGATGCTCGCCGCCGAGTATGGGATAGACGGCGTCAGCGTCAGCGTCCCGGTGTCGCTCGGCCCCGGCGGAGCCGAGCGCATCCACGAGTGGGAGCTGACCGACGACCAGCGGCGGGCGCTGCACGCCGCCGCACGCTGCATCCGCGAGGCGGCTGAGGCGATCGGCGCCCGCGGCGCGGTCGCGTAGCCGGCCTGGTTGGTCTGAGACGCGTAGCTCGCAGGTACTGTTCGCATCCCGAACGTCTGTGCGCGACTCGTCGCGCGGCCCCGAGGATGCCCGAGAACCAGCGACGCAACCCCGACTTCGTCCAGTCGCTCGAACGTGGGCTGACGGTGATCAGATCGTTCGACGCCGAGCACCGGGAGCTCGCGCTCAGCGATGTCGCCCGCGCCACCGGCCTGACCCGGGCGGCGGCGCGGCGGTTCCTGCTCACGCTCGTCGAGCTCGGGTACGTGCACGTTTCCGATGGCCGCTTCTCGCTCCGGCCACGGATCCTCGAGCTCGGCTACGCGTACCTGTCGAGCCTGACCCTCCCCGAGGTCGCCCAGCCGCATATGGAGGCGCTCGTCGCCGACGTCGATGAGTCCTCCTCGATCTCTGTGCTCGACGACCTCGACATCGTCTACGTGGTCCGGGTCCCCACCCGCCGGATCATGAGCATCACGCTTGCGGTCGGCACCCGCCTGCCCGCATACGCCACCTCGATGGGCCGCGTGCTGCTCGCTGACCTCGCCGACGCTGAGCTCGACGAGCGGCTGTCGAGGCTGACACCGCGGCCGTTGACCGCGCGCACCGTGAAGGACGCCGACGCGCTGCGCGTGGTCCTCCGCACCGTCCGCCGGCAGGACTACGCGGCGGTCGACCAAGAGCTCGAGGAGGGGCTGCGCTCACTCGCGGTCCCGATCCGCGACGGCGGCGGGCGCGCGGTCGCGGCGCTGAACGTGTCGGTTCACACCAGCCGCGCGTCGATGGCGGTGCTGCGCCGGGAGTTCCTCCCGGCGGCCCGACGCACGGTCGCGGCGATCGAGACGGACCTGCGCGGAGCCGGCGGGGCGATCAGATCGTGAAGAACACGGTCAGATCGCGAAGAACACGGTCTCGCCGTCGCCCTGGATCCGGATGTCCAGCGCGTAGCCACCGTCGATCCCCTGGGCGATCAGCGTGTCACGCCGATCCGCGGGGACGCGCATCAGCACGGGGTCGGCCGCATTGGCCTGCGCTTCGTCACCGAAGTAGATCCGGGTGACGCATCGGTTGAGCATGCCGCGAGCGAACACCGACACGTCGACATGGGGCGCCTGGGTGGTGGCGGCAGGGCCGGGCACCGGTCCCGGCTTGACGGTCACGAACTCGAACGTGCCGTCGCCCTGCTCGACGCCGTAGCGCCCGAAGCCGCGGAACCCGGCCAGCTCCGAGGGACCGCCGTACCCATAGGCGTCGGCGAAGCGGCCGTCTGGATCGGCCTGCCAGATCTCCAGCAGGAAGTCGGGGATCGGCGTTCCGGCCCCGTCGAACACGCGGCCGCTGAGACGGATCGCGCCGGGCGTATCCGGCGCCACGACCTGGGGCCCGAGGTCCCAGGGCAGGCCGATCGCGAAGTATGGCCCGACGGTCTGCGAAGGCGTCGTCCCGAAGATCAAAACTCCTCCTCAAACGGCGTCGCGGCCGGTCCGCGCAAGTAGATGTCGAACTCGTATGCCGCCGCCCAGTCGGGCTGTGTCTTATGGATCGAGAAGGTGGACACCATTCGCTCGCGGGCCCGCTCGTCTCCGACCGAGTTGAAGATCGGGTCGTAGGGGAAGAACGGGTCGCCGGGGAAGTACATCTGCGTGACCAGCCGCTGCGCGAACGCGCGGCCGAGCAGTGAGAAATGGATATGTGCCGGGCGCCAGGCGTTGTAGTGGTTGCCCCAGGGATACGGGCCCGGCTTGATCGTGGTGAACGTGTAGCGCCCGGCCTCATCGGTCAGGCAGCGGCCAGCGCCGTCGAAGTTCGGATCCAGTGGCGCCGGCCAGCGATCCCACACGTGCCGATAGCGGCCGGAGGCGTTCGCCTGCCAGATCTCCACCAGCGTGTTCGGGAGCGGCTTGCCCTCGGTGTCGAACACGCGACCCGAGACCGTGATCCGCTCGCCGATCGGCTCGCCCTCGTGCCGGATGGTGAGATCGTTGTCGCCCGGCCGCACCAGCGAGCTGCCGAGCTGCGGCCCCGTGACCTCGGTGACGCCCTGGGGGAGGTAGATCAACGGCTGCTTGGGGTGACGCAGCGCGGTCGACTTGTAGGCCTCGAAGTCCATCGGCGGGTGAGCGTCGTCGCCCTCGCGGCGGTACGCGGTCGGCGTCTCGGTGACCGGGCTGTACAGCCCCCGCTTCTCGTTCTCGAGCGGATTTGTCACGTTCATGCCTCCAGTACGACCGCTAGGCCTTGTCCCACGCCGATGCAGAGGGTGGCGACCCCGTAGCCGCCGCCGCGGCGCCTGAGCTCGTGGGCGAGGGAGCCGAGGACCCGCACTCCCGAAGCACCCAGCGGATGTCCGAGCGCGATCGCGCCGCCGTTTGGGTTGAGCTTGTCGGGATCGAACTCGGGCCACTGCGAAAGGTCCGCCAGGCATTGCGAGGCGAACGCCTCGTTGAGCTCGACCACGGCGACGTCGTCCCATCCGATCCCCGCCGACTTCAGCGCCCGGTTGGTGGCCTCGACCGGGGCGATCCCGAACACGTCGGGATCGACGCCCGCCGCGCCGCGGCCGATGATCCGGGCCAGCGGCTCACGACGGAGCATCCGCGCCGTGCCCTCGTCGGCGAGCAGCATCGCGCCCGCGCCGTCGTTGAGCGGTGAGGAGTTCCCGGCCGTCACCGATCCGTCCTTGACAAACGCCGGCTTGAGCTTGGCGAGCTTCTCCAGCGAGGTGTCGGGCCGGACCGTCTCGTCGCGCTCGAGCTCGGTGTCGGGCACCGGCACGACCCAGCCGCCGTAGAAGCCAGACTCCCACGCGGCGTTCGCGCGCCGATGGCTGCGCAGCGCGAACTCGTCCTGGGCCTCTCGAGAGATCCCGTAGATGCCCGCGAGCTTCTCAGCGCTCTGGCCAAGCGAAATCGTCCACTGATCGGGCATGTTCGGGTTGACCATCCGCCATCCCAGCGTGGTCGAGTACAGCTGCTCGTGTCCCTGAGGGAACGCGCGCTCGGGCTTGAGCATCACCCACGGCGCTCGGCTCATCGACTCCACCCCGCCGACAAGCACGACGGAGGCGTCCCCGACCTCGATCGCGCGGCTGGCCTGCATCGCGGCATCGAGGCTCGAGCCGCACAGGCGGTTGATCGTGGCCCCGGGGATCGTCGTCGGGAGACCCGCCAGCAACACCGCCATCCGCGCAACGTTGCGGTTGTCCTCGCCGGCGGCGTTGGCGTCGCCGAACAGCACGTCGTCGATCATTTCCGGGTGCAGCTGCGGCCACCGATCCAGCAGCGCTCTGACCGCATGCGCGGCGAGATCGTCGGGGCGCACATGCGCGAGCCCGCCGCCGTAGCGGCCGAACGGAGTGCGAACCGCGTCGAGGATGTAGGCGGGGTTCACCGGCTGGTCAGAGTTCGCAGCGCCGAGAGCTCCTCGGCGGTCGGGGGCTCGATCCGGCGCGGGTGCTCGGCGACCCTCAGATCCCAGCCGGTCTGCTCGCGCGCTTGAGCCGGCTCGACATCCGGGTGAAGCTCGGTCAGGACCAACTCCTTGGTCTCGGGGTCGGGCTCGAGCACACCCAGGTCCGTGATCAACGCCGTTGGCCCCGCGCCGCGAAATCCGAGGCGTTCACGCGATCCCGCCCCTTCGCCATGCCCGACGGTCGTGCAGAAGTCGAGCTTCTCGACCATCGTTCGCTTGTTGTGCGGGGCGACGATCATCACCTCGCCACAGCTGGCAGCGATCTCCGGGGCGCCTCCGGCGCCCGGGAGGCGGGCTCGAGGGTGGTCGTAGTCGCCGATCACGGTCGAGTTCAGGTTCGCGAAGCGGTCCACCTGCGCGGCCCCCAGGAACGCCACATCGATCCGCCCGGGACCAATCCAGTAGTTGAACATCTCGGGCACCGATACCACCGCGTCGGCGGTCTCGGCGAGCTCGCCGTCACCGATCGACAGTGGAATGTGAAACGGCTTGGCGCCGATCGTTCCCGACTCGTAGACCAACACCAGGTCGGGGTTGTGGACCTTGCGCGCGAGCAGTGCGGCCGTGCTGGGACGGCCGACCCCGATGAACACGGTCCCGGTGTGTGCCAGACGGCGCGCGGCGGTGACCGTCTGGAGCTCGCCGGCGCTCGCCTGAGTGTCGCTGGTGACGCCCATCACACGCTCCCTTGCAGGACGTGCTCGTCCATCCAGGCGGTGAACCGGTCGCGGTCTCGGCTGACCTCGTCCCAGAAGCGGTAGAAGTCGTTGTCGCGCTCGGTCATACCGAGACTGTAGGAGGGATGCGCGCCACCCGGCAGCTCGACCACGGCGTCGACCACCCAGCCGGGAATCACCAGTCCCCCGGGGCGCAGCTCGAGTTCGTCGACGATCCGCTCGACGGTCACCAGCGCGCGGTCGGCGGCCAGCACCGCCTCCTTCTGCACGCCGGGGATCCCCCACAGCTGCACGTTGCCGTGACGATCGGCCTCCTGCGCGTGGATGACCGCCACGTCGGGCTCGAGCGCCGGGACAGCGGTCAGCTCCTCGCCGGTGAACGGGCAGGTCACGGTGGCGATCCGCGTGTGCTCGGGCAGGTCGGTCCCGCGATACCCGCGCATCAGAGCGCAGGGTAGGTGGGCGGCGCCGGCGACGTAGCGGTTGGCCATCCCGGCGTGACTGTGCTCCTCCAGCTCCACCGCGCGCGGCCAGTCGTGCTCGATCGCGTCGCGGAACCGGTGCAGCGAGCCGACGCCCGGGTTGCCACCGTAGGAGAACACGAGCTTGCGGGCCGCCCCCATCCCGATCAGCTGGTCATAGAGCAGGTCGGGCGTCATCCGGATCAGCTCGAGCTCGCGTCGCCGCTGGCGCAGCAGTTCGTGGCCGGCCGCGAACGGGATCAGGTGGGTGAAGCCCTCCAGCGCGATGCTGTCGCCGTCGTGCACGAGATCGGCGACGGCTTCCCGGAGCGAGACGATCTCAGCCACGGTGCCGGGTTTGTGCGCGATGCGAACACTTGCACACTATGCGGACATCGTATAGTTTCTCGTCGCAGGTCGCAACCGGCACGGAGACGTCGCAGATAGACACGCAGGTCGGCATCGTCGGAGCAGGCCCCGCCGGACTGATGCTCGGGCTGCTGCTGCAGCGAGCGGGCATCGAGTCGGTGATCCTCGAGAACCGCGATCGCGAGTACGTTCAACGGCGCGTGCGCGCCGGTCTGCTCGAGCAGAACACGGTCGACCTGATGCATGACCTCGGGGTCGGGGACCGCCTGGCCCGCGAGGGACTCCGGCACGACGGAATCTATCTGCGCCGACAGGGCCACACGCAGCACATCGAGATCGCCAAGCTGACCGGCCGACACGTGACGATCTACGGACAGCAGGAGGTCGTCAAGGACCTGATCACGGCGTTCGTTGCACGCGGCGGCGATCTGCGGTTCGAGATCCAGGGCGTGCGGCCGCGAGAGCTCGAGTCAGACCGTCCCGTGATCGAATACGTCGAGGGCGGCGAGCGCGGGGTGCTCGAGTGCGACTTCATCGCCGGCTGCGACGGCTTCCACGGCGTGTGCCGGCCGTCGATCCCACCGCAACTGCTGACCGAGTACGAGTACGAGTATCCGTTCGGCTGGCTGGGGATCCTCGCCGCGGCTCCGCCGGCCACGGATGAGCTGATCTACGCCTGGCACGAGCACGGGTTCGCGCTGTACACGATGCGCTCCAAGACGATCAGCCGCCTGTATCTTCAGGTCCCCGCCGGCGAGGACATCGAGCGCTGGCCCGACGACCGCATCTGGGCGGAGCTGCAGACCCGGCTGGCCACCGAGGGCTGGCGGGTGAGCGAGGGTCCGATCCTGGAGAAGGGAATCACGCCGATGCGGACGTTCGTGTGCGAGCCGATGCGTCACGGGCGCCTGTTCCTCGCCGGCGACGCTGCGCACATCGTCCCGCCGACCGGGGCCAAGGGGCTGAACCTGGCCGTCAACGACGTGCGGCTGCTGGCCGCCGGGCTGATCGCCTACTACCGCGACGGCGATGCCGACAAGCTCGACGGCTACTCCGACACCGCCCTGCGCCGCGTGTGGCGCGCCCAGGATTTCTCCAACTACATGACCACGCTGTTGCACGATGTCGGCGGCGGGCCATTCGAGAGCCGCCTGCAGCTCGCGCGGCTGGAGTATCTGTCGCGGTCGCGCGCGGCGGCCACCAGCCTCGCCGAGAACTACGCCGGGCTGCCGGCGGCCGAGGACTTCTGACGGTGGAGGTCGCCTACTCGACAGGCTGCAATACAGACCTACTCGACCGGCTAGGGAACTTCCCCCAAAGGGGAAGGGTGTGGTCGATGCCGCGCCGGTACGGTGGCTCTCGTGTCCGTGTTTGCCCCCTCCGAAGGAGCTTCCGGCCCGCTCGACGGCGTGCTCCGGCATGCCGGAGCCGTGTTCTCGAGCCGCAACGGTCACCCGGTGGCGATCCACTACGGGTCGGCAGCGGGCGAGTTGTCGGTCTGTGTGAGCGCGGTCGGGCTCGTCGACCGCTCGGACCTGTGCAAGCTCGAGATCGAGACGCCGGGCGACCGTGCGTCGGCGGAGCTGAGTTCGCGCGTGGCCGGCGCCGAGCTGCATCGCGGCGGCGCCGTCTGGGCCGACGGCTCATGGTGGTGCTGGACCGCCCCCGACCGGATCCTGGTGCTCACTGACCGCGGCACGGGTCGCCGGCTGGTCGAGCGCCTGCGGATCCATGCCCTGCACCACGTCGTGCGCAGCATCCAGGACCGCTCGGCGAAGCTCGCCGGAATCGGGCTGCTGGGTCCGGGAGCCCGCGAGGTGCTGGCCGCGGTCGGCGCCTACGGCCCGTCGGGCGATCCGCGCCTAGCGCCGCCGTTCGGCTCGCGGACGGTTGCGGGCGTCGAGGTCTCCTGGCTGCTGGAGTCCGATCGCAGCGCGGTCGCCGTGGTCGCCCGCGATCGGGCCGCCGACGTCTGGCGCGCGCTCGAGCAGGCCGGTCGCCCCTTCGGGATCAGTTGCGTGGGCCAGGAGGCCGCCGGCCGGTACGCACTGGTCGAGCGCGTCCGCGGACGCTCCGCTGCGCGCGCCGCCTGAGCGCGCCCCGCGCCCGCCTATATTTCGCGCCTAGCGTCCCGTTCGGGACGTTACGCCGATGGCGCTCGCCGACACCCCTCCCGACCACCAGCCGGATGCCAGCGCGCTCGAGCGGGTGCTGATGGATCTGCTGGCACTCGAGCGCGAGATCGTCGAACTCGGGTACGTCCGCCGCTCGGATTCACTCGAGCGCGCTCGCGAGGCCGTCCAGCGGCTGGCGGCGGTCGGGTCGCCGGAGGGCATCCTCTCGCGCGCGGCGGAGGAGCTCGGCTCCAGCTCTCAGTTCGATCGCGTCCTGATCAGCGAGGTCGGCGGCGGCCTGCTCAGACCGCGTGCCGTCTGGTCCGGGGATGACCCCGGCGGTGCCAGCCAAGCGCTGGCGGAGCTGCAGGGATCACCGATCGCACTCGAGTACCCGCTCATCGAGGACGAGGTCGCCTCGAGCCAGCGGGTAGCTCTCGTCGACGTGGAGCGCTCGCGGTCGCGCGCGGCTCCGCGGCTGACGGAGGTGCTCGGCTGGACCGCCTACGCGGTAGCACCGCTCGCCGTGCACGGCACGACGATGGGTCTGGTCCACGCCGACACGACGGCCGGCGGCCGGCCGCTCGACGGGCTCGACGCCGAGGTCGCCGCCAGCTTCGCGGAGGGATTGTCGGGCGTGTTCGAGCGCGCGGTGCTGCGTGAGACGCTCGGGCTCCACCGGCGCGAGCTGCAGTCCGCCGTGCAGTGGATGAGCGGGCGCCTGGGCCAGCTCGCGGCCGAGGCGTCTGACTGGACGCCCGAGACCTCGGGCTCTCCCCTGACCGACGCGCTCACGCCCCGCGAGCTCGAGGTCCTCCGGCTGCTGGCGCGAGGTTTGACCAACCAGGCGATCGCCGACGAGCTTGTCATCCGCGAGGGCACGGTCAAGTACCACGTCAAGAACATCCTCCGAAAGCTCGGTGCGACGAGCCGCGCCGACGCGGTCTCGCGCTACGCCCGGGCGAGTAGCGGAGACGCATGACGACGCTGCTTGACGAGCAGCTGGAGCGGCGCCTGGGCGAGGCGGTCGCCTCCGCGCGCGAGCAACTCGGCCCGACGGCTCCGGTCGGCGCCGTAGCTGACCCAGATTCGCTGGGCGATCTGATCGAGCAGATCACCGCCGGGCTCCAGACCGCCGGCGGCGACCCCGGCCCACTGCGCGAGGACCACGCCGTGGCGCTGGAGCGCCTGCGCCAGCGGTTCGACTCGCGCTTTGAGGCGCTGACGCGGGTCCAGAGCGCGGTCGCGCAGCTCCGCGAGCAGACCTCGCCGGCCGAGATGCTCGCGCGGGCGCCGGGGGCGCTGTGCCGCGGCTCGACGCTCGAGCGGGCGATCCTGAGCCTGGTCCGGGGTGGCCGGATGGTCGCCGAGACCGCGTACTTCGAAGGCGACGAGCGAGGGGCGCAGAGCGCACTGGATGAGCTGCGCGCACACCCGCCGCGCCTCGTGCACCCGCTGATCGAGACCGAGCTGCTACGCCGCCGACGGGCGACGATCGTCGTCGACGCCCAGCTGCACCCCCGCGTCGACCGCCGGCTCGCCCAGCTGATGGGCTGGCGGTCCTACGCGGCTGCGCCACTGATCGTCGGCTCGACTGTGATCGGAGTGCTCCATGCTGACCGCGGCCGTGACCAGCCGCTCGACGTGGTCGATCGCGATGTCCTGTGGGAGTTCGCGATCGGGCTGGCCCAGGCCTACGAGAGCGCGAGCCTGCGCCGGACGCTGCGGCGCGAACGTGACCAGATGCGGCAGTTCCTCGAGTGGCTCAACGCCCGCTCGGGTCGAGCTCACCGACGCCCCGGTGACGCTCGCGACGGGTACGACGCCGCCGCCGCTGCCGCCCCAGCAACTCGAGCACCCGGCCCCGGCCGAGGGCCGCGACGACCGCGTCGTATTCGAGGGGCTGCTGACCCGCCGAGAGCTCGACGTGCTGCGGCTGCTCGCCGAGGGCAAGGCCAACAAGGCCATCGCCTCGGAGCTGGTGATCTCCGATGGCACCGTCAAGTTCCACGTCAACAGCATCCTGCGCAAGCTGCACGCGGCCAATCGCGCCGAGGCCGTGTCGACGTACCTGCGGCTGCTCGGAATGCGAGGGCCGTAGGCCACTCGACGGTCACTTCGGCTTGCCCTTCAGAGAAGGTGCGAGGGGCGCCGTCGAGTCGGCGCCCCTCGCAACAACAGGCTGCCTGGATCGAAGTGAGCTTGGTCGATGCCGATGGGACTACTCCCGGCACTCACTTCAACGGTGTCGCGGGGTGGACTCCGCTAAGCGGGGTCAGCCTCCGACCTAGCGGCCGGACACCTCCAGGGTCCCGCAAGGACTATCAGACAGACGGACCACCTCCTTTCTCTGGTCAGCCCAGGATAGCGGAGCGGTCGGCCGACACAAAGTGCCGACGGACGGGTTTGCGCTCAAGGACCGTCCGGCGCTACTCGTCGTCGGGCTCGAGCTCGATCTCGGGCTCGGGCCCGTCGCTGCCGGCCTCGATCTCAGGCGCCGACGCGTCGATCTGCTCGGGAAGGTCGTCATCGACGACCTGGGCCGCGGTCTGAGCCTCGGACTCGACCACCAGCGCGACTGCGCTGACCTGGTCGTCCTCTCGCAGGTTCATCACGCGGACGCCCTGGGAGGCGCGGCCGTAACGGTTGATGCCGCGCACAGACGTGCGCTGGACCATGCCGTTCTGGGAGATGAACACCAGCTCCTGGTGCTCGCGGACGACGAGCGCGCCGGCGAGCTGGCCCTTGTTCTCGGTCAGCGTGATCGTCTTGACGCCCATCGTGCCGCGGCCCTTGACCGGGTACTCGGAGATGTCGGTGCGCTTGCCGTAGCCGTTCTCGGTCACGACCAGCAACTGCTGGTCGTCGCGCGCAACGTCCATCGCGAGCAACGAGTTCCCCTTCTGAGAGACATTCATCCCGCGCACACCGCTGGTGTCGCGACCCATCGAGCGGACCCGGCTCTCGGAGAAGCGCGCCGCCTGGCCCGAGCGCGACACCATGATGATGTCGTCGTGGCCGCTGGTACGCCTGACGGCGATCAGCTCGTCGTCGTCGCGGATGTTGATCGCGATGATCCCGTCGGCCTTGATCGGCGTGTTGTAGGCGCCGAACTCGGTCTTCTTGATCAGGCCGTTGCGCGTCGCGAACACGAGGTACTTGCCCTCGCCGAAGTCGCGCGTCGACAGCACCGACTGCACCCGCTCGCCGTCGCGCAGCGGCAGGAGGTTGACAAGCGCGCGGCCCTTGGCCGTGCGCGACGCCTCCGGCAGCTCATACACCTTGAGCCGGTAGATCTTGCCGCGGTTGGTGAAGAACAGCAGGTAGTCGTGGGTGGAGGAGACGAACAGGTGCTCGATGTAGTCGTCGTCCTTCATGTCCATCCCGGTGACGCCGATCCCGCCGCGGCGCTGCTGGCGATAGGTCGACAGCGGCAGCGACTTGATGTAGCCCGAGTGGGTGATCGAGATCACCATCTGCTGATCGGCGATCAGATCCTCGATGTCGATCTCGCCCTCGGCGTGGATGATCTCGGTCCGGCGATCGTCGCCGTAGGCGTCCTTGATCTCGGTCAGCTCGTCCTTGATCAGCGTGTAGACCCTGTCCTCGTCGCCGAGGATCTCGCGCAGCTCGCCGATCCGCTCGATCAGGTCGGCGTGCTCCTGCTTGATCTTGTCGGCCTCCAGTGCGGTCAGCCGGCTCAGCGTCAGCTGCAGGATCGCCTGGGCCTGGATCACAGTCAGTTCGAAGCGCTCGACCAGCCCGGTGCGCGCCGTCTCGGGGTCACGGGACCCGCGGATCAGCTCGATCACCTCGTCGAGGTTGGCGAGCGCGATCAGCAGGCCCTCCAGGACGTGGGCGCGCTCCTCGGCCCGTCGCAGCTCGTACTTGGTGCGGCGGACGATGATCTCGCGCTGATGGTCGACGTAGTGGCCGATCACCTCGCGCAGCGACAGCGTCCGAGGGACGTTGTCGACGAGCGCGACCATGTTGACGCCGAACGTGGTCTGCATCGGCGTGTGCTTGTAGAGCTTGTTGAGCACGACCTTGGGGATCGCGTCGCGCTTGAGCTCGATCACGATCCGCATGCCGTGCCGGTCTGACTCGTCACGCAGGTCGGTGATCTCCGACAGCTTCTTGTCGAGCACCAGGTCGCGGATCTTCAGGATCAGGCCGCCGTCGCCACCCTTGCGCACCTGGTAGGGCAGCTCGGTGACGATGATCGCCTCCTTGCCCTGCCCGACAGGCTCGATGTGGGCTTTGGCCTGGACGCGAATCCGGCCTCGGCCGGTGGCGTATGCCTCGCGGATTCCCTCCCGACCGAGGATCGTGCCGGCGGTCGGGAAGTCCGGGCCCTTGATGTGGCGCGTCAGGCCCTCGACGTCGATCGTCGGGTTGTCGATGTAGGCGATCGTCGCGTCGATCACCTCACGCAGGTTGTGGGGCGGGATGTTGGTCGCCATCCCGACGGCGATCCCCGAGCCGCCGTTGATGAGCAGGTTCGGAAAGCGCGACGGGAGCACCACAGGCTCCTGGCGCGACCCGTCGTAGGTGGGAATGAAGTCGACGGTCTCGGCGTCGATGTCGCGCAGCATCTCGCGCGCGAGGCTGGCCAGACGGGCCTCCGTGTAGCGCATCGCCGCAGCCGAGTAGCCATCGATATTGCCGAAGTTCCCGTGGCCGTCGACCAACGGATAGCGCATCGAGAAGTCCTGGGCGAGTCGTACCAGCGCGTCGTAGATCGCGCTGTCGCCGTGCGGGTGGAACTTGCCCATCACCTCGCCGACGATCTGCGCGCACTTGACGTGCTTGCGGGTCGGCTGCAGGCCGAGCTCATTCATCACGTACAGCACCCGCCGGTGGACCGGCTTCAAGCCATCGCGCACGTCGGGCAGCGCCCGCCCGACGATGACCGACATCGCGTAGTCGAGATACGCAGAGCGCATCTCCTCCTCGAGCCCGCGGGGCTCGATGTTGCCGCCGCCGATCGTGTCCATGGTCGCCATTGATTACCTAACGCTTCGGAGCTTCAGATGGGGTGGTGGGGTGGGTGGGTGAGCCGATTTGGGTTCAGACGTCGAGGTTGGTGACGAGCCGGGCGTTCTCCTCGATGAACGCCCGGCGTGGCTCCACCTGGTCGCCCATCAGCATCGAGAACACCAGGTCGGCCGAGGCAGCGTCCTCCATCGTGACCTGGACGAGCGTCCGCGTCTCGGGATCCATCGTGGTCTCCCGGAGCTCGTCGGCATCCATCTCGCCGAGGCCCTTGAAGCGGTAGTACTCGATGCCCCTCTGGGCTACGCCGAGGATCTCGGTGCGCAGCTCCTCGAAGTTCGCCGCCTGGCGGACGTTTTCCCCGAGCTGCACCTGGAACGGCGGGGTGCCCACCAGCGCGGCCAGCTCCTTGTGGAGCGCCGCAAGCCGGTGGTACTCGTGTGCGTCCAGCGCCGCGCGGCGGACGTGGTGAGTGGTGGCGAGGCCGGTCTTGGCCTCGATCGTGCGGATCACGATCTCGTCGGCACTCTCGGCGATCAGCTTCTTCGAGTAGGCGCCTGCGCCATCGCCGTTCGTGCCGTCCTCCGCGACCAGCTTCAGGAGCTCGTCGACGCCCCCGACCTCCTCGTCGAGCAGCCGGGCCTGTTCCAGGAATGCGACCAGGCCGTGGCCGTGAGCGGCACGCAGTGCCGAGCCCCACCCCTCGTACTGCTTGAGCAGGCGGGTGAACCGCTTCCACCTCGCGTCGGTGAGCTTGAACTGCTTGTTGTACCGGTCGTAGACCTCGATCTTCTCGAACTTGTCTCCGAGCAGAATGTCCTCGAGCTCGGATTCGCGCTCGAGGTAACGGTGCTTCTGCCCGCGGGTCAGCCGGTACAGCGGCGGCTTGGCGATGTACACGTAGCCGGCCTCGATCAGCGGCTGCATCTCGCGGAACAGGAGCGTCAGCGCCAGCGTCCGGATGTGAGCGCCGTCGACATCCGCGTCGGTCAGCAGCACAACCTTGTGGTAGCGCGCCCTCTCGATGTCGAACTCATCCCGTACTCCGGTCCCGATCGCGGTGATCAGCGCCTGGATCTCGGTGTTGGCCAGGACCTTGTCGATCCGGCTCTTCTCGACGTTGAGGATCTTGCCCCGCAGCGGCAGGATCGCCTGCGTGCTGCGATCGCGGGCGCTCACGGCAGAGCCGCCGGCGGAGTCGCCCTCGACCACGAACAGCTCGGCCAGCGACGGGTCCTTGACCGAGCAGTCGGCGAGCTTGCCCGGAAGCGTGGAGTTCTCCAGCGCCGACTTGCGGCGGGTCAGGTCGCGCGCCTTACGCGCGGCAGCGCGCGCGTGGGCGGCCGACACGGCCTTGCGAATCACCGCCCGGGCGTCCTGCGGATTCTCCTCGAGGAACTCGGACAGCCGAGCGTTGACGATCGAGTGGACGAAGCCCTGCATGCCGGGGTTGCCCAGCTTGGTCTTCGTCTGGCCTTCGAACTGCGGATCGCTCAGCTTGGCCGAGATCACCGCGGTCAGCCCCTCGCGCACGTCCTCGCCGGTCAGGCTCTCGTCCTTCTCCCGCAGCTCGCCCTTCTCCCGCGCATATCTGTTCAGCGCGCTGGTGAGCGCCGAGCGGAAGCCCGACAGGTGCGATCCGCCCTCGATCGTGTTGATGTTGTTCGCGAACGAGAACACGGACTCCTGGTAGGAGGAGTTCCACTGCATCGCGACCTCGAGCGCGCCCTCGTCGCTGTCGCCCGAGAACGACACGATCTTCTTGTGGATCGGCTCCTTGTTGCGGTTCAGGTATGCGACGAAGTCGGTGATCCCGCCGTCGTACTGGAACTCGGCTCGGTGGCCCTCGCCGCGCTCGTCGACGATTGTGATCTTCAGGCCGGCGGTGAGGAACGCGGTGTCGCGCATCCGCTCCTCGAGCGTGGTGAAGTCCAGATCGAGCGTCTCGAACACGTCCGCGTCGGGCAGGAACGTGACCGTCGTGCTGGTTTCCTTGGTCGGCTCGCCCTGCTTGAGGTCGGCGAGCGGCGCGCCGCGCTCATACGACTGGGTCCACACGAACCCGTCGCGTCGCACCTCGACGTCGAGGCTCTCCGACAGCGCGTTGACGACCGACACGCCGACGCCGTGCAGGCCGCCCGAGACCTTGTAGCCGCCGCCCTCGCCGAACTTCCCGCCCGCGTGAAGCACGGTCAGCACGACCTCGACCGCGGGACGCCCCTCCTTGGTCATCACCGCCACCGGAATCCCCCGGCCGTTGTCGAACACCGTGACGGAGTTGTCGGGGTGGATCGTCAGCAGGACTTCGTCGCAGTAACCGGCCAGCGCCTCGTCGACCGCGTTGTCGACGACCTCGTAGACGAGGTGGTGCAGGCCCCTGGGTCCGGTGGAGCCGATGTACATGCCCGGGCGTCTGCGAACCGCCTCCAGGCCCTCCAGGACAGTGATGTCCTGGGCGTCATAACTTGTCGATTCCTGGCGCCGCTCGGCGCCGTTGTCATCCGCCAACGATCCTCCGTTACATCGAGACGCCCGGGTCCCGCGCTATCTGTGGCGCGCCCGGAGCGTCAAAAGCTGGTGTACAGAATATTAGCACAAGGACGGTCGGAAACACGCCTGTGCGAAACGTGTTTTGCCTGCAAAATCCAGATAAACGTGGTCGCTGATCAACTCATCACCAGGCGCGTTGACCGGGTTGTGTCACAGATCGTCTCGGACGGGGACCGCAACGCACCGTAAACGGGATACCTCGCCCCCACTCAACAGTCCGTTCAGGCGCTGCATGATCGCCGGCCCCATGAGGTCCAGCTCCTGGGCCCAGACCGATGCTGAACATGAGATCGTGATCGTCCCACCGCGCTCCGAGGTCGGGGTCGCCTCGCCGGCGATGGTCGCCCCGACCGCTTCAGGCCAGGCCCGCTGGACTGCTGCCAGAAGCGTCTGCGGGGCCAGGTGGTCCCGGATCCGATCGACCGGGATCGACACCTGGCGCGGGCTGCGGCGGTGCAGAGTCAAACCACCGCCTCCTCGCGGACATGTCCGTCCGCGACCGCCAACCGCGTCACGCCGATGTCGGCAGCGCCTGGCACATGCTCGATATCGGTGGTGGTGATCACCGACTGTCCGTGAGATCGCAGGACCTCGACCAGCGCGTCGCGGCGGTCGCGGTCGAGCTCGCTCATCACGTCGTCGAGCAGCATCAAGGGAACCGCGTCGCGCTCAGAGGCGATCGCCTCGCGCTCGGCCAGCAGCAGCGCCAGCAGCGCCAGCCGCTGCTGCCCTTGAGAGCCATAGGCGCGCAGCTCGCGTCCCCGGTGCAGGGTGGCGAGGTCGTCGCGATGGGGCCCGTGGCCGCTGAAGCCGCGCTCGAGGTCGCCCTCGACGCGTTCGGCGAGCTCTCCGACGAGCTCCTCCGGCGTCTTCGCACGCGATCGCGGCCGATAGCGGATCTCGGCGTCGCCCTCCAGGCCCAGCGCGTCGGCGAGCCGGACGAAGGAGCCGGCGATCGCGTCGAGCGCCTGGCCACGGTCGCGCATCAGGGCCAGGCCATGCTCGGCCAATTGGCGATCCCACGTGGACAGCGAGTCGCGTGCGGCGACGCCGGCGCGAATCCGAGCCAACAAAGCATTGCGCTGCGCCAGCGCCTGCGCGTATGCCCGCCGGGAAGCGCTCCTGGCCGGCCACATCGCCGACACGAACTGGTCGAGATGGGCGCGGCGCAGCGAGGGAGGACCCTTGATCAGTTCGAGCCGATCGGGGAGGAACACGCTCACCAGCGGCCGGGTGTCGACGTCGAGCAATCGCTCCACGGGCGCGCCGTCCGCCCGCATCCGCTTGGGCTGACCCGGCTCGAACCCGACCGCGAGCTCGTGCGCGCCGTCCTCGGAGAGGGCATGCACAACCACTCGCGTAGCGCCCTGGCCAAAGCGCACGACCTCGCGCTCGTTCGCGGTCCGGCACGAGCGCCCAGTGCAACCGAAGTACAGCGCCTCCAGGAGATTGGTCTTACCGGCGCCGTTGGGACCGGAAACGACCGTGAGGCCCTCGCCGAGCGCGACCTGCGCCGTCTCGTAGCAGCGAAAGTCGCGAACGCTGAGTGAGACGACTCGCATCAACCGAGCTCCCGATGCCGCTGAGCTGGCCGCGGAACCACTACACGTTCAGGCGAATGGGCATGATCAGGTAGAGGAAGCCACTGCCGTCGGCCGCCTCGATGAGCCCGGGGCGCAACGGGCTGATCAGCTTCAGCAGCACGTCTCCTTCCTCGACGGCCTCCAGCCCAGCGCGCAGGAACTCCGGGTTGAAGCCGATCTCGAGCGGTTCGCCCTGGAAGGCCACCGGCATCGACTCGCGGGCCTCGCCGACATCGGGCGTCTGGGCCGACACGGTCAGCTCGCCCGAGGAGAACGCGAGGCGCAGCGGCGCGTTCTTCTGCGCCAGCAGGCTGATCCGGCGCACAACGTCGGTGAGCTCGCCGGCCGCGATCCTCAGCTCGTGCTCGAACGTCTCCGGCAGCAGTTGGCGGTAGTTGGGGAACTGGCCGTCGATCAGGCGCGATGACAGGATCACGCCGCCGACCACGAACAGCACCTGGTTCTGGCGCACGCTGACCGTGATCTGCTCGGCGTCGGTGTGCGAGACAACGCGGGCCAACTCCTGTAGGGCGCGAGCCGGCACGTTGACCTCGAACGACGACGACAGCGCAGCATCGAGGGCCGTCTCCTTGACACTCAAGCGATAGGAGTCGGTCGCGACCATCCTCAGCTCCTGGCCGGTGCCGGAGGCGAGGATTCCGGTCAGCACCGGCCGCGTCTCGTCACGTGAGGCCGACCCGGCGACCTTCAGCGCCGTGGCCACGAACGTCTCCGCCGGCAATGACATCGAGCCTTCCTCCTCGGGCTCGGGGAATGGAGGGAAGTCCTCGGCGCGGAGCGTCCGGATGTGGAAGGTGGCGTTCCCGGACACGAGCTCCACGTCCTGCTCGGCTGCACGGAGCTCAAGCGACACCTGCGGGGCCGGCAGTGAGCGGACCACGTCGAGCAGCAGTCGCGCCGGGAGCACGACTACGCCTTCGCGCGCGACCTCGGCCTCGAGCGGCACGCGAAGGCCGACATCCATGTCCGTGGCCCGCAGCTCGCACGCGTCGTTGGTCGCGGCGAGCTGGACGCCTGAGAGCGCTTGGATCGCGCTGCGGGTGGAAGCGACCCGGCTGACTGCCTGCAGCTGTCCGAGCAGGGCGTCTCGCTCGAGAGAGATTTTCACGATGAATACCTCAGAAGGAAGGTAGAAGTCATAGGCCGAATAGAAGCTGTGGAGATCTGCGGGAACTGCCGCAACGAGCGAGGAAGTTGTTGCTCACAGGCGACAGGCAAGTGTGTCAACAGGACCGGTCGCTTTGCTGCGTGGCGATCGCTCGAGCCAGGTCGGCCAGCTCGGTGTCGAACCCAGGCTCTGACTTGATGCGTTGCGACACGCGCTTGCAGGCGTGCAGGACCGTGGCGTGGTTGCGCCCGCCGAACTCCGATCCGATCCCCGGAAGCGACGCCGTGGTGAGCTCGCGCGCTAGGTAGATCGCCACCTGGCGGGGCCACGCGATGCGGTTGGTCCGCCGCTCGGACACCAGCTCGGCGACCGAGATCCCGAAGTGGGAGGCGACCACGCGCTGGATGTCGTTGATCGTCAACGTGGCTGTGGAGGACTGTGGATACATCTCATCGAGAACCGACGCGGCCAGCTCGACGTCGATCCGCCGGCCGGTCAGCGAATGCGAGGCGACGACTCTGATCAGCGCCCCCTCGAGCGCTCGGACGTTTGACGTGATGCGGTGGGCGATCAGCTCGAGCACGGCGTCGTCGCCGACCGGGATGTTGTCGAGCGCGACGCGCTTTCGGAGGATCGTCACTCTGGTCGAGAAGTCCGGCGGCCGAACGTCGACCACGAGCCCGGCCTCGAACCGCTCGCGGAGCCGCTCCTCGACGCCGGCGAGCTGGCGCGGCAGGCGGTCGCAGGTGAGCACCAGCTGTCGGCCGGTCTCGCGGACGGCGTTGAAGGTGTGGAAGAACTCCTCCTCGGTCTTGGCCTTGCTCGCCAGAAACTGCACGTCGTCGATCAGCAGCACGTCGGCGTCGCGATAGGCGTGCTTGAAGTGGTCGAGCGAGCGAGCGTTGAGCGCGGTGATGAAGTGGTTCGTGAACGCCTCGACGGTCGTGTAGCGCACGTTGGCGCCCCCGCCGAAGGCGCGCACGTAGTTGCCGATCGCGTGCAGGAGATGGGTCTTGCCGAGGCCGGGTGGCGCGTACAGGAAGAGCGGGTTATAGGCCTGGCCTGGAAGCTCGGCGACAGCGAGCGCGGCCGCGTGGGCCAGGCGGTTGCCGTCGCCGATGATGAATTGCTCGAACGAGAGTCGCGGGTTCAGCGACTCGCCGGCAGGTTCCCGGGCAGCGCTCCGCGCCGCCTGGCCGCGGCCACGTGCTCGGCTGCGCGCGTCCGGCGCTGCCTCGGATCCCTCGAATTGCACCCGGACGTCATCCCCCAGCACCGTGCGGGCGCACGACTCGAGCAGCCGTCCGAAGCGCTTGGCCACCCAGCTCTGCGTCGACTCCGGGGCCGATACCAGAAGCACGCCCCCCTGGAAGGACTTGGCGTCGAGCGCTCCGAGCCAGATCTCGTAAGTGGAATCGCCCACGGCTCGGCGTAGCTCGGCGCGGATCTCGCGCCAAGCTTCCATCGGCTCGAGTTGCGCAGGCAGCGCCAAGCGACTCCTTCGGGGAGCGTTCGAGGGGGAACCATTGGTGAGGGCGGACGTGGGTCGTCCGGGCGGCGAATATACCAACGGGCCTCGGGCCCGAACGGGCGTAATTCAGGGCCCTTGACGCAAAGCGCGAGAAAAACGGTGGCCCGTTGGTCGCTGCGTATACTCGTCGTTTCCAGTCCCGTTCCGGGCTTGTGAGTCATGAAACGCACCTACCAGCCGAAAAAGCGCAAGCGCGCCCGCACGCACGGCTTCCGCCACCGGATGCAGACCCGCGCCGGCCGCCTCACGCTGAAGCGCCGTCGGGCGAAGGGCCGCAAGCGGCTCACCGTGTGATGCGCAGCCTGCCCGGCGCTCGGTCAAGGCCGGGTCGATCGCGGCTGTCTCGCAGCGCCGACTTCGACCGCGTCTTTCGACACGGCCGCTCACACGCGGGCCGTGAGCTGGTGCTGTACGTGTTTCCGCGCGGCGACGACGAGGCACCACGGCTTGGCCTGTCGGTCTCGCGAAAGGTCGGCGGCGCGGTAGACCGGAATTTGGTTAAGCGTCTTTTGCGGGAAGGTTTTGCTCAGGAGGGCGCTCAGCTGCCGGCCGGAACCGACGTGGTCGTCGTGGCGCGCCGGGACGCGAAGGATCTGGCTGAGCGTGAGGGTCTGGCTGGTATCCGCCGCGTGTTGGGCGAACTGATCACGCGAGCTGCGGGATCGGCGGCCTCGGCGGAAGGTCGCCCCTGATGCGAGCGGTGCGCAACGTCGTGGCGGCACCGATCAGGGTGTGGCAGCGCTTCGTCTCGCCGGCCTTCGGACAGCGCTGTAAGTACTACCCGTCGTGCTCGGAATACGCCGTGCAGTCGATCGAGCGATTCGGCATACTGCGCGGGCTTGTGCTTGCCGGCTGGCGGGTGCTGCGCTGCAACCCGTGGAGTCACGGAGGGTTCGATCCGGTCGAGGACCAGCGGCTGTTCAGTCCCCGAGCTCCGGCACCTAGCGCCTGATCATGCTCGTCGTCTACGCAAACATCTTCCAGCCGCTGATCGACGTCTTCGAGGCGGTCCTCAAGTTCTTCCACAACTCGGTGGGGCTCTCCTGGGGCTGGTCGATCGTCGCGATGACGGTCGCGATCCGCGCCGCGATGCTGCCGTTGACGTTCAAGCAGTTTCACTCGATGCAGAAGCTCCAGCAGCACATGCCGGAGCTGAAGGCGATCCAGAACAGGTACAAGGACGACAAGCAGCGCCAGCAGCAGGAGGTAATGAAGTTCTACAAGGAGAACAACGTCAACCCGTTCGCCTCCTGCCTCCCGCTGGCCGCGCAGCTGCCGGTCTTCATCTCTCTGTTCTACATGCTGCGCGAGGACCTGCGACCGAACATCTGTCCCGAAGTCCAAGCCGCCTGGCACGCGGCCGGTCACACGGGCACGACGGCGTGCGGTCCTCACAACGGCGCGAATTTCCTGTTCATCTCGGACATCACCAACAAGGCGACCGGGCTGACCCTGATCGCGCTGCTGGTGCTGTACGTGGGCACCCAGCTGGGTTCCACGCTGATGATGTCCAGCCCGACGATGGACAAGACGCAGAAGCGGCTGATGACGTTCATGCCGCTGATCTTCGTGTTCATCATCATCAACTTCCCGGCCGGCCTGATCGTCTACTGGATCACGACGAACACCTGGACCATGGGCCAGCAGTACTTCATAAAGAAGGCGATCGGGGCGCCTCCGCCATCGCCGCTGCTCGAAGGCGATGGCCGCGGAGGGGGTGGTGGCGGCAAGGACCGAGACTCGGGACCGAACGGCTCTGGCGGCGGCGGGCTGGGAAGCCTCCTGCGTTCGGCGAGGCCGCCGAAGAAGGAGCAGCCCGAGGCCAGGAAGACCAACGCCAAGCAGGACAACGCCAAGCAGGACAAGGCGAAGCAGGACAAGGCGAAGCCAGACAAGGCCAAGGAGAAGGTGCCGGTGGCCAGTTCGGGACCCCGCACCACTGCACCGCCACGGCCGCCGCGTAAGAAGAAGAAACGGTCCGGGCGGAGGCGATGACGATGGAGGCTGGAATGAGTGACGCGGCGACCCGCGTCGAGGAACTGCTGGAGCGGATCGTCTCGGACGCGGGCGTCGACGCTTCGGTCCAGGTCCGTGAGGACCCCGAAGGCGTCGTCGGCGAGTTCGTGGGCGACGACCTCGGGCTCCTGATCGGCCACCACGGCCAGACGATCGACGCGATCCAGCACGTTGCCTATCGGATCGCGTTCCGTGGATCGGCCGACCGCAAGCGGGTCGTGGTAGACGCCGCCGGCTACCGGGAGCGTCGGGCTGTGGCCCTGCGGGCCGCTGCCGACCAGGCGGCCGAGTCCGCGATCAACGAGGGACGCGCCGTCTCGCTGGAGGCGATGAGCGCGCTCGAGCGCAAGGTCGTCCACGAGCACCTCAAGTCGCGCCACGATGTCGAGACGTACAGCGAGGGCCAGGAGCCCGATCGCCGGCTCGTCGTCGCCCCCCTCGTCTAGCACCGAATTTCCGACCTCGCGACACTGTGTAGCGCCGCCTCCGGTTGGCACCCGTTTCACGTTTTTCTGCCCGGTGAAACAGTTTCCGCTGCGGCCGGGTGTACAACGTACGCCGTGACCGAGCTGTCGCAATTTGACCGCGGAGTGGTGGTCGGCCTGCTGGTCGGGGAGGGGTCATTCGGCGGCGACGGCAAGCAGCCGCAAATCACGCTGCGCATGCACACCCGCCACGAGGCCCTGTTCCACTGGCTGATTGAGCGGTTTCCGGATACGAAGCTGTACGGGCCCTATCACCATGGCGGCCGCTCGTACTTCCAGTGGATGGCGCGCGGGACCGTCCTGGTCCGGGACGTCCTGCCAGTGCTCGAGACCGAACTGAACGCCGCGCTGGATGGACATGCTGCAGAGCGGCTCGACGCGATGCGGGAGCGCTACGCCGGCTACATCGCCCGCGAACGAGCAAGGCTGGAGGGCTAGGTTTCCGTGTCGGCATCTGGCGGTCGCGCGTCGGTCGAGAAGGCGATCACGAGCCTCGGGGCGCGCTACGGTCTCGACCCCGGGATGGGCGAACAGCTGTGCGCGCTGCTGAGGATGCTGGCCGAGGACCCGCTAGCCCCGACGACGGTGACCGACCCGGCGCGGGCGATCGACGATCACCTTGCTGATTCCCTGGTGGCGCTGGACCTGCCCGAGGTCCGGGACGCGCGGACGATCAGCGACCTCGGCGCCGGGGCCGGCCTGCCGGGCCTCCCGCTTGCGATCGCGCTGCCCCAATCGCGTGTCGCACTGGTCGAGAGCTCGGCGCGCAAATGCGAGTTCATTCAGCGCGCATCCACGGCCTGCGGCGTCCGCAACGTAGAAGTCATCAACGCCCGCGCCGAGGACTGGCCAGACGGGCTCGGGCGATTTGAGCTGGTTACGGCCCGGGCGCTGGCGCCGCTGGAGGTGGTAGTCGAGTACGCGGCGCCGCTCCTGAAGATCGGCGGCCGCCTGCTTGCCTGGCGGGGACGGCGCGATCCGGACGCGGAGGCAGCGGGCGGCCGAGCGGCCGAGGCACTCGGGATGGAGGTCGGGCCGGTGCGCACAGTGCGCCCATATCCAGGGGCAATGCACCGTCATCTCCACCTCATGTCGAAGGTTATGGATACTCCGAAGGAGTTTCCTCGCCGTCCGGGGATGGCGGTCAAGCGGCCCCTGGGCGGGCGATCTCGGTCGTCTGACCGCTCGCGACGGTAGCTTGGAGGATCGATGGGGACCGTCTACGCGATCGCAAACCAGAAGGGCGGGGTCGGCAAGACCACGACCGCGGTGAACCTCGCGGCGTGTGTTGCCGAGGCCGAGTACGAGTCGCTGCTCGTGGACATCGACCCCCAGTCGAACGCGACGATCGGGCTCGGGGTGGGGAAGGACCGTGATCGTACGGTGTACGACGTGCTGATCGGAGACGCGTCGCTACCGGACGTGATCGTGCCCACCGAGATCGAGCACCTGTGGCTGGCCCCCGCGGGCCCCGATCTGGCCGGCGCGACCGTCGAGCTGCCCCGGATCGTCGGCTCTGAGACCCGGCTGCGGGATGCACTCGCCACCGTGCGCGAGCGCTATGCGTTCACGCTGCTGGACTGCCCGCCGTCGCTCGGCCCACTGACCGTCAACGCCCTGGTCGCCGCCGACCGCGTGATCGTCCCGGTTCAGGCCGAGTACTTCGCGCTGGAGGGCCTCGCGGGACTGCTGGACACTCTCTCGCTGGTGCAGCGCGAGCTGAATCCGAGGCTCACCGTCGCCGGAATGTTGCTGACGATGCACGACGGCCGGACCAAGCTCGCGCAGGAGGTCGAACGCGAAATCAGAGAGCACTTCCCCGAGCTGGTGTTCGACACCGTGATCCCGCGAAACGTCCGGATCGGCGAGGCGCCCAGCTTCGGTAAGCCGGTGATCCATCACGATCCGCATTGCGCCGGGGCGGACGCATACTTCGAGCTCGCAAAGGAGGTGGCCGCTCGTGGCTGAGCGACAGAAGGGGATGGGCCGCGGCCTCGCGGCGATCCTGGCGGTGACGCCCAGGGAAGACGTCGAGGAGCTGCGCCACGTCCCGCTCGAGTTGATCGATCCGAGCCCGCACCAGCCGCGGCGCGCATTTGACGAGGAGCAGTTGCTCGGGCTCGCCGAGTCGATCAAGGCCCGCGGCGTCCTGCAGCCGGTGCTGGTGCGCCCGCTCCCGGGCGGGCGCTACGAGCTGATCGCCGGCGAGCGCCGCTGGCGCGCGGCGCGCACCGCGGAACTCGAGACGATCCCGGCGATCGTGCGTCACCACGACGACTCCGCATCGCTGGAGATGGCGCTGATCGAGAACATGGCCCGTGAGGACCTCAACCCGATCGAGGAGGCGCGCGCCTGCGCCGCCCTGGTCGAGGAGCTCGGCCTCACGCGCGAGGACGTGGGCCTGCGGGTCGGGCGCAGCCGGGTCGCGGTCTCGAACCTGATCCGCCTGCTTGACCTGCCCGACGAGGCCCAGCAGCTGATCGAGCGCGGCGATCTGAGCGAGGGCCACGGTCGCGCGCTCCTGCTCGCCGAGGACCACGCCGACCGTCGCTCGCTCGCGCGCACCGCCGCCTCCGCCGGGTGGTCGGTCCGCGAGCTCGAGTCCCGTGCCCGTGACGCCGGCGCCGAGGCTCCCCGGCCGAAGCGAGCCCGCCCACGCCGGGTGCTGCACCCCGACCAGCAGGCCGCGATCGAGGAGATCGGCGACAGCTTCAGCGCCGCGCTCGGACACGAGGTCGCGGTGACGCCGGCCAAGGCCGCCGGGTACCGCGTCGAGCTCGGCTTCGAGTCGGTCGACGAGGCGCTCGAGTTCGCCCGGCGCCTGCGGCCGCGCGCGGTCGCATAGCGCCGTTAGAATCGACGGTCCCGGGCGATTAGCTCAGTCGGTTAGAGCGCTTCTCTGATAAGGAAGAGGTCCCAGGTTCGAGTCCTGGATCGCCCATCCTGGTGAAAGGCCTGCAAATCGCGGTGATTGTTAGGCGAGCTGGTGGCCTACGTCCCCGGCGGATGGCGTGTAGGTCTGGGCTTTCTGGCCGGCGATCTGCGCACCGTCGCGAAGCCAGCGGTACCCGTCGAACGAGAAAAGCGAAGCCGACGGCGCGACACCCGCCCAACCTGAGAAAGTCGTCTGGCAAGACTGCGACTCTCCCGCCCTCGCTGAGCCCGAGACCGCCGCCGACGCCGCAACTGCTCCGGGAGCGCCCGCGCCGATCCGCCCGATCGCGCTTGTCGCCCTCGTCATGCCTCGATCGGTGAACCACAAGTTGCCGTCCGCCCCCGGCGCGATCCCCATCGGCGCGCTGCCCGCGTTCAATCCCGATGAGAAGTCGGTGATCCGCCCACTAGACGGGTCGATCCGCACGATGGCCCTGGTGTTCGGATCGGTGAACCACAAGCTCCCGTCCGCCCCCGGCGCGATCCACGAGGGGAGACTGCCCGAGTTCAGGGAGAACTCGGTGATCTGCCCGCTCGAGGGCTTCATCCGTCCGATCGCAGGCGTGCTCACGGGATCGGTGAACCACAGGTTCCCGTCCGCCCCGGGCGCTATCCAGCTCGGCGCGCTGCCGGTGTTGAGGCCCGAGGAGAAAGTGGTGATCTGCCCGGTCGAGGGGTTGATCCGGCTGATCCCGCCGTTCCCGGGGAACCACAGGTCGCCGTCCGCCCCCGGCGCGATGTAGCCCGGGGCGCCGTTCAGGCCTGAGGCGAACTCGGTGATCTGCCCGGTCGACGGGTTGATCCGCCCGATCGCCGGCGTGCTCCCGTCATCGGTGAACCAAAGGTTGCCGTCCGCACCCGGCGCGATCGCGAATGGCTCGCTGCCCTCGTTGAGGCCCGAGGAGAACTCGGTGATCTGCCCAGTCGAGGGGTTGATCCGCCCGATCGCTCCCACTTGATCGGTGAACCACAAGTTCCCGTCTGGTCCGGGCGCGATGTCGTACGGGAAGCTGACGTCGTTCAGGCCCGAGGTGAACTCGGTGATCTTAGGCCAGCGCCCGCGCTTTGATCGCGTCGAACTCTTCCTGGGTGATCGTCCCGTTGTCGAGCAGCTGCTTGGCCTTCTCGATTTCGCTGGCGGCCCCTCCGGCGCCCGTGCCGGCGGTCTTGCGCACGTAGTCGTCGAACTGCGCTTGGCTGGCGGCAACGTCCTTGTTTCGGCGTTCGGCCATTCCGTCATGGTTGGTAATCAGGTAGATCAGGACGCCGAGCCAGGGGAGGATCACGACGAAGATCACCCATGCGGCCTTGGCCCAGCCAGAAATGTCATGTCGACGGAACACGTCGATCAGCACGGTGATCGCGATCCAGATGAAGATCACCCATGCGAAGAAGATGAGCGTTGTCCAGAGGATGTTCAAGAAGGGATACGAGCTGGCGATCACCATCTGTTGAAACTCCGATCGGTCGTGTTTGGGGGCGCGGCTTCGCCGAGCACCTGGCGAGGCTATGTCGTACGCGGAGCCGCTACGGGTCGCGCGACGAAGTTCACATAGGTGAACTCGATCGCGACCAACGCTTTCCGGCGGTCAGTTGTCGAAGTTCATGAGTTCGGGCTCCGTGATCTCGAGTGCGCCAAATCCCCGGAGGGGGCCGTCGACGAAGAACATCTCCACGGTGATGTCGGGTTCGACGTGGGCTTGGGAGATGAACGCGGTCACGTTTCGGCCTGTCAGCTCTTTGATGGTCTGCTTGTAGCGTTCTTGCATGACCGTTTGGAAGTCTTCGCGCATCGCCACGACGCGGTCGGGGCGTCCGCTGTCCATGATCGTCTGCTCGAGTGGGGTAAAACCGCTGCCCCGCATGACGACGACGATGATGTCGTCGAGAACGTAGGTCTTGGCTCTCATCGGCCCGCGGCCGTAATGATCGCGAAGGATCGCCACGATGCTGGTGGAGATCGCGGCAAGCAGGTTCCCCCCGGCTAGAGGTCCTGGGGCGGGTTGCGGCGAGGGCTCGTTCACGGCAACTCCTTGTCCGGTGTGGCCTGCGAGACCGGCACCGTCCGTACCTGGGTCGAAACCTGGTTCGGCGTGCGTTTGCCCGCCAAACCCTGTCTCAGGGAAGGCTACCGCGGCAAAGGCGGGGCGGCGTCGAGGCCCGCGGCGGTGTTTTCGGGCTCCAGCACGAACACCTCGATTGAGGTTGCGCCGGCGTGGTCGGTGCCGCTGAGAAACGAGCGGACGCTGCGACGGGTGAGGCTTTCCACGGCGGCGACCAGTTGCGGTGCCATCGCATGCTGCAGCGCATCGCGGCCCTGGCGGACCAGGTCGGCCTTGCCGGCCGCGACAAGGTTCTTCTCGGCGCTGGTGGCGCCGTCTTCCAGCAGACATATGACCATGTCTTGGTGGAGGAAGGCCCGGGACCTCTGCGCTCCTCGACCGGTGAAGTCCGCGATCAACCTGCCCAGCTCATTCGCCAAGGCGGCGTTGAGAGCGCCGCCCGACAGCTTCGGTGGGGGCATTCCTGGTTCCTGTCTCCGTCTCGTCGCTGCGGAGTCCACAAGGGCTGAGAGACGGAGAGCACCCGAGCGAATCCGTTACCGCAGCCTACCCGAGCGGCATCCGAGCGCCGATCCTGGTGTATCGGGCGCCGACGGTGGGTATCCTGATCGCAGCGACGCCGATTCGACGGTCACCGACCGCGGCGAGCGTTGCGCGCATCAACACGGAACGAATCACGGTAGCCGCACGATCGGCCAGCGCTTCCGGTCCGTAGCACGGCAAACGCTCAGTGGAGTTCGGCCGGGATCGTTCATGTGTGAATTCAACGTTGATAAGACGGCGCGTGGAGAGCCTGACGGTATGACCGCGGCCGGCGACAGTCGGGCACAGGCATCGCGCAGCGATGAGCTCGCCGCCAGCGGCGGGCGTTCTCGACCTCACCAGTCCATGGCTTCTCGGATGCTCGAGCTTCCGGGTGGCATGGACGCTCCAAACCGCGCGCGTCGCTGGGTGCTCTCCTGTCTGAGTCGCGAGGTCGGCATCTCCCGGGAAGATATTGCGCTGATCGTCAGCGAACTGGTCACCAACAGCGTGGTGCACGCGCGAGTCGACGAGTCCCAGTTGCTGCGTGTCACGATCGCATCCGTGACGGGCCGGTGGCGGATCACCGTCACCGACCCCGGTTCCGACACCGACAAGCCTTGCCTGCGCGCTGCTGACCCCCGGATCCCGGGCGGCTTGGGACTGCGCCTGGTCGACGTTCTCTGCGCGGATTGGGGCACCGTTCGCGATTCCCGCGGGGCCATGCACGTCTGGTGTGATCTACCGGCCCGGCGCAGTGCAATACGATTCCAAGACGGTTCCTGAGCTTGCGGTCATCGACCGCCGTTGGGGTCGCGTCTCAACGCAGCGGGCGGGTGTCTGGTCACAAGATGGCCATACGACGTCGATTCGCTGCCGCCGGTTACTGCCGCGGCGCCAGCCGTAGCGTCTCAACGACACCGGAGTGCCCCCATGGCTCGATCGAGCAGCGCCGTCCTGTCGACTTCGAATAGAGGCCGGAGGTGAGCAGGCCCATACAGGTCGAGTTGCCGCGCGACGCAACTGCCGCCGCGCGCGCCCGTCATCTCATCGCCGACCGGTTGACAGCCGAGCTCAGCGACGAGGAGCTCGATCGCGCGAGGCTTCTGGTCAGCGAGCTCGTGACCAACGCCGTCCTTCACGGGGAGGGCCAGATAACGCTCAGGGCACGCCTTGACCCGGACCGGCTGCTCGTCGAGGTCATCGACGAAGGTTCGGGTTTCGAGCGAGCTATCCAGCGCACCGACCTGAAACAGCTCGGAGGCTGGGGCCTGACGCTTGTCGATACCGAAGCCAGCCGGTGGGGCGTGCATGAGGGAACCACGCACGTCTGGTTTGAGCTCGAGCGAGCGGGGCCCAGGATCGGGACCGAAAAGAACCCGCTGGCGGACGGTTCAGCTTGACCCGGAGTCGGGTGGTCCGTCGAGTCAGGCGGGGATCCCAGGAGGGCCGAGGATCTCGATCCCGTATTCGGCGGCCAGCCGGGTCATCGCTTCGACGTCGGGTGGCTCGGTCGCCGGGGGCGGGATGACGAGCTGCGCTGCCGGCTCGGAGAGGGCGCGCATGAAGTTCTCGAAACCGGCGGGCTCGGCGACGAGCAGAAAGCGGGCGGTGTCCGAGCTGACGGTGAACGTGTGGGGGATGTCACGGGGTCCGTAGACGAACGACCCGGCCGGTGCGGTGATGACCTGGCCGCCGACCCAGAACGTCAGCTCGCCGTCCACGACGTAGAACCACTCGTCCTCACGGTGATGGACGTGCAGCGGCGAACCGCTTCCGCGCGGCGCCAGGTGCTCGATCACCGCGACGCGGCCTGCGGTGCTGTGCGCGGAGGCCTTGATCGTCGCCAGGATGCCGAGGAACCAGAGAGCCTCGCCATCGTCGGCGGTCAGGGCGATTGGTGCGACGCTCGGCGTCGCGGTGCTGCTGGTCGGCGAGCTGCTGGTCATCGTCTGTCTCCTGAGAAGTGGGAAATCCGTCACCCGCCAGCTTGAAGGTGGCGCCCCCCCGCGTCGATCCCTCAAACGCGGGGATATTTCTCGCGCGTGCAAGAGCGCGGGATCCGCCCGTACATATACTCGCTCTCGTGCCCGCTGGACGCTGGCAGGTGGACCGACTCGCTGAGGATGTGGAACTGCTCGGCAGCCGCGGATTGCCGCGTGAGGAGTACTTCGCGGAGGTGACCGCGCGTCTGCGCAAGGTGATTCCGAGCGTCGCGGCGTGCTGGCACACGCTCGATCCGCAGACGCGCCTGATGACGAGCGACGCGCCGCACGAGCTGGTCAGCAGCGGCGTCCTCACGGCCGAGACGGTGATGGCCGCGGGAGCGCTGCTCGTCGCGAGCGAGTACTTCGTGCCGGATGTCAACACGTTTGCCGGCCTCGCCCGCCGCCGCGCCACGGTCGCTACGCTCAGCCACGCGACCGGAGGGCATCCCGAACGCAGCGCCCGTTACCGCGACCTGCTCGCCCCGTCGGGCATTCCTCACGAGCTGCGCGCAGCGTTCGTGAGCCGTGGGCGATGTTGGGGCGCGGTTCATATCGCCCGCAGCGACGATCAGCCGGACTTCATCGCCGAGGAGGTCGCCGCGCTGGGACGCATTACGACGCTGGTCGCGGAGGGCATCCGAACCTCGCTGCGCTTCGACGCCGGCCGGCGCCCCGAGACGGGCACCGCCCCCGGCCTGGTGGTACTTGGTCCCCGCAACGAGGTCGAGCTGATCACGCCCCCCGCCCATGAGCTGATGGCAGCCATGCGCTCCGGCGCGCAATCCGACAGCGACCAGACGCCACCGAGCCCGCTGCTCGCCCTGGCGGCGTTCACCCGCAGCGGCCCGGCCGAGCCTGACGCCAGCCCGCGAACCGTGGCCGTCCCGACCTCATTGGGCTGGGTCACGCTGCACGCGGCGCTTCCGGATGGCACCGCGGCCGGCCGCGTGGCGGTCGTGCTGGAGCGCGCTCCCAGCGCGCAGTCGACGGCCGTACAGCTCGAGGCGCACGGCGTGACCGCCCGCGAGCGCGAAATTGCCGGGCTGCTCGCCCGCGGGCTGACCAACCCCGAGATCGCCGAACTGCTCGTGGTATCCCCGTACACCGTCCAGGACCACATCAAGAGCCTCTTCGAGAAGACGAACGTGAGCTCGCGCCAGGAACTGGTGGCCCGCATCTTCGTCGACGACTACCTGCCTCACCTCGCGGCGCGAACTCCGCTCGCGGCCGCCGGCGGCTTCGCCGGCTAGAACCTCGCCGCGATGCAGAGTCCGGCCGCCGCTCAGTTGCGACCCGCGCGCTTGACCATCGCGTCGACGACGTCGACCGCCTCCGACACCCCTGCGCAGTGGCGCACCTCGGGACGCGACTCCGCTTCGGCGGTAAGCCCGCTTCCTCCGATCACGAACGCCGCGGACGGCCACTCCTGCCGGATCGCGTCGATCGTCTCGAGCGTCTGCCGCGACTGCCCGGGCATCGTCGAGCTCATACATACCACATCGGCTTGGTGGAGCCGTACCGAGGCGCCGAGCGCGTCCGCGGGCACGTCGGGTCCCACCATCACGATGTCGTAGCCCGCGCCGTGCAGCAGGTTGGAGACCATGTGGAGCGCGACCACGTGACGCTCGCCCGCGGGCGTGGCCAGCAGGACCCGGCGGCCGCGTCTCGACTCCGCGACGCGCCGGGCCTCGCGCTGCAGCGCGATTACCCTGGTTGTGATCTCGGTCGCGATGTGCTCCTCGGCGACCGATAGCTCGCCCCGCTCCCACAGCTCGCCCACGCGCCACATAGCGGGCGCGATCACCATCTCATCTATCTCGACGGTCGTCAGCCCTGCGTCCATCGCCTCGCGAATGGCGATGTCGGCCGCGATCTCATCGCCCATCACGAGCGCGTAGCCGTAGGCGCCCGCCATCTGAGTGACCCTCTCGTCATCGGGCCTCTGCGAGTCGTTCTCTTGACTGCTGGCCATCTGCTCCCAACCGTCACCTTACTCCCAGCCGCGCGCCGCAGGAGCGATCGATCCGTACGCGAGGCCGGTCATGCGGCCGCTGGCCAGGGCCTCCGGCGATCGGCCCCGTTCGCGACCAGCGAGTCTCGATCAGCCCGCGGATCGGGACCAGACGACGATCGATAGGGTCGACATCCGCATCGGGGCATGCACAGATTCACCTGGGTGAAGATCGGCCCGGCAGGCCTCGCGCGCCCCGAAGCGACGTAGGTTTCGGCGATGGCCACGCTCGCGGGGTATCGGCCTTCGTGGTTGCGCCGCGACCTGGTCGCCGGGATCGTGCTGACGACGTTGCTGGTGCCGCAGGGCATGGCCTACGCGGAGCTGGCCGGTCTGCCTGCGATCACCGGGCTGTACACCTCGATCCTGTGCCTGATCGGCTACGCGCTGTTGGGCCCGTCGCGGATCCTGGTGCTTGGACCGGACTCCTCGCTGGGCCCGATGATCGCCGCGACGCTGCTCCCGATCCTCGGATCGAACGGAAGCCCCGAGCGGGCAATCGCGCTGGCGTCAATGCTGGCGCTGATCGTCGGCGCGGTCATGATCGCGGCGGGCGTCGCAAAGCTCGGGTTCGTCGCCGACCTGCTGTCCAAACCGACCCAGATCGGCTACATGAACGGCCTCGCGCTGACGATCCTGATTGGACAGTTGCCGAAGCTGTTTGGATTCTCGGTCGACGCCAACGGCCTGATCAACGAGGCCCGGGGGTTCGTGCACGGCCTGGCGTCCAACGAGGCGGTCGCCGCCGCGGTCGGGATCGGACTGTTCAGCCTGGCGCTGATCCTGGTGCTCGGGCGCTGGCTACCGAAGGTCCCGGGTGTGCTGGTGGCGGTGGTGGCGGCGATCGCCGCGGCATCGATCTTCAACCTGGCCGACCACGGGGTCTCGCTAGTCGGCGAGCTCCCCCGGGGATTTCCGCCGCTGACCGTCCCCAACCCGGTCTCCGACCTCCCGCTGCTGATCGCGGGCGCATTCGGAATCGCGCTGGTCGCGCTCACCGACACGATCTCCACCGCGTCGGCGTTCGCCGCTCGGACCGGCCAGGAGGTCAACGGAGACGGGGAGATGATCGGGATCGGAGCCGCGAACGTGGCCGCGGGCTTCTTCCAGGGATTCCCGGTCAGCACCAGCGGCTCGCGCACCGCGGTGGCCGAGCAGGCCGGTGCCAAGACCCAGGTGACGGGTCTGGTCGGCGCCGCGTTGATCGTGCTGATGCTGGTGGTCGCGCCCGGCCTGCTGAAGAACCTGCCGAACCCAACGCTGGCCGCGGTGGTGATCGCCGCGTCGCTGTCGCTGGCGGACATACGGGGGACGGTCCGGCTGTGGCGGCAGCGACGCACCGAGTTCGCGCTGTCGATCGCCGCGTTCCTCGGCGTCGCGCTGCTCGGCGTCCTGGAGGGGATCGCGGTCGCAGTGGCGCTGTCGATCCTCAACGTGTTCCGGCGGGCCTGGTGGCCGTATCAGACGACGCTGGGCAGGGTTCCCGGGATTCCCGGCCAGCACGACCGCCAGCTCAATCCCGACGCGGAGCGGCTGCCGGGGCTGGTGCTGTTCAGGTTCGATGCGCCGCTGTTCTTCGCCAACGCGCGGACATTCCGAGACCAGGTCCGGCGCATCGCAGCCACCGAGCCAAGGCCGGAGTGGATCGTGATCGCCGCCGAGCCGATCACCGACGTCGACACCACCGCCGCGGACATGCTCGCCGACCTCGACGAGGAGCTCAACGCAGCGGGGACCTCGCTCGTGTTCGCCGAGCTCAAGCACCGGGTCCGCGACAAGCTCGAGCGCTACGAGTTGATCGGCCCGCTCAACCCGGACCACTTCTTCCCGACCCTCGACGGTGCGGTCGACGCGTTTCGTCAGCGGACCGGCGCCGAATGGACGCCGGTCGCCGACGAGCCCCGTGCCCCCAGCGAGGTCGGTTGACAGCCTTTACGAGCCGCTGCTGACGGACTCGGGCGGCTGCAGCGCGTCCTGCAGCTTCTTCGTGTCCTCGTCAGACAGCGAGGTCTTGATCACGGTGCCGTGATACTTCTCCAGCGCGGCGATCGCCTTGTCGGGCGTGGCCTGCTCGATCACCATGAACAGCGCGGACGTGCCGGGCTGCAGATGGTCGCGGACCTGCTGCTGGAAGGCCTTGTCGATGCCCTTCTCGCCGAAGTGACCGAACAGCGCGCCCATCCCGGCGCCGACCGCCCAGCCCGCGAACGGGATGAAGAACAGCAGTCCGAACAGAAGACCCCAGAACCCGCCCCAAACGGCGCCGGCGCCGGTCGACGCGCCGCCGTGAGTGGTGTGTACGTGGTACTTCCCCTCGGCGTCGCGTTCGATCGACGCTACCTGCGACGCCTGGATGATCAGCTCGGACTCGAGCCCCTGAACGGTGCGGCGAGCATCCTCCGCGGTCGCCTGGTCCGGGTAGCCAATCGCAACCAACGTTGCCATCGTGTTGCTCCTTTCGGTCTGGTGGGGGCACGGCATCGGCCGGCCAGTGCTCTGGGCAGAGCACTGGGTTCAGGCTAAGTCGGCCGCGAGCCCCGCGCCGTCCTGGGCGGCGATTCACCTGGGTGAACGTGGATCCTGCGCGGATACCGTGGCCGGGGCACTCCCGTGACCCAGGACAAAGCCGACCAGCGCCCCGATCAGCTTCAGCGGGGTCTCGGGCACGAGCGCCGAGGGCGACGCGCCGGCATGCGCGGGCGCGATCCGAACTCTCAGCGCTCCCGGACGGATCTCGAAGCGCAGCGGCGGATCGAGCATCGTCGCCTCTCCGTCGATCCCGGCTGCCACCGGCCCGTCGGATTCGATCTGAAGCGACCGCACCGACCACTGCCGTAGGCGCACAGACGCGGTCTGGGCGCCATCGCGTCGCTCGCGCATCGGGGCCAGCTCGGCCACTCCCAGCGTCCCTTGATCGATCCGCGGCCGCGTCCCCGAGCCGAGCGCCCGCCCGAGGCGGTAGCTGTTGTTGGAGACGAGCAGGGCGACGGCCGAGCTGGCGCCGTCCGGGCCGGCCCATGACAGATGCGGCGCCTCGGCGTCCGGCCCGACCATCTCGGGGACGGTGTCCAGCAGCGTGCGGATCTTCGCCTCGCGATAGCCCGCGCGCTGGACGGCCTCGGCGTACAGGCCGAGCGAGACGTTGTTGACGAACACGCGGCCGTTGATCTCCGCAAGGTCGACCCGTCGTTCGCCGCCGTCGACGAACGCGTCCAGGGCACCGACGACGTCGTCGCGGTCGACCCCGAGATCGAGCGCGAAGTGGTTCCGCGTCCCGGCGGGGATGCATGCGTACGGCAGTCCGTGCTCGGCCGCGACCATCGCCACGATCGCCTGAGAGCCGTCCCCGCCGGCCATGGCCAGCCCATCGGCGCCATTGCGAACGGCCTCTCTGACGAGCTGCTCGAGATCGTCTCCGCGGCGCAGCTCGATCGGATCGATGCGGCGCGACCTCGCCTCGTCGGCGAGGTGGAACCGCTCGGCCTTGCCGCCGCCCGACAGCGGGTTGTAGAACATCACCGGACGCGCCGGCGCCGACGCCGCGGGCAGCTGGACGTGGGTGGCGAACGCGCGGCGTGCGGCGATCACGGCACCCGCGATCGCGACCGCGATCACGACATCGAGCACAGGCTTTCCCTCGAGCACGATCAGCGCAATCGCGCCGGCCAGGGCGAGGCCTCCGAGACTGGCCCAGACGATCCGCGCGGCGCCCCGTCGCCTGATCGCCTCCCAGCTCAGGACGACGGCGAGGCCGACGCACACCAGGACGGAGATGCCACGCGGGAATCGGGCCACGGCAAGCACGATCGCCAACACCGTGGCCGCGAGCAGTAACAGCAGGCTTGCCGCTGCCCAGAGTCTGCGCGGGTCCACGCCTCGCCTCCGGATCAGATCCCGGTCTGGGCGGTGATCCGCCCCGAGTCGACAGCGTCGACCAGCCGCTTGTAATCGTGCTCGTTCTGCTCGGCGTAGGCGAGCGAGAACTCGAGCATCGCCCGGTCGAAGCGGTCGCCGCCACCAAGATACGAGGCGATCGCGATCCGGTCGCCCGTGCGAGCGTGGGCGCGGGCGAGCGTCCAGCCGCAGAGCCTCCCGTAGCCGCTCAGCAGCCGCGCGCTCATCTGGTCGATCTCGGCTGAGCCCTTCCAGTCGCGCAACTGACGCAGGTAGAAATCACGCGACTTGCCGTCGATCGGCGACTTGGAGCGCAGCCAACCCAGGAGGATGTCACCGACCGCCTGCATTCGCCGCTGTCCGATCACGACCCGCTGGCCGTGCTTGGTGAACTCTCCGGGTCCGAGGACGTCCTCGAACACCGAGGCCTCGGCTTCCTTGATCTGGAGGAACAGGGGGTCGTTGACGTCCCGGCCCACCAGCAGCGCGATCCAGGCACGCGTGCCGACGCTGCCCACGCCGACCACCTTGCGCGCGAAGTCGACGAGCCCGAACTGCTCGACCAGTGCGCGGCGATCGAAGTCAAGTGTGTCGCGGTAGACGCCCATCAGCGTGCGCAGCAGGTGAAACAGCTTTTCGCGCTCGATCCCCGAGGCCAGGACCTCGACCGGGACGATCAGTGGCGACTGGTCGACGATCCGTCGCTGCCCGTCGTCGGTGATGTACGTGAGCTTGGAGAACGCGGACATGCTGTCGCGGGTACGTGCCTTGGCCGCCGTCTTCGCCGTGAGCTTGGCGCCTTCGCGTCGCATCCGTCCCGCTGGCCCCTCGAGCGTTCTTCCCTCGAGCAAGTGCTCCACGTCGAGATGCGCGTACCACACGGCGAGGTTGGTCATCGCCGCGAACTCGCGCATCGAGGTGCGGTACTGCGCGGCCGTCGCGAGCACGATCCGCTCCTGGTCTGCGGCCATGAAGCCGTTGTCGCGAGCTGCAATCAGGATGCTCGCCACCAGCCGCTTCAGATCCCACTCCCACGGGCCGGGCAGCGTCTCATCGAAGTCGTTGATGTCGAACACGAGCCGGCGCTCAGGCGACGCGAACAGGCCAAAATTCGACACGTGGGCGTCACCGCAGCACTGGACCGTGATCCCCGAGCGCGGGGTGGCGGCCAGGTCATTGGCCATGATCTTCGCGGCACCGCGATAGAACGTGAACGGCGACACAAGCATCCGCCCGTAGCGGATCGGTACGAGCTCTGGCACTCGCGTGTTGGCCTGCTGCTCGAGCAGTTCGATCGGGTCGCGGCGATCGCTCGCCGGCTCGTAGCCGGCATGACTGGAGCGGGGTACCTCCGAGCGCGCGGCCTTCCCGCGCGCCGCCCGCTCCTGTGGCGTGTGCGGCACGCCGCCGACAGGCGTCTCGTGCTCGATCGTTTCGGTCATCGCTCTACATCGGCGGCCGCGGAGTCTCCCGCGGCATCGACGTTGCCGATGGAGATGGGTCGCTCCAGGCTTCGTCGCCCGGAAGCGTCAGCCCGTAGATGATCCACAGGCTCAGTCCGAAGATCGCCAGCGACCAGAACGGATACGCCGGGATGTCGAGAAGCGCGCTGATCGCGGCGAGCGAGCCGACCACGATCGCAAAATATCGGCCGTACGATCCGCCGCGGATCAGCGAGATCGACGCGAGGATCTCCAACACGCCGATGACCAGCGTCACCCAGCCCCAGGTCTTGAGGTCTCCGAAGACGTAGTGGCGGTCCTGCTGGAAGAAGCTGGACTTGTCGATCGCGGCAATGCCGTAGACGATGTTCAAGATCCCGCCGATCATCAGCAGTACCGCTGCGAGCAGCGCGCGCGCTGGTCCTCTGAGCTCTCTCATGGACCTACTTCCACGTCTCGGTTGCACATGCGGCGAGGCTACGTCGGGGCCGCCCGCCGAGCCGTCGAGCGGACCTGATTCACATAGGTGAACGCGATCACGACAGGGCGTCGGGGAGGTGCCCGTTCGAGCGGTCCAGCAACCCGGAGGCCGTCGCGCGAGCGACGGCGGCCTCCCGCGAGGTGACGCCGAGCTTGCGGTAGATCGAGCGCGTGTGCGAGCGGACCGTGTTCGGCGACAGGAACAGCTTGACGCCGATCTCGCGCGCCGACAGGTCCGAACCCAGCAGGTCGAGAACCGACAGCTCGGCCTCGCTCGGGGGCTCGAGGATCTCGCCACCGTTCGCCCGGGCCGTCGCCTGCTCGAGCTAGCGTCTTGCCTGCACGGCGAGCTCCGGGACCCGACCGCAGTCGCGCAGCTCGGCGATCGCCTCGTGCGCCAGCTCGATCGTGGCCTGCGCTTCGTGGAGACGCCCGCGCTCACATCGCACGCGGGTCAGCACCACCAGCAGCCAGGCGTAGTGGACCGTGGCCACCTCGTCGGCGAAGAAGTGCTCGGCGAACGCGAGCTCCCGTTCGGCGTCGACGAGGCTGCCCTCCGCCAGCAGGACGGAGCCGAGCGCCGCCGCGGCGTTGGCGCCGAGCCAGCTGCGGCTGGTGCCGTTGCCGCCCATCAGCTCCTTGGCCTTCTCAGCATGTATGCGGGCGAAGCGGAGCCGGCCCTGCTCGGCAGCTACGAGCGCGAGCGTGGCCCGTGCGAACGCGTGACCGGGGGTGCGGCGGTCGGCCTCGGGATGCTCGATCGCGCGCTTTGCCTGCTGCCACGCGCATCCGAGCTCACCGGCGAAATACAGGGCTCGTGCGTGACCGGCCAGCGCCGCAACGAGCACCTCGTCGGCCGATCTCTCGGCAGCCGTCACGGCGCGCTCACCGCTGATCACCGCCTCCGCGACGTTGTCGTCGACCGACGCGGCCACCACCATCCCGGCGACCGCGTCCGTGTATCTGCCGTAGCGCCCCGGCCGTTCGGTCTCGGCGCGTTTGGTGAGTGCCAGCAGCCGGCGCCGGTCCAGTGCCCTCCCGCCGACCATCGTCGCGGCGGTCGCGCCAGCAGCCGCGAGCTCCGGATGCTTGACGAGCTCGGCGTCGGAGAGGTGGTCGATCCAGCGCAGCAGCGAGTGAGCGCTGCCCGTCCTGATCAGCGTCAGGTGATGCTCGACGAGGATCTCGGCGATCAGTCCCTCGTCACCCGCCGCCGCCGCATGCTCGGCCGCCTCGACCGGCATTGCGTGCGCTCGCAGCCAGGACGCCGCCCGGCGATGGATTTCGACTGCGGCGCCGCGCTCGATCGCCTCGAGCTGCAGGGTGGCGAAGTCCGCGAACAGCGAGTGGACGCGGTACCAGCTTCCACGCTCGAGCCGGCTGATGAACAGCGTCGCCTGCTCGAGCTCGGCCAGCACGGCGGCGGAGTCGGTGCGGTCGAGCACCCCGTCGCACAGGTCGGGAGTGAACCTGCCCAGGACCGACACCTGCAGCAGGAACCTGCGCAGCCCGTCATCGAGTGAGCTCAGGGCCTCGTGGCTCAGATAGTCCGCGATGAACCGCTGGTCGGCTCCGAAGCGCTGAACGGCGAGCGCCACGTCGTCGACCTTGCGCAGCCAGAACGTGGCCAGGATGAGTGCCGCCGGCCAGCCCTCGGTGCGCTCGACCAGCAGCTCGATCTCCCTCTCGTCGAGCTTGAGCCGACCCCACCCGAGCAGGGCCTGGCGCGCCTCGTCGGCGGTGAATGCCAGCTCGTCGGCGCGCAGCTCGGTCAGCGCGCCGCGCGCGCGGAGGGTCGCCAGCTTCAGCGGCGGGTCGACTCGCGTGATCACGACGGTCCGAGCGGTCTCGGGCAGGCGCGAAAGGCAGTACTCGAGCGAGGCGAGGCAGTCGAGATCGGTCACCCTCTGGACGTCGTCGAGCACGATCACGAGCTCCTGCCTCGCGATCCCGATCCCGTTGGCCAGCTCGTCGATCGCGGCCTCGATCGGCGCCCCCGTAATGCTCAGCCTGCGCAGCACCGGGTGCGGCACGCCCGGGAGCACGCGGCCGATCGCGGTCGTGACGTAGCGCCAGAGCCGTACCGGATCGTTGTCGCCCTCGTCGAGCGTGACCCATGCGAATGCGGTGTCCCGACTCGCAACCCAATCGCGGACGGCCGTCGACTTTCCGTAGCCCGGCGGGGCCGCAACCAGAGTCAGTACCGAGTCCTCGCTGCCGTCCAGTGTTCGGAGGATCCTGGGCCGCGCAACGATGCCCGCGCGCTGACGCGGAGCGGCAAGTTTCGCCTCGGCGAGTAGCGGTTCGTCGATGGCAGCCCGCAAACCGCCCCGATCGGGTTCACTTGCCAACTCGCTCCGATCCAAAATGTCTGGCCCCTAGCACGTAAGTAGCGCTACGAGGTCGCACCACTATAGGCGCGAGCGCGGCGGCCTGCAGAAACGCCAGGTGAACGCGCCCGCTGTGAAGCGCAATCACCCATGTGAAAGCTCGCGCGGTGAGCCTGCGCCGCGAGATGCGCGCGATGCTGCGTGAGTGGCAGGCCTTGCATACCGCTTCACGGTCGAAGGAGAGCTCTCCGATGACTCGGGGGCGGCGTTCGAGGGGATGACGGTCCGCCGTGGGGACGGAGTGACCGTGCTGATCGGTCCGGTCCGCGACCAGGCCGAGCTTCAGGGGATCCTGCAGCGCCTGTCTGACATGGGGTTGACTCTGCTCAGTGCGACCGCGATCTCGCGGGCCACGCCGCACGGGGCGCGCGAGGTCGGCCGCAAGACGCCACGGCCAGGGTTCCTGTAGTCGCGGGCGGCCCCGGCTACCGCACGCTGCTCGACGGACCCGGGGCGCGTGCCTCGGGCGGCCTGCGCCGGTGCCAGTCGGTTAGCTCCTGATAGGCGGCGCCGCATCGGAGGACCGTGAGCTCGTCCCACGGGCGGCTCACCAGCTGCATCCCCATCGGCAGCCCGGCGGAGTCGAACCCGATCGGCACTGACATCGCGGGGACCCCGAGCAGGTTGAAGGGGCGGTTCAGGCGCAGCGAATCCAGCGAGCGGTTGACCACGCCGCGCCGGTCGTCTTCCTCGACGTCCTCGATCGTCGCCGGCGGGCCGGCGGTCGTGGGACAGACGACCACGTCGGCGGCCATGAGCACGTCGCGGCTGAACTCGCGCAGTGCCCGGCCCTGGAAGCGCACTGCGTTCACGTGGTCTGCGCCGTGCGACAGCAGCGCGCTGTCGAGCCGCGCCGCCGTCGCCGGGGCATAGTCCTCGCGTCGCTGGGGGAACGTCTGGGCGTGCAGGCCCCCGACCTCGGCCCAAGTGATCACGGTCGCGGCCAGGTCGTACGCGGTCAGACGTCGCAGGTCGAGCTCCACCAACTCGGCGCCGTGCTCGGCCATTAGTGCCACCGCGGCCTCCGTCGCGGCCTGGACCTCGTCTCCGGCGAGAGCGGCAACGTAGGAGCGATCGAACCCGACGCGGATCCCGCGCAGACCCTCGGCCCCGTCGCCGAGCCGCGTCGAATACGACGGCACGCCGACGTCGAACGAGCTTGGGTCCAGCGGGTCGTGTCCGGCCGCCACCTCGAGCACGAGCGCGGCATCGGCGACCGACCGCGCGATGAGGCCGAGCGAGTCCTGGGAATAGCACATCGGTGCCGATCCCCGGCGCGGGATCCGGCCGAACGTCGGCTTCAGGCCGACGACGCCGCAGAACGACGCCGGGATCCGAACCGAGCCGCCGGTGTCGCCGCCGACCGCGAATGCGGCCGCCCCGGCGGCAACGGCCGCCGCCGCTCCGCTGGAGGAACCGCCCGTCATCCGCGTCGGATCCCAGGGGTTGCGCACGCTGCCGAAGTCCGGGTTGGTGCCGGTTGCGGCGTAGGAGAACTGGTCGAGGTTGAGCCAGCCGAGCTGGATCGCGCCAGCGGCCGTCAGCCGTTCCAGCGCCGTCGACGAACGGGCCCCGCTCGCTAGCCGTACGCGCCTCGACCCGTTGCTCGGCCGTCGCTCGCCGGTGGTGAAGATGTCCTTGGCGGCAAACGGAACGCCGGCCAGTGGTCCCGCGTCGTCGCCTTCGCCGAGCTTGCGATCGAGCGCCGTCGCGCGGTGGATCGCCGCCTCGCCGTCGAGTTCGATAAAGCAGTTCAGCGCCGCGTCGGCAGCCTGCGCGCGCGCCAGAAAGTGTTCGACGGTTCCGCGGCTGCTGCCGTCGCCGGCCCGGACCGTCCCAGCTATCTTCGCGACCGATGCGATGCGGTCGTCACTCACGCAAGCCTTCCTGGGCCAGCAGCCGCCGGAACTCGTAGAGGTCGTCGTCGGCCGTCAGCTCCCGTGCGAGCTCCTGGAAGCGCTCGAGGATCGGCCCGACCGCGGCCGCGAGCCGGTCCGCGTCGTCGTCGTCGACCTCCAGGCCGCGGGATCGTGCGACGGCCCTGGCCCACTCCCGGTCATACATGTCCGTACTTGGCCAGCGCGTCCGCCAGGGACAGGCCGGCGGCGACATCGGCTCGGATCCGCTTTTCTTCAGCCCCGATTGCCTCTGCCCGCTCGAGCGTCTGCACGACGACTGCCGCCGGGATCGCAATCGCCCCGTCGTCGTCGGCGAGGATGAAGTCCCCTGGCGCGACCGACACCCGGACCGTGGTAGCTCCCGGCATCGACACCGGAGTCCCGCTGCCGGTCACCTTCCAGCGGCCGATCGACTGAACTGGCGTCCGGTAGCGGGCGAACACCGGGAAGTCGAGGTCCTTCAGCCAGCTCACGTCGCGCACGCCGCCGTCGACCAGAGCCCCGACACAGCCGCGCTCCTTCATCCCGATCGCGATCAGCTCGCCGAAGAAGCACACGCCCTCGCCGCCGCCGGACCACACCGACACGGTGTCCTGCGACAGCTCGGCGCAGGCGGCCATCTTGTCGGGGTCGCCGGCGTCGCGCTGATACGGGGCCATCTGGCCGCGGATCGTGAATGCCCAGCCGGCGAGTTTGCCGGCGCCGGCGGGGATCGGCACGAACCCCGGGTGCAGGCCCTGGTCGGGGAGCCCGAGCTGATCGAGCACGTCGGCGACGTTGGAGGCGTCGACGGCGAGGAAGCGCTTGCGGATCACGGATCGGTCGGCGCAGGTCACGTTCCCACCGCCAGCGTCGCGGCCCGTTTGCGCAGCAGCCGTAGGACCGACAGCGCCGTGATCCGGCCGGTCCGCGGGTTCTCGGAAGGCACGTTCTCGATCGTCAACGTGAAGTCCGCGGCCTCGGAGGAGACCTCGACGCGATGGGTGTTGCGGGTGACCGTGGGGTCGATCCACATCTCGACCTGCGTGCGCTCCGGGCCGATCCCGGCGAGCGCGAGCGCGGCCGCGATGTTCAGATTCGCGGGGAAACCCTCGGCGGCCTCACGGGCCGAGCCCGAAAACGCCAGCGTCGGCTCGGTGACCGCACCGGCGTCGATCCCCGACCGTTGGAGGTGCGGCGCCCCGGCGAGGCCCTGGGGCGGCTTGCGGCTGATCATCTTGACCGAGTGGACCCCACCTTCGGCGGCGGCCCCGACAGCGTCGAGGCCGAGCAGCGCGCCGGTGGGGACGGTGATCCTCCCGCCGCGGCGCTCAGCTAGCTCGACCAGCTCGGGATGCGTGAGCAGCACGCCGGCACTCAGCATCACGATCTCCTTACCGGCGCTCACCACGGATTCGGTCAGCGCCGGCACGAGCGCCGCCGGAACGCACTCCACCACCAGGTCGGACACAGGCTCGAGCTCGTCGAGCGCCAGCACCGGCACGTCCGAGCCGAGCTCCGACAGCGTCCGCTTCGCCTTCTCGTGGTCGGCGGCCGAGACCGCGACCAGCACCAGACCGTCGATCCCTTCCGACAACCGACGGACCAGCTCCCGGCCCACCGCGCCGAGCCCGGCGATGCTGACCCGGGTCAGGGGCGCGGTCATGAGGCGGCCGCGCTCGGTGCCGAGGCGACCTCGCGCGCGTAGTGATCGGCGATCGCAGCGGGGGTGGTGAACCAGATCTGGTCAGCAGCCTCCTGGATCCTCTCGAACGCCGCCCGGAGCAGGCGCAGCCGGTAAGGCTGGCCGACGATGAACGTGTGCAGGACGACCGCCGCCACCAGCGACTGGTTCTGCGACTGCTCGAGCTGCTCGGCGAGGTTGTCGACCATCATCTCCGCGAAGTCGCGCGCCGGTAGGTCGTGCATCACGATCGCCGGGACGTCGTTGACCTCGTGCGAGTAGGGGATCGACATCAACGGGCCCGATCTCGTCGACATCCATACCGGCTGGTCGTCCATCGTCCAGTCGAGCGTGTAGGTGAAGCCGTGCTCGGCGAGCAGGTCCTCGGTGTTCGTGCTCGGGTCGGCGCCCGGGCTCATCCACCCCTTCGGGGCCTCCCCGGTGGACTCCTCGATGATCCGGCGGACCTCGCCGATCATCTCTCGTTCGGCCGGCTCATCGAGCTCGTTGGGGTGCTGTCCGTTGGTCATGCCGTGGGCGACGAACTCGGTGCCGGCGGCGCGATACGCGTCCATCAGCTGCGGGCAGTGTTCGAAGCACTCGCCGTTGGCCAGCACGGTCGGCGTGATCTCGAACCGGCCCAGCAGGTCGAGCAGGCGAAACCCGCCGACGCGGTTGCCGTACTCGCGCCAGGCCCAGTTGTAGGTGTTCGGATGCTGCAGCCCGGGCGAATAGCACATGCCCAGACCACCCGTGTTGTAGGGGAAGTGTTCGACGCAGACCGCGACGTACACGGCCAGGCGACGACCGCCGGGCCAGGTGAACTGCGGTCGCTCGGTAATCGGCGAGTACTCGAAGCGGTTATGGCTGGGAAGCATCGATGTCTCTCCTCTGGTCAGCCTTCGGTCTGATCAAGCCGGCTGCGGATGCCGTCGAGGTGGGCCTGCATGGCGGTCGCGGCGCCGCCTCGATCGCGGCGCCGGATCGCCTCGACGATCGCGGCATGCTCCTGTACCGGAGCCGCCAGTCCTCCCTGGATCCGGGCCATCTTCAGCGACAGATCAGATTGGAGCTCGCGCAGCTCGGTCACGAACCTGACGCGAAGCGAGTTACGGCTTGCCTCGGCCACGGTGACGTGGAAGCTCAGATCATCGGCCACCCAGTCCTCGGCATCAGGCTGGTGGCGGTGGCGTTCGACGATGTCGGTCAGCGTCGCCAGCTGGGGCTCGCTGCGCCGGTCGGCGGCCAGCGCCGCGCCCGGCACCTCGATCTCAGAGCGGATTTCGTGCAGTTCATTGCTCGTGTACCCACCCGTCAGGAGCAGCCCCTGCGGTGCGATCCGCGTGGCTCGCACGAACGAGCCCGACCCCGAGCGCGACTCGATCACCCCGATCGAGCGCAACCGGCCCAGTCCCTCGCGAACCACCGGGCGGCTGACGCCGAACGAGCGAGCCAGCTCCTGCTCGGACGGAAGCTTGGAGCCGACTGTCAGCTCCCCGTCCTTGATCAGATCGAGGATCTGGTTGCGGACGGCCTCGGGCGCGCTGGGGCGCGCGATCCGCCGGACTCGCAAGGGCGTCTGGTTTCTCGGGTGGGGTTGAGTAGCTGCCAAGCTGTCAGGCAGCCTAACCGGACACGATACTGCGCGTCAAGTTCCTGCGCCCGCCGTAGCCGGCGAGCATCCCGAGCAGCCTGCTGCCTGGCGACAACGGCCCGCGCGTGCAGCGCGCGATCCTCGCGTTCGCCGCGTCGGTGCCGGCCCTCAGAAGCCCTTCGGCTTGACGTCGAGCGCCTTGGTGGTGACCAGGCAGCCGGAGCTGGGCAGGCCGGTCGACGGAAACGCCTTGGCCAGCGCGTTGGCGATGAGGTGTGCGCGCGACGCGTATCCGGCGGAGCTGAAGTGGATCCCGTCGTCGATGAACCAGCTGTCCTTGACTACGTGGGCCCAGTCGTAGATCCGCATGTTGGGGTGCTGCAGGCAGGCCTGGACGAGCGCGTTGTCCCACTGCTGCTGATGGTCCTCGGCGTAGGACCCGCTGTTCAGCAGCGTGCGCACGTTGACCCACATCACGTCCTCGCCGTGCAGCAGCGACATCATCTTGGCGATCCGGGCGCTGAGCCCGATCTGCGAGCCGGCTGCCACATCCGCCGAGTCGTTGGTGCCCAGCGCGATCACCCAGCAGCCTCGGACCCCGTGGGCGAGCAGGGCCTTGGTGGCGTCATAGGAGTTCGTCGTCCCCGGGAGCGTCTCGACCACCGAGGTCGCGCCGGTGATCGCGGTGAAGACGTGCTTGGCACCGACGCGGCGGTATTGGGCCTCGATGCGCTGTCCCGGATCGGGGAGATACGACGGTGAGGTCAGTCCCTCGGACGTCGAGTCGCCGATGTGGACCACGGTCCGGCAGGACGTCTGGAGCGGCGTCGAGGGAGGGGTCGTGGTGGCGGGCGTCGTGGTCGCGCTGGCGGCGCTCGTCTGAGTGGTCGCGGCCGTCCCCTGTGGCGAGGTCGATCCGCCCTGATTGGCGGCGTCCTTCGCCGAGCCGGAGTGCGCGGACCTGGCGGCGTGCGCGTGGGACGAATGCGCGGGTGGAGAGGTGGCGCTGTCGGCGATCGAGGCCGTCGAGGTGTGCGAGGCCGAGGGCCGGACGCCGGCCACCGCCAGACCGGCTAGAACCAGCACCACCACCGACACCACGGTGAGCATCGCCCATGTGCCGCGCCGTCGCGGGCGGCGCTCCCGCCCGGCCCGGTACTTGTTGTACGGAGGGTCCTCCACCGCGCGCGACGATAGCGATTCAGACGGCGCTCCTCGCGGGAATCGTCTCGCCTAACGACCGTTGCCGACGGGGTCCAGCTCGGCCAGCCGGCGCGCCAGATGTCTCCGTTCGGCGGCGTCGTGGACGAGCTCGAGCGCCCGTCCGAACGCCTCGCTGGCCTCAGCGGTCCGGCCGAGCCGCGCCAGCAGCTCTGCGCGCGTCGAGTGCAGATAGTGGTAGTCGTCGAGCTCGAGGCGCTCGACGATCTCGAGCCCCGGCTGCGGACCCAGGTGCTCGGCCACAGCGACCGCTCGACTGAGCTCGACCACCGGAGAGTTGGTCAGCCGCGACAGCTCCCCGTACAGCGCCGCGATCTGGAGCCAGTCGCGGGGCTCATCGGCGTGCAGGGCGGCGATCGCCGCCTGCACCACGTACGGTCCGCGTCCATGCAGCGCGAGCGCTCGGTCGAGCACGACTCGGCCCTCGGCGATCTGTGTGGAGTCCCACAGCGAGCGGTCCTGGTCGGCCAGCAGCACCAGCTCGCCCCCGGCAAAGCGGGCCTGCCGCCGGGCATCGTGGAGCAGCATCATCGCCAGCAGCCCGTGGACCTCGGGCTCGTCGGGCATCAGCTCGGCCAGTGCGCGGCCGAGGCGGATCGCCTCGACGGCGAGATCGACCCGACCGCCGTAGCCCTGGTTGAAGATCAGGTAGACGACCGCCAGGACAGCGGCCAGACGGTCGGGCAGCAGGTGGTCCGGAGGCACTCGGAACGGGATTCCGGCGGCCTTGATCTTGCGCTTGGCTCGGACCAGCCGCTGGGCCATCGTGGCCTCGCCAACCAGGAATGCGCGCGCGATTTCGCCTGTGGTCAGCCCCCCCAGCGTGCGCAGCGTCAGCGCCACCTGGGCGTCGGTGGCCAGCGCCGGGTGACAGCATGTGAACACCAGCTCGAGTCGTTCGTCTTGGAAGGTCATCTCGTCGGACGAGTCCTCGGTTGCCTGCGCGACCTCGAGCAAGCGGGTCTTGGCGGCCAGCGTGCGGGTGCGACGGATCCGGTCGATTGCCCGGTTGCGCGCCGTGGCCACGAGCCAGGCTGTGGGATTGGAAGGAGCGCCGTCCTGAGGCCAGCGCTCCGCCGCCGTCGCGAACGCCTCCTGGGCGGCCTCCTCGGCGAGGTCGAAGTCGCCGAGGAAGCCGATCAGGGCGGCGAGGACCTGACCCCACCGTTCGCGGAAGACCCGATCGAGCTCGGAGGCCACTACACCAGCGGGCGCACCTCGATGGCGCCGCCCATGCGGGCGGCCGGAATCCGCGAAGCGAGCTCGATCGCGGCGTCGAGATCGTCGGCCTCGAAGAACAGGTAACCGCCGAGCGCCTCCTTGATCTCGACGAACGGGCCGTCGGTGGTGAGCGTCTGGCCGTCCTGGACGCGGACGGTCGTGGCGGTCTCCGGCGGCTGCATCTGCACGTTCGCGGGGGTCACGCCGGGGGTCTCGTTGAGCGCCATGTAGTCGGCGTAGACGGCGCCCTGCTCCTGCTTGGACAGGCCGTCCCACTCGGGGGTGCCCGGCAGCGGAGTGGTGCCCTGATAGATCAACAGCATGTACTTCATCGCGTCCTCCTTTAGGGAATGTTCGCCTATGAGACGAACGGGCCGCGACAAAATCGACAGGCCGATCCAGAGAATCTCAGTCGCTCGCCTGCAGCCACGCCAGCACCGCCAGCACGCGGCGGTGGTCCTTGCCCGTGGCCGGAAGGTCGAGCTTCCAGAAGATGTTCGAGACGTGCTTTTCGACCGCGCGTTCGGTGACGACCAGCTCGCCCGCGATCGCGCTGTTGGTGCGGCCCTCAGCCATCAGCGACAGGACCTCGCGCTCGCGCGGCGTGAGCAGCTCGAGGCGGCCCTGGCGGTCGGGCCGGCCCAGCAGCCGGGCAACGGCCTCGGGGTCCAGCGCGGTGCCCCCGTCGGCGACCCGGCGCACGGCGTCGACGAACTGCCTGGGGTCTGCGACGCGGTCCTTGAGCAGGTAGCCGACGCCGCCCTCACCGCCGGTGAGCAGCTCGCGCGCGTAGGTCTGCTCCACGTACTGCGAGAGGATCAGGATCGGCAGCCCGGGAACCTGCCGGCGAGCCTCGATTGCGGCCCGGACGCCCTCGTCGGTAAAGCTCGGTGGCAGTCGCACGTCGACCACACAGACGTCGGGACGCTCGCTCTTGACCGCCGCCAGAAACGCCGACGGGTTGTCCACCGATGCCGCCACGTCGAAGCCGTGGTTGCTCAGCAGCCGCTCGAGGCCATCGCGCACCAGCGCGTGGTCCTCGCAGATGATCACGCGCATGGAATCTCCGCGCGGATCACCGTCGGACCGCCCGGCGGGCTGATCACGTCGAGACCTCCGTCGAGCGCCCGCACACGCTTGCGCAGGCCGGCCAGGCCGGAGCCCTCGGGGTTCGCGCCGCCCCGTCCGTCGTCGACGATCGTGGCCGCGATCGCTTCCTCGGACCGCTCGATCGAGACGCGGGCGGTGCCCGAGTGGCCGTGCTTGGCCGCATTGGTGAGCGCCTCGGCGACGACGAAGTAGATCGCGGTCTGGACCGTGTCCGGGGTCCGATCGATGTCGCCGGTGACGGTCACCGCGACTGGCATCGGGGCCCGCTGGGCGAGATCCTCGACGGCGGTCCCCAGGCCGCGGTCCTGAAGCAGCGCCGGCCGTAGCCCGCGCGACAGGTCGCGCAGCTCACCGAGTGCGCTGAGCGCGGAGTCGCGCGCCTTGCGGACGGTCTCGCGGGCCGCATCGGGATCGCTGGAGAGCTCCTCTTCGGCCATCCCGAGGTCCATCGCCAGCGCGACCAACCGGGCCTGCGCGCCGTCGTGCAGGTCGCGCTCGATCCGCTCGAGCTGCTCGTTGGTGGCGACGACCACGTCGGCGCGCGTGCGGGCCAGCTCGCGTACGCGAGCGTTCAGGCGCTGGCGCTCCGATGGCCCCAGGATCCGGGCCGCCAGCGCGGCGTGGCCGGCCGCCAGCCAGTGGTTGATGGCCAGCGCAAGCGGGGCGACCAGCAGGCCGATCCCGGTGGTGACGAATGCCCACCCCAGCGAGTTGACCGTGTAGATGCCGAAGTTCAACGTCCCGTACTGGTGGTGCGGGTCGGGGATCGCCCACCACCACAGCGGCGCCGTGATCCAGCCGATCGCCAGCACGAACACGGAGATCGCGAACAGGGCCAGCACGAATCCGCCGATCGAGTTGAGCACGCTCCAGGCGAAGTCCTTCCAGGTCTGAGGGTCGACTGTGACCGTGCGGACCCGTGCGAGGATGCCCTTGCTCTCGGGGCTGCGGTACAGGCCGGGCACCGGTTCCCCGCGAAGCCAGGCGGCCAACCGGCGGTCGATCGAGGCGGTGCCGCGAAACGCATAGGCGGCGCCGAGCCACACCAGCAGCCCGACGACGAGGATCAGCAGCGACGCCGTCACCGACACGCCCGTCACCCAGACGACGAACTCGATGATGCTCATCGACAGGACCGCGAGCAGATACAGAAGGTCGCGGCCCGCGGTGGTGGCGAGCGTGGAGATGCGCCGGGGCGGTTTTGCGATGGAGCCGGCGGCTGTCATGTGGATGGATTCTGCGTCGTTCATGGCCATGATGATCGATCCGGCCGCCGCACAGGGGAATACGGATGCCGCGTGGCGGTGGGGTGTGGCTACCCCCACCACGAATGGTCGGGGCGCCGCTAGGGACGACGCCAGCAGGCCGTATCGGCGGGCAGAGCATCTCCTGGGACTCTGGCTGCGTGACGCAGATCGATCCCGGAGGTGCAACACCATGCAACGCAGAAATCTGACGGCACGCGCGGCTATGTGGAGTGCGCGACACCGTCGCACGGCCATCTTCGGTTGGCTCGCTTTCGTACTGGTGACGGTCGCGCTGGGCAGCATGATCGGCACTAGACAGCTCGACAACAACACCAACGGCGTCGGCGACTCGGGCCGCGCTGACCGGATCCTCAACGCCAAGTTCCCGCAGACGGCCAGCGAGCAGGTGCTGGTCCAGAGCGGAAAGCTGAAGATCTCCGATCCGCAGTTCCAATCCGCTGTCAAAGACGTCGTCGGACGGCTGTCGGGGATCGGGACGGTCGAGAACCTGCGCTCGCCGCTGGCGGCTGCCAACAGCGGTGAGGTCTCCCATGACGGGCACTCGGCGTTGGTCGGATTCCAGATCCGCGGCGACTCGTCGGACGCTGACAAGCGGGTCGGCGATTCGCTGGCGGCCACCGCCGCGGCTCAGCGCGCGCATCCCGGCCTGACGATCCAGCAGGCCGGCGACGCGAGCGCGGACAAGGCGCTCAACAAGAGCTTCAGCGACGACTTCGCCAAGGCTCGCACGCTGTCGCTCCCGATCACGCTGGTGATCCTGATCTTCGCGTTCGGGGCGCTGGTCGCCGCCGGCATCCCGGTGCTGCTTGCGATCACCGGCGTGGGCGCCACGCTCGGACTGGTCGCGCTGGTCAGCCAGATCTTCCCGGTCGACCCAACCGTGTCCGAGGTCGTGCTGCTGGTCGGGATGGCCGTCGGCGTCGACTACTCGCTGTTCTACATGCGCCGCGAGCGCGAGGAGCGGGCTGCCGGACGCAGCGAGCAGGCAGCGCTGGAGGCGGCCGCGGCGACCTCGGGCCGCTCCGTGCTGGTCTCGGGCCTGACCGTGATCGCCGCGATGGCGGGCATGTACCTGGCCGGAGACAAGACCTTCGGCTCGATGGCCACGGGCACGATCCTGGTGGTCGCGGTCTCGGTGATCGGGTCGCTGACGGTCCTCCCGGCGCTGCTGTCCAAGCTCGGCGACAAGGTCATGAAGGGGTCCGTCCCGTTCATCGCCAAGCGGCGCGAGCGCGGCGGCGAGGCGAGGATCTGGGGCGCGATCGTCGACCGCGTGCTCCGGCACCCGTGGACCGCCGCGGTGCTGTCGGGCGGGTTGGTGTTCGCACTGGCGATCCCGGCGCTCGGGCTTCACACCTCCGAGCCGGGTCTCCAGGGGCTGCCGGCCGGGCTGCCGATCGTCAAGACGATCAACCGCATCGAGGCGGCGTTCCCGGGCGGGGCGGTGCCGGCGCACGTGGTCGTGCAGGCCCGTGACGTGACCTCTGCGGAGGTCCAGTCCGGGATCCGGCAGATGGAGCGCCGAGCGCTCGCTACCGGGCAGATGCACCAGCCGTTCAGCACCCAGATCAGCCGTGACCACACGGTCGCCGATGTGGCGCTCCCGCTTGCCGGCAAGGGCACCGACTCGGCATCCGACCGCGCACTGGACACGCTGCGCGGCGAGGTGATCCCCGCGACCGTCGGTCACCTGTCCGGGGTCACCGCGCAGGTGACCGGCACCACCGCCGGCGCCAAGGACTTCAACGACTCGATGAAGTCCCACCTGCCGCTGGTGTTCGGGTTCGTGCTGACGATGACGTTCGTGCTCCTGCTGCTGACGTTCCGCTCGATCGTGATCCCGATCACGGCCATCGGGTTGAACCTGCTGTCGGTCGGCGCGGCGTACGGAGTCCTGGCGCTCGTGTTCCAGCACAGCTGGGCCGAGGGGATGCTGGGCTTCAAGTCCACCGGTGCGATCACCTCGTGGCTGCCGCTGTTCCTGTTCGTGATCCTGTTCGGGCTGTCGATGGACTACCACGTGTTCATCCTCAGCCGGGTCAAGGAGGCACACGACCGGGGCATGAGCACGGGCGACGCGGTCGCGCACGCGATCAAGTCGACGGCGGGGCCGGTTACCAGCGCAGCGGTCGTGATGGTGGCGGTGTTCGCGATCTTCGCCACGCTGAGCGCGCTGGAGTTCAAGCAGCTCGGAGTGGGGCTCGCGGCGGCGATCCTGATCGACGCAACCCTGATCCGAGCGGTGCTGCTGCCGTCGGTGATGAAGCTGCTCGGCGAGGCCAACTGGTACCTGCCCCGGCGGCTGAGCTGGCTGCCCCGACTTGAGCAAGAGCCCGCGCGCGCATGAGCGCCTGAGGCCACTCACAAACGCTCGAGTCACACCAGCGGGCGCCCGTCCCTAGCCCCGGGACGGGCGCCCGCCGTCGTTTCAGCGCGATTTGTGGCGCCCCCCGCGGCCCCCGTGGGGCGGCGCGGGATGCTCACGCTCGTAGGCGACCAGCAGCTTTCGCAGGAGTCCGGCGAGCACGCTCCGTTCGTCGTCGGTGAGCGCGGCCAGCAGCCGGCGCTCGTTGGCCACGTGCTCGGGAGCGACGCGGTCGACCAGCCGGACGCCCTTGCCGGTGAGCGCGACCAGGATCCCGCGGCCGTCGTCGGGGTCCGGCAGCCGCTCGACCAGCCCGCCGCGCTCGAGCGCGGCGAGCCGGTGGGTCATCGCGCCGGAGCTGCGCATCAGCGACATGTACAACTGCGTCGGCGACAGCCGGTAAGGAGGTCCCTCGCGACGCAGGCTCGCCAGCACGTCCCAACCTTCGCGCGTCAGGCCGGACTCACGCAGTTTCGCGTTGACACCGGCGTCGACGAACGCGGTCACGCGTCCCAGGCGGGCGATCACGCCGATCGGTGTCGTGTCCACATCCGCCCGAACCGCCGCCCACTGGGCGATCACCCGGTCGACGTGATCAGTGGGCTCGGCCGCCACTCGAGAGTTATCTTGAAGTTCAGGTATATTGTCTTCAGATTCAGAAATATCGCACGGAAGTCTATGCGAGATCGAGGCCGGTTCGGTCTGGAAGGGAGCTGTGATGGCGGTGGAGCAGGTCCGACACTCGAGCGCGGGGCGAGCCGAGCTCGCGTCGCTGCGGCAGCGCGCGGCTGAGCTGGAGCCGCGCCTGCGCGAGGCGGAGGCTGAGCGGATTAGGCGGTCGGTGATCGGGCCGCTGGCCGAGGCGACGGGTGAGTCCGCGCACGTCGGCGGCGGCGAACCGGGCGAACCGGGCGATCCGGGAGGACCGGCCGGTCCCGGCGAGCGCGCCGCCGAACTGCTGTGGAGCCTCGCGCGCGACGCGACCGCGCTGCGCGCCGCTCACGGGCTCCCGGCGCAGCTACAGGAGGCAACCGCCGCGCTGCAGGACCTCGCCACCCGCGACGCGCCGGAGCGGATCGCCGAGCTGCGCGCGCTTCAGGCGCCGGCCCCGGCCCAGATCCAGAGCCAGCACAACGGGCCCTACCTGGTCACCAACGTGCAACGGCTGACCGACTGGCTCGGCGAGGAGTTGATTGCACGTCCTCAGATGGCGCTGTGCCGCTGCGGCAAGTCGGCCACCAAGCCGTTCTGCGACGGCAGCCACGCGGACTCGGGCTTCACCGACGCCAAGGACCCAAACCGCGTCGATGATCGTCGGGACACGTACGTCGGCCAGCAGGTCACGGTGCTCGACAACCGTGGGTTGTGCCAGCACTCCGGGTATTGCACCGACCGCCTGGCCACCGCGTTCCGCGTCGGCGAGGAGCCGTTCGTGGCACCCAGCGGAGGACGCATGGACGAGCTCATCCGGGCCGTTCGCGATTGCCCGTCGGGCGCGCTCAGCTACGCGCTGGACGGCGTCGAGGCGCGGGCGGACGTCGACTACCACGGCACCCGCGAGCCGGCGATCCAGGTGTCCAAGGACGGGCCGTACCGGATCACCGGCGCGATCGCGCTGGTCGACGCCGATGCCGACGACGAGCGTCGCAACGCGGGCGCCTCGTTGGAGCACTACGCGCTGTGCCGCTGTGGACAATCTCAGAACAAGCCGTTCTGCAGCGGCATGCACTGGTACGTGGACTTCAAGGACCCGGTCCGCGGTCCCGACGACGAGCCGACGATCTTCGAGTGGGCGGGCGGGCTGCCGGCGCTCACGCGCATGACTCGGCTGTTCTACGAGAAGTACGTCCCACAGGATCCGCTGCTGGCGCCGCTGTTCGCCAACATGTCGGCCGACCACCCCGAGCGAGTCGCAAAGTGGCTGGGGGAGGTGTTCTGCGGGCCCCACGCCTACAGCGAGCAGTACGGCGGCTACACGCGAATGATCTCCCAGCACCTGGGCAAGGGCCTGACCGAGGAGAAGCGGGCGCGGTGGGTGCAGCTGATCCTCCGCTCGGCGCAGGAGGCAGGCCTGCCGGCCGACCCCGAGTTCCGGTCGGCATTCAGCTCCTACATCGAGTGGGGCTCGCGGTTGGCGCTGGAGAACTCACAGCCGGGCGCCAAGCCGCCGGAGAACATGCCGATGCCCCGCTGGGAGTGGACGACCGCCGCGGGGCCGCCGGGTAGCCGGATCTCGGCGCTCGAGCCCGACGAGGAGGCCGATCAACCGGTCGTGCTCCCGCATGGCGACGAGCCGGTCGGGTTCGAGAAGCACGTCCGGACGATGTTCCGCCATCGCGACCGTCAGTCGATGAAGTTCGCCTTTGACCTGTGGTCTTATGACGACGTCAAGGCCAACGCGCACGCGATCGTCGAGCGCCTCGCCAACGGGTCGATGCCGTGCGACGGCGCCTGGCCCCAGGAGCAGGTCGACGCGTTCTCGCGGTGGGTCGACGGCGGCATGCGCGCGTAAAGCTCATTTGACTTCGCACGCTCGCTATGCGCCGATCAGCTGGTAGCCCCAGATGCGGCCGCCCGGGGTCCGATAGAGGTGGATCTCGCGGCGGTCAACGTAGTGATGGCCACGGTAGGTATAGGTGAGCGTCAGCTGCCGGAAATGGCCGGAGTGGGGTGAGAACACGCTCACCTTCACCCGGACCGCGCTGAAGTGCCCGTCGGCGCAGTCGGGGACGCAGCCGTTGATCCACAGCAGCCCCGTCGCGGCCCCCTGGCGCTGGTTGTACGTCGTCCACTTCAAGCGGCCCAGGTGACGGGGACCGGTGCCGGTCAGTCCGCCGACCACGGCGCTGCCGTCGCCGGTGTAGTCGATCGTGGCCGGACGTACCTGGAAGGGAGGGCTGTGCTCGGTCAGCACGGCGGGCAGCCGGGCGGCGGCGACGCCGGGGACGGCGAACAGCACGGCCAGCGAGAACGCGATCACGACTGCGCGGCGCATTAGCTGGGGGGGTGCGCGATAGTAGCCGGGTGTCGCCCGCCGATGTCGTGTTCAGCCCGTCGCATCGCGGCGGGACCGGCTCGCCGCTGGTGCTCCTGCACGGGTTCGCCGACACCTGGCGGGTGTGGGAGCTGGTGCTGCCCGCGCTCGAGCGCCGCCACGACGTGCTCGCCCTGACGCTTCCCGGGCACGCCGGCGGCCCGCCGCTGCCCACCGAGCTGACCGTCGACACGCTCGCCGATGCGGTGTTGGAAACGATGGATGACGCCGCGTTGGAGACCGCGCATCTGGTGGGCAATTCGCTGGGTGGATTTGTCGCGCTGCAGCTGGCGGCGCGCGGTCGCGCCCGGTCGGTGGTGGCGCTGGCGCCGGCCGGGGGCTGGGCCCGGGGCGATCCGGCGATCGCCGAGCTGCTCACCTTCCAGGCCGAGATGCAGCGCCAGGCGAAGGCGGCTGCGCCGCACGCCGACGCGATCGCCGCCACGAGCGAGGGCCGCCGTCGGGCCGCCGGACTAATCGTCGAGCGCTTCGAGCACATCCCGCCCGAGCTGATCGCCCACCAGACCGTCGGGGTCGCGGCCTGCTCGGGCGCCCAGCGGCTGATCGAGCACGGTCTGAGCACTGACTGGGAGCTCGACCAGCACCGGATCGGCTGCCCGGTGCGGATCATCTGGGGCACCGACGACAGGCTGCTGCCGTGGCCGTCGGCCGCCGCGCGCTACCGCAACGGGTGGCTCGCCCAGGCGGACTGGATCGAGCTCGACGGGGTCGGCCACTGTCCCCAGCTCGACGTCCCGGTCGAGACCGCGGAGCTGATCGTAAGCTTCACCGACCGATGATGGAGGCCTCGTTCACGCCCTTGCATCGGGGAGGGTCGGGACCTCCGCTCGTGCTGCTGCACGGGTTCACCGACACGTGGCGCACGTGGGAGCTGGTGCTCGACGATCTCCAGCGCGAGCACGAGGTGCTGGCCCCGACGCTGGTCGGCCATGCCGGCGGTCCGCCGCCGACCGGCGAGCTGACCGACGGCTCGATCGCGGACGCCGTCGAGCGCGCGATGGACGACGCCGGATTCGAGACCGCACATCTGGTCGGCAACTCCCTCGGCGGCTATGTCGCTTTGCAGCTGGCGATGCGCGGGCGGGCGCGGTCGGTCGTCGCGCTGGCGCCGGCGGGCGGCTGGCCGTCCGGCGACCCGGGGTTTGACCAGGCCCAGCAGTTCTTCCGGGAGATGCGGGTGGCCCTCGACGGCGCGCTGCCGCGGGCCGAGTGGATCGTGTCCATGCCCGAGGGGCGCCGGCGCGCGACCGAGCACGCGGTCACGCACTTCGAGCACATCCCTCCGGAGCTGATCTTCCATCAGATGCACGGCGCCGCGGAGTGCCAGTTGCTCGAGCCGATCCTCGAGATGTCAAAGCGCGAGGGCTGGCGGCTGGACCGCAACCGGATCACGTGTCCGGTGCGCGTGGTCTGGGGGACCGCTGACCGGATCCTCCCGTGGCCGGCGACCGCGTCGCGGTTTCGGAGCGAGTGGCTGCCGGACGCCGACTGGGTGGTGCTCGATGGAATCGGCCACTGCCCCCAGCTCGACGTCCCCGGCGAAACGGCGGAGCTGATCGCCGATTTCGCCGACCGCGCGAGCGGTTAGCCGCTCGCGGCCGGCGCCAAGCGCTTCTTCATCACCTTTCCCATCGCGTTGCGGGGCAGCTCGTCGAGGTAGCGGACCTCGCGGGGGCGCTTGTGAGGGGTCAGCAGCCGGGCGACGTGGTCCACGATCTCCTGCTCTGGCGGACGGGCGTCGCCCGCGGGCACGATCCAGGCGACGATGCGCTCGCCCAGATCCGGATCGGGCTCGCCGGTGATCGCTGCCTCCTTGATCTGGGGGTGCTCGAGCAGCGCGGCTTCGATCTCGCCCGCGCCGATCTTGAAGCCGCCGCTCTTGATGAGGTCGGTGGCCTTGCGGCCGATCAGGCGGATGTACCCGTCAGGCTCCCGCGTGGCGACGTCGCCGGTGCGAAACCAGTCGCCGTCGAACGCCTCCGCGGTTGCGTCGGGGCGGTTGAGGTACTCGAGGAACAGGTTGGGGCCGCGCACCTGGACCTCGCCGACGGTCTCGCCATCGGACACCTCGATGACCTTGCCGTCGTCGTCGAGCAGCCGCAGCTCGACGCCTGGGACGGGGGGGCCCACGGTCCCTGGGCGGCGGTCCCCGTCGGCGCGCACCGAGCAGTTCATCAGCGTCTCGGTCAGCCCGTAGCGCTCGACCACGCGCTGGCCGCTGGCCCGCTCGATCCGCTCGTGGTCGGCGGCCGATAGTGCCGCCGAGCCCGACACGAGCAGCCGTGCGCGTCCCAGCGCAGCCGCCACCGATTCGTCGCGCTCGGCCGCGTCGGCGAGGCGGTGGTACATCGTCGGGACTCCGAACAGCATCGTCGCACCGCCGTTCAGCTCCGCGGCTACCCCGTCGATCGAGAACGACCCCAGGTGGTGGACGGTGCCGCCGCGCCGCAGCGCGCCGACCACCCCGAGCACGAGCCCGTGGACGTGGAACAGAGGCAGCCCGTGAGTGAGCACATCCTCAGCGGTCCACTGCCAGCCCTCGGCGAGCGCGTCCAGGTTCGTCGCGATCGCCCGGCGCGGCATCACCACTCCCTTGGGCGGCCCGGTCGTGCCCGACGTGTACACGATCAGCGCCGGCGACTCGGGATCGGGTTCGGGGGGCAGCTCGTGGGGCGAGCGCTCGAGCCCGACGTCGATCCGGTCGAGCGCCTGCAGGGCCGGTGGCAGCTCCGCTCCCGGGGGCGCCAGTACCGCGCCGGGATCACTATCGGCGACGATGTGGCCGAGCTCGCGCTCGCCCGACTTGGGGTTGATCGGGACCGCCGGCACGCCGGCCGACAGCGCGCCGATCACGGCCGCACAAGTCTCCAGCTCGGGCACCGCCCAGACCGCCACGCGACCGGTGTCCTCGAGCCGGCCGGCGAGCGCGGCCGCAACGTCTCGCAGCTCCCGGTAGCTGAGCGTGCGGTTGCCGAAGCGGATCGCCTCGCGGTCG
>CAWCRO010000019.1:0-11754 GCA_963797955.1 uncultured Solirubrobacterales bacterium | reverse complement strand
CGCCGCCGAACTGGACGATCTGCAGCAGCAGCCCGACCACGGCCAGGCGGCCCAGCGGCGCGCCGCGCCAGAGCCCGGACTGCAGCGCCAGCGGCACGATCACCACCGAGGCCAGCACGAACCGAGCGGCCAGGACCGGCAGTGGGTCGGCGGCCTTGACCGCGATGTCGCCGACGACGTAGCCCGAGCTCCACAGGAGGATGAACAGCGGCGAGAGGATCCGATTGGACACCTGACGATCGTCCCGCGCGCCGGGCCCTCCAACAATCAACGTGCTCGCCGGACCGATACGTATTTGTTATCAGTCTCTTGCGGATCGGCGCGATCGGCGCGATCATCTGGATGTGGACCTCGATCCGTCGCACTTGCGTTCGCTCCAGGCAATCGTCCGCTACGGCGGTTATCACCGCGCCGCCGAGGCGCTGCACCTGACGCAGCCCGCGATCAGCCGCCACATCCGCCGGCTGGAGGAGCAGCTCGGCGAGCCGCTGTTCGTCAGGCGCGGTCGCGGAGTCGAGCTGACGCCGTTCGGCGAGCGGGCCGCCGCCGAGCTGGGTGAGGTGGTTGCCGCCCACGACCAGGCACTGGCCCGGCTCAGCCGCGGCGCCGGGTCGGGACCGTTCACGCTGGGCGCGATCGAGAACCTGATCGATCCGATCCTTCCGAACCTGATCGGGACGATCCGCCGCGAGCTGGGGGACCGGCAGCTGCAGCTGCGCGTCGACCGCTCGCTCGAGCTCGTCCAGCGCGTGAAGGCCGGCGAGGTCGACGCCGCGATCGTGCTCGACCCGGGGGATGCTCCGCGCGCACTGGAGCTGGGGCCGCTGCCGCTGAGCTGGTGGGCGGCGCCGGCGCTGGCCGCCGCCCACGACCCGCCCCAACCGCTGCCGCTGGTCGCCTACGACCCTCCGTGCGGCCTGCGCGACCTCGCGTTCCGGCGGCTCGCCGAGCTCGGACTCGAGCCGGTGCTGATGGCCGAGAGCCCTCATCTGAGCGGCGTCCACGCCGCCGTCCGCCACGGGCTCGGATACGCGCTGCTGGCCGCCGGGAGCGACGGTCTGCGGCGAATCACCCACGGACCGCTCGCCGGCATGATCGACACACCGCTGTGGCTGCTGGTGTCCGACGAGCACCGCGATCTGGTGGCGCCGCTGCGCGATGCGCTGGGGCGGGCCACGGCGCTGTACGTGGTGCCCGACGCGGCCTGAATGGCGGGCTAGCCGTGCGCCCCGGTCGGCCCGCCGGCGAGCGCGGCGTCGAGCGTCGGATAGATGTCGAGGTCCCGATCCAGCCGAGTCACCGCCAACGTCCGCAGCGTCGTCGGCACGTCGCAGGCGATCCTCAGCTCGATCCCGAGCCTCGCGCTGCGGCGCTTTGCGTTGAGCAGCACCGATAGGCCCGCGGAGTCGACGAAGCTCGAGCGGCAGAGGTCGATCACGACCAGTTGAGGGCGCTCCCGCAGCACCTCGCTGACGTCGACGCCGAAGCCCGGCGCCCGCGCCAACTCGAGCTCGCCGGTGACGGTCAGCACGACTGCCGAGCCGATGTGCTTACGGTTGATGGCGAATTCGGGAGACGGTCCGATGTGCCGACGGTACCCGCCCGGGCGTCTGCCGAGGGCACTGACCGCACCGCTACTCGCGGGCGATCATCGCCGCGGCAGCGCGCTCGAGGTCGACGTAGGCCTCGCCGCTGACATCCACCGCGACGGTCCTGAGCGTGCCTCCGGTGAACGTCCAGGGACGTTGCCCCGGGAAGTCGTCGGTGACGTTGCTGATCGCTCGTCCGACGGTCAGGTCGGTGCCGGAGAGCCCGAAGGCAGCCGGCTGGGTCTTGATCCTCGCCTCCCCGACCTTGTCGTCGCCGTGGAACAACGTCAGGATCCCCGTCGACACACCCGGCGGGTCTTCGCCGTCCTTCTCGAATGACGCCGACAGGATCAGGTTCTCGCCCGGCGGGATGTCCTCGGTCCCGACCACGTGCTGGTCGATCATCCCGACGAAGTTGTAGACGTAGTGCAGGCGATTGTCCTTGACGTAGAGCGCGTGTCCGCCGAAATGCGAGCCCTGGGAGAACAGCACGCCGGACGCGCCCGGAGCGGGGATGTCCACCACCGCGCCGACGATGTAGTTGCGATTGCGGATGTTGACCGCCTGCGCCTCGGGGACGCCGGCGATGCCCGGGTAGTAGAGGTAGCGGTCACGGGCACCCGCGATCTGCGGGCGAGGCGTGTTCAGGATCTCCACCGCTGACCGATCGTCGAGCGGGAACGCGCCGTTGGCGCCCGCCTCGGCAAACCAGAGATTGACCAGTTCGCGAACCTTGTCGGGCTGCTCGGCGGCGAGGTCGTGCAGCTCCGCGCGGTCTACGTCGACGTTGTAGAGCTCCCAATCGTCGTCGTTGAAGTGGCTCCAGCCGCTGATCGTCGGGTGGGTGCTGACGGCCTTGTAGCCCTCGTGCCAGATCCCCCTGGAGCCGAGCATCGAATAGAACTGGGTCTTCCTGCGGCCGGGCGCGGCACCGTCGTTGAAGCTGTAGCGCATGCTGAGCCCGTCGAAGTCCGCTTGGACGTGACCCTTGATCGTTGCGGGAGACTCGACGCCGAGGCAGTCGAGAACCGTGGGGACGATGTCGATCGCGTGGTGGTACTGGTGGCGGATCTCTCCGCCGCCCGTGAGCGACTTCGGCCAGGAGATGATGCACGGGTCGCTGGTGCCGCCCTCGAATTCGTAGCGCTTCCACATCTTGAACGGCGTGTTGAACGCCATCGCCCAGCCGTTGGGGTAGTGGTTGTAGGTCTTGGGGCTTCCGAGATCGTCGAGCAGCGCGAGGTTGGCCTCGACGTCGTCGGGCACGCCGTTGAAGAACTTGTTCTCGTTGACCGAGCCGTTGGGACCGCCCTCGCCACTGGCGCCGTTGTCCGAGACGAGCACGATCAGCGTGTTCTCGAGCTGGTCTGTCTCCTCGAGATACCCCAGCAACCGGCCGATCTGGTCATCGGTGTGGGCCAGGAACCCGGCGTACACCTCCGCCATCCGGGAGAACAACCGCTTCTCGTCATCCGACAGCGAGTCCCAGGGCCGCGTGACGTCGACCGCGGGGAACGGCATGCCGCCCGGGCCGGTTCGGGTCTGAGTTGTGCCGATCGGGTTGATCGGCGGCAGCTCGGTGTCCTCCGGGACGATCCCCAGCTGCTTCTGGCGCTCGAGGGTCTGCTCCCGCATCACCTCATAGCCCATGTCGAAACGACCCTTGTACTCGTCGATCCACTCCGACGGGGCCTGGTGCGGTGCGTGGCACGCGCCCGGGGAGTAGTAGAGAAAGAACGGCTTCTCGGGCGCGACCGCCTTGGCGTCCTTGATGAACTCGAGCGCCTTGTCGGTCAGGTCCTCGGTGAGGTGATAGCCGTCCTCGGGCTGCGCCGGCGGCTGCACCGGGTGGTTGTCGTAGATCAGATCCGGATGCCACTGATCGGTCTCGGCGCCGAGAAACCCGTAGAAGCGCTCGAACCCGCGACCGCCTGGCCAGTTGCGGCGCGTCGACGCCAGATGCATCTCGTCCGTCGGACACAGATGCCACTTCCCGGTCATGTACGTGTTCCAGCCGAGCTCCCCGAGGATCTCGGGGAGCATCCCGTTCTCGGGCGGGATCGTTCCGCTCGCGTTGGGGAACCCGATGGCGGCCTCGGTGATGCACGCCATGCTGTTGCGCGTGTGATTGCGACCGGTCAGCAGGCACGAGCGGGTCGGCGAGCACAACGCCGTCGTGTGCCACTGGGTGTAGCGAACGCCCTGGGCCGCGATCCGGTCGATGTTCGGCGTCTCGACCGGACCCCCATAGCAGCCGATCGCGGCAAACCCGACGTCGTCGAGCACGATGTAGACGACGCTCGGCGCTCCGTCGGGAGCCATCGGTGGCTCAAATGGCGACCAGTCCGGCTCCGAATCGCGGATATCGACGTTGATCACGCCCCTGAACGGCTTACTCACATGGTCCTCGCTTCCACGCCTGTGTCGTCGGATCGCTGCTCGCCGAGATCATCGCATCGGCCCATGCGGCCAGCATCATCCGAACCGGGTGACCGCGCAGAGCAACCGCCTCGTGGAGGCTCGGCCTCGCGTAACGTTGCTGCGCGAAGATGCTTCAGACCGGCCGCTGGGGGGGTGCCGCGGTCCCGCTCCTCGCGGCGGTGGGGTGCGTGCTCGTCCTCGTCCTGGCGGGCTGCAGCCGATCCTCGAGCACGGCCGCCGCCGCGCCGGGGTCGCCGGGACCGACGTACACGTTGATCCAGATGAACCTGTGCCTATCCGGTCTGGCCGGCTGCTACGGCAAGGTGCAATACCCGGCCGTGCTGAACGAGGCAACCGCCCGGATCCGTGAGGCGCATCCGGACGCGGTCACCTTCAACGAGGCCTGCAGCGGCGACGTCGCGCAGATCGCCCGGCGGACCGGTTACCACCTGCGCTTCGCGAGGGTGATCTACTACGGCAAGCCGCTGCCCTGCGTCGATCCGAGCGGTCGCGGCCTGTTCGGCGATGCAGTCCTCACCAGGGCGGCCATCCAGAGCGCCGACACCCAGGCTTTCGCCGCACAAGCCGGTCCCGAGCGCCGCGTGTGGCTGTGCGTCGGCACCCGAGTCGGCGTCGACGTGTGCACCGCGCACCTTGCGTCTCACGAGCGCGATGAGGTCGCGGCAAACGACCCGCAGTGCGTCGAGCTCAGGGCCCTCCTTGCACGTCGCGCGGTCGACCGCACCGTCATCTTCGGGGGCGACCTCAACCGTCGTTCGTCGTGCGCGCCTCGCGGCTTCTGGATCCGCACCGACCGCTTCGCCCGCCAGGATCCGGGCAGTCAGCACGTGTACGGCACCGCCGGGCTGCGCTCGCCCTCGGCACGGGTGGTGCCGGCCACGCACACCGACCACGACGTCCTGCTGGTCCGCGCGCTGCTCACCCCACGACGATGATGGGCTCTGCCTAGCGGCGGCGGTGCGTGGGGTTCAGGGACTGCTGGGTCCAGCCGTTGTCCGCGACGTTGATCGTCGTGCCGGGGGCGACGATCTCGTCGATGCGGTCCAGCACTTCGTCGGAAAGCGTGATGTCGGCGGCGGTGAGCTGGGATTCGAGGTGGTCCATGGTGCGTGGGCCGATGATCGCCGCCGTGACGGCCGGGTGGCGCAGGACGAACGCGAGCGCAAGCTCGATCAGGGTGATGCCGGCTTGTTCGGCGAGTTCGGCGAGCGATTCGGCGGCGTCGAGCTTTCGTTGGTTGGCGGGATCGCTGATGTCAAACCGGTTCTGCGGGCGGGCCGACGAGCTGGGTCCCTGGGTGTCCGCGTCCCTGCGGTAGCGGCCCGACAGCCAGCCACCCGCGAGGGGGCTGTACGGAATCACGCCCATCCCGTACTGCTGGCAGGTCGGCAGCACGTCGTGCTCGATGCCGCGGGTGAGAATCGAGTACGGCGGCTGCTCGCAGCGGAACGGGAGATGTCCACGATCGCGGGCTGCCCACTGCGCTTGCACGATCTGTGAGGGCGCGAACGTCGAGTGCCCGAAGTACCGGATCTTGCCGTCGTTGACGAGGTCGGTCAGCGCGGCGAGCGTCTCGTCGATGTCGGTGCGGGGGTCGGGTCGGTGGATCTGGTAGAGGTCGATCCAGTCGGTTGCAAGCCGCCGCAGCGAGTCTTCGACGCCGCGGACGATCCGCCGGCGCGAGGCGCCGCGCTGGTGAGGGTCGTCGCCCATCGGGAACCCGACCTTCGTGGCGAGAAACACGTCATCGCGCCGGCCGTCGCCCAGGGCCTTGCCGACGATGACCTCGGATTCGCCGGCGGAGTAGACGTCAGCGGTGTCGATGAAGTCGACACCGGCGTCCAACGCGCGATGGATGATCCGGATGGACTGTTCGTGGTCTTGGGTGCCCCACGCGCCGAACATCATCGCGCCGAGGCAAAGCTTGCTGACGGGGACGCCGGTGGCTCCCAGGTATCGCGTTTCGATGGTCGTTCTCCTTGGTCGTGTCGGCTCGGCGGGATGTGAGAGAGTCCGTGACGGCGTTGCTGGGCTCCACTGCAGGTGAGCGTAGACCGGATCCGCCGTGGCTTGGGTCGCCTGTCAGTACACGTCGCACGGACCCTCCCCGAAGAGATCAGGAGGAGCACCACCCAGCAATTCAGCCGCGTCGCGGCGGGTCCAGGACGAGCTCGGCGGCGCCGACATCCTGATGAACAACGCCGGCGTGATGCTGCTGGCGCCGTTCTCATCTGATCAGCGCGCCGAGCTGCGCCAGTGGGGGATGAACGGCTGGTCGGAGTCGCTACGCCAAGAGCTCCAGCCCGACGTCCGTGTGATCGTCATCGAGCCGGGCGCGGTCAGCACCGAGCTGACCGACCACATCACTCACGCCGAGACCAAGTCGGGCGCAGAGCCGATGTACGCGGACAACGCGATCAGCGCACAGACGTCGCCGAGTTCTCAGCAAAACGGCCCGCCAAAATGGCGGGCCGTCGGCGGTTAGGACGCTTCTGCTAGATCGTCTGGACGTTCGCGGCAGCCGGGCCCTTGGGGCCCTGCTCGGCGTCATAGGACACCTTCGCGCCCTCAGCGAGCGACTTGAAGCCGCTGCCGGCGATCGCCGAGTGATGGACGAACAGGTCCTTGCCCTGGTCGTCGGGGGTGATGAAGCCGAAGCCCTTCTCGTCGCTGAACCACTTCACGGTTCCAGTTGCCATATGTGTTCCCTCCCGGGAGATCGTGTGCTGCGAAACGCGGGAGATGCTGAAGGGCAACCACTACGAACGCTGGCACTACTTCACGTCGGACGACTGTCCGACCGTTGCGCAGTGTAGCTGGCCGAGCCAAAGCGTGGCGATTCGAAGACGGCGTCTGGCCAGTCGGCGCGATCCAGCGTCTTGGAGAACACGACTTTGGGGATGTCGTTCATCGGGGCGGCGTATGGGTCGTTGGATGCCGGCCAGGCCTGCGCCATCTCCTCATAGGTGGCACGCCCCATGAGGTGAAAGTCGATGTTGCGAAACCAGTCGAGCTTGCGTTGCTTGAGCGCTGAGGGCCGGCGCCGCTAAAGTGCACCGCTCGGTGCAGGATAAACGAACGCTCGATCGCACCTTCTTCGCGCTGTCCGATCGCACTCGCCGCGACATCCTGGAGCGTCTCGGGCACGGTCCAGCCACGATCACCGAGCTGGCCGAGCCGTTCGGTCTGACGCTGAACGGCGTGAAGAAACACATCGCGATCCTCGAGGAGGTCGATCTCGTCAGCAGCCGGAAGGTCGGGCGCGCTCGCGAGTGCCGGCTCGGGCAGGCGCAGCTTCTCGAGGCGGGGCAGTGGATGGACGAGTACCGGCGGGCGTGGCAGAGCCGGCTGGACCGGTTTGGCGATCACGTCGAGGCCGAGCGGTCCAAGCGCCGATGACGCACGCCCTGCGCGTCGAGCGGATGATCGCCGCTTCGCCCGAGGAGGTGTTCGACGCCTTCACCGGCCCGGACGGTCAGCGAGTCTTCTATGACCAGGACGATTCCGGATGGATCGTGCAATCCGAGTGCGACCTGCGCGTCGGTGGTAGGTGGACGATCTCATTCGGAGCGTCGCCGAGCGGGCTTTACCGCCACGAGCACGTGTTCGGAGTGATCGAGCGCCCTCGACGCCTCCTGCTCACCACCACTGAGATCCGCCTCGACGGATCGACCTTCAAGTTCGAGCATGAGTTCACGTTCGAGGAGCAGGACGGGAGCACGCTCATGACGATCGTCCAGCGCGGCTTCCCCACCGTCGCGCTGCGCGACGAGCACGCCGTCGGCGTGCCTGACGCGCTGACGCGGTTTCAGCGTGTCGTCAGCCCCGCTGGCTGAACCCGACGTCGCAGCGGCCGCCAGGTCAGTGCCCGGCGGGCCCGGAGGCGGCGCCGGAGTCGACCGCATCCAGGAAGCGCCCGATCAGAGGCCCGTCGCGAGGCCCGCCATCCAGCTGGCCGCTGTCCTGCACGACGATCGCGAACGCGACGTCGCCGCGGTAGCCCATCAGCCAGGCGTCGGTCTTCACGTGTCCGCCCTGCTCGTACTGAGCTGTCCCGGTCTTGGCGAAGGTTCCGGCGGGTAGGCCGGTCCCGGCCGCCGTGCCGCTCTCCGGGACGTGAGACATCATCGTCCGCAGGCCGTCGAGCAGGGCCGCCGGGAGCGCGTTGGGAGCGATGCGGTCGTCGGCCGCGCCGTCCACGAGACGCGGGGCGCGGACGTCGCCGGAATCGATGGCGGCGGCGACCGTCGCCATTCCGAGCGGCGAGAACGTGACCGTGTCCTGCCCGATCGAGGCCGCGGCCATCGCGGTGCGACCACGCGGCGCCGGGACGTTGGCGTCAAACGCCGGGACCCCGAGTTCGGGGGTTCGGTCGAGCCCGAACCGCGCGGCCACAGCTGGGAAGTCGCCCGGGCGCAGGTGCGACAGCGCCATCGCGATGAACGACGTGTTGCACGATTCGGCGAAGGCCTGGTCGAGTGTCCGGGTGGGACCATCGCCCTCGGCGTTGTGGAACGTCTCGCCGTCGACGGTGATCGTCGGCGGGCATGCCACCGGACTCGCGGGCGACAGCCCAGCGCGAATCAGGGCGGCGCTGACCAGGACCTTGAACGTCGATCCCGGCGGGTAGGCGCCCTGGAAGGCCTGGTCGAAGCTCTGCGTGGCCGGATCGGACACCTCGGCCATGACCTGGCCCGTCGATGCCCGGATCGCCACCATCGCAGCGCTACGGGGCTGGCCGGCGAGCGCCGTCTCGGCGGCTCGCTGCACGGCCGGGTCGATGCTCGTCCGGACCGGTCTGGCCGGGCGGCCGGGGAACGTCGCCAGGGTCGCGACGCGCACCCCCGATGCGTCCAGGGCTTGCACCGCAGTCCGGGGCGTGCCGGCCAGACGACGTTCGTAGGCGGCCTCCAGGCCGCTCTGTCCTACGACACTCGAGGCGTCGTAGGGCGCACCGAGCCGGCGCAGCTGCTCGGCGGTGATCGCGCCGACGGAGCCGACGAGGTGGGCACCGAGTTGGTCGGTGATCGCGTGTCGTGCTCGGGTGGCCTGGAACGCGGTGCCGGGCACGGTGTAGACGTTGTTCGGGCCCGGCGCGCGGCGAAGTTGTTCAAACCGCGACCGCGAGATCTCGAACACCGGCTCGAACTGCTGGGGATGCGCTCGCGCCGCCGCGAGCGCGGACCGAGCGCGGTCGCCCGGCGCGCCGGCGGCCAGCAGCCGGGTGAGCACGACTGTCGCGTCCCGGACCCGCGCGCCGACGACGCCGACCGTGACCTGCTGATCGCGGGTGATGAGCGCGGCGCCGTCGGCACCGAGGATCTCGCCGCGGGCGGGCCACGAGCGCACCAGCGCGAGTCGGCCGTCCCGCGGCAGTCGCGGGTTGATCGTCGCCGGCGACCAGTCGATCTGCCACCGGCCGGAACGGTGGATGAGCGACACGGTTGTCGTCGTACGCCAGGTGCCGAGTCCGCGCAGGCGCAGGTTCGCGACCACGCGCGCCGTGGCTGAGCCGGAGCTGGTGTGGCGAACCGGCTCGCTGACGAAGCGGGCCCCGGTGACGCCCAGCGCGGCGAACGTTCGGCTGTTATCGCGCGCGAACCCAGGCGCGGCGCCTGCCACCAGGGCACGCATGGCACTCCAATCACCCCGATCCCAGGCGGTGAGGTACTGCCGCAGAACCTGGTCAGCGCCCGCGCCCGATCCCGCGCCACAGCCGGCGACGGCTAGCGCGAGCACCGCGGCGGTGGCGATCAGCAGGGCTCGTATCCACCTGGTCGGCATTCCGCGCAGGCAACCAGGCATCCCGTGTCATGTCAAAGACGCAAGATAGATCTGAAGATGCCTTTTTGATATTTGTGTCTGCTGTGGACCTGCTGGCTCACCTGGAGGCGTTCGCTGCGGTCGCCGAGCGGCGCAGCTTCTCCGCCGCAGCCGAGCAGCTCCACATCGCGCAGCCGCTGCTCAGCCGTCGGATCAAGAACCTCGAACGCCGGCTCGGAGGCGAGCTGTTCGAGCGCTCCCGGCGCCGCGTTGGGATCACCGAGCTCGGAGACCTGCTGCTGCCGCACGCTCAGGGGGTCATCTCGCGCAGCAAGCATCTCCTGGCCGTCGCCGAGTCGGCCCGCCGCACTACGTCGCTGGCGGTCGGCGTTCCGCCCGACTGCGAGCCGGCGGCGCTGGCGCGGCTGATCAAGGTCGCAACTCAGCAGGGCACGCTGATCAGGGTCCACGAGTCGCCGGCGCGCGATCGCGCCGCCGCGCTCGAGGCCGGACAACTGGCCTGCGCGCTGGTCCGGGTGCCGGTCGACAATGCAACGCTGACGGTGGCGCTCGGTGTGGCGTCAGCGGCGGCGGCGTCGTCGCGGCCCCTGTATCTCGACAGCTTGCGCCCGCGCCGGACGGACCCTGCCGCCGCTGCGCCGCGTCTGATCGTCGTTCCCGAGGACGACATCGTGGTGCACATCGACCGGCTGACGCGCGCGCTCGCGGCCGCCGGGCTCGGGGGACAGTGCCTCGAGATCGCGTCGTCGGCGGCCACCGCGGCGGCCGAGGTGCTCGCCGGCTCGGGGCGGTTGCTGTGCGACGAGCGCTTTGCCCACCGGCACGACCTCGCCTGGTCGCCACTGTCCGATCGCACACTGCACCGTGGCTACGAGCTCGCGACCAACGCGACACGTCCGTGGGGGGCCCCGCCGCACCAGCCGGAGCGCTGGCTGATGCCGCTGCTGGCCGATGCCACCGGAGCCGACCAGCGGATGTCGGCAACGGCGACCGGGGCCTGGGCCGTGGAGCGCTTCAACAGCGAGGATCGCAGCGGCCTCGCCGCGGGCGCATGAACCCACACCACGTCTATGTGGCAACCACGCCGGATGCGCTGACCGTCGCCGAGAGCATCGCACGAGACTGGGAGTGCGTCGGAATCTCGGGGCACCTGCTCGCGCGTAATGTCGACACCGGCGAGGAGCTGGGCTTCGACGTCGACACGGCCGTGCCGCTGGCCTCCGTCATCAAGGTGCCGCTCGCGCTTGTCGTGCTGGAGGCGATCAGCCACGGGGTGCTCGACCCGGCGGCGCCGCTGGTCGTAGATCCGCGGCGCAGCGTCGGATCAACCGGGGTGAGTGCATTCCGCTTTCCCGCGACGATCGCGATTGCCGACCTCGTGCTGCTCACGCTGTCGGTGAGCGACAACGCCGCGGCCGACGCGCTGCTTGACCTCGTCGGTATCGACGCGGTGAACGACAGCCTCAGGCGCTGGGGTTGCCCGGGGATTCGCTTCCGCCACAGTCTGGAGCGCATGCACGAATCCACTTCCCAGGCGGCCGCCGGGAAGCTGTCACTCGCGCTCGAGCTCGCGATTCAGTCGGATGAAACGGGCCAGCACGTGATCGAGCCGCTCGATCCCGGCTACGCCAACGCCGGGAGCTCCGCCGATCTCGTCGCGCTGCTGCAACGCGTCTGGCGTGACGAGATCAGCGAGCCGAGCGCAACCGCCGAGCTGCGACGGCTGATGGCGATGCAGCTGTTCACCCACCGACTGTCGAGCGACCTGCGTTCGGACACGATCCGCGTCAGCGGCAAGACCGGCAGCTTTTTGAACCTACGCCACGAGATCGGCGTCGTGGAGTCAGCGGCCGGCGATCGCGTGGCAATCGCAGCGCTGACCCGCACCTCACGCCCCGCCGCCATCGCCCCGGATGTCGACCTGGCCATCGGTGACGCC
>CAWCRO010000018.1:0-83371 GCA_963797955.1 uncultured Solirubrobacterales bacterium | reverse complement strand
CTGACATTCTGCTACCGTTTCCGGCAGATGTCAGACACACTGACAAGTGGTCCCGAGCCGGACGCGAACCTGGGCTACCTGCTGCGGCTCGCCCATCAACGCTTCCGCTCGACGCTCGAGGACGCGCTGCACGACCTTGGACTCTCGGCTCATGAGTACGTGATCCTCAGCGTGTTCGAGACCAGGCCCGAGCTCTCGACGTCTGAGCTGGCGCGGCTCACCCAGGTCACCAGGCAGACGATGCACACCGCGGTGCTCGAGCTCGAGACCGCCGGCCTGATCGAGCGCAGACCGAAGAACCAGCGGGTCGTCTTGATCCGCCCGACGAAACGCGGCCGCATGACCTTGGCGGCCGCCACAGCGCGCGTCCGCGAGGTCGAGCAGGCCGCGCTCGCCGGCCTCAGCCGCACCGACGAGCGCGTCGTGCGGACCTGGCTGGCCAACACAGCCGCACGCATGCCAAGCACTCCACGCACCGTGGCCGAGTGAAGGAGCGGTCCGATCATCACGCTCGAGCAACGCATCCGCCGCGCTGAGGCCGATCTCTTCGCCAGCGTCGGCGCCGAGGTCGACGAGACCTTCCTCGACCTCGGCGATTCCGGGGCGCGCGTCAGGCTGTTGTCACACGGCAGCGGTCCGCCACTGGTTCTGCTCCACGGCGTGTCTCTCAGCGCCGCTGCGTGGGCGCCCCTGTTCAGCGCGCTGTCCGGTTGGCGGGTGCTCGCGGTCGACCTTCCCGGGCATGGGCTGTCTGACCCGGACTGCTATCGAAGCGGTCACGTCCGTCAGCGTGCCCGGCAGCTGATCGACGACATCTTCGACGCGCTCGAACTCGACGACGCGGCGGTCGTCGGCCACTCGCTTGGTGGAATGCTGGCGCTCTGGTATGCGGCTGCCGGCACCGGGCGGATCTCGCGCCTGGTCGCGATCGGAGAGCCGGCCGTCGCGCTCCCAGGTGTCCGCGTACGCATGCCACTGTCGCTTCTGACGGTCCGCGGCCTGGGCGTCGCTGTGTTGCGCTCACCGAGCCCCCGCCCCGTCTATCGACGCCTGCTCGCCCAGGGCCTCGGCCGAGCGGAGGTCGAAGCCGCGCCGGATTCACTGATCGACGCTCTACGCCTGTCCGCCCGTCGACCCGGGAACGCCAGAACCGTCAGTTCCCTGATGCACGCGATCGACCACTTCCGCCGACCGCGTCCCCACAGCGTCCTCACCACCCCGGAGCTCCGCGCCATCGCGGTACCGACGATGTTCATCTGGGGGGCCGGCGCCCCGTACCTCACCGCCGACCGCGCTCGGCCCTCGATCGAGCAGATCCCAGGAGCGACGCTCCACGAGGTGCCCGGCGCACACGGTCCCTGGCTCGTGGACCCCGAACGCAGTGGGGAGCTCATCCAGGCCCACCTCACTTCCCCAATGAGCCACGAATCATCGCCGCTCGTCGCGTTGTTGGTAGCGCCTGTCGTGTAGGTCTTGTGCCTCAGTGCGAGAGCTCGGGGAGCTGCGCGGTCGCCTAATCTGCGCCCCATGCCGGTGCTCGTGCCGCAGGCGACGGACTTTCCAGGTTGGTATCAGGACGTGATCGCGAAGGCGGAGTTGGCCGAGACGGGCCCGGTCCGCGGCACGATGGTGATCCGCCCGTGGGGATACGCGATCTGGGAGCACCTCCAGGCGGAGATGGACAGGCGCATCAAGGATGCCGGGGCCGAGAACGTCTACTTCCCGCTGCTGATCCCCGAGGGGCATCTGCGACGCGAAGCCGAGCACGTCGAAGGCTTCAGCCCGGAGCTGGCGATCGTGACCAAGGCCGGCGGCCGCGATCTCCAGGAGCCGGTGATCATCCGACCGACGAGCGAGACCGTGTTCGGCGAGTATCTCGCCCGTTGGATCCAGAGCTATCGCGACCTGCCTCTGCGCCTGAACCAGTGGGCAAATGTCGTGCGCTGGGAACTGCGCCCGCGTCTGTTCCTGCGAACGAGCGAGTTCCTGTGGCAGGAAGGCCACACCGCACACACGACCAGGGACGGGGCCGCCGCCTACGCGCGGCAGATCCACTTCGACGTCTATCGCTCAGTCCTCGAAGATGTCCTCGCGATCCCGGTGCTGACCGGGCTGAAGACCGATGCCGAGCGTTTCGCCGGCGCGACCTCGACGTTGACCTGCGAGGGCATGATGCGCGACGGCAAGGCGTTGCAGCTCGCCACCAGCCATGAGCTTGGCCAGAACTTCGCGCGCGCATTCGACATCACCTACACCGATGAGCACGGGTCCGCGCAGCTCTGCTGGACCACCTCCTGGGGGAGCTCGACCCGGATGGTCGGGGGCGTGATCATGACCCACGGCGACGACGCGGGCCTGAGGCTGCCGCCGAAGGTCGCCCCGATCCAGGTGGTCGTCGTCGTCGTCAAGCGTGATCCAGATGTCACCGCCGCGGCCGAGGGTCTCGAGCGCGAGCTGGCCGGCGCGGGACTGCGGGTCCGAGTCGACGATCGCGCAGATCTGGGACTCGGCAGGCGGCTCACCGATTGGGAGCTCAAGGGAGTCCCGGTGCGCGTCGAGATCGGCCCCCGCGACCTGGCGCAGGGCGTGGTCAGCATCGCCCGGCGCGATCGCACCGGCCGCGAGTCGGTCAACCTCCACGACGCGGCCGCAGCCGCCGCTGCCGGCGTGGGGTCGGTCCACGAGGCGCTGTTCGCCCAGGCAACCGAGGCGTTGAGATCCGGGACGATCGATGTCGGAGATCTCGACGCCGCCACCGAAGCGGCTCGGGTCGGATTCGCTCGTCTGCCCTGGGCCGCCTGCGGCCCAGACGGCGAGCGCCGGCTCAACCGCGCGGGCCTGTCGGTGCGCTGCCTGACCACCGCCGAGGGACTCGTTCCCGCGTCAGCCGACGCCGACGATCTTTACGCGATCATCGCGCGCGCGTACTAGACCGCGCGGTCAGATCGCGGCGTAGGTGGCGATCAGGACGCCGGTCGACGTCGCGGCACTGTCGACGAGCGTGAGCTCAGCCGGCTGGCCGTCAGGGAATAGCCGGTGCCCTGTCCCGACCACGAGCGGATGGATCATCAGCACGTACTCGTCGATCAGGCCGGCCGCCATCAGCGATCCGATCAGGTCGCCGCTGCCGAAGATCGTCAGCGTTCCGTCGACCTGTTGCTTGAGGTCGGCCACCGCAGCCGCAGCGTCGCCGTCGAGCAGGATCGAGTTCTCCCACGGGAGCGGCTCGCTCAGCGTCCGGGACGCGATGTACTTCGAACTGTTCGTCAGCGCCTGACTCATCGGATCGTCGGGCCGCTGGGGCCAGACGTCGTAGAAGTCCTGGTACGTCCGGCGGCCGAACAGGAACGCCGGCGGACCGGCCATCCGCTCACCGATCTTGGAGGCCATCACGTCGTCGTTGCGGGAGATCGCCCAACCTCCATGTGCAAACCCGTCCCGCGTGTCCTCGTCGGCGCGGGCCGGCGCCTGCATGACGCCGTCGAGCGTGACGTGGTTGACCACAAGAATTCTTGCCATCGCGTCCTCCCTTCCCGGGACGCCGGGTTTCGAATCGATAGCTCCAGGTGCATCTGCCCCGCCGTTGGGACCTAGGGTTACCCTGGCCTGGAGACATGGACCAGGTCCAGCTATCAGTGATAGCCGTTCCCGCCCGGACCGGGGAGATCCAGCCGGTCGCGGCGCCCGAACGCGACGCCGAGTGGGAGCGAACCGCTCGCCGCGCCCGAGCGTTGTCCTTCGCCTCGCTGGCCTGGATGACCGTCGAAGGCGTCGTCGGCCTCATCGCGGGCCTGAGCGCCGACGCGCTCAGCGTGATCGTCTGGGCGGCATCGTCGTTCGTCGAGGGGCTCGCGTCGATGATCGTGATCTGGCGCTTCACCGGCTCCCGCCGTCTCTCCGATGGCAGCGAGCGCACCGCGCAGCGCCTGGTCGCCGGCTCATTCCTATTGCTGGTCCCGTTCTTCGTCTACGAGGCGATCCGCAGCCTGGCGAACGGCAGCGATGCCGGCTCGAGTGCGCTCGGGATGGCGATCACCGCCTCGGCGATCGTGCTGATGCCTCTCCTCGGCGCGGCCAAACTCAGGCTGGGCGAACGCCTCGGCTCCGCCGCCACGGCGGGCGAGGGCGTGCAGAACCTGATGTGCGCCGCCCAGGCTGCCGCGGCCCTGATCGCACTGATCGGGGCCTCGGCTGGGCTCACGGTGATCGATCCGATAGCGGCGCTGGTCGTGGCGGCGATCGCGGTGAAGGAGAGCGTCGCCCTGTGGCGGGGCGAGGACGACTGCTGCGCGCCGATCGGCTTTGCCGGGCGCGAGGGCGAAGGCTGCTGCGCGCGCGGCGGCGCCGACTGATCGCCGGTGACCCGTGTGGACGTCGCCGCCCTGCGGATCTACTATGGGCACGCGCCGAACGGGCCGAGTCGGTGCGAGGTTCGTCGACACAGGACAGCGCAACCGTGCGTTGCCCGTGAACATCAGGTAGGTGATGGTCATGCGGGAGGTCAGTCGGCGTAGGTTCCTTCAGCTTGCGGGCGGGACGGTCGCATCGACGATGCTGTCGGACAGCATCGCTCGCGCGCTTGCGATCCCGGCGAATCGGGCGACGCGGTCGCTGAAGGATGTCGAGCACATCGTGGTGCTGATGCAGGAGAACCGTTCGTTTGACCATTACTACGGGGTGATGCGCGGCGTGCGTGGGTTTGGCGATCCGCACCCGGTGACGCTGCCCAGCGGCAGGCCGGTGTGGTATCAGGCCGACGGCTCGACGGTGGTGCCGCCGTTCCGTCCCGATGTGGGCAATCTGGCGCTGACGTTCATCGAGGACCTGGATCACTCGTGGGATGGCACCCACGAGATGTTCAACAACGGTGATTGGGACAAGTGGCTGCCGGCCAAGACCACGACGTGCATGGCGCACATGGAGCGCTCGGACCTCCCGTTTCACTACGCGCTCGCCGACGCGTTCACCGTGTGTGACGCCTACCACTGCTCGATGCTCGGCCCGACCGACACCAACCGCTACTACATGTGGACCGGCTGGGATGGCAACGATGGGCGAAACGGCGGGCCCGTGATCGCCAACGACGAGAAGGGGTACGGATGGCAGACGTACCCGGAGCGGCTGCAGCAGGCCGGGATCAGCTGGAAGATCTACCAGGACACCGGCAACGGGCTCGACCAGGCCGGCGCCTGGGGCTTCACATCCGATCCGTACATCGGCAACTACGGCGACAACTCGCTGCTGTACTTCTTCAACTACCAGAACGCCACGCCCGGAAGCCCGCTCTATGAGCGGGCACGCACCGGAACCACCGTCAACCACGGCGGTGGCTTCTTCGACATCCTCGCCTCCGACGTCAAGCACGGCCGGCTGCCGAAGGTGTCGTGGGTCGTTGCCCCCGAGGCGTACACCGAGCACCCGGCCTGGCCGGCCGGATATGGCGCCTGGTACACCGCCGGTGTGCTCAATGCGCTGACCAGCGACCCGGAGGTGTGGTCCAAGACCGCGCTGCTGATCACGTTCGACGAGAACGACGGCTTCTTCGACCACGTCGTCGGGCCCTACCCCAACGTCGGTGGCCTGCGCGGCCAGTCGACCGTGCCGCTGGACAACGAGATGTTCGACGGCAAGGCGGGAACGCCCGGCGGCTCGGACGGCGTGCCCGGATCATACGGGCTAGGCGTCCGGGTGCCGCTGCTGGTGATCTCCCCTTGGAGCCGGGGCGGCTGGGTGTGCTCGGAGACGTTCGACCACACTTCCCTGATCCGGTTCATCGAGGCCCGCTTCGGGGTCGGCGAGCGCCAGATCACTCCGTGGCGCCGCGCGGTGTGCGGCGACCTGACCTCGGCGTTCGACTTCGACAGCAAGTCCGACCGCGTTCCGCGGCTACCCAGCGTCGCCGCCTACAAGCCGACCGGCACCGCTCCCCCTGCCTACCACCCGACGCCTCCGGCCCACGGATCGGTGCCCAAGCAGGAGCACGGCGTCCGGCGATCACGCCGGCTCGGCTATCGCCTGCAGGTCAACTTCGACGCCGGCCCTCGCAAGCTCAAGCTCGCTGTCAGTAACCGCGGCAGGCTCGGCGTCCACCTCCAGGCCCGGTCGCAGACCGTGGCCGGTGCGCCCTACAGCTACACGGTCGGGGCCGGCGACAGGCTCGCGATCAGGCTCGACAACCCTGGCACCTACGACCTCAGCCTCCACGGAGCCAACGGCTTCTTCCGGCACTTCGCGGGCTCTCGCCGGACGGCGCTCCGGGTCGACGTCAGCAGCAACGAAGCCAAGGGCAAACTGACGGTGCGACTCACCGACGGCACCCACCGGGGAGGACACCGCGGACGAGCGATCGAGGTCCACGTCGCCAACGCCTACGGGCCCGACCGGAGCATCACGCTGCACGGCAGCGAGGAGCTCACGATCGACACCAGGGACTCCGGCGGCTGGTATGACATCGCCCTGAAGACCCCCAGCGATAAGAGCTTCAGCTACGTGCTCGCCGGGCGCCTCGAGTCGGGCAACCGGTTGACCAGCGACCCCCAGCTCGGCCGCTCCTAGCCGACGGACGTCAGCCGGCGACCGCCGGCACCGCCAGCTTCGGTGCGTGGACGCTTCGGGCGGGGATGCTCTGCGCGTTGTGGAACAGGTTGTGCGGGTCGTACTTCGTCTTGACGGCGACCAGCCGCGCGAAGTTCTCCGCGTAGTACTGCCGCTGCCAGTTGTGGATCCCTCGGTTAGGGAAGTTCTGGTAGCTCTCGGCTGGGGTGTGCGGTGCGACCAACCTAATCATCTGGTCGGTCCAGGCGACGAGCTCGTTCTGTACCGACTTCGGCGCGTCGCTCGCCCACACGGGGGTCGCGCGCAGCAGCGTCAGCATGTCGCGGTGGACGTAGGCGGTCTCGCGCCGGCCAAACCGGCGGACCACCGGGCCGCCGATCCAGCCCAGCGACCACATCGAGCCGTTGGATTCGGGGGTCCGGCTCGGGCAGTCGGCCAGGAGGTCTGCGATCTTCGCGTAGGTCTCGTCGGGCAGCGGCATCTTGGAGTACCGCGAGATGTCGCCGAACGAGTGCCGGATCCCCTCGGCGCCGGCGAACATCCGCTGCATGTCCCAGTACTTCAGGGTCGTCAGCGTCCGCTTCACCGGCGGCCCTGCGGCGTCGACCAACGGCTGCACATACCGCTCCAGCTCGTCCTGTGTGCCGAGGAACTGGCCGCGCGAGAACACGTTGATCGCCTCCCGCGGGCCGCCCGCCCCGACCGGAGAGGCCTGCGCCATCGCGACGGCGTTGAAGCCCCGAGTGTCGCGCTGCAACAGCCGGTCGAACGCCCGCAGGGCGGCGGCCGCGGCATCGGCTCCGCGCCAGTCGAACCGGTAGAACGCCACCTCGCGGGAAGGGATCTCGGGCATCTGAAACGTGAATTGCGTGTTGATCCCGAAGTTGCCGCCGGCGCCTCCGCGGCAGGCCCAGAACAGGTCCGGATGGTGCTTGGGATCGACGTGCAGCACCTGTCCTTGCGCAGTGACGATCCGGGTGGACTGCAGGTGATCGGCGGTCAGGCCGCCCCAGTGCGTGTTGTAGCCGATGCCTCCGCCGAGCGTGAGGCCGCCGACGCCGACCGCCAGGCATGTTCCTCCGGGCAGCACGAAGTTTCCGTCGACGGTCTTGTCGAGCACGTTCTGATTCAGGGCAGCCCCGGCCATCACCGCTCGCCCGCTGTGGTGATCGACGCTGACGTCGTTGAGCTCGCCGATGTCGACCAGCAGGCCCTCGGTCGTCGAGTAGCCGGCGTAGCTGTGCCCCCCTCCCCTGGCCACCGGCTCCACGCGGTGAGCGCGCGACCAGTGCACGCATGTGATCACGTCGGCCTCGCCGCGGCAGCGGGCCACGGCGATCGGCCTGATCGAGTCATAGCGGAAGTTAGCCGGGGCGCTGGCGGCGTCGTAGCCGGGATCACCGGGCAGCAGCAGCCGGCCGTGCAGCGCCCGTCGCAGCTCCGCCAGGGCGCGTCTGGGGACGCGGGTGTTGGCGGCCCGAGCGTGCCAGGTTGCCGACCGCGCATCGGTCGCGAAGGGCAGCCACAGGCCCGAGCGCACCGGCGGCGCCCGAGCGGATCAGGTCGCGACGGGTCAGCTCGGTCATCGGACCACCTCGACGGACCCCATCATCCCCAGGTCCTCATGGGCGATGACATGACAGTGCTCGACGAACTTGCCGGTGAAGTCGTCGAAGTTCGACTGAAACGTGAGCGAGTCGCCAGAGCGTTTGGTCAGCACGAACGTGTCCCTCCAGAGTGGCGTTGACAGCTTGCGCCCGTTGATCTCCGTGATCCGGAACGGGTTCACGTGGATGTGGTAGCCGTGCGCGTGATCCATCAGCTTGTCGTCGCAGGCGTTGACGAGCGTCCATTCCTCGGCGGTGCCGAGCTTGGCCCGGTAGGGCTCCTGGTCGGGCTGGAACTGCTTGCCGTCGATTCCGAACGACAGGAACTCGTTCATCGGATCGCGCGACACCGTGAACTCGAAGCGGCGCCTGCGCGCGATCGGGAGGATCGGGGGGTCAAACGCCGGCAGTGACTCGGGCAAGTGCATCTGGGGACCGTGGCCCCTGACCACGAGCGTGGCGATCGCTCGCGGCTCGAGCTCGGGCGGCTGGTCCTGCAGCCCCCTCGCGACCTGGGCGTCCGAGCCGGCGGCGCCCAGCCGGCAGAAGAACTCGGCCCGCGACTGCGACTCGGGGATCGAGGCCGGCATCCCGGGGATGTTCGGCTTCTGGCTGGAGCCGGGAGTCAGCATCAGCTTGTAGACGCCCGGCTTGCCGGCTCTCACCAGCATTTCGACGCGGTTGCCCGCCGACATCATCACGAGCTCGGCGGTCTCCGGGGCGTGCATCGTCAGCCCGTCCCAGGCGACGACGTTGAGGTCGTGGCCCTCGAGCTTGAGCGACAGGAACTTCCCCTCGGCCGCGTTGAGCAGCCGCCAGCGCTGTACCTCGCCCGGGTGCATCGTGATCGTCGGCGTGAGCGTGCCGTTGACCGTGTAGAGCACGTTCTTACGCGGGAAGAACGCCTGCTCCTTGGTGGGGTCGGGAATCGGGTCGAGCAGCTCGTAGTCGGCGCCGAGCTCGATCGACTGCAGCACCAGGACCCGCTCCGTCGCGGCGCGCACCTCGGGGACCCGATCGAGGTCGCCCCGCACGATGATCAGGCCGGCCATGCCGCCGCGGACCTGCTGGGTCACCGCCCCGTGGTGATGAGGGTGGTACCAGAAGATCCCGGCGGGATGGTCCTCGGGAACCGGGATCCGGTAGTGGTAATGGTCACCGGGCGGGATCTCCAGGAACACGTTGTCGGCGTTGCCGCTGGGCGACACATGCAACCCGTGGGTGTGCAGGTTCGTGGTCGTCCACTCGTGCGGGCGGTCCATCGTCATCTTCGGCCGGTGCGGGAGCGGGGGCAGGTGGTTGTGCAGGTCGACCGTGAGCACGTCGCCACCCTGGAGCTCCCACGTGTATCCGGGAACCGTGCCGTCGTAGGTGTACGTCCGGACCGGCTTGGGTGCGCCCATGTGCACGATCCCGGGGCGGCAGGTCAGCCGAACGTGCAGCCGGCCGTGGCGGCTGCGCAGCGCGCGCGGGTGGCGCAGTTCGCGGTGGCGACTCACCGTCGCCGCGAGCGCGGCCTGCGTCCCGGCGACGCTGCGCGGCCACACGTTCTCTAACAGTCCCGGCACGGCCAGGACCGTCGTCGCCCCCACGCCGTACGTGATCGCGCGGCGCCGGGTCAAGCGTGCGCCCGTCGCCGATCCGTCGTCCCCCATGGTCCCGCCCCCTTGTTAAGCCCACATTGCCGTAGCAGATCCTTGCACCGATCGGGGCCGAATACCTCCTAAATGACGAGATGGGAGAGGAGTCGCTCGAGGACCTGCGCGTAGTCGTCATCGCTCCAGCCGCACACGCCCACGACGCGTGACGTCGGGCGCGAGCTCTCGCCGCCGGCTATCACCTCGGTCTGACGTCGACCTGAAGAAGCCACGGCGCCGTAGGATCGGCGCCTCATGCCACCTGCGGCAACAGCCCGCGGTCCCGTCACCACAGCGCCGGCATCCGGGTCGCGGCGCTCATTCCTGATCGTCTTCCAGGCGATGTTCGCGATGCTGCTGGCGTCGAATCTGCCGGCGCCGCTGTACGCCGTCTACGGCCGCAAGTTCGGCTTCTCGGACACCGAACTGACGCTGATCTTCATCACCTACGCGGTCGTGCTGATGCCGTCGCTGATCGTGTTCGGACAGCTGTCGGATCGGTTCGGCCGGCGACCGGTGATCGCGGCCGGGCTGGTCGGAGCGGGGATCAGCCTGGTGCTGTTCGCCGCCGCCCAGGGGACCGTCTGGTTGTTCTTTGCCCGTGGTGTGCAGGGATTCGCGACCGGCGTGCTGACCGCCGCCGCGACCGCGGCGCTGGTCGAGTTGGAGCCCCACGGCGATCACGGACGGGCGGCGGCGACGACTGTGCTGGGCACCAACGGCGGCTCCGCCGTGGCACCGCTGATCGCCGGAATCCTCGCGGAGTGGGCGCCGTGGCCGCTGGTTCTCTGCTACCTGGTGGCGATGGTGGTGGTCGCGCTGGCCCTGGCACGGGTGCTGACGATCGACGAGCCGGTGACGGCCAGCGGCACCTGGTCGCTGGAGCTCCCCCGGGTGGCGGCTCCGGTGCGGGGCCCGTTCGCGCGGGCGGCGCTCACCGGGGCCGTCTCGTGGTCTACCGGCGGGCTGTTCCTGTCGCTGGTGCCCTCCTACGCCGGCGAGCTGTTGCGGACCGGCAACCTGGCGCTGCTGGGCGCGATCACCGCGCTGATGCTCGGCGTGTCGGCCGTGGTGCAGCTCGGGCTCCAGCGCACCGAGGTCGATCCGGTCGACCTGCAGCCGATCGGTCTGGTGGCCCTCGTCATCGGACTCGGCGTGCTCGTGCTGGCGCAGCCGCTGCATTCGGCCGCGGCCGTGTTCGCGTCGTCGGTGATCGGGGGTGCCGGCCTCGGGACCGGACTGTTCGGAGCGCAGACGACGATCAACGATCTGGCCCCGCCCGACCGCCGCGGCGAGGTGACCTCGGCATTCATGGCCTGCCTGTATGGCGGGGTGGCCGTGACCGCGGTCTGCACCGGCCTGCTCGCGGACGCCGACGGGGTCTCAGAGGCGATCACCGTTGCCAGCGCGGCGCTCGCTGCCGTCGGGATCGTTGCGATCGGCTGGCACCTGGCGCTGCGGCGAGGGGGTCATCATCGCCGGGCTTGAACGAGTCCACTAGCGGGCCGGGGACCTGTGCGTCAGAACGTGACCGTCGTTCCGACGGCGGCTTGGACAAAAGCCTCAGGCATGGCTCGGGCGATGGCGTGGACCGCCTTCCAGCCCGAACAGTGGGCGGGGACCACGCGACCCACACCGGCCGTGCGTAGCGCCTCGACCGTTGCCTCGATTCGCGACTCAAAGAGCCCACCGGTGAGGTGCAGACCCCCGATGAAGCCGGCGACGCGGGATTCGCCGGTCAGGCGCTGAGCGTGTCGCAGGACGTTGATCGCCCCCGCATGCGAACAGCCAGAGATGACGACCAGCCCTCGGTCGCGCACGTTGACGACAAGCGCCTGATCGTCCCAGATCATCGGATCGGGCTCCCAACCGTCCGTACCCCGGGCCTGATGGACGGGGAAGCCGCGCTCGAACTCGGTTACACGCTCGATCTGCCCCGAGACCAGGACGCAACCATCGAGCAGCAGGCTGTGTCCGCGCTCCTCGACTACTTCCAGCCCTTCGGCTTCCAGGTCCTGGCGACTCGGCGGCGGTAGGCGCAGCTCGCCGCCCGTTGGAAACACGACCCGTCGCTCGCGCCAAGCGTCGGGGTGGATCAGCAGCGGCAGTCGCGAGCGTCCTCTTCGACGGACCAATCCTTCCAGCCCACCGTGGTGGTCAGCATGGCCGTGCGAGATGACGATCGCCCGCAAGTCGCGCACCGCGCACCTCGAGCACATCGAGGTTGCGAGCCACCGCATGGGCCGTCAGACCGGCGTCGTAGAGCACCGCCTGACGATCACCGTTGCGCTCGAAGGCGACGACGGCCGAGAAGCCGTGCTCCGCGACCAGCTGCTCCGACGCTCCGAGGTCCTGCGCCTGGTAGCGAACCACGCCCTGCTCGCCCGCCATCAATACGTCAAGGAAGTTGTCAATCACGACCGTGACCTCGACGCGATCAACGGGAACGAGCACGAGCCGATCCTACGTGTGATTAGTCCCTGGGCCGGGTGCTCAGGACGCAGTCAGTTCGAGCTTCACCTCGCACATATCGACCGAAACACGAGCGCCAGGAGTTTCGGAGGGATCCATCGCCGCGAACACCTGGGCGCCGGCATCCATGTCCTCGGCCGTCTGGAAGTACTGCATCACCACCGCGGTGCCTTGCTCGGCGTCGAACAGGATCGTGATCCCGGTGCTCGGAACACCCGGCGGCGGGCCGTCGGATTCGCGAACCCGGTCGAGGAGCCCTTCGATCCGCTCCCCGGTCACATCGGTGAAGCGCACCACGCGTACGTACACGACAACAACCTCCTTGCTCGGTCGAGCGCGAACATAAAGCCTGCGCCGATCGTCGTGGGTTTTGCTGCGGGGACGATCACGCAGCCGCGCGCCCGCGGCTGGGGGGCGAGACCAGCCGTCGCCGGCCGGCTCGGTCGAGCGCCGCCTCGACTGACTGGTAGACGCTGTCGGCTGCCTGCGCACTCTCGGCTACCGCAGTCACTCCGACCCGCCCTAGCTGGCCAACGGACCCGAGCATGTGAAAGACGGCTCCGGTGCCGCGCTGTCCGTCCCACGTCAGCCGCTGCCGCCGCGCCGCCGCGAGCAGCCCGTCAGCACCGAGCCGCCCCAACCCCGGGGTCTCGAGGTGATCATTCGCGACGTAATGCCGCGGTTCGCCGTTCGGCGTGATGAAGACCGCGCGCTCGGCGTCATATGCCCCTCCGGTGAGGCACGCCAGCGTTTGCTGGGGATGCGTCGTCCCGCCCATGCGGAGGTTGAGCTCGATCGCGAACGGCAGCCACCGCCCCGGTTGGCGAGCGACCACGAAGTCGATCCCGAGCCGGCCGATCACCCCGACGGCGGCAAGCCGCTCAGCGATGCGCCGGGCGAGCACGGTGATCGCGACGGCGTAGGCCGGATCTGCGGGGAAGCGACAACCGAGGTATTGCTGACCGCTACGCCCGCCGAGGACCTGGTCATGAGTGGCGATCACTTCGACGCGGCCGGCCGGCGTGATCTCGAGTGCGACGCTCGGGCTGCGGATCGCCAGCCCGGTGATGCGCTCCTCCAGCACACCGCCTTGGACGCCGAGCTTGTCCAGGAAGTCCGCGGCGCCCACCGCGGCCACTTCAGGGGCGATCGCCCGAACGCGTCCTTGCACCAGTTGGTCGACGCCAACCGTCCGCGGCGCGGGCAGGTCGGCGAGGTCCACGGTCGCGTTGCCCTCGCCGGAGACGCCCCTATCCAGTTTGACTATGAGCTGACCGAGCTCTGGCTTGACGTCACGTAACCGGCCGATCGCCCGGACGGCGTCGGCAACGCTGCGGATGTGCTCGGCCCCCAGCGGATGGGGGACCCCGGCCTGCGCAAACAAGGCTCGGGCGCCACTCTTGGTCCCGAGATGCTCGTGAGCCGGGTCAGGCCCGTACACCGGAATCGCCAGCGCGTCGGCGACGTCCCGCTCGGCCGCGGTCGAGTTGTAGGGGACAAGCCAGGCTCGCCGGGACGCCGGGATCGTCCGTCTGATTTGCGCCAGCACCGAGTCGCGCTCGAGCAGCCGGTCGCTGAGGGGACGCGCGTCGCCGTCGCCGACGGCAACCAGGTCGAGACGCCGGCGGGCCGATCCCCGGGTGGCGGCCGACAGCATCGAGAAGTGGTAATCGACCGTCGCCGAGCTGATCGGCACGGAGCTGACGAAGGTGATCTCGAGGTCCGGATCGCGCAGCTCGAGCAGGAAGCTGAGCAGCCGTTCCTCGTACGCCTGCGTTTCGGCCGCGGGCTCGTGCCAACGATCGAGCGCCCTCGATGGCACGACCACGATGCGCCGCCGCCCGGTCAGTGGCCACGCCTCAGCCGACGGATGCGCGCTCGGCTCCGGTCGCGAGCGCACGAAAGCCGGGTGACCCGTCATGCCGGGCTCGCGGGTGCGTCGGAGGCATGCTCTTGGACAGCCATGGAGCTGGGCGGTGCGGTCATTCGGATCCCCCTATCTGTCGGCCGACCGTCGTGCCACGCGCCTGCGCGCCCTACGACGCCCCCGATGTGATCAGACGTCAGATGACGTCTGCAGGGGAGACGCAGCTCCGGCTGATTCCTTCCCGCCCGGGGGCCCCGGACCCCGGCGGCGGCGTCAAGCCGCTCGGGGCAGGTCGGGCGAGCCGTCGGCGTCCTCCTCGGACGGCCCGCCCTCGAGCTCCGCGGAGCCGACGATCTGGCGCAGAGCCGCCACGTGCCCGTGGAACGCCTCGCGCCCGGTCGGGGTCAACCGTGCCCGCAGCCGCCGGCGCCGGTCGCGCACGGGCCGCTCGATGTCCACGTAGTGGGCCTCCTCGAGCGTCGACAGCTGCTTTGACAACGCCGAATCCGACAGGTCGAGCTTGTCCCGCAGGAACGAGAAGTCCGCCCAGTCGGCGCCCGCGAGCAAGGCGACGATCGACAGCCGGGTGCTCGGGTGGATCAGCTCGTCGAAGCGTGCCTCGCTCATAGCTCCGACGCGCGGGCGGCCCGACGGCGGACCCATGCCAGCAGCTGCGGGCCACCGAGCAGGATCAGCAGCGCCACGAACACGCTGGCGATCGTCACCGGATGCCCGGCGCCGTCGGCCGCCACGGCCAGCGCGACCGCGATCGTCACGCCCGCGAGTCCGATCAGCCCGGCGATCACGATCCAGGTCGTCTGGCGCCCGGCGACGTCCGAGCGGACGCTGAGCTGGTGGGTGCGGTGCCGGCCGCTGGTGGCGCGGCCGGCGATCGAGGAGTGGATCGCGCCGAACGCCAACGTCGCCGCCGCCGTCAGCCACGGGTGCTGGAGGTCGGTGATGAACCCGAGCACGATCCAGCCGATCGCCAGGCCCCACCAGTACCAGCGGGGCAGGTCGATCTCCTGGATCACGCGCAGGCGGTTACGGTCGACGGTGTCGAGCGCCGCCCGTGCCTCCTGTGGTGTCAGTCGTTGTTCCATGATCTTCTCTTTCTTTCCTAATGGGAAAGTCAGAGTAGTCTTTCCCAGCAGGAAAGTCAACGTGACCTTGGTCACATCCCCGCGAGCCTCGGTGCGATCCCCGCAGCGGCGACCCGCGGCCGCGACCCTCAGGGCCGGCGAGCGTGCCGCGGGGCGGTCCGAACATGCAAGGCGTGACAAATCCGGCGCGGCCTGGCCGGGCGCGTCACGTGGTGCACGCAGACCGTGAATGAGCTGACGCGGCCGACGCCCGATCGCCGGGTTTGTCAGCCCGCGCAGGTCGCGAATCGGCGGCGCGCAGCGCCCCGCCGCGCCGGATGTCCGCACTCTGCCCGCCCCGGCCGAGGGCGCGCAACTTCCGCACCTCTATCGGTATAGAAGTGCTGCAAACGACCAAGGAGGCGGGGAGTGAAGCGCAAGCTGCAAGTGCTGACGGCGGTCCTGGTGGCCGCTGGCTGTATCACCGCGGTCGCGGCGGCGGCGTCGTCGCCGTCGGTCACGACCGGCGCGGTGACCGGAAGGACCCAGACCACCGCGGTGCTGCACGGCTCGGTCAACCCGAACGGACGCGCCACCACGTACGTGTTCCAGTATGGGCTGACGACCTCCTACGGCGTCAGCACTGCGTCGCACTCGGCCGGGAGCAAGTCCGCGGCGGTGGCCGCCCGGGGCACGGCCGCGAAGCTGATCCCCGGCACCGTCTACCACTACCGTCTGGTCGCGGTCAGCCGCTCGGGCATCTCGGTCGGGCGCGATCGCGCATTCACGACCGTGGGGCCGCCGCCTCCCGCGGTGGCCACCGGCCCGGCGACCGCCGTCTCGTCCACGGCAGCGACCGTCACCGGGGTGATCAACCCCAACCGCGCGGCCACCACCTACGAGTTCCAGTACGGCCTCACCACCGCCTACACGAATCAGACAATCGCCACGACCCTGCCTAAGGGCAGCGTCCCCGTGTCGGTTGCCTCAGTGCTAAGCGGCCTGACCCCGGGCACGGTGTTCCACTACCGGATCGTCGCGCTGCACGGCAGCGTGGCCACGACGGTCGGGGCCGACGGCGTGCTGATGACGCATCCGTCCAAGCGCCCGGTGGCCGGCGTCAAGGCCAAGGTCAAGCCGGGCACCGACCGCAAGCGCCCATACGCGTTCACGACCTCGGGCACGGTCGACCGCAAGGGCATCCCAGGCACGTTCGCCTGCAACGGGCAGGTCACGACCAAGTTCCTGGTCGGCAACCGCCGCATCGGGATCGGCCTGATCCCGGTGGCCGGCAACTGCACGTTCTCGGGGACGACGACGTTCTTCAAGCTCCCCCGCCACGGCCGGGTCGACGGACACGTCCACGTCCGCGTCCTGATCCACTACGACGGCAACGGGTACCTGGCGCCCAACCGGGCCAAGACCCAGCAGGTGACGATGCACTAGGGCCGGTCGGCCAGGCGGTAGACGAACCGCAGGCCCGACCACACCTGATCGATCGCACAGACCTTGTTGTCCACGAGCCCGGCCGCCAGGCCGAGCTCGCGGACGACGGTCTCCGTCAGGTCCGTATCCACGCCCGACGATCGCTTGGGCCAGGCGATCCACAGGCCGCCGGCGGGCTCGAGCGCGGCCTTCAACGCCGCCAACCGGCGCTGCAACGGCCGCCGCCGCGCGAAGAAAGCCACGCCGACGTCGAAGCCGCCACGCGGTGAGCGACGCACGGCGACCCCCGGCGGCAGCTCACCGAGCGTCTCGTCGAACCCCTCGGGGGCGCCGATCACCGCAAGCCGGGCTCCGGGCTTGATCCCCAGCTTGCGCACCAACGGCGTGCCCGAGTATCCGGCCGGTTGCGGCCTCACGAGGCCATCTGCGCCACATCGGCGATCACCCTCGACAGCTGGCTGCCCTGCCACGCGATCGGCGACCGCCCGGGCTCATCGGTGACCAGTTGTGCCCCCGGGATCGCCGCCGCGTAGGCCTCCCCCATCTCGCGCGGGTGCTCGGGGTCGGCTTCGTCGTCACTCGCGATGACCGTGACGGGGACCGAGATCGCGCCCAGTTCCCCGATCGAGCTAAACGGGTGCGAGCGCGGCACCTCGCGCAGCGCGTCGGCCAGCGCCTCGAGGTGCTCGTGCAGCGACAGCCGCTGACGCACGACCTTGAGCACCGTGTCCTGCCACTGCGCGGCGACGTTGGGCCGGCCGTAGGCGGCGACGAAGCCCTCAACGCCGCCCTCGCGAAGGCCGTGGGCGAGCGCGTCCCACCGGGCCAGCCGTCGCGGATCGTCGTTGGTCGGTGGATCGAACGCCGGCGTGATCACCACCAGCCCGGATACTCGCTGCGGATGGTCGAGCGCGAACCGCAGCAGCGTATGGGCCCCCATCGACGCCCCGGCCAGCACGGCTCGCTCGACCCCTCGGTCGTCGAGCACGGCCTCGAGGTCCGCGGCGAGCTCGTCGTATCCATACGCGTCGGGCCGGGGGGCCGGGGAAGAGTGGCCGTGGCCGCGGGCGTCGTAGGCGATCACCCGGTGGGCGGAGCGCTCGAGCGCCCGCGATCCCATCACCACGTACCGCCGGGTGGCGGTCAGCCCGTGCAGCAGAACCACGGGATTGCCATCGCCGTCGTCCTGATACGCCAGGCGCACATCATCGCGCTGCGCGAAACCCTCGGCCATGTTCCCGTCTTTCTAGAGGATCGCGCGCGGATACAGCTTCGTGGCTCCGAACACGGTGAGCCCGAAGAACCCGACCATCACCAGGAAGTCGAGCCACACCTCGCCGCGGCCGCCGACCCCGAGCAGCATCTGGCGCAGGCCCTGGACCTCGTAGGTCAGCGGGTTGACGCGAGCCACCACGTGCAGCCAGCCGGGCATGATGCTCAGCGGATAAAGCGCGCTGGAGGCGAAGAACAGCGGCATCATGATCAGCTGGCCGATACCCATGAACCGCTCGCGGGTCTTGACCATCGACGCGATCATCATCGACAGGCACGCAAACGAACCGGTGCCGAGTGCCAGCAACGCGACCGCGCCGATCACGCCCTGGACCGTCCAGCGCAGTCCGATACCGGTGATCGCGAGCACGATCAGCAGCAGCGTCGCCTGGACCAGGGCGCGGACCGAGGCGCCCATCGCCTTGCCGAGCACCAGCGCCGTCCGCGGCAGCGGCGTCGCCAGCAGCCGCTGGAGCTGGCCGATGTCGCGCTCCCAGATCACCGCCAGGCCGAAGAAGATCGAGATGAACAGCGCCGCCTGGGCCATCACGCCCGGCGCGATGTAGGCGCGGTAGTCGGTCGTGCCCGCTGCCAGCATTCGGTTGTGGCGCAGTGCGGTCCCGAACACGAACAGCCACAGCAGCGGCTGCACCGAGCGGGTGATCAGGTCGAGGTAGTCGTGGCGGAGCTTCTGCAGCTCGGCCCGGCCCATCGCGTGGGCGCCCGCCAGCAGCCGCGCCACGGGCGGGCTCTGCAGCGCGACCGGACGGCTCAGCTCAGCCGAGGCGGCCGGCGATGCGGCGCTGACGCCTGACATCACGGATGCTCCCTCCCTCCTCCTCGATCGTGTGCCCGGTCACCTCGACGAACACGTCCTCGAGCGTCTCGGAGCCGTTGGCGGCCAGCAGGTCGGCGGGCGTCCCCTGGGCCACCAGCGTGCCGTGGTCCATGATCGCCAGCCGGTCGCAGTGGCGCTCGGCCTCCTCCATCAGGTGCGTGGTCACGAGGATCGTGGTCCGGGACTCGGCGCGCAGCTGATCAAGCCGCTCCCACACGACCCGCCGGGCGTTGGGATCCAGGCCGACGGTCGGCTCGTCGAGCAGCAGCACCCGCGGCTCGTTGAGCAGCGCGGTGGCGATCTCCAACCGCCTCAACATCCCGCCCGACAGCGTCCGGGCCAGCCGGTCGAGCCACTCGCCGATCCCCATCGCCTCGACCGCGTCGGCGATCCGCTCGGCGCGTGCCGAGCGTGGAACCGCGGTCACGCGCGCGTAGAACTCGAGGTTCTCGCGAGCGGTCAGCGCGCCGTCGGCCGACAGCGCCTGCGGGATGTAGCCGATCGACGCCCGGACCTCGAGGCTGTTGCGGCGTACGTCGTAGCCGGCCACGATCGCCCGGCCAGAGGTCGCGGGCAGCAGCGTGGAGAGGACGCGCACGGTCGTAGTCTTGCCGGCCCCGTTGGGCCCGAGCAGCCCGAACGCCTCCCCGGCCTGCACCGCGAAAGACACGCCGCCAACAGCGGTGACGTCGTCGAAGCGGACGACGAGGTCGTCCACGAGCACCGTCGGGGTGTCGGCGGAAGTTGACGTGGACGTAAGGTTACCCCGATCGACGTATCGCTACCATCAACAGCATGGATGTCACCGAGGCAACGTTTGAATCAGCGGTAATCCAGCGCTCTGGCGAGCTGCCGGTCGTGGTCGACTTCTGGGCTGAGTGGTGCGGCCCCTGCCGCCAGCTCGGACCGGTGCTCGAGCGCGCCGCCGAGGCCCGCGCGGGCAAGGTCGAGCTGGTCAAGCTCGACGTCGACGCCAACCCCACGATCTCGCGCATGTTCGGGATTCAGGGCATCCCGGCGGTGAAGGCGTTCCGCGACGGCGAGGTGGTCGCGGAGTTCGTCGGCGCGCAGCCGCCGCAGGCTGTTGACCAGTTCCTCGACTCGCTGCTGCCGTCCGAGGCCGACGGCCTGGTGGCCGAGGGCGACGAGGACTCGTTGCGCCGGGCGCTGGAGCTCGAGCCCACCCGCGCCGACGCGGCTGTTCCCTACGCCAAGATCCTCCGCGCCCGCGGTGACGCCGACGGCGCGCTGCAGACGCTCGGCCGGGTGCCCGCGAGCTTCGCCGCCGACGGCCTCGCGGCCCAGATCGGCCTCGAGCAGGCCGCGGCCGATGGCCAGTCCCCCGCCGCGGATCTCAGCGAGGCGTTCACGGCGCTCGACGCGGGCAATCGCAAGCGCGCGCTCGACCTGCTGATCGAGGCGCTGCCGTCCGCCGACGGCGCGCGCGACGACATCCGCCGTGTGGTCATCGGGATTCTCGACGAGCTCGGCGTGGACGACCCGCTCGCGCGTGAGTACCGGCGTCGTCTCGCCTCGGCGCTCTACTAGCGTCCCGATTCGCAGCCGGCGCCGGCCGCATTGCGGCCTGCTCACACCGCGAGCTTGAGCTGCTCGTCAGCTTCCGACGCGGCGGGCACCAGCCCGGCGACGCGCACCCCGAGCAGGCGCACGGGCCGCGGCGCCGCGAACCGCCTGAGCAGGTCGCGTGCCACCGGCCCGACCCGATCCGCCGAGGCCACCGGCTCGGCCAGCGTCCGCGCCCGGGTGTGGGTGGAGAAGTCGTCCAGGCGCACCTTGATGCCGACCGTGCGCCCGCCGCGCCCCTTGGCGGTCAGCGTCGCGCACAGCTGATCGACGAGCGTCTGCAGAATCTCCTCGAGCCGCCGCTGGTCGGCGACGTCGTAATCGAACGTGGTCTCTCTCGATTCGGAGATCACCTTGCGCTCCTGGGTGACCGGTGCGTCGTCCTCGAACCGCGCGCGCCGGCGCAGCTCGGACGCCAGCCGCGGCCCGAACCGCTCGGCGAGCTTGGCGTTGGGAGCCGAGGCGAGCTTGCCGAGCGTGTCGATGCCGATCGAGCGCAGCCGCTCGGCGGTCTTCGGACCGATCCCGGGGACCAGCCCGCACGGCGAGCTCGCGAACCGCTCGCACGCCTGCCCGCGGGTCAGGATCACGAACCCGCGTGGCTTCTCGGCGTCGGAGGCGACCTTGGCCACGAGCTTGCTGGGGCCGATCCCGATCGAGCTGTGCAGGCCGGTCTGCGCCTCGATCTCCTCGCGCACGCGACGCATCGACGCATGCGGCGCGGGCAGGCCGGTCAGCTCCATGTAGGCCTCGTCGAGCCCGATGACCTCGACGGTCTCGACGTGAGCGCGGACGATCGCCATCACCTCGCGCGAGGCCTCGCGGTAGTAGGCGAAGTCGGGCCCCAGGAACACGCCGTCCGGGCACAGCCTCCGGGCTCTCGCCGCGGGCATCGCCGAACCGACGCCGAACTTCCGCGCCTCGTAGGAGGCGGTCGTGACCACCGCCCGGGGGCCGGTGCCGGCCACGACCACCGGCAGCCCGCGGAGCTCGGGGCGCCGGCGCAGTTCAACCGAGACATAGAACGCGTCCATGTCGAGATGAGCGACGCAGCGGCCCCGCATGCTCCGGAGGCTACGAGAGGCGCCAGACGTCAGCGCCACGAATCGGAACTTCGATGCCCCGAATTTCCGACCCGCGCGGCAGCTACATGCTCGACCAGACCGACCCGACGCCCACGAACCCGAGGGCGTTTCGGGTATTGATCCCGAGGTCCCACGTACGCCCTGACACGAACGGGCCGCGGTCGTCGACCGTGGCCGTGACCTCGTGACTACCGTTGCGGAACGTCACCTTGGTGCCGCACGGGAGCGTGCGGTTGGCGACGCCGTAGTGCGCCTGGAAGCCGCAGGCGGTCGCGCCGGTGTCGTCGTAGTACCACGACGCGACGGTCGGCTCGAACACGTTCAGCTCACCGGCGGGCTGAGCGGCGCGAGTGTTCTGGCGATCGCCGGTGAAATGCACGCGCAGCTTCGAGGCGTCGCCGCCGGTGTAGTTCAGCCCGAAGCCACCGCGCGAACCGGTGCGGTCGGTGCTGAGCAGCCGCCAGCTGCCGTCGCTCTGGCGCCCCTCGAGGCGCACCTTGCGACCCGAGACCGCCGGCAGCAGCTTGCCGCGGACGGCGCTCGAGTGACCGGCCAGAACGTCGACCGAGTCCGTCTGGAGCTGCAGCCGGGCGGCAACCGTGACCTGCTGCGGGGTGCTCGCCGCCCCCGCCGCGCTGACGACCCGCAGCCTCGCGGACCGACGCATCGGGGTGGTCATCCGGAAGCTGCCGTCGCGGCGCTCGGTCGCCGAGGCGACCGTGCGCCAGGAGTGGCTGCCGACCGTGGTGGACCGAAGCTCGAGTCTCTGACCGGGCTGGGCCGGCGAGGCTGCGCCCTTCACCGTCACGCTCTTGCCGTAGCCGACATGGCGCCGGGTGAGGTTGGCCTTGATTGCGCTCGTGGTGTCGGTTGGGGCGACGGCGGCGGTGCCGCCGGTTGAAGGCCTGGCGGTGAGCGCGACCGCCGTGGCCGGGATTGCCAGCATCACTGCGAACGCAGCCGCGTACACGCGACGCGACGTTCGCATCCTTGACTTGGGCCTCACGTGGAGGACCTCCTATGTGCTCTCGACCGGGCGCCTACGGGGTTAGCTGACGGGCTCGCGGCCCGATCGCGCGTAGCGCGAACGAGTCGCTACAACCGCCGATTCATCCGTGGCGGCCGATTCGCCCCGGCCGGGCGGTGGTGCGCATGCCCGGCAAATCTGGGTCCCCCGCTCGCCACCGCACCGTGCAGCAGCGACTCGGCAGGTCGAATCAGCCGCTGAATGTGACAGGAAATCTCGCGGGCAACTGTGACATCGGTCACACAGCGACCTCGCACCCCGTCGCTCGGGCCCTGCCAGAATCACCACATGACCAACCCCGATCGGCTCACCGGCCTCGACAGCTCGTTCCTGCATCTGGAGCGCGACGCGGCGCACATGCACGTCGCCGCCTGCACGGTGTTCAAGGGCCAGGCGCCCACCTACGACGAGCTGCTCGGACTGTTGGACGCGCGGCTGCACCTCGTCCCCCGGTACCGTCAGCGGCTCGCGTTCGTGCCGCTCAACCAGGGGCGCCCGGTGTGGGTCGACGATCCGCATTTCAACCTCTCCTATCACGTCCGCCACACCGCGTTGCCGCGGCCGGGCGGCGAGGCCGACCTCAAGCGTCTCAGCGGCCGGATCTTCTCTCAGGCGCTCGATCGCAACCGCCCGCTGTGGGAGCTGTGGCTGGTCGAGGGACTGGCCGGCGATCGCTTCGCGCTGCTCTCAAAGACCCATCATGCGCTCGTCGACGGCGTCTCGGGAGTCGACATCTTCACGGTCCTGTTCGACTCCGCTCCGGATCCGATGCCGGTTGCGGCGCCCGAGCACGACTGGGTCCCGCGGCCGCTGCCGAGTAAGGCGCAGCTGCTCGCCGACGCGCTGGTCGAGCGCTCCACCGCCCCGGCCGAGATCGTGCGCGGCGTCCGGGCCACGCTCCGTGGTCCCCGCCGAGTCGCGCGCAAGGCCGGCGAGTCGCTGGTCGGCGTCGGGGCGCTGGCCTGGGTCGGAGTGCGGGCCGCGCCGACGAGCCCGTTCAACGTGAAGATCGGGCCGCACCGCAGGTTCACCTGGGTGCAGAGCGACCTGGCGCAGTTCAAGGCGATCAAGAACTCACTCGGTGGGACCGTCAACGACGTCGTCCTGGCCGTCGTCGCGGGCGCGCTGGGCCGCTACCTGCGACGGGCGGGCCACTCCACCGATGAGCTCGTCCTCAAGGCGATGGTGCCGGTCTCGGTCCGCAGCGACCTCGAGCGCGGCGCGCTCGGTAACCGCGTGGCCGCGATGTGGGCGCCGCTCCCGGTCGGGATGACCGACCCGGTCGAACGTCTGCACACGATCAGCGAGGCGATGGATGGGATCAAGGAGTCCGGCCAGGCGATCGGCGCCCAGGTCCTCACGGGCCTGTCGGGCTTTGCGCCGCCCACGATCATGGCCCAAGCAGCTCGGATCCAGGCCCGCCAACGACTGTTCAACCTGGTCGTGACCAATGTCCCCGGGCCCCAGCACGCGCTGTACTTGCTGGGTCGAGAGCTCGAGGCGATCTACCCGATGGTCCCGCTGGCCGAGAACACCGCGCTGGGAATCGCGATCATGAGTTACAACGGCCAGCTGAACTTCGGCTTCGACGCTGACTACGACGCGCTGCCTGACGCGGAGTCGCTGACCGATGACCTGCGTTCGTCGATCGACGAACTCGCCGCCGCTGCCGGGGCTCCGACCGGGAACGGACCGGGTGGCGCCACGCCTGATGCCGCTCGGCGAGCGATCCGCGCGGCCAGTGGATCCGCCTGAAACGTTGCACCCACGTTCCCGGGTGACCCACTAGGTGAAGCCCGGAGTCATTCTCGAGCGCATCGCGATCGCCGTCGCGTCGCTGGCGGTCGCATTCGGGTTGATCGCGCTGCTGTCGGGATTCTTCGCCGGACGCGACCAAGCGGGCGTTTCGGCGGTGGTGACGGGTCCCGGGAGGGCGCTCCCCGACCTAGGGCACGCACACCTGAAGCCGGGCGCCCCCCACCCCCGCTACGACTCCGATCCGCCGACCAGCGGCGCCCACGTCCCCGTCCCGGTGCGCGACGACGACCGCAAGCTGAGTACCGACCAGCTCCTGCAGGCGCTCGAGCAGGGCAATGTCGTGGTCCTGTACGGCGCCGACAAGCCCCCGCCCGGTCTGCGGACGCTGTCGCTGTCGCTGGCGCCGCCATTCACCCCGGCGCTGGCCGCCGCCGGCCAGGCGGTGATCCTGGCGCGCCGTCCCGGAACCCGCGGGCTGCTCGGCCTGGCCTGGGCGCACGCGATCACGGTCGCCGGTCCCAAGGACCCTCAGCTGAGGACGTTCATCCAGTTCTGGTTGGGCCGGGGAGCGCCCGGTCGGCCCGGGTCGGGCGCTAGTGCTCCCTGACGGCGATCGTCACGCGAGACAGCACGCACAGCCGGCCCTGGGCGTCTGAGATCTCGACCTCCCAGACCCAGGTCGTGCGGCCCCGATGGCGCCGGGTGGCGACGGCCTCGATCGTGCCCTCGGTGATCGGTCGCAGGAAGCTGGTCTGGTTTGACAGCCCGGCGGCCAGCTTGCCGTCACCGATCACCGCCACCGCGGTGCCGTACGACGCCAGCGACTCGGCGATCGCTGCGTACACACCGCCGTGGACGAGCCCCGCGGGCTGCTTGATCTCATCGGTGACGGCCACGCGCCCACGCACGACCTCGTCGGTGAGCTCGGTGAGCTCGAGCCCGTACAGGCCGTCGAACCCGCGGTCGAGCGCCACGGGAAGCTGCAGAGGGAGCTTCGCCTCCATTCGCCGCGGCACCTTACCGTTCGCGCGGGCGCGCTCAGCGGTCCGCTTGTCTACGCTAAACGATCCGATGTCAGCTCTCGACAGTCTTCCCGGCGATCAGCGTGCCGTCCTCGAGCTGGTGCTCAAGCAGGGGCGCGGCTACGACGAGATCGCCAAGCTGCTGTCGATCGATCGCGCCGGGGTGCGCGAGCGGGCGCTGTCGGCGTTCGACACGCTCGGCCCCCAGACCCGGGTCCCGCCTGAGCGTCGGGCGCTGATCACCGACTACCTGCTCGGGCAGCTGCCGCCGCGCGTCGCCGACGACACCCGCGATCACCTCGAGCAGTCAGCGGGCGAGCGGGCCTGGGCGAGATCACTGGCCTCTGAACTGGGGCCGATCGCGTCCAAGCCGATCCCGGAGATCCCGGCCGACGAGCGGACCTCCGAGCGGGCAGCCGCCGAGCCACCCGAGAGGACGCCCGAGCCGGTCGCCGCTCCGGTCGGCGCCGAGCCGGCCGAGGGCGCCCCGCCGCCGGACGGCCCCGAGCAACGGCCCACATCACGGCGCGGCGGGATCGTCCTGCTGTCGCTCGGCGCGCTCGTGGTCGCCGGCGTCGTCGTCGCGATCATCCTGATCACCGGCCATAAGAGCAGTAGCAGCACCAGCACGACCGCCGCCTCACAGCCGGCCGCGACGTCCACAGCAACGACCGCCACCACCCCGGCCTCCACCTCGACCACGCCCAACAGCTCGACGACGTCGACCAACGGCGCCCACCTGGTAGCGCAGATCAACCTGACCTCGCCCACCAAGTCGAGCAAGGCCGTCGGCGTCGCACTCGTGCTCAAGCAGGGCGGCAAGGCCGGAGTCGCGATCCGCGCCCAGAACCTGCCCGCCAACGGCAAGCACGACGCCTACGCCGTGTGGCTATACAAGACCGCCAAGGACAGCCACATCCTCGGGTTCGTGAACCCATCGGTCGGCAGTAACGGGGTGCTGCAGGCTGAGAGCTCGCTCCCCTCCAACGCGTCGCACTACCAGCAGCTGCTGATCACCAAGGAGACACAGCAGAGCCCGCAGGCGCCTGGCCCGATCGTGCTCAAGGGCCAGCTCAAGGGTCTCAGCTAGTGGTCCGCGGCGGCCCCGCAGGCCCGCTCGAGCCCGGCGATCGCCTCCTGTAGCCTGCGCTTGTTCGCCCGGCGCATCATGAACCCCCCGGTGCGCGAGTAGCCTCGCAGCTTCTGGCGCTCGGCGATCGTCACCTGGGTGGTGCCGGCGGCGTCGGGCTCGAGCATCACCTCGGTCACCGACTCGTCGAGCACCCGTTCGAACGGGGTCCCCGCCAGCTCCTGCTCCCAGGCGCGGCGCCACGGGGGTTCGGACACGATCAGGTGAAAGTCGGCGCGGACCGGGCGCCCGCGCTTGGTCATGAACACCTCGGTCCAGTGCTCGTCATCGACGCCCTCGACGCGCGTCACCCCGGGCCACCACCGGGGGATGTGGTGCGGGTCCTCGAGCACCTCCCAGATGCGCTGCTGGGGCGCGGCAATCGTATGCGTGTAGGTCGTCGTCGGCACCGTCAGTCGTCGTAGCCGATCACCGCGTGGACGGGATGCGGCGCAAGGCGCTCGCGGCCGCCCAAAGCCTTCAGCTCGATCAGGAATACGCAGCCCACGACCGTCCCCCCGAGCCGCACCACCAGGTCGCACAACGGCCTTCGCGGTGCCGCCGGTGGCGAGCAGGTCGTCGTGGACCAGCACCCGCGCTCCGCCGGCGAGCGCGTCGATGTGGACCTCGAGCGAGTCGATCCCGTACTCGAGCCCGTATTCGACCCGCAGCGTCTCGTGGGGCAGCTTGCCGGGCTTGCGCGCGGGGACGAACCCGGCGCCGAGCTGGCGTGCGAGCGCGCCGCCGAGGATGAACCCGCGGGCCTCGGCGGCGACGACCAGGTCCACCGAAAGCGGCGCCACGAGCCCGGCGAGCTCGCCGACGGCGGCGTCGAGCGCCTCCGGCGCGGTCAGCAGCGGCGTGATGTCCCTGAACACGATCCCCGGCTGCGGGAAGTCGGGGATGTCGCGGATGTAGCTGTGGAGATCGACGCTCAGCGGACGGGCACTATGTGACGATGTTGCGCAGGTCGCGGATCAGCAGCAGGTGGCGCAGGTGCGTCGTCACCGACGCGAGGTTCTCCAGCGCCTCGATCGCTTCCTTACGCCGCTCGGGGTTACGCGAGCGCAGGGCCGGGGCGAGGATGCTCTGCAGCAGCTGAGCCTCGCGGTCGGCTGAGCTGCGGAACACGCGCAGGTTACGCCCGCCGACGCCGTAGCGGGCCAGCTCGGAGACCGCGCGGACGATCTCGCGCTCGGTCTCGTCGAAGTAGCGGGTGCCGCTGCGCACGTCCCCCTTGATGACCCCGAAGTCGACGAGCTCGCGCACCAGCGTGGGATCGGCGCCGGTCTCCTCGACCACGTCCTCGAGCGAGTACATGGCGCCGGGATCGCGGACGGTGACGACCGTACGGCGCAGCGCCCGGCCATCGCCCGACGGCGCGACCTCACGCTCGGTCCGACCACCGGCCAGCTCCTGGCGGATCACCCGAAGCGGCAGGAACTCGTCGCGCTGGAGGCGGAGGATCGTCCGCAGACGCTGGATGTCGGACTGGGTGTAGAGCCGATAGCCGCCCTGGGTACGGCGCGGGGACAGCAGCTTCTGGTCCTCGAGGTAGCGGATCTTCGAGATCGAGATGTCCGGGAACTCCTGGACCAGCGCCTTGCACACGGCCCCGATCGTGACCGCCTTCTGGCGCGGGCGCCCGGCGTCGGTGTCGGGCTCCGGGGGCTCGGGTGTGTCGGGAAGCGCCGCCGCCGGCTCGCTTGTCTCGGGGGTGGCCATCAGCGGCTCAGGAACGCCAGCTTGTACTTGCCGACCTGGAGCTCGTCACCGTCGCTGAGCCGGTGGGACTCGATCCGGCTGCGGTTGACGTAGGTGCCATTCAGCGACCCGAGGTCGTCAAGGTAGTAATCGTTGCCCCGGTGGACGAGCACCGCGTGGTCGCGGGAGACCGTGACGTCGTCGAGGAACACGTCGCTGTCGGGGCGGCGCCCGACGGTCATCCGCTCACCCTCGAGCGGGAAGCTCTCCCCCGCACGCCCGCCCCCGGCGCGGATCACCAGCGCGGCCCCTCGGGCGGCGACGTCCTCGAGGTTGAGCTCCTCGATCTCGCCGGTCTCGCCGATCTTGTAGGTAGCCGTGGCGGTGCCGCTGGGCGCCTCGGGTGGGGCCAGGAACGCCCCGCAGCGCTGGCAGTAGTTGGCGCCTTCGGCGTTGGCAAAACCACACTCGGGGCAGTGCAGCGCCACCTAGTGCCCGTCCCCGTGGTGGCTCCGCGGGCCGGTCATTCGGTGTCGGCGCTCGGCACCCGGCCGGCGAGGATGTCGGTCAGCTGCTGGACGTCGGCTCCGCTGATGACCAGCTCCCCGCTCTCGTCCTTCTTGCGCAGGCGATTCACCAGCTCGGCTCGGAGGATGTCGATCTTCCCGTGCAGGATCCGCCGCTGATAAGAGATCTCCATCTCCTCCTCGGTGAGCTGCTTGATCAGCTCCTTGAGCTCCTGGTCTCCCAGCGAGCCGAGGTCGGGAAATGTCTCCATGCGATCGGACCCCCAGGGTCGTTTGACGAGTGAGCGAGTATAGCCGCCGAATTCATAGGGTCAAGCTCAGCTTGAGACTTTGCCCGGATGTTGCGGACTTATGGAGATTGTGCGCCCCGCGAGCGGGCCTTCTGGGCGCGAACCTCGGCGACCCCGCGGCGCACGTAGAGCGCGGTGGCGGTCAGCGCCAGCACCATCCCAACGTACAGCAGCACCAGCGCGATCGTGTGCAGCCCGAGCATCGCGAAGAACGGCGCGCCCATGATCGGCGCGACCCCGAGCCGCCCCGGCCAGTTGATCTTCAGCTCGACCCCGTGGCGCAGCCCGTACCGGCTCAGCGCCAGCATCCCCAGCTCCCGGGCGATCACGATCACGATCGCCCACCGCGGCAGCAGCTCGAAATGCCAGCACACGACCATTCCGGACACGACCAGCAGGCGGTCGACGATCGGGTCCAGCAATGCCCCCAGCCGGCTGTACTGGCCGGTCAGCCGCGCGGCGAACCCGTCCAGGTAGTCGGCCCAGCCGATCACAGCGAACAGGATCGCCGCGGCCGTGCTCTCGCCGTCGCCGCTGGACAGGGCGACGATCAGGAACACCGGGATCCCGGCCAGCCGCAGGTAGCCGATGATGTTGGGGATCGTCCACGGATTCAGCGGGTGCCCGGACTGGGTGGCGTCCGGAGGCGGCCCCGAGCGGTCGATCCCGAACAGTCGGCGCTTGGTGATCTGGTCGGTCACGGCGACCTGCCCGGGGTCGTCAGGGAAGCTCTCGCCAGAGCTGGGCGATCGCGGGCGCGGCACCCTCGATCGGCACGCTCCGCTGCTCCAGGCCCCGGCGGATCTGGACCTCGAGCTCGCCGGCGGCGAGCGTGCGACGCCCGACCGTGACCCGCATGGGGCAGCCCAGCAGCTCGGCGTCGGCGAACTTCTCGCCCGGACCGGCCTCGCGGTCGTCGTACAGCGTCTGCAGGCCCTCCGCCTGAAGCTCGGCGTACAGCCGCTCGGCCAGCGCGTGCTCCTCACTGCCGGGGCGGCCCAGCCCGACGAGCTCAACGTCGAACGGGGCGATCGTCCGCGGCCACGAGATCCCGTGCTCGTCGGCGTACTGTTCGACCGCAGCGGCCGCCGCGCGCGCCGGCCCGAACCCGTAGCAGCCCATCCAGATCAGCTGCTCGCGGCCGGACTCGTCCAGGTAGGTGGCGCCGAGCGGCTCCGAGAAGCGGGTCCCGAGCTTGAAGATGTTGCCGACCTCGATCGCGGGCTCGATCCGGATCGCGGAGCCGTTGATCGTGTCGCCGGCGACGACCGTGCGGATGTCGGCGGCCTCGAACTGGAAGTCGCGCCCGGGCTGCACCCCGCGCAGGTGGGCATCGGGCTTGTTGGCGCCGGTCACATACCCGCCCGACGTCACGGCCCGGTCGAGCAGGATCGGCAGGTCGGTGCCGACCGGCCCGATGAACCCTGGAGGGCCCAGGCGCTGGGCGACCTCGTCGGGGTGCGCCGGGCGGAACTCGTCCTGCAGTGCCAGCGCGAGCTTGATCTCGTTGACGCGGTGGTCGCCACGCACGATCGCGACCTTCATCCGGTCGCCGTCGACGATCACCGGGAAAGCCTTCAGCAGCGCGCCGTTGGGCACCTCCAGGGCGCGGGCGACGGCATCGACGGTCGTCATCTGGGGCGTGTGGACCTCCTCGGGCGCGTCCAGCGCCGGTGGCAGCGACACCGGCTGGGCCTGAGCCGTGGCCACCTCGAGGTTGGCCGCGTAGCCGGGCGCGAGCACCACGTCGTTCTCGCCGGCGGCGCAGGGCGCCATGTACTCGTGGGCTCCGAAGCCGCCCATCATCCCGACGTCGGACTCGACCCGGTACCACTCGAGCCCGCAGCGGTCCATCATCCGGTCGTAGGCGACCACATGCTTGGAGTACTGCTCGTCCAGTCCCTCGCGGTCGCGGTCGAACGTGTAGGAGTCCTTCATGATGAACTCGCGGGTGCGCAGGATCCCGGCCCGGGGACGCGGCTCGTCACGCTCCTTGATCTGGAAGTGGTAGAGGATCATCGGCAGCTCGCGGTAGGAACGGACGGCCGCCGCCACGTGCAGCGTGACGATCTCCTCGTGGGTCATCGCGAGCACCATGTCGGCGCCGCGGCGGTCGGAGAGCTTGAACAGCTCCTCGATCGGATAGCGGCCGCTGCGCCGCCACGGCTCGGCCGGGTGCAGCACCGGCATCAGCAGCTCCTGGCCCCCGATCGCGTTCATCTCCTCGCGCACGATCTCGACGATCTTCTCGTGCACTCGCCACCCGGCCGGCAGCCAGGACCACAGCCCCGACCCGACCTGGCGGATCAGCCCGGCGCGGACCATCAGCTTGTGAGAGATCGCCTCGGCGTCGGCCGGAGGCTCGCGCTCGGTGGGCAGGAAGTAGGCGGAGAGGCGGGTCACGGGGCGTTCACAGCGCAAGCGTATCCAGGACGACGCCGGCGACGCCTCTGCCGGCCGGCCACCGTCCCCCTTCTGATAGAACGAGATTTCCCAAGGGCCCGTAGGAAAATTAGTGTGGTGCTTGGACGCCGGACAAGCCCGCAGTAATTTTTCTATGGGCCCCTAAACCGCCTCCGTGCAAGGAGATCGTATGGCGTACGAAGTACCGCCCCTCCCTTACGACTACAACGCGCTCGAGCCGCATATCGATGAGCAGACGATGCACTTGCATCACGACAAGCACCATCAGGCCTATGTGACCCAAGCGAACGCCGCCCTCGAAGGCACCGAGTGGGCTGACAAGCCGGTCGAGGAGGTCCTCCAGAACCTCGGCTCGCTCCCGCAGGACAAGCAGGGCCCCGTCCGCAACAACGCCGGCGGTCACTACAACCACTCGCTGTTCTGGGAGTGGATGTCGCCCAACGGCGGCGGCGCCCCGGACGGCGCGCTCGCCGACGCGATCAACTCGTCGTTCGGCTCGTTCGATGACTTCAAGGCCCAGTTCAAGGACGCTGGGATCAAGCGCTTCGGCTCTGGATGGGCCTGGCTGATCAAGGACGGTTCGAACCTGTCGATCGCCTCCACGCCTAACCAGGACAACCCGATCAGCGACGGGAAGACCGCGATTCTGGGCGTCGACGTGTGGGAGCACGCGTACTACCTCAACTACCAGAACCGCCGTCCCGACTACCTGGACGCCTGGTGGAACGTCGTCAACTGGGCCAAGGTCGCGGAAGCCTTCTGAACCGCACCTAGACCCTCGATTACCCTGGGCCCGCCGCCCCGGCCGGATGCGGCGCGCGGGCCCAGTGCCGTCTCTTGAACGCCGACGCCCGATCCCAGGCGATCCGCGAGCCTTCGCCGCTGCGCCTGGGCGGATCGGCCAAGCTCAACGCCAGCAAGCTGCCGCCCGCGCTGTGGGTCGGTCTCGCCTGCCTGGTCGTGATGGTGATCGCCGACCTGGCGATCAAGCACGAAACCGGGATCCGCGGCGACGACCCCTACTACGAGCGGATGGCCACACATCCCGGCGGGCCGCACACGTTCCCCTACGCCTACCGCGTCGCGGTCCCGTGGATCGTGCACGTGCTGCCGTTCACGCACGCGACCTCGTTCACGCTGCTGGCGCTGCTGGCGCTGGCCGCCACCGGCGCGGTGCTGTTCACGATCCTGCGGATGTTCGAGATCTCCATCGACGCTGTCGGCGGCGCTGATGATCGGGCTCGTGCTGTCGCCGCCCGCGCTGGTGGTGCTGCTGCGCAACGGACGCAACGTCGACCCCGAGTCGCTGCTGATCCTGACGCTGGGGTGCCTGTTCATCCTCCGGCGTCAACGGCTGGCGCTGGCGATCACGATGTTGATCGGCGCGGCGGTCCGCGAGTCGAGCATGTTTCTGGTGCCGTTCGCCTACGTGGTGTGGGCGCAGCGTCCGTTCGACCGCGAGGCCCTGCGCGACACCGTTTACGTGTCGGCGGCGCCGCTGCTGCTGTACCTGTTCATGCGGACCTCGATCGACGCCCGCGGCAAGGAGTGGCCGGGGACGTTCATCGGCGCCCGGTGGCACGTGATCAAGGAGGGCCTGCAGAACGGCGGCTGGAAGGTCGAGCTGCGGCGGCTGGCCTACACGTTCGGGCCGATCTGGATCGCCGCGCCGTTCGCGCTGTGGACGCTCAAGTTCGCCCGCCAGAGCCTGGTGCTGGTTGCCCTGTGCGTGGTCTCGTTCACGTTCGCGCTGGATTGGGGCCGGGTGATCTTCCTTGCCGCGCCGGTGTTCTACGTGGCCGCAGCGTGGGTGGTCAAGGACCGCCGCCGGCTGGCGATCGCGATGGTCACGACGCTGCTGATCATGGACCTGGGCTACGCCGTGTACATGCAGGTCCACGGCGTCGACCACGGACTCGACGCGCCGCTGGTGCCGACCGAGAAGGTCTACTGAGAGCCCGAGGGGGCGGGCTCAGGCGCGGGTGAAGCGGCGTCCCGCCACCGGCGAGACGTCGTCGTCGAGGCGGGCGGCGGCCTTTTCCATCGCGGCCATGCGCTCGGGCGTCATCGCAGTGCTGTCCTCGTTCTCCGACAACCACTGGCGGGCCTCGGCTGCGCGGGTCTCGTCTCGGATCACCTGCTTGCCCGCCTCGTAGTAGCGGTCGATCTCGGCGAAGAGCTCGTCGACCAACCGCTCGGTCGGCACCTTCTTGAGAGGCTCGCCCCGGGAATAGATCATGCCCATGTCCTTCGCCCCGGTGATGCCGAAGTCGGCATGACGCGCCTCGCCGATCCCGTTGACCGCGCAGCCGAGCACGGACACCTCGATTGGATCCTCGTAGGACTCCAATCGCCGCTCGACCTCGGCGACCACAGAGTCCATGTCGAATTGCAGACGACCGCACGTCGGGCATGCGATGAGCACCGGACCCCGCTCGCGCAGCTTCAGCGCCTTTAGGATCTCCCAGGCGACCTTGACCTCTTCTTCGGCGTGGAACGTCGACAGCGAGATCCGGATCGTGTCGCCGATCCCGTCGGCCAGGAGCGTGCCCAGCCCGACCGCCGATTTCAGCGAACCGGACCACTTTGTGCCGGCCTCGGTGACGCCGAGGTGCAGCGGATACGGGATCCGCTCCGCCAGCAGCCGGTTGGCGGCGATCGTGTTCGGCACCGAGGTCGACTTCATCGACACCTTGAAGTTCTGAAAGTCCAAGCGCTCCATCAGCTCGACGGTCTCTACGGCGGCCGTGACCAGCGCCTCGACCGGGTCGTCGTACTCGAGTTGGCGCAGGTGGGACGGCAGCGAGCCCGAGTTCACCCCCACGCGCAGCGGCACGCCCAACTCGGTCGCACGCGCAGTGACCTGCGCCACCTTGTCGGGCCCGCCGATGTTGCCCGGGTTCAGCCGCACGCAGTGCGCGCCGGCATCGAGCGCCTTGAGCGCCAGCGTGTAGTTGAAGTGGATGTCGGCGATCACCGGGATCGGCGAGTCCTGCACGATCTGTTTCAGGGCCTCGACATCCTTCTCCCGAGGCACCGCCACGCGGACGATGTCGGCGCCGGCGTCCGCGACGCGGCTAATCTGGTCCATAGTCGCGCGGAGGTCCGCCGTCTCGGTCTTCGTCATCGTCTGGACCGCGACCGGTGCGCCTCCGCCGATCGGTACACCGCCGACGTGGATCTGACGTTCGGACGCCACGCCGCCAGTGTAGTCCGGCCTCAGTCGGGTCGTGTCCAGCGCAACTCTGCAACCTCAGATTGGTTCCTTCTTCATGCTCCGAATCAAACGCCTTATCCCCGTCGCCGTGCTGATGGCGACCGTCGGAGGCATGTACGCCCCGGCCGCACTCGCCTCCTCAAACCAGGAGGCGATCATCCAGGACGACGCGATGCTGAAGGCCGATCCAGCCGGCACGCTGGCGATCTTCAAGTCGCTCGGCGTCACCCGTGTTCGCGTCGGGGTTTCATGGAATTCACTGGCCCCGAGCCCTAACTCGAGGAAGGCCCCGGCGCACTTCAAGGGCGGCTCCCCCACCTCGTATCCCGCCGCCAACTGGGGCATCTACGACGCGATCGTCCGCGATGCCAAGGCCAGCGGCATCCAGGTCTACTTCCTGCTCACCGGCGGCGCGCCGCGGTGGGCCAACGGCCCCGGGATGCCGTCGGGCACCCACACGCAGTGGAAGCCCAACGCGGTCCAGTTCGGCGCCTTCGCCAAGGCGGTCGGCACCCGCTACAACGGCCGCTACAAGCCCAAGGGTCAGAGGTCGGCGCTGCCACGGGTGAGCTTCTGGTCGATCTGGAACGAGCCGAACTACGGCTTTGATCTCGCGCCGCAGACCACCGGCAACGGCTCGATCGAGACCGGGGCTGCGCTGTATCGCGGGCTGCTGTCACACGCCTGGGCCGGCCTGGCCCAGAGCGGCCACAAGCCCGGTAAGGACACGATCCTGATCGGCGAGGTCGCGCCCCGCGGCGTCGATGGCAACATCGGCAGCTTCCAAGGCGTCAAGCCGCTGCGGTTCCTGCGCGCGCTGTACTGCGTGGACTCGCGCTACAACGAGCTTCGCGGCTCGGCGGCCAGCGCCCGCGGCTGCCCGACGACGGCATCGGGATCGCGCAGCTTCCGCAAGCAGAACCCGGGGCTGTTCAGCGCCAGCGGGTTTGCCGACCACCCGTACACCTCGCAGGCCAAGCCGGTGGCCCCGAACGTGCCGACCAACCTGCACGGCAGCGGTCGCAGCGACCCGGACTTCACCGACCTTCCCGTGGTCCCGCGGCTGGAGCGCGTGCTCGACCGCCTCAACCGGATCTACGGCTCGGGCAAGCACTACAACATCTGGAGCACCGAGTACGCATACCGGACCAAGCCGCCGGACCCGGTCGGCACCAGCCTGTCCAACCAGGCCCTGTGGCTCAACCAGGCCGAATACATCAGCTATAAGCAGCGCCGGATCTCGAGCTTCGATCAGTACCTGCTGGTCGACCCGCCCGGCGGCAGCTTCGCCAGCGGCCTGATGACCAACGCGCGCGTCCCCAAGCCGTCGTTCAGCGCCTGGGCGATGCCGATCTGGCTGCCGACCACGTCGATGCGCAAGGGCAAGCAGGTCGAGGTCTGGGGCGCTGCCCGCCCGGCGCACTTCGCCAAGGGCACGCAGAAGGTCCAGATCCGCTTCCGCAGCGGCACCAAGGGCGACTTCAAGACGCTCAAGACGGTCACGCTGCACAACAATCGCGGCTACTTCGACGTCAAGATGTCGTTCCCGTCAAGCGGTCAGGTCAAGACTGAGTGGAACGGGATGACCAGCCGCACCCAGAACATCAAGGTCAAGTAGTCACCGCTCGGGCGCCTGGGCGTTCGCGCACCGCAGCAATCAGCTTCCGCCCCGGTGGGTCAGCCCGCCGGGGCGGAGCGGCTTAACTGCCCGGTGGCTGCGAGCCCGCGTCGGGCTCGGTGCCCGATGAGGACGAGGACGACGACCTGCTGCGCTGACGCAGCGCCAGGATCCCGAAGCCGATCGCGGCGACCACGAGCACCACGAGCACGATCAGCAGCGGCGTGGGCAGGAACGAGGATCCGCCTCCGCCGGAGTCTCCTCCGTTGCCGCCGATGCTCCCGATCTGCGCCAGCAGCGCCTTCTGGATCACGTCGTAGCAGTTTGTGTACTCCTTGATGTCGGCAGGCATCGCGTTCAACGCACTGCGCAGCTGTCCGGCCGTGTAGTGGGAGGTAAGGCGCGCGTGGGCGTTGCAATCGGCGACGGCCGGCGGGAGCTGCCCGGCGGCCGACGCGGACGCGGGCAGCGCGACCGCAATCGCAGCCAGCGCCAACACCAGGGCTAACGTCTTTCGTGACATCGGTGCACAAGGTTATGCGGCTCGGTGGTCGCGGAGTGGGGATCCTCGTCTCCAGGGCTCGCCGGGGCCTTGTATCGTCGCCGCCCCCGTGCCGCTGCCCCAGTCGATCCGGCGCCGTGTGCCCGACCGCGTGCGCGACGCTCCCGCCCTGCGCGCGGTGGCCCTGGCCGGCGGGCTGATCCCGCCGCGCCCGATGCACTCCGAGGCCGAGGCGCGGACGCTGGCGAGGCTGTGCAGCGGCGCCCGGCGGGTGGTCGAGCTCGGCGTGTATGAGGGTTCCTCGGCGGTGATGTTCTGCCGCGCGCTGGACCGCACGGCCGAGCTGCACCTGATCGATCCGTTCGTCGACGAGAGCGGCGCGGCGCTGCCGCCGGGCTGGTCCTCGACTCCGACCGCCGCCCGGATGACCGTGTGGCGCTCCGCCCGGCGCCGCGGCCCGCGGGTCCGCTGGCACATCGCCCGCAGCCAGGACGTGGGGCGCCTCTGGGCCCAAGGCCCCGTCGACCTCGTCTTCATCGACGGTGACCACAGCCTCGAGGGCTGCCGTGAGGACTGGGAGGCGTGGAGCGGCCACGTGCGGCCCGGCGGCGCGGTCGCGTTTCACGACGCGCGCCTGGGCCGCCCCGCGGGCGGCGGGGGCCCCGGACCCACCGAGGTCGTCGACGGCCTGTTCAGGGGCCCTCAGATGCCTCTGGGATGGACGTTCGCCGACGAGGTCGACACGCTGGTCGTGGTCCGGCGCACGCTCTGACGCGCGGGCCGGAGAGGAGCGCCTCAGCCGCCGACCGCGGCGTAGACCTCGCCCAGCGCATGCGCCGCCACCTCCGGCGCCGCCAGCTCCCGGACCCGCGCGATCGCCCGCTCGCCGGCGGCCCGGTCCCCGCGCAGCAGCGCGACCACGGCCGCCAGCGCCGGGGGGTCGCCCGCCGGCGCCAGCCAGTCTCCCGGCACCAGCTCGGGTAGCGCCCCCACCCGCGAGGCGGCCACCGGCAGCCCGGCGGCCATCGCCTCGGCGGCCGACAGCCCGAACGTCTCCGATGAACGAGACGGGACCACCGCCACGGCGGCCTCGCGGCGCAGCCGTGCCAGCTCGGCGTCGCCGACGCGCCCGGCGAACGTGACCGACGGTCCGGCGAGCGCGGTCAGCGCATCGCGTTCGGGTCCGTCGCCGGCGATCACCAGCGGGACCCCGGCGATCTCACAGGCAGCGATCGCCACCGCGACACCCTTCTCGGGGGCCAGCCGCGAGACGACCAGCGCGCTGCCCGTCGCCGAGGCCGACGAGCCGTCGGCGAACTCGCGGATCACGTGGGGCACGACGAACGCCTCCCCCACTGGCGCCCCGAGCTCGTGCAGCCGCTGCAGCGAGAACCGGCTGGGCACCACGAACGCGTCCACCAGCGACGCGATCCTCGGCTGCCAGGCCGCGATCCCGGCCGCGTAGGTGAGCGCCTCGGCGAGCGAGCCACGGCAGTTGCGCAGGACTCCGGGCAGCGTCCGGCGGCCGTGGCAGCGGGTGCACTCCTCGCCGTGGGTGAAGCACACCCCGACGGCGCACACCAGCCGGTACTGGTGCAGGCTCAGGACGACCCTCGCGCCGGCGTCGCGTGCCGCCGCCAGCGCGCGCCAGCCGAGCGTCGGGTGGAGGTTGTGGGCGTGCACGATCCGAGCTCCGGTGCGACGCACCGCCGTGGCGACCGCGTCGGGCGTCAGCCCGCCGCCGAGCACCCCCGCCGCCGCCTGCAGCCGGCCCACCGACCTCGAGTCGCGGGTCAGCAGCTCGGCGTCCTCGCCCAGCTGCTCGCGAGTCAGCCACACGAGGTCTGAGACCGCGCGCTCCTCGCCCCCGGCGAGCCGGTAGCGGTTATGGAGGTGGAGGATCAACCGCCCGGTCCAGGCACCGCGGCCGCTCCGCGCTCAGCTCTGGGCGCTCTGCAGCTGGACGCCCGGAGCCGCTGGAGCGCCCGGGCCCAGCAGCGCCGACGCCCGGGTCCCGATCGCGGCGGGGGTCCCCGTCCAGGTCGGAGCAACCGCGAACCGGACCACTCGGAACCCGCCCTTGACCGTGCGGTTGGAAAGCAGCCTGGTACCGGCCGGCAGCGGCGACGGCGGCGCCTGGTAGAAGCTGCCGACCACGTCGACCTCGTCGACGCTCACGGGCTTGTCCTGCGGCTGGGTCCAGGGCACGCCGCGCAGATAGATCGCCAGCGGCTGGTTGGCGAACCCGGAGTCGTAGGCGACGACCGCGCGCGGGCCGGTGGCCCGGCCCAGCGCCGAGGCGACGCCGCGCCAGTCGGGGCGCTGGTACTGGGCGTCGTTGCCGATCCGCACGTTGGCGTACACGAACGCGGCCAGCAGCACGACCGCCAGCGCATAACCCGCGGGACGGGCCCGCGGCACCGTGCAGGCGGCGCCGAGCAGCACCGCCAGCGGGATCCACGCCGGCGCGAAGTTACGCGGCACCACGTAGTCGCTGCCGAACTGCACCAGGATGATCGGCAGCAGGATCACCGCCGCGGCCAGTGCCGCCGCGATCCCGGCGCCGCGCTTGTAGCGGCGATCTCCGGCGAGCAGGATCAGCGCGGCCACGACCGCGGCCAGCACCGCCGCCCCGAGCAGGCCCTTGGTCACCAGCGAGCTCTGATACAGCGAGCCCAATCCGAGATCGACTGGGATCTGCTTGATCCGCACCGACAGCGGGAACGCCTTGATCCACTCCAGCGGGTGCGAGGTGTCGCCCACCGCCAGCGGCAGGATCGCCAGCTGCACGATGGCCACCGCGACCGCCGCGATCAGCGCCGAGCGCCGGCGCAGCGCCAGCACGAGCCACACGGCCTCGGGGGCGACCAGGAATCCGGCGAAGAAGTGGGTGAGGACCGCCGCGGCGCTGCACGCCGCCCACCAGACCAGGTTGCGGTGCGACGGGTCGCGCAGCGAGCGGGCGAAGAACCAGAACGACAGGCCGCATAGGACCGTGAACAGCATGTAGGACCTGGCCTCCTGGGAGTACCAGATCATGAACGGGCTCAGTGCCGCCAGCGCCGCGGCCACCACTCCAGCCGCCCGCGACACCAGCTCGCGTCCGCACACGTAGGCGATCGGGATCGCCAGCGTCCCCAGCAGCGCCGACAGCGAGCGCAGCCCGGCCTCGCTGGTGCCGAACACCTTCGACCACAGCCACGCCAGGATGAAGTACAGCGGCGGCGTGGTCTCGTTGACGTGGATCTGGTGCAGGAGCGCGCCGAAGCCGAGGTGCATCTCGTGCACCGTCGTGGCTTCGTCGAGCCAGTAGCTCTGGCTGGAGAGCGTGCCGAACCGCAGCACGGCGCCGATCAGGACGATAACTGCGAGGATCCACAGCTCCGGCGCGATCGTGTCCAGCCTCAGCCTGGACTCAGTCCGGGCCGCCGAATCGGGGCCCGTGCGGACCGGGATGAGCATGCGCGCCAGTGTACGCAGCCGATTCCCTATCCTGCCCCGCTTGCACGGACCCATTCGACGAACCCTGTCTGTGAGCCTCGCGATCGCCGCCGTGGCGATGATCGTGGCCGCCTGCGGGGGCGGTGGCGGCTCGAGCTCGTCCCCGCCGCCGCCGGTGAGGCTCCCCCCGCCGCGGACCGCGCCGATGATCTCGATCTTCGAGGCCGAGGCCCAGCTGCGGGGCACGCCCGCCCAGACCGCCCAGAACATCGACGTGCTGCGCAAGCTCGGGGCCGATGTGATCCGCCTCTACATGCCCTGGAACCAGCTGGCGCCGCACCCCACCTCTCCCACCAAGCCGAGCTTCGACGCCACCGACCCGAGCGCGTACTCGGCGACCACGTGGGCGATCTACGACACGATCATCCGCGACGCCACCGCCCGGGGCATGGGGGTCGATCTCACGATCGGCGAGCCGGTGCCGCTGTGGGCCACGGGCGGCGGCGCCCCGCCCGGCGGCCCGCACCTGCAGTGGAAGCCGGCGGCCTCGGATTTCGCCGACTTCGTCAAGGCAGTCGGCACCCGCTACAGCGGCAGTTACACGCCACCCGGCGCGTCCAAGCCGCTGCCCCGGGTCAAGTTCTGGGCGATCTGGAACGAGCCCAACTACGGCGTCGACCTGGCCCCGCAGGCGATCCACCACTCGACAGTCGAGGTGGCGCCGCGGCTGTACCGCGACCTCGTCGACGCCGCCTGGGGCGCGCTGCAGGACACCGGCCACGGCAAGGACACGATCCTGATCGGCGAGACCGCTCCGCGTGGCCTGACGACGGGCAATAACCCCGGCAACTTCTCCGGGATGGTCCCGCTGCGGTTCATCCGCGCGCTGTACTGCGTCGGGCCGTCGCTGAAACCGCTGCAGGGCCAGGCGGCGGCGGAGCGCGGGTGCCCGACCGACGCCGCGGGCACCCAGCAGTTCCGCAGCGCACATCCCGCCCTGTTTGAGGCCACCGGGTTCTCCGATCATCCGTACCCGCAGGGCCGAATCCCGCCCAACGTGCCGACCGCCAACCAGCCCGACTACGCGGATCTGCCGATGATCCCCAAGCTCGAGCGCACGCTCGACCAGCTCCAGACCGTGTACGGGTCGCACAAGCGCTTCCCGATCTACTCGACGGAGTTCGGGTTGCAGACCAACCCTCCGGAGCAGATCGCTCGCGCGATCGACTCGGTGACCGCCGCCTACTACCTGAACTGGTCCGAGTACATCTCGTGGCGCAACGCGCGGATCCGGTCATATGACCAGTACCTGCTTACCGACCCGCCCGGGGGCAACTTCGCCACCGGACTGGCGTACTCGACCGGCCAGCCCAAGCCACAGCTGTACGACGCCTATCGGATGCCGCTGTACCTCCCGCAGACCAAGTTCCAGAAGGGACAGGCACTCGAGGTCTGGGGCGACGCCCGTCCGGCGCACTTCGTGCGAAAGGACACGAACTCGGCGCAGCGGATCAAGATCCAGTTCCAGAAGGGGTCGTCTGGCTCGTTCGACACACTCAAGACCGTGCCGATCACCGCCAAGAACGGGTACTTCGACATCAAGATGCAGCTCCCCGACAGCGGCACCGTGCGTCTGGCATGGGCCTTCCCCAACGGCCCGACGATCTACAGCCGGCCGGTGTCGGTGACGATGTCGTAGTGCCGTGCCACCGCCCGGCGAGGGGGCGGCCGCCGCAACTTCGCCGGCTCTGGCGAGTTCTGGATCAGAGCGACGAGGCGCTGGCGGAGTGATCTGTCCCCCGCCCGGACCTGCTCGCAACGCCCGACCCATGCCCCGCCTTCACCTCCGTCCGACGATGCCGCTGCTGCGGGTGCTGGTGCTGGCTGCCGCGATCACGCTGATCCCCGCATCGGCCGCGCTCGCCTCTCACAGCCAGGTGTCGGTGTTCGAGGACGACGTCAACCTCCAGGTCAACCCGGCCGGCACGCTCGCGCAGATGCGCCTGCTCGGCGCCAACCAGGTGCGGGTCGCGGTCCGCTGGCAGCTGATCGCGCCCAAGCCGACCTCGCGCCAGCGCCCCAAGCACTTCAACGCCGCCAACCCGGCCGACTACCCGGCCGCCTCCTGGGGAATCTACGACGCGATCGTGACCCAGGCCAAGGCCCAAGGGATCACCCCGAACTTCGACCTGCTGGGCGGCTCGCCGATCTGGGCCACCGGTCCGGGCGCGCCGCGCGACGGCCGGCCGCACTTCAACTGGTCGCCGAGCCCTAAGGAGTTCGGTCAGTTCGCCCGGGCCGTGGCCACCCGCTACAGCGGCAACTACAACCCCACTACCAACAGGCTCGACCCGGGCAACAAGGCCGACCTCCCGCGAGTCGGCCTGTGGTCGGTGTGGAACGAGCCCGACTACGGGCCGAGCCTGGCCCCGCAGGGCGTCCCGGGCAACCTCAAGATCGAGAACAGTCCGCGGATGTATCGCAACCTCGTCGACGCCACCTACACGGCGCTGAAGCAGACCGGCCACGGCCACGACCGGTTGATGTTCGGCGAGCTGGCGCCGCGCGGAGCCGAGAACTGGGGCGTGTTCTCCGGGATGAAGCCGCTGATCTTCCTGCGCGCCATGTACTGCGTGGACTCGCGCTACCGCCCGCTGCGCGGCGGCGCGGCAGCGATCCGCGGCTGTCCCACCAACGCCGCCGGCTCTCGCCAGTTCCGAGCCAAGAACCCGGCGCTGTTCACCGCCGCGGGCGTCGCCGACCACCCGTACATGCGGTGGTATCCACCCAATCGCGAGAAGTTCCCGGACCCGAACAACACGTCGCTGGGCCAGATCGGCAACCTCACCCGCAGCCTCGATCGGCTGAATCGGGTGTACGGCTCCCACAAGCGCTTCCCGATCTACAACACCGAGTTCGGCTACATCACCACGCCGCCCAAGCACGACACGAAGACGACCCCGTGGGTGGGGCAGGCCAAGGCCGCCTATTACCTCAACTGGGCCGAGTACATCTCCTGGCGCAACCCGCGGATCATCTCGTTCTCCCAGTATCTGCTGTACGACCCGCTGCCGGCGCGCCCCGACACTGACTGGGGCGGGTTCGCCAGCGGCCTGCTCAGCTTCGGCAAACACAAGCCGAAGGCCACCTACGCCGCGTGGCGGCTGCCGCTGTATCTGCCGGTCACGTCGGCCAAGCGGGCACGCAGCCTAGAGGTGTGGGGCTGCGCGCGTCCGGCCCCGTACGCCGAGAGCGACACGGGCGCGGCCAACCCGGTCGAGATCCAGTTCCAGCGCAACTCGCGCGGCAAGTTCACGACGCTGCGGACCGTCGCGGTCAACGATCCGAAGGGCTACTTCGACCTGCACATCAAGTTCCCCGGCAACGGCACCGTCCGCGTCGCCTGGACCTACCCCGCGTCCGACCAGCTGCTGGGCTACTTCGACCCGCTCAAGCCGCACACGATCTTCAGCCGCTCCCAGCGGATCTCGCTGCACTGACATACTTCAGGTCGATGCCGTCCAACGGCGCCAGCGAGCTCGTTACCCGCCTCGAGGCGATCTGCGGGGCCGAGCACGTGTTGGTGCATCCGCACGACCTGGCTACGTACCGCTCCGACGGGCTGGCGCATCTGCGCGAGACGCCGATCGCCGCCGTCCTGCCCGAGACCGCCGAGCAGGTGCAGCAGGTGGTCCGGGCATGCTTCGAGGCCGAGGTGCCGTGGGTGGCGCGCGGGTCCGGTACCGGCCTGTCGGGCGGGGCACTGCCGATCTCCGATGGCGTGCTGATCGTGCTCGCGCGAATGCGCCGGATCCTGTCGGTCTCACTCGAGGACTCCGAGGTGGTCGTCGAGCCCGGCGTCACCAACCTCGCGGTCTCGCGGGCGGTCTCCCCCACCCATTTCTATCCCCCCGACCCCTCCAGCCAGATCGTGTGCTCGATCGGCGGCAACGTGGCCGAGAACTCCGGCGGCGCGCACTGCTTCAAGTACGGGTTCACGACCAACTACGTGACCGGGCTGGAGCTCGTGCTGACCGACGGCACGATCGTCCACCTGGACCGCGACGCGCCGGGATACGACCTGTTGGGGGCGTTCGTGGGCTCCGAGGGCACGCTGGGCGTGGCCACCAAGATCACGCTGCGGGTGATCCCCGTGCCCGAGAGCGTGCGAACGTTGGTCGCCTTCTTCGAAGACACGATCGCCGCCGGCGAGGCGGTCAGCGAGATCGTCAGCGCCGGGATCGTGCCCGGCGCGATCGAGATGATGGACCAGCTGACGATCAAGGCCTCCGAGGCAGCCACCGGCGCGGGCTACCGGCTCGACGCCGGCGCCGCCCTGCTGGTCGAGCTCGACGGCCCCGACGACAAGTGCACGGCGCGCCTGGAGCAGGTGATGGACCTGTGCTCGAAGTCGGGATCGATGGACGTCCGCGTAGCGCAGACCGAGGAGGAGCGAGCGCTGATCTGGAGAGCCCGCAAGGCGGCATTCGCCGCGATGGGCCGGATCGCTCCCGCGTACTACGTGCAGGACGGCGTGATCCCCAGGACCAGACTGGCCGAGGTGCTGAGCCGGATCGACGCGCTGGCCACCGAGTACAAGCTGCAGGTGGCCAACGTGTTCCACGCCGGGGACGGCAACCTGCACCCGCTGATCTGCTACGACGCCGGCCGCGAGGGCGAGGCCGAGCGCGCCGAGGAGTTGTCGGGGCTGATCATCAAGACGTGCGTCGACGCCGGCGGCTCGATCACCGGCGAGCACGGCGTCGGGGTGGACAAGAAGGCGTACATGCCCTCGATGTTCTCCGAGGCCGACCTCGAGACGTTCCAGCGGCTGCGCTGCGCATTCGATCCGCACGGGCTGGCCAACCCCGGGAAGGTGATGCCGACCCCACGTCTGTGCGGCGAGGTCCCCGGGCCCTACCGAGAGCACCCGCTCGAGCGCGCCGGCGTCGCAGAGCGGTTCTAGTGGGCTCCATCGAACGTTTCGGTGGGGTCCACTAATGGGCTCAGAGCTCCGGCCCGAGACATACGAGCAGGCGGCCGCCGGCCTTGCCGCGGCCTCAGCTGAGCGCCAGGCGGTGCGGATCCACGGCGCGGACACGAAGTTCGAGTGGGGCGGCCTCGGCGCCGAGCCCGACGTGGAGCTGCACACCACTGGTCTGAGCGAGATCATCGAGCACAACGTCGGCGATCTGACTGCGATCCTCCAGGCCGGGGTGCCCCTCGCCCGGGCGCACGAGCTGTTCGCCGCCGAGGGTCAGATGCTGTCACTGGATCCGCCGCTGGGGCACGGAGATTCCCAGGACGCCACGATCGGCGGCGTGATCGCTACCGCTGACTCGGGCCCGTTGCGCCACCGCTACGGCGCCGCGCGCGACCTCGTGGTGGGGATGACGGTCGCGCTCAGCGACGGGACGATCGCCAAGTCGGGCGGAAAAGTGATCAAGAACGTCGCCGGCTACGACATCGCCAAGCTGTTCTCCGGGGCATTCGGGACGCTCGGAGCGATCCTGGAGGTCAGCCTCCGCCTGCACTCGGCCCCGCCCGACACGGCCACCGCGATCGGCACCACCGATGACCCGGTCGTGCTCGGCGCCGCGGCCGCGCAGGTGGCGATGGCGCCGCTCGAGCTCGAGGCGCTGGATGTCGCCTGGCGCGGGGATCGCGGCGAGGTGCTGGCGCAGCTCGGCGGTCCGGGCGCCAAGGAGCGAGCGGCCCGGGTCGCAGTGCTGATGCGCGAGGCGAGGCTCGACGCGGTCGAGATCCCCGACGACGACGCGGACGCTTGGCGGCGCCAACGGGCCGGCCAGCGTTCCGAGCGAGCGGCGATTCTGCGCGTGTCCACCCGACCCAGCCTGCTGGCCGAGCTCGCCCGGGCGACCCGGGCGGCGGGCGGCACGCTCGTCGGCCGAGCCGCGCTCGGCATCAGCTGGATCGAGGTCGAGCCTGACGAGGTGCCCGCGCTGCGGGAGCGCCTGGGCGCGAGCGCCGTCTCGGTGCTGCTCGACGTCCCCGCGGCCGCACGTGACCGGCTGGAGCCGTGGGGCGCCCAGGAAGGCCCGGCGCTGGAGCTCATGCGCCGGATCAAGATGCGCTTTGACCCGGCGGGAGCCTGCAACCCCGGCGTATTCGTGGGCGGGATCTAGGAGTGGCCGCCGGCGACGACTTCGTGCCCCTGGCGGGTAGGACCAAGGAGGAGCGATGACCGCGTTTGACACCCACCGGCCACCGCAGCCCGAGCTGCTCGACGACTGCGTCCACTGCGGGTTCTGCCTGGACACCTGCCCGACCTACGTGCTGTGGGGCAACGAGGCCGACTCGCCGCGCGGGCGGATCGTGCTGATCGGCGAGGGCTTGAAGGGCGATGCGCCGATGTCCGACGAGATGGCCACGCACTTCGACCGCTGCCTGGGCTGCATGGCGTGCGTGACCGCGTGCCCGTCCGGCGTTCAGTACGACCGCCTGATCGAGCGGGTCCGACCCCAGGTCGAGCGCCACCATGCGCGCTCGGCGGCAGAGAAGGGCCTGCGCCGGCTGCTGTTCGAGACGCTCCCCTACCCCAAGCGGATGCGTGCGCTGGCGCCGCTGATGATCGCCGGCCGCAAGCTCGGCAGCGACAAGCTCCCCGGGCGGATGGGCATCCTGGCCAAGGTGGCGCCGCAGACCAGCGTCCGCCAACTGCGCGTGAAGCTGCCCGAGCGCACCCCGGCGGTCGGCGAGCAGCGCGGCCGGGTGGCGCTGCTGCTGGGCTGCGTGCAGCGGGTGTTCTACGCCGACGTGCACCAGGCCACGATCCGTACGCTCGCCGCCGAGGGGTTCGAGGTGCTCGCCCCCCAGTCGCCCGACTGCTGCGGGGCGCTACAGATGCACTCCGGCGAGGAGAAGCCGGCCGTGGCACGGGCTCAGAACACGATCGAGGCGTTCTCGTCGCTGGGCGAGCTCGACCACATCATCACCAACGCCGCCGGTTGTGGGTCGGCGATGAAGGAGTACGGCGAGCTGCTGGAGACCGACGAGGGCCGCCGTTTCTCAGAGCGCGTGTGCGACATCTCCGAGCTGCTCGGGTCGATCGAGCCGCGGGCGCCCCGCGGAGCGCTGCCGATGCGCGTCGTGTACCACGACTCCTGCCATTTGGCCCACGCCCAGCGCGTGCGCACCCAGCCGCGCGAGCTGCTGGCGGCGATCCCGGGACTGGAGCTGCTCGAGGTGGCGGTCGAGCCGGCGGTGTGCTGCGGTTCGGCCGGCGTCTACAACCTGCTCCAGCCCGAGGCGGGTGCCGACCTCGGCGCCCGCAAGGCGCAGAACCTGCTCGAGACCGGTGCCGAGGCGATCGCCGCCGGCAACCCGGGCTGCGCGGCCCAGATCGACCTGCACCTCCGCGAGCTCGGCCGGCCGCTGCCGGTGTATCACCCGATCGAGCTGATCTGGCGGTCGATCGCGGCCGCGAGCGCCGATCGCGCCGCCGCGGCGGGCGCTGGCGCCAACGGGGCCGGCACCGCGGGCTAGTCGGCGTACATCCGCTCGATCTCGGCCTCGTACTTGGCCGCGATCGGGCGCCGCTTGAGCTTCATCGTCGGCGTCAGCTCGTCGCCGCCGGGCAGCCAGTCGCCGGGGACGACCGTGAACTTCTTGATCTGCTCGACCCGGGCGAGGTGCTCGTTGGCGGCGTCCACGGCCTCCTGCACGGCCGCCACCATCTTCGGCTCGGCGGCCAGCCGCTCGAGCTCGATGTCAGCGATCCCCTGCTGCTGGGCCCATTGCGGCGCGAAGTCGGCGTCGAGCACGATCAGCGCGGTGTTGTACCTGCGCTGGTCGCCGATGCAGATGGCCTGGCCGATCAGCGGGCTGGCCGACTTGATCTCGGCCTCGATGTTGGCCGGCGACATGTTCTTGCCGGCCGAGTTGATGATGATCTCCTTCTTACGGTCGACGATCCGCAGGTACCCCTCGTCGTCGAGCTCGCCGATGTCGCCGGTGTGCAGCCACCCGTCGGCGTCCAGCGCTTCGGCTGTCTTCTCGGGCGAATTGCGGTAGCCGACCATCACGAACTCGCCGCGGACCAGCAGCTCGCCGTCGTCGGCGATCTTCATCTCGACCCCCGGCGACGGCGGGCCGACCGTGCCGAGCCTGACCTGGCCGGGGCGGTTAGCCGCGCCGATCCCGCAGGTCTCGGACATCCCCCAGATCTCGGCCAGCTCGATCCCGAGCGCGTGGAAGAACTCGAGCACCTCGCGCGGCGTCGGCGCGGCGCCGACGTTGACCGCGACCACCTGGTCGAGTCCGAGCATCTCTCGCAGCTTGCAGAACAGCGTCTCGTCAGCCCGGGCCACCTGCTGCTCGAGCTCGGCGGGGACCGGCTCGCCGGCCTGCCGGAGGCGGACCCGCTGCAGCGACGCGGCCATCGCGTCCTCCACCGGCTTGCGCTGCTCATCGGGCTGCGCGGCCTGCATCGTCTCCAGTCCCGCCTTGAGCTTCTCCCAGATCCGCGGGACCGCGAAGAACCAGGTCGGGCGCACCTGCGGCAGGTAGGAGAGGATCGCGCGCGGGTCCGGGCAGGTGGTGACAGTGCCGGCGTAGATCACCGGGATGTAGAGGTGGGCCATGCGTTCGGCGATGTGGGCCGCCGGCAGCCACGAGATCACCTTGCTCCCGGGCGACAGCGGGACCATCTCCTCGACTCCCTGAGCCGAGAACATGATCGCGTGGTGGGTCAGCTGGACGCCCTTGGGATGGCCCGTGGTGCCCGACGTGTAGATCAGCGTGACGATGTCCTCGGGGCCGATTTGAGCGGTCGCCGCGGCGGCGTCGAAGCCCGGGTTCGATCCCTCGACCTCCGACAGGGCCAGCGTGCCCTCGGGGGCCTCGCCGTCGATGACGATCACGTGCTCGAGCGAGGGCAGGTGCTGGCGCGCGGCGAGAATCGCCGCAAGGTAGGCCTGCTCGGTGATCGCCACGCGTGCCCCGGCGTCGGCGCACAGGAACTCGATCTCCGCCGGCGGATAGGTGACGTAGATCGAGAACGGCGTGGCGCCGACCGTCACCGCTGCCAGGTCGGCGACGTAGAACTCGGGGCGGTTGCCGAGCATGATCGCGACCGTGTCGCCGCGGCCCACGCCGAGCCCGGCCAGACCGCCGGCGAGCGCGTCGACCCGCCCCAGCAGCTGCGACCAGGTCAGCGAGATTTCGTCGTCGGCGGTCCGGACCGCGACCAGGTCAGGGTGCGAGGCGGCCGTCCGGCGGAGCGCCTCGGTCACGGTCGGAGCGTCGACCGCGCGCTCCGGGGCCGGGGTGATCGTGGTGCTCTCCATCTGTCCTCCGCTCTCTGTCCTGGAACTGGCCGGGCGGCCAGGAAGCTAGCTTATTTACGGCGGGCAGCACCTAGCCGGGCGATCCGGAAATCACCTGACGTTGAAGCCCGAGCCGTTGAGCGTCGAGATGTCGTTCGACAGCCCGATCACGAACAGCAGCAGGATCAGCACGAATCCGACCACGCCGGCGCGCTCCATCACCTCGAACGGGATCCGCTTGCCCCTGACCTTCTCGGCGATCGCCCAGAACACGTGACCGCCGTCGAGCGGCAGGAACGGAAACAGGTTGATGATCCCCAGCGACAGCGAAATCAGCGCGAGCACCTCGAGCGCCTGGGTGGTGCTGTGCGAGAACGACTCCTGGGTGACCGTGTAGCCGCCGACGACCCCGTTGAGCTGCTTGCGCTCCTGGGGCTCGAAGATCCGCACCAGCACACCGACGGTCGAGCGGGTCACGCTCCACAGCCCGCTGGCGGTCAGCGACGCGGCGTGCGCCGCACCCACCGAGGATTGCGTGGAGTCGAACTCGAATCCGACCAGCGGACGCTTGTCGACGGTCGAGTAGCGCGGGCGCACGTCGACCGTGACCAGGTTCCCGCCGCGGTTGACGACGATCTTGGCGGGGGTGGCGGCCTCGCAGTTGTTGACGGTCGAGCCGCCGGCGCAGCCGTGTGTGCCGAGCTGGGCGCGCAGGCGGTCAGGGCTGCCGGTGACGCCGTCGACCGAGACCAGCTGGTCGCCCGGCTTGAGGACCTTGGCGGCCGGGGTGCCCTTCTCGATCACCGCGATCCGCTTGCTGGCCACCGCCTGGCCGTTGGCCAAGAACAGCACCCACACGATCACGAACGCGATCACGATGTTCACCACCGGACCGGCCATGATCACCACGATCCGCTTCCAGACCGGCTGGTTGTAGTAGGCGCGCGGCACGACCTCGGGAGCCAGCTCCTCGCGCGGGTTCATCCCAGTGATCTTCACGTAGCCGCCCAGCGGGATCGGACCGATCCCGTACTCGGTCTCGCCCCGGCGGAACTTGAGCAGCATCGGCCCGAAGAACAACGAGAAGCGCTCCACCCGCATGCCGACCGCCTTGGCCGCGGTGAAGTGGCCGGCCTCGTGGAGCAGGATCAGCGCCGAGAACCCCAGGAACGCCAGGACGTAGGACACGCAACGAGTGTGGCAGGCCCAACGTAAGACTTTCGAAGAAGCCCTGCGCGGCGCGGAGGCGGATCAGGCGGCGGCCCGGCCGTCGATCAGCTCGCCGGCGACGCCCCGGGCGCGCGCGTCGGCCTCCCCCAGCGACTCGAACGAGTGGACCGGTTCGGCGGGAAGCTCGGCGAGCGTGTCCTCGATCACCGCCGCGATGTCCAGGAAACCCAACCGCCCGGCCATGAACGCGTGCACCGCGACCTCGTTGGCCGCGTTCAGCGTGCAGGGCGCGGTCCCGCCGGCGAGCGCGGCGTCGCGCGCCAGCCGCAGGCAGGCGAACGTGTCGACGTCGACCTGCTCGAACGTCAGCGCGCCCAGCTCGACCAGATCGAGCGCGCGGACGGGGACGTCCACCCTGTCGGGGTAATGCAGCGCGTATGAGATCGGCACCCGCATGTCGGGATAGCCGAGGTGGGCAAGCGTGGCGCCGTCGCACAGCTGGATCAGGCTGTGGATGATCGACTGGGGGTGCACGACCACGTCGATCCGGTCGTAGGGCGTCCCGAACAGGTGGTGGGCCTCGATCAGCTCGAGCCCCTTGTTCATCAGCGTGGCCGAGTCGATCGTGATCTTGCCGCCCATCTCCCACGTGGGGTGCGCGAGCGCCTGCTCGACGGTCACATGGCTCAGCTCGCTCGCGGTGCGTCCCCGAAACGGGCCACCCGACGCAGTCAGGATCACCCGGTCGACGGTGCCGGCTCGCTCGGCGGACATCAGCTGGTGGATCGCCGAGTGCTCGGAGTCGACCGGGATGATCGCGGCCCCGGTCGCCTCGGCCAGCTGCGTGACCAGCTCGCCGCCGACGACCAGCGACTCCTTGTTGGCCAGCGCCAGGTCGATCCCCTCCCCGAGCGTCGCGACCGTCGGCACCAGGCCGGCCGAGCCGACGATCCCGTTGAGCACGAGCTCGCAGTCGCCCTCGGTGATCAACCGGACCAGTCCCTCGGGGCCCGACAGCACCTCGCCGTCGGTCCACGCCTCGCTGGCGCGGGCCGCCGCATCCGGATCCGACAGCGCGATCCGCCGCACCCCGTGCTCGCGAGCCTGGACGAGCAGCTGCTCCCACGCGCCGGCCGCGCTCAGCGCGACGACCTCGAGGTCCGCGCCGGCCCTCGAGACGACGTCGAGAGCCTGGACGCCGATCGAGCCGGTGGAGCCGAGGATGGCCAGGCGGCGCACGACGCGATTGTAAGCCGGACTGGATGCCCGGCTGTGGTGACCGCCGGGGCGCGCGGAGCGGTCTCCTGGAATCTTGAAGCGGAGCGTGGACCGGCCCGGAGCAGGACGCGGTTACACGCTCAGTGCGGCATTACGGCCAGCCACACGTAGTAGCCGGCCACGAGCGTGAACAGGGCGGCGTCGGCCCGGTCGAGCACGCCGCCGTGGGGGCCGAACAGGGTACCGGCGTCCTTGGTGCCGGCGTCGCGCTTGACCACCGACTCGAACAGGTCGCCGATCGGGCCCAGCACCGCGACCGCGATCCCCAGCACGAGCGCGTCCCCCTGGGTGAGCCACGTCTGGTACAGCCCGGCCAGGAACACCGCGACCACCGCCGCGATCATCCCGCACGCCAGGCCCTCGACGGTCTTGTTCGGCGAGATGTTCGGGGCCAGCGGACGGCGCCCGAATAACCGGCCTCCCAGGTAGGCGCCGGTGTCGCCGATGAACGTCCCGATCAGCACGTCGATGATCACCGCGTTGCCGTGCGGGAGCTCGCGGAGCAGCGCCGCGTGGGCGAACGCGAACCCGATCCAGTACACGCCGAGCAGCGTCCCGGCGATCGAGACGGTCGGGTGGCGCTCGCCGCGGGCGACGGTCAGCAGGAACAGCACCGGCAGCGTGGCCGCAGCCACCTCGGCGACCTGGCGTTGACCGCCGTAGACACCCGCCAGCACCATCCCGGCGAGCGCGGCGAACCCCACGATCGGCAGCGGCTTCCAACGGTCCAGCATGCGGTAGAGCTCGTACATGCACAGCCAGCCGATCGCGATCACGAACAGCGCGAACGCGATCCCGCCCGCCTCGACGAACACGATCACGAGCACCGCCAGCGGGATCGCCACCAGCACGCGCAGCAGCAGCTCCGAGCTCTTCCCCCGCCGCTTGCGGGGCTTGCGCTCGCTCGGCTGCTCGTCGGCGCGCTTGCGCCGGCGGTCCCGATCGCGGTCGCGCGTCGCGCGGGTCGCTCGAGCTGCCCGAGCGGCGTGGCCCCGCGGGCCGGCGGCGCCCGGTGGCCACTATCGACCTCCGAAGCGCCGACTGCGCGACGTGAACTCGCCGAGGCTCTCCTCGAACGCCTCGCGCGAGAAGTCCGGCCACAACTCGTCGCGGAACACCATCTCGGAGTACGTGCCCTGCCAGAGCAGGAAGTTCGAGCTTCGCTGCTCGCCGCTGGTGCGGATGATCAGATCGGGGTCGTGCATGTCGGGCGCGTACAGGTGGGCGCGGAACGCCTCCTCGGAGTCGCCCGTAAAGCTTCGCGCTGCGTCGATGATCTCCGCTCTGCCGCCGTAGTTGAAGGCCACGCAGAACGTAATCCGGGTGTTGCCGGCGGTCATCTCCTCGGCCCACCGTATGCGGTCGATCAGCGCCGGCGGCACCGGGTGGCTGCGGCGACCGATGAACCGGATCCGCACGCCCTCCTCGTGCAGGTCGGGCGTCTCGGCCTCGATCCGGCGCTCGAACATCGCCATCAGGCCCGACACCTCGTCGTCGGGCCGGCTCCAGTTCTCGGTCGAGAACGAGTACACGGTGAACTCCCTGACGCCGAAGTCGACCGCATCGCGCAGCCGCGACTTGACGACGTCTGCGCCGGCCTCGTGGCCGGCGATCGTGGGCAGCCCACGGTTGCGTGCCCAGCGGCCGTTGCCGTCGGTGATGATCGCGACGTAGCGGGCACGAGCGTCCGCCACGCTAGACCTCGAGGATCTCTTCTTCCTTGTGCTTGAGCGCCTCGTCGAGCTCTGAGATGCGGCCGTCGGTGACCTTCTGCAGCTCGAGCTCGGCGCGGTGCTCGTCGTCGGAGCCGGCCTCGCCGGCCTCCTTGAGCTCGCGCAGGTCGTGCATGACGTCGCGGCGGATGTTGCGGATCGCCACCCGCCCCTCCTCAGCGATGTTGCGGACGACCTTGACCAGCTGCTTGCGGCGCTCCTCGGTCAGCTCGGGGACCGCCAGGCGGATCAGGTTGCCGTCGTTGTTCGGCGTCAACCCGACGTCCGATTCGAGGATCGCCCGCTCGATCGCCTTGATCGAGCTCTTGTCGTACGGCTGGATCGTGAGCAGCCGCGCCTCGGGGGCGCCGATCGTCGCCAGCTGCTTGAGCGGCGTCGCGGTGCCGTAGTAATCGACCTGGATCCGGTCCAGCAGCGCCGGGCTGGCACGGCCCGTGCGGACCGATCCGAACTCGTGCCGAATCGAGTCCACGGACTTGTGCATGCGCTCGCGGGCATCGGCCAGCAGGCCGTCGATCATCTCTGTGTCTGTCACGTTCTCACCAGGGTGCCCACGCGTTCACCGGACACTATCTTGTCGATGTTGCGCCCATCGGCCATGTTGAAGACGATGATCGGGAGATTGTTGTCCATGCAGAGCGCAAACGCCGTCGAGTCCATCACCCGTAGGCCGGACGTGAGCGCGTCCTTATGGGTGATCTCCGGAATGAACTCGGCGGTGGGGTCCTTCGCCGGGTCGGCCGTGTAGACGCCCTCGACGCCGTTCTTGGCCATCAGGATGACCTCGGCGTGCAGCTCGGCGGCGCGCAGCGCGGCGGCGGTGTCGGTGGTGAAGAACGGGTTGCCGGTGCCGGCCGCGAAGATCACGATCCGGTGCTTCTCCAGATGGCGGATCGCCCGCCGGCGGATGTAGGGCTCCGCAACCTCGGAGATCGTGATCGCCGACTGCACCCGAGTCGCCACGTCGTCCTTCTCGAGCGCGTCCTGGAGCGCCAGCGCGTTGAGCACCGTGGCCAGCATTCCCATGTAGTCGCCGGTGGCACGATCCATCCCGCGCGCGGCCGCGGCCAGCCCGCGGTAGATGTTGCCGCCGCCGACGACGATCGCGACCTGCACGCCACGGGCATGGACCGAGGCGATCTCATCGGCCACCGCCCGCACGCGCTCGGGGTCGGTTCCGTAGTCGAGGTCGCCCATCAGGGCCTCGCCCGAGAGCTTCAGCAGCACCCGGCTGTACGCGGGCGGGGTCGCGGAGGTGGCGCTCACGCGGTCATTGTCCCTGTTCGCGAATCAGCCGCCGACGGCAAACCGCACGAACCGCCGGATCACGACGTTCTCGCGGGTCTCGTCGGCCAGCTCGATGCGCAGCTGCTCGATCGTCTTGCCGCCGTGCTTGTCCTCGTTGACGTGCTTCTGGCGCAGCAGCACCACCTCGTCGAGCCACTTGTCGAGCTTGCCCGAGACGATCCGCTCGCGGACGTTCTCGGGGCGGTCCTGGGCCTGCTCGGTTGCGATCCGCTCCTCGCGCTCGCGGTCCTCGGCCGGAACCTCCTCGTCGGAGATCGCCAGCGTCGCCGGTGACGCCGCGATGTGCAGCGCCACGTCCCGGGCGAACTCGATGAACTTGTCGTTGCGGGCGACGAAGTCCGTCTGGCAGTCGACCTCGACGAGCACGCCGATCTTGTTGCCGGCGTGGATGTAGCTCTGGACGACGCCCTCGGTGGCCTCCGCACCCGCCCGCTTGGCCGCCTGGGCCTGACCGCGGGTGCGCAGGATCTCGACCGCGCGGTCGACGTCGCCGTCGGCCTCGGTCAGCGCCTCGCGGCACGCGAGCACGCCCGCGCCGGTGCGGTCACGCAAGGCCTTTACGTCCTGTGCGGTGATGCTCATGCGTTCTCCTGTGCGGTCTCGTCGGCGGCTGCGGTCTCGGCGCGCTCCTCGGGCTCCGGGGACCCGGCGGCCGGCTCGGGCTCCGCGGCCGCGGCGGGCGGCTCGGGCTCCGCGGCCGCGGCAGGCGGCTCGGGCTGCGGGGGCTCGGCGGGCGGCTCGGCGGGCGCCGGCTCCGTTGCCTCGGGAGCCGCGGGCGTGGGCTCGGCGGTGTCGGGGGCGGTTGCCGCCTCGGGCTCGGCCGGGGCGGCCGGTGCCTGGACCTCGGGCTCCGCGGGAGTGTCCGCAGCGGCCGCGGGGGCGGCCGGAGCCTCGGGCTCCGCGGCCGGCGCCGGCTCGACGGGCGCCGCCTGCTCGGGCGGTGCGGCTGCCTGTTGCGCGGGCTCGGCGGCCTGCTCGGCAGCCGGAGCTGCCTGCTGGGCGGCCGGAGCTGCCTGCTCGGCGGCCGGAGCTGCCTGCTGGGCGGCCGGAGCTGCCTGCTGGGCGGCCGGAGCCGCCTGCTGGGCGGCCGGAGCTGCCTGCTGGGCGGCCGGAGCTGCCTGCTGGGCGGCCGGAGCCGCCTGCTGGGCGGCCGGAGCCGCCTGCTGGGCCTGAGCGGGCTGAGCCTGAGCGGCGGCCGCCGCCTCGGCCTCGCGCCGGGCGCGCTCCTCGGCCTCCTGACGAGCCTTCTCCTCGGCCTCCTGCCGGGCCTTCTCCTCGGCCTCCTGCCGGGCGCGCTCCTCCGCCTCGCGGCGGGCGCGCTCCTCGGCCTCCTGGCGCTCGCGCTCCAGGCGGGCGGCCTCCTCCTCGGCACGGAAGATGTTGTGGCCCTGGGCCACCACCTCGCCGACCGCCCGGGTCACGGCCGAGCAGGACCGGATCGCGTCATCGTTGCCGGGGATCACGTAATCGATCCCGTCCGGGTCGCAGTTGGTGTCGACCAGACCGATGATCGGGATCCGCAGGCGCTGGGCCTCGCGGACGGCGATCGCCTCGGTCTTCAGGTCGATCACGAACACGGCGTCTGGGACCCGCTGCATGTTCTTGACGCCGCCGAGGTTCGCGCGCAACTTCTCCAGGTCGGCCTGGGCGGCCATCCGCTCACGGGTGGGCAGCAGCTGCAGCTGGCCCTCGGTCTCGAAGCGCTCCAGATCGTGAAGCCGCTTGATCCGCAGCGAGATCGTCTGATAGTTCGTCAGCAGGCCGCCGAGCCAGCGGTGGTTGACGAACGGCATGTCGGCCGACTCAGCGGTGTCGCGGATCGTGTCGCGGGCCTGCTTCTTGGTGCCGACGAACAGAACCGTGCCTCCGCGGCGCGACACATCCGCCGCAAATCGGCGGGCCTGCTCGAGCAAATCCTGCGTCTGCAGGAGGTCGATGATGTAGATCCCGTCCCGCTCTCCGAAGATGAAGCGGCGCATCTTTGGGTTCCAACGTCGAGTCTGGTGGCCGAAGTGCACGCCGGCCTCCAGCAGCTCTTTGATTCCTACTTGAGCCATGGATACTGCTCCCTTTTTGCGGTGTTTACAGGCAAAACCCGCTGGTCGGCGCTCGCGAACCTCGTCTGGCGAGGCAGGGCGCGGCCCGTGCCGGCGGGGTAGTAGATATGGATTTCCGAAAAAGTTTACGCAAGTCTGATGAAGCCGCTACGTTCTTAGGTGCAGCGGGGATTCGCCCTTCCCTACCTTCGGCGTCTTCCCGCGCGCGGACCGAACCTCCCTTCCCCTACCTCCGGTGGCTCGGTTCGCAAACTCGGCGGGGCGGCTGTGGACGGGCCGCCCCGCCGTCCTTTTTCCTGCTGCTGGCGACAATTCGGGCGCTGCGGGTGCTCGCTGAGTGTGCTTCAGGGGGCCTCAGAGTCCACGGATTTCGTGACCTGGGGCGCGATCCTTCCCTCGCGCGCCACGAAACCCGCGTATAGCGCGGAGAACGTGGCAACCGGCGGACGAATGTCATCGTGGGCCACGAAATCCGGGTCGCGCGCCCGCCGCCGGAGCGCGCCGAAGCGGAACGAACTTCCCGGCGCGGTCAGGGCGAATCTGCCTCGGCCGCACCCAGCGCGGCCACCAGATCCCCCGGCAGCGGCGAGGACACGTCGATCGCCGCGCCCGCGACCGGGTGAGCGAACGCCAGCCGCCGCGCGTGCAGGAACTGCCGCTCGAGCCCGAAGCGCCCGGCGACCCCGTACTGCCGATCGCCGCACACCGGATGGCCGATCGCGGCCAGGTGCACCCGTATCTGATGGGTGCGCCCGGTCTCGAGCGTTACTCGCAGCAGCGTCGAGGTCGGCAGCCGGCGCTCGATCTCGAAGTGCGTCCGCGCCTCGCGTGGCTCATCGGCGTCGATCGACATCAGCGCCCGGTCGCGCCGGGAGCGGCCGATCGGGGCGTCGATCGTCCCGGTCCGCGCCGACGGGAGCCCATCGACGAGCGCAACGTACTCGCGGTGCAGCTCCCGCCGCGTGATCAGCGCCTTGAGCTTCCGGTGGACGTCGTCGTTCTTGGCCACGACCAGCAGGCCAGAGGTGTCGCGGTCCAGGCGATGCACGATCCCGGCGCGGTACGGCTCCTCGCCGCCGGCGCCCACGCCCTCGAGCGCCTGAGCCAGCGTGCCGGTCCAGTGGCCTCGAGCGGGATGGACGACGACCCCGGCGGGCTTGTCGACGACGATCAGGTACTCGTCCTCGTAGGCGACGCCGAACTCGGCCCGCGGCGCGGGCACCACCGGCGGCAGCTGTCGGGCCTCGATCACGATCAGCTCTCCGGCCGAGACCGTGTGGCGCTTGCGACGCAGCTCGCCGTCGACTCGCACCAGGTCGGCGTCGATCAGCGAGGCGGCCTGAGCGCGTGAACCCAACGGCTCGGCCAGGAACCGGTCAAGCCGCGTCCCCGCGGCCTGTGGCGGGACTTCGATCTCGATCTTGTCCGCCACCGCCACCGCCACCGCCCGCCACTAACTCCGGCCGCGCCGGCTCTCCAACACGAACACAAGGATGATCACGCCGAATGTGATCGCCATGTCGGACACGTTGAACGCCGGCCAGTGCGGCAGCTTGATGAAGTCGGTCACGGCTCCGTGCGCGACCCGGTCGATCAGGTTCCCGATCGCGCCTCCGATCAGCAGGCCGATGGGAAGCCACAGCCACGGCTTGGTCGGGCGGATCGTGAAGTACCCGACGAGCACCGCCAGCGCCACGAACGTGAACACGAGTACCAGCGTGCCACCGCCCGAGAACAGGCTGAACGCCACCCCGGTGTTGCGCACGTGGACGAGATGCACGCCTGGGATCACCTTGTGGGACTCCCCCACGTCGATCCCGGTGCGGACGAAGTGCTTGGTCACCTGGTCGACGACGACCACCGCCGCCGCGACCGCCAGGATCCGCGCGTACCCCGCCATGCGGACGCCCGCTGTCGTCGCCTGAGCCACCATCGACGTGCCTGGATCAGCCGGAGATCGCGTTGACCACGAGGGTCCGGATGATGTACAGGAGGAAGATCGCGATGATCGGGCTGAGGTCGAACATCCCGAGCGTCGGGATGAACCGCCTGAAGATCCGCAGGTAGGGCTCGCACACATCGCGGAGGAAGTTCATGACCACATCCGACCAGCGCGCGTACGGCAGCTTGAGCCCGAACGAGAACAACAGGTTGAGCAGGATGTAGAGGAAGATCAGGACGATGTAGACCGTGAACAGCGCCGACACGTAGTTGGCGATGTCGACCCGGTCCAGCGCGAACGTCAGCATCAGCGGCCCCCGCCGTCGATCACGGCGTCCATCGCGGACTGGAACGCCGTCCGGACGCCGTTTCGCTCGAGCGCCTCGAGCCCGCGCGCGGTCGAGCCGCCGGGCGACGTGACCCCGCGCCTGACCGCCAGCGTGTCGTAGTCCTTGACCTCGAGCAGCGCGGCGGTCCCGGACATCGTCTCGGCCACCAGCCGCCCCGCCAGCGACGGCCGCAAGCCGCGCCGCACGGCAGCATCAACCTGTGCCTCGACCAGCAACGCCTGATACGCCGGGCCGACGCCGCTCAACGCGGCCGCCGCCCCGAGCAGCGGCTCGTCTACACGCACGACCGTCCCCAGGCGCTCGAACAGCGCCAGCACGTCGCGCTCGAGGTCGCGCGGCACGCCGGGTGCCGGCGCGTAGCAGACGACGCCCCGCCGGACCTCGACCGGGGTGTTGGGGATCATCCGGAACACCGGAATGCCGGGGTAGGCCTCCTGCAGCGCCGTGATCGCGGTGCCGCCGAGCACCGACGCGACGGCCTTGGCCTCGCCGGCGATCTCGGCCGCGACCGACTCGAGCTGGTGGGGCTTGTGACACAGCACAACGAGGTCCGCGCGCTGCGCGACCTCGAGGTTTGACTCGAGCGCCTCGCCCTCGAGCTCCTGGGCCAGCCGATGCGCGCGCCCCGACCCGGCATCGGAGCACAGCACCGGATCGCCCCAGCCCAGGGCGAGCGCCCGGGCCATGTTCCCCGCACCGATCAGGCCAACCACCATCCGATGAAATCTAGCGGTGCGCGCCCCTGCGCCCCACGGGACGTTCAGAGCGACGGGCCGCCGAACGACTCGACCTCGCCGGGGCCGCGGAGTCCGCGGGCGCGCGCGGCCCGCTCGAGCTCGGGCGAGTACACGAGAATCCGGGGCCGGCCGCCGACCCCTGCGACCAGCAAAGCGCAGTACGCCTCCCGGCACAGCTGGGTGCGATTGACCCCCGGGCCGAGCTCTGCCACGCCCGCCGTGAACGTCCCCGAGGGGACGCCGGCCGCCAGCAGCCGCTCCTCGAGCCGGGCGGCCGCGAGCAGCGCGCCGCGAGCCCGGGTCTCGGGCACGATCAGCGCGATCTCGTTGGGGCCGATCCGGTAGGCGACGTCGATGCTCCGCACGGCTCCTGCGATCACCGCCGGCAGGTCGGGGCGGACCGGCCCGCCGATCCCGTCGCGCAAACGGCCCAGCGACAGGCGCACGATCACCAGCGATGCCGGCCGGCCGGTCCGGTCGCAGCGGCGAAGCTCCTGCTCAAGGTCCTCCATGAACGCATTGCGCTTGCCCAGCGAAGCGCTGACCGGCGTCCTGGTGCTGGCGCGCACCTCGCTCAGCTCGCGGGTCAGGCGACGGCGCTCGCGCAACGCGTAGAGCGGCGACCACGACAGCCACCACCAACCCCACGGCAAGCACGACGCTGACCACAACGTAGTCATACAGGCTTCGCGCCGACAGCGCGAATCCGCAATCCCCAGGTCAGTACGAAAACTGACCAACCCCGACGACTTCCGGCCAGGCGGCGGAGACCGCCAGGGGTCAGCTCTGGTTGAAGAAGCCCTTCTCGACGAGTCGCGCGCGCTCCTCGGCCGAGACCTCGACGTTGTGCGGGGTCAGCAGGAACACCTTGTCGGCGATCCGCTGCATGCCCCCGTCGAGTGCGTAGGTGAGGCCGCTGGAGAAGTCGATCAGCCGCTTGGACAAGTCGGTCTCGGTGCCCTGGAGATTGAGGATCACCGGGATCGAGTCCTTGAACTTGTCGGCGACGTCCTGGACGTCGTTGAAGTTCTTGGGCGCCACGAAGTGGACGCGCACGTCGCCGCTGTTGCGACCGTTGCCCCGGCCACCCACCGGACGCAGCGCCGCTGTCCGCCGCTCAGGCCCGGGGTCGTCGGAGAAGATGTCGTCGATCTCGTCGCGCCGACGCCGCGAGCTCAGCCGCCGGACGTTCGGTCGCTCCCGCTCTCGATCGCGGTCACGGTCACGGTCGCCGTAGGCGTCGTCGGCCTCGACCTCGGGCTCGCTGTAGGGCTCGAGGTCCTCCTCGTAGGCGTCGTCCTCGGCGAGGCCGAAGTAGACGAGCGTGCGGTGCCAGGTGTCGCGTAGGGCCATTGCGATGGGTCATTCGCCGCTGGCGCGGTATTTCCCTGCCGCTGATTATGACGCGCGCACCGGCTGGGTCGATGATCTGGCCCGTCTGGGGCGCCGCGCTAAGCGTAGAGGCTCGTGCCAAGGCGCACAATCGTGGCGCCCTCCTGCACCGCGACCAGGTAGTCCTGGCTGGTCCCCATCGACAGTTCGCGCAGCCCGTGACGCTCGGCGAGTTCGCGCAGCGCCGCGAAGTGCGGGCGACTCGCCTCCGCCTCGGCGGCCAGCGGGGGCATCGTCATCAGGCCCACGACGGTCGCCGGACACCGCTCGATGAACTCCGGCAGCTGGGACGGCACGATCCCGCTCTTGCCGGCCTCGCCGGCGACGTTGACCTCGATCAGCACCTCAGTGTCGGCGCTGCCGTGCCGGTCGAGTTGGGCGAGCACGGACTCGCTGGCGACGGTCTCGATGTAGCGGACGTGGGGGAGGATCTGACGGACCTTGCGGCTCTGCAGATGCCCGATGAAGTCCCACGTGAAGCGCCCGGGGTACGCCTCGCGCCTTGGCGACGAGGTCCTGCGCGCGGTTCTCCCCCACGAGCCGCACGCCGGCGTCGGCGAGCACGCCGAGTTCCTCGAGTGGCACGTACTTGACCGCGGCGAGCACCTGCACCTGCTCGGGGTCGCGACCCGCGTCGACGATCTCGGCGGTGACTCGCTCGAGGTTGGCCCGCACGGTCTCCGCGCTCAGGCCGGTTATTGGCTCAACCACGCGACCCCAGCCTGCCTGCCGGTGACGCCGCCATCGCGGCGATGAGAGAACCACAGCGTCGGATCCGAGCAGATCGTGCACAGGCCGACGTCGTGCACCACCTCCACCCCGGCGCGCCCGAGCTCAGCCCGGGCGATCGCCTTCAGATCGAGGTTGCGGCCGTTGCGGATGTCGAGCTCCCGTGCGGCGAACTCGGCGTGGATGTCCTCGCCGACTTCGTAGCAGCACGGCCCCGCGCCGGGGCCGATCGCCGCGGCCAGCGGGCCCGATGCCCCCAGCTCCCGCACGGCTGCGATCCCCTCGGCGAGGATCCCGCCGACCAGGCCCTTCCAGCCGGCGTGCAGCATCGCCACCACGCCGTCGCCGGCGACCGCAACCGGCAGGCAGTCGGCGGTCAGCACCATCGGCGCCACGCCGGGCAGCGCGGTCGCCTGACCGTCGAACAGCGGCAACTCGCCGGTGCCGTTGGGCCGCTCGGTGATCCGGCGGACATCGGTGCCGTGGACCTGGCGGATGTGAGCCAGCGCCGCGCCCACCTTCTCCTCGAGCGATTCGCGGTTGCGAGCCACGTCCTCGGGCCGGTCCGCGGTCAGCTTGCCCAGGTTCAGTGACTCATACGGCCCGCTCGAGAAGCCGCCGCGGCGCGTGGTGAACAGGACACGCGCGCCACCGAGGTCGATCGTCACGTGCTCGTCCCACGCGTGGAACGGGTCGGGGACGGTCACTGGTGGCCCCGTCCGTCCGTCCCGTGCGATACGTTGGACGCGTAGCGCATCCGGTCAGGCTATCCCGTCCCCCGGGGGTCGCGGCTCAGGACCCTCGACCGCCTGCAGCGCCTCGGCGAGCTCTCCCTGGCGGTCCGACACGCGTCCGTCGAGCCGGGCGGCCAGCGCCGCGCGCAGCGCCCGGCCGATCTTGGGACCCTCCGGCACGCCGGCCGCCAGCAGGTCGGCGCCATCGATCTCCAGCCGGACGCGGCGCAGCTCGGTCAGCCACTGCTTGGCCTGTCGCTCCGGACCGAGCGCCCCGGCCAGCGCCACCAGTTCCGGCTCGGCTCCTGACGCGACCAGGGCGATCTCCGACGGCAGCCGCGCCTCAGACAGGCGCGCGGCCAGCTCGGGCGCGCGGGTGGCCGCGGCGACGATCGCGTCCCGGTCGGGGGCGGAGAACGCAAGCCGGTCGAGCACCTCGGTGAGCTCGCCGGCCGGGATCCCGGACACGGCCACGGCGATCGCCAGCCGGTCGCGTCGGGCTTCGTCGGGCAGCAGGCCGATCGCGCGGCGCGCAAGCTCGGAGTCGATGATCCCGAATCGGGGATGCACCGCCACCCCCAGTCCGAGGTCGGCGACGCAGCGCAGCGCGGCCACCGGATCGGGCTCCCGGGCCAGCAGTCTCAGCTCGGCGCCGATCCGCGAACCGCTGACCGTGGCCAGCGCGTCGCCGGCGACCGCGGCCTCGAGCAGATCGCGGGTGCGAGGCTCGGCGGAGAATCCAAGCCGGCTGGCATAACGCGCCAACCGCAGCATCCGGGTGGGGTCGTCCTCGAAGCTGCGGTCGTGCAGCACTCGCAGCAGGCGCCCTCCGAGGTCGTCGAGCGCTGCCGCCGGCGCGTGCAGCTCGCCGGGCTCGGGGCCGCCCAGCGCGATTGCGATCGCGTTGACGGTGAAGTCGCGGCGCCGCAGGTCCTGCGTCCAGCGCAGCCGGCGCGACGTCAGGGAGCGCGCCCGGCCGCGCATATGTCTCCGCGCGCGCCCGAGCGATGTCAAAAGTGAAGCCGTCGAGCTTGACCGTCGAGGTGCCGAAGCGGTCGTGGATCCGGGCGTCGCCGCCGAGCGCCGCGGTCAGCTTCAACGGGTCGCCTTCCACCACCAGGTCCAGGTCGAGGGGGCGCCCGCCGCGCAGCAGATCGCGGACCGCGCCGCCGACCACGTAGACGCCGTCGAGCTCGGGGACGAGCTCGACCAGCTTCTGACCGGCGGGGAGCGCCCGAACTTGCGCGAGCAACTGTTCGGCGGACGGAACCTTCACCGGGGCTAGTGTCCCGAATCGGGCCTGGCGACACTCGGATCCCGGATCGGAGCGCGACTGGCCTACTGGGCTCCGAAGGGCCTACTAGCATCACGCGAATGCCGAATCCTCGTCCGCGGCGGTGGCTGCGCTGGGGGATCGCGGGCGTCGTCGTCCTGCTGCTCGCCGCGGGCGGCGCGGTGGCCGCTCTCATCCTTCACTCGCCGGGCAACGTCTCGCACCCCAACGTCGAGTTCACCGCTCCGACGACCCAGGCGCAGGCGACCACGCCACCGCCCAAGCCCGCCAAGAAGAAGAAAAGAAGGTCGTCGACAACTTCCAGTGGCCGCGCTACGGCTACGACCTCGGCCGCACGCGCTTCTTCGCCCAGGGATCGCACCTGAACCCGCCGTTCCGGCGCGGCTGGAAGTTCATCGACGGGGCGCTGCTCGAGTTCCCGCCGGTGATCTACCAGAAGACGCTCTACATGATCGACGACAACGGCTGGGTCAAGGCGGTCAACAAGGAGAACGGCAAGGTCCGCTGGCAGCACAAGGTCGGCACGCTCGCGGCCGCGTCGCCGACGATCGACGTGCAGGACAAGCTCATCTTCGTGCCGGTCCTGTCGTTCCGGGGCACGAGTCCGGGCAACGGCCGCTTCTACGCGATGTCGATGAAGACCGGGCGGATCGTCTGGACCCACATCGTCCCGGCCGGAAGCGAGTCCTCGCCGATGGTGTTCGGTCACTCGGTCTACTTCGGCGACAACGGCGGCACCGTGCTGTCGCTGCAGACCCGCACCGGCCACGTCAACTGGAGCTACCACGCCAGCGGCGCGGTCAAGGGCGGTCCGGCATACGAGAACGGGAAGATCTTCTTCGGCGACTACGCCGGGCGCGTGTACGCGCTCAACGCGTTCAACGGCCACCAGGTGTGGAACGTCGGCACCAGCGGCACCCACTTCGGCTTCGGGTCGGGCAACTTCTACTCGACCCCCGCGATCGCGTTCGGCCGGGTGTACCTGGGCAACACCGACGGTCGCGTGTACTCGTTCGCCGAACGCGACGGCACGCTGGCCTGGGCGACGTCGACCGGCGCCTACGTGTACTCCTCGCCGGCTGTGGCCGAGATCCCCAAGCTCGGTCCCACCGTGTACATCGGCTCCTACGACGGCAACTTCTACGCCTACAACGCCCAGTCGGGCGCGGTCCGCTGGGAGCACGCGGCGGGCGGGCGGATCTCGGGGTCGCCGACGATCGTGGGCAACGTCGTCTACTACTCCAACCTGGGCTCGAAGACCACCGCCGGCCTGGACCTGCGCACCGGCCACCAGGTGTTCTCGTTCTCCGACGGCGCCTTCAACCCGGTGATCGCCGACACCGACGCGATCTACATGGTCGGCTACGGAGCGATCTACGAGATGCTCCCTAAGTCGTCGCAGAAGCACCACGAGGCCAAGGCGAAGCCCCCGCGCCGCCGTAACCAGCGCTGACCCGACCGGCCCCGCTCGCAGGTTTGACGCTCGCCGAGCCGGAATCCCTTAGCATTCTGCAAAGACTCCCTTAGCGTCGTGCAAAAGTCCCGTAAGTTCGGGCCCAGTGGAACATGCGTTCGGCCGTCTCTGGTACGCTTACGGGTCTATGCGTTGTCGTAGTGGAAGTCACTGTCAGCGGTCGGCCGCACCCGGCCGTCGGTTCTGCCTGGAGCACGCGGCGGAGCTCGATCGCATGCGCGAGGAGCTCAAGGATGCTGCCGCAGCCCGCATCGGGCGGGGCCGGCCCAAGCGGTCGTCTACCTGCTGCCGTCCTGGCTGCTACGAGCCTCGTGTCCCGCCTGCCGCGTACTGCGATGCATGCGCCGCGGCCGGGTACGTTGAAGAGGCCGCCTAGCGCGGTCCCCTCACAGCCAGACCTAATAGAAAATCAGTAATTAGTCGTAAGCGAGTCGGCGGGATTTTCGCGCCCTACCGGCGGCTGTCCGAAGATGAGACAGCCAGGCGGAAAGGGCACGAATTTCCCGCCGCATTCGTCCCTGCGCCGGGCCGGACCCGACGTGGGTGCTGCTCCCTCGCCGAGCTCTAGGCGACGGGCCGTACCGGCACGCCGGCGTGGCGCAGATGCTCTTTGACCTCGGCGACCGTGTGGTGGCCGTAGTGAAAGATGGACGCGCACAGCACGGCGTCCGCCCCCGCGTCCACGGCCTGAGCGAGGTCATCCAGCTCGCCGGCGCCGCCCGAGGCGATCACCGGCACGTCCACGGCGCCGGCCACGGCCGCGGTCAGCGCGAGGTCGTAGCCGGAGTTGGTGCCATCCCGGTCCATGCTGGTCAGCAGGATCTCCCCCGCCCCGCGCTCGGCGCCCTCGCGCGCCCACGCGACGGCGTCGCGACCGGTCGGCGTGCGCCCGCCGGCCACGTAGGCCTCCCAGCCACCGTCGGGCCGGGCCTTGGCGTCGATCGCCAGCACCACGCACTGAGCGCCGAACCGCCTCGACAGCTCGTCGATCAGCTCGGGACGGGCCAGCGCCGCGGAGTTGACCGAAATCTTGTCGGCGCCGGCGTCGAGCACTGCCTGGGCGTCCTGCACCGACCGGATACCGCCGCCGATCGTGAACGGGATGAACACGTCGTCGGCGGCGCGCCGAGCGAGCTCGACGGCGGTCTCGCGCTTGTCCGACGTCGCGGTGATGTCCAGGAACACCAGCTCGTCGGCCCCCGCGGCGTCGTAGCGGCAGGCCAGCTCGACCGCGTCGCCGGCGTCGCGCAAGTCGACGAATCCGACGCCCTTGACCACCCGGCCCGCGTCGACATCGAGGCACGGGATCACCCGCTTGTAGTGCATCAGTCGCCGTTCTGGCGCGAGCCGTTGGACTTCGGGCGCGGAGTCCGATCCAGCGCAGCCTGTCCCTCGGCGACGGTGAACCGGCGCTCGTAGAGGGCCTTGCCGACGATCACTCCGCCCAGGTTGACCTGCCGGAGCGCGCTCAGCGCAGCGAGATCCTCGATCGTGGAGACACCGCCCGAGTACACGAACGTGCCCTTGACGACCTGGGCCACGCTCCGGGCGCCCTCGATGTCGGGGCCGGTGAGCATCCCGTCGCGCTCGATGCTCGAGAACACGAACCGGCGCACGCCGCGATCGCCCAGGCGTTCGATCACGGGCTCCACCGGCATATCGGTCTGCTCGGTCCAGCCGGAGGCCGCGAGCCGCCCGTTGCGAGCGTCGACGGACACGATCACCCGGGAGCCGAATTCCTCGAGCGCCGCGTCGAGGAAGTCGACGTCGCGATAGGCGGCGGTGCCCAGCACGACTCGGGTGACGCCGGCCTCGATCGCGGCTTGGACGGCCTCGATCGTCCGCAGCCCGCCTCCGACCTGCAGCGGGACGGCGACCTCGGAGGCGATCCTCCGGACATGCTCGAGGTTGGCCGGTGCGCCGCTGCGGGCGCCGTCGAGGTCGACCACGTGTAGGGCGCGGGCGCCGTCGGCGACCCATCGGCGTGCCGCGTCCACGGGGTCGGCGTCGTACACGGTTTCGGAGTCGAACTGGCCCATCTCCAGGCGGACGGCCTTGCCGTCACGGATGTCGATCGCCGGGATCAGGATCATGCGCGCGCCGTGGCTGCACCGGCGGCGCCGGCGGTCCGGTCGCCGCACACGCCGACGAAGTTCGAGAGCATCCGCAACCCATGCGTCGAGGACTTCTCCGGGTGGAACTGGACGCCGAACACCGAGCCGCGACCGACGATCGTGGCGAACGGCTCGCCGTACTCGGTGTTGCCGACGACGTCCTCGGCGTCGGCGGGCCGCGCCGCGAACGAGTGCACGTGATAGAAGGGACAGCCGTCCGATGGCAGCCCCTCGGTCAACGGCGACGGCCGCTGCAACGACACCTCGTTCCAGCCGATGTGCGGAATCCTCAGCCCGCCGGCCCGGAGGCGCGTGACCTCGCCGGGGACGAGCCCCAGCCCCTGAGCCGGCTCGACCTCCACGGAGCGCTCGAACAGCAGTTGCATCCCGAGGCAGATGCCGAGCAGCGGCGTGCCGCGGTTCACCTCGGACTCGATCAGCTCGTCCAGGCCGAGCTCGCGGAGATCGTGCATCGCGATCGGGAACGCGCCGACCCCGGGCACGACCAGCCCGTCGCAGCGCCTCAGCTCGTCGTGGTCGCGGGTGACCGCCACGGTCGCGCCCACGCGCTCGAGCGCCTTCTGGACCGACCGGCGGTTGCCCATTCCGTAGTCGACGACGCCGATCGTGGTCACGACAGCGTCCCCTTCGTGCTCGGCACGCCGTCTTCGGTGGGGTCGAGCGCGACCGCGCTCCGCAGCGCTCGCGCGAACGCTTTGAACAGCGCTTCGATCACGTGGTGGACGTTGGTGCCGGCCTGCACCGTCAGATGCACGGTCAGCTTCGCGTTCAGCGCCACTGCCCGGAAGAACTCCTCGGTCAGCTCGTGGTCGAAGTTGCCGATCGCTCCGGGTGGCAGCGAGGCCTCGAACGCGCATAGCCCCCGGCCCGACACGTCGATCGCACACGCCGCGCGCGCCTCGTCCATCGGCACCGTCGCGTCGCCGTAGCGGTAGATCCCGACGCGGTCGCCGAGCGCCTCGCCGAGGGCCTGACCGATGCAGATCCCGACGTCCTCCACCGTGTGATGGGCGCCGGTCTGCAGGTCGCCGTCGGCCGACACGGTCAGGTCGAGCCGGCCGTGGCGGGCCAGCAGGTCGAGCATGTGATCGAAGAACCCGACTCCGGTGTTGCGTTCGCCGTTGCCGTCACCGTCGAGCGTCAGCTCGACGCGAACGTCGGTCTCACCGGTCTTGCGGTCGATCTGCGCGATGCGGGTCATGTCGGGGCATTGTCGCGAATGCGCGCCTCCATCGAGCGCGCGTGCAGTTCGAACCCCTCGGCTCGCGCGATCGGCGCCGCTGCGCGAGCGAGCTCGCCGGCATCGTCGCCGATGTGCACCTCGGTGAACCGGCGACGAAAGTGAGCGACCGAAAGGCCCGACGCGAATCTCGCCGCCCCGTCGGTCGGCAGGATGTGGTTTGAGCCGGCGATGTAGTCGCCGAACGCGGTGCCCGCCGCGGCCCCGACGAATACGCAACCGGCGCGGGACACCCGCGGCGCCAGCTCCTGGGCTCCACCCCCCACCAGCTGCAGGTGCTCGGGCGCGAACGCCTCGGCCAGACCGAGCGCAGAGTCGAAGTCGGGTACGTCGACCAGCCTGACGATCGCGCCGGTGTCGGCGCCCGCGTCCAGGCGCAGCTGGAGCTCGTCGAGCACCTCGGGCGCGGGCGAGGCGCCGACGACCAGCGACCCGGCTCCGTGCTCGGTCTGGGCCAGCAGGTCGAGCGCCACCGGCTCGGGGTCGGCGCCGGGGCCGGCGATCACGAACAGGTCGCTGGGACCAGCGAAGCCGTCGATCCCGACGTCGCCTGACACCTGGCGCTTGGCCTCCTGGACGTACAGGTTCCCGGGCCCGGCGATCACGTCGACCGGGCGGACCGTCTCGGTGCCGTAGGCGAGCGCCGACACCGCCTGCGCGCCGCCCATGGCGTACACGCGCGAGGCGCCCGCCAGCCGGCAGGCGGCCAGGATCGTCCGGTTGACGCCGTCGGCGCCGGGCGGCGCGCACACCGCGACCTCCTCGACGCCGGCGACACCGGCGGTGACCACGCCCATCACCACCGTGCTCGGATACGGAGCGCGCCCGCCGGGAACGTAGATCGCCGCCCGCCGCACCGGGGCCTCGCGCAGCACCACTCGGTGGCGGCCGAGCGCGACCTCCCGGTCCTCGCGAACTGCCGCGCGCGCGACCGCGCCGACGTTCTCGATCGCAAGCTCCAGCCCCGCCCGGACGGCAGCGTCGAGGCCGTCCACAGCGCCGTCGAGCGCGTCGTCGCCGACCAGCAGCGGCGGCGGCTCTGTGGAGCCGGTGTCAAACCGGGCCGTGTAGCCGAGGAGCGCGCGGTCGCCGCCGCTGCGGACCTGGGCGATGATCTCCGACACCGCCGCGCTCACCGACGCCGGCGCCGGCACCAGCGCCCGCAGCTCCGCGGCGAACGGCCCGGGGTCGCCGGTCAGACGGAGCCGCTCACACGGCATCGAGCCGCTCCAGGAGCTTGTCGATCGCCTCGGCCTTGAGCTTGTGTGCGACCGGGTTGGCGATCAGGCGAGCCGTACAGCGGGCGATCTCCTCGCGCACCACCAGCCCGTTCTCACGCAAGGTGGTGCCGGTGGCGGTGAGGTCGACGATCCCCTCGACCAGTCCGGTCAGCGGCGCCAGCTCGACCGAACCCTTTACCTCGACGATCTCGGCTTGGCGGCCGGTGTCGAGGAAGTGGCGCGCCGCGATCTTCGGATACTTGGTGGCGATCCGCATCACGCCGAGTCGTCGCAGCGCCTCGGCGGCGCGATCCTCTCCGGCCACGGTGGCGAGCACCATCGTGCACGGCCCGTAGCCGAGATCCACGAGCTCGTAGACCTCGCGCTCGGACTGCTCCATCAGCACGTCCTTGCCGGTGATGCCGAGGTCAGCGGCGCCCGCTTCGACGTACGTCGGCACGTCCGACGGGCGCATCGTGATGATTCCGGCCTGCTCGAACAGCAGCTTGCGGTCGTTCTCGCGCACCTCCCGCGTGTCGAGGCCGAGCCGGTCGAGCAGGTCGAGCGTGTCGCCCAGAAGCGCGCCGCGCGGAACGGCGACCCGCAGATCGGTCATGCGCCGCTCCGTCGCCGGCGCTCCTCGCCGGTGAGCGCGATGTGCAGTCGCTCGATGTTGAGCGCGAACCCGACCGCCGGGAGCGGCCGTCCAAACTGTCCCAGCAGCTCGTCGTAGCGGCCACCGCTGCCGATCGGCACGCCGTGCGCCGGGTCGTAGACCTGGAACACCGCGCCGGTGTAGTAGCCGAGGCTGCGGACCAGGCCCAGGTCGAAGATCACGCGGGCCGCGACCTCGGGCTCGAGCAGCGCATGCGTGGCGCGCATTCCGGCCGCGGCCTGCTCGAGCGGGCCAGACAGGCCCTCGAGCACGCCCGGGCCGCCTCGGATCCGCGGCACCCGGAGCAGCAGCTCGGCGTCCTCGTCGGCGACCCCGAACGTCTGCACCTCGCGCTGCACGCCGACGAAGTCGCCGACGACCAGCGCGGCCAGCACCCGCTCGCGCGCCTCGGGGCCGACGCCGAGCGTCTCCAGCAGTCCTGGATACAGCGACGCGTCGCCGACGCCCACGCGGTAGTTCTGAAGTCCGGCTGCGTCGAGCGCCGCGCACATCACGGTCAGCGCCTCGGCGGTCCCCTGCGGCGTCGGCGATCCGATCAGCTCGACGCCGGCCTGCAGCAGCTCGCGCGACTGCCCGCGCTGGGGCCGGACGCCGCGGTAGGCGTGGGCGAAGTAGCAGAACCGCAGCGGCGGGTCGGCGTGCGCGTACCGGGTCGACACCAGCCGGGCGATCGGAATCGTCATGTCGGTGCGCAGCACCAGCACGTTGCCCTGCTCGTCGAACATCCGGTATGCCGGCTGGGTGATCCCGCTCCAGCCGGCGGCCATCGAGCTCTCGTACTCGAGTGCCGGCGTGTAGACCTCGCCATAACCGGCCCGCTCGAACACGTCGCGGATGCGGTCGGTCATCGCGCGCAGCTCGCGCATCTCGTCGGGCAGCACATCGCGCGTGCCGCTGGGGATGCGATCGACCATGCCCCTGAGATTGTCAGGAACGATCAGTGGTCGTCAGCGTGCTTACGGAGGCGGCCACTAGACGACGGCCGGCACGTCGTCGACGCGGGTGATCCGCGCCCCGAGCTCCGACAGGCGCTCGTCGATCCGCTCGTAGCCGCGGTCGATGTGACGCACGTTGCCGATCTCGGTCGTGCCGTCGGCGCACAGGGCGGCGATCAGCATCGCCATCCCGGCGCGGATGTCCGGCGAGTCGACACGCTGTCCACGCAACGGCCGCGGTCCCACCACGATCGCGCGGTGCGGATCGCAGATCGTGATCGCGGCGCCCATCAGCTGGAGCTTGTCGACGAAGAACAGCCGGTTCTCGAACATCTTCTCGTGGATGATCACCGAGCCCTCGGCCTGGGTCGCGAGCGCCAGCGCGATGCTGGTCAGGTCCGCCGGGAACGCCGGCCAGGGACCGTCCTCGACCTTGGGCATGTAGTCGCCCTGGTCGTTGCGGATCACCAGCTGCTGGTTGCCCGGGACGATCACGTCGGCTCCCCTGACCTCGCTTCGGAGGCCCAGACGTTCGAACACCAGCCGGATCATCCGCAGGTCCTCGGGGACGGTGTCGCGCACGATCAGCTCGCCGCCGGTGACGCCGGCCAGCGCCATGAACGAGCCGATCTCGATGTGGTCGGGCGCAATCGTATGGGTGCAGCCGCGGAGGCTGCCGACGCCGTGCACGGTCATCACGTTCGAGCCGATCCCGTCGATCGGGGCGCCCATCGAGACGAGCATCCGCGCCAGGTCCTGGACGTGGGGCTCGGAGGCCGCGTTGCGGATCACCGTGGGGCCGCGCGTCAGCGCCGCCGCCATCAGCGCGTTCTCGGTCGCCATCACCGACGGCTCGTCCATCAGGAAGTCGCAGGGGCGCAGGCCGGTAGGGGCGTGGACTCGGATGTTGTCGTGCTTGTGGTCGACGCTCGCGCCCAGCGCGCGGAACGCGTCGAGGTGCGGGTCAAGCCGACGCCGGCCGATCACGTCGCCGCCCGGCGGGGGCATCACCGCGTGGCCGAAGCGTGCCAGCAGCGGGCCGGCCAGCAGGAACGAGGCCCGGATCCGCTCAGCCAGGCCGCGGTCGACCTCGTGACGGTTCACACAAGAGCAGTCGATCGACAGCTCGCCCGGACCGAGCCACTGCACGCGCGCCCCCAGTCCCTCGAGCAGCAGCGTCATCGCCTCGACGTCGCTGATCCGCGGGACGTTGCGGAGGATCACCTCGTCGTCGGTCAGCAGACAGGCAGCCAGGATCGGCAGCGCGCCGTTCTTGTTACCGGCGGCCACGATCGTGCCTGACAGCGGCTGTCCACCTTGGATCACAAACTTTTCCACGGGAATCGACAGGCGCCGGGGTAGCTCGTAGGCGCCTCGCCGACAGGGTAGCCCGTCCCGGGTCGGCCTGTGAACCGGGCTCACCAGCGCGCTGAGCTAGGGTAACGGCCATGCAGGTGCAACTTTCGCGCGACGACGCCTGGACCCTCCTTACCGAGTGGACCGAATCCGAGTCGCTGCGCCGCCACATGCTCGCGGTCGAGGCCGCGATGCGCGCGTACGCGCCGCGCTTTCACGGCGACGTCGAGCTGTGGGGCCTGACCGGGCTGTTGCACGACCTCGACTACGAGCGCTATCCGAACCTCGAAGACGGCCATCCCCGCTACGCGATCCGGGAGCTCGAGGAGCGCGGCTATCCGCCCGAGCTGGTCCGCGCGGTGGCCTCGCACGCCGACTTCCTTGGCGTCTCGCGTGACTCGCCGATGGAGAAGACGCTGTACGCCGTCGACGAGCTGTCGGGCTTCATCCTCGCGGTCGCCTATGTCCGCCCGGACGGCCTGCACGGGATGACGCCGAAGTCGGTCAAGAAGAAGCTGCGGCAGCCGAGCTTCGCCGCCGCCGTCGGGCGCGACGAGCTCCGCGAGGGCGCCGAGCACCTGGGTGTTGACTTCGACGAGCATCTGACGATCGTGATCGCCGCGCTGGAGGAGCGCAGCGACGAACTGATGCCCGCGGAGGCGAAGTAGCCCGGTCCTCCGGAGGGGAGAGCGCGAGCCTCCCCCTGTCGGCGCTGCTGTCGCAGGCGCTGGTCGCGTTCACGATCGAGCTCGACAACGAGTTCGAGCACCGGATGCCGCACAGCACCACCCGCGAGGGCAGCAAGGGCGCCGGGCCGTGGCTGGGGTCGCTGGTGCTGTGGTCCAACTGCCTGCAGTACGTCGAACCCGACGGGATCACCGTCGAGCAGCTGAGCCGCCTGGCCGGGGCGAGGACGAACCTCGCCGGAATGCGCCGCTGGGGTTACGTCAAACTGCAACGGGTCGACGGCGACGAGGTCATCCGCCCAACGCGAGCGGGCCGGCGCGCGCGTGAGGTCTGGCGGCCGCTGCCCGACGAGATCGAGGGCCGTTGGCGCGAGCGGTTCGGCGAGCAGCGGATCGCTGATCTGCGCTCCTCGCTGACCGACGTGGTCGGGGGGTTCGATCGCAGGCTGCCCGACGGGTTGCCGATTCTCGGGCACGGGCTTCACTCGACCGTCGGTGAGCGCGAGCCCGGCTCGCAGGACGCGGCGGCGCGGTCGATGCCGGCGCTGCTGTCGCAAGCGCTGCTCGGGTTCGCGCTTGTGTTCGAGCGGCGCAGCCGCCTGTCGCTGGCGATCAGCGCGAACGTCGTGCGGGTGCTCGGCCAGGAGCCGGTGCGCCCGGCCGAGATCACGAGGCTGGCCGGGGTCTCGATCGAGTCCGTGCGGATGGCGGTCGGGTATCTGTCAAAGCGCGACTACGTCTCCGTGCGGGCGGCCGAGGGTGGCGCCCGGGGGAAGGCGTTAGTGCTGACCGAGCGGGGCCTGCGCGCCCAGCAGGGATACCGCAAGCGCCTGGCCGCGATCGAGCGCCGCTGGCACGAGGAGTTCGGCGCCGGCCCGGTCGGCGGGCTGCGGGACGCGCTCGAGCAGCTCGCCGCGGACGACGGCGACGGGCGCCCACGGCTGTTCTCCGGGCTCGAGCCGTATCCCGACGGGTGGCGGGCCTCGGTCCGCAGGCCCCGGACCCTCCCCCACTACCCGATGGTCCTGCACCGCGGCGGGTTTCCGGACGGGAGCTGAGCCGCGAGTCGTCGCCTCCCGGGCCGGGTAGCCCTCTCGGGCCCAACATTTCCGGCGCAGGAGGTTTCATGGACGACCGCGATCACCAGCGAGAGCAGGTCAATCCCAGCGAGCAGCGTGGCGGCAGCACTCCGAGCGAGGAGGAGGCCCGCGAGAAGGGTCCGTGGGCGGCGAAGGCGGGCGAGGGCGTGGTTCCGGCCGACCTGGGCGGCTCCGATGCGCCCGGCGAGATGCTGCCCGAGGATCCCGACCTGGGCAGCTCGGTGCTCGGCGAGACGACCGGTTCCGACGAGCCCGCCACCGAGGCCGGCGTCGACCGCGCCGGGGGCGATGATGCCGATGCCGTCTCCGACGGCGGCCCCGAACGCCCCCGAGACTCCGAGCCCGACCTGCGCGACGCCGCCAGCGGCCCGCGCCAGGTCGACCGCGAGTCGGCCTCGTAGCCCGAGCCGCAGCCCGGTCCGCAGCGGTCCGGGTCGCTCGTGCACTCGGGTATCGTGGCCGCCATGGCCGACTCCGTCAGGATTGTGGTCCTGGAGGGAGACGAGACCGGGCAGGAGCTGCTCGACCAGGCTGTCCGCGTGCTCGATCCCGATCTGCTGCGGATCGATCTCGAGCAGCGGCGCTTCGACCTGTCGCTCGAGCATCGCCGTGCCACCGCCAACCAGGTGGTGATCGACGCCGCGGCCGCGATGCGCGAGACCGGCCTCGGGCTCAAGGCAGCGACGATCACGCCGGAGGGCGCCGACGACGTCGGCTCGCCGAACCGGATCCTCCGCGAGCAGGTCGACGGCAAGGTGATCGTCCGCACCGGCCGCCGGCTTCCCGGGGTGGCGCCGATCGCGGGCGTGCACTACCCGATCTCGGTGGTCAGGATGGCGGTCGAGGACGCCTACGGCGCGAAGGAGTCGCGCGAGGGTGACCCGGGATCGGCCTCGGAGGTCGCCTACCGGACCGAACGGGTGACGCGCTCGACCTGCCGCGCGGTCGCCGAGTACGCGTTCACCACCGCCCTGAAGTTCGGCGCGCGCGTATACGGGGGTCCGAAGTGGACGGTCTCGCCTGTGTACGAGGGGATGCTCAAGGAGGAGCTCGACCAGGCCGCCGCGCGCCACCCGGAGGTCGCCTACCAGCCGGTGCTGATCGACGCCACCTACGCGGGGTTGATGTCGGGCGCAACCGACGCGCCGCTGGTGATCCCGGCCCTGAACCGCGACGGCGACTGCCTATCTGACCTGGTGCTGCCGATGTTCGGCTCGATCGCGGGCGCCGAGTCGGTGCTGCTGGCGTTCGACGACAGCTACGAGACCAGGGTGGCGATGGCCGAGGCACCCCACGGCACCGCCCCGGCGCTGCAGGGCAAGGACATCGCCAACCCGCTGGCGATGATCCTGGCCTGCGGGGCGGTCCTGATCCACGGCGCCGCGCGCCATGGGCCGGCCGTCGAGCGAGCGGCCAGAGCGATCTACGAGGCCGCGCTGGAGACCGTCGGCTCGGGCATCAAGACCCCCGATCTGAGCGGCCACGCGGGCACGACGGAGTTCACCGACGCCGTCATCGAGCGCGTCCGTAACAAGCTCGATGTGTGGTCGGCGCTGGGCTCGGCCGCCTGAGTGGTTCCGTCCGAGCCCCCTTCTACTCTTACGAACATATGTTCCAGTCTTCCTCCAAGCGTCTGCGCGCCTGGCTGAGCCGCTTCGACGACATTCTCGGCGACCCGCCGGCGGACGCGCGACCGACCTTCGATAGCGCCCGTGAGGGCGCGCCCAACAGCCGTCCGGCGCCGCATCCGCACCGGCAGCCGCTGCGCTGGGAGCGCAAGCGGCGTCCTGGGAGCGTCGCGGCCGCTCCGGCGGTCTGCATCAGCCCGGTCCGCGCCGGCCGCGACAGCGGCTCGCGCGAGCGGACTAGCAGGCACGCCGCCGGGCGTTAGGCGCTGGCCGCTCGCGGGCCCGCTGGCCCGCTGGCCGTGGCTCGCCGTGGCCGGCGCAGCGGCGGGCTGTCGCGTGGCCGAGCTCGACGCCGTCAGTGCCGGTGGCGCTTGCGGCTCGAGAAGAACCGGTAGGTGTCGCCGAGCACGTGCTGGACGTTGCCGTAAGCCGGCGCGCTCCAGTTCGGACAGCTGCCATGCAGCGGGCACCACCGCGACTCCATGCCGACGCGATACAGGGCGTAGCGGTAGCCCATGTCGCCCCAGCCCGACTGGTACGGCTTCATCGGCCACGACTCCCCGTTCCCGAACGAGGATGAGTAACTGACGCTGAATCCCACGGTCGGCGAGACGTCGGCGGCGGAAAACCCCGCGCTCGATAGGCCGGCCGAGAACGTGGCCGACACGGTCACGTTGCGCTGGCACTCGAGAGTCGACGCGTGCGGCTGCCGCGTCTGATAGGCGCAGTGCACCCAATCGCCGCTGTGCGCGCCGAGATACTTCTCCGAGACCCGGCGAACGTGGCGGAAATACGGGTTGTCGGCGGCCGCGGGGGCGGCTGCCACGAGCAGGCAGACGCAACCCAGAGCCGGGTAAAGCAGACGCGATGAGAGCGATGAGAGCGATGACAGCGATGAGAGCTTCATGCGCGTCTTCTGCCCGATTCCAGCCGGCTCAACCCACGCCGCGCGCTCCGCTACATGATGCTCAGCAGCCCCAGGATCGCTCCGGAGGGCTCGCCCGTATTCGTGCCCGGGCTGGCGGTCACGAGGCCGAACAGCACGGCGAGGAAGGTGCCCAGTCCGAGCACCACGCAGATGACCAAAAGGACGAACACCTGAGGGTTCGCGCGGAAGAACTTCACTACGTCGCGCATCTACCGCTAGGGGTCCGTCCTTCTGACATTGAAAGAAAAACCGGCGGCGACCTACTCTCCCAGGCCCTTGCGGGCCAAGTACCATCGGCGCTGAGGGGCTTAACGGCTCTGTTCGGAAAGGGAAGAGGTGTTTCCCCCTCGCCATAGCCACCGGAAACCGGTAGAGACCGCCTCTCGCGGGCCTTCAAAACTACACAGTGCCAATGAACGGATATCAAATATCCGTCAAGCCCTCGACCCATTAGTACCGGTCTCCTACGGGTGTCACCACCCTTCCAGATCCGGCCTATCAACCTGGTGATCTTCCAGGGGTCTTACTCCCTCAATGGGGATGGGAGAGCTCATCTCGAGGCCGGCTTCCCGCTTAGATGCTTTCAGCGGTTATCCGATCCGCACGTAGCTAACCTGCGGTGCCCTTGGCAGGACAACAGATACACCAGAGGTGCGTTCATCCCGGTCCTCTCGTACTAGGGACGAATCCTCTCAACTCTCCAACGCCCACGGCAGATAGGGACCGAACTGTCTCACGACGTTCTGAACCCAGCTCGCGTACCGCTTTAATGGGCGAACAGCCCAACCCTTGGGACCCACTTCAGCCCCAGGATGCGACGAGCCGACATCGAGGTGCCAAACCGGGCCGTCGATGTGGACTCTTGGGCCCGATAAGCCTGTTATCCCCGGAGTACCTTTTGTCCGTTGAGCGACGGCGCTTCCACTTGCTACCGCCGGATCACTAAGGCCTGCTTTCGCACCTGCTCGACCTGTCGGTCTCGCAGTCAAGCTCCCTTGCTGCCTTTACACTCTACGCACGATTTCCGACCGTGCTGAGGGAACCTTTGCGCGCCTCCGTTACATTTTGGGAGGCGACCGCCCCAGTCAAACTACCCGCCTGTCACTGTCCAGTGCCCGGATTCACGGCGCACTGTTAGAGATCCAATACATCAAGGGTGGTATCTCAAGGTTGCCTCCACGCAAGCCGCAGCCTGCGTTTCCAAGGCTCCCACCTATCCTGAGCGAAATGCATCGAACCCCAATACCAGGTTGTAGTAAAGGTTCACGGGGTCTTTCCGTCTAGCCGCGGGTACTCGGCATCTTCACCGAGACTGCAATTTCACCGAGCCCCTCGTTGAGACAGCGTTCAAGTCGTTACGCCATTCGTGCAGGTCGGAACTTACCCGACAAGGAATTTCGCTACCTTAGGACCGTTATAGTTACGGCCGCCGTTTACCGGGGCTTAGTTTCGGTGCTTTGAGCCGAAGCCCTAACACCTCCACGTAACCTTCCGGCACCGGGCAGGCGTCAGCCCCTATACGTCGTCTTACGACTTAGCAGAGACCTGTGTTTTTGGTAAACAGTCGCTTGAACCTATTCACTGCGGCCCTCTCGGGCTTCCCTCGCGAAGAGGTTCACCCTACTGGGGCGCCCCTTATCCCGAAGTTACGGGGCGATTTTGCCGAGTTCCTTAACGAGGGTTATCTCGATCACCTTAGTGTGCTCCACTTGCCCACCTGTGTCGGTTTTGGTACGGGCACGCGCTTCCTCCCTAGAGGCTTTTCTTGGAGGCATGGCATCCGGGACTCGCCGGCTTAGAGCCAGCTGGCATCGCACCTCAGGTTATGCGGCTCCGGATTTACCTAGAGCCACCCCTACATGCTTACCCCAGGGCAACCATCGCCTGGGATCCCATAGCCGTCCTCGTCCCCCCATCGGTCAAACGGAAGCAACGTGGTACGGGAATATCAACCCGTTGGCCATCGACTACGCCTTTCGGCCTCGCCTTAGGTCCCGACTAACCCTGAGCAGACGAACTTTACTCAGGAAACCTTGGGCAATCGGCGGAGGGGATTCTCACCCCTCTTTCGTTACTCATGCCGGCATTCTCACTTCCGCCGCCTCCACGGCTAGCTTACGCTGCCGCTTCACTGGCGCCGGAACGCTCTCCTACCGCGCGATCGGTCCGAAGACCTCACGCACCCGCAGCTTCGGTGACTAGCTTGAGCCCCGTTACATTGTCCGCGCTCGAACACTTGACCAGTGAGCTGTTACGCACTCTTTCAAGGGTGGCTGCCTCTAAGCCAACCTCCTGGTTGTCTGTGCATTCGAACATCGTTTACCACTTAGCTAGTACTTGGGGACCTTAGCTGGCGGTCTGGGCTGTTCCCCTCTCGACGCTGAAGTTTATCCCCCAGCAACTGACTCCCGGAGTAGCCGTGACGGTCTTCGGAGTTTGCCTGAAGTCGGTAACCTGGTAGGGCCCCTAGTCCAAACAGTGCTCTACGGCCGCCACGGAATTTATCCGAGGCTATACCTAAATATATTTCGGAGAGAACCAGATATCACTGAGCTTGATTAGCCTTTCACTCCGACCCACAGGTCATCCGCCCAGTTTTCAACCTAGGTCGGTTCGGTCCTCCACGAGGTCTTACCCCCGCTTCAACCTGCCCATGGGTAGCTCGCTCAGCTTCGGGTCTACCGCCTACGACTATGTCGCCCTATTCGGACTCGCTTTCGCTACGGCTCCGCTCATCGCTTAACCTTGCCGCAGACGAGTAACTCGCCGGCTCGTTATGCAAAAAGCACGCGGTCACAGCACAAGTGCTGCTCCCACCGCTTGTAGGCACGCGGTTTCAGGTACTATTTCACTCCCCTTCCGGGGTACTTTTCACCTTTCCCTCACGGTACTAGTCCGCTATCGGTCACCAAGGAGTACTTAGCCTTGGAGGGTGGTCCCCCCAGTTTCAGTCCGCGTTTCACGGGTGCGGACTTACTCAGGAACACCTGCGGAAGGTCGCGCGATTTCGTCTACGGGACGGTTGCCCTCTGTGGTGCGTGGTTCCACACGCTTCGACTATCGCACGTCTTTGTTACTTCCGCCGGGCTGGTCACAACCCGGATCAGGTGCCCTACAACCCCCGACGCGCAACGCGTGACCGCTTACACGTGTCGGGTTTAGGCTGATCCCCTTTCGCTCGCCACTACTCAGGGAGTCTCGGTTGATTTCTCTTCCTCGGGGTACTGAGATGTTTCACTTCCCCCGCTTGTCTTCGCCGCGCCTATGTGTTCAGCGCGGGATAACGTCGCATTACCGACGTTGGGTTTCCCCATTCGGGTATCCGCGGGTTAATGGCTATTCAGCGCCTAACCGCGGCTTATCGCAGCCGTTCACGCCCTTCATCGACTCTTGGTGCCAAGGCATCCACCGTGTGCCCTTACTATCTTGACGGTGATCTCGGGAGAGCCTTGCGGCTCTGCCCGGTGATACCCGTTACATTGGCATCTGTGTAGTTTTCAAGGTCCGCGAAGAGGCGCGCGCGAGACTTAGGGAGCCCGGGACATTGTCCAGCGAGCCACCGGCCTCGCGCCGGTCTCTCAAAACTCAACAGCATGCGGGCCGCCTCAGCGGGCGCGAGCGCCCGACCGTGTGGCCTGCCAGGTCCGGTCGACATATCTAGTGGCCGATCGCGCTCGGGAGAGCGTCGCGGAGCTCGAGAGCTCAGAGGCGACGATCCGCCGGCGATCGGTGCCCTCCGGTTTGAGAGGGCTCCCTAGAAAGGAGGTGATCCAGCCGCAGCTTCCGCTACGGCTACCTTGTTACGACTTCACCCCAGTCGCGAGCCCCACCTTCGACGGCACCCTCCTAAAAGGTTAGGCAACCGGCTTCGGGTGTTGCTCACTCCCATGGTGTGACGGGCGGTGTGTACAAGGCCCGGGAACGTATTCACCGCGGCAATGCTGATCCGCGATTACTAGCAACTCCGCCTTCATGCAGGCGAGTTTCAGCCTGCAATCCGAACCGAGACGCGCTTTAAGGGATTCGCTCCACCTCGCGGTATCGCAGCCCTCTGTACGCGCCAATGTAGCACGTGTGTAGCCCTGGACATAAGGGGCATGATGACTTGACGTCATCCCCACCTTCCTCCGGTTTGTCACCGGCAGTCTCGCATGAGTCCCCAACTAAATGCTGGCAACATGCGACGGGGGTTGCGCTCGTTGCGGGACTTAACCCAACATCTCACGACACGAGCTGACGACAGCCATGCACCACCTGTGATCCTGCCCCGAAGGGAGACCGTGTTTCCACGGTTGTCAGGAACATGTCAAGCCCAGGTAAGGTTCTTCGCGTTGCGTCGAATTAAACCACATGCTCCGCTGCTTGTGCGGGCCCCCGTCAATTCCTTTGAGTTTTAGCCTTGCGGCCGTACTCCCCAGGCGGGGCACTTAATGCGTTAGCGTCGGCACGGAGGGAGTCGACACCCCCCACACCTAGTGCCCATCGTTTACAGCGTGGACTACCAGGGTATCTAATCCTGTTTGCTCCCCACGCTTTCGCGTCTCAGCGTCAGTACCGTCCCAGCGAGCTGCCTTCGCCATTGGTGTTCCTCCTGATATCTGCGCATTTCACCGCTACACCAGGAATTCCACTCGCCTCTTCCGGACTCTAGCCCGACAGTTTCCACCGGCATTCCAGGGTTGAGCCCTGGACTTTCACAGCGGACTTACCGGGCCGCCTACACGCTCTTTACGCCCAATGATTCCGGACAACGCTTGCCCCCTACGTATTACCGCGGCTGCTGGCACGTAGTTAGCCGGGGCTTCTTCTGAAGGTACCGTCACTCCAGCCGGCTATTCACCGGCGAAGCTTCGTCCCAACTGAAAGGGGTTTACAACCCGAAGGCCTTCTTCCCCCACGCGGCGTTGCTGCGTCACGCTTTCGCGCATTGCGCAAGATTCCCCACTGCTGCCTCCCGTAGGAGTCTGGGCCGTGTCTCAGTCCCAGTGTGGCTGATCGTCCTCTCAGACCAGCTACCCATCGTTGCCTTGGTGAGCCGTTACCTCACCAACAAGCTAATGGGCCGCGGGCCCATCCCGATGCGGAGGCCGAAGCTTCCTTTCCCCAGCGACCTTATGGTCGGAGGGCACATTCGGTATTAGCCCGAGTTTCCTCGGGTTGTCCCAATCATCGGGGCAGGTTACCCACGTGTTACTCACCCGTTCGCGGCTTTGCCCCAGGCCGAAGCCTGGTTCGTCGCTCCACTTGCATGTGTTAGGCACGCCGCCAGCGTTCGTCCTGAGCCAGGATCAAACTCTCCGTGAAGAACTACTCAACTTCACCAAAGAGTCGTCGGGAGTCACCCGCCATCCGAGACGACCGAAGTCGTGACGGCTGCGGGAAACCCTGGGCCTGTCCCTGGAAGGATCAGGCCCTTGCGTCCACACGAGGGAGCCCTCGTACACCGTGGGCTCCGGGACGCAAGACGGGGTCAATTCTGGCACCGCCGTGCGAGGGACCCGAAGACGGGTTTCGACGGCGGCGTCGAACCTGGACACACATCTCGACCGAGGGTCGGTCGAAGTGTGCGCATGCTGTTGAGTTTTCAAAGACCGTCGCGCACCTCTCGTAGAAGGGGTCTCCTTCTCAGGGCGCGTCCGGGATCCTGGCGGATTCCGGAGCGGACCGGTGAGTATAGCGCCGAAATCGTGGCCCTTGGAAGGGCTTGGCGGCGACGCCTCCGCAACCGGTTACGCGTCGGGAGCCTAGCGGGTCTCGGGCCGGCGAGCGGTCACATGGGCCGGCGCGAGTCTCCGGAGGCCTTCACCGGCTCCCCGCAGAGGCTCAGGACAGGACCTGGACGGTCACGGTCCGGCTGCGCGGCCGGTCGTCGAAATCGA
>CAWCRO010000017.1:0-67378 GCA_963797955.1 uncultured Solirubrobacterales bacterium | reverse complement strand
ATGCGGGGTTTCGCGCACCGCGGCGCCGAGGCTCGCGAGACGGCGCTCGGACTCCCCGGGCTCAGCGGCCCGCCGTTCGTCGACCGCTGGGCGGCGATGATCGCGCCGACCCGGGGCCGGCGGCGGACCGTCGTCTCCCTCGTCGAACAGCGCTTCCCAGGCCGCCCGCATCGCCGTCTGCCCATCCGCCGCGGCGTGGTGAAAGCGCCAGATCAGCGCGCTCCCGCCATCATCGAGCTCGGGAACGACGTCGATCCGCCACAACGGCCTCGAGCGGTCCAGACGCTGCTGGAATAGGTGGGCGATCAGCGTCCGCAGGCCGGGCATGTCAACCGGTTCCGAGCCCCCGGCATCGACCACATGCGCGGCGAGATCGACGTCGGAGTCGAGCACCCAGCACGGATTCCCGTCGGTGTCGGACAGGCGCATCCTCAGCATCGGCGCGCGCTCCAGCCGCCCGGCGATCGACTCGCGCAGGCGGCCGGCATCGATCCGACCGCCGAGCGTGATCACCTTGCAGGTGTGCCCGGCGACGATTTCGGTCTCGAGCGCGAGGATGCTCAGGTCCTCGGCCGACAGCGGGCGCAGGGGCTCAGCGCGCGCTGACTTCGGCTTCCCGGTTGGTGTCTGCGCCGCCCACGGACACGGTCACGCTAGCGCCGTTTGCCACCGTTGACCAGTCCCTGGTTGAATCAGGATATGCCGAGGGATTCGGTCGATGTGCTCGTCGTGGGCGCCGGACCCTCGGGGCTGTTTGCGGCCGTGGAGCTGGCCCGCCACGGCGTGCGCCCTCGGATCGTCGAACGGCGGCCCCACCCCCACCGGGAGGCGCGGGCGACCGCGCTTCAGCCCGGGACGCTCGAGATCCTGGCGCGCGCCGAGGTGCTCGACGAGGTGATCGCTTCGTCGCTGCAGCTGCCGTTCGCCCGAGTGTTCGACGCGGAGCTGGCGCAGGTCAGCGAGATGCGGTTCGCCGGTGCCGGCTGTCGCTGGGAGTACCAGTGCAGCCTCCCCCAGTGGCGCACCGAGCAGATCCTCGCCGACCGGCTGTCCAGCCTCGACGTGAGCCTCGAGCGCGGGGTCACGGTGTCCTCGGTGCAGCCTCGCGCGGACGCGGTCCTGGTGACGTTGGAGCGACCCGACGGTAGGACCGAGTCGGTCGAGACGCAGTACGTGCTCGGCGCCGGCGGTGCCCACAGCGTCACGCGTGCCGCGATGGCTGGGGTGCTCGGCGGCGACACGTACCCGGGGACGGCGCTGGCGGCCGACGTGCGAGTGCGCTGTGGGCTGCCTCGCGACGGGCCTGCGCTGATCGCCACGCCCGAGGGATACGTGTTGCTCACGCCGCTGCCCGACGACTGGTGGCTCACGTTCATCGGCGATCTGTGCGCCGACGAGCTCGAGCGGCTGGAACGCGACCGGTCGGCGGACACGATCGCCGGCTTGCTGAGGCGGCGGATTACCGGGAAGCTCGAGCTGGTCGACGTCGACTGGGCGTCGAGGTTTCAGATGCACCGGCGAATCGCCTTACGGCTGGCCGGTGAGCGATGGTTCCTGCTCGGCGACGCCGGCCACCTGTCGAGCCCGTTCGGCGGAGAGGGACTCAACTCCGGCCTGCACGACGGACACAACCTCGCCTGGAAGCTCGCGCTGACCGTCCAGGGCCGTGCGCGCGGAGCACTGCTCGACAGCTTCGAGCCCGAGCGAATGCTCGCCGATCAGCAGGCGCTCGAGGTCTCCGACCGGCTGCACGGCCTGGCGCACGCCGCGGTCGAGGCGGCGCGCACCGGCGTACGCCCGGCGCCTCCATCGGCCGAGCACGTGGCGGCGCTCGTACGGGCGCGGTCGATGCTCGACATCAGCTACGCGGGCGGCCCGTTGCTCGGCGAGTACGTGGCTCCCGGGTCGCCGCCGGCACCGGCTCCCCAACCCGGCGACCGCTTCCCCGACCAGACTTCGGCCCGGACCTCCCACCGCCTGTTGCTGTTCGGCGCCGCTGACGAGGACGGGACCGCCCGCCTGCGCCGGCGCTGGGACGGGCTGGTGGACGTCACCGAGGGGGCCACGGACGGGACGCCGATTCGGAGCGGTTCTGATCCGCCCCGACGGGTACGTATCGTTCCGCGCCAACGCGGCCGACGCGGCGGCGCTGGCGGCGATCGACGATCACCTCGGGTCGTACCTGATCCCCTGCGGTGCAGCCGCGGCGTCATACTCCCCGGGCGGTGACGGCAACCTCTCAGCTCGAGCAGTTCCCGATGGTGATCGGCGGCAACGCCGTCCAGGCCGCCTCGGGCAACACATTCGAGACTGAGAACCCCTACACCGGCGAGCCGTGGGCGACCGTGCCCGACGCCGGCCCCGAGGACGTCGACGCGGCGGTCACGGCCGCGCGTGAGGCGCTCGCCGGCGCCTGGGGCGCCACCACCGGCTTCCAGCGCGCCGCGCTGATGCGCCGCTTCGCCGGCCTGATCACCGCCAACGCCGAGCGCCTGGCCCAGCTCGAGGTCAACGACTCGGGCAAGCTCTACCGGGAGATGATCGGCCAGGCCCAGGCGCTGGGCGGCTGGTACGAGTACTACGCGGGCATCGCGGACAAGATCGAGGGGCGCCAGATCCCCACGCCGAATCCCGACTACCTCGTATACACGCGGCGCGAGCCGGTCGGCGTGGTCGCCGCGATCACCCCCTGGAACTCGCCGCTGCTGCTGCTGACCTGGAAGCTCGCGCCGGCGCTGGCCGCCGGCTGCACGATGGTCGTAAAGCCCTCCGAGCACTCTCCCGTGGCGACCCTGGAGCTGGCGCGCCTGGCCGGCGAGGCTGGCTTCCCGCCCGGCGTGGTCAACGTCGTCACCGGCGCCTCGCGCGAGCTCGGCGCGGCGCTGGCGGGGCATTCGGGCGTCGACAAGGTCGCGTTCACCGGGTCGACCGCGACCGGCCGCGCCGTCGCCCACGCCGCCGCCGAGAACCTCAACAAGGTCACGCTCGAGCTCGGCGGCAAGTCGCCCCAGATCGTGTTCGGCGACGCCGATCTCGACGCGGCGGCCAACGGCGTGGTGGCCGGAGTGTTCGCTGCGACCGGCCAGACGTGCATGGCGGGCTCGCGCCTGATCGTCCATGCCGACGTACACGACGAGCTCGTGAAGCGGGTGGCCGGCCGGGCCGAGCAGATCAAGCTCGGAGATCCCACCGATCCCACCACCGAGATGGGGCCCGTAGCCAACCGGCCGCAGTACGAGAAGGTCCTCGGCTATCTGGAGACCGCTCGGCGCGAGGGCGCTGTCGTCGCCTCGGGCGGTGAACCCGACGCCCGTCTCGGTGGCCTGTTCGTCAAGCCGACCGTGTTCACCGGCGTGGACCCGCAGGACACGATCGTCCGTGAGGAGGTGTTCGGGCCGGTGCTCGCGGCGCTGACGTTCACCGACGAGGACGAGGCGGTGCGGCTGGGCAACGCGACCCCGTACGGCCTTGCCGGGGCTGTGTGGACCAAGGACGTGCACCGCGCGCACCGAGTCGCCGCCGCGCTGCGGACCGGCACGGTGTGGATCAACGCGTATCGCGTGGTCTCCCCCAGCGTCCCGTTCGGCGGCTACGGACTCTCGGGCCTGGGGCGCGAGAACGGGGCCGAGGCCGTCAACGAGTACCTCGAGACCAAGTCGGTCTGGGTCGAGCTCAGCGGCGGCACGCGCGACCCGTTCACGCTGGGCTGAGCGCCCCACACAGTCGAGACGATCGCCGGGCCGGCCGGGCCGGGCGGTCGACGCAGCGCTGCTAGAATGATGCTTGCCAGCAAGCAAGTATTTAGGATTGATTAAGTCTTGAGAGCCGCAGCGATCGTCGACGTCGATACCGCAGCCCGCCTTCGGGTCGCGGTCGGACGCCTGTCCCGGCGCCTGCGCGACACGGCCGCCGGATCCGAGGCGGGGATGACCCCGACTCGGATCTCGGTACTGCTGACGGTGATGCGCGACGGGCCAATTCGCCTCTCCGAGCTGGCCACGGCCGAGAGCCTGAACCCGACGATGCTGTCGCGGATCGTCTCCGGCCTGGTTGAGCGGGGACTGCTCGAGCGCACCAGCGACGACGACGATCGCCGCGCCGCCTGGGTCAACGCCACGCTCGCCGGCCGCCGGCTGGCCAAGCACATCCGCAGCGAGCGCACCGACGCGATCAACGCGGCCCTGGAGGGCTTGAGCGTCGAGCACCGCGGCTGCCTGGAGCGGGCCCTGCCGGCGCTGGAGGCGCTGTCAGAGCAGCTCCGGAGGCCCAGTTGATGACGCGCGTCCTGCGCGCCGGACGCGTCACCTTCGCCGCCCTCTCGGTACCCAACTACCGCCGCTACTACGCCGGGCAGTCAGTCTCGCTGATCGGCACCTGGATGCAGATGACCGCGCAGTCCTGGCTGGTGCTCAGCATCACCCACTCGAGCACCGCGCTCGGGGTGATCGTGGCGCTGCAGACGCTGCCGGTCCTGCTGCTGGGCCCCTACGGCGGCGTGATCGCCGACCGAGTCGATAAGCGAAAGCTGATGATCGCGCTGCAGAGCGTGATGGGCCTGCAGGCGCTGGCGCTCGGAGTGCTGACCGCGACCGGGACCGTGCGGGTCTGGCAGATCGGCTTGCTCGCGGCGATGCTGGGTCTCAACAACGCCTTCGAGAACCCCGCCCGACAGTCGTTCATGATGGAGTTGGTCGGGCCCGAGCACCTGCGCAACGCGGTCAGCCTGAACTCCGTGCTGGTCAACGTCGCCCGCTCGATCGGGCCGGCCGTCGCCGGGATCCTGATCGCGACCGTCGGCAACGACGTGTGCTTCCTGGCCAATGCCGCGAGCTTCGCGGCGGTCGTGTTCTCGCTGACCACGATGGACGCCACCGCGCTGTCGCCGTCCAAGCTGGCGCCTCGCGCCCGGGGCCAACTCCGGGAGGGACTGCGCTACATCCGCTCGATGCCCGAGCTCGCCGTGCCGCTGGTGATGATGGGCGTGGCCGGCTGCCTCACGTACGAGTTCCAGGTGTCGCTCCCGGTCATGGCCGACCGGGGGTTGAACGTGGGCGCCGCCGGGTTCGGCTTCATGACCGCGGCGATCGGGGTCGGCGCGGTGGTCGGCGGGCTGTTCGTGGCCGCCCGGGGCAAGACCGGGGTGCGGCCGCTGATCGCTGCCGCGTTCGGGCTCGGGGCCGCGCTCGGGGTCGCGGCGCTGGCCCCCAGCCTCCCCATCGAGCTGATCGCACTCGCCCTGGCTGGATCGGCCAGCATCGCGTTCATGTCGACGGGCAACTCGACGCTCCAGCTCAACGCCGCGCCCAACATGCGCGGGCGGGTCATGTCGCTGTGGTTCGTCGCCTTCCAGGGCTCGACGCCGATCGGCGGTCCGCTGATCGGCGCGACGATGGCCGCGATCGGGCCGCGGGCCGGGCTGGGCATTGGAGCGCTGGCCGTCGCGCTGGTCGCCTGCGGCGGTTTGCTCGCCCTGCGCCGCCTGCCGACCTTGGCGGGCGACCACGGCCGGAGCCGTGGTCGCCGGTTAGAATCGACCGTGTGACCGGCTTCGGAAGACGAGTAGAGCGCGCCACCGAGCGGTAGCGACCCGCACTCTCGCGGGTGCGCCGGTGGCAGCAGCGTCGTCCCTCGATCTTCCAGGAGCCCGCCATGTCCCGATCCTCGCAAGCCGCCTCGCCGCCCGACAGCGTTCACGGCGCGACCAGCTCGCCCGTGCGCGACATCCTCGCGCTGACCGAACGCGAGGACGTGGTGTCGTTCGCGGGCGGCCTGCCGGCGCCCGAGCTGTTTGACCTGGCCGGGCTCCGCGAGGCCTTCGCCGCAGTGCTCTCGGATGATCGGGGTGGCCGCTCGCTGCAGTACTCGACGACCGAGGGCGACCCGCACCTGCGCGCGGCGATCGCGCAGCGGCTGACGGCCCGCGGTCTGGACACGGAGGCCGACGACCTGCTGATCACCAGCGGCTCGCAGCAGGCGCTGACGCTGATCTCCACGGTGCTGCTCGAGCCCGGAGACCGGGTCCTGGTCGAGGAGCCGTCGTACCTGGCGGCGCTGCAGTGCTTCGCGCTGGCGCGCGCGGTCGCCGTCCCGATTCCCTGCGACGACGACGGGCTGGACCCGGAGGCGCTCGACGAGCTCGTCGCCCGGCACCGGCCCAAGCTGCTCTATACCGTTCCCACGTTCCACAACCCGACCGGCCGCACACTGCCGCTGGACCGTCGCCGGGCGCTGGCCACGGCCGCCGAGCAGGCGGGGCTGTGGCTGGTCGAGGACGATCCCTACGGGGAGCTGCGCTACCGCGGCGAGCCGCTCCCCGCGGTCGCGTCGCTGCCCGGAGCCGGGGCGCGCACGTTGGCGATCTCGACACTGTCGAAGATCGCGGCCCCGGGCCTGCGGGTCGGGTGGGTGCGGGCGCCGCGAATGTTGCTGCGATCGCTGACGATCGCCAAGCAGGCCGCCGACCTGCACTCCTCGACCGTCGACCAGGCGGCAGCGGCGCGGTGGCTGACCCACACCGACCTCGAGGCGCACATCGGGCGGCTGCGAGCGGCCTACGGCGCTCGCCGCGACGCCCTGATCGACGGCCTGGCGTCGGCGCTGCCGCCTGGATCGACTCACAACCGCCCCAACGGCGGAATGTTCGTTTGGGCGCGGCTGCCCGACGGCTGGGACTCCGGCGAGATGCTCGCGCAGGCTCTGGATCACGACGTCGCCTACGTGCCGGGAGCGCCGTTCTTCTCGGGGCCCCCCGATCCGGCCACGCTGCGGCTCTCGTTCACCACCCACCGGCCCGACGAGATCCAAACCGGGCTGGATCGGCTGGCGCGAGCACTGGACCACTGAGCGGTCGCTCTGATAGAACCGCCGCGTCCGACTTCCAGTTGAGGAGATAGATGAGAGTCATCGGAGCAGGCCTTCCCCGCACCGCAACCACGAGCCAGGCGATCGCGTACGAGAAGCTGGGCTTCGGCCCCTGCTACCACATGCGCGACGTGTTCATGGACATGGACAAGGGCCTGTCGCAGTGGGAGGGCGTGGCCGACGGGAAGCCGGACTGGGAGGCGATCTTCGGCGACGCCCAGTCGACCTGCGACTGGCCCGGGGCGCGTTACTACAAGGAGCTGCTCGAGTACTACCCCGACTCGAAGGTGGTGCTGAGCGTGCGCAACGCCGAGAGCTGGGTGCGGAGCATGCGCGACACCATCTGGGCGATCTACTTCGGCGACTCGGTGATGCACCACCTGTGCGAGGCCAGAGCGGTGCTCGACCCGCTGTGGAAGCGGTTCATGGACCTGATGACGGTGATGACCTGGCGAGACCCCGACGGCGCGCTCGCGCCGCCGGACGCGACGTTCGACGACGCCGGGTTGGCGGCGGCGATGGAACGCTGGAACGATCGGGTCAAGGCCGACGTGCCCTCCGACCGCCTGCTGGTGTGGGAGCCGCGCGAAGGCTGGGGCCCGCTGTGCGAGTTCCTCGGGTCCCCGGTGCCCGACGAGGAGCTGCCCAACGTCAACGACACGGCGGCGTTCAAGGAGGGGATCATGGGCGGCGCGATCGGGGTCGTCAACGCCTGGTGGGACCAGCGGGAGAGGCCCAGCACCGGGCTGCACGACACCGCGCTGGACTAGCGGCCATGGCGTTTATCGAAACGACCCCCGAAGACCGAGCCGAGGGCCAGACCGCAGAGCATTATGCGGCGGCCCGGGACGCGATGGGGTACGTCCCTAACTTCGCCGCGGCGTTCTCGGCCCGTCCGACCGTGTACGCGGCCTGGATGCAGCTCAACGGCGCGATCAAGAGCAACATGGACCTCCGCCGCTACGAGCTGGCCACGGTCGCTGCCGCGCGGCGCCTGCGCTCGAGCTATTGCGCGCTCGCGCATGGAACCGTGCTCAGCGACCAGTTTCTCGGACCCGACAAGGTCCGCGAGGTCGTGACCGATCACCACGAGGCGGGCCTCGACGACATCGACGTCGCGGTGATGGATCTCGCAGATCAGGTCGCGGCAGACGCCTCCGCAGTCACCGCGCAGGACATCGACCGCCTGCGCCGACTAGGGCTGTCAGACGCCGACATCCTCGACGTCGTGCTCGCCGCGGCTGCGCGCTGCTTCTTCAGCAAGACCCTCGACGGCCTCGGCGTCGAGCCCGACGCCAGATTCGCCGAGCTCGAACCGGCGCTGCGCGACGCGCTCACCGTCGGCCGGGCGATATCCGACCCGTAGCGCGCCGAGAATCTCGGCCGTTCGTGTAGGTCGCGGCGCGCGACAGCCGCCGTTTCTGGTAATTCTTCGGCGCTGTCAGGTTGTTTCGCGTAGCTCGTCACCCCCGACCGGGGCGCGTGCGATCGAAGGCTTCTGCGGCCCGCCGCGCATCGATCAACCTCCGGCTGCCCGGATCGGCGGCCCTGTTGTGCTGCCTGTTTTCGGGGCTCGCGCTCTCGGCCTGCGGGAGCGATAAGCCACAGTCCGCGGGCGAGCCCCTGCCGGCCAACCACACCCTCCCTGCGTCCTCAGACTCGGGACACGACGGTCGGGGCGTGAGTGCGTTCCCGGTACCCGGGAGCCGGTATGCGATGCCCGGCACGCAGATCAGCTTCCGGAACGTCGAGGCGTCGCGGGTCGCCAGGGTCGAGGTCGTCGGCTCGCGCTCAGGCGACCACGAAGGCCGGGTCGAGGCCGACTCCGACGGCCGGGGCGCGAGCTTCGTGCCCGTCAAGCCGTTCGTCGCAGGCGAGACCGTGACCGTGACCACGCACTTGAAGCTGGTCGGCGTCGGCGACGGCGAGTACCACTTCCGGATCGAGCATCCGGCCATGCAGATCGGCCCCGGCAAGCTGTCGCTGGCCAGGACGGTGCCCGGCGGGACACAGCAGTTCCGTTCGCGTCCCGACCTGACCCCGACCGCGGTGGCGGTGGCGACTGATTCGGCCCCCCAGGCCGACGGCGATATCTTCGTCGCCCCCCAGAACGGGCCCACCGAGGACGGCCCGATGATCCTCGACCCGAAGGGCAGGCTGGTGTGGTTTCACGCCACGCCGGTTGACCAGCAGCTCCTCACCACCGACTTCCGGGTCTCAAAGCTCCATGGCCGCAAGGTCCTCACCTGGTGGCAGGGCAACACCAACCGGGGCAGCGGCCGGGGCGTCGGGGTGATCTACAACCGCCGCTACCGCAGGGTCGCCACCGTCCATGCCGGCAACGGCCTGGAGGCCGACCTGCACGAATTCATGGTCACCAACAAGGGCGACGCCTGGATGATCGCCGCCTCACCGGTGTCGCTGCCGGGGCTGGGCCGGCCGGTGATCGACAGCGTCGTGCAGGAGATCGACATCAAGACCGGGCTGGTCCTGTTCGAGTGGCACGCGCTCGATCACGTCGCGCTGTCGGAGTCCTACAAGTACACGGCCAACCAACCGGGGCACGTCGTCGATCCGTACCACGCGAACTCGATCTCGCTCGACCGCGCCGGCGACGTGATCGTCTCGATGCGCAACACCTCGGCGATCTACAAGCTCGACCGCCGGACCGGCCGGATCATCTGGCGCCTGGGCGGCAAGCGGTCGAGCTTCAAGATGGGTCCGGGAACGACCACGGGCTTCCAGCACTCGGTCACCGTGCATCCGGACGGGACACTCACGATCTTCGACAACGGCGCCGGCCCGCCCAAGGTCCATCCGTACTCCCGCGGGATCCGCGTCTCGCTGAATGCCGGGAAGATGACCGCGTCGCTGGTCCAGACCTACGACCACTCGCCGACGATCTCGGCGAACTTCGAGGGCGGCGTGCAGAAGCTGCGCGGCGGTCAGGCGTTCCTCGGCTACGGCCAGCGGCCGTACTTCACTCAGTTCGACTCAGCCGGGCAGGAGGACTTCGACGCGCGCTTCGTGACCTCCAACTCGAGCTACCGCGCCTATCGCTTCAAGTGGAGCGGCAAGCCGGAGAGCCCGCCGGCGGTGGCGGCGGCCCGCTCCGGCGCGTCGGTCAACGTCTGGGCGAGCTGGAACGGCGCGACGGGGGTGGCCCGCTGGCGCATACTGGCCGGCCCGAGGCCGGGCTCGCTACGGCCGGTGACCGTCGTCCGCAAGCGCGGGTTCGAGACCGCGGCCACGATCCCGGCGCGCGGCTACGTGGCCGTCCAGGCGCTCGGCGCCAAGGGCCGTGTACTCGGCCGGTCGCGCACGGTCGCCGCCGGGTGAATCGAGACCCGACCCGCCCGGCGGCCCTCGTACACTGATCGCGATGCCCGGAATCGTGATCGTGGGCGCCCAATGGGGCGACGAAGGCAAAGGAAAGATCACCGACCTGCTCGCGGAGCGGGCCGATGCGATCGTCCGCTTCCAGGGCGGCAACAACGCCGGTCACACGATCGTGCGCGACGGCCAGACCTGGAAGCTTCATCTGATCCCGTCGGGGATTCTGCATCCGGGCACGCTCTGCGTGATCGGCAACGGAGTCGTGATCGACCCGAAGGTGCTGACCGATGAGCTCGAGGAGCTGCGGCGGCGGCGCGTGGACACGACCTCGCTGCGGATCTCCGCCAATGCGCACCTGATCATGCCCTACCACCTGATGCTCGACCACGCCGGCGAAGCGAAGCTGGGCAAGCTCCAGATCGGAACCACCCGGCGGGGCATCGGCCCTTGCTACGCCGATAAGGCGGCGAGGCTGGGGATCAGGGTCCAGGACCTGCTCGACGAGAAGATCCTGAAGAAGAAGATCGTCGCCGCGCTCGATCCCAAGCGGCTGTCGCTGCGGCCGTTCGCCAAGGACCCGCGGCTGGACCTGCAGACGATGACCGAGGAGTACCTGACCTTCGGGCACAGGCTCGAGCCGTTCATCGCCGACACGATCAAGCTCGTCCACGAGCGTTTGGACGAGGGCAAGCTGGTTGTGTTCGAGGGCGCCCAGGGCGCGCTGCTCGACATCGACCACGGCACGTATCCGTTCGTCACCTCGTCGAACCCGGTGGCGGGCGCGGCGTGCATCGGCGCCGGCGTCGGGCCCAAGGACATCGACGAGGTGTGGGGGGTCACCAAGGCCTACGGGACGCGGGTCGGCGCCGGGCCGTTCCCGACCGAGCTCGAGGGACCGCTGGCCGACCAGCTGCGCGAGCAGGGTGGCGAATACGGGACCACCACCGGCCGCGCCCGCCGCGTCGGCTGGCTGGACCTGGTGGCGTTGCGCTACGCCGCGCGGATCAACTCGCTGACCGGGCTCGCGGTGACCAAGCTCGACGTGCTCACCGGTTATGACCGCCTCAAGGTATGCACGCGATACCGCGGCGCCGAGGGAGCCGAGTTCGAGGACTTCCCATACCACCAGACGGTGCTCCACCACTCCATCGGCGAGTACGAGGAGCTCCGCGGCTGGACCGAGGACATCACCGAGTGTCGCGAGGAGTCTGAGCTGCCCGCGGCCGCGCGCGAGTACCTGCAGTACCTGTCGGAGTTCGTGGACGTACCGATCACGCTGATCAGCGTCGGCCCCGGCACCGAACAGGTGGTGTGGACCAACGCCAGCGACAACGTCTCGCCGCCGCCGGCCCCGGCGCCGGCGCCCGCCGGCTGAGCCGTCTCAGCCCTGGCGCGAGGGGTGGCCCACTCCGGGCCACGGCGACAGCACCAGCACCAGCCGCGCATCCGATACCGCCTTGACCGCGTGACGTTCGGCCGGCTCGAAGTGCGTGACCAGCCCGGCGCCGCCGGCGACCGTGCGCCCGTCTGCTGAGATCTCGATCTCGCCGTCGGCCACGAACAGGTAGGCACGCTCGTGGACTTGGTGCTCCTGGAGCTCTTCGCCGGCTGGGAGCAGGATCGCAATCGCGCGGGTCTCCTCGTCGCTGCGCAGCACCTGCGGTTGGTGGACCTCGATCTCAAGCGAACGGACGTCCCAGGTCTCCATCGCGGCCTCCTATCTCGCGTTCAGTGTCGAGAGATGATCGCGCGCCGGGGGGTGCTAGCGCCAGCGCTCGAGCAGATCCTCGTCCGGCACTCGACGTACTACCCGTGCGGGCACGCCCATCACGACCTCCCGCTCGCCGACGTGGCGCGTGACCACCGAGCCGGCGGCCACGAACGCCTCGGCGCCGATCTCGACCCCGGGCACGATCACCGCGGCCCCGCCGACCCGGCAGGCGCGGCGGAACGTCGCGCCCCTCAATGCCTCGCCACGGGGATGCCGGCTCATCGTGTTGTCGTTGGTGGTCATCACCCCGGGCGCGAGGAACACGTCGTCCTCGACGACGGATCCCGCCGTCACGTACACGTCGGTCTGGATCAGCACCCGGGAACCGACGCTGACGCCGAACTCGATCGCCGATCCCCGGCCCACCACCGAACGCTCGCCGATCGTGCAACGCTCGCGGACCTGCGCCTGGTCGCCGATGATCGCGCCGGCCCCGATCCGGGTCCCGGCGTACACGATCGCGCCACAGCACACCTTGACCCCGGTCTCGAGCACGAGCTCGGACAGCTCGCCGCCACCAGCGCTCGAGCCCGCGCGCAGCCGCGGGCGCTTGCCCAGCACGACGAGGTCCTCGATCACGCAGTCGTCGCCGACCTGCGTACCGGCGTGGACCACCGTGCCCGACCCGATCGCCGCGCCGGACCCGATCCTGGCCCCCGAGTGGATCACCGCCCCGGGGGAGACCTCGGCGCCGGGGCCGACGACCGCGTCGGGCGCCACGTGGGCCCCGGAGGCGATCTCAGGCTCGCCCGGCATCCGCAGCGCGGGCCGATGCTTCAAGCGACTGCTGGAGCTTCTCGAGCACGCGGACCACGCGCAGGCCGCTGGCCCCATCCGAGCGCGGTCGCTCGCCGGTCCGGATGCAGTGCACGAAGTGCTCGCACTCCAGCCGCAGCGGCTCGAAGTTGGGGATCCGCGGGGAGAAGATGTCACCGGTGCGAGTGATGTACTCGCCGTAGGTGCGGACGTCCTCGTCGAAACCCTTGTCGTAGATCGTCAGCTTTCCCTCGATCGCCATGTCGTCGAACGTGGCCATGCGGCCGGAGCCGACGATCGTGAACCGGCGCTCCTTATGCGGATCGAGCCACGACAGGTGGAGGTGGGCCGACAGACCCGACGGGAAGCGCAGGAAGCAGAACACCACGTCCTCGACGCCGGGGCGCACGTAGCACTCGCCCCGCGCGATCGCCTCCTCGGGCTCCTCGCCGGCCAGGTACAGGACCACCGAGACGTCGTGGGCGCCCAGGCTCCACAGCGCGTTCTCGTCGGCGCGGAGCTTGCCCAGGTTCAGGCGGTTGCCGTAGATGTAGTAGATCTCGTCGCCCAAGTCGCCGGACTCCGCGAGCTCCTTGAGCTTTTGGACCCCGGGGTGATACTCGAGCAGGTGGCCGACCATCAGCGTCCGCCCGGTCGAGTCGGCTGCGGCAACCGCACGCTCGGCGTCGGCGACCGACTGCGCCAGCGGCTTCTCGACGAAGCAGTGCTTGCCGGCCTCGAGCACCCTGACGGCGAGGTCGGCGTGGGTCGGCACGGGCGTGGCCAGCACGATCGCGTCGAGCTCGGGGTCGGCGAGCAGCTCCCCGAGGTCAGCGGTCAGACGCGCACTCGGGAACTGACGGCCGATGCGCTCCCGAGCGTCTGACGAGGCGTCGCAGCACCAGGCCAGCTCGCAGCCGGGGATCGCGGCGAAGTTGCGCGCGAGGTTCGGCCCCCAATAGCCGAGGCCGGCGACGCCGACCCGCAGCGGACCATCAGTCATGGCGCCTTCCCCTCATCCGAGGTGCAGTGTAAGCGCAGCGAGCACTCGATCTGCTGCATGTCCGTCGCCGTAGAGCTCCGGGCGGTCCTGGGGCGGCTCGCGCCCGAGCGCCGCGAGCGTGGCAGCGGCATCGAGATCGACCAGCACATTCCAGCCTCGGTCGACGGTCTCGGTCCACTCGGTGCTGGGTCGCATCGTGATGCACTTCACCCCTGCCAGGTAGGCCTCCTTCTGCAGGCCGCCCGAGTCGGTCAGGACGGCGTGCGCGTTGCACAGCAGCGCGTTGAGCTCGAGGTAGCCCACCGGCGGTGCCAGGATCATGTTGTCGCCGCGCTGGAGCGGCTCGTACAGCTCGGCATCCCGCAGCCGCGCCGCCGTTCGCGGGTGCAGCGGGAGCACCACCGGCATCGGCACCGACAGCAACAGCGCGACCAGCTCCCGGAGCCGCTCCGGAACGTCGACGTTCCCCGCCCGGTGGGCCGTCGCCAGCACATACTCGCCCGGCGTCACGCCCCGCGCGCTGACCAGGTCGGTGCGGGCGCGCGCCCCCGGCTGGACCGCGGCGGCGACGTCCACCATCACGTCGCCGACGAGCTCGACGGCGCCGGCGACACCCTCGCGCCGCAGGTTCTCGACCGCGACCTCCGACGAGCACAGCAGCAGGTCGCTGGCATGGTCTGCGAGCACCCGGTTGAGCTCCTCGGGCATCGAGCGATCGAACGAGCGCATGCCGGCCTCCACGTGGGCCACCGGGACCCCGGCCTGGGCGGCGGCCAGCGCGCCCGCCAGAGTCGAGTTGGTGTCGCCGTACACGAGCGCTGCGTCGGGAGCGACATCGATCAGCACCGGCTCCAGCGCCGCCAGCATGCGTCCGGTCTGCGAGGTGTTGGACCCGCGCGAGATGTGCAACTCGCGCTCGGGCGAGGGCAGGCCGAGCTCGGCGAAGAACACCGCCGAGAGCTCGTCGTCGAAGTGCTGGCCGGTGTGGACCAGCACCTCCTCGTGGACCCGGCGAAGCGGCCCCGACACGGCCGCGGCCTTGATGAACTGGGGGCGGTTGCCGACGACGGTCAGAATCTTCATCCGCTCACCTCGCGACTTCCCGAGCCGCCTCAGCCTTCGTCGAGGTGGGAGCGGATGCGTTCCGTGATCTCGCCCGTTAGCCGCTCGGTGACCGGACCGACGCTCGGAAACGACACGTCGTCGATCGCCGCCACCGGCTGGACCTCGCGCACTGTCGAGGCCAGGAACACCTCGTCGGCGGCCGACAGGTCCTCCAGCGTGCACGGGCGCTCGACGGCGCCGCACTGATCGATCACCACGCGGCGCGTGATCGAGGCCAGGATGTGGTCGCTCAGCGGAGGCGTCATCACCGCGCCGCCGGCGACCCAGAAGATCGAGCTGGTCGGCGCCTCGAGCACGCGGCCGTGCGGCGAGACCAGCAGCGCCTCGTCATACCCGCGCTCTCGCGCCATCCGCGAGGCCAGCATGTTGGCCGCGTACGACAGCGACTTGACGCCGTCGAGCACGCGCGTGGGGGCGTAGGTGATCGTCCCCAACCGCGCCCGGTCGGGCACCTCGGGCAGAGGCTCGGTGAGCAGCAGGCGGCGGCCGCCGCGGGTGACCACGATCCGCAGCAACTCGTGGTCGGGGCCGGCGCCGGCGTGCGACAGCAGCCGCCGCGCGTCCGAGCGGATCACATCCAGATCGACGGCCAGGCGGAGATTGGATGCCGACCGCTCCAGGCGCTTGAGGTGCTCGCCGAGCGCGAACGTCCGCCCGTCGTACACCCGGACCACCTCGAATGCGCCGTCGCCACGCAACAGGCCATGATCGGTGGCTGGGATCGTCGCGCTGGAGGCCAGCGTCACCTGGCCGTCGACCGACGCCAGCGAGCCGCTGAACCGTGGGCTCAAGGCTGGCGCCCGTTGCCGCCGAACCCGGCGTACGCGGGCCGGGTCCAGACCTCGGCGAGGCGAACGATCGTGGCCGCGGACGCGGCCATGTCCTGCAGCGACGCCCACTCGCGAACCGAGTGGAACTCATGGGCGCCGGTAAAGATGTTCGGCGTCGGCAACCCCATCTCGCTGAGCCTCGATCCGTCGGTCCCGCCGCGAATCGGGTTGCGGACCGGCTCCAGTCCCTCGGCCCGGATCGCCTCCTCGGCCGCCGCGGCGGCATAAGGGGCCGCCTCGAGATACCGGCGCATGTTGCGGTACTGCGGATGGACGTCGACGTCCAGGCGGGCGCGCGGCTCGGTCCCGACGATCTCCTGCGCGGTGCGCTGCAGCAGCGCCACGTGAGCGTCGAGCTGATCGTCGTCGAAGTCACGGACGATCGCCACGATCCGGGCACGTCCGGCCGAGCCGGTCAGCTCGTACGGATGAATGAACCCCTCGCGGCCTGATGTGGTCTCGGGGGTGAGACGGTCTGAGGGAAGCGCCGCCACGATCCGAGCGGCGAGCCTGAGCGCGTTGACGAGCTTGCCCGTGGCCTGTCCCGGGTGCACGTCGACCCCCTCGACGGTGAGCGTCACTTCGACGGCGCTGAACGTCTCGTCCTGGAGCTCGCCGATCTCCGAGCCGTCGATCGTGTAGGCGCAGAGCGCGCCGAACCGCTCGATGTCGAACAGGGTGGCGCCCTCGCCGATCTCCTCATCGGGGGTGAACGCAATCTTCAGGCTGGGTCGCGGCAGCTCGGGGTGCGCCGCCAGGTACACGACGGCGCTCATGATCGCCGCCACGCCCGCCTTGTCGTCGGCGCCGAGCAGCGTGTCGCCGCTGCTGGTCACCAGGTCGTGCCCGCGCTTGGCCACGAGCTCCTGCATCGTCTCCGGATCGAGCCGGGTGCCTTCGCGGGGCAGCTCGATCGTGGTGCCGTCCCAGTCGCGGTGGACGATCGGCTCGACGCCGCTCGCGGGCGCGTCGGGGCTGGTGTCCATGTGGGCGACGAGGCCGACGACGGGGCTGTCACCGCTGCCATCGAGTGTGGCCACCACGTAGCCGTTGTCGTCGAGGCCGGCGTCGCCCAGCCCGGCCTGCTTGAGCTCGTCGACGAGCACGCGCGCGAGGTCGAGCTGGCCAGGGGTGCTCGGCGATGAAGTGCGCTGACGATGCGACTGGGTGTCGATCCGCACGTAGCGCAGGAACCGCTCCAGCAGATCCGGACCCAGCGTCGCGGCGAGCTCGGAGGTATAGGTGGCCGGCACGCAGGCAAGTATCCCAAGGGCGCGCTCTGTTTCGCGCCGCGCCGCTCGGGTACCGGGCTCCCCGGGCAATCGATGGCCACTCGCACCACCTCGAACACCCGCCTGCGGCGCTCGGATTGCTCGGGCGCCGGGATCCGTCGCGTGCGCCGTGGACGCGGCTTCGCCTACGTCGACGAGGACGGCGACCGGCTCGCCGAACCGGAGCTCCTCGATCACGTGCGTGGCCTGGCGATCCCGCCGGCCTGGGAGCACGTGTGGATCTGCCCGGATCCGATGGGCCATCTCCAGGCGACCGGCATCGACGCGGCCGGCCGCAAGCAGTATCTCTACCACCCGAAATGGCGGGAGCACCGCGATCGTCAGAAGTTCGATCGGATGCTGCGGTTCGGAGTCGAGCTTCCGCGGCTCCGCCGGCGCCTGGTCAAGGTTCTCGCCGGCGACGAGCCCACCCGGCCGCGCGTGCTCGCCGGCGCGGTGCGCCTGCTCGACGTCGGCGTGTTCCGGGTCGGCAGCGAGGAGTACGCGCAGGAGGACGGCGGTCTCGGGCTGGCCACGCTCAACCGGGAACACGTCGTCGTGCACGACGACTCGATCGAGTTCGACTACCCGGGCAAGGCCGGCATCCGGCGCCGTCAGGTGATCGACGATCCGCCGTCCTACGGGCTGATCCGGTCGCTTCGCAGACGCCGAGCCGGCGGTCCTCAACTGCTGGCCTACAAGCAGGGCCGACAGTGGCACGACGTCAAATCGGACGACATCAACGAGTTCCTCAAGGAGGAGGTCGGCGACGAGTTCAGCGCCAAGGACTTCCGGACCTGGAACGCGACCGTGCTCGCCTCGGTCTCGCTCGCAACCCAGGGGCGCGAGGCCGACACCAAGACTGCGCGCAGGCGGGCGATCGACGTCGCCGTCCGCGGGGTTGCCGGGCTGCTGGGCAACACGCCGGCGGTGGCCAGGCGCGCGTACATCGACCCGCGGGTGTTCGACCGCTACCTATCGGGGTGGACGATCGCCGCCGAGCTGGACCGAATCCGCGACCTCAGCGCGATAAACGACCGCATGCGTGGGCGGATCGAGCGCGCCGTGATCGCGCTGCTCACCGAGGACGAGGACTCCGCAGCGCTCGAACAGAGCGAGGCGGTCGCGACCTAACCGCCGGCCGGCGAGGGCCACCTGCCGCTTGCGGGCGCTTTCGGTGCCAATTCTGCACAGCTTGCACGCAATCGGCGCTGGAGCCTCCCGGAGTTGGTCAAGGTGTGTGGTACAACGAATGGGTCTGCAACTGGAGGTCTGCAATGGCGGTGAATCCGACTGTGGGCGTGCCCCTGTACGCCGCCCGGTCGTCGGATCTGTTCCGGCGTTGGCGCCGTTTTCGTGACCGTCGCGCCCGCGACGAGCTGATCGAGAGGTTCCTCCCACTGGCCCGCAAACTGGCGCGACGGTACGTGCCCTCCAGCGAGCCCTACGAGGACCTCGTGCAGGTGGCCAGCCTGGGATTGGTGAAGGCGGTGGAGCGGTTCGACCCCGATCGCGGGTTCGCGTTCACGTCGTTCGCGGTACCCACGGTGGTCGGTGAGCTCAAGCGCTATTTCCGCGACACCGGCTGGGCGCTGCACGTCGACCGCAGCGCCCAGGAGCGCGCACGCAAGGTGATCGACGCCCAGCATGAGATCAGCGGGCGAACGGGCCACACGCCGTCGATCAACCAGCTCTCCCAGTACCTCGAGCTCAGCGAGGAGGAGGTGCTCGACGGCCTCCAGACCGCCGAGGCCTACGGCGCGATCTCGCTCGACGCGCCGGTTGGCGGCGACCAGGACGGCACTCCGAGCCGCCTGGAGGCGATCGGTGACGAGGACGAGCGGCTCGAGCGCGTCCACCGACAGGCCGCGATCTTTGCGGCGGCCAAGTGCCTCCCCGAGCGCGAGCGGCGGATCCTGTTCCTGCGCTTCGGCGAGGACCTCACTCAGTCCGAGATCGCCGATCGCGTCGGGGTCTCGCAGATGCAGGTCTCACGCCTGCTGCGGCGCTCGCTGCAGCGGCTTCGCGACCTGACCGAAGACCGTCAGCTGTAGCGACCGGCTAGCACCCATGGCGGTGGGGCAGTGGGACCGGACGCCCGTCCTCGACGGGATTGCGTCCCGGACGGGTCAGCGGCGTGCATAACGCGTCAAACCCGCGGCGAAACTTGAGGCGTGCCGTGTACTGCGCGCATACGATGCACAGCACGGCAACCGTCGCCGTGAGCGCCGGATTTGACGTGATATGCACCCGGCCCTGGGGCCCGCAATCGCCTCAATCGGGGTCAGGATTCCAGCACGTCCGATCGCAGATCAGTACGCTCGCCTGCACCGTGCAGAGTCATTTCCGGGTAGAGGTTCGCACCGCGGAGCACGCGACCGTGATCAGCGTCAGCGGGGAACTCGACCTGGCCTCGAGCCCGGCCCTGGAGGAGGAGCTCGAGCGGGTCGCTGAGTCCGGCGCGGAGGTCGTGGTCGTCGACCTCAGAGGGCTCGAGTTCATGGATTCGACGGGGCTCAGTGTGCTCGTCAGAGCGCACCAGCGCGCCGAGGAGCAGGGCCGGCGCCTGGGCCTGGTCAACGGGTCCCAGCAGGTGCTGCGGCTCCTGACCCTGACCGGCGTCGCCGAACGGCTGACGCTGGCGGACACCCCAGAGGAGCTGCTCGACGGAGGGTGACGCTGAGCGGGGGTCAGGAATCGGGGCGCCGCTGGACCGACCGGCTGCTGCGAGCGGGTGGACCGGTGGTGGCCGAGCTGCTGGACATCCTCGACGAGGCGGTGTCCGTCCGTGATCGCGACGGCGACCTGATCTACGCCAACCGCCGGGCGCTCGAGATCATGGGCCTGGAGTCGTTCGCTGAGCTGCGCGCCCGCTCGGATCGGTCGGTGCTGGACGGCTTCATCATCGAGGACGAGCATGGCGCACCGCTGACCGTCGAGGACTTCCCGTCGATGCGGTTGATGGCAGACCAACCGGCCGACCCGCTGCTGATGCACGTCGTCGACCGCCGAACGGGGGAGGCCTGGTGGCGCCTCCTCAGGGCCGCGCCGATCCGCGACGATCGCGGCGACGTGATTGCGGCTGTGACCGTGATCGAGGACCTGACCGCCGTCAAGACCGCCGAGGTGAGAACCGCCGTGCTCGCGGAGTCCGGCCGCGTGCTCGCCTCCTCGCTGGACTACGAGCAGACGCTCCAGAACGTCGCCCGGGTCGCCGTGCCGGCGGTCGCCGACATCTGCGCGGTCGACCTGTTCGACGAGGAGCTGACCCGGGAGCACGCGTTCACGGTGCATCGGGACTCGATGCGCCAGCGGCTGGTGCAGCGGATCCGCCGGCTCGAGCCAGATCAGCCCGACCCGTCCACCCCCCTGCACCGCGTGCTGCGGACGGGCGAGCCCGAGCTGTTCTCCGACATCTGCGATGAGCTGCTGACCGACAGCGCCCTCGGCGAGGAGCACCTCGCGGTGCTTCGCGCGCTCGAGCTCCGCTCCGCGCTGCTGGTGCCGATGCGAGCGCCCACCCGGACCGTCGGGGTGATGACGCTGCTGACCGCCGAGTCGCACCGCCGCTTGGACGGCGCCGATCTCGAGCTGGCCGAGCAGCTCGCGCACCGGGCCGCGGTGGCGGTCGAGAACGCGCGCCTGCACACCACGCTCGCGAACGTGGCCGAGATCCTTCAGCGCAGCCTGCTCCCGGACGAGCTCCCCGAGATCCCCGGTTGGGAGCTGGCCTCGCTGTACCGGCCCGCGGGCGCGGACCGGCGGGTGGACGTGGGCGGCGACTTCTACGAGTTCTTCGCCACCGTGGACGGATGGACGTGCCTGGTCGGCGACGTCACCGGCAAGGGCGCGACCGCGGCCGCGCTGACCGCGGTGATGCGTCATGGGGCTCGCTTCGCGAGCCGCTTCGAGCCCGGCCCGGCGTCGATCCTCGGGCGGCTGGACGAGGAGCTCCGCCAGCACGCCGGTGCGGCGCTGTGCAGCGGGCTGTGCGCAAACCTGCGCTCGCGGGAGATGGTGATCAGCTCGGCCGGCCATCCGCCGGCGCTGATCGTCAGCGCAGGCGGCGATGTTCGCGAGGTTCCGTCGGCCGGCCCCTTGCTCGGCGCGTTCGACGACGCCCGCTGGCCGCAGGAGCACGTCGGCGTGCAGGTGGGCGACCTCGTGCTGCTGTACACCGACGGGGTGATCGAGACGCGCGGCGAACGCGAGCGGTTCGGGTCGGGGCGGTTGCAGGGGCTCGTGTCGCGGTCGGCGGGGGCCTCGCCTCAGCAGGTGCTCGACCGGCTCGATTCCGAGCTCGACCAGTTCCGCCAGGGCCCGCGCCGCGACGACGTGGTCGCGCTGGCGCTGGCGCCGCGAACCGGCTAGGCAAACGCGATGCTCGTCGGGACGTTGCCGATGGCGGTGTCAATCGTCTGCACGATGTTGTTCGACGACGGATCAATGATCGGGATCGTGCCCGGGACATTGCACGTGACCCAGATGTTCCCGTCGGGGCCGAGCGTGATCGCGGTTGGAATGTGATTACCCACCGGGAAGGTCACGGCCGACCCGGAGCTGTTCTTCGCGCTGAGCGTCGCGCTGCCCAACGCGATCCGGTGCGTCACCCTCCGCCGCGCGGTGTCGATCACAGACACCGTGTCGTCGTTGGAGTTCGACACGTAGGCCGTCGCGCCGTCGGCGGTGAACGCCACATTCCACGGCGTGCGGCCGACCCGGACACTGCCGACCTCGCGCAGCGACCCGGTGTCGATGACGATGACCTGGTCGTTTTCGGAATCGGTCACCCACGCCTGCGAGCTATCGGGCGCGACCGTGACACCATGGGCATCGCGGACCCGTGCGTGCGCCTTCCTCACAGCGCCGCTCGAGATCCTGATCGCGTAGATGCCGTCTGCGCAGGTGACGAACGCCTGCGAGCCGTCGGGCGCGATCGAGATCACCATCGGCGCTTCGCCGACGGTCACCGTACTGGTCACCTTCTGGCTGGCGACGTCGATCACCGAGACCGTCTCGGATCCACCACGACCCGTGTTCGGTCCGCTGTTCGCGACGTAGGCCTTCGCACCGTCCGGCGTTACGGCGATCCCGTGCGGGTAGACGCCGACCACGATCGTGGCGGTGATCTTGTTCGTCGCTGTGGGGATCACAGATACGGTGTTGGTGCCGGACTCGGTCACGAATACAGTGCTTCCGTCTGGCGTTGCAGCGGCGCCGTAGGGGTTCGTCGTACCGCCGATCGATGACGCGAGCGCGTAGGTCGACGCGTTGATGACGGCGATCGAGCCGCCGACGATCCCGGGGACGTACGCGAACGACGGGTCGCCAGTCCTGTCGACGGCGGCGTCCTCGACCTCGGCCAGCCGTGCCAGGTACACCTTGTCCTCGTGACCGACGAAGTCGCCACGGTGAGATGTGCGGTTCTCGACCATGCGGCTGGTCGTCGCCGGCAGCGCGTTGAAGCCCCGCTTGAAGTGGCGGTGCTGTGGCTTGAACGGCAGCCGGGGCCGGTGCTTGTCCTGGTGGGGCGGGGGCTGGTCGGCGCCCGGGATCGTCGCCGCCGGCAGCGTCGCGACCTCAGCCTCCGCCGTCCAGAACTCCGAGATCGTGTTCGGCAGGGTGCGCGGGAACGTCGTCCGCTTGCCGTTGGAGAAGCCGAGCGCCGAGGTGAGGTCACCAAACGTCTCGCGGCGCCAGTCGGTGACGTTGACTGCCTTGACGCCGGTCAGGCGCTCGAGGAACTGCAGCACCGAGGTGTGGTCGAACTGCTCGGTGGCGACATAGCCGCCGACCGTCCACGGCGAGACCACGAAGGCCGGTACGCGGACTCCGCCGCCGATCGGCCAGTTCGGACTTGGAGCGACCTGGACGAACTCCCCGGCCGTGCCCGCGGGCGGTAGCGGCGGAACCACGTGGTCGAACAGCCCGTCATTCTCGTCGTAGTTGATGATGAACACCGTGTCGCGCCACAGGTCCTCATTGGCAGCGACCGCTTCCAGCTTCGAGGCAAGGTAGTTCGCGCCTGACGCCGGCAGGTAGGCCGGATGCTCGCTCTGGCCGGACGTCGGGACGATCCAGGACACGGTGGGCAACCGGCCCTTGCGGGCGTCCCACTCGAACCGCTCCGGGCTGTGGATCGTCAGCCCGCTCTCGTACAGCTCAGAACCGACCCGGGCATTCTGAAACGCTTCGAAGAACTCGAGCACGTTCGTCCCGTAGTCGTCTTCCTCCTGGTAGATCCGCCAGCTGATCCCTGCCTTCGTCAGCGCCTCCGGGTAGGTCTGCCACGTGTACGGCGTCCCGCTGCTCGGGCTCGGGACGACGTTGGAGATCACCGGTCCGCCGTGGGCGCCCTCCGGGTCGATCATCCCGGTCATCAGGTACATCCGGTTCGGCCAGGTCGGGCCAAGCAGTGAGCAGAAGTACGCGTCGCACAGGGTGAACGTCTCGGCCAGCGCGAAGTGGAACGGGATGTCCTGCCGCTCGTAGTAGCCCATCACGTACCAGTAGCGCGACGCGCCGTCGGCGACGAAGTGGCTCGGGATCCAGTTGTCGTTCGTCGCCGTGGTCGGCTGCCCCGGACTCGTTGGAACGGTGATGTCCAGTGACTCGTGCTGGAAGGACCAGGCGTGTGAGGTCGACGGGATTGCCTGCGAGCTTGTCGTGGTCGTATCGAGGTGCCACGGCAACAGGTAACCATCTGGGTTGTGTGGGTCGTTCTGATAGAACACCGACCGCCCGTTGGACTGGACCTGGACGTTCGGGTCGCCGAAGCCGCGCACCCCCGCGAGCGTCCCGAAGTAGTGATCGAACGAGCGGTTCTCCTGCATGTGGATGACAACGTGCTTGACATCTCGCAGCGAGCCGTGCTGCGGGCCGCGGGCGGCCGCGCGAGCCAGCGCGGGAGGAAGCAACGAACTCGCCAGCACCCCACCTGCACCGGCAGCAGCTGAGCCCAGCAGACGACGACGAGTAATCTCGGGCATAGGACACATCCTTCTCATGGACGGACGTCGAAATACGCCTAGGCAACGACGCTAACGGCGGAACGCCTTCCCAAGCGACCTGACCGTGGCGGGATCCTAGGCCCCGGCTTACGCCGAGATGTTAATCACCCGAGGACGAGTTGTTACCTACCCGCGACCGGCGACGTTGCCTCAGGCGTACAGCCGCCCGAGGAGCCGCTCAGCGATCGTCTGGGCGCAGGGAAGGCCCCGGGGTGATGCCTTGAGGTTCGTCCAGACGACCAGCGTTAGTTTCCGCGCCGGGTCGTAGCCGATGAAGCTCTGGAATCCTGGCAGCGAGCCCCCGTGGCCGTACACCGCACCGCGCTTGGCGATCGCCAAGCCGTAGCCGGAGGCGTGGGGGTTGGATGGGTCGACGGATCTGATGCTGTCCAGGCGCGTGCGCTGCCAGCGGCGGTTGAGCAGGGAGCCGTCGCAGATGCCCTTGGCGAATTTCGCGAGATCCTCGGCGGTCGAGATCCCCGCGCCGGCCGCACCGGCCCAGGACGGGTTGAAGATCGTGACGTTGCGGGGGCGCAGACGGCCGGCCTCGGCGGCCGCCAGCTGTCGCGGGGGCAGCCGCTCGGTGTCCAGCGTGGACACGTTGGTTCCGAACATGTAACCGCGGGGGTGAGGGAGGGGGATCCCGACTGCGCGGAGTCCTGGCATCGACGACCCGCTCATCCCCAACGGACGAAACAGGTGGTGCTGGTAGATCTCTCCGAGCGGCCGTCCATACAGCTGCTCGGCGATCAGACCCAGCAGAATCGTGTTCGTGTTGCAGTACTCAAAGCCTCCGCCGGGGCGTGGGTGTGGCCTGGCCGCGTACGCGATTCCCAGCAGGTCGCGAGGTCTGAACACGTGCCGCGGCTGCCGGTCCATCGTCCGGTTCAGCGCCCGTGCCTGCGCGTAGTCGTAGAGCCCGCTCCGCATCGACAGCAGCTGAGCGATCGTGATCTGCTGTCCGTTCGGCACCCCCGGCCGAAACCGCGACACCGGATCGTCAAGCGCAAGCGCACCGCGCTGAGCGGCCTGGAGGATGACGGTGCCCGTGAACGTCTTCGTGACGGACCCGATCCGGAAGTGATCCCCGAGCCGGAGGTCACGTGACTCGCCCAGGACCCCAGTGCCATAAGACGCCGACAGCTGGAGTCCGGGAGCCCGCAGAAGCATCAGCGCCCCCGGCGTGATCAGGCTCTCGGCCGTGTGCACGAACAACCGCCTGATCGCGGCCTCATCGATCCGTGGGCCCCGACCTCGGGCAGCCCAGGCGGGTATCGCGTCCAGAGAATAAGCCGCCGCGAGTGCGCCAGCACCTGACTTCAGCAGCATCCGTCGGCTGATCTGGGTCATGCCAACAGCATCCTGCGTGAATGCCGGCGGGGCATCGTGGAGACCCCCAAACGTGACCCCCAAAAATAGATTCGTGACCCCAAGCCCGGGGCCAGCAACACACCGCTCCCGCGGGGACGCTGCGGGGGTCTGTTCCCAGCCTCTAGGCGGCAGCCAAGGGCGGCCTGGTGCGCGCGCGGCGGGCCAGATAGACAGCCGTGACGACGGGGGCGAGGAGGAAGAAGACGAGCAACGCGATCTGCAACGCGGTGGTCGCTGCACTCGGTCCGCCGCTGGGAGTGCAGTGCGTGGTCACATGTCCGACCGACGTCCCAGTCGACGGGTTGGCCGCCGTCGCCAGCGCCGTACAGCGCCGCTTCGTGCCCGTCAGCACCACGACCAGCAGCGCGGTCGCGATCCCGCCGGGGACGATCAGCGTCCCGATCAGCTTGTCGCGAGTCGTCCATAGCCGCGAGCTCCATAACAGGATCAGCCCGACCAGCCAGCCCACGCCGAACGCAAAGCCCCCGAGCGGGAGCAAGACCACCGCGGTCCACTCGCGCCAGCTGCGGCGATCGGCTTGTCGTGACGCGGAAGGCTGCTCGGCTTCGATGATCTCGCCGGGCGGTCCGAGGCGCTCGAGCACTTCGAGCGCCTCGTCGTCGGATGCGCCCGGCGGGATGGCCTCGGCCAGGTGGCCCTCGATCTCCGTGAACAGTTCGTCTCGACGCTCTCGCGGCAACTGACGGCCGGCCTGACGCAACCGTCGCAGGTAGTCCTCGGCGAGCGGATGCAGGGCGTGTGGGCTCATGCGGTTGCTCCCAGCTCGATCAGCGTGTCGACGGAGGCGCGAAACCGCGCCCACTGGCTCGCGAACGCCCGCAGCGCCGCGTCCCCGTCGTCCGTAATGCGGTAGTAGCGTCGCGGCGGGCCCGACGCTGACTCCCGCCAATTGGTCTGCACCAGCCCCTCGCGACGCAGGCGCCCGAGCAGCGGATACAAGGTCCCTTCGCTGGTGACCAATCCATCGGCATCCCCGAGCGCGCGGACCAGATCGAAGCTGTAGCGCTCACCGTCACGCAGGAGCGCCAGCACACAGAACTCCAGCACGCCCCGCCGCAACTGAGAGATCATCGCCTCGCTCCGCGGTGCCATGCAACGCAAGGTAGCTGGCACAGCCAGTGCTGTCAAGCTCGACCGACTGATGCGCTCGCTGCGGGGGTCAGGGCGTGGGCACGTACGGGACGCCGGCCGCCGCCGACGTCTGCGGGATCAGCATGTCCGCCTCGATCGTGGTCACCTCGGCGGCCGCCCGGGCGCGCTCGGCTGACCCGGGCGCGAGAGCGTCGCGGATCTTTCGCCAGTGCACGAGCCGGTCGCCCATGGCCGGACCTGTGAAGCCGGCCGTGAAGCGGCGGCGGGGACGGAAGGCGCGGCCGATGTGATCGGCGAGCTGTTGGCCGTGGCGGAGCTTGACTTCCGCGTCCCCGATCCCCTCCGTCAAGTAGTTGCCCATCAGCGAGTGATCGGCGAACACGCCCGGCGAGGTGGCCTTCCGTCGACGCACGGCAGTCGTGTCGACGTACTCGTCGAGCATGCCCATCTTGTGCGTCATCTCGTGCGCGTACGTGACCGGCGTGTCCGGGATGACGTACCAGTTGGCAGCGTCCATTAGGCCATGGCCCGCGTGGAGTGCGATGTTGAAATGGGCGCCCGAGTTGACCCACTGCACCCGAACGCGGAGAAAGTGCTGGGACTGATCGCGTTGGTCGGTGAGGATGAAGCGGCTGTCCCACATGCTCAGCCACATCCGCTCCGCGGTTGTCTGGACGTCGGTGAGATCTTGCGGCGTGACCCCGTGACGCCGGGTGAGTTTGATCTTCATCGTCAGAATCAGCTCGATCCCCGCGAGGTCGATGTCGTACGCCGCTGTTGTCCCGTAGCTCCCGCCGCCCACCCTCGGCTCGCTGTAGTCGTAGCGGACGTGCCGCGGCGCGCGGGCGACCGTCTGGTGCGGCCGCCGCTCTCCCGTGTGCATCCCGTCACGGATGAGCGAAGTGGTGGCGCGGTTGCCGACGGTCTGCTGGAGCTCACGCATCAGAGCCGCGGACGTCGGTGGGTGCGTGGGATTCAGAAGCGCCGGCTCCCGCGCGTGCGTCGGTGCGGGCGGATGCTCCGCGTCGGGGCTGCGCCTCGTGCTCACTGGGCCACCGGCGGCCCGTACGGCAGCGCACCGTCCGTGAACCTGCGGACGAGCGTCTCGTATGCCTGGACCAGCCGGCTGAGCCCGTCGTTGGAGTAGCGGTCGTCGGCTGGGAGGTCGGCGTGGTGGAGCACGGTGTCCCCGTCGCGCAGCTCGATCGTCACCGTCGTCTCGCCGACCTCGTATGCCTTCCGGCCCGAGGACAGCCTGGTCAGGCCGAGCTCGGCCATTTCCTCGCCGAAGGCGGCGACGTCACGGGGATCGAGCCGTCCCGTGTACTGCACCTGGCGGCCCGAGCGGCGATTGTCGACCTCGACCGCGCCGGACCCGTGCACGGTCAGCTGCGTCTGGCCGTAGCTCCAGTGCTCGGTGCCGAATGTCACCGCCACCGCGAGCTCAGGGTGCTCGGCGAAGTGGGCGAGCCCCGATCCGGTCGACACGGCCGGAGTCTATCGGCGTATGAGCCCTGCCTAGTGCGCAGCTTCCTGCGCGCGGCGTGGCAGTTTCCAGCCCGGACGGACGAAGTGGCAGGTGTAGCCGTTCGGATAGTGCTCGAGGTAGTCCTGGTGCTCGGGCTCGGCCTCCCAGAACGGTCCGGCAGGCTCAACCTCGGTGACGACCTTGCCAGGCCACAGGCCGGAGGCGTCGACGTCGGCGATCGTGTCCTCCGCGACGCGGCGCTGCTCGTCGTCGACGTAGTAGATCGCCGAGCGATAGCTCGCGCCGACGTCGTTGCCCTGGCGGTTCTTCGTCGTCGGGTCGTGAATCTGAAAGAAGAACTCGAGCAGGTCACGGTAGGAGATGCGGTCGGGGTCGAACTGGATCTCGATCGCCTCCGCATGCGAGCCGTGATTGCGGTAAGTCGCGTTCGGCGTGTCGCCGCCGGTGTAGCCAACGCGCGTGCCGGTCACACCGTCGAGCTTACGGATCAGATCCTGTACACCCCAGAAGCACCCGCCGGCAAGGATCGCCGTCTCGGTTTCAGCCATGTCTCTGCTCCTCCTCTTCACGGTTTTTCGGTCGCGCGAACATATGCTCAACACAGCGTAGACCCCGAAGGACGCAACACCCTGACAGAGCTGAATTCCCGGCGCTACACGGCTGGCGAACGGCCCACCGGGCGGTGGTCGAGCATCACCACGTGCAGCGCCTCGCCGGGTCCGACCGACCTGACGACGACTTCGTCGCTCAGCATCGCCAGCGCGTCATCGGCGTCCTGGGTGGCTGCATGATCGTTGAGCCATTCGCTGGCGCCGTCGCGGAACGGCCCGACCGTCAACTCGAGGCGCCTGACGTCGGTGGAGATCCCGAACGAGATCCGTTCGCCGCTGGCCGCACGGGCGGCGTGGGCGGCAATCGCGTCGGTCACGAGGTACACGTCGGAGAAGCGATCGAGCGAGAACCGCGCCTTGGCCGCGAGCGCCCGAGCCAGCCGGCCCAACACCCCGCCAACGAAGCTCACCGGCGAAAGCGACACAACCGCGTCGCCGGATAGTCCGTCGGTCCAGACCTGCTCGGGCACCGCCTTGGCGGGCTCGGTGAACAGGCGCTTGCCGTCGCGCTCGCCGGCGAACAGCATCCGCACCTCGGTGCCGCCCTCCGGCACGGGGCGAAACTCCGCCTGCTGGGTCAGCGCCCGGATCACCGGGAGACCTACGCCCTGCAGCCGGTCGTCCGACGGCGCCACCGGCGGCATCCCGCTGCCCTGGTCGCGGATCAGGACTTCGATGCCGGCGTCGCGTGCGAACAGCAGCACCTCGAGCGGACCGGGCGTGTCGTCGTCGTACGCGTGCATGACGACGTTGTTGCACGCCTCGCTGACCGCCGTCTTGAGATCGTCCAACAGCTCCGGGTCGAGCGCGAGCTGGTCGGCTACGCCGCCCAGCGCCCCGCGGACCAGCGTCAGCGTCTCCGGCCTTGAGTCCAGGTCAAGACGAACAGTCGGCCAGTCATCGGTCAGGTCCATTGTTTAAAACGAGTCGCCGCCAAAGGGAAAGCCCAAACCCACGTCGCGGAGGCATTCTGGCCGAAATTTCCGGGTAGCAGTCCGGAAAGACGATGAACTCACCCGATTCCAGCCCGTTGAATTCCCGTGTGCGGGCCCTGTACAGGATCGACGCTGCTCCGGACGCGCCCGCGCAGGCGCGACGGATCGTTCACGACGAGTGCGTCGAGCGGATGGAGCGCGGAACGCTTGAGACGCTGCAGCTGCTGGTGAGCGAGCTGGTCACCACCGGCCTCGTCCACGGGCGGCCGAACCGCGACCGGTCGATCACGCTCGAGCTGTTGATCAACTCCACGCTGCGCTGCGCCGTGGTCGACGCCGGACCGGGCTTCGCCCGACGTGCGGCCCGCGACCGCAACGGAGGCTGGGGCCTGCGCATCGTCGAGCGACTTGCCGACCGCTGGGGGGTACATCGCACTCGCCAGGGCACGCGGCTGTGGTTCGAAACCGCAACCGAATAGGCACACGGTTCCGCTCCGTCAGGTCGCCAGCGCGGGCCGCTACTAGCTCGTCATCGGTTCGTCGTCGAGCTGGGTCATCTCACGCAGACGAGCGAGGGCCCGCCGCAGGATCCGTGAGACCTGCATCTGTGAGACACCGATCTCGTCGGCGATCTGGGTCTGCGTCATGTCCTGCACGAACCGCAGCGCGAGCACGCGCCGCTCGCGGGACGACAACTCGCGCGCTGCCGCCGCGATCGTGACGCTGGCGTCGACGAACTCGTAGCGGCGGTCCTCCTCGCCAAACGCCTCGGCGAGCGTGGTCGACTCGCCGTCGACGTCGTCGCGGGGGGCGTCGAGCGATGTCGAGTGGTGCGCGCCGGCGGTCTCCAGCGCGTCAAGCACGTCTTCGACGCTGAGCTCGAGATACTGCGCGAGTTCGTCGACCGTCGGTGGATGACCGGTCTTGCTCGTCAGCAGCTGCTGGGCCTCTTCGACCTTGAGCGCCTGCTCCTGGGCTCCTCGCGGCACGTGGACGGACCAGCCGAGGTCGCGGAAATAGCGCTTGAGCTCGCCGAGGATCGTGGGCACCGCGAATGAAGAGAACGCGGTCCCGCGGCTCACGTCGAAACGATCTACGGCCTTGACGAGCCCCAGGCTTGCGACCTGGACAAGATCGTCGAACGGCTCACGGGCTCCGGCATACCGGCGAGCGAGCTTGCGTGCCAGCGGCAGGAACCGCTCCACCAGCTCGGCTCGGGCGCGCTGGTCGTGGTGGTTCTGCCAGCGGTCGAACAGCTCTTCCGACTCTGTTCGGATGATCGTTAGAGACTCCATAATGCAGCCCCTACCCGTGATCTGGGGCCCTAAACCAGGAATCAGAGCCCGTTTGTGCCCCGGTGCACTAGCGCTGTGCTACCCAAGGCCGCCCAGGCGAAACTGGGTCTACGATGGTTTGCGTGCGCCGTGATCTCGCCTCCGCTCCGGTCGCCGCCGCCGGGCTGATCGCCGGCTATGCGGTGGCCGTGATCAGCGGATCCCGACCGTTGGGCGGGGTGGTGCTGGCCGCCTTCGGACTGCTGTGCATATCGATCTGGCTGCGCCGCGACGGTCCGCGGATGGCGGCGAAGCTGACCGTCTTCGGACTGATCGCGTTCGCGCTCTCACATGTGCTCGGGTTGCTGATCGGAGCCTGGCCGGCGGTGCTGCTCACCGCCGCGGGGCTGGCGCTGGTGTGCTGGCGCCTGTCCGACGCCCGCCGCGCCGGTCCGCGGCTGCGCGACGGCACCCGCGCCGTCGCGCGCCAGCCCCGCTGACGCGTGGTCAGGTCTCCGCGCGCGTGGCTGCGGTCCCTGGCGCCCGACATCTCATCGATGCGCGAGAGCCGGGATCTCCGGCTCGTCGTACTGGGCAACCTCGTGTCGGGAATGGGGACGCAGGCGACGCTGGTGGCGCTGCCGTACCAGATCTACGTCGAGACCCATTCGGCGTTGCTCGTCGGCCTGCTCGGCGCCGTCGAGCTCGTGCCGCTGATCGTCAGCTCGCTGCTGGGCGGCGCGATCGCCGACCGGATGGATCGCCGGCGACTGCTGCTGTTCGATCAGATCGGGCTGGTGCTGACGGCGGGAGGACTTGCGGCGGTCACGTTCGCCGGGCACCCGCCGGTGGTTGTCCTGTATGTGCTGGCCGGACTGCTGGCCGGCTTCAGCGCGCTGCAGAACGTGGTCCGCTCGGCGATCGTGCCGACGCTGGTACGTCCAGCTCAGATGCGCAGCGCACTGGCGCTCAACTATGGCCTGTATCAGCTCACGATGGTGATCGGACCCGGGCTCGGTGGACTGGTGATCGCGGCGCTCGGGGTGGCCGCCGCCTATACGGCCGACGCGGTCAGCTGCTTCGCGATGGTGTTCGCGGTGATCGCGATCGCGCCGCAACCACCCGAGGGCGTCGAGCGGCACGAGACGATTCGCCGGTCGATCGCCGAGGGGCTGCGCTACGTCCGCGGCAACCAGGCGCTGCTCGGATCGTTCGCGATCGACCTGGTGGCGATGACGTTCGGGATGCCCCGAGCGCTGTTCGCGGTACTGGCGGTGAGCGTCTACCACGCGGGCGCGGCCGGGACCGGCGTGCTGTATTCCGCCGTCTCCGTGGGGGCGACCGTGGCCGCGATCATGACCGGCTGGTTGTCGCACGTCAGGCGTCTCGGGCTGATCGTGATCTGGGCGGTGATCGCGTGGGGCGCGGCGATCGCGCTGACCGGCCTGGCGGACTCGCTGTGGGTGGCGGCACTGCTGCTCGCGATCGCCGGCGCCGCCGACTCGGTCAGCGCCGTGTGCCGCAACACGATCAACCAGTCGGTCACCCCCGACCGCCTGCGCGGACGGATGTCGTCGGTCTACTCACTGGTCGTCAGCGGCGGGCCGCGATTGGGCGATATCGAGTCGGGCACGGTCGCCGGCGTCACCAGCCCGCGGTTCTCGGTCGTCTCCGGCGGGCTTGTCTGCCTGGTCGGGGTCGGCCTTGTGGTCGCCGCGTTCCCGGCGCTCAAGCGCTACGACAGCGACCGGTGGCTCGGGGAACCGGCGGCCTCAGCTGCCTAGGTGTCACCGCGACCGGCACGGGTGAAGCTGCTCCACAGCGTCGAAGCCGGCGCGCCGTAGTCCGGATGCTCGAGCAGCTCGAGGCGCTCGACCCACTTGACCCACTGAAACCCGCGCGCGCCAGGCGCAACCAGCCGCAGCGGCGCGCCGTGCTCGTGGCTGAGGGCCTCGTCGCCGACGTGCGTGGCCAGCAGCAGGCCGCGGGCATCCCCGAGCGAGAAGCTCCAGCGATAACCGGTGCGCGACACCACCACGACATGGTGGGCGCCGCCGCCGGGGCGGGCCATGTCGAGCACCCGGGCCAGCGAGATCCCGCGCCACCGCTGGGTCGAGTAGAAGCCGCCGGTGCAGTCCAGCGTCGCGGTCAGCTCGTCCCCGGCCGACAGCCGCGCCAGCGACAGCGACAGTTCGCGCCCCACCATGCCGCCCACCCGCAGCCGGTAGCCGTCGGCAGCGATCGGTCGCGGGTCGTCGGCGACCCACGAAGTGGTCGGGAACGCGTTTCCGTCAAACGACGCCGCCTCATAGGACCCTGTGAACCGGCGCTTGGCTCCGCGCAGCCCGATCAGCGCCTGAGCGGGGCGCTCCAGGCGCCAGGCGAGGACCGAGGCCGCGCCGATCCCGGCGGCGGCGAAGAACTGCCGGCGGTGCGCGAGGTCGCGCCCCCGCAAGGGCTTGCCGCGCGCGGCCATGTGCGCGACGACCACCACCGCGAGCGCCGCCCCGAGCGCCTCATGCCACCCGAGCAGGCTGTAGCCGAGGATCGCGGAGTTCAGTCCGCCCGACCACAGCCAGCCGGACGCCAACGCTGCCACCACCAGCGCTGTCCCGGCGAGCCCCGCCGCCGCCCGCGGCTCCCAGCGCGCGGGCGTCAACAGCCGCGACCACACCCGGCGCAGCTTGACCACCACCAGGAGCGCGATCGCCGCCCCCAATGCGTCGTGGGCATCGAACACCCATGCGTCGTGCGAGCTGCCGGCGAACAGGGTGAGGATGCCCGTCGCAATCAACAACGCGACCAACGCCGCCAGACCCCAGTCGGTGCCGCGGGCGGTCACGGTTTCAGTCTACGAGCGCGGCTGCGCCCGCTCGCCGGTTCGCCACCGCCAACGGCGGGTCGTGGGAGCGGCCCCGCCAGAATGTCTGCATGCCGCCGATCGAGCTGCACTGCGATCGCCCCGGCCTGGTTCTCCGCTCGCTGGCCGAGGGCGACGAGACCGAGTTGCTGCGAATCCACACCACGCCGCAGGTGATGCGGTGGTGGGATGTGCCCGAGGAGAGCTTCCCCTGGGACGAGCCCGAGTCCACCCGCCTGACGATCCTGGTCGACGGCCGAGTGGCCGGCCTGATTCAGTACTGGGAGGAGACCGAGCCCAAGTACCGTCACGCCGGGATCGACATGTTCCTCGACCCTGACCTCCACGGCCGGGGGATCGGCACCGCGGTGCTGAGACGGACGGCGCGCCATCTGATCGACGACCTCGGCCACCACCGCGTCACGATCGACCCGGCCGCCGACAACATCGCCGCGGTTAGGGCCTACGAGAAGGCAGGATTTCGCACGGTCGGAGTGACGCGCCGCAGCGAGCGCGATACCGGCGGGGAGGGCTGGCACGACGGCTTGCTGATGGAGCTGGTCACCGAGGATTGATGCGACGCTGGTCGCGCAGGCGCTTCATGGTGATCGACCTCGCGTTGGTCGCGATCGTCGCCGCGATCACCGCGGTGGCGGTGTCTGTCAGCTCGGGTTCGCGGGGGGTACCCGACGACGCGGCGACTGATGACCGTCGACTCCAGCCCCTACGGCCGGCCGATCCCCGCGAGCTTCCTCGGGGTATCGCTCGAGTACTCGTCGATCGAGAAGTACGCGGGCACGGATCCGGCCGCGATCGACCCTGTGTTCACGCGGCTGATCTCCAACCTCAACCCCGGCCAGGCGCCGGTGCTGCGGATCGGCGGCGACACGACCGACTGGACGTGGTGGCCGATACCGGGCATGGCCAAGCCTCCGGGCATCACCTACTCGCTCGGCGATCAGTGGGTGCGGGTCACGCGAGCGCTCACCCGGGCCCTGGGGGCACGGCTGATCCTCGGTATCAACCTCGAGGCCGACAGCCCCCAGATCGCCGGCACCGAGGCACGCCGGCTCGTCGACGGCCTCGGCCGGGGATCGGTGCGGGCGCTCGAGCTCGGCAACGAGCCCGCCCTGTACGGATCGTTTCCGTGGTATCGGACCGCCGACGGCCGCAAGGTCCCAGGACGACCTCGCGGTTACGACGTCCCGGCCTACATCCGCGACCTGCACCGATTCTCGGCGGCGCTGCCGAGCGTCCCGCTCGCGGGCCCGGCGCTGGGCGCGTCGAAGTGGATGCACCAGCTCGGCTCGTTTTTGTCCTCGCAGCCACGCCTGGGCGTCGTCACGATGCACCGCTACCCGCTGCAGCTCTGTTACACGTCGACGAAGTCGCTGATGCACCCGTCGCTCCCCCACCTGATGGCCAGCGCGGCGACGACCGGCCTGGCCGACAGCTTCACGCGCGACGTCGCCGCCGCCCACGCCCATCACCTGCCGCTGCGCGTCGACGAGATCAACAGCGTCTCCTGCGGCGCCGACCTGGCGGTCAGCGACACATTCGCTTCGAGCCTGTGGGCCGTGGACGCCATGTTCGAACTGGCCCGTGTCGGCGTCGACGGCGTGAACCTCCACACGTTTCCCGGCGCCGGCTACGAGCTGTTCCGGGTCGCCCGCGACGGCGCCCGCTGGACGGCGGCGGTGTCGCCCGAGTACTACGGGCTGATGCTGTTCGCGCGAGCGGCGCCGCCGGGATCGAGGTTGTTAGGCGTGTCCGGCCAAGCCGGCGGAGAGGTCAAGACCTGGGCGACTCGCGCTGCTGATGGGACGATCCGGGTGATCGCGATCAACAAAGGCTCGACCGAGCGCGACCTCGCGCTGCGGCTGCCGGGCAAACCGCGCGCCGCCACGCTGCAGCGGCTGGAGGGCCCGAGTCTGGCCGCCTCGCGTTCGGTGACGCTCGGCGGCCAGAGCTTCGGTGCGGTGACCGCCACCGGAGAGCTGTCGGGCGACCCGGACAGCGAGGCGGTGAAGACCACCGACGGCCGCTACGTGGTGCACCTGCCGGCCGCAAGCGCGGCGCTGCTCACGACGGACTGAAGTCAGTGTCGGTATGCAGCGACGCGCACGCGGCCTGCTTGGCGGGCAGCGTGTGGACCGGGCGCACCTGCCATCCGCCCAGGTGCGGCTTGAGCACGACGATCGGGTCTCCGCGGTCGATTTCGCGGCCCGGCTTGTAGCCGACGTTGCCCACGTTGAGGTCGGTCTCCCAGGCCACCGTGCTCTGCCAGCCAACCAGCGTGACCGGCTGTCCGCAAGCGCGGATCGCGGCCGGTCCGCCAAGCCGGTCGATCACCGCCTGCAGGCGGTGAAGCTGGAGCTGGGCGACGCGCCGCTTGCCGATCTGGTCGCTGAGCGTTCCGATCCGGTGCCCGACGGTCGGGATCAGCGCGATCAGCAGGACCGCGACCGCCGTGGGCCCTGCCCAGCGCATCGCGGGGGATGTCGGCGGCGCGAACGCCAGCGCCCGGCCGACCGCGGCGCCGGCGAGCGTGATCAGCACCGCCGCGGGCTCGAACAGGTACCGCGGGACCGCCGAGAACCCGTGCAGTGCGAATGCGATCTCGACCAGCACCCACAGCAGCGCGGCTCCCGCGAGCATCAGCCACGTGCGGTCCCGCAGGACGGCGATGAGGACCAGCGCCAGCCCAACCGCAATCTGCATCGGCAGCGTGTACAGGTCGATCAGGCGGCCGGCGACGCCAGTGAACTTGTTGCCGTGGATCACGTTGGCGGAGTTCAATGCGAGGTCCCCGGCCCGCAGCCAACTCTTGGCGGTCAGTGCCGAGATCCCGAACCACAACAGCGGGATCGACGCGATCCCGACGACGACCGTGATCCGAGTGCGCGGCATCGCCCGCCACAACCAAATCGCATACAGGCCGGCGAACGCCCACGCCTCGGGGCGCCCCAGCGACGCCAGCACCAGCGCCCCGAACGCGAGCTGCGGCCGCCGGCACAGATGGCAGTCGATCGCCGCCAGGCATAGGGTCACATCGATCTGATCGGAGTTGGCGATCACGATCTGGTGCCAGTAGTCGTCGATCCCCAGCAGCGCCAAGCCGGCGAACGCGCCCGCCACGTATGGGGCGTAGCGACGGCTGGGGCTCGGGCCGGTGAGCCGGTAGGCGATCCGGGCGGCGAACACGCTCCCGGCCAGCGTCAGCGTGACGTCGATGACCATCCACAGCCACGGCTGCGTGCGGCCGAACGGCGCGTAGGGCAGCGTGACCAGGAACGTCAGCGGCTTCCACGACGGCGCCCCGTTGGTATCGAGGTTCCAGTGCAGCGTCTGGCGGCCCCATACCAGCCAGCCGTAGGCGTCGTAACCCGGCTCCATGTGGGTGAGGGCCACGAACGCGATCGAGACGCCGACGAGCGCCGCCGCGACGATCCATCCGACGTGACGTGCACCCCCGTGCGGCGGCTGGCTCGTTGGATCGGGCACGGCGCGGCGCGACGCTAACAAACGTCAGCGCCGCGCCAGCGTGACCCCCTATGCGCCTGCGGGTGCCCCCTTACGACTAATCAGAAGCCGGATGGATGTTCTGGTTGATGCAGAACACGTTCTCCGGGTCGTACTGCGCCTTGACCGCCGCGAGGCGGTCGTAGTTGTCACGGTAGGTCGCCTTCACCCGCTCCTGGCCTTCCTCCATCATGAAGTTGACGTAGCCGCCTCCAGCGGAGTAGGGATGCGTGGCGTCCCAGAAGCCCACGCACCAGTCGCGGATCGTCGCGGCGTTGGCGGGGTCGGGATCGACCCCGAAGATGACCTCGGCGAACTGAGCGTCGCGGTAGCTGAACGCGGTGTCGGCCGGCCCGACGTCGTGCGCCGCGCCGTCGATCGGGTACATGTGCATCGTCGAGTGCATCGTGGGCAGCTTCTCGCCCCACTCGGCGTGATGCTCGATCACCTCGTCGGACAGCTCGTTGTAGAAGTCCGCGCGCCAGTAGCACTGAAGTCCCTTGGTGTAGAGGCCGTCGAACAGGCTCTGCAGCGCCGGGTGCGGGACGGGCCCGACCCCGTGCAGCAGCGGCGTGCCGACCTCGTGCACGGGCGCCAGCGCCCGGGTCGCGTCCTCCTCGGAGCCGACCACGCACCACATCACCGCGCACACCTTGCGCAGGTGCAGCTCCTCGGGGAACAGCTCGACCGGCGGCACGGTCATCAGCGCGAAGAAGCCGCTGACCTCGCGCGGCGCCTGGACGATGAACTCACGCCAGAAGCGCATCACCTCGGGCGTCTGCTCGATCGGCCAGAACGTCGGGCCGGCCATCACCGTGGCGCCGACAGGGTGGGTGCGGAACTGAAACGAGGTGACGACCCCGAAGTTGCCGCCGCCACCGCGCAGCGCCCAGAACAGGTCCGGGTGCTCATCGGCGCTGGCGTGCACCTGGGTACCGTCGGCCAGCACCACCTCAGCGCTGATCAGGCTGTCGATCGTCAGCCCGTAGCGACGGGTCAGGTGGCCCAGGCCGCCGCCGAGCGTGAGCCCGCCGACGCCCGTCGTCGAGATGATCCCCGACGGTGTCGCGCGGCCGTACTCGCTGGTGGCCGCGTCCACCTGGCTCCAGGTGCAGCCGCCGCCGACGCGAACGGTGTCGTTGTCGGGGTCGACGACCACGTCAGCGATCCCAGCGAGGTCGATCACCACGCCGTCGTCGACGACTCCGAGCCCGCCGCCGTTGTGTCCGCCGCCGCGTACGGCCACCGGCGCCCCGTTGGCGCGCGCGAAGGCGATGCTGCGCGCGACGTCGTTGCGCGTTCGAGCACTCGATGATCACCGCCGGGTGTCGGTCGATCATCCCGTTGTGGACGGCTCTGGCCTCGTCGTAGGCGGCGTCGCCAGGTCCGACGATGCGGTCGCCCAGATCGGACAGGTCCCGGCGGGCGATGTCTGCCAGCGATGCGGTTACGGTCACGTGTTGCTCCCTTGATTGCGGTGGTCCTTGCGGGCCGCTAGCCCCATGAGCAACTTACGGATCGCCCGGTCGCCTGTCATGACCCGGTTTGACCGATTTTCGGAGCAGCCTGGCCGGACGCGGTGGGGCCTGCAATGATCAGACATGACTATTGGCGACCCTCTGAGATGCCCGGCCTTCCCGGTCCGCTCCGACTGACCCCGTCGTTTCCGTTCGCGGGGCGTGCCCGGGAGCTTCGGGCGTTGGCTGCGCTCGTCCCGCGCGACCAGGACGAGGGGCTGCGGCTGGCGTTGATCGGCGGCGAGGCGGGATCGGGCAAGAGCCGCCTCGTGCGCGAGCTGGCCAACGGGGCGGCGGCTGACGGCACGCTGGTGCTCTACGGCGCGTGCGACTCGGTCGTGCGGCTGCCCTACGGGCCGTTCGTCGATGCGCTGTCACAGCTCGTCCGCGGGATCGGCTCAGAGACGCTGCGCGAGGCGATCGGGCCCGGAGGCAGCGAGCTGTCGCGGCTGCTGCCCGATCTGCCCGACCGGGTCGGAGAGCTGAGCCCGCCGCCGGGCGTCGATCCGGATACCGAACGCCACCGCCTCCACGGCGCGGTCAGTGACCTGCTGGTGGCGGCCTCGCGCGAGGCGCCGCTGATGCTGGTGATCGAAGACGCCCACTGGGCCGATACGCCGACGCTGCTGCTGCTGCGCCACCTCGCGCGGGGGGCGTCGGAGGCACGGGGCCTGCTCGTGACCACGTTTCGCGACACCGAAGCCGAGGTCCCCGAGGCACTGGCCTCGGCGTTGGTCGACCTGCGGCGCTCGGAGGGAGTGTCGAGGATGCGCCTCGAGGCGCTGAGCGCCGCCGAGGTCTCGGAGTTCGTGCGCAGCGCGGGCGGCAGTGAGCTCAGCTCGGGCCTGCCGGACCCCGGTCGTGTCCTGCACGACCTGACGGGCGGCAACGCGTTCCTGATGACCGAACTCTGGCGCACCCTGATCGACGGCAGCCCGGTGTCGGTCGCCGGCGACGGCTCCCGGCTGGCGCGTGCGATGGCCGAGCTCGGCAGTCCGGAGGGCGTGCGTGAGGTCGTCGGCCAGCGCCTGGCGCAGCTCGACGCCGCCACGATCGCGCTGGTCGAGCTCGCCGCCGTCGCCGGACAGGAGTTCGACCTGTCGGTGATCGCGCCGTCTCGAGTCGCCGACTCCCAGCTCCACGCGGCGCTCGAGCAGGCGATCGCCCACGGCATGATCGTCGAGGTGCCGTCGGGGCAGCTTTCCTACCGGTTCGCGCACGAGCTGGTCCGCCGGGCGCTGTATGACCGGATCCCCGGGTTGCGGCGCGCCGAGCTGCACCTCCGAGTCGGCGAGGCGCTCGAGCACGCTCACGGGGACGGCCGACACGGGCCCGCTGAGCTGGCCCACCACTTCACGGCCGCCGCGCCCGTGGACGGGCCGCGGCGGGCGATTGAGTACTCCCTGCTGGCTGGGCGGGCCGCGCTGGCGGCGCTCGACTACGACGAGGCCGAGGCCCGCTTCTCGGCCGCGCTCGAGCTTGGGATCGATGATCCGCGCCGGTATGTCGAGACCCAGCTGGAGCTCGGCACCGCCCGCTTCCGGGGCGGGCGCTCCGACGGCGCGATCCAGGCGTTCGCCGACGCCGTGCGGATCGCCCGCGAGATCGGTGACGCGCGGATGCTCGCCACCGCAGCGGTCGGGTTTGAGGAGGCCTGCTGGCGACCGGCGATCACCGACCGGGGCGCGGTCGAGCTGCTCGAGGAGGCGTCGAGGGCGCTCGCCGACGAGGACTCCGAGCTGCGGGTGATGCTGCTGGCCGGTCTGGCGCGTGCCCATGCGTTCCTGGGGAACTTCGAGGCCAGCGGTGTGGCCGAGCAGAGCGCGATCGCAATGGCGCGGCGGCTCGATGACCGCTTCGGGCTGGCCACAGTGCTGATGCGGTCCTATTGGTCGCGGGGCGAACGCAACCTCGAGCACACGCTGGAGATGCTGTCAGAGGCGCGGGACCTCGCCGAGGAGCTAGGCGAGACCGACATGCAGGCCGAGGCGGTGGAGTGGCGAATCGCCGGCCTGATCGTGCTCGGCGAACTGACCACAGCCGAACGCGAGCTCGCCGAGGTGCTCGAGCTGGCGTTGCGCCTGCGCCAGCCGTTCACGGTGCACGTGGCCGAGCACGATGCCTCCATGCTGGCGCTGTGCTTCGGCCGGCTGGTGGACGCCGAGGCCGCCGCGCTGCGCTCGCACGAGTGGAGCCGGCTGCTGACTGGCCGGGACGCCTCGGGCACGTACGGCATCCAGATGTTCGGGATCCGCCGGGAGCAGGGGCGGCTGGCCGAGCTCGCCCCCGCGATCCGCAGCATCGCGTCGGGCGGCCAGTCAAGCGACGTCTGGCGGCCCGGGCTCGCCGCGCTGCTGGCCGAGCTGGGGATGAAGGACCAGGCGCGCCGGGAGCTGGTCCGGGTCCGCACCGAAGGATTCGACGCGCTGCGCTCCAAGCTCTGGATGGCGTCGGTCACCTATCTCGCGGACGCGTGCGCCGCGGTGGGCGACGACGCGCTGGCTGCGATGGTGTATCCGGAGCTCGCCCCACTCGCCGGGGGCAACGTCGTGATCGGCCACGGGGTCGCCTGCTACGGCGCCGCCGATCGCTATCTGGGCATGCTCGCGGCGACGCTCGGCGATCACGACCGCGCCGTCGAGCACTACGAGCGCGCGCTGGCTTTCAACCGCGCCATGGACGCCAGCACCTGGGTGGCCCACACGCTCTATTCCTACGGGCGGACGCTGCGGATCCGGGGTGGCCGCGACGATGCGGCGCAGGCCACCGAGCTGCTGTCGGAGGCCGTGGCGCTGGCTGGCCAGATCGGGATGCCCACGCTGCTGGCCCGGGCCCGCGCGCTCGGCGGCGAGCTCGAGGCGACCCGAGCCCCGCCCGATGACCTGTCCTGGCGGGAGGTGGAGATCCTTCGCCTGGTCGCCGCCGGCAAGAGCAACCGCGAGATCGGCGAGGACCTGTTCATCAGCGGGCACACGGTCGCCAACCACGTGCGCAACATCCTGCGAAAGACCGGGGCCGCGAATCGGACCGAGGCGGCCGGCTATGCGTACCGGCATGCATTGCTCAAGCGTCCCGAGGCGCTGTAGCATCATCGTCATGCCGATGTACATCATCGAGCGCAACTTCGCCGAGCAGCTCGAGCTGTCCGCCGAGGACGCCACGCTGCTCGAGCAGATCAACGCTGACGAGGGCGTCAGCTGGATGTTCTCGTTCCTGAGCGCCGACCGTCACCGTTCCTACTGCCTGTACGAGGCACCGAGCCCGGATGCGATCATCGCCGCCGCCAGGCGCGCGGGGATCCCGGCGGACGTGGTGACCGAGGTGGAGCGGGTCACGGTCGACTCGTTCCGCTGACGGCAGACGCCCAGCCGCGACTCATGGATTACGGCCTGCAGGGGAAAGTGGCGCTGGTCACGGGCGCCGCCTCGGGTATCGGCCGGGCCACCGCCGAGCTGTTCGCGTCCATGGGCGCCCGTGTGGTGGCCGTCGACATCGACGCGACGCGCGGTGAGGCGACCGTCAAGGCACTCATCGACGCCGGCGGTGAGGCGGTGTTCGCGGCTGCCGACGTGACCGACGAGAACGCGGTCAAGGCGGCCGTCGGGCGGGCGACCGAGGCGTTCGGCCGGCTCGACTGCGCCGCCAACTGCGCCGGAGTCGGCGCCGGCGACGGGCCCACGCATTCGTATCCGATGGACAGCTGGGATCGGGTGGTCTCGATCAACCTGCGCGGGACCTGGCTGGCGATGCGCTCCGAGCTCGACGTGATGCTGGCCCAGGGCCAGGGCGGCGCGATCGTCAACATGAGTTCGACGCTTGGCCTGCGCGGCTCGCCCCACGGGTCGCCATACACGGTCAGCAAGCACGGCGTGCTCGGGCTAACCAAGACCGCCGCTCTCGAGTACGCGGCGTTGGGGATCCGGATCAACGCGGTCTGCCCCGGGGCGATCGACACGCCGATGATGGACGAGGCGTTCGCGAAGTTCCCAGGCTTCAGGGAGTCCTTGATCGGGTTCGTGCCGCTGGCGCGGATGGGTCGGCCCGAGGAGGTCGCCAACGCGATCGCCTGGCTGGCGTCCGATGCCGCGTCCTATGTGACCGGCGAGGCGCTGAGCGTCGAAGGCGGCCTGCTCGCCCGCTGACGGCACGGCAGGCCCCCGCTTGCCGACCGGAGTTGTCGTGTTAGGCCTACGGGGACAGCCGGTCGAGCGCCCAGCCGCCACCCGGCTGGGGCGTGTAGCGCAGCCGGTCGTGCAGCCGGTCATCGCGGTGCTGCCAGAACTCGAAGCACTCGGGCGTCACCCGGAAGCCGCCCCACCCGTCGGACACCGGCGGCTCGGCGTCCTCGTATCGTCGGGTGAGGTCGGCCACCCGCGCCTCGAGATCCTCCCGGCTCGGCACCGTGCGGCTCTGGCGCGAGGCGAGCGCGCTCAGCTGGCTCCCGCGGGGGCGGCTGCGCGCGTAGGCGGCCGACTCGTCGGGGGTGGTGCGCCGCACCTGCCCCTCGACCCGCACCTGGCGGCCCAGCGGATCCCAGTAGAAAAGGAGCGCGGCGCGAGGGTTGGACATGAGTTCGCCACCCTTGCGGCTGTCGTAGTTGGTGAAGAACACGAACCCCGACTCGTCGGCCTGTTTGATCAGGACCATGCGCGCCGACGGGGCCCCGCTGCTGCTGGCGGTGGCCACCACAGCCGCCTCGGGCTCGCGGACGCCCACGTCGCGCGCGTCGGCGAACCAACGGCGGAACTGCTCGAACGGACTCGGGTCGACGTCCTGCTCGAGAAGCGGCTGGGAGAAATTCGGCACGCCGACATTATCGGGACACCGGACCCGCGGCGTCGTCGCGGGGACCTACGCGCTGACACGCCGGCGATGGAAAATCGCCGGCATGCCAGAACGATTGGTGGTCAGCTGTGCTTCAACGTCAGCTTGGTGCCTGCCGCCGTGCACGTGAACTGCTTCGTGCCGCTGATCTTGCAGGCGGACTCGTTCGACGTGCTCCACGTCTCGATCGTGTATTCCACGGTGCCGTCCGTGCCCGCGATCTTGTACCACAGGTTCGCCGCGTACTGGACGCCGCCGAAGATGCTGAAGCCGTACTTGAGCTCCCAGGTGTGCGTCTGGCCCGCCGGCAGCACGGCTCCGTTGTGCGGACGCCCCTCAAAGTCCATCGGGTAATGGGTAGGTACGCAGCGAGTGAGATCGACGCATACGTAGGTGGGGACGGCCTTGGCTGCTTCCAGGTGCAGCGCGTGGGTGCTCTCGTTATGGACCTTGAATCCGCGGCTGGCGGCGCTGGCCGGCCCGGCGGTCAACAACGCTGTGGCGATTAGGCACCCGAGCGCCAGTAACAACAGTCCTCGCCTGCCGTTGGCGCGGCGCATCGCGCCGATCCTGCCCCCATGTTTGGTCCCGACGCACGTCATGTTGCCTCCTTTGGGCGTTTAGCTGGCAACAGCATCCGCTGCGCGCGTCCGCCGGACATCGTGGCGACCCCCTGACTTGCACCCCAAGGTTTGATCGCCGACCCCCTAAGTGGCGCTGCTCACTCCTGCCTGATTCCCCGCGAGCGGCGACACTAGGTCACCAGCTGGCCGACGCCGAGGAGGTTCCCCTCGCTGTCGCGAAACCACCCCGCGCGTTCACCCCGGGCGCCCTTGCTCGGGTACTGGCCCTCGATGTCGGCGATCCCATCGACCGTCCGCAACCCCGGGACGTCGACCTCCTCGAATTCGACGCCGCGCCGCTTGAGCTCGGCGACGGTCGCGTCGATGTCGTCGACCTCGAAGGCCATCTGGGTAAACGTGCCTGTCGCCGCGCCGCCAGACGCGTACAGGGCGAACTCGCCGCCCCCGGTGGGGTGGTACAGCAGGCCGCCCGGGCGTTCGTCGACTGGATCGAGCCCGAGCTTCTCCGAGTAGAACCTCCGCGCCCGCTCCAGGTCCAGGGCGGGGATCCTCGCGGCGATCCGAGCGTCTCCGAGCATGGCGTCTCCCTTCGTAGTCGTTGCCGTGCGGTGGTTGCCGTGCGATCTATCACGTTCCCGGCCCCGCGAAGCCCCATAGCGTCACGTTCGCAAAAAACAGGGGGGGTGTCACGGTGCGAACGAAGCGCGGCGCCGGGATTCTCTTCGCGAGGTTCGAACAACGCGCACTGACATCTGAAAGGGGCAGATTCGACATGCACGCATAGCTGCGCTCGCGGACCTCACGTCTGCGGGGAGCGACGGGGCCAGCGGCTCCGGTAGGGCAGATCACGGCGCTGCGCGATCGGCGGCGCACCCCCGCGTGCTCAACGCGCGGGGCAGCCGATCACGGCGCGCCCGACCACCAAAGTGAGGAAACGAACACCAATGAGACGGTTACGAATCGGGCGTGTCGCCATCCTGGCGATGCTCGCCTGTCTGGTCAGTGCCACCGGCGCATACGCGCTGGTGATCGGGCTGCCGATAAACGGCACTCAGGTCAACGACGATCCCGCCAACGGGATCGACCCACATCAGGACGCCGGCGTATCGGACGTTGTCGGCGGCTCGCTGGCAGCCGGGGGGCCGCGGGTGCCGTGGTCGACGTTCGAGCAGAAGTCCGGCAGCTCGCAGCAGATCTTCGTGCGGGCCTTCAAGAACGGGCAGTGGGTGACCCAGGGCAAATCCCTGAACATCAGCCCTAACGTGGAGGCGGAGGCGCCGTCGATCGACTTCGCGGGCACGGGCCGGACTGTGCCGTGGGACTCGTGGTATGAGCCCAACGCGGCGCTCGGCGGCGAAAAGCAGATCTTCGCCAGTCGCTTCACGGCGGCCGCGAACACGTGGGTGCCCGAGGGTCAGGATCGCGGCTCAGGCGTGCCCTCGCTCAATATCCACACCAATAAGGAGGCCGAGAACCCGTCGGTCGCCGGCGGGGCCGCCGTGCCTGGCAACGACCCCGTGCCGTGGGTGGCGTGGCAGGAGGAGGACGGCAACGTCAACTCATCCGGAAACCACGACCAGATCTTCGTGTCCAAGGGCGTCAAGCAGGCCACGCCCAACGCCCCGTGCACTGGTTTCAAGCCATCGTCGGCGGCGAGCGTCAGCGCGTTCTGCTGGCAGCAGGTGGGTCTGGACCGACTCGACGCCAACGGCGGATCCTCGGCGACCGGGGACCCAACCCTGAATATCGACCCCAGCCGCGACGGGATCGAGCCCGATATCGCGTTCACCGGCCCGACCGACAAGGTCGGATGGGTGGTGTGGTACGAGGTCGGCGACAGCCACCTCGGGCTGCGCGGCAACGACCAGGTGTTCGCGGCCAAGATCGTCGCCGACTCAGGCGCCGACGGCGGCTTTCACTGGCAGTCGGTGGGCAGCGGCACCCTCGGTCTCACCAACGTGCTCGACACGTCGAGCTCGCCGCCCGGCTTCGGGCCGTGCGCAGCATCGACGAGCGCCGAGGACAAGTGCTCGCTGAACGCCAACCCGCTGCGCGAGGCCGAGGACCCGCGGGTCGCCGCGGGGACGCTGACGGCCGGCAGCCCCACGGTTCCGTGGGTCACCTGGTCGGAGGACACCGGCTCGGGCAAGCACGCGATCTTCGTGGCGCGGCTTGTCGGCGGCGACCACTTCGAGCTGTTCAACGGCGGTCGCCCGGTGTCGCCCTCCAACCGTGATGCCGCCAGCCCGGACATCACGTTCTTCGGCAACGTCCCGTACGTGTCGTGGATCGAGACCCGAGGCAGCCGAAAGGTCGGATTCATCGGTCACTTCGTCAACGGAGTGTTCGTGTCCGATACGCCGTTCGGGATCAACCAGGCGCCGCGGTTCCGCACCGCGCCGCTGATCGACGCTCGCGTGCCGTTGTCGTCGAGCTGCACCGCCGACCCGTTCACCAACGACGGCTCGGCGTGCCCGATCGCACAGGTCAACGCTCCGTTCGATCTGTTCACCACCGACGACAGCCCGCAGCGGCTGTTCGGCCAGGCGGTGATCGGCGGGATCAACTGCATCCTGTTCCCGGGATGCCGGCTCTCGCTGACCTCGCAGGGCAACGGCGTCGCCATCAACAGCTCGCTCGGCCAGAGCAACAACGTCGGGATCCTGGTCCAGCGGGTCGTCGGGGCCAAGCGCGTGCATGGGAAGAAGGTCCTCGTGCTCCGCAAGGTCGGCCGCGTCCCGCTCGGACTCCACCACAAGGGCCGGGTGAAGATCCACTGGGACCTGAAGGTCAACGGTCACCTGCTCAAGGCCGGCCGGTACGCGATCACGCTGCGTGCGCTCGACAAGCACCGCAACGTGCTCGGCACCACCAAGACAGTGGTCATCGCCCTCAAGCGCTGACCACGGACCCGTGAGGGTCGGGGGCACTTTTGGGGCCCGGCGCGTGGCGACGCGCCGGGCCTCTCCCCGTTTCGGTCAGCTTCGGCGGACCCAGTCGATCACGTCGCCCGGTCGCTGCTCGGGCACCCAGTGCGCGACCCCTGGCACCGGGTGCACGTCGAGCCGCGGCTGCCCCTCGACCGGGCCGGCGACAAGCCCTCGCGTCACCGGGTCACGTTCGCCGATCAGCAACGTCGTCGGCACCCCGAGCACCGCCTCGCCGTAGCGCCCGCGCGCGATCGGCATCACCTCGCGGGTCAGAAACGTCCGGTACATCGCCACCGTCACCCGGGGCGCCAACCGCTCGGCGAACACCGCCACGTCGGCGTCGGCCAGCCGATCGCGGCCGCGTCCGGCCTGGAGGATCTTGCGCACCATCGCATCAGCCACCCGAGGACCTAGCAGCGGCAGGCTGATCGGCCCCTGGTAGCCGAGCATCATCGCGATCCGGCGAGCATCGAGCGGCGTCCACGGATGCGGGCTGCACATCGCCAGCATCCGGTCAAAGCGCTCGGGCGCGGCGAGCGCCGCCAGCAGTCCCGTCCAGCCGCCCCAGTCGTGACCAACCCAGGTGACGCGCTCCAGACCGAGCGCGTCGAGCAGCGCGAGCAGGTCGCGCGCGAGCTGCTGCTTGTCATAGCCATGCTCGGGGGCCTCGGTCCAGCCGTGCCCGCGCAGGTCGGGGGCGATCACCCGAAACCCTTCGGCGAGAGCCGGGATCACCGCGCGCCAGCACCACCAGTGCTGGGGCCAGCCGTGGACCAGCAGCACCGGCGGCGCGAGATCGGATCCCGCGATCGCGACGTGCATGCGCAGGCCGCCAGCGTCGACATGGTCGTGACGGACGCCGGCAAGCTCGGGTGGATCGCTCATGGCGCCGGTGATCGTATCCCGGCGCTCAGCCCCGCGACCACCAGCGCCAGCCCGACGGAGATGGCGAGCGCCACGTGCAGCCCGCCCACCAACCCGCCACCCGCGATCAGCGCGCCGTAGACCTCCACGCCGATCACGCTGCCAGTCTGCCGGGCGGTGTTGAGCGTGCCCGAGGCCACGCCCGCGCGGGACTGGTGAACGCTGCCCAGCAGCGCCGAGGTCATAGACGGCACCACCAGACCGAGGCCGAAGCCGATCGCGATCAGCTGAGCCACGATCGTCCAGTACGAGCTGGCCCGGCCCGCGCCGAGCAGGGCCGCGGCGCCGGCGGCCATCACGATCGCGCCGCAACGGATCACGCGCCCGGGCGTGAACCTGCCGGCCAGGCGGCCGGTGATCAGGTTGCCGGCCATCACCGCGACCGTCATCGGCGCGAACGCCAGCCCGGTGCGCAGCGCCGACAGGTGTTGCCCGCGCTGGAAGAACAGGCTGAGCACGAAGATCAACCCGTAGAAGGCGACGTTGACCAGCAACCCGATCGCAGTCGCACAGCTGAACGTGGCCGACCTCAGCAGCGACAGCGGCGGCGTCAGGCGCCCGTGCGCGCGAGGGGTCTCAACCGCCCAGCGGACGGTGATCAAGATCCCGGCCACGCCGATCGGCGCATTGATGAAGAAGATCGCCCGCCAGCCGAGCGTCTCGGTGAGAATCCCGCCGACGAGTGGGCCGGCCGATAGCGCCGCGCTGGCCCCGGCCGCCCACAGTCCCACCGCCCGCGCCCGCTCAGCCGGGTCGGCGAACGTGTGGCGCAGCAGCGCCAGCGAGCACGGCACCAGCACCGCGGCGCCGATGCCCTGCACCGCCCGGGCGCCGATCAGAAACCCGAGGCCGGGCGCCAGCCCGCAGGCCGCCGAGGCGACGGTGAACACGACGAAGCCCGAGACGAATACGCGCTTGGCGCCGACCCGGTCGCCCAGCGCCCCGGCGGCCAGGATCAGCGCCGCGAACGCCAGCGTGTAGGCGTTGACCACCCATTGCAGCGAGCCCACGCCGCCGCCGAGCGCTGCGCCGATCGGCCTGATCGCAACGTTGACGACGCTGACGTCGAGTTGCACGACGCCGAAGCCCAGGCTGGTCGCGACCAGCGTCAACCAGCGAGCGCGTTGTCTGCTGACGGTCCACACGCCCTCCGAGGCTATGAGCGGGACGCTTAGACCGAGGTCGAAGCGTCCCGCATGTCAGGGTTGCGACACCTCGGTTGCGGGGATCTCGAGCTCGCTGATCGTCAGGTTGCCCGTCACCGGATCGTTCGGGGTCCTGCTGGTCATGTCGAGCCGCACCTGGGTGGTGGTGATCGGGTCAAACGCGATCGTCGACGGCTGGTCCGATGCGCTGGCGAAGCTGACCTGCTGGCCGCTGGCCGGAACCCAAGCGAGACCGTTCCAGTAGGTCACCCGCACGGTCGCCGGCAGCTGATCGTTGGCGTCCTGGGTGAAGTAGACATCCAGCTCCTTGAACCGCTGCGGGTCCGGCCAGGCGACGCTGACCCAGTCCTCGGGGTGCGAGTTGGTGATCTGGGGCAGCGTCTGGGTGGCGGCCTTGCTGTACCGGTCCGACCAACCGCCCGAGGTCGTGTTGCCGTCGAGCATCGCCGCTGGGACCGTGGTGCTGGTGCCGAAGTCCGAGCCTCCGCCGGGAAACACGCCGCCCGAGAAGCTGGCGTCAGCGGTCGGATGCTCGGGGCCGGCGGCGAGCGCGATGTCCTGATCGGTCTTGACGTCCGCCGTGACCGTCACGCGCGCGACAGCGGGAGCAGAGATCCCCGCGACCGCGCCTTGGACGCTGAACCTCCCCGGGGCCGAGTACCGGCGCGCCGGCACCGGCTGCCAGCGCACCGCGAGCGACTGGGTGACGCCGTCTGTGTAGCGGACGGTGACCGTCGCCGGCAGCGCCGGCGGCGCAGCCACCGGCACCGTGGTCGCAACTCGCTTCACCGAAGCGACGTCATAGACGTTCACGATCGCCCTGGCGACCAGGCCGCTGCCGGGGACCGTGCCGGTGACGAGGTCTGTCCCGACCCGGCGCTCGCGACCCGGCGCATGGCTCCAGCGCACCGGCAGCGACACCGTGGAACCGTCGCCGCGGACACCCAGCACCGTCGCCGGCAGCGCCGGGACGGTGCCGATGCCGGCCCGGATCTGCACGGGCTGCGTCGTGAACAGGCCGCCCGAGGTCTGCGCGCGCGAGTACAGCGTCGCCGTCGCCGGGAGCAGACCGGGCGCGGAGACCGTGACCGTGACCGCGCCGGTCTGGCGCCTGGACTGCACGATCGACAGCAGCTTGCCGTTGAAGGCGTCGTGCGTGTGCGACTTGTAGCCCTCGGCGTCGTCCTCCTTGCCGTTGTCGGCGCCCTGGAACGTCCCCGCTCCGCGGACGGTGGTCTTGATCGCGTTGTCGGCGTCGGGCACCTCGACGCCGCGAGCGTCGACCACGGACGTGGTCAGGTACGCCAGCGACTTGCCGTCGCCGAGCAGCACGCGTTTGTCCGGCGTGAGCTTCAGGGCGTAGGCGCGACCGGCGGTGTCGACCTCGTCGCGAGCCACCACGTGGCCGCCGGCGTCGCGCGCCACCGCCACCAGGCGGCCGGGCTCGAACGGCACGTTCCAGCGCAGGTACAGGTTGCCCGAGCTGCCGTTGGGGCTCTCATAGCTTCCGGGGCAGGTTCCCGACGTGTAGGTCTTGTCATCGCCGGTGCACTCGGTGGTCTCCAGGTAGCGGAGCCCGTCGGTCGAGACCTTCTGATCGAACGACCTCGTACCCAGCGAGCGTCCGTTCAGGTACAGCTGCACGTTCGGCGCGTTCGCGTAGGCGCGGACCTGGACCATCTGCCCGCGACGGTAGTCCGTCCAGTTCATCGGCAGCAGGTGCACCATCGGGGCCGTCGTCCACTGTGACTTGAACATGTAGAACCCGTCCTTGGGGAAGCCGGCGGTGTCGATCGCCCCGAAGAACGAGGTCTTGACCGGGAACACCGAATACGGGGTCGGTTCGCCGATGTAGTCGAACCCCGACCACAGGAACTGCCCGGCGAAGTACTGGCGGTCACGATCCTTCTGGAGGCTGTACTGGTTACTCAGGGTCCACGAGGCGAGGTTGTTGTCATACGAGGACACCTCGTACTTACCAGGGGTGAAATTCTGTCCCGTGTTCAGCTGCTGGGGATCCTGGTAGTAACCGCGAGTTGACGTCTCAGACGAGGACTCCGACTCGAAGAAGAACTTGTCCGGGTACTGCGCGTGCAGCCCGTCCATGGTCTTTGCGGTGTCGTAGTTGAGCCCGAGTCCGTCCAGGTTCTGCAGCATCTGGTCGGCGACCGATCCCGGGGCGGGGACGCTGCGATAACGGTCTGAGCCTGCGACCACCGGTCGCGTGCTGTCGACCGACTTGATGTCGGCGATCAACCGCTGCTCGATCGGCAGCGCCTGCGGTGACGTGAAGTCCGGGATCTCGTTGCCGATCGACCACATGATCACCGCGGGCGAGTTCTTGGCCTCGTCGACCATCTCCTTGACGTCGTAGTCGCTCCACTGGTTGAAGTACAGGTGGTAGTCCTGGCTCAGCTTGCCGGTATCCCAGGCGTCGAACGCCTCGACCATCATCACGATCCCCAGCCGCTGGCAGACGTCGATCATCTCGGGCGACGGGGGGTTGTGCGACGTGCGGAACGCGTTGACCCCCATCGCCTTGAGCTCGCTCATCTGCCGCCACAACGCGTCGTAGTTGTCGACCGATCCCAATGCTCCCTCGTCGTTGTGGAGGTCGACGCCGTGGAGCTTCAGCGGCTTTCCGTTTAGCGAGACGCCGCCGGTGGGGCTGAACGCCAGCCACCGGATCCCGAAGGTGCTCTGGCTCGAGTCGCTCTCCCCAGCTCCGGCCGCCACGTCGGTCGCAACGGTGTACAGCTTCGGGCTGGTCGTCGACCACAGCGTCGGGTGGTCCACGCGAAGGTCGACCGAGTCAGTGCCTCCTCCCGCGGGCACCGAGACGTTGGCTGAGGTTGCCCGCCCGACGACGGCGCCGCTCGGGTCCTTGACCGTGTAGCGGACCGTGGCGTCGGCGTCCTGGCCAGTGTCGTTGGCCAGCTGGGTGGCGACGTGCACGGTGGCGTAATCGGACTTGATCGTGTCCGCCAGCGACGGCGTGGTCACGGTCGTGCCCCAGCGCGCGATGTGGATCGGATCGGCGACGGTCAGGTGAACGTGGCGCGTGATCCCGCTCCCGGAGTACCACCGGCTGCTCGGCTCCTGGTTCTGGACGACGACCGCAAGCACGTTACGCGTGTGCCCGTCGGCGTGCACCAGGTCGCTGACGTCGAAGCTGTAGCCGGTGTAGCCGTAGGGGTGATTTCCGATCAGCTGCCCGTTCAGGTACACGTAGGAGTTGTCGAACACGCCGTCGAAGTCGAGCGAGATCCGCTTGCCGGCCATCCGCCTGGGCAGCGTGAACGACTTGCGGTACCAGCCGAGGCCGCCGGGGAAGAACCCGGTCGCGTTGGTCTGGTCGGCTCGCGGGTCCTGGGTGATGCTCCAGTCGTGGGGCAGCGTCAAGCGCTGCCAGCCGGAGTCGTCGAACCCGGCCGCGGCGGCCTTGGGGTCAGTCGAGTTGCCGTAGGTGCCCGACGGATCGGTCGCGTTATTCGTGTTGACGAGCTTGAACCTCCAACCGCGGTCGAAGCCGACCGTCCGCGTGCCCTGGTTGACGACGCCGAGGTTGGGGTCTCCCGAACCCGAGGTCCAGCCGACCGGCCCGAGGTCGCTGGGGGCCGTGGCCCCCTGAGCCGCGCCGGACAGGATCGCGGCCGCCACCATCGCAACCAGTGCGGCGCATGCGCCGCGTACGAACTTGGAACCCATGACCTGTGCCTCTCTCTCGCTGCTGCTCCGCTCTCGCCGCGCCGCCGCGGCCGAGACTGTGCGGCCCAGCAAATACCCCTGCGGCGACGGTTCTAATCGGCGGATGTGAGCGTTAACGGAGATCGGTCAGGAGACCGACCTGACCGCGTCGGCCAGCCGCTTCACGCCGGCCTCGATCGAGCTCTCGTGGACCGTCCCGAACCCGATCAGCAGCGCCGGGAACGGCGCCCGGCGATCAGCCCAATGGCGCGCGGTCTGCTCGACGTGGACACCACGGGTCCGGGCGGCTCGCAGCACTTCGGCCTCGTCGAGGCGCTCGTCGAGCTTGACGAACACCTGCAGTCCGGCCGGAACGCCGGTCACGCGCGATTCCGGCAGGTGCTCGTCCAGCGCCGCCATGAGCGTCTCGCGGCGGCGCCGGTAGATCGGGCGAACCCGCCGCAGGTGACGCGCCAGATCGCCCGCTTCGATGAACCGCGCCAGCGCCCGCTGGCCGAGGGCCTCGGTCGCGATGTCGTCCTGGAACTTCGCCCGCACCAGGTCGGCGAGCAGGTGCTCCGGAACGGCCAGCCAGCCGAGGCGTAGCGCCGGGCTGAGCGTCTTACTGGCCGTGCCGCCGTAGATCACGTGCTCGGGCCCAAGGCCCTGCAGCGATCCGATCGGCGCGCGGTCGTAGCGAAAGTCGGCGTCGTAGTCGTCCTCGATCACGAGCGTGTTCTGTGCCCGGGCCCAGTCGAGCAGCTCCCCCCGGCGCTCGGGCGAGAGCGCGACCCCGGTCGGATACGAGTGCGCCGGAGCGACGAGGACCGCGTCGACGTCGGTCTCGGCCAGGCGGGACACGTCGAGGCCTTCGCCGTCCACCGGGATCGGCACCGGCACGAGCCCCGCCGCTCGGATCTGGGTGCGGTGCATCGAGAAGCAGGGGTTCTCGACGGCGATGCGCTGCGCTCCGCGTGCTCGCAGCACGCGGCAGATCAGGGCCAGGCCCTGGGTGAACCCGCCGCAGGCGATGATCCGGTCGGGCGTCGTCCGCACCGCGCGTACGCGGGCTAGGTAGGCCGCGAGGGCGATGCGGAGCGCGCTCTCGCCGTGGGGTCGGGGGTAGCCCAGCCCGCCGTCGATGTCGGACTGCAGCGCCGCCCGGTAGTGGCGAAGCCAGACCAGCGACGGGAACGTCCGCGGGTCGGGCAGGCCACTGTGGAACTGGAACGCGCCTGCGCGTGAACGCGCTGGCGAGCGGGACGCCTCGGTCTCGGCCTGAGCTGCGCGCACCCGAGTCGCCGATCCCCGGCGGGCCTCGAGGTAGCCCTCGGCGACGAGCTGAGCGTATGCCTCGACGACCACCGACCGCGACAGTCCGAGCCCGGCCGCCAGCGCGCGCGACGGCGGCAGCGCCGAGCCGGGCCCGAGCCGGCCCTGCTGGATCGCTCCGCGGAGCTGATGTTCGACCTGGGCTCGGAGCTCACGCGGCCGTGAGCGGTCGAGCTCGAGCGGGAGCTCCAGCTTGAAGTCCTCCTCCGCCATCGGCGCCGAATTGGTCTGTCTAATTGTTTGAGAATTGGACATTGACAGACACCAATTACACCATACGGTTGCTGTCCCATGTCTTCAACCGAACAACAGCCACACTCATCACTTCAAACGGCCGTCCAGGAAGGACGAGCGCTGATCATCGGTGCGCAGGGAGTGCTCGGAGCTCACCTCTCGAGGGAGTTGGCGGCCGCAGGATGGGACGTGATTCCCACCGGACGCAGATCCGACCAGCGCGGCGCCGGCTTTCGGCGGCTCGACCTCCGCGAGCCGTGGTCGATCTCGGAGACGATCGCCGATGCGGACGTGATCATCAACACGGTTCCCGACCGGAGCACGACCGCCGAGCGCATCGTGCTCCGAGATGGCGGGATCCTGATCAACGTATCGGCGCTCCCGGCCGCGGTCTCGTCGAAGTTGCGACGCGAGTGGCCCGACGCGAACGGCACGGTGGTGATGAACGCGGGGATCGCCCCGGGCATCACCAACCTCGTCGCTGCCGACCTGCTCGCAGCCCACCCGGAGGCCGACGAGGTGGAGCTCGTGTTCACGGTCTCGTCGGCCGCCAGCGTCGGACGGGCGGGGCGCGAATTCGCCCACCGCGGGCTGACCGCCGTGCGCCATCACCGGACCACGATGGTCCCCCTGCCGGAGCCGTTCGGGGAACGCCGATGCCTGGGCTTTGCCGAGCCCGAGCGCGGCTGGCTGGGCGCGGTGGCGGACGCCAAGCGGGTCAGCCTGTACCTGTGCATCGCGGAGGAGCGGATGCAGCGCGCGCTGCTGGCCGCCAACCGAGCTCGTCTGCTGTCGCGCCTTCCGCGCGGTGCACTCCGCTCGCCGCTTCCCGATCCCGACCGGCGATTCCAGGAGCCGATCAGGCACTGGGTCGCGGTGCTGTCTGAAGGCGAGCGGATCGCCGCGAGGACTGTCCGGTGCCGCGGCGACTACCGCGCTGCCGCCAGCAGCGCCGTCGCCTTCGCAGCGACGCTGCGCGAGCTCGAGTGGGAGCGGCCGCAGGCAGGCGTGTTCGACCCCGACGAGCTGTTCTCGATGCTGGGGCTGGCGGAATCGCTGCAGCGGTACGGGATCACGGTCTGCGACGAGGAGGTGTGATCAGGAACCGAGCGCGGCCTACGGCCACCCGGCGTGCGGAACGTCGACCGAAGTGGCCACCAGCACGCCCGTACCGGCGCCGGCCGAGATATCGGCGCCGTGCCACTCCCGGGCGACGATGAACAGCGTCCGGCCGTCGGGGCCACCGAGCGCGCACGAGAAGCAGCCGCGGTCGAGTTCGATCCTCTGGAGGACCTCGCCGCCTTCCCGTACCCGCACGCAGTAGGCGTGCGGAACGTCGGCGTACCACACCGCTCCCTCGGCGTCGACGGTGATCCCGTCCGGCGCGTCCTCGCCGAGGTCCGCCCACACGCGGCGGTTCTCCAGCGAGCCGTCCCCCGCGATGTCGAACGCGGTCAGCCGCCGGCCGTGGGACTCGGCGACGATCAGGGTCGAGTTGTCGGGAGTCACGGCCATTCCGTTTGGGAACCCGAGCCCGCCGGCGACCTCTCGCGCCTCCCCGCTGGGATTGACCAGCGCGATCGTGCCGGGCGCCGGCGGCTCCCCGGCCATCATGTCGAAGCCGCCGCCGTTGACGTAGATGTTGCCGCGTCCGTCCACGACGATCTCGTTGTTCGGCGGCCGATCTGACAGGACGCTCAGGTCGGCGAACTCAGACAGCGAGCGGTCGGGCTCGAGCCGCAGCACCGCCCGGCGGCGGGCCGAGACGATCAGCAGCTGCCCGTCGGGCGTCCAGTCGATACAGAACGGGAACGACGGGACCTCGACGATCACCTCGCTGTTGCCGTCCAGGTCGACGGCGTAGAGCTTCTCGGCGCCCCAGTCCGAGAACCACAGGCGACCCTCGTGCCACCGGGGCGACTCGCCGAACTCGATGCCGGTCATCAGTGTGGTGAGGTCGGGCATCGGCTACACAGGATCGCGACATACGGCGCCGTGTGGGTGAACGATTCCTTAAGTGGGTGGCTCGCCGCCTGGCCGACGGAGATCGTTCCCGACGATCGCCAGCTGAAGCGGCCGTTGGCACCGAAGGCTGTGATGCGTGGATCAAGCGTCAAATCCGCCACCAAACCCTGGGCTGATCGCCCGAGTTGCGCCCCCGACCCGCAGACCAGGTAGGCTCGCCGCGGGCTTCAGCTGACGGGGGACAGACGATCACCGGGTCAGGAACGACACCAAACGGGGAGCATCCCCGCCGCGCGGGGCGCGCCTCCGTGCGCCGGGCCGCGATTGCGATCGCCGCGGCGGCGTGCGTCGCCTGCGCCCTGCTCGCCGGTGTCGCGTCGGGCGCCCCCCGGGGCATGGCGGCTCCGCGGGGCGCCGCCGCGTCCTCGACGCTGCCCGCCCAGATCGCGTTCAGCGGCGGCGACCGGCGGATCCCCACCTCGTTCTTCGGGCTCTCGCTGGAGTACAAGGAGCTGCGCACCTACCTCAACTCCGGCGTGCTGTTCCGGCGGATGCTGTCGATCGTCCGGCCCCGGGACGGCAGTCCGATGCTGCTCCGGATCGGTGGCAAATCGGCCGATCACGTCTGGTGGGAGACCGACGACCGGCCGCCGCAGTGGGTTACCACGCTCGGCGAGCAGTGGCTGTCGCGCCTGAACGGCCTGGTCAGTCGAGCCGACCTCAAGGTCATGCTCGACCTGAATCTGGCCGTTCACTCGCCGACGATGGCGGCGCGGTTTGCCAAGGCGGCGGTCCAGGCGTTGCCGCGGGCGTCGATCACCGGGTTCGAGGTCGGCAACGAGCCCGACCTGTACTGGCGCCAGCCGTGGCTCGAGAAGCAGCGGATCTCGACCACCTCCGGCGACGTACCCCAGCACTGGACCGGCAACTACTCGCCGATCGACTACCAGCGCGACTACGAGGCCTACGCCCGCGCCGTGATGGCGGCGGCGCCCGGGATCCCGCTGGGCGGGCCGGAGATCATCTCCTCCAAGGCGGACTGGCTGACGGTCCTGTCCGGTTTGGGCCGACTGACGCCCGGGTTCCTCTCGATCCACCGCTATGCGTCGTCCACCTGCCTGCCGCCGAGCTCTCCGCACTACCCGACGATCCCGTTGATGCTCTCCGACGCCTCCTCGTCCGGGGTCGCCCGCACCACGCTGGGCGCGGTGGAGTTCGCCCACGCGATCCACACCCAGCTGCGGCTGACCGAGGTCAACTCGATCAGCTGCGGTGGAAACAGAGGCGTCGCCAACTCGTTTGCCACCGCGCTGTGGACGCCCGACGTCCTGTTCGAGCTGCTCAACGCGGGCGTCGACGGCATCAACTGGCACATCCGGCCCTCGATCCTGAACGCCCCGTTCAACCTCGACGACGGCAAGCTCGTGCCGCTTCCCGAGCTCTACGGCCTGGCCGTGTTCGCGCAGATGACCCACGGCCCGGCGCGACTGGTCGACACGACCGTGTCCGCCTCGGCCGGCCTGGACCTGAAGGCGTGGACCGTCCGCCGCGGCGGCACGTCGAACGTGCTGCTGATCAATAAGGGGCGGCGCGATGCCCAGGTGACGGTTCCCGCTCCGTCCGGAGTCCGTGGCGCAGCGATCGTCCGCCGGCTGCAGGCGCCGAGGATCGGCTCCGCCACCGGGGTGCGGTTCGCCGGGCGGCGGATCGGTAGCGATGGGCTGTGGCACGGACAGGAGAACGACGAGCGGGTCGCCGCCCGCGGCGGCTCCTACTCGGTCACCGTGCCCGCCTACAGCGCGGCGATGGTCACCCTGGGCACCTGACACAGGGCCGAGGCTGCGTAGTCTCACGGCGTGGCCGTCAACGACTTCGACACCAAGGTCGCCGTGGTGGTGCGCGACGACCTGGCTGCCTGGCAGCGCCTGAACGTCTGCGCGTTCCTGATCAGCGGGGTCATCGCCGCGGCAGGCGAGGACGCGATCGGGGAGGACTATGTGGACAGCGACGGCAACCGCTACCTGCCGCTGCTTGTACAGCCCGTGGTCGTGCTCGAGGCTGGCGCCGGCAAGCTCAAGACCGTCCGCGACCGGGCTGAGCGCCGTGAAGTGCCGATCGCGCTGTACACGGCCGACATGTTCACCACCGGTGACGACTCCGCCAACCGGGCGGCCGTGCGCGCCGTCGCGACTGCCGACCTCGACATCGTCGGGATCGCGCTGCGCGCGGCTCACCGCGACGCTGATGCGGTGTTGCGCGGGCTCGATCGACACCCTTAGAGTCCGGAGTGCGATGGGCTGGCTTCCCGAAGGCTTCGCCGCACCCACCAGGGTCGACCTCGACACCGGGCATCACCTGCGGCCGATCAGGGCCGACGACGTCGACATCGACTACCCGGCGGTGATGGGCTCGCGCGAACGGTTGTGGGCCAAGTACGGCGAGGCTTGGGGCTGGCCGCCGGCGACGATGACGCGCGCGGCCGACCGCGAGGATCTGGCTCGCCACGAGGCAGAGATCGCCGCCAACGAGACCTTCAACTACGCGATCCTCGACGCGGCCGAAAGCGAGCTGCTCGGCTGCATCTACATCGACCCGCCTGATTGCACCAGCCCCGGCGGCAGCGACGCGGTCGTGTCGTGGTGGGTGGTCGACCGGATGTTGGGCTCCGCGCTGGAGCAGCTCCTCGGCGAGTTCGTGCCCGGGTGGCTGTCGGAGGCTTGGAGCTTTCGCTCAGTCCACTACTTCCCCTGAGCGCGGTCGGCCAGGCTCAGCTCGCGATCGGTGATGATCCCGCTCTGCAAAGCGCTGCGCACGAGCGCCAGCCGCTTCTTGTTCTGGGGCAGATCGGGCACGTCGAACTTCTCGAACAGGGCGCGCAGGTGCAGCTTGACCGCGGCGACCGAAAGGTAGAGCTGGTCGGCGAGCTGCTGGTTGGTGGGGGGTGATTCGAACGCCGGGTCGTCGCGGAACGGGCGACAGAGGGCGACCAGCACCTTGCGCTGCTGCTCGGACAGGTCCGCGGCGCTGACGACCCGGTCGATTGCCACCAGCGTCGTGCGCCGGGCCACCGAGCTCTGGTAATGCACGGCCACGGTCGTGCTGCCGAAGCGAAGCATGTCACCGTCGCGCAGGCGGCGGCGCCCATGTATGCGCTCGCCGTTGACGTAGGTCCCGTTGCGCGACAGCCCGTCGTCGATTACGGCCAGCTCTCCGGCCCGTTGCTCGAGTTCGGCGTGCAGCGTCGACACCGACGGGTCCCAGGCGATGCTGAGGTCGGCGACCGGGCTGCGCCCCACCGCGAGCTCGTCGCGCTCGGGCGAGAAGCGCAGCAGCCTCAGGGCGCCGTCGGCGTCGCGGTAGGCGAAGAACGGGACCGCCTCGCGCTGGGCGCGGACGACCTCCCGAAGCTCGGTGGCGGTCGTTGGCGTGGGTGCGGTCGCCGCGGGATCGGCCATCCAAGCTTCCTATCCCACCGCCGTCGGGCTGTCAAGCAGGGACGGCCGCGCCCACGGCGACGCATAAGATGCGCGCTCATGGCGCAGGTCGACGCGTGATCCGGGTGCTGGTGATCGGCGCCGCCGGGATGATCGGGCGCAAGCTCGTCCAGCGCCTGGTCGCCGACGGGGCGATCGGGGAGGCGAGCATCGCGGCGCTGTCGCTCGTCGATGTCGTGGCCGCATCTCCGGTCCCGGCTCCCGAGTCCGTCGGCGGGCTCGAGGTCGAGTCGATCGTGGCCGATGTCGCCGAGCCTGACGCCGCCGACCGAGCTGCTCGCGAGTAGACCCGACGTGATCTTCGACCTCGCCGCGGTTGTGTCCGGCGAGGCCGAGGACGACTTCGAGAAGGGCTACCGCGTCAACCTCGATGGCACCCGGCTGCTCCTGGAAGCGATCCGGGCCGCCGGTCGGGGCTACCGTCCGCGCCTGGTGGTCACATCGTCGGTCGCGGTGTTCGGGCCGCCGTTCCCCGACGTGATCGGCGACGAGCAACGGACCACGCCCGCGACGAGCTACGGCACCCAGAAGGCGATCGGCGAACTGCTGGTGTCCGACTACACGCGCCGTGGCTTCCTCGACGGGGTTGCGGTTCGGCTGCCGACGATCTGCGTGCGCCCGGGCCGCCCGAACCTGGCCGCGTCGGGCTTCTTCTCGAACATCATCCGCGAGCCGCTCAACGGCCGGGAGGCTGTGCTCCCGGTCAGCGAAGACGTCCGGCACTGGTTCGCATCCCCGCGTGCGGCCGTCCAGTTCCTCGTCCATGCGGCGGCGCTCGACGGTGAGGCGATCGGCCTACCCCGGGCGCTGACGATGCCCGGACTGTCGGCCACCGTGGCGATGGAGATCGAGGCGCTGCGGCGAGCGGCCGGAGACGCCGCGGTATCGCTGATCAGGCGCGAGCCGGATGAAACGATCGCCCGGATCGTCGACGGCTGGCCGCGGGCGTTCGACACCCGCCGCGCACTGGCGCTCGGCTTCAGCGCAGAGCGTGACTTCGACGAGATCGTCCGCGTCTACATCGACGACGAGCTCGCTGCCTCCGTGCAGGGGTAGCGAACTCTCGCCCTTGGGTATCTAGCCGCGCCCGCTCTGGGGGCGCAAGATGCTCCCTGTGCAAACGGAAACTGCGCTCAGGGACACGAACCGGGACCGGCGGGCAGACCGCCGGCCGTACCTCTCCGATCCAACCATTGTTCGTGATGTGGGGGCCATCCGGGTCCAATGGACCAGGCCAATCGGTTCGGCGTCGCATGGAGGCGGCGCCGGGCCGTTCAATCTGGGTCGATTCCGCCGGGGCGGGCGGCGTCGACTCTCGGGGGAGCCGATCGGCTCGCCGCCGTCGGGGGACGGCGGAGGGACTCGAGCGGTTGACTAGGGGCTCGATGCGGCCGGTGCGGGCACGATCACCCGCGCCGGCCGCCCGAGGCCCAGCGCGCTGAAGGCCAGGCCGACGGCGAGCAGAAGACCTCCGGCGGCCGTGGTCAGCGTCCAGGACTCGGACAGCACCAGGGCGCCCAGGACGGTGGCCGTCAGCGGCTCGGCCAGACTGAGCGTTCCGGCGGTGCGAGCGGGCACTCGCGCCAGGCCCCGGGCGAACAGCACATACGCCGCGGCGGTCACGACCACCCCCAGCCAGGCGGTCAGCAGCAGGCCCGCGGACGACACCAGCGCGCCCGCGCCGGTGAGCAGCAGCGGTGCCAGCAGCACCGCGCCGATCGTGACCGTGACGGCGAGCACCCCGATTGGATCGGCGCCCTGACCCAACAGCCGCTTCAGGCACACCGTGTAGGCCCCGTAGCAGGCGCCGGCCAGTACCGACAGCGAGATCCCGAACAGGTCGGCCTCACTGCCGCCGCCGTGCGGCAGCACCAGCAGCGCACACCCGGCGACCGCGCAACCCGTGCTGAGCGTCCACACGCGCGGCAACGACTCGCCGGCGAACCGACGCGCGAACAGGCCGCAGAACGCGGGCGCGCTGCCGAGCGCGACCAGGGTGCCCAGGGCGACGCCGGTGCGGGCGACGGCGGCGAAGAACGCCGCCTGGTACACCGCGGTCGCGGTCCCGGCGGTGAGCAGCCACCAGCGGCGATCCGATACCAGCAGCTCGCGGACTCCCAGCCTCCGGGTCGACGCGGCGATCGCCACCAGCGCCGCGGCGCCCGAGAGCAGCCGGGCGGCCCCGATCAGCGGCGGGTCGGCGTGGAGGTGCGCGAGCGCCTGCGCGGTTCCGCTGGTGCCCCACAGGACCGACGCCGACAGCAGCGGCAGGATCCCCCAGCCAACCCGCGCGCCGGCTCCACTCTGTGCACTGATTCCGCTCATGCGGGATAATTTGACCACATGCGTTGAGATACCGGGCTGACTTCGTATGCTGTGCGGATGCCGAAGCTGTTCTCCGAACTTGATGTGATCGACTGGGCGCTCGTGGGCGAGTTGCAGAACGATGCACGGATCACCAACCGCGACCTGGCCGCAGCCGTCCACGTCTCCCCGTCGACGTCGCTGGAGCGGGTCCGAGCACTGAGAGCCACCGGGGTGATCCGCGGCTACCACGCGGACATCGATCTCGAGGCGCTCGGCCGGCCCGTGCAGGCGCTGACCGAGGTCACGATCCGGCCGCCCACGCGGGAGAACATCGAGGGATTCCGTAACTGGGCGATCGAACTGCCCGAGGTGATCGGTGTGTTCGTCGTCTCCGGAGCCAACGATTTCCGCCTGCACATCGCGGTTCCCGACACCAATGCTCTGTATGCGTTCGTGATCGACCGGCTGACGGAGCGACCCGAGGTTGCCGATGTCAACACGTCGGTTGTCTACGAGCACATCCGCCGGACCGCGCTCGAGCCGCTTCGGCTCCCCGGCGACCGTTAGGGGTCGTCAGCGCGCTTCAATCTCAAGAACGATATAGTTCCTGAGAATGAGACAGAATCAGGCCGACCTGCTCATCCACCCGGTGCGGCTGCGGATCGTTCAGGCGTTCTTCGGCGCCCGGAGGCTGTCGACCGAGGACCTGGCTGCCGAGTTGCCCGACGTTCCGAAGGCGACGCTGTACCGACACGTGGGGCTGCTCGCGAACGCGGGGGTGCTCGCGGTCGTGGCGGAACGCCCGGCTCGCGGCACCCCGCGGCGGATCTACGTGCTGGCCCAGGGCCAGGCGCGTCTGTCGCCCGCCCAGATGTCAGAGCTCAGTCCGGAGCAGCACCTGCGCTACTTCACGGTGTTCGTGGGGACGTTGCTGGGCGACTTCGCACGCTATCTGGGACACGAGTCCGCCGATCCCGCGGCGGACGGCGTCAGCTACGGGCAGTTCGCGCTGAACCTGACCGAACACGAGCTCCATGAGCTCGCGGGACGGATCGGCGCGGCGCTCGCGCCGGTCCTCGACAACGAGCCCACGCCGGAGCGACGGCGGCGCGTCCTGTCCACCGTGATGATGCCGGCGGCCGGAACGACCCAGGAGGGCAAACCGAGATGAAGCAGACCCGTATCACGCTGCCGCGCGGCGACGCGCGACTGGCGGTCAGAGACAGCGGCGGACACCTGGCGCCGGTGTTGCTGGTCCACGGGCTCGGCGGCAGCCAGCTGGCGTTCAAGCGCGTGGTGGCGCTGCTGTCCGATCGCGCGCGGGTGATCACCTACGACCAGCGCGGCCACGGAGCGTCCACGATCAGCGATCGCGGCGACTACTCGTTCAATGCGCTGATCGCCGACCTGCGCGCGGTGGTCGATCACCTGGAGCTGCGCCAGCCGGTGCTCGTCGGGCATTCGCTCGGCGCCGGCGTCGCGCTGTGCGCCGCGGCAACGATCCCGGACTGCGGCGGGCTCGTGGCGCTCGACGGCGCGCTGCCGGTCCGAATGCCCCCACCCGACCGCAACCGCGCCCGCCGGGCGGCGCGCGCGCCGTCGCTCGTGCTCGCACGGGCGCTGATGCGGGCGCTGCGCGTCGGAGCGGCGCTGTCGATCGAGCAGATGCAGGCGATCGCGGAGGACCTGCTGACCCGCGGCGACGAATTCGAGCACGCGCTGCGGTCGCTTGCCTGCCCCGCGCGGTACCTGCTCGGCTCTCGGGTCGGGCCGGGCCCCGACGGCGCCGCCGCGCTCGAGGCGGCGCGGATGGGGGCGCGGCGCGTCAGCGAGATCGATCCCGCCATAGAAGTCGCTTGGCTGGACACGGGCCACGCGATCCCGCGGACGATGCCGGACGAGGTCGCCGATGCGGCGGTGGCGCTGGGCGGCGCCTCGCTCACGCGATCCAGGCCGGCACGCCACGATCGGTCCCGTCGGGAAGGCTTGCGCGAGCGCCCGCAGCCGCGGTGACGATCGCCGAGAAGCCCGCGCCGTGGTCGTCGGCCACGACGCGGCGGGTGGCGTTGGGCGAGATCACGATGGTGTCGCCCTCGGCCAGCTCGATCCGCTCGCCGTCGACCTCGACGGTTGCCCGGCCGGACATCGCGGTCCAGATCTGCTCGACGTCGAACACGTGCTCGGGCCCGGCCTGGGCGGCTCGCATGTCCACGCGCCACAGCGATCGGCCGGCGGCCCCGAGCGTCGGCGAAGCCAGCGTGGTCATCACTGCGTTGGGGGTCTCGGTGCGGCGGGCCTTGGAGGCGGGAATCAGGGTCATCGAACGTCTCTCCTAGAATTGGTAAACGTGGTTGTCCTACTGATGGTAAACCCAGTTGTCTGATTTCGCAAGCGCCCGCCCGGGCTTCGAGCTCCCGCTGCTGCTGCTCGGCGGCTTTCGGGCGATGATCGACGACCTGCACGCCGAGCTCGCCCGACAGGGCCATCCCGAGGCACGACCGCTGCATGGCTTCGTCCTGCAGGCGATCGGGCGCGACGGGGCGACCGCCACCGAGCTCGGGCAGCGTCTCGGAGTCTCCAAGCAGGCCGCCGGCAAGCTGATCCGCACACTCGTCGCGCTCGGTTACGTCGAGGCCGCCCCGCCGCAGGCGGACGCTCGCCGCAAGCCGGTGCTGTTGACCGCACGCGGCGTCGACCTGCTCGCCCGTTCGGCGGCGATCTTCGAAGAGCTACGGGCGGGCTGGGCGAACCGAATCGGCCCGGCCAGACTTGCGGCGCTGGAGGACGATCTCGAGTCGCTGCTCCCCGAGGGCCCCGTCCGACTGCTCGACGTTCCCGGGTGGCTCAGTCGTGCACAGGACACTGGTGTCGAGTCGTGAGCTCGCCCTTCACCGTGGTGCGGCTGGTCGGGCCCCCGGAGGCCGACGGCGAATACGTCGTCCTTCGCCAGGGATCGGGGGCCGACTCCGCCGAGGAGACCGTGCACCTGCACGACTACACGCGTGTCTATGGCGTGCCCGGCCTATACGAGCGCGTCGTGCAGGAGATGCTCGGCTGTCGATCACCTCAGGTCGCCGCCCAGGGATTCGACCGGGCGCTCGAGGAGCTGTCGCTGGATCCGGCGCAGCTGACCGTGCTCGACCTCGGCGCCGGGACCGGGCTCGTCGGCGAGCTCGTTCACCACCTGGGGATCGCGGCGGTCGTCGGGCTCGACGCGCTACCCGCCGCGCGGGAGGCAGCCCTGCGCGACCGGCCGGCCGTGTACCGCGACTACTTGGTGGGGGACCTGGCCGATCCCGAGCCGGGGCTGCTCGACCGGCTCCGCGAGCACAGCCTCGACGGTCTGGTGGCGGCCGGCGCGTTCGGAGGAACTCACGCTCCAGCTTCGGCGCTGGAGACGGCGCTCGAGCTGCTCCCGCCGAGGGCTCCGGTCGCGTTCACGATCGACGAGCGCTGGATGCAGTCCGACGGACCGGGCGGGTTTCGTACCGCGGTCGCGCGAGAGCTGAGCTCGGGCCGGCTCGAGCAGATCGAGCGCACGCGATTTCACCACCGGGTGACGACGACCGGCGAGCCGATCCACTACGAGCTGCTCGTCGCGGCCACCGGCCGCTGACGGCGCGCGCCCCCGCCCGCCGGGTCTGCCTGTTATCGACGGTGATCGATTGGTGATCGGCATCGCCGATCCTCCTCATCGCGTCCTATACCTCCTAACAAAGGAACGCGATGCACTCCCTGCTTGGAATCGAATTTTCGCGCACGCTCGCTCACGAGAAGGACCGCGCGGCGCCGGTGACCGAGACGCGGGCCCGGCGACCGAGGCTCGCACAGCTGTTCCGGCAGCTTCCGGTGCGCCGGCGTGGTGCGAAGGCGGCCACCGTCGCCCGGAGCACGACGTGACCTGGCGCAACATGGCGCAGCCCTGGCCCGCCCTGCCCCCGCCCGTCGATCCGGCGGACCGGGTCCCGACCGAGGAGCCCGAGGGCAGTCCGGTGGACGGGATCGTCTACTCGGAATCCTGGAGCCTCAGGCTCCGTCAGCATCCGTTGAGGGGCAACGAGCCCGCGTCGCCTCGCCCGGTAGGAGGCCGGCGCGCGGCGACGCAGCGGACATCGATCAGCTCCAGCGCCTCGCTGCTGCCGTGACCGGCGACTACCGAAACGGGTACACGCCGGTGTTCGCGATCGCCCAGCGCTCGACGCGATAGGGGATCGCGGCATCGTTATCGCCGGCGTGCCCGCTGGTGTCGCCGGGTTTCTGGTGCCGCCTGGGGTCGGCGCCGGCGGTGACGCGACCGCGCAGGTCGGGAAGCGCAAACACAGTCCGTTCGTCGCCGCCATATCTGACCCCGAGCAGGCTGTACAGCGCCTGGTGACGTTGGATCTCCAGCTCCTGACCCTCGCACGGAAGCCAGCCGGGCGGCAGCTCTGAAGCGAACGCGCGGATCTCGCCGAGAAAGGGCATCGTCAACGCCTCCTGCTTGGGAATTCGCCCACGGTCGCGATGCAGTAGGTGACGTGCAACCGCGGCCGCCGGCCTCCGCCGCCGGGGGCGAGATCGTTTCGGTGCTTGGCGTACGGCTCGGGGTCGAGTCCCGGACCCTGGCCGTGGTCAATCGGCGTCCGCCCGCGCAGATCCGGCAGCCCGAAGCGCTCGCGGCCGTCGCCGCCGAACGCGTCCCCGATGACCGAGAACAGCGCAGTGTGGTTCCTGATCAGGAACTCGCGCCCGTCACAGACCTCCCAACCCTCGGGCGCGAAGTCGAACGCGAACGCTCGGATCTCGCCGTACAACGGCCTCGATCCCTGGTTTTCCAGGCTCACCAGATAGGTCAGGGCCAGGATCGACTCGTGCCCGTCCTGGTCACGGACCGCGATCCCCCGGCCATGATCGCCCACGTGCTGAGGCGGACCCGACGGGGGCCGGCCGGCGCCCGCGACGGCGCGCCCCCGCAGGTCCGGCGCCCCAGCGTGCTCCCCGGCGCAGGCCGCCCAGCCCATTGGTATGTACTTACCGGCGAACAGCCGCAACTCGCCCTCCGCCACAAACTCGTCTTCGTTGACCGCCGCCGACGCGGTTCGCGCCAACAGGCCCGCGCCCACGCCCATCGCGCCCAGCGCGGCGCCAGCGCCGGCCTGGAGCACCCAACGCCGGGTGCGGCCCTCGCCGCCACGGTCGTCACGCGCGTCGGTGCAATCGCTCATGGAGGAGATCATCGACCATTGCCGCCGGTCGCGCATCGTGGCCACCCCCAGACTTCACCCCCAAGGTTTGAC
>CAWCRO010000016.1:0-251223 GCA_963797955.1 uncultured Solirubrobacterales bacterium | reverse complement strand
TCGGAGGTCCTCAAGCGAGCCCGCGAAGCTCGGTCCCTCGGTCAGCACCGACAGCGCGCTCGCGCCACCGCGCTCGTAGGCGCCGACCACGTCCTCGAGCTCTAGATCGGAGCGGATCACGCCCGCGGACGGCGAACTGCGCTTGTGCTCGGCGATCAGCGACAGGCCGGGCCGGGCCAGCGCCTCGGCGAACGGCCGCAACTCGGCACGGCGGGCCTCGCCGTCAGCGATCAAACGCTCCTGCGGGACGTCGAGCTTGCGTTGCTCCAGATCGCCCCGGGTACGCGCGACGATCCGCTCCAGCGCGTTCACTTCGGCGCCAGGCGCTGGGTGCTGCTCACGAACCGCTCGAGTGCGGCGGTGGCGGCGCCCTCGTCGATCGCTCGCTCGGCGGCCCGGACGCCCTGCTCGAGCGAGTCCGCCCGGCCGCCGGCGTAGATCGCGGCGCCCGCGTTCAGAACCGCCAGGTCCCTGGCCACCCCGGGTTCGCCGGCGAAGATCCGCCGCGCGGTGTCGGCGTTCTGCTGGGGATCGCCGCCGGGCACGTCGTCGGCGGCCGCGCGCGTCAGGCCGACCTGCTCGGGCGTGACCGTGTACGTGGACAGCTCGCCGTCGAAAACCTCGACCACCAGCGTCGGGGCCGAGATGCTGAGCTCGTCGACGCCGTCCTCGCCGCTGACCAGCAGCGCGTGCCGGGTCGCGAGTCGGGCGAGCGCGCCAGCCATCGTCTCGACGTAGGCCGGGTCCGACACCCCTACCAGCTGGCGGGTGGCACCCGCCGGGTTGGTCAACGGACCCAGGAAGTTGAACACGGTCCGGACCGCAAGCTCGGCCCGTACCGGGATCACATACCGCGTCGCTTGGTGGTGGGCCGGCGCGAACATGAATCCGAAGCCGGCGTCTTGGATGCACTGGGCTACGGACGCCGGAGTCAGGTCGATCCGAGCCCCAAGCGCCTCGAGCACGTCGGCCGAGCCCGACAGCCCGGTGGCCGAGCGATTGCCGTGCTTGGCGACCGTGCAACCCGCACCGGCAGCGATCAGGGCCGCGGTCGTAGACACGTTGAACGTCCGCCGGCCGCCGCCGGTGCCCGCGGTGTCGAGCAGGTCGTCGTTGTCGACCCGCACCTGCACGGCGTGGGCCCGCATCGTCTTGGCCAGGCCCGCCAGCTCGTCAACGGTCTCGCCCTTGGTCCGCAGCGCGATCAGAAACGCCGCGATCTGTACCGCCGAGGCGTTGCCGCTCATGATCTCCGACAGCACCGCTGCGGCGTCCTCGAACGACAGGTCGCGACCGGAGGCGACGGTGTCGATCGACCGCGTAAGCAGGTCGCCCGCGGCCGTCATCGGGTTCGGTCGAGGAAGTTGCGCAGCAGCTCGCGGCCCTGCTCGGTCAGGACCGATTCGGGATGGAACTGGATCCCCTCGGCGGGGAGCTCACGATGGCGGACGGCCATCACCACCTCGTCGACGAACGCGCTGCGCTCGAGCGCGTCCGGGAGGGCCGGGGCGGCCACCAGGGAGTGGTAGCGCCCTACCTCGAGCGGCGCCCGCAGCCCGCGGAAGATCGTCCGTCCGTCGTGCTCGATCTTGGTGGTGCGCCCGTGCACCGGCTGATGCTGGATCACCTTGCCGCCCCACGCCTGGACCAGCGCCTGATGGCCCAGGCAGACGCCGAGCGTCGGGATCCCGGCCTGGGGGAACCGTCGCACGGTCTCGAGCGAGATCCCCGATTCGTCGGGAGTGCATGGCCCTGGGGAGACGATCACGCGGTCATAACCGCGGATCAGCAGGTCGTCGACCGTGGCGTGGTCGTTGCGGACCACCTCGATGTCGGGGGTGGGTGGGCCGAATTCCCCCAGGTACTGGACCAGGTTGTAAGTGAAGCTGTCGTAGTTGTCGACGACCAGAACCCTCACGGCCACTCCACCTGGCCGACGGCCAGCTCGATCGCCTTCAGCACGCCGCGTGCCTTGGCCTCGGACTCGCGGAACTCGTAGTCGGGCTTGGCGTCGGCGACGGTGCCGCCGCCCGCCTGGATGTGAGCCACCCCGTCCTTGACCACGACCGTGCGGATGTGGATGCAGGTGTCGAGGTCGCCGGCATAGCTGACATAGCCGACCGCGCCGCCGTAGCCGCCCCGCTTGACCGGCTCGAGCTCGTCGATGATCTGCATCGCGCGGACCTTGGGGGCGCCCGACAACGTGCCCGCCGGCAGCACCGAGCGCAGCGCGGCCAGCGATCCGATTCCCTCGCGCAGCGTGCCGACGACGCTCGAGACGATGTGCATCACGTGGCTGTAGTTCTCCACGATCATGAAGTCTTCGACCTCGACGCTGCCGTACTCGCACACCCGCCCCAGGTCGTTGCGGCCGAGGTCGACGAGCATCACGTGCTCGGAGCGCTCCTTGGGGTCGGCCAGCAGCTCATCGGCGATCCGGAGGTCATCCTCGGGGCGCGGTCCGCGCGGGCGTGTGCCGGCGATCGGGCGGGTGGAGACGGTCCTGCCGCTGACCGTGATCAACGGCTCGGGGCTGGCGCCGGCTATCTCGAAGTCGCCGAAGTCCAGGAAGTACATATAGGGGCTCGGGTTGACCGCGCGCAGACCGCGGTAGATCGAGAAAGCCTCGACCGGAGTCGGCGCCGACCAGCGCTGGGAGGGGACGACCTGGTAGGCGTCGCCGGCGCGGATGTACTCGATGATCCTCGCCACGTTCGCCTCGAACCGCTCGCGTGGCATGTTCGCCTCGAAGGTGGGCATCTCCTGATTGCGCCATGGAGGCCGGGGCGGACGCGGGAGCGGGCCGCCCAGCCGCCAGCGAACCTCCGCGATTGTCTCCAGCGCCCGGGCGTACGAGGCCTCGAGATCGTCGTCGGTGTAGACGTTGGCGAGCACGGTGACGGTGTGCTTCATGTGGTCGAACACGACGAGTCCGTCGGTCAGCATCAGCGCGAGGTCGGGCGTGCCGATCGGATCCGGATTCGGGTCGCCGAGCGACTCGACCGTACGCACCAGGTCGTAGGCGAACACGCCGACCGCCCCGCCGGCGAACGGCGGGAGGTCCGGCAGCGGAGCGGGCCGGAAGCGGCCCAGCTCCGCGGCCACGAGCTCGTAGGGATCGCCGGCGTCGCCGAGCGACCACCGGAGCACCTTTCGGGGGCGATAGCCGATGAACGAGTAGCGCCCGAGGCGTCCATGCTCGGCCGATTCGAGCAAGAACGCCGGACCGCGTTCCCGTAGCTTCAAGAACGCCGACACGGGGGTCTGGCAGTCGTCGATGTACGTCTCGCGGACGGGGATCAGGTTGTGGGCGCGTGCCAGCGCACGGGCCTCCTGCAACGACGGGGTGACCCCGACGGGGGCGGTGTCAGGGCTGGCGACGGCCATCCAGAACCCGTTCGGCGTCCTCCAACGACAGCCCCCGCTTTCGCAGCAGCACGGCCAGGTGGTAGATCACGTCGGCGGCCTCCTCGGCGACGCGCTCGTCTGACTCCTCGCGCGCAGCGCGGGCGACCTCCTCGGCCTCCTCCTGCACCTTGGCGCCGGCCAGCTGCGGGTGGGCGAGCAACGTTGCGGTGTAGGAGTTGTGGGGCATGGTCGCGGCCCGCTCGGCGATCGTCCGCTCGAGCAAGGGCAGCGCCTCGTGCGGGGCGGCGGGCTCGAGCTCGCCCCGGTGAAAGCAGGTGCGCTCACCGGTGTGACACGCCGGGCCGGCGGGTTGCACCAGCGCGAGCAGCGCGTCGCCGTCGCAGTCGTAGCGGATCGCCCTCACCTGTTGGGTATTACCCGAGATGGCGCCCTTGTGCCATAGCTCCTGGCGCGAGCGGCTGAAGAAATGGGTCTCGCCGGTCTCGCGGGTCAGTCGCAGCGACTCGGCGTTCATGTAGGCGAGCGTCAGCACCTCGCCCGTGCGCCAGTCCTGGACGATGCATGGAACGAGCCCGCGCTCGTCGAAGGCGATCTGAGAATCGTCCACCGCTTGTCGGATTCTAGGTCCGGGGGCCCGAGCGGGTCGGTCGAGCGCGGCTACTCGATCCCCAGGCGATCCAGCAGGCGCTCGTCGGCGCGCCAGTGTCGGCGCACCCGCACCGAGAGCTCGAGGTGGACGCGATCGCCCAGCTCACGCTCGATCACGCCGCGGGCAGCCGTGCCGATCCCCTTGACCATCCGACCGCCCGCGCCGATCAGGATCCCCTTCTGGGACTCGGTCTCGACCAGGATCACTGCCTCGATCCGGACCAGGTCATCTCGGCTGCGGTCGACCTCCTCGATCTCGACCTCGACCGCGTGTGGGACCTCCTCGCGGGTTCGGGCGAGCACCTGCTCGCGCACCAGCTCGGCCAGCACCACCGACTCGGCCTGGTCTGAATGCTGCATCGGCTCGAAGTAGAACGGCCCCGGCGCCAGCAGCGAGATGATGTGATCGACCAGCGGCTTGACGCCCGCGCCGGTGCGCGCCGACATCGGGAAGATCTCGTCGGCGATCTCGAGCTCGGCGGCCGCCTGGAGCACATGGGCGGTCCTGGCACGGTCTGTGCAGTCGACCTTGTTGACGGCGATCAGGACCGGGACTGGCGCCGACCGCAACAGGCCCGCGATGAACCGATCGCCCGGCCCGACCCCCTGCTGGGCGTTGAGCACGAGCAGGCAGCCGTCGGCGTCGGACAGCTCCTGCTCGACGCGGCGCTGCATCCGCTCGGTGAGCGCATCGCGGGGGCGCTGGATGCCGGGTAGGTCGACGAGCACCAGCTGCCAGTCGGGGCCGGTGGCGACGCCGCGGATCGCGCGGCGCGTGGTCTGCGGCTTGTCGGAGACGATCGCCACCTTGGCCCCCACGATCGAGTTGGCGAGCGTCGATTTGCCCACGTTGGGTCGCCCGGCCAGGGCGATGAATCCGGACCGGGTGAGCGGCTCGGCGTTCAATTGACCCAGCGCATCAGCTCGGCCTGGAGCGCGAGCATCTCTCCCTCGTCGGTCTCGTGGTCCATCCCGCTGAGGTGCAGCGCACCGTGCACGATCGCCTCGCGCAGGTCGGCCGTGTGGGTCGGGCAGATCACGATGTCGCCGAGCTCCCTCGGGCCCGCCGAGTCGCCGTCCTCGTCGACGCCGAACGAGAGCACGTCGGTGGGCTCGTCGATCCGGCGGTAGTCGCGGTTGAGCTCGCGGATGCGCTGCTCGTCGACGAACTCGATCGCCACGTGGCCCTCGGCGATCCCGGCCGACGACAGCGCCAGCGAGCACAGCTCCTCCATCTCGGCAACGGTGGGATCAGCGGGAGCGATCGACTCGATGCCGATGACGTCGACCTCGAGCATGAGTGGGTCTTCCGGGGACGCCATAAGGCTCAGGCGCGTTTGCGCGGCCGGAGCTCGGGCGCTTGGCGCTGGGAGTGGTCGTTGTAGGCGGCGACGATCCGCTGCACGAGCTTGTGGCGGACCACGTCCTCGCCCCCGAAGCGAACGAACTCGATGCCCTCGACGCCGTCCAGCACGTCGGAGACGACGACTAGCCCGGAGTCGTTCTCGCGCGGGAGATCGATCTGGGTGATGTCGCCGGTCACGACCATCTTCGAGTTGAAGCCCAGCCGGGTCAGGAACATCTTCATCTGCTCGGGCGTGGTGTTCTGGGCCTCGTCGAGGATGATGAAGCTGTCGTTGAGGGTGCGGCCGCGCATGAACGCCAGCGGCGCGACCTCGATCACTCCGCGCTCGAGGTGCTGGGTGACCCGCTCGGGTTCGAGCATGTCGTGCAGCGCGTCGAACAGCGGCCGCAGGTACGGATCGACCTTGGCCATCAGGTCGCCCGGCAGGAAGCCCAGGCGCTCACCGGCCTCGACGGCGGGGCGGGTGAGGATGATCCGATTGACCTCGCGGCGGCTGAGCGCCGCCGCCGCCAGCGCCACCGCCAGGAACGTCTTGCCGGTGCCGGCCGGTCCGATCCCGAACGTGATCGTGTTCTGGCGGATCGAGTCGACGTAGCGCTTCTGGTTGACGGTCTTGGGCGCGACCTTGGTGGCGCGGTGGCGCCAGACGACGTCCTCGAGGATCTTCGATGCCGACTCGTGCTGATCCAGGGCTCTGGTCACGGCTTCGATCGTCCCGGCGGCGATCTCGTGGCCCTGGCCGATCAGCTCCGACAGCTCGCGGACGACCGCGCTCGCGGTTTCGACGGCGTCGGCGTCGCCCTCGAGCGTGAGCACGTTGCCGCGCAGGTAAACGTCGCAGTCCAGGTGGCCTTCGAGCGCCCGCAAGACCGCGTCCTCGCTGCCCGCGAGCTCGGCGGCGACGGCGTTGTCTAGCTCGAGCTGCTTTCGGGCCAAGGGGCTAACTCAGCGCCTTTCGTACCCGGGCGGAGGCCTGTTTGCCGTCGGCTCGTCCTTCCGAGCGGGCCATCACCGCTTTCATCACCGCGCCCATGTCACGGGGGCTGGTGGCGCCGGTCTCGGCGATCGCGGCGGCGACGATCTCGTCGAGTTCGACGTCGTCGAGCTGGGCCGGGAGGTAATGCTCGATCAGCGAGGCCTCGGCCTCCTCCTGCTCGGCGAGCTCGGGGCGGCCGCCGTCGCGGAACTGGGTCGCGGCCTCGATCCGGCGCTTGCGCTCGCGGCGCAGCACCGCAAGCTCGTCGCCGTCCCCGTCCTTGGCGGCCTTCTGGAGCTCCGACAGGACCAGGCGCAGCGCGCCGACACGCTGTTTCTCCCCAGCCTTCATCGCGCTGGTCATATCGACACGTACCTGCTCGGCAACCGTCACTACGTTCAGGATAGCTTCGCCGGGGGCGAAACCCGAGCGGTCAGGACCGGCAGGCGATCCCGTCGGCTTGCAGCTCGACGCACCGCACTTCGACGATCTCCCCGCGCTCTCCGGCTCCCGCCGGGAGATAGCAGCGGGTGTAGTCGGCGGTATAGCCCGAGCACTGCGTGGAGGCAACCTTGTCGATCAGCACCCGCTCGACGGTGTGCAGCTTGCCGGCGCGGTGATGGCGCGAGCGAACCTCGGAGTGGCCCCGGAGCTCGCGAGAGCGGCGTTTCTTCTCGTCCGGGCCGACGCGGTCGCCCAGCGCCTCGGCCCTGGTACCGGGCCGCGGCGAGTACGAGAACGTGTGCACCCGGGTGATTCCGGCAGCGTCGACCGCGTCCAGCGTGCGCTGGAAGGCCGCGTCGTCCTCGGTCGGAAAGCCGACGATCACGTCGGTGGTCAGGTTCACGTGGGGCGCGGCGTCGCGCAGCAGCCGGATGTGGCGCTGGTACCCGTCGGAGGTGTAGTGGCGGCCCATGTCCGCCAGCACGCGGTCGTCGCCGGACTGCATCGGGACGTGCAGGTGCGGGCAGACCTTCGGTTCGGAGACGAGGGCACGGACCAGCGAGTCCTTGACGTGGATCACCTCGACACTCGAGAGGCGGACGCGCTCGACGCCCGGGACCTGGGCGACCTCGACCATCAGCTCGCCGAGCTCGAGCCCCCGCTCGGGGTCGCGGTAGTCGCCGACGCTGATCCCGGTCATCACCATCTCCGGCTGTCCTTGCTCTACACGCCGGGCGACCTCGTCGAGGATCGCGCTCGCCGGACGCGAACGCGCCGGGCCGCGGACCGTGGGGATGATGCAGTAGGCGCAGTGGCAGTCGCAGCCGTCCTGGACCTTGACAAACCCGCGGGTCCGCGCGGCTGGCGTGATCGGGTCGCGGGCGAGGAGGTCGTGCTCGAGGTCGACGCAGGCGCCCAGGTCGGCCGCCATCGATTGCGGCGACGTCCTCGGCGGTGCCGACGAACGGCGTCACGCGCTCGTCGATCTCGGCGAACTGGCCGCCGCGGAGGTTCGCCGCACAGCCCGAGACGAACACGCGTCGGTCGGGGGCTTCTCTGAGCGAGCGGCGGACCGACTGGCGGGACTTGGCCTCAGCCTCGCTGGTGATGCAGCAGGTGTTGATCACGTGCAGCTCGGCCTCCGACTCGGGCGCCTCGGTGTGGCCGGCCGTGATCAGCGCGGCCCGGGCGAGCATCGCGTCGGCCTGGGAGACCTTGCAGCCGAGGAACTTGACGGCGAACGTGGTCACGGCTCGTGACGGTACCGGAGGTGCTCGCCGCCGCCGAGCAGGCCCGTGGGTTCCCCAGAACCCACGGGCCTCCGGCATGCGTGTGTGGAGTTGACTCGCGAACGGACCTGACCGTCGTGCGCCCCGGCCGTCAGCCCGACTCGTGTCCTCGGGACGGCGCGCGGTGAGAGGAGAGAGGTTCGCCATACGCAAGTCCAGCCCGAGGCTTGGGTCGTGGCGCGACGACGTCGAGGAGCAGGCCACCGATGGTCACGCCGATCGCGAGTGGGTTGAGCATTCGCACCTCCTTTCCAGGCCCGTTCGCAAGGTCGCGTACAGGATCGGTCCCGGGGCCGGTTCTCGCTTGGGCCGTCTGGACAAGATTCGAGGCCCGCCGGTTGTCCATCCGCCCCGGCGCGTGAGGTTCGGTACATGCGGCGCCCCTCGCGGGTCGCGTGTGACGCCGACTCGGATTTCGTGGCCCAGGGCGCGTCTACCTCATCCTGGGCCACGAAACCCGCGTACGACGCGGAGAACGTCGCCCGCGATAGCCGCGGATCATCGTGGGCCACGAAACCCGGGCGCGAATCGCCGCGCGGGACCGCCCCGCGCCCAGCTCAGCGGACCAGCAGCAGCGCGGCCCACTCCCCCGACTCGAGCCGCCGCGCCTCGCGCAGCCCGGCCGCCCCGAACGCCGCGGCGATCCCGTCGGCCTCCCCCACCAGGAGCCCGCTGGCGATCAGGCGCTCGGGCACCCCCTCGGACCCACGCGCCAGCCGGGCCGCCCAGTCCCGCAGCAGCGGGCCGAGCAGGTTCGCGGCGACCGTCCGCGCCTCTGGCACCGACTCCGCAGCGGACCGCAGATCGAACCGTCGAACCAACACCTCAACCCCGTTCGCCAGCGCGTTCTCTCCGGTGGCGATGACGCTCGCCGGATCGAAGTCCAACCCGACCACCGGCGAGTATCCGAGCGCCGCGGCGGCGATCGCCAGCACGCCAGATCCGCACCCCAGGTCGACGAACCCCCCTCCCGCCGGCAGATCGAGCATCAGCTCGAGGCACAGCCGCGTGGTCGCGTGCGCGCCGGTCCCGAACGCCTGCCCCGGATCGATCACCAGGTCGATCTCGGCCGACCCGGCGGGCTCCCACGGCGGGCGCACGATCAGTCGCCCGTCCCCGATCACCGCCGGCCGATGGAACTCCCGCCACCGCTCGGCCCAGTCGTCGGGCACGGAAGTCGACACGACCTCGACCAGCGCGCCGCCCGCCGACGCCCGCACCGCAGGCAGCGCCGGCAGCTCCCCCGGTGCCCCGTACACCGCGTACTCGACCACGTCCGCATCGACGTCGACCTCCTCGACCCCCGACGGCGCCAGCGACAGCAATTCGGCGAGCACCAGCTCGGCCTGCTCCCGTCGGACGCGGACCGCCAGCCGAATCAATCCGCTCAGTGCACTACCGGCCGCCGAACGCGCGCTTGAGCTTGCCGAATACGCCGTCCTCGGTACGGAGGTTGTGGTCGGTCAGCGACTGCGACAGCTGCTCGAGCAGCTCGCGCTGGTCATGGCTCAGGTGGCGCGGGATCACCACGTTGACGACCACCCGCAGGTCGCCGGTGCGTCGGCCGCGCAGCGCCGGCATCCCGGCGCCGCGGATCAGGAGCGTCTCGTGGGGCTGGGTCCCGGCGGGGATCTCGAGCTCGGTCTCGCCCTCGACCGTCGGCACCGTGAGCGTGGTGCCGAGCGCCGCCAGCGGCGCGGCCACGTCGACGGCGGTCACGAGGTCGTCGCCGTCGCGCACGAACCGCGAGTCCTGGCGCACGTTGACCAGCACGTACAGGTCACCGGCCGGCCCGCTGCGCTCGCCGGCGTGCCCGCGCCCGGTGATCCGGACGCGCTGGCCGTCGTCGATCCCGGCCGGGATGTCGATCGAGACCTTGGTCGGATCGACCTTGCGGCCGCGGCCACGACACACCTTGCAGGGCTCGCGGGCCACTCGCCCATCGCCGTTGCAGGTGTCACACACGGCGGTGCGCATCACCTGGCCGAACGGCGTCCGCGCGACGGTCCGCAGCTGGCCGGACCCCTGACAGGTCGGGCAGGTCTCGATCGGCGTGCCCGGCTCGGCGCCGTTTCCGCGACAGTGCTCGCACGTGGTCACTGCCTCGTAGCCGACCTCGACCGTCGTCCCCTTCTGGGCCTCGGCCAGCGAGATCTGAGCCGACACCGCAACGTCGCCGCCCTGGACGGCGCCGCCCGGGCGCCCGCCGCCCCCGCCGAAGATGTCGCCGAACGCCCCGCCGCCCCCGAAGAACGCCTCGAAGATGTCCGAGACCGAGCCGAACGCCTCGTAGTTGGGCGACCAGCCGCCGCTGCGCAGGCCCTCATGGCCGTAGCGGTCGTAGGTGGCCCGCCGGTCGGGGTCCGACAACACCTCGTAGGCCTCGGCGCACTCCTTGAACTTCTCCTCGGCCTGGGGGTCGTTGGTGTTGACGTCGGGGTGCAGCTCGCGCGCGAGCCGGCGGAACGCCTTCTTGATCGTGGCGTCGTCGGCGTCGCGCGAAACGCCCAGCACCTCGTAGTAGTCGCGGGTTGCGCTCATCGCTGGTCGTAGACGTCGACGACGAAGCTCGACAGCTGGTTGGCGGCCTCACGGACCGACCTGATCACCCGCGCATAGTCCATCCGCAGCGGGCCGATCACCGAAACCGCGCCCAGGTGGCGCTGCGGCAGGCCGTAACCGGCGGCCACCAGCGCCAGCGACCGCAGCGCGGGCGTGTCGTTCTCGGTGCCGATCCGGACCAGCACGTCGCGCTCGGCGAGGGCGAAGCTGAGCACACCGAGCAGCGTGAAGCGGCGCTCGAGCATGTCCATCAGCGAGTTGAGGTCGGACACGTCGGTGAAGCGCTCGCCGCGCAGCAGCCGCGAGGTGCCCTCGACGTACAGGCCGTCGTGAGCGGTCTCCTCGAGATCGGTGAACACCGGCGCGAGCGCGTCCAGGAACTCGAGCTCGGCGTGCGACAGCGACGGGTCGTGCAGCCGTCCGTGCAGCATCCGGGCACCCAGTCCGAGCCCCACGAGCCGCTCGTTCAGGTAGCTGGCGGCCCAATCGGCGAGCCCGGAGTCGATCGAGCGGGCGAACGTGAACAGCCGCTTGGTGACGCCGCCCGTCGACGTGATCACCACGACCATCAGCACCTGCGGCTGCAGGAGCAGCACCTCGATGTGGCGGATCGTCGAGGTCTCGATCGGGGGCGCGGTCACGATCGCCAGCAGGTTGGTCACCTGCGACAGGGTCTCGGTCGTGACCCGCATCGCCTCGTCGAGCTCGCGGCGCACCAGCGACAGCGACAGGGCCGGGCCGGTGTCATCGGTGGGCAGCAGCCGGTCGACGAAGTAGCGGTAGCCGGCCTCGGTGGGGATTCGCCCCGCCGAGGTGTGCGGGTGCGCCAGCAACCCGAGCTCCTCGAGGGAGGCGAGCTCGTGGCGGATCGTCGACGGGCCCCACTGGACTCCAGCCGACAGCGCCTTCGAGCCCACGGGCAAGCCGCCCTCGAGGTATCCGTCGACGACCATGCGCAGCACCATTTCCTGGCGGTCGGTAAGCACGTGGATGATTGTAGGTAGGCCGCCCGGCGGCCCGAGACCGGCTCAGACCGACAGCGTCGCCACGCCCCGCCGGATGATCCGCTGACCGCCCTGCTCGGCCTCGGAGTCGACGATCGCGGTGGCGCCGTCGGCCTCGCGCACGGTCCCCTTGACGGTGATCTCCTGCTCCATCCGCCCCATCCCGCGGAACTGGACGCTCAGTGACCGCAGGCTCTCCGGGCCGCCGCCGGCGTCGGTGTGAGCGCGGGCGAGCTGCGCCATCGTCCACAGGCCGTGGAGGATCTTGCCGGGGAGCCCGACGCTCTGGGCGAACTCCTCGTCGATGTGGATCGGGTTGAAGTCGCCCGAGGCGCCCGCGTAGCGGACCGTCACGTACTTGTCGGGCGTGACCTTGAGCTCGATCGGGTCACCGTTGGACAAGCTCACTCCGACCCCCTGACGATGTTCGTCCAGGTACCCGTGCAGACGGTCTCGTCGCGCTGGTTTCGCGCCACCGACTCGAAGATGTAGAAGCCCATCCCGCCGCGCTCGGAGATGTCCTTGATCGTGGCGGCGGTCGAGATCTCGTCGCCGGCGACCACCACCGGTCCCCATTCGAACTCCTGGGCGCCGTGCACGAGCATCGAGAAGTCCAGCCCGACCTCGGGGTCTTGCACTGCGGGCCACACCGCCCGGCCGCTGTAGACGACCGCGAACATCGGCGGCGCCACGACGTCGGCGTAACCGGCCGCGCGCGCGGCCTCGACGTCGAAGTAGAGGGGGTTGGTCTCTCCGACCGCGTAGGCGAACTCGCGGACCTTCTCGCGGCCGACGACGTAGCTCACCGCCGGATAGCTCTTCCCGATCGCGCTCGTGTCGGTCGCCACGGCGGCCACGATACCGGTGCTTCCCAGCGGGGAGCACTTAGATGATCACGGGCACGGTCCCGCCGTCGACCGACCACGCAGCGCCGGCCACGTTGGAGGCGGCCTCCGAGCACAGGAACACGATCACGCCGGCGATCTCCTGCGGCCTGGGAAGTCGCGCCAGCAGGTTGCGCTCGGCGGTCCTGGCCAGCGCCTCGTCGTGGCTGATCCCCTGCGCCGCCGCGACCTGATCGGCCATCCCGCCGGGGGCGGTCCACAGCTCGCTGGCCACGACACCCGGGGCGACCGCGTTGACCAGCACGCCCTGGGGCGCGTACATGTCAGCGAACGCCCGCGACAGCGACAGCTCGCCGGCCTTGGTCACCGAGTAGGCCATGTTGGTCTTCGACGGCCGCTTGCCCGACGACGAGCAGACGTTGACGATCCGCCCCCCGCCGCGCCTGGCCATCTCCGGCGCGGCCGCGCGCATCAGCCGCATCGGCCCCAGCACGTTGAGCTCCCACTGGGCCTGCCAGTCCTCGTCGGTGAGCTCGTGCAGCGCCCGGATCGCGCTCGTGCCGGCGTTGTTGACCAGCGCGTCGAGCCGCCCGAAGCGCTCGAGGCAGCCCGCCACCAACCGCTCGCCGGCGTCGGCGTCGGTGATATCGAGCGTCATCGGCTCGGCCCGGGCGCCGACGTCCACACACGCCTGAGCCACCTCGCGTAGCGGCCCCTCGCCCCTGCCGATCAGCAGCACCGACGCGCCCTCGCCCGCCAGCCCGACCGCCGTAGCGCGGCCGATGCCGCTCGACGCGCCGGTCACCGCGCACGCTCGACCGGACAGCCCTAGATCCATCCGCCCAGGGTACGCGCGAGCGCCCGCCCGAGCAGACCGACGCCGCGCTCGATCGCCGGCAGCGAGAGGTTGCCGTAGCCGAGCACCAGACCCGGGGAGTCGCCGCCGCCCGATGAAGCGCGGTGCCACGACAGCGCCTCGACCCCCACCCCCTCCGCCGCGGCGGCGCTCACCAGCGCCTCCTCGTCGACGCCGTCGGGAAGCGAGATCAGCACGTACAGGCCCGCCGGGACGCCGCTGACCCGGGCTCCCGGGACGGCTTGCTCCACCGCGGCCAACAGCGCGGATCGACGCCCCCGTAACCGCAGACGCATCCGCCGCAGATGACGGTCGAGCTCCCCGCGCGCCAGGAAGTCGGCCAACGCGAGCTGCTCGAGCACCGGCGAGCCGCCGTCGGCCAGGCCCTTCTCGTAGGTGAGCGCGCCGCTCAGCCACGACGGCGCCAGCATCCAGCCGAGGCTCAGCCCGGGCGCCAGGCGCTTTGAGAGCGAGCCGATGTGACAGACGCGCTCGGGCGCCAGGCCCTGCAGCGCTCCGACCGCGACGCGGTCGAGCCGGAGCTCTGAGTCGTAGTCGTCCTCGACGATCAGGCCGTCGCGCTCCTCTGACCACTCCAGCAGCGCGGCCCGGCGTTCGGAGGCGAGCACCGCGCCCGTCGGGTACTGGTGCGCCGGCGTCAGCACCACCGCTTCGCACTCGCTGTCGCGGAGTCGCTCGACGTCGACCCCGAGCTCGTCGACCGCCACCGGCACCGGCTCCAGTCCGGCGCGCTCGGCGATCAGGCGGTGGTGCGGCCACCCCGGATCCTCGACGGCGATCCGCTCGACGCCCCGGTCGCGCAGCGCCCGGCAGACGATCGCCAGGCCCTGGGTGAACCCGGCGCAGATCAGCGTGTGCTCGGGCTCGGGCGCCGCCGCGCGCACCCGCGCGAGGTAGCTCATCAACTCGTTGCGCAGCTGCGCAGCGCCGCGCGGGTCCCCGTGCCCGAGCTCGCCGAACGGGACCTCGCGCGCGACCGACCGCAGCGACCGGGCCCAGCCGGCGGCCGGGAACGCCCCCAGATCCGGCGTCACGGGCGAGAAGTCAAGCGCGTGTCGCCGGGTGAGCGAGCTCGCCGGCACCGGCGCGCGCTCGCCGCCGGCCGTTGCCGCCACTCGCGTCGGGGCCCCCTGGCTGGCGGTCAGATAGCCCTCGGCGGTGAGCTGCTCATAGGCCTCGAGCACGACCCCGCGCGAGACGTCCAGCTCCGCGGCCAGCGCGCGTGATGAGGGGAGCCGCGACCCGGGAGCCAGGCGGCCGCTGCGAACGTGCTCGCGCAGCCGCAGCTCGAGCTGTGAGTGAAGTGGCGCCCCGGACTCGCGGTCGAGCGCCAGCAGCAGCCCCGGCCCGGCAACTGGCTCTTTCCCAGCGTCCACAACTGGACCTTAACAACGAGCCAGTTGCCGCGTACGGTTCCGAAGCGAGCATCGAGCACACCAAGCGGACCTGACTGGAGGACCAAGTGCAGGAGATCACGATCGTCGGCGGCGGCCTGTCCGGCCTCACGGCCGCCATCGCATGTGCCGAGCAGGGCGCCCCGGTGCGCCTGCTGGAGGCCCACGACGAGCTCGGCGGTCGCGCCCGCAGCACCGACGGGCCCTACAAGGCCAACCTCGGCCCCCACGCGCTGCTGGCTTCGAGTCCGCTGTGGTCGTGGCTGGGCGAGCGCGGGCTGATCCCCCCGTACGCACGGCCGCCGCTGTCCGGCGTCCGCTTCCGCTGGAAGGACGACATCCGCCGGGTGCCTGCGGTCGGCGCCACGGTCGCGGCGCTGCGGCTGCGAGGCCGGGCCGCGCCGGTGGATCAGGACTTCGGCTCGTGGGCGGCTGAGAGCGTCGGCGAAGAGGCGGCCGACGCGCTGTCGCGCAGCGCCGGGATCCTCACCTATCACCACGACCCCGGCGAGCTGTCGGCTGCATTCCTGTGGGAGGCGGTCGTCCGCGGGCTGCTGTCGGCGCCGCCCACGGCGCGATTCCCGATCGGAGGGTGGTCGCGGATCATCGATCAGCTCCGCGCCCGTGCGCTCTCGCTTGGCGTAGGGATCCAGACCGGCGCTCGGGCCATGTCGCTGCCCGAGGCGCCGGTGATCATCGCCACCGAGCTCGCCGACGCGCGGGCGCTCCTGCACGACGAGTCGCTGACCTGGCTGAGCGGCAAGGCGGTATGCCTCGATCTCGCGCTCGAGCATCGCCGGGGCGACCCGTTCGTAGTCGTCGATCTCCAGGAGACCGGCTGGGTGGAGCGCTACACCGCGTCCGACAAGTCGCTCGCCCCGTCCGGCGAGGAGCTGATCCAGGCGCAGATGCCGCTGCGCCCGGGCGAATCCAGCGAGTCGGCGTCCGAGCGCCTCGAGCATCTGCTGGACGCCTCGTTCGCGGGCTGGGGCGACCGGGTCACCTGGCGCCGGCGTCAGCTGATGGACGGCCGCACCGGCGCCCTCGACCTCCCCGGCAAGACGTGGCGCGATCGCCCCGCGGTCGACCGCGGCGACGGCGTATTCCTGGCCGGCGACATGGTCGCGGCGCCGGGCTGTCTGTCGGAGATCGCGTGGGGCAGCGCGATCGAGGCCAGCCGGCTCGCGGTCGCCGCCGCGGGGGGCGACAAGCGCACTGAGCCACAGGCCACGGCGATCGTCGGGTGACGGCCGCGCGCAGTCATGCCGCCGAGCGCTTGTAGCCGCGTCCGCGTCGCGCTAGCCTCCAGTCCGTGGCACGGAGAGCGACCCTGAGGGCTTCCGACGCAGACCGCGAAGCGGTCGCCGAGCGCCTCCGCCATGCCACCGCCGAGGGCCGGCTGCTGGCCGAGGAGCTGGAAGATCGACTGGACTCGGTGTTCGCGGCTCGCACCTACGGCGACCTCGACGGGCTGACCGCGGACCTGCCGCCCAAGGCGCCCGAGCCCCGGCGCCAGCCGACGTTCAGCCATTGGCTCATTCCGGCGGTGCTGATCGCGGTAATCCTCCCCGTCGCGATCGCGATCGTGGTCGCCGCGGCCGTGTTCCTGCTGACCGGCGCGTTCACCGTGTGGCTGGTGTGGCTCGTGGCCGGCTGGTGGTTCTTCGGCCATCGCCGCCGCAGCTACCCGCGACGCCACGTGCACGTGCGCCGGGTCGACTGGACCCGCTTCTAACCCCACCCGCCCGCCGGCGGGGTCAGCCCTTCTCGCCGAGCTCGAGTACGGCGAGGAACGCTTCCTGGGGCACCTCGATCCGTCCCACCTGCTTCATCCGCTGTTTGCCCCGCTTCTGCTGCTCGAGCAGCTTGCGCTTGCGGGTGATGTCGCCGCCGTAGCACTTGGCGATCACGTCCTTGCGGTAGGCCTTGATCGTCTCGCGGGCCACGATCCGCGACCCGATCGCGGCCTGGATCGGGACGTCGTACTGCTGGCGGGGGATCGTCTTGCGGAGCTTCTCAGCGAGCGTGCGGCCGGCTTCGTAGGCCTTGCTCCTATGGACCAGCATCGACAGCGCGTCGACCGGATCGCCGGCCAGCAGGATGTCAAGCTTGACCAGGTCTGACTCGCGCATGCCGATCAGCTCGTAGTCCAGTGACGCGTAACCGCGCGTGCGCGACTTCAGCTGGTCGAAGAAGTCCAGCACGATCTCGGCGAGCGGCAGGTCGTAGGTCAGCTGCAAGCGCTCGGAGGACAGGTAGTGCATGCCGGAATGCTCGCCGCGGCGCTCCTGGCAGAGCTCCATGATCTGGCCGACATAGTCCTTCGGGGTCAGGATCGAGGCGCGGATGTAGGGCTCGCGGACCTCGGCGACGACGGTCGCGTCGGGCATGTCGGCCGGGCTGTGGACGGGGACCACGTTTCCGTCCGTCAGCGTCACCTCGTACTCGACGCTCGGCATCGTCGCCAGCAATTCGAGGTCGTACTCGCGCTCGAGGCGCTCGCGGACGATGTCCATGTGCAGCAGCCCGAGGAACCCGCAGCGAAAGCCGAATCCGAGCGCGTCGGAGGTTTCGGGCTCCCAGCTCAGCGCGGCGTCGTTGAGCGACAGCTTCTCGAGCGCGTCGCGCAGGTCGGGGTAGGCATCGGAGTCGATCGGGAACAGTCCGCAGAACACCATCGGCTTGACCTCGCGATAGCCGGGGAGCGGCTCGGCGGCGCGGTTGCCCTTGGCGGTCAGCGTGTCCCCGACACGGAGCTTGGTCACGTCCTTGATCCCGGTGATCAGGAAGCCGACCTCGCCGGGACGCAGCGCGTCGGCGGAGGTCATCTGGGGAGTGAAGAAGCCGATGTCGTCGATCTCGGCCTCGATCCCTGCCTGCATCGCCGCGATCGCCTCACCCTTGCGAAAGGTGCCATCGACGACGCGGATGTAGGCGATCACGCCCCGGTATTGGTCGAACTCGGAGTCGAAGATCAGCGCCCGCGGCGGCGCGTCGGGATCGCCCCGGGGCGGCGGCACGCGGGCGATCAGCTCGTCGAGCACGTCGGTCACGCCCTCGCCGGTCTTGGCGCTGATCCGTAAGACCTGCTCGTCCGGCTCGCCCAGCAGCTCGGCGATCTCCTCGCCGACGCGGTCAGGCTCCGCCCCCGGCAGGTCGACCTTGTTCAGGCACGGGATCAGCTCGAGCCCGGCGTCGATCGCCAGGTAGGTGTTCGCGACCGTCTGCGCCTCGACCCCCTGGGCGGCGTCGACGACGAGCAGCGCGCCCTCGCACGCGGCCAGCGACCGCGATACCTCGTAGGTGAAGTCGACGTGGCCGGGCGTGTCGATCAGGTGCAGCTGGTAGGTCTGGCCGTCGTGCGCAGACTCGTAGAGCACCCGCACCGCCTGCGCCTTGATCGTGATTCCGCGTTCGCGCTCGAGCTCCATCGAGTCCAGCAGCTGCGCGCGCATCGAGCGGCTGTCGACGGTGTGGGTCAGCTCGAGGATGCGATCGGCCAGCGTCGACTTGCCGTGGTCGATGTGGGCGATGATCGAGAAGTTGCGGATGTGTGCCTGGTCGGACATGTCCCACCTCAAGGGTATTCGCCAGTGCGTCCACGACTATCGCCCGCGCAGCCGGCTCATCAGCAGCTCCTCGATCTGGCGCGCTTCGGGAATGCGCATCGCCAGCACCGCCTTGGAGTAGAGGAACAGGCCGACGGCGATCGAGACCCCCACCGACACGATCTGCGCGGGCAGCGAGCGACCCAGCAGCGAGTTCAGCCCGCTCCAGATCACCCAGGTCACCGCGGCCATCAGCGCCGACGCCACCACGATCCGGGCGGTGATCATCACCGTCTGCGGTCCCTCGAGGCGGCCGTTGAAGCCGATCCGCAAACGATGCCACTGCAGCGCGGTCATCACCACGTTGGCGACTGCGGTCCCGATCACCAGTCCGGCCAGGCCCAGCGGCTTGTACAAAAGCAGGCTGACGATGATGTCGATGACCATGTTGATCGCCGCGAACTTGGTCGGGATCCATGGCCGCTGGAGGGCGAAGAACGTCCGGGTCAGCAGCAGGTTCAGGCCACCGAACGGCAGGCTGAACGCGAACCAGAACAGCGCCACCGAGACCAGGTGGGTGGAGTGCGCGTTGAACTCGCCGCGCTGGTAGACGACCCGCGTGATCGGCGTCGCGAGCACGATCAGCAGCGCGGCCGACGGGATCAGCGTGAGGTTGATCTGTCGCATCCCGATCCCGATCGAGTGGCGCATCTCGCCGGCAGCGCCGCGCGCGGCCTGACGACTCAGCGTCGGAAACAGGACGGTGGCGATCGCCACGCTGAAGATGCCCTGGGGCAGCATGTAGATCCGAAACGCCTGATCGATCGCCCGCGGCGCCTGGTCGGACACCAGGCTCCCGAACACCGAGTTCAGGAGCTGGTCCAGGTTGACGATCCCGAGGCCGATCGTCACCGGCAGCATCAGCAGGAACACCTGGCGGACGCGAGGGTCGTGCCAATCGACCGTGAACGCCAGGCGGAAGTCGATCTGCCGCAGAGCCCACGCGACCAACAGCATCTGCACCACGGTCGCGATCAGCCATGCGAAGGCGTACGCGTAGATCGACGGGTGGAAGTGATGGCGGAACCCGATCAGCAGGATCAGGATCACCAGGTTCCAGACCGCAGGCGCGATCGCGGGGATCGTGAAGTGGTCGTAGGACTGCAGGATCCCGACCATCAGGCCGGTGAGCCCGAGCAGCAGCACCACCGGGAACAGGATCTGGGCCAACACCGCGGTGACGTGGTTGGCGGCGCTGCTGAACGTGCTCCCGGTGAACAGCGGCATGATCACGCCGGCGAACACGATCCCCAGCGCGGTCAATGCGCCGAGGACGATCAGGATGATCCAGAACAGCGTCGAGGCGAGCTTGAACGCCTCTCGCTTTCGACCCTGCTGCAGCAGGTCGGTGAACACCGGCACGAACGCCGCCGACAGCGCCGCCTGCGCGAACAGGTTCGACATCAGGTTCGGGATCTGGGACGCGATCGTGAACGCCGAGGCGTTGACCGTCGTGCCGAAGAAGCTCGCCGCGACGATCTCGCGCGCCAGGCCGGCGACGCGCGAGATCGCGGTCGCGAACGCGAAGATCGCGGTGTTGACGCTCAGCCGGCGTCGGGGCGGGTCGGCCGTCATTGCCGTGGTCTCGTCTGACACTGGCGCAACTATGCGGGCCGGCTCGGCGGCAGCGAGCTCACGGCGGGGGAAAGCAAGGGCGCTATAGTACGGACGCGCCGCGGCAAGACGTCCGCGGCGTCCGTCTGTACGAGCCCTATGGCCAACATCCACTCACAGAAGAAGCGGATCGAGCGCGCCGCACGCGAGCGGCTCGAGAACCGCCGCTACACGTCGCGGATCAAGACGTACTTCCACCGACTGGAAGCGGCCGTGACCGAGGGCGACGAGGAAGCCGTCGAGTCCGAGCACCGCGCGCTCGTGCGGACGATCGACAAGGCGGTCAAGCGCGGCGCTCTGCACCGCAACACCGGCGCCCGAAAGAAGTCCCGCGCCGCCCGCGTTCGCCGCGGCGCCGCGTAGCGATCGCCCGATCCGGGTAAATCCTTCTACAGGTTTGCAGAGCCCCGGTTCACCGGACGAGGGGTCCGCGCCAAGACCCCGGCCGACGCGCGCCGCTGGTGCGCCGCGACCGGGCGTCAGGGGTCGAGGGAGGACGGGTCAGAGGCGCTGCGGGAGGCGCCTCGCCCACCCGATTACTCGGTGGCGATCTCCTGAATCGCCCGCAGGGCGGCAGTGTCCTCGTTGGTTGGGCCAGTGCCTCCGCCGCGCGACGTGAGCTCGAGGTCGGCGAGATGCTCGATCGCGGTCTCCAACTGCTCGGCCCCGGCCCGGCGGGCATCGGCGATCAGCCGATCGGCGGCCCGCGAGGGCATCCGCAGGCCGCGTTTGACCTGCGCCACGGGGACGCCCCGCTCGAGCGCCTCGGCGATCCCATGGGCGGTTCGCACGCGTTGAGTCATCCAGTACAGGAGCCCCGGCACCCGCTCGCCCTGGGCTCGCAGCGCCAGGTAGATCCGGGTGGCCGCCTGGGCATCGCCGGCCACCAGCGCGTCGGCGAGCGTCCACGCCCGGCGCTCGGCCGACGGCGCCGTAAGCTGGTCGACCTCAGAGGCCTCGATCGTCGCCCCCGGCTCGGATCCGATGGCAAGCTTCTCGAGCTCGCGCAGCAACCGCTGCTGGCGATCGCCCACGTGGGCGATCAGCTCCTTGGCGGCGTCGGGCGCCAGCTGCAGGTCGAGCTCGGAGGCCCGCGCGATCACCCACTTGGGCAGCTCCCACGGCTTGACGTTCTCGACCGAGCTGATGTCGCCGCCAGCCTGCTTGACCGCATCGTGTAGCCGGCCCGGGGCCTTGGCGCGGTTCTCCTCTCGCGCGAAGAACGCCACCGTGGTGTCGGGCGCGAGCCCGGCCAGCGCAGCCTCGAGCGGGTCGAGCTCGCGCTCCTTCCAGCGCTCGACGCCGTCGACGATCACGAACCGCCGCCCGATCGCGAACGTCATCGCGTTCAGCGCGGCGCCGACCGCATCGGGCGTCGACGCGTCGCCCTCGAACAGCTCCACGCCCTCGGCCCCGCTCTGGGCCTCGGCCAGCGCGCGCAGCCGGGCGCGGCGCTCGGCGATCCGGCCATGGTCGTCGCCGTGGATCAGATACGCGGGCTTGAAGGTCGGCATCACCTAGGGGTCGTCCCCGTAAGTGCGAGCGTATTTGCGGGGGCGACCACTGGCGTCAGTCTAGGTGTCGGCCCAGCGCCAGCCCGACCGCCTCAGTGGGCGTCAGGGCGCGCCGGATCCCGTCGATCTCCCAGCTGCCCAGGCCGATCACCGGAACCCCGGTCTTCAGCGCCAGCGCGATCTCCGAGAGCGTTCCGTAGGCGCCTCCCACGGCGATCACCGCGTCGGCCGAGCGGACCACGAGCGCGTTGCGCATCTCGCCCAGCCCGGTCGGGATCGCCACCCTCACCCATTCGTTGGCGGCACAGCGATCGGCGCCGGGCAGGATCCCGACGGTGAGGCCTCCGGCCGACGCGGCACCGCGGCAGGCCGCCGCCATCACGCCGCCCAGGCCGCCGCAGACGATGACCGCGCCGCGATCGGCGAGCTCTCGCCCGACCGCCTCGGCGAGCTCGCGCTCGCGCTCGGACGCCTCGCCCGGGCCGACTACCGCGACGTACGGCCGGTGCGTCACGACCGCGGTCGCTAGCGGACGACGACGTTGACCAGCTTGTCGGGCACGACGATCACCTTCGCGATCTCGTGCCCATCGATGTGCGCCTGGACGCCGCGGGACTCCAGGCACAGCCGTTCGAGCTCCTCCTTGGGCGACCCGGTGGCGGCGGCGACCCGGTCGCGGACCTTGCCGTTGATCTGGCACACGAGCTCGAACGTGTCGGACTGGAGCATCGCCGGATCGACGTCGGGCCAGGGCTGCGCCCACACGCGCGCGCCGGTGATCTGCTCGTAGACCTCGGAGCCGAGGTGGGGAGCGAACGGGAACAGCAGCGAGGCGGCGCTGGCGGTCGCATACCGCCGGGCCTCCTCGGAGGCGCCGGAATGCTGGTAGATCGTGTTGACCAGCTCCATCACCGCCGCGATCGCGGTGTTGAACGTGAATCGGCCCGTCATGTCGTTGGTGACCTTGTCGATCGCCCAGTTGACCTTGCGGACCAGCGCCAGCTCGCCGCCGGTGGGATCGACCGGCGCCTGGGCGAGGCCGGGAGCTCCCGAAAGCGAGTCGCCCAGCCGCCACAACCTGGCCAGGAACCGGTGTACGCCCGCCAGCGAGTTCTCAGACCAGGCGGCGTCCTGGTCGGGCGGCCCGATGAACAGGATGTAGCACCGCGCCGCGTCGGCCCCATAGGTGTCGACGATCGGCATCGGGCTGATCACGTTGCCACGGGACTTGGACATCTTGTGGCCGTCGGGGCCGAGGATCATGCCCTGGGTGAACAGGCGCTGGAACGGCTCCTGGAAGCCGAGCAGGTCCATGTCGGCCAGCGCCTTGACGAAGAACCGCGAGTACATCAGGTGCAGGATCGCGTGCTCGACGCCGCCGATGTACTGGTCCACCGGCATCCAGCCGTCCAGCACGCGCCGGTCCCAGGCCGCGTCGTCGTTGCCGGCGTCGCAGTAGCGCATGTAGTACCAGCTGGAGTCCACGAACGTGTCCATCGTGTCGGTCTCGCGGCGCGCGGATCCACCGCACCGCGGGCACTTGACGTTGACCCAGTCCTCGGCGGCGGCCAGTGGCGAGCGGCCCCGCGGCTTGTAGTCGTCGATCTCGGGCAGCCGTACCGGCAGCTGGTCCTCGGGCACGGGAACCATCCCGCACTCGCCGCAGTGGATGATCGGGATCGGGCAGCCCCAGTAGCGCTGGCGTGAGATCAGCCAGTCGCGCAACCGGTAGTTGACCGACGGCTGACCGATGCCCTCGCGATCCAGCCAGTCGACGATCGCCTGCTGGCCGTCGACCGCGTTCATCCCCGAGAACTGACCGGAGTTGATCAGCCGCTCGTCGGCGGTATGGGCCGCGAACGCCTGCCCCTCCGGGGCTTCGCCGTCGGCGGGCGCCACCACCTGCCGGATCGGCAATCCGAACGCGACGGCGAAGTCGTGGTCGCGCTGGTCGTGCGCGGGCACGGCCATGATCGCGCCCGTCCCGTACTCCATCAGCACGTAGTCGGAGACGAACATCGGGATCTCCTCGCCGGTCACCGGGTTGGTGACCGTGCGGCCCAGCGGCACGCCGGTCTTTGGCTTGTCGGCCGCGCCGCGCACGTCCACCGACTCGGTCAGGACGCGGTTGACGTAGTCGCGGACCTGCTGCTCGTACTCGGTGCCCGCGGCCAGCCGCTCGACGTCGGGGTGCTCGGGCGCCATCACGAAGAAGGTGGCCCCGAACAGCGTGTCGGGGCGAGTGGTGAACACCGGGTAGTCGACGTCCAGCTCCCGGCAGCGGAACGTCACCTCGGCGCCGACGCTGCGGCCGATCCAGTTGCGCTGCATCGCCACCACGTGGTCGGGCCAGCTGATCGTCACCAGGTCGTCGAGCAGGCGGTCGGCGTAGTCGGTGATCCGGAAGAACCACTGCTCGAGCTGGCGGATCTCGACCACGTGCCCACAGCGCTCACAGCGACCGTCGATCACCTGCTCGTTCGCCAGCACGGTGGCGTCGTGCGGGCACCAGTTGACGGCGGCATCCTTGCGGTAGGCGAGGCCGCGCTCGAAGAGCTTCAGGAAGATCCACTGGGTCCAGCGGTAGTACTCCGGCTCGTCGGTAGCCAGCTCGCGCGACCAGTCGATCGAGATGCCCCAGCGGTGAAACGCGCTGCGGAACGCCTCGATCGAGGCGCGGGTCGAATCGCGCGGGTGCTCGCCGGTGTTGATCGCGTGGTTCTCGGCGGGCAGGCCGAACGCGTCGTAACCCATCGGGTGCAGCACGCGTTGACCGGTGCGGCGGCGGAAGTGGGCGATCGCGTCGCCGAGCGCATAGTTCTTCAGGTGCCCGATGTGCGGCTCGCCGCTCGGATACGGGAGCATCTCGAGCACGTAGGACTTGTCGAGCTCGCCGGCAGCGACGTCGTTGTCGACCTCCCACGTGCGCTCGCGGGCCCACAGTTCCTGCCACTTGGGCTCGATCTGACCCGGTTGGTATCGCCTGTCCGCCATGCTCTTACGAGGTTATCCGCGTCCGCGCGCGAGCGGCGGGAGCCGCTGGATCGGATACCCGGGCGTTCATGTATTACCCTTGCTCGAGACCTTGAAGTGCACGGGGCTATAGCTCAGCTGGGAGAGCGCCTGAATGGCATTCAGGAGGTCGCCGGTTCGAGCCCGGCTAGCTCCATTGGTAGGAAGACCGACGGCCGATCATCAGCCAGGGAATCGTCTGATGGGTGATCAGCCCAATCGACGCGGCATACACGACGGTGCCGATCCCCACGCTGCCGCCCAGTAGGAAGCCGACGAGCAGCACCATCGCCTCGATGCTGGTGCGCACCACCCGCATCGAGTAGCCGCGCCCGGCGATCGCGGTGCTGACTCCGTCGCGGGGACCCGGCCCGAGGCCGGCGCCGATGTACAGGCCGGTGGCCATCCCGTTGCCGGCGACTCCCCCGATCAGCAGCGCCCATCGCGCCCAGGTCGCGCTCGGAGAGTGGGCCAGCGCGAGCACCACGTCGATCACCAGCCCGACCGTGAGCGCGTTGGCCACGGTCCCGACGCCCGGCCGCTGGCGCAACGGCCACCAGGCGAGCAGCACCAGCACGCTGACGATCACCGCCCAGGTCCCGATCGCCAGGCCGAACGTGTGCGCGAGTCCCTGGTGGAGCACGTCCCATGGGTCGAGCCCCAGCCGCGCGAGCACCAGCATCGACGCTGTGACGCCGTACAGGATCAGCCCGGCGGCGAGCTGGGCGAACCGGCGGGCGCGGCGGTCGGCCGGGAGTGGAGCGAGCGGGCTCGGGATCACGCGAGGCTGACAGCATGACCGCAGATCGCCGGGATCGCGTGCACAACCCTGGGAGAGGCTCGAGTGCGATGTTGCCGGCAATGGCGAGGCCTACGCTGTCACCGCGATCCCCCTCACCGCCTCCGCAGCGGCCTCGAGGCCGCGCCGGGACTCGTCGGCGACCCGTAGCACCACGTGCTCCAGGCCCGCGGCCACGTACGCGTCGAGGTGCTCGGCGAGACCTTCGGGCGTGCCGGCATATGTGGCCTGCAGCGACGAGATCGCCTCGAACGGACGCTGATACCAGCCCTCGAGCGTCGTTCGCAGGCGCCGTCGCGCGACATCCTCGGAGCGGTCCAGCGCAACCGTGAGGTACAGCCCCGCGACCGGCGGGCGCGTCCTACCGGCCGTCTCGGCCGCATCCCTAACACGCCGCAGTCCGTCGGCGTAAGCCTCGACGGTGTTGAGATAGGGAAGCCACCCGTCGGCCAGGCGCCCCACCCGCCGTTGCGCGCGCGGCCCCGCGCCCGCCAGCCACAGCTCCGGACCCGCGGGCCGCACCGGGGCCGGCGACAGCGTCAGCTCGTCGACGCGAACGTGGGACCCCGCGTAGCTCACCGGGCGCCCGTCGGCCGACCACAGCTCCCGCATCAGCGCGATCATCTCCTCCAGCCGTGCGACCCGCGCGGCGAAGTTCGCGCCGGCCGCGGCGAACTGGCGTTCGGAGTCGGGTGACGGAAAGCCCGAGCCGAGACCGACGCGCAGGCGCCCGCCCGACAGCCCGTCGAGGCTCGCCAGCTGCTGGGCCAGCAGCGCCGGCTGGCGCAGCCCGGCGAGCAGCACGCCGGTGGCGAGCGTCACGCGCTCGGTCCTGGCGGCCAGCGCGGACAGGACCACCATCGGGTCGGGCAACCCGTATTGGAACGGGCTGTCGGGCACCCACACCGCGTCGAACCCGAGCGCCTCCGCGCGCGCGCCGAGTTCGACGAGCGAGACGAGCTCGCGCCCGGCGGCGCCGGACGCCTCCTGTGTGGCAAGCAGGTAGCCGAACGTGAGCGTGCTCATGACTCGATGAACTGGTAGTCGAGGCGGATCCGGCCGCGCACGTCGAGCACCAGGAACTCGAGCCCGGTCGCCGCGGGAGCGTCGTCGGCGACACCGACCATCTCCCAGGCGAACTTGACGGCATCCCCGACCCGGGCGGGGTCGCCGGCGCGGCGGAAGCGGTAATCGCCTGGGGCGACGAACTCGGCGTGCGCACGGGCGACGCGAGCTTCCAGCGCGCGATGGCCGCGGGCCTCCAGCGTGGTCTGATCGAATCCGATCGCGATCGCGCGCTCGGTGATCTCCCGCGGCGGTGCCAGCAGCTGTGCGCCGTCCTCGGTCCACAGCTCGCGGATCGCATCGCGGCGCGTGCCGGCATCGGGCTCGTTCCACAACGCCACGTATTGCTCGATCAATTCGTTGAGTTCGGGCATCTCGGTTCCTCTCGGTCGGTGATCTCGAAGTCGAAGCCGACAGGATCGGACGCGGCGCGACGCCCACGCAATTCCCCGGAGGGAATCGCGCGCCCGCGCGGCGTGCGCTACCAATTGCCCCGGTGGCCGCGTACCCGCAGATGACTGGGATCGCCGAGGCGCTGCGCGACTGGCGCGGGCGCCAGCGGGTCAGCCAGCTGGAGCTCGCGCTGCGAGCCGGGACCACCCAGCGATACGTGAGCTTCATCGAGCGCGGGCGGTCGCTGCCGGGCCGCGAGATGGTCGTGCGCCTGGCCGAGGCGCTCGAGGTCCCACTGCGCGAGCGCAACTCGTTGCTGCTCGCCGCCGGGTATGCGCCCGCCTACTCGCAGCGGGAGCTCGACGATCCCGGGCTGCACCCGGTTCGGGCGGCGCTGCAGCGAATCCTCGAGGGGCACCTGCCCTACCCCGCGGTGATCACCGATGTCGGAGGCGATCTGGTGTCGGCCAACGAGGCGTTCAAGGCTCTGGTCGACGGCGTCGCGCCCGAGCTGCTCGAGCCCCCGGCGAACGTCGCGCGGCTGCTGTTGCACCCCGAGGGACTGGCCGCGCGGATTCTGAACCTGGACGAGTGGGGCCGCCACGTGCTCGACGCGATGCGGCGCAAGCAGCGGCGAAACCCCGGTGCTGACCTCGGCGCGGTCGTGGAGGAGCTCGAGCAGCTGGTTCCGAAACGTCCCCGAGAGCCGTCGCCGCAACACCTCGGGTTCGCGGTGCCGCTGCGGCTGAGCTCGCCCGACGGAGAGCTCGAGCTGCTGACCACGCTCACACACTTCGCGACCACCGTCGATGTCACGATCTCCGAGCTGACGCTCGAGGCGTTCATCCCCGGCGACGCCGCCACCGCGGCGCACTTCACTCCGCGTCGGCCTAGCACCTAGCCCGACGCGGGCGCCGCGACCAGCGGAATCCAGTGCGGCGGAAGCGCCGCCGGGATCGGCGGATACTCGGGGATCAGCCCCAGTGCAAACGCCTCCGACGGCCGTCCGGCGACGAGCCGGCCGACGTCCTGCATCGCCAGCAGCATCCGGACGGACGCAGCAATCTGGAAATCGGCCGCGCCGGGCTGGTCACCACCGATCACCCCGGCCGCGAGCAGCCGATCGACCTCGTCGAGCAGCACCGGAAGCTCGGCGAGGTCACGTTTGATCTGTTCGTCCCCGGCCCCCACCTGCCGCGCGAACACCGCGGCGAGGGGCGTCAGCAGCGTGCCCGTCACCCCCGGCGCGGGCAGCGGGCTGGCCACGTCGGCGAACCAGCGGCGCTGGCTCTGAACGTTGCGCAGGCCCCACCGGATCAGGCGGCGAGGAACCGGCTGCAGGACCGCCTCGCCCCATCGCTCGGCGAGCTGCGCCCGGTCGCGAGCCTCGGGGTCGGTCGGATACAGCGCGGGCTCGGGCACCGCTCGCTCGAGCGCCTGGGCGATCGCCAGCGAGCCCTGCACCCGGCGGCCGCCGGGGAGCCTCAGCGCGGGGACCGTCGAGCGGCGAAAGCCCAGCGCCCACAGGCTGGGCGGGTGCGCCCCGGCGAGCAGCTCCACGTACCGGTAGGGCATCCGCTTGCGCTCGAGCATGCCCTGCACGGCGAGCACCGGATGCGACATCGGGATCCCGTATAGCCGGGCCTCTCGCTCTGCCATGCGGCGAGCCTACCTCGACGGAGCGGCGTCCGAGCCGATGCTGACTGTATGGTCTGACGCATCGAGGGCGATCGGGGAGGACGGTGGTGCCGACGTGAAGCGTTTCGTGCTGGCCGGAGTGGCAGTGGCGGCGCTGGTGACAGCGGGTGCCGGCGGCGCACAGGCGGCGAAGCCGCGAGTGACCGGTTCGAGCATCCAGCAGGAGATGCGGACGCTGACTCGGATGCCCGGCGGCCCTCCCGGCGTGGTCGCGGTGGTGCAGCGACTCGCCACTCGCTCGGTGCTCACCGCGGGCGTCGGCAACCTTCAGACCGGCGCACGGATCCGACCGACCGATCACATGCGCCTGGCGAGCACCGCGAAGGCGTTCAGCGGCGCCGTCGCCCTGTCGCTCGTCCGTGCCGGCAAGCTGCGACTGACCGACACGATCGGGAACCTGCTGCCGAAGCTTCCGCGCGCCTGGAGAAGGGTCACGCTGGCGCAGGCGCTCCGCCACACCAGCGGGCTTCCTGACCTGATCACGGGGCCGGGCTTCATCGACTATATACGTGCGCATCCGCACGGGACGCCGTCGCCGACCTTCGTGCTGTCGTTTGTCGCCAAGGAGCCGCTCGATTTCCGGCCTGGCTCGCGCTACCACTACTCGAACACCGACAACTTCGTGGTGGCGATGATGGCCCAGGCCGCGACCCGCCGCTCCTACAACCAACTGCTGTCATCGCTGGTCTACCAGCCGCTCGGTCTGAGCCAGACGAGCCTCCCCCGCGGGCCTGCAATGCCCGGGCCGTTCATTCACGGCTACGACACGTTCCCGCCCCCTACCGAGGACGCTTCGACGCAGCTGAGCGCGGCCTACGCATGGGCGTCGGGCGGGCTGGTGTCCACCCCGTCGGACCTGAACAAGTTCATCCGCGGCTACGCCGGCGCCAGGCTGTTCGGGCGCGCCGTGCAGGCCCGGCAGATGCGCTTCGTCGCCGGCAACTCGGAGCCGATCGGCCCCGGAGTCAACAGCGCCGGGCTGGGGATCTTCCGCTACCGGACGCGTTGCGGGACGGTCTACGGGCACACCGGGAACACCGCCGGCTACACGCAGTTCATGGCGGCGACGCGGGATGGGCGGCGATCGGTCACGGTGTCCGCCAGCGCTCAGATCACCAACGGCTCGCCGCAGCCCAAGCGGGCCGCGTTCGCCCAGCTGCGCCGCATTTACGGTGATGCCGTGTGCCTCGCGCTGTCCTAGCGCGGGCCGCAGAAGTCAGGAGATCTTCGAGCTCGAGCCCCGGCCGCTCTCGCGAGCGCGACGGGCGGCCCCCGGCCGGTCGCCGGCGTGAGCCTGCAGCCGGGCCGCGGCGATCCGCTCGGCATGCGGCTTGAAGTTGGCGATCTGACGCCCGGCAGAGAGCGATCGCAGGTCCAGGCAGGGGTCGCCGGGCTCGACGCCGCAACGCGGACATCGAACCGACTCGAGCTCGCTCAGCTCCATTAACCCACCGACCCGGACTTCGACACTTCAAGCGCCTCCCACGGCGGCCTCACCTGCGTCCACACCGATTCCCTCTGCCCGAACACCATGTGGACGTTTGCTAAACGAGACCCTATTACAGCGCCGTCCGCGCGGCAAGTCTTTCGACCGCCTGGGCGACCACGTCGGGGGCCTCAACCGGAAGGAAATGGCCCGAGGCCGGCACCGATGAGAACGACACGTCGGCGAAGAACTGCTCCAGCCGGTCGGACCACTGAAGCGGAAACAGCGGATCGTGCTCGGGCCACAGCACCGCGGTCGGCGTCGCGAGCCGGTCGCCGGGCGCGGGTGCGGTCTCGGCGAGGCTATGCGCCACGGTCCCGGAACCGGCGCGGTACCACCCGATCGAGGCGGTGAACGCACCGGGCCGGCCGTAGAGCTCGGCCAGCCGGTCGAGGTGACGGGGATCCGGGGTGAACGCGGGGCCGGACCAGTGGCTCCAAAAGTGCTCCAGGTAGCTGCGCGCGGCGGCGACGTCGCCGTCGATCAGCTGCTCGGCGAGCGGCAGCTGATGAAACGCCTGGTACCAGAACTCGCGCTGCGCTGACTCATCGAGCACGCGCCGGCCGACACCCGGGAGCGGCGGCGTCACCACCAGGCCGCGGATGCGATCGGGTGCGCTGGAGGCGAGCGTCTGCGCGACGCGGCTGCCGACGTCATAGCCGACGACGAGCACGCGCTCGACCCGGAGCTCGTCGAGCAGCCCCAGCAGGCTGGCCGCCTGGGCCGATGCGCAATAGCCCTCGGTGGGGTTGACCGAGTGCCGGTCGGAGTCGCCGAAGCCGCGAAGGTCGGGCACGATCGCCTCGATCCCTGCCCCCAGCGCGGGCACCAGCAGGTGGTAGTCGTCGCGGTTTCCGGGCCAGCCGTGCAGCAGGAGCACGGGCTCGCCGGCGCCGTGTCGCTCATAGACGAGCGAGAAGCCGTCGACCGGGGCGGAGCGCTCCACGGCGAGTGAGACTAGCTATCGCTGGCCGTGCGCTAGCGGGTGCAGATCGCGACCGCCTCGACCGTGATCTCGCCCGCGCCGCCGGCGAACTTCACCCCCTGGACCTCCCAGCCCTGTGACCCGACGATCGGCTCGGACTCGGCGATCGCCGCGCCGCTGTCGGAGACCGTGCCGCCGCCTCCGAGCAGCGTGGCACCGGCCGGGCACAGCGCGGTCGCCGACGCTGAGCGCTCACCGTCCTCGAGCGTCACCCGCAGTGGGGCGCCGTGGACCTGCTGCGACGCCGCGGGCCCGCTCGGTCCGCGATCCCCCTTCTCGCCCTTGTCGCCCTTGATGCCGCGCGGCCCCGTCTCGCCGATCGGGCCGGCCTGGCCCCTGGCTCCCGCGGGACCTCGCTCCCCCCGGCCCCCACGCGGACCCCGGCTCTCAGACGGGGGCCACGCGATACGGATCTCGCCCTTAAGGCAGGCGCCCTTGCGGAGCTTGAGGTCTCGTGACTGCGCGCCGGCGGCCGTGTGGATGCATGCGTGCAGCGAAGACCTCCCGGCATCGGTGGCGGCGACGGCGACCGCGGTCGCCGCGACGGCGGCGACTGACACCGCCACGCCGACTGCGAGCACCCGCTTGCGGGCGACGATGGGACTGCTCATAGACCTGGCCCTCCTCGTGCACAGCGCCCGGCACTCAAGCAGCGACTCCCGGGCCGTTTCTCGGACGCCAGGATCGTGGCGGGCTCCCGGCGCCACGGCGGCGGGGTTGCAGACCCTGAGCAGCCTTGCGCCCCTGAGCGAACGCGGACCTGCAGCGGTGCAGCGGACGGGCCCGTTCGGACGGCCACGGCATGCCGGTGTAACAACCGGGGTGGTGCCGAGACTGAGCTCACGGGACCCCTAGATGTCCGCAGCTCATCAGCAGTCGACGCGCGCCAAAGGAGGCAGCCATGCTGTGCGCACACACCATCCGCCGGTCGAAGCCGGGCACGTGGCACCGAATTTCCGACCGCCGACACTAGGCGGAGACTGCGAGGGCGGCCAAATCTGCCGACCGCGGGCCCGCGCGATACCTTGACCCTGGTGCAGGACGACCCAGCGCTGCTTGCACGCCTGAGGACCGGAGAGGAGGCGGCGTTCGAGGCGCTCGTCAACCGCTATGACGCGTCAATGCGCCGCGTCGCCGGCAACTTCGTGCGGACGCACTCGGCCGCAGATGATGTCGTCCAGGAGACCTGGCTGGCGGTGATCCGCGGACTCGAGGGGTTCGAGGGGCGATCGTCATTGAGCACCTGGATCTTCCGCATCCTCGTCAACCGGGCCCGCACGCGAGCCGCGCGCGAGGCTCGCAACGTGCCGTTCTCGGCCCTGGAGAGCGACGAGGGTCCCGCGGTCGACCCCGTCGCGTTCGGCGCCGACGGCCGCTGGCGCAGCGCGCCGGCCCGGCTCGAGTCCGACCCGGAGGCGAGCCTGCTGAGCCAAGAGCTGCGCACCCACCTGCTCGACGCGGTGCAGCGACTGGCCCCGGCCCAGCGAGTCGTGATCACACTGCGCGATCTCGTCGGGCTGGACGCCGACGACGTGTGCTCGCTGCTCGAGATCAGCGACGGCAATCAGCGGGTGCTCCTGCACCGGGCCCGGGCTCGGGTCCGGACCGAACTAGCGCCGCTGGTGGAGGCGGAGGGCTGATGCACTTCCTGCGACGTCGCCGTCACCGTCACGACCCGCTCGTGTGCCGCGAGTTCGTCGAGCTGGTAACCGACTACCTCGAGGACAGGCTCAGCGACAGTGATCGAGCCCGCTTCGAGGCTCACCTTGCGGAATGCGACGGGTGCGACGGCTATCTCGAGGACATGCGACGGATGGTGAACTCGCTGCACGCGACACCGCAGCCGCCCGCAGATCCGCAGACCCGAGCGGCACTCTTGGCGGCATTCCGCGACCTGCGCTGACGCGCACGGACCGAACCGTGTAACAAACCGCGCCGGGCGAGGACTGACACCTAGACGGGCGACCACCCGAGGCGCAATATCGCTCCGTAATGCTAATGCAAGATTTTTGACATTAGCTATCGGATGTAACCCGTACCTCTCACCGTACGAAAGGAACACACCACATGCGCGTGCTCTCACGAGCAACGGTGGCGCTTGCCATCGGCGCGGGGCTGACGCTCGCCCCGGCCGTGGCCTCCGCCCACCCGCACCACCAGTCACGGAGCTCCGGCTACGTGTACGTCAACGACAACAGCTCCACCAGCAACACCGTGGCCGGCTTCCGCCGCCATCACGACGGATCGCTGACGCCGCTGCCCGGCTCCCCGTTCGCCACCGGCGGCGCCGGGACCGGAGCCGCGATCGGCTCGCAGGGCTCCCTGCAGCCCGCCTTTGGCGGCCGCTATCTGCTCGCGGTCGACGCGGGCTCCAACCAGGTGTCGGTGCTGGTGGTCAGCGGCGACGGCTCGCTGCGTCCCGTCCGCGGAGGGACCGTCAGCTCCGGTGGCATACAGCCCGTGAGCATCGCCGTCCACGGCAACCTGGTGTACGTCGCCAACGCCGGCGCCGGCGCCAGCAACTACACCGGCTTCGTACTGGGCTTCGACGGCGTGCTTCGGCGCCTGCCCGGGTCGACCGTTGCGCTGCCCGATAACGCGCAGCCGGGCGACGTGCTGTTCAACGCCACCGGGACGCGGCTCGCCGGCACCCGCGTCGGCACATCGCTGATCGACAGCTTCGTGGTCGGCCGTGACGGCCGACTGCACGCGGCGCCGGGCTCGCCGTTCGCCGCCCAGGGCCTGGGGCCGTTCGGAAGTGAGTTCCGACCGACCGACCCCAGCGAGCTGTACGTGTCCAACGCCCACGGCGGCACCGGCAACGGCACCGTGTCGGCGTTCCACGACGGCTGGGACGGGCGTCTGACTTCGATCGGCGGATCGCCGTTCGCCGATCACCAGACCGCGCCGTGCTGGGTCGAGATCTCCCACGACGGCCGTTACCTGTTCACGGTCAACACCGCGCAGCCGAGCATCTCCTCCTACGCGATCAACCGCGACGGGTCGCTGACGCTGCTCGGCAGCACGCCGTTCAAGAACCCGACGGGCCTGGCACCCGTCGACGCACGCCTGAGCCCGGATGGGTCGACGTTGTCGGTCGTCGATAGCGGCACCGCCCAGGTCAGCACGTTCCACGTCCAGGGCGGCGCCCTGGCCGAGCTCGCGTCGTCTCCGACGGCGCTGCCGGCCGGCTCCGCGCCGTTCGGGATCGTCACCGGCTGAGCTCGCGCGCAGGCGGCGGAGGCGGTGGGCCCTAGCATTCACGCAGGATGCCCAGCCCGCCGACTCCGTCGCCAGCGCCCGGTGAGGATCGCTCAGTCGCACTGGCGCTGGTCAACACCGAGCTCGTGCGCAGAGGCGATCGGGTCGAACTGCTGGCCGACGGCCCTGGGCTGGCCCGCTGGCTCCGCGGTCATCGGTTGCCCACCGACCCCGGTGCGGCGATCAACGCGTCCGATCTCGAGAGGATCCGCTCGCTGCGCACCGCCATCCGGCAGGCGTTCACCGCGCGCGCCGAGGGCGCGCGACCCGGCATGGGCGCGCTGCGGCGGATCAACTCAGCCGCGGCGCTCGTCTCCCCTGCCGATCGCCTGACCTGGAAGGGCGACGGCCCCGCCGGCAGGACCGTGTGGCCGGCGGGAGCCCCGAAGCTCGATATCGCGCTCGCGGCGATCGCCCAGAACGCGATCGCGACGCTGCTGGGCGAGAACGGCGCCCGGCTGCGGGCGTGCCAGGCGCACGGCTGCATCCGGCTGTTCATCGCCGAGCACGCCCGGCGCCGTTGGTGCTCAAAGACCTGCGGCGATCGGGTCCGGGTGGCCCGGCACTACCGCAAGGTGCACGGAGGCAGCCGATCGGCTCGGACCTCCGGCGGCTGAATACGTAACGGTATCTCGCTTGATAAGCCATTAGCCTTCGACAGCCGATGAGCGCTCCGCCCGCAACCGACGCACGCCTGCTGTCCGTCAACGTCGGGATGCCGCGAGACGTCCAGTGGCAGGGCGAGACGGTCCATACCGGAATCTGGAAGGAGCCGGTGGACGGCCCGCGGATGGTCAGGCGGCTGAACGTGGACGGGGACGGACAGGGCGACCTGCAGGGGCACGGCGGCGTGAACCGGGCCGTGTTCGTCTATCAGATCGAGTCCTACCGCTACTGGCAGGCGCAGTTGGAGCGCGACGACTTCGTGTACGGGCAGTTCGGCGAGAACTTCACGGTCGCCGGGATGCCCGACGACGAGGTCTGCATCGGCGACCGGTACCGGATCGGCGAGGCGATCTTCGAGGTCAGCCAGCCGAGGGTCACCTGCTACCGGCTCGGCCTGCGGATGAACGAGCCCCGGATGCCCGCGCTGGTCGTAGCCCACCACCGGCCCGGCTTCTACCTGCGCACGGTGCAGGAGGGCCGGGTCGAGTCCGGCGATCTCATCGAGAAGCTCGAGACCGGATCGGAGGCGATGACGATCGCCGAGATCGACGGGCTGCTGTATCTGCCGCACCGGTCACGCAAGGCGCTCGTGCGCGCGTTGAAGCTCCCGGCGCTCAGCGAGGGCTGGAAGGGGTCGTTCCGCGAGCTCCTGGAGCAGGCCGGCGACGGCGACCGGCCAGCCGCGCCCACCGCCCCGGCGCTCGCCTGGCAGGGCCTCAAGCCGCTGCGCGTGGAGTCGATCACGCCTGAGAGCGGCGACGTGATCTCGATCCGGCTGGTCGCCGATGGCTTCGAGGTCGCCCAGGCGCCTCGGCCGGGCCAGTTCCTGACCGTGCGCGTGGCGCCCGAGTCGGGTGCGCCGCCGCTGCTGCGCACGTATTCGCTGTCGGGACCTCCGAGCACCCGCGACTTCCGCATCAGCGTCAAGCGCGAGCCCCACGGCGCCGCCAGCGGCTATCTCCACACGGCCCTGCGCGTCGGCGACGTGCTCGACGCCGGGGCGCCGAGGGGCGCGTTCGTGCTCCAGTCCAGCCCCCGGCCGGCGGTGCTGATCAGCGCCGGCGTCGGGGCGACGCCGCTGCTGGCGATGCTCCATACGCTGGTCGCCGAGCGCTCCAGCCGGCCCGTGTGGTGGCTGCACGCGGCCCGCGACTCGACCCGGCACCCGTTCCGGGCCGAGGTCACCGAGCTGCTGGCGGAGCTGACCGACGCCCACCGGGTGGTCTGCTACTCACGCCCGATGCCGGGCGACCGCCTCGGCGACGCCTACGACGTCGCCGGACACCTGACCGGAGCGGTGATGGACGACCGGGGCGCGCCGGTCGACGCCGACTTCTACATGTGCGGACCCGAGCGGTTCATGCACGACATCGGCGCCGCGCTCGCCGCGCGCGGGGCGGCTCCGGACCGCGTGCGCAGCGAGATCTTCGGCGCCGAGGAGGCGATCACCCCGGGGGTGGTGGCGGGCGCGCCCAAGCCACCGCCGCATCCGCCGCCCGGCGACGCCGGCTCGGGAGCGCCGATCTCGTTCGCGCGCAGCAACCTCGCCGTGCCGTGGGACCCGACGTTCGGCACGGTGCTCGAGTTCGCCGAGGCGTGCGACGTACCGGTTCGCTGGTCCTGTCGCACGGGGGTCTGCCACACCTGCGTCACCGGGCTGGTGTCGGGCGAGGTCCGCTACGACCCCGAGCCGCTCGAGCCACCGGACCCCGGAGACATCCTGATCTGCTGCTGCCAGCCGTCGAGCGATCTCGTGCTCGACCTCTGAGCGGACCGATGAGCCCGAGCGGTTGCGCGGGTCTCAGCTAGCGAGCGTCCGAACCCAGGAGACAAACGATGAGCACGGTGACCTCGGCTGACCAAACCACGATCGCATTCGACCGCATGGGATCGGGGCCGCCCCTGATCATGGTCGCGGGCGCGTTCAACACGCGATCCACGACCGCCCCGCTGGCGGCCGCGCTGCAGGATGAGTTCACGGTCATCAACCCCGACCGCCGGGGACGCGGCGACAGCGGCGACACCGGGCCATACGAGGTACAGCGCGAAATCGAGGACATCGAGGCGCTGATCGAGGCGGCGGGCGGGTCGGCCGCGGTGTTCGGCTACTCGTCCGGCGCCAACCTGGCGTTGCGGGCCGCTGCCGGCGGCGCCCCGATCACCAAGCTGGCGCTGTACGAGCCACCGTTCCTCGTCGACGGCAGCCGCCCGCCGTTGCCGGCGGACTTCCCGCGCCAGCTCGCCGAGCTGGTGTCGTCCGGTCGCCGCGGCGACGCGGTCGAGCTGTATCAGACGACCGCGGTCGGGATCCCCGAGCCGGTTGTGGCCCAGCTGCGCAACGCACCGTTCCGGCCGGGGCTGGAGGCGATCGCCCACACGCTCGTCTACGACGCCGAGATCGTCGGAGACCTGACGCTCCCGCCGGAGCTGACCGCGGCCGTGAACACGCCGACGCTCGTGATCGCCGGCGAGCAGAGCCCACCGCTGCTGCGAAATGCCGCCACCGCGCTGGCCGGCGCGCTCGTGCACGGCCGCAGCGTCGTGCTCGCCGGCCAGACGCATGACATCTCTGCGGACGCCACTGCGCCGGTGCTCCGGGAGTTCCTGTGAGCCCGTCGGCTCGCTAACACTCGCGGATCGCGTCGACGATCGAGCCGACGAACCGCTCCAGGTGAGCCGCTCCGCGCTCGGCGCTCGCGGACCGTAGCTCGGCCGCCAGCTCCGGTCCGGCAGCCCCGGCGTCGACCATCTCCGGGCACACCGACAGCATCACCGAGGTCAGCCACTGCCCGGAGTGGCGACCCGGGTCGGGCCCGAGGTCGCCAACGGGAGCGCGGGCCACGGCCCGGTGCAGCCGGTGGTTGAGTCGGCTCGCCGCCGTGCGCAGCGGAGCCCCGTTGCCACCGTGGGTCGACACCAGCGCGATCACCCGGAACCCGTGGGCGGCGAGGCCCTCGCCGAGCTCGAACGCCGTATCGGCGAGGGTTTGCTCTGCGACCGTGAGCGTGCCGATCAGCCGCATGTGCTCCTCGGCGTAACCGACCCGTACCGTCGGGACCAGCACCCCGTGCAGCGCCGCTGCGACCGCTCTTCCGACGTGGTCGGCGAGGATCGCGTCCGCGCCCAGCGGGAGGTGGGCGCCCTGGTGCTCGATCGAGCCGAACGGGACCACCGCGGTCCCGACGCCGCGCTCGAGCAGATCCGCGAGCGCGGGCGCGCTCAGCCGCTCGAGCTCATGCATGGCTCTCGGTGACGTCCGGGGTCGGCGCCACGGCGGGGTCCGTGCGGGCGCGGCGGCCGAACGCGGCCGCGATCGGGCCCGCGCTGAGGCCGTGAACCACCACGCTCATCAGCACGGTGATCACCATCACCTGTGCGGCCAGCGAGCTCGGATCCCCATTCAGCGCGATCACCGCCAGCAGCCCGAACACGAGCGACGCCAGTCCCCGAGGGCCCATCCAGCCGACGAACGCCGCATCGACGCGGCTGATCGTCGTTCCGTGCAGGGCGATCATCACGGGCACGATCCGTACCACGGTCAGCGCCAGCGCGGCATACGCCACGACCTGTAGGCGCACGCCCGCGTCGAACACCTGGTTGACCGTCACGCCGAACACGAACCACACGCAGAGCGATAGCAGCGCCCCGACGTCCTCGGACAGCTGCAGCGACTCCGATGGCAGCCCGTAGTCGCGCACTGCGAACACGATCCCGGCCACGAACGCGGCCACGAACCCGTTCCCGTCGACGGTAATCGCCACCACGTAGGTCATCACCGGCAGCACCAGCACCCCGAGCCGCAGCGCCGACGGCTCGGTCCAGTTGTGCTTGTACGACCAGCCCAACGCGAGTCCTCCGAGCAGTCCGACCACCCCGCCGACGCCGACCGCGATCAGAATCTGCGGCAACGCGTTCTCCAGCGCTTCCGTCCCGGGGGTGTGCTTGGCGGTCGCGCCGGCCAGGCAGAACAGGAACAGCGGCGCCGCGACACCGTCATTGAGCCCGGCCTCGACGTTCATGATCTCCCGCAGGCGCACGGGCACCCGGCGATCGCGGAGGATCGCCACCGCCGGCGCCAGATCGACCGGCACGACGATGATCGCCAGCACTGCCAGCAGCCACGCGTCGTTCTCGGAGAACAGCGCCAGCCCTGCGAGCCAGGCCAGGATCAGGCTGAGCGGAAGCGCGATTACCAGGAGCCGCGTGAGCACGGTCCGCTCGCGGGTGAGGATTCCGCCTGGCACCTCGGTGGCGTCGATGAACAGCAGGATCGCGAGAACCAACTCGACGCCGCGCTCGATGATCTTGGTGTCGAGATCGATGATGATCACGGGGTGCTTGCCTCCGGTCAGCACCACGCTCACGATCGTCACCGCGATCGCCATCGTGATGCTTAGCTTCGCCAGCCGGCGCGCGACCAACGCCCACAGCAACACGACCAGTAGCAGCACGACGATCCCGAGCACACGGGGATCCTGACAGTGAAGCCGGAGTTCCCGAGTCGCCGGGCGGCGCGACGCGTGTACGATCGCCGCGGCGGCGCGGTGCACGATCGAGAAATAATCGACTCAGGGGGGCGAGGAAGCGACCGATGAGCCTCGCGGTGGCGATCCCGCTGTTCGTCCTGTTCGTGGTGACCGTCGGCAAGCTCACCGGGCGACTGCTCGGGATTCGCCTGGGTCACTGGCGCGGAGCGCTGGTCGGCGCGGTCGGCTGGGTCGGCGGGCTGCTGGCGGCGGCCTACACGATCGGTGAGAAGACCGCCGACGGCGGGCGGACGATCCAGGCCGACACGGTCGGTCACTGGCTGCAGGCCGCGGCGGTCGTGATCGTGTTCGGCGTGCTGGCGGCGATGCCGGTGGCGATCGGGATCGACCTGATCACCCGCAGCGGGCGTGTCCGTCCGCCGCGGCGCCGGCGGCGCAACCTGATCCACCCGATTCGCGCCGCCCGCATGTCGCTGGCTCCCTACGGCCGGCTGAGCGAGCTGGTCTCGAACGCTCGCCGCGCAAACCTGCTGCATTGGCGCTACGCGTCCCGCTCGGCGCTGGACTCGCCCGATTTCGCGCGGCGTCTTCGCGGGGTGCTCGAGGAGTCTGGCGGCATGTTCGTCAAGCTCGGGCAGATCGCCTCGACCCGGACCGACGTGCTGCCCGACAGCATGACCGAGGAGCTCGCCAACCTCCGCGCGGACGTGCGGCCGGTGCCGGAGTCGGAGATCCGAAACGTGGTCGAGCACTCGCTCGGCGAGCCGATCGAGCAGGCGTTCGGCGCCTTCGAGGACGAGCCGCTGGCCGCCGCTTCGATCGGCCAAACCCACCGGGCGGTGCTCAGCGACGGCACCCGGGTGGTCGTCAAGGTCCAGCGTCCCGGGATCGACGAGGTCGTCGCGCGCGACGCCGCGGTGCTGCGGCTGGCTTCGGCGCGACTCGAGCGCCACGTCGAGATCGCCCGCGAGGTCGGCCTCAGCGGCTTCAGCGAGGAGCTGATCGCCGGGCTCGAGCAGGAGCTCGACTACCAGCACGAGGCTTCAGTGGGGACGACGCTCCGCGAAAACCGTTCCGGCGACGCCGGGATCGCGATCCCGCTGGTCCACTCCACGCTGTCGACCGACCGCGTGCTGGTGATGGAGGAGGTAGACGGACGCTCGATCGCCGACCCGCAGGCGATCGAGGCCTCACCGGCGTCGCCCCGCGAGCTGGCCTCGCGGCTGCTGTCGTCATTCCTGGGTCAGGTGCTCGAGGACGGGTTGTTCCACGCCGATCCCCACCCCGGCAACCTCCTGATCGACGACGCGGGGACGATCTGGATGCTCGACTTCGGGTCGGTCGGGCGCCTGGACGCGCGGGCGCTCGATGGGCTGCGCGGGATGGCGCTCGGGGTCGCCACCAGCGACGTCAGCCTGCTGGCCCGAGCCGCCCGGGACATGTCCGGAAACCAGAACGCCGACCTTCGCGCGCTCCAGGGCGAGCTGGGGACGCAGCTGTCGGCGCTCGGGTCGGCCGGCGGCCTGGACCCCCGCGTGCTCGCCGGGGTCCTCTCGGTGATGCGCCGTCACCGGATGATCCCGCCACCTTCGATCACGCTGCTGGCCCGCTCGATGTTCACGCTCGAGGGGACGCTCAAGGCGATCGATCCCGGCTTCAGCTTCGTCTCGCAGAGCCGGCAGATCGTCAGCACCGATCACCGCGATGCGTTCGGCACGCCCGAGGAGATCGCCAAGCGCGAGCTCGTCCGGGCGCTGCCGTCGCTGCGCACGCTGCCCGAGCACGCCGAGACGCTCGCCAACCAGCTGCGATCCGGACGGATGACGGTCCGCACCGAGCACTTCTCCGGGGCGGACTACAAGGCCGTCGACTTCTGGGTGGACCGGTTCGTGATCGCGCTGATCGCCGGCTGCTCGGTCGTGGCGTCGGCGGTGTTACTGCTCGCCGCCGGGGTCACCAGCAACCACGAGGTCAGGTCGGCCCTGTGGATCCTCGGGTTCAGCGGGCTCGCGTTCTCGACCACGCTGGCGATGCGCTCGGCGGCGCGGTCGCTGCGCCGCCATCTCGAGCGGGTGGAGTGATCAGGCGCTTTCGAGCTTGCGCTTGACCTCATCAACCCGTCGGGCGCCGTCCCCAGCGGAAGTACGCCAGCGGGCCGACGCTGTTGGTGAGACACGCCAGTCGCCACAGCAGCTTCGGGCCGCGCACCTCGTCGGACGAGCGGCGCTGGAGGTCGCGCTCGGAGGTCACCGTCAGCCACAGGTTCCACGCCGTGACCCCGACGATCGCCGCCTGGCCGACCGGCGAAAGCGCCTTGAACCGCGAGAGCACCTCGTTCATGCGCCCTGCGGCCGGGGTCGGGAGCGCGCCGGCCCAGCTCGGGTGGCGGTCTGACGCCCTACCCCCGCCATGTCGGCGAGCTCGCTGACGATGTCCTGGAGAACCGACGTCTGCAGCGAGTAGATGATGTTGCCGCCGCGGCGGCGGGAGCTGACCAGGCCGGCGGCCTCCAGCACGCGAAGGTGCCGCGACACCGACGGCCACGAGATCTCGAAGCTGCCCGCCAGCTCGCCCGCGGGCAGCTCGCCTTCGCGCAGCAGCCGCAGGATCTCCCGGCGGGTAGGGTCGGCGAGCGCGCGGTACCCGTTCGCTTTCGTCATGATTAGCAAATTAGCACAAATGCTAAATGGGACGCGCGGCCCGAGTTCGAAATCCGGGGGCTTCCTGATCTAGTGCCGCTATATCCGGCACTCGATCGGGAGGCGGCCGATGAGTCGCCGCTCCGAGGCGGGTCTCCAGCTCAGAGACCGCTACCCACGGAGGATCCCCGATGCCCGACCAGCCCCAGCTCGAGCGCCGCGAGGCGCAGCCCTACGTCGCGCTCGCCCGTACGGTGACGATGGACTCGCTGGCGAGCGCGGTCGACCAGGGGTTCCCCGAGATCTTGCGCTGGCTGGCGACGCACGGCGCCCAGCCCGCGGCCGCGCCGTTCATCCGCTACGCGTCGGTCGACGCCGATGGCGCGCTCGAGATCGAGCTCGGCGTGCCCGTCGCGGCCGACGTGACCGGCGACGACCACGTGCGTGCGGGCACGCTCCCCGCCGGCGACTACGTCACGTTGCTGCACACCGGCCGGTACGACGGCCTGGTCGCGGCCAACGCGGCGCTACAGGACTGGGGACGCGAGCACGGCGTCACCTGGGCGCGGGACGGTGACGCGCGCTGGTGCGCCCGAGTGGAGCACTACCTGACCAATCCCGCCGAGGTGCCCGACCCGGACAAGTGGCAGACGCTGCTCGCCTACCTGACGGTCCGCGACTGACACTCGTCAGCCGACCATGCCGCCGGCCGGCCGCAGTCGCGTCAACGCGACCTTGGCGTTCGCCTCAAGTCGCGCCGCCTCGTCGGCCAGCCGCTCCCCGCCGGTGGGAGTGAGCCGGTAGTAGCGGCGCAGGCGGTTGTCGACGATCTCCTCCCGGTCGACCGCGATCAGGTCGTCCTCGCGGAGCCGGTCAAGCGCGGTGTACAGGCTCCCCGCCCGGAGCCGGACGCGGCCGCCCGAGATCTGCCTGACGTCGGCGATGATCCCGTAGCCGTGCTGGCTGCCGCCGGCCAGGGCGGTCAGGATCAGGAAGCTCGTCTCCTGCATCGCGCGCTTGCTCATACGAGCAATATATGCAGTTGAACTAACTAACGTCAAGCGGCGGCGACGTCGTGGCCGGCCGGGATCACCCCTGCTTGCGCGGCACCAGCAGCCCGCGGTCGAACGCCTCCCCCACCGCGGCCGCGCGGTCGTTGACGCCCAGCTTGGCGTAGATGTGCATCAGGTGGGTCTTGACCGTCGCCTCGCTGATGAACAGCCGGGCCGCGGCCTCGCGGTTGCTGGCGCCGCGGGCGATCATCTCGAGCACCTCGAGCTCGCGCTGACTGATCGGCTCGGGAGTCGGCGCTCGCACCTGCCCGACGACGCGGGTGGCCACCGACGGGGACAGCACCGCCTCGCCGCGCGCGGCGGCGCGCACGGCCCGGAACAGCTCGGCCGGCGGCGAGTCCTTGAGCAGGTAGCCGGTCGCTCCGGCCTCGATCGCCGACAGCACGTCGCTGTCGGTGTCGTATGTGGTGAGCACGAGCACCCGCGCGCGTGAGCCCGAACCGGTCAGCTGCGTGATCGCGCTGACGCCGTCCATCTCGGGCATGCGCAGGTCCATCAGGATCACGTCGGGGTCCAGCGACGCCGCGCGCGTCACGGCCTCGGCGCCGGTTCCGGCCTCGCCCACGACCTCGAACTCCTCGCTGGCGGCGAACATGCCGCTGAGGCCGTTGCGGACGACCGGGTGGTCGTCGACGATCAGCAACTTGATCGGCTGGCTCATGTGGCCGCTCCGGCTGGGATCGCGGGCACGCTGGCCGAGATCGCGGTGCCCGCCTCGGGCTCTGACTCGACCTGCAGGGTTCCCGCCACGCCCTCGACGCGTTGCTGCATCGCCGCCAGCCCGAAGCCTCCGGACTGCCCGTTGGACGACCCGTTGCGCGCGTGATAGCTCGGGCGCACCTCAAAGCCGACGCCGTCGTCGCGGACGTCGAGCGTGACCAGATCCTCCATGTAGGACAGCGTCAGCCCGACGCGGCTGGCGTCGGCGTGCTTGGCCACGTTGGCGAGCGCCTCCTGGGCGGTGCGCAGCAGCGCAACCTCGATCTCGGGGCGCATCACCCGCGGCGTGCCGGTGGTCGTGACCGCAACCGGGACGCCGTGGAGCTTTGACCAACGCGAGGCCACCTCCTGCATCGCCTCGGGCAGCCGGGCGCCGTCGAGCGGCTCGGGTCGCATCGCCTCGACCGATCGGCGGGCCTCCGACAGGCTCTCGCGGGCGAGATCGACAGCGGCCTGAAGGTGTTTGGCGCCCGGGCCGTAACCGGAGCCGGCGCGCTCGGCGGCCTGCAGCTGGGTGATGATCCCGGCCAGGCCCTGGGCCAGCGTGTCGTGGATCTCGCGCGCCATCCGCCGGCGCTCGTCGCCAACGCCCGCCTCCCGCGCGCTGGCCACGAGCTGCTCCTGGAGCTCGGCGTTGCGCTTGAGGCTCTCGGCGAGCCGCTCGTTGGCCTCGGTCAGCTCGGCGATCAGCCGCATCCGGCGGTCCTTCTGCTGTTGGCCGACCCACGCGAACCAGGTGAAGAACCCCGCCACGCCCGCGTTGATCAGGAACACCCCGGCGAGCATCGCGATCGAGCCGGCGCTGTCGTAAGGCCCGGATCCGGTCTGGGCGATCGCCGACAGCATCGCCACCAGCGCCAGGCCGACCAGGCGCAGCCGGGGGTTGGGCGAGAGCGTCCGGAACGCCCAGATATAGCCCGTGAACGAGTAGAACCCGTAGACCGGCTGGCGGATCACCAGCGCCGCCGAGAGGCCGATCAGGACCGCGAACATCGCGGCCTGTACCGCCGGGCCGCCGTCGCGCCGCTGGACGAGTTCGATCGCCACCATCCAGACGAGGCTGGCGGCCGCGATCGCCAGGTCGACCAGCCCCGGGCCAGTGAGGCCGCCCCGGCTCGCGATGTCCAGGGCGACCGCCACGACCAGCAGCACGTACGGCAACGCGTGCAGCGAGCGCCGCTCGCGCTCCTCCCAGAACTGGAGCCGATCGCCAGGCGCTGACTGAACTGCTGCGGTCATCGATCCCAACGGAAGAACTTACCCGCCGCCAGGCCCAGGACCACCGCCCACACCACCAACACCAGCAGCTGCACGGGGTGCGGCCAATTCCCGGCGGTCGCCCGCTGGACCCCGGCGACGGTCGCGCCCAGCGGCGTGTAGTCGCTGATGTGACGCAGCACGGCGCCCATCTGGGCCCGCGGGACCCACAGGCCCGCGAAGAACATCATCGGGAAGAACAGCAGCGACCCGATCAGATTGGCGGCTCGCTGGTTGGGAGCCAGCGCGCCGACCAGAGTTCCCAGCGCCAGCATCGCGATCGCACCGAGCACCAGCGCGATCAGGAAGCCGCCGACCTCAGTGGGAAGTGACACGCCGAATGCAGCGGCGCCCACGACCAGGATCACCGCGACCGCGCAGGCGGCGATGCCGAGGTTGATCAGCAGCTGGGCGGCCAGCAGCCGGCGCGCTCCCATCGGGGTCGTCGACAACCGCCGCAGGTACCCCTTGTCGCGGTAGCTGGCCAGCGTCGCCGGCACCGCGTTCAGCGCCAGGATCGCCAGCACGAAGGTGCACAGCACGGGCACGTAGACGTCGATGAACGTGAGCCCGCCGAGCGAGCTCTGACGGTGCTTGTGCGTGGCCAGGCCGATGACGATCAGCAGGACCAGCGGGAACACCGTGCCCCAGAACACTGCCAGCGGCTCGCGCATCAGCAGCTTGAGCTCGGTGAGCATCAGCCGCGCGAACGGACGCGACCTGTGCTGGCCGGCGGGAAGCGCCGTCGCCTGTGTGACAGCCGACATCATCGAACCTCCTGGTGCTCGAGTTCAGGTTCCGCGGAGGAGTCCTCGGCGGTGAGCGCGACGAACGCGTCCTCGAGGCTGGTCTGCTCGACGCGCAGGTCGTCGGGCGCGATCCCGTGGGCGATCAGCACCCTGGCCACCTCGCCCACGAGGTTGCCGGTGCCGGCGATCTCGACGCGTTCGCCGTGATGGCTGACGTCGCGGACCTCGGGCAGCGCGAACAGCCACGCGTCCTGCAGGGGCTCTGACGGGATGAAGCCGACCCGCTGGTCGGTCCCCGAGCGCGATGCAAGGCCCGTCGGAGAGTCGACGGTGACCAGGCGGCCACGGTTGAACAGCGCGACGCGGTCGCAGAGCCGCTGGGCCTCCTCCATGAAGTGGGTCACGAGCAGGATCGTCACGCCCTGGTCGCGGACGCTCTCGATCAGCTCCCAGGTGTCGCGGCGCGCCCGGGGGTCCAGGCCGGTCGTGAGCTCGTCGAGGATCGCCACCTGCGGGCGCCCCACCAGCGCCAGCGCGATCGACAGCCGCTGGCGCTGCCCGCCCGAGAGCCGGGCGAAGCGGTCCTCGCGCTTGTCGCTCAGCCCCAGCAGGCCCAGCAGCGAGTCGACGTCCGCGGGCTCGTCATAGAAGGAGGCGAACAGCTCCAGCGCCTCCCCCACCTTCAATTTGTCTGGAAGCTCCGAGGCCTGCAGCTGGATGCCGACGACCTCGCGCAGCTGGTCGCCGTCACGACCCGGGTGCAGGCCGAGGACGCTGATCTGGCCGCTGCCCGGTTCACGCAGGCCTCCGATGCATTCGACGGTCGTCGTCTTGCCGGCGCCGTTGGGCCCGAGGATCCCGAAGATCTCGCCGCGGCGCACCGAGAAGGACACGTCATCGACCGCGACCAGATCGCCGTATCGCATCCCCAGGTGCTCGACCGTCACAACATCCGGCGCCCTTCCGTCGCTGGTGGTGTTGTGTCCGTTGTTGTTCATACCGACAGGATCGCGAATATTGCCGCTGAGCACATCGGCTGAAGGTCTCGATCTGGTGGCCTCCGAAGGAGGATCCTGCGGCTCCGCCAACCGGCTGGGGGCATCAACCGATCGGTTGATGAGACCAGCCGGAAGGTCGCGGTCAGCGCTCGCGCGACAGCGGCTGGGTGGCGGCGATCGCACCCGCGGCGACGACCAGCCCGATCGCGGCGCGCGTCTGCTCGCCGCCCTCCTCGATCAGCGTCTGGGCGGCGTCCAGCATTCCGTCGATCCGCTCCAGCGTCGGCCCGACCTCGCCGGGATCGGGGTCGCGGCACACAGACCGGGCGAGGTTGATGAATTGCAGCGAGCGCTCGAAGTTGGGTGGTGGGCCCGAGCCGATCGCGGCCGCGAACGCCATCATCAGGTAGCCGTTCAGGCGCGCCAGGCGGCCGCTTACCAGGCGGATCTCCGGTACCCGCGGGGGCTTGGGGTCGGCCAGCGGTCGGCCCTCGAGCACGTCGAGCATCGTCCCGCCGATGAGCTTGGTGCGCGCTGCGTCGTCGAGGCCGGCATATCCGGCCATCAGCAGGATGATGTGCAGCGCGCTGATCGGGCGCCCGTAGGGGACGTCGGAGGCGAACACGATCCGCTCGGCTGGGACGCGGGCGAACAGCTCGAGCTGGTCGAACACGGAGAACGTCGAGGTGTCATAGAGGATTCCGGGGTGGTCGCGCAGCCGGGAGGCGAACATGCCCTGGTCGGCAATCGCGGCATGGGCGAGTACCAGCACGACGTCGGGAAAGCGCAGCGCGAGGTCGGCGAGCGGGTCCATCCGCGGCATCCCGCGGCCGGCATGGATCAGGATCGGCACCTTGGCCTCGTCGGCGATCTTCCAGATCGACTCGGCGGCGGCGTTGCCGAACCCGAACGCCTGGGCCCGTGGGTGCAGCTTGATCCCGCGGGCTCCGAGCGCCAGGCAGCGCTCGGCCTCGGCCACCGGATCCTCGCCCGGGTCCAGCCGGCAGTACGGATACAGCCGTCCTTCCGATTCCTGCGCCCAGCGCAGCACGCGGTCGTTGGGCAACCGGTAGGCGGGCGAGCGCTCGGGATCGTGGAACGGGAAAGTGCAGGCCCGAGCATCGGGCCTGACCTGGTCCAGGAACTCCAGCAGCTGCTCCGGAGTCTGCGACTGTCCGTCCTCGTCGCGGCCGAGGTGGGTGTGCGCGTCGACGACGATCGCGTCGGCGGGGAGCAGTTGGTCGAGCTCGGCCGCCAGCGACTGCAGCGCCGCAGACGGATCGGCTGGTGCGCTCGCAGGCGACAAGCTAATGCACGATCTGCAGCTCGTGGCCGGTGCTGTTGAGGCTGCGCCCGCCGTCCTCGGTGACGGTCACGATGTCCTCGATCCGCACGCCGAATCGCCCGCTCAGGTAGATCCCCGGCTCGATCGAGAAGCACATCCCGGGCGCCAGCGAGCTGGTCTCCCCCTCGACCATGTACGGCGGTTCGTGGCCCATCAACCCGATCCCGTGGCCGGCGCGGTGGATGAACCGGTCGCCGTAGCCGGCGTCGGCGATCAGCCTCCGCGCGGCGCGATCGATCTCCTGGCACGCCGCCCCCGGGCGCACTGCCTCGAGCCCCGCGGTGTAGGCGCGCGCGACCACGTCGTAGACCTCGCGCTCCTCGGCGGTCGGCTCGCCGACGTGGACGGTGCGGGTGATGTCGGAGGCGTAGCCGCCCTTGATGCCGCCGAAGTCGAGCACGACCATGTCGCCCTCCTCGATCTCTCGACCCGAGACCTGGTGGTGGGGGTTGGCGCCGTTCGGCCCGGACCCCACCAGCGTGAACTCGACCTCGGAGTGGCCGTGCTCGCGCAGCAGGTCGGCGAGGTCGGAGGCGACGTCGAGCTCGCGGCGGCCCGAGAACCGGATCCGCAGGAGGTCTCCGAAGACGGCATCCAGCGCGGCGGCGCCGGAGGCGAGCAGCTCGAGCTCGTCGGCGTCCTTGATCGCCCGCAGCATCGGCAGCGCGGAGGTCATCGACACGTAGCTGGAGCCGGGCAGCTGCTGCTGGAGCCCGAGCACGTGCATCGCCCACGCGGAGTCGGATATCGCGTAGCGGCCGTCGGGCGCCAGCAGCTGCGCCGTCGCCTCGTAGGGATCCTGGCCGTCGCTCCATTCGCTCATGACCAGCGCGCCGGCGCCTGGGGCCGCCTCGGCGTCGGGCCGCTCGATCACGGGAACGATCATCGCCGGCTTGCGGCCGGCCTGGATCGCGAGCAGCGTGATCCGCTCGGTGATCGCGACCGGCGTGTAGCCGGCGAAGTACTGCAGGTCCGGACCGGGCGTCACCAGCACGCCGGTCAGGCCGGCCCGGGCCGCCGCGTCGGCGGCACGCGACATCCGCCTGGCGTAGTCCTCGGTGCTGAACGATCCGGGCGCAGTCACGGCGCCGAAGCTTAATAGCGGCCGCTCAGCGGCCGCGCAGCGGGCCGCTTGGCCGCCTCTGCCATACGCTGTCCGCATGGCGCCGGCGGCCCGTTTTGAGACCCCGACACTGAACCTCGGCCTGCTCCTTTGCTTCGTGGTCTTGTCCGAGGAGCTGCACTTCAGGCGGGCGGCGATGCGCCTCGGCCTGTCACAGCCTCGGTCAGCCGCCGGGTGCGGGCGCTCGAGGATGAACTCGTGTTGGTGGCGCTCGACGAGCCCACGGCCAGCCTCGACGCACCCACCGAGACCGCCCTGTTCGAGCGCTACCTGCTCGCCGCCCGCGGCGCCGCCCAGGCGCGGGGCACGATCACGCTGCTGGTCTCACACCGCTTCTCGACGGTGCGCGACGCCGACCTGATCGTGGTGCTCGACGAAGGCAGGGTCAGCGAGTCGGGTAGCCACGAGCAGCTGATCGCGGCCGGAGGGACCTACGCCGAGCTGTTCGAGTTGCAGGCTCGCGCGTACCGCTGACTGGGGACACTAGTGTCCCGGGCTGTGATCGACACGCACGTACATCACTTCGATCTGGAGCGGTTCCGGTATCCGTGGCTGGAGGATCCGGAGTTCGCCGTGCTGCGCCGCGACTACGACCCCACCCAATACCGAGCCGATGCCGGAGCCGCCGGGCTGGAGGGGTGGGTGCACGTCCAGGCCGAGGTCGACCACGAGGCCGATCCGGTGGACGAGACCGCGTGGGTCACGACGCTGGCAGAGCAGGCGCGCGCCGCCGGCGAGACGGCGCCGCTGGCCTGCGTCGTGTACGCCGAGCTGCGCGACCCCGAGGTCGAGCGCACGCTCGAGCGCCACTGCGCGTACGCGCTGACGCGAGGGGTGCGCCAGGAGGCGTGGTCGGACCCGGCCTCGACGCGCGCCGACATCCCCCGCGAGGACCTGCTCGGCGACCCCGAGTGGGTGCGCGGCTACCGCCGGCTCGAGGACTTCGGGCTGTCGTTCGACCTGCTGGTCTTTCCGCGACAGCTGCAGCAGGCGGCGGCGGTGATCGCCGACGTGCCCGGCGTCCCGGTCGTGCTCGACCACCTCGGGGTGCCCGATCCCGAGGCCGATCCGGGGCTGGAGACATGGCGCGCCGGCGTCGCCGCACTCGCGCAGCTGCCCCACGCGCACGTGAAGCTGTCGGCTCTGAGCATGCTCGGGAACCCGCGGCGCACCGATCGCGTGAGGCCGGTGCTGGCTGAGCTGCTCGAGCTGTTCGGGCCGCGTCGGTGCATGTTCGGCAGCAACTTCCCGGTCGAGGCGCTGGCCGGCGACTTCGCGAGCATGTTCGAGCTGTTCTCGGGCGCGCTGCGCGACCTGTCGACCGTCGACCGCGACGAGGTCCTGTCAGGCACCGCGCGGCGCTTCTACCGCCTATAGGTCAGGTCCGCGCCCGGCTGACCGGGAGCAACTCGCGCAGCTCTTCGATCGTGTCGGCCTCATCGGCGCGCTTGTCGGGCCGGTAGCGCTTGACGCGCGCGAAGCGCAGCGCGACGCCGCCCGCGTAGCGCGTCGATGACTGGACGCCGTCGAGCGCGATCTCGACCACCAGCTCGGGGCGCACCATCACCGCGATCCCACGCCGTTGCATCTCGAGCTCGAGCAGCGCCTTGGTCTGCCACTGAAGCAGCTCGTCGGTCAGCCCCTTGAACGTCTTGCCGACCATCACGAACTCACCGGTGCCGGGATCGCGGGCGCCCAGATGCAGGTTCGAGAGCCATCCCTGGCGTCGACCGTGGCCCCACTCGGCCCCGAGCACGACGAGATCGTAGGTGCGCACGGGCTTGACCTTGCGCCAGGCGCCGCCACGCCGGCCGGCCGCGTAGGGCGAGGCGGCGTCCTTGACGACGACGCCCTCGTGGCCGGCGGCCAGCGACTCGTCGAGCACGCGCTGCGCCTCCGCCGGCTCCGAGGTGATCACGCCGGGGATCTTCAGCTGCGGCGCGAGCGCCTCGAGGCGCGCGGCGCGCTCGAGCAGCGGAGCATCGAGTAAGTCCTCGCCGTCGAGGTGCAGCAGGTCGAACAGGAACGTCACGATCCCCTCCGGCGGGGCGTCGCTGTCGATCTGCGAGACCGTGTCCTGGAACGAGGCCGGACCGTACGCATCCATCCACAGAGCCTCGCCGTCGAACACCGCCTGCTCGAGCGCCAGCCCGAGCACGGCCTCCCTGATCCCCGGCAGCGACGGGGTGATCTCGTTCAGGTTGCGGGTGTAGATCCGCACCTCGTCGTCGCGGCGGTGGATCTGGATGCGGATCCCGTCGAGCTTGTACTCGACCGACGCGCGCTCGAATCCCGACATCGCCTCGTCGACTGTCGCGCCGGTGGCGGCGAGCATCGGGAAGATCGGCCGGAAGATCTCAAACCCCACGCCGCGCAGGCCAGCCTCGCCCTCGATGAGCGCCAGCTCGGCCATCCGCGGCAAGTCGCCCGACAGCATCAGCGCGCGACGCGCGATCGCCCCGGGCACCCCGGCCGCCTTGGCGACCGCGTCCGCCATCAGCCCGGCGAGCGCTCCCTGGCGCAGCTCCCCGGTGAACAGCCGTCGCAGGAAGCTGGCCTCCGGCTCGGTCGCGCGCTCGAGTAGCTCCGACAGCAACCGCTTGCGCGCCGCGGCCGAACCGCTCCCAGTCGCCGCCTGCACCGCGTCGATCGTGTGGTCGACGTCGGCCACGGTCAGCGTCGGTTCCGCCGCCGGCTCGGGATCGATCCGATACGCGGTCGCGTGACCGATCCCGATCCGGCCCTGCCGCGGGACGCCCGACAGGAACGCCACGCAGATCCCGACCTCGTCGCCGTCCAACCGGCCCAACAGCTCGGCCAGGATCGCGATCTTTCGCGAGCGCGAGCTGGTGAGGGCAACCTCCGAGGAGGCGACGACGACGTCGGCGAACAGCGTCATGTCATTGGGAAGTGTCGTTCGAGCTCGTTGGCGTAGACCGCCCCGAGCAACTCGCTGCTGGTCAGCCAGTCCTTGAACGAGATCCTCCCCAGCGCGGGCGCGTGTGACACCAGCAGCCCTCCCATCAGGCCCTTGATCTCATCCGTCGTGAGCACGACGTCGCCGACCAACAGCCCCAATCCGCGCGAGGCGGCGGCCATCAACACCGCAGGGACGTGGACGATCGGCGCGCGGCTGCCGACCGCGTCGCGGACCAAGTAGACGAGCTCGTCGAACGCCATCGTCTCGGGCCCGGCGGCGTCGACGATCGAGTCCGGCCCGGGTGCGGATCGCTCGACGGCAATCCGGGCGAGGTCGTCGACGTGCACCGGCTGTACCCGATAGCGCCCGTCGCCCGGGACGGCGAACACCGGGGCGCGGCGGAGGATCCATGCGATGTTGTTAGTGAGCACGTCGCGCTCGCCTCCGAACACCAGCGTCGGACGCACAATCGAGTACGGAACGCCGGCCTCGGCAAGTGCGCGCTCGACCCGCGCCTTGCCTCGGTAGTACGGAAGCGGCGACTCGAGCCGGGGATTGGCGATGCTCAGGTGGATGATCCGCGCCGCATCGGCCTGTCGGGCGGCGAAGAACAGCGCGCGCGAGTTCTCGACGGCGTCGGCGAACGTGGTCGCATCGTGATCGAAGCGCACCCAGTATGTGTTGTAGACGTGCGTCACGCCCTGGAGGCTGCCCGCCAGCGCGGCCACGTCCCCGAAGCTGTAGGGCCGGACGTCGACGCGGTCGCGGAGCGGGTGCGGCCGGTCGGGGTGAAACGTCAGCGTGCGCACCTGCCGGCCGGCCTCCAGCAGCCGGCGCGCGATCTGGCTCCCCGAGTAGCTGAACGCTCCGGTCACGAGGTCGAGACCGGTGTCGTCGGTCATCCGGATCGCCTCGTCGCAATCAGCGCCTGGGCGAGCGCGGCGTTGCCGACCGCGACGCCGAGCAGCGACGTGGCCGCCCCGTCGTCCTCCTGCAGGTGGCTGAGCATGTCGATCCCGAGATACAGGGCCACGATCGCGAACGCGATGTCGCGCGAGGGCACCAGCGACTCCAGTGGGCTGCCGGCAAGCAGCTCGTCGAGCTTGCGTTCGACCAGCCCGATCCACGGTTCGATGCGAGCGAACACCTCGCGTCCCAGCTCGCGATCGGACACGCCGCCGGCGACGAGCTCGCCGAGTACGGTCACATATCCCTGCTCTACATCGGCGGCGTAGATCTCGCGCGCCAACGCGGCGAGCTCGGGGACCGTGCGGGCACTGGAGAACGCCGGTCCGTAGGCGGCCATCCGCCGCTCGCTGACCAGATCGAGTCCGGTCAACAGCAGGTTCCGGACGCTCCCGAAGTGGTAGAAGATCAGCGCCTGGTTGAAGCCGCCGACGCGCGCGATCTCGCGTGCGCTGGCTCCGTGGAACCCCGAGCGCCGCAGCGCCTCGAGCGCTGCCTGCACGAGTTCGAGCTTGGTCCCGGTGAGTTCGTGGGCAGTCATCGGCAGTTCGTGATTTTAGCGATCGCTCAAAGCAATTGCTCAAGAGCCGGCTCGGATTAGTATCCGCACTGGTGCTGACCGACCTCCCCGCTGCCAAGACATGGACCAACTGGGTCGGCAATCAGTCGTTCACGCCCGGGCACAGCGCGACCCCGCGCGACGAGCAGGAGGTGGCCACGCTCGTCCGCGACGCGGTCGATCTGGGCGCTGGGGTCAGAGTCGCGGGCTCCGGGCATTCGTTCACACCGGTGGTCGCGACCGACGGCCTGCTGCTCGACCTCTCGGCGCTGAGCGGCGTCGTCGGAACCGATCGCGAGCGCAAGCGGGCGACTGCGCTGGCGGGCACGCCGATCCACGGGTTCTACGAGCCGCTGTGGGCCGAGGGCCTCGCGCTCAAGAACCAGGGCGACATCGACACCCAGCAGATCGCCGGCGCCGTGGCGACGGCGACGCACGGGTCCGGCATCCGCAACACCTGCTTCTCGGGTGTCGTGCGCGGCGTCCGGCTCGTCACCGGAACGGGCGAGGTGCGCGAGATCACCGAGCGCGAGCCCGAGCTGCTGCGCGCCGCGCAGGTGTCGGTCGGGATGCTCGGGGTGATGACCCAAATAGAGCTCGAGGTGACCGGCGCCTACCGCCTCAGCGAGCAGGTCGACCTGTGGCCCTGGCAGGAGGTGCTCGAGCGATGGGACGAGCTCGTCCACGGGCATCGCCACTTCGGCTTCTTCTGGCTGCCCACCGATGAGTCCGCCGCGCTGTACAACCTCCACGGCGACGGTCAGACGATGGCCGACAAGTGCTACGTGAAGATCTACGACGAGCCGGGCGACGACCAGCCCGACGACGACACCCCCGGCCGCCGCACCGACCGCTGCTACCGGATCTATCCGATGCTCTACGACCCCAACTTCCACGAGCTCGAGTACTTCGTCCCGCTCGAGCGCGGTCCCGACGCGCTGGCGGCGATGCGCGAGCTGATGCTCCGCAGCCTGCCGGATTCGGTGTTCCCGCTGGAGGTCCGCACGGTCGGCCCCGACGAGGCGTACCTGTCGCCGAACTACCGGACGGCCACGACCGTGATCTCGGTCTCGGGGATGCCGGGCACCGACTACTGGGACTACCTGCGGTCCGTCGACTCGCTGCTGCGCGAGTTCTCGGCCCGCGTGCACTGGGGCAAGCTGCACTTCCTCGAACCCGAACGGCTTGCAGAGCTGTATCCCGAAGCCGACGAGTTCATCCGGATCAGGCGCGAACTCGACCCCGAGGGCGTGTTCCTGAACGATCACCTGCGCCCGCTGTTCGCCTGATCCGAACCGCGTCCAGATCGCGCTGCTCGTCCACGACGCCGAGCGCTGACAGCTCGATCGCGGTTTCCGGCTGGCCTGGCTCAGCCCGCGACGGCGGGGACGCCGATCCCGATCACCTTCATCCGCCGCGCCAGCGCCCGGTAGGCGAACTCGCTGCGATCCATCGCGGTCGCGCCGAGGAACTCGTACTCGTACGCGTCATCGGTGTCCATGCCCGGCGGGACGATCACCCCGGCCGCCGCGGGCAGCGTCGCCCGCAGCTTGTCCTGCACGCGCTTGGCGAGCTCCGGGTCGCGCGCCTTGCGCTGGAGGTACCACGTGCCGTACGCGACGTGGCGGTGCTCGTCCTGGGAGATCCGCCGGAACGCCTCCAGGTGGCCGGACAGGACGCCCCGCCGCTCCAGGCGCATCGTCTGGAAGTGCTGGCCGGTGAGCGCGAGCGTGCCCTCGATCACCATGTGGTAGGTGGTGATGAAGTCGAGCTTCGCCTCGACGCTGGTGGGGTCGGCCAGGAGCTTGCGGTGATCCTCGACGAGGTGGCCGTCGAACAGCTTGAAGAACGAGTCGCTGAGGTACGCCCGGGCCCGCTCGAGCCGATCCTCGAACCCGCCGTCGAAGTTGAGCACCTCCTCGTAGAGCCGGTTGAAGTGCTGGGCGTGACGCGCCTCGTCGACCTGCTGGGTAAGCAGGAACGCCTCCTCGTGCTTGTCCTCAGCCGCCAGCACCAGACCGGAGAACTGATTGGTGACGCGTTCCTCGCCCACGAAGAACGCCGACAGCCCATACATCATCTGCTGTCGCTCGTACTCGCTCAATGACGCCCAGTCGCGCCGGTCGGCCTCGAGGTCGATCTCGTGCGAGGACCAGTTCTGGCGCTCCCACAACCGGTACAGCTCGAGCGGCGTCATCAGCTTGACCTGCGGAAGCATCGACTCGTCGCTGATCGTCGCCACGTCGCCCTGTACGGTCAGATCCAGCAGGCTCGCCACCACGTCCCTCCTCGGTCTAGTGGGTCCACTGGTGCGGTCGACTCTACCCGTCGGGGAGATCGCCGAGCAGGGCGATTCCGACCTGGGCCAGCAGCGCACCCGAGAAACCGCAGGCCTGTTCGGCGCGACGCGGATCCTTGACCGCGCGCAGCCCCAGGTTACGGCGGCGAACGAGCGGCCGAGCGACTCCTCCCACCCCGCTTCCCATCCACACGCCGAACGCGCTCAGCATCCAGCCCGCGGGCCGGTGATCGAGCCCGCTGAGTCCCGCGTCGAGGTCGGCGATCGAGTCGACCGCGTACCGGCAGCGAGCCTCGGGGGTGGACAGCGGATCGAGCAGTCCGTCGGCGAGCTCGCCGGCCAGGTGGCGGATCTCCGGGGCGTGCTCGCCCGGCTCCCAATCCGCGCTCGGCGGATTCCCGTCCGCGCCCGCGATCAGCCGGTCGCCGCCGACGCCTGCGACCAATCCAGCCCACAGCAGACCGACGCCGAACGACGAGTCGGATCGCCCGCGCGGGCCTGGCGGAGACAGCTGATCGGTGCTGCGGGCGATCTGGACGCCGAGCAGCAGCAGCGCCCAACCCGCATGTGCGCGGTCGAGCGCGCCCAGCGCCTCCAGGCTCTCAAAGACGCCCACGCCGGCCAGGTGCTCGACGGTGTCGGTGCGCAGGCGCAGCCTCCGCTGCATCGCCGGAAGGGCAGCCTCGCGCAGAACGCGCCGCGCGGCGGTGACGTCCTCGGTGGGTGTGAGCGCCGCCATCGTGCGGGGAGTGACTGTATGGCAGCTCCGTCGCCGCATGATGTTTGCGTAAGGATGCCGGCTTCCGGTAAGAAGCAGTGACCGAGATGAGCAGTTCGGAGGATTGACCATGGGGTTCTTCCGGCGCGACGAGGACGGGGCCCGCGAGCGGGCCGCGTCACTGGCGCGGATCGAGGAGGGCGGCATCCCGCCGCTGGCGGCGGAGCGGCTGCGGGCACTCTCCACCGAGGGAGCGCCGTTCACCAGCGGGCTGTCGGTCAACGAGTTCGCCCTGCTGGGCCGCCTGGGGCCGCAGCCGCTGGCCCAGGTGATGGGCGCGAGTGTGATCCGCACCGGCTGGCAATACCTGCCGGCGCTGCAGCCCGGAAACATCGTGATCACCGGCAACTGGTACGCCCCCACCAGCACCGGGCAGGCGCTGAAGAACCGCATCACCGAGGCTTCGTGGTCGCAGGTCCGAAACTACCAGTGGCACGCCCCCGTCGTATGCGAGTTGGACACGCTGACCGACGCCTGGAACCTGGCGCGTCGGCGAGCACTGGACCGGCTGGTCGAGGAGGCGCTTCAGGTCGCCGCCGACGCGGTCGTCGGCGTGCATGTGCGCCGCAGCGACCGCGACCTCGGCCGGGGCACGATCGAGTACGTGGTGACCGGTACGGCCATCCGGCACCCGGGATCGACGGGGACTCCCTGGCCGCTCCTCACCGACGTGTCCGTCCAGGATTACTGGCGGCTGCGCAGCGCCGGGCACGAGCCGGTCGGGCTGATGGCCGCCAGCGCCGTCGTGTTCGCCTCCGCCGCCCGCGACACCCGGCTGAGCCGAGCGCGGACGATGCACCAAAACCAGGAGTTGCGGGAGCTGAGCCGCGCGTTTCAGGACGCGCGCGAGACGGTCCGGGCGCGCCTGGTGGGACAACTCTCCGACGCCCACGCCGACGGGACCGTCGGGGTCGATCTGTCGCACTCCGTGCACCGCGAGAAGTTCTCGCTGGCCTCGGCGATCGGCTCCCCCACCCACCGCGGGTGGAACCGGGGGCGGCTCGGGCTCCCGTACTACGTTCGGGGCCGAGCCGGCGCCGATCGCCGCGGCTGGGTGATCACGATGCATGCCGCCGGAACCGCGATCCGCCACGGCAGCAAACCGATCGACCCGCCCGTTAAGACTTCGATCCGCCTGGGAGGCTGATGAGCGACGACTACGACCCCCACTCGCTGGAAGGGATCCCCGAGTCCGGCCGCGAGCGGCTCGCGCAGAACCGACAGGGCCTCTACACCTCGGACCTGAGCGTCAACGAGTTCCTGCTGGTCACGCAGGCGGGATTCGACCCGGTTGGGATGGTTGTGGGCAGCTCGATCTTCCACATCGGGTTCCAGGTGACCGGCCTGACCACGAGCCGCGAGCTCAATGTCCTGTCGGAAGCGATGTACAGCGCCCGGCACCTCGCGATGACGCGAATGGAGGAGGAGGCCGACCAGCTCGGGGCCGACGGGATCGTCGGGGTACGGCTGGACATCGGCCGTTACGAGTGGGGTCCGAACATGGCGGAGTTCATCGCCATCGGCACCGCGGTCAAGCACCGCGAGGGCGTCCTCCATCGCGCGCCCAACGGCCGCCCGTTCCAGAGCGACCTGTCGGGCCAGGAGTTCTGGACGCTGTTGCGCACCGGCCATCGCCCGGTGGGCATGGTGATGGGCAATTGCGTGTACCACGTGGGGCGCCGCGGCCCGCTGCGGACGCTGGCCCAGAGCGGTCGCAACGTCGAGCTCCCCAACTACACGCAGTCGCTCTACAACGCGCGCGAGCTGGCGATGCAGCGGATGCAAACTGAGGCCCAGGACCTCAAGGCCGAGGGCATCGTCGGCGTGTCGCTGTCAGAGCGAAGTCATGGCTGGGGAAGCCACGTGATCGAGTTCTTCGCGATCGGGACCGCGATCATCCCGTCCGAGGAGCGGGGCGAGATCGAGCCCCCGATCCCAGTGCTCGATCTCAACGACCGCTGAGTCCCTCGGCTGCTCCTCGGGCTACGCGCTCGAATGCTGGTCGGTGTCGCCCAGCGGCGAGTCGTCGTCCTGCGACGGCGCGCCGGGGAGCTTGTCGGCCGAATCGCTCTGCGATCCGCCCTCCGCGCCGGGCTCGTCGGGGCGATCCTCGGGGGCGGTCCGGCTTGGTCTGCTCGTTCTCGCTGCGGCCTGACTGCGGGTTCATGGGGCTGATCCCTTCGATTCGAGTGCAGTCCTCCAGCGTTACCCGGACGTATGTATAAAAAACCTGTATCCATTGTTTAGGTGATCGCCGCCTCGGGGTCGACCGCGAGCCGGTCGGCCGCTTCTATGCCCGCTGGAGTCGCCCGGAACGTCGAGCTCTCCTTCGTGTAGGAGCGGACCAGCTCGAGCACCTCGATCGTGTAGTCCTCGAGGATGTCGCGACGCCCGATCGTCTCGACCGCCCGATGCTCGGGGTGGTCGTACCAGGCCTCCATGTCCTCCTTGGTCTCGAAGTAGGCGATCGCCAGCTCCCGTCCGTCGGGCACCTCCAGCCGGTGAAGGGCGACGAACCCCGGCGATTCCGAAGCACGCTGGAACATGCGCAGGCCCAGCGCCGCGTAGTGCTCGTTCTGCCACTCGGGGCGAACCTTGCCCCAGAACAGTGCGACGTACATGTCCGGCACCTCCGATCGGTGTGTGGTGAGTCGGCATTATCGACCGGCCGGGCGCTCGGTTCTGACTTCGGCGATCATTGGCCGATGCTGACCCGGGATCTGCTCGCGTTCGTGCGAGCCTCGCTGCCCATGCCTCCCGCGCGCGTGCTCGAGGTCGGAGCCGGCGGCGGAGAACTCGCGGTCGTGCTCACCGAAGCCGGCTATGAGGTGACCGCGGTCGACCCGGCCGCTGAGCCGGGCACTGTGGTCCAGCAACGCTCGCTGCTCGACGTCCGCGGCTCGTTCGACGCGGCCGTCGCCGTCGTCTCGCTGCATCACATCGAGCCGCTGCAGGAGTCCTGCAACCACCTGGCGACGCTGATCTCCCCCGGCAGCCGCCTGGTGATCGACGAGATCGACATCGACCGCCACGACGACCGTGCGCTCCGCTGGTGGGCCTCACAGCGTGAGGCGCTCGGCTACGACAACGGGGGGCGCGACGCGACGCAGATCCTCGACGAGCTCCACAAACACGTCCACTCGCTCGACAAGGTCTGCGCCGCGCTCGCGCCCCATTTCGACTTCGGCAGCCCCGTGCGAGGTCCATACCTGCATCGTTGGAACCTGCGGCCCAGCCTGCGCGAGGTCGAGGTCGATCTGATCGCCGAGGGGCTGCTGCCCGCGGTCGGTGCACGGTTGATCGCGACCCGTACGGGCGGCGAGGGCCGCGACCCGGGCCGCGGTCGGGCTCAGTAATCCGACGGCCGGTTGAGAATCGTCACGAGGCTGACGATCTTCCGGTCGCGGACGCCGAAGTAGTTGGTCAGCACCACCGGGTCGGGCAGGTTGGTCTTGTCGAAGTCGCCGTCATACACGGCGCGGACGATCGTGTCGCCGTGATGGTCGAGAACCTCGATCACGTCCATCGTGACGTTGTCTCCGACGATCTCCCGCTCGACGAACCGGCGGATCGCGTCGGTGCCGCGGATCTCGCGCCTGGCGTCGTTGACGTAGGCGTCCGGCGCGAACGTGGCGACGATCGCGTCGATGTCGAATGCGTTGACGGCGGTGACGTGGTCGTCGATCACGCCGGTGAGAGTCGTGGTGGGCATCGCGCTCGGCCTCCTGTGTCGTGTGGCCCCGAAGGGCGTGCCGACACAGCTTCGGCGCTGCCGTGACGGGAGAGTCAAGGGCCGAGTTCTCCTTTGACCCTCCCCGTGGGGGAGGCTCGATACTGGGGATATGCCGGCCACGCTCTCGATCGGGGATTTCGCCCGCGCCACGCATCTGACGATCAAGACGCTTCGTCACTACCACCGCGTCGGGATCCTCGAGCCCGTCGACGTGGACCCGGAGACCGGGTATCGCCGCTACGGCACCGAGCAGATCGTCGTCGCCCAGGTGATCCGGCGCTTCCGGGATCTCGACATGCCGCTGGACGACATCCGGGCGGTGCTCGGCGCGCCCGACGTGAGCACCCGTAACTCGGTTATCGCCTCTCACCTGGGGCGCCTCGAGGCCGAGCTCGAGCGCACCCGCGCCGCCACCGAGTCGCTGCGCGACCTGCTCGGTGGCGACGCGACCGCGGGCGCCCCGGCCGAGTTCGAGCACGTCTTCGTTCCGGCGGCGCCTGCGGCTTCGATCACCGCCACGATCGATGTCGAGGACGCCGGGGCCTGGTACCAGGGCGCGCTGGGGGAACTGCGCTCCACGCTGGCGGCGCAGGGCGCCCCCGAGGCAGGCCCTGCGGGAGGCATGTACTTCGATGGCCTGTTCTCCGAGGGCCGTGGTCGCGCGACGGTGTTCATCCCCTGCGACCCCGCGTTGCGCACGCTCGGCCGGATCGATACGGTCGTGATCCCGCCGGTCGAGCTGGCGACCACGATCCACGTCGGTACCCAGGCCGAGATCGACCGGGCCTACGGAGCCCTCGCCGCACACGTCGCCCACCATGCCGTCAGCGTCGACGGGCCGATCCGTGAGTATTACCTCGTCGACGCCCACGTCGATCCGGATCCGGCACGGTGGCGCACCCAGATCGGCTGGCCGATCTTTCGCACGACAGCACCGGTCCCCCACCCGCGATAGCCGCGGCCTCGGTCCGGAGCGTGCCGTTCACTCGGCGGCCGGGACGTCGGGGACCACTGCACGTGGTCGGCCACGCGGCGTCCGCTCAGTCGACCCGCAGACAGGCGGTCCCGAGCATCAGCCGATCGCCCGGCCGAAGCTGGCACCTGCCGACGCACACGCCGTTCACCGTCGTGCCGTTCGTCGACTCGAGGTCCTGAAGAACCCAGCTGCCATCGCGAAACACGAGCCGGACGTGACGGCGGGACACGCCGGGATCGTCGATCACGACGTCGCAGCGGTGACTGCGGCCGACGACCAGCTCGGGCGTCGCGCCCGTCCAGTCGAGCGCGAGCAGATCCGCCGGATCGTCGAGCGCGTCATCGCGCGGTCCGCGAATCCGATCGACCAGGGCGAGCAGCCGCGCGCGCAGGCCGCTTGCCGAGGTCCGCGTCATCAGGTCGCCGACCAGCCCCCGAGCGTCGATCTGACCGGCCCCGAGAGCCTGATCGAGGCGGTGTAGGAACGTGTCCTCGCTGAGCAGCCCCTCGCCGTAGGCGATCGTCAGCGTATGAGCGATCTGCCTCCGTGACGCGCCGGATCGAGCCACCGCCCGATTCTCCCGCCAAATCGCGCCGGTGTCGAGCCACCGAATCGCAGGTCAACTCCCCACTCGAGCACGTCCTGGCGAAGCTTGGGGAGTACACCATGAGGGAGACGGTCAATCCCCCAACGTTGCGCCGCGGACGCTCGAATGGGGAGTTGACCTGTGCGTGCCGACCGCGCGTCCGCCGGACGGCGGCCACGTGATACTGGGCCGATGGACGACATCACCGAACCGTGGACGACCGGAGGCTGCCTGTGCGGAGCGGTTCGCTATCGCGTGACCGGGCCGCTGCGCGACGTCGAGATCTGCCACTGCAGCCGGTGCCGCCGCACCCACGGTCACGTCGGCGCGTACACCGAGGCGCCGCTGAGCGCATTGACTCTCACGGCCGAGCGGGGACTGCGCTGGTATATCGCCGACGGCCGCGAGCGCGGCTTCTGCGGCGAGTGCGGCGCGAGCCTCCTATGGCGGCGAAGCGGCGCCGATCGGATCTCGATCGCCGCCGGGACGTTGGACGCTCCCACCGGCCTGCGCAGCGCGTTTCACATCTTCACCGACAGCCGCGGCGACTACTACGAGATCACCGACGAACTCCCCCAGTATCCAGCCGGCGAGCAGCCCGAGCGCTAGCGTCGCAAAGGCGATCCGGGCCGAGCATGCTGCGCAGCAGCTCGGAAAGCTGACGGCGCTGCCTCGGTGTCAACGAAGCCAGCAGATCCGACGCCGGCTGGGCGAGCGCGCGCTCGATCCGTCCAATCAGCCTTCGCCCGTCGGGGGTGATCGCGACGCGGATCGTTCGCCGGTCCTGAGCTCCCGGCTTGCGGATCACGAGTCCGCGCTGCTCCGCGCGGTCGATCAGCCCGCTGGCGCTTGACTTCTCGAGGTGCAGGTGCCGGGCGAGATCGAGCATGTTCGGCTCGCGGTCGCGCAGGATCCCGAGCAGGCGCAACTGGGTCAGCGACAGCCCGTGGCGATCGGCCGCATGCCCGAGCAGCTCCTGGATCGCGAATGAAGTCTCGACTAGGGCGTCGAACGCCGCCCGATCCGTCGGGGGTTCGTCGATGCTCTCGAGGCCGGTCACGCGGTTGGACGATACTTGAATTTGGTTCGCGATAGGAACTAATATAGTTCGTGCCACCAACCATTGCCTTCGGGAGAACTCCATGAGCGCCGCCGTCGTCACATCGTTCGAGCAGCCGCCCCACTACCAGCAGTTCCAGGATCCCGTCGCACGGGACGAGCACGAGGAGGTCGTGCGGGTGCTGGCCGCGGGGCTGCATCCCCGGGTGCGCTCGGGCGCGAGCGGCTCGCACTACACCAGCACCGGGGCGCTGCCGCTGATCCCGGGCATCGACGGCGTCGGCGAGACCGGCAGCGGCGAGCTCGTCTACTTCCTGCTGTTCGATACGACCCGCGGCAGCATGGCCGAGCACGTGGCCGTTGACCGCCGCCGCAGCGTGGTTCTCCCTCCCGACGCCGACGTCGCCAAGCTGGCAGCGGCGATGAACCCCGGCATGTCCGCGTGGGTCGCCCTGCGACGACGCATCGAGTTTCGCCCGGGACAGAGCGTGCTGGTGCTCGGCGCGACGGGCAGCGCGGGCCAGATGGCGGTTCAGATCGCCCGGCACTTTGGCGCCGGCCACATCGTGGCCGCGGGCCGCGACGCCGCCCGGCTGGCCGCGCTCCCGGGACTCGGCGCCGACGAGACGGTCTCGCTGGTCGGCGACCCCGACACGGTCGATCGCGCGCTCGGACAAGCCGCGACAGATGTCGACGTCGTGATCGACTACACGTGGGGGGCATCGGCCCAGCGGGCCATGCCGGCCGTCCTCACCCACCGCGCGGACAGGTCCAAGCCGCTCACATGGCTGCAGATCGGCGCGATTGCGGGTCCGACGATCGAGCTCCAGTCATCTTGGCTACGGGCGGCCCGAATCGAGATCCTCGGCAGCGGCCAGGGCTCCGTACCGACGCAGGCGTTCGTCGCTGAGCTCCCCGCGCTCGCCGACGAGATCAGCGCGGGAACGTTCGCGGTCCACGCGGTCCCGACTGCGCTGAGCCGGGTTCAAGCCGCCTGGAATGCGCCCACCACTCCCGGCGAGCGAATCGTGTTCACGCCGTGAGCTCTGCTAGCCCGCCGACCCGGCCGTCTGCCGGGCCCGCATCTGCGCTTGCTCCTGCTCGTAGGTGACGACGCCGGCGGGCAGCACCCAACGCCGCTGCCGGGCGGGCTCCTCGTCGGGCCACTCGCCGTGCTCGTCGAAGTACGCCCGCGCCCGCTCCTCCTGCGCGCGGTCGTTCTCGCTGCTCAGGCTCAGGCGGAACAGGACGTTGAACAGCACGACCGACAACCCTCCGCCGACGGCCATCGCAAACCCGTCGACGCCGAGGCCACCCGGCGAGACGATCAGCACCACGACGCCGCCGAGGATCATCACCGCGCCGAGGCCGTAGCGGATCAGGAACGTGCCCAGCGACGCGTCGGCGGCCGGTTCGGTTGATAGATCGGCGGTGAGTTGGGTCATGGCGGATTCCTTCGTCGGGCTGATTGCGGTCTCAGATCAACCACAGCATCGCTCGCCGAGCCGCCGGTTTCGACCCGGCGCGCTCCCCCACGACGGCCGCGGACCGGACCGGCGATGTCCGGTCAGCCATACCCCAGGCGATAGCGTTGCCCGTCGTGCCGCGCTTGCGAGTTGTGGTCGCTGAGGACCAACTCCTGCTACGGGAGGGACTCAGCCGCCTGCTGACCGACGCGGGCTTCGAAGTCGTCGCCCAGTCCGCCGACGCCGATGACCTGCGGCGCAAGGTGGCCGCCCACCATCCCGACGTGGCGATCGTCGACGTGCAGATGCCGCCCGACCACACCGACGACGGCCTGCGTGCCGCGATCGAGATCCGGCGGACTCATCCCGACACCGGGATCGTGATGCTGTCGCAGTTCCGCGACGAGGCCTATGCGCTCGACCTGATCGGCGAGAACGCCCGCGGCGTCGGCTACCTGCTCAAAGACCGGATCGCCGACGTGGACTCGTTTGCTGACGCCGTGCGCCGGGTCGCGCAGGGCGGATCTGCGCTGGACCCCGAGATCGTCGGGCTGATGGTCGGACGGCGCCGCAAGCACGACCCGCTGGAGGCGCTGACGCCGCGCGAACACCAGGTGCTGGCGCTGATGGCCGAGGGCAAGTCAAACCGGGGGATCGCCCAGTCGCTCGAAGTGACGCTGGCCGCGGTCGAGAAGCACGTGGGCCGGATCTTCGCCAAGCTCGGGCTCGCCGACGAGCCGCTCGAGCACCGGCGAGTGCTTGCCGTGCTCACGCTGCTGCGGGCTCGCTGACGCCGTCGCCCAGCGGCAGTTGCGCGACGATCCGGGTCCCGCCCCCGGCCGGCGACTCGACCTCCAGGCTTCCACCGACAGCCGCCACCCGGTCGGCGAGCCCGGCGAGCCCGGACCCGCCGCTCGGCTCCGCGACCGCGCCGCCTCGCCCGTCGTCTGCGACCGTCACCGCCAATACGCCGGGCCGCGTGCCGATCGTGACCGAGGCCTCCGAGGCGTCGGCATGCTTGGCCACGTTGGCCAGCGCCTCGGAGACGACGAAGTAGGCCGTGCTCTCGACTAGCGGAGCAAACCGCTCGGCCGGCAGCTCCAGCGCCACCGGCACCGGCGTGCGCGCGGTCAGCGACGTGATCGCCGCCGCCAGCCCCCGGTGGGCGAGCACCGAAGGGTCGAGTCCAGCGCCGAGGTCGCGCAGGTCGCGCACGGCGAGCTGGGTCTCCTCGAGCGCTTCGGCGATCGCGCGTTTCGTGGACTCGTCGCCGGCGGCACGGCCAGCCGCCTGCAACGCGAAGATGATGTTGATCAGGCGCTGCTGTGCCCCGTCGTGGAGGTCGCGTCCCAGGCGGCGGCGCTCGTCCAGGGCCGCCTCCACGATCCGGGCCCGCGACGCATGGATCGCATCGGCGCGCAACCGCTCGGCTTCGGCGCGGTTACGGTCGGAGATGTCGCGGAACACCACCACCGCGCCGCGCCGGCGCTCGAACGTCACCGGCGCCGAGGAGTACGCGACCGGGACGAACGAGCCGTCGCGGCGGATGAACCAGTCCTGCTCGACGCGCACGGCCTCACCGGTCTGGCGGGGCGCCAACAACGGGCAGTCGGCCTCCGCGAACGGCCGTCCGTCCGGGTGGAGGTAGTGGATCGTGGCGTGGCTCGGGCGGCCGGCCAGGTCGCGCTCGGAGTCGTAGCCGAGGATGCTCACCGCCGCCGGATTGGCGAACAGGACCACGCCCGCATCGTCGACCGCGTACAGCGCGTCGACCATGCTCGCCATCAGCGCGCCGAGCAGCTCCCCCTCGTCGGAGCCCAGCCTGCTGGCGAACTGTCGCGGGGTCGGCATCGCCCCATCCTCGCACCGGCTCGAGTAAACGCGTGGCTACCAGTCGGTGGCGACCGAGCCGGTAGTCGCCCGGACCGCCGCCCGTCCCAGCGCGTTGGCGTACGTCGGAAACGAGAACGGGACCAGCGCCAGCTGCTGCACCGTCATGCCGGCGGCGATCGCCACCGCCGCCAGCTGCGCGAGCTCGACCGCCCGCTCGCCGACGACGTGACACCCCAGGATCTCGTGACTGTCGGCGTCGGCCACGAGCTTGCAGAAGCCGGTGGTGCGATCGTCGATGATCGCGCGCGGGAGTGAGTCGAGACGCTCGATCCCGATGACCACCTTATGGCGCTCGCGGGCGTTCTCCTCGGTGAGCCCGACCGAGGCGTACTCGGGATCGGTGTAGCTGCCGATCGGGCAGACCTCCGCGGGGAGACCGGGCGCATGTCCGGTCACCGCGTAGCTCGCCGCCAGGTACCCCTCGCGCGTGGCCTCGTGGGCGACCAGCACGCCGCCGTTGACGTCGCCGGCCGCAAAGATGTGCGCGGCCGTGGTGCGAAGCTCCGAGTCCACGCGGACGAACCCTCGGTCGTCGAGCTCGACACCCGCATGCTCCAGCGCGAGTCCCGCCGTACTCGCCTGCCAGCCAACCGCCACGACCACCAGCGCGGCCTCCTGTGGTCGCTCCTCGCCGTCAGCGCCGAACACCGCGCGGACGCCGGCGTCGCAGCTCTCGAACCGCCGGATCGCGCCGGCGGCCTCGATCACCGAGATCCCGGTCTCCTGCAGCGCGCTGGCGACCGCCGCAGCCACGTCCGGGTCCTCGGTCATCAGGATTCGGGGTGCCACCTCGACCAGGGTCACGCCAGATCCGAGCGCGTTGAAGATCGATGCCAGCTGGACCCCGGTGGCGCCCGCGCCGATCACCACCATCGTCGGCGGCACCGAGCGCAGGGTCCAGGCGTCGCTGTGCGTCGAGGTCAGCTCGAAGCCGGGTACGGGCAACCCACGCGGCGCGCCTCCCGTGCAGATGATCAGCTTCTCGGCCTCGAGCCGCGGCCCGTGCTCGCTGACGATCGTGTGCGGGTCCTCGAAGCTCGCCATGCCGGCGTTCTCGTAGATCGTCACGCCCGCGTCCTCCAGCTCCCCTCGCAGCAGCGAATGCGTGCGGACATCGCGGGTCACTTCGGCGACTCGCTCGAGCAGCCGGCCGTAGTCGAGCTCCGGCTCGGCGGTGACGACCCCATAGCGCGGGAGCTGGCGCGTCTCGCGCATCAGCCGCGCGGCATGCGCGAGCGTGCGAACCGGGACCGGCCCGTCGGCTGCGGCCATCCCACCGAACGCGTCGCGCGTGATCAGTGCGGTGGCGGCTCCGAGCCGTGCCGAGCGCAACGCGGCCACGACGCCGGCGGGCCCAGCACCGATCACGACGACGTCCAGCCGTGGCGAGGGGCGCACGTCCATCGGCACATGGTCGGGCACCTGGCGCGGCTCGCCTCATCCGGTTCGGGTGAGGCACCGTCGGATCGCACTGGCAAGCTGTCTGTGTGCTCGCGATGACCGTCACGCCGGGCCGACCGGGAACCGCTGCCGCGGAGGAGGTCGCCGACCCCGCGAGGCGGGACGGAGAGCTGCTCGTCCGGGGACGGCTGATCGGAGTCTGCGGCACCGATCGCGAGATCGCCGACGGCGTCTACGGCGAGACGGCGGCGGGCGCGGACCGCCTGATCCTCGGCCACGAGGGGCTCGGCGAGGTGATCGACGCGCCGCCGCAATCGGACTTCCGTCCGGGCGACCTGGTCGTCGGCATCGTCCGACGGCCCGACCCGGCGCCCTGCGCCGCCTGCGCCGCCGGCCACTGGGACATGTGCCGCAACGACCGCTTCGTCGAGCGCGGGATCGTGCGCGCCGACGGCTACGGCAGCCAGCTGTGGACGGTCGAGCCGGAGTACGCGGTCCGGATCCCGGCGGAGCTCGGCGACCTCGGTGTGCTGCTCGAGCCGACGTCGGTCCTCGCCAAGGCCTGGGACCAGGTCGACCAGATCGCCCGGCGTGGGTTCGCCCGCCGGGACGCGGCCCTGGTCACCGGCGCCGGCCCGATCGGTCTGCTGGCGGCCCTCCTCGGCGCGCAGCGCGGGTATGAGATGCACGTGGTAGACCTGCAGGTGGAGGGCGCCAAGCGCGATCTCGTCGAGAGCCTCGGGGGGATCTACCACTCGGGCAGCGCCGCCGCCGTCGACGCCGAGGTTGACGTGGTGATCGAGTGCACCGGCATCGGCTCCGTCGGCCGCGCTGCCGCCACGCGGCTCGTCAACGGCGGGATCATGTCGCTGACCGGGATCATGAACACAGACACCACGCAGACGGTCAATTCCACCGAGATGAACCGCCGCATGGTGCTGCGCAACGTAGTCCTATTCGGCACGGTCAACGCCGGACGGCGCCACTGGGAGCAGGCCGTGGACGCGCTCGCGGCCGCAGACCCCGCGTGGCTGTCACGGATGATCACCCGCCGTGTGCCCGTCGCCAGCTGGACCGACGCACTCGAGCGCCGGCCCGACGACATCAAGGTCGTGGTCGACCTTGCGGCCGGGTGAGCTCGCGCCGCCGGAGAGCCTGACTCAGCCGTAGATCGAGGTGCCGGCCCCGGCGCGGGCGTTGGGCGGGTACGGCGCGAAGTCGTCGAGGAACCCGGGCAGTGCGCGGACGCGATCGATCCAGGCGGCGACGGGCGGCCAGCCGACCGGATCGAGATCGATGTCGCCGGCGCGGCTGGTGTAGGCGAACACGGCCACGTCCGCGATCGAGGGGTGGTCGCCGACGAGCCAGTCGCGGTCGGCGAGGTGCACCGCGACGACATCGAGCGCCTCGCGCGCGGTCGCGAGCCGCCCCACGATCAGCGGATCTTCGGCGCCCGCGCGTCCGGTGATCAAGCGGAAGCGCGCTCCGCCGATCCCACCCATCACGCGTTCCTGCTCGAACGCGAGCCACTGCACGACCTGAGCTCGCTCGAGCGGCGTACTCGGGAGAAACGCAGTCCCCTCGGCCAGGAACCACAGGACCGCCGGGGACTGGGTGATCACGGTGCCGTCGTCGAGCTCCAGCACCGGGGTCTCGCGGACCGGGTTCAGGGCGGCGTAGGCGTCGGTCAGCGTGTCCCCGGCGAACAGGTCGACGGGCACGCGATCGTAGGGCCGGTGCAGCAGCGCGAGCAGCAGCCGGGCCTTGTAGCAGTTACCTGAAGCGGCGTAGTCGTAGAGGCGCATGCGGCCGGTAACGCTACGCCGTCCGGGCTCCGCTCGCGGCCGCGCAGACGCGGCGCAGTGATCCGTTCGGCTTCGCGCAGCGAAGGAACGGAATGGACGGGGGTATGGATCGAGCTATGGCAGGGGGACGGGAATCCGTCACAAACGTGGCCGAGACGTCGATGTACTCGCCGATGAGGACCTGATGGCGCTGGTCGGAGCCGGCGACCCACAGGCTCTGGAGGCGATCTTCGACAGGCACAGCAATACAGCGTTCTCGCTGGCCTACCGGATGTGCGGCCGCCAGGCGATGGCGGAGGACATCGTCCAAGAGGCGTTCATCGCCTTGTGGCGGACTGCTGGAACCTACGATCCCAGCCGCGCGAGCGTTCGCTCATGGCTGCTCAGCGTCGTGCGTCATCGCGCGATCGACGCGTTCCGGCGCAACCTGCGCTCCAGCCGGGACGTGAGCGACGAGGGGCTCGCGGAGTGGCTGTCAGAACCGAGCCGGACCGAGATCGAGGTCGAGCGCCGCGAGGAGGCCGAACACATACGTGGTGCGCTGCTGGCGCTGCCTGACGAACAGCGCAGGGTGATCGAGCTGGCGTACTTCGGCGGGTTCACGCATACCCAGATAGCCAGGATGCTGGAGCTCTCGGTCGGGACCGTGAAGGGCCGGATGCGCCTCGGTTTGACCAAGCTGCGGGTCAGCCTCGAGGACCCGTCAAGCGCTGGGCTGGCGGACCGGACCCATGACTGACCGGCGCGCAACCGGCACGGCGGATCCGTGCGGTGCCGACGTCGCGGCATTCGCGCTGGGGGCGCTCGAGCGCTCCGAGGTCGACGCCTTCGAGCGGCATCTGGACGGCTGCGTGGTCTGCCGCGACGAGCTGGCCTCCTTTCAGCAGGTGGTCGATGTCCTGGGGGTCAGCGCGACCCGTCGTGCGGTGCCCAAGCGCGTCCGGCGCAAGGTGCTGGGCGAGGTCAGTCGAGCGCAGCGCGTACAGCGCCGCCGTCGCCGGTGGGGTCCGCTCGCGCCGGCGCGCCCGGCGGTGGTCGTCGCGCTGGCGGCGGCGCTGGTCGCGGTCGCGATCGGCGTGGCCATCCGCCAGTTCAGCCCGTCGTCCTCGCGACCGACCCGGGTCTACGCCGCGGACGTGACCGGCTCGGCCGGATCGGCTGAGATCGAGGAGAAGAACGGTCAGGCCGACCTCGTCGTGCGGGGGATCGCGCCGCCGCCCGCCGGTCACATATACGAGGTCTGGCTGGTCCGCGGCCGGCGTCGGCCCCAGCCGACGCGGGCGTTGTTCGGCGTTACCCCACGGGGCGACGCCGACGTCGACGTGCCCGGGAACCTGCACGGCGTGCGCCGGGTCCTGGTCACGCCCGAGCCGGCCGGCGGCAGCGCGGCCCCGACCCACGCGCCGGTGATCACCGCTGTGCTCAGCTGATCAACGCGCGGTGGTGGCGAGCTTCGCGCTCAGCAGCACGAACGACCCGGCGAAGGCCTTGCGGATTCGCAGCACGATCCGCGGTCGGTCGATCAGGTGATGGCGAACCGCGGCCGCCAGCACGCCGTACAGCGCGAACACGACGAACGTCATCGCCATGAACGCCGCGCTGAGCGTGAGCATCGTGCCCAGCTGATCGTGGGAGTGCGCCGGAACGAACTGCGGCAGGAACGCGAAGAAGAACAGCGTGAGCTTCGGGTTCAGCAGGTTGGCGAGGATCGCCGACGCGATCACGCGATGCGCCGACTGGCCGGCGCTGTCGGCGTCGAGCACGAGTGGGCGCTTGTCGCGCCAGGTCGTGTAGGCCATGAACAGCAGGTAGGCGACGCCGAGCGCCTTTACGGTCTCGAACGCGACCCCGCTGGCGCGCAGCAGCGCCGCGGTTCCGGTGATCGCCGCGATCAGGTGCGGCACGATCCCGAGCGTGCAGCCGGCCGCGGCCACCACGCCCGCCCGCCGGCCACGGGCCAGCCCGGCCGACACGGTGAACAACGCGCCCGTACCGGGGGTTGCGACGATCACAAACGCGGTGATCAGGAACGTGGCGCTCATCGGCTCCAACAGACTACGCCGCGACGATCACCGGTTCCATTGATGAAAAAGTGGTGTATATGACCCGATTTTCATCACAGGACCCCTCGACATAGCTGATCCGTCGACGCGTCGCGCACGTATGAAGAGGTATGCCAGGGCTGCGATCGCTCGCCCGCCGGGCGCCGGTCGCACTGAGCGCCGGCGCGCTGCTCGCCGGATGCGGGTCGACTTCGATGGCCAGCCCCGACCCACCGCCTGCCGCCACGGTTGCCGGACCGACCAGGGTCGTCGCAGCGCCTCAGCGACCGCGATCAGGTCACGTGACCGTGTCGATCGACAACTACGCCTACCGGCCGCGCCGGCTGACGGTCACGTCCGGGACCGCGATCACGTTCGTCAACCATGATCAGCAGCCGCACACCGCCACGTTCGAGCCGGCCTCGCTCGGCGACAAGGCGATCGTGTCGGGGGCCAGCGCGACGATCACGCTCTCCCGCCCCGGCACGTATCACTACTTCTGCCAGTTCCACGCGTTCATGCGGGCGACAGTGGTCGTGAGACCCCGCCGGCGCTGAAGCTCTCAATCGCTCACGGACGTCGGCGGCGAACGATGTCCGGGTTTGACCGCGATCCCCAGGACGTGCGGGATCGCAGGCTCAAACCGCGCGGCCGCGAAGTCGATCCGCTCGCTGCGCTGGATGTGCAGGCCCGCCCGCACGATGGCGGCGCCGGTGTCCCTGGCCGGATGGCAGCCGCCGGCGATCGCGGGCCAGAGGCCGCTGCGGTCTGCGGCCTGCAGCAGCAGTCGCTTGGGTTGGGAGAGCGGGACCACGTGCTCGTAGAACCGAAGCTCCCCGCCGGGCCGCAGCACCCGCCGCAGCTCGGCCAGCGCCCGGTCCTGGTCGGGGACCGAGCACAGCACCAGGCTGGCCACGGCGGCGTCGACGCTGGCGTCCGCCAGCGGGATGCCGTCGGCGACTCCCGCCACGACGCGAACCGGCACCGCAGCTTGCGCGGCCGCACGCGTGGCCGCGGCGCGCAGTGTCGGCTCGGGCTCGAGCGCGATCACCTCGGTGACCGCCGCCGGGTACAGCGCGAAGTTGAGGCCGTGGCCGGCGCCGAGCTCGACGACCGAGCCCGACAGTCCATCCAACATCCGCCGCCGATGCCCGGTGGCGCCGCGCCGCTCGCCGTTCTTGGACATGCGCATGTACGCGCGGGCGAACCGCGGGTGCTCGATGTCGGTATCGGACGTTCGTCGCTCTCTCATCGTGAACTCATCGTGATCGTGGACCCTTCCGCCAGGCTCGCTCGCTCGGGCGCGGAGCGCGTGCGCCGGGACGTCTGTCCTCGCTCCCTACCAACTCCCCATATATGAACACATTAACTCGACGCAGCTCGGCGCTGGTCAAGGTGCCCGAGGTCACTGCGCTGTTCTGGCTGATCAAGATCCTCACCACCGGCGCCGGAGAGTCCACCTCGGACTTCCTCGTCAAGCAGATCGGTCCCGCGGGCGCGGTCTTCCTGGCGGGACTCGGCCTGGCCGGCTCGCTGGTCTGGCAGTTCCGCTCACCACGCTACACGCCGACGAACTACTGGCTCGCGGTCGCGATGGTCGCGGTGTTCGGGACGCTCGCCGCCGACGCCGTGCACATCGGCCTTGGCGTGCCGTACTACGTGTCGACCGCGTTCTACGCGCTGGTCCTGGCCGGGATCTTCGCGACCTGGCACCGCAGAGAGGGCACGCTCTCGATCCACTCAATCAACACGCCCCGGCGTGAGACCTTCTACTGGCTGACCGTGCTAGCCACGTTCGCGCTCGGGACGGCTGCCGGCGACATGACCGCGACCTCGTTCGGGTGGGGCTATCTGGCCTCGGCGGTCGTGTTCGCCTGCGTGATGGCGGTACCCGCGATCGCCTACTGGCGCACCAACGTCAGCCGCGTGCTGATCTTCTGGTCGGCGTACGTCGTCACCAGGCCCCTCGGGGCGTCGATTGCGGACTGGCTCGGCAAGCCCCACGACAAGGGCGGACTCGGCCTCGGGGACGGCACGGTCAGCCTGCTCGGCGCCATGGCGATCGTGGCGCTGGTGAGCTACCTGACGCTGACCCAGCGCGACGTCGCTGCCGGAGCCTGCGCCCCAGCCGCTCGAGTGAGCGACGGCCGCGGCCGCAGTCTGGACCTAACATCCGGGGCATGGACGGCGGGCGCACCGACAGCTCACCGACGCGCGTGCAGACGTTCTTCACGGCGCTGCTGAGGCGCGACGCCTCCGGGCGGACCTGGCTTCCCGAACTGCTCGCCGCCGCACCGAATGGGTCCGATAGCCTGGGAGAGCTGGTCCAGCGCCCGGGCTACCTGGCCACGCCGTTGGCGGTGTCGACGGTCAGCGGCCTGCTGGGCGCCTTCGACTACCCGGTGGCGCCGCCGCGGGAGCTGCTGGCGTGGTTCATCGACCATCCGGACCGCCTGACCTGGCCAGAGCGAGAGGCGATGTCCTCCGAGACGCTGCGCCTGCGTCGGGCGCTGCTGCTAGACGATCCGCCCGGCTCCCAAGCCCGAGCCCAGCAGCGGGCCCGCGACCTGCTGGCGGCCGGCCCTCCGCTGTCGCCGGCCTGGTGGCGGTTCGAGGAGCTGGCCCAGCTCGATTGTGTGCTGATCACCGACCAGCTGGTGATCACGGTCGCGGGCAAGCGCAACGAACGGCTGCAGCCGGCGACCGACTGGTACCCGCAGCGGTCCGAGCTGGTTCGCAACCTGGAGGCGGCCAGGCTGCTCGCCCAGGACCGCCGCTGGGCCTCGCTGGTGCTGTCCGACGAGCCGCTGGCCGATGCCGACGGCGAGCAGCTAGCTCGAGTGGTCGCCGACGCGGCACCGCAGCTGAACGCCGCCGGACGCGAGGAGCTGCTCGCCGCCTACCTCGGCAACCTCACCTGGGACCGAGCGGCGGCCGCCGTCGGCCTCGAGGCCGAATTGCAGAGCACGCCCTCGACGGGGACGGGCTAAACCCGTCATGTCCGAGGCGCAGCGGCCACCGGGGTGGCTCCCCGAGGAGGAGTTCCACGCGATCTACAGCCGCGTGCCGCGGCTCTGCGTCGAGGTCGTGATCGTCACCGCCGAGCGCGGCGTGCTGCTGTCGCTGCGCGATATCCCGCCGAACATCGGCGCCTGGCACATCCCCGGCGGCACGGTCCTGTTCGGGGAGCCTCTCGAAGCGGCGGTCCGGCGAGTGGCCCGGCACGAGCTCGGCCTCGACGTCGCAGTCGGCGAGCTGCTGGGCTACATCGAGTACCCCAGCCACCACCAGAACGGGCTCGACTCGCCGGTCGGACTCGCATTCCGGGCGCAGCTTCCCCGCCGGTCCGGACGATGAGCGGCTGCCCGACGGCGCGCAGTGGTTCACGCAACTGCCCGACGGTCTCTACGAGGAGCAGCGCGAGTTCCTCGTCGGCAGGCTCGGCTTTGCCGGCCGGTGACATGGCTGGCGCAGCGTCGACCGCCGCTCAGCGCCACGCCTCGCGCGGCAGCACCACGTAGCTGGCCTCCCCGCGTCCGAACGACCAGTCCTCGCGAGTGTTCTCGGCGAGCACGATCGCCACGTCCTCGGTCCGGATCCCGACCCGCTCGTGCAGGAGCTCGGCCAGACGCGCGTAGAACGCCTGCTTGGCGTCGGTCGAGCGCCCGGTCGACAGGTTGACGCGGATCAGCACGAACTGTTCGGTGCGGTCGATGTCGAGGTACCCGGGGTCGAATCGCAGCGAGCGAGACGTGTGCTCGGTGACGATCTGAAATCGGTCGCGGTGAGGCACATCGAGCTCGCCGGTCATCGCTTCGTGGACGCAGTCGCTGATCCGGTCGATCTCGTCGTCTGAACGGCCGGCGAGCAGGTCGATGTTCACCAGTGGCATTCGGCGCTCTCCTTGTTCGGCTACCGGCATAGGATGACCGGCGAGCGAGCGATGAAGGCGATCCAGTTCAGAGAGTTCGGTGGCCCGGAGGTGCTGACGCTGGTCGATCTTCCGGATCCACACCCGGCGCCCGACCAGGTCCGGGTGGCCGTGCGCGCGGTCGGTGTGAACCCGATCGACTGGAAGGTCCGCAGCGGGATGATGCGGAGCGAGCTGCCGCAGACGACCGGTCGCGAGGTCGCGGGCGTGGTCGACGAGGTCGGCGACGCGGTGCAAGACGTGTCGGTCGGCGACGCCGTGTTCGGATTCGCCGCCGGAGGTGCCGGAGCGGCGCAGCTTTCGCTGGTCGCCGACTACTTCCCGATCCCGCGGCCACTGACGTTCGTACAGGCGGCGAGCCTGCCGGTCGCGGTCGAGACCGCCGCGCGGACGCTCGACTTGCTGGGCGTCAGCTCCGGGGCAACGCTGGTGGTCAACGGTGCGGCCGGTGCGGTCGGCAGCTCGGCGGTGCAGCTTGCGGTCGCGCGCGGTGCGCGCGTGATCGGCACCGCAAGAGCGGACAACCACGACTATCTGCGCTCGCTCGGAGCGCACGCCACAACCTACGGCGACGGGCTCGCCGGGCGCGTGCGCGAGCTCGCGCCCGGCGGCGTCGACTTCGCGCTGGACGCGTTCGGTGGCGGCGCTCTGCCTGAGCTGATCGAGCTCACGGGCAACCCGGAGCGCGTCGTCACGATCGCCGACTACCAGGCCGCGCAGGAGACCGGTGCCAGGTTCAGCGGCGGGCCGGGGACCGACCGCGCGCTATATGCGCTGAGGGAGATCGGCGAGCTGATCGAGGCGGACGGTTTCTCGCTGCCGGTCGCGCAGACGTTCCCGTTGGAGCGAATCGGCGAGGCCCACGAGCTCAGCCAGGCCGGCCACGTTCGCGGCAAGCTCGTGCTGGTCGTCGACTGAGCCCGCCGTCAAATCCACAGCTCCGCGAGCCGGAACGACCTGGGAATGTGCGCAAACGCACCAACTCAGACCCATCTCGCCGCCTCGCCGATGTAATCTCGCTTACCCGTCGCCTGCCCTTCCCGAAAAAGGTGGCGATGGAACTTGGAGTCGGGCTTGGCGCAAGCCAGGCTCGGCTCCTACTGTTGTTCCGGTCCGTGCAGCTCTACGGGGTGAGCACGAGCTTGCCGCGCAAGCCGCCGCGCCGCAGGCGCTCGAAGGCCTCGCGGTAGCGCTCGAACGGCATCACGTCCGCCACCCGCACCGTGAGCTCGCCGCTGGCGGCGTGCCCGACCAAATCCTCGGCGGCCCCGGCATCGGGCTGAACCTGCACGGTCTCGGTCCTGATCTCGCGAGCGCCCTCCGGCACCGCGGTCGGAACCGACGTCACGAACCGCCCGCCGTCGCGAACGCACACCAGGGCATCGGCGGCGAGACCGACCGTGTCGATGCACGCGTCGACCCCGTCCTCCCACTGCCCGCGAACCTCGGCCTCAAGCTGATAGCCGGTGTCGAAGGCGGCCTCGGCCCCGAGCCCGCGGGCTTCGGCGGCGTCGGAGTCGCGGACGGCGGCGATCACACGCGCGCCACGGCTGCGGGCCAGCTGAAGCGCAAACCCGCCGACCATGCCGGCGGCGCCGGTGACCAGCACGAGGTCATCGTCGTTTGCGACGGCTGCGTCCACCAGAAGCTTTGCCGTGAGCGCGGACACCGGGATCGCGCTTCCGACCCCGAACGCGAACGAGTCGGGCAGCGTCGCCAGGATCCCGGAGGGAACAGCGATCCGCTCGGCCAGCGCGCCGACGCCCATCCAGGGCTGCGCGACGAACCCGAGCACGCGGCGACCGTCGGCAGTCTCGCCCGCGAAGTCCCACCCTGCCACCTGCGGAAGCTCGCCGGAGCCACCTATCGCGGTGAACGCCCCGCCCGCCGCCGACAGATCCCACGGTCCGAGCGAGGCGGCGCGAACGTTGACCAGCTCCTCGCCGTCCCCCGGGATCGGCTCCGGCGCCTCGGTCAGCTCGAGCCCGTCGACGCCGCTGAACGAGGTCATCACGATCGCGCGCACGCGGCGGAGTCTCTCACACGATCGGCGGCGGATCGCCGCTCGCGCGGCGGCCGGTCGCGATCTCCTGCGTCTCGGTTTCGAGCCACCGGCGCAACAGCAGCGCGCACCACGATCGGTACGGACGCCAGGCGTCGGTGACCGGGCCGAGCTCGGCATCGGCGGCGAGCCCGTAGGCGGCGCGGATCGCCCGCTCGACACGCCGTTCGTTAGCGGGAAGCGCGTCGGGCGCGCCGACGCCGCGGATCATGATCAGCTCGGACGAGAACGGCCCGATGCCCGGCAAGCGCTGCAGCTCGGCGACCGCGTCCGAGCAGGCGAGGTCCCGTAGCCGCTCGCGCGTCAGGAACCCGGCCCGCGCGGCCTCGCCGAGCGCGCGGAGCTGGTCGATCTTGCGGGTGGTGAGCCCGCGCTGCGGAGCGGTGAGCGTCGCCAGGACGTCGGGAGCGGGGAAGGCGCCGTCCGAGCCGAGCTCGTCGGTCAGCCGTCGCTTGACCGCAGCCGCCTGCACGATCCGGATCCGCTGGCCGATGATCGTCCAGGCCGCGGCCTCATAGGGCGTGTAGAACAGGACGGGGCGCAGGCCGGCGTAGCGGCGCTGCAGTTGGCCGATGACCGGGTCGCGCTCGCCGACGTGCTCGAACTCGGCGCCGTCGACGTCGAGCGAGAGGATGCGCTCGACGTCTCGCCGGGCCAGCCGTGCGAGGTCCCTGGGTGGCGCGCCCTCGAGCTCGCCGCGCAGGCTGTCGCCGCGCCAGCTGAGCTTGACCGCCACCGCGCGCCAGTCGCCGTCGACCGCCCACGCGAAGCGCAGCTCGCCGGACTCGCGGTCGGCCTCGGTGCCGGGGAAGCCCTCGGCGAAGGTCGCGGAAGCGTGCAGCGAGAACCGCCCGCGAGGATGGAGCGTGAAGCTGGGCACGAGCTGAATCTTCCCGCGTTACGATCGCGCCGTGCTCCTCGAGGACTTCGACCGCGTCGAGTTGCTGTTCGGACCGTCGCCGGTGCATCGGCTCGAGCGGCTGAGCGAGCATCTCGGTGGCGCCGTCGACCTCTGGGCCAAGCGCGAGGACTGCAACTCGGGCCTGGCGTACGGCGGCAACAAGGTCCGCAAGCTCGAGTACCTCGCCGCCGAGGCGCTCGCTCAGGGCTGCGACACGCTGGTCTCGATCGGCGGCGTGCAGTCCAACCACACCCGGCAGGTGGCCGCGGTCGCAGCGCGGCTCGGGCTCGCCTGCGTGCTGGTCCAGGAGCACTGGGTCGACTGGGAGGACCCGGGGTACGAGACCGTCGGCAACATCCTGCTGTCGCGGATCATGGGAGCCGACGTTCGGCTGGACCCGGCCGGGTTCGATATCGGCGTCCGCGAGAGCTGGGAGCAGGCGCTGGAGTCGGTGCGGGACGCGGGCGGCAAGCCCTACGCGATTCCCGCGGGTGCGTCCGACCACCCACTGGGAGGTTTGGGGTTCGCGCGCTGGGCGCGCGAGGTGCAGGCGCAGGAGCGAGAGCTCGGCGTGTCCTTCGACACGGTCGTGGTCTGTTCGGTCACCGGGTCGACGCAGGCGGGGATGATCGCCGGGTTCGCCGGCGAGAGCGAGTCACGGCGCGTACTCGGGATCGACGGCTCGGCGACCGTGCAGCAGACGTGGGACCAGATCGCCCGGATCGCGCGGCGCACCGCCGATGCGATCGGCGTCGGTCGCGAGCTCGCCGACGACGAGATCGTGCTGCTGGACGAGTGGCACGCGGGGACCTACGGGATCCCGGACGACAAGACGATCGAAGCGATCCGCCTATGCGCGCGGCTGGAGGGGATGCTCACCGACCCGGTGTACGAGGGCAAGTCGATGGCGGCGCTGATCGATCTCGTGCGCTCGGGGAGGATCGAGCCCGGGTCACGGGTGCTGTACGCGCACCTTGGGGGTCAGCCCGCGCTCAACGCTTACTCGGGCGCGTTCGTGGGGTGAACTCGCACCTATGACCGCGTGCCGCCGAAGCTGCGCTGAGCTCTCCGGGCGGGTTACGCGCCCAGGCCCTTGACCGACTGCCACTTGGCCCACGCCCCGATAACGAGCAGGGCGACGCCGCGGATGTCCTCGGGGTCCTGCACGAACTGGGGCACCGAGAACTCCGTCACTTCCTCGTCGTCGTGGAGCAGCGGGATGTGTAGCGAGTCGCCCTCGTATTCGTGGCGGAACGGCCCGTAGAACCAGCCGTCGGCACCGGGGATCGGGGTGACCTTGCGAGCTTCCATAGCGGCTGGCTACCCGGCTCGCGGTGCGTTCACCCCTCTGCTTGTAGAGCCCGCGGTGGCTCCTCTAGAGTTCCTCCCGAAGCGCGCCCCGGTGAGCGCGTCCGGCTCGCGGACAGGGCCCGAGGCCCATCGCCTGTGCAGCGGTGATGCCCGTGCTCGCTAGCGATCCGATCGGGCGCACCGGGATGCGGGCACCGGCGAGCCCCTGAGGAGATCGCGATGCAAATCGACCTCGGCCAAGCACGTCGCCGCGCCAAGGAGCTGCTCTGCGCGGCGCAAGCGGGCGACTCCGATGCCCGCTCGCGGATGCGCGACGACCGCAGCCCGCGCCTCGCCGACGCCCAGCGCGCGGTTGCCGCCGATCTGGGCTTCCGGTCCTGGCCGGCGCTCGTCGCCGCCTGCGCGCCGGCGGGCGAGGAGCCCCGCTCCAGCGAGGTGCGCGACACCGAGCTCACATACATGCCCGGGCGGCCCGTCCAGATCAGCGTGCGGCGCCGCGGGCACCGGTACGACATCGACGACATGGGTCGGGCCGTCGAGCTCTCAGGCCATCCGCCCGGCTGGCGCGCCGCAGCCGAGCGCGCCGTCCGCGAGATGGACTGGAACATCAACCGCGACGGCGTGGTGCTGATGCAGACGCTCGAGGGGCGCGACATCGACTGGTTCGTGCGGCGCACGGCGGAGGTGTCGGTCGCGGTACTCCAGACGATCCTCGACGCCGAGGGATGACCCGCGCCGCCACCGCGAGCCGGTCAACTCCCCAAAACCAGCGCGCCCGACGGGACCTTGGGAGTTGACCGTGAGAGTCAGGGCGAACTACCCAGGCTGGACCGGCGAGGCCCTAGTTTGGGGAGTTGACCTGGGACGTTGAGCATGCCCTAGCCCGATGACCGCCGGCCGTCCGCATACCCCGCGCCAGCTCCGGCGGCGCCGGTCGCATCCCTGACCCCCGGCCGCTCGGAGACGTACATGATCGAGGCCACCCGCCGGCGAGCCAGGCACCTCGGGCAGTGCTCCAGCGCCAGATACTCAGCGCGCAACCGCACGCTGAGACCGCAGGATGGACAGTTCATGAACGACACCGCCCGGCACCGTAGCCGCCACGGGCCCGAAGCCCAAGCGGCGGTGTCCGCGCGCGGACGTCACAGCGGCCCGGAACGCCCGCCGGGGGTCAGTCCTCCATCCGGAACCCGAGCTTGAGGGTCACCTGGTAGCGGTCGACGGCCCCGTCGTCGGTGAGGTGGCCGCGCAGCTCGGTGACCTCGAACCAGTCGAGGTTGCGCAGTGTCTGGCGGGCGCGAGCGAGCGCGCCCTCGATGGCACCCTCGATCGAGTCCTTCGAGGAACCGACTATCTCGCTCACGGCATAGACGTTGTTACTCATCGTGTCTCCTTTGTCATGGGCCCGCCACCGCGGCGAGCCGAAGCGACGGATCGCCCCGCAGCTGATCGTCGTCCGCGGCCTCGAGCAGCGGTTCGACCTGAGACCGGGCGATCAGCGCCGGGATCGTCAGTACCGCGAAATTGAACGCCCGGTAGACGACCACCACGGCGAGCGACGCCGGGATCGGCTGACCCACCCAGTGCAGCGAGAATGTCAGCAGCGCCTCGGTCGCGCCGGCGCCGCCGAGCGGCATCGACCGCCGGGTCAACGCGTAACCGGTCGCGTACGCGACCACGGTCTCGCCCACGTTCGTGTGCAGCCCGATGAACCGGACCGCGCCATAGAACGAGGCGATGTCGAGCACCCAGTACAGGGCGATCCCGACCCACGCCCGCCAGTAGCGGGGGAAGTCCTCGGCCAGATGGTGCAGCACGCCGACGCCCTCGAGCGCGATGTGGAGCGACCGCCAGTGACCGCTCTTTCGCTCCAGGCGCTCGAACCGGCCGGGCTTGGTCGCCCACAGGCCGAGCGCAAAGCCGACCGGGACCGCAACCGCCCACGGCCACAGCACCGACTTCATCGGGCTGGGATCGCCTGCGACCAGCAGCCCGACCGCACACGCCCAGGCCAGCGGCGCGAGCACCGCCCACTCCAGTGCGCCCAGGCCGAGCACCCGCACGGTCGAGGCGCGGTCGTCGTTATCGATCGCGTACAGCGCGCGCCGGTCGAGCGCAAACCCGCCACCGACCGCGAACGGGCCGAATCCGGCGGTGACCACGCGTACGGCCAGTCCGAGCCTGAGCTTCGGTCCGCCGTGCACGAGCGCGACTGCGCGGTAGGCGATGACGTACGCCACGACCGCCAGCAGCTCGGCGCAGCTGACCACGGCGAGCCAGCCGTACTGGGGGTGCGAGAAGGCATCGAAGAAGGCATCGAAGCCCCAAGCGGCGGCGATCACCAGGACGACGGCCACGGCGAGGGCGAGCGCGCCCAGCGTCACCACGATCGGGTGGTCGTGCAGTCGCTGCACAGACACCTGATACCCGCTGGACCCCGCTGCCAGCAGCGGATGTCCGCGCCGGTACGCCCGGCGTAATCAGCTCCTAACCGGCGCGCTGCACAGCCAGGTCGGCCTCGGCCTGGCGCTTCCACTCGGGCTTCTCGGCGCGCCACTGCTCATCGGTCCGGCGCAGCTTCCAGTACCCGGAGACAGAAAGGTCTTCCAACGGCATCCCGCGCTCGAGCAGCAGGTGCCGGCGGACCATCCGGACCGCGGTCGCCTCGCCATGGACGAACGCGTGGCCTCGGCTGTCGGGCAGCACCAGCGACCTGACCGCGTCGAGCTGGAGCTCGGGGTCCTCGCCCGGGCCGCCGGGGCGGTGCACCCACGAGATCCGCAGGTCACCCGGTGACGTGAGCGCCTGCTCGTGCTCGGCACCCTCGACCTCGAGCACAGCGAACACCGGCACTCCGGCCGGGACCCGCTCCAGCGACGTGGCGATTGCCGGCAGCACGGCGTCGTCGCCGACCATCAGGTGCCAGTCGGCATCGGGATCGGGCGTGTAAGCGCCGCCGGGTCCCGTCAGCTCCAGCGTGTCGCCGGGCTCGGCCCCCGCCGCCCACGGGCCCGCGACGCCGCGGTCGCCGTGCACCACGAAGTCGAGCGTGAGACGGCGCGCCCCCGGGTCGAACGCACGGACCGTGTACGAGCGGGTCTTGTCGCCGAACCGGCACTTGACGTAGTGGTCGGTGAACTCGCCGACCGGAAATCCCTCGAGGTCGGCGCCCTCGACCACGACGCGGACCATCCCCGGAGTCAGCCAGACGGTCTCGGTGACAGTGGTGGATAGGACGCGGCGTTCGGGCATCGGCTCTCACCCGAGGATACGAAGCCACGCCCGATGACCGTCCGGCGCCCATCGCGCTAAGATCTGAAAGAGTCTTTCACACCTCTGGAGCGAACAATATGGCACGCGAAGTCAGACGTAGGATCGCCGAGCCCGAGGCGCTCGAGGCGCTCGCCCACCCGGTGCGGCTCGAGCTCATCAACCACCTGATGTCGGCCGGCCCCGCGACCGCGTCGGCGTGTGCGCGCGCCGTCGGCGACACGCCCTCCAACTGCAGCTACCACCTCCGGGTGCTGGCGCAGGTCGGGCTCGTCGGCGAGGTCACCTCCACCGACGGCCGCGAGCGTCCGTGGGAGGCGCGGATCACCGGGTTCGACACCGGCTCGGAGGCTTCGGGCGAGCCGATGACCGCGCCGGAGTCGAGGCTGCTCGCGGTCTCCCTCCAGCGCGACCAGCAGCTCGTGCGCGACTACATGGCGCACCGCGAGGGCGAGCCGCAACGCTGGCGGGAGGCCGACTTCTACGGCACCTACACGCTTTCGCTCACGCCGATCGAGCTGGCCGATCTGAGCGCGCGGCTTGACGCGGTGATCCGCCCCTACATCGCCGCGACACGCGAGCGCCGCGACCCCGACTCCGAGCTCGTGCACCTGAGCGTGCACGCGTTCCGCGCTCCGAAGCCGTGACCGCGCTTCGCAACCGAAGCTTTCGCAGGCTGTGGCTGGCCGGCCTGATCTCCGATACCGGCGACTGGCTGTTATTGGTCAGCCTGCCGATCCTCGTGTACCGCTACACCGGCTCGGCGCTGGGCACGTCGATCGCATTCCTGGTCGAGCTGGTCCCCCCAGTGGCGCTGGCGCCGCTCGCCGGATCGATCGCCGACCGCTTCGACCGCCGCCGGACGCTGATGCTCGTCTCGGCCGCGCAGGCCGTGGCGCTGACGCCGCTGCTGCTCGTGCACGGGCGCGCCGGCCTGCCGGTCGTCTACCTGGTCGTAATCGCCCAGGCGGCGCTCGCGTCGGTGTTCGACCCCGCCAAGAGCGCGCTGCTGCCGATGCTGGTCGACTCCGACCAGCTGGTGTCGGCCAACTCGCTGGTCGGGCTCAACCAGAACGTGGGGCGGCTGATCGGCGGCTCGCTGGGCGGGCTGCTGCTGGTCGTAGGCGGCGGCCTGCCGACGATCGTCGTCGCCGACCTGATCAGCTTCCTGGTCGCGGCCGCGCTCATCGCCATGCTGCCCCGGCACGAGCCGCCCGACCCACCCGAGGAGCTCGACGCGCACGAGCCGGCGCCCACCGGCTGGTCGGCGACGCTCGCCGACCACCGAGTCCGCGGCGGCCTCGCGGTGCTCGCCGTCGCGAGCGTCGCCCAGGGAATGTTCGTGGTCCTGTCGATCGTGTTCGTGGTCCACGTGCTGGACGGCGGCTCGGGCGAGATCGGGCTGCTGCGCGGCGTCCAGGCGATCGGCGCGATCGCGGCCGGGCTGGCGCTGTCGGCCACCACACGGATCCGGGCGGGGACGCTGACCGCATGGGCCGCGGCCAGCTTCGGCTTGCTCGACCTCGCAATCTGGAACGCCCCCAACCTGACCCGCGCCGAGCCGCTGTTCGTGGCCCTGTTCATCGGAGTCGGCGCACCCGGGCTGGCGCTCGTTGCCGGACTCACCACCGCGGTCCAGCAGGCCACCGGCCCCGGCCAGCGCGGGAAGGCGTTTGCGGCGATGGGTGTATCGATGGCCGTCGGCCAGGCGGTCGGGATCCTGGTCGCGGGCGGGCTCGGCGATTCGGTCGGCGTCGTCACCCTGCTCAACATCCAAGGCACGCTGTACCTGCTCGCCGCGGGGATCGCCGCCCGCTGGTTGCGAACGCGCCGTTCGGAGCGTCAGTCCGCGAGCGCACCGCGCTTGACAACGACATGAGTAAGTCGTAACTTACCGTTAGTCATGGCGAACGGACCAGAGATGATGACGGCCCTGGGAGACCCGACCCGGCAGGCGATTTTCGAGCGCCTCTCGGTGCAGCCGTGCCCCGTCGGGGTGCTGGCTGCCGACCTTCCGGTCAGCCGGCCGGCCGTCTCCCAGCACCTCAAGGTGCTCAGGGACGTCGGCCTCGTGACCGACCACCGCGTGGGGACGCGGCGGATCTACGAGGTCGACCGGGCGGGGCTGGCCGTCCTCAGGTCCTATCTGGACCAGTTCTGGAGCCGTTCGCTCGAGTCATTCCAGGCACACATCGAGCCACAGGAGGCACCGCACGATGATTGAGACGATCGAGGCGATCCGCCGGCACGTAGTGGTGCGCGCGGACCAGCAGCGGGCGTTCGAGGTGTTCACCGCCGAGATGACGAGCTGGTGGCCGCCCGAGCACCACATCGGCAGCGCGCCGATCGAGGAGATTGTGATCGAGCCGCGCGAGGGCGGCCGCTGGTACACGCGCCACGAGGACGGCAGCGAGACGTCGACTGGATACGTTTCCAGCTGGGAGCCATACGGTCGGCTCGTGCTCGTCTGGCAGGTCGGCGCCGACTGGGCGTTCGACCCCAAGCTGCTGACCACGGTCGAGCTGCGGTTTCTGGCGGAGGCCCCGGACCGCACGCGGGTCGAGCTCGAGCACCGCGATCTCGAGGCGTTCGGCACCGAGGCGGTGCGGATGCGCCAGCTCTTCGAGCAGCCCGGCGCCTGGCAGTCCACCCTCGCCGCCTACGCGGCGCGGGTGCAGGACGCGTGATGACGGCACGCCGTTGCGCCTCTGCCCGCCCGGCACGAGCGCCGTGCATCATGTCGTCTTCTACCGCTCGGCCGATGAGGTCGCGCAGCGCGCACCGGCGCACTATCCGGCGCACGTGGCGCGGTGCGAGGACTTCACCGCGCGCGGGACATTGATCGCCTACGGCGCGTTCGGAGATCCGCAGGCCGAGGGGTCGATGGCGATCTTCACCACCCGTGACGCCGCCGAGGAGTTCGTGGCCGGGGACCCCTTCGTGCTCCACGGCGTCGTCGCCGGTCACAGGATCCAGGAGTGGAACGCGTCGGCGATCGTGCCGACGTCGCCCGAGCCGGAATGATCAGGAGGTCACGCCGGCGGCGCCGCGCTCGGGCTGCCGGCGACCGCCGCCTGTAGCAGCTCGACTCCGTCGGGCTCGAGGTGGTGGCGAACGAGTCGTCCGCCGCGCGGCTCGAGCACCGAGACCATCGCGTTCACGTGCTCGGGCGGCGCCAACAGCATCACCGCCGAGGACCCCTGCGGCACCTCGCCGCGGACCTCATCGAACAGAGCGCTGCGTAGCTGCGGGCCGGCGTGCTCCTCGGCCACACTTCCGGCGATACCTCCGCCGAGGAAGCCGGCGACCAGACCGGTGGGGCCGAACAGTGCTCCGGCGGCGGCGCCGCCCAGCGCGCCCTCGACGGTCCGGGAGCCGATGAACTGCTCGTCGTCGTCGGCGTCGACGTAGCGTCCGGCGAACACGCCGCGAACCACGATCCGGTCGTGGCGATGATGCTCGACGAACGCCACCTCCTGCGACCACCGGATCCCCTCGGCCTCGGGCGGAGCGTCTGCGTACGCGCGCTCGGCGCCGCCGGTGTGTTCGAACACCATCAGCGCGAAATCGAGCCCGGCCGCTTCCATCGCGGCGGGAACCCTATCGCAGGCCGCGCCGCCGGCGATGAACGAGGTATCGCCAGCCGATCGCCAACCAGATCAGCCACACGCCGGTACCTGGGATGCCGAAGCCCCCGTGGTGCTCGGCGTGGCCGTGCCCGGCGCCGAACGACACCGTCGACAGCAGCGCGAACGCGAGTACCAAGGCGATCGCGACCGCAACCCCGGGGCGCAGTCCGAACGCGGGCTCGCGCCGGCGCGGCGCCGGCGGGGCCGGCAGATCCGAGACGACCCGGTCGAGCTCGCCATAGGTGCGGGCCGAGAACGCGGCCGCCAGCCGGTCCTCGAACTCCTCATCCTGGAGTCTTCCCTCGGTGGCCGCCACCCGGAGGCGCTCCGCCACCTGCTCTCGATCGGCATCCGACGCTCGCCAGCCTGCTCGCCCCGTCACGTCGCCGATACTCCTCGATGGCCGCTTGTCGATACCACTTCATCCCAAAGGGTACCGACCTGTCCACCTCGGCCGGAACCGATGTGCGTCAGCGGCCGAAGCGCAGCAGCAGCTTGTGGTCGTAGAAGTAGTCCAGCCACTCCAGCGTGCGACCGCGCTCGTGATGCTGGCGGCCGTCGGCCGGGACGAACGTGATCCGCAGCCGGGCCACCGCCGCGTCGAAGCCCTCCACCTCGAACGCAGCCAGCACCTCGTCGATCTCGCGCAGCGGCGGCATTCCGAGCTCCTCGGCGTTGTTGGCGTGAAACTCGGTCATCAGCGGACTGCCCGCGTGCACGCCCATCACCGCGTAGTACACGCCGCCTGGGGCCAGTGCCCCGTGGATCCCGCGGGCGTGCGCGGACAAGTCTTTGACCAGGTAGAGGACCTCGTGGCTGAACGCCAGGTCCAGCCCCTCCCAGTCGGCGGGCACGCGGTCGGACGCCTCGTAGGTCAACGGCCGCGTGCCGGCGAGCCGCTGCGCGTCCTCGATCGCGCCCGACGCCGGGTCATATCCGAACCCCTCCGCGATCCCGAAGCGATCGACGAGTAGGCGCAGGAAGCCGCCACGGTTGCAGCCGGCATCGAGCACGCGCTTGCCGGCCACGTCGGCGTCGATCGTGTCGAGCATGGCCCGCCACACAAACGCGTGCTCATCCTGCATCGCCTCGTCCTCGGCGGCGCTCTGCCAGTACGTGGCGCTCATCGTCAGCGCATCGACCGGTAGCGGCGGATCAGTGCGTTGGTCGAGCTGTCGTGCGACAGCTCGGGGTCCGAGTCGGATTCGAGTTCGGGAATGATCTGCTTGGCCAGCACCTTGCCGAGCTCGACTCCCCACTGATCGAAGGAGTCGATCGACCAGATCGTGCCCTGGGTGAACACGCTGTGCTCGTACAGCGCCACCAGCGAACCGAGCAGTCGTGGCGTCAGCACGTCGGCCAGCAGCACGTTCGTCGGGCGGTTGCCCTCCATCACTCGGTGGGGAACGATCTCCTCCGCCGTGCCCTCGGCCCGAACCTCCCCCTCGGTCTTCCCGAACGCCAGCGCTTGGGCCTGGGCGAACACGTTGGACATCAAGATGTCGTGAGCGTCGCCCAGCGGGTGTAGGTTCTTACCGAAACCGATCAGGTCGACCGGGATCAGCTTCGTCCCCTGATGGATCAGCTGGTAGAAGCTGTGCTGCCCGTTGGTGCCGGGCTCGCCCCAATAGACCGCGCCGGTCTGATAGTCGACGTCGAGGCCGTCGATCGTCACGTGCTTGCCGTTGGACTCCATCGTCAGCTGCTGGAGATACGCCGGGAAGCGCTTGAGGTACTGGCTATAGGGCATCACGCCGACGGTCTGGGCGCCGAAGAAGTCCCCGTACCAGACGGCCAGCAGTCCCATCAGCACCGGCAGGTTGTGCTCGAGCGGCGTGGTCCGAAAGTGCTCATCCATCTCGTGGAAGCCGGCCAGCAGCTCGCCGAATCCATCGGGGCCGATCGCCAGCATCGTCGACAGCCCGATCGCGGAGTCCATCGAGTAGCGGCCGCCCACCCAGTCCCAGAACCCGAACATGTTGGCGGTGTCGATCCCGAACTTCGACACCTCCTCGGAGTTGGTCGAGACCGCCACGAAATGCCGCGCGATCGCCGCCTCGTCGCCCAGCCCCGCCAGGCACCAGTCGCGCGCCGAGTGGGCGTTGGTCATCGTCTCGAGCGTCGTGAACGTCTTCGAGGAGATGATGAACAGCGTCTCCGCCGGATCGAGGTCGCGGGTGGCCTCGACGAAGTCGGTCGGATCGACGTTGGACACGAACCGGCACTCGAGGTCGCGCTGGCTGTAATCGCGTAGCGCCTCGTAGGCCATCACCGGACCGAGATCCGAGCCGCCGATCCCGATGTTGATCGCGGTCTTGATCGGCTGGCCGGTGTACCCCTTCCACTCGCCGCTGCGTACGCGCTGGGCGAAGTCCCCCATTCGGTCGAGCACTTCGTGCACCTCGGCCACCACGTCGGTGCCGTCGACGATCAGCGAGCTGCCCTTGGGCATCCGCAGCGCCACGTGCAGCACCGACCGGTTCTCCGAGACGTTGATCCTGTCGCCCCGGAACATCGCCTCGGTCCGCTCGCGCAGGCCCGACTGCTCGGCCAGCTCCAGCAGCAGCTGCAGGGTGTCCTTGGTGATCCGGTTCTTCGAGTAGTCGAGGTACAGGCCGGCGCCCTCGGCCGTGAACCGCTCGCCGCGCTCGGGGTCGGCGGCGAACAGCTCGCGCAGATGCACATCCCGGATCTCGTCGTAGTGCTGCTCAAGCGCGTTGTACGCGGGACGTTCGCGTAGCGGCGCAACGGGGTTCCTCGCTGTCGTGCTCATGCCGTGGATCATCCCACCAACAGCGCGTGTGAACCTATGAGCCCGAGCGACGCCAGGGGAGCCTCACCACGTACACGACGAGTGTGCGCTGGATCCGGGTCCGGTCGGTCGCGATCGCGCGGCGGCTCGCGGCGCTCGGCGCCGATCCGGCCGGCCAGGCGAACTGACGGGACGTTGGATGGCTCGATGTCGAGCACCGCCGAGCGCAAACCCATCGGGTTCACGATCGTCTCCAACATCGCCTCGACCCCGGCCTGCGCGAGGCCCCGCCCCCGAGCGGCGGGCAGCAGCCAGTAGCTGAGCTCTCCGGCGGGCTGATCGGCCTGGGTGATTCCCGCCGAGGTGACCGCGTCGGACGCGTGCCCGGGTGGTCGGAACGCGACGCGCCCGAGCGCTCGATCCTCACCCGGGACGCAGATCGCCCGCGTCGGACCGCACGCCTGCGCAACCTCGCCGGCCAGCCAGGCGTCCACGTCGGCGCCCAGGGCCGACCAGCGCTGGACGTGCTCGTCGGCGGCCATTTCGGCGACCTGGACCGCGTCTGACGCGCGCCACGGCCGCAGCCACACGGCGGGCACCAGCGCGCCTACTCGTCGGGTCCGCTGGTATCCGCGAACGAGTGGTGCTCGTGGGCGACCGTCCAGCGACCGTCCCGCTTGCTCAGGCCCAGCGTGAGGCGCAGGCGAGTCTCGGGGCGCGCCTCGAGCTCGGCGGCGGTGCCGCATAGCAGCAGCGCGTATGCGTAGGCGACGTGGTCGCCGGCGACCACGTCGAGCGAGACGATCTCAAACGAGGCGCCCGAAGCCTGCCAGTCAAAGAACCCGGGCCACGTCTCGCGGTAGGCGTCGATCCCGCGGACGCCGTCGTGCGGCGGCGGCACGTCGAACATGACGATGTCGTCGGCGTGGTCGACCAGGACGCCGTCCATGTCGCCGCTGTGCACCGCGGTCGCCCAGTCGGTGATCAGGGTGCGGATCTGCTGTTCGTCGGTAGTGCTCATGTGTGCTTAGACGAACCGATGTCCACAAGCTAATCGGTGTGCGCGCAGCGGGCGCCGGTTCCCCGATCAATTCCGTGAAGGGGCCGCGGCGCGAAGGTCGAAAGGAGACGATGAGGATGTCACCGGAGCCTCCCAAGTCCACCGCGCCGTCGCCGTGGCCGGCCAGGGCAGAATCTGCCGCCAAGGCCATCCAGGAATGGGTGACGCGCCCGCGCGTGACGCTTTGCGTCGTGGGGGTCGTGCTCGCATTCGGTGGGCTGTTGCTGACCAACTCCGTGTGGACGCTGCCGCTGGTGATCCTCGGCGCGGTGATGGTCCTGGTCGCCTGGATCGGGCACCGGCTCGAGGGTCGCTTCGCCGTCGAATGGGGCAAGACCGGCACCGAGCTGGCGTTCCGGGCGACGGTCAAGCCGGCGCGTCCCGAGCTCCCGATCGTCGCCGCCTCGGCCGCCGAGCCGCAACCCCCCGCCGCCGATTCCCCACGGCCACCCGAGGACAACGTGATCGAGGCCGAGGCTCACACCGTCGAGGTCGACGTCGGCGAGCTCAAGGCGCTGATCGCCGCCGTCGAGGCGGAGCCGTCTGCCGTCGCGACCGAGTCAGAGCCGCAGGACATCCGCGTCCGCCGGGTCGTCAACGGCAACGGGCGCACCTCCAACGGCTCGCACTGACGCGCCCCGGCCGGGATCCGGCGACGGGCGTGCCGGGCGCGGCTCGTCGCCATCATGTCTGCGAGCGCCCGCGCTCGAAGGCGACCCGTGAGCCAGACCGAACCCGATCCCAACCGGTGGAAAGCCCTTGGCGTGTGCCTCGTGGCCGGGTTCATGACGCTGCTCGACGTATCGATCGTCAACGTCGCGCTTCCCACGATCAAGACCGGGATCCACGCGGGCGACAACGACCTGCAGTGGATCGTGTCCGGCTATGCGCTCGCGCTGGGGCTGCTGCTGGTGCCGTCCGGACGGTTGGGCGACGCCCGCGGGCGCCGCACCGTGTTCATGACCGGAGTCGCCCTGTTCGCGTTGGCCAGCGCCGCCTGCGGGGCGGCGCCCTCCGCCACGTTCCTGGTCCTCGCCCGCGTCGTACAGGGCTTCGCCGGCGGGCTGATCACGCCTCAGATCAGCGGGTTCATCCAGACGATGTTCCAGGGCGAGGAGCGGGGCAAGGCGTTTGGCTACTTCGGCACGACGATCGGAGTGTCGACCGCGATCGGCCCGTTGCTCGGCGGCCTGCTGATCGCGCTGTTCGGCAGTCACAGCGGCTGGCGTGCGGTGTTCTTCGTGAACCTCCCGGTGGGGGCGATCGCCCTCGTCCTGGCGCGCCGCTACCTCCCGCCCCCAAACCCGCGCCCGGCGGACGCGGCGCGGACCGAGCTCGACCCGATCGGCGTGGTGCTGCTGGGTCTGACCGTGATCTGCATCCTGGTCCCGTTCATCGAGCAGCGGACCTGGCACAGCCCGTTGCGTCCGTCGCTGTTCGTGGTGGCCGCCGTGCTCGCGGTGTTCTGGGTGCTGCACGAGCGGCGGTACGGGCGCACCCGCGAGCCGGTGGTCAGCCTCGATCTGTTCAAGATCCGCTCCTACGTGCTGGGAGCGGGCGTCGGACTGCTGTTTTTCGCCGGCTTCACGGGCACGTTCTTCATCCTCAGCCAGTATCTGCAGATCGGCCTGCACTACTCGGCGCTGCAATCGGGGCTGACGTCGACGCCGTTCGCCGTCGGCGGCGCGCTCACCGCGTCGCTGGGCAGCCGCCATGTGCTCCGCCAGGGGCGAAAGCTGGTCGCCTTCGGGCTGGCCGTGGTGATCATCGGCCTGGCGCTGGTGTGGGTCGCAGTGCACGCCGAGCCCGGGCCCAGCGTCGGCTTCTACACAGCCCTGCCGCTGCTGATCGCCGGGATGGGCGGCGGATTCGTGATCTCGCCGAACCAGACACTGTCGCTGTCAGAGGTGCCCAACCAGCGGGCGGGCAGCGCCGGCGGCGTGCTCCAGACCGGCCAGCGGATCGGCTCGGCAGCGGGAATCGCGATCACCGGGAGCGTGTTCTATTCGGTCCTGGCGGACACCCGCGGCGACTTCGCGCTGGGCTTCCGCCACGGGCTGGTCGTGATCGCCGCGTTCTGCACCGCGGCGCTGATGCTGGCCCTTGCCGACGTGTTGACCACGCAGAACCTATCGCTGCACCGGGTCGCAGCCTCGCACGGAGGCGGCCACCAGCGGGACTGAGAGCCGCTCGTCAGCGTGTAAACGCTGTGTTACGCTAGCCCCGCTTGGGTCCGGCCGGGGACCAAAAAGGGGCGTAAGAAAGGACATCTCATGTGGGGACGTACTGTGGCGATCACCGCCGCAGCAGTTGTATCTACCGGAGCGATCGCCAGTACCGCCGTCGCCGCGGCCGGACCGCCGCCCCCGGCGGGAGCCAACGGCGCGCAGGTCAGCCTGTTTGCCAGCGGCGTACGCACTCCGACCTCGTTCGCTTTCGGAGCCGGCACAGTGTTCGAGGGCGATGGGGGCAACAAGGAGAAGGGACTCCCCAACGGCGGGATCTTCGTGCTCAAGGGTGGCCAGGCGACGCTGCTGAAGGGCTCGCCCCCGTTCGTGGGCGGCATGACCTGGCACAAGGGCGCGCTGTACGTCAGCGGCGGCACCGTGACCAAGAAGGGAATCGCCTGGCAGCTGCAGGCGTGGAGTGGCTGGAACGGCAAGAAGTTCGCCAAGCAGAAGGTGATCTGGACCGCGCCGAAGGGGCTCGACGGCCTCAACGGGATCGCGTTTGGGCCTGACGGCCGGCTGTACGTCGGAGTCGATGTGGGCCTGACCTCACACAACGACCACGGTCCGGCCAAAACGCCGTACGTCTACAAGATCCTGTCGCTCAAGGCCAACGGAACCGGCCTGCAGGTGTTCGCGTCGGGGATCCGTCAGCCGTGGCAGTTCGCGTTCGCCAACGGGTCGTCGTCGCCGTACGTGTCCGACCTCGGTCAGGACAGCGGCGCCAAGAACCCGCCCGACTTCGTGTTGAAGGTCAAGAAGGGCGACAACTACGGATTCCCGAAGTGCAACTGGATCGACAAGTCCAAGTGCAAGGGCTTCACCAAGCCGTGGATGTTCTTCCCGCCCCACACCGACATCATGGGGCTCGCCATCATCGGCCAGCGCCTGTACATGACCTCGTTCGCCGGACCCTCCGGTGGCGGCACGGTCTACTCGATGTCGCTGAAGGGCGGCAAGTACACGCCGGTCGCGACCGGCTTCGTGGCTCCGACCGTCGGACTCGGGGTGCACAAGGGCACGCTGTACGTCGGTGAGCTCACCGGCCAGGTCTTCAGCATCAAGCCGTAGACCGCGGCCAGGTCGTAACTGACACGCGATTGCGCGGCGTCCGGTCTTCACCGGGCGCCGCGTCTCGCGCGGTCGGTAGATTTCCCGATGGGCAAGGGAATGGGGCAAGTTCCCAATCACATCGTCGCTCGACGTGCTCGCCTCAGGGCACGACAGCGCCGCCGGCGAGCCGCGGCGCTGGGTGGGCTGCTGCTGCTGGCGCTCGTCGTCGTGGCCGTGCTCGTCGCGTCCAGCAGCGGCGGGAGCTCGAAGCACCAGACCCAGGCGGCGGCTGCGCACCATTCCGTGTCGGTGCCCGCACCCAAGCCCAGTCAGAGGCTGGCCGCGCTGCAGTCGCGCGGCAACACGACGATTCGCAGACTGGCCAAGCTCGCGCTGCCGGTCTACTGCGGGGGGGCACACGGCCACGAGCTCGCGTTCACGTTCGACGACGGGCCGGGCGTGTACACCCACTACGCGCTCAACAAGCTCGAGCAGGCGCACGAGCGGGCGACGTTCTTCGTGGTCGGCAAGTCGATCGAGGCCTGGCCCGGCTGGATCAGCCGTGAGCTCAAGGTCGCGACGCTGGGCGACCACACGTTCACGCACTCCGACCTGCTCGAGATGCCGCTGTCGGAGGTGGCCACCGAGCTCCAGACCAATCGGCGACTGATCAAGCGCGACTCCGGTCAGTCCGTCGACCTGTTCCGCCCGCCCTATGGCGCACAGAATCAGTCGGTGAACCAGGTCGCCAGCCACCTTGGGCTGCTGGACATCATGTGGTCGATGGACTCGCGCGACTCGCTCGGGGCCAACTGGGCGGGGATCATCAAGAACGTCGAGTCCGACCTGCGACCCGGCGCGATCATCCTCATGCACGAGAACCGCGGGCAGACGATCCGCGCGCTGACCACGCTGCTCCCGGTCCTCCACCACCGTCATCTTGAGTCGGTCAGCCTGCCGGAGCTGTTCGCCAGCGACCCACCCACCCCGGCGCAGCTGCGGCGGGGTATCTCGGGCTGCGGCAACGTGCCGGGTTCGACCGACTTCACCGGCAGCTGACCCCACGCTCACCTGGCCGGCGCATAGGTGAGCACCACCACGCCGGTCTCGAGCGTCCTAGCGCCGACGAGCTGGAGTGTGGCCATGAAGCCGTCGCGACGCAGCGGCGTCCCGTCGCCCACGAACACCGGATGCACGGCGAAGCTGAGCTCGTCGAGCAGACCGTGCTCGAGCAGCGTCTCCCCCACCGGCCCGTGGCCGTACATGACGAGGTCCCCGCCGTCCTCGCGCTTGAGCCGCGCCGCCTCCGGCGGCCCATCAGCATCCCGCCGCTGACCCGCAGCTGCGCCAGCGCCGCATCGCGAGCCTGATCATCGAAGCGCTCGGACGCCCAGACGTGCGGGTCGCCGATCACTCCGTCGAGCGAGAGCAGCGTCGATTCGATGATCTTGCGCATGACCGCGCGTCCTCAGTCCGAGTGCTCGTGCGAGCTCTGGAACGCGGCCACGCGCCATCCGTCCTCACGCCGGGACAGCACCCACGTCTCCGGCGACCGGCTCTCGGGCGCGGGCTCGCTACACCCGGCCGGCGCGATCGAGCCCGCGCTGTACACGATCGCGACGTCGTCGGTCAAGAACCGCACCCGCTCCACATCGGCCATCTCGTACCTCCTGTCGTTTCGCGGCCGCGAATCTGCGGCCTCATCGACACGACGCACGAGGGGGTGCTATTTGGACAGATCCGCGAGGCGGCGCTCGAGCTCGGCGCGCTCCACCTGGTTGTCGGTGAGCTCGATCGCCCGGTGGTAGGCGCGCGCGGCGCCGGCCGGGTCTCCGGTCGCACTGAGGAGTTCGGCGTGCGTCGCATGCAACGGCTGGTAGTCGCGCAGCGCGGCGTCACCGAGCAGCGGCTCGAGCAGCGTCAGGCCGGCGAGCGGCCCCTGCGCGAACGCCACAGCAGCGGCGCGGTTGACCTCGACGACGGACGATGGGGTGAGCTTGGCCAACACTCCGTAGAGCTCGGCGATCTTGGCCCAGTCAGTCGACTCGGCATCGAGCGCCTCGATGTGTGCGGCCGTGATCGCGGCCTGCAGCTGATATTCGCCCGGAGGACCCAGCCGGAATGCGCGCTCCAGGATCCCCAGCCCCTCCGCGATCAGGCCGCGGTCCCACAACGTGCGGTCCTGCCTTGCGAGCTCGACGTAGCCGCCGTCGGAGTCGACGCGCGCGGACCGTCGCGCGTCGTGCAGCAACATCAGTGCGAGCAACCCCAGCACCTCTGCATCGTCGGGCATCAGCTGCGCGAGCAACCTGCCAAGCCGGATCGCCTCGCCGCACAGCTCCTCGCGAACCAGAAGGTCGCCGCCGGTGGCCGAGTAGCCCTCGTTGAAGACCAGGTACAGGACCCGGAGCACCCCGCGCAACCGGTCCGGCAGCTCATCGTCGGGCGGAACCCGGTAGGGGATGTGGGCCTCGGCGATCTTGCGCTTGGCTCGCACGATCCGCTTGCCCATGGTCGGCTCAGCGACCAGGAACGCGCGCGCGATCTCGCCCGTAGTCAGGCCGCCCAGCATCCGCAGCGTCAGCGCCACCTGCGCGGGCTGCTGAAGCGCCGGGTGGCAGCAGGTGAAGATCAGGCGCAGCCGGTCGTCGACGACCGCGCTCGGGTCGGGCACGGGCTCGTCCTCCTGGTTCAGTGGCGGCGTCAGCTCGGCCAGCCGCGCGGCGCGGTGGGCCAACGATTGGTCGCGGCGCAGGCGGTCGATGGCCCGGCGCCTCGCCGCCACTGTGATCCAGGCGCCGGGTCGGTTGGGCACGCCGCCGCGCCGCCATGCGGTCACGGCGTCGGCGAACGCGTCCTGGACCGCGTCCTCGGCCAGCTGGAAATCGCCCACCTGCCGGATCAGCGTGGCCAGCACGGCGGGCCGCTCGTCGCGGAACGCCTGAACGATCGCGTCGTCTGAGCGCAGCGGCTGGCCGTGAGGGCTCACCCCTGCTCGGATGCGACCTCGCCGGGCGCGGGCATGGCGCTCATGTCCATGATCGGCCGCACCTCGATCGAGCCGTAACGGGCGATCGGCAGCCGCGCGGCGGCCGCCGTCGCCTGGTCGAGATCGTCGCAACGCAGGATGTAGTAGCCGGCGAGCACCTCCTTGGTGACCGCAAACGGGCCGTCGGTGAGCTCCGTGTCGCCGGCGCGCACGCGTACGGTGGTCGCCGTCTCAGGCCCGTACAGCGGGCTGTTGGCGACCAGCAGGCCGGCGTCGCGCAGGCTCTGGGTGACCTCGTCCCAGAGCGGCAACTCGCCCCATCTCCGCGCCTGCTCGGCCTCGTCGCCATCGGGCGCGTACAGCAACAGCATGTAGTCAGCCATGTCTTCTCCTTGTGGTCCGGTGACGCGACCACGTGCTCGTGCCGGGCACGATACGGGCCTGTATCCCTACGACGCGGCAAGCCCGTCGATTTGGACACGGATCCCTAGCCTTCGCTCGCATGCCTCCGAGCGTCAGCCACCGCGTGTCCCGGATGACCGGCCGCGATCCCGAAGAGCAGGACCGCGCCTCGACCCCGCTCGAGCTGCTGTTCGACCTGACGTTCGTGGTCGGCTTCGGCACCGCGGCCGACGAGCTCGCGCACTACCTGTCGCTCGGCGACGTGCGGACCAGCCTGATCGGCTTCTGCTTCTCGGTGTTCGCGATCACCTGGGCCTGGATCAACTTCTCCTGGTTCGCGTCGGCGTACGACACCGACGACTGGGTGTTCCGGCTGCTGACTTTGCTGCAGATGGTCGGGGTGCTGGTCCTCGCGCTCGGGATCGCCAGCCTGTTTGACTCGATCGCCAAGCACGAGGCGGTCGACAACGGGGTGATGGTCGCCGGCTACGTGGTGATGCGCGTGGCGATGGTCGCCCAGTGGGCGCGGGCGGCGCACGAGGACCCCAGTCGCCGGAGCGCCTCGAGGGTCTACATGATCACGATCCTGGTCGCGCAGGCTGGCTGGGTGGGCCTCGTGTTCGCCCACGTGCACATCGGCGCAATGCTCGCGCTCGCCGTCCCGCTGATCGCAATCGAGCTGCTCGGCCCACTGATCGCCGAGACCAGGTACGGCGGTACCCCATGGCATCCGCATCACATCGCCGAGCGCTACGGCCTGCTGGTGATCATCTGCCTCGGCGAGGCGATCCTCGGGACCGTGGCCGCGCTCGGCGCGGTGGTCGGTCCGGGCGGCGACGGCTGGTCGGTGAAGGCGGCCGTGATCGGGCTCGCCGGCGTGACGCTCACATTCGGGATGTGGTGGATCTACTTCGTCGTCCCGTGCGGCGAGATCCTGGCTCGCCGCCGCCACCGCTCGTTCGGGTGGGGCTATGGGCACATCCCGATCTTCGGGGCTGTGGTCGCCACCGGCGCCGGGCTGCACGTTGCGGCCTACTACGTCGCGCACGAGACGAAGCTGTCTGCGTTCGAGACGCTGCTGACGACCGCGATCCCACTGGCGATCTACGTGTTCGGGATCTTCGTGCTGTACGCCTACCTGACCGGGTCGATCGATCCGTTTCACTATGCGCTGATCGGGCTGTCGGCGCTGGTGTTGGCGACGTCGGTGGTGATGGCCGGAATCGGGGTGGCCCCCGAATGGTGCCTGCTGGTGCTGTCACTGGTTCCGTGGATCACCGTGGTCGGGTATGAGACGATCGGTCATCGGCACAACGCGCAGGTACTGGCCGCGCTCGAGGAGTTCGGACAGGCCTGAGGCACACGTGGTCTAGGCTCCTGGCGATGAGACGGCGGGGCACTCGATGAACGTCTCGATCCTCAGCACAGCGACCTCCGTGGTCGACAACGAGTTCCTCTACGACCTCTCCCAGCGGGCGGGGTTCGTGCTGCTCGGGACGTTCCTGCTGTCGTTCCTGTTCATCCGCACCAGCGCGCGGCTGATCCGCGACCCGAAAGTGACCTGGTGGCCCGGCAACGTGGAGACCGCGGGCGGCCTGCACCTACACCACGTGGTGTGGGGAATCGGGTTGCTGTTGATCTCGGGCTTTCTCAGCTTCGTGATCAACCAGGGCAGCCCCCAGACCGAAATCCTGGCCGGAGTCTTCGGGGTCGGCGCCGGCCTGACGCTGGACGAGTTCGCCCTGTGGATCTACGTCCAGGACGTCTACTGGGCCGACGAGGGGCGGATCTCGTTCCGGGCCGTCGTGGTAGCCGCGCTGCTCGGCGGTCTGGTGCTGCTGGGGATCGCGCCGTTCGGCGGCAGCGCCAACGGCTCCTCGATCTCGGGCTGGGCGGTCACGATCACGATCGACATCCTGTTCTCGGCGATCGCGATCACGAAGGGGAAGCCGCTGGTCGGCCTGTTCGGCGTGTTCATCCCGCTGGTGTCGCTGGTGGCCTCGATCCGGTTGGCCAGGCCGCACTCGATCTGGGCTCGGCGGTTCTACAAGCCCGACAGTCGCAAGTTGGCGCGCGCGCAGGCGCGGTGGGAGCGTGTCCAGGCCCGCCGGCGGCGGCTCTCTGACTTCATCGCCGGCGCCCCGGGCGTGCCGAACATCATGGCCCAGGCGACCGATGGTGACAAGCAGGTGATGGCAAACCAGGTGAACGACGACTGACGGTCGGCTCGTGTCCGACACCGGCGCGGCGGTGTGATGATCCGTATCGTGTCAAGCCGATGAGCAGCATTGGCGACGGCAAGTTCCACAAGGGCGAAGCGGTCTGGGTGATCGAACCCGACGGCTCTCAGCGCGCGGCCGAGTACGTCGGCGAGGGCGAGCTGAGCGCGTGGTTCGGGGGACCGCCCTCGGTGTTCGTGGTGTATCTCGACACCCGCGATGGCGCGGCTGTCGAGATCGACCGCGTGATCCCGCGCGACGCCTGACCCGATCGAACAGGTCAGCCAGCCGCGACGTCGCCGTCGCGGAGTGCCATCGTGCCGACGATCTGGCGCGACAGCTCGGCGGGCGCCGTCACAGACGCCGGCGAACGGTCGGCAGCAACCCGGGCCGCGACCAAGTCCAGGTCGGGCAGCGTGACGCCGCCGATCAGCACCGAGTTGCCCGCGCGCCCGCCCAGCGCCCAGGCCTGCGGATACGCGGTGCTCACCGCGGCCGCAACCAGGCGCAGCTCGCGCGCTGAGCGATCGTCGACGATGTTCACCAGCGCCAGCGGCGCCGCCCGGGCCACGAGCGCGAGGGCCTCTACGGTGATCAGCGGCCTCGGCACCACGGCCCCGACGAATGCGTCGATCACGACCGCGTCCCAACTGTCCTCGGCCTGGTGCTCGAGGCACGCGCGTCCTTCGGCGTGGCGCACCCTCAGCCCGGGAGCGCGGCGGAGGCCCAGGTGATCGCGAGCGAGCGCCAGCACGCGCCCGTCGACTTCGCACACCAGCTGTCGGCCGGATGGATCCTCGGCGACGAGCGCCCGCGCCAGCGCGCAGGCGCCGCCTCCGAGGTGCATGACCCGGCGCGCCCGGACCGCGCGCAGGACGATTCGCATCCAGCGCATGTAGTCGAACTCCAGGTGCGACGCGTCCGCCAGGTCGACGTACGACGCTTCCATGTCGGCCTGGCGGAGCAGCCGCCCGGTCGGGCGCCGCGGGTCGCTCTCGACGATCAGGTCGCCGTCGCGCGCGATCACTTTGGGAGCGGCGGCGGACCGTGCCACGCTTAGCTGAGCCTGAAGATGAAGTCGTACTCCTTGCCGCCGTTGCGAGACCTCAGGACCATCTCGCCGCGGGCGTTGCGGTAGGCGCCAGTTCCGCCGGTGATCGACAGCACGCTGTTATGCGTGTCGTAGAACGGACCCTGGACGGTGAGCTGGCCTCCCTTGAGAAACGTCGTCCACAGGCACTCCCAGATCCCCTGCTTGACGTCGAGCCGCGTGCAGAACCCCTCGTCATGGCCGACGCGCTTGTGGTCGGTCGCGTCGAACACCGGGTTGACGAACGTCAGGATGTTCCCCTTCACGTCCTTGCCGCCGCCGGTGGGGATCTCGTCGTCGGTGATCGCATGCTCGACCACATGTACCGTCGTGCTTCCGGCGTGAGCGTGGGCGTTGCCCCGCACCGGCTTCGCCGAACTCACTGAGGCAAACAGGGCTCCGGCGGTCAGCGCCGCCGTGGCGGCCAGCGTGGCCGTCCTGAACTTGGGCATGGCTCTCCCTCCTCGTAGGACTGCAGTACGGCGGATTTTGACGCGGGCGCTCAGCTGCCGGGCGTCGCTGCCTTGACGAGCTTCATCGTGAACTGCGAGTTGATGCGCCCGAGGCCGGGCAGCTCGGCCAGCTCGGACATGTAGAACGCCTCGTACGCGTCCTTGTCGGCGACCGCCACGCGGATCGCGTAGTCCGGAACCCCGAACATCCGCCGACACTCCACGACCGCGTCCATCGCGGCAATGCGGCGCTCGAACTCCTCGACCGTCCGGCGATCCTGCGCGGACAGCTCGACCAGCACCGACACCTCGAACCCTCGCCCGGCAGCGGATGGCTGGACGTCGGCGTGGTAGCCGCGGATGACCCCGGACTCCTCGAGCGCGCGCACGCGGCGCAGGCACGGCGACGGCGACAGGTTCACGCGCGCGGCCAGCTCGACGTTGGACAGGCGCCCGTCGCGAATTAGCTCGAAAATGATTGCGTGATCGATCTCATCCACGGCATGATATTGCCATAAATCGCGATCTGGAGGCGGAATTGGCAGCCATCTGCCCGTGATTTCGCGCGACAATGGCCAACCCAATGTTGAAGCACTCGGTCTTCAGGAACGCGCTCTCGATCGGGATCGCCACCGGCGTCTACGCGGTCTCGTTCGGCGTGCTGTCGGTCGCAGCCGGCCTCAGCGTCGCTCAGACGTGTGTGTTGTCGCTGATCACGTTCACCGGCGCCTCGCAGTTCACATTCGTGTCGGTGATCGGGGCGGGTGGAGGCATCATCGGCGCGCTGTCGCCGTCGATCCTGCTCGCGGGGCGCAACGCGGTGTATGCCCTCAGCCTGAAGGGCGTGCTCACGGGCGGCCTGCCTCACCGGATGCTTCGGGCTCACCTGGTCGTGGACGAGACGACCGCGATGGCTCACGCGCAGCCGACACCGGAGGCCAAGCGGCGCGCGTTCGACCTCACCGCGCTCTGCCTGTTCACCGCTTGGAACCTGGGGACGCTCGCCGGCGCGCTGGCCGGCTCGGGCCTGGGCGACCCGCGGCGGCTCGGCCTGGATGCCGTGTTCCCGGCCGTGTTCCTGGCGCTGCTGGCCCCGCAGCTGCGTCGGGCGGGCGCGCCGCGGGCGGCGGTGACCGGCGCCGTGATCGCGCTCGTTCTGCTGACTGTCACGCCCACGGGCGTGCCGATCATCGCCGCGGCGCTCGGCGCGGTGCCCGTGCTGATCGCCGCCAGGCGCCGGGAGCGGTCTGAGGCATGAGTTGGTGGCCGGTGATCGCGCTGTGCGTGGCCGCGTACGCGCTCAAGGGCCTCGGGCTCGTGCTCGGGAATCGAATCGAGCCCGAGACGGCTGAGCGCTGGTCGCTGCACCTGCTCGTCGTTCCCGTGCTGGCGGCGCTGATCCTCGTCCAGACGTTCAGCACCGGCACCCGGTTCGTGCTCGACGCCCGGGCGCCCGCGCTGGTGGTGGCGGGCGCGCTCGTGTGGCTGCGCGCGCCGTTCATCGTCGTGGCACTGACTGCGGCCGCCACCGCGGCCGCGTTTCGGCTGGTGTTCTAGCGGGCGCGCTAGCGCAGGATCGAGGCCGCGACCACGGGCCGTCCGCGGCCGAGGTAGAAGATCCCCGGCAGGCCGGCCGTGTGGAAGCCGACATTGGGGTTGTCGTCGAGCGTGCTGTGGGAGATCGACACCGTGCCGCTGCGATCGTTGGACACGTAGAAGATCGCGCCTCCCCCCTCGCGGGCGCGGTTATGGTCGATCAGTGTCCCCGCGACGGTCAGCTTCATCGTGTCGCCGTCGTTGTAGATCGCGCCGCCGCTGCCGCCGCCGGGCGTCCCCGGCCGGGCCGGGTTGGCGCCGTGGCCGATCGCACGGTTGCCGGTGAACACGCTGTTGAGCACGGTCCACGAGACGCCGATGCTGCTCAGCCCGCCGCCGTTGCTGCAGAAGTTGCCCGCGAAGCGGCTCCCCGTGACATACACCGGCAGGCCGTGATACTGCGAAAGCGCCCGGACGGCTCCGCCTCCCAGGTCGGGCCCTTCGGAGTCGCAGCGATTGGATGCGAACCTCGAGTCGACGATTCGCAGCCGGCCGCCTCGGTCGAAGATCGCTCCCCCGCCGCCGCCGTCGAACGTCTGGCCGGTCGAGTTGCCGTCGACGAAGTTCAGGTTCTGGACGATCAGCTGCGGCTCGGCCTGATCCTGGCAGTGCGATGTCGTCCACGTCTGCGCGCGGTCGCAGGTGTCCATGTACAGGATCCGGCGCCGGCCTTCCCCGCTGAGCGTCACCAGGCCGCCCCCGTCGAGCACGACCCGGCGGCTGGTGTTCGACACCCTGGCCGTGGCGTTCATCCGGATCAGCACCGGCTTGGCCCCGCACGAGAACCGGATCACGCCGCCCGCGTGAACCGCCGCGACTACCTTCCGAGAGGTGCAGCTGCCCGGGGTTCCATCTCCGATGACGTGATCTGCGTGCGACGCGTTCACCGCGCGGGCGCCCGCCGGCACAGACACGTGACGGACGCCCCGGGCCGTGCCCGCGGCGCCAGCCGGCGAGGCCAGCAGCACCGCGGCCACCGCCGTCAGGCCCGTGACCCACGGCGGCACACCCGCGGCGCGCCGTTTTACGCAGGCGTCCAGGACTAGCCCTGCTGCTCGGGCGGCCCCGACTGCTCGGTCTCGCGCTCGGGTTCTGCCTCGAGGCGAGGCGGCATCGAGTCCGGCAGCGCCGGCGGAGCACCCTGGCCCGGCAGCGGGTCGGCGTCGGTCTGCCACACGTGGTTGAGGTAGTACTGCAGGTAGGCCGGGAAACCAAGCCCGAGAACGAGATACAGGATCAGCGCGATCCAGCCGTTGGGGGGCTCGGTGCGGGCCAGCCGAGCGGCGCCCTGGATCCGGTGGGTGCCGCGCCAGTAGCTGATCAGCGGCGGAATGATGATGAAGGCGCCGGGGATCAGCGCCAGCAGAGAGTTCGTCGGGCTCTGACCGAGGTCGTAGCCCTTGGAGTCACCGTAATCACGGAGCTCGCGATTGATCTTGTACCACCACACCAGGTGGTAGATCCCCAGCGTGATTATCGGAAGCAACGCGACGGCCCAGACGCTGCGGATCTTCGCGCGCCCCGGACTGTTGCGGATCTGCATCTCGTACGCCATGCCACCCTGCCTCTCTGGACGCCCCGCCCATTGGGTTTGGCAAACCGTATCCGACGCCTCGAGCCGTGCCAAGGGGCGTGCACGACGCCAGGCCCGGGTTCCGCCGCGACCGAGGCCGGACCTGCAAAGATCCCGCGCGATGCAAGAGGGAATCGCACGGACCAGCCTTCAGCCAGACGGCGACGAGCAATTCGTGTCGCTGCGCCGCCCGCTGGGAGTGACGACGTTCGGGATCAACCAGATCGCGCTGGGGCCCGGGCAGCGGCTGCGAATTCACCGCCACCAGCACCAGGAGGAGGTGTACCTCGTGCTCGAAGGCCGGCTGACGGTGGCGTTTCAGGAAGAGCTGGCGGAGCTCGGGCCGGGCGAGCTGCTGCGTGTCGCGCCGAGCGTGCGCCGCCAACTGCTGAACCGCTCGCGCGAGCGCGTGCTGCTGATCGCACTCGGTGGTGACGGCGAGCATCAGGGACGTGACGGCGAGGCGTTCACCTCGTGGGAGCAGGCCACGGGCGCACCGCCCCAACAGGTGCCGTTGCCCGATGATCTGCCCCCATCCGAATTGCGCTGAACCGGTGAGGCCAGGATGACCCGGGAACGTGAGCCAGGAACCCGGGAGGACGACCGCGAGCACCAGTTCGGGACCGGCGATCCGTTCTCGATCGGCGTCGAGGAGGAGCTGTTCCTGGTCAACCCCGCCACCGGGCGTCAGGCGAACGCGTCGACGGCCGTGCTCGAGCGGCTCGGCGACGTCGACGGCACGGTCGAGCCCGAGCTGCACGCCTGTCAGATCGAGCTGATCACCGGCGTGCACCCCAATGTCGGCTCCGCGGTCGACCAGCTCGGAACACTGCGCCAGGCGGTCGTGCAGACCGGAGCGGGCGTGCTGGGATCGGGGACGCATCCCACCGCGAACGAAGGGGACGCAGAGACCACCGACAAGGAGCGCTACGAGCGCATCCGCTACCTGCTGGGCGACGCCGCGGTAACACCGGTCGGTGGCCTCCACATCCACGTGGGGATGCCCGATGCCGAGACGGCGATCCGCGCCTTCAACGAGCTGCGGCGGGACCTGCCGCTGCTCCAGGCGCTGGCCGCGAACTCGCCGTTCCGCCACGGCCGCGACACCGGGCTCGCCTCCGCCCGCGAGGTGACGATCCGCGGCTGGCCCCGCTCCGGTGCCCCGCGGGCGATGCGCGACTACGAGGACTTCCTTGAGATCAGCCGGCTGCTGGCGCGAGCGGCGGACGTGCCCGACTACACGTGGTTCTGGTGGAAGCTGCGACCGCATCCCCGTCTGGGAACGGTCGAGATCCGGGCGCTCGACGCGCAGGCGTCGCTGCCCTATATGGCGGCGCTGGTGGCGCTGGTCCACTGTCTCGTCCGCGATGCCGCCGAGGGCGACCCCGGGCCCGACCCGCCGGCCGAGCTGCTCGAGGAAGGCATCTTCCGAGCCGCCCGCTTCGGGGTCGAGGCCGAGCTACCCGACCCCGACGGACGACTGCGCCCGGTCACCGAGCTGCTGGACGACGCGATCGCTCGCGCGACCCGGCATGCCGCCGAGCTGGGGTGCGCGGACGAGCTCGCGGGCCTGCCGGAGCTGCTGGCGCGCGGTGGCGGCGCCGGGTTCCAGCGCGCCGCCAACGCGATCGCCGGGATCGACGCGGTCGGCAGCCAGCTGACCGAGCTCACCTCGGCCCGGCGAAGTTACTAGCGCTCCTCAGCTCGCTTGACAAACTGTGGTTCACAGTTATAGACTACGAACCACAGCTTAGCTCTCGCCTGGCATCTCTGCCGTGACTGACCGGCAGCTGACGGGACTGAGCGACAGGGCGCAAACAAAATGGGAGCGACGATGAACAACCTGACGGGCGCGATCGGGTGGGGACCGGTCGCCGTGATCGGGGCGGGGCCCTCCGGGCTGACCGCTGCCAAGCATCTGATCGAGCGCGGGCTCGAGCCGATCGTGCTTGAGCGCGGAGAGGACGTCGGCGGGCAGTGGAACGTCGGGTCGCCGCACAGCGGGGTGTGGCCGGGGATGCGCACCAACACCAGCCGGACGACGACCGCTTTCTCGGACTTCCCGCTCGGGCCCGGGGTGGCGACGTTCCCGCGCGCCGAGCAGGTGCAGGCGTACCTGCACGAGTATGCCGAGCACTTCGGGGTAGCGCAGCGCGTCTTGACCGGTGCGCGGGTGACCGGTGTGCAGCGCGCCGGTCGCGGCTGGATCGTGCGCTGGAGCCAGGACGGCGAGGAGCACGCCGATCGGTTCACGGGCGTCGTCGTGGCCAGCGGCCGCTTCGGCGCGCCGCGGTTCCCCGCGACCCCGGGTCTTGCGCGGATGCGGGTCGACGGCCGCGCGGTGCACTCGTTCGACTATCGCGGACCCGATGAGTTCCGGGGACGGCGGGTGCTCGTGTACGGCAACTCGATCTCGGGCGTGGAGATTGCCTCAGACCTCGCGGCCGACAACACGATCGAGGTGATCTCGGCGTGCCGTCACCCGCGCTACGTGCTCCAGAAGGTCGTCCGCGGGATCCCCACCGACTGGCGCTGGTTCAACCGCTTCTTCGGTCTGCTCGGTGCAGCGCTGCCTCCCGAGCAGGTTGCGGCAGGGATCCGCGACGGCGTGCTCGCCGAGGCGGGCGACCCGGTCCGCTACGGCGGTCTGGCGGTCGACCGCAACGCAGCTCCGAAGCTGTCGATGAGCCAGGAGTACCTCGCCTACGTCGCTGAGGGGCGGATCGCCCCGCGCGGCGCCGTGGAGTCGATCCGGGGCCGGACCGTGCGGTTTGCCGACGGCGCCGAGACCGACGTCGACGCCGTGATCTGCGCGACCGGATACGACCTCGACCTTCCCTACCTGTCGCCGGACATCCGGCGTGTGCTCGGCGACGACCGGAATCACGTCGACCTGTATCTCCGGACGTTTCACCCCGACCTTCCGGGGCTGGCGCTGCTGGGGCAGTTCCTGCTGATCGGTCCGCAGATCCCGACCGTCGAGCTGCAGGCCCGGTGGGTGGCGGCCGTGTGGTCGGGCGCGTTGGCGCCACCGTCGACCGAGCGCATGCACGCCGGGATCGCCGAGCACCGCGCCATCCGGGGCGCGATGCCGTTCGACATGTATCCCCAGCTTGCGGCGACGCTGGCCGGTGAGCTCGGCGTCGAGCCCGACGTCGACAGGTACCCGGAGCTCGCCCAGGGCCTGCTGTTCGGCCCACTGGCGCCGGCTCGGTGGCTGCTCGACGGACCCGGAGCGCGTCCCGAGGCCGAGCGGCTGCTGGCCGCGGCGTTCGGCGAGCTCGGACCGCTGCCGCCCGTTCCGGCCGACCAGATCGAGACGCTGCGGCGGATCGCCGGGGCGCTGGACGACCCGGCCCTGGCGCGCACCGCGGATCGGTTGGAGGCGGGGGGCATCGCCTACGCTGAGGGCTGATGCCCACCCGGGCTCTCGGACCTGCTGATCCGGGCCTGAGCTTTTGGGGCGATAAGGACCGCGCTCGCCAGCGCGGCCGCGGAGGCGCCCAGCCAGCCCAGCCGTGCCCCTGCGATCGGCAGCCCGGCGCTGGCGCCGGCGGCGACGAGCGTCAGCAGGCCGGCCACACCGAGCGCGGTGCCGAGCTGCGCCGCCGGTGTTGACGATCCCGGCGGCGGCGCCCTGCAGCCGCTCGGGGACCGCCGTCCCCAGACCGGTCGCGGCCACGGACGAGATTCCGATGCCGATGCCCGCGATGCCTACTCCGGCGATCAGCAGCCCGCGCCCGCCCGCCGGCAGCGCGTCGCCGACCCCGATCGCGCCCAGCCCGATCGCGATCACGCTGCGTTCGGAAAGGCGCCGCAGCGCTCGCCCGGCGGCCCCGGCTCCCGCGATCACGCACAGGCTGAACGGCAGCAACCGCAGCCCCGCGGCGGCGGCACCGACGCCCTGGTCGCGCTGGAGCTCGAGCGTGGCGATCGCGATCGCCGAGCTCGTCGTCGCGGTGTTCGCAAACGCCGCCGCGGCACCGGCTCGCAGCCGGGGGTGGTGCAGCAGCTCGCTCACAAACAGCGGCTCGGGCGAGCGGCGCTCGGTCCACACCAGTGCCGCCACCAGCGCCGCGGCGACCGCGAGCACCGGAAGCGCCGATGCCGCGCCGCCCGGACGCTGCAGCCGCGCGCCGGCGAGCACGACCCCCATCACCGCCGCGGTGAACAGCGCGGCCCCCGGCAGATCGAGCCGGCCGGCCGCCCCGCCACGGTCGCGCTCGACCCGAACAAGCACGGCGGCCGCCATCACCGCTGCCAGCGGCAGGTTCAGCCAGAACATCGCGCGCCAGCCGGCGAGCTCGGTGACGCCGCCGCCGACGAGGTAGCCGGCCGCGCCAGCCGCCGCGCCGGTCGCGCTCCAGGCGGCCATCGCCCGCCGGCGCCGCGCCGGATCGGGGACGCCCGCCGACAGCAGCCTCAAGGCCGACGGAACCGACATCGCCGCCGACGCTCCCTGGACGCAGCGCCCGATCACCAACGACGTGCCCGAGCCGGCCACGGCGCACGCCAACGAGCCGGCGGCGAAGCCGGCGATTCCCGCCAACAGCGTGCGGCGGTGCCCGAACCGATCGCCGACGCGGGAGCCGAGCATCAGCAGCCCGCCGAAGCTCATCGCGTACGCGGTCAGCAACAGCGACGCGGCGGAGGCCGGCTCGGCCAGGGCGTCGAGGATCCGCGGCATCGCGGTGATCATCTCGGTCACCCCGAGCACGTCGACGAACTGGACCAGACACAGCGCCACCAGGGCCCCGGAACTGCTGCCGGGGGCGTCCCGATGCATCGCGAGCCAGGTTTTCTTCAACGATGAAGTAATGGATCATGTATACCCGTATGGCGCGCCGAATCACCCTCCAAGTAGTGGCCGACGAGGCGGGTTGCTCGGCCAAGACCGTCTCCAACGCATTCAGCCGCCCCGACCAGCTGTCGGCAGCGACCCGCGAGCGGGTCCTGGCGATCGCGTCGCGGATGGGCTATCCGGGTCCCGACCCGCTGGCGGCCGGTTTGCGCCGCGGCAGCGTCGGAGCGCTCGGCTTCGCCTACGCCAACGGGCTCACCTACGCCTTCGAGGATCCGGTCAGCGTCGAGCTGCTGGCCGGCATCAGCTCGGCGGCCGAGACCGCGGGCACCGGACTGCTGCTGGTTCCGGGATCGGCGACGCCGGAACGCAGCTCGGCGGCGATCAACAGCGCCGTGATCGACGGCCTGATCGTGTCATCGCTGGCCGACGACGATCCGCTGCTCGACGCCGCCCTCGCTCGGCGGCTACCGATCGTCGTGATCGACCAGCCCGAGCCCGAACGGCTGGCGCGGGTCGCCGCCAACGCCGCACCCGCTTGGGTAGGGATCGATGACCGCGCGGCCGCGAGACGAGCCGCCGACCACCTCCTGTCCCTCGGCCATCGCCGCCTCGGCGTGGTCACCTTCGGGCTCAGCCGCGGTCCGGTTCGAGGCCCGGCCGACGAGCAGGCGCAGTCGGCGGCGACCTACGCGGTGAGCCGGCTGCGTCTGGAGGGCTACCGCGACGCGGTCGAGGCGGCGGGGCTCGGGTGGCACGGGATCCCGGTCGTCGCCGGCACCAACAGCACGGTCGCCGAGGGCGCCGCCGCCGCGGGCCTGCTGCTCGAGCTTCGCCCCGCCCCACCGCGGTCCTCTGCCTGTCAGACCGGCTGGCCGAGGGTGCGCTGCTGACGGCCCGCGCACGCGGTGTCGACGTTCCCCGCGACCTCTCGATCGTGGGCTTCGACGACGCCGCGCCGGCCGAGCGGATGGGGCTGACGACGGTCTCCCAGCCCACTCGCCAAAAGGGCCATCTGGCGGCTCGCGCGCTGCTCGGGCTGATCGACGGCGATGGCGTGCCGCTCGGTCCAGAGCCTGGAGACCGAGCTGGTGGTGCGGTCGACCACGGCCCGACCGCCAGACGATTAGCGCGGGTCGCCGATCCCGTAGAACTTCCCGCCGCGCGCGCCCACCCACAGCATCCCGCGCCAGACGGCCGGGGTCGACTCGATGCAGCCATCCAGGTGGACGGTCCACAGGATCTTCGGGGGCACCCGGGGGTCGGAGATGTCGTAGTCGTGCAGGCCTCCGGTGCAGTCGCCGATCACGAGCTGGTTGTCGATCGGCACCGGCGAGCCCCACGTCTGGGAGTTCTGGTTGATCTGCCAGTTGACGTGGCCGGTCTGTTGGTTGACGGCGAGCAGTTGGCCTCCGATTCCGGCCGCGTACACGACCCCCTTGTAGAGCGCGGGGGTCCCCAGCAATCCGTCGTGGGGTGAGTAGCCGCCGACCTTCGCGCTCCACACCAGCGGGTGGCTGGGATTGTGGGGGTTCAGCTTCATCAGCGCGCCGATCTGCTTGTCACGCGCCAGCGTCTCCGGGCGCGGCTCGTTCTCGTCCATGTGCCGCCCCACGTACAGGTAGCCCTGCTGGTCGATCACCACCGACGCGTCGGTCTGGTCGCCGTCCCAGAAGCGAAATACGCGCTTGTAGTGCGTCCCGCCCCGCAGGATGTCCGAGATGTCCCAGCCCTGCACGAGCCCGGCCGAGTTGGAGAAGTAGACGACGCCCTTATAGAACGCCACCGAGTTCTCGATCGAGTAGTCGTCGTCGGTGACCTCACGGTGCAGCTCGGCGTCCCACCCGGGGACCAGCATCACGATCTTCGGTTTCACCTGCACGAGATGGTTGGCGTCGTAGTGGCGATGTAGCCGGATCACGTAGAACCACGAGTTCTCGCCGCCCTCGAGCAGGTAGTCGCCGATCTCCAGCGGGGCGCCGTCCCAGTCGTCGTTCCACACCAGGTGGGGGACATCATGGGCGTTGGTCGACCACAGGACGGTCGGCTTGGGCCGGTCCATCGCGATCACGCGCAGGTTGTTGTCCCGGGACCCGGCGTAATACAGCGGGTAGCCCTGCGCATCGCTGGTCGCCGACCCCTTGGCCAGATCGCCCGTGTGCAGATCCGGGCGCATCTGCTTGCCGGTCGCGCCATCGAAGAAGTGGTAATCGTCGTCGTAAGCGCCCTCGCGAATCTCGATCTTTCCGTCCTGGTGGACGATCACGTTGGGTTGGCCGGTCCAGCCGGTGCCGCACCACTGCTCGGTCCCGAACAGGTCGCTCGACGTCGAACACATCCCGCCTGACTGCGGGTATTGCCAGATGATCTGCGGGTGCTTGGGGAGCGGGCCCTCGCCGTAGTAGCTGCGGGTCGCGTTGCCGCGGAATGTGGTCAGCCCCGGAAAGCTCGTGTTGATCGGACCGGGTTGGCCGGGATATTCCGTGCCGGGCGCGAGGTGCTCGGACTTGGCCGCCGCCGTTCCGCCGGTCTCCGAGCGGGCCGGCGCCGAGCCCCCCGAGCCGGAGAGCCCGAACGCGTCGGTGATTGCGGCGGTCGCGATCAGCACGGCGACGAGCACGATCGCCCCGCCGGCGATGGCCCGCCGCCGCCGGTAGACGGCTGGGGTCGGTCTGCGGCCGCGCGCACGCGAGCGCGCTCGCGGGTCCCGGACCGGTCGAGACGACGTGGGCAAGCGTCGAACTATGACGCCAGGTACCGGATCGGTGGGCTTTTTACCGCCGCGACGACGTGCGCGCGGCCACCAGCAGTCCGACGAGGACCGCAACCGCGATCCACGCGCCGGGTAAGCTCGCGGTCCGGCTAGTCGATCCCGATCCGGGTCTGGAAGCGATCGCGACGCGTGTGGTGCGACCACAGCGCCTCGGCGATGTCCTCGGGCTCGTGGTCCTGTCCGGGAGCGATCCGGCCGGCGATCGCCGTATGCGCCACGTGCAGTCCGTCCGGCGCCAGCTGGTCGTGGAGCATCCGCGCGTAGGCCACCTCGGCGGCGAACGCGATCCCCACCCCGGCGCGCGCCGGATAGGGGTTGACCGCCGCTCCCCCGGTCGTGAACAGGATCGTGCCCCGGCCCGCCTCGCGCATCGGGCCGACCACGGTCTGCACGGCGGCGACGGCGCCCAGCACGCTGAACTCGAGTGGCCCACGGACGTCGTCGACGCCAGTCTCGAGGATCGGCTTCATGAACTCCCGCGCGGGCAGCGGCGAGTACTCGAGCACCTCGACCGGCCCCAGCCGGTCTGCGAGCACGGCGATCGCGCCGCTCAGCGCGTCGGCGTCGCGGATGTCCGCGGCGGACCCAGCGGCGGTGATCCCATCCGATTGCAGCTGCTGGGCGAGCTGGTCCAGTCTCGACTGGGTGCGGGAGACCAGGCCCACCGCCAGGCCCTCGCGCCCGAAGCGGCGCGCGACCGCCATTCCCAGGTTCGGACCCGCTCCGACGATCACGATCGACATGCGGCCACCCTATACAACGCGGTCCGAGCGCCTTCCGCCGGCCTGACGCGAGCGGCACCGGAGCCCGGTCAGTGCCACGCCGCCCCGGCGCGGCGTGGCACTGAGGTCCCGCTGTGGCCCCCGGGCGTCATGGTTGCGCCCCCGACCCGCAAGCCGCAACGACCGTGCACATGGGGCGCAGGTTGATTGTTCGGCCCGACGGGGTGACACGTCAATACCTCGGGACAGAATCACCCGGGTGATTTTCGGCGCGCGCTCAGCGGCTCAACCGGCGACCGCTGCCACCGACAAGGCGGCGGAGCAGCCGAGCGACGCCAGCGTGCGCAGGTGATTGAGCGCCGTCCACTCCGACGCGTAGCGCCGCCACGTCCGCTCGGCGTCGAAAGCGAGTGGGTCGACGGTCGCCAGCGCCAGGTTGCGCGGCTGATGGAAGGCGCCGGTCAGCCCGATCGCCCCGGCCAGGTACAGCGCGCCGGCCGTCAGCAGCCAAGGACTCGCCGAGCCGTGCCAATCGAGGATCCCCCACGCGGCCAGGCCCACGCATCCGGCCGCGACGCCGAACAGCGTGCCCATGAACACCGGCGTGAGGACCGTGACGTTGATCGACTGCATCGCCGCGATCGCCGCGGGTGCCGGCAGGCGCTCCAGGGCCGTCATCACGAAGCTCGAGAAGGCGAAGAAAACGCCGGCGTTCAGCGCCGCGCCGAGCGCCGTCACCACGGTCGCGGCAACTAGGAGATCGGGCATGGCTCGGCGATCTCCGCCGCGATCCGCGGTGCGCGCCGGATGCGCGCGAGTAGCACCAGCGGGGCCAGCAGGAAGCGCTGGATGTGCACGTTCAGCCATGGCGCATGGGCGACGCGGTCATACCGGCGAGCCAGCGACGCGAGCTCGGTCGGGTCGCGCGGCAGCCCCTGGCGGGTCATCCGTCCCGCCAGGGCGATCTCCACGACCTCGGCGAGCATCTCCTCCATGTCGAGCGCCGGGCGGACCTCGACCGAGAGCAAAGCCGTCTCGGGCCCGGCGTTGGCGAACCCGTGCACCACGCCAGGCGGCACCTCGACGACGTCGCCGGGGCCGGCCACGACGTGACGCATGCCTATCCGGAACCGCATCCGGCCCGACCGGACCTCGAAGCGCTCTGTCTGGATGGGGTGCTGATGTGGGATCGGCACCGCGCCGCCGGGACGCAGCGAGAGCTCGAACGCGAGCAGCTCTCGGTCGGTGGTGGCCGAGGTCTCGGTGAATCTGAACCGCTCGCCGGTGACCGGGTTCTCGATTGTCTGTCCGGGAGTGATCATCACTGGCTCCTTGGGGTGGGCTCGATTGCTGATGAGCGCAATTAACACCGTGCTCGTGAGACTGTCCATGGCCCAAAACGGCAAATTCATACGCATTCGTCTACGCTTTGCCCATGGACGCCGTCGCCGGCCTGCTCGATGGCCCCCGTGCCCGGGGAGCGTTCCTGCTGCGGTCGCTGCTGGCGCCGCCGTGGGCGATCCGGATCGAGGACCACGCCCCGTTGTGTCTGGTTGCGATCACCCACGGACAGGCCTGGCTGTTGCCCGATGACGGCGACCGCCTGCTTCTGGCACCCGGCGATGTGGCGGTGATCCGCGGCCCCGACCCCTACACGGTCGCGGACGACCCCGCCACGCCGCCGCAGGCGGTGATCCATCCCGGTCAGCGGTGCACGACCCCCGATGGGCAGGAGGTGTCGCTGATGCAATACGTCGGCACCCGCTCGTGGGGCAACAGCTCAGCGGCGGGCTCGACCGTGATGCTCAACGGCACCTACGAGCTCGCCGGCGAAGTCAGCCGCCGGCTGCTGGCGGCACTGCCGCCGATCCTGATGCTCGGCGCAGACGAGTGGGAATCGCCGCTGCTCGGACTGCTGGCTCGTGAGATCGTCAAGGACGATCCCGGTCAGGAGGCGGTGCTCGACCGGCTGCTCGACCTGCTGCTGATCTCCGCGCTGCGCGCGTGGTTCGCGCGTCCCGACGGCGAGGCCCCCAGCTGGTATCGCGCCTACGGCGACCCGATCGTCGGCCACGCCCTGCGCCTGATCCACAGCGACCCCGCGCACCCCTGGACCGTCGCCGAGCTCGCGACCCAGAGCGGCGCCTCCCGGGCCGCGCTGGCGCGGCGCTTCAGCGAGCTGGTGGGCGAGACGCCGATGGCGTTCCTGACCGAGTGGCGGCTGGCGCTGGCGGCGGATCTGCTGCTCGAGCCGGGGTCCACGATCGGCTCGGTGGCCGAGCGCGTCGGCTACGGCAGCCCGTTCGCTCTCAGCGCTGCGTTCAAGCGCGTGCGCGGCGTCAGCCCGCAGCAGTACCGGCTCGCCGCCGCGAGCTGACGCCCCGTGGTCACAGCAGCCCGCGGGCCCGCGCCTGCGACACGGCCTCGGCGCGCGTCGAGGCGCCAAGCTTGCGGCGGACCCGGAGCGCGTGCGTGCGGACTGTGTTGAGCGAGACGTACAGGTGCTGGGCCATCTCCCGATAGGTGAGATCGCCCGGCAGCAGCTGCAGGACCCGAAGCTCGGCGTCGGTCAGCGTGCCGTCGGTGATCGCGACCGCCACGGCGGGCTCGTCGCCGTTTGGCGCGAGCGACAGCGCGCGGACCAGCGCTCCCATCGCGGTGTCGCCGAGATCTGGCACCACCTCGCGCGCCGCGCGGAGCGCGTCGGCGGCGCCCTGAGCGTCGTCCTGAAGCATGCGCAGCCGGGCCATCCACACCAGCGCATGGGCGTATTCGAGCTTGTCGCCGCCGCGCCGCGCCAGGCCGACGGCGCGCTCGAAGCGCTCCTCGGCGGCGTCGAGCTCGCGTCGGGCCAGCAGCGCGAGGCCCAGCGCCAGGTACGCCTGCTCGGTGGCCGGATATTCCTCGAGGCCCTGGCGGCGGGCGACCTGCATCGCCTCTCTGGCCAGCTCGTCGGCGGAGTCGACGTCGCCGTCAAGCGCGTTGACTTCGGCCAGCAACGCCATCGCGTAGTACCGGCGCACGTCCTGCTCGCCGTCGGGGATCGCACTCAGGAAGTCGCGCAGCAGCGGTCCCGCGGAGGCCGGGTCGTCGTAGAACAGCGGCAAGGCCAGGAAATACCGGGCGATCGCGTATTCGGGCGTGTCGGTGTCGGTCTCGAGCTCGACCCCGCGCCGAGCGGCGGCGATCGCTCCCGGCACGTCGCCGAGCGCGAGCCGGTACAGAGAGCGCGACAGCGCCGCCCCGGCGGCGATCGTGCTCGCCCAGCCGGGTGCCGGTGCATCCGGCGCCGCCTGCTCGGCTCGCTGCAGCCACGGCTCGATGTCGTCCATCTGCCCCATCGACCGCGCCACGCCCGCCCGAGCCAGCGCCAGCACCGGGTGCGCGACGATCGCCTCTTCGGGCAGTCGATCGATGAACGACAGCAGCGCGGTGGCCTGGCCCGACGAGTAGAACTCGACCCAACGATGCTCGAGCTCGTCGGCCGCGTAGTGGACGTCGCCGGCGGTGATCGCGTGGTCGATCGCCTCGATCATGAAGTCGTGGGCCGCGTACCAGGTGCTGGCGCGGCGGTGGAGGTCGTCGATCAGGTCGGGCGCGAACCGTTCGAGCTGCCCGAGCAGCAGGCCGCGGAACAGATGGTGGTAGCGAAACCAGGAACGGTCCGAGTCCAGCGGGACCACGAACATGTTCACCCGCTCGAGCTCGCGGAGCATCTCCTTGCCGTCGTCACGCTCTGAGACCGCGTCGCACAGGCCGCCGGTGAGCCTCTCGAGGATCGCGGTTCGCATCAGGAAATGGCGCACCGACCGCGGCTGTGACAGCACCACCTCGTTCCACAGGTAATCGACCAGGAAGCGGTCGTCGGCCGGCAGCGCGTCGAGCACGCGCCCACGATCGGGGCCGCGCTTGAGCGACAGCGCGGCCAGGTTGAGGCCCGCCACCCAGCCCTCGATCCGCGCTTGGACGGTCGCGATCTCGGTCGCGTCGAGGTCGAGCCCGTGCACCTCGTTGAGCAGCACTGCGGCCTCCTGATCGCTGAAGCGCAGCTGCTCGCCGCGGACCTCGGCGAGATCGCCCATCGCCCGCAGGCGGCCGAGCCGCAACGGCGGGTCGGCCTGCGCGGCGATCACCACGTGCATATTCAGCGGCAGGCGGCTGAGCAGATACCCGAGCTGCTCGTGGATGTCGGGGTCGATGATCACGTGGTAGTCGTCGAGCACCAGCACCAGCGGCTGGCGCAGGCCGGCCAGATCGTTGACGAGAACCGGCAGGATCTCTTCGCCGATCGACACCACCGGCGCCCCCAGCCGCCGCTCGGCGGTCTCGGCCAGCGCCGGTTCGACCGAGGCCACGGCGGCCACGACGTAGCGCCAGAACCGCAGCGGATAGTTGTCGTCGGGGTCGAGCGAAACCCACGCGACCGGAACCCCGCTGGCGACGCCCCACTCGGCCAGCAGGCTCGTCTTGCCCCATCCGGTGGGGGCGGACACGAGCGTCAGCTTCGCCTCGCGGACCTGCGCCAGCGCGTCCAGCGCGCGCGGTCGCGGGACCATCTGCGTGCGCAGGACGGGGACGGCGAGCTTCGAACGGACGATTACCAATGGCATCTCGGGCTTCCGGCCTCCCCCAAGGCACTCCCGTCTATTGTCCACCCCCCGCAGGCGGCGTCAAGCCGGTACCGGCTCGGGTCACCGAAATCCCACGATCAGGGCCCTCGGCACAGGGCGCTGGCGGTGAGCTGGGGACAGGCGAACTCCCCACTCGACATCTGCCCGCGAGAGCCTGGGGCGTTAGCCGTGCGGGACATGGTCAACACCCCACCGTCCGCCGGGAAGGCCTGCAGTGGGGCGTTGAGCATGTGCCACCTGCACCCACGAGGTAGGCTCCGCCGCAGACCGCGATGGCCGAGATCAAGCTCACGCTCGACGACAACGGCGGCGCCTACCTCGCGCTGTCGGATGGCGAGATCCGGGAGTCCGTGTCGCTCGAGGAACTCGAGCAGGCCGACGGGATCCCGGCGCTCGAGGCGCTCGTGCTCGACTTCGACTTCTACGGCCGGCTGGCCGGGATCCGGGTGCTCAACAGCGCCGACTCGGCGCTGCCTCCGAGGCTGCTCGGCGACGCCGAACGCACCTGACGGTCGCGGCCCCGGGTTTGCACCGCTCTACGCTTGGAAGCGATACAGAGGTGCTTGGTGCCCGCCGGAACCTTCATATTTGCGACGAATTAGCAGGGAATGGCCTCAGCCAACCAGGAGTGGCGGCGCACGACCCGGATCCTGGAGAACCTCCCCGACGCGGTCGTGGCGTGCACCCGCGACGGACAGATCCTGTTCGTGAACGCGCTCGCCGAGGAGTTGTTCGGCTACTCGCGCGACGAGCTCGTCGGCCAACCCGTGCAGATGCTCTGGCCCGAGCGCGTGCGCGACCGCTACTCGCACAACATGATCGTGTTCTTCGGCAGCGACGAGGCGCTGCGGTTCTCGACCGAGGTCTGGGGCCTGCGGAGCGACGGCTCGGAGTTCGCGGGCGAGATGAGCTGGGGCGTGGTCGACACGATCGCCGGGAGGGTGCTGCTCGCGATTGGCCGTGACATCTCCAGGCGCTTGACCGCCGAGGCCCGTCTGCGCGCGGTGGCGGCGATCAACGAGCGGGCACTCGGCGGCGCGGCATTGTCCGATCTCGCGATCGAGGGCGTCGAGCTGCTGCGGGCGACGCTGCCGCTCTCGGGCGCTGAGGTGAGGCTGGGCCACGGCGGCGTGCTCGCTTCCCAGGGCGATGTCACCGGTGGCAGCATGCACCTGGCGATCGGCGCCGGCGATGAGCTCGTGCTGACCGCGCGATCCGAGCTCGACGACGAGGAGATGGGCCTCGTACACGCGATCGCCAACACCCTCGCCACCGCGCTCGCCCGCTGGCAGGGCGAGGAGCGGATGCGCTACCAGGCGCTGCACGACCCGCTGACCGGTCTGCCCAACCGAACCCTGCTGCGCGACCGCCTCGAGCACGCCCTGGCCCGCTCCGAGCGCGAGTCCTGCTGCACCGGGGCGCTGTTCATCGATCTGGACAACTTCAAATCGATCAACGACACGTTCGGACACCGCGCCGGCGACGCGGTTCTTGTCGAGCTCGGCGGCCGGCTGCTACGCAGCGTGCGCGCCGCCGATACGGTCGCACGGCTCGGCGGCGACGAGTTCGTCGTCATCTGCGAGGAGATCGATCCGGAACTCGCGGTTGCGCTCGGCAACCGGCTGCAGGAGGCGATCAGGCCGCCGCTCACGGTCGACGGGGTCACGCACCGGGTGTCGGCGAGCATCGGGATCGCGCTCAGCCGCACCGACCCCGACGCACTGCTGGCGCACGCAGACGAGGCCGTGTACCGCGCCAAGGCTCACGGCGGCGGGCGCGTCGAGCTGTTCAGCTGAGTCCCGCGCCGGGACGCGGGTCGGTCGGCATAGACTCCACCGCATCCTGTTCGAAGGCTTCGAGACCCGGAACGTCGACACGCCGCGCGGACGGATTCATGCCGTGGTGGGCGGCACCGGGCCGGCGCTGCTGGTGCTGCACGGCTATCCCGAGACTCATCTGATGTGGCACACGGCCGCGCCGATATTGGCGCAGAGCTTTACGGTCGTCGCCGCGGACCTCCCCGGCTATGGGGACTCGTTCCGCCCGCCGGTGTCAGACGATCACGCCGCCTACGCGAAGCGGGCGCTGGCCGCCGATCTGGTGGCCGCGATGGCGGTGCTCGGCCACGAGACGTTCGCGGTCGCCGGGCACGACCGGGGCGGGCGCGTCGCCTACCGGATGGCGCTCGACAGCCCCGCGGCGGTGACGCGGATGGCGGTGCTCGACATCGTCCCCACAGCCGAGGTCTGGGCGCGCGCGGACGCCCTGTTCGCGATGGGCTACTGGCACTGGTCATTCCTGGCCCAGCCGGCGCCGCTGCCCGAGCGGCTGATCCTCGGCGACCCCGACGGCTTCTGGCTGGCCGCTGAGCGCATCGGCTTGGGGGTCTCCCCCGGCCGGTATCCCCAAGCGGTGCTCGACACCTACCGCGCTCAGCTCGACGACCCCGACATCGTGACCGCGATCTGCGAGGACTACCGCGCCGGCGCGACCATCGATCGCGAGCTCGACGAGGCCGATCGAGGCCGGCGCACGATCGCCTGCCCGGTGCTGGCCCTGTGGGGCGCCAACGGGGCGCTTCCGCGTTTCTATGAGGACCCGCTGGAGCTGTGGCGGCCCTACGCGCCTGACGTCACCGGCCACGGCGTACCTGGAGCCTCGCATTTCCTGGTGGAGGACGAGCCGGAGGCCGTCGCGGCCGAACTGGCCAAGTTTTTTGCCTAGATATTGCAAATCGCGCGGCCAGCGATAGCCCGCGCGACTCGTGGGTAGCCCAGATCCGAACGTTTTGATCGAAAGCGTCAAAGGAGCTACCTCGTATGACCGACGCAAAGCGCCCGACGACGACTGATTCTGGGATTCCCGCGACCAGCGACGAGTTTTCGGCGACAGTCGGCCCGACTGGGCCGATCCCGCTGCACGACCACTACCTCGTGCAGAAGATGCAGCACTTCAACCGCGAGCGCGTCCCGGAGCGCGTGGTCCATGCCAAGGGCGGCGGCGCCCACGGCTTCTTCGAGGTGACCGAGGACGTCAGCCAGTTCACCAAGGCGAAGTTCCTGGCGCCGGGCGCGCGCTCCCCGGTGTTCCTGCGGTTCTCGACCGTCGCCGGTGAGCAGGGGTTCCCGGACACGGTGCGCGACCCCCGAGGATTCGCGATCAAGATCTATACCGAGGAGGGCAACCACGACCTCGTCGGCAACAACACGCCGGTGTTCTTCGTGCGCGATCCCACGAAGTTCCAGGACTTCATCCACTCGCAGAAGCGTCTGCCCGACACCGGACTGCGCAGTAACGACATGCAGTGGGACTTCTGGACGCTGTCGCCCGAGAGCGCCCACCAGGTGACGGTCCTGATGTCCGATCGCGGTACGCCGCGCACCTGGCGCAACCAGAACGGCTACAGCTCGCACACCTACTCGTGGATCAACGCAGGCGGCGCCCGCTTCTGGGTCAAGTACCACTTCAAGACGGTCCAGGGCATCGAGAACTTCACCGACGCCGAGGCCAAGGCGATGACCGCCGAGGACCCCGACTTCCACCGCCGCGATCTGTTCAATGCGATCGCCGCCGGGGACGCGCCGGAGTGGCGGCTGGAGATGCAGATCATGCCGTTCGACGAGGCGCCCGACTACCGGTTCAACCCGTTCGACCTGACCAAGGTCTGGCCGCATGAGGACTACCCGCCGATCCAGGTCGGCCGCCTGGTGCTCGATCGCAATCCGGAGAACTTCTTCGCCGAGGTCGAGCAGGCAGGGTTCTCTCCCGCGAACCTCGCCCCCGGGACCGGTCTCAGCCCCGACAAGATGCTGATGGGCCGGATCTTCTCCTATCACGACACGCACCTGCACCGGATCGGCCCCAACTACGAGCAGCTGCCGATCAACTCGCCGAAGTCGCCCGTCAACACCTATAACAAGGACGCGGCGATGACCTACCACCACAGCGGCAACCAGCCGGTGTACGCGCCGAACTCCCACGGCGGACCGCAGGCCGATCCCGACAAGGGCTCTGACCTGTTCTGGGACGTTCCCGAGGGCGAGCTCGGCCGCTTTGCCTACGACAAGCACGCCGCAGACGACGACTTCGTCCAGCCCGGCAACCTGTATCGCAACGTGATGAGCGACACCGACCGCGAGCACCTCGTCGAGAACATCGTCGGCCACGCCACCCAGGACGTCACCGCCCCGATGCAGGAGCGTGTGATCGCCTATTGGTCCAACGTCGACGCCGACCTCGGCGCCCGCGTCGCGGCGGGCCTGGGGCACGGCAACGGCGCCTCGAGCAATGGCGCCGGCGCCGAGGCACGCGAGCTGCTCGCGGCCCGCGCTAACCGCGCCTAGCTCACATCCACGCCCGGCCCGTGGGAGAGGGCCATCGCCGCCATGTCGAGCCGGCGGCGATGGCCCGGCTCCCAGCCGGGTTCGCCGACTCAGCCCAGGTGGGTGATCTTCAGCACCTCGCCCGAGGGCGTCGCCGTGCCCGGTGAGGTTCCGTGGTTGGAGATGTACACGGCGTCGTGGTGCCTGCCTCCGACGGCCAGCCCGGTCGCAGCGAACAGGCCGCTTACCGGCAGCGTCTGGACGGCGGGAGCGCGCTGGCCGCGGAACGTGACCCGCAGCAGCGCGCCGGGGTTGGTCTCCGGGGCCAGCAGGCCACCGGTGTTGTATTCGAGCACCAGCAGGCGCCCCTCGTGGTCAAACGCCACGTCGGTGACCGCGGTCAGCCCGGTCACGGCCGCGACCGGCGCGCGCCCGGGGACGACCCGGAACACGTCAGCCGTGCCCGGCAGCGACGGGACGCCGCGCAGCGTGCCCACGTACAGGGCGCCATCGCGGCCGACGGCGATCGAGGTCGGGACCGCCTGGGCGTCGACGTCGAGCGCCGGTGAGCCGGGTCCGAGCGCGCCGGCCGGGATCGTCTCGGGCGTGGTCGGCAGCCGGGCGAGCATCGACAGATGTCCGCGGGGGCTCAGCCACAGCACCGCATTGGCGGCCGCGTCAGCGATCGCGTAGCCGCCCCGGTACGGGACCACGTCAAAGGGATCGGAGTCGAACGTCGTCTCCGAGCCCGGGATCCCGCCCAGCGTGTCGGGCGACTGCGGATTGGCCGACGCGAACGCGGCGAGGTCGGCCAGCACCGGCCATGCCGGCGAGAACTGTGACCGCGTGGCGAGCATCAGCTTGCCGAAAGCACTCGGTGCCCCGCCCGGGACCGACGTCGTCCCGTCGGCGTTGACGAGCACGTCCTGGAATAGCACCGCCAGGCGCGGGTGAAGGCCGCCGCCGGCAAACGTCACCGCGGACGGGCCCAGGGTCTCCTGGTTGTCCTGCTCGGTGACCGACGGCAGGCCCGACAGCACCGTCTGCGGGCCTCGGCGGGTCAGCAGCGCGACCGACCCGGTCGGTCCCTCGCAGAACGACGTCGGCGCGCCCTGCGTGCCGATCGCATTCACGCAGGCGGGGCTGACCGGCCCGCCCGTACCCGACTCGGCGACATACAGTCCTCCCGGCCCGAACGTCAGGTGCTTGGGGCTGTTGAGCCCCGATGCGACCACGCGGACCTTTGGCCCGGCATGCCGGTATCCGTGCGCTCCAGCAGGAGCGACACCCAGCGACAACATCAGCACAGCCCAGCTGGCCGCGGTCGCGGCCAAGGCAAATGATCGGCGCATCCGCCGACCCCCTTTCTGTGGCCGCCCACCCCGGGCGGCCCCCGGTCCAGTTGACCGCGCAAACACTATCCGGGCTGGAGCGGCCTCGTCAATTTCTGGCGGGGTGGGGTCCTAGTCGGTGGGGTCCACTAGGTCTGGAGGTCGAGGATCGCGTCGCTCAGCCAGCGCGCCTCCTCAGACCAGGAGCGCACGGGCTCCAGCGGCCTGACCACGAACTTCGAGAGGCCGGCCTCGATATAGCCGGCGATGAATGCGCGCAGCCCCTCGGCGCCGACCGGCACCAGCTCGAGCTGGTCTATGTCGGTTCTGCGTCCCCGGGGCTGGACCAGTAGCGCCCGGTCCGGTTCAGCGCGGGCGTAGCCGATGCTCATCCCGAAGTGCTCAGGATCGAATTCGCGACCGGCCCGGGCGGCCGATGCCTGGATCCGCTCCCGGGCGGTCCCGGACTCCGCGGGGGTCAGCTGGGCGCCGAGCCAACCGTCGGCGATCCGGCCGGCGCGGTCGAGCGCCTTGGGCCCGCGCCCGCCCAGCCACACCTCGAGCGGGTCCTGCACCGGCCGCGCGGCGGCCGGAAGCTCGCTGAACGCCAGCTGCTCGGATCGGTAATCGACCGTCTCCCCCGCCCACCACCGCCGCACCAGACCCAGCGTCTCCTCCAGCGCGTCGTTCTTGGCGATCCCGTTGAGCCCCAGCGCCTGCGCCTCGGCCGGGCCCCCCAGCCCCGGTACGAAGCTCAGCAGCAGGCGCCCAGCGGTGAGCTGATCGAGCTGAGCGAGCGCTTTGGCGAGCAGGAACGGGCTGCATCCGAGCGGTACGACGTTCGCCCCGAGCCGCAACCGCTCGGTCCGGCCGGAGACCATCGCCAGCGCGAGCAGCGGGTCGAGAACCGGCGCCGTCGGCAGGTCCGACAGCCAGATCCCATCGAACCCGTTGACCTCGACCGCGTCGGCGAACGCCAGCAGATCGCCCGCCGACAGCGAGCCGCCGTGCGGGCCGACCGCAAACCGAACTTTCATACCAGCATCTTGTCAGCGGATGTGCGCGGGCATCGGATAGACCACGTGCGGGATCCGGCCGACCGTCGACGTGGTCCGGTAGTAGGAGCCGCGCAGCACGTCGGGGGGCGCCTGGTGCCCGGCCACGCCGACGCCGATCGGGATCACCGTGTAATCCGGCCGCCGGTCCCAGGTCGGGACATAGGTGATGCTCGCCACGTCGGTGCGCTTGCCCCGCACGACGATGTGGAGGAACACCATCATCCCGTCCTCGGTGTTGAGCGGGCAGCACTCCGAGCTCTGGTTGGACAGCAGCTGGCCCTCGCCGAACACGACCAGCTTGCCGTGCACGCGCTCGATCGGCTGGACGACATGGACGTGCTGCCCGACAATCGCGGTGATGTCGGGATCCTGGGTCAGCGCGTCGGCGACGCTGCGCTGGAACGCGCTCGGTTGGGACACGTATTCGTCGCCCCAGTGGAAGTTGACGATCACCACCTGGGCGCCGCGCTGACGCGCCTGCCGGGCGGCTCGCTTGACCGCTGTCACGTCGGCGAGGTTGACCGACCACGGGTGCGGCAGGGCAATCCCGTTGGTCATCTCCGTGTAGGCGAGGAACGCCACCTTCACGCCCTTCACGGTCACGATCAGCGTGCGGTTCTGCGCGGCGCTCGAACCGAACGAGCCGGTGTGCAGGATCCCGGCGCGGTCCAGCGCGCGCCCGGTCTGGTCGATCCCGTACTGGCCCTGGTCGACCGAGTGGTTGGAGGCGGTGTCGCAGATCCTCCAGCCGGCTTTCCGGATCGCCCGGGCCAGCTGGGTCGGCGTGTTGAACACCGGATAACCCTCCGGCGGCCGTGGGGTCATCGGCGTCTCCACGTGGCAGATCGCGAGATCGGCGCCCTTGATGAACGGCGTGATCTCCCGCAGCATCGGAGAGAAGTCGTAGGTGCCGTGCCCGTCGGCGAACGCCCGCTCCCAGACCGGCGAGTGGATCAGCAGGTCGCCGTTGACCTCGACGGTCAGCTTCACCTCTGAGGGCGACTTGGGCGCTGGCCGCCGCGCGTGGGGCGTGGCGGCCATCGCCACCGGCAGCGCACGGGGATGGTGAACCTCCGCCCGCGTCGAGGCCGGCGCGCCCGAGCCGCCTGCCCCACAGCCGGCGACCGCCGCGGTCACCAGCAGGGCGCCGATGCTACGAGGACCCGGCCTCGATAGCCCACACCGCACCGCCATGCCCGCTAACGCTAGCCCCGGCCCCCGACGGATCCTCTCGTACCGGCGAACAGTGGTTGAATCGAATCCAAGTCCCAGCTAACGAGTCCGAGCTGACAGGAGGCCCGATGGTCAAGCAAATCGAAGGCATGCCGGAGGGGACGATCGGGTTCGAGTCCTCGGGGAAGCTCAGTCGTGAGGACTACGCCGACGTGCTCGAGCCGGTCCTGCGCAAGGCGGCCGAGTCCGGGGAGATCCGGATGCTGTTCAAGCTGACCGATTTCCACGGGCTCGAGCCCGGCGCCTGGTACCAGGACGTCAAGACCGGCCTCGGGCTTGGCTTTGGGCACCACTCGGCATGGAAGCGATCGGCGATCGTGACCGACGTCGACTGGGTCGGCAAGGCGTTCGAGTTCTTCGCGTGGGTCACCCCCGGCGAGGTCAAGGTCTACCGACTCGACCAGGTGGACGAGGCTCGGGCCTGGGTCGCGGGCTGAGCCGGCGACACCCGGCGAGAGCTCCGATCACTGACGGGTCGGATCCGGGTGCTCGGCGCCCTACTATCGGCGCATGACCATCGACCAACTCGCCAAGACCATCCAGAACCGGATCGACGCCCTCCACGGGGAGATCGCCACGCTCGAAGCTGCCCGCACGCAGCTGCACGCGAACGGCTCCAAGCCGGCCACGACCGCCAACCGCACCGCTCCGGCCCGCGCCGCCGCCAACGGCTCCACGCCCGCACCCGCCGGCGCCCCGCCAAGCCGAAGACCACCGCACGGACCGAGGTCGTGCCCGCCGGCAAGCTCGAGGCAGTGCTTGCCCAGCACGACGGGATCACCACGGCCCAGCTGGCCAGGCTCACCAACGGCCAGCCCGAGCAGGTGCTCACGCTGCTGCGCGAGATGGAGGCCGCGGGACAGGCCCGCCGCACCGGCGTGCGGCGCGGGACCCGATGGCACGCGATCACCGACGAGGACCGGATCCAGGCGCGCGCCGCGGAGCTCGAGAAGCAGAGCCGCCGGGCGCGGGCCGAGGCCGAGAAGGCCGCCTAGTGTCGCGAGTCGGAAATCGGTGCCATCCAATTTTATGACTCGTGACACTGGCCCGGCGCGCTACCTGCGTCGCCGGGCCAGGCGACTTGCTCAGCAGCCCCCGTGGTACTGCTTGGTGAACGAGGCCGGCGACAGGCACGCCTCCTGGCTGGCCGGCGCGCGTTTGGCGGCGCGGATCTCGAGGATCCAGGTCTCGCCGAACCTGTTCGGCTCGGCGACGCTGACCTGAAGGCGATCGTGGACCCTCAGCCGCCGGTTGTGAAACGGCTTGGTCAAGTCGACGGTGTGGTCGCCGGGCTTGGCGGCGACGTGGATCGCGCGGACCGCGAACGGACAGCCGCCGCCGCGACAACTCACCCGAACCGTTGCCCCGGCCGGGACCTTGCCGGCGACCAGTGACGTCAGCCGGGTGTATGTCGCGTGGGCGTCATAGCCCCAGACCGTCACCGTCTGGATACGACCGAGCACGCGGTAGCGGCAGCTGACCGCCGTCGTGTTACCGGCGTTGTCGCGACCGGTCAGCCTCAGGCGCTTGCTGCCGGTCGAGCCGACCCGCGCTGCCGCGGATACGACCGAGCTGGTCGGACCTGATGTCCGGTCGGCGACGGCCGCGGTCACGCGTTCGTCGGATCCTCCGGTGACGAACGTCGGTGCGGCCCCGCAGCGCACCGTCGGCGGCGTGGCATCGATCCCGAACGACGCGCTCGGGATCGGCGCCTCCTTCTCGTTGGCGGCGTTCTCGCTCGCGGCGTAAACGATGTGCCTGCCGTCCGCCCGGACGGTCGCGCCGGCACCCGCGAACGGGCAGGCGGCGGGGAGCCCGTCGAAAGACGGCGGCGCGCTGGGCGGGTCCAGCGCGCAGCGCATCTGCGGCACCAGCACGCCGAGCCCGTCCGGCACGGTGCTGACCCGCACGGCGCCGCGATACCAGCCGGCGGAGCCCGTCGGCGTCGCCGGCGAGAGCACGATCCGGGTGGTCGGGGCCGGGGGCGCGCCCACCTGGACCCGGCTGTGGATCGTCGCCGTCGAGCCGCCGCCGTCGCCGATCGTGACCGTGACCGTGCCGGTCTCGATCTGTGAGAACACGTGCGCGCCGTCGACCTGGAAGCCGCCCGGGATCGCGGTCACGCTCCCGGCGCTCGTGTGGCCGTCGCCCCAGTCGATGCTCACGCTGTAACTGGCCGCGGTCGCGAACGGGTTGTCGTCGGTGAGCGTGCCCACGGCGCCCGCGAACGTGACGTCCTCCAGCGCCGTGATCGCGACCGGCGAGCCGCTCAGCGCAGCATCGCGGGCTGTGGCGGAACCGGTCATGCTGACCGAGCCCCCGGTGTTGCCAACGGTGATCTTGATCGGATACGTGCCGTAGCGGCGGTAGGTGTGGGTGCCGGAGACGTCGAACAGACCCGCGGTCCCCGCCGTGACGGTGCCGATGCCGCTGGTACCGTCGCCCCAGTTGACGGTCGCCGTGAAGCTAGTCGCGGCGGCCGTCGGTGTCAGGTCGGTGAAGCTCCCCAGGGACCCCGAGAACGGGCGCCCCTCGACCGCGGTGATCGACGATGCGGTGCCGTTGGCCGGGGGCGCGTCGCCGAGGCGCACGGTCCCTGTCACTGTTGTCGTGGAGCCGTGGATGCCGGCGACGCTCACCGACACCGGCACCGAGCCGCTCTGCGCGTATGTGTGCGCTCCGCTGACCTGAAACCCGCCGCCGGGCGAAGCCGCGACCGTCCCCGGGCTGCTGGGAGAGCCGTCCCCCCAATTGATCGTCGCGCTGAAATCACCCGCGACGGCGAACGCGTTGGCGTCGCTGAATGTCGCGACCTGGCCCGAGAACGGCACCAGCTCATGCGGGACTGGTGAAAACGACACCGATCCCGGCACCAGCGCAGCGTCGGCTACCGTCGCGGTCGAGTTGAATACCGCTTGGGCCGGGCTGCTGCCTTGCTTGGTGGAGATCGTGGCTTGATAGGACCCGGCCTCGTGGTAGGTGTGGGTTCCGGACACCGTGTACTGGTTGGGCGAACAGAAAACGATGCCCCCAGCGCCGACGCTCGGACCTCCGTGGACCTCCGAGACGGTGGCGGCGCTCGCGCTGCCGTCCCCCCAGGCGATCGTGACGCTCGTGACGATCGGGTAAATACAGGCGTTGTGGGTGTTGGCGTCACCGTCGACGTCGAACCCGCCGACGGTGCCCGAGAACTGCGCGCCCGCGGTCGCGCTGAACCCGTCTGGAGGCAGCGCCGCCGATGCCGCCCCCACGAGAAGTAAGAACGTCACGGCGAGCGCGGTCACGAGGCAGCCGAGCAGGCGCGCCCGGTGCCGGCCGGCCGGCTTGCCGGCGAGAGCGTCTAACAGAGTTTGCATCTCTCTCCTTCGGTGGACGGTGCGAAGCGGCGGGGAGTCTGCGCCCAGCGGGTCACGAACCGGTCACCAGCGATAAACGCCGGCGGTGGGACCGCGACCGGCCGAGCGTCCCGCGCCGGGGTCCATCGGGGCCAGACACCTGATTAGTGGCCGGATGCCGCCGCTTGGTGCACACTGGGTCGGTCAACCGCAGCGGCCACCATCTACCAAGGAGGCATTGCATGAAACGTTTGGCTGCGCTCGCCGGTTCAATTCTGCTGATCGGGGGGCTCGCAGTTGTCCCGGTCGCGTCGGCCGCGCCGATCTCCAAGACCACGATGTTCCGCGCCCTCAACGGGAAGGTCATGTGTGGGATCGAGATCCACAACCCGAGCCAGAAGCCGAAGTGGATCCTGTGCGCGGCGGGTGGGATCCCCGCGCCGAAGAAGGGCGGCATCGGCGATGCCGGGTTCGTGCAGCTCAGCCTGCTCGGCGGGCCCCAGACGCTGAAGCTCAGTCAGAACTCGTTCATCCAGGGCTCTTCGTCCAAGCTCGGCCGCGGGCGGCTGTGGAACCAGCTCGGCGTCACCTGCCACGTGGGGGCGTCGACGGTGCTCTGCCTCAACGGTGCCAACCGGGGCTTCGTGATCGGCAACGGTAAGTACAAGACGTTCTGACCGGTCCTCCCCACCACGCCCGCCGGATCGTGCGGGCTCCACCGATCCCGCGGTGGCGCCCGCGACCATGAACCGCTACGGCAAGCGTGGGGATCTGCTCGTACACGAGCAGGAGCCGTTCAATGCCGAGACCGGGCCAGCCGCGCTGGCGGAGGGCCCGGTCACGGCGACCGACGCGTTCTACGTTCGCGGGCACGCGCCGGTGCCCACGATCGATCCGCTGGCCTGGCGGCTGCGGGTGTTCGGCGCTGTCGAGCGCGAGCTCGAGCTCTCGCTGGAGGCGCTGCGCGAGGTGTTCGCCGAGCGCGAGGTGACCGCGACGCTGCAGTGCGCCGGCAACCGCCGCGCCGGGCTGATGGCGATCCGTGAGATTCCCGGCGAAGCCCCCTGGGGCCCGGGCGCAACCGGCACCGCGCGATGGTCCGGGGTGGCGCTCGCCGACGTGCTGGCGCTGGCCCGGCCGCTGGCGGACGCGGCCCATGTCGGGTTCGACGGCGCCGACGTGTGCGAGGAGGCCAAGCCCTCCCAGCGCTTCGGCGGCTCGATCCCGATCCAGAAGGCGTACCGCCCGGAGGTGCTGCTCGCGTGGACGATGAACGGCGAACCGCTGCCGCCGGTCCACGGGGCACCGCTGCGGGTGGTCGTGCCCGGCTACATCGGCGCGCGTAGCGTCAAGTGGCTGCAGGGGATCGAGCTGCGCTCGCAACCTTGGCAGGGCTACTACCAGCACGTCGTCTACCGGCTGCTGGCCGAGGAGGAGCGGCCTGGGCCGGGCGCGGGGATGCCGCTGGGGATCGTCGCGCTCAACTCCGACGTACTGTCACCCGCCGATGGCGCGACCGTGCCCGCCGGCCCGGTCGAGGTGCGCGGATACGCGTTCGCCGGCGGCGAGCGGTACGTCGCCCGGGTCGACGTGTCGGTCGACGAACAGGTCACCTGGGCTCACGCCGAGCTCCTGGACGATCTCGGGCCCTGGGCTTGGCGCCAGTGGCGGATCACGATCGACCTGGCGCCCGGCGAGCACGAGATCGTCGTTCGCGCCTGGGATTCGTCGGCGGCGACCCAGCCCGAGAGCGAGGCGGGGCTGTGGAACCCGAAGGGCTACGTCAACAACGCCCGGCCGCGGATCCGGGTCACCGCAGTGGCGGGTTAGAGCGTCTCGAGACCGTACTCGCGGGTCGCGCAGCCGCCGAAGAACGCCGCGAGCTCCTCGGTCCCGAGTCCGTCGAGCGCTCCGGCCAGCCCGTCGACGAGCTCACCGAGCCCGGAGAGCAGCCCGTCGACCGTGGGTTGGAGGCGATCATGCAGCGGTCGGCGCCGAAGATCTCCACCGCTGTCTGCACCCACGGCCCGTATTCGTCGGCGGACGGCCCGAACACCGGCGCCAGCCCCTGGAACTTGACGGTCACGTTGGCGAACTCGCTCACCGCCCGCATCCGCTCCTAGCACCGCGCGAAGCCATCCGTTGTCCGGCAGCGCCTCGAGCGCCGGAACGCGCTGCTGGATCCACGGGTACGCGGTTGGCCCCCTGACCGATCAGGTGATGGTGGGCGTCGACGAGCGTCAGCTGCTCGCGGCGCGCCACAGATCCACCAGTTCGCCGTCGGAGCCGGTGACCGGATCGGCCGTGGGCAGCGGCACCCGGCGGATGTTGCTCACGACTTCGTCGTGCTCGGCCGGGTCGCCACGCCGCAGGTCCCACGACATCCCGTCCGGGTAGGCGCCGACCACCAGCAGGTCGCCGCTGGAGCCGGCGTTGAAGTGGCCGGTGCCGGCCGGAAGCACGAGCACGTCTCCCTGGCGCACCTCGAACGTTCTCCCGGCCGGGCCGCCGAGTGTCACCGACGCCGAACCGCGCACGATCCCCAGTACCTCGTGGGAGGTCGAGTGGAAGTGGTGGAAGGAGTAAATCCCGTCGCGCCAGGCGCCCTCCCAGCCGTTGCTCACGAACAGCCGCTCACACGCCGACGCGTCGGCGGCGCCCTCGACGCGGTGGTAGATCAGCACCGGGAGCCGAGAATTCGGGATCGCGCCGTCGTCCTCGAATGTGTGGGGCTCGGCGCTCATCTCGACTGACGAGCGCGATCGTCGCATAGATTGCGCGGCCACGACCGAGGAGAGACATGGAGAGCACAACCGGCTGGGTCTGGGACGAGCGCTACGCATGGCACGACGCGCGCGGGATGATGGACACCGTCGGCCCTGAGGCGATGTTCGAGCCCGAGCCGAGCCTCGAGAGCGGCCAGATCAAGCGGCGCCTGCGCAACCTGGTCGATGCCAGCGGCCTCCTTGCGCGCCTGGTTTCGGTCGCGCCCCGGCCGGCGAGCGAGCAGGAGCTGCTGTGGCTTCACGACCGCGAGTACATCGAGATGATCCGCGCCGCCAGCGCCGGGCCCGGCGGCGACGCCGGCAGGTCCACGCCGTTCGGGCGCGGCACCTACGAGATCGCGGCCCTGGCCGCCGGCGGCTGCATCGAGGCCGTCGACGCCGTGGTCGACGGCACCGTCGGCAACGCGTATGCGCTCGTGCGCCCCCCCGGCCACCACGCCGGGCCGGCCGGTGGCTGCGGCTACTGCGTGTTCTCCAACGCGGCGCTGGCGGCCGTCCACCTGCGGCGGGCACGCGGGCTCGAGCGGGTGGCGATCGTCGACTGGGACGTCCATCACGGCAACGGCACCCAGGACAGCTTCTGGACCGACCCGACGGTGCTGACGATCTCGCTACACCAGGAGGACCTGTTCCCCCCGCGCAGTGGCCTGCTCGATCAGACCGGCGAGGGCGACGGCGCGGGCTCGAACATCAACCTGCCGTTGCCCGCGGGCTCGGGCCGAGCCGCCTACCTGGCCGCGCTGCACCGGGTGGTGATCCCGGCGCTGGAGCGGTTCAAGCCGTCATTCGTGCTCATCGGGTGTGGTTTTGACGCGAGCATGAACGACCCGCTCGGGCGGATGAACCTGACCAGCGAGTGCTTCGGGCTGATGACCGAGCGGCTCGTCTCGGCCGCCGGGTCGCTGTGCGACGGCCGACTGGTGCTCTGCCACGAGGGCGGCTACTCGAGCTCGTATCTCCCCTACTGCGGGCTCGCGGTCCTCGAGCGCCTGTCTGGCGTGCGCACCGAGGTCGTCGACCCGTGGCTGACCGACGCCCGGCAGGTTCGCGAACTGCCCCTGCGCGCTCACGAGGCGCACGCGATCGACGCGGCGGTCGGCCTCCACGGTCTCGACTAGTGAACCCCGGCTCTAGATCTTCTTCTTCAGCAGCCCGAACACCCCGCGCATGACCTGGTTTGACAGCTGCTTGCCCTGCTTTGACTGAAGGAACGCCGTGACCGCGGCGACGCCGCCGCCGGCCGCCTCGGCGGCCTGCTTGTGCTCGGCCTTCGGCTTGGGGGCAGGCGCGACGCCGCCGTCGCCGTCCGCCGCGTCGGCCGGCGTCTCGGCGGCGGCCGGCTGCTCCATGCGCGCCGCCAGCATTTCGCGAGCGCTCTGGTTGTCGACGCGTTCGCCGTACTTGGACCACAGCGGCGAGGCCTTGGCCGTCGCCTCGACGCTGTCTGCCGGTCCCATCCGCGACAGCGGCGGCGAGATCCGCGTGTCCACGACGGGGGTCGGAACGCCGCTCTCGGACAGGATCGTGACGGCCGCCTCGCCGATCCCCATCCCGGTGAGCAGCGCCTCTAGGTCGTAGAACTCCGACTTCGGGAACGTCGAGACCGTCGCCCTCAGCGCCTTGGAGTCCTCGGGGGTAAACGCCCGCAGCGCGTGCTGGACGCGATTGCCGAGCTGACCGAGGATCTCGCCGGGGACGTCCTTCGGCGTCTGGGTGACGAAGTAGACGCCAACGCCCTTGGAGCGGATCAACCTGACCGTCTGCGCGACCGAGTCCAGGAACGCCTTGGTGGCCTCGTCGAACAGCAGGTGCGCCTCGTCGAAGAAGAACGCCAGCTTCGGCTTGTCGAGGTCGCCGGCCTCGGGCAGCTCCTCGAACAGCTGAGCCAGCAGCCACATCAGCGCGGTCGAGAACAGCTTCGGCTTGTCCTGGACCGCCGGGAGCTCGAGGCACGAGATCACGCCGCGGCCGTCGGCACCGGTGCGCATCAGGTCGTTGACGTCGAGCATCGGCTCGCCGAAGAACTCGTTTCCGCCGCCGTCCTCGAGCCCCACCAGCGAGCGCAGCAGCACCCCGACCGTCGCCGACGACAGACCGCCGATCCCCGCGAGCTCGGACTTGCCGTCGTCGGAGTCGAGGAACGCAAGCAGCGCCCGCAGGTCCGACAGGTCGAGCAGCGGCAGGCCCTTCTCGTCGGCGTAGTGAAACACCAGCGACAGCGACTGCTCCTGGGTCTCGTTGGCGCCGAGCACCTTCGCCAGCAGCTGCGGACCGAAGTCCGACACGGTCGCGCGGACCGGGATCCCCGGGCCGATCCCGCCAAGCGACAGGAACTCGACCGGGAACCCGGTCGGCGCGAATGGGACGCCGAGCTCGCCGGCTCGCTTCGCGGCGGCGCTTCCCGCCTCGCCGGCCTCGGCCAGCCCCGAGAGGTCGCCCTTGACGTCCGAAACGAACACGGGCACGCCGGCGGCCGACAGCTGCTCGGCGATGCCCTGCAGCGTCTTGGTCTTGCCGGTGCCGGTCGCGCCCGCGATCAGCCCGTGGCGGTTGACCATCCGCAGCGGCAGCTTGACCACGGCCTCCGGCACCACCGCGCCGTCGTGCACGCCGCGTCCCAGATCCAGCGCCGGTCCCTCCGACGCGTAGGCGGTCGCGATCGTCGTAGCAAAGTCAGCCATGTACCCCCCTCAGCCGCGGATGTCGGGCGCAACCTTATCTACCAGAAGTGGCCGGAGAACAGGCGGTAGTTGACGGTTGCCGCTCCCAGCACCAGTCCCTTGGTGAACGCGGTCACCCCGAACGCCGAGTTCAGCGCGTCAGCCGCCATCTGGGTCAGGCTGGCGGTCACCGGGCCGAGCGTCAGCACTCCGTGGCTGACGTGCGTGCGGGCGCGAGACAGGTCGAGGCTGAGGATGCTCACGCGGGCGCCGCCGACCTCGGCGCTGAGGTTGGGGCGCGGGGCCAGGTTGATCCAGAAGTCGGTCAGGTCGACCTGAGTGGAGCCTGCGGTCAGCGAGATCCCGCCGGAGTGCGTGATCGTGCCGGTGTGCAGCGCGCGCAGTGGCGAGTCGGTGATCGGGAAGCTCAGTCCGGCGCTGGTGGCGCTAGCTGGAGCGATCACGCCGGGGGTGACGCCGAGCGACGTCAGCGCGGCCGCCGTGCCGGGGTCGAGCTGCAGGGTGGTGGCGCCATAGGTGCGCGCGTGGGCGCCGGCGACCGCCGGAGCCATTGCGGCGATCGCGATCGCCGCGGCCAGCAGGCGGGTCAGACGGCGGATGGACGGGCTTGAAAACATCGAGGACCTCCTCCTCGTAGGGTGCGTTAACCCGTCTACGAGGGTTTGGCGCTGCCCGGTTGTAAATCGCCGTCGGGGCAGCGAACGCCCGGGGGCGGGATGCGAAACGTCCCGTATGGGGACGTTTCACATCCCGCGCCTTCCGGGGTACGGCTAGGAGGCCGTCTGGATCGCTGTTCAGCGCCGACGTGACGCTGACGGTCGCCGCGTTGCTCGCCGCGGACGAGGAGCTCGTGCAGCTCACCCCGGAGTTGCCGGAGCTGCCGGCGAGCTGGAGTGCGATTGATGCGCGGCTGGCGGCCAGCATCGTGCCCGTGTTGATCGTCGTCGCACGCGTCTGCGTGCTGCTGCCGACCGTCAGCGTGCAGTTCACGGTCACGCGCTGAGCGGTGCCGTTGCCGTTGACAGTCACCGACGGGTTGGCCCACGCCAGGTAGTTGCCCGGCGTCTGCAGCAGTAGCTGGTTGACCGGAGTCAGGTTCGACGTCACGTTGGTCGTGTTGACGACGCCGGCCTGCTGGGGCAGGGTCGGGTTGCAGGTCACCTTCCCGTTGTCGGAGACCGAGCCGACCGCGGTCGGGGTGGCGCACTTGCCGCTGACCCGCGCCTGGAGTTGATCCAGGTTGGCGCGGACCCGGCCGACCGCGCGGGGCTGGATCTTCTTGTACGAGACGGAGTTGTTCTTCAGCTGGCTGGTGCCGACGCTGTTATTCGGGATGCTGACGGCGGCATAGCTGGCCCCGCCGAGGGCCACGAACAGCGCGACCAGAGCGATTACCAGAGCGGCCGATGGACGCCGGCGCAGAAGCGAACGCAATCGCAAGGACTACCTCCTTGGGTCGATTGACCTCGTATGAGCTTTCCCTGCTCACAACACAGGCTGGCGTCGGAAAGTCGCGGCGTGCCGTCCACGACGGCTACGGCTTGAAGCGGTCGACGATCTGGCCCTCCGCGGCGTGAAGGATCGCGGACTGGACGGCCGAGTTGAGTTTGCTGGGATCGTTGAGTTGATGCAGCAGCTGCGCCACGTTGAGTTCGTCGATGGTCCGGTGCAGCAGCGGCGCGGTGGGCAGAGCGCTGTCCACGACCCCGGCCGGGACCGCTTTGATGACTGTCTTGACGATCCCCGGCAGACTTGACTGATCGAGCGCTGCGGGCAGAAGCTGGGACACCTTGGGCAGGCGGCCCTCGCGTTCGAGCCGGTCCACGGCGTCGCCCAGGCCCGCCTTGAGCGCGGCGGGCGCGCGGGGGTCGAGCGAGCCGCTGCCGGCGAGCGCCAGGACGAGGCGCTCGCGGGAGATGCCGAGCCGGCACGCGGCGCTGTCGAGACCGAGCAGCACGATCTGCTCTGCCAGTGGTTCGAGTTGCACCGGGATTGCCGGAACTGGGCGCTGGATGCATGGATTGGCCGGCCGGCGCGGCACGTAGTGACCGCCGCCCGCGGCGACCTGGACGCTGAGCACGACCGCCACGAGCACCACTGCGATGAGCGGCAGCGCAAGCCTCTTCATGCGCGGCGTCGGTCGGTCAGGGCCAATGCGGGCGCCAGGGCCAGCAGGGCGAGTCCCGCGGCGACGAGGAAAGCGTTGCGGAACGCCCGGGTCGCGGCGCGCTTGAGCTGATCGTCGAGGGCAACCTCGAGGGCTTGGGCGGTGGCCGCCTGCGGCGCCGGCAGCCGCAGGCTGGTGAACGCCGGCCGCAGGTCGGGAATGCGGCCGCTCTCGGCGGTCAGGCGGTCTCCCAGCCGACCGGCGAGGTCGAGCTTCGTGGAGGCGGGGAGCTGCGCGTCGAGCACGAGGCTCGCGATCGCCTCTTTCGCCGGCGTCTCGGCGTGGCTCAGGTCGGCGGTGAAGATCGGCGTCAGGATCGCGAGGCCGACCACCACGCCGGCATGCCGCGCTGCGATTGTCCAGCCGCCGTGAAGCGCGCGCGGGACCCGGTCGCGCAGCGCGGCCGCGGTAAGCGAGTCGACCGAGAGCCCGAGACCGAAACCGACGAGTACCTGCGGCGCGACCGTCCAGATGAGTTGCGAGCTGGGCAGGAGCGCCAGTCCGACGAGCCCACCGGCTATCAGCACCGACCCAGCCACTGCTTCTGAACGCGTCCCGCTGCGCAACCCCCGGAACAGCGGCCCGGCCGCCAGCGCCGCAACCGGTACCGCCGTGACCGTGACGGCAGCCACCGCGGGCGAGTGGCGCCAGCCGTCCACGAGCAAAAGCACCAGCAGGAACAGCGCCGCCGTGAGCGCCGCCGACAGCAGCGCCAACGCCAGATTCGCCAGCACGTGCGGGCGATCCGGCGACACGTTCAGGTCCACTCGATGGCGCGGCACGCGATCGCGAAGTGCGATCGCCGTGGGCAGCGCCAGCAGCACCACCGGGATCTGCACCACGAAGATCGACTGCCAGGAGAAGGCAGACGTCAGAAGCCCGCCGACCACCGGACCGAGCGCCGCCCCGCCAACACCAGCCGCCGCCCACCGCCGCGCCCCCACGCGCTCGGACCCAGAGGCGCTGACCAGCAGCTCGAGGCTTCCGACGATCACCAAGGCGCCGCCCGCCGCCTGGATCGCGCGCGCCGCAATCAGCACGCCCAGCGACGGGGCCAGCGCGCACAGGGTCGTCGCGGCCGCGAACACGATCAGTCCACCGATGGTGGCGACGGCCGGATCCCCGCGCACACATACCCGGGCCGCCGGCACCGCCGCCAAAGCGAGCACCAGGTTGAAAGCGATCAGCACCCACGCGACCTCCCCCACGCCGGCCCCGAAGTCGCGCAGGATCTCCGGTAACGCCAGCGTCACGACGCCCGAGTCGCCGAGCACCACGGCAACGACGAGCGACAGCGCCACCACAGCCCTGGTGCGCCCCGGGGCCGGACTCGTCGGCTGGTCGCCGTGATCCGCGCTCATGACAACAAGGTCGGCGCCAATCTGCGGCGAAGCCGCTCGAGGTCCGCTTCGCTGACGCCGTGGGCGGAAAGCCAAGCGGCCGACCCGCCGAAGCCGTCGTCGAGAAGCTCGAAAACGCGCTCCATCGCGCCCGGGACGGGGGCGTGCGTCCGGGGGTCGTGCCCTTCCAGCTCGGACCGGTACGTCGGAGAGCTCACCAGGCGCGCCATGATCGCGTCGATGCGCTGGGCGGTGGCCAGGTAGTCACCGACGATCGTGCGGCGGTCAACTCCGGCTGCGTCCAGTGCGAGAGCCACGACCACGCCGGTGCGATCCTTGCCGGCCGCGCAGTGCACGAGCACCGCTCCGCGGGCATTGGCGATGGTGCGTATCGAGGCGACGATCGAGTCCGGACGGGCGGTCGTGTAGCTCAGGTAGGCCTGGACGACACGTGGTTCATCTGGCCATCCGCTCGAGTCGGTCGGCGGCCACAGGTTGACGGTGGCGGCGTCGAGATCCGTGTTGCCTCCCGAGCGCGGGTAGAGCGAGTGATGCTCGATGCGCACGCGCGGCTCACGGGTCATCGGCCCAGCCCCTTCGAGCTCCACCTCAAGGTCGGTTCGCAGGTCGAGCACGACCTCGAGTGCCTCCTGATCGACGAGCAGACTGACGTCCGGCGGGGTCAACGACTGGAGGTTGTCAGAGCGCAGCAGCGCCCCGGGGACCACGACCCGTGCGTTGGCGGCGCCCTCGAGCGCGATCCAGCGCACGCCCCCGTTCCCGGCGCTCAGGCCGCGGGAGCCTTGCGGTTCCACTCGGCCTTGTGGACGCGCTTGGCCGCCTGGTAGTCGGCCAGCGCCTGAGGCGAATCGACGTCGCCCAGCGTGGGGTGCCACGGCACCAGTTCGGCGGCGGCCGCGACCCCGAAGCGCTTGGCCAGCACCGCTCCGAGCGCCTTGGTCTTCATCTCCCCGAACCCCGGCAGCGCCCCGAGGTTGGCGCGTAGCTGATCTCCATCGGCGGCCTCGGTCCACACCCGCTCGGCGTCGCCGTCGTACTCGTCGCGGACGTGCACCGCGAGGTCGTGCACGCGGCCGGCCATCGATCCCGGGAACCGGTGGATCGCCGGACGCTCGCGGAAGATCGGCTCCAGATCGGCCGCCGCGATCGCGGCGGCGTCGAGCGTGCCGAGTCGCTCGCGGAGCGCCAGCGGTCCGTAGAACGCCTTCTGCACCGGCACCTGCTGGTCCAGCGCGAAGCCGATCAGCAGTGCCATCGGGTCGGTGGCGATCAGCTCGTTGGCCTCGTCGGAATCGGTGAAATACAGGCGGTCGGGCAAGGCCGATCGATGATACCCGGGCGTTGCGCACGGATCCTGCGTCCGCATGCGGACGTCTGCCTCCGGACTGACCCCAGTAGCGCCCGGTCGCCGCCGGGGATATATCGGGCGAACCCAAACCGGAGGTGCAGAAATGCTGATCGCACTCGCAGTCATCCTGCTGATCCTGGCGGTCGTCGGTGGCATCGCGATCCACCCGCTGCTGTTCCTGATCGCGTTGCTGGCGGTGCTGGCGCTCGTCCTCACCCGCACCGGCGCGCGCTGATACCGGCGGGCGTCGGGACCGCCGTGAAGCTAGGTCAACGCGGCCGCGAGGCGGTGATGGCGGATCGCGTCAGGGGGCGCTCCGAGCAGCACCCAGGTGCGGTCGTCCCGGCGGGTGACCGCACCTGACTTCACCAACTCGCCCATCGCGGTGGTGACGGAAGGGCGGTGGGCCCCGATCAGGTCCGCGAGCCGCTGGTGGGACAGCGGCAGCGGCACCGCGATCCCGTCGGGCGTGACGCGCCCCCAGCGCTCGGCCAGATGCCAGAGCGTGAGCAGCAGCCGGTCGTCGACGCGCTGGCGGTGGGCGATCGCGAGCGCAACAGCCAGATGGTGGGCCCGCCGCGTGCCCCGCGCGAACAGCTCGACGCCGAGCTGCGGCCAGGGGTTCATGCGCATCACGAGCCCGTGGTCGAGCACCGCGAGCCGTGTGGGCTCGAGCACTGTCCACCCCACCTCGGCCTGCACGTGGGAGCCCTCGGTGTCCCAGCGCCAGGGCCGCAACACGTCGCCGGCACCGAGCAGTTCGACGCAGTCGCGGCCCATCACCGTCACGTCGCGCGAGATCAACCCGTCGATGATCAGGAAGCCGCGGTGGTGCTTGTCGGGCTCGATGGCAGCAGCCGAGTCCCACTCCCCGGGAGACAGGCGGCGCTCTCGTGTGAGCGCCTCCCGGCGGGCGCGCGCCAACTCCTCGCCATCGAGCAGGTCGGCGAGGTCAGGGTCCGCATCGACGATGCTGATCAGGTCGGTGACTGAAGCCATGTTGGGCACGACGGCATCGGGCGGCACAGGCCGTCGTCTGTCTGGGGTCCTACCCGCCCGGCCACGGACCTATTGCACGGCGGCGTATGTCCGCGCCAAGACGCATTTGAGGTTCGGCTCACCTGAGCCGGGTAGGTGCGGCGAGACACCCTCGATCCCTCGCAAAGACGCGCGGGACAGAAAGGAGCAAGAGGCCCATGACCTGGGTGCTTGTGGCTGTCATCGTCGTGCTGCTGGTGATCATCGGCGTGCTCGCTGCGCGTCAGCAGCGCTCCCGCAACCTGAAGCAGGACTTCGGCCCGGAGTACAACCGCGTCGTGGCGGAGCAGGGCGATCAGCGTTCAGCCGAGCGCGAACTCGCCGAGCGCCGCAAGCGCGTCGACGACTTCGAGATAAGACCTCTGGAGCCCGCGGCGCGCGAGCGGTACGCAGAGCGTTGGACGGTGGCCCAGCGTCGCTTCGTCGACGAGCCCGAGGCGGCAGTCGGCGAGGCGCACGAGCTCGTCCAGCAGGTGATGCACGACCGGGGCTATCCGGTCGACCAGGACTTCGAGCAGCGCGCGGCCGACGTGTCGGTCGACCACCCCGAGGTGGTGGAGAATTACCGCGCCGCTCACGCGATCTCGGTCCGCGCCCACAACGGGCAGGCGGACACCGAGCAGCTGCGTCAGTCGATGGTGCACTTCCGTGCGCTGTTCGACGAACTGCTCGCGTCCGGCGACACCACGACCGACGATCGTGACGCCGGGCGAAGCGAAGCGGACGCGGTCTCACACGAACCGACCACGAGGGGATGAGCATGCCTGAACACAACGAGGAGTCACTTGGCACCCGCGATCTGGCGTCGCCGAGCGGCGCCGGAGCCACGGCCACCACGGCCGAGTCCGACCAAACGGCCGAAGCGGACCGCGCCGACGATCGAGCGGACCACCGCGACGACGCTCCCACCAACGAGCCCCTGCTCCCGTCCGACGTGACGGGAGACTTCCAGCGCCGCTGGGAGGAGGTCCAGGCCCAGTTCGTCGACGAGCCGCGGGGGGCAGTGGAGCAGGCCGATGGGCTCGTGGCCAAGCTGATGCAGCAGCTGGCCGAAAGTTTCGCGCTGGAGCGCGAGCAGCTCGAGGCACAGTGGGGGCGGGGCGAGGACATCTCGACCGAGGACCTGCGGGTGGCGCTGCAACGCTACCGCTCGTTCTTCCAGCGGCTGCTGTCGACCTAGCAGCGCTGGCGGCACGCCGCTCGGGTCGCCGGTCCCCCACGGACCCGCGACCCGAGCAGGTGCTGCAATCTGCCTCAACGGCGGGTGATCCGCACGACGAGATCCGACTGGTTGTTCGTACCGGGAATCTCCTTGGTGCTGAGGGCTCGGCCGGTCGCCCCCTGATAGGCGCCCGTGGCCCCGACGAGCTTGTTGCCGTCGAACGAGAGCAGCGAGCCGCCCACGGCCAGATCGCTTACACAGGTCGGAGGGCCCTGCGCGAACGTACACGTCAAGTGAGTGCTCATGGTCCAGTTGCGCGCATGGTGTGAGTGGTTGCCGATGTAGTCCAGCGAGTACACGTTGAGCACGTCCCCGGCCTGCGCGTCGGGGTACGGGGGGTGGCTGATCGTCTTGCCGTCCGCAGTGGTCAACGAGATGCTCATCGGCTTGTCGAAGATGTGGAGGGTCTGGGTCTTCCCGCTCTGCGCATGGGCGCCCGAGATCGCTGGGATCGTCGCCCCCGCTCCGATCGCCGCCACAGCGGCGACGGCGGCCAGTCGCCTGTGAATGTTCACTGCCGACTCCTTTGGTTGGTTGAACATGACATGCAGTCAACCGTCGGCGCCGCTTGCGGTCGTCGCCCTGAGAGGCGAACTGTGAGTAATCCCCAGGGGGTACGCGACCGGCCCCGCTACCCCACGGCGGCGGTGGCGGGCACGGTCAGCGGCAGGCACGCCGACAGGCACCAGCCGCGGTCGCCCCGTGGACCGGCTTGCAGCGTGCCACCGATGGATTCGAGGCGCTCGCGCATCCCGACGAGCCCGAGCCCGGCACCCGTCCGCGCGAGCGCAGACGGACCGGCCCCACCGTCGTCTGACACCTCGATCTCGACGTCCTCGCCGGTGACGGCGAGGCGCACGTCGACCCGAGCCCGCGGCGCGTGCTTGATCGCGTTGGTGAGACCTTCGCGAACGATCCCGTAGACGGCGTCGGCGACCTCGGGCGGGAGCCCCGGCTCGGGCGCGGTCGGCGTGATCTGCACGTCCAGCCCTCCCGCTCGAGCCTCGGCGAGCAATGCCGCCCAGCGATCGGTCGGCGCGTCTGCCAGGCCGTCGTCGGCGTGGAGGATGTCGACCAGCCGCGCCATCTCGTCCAACGCCTGCCCGCCGGACTGGCGGATCGCGGCAAACCGTTGCGTCGTGTGTTCGCTGTTGGAGGAGCCGGCCACCCGCCCCGCTCCGGCCTGGACCACGATCACGGCGAGATGGTGGGCCACGATGTCGTGTAGCTCGCGGGCGATTCGCGCTCGTTCTCGGCGCACGGACAGCTGGGCAAACGCGTCGTGCTCGTCGTGCAGGTCGCGCGTGCGGTCGGCCAGCTGGGTGACCGCAGACGTCCGCAAGCGCACCTGGTAGCCGACCCAGAATGGTCCGACGGTCGCAAACGCGATCTCGATATTCGGGAACTCCGAGAACCCCATCCCGACCTGCATCGCGACGATCAGCGCTGCCACCGCGAGGCCACCGCCGCGCAGCGACGCGTGGGCGCCGCACGAGTAGGCCAGCGCGCAGATGACCAGATCGCCCGCGAAATCGGGAAAGCCGTCGACCCGGCGCACGGCCAGCATCAGCACCGCGGCCACACAGGTACCGGCCACCGGGTGCGTGCGCAGCACCAGCAACGGCGCACACAGCAGCAGCACTTCGACCACCCCGAGCGCGAGCCCGCGGCCGTCGGAGGAGACGAGCAGCTCGGTCAGGCACATCACCGCGAGCACGCCCGCGATGAGGGGATCCGAGCGCGGCTGCTTGAAGTAGCGCCACAGGCGCCACGCGCGCTCACGCATGGGCGACCGCGACTGGAAGTGTCGCGCGCAGCACCCGCCGACCCGACGGGCTGTCGCTGCTGAAGCTCCCTCCCTGGGCGACGATCCGCTCGCGCGCCGCCGCCACCGCGGCCTCAGCCCACGCGTCCTCGCCGGGCGTGCCGCGGATCTCGAGCTCGAGCGCGTCGGGTCGATACCGCAGCGCGACCGTGGCGGGATCCTCGGACGCGCCGCTCACCGCCACCAGGCCGTGCTGCAACGCGCGGTATGTCGCGAGCTCGATGCCCGGCGGCAATGGCCGGCGATCCCCCTCCAGCTCGAGATCCACGACCCGTCCGCCAGCGCGCGCCTCCTCGAGCAGCGAGTCGATCTCGGCCAGCGTCGGCCGGGGCGCGCGAGAGCCGCGATCGTCGCTGCGCAGCACCCCGAGCAACCCGCGCATCTCGTTCAGCGATTCGCGACCGATCCGCTCGATCCGGGCGAACGCCGCCCGAGCCCCGTCCGGATCGGCGCCCAGCGCCAGCTCGCCGCGCTGCGCGAGCTCGATCATCTCGCGCACGCGCACCCGCGCAGCCATGTCCAGGTCCGATGCCAGGCGGGTGCGCTCTACCTCTACGGCCAGATCGGCCGTGTGCTCGCGCTGGCGCTCCAGCAGCGCCGTCTGCGTGGCCAGTCGGTCGGCGATGCGGTCCCGCGACCAGGCGGCACGGCCCGCTCCCCAGCTGACGAGGCACAGCGGGAACGAGAACAACACCATCTGCCCCAGCCCGCCGATGCCCTGGAGCGCCCGGTCGGTCGCGCCCACGAACACCATCGCCGCGAGCACGAATCCCAGGCCCGCCAGCGCGCGGCGCTGCTCGCACCGGCTCGCTACCGAGAACAGGATCAGCATCCCGGCCGGGACCACCAGCGCGAGCCGGAACTGGTCGAACGTCGGGATGCCGCTGACCACGGCCCCGGCCAACAGCCCGACCGCGGCCCCCAGCGGCCACCGCCGACGGGCGAGGATCGGCAGCACCACTGCCGGAAGCAGCAGCGTGTCGACGCTCGTGCCGTTGGCCAGACCGGAGCTTGCATCGGCACTCACGCCGAACGCCACCAGGACGACGCAGATCACTACGTCGACTCCCAGCAGGGCCCAGCGCCTGCCCCCGTTCACGCGCCGATCGTAACCGGCAATTGGATGCTTGTACACCTGTCCGCACGCTACGGGGGCACGGCCCGGGCGCCATCACCCCGCAGGATGATCCCGCGGTGATCCCGCGGGATGACGCGCGGCGGCCACGCCAGCGGATACGGTCCGGCCCATGTCCGAAACTGCCGACTCACCGGACGGCTCGGTCGCGGTCCTGATCGCCGACGACCAGGCTCTGGTCAGAGCTGGATTCAGGGCGATCCTCGAGGAGCAGCCGGGCATCCGCGTAGTGGGCGAAGCGGGCGACGGCCGCGATGCGATCGACCTCGTCCGCCGGCGCCATCCCGACGTCGTGCTGATGGACATCCAGATGCCCGACATCGACGGGCTCGAGGCGGCGCGGCGGATTCTCGCCGAGGCCGATGACGAGCACCCCGTGGCGATCCTGATGCTGACCACGTTTGACCTCAACGAGTACGTCTACGACGCGTTGCGCGCCGGGGCCAGCGGCTTCCTGCTCAAGGATGTCCTGCCCGAGCAGCTGATCGCCGCGGTGCGCGTCGTGGCCGGCGGCGACGCGCTGATCGCCCCGACGATCACCAAGCGGCTGATCGAGCAGTTCGCCCGCTCGGCTCCGCCGCGAATCCCGCCGGCGGCGTTGCAGGAGCTGACCCCCCGCGAGCTTGAAATCCTGATCCTGGTGGCCCGGGGCATGTCCAACGGTGAGATCGCCGAGGAGCTCGTGCTGAGCCAGGCCACGGTCAAGACTCACGTCAAGCGGGTGCTGGCCAAGCTCGACGTGCGTGACCGCGTCCAGGCAGTGGTGCTCGCCTACGAGGCAGGTCTGGTGGCCCCGGGCGAGTCCGCGCGGCGTTCCTAGACTCCAGGACAGGACCGAAACTGCCAAGGAGATCACCATGTCGATGACCAAGGAGCAGCTGACCCCGGGACCGGATCATCCGATCACGATCGAGCCCACCGGACAGCGGGTGACCGTCACCGCCGGCGACCAGGTCATAGCCCGCAGCGACAATGCGCTCACGCTTCGCGAGGCCAGCTATCCGCCGGTCCAGTACGTGCCGATCGACGACGTCGACCGTGGCGCCCTGCGTCCGACCGACCACGAGACCTACTGCCCCTATAAGGGCGACGCCTCCTACTTCACCGTGACCACGCCCGACGGCGAGCTCGAGAACCTGATCTGGACCTACGAGCAGCCCTACGACGCGGTCGCGGAGATCCAGGGACACGTCGCGTTCTACGCCAACCGCGTCGACGTGGCGGTCGGCGACTGATCCAGCGGCGAAAGCGGTCGCCACCGGCTGGCAGGTTCATTACGCTAGCCGGGTGACCGTTGGGGACCGGGAACTCGTCGAGCAGCCGCCGGGAAAGGCCGTTTCGCCGCGGACGGGGCGCAGCCGGCCCGGCGGTGCGGCGTCGGTGGTGGCGCTCAACCGGATGGCCGGCAACCGCGCCGCCGCTCAACTGCTGCGAACGCCCGTCGACACGCAGGTCCCCGAGGGGGTCGACACCGGCCCCCGGCCACTGCCCGCGGGGGCCTCGGTCGGCGACTACGACCCCGCGCAGATCAAGGAAGACCCGGGCCTCGGCGGTGGCTGGACCGACGCCGATGGCACGACAACGCCCTCGCGGCGGATAGGCGGCATCGACCGGATCCTGCTTGAGGGCCTGAGTGGCCACCAGGGCGCCAAGTCGTGGGGCGCCGGCGCGAAGGCCAAGGACGGCTACGCCGCCGCGGCCGGTCCGTCCGGTAAGCAGCGAGGGCGGGCGGTGGCGCTGGTACCGCACGCGATGAAGCGCCAGGGCGGGCCGATCACGGTCGTGGTCCATCTCCACGGGATCGACGCCTTCGGGTACACCGGCAGCTCGGGGATGCGGGCCGGCGGCGCCGCCACCGAGGACATCAAGGACTTCCGGATCCCCCAGCAGCTCGAGTCGTTTGCCAAGAACCATCCAGACTCGCGGGTGGTTGTGCTGATGCCGCTGGGAGCGACGCTCAAGGGCAGCGGCGGCTACACCGTCGATTTCGGGATCGACAACTACGACAAGTTCGTCGACGAGTCGCTGGGCAAGCTCGGAATCACCACATCCGGCGACGCTCCGGGGAGCGTCTACCTGTCGGCTCACAGCGGTGGCGGGATCACGATCTCGGCGCTGTCCAAGCACCCGTTCCACAAGTACCGGTTCGGCGGAATCTTCGCATTCGAGAGCTTTCACGCGTTCGACCTCGAGAAGTGGCGCGGCCTCGCCCAGGATCACCTCAGCGAGGACCTGGCCGAGCTGCAGCGGCTGCGCGCCGACGGCCACGGCGAGCAGGAGATCGCCGCGGCCCAGGCGTCGTTCCTGCGCGACCAGGGCTTTCGACTGGTCGCATTCGGAGGCTTCGGCGGCTACGCCGGCCGCGTCCGATCGCTGCGCAGTGCGATCCTCGACTGGTTCGCCAACCACCACCGCGAGCTGATCGCGGCTACCGGCGGAAAGCCCGAGATCATCGACCTGCTGTGGCGCAACTACCAGGCCAGCTACGCCAAGGAAGACCACATGGCGGCGCTATCGAAGGACAACCATTTCGAGAGCGCGCTGGAGTCGCTGGTCGGATCCGGCGCCCCGGCGGCCGCGACCTCGCCCCCGGCCTCGGGATCCTCCGCCTCGCCCGCCCCGACCAAGCCTCAGCCCAAGCCCGCGGCACCGCCGACGGCGAAGAAGCGGCGCCCCAGGGCCCGCCACAAGCCCACGACCACCAGCAGCGCGGGCCACGTCCATCACAAGCAGGCCGCCGAGGACGAGCACAAGGGCGAGCCGCCGCCGCCGAAGAAGAAGGCAAAGGCCGAGGAACCCGCCGCCGCCCCGACGTCGGCCGGCGATGCCGCGCCCAGCGGCGCCGTCCCGGGACAGAAGCAGTTCGAGTACGTCAAATGGGGGCTGACCGACGACCCGATCGAGGTGATCAAGAAGGACCAGGGGCACCTGCGGTCGGCGTACGGCGTGCCGTCGCAGTTCCTCAACGAGATCCTCGAAAAGGCCGGCATCAAGCAGCCCGACAACTGGTGGTCGCACTTCGTCAAGGGGATGACGTTCCTCGGACAGCCGATCAGTCCGCCGATCCACGAGCACCTGGCCAGCCACCTGCGCACCGTCGAAGCCGAGCTGGCCGAGAAGTTCGGCGGACCCAACAAGGACCCGAAGGTCGCGGGCGACAACCTGCACCTGAACGTCAACGAGGACATCAAGGGCTCGCGGAAGGTCAGCGCCACGGCCGCGGTCTCGATGCACATGTTCGGCCTCGCGGTCGACATGAATTACACGCACAACCCCTACCTGTTGTCGCGCGGCGCACCTCCCCAGGACGTGTTCGAGCGCGCGGGTCAGCTGGTCAAGGGTGACCAGCTCAAGAAGGGCGACAAGGTCTCCTACAAGTTCGGCATGTACAAGGACATCAACGCCGAGTACCAGATGGTGTCCGACGCCAATGCGGTGATCGTCGAGTACTTCTCGCTGGCCGACCCGGCCAATGACCAGCAGCTGACCGACAAGCTCAACCACGCGACCGGGAAGTGGAAGAAGCTCGACGCCGCCGCGGCGCGCAAGTTGATCGAGAAGGACGTCGTCCGCTTCGCCGGCAAGCTCGCTCGCTCCAGCCACAAGGAGATGATCCGAAAGGGAGGGTTCCTCGAGCTCAACGAGGCGCTGATCAAGGGGCTCAAGCTCAACTGGGGCGCGTGGTACGGCGACATCATGCACTTCGACATGCGCACCGACGGAGACATCGGGCAGAACATCGCCGACCAGGTCGGCGTGTACCTGGCGAAGATGAAAAAGCAGGCCGATGCTCCGGATCCCGCCGGCTAGCCGAGCTCGAACGCGTACTCCTCCCAGTCGGCGATCCGGCGGTAGCCGACCTCGGCGTAGATCTTGTTCGAGGTCGGGTTGGAGAGGTCGGTGAACAGCATGCAGCGGCTCGCGCCGCGTGCGAGCGCCCGGCGGCTGACCGCGGCGACCGCGCTGCCCGCATAGCCGTTGCGGCGGTACTGGAGCGGCGTGTACACCGGGCCGATCCGTACAACGCGCGCAACCGGTTGCGTGATCCCGACCATCGACACCGGCCCGAGATGGTCCCAGACGAGCAGCGACTCACGCGCCATCCGCCCGTCCACCATCCGAGGCGCGAGCTCGACGCCGGCAAGCCCGGCCTCGACGGTGAAATCCTGCATCCACTCGATCAGCAGCCCGCGGTCGGCGGGCTGCGCGAGCCGCAGACGCCCGCTCGCCGGCCGGGGCGGGTCCCGGACCTCCTCGAGCACGTGCATCGCCTCCCGCATGTGGCAGGTCGTGTGACCGCCGGTCGTGGCGCTCCAGGCCTCCGCGATCGCCCGCGAGGCGGTGGGGACGCCGCCCACGCCGGGCAGCTCGGGGTCGACCTCGAGCCACGCCGCGATCAGATCGGGCGCGGCCTCGGGCTCGAGTTCGGTGGCCAGCATCGGCCAGGGCGGTGTTCGCATCGCGGCAAACCGCGTCTGCCCGTCGTCGTCGATTCCCCTGGCGAACAGAGGCTCCGCGTCCGAATAGCCACCCTGCAGGATGTTCGACAGCACGGTCGCCAGGAGGTTGCGCTCGATCCGCTGCTCCAGCATGCCGCCGGCCAGGCGGGTGAACTCCTCGGTGTCCCGGGTGAGCGCGATCCTCACCGGCCCATCATCGCCGACCGAGCGACGCCGGAGTTAGTTCCAACTCTGTGAAATCTGGCCCAGGCGAGGGCGGGCGGCCCGATACTGGCGACCGATGATCTTCGCCCGACCTGCACCCTGTGACAAATCCGGCGCCGCCGTCGAGGCTCGCCAGTCCATGCACGAAATACCTGCATGGAGTGACGCGGCTCGCCTCCGGGGCCGGATTTGACAAGCCATGCATGCCTGCGAGCGAGCGATTGCGGAACTGGCGGCCAGGCAGGACAACCTAGTCACCCGCGAGCAGCTGCTCACGATCGGGCTCGGCCGTGGGGCGATCGCTCACCGGCTCGCGGCCGGGCGCTGGCGCCACGTGCATCCGGGCGTGTACCTGATCGCTCCGGCGCCGCTGCAGCTCCGCGCGCGGGCGCGGGCGGCGTTGCTCGCCTGTGGTGACGGCGCGACCGTGAGCCACACGACCGCGGCCGGCCTCTGGGGAATGCTCCCGGGGACCGACGACGTGCACGTGACGGTGCCCGGTCGCCACACCGGACCTCGCGAGGGCGTCCGCGTGCACCGCACCGCGGCGCTTGACCCAGATGAGATCGCGCTCAGGCACGGCCTGCGACTGACGTCGCCCGCGCGCACGATCTGCGACCTCGCGGGGATGGTGAGCACTCACGAGACCGAGGCCGCACTCACCGAAGCCCGCGTTCAGCGGCTCGTCACCGACCACCAGCTGCACGCGGTGATCGAGCGAGCGCCGACGCTGAAGGGCTCGGCGGTGGTTCGCGCGCTGCTGCGGGCCGAGACGGAGACCGGCTACACCCGCTCGCGGGCCGAGCGGGCGGTGGTCGAGCTGACCCGCGCGGCGGGCCTTCCGCCCCCGCTGCTCAACCAGCGCCTGCTCGGCTACCTCGCCGACTTTCTGTGGCCGCAGTACCAGCTGGTGCTGGAGGTCGACGGGTACAGGTACCACGGCCATCGAGCCGCGTTCGAGCGCGACCGTCGGCGCGATCAGCTGATGGTCTCGTCCGGGTACCGGGTGCTGAGGATCACTTGGCGCCAGCTGTGTGACGAGCAGCTGTTCGTGGTCGCCCGCCTGGCCCAGGCGATGGCCGCGGGGCCGCTCAGCCGGTGACCGGCGGGACCAGCACAACCGCCGGGAGGATCCGAACGCTCGCCCGGGCGTGCCGGACGGCGACCGCGGGCCCGGACACCGTCACGGTGTTGACCCGGTTGCCGCTGGCGCCCTGCAGGGCCCGCACGGTCATCGAGTAGGTGCGACGGCCGTGGGGCGCAATCGAGGCGATCGTCCAGCACAGGCTGCCGTGGTGCAGACGCGTCCTGACGCTCGCCGACACCAGCGCAAGGCCGGCCGGGAGCTCGTCGCAGACCTGCGCCGAGCGAGCGGTGACGTTGTTCGGGTTGGCCACGGCGACCCTGAAGCTGACCGTGGCGCCGGCGTCGACCGTGCGCGCCGAGGCGGTCTTGGTGAGCTTGAGCGGCACCATCACCCGGGTACTCGCCGCCGCGAACACGTCGCGCCGAGGCGCGGCGTTGTGGTCCCGACTTGTCACGTGGGCGTGGTTGACGACCGCGCCCGCGGTCAGCGGCACCGCCTTCACCGTGATCGTGGTGCGCCCGCCGTCGTCGATCGGCTTCAGGTGACAGGTCAAGGGCAGCGCTGAGGTGCAGGTCCCCGACGCGGTCCTGACCGACAGGATCTTCATCTTCGCGCTCGGCGTGTCGGTGACCGTGACGCCGGTGGCGGTGTCGGGCCCTCGGTTGGACACGGTCAGCGTGTAGGTCAGGGGCTTGCCGAGCGTGACCTTCGCGTAGTTGACGTGCTTGACGATCGTCACCCACGACGAGGGCGTCTGGGACGGCGCAGGCGGAGCCGGCGCCCGGGGCGGGTTCGGCGGACCGGGCGGCGGCGGGGGCGGCGGAGGCGGAGGCGCCATGACCTGAACCACCTCGCCCGGCGTGCCGGCTTCGCTGGTGATCGGGTTGCCCCCGTAGTCGGTGCCGGTCAGCGTCGCGGTGTAGCCGTAGCAGCCGGCGGCATCGAGCGTCTCGTCGGGCGTGTTGAGGTCGCCGTCGCCGGTCACCGCGATCGTGCCGTCGCCCAGCGTCGCGGCGTCCGACCAGTCCAGGCCCGTGCATGTCCCGCTCGAGTTGGCCACGATCGGCCCGAGCAGCTCCCATGAGATCGACCCGCCGTGGCCGGTCGTCCCCACGACCGTAAGCGTGTCATGGATCCAAGAGCGGGTCTGCACCGAGTCCGAGGACACCTCGGTCGACAGCTCCGGGGGGGCCACGAGCACGACCTCGCCGTCGCTTCCGGCCGGACTGTCGCCCGGGCCCTCGAACGCGGTCCCGTTGACGGTCGCAACGTAGCTGTAGCAACCGGGGTCGGTCGGGGTCGACGCCGGCGTGGTGTGATCCCCGTCGCCCGTCACCTGGATCGACCCGCTGTCGAACGTCGTCGCGGTCGACCAATCGAGGTTGGCGCAGCTGCGGCCGGCGCCGGGAGTCACCGGCCCAACCAGACGCCAGTCGAGCGCGCCGGTCGCGCCGCCGGTGTTGCGGACCGTGATCGTGTCGGCGACCGAGCCGCCCGGGAGCACGTCGGTCTCAGACGCCTTCGTCGTCACGGTCGGCGTCAGCGGCGGAGCCGGCGCCGTAAGCCCGACCTTGGGTGGCTCGGCGGGCAGCAGCGGGACACCCGCGGTGGTCGTGGCGTCGGATGCCGCGCTGTTCCAGGCGACGATGTTGACGAACTGGGGCGGCACCGTGACCAGAACCCCGACCGTGAACTGCTGGGCGGGCTGGTAGGTGCCGCTCGCGGTGAACCGCACGGCCGTGACCGTGCTCAGGTCGGCCGGAGGCGTCGGGCTCCAGTCGTCCACGCAAGTCGGGTTGGCGAGGTTCGCGAACACCTCCGGCCGGCAGGGGTTCAACGACGTCGAGTAGGCCGCGGTCACGCCGCTGGGCAGCGCCCCCGACAGGCCCGAGAACACCGGGGCGAACTGACTGTCGCGCTGGACGGTGGACTGGTTCTGGCTGACGCCGGTGTCCCCGATGTGGGGCAGGATGTCGTAGATCACCGGGTTGTTCAGCGGACGGCCGCCGGTGTTTGACCACGTGAGGTTGTAGACGCCGGTGCCGCCCTGGGCCGCGTTCCCGATCCCCGGCGAGAACTTAGGCGCCGGGTCCTGGTCGCCCTGGACGGTCTTGACCAGCGTGAACGCCGGGCCGCCGCTCGGCGGAACGGTCAGCGACGCTGCCCACTGGCAGTAGTTCTCGTTGGTGGCCCCATCGCCGTCGAGGTCGAGCGCGTCAGAGGACTCGAAGGTCGCGCCGGTGGTCGTCGTCCCGGGACCGCACTGCGGGCTCGTGTTGTCCGCGACCCCTTTGACGAACAGCTGGTCGGTGTTGTTGTAGGTCGCGGCGCCGGTTGGGACGTTGAGCTCGATGAAGTTCGTCGGCGCGGTGATCGTGTAGAAGCCCGAGACGAACGTGGCCGCCGGCAGCGTCACGCGGATGAGCTCGCGGCCGCTGCTGTTGAAGTTCTGGATGTCCTCGACGGTGGCGGTCACGTTGGCCGCGGTCCCGCCGCTGGCCTTGGTTACCCGGAACGTCGCCGTCGCGCTCGGATTACGCCAACTCAAGCCGAACGGGAGGAGGTCGGTGATCACCACGTCCCCATCCAGCGGCGCCGGCGTCGAGATGCTGCCGGTGAGGTTCAGCGCGGTCGACCCGCCGGGCGCAGCGCCGCGCGTGCCGAACGACTTGAACACGCCGAGCTGCGGTGCGCTGGGCTCGATGTAGATGTCCGCGGCCTTGCTCGCGGTCGTGGGGGTGCCGCCGGTGACCGGATACGCGGTCGCCGTCGCGATGTCGTGCATCACCGAGCCGCCGGTCAGCGAGCCCTCGCCGAAGCCCCACACGCTCATCGACATCGTCACGTCGGTGAGGCTGGTGTTCGGCGGCAACTCGATCGCGGCGATGTGGCCGACCTCGACGGCAGGAATGTTGAAGTACGTGCTCGTCCCGGGTGTCCCGTTGACCGCCATCGTGAACGTGCTGCCATCGGGGCGGATCCCGATCGGCCTGAAGCCCGTGGCGATCGCCGCCGCGAGGCTGGCCGAGTTGACCTGGATCGCGGTCGGGTTGAACGCCGGGTGCTGGCAGAGATTGTCGATCGATCCGGGACCGTTGATCGCCTCCGACGGGGTGTTCGAGGAGTACACGACGTCGGAGACGTTGTCCAAGCACGGCACCGGGTCGGCTAGGTCGGTGGTGAACGCCCGCGAGGCGGGATAGGAGACCGACACCGTGTACTGGCCCTCGGCGGACCCCGGGTTCGAGCTCGGCCGCTGGTTGATCGGGGTGATCCAGTTGCCCGCGTACGTCGCGTCGAAGCCGAAGTTCGGGATGTCCAGCGGGCCCTTTGCGGACTTGCCGAGGAAGTTGCCCGCGTTGCCCGGGGATGTGGTTATCGCCGTGATCCTGCGGGTCGCGCTCGTCGTCAGCGGCTGATCGGTGCCGATCGGCGTTCCGCTGAGCGTGACGCCGTTGGTCACCGGGCTGTTGTTCGACAGGCCCGGGTCCAGCTCCGCCACGACCGTGTAGTTCGTGGTGCCCGTGCCGTTTGCCGAGCAGCCAGCCGGCAACGACGCGGCATCCGGATAGTTCCAGCTGATATCGCCACTGGACCCGGCGCCCGGCGTGGTGGTGGGCGCCGGCGTCGCGGACACGAACCTGAGACCGGCCGGCAGCGTGTCAACGAGGCTGCCCTGGGTCAGGAACAGGCTGCCCGTCGACCCGCCGGGATTGCAGCGAGCGGTGATGTTGAAGATCACGTTGTTGCCGACGACATAAACCGCGCCGCCATCGTTGGTGTTCTTGGTCACCGCGAGCTTGGCCGCTGCCGTGGCCGCGCCGAGCGCGGGGCTGGGCGCCGGCACCGCGGCGATGTTGTCGGTCGCGAACGAGGGCAGCAGCGACCAGGTCGTGCCGTCCGGCGTCGTGTTGTTCGGCGGAGTCACGCTGACGTTGATCGTGTCGGAGTCGCCGGGATGCACCGCGGACTCGTTCAGCGTGACCACCAGGTTCTCGCCGACAACCTGGGTGCTGGCGATCAGCCCCGCCAGCGAGCTCGAGGCGCTGTAGGACCAGGTCGACATGTCCGGCGTCGCCGCATTGCTCGACGTCAGGTTGAGAGGGATCGTGATCGTAGGGCTCTGGCCGCAGCTGTTGCCGACGACCGCCGAGCACGTGAAGTTGATCGTGTACGTCGACGGCGCGCCGGTGGGCACGGACGGCGGCGGGGGGTTGTCGGCGATGATCGCGACATCGGCCGCGGCGGCCGCCTGCGCCGGTGACGCACGCAGCGCCAGCGACCAGAGCACGGCCCCCGACAGCACGGCCACCAGGACCAGCTCTGCACGGGACCCCAAGCCCCACCAAGAGCTACCACGCGTCGACAAAGACCTGCCCTTCCCGAAAGTTGCCGCGCGGATCCTACCTAAAGCTCACGTTGCAGGTTGTGAACTGTTGAGAAAACCCCAACAACGAGTGCCCCCGGGCACTGCATAAGCAGATTGCCGGCAACGAGGGCGGGAACGTCATCGGCGCCAGCCGCCATGATTCGCGAGCGATGGGGGTCACCGGGAGCGTCGATTACGGGCTGGCTGCCGGTGGCGGCTCGACCGCGCCGCGAGCGCCCCCGATGAGCGGTTCCGAGGGGAATCGTGGTCGTGACGGCCCTTAAGCGCTTCAACACCCCCGGCCGGGGGGTATCGCCGCACCCGCGCGCGTGAACAGCCCGCGCCCGTGAAAGGATGAACCTCAGATGACACCAGTAACCGAACAACAGCGAACTCCCCGAGCCGCCCCGACCCGGGCCCCGCTGCCCGTCGACCACCACGAGATGTCCACGGCGACGCGGATCGCGAACCTGATCGGCGTGGTCGTGCCGTTCGCGGGCGTGCTCGCGGCGATCGTGCTCCTGTGGAACCAAGCCGTCGACGCCAGCGCCCTGGGGATCCTGGCCGTGATGTACCTGATCACCGCCGCCGGCGTGACCGTCGGCTTTCACCGGCTGCTGACCCACCGCGCGTTCCAGACCTACCCGTGGCTGGAGCGTACGTTCGCCGTGATGGGGTCGCTGTCGGTCCAGGGTTCGGTCATGGACTGGGTCGCCGACCACCGCAAGCACCACGCCCACGCCGACAAGGAGGGCGACCCGCACAGCCCGCACGTCGGTCACGGCAGCGGCCTGCGCGGCCTGTGGCACGCCCATACCGGGTGGCTGCTGGAGACTCAGGGTCAGGCCGACTGGAAGCGGTACGCGTCCGAGCTCTACGAGGACCGGAAGATGCGCCGGATCGGCCGCGTTTTCCCGCTGTTGGTCCTGTACTCGCTGCTGATCCCGACGTTGGCCGGCTTCGTGCTGGACGGGTTCACCGCGCGCGGCGCGCTGCTCGGGTTCGTCTGGGGCGGGCTGGTGCGGATCTTCCTGGTCCACCACGTGACCTGGTCGGTCAACTCGATCTGCCACTTCTTCGGCCGCCGCCGGTTCGACATCGAGGACCAGTCGACGAACGTCGCCTGGCTGTCGCTGCTGTCGCTCGGCGAGTCCTGGCACCACAATCACCACGCGTTCCCCCGCTCGGCGTTCCACGGCCTGCGGCGCTGGGAGCTTGACCCGTCGGGCCTGCTGATCTCGGCACTCGAGAAGCTCGGGCTGGCGTGGAACGTGGTCCGGATCGCGCCTGAGCGCCAGCTCGAGAAGACGATCGCCCCGCAGGTTCCGGCGCACGGCTAGCCGCCGCCCCCGGGGGCGCGGCTACGATCCGCGGGTCGAGATGAGCCCGCCCGACACCGCCACGCTGCTTGACGAGACCCGCGCGTTCAACGCCGAGCTCGAACGCCAGCTGGCGACCATCCCCGCGGTCAACGAGATCCCGCCCGCGGAGAGCCGGCGCGCACGACGCGAAGGGCTCGGCATCTTCCCCGCGCCGGCGTTCGTGGCGCACGCACGCACGCTCGAGATCGACGGCCCGCGCGGCCCGATCGCGCTTCGGGTGATCCCGCCCGAACGCGAGCTGACCGGCACGTTCCTGCACTTCCATGGCGGCGGCTGGGTCGTCGGCGCCGAGGATCTGCAGGATCCGAGACTCGACCACCTGGCTCGCGACACGGGCCTGGCGGTGGTCAGCGTCGGCTACCGACTGGCGCCTGAGGACCCGTATCCCGCCGGCCCTGACGACTGCGAGGCGGCCGCGCTGTGGCTGCTCGGCGACGAGGGACGGGACGCGATCGGCGCCGGCGGTCCGCTCGCGATCGGCGGCGACTCGGCCGGTGGGCACCTGGCCGCGGTCACGCTGCTGCGACTGCGCGATCGCCACGGGATCACGGGGGCGTTCGCGGCCGCGGTGTTCCAGTACGGCGCGTTCGATCTGTCGATGTCGCCGAGCCAGCGCCTGTGGGGCGAGCGCAACCTGATCCTGTCAGCCCCGATCATCGGCTGGTACCTCGAGCAGTTCCTGCCCGGACGCGGTGGCGAGCAGCGGCGCGATCCCGACATCTCTCCCCTGTTCGCCGACCTCGCCGGGATGCCGCCGGCGGTGTTCACGGTCGGCACGCAGGACCCGCTGCTCGACGACACGCTGTTCATGGAGGCGCGGTGGCGCGCGAGCGGGCAGGCGGCCGAGCTGCACGTCTGGCCCGAGGCCCCGCACGGGTTCCTGTCGCTGCCGATGACCGTCACCCCGCTCGCGCTCGACGCCGAGCACGAGTTCCTGCGCAGACAGCTAGGGCTCGACTAGCCCGCGCCGGATCGCGTACCGCGTCAGCTCAACGCGGTCGTGCATGCCGAGTTTCTCGAGGATGTTGGCGCGGTGACGATCGACGGTCTTCTCGCTGATCACCAGCTCGTCGGCGATCTGCCGCGTGCTGTAGCCCTCGGCGATCAGCTTCACGACCTCCTGCTCGCGCGCGGTCAGCGGTTCCTCGCGCAGCGGCTGATCGGTCCGCGCTCGGTGCAGATACTCCTCGATCAGCGGCGTCATCGCGCCCGGATACAGGAACGGCTCGCCGCGCATCGCGGCCCGGCAGGCTTCGACGAGGTCGCGGTCGGCGACCGTCTTGAGGACGTAGCCGGACGCGCCGGCCTTGAGCGCTTCGTACAGATACTGCTCGTTCTGGTGCATCGAGAGGATCAGGATCCGCAGCCCCCGGCGCCGGCGGTGAAGTTCGCGAACCGCCTGCAGCCCGGTCATTCGGGGCATCGAGATGTCGACGATCGCGAGGTCGATGTCCTCGGCCACGGCCCGCTCAACGGCCTCGGCGCCGTCACCGACCTCGGCGATCACCTCCAGGTCCGGCGCCTCGTCGAGCACCAGCCGCAATCCTCGGCGGACGACCGCGTGGTCATCGGCGAGCAGGATCCGGGTCTTGAGTGGAGTCGGGCTCATTGCTCGTCATCCAGCGGCACGTCGAGGCGGACCTCGCAGCCCTGGCGCTCGGGGCCACTCGAGACCGTCAGCGTAGCCCCCACGAGCGCCGCCCGTTCGCGCATTCCGCGCATCCCGGCGCCTGGCGTGCAGCCCGGCGGCAGCCCGCGGCCGTGATCGGTGACCGTCAGCACCAGCCGCCCGTCGTCGGTAACGAGGTCGACCTCGGCCTGGCTGGCCCCCGAGTGGCGGGCCACGTTGGTCAGCGCCTCCTGGGCGACGCGGTAGACAACCAGCTCTGTGTCGGGGCTGAGATCGGGCACGTCGGGCGCGAGCCGCTCGACCACGTCGAGCGCCGACCGCTCCGCGAAGCGCTGGCCAAGCACGGCCAGGGCGCTGATCAGGCCGAGGTCGTCGAGCGCCTCGGGCCGTAGCTCGACGGCGATCCGGCGAACGTCCTCGAGGCTCGCCCGGACCTCCTCCTGAATCTCGACCACGTCAGCGCGCAGGCTCTCCGGGACCCGGTTCTGCAGCCGCGAGAGCACCAGCAGGACGGCGGTCAGCTCCTGGCCTACCTGGTCGTGGAGCTCCTGCGCGATCCGCAGGCGCTCGGCCTCCTGACCGGCAAGCACCCGGCCGGTGGCCTCGCGGCGCTCGGACTCGAGCCGGTCGAGCATCTCGTTGAAGGTCAGCGCGAGCTCTCCGGCCTCCGACGTGGGCTGCGCGCCCGGCATTCGCTCCCCCGGATTGGCCAGGTCGACCCGCCGGGCGAGATCGGTCAGCGCCTGCAGCGGACCTACGATCCGGCGCAGCAGCAGCAGGTTGACCAGCGCCATCAGCAGCAGCGCCGCGATCAGCACCGCCACCTCCTTGGCGGCGAACGAGGAGATCCGGCGCGGCTCGAGCACGAGGATCGTCACCACCACCGCGGCGATCAGCAGCAGTGCGTTGACGCCGGCCACCCGCACTACGAGCGGCACATAGCCGCCCCGCGTCCCGGACTCGCGGGGCTCCCCGTCGTCCTGCTCGGTGGGCGACATCGGCGACGTGGGCGCCGGCAGCGATCCGACGTTCATCGAGGTCTCCAGTGATCTGACAGCGTCGAGCAACTCACCGGACCCCAAGGATCGCAGCTGAGGCGACTGCGAAAAAGGAGGGCGGCCGGCCGCGATCGACCGACTCAGCGAGCGCGACCGGCCCTCCCCCGGTTCCGCGCCCTCGGTTCGGGGTCAAGGTTCTCCAGCTTGCGGAGCATCTCCCACAGGCGCGACTCGAGCTCTGACGAAGAGAGTCCGAGCGTCTGGGCGATCTCCGCGGGCGCGATCCCGGCGAGTGTCATCCCGAAGATGGCCTGTTCCTCGTCCTCCAGGCGCCGGCGCATCGTCTCGGCCAGCTGCCATGGAACCACGGGGAACGACGACCGTCCACCTGCGACCGTGCGAACCGCTTCGCACAGCTCTGCCCCCAGCCCGCCCTTGCTCACGAGTCCGTCGGCCTCCGCCACCACGGCGGACGCCGCCAGCACCCCGTCGTAGTACGCCGAGTAGATCAGCACCCGCGGAGGGTGCGGCAACCGCTTGAGCTTGCGGCTGACCCACAGGCCGTTGCGGCCGGGCAGCTGATAGTCGACGACGGCCACGTCGAAGACCTCGCGCTCGGCCACGGTCATCGCGTCCTCGGCGGTCCCGACCGCGGCGATCACCCGGAAGTCGGGCTGATCCTCCAGCAGCTCGGATAGGCCGCGCCGAACGGCCGGATGGTCGTCGACCACCAGTAACCGGATCGGCGCGACGGTGGCGAGCATGTCCCGGTCATCGCCGGCTCTCCCGGCCGCCGATTCGGTCGCGGTCATCATCGTTGCTCCAGTGGCATCCACGTTCAATCTGGAACTGAGGATGGCGTTCGGAGGCGCCCGGGGGTATGGGTGGGCGCCCCCATCTTGTGCCAGCGGCATCCGCGACCGCGACGCCGCCGGTGGCCGCCCCGAACGCCTCAGGGCGTGGCCAGCGCCCCGATCACCTCGCGCCACCAGGCCTGCTCGGCGTCGGTGTCGGCCAGCCGCAGCCGGCGGCGCGCCGCATCCTGCAGCTGCCCGGCCGAACCGGTGGCGATGATCGCCCCGGTATACGCATAGCGCCCGTCGACCAGCACGACCAGCGCGCCGGGTTGGTCGCGCCGAGTCCGCAGCTGATCGACGACCTCGACCTTGCCGACGGCCGACGGGCGCGACGGATCGCCGTCCTCGTCCTGCCACGGGCGGCTGCTGAAGATCGGCGCGGTTGCCCGGAGCGGCGGTCGCCGACGCGGGGGCGGCCCCACCGGGCCGTCGCGCCAGCGGCGCAGCAGCGCATCGAAGTCGACCGCTGCCTCCTGGCGAACCAGGATGTGCAGGTGGTCGCCGGGCTCGATCCGGGTCGATCCGCGCGGCGGCAACGCCTGGTCGCCGCGGATGATCAGGTTCAGCAGCGCGTCGCGGGGAAGGCCGAGCTCGCGGACCCGATGGCCCGCGGCCGCGTGGTCGGGTTCGACGACGAACTCGACCACCTCGGCCCCGAGTCTTCGAATCGCCCCGGACTCGATCAGGGGCAGCGGCAGCGCGGCCTCGGTCGTGGTCACGCCGAGCCATCGCGCGACCGGCTGGAAGGTGGTGCCCTGGATGATCGTCGACACCAGCACCGCGAAGAAGATGATGTTGAAGAACTGGACGCTGTGGGCGACGTGGTCGATCACCGGAAAGGTGGCGAGCACCACCGGGACGGCCCCTCTCAGGCCCGCCCAGCCGAGCACTGCTCGTTCGGGCACGCTGAACCCCTGGAACGCCGTCGCCAGGAATGCCGCCACGGGCCGCGCCACGAGCGCGACGATCAGCGCCAGCAGCGTGCCGTTGACCGCTACCGACCCGAGCTGGTCGGGAAACACCAGCAGGCCGAGCACGAGGAATAGCACCAACTGGGCCACCCAGGCCAGGCCGTCGTGAAACGTGGCGATCGTGCGTTGCGCGGGCGACGGCGAGCTGCCGATCGCCAGGCCGGTGATGTACACGGCGAGAAAGCCCGAGCCGTGCAGCACGTCGGCCAGTCCGTAGGCGATCGCCGCGAACGACAGCGACGCCACCGGGTACAACCCGGCCGAGGGCAGCTTTACCCGTTGCAGGCAAACGACCGAGGCGGCGGAGATCAGCAGCCCCACCGCGGCTCCGATGCCGATCTCGCGGACGAACAGCACCGCCAGGTCGAAGATCCCGTAGTGCTCGTGGGTGATCCATTCCATGAACCCGAGCACGAGCACGACCGCAACGGGGTCATTGAAGCCCGCCTCTCCCTCGAGCGTCCGCGCGAGGCGGCGGCGCAGCGTGGAACCGCGCAGGACCGCGAAGATCGCCGCGCCGTCGGTGGAGGCCAGGATCGAGCCGAGCAGCAGCCCCTCGAGCACCGTGAGGTCGAACAGCCCGGCCGCGGCCAGCCCAGCGATCACGGCGGTGGCGATCGTGCCCACCACGGCGAGACTGGCGGCCGATCCGAACACCGGGCGGATGTCGGACCAGCCGGCCGCGAGCCCGCCCTCGAACAGGATCAGCGACAGCGCCACGATCCCGATCCGGCGGGCCATCCGGTAGTCGTTGAACGCGATCCAGCCCAGGCCGTCGGATCCGATCGCCATCCCCAGTCCCAGCACCAGCACCAGGCCGGGTACGCGCAGCCGCCCGGCCAGCAGCGACACGGCGAGACCGCCCGTGAGCAGCGCGCCGGTGACCAGCAGGATCAGGCCGTCGCTCATCTCCGTAGTGTTCCGTGCGGGCGAGGCGCGTGCCGGCTGGTTGGCTAGCCGGGCGGCTGCACGGGCTCGATGACTCCCTGCGCGGCGGCGATCACGTGGCGGGCGACGCCCTCCCACGACCACCTCGCGGTGACGGTCAGCGACCAGCGACGCCCGCGTCAGCTCGCGCACCTCGCGCGGCGCCAGCATCCAGGCGCTCAGCCGCTGCGCGATCGACCGCACGACCGGGCCGGCGAGCGGGAACGACAACAGCGGGCGCATCTGCTCGGGCAATTCCTGAGCGAGCGCGGCCGAGACCTCGGCCAGCCCGGAGTGCGCGGCGCTGACCGGCAGCGCGCCGCAGGCGGCTGCCTCGGCGGCGACCATCCCAAATGCCTCGGGGAACGTGCTGGGTACGACCATCGCGTCGCACAGCGGCAGCACCTCGGCCACCTCGGAGTGCTCCAGGCGCCCCGTGAACACCACTCGCTCGGGCATCCGCTTCGCCGCCTCGAGATAGCGCTCGCGCTCGGCCGGCTGCTCGTCGAGCCAGTCCAGGAACGCGGTCAGCAGCCCTAGCTGCTCGCGGGGACCGCCCTCGGCCGCGCGTCCCTCGGCAGCGATCTCGCGCACCGCGCCGAGCCGGCCGGCCGCGAGCAGCTCGACCAGCCGCTCGCATGTGTCGGCATAGGCGCCAAACCCGACCACGATCAGGCGCGCATCGGGCACCTCGGACAGCAGCAGCGGCCAGCAGCACAGCAGCAGGTCGATGCCCTTGGAGACGATCAGCTTGCCGACGAACGAGACCAGGCGGTCGTCGGGGCAGCCGTCGAGCAGCTTCTGCAGCCCGGCCGCAGCCACCGCGTCGTCGCGCGAGAACGCCGACTCCTCAGCCGGATCGGCCGACGTCCGCTGCGCGGCGGCGTCGCGGGCGATCCGATCGGTCAGCTCGCGCAGCCGTCCCAGCGCGTCGCGGCGCTCGCGAGGTCTGAACAGCGCGACGTCGACTCCGGGCGGCGCCAGCCCGGTGCGTGCCGGCAGCCCGGGATCGTCGAGCGCCGCCCACATGCTCTGGGCCGTGTGGTGCGAGCCGGTGAGCACACCACGGGCGCCGTCGACGCCCTCGCGCGCGTACGGGAGAAACCGCGGGTAGGGCTTGACGGTGTACTCCAGCGCCGAGCCGTGGACCTTGACCGCGTACCCGATCCCGGTCCCGGCCAACGCCCGCGCGAGGATCGATGGGCCCATGATCAGATGGTTGGCGAGCGCCACGTCCGGCCCCGCGCGGGCGACTACGTCCGATACGGCGGCCACGTTGTCGGCGATGTAGCGGTCGAGCTCGGCGTCGCTGAGGTCCTGGAACGGGCGCGCCTCGATGTCCTCATAGCGGTCGGCGACGTACACGGGCAACAGCCCGCCGATGTCGGGACGGTAGACGGTTGCGCCTGACTCGCGCAGCTGCCGGACGACCAGCTCGCCGCCGTCCCAGTCGCCGACCGCGCCGACCCAGTCGAGTTCGTCGGCGTGGCGCTCCTGACACACCAGCTCGACCTGGTGACCGAGCCGGATCAGCGCCGCGGCGAGCTCAGCGTTGTAGACGTTGGAGCCGGTTCCGCGTAGCAGGTAGCCGTGGAAGATGAGGATGCGCACGGCGAAAGGGTATGCGTCCGCGAGCGCGGCCGCCCCCGGGGCGAGGAGTCCAACGGCTCGCTACTCCCCACGACGCCGGCAACCGTAGATAATCCACGGCTCGTGGCGACCGTTTACGTGACCGGCCATCGCAACCCCGATGCTGACTCCGTCGCGTCGGCGATCGGCTATGCCGAACTGCGGGGACGGCTGGATCTCAACGACGAGTACGTGCCGGTCCGCCTCGGGGACGTCAACCCCCAAACGCGGTGGCTCCTGGACCGCAGCGGCGCACCCGAGCCGAGGTTCTTGGCGCACGTGCTGCCGCGGGCGCGCGACGTGATGCGTACCAACTTCCCGGTGACCGGCGAGCAGGAGCCGATCCGCGAGGCCGGCTTGACAATGGCCCGCGCCGAGCTCGAGCTCGTCCCGGTGGTCGACGATGGGGGCGGGCTGGTCGGGGTGATCACCGAACGCGCGCTGGCCCGCCGGTACGCCCGCGAGTCGCGGGAGACCTCGACCCTGCAGGAGGCGCCGGCTTCGGTACGGGCGATCGCCGAGGTGCTCCAGGGAGAATTGGTGACCGGCGACGACACGGCGCTGGCGGGACGCGTGTGGGTGCACTCGATGGACGTCGACGCACCCAGCGGGATCTCCGACGGGGACGTCGTCGTGGTCGGCAACCGCGCCGACGCGCAGCGACTGGCGATCGATCTCGGCGCCGCGCTGGTGGTCACGTCGAACGGCTCGCAGCCGTCCGATGAGGTGCTGGCGATCGCCCGCGAGCACGGCGTGGCGATGATCGTGTCGCCGCTGGACTCCTACGTATCGGGCCGCATGATCACGCTGGCCGCGCCGTGCGGGGCGTTGATGGAGTCCGATCCGCTGACGACCACCACCGACGCGCTGGTAGCGGACATCGCCGAGCAGATCCGCGAGAGCCACTACGGCGCCGCGGTCGTCGTCGACCCCGATCGCCATCCCGTCGGGCTGGTGACGCGCTCGGACCTGGTGTCCCCCGCCCGTCGCCGGGTGATGCTGGTCGACCACGCCGAGCAGGCCCAGAGCGTGTCGGGGGTCGAGGAGGCCGAGATCCTGGAGATCCTCGACCATCACCACATCGGCTCGATCGAGACGCGGATCCCGGTCAGGGCGACGTTCGACCCTGTCGGGTCGACGGCCACGCTGGTGGTCGAGCGCTTCCGCCACAACGGGATGGAGCCGAGCCGATCGACCGCGACGATGCTGCTGGGCGCGATCCTGTCGGACACGGTGATCCTGAACTCGGCGACCACGACCGAACGCGATCACGCGGTCGTCGAGTACCTCGAGCGGGTGCTGGTGATCGACGCCGGGGAGCTCGGACGTGAGATGTTCGAGGCCACCTCCGACGTCTCCGATGTCAGCGCCGAGGAGATCATCTCCCGCGACGCCAAGCAGTACCAGGTGGCGAGCGGGCACACGATCTCGATCGCTCAGGTCGAGGTTGTCGGCGACTCGCTGCTGGAGCGCAAGGACGAGCTGCTGGAGGCGATGCGGCGCGCCCGTGAGAACCGCGACCTGCAGATGTACGCGCTGATGGTGACCGACGTGCTCACCAAGGGAACCGAGCTGCTGGTGGCCGGCGACGCGGCCGGCGTCGCCCGCACGTTCGGGGCCAAGGCGCACGACAGCCAGATCGAGCTTCCGGGCGTGATGAGCCGCAAGAAAGAGGTCGCGCCCAAGCTGCTGGCCGCTTTCTAGGCGCGCCCCTCCCGGGCCGAACCGGCGCGCCATTGTGCCGGAAAGTGATTGAATGCCCGGCCGCCACACAATCGGAGAAAGGGGATTAGTTGCGACGTCTGCTTGCACTAATCGCGACGGCTGCGTCCACGGCCGCCGCAGTACTTGTGTTCGGTAGCGGGATGGCCGCGGCCGAGCCGTTTCACATCGCGATCGGGCACGCCTTCGCCCAGCCGCCGACGACCGCCGACTGCCAGACGGCGTTCGCGATCAACTGCTACGGACCCAACCAGTACCAGAAGGCCTACGACATGCTGCCGCTGTACCGGCAGGGCCTGACCGGCAAGGGCAAGACGATCCTGATCGTCGACTCGTTCGGGTCGCCGACGATCCAGAACGACCTGCAGGTGTTCGACCAGCAGTTCGGCCTGCCGGACCCACCGTCGCTCAAGGTGATCCAGCCCGCCGGCGCGCCGCCGCCGTTCGACGGCACGAACTCGGACATGACCGGGTGGGCCGAGGAGACCACGCTGGACGTCGAGTACGCCCACGCGATGGCACCCGGCGCCAACATCGTGCTGGCCGAGACGCCGGTGTCTGAGACCGAGGGCACGACCGGACTGCCCGAGATGATCGAGTCCGAGAACTTCGCGATCAACCACAACATGGCTGACGTGATCACCCAGAGCTTCGGCGCGACCGAGGCCACGTTCCCCAGCGTCCGCTCGATCCTGAACCTGCGCAGCGCGTACTTCAACGCCCTGGCTCACCGGGTGACGGTGCTGGGGTCCTCGGGCGACGCGGGCCCCACCGACGCGACCGACAACCTGTCGGACTTCTTCCCGTTCCGGGTCACCAGCTGGCCGTCCAGCGACCCGCTGGTGACGTCGGTCGGCGGCACGCAGCTGCACCTGGACGCGACCGGCAACCGCACCGCTTCGGACAACGTCTGGAACGACACGTTCGACCCCAACGTGGTGGGCGACACCCCGTCCCCCGCCGCGAGCGGCGGCGGCACGTCAGCGGTGTTCGGCCGGCCGTTCTACCAGAACGGCGTCGCCGGCGAGACCGGCCGCTCGCGCGGCACGCCCGACATCAGCATGAGCGCCGCCGTCAACGGCGCGGCGATCCTGTACCTCAGCTTCCCCGGCGCCACGCCGGGCTTCCACCTGGTCGGTGGGACGAGCGAGGCATCGCCGCTGTTCTCGGGCGTCGTGGCGGTGGCCGACCAGGCCGCTCATCGCGATCTCGGGCTGCTGAACCCGACGCTGTACGGCCTCGGCGACCGCGGTCGTTCGGGGATCGACGACGTCGTCGGTGGTAACACCACCGTCCAGTTCACCAACACCGAGCTGTTCCCCGGAACTCATACGGTGAAGGGCTTCAGGGCCGATCGCGGCTACGACCTCGGCACCGGCCTCGGCACTGCCGACGGCCAGCGCCTGGTCGGCCAGCTGTCGCGAGGCGGCTCGTTCTAGACCAAGCCTGATTCCGTCCCGGCCGTCGCCCCGAGTTGCGGGGGCGGCGGCCAGGCGGGATCGCGGGTCGCGATCGACGCCCTCTACGGGGTGCCGACGCCCACGGCCCGCACCGGGGCCTCGCCCCACAGTTGCTCGAGCCGGTAGTACTCGCGAGTCTCGGGCGTGAACACGTGGACGACCACGTCCAGGTAGTCCATCAGGATCCACCGTCCTTGGGAGAGCCCCTCCACGCGGCGCGGGAGACGGCCGTGGTCGGACTTCATCCCCTGGTGGATCGCGTCGTGGATCGCCTTTGCCTGCCGGTCGGTGCGGCCGGTGCAGATCAAGAAGTAGTCGGTGTAGCCGATCATCCCGCGGAGGTCGAGCTCGACGATCTCGAGCGCCTTGCGATCGGACGCGTACTCGGCTGCCGCCGCCAGCAGCTGCTCCGGGGTCATCTCGAGCTCCTCGCGGCTCATCGCTCCGCACCGCCCTGGTAGAGGTGGTGGCGGTCGATGTAGCCCACGACCGCGTCTGGCGTCAGGTATCGGATCGGCTTACCCTCGCGCACCCGGCTGCGCAACATCGTCGAGGACACGCCGATCTCGGGCATATCGAAGAACGTCGCCCGCTCGGCTCCCCGCAGCTCGTCCAGAGCCCGCTCGACCTCCACGCGCTCTGTGCCAGGCCGCTCCGCCACCGCCAGCCTAGCCAGCGACAGAACCCTTTCCGGCTCGCGCCACTTGGGCAGACCCGCGGCGATGTCGGCGCCGACGATCAGATGCAGCTCACTGTCTGGGGCTCGAGAGTGCAGCTGCTGGAGCGTATCGACTGTGTAGGACGTACCTGTCCGGCGCACCTCCAGGTCGGACACCTCGAAGCGTCCCTCGTCGCCGGCGAACGCCAGGCGGCATAGGGCCAGGCGGTGGTCAGCGCCGGGCTCGTCGTCGACGGGCTTGTGCGGCGGGATCGCGGCAGGCATCAGCATCACGCGGTCGAGCTCCAGCTCAAGGTACGCCTCCTGGGCGCAGACGAGGTGACCGAGATGTGGCGGGTTGAACGTCCCGCCGAGGATGCCGATGCGCACCGGGAATTCAGCAGACGTGAGCGGTCACGGCCGGACGTGGCCGTCACCCTCGACCAGGTACTTGAAGGTACACAGCTCCCGCAGACCGATCGGACCGCGGGCGTGGAGCTTCTGCGTGGAGTTGCCGATCTCGGCGCCCATCCCGAATTCGCCACCGTCGGTGAAGCGCGTGGACGCGTTCACGTACACGCAGGCGGCGTCCACGCCGAGCTGGAACGCCCTCGCCGCTTCGGTGTCGTGGGTCACGATCGCCTCGGAGTGGCCGCTGCCGTGCTCGTTGATGTGGGCGATCGCCTCTTCGGCGGAGTCGACGACGCCGACGGCAAGCTCTAGCGCCAGATATTCGGTGTCCCAGTCCTGCTCGGTCGCCTCCTGCAGATCGACGCCCGGAGCGGCCGCCCGCGCCCGGCCGTCGCCGTGCAGCGTGACCCCGGCGTCGGCAAGCGCTCGCAGCGTCTCGGGCAGGAACACACCGGCCACGTCGCTGTGGACCAGCAGCGTCTCGGCGGCGTTACACACGCCCGGGCGCTGGAGCTTGGCGTTGAGAATGATCGTGCGTGCCGCCTCCAGGTCTGCGGTTGCGTCGACGTACACGTGGCAGTTGCCCGAAGCGGCATAGATCACCGGGACCGTGGCGACCCCCTTAAGCGCGGCCTTCAGCCCCTCCCCTCCGCGGGGGATGATCAGGTCGACCACGCCGGTCTGGGTGGCCAGCTCGGCCAGCTCCGCGCGGCCCCCGCCGGCGACCAGCGACATCGCTCCGTCAGGCAGGCCCGCGGCTGTGGCCGCCTCGGCGGCGACGCTCGCCAGGACGGCGTTGGAGTGCGCTGCGGAGCTCGAGCCGCGGAGCACTACCGCATTGCCCGACTTCAGGCACAGTGCGGCGGCGTCGATCGTGACGTTGGGCCGGGCCTCGTAGACGACCGCAACCACTCCCAGTGGGACGCGCACCTTGCGCATATCGAGCCCGTTGGCCAGCCGCGAGCCGTCGATCACCTCGCCGACCGGGTCGGGCAGCGCGGCGATCCTGCGCACGCCGGCGGCCATCCCCTCGATCCGCGAGTGGTCGAGCGCGAGCCGGTCCAGCAGCGCGGCGGACAGTCCATTCTCGCGTCCGGCCTCGAGATCGCGCGCGTTGGCCTCGAGGATCTCGTCGCTGCGGGCGATCAGCGCGTCGGCGATCGCTTCCAGCGCCTCGTCCTTGACGCCCGAGCCGAGGGTCGCCAGGAGGCGCGAGGCCCGCTGGGCCGCGGCGCAGATGTCAGATACGGAGACTGCGGTGGTGGCCATGCCCTAAAGATTAGAACGTGGGCTCGTCTCAGACCAAGCGGCCGAGCCACCAGCTCACGTCTCGATGTTGAGCGGCCACTGGAAGCGCTGGGCAGCATCCGGCTGATAATCGCTGATGAAGCCTGCCAGCCCGTTGCGCAAGTCGATCAGCGCCCGGTTGCGCTGCCCCCGGCGACCGTTTGGGAAGAACAGGTTCGTGTCGACCCCACCGAGCGGGATGAACGGCTCATACGGCGTCGAGAACGCGAACGTGAAATAGAAGCTGACCGCGGCGCTGATCGTCTGGGTGTTCGGGAGGTAGGTGAGCAGCGTGCGCGTACTGATCCGGGCCCCGGGTTCCGGGATGCCGGCGCGCTGGAGGCAGTGCGGGAAGTTGGCCACGAACGTGAGCGCCGGGTTCGAGCTCGACGTCAGCCGGGCCACGCCGTGGATGGTGACGCGGTACAGGAGGCTGGTCAGGACCCGCTCCAGCGCGGAGCGGCTGGTCATCCTGGGCAGCCCGCGGACGTTGCCGACGGTCGGCGCCGACGAGGCCGCGATCCAGGCCTGTAGCTGACGGTCGCCGGCCACGGCCGCGTCGGACCCGTAGGTGGCGCGCACGCATGACGTGACGTAGGTGGCGACGAGATCCCACACCGCCAGCAGCTGCCCGACCAGCGGGTACTGATCCCACGCCGTGGCACGGGTGAAATCGGATTGGCGCAGACCGAGGTTCTTCAGCGTGGTGCGAGGGTCGTCCTCGAAGAACGAGCGCCCATCCGCATAGTCGTTGGCGAGCGACAGGAACTGGTCGGCGGTGGCGACCGAGGTCGGCGGCGCGATCCGCGGCCACAGCGCCAGCAGCACGTCGTCGAACGGGATCAGGTACTTGGACTGGGGCGCCAGCAGCTGGTAGACCGGGTGGCTCGCGGGCAGAGTGTTCAGCATCGTCATCTGCATCGCGGCGGTCACGATGTGCCAGTGGTAGACGTGACCGAGCCAGATCCCGAACACCGCGATCGACGTCTTCGCTGCCTGCAGCGCGTACAGCCACGCGCCCTCTGTGGCGTTGGCGCGGGTGAACACGCTGCGGCCCCTGCCCCGATAGCCCGCGACCACGATCGCGACGGGGGTCAGGGTCTTCGTGCGGGGATCCCGGGTAAGCAGCGTGACCGTGGCCGGGGTGAACCGGACATCGCCGCCGACGGTCTGAGGCTGTAGCGCCTCGAACCGGCTCATGTCGATCGCGTACAGATTCCCCGCCGCGTTGGCGCGGCGCAGCGCCTGGGTCCACGGGATCTGGAATCTGTGCCGTAGCTCCCTCGCCCTGGCGGCGGTCACCCGCTCGGGGACGATCAGGTTGAAGGCGATCCCGTGCCGGGCGATCATCGGCCAGAACTGGCGCGTGGCGGTGTCGGCGTCAGTCAGGGACTCCGTCCAGTCCGGGAGGTGCGGGGCTCCTGACGAGTACACGTCCGGGTACGTGGTCCAGGACATCGCGTACTGCTCGGGACGCTCCAGCGAGATCGGCGCCCTTCCCCCAAACAGGAACGCGTACCCCGTGGCGGTGGTGCCACCGATCCGGAACTTACGGGTCATCCCCTGCTTGGCCTGCGTGACCTGCTGGGCGCGGACCTGCAGCTTCGCCAGCGTGTCCGGTACGCCGCCGGGGTCCTGCGGGATCGCGGGCAGATGTGGATAGGTCGCCTGCAGCGCCTGATGCCCGATCGGGCCCGCTGCCCCCGCTCGCGGCGTGCGCGCGCGAGGAGCGAGCCGAGGCTGCCGCGGCCGGTACGACCAGGGCACTCGCCCCGGCTAGGCCCGCGCCGATGAAGCCCCGCCTCCCCACCCGCGGGCCACCGTTTCCGCTTCCTCCCCTCAACGACCGGTCGGCCATCGGTCGCAATGTATATGCGAGACGGCTCCGAACGTCAACGGGGATCGATGCGCGCTGGCGCCGCTCGGCGTGACGCCGGACGCGATCTCCGACGCGTTCGGCCAGGTGTAGTTCCGGGGACACCCCGATCGCCGCTAGGCGAGCACGAAGTAGTCGCGGTGCACGGCCTCCTCGCTTGCGCGCGGGAGCAGGCCCCGGACGTCGGTCGACTTCAGGCCGCGGACGCTGCGCAGCTCGTCGGCCGAGTAGTTGCAGATCCCCTTGCCCACGACCTCGTCGTCGTGGGCGATCTCGACGGCGTCGCCGGGGTCGAATTCTCCTGAGACGTCGACGATTCCGACCGGCAGCAGGCTGGTCCCGCCCTCGCGCAGCGCCCAGGCCGCGCCGGCGTCCACGACCACCCTGCCGCGAACCGGCTTGGCGTACTTCAGCCACAGCTTGAAGCTCGAGTAGCGCCCCGAGGACGCTGCGAACGTGGTGCCCACATGGCTGCCGGCCGCGGCGGAACGGATCGTCTCGGGGTCCAGGCCGCTGCCGATCACCGTCGGGATCCCGGCGGCGGTGGCCATCTCTGCCGCAACCACCTTGGAGCGCATCCCGCCCGACCCCAGCGGCGAGCTGGCGTAGCCGATGTCGAGGCCCTCGAGCTCGGCGAAATCGCGGACCTCGGAGACCAGCTCCGCCTCGGAGTTCGTCCTCGGGTCGGCCGTGAACACGCCGTCGGCGTCGGTCAGCAGCAGCAGCTGCTCGGCGCCGAGCAGGATCGCCACCTGCGCCGCGAGGAAGTCGTTGTTGCCGAAGGAGATCTCGTCTGTGGTGGTCGTGTCGTTCTCGTTGATCACCGGAACCACGCGCCACTCGAGCAGCTTGCGCAGCGTCTGGCGGGCATTGAGGTAGTGAGTTCGCGCGCTGATGTCGAAGAACGTCAGCAGCACCTGGGCGCTGGGTACCCCCCGGGCGCGCAGCAGCTCGTCGTAGACCTGATAGAGCTTGCCCTGGCCGACCGCGCTCGCCGCCTGCAGCTCGTCGACCGCCCGCGGACGCAGCGGGATCTCCATCACCCCCATCCCGCGCGCGATCGCGCCGCTGGTGACGACCACGAGCTCGCGCCGGGCGTGGTGCAGCTCGGCTAACTGATCGCAGATCGCCGACAGCACGTCGGAACGGACCTGCCCCCGACCGTCGGCGACGATGCTCGACCCGAGCTTGACCACGAGGCAGGACATGCGCGGGAGATTAGTGTTCGAGGTCGTGAGCTCGGAGGCTCAGGTGCTCGGATCGAGGTCGAACAGGACGCCCGCGATCTCGACCTCGTCGCCGGGCTCGAACCCCTTGGACTCGAGTTGGGCGATCACGCCGATCCCGCGCAGCCGCCGCTCCAGATGGGCGAGCGCGTCCTCGTTGTCGAGGTCGTAGCGGGCCACCAGGCGCTCGATCCCCTTCCCCGACACGCGATAGCTCCCCTCCCCTGTCCGCTGCACCTCGAAGCCGCGCTCGGCGGCGGGACGAAACACGCGGTGTTCGGCGAGCTCGCCGTCGCGCGCGGCCTCGGCGGCGGCAGCGGGTGAATCTGTGTCGGGCTCGACCGGCCGAGCCGGGATCCGCCGGATCAGCTCGCGCGCGAGCTCGTCGAGGCCGATCCGGGCCACCGCCGAGGTGACGATCACCGGGACCCCGGGTCCGAGCCTCTGCGCCCAGCGGTCGCGCTGGCGTTCGCGCGTCGGCATGTCGACGAGGTCGGCTTTGGACAGGGCAAGGATCCGGGGCAGCGCCGCGAGTCGCGGGTCGTGCAGCGCGAGCTCGTGCTCGATCGCCGCGAAGTTGTCCGCCGGATCCGAGCCGTCCAGCGGCGCCAGGTCGAGCACGTGCACCAGCAGCCGGGTGCGCTCGACGTGGGCCAGGAACTCGTGGCCGAGGCCGGCGCCGGCGCTCGCCCCCTCAATCAACCCGGGGATGTCGGCGATCACCAGCTGGCGATCCTCGGCATCGAGCGTCCCCAGCGCCGGTTCGAGCGTCGTGAACGGGTAGTCGGCCACCTTCGGATGCGCCCGGGTCAGTCGCGACAGCAGCGACGACTTGCCCGCGTTGGGCAGCCCGATCAGACCGGCGTCGGCGAGCAGCTTCAGCCGGAGCGTCACCCACGTCCCGTCGCCGGGGAGGCCGCGCTCGGCGAACCGCGGGGTCTGGTGGGTCGGCCCGGCGAAGCGCTTGTTGCCGCGGCCGCCGGGACCGCCGCGGGCGATCACCGCCCGCTGACCGCCGAGAACGAAGTCGTGGCGGGTACCGTCGGCCTCGACCAGCACCTCGGTCCCGGGCGGCACCTCGATCTCCAGCGCCTCGCCGTCCCGGCCGTGGCGCAGCGCACCCTGGCCGTGGCCGCCGCGCCGGGCCTTGAAGTGCGCGAGGCGGCGGAAGCGCTCGAGGTCGCGCAGCGAGTCGTCGCACACGAACACGATGTCGCCGCCGCGCCCGCCGTCGCCGCCGTCTGGGCCGCCCTTGGGGACATGGGCCTCGCGGCGGAAGCTGAGGCAGCCGTCGCCGCCGGCGCCGGCCGCAACGTGGATGCGCGCACGATCCTGCATGCCTCTATTGTGTCCGCCGCGGCGCACCGGCCATGTCTGGCGCCGGATCTCCGTCCACGCACCTCTTCGATGACGGCTCCCGATCCAGTCTTTCTGATCACCGGTGCCTCCAGCGGCATCGGCGAGGCGACCGCCCGCCAGGCCTCGGAGGCCGGCTACCGCCTCGTGCTCAGCGCGCGGTCCACAGATCGCCTCGAGCAGCTCGCCGCGGAGCTTGGCGGGCCCGAGCGCGCGATCGCAGTCACGTGCGACGTGACCGAGTTCGAGCAGCAGGAGGCCCTGGTACGGGGTGCCCTGCAGCACTTCGGCCAGATCGACGTGGCGTTCGCCAACGCCGGGTTCGGCGCCAAGCGCGGCTTTCTCTCAGAGACGCCCGAGTTCTGGAAGTCGATGGTCCTGACCAACGTGTATGGCGCCGCGCTGACGATCCGGGCGACGATGCCGGCGCTCAAGGAGTCTCGCGGCCACCTGCTCCTGACCGGCTCGGTCGCCGGCCGCCGGGCGCTGCCGGGCTCGCTGTACTCGGCCACCAAGTGGGCGGTTACCGCGATGGGCGAGTCCGCCCGCCAGGAGTTCAACGACACCGGCGTGCGCGTCACGCTGATCGAGCCCGGGATGGTCGACACCCGGTTCTTCGACGACGGCGCCCCGCCGGATGCGCTGCAGGCCGGCGACGTCGCCCGCGCGGTGATGTTCGCCGTCTCTCAGCCCCCGCACGTCGACGTCAACGAGATTCTCGTCAGGCCGACCGCTCAGTCATGACAGTTACAACGGGAGGTGCTTGTCGATGAACATGCTTCGCGAGTTCAAGACGTTCCTGCTCCGAGGCAACGTCGTCGACCTTGCGGTCGCGGTCGTGATCGGGACCGCGTTCACGGCCGTGATCAAGGCGCTCGTCGACGACCTGCTGACGCCGATCATCGCGCTGATCTTCGGCAAGCCCGACTTCAGCGACCTCTCGTTCACGATCAACAACAGCCACTTCGCCTACGGCGACTTCATCAACGCCCTGTTCACGTTCGTGGCCGTCGCGGCGGCGATGTTCTTCTTCGTGGTTACGCCGATGAACATGCTGATCAAGCGGCGCGTGCAGGAGGACCCGGAGACCAAGCAGTGCCCGGAGTGCACCAGCCCGATTCCGGTGGCGGCGAAGCGCTGCCCGCTGTGCACGACCCGGCTCGAGGGCGGCGGGGAGCCGGCCCCCGCCGGCGCCGCCGCCTGAGCCTTCGCTGGCCGGCGCGCTACTCGGAGCTGTCGGACTCGACAGCGCTGCCGGTCGCGATCGAGATCACCCGCCCGCGGCGGCCGCGGGTGAACTCGACGGTGCCCGCGGAGCGGGCGTAGATCGTGTCGTCCTTGCCGATCCCGACGCCGTCGCCGGGCTTGAAGCGGGTCCCCCGCTGACGGACGATGATCTCGCCGCCGGTCACGGTCTGACCGGCGAACACCTTCACGCCGAGACGCTTGGCGTTCGAGTCGCGACCGTTGCGGGATGAACCGAGGCCTTTCTTATGCGCCATCGCTTGACTCCGAAGTTGTGGCTTGCGCGCTCCGGCCGGAGGCCAGCTTGATGCCGGTGACCTCGATCCGGGTGAGCTCCTGGCGGTGGCCGGTGCGCCGCTTGTAGCCGCGCTTGGGCTTGAACTTGACGATGCGGAGCTTGGGGCCGCGCTCGTGCGCGACGACCCGAGCTTCGACGCCGACGTTGGCGAGGTCATCGCCGTCGACGACGTTCGAGCCGTCGACGTAGAGCAGCGGCTGCAGCGAGACGCTGCCGTCCACCTCGGCGGGCAGACGCTCGACCAGCAGCGACTGACCCTCCTCGACGCGGTATTGCTTTCCGCCTGTTTTGACGATTGCGTACATGCCTAGTGCACTTTATTCCGATGAAGATGCGGTCGAGCCGGACTTGGCCCGAGCACTCGAACGGCGTCGTCCGCCTCTGCGGCCACGACGCCGATTCCCTGATTCTAGGACATCGTCGGAATCTTCCTGGTCAGAGCCGTTCGCGGACGCGTCCGGCTGGACGTCGACCAGCGAGGCCACCGCGGTCGTACGGCCGGCCTCCTCAATCCTGACCAGGTGCTTCTCGCCGACGTACGGGCCACCGCCGGTGATCGAGATCAGGTAGCCGTCGACCTTCGCGACCGCATCCCCGGGCTGTACATGTGCGGCTCGACGATCTCGACGTGGACCTCCTCGCCCTCGCGGAACGGGACCGCGCGCTCGAGCACCTCCTCGCGCTTGCCCTCGAGCACGACCGCGAAATGCTCCAGCGGAAGCCCCTCGGAGCCCTCGAAGTGAAACCACTTGCCGGTCTCCTCCTCGATCGCGTGCAGGACCCGGGCTTCGTTGCCGGTGAACTCGGCGCTGACCCGCGGGTTCATCTGGATCAGCAGCGCCTCGGCCTCGGTGTGCTTAGCGACGTCGCGCATCCGGCGCTCGAACTCGATCGCGATCGTCTCCTCGGACTTGATCACGCCGACCCCGTGACACGTCGGGCACGGGCGGGTCATGATCTCGCGGACGCCGTCGGTCACGTTCTGACGGGTCATCTCGACCAGCCCGAGCGGCGAGATCTCGACCACGAACGTCTTCGTCCGGTCCTCGTCGAGGGACTTGCGCAGCGACTTGAGCACGGCGTCGCGGTTGCGGGCGCGGGCCATGTCGATGAAGTCGATCACGATGATCCCGCCGATGTCCCGCAGCCGCAGCTGCTTGACGACCTCTTCGGCGGCCTCGAGGTTGGTCTTGGTGATCGTGTCCTCCAGGCGCGCCCCCTTGCCGCGGCCGGTGAACGATCCCGAGTTGACGTCGATCACGGTCAGCGCCTCGCCGTAGTCGATCATCAGGTAGCCGCCGCTGGGCAGATCGACCCGGCGCGACAGCGTCGAGGCGAGGACCTCCTCGACTCCGAACGCCTCGAACAGGGGGCGTGGGTCGTCCCACAGCTCGACGTGGTCGACGAGCTCGGGCGCGGTGCGCGAGAAGAACGACAGCAGTCGGTGATGCTGCTTGGGATCGTCGACGACGGCGCGCTCGAACGACGCGGAGAAGATGTCGCGCACGACCCGCACCGACAGGTCGGCCTCCTGGAAGACCAGCGACGGCGCGGGCGACTCGGCGACGCGCTTCTGGAGCACCTCGTTGAGCTTGAACAGGTACAGCAGCTCGCGCTCGAGGTCGGCGCGCTTGGCGCCCTGGGCAGCGGTGCGGATGATCGCGCCGGCGCCCTTGAGCTCGAGCTTGGCGGCCTCCTTGCGGAGCCGGTCGCGCTCTGAGTCGTCGAGCCGGCGCGAGACGCCGACGCCCTCGCCGAACGGGGCGTAGACCATGTAGCGGCCGGCGATCGTGAGGTCCATCGACAGGCGAGCGCCCTTTGTCTTCAGCGGGTCCTTGACGACCTGCACGACGATCTCCTGACCGGGCTTGAGCATGTCGGTGATCTGCCGGTTGTCGCGCCCGGTGCCGCGGCCGCGGCGCGGCGCCTCGACCCCTGGGAGCACGATCTCGTCGACGTGCAGAAAGCCGTTCTTCTCCAGGCCGATGTCGACGAACGCGGCCTCGAGGCCGGCGAGGACGTTGTCCACGCGGCCCTTGTAGATGTTGCCGACGATCGAACGTGCGCCCCGACGCTCCAGATAGAGCTCGGCGACGTGATAGCCGGCGGCCGGGTTCGAACTCTTACGCCTGCGGCGAGAGCTGCTCGAACCCGGCTTGCGCGAGGCGACCGTTCCGGATGCCTCCAGCAGCGCGACCCGGGTTTCTCCGCGGTCGACGCTGACCAGTACTTGCTTCTTCAATTGTCATTCAGTCCTTTTGTGAAACCTTGTGCCGCGCCGATGGGGCGGGCGGCGGCTTTACGAAACTAGTGCTCGGCTCTTTCCGCTCGCAGCCATCCGAGCTTGGATGTGGATCGACTGCAGGAGGCCGATGGCGATGAACGTGACGAGCACCGACGAGCCGCCGTAACTCATCAGCGGCAGCGGTACTCCGGTGATCGGCATGATCCCTATCGTCATGCCGACGTTCACGAGGACCTGGAACATCAGCATCGCGAGGATGCCGCCGGCGATCAGTGTGCCGAACAGATTCTTGGCCATCGTGAGTATTCGTAACGCGCGCCAAATCAATAACGCATATAGCGATAGCACGAGTGCTGCACCAACGAAACCGTACGTCTCGCCGACGACGGCAAAAACGAAGTCGGTCTGGTTCTCGGGCAGGAAGTGCAGATTGGTCTGGCTTGCGTGGGCGACGCCCCGGCCTGTTTTCTCGCCGGAGCCGATCGCGATCAACGATTCGGTGATGTTGTAAGTCTGATTTCGAGGGTCGTGCGACGGGTTGAGGAATCCGGTCAGGCGCTGCACCTGGTAGGGCTTGAGCACGTGCACGCCGATCGCGGGCGCGCCGGCCAGTACGAGCGCGACCGCCACGCCGAACATCGCGATCAGCGCGGTCAGCTGCTTCCAGGAGGTGCCGGCGAAGAACAGCACCGAGAACCCCACGGCCACGTACACCATGCCGGTCCCGAGGTCGGGCTGCGGGATCACGATCATCGCCGGCAGCAGCGCCAGCAGCATGACCCTCGCCGTCGTCCGCCACTCATAAAGGCGCCGTGAGCGCTCCACGGTGAACGCCGCCAGCGACAGGATCAGCAGCAGCTTGCCGAACTCCGACGGCTGGAACTGGAAGAACGGCAGCGGGATCCAGCGGTGCGCACCGCGCACGGCGGGCGCGCCGAACACGATGATGTTGAGCCCGATCAGCAGCCCGTACATCACGTAGCGGTAGCGACGCAGCGCGGAGTAGTCGATCCGCGACAGCACGATCGCGAGCACCACCCCGATGCCCGCGTAGACCGCCTGGCGCTCCACGTAGTACATCGGGTGGCCCGGATTGGTGGTCTTGGTGGCGCCCTTCAGCGTGATCAGCGAGCAGGCCACGAGCCCGAGCGCCGCGACCAGCAGCAGCGGGTCGAACCGCAGCAGCGTGCGCGGGGCGGGCTCGGCCTGGGGCTCGACGGTGGTGAGTGGGGTTGCGACGCTCACAGTGTCTTGGAGGTCCCGGCCTTGAACGGCCCGCGACGGCCGTAGAACCACTGCGACAGAATCTGGCGGGCCGCGGGCGCCGCGGCGGCGGCGCCGAAACCGCCCTGCTCCACGGTGACCACGACCAGGATTGGCTTGTTGGTGGCCGTGTTGGGGACGAAGCACGCGTACCAGGACTGGTCGGCCTGGCCGTTTCGCTGGGCGGTGCCGGTCTTACCGTAGACCTGCTGGGGGAAGTTGCCCATCACGTCGTAGGAGGTTCCACCCGCAGTCTGGGCGGCCGCGTGCAAACCCTGGCGGATCGTGTCGAGGTACGTCGGGTTGATGCTCAGGTGGCGGCTGGGCGGCGGCGCGATCTTCTGCAGCACGGTGCCCTGCGGCGAGTCGATCTCCAGCCCGAGGTGCGGGCGCACGACCGAGCCGCCGTTGGCGATCGCCGAGTAGGCGACCGCGAGCTGCAGCGGCGTCACCTGCACGTCGCCCTGCCCGACCGCGAGGTTGATGTTGTCGCCGACCGACCACGTGCGGCCGTCGGCGATTCCGCAGCTGGGCACGTGATGCTTGCGCTCACAGCGGCGCTCGGACGCGTCGACCCGCAGGCGCCACTTCGGCGTCGGCAGGTTGCCCGCGGTCTCGCCGCCGAGGTCGATCCCGGTCTTGCGGCCGATTCCGTACTGGTGGGCCCATTGCTGAAGCGCGCCGCCGTTGGGGTGCGCAACCGGGTCGACGTTGAGCTGGGCGCCGAGGTTGTAGAAGAACACGTCGGAGGAGACCCTGAGCGCGTCCGTCAGCGTAAGCACGCCGTAGGTCGCGTTGCCGGAGTTGTGGCGGCACTCCTGGTCGACGCAGTACTGGCCGGTGTCGTCGTAGGTCTCGTCCGGGCTCCAGGCGCCGCTCTCAAGCGCCGCGGTGGCGGTGATCGGCTTGAACGTCGACCCGGTCGGATAGGCGCTCATGATCGCCCGGTCGATCAGCGGATAGTGGCTGTCGGCGTTGTTGAGCGAGCGGTACGTCGAGGCCGACACCGGCTTGGCGAAGATGTTGGGATTGAACGTCGGCAGCGAGCCCATCGCGTAGACCTCGCCGTCGTCGGGGTTCATCGCCACGAACGCGCCCGCGGTCGCCGGCGGGTTGTCGTTGATCGCCAGCTGCAGCGCGTCCTGCCCGGCCTTCTGCAGCGACATGTCGAGCGACAGCTTCAGCGAGTGACCCTGCTGCGGCGGGGTCTCTCCGACGTTGCCCGCGGGGCGCCCGAGCGCGTCGACCTGGACCCGCTCGGTGCCGTCGACGCCGCGCAGGTAGCGGTCGTAGTACCACTCGAGCCCTGACTGGCCGACGATCGCGTTCTGTGAGACCCCGCGGTAGCGCGCGTCGTGGACCTCAAGGGGCGTGATCCGCCCGATCGTCCCGAACAGCTGCGCGGCCAGCGTGTTGAGCGGGTAGCGGCGCAGCCAGATGCGATCGACGCTGACGCCCGGGAACTGGGCCTGTCGCTCGGCCAGGTAGTACTGCACGTCCTTGGAGACGTCGGTCTTGATCGTCACCTCCTGGTAGGGCAGCTGGGCGTAGCCCTGCGCCACCTCGCAGCTGATCGGCGACAGGTGAGCGACGCCGTAGCCGTCGATCTTGCAGCGCTGGCGCTTGGTCGGCATCCCCAGCACGTGGGCGAGCCTGTTGTAGAGGACCCGTGTCGCGGCGCGGGGTGCGCGACAGCATCATCGGCGCCAGCGCCACTGGCAGCTCGGACGGCGAGATCTGCACCGCGATTCCGGGCTTGGAGTCGACCAGCACGTTGCCGCTGCGGTCGATGATCTGGCCGCGGGGCGCAGGCACGTCGATGTCGCGGACGCGGTTGACCTTCGCCTGGGCCAGGTACTGGTTGCCCGACAGCACCTGCAGGAACCACAGCCGGAAGAACAGGATCGCGAACAGCGCCAGCGCGACGCTGGCGACGATCGCCACCCGGAGCGCCAGCTTCGGGGTCAGCGGGGAGAGTCGGTCCTCGGGTGGTTCGATCATTCGACGCGGTCGCTAGGAGCGGGGGATCGGTCCGAGCCGCTCTGACGGCCGCTGGAGCGGGCTGAGCCCGCCGGTGGTGTAGGCGCGGCGGCGCCGCCGGCGCGGATCGTCGGGCAGCGCCGGGCGGATCAGGCGGCGCACCAGCGCGTAGATCGGCAGCGCCAGCAGCGTGTTGACGAGGATCGTGACGAAGATCTGCTGCAGCAGCAGCACGCTCACCGGGGAGTTGACGCCGAGCAGGAACTGGATCAGCGCCATCCCGATGCCGGCAAACGCGGTCGCGGCGGCGCCCATCGCCAGCGGGACCAGCCCATGCGCGGGATCGTGCACCTCGCGCAGGCGGCCGCAGCCGTAGCCGATCGCGATGTACAGCAGCGAGGTCACGCCGAGCGTCTGCACCAGCAGCAGGTCGACGAACAGGCCGATGCCAAAGCCCGTGATCGCGCCGGCCGTCGAGCCCGCCAGCAGCCCCACCGACATCACCACCAGCGGCGCGAGGTCGGCGCTGACCCCGAAGATCGAGATCTGCGAGACCGCCGCCTGCTGGATGACGACGGTCGCGAACCCGAGCGCTACCAAGCGGATGATCAGGCGAAGGTTGACGTTCAGGTTGACGTTCATGGCAGCTGAGCGCGCTCGGTGTTGTTGCCGTGAGGCTTGGTCAGCACCTGGACGGCGTCGAGGTGGCGCAGGTCGACCAGCGGGTCGACCTTGACCTGGCCGGTGTTGAGCAGGTTGCTCTCGCTCGCGTCGGACACCGTCCCGATCGGGATCCCCGGCGGGTACAGCGATTGCAGCGTGCCGGTCCTAAAGCCGGCGGTGACCACCTGCTGGCCGACGTTCTCCTTGAACGGGCCGGTCTGCGGCAGGTCCTGGACGAGCAGCTGGTTGGGGTCGCCGACGGCCGGCACCAGCACTCCAGTGTCCCCCGCGGAGTCCTGGATCTGGGCCGCCACCGCCATCGAGTGGTCGGTGATCAGCGTGACGATCGAGACGGTTGGGTCGACGGTGGAGATCCGGCCGACCAGGCCCCCATCTCCGATCACCGGATCGTTGAGGTGGACGCCGTCGTCGGAGCCCCTGTCGACCTCGATGGTCGCGTACCAGAGCGTGGGATCGCGGCTGATCACGTGTGCGGCGACGGCGTGATAGGCGTCGATACCCAGCGAATTGTCGAGCCCCACCAGCTTGCTCAGCTGGCGGTTCTGGAGCTGCGCCGCCTGGGCGCGGGCAAGCTGCGCGGTGAGATTGTTCACCTTGCGCTGCAGCTGGTCGGCGCGCGACTTGGAGGCGAACGTGTCAGAGAACCAGCCGGCGACGTCGCGCGCGGGCTTGAGCGCCGTGCTGGCGCCCTCCTGGATCGGCGAGAGGACCTCGACGACGCCCCGCTGCACCGTGTGCAGCGGGCTGCTGGAGGACTCGCCGAAGTAGGCGGTGAGCAGGATCAGGGAGACGCCGACGAGCAGGCCGAGCACCGCCCGCCGTCGCCGAACTTGCTTGTCATGCACGAGATGCGTGTCTCCAAGAGGTTGCGCCGCGCCATCTCAGTACCAGGGCCCCAAACCTAGTAGCGCTGACGCCGGTTGCGTGAATTCTTGCTTGAACGATGGATCGCCTCGAATTCCTCCAAGGACCGTCCCGAGCCGACCGCGACGCAAGTCAGCGGTGACTCGGCCAGATGGGCGGGCATCTGCGTCTCGTGACGCAGCCGCTCCTCGAGCCCCTGCAGCAGGGATCCACCTCCAGCCAACATGATGCCACGATCCATGATGTCCGACGCGAGTTCCGGGGGAGTCCGGTCGAGCGTCTCCTTGACGGCATCGATGATCTGGGAGACGGGCTCCTCGAGCGCGCCTCTGATCTCCTCGCTCGTCAAGACCACGGTCTTGGGCAGGCCGGACACCATATCGCGGCCCCGGATCTCCGCCTGGACCTCCTCACCCATCGTGTAAGCCGAGCCGATCTCCAGCTTGACCTCCTCCGCCGTCTGCTGGCCGATCAGAAGCTTGTACTCCCGCTTGACGTAGCTGATGATCGCCTCGTCGAGCTCGTCGCCGCCCACCCGGATCGACTGCGACACGACGATCCCGCCGAGCGAGATCACCGCGACTTCGCTGGTCCCGCCGCCGATGTCGACGACCATCGAGCCGGTCGGCTCGCCCACCGGCAGCCCCGCCCCGATCGCCGCCGCCATCGGCTCCTCGATCAGGTAGGCCTGGCGGGCGCCCGCCGACAGGCAGGCCTCCTCGACCGCGCGCTTCTCGACGCCGGTGACGCCGCTGGGCACGCACACCACGACCCGCGGGTGGGCCCACCGGTTCTGGTGGACCTTCTGGATGAAGTGCCGCAGCATCTCCTCGGTGACCTCGAAGTCGGCGATCACGCCGTCCTTCAGCGGGCGGATCGCGGAGATCGTGCCTGGGGTGCGGCCGAGCATCCGCTTGGCCTCGATCCCGACGGCGTGGACCTCGCCCGTGCGCGAGTCGACCGCGACGACGCTCGGCTCCGACAGCACGATGCCGCGGCCGCGCACGTATACCAGCGTGTTGGCGGTGCCCAGGTCGACCGCCATGTCGCGGCCGCCGAAGCCCGTCAGGTATGCGAAGAAGCCCATGCGGGGTGGTTCATCCCAGCCCGGTGGCGGCGGCGGGCAAACGTTCGCACCCGCGAAGCGGTGAGGGACTGTCGGGATGAATCACGGCAATTGCGAGGTAGGGGCCAACGGCGGACGGCGCGGCGTGTTTTGGACCCCACGCCCAAGCCGCCGTCCATCCGAGCGCAGTGTAGCCGAAGCCCCGTTCGCGCCACCTGCCCACGTGCGGATAAAAAGTGCCGAAATGCGCCGAAAACACGGGTCTGCGCGGGTCCCTGGGAGAACTTGCGGGGAATCGGTCAACGCGAGCGTTCCCGAGCGCTAATCCCCCGGCAACAACCATGGCGCCAGCGCGAGCAGCGTGGCCACCGGAAGCCCCACGACGTTCGTGTAATCGCCCTCGATCGCCTCCACCAGCGCGGCGCCGCGGCCCTGGATCGCGTAGCCGCCGGCGCGCTCGCGCCACTCGCCGCTGGACAGGTACCACTCGATCAGGGCCTCGTCCAGCTGGCGGAAGTCGACCAGCGTCGTCGCCGCCGCGCTCCGCTTCACCCCGCCGGCGATCAGGCACACCCCGCTGACGACCGCGTGCCGGCGGCCGGCGAGGTCCCGGAGCGTGGCGGCTGCCTCCTCGTCGTCGGCGGGCTTGCCCCAGATCCGCGAGCCGATGCTGACCAGCGTGTCGACGCCGAGCACGGCGGCGTCATCGGCCTGCGCTTGCGCGATCGCAGACGCCTTGCGGTAGGCGTTCTCGACAGCAACTTCCTGCGGAGGCCCCGAGCTCAGCTCCTCGACGTCGGGCACAGCCACCGTGAACATGACGCCCAGCTGCTCGAGAATCGCCCGGCGCTGAGGCGAGCGCGAGGCGAGGATCAGCTTCACCGCGGCCGGCGGTCAGCCGAGCTCTGGGAAGAACAGCCCGACTTCGCGGGCGGCCGACTCGTCGGAATCCGAGCCGTGGACCATGTTCTGGCCGACCTCGAGCGCGTAGGCCCCGCGGATCGAGCCGGGCGCCGCCTTCAGCGGGTCGGTGGCGCCGATCACCTGACGTGCGGCCTCGACCGCGTGGCCGCCCTCGAGCACCATCGCCACCAGCGGGCCGGAGGTGATGAACGAGACCAACTCCCCGAAGAACGGCTTCTCGGCGTGCTCGGCGTAATGACGCTCGGCCAGCTCGGTGGTCATCGTCATCTGCTTGAGCGCCGCCAACACAAGGCCTTTGCGCTCGAACCGGGCGATGATCTCGCCGGTGAGGTTGCGCGCGAAGGCGTCGGGCTTGACGAGGATCAGCGTGCGCTCCATGGGCGTTCAGTGCTCCTTTGGCTCTCGGGCGAGGTCGCGGTTTCGCGACGCGAGAGGCTAGTGCACCGTCCGGGAATTAGGACACACGTGTCGCGGCCCGGTATGACCGCCAGGCGGCGTCCTCGGCGCTCGACGCAGCTCCGCTGCGCCATCGCACCTGCGTCTTACTCCGACGGCCCCCGGACCTCACGCCACGCGCGCCCTAATCGCCGGCCGGCACACTAAGTGCACTAACTGCCCGAGGAGCCGCCGGCTTCCCCGGCGGTGCCCGCGGTCGGACCGACGCGCTCCTCCTGGGGCGTCTCGCGGCGCCGCCGGCGGCGAGGACTGGCCTGGATCTGCCCGACCTCGGTCTCGCAGAACGGGCACAGCTTCCACATCGGATCGAGCGGCTTGCCGCAGGCCTTGCACGGGTCCTTGAGCTTGCGCTGGCAGTTGGGGCAGCGCAGGAAGTCCTTCTCGACCTCGTAGTCGCAGTGCGGGCATAGGTGATAGCCCAGCTCTGCCAGCCGCGCCTCGGCGGCCTGCATCTCGAGCTCACGCTCGCGGACGTCGTCGAGGTACTCGGGCGGCCGGACGATCATGTAGACGATCGTCCCGACGAACGGGAACAGCGAGGCGGCGGTGGCGCAGCCCACCAACAGCGGATCGGCGATGCGGCGGCGCGCGTCGGCATACGTCCAGTACACCAGCGCCAGCCACATCACGACCAGGAACAGGATCACGAGGTCGACGACCAGACTGATCGTGTTGTTCTTGATCCCGAAGGCGCCCAGTTCGAAGAGCATTAAGGTCGCGAGTTTAGTGGTAGGCGGCGGTTGGCAGTTCCGACGGATTCAGACAAGCGGTTTTTCGGCGCCGCTGGCGAAAGTCCTTGAGGCACTACCCGGGGAGTCGGCGACGCGAGCCGACCAGCGTGCATATCGCGTCAAATCCGCGCTGCCCGCCGGGCCTTGCCGCGTCATGCGCCGCTATCCGTGCTCCACACGGCAAGCCTCCAGTTCCCGGCCGGCTTTGACGCGTTATGCACGGCCCCGGGCGCCGGACTGCGAGCCGACCGGCTCCCCTTGCCTCAGAGGAACAGCCGCCCGAACAGGTACCCGATCCCGAAGAACACCAGGATCACCACCGCCACGATCAGCGCGACCAACCCGATCATCGTCAGGAAGCTCGGCTGATCGCGCCGGTTCACAGCATCGAGGCGCGTCCCCTGCCGGACGGGCGCACCAGGTCGGCGACGAGGTAGATCGAGCCGGTCGCGAGCACGACGCCTCCTGGCCCGGCGAGCTCGCGGGCCCGGCGCACCGCGGCGTGGGGGTCTCGGACCACCTCGGACGGGGGTCCGTGGAGCTGGCGGGCGAGTGACTGCAAGGTGGGAGGCGGCAAGGCCCGAGGATTGTGACTGCTGGTGAAGACGACAGCGTCGCAGCGGCGGATCAGCGGGGCCAGCATCCCGGCGGCGTCCTTGTCGTCGAGGATCGAGACGACCGCGACCACGTGGCCGTGCCCGGCGGTGATCTCGGGCAGCGACTCGACCAGCGCCGCCATCCCCTCGGGATTGTGCGCGCCGTCGAGCAGCGTCAGCGGGTCCTCGCCCACGATCTGCAGCCGCCCGGGCACTCGTATCTGAGCCGCCGCGGCCGCAACCGCGTCGCCGTCGAGCTCGCCCAGGTACGCCCGGGCGGCGGCCAGCGCCACCGCGAAGTTGCGTCGCTGGAACGATCCCAGCGCGCCCACCTCGAGGCCTGGATCGTCGCCGGCCTGGACGATCGTGGCGCCGCGGTCGACGGCCACGCGGTGGGCCTGCTCGAGCGCGTCGGGATGCAGGTCGGGCCCGAGCACCAGCGTCGCCCCCTGCTTGACGACCGCCAGCTTCTCGACGGCGATGTCGGAGATCGTCGGGCCCAGCCAGCGGGTGTGCTCGAGGCCGACGCTGGTCAGCACCTGTACCCGCGATGGGATCACGTTGGTCGCGTCGTAGCGGCCGCCCAGGCCCGCCTCGATCACCGCCACCTCGACCTCGCGTCGCGCCAGCTCCGAGTAGGCCGCCGCGGTCAGCGCCTCGAACTGCGTGACCCGGTCGTCGCCGCCGAGCGAGCGGTCGACGAGGTCGGCGGCATGCGCGGCGCGCTGCACCGCGGCGGCGAACGCGGCCGGCTCGAGATCCTCGTCGTCGATCCGGATCCGCTCCCCGAACGACACCAGGTGCGGCGACAGGTAGGCGCCCGTGTGCAGGGCGTGGCGGGAGAGGATCGCGGCGATCATCCGCACCGTCGAGGACTTGCCATTGGTCCCGACCACGTGGATCGACTGGAAGCGCAGCTCGGGGTGGCCCAGCGCGGTCATCAGCCGCTGCATGCGGTCCAGTCCGAACCGCATTCCGAACAGCTCGAGCGACAGCAGGTAGCGCTCTGCGTCCTCGGGGCTCATCACCGGATCGGATCGGCGGCGCTCACAGCGCCTCCAGCTCGCTGCGCAGCCGCCCGAGCTTGTCGCGCTCCGCCTCAACCACCTCGGGGGGCGCCTTGGACACGAACCCCTCGTTGGCGAGCTTGCGCTCACTGCGCTGTACGTCGGCCTCGAGCTGGGCTCGCTTGGCGGCGAGCCTGCGCGATGCGGCCTCCAGGTCCAGGCCGTCGCCGCCGAGGATCTCGACGGTACCGCCGGGGATCGCGACTGAGGCCGCGGCCTGGCCGTCGCCGTCGCCGTCGGCCAGCGACAGCCGCGCCATCCGCGCGAGCTGCGTCGTTGGTCTGCTCGTAGCCGTCGGCGACCAGCCGCGCGCTGAGCGTCGCCCCCGCCTTGACCGACGCCGAGTCGCGCCACGCGCGTAAGGCTTGCACGGCGTCGATCATCCGACCCAGCGAGGCCTCGGCGGCGGCGTCGGTCTCGGCCGGCCGGTCGGGGATCCCCGCGGCGAGCATCCCCTCGGCGCCCGGAACGTAGCTGTAGACCTCCTCGGTCACGAACGGGATGATCGGGTGAGCCAGCGCGAGCGTCTGCGTGAGCACGTGCAGCAGCGTCCCAGAGACCTCCGGCTCGCCGGCGCGCAGCCGCGGCTTGACCAGCTCGAGGTACCAGTCGCACAGGTCGCCGTAGACGAAGTCATACAGCCGCAGCGCCGCGTGGGAGAAGTCATAGCGCTCGATCCGCGAATGGATCTCGTCCTTGGCGCGCTGCAGGCGCGACAGGATCCAGCGGTCCTCGACGGCGGTGGGCAGGACCGCGGCCCGCGCCTCGGGACCGACGCCGAGCAGAATCAGCCGCGAGGCGTTCCACAGCTTGTTGGTCAGCTGCTGGGCCTGAGCGACCTTGTCCTCGGAGAACTTCACGTCCTGGGCCGAGGACATCGCCAGCAGCCCCCATCGCACCGCGTCGGCCCCATAGGCCGGGAACTCGCCCGGGGGCTTGTTGCCCTCGGCGAACACGGGCGGGCGCTCGCCGCCCTCGATCAGGTCCATGGGATCGATCCCGGTGCCCAGCGACTTGGACATCCGCCGGCCGTCGGGCGCCTGGATGATCGAGTGCACGTACACGTCCTCGAACGGGATCTGCCCGGTGAACTCGAGCCCCATCATGATCATCCGCGCCACCCACAGGAACAGGATGTCGCGGCCGGTGGTCAGCGCGTCGGTCGGATAGAACGCGGCGAGCTCCGGTGTGTGCTCGGGCCAGCCGAGCGTCGCGAACGGCCACAGCGCGCTCGAGAACCACGTGTCGAGCACGTCGGGGTCGCGCTCCCAGCCGGGGCCCTTGGGCGGCTCCATCCCGACGTAGATCTCGTGGGGGGGATGGGTCCGGTACCACACCGGCAGTCGGTGGCCCCACCACAGCTGGCGCGAGATGCACCACGGGCGGATGTTGCGCATCCAGTCGAGGTACACCCGGCTCCACTGCTCGGGGTGGATCCGGATCTGGCCGCTGGTGACCGCCTCGATCGCCGGCTCGGCGAGCTCCTCCATCCGCATGAACCACTGCAGCGAGATCAGCGGCTCGATCCGCTCGCCGGAGCGATGCGAGAACGGGACCGTGTGGACGAGATCCTCGGCGCGTGCGATCAGGCCCTGCTCGCGGAGCTCGGTCAGCACCGCCTGCTGGGCCTCCTGGACGGTCAGCCCGGCGAACCGCTCGGGAGCCTCGTCGGTGATCCGGCCGTCCTCGCCGATCACCGAGATCTGCGCGAGCCCGTGTCGCTGGCCGATCTCGAAGTCGTTGGGGTCGTGGCCGGGCGTGATCTTCAGCGCGCCGGTCCCGAACTCGGGCTTGACGTACTCGTCGGCGATGATCTTCAGCTTGCGGCCGACGAGGGGCAGGATCGCCTTCTCGCCGATCAGGCGCGCGTAGCGCTCGTCGTCGGGGTGCACCGCGATCGCGGTGTCGGCCAGCATCGTCTCGGGGCGCACCGTGGCCACGGTGATGGCTCCGCCGCCCGACGCCAGGGGGTAGTCGATGTAGTACAGCGTGTCGGTGACCTCGCGGTCCTCGACCTCGAGATCGGAGATCGCCGAACGGCTTCCGGGGTCCCAGTTGACCAGATAACGGTCGCGGTAGATGTAGCCCTTCTCGTACAGCGAGACGAACACCTGCAGGACGGCCTTGGCGTAGGCGTCGTCGAGCGTGAACCGCTCGTCCTCGAAGTCGCACGACGCGCCCAGGCGCTTGAGCTGGCCGATGATCGTGCCGCCGTACTGGTCGCGCCAGGCCCAGACGCGCTCCACGAACGCGTCGCGGCCGAGCTCCTCGCGACCGGTCCCCTCGGCGACCAGCGCGCGCTCGACCTGGGTCTGGGTGGCGATGCCGGCGTGATCGGTGCCGAGGATCCACTTCGTGCGCACGCCGCTCATCCGGCTGTGGCGGATCAGGCAGTCCTGAATCGAGTCGTTGAGCGCATGGCCCATGTGCAGCGCCCCGGTGACGTTCGGAGGCGGGATCGCGATCGAGTAGTTCTCGCCGGGCGTGCCGCCCGGCTCGGGGTGGAACAACCCGGACTCCAGCCAGCGGCGCTCGATCCGTGGCTCGACCTCGCTGGGGTCGTAGCGCGTCTTGTCCTGGAGGTCGCTCATCGGGGGCGAGTCTAGGCGAGTAACCGCATCCGGCTTCGGGCCGGCCTGCGCCTCCGCTACAAGATTCCGGGAGACCGCTCCGCTTGTCCCGGCGGTCACCACCGGCCAGCATCCAGCTGGCCGCAGCGCTTCGCGGCTAAGCGGCCTCTTCCTCGGGCGCCGCCACGGTCACGAGCGTCGGGGCCTTGCCCTTGGCGATCGTGTCGCGGGTGACGACGCACTTGCGTACGTCCCGGCGCGATGGCAGCTCGAATTGGACCTCGAGCAGGACCTCCTCGATGATCGAGCGCAGGCCGCGGGCGCCGGTCTCGCGCTCCAGCGCCTTATCGGCGATCGAGGACAGCGCCTCGTCGGCGAACACCAGCTCGATCCCGTCGAACTGGAAGAAGCGCTGGAACTGCTTGGCCAGGGCGTTGCGGGGCTCGGTCAGGATCTGCATCAGCTCGTCGCGTGAGAGCTGGTGGATCGCCGACATCACCGGCAGGCGGCCGATGAACTCGGGGATCAACCCGTACTGGATCAGGTCCTCGGGCAGGCAGTGCTCGAAGATCTCGCCGGTGTCGCGCTGGTCTTTGGACTGGATCACGGATCCGAAGCCGACGCCCTGGTGGCCGATCCGGCGCTCGATCACCTTGTCGAGGTTCGCGAACGCGCCGCCGCAGATGAACAGCACGTTGGTCGTGTCGATCGACAGGAACTCCTGGTGAGGGTGCTTGCGGCCGCCCTGCGGGGGCACGCTGGCGGTGGTCCCCTCGAGGATCTTCAGCAGCGCCTGCTGGACGCCTTCGCCCGACACGTCGCGCGTGATCGACGGGTTGTCGGCCTTACGCGCGATCTTGTCGACCTCGTCGATGTAGATGATGCCGGTCTCGGCCTTCTTGACGTCGTAGTCGGCTGCCTGGATCAGCTTCAGAAGGATGTTCTCGACGTCCTCGCCGACGTAGCCGGCCTCGGTCAGCGCGGTCGCGTCGGCGATCGCGAACGGCACGTTGAGGATCTTGGCGAGCGTCTGGGCGAGCAGCGTCTTACCGCAACCGGTCGGCCCGAGCAGCAGGATGTTGGACTTCTGCAGCTCGATGTCGTTCTCATCGGACTGCATCATCTGGACGCGCTTGTAGTGGTTGTAGACCGCTACCGAGAGGGTGCGCTTGGCCTGTTCCTGACCGACCACGTACTCGTTGAGGACGTCGTAGATCTCCCGCGGCTTGGGCAGATTTTCGATGTCGAAGCTGGGCGGAGCGGTGAGCTCCTCATCGATGATCTCGTTGCAGAGGTCGATGCACTCATCGCAGATGTAGACGCCTGGCCCCGCGATCAGCTTCTTGACCTGGCGCTGCGACTTACCGCAGAAACTGCAGAGAAGCTGTTCGTTGGAGTCAGTGGGACGTGCCATTCAGTTGCCCTCTCCGGAGTTCAGCTCGACGCGCCTGCTAGCACGTCTAAGCGTAACCCCTCAGTGCTGCGAGATGACGCGGTCGATGATTCCGTAGTCCTTTGCCTCTTCCGAGCTCATGAAGTAATCGCGCTCGGTGTCCTGGCGGACCTTGTCCAGGTCCTTGCCAGTGTGGTGCGCGATGATCTCGTCGAGACGCCGGCGGACGTCGATGATCTCCTTGGCGTGGATCTCGATGTCGGTGGCCTGACCCTGGAAGCTCGAGGACACCTGATGGATCAGGATCTTGGCGTTGGGAAGCGCCATCCGCTTCCCGGTGGCCCCACCGGCCAGCAGCAGCGCCCCCATCGACATCGCGATGCCGACGCAGATCGTCGACACGTCGGGCTTGATGAACTGCATCGTGTCGTAGATCGCCAGGCCCGCGTAGACGGAGCCGCCCGGCGAGTTGATGTACACCGAGATGTCCTTATCCGGATCCTCGGATTCGAGGTGCAGCAGCTGCGCGACGATCAGGTTCGCGATCTGGTCGTCGACCGGAGTTCCGAGGAAGATGATCCGCTCGTTGAGCAGACGGCTGTATATGTCGAACGCCCGCTCCCCGCGGGATGTCTGCTCCACGACCATCGGTACGAGTGGGCTCATCGTCCTCGCTTCTTTCGCTTACTCCGCTGGATTCCTGCCGAATGTAGCAACCGCCGCCGGGTCCTCTCCGGCCCTCAGCTGCCGGGTGTCCAAAGCTGTCCCGACCCCTGCTCGGCGCCCTCGCGCTCGGGGGTCCACAGCTTCTCGCGCGCCTTGGCCTGCTCGACGCTGATCGGCTTGGCCGCGTCGACGAGCAGCTCAACTGCCTGGCCCGACGCAACGTCCGCGCGGACTCGGTCGAGCCGGCCGCTTGATTGGAGGCGGTCGAGCAGCTCCTGGGGGGCCACGTTCTCGCGCTCGGCCGCCGGACCGAGCACCTCGAGCACCTGCTCGTCGCTCGGGTCGATGTTCTCGGCCTCGACGATCGCTGCCAGCACCGCCTCGCGCCGCAGCGCCTGCGCGGCATCGGGCTCGGCGTCGTGGGCCAGCGCTTCCTCGTCCTTGCCGGCGATCTGCAGGTAGGCCTCGCGGGAGATGCCGCGCGCGGCCAGCGACGACAGCGTCTGCTCCAGCAGCTCGTGCGCCTGGGCGTGGATGAGCTTGTCGGGAAGCTCCACCTGGGCTTCTTCGACGGCCGCGTCCAGAACGGCCTGCTCGAACTCGCGCTCGATCGCCTGCTCCTCGGCCTCGCTGAGGCGCTTGCGAATGTCCTCGCGCAGCTCGTCCAGCGTGTCGAAGCCGCCCGCGTCGCCTGCGAACTCGTCGTCGACCTCTGGCAGCTGCTTGGCCTTGACCTCGTTGACGGTGACTTCGAACACGGCGGTCTGACCGCCGAGGCCGCCCGGGTACTCCTCGGGGAACGTGACCTCCACGTCGCGCCTGTCACCGGCCGCGGCGCCCAGCAGCTGCTCCTCGAAGCCCGGGACGAGTCGTCCCGATCCGAGCTCGAGCAGCTGATCGCGGGCCTCGCCGCCCTCGAACGGGGTGCCGTCAACGCGCCCGATGTAGTCGACGACCAGGTGGTCGCCGGTCTCCGCCGGCCGGTCCACCGTCTCGAGCGTCGCGAAGCGGTCGCGCAGCGCCTCGAGCTCGCGGCCGATCATCTCGTCGTCGACGTTGGGCTCGCGCCGTCCGACCTCGAGTCCCTTGTACTCGCCCAGCTGGGCGCGGGGACGGACGCCGATCTCGATCGAGAACTCCAGCGGCTGCCCTTCCTGCGGAAGGTCTCCGACGTTCAGGTCGGGCTCGCCGATCGGCGAGATGCCCGCCTCGTCGAGCGCGTCCACGTACCAGCTCCCCAGCGCCTTGCGCAGCGCTTCGTCGAGCACCGCCTCGCGGCCGAGGCGGCGGATCACGACGGGGGGCGGGACCTTGCCCTTGCGGAAGCCCGGCACCCGCATCTGGCGCCCGAGCTCGCGAGCGGCCTGCTGCACGCGGCGCTCGACTTCCTCGGCCGAGACCTCGGCCTGGACCCGAACTCGAGACTCCGGTAGTTCGGTGACGCTGGTCTTGACAGGGCTCATGACTACAGGACGATAGCTTGGCGTCGTGTTCTGGCGGCTCTCAGCGCGACTCGTGACCGGCCCCGCGGCGTTTCTGGTGGCGTTCGTGATCGATCTGGCGGCGTTTGCGCTGCAATCGGCGCGGGCCCGCCTGCGTGCCGCCCGCTCCGGCCCGGGTCGTGGTTAGTCGCGCCGCCGGCCAGCGTCGACGACCGCCTGGGTGGGGTCGGCGCCGTTGGTGCCGGCGGCGCCGACCTCGGCCTGAGCGCCGGCCACCCGGATCAGGCTGCGCACCTCGCGCAGAGCCACCGGCAGCGTCGTCGTGTCATACACGCGCGAAGCGTTGATGTCCGAGAGCATCCCCAGGCAGCGCTGCACCGCGAACGCGTTGTGCTCGGTCCAGGCGTCGATCGCCGCCTCGGCCTCCGTATCGGGACCCGCGGCCTCGAGCACCTCCTGGGTGAGCAGCCGGTGGACGTTGTAGAGGTCCTCGCGCAGCGCCGCCCGCGCAAGCGCCTGCCAGCGGTTGGCCCTGGGCAGTTCGATGATCCGGTCGCGCAGCCAGTTGAGCTCCAGTCGCGATCCCAGCTGGGCGTACGTGGCCGTCACCGTCGCCTGGTTGCGTCCCGTCGCGGCGGCGACCTCGACGATGTCGAACACCGAGATCATCCATGGCATCGCCGCTACGCGGGTGGCGAGCTTCGCCGGGACGCCGGCCTCGCGCAGCTCCTTGGCGCGGTCGTGAAAGGCGTCCGAGTCGTTGCCCTCCAGCACGTGGGAGAGCGCGCGCCCGAATGCCTTGGCGCCGGGACCGAACGTGCGAATCGCTGCCTCGATATCGATCGTCCGCGGGTTGGCCCGCACCAGCCAGCGAGTGGCCCGCTCGACCAGCCGCCTGCCCTCGATCAGCATGTCGATCTGGACCTTCGAGTCGACCTCGTTGTCGAGCGCCTCGACGGCAATCCAGAATGCCCGCATGTCGAACACCTCCCGCGCGGCCGCGTACGCGCGGGCCAGCATCGACGGCGGGGCGCCGGTCTCCTCGCGCAGGCGGAACACGAACGAGGTGCCCGCGCGGTCGACGAGCTGGTTGGCCACGACCGTCGAGATGATCTCGCGGGCCAGCCGGTGCGACGGCATCCGGTCGCTGTAGCGCTCGGGCAGAGGCGGTGGGAAGTAGCGCTCGAGATCGTGTGACAGGTACGGGTCGTCGGGCAGGTCGGACTCGAGCAGCTCGGTGTACAGCCAGATCTTGCAATACGCCATCAAGACCGCGAGCTCGGGCGCCACCAGCCCCGCGTGCGCGCCCTTGCGTTCGGAGATCGTCTCATCGTCGGGTAGGAACTCGAGCTCGCGCGCCAGGCCGGTGACCTGCTCGAGCTGCTGGATCATGCGAGCGTGAACGTCGACCATCGACGCCGCCTGGGCCACGCCGATGCTCATCGCCTGGGTCTGCGTGTAGCTGCCGTACAGCACCTGGTCTCCGACCGCCTCGGTCATCTGGGTCAGCAGCCCGTTGCGCTGATCGCGGGTCAGCTCGCCGTCGGCGATCAGCGAGCCGAGCAGGATCTTGATGTTGACCTCGTGGTCTGAGCAGTTGACGCCGGCGACGTTGTCGATCGCGTCGGTGTTGATGGCGCCGCCGGCGAGCGCGTACTCGATGCGCCCGAGCTGCGTGAAGCCCAGGTTGCCGCCCTCGCCGACGACGCGGCAGCGCAGGTCGCGGCCGTCGACGCGGACGCCGTCGTTGGCCTTGTCGCCGGCGTCGGCGTGAGCCTCGTCGGACGCCTTCACGTAGGTGCCGATGCCGCCGTTCCAGAACAGTTCGACGGGCGCGCACAGGATCGCGCGGATCAGGTCGTTGGGCGACAGCTCCTCGTCCTCGATCCCGAGCGCTTCGCGGGCCTGGGGCGAGACCGGGATCGACTTCGCGGCGCGCGGGTACACGCCGCCGCCCTCGGAGATCAGGGCCTCGTCGTAGTCGGTCCACGACGAGCGCGGCAGCTCGAACAGCCGCTTTCGCTCGGCGTAGCTCGCTTTGGGGTCGGGGTCTGGATCGAGGAAGACGTGCATGTGGTTGAACGCGGCGACGAGCTTGATGTGGCGCGACAGCAGCATCCCGTTCCCGAACACGTCGCCCGACATGTCGCCGACGCCAACCGCGGTGAAGTCGGTCTGCTGGATATCGCGCGCAAGCTCGCGGAAGTGGCGTTTGACCGACTCCCAGGCGCCCCCGGCGGTGATCCCCATCGCCTTGTGGTCATAGCCCTGCGAGCCCCCGGACGCAAACGCGTCGCCCAGCCAGAATCCGTAGGACGCCGACACCTCGTTGGCGATGTCCGAGAAGGTCGCGGTCCCCTTATCGGCGGCGACCACCAGGTACGGGTCGTCGTCGTCGTAGCGGACCACCCGGTCGGGGGCCACCACCTCTCCGCGGACGATGTTGTCGGTCACGTCGAGCAGCCCCGACAGGAACAGCCGGTAGCAGGCGATCCCCTCCTCGAGCAGTTCGTCGCGGCCGCCGCCCGCCGGCGGGCGCTTGAGCACGAAACCGCCCTTGGAGCCGACCGGGACGATCAGCGCGTTCTTGACCATCTGCGCTTTCATCAGACCCAGGACCTCGGTGCGGAAGTCCTCGGGCCGATCCGACCAGCGCAACCCGCCACGGGCGACCTTGCCGCCGCGCAGGTGCACGCCCTCGAAGCGCGGCGAGTACACGAAGATCTCGAACTTCGGTCGCGGCGCCGGCAGAAACGCGATCTGCTCCGGGTCGAGCTTGAACGAGAGGAACGGTCGCGGGGCGTCGTCCTCGTCGATCACGAAGTAGTTGGTGCGCAGCGTGGCGGACACAACTGTCTGAAAGCTGCGCAGGATCCGGTCCTCGTCGAGGCTGGTGACGGCATCGATCGCCTCGCCGATCTCGGCGGCGAGCTGCTCGGCCCGGTGGGGATCCCGACCGTCGGGATCAAACCGAGCGCAGAACAACTTGACCAGCAGCGTCGCCACGTCGGGATGGCCCAGCAGCGTGCGCTCCATGTACGCGTCCGAGAACGCAATGCCGGCCTGACGCAGGTACTTGGCAATCGCACGGACGATCGTGATCTCGCGCCCGCTCAGCGCGGCCCGCAGCACGAGCCCGTTGAGGCCGTCGTCCTCGAGCTCGCCCCGGCGCGCCGCCAGGAACGCGTTCTGGAACATCTCGCGCACGCGCTCGACGTCCTCGGCGACGCAGCGCAGCCCGAAGTCGTAGATCCACGCCTTGGTCGCGCCCGACGGCGAGATCTCATACGGACGCTCGTCGATGACCTGCGCACCCATGTGCTCGAACGTGGGCAGCACGTCCGACAGCGAGACCACGCCGGGGCTGAACAGCTTGCACCGCAGCGTGCCGACCTGGTCGGACCGTGGCCGGTACAGGCTCATGATCGGCCCGTTGCCGGCCCCGAGCTCCTCGATCTTGTCGATGTCTGAGACCGCGAAGCGGGCGGGCCAGTCGGCGCGGTAGCCGAGTGGAAACGCGCGTTCGTACCGGCTGGCCAGCTTCAGTCCGCGGTCCTCGTCGTACTCGGTCACCAGCGCCGTACGCAGATCGTCGGTCCACGCCCGGGTCGCGTCGCCCAGCCTGGACTCGATCTCGGCGACGTCATAGTGGTCGGGAGTCCCGTCAGGCGTGTGGATCACATACAGCACCCGCGCTAGCACCGACTCCGACAGCTGCAGTGTCCAGTCCAGGTGGCTGCCGCCGAATGCCTCGAGCAGGATCGCGGCGACCCGTTCGCGGTTTTCGGTGTTGAACCGGTCGCGCGGAATCGTGACCAGGCACTCGATGAACCGGTCGAGCGGATCGCGCCGAGCGAACAGCCGCACCCGCTGGCGCTCCCCGAGGCCGAGGATCCCCATCGCGATCTCGAACAGCTCGTCGCTGTCCATCTGGAACAGCGAGTCGCGTGGGTAGGACTCGAGGATCTCGATCAGCGCCTTGAGGTCGTGGCTGGCGGTCGGGAACCCGGCACGCTGGAGCACGCGCTTGACCTTGTTGCGCAGGAACGGGATGTCGAGCAGGCTGGCGTGGTAGGCGGTGGACGTGTAGAGGCCGAGGAACCGGCGCTCGCCGATCACCTCGCCCTCGGGCGAGTACCGCTTGACGCCGATGTAGTCGAGGTACGCCGGGCGGTGGACCGTCGACCGCGAGTTGGCCTTGGTCAGGACGAGGCTGAGCGGCGCCAGCGCGAGCCGGACCGCTTTGGGCCCGAGGCGGTTGAACGGGTGCTCGGGAGGCCGCCGGAGGATCCCCAGGCCGGAGTCCGGACGCACCTGCAAGCCGGCGCCGTCGCGGTCGATCACGAGGTCGTATTCGCGGTAGCCGAGGAACGTGAAGTGGTCCTCGGCCACCCACCGCAGGAACGACTTGACCTCTTCGATCTCGCCAGGGTCGACCGGCGGCGGGTGCTCGTCGAGCTCGTCGATGAGCTGGCTGGCTCGGTCGCGCATCGGTCTCCAGTCCTCGACCGCGGCGCGGACCTCGTCGAGCACCCGCTCGACGCCGTCGTGCAGGTCGGCCAGCCGCCGTGGGTCGCGCTCGCGAGCGATCTCAGCGTGCAGGACCGACTCGGCGATCGCGTCGGGGGCGCTCGCGTCGGGCTCGAGCACCTCGAGCAGCTGGCCGTCGGCGTCGCGCCGGACCCGCACGACCGGATGGATCACCAGGTCGATGCCGTAGCTGCCGCGGGCCAGATCCATCGTCACCGAGTCGACGATGAACGGCATGTCCTCCGAGACCACCTCGATCACGGTGTGCGGCGATTCCCAGCCGTCGCGGTCAGGCTCGGGGTTGTAGACGTTGACCTTGGCCTCGCCGGGCGCGCGGACCTGAGCGAGGTTCCACATCGACAGCGCGGCGCCGTAGAGATCGCTCCGGGTGCGGTCAGCCAGGTCCTCGGGTGCCACCCACCGGTAGTAGTGGCGGATGAACGACTCGCACGGGGCCCGTCGCGCGTCGGGGAGTCGCTCGCGGACCCGCTCGCAGAGCGAGTCGATCAGCTCCGACTCCGGGTCAGAGGCTTTGACTGCGATCGCGACACCACCTTCCTGGTCTGTATTGAGCCTACCCCGTCGGTGGGGGTCCGTCCGCAGGTTTGCGTTCGGGATATTCGCTGACTTACCCGACTTGAGTCATTCCTCGGTCGCCCCGAAGAAGTAGCTGACGTCGGAGGTGTCGATCAGGTCGGGCGCGGTCCAGCCGTCGAGGTCGTATTCGGCCATGCACTGCTCGGCGAACGCCTTGTAGCCGTCGGCCTGGCCGCTGGCCATCGCAGAGAACAGGACCTCCATGCGGATGTTCTCGGCGTTGCCGCTGTAGTTGCGCTCGTACAGCTCGTGGCGGCCGCCGAACTCGCTTCCGGTCGCGTCCCACAGCAGCTTCATCAGCTTCACCCGCTCGAGCGCCTCGATCCCGCCCGAGCCGCGCACGTAGCGCTCGAGGTACTTGCGGATCTCGGGGTTCTTGAAGTCGCGGGCGTTGGAGTTGACGTAGATCAGCCCACTGGAGACCGTCTGCTGAATGATCTCCTTGACGCGCGGATAGCCGATCGTCGAGAACAGCCGGTAGGCCATCGCATAGTCCATGTTCGGAAGCACCGCGTCCTGTTTCCAAGGCTGGGGCTCGCGCGCCATCGCGCTGGCCAGGCCCCACAGCATGTTGCGCCAGGCCAGCACCTCCCCCACCTGCGCCTGAACGCCGCGGAAGTCCTTGGTGCCCGTCGTCTCGACGGCCTTGATCAGCAGCCCGCCGATGAAGTCGAGCTTGACCGCCAGGCGGATGCAACCGTGGAAGCAGAACCGGGGAATGAAGCCCGTGTGGGGGAAGAAGTTGTTGGCCTTCTCGATGTCGCCATAGACGAACACGTTCTCCCACGGGACCAGCACCCGGTCGAAGATGAAGATTGCGTCGTTCTCGTCCAGACGGCTGGTCAGCGGGTAGTCGAACGGACTGCCCATCACCTCGGCAACCATCTCGTAGGAGGGCCGGCAGATCAGCTTCACCCCGGGCGTGCCCATCGAGACCGCGCACACGATCGCGAACTCCTTGCGCTGCACCGGCACCGGCCCGTAGTGGGCGATGAAGTTGTAGTGGGTCAGCGCCGATCCGGTCGCGACGACCTTGGCGCCGCTGACGACGATCCCGGCGTCGCGCTCCTCCTCGACGTGCATGAAAACGTCGCCGACGTCCTCCAGCGGACGGTTGCGGTCGACGGGCGGGTGGATGATCGCGTGGTTCCAGTACAGGACGCGCTCCTGGGCCTCGCGGTACCAGCGCCGGGCGTTGTCCTGGTAGGGCTCATAGAAGTCGGAGTTGGCGCCCAGCGTGGCCAGGAACGCCGCCTTGTAGTCGGGGCTGCGCCCCAGCCACCCATAGCTCAGACGGGCCCACTGGGCGATCGCCTCCAGATCGCCGACGCAGTCCTCGGCGCCGCGCGGGTAGCGGAAGAACCTATGAGTGCGCCCGCCGCTGCCGGTGTCGGTCTCGGTCGTGATCACGTCGCGGGTGGCGGGATCGTGCAGAGCGTTGTACAGCCGTGCGATCGACCGGGCGGTGTTACGGAACGCCGGGTGCGTCGTGACGTCCTTGACCCGCTCGCCGTAGACGTACACCTCCCGGCTGTCGCGCAGGCTCTCCAGATACTCGTCGCCCGTCAGTGGACCGGGCTGGGTCGCTGTGGTGTCCGGCATCTGAGTTACCGCTCCTCGATCGCTATGTGGCCGATCCTGCGTCGCCGCGAACCCTGACAGCGGGCATAGAATTCCTCAAGATGGGAACCCGCAACCTCGCCGACGAGGAGCTCACCCAAGCGGTCCTGGCCAGCTTCGGAGACAGTCGGTCCGAGCGCTTCGAAGAGGTGGTGCGCAGCCTGGTGTCACACCTGCACGCGTTCGCCTCCGAGGTGCAGCTGACCGAGGCCGAGTGGCTTGCCGGGATCGACTTCCTCACCCGGACGGGTCACATCACCGACGAAAAGCGCCAGGAGTTCATCCTGCTGTCCGACGTGCTCGGCCTATCGATGCTCGTCGTCGGGCTCAACCACTCAAAGCACGCCGACGTCACTCCCTCCACCGTGTTCGGCCCGTTCTTCGTCGACGGCTCGCCCGCGTTCGCCAACGGCGACGACATCGCCAACGGGGCGCCCGGCGACCCCTGCCTGGTGCACGGGCGGATCCTCTCGGTGACCGGCGAGCCCCTCGCCGGCGCGCGGATCGAGGTCTGGCAGGCCGACGACGACGGCTTCTATGACGTCCAGCACGATGGGCTCGACGAGCCCCGCGGGCGCGGCCATCTGTACTCGGAATCCGACGGACGCTTCTGGTTCTGGTCGGTCAAGCCTCAGCATTACCCGATCCCGTCGGACGGACCGGTCGGGGATCTGCTCGGCGCCGCCAACCGCTCGCCGATGCGCCCGGCTCATGTCCACATCATGGTCAGCGCCGAGCGCTACGAGACGGTCACCACGCACGTGTTCGCCGACGGCGATCCCTACCTGGACTCCGACGCCGTGTTCGGCGTCAAGAGCGAGCTGGTCGCGCCGGTCGTCCGTCACGAGCCGGGGCGCGCGCCAGACGGGCACGAGTTCGACGGCCCGTACTGGAGCATCACCTACGACATCGTGCTCGCGCCCGCGGGGTCGTAGCGGACATCCCAGGCGCAGAAAGGAACGGACCCTGTGCTGACCACCAACGTGATGACCGACGAGCAGCGCAAGTCGGTCGCGCTCGAGTACCTCAAGGCGTTCGACAACGGGGGCGTGACGTCGACCGGCGGGAGCATCCTCGACCTGTTCGCCGACGACGCGCAGGTGTACTTCCCCAAGTGGGGTCTGGCCGACGGCAAGGAAGAGATCGGTCAGCTGTTCGGCGAGGTCGGCGCCACGGTCATCTCGATTCGTCACCACTATGCGCAGTTCAACTGGATCTTCTCGGGGAGCGACGTGATCGTGTGCGAGGGCACCAGCCACGGCGAGCACCGCGACGGGACGTGGCGGGCCGGCGTGCCCGAGTGGCAGGCGGGACGCTGGTGCGACGTGTTCGAGGTGCGCGACTGGAAGATCCAGCGCTGCTTCATCTACCTCGATCCCGACTACGCGGGCAAGGACACCGAGCGCTATCCGTGGCTGGCCGACCGAACCGCGCCGGTCGGGGCCGCTAGCGACGGCCCGTGACCAGCATCGTCCGGTAGGCCATCTCGAACGACCCGCCCAGCGAGTCGACCGCCGCGCCAGCGGCTGCGAGCAGCGCCTCGAGCTGCGGGCCCGGCAGGGCGAGATGGTCGCTGTGCGTACCGATGACCTCGACCCATTCGGCGGTGGTGTAGGTCTTGCGCCAGGGAAAGCGGCGCAGCTCGACGTCGTCGAAACGCCCGGATCTGGCGAGCTGGCGCTCCGCCGCTTCGAAGCGGCCCGTCATGCTGCCCAGTACCACGGAGCGGTCCTCCAGCTCCGGCGCCAGGCGTCGGTAGACCGGCTTCATGACCTTACGGAACTCGGCCGGGGGATCGCCGAAGTTCCAGAAGCAGCCGAGGCGTCCGCCCGGCCGGAGCACGTCGGCGGCCTTCGGCACTCCGGTGCGCGGGTCGATCCAGTGCCACGCCTGACCGCAGCTCAGCAGGTCGAACCGGCGGCCGCGGACATCCCAGTCCTCGAACGCGCCGACTTCGACACCGATGCCCTTCGCCCGTGCCACCTGCGCCATCCGCTCGTCGACCTCGACGCCGAGCACGTCGCACCCCCGAGCCGCCAGCAGCGCGGCCACGATTCCGGTGCCGCAGCCGACGTCGAGCACCGTGCGGGCGCCATCGGCGAGCAGGTCTTCGAACAGGGCCGGCGGGTAGGAGGGGCGAGCCCGGTCGTACGCCTCGGCGATGTCGCCGAACGACTCGGCGCGGGAGCGATCTTCAAACAGCATCGACATGGCGGCAGGTCGGTGATGCTAATGCGTCGACTGGTTGGCCGCCGCGAGCGCCGCGGGGCCGGACAAACCGTGCAAAACACGTCAATTCCGCGCGATCTGAGGAGGCTTGCCGTGTCATGCACCGTATGCGTGCACCACACGGCAAGCCCCGGCCCGGGCGGTCGGATTTGCCGCGTTATGCACGCCCGGCCGAGGGCTCGTCAACTCATCGGGTCCGCTCGAGCGGCGGACGCTTGCGCAGCCCCCCGTGGTAGCCGTATGGTCGCGGCAGTGAACGCCGAGCAGATCGTCGCGCGAGTGGAGCAGAACGATCTCCGCCTGGTCCGCTTCCTGTGGTGCGGCAATGACGGCACGATCCGGGCGAAGGCGTCCGCGCGCCACGGTCTGCGCGGACGGCTGACCGCGGGCATCGGGTTGACGGTCGCGATGCAGGCGATGAACTCGCTCGACCAGTTACAGCCCGTCCCCGACATGGGCGCGATCGGCGAGGTGCGGCTGGTGCCAGATCCCGAGACGTTCCGGGAACTGCCCTACGCGCCGCACTCCGGCGTGGTCCTCACCGATCACATCGGGCTCGACGGGGCTCCCGCGGCGGTCTGCCAGCGCTCGTTCCTCAAGCGGATGCAGCGCCGTCTCGCCGACCGGGGCCTGGCGATGCGGGCGTCGTTCGAGAACGAGTTCTCACTCGCCCGCGGGGTCGATGGCACGTACGAGCCGGTCAACACCGCGCTGTGCTTTGCCACGATCGGGATGACCGCGGCCCAGGACTACGTCGACGAGCTGGCCGCGGCGCTCGACGCCCAGCGGATCACACTCGAGCAGTACTACGCCGAGATGGGCGACGGGCAGCAGGAGATTTCGACGGCGCACGCGCCCGCTCTCCAGGCCGCCGACGAACAGCTGCTGGTGCGCGAGACGATCCGGGGCGTTGCCGCCCGGCACGGGCTGGTGGCGTCGCTGGCCCCGAAGCCCTGGCCCGACACCGCCGGCAACGGCTGCCACGTGCACTTCTCGCTGTGGGACGGCGACCACAACCGCTTCTACGACAGCTCGCGCCCCGACGGGCTGTCGGACACCGCGAGGGCGTTCATCGCCGGCGTGCTGCACCACCTCCCGGCCCTGTGCGCGCTGACCGCGCCGAGCTTCAACTCCTACCACCGGATCGTGCCCAGCTTCTGGGCTGGCGCATTCGTGTGCTGGGGGCCCGACAACCGTGAGGCGCCGGTACGGGTGGCCTCGCCGTTTCGTGGGTCCGAAGAACAGTCGACCAACGCCGAGCTGAAGGCCTCGGACGCCAGCTGCAACCCCTATCTCGCGCTGGGAGCGCTGATTGCCGCCGGACTCGACGGCCTGCAACGGGGGCTGGAGCCGCCCGAGCCGATCACGGTCGACCCGGCGACGCTGAGCGACGACGAGCGCGCCGCGCGCGGGATCGCGCGGATGCCCGCGACTCAGGCCGAGGCGCTGGGCGCGCTCGACGCCGATCGGCCGCTGCAGGACGCGATGGGCGAGGTGCTGGCCACCGCCTACCTGGCGGTGCGACGGTCGGAGTGGGAAGCGTATTCGGCGGGAGATGCGGAATTCGAGCATCAGGGTCACTTCGAGAAGTACTGAGCGACACAGCGCTCGTCGATCACCACGCGCACGGGATCATCCGTGAGCCCCCGGCGACGCTCGACGAGTTCCGTGGGCTGTTCTCCGAGAGCCCCGACCCACGGCAGTGGCCGCACGTCGCCACCGCGATCACGTACGTCCGCGCGATCGAGCTGCTGGCGGGGCACCTCGGGTGCGAGCCGACCGAGGAGGCCGTGTACCAGCGGCGGGTGTCGACGGATCCCGCCGAGTACGCGTCGTCGATGCTGCGGGCGACCGGGACCGGGTTGCTGTTCGTCGACGAGGGATTCCCGGCAGCCGACGTCGGCACCGGGTGGCGGGAGCTGGGTGAGCTGGCCGGCTGCGTGTCGCGGCCGGTGATGCGGATCGAGATGGCGGCCGAGTCCGCCGGCGGGTCCGGGGGACGGCTCGAGGCGGTTGCGGCCGCGGTGTCGAGGGCGCGGGCTGACGGCTACGTGGCGCTCAAGACGATCGTGGCCTACCGGGGCGGCCTGGACCTCGACGCGCTGCCCGCGCCCAGCCGCTCGGACCGGGTCGAGGGCGAGCCCCTCCGCGACGTGCTGCTGACCGCGCTCGTGGCCAACGAGGCGACCGGCGACCCGCTGCCGGTTCAGATCCACACGGGGTTCGGCGACTCCGATCTGTTGCTGCCGGCCGCCGATCCAGGGCACCTCAAGCCGGTGATCGAGCGCTTCATGAACACCACGTTCGTGCTGTTGCACTGCTACCCGTTCGTCCGCGAAGCCGGCTGGCTCGCGCACGTGTATCCGAACGTCTACTTCGACCTCTCGCTGACGATCCCGCACGTGTCCCAGCCCGCCCGCGCGCTGACCGAGGCGCTCGAGCTCGCCCCGGTATCGAAGCTGCTGTATGCCTCTGACGCCTCGCGCGCGTGCGAGCTGTATTTGCTGGCGGCGACCTGGTGGCGCGACGCGCTCGAGCAGGTGCTGCCGACGCTGCTGGCGCCGGATCGCGCCGCCGGGGCAGCGAGGATGATCCTCCGCGACAACGCGCTCTCCGTGTACGGGCTCAACGACGGCGAAACGAGGACCAGATGTTGATGGAGACGATGACCTGGCAGGGGGTCCGCGACGCCGCCGCCGACGGCCTTCCGGCCGTCATCTCCATCGGCTCGACCGAGCAGCACGGACCGCACCTCCCGCTCGCGACCGACTGCCTGATCCCGGTCGGGATCGCGCTCCGGGCGGCCGAGCAGGTGCCGCTGGTGGTGGCGCCGCCGATTCGGTTCGGGGCGCGGTCGCGCGCGCTCAGCGGCGGCGGCGAGACGTTCCCGGGCACCCTCTCGATCCGCGGCAACACGCTCGTCGAGACGCTCAAGGACGTGCTCGTCGCGCTGCGGCGAAGCGGCTTTGCCCGCCTCTGCGTCCAGAACTGGCACTACGAGAACGCGGGCTTTCTGTGGGAGGCCTGCGACCTCGCGGTCGAGCTGGCGCCCGACGCCCGGATCCTGCTGATCGAGGACCCCTGGCCCGCGTTCAGCGAAGCCGAGCTGGCCGACCTGTTCCCCGACGGCTTCCCCGGGTGGGACGTCGAGCACGCCTCGATCATGGAGACCTCGATGATGCTCGCCCTGCATCCCGACCTGGTCCACACCGATCGGATCGTCGACGACGAGGCCGAGCGTCACCCATCGTGGGACGTCGTCCCCGCGCCGCCCGAGTTCGTCCCCCGCAGTGGGGTCCTGTGGCATCCGTCGGTGGCCACCGCCGAGCTCGGCGAGCGGTTCCTGGACGCGGCGGCGGGGCGGCTGGTCGAGGCGCTGCGGACCGAGTTCGCGCTGTAGCCGCTCGAGGTCACCGCGCTCGGACTCTGAAGCGCAGGCCGTCCTTGGGGCCGAGCGTGGGCGTGGTCACGACCCGAGGCTCCCGCGCCGACAGCGGCTCGAGGCGCACGCGGCCAAACACGACAGCAGCGAGCGCGCGCAGCTCGTATTCCCCGAAGCGCTTGCCCAGGCACATGCGAGATCCCCCACCGAACGGCACGTAGGCGCCGCGGGGAAGCCCGGCCTCGCGCTCGGGGAGGAACCGGTCCGGGTCAAACCGAAACGGGTCCGGGTACAGGTCGGGCAGGTGATGCGTGGCCCACGAGGAGTAGTGCACCCCGATCTCGGCCGGAACCGAGATGCCGCCGAGGGTGACCTCGCGCGTGCTGCGGCGCGGTCCCACCCATGCGGCGGGATAGCGCCGCAGCGTCTCCTTCAGCGAGCGTTCCAGCACCGGCAGGGCACGGCCGTCGAGCTCGGCCGCGACCGGATTGCGTGGCCCCAGCACCCGGTCGAGCTCCTCCTCCAGCGCGCGCCCGGCCAGCGGGTTGCGTCCGAGCTCGTGGGCCAGGAACGTGAAGCTCGTGGTGGTCGTGTCGTGGCCGGCGAACAGCAGCGTCACCGCCTGGTCTCGCACGGCGCCGGCGTCCAGCGGCGCGTCACCGTCGTCGGTGGCGCTCAGCAGCAGGCCGAGCACGCCCGGACCGGGATCGCCTCTGCGCCGACGGTCGGCGATCTCCGCGCGGATCACCCGGTCGAGCGTGCGACGGGCCGCGATCGCCCGCGTCAGTGGCGTTCCGGGGCCGGGCACCATCTGCAGCAGGACCGGCTCCCCGTGGATCGCCAGCGAAGCCTCGAACGCCGCGGCCATCGCCCGCTCGCGTTCCTCGGCCGCCTCCATTCCGAGCAGTCCCCGCAATGCGATCCGCAGCGCGAGCGCCCGTGTCCACCGGTAGATCTCCACCACCTCGCCCTCCGCAAGCGCCTCAGCGGCGGCCACCGCCTGCTCGATCATCGTCTCTGCCACCGCCTCCACGTACTCCCGATGGAACGCCGGGAGCAACAGCATCCGGAAGTCGCGGTGGTAGCCGCCATCGGTGTTCAGCAGCCCGTCGCCGAGCAGCGGCCAGAGGTCCGCGAACCGGCCCTCCCGCCACTGGAACGCGTCGAACTCGCTCACCAGGATCTGGTGGTTGACCTCGGCGCCGATCGCCCACACGATCGGCTCGTGCAGCAGCCGGATCGTGAACACCGGCCCGAAGCGACTTTGATGCTCGAGCAGCAGTCCCAGTGGATCGGAGATGATCCGACGGGTGTGCGACCAGCTGGGCGCGGTGCTGCCCGGCGGCAGCTTGGAGCGGCGTCGGATTCGCCGCTCGCGGCGCACATCGCCGGCGAGCCGCGCGACGAAGCCCATCTCGATCGGTGCCGGACGGGGCGCGCCCACAGTGCGGGTCGGAGTCGGGATCTGGGCCGGCATCGAAGAGCGACCCCCTACGCTACCGCCGCCCGGGCGGTGCCGGAATGTAGGCTGAGTCGATGGAGCAGGCCGCCGATCACGCCGAGCAGCCCGCGCCGGCCGTGACTCGGCCCGAGCCCGAGCTGGCCCCGCAGCAGACCGGCCCTGAGGGCGTGCTCGCTTTGCAGCGCAGCGCCGGCAACCGAGCCGTCGGCCGGCTGCTCGGTAACCGGCCCGGCCAGCGACGGCTGGGGCGCCTGGAACAGGATGTCCCCTACCTCGGAGCCCTGCAGTCGTATCTGAACCCGCTCAACCAGGCCACGCGGCTGGGCGTCGGCCGCGCGCTGTCCGATGACGAGAAGGCCCTGCTCGACGGGGTGTTCGGCAACGCGCTGTCGACCTCGATCGTGCGCATCCGCGAGAACGCCACGATCATCGCCGGCGCCGGCTGCTACCGGACGACCGGCAACGTCATCAACATTCCCGGAACCGCGATTCCCGACCGGGATCTGATCCACGAGGCGTCGCACGTCTGGCAGCACCAGAACAGCATCCCGTTCGCCTACGCGGCGAGCGCACTGAGCGCGATGGCCTGGGCACAGCTGACCCAGGGCGATTGGGAGAAGGCCTACGACTACTCGGGCAAGGTCGCCAGCGGCGCGCCGTGGAGCAGCTGGAACGCGGAGCAACAGGCCCACTGGATCGAGGATCACCGCCGGCTGCCGGCCGGCTGGTGGCGCAGCGGGTTCTGGAGCTCGCCGCCGAGCTGACATGGCGCCGCGCGCCGAGCCGAATACCCGGGCCCGCCCGGTCGCGCGTGCTGGTCGCCGAGAACATCGGCGAACCAGGCGTCACGCTGCTCGGCGAGCATTTCGACGTCGACGTCGGGATCGGGTGGACGCGCGAGCAGCTGTCCGAACGCATCGGGGCCTACGACGGGCTCCTGATCCGCTCGGCGACCAAGCTCGATTCGGAGCTGCTCGCGAAGGCCGCCCGTCTGCGGGCGGTCGGCCGGGCCGGCGTCGGCGTGGACAACGTCGATCTCGCGGCGGCGACCAAGCGTGGGATCGTCGTCGCCAACGCTCCGGAGTCCAACGTTGTCACCGCGGCCGAGCACACGATGGCGATGCTGCTGGCGCTTGCGCGCAACATCCCTCAGGCCCACGCCTCGCTCAAAGGCGGAGCATGGGAGCGCAGCAGGTTCTCGGGAGTCGAGCTGTACGAGAAGACACTCGGGATCCTCGGGTTCGGGCGGATCGGCCAGTTGGTGGCGCGTCGCGCGCTCGCGTTCGGGATGGGAGTGGTGGCGTTCGATCCGTTCGTCGGCTCCGAGCGCTATCGCGAGCTCGGCGTCGACGCCGCCGGCACTCCGGACGACCTGTACGCGGTGGCGGACTTCATCACGTTGCACCTGCCGAGTACGCCCGAAACGCAGGGGTGGCTCGATGCCGAGGTGCTCGCCAAGTGCAAGCGGGGCGTGCGGATCCTCAACGTCGCCCGCGGTCCGCTGGTCGTCGAGGCGGATCTGGAGGCCGCGCTGGCGTCGGGGCAGGTCGCCGGCGCCGCGCTGGACGTGTTCGGGTCCGAGCCGGTGACCGACCACCCCCTGTTCGCCTATCCGAATGTGATCGTCACTCCCCACCTCGGCGCCTCGACTGCCGAGGCCACGGATCGCGCCGGCTACCAGGCAGCCGAGCAGCTGCGGTCCGCGTTGCAGGGTGCGGTGGTCACCAGCGCCGTCAACATCCCGGCGATCGCCCCCGAGGATATGGAAGTGCTCGGTCCGTTCGTCCCACTGTGCCGAGCACTGGGGCGAATTGCCAGCGCGCTAGCCGAGGGATCGTCGATCGACCGCATCGAGACCGAGTTCCTGGGGCGGATCGCCGAACGCGACACTCGTCTGCTTTCGATCCAGACGCTGATCGGCGTGCTCGCCGGGCACACCGAGGAGGACGTCAACGCCGTCAACGCGCCGGTCATGGCGAGGGAGCGAGGGATCGATGTCGGCGAAACCAAGCGCAGCGGCGCCGGGGACTACTCCGATCTCGTGCGCGTCACGCTCGTGTCCGGCGTGCAGCCCCTGCGCGTCGCCGGGACCCTGATCGGCCGCCGCAACCGCCCCCACCTGCTCGAAGCTTGGGGCCAGCGGTTCGACCTGCAGCTCGAGGATCACCTGTCGGTGTTCCGCTACCGCGACGTTCCGGGGATGATCGGCCGGGTCGGCACGACGATGGGCGAGCACGGCATTAACATCGTGTCTGCGGCGGCCGGCCGGACCGACGAGCGATCTCCCGAGGAGGCACACCTCCAGGTGATGGTGGTCTCCACCGACGCCCCCGTCGCCCGCGAGGTGATCGACCAGATCGCGGCCGGCGATGGGTTCTTCGCCGGGCGCACGGTCACCCTCTGACCGCCGCGACCGCAGTGATGCAGAGACAACGCCAGCCGAATGCAGGCTCGCGAGCATCGAGGCCCGGCCGCTAGGCTCTTCGATCTCAAGGAAGCCGTACATCAAGGAGGATTTGTATGCAACATCGTTTCCGTTCCCTGGCTCTGGGTCTGCTCGGGCTGTTGGTGCTCGCGCCGGCCGCGTCGGCCGCTCATCACAAGGCCGCGCCGAAGCCCAAACCGGTCAAGGGGATCCTGCTGTCCGTCGGTGACTCCTACTCCGTCGGCTGGCAGGAGCTGCCCGGCGGAACACAGGGTTCCACCCACAACGGTCCCGCCGATCAGCTGGTCCCGCTCGCGGCCGCCCGCGGCTGGCATCTGAAGCTCGTCAACCTCGGTTGCGGCGGAGCGACGACGACCTCGATGCTGACGGCATCGGCGGTGGGGTGCGACCCGCGGTCGCTCGCCCCGGGCGCGGCCAACTACCCCAACAAGAGTCAGACGCAGGCGGCCGTCGCGTTCATCAAGAGTCACCCCAACCAGGTCAAGGTCGTCACGGTCTCGATCGGCGGCAACGACGTCGACGGTTGCCCGACCCAGTCCGACCCCACCGGCTGCGTGAAGGCGAACATGCCGAGGGCGACCAAGAACCTGACCAAGATCGTCAAGCAGCTGCGTGCGGCGGGCGGTAAGCAGATGCGGATCATCGGCTCCACCTATCCCGACGTCGAGCTGGGACTGTGGGTGCATCCGACGGTCCTCGGCCCGAACACGCTGGCCCTCGTCCCTGGATCGATCAGCGCCTTCCAAGACGACATCAACCCCGGCCTCAAGAGGGCCTACGACACCGTCGGCGCGGCGTTCGTGGATGTGACGAAGGCAACCGGTGCCTACGGCCCATTCCTAGCCACTACTGACCCGACGTTCGGTCAGATCCCCGTGCCGGTCGCCAAGGTCTGCACGTTGACGTACTTCTGTGACGGGAGCTTCAACATCCACATGAAGACCCCCGGTTACCACATCATCGCCGCGCTCGAGGCGAAGACGCTGCCGAAGCTGAAGTAGCGAGTCGCTGCCCCCAGGCCCGGGCTGCGGCCAAGGGCCTGGGGGACGGCATTCGCATGGCACTCCGGCGCCAGAACCGACCTAATTGGGACCTGCGGCCAGCCGTCCGTCCAACAGCCCGTCGACGTCGACCTCGTCAAGCGTCGCGACGACGATGTCGGCGCCCGCCGCGGCCAGCAACTCGGCATCGTCCTTGCGCGCGATACCGATCGCCCCCATCCCGCCGGCCTTGGCAGCCTGCACGCCGGCCGCGGCGTCCTCCATCACCACAGCCCGTTCGGGCGGCACCTCGAGCTCGTCCGCCGCGGTGAGGAACATCTCGGGGTCGGGCTTGCCGTGCGCGAAGTCCCGTCCGGAGACATCCGCGTCGAAGTAATCGAGCAGCGTCAGACCAGATCCTACGGTCGGCGAGGAGATGCCCTGCTGCTCGGCGAACGAGTCGAGCCGGATCTGGCTCAGGAACAGCTCGGCGTTCTTGGAGGAGGACGCGGCGGCGACGCGCAGCCCGGCGTCCTTGACGGCGATGATGAACCGCAGCGCATCCGGATAAGCGGTGAAGTCGCCGGCCTCGATCAGCCGGACCACCATCGCTTGCTTGCGTTCGGCGTACTCGAGCAGGCGATGCTCCTCATCGTCGTCGGGGATGTGGAAGTACTCAAACGCCGCCCGGGCCCCGCTCATGCGGGGCTTGCCCGACATGTGCTCTTCATAGACCCTGGACGTGAATGACTCCGGTGACCACGTCGTGCGACCCCGGATCTGGCTCCAATCTGACTCCATCAGCTCGCGCAGCGACTCGCGCCACGCCTTCTCGTGCGGCGAATCGACCAGCACACCGTCCACGTCGAAGATCGCTCCCTGAAATGGCGCCATGGCTCTCGTCACGCTCAGCTCTCTTGCCCGCCGGCCGCGACCGGTGAGGACAGCTCGAATGTTTCCGTCTCGCCGGGGCAGAGCTCACGGGCCGTATCGCCGACAGCGATTCGTATCGGACCTCCGGCTCCCTCCCGGTGGACCGTGAGGGTGAGCCGGTCACGATCGAGCGAAACAAGCAACGGGGTCCGCTGAAACTGCATCCAGAACTCCACCTGCTCCACGGCCGCGGGCAGCCGCGGCTGGAAGTGAAGGACGCCGTCGCGGATCTCGGTTCCCGGATAGGACCGCTGCATCAGGTCAACGGTCCCGGCCATGACCCCGATGTGAATCCCTTCCTGGGTCGTGCCGCGCTGGATGTCCTCGGGGTCGCTCCGGAGCGCCACCAGGAAGCGCTCCCAGGACTTCTCCGGTTCCAGCGCGGCGAGGGCTCCGGCGAACGTGGCGAAGCTGAGCGTCGATCCGTGGGAAGTGCGTCGGTCGTAGTAGTCGATGTTTCGTGCTGCCGTGTCGGCCTCGAACACGTAGTCAAGGCGCTCGAACACGCGGCCAAGCGCGCTGGGCGAGAACAGGTAGAAGAGCATCACCGCGTCGGCCTGTTTGGAGATCTTGTAGCGATCAGGGTCATCGCCCTCGGCGCGCAGAATCCGATCGAGTCGCTGGATATCTCCGTAGCGCGCCCGGTAGGCGTCCCAGTCGAGCTCCTGAAGCTCGTCGTAGCCGTCGAATTGGCTGATGATCCCGTCATCGTGGAAGGGGACGAACATCCGCCGGCTCATGTCCTGCCACTGGTGCAGCTCCTCCTCCGAGAGCTCGAGCCTCGTGCGCAGTGCGTCCGCTCGGCTCGCGGGCAGCAGCGAGAGCACCTCGCAAGCCAGGCCGCATAGCCACGCGACCATCACGTTCGTGTATGCGTTGTTACGAAGCCCTCCCTCCGGCGCGCCTGGGTATCTCTCGTGGAACTCGTCGGGTCCCATCACGCCGTGGATCTCGTAGCGTCCGCGCTCCGCGTTGAAGTGGGCGATCGAGGCCCAGAAGCGCGCGATCTCGAGCATCATCTCGGCCCCGTGGTCACCGAGAAACGGCAGGTCCCCCGTGGCCTGGAAGTAGTGCCAGACGTTGTAGAAGATGGCGGCGTTGACATGGCGCTGGTTGTGGCTCAGGTCGGGCTCCCAGCGCCCCGAAAGCGGGTTGAGATGCACGTGCTGGGTCTCCTCCAAGCCCTCGCTGCCGCTCTGCCACGGGAACATCGCCCCCTCATGACCGGCCTCACGCGCCGCGGCTCGCGCCTCATCCAGACGCCGGTAGCGGTACATCAGCAGCCCGCGCGTTACCTCCGGCAGCCGCAAGCTCAGGAACGGGTAGACGTAGAGCTCATCCCAGAACACATGCCCTCGGTACGCCTCGCCGTTCAGCCCGCGCGCAGGCAGTCCGGCGTCGAGATCGGCGGTGTGCCGAGAGCAGACCTGCAGGATGTGGCATATGTTCAGCCGCAGGAGGCGCTGGACCTCGTCATCGCCGCGCACACGCAAGTCGCAGACTCGCCACAGTTCCTCCCAGGCGCCGACGTGTCGCGACAGCGCCCGAGCGAAGTCCGGGCGGCGAAGCGCGGCCCTCCCGGCCTTGGCCAACGTGTCGCTGGTGGCGGGGTCGCGAGACGTCGTCAGGGTCACCATCTTCTCGACCCGGACTGGTGCTCGTTCGCGAAGCTCGAATGCCAGCACCTGCTGGATGTAATCCTCGGTCTGATACAGGGTCCGCTCCACCGTCACCGGCTGCTCGCCTGCAAACACTCGTGTCCGCGCCGCCTCGCTGATGTACACGTTGGACTGGCGCGTCCGGGCCTTGAGCGCGATCACCTCTGGGCCGAACGTACGGGGCGAGACCGGATCGAGATGGCGGCCCTCGAGTTCCAGGTAACGAGCGACGCCGCGGTTGGTGACCCGGCCGTCGATCGCCGAGACGACCTCCACCCGACCCGACCAGTTATCTGCGGTCAGCGTCCATTCGATGCCGGCTCGCTCCGGCTGGGCCATGCTCACGAACCGACGGGTGCACAGCGTGGTCTCGCGGCCTGAGTCATCTCGAAGGCGAACCAGTCGGGTCGCCACCGCCGTGCGGAGGTCGAGCTCGTGGCGGTAGTCCAGAAGCTCCACATCGCCCAAGCGGATCGCGTCCCCGCCCTCGATTCGCAACTTGAGCACCAGCCAGTTGGGCAGGTTGACGAGGTCCTCGTTGAGCACCGGGACTCCGCCCAGGATCGTCGTCTCGCGGTTGTACACCCCATGGGCGTACGTACCGGGGTAGTGCACGCCATCGGCGTCCTCCCACTCGGCCGCTCCGCGGGAGCAGAACTGGCCGTTCCCGCTAGACGTCAGGACCTCGCGCAGTCCCTCCTGATCGGGGTCGTATCCCTCGTAGGTGAGCAGAAACGTCTCTACCGCGAACCCCTCAAATCGGCGGTTGACCGGGCACGCAAGCCTTGCATCGAGCCGTTGACGTGTCAAACCACCGCCCGAGGTAGCCCTGTCGCGCTCCGCGATCGAGCTACCGGGTCACCCGCGGGAGGTAGCCTGGTAGGACTAAGTGGTGCTTCGGTGCAACAGGATCAGCAATGACTAGACCGGTGTTGTTCTGCTACGACGGATCGGACGGCTCCCGGACGGCGCTGGCGGCCGCAGTCGAATGGATCAAGCCCGCCGACGCCGTGGTGTTGGCGGTTTGGACGCCCGCAACGGTGCAGCTCGCCCGAGCGGGCTCGTTTGTCGTCGCCATCCCGAACGAGGGCGAGGTCGACGAGCAGGAAGCCGCCTTCGCTCAACGGATCGCCGAGGAGGGTGCCGAGCGCGCCCGGGGGCGAGGCTACAACGCCTCCCCACGAGTCGCCCAAGCGCACGAATCGGTCGCCAAGACGATCGATGAGGTCGCCCAGGAGATCGACGCAGGACTGATTGTCTGCGGGCAACGCGGACGGGGCGCCATCGGCAGCGCTCTCCTCGGCAGCGTCTCGCACGCACTGGCCGCGCACACCAAGCGGCCGGTGCTCATCGCCCCCCAACACGTGTCGTAGAGCTCACGCCCTCCGGGGCGCGATCTGGAGACTCGAAGTGGTGGCAGTTGCCGACCGCAAAGCGCGCGAGCGCAGCCCTGACGGTCGGGACGCGAGAATCGCTGCGCCCGGGCAGGATTGCCGCAGCCAGAAGGAAGCCGAGGACGAAGATTCCGACCGCCCACCAGAACGCCGTGGTGTAGCCGTGAACTGCGGCGGCGTCAGCTAGACCGGCGCTGCGGAGGTGGGTGGCCGCGTAGCTGGCGACCGCGCTCGCGAAGATTGTGCTGAGCAGAGAGGTGCCGACTGAGCCGCCGACCTGTTGGGAGGTGTTGACCATCGCCGAGGCGATCCCGGCCTCGCTTCCCTCCACGCCCAGCGTCGCGGTCGAAAACGCGGGTGCGAAGATGCATCCCATCCCAACGCCGAGGATGATCAGACCGGGCAGGAGATCGGTGGCGTAGCTGGAGCTGGGCGTCAGGCGGGTGAACAGGAACATCCCGATCGCCCCGAGCGTCATGCCGATGAGGACGAGAGGCTTGACCCCGGTGTGCTGGATCACCCGGGTCTGCACGGTGGTCGAGGTGATCACGAGAACGCCCGTCAGGGGCAGGAAAGCCAGTCCGGTGGTGAGCGGCGAAAGACCACGCTGCTGCTGCAGGAAGTAGGTGAGAAACAGAAAGACAGCAAAGATGCCGGCGCCGGCCAGCGCGATCGTCGTGTATGCGCCGCCGCGGGCCCGATCCCAGACGATGTGCAGGGGCAGCAGCGGATGCTTGGCCCGGCGCTCGATGAGCACGAACGCGATCAGGAGCACGGGGCTGGCGACGAGCGCCACGATCGTCGCCGGCGCCGTCCAGGAGTGCGTCTCGGCGTTGGAGAACCCGTAGACCAGCGCAAACAGCCCCAGCGCCGAGGTGAGAACCCCGGGCACGTCAATCGGATCGCGCTCCGCAGCTGCGTGGTTGACCAGCAGGCGCAGCCCCACGATCGTGGTTGGCACGGCGATCACAAGATTGACGTACAGGCACCAGCGCCAGGACAGGATTTGCGTGAGCGCGCCGCCGAGTATCAGGCCAAGCGAGGCGCCTCCGCCGGCGATCGCACCGAAAATCCCGAACGCCGTCGGGCGATCCGGAGATCCCTCGAACGTCACCGTCAGCAACCCCAGCGCCGACGGCGCAAGCAGCGCGCCGAATACTCCCTGGAGCGTGCGGGCGGCCACGAGCACGGCGAAGGATTGAGCCAGACCGCCGAGCGCCGAAGCGATCGAGAAACCGACCAGGCCGGCGATCAGGGTCCACTTGCGCCCGAACAGATCACCGAGCTTGCCGCCCAACAGCAAGAGGCTGCCAAACGCCAGCGCGTAGGCGGTGACGATCCACTGTCTGCTGTCGGTCGAGAAATGCAGCGACTTCTGCGCCGAAGGGATCGCGATGGTCACGATCGTCGCGTCCAGCACCACCATCAGCTGCGCGACGCTGAGCAGAGCCAGAACCGCCCATCGACTAGGTTCGGCCTTCACAGACTTGCCGGTCGGGCGACTGACGGCAGCCATCGTCCGATGGTACGGGACGATCCCCCCGGGGTCTCGCCACTCCCCGACGGGACATGACCCGATCGCGTCATTCCTGCGCTGTCATGGCAAGAGCCATGTGCCAGCCAGGAAGGCGTCGACGTCGGCTGCGAATTCGGCGTGGTGCTGGAAGAGGAAGCCATGCGCCGAATCCGGGTAGATCTTCAGGCGGGCGCCGGCGATGAGGCCGGCCAGCAGGTAGGAGTAGCGCGGCAGAATCATGGGGTCGCTGTCTCCGTTGGCCACAAACACGGGCTTGGCGATCGCGGCGACCCGCTCCAGGAGCGAGTGGTTCGGCTGCCCCCAGGTGCAGACCGCGTCGTATTGGGCCAGCCGGGTCTGCCAGTTGACGTCCTCGTCGCGACCGGTCGAGCGGGCACCGAAGCGACCCAGTGTCTGCATCCCCGCTGCCCGGCTGGCCGGCGAGTCCGTGAAGAAGACGCTCAGGTACTCCTCGCCCGAAGTCTGGGGCTTGCCCACGGCGCCGATGACGTCGGCGGCCCAGCCGTGCATTCCACTCGCTCCCCGCGGAGCCGAGCTGGCGAGCACCATCCGGCGCACCGTCGAAGGGCGAACCAGCGCGATCTCCTGGGCCACGAAACTGCCGATCGAGAACCCGAGCAGATCGACCTCCCCCACTCCCAGCCCATCGATGAACTCGAGCGCGTCCAGCGCCATCTGCGCGATCGTGCTCGGCGTCCTTCCGCTCGAGGCGGCGACCCCACGGTTGTCGAACGTGATCACCCGACGGCCGTGGGCGAGCGCATCGATGAGGGCCGGATCCCAGTTGTCGAGGTTGCCGCGAAAGTGCTGCAACAAGACCAGCGGCGCCGCGTCAGACACGCCCGTGGTGCGATAGGCATAGTCGACCCCGTTGGAGGCACTGAGGACTTGGGTTTCAGCGTCGGCGTACGTCGCGACCGCTGCGGTCTCAGACACACGTTCTCCTTTCGTAGTCGTCACGCCCGCCAGACGCGCGCGGCGCTCGGTCGGGCGTGCGCTTGTTCGGTGATCCAGGAAGCGGCAAGGGTCGTCCAGGCCGCCGCGTCGCCGCTCCCCTGCGCCAGGCCGAGGCTGTGGGGCCCGTGGGCGAACACATGGACGGCGTGGGGAACGCCGTGGGCGGCGAGAGCGGCGGCCACGCGGTAGGTGTGCTCGGGTGGGACGTAGGCGTCTTCGGCCGTGTGCCATAGAAAGAACGGAGGCGCGGCGTCGGTCACCAGCGCGTCCAGTGAGGTCGCGCGACGGAGCTCCTGCGTAGCGTCCGCGCCTAACAGGATCACGCGCGCCGGCCGATATGTCTCGGTCTGCATCGAGGTGATCGCATAGCCGAGCACTGCGAAATCGACCGCTTGGTCACGATCGGCGCCGGGCGCGAGCGCCGCCAGGCCGGCGAGATGTCCCCCGGCGGAGAACCCGATCAACCCGATCCGCTCGGCACCGCGCTGCCTCAGCCGCCGGATCTCGGCCCGCAGAGCGTTCAGCGGCTCGGGGTGGCGCACCAACAACGGGTAGCGAAGCACGCTGGCACGGACATCCAGTCCGTTCAGCCAGCCGACGATCGGCTTACCTTCGTGGGCCGCATGTGTGGCGTAACCGCCGCCGGGGAGGACGATCATGTGCGTCCCGGAGACGCTCGACGCATCGCTCCGACCGTTGGCGTCGCTTCGCCTGCTCACCGGTTGGACCCAGCCGTGCGCTGGGCCTCGATCCACGATCTGGTCAGCTCCAGATAGTCATCGGCGCCGTCCTCCCACGTGAAATGGCCGGTCTCGAGGATGTCGAGCCTGCTGTGGGCCAGCCGCGCGTGCAGGAACTCGGCGTTGCTCGGCGGCACCAGCCCATCGTGGCGACCGGCGATGATCTGAACCGGGGTCCTGATCTGACCGAGTCGTTCGGCGAGGATCGGCAGGTCAGCCGGATAGTTGCGCACGTAGGCCGCCGACTCGACGAACCGATCCCCCGCGTACGACGCCAGGTAGTCCTCGCGCACGGTATCGGGCAGGGTGTGCCGCTCGATGCCTTGCAGGGCTCCCGCGACGATGTCGCGCCCGTCGACGCCTTGAAACCCGGTCAAGTCCGGAGCCTCGATCAGCTCTTTGAGGGCGCCCGCAACTTCCAACGGGAATGATGTGCCACCGCTGCCAACGACGGCGCTGGGGAATCGGTCGAGATCCTCCGACGCCGCAAACAACACCGCACCGGTTCCGACATCGGGCCCGACCACGTGGGGGTGGCCCAGTTCCCATTCATCGATGAGTCGCAGCAGGAACATGCCCATGGCCCGCGGGGAGAGCAGGTCGTCCCTGCGCTCTGACTGGCCGAAGCCCGGCAGATCGATCGCAACAAGTCGCGCCGTCTCAGCAAGACGAGTCCAGATCGTCTCCCATGCGAACAGGCTCTCGGGCCATGGACTGAGAAGCAGGATCGTCTGATCCCCTGCTCGATTGGCCTCGGCGCACCTGATAGCGAGACCGTCGGCCGTGCGCTGCCGCGGCTCCATATCCGTCATCGGGCTGCACTCTGCATGGACAGCAGAGCCGAGAGGCGACATCAACGTGGACTCCGACGACATGCTCGGCGGCGGAGGGAGATCGCGTCAGCTTCGTGCGGTGGCGGCCAGACGCGAGCTCTTACGACGTGATCGTCGTGTCGTGCTCGGCCGCGATCCGCGCGAGCACGAGGCGCGAGCTGATCTCGAGCTTGACGAAGATGCTTCTTAGGTGGCTCGAAACGGTGTGCGGGGACACGAACAGCCGCTCGGCGACCTCGCGGTTGGTGAGACCACGAGCGACGAGCCGCGCGACGGTGAGCTCGGAATCCGTCATCGCCTCCCATCCTGTGTCGGGGCGTTCTCGGGCAACCAGGCGTCGGCGGACGCCGTGGTCGCGAAGCCGGCTTCGCACGCGGCCGACGTCCCACGTGGCGCCGGCCTCGGCGTACAGGATGAGCGCGCCGTCGAGCGCCTCGATCGCGGCGTCGACCGAGCCGGCGCGGGTGCGCGCGACGCCGAGATCCTCGAGCGCGTAGGCGCGGGCGAGCGGTCGCGGCGCGGTCGCGAACAGTTCGACCGCGCGTTCGAGCGCCTCGAGGTCCGACGTGAGTAGGCCGCGGACATGGGCCGCCGTCGCGACGATCGTCGCGACTCGGGGGTTTAGCCGTGCACGGCGGTCTGCTTGCGCCGCCGTGACCTCGGCCAGTTCGTCGTCTCCGGCAGCGAGCGCGATGCGAACGAGCGGGGTCTCGTCGGTCACGTCGATCGGGAAGAGCGGCAAGATCGCGGTGCGCTGGTCCTCGCCGAGGGCGCACAGCCAGGCGTGCGCGGCCTCGGGATCGCCGTTGGCCATGTTCTGCAGCGCGAGGAGCCATGCCGCCTGGCGGCGAAAGTTCGGTGTGCTGTCCTCGAGAAGCTCCCGTGCGAGTCGTGCGGTTCGCTGCTGTAGGCGCCCGTCGCCCTGGTGCAGCGCGACCCGCCCCAAGGCGACGATGCCCGCGGCGTCGAGGGCGCCGAAGAAGCGATCACCGGTCTCCGGGCTGAACTGCCCCTCGAGGATCGCGCCGGCATCGGCGAGTCGACCCAGCTGGTGCAGCTGTCGGCCGCGCCAGATCTCGAAGATGCGGATCGCCCAGCCGCTTCGGTCGCGCTGGGCCGCCCCGACGCTGTCGGCGGCCAGACGCAGCGAGTCATCCACGAGGTCCAGCACAGTGCGCGTTTCGCAGCGCCACTCCTGCGCCAGGTGTTCGCGCGCCCAGTCGGTCGTGCCGATACTGGCCCGCGCCGCCTGTTCGGTCAGCTCGAGCGCATTGTCGTAGCGACCGTCGACGTAGGCGGTGACGGTCTCGGCGAGGGCGAACGCGAAGGTCGAGTTGGCATCGCCGCTCCCCTGTACGGCAGCGGAGGCCTCGGCGCGGATCGCCTTGGCTTCCTCGGTACGACCACCGACCAGCAGGTTGTGGAACAGCGCGGCGAGATGTTGGGCGCGCAGGTGCGCCGGCAGCTCGGGCAGCGCGAGCGCCTGTCCGCCGGCGGCGACACGCGCATCCGGCGGAACGCTGAACATACCCGCGATGCTGAGCAGCACCTCGGCCTCCTGCTCCGCTGGCAGCGCGTCGCGCAGATGCGTGTCCGCAAACGCACGGGCCTCGTCGACGCGGCCCGCCGAGTGGAGGAGGACTGCGGTCTGGGCAAGCAGCGGCCCGCGTAGGGCGTGGTCGCGCGGCGCAAGCTCGAGCGCGCGCCGGCTGAGATCGGCGCCGGACCCGGGATCGGTGGTCGCGAGCGCCTCGCCGGCGCGCAACAGGATCGAGATCGCCTGCTCGTCTCCAGACTCGGCGCTTGCCGCGATCTGCGCGGCGACCTCCACGGGCGTGGCGCCGGCCGCCAGGAGCACGTCGGCGGCCTGGCGGTCAAGCGCGCGGCGGGCCGACACGGGGACGCTCTCGCGGACGGCCTCGCGGGTGACGTCGTGGCGGAAAGGCGAGCCGGTCGCCACTCTCGACGAGCATCCCGCTATCGATCAGCTCCTCCACCGGTCCGAGCAATGTCGCCGGGGGCCGGTCGAGCATGTGGGCCAGGTCGGCGAAGGAGAACCGGCGACCGAGCGAAGCAGCGACCGTCGCAGCCTCTCGAGCGGGCCCGGAGACGCTGCGCAGGCGATCGCGCATCGTCGAGCCAACGCGACGGGGCAGACGGGCCTCGACCAACTCTGCCTGACCGGCGACAACGCGGATCAGATCCTCGTCGCGGAGGCCGGCGAGCAGCTCCGTGAGCACGAACGGGCTGCCGTGCGCGCCCTTGACGAGGTCGAGCAGCGCGTCGTCAGGCTCGGCGTCCATCGCGTCCTCGGCCACTTGGGCCGCGGCGACGTCGTCCAGCGGGCCGAGGCCGATTCGCTCAGCGCCGTTGTGGCTGAGATGCTCGATCGCGCTGAGAAGCTGCGCAGAGCCCTGGCCGGAGCGGAAGGCGAGGATCCAGGCGATCGGCATTCCGGCGAGGCGGACGGGCAGCGCGCGCAGCGCCGCCGCGGTCCCGCTGTCGGCCCACTGCAGGTCGTCAAGCGAGATCAGCAGCGGCCCGTCGCTGAGCGCGGCGCGCTCCAGCATCGCCTGGAGGTCTTGCAGCAGCCAATACCGCTGCTCGGGCAGCGAGTGAAGCTCCCGCAACCCCGATCGGTCAAGCAGCGGGTGTAGGCCGTCAAACAGCGCAGTCATCAGCGAAGCGAGCTCGACGATCTCCGCGCCGGGCTCCGCCGCTCCGACGCCGACCCGGAACGCGAGCCGTCGCGCGACCCGCGCAGCCTCAGCGAGCAGTCGGGTCTTGCCCATGCCCGGCTCTCCCTCGACAAGTACGACCGCGCCGGCGCCCGAGCGCACGCGATCAAGCTGAACGCCGATCGCCGCGAGTTCAACATCCCGACCGCGAACAACTGGAATAGGAGAGGTCGCCCGGCCCAGATCAGCGAGTCTACGTCGGTCGCGCAGGCTCGTTGGGCCAAATCGCCGAGCCACATCGCGGCCGTCGGCGCGGCCCATCGGTGAAGACGGTGCCGCCGCACGAAGGGATCGCATGACTGCGCGATGCCGGACAACGGTTGAGGCCGAAAGATGCCGCGCATGCCGATGACCGAAGGTCGCCGAGATCCCCTTGTCCGGCCCGCGGATGACCCGACCCTCGCCCAGCCGACGTGCTGTTGACGCCGGACGGACGCGGCCGGATCCTCCTCGACGGGACGGTGATGCCGCTGCTCGGGCTCGGCGTGTGGCAGGTGCCGGACGGACCGGCGTGCGTGCGCACGGTCGCAGCGGCACTCGAGCTGGGATACCGCCACATCGACACCGCGCAGGCCTACGGAAACGAGTCGAGCGTGGGCCGCGCGCTCCGCGAGAGCGGCCTCGCCCGCGACGAGGTGTTCATCACGACGAAGTTCGACCCAGCCCGGCGCGACCCGCTCAGAGAGTCCGCCCACAGCATCGAGCAGCTCGACGTCGACTACGTCGACCTCTACCTCGTCCACTGGCCGCGAGGCGGGGCCATCTGGGCCTGGCCCGGGATGGAAGCCGCCCGCGCGCGCAGCTACGCCCGGTCGATCGGCGTCTGCAACTTCGACCCCGACGAGCTCGATCGGCTGATCGCCGGTGCGTCGGTCGCACCGGTGGTCGACCAGGTGCAGTTCAATCCGTCGGCCTATCGCAAGGCGCTGCTTGACGCCTGCGACCGAACGCGGCGTCGCTCTGGAGGCCTACAGTCCGCTGGGCACCGGCTCGCAGTTGGACGACCCCGTGGTCGCGAGCATCGCAGACCGCGTCGGGAGACGCCCAGCCCAGGTCCTTTTGCGCTGGTGTGTTCAGCGCGGCATCCCGGTCATCGCGAAGTCCACCCATCGCGAACGCATCGCGGAGAACACGCGGGTCTTCGACTTCGAGCTCTCCGCCCTTGACATGGACGAGCTTGACGCGCTCGATCGATCAGGAGGAGCCCGGGCTGCACTCGAGTGCAAATGGTGGTGAGCGCCCGCGCCGGTCCGCCCCTGGACGGTCCGGCGGGTGAGTCGGTCCGCACGCTGCTCGCGGGTTCCCGACCGACGGGCGCGAGCCGCCGATCCTGCCGCCCCAGGACGGGCGTGCACGACGCGTCAAATCCATCCCCCGAACCCGAGGCTTGCCGTGCCAAGCACGCGATACGTGCTCAGCGCGGCAAGGCTCCCTCCGGCCGTGCGGATTTGGCGCGCTGTGCACGCTGTTCGCGCTGGCCGGAGCATGCAGACCCTCCGCCGCGCGAGCGGCCACCGAGCAGCCAGGCACATCCACAGACGTCGACGCTCGTGGTCGCTGTCGTCAGGGCAGCCAGCGACCACCGACTGGGGTGATGACGAGTTCGTGGGTCATGCCGTGGGGGGATTGAGTGGCGAGGAAGTGCACGGCTGCGCTGACGTCCTCGTGACGGACGAGAGCGTCGGTCGTCATTTGGGCGGTCATGGTGGCGGTCTTGGGTGACGCGATGATCCCGTCGACGATCAGCAGGGCGACGTGGATACCGCTGTCGCGCAGCTCCTGGGCGGCGGCGTGGGTAAGCGCGCGCACAGCGGCGCCGCCGGCTGCTAGGAGCCCCCGGCTTGGGTTTGCCCGGCGGGCGGGGGCACCGGTGATCTGTACGAGCGTCCCTGTGCGTCCTTCGAGCGAGCGGCCTCCCGTTGTGAGGAATACAAATGCCTGGAGCGCGACCGCGACGGTCCAGCCATCCAGGCCGGCGAGGCTGGCGGCGGCGAGCGCGCCGCCCCCGAAACCCGAGCCGTCCTGCGGCGGGCGGCTCGCTGAGACGGCGTTGACGATCAGGTCGGGCGGGCCGATCTGCGCCTCCGCCTGGTTGAGCGCATGGTTGAGCTGCTCAGGGTCGGTGGCGTCGGCTCGGATCGGAACGCTCCCGTCTTCTCTGAGCCGGTCCAGGTCTGTCTGGCTGCGGGCGATCGTGGCCACCCGAGCCCCACGGGCGAGCAGGTCGCGGCTGATTGCGCCGCCGAGGTTCCGAGCTCCGAGCACCACCGCGGCGTTGATCGCCCGCTCAGACACGGGTGGCTCCGGCGATCAGGCAGACGCCGGGGATCTCGAGTCCGGTGGACGTTTGATACTCGCTGATCGCTGTCCGAGCGCGAGCGCGAACGGCCCGTTCGGCCGATTCGGGTAGCGCTCCCAGCCGCTGACTGAGCGGCCCGGCAAGCGCGCACGTCCGTGTCCACCACTCGTCGATCGATGCGGCGTGATACGGGGTCGGCAGCTCGCGAACGACGACATCGGTCAGCCCGGCGTCGGACAGCACCCCGGCGAGGCGGTCGGCATCCGCCAGTGAGAAGGGGCCGGGTATCCCAAGCGGTGGAATCGGCGTGCCGAGCTGGGCGCTCACGGCGTCGAAGACGACACCGAGCCAGGGGTTTCGGTCGCGTGGTCCCCACACGGTCAGCGCGACCCGCCCACCGGGTCGCAGAATCCGTCGGATCTCACGTGCGCCGCGATCAGGCTCTAGGGCGAACATCAGCCCTTCGCGGCACAGCACCGCGTCGTAGGAGTGATCTGGCTCGCCGACGCGCTCGAGGTCCAGGTCGCGCGTGCTGACGTTGCTCAGTCCGAGCGCTTCGGCCCGCGCCGCCGCGATCGCCGTCATCTCGGCGGCCACGTCGGAGAGCACGACCTCGCCGCCCGGGGCCACCCGCCGCGCGGCGGCCAGTCCCGCTCCCCCGGGACCGCACGCCAGCTCGAGCACCCGGTCACCCGGCGTCAGCGATGCCAGCTCGAGCATCGCCTCCGCAACCGCCGCACCGCGAGCGTCAGCCCAGGCCGCATGCTCAGCCCAACCCTGGGCCACCGCCCCCCACATGCCGTGCAGGTGAGCTCCGAGCTCATCGGCACGCCTGCTCTGGGCCGGTCCGGCGTCCGCGTGCTCGGCTAGGTCTGCTGGCTTGCATGGCTTGCCTCCTGATCGTTTTCTCAATTGGATACTCGTAGAGAGTAATGAAGTTATTGGTAGAGTACTGAAATGTCTGACCCTGTCAATCCCAAGCGCCGCTACAACTCGCCTCGCCGTGTCGAGCAGGCGGCCGCGACCCGCCGGGGGATCCTGAAGGCCGCCCAGCGCCTCTTCCAGGAGCAGGGCTACACGGCGACCACGATGTCGGCGATCGCGGCGGAGGCAGGCGTCGCGCTGAAAACCGTGTATGTCGCGTTCCAGACCAAGAGCGGCGTCGTTCGCGCGCTCTGGAACCTGCAGCTGCGCGGCGACGAAGACGCCGCCCCGGTGGCCGAGCGAGATTGGTATCGCGAAGTGCTCGAAGAACCCGACCCCGAGCGGCAGCTGCGACTCAACGCGCGCAACTCCCGCGTGGCCAAACTCCGGATCGGTGAGGTGATCGAAGTGATCCGAGGCGCCGCTCCCCTGGATCCCGACATCGGCGCGCTGTGGAACCGTATTCAAACCGAGTTTCTCGCCAACCAACGCGAGATAGCCAAGAGCCTGGACGACAAGAGCGCCCTCAGATCCGATCTCGACATCAACCGCGCCGCCGACATCCTCTGGACGCTTAACCACCCCGACGTCTGGCAGCTGCTCGTCGGCCAGCGCGGCTGGACACCCGAGCAATACGAGCACTGGTTCGCAGACGCCGCCTGCTCCCAACTCCTAGCACCGGCCAGCAGCCGCGTACACCACTCTCCTCAAGAAAGTTGAGAGCCGCCGGCCTCGGTGCCGGTCCACCGCCTACTGTGGTGCGGCGATGCCGAGCGTACGTCTGCCCTTTGAGCTCGAGGCGCCGGTGCGCACTGCGCGGCTACTGCTGCGCGCGATGACCGAAGCGGATGTCGATGACATTCACTCCTATCAATCTCGCGCGGATGTTTGTCGGTACCTGTCGTTTGAACCGCGCACCCGTGATCAGGTGGCCGACAAGGTCGCCCGGTACTCCGCGGCGCTCGCGTTGAACGGCGACGGCGACTTCTGGCAGCTCGCGGTCGAGCGGGCGCAAGACCCGGGGCGGGTGATCGGAGATGTCTACTTCTGCGTGAAGAGCACGGCCAACGCATCGGCGGAGATCGGCTGGACGTTGCACCCCGACCATGCCGGCAGCGGCTACATGACCGAGGCGGCGGCCGCGGTGCTCCAGATCGCATTTGACGACATCGGATTGCATCGCGTGAGCGCCCAGCTCGACCCGCGCAACGACAGATCGGCTGCGCTCTGCAGGCGTTTGGGGATGCGCGAGGAGGCGCACCTCGTCGAGGACATGTGGTGCAAGGGGGAATGGGTTGACACGACGATCTACGCGATCCTCGACCGTGAACGGGCCGTTCGCACCACCTGACGGTCGGCCGCCCAAGCAGGAAAATTCGCCCGCGGCGCCTCAGTCGGCAAGGGGCGTCGGATGTGGCGTGACGTCGAGCCGCTGCGCGGTCGCGGCTGCTGCTGCTCGGTTGGGGACTGAGAGCTTGCTGAGGATCCGCGACACGTGCACGCTCGCGGTCTTGTCGCTTATGAACAGCTTGTCGCCGATCTCGCGGTTCGTCAGCCCCTCACCGAGAAGGGCCAGAACGTCGAGCTCGCGTGGCGTGAGCTCAAGCTGCCGCAGCTGAGGATCCTGCGCCGCGTCGGAACGCTCGGGTCCGACCAGTTCGATCCGAGCGCGGCGTGCCACGGCTTCGAGCTCTGCTCGCAGAGGCCGCGCGCCGAGTTGATCAGCGACCTCGTGCGCCGCTTGCACGAGCGCCGCCGCGGCGGCGCGGCCGGCGCCGGACACGAGCATCGCCTCGGCTCCTCGCCACTGGGCGTACGCAGCGTGGTACCGGTTGCCGCAGATCTCCCACTGCCGTGCGGCCTCTATCCACAGGGAAGGGTCGCCGCCAGGACCGATTCGCGAACGCTCGGCTGCGCAGCCAGCGCGGCTGGCACGAACCATGGGTGACACGGTGCCCGTTAGCTCTCCGATCAACCGGTCCATGCGCTCAAGCAGTCGCTCGGCTTGGGCCGCTTGCGCTTCCTGCGCCTGCTCGTCGCCGGGGGCTCCAGCCGCGAGGTCAGCGCACGCACGAGCGCCGAGGTCATACAGCCTCGCCGTGAAGAACAGTGACTCACTGCCCGTCACTCGGTCGAGGCATTCCGTCGCGAGCGCGGCGGCGGCTTGCGGACGGCCGGCCCACAGCTCGAGCGTGATCCGCGCCGCTGCGGGCGGTGCGATGGCCATCGATCCGAGCGAATGAAGCGTCGGCGCTTCCGCCTGATCCAGCGCTCCGGCCGCCGCGTCAAATTCTCCCTGCTCGGCGCGAAGCAGACCCAGGTACCGGTACGCAACTGTGGCAGTCACTCCGGTGGGAGATCGATCGACCACTTCATCTAACAGCTCCTCGGCCTCGGTCCAGGACCCGATCTGCATCAGGCGCCCGGCCACTTCGCTGCGAAGGAAATCACCCCCTTGTCGCTCGACCCCGAGCTCTCGCGCCGAGTCGATTCCCTCCCGAGCCATCGCGATTGACTCCTGGACGTGCCCAGCCTCATCGAGCGCGTCGCTGCCGTTTGTGTAGCTGCGCAGCATCTCCTCGCCGAGGCGCAGCCTGCGGGCAATTGTCAACGCCTGTCCGGCGGCGGTTACAGCGCGATCGAGATCCCCGACGGCGCTGAGGTTTCCGCACATTGTGTTGAGCACGTGCGCCTCCACTGCCTCGGCACCAATCGTGCGAGCGATGCCGAGCGCCTCCGTACAGCGGGCGCTCGATTCCTCGTTGCGGTTGCACAGCATCAACACCTGTCCCTCGGCGGCTAACACCAGCGCGCGCTCTTCAGACGGCGGAGCGTCTGTCAAGAGTTCGACCGCCCGGCTGTACGCGGACACTGCAGCCTGATCGTGGCCCGCGGTCCACAGGTATCGGCCGAGCCGCTCGTGTGCGAGCGCACTCTGAACCGGCTCGGCGAGCTCGTCGATCCGTGCGATCACGTCGTGCGCCAGGGCGATCGCGCGATCTTCCTCCCCTATGCGCAGCGCCGCATCAGCCGCCCGCCGCAACACCTCGACCCGCTCGAATGCAAGCTCGCCGGGTGCAGGACCGACGGCGTCCCAGATCTCCAGCGCGCGTTCGTAATGCAGCAACGCCTCGCTGGACGCGTAGAGCTGCTCAGCCGCGGCCCCGGCGTTCACGGACGCGGGCAGAGCTGCCGTCAGCTCGCCCGCCGCGTACCAGTGGTGGGCAAGCTCGGCCGCAACCGCTGACGTCGCTCCGACCGGATGGGACTGCTGGCTGATCGCTCGGGCCAGCTTCAGATGCAGCGCCCGTCGCTCGCCCGCCAACAGGTCGGAATAGATCGCTTCTCTGACCAGAGCATGGCGAAACGAGTAGCCGGCGCTGGACGAATCAGGCGCGAGCAGGTAAGCCTCGACGGCTTCACGCAGGGCAGCGTTGAGATCAGCCTCGGACACGTCGGCGGCCGCAGCGAGCAGCGTGTGATCGACGGTCCGTCCCGCCGCGGCCGCGATCCGCAGCACGTCGCGAGCTGCGCTTGACCGTGACTCGACGCGCGCGAGGAGGATCTCGCCGAGGGATGACGGCAGCGGCTCATCCGCACCAGTCCGTGACGCCAGAAGCTCCTCGGCGAAGAAAGGATTTCCTTGTGAGCGGGCGAGCAGACGATCCACCAGCGAGTTCGCCGGCGGCTGGCCGAGGATCCCGGTCACCTGCTCGCGCAGCTCAGCGGCGGTGAACGGTCCCAACTCGATCTTGGTCGTCCTGTCGCTCCGCTCGAGCTCGAGCACGAACGGACGAAACGGATGATGGCGCTGCAGCTCGTCGCTGCGGTAGCTGATGATCAGCGCGACCGGTTCGCGGCGCGTGGCGCGGACCAGGAACGACAGGAACTCACGTGTGGAACGGTCGGCCCACTGGAAGTCCTCGACGATGAACACGAGAGGCCGCCCGCGCGCCGAGGCGGTCAGGGCCGACGCCAAGTGTTCGAACAAGCGCAACTGCGACCCGGCTCCCACGGTCATGTCCACCACACGTTCGCTGGAGCGCGTGCCGTCGCCCAACAACTCCGCCAGTCCGTCGCGGTCAGGCACAACCAGCGCCCCGAGCTCGACGTCGTCCAACCGGCTTTCCAGCGACCGCAACGCACTCACGACCGGCGCGTACGGAAGCTCCCCCTCACCGAGCGGTAAGCATTCGCCAACGGCGACGCTCATCCCCTGACGTTCGGCTCGCTCGGCGATTTCCGATACCAGCCGGGTCTTCCCTATGCCCGCCTCTCCGGCGAGGAGGATCACCGACCCGACGCCCTGGCGGGTTCGCGCGAGCGCCGCCTCCACCGCCGCCAGCTCCGCCGGTCGTCCTACGAACTGCGGACTCGAAACGCGCCCGACCACACGAACGATTATCCCGCGGCGGCGCCAGGCCGGGTTGAGGCCTGAGGCGGCGCAAGCTAAGGCCCAAGATCCGGCAAGTGCCCGATGTCAGACAAGTGTCTTACGCCTAGCTTGGACGCACACCGCAACCGCTTTCCCAGGAAGACCGATGAATGTTCAGCTCCACTACATCGTTGCTCAGCAACACGTCGCCGATTTGCAGCGAAGCGCGGCCCGAGCACGACGCGCCCGCAAGGCCGACATCAGGCGCAGCCACATGCGACTCGATCCGCCGCGGCCGCCTACCCGCGCAACACTCCCTTCGGATTCAGCGACCTCACCGGCCAAGTCATGAACGTTGCGGAGCTCGCGGACGGTACCCGGCTGCAACTGAGGGCCATCGGAATCGACGATCGCGACCGCATCGCGGCTCTGTTCGCCCGCCTTAGTCCGCAGTCGCGATACCGGCGGTTTCTCACCCCGAAGCTGAAATTGACTCCTCGGGAGCTTTCCCAACTCACCGATATCGATCACATCCACCACGTTGCCATCGCCGCGGTCGACGAGCGTGACGGTTCGATCGTGGGGATCGGCCGGTACGCGGAAGGCTCGGATCAAGGTCGAGTCGCGGACATTGCGATCGTAGTTGCCGACGACCTGCACAACATGGGCATCGGCACCGCATTGGCCACTTGCACCGTAGAACGCGCCCGGACCAACGGCGTAACCCTCCTGACGGCCACGACACTTTGGGAGAACCGGCCCGCGCGCGCCCTCCTGCGACGCCTCGGATTCTCGGCTCTCGGGAGTCACGGACACACGCTCGAAGCGAAGTTGGAACTCCAGGCGTGTTCCGCCAGGCGGGGTTGATCGATATCGGCGTTGAGGCGAAGGCCGACATCTGTCCGACGGGACCTTCGCCGGCGATCAGGACGCCGGCCGTTTCGCGGGCCGCCGGTTTGGCGTTTTCGGAGTCGGCCGTTGCCGCAGGGGTGTGGTGGCGAATCCGGCTATCAGCGCGCTGAGCGCCTCGCGCCAGATGCGTTCTGCTTCCCCGGGGGGGAACGTTTCGCGCAGCTCTACGGCCGCGAGCCCCTCGCATAGCGAGTGAAACTGGAATGTCGCGTCGCGCACGGTGCGCTGCGCGAGGAGGTCGCTCTCGCGCAGGTGGACCAGACGCCGGCTCAACGCTGCCAGAGCATCGCTGGCGGCGGCGCGGAACTGCGGCCACAGGTCTGAGCTGGGAAGTGTGCGCTGGATCCCGATCGAGAACAGCGACGGATGCTCGAGCGCGAAGCGGCGAAAGACGAGCCCGGCTTCGACCAGGTCGGCTTGGGGGTCGGCCGTTGCCGGGAAGCTGCTCGATCGCGCTGCGCAATAGCTCATAGGCGTGGGCGCCGAGTGCGACGATCAAGCCGTCCCGCGATCCAAACAGGCTGTAGACGGCGCGCGTCGTTGTGCGTGCCTCGGCTGCCACTCCGCGGACAGACAGCGCCTCCAGTCCGCCCTCGGTGACTGCGCGTTCGGCGGCGCCGAGTAACGCCGCTGCGGTGCGCTGGTCGTGCTCCCTCGGCCGTCCCACGCTTGACAGTATAACGTAACGTCGTTACGATACGTTGTGACGAAACCGAATGACACGACTCGACTCAAGGTGAATACATGTTGGAGACGATTCAGCGATCCACGAGCGGCGGACTCGCGTATGAGAAGCACGGCGACGGCGTCCCCATCGTGTTCCTACACGGGCTCACGTTTGACCGCACCACGTGGCGGCCGATCATCGAGCGACTCGGGGAAGACGTGTGCAGCATCGCGTTCGACCTACCCGGCCATGGTGAGACAGGCGGCGCACCCTGCACCCTGCGCGAGACCGCCGCGAGGGTAAACGCAGCACTCGACAGCATGGGGATCGATCAGCCGGTGATCGTCGGGCACTCGATTTCGTCGGGCATCGCGTCGATCTACGCCGCGTCGTATCCCGTTCGAGGCCTCGTCAACGTCGAGGGCACGGTCGACATCCGACAGACCGCCGCGCTCGTTCAGCGGCTCGAGCCAGCCTTGCACAGCAAGGACTTCGCCGCGGCGTTTGAACCCTTTCAACAGAGCATGGGATTCGAACACGTCCCCGAACCGCTTCGCGCACAGGTGCTCGAGAGCCAGGACGTCCGCCAAACGGTCGTGCTCGGCTATTGGCAGCAACTGCTGCGCACCGACCCCTCAGACCTGCAGGCAGAGATCGAGCTGGAGATGGGAAGGATCAGCGCACCATGCCTCAACGTCTTCGGACGCACCCTGTCCGACCACGAGCGCAGCTATCTCTACGACCATGTCTCCAACGTGTTCGTTGAGGAGTGGCCCGACCGTGGGCACCATGTCCACCTCGCCGAGGCCGACCGGTTCACCGGCTGCCTGCGCTCCTTCATCGACCAATGCTGAGAGCGCCTGGCTCGACCTCCCCGCCCTATACGTCGTCCAGCCGAGGATGGCGTTCGGTCAGCCCGCTCGCTGCCTCCCAGGCCGCGGCGTGTTCGAGCAGGCGGCGGTCCTGGCGGTAGCGACCCACGAATTGCATCCCGACCGGTAGTCCCGAGTCAGTGAAGCCGGCCGGAACGGCGACGACGGGGTGGGCCGAGACGGTGATGCGCGAGCACACGCGCATCCATCCGAGGTAGTGCGGCATCACGACGCCGGCGACCTGCTGGCGGGTACTCGAGGTCGATCGCGAACGGCACCACCTGCGCGGAGGGCGCGACCAGGAGATCGAATCGCTCGAGCAGCTCAGCGACGGTGGCGAACACCGCTGACCGAGCCGCGAGCGCCCGGGCTACGGCCGGCCCGTCGAGCGCTAGGCCCTGGTCGATGTTCCACAACAGGGTCGCCTTTGCCGTGCGGCGCAGCGTTGGCAGTATCGGAGCGAACGCGCGTACGAACGCGACCGCTCGCAGCGTCTCAAACGCCTCGTCGGCGGCGCCCAGATCGACCGCGACGTCGCGAACGTCGCAGCCCAGCGCGGTGAGCCGCGCGCGGGCACCGTCGAGCACTCCCAGCACCTCGGGCTCGATCGGCAGCCCGCCGAGATCCGGGCACCAGGCGATACGCAAGCCGGTCAGATCACCGCGCAGATCGCCAGCAAACGTCGCTGACTCACCGTACGAGAGCGGGGACGCGCGGATCCGCGTCCGCTGATCGCGGTCAGCATCAGCGCCAGATCACCGACCGTACGGGCCATCGGCCCTGGGACGGTGGCGACGTCCCAAACGTCGCTCGAACCACTGTCGGGCACCAGCCCCGGCGTCGGGCGCAGGCCGACCACGTTGTTAAACGACGCCGGGTTGCGGATGCTCCCCCCGTGATCAGAGCCATCGGCGATCGGGATCAAGCCCGCGGCCAGAGCCGCGCCCGCCCCGCCGCTCGACCCGCCCGCCGAGCGGTCGGGCGCCCACGGATTCCGAGTCGCGCCGAACACCTCGTTAAACGTGTGCGAGCCGACACCGAACTCCGGCGTGTTCGTCTTACCGACGACGATCGCCCCCGCCGCCTTCAGCCGCTGCACGACGAGACCGTCGACCGCAGGCACGTTGTCGGCGAACGCAGCCGAACCGTACGTCGTACGGATCCCGGCCGTGTCCTGGAGGTCCTTGATCGCGATCGGCAACCCGTGCAGCGGCCCGAGCCGCTCGCCACCGCCGGCCGCGCGCTCGTCGGCCACAACCGCCTCCGCGAGCGCCGCCTCCGCCCGCAGCGTCACGACCGCGTTCAGCCGCGGATTGACCGCCTCGATCCGCTCCAAATGCCAGGTCATCACCTCCCGCGCCGACAGCTCCCGACTGCGCATCGCAGCAGCCAGTCGCCGAGCCGTCCACCAGTGCAGCGCGTCCGGGCCAGCCTGATCGTTCGGGTTCATCTAGAGCCCATCATCCCCTGGCTGTCGCCACCGCGTCGGCATGCACACCGCGGTCTCAGACGCGGGCCGCGCTGCAGCCGCACGTCCCGGCGGCGTGCTCGGACGAACCGCAGCACTCGGATTTGGCCGCCGGCTCACAGCAGCTGGTCTGCGTGACTGGCGGGCAGCAGCCGCTGGGTTTGTGGGCGCGGATGATCGCCGACGCGGCGTGCTGGTGCACTCGGTGGGTGGGAGTGATCTCGACCCCGTCGAATCCGGCCGCCTGGAGTGCGTCGCGAAATTCGGCCTCGGTCAGCGCGCCGGCGATACACCCCGTCCAGGCGGCCATGTCGGCTCTGGCAAGCGCGTCTATCCCGGGGTCGGCGATCACGTCCGAGATCGCGAGCCGACCGCCGGGCCGCAGAACTCGGGCGGCCTCGCGCAGCGCCTTTGGCTTATCGGCCGACAGGTTGATCACACAGTTTGAGATCACCACGTCGACGTGCTCATCTGCGAGCGGCATGTCCTCGAGGTAGCCCTCGACAAACTCGACGTTGCCCACACCGGCCTCGGCGGCGTTGTGGCGCGCCAGCTCGAGCATCTCGTAGGTCATGTCCAGGCCGATCGCCCGGCCCGACGGCGCGACACGCCGAGCGGAGATCAACACATCCGCCCCGGCACCGGAGCCGAGGTCGAGCACCACCTCGCCGTCGTGAAGCTCAGCGACGGCCGTCGGCACCCCACAGCCCAGCGACGCGTTGACCGCAGCCTCGGGCACCTGCTCACGGTCCGCCTGGCCATAAAGCTGCGAACCCCATTCCCTCGGACCGTCTTCGCCGCAGCGCGACGGCTCGCAACATCCCGCCTTCGCCTCCCACCGGGCCTCCGGTTCGTAGTCGCCGACGGCGGCTGCCTTGGCCGCCCGGGCATAGCGCCGACGGACGATCTCGCGGATGTCGGCTCTCAGCTCAGCCATGCAGACAACTCCTCCAGGGCGTCGGGGATCACGTAGTAGTAGGCCCACAACCCCTGCCGCTCCGAACCGACCAGGCCGGCCTGGCGCAGGACCTTGAGGTGATGCGAGACGGTCGGCTGGGAGAGATCGAACAGCGGCACCAGCTCGCACACGCACACCTTCCCGGCGTGCTTGCGCAGCACGTCGACCAACTGCACGCGCACCGGATCGCCGAGGGCCTTGGCGACGTCGGCCATCCGGATCGCCTGCTCGCGCTGCACGTCGGGGTAGACGACCGGCTCACAACCCGGCGCGCCCGCCGCGCGCTTGCTCTTCGGAGCCAGTTCCAGATCGACAGCCATCTATCTACAAATATCGATTGAAGTCACGTCTGTCAATGCAATAATCCCTGCCCGGATGGCAACTGTCCTGTTCGTATGCCTCCAGAACGCGGGCCGCTCGCAAATGAGCGAGGCCCTATTCACCCGCGCAGCCGACGGCGCCCACGACGCGCTCTCCGCCGGCACCAACCCCGCCCCCCATGTCCACCCCGAGGTCATCGAGGCGATGAACGAACTCGGCATCGACCTATCCGACCGCACGCCGCAGCTGCTGACCCGCGAGCTCGCCGAACAAGCCGACATCGTCGTCACGATGGGCTGCGGCGACCAATGCCCCTACATCCCCGGCAAGCGCTACATCGACTGGGACCTGCCCGACCCCGCCGGACAGCCGATCGAACACGTCCGCCACACCCGCGACGAGATCGCACATCGAGTCGGGGAACTGGTCGACGAGCTCGGGGACTGATCGATCCCGCCGGCGCAGCCGATCCACCGGCTTGCGGAGTGTGCACCCAAGGCGGACGCGGGCTCGCTTCCCTAGTCAGGCGAGCACGTCGATTTCCGTGCCGACCGTGTCGAACTTGTAGAGGAGCGGCGCGAACTCAAGCGGCACCCGGATGCAGCCGTGGCTCGCCGGAAATGGCGGGACGGACGCAAGTCCGTGCAGCGCCCGTCCGCCAGCGTAATAGCTGGCGTATGGCAGCCATTCCTGGTACGGGTTTGACCAGGATTCCACCGACTTCGAGTACACCCGGTATCGGCCCAGCGGCGTTACGTACCCCGGCATCGCTGTGGACACCGGCAGCACCCAGAGCACCTCGCCGCCCGACACTTCGAGCGCGAGCTGCTTTGAGATTGACACCTCAACGCGTCTACCCGCACGTTGCAGCAGCGGCGTCGGTGCCGCCGCCTGCGCAAGCGCCTTTTGGGTCTGCGGCCCCGCGGTGCCGTCACGGGTGATTCCCGCCCACTTCTGAAAGGCGATGACTGCGTCTACGGTCGCCGTGGTGTACTCGCTTGACCCTGGGCCAGGCAGGAAGTGCAAATTGAAGAGCCGCTGATTGACGGCTCGGACATCCGCTCCGGTCATGCCGACGCGTAGCACCCTCGACGGCACGCGATGCGCCTGCGCTGTGCGCGGTAGCACCCGCAGCTCGGCGGACACCGCCCGGAGACTGACGGCGGGCCGCGCGAGGACCGCGGCAATGCGCTGACCGAGTTGCGGCGTGCGCGCCGGGACCTCGGGAGCTCCAGTCGCGGTCACCGAGACGAATGCGACCGCCGCGCCAACCAGGAGGAGTGCTGTTGTTCTGACCTTGCTCATGACCCGTCACGCCCAGGACGCCGCAGACCCGCACGGCCCATGGTTCACTTCGGCGCCCGCGTTCTCCTTCAAATCGGACCGTGCGTCACCGGCGACGCACGCCGGCTTGCATCGGCAAATGCACAACGGAGCCCGTACGCGGCACGATCGGCCGAACGCAGCACAAACAGCGCGCCTGCGGCGAGCGGCGGCAGCGCACGATTGACGTGATCACCCGCACGACCCCGAAGCGCATCCCCGGCGTGAGGCCGCTCACCGCCGGAGTGGTGACGATCGGCCGGTGGTTGGCCTGATCGATCGCGACCGACCCAGATCCAGGACTGCCCCTTTTCGAGAGAGCAGCACTCTCACAGCCCTCCGACAGCTCTTCGGCAAGACCACTTCATGGACCGGCTGCTGACCGCCCAGGAGATCGCCGAGCGCCTCGGCGTCAGCACCCAGTGGGTATGGGCCCAGGCGCGCGCCGGCCGCATCCCTTCCGCGAATCAGCAGTCGAAGCCTGGGTGTGCGAACTCGAGGCCAACAGCACCGCCCCGACTCCGTCGGTCTCGCTTCGACGGTCCGCCTAGCTCAGGCGACCGTGAGTTCCGGTGCCGGGGCGATCTCTCGCTCGGGTTCCTCGTCGGGGGCATCCCGCTCGATCCCAATCAGCAGCTGCTCATCGAGGACTCTGAGGATCCGTGCGAGAACCGGGATCGTCGGGATGTGATCGCCCCGCTCAACCTTGGAGATGAACGAATGCGACGTGTCGGCGCGCTTCGCCACCTCCTGCTGGGTGAGCTCGAGCTCGTATCGGCGCTCGCGAATGTGCGCGGCGATCCAGTTCTTCTTGCGCAGCTCGCGGATCGCGGAGTACTCGTCGCGGGCCTCGCGGTATTCGTCGCTGCCCGCCGCCCGGGCGTTGGCCGCTTTGAGAGCCGGCGTGCCCCTAGGACTCTTCTGGCGATTGGTCCTCGTCTTGGTGGCCACTAGAAGTCAGTTTATCGATTTTGATAAACGGGTCAATCTCTCTTTCGGCTGCCAGGCGGCGCATCTTTACCCGCCGCCCGTGGCGGCACTCTGGTCCTCGCGTCCATTCGACGCCTGAAGTCAGCCATCCGCTGCTTCGCCAGCTCCTTATCCGAGTCCGCGATCGCGCCAGTGTTCTTCTCGATCGCGTGCAAGGACGACAAGCTTCTCCGACCGCTGATACAGCACTCGATATCGCGTGTTGCCGAAGCGGACGCGTAGCTCGCCCTCGATCTGCGAGGAGATCGGAAACTCCGGCGGCGGAGCGTTCGCCGCGCTCGCTTCGGCCGCAGCGCCTCGATGAAGTCATTGACCGGCTCGGCCCCACGTTTGTCGCGGTAGTAGACGGCCCCGGCGCGCGCCATCAACGCAGGGTGTCAACCGTCCGGCCAGTCACATCCTGAAGGGCGGCATCGCGCACTTCCGACTTGAAATTGATGCCCAATCAAGACACGAACCAGGCCCAGTCAGCCCTCCCACTCGTGAAAAGCCCCGCGTTTCGCGGCACTTTCCGTGAGGGTGAGCGAGGGGACTCGAACCCCCGACCGCCTGGACCACAACCAGGAGCTCTACCAGCTGAGCTACGCCCACCGTGCAGGGTCTGAATCTAGCAACGACCCGACAGCGTGGGGCGCCGACCCTGAGGTTAATCGGGATTTGGGGCTAGCCGCGCGGGCGGGTCTCGAGCTGCCGGATGTCGGTCAGAACGGCCTGGAATCCCTCCCGATAGCCGCGCAGGTAGTCGTTCTCGTCGTGTTCGTCGAGGAACCGCCGCGGCTTGAGCGACTCGAGGCAGTAGCGCCGCAGGTCGTCGAGCGTGTGGTTGAGCCGAGCCGCGTACTGCTGGGCCCGCCACAGCGCCGCGCGGCGGCCGCTGAGCAGCTCGTTCCCTCGCTCGCCGTCGAGTTGGGACAGCCGCGCACGAATCGCGGGGATCAGCTCCATTGCCAGCATCGGACCTCCACCCAAAGGCTAGCCCGCGCCCGGGGGCTCCTCCCCGCCCGGGTGGAGGTCGTTGCCGGGATCAGCGGTTCAGCCGCACCACCTGGGGCTCGTGGTCGCTGACCTGATCGGCGTACTCGGAGTTGATGTGCACGACCTGGTACTCGGGGTCGCGCAGCCCTTTGGTCACGAGGATGTGGTCGAGGACCACCGATGCGCCGTCGAAGTCGTACGTGTATCGCTGGTCGACAGGGAGCGTCGTGATCAGGTCGGTCAGGATCGAGCCGCCGCTGCCGTCGGCCGTGCCGGTGCGCAGGACCGACAGAGCGGGGCTGAACTGATAGTCGTTGAGGTCACCGAGGACGACGACATCGGCCTTCTTGTCGATCCCGAGGATCTTGTCCACGACGTCGTGCTCGGCCTGAGCCTGTCCTGAGCGCTGAACCGCGGAGGATTGCGCCGGGAACTGGAAGCGGCCGTCCGCGTTCTGGTCGCCGAGTTTGGCGTCGAAGTGGTTGGCGATCACGAACACGTCTTGCCGTTGAACGTGAACTCACCGGCGAGCGGCTTGCGGCTCGCTGTCCACACCTGGTTGGTCGGGTCGATCCGGCCGGGCGACAGCGTGAGGTCGGGCTTGCCCTTGGTCTTGACCACCGACGTGCCCGTGGTCGAGCGGTTGACCGAAGGGGCGCCGCGGTCGACGAACGTGACCCGGGCCGTGCACGAGCGCCACCGTGCCGGCGGTGGCCGACATCGCAATCGAGCCGGCCGCCCGCGTCTGGGGCAGCGGCTGGGTGCCACCGGCGCCCTTGGACTCCCCGACCAGATACAGGCCGTCCGCCGGGACCGACCCGGTCAGCGTGGCGCCGCGTTGCCGCCCCTCCGTGCACCTCATTGATGACCAGCGTCGATGACGGCGTCGCCGACGCCGCAGCGGTGCTCAACACCGTCGCCGCGATCGCCGCCATTCCGGCGAGCACCAGCGCCGCACCGTCGTCGAGCCGTGCCAGATCCGGGCACCCCGCATCATGTTTCCTCCAATGTCGCTCCCCGCCCGCTCGGCCCGGGCGATTGCCGCGTCCCTTCCCGCGCGGCGCAGGTTCGCCCACGGCCGGTCGGCGCATGTGAACATCTCGGTCAGTCCAGGTGAACACGCCGTGCAGGCGCGACGGGGCGTCCGCCCTTGAACCGCGGCGATGCTGCGTGCAGCGTAGAAGGGGCCCGACGCGAGCGAGGCGTCTAAGTCCCGAACGCGCCTGGCGGCTGTCCTACCGGCCGGGCGCCAACTGTTCGCGCGCTCAGTTACCCCTCAACATGCCCCGTCGCTGATAGGGATGCTCACGAGCAACCCCTTCCTCGATATAAGCCACGTGGGCTTGGAAGACGTAGACGCGCCCGCCGCTTGAGTCGATCACCGAGAACGGCTGACCTGCGATCACCTGGTCGGCCACGTCGTTTACCGCACCATCGACCACCAGTTCCTTGCCCCCGGCAAAGCCAATACGAGTTGCCACAGCATCTCCTTGCCTCGACGTTGTGTGCGCATCCTGACTCGCCCTGACAGAGCATTGGAAGAAAATCGCCACAGGATCACCCCGCAGGGGTTACCGCTCCCGGACTGCGTAGGTCAGGTGGGTCACCCGCTGCGTCGGCTCCGCGCGGACCGGCTCAAGGGCCACGCGGCCCGCGTCCACGCCCTCGAACAGGCGGATGCCGGAGCCGAACAGCACGGGTGAGAGCGCGATCGTGAACTCGTCGATCAGCCCGGCGTTCACGTACTCCAGGATCGTTGCGCCGCCGCCCGCGATGCGGACGTCCCGATCGCCGGCGGCCTCGCGGGCCTGATCGAGCGCAGGCTCGATGCCGGTGTTGACGAAGTGGAAGGTGGTCCCGCCCGCCCGCTCCCATTGGTCACGCTTCTCGTGCGTCACGACGAATACCGGCGTGTGGAACGGCGCCTCCTCCGGCCACGCCTGCTCGCCGAGGTCGAACATGCGCTTGCCCATCACGCTCGCGCCGGTGCGCTCGAACGTCTCCCGCACGATGTCGTTCTCGCGCCCTTCCTCGCCGCCCTCGCCGAGCTCCAGCTTCTCCCGGAAGAACCGCTGCGGGAATATCCACTGCTGCAGTTCCATCCACTGCGCCATCCAGCGCTGACCATCCGGGTCGTCCATGCGCTCCCCGGGCGCGACGAACCCGTCCAGCGACATCGTCACGCTGAAGAACACGTTCCCGGCCATCAGTCCTCAACTCCCTTCCGAACGATCTCGGTGACGTAGGCAGCCAGTTTGCTCAGGGTCTGCTGGCCGCCCTCCGTCGCGTGGTAGTTCTCGAGCGCCTCGTCGCGCAGCTCCTTGGTGGGGAACACCGTGCGCATCTCGATCCGGGTCGCCGCGCCGTCGGGCGCAAACGTCAAGACCGACTCGAAGGCGTTCGGGTCGCCGCGGAACTCACCGTGCACCAGCGCGATCTGCTCCGGCGGAGCGATCTCGGTCCAGGAGATCCACTCCTGGTAGTCCGTCCCGTCCGGTCCGTGCATCACGAAGTCCCACTCCCCGCCGACGCGGAACTCGAACGCCCGCGTAGTGGTGGTGAACCCCTCCGGTCCCCACCACCGCGACAGGTGCCACACCTCGGTGAACGCCTCGAACACCAGCTCCCGTGGGGCACTGATGACCCGGGAGATCACGATCTCCCGGTCGGCCGTCGCGGACTGCGCCGGCGCTCCTCGTCCCGTCGCGCTCATCAGCTGCTCCTCCTGCCTTCCTGCTTGAGGTCCCGCACGTACTCGTCCAGCCGGTCAAAGCTCTCGTTCCAGAACCGCTCGAACCCGCCCGTCCACTCGTGCACCGGTCGCAGCCCGCGGGCGTCAAGGCCGTACAGGCGTTGCTTGCCTGCCTTGCGGTCCCGCACCAGTCCGACCTCCCGGAGCACCCGCAAGTGTTTGGACGCCCCCGGCTGGGTCATCCCCAGCTCCCGGGCCAACTCGGTCACCGGCCCCTCACCCGCCCGCAGCAGCACCAGGATCTCCCGGCGCTGCCGCTCGGCGATCGCGTTAAAGACGTCCGACGTCGTCGCTGCTCGTGCCATGGCACAATCATATTCCGATATCGGCATATGTCAAGCGCGAGGAATAGGAACTGCGTCAGCGCCGGACCGAAATCCGAGCTGGCCACGCCGTGCAGGTACAGCAGCGCCGGCACCTCGGCCACCTGCGGCGAGCTGCGTGCCACGCGGGCCAGGTCTCGCCGAAGCGAACCGTTTTCCGCTCCCCAGTGGCCGGATCAGCCCAGCCGACTCGAGCTCGTCAAGCGCGTTGGCGCCCAGCGCTTGGAGCCGGAGGTGGAGCTATGGGGATCCTTTCTTGCGCTCGAAGCAGCAATAGAGCGCCGCTGTGGTGATTTGAAGGAGGCCAGCGATGTCCCGCAGCGACGTCTCGTCGGTGCCCTGCCGCGTGAACAGCTCCGGGGCGACCTCGAGGATTCGCTCGAGGGTTTGACTGCGGACGAAACCCAGACATCCCACACTCTGTCTGCCAGCTTCAACCCTTTCCGAAGTCCCAGCTCAGGATTCGGCTCGGGCGCAGCACGGCCAGCGTGAATTGCTTGCTGGGGTCACGGTGCATCTCGGGAAACGACGGATCGTCGTCGCTGCCGCCTAGATATCTGCGCAGAATCCTGATCCGCATCTTCTCTACGCATGTCGGATCGTCGTCGAGCAGCTGGACCGTGCCGGCGCACATGACGCCGCGCACCGGCGCGTGCCAGTCATTCCCAGGCCGCTGATCCTCATCGATCAATAACGTCGCCTGTGGGGTCCGTCGGAGGTTCTTCAGGTGCAGTCGCTCCGCCTCCAGACAGAAGCTGAGCACGGTGCCATCCGCGATGAACCATACGGGTGTGAGGTGCACAGATGAATCGGTTCGGATGGTCGCCAACCGTGCCTCGCGCGGTTCGGCGAGAAACGCCTCTAGTTCGCTGGGCTTCATTGCGTTGCTCCGGCTCGCTGTAAGACTCTTCGACTTCTCCAGGCTCATCGGCTGTCACCTAGTTTGGTTCACAGGTTTGTGTTCGGACTGAACACCCAGGCACCTCGTAGCTTACGGATACCGGCGCGTGCTGACGCGCCTGACTCAGCTGGCGCCGCCATCAACGATGGCGCGGACCGTCTCCTTCTTGGGTAGAGCAGCCGCGGACACTTCTTTCTAATGTGGCTGATCTTGAGAGTCTCACCATGGCTTCGACCATGCTGTAAGCCGCGGGTCCGGGGGTGATAACTGGGACGGGCAGGTGTCCACGAGAGAGTCCGCGGACCGATACATCGCCCCGGAGCCCAGGACTACGACGACCGAGGCGCTCACACTTTCTGGTCCTGTAGTCCGCCGCGGGCGTACTCGCGGGCCTGATCGAGTTTGGCGCCTCCGTCGACCATCGCGGCGAGCAGTTCCTTCTTCGGGAAGAGCGGACTCGGGTAGGCCTTGCGGCTGTGGCTGATCCTGAGCCTCAGCATTGCTTCCGCCATGTTGTAAGCCGCGAGCCCAGGATTGATTACCGGCACCGACAGATGCTCCGCGAGGTATTCAGCGGACTGGTGCATCGTGGTGGAACCAAGGATAATGACCTCGGCCCCGTCATCCTCGATGCACTGGGTCGCAACTTCGACCAGCCTCGGGAAAACCTCGCTCTCCTGACCAGTGAGAAGGTCGGAGACATCGGGGAAATCGCCGATCGCACGCACCGATGCGAGCCGGTCCGCGACATGGTAAGCCTCGACGTTGTGTAGGTACCCCTCTATCCAGCCCTCCCACAGCGTGACCACGGAGAACTTGTCGCCGAGCATGAGGGCGAGGTGGTAGGAGGCCAAGCCGCCCCCGATCACTGGAATCGAGAGCATCGACCGCAGGCCGCTCATGCCGGAATCGCCGGCCGTGTCAACGCAGACGGCGTCGAAGCCTTCGTCCTCGGCGTTCATGCCCGCCTCGAGCATCGCGAGCATCGCGATTGTCTTGTCATGCCAGCTGTCGAAGATTCCTGGTCCCACTCGGACCGGTCGAAAGACGAATTCTGTATCTGGTCCGACAGCATCGGTTCGGAGCTGCGCCCGACGATTATCCACCCCGTCCGCATCGAGCGGGAACGGCACAATCACTAGAATTTTGGGCATATTTGCTCCCTTACGCTCGTGGGGTCAAGGATCGATATGTCGACTCGTAGCAGTCGGTGCTCCGCGCGCGGATGCGGTGGTCGATGAGCGCCGACGCGACGCCTCTGAACGGTCCTCCTCTGCCAATTGACCTACCTATTGCAACGCGGGTCATGTACTACATCCAGTCTGATTTTGGGGGTTGGTAGCTAGTCACGCAGAACGTGGTGCGGTCCTGGGGCAGAGGGCTCGGTGCTTAGCGCCCGCTCGGCGATCTGGTCGGCCGTCAGCCCATTCCCGTTCAGCTCCTCGACCGGCCTTCCGTCGCGGAAGATGATCACCCGATTGGCGAGCTCCGCCAGATCGTCGTACTCCGAACTCGCCAGCAGAAAGGCGGCACCATCGTTGGCAGCCGACCGGATGAGGTTGAGGATTTGGCGCTTCGCCCCCACGTCTACGCCGTGTGTCGGCTCGTGCATTAGCAGCAGCGCCGGATTGGTCGTGAGCCATTTCGCGATGATCGCCTTCTGTTGGTTCCCACCGCTCAAGGTGCTGAAGATTCGGTGCGGCTCGGGGGGACGGATGTCCAGATCCGCCATCAGGCGCTCAACGTCGTTGACCTCGGAGCGCTGACGAAGCCAGCCGCCTCTGAAGTAGCGCGAAAGCACGGCTAGTGTCATATTTTCCGAGATGGTGGCGAGTGGCGCCGCGCCGTCACGCAGACGGTTGGCCGGCACAAGCGCGAGACCCGAAGCCGTTGCCTTGCCCGGCGTGAAGTCAGATAGCTCGAAGGATCCGCGCGGCGTCGCCAGCCTGCCTTGGCATCCGGGGAGTGCGCCGAATAGTGCGTACGGGACGTGCTCCCAGCCGCTTCCTAACAGGCCCGTTACCCCCACCACTTCGCCGCTGTGCACCGTCACATCGAACCCGGCGATCTCGCGGGTCGTTACGCGCTCGGCTCGAAGCCTGACCTCCAAACCTTTGCGGGTCGGGGGCTCTCCCATGCTCTTCGCCAACGCGCCACCGAGAATGTGCTCTACCAGTTGGGCTTCGGACAGGCCCGCGGCCGGACCCGTATGCACCAACCTGCCGTTTCTCAGCACGGAGACCCGATCAGCGACTGCCTGAACTTCCGCCAGGTTGTGAGTCACGAATAAAACCGCGAAGCCGCGCGCCGCCGCTGTCCGGATTGCCCTGAACAGGCGGTCAACCCCGTCCCGGGGCAGATACGCTGTGGGCTCATCGAGGACCAGTACTCCCGGGGTCGGACCAGCCGCCAGCTGATCGAGCGCGCGGACAATTGCGACGAGCGCACGATCTACCTCCGAAACCGATGCGAGCGGGGCTCGCGGGTCTAGGCTAAGACCGAAGCTTTCAAGCGACGTGGTGGTCCGGTCGCGCTCCCGCGACCAGTTGATGTGCCACCCAAGTCCGGTTTTATAGCGGCCGATCCTCAGGTTCTCGACAACTGTTCCGGACTCGATCAGGGCCAGATCCTGGTGCACGAACGCCACTCCGAACGTTCTGAGCCCGCCGACCGGCAGAGGGAACGTGATGGGCTCCCCTCGGACTACCACAGAGGCTCCCGGGTCAGGCTCGTGGTATCCGGAGAGAATCTTAATTAGCGTCGACTTGCCGGAGCCGTTTTCCCCTAGTAGACAGTGGATCTCTCCCCCATAGAGGGTGAGTCGCGCGTCGTGCAAGACTCGCTTTCCGACGAAGGTCTTGCTGACATCGGACGCCTCTAGGACAGGGGTTTCGTGGCCGGGTCGAGCCGTTGACCCAGAGCCGTCCGTCACTCGGGTGGCCTCCGAGGACGCGTTCTTGCGCAGATTGGGCAGATCAGGCTCACTCATCGTTCGCTACCGGCGGTGGGCCGGCGACACGCGCCGGCCCACTGCGAGTTCGCCGCGGGGCTAGCTGAGCCCCCAGAGCTTCTCGTACCCTGCCTGGAAGTTGACTCCGTACCAGTCTCGTTCTGGCAGCTTCAGGTTCGGCATGTTGCTGTTGTCGAAGAGCCGCAGCGGGATCTTCTCGGTAGCAACCGGAGGGTGACCGGTCGCGAGCCTGAGAGACTGATCGGCCTCGGCCCAGCCCGCGTATTCGATCGGAGTTCCGACGTTCGCGATGATCACGTCGTGCTTCGCCATTGACTCCATCTGTGCTTGGTCTGCATTGAGCGTGACGATCTTCACTCGCGTGCTGGCGTCTGCAGCATGGATCGCGGGAAGCATGTAGGTCGCCATCCCGTCGTAGATCGGTAGGAAGTAGTTCAGGTCGCGGTGGACCAATGAGCTTGATGTCAGGCTCGGCACCTGCTGCGCCCAGTCGGAGAACGACGGGATGTCCTTATAGGTGATCTTGCATTCCGTCGGACAGAGCCGGCTCAGCTCGGCGGACGTCGCGTGGATCTGCGCCGCGGCAGCTCCGACTCCGGAGTCCCAGAAACCCACGGCATCAACGTTCTTGCCTCCAGAGTCAGCGACGGTGTAGTCCGCCATTAGGCGGCCGCCACAGGAGAAGCAGTAGCTCACGATTGCATCGACACCAAACGCTTTTTCCGACGGTGTCGGCAGCCGCGCATCCGCCGAGAACGTTTGGATCACCTTGATGCCGGCTTTCTTTGCCTGTGCCAGCGGGGCGGCGAGGACCTTTGCGTTCACCGATGGGATGATGACGACGCTCGCGTGTTCGGAGATTGCTTGCTGCACCAGCCGGACCATGGCGTCGACATCACCGCGGCTGTCAGGAGCTGCGAGCCGAGCGCCCGCCGCAGTCACGCCGGCTTTCAGACCCTTCAGAGTAATTGCGTTGAATGGGACGGAGTTGTCATCGCCGATCAGGAAGATCAGCTTTCCTTTTGCGGCCGAGGCGTCGAACGAGGGGCCTGGCGCGACAAACGTCGATGGCTTCTTTGCCTGGGTTACGAGTTGCTGAGCCTCGGCGACACCGCTCGAGGCGCCGGTTCCTCCGCTCCCGGAGGTCGACGACGAGCTGGATGTGCTGCCGCAAGCTGCCACGAATAGCGCCGCGGGAAGCAAGAACAGCCCTGCAAAGCGGGCAGCCCGGCGCCTGCGGGCGGACGAGCGGCGGCTCCCCGCCAGCCCGTCGCGCCTAAAATCTTGGGTCTGGCCTTCTGGCAACGTGAGTCCTCTCCTCTGATGTCGAACGTACCTTCCACGCCTGATGTGTTTCGTTGCGACCACCGCCTCTCTAGGGCCTCGCCTGGGTCTGAGCCCGGCCTACTCTGCGAGGCCGGGTTGCGGCGCTGTGGCCTCGCGCTGCAGCACTTCGGACCGTTCCGGTTCGCCTCGGGCAGGCTGGTCTGCCTGACGGCGCTCCTGATGCCGCGCTGAAAGACGCGACAGCGTTACCGCGACCACGAGCGCGCCGCCGTAGAACACGTTCTCGACCCAGCCGGAGTAGCCGAGAATTTCCAGACCAGTGATCCCACTGATGAGGAAGTAGACGGCCACGAACGAGCCCCAAGCGTTGAAGCGGCCGGGGACGATGGTCGTGGACCCGAGGAATGCGGCGGCGAAGGTGGGCAGCAGGAAATCGGTGGCAATTCGTGGATCGGATGCGCCAAGGGTCCCCGCATACAGGACGCCAGCAAGCGCGCTGATGACGCTGGTCGCGATGAGCGCGCCAGCGCGGATGCGTTGCACGGGCAATCCCGACAGCCGTGCTACATCGCGGCTGGCTCCCACGAAGTACAGATAGCGTCCTAACGGCGTGTACGTGAATACGTACCACACGAGCGCAGTAAGCGCGAGACCGTAGTAAAACGCGAGCGGGAGGCCTAGGACCTGGGTCCGTGCCACGTCGACCAGCGCCGGCGAAATGCCCGCAGTCGTGTTCGTATTGATGCCGATACTGATGCCTGCGAGCAGCGTGCCGGTGCCTAGCGTCACGACGATGGAATCCACACCCAGGTGGACGATGACGTAGGCGTGGAAGAGGCCGATGATCAGACCCGCGGTCAGCGCACCGGCAACGGCGAGGGTAATCGGCCAGTGATGCAGCACGTTCAGGTAGCCGACTAGCACAAGTGACACGCTCATCACGCCCGCGAACGAGAGGTCGAACTCGCCAGCCGTAAGGGAGACCAAAAGACCAAGGGTCAAGATCAGCAGAACAGCCTGTGAGCCGAAGATACTTTGGAAGTTCGCCCAGCTGAAGTAGTCACCTGGACGCACGATCGAGAAGAACGCAACCACCACGATCCATGCGATAACCACGCCCCATCGACTCCCGAGCTCGGCAAGGTCGGGCTTATTCTTACGCCTCTCCCGAGGCGCTTTGGGGGTAGCAACGGCCATGTAATAGGAGCTGTGTATCGACCTAGCGCCAGCTAGACCTTTACGCTGGCACTACCTCGATGGTAAGCATGTGTTCTACCAAGTCCGACTTATCGTTGTCAACAGATTTGAACGGATTCCTGTGTCATTTGGCAAGCATCTGCCCGCCCTGCAAGTCCCGCAGCTGCAGGAAGAACGGCCCGGCTGGGTGCTCGCGCCGTAGGCTCCAATGATGCAAAATGCGAATAGAAACTTGGTGCTGCTGCTGAGCGCAGAGTCACAAACCGACTGATGTCGGACATTTCTCCTCACCCGCCGGGCCGACGCCATATCGTTACTTAGGTCGTTCCTGCGCCTTTTGACGGGCTTGGACCGCTGGGTGACGGCGAATGATTGTGCTAGTCCTACTCTCGGCTGTCATTCCGACTGGGATAGTTGCGGTATGATTAGGAGGCTAGGAGCTCTGCTCTGCGCGGAGGGGTCGCGATGAGCGCAGTGCCGGACTCGGCGCGATGACGGGAGTGCGAGCTGAGCCCGTGCACTGACTGGACTCACAGGGCAAACCAAGAGACACAACCACTTTTCGGGCAAGACGGCGTGCGCTACGACTATCAAGTACCCCATGGCTTCTGACCCCGGAGCCTCGGTGCGAGCAGCACATCCTCGCCCTGGTGCCCCTGTTCACCGCGTGCGTAAGGCGCATGAGCAGGTCTACCAGCAGCTCCGCGGGATGATCATGCGCGGCGACTTCGAGCGCGGAGAGCGGCTTCCAAGGGAGACGGCTTTGGCAGAACAGTTTGGTGTGAGCCGCGGGACGATCCGCGAAGCACTCAACACGCTTGCGTCTCACAACTTGATCAGAAAGTCCAGAGGCGCCGGCGGTGGAAGCTTTGTAACGCTCCCCACCGTTGACCATATATCTGACTTTCTGAGTACGAATATCGCGCTTCTCAGCGAAGCGCGGGATATCACTCCCTCGGACCTCCTTGAAGCGCGTTACCTGCTTGAAGGCTGGGCAGCACGCAAGGCGGCCGCGCGACGAACTGCCGCGCAGCTTCAAGCGATACGCGCCTGCATTCTCGATGATGCCGGCAAGGTCGGAACGGAAGAACAGTTCAAGTTCAACGCCGGCTTCCATGGTGGCGTGATCGCCGCCGCCCACAACACCCTGCTCGCACTGGCTGCACAGCCGGTGTTCGGCATTCTGCAGACGAGCATGCGGCGTGGTGGTATGAGCCAGGAGACGCTCCTTCGGATCAATGACGATCACCGAGCGATCTCCGATGCCATCGCAGCTCGCGATCAGGCTGAAGCCGAAGCTCGCATGCACAATCATGTTGATTTCCTGAGGACCATCTATCAGCGCCTGTGGGATCCAGGAGCCTTCACGGATCCCGCAGGCTGAGGGCCGTGGGTGCAGGCGAGCTTGACCTCGGTGGTCGCGCCCTCGTCGCGCAGCAGCCGACAGCTCGAGCGTCCCGTCGCGCACCTCGATCGTGCGCTCGCCGGCGCCCCCGACGTCGACCAGGGCGGTCGGCGCGGCCATCCGCAGCATCATCATCGGCACCCGGCTCTGACCACCAGCGATCACGTGAGCGTCCTCGCCCAACTGCTCCAGCCGATCCACCGCTTCGGCCCAGGACGATGCTCTTAGGTACTCGAACGCCGTCGCGTACATGGGCTAGACGGCGGCCGAAGCTCTGATTTCGGCCACGTCGCTGGGGCCGTCGGCCTCGCTCGCGCCGTTGGTAGTGGCTGGGGGTGCGACCGGCACCGGTGGCGCAAGCGGCTCACGGCGCGGTCCCAGCTCGAGCAGGTCAAGCGGGTTGCGCTTGATCATCTGCTCGACTCCTTCCTCGCTGACACCCGACTCATAGACCGACTGCGCGAACACGCGCAGGCACTCGGCCGGCATCGGGTTGTGGCGCTGCCCGGCGTCGCTCATCAGGATCGAATGCTCGGGCCCGACCGCATTGATCGCCTCGACCACGCGCGTCAACGGCGCGTGGTTCCACATCGGCGAGACCGTGCAATAGCCAAACTCGGCATAGGCCCCCTGGCCGACAAGCTCCTTGAGCGTCTCGAGATCCAGGTTGGGCACCTTGAAGAACGGGTGCGTGATCACGATCTTCTCCACGCCCCGCTCGCGCGCCAACGCCACCAGCTGCTTGATCTCGGGCACCGACAGATGACAGGTGCTGAGAATCGCCGAATGCTCAGCGATCAGGTCCAGCACATCGATCAACCCATCGATCGGCACGCCCGCGTCGTCAAACACCGCGATCCCGGTATCACCGGCATCCGCCACGCTCGAAGCCTGCTTGTCATAGGCGCCGGTCGAGCCGAACGTCCGCGCATGGTTGGCCGCATCAACCGTGGGCATCCACACATGCTTGGCGCCAAGCTGCAGCGCCGCCTGCACCGCATAAGGATTGATCCCGCCGACAGCCCGATTGAGCACGATCCCCCCGACCACCTGAATCCCCGCCACCAACTGCTCGGTCAGATAGGCACGGCTCGTGGTCCGCTCGGAATGACACTTCAACGACAGGGCGCGCAGCCCCATCGACGCAGCATGACTAGCGACGCCGACATCGTCGGCGATCCGCGGAAACAAATCTGGCTCAGAGTGCACGTGGACGTCCACCGCGCCCTGAATATCGATGAACGGACCAATCATGAAGCTGAGGACACCTTTCTTGAGTCTGATGCTTGGCTGCGGTCGCCGTCGCGGACGAGCGCGGCTGCGTCGGCCAGCGAGATCCGCTTGTCGGCGGCGTCGGTCATACCGCGTTGTGGACCGTGAGGCCCGAGACGAGCGGCATCACCTCGGCGGCGAACCGCTCGACCTGCTCCTGCTCGTAGTCGCACGGGACCAGGCAGATGTGCTGGACCCCGACCGAAGCCTGCTCGGCGATCTGCTCCGCGCACTGCTCGGGCGTTCCCCGGATCGCGCTCTCAGCGGTCGATTCGCTCCACTCGGGCAGATCGAAATAATCGTGGATGTACTGGCGCGCGCGGGATCGGCGGCCTCAAACGAGTCATCGATGCACAGCGGCAGCTGCGCAACGTTGCCCAGCTCCCCCGGATCGCGGCCCGCCGCCTCCGCGTGCTCGCCGATCCGCTGCCACGCCGTGCTGAACGCCTGGGGCTCATAGAAGTAGGTCAGCCAGCCGTCACCCTTCTCGGCCACACGCTGGAGCACCTTGTCGACATAGCCGCCGATCAGCAGGCGCGGACGAGGACGCGGCGAGGGCTTAGGCAACATCACCGCGTTGCGAAACGAGATCCCGCGCGCCTCGCCGCTAACCCGCTCACCACCCCAGAACTCCTTCATCAGCGCAAGGTTCTCCTCAAAGATCCGACCGCGGCGCCTAAACGGCACGCCGCACGCATCGAACTCGCGCTCATACCAGCCGACCGCCATCCCCAGCGTCAGCCGCCCGCCCGAGATCATCTCAATCGACGCCGCGGTCTTGGCCAGCACCGCCGCGCCACGCAACGGCAACACCAGGATCCCAGTGCCCAGCTCCACCCGCTCGGTCCTCGCCGCCAGCAGCGTCAACGTCGTCAACGACTCCAAAAACGGAAACGGGCGACCACTGCCCAAAAACATGTGATCCCACGCCCACAACGAGTCATATCCCAACTCCTCAGCACGCTGCCCATAGGCCACGATCGCCCCAGGGTCGGGATCCCTCGGCGCCGGCGTGAAGTTCTCCAGCGCCAGCCCAAACCTCAGCGGCTGCACCACCGGCGACACCACTACGCCTCCAGAGCCTTAGCGAGCACGGTGCGTCCGTGCTCAATGTGCGACCGCATCCGCTTCTCAGCCTCCTTGGAATCGTCAGCCTTCAGTGCCTCGTGTGTCGTCACACTTGCCGGGTGCCGCCGCTAGCGCCGACCAGAGAGAAGAACTTCTCGTCTTGGAGCGTCCCAGGGGATGGGAACGCGAGCTTGGAGTGACTCAGCCCAAGCCGGACGACCGATTCCGCGAAGACAACAGCGGCGGGTCCGGGATTGATCAGTGGACAAGGCAGTCGTTCGGCCATGTAGTCGGCCGCTTGATGCATCGTGGTCGAGCCAAGGACGATCACGTCGGCGCCATCTTCCTTAATGGCCATGAGCGCTTCATTTGTCAGGCGCTCATACATCTCCTGTTCCTTCCCGGCGAACAGCTGCTCGACGTTGGGCGGGATGTTTACCGCACGAACCGAAGCAACGATGTCAGTAAGACCATATTCCTTGAAGAGCTTGCGGTAGAAGAATCGCCAGCTGTCCCACATCGTTACCACGGAAAAGCGGTGGCCTAAGAGCCCGGCCAAATGGAACGCAACCTGGCCAGGGCCGATCACCGGTATCGAGAGTCGAGAACGCAGCACCTGGAGGCCGGAGTCAGAGACCGTATCCATAACGACGGCGTCGTAGCCCTCATCTTCGGCTTGAAGACCAGCTTCAGCGATGTATGCGTCGAAGATGATCGACTTGTAATACGAGTCAAGCAGAAAGCAGCTGTTCCGGACCGGGACAAACTCGATATCGACGTTCGGACCTAGGAGTCCTGGGGGAATTTGGTCAGCTCTGGCTTGGACTCCCGCTTCGTCAAACGGGAACGGAATTATGTATTTGAGTCTCATTCTTCCCTCCGCGAGATCTCGGCGGAACAGGTGTCAGCCCTAGCCGCTGACGGAGTGGGTGATAGAACGTCCGATTTCGGGACATTTGCCAGGGCGATGTTCCTCACGGCCGGAGAAGGATCTTCCCGAAGAACTTCCGGCTCTCCAGCATTGCGAACGCATCACGTACGTCTTCGAGAGCAAAGCTCTCGGCGATGAGTGGTTTCAGGACGCCTCGAGACGCGAGATCAAGCACCTTGTCGAGCTCGTCACGCTCATACACGAACGATCCAATGATGGTGTGCTGGCCCCTGAAGAACGGGATGATGTCGAGTGGGACGACCTCACCGCTATGTGCTCCACAGGTGACGAGCCGTCCGTTCTGCGCGAGCGAGTCCACTGCCGCCTGGAACAGGCCGCCGCCGACGTGCTCGAATACCAGGTCAACGCCACGGCCATCCGTCAGCTCCATCACCCGCCCCGGAACATCCTCAGCGGTGTAATCGATCCCGGCGTCCATGCCATTGCGAGCTGCCTCATCGAGCTTCTCCTGTGAACTCGAAGTGCCGATCACAAAGGCGCCCGCCAATCTTGCCAGCTGCACAGCGGCGGAGCCGATCCCGCTCGAAACTGAGTTGATCAAGACGGTCTCGCCTATTCGCAGGCCACCGCGCGCGAACAGCATGTGCCAGGCGGTCCCGAACGGAACCTGTAGCGCGCCTGCTTGCTCGTCGGACATCTCGTCCGGCACCCGCGCCAGTTGCTTGGTAGGGGCGAGCACGTAGTCGGCGAACCCACCGGGATTCCCCACTCCGATGAACACGTCACCACCCAGCAGATATGGCATCACACGATTACCGACTTGGAAGCCGTCAACGCCCTCGCCAAGTTGGTCGATTCGGCCCACCACCTCGAGGCCGAGAATGTGTGGGAAGGTGATGTCAAACCGAGAGATCCCCTCGCGAATATCTACGTCGACGTGGTTCAAGGCGCATACATCGACCTTGATCCGCATATTATCGGGACCCGGTTCTGGATCCG
>CAWCRO010000015.1:0-301950 GCA_963797955.1 uncultured Solirubrobacterales bacterium | reverse complement strand
GCAGCTGACGGGGCCGTGAATGGGGGCATCGGGCTCTGGGTCGTCGGGCCCCGAGCTTCCGTGTGAGCGCGCACAACTCGGGGTTTGGGGTTATCGGCGCAGGGGTATCAGGGGCGCGCCAGATATCCGCCGGCGGAGGGACCGCGTGGGCTGGCCGGCAATTCGAGGAGGGAGGAAGGAAAGCATGAGACGTATCTACGTGGCCATCGCGGCCGCGCTTGCTGCGGCGGCTGCGATCGCGGTCGGCGTATCGGCCGTCAGCGCGAGCCCGTCGGTCGTGTACACCAACCCCAACGCGCCGATCCCGGCCCGGGTGAACGACCTGCTCAAGCGGATGACGCTGGCCGAGAAGGTCGGGCAGATGGATCAGATCGTGACCGAGGTGCTGCGCGCGCCCAGCCCGCCAGCCAGCGGAAGCTGCGCCGACAGCGGCAACAACAACGATCCGCTCCAGGACGTGTGCCTGCAGAAGGTGCTGATCAACGACCACACCGGGTCGATCCTGGCGGGCGGCACCGACAACCCGCCGGCCAACACCGGCAAGGGACTGGGCCCAGCAGTACAACACGATCCAGCACTACGCGGTCGACCACTCGCGGCTGCACATCCCGATCATCTTCGGCGTCGACGCCGTCCACGGGTTCGGACACCCGACCCAGGCGACGCTGTTCCCGCAGTCGATCGGCATGGGCGCGACCTGGGACACCAAGCTCGCCCGGCAGGCCGGCGCTGCCACGCGCCGGCAGCTATGCGGCACCGGGACCGTGTGGGACTTCGCTCCCGTCCAGGACCCGTCGCGTGACAACCGCTGGGGCCGCTACTACGAGACCTGGGGCGAGGAGCCCGCGCTCTCGGGTGCGATGGGCGCGGCGAACATCACCGGCATGCAGGGCGAGTGCTCCTCGGGCCAGAGCGTGGCTTCGACGGTCAAGCACTTCGCCGGCTACTCCGAGTCGATCAACGGCCACGACCGCGTCGAGGAGCAGCTGCCGATCCGCTACCTGCAGGATCAGTTCATGCCGTCCTACGCCGCCGGAATCGACGCCGGCGCCGACACCGTGATGGTCAACTCCGGGTCGATCAACGGCGTCCCGGCCACCGCCTCGAAGTTCCTGCTGACGACCGAGCTGCGCCAGCGGCTCGGGTTCAAGGGCGTCGTGATCTCCGACTACGGCGACGTCCCGGCGCTGCAGACCACCTACCACATCGCCCCCGACCTGGCGGGCGCGGTGGCCGACGCGGTCAACGCCGGCGTCGACATGGCGATGAAGCCGTTCGACTCCGCCGGCTTGACCCAGGCGCTGATCGCCGACGTCGCCGACGGCAAGGTGCCGATGGCGCGGATCAACCAGGCGGTCACGAGGATCCTCACGCTGAAGTTCAAGCTGGGGCTGTTCGACCACCCGTACGTCAACGAGAACCAGGCCAACAACGCCGTCAGCGGCGGCACCGACCTGGCCCGCCAGGCCGCGGACGAGTCGATGACGCTGCTGCGCAACCAGAACAACGTCCTGCCGCTCGCCAAGAGCGCGAAGGTCGTCGTCACCGGGCCCGAGCGCGGACTCGGTCACCAACACGCTCGGCGGCTGGAGCGTGAGCTGGCAGGGCGTGTTCGGAGGCGGCCAAAACTGCTGTGCGGGTCCGGCCGACCAGATCCCGCCGGCGGTGACGGTGCTCGAAGGGCCTGCAGGCGCCAGGACTCAAACGTGGTGTCCGCACCCGACCAGGCCACGGCCGTCAGCGACATGGGCAGTGCCGACGCCGCGGTCGTGGTGGTCGGCGAGAAGCCCTACGCCGAGGGCCTGGGCGACGACCCGTCGCCGCAGCTGGCTCCCGACCAGACAGGCGGAGATCTCGGCGCTCGAGGCCACCGGCAAGCCGGTGATCGTCGTCGTGATCGCCGGCCGGCCGCTCGGGCTCGGCCCCGCCGAGAAGGCTGACGGGCTCGCTGATGGCCTATCTGCCGGGCACACAGGGCGGCAATGGCGTCGCCGACGTGGTGTTCGGCGACTACGACCCCAGCGGCAAGCTGCCGGTGACCTGGCCGACCGACGCTGCACCCCCGCAGCAGTCGGACTTCAACAGCGGCGGCGCGTCGACGCTCGGCGACCAGCCGAAGGTGTTCGACCAGTTCCCGGGCACGAACTCCGGGCACGGGTCGGGCTACAACCCGCTGTATCCGATGGGCTTCGGCCTCTCGTACACGTCGTTCACGACCAGCGGCCTGGCCGTCAACGGGCCCAACGGAGCCGGCAACGTGACCGCGCGGTTCACGGTCGCCAACACCGGCAGCAAGGAGGGCGTCGACATCGTGCCGGTGTACGTGCAGCGCCCGGTCAACTCCGGCGGGATCCTGACGCCGTCCAACGGCGTGCTCGCCGGGTTCGCCCGCGTCGATCTGGCCGCGGGCGCGTCCCAGACGGTCTCGGTGCGCTTCCCGACGTCGGTGCTCGCGCTGACGCCCGGGGACATCGCCGGAACCGCTCGGCCGACGGTGCAGCCGGGCGATTACAAGGTGGTCCTGGACTACACCAAGCCCGACACGGGCGTGGGGTTCACGATCTCCTGAGCGCAGTTGAGCTGATGCGCGTGGTGGCGGGTCTCCGGGCCCGCCACCCGCCCGTCAGCGCGTGCGGTCGGCGACCGGGTCGGTGAACTCCGCGGGCTGCTTGCGCAAGCCGGCGGTGACCGCGGCCAGTTGGTTGGGCGAGCCGATCAGCGCGCTCTGGAGCTCGGCCTCGAGCGCCAGCGTCTCGTCGGCCTCCGCGGTCCAGGAGCTGTCCAGCAGCCGCTTGGCGCTGCGGACCGCGTCGGGCGAGCGGCCGGCGATCTCGGCCGCCAGCGCCCCAGCGGCCGCCCCCGGGTCCTGTTGCACGCGGGTAACCACGCCGAGCTCGCGCGCCTCGGTGCCGCTGAACACGCGGCCGGTGTAGGTCAGCTCCTTGGCCACGTCGATCCCGACCAGCCGCGGCAGCGTGCGGGTCAGCGACATGTCCGGGACCAGCCCCCATCTGACCTCCATCACCGACAGCCGGGCGTCCGGCGCGGCGATCCGGATGTCGGCCGCCAGCGCGATCTGCAGCCCGCCGCCGAGGCAGTTGCCGTGCACGGCGGCGATCACCGGCACCGGCAGCGTGAGCCAGCCGTAGGCCGGCAGTTGGAAGCGGTTGGGGGGCGCCTGCGCCAGCGCGGCACGGACGCCGTCGAGCCCGCCGTCACCGGCGGCCAGGCTGCCCAGGTCGATCCCCGAGCAGAAGCTCGGGCCGGCGCCGCGGAGCACGACTGCGCGCAGCCCGGGCTCGTCGGCGAGCCCCTGCGCGGCGGCCGCGATCGCCTCGAACATCGCGCCGTCGAGCGCGTTGTGCTTGTCGGGGCGGTTCAGCGTCACGGTCGCGACGTGATCGGCCACCTCGACCAGGACGCGGTCTTCGCTGCGGACGCGGTCCTCGCTCATGCCGCGGAAGCCTGCTGCACCAGCGACACCTGATCTCCGAGCGCCACCGTCCCGCCCTCGAGGACCTCGCCGTAGATCCCGAACGGGAGCGGCTCGGTGCTCTCGAGCTCCGCCCGGTAGTTGCGCAGCATGTCAAGCGTGGGCAGGTCGATCTCGCCGCTGTCGGGGTCGCGGCTGGTGGTCAGGCAGCGGCCCACGTGGCCGCGCCAGCGGATCGTGGCGCCGCCGACGCTGGTCGTCTGGCCGACCCAGTCGTCCTCGTCGTGCGCGTCGATCCCATCGATCTCGATCAGCATCCGGAACCGGCGGCAGTCGATCTCGCCCTGCTGGCCCTCCTCGGCCAGCCGGCCGAGCGAGGCGCGGGAGATCAGCGAGGCGACGCCCTCGATTCCACGGTCGACCCCCGCCGACTGCGCCTCGACAAGCCGCAGCGGATGGCCGCTGTATTTGGTCAGCGCGTCCGACCACGGCCCCTCCACGAGCCGCGCCAGCGACTCCTGGGAGAAGAACCAGGTCCTCACCAGCGGGCCCTGACCGATCGTGTCCTCCAGCACGGTCCCGTCCGGGAACTCGAGCCGCAGCCGCCGCTGCTTGTGGTCGTAGTCGGCCACGAGCGCGGTCAGCTCGCCCAGCCGCTTGCCGTTGACCAGGTGGTCGCGGTGGTCGATCACGTAGAAGCGGCGGTTCTCGCGCACGCCGAAGCGCTCCAGACGGATGTCGTCGACAGCACGCACGCGGGTGCCCTTGATCGGCGTGATCGACAGACCGGTTACCGTGATCGGCACGACGGAGACTTTAGGGCCTCCGGAGCTCAGGGCTGCCCCGGCGGCAGGCCTCCCTGGCGCATCGCGATCGCGAACTTGGCGAAGTCGTTCTGGAAGTCCTGGAGGACCAGCGGCTGGCCGGTCCCGTCGGCGGCCGGCGACGCGCCCTCGCCCGGCGCGGCTCGCCGGGCATCGCGCGCCTTCATCCGCCAGGCCGCGATCGCCTGCATCGCGGGGTCATGGCTGTGCACCTCTACGTCGGTCCGAGGGGCGTCCAGCAGCACCTGCCCGATGTGCGAAGCGTTCTGGACGCGCTGGGGCATCTGGCCGATCGCCGTCGCGGGGTCGGCCGCGAACCGGGTGAGGATCGTGTTGATCAGGCTGGTGTGGTCGAACACCTGATGGCAGACGGTGCTCTGCACGCGCGGACCCACGATCAATGCCGGCACGCGGACGCCCAGCGTCGCGTAGCCCGAGTCGTCGCGCACCGGGGGCGGGGGGACGTGGTCGTAGAAGCCGCCGTGCTCGTCGTAGATGATCACGAGCACCGTGTCCTCCCACGCCGGGCTGCGCACGAGCGCGTCGTAGAGCTCGAGGATGAACGCCTGCCCGGCGCGGATGTCGCACGGCGGGTGGTCGTCGTTGGAGGCCGGGTCGAGCACGTCGAGGTCGATGAAGTTCGGGTCGATCCAGGAGACGTCGCGCAGCTCGCCCTTGGCCGCGTCGTCGAGAAAGCTGTCGTGGCCGACGATCAGCGCCTCGGCCGCCTGGGTGAGGATGCTCACCTTCTTACGGTCAAAGAACGCGAAGTTGTCGGTCTTGAGGTCGTCGGCCGCCCGGTATCTGCTGTCGGCTGCACGCAGCGTCGCCGGGTCGTGCGAGTACCAGCGCCACTGGCGGTCTTGGAGCTGGCGGGTGAACGCGGGCACGTCGTAGATCGGCGCCCCGGCCAGGACCTTCAGCGCCCCGATCAGCCCCGCGAGCTTGTCCAGCAGCGGAGGATGGACCTTCTGGCCCTCCTTGCCGGCCAGCGAGTACAGCCGGTTCGGCCAGGTGTCGCCGGGGACGGCGGCGTGCCAGGCATCGCATACGCAGAAGTTCCGGGCCAGGAAGTCGTAGGCGGGCAGGTCCTTACTGCCGTAGTAGCCCATCGGAACCATCCACAGATCACGACCGATGTCGTCGGTGGGATTACGCGAGTCCAGGAACGCCTTGACGAACCCGCCGTTGGGGAAGTCGCCGTAGCCGTTTCCCAGCTGCACCTGGACGCCCGCCTTGGAATGGTCGGGGTCGAGCGACTTGGTCAGCGCCTCTCCGGGCTTCTGGACCGCTGTCCCGTCAGCGTCGAACCGTGTCACCCCGACCTTGCTGCCGTCAGGCCCGAGGTTGAACTCGTCGCCGCTCAGCCCGTTGACCTCGGGCAGGCCCTCCATCTTCAGGTAGCCGAGCATGTGGTCGAACGACCGGTTCTCCATCATCACGACGACCAGGTGCTTGACCTGCTGTAGCCGCGTCAGCGCCTCGTCGGGCATCCGCGGATTGTTGCGGCTCAGGCGGCGGCTTGCTCGGCCCAGTCCTGGTAGAGGCGCCAGTAGCGCCCCTCGGCCTCGATCAGCTCGTCGTGGCTGCCCGACTCGACGATCCGCCCATGCTCGAGCACGACGATCCGTGCGGCGTGGCGGATCGTGGACAGCCGGTGGGCGATCACGATCGCGGTGCGCCCCGCGACCAGCCGCCGCAGACCCTGCTCGATCAGGCTCTCGGTGTGCACGTCGACGTTCGAGGTGGCCTCGTCGAGCACCAGGATCCTGGGGTCGGCGACCAGTGCCCGAGCGAACGCCAGCAGCTGGCGCTGGCCGGCCGACAGCTGGACGCCGCGCTCGCCCACCTGGGTGTCGTAGCCGCTGTCCAGTGCCGAGATGAACTGGTCGGCACCGACCGCACGGGCCGCGGTCCGGATCTCGTCGTCGGTCGCGTCCGGACGCCCGAACGCGATGTTCTCGTGCACGGTGCCGCTGAACAGGAACCCCTCCTGGGGGACGATCCCCATCTGCGAGCGCAGCGACTGTGCGGTCACCGTACGCAGGTCATGGCCGTCGACCAGCACGGCCCCCTCGGTGGGGTCGTAGAAGCGAGCCACGAGCTTGGCGAACGTGGACTTGCCCGCCCCGGTGGACCCGACCAGCGCAACCGTCTGACCGGCGGGCACGTCGAGGTCGAGGTCGCGCAGTGCCCATGCGCCGTCGTCGTCTGACCCGTATCGGAACGAGACGTCGTCGAACCGCAGGCTGCCGCGGACCGGCGGTAGGTCGATCGCGTCCGGGGCGTCTGACAGCTCGGGCTCCTCGTCGAGCAGGCCGAAGATCTTGTCCAGCGCCGCCATCCCGGATTGGTAGGTGGTGTACAGCTGCGACAGCTGCTGGATCGGATCGAAGAAGTTGTTCAGCGCGGCGATGAACGCGAACACCACGCCGGTCGAGGTATGCCCGTTGATCGCCTCCAGGCCGCCGACCACCAGGATCTCGACCGTCACCAGCGCCGACAGGAGCTCGACCGCCGGGAAGTACGCCGCGTTGAGGTTGACGGTCGTCATGTTCGCCCGGAGGTTGTCGTGGTTGAGCTCGTGGAAGCGGGTCACGTGCTTGGGCTCCTGGCCGAACGAGCGGATCACCCGCATCCCCGACAGCGTCTCCTGCAGGTAGGCGGTGATCAGCGCGATCTTCTCGCGGGTCAGCCGGTAGGCGTCCGCCGAGGCGATCCTGAACAGGAACGCGCCGACCGCCAGGATCGGCAGCGCCAAGCACGTCAGCAGCGCCAGGTGCGGGTCGAGCACGAACAGGATCACGACCACGCCGATCAGCATCAGCCCGGACTGAATCAGCGTCGCCATCCCGTCCTCGACGAGCTGGTCGAGCGCCTCGACGTCGTTGGTCAGCCGGGAGATGATCACGCCGGCGCGGTTTCGCGAGTAGAAGCCGATCGACAGCCGCTGCAAGTGGGCGAACAGCTTCACCCGCAGGTCCTGCAGCGCTCGCTGGCCGACCCACCCGACCAGGTACGTCTGTGCGTAGGAGGCGACCACGTACAGCAGCGAGGAGGCGATGAACGCGGCCACGATCCGGTCCAGCGCGGCGACGTCGTGGCGCTGGATCCCGTCGTCGATCGCGAGCTTGGCCAGCGGCGCCGGGGCCAGCGCGGCCGCGGTCGCGATCACCAGCGACGTGAACATTGCGACCACGCGCCAGCGGTAGGGCGAGAGCAGCTCGGCGAGTCCGCGGAGCTTGCGGCCCCGGCCTCCGGTCTCGCCGAGGCGGCGGCGGATGTCGTCGAGCCGGTTCACAGTCCCGCCACCTCGGCCTCGCGCGGGGTCCGCGTCATGAACACCTGGTCGGGCATGCCCTTCTCGACGATCTCGCGGTACAGCGGCGAGAACTCCAGCAGCTCGTCGTGGGTGCCCTGGGAGGCGACCTGGCCGCCCTCGAGCACCACGATCTCGTCGGCGAGCGCGATCGTGGAGAGCCGGTGGGCGATCACGAACGTGGTACGTCCGGCCATCAGCTCGCGCAGCGCCAGCTTGATCTCCTGCTCGGTCGAGGCGTCGACCGAGGAGGTGGCGTCGTCGAGGATCAGGACCCGTGGGTCGGCCACGACCGCGCGCGCGATCGCGATCCGCTGGCGCTGCCCGCCCGACAGCGTCAGCCCGCGCTCGCCCACCAGCGTGTCGTACCCCTCGGGGAGGGCTTCGATGAACGAGTCGGCCTGCGCCGCCCGGGCGGCTGCCTCGACCTGCTCGCGGGTCGCGTCGGGCCGCGCGTAGGCGATGTTCTCGTGGACGCTGGCCGAGAACAGGAACGGGTCGTCGGGGACGATCGCGATCTCGTGGCGCAGGCTCATCAGATCGACGTCGCGCACATCGGCCCCGTCGATCGTCACGCTGCCGGCGGAGACGTCGTACAGGCGCGGCAGCAGCGACACCAGCGCGGTCTTGCCCGATCCCATGGCGCCGACCAGCGCCACGGTCGTGCCGGCCTCGATCTCGAGGTCGATGTCGTTGAGCGCGGGCCGGCTGGAGCCCTCGAACGTGAGCGAGACGCCACTCAGCTTGACCTGGCCGTCGCCCGCCGGCAGTCCGGGCGCGCCCGGGGGCGTGGTGATCTGCGGCTCGCGGTCGAGCACCTCGAAGATCCGCGCGCCCGAGGCGGTCGCGCGCTGGGCCGAGCTGAGCATGTACCCGAGCGTGCGCATCGGCGAGATCAGGATCAGCAGGTAGGCGTAGAACGCCGTGAACTGCCCGAGCGTCAGCGTCCCGTTGATCACCTCGCGGCCGCCGATCGCGAGGATCAGCGCCAGGCCGATACTCGGCAGGAACTCGAGCGTGGGAGTGAACCGCGCCTGGATCTTGGTGGTGAAGATCGCCTGGTCGAACACGCGGCTGACCGAGTGGCGGAACCGGGCCAGCTGGCGCTTCTCCTGAGCGAACGCCTTCACCACGCGGACGCCGGAGATGTTCTCCTCGGCGTCGGCGGTGAGCTCGGCGAGCCGCTGCTGGACCTCCTGCATCGCCGGTCGCGACTGGCGCCCGTAGGACCACGCGACCAGCACCACGAACGGCATCGGCGCCAGCGCCAGCGCCGCCAGCCAGGGCTGCAGCGCGAACATCGCGACGGCCGCGAGCGCCAGCGACAGCAGCGACTGGGCGATGAACATCAGCCCGTAGCCGAGGAAGAAGCGGACCGACTGGAGGTCGATCGTGGCGCGCGACATCAGCTGGCCGGTCTGCTGGCGATCGAAGAACGACAGCTCGAGCCGCTGCAGGTGGCCGTAGAGGGTGTTGCGCAGGTCGAGCTCGACCCCGAGCGACACCTTCCCCGCGACCAGCCGGCGGAACACGCTGAGCACCAGCCGCAGCATGCCGGCGACGCCGATCAGGATCGCCCACGTCGCCAGCCCGTGCTTGTCGCTGGTCCGGACCGAGTCGATCGCCTTCCCGGTCAGCAACGGAATCAGGACCGTTGCGCCCATCGCTCCGAAGGCGAGCGCGAACGACCAGGCCACACCGGATCGGTGTGGCCGCAGAAAACCAAGCAGTCGCCGGAACGTCCGCATACTTCACAAAGTATAGTAAGACGGGTGAGCGCTGAGACCATCGATCACGAGCTCGGGGATCAGCTGGGTGCAGGACAGCGCGATGGCGCGCGCGGCGCATGCGGTGGCCGACGGCGAGCGCGTTTGGCTGATCGATCCATTCGACGATCCAGCGGCGCTGGCGGCCGCCGCTGCGCTCGGGCAGCCGGCGGGCGTGATTCAGCTCCTGGACCGCCACAACCGCGATTGTCAGGCGATCGCCGCGCGGCTCGGTGTTCCGATGATTCGGCTGCCCTCCAGCGGCGCCGGAACGCCGTTTGAGGTCGTGCCGATCATGTCCCGCGGTCACTGGAAGGAGATCGCGCTCTGGTGGCCGCAGCGCGCCGCGTTGATCGTGGCCGAGGCGATCGGCACAGCCCCGGGGTTCGCCGCCGGGCGCGACGCGGGCGTGCACCCGATGTTGCGGCTGATGCCACCGCGATCGCAGCTGTCGCCCTACCGCCCCGAGCTGTTGCTGGTCGGCCACGGCAAGCCGCTGTCCAGCGGCGCGGCGGCCGCGCTGCAGGACGCGCTGGCCCGCTCGCGCTCGGACATCCCGCGGCTGGTCGTGAAGTTGCCGTCGCTGCTGCTCGGCGGCTGACGCCTCGATAGTCGGCTTCACCGCCGGTAGGATCCGGCGCCGTGAGGATCCTGTACGGGGTCAACGGCGAGGGCATGGGGCACGCCACGCGCTCGGAGGTCGTGATCGAGGACCTCCTCGCCGACCACGAGGTCAAGGTGATGGCGTCGGGTGCGGCGTTTCGGTATCTGAGCGGCCGGCTCGGGAGCGTCAACGAGGTCTTCGGGCCGAGCTTCGCGATGGAGCAGGGTGAGATCAGGCGCTGGGCAACGGTCCGGCACACGGTTGCGTCGCTGGGCCGTGAGCTGCCCGGAAGCGTCCGCCGATGGATGGACGCGATCAACGAATGGCGCCCCGACGTGGTGATCTGCGACTTCGAGCCGCTGTCGGGGATCTACGCGCGCTCGGCCCGAGTGCCGCTGGTGTGCGTCGACAACATCCACATGATCGATCGTTGCCGCCACGACGAGGAGATCCTCGACGGCGCCCGCGAGGACTTCCGGATCGCCCGCGCGGTCACCCACGCGATGGTGCCGAAAGCCGGCGATTACGTGATCCCGACGTTCTTCAGGCCGCCGCTGCTGCGCGGGCGCACCGACCTGGTGCCGCCGATTGTCCGTGCAGCCGTGGTCGATGCCAAGCCCGAGCGGGGCGACCACCTGCTCGTGTACTCCGACGGCAGCGACGCGCTGCTGGGGGCGCTGCACGACACCGGGATCCCTTGCCGCGTATACGCGATGCGCGACGGCCCGACCGAGGACCAGGTGGACGGCGCGATCACGTTCCGGCCGCGCTCGGTGGACGGGTTCCTGGCGGACCTCGCGAGCTGCCGCGGGGTGATCGCCGGCGGGGGCTTCTCGCTGATCTCCGAGACCGTGTTCCTGGGCAAGCCGATGATGTGCTCGCCGCTGCGCGGCCAGTTCGAACAGCTGATGAACGCCCGTTATCTGGAGCGCGAGGGGTACGGGATCTGCGCCCAGACGATGGATGAACAGTTGCTCGAGCGGTTCCTGGAGCGGCTCGACGAGATCCACGAACGATTGGAGGGGTATGAGCAGCACGGCAACAGGGAGGCGCTCGAGGTGATTCGCCAGCGGGTGACGGATGCGGGCACCGACTCCCGGCGAGACCGCGTGCGGGCGCGGCGCACGGCGCGCGCCAAGCAGCGATGAACTCCCGGCGCAGGACGGCGATCGCCGCCACAGCCGCGGCGGCCACCGGGGTGGGCATGGCGGTCTACGCCGGCCAGTATCCGACCGCCCAGATCTACGGCGAGACGATCCATCGCGAGCGCGGGGCCGGCAAGCGGATCGCGTTGACCTACGACGACGGCCCCAATCCCGAGCAGACGCCACGGCTGCTCGAGCTGCTCGCCCGCTACGACGCGAGGGCGACGTTCTTCTTGATCGGCGGGTGGGCCGAGCGCGAGCCCGCGCTGATCCGCCAGACGGTCGCGGCCGGCCACGCGATCGGCAATCACACCTACACGCACCCGACGATGCCGGCCCACGGCGCGCAGCGGATCCGCGACGAGCTGCGGCGCTGCCGCGAGGCGGTCGAGGCCTCGGGTGAGCACTTCTCCGCGGTGGACGGCTACGCGCTGATGCGCCCGCCCTATGGGCGCCGCCGCCCGGGCACGCTGCGGACGATGCGCGAGGAGGGCTATGTGCCGGTCACCTGGTCGATCACCGGATACGACTGGCGCGCTCACACCACCGCCAAGGCGATCACCCGCCGGTGCCTGCGCTCGGGCGAGGGCGACATCATCCTGCTGCACGACGGCTCCGACGTCCAGCCCGCCGCCGACCGCAGCAAGTCGATCGAGACCACCGAGGCGGTCCTGGATCACTTCGTGCCCCAGGGCTTTCAGTTCGTGACAGTGCCCGAGCTGGTCGCCACGGCGCGCTGATGGGCGACTTCGAGCTCGGCCGGACGCTGCTGCTGTTCGTCTGGTCGTTCGGGCTGGCCGGGATCGAGATCGAGATCGAGGGCGGGGTGGGGTGGGCCGAGCGGCTGCCGACGTGGTACTTCAAGCGCGGCAAGCTCGGCCGGGTCTACGGGCTGGTGATGGGTCATCGGCCGCTGACCGGCTACCACGTGTATGCGTTCACGATCCCGCTGCTGATCCTGCACCTGCCCTACGTGATGGGGGTGCACTGGACGCTGGCGAACGAGCTGCGGACCGTGGCCACCTACTTCGTGCTCGCGGTCGTGTGGGACTACCTGTGGTTCGTGCTGAATCCGGCCTACACCGTGCGTCGGTTCCGCCGCGGCGCGGTGTGGTGGTTCGAGGTGCCGTGGGTCTGGCGGTTCCCGCTCGACTACTACCTGAGCTGGGCGCTGTCGATCGCGCTGGCGGCGCTGTCGGCGGTCGCCGCCGGGCACGCGAGCCCGTTGTGGCATCACCTGCTGATGCTGGCCGGCCTGATCGTGCTGGTCGCGGCGACGGTGGCCCTGGCGCCGCTGTATCACCGCTGGTACCGGCATATGCGCCGCGCCGGCGCCGACGATCGCCCGTCGACGCCGACGTATCCGCCGCCCGCGCCCGAGGCGGTGTGGTCGGGAGGGATGCCCGATCTGCACCCACTCGAGAGCTCCGAGTCCGAGACCCGCTGAGCCCTCGGACAACGCCCACTTGGCGCTTCGCCAGTCTCTGTTAGCACAACGCCAACTGTTGCTAGGATCGCCTCAGCGAGCAACTAGGAGCCCAAATGAGCAACAGCGAAGCATTGGTGTTCGACGCGATCCGCACGCCCCGCGGGCGAGGCAAGGTGAACGGGTCGCTGCACACGGTCAAGCCGGTAGACCTGGTGGTCGGTCTGATGCACGAGACCCTGGTCCGCAACGAGCACCTGGACCCCAAGCGGGTCGATGACGTGGTGCTGGGCTGCGTATCGCCGATCGGCGACCAGGGCGCGGATATCGCCAAGACCGCGGCGATCAAGGCGGGACTGCCGCATACGGTTGCCGGCGTTCAGCTCAACCGGTTCTGCGCCTCGGGTCTGGAGGCGGTCAATGTCGCCGCCCAGAAGGTCGCGTCGGGTTGGGAGGATCTGGTGTTCGCGGGCGGCGTCGAGTCGATGTCGCGGGTGCCGATGGGCTCCGACGGCGGCCCGTGGGCGATGGACCCCGAGACCAACTACGACACGTCCTTTGTCCCGCAGGGGATCAGCGCCGACCTGATCGCGACCGTCGAGGAGTTCAGTCGCGGGGATGTCGACTCCTACGCGGCGCGCTCGCAGGAGCGCGCGGCGGCCGCTCGCTCCGAAGGCAAATTCAGCGGTTCGGTGATCCCGGTGCTCGACATCAACGAGAACGTCGTGCTCGACAACGACGAGTTCATCCGGCCGGGCACGACCGTCGAGACGCTCGGCGGCCTGAAGCCCTCGTTCGCCGCGATCGGCGAGATGGGCGGGTTCGACGCGGTCGCGCTGCAGAAATATCACTGGGTCGAGAAGATCGATCACGTCCATACCCCGGGCAACAGCTCGGGGATCGTCGACGGCGCCGCGCTCGTCGTGGTCGGCAACGAGGAGACCGGCCGCGAGCAGGGGATGACGCCGAAGGCTCGGATCCTGGCCACGGCGGTGTCCGGCGCGGACCCGACGATCATGCTCACCGGCCCGGCCCCGGCCAGCCGCAAGGCGCTGGCCAAGGCGGGTCTGACCGTCGACGACCTCGATCTGGTCGAGATCAACGAGGCGTTCGCCGCGGTCGTGCTCCGGTTCGTCCGCGATATGGGCCTCGACATGGAGAAGGTGAACGTCAACGGCGGCGCAATCGCGATGGGTCATCCGCTCGGGGCGACCGGGGCGATGATCCTCGGGACGCTGATCGACGAGCTGCACCGGACCGGCGGCCGCTACGGCCTGGCCACGCTGTGCGTCGGCGGCGGCATGGGAATCGCGACCGTCGTGGAGGCGATCTAGTGGCTTACACCAACACGATTCGCTGGGAGCGCGACGGCGACGGGATCGTCGTGCTCACGCTCGATGACCCGGGCCAGTCGGCCAACACGATGAACGCGGCCTATAAGCAGTCGATGGCTGACACCGTTGAGCGGCTTGAGGCCGAGCGCGACGAGATCACCGGCGTGGTGATCACCTCGGCCAAGAAGACGTTCTTCGCCGGCGGCGACCTCAACGACCTGCGGCTCGCCACCAAGGAGCAGGCCGGCCAGGTGTCCGCCGAGGTGCGCGAGCTCAAGGCACAGCTGCGGCGCCTGGAGACGCTGGGCGTGCCGGTGGTCGCGGCGATCAACGGCGCGGCGCTGGGCGGCGGGCTGGAGATCTGTCTCGCCTGCCACCACCGGATCGCACTGGACGAGGACAGCGTGCGACTGGGCTTTCCCGAGGTGCAGCTCGGGCTGCTCCCGGGCGCCGGTGGCGTCGTTCGCACGGTGCGGATGCTCGGGATCGTCGACGCGCTGCTGGCGCTGCTGCTGCAGGGCCAGCGCCACCGTCCCGGCAAGGCCAAGGAGCTCGGGATCGTCGATGAGCTGGTGGCCACTGGAGAGGAGCTGGTGCCGGCCGCCAAGGCGTGGATCAAGGCCAACCCCGACGCGCACGTCCAGCCGTGGGATCGCGACGGCTACAAGATCCCGGGCGGCACCCCGTCGAACCCGAAGCTCGCCCAGAACCTGCCGGCGTTCCCGGCCAACCTCCGAAAGCAGCTCAAGGGCGCCAACTTCCCGGCGCCGCACCACATCATGGCCGCGGCGGTCGAGGGCTCGCAGCTCGACTTCGACAACGCGATCGAGGTCGAGGGCCGCTACTTCACCGACCTGGTCACCGGCCAGGTCGCCAAGAACATGATTCAGGCGTTCTTCTTCGACATGCAGCGGGTCAACGGCGACCGTGATCGGCCCGAGGGGATCGAGACGTTCGCTCCCGAGCGGCTGGTGGTGCTCGGCGCCGGGATGATGGGCGCGGCGATCGCATATGTGTGCGCGAAGGCAGGGCTCGAGGTCGTGCTCAAGGACGTCTCGCTCGAGGCAGCGCAACGCGGCAAGCAGTACTCCGAGAAGCTGGTCGAGAAGGCCGTCTCGCGCGGCCGCCAGACCGAGGAGGACGGGCGGGCGCTGCTGGACCGGATCACCCCGTCCGCAGATCCGTCGGACGCCGACGGCTGCAGGCTTGTGATCGAGGCCGTGTTCGAGGACCCGAGCGTCAAGGCACAGGTGTTCGGCGAGATCGAGCCTCATTTGACCGAGGACGCGCTGCTCGGCTCCAACACCTCGACGCTCCCGATCACCGAGCTCGCCGAGAACGTCACCCGGCCGGAGGACTTCATCGGCCTGCACTTCTTCAGCCCGGTCGACAAGATGCCGCTGCTGGAGATCATCAAGGGGGAGAGGACCAGCGACGAGACCCTGTACCGGGCGCTCGACGTGGCCAAGCGGATCAAGAAGACGCCGATCGTCGTCAACGACAGCCGTGGGTTCTTCACCAGTCGGGTGATCGGGACGTTCATCAACGAGGGGATCGCGATGCTGCTCGAGGGTGTTCCCGCGCCGACGATCGAGCAGGCGTCGTCGCAGGCCGGCTACCCCGCGCCGGTGCTGCAGCTCTCCGACGAGCTCAACCTCAAGCTGATGCGCAAGATCCGCGACGCCACCAAGGCGGCCGGGGGCGAGGGCGGGCCGTGGGCCGGCCATCCCGCCGAGGCGGTCATCGACCGGCTGCTCGACGAGTTCGACCGGCCCGGCAAGCTCGAGGGAGCCGGCTTCTACGAGTACGCCGGACAGGTAAGCGCACCGGTCTGTGGAAGGGCCTGCGCGACGCGTTCCCGCCGGTGCAGGACCCCTCGACGCTGTCGCTGTCAGACCTCGAGGAGCGGATGCTGTTCATCGAGTCGCTCGAGTCGGTCAGGTGCCTGGACGAGCGCGTGATCGAGTCGGTCGCCGACGCCAACATCGGGTCGATCTTGGGGATCGGGTTCCCAGCCTGGACCGGCGGCGTGCTCCAGTACATAAACGGCTACGAGCACCCCGATCACGGACACGGCCCGGCCGCGTTCGTGGCCCGCGCGCGCGAGCTGGCGGCGGCGTACGGCGAGCGCTTCCAGCCACCCGCGTCGCTGGTCGAGAAGGCCTCCAGCGGCGAGACCTACAGCGACGAGGCGCCGCTGCTGGCCGTCTCCTAGGACGGCTTGGTGTCGACCGAGACGCAGCGGCCGCGGCTGGATCACGACCAGCGGCGCCGCCAGATCCTCGACTGCGCCGCGAGCCTGCTGGCGGCGCGGCCGTACGGCGAGGTGTCGATGGAGGACGTGGCGAACGCCGCGGGGGTGACCCGCGGCCTGCTGCACCACTACTTCGGCACCAAGCGCGACCTGTACCTGGAGCTGTTGCGCGACATGCTGCGCGCGGTGCCCGTGCCCGTGCCGGACTTCGTGCAGGGCGTCACGCCCGAGCAGCGCCTGGCCGACAGCGTCGATGTCTGGCTGGACGCGATCTACGAGAACCGCACGATGTGGCTGGCGATGCTCGGCGGCGCCGGTCTGGGACGCGATCCCGAGGCCGAACGCATCTGGGACCGGGCCCGGGACCGGAGCGTGGACGGCGTCATCGGCGTGCTCGGCCTGGGTCCCGCAGCCGAGGCCCCGAGCGCTCTGAGAGGCGTGCTGCGGGCCTACGCGGCGTTCGCCGAGGAGGCCACGCGCGAGTGGCTGGCTCACGAGCGTTTCACCCGCGAGCAGATGCGCGCGCTGCTGACGTCGACCCTCGAGCGGCTGGTCGGAGACGTGCTGCCGCTGGTCGAGAGCCGCGAGCGCGCCTTGCCATGACGAGGATCTCGCGCCGGCGGCTGATCGCCGGGGCGGTGGCGACCGGCGCGGCCGCGGCGCTCCCGGGCAGCGCGATGGCCGACGGCGGCGAGCGCGGCGGGCCGCAAGAGGTCGACGTGGCCGTGGTCGGCGCGGGGTTCGCCGGCCTCACGGCCGCTCGCCGGCTGCGCCGGGCCCAGCGCGAGGTCGTCGTGCTCGAGGCCCGCGACCGCGTCGGCGGCCGCGTGTGGAACCACAAGCTGCCCGGCGGGCAGATCTCAGAGCGCGGGGGCACGTTCGTCGGGCCGACCCAGACGCAGGTCCTCGAGCTGGCCCGCGAGCTCGGCGTCAGAACGTTTCCCACCTATGACAAGGGCGACAACGTGTATGTCGCCGACGGCCACCGCTCGACCTACAGCGACCGCGGGATCACCGGCACCGCCCCGCCCGACCCGCAGATCCTCGGGCAGCTCGCCACCGTGATCCCGGCGCTGGACCAGATGTCGCGCAGCGTCCCGGTGCAGGCGCCCTGGAAGGCCCCCGAGGCCGCCGTCTGGGACGGGATGACGCTGCAGACCTTCATCGACTCCCACAACCCCACCCGGCGGTTCAACGAGGTCGTGGCGGCGTCGACTCGGCCGATCTTCGGTGCCGAGCCACGCGAGCTGTCGCTGCTGTTCGTGCTGTTCTACACCGCCGCCTCGGGCGACGCGCGCCACCCGGGGTCCTACGAGCGCAACTTCAACACCCACGGCGGCGCGCAGATGTCGCGCTTTCACGGCGGCTCGCAGGAGATCGCGCTGCGGATCGCCCGGCAGCTCGGCGATCGCGTGATCCTGCGCTCACCGGTGCGGCGGATCGTGCAGGAGCGTGGCGGCGTCACCGTCCACTCCGACCGCGCGACGTTCCGGGCGCGCCGCGTGATCGTGGCGATCCCGCCGACACTGGCCGGGCGGATCGACTACGACCCGATCGTCCCGTTCCAGCGCGACCAGCTGACCCAGCGCTACGGCCAGGGGCTGCTGACCAAGGTCAGCGCCGTGTACGACCGCCCGTTCTGGCGCGAGGCAGGGCTCAACGGGGCCGCGCTGGACACCGGTGGGCCGATCAGCTTCACGTTCGACGACTCGCCTCCGAGCGGCCGTCCCGGGATCGTGTTCGGGTTCGTGGGCGGCGACCGCGCCCGGCGCTACGCGACGATGTCGGCCCGTGCGCGCCGCGGCGCCGTGCTCGACCAGCTCGCTACGTTCTTCGGCCCAAAGGCGCGGCGGCCCCGTGAGTTCTTCGAGACCACCTGGGCCGATCAGCAGTGGTCGAGAGGCTGCCCGGTCGGGATTCCAGCCGTCGGCGCGCTGGTCGCCTACGGCCCGCGGATCCGCCGCCCTGTCGGGCGCATCCACTGGGCCGGCACCGAGACCTCGACGTTCTGGAACGGCTACATGGACGGCGCCGTCCGGTCGGGCCAGCGTGCCGCCGCCGAAGTGCTGGCCGAGCTGTAGGGTCCGGCGGCACATCGACCAGGAGAGCCAAATCCTGATGCCGACAGTCCGTGAAGCGACGTTCGATCTGTTCCGTGCTCACGGGATGACGACGATCTTCGGCAACCCCGGCTCGACCGAGCTGTCGATGCTCCGCGACTTCCCCGACGACTTCAGCTACATCCTCGGACTGCAGGAGCTCGCGGTCGTGGGCATGGCAGACGGGTTTGCCCAGGCCACCGGCCGCCCGACCCACGTCAACCTGCACACGGCGCCGGGCGTCGGCAACGCGGTCGGGGGCATCTCCAACGCGCAGTCCAACAAGTCGCCGCTGGTGATCACCGCTGGCCAACAGGTCCGCCCGCACATCACGATCGAGGCCAGCCTCACCAACCGCGACGCGGTGATGGCGCCACAGCCATACGTCAAGTACAGCCATGAGCCGCCCCGTCCGCAGGACGTTCCCACCGCGATCGGTCGCGCGATCCACATGGCGTCGCTGCCGCCGCGCGGCCCGGTGTTCGTGTCGATCCCGATGGACGACTGGGACGCCGAGGCCGACATGGATCGTGCCGGCAGCGCGATCCGACGCACGGTCACCGGCCGGATGGCGCCCGACCGTCGCGGCGCTCCAGGCGACGGCCGCATCGCTCGCCGCCGCCGCCAATCCGGTGCTGGTCGTCGGCCCCGAGGTCGACGCGGCCGGCGGCTGGAACGCTGCGGTCGCGCTGGCCGAGAAGCAGCGCCTGCCCGTGTGGTCGACGCCCGCGGTCGGCGGCGGTCGGATCGGGTTCCCCGAGGCCCACCCGAACTTCGTCGGGGTGCTCCCGCCCGCGATCGGGGCGATCTCCGAGACGCTCAAGCCCTACGACCTGGTGCTGGTCGTCGGCTCGGCGGTGTTCCCCTACTACCCGTACTTCCCGGGGCCGCTCCTGGCGGAGGGCACCTCGCTGATCGCGATCAACGGCGATCCGGTGGAGGCCGCGCGCGCCCCGATGGGGGACGCGATCGTCGGCGACGTGGCGCTCGCGCTCGAGGCCCTGGTCGAGCTCGTCGGGCCCTCCGAGCGGGCCGCGCCCGACCCTCGCCCGGTCCCGCCCGAGCCCGAGTCCTCGCAGCCGATGACCGGGTCGGAGGCGATGGCCGCGCTCGCCGACGCCTGGCCCGACGACGGGATCGCGGTGGTGGAGTCGCCGGCGAGCACCGCCGCGCTGCGCAACCGCCTGCGAATCTCGCGGCCCGGGAGCTACTACTTCACCTCCAGCGGCGGGCTCGGGTTCGCGATCGCCGCCGCGGTCGGAGTGCAGCTCGCTCAGAGCAGCCGCCCGGTCGTGTGCGTGCTCGGGGAGGGCTCGGCTCAGTACGGGATCACCGCGCTGTGGACCGCGGTCGCCTACAACCTGCCGGTGACCTACCTGGTGATGAAGAACGACGAATACGCGATCCTCAAGTGGTTCGCGATGCTCGAGCAGGTCTCGGGTGCCCCGGGGCTCGACCTGCCCGCGCTCGACACCGCCGCGATCGCCCGCGGCTACGGGGTGCCATCGGTCGACGCCAACAGCCGCGAGGAGCTGACAGAGGCGCTCCGCGGCGCAATCGAGGTACAGGACGGGCCGAGGCTCGTGCAGGCGCAGGTCGCGCCGGGAATGTGGCTTGAGTAGCGCCTCGGCAATCGCGCCGCCCGCGCCCGCGCAGCCGGCGCCCGACCGGGCGGCGGACTGGGTTGCGGCCGGTACGCCCGAGCCGTTGCGCTCGCAGCTCGTCGGGACGCTCGGCCCTGACAAGGTGCTGACCCGGGCGTTGGACCTGGTCCGCTACGCGTCTGACGCGAGCCCGTACCGCCTGATCCCCAAGGCGGTGGCGATGCCGCACGACACCGGCGATGTCGCGGCGCTGATGGCGCTCGCCCGCGAGCGCGCGGTGCCGATCACGTTCCGTGCCGGCGGAACCTCGCTCAACGGCCAGGCCCAGACCGAGTCCGTGCTCGTCGACGTCCGCCGTCACTGGCAGCGCGCTCAGGTGCTCGAGGACGGCCGCGCCGTCCGTGTGGGTCCGGGGATGGTGTTGGGCCACGTCAACCGGCTACTGGCCCGGCACGGGCGTAAGCTCGGTCCGGACCCCGCCTCGACCGACATCGCCTGCGTTGGCGGCGTGATCGCCAACAACTCAGGCGGGATGCGCTGCGGAGTGACCGCCGACTCCTACAGCACGGTGCGCTCGATGACGCTCGTGCTGACCGACGGGACCGTGATCGACACGGCCGCCCCCGGCGCCGCCCGGCGGTTCGCCGCCGCCGCGCCCGAGCTCGCGCGGGGCCTGGCCGAGATCCGCGACGAGCTGCGCGCGGACCCGGAGCTGTCCGAGCGCGTCGCCCGCAAGTTCCAGATCAAGAACACGATGGGCTACCGGCTGTGTGCGTTCCTCGACGCCGACGAGCCGCTGGAGATCTTCCGGCGGCTGGTGATCGGCTCGGAGGGGACGCTCGCATTCGTCGCCGAGGCGGTGTTCGACACCGTTGCGTTCGGCGCTCACGCCAGCGTCGCGTTGGCGCTGTTTGCGGACATCGACGCCGCCGCCGAGGTGGTCCACCCGCTCGTGGAGTCCGGGGCCAGCGCCACCGAGCTGATGTTCGCCTCGACGCTGCTGGCCGCGGCCTACAACATGCCCGGCACGCCCGAGCGCTGGAAGTCGCTGGCGCCCGAGAGCGCCGCGCTGCTGGTCGAGTACCGGGCCGACGCCGACGAGCAGCTCGACGACCCCGAGCGCCGCGGCCTGGAGATCCTGCAGGGCGCGAGGCTGCTCGATCCGGCGCGGTTCTCGCGCGAGCGCGAGGAGATCGAGATGCTATGGCGCGTCCGCGAGGGCATCCAGGGTCTGATCGCGGCGTATCGGCCGGCCGGCGTATCGCTGATCATCGAGGACGTGTGTGTGCCGCCCACCCGGATCGCCGAGGCCTGCCGCGACCTCCAGACGCTGCTGGCCAAGCATGAGTTCCTCCCGGGGCTGGCCGGCCATGCCTCCGCGGGCAACCTGCACTTCCTGCTGACCCCGAACTTCGGGCAGCCCGCCGACCTCGAGCGCTACGACGCGTTCGTGCACGAGCTCGCCGACCTGATCCTCGACAAGTACGACGGCTCGCTCAAGGCCGAGCACGGGACGGGCACGAACATGTCGCCATTCGTCCAGCGCGAGTGGGGCTCCAAGGCGACCGAGATGATGTGGCGGGTCAAGCAGCTCGCCGATCCCGACGGGATCCTCTCGCCCGGCGTCGTGCTCAACCGCGACGACCGCGTGCACCTGCGCAACCTGAAGTCGACGCCCGAGATCGAGGAGGTCGCGACCAAGTGCGTCGAGTGCGGCTTCTGCGAGCCGGTGTGCCCCTCGCGCAACGTCACCACCACGCCGCGTCAGCGGATCGCGCTGCGCCGCGAGATGGCGCGCCAGCCGGCGGGGTCGCCGGTGCTCGAGGCGCTGCTGAAGCAGTTCGAGTACGACGCGATCGACACCTGCGCCGCCGACGGGTCGTGTGCGCTGGCCTGCCCAGTGGGGATCGACACCGGCAAGCTCGTCAAGCAGCTCCGGCACCGTCGCCATTCAGACCGCGCCGAGCGCGGCGCTTTGCAGCTGGCCGAGCATTACGGGATCGGCGAGCGCGCGGCCCGTGTCGGCATCCGCGCCGGGGCCCCGGCGCTGCGCTTGCGCAACCGGGCGCTGCCCGGCGCGGCCCCCGAGCTCCCGTTCACCGTCCGCGAGGGCGCCGCCGCGGTGTATCTGCCCTCGTGCGTCAACCGGATCGTCGGCAGCTCTCCGGGCACGCCGGCGCGCCCGTCGGTGCCCTACGCGCTGGTGGCGATCTCCCAGCGGGCGGGTCTGCCGCTGTGGATCCCCGACGACGTCGTCGGCAGCTGCTGCGGCCTGCCCTGGAGCTCGAAAGGGTACGAGCGCGGCCACGACCACATGGCCGCGTCGACCGCTGCCTCGCTGCGCCGATGGGTGGCCGACAGCGAGCTGCCGGTGGTGATCGACGCGACCTCTTGCGCGCACGAGCTGATCGAGGACCGCGGCGCAGACGGCGTGCAGATCCTCGACAGCATCGCCTGGGTCCACGACCACCTGCTCGATCGCCTCGAGATCTCCCACAAGCTCGGCGGCGTCGCGGTACACCCGCCGTGCTCGGCGCGTCACCTCGGCCTGGTCGGCAAGCTTTCGGCGATCGCCTCGCGCATCTCAGACGATGTCGTCGTCCCCGCCGCCACTGGCTGCTGCGGGATGGCCGGCGACCGCGGGGTGCTTCACCCCGAGCTCCCGGCCTCGGCGCTGCGCGACGTCGCCTCCGAGCTCGACGGGCGCTCGTTCGACGCCTGCGTGTCCAGTAACCGCACCTGCGAGATCGCGCTGCAGGACGTCACCGGGCTGCCGTACGCATCGTTCGTGCTCGCGCTCGAAGAGCTCACGCGAGGATGAGCGGGGCTGAGCGAGCGCCGGTCCCCAGCCCGGGGGCCGGACTCTGCGACAGCTGTCGCCACCAGCAGGTCGTGCGCAACACACGCGGGTCGGTGTTCTCGCTATGCCGGCGCTCGCGCACCGAGCCCGAGCGATTCCCGCGCTACCCGCGGCTGCCGGTCAGCGGCTGCGCGGGCTACGAACCTATTGAGGCGGAAGCGGATCCAGCACCAGGACGTTGCTCCCGTCCTGGGCCCGGATCGTCTGCTGCTTGAACAGCGCCTGCGCGGTCACGACGCTCACCAGCTCCGCCTCGGGCGCCTTGGAGATCGTCGTCGTCGTCGGCGGCACCTCCTCGGGCAGCGTCTCGCGCAGCGGCCGGTCGAGGAACTGCTGGAGGCTGCGCTTCTGGAAGGCGACCGCGACGAACAGTTGCTGGGTCTTGGCGGACTTGCTCGACGACGCCGGGGGCTTGGGGGTGAGCTTGGCCGTGGTCACGGTCAGCGCCTTCCCCGGTGGGAGGATCGACACCACGTTCTGCACGTTGTGGATGTACTTGAACGTGTACAGCGACAGCTCGAACGCCTCGCGGCGCAGCAGCAGTAGCCGCTGCGAGCTGGGCGTGCCCTCGATCGAGCAATTCGGCCCCAGGCCACAGAGGTTGTAGACCGCGGTCGTCCCTCCCAGCGCCGAAAGCGTGCCGTTGTTCGGGTTGCGCAGGGCCACCTGCGTGCTCGACCCGTTGGCGGAGAAGCTCTGCGCGGTCACCACGGCGAGCTGGCTGGACGGCGAGGCGCGGTACAGGGGCGAGACCGCGTTGGCGATGTCGCGTTCACCGGCGACCCCGTCGTCCGAGGGCGACCACGTGGACCACTGCTCGGTTGTCGTCGTCGACTTCCCATTGGTGGCGATCGCGATCGCGACGGCGATCGCGCCGAGCGCGATCCCGACCAGCGCGGCGGTCACCGCCAGGAACTTCAGCGAGTGCGGTGAGCCCGAGCGCTTACGCGACCCGCGGCGGCTGGAGCTGGTCGCAGCCGCGGGCAGCCGCGCGTCCGCCGTGTGGTCCTCGCTGGACCGCAGCAGCCGGTCGTCGTCGTTTACACCTGGGGCCACGTGCTGTCATCCGTGAGGTCGACCTCGGGCTTGCGGAGGCCCACTCGGCTGAGCATCTCGACGACCTCGTCGCCATGCATCTCCTTGCGCTCGACCAGCGTGTCGGCGATCTGCTCGACCTGGTCGCGGTTGGAGGCCATCAGCGAATAGGCGGTCACGTACGCCTGCCCGAGGATCCGCGCCGCCGCGCGGCGCTTGTCCTGGTTGGAGAGGACCGACCCGACCGGGTCCTCGACGAGCATGCTGGTGCCGCCGGCGCGGTTCATGATCGCCATGCCGATCCGCTCCAGGCGCTTGAGCACGTGCTCCATGTCCTCGGAGACGTCGATGCTGCCCTCGATGTGGACCGGGTCGGGCCCCATCGCCCAGATCCCGACCATCGCTGCAGCGGTCGCGGTCGCACTGGCCACGTCGCCGCTGACGCCCTGGGAGTTCTCGCCGTAGAACACGTGCTCGGCGGCCATCGCGCCCAGCGTCATGATCAGCGTGCCCATCACGTGGCTGCGGAAGTGCGAGAAGCGCTCGTCCTTCTCCATGCTCTGGTAGTGGCCCAGCGAGCCGCCGCGCTTGCGGATCGAGAGCCGCGTCGAGAGCACGTCCTTCTCCAGATACACGTGTCCGGCGGCGGCGTGGCCGGCCTCGTGGATCGCGACCGCGCGGGTCTCCTCCTGGATGTACTCGATGTTCTGGGCGGTGCCGGTCTCGACCGTGGTCATCGCCTCGACGATGTCGCCCCAGCCGAACCGCGGGCGGCCCTCCGAGTGGGCGATCGTCAGCGCCATCGAGCAACACTGCTCGATCATCGACGGCGAGTAGCCGTTGGTGATCCGGGCGAGCTCGTCCCGGCGACGCTCGGTGTCGAGGTCGGGCTCGTGGTCGACCTTCTCCAGGTACAGATCGAAGATGTCCAGGCGGTCGTCCTTGGTCGGCGTGCGGAACCAGATGTGGCGTCCCATCCGGCCCGGGCGGGTGAGCGCCGGGTCGAGCACGTTGATCGGGACGTTGCAAGCGCCGATGAAATAGATCTGCTCCTCGCGTGGACGGGGCGGACGAAGCCGGAGCGGCACCTTGCCGACCTTGCTCGGGACGATGAAGATCGCATCCAGGAACGAGTTCAGGCGATTGGTGACGAACTTGCGGACCATCGGCGGCTCGTCGATTCCGTCCATCACGATCAACAGCTGGTTCAGCGCCATCCCGCCCATGCCGCCGCCCATCCCGAAACCCGGGTAGATCCGGCGGATTCGATCGGTGCTGCGATCGACGAACGTCGGGTAGCCGGTCTGGACCGTCTCGGCTCGTTGGGCGAACATCCGCTCCCGCCACGCCCGGGACTCGATCACGAGGTCACCGGTCGGAGTGATAGAGCCGTTGTGCCCGAAGAATGCGAAATCGTGCAGCGAAATCGGCTCGGATCCGACAGCCGAGGTCCCCAACGCTTGGCGACGGGTGCCGACGGCGTCGATCTCGTCGATGAACACGATGCACTGGCCGCCCCACTTCTTGGCCAGCTTGCGCGCCTTGTGCGCGAGGAACTGCACCGTGATCGCGTCCATGCCGATGAACATCCCCGCGAAGCCGGATCCCGGGATCGTCACGAATGGGCAGTTGAAGTTGGTGGCGATCGCCTTGGAGATCATCGTCTTGCCGGTTCCGGGCGCGCCCAGGAACAGCAGACCGCGCTCGCGCTTGCCGCCGGCCTTCTCGAACTCCTCGCCGGACTGCCACAGCGTGATCACGCGGGTGATCTCCTCCTTGGCCTCGGCCTGGCCGCGGACGTCGGCGATCTTCACACCCCAACTGGCGTCGCCGGGCTCGTAGCCGCGGATCTGGCGGACCGCGAAGAACAAAAACGGCCCGAAGAAGATCGCGAAGTTGACGAAGAACAGCAGCGGCAGCTGGATGAACACGAGCCCGAGCTGGGGGAGCGTGTCGGGCGGGAAGATCTGGCGCAGCCCGTCGAACGGGTGCAGGAACGGCGCGCTGACTCCGGCGAAGGAGAAGAACACCTGGCACAGGGCCAGCAGCGCGAGAATGATCAGTGCGTAGATCGGCAGCCGCCGGAACTTCGTGCGCCAGTACCAGTAGCGGCGACGAGCGACGATGTCCTCCCGCTTGAGGCTCTCATCGGCGCCGTAGAGCGTGGGGGACGGGATCAGCTTGCGGGCGATGACTTCGACCAGCCCGCGGAACATGACCACAGCGATCACGGTGATGATCAGCGACCAGATCAACCCGATGTGGTTCGAGTCGTACAGGATCAGGAAGAACGCGGGCGCGGTGAACAGCGCCGCAACCGTGGCCCAGCGCGTCAGCCGCTGCCATTCGTAGGCCAGCGCCGAGGCGTGCTCATTGATCGGCCGCCGTTCGGCCGCGGGTCGTTCCTCGGCGTACGCCATCGTCCTCCACAGGAGAGTACAGCCCGGGGGATACGGGGTGCGGAACTCTGGATTGTGGCTTGACAGTGCTGTAAATGCTGGCTACGGTGTCGGTATACAGCACTGTAAAGGCAAATTTCCTGGAGGTTCCCATGACGCCACACGCCAGTGATCACCCCGTGGCGGAGGCGCGCAGACCGTGGACGGTCCTCGCGGTGCTCGCCGTCGCCCAGTTCATGGTGATCCTCGACATCACGATCGTGAACGTCGCGCTGCCCTCGATCGGCCGCGCGCTCAGCTTTCCCCGCAGCGGGCTGCAATGGGTGCTCACCGCCTACGTGCTGTGCAGCGGCGGACTGGTCCTCGTCGGAGGCCGCGCCGCCGACCTGTTCGGCCGCCGGCGCGTGTTCCTGGTCGGGCTGGCGTTGTTCACCGCTGCCTCGCTGTCAAGCGCGCTGGCGCCCTCGGCGGGCATCCTGATCGCATCCCGCGCGGCCCAGGGGGTCGGCGCCGCGATGCTCACGCCGTCCGCGCTGTCGATCGTCTCGACGGTGTACAGCGGCTCGCAGCTGGCAACGGCGCTGAGCATCTGGGGCGCGATCGCCAGCGCCGGCATCGCCGTCGGAGTGATCTTCGGCGGGGTGCTTACCACGCTGCTCAGCTGGCGCTGGGTGTTCCTCGTCAACGTGCCCGTGGGGGTGACTGCCGGGCTGCTGGCACCGCGGCTGATCCCGGCGGTCCCGGCTGCCGGGCGGCGCGGATCGCTGGATCCCTTCGGCGCGCTGTCGCTGGTCGCCGGGCTGGCCGTGCTCGTGTACGCGCTCTCGGGCGCCGCCGCCCACGGCTGGGGGTCGGCGCGGACGGTCGGGCTGCTGGCGCTGTCTGTGGCGCTGTTGGTCGCGTTCGCCGCGATCGAGCGGACGGTCGCCGAGCCGCTGATCCCGCCGGCGATCTGGCGGGTGACGCAGGTGGTCTCGGGCGCCGCGATCATGCTCGGCGCGACCGGGATCCTGGCCGGCACGTTCTTCTTGGTGTCGGTGCACACCCAGGAGGTGCTCGGCTGGTCGGCGCTGCACAGCGGCCTGGCGTTGTTGCCGTTCGTGGCCGCGACCGCGGTCGGCGTGCACGGCACCTCGCGCGTGATCGGCAAGGTCGGTTCGCGCGCGCTGATCGCGGCCGGGCTGGCGATCGCGGCGGTCGGCGCGCTGGTGCTGGCCACCGTGCCAGACCACTCCCCGTACGTGTCGGCGCTGCTGCCGGGGCTGGTCGTGCTCGGTCTGGGGATGGGCCTGGCGTTCCCCGCGACCTCAATCACGATCATGAGCGACGTCGATCACGAGACCGCCGGGCTGGCCTCGGGCGTGATGTCAACCGCGCACGAGGTCGGCGCCGCGCTCGGCACGGCGGTGCTGTCGGCGATCGCGGTCAGCTCGAGCTCGGCCGGGTTCTCTGGCAGCGCGTTCGTGGCCGCGGCTGTGATCGCCGGCGCGCTGGCGCTGGCGGCGGCCGCCGTCGTCCCGGTGGTCAGGCCGCTCCCGGGGGCGCGGGTGAGCGCTCATTGAGGCCCGGATTGAGGCCCGGATTGAGGCCCGGATTGAGGCCCGCGTTGAGGCCCCCGGCCGCCCCGGTACGGTGATGCGGCAGATGCCCGAAGCCAGCACCGACCACCGGCGGGCGACCGCCGAGCGCAACGTGGAGGCGATCCTCGACGCCGCCCAGTCGCTGTTCGAACGCGGCGCCGCCGCCAGCATCGCCGCGGTGGCCGCCGAGGCCGGCGTCTCGCGGGTGACCGTGTACTCGCACTTTCCCACCCGCGAGGCGCTCCTGGAGGCGCTCGCCGAACGGGCGGTGACTCGGTTCCGCGCGGCGCTGGAGCCGGTCGACCTCGCCGGGGATGACCCGGCCGCGGCGCTCGATCGACTGATCGCAATGGCCTGGCGAGAGCAGGATCGCTACGAGGGCCTGGCCCACGTGATCCGCACCGGGCTCAGCTCGAACGCGCTGATCCGCGCCCACGAGTCGCTGCACGAGCCTGTGCTCTCGCTGATCAGCCGCGGCCAGGCGGCGGGTGCGTTCCGTGGCGACCTCCCCGCGCACTGGCTGCTGACCGCCTACTTCTCGCTGATGCACGCCTGCGGCGACGAGGTCCGAGCCGGTTCGATCGATCCGGACAGGGCCGTGGGGCTTCTGCAGGCCACGGTCGGCGGGCTGTTCGGGGTCCCCTCCCGCTGAGAGACGCGGAGGCGGGGCGCGCTCGCGGCACGCCCCGCCTGCGTTCAGCGTCTATTCAATACGTGCTCAGCGGCCGAGCGCGCGGACGAAACCGCTCGCCGGCGAGCCGATGCCGGTCATGTTGTCGTAGCCCGGCTTGACGTTCAGCGCCACCTTGCGGGTGGTGCAGACGTTGTTGGCGTCGCAGAACTGCTCCTGGCCCTCGTAGTCGATGATCCGGGTCGTGAACTCGAACCCGTCAGACGGGTCGATGCTGTTCACGTAGTCGGAGCGCGACTGGTCGACCTTGCCGGCCGGGAGGGTGTCCGAGACCGCGTTGACGTTGCCGGCCAGTCCGTACACCGCCGGGTTCACGAACCCGGCCGACTGGCCCGCCAGCTGGTCGGCGCGCGCCAGCACGCCGGCGAACAGCGGCGAGGACAGGCTGGTCCCGCCGATCCGGTATTGGTCGTAGTACACGCCATCGGGGAACGTCTGCGTCTCGCCCTCCAGGAACCCGGTCGCCGGGTCGGCGTCCATCGAGATGTCGGGCTCAACACGCATCGGCGTGCTCGTGCCGTTGACCTCGGACAGCGACTTCGGAACCACGCCCTTCTGCCAGGACGGCTGCGGGTAGTTGACGCTGGTGCCGCCGCCGGAGCCTCCGTCGAGCGCGAGGTCGATCGGCAGCCACTGGCCCTCCTGCTTGGCCTTGCAGCCCTTCGCGGCAACGTAGTCCGCGTTGCAGAAGAAGCTGCGCGCGGTCGACCAGCCGAACTCGGCGTCACGGCTGCCGTTGCGGCCGATCGCCAGGCTGGTGCCGCCGACCGCCGTCGCCCACGGGCTCGACGCGGGGTAGTCCGCGGCGACCTGCCCGACGGTGGTGAACTCGTCGCCGTTGTCGCCGCTGGAGAACAGCGCGCTGACGCCGGTGCCGGCGGCCATCTCGAGGATGTTGTCGGTGGCGATCCGATCGCTCGGGTCGTCGAGCACGTCACCGCCGTTGTCGCCATAGGAGTTGGAGACGATGCTGGCCAGGTGGCCGTCGACGACCTTCTCGAGTTGGCGGTTCAGCGCGTTGGTAAAGCAATTCTTCGCGCCCATGTACAGGATGTGCGCGCCCGGCGCTGAGGTGTGCACGGCCTCGACGTCGAGGCTCTGCTCGCCGAACCAGCCGGAGGCGTCACAGGCGTTGATCCGGTTGAACGTCTTCGCCGTCATCTGAGAGAACTGCGATCCGTTCATCGGATGCGTCGGGTCGTTCAGCGACGCGTACGTCTGCGCGTCCGACAGCAACGTCGGAGACGCGTACGCGTCGACGATCGCCACGGTCACGCCGGTCCCGTCGGTGGGGCCGTTGAGGCTGTAGGCGCTGCGCATCTGCGGCGGGGTGTAGCCGCACACCGCCCACGGCGGGTTAGCGGGGTAGCCCATCCCGAACGCCGGCAGCGTGGTGTCGAGCTTCTGCCCGTAGAAGTTCCCGCACGGTGGCGCCACCCGGAAGCCGGGCGGCTGCGGGATCGGGCCCGAGGCGTCTGGCTGCGTAGCCGAGCTCGAGGCTGGGACATCGGTGGTGCTGTCGCGGTGGGCGAGCGACTCGGTCACGCCCTCGACACCGGCGACGACGTCGCCGAGGTCGGACGGGACCGAGAAGTTCTTCTCCGCCACGCGCAGCTGCTGGCCGTCGACCCGATGCTCCGACAGCGAGGTCGCGAACGCCTTCTCGACCTGGGTGGCATCACCGGAGGCGTCGATCTGCATCCGGTCGGGGGTCACGCCCTTGACCGTGAACCCGTTGCTGTTCAGGAACGAGGTGACCCGGTCGACCTGGGCCTGCGTCGGGGAGAACCGCTGCTCCCACTGATCGGGCGTCAGATAGTGGCGGTACTGCCCGTTGCCGGGCGTCGATACGGCGGTGGTGAACGAGTCCAGCGCTGCCTGGTTGGGCAGCTTCATGACCACGCTGAAGTCGATGCCGGTGTTGCCGGCGACCGATCCGGTGCGTGGGGTGCGAGTGGCGGCCGGCGAACCCGTGCCCTTGATCTGGACCATCGGCTGGCCAGACGCAGCCCCTGCGGGCGCGGCCACCGCCAGGCCGGCTGCGATCGTCGCGATCGCGGAGCCGAGCCCAACAAAACGACTAACCCTCACAACAACTCCTCCTTGGGTGTATTGGCGCAGGCACGGTATCCGCTCCGAAAAGCTCGTGCCCCGACGCCCCAGTACCCCGGCGGACGGAGTTCTAGTCCCCCTGTTTGTCCGGTGGGTTGGCTGGCGCTACAGGTTGACCGCGACGTACTTCGTTTCGACGTACTCGCGGATCCCCTCGGGACCGCCCTCGCGGCCGAAGCCCGACTGCTTGATGCCGCCGAAGGGGGCGGACGCGTTGGAGACCATGCCCTGGTTGAGGCCGACCATTCCGGTCTCGAGCTTCTCCGAGACGCGCAGCGCCCGCTTCAGGTCGCTCGTGTACAGATAGGCGACCAGGCCGTATTCGGTGTCGTTGGCCGCGGCGATCGCCTCGTCCTCGTCGTCGAAGCTCCGCACCGGAGCGACCGGGCCGAAGATCTCCTCGCGCAGCAGGTTGGCGTCGTCGGGCACGTCGGCGAGCACCGTCGGATCGTAGAAGTAGCCGGCGCCGTCGCGAGCATGCCCGCCGACCAGCGCTTTGGCGCCGCGCCCGACCGCGTCGTCGACCAGGTCGGCCACCTTCGAGCGCTGGTTGTCGTCGATCAGCGGTCCGACGTCGATCCCGTCCTCGGTGCCGCGCCCGACCTTCATCGCGCCGAGCTTGCCGGCCAGCTTCTCGGCGAACTGCGCGGCGACAGAGTCGGCCACGTAGAAGCGGTTGGCCGAGGTGCAGGCCTCGCCGATGTTGCGCATCTTGGCGATCAGCGCGCCCTGCACGGCGTCGTCGACGTCGGCGTCGTCGAACACGATGAACGGCGCGTTACCGCCCAGCTCCATCGACAGCCTCAGCAGGTTCGTCGACGCCTGCTCCATCAGCTTCTTGCCGACCTCGGTGGAGCCGGTGAACGACAGCTTTCGGAGGCGCGGGTCAGCGATCAGGGGCCCCATCGTCGCGCCCGAGCTGGTCGAGCTGACCAGGTTCAGCACGCCCTTGGGCAGGCCGGCGTCCTCGAGGATCTTGACCAGCATCAGCATCGACAGCGGCGTCAGCTGCGCGGGCTTGACCACCATCGTGCAGCCGGCCGCGATCGCCGGGCCGACCTTGCGGGTGCCCATCGCCAGCGGGAAGTTCCATGGCGTGATCAGCAGGCACGGTCCCACCGGCTGTTGCATCGTCAGCAGCCGGCCCTGGCCGTTGGGCGAGGTCGCGTAGCGCCCCTCGATCCGCACCGCCTCCTCGGAGAACCAGCGCAGGAACTCGGCGCCGTAGGCCACCTCGGCCTTGGACTCCTTCAGCGGCTTGCCCATCTCGAGCGTCATCAGCAGCGCGAGCTCCTCCTCGTGCGCGATGATCGTCTCGAACGCCCGCCTCAGGATCTCGCCGCGCTCGCGCGGCGGATGAGCCGCCCACTCCGGGCCGGCCTGTACCGCCGCATCCAGCGCGGCCATGGCGTCGTCGGGACTGGCGTCGGCGACCTCACACAGCGACTCGCCGGTGGCCGGGTCCTCGACGGCAAACGTTCCGTTTGCGCCGTCCCGCCACTCGCCGCCGATGTACAGCTGCTTGGGGACGTTGTCGACGACGCTCTGTTCTTCTGGGGCGGTGATCGTGGTCATGACTAGAACCTACCCAACCACCGCCCCAGCGAACAGTTGCGGCTATGCGGCTGCGCGCATCGGCGCCGGCTCGAGCGCGACGCTCAGGACCTCGTCGATCGTCATCGCGACGTGGAACGTCATCGCCTCGCGGACCTCCTCGGGGACGTCGTCGAGGTCGGCGCGGTTGCGCTCCGGGAGCACCACGTCGGTGAGCCCGGCGGCGTGCGCCGCCAGCACCTTCTGCTTGAGGCCGCCGATCGGCAGCACGCGGCCCTGCAGCGTCACCTCGCCGGTCATCCCGACGGTGTGGCGCACCGGGCGCCCGCTCAGCAGCGAGGCCAGCGCGGTCACCATCGTCACGCCTGCGCTCGGACCGTCCTTCGGGATCGCGCCCGCCGGCACGTGGACGTGGAACGCCCTGTCCTCGAACGCGCTCGGGTCGATCTCGAGCTCGGACGCGTGCCCGCGGACGTAGGAGAGCGCGATCTGCGCGGACTCCTTCATCACGTCCCCGAGCTGACCGGTCAGGGTCAGGCCCGGCGTGCCCTTCATCGAGGTGGCCTCGACGAACAGCACGTCGCCGCCGGCTCCGGTGACCGCCAGCCCGGTTGCGACGCCGGGGACGGCGGTCCGGATCGCGGACTCCTGGAAGAACCGCTGGCGCCCGAGGGCGTCACGAACGGCGTCGAGGTCGATAGCCACCGGAGCGGTCGCCTTGCCCGACGCGATCTTCGTCGCGGTCTTGCGCAGCAGCGTGCCCAGGTCACGCTCGAGCTGGCGGACGCCGGCCTCGTGCGTGTACTCGGTGGTCACTGTGGTCAGGGTCTCGTCTGAGATCTCGACCTCGTCCTCGCGCAGTCCGCTGCGCTCAACCTGCCGCGGCCACAGGTAGCCGCGGGCGATCGCGACCTTCTCCGAGGTCGTGTAGCCGTCGAAGCGGATCACCTCCATCCGGTCCAGCAGCGGGCCGGGGATCGTGTCCGCCACGTTCGCGGTGGCGATGAACAGAACGCCGCTCAGGTCGAGCTCGACGTCGAGGTAGTGGTCGCGGAAGCTGTGGTTCTGCGCCGGGTCCAGCACCTCGAGCAGCGCCGAGCTGGGGTCGCCGCGCCAGTCGGCGCCGACCTTGTCGACCTCGTCGAGCATGATCACGGGGTTCATCGTGTCGGCGTCGCGCAGGGCACGGACCAGCCGGCCCGGGAGCGCGCCGATGTACGTCCGCCGGTGACCGCGGATCTCGGCCTCGTCGCGGACGCCGCCCAGGGACATCCGGACGAACTCGCGTCCGGTGGCTCGGGCAATCGACTCGCCGATCGAGGTCTTACCGGTGCCGGGCGGGCCGATCAGCGTCAGGATCGCGCCGGAGCGCTTGTCCTCGTTGATCCCCCGCTCGGTGCGGAGCTTCTTGACGGCGATGTACTCGACGATGCGGTCCTTGACGTCCTCCAGACCGGCGTGGTCTGCGTCGAGGACCTCACGGGCGTGCTCGGGGTCAAGCCGCTCCTCGGAGCGCTTGTTCCAGGGCACCGCGATCAGCCAGTCGAGGTAGGTCCGGATCACGCTCGACTCGGCGGACTGCTCGCCCATCCGCTCGAGGCGTCCGAGCTCCTTCTCGGCCTGCTCGCGCACGGCCTCGGGCATCTCTGCCTCTTCGATCTTGGTGCGGTACTCCTCGACGACCGAGGCGTCGTCCTCGTTGAGCTCCTTACGGATCGAGTCCATCTGCTTGCGCAGGAAGTACTCGCGCTGCTGCTTCTCAGCGCCGGACTCGACGTCGTCGCGGATGCGCTTGCGGACCTGCAGCTCGGCAAGCCGCTCGCGCTGGAAGGACAGGGCCAGCTCCAGCCGCTCGGTGACGTCGAGCGTCTGCAGCAGCTGCACCTTCTGCTCGTAGGACAGGTCGGGGGAGTAGCCGCTGGTGTCAGCCAGCGTTCCGGGCTCGGAGATGCTCCGAACGAACGCCGACACACGGCCGTCGTCGCCGCGCAGCTCGAGGATCTCCTCGACCAGGGCGCGGTACTCACGCTCGAGGTTGCGGGTGCGACCGTCGACGGGAACGTCGTCGATGCGCTCCTCGACCTCGACGTACAGCCGGCCGTCCGGCATCGTGTGCGCCGCGCCGGCGACCCCACGGTGAAGGCCCTTCAGCGCGACGGCACGGCCGCCCCCGGGCAGGCGGACGCGGTCGGTGGTCTCGGCGACGGTGCCGACGCCGGCGTACTCGCTCTCGTGATGGGGGACGAGCAACACGCGGTCGTCCTCGCCGGCGTCCACCGCGAGCGTCAGCGACATGCCCGGGAAGACGACGACGTCGTCTAGTGGAACCAGGAGAAGTCGACTCATCAGGACTTCACTTTCGTTAGGTGCTTACAAGAGATAAGCGGAGTATAGCTCTTTTTCGGCGGTCGTGATCGCGTGATCTAAGCCGCCTTGACTTAGATTATCGGATGGGTTGATCGTGCCCTTTAGGATTGCCCGCGGGCCGCCTCCGCCGGCCGCGGTTTACATCTGACAACCCGAGTCTGGGATCATCGCTCGATGCCCGACTCCAACACACCCGCTCGCGACCCCGCCCAGGACGTGCTCGCCGCGGAGGCGTTCGCGATGCCGGCGCCCGATCCGACGCTGACCCACGGCCCCGTGGTCCTGCCCGCGGACCCGACCGGGATCGAGGAGCCGCACGACGTGCTCGCTGCAGAGGAGTTCGCGATGCCCGCGCTGTCGCCGGTCTCGGAGGGCCGGTCCCTGGCTCGGCGCGCGGGTGCGGCGTGGCCGCTAGCGCTCGCGTTCGCGGTGGCGGCGCTCGTGGTGCTGCGGGCGCGTCGGTCCCGGTAGCGCTTTCGTCGCAGGTTCTGCGGTGGATTGAAGCTGCGCGTCACCCACGTGTGACGCGATTCCCGGGATCCTTACGCGCCCATGAGGCGTTCGGTCGATCCAGTACGGCGTATAGCCGCACTCGATCATCCAATCGACCAGAAGGTCGCGTTGCTTGCTGCTGCCCAGCACGGGAGCCGTGGCCCGGCAGCAGCTGCTGGCGATCGGCCTGACGCGTGACATGGTTCAGGATCGGATCACGGCCGGCCGCTTTCACCGGATCCATCGCGGCATCTACGCCGTCGGCCACCGCAAGCTGACGCTGAAGGGGTACTGGATGGCCGCCGTGCTCGCGTGCGGACCCGATGCGCTCCTCAGCCACCGGTTCGCGCTCGCCGTCTGGGAGGTGCAGGCCGCCGAGAGCGGGCTGATTGATGTGACCGTCCCGCACGGCTGTGGGAAACCGGGGCCCAACCGGGTTCGGGTTCACACGGCGCGCGGGCTGCTCGAGGCGGATGCAACGGTCGTCGACGGGATCCCGGTGACCTCGTTGGCGCGGAGCGTCCTCGACCACGCATCGGTAGCCACCGCCCAGCGCACACGAGCGATGCTGGAGAAGATCGAGCGCATGGGGCGGCTGATCGGGCGCGAGCTCGAGGACGTGCTCGAGCGGAACCCGCGCCACTGCGGCGCCAAGCGGCTGCGGACCGCGATCGCAGAGCTGACGGGCCCGGCCCCATGGACCCAATCGGAGCTGGAGGATCGCTTCCTGGCGCTGATCCGCGACGCCGGGCTCCCCGAGCCGCAGTGCAACGTCTTGGTCGAAGGCGAGCTGGTCGACGCGGTGTGGCGCGATCAGAAGCTCATCGTCGAGATCGACGGCTACGGCTACCACCGCTCGCGCGAGCAGTTCGAGGCCGACCGCCGCCGCGACGCGAAGCTGCAGGTCGCCGGCTACCGGGTGATCCGGCTCACCCAGCGGCGGATCGACACCGAGCCGGGCGCGGTCGCGGCCCTGATCCGGGCCCTGCTGGCCGCCTAGCTCGAGGCCTTCGAAGCCGCCCGCTTGCGCGGGGGCAGGATGTCGGTGATCGTGCCCGCGGCGATCTCGGCCGCGAACCCGACGGTCTCCGACAGCGTGGGGTGGGGGTGGATCGAGAGCGCGATGTCCTCGGCGTCGGAGCCCATCTCGATCGCGTGCACGGCCTCGGCGATCAGCTCGCCGGCGCCGACGCCGACGATCCCGGCGCCCAGCAGTCGGTGGCTGCCCGGCTCGAACAGGAGCTTGGTCATGCCCTCCGAGCGGGCCAGCGACAGGGCGCGGCCGGACGCCGCCCACGGGAACACGGCCTTCTCATACTCGATCCCGTCGGCCTTCGCCGCCGTTTCGGTGAGGCCCGTCCACGCCACCTCGGGGTCGGTGTAGGCGACCGACGGGATCGACCTCGGGTCAAACGAGGCGCCCGGGACGCCGGCGATCACCTCCGCGGCGGTGTGGCCCTCGTGGGAGGCCTTGTGGGCGAGCATCGGGCCGCCGACGACGTCGCCGATCGCATAGATGTGCCCCACGTTGGTGCGCAGCTGCGCGTCGACCCGGATGAACCCTGCGTCGTCGACCTCGACCCCGGCGGCGGAAGCGTCCAAGCCGCCCGCGTTGGGCTTGCGGCCGACGGCCACGAGGATCTGGTCGAACACGTACTCCTCGCCGTTATCAAGCTTCACCCGCAGCCCGTCGTCGGCGGCCTGCACCGACTCGACCTTGGTGTCGAGGTGGACCGCTTCGTAGCGCTCGGTGATCCGCCGCTGCAGCGGCCTGACGACGTCGGGATCGCACCCCGGGATCGGCTGGTCGAACAACTCCACGGCGGTGATCTTCGACCCCAGCGCGTCGTACACGGCCGCCATCTCCAGGCCGATGATCCCGCAGCCGATCACCAGCAGCCGCTCCGGAACCTCGCGGATGTCGAGCGCGCCGGTCGAGTGGATGATCCTCGGGTCGTCTGGCAGCCCCGGGATCGAGGCGGCCTCCGAGCCGGCGGCGATGATGCAGTTGTCGAACGTGATCGTGCGGTCCTCGACCTGCACGGAGTTCGGGCCGGTGAAGCGGGCGACGCCGTGGACGATCTCGACCTTGCGCTGCTTGGCCAGGGCGACGAGGCCGCCGGTGAGCTTGGCCACCACCGACTCCTTCCAGGTCCGCAGCGCCTCGAGATCGATCTTGGGCTCGCCGAACTGGATCCCGTGGACGCTCATCTCCTCGGCCTCGGCGACCACGCGCGCGGCGTGAAGCAGCGCCTTGGACGGGATGCAGCCGACGTTCAGGCAGACGCCGCCGAGCGTCTCGTAGCGCTCGATCATGATCGTCTTCAGGCCGAGGTCGGCGGCGCGGAACGCGGCGCTGTAGCCGCCCGGGCCCGATCCGATCACCACGACCTGGGCGTCGCGGTCGCCGTCGCTTTCGGCCGGAGGGGGCGACCCGTTGGTCGATGCCCTGGTTTCCGGTGCATCATCATTCGCAGCGGTGGAGTCGGTGGAGTCGGTGGCAGTCGGTGGAGTCGGTGGAATCCGCGGCGTCGGCCCCATTCTCGGAGCCCTCGAGCGTCAGCAGCACGCTCCCCTGCGACACCCGGTCGCCGACCTTGACGCGCAGCTGCGAGATCGTCCCGGCGGACGGCGCGGGCACGTCCATCGTCGCCTTGTCTGACTCGAGCGTGACCAGCGGATCCTCGGCGGCGACCTCGTCCCCAGGGGAGACGTGGACCTCGATCACCGGGACGTCGGTGAAATCCCCGATGTCGGGGACGCGCACCTCGGCCGCACCGCTCACAGCAGCGCTCGCCGCAGGTCCGACAGCACTCCGACCAGGTGGACCACGAAGCGCGCGGCGGCGGCGCCATCGATCACCCGATGGTCGTAGGACAGCGAGAGCGGCAGCATCAGCCGCGGCTCGAACTCGGCACCGTTCCATACCGGCTTCATCGCGGCCCGGGTGGCGCCGAGGATCGCGACCTCGGGGGCGTTGACGATCGGAGTGAAGCTGGTGCCGCCGATCCCGCCGAGGCTGGAGATCGTGAACGAGCTCCCCTGCATGTCAGCGGGGCCGAGCTTGCCCTCGCGCGCCTTGCCCGACAGCTCGGTGAGCTCGCGGGCGATATCGAGCAGCCCCTTGCGGTCGGCGTCCTTGATCACCGGGACGACGAGGCCGCCGGGGGTGTCGGCGGCAAACCCGATGTTGTAGTAGCGCTTGAGGATCAGGTCCTCGCCGTCGAGCGACGAGTTGAAAATCGGGAACTCCTTCAGCGTCGCCACGCTGGCGACCACCAGGAACGAGACCATCGTGACCTTCACGCCGTCGCGAGCCTGCTCCTCGTTGAGCCGCTTGCGCCAGGCCTCGAGCTCGGTGATGTCGGCCTCGTCGTTGTGGGTGACATGCGGGATCGCAACCCAGTTGCGGGCCAGGTTCGGCCCTGAGATCCGCTGGATCCGCGAGCGCTGGACCCGCTCCACGGGGCCGAACTTCTCGAAGTTCAGCGACGGCCAGGGGGCCAGATCCAACCCCAACCCCGGGCCGGCCGCCGAAGGCGTAGCCGGCCCCTTGGAAGCGAACGACTCGACGTCGCCGCGCGTGATCCGCCCCTTGCGGCCGCTGCCCTGGACCTGGTGCAGATCGATTCCGCGCTCGCGCGCGAGGCGCCTGACCGACGGGCTGGCGTAGACCGCTCCATCCGAGGGGGCCGGCGACGGCTCAGAAACCGGGGTGGGCTCGGGCGCCGACGGTGGCGGCTCGGCATCGACCGCTGCCTGTACCGCATCGGGCGCTGAGGCCTCGCTGGGCGCGCCGTTGGAAGCCGCCGCCGAGGCCTTCTCGGACGTGTCCTGCGACGAGGATCCCTCGGCCGGCTCCATCTTCAGCAGCAGCTTGCCCTGGGCGACCCGGTCGCCGACCTTGACGCTGACCTCCGTGATCGTCCCCGGGAACGGCGCCGGCACGTCCATCGTCGCCTTGTCGGACTCGAGCGTGAGCAGCGGGTCGTCGGTCTGCACCGTGTCGCCCGCCGAGACCAGGATCTCGATCACCGGTACCTCGTCGAAGTCCCCGATGTCCGGGACTTCGACCGAGACGACGTTAGTGGCGCTCATACCTTGGTCGGCATCGGCGCCTCGGCGTCGAGCCCGTAGCGCTCGATTGCCTCCTGCACCCGCTTGGGCTCGAGCTCGCCGCGGTCGGCGAGCTCCTTGAGCGCCGCCACCACGACGTAGTGGCGGTCGATCTCGAAGAAGCGGCGCAACGCCTCGCGGGTGTCGCTGCGCCCGAACCCGTCGGTCCCGAGTACGCGGTAGCCGCCCGGCACCCACTGGCGAATCTGGTCGGCGAAGCTCCGCACGTAGTCGGTCGTCGCGATCACCGGTCCGCCCCGCTTCGCCAGCGATTCGGTCACGTACGCGCGACGCTGCTCCTCCAGCGGGTGCAGCATGTTCCAGCGCTCGACCTCGATCCCGTCGCGGCGCAGCTCGGTGAACGAGGTGACGCTCCACACGTCGGCGGCCACGCCCCAGTCGGCCTCGAGCAGCTCGGCGGCGGCCATCGCCTCGCGCAGAATCGTGCCCGAGCCCAGTAGCTGGACCCGCGGCCCACCGTCCGCGCCGGTCTCCCACAGCAGGTACATCCCGCGCAGGATCCCCTCGCGAGCGCCCTCCGGCATCTCCGGGTGGCGGTAGTTCTCGTTCATCAGCGTCAGGTAGTAGAAGACGTCCTCCTGGTCGACCAGCATCCGCCGCAACCCGTCCTGGATGATCACGGCGAGCTCGTAGCCGAACGTGGGGTCAAAGGCGCGACAGTTGGGGACGACCGGGAACAGCGCGTGGCTGTGGCCGTCGGCGTGCTGGAGGCCCTCACCGTTGAGCGTGGTGCGGCCGGCGGTGCCGCCGAGCATGAACCCGCGCGTGCGGCTGTCGCCCGCCGCCCAGATCAGGTCGCCGACCCGCTGGTAGCCGAACATCGAGTAGTAGATGTAGAACGGCACCGTCTGCACGTCGTGGGCGCTGTAGGAGGTCCCGGCGGCGATGAACGACGAGATCGAGCCGGCCTCGGTGATCCCCTCCTCGAGGATCTGGCCGTGCTGATCCTCCTTGTAGAACATCAGCTGCTCTGAGTCCTGAGGCTGGTAGAGCTGCCCGACCGGCGAGTAGATCCCGATCTGCCGGAACAGGCCCTCCATGCCGAACGTCCGCGACTCGTCGGGGATGATCGGCACGATGTGCTTGCCGAGCTGCTTGTCGCGCAGCAGCGCGGCCAGAACCCGGACAAAGGCCATGGTCGTTGATATTTCTCTGTCGCCGGTGCCCTCGAGCTGGCCCTTGAAGATGTCGAGCTCGGGGACCGGGAGCGGCTCGGCGCTCTGGCGCCGGGCCGGGAGGCTCCCGCCGTGCGCCGTGCGGCGCTCAAGCAGGTACTGCATCTCGGGGGAGTCCTCGGGCGGCTTGTAGTACTCGGCGGCCCGCACCTGCTCGTCGGTCAGCGGGAGCTCGAAGCGATCGCGGAACGTGAGCAGCGCGTCCTCGGTCATCTTCTTGGCCTGGTGGGTGATCATCTGGCCCTCGCCCGAGACGCCCATCCCGTAGCCCTTGATCGTCTTGGCCAGGATCACGGTCGGCTGGCCGGTGTGGCGGGCGGCCTCGTGGTAGGCGGCGTAGACCTTCTGCTGGTCCAGGCCGCCCCGGTTGAGCAGCCAGATCTCCTCGTCGGACATGTGCTCGACGCGCTCGAGCAGCACCGGGTCGCGGCCGAAGAAGTGCTCGCGCACGTACGCGCCGTCGCGTGACTTGAACGTCTGGTACTCGCCGTCGACGCATTCCTCCATGACCTTGACCAGCCGCCCGTCGGTATCGGCGGCCAGCAGCGGATCCCAGCGCGAACCCCAGATCACCTTGATCACGTTCCAGCCGGCGCCGCGGAAATCGGACTCGAGCTCCTGGATGATCTTGCCGTTGCCGCGCACCGGGCCGTCGAGGCGCTGGAGGTTGCAGTTGACGACCCAGATCAGGTTGTCGAGCTGCTCGCGGCCGGCCAGCGCGGTCGCGCCCATCGACTCGGGCTCGTCCATCTCGCCGTCGCCGAGGAACGCCCACACCTTGCGGCCGTCGGTCTGGGCCAGGTCCCGCGCCTGGAGGTACTTCATGAACCTCGCCTGGTAGATCGAGGTGATCGGGCCGATGCCCAGCGACACCGTCGGGAACTGCCAGTAGTCGGGCATCAGCCACGGGTGCGGGTAGGACGACAGCCCGTCGGTCGAGACCTCGCGGCGGAACCCGTCGAGCTGCTCGGCGCTGAGCCGGCCCTCGAGGAATGAGCGCGCGTAGTTGCCCGGCGATGAGTGGCCCTGGAAGTACACGAGGTCACCGCCGTGCTCCTCGCCGGGAGCGCGCCAGAAGTGGTTGAAGCCGACCTCCGTCAGGGTCGCCACCGACCCGTAGGTGGCGATGTGGCCGCCGAGGCCCGAGTTGTCCTTGTTGGCGCGGACGACCATCGCCATCGCGTTCCAGCGCACGATCGAGCGCAGCCGGCGCTCGACCGCGGGGTCGCCCGGCAGCTGTGCCTCGCGCTCGGGCGGGATCGTGTTCACATATGGGGTGTTGAGGCTCGCGATCGGCCCCGTGCCCGAGTGCTGTGCGCGCTCGACGACGCGGGTGACGAGGTGGCGGGCCCGGTCGACCCCATCGTGCGCAACGACGGCGTCGAGCGCCTCGAGCCACTCGCTGGTCTCGGCTACATCGATGTCGGCGCCGTCACCGTTGGACGAATCGATGTCGGCAGCGGCCGCGCCGTTTGACGAACGTGTCTGAACCTGATCAGTCATGGCGTATGGGGTGCTACCCAGCCTAGATGATCGATCCCCAAATGGGGTCCGCGTGGGGTGGTCGGGGGGCGAGCGGGGCGGCGCGGGCGGAGGCGATGCGTAGCGGCGCTACGCGAGCGCAACGCGCGTGTCGAATCCGCGAAGTCATCCCGGCCGCATCCACGTGGGCTCCATTTGGGGACCGATCATCAAGTCTCGCACAAGACGATCGGTTTCAAATCCCCCGGCCGGGGGTTTGCAGCGTGCGTCCGCTACGGTCCGCGCCGTGGCTCTACGCGAACTCGATGGACCGCCCGGCGCGCCCTGGGAGCGGCCGCTGAAGGGGGCGCTGGACCGGCTCACGGTGGAGTCCGAGCTGCTCGCTGACAACCCGCTCGGGGACTCCGCCAAGCGCCCCATGTACGTGTACCGGTCGCCCGGTCTCGCGAGTGGCCGGACCAGCGGGCCCGTGCCCTCGGTGTACGTGATCCAGGGCTTCTCGGGGCAGGTCGACATGTGGGTGTCGCGGACCGCGTTCGAGCCGACGATGGTCGAGCGCCTGGACGAGATGTTCGCCGCCGGAGGCTGCCCCGACGCGGTGGTCGTGTTCGTCGACGTATGGACGTCGCGCGGCGGCTCGCAGTTCTTGAACTCGTCGAGCACGGGTCGCTATATGGACTACCTGTGCGACGAGGTCGTGGCGTTCGTCGACGAGCGGTACCCGACGTACGCCGACCGCGACCGGCGCGGCCTGACCGGCAAGTCGTCGGGCGGTTACGGCGCGATGGTCGTGCCGATGATGCGTCCCGACGTGTTCGGAGCGCTCGCGTCCCACGCCGGCGACGCGTTATTCGAGTGCTGCTACCAGCGCGACTTCCCGACCGTGGCGCGCGAGCTGCGCGACCGGTTCGACGGCTCCTACGAGGTGTTCCACGAGCGCCTGGCCGAGGCCGACCACTTCGACTGGAACAACTTCGGCAAGCCGTTCGAGGTTTACGGCTACGCGTGCGCATACACGCCCGATCCCGACCGGCCCGGCGAGGCGCTGCTCCCGTTCGACATCTCCACCGGGCGACTTGTCGAGGACGTGTGGAGCCGGTGGCTCGAGCTCGACCCCGTGCGGATGGCGCCCGGGCACGCCGACGAGCTCAAGAGCATGCGGCGCATCTACCTCGACGCCGGCAGGAGCGACGAGTGGTTCCTCGACCTCGGCGCGCAGGCGTTCGCGCACGAGCTCGACAAGCTCGGGATGTCCTACTCGCTCGATCTGTTCGACGGCAAGCACGGCGGGATCACGTACCGGTACCCGGGGGCGATCCGCGAGCTGGTGCTCGCGCTCGCGAACTGAGATGACCGCGACCGCCGATCAGGATCTGGTTTTCGCCGGCCCCGGCGCGCTCGCCGAGCTGGTCCGCTCGCGCGAGCTCAAGCCGCGCGAGCTGGTCGAGCTGTGCCTTGGCCGGATCGAGGCGGTGAATCCGCTGCTCAACGCGTTCCGGACGACAATGCCCGAGCAGGCCCTGGCTGCCGCCGACGCCGTCACCGAGGCCGATGGCCCGCTGGCGGGCGTGCCGATCGCGGTCAAGGACGACACGCCGGTCGCGGGGCAGGTGTGCACTCGCGGGTCGCGCTCGCAGGGCCCTCCCGAGACCGCCGACGCCGAGGTGGTCCGCCGCCTGCGAGTGGCCGGTGCGATCCCGATCGGGATCACCAACGTCCCCGAGCTGATGATCTTCCCGTGGACCGCGACCGACGCCAACGGGATCACCCGCAACCCGTGGGACCGCAACCGCACGCCGGGGGGTTCCTCGGGCGGCTCTGCGTCCGCCGTGGCCTCCGGGATGGTGCCGGTCGCGACCGCGTCCGACGGTGGCGGCTCGATCAGGATCCCGGCGGCGGCGTGCGGCCTGGTCGGGATGAAGCCGACCCGCGGCCGGGTGTCGATGATGCCCTCGGCCGACGGCTGGCTCGGGCTCTCGACGCGCGGGTCGCTGACCCGCACGGTGGCCGACAGCGCGCTGATGCTCGACGTGATGCACGGCCCCGCCGCTGGTGACAGCTACGCCGCGCCGCCGTTTCAGGGCAGCTACGTCGAGGCGGCCGCGGGCGAGCCGGGGCGGTTACGGATCGCGATGTCCCGCAAGATCCCGCCCGGGATCGTCGTGAAGGTCTCCGCCGACCAGCGTGGGGCCTACGAGCGGACGGCGTCGCTGCTGTCCGAGCTCGGGCACGACATGCTCGAGCGCGACCCGCCGCTGGGCATGATCCAGCTCGACTTCGCGCAGCTGTGGTTCCGAGGGGTCTACGAGGACTCGCTGACGCTCCCCGACCGCAGCGCAATGGAGTCGCTGACCAAGCAGATGGCCGCGGCCGGACGCCGGCTGGTCCCGCCACGACGCCGCGATGCGCTGCTGGCCAAGCGCGAGCAGACCACCGCCCGGATGCTCGGGCTCTGGAGCACGGTCGACGTGCTGATGACCCCAGGGCTCGCGACCACCGCGATCAGGGCCGAGGGCGGCTACGGCCAGTCGGCGCCTGCCGCGATCGACCGCGCGGGCCGGTTCACCCCGTTCACCGCGATCTACAACCTCACCGGCCAGCCGGCGATCTCGATCCCGGCCGGGTTCGGCGCCGACGGGCTGCCGCTCAGCGTGCAGCTGGTCGGTCGCCCCGGCTCCGAGCACACGCTGTACTCGCTCGCCGCCCAGATCGAGCGCGCCCGGCCCTGGGCCGAGCACCGCCCGCAGCTCGCCTGACAGCGCCGCGGGCTACTCGACGGGCTCGGCGTGGACGATCAGCGGCCGACCGTCGACCTCGCGCCAGTGCGAGCGGACCGTGATCTCGCTGACGTTGCCGGCGTAGTGGATCAGCGCCACGGCCTCGTCGTCGCCATAGTCGACGTTGACGACCGTGGCCGACGTGACCGGCTGCGGAAGCGTCTGCGCGATCTGTGGCGCCTGCGCCCGCAGCTCCTCCGTGAAGTCCGCGATGACCGCATCGAAGTCGCCGCGCTGGACCGCGTCGGCGTGGCTGTGGATCTGCTCCTTGGTCCTGTTTTCGTCCATTGTTCCTCCTATGACTCGAAGAAATCGCTAAGGACCGCCCGGGTCCCGCCGAACACGTGGCTAACGTAGTGAATCGAGGCCGCTCGTGTCCAAGTCCTTCTTTCGCGTCATCCACGTACCCCGCCGCACCCGGCGCTCGGGCAACGCCGCGGCGGCCGCCCCCAAAGGGCCTGCGCCGGCGCCGGGGATCGACTTCAACCCGGTTCACGGCCGACACTGCATCTGCGGGCGCTGCGAGACGCAGTCGCGCCGCCGCGCCGGCTAGCGCTGGTTAGCTGCCGTCCAGCGTCTCGCGCAGCCCGGCGTCGAGGGTGCGCGGCACGAACCCGAGCTCGCTGCGGGCCTTGGCGCCTGACATCCACACGGTGACGCCGTCGGAGGTCCGGATCAGCTCGCGGAGGTTCGGCGGGAACCCCATCAGCTTGCCGACCACCGGTCCGGCCGGGATCGCGAGCTTCATCATCGCGGTCGGCAGTGTGGCTCGCGGCGGCTTGCGGCCGGCGAGCTCGGCGGTCTTGTCGATGAGTTCGCCGAGCGTGCCCCGGTCGCCCGGGAGGTTGTAGGACTCGCCGATCCGGCCGCGGTCGTGCACGGCGATGATCCCGTCGGCGAGATCCTCCACGTACACGAAGTCAAAGCCCGTGGCGGGGAACATCCGCAGCTTCAGCTTGCCGGTCCGGGTCTGATCGATCAGATTGCCGACCTCGGAAGGATCGCCGGGACCGTAGACGGCGCTCGGCATCGCGATCACGACCGGGGCGCCCTTGACGATCCGGTCCAGCGCGACGCCGTGGGCCAGGTATTTGGTCTCGTCGTAGTAGGAGAGGAAGTCCGGCGGCAGCGGCCGCTCGTAGCCCTCGTCGACGGCGCGCCCGCCGGTGTTGCCGTACACGTTCCCGGTCGACACGTGCACGACCCTCGCGACTCCGGCCTGGGTCGCGGCGTCGAGCACGCGCTCGGTGCCGCGCACGTTGGCGTCATACATCGCCGCGTGCTCGGACTTCGGGATCCCCACCTTGTACATGGCGCCGACGTGAAACACGGCGTCGCACCCCGCGGTGCCGCGCGCGATCGCGGCGGGCTGGGACAGATCGCCGTCGACCAGCTCGCAGCCGAGCTTGCGCAGCTCACCGGCCCTCGCCGGCGCCCGCACCAGCGCCACGACCTCGTCGCCGCGCTCGCGGAGCTTGCGCACGACGTGGCCGCCGATGAACCCCGTGCCGCCGGTGACGAACGCCCTCATGACGAGTCCTCAGCGGACCTTCGGCGCGAGCTCCTCGCCGAGCAGCGCGACAGCGTCGAGGTCGTCGTGGAGCAGCTGCTGGCACATCACCCGGTCGACTCCGGCCTCGCGTAGCTTCAGCAGCTGCTCGGCGGCCCGGTCGATCGTGCCGACGATCCACTCTGGGGGCGCCTCCGACAGCCCGTCGAAGCCGGCGCTGCGCTCCTTCAGCCGGCGGGCCCGGTCGCGCAGATCAGCCTCGTCGGATCCGATCACGATTCCGGTCATCAGCGAGAACGGCAGCATCTCGCGCCCGGCCTGCTCGCAGGCCTCCATTACCCGCTCGCGCCGCCGCCGCAGCTCGTCGCCAGCGGCGAACGGCGTGTTGTACTCGTCGCCGAAGCGCGCGGCCAGCTCGGCGCTGCGCCGGCCGCCACTGCCGCCGATGATCAGCGGGGGGTGGGGGCGCTGGACCGGCTTGGGCTGGGCGTCGAGCTCGTGCAGCGTGTAGTGCTCGCCGGAGAAGCTGAACGGTTCCGCGCCCCAGTTGCCGAGCACGACCTGCAGCTGCTCCTCGAGCACGTCCATGCGCCGGCGCGTGGACCCGAACGGGAACCCGTAGGCGTCATGCTCGCGCTCGTGCCAGCCGGCTCCGAGCCCGAGATCGACGCGGCCGCCGGAGATCTGGTCGGCGGTGGTGACCATCTTCGCCACCAGCGACGGGTGCCGGAACGTCGCGGGGGAGACCATCGTCCCGAGACGCACGGTCGAGGTCACCGCTGCGAGTCCGCAGAGCGTGCCCCAGGCGTCGAGCGATCCCCGGTCGGGGATCCCGGCGAGGTTGAGGTAGTGGTCAGAACGGAACAGCTCCGGGATCCCGTGCTCCTCACAGGCGAGACCGAGCGCCTCCCACTGCGGCCACGTGACCCCCTCCTGACCTTCGATCATCAGGCATAGGTCCATGGACCGGAGTCTCTCAGGACAGCTCGCGCAGCGCCTGTTCGATCGGCTGCTCGCCGCCGTTGACGTAGAGCACCTTTCCGACCGCCGCCGGCGCCGCGAGCAGCGCCGCGATCGCCGCGGCCACGTCATCGCGCGGTACGCGTCCTCGAAACGGCTCCTGCGACAGCCTCACGTGGTCGGTCGCGGGGTCGTCGGTCAGCGCGCCCGGGCGCAGCACCGTCCACTGCCGGTCGCCGGCCATGACCGCCGCGTCGGCCTCTGCCTTGGCGCGCAGGTAGACGCTGAACGTGTCGTCGCCGTCGGGCGGGGACTCGGCCCCGATCGAGCTGACGATCAGGAATCGTTCGGCGCCGATCGCTGTCGCCGCCTGGAGCGTCTTGACCGCCGCGTCGCGGTCCACCGTGAGCTTGCGGGCGTTGCCGCTGCCCGGGCCGGCACCGGCCGCGAACACGACCTGGTCGGCGCTGGCGACGGCGGCGGCGATCTCATCGGACGTGGCCGCCTCGAGATCGCACACCACCGGCTCACCCCCGGCGGCGCGGATGTCGGCGGCGTGGTCGGCATTGCGGATCAGGCTCACCACCTCATCGCCACGCGCCTTCAGGCGCGCGGTCAGCAGCAGCGCGATCTTCCCGTGGCCTCCGGCGATGACGACCCGCACAGGCAAAGCCTACCCCGACGCGGTCCAGGGCCAGGGGACAATTCCCGGTGCCCCCAGTGAAAAGGAGACCGCGATGCCAGTCGGCAAGGCCAAAGCAGCAGCCCCAGACAGCACCCAGGACGACTTTCAGTTAACCGTGCCGTGCTTTACCGAGATCGATCGCGACCAGATCGCCGACCACCTGAAGCGCGATCAGTTCTTCTGGCTCGACCTGACCGGCCCGAGCGACGAGCAGGTGGCCTCGATGGACCACCTGTTCGGCTTTCACCCGCTGGCGATGCGCGATGCCACCGACTTCGGGCAGCGGCCCAAGCTCAACAACTACGGCAACTACGCGTTCCTGGTGTTCTACGGCGCCGGCGAGGCGCAGCCGGGGAGCACCGAGCTGTGCGAGGTGCACATGTTCATCTCGGGCCATTACCTGATCACGATCCACCGCGGCGCGCTGCCGCAATTCCAGGAGCAGCAGCTGGAGCTGAAGGGGCAACGGCTGCACAGCGAGCAGTTCCTGATCTACCGCGTCCTCGACGCGCTAACCGACAGCTTCTTTCCCGTTCTGTCAGCGATCGACGACGAGGTCGACAGTCTCGAGGACGACGTCCTCGCCCAGCCGACCGACGAGCAGCTTCAGCGGCTGTTCTCGCTGAAGCGCCAGCTCGTGGCGATGCGCAAGGTGATCACCCCGGAGCGCGACCTGTTCGCCCGTTCGGTCGACCAGCTGGACGAGCTGCCCGGGCTCCAACTCGACGAGCGCGACTACTTCCGAGACATCTACGACCATCTGATCCGGATCAGCGACCTGATCGACTCCTACCGCGACCTGATGTCCGGCGCCACCGACCTGTATCTGTCGACGGTCTCCAACCGGCAGAACGACGTGATGAAGCAACTGACGGTGATTGCGACGATCTTCCTGCCGCTGAGCTTCATCACCGGGTTCTTCGGCCAGAACTTCAGCTACATGGTCACCCACCTGATCAACTCCACCTGGACGTTCTGGGTCATCGGTGTCGGCAGTATGGCGGTGACCGTCGGCGGCTTGCTCGTGTACTTCCAGCGCAAGGGCTGGGTCGGTCACGGAGCCGGGGCGTAGGTCCCGAAGCTCCACAGGTTGCCCTCGGGATCGCGGGCGCTGTAGAACGAGCCGTACTCCGGATATTGCGGCGGGGCGGCGATCTCGGCGCCGGCCTCGACCGCGTGCCGCTGGTGGCCTTCGAGGTCCTCGACGACAACGTAGGCCCACCCCTGTCCGGGGCGGCGGTGGTCGTCCTCGCCCCGCCACGAGCCGAGCATCACGAGCCCGTCGCCATAGCGGAGCTCGGCGTGGGCAACGGTCCCGTCGGGGCCGTCGTGGACGACCTGGCGCTTGAAGCCGAACGCTCGCTCGAGCCAGTCGATCGCGGCGGGCGCGTCGCGGTAGCGCATCGATGCATATATATCTCTGGTCATGCGGCGACCCTAGGCTCGATGTCGCGCGGCGTCTTGGATGAATCTGACCTGTCGGCGGCGATCCCCAGGCCGTCGGGCAGCCGGCTCGCGACGAACGCGCCCGGTGTGGTCCCGGCCAGGCGGCGGAACTCGCGGTTGAGATGGGCCTGGTCGTAGTAGCCGCAGTCGGTGGCGATCTCGGCGAAGCGGCTGCCGTCGTCGTGGCTGAGGCGATCGACAGCTCGCTGGAAGCGGATCAGCGAGGAAACCGTCTTGGGCGGCAGCCCGACCTGCTCGCGAAACCGCGCCGCCAGGTGGCGGTTACTGCAGCCCAGCTCGGCTGCCAGCGCGCCGACCTCGAGGCGCCCACCGGTGTCGCGCAGCCGCCGGCACGCCCAGGCGACGTCCGGCGAAGGCGCCCGCGCCGCCTGGATCCGCCGCCAGATATAGGCATCGAGCAGCTCAAATCGGGCGTCCCAGTCCATCGCGTTGACCAGCCGCTCGGTGAGCTCGGCCGCCTCTGGCCCGAGCACGTCGTCGAATGGCACCACCAGGTGGGCCGAGATCTCGTGCATCGCGACCCCGAACAACATGTACGCGCCGAGCGGGGACAGGTCGACCTGCACGCCCTCGAGGCCACCGTGTTCCGTGGTGACGGCGTAGGACGGGTGCAGTCCGGCGACGAACGAATGCTCGACCGACTCCGGGTGGCCGGGGCCCGCCACGCGTAGTACCGGACCGAACCCCAGGATGATCGTCACCTGGTCCTGGGCGACCTCGCGCCGACTGGCCTGCCCGGTCACCTGGTGGATATAGCCGCAATAGCGCTTGACCACGCCCGCGAGCGCGGGGTGAGCGTCGCGCTCGACGCGCTCGTAGCGCCCCAGGTCAGGCGACTCGTGGCGAACGACAACCGACCGCATCAGCCTCTTCTACCAGGCTCCAGGACCGCGGCAAACGGGGTCGGGACCTCAGACCGAGTTGTCCCAACGCCCGTGGCGCACGACATCGCCCAGCGACTTCCGAGACCCGCTGAGATCGGCGGGCGGGTCGTCGGGGTAGCCGATCGAGATTGCGCCGATCGGCCTGAGCTGCTCGGGCACTCCGAACGCCTCGCGGTAGGCGTCGATGCGCTCCTTGGGGATGCCGAAGAAGCAGGCGCCGAGGCCCTCGTCGACGGCGGTGAGCAGCATCAGCAGGGAGGCGAAGCCGGCGTCGATGTCCCAGTACGGCGCCGGCCACCAGTCGTCGGTGCGGTCACGCGCGCCCTTGTGGGCCTGGGCGTAGTTGTCGAGGTAGACGTCCTTGTTGGCATGCGGGACGATCAGCAACGGCGCCCTGACCTGCGCGGCGAACCAGCGGTCCGCGTCCTCGGCCGGCGTCACCGTGTCGCGGAAGCGGCCGATGTCCTCGGGGGTGTCGAGTACCAGAAAGCCCCACCCCTGGGAGAAGCCGGCCGACGGTGCGCGCAGCCCGTGGCGCACGATGCGGTCCGCGACGTCGTCGGGAACCCGGCGGTGCTCGTCGTAGGTCCTGACCATGCGCCTACGGCGCAACACGTCCGCAAACTCCATCCCGCCCAATATGCCAGGCGCGCCGCGGCTCCGGCGCACCAGTCGACGTCGGCCCCGCTGCCGCTTCAGGCGGCTTGCGCGCGCAGCGCCGCCAGCGCTCCGTCGAGCGCCGCCCGCAACGGCTCGCAAGACTCCATCGTCTGGGTCAGCAGCAGGCCGCCCTGGAGGGTGGCGAACGTGGACAGCGCCAGCGCTCGTGGATCGCTCTCGGGGCGCAGCAGGCCGCCGACCCGCATCCGCTCGAGGCCCTCGGCGAGGTACTCGCGCCACTCGTCCATGTGGGCGGCTACCTGCGCCGCGAGCACCGGATCGCGGCCGGCCAGTTCGCCGACCAACGAGCCAATCGGACAGCCCCAGTGCGGCTGTGAGCAGTAGTGCGCGAGCACTGCGTCGCGCCAGCCATCCCACGCCTCCCAGCTGTCGAGTGCTTCCAGGAACGGGCGCTGGGCGTCGAGTACCCGCTCGCTCTGAAATGCCGCGATCGCCCCGGCCAGCTCGCTCTTGCCGCCGGGAAAGTAATGAAACAGCTGGCCCTTGCTGGTCGCCGTCCCGGCGCGGATGTCGTCGAGGCTTGTCCCACCGAAGCCGCGGGCGAGCACGAGATCTGCCGCCGCCTCGACGATCCGGTCGCGCGTGGCGGCGCCCTTGGCAGTCAACTTCGCGTGCGCGGGCACGGACGAAGCGTAGCGCCGTATTTGGACCGATCAGTCCAATCATCTGTTACGGTTTCTGGACCGCACGGTCCAACCGTGATTCCGGACACAGATCAGCCTCTTGAAAGGACCGACCATGGGAAACCGGCTTGCCGGAAAGACGGCGCTCGTCACCGGGGCGACCAGCAACATCGGGCGGGCGATCGCGGTGGCGTTCGCCGGCGAGGGAGCCCAGGTGGCCGCCAGCGGGCGCGATCCGGGGCGCGGCGACGCGTTGACCGGCGAGATCGCCGCCACGGGCGGCCGTGCCGAGTTCGTCCCCGCCGCGCTCGACGGCTCCCGAGCGGCGTCGCTCGCGCTCGCTGAGCGGGCCACGGCGGCGCTCGGCGGCCGCGTCGATGTGCTCGTCAACGCGGCCGGCATCTACCCCGGCTCGACCACCCCCGCGACCGACGAGGCCACGTTCGATGAGGTCTATGGCGTCAACGTCAAGGCGCCGTACTTCCTCACCGCCGCCCTGGCGCCGGCGATGGCGCAGCGCGGCGACGGGGCGATCATCAACCTCGGCTCCTGGATCGCGCGGCTGGGAATCCCGGTGGGTTCGCTGTACAGCTCCACCAAGGGCGCGATCGAGACCCTGACCCGCGCGTGGGCGGCCGAATTCGGGCCGTCGGGCGTGCGCGTCAACGCGATCTCGCCGGGCGTAGTCCGTCCCGACCCGGCCGAGCCGGGGCCGGCGGCCGCGATGATGCGCGGCACGCCCGCGGGCGCGGTCGGCACGCCGGATGCGGTCGCGCATGCGGCCGTCTATCTGGCTGGCGACGAGGCCAGGTTCGTGCACGGGACCGTGATCGACGTCGACGGCGGCCGTGTCGGCGTGGCCGTGATCGCGGCCTGACCGTCGGCCTTAACTCCACCGTGACCAAAATCACGCCGACCGAAGCGCAAGAGCGTCCACGATCTGACGTACAGACAGCCACCTCGAGGGGGTAAGCGTGGCATCTTCACCGCAGGCGGTCCCGACGATCGCCCTGCTCTCGCAGAGCTCGGTCGTGACACAGTCAGACCTGGCCGACTACGTGGCGCCGTACCAGTCGTTCGTGAACGACTGGATCGCCAAGTACTACCCGACGATCAGAGCGGCGATCGTCGCGCCCAAGACCGGGCGCGCACCGGCCGGCGCGTGGATCATGCACTTCCTGGACGGGCTCGATCAGCCCGGCGCCGCCGGCTATCACTCAGACAGCCATCACAAGCCGGGCGCCTATATTGACGCCGGACAGGACCCGCTGTTCACGGGCAGCCACGAACTGGTCGAGATGCTGGGCGATCCGGCCGGCAACAACCTGTACACGGCCCCGTCGCCGGATCCCAGCGACGATGGCAAGCAGGTCGAGATCCTCGATGAGCTCGCGGATCCGTGCGAGGACGACTCGTTCGCGATCCAGGTCGGCGGGGTGGCGCTGTCGGACTTCATCACGCCGGCATTCGGCAACGGGGCCAGCGGACCCTACGACGCCGCGGACAAGCTGACCGCCGCCCGCGAGGTCGGGACCGGCGGGTACATCTCGTGGATCGACGGCTTCGTGTGGAAGCAGGCGACGAACTTCGCCGGCGAGGGCTTCAGGGTGCGCGTGCTCGGGCCGGCCGACCAGGCGAAGCACGACGGCAAGAGCCTGCGCGAGTGGGTCGATGAACAGACGCGCATGCACGTGTCCGCGCTGGGCGTCGAGCTGCCCAGTCCGCGAGCCGCCGCGGTCCTTGACAGCGCTTGAAGTGCTGTGCAATCATCGCGCCGGGCAGGGCAACCGTTCACGGGGGTGACATGGCCGGGTAGGCATCCGGCCGCGGGGCCGATAGGGGAGCACAACTTACCGCCGGGTGGTCGCATCACGACGCACGTGCAGTGACATGCAGCGTGTGTGGATTTTGGGCGGCCCGGAGTAAGAGAAGTCGTCAGTGCGTCGGGCAGTGCAGACGAGCGCTATCAAACCGACTTGCCAAGGAGTGGATATGACAGTAGGCGCGCAGACCGATACGGACTTTGCCTTCCGCGGTATTCCGGAGGTCGAGGAGAACGGGGCGACGGCCACCGCCGCGGCCGCGGCGGCCCAGGCAGCGCCCGAGCCGCCGCTGGGCAACTTGGTGTCGCTGCCGGGCAAGTGGGTGGGTCACGGATTCAACGCGATCTGGCGACCGCATCACCCGGACAACCCGCAGGACCGGTTCCTCGAGCTGAACCTCACCAACGAGACGCTCGTGTTCTCCAAGATCAACGGCGCGATCCCCAACCGGGGCCTGCTGATGCACGACATCAACATGTTCGGCATGACCTACATGCAGCAGATCTCGGAGAAGAGCAACGGCGCCGGCCTGCACATCGAGCCCGGGATCTGGGCCCACGTCCCGAAGACCAGCGCCCCCAACGAGCCCCAGACCGTGGTACGGATGGCGTCGATCCCGCACGGCACCGTGATCCTGGCGCAGGGCACCGGCAAGGTCGTCAACGGTCCTCCGCAGATCCACGACAACGACATCCTTCCGTTCCCGATCGGCGGCCACGCGCAGTCGTTCGCCCAGGAGGAGCAGGTGTTCACCGAGCTCAACCTGTCCCAGCCGACCCAGTTCCGCTTCAAGTCCCCGGGCGTCACCCAGGCGATGGTCAAGAACCCCAACAGCGTGCTCAAGGACGCGATCCAGGGACAGACCATCAAGAAGACGGTGGTGCTCCAGATCACCACCAAGAACAACCCGATCAAGGGCGGCGGGACCGCCAACACCGCCTTCCTGCAGGCCGCGGGCAACCCGCCGACCGGCAACGCCAAGGCCGTCGAGGTCGACGCCACGTTCTGGATCGAGACCGTCGCCAACCCTGGTCACCCCGACAAGCATCAGCTCCAGTACACACAGCTGGTGCAATTGGACTTCAACGGGCTGCGCTGGCCGCACGTGACCGTGGCCACGCTGCAGAAGCAGTAGGCCCGAACATCGGGCACCGAATCAACGACTCACGCCACCGGGGAGACGAACCGGTTGGCGATCGAGCCCAGGCCCTCGACCGACGCTTCGTACGTGTCGCCGTCACGCAGCGAGCGTGGCGGGTCGGACGCCATGCCGACGCCGGAGGGCGTCCCGGTGAGGACGATGTCACCGGGCTCCATCGTCATCACGGTCGTGATGTAGGCGACCAGCGCCGGGATCCCGAAGATCAGGTCGCTGGTGCGGCTGTCCTGAACGGTCTTGTCGTTGAGACGTCCGGAGATCCTCAGGTCGGGCTCGATCCCGCCGGCCTGCGCCACCGGGACGACCGCCGGCCCCACCGGCGTCGAGCGGTCCCACGCCTTACCGGCGGTGAATTGCGTGGTGTGCCGCTGGAAGTCGCGCATCGACACGTCGTTGGCGATCGTGTAGCCGAACACCACGTCGGCGACGCCCGACTCGGGGACGCGGCGGCAGCGCTTGCCGAACACGACGGTCAGCTCGGACTCCCAGTCGACGAACGAGGACTCCGGCGGAAGCTCGATGTCCGCGCCCGGGTCGGTCACGCTCGTCGCCCACTTCGGAAACAGCATCGGGTACTCGGGCAGCTTCGCGCCGGTCTCTTGGGCGTGGAGGCGGTAGTTGAGGCCGATGCAGATCACCTTCGCCGGCCTCCCGACCGCGCTCAGCGGCGGGGGCGAGCCCGCGACCGCATCGCCGGGCTCGATCGCGTCCGCGGAGCCCTGCGCCGCTTCGAGCAGCTCGGGAAGGTCGGCGAAAGTCTTGCCCCCGACGGTCGCGACGGTGAGCCCGTCGCCGGCGTCGAGCAGCACCCTCGGTCCATCGTCAAGCGTCGCGCGCGAAAGCCTCATGCCGCTGCCAGTACCTCCTCGTAGTGGTCGGGCGATGGCTTGCGCTCGCCCCCGTCTCGCGAACTGGTTTACCAGTTTTCGATGTCGCAGCGCCGGATGGTCCCGCGGTGGTGCCTCTCTCTCATTTAGGGTAAGGAACCTGGTCTACCGAGTAGGTGGCCGGTCCTCACCGCATAGGCCAGGTGAGGCACCGAGGTACCCTTCAGGAACCCGCCCTGCCCGAAGGTCCAGGCTATCCTGACCCTCTGAGAGTGGCGATGTCGCCGGGCAAGAGAGAAGCTGCCGTCGATCGTCCGCGGGAAGCGGCTCGCGGCGTATGGTCGCGCGAACAGGGAGAGACGAGCATGAGCGAAAGCCTTAACGCCGCCAACGCGGTTTCGGGCGTGGTCACCAGCGAGCGCGAGCGAATGCAAGCGCAGGCGCCGCGGGATCGTTACTCCCGGGTGATGGGACTGATCGCGACCGACAAGTGCGTGATCCTCGACGGCGCGACAGGCACCGAGCTGATCGGCGTCACCGGTCAGCGTCCGGAAGTGGAGGAGCATCTTTGGGGGCTGACCGCCGTGATCGAGGCGCCCGACGACGTGCAGGCCGTGCACCGTCGCTATGCGGAGATCGGCTGCGACGTGATCTCGACCAACACCTGGGGTCTTCCCACCGCGGTGCGCAGCGGCGGCGTCAAGCGCCTGGGCTCGACCGAGCCGGTGCACTGGATGGACGTGGCGCGCCGAGCGGTGAGACTGGCGCGGGACGGCGCCGCCCAGGCCGGCCGCCAGGACGACGTGGCGATCGCCTTCAGCGTCAACGGTGACGTCGACACGCCCGACGGCCGCGAGACCGTCCGGCTGCTGGGCCGGGCGTTCGAGGAGGACCGCCCCGACTTGATCCTGGTCGAGACGCTGTCGCTGGTGCGCAGCTCAACCTACGCGACCGTCGAGGCGCTGCTTGACACCGGTCTGCCGGTGTGGCTCAGCTTCCGCCGCTGCCGACACGGCGTGTGCGGGGTGTACGGCGAGCATTGGGGCGGGCCCGAGGGCGATTCGTTCGGACGTGCCGCGCGGCGCTTTGAGGAGATGGGGATCGGCGCGCTGGCGATCAACTGCGTGCCGCCCGATCACGTCACCGGGATGCTGTCGTGGCTGAGGGACTTCACCGACCTGCCGCTCGGGGCCTATCCGAACCTCGGCTACCTGTCGGCGGCCGGCTGGCGCCACGAGCTGAGCATCGGCGGGCGCGAGTATGCCGAGCTCGCGCTCAGCTGGCGCGAGGAGGGCGCGCAGCTGATCGGCGGCTGCTGCGGCGTTGGTCCCGAGCACCTAGAGGCGGCGCGCGACGCGCTGGCCGCAACCAAGCCCGGGCACAAGCGTCCTCAGGCGCTGCCCGACGAGGGCGTCCCGGCGTCCGGCAGCGAGGTGGCGCGCCTCGGCGTGGAGCGACCCCCGGGGCCGGGCGATGTTCCCACTGGACTTCCCCGAGATCTCGGTCGACGACGGCGTGTTCGTGCCCACGCAGGGAAGCCTGCTGACCTGGAAGTACCTGTATCGCGAGGGGACCGGCGCCCACCAGCGGTGCCTCGACATCGGCTGCGGGTCGGGGTTACTGACGGTGCAGCTCGCGCGCAACGGCGCGGCCCACGTGCACGCGATCGATATCGACGAGGTTGCGGTCAAGAACACGCTGACCAACGCGTTTCGCAACGGCCTGGCCGACCGCGTCAGCGCCGCCGCCCAGGACCTGTATCCGTGGGTGCCCGAGGAGCGCTACGACGTGATCGTGGCCAGCCTGTACCAGATGCCGATCGACCCATTCGAGCAGGTCGGCACGCACCGGCCGCTCGACTACTGGGGTCGAAACCTGCTCGACCACCTGATCCGGCTGCTCTCCGAGGCGCTCGCCGACGATGGCACGGCGTACATCATGCAGCTGTCGATCATCGGTGAACGCCGTACCACACAGTTACTACAGCGCCACGGCTATCAGGCCCGGGTCGTCGACTTCGGGTTCTTCGAGTTCCACGACCTGTTCAGGGACAAATCAGACCAGATCACACGGGTGGAGGAGCTCTCAGACGCCTACCACCTCAGGCTTGGAGGCCACGATGTGATGGTCGCCTACCTGATCGAGGTGACCCGTAAAGACCAAGGAAGCGAGACCTCATGAGCCAGAACGAATACCTGTTTACGTCGGAGTCGGTGACTGAGGGTCATCCGGATAAGGTGGCTGATCAGATTTCTGATGGGGTGTTGGATGCGGTGTTGCGGGATGATCCGTTGGGTCGGGTGGCGTGTGAGACGTTGGTGAATACGGGTTTGGTGGTGGTTTCGGGGGAGATTACGACGTCTACGTATGTTGATATTCAGGAGATCGCGCGGTCGACGGTTCGGGATATTGGTTATGTGGATGCGCAGTTTGGGTTTGATTTTCATACGTGTGCGGTGATTAATGCGATTGATAAGCAGTCGCCGGATATTGCGCAGGGGGTGGATGTGGCGTATGAGTCGCGGACGGATGGGGGTGATGATGATGTGTTGGATTTGGCGGGGGCGGGGGATCAGGGGATGATGTTTGGGTATGCGTCGGATGAGACGGATGAGTTGATGCCGTTGCCGATTGCGTTGGCGCATAAGTTGGCGAAGCGGTTGGCGGATGTGCGTAAGGCGGGGGGGTTGTCGTATTTGCGGCCGGATGGGAAGACGCAGGTGACGGTGCGTTATCGGGATGGGCGGCCGGTGGGGGTTGAGAAGGTGTTGATCAGTACGCAGCATCGGGAGGGGGTGGAGTCGTTGATTGCTGGTGATTTGTGGGAGCAGGTGGTGGTGCCGGTGTTGCCGGGGGATTTGTATGACGTGGGGGAGTTGCGGCGGTCGTTTTTGGTGAATCCGACGGGTCGGTTTGTGATTGGGGGGCCGATGGGGGATTGTGGGTTGACGGGGCGTAAGATCATTGTGGATACGTATGGGGGGATGGCGCGGCATGGGGGTGGCGCGTTTTCGGGTAAGGATCCGTCGAAGGTGGATCGGTCGGCGGCGTATGCGGCGCGGTATGTGGCTAAGAATGTGGTCGCGGCGGGGCTCGCATCACGGGTGGAGGTGCAGGTGGCGTATGCGATTGGGGTGGCGCGGCCGGTGTCGTTGATGGTGGAGACGTTCGGGACTGAGAGTGTCGATCGTGAGCGGATTCTGGGGTTGGTGTCAGAGCATTTTGATTTGCGCCCGGCGGCGATCCGGGCGGATCTTCGGTTGCATCGCCCGATCTATCAGAAGACGGCTGCGTATGGGCATTTCGGTCGCGAGGATCCCGACTTCACCTGGGAGCGCACCGACAAAGCCGCCGCACTCGCCGCGGCTGCCGGACTCGGCCGGCCGGTCGCTGCCGAGGTGCCGGCGTGAGCGTCACGGTTGTCGGCTCGATCGCGTTCGATGCGGTGAAGACCCCGTTCGGCGAGCGCGAGCGGATGCTCGGCGGCGCGGCCACGCATTTCGCGCTGGCCGCCTCGTTCTTTGACCAGGTCCGCGTGGTCGGCCCGGTCGGCGGAGACTTCGGGGATCACGAGCTCGCGGTGCTCTCGACGCGCGGGACCGATGTGTCCGACGTCGAGCGCGATCGGAGTGGCTCGACGTTCTTCTGGGCCGGCGAATACGGCTGGGACCTGAACTCGCGGACCACGCTCGACACCCAGCTCAACGTGTTCGCCGAGTTCGCGCCCAAGCTGTCGGCGCCGTCGCGCTCGAGCGAGGTGCTGTTCCTGGCCAACATCCAGCCCGAGCTGCAGCGCGACGTGCTCGAGCAGTGCAGCCCGAGCTTCGTCGCGCTCGACTCGATGGACCTGTGGATCGAGACCGCCCGCGACGCGCTCGTCGACGTGATCGGGAGGATCGACTGCCTGATTCTCAACGACGCCGAGCTGCGGCAGCTCACCGGGCAGCCCAACCTCGTGTCGGCGGCTCGCGAGATCCTCGGCTGGGGCCCGTCGATCGTGGTGGCCAAGCAGGGCGAGTACGGCGCGGCGCTGGTCACCGCCGACGCGTTCTTCGCGCTCCCCGCGTATCCGCTGGAGACCGTCGTCGATCCGACGGGCGCCGGCGACACGTTCGCCGGCGGGTTCGTCGGCTACCTGGCCGGCCGACTCGACTGCCTCGGCGATCAGCACGAGCTGCGCCGGGCGATGGCCTACGGCACCGCGCTGGCGTCGTTCAACGTCGAGGAGTTCGGCACCGAGCGCGTGGCACGGCTACTGGAGTCGGAGATCGATGCGCGCGTCGCCGAGCTGGCCGAGATCACACGCCTGGATCTGACGCCGGGTGCTACCTGGCGAGCCGGGCAGACACTTCATCCGGCAGCGTCATAGGGTCAAACGGCTTGGCGATCAGCCCGGCCGCGCCGAGATCGGATAGGCGCTCGCGGTCGGCCGTTTGGGTCTTGGCCGTCAGGAAGATCACCGGCGTGTCGGCGCCGATCACCGGGCGCAGCAGCTCCAGCGTGCCCGGACCGTCGACCCCCGGCATCATCACGTCGAGCAGCACCGCGTCGAGCGGGCCCGAGCGGGCCGCCTCGACCGCGGCCTCCGCGGAGCCGGCATCGAGCACCTCCCAGCCGCCGATCCGCTCCAGGCTCATCCTCGCGATGAGGCGGATGTCGTCCTCGTCGTCGACGATCAGCAGCCGTCCGCGGCTTATGAGGCCACCTCCTCGGAGTCGGTGATGCGGGTCAGCAGGTCGGCGATGCGGCGCTGCAGCTCGTCGGGAGAAACCTCGGCCTTGGGCATGAACTCCGTGCTCCCGAGCTGCAGCCGCATGCGCTCCTCGGTGCTCAGCTCGAGCCCCGAGTAGATCAGCAGCGGGGTGCCGCTCAGCCGTCCCTGCCGGCGCAGCCAGTCGGTGACCGCAAACCCGTCCTCGCCGGGCAGGCTGACGTCGAGCACCAGCAGCTCCGGCGGCGCCTGTTCGATCGCCGCCATCGCGTCGCGGCCGGTCGTGGCCAGGTGCGCGTCGATGCCCGCGCCGGCCATCGTCGCCATCAGCACCCGCCCGAGGTCGGGGTCGTCCTCGACCACGAGCACCCGGTGGGGGCGGATCGCCGGCACGGTGTGTTCGAGCGCCTCGATCAGCGTCCGCTGACCCGAGCCCTCCAGCCACGCCGCGGCGCCGGTGTCGCTGTCGCGCGACCCGCCGCCGACGAGCACGATCTGGACCTCACGAGTGGTCGGATCGGCGCGCAACATCTCGAGGATCTGCGGCAGCGCGGGGCCGAGCGCGATCACGATCGCGGCGATCGTCTCCCCGCGCGCAGCCTGGATCACCTCCGGCGCGGAGGCCGCGGGTACGGCGGGGTGTCCCAGCCGCTCCACCACCTCGGTCATCCGGGCGCGAGCCTCGGCGCGGCGTTCGCAGACGACGATCGCGGCCCGGCCGCCGAGCATCGGCACGGTCATCCGGAAGTTCGACCCGCCCTCGGCGCCGTTCTCGGCCCAGATCCTCCCGCCGTGGCGCTCGATGATCGCCCGGGTAATCGCCAGCCCGAGCCCAGTTCCGCCCTTGGCGCGGGCGTCGGAGCTGTCGACCTGGGTAAAGCGATCGAAGATGCTGTCGAGCTTCTCGGCAGGGATCCCCGGACCTTCGTCGGTGACGGAGATCAGCGCCAGGTGCCCGCGGGGCTCGGCGGACACGGTCACGGTGCCGCCGCGCGGCGAGAACTTCACCGCGTTGCCGAGCAGGTTGACGAGCGCCTGCACGATCCGGTCGGGGTCGGCGAGCAGGCGGATCCCGCCGACGGTGCTGACCAGCGACACGCCCGCCGCTCCGGCCAGCGCGTCGACGGCGTGCAGCGCGGTCTTAGCCACGTCCTCGAGCGCCGACGGGCCGCCGATCGAGCTCCATGCGGCCGGCGTCGAGGCGCTCGAGCTCGAGCGTGTCGTTGACGAGACGAACCAGCCGGTCGGTGTTGTCGACCGCCAGCTGCACCATCTGCGCGGCCTCGGCCGGCAGCTCGCCCGCGATCCCGCCGGCGAGCAGGCCGAGCGACCCGCGGATCGAGGTCAGCGGCGTGCGCAGCTCGTGGCCGACGACCGACACGAACTCGTTCTTCATGCGCTCGACCTTCTTACGCTCGCTGATGTCCTCGACGACCGCGATCGTGAGGTTCGAGTCGCTCTCGCCCGATCGCTGCAGCGTGGCTGTCGTCGACACCCAGACGGGTGTGCCATCGCGCCGCAGGAAGCGCTGCTCGCGCCGGTAGTAGTCGCGCGTACCGGCGGTCAGCTCCTGGGCCAGACGCTGATCCTCGGGCAGGTCGTCGGGGTGGGTGAGCTCGGCCCAGGCGCGGCCCCGGAGCTCGTTGACCGAGCGGCCCAGCATCTCGCCGAAGGCGGCATTGACGTCGAGCAGGACGCCGTTGCGGCTGATGATCAGGCCGACCCCGGCGTGCTCGAACACCGCGCGGAAGCGGCGCTCGCGCTCGCGTAGGTCGTGCGCCGCGGCCTCCCGGCCGGTCACGTCCTGGCCCACCCCGACATACGTGTCGGCGCCACCGATGCTCGTGGCGGAGATCGCGAACTCGAGTGGGAACTCGCTGCCGTCGCGCCGGCGCCCGCGGATGATCCGCCGCCGCCCGATCAGCGTCTGCCCGTCGTCGGCGCGGTTCTCCCGCAGCGCCTCCTCGGCCTGGGACCAGGACATCTCGGCCATCAGCTCGGACACCGGGTTGCCCTCCAGCCCGCCCGGCTCGGTGCCGAACAGCCGCTCGGCCGCCGGGTTGGCGGTGCGCACCAGGCCCGAGCTGTTGAAGCTGATGATCCCCTCCGAGGCGCTCTCCATGATCGCCCGCAGGTCCGCCTGCGACTCCGCCCGCTCGGCAACTGCCGCCTCGAGCTCGTCGCGCGCCAGCTCGCTCTCGACCAGCTGGCCCAGGTCGCGCAACCGCTCCAGATCGATGCCGCCCGGGTCGCGCGGCGACGGGTCGGCGATGCACAGCGTGCCGACGCGCTCGCCGCCGGGAGCCCGCACCGGCTGGCCGGCGTAGAAGCGCACGGGCGACCCCTCGGTTGCGAGCGGATGGCCGGGGAACCGAGGGTCCGAGCGCAGGTCACCGATCACCAGCGGCTCGTCGCTCTCGATCGCATGTGAGCACAGCGACACCGAGCGGGGGAACTGCTTGGCGTCCAGACCGATGCAGGACTTGTTCCACTGGCGGTCCACGTCGACGAGCGTGACCAGGGCGATCGGAACCGAGAACATCGTGGTGGCGAGCCTGACTATCCGGTCGAACCGCTCCTCCGGTTCGGTGTCAAGAATCTCGAGCGCGTGCAGCGCTTCGAGCCGTTTGGCCTCCGCCACAGCCGCCATGGCCGAAAACGGTAGCTGTTATCCGAGCGGCGCGAATTCGTACAGGGCGACGCGCATGAAGCCACCTGGTGACGGGCCGCCGCCGGGCAGCCAGTCCGGATACCAGGCGTTGAACATCGGGTGCAACGCGCCGGCCGGTCCGGCGTGAGAGGTGAACGCCGGCTCGCCGTCGATCGCGAACCGCACGAGGCCTCCGGGCCGGCGCTCGATCTCGTAGTCGTGCAGTCCACCCGCGGGGTCGAAGTCGAGCTCGACGATCCGCTGGTCGGCCGGCTCGTGGCCGCCGCGGCGCCACACGGTCAGCAGCGCGCGGTGCGGCTCGCCGGCGGGCAGCTCGACGTCGAGCTCGTCGCTGGAGTCGGTGTCGAAGTCGTGCAGGTAGAGGAAGAACGCGCTCAGCGAGCCGAGTGCGGACGACGCCTGCAAGCGAGCGCGGAAGCTTCCCTCGCCGCGTGGCTGCCGGTGCCTGATCTCGCCGCCGTCGAGCGTCCCGAACGGCAGCACCAGCGTCAGTCCGGCAGGGCCGAACACGGCGTTGGCGGGACGCAGGTGACCACGGCCGAGCGGGTGGTCGCCGGGCTCCCAGCCGGCCCGATCGCGCGCGCCGAAAGTCTCAACGTCGGCGGGGGAGATCGGCGCAGGATAGTGTCGGTGGGGTGTCCGAGGACGTCCAGGCCGCGATCACCCGCCTGTGGGCGCGCTCGCGTCCGGTCGTGCTCGAGCGGATCGCCGCGCTCCAGGCGACGGCCGGGGAGCTGGCGGCCGGACGCCTGGCGCCGCAGGAGCTCGAGGACGCCCGGGCCGACGCCCACAAGCTGGTCGGGTCGCTGGGCACCTTCGGGATCCCACAGGGCTCCGACCTCGCCCGCGGCGTCGAGCGAGAGCTCGAGGGTGAAGGCGGGAATCCGGCGCGCCTATGCGACCTGCTGGCACAGCTGCGCCAGGTCGTAGAGGCGAGCATCTAGTTCCCCACGAAGATGATCCGGGCCGCCAGCCCGAGCGCGAGCACCAGCGCGAGTGCGGCCTGGCGCAGCAGTCGGCGGCGCTCCTCGCGCTGATCCTCGCGGCGCTCGATCTCGGCCCGCTCGGCTGACTCCAGCGCCACAGAGTCCCTCCGCACCGGATCGCTCACCGCAGCGCCTCCCCGACCTTGCCGGTCTTCTCGGTCTTCTCCCAGCGCATCTCGGCGCCGCGCAACTCCTTACCGTAGGCGGCCGCGGTCATCGAGGCCAGCAGCGGCCCGTAGCCGACCACGTACAGCAACGGCGGGACGACGACGCGCACGACCGGCACTGCCTCCAGGCGCTTGAGCGCGGCGGCCATGAGCATGCAACCGGCCTGCCAGGCGTAGGCGAACAGCGCCAGGGCCGTGACCAGCGCGGTGGACGGGTGCAGGTCGTCGAACACCGGCGGGTAGGCGGCGTAGATGATGAACAGCAGCGAGATCGCGCCCGGGAACAGGATCGCCTCGCGCCAGGTCCGGCGTCCGGTGACCGGGTCGATCGAGATCGCCGACAGCGTGATGAACAGGTAGGTGACGACGTTGACGCCGAGCAGCCACCGGAACGCGTGCTCGGACAGGTGGCGGTCGACGACGAACAGGCCCAGCAGTCCGATCGAGCTGAGCGTCATGAACACGGGCATCATCGTCGTGCTGAACCAGATCGCGGCGAATCCGATTCCGCCGAGCTTGCCGTTGCGCCGGCGCAACCAGACGTGGCGGAACGCGCGCGTGATCTGGACGTTCCCGCGCCCCCAGCGAAGTCGCTGCTTCCACAGCCCGCCGATCTCGCGCGGCTCTTCGGCCCACACCACGGCCGTGGGGTCGAACACGACCCGGCGGCCCGACAGCTGGACCTTGAATGTGGTTGCGGTGTCCTCGGCGAGCGTGCTGGTATCGATCCGTCCGCCGACCGCCTCCATGCTGGCGCGCGTCAGCAGTTGGGCCCCGCCGGCCAGACAGGCCTGCGCGCCGAGCACGTTCTGGGCGCGCCGTGCTGCGGCCTGGGCGGTCACGTACTCAAACGCCACGAACCGGTTCAGGTAGTTCTCGGGCCGGCTGCCCTCCTTGATGTAGGCGGTCACCGCGCCGACGTCCTCGGCCGCGAAGTGGCGCGTCATCCGCCGTAGCGACTCGACGGTGAGGATCACGTCGGCGTCGATGATCAGCACCGCCTCGTACCAGTCCTCGGCGATGATCAGGTTCAGCCCGTGGTTGATCGTGTGGGCCTTGCCCTGGCCGCCGTGCTCGCGGCGCAGGTGGAAGATCAGCCCCGGGTGGTCGGCGGCCTTCTCGGCCACCAGTTCGGGCGTCTGGTCGGTGCTGGCATCGTCGACCACGTACACGCGCAGCGCCTCACGCGGATACTGCAGCGCGGCCAGCCGGTCGAGCGTGCGCCCCAGAACCGCCGCCTCGTTCCACGCCGGCACCACGATCGCCACCCGCGGGAACATCGGCGCCATCGTCTCGCGCCGGGTCCGGAGCACGTGGATGCTCGCCAGCACGAACGTGTACACGCCGACCACGGGTGGGATCGCGCCCGCCACCACGAACGCGACCAGCACGACCTCGAGCGCGATCACCGCTCAGCCGCTCGCGAGCGCATCGAGCACGCCGGAGCAGTGCTCATAACGCCCGATCGTCTCGCGGCGGTGGCTGTCGGTACTGAGCAGGATCGGCACGCCGTGCTCGGCGAACGGCCGCAGCGTCTGTGCCGACGGACAGCGCCAGCGCTCTGAGATCTCGATTCGGGCGCCGCTGGCCGCGGTCGCGCGCGCGAGCTGCGCCAGCGGCTCCAGCGCGACCTCGGACTCGTCGAGCCCGACCTTGGGCAGGACGCTGAAGAAGTGGGCGATCACGACGCCGTCGTGGGATTGCACGGCTGCCGCGGTCGCGGCGATGATCGCGCCGATGATCTCCTCGGCCGACACCGCGCCGTCCTCGAGTGCGGCGCGGATCTCACGCGGGTGGTGCGGGCCGTCGTCGAGCGGCACCTGGTGGTCGGCGGCATAGATCGCGTCGACGCCTGCGCACGGCTCGGGGAGGTCGAGCGCGCCCGCGGTGTTGAGCAGCTTCGCCTCGATCCCGCACTGCAGGCGGACCCCGGTCTGCTCGCGCATCGCGGCGACGGCGGCCGCGTACTTTGGCACCCAGTCGGTGTCGACGCGCACGTGGTCGACGCAGCCGAGCTCGACCAGGCCGAGGCTCTCGGCCTCGGCGACGTTCTCGTCGAGGCTGTTGGCGCCGTCGGAGAACGTCGAGTGGACGTGCATGTCCTGGCGGGCCTCAGACATCGACTTGCTCCTGCAGCGTCGCGATCTCGCCGAAGTCCAGGAACCGGTCCGCGAGCAGCCGCACCATCGCCAGTGGCCGGAACTCGATCGGGTTATCGGGCATCGGCTGCCCGAGCGCCTCACGGACCGCCAGCGCCGGCATGTTGACCCCGGCTGCGATCGTCAGCGGCATGCTCCCGGGGAACCGCGGGTTGACCTCGAGCAGCGCCGGTTCGCCGCCGGCGGCCTGCTTGACCTGGACGTTGCCGACGCCGACCAGACCGATCCGCTCGGCCACCGTGCGCCCGAAGCTCTCGAGCTCCTCGTCGCGCGTGACCCGGGCGGTCACGGCGATCCCGGAGTCGACCTTGAGCCGCTCGCGCGGGACCACCGCGAGCACGCGCCCGTCCCGGCGGGCGAGCACGTCGAGCGAGTGCTCGGGGCCGGGCAGGTGCTCCTGGACGAGCTGCGTACCGTCGCGCTGCACCGCCGCCAGCTCGTCGCGGTCGGAGATCAGGCGGATGCCGCGCGATCCGCTGCCCGAGCGCGGCTTGACGATCACGGGCAGCTCGACGGATGCCGGATCGAAGTCGTCGTTGACCACCGCACTCGCGGGCACCCGTACGACCCCGTCGCAGCGCTGGTGAAGCGCCCACTTGTCCAGGCACATCCGCAACGTGTCAGCCGACGGGTTGACCAGCGCGACGCCCGCGGCCTCGAACTCGTCCCGAGCCTCGGCAACCGGCAACAGCTCGGAGTCGACGGTCGGCACGAGCACGTCGATCGAGTGCTTGCGGCACACGTCCATGACCGCTGGCACGAAACGCGGGCTGTCCCCGCGCGGGAGCATCACCCGGCGGTCGGGGCCGACCAGGTACAGACCCGCGGCGAACGGGTCGATGTCGGCCGAGTACACGTCCAACGGGTCCTCGGCGATGCCGCGCAGCACCGAGATCCCGGCCGGGCCGCCCATTCCGGTGATCAGCACGCGCTTGCGGTCAGCCATCGCCGTTCCCGGTGTCGCTCTCACGGATCACCTCGAGCGGCTCTGCGAAGCGCGAGCGGCTCCACCGGCTCCAGTACCGCGCCGTGGCCCGTAACAGCTCCTCGTCGAGGTAATGGCGGACCTCCACCTGCGACGCATACGCGCGGATCACCTCGAGCTTTCGCTCGAGCACCTCGTCGATGCCGACGAACCGGGTGGGGCGGAACTCGACCGTGGTCGACGGGGCCTGGTAGCAGTAGATACGGGGCACGCCGCGGGCGGCGACGAGCGACGCGTGGTGCGTGTTGCGGTGGTCCTGGTGCACGTCGCGCGCCGTGTGCGTGTAGATCGTGGTCGCGACCGTTTCGTCGATGACCTCCTTGATCGCCGAGATCGTGTCCCCGCCGTCGGTCAGGCTGGTGTCGACGAGCTCCTTATGGAACAGGCGCGCGCCGAGCAGGTCGGCGGCGCGCTTGGATTCCTCAGCGCGCTGCGACTGTACGCCGCCCTGCTCGCCGCCGGTGAGCGTCAGCACCGCGACGCTGTGGCCCTGGGCGGCGTGGTTGAGGAGGATTCCCCCGACGCCGATCTCGGGGTCGTCGGGGTGCGCGCCCACGGCCAGCACCGAGACGCGGCCCTTCTCGCGGCGCGCGAGGGTGCGCCCGAGCAGCTCGCGCGCCTTCTCGAGGAACGCCTCGGGATCGAGCGGCTTGGTGAGGTAGTCGTCGGCTCCCGCCCGGATCGCCCCGACCGCGTAGTCGAACGAGCTGCGCCCGGAGACGATCAGCGTCGAGCACAGAGGATGCTGCGCCTTGGCGCGCTCGACGACCTCGATCCCGGTCCGGCCCGGCAGCTCGACGTCGGCCACGATCAGGTCCCATTGCTGCGAGCTCAGGCGCTCCTCGGCGTCCTCGGCCGACGCGCTCCACACGACCTCGCCCAGCCCGCCGAGGATCTCGACTAGGAGGCCGGCGAGGATGTCGTCGTCTTCGACCAGCAGGATCGGCGAGATACCCCTGCTCATGCGCCCGAGAGGTTAGTCACGCGCAACGACGGGGAGGCGGATGCGCAAGGTCTGTGCAGGTTTGGTGAGCCCGGGCGCTCGTCAGTCCCTGACGAGCCCGTCCAGGACGTCGGCCAGACCGCGTACATCGGGCAGCTCCCGCGTCGGCGCGGGGTCGCCGCGCTCGCCCAGGCGATTGATCCACACCGACGGGATCCCGAGCTGGTGGGCGGGCGTGATGTCGTGGAAGTGGCTCTGGGCGACGTGGACGTGCCGGCGCTCGTCGGCGCCGAACGTCTCGCGGAACGCTCGCCAGTGGCCGTGCGCGGGCTTGTAGGAGCCGATCTCGGAGGCGACGATCGCGCCGTCGAACGGGACGCCGATCGCCTCGATCGACGCCTCGATCAGGTCGCGGTCGCTGTTGGTCAGCGCGACCAGCCGCCAGCCGCGGTCGCGAACGTCGGTCAGCGTCGCCGCCACGTCGTCGAACACGGGCCACGCCGGCAGGGAGCGGCCCAGCGCGTCCCGCTCGTCGGGGGCGAGCGAGACGCTCTCCTGCGCCGCCAGCTCCGCCAGCACAGCAGCCATCACGTCCCGGTAGCTCATCGTGGGGTGCTCGCGCTGCACGCGTGGCTCGACCTGGTGATAGCGGGCGAGCAGCCGGTCGCCGTCGCCCGCGTCGAGCAGGCGGCTCAGCTCGGCGCGGATGCCGCTGTTCCAGTCGACCAGCGTGCCGTAGCAGTCGAAGGTGGCCCAGCGGTCAGGCGGCATCCGCGGAGCATACGGACCGGTCGGTGCGGGACGAGTCGCAGGTCAACTCCCCAATCGAGCCTTCCATGAAGGAGTCGTGGGAGTTGACCGTGTCACACATGGTCAACTCCCCAAGGTCGGCGCTCGACGGCTCCAGTGGGGAGTTGACCGGGCGCGTCCGCCCCGGGCGCCGAGCGCGTCCGCCCCGGGGGATCCGCCCCGGGCGCGTCCGCCCCGGGCGATCCGCCCCGGGGGATCCGCCCGGAGCCCGGCTACATCCCCGGCAGCACGACCCACAGCTTCGGGGCCAGCGCGACCAGCGCCTCGTCGCGCAGCTCGCCGACGGTGCCGGCCTCGGCGCGGTCCATCTCGATCGACAGCTCGCGCCACGCGCGGGCCACCGGGGCGACCCGCGCGGTCGGCCCGAACCCGACGACCGCGCTGAGCTCGTCGGCCCGGGCACGAACGTCCTGCACGGTCAGCTCGCCGAACGGGCGGTTGGCGCCGCGGATGAACACCGTCTGCCTGACGATCTCATCGCGCCGGGAATCGGCCTGGCTCATCTGCGCAGCTCCGTCATCCGCCGTCCGCCAGCCGCCGCGCCGCCACCGCCGCCTGGCCGTAGGAGATCCCTCCGTCACCGGCCGGGAGCCGCTGCGGGATCAGCACCCGCAACCGCTGCCGGCGCAGCCCGGCGGCGGTCGCCTGGAGGAGCCGCCGGTTCTGAAACACCCCGCCGCTGAGCACGACGGCGTCGACCCCGCCCGCCTGCGCCAGCGCCGAGCAGGCACGTACGGTCGCGTCGGCGACCGCCGCGTGGAAGCGGCTCGCTATCGCCCCCGGCGACACGGCCGCCTCGACGTCCGCACACACAGCGGCAACGGTCTCGCGCGGGTCGATCACCAGCCCACCGTCACCGGCCTGCGACACCGCGATCGGGTAGCTCCCGCGCTCGCCCGGGTCACAGGCGGCCTCGAGCTCGATCGCCGCCTGGCCCTCGTAGTTGATCGAGGCGCGTACGCCGCACAGCGCCGCCACCGCGTCGAACAGCCTTCCGATGCTCGTCGTGAAAGGCGAATTCGGGCCTGCCTGGGAGAGAGCCCACACCTGTTCCCAGACCCGGGGCGCCACTGCGCCTCGAAGCGTCCCCGGCATCACCGGGACGCCGGTCGATATTGACCCCAGCCACGCGCAGGCCATCCGCCACGGCTCCTGGATCGCCCGCGCGCCGCCGGGCAGCCTCACGCCCAGCAGGTGCCCGGCGCGTTGGAACCCCGCCAGGTCGCCGAGCAGCAGCTCGCCGCCCCACAAGGTCCCATCGACCCCGTAGCCGGTGCCGTCGAAAATCGCCCCGACCGCGCTCCCGGACTCCCCGTGCTCGGCCAGGCACGCCGCAAGATGGGCGTGGTGATGCTGGACGCCGATCAGCCGCACGTCCTCGCGCCCGAGCGCGTACTTGGCCGACAGGTACTCGGGATGCAGATCGTGGGCGACGACCTCGGGCGCGACCGCGAACAGCGTTTGGAAGTGCTCGATCCCCTCGGTGAACGAGACCAGCGTCTCGTAGTTCTCCAGATCGCCGATGTGGTGACCGACCCACGCGCGCTCGCCCTTGGCGAGGCAGAACGTGTTCTTGAGCTCGGCGCCGCAGGCCAGCAGCGGCCGCGGCGTGCCTCCGGGCAGCGGGATCGCGGCCGGCACGTAGCCGCGCGAGCGCCGCAGGAACAGCGGGCGCGGCTCCGGCGCCGCGACCACCCGCACGACCGAGTCGTCGGTCCGGGTCTGGATCGGCCGGTCGTGGAGCAGCAGGAGGTCGGCGATCCCGCTCAGCCGCGCCACCGCGTCGTCGTCGGCGAACGCGATCGGCTCGTCGGACGCGTTGCCGCTGGTCATCACCAGCGCCCCCACAGCCGCGTCGGCGATCAGCAGGTGGTGAAGCGGCGTGTAGGGGAGCATCAGTCCCAGCTCCGTTGCGCCGGGCGCGACCGACGCCGCCACCGGGGCGCCGTCGCGGCGGCGGGCGAGCACGATCGGTCGCTGGGGACCGCACAGCAGCGCGCGCTCGAGCTCCCCCAGAACCACCAGCGGGTCCGCGGCCGCGAGCGACGCGACCATCAGCGCGAACGGCTTGTCCTCGCGGTGCTTGCGCGCCCGCAGCGACGCCACCGCGGCCTCATCGTCGGCGCGGCAGGCCAGGTGAAAGCCGCCGATCCCCTTGACCGCGAGGATCCGTCCGGCACGCAGCGCCCCGGCGGCCTCGCGCACCGCGTCGTCGCCCAGGGCCAGCGGGGCGTCCGGGGCTGCGCTGGACACCAGCAGCACCGACGGGCCGCACCGCGGGCACGCGTTCGGCTGGGCGTGGAACCTGCGGTCGGATGGGTCGTCGTACTCGGCGCGGCACTCGGAGCACATCTGAAAGCCGGCCATCGTCGTCAGCGGCCGGTCGTAGGGGACCCCTCGGACGATCGTGAACCTGGGACCGCAGGCGGTGCAGTTGATGAACGGGTAGCGGTGGCGGCGGTCCCCGGGGTCCATCAGCTCGCGCAGACAGTCGACGCAGACCGTGCTGTCGGGTGCGACCGGCGCGTCGGCCGCCTCGCCCTGGGCGCTCGGGCGGATCTCGAAAGTTCCGGGGCCGCTGGGGACCAGCGGGTCGACGGCGACGCGCTCGACCACCGCCAGCGGCGGCGCCTCGGGCGCCAGCCGGGCCAAGAACCGCTCGACCGCCGGAGAGTCTCCCTCGACCTCGAGCAGCACGCCACGGGAGTCGTTGAGCACGTATCCGGTCAGGTCGAGCTCGCCGGCCAGCCGGTGCACGTAGGGCCTGAACCCGACCCCCTGCACGGTGCCCTGCACCCGGGCCCGGACGCGGCGGCGCGTGGCCACGCTCATCGGTCCGGCCCGCCCGGCACCGCCTCGACGAGCTCGACCAGCTCGACCAGAACGTGGTACGCGCTCGCCTGGGCCTCCTGGATCCTGGGGATGTGCTCCGAGCGGGTGACCACGACGTGGTCGGCAAGGCCCTCGCTCGCGATCCGTCCGCCGTCGTAGCCGACCATTGCGATCGTGCTCAGGCCGTCACGCCGAGCCTGCCCGAGCGCCTCGATCACGTTGCTCGAGTTGCCCGACGTCGACAGCGCCAGCAGCACGTCGCCCGGGGCTCCGTAGGCGATCACCTGGCGCGAGAAGATCGCGTCGACGCCGATGTCGTTGGCGATCGCGGTCAGGATCGAGGGATCCTCGGTCAGGTCGAGCGCCGGACGCCCCGGCCCCGCGGTAGCCGCCCGGAAGTCCGCGACGACGTCCATCGCATCGGTGGCCGAGCCGCCGTTGCCGAGCGCCAGCAGCTTGCCGCCCGCCTGAAAGCTCCGGCGCAGCCCGGTGGCGGCCTCGACCAGCGTCCGGCGGCCCTCGGTCAGTGTCTGCTCGCGTAGCGCCCCGATCTCCTCGGACTTCATCAGCACCGAGCGGCGCACGTCGTCGAGCACCGGGTCTAGCTCGCGCTCGCGCTCGTCCAGGAACGGATACAGGAAGCTCGACGCGCCGGCGTCGTGGGTACGGCGCTCGGAGCGGCCCTCGAGCAGGCCGCGGTGCTCGAAGAACACGTGCACGAGCTCCCACAACACGTGGTAGAGGGTCTCGACCAGCTCCTGGGCGATGCACGGGTCCGACGTCGGCGGGTGGAACTCCCACTCCGCGCCCGCCGGCGCGAACGCGATCGTCAGGCACCCTCGCCCGCGGGCGGCCGCGACGGCGGCAGCGACCTCCCCCTCACCGGCGCCGAACGCGATCGCGATGTCATCGGGGCCGGTCAGCAGCTCGGCCTGACGATCCAGCCGGCCGCCCTCGCCGGTCAGCCCGAGCGCCGGCAGCGCCCGCTTGCCGACGATCACCGGGTGGACGAACTCGACCGCGACGTGGCGCGCGTCCGACCTCGCCGCTGGCGAGCGCCCGAACGCGATCAGCCGGGCGCCGCGCGCGAACCGCTCTGCCATCGCGTGGCACAGCCGCGCCAGGGTCTGCGCCTCCGCGGCGAAGAACTCGCGGTTGGCGTCGCGGCGCTCCGCGCCCAGCGCGTCCAGGCGCGCCTCCAGGGTTCCGCCGATCGTGCTGTCACGCAAGCGCTCGGACCGGGGCTGCGGCCGCCTGCAGCCAGTCTCGCCAGGCGTCGATGCCCTCGCCGGTACGGGCGCTGACGAGCATCCGCGGCACGTCGGGGTGGACCTGGTCGAGGTTGTAGAGGAAGCGGTCGAGGTCGTAGTCGAGGTGGGGGAGGAGGTCGATCTTGTTGACCAACACGAGATCGCAGGTCCGGAACATCAGCGGGTACTTGAGCGGTTTGTCCTCGCCCTCGGTCACCGAGCTGACCATCACGCGGGCATCCTCCCCGACGCGGAACTCGGCCGGGCACACGAGGTTGCCGACGTTCTCGATCACCAGCAGGTCGATCTCGTCCAGCGGCAGCGCACCGATCGCCGAGCGCACCATGTTGGCGTCGAGGTGGCACTCGCCGCCGAAGCCCGGATCGGTGTTGAGCTGGGTCACCGGCACGTGCAGGTGGGCCAGCCGGTCGGCGTCCATCTCGCCCTGCACGTCGCCTTCGAGCACGCCGACCCGGACGCCCGGGACGTCGGCGACGACGCGCTCCAGCAGCGATGTCTTGCCCGCGCCGGGCGCGCTCATGAAGTTGACGACCCGGACGCCGGCCCGGTCGAAGTCCGCTCGGTTTGCCGTCGCGATCGTGTTATTGGCGTCGAGCGCCTCCTCGACGACCTTCACCTTGGTCCGATGCATTCAACCTCCTCGACTTCAATCGACTCGACTTCGAACTCGTTGCCGGTGGCCACCTTCACGTCGCTGCCGCCGCAGGTCGGGCAGCGGAACGCGGGGATCTCGATCGCCCACTCACGGTCGCAGGCCTGACAGCGCAGCCGGGCCGGAATCGCCTCCTGCTCGAGGCGGGCGCCCTCGCACACGGTCCCCCGGGAGACGAATCCGAAGTAGAACTCCAGCGAGTCCGGCACGACCTGGCGCAGGTGGCCGACGCGGAGATTGACCACCGACACCCGGCGGCCGTCGGCATGCTTGACCACCGTGTTGACGATCGCGCTGCTCAGCGAGAGTTCGTGCACCGCAGCTCCGCGATCGTGTCGACGACCAGATCGACCGCTCGATCGACCGCGCCCCCGACCTGGTCAGACAGCCCCCAGCGCATCTCGCCGACTTCGGTGGGCTCGCAGGCGATCACCACGACCCGGCCCGGCCACGCGCCGACCGACTTGACGAACCGCAGCACGGTGTGCGGATCCATCCCGTGCGGGTTGATCATCTCGCCGTCCTCGATCTGGCTCTGCACCGACTCCTCGTCGGCCTCCATCACGTACAGCGTCCCGGGGTCGCCGCCCTGTCGGCTGACGTCGAGGATCACCAGCGCGTCGTATCCGCGCATCACCTCGTAGGCCAGGTCGAGGCCGCCCGTGCCGGCGTCCATCACCGCGACGCCCTCGGGCAGCTCGCGCCGCTCGAGGCGCCTGGCGACCTCGCCGCCGAAGCCGTCGTCGCCCAACCAGGCGTTGCCGACGCCCGCGACGAGGATCTTGCCCAGCAGCCGCTCGGAGCTCATCTGCCCATCACCTCGACCTCCTCGGCGAAGAAGAACAGGTACCTGCCGGTCTCGCGCATCAGCTCCTGTCCCGGGTCGTCATCGATCGTGACGCCGAGATGAGTGCGGCCGTCGTAGTCGGTGAAGATCCGTTCGATCGTGGCCGTGCGCCCGTCGAGCATCCGTGCGTGCAGGTCGGCGTCGGGCCCGGGCCGGATCACCACGCCCTCCCCGCGGCGGAACGTGACGCCGGCGACCTCGGCGGTCTCCTCGCCCGCGCGCGGGTCTGCCAGCCCCGGAGGCTCCTCCGGCGGCTCGTCGGTCCTCGGGTCGCGGATCGTCACGCGACCATGCAGGGCCAGGATCTCCTCGGGCGTCGCGGCCGCCGCCCGCTCGATCATCTCGCGCACCGCGGGGTCCTGCCGCTCGATCTCGCGCCGCTCGGAGTCGCTCAGCGCCTGCACGTGGAGCAGCAGCGCCTCCTCGATCTCGGTCGAGTCGAACAGGCCGCCGCGGCTCTCCGGAGCGATCTCGGGATGGTCGGGGAGCACGATCGCGGCGCCGATCACGACGTCGTCGTCCGGCGTAGCGAGCACCGGGAACGTGTTCACGCTCGGGCATGGCTGGTCCAAAGGCGATACGAACCGGCCGCCGGTGACCTGCACCACCGGGTGCGTCGAGATCAGCGAGCGGGCCAGCGCGCCCGCGCGGTCCAGGCCGCTGGAGACCACGGTCAGGTTCTGCACCCGGAGGCACACCTCCCAGCGGTGCCCATCCAGCGCGCGCGCCGACAGCGTCACGCCGATCGTCAGCGGCGGCGCGCCGCCGTCCGGCCGCACCGAGCACTGCTTGCGCGCAGCGGTCTGCGCGAGCGCTCCCACCATCACCCCCGACAGCTCGATCGTTCGCTCCTGCGCCTGGTGGCGCTCGCCCGCGGCGACCAGGAAGCGCACACGGGCCGCCAGGATCGCGTCCGGCGGCGCCTGCAGCGCGCAGCGCAGCGCGAGCTCGTCGTAGGTGGTCGTCAGCGCCTCGGCGTAGGCCGGCGGGTAGACGATCCCGAACGGCGTCGGGGTGGCGTTCTTGGTCGAGGTCGGGGTGTACGGGTACAGCGCGTATCCCTCCCACAGCAGCGAGTCGAGCAGCTGCTGGAGGTGGTCAGCCACGGTCGCCTTCCGCCTCCTCGAGCAGCTCGCCCACGCACGCGTCAAGCGTCGGCAGGCCCCGCTTGAGCTTCTCGCGCGCCAGCGCCTCGAGCGTCTGGCAACGCAGCGCCACCCAGCCGGAGTTGGGGTAGTAGTGCTCGATCGTCTCGCTCCACACCGACACCGGCATCCGATAGTCGGTCGACTTGTTCCACGGCACCAGCACCATCTGCAGGCCACCGTGGTCGCCTGGGTAGTAGATCGTGCCGTTGAAGTGCAGCGCCAGGGGGACCTCCCCGCCCGGCAGCGAGTGCAGGTATTTGGCCGCCGCCAGCTCGAGGTCATAGCTGCAGGAGATCGGGACCGAGACGGTGGTCGATCCGGTGAACGCCGGCACGAGCACGTCGAGCTGGGCCCACACCATGCTCCGGGTGGTCACCGCCCACCGCTCGGGGGCTCCGAACAGCTCGACCAGCCGCTCGCGGGTGGCGTCGTCATAGCTGCGCCGGGCCGGCTCGATCATCAGCTGGATCGTCAGCGCGATCATGTAGACCTCGCGGCCGCTGTGCTCGCGCACTCGAAGGTCGAGCATGATCATCGGGGCCGCGGCGTGGCGGACCGTGCGCGCGTCCACGACCGCGAACTCGGGGTCGGGCGGGCCTTGGCGGCCGTTGACCTCGAGCATCGCCGGGTCGACGCTCACGCTCGCACCGCCGCGGCTCGGAGCTCGTCGAAGAAGCCAGTGACGGCCTGGCCGACGCCGGCCCCTCCCGAGATCCCCTCCCAGGTCATCTTGATCGCCCCGGTGAGCGCGTAGCAGCGGTCGATCGGCGCGATCACGTACATCGGCGGGTCGCTCAGTCGGTTGGCGATCAACCCCTCGATGTCGGGCTCGAGCTCGTCGAGCACCGGGTTGAGGTCGACCAGCTCGCGCCAGGTCTCGAAGTGCAGCTCGGACTCGGTCGCGCCGGCGGGGCTCGGATACATCGCGACCACGCACGAGGTGACGGTCGAGTTCATGAAGAACGCCAAACCGATCGGGATCCGGAAGCTCGCCCAGACCTCGTCGGGGACGTCGAGGCCATCCAGCCACAGGGTGCGGTTGCCGACGGGCCGGTAGTCGCCCTCGCCGGCGCGCATCGCCCAGCACGCCTCACACGAGCAGACGATCCGGCGCTCCACCAGCGCGAGCAGGTGACGGTGGTCCTCCGGGATCGAGATCCCGCACAGATCGCAATGCTCCAGGGCTGCGTCGGCGAGCGCCGTGCTCGGCTGCCGCGACGCCGCCGACGGGGCCCGTGGTCGGGCCAGCCCTCGCATCCCGGACACCACCTGCGCGCGGCGCCGGGTCGACACGGCGTCGGCGATCAGGCGGCGGCTCGCGGGATCGTTGCGGACATCGTCCGCGCTCATCCCGCGAGCGCCACCTTGACTCGCCCCTGCTCGCGCAGCAAGGGCACCGGTTCGAGCTGGAGATGGTCATCGTCCAGCGAGCGCCCTGCGCGCGGGAGAAAGAAGGAGCGTTCACAACGCGGGCAGCTGCAGCGCGCCCGAGGCAAGGTCGCCGTCGTGCAGCGGGCCGCCGCAATTCGCGCAGGCGTCGCGGTAGGCCAGCAGCGTTCCGTCGACGTTCGCCACCACCAGCTCGCTGCCACCGACGCTGACCGCGGCGATCGACCCCTCGGCCGGCTCGGCGACGTCGTCGAGCTCGAACCAGGACGGCAACGGCATCGGGGAGGGGGCCGTGGGCACCTGGCCAGAGATCACGATCGGCAGCTCGCTCGCGTTGGCGGCCATTGGCAGCTCGGTCCCGTTGCCGGCCATCGGCAGCCCCAGGCCCGGCATCTGGGGCGCGACGCCTTCGACCTCGAGTCCCTCCAGGTCAGGAGCCGCCTCGTCGAGCGCCTGCTTGATCGCCAGCTCGAGCGTGACCGACGACGCCGAGCAGTCCGAGCAGCTGCCGCGCAGCCGGATCCTGGCGACGCCGTCGTCGAGCGACAGCAGCTCGACGTCGCCGCCGTGCGAGTCCATGTACGGGCGGACGGAGTCCAGCGCGTCCTGCACCCGGTGGTGCAGCGGCACCGGGTGCAGGTCGTGGATCAGCAGCAGCGTGGCCACCAGCGGGTCCTCGGCCAGCTCGGCCGCGATCCGCTCGCCGTCGGCGCCGGCGCCGAGCAGCCCGTCCAGGATCCGCTCCAAGCCGGCGCCGTACATCTGCACGACCGTGGCCACCAGCTCCTCGGCGAGCTCGCGCGTGCCCGAGCTGGGCGCGCCGTCCAGCGCGGCCTGGAGCTCCTGGACGCGCTCGAGCAGCTCGCCCGACGCGTCGCTCTGGCTGTCGGCGCTCATGGGTTCGCTAGGCCATCGCCGTGGGGGTGTGCATCACCTTGCGCACCTTGCCGCCACCGGTGTACATGTGCACGCCACACGGCAGGCACGGGTCGAACGAGCGGACGGCCCGCATGATGTCGATGCCCTTGAACTTGTCGGGTCCGTTCTCCTCGAAGATCGGGGTGTTCTGCACCGCATCCTCGTAGGGCCCAGGCGTCCCGTACACGTCCCTCGGGCTCGCGTTCCACGGCGTCGGGGGGTACGGCTGGTAATTGGCGATCTTGTGGTCGCGGATCACCATGTGATGCGAGAGCACCCCGCGGGCGGCCTCGTGGAACCCGCAGCTGACCGCGTTCTCGGGGACCTCGAAGCTGTTCCAGCTCTTGGTCCGCCCGGCGCGCACCTCCTTCATCGCCCGCTCGAGGCAGTGCAGCGCGATCAGCGCGCTGTAGGCCTGGTGGTAGGTGCGGGCCCGGTCGCGCTCGATCGCATTGGACTTCTCGGGCACGTTCCACTCGAGCTCCATCTCGGGCAGGTTCGGCGAGCGGGGCAGGACCATCTGGATCGAGTGACCGGTGGCCTTGGCGTAGCCGAAGTCGACCAGACCGGCCTTCGCCGTGCACCACTGGCGGGCGAATGGGCCGCCGCCGGTGTCGCAGCACACGTGCGTGTCGGTGCGCTTGTCGTAGATCCGCGGCGACACCACCCAGGTGTACTTGTCGGTGAAGTCGCGCTTCTGCGGCCGCGGCAGCGTGACCTTGTTCCACGGGTGGTTCTTGTCCACCGGGTTGCCCAGCGGGTCGCGATCGACCAGCGTCGGCTCGTGCTCCCACGAGTCGAAGTACGACGAGCCGAGCAGAATCCGGATCATCAGGTTGATCTCGACCAGGTCGGTGGTGATCAGCTCGCCGCCGATCGCCACACCAGGCGTGATGTAGCGCTTGCGGCCCCAGTCGGTCATGTGCCGGTAGTCGTAATCGACGTAGTCGGGGTCGTCGAACGAGCCCCAGTTGACCAGGTTGGTCTCGCGGTAACCGACCATGTCGTACCCCGGGAGCTCGCGCAGGAAGAAGTCGTACAGGTCGTCGTGCATCGGCACGCTGCGCTTGACGTAGTCGAAGTAGCGCATCAGCCGCACGTAGTAATCGGTGCAGGTCTGGTGGGTGATATCGGCGCTGCAGCCGCCGGGCATGATCGTCGACGGGTGCGTGTGACGACCACCGAACAGGCAGTACATCTCGCGTGTGTAGCGCGCCACGTGCAGTGTCTCCAGATAGAACTCGCCGGTGAACGGGTTCAGCGCGCGCATGATGTCGGCGATCGTCTTGAAGCCGTGCACGTCGCTGCCCGGGGCGGCGGTCGTCTCGGCCTTGGCCAGCAGGCTCGGGTTGGTCTCCTTGACCATCTGCTCGCAGAAGTCGACGTTGGCCATGCAGTCGTTGAAGATCGCGTGATCGAAGATGTAGTCCGCGGTCTCGGCCAGGTTGAACGCGAGGTCGCCCAGCGGCGGCGGCTTGACCCCATAGGCCATGTTCTGGTTCAGGCACGAGCACGTGCAGTGGTTGTCACCGCAGATCCCGCAGATCCGGCTGGTGATGAAGTGCGCGTCGCGCGGGTCGATCCCCTTCATGAAGATGTCGAACCCGCGGAAGATCATCGAGGTGCTGTAGCACTTGAGCACCTGCTGGTTGGTGAAATCGATCTCGGTGTGAATCCCGAGGCTGCCGACGATCCGAGTGATCGGATCCCACGACATCTCCTTGACCATCACCTTGCTGTCTTTGGGCGTCTCAACTGCCATTCGCTCTGCTCCTCACTCGGTCGTCGTCGCGTTCAACAGCGGGGTGATCCAGGTCACCACCTCTTCGCGTAACCGGTGGTCAGGGACGGTCCGCGTTTCCGCCACTCCGGCTCGACGTCGAAGTTCTGCTTGATGTGTCGCTTGCGGAAGTAACGCACGATCGGTCCGTAGGAGAGCTTCGTGAAGTTGGCCGCATAGCCGCCCCACTTGTCCTCGTCCATGAACGGCATGTACTTGTCGGGGAAGCCCGGCATCGTGCAGGCCATGCAGATGCCGCCCACGTTCGGGCAGCCGCCGATCCCGTTGACCCAGCCCCGCACCGGCACGTTGCACTTGACGACTGGTCCCTTGCAGCCCAGCTTGACCAGGCAGCGGTGGTCGGAGCCGTACTCGGTGGCGAACTCGCCCTGCTCGGCGAAGCCGGCGCGGTTGCAGCTCTCGCGAACGGTGCGGCCGAACAGCCATTTCGGGCGAAGCGCCTCGTCGAGCTCGGGCGCGGGGGCCAGACCGGCCAGGTGCAGCGCCAGGTACAGCAGCGTCTCGGTCATGTTGTCGGGCTGCGCCGGGCAGCCCGGGATGCACACGACGGGGAGGTTGGCCTTCGACCTCCACCCCCAGCCCAGATAGTCCGGAACCCCCATCGCTCCGGTGGGGTTGTTCTTCATCGCGGGGATCCCGCCGTAGGTCGCGCAGGTGCCGACGGCGACCACGGCGGCGGCCTTCGGCGCGAGCCGATCGAGCCACTCGTTCATCGTGATCGGCTGGCCGTTCTCCGGGTTGACCGCGAACCCGGTCCAGTGGCCCTCGCCGTTGATCTCCTCGTTGCCCAGCGAACCCTCGATCACGAGCACGAACGGGTCGAGCTCGCCGTTCTCGGCGTCGAACCAGGCCTGCGCGTACTCCTGGCCGACCGCGTAGTCGATCACCTGGTTGTGGACGACCACCTTCGGCATCCCCGGGATCGCCTGGAGGATGATGTCCTCAAGGCTGGGATTGGTGGCCGACGTCATCGCCACCGAGTCGCCCTCGCAGCTGAGCCCGGTGGTCATCCAGAGGACGTGGGCGGTGATCGCCTCGGTCTGCCTCTGGGCGCTGTAGGGACTCTCGGTCGCGGCCATCAGGTCTCTCCTCGTTCGCTCAACAAATTCGCGGCAGCGGGTCACCCACGAGCTGATCCATCACCCGCCGGCCGCCGAAGCTCGTCTGCACCAGCACCATCCCGGGCGGCTCGGTCCGCACCTCGCCGATCTCCGCCGCCGACTCACACCCCTCGACGCTCCGCAGCGCAGCCAGCGCCTGGTCCGCTGCGTCGGGAGCCACGAACGCGACCAGCTTGCCCTCGTTGGCCACGTACATCGGGTCGATTCCGAGGATCTCAGCAGCGCCGGCCACCGCCGGGTTCATCGGGATCTCGCTTTCGCGCACGATCATCGCCACCGTCGAGGACCGGGCCAGCTCGTTGAGCACCGACGCAACCCCACCGCGAGTGGCGTCGCGCATGCAGCGCAGGCTCGGTCCGACGGCTTGCAGCAACGCGTCGACCGCCGGCCACAGCGGCCGCGTGTCGGACTCGATCTCGGCGTCGAGCTCGAACTCGCCGCGGGCCAGCATGATCGCGGTCCCGTGCTCGCCGATGCTTCCCGAAAGCAGGATCCGGTCGCCGGGCGCCAGCGCGCTGGGCGACAGCTGCGCTCGCGGGTCCTGGCGCCCGATCCCGGTCGTGCATACGTACATGCCCTCGGCCCGGCCGCGCTCGACGACCTTGGTGTCGCCGGCGACGATCTCGACTCCGGCCCGGTCGGCGGCCGCGGCGATCGCCTCCACCTCGGCGCGGAGCTCGTCGGAGGCCAGCCCCTCCTCGAGTACCAGCGACAGCGTCAGCGCGAGCGGCTGGGCGCCGGACACGGCGAGGTCGTTTGCGGTCCCGTTGACCGCGAGCTCGCCGATCGAGCCGCCGGGGAACCGCAACGGCTTGACCACGTATGAGTCAGTGGTCATCGCCAGCCGCACGCCATCGACCTCGACGGCCCCGGCGTCGCCCATCTCGCGGAGCGCGGCGCCGCCAAACGCCGGGACCAACAGGCCCTCGATCAGCGACTGGGTCGCCTTGCCGCCGGCCCCGTGGGCCATGTTGATCTGGTCGTCGCGGAACTTCGCTCGCTTGCCCCGGGCGGTCTCGATGATCCCGAGGATCTTCTGCTCGCGTTCGGAGACCGCGCCCATCACACGACCTCGCGCTCGCGCGCGAACCGTCCGTAGTTGTAGTAGGCCGCGCACGCCCCCTCCGAGGAGACCATGCACGTGCCGATCGGCCGCTCGGGGGTGCAGGCGGTGCCGAACACCTTGCACTCCCATGGCTTGATCACGCCCTTGAGGACCTCGCCGCACTGGCACGCCTTGGGATCGGCGACGCGCACGCCGGGGACGCTGAAGCGCCGCTCGGCGTCGAGGTCGGCGTAGGCCTCCGACAGCTTCAGGCCGCTGTGCGAGATGAACCCCAGCCCGCGCCATTCGAAATGGGGGCGCAGCTCGAACACCTCGGCGATCACCTCGAGCGCGCGCAGGTTGCCCTCGTAGGGGACCACCCGCTTGTACTGGTTCTCGACCTCGCAGCGATCGTCGTCGAGCTGGCGCAGGATCATCGACACCGCCTGGAGGATGTCCAGCGGCTCGAATCCCGCGATCACCACCGGCTTGCCGTAGTCGGCGGGGATGAACTGAAACGGCCGCGCGCCGACCACGGTCGACACGTGCCCGGGGCCGATGAACCCGTCGAGCCGGAGATCCGGCGACTCCAGCAACGCGCGCAGCGGCGGCACGATCGTGACATGGCTGCACATGCACGAGAAGTTCTCGACGCCCTCGGCCCGCGCGCGCATCAGCGTCAGCGCGGTCGACGGAGCCGTCGTCTCGAAGCCGATCGCGAAGAACACGACCTCGCGGTCGGGGTTCTGCTTGGCGATCCGCAGCGCGTCCAGCGGCGAGTAGACCATCCGGATGTCGGCGCCGGCGGCCTTGGCCTCGAGCAGGCTGCCGCGCGATCCGGGCACTCGCATCATGTCGCCGAAGCAGGTGAAGATCACGTCCTCCTGCGCCAGCGCAATCCCGTCGTCGACCCGGCCCATCGGGATCACGCACACAGGGCAGCCGGGTCCGTGGACCAGCTCGACATTGGCCGGCAGCAGGTCGTCGACCCCGTACTTGTAGATCGAATGGGTGTGCCCGCCGCACACCTCCATCACCTTGTAGTGGCGGCCGGGCTCGACCCGCGAGAGGATCTCGGCAGCCAGCGCGCGGCCCAGCTCGGCGTCGCGGAACTCGTCGACGAACCTCACGCGGCCTCCTCCTGATCGAGCTGGGCGATCGCGGTGCCGGCGTGGACGAGCAGCCTGTCGCCCTTTCGCACCGGAGCCACCAACGCGATCTCGACCGTGGAGCGGTGTCCGTCGGCCCCCGAGCACAGGGCGAGCCCGCGATCGCCGTCGACCCTCACCACAGTCATCGGATCCCCGTCATCGCCGCAGGTGATGCAGTGGTCAGAGCCGCAGGACTCGCGGGCTGTCGGCGCGACGGTCACTCGATGACGCTGGCCTTCAGCTCCTCGAGCTCCTGCTCGTAGTCGGCCCCCATCCGCACGAGCAGGTCGCGTGTGGCGCGCGCCTCCTCCTCATCGACCTGCGAGATCGCGAAGCCGACGTGGATCAGCACCCAGTCGCCCGGGCCTACGCCTCCGCTTCCATCGTCGAGCAGACCGATGTTGACGTTGCGCCGGACGCCGGCGACGTCAACCTTGGCAAGTCTGTTCTCCTCATCGACGATCTCGATGACTTGACCGGGAATCGCCAGGCACACGCGTCGGTTCTATCACCGGGCCACAGGCCGCCGAGCACGGGTGGTAACTCGGGTTACATCGATCCGGGGTAACCGGCATTACCGGGTGAAATCGATTCATCGGACCCGTAGACTCCTTCCCAGCGACCTAGGGCGGTGCCGGGGAGGAAGAAGAGGCGTGACGGTTTCCACCGACGACGACGGCGCTGTGCAGCACGCTCCGTTCGGTTGGCGGCGCCGGCTAGACGGGGGACCCCGAGAGCCAGATCCCCGATCGCTCTACGCCTACCTGCTCGACGTAGACGACGACCTCGCCGCGGAGTTCGACATCCGCTCGCGCGTCAGCGCTCGCCAGCTGGCGACCGCTCGGGTGCTGGAGGCCGAGGTCGGCGAGACCGACCTGGGGCCCTGGTTCGACGCCACCGGGGGCGGCATGGGGCTGCTGATCCTCGACGGGGTGCTGGCGTTCGAGATGCGGGTGGGCGACCGCGTGACCACGGAGCTGCTCGGCGCCGGTGACCTGCTCCAGTCGGCCGCCGGCAAACCCGACGAGCTGCTGGAGGGCCTGGCGGCGTGGCGGATTCTGTGCCCGACGCAGCTGGCGATGCTCGACGCCGAGTTCGCCGACAGGGTCCGGCCGTGGCCCCAGATCGAGCGGGCGCTGATGAGCCGGGCCTGCCGACGGACGACCGACATCAACGTGCTGCGGGCGATCACCGCCCAGCCCCGGCTCGAGGTCCGACTCGACCTCCTGCTCTGGCATCTCGCGGGCCGCTGGGGGAAGGTGGAGCCGGCGGGGATCCGCCTCACGCTGCCGCTCACCCACCGGCTGCTCGGCCAGCTGGCGGCGGCCGAGCGGCCGTCGATCTCGCACGCGCTCGCCCGACTTTCCCACTCCGGGCTGGTCACCGGGACTACCGGTGACCTGCACCTGCACGGCACGCTCGATACGCACCTGGAGTCGTTGCTCCAGCGCACCGCCCAACTCAACCCGCGCGGCCGTCGCACCGGCTCGAGCCGGCGGTGACGGCGTGAGCTTCTCCACCGACGCGGCGCCTGCGCGCGTCGGCCAGCGAGATCCGGTCTCGATCCTGTGGATCACCTCCGGCCTCGGCTGCGACGGCGACTCGATCGCGCTGACCGCGGCCACCAACCCGAGCCTCGAGGACCTGCTCCGGGGGTGCCTGCCGGGGATGCCGCCGGTGATCCTCCACAACCCGGTGCTCGCCTACGAGACCGGAGAGGACTTCATGCAGGCGTTCTACGGTGCCGCCGACGGCGAGCTGGACCCGTTCATCCTCGTGCTCGAAGGCTCGGTCCCCAACGAGGAGATCAACGGAGACGGTCACTGGGCGGGGATGGGAACCGACCACGAGACCGGGCAGCCGATCCTGACCAACACCTGGATCGACCGGCTGGCCCCGCGCGCGGCCGCGGTGCTGGCGCTCGGGACCTGCGCCGCCTACGGGGGGATCCCCGCGATGCGTAACAACCCGACCGGCGCGATGGGCCTGCGCGACTACCTGGGATGGAAGTGGGAGTCGCGCCTCGGGCTGCCGGTCGTCAACCTTCCCGGGTGCCCCGCCCAGCCCGACAACATCACCGAGACGCTGCTGTACCTGGTGCTGCACATCGCCGGGATGGCGCCCGCGATCGACCTGGACGAGCAGGGCCGGCCCCGGCGGATCTTCGACCGCACCGTCCACGAGGGTTGCGACCGCGCCGGCATGGCCGAGCAGGGCCTGTTCTCCGAGCACCCCGGCGACGGGCGCTGCCTGGTCAAGCTGGGCTGCAAGGGGCCGGTGGTCAAGTGCAACGTGCCTGTGCGCGGCTGGGTGAGCGGGATCGGCGGCTGCCCGAACGTGGGCGGCATCTGCATGGCCTGCACGATGCCGGGCTTCCCCGACAAGTACATGCCGTTCTCCGAGGCCGACGCGGCCGCGAGGCTCTACGCCCGCACGGCCAGGTTCGCCAGTGGACCGGTGGTCAGATATCTGCGGCGCCGGCGGATCCGCAGGACGTTCGACGTCGAGCCGCAGTGGCGCCGGCGCGGCGACGCGCTGACGACCGGATACCGTGAGTGAGCGATGCCGGTCACGGTCGTGTTCAGGTGCGAGATCTGCGGGTCGCGGCCCGACCCCGAGACGCAGGCCTCGCTGGAGCGCCAGATGCTCGACCTGCGCCACGGCGAGTACGTCGACGCCGAGCCCGGGCGCTGGCTGACCTGGCACGGCCGCGGGATCTACGGCCCCCACCGGTACGCATGCGGCGACCACCGGGGTGACCTGAAGGCGCTGCTGCGCCGGCACTACGGCACGCTGGGCTGGCACCCCTGGGCGGTCGGGCCGCACCCGTGGGCGGGCCGACGCGGAACCGACCGCGCCCGCGCGTACTCGCGGCGGCTGCGGTCCACGTTCGGCCCGTCAGGTGTGTAATTAATCCCCGCGTGGAGTTCTCGATCTCGATTCCGCAGTACGTGGGCGACCGCGGGTTCGACGCCGACGGGTTCCGGGCGCATCTGCGGCGGGCCGAGGAGCTCGGATTCACGGGCGCCTGGGTCCAGGAGCAGACCTTCGGAACGGCGCGGACGCTCAGCCCGCTGGAGACGATGACCTACGCGGCGGCGTGCTCGGAGCGGCTGCGGCTCGGGTGCGCGGTGTTCGTCAGCCCGCTGCATAACCCGGTCCACCTGGCCAAGGCGATCGCGACGATCGACCAGCTCAGCCACGGCCGCGTCGAGATCGGGGTCGGGACCGGAGGTCGCGGGCGGCCGTACGCGGCGTTCGGGATCGATCCCGGCGCGATGGTGGCTCGCTTCAACGAGGGCATCGCGGTGATGAAGGCCTGCTGGGCCGACGCCGAGATCAACCTCGACGGGCGCTTCTGGAAGCTCGAGGGCGCGCACATGGAGCCCAAGCCCGTCCAGCAGCCCCACCCGCCGCTGTGGATCGGCGGCAACCATCCGGATGCGCTGCGCCGCGCCGCCCGCCTCGCCGACGGGTTCTTCGGCGCGGGCTCGATGCCCACGGCCAAGTTCGTCGACCAGGTCAAGGCCGTCCGCGAGGCGCTCGCCGAGCTCGGTCGCGACGCGGCGAAGTTCGGCTTCGCCAAGCGCTTGTACGTGCACGTCGACGACGACGCCGAGCGCGCCGCCGCGCGGATGGAGGCGGCGCTCGCCCGCCACTACGAGCGCGGAGGGTGGTCGCACGTGTGGGTGGTCGGCCCGCCGGCGACCTGCGCCGCGGGGATCCGGGAGGTCGTCGACGCCGGCGCCGAGATGATCCTGCTCAACCCGCTCGTCGATGATGCCGAGCAGATGGAGCGCCTGGCCGCCGACGTGATTCCGGCGGTCTGAGCCGCAGCGCCGCGGTCCGGGCCGCTCAGCCGGTGACGAGCGGCGGTGGGATGGGCGGTGGCGCGGGCGGCGGGACGATGCGCAGTGCGAGGCGTGCGTGGCGTGTGCGCACGCCGGCGCCCTGCACGGTGAGCTTGAGGACGACCGTGTGGGCGTGTGATCGTGTGCTGGGCCACGGCGCGGAGGTGAAGGACGCGGCGCCGACCCGTCGCGAGCCGCGCGATCGCGCCAGCACAGGCGTCCGCCGTGGCGGGTGGCCGCGCCTGGCCTCGGGGACTGTGAGGCCTTTGGGCACGCGGACGCAGACGCTGGCGTTGCGCGCGGGGCGTCGGCTGTGCGTTTTGGCCTTGACGGTGATCGTCGTCGCATCGCCGGCGGTGAGCTGCGCAGGCGCCGCGGTCGCGGCGAGGTCGACGGTCGCGAGGCCGACCGTGATGGCAGCCTGATCGGTGTTGTTGGGGGGCACGCTGTCGGTCTCTGCTGCGCCGACTTCGCCGGTGAGCTCGAGTCGCCCGGCGGCGGTTGGGCGCAGGTCGACGACGACGGTCCGCGAGGCGCCCGGCGCGAGCGTGCCCAGCCCGCACTTGATCCCCGGAGCGGTGAAGCATGCGGCGGCCCTGAGGGTCGCGCCGGCCACGTCGGCGTTGCCGTGGGGCGTGCTGGTGAGCGTCACGTTGGTGGCGGTCCCCGGGCCGTGGTTGACGACCCTCAGCGTCCACGAGCCGGGCACGCCGACGGTCGCCAGGCCGCTCGGTGGCTTGACCGTGACCGCGACGTCGACCGGTTTGACCGCGGGTGGCGGGGGTGGTGGCGGCGACGGCAGCGGTTTGATCGTCAGCTCGGCCGAGCTGGTGTCGTTGCCCGAATCAAGATCGGCCTCGTCGTTGCGGATCGACGCGCGGTTGGTCACCGTGCTTCCCGCGGCCGCCGGTCCCACCCGGGCCTGCACCTCGATCGTCTGGGTAGAGCCGGGCGCGAGCGTCCCCAGCGCGCAGGAGACGACCTGCCCGGCCGCGACGCACCCGGCCGGGAGGTCGACCGGCTCAAGGCCGGCCGGCAGCGTGTCGGTCACCACGACGTTGCTCGCGGCGACCGTGCCGGAGTTCGAGGCCACCAGCCGGAAAGCCGCGACATCCCCGACGCTGACGGTCGAGGAGCCGACGACGCTCTTGGCGATCCCCACGTTCACGGTACCGGGCGTGAAGCTGACCTCGGCGTCATTGTTGGTGAAGTCGGGCTCAAAGCTGAACGCCCCTGCGAGCGGCAGGGTATTGCTCGAGACCGCCTCGTTGTCCACTTCGGTGTTCGCGCTGTCGGGCGCCAGCGTCCCCTGGATCGTGATCACTCGGTCCTCGCCGGGGCCGAACTGTGGGATCTCACAGGAGACGATCGGGAACCCTGGGGCTGGTATACCGATAGTCGCTCCGGTCGGGTCAAACTGACAGTTGCCGGTCCCGCCCGAGATCGATATCGCCGTCGGGGCAGTCTCCAGCGCCGACGGCAGCACGTCGGCGGCCACCATGTCCACCGTCCCGGGACCGTCGCTGTGCATCGTCAGCGTGTAGGTGACCGGGCCTCCCGCAACCGGCTGCGCGGGCGAGAACGTCTTCGTGATCGAGGTCTCGGCCCACGGCACCGTCGAGATCGCCGCCGACGCGCTGTTGTCGTCAGGGTTGGTCTCGACCGCACCCGGGGTCGAGACGGTCGCCGTGTTGTTCAGCAGCTTGTCGGACGGATACGTATCGAAGCCATTCACCATGCCCATCTCTACGTCGATCGTGACCGGCGCTTGTCCTGGCATGATCGTCCCCAGGTTGCAGACGGCCCCCGTGCACGAGCCTTGCGAGGGGGTGATCGAACTGAGGACGAGCGGCGAGTCGAACGTTTCCGCGAGCTGCACGTTGTTCGCGTCCGCGATGCCGTTGTTGGTGACCTCGATGCGATAGTCGATCGGATCCAAGAAGAACAGGTAGCCGATCGGCGTGAAGTTCGGCGTGCTCGTGACGACCTTGGTGACGTGCAGGTCGACCGACGGCTGGCTCACGGCTCCCGCGTCGGTGACCGAGTTGTTGTCGGGGTTGCCGTCGCTGGGCGCCTGCACGCTCGCCGTGTTGCTCAACTGTCCCGGCTGCGCTCCTGGGCTGACGAGCACCGGGATCGAGATCGCCGGATAGTTGCTGCCGGCTGCGAGCGCATCCGAGCGCGTACACGTGATCGTCGCCCCCGACGTCGTGCACGCCCAGCCGGTCCCGGTGACCGCGCCGTTGAGGGTCAGCCCCGGATCCAGCGTGTCGGTCACCGTCACCGCCCCCGACGTCGGCCCGTCGCCCACGTTGCCGACCGTGATCGAGTAGGTGCTCGGCGACCCGGGCGCCAGCGCCGGCGAGTGCGTCTTGGCGATCGCCAGATCGGGGACCAGCACGCGCGTGGTGGCGGGAGCGGTGTTGACCGTGCTGGCCACTCCGGTGGTGGCGGCCGTGAACGCGAGGCTGGCGGTGTTATCGATCGTGGCGCCCAGCGCGAGTCCGCCGGAGTCGACCCTGACCTGGAAGCTGACCGTGGTGCTCGCGTTAGTGGCCAGCGTGCCCCCGGCGGCAGCGGACGCCCCGCTACCAAGACGCGCCACCACCTGTCCGCCGGTGAAGTCGCCGACGTCGTCCCCGGTCGCGTCGGTCACCGGATTGCCGCCGACCCGGAGGCTGCCGGGAACGTACGAAGAGCCAGCCGGGATCGGGTCGGTGAACGTCACCGCGTTGGCGGCGTCCTGGCCTGTGTTCTGCACCGCGATCGTGTAGGTGAGCGTGTCCCCGAGATTCGCGGTCGCTCGATCGACGGTCTTGGTTGCGGTGATCTTCGGCGCGAACAGGTCGGTGGCGATCGTGACCACCCCCGGCTGATAGGCATCCCCGTTCGTCGACAGCCTGACCTGCGTGCTGCGCTGGTTGTTGCCGAGCACGTTCGTGGTGCTGAACAGATCGGCGTCATAGCCGAGGTTGTTCTGAAAGCTCGGCGTGCGCGAGGTAACCAACGCGCCCGCGTTTGAGATCGTCGAGTTGAACACGTTGCTCGCCGGATTGACCGCATTTGAGAGCGCGGTAAAGCTGCCCGAGCCACCCTGGATCGAGGCGCCGTCCCCGGTCGTCCCGAGGTCGCCCTCGTAAGCGACCAGTCCCGACCGTCGAGTTCACCGGACCCGACAGCGGCGTCTGAAAGCCACTCAGCGGGATCGTCACGCTGCCCGAGCTGCTGACGTTCTGCAGCCCGTCAAACACCGACAGGTTGCGACTCGGCGCGGTCGGATCACCATAAGCGACAACCAGCGCCCAGCCTCCCTCGGTGGCATCGCTGAGCCCCGTGCCGAGCTGGACGTTCGCGGTCCAGTACGTGCCGGCGCCCGCCGCCTGGACGATGCCGGTGACGTTGACGAACCCCTGGTACTGGGTCGAGGATGTATCGGGCGTCGTGGCCGTCGTCAGCGTGCGGTAACTCGCATCGCCGGGCGCCTTGAACAGAACCGTGTTGTTGGCCGACGGACTGGGCGCCGGCGAGCCTCCCGAGCTGGCGCCGAGCTTGCCCCCGTAGTAGAGCCCCGCGAACAGCACGGTCGCCCCGGCGGGCAGGGTCAGGTCCGACGAGCTCGAGTCGAACGTCGACGGGTCGGCATCGGCGTCGATCCACGTCATCGTGCGCGAATTGTTGTTGTTCCCCGAGACCGCGCCGCCGACCGCGTTGCGGACATCCGCGCAAACCGCCAACGAGTCCAGACACGATTCGATCGAGTTCGCGGCGATCGCGATGTTGCCCTGCGTGTTGGTGGAGAAGCGCTGGCTGAACGCCCGGTCCGCGGACGCGATCGCAGGCAGCGCAAGGCATACCGCCAGTACCGCGACGCACAGGCCTCTCCGCACGCGCCGTTTGATATCACGAATCGGCGTGTACTACCAATAGCAATGGTGTGGTGACGATTACCGCTCGCCCTGTCGGTTAATCACCATAACTGCTCGATGCTCATGGAAGCTGTGATTAACGGTGACGCCGAGAGGGCTGGTCGAGCTCTCGCCGGAGCTTGGCCACAAGCTGCTCGAACATCGGGTACGTGCCGGGACCGTGGGCGCGGTTGATCGCCGGCTCCCACATCTCCCAGCGGTCGATCAGCGTCCTCCCGAGCATTCGCTTGATCAGCTCCAAGTCGAACGCGCCGAGCGATTCCAGCGCCGCCAGCTGCTCGAAGAAGTCGAGCTCGCGATACAGGACATACGCCTCGGGCGCGTCGGCGGCGACGTAGGCGGCGTAGGCGTCGCTGAGTTCCTCTGGCGTGGGATAGCGCGCCACCAGGCGCCGCGTTTGCACCAGCGCGTCCTCGTTCCAGCGGCGAAAGAACTCGGCCGCCATCTGCGCCTCGCGACTGCGGCGCTCCTCGCGGACCTGTTGCGCGGCGAACGCGGCGGCCCCGAAGCCGCCGAGCAGGCCGACCGCGAGGACCGCTGTCGAGATCGCGGTGACCTCGTCCCAGTTGGTTGCCAGTGCGAGCACGTCCTCAGTGAACCGAATCGACAGAACCGAAGCTCGCCTGGGATCCTTGCGCAAGGCGGCGATGAGCATCCCAGACACGGGCACGGCGGGCCGGTATCGGCCCTATTTCGAGAAGGCGCTCGAGCGCGCGGAGGTCGCGCCCGACGCGGTCGTGGTCTGCGATCGCGAGCGCGCGCTGACCGCACGGGCGTTCGCGGGGCTGGTCTACCGATTGGCTGGCGCACTCGAGTCGGCAGGCCTCCAACGCGACGATCGGCTGGCGATCCTGCCGATCACGTCGCCCGAGGCGCTGGCGGTCCGGTATGCCGCCGGGCTGCTCGGCTGCGCCACCTCGTTCATCCCCAACCGGGGATCCGAGCAGCGCCTGCACGAGTTCCTGGAGCATGTCGGAGCCAGCGCACTGGTGGTGTTCCCCGAGACGGCTGCCGTCGGAGAGACCGCGATCGCGGGCGGCCTGGTGAAAAAGCCGATGTCGCTCGGCGCGGTGCCGGGGATCGACGTCGACCTGCTGGCGGTGGCCGGCTCGATGGCGCCGGATCCGGTCCCCGGCCGCGCCGGCCCACAGGACCTGTGGGCGCTCGTCTCATCCGGGGGGACCACCGGCGCCTCCAAGGCGAGCCGTCGCAGCTTCGGTGCCTATGACCGGATGGTCGACATCGGCCCGACGCCCGATCGGCGCCAGCTGGTGTGCAGCCCGCTCCCGTACGTGTCGCAGGTGCTGGCCGACCAGGTGATTTTCGGAGGCGGGGTGGTCGTGTTCCGCGAGCGGTTCGACCCAGCCGAGGTCCTGCGGACGATCGAGGCCGAGCGGATCACCCATATCGGCCTGGTTGAACCCGGCCTGGTCGAGCTGATCGACCATCCGGATCTGACCCGTCGCGACCTGTCCTCGCTGGTGGCGATAACTCACATCGGCGCGAATGCGCCCGCCAACCTGCGCCGCCGGCTGCTCGAGCGCGCCGGCCCGATCCTGGCCCACCCCTACGGAGCCAGCGAGGCGGGGATCGTCAGCATGCTTGCCGCGCCCGAGTACGACCTCTCGCACCCGGAGCTGCTCGAGACGTCAGGGCGGCCGCTGCCCGGGGTCGAGGTACGGATCGAGCGCGCCGACGGCTCCGACGCGGCGCCCGGGGAGGAGGGCATGATCGTCGTGCGCTCGGCCGCGGCCGCCGACGGCTACGAGGCCACTCCCGCCCGCTCGGGCTTCGCGCACGGCGAGTACCACACCGGGGATCTCGGGCTGATCGACGATCGCGGCTACCTCCACGTGCGCGGCCGCGGCGAGGATGCGCGGCAGATCGGCGGCCTACAGGTGATGCCACTCGACGTCGCCAACGCCCTGTGCGCCCATCCCGAGGTCCGCTACGCGGTCGCGATCCCGACCGGGGCGGCCGGCGGCGGCTTTGGCGCGATGGTCGTGCTCGCCTCAGACGCCTCGGCCACCGTGGCCGAGCTGCGGACCTACGTCTCGGAGGCTCACGGCGATCACCTGGTTGCGGAGGTGATCGCGCTGGTCGACCGGATCCCCACGACCGAACAGGGCAAGCCGGACCGGATCGCGATCGCCCCGGTGATCTCCGGCGCCCGGACCACGGCCTGACACCGGACCGGTACAGTTACGGTCGTGCAGACGTTCGAGCGCACCCCGGAGCCCGCCGGCATCTCCCGGCGGATCTGCGCTGCCCGGACCCTGCACATCGTCATTGCCACCTAGCCTGCGCGCGCTCGACGCGACGCAGGCCGAGCGGTCCCACGGGACCGGGTGGCGGCGTCGCTGACCGGGATCGGGGATCGAGAAAGAGCCCCGATGTCCACGACAGCGATCCCCAATCCCGTCCCGTCCGTCTCGGTCGTCGCCCACCGGCCGCGCCCGCCTGCCCGGTTACGCCGCACGCTCGCGCTGCAGACGCGCGCGGAAGCGCCCGACGTGCTGATGCGGGTGCTGAGCCTGCTGCTGCGGCGGCGCTGCGTCGTCGCCCACGTCGAGTTCCTGGCCGCCGACCGGCACCGCCCGGGCCGGCTGGTGGTCGCGTTTGACGCGCCCGCGGCGCACGCCGACCGGATGGCCGATTGGCTGCATGCGTTGGTCGACGTGCTCGCGGTCGAGGGGATCGGCTAGCGAGGCCGTCGCGCGCCCGGCCGGGCGATCCCCAGAAGGAAATCCTCGTCGACGGCGCGCTCTCGACCCTGCCGCGCCACAAACGTGACGTTGACTCCGTTTAGCGGCCTGCGCCGCCTGACCGTGCGGCTCGAGGCGCGGTCCAGCTGGAACCGGAGGAGGCGGCGCTGACCGGCGGGAACCGAGACATCGATCTGTGCGACCTGCGCGACAGCGGTTGTGAAGAGGTGCACCGCGTGCCCGGTGACGCGACAGATCGGTCTGTGCTCAGGGCATGCCAGCTCGACGCCCGAGTCGACCGAGAACACGGATCCATCACTTCTCGCCGGCGCGACAAGCCGGGCCGGCGCCCCCCGCGCGACTTCGAACACGGGCACCTGCCTGGCCGGCGGTTCCGGCTCACCGATCGAAACGTTGCCGGAGCCGTCGCCGGCCACGCACAGCGTCGGCGATGGGCACGAGATCGCCTGCTTGGGGCTGGCGCCATTGCGCTGCACGGTGGTCACGGTTCCCGCGTCCGCGACGGACGACAGCGTCGACACCCCGCCGCCGAAGGGGTCCCCCGTCACACACGTCGATGCACTCGGGCAGTCGACCGGCCCGAAGCTGTCCCCGGCGTGCATCGATCGGCTCCAGGAGCTGCTGCTCGACGGATCGGTCGAGCGAAACACGCTTCCGTCGACACCGACCGCAACACACGATCCACCGGGCTGGCAGGAGACCCCGGTCAGCGCGTGTGGATCGAGCAGGTCGCGGCTCCAGGTTGCCGGCAGCGCCGCCGGGTCGGTCGAGGTCAGAACCTGACCTGCGCTGTCGACCGCGACGCACAGCGAAGCGGTCGGGCACGAGATCGCGTTGATCGCCACCCCGTCCGCCGGATTGTGCAGGTTGGTATCGAACGGCTCGAGCACGGTGCGCTTCCACGCGGTCGCTCCGGCCATCGGGTGGGTCGACACGAACGCCTCGCCGGCCGTGTCGTCAACGGCCACGCAGAGCGTGGTCGAGGCGCACGACACGGCGGTGAAGCCGTCCCCGGTCGGATCGACGACCGAGCGTCGCCACCCGGCCGCTCCACCGGTGGGCGATGCGCTGGCCCAGATGTCCCCCACAGGATCACCGGCGATGCACATCTTCGCTGTCGGGCACGAGATCGCCGTGAGCACCGGAGCGTTGAGGTGGACGAGACGCCACGGCCGTCCGGATGCTGGATGGGTGCTCGACAGCACGATTCCGTCACCGTCGACGCCGACGCAGAGCGAGGTGCTGGGACAGGACATCCCGGTGATCCCGATCGACAGCTGTGTCCTGGGGACGTCCGTGTCGGCGAACACCGGCGCCGACCACCGGAGCCCAGCGGCGAGCGCGCGGGTCGCCGCGGCGCCGAGGACGGCGAGCGACAGCGCGAGTACGACGATGAAGCGATTTCCAGCCATGTGTCGTCCAGTGGTTCGCGCTCCCCCGATGGAAGCGACCACGGGCAGGATCAGGCCGCGGCGGCGCCGGCGGTAGGCCTCCAAGGGGGAGGGATCCACACCTCCTCGGCGGGCGGCTCAGTCGCGAATCGTGGGTCAGGCGGAGGTCGGGGCGGCCGGCTCCCAGCCGATCGCCGGGCCGATGTGGCGGGCGATCGTCTCCAGCAGATGGGCGTTGTACTGCACCCCGAGCTGATTGGGCACCGTCAGCAGCAGCGTGTCGGCCATCCGCACCGCCGCGTCCCGGCTGAGCTCCTCGGCGATCGCGTCGGGCTCGCCGGTATAGCTGCGGCCGAACCGCGCAATCACGCCTTCGAGGTAGCCGAGCTGATCCTGATCGCCGCCGCGGCCGCCGAAGTACGCACGGTCGAGGTCCGAGACGATCGGGAGCACGCTGCGGCTGACCGACACTCGCGGCTCGCGCTCCCACCCGGCATCGGCCCACGCCGAGCGGAAGATCGAGATCTGCTCGGCCTGCAGTTCGTCAAAAGGCACGCCGGTGTCCTCGACCAGCAGCGTCGAGCTCATCAGGTTCATTGCTTGGCGGGCGGTCCAGCTCGCGGTCTCGCGCGTTCCCGACCCCCACCAGATGCGGTCGCTCAGGCCCGGCGACTGCGGCTGGATCGCCAGTGGCGTGATCGTCCCGGTCATCCGCGGGTCCGACGTCGCCACCCCCGCCCCGGCGATCGCGTCGCGAAACTCCTCGGCGGCGTCGCGGGCCATGTCGGCGTCGCTACGGCCGTCGGCGGGCACGTGTCCGAACGCCTCGTACCCGCGCAGCGCGGGCTCGGGTGAGCCGCGGCTGATCCCGAGCTGCAGTCGCCCACCGCTGATCAGGTCGGCGGCTGCCGCGTCCTCGGCCATGTACAGCGGGTTCTCGTAGCGCATGTCGATCACCGCCGTGCCGATCTCGATCCGGCTGGTGCGCGCCCCGATCGCCGCCAGCAGGGGGAACGGCGACGCGAGCTGCGGCGCGAAGTGGTGGACGCGCACAAATGCCCCGTCGATCCCGATCTCCTCGGCGGCGACGGCCAGCTCGATCGTCTGGTTCAGCGCGTCGGCGGCCGTCCGCGTGCCCGAGCCGCGGACGGCCTGCCAATGGCCGAAGGAGAGAAAGCCGAGGCGCTTCATCCCTCCATCGTAGGAAGCGCGAGCTTTCAGACGCATCTCATCTTCGGACGCGATCTTGGGGCGGTGCTCGCCGCAGCGGCGATATCCGACGTGCTCGTGAACGCGTCCACGGACTTCGTGGCCGACCTCGGCCTGGCCGGGATCTTCGTGCTGATGGTCCTCGACGCCGCCTGCATCCCGATCCCGTCCGAGGCGACGATGCTGTTCGGCGGGTTCACCGTCAGCCAGGGACACAACGACATGCTGTCGGTCGTCGCCGCCGGCGTGCTCGGCAACCTGGTCGGCTCGTGGCTGGCGTTCTTCGTCGGCCGCTACGGCCGCCAATGGCTCGATCGCCCCGGCCGCCACAGATGGCTGATCAGCCGCCGGCACCTTGCGGCCGCCGACCGGTGGTTTGAGCGCTACGGCGACGCGTCGGTGCTGCTGTCGCGGATGGTGCCGGTCGCCCGCACGTTCATCTCGCTGCCGGCCGGCGCCTCCAGGATGTCGCTCGCGCGGTTCACGGTGCTGACCGTGATCGGCTGCGTGCCCTGGGTGCTGGGGTTCGCGCTCCTGGGCAACGCGCTCGGCCAGAACTGGGACTCGCTGCGAGGCGGCCTGCAGTACCTCGACTACGCGGTGGCGCTGCTGGCGATCGCCGCGCTCGCGTTCCTGCTGGTCCGGCGCGCGCGGCGCTCGGCCTGATTCACGGCGCGTCCGAGGCGCGCGGCCGCCGGGCGAACAGGCCGACTGCGCCGCCGAGCAGCCCGTAGCCGGCGAGCGCGATCAGGCCCTCGAAGATGCCGCGTTGGAGCCCCTCGGTCAGCGACCGCTCGGCGTGCGCCTGGGCGAATGTGGCCAGGATCGCCAGGGCCACCGACCCGAGCACGCCGAGCCGCCACGGATGCCGGCGCAGCCACTCCCGGCCGGGCACCGGCAGGTCGTCGTACACATCGCCGGCCGGACCCGGGCTGCACGAGATGATCGCCGCCGCGCCGCGCAAGCTGCCGAGAGCCGCCGCCAGTGTCGCGCCCGCGATCGCCGCCGACCCGCCGATCATCGCCAGGTACCACGCGGGCAGGACCAGCGCGAAATTGAGCACGTACAGCTCCAGCCCGGCGACCGTGCCCAGCCCGGCCAGCAGCGCGATCCGCGTCCGCTGCTCGATCAGGTCGATCTCGGCCGCGGGCAGTGAGCGGGCGTGGCGCCGGCGAGCAGCTCGGAGCGCGGCCAGCATCCCGGTCACCAGCGCGACCTGCGGAGCGACGAGCAGGCCCAGCAGCGCGGGCACGAACACCAGCAGCGAAAGGCCGTTGGTGAATCCCGGGTAGCCGCCGGTCTGACCGATCGTCAGCTGGGAGAGGGCGAGCACGGCGGCGGTCAGTGCGAGCGCCGCGAACGCACGGAAGGCCACGCCGCGCGCCCGCGCGGTCGCGAGCTCCTCGGCAAAGCCGGCTGCCAGCTCGTGCGGGTCTCCCAGCCGCTGCTCGCAGCCGGGCTCACACGCGATGTGATCCTCGAGCTCGAGCACGATCCGCGCCCGCTCTCGGCGAGGGACGCCGCGGGCGATCAGCTCGGTGGACAGCCGCTCCACCCAGCTCATCCGAACACCGCCTCGACCGCCTGTGAGAACAGCGTCCACTCGCGCCGCCTGGTCTCAAACGCGGCCCGGCCGTTACGGGTGATCCGGTACACCCGTCGCCGCCGGCGACCTTCGGCCGACCACGAGCTGCTCAGCAGCCCGTCGCGTTCCAGGCGGTGCAGCGCGGGGTAGATCGTCCCCTCGGCGAGTTCGAACGCGCCGCCACTGCGCGTCTTGAGTCGCTGCACGATCGCGTAGCCGTGCGCCGGCTCGTCGGCGACCGTGGCCAGGATCATCGGATCCAGCTGTCCGTTCAAGGCGTCGGTCTTCATACCTAGTCAGTCTATGCATCGGGACGTTAGGTGTCAAGCGCGGCGCGCCAACCGCGAGCCGCCCCCGATCCAGGCGGCCGCGATCGCCCAGCCGCAGACGACGTCGGTCGTCCAGTGCACGCCCAGATACACCCGCGACCAGCCGATCGCCGCCACCAGGCAGGCGACGACGATCGCCACTGGCGCCTTCGATCTCGGCCACAGCGCGATGCCGATCGCTGCCAGCGTCGCCCACGTGGCCAGCGACTGGGTGGCGTGCCCGGACGGGAACGACGTGTGCTGCGCCGCTGTCAAGGCGATCGAGGCGGGGGGGCGAGGCCGCGCGACGACCGCCTTGGTCAGGTCGTAGAGACCGATCGATCCCGCCCAGGCGAGGATCAGCAACGCGGCCGGGAACCGCCGCCCGCGCACGATCAGGGCGATCGCGACGACCGCCACCAGCGGTCCCAGCACCTTGCTGCTCCCGAGCGCCGCGAACACCCGCGCGGCCGCGGTCAGCCCATCGGTGCGGTGCGACACCACCCACGAGGTGATGCTGCGGTCCAAGCCGGTCGACCCGTCGGGTCGCTCGGCCAGCCCGAGCAGCTCCCCGACGCCGATCGCGCAGCCGAGCACGACCGCGAACAGCAGCGCGGCGCGGGCGGCCACGTGCTTCAGCGCATGACGCCGGTATGGCCGGTCGAATAGCGTCCGGGTTGCGGCCACACGCACACTCCATGGGGCGATGTGCCGGCGGGGATCGACGCGATCACGTGACCGTCGGTGGTGGAGATCGCGTACACGCGGCCGGTGTAGCGGCCGGCGAGCCACAGGGTCTTGCCGTCGGGGCTGACGCCGCCCATGTCGGGCGTGCCCGGGATCGGCCAGGTGGTCACCACGCGGCGCGTCTGGAAGTCGACGACGGTCACCGCGCGCCCGGCGCGGTCGGTTACGTACAGGTCGCGGGTGTTGCGCGAGACGTACAGGCCGTGGGCGTCGAGCGGCGTGCGGATGAACCCGACCGCCCGCCAGCGGTGGGCGTCGATCAGCTGGACGCCGCTGGACCCGCGGGCCGGCAGGTAGCGGTTGGCGACGTAGAAGATCCGCCCGTCGGGGGATAGCTTGACGTCCTGCGGGCTGCCCCCGACGTCAACGTAGCCGTCGACGGTCTCCGTCCGCAGGTCAATCCGGACCATCTGGCCCGAGAACTCGCAGCTGGCGAGCGCATAGCGGCCGTCGGCGGTGAAGTCCATGTGGTCGACTCCGCCGCAGTGCACCGGTAGCGCCTTCTGCAGCGCGAACGTCTGCGGATCGCGGAACGCGAGCGTCTGCTGGGCCTCCTCGACCACGATCGCGTGCCGGCCGTCGGGCGTGAAGTACATGTTGTAGGGGTCCGCCACCGGGATGTTCGGCCCGGCGCGCTTGCCGGTGTCCGGATTGATCGGCGTCAGGCTGTTGCCCAGGTCGTTGGTCGCGTACAGGGTTCGCAGGTTCCACGCCGGGACCACGTGCTGGACCATCTCGCCCGTGGCGATGTATCGGATCACCCGGAAGGTCCGGGGGTCGATCACGTACACGCCCGAGCCCCCGGAATCGGGGGCGTAGATCAGGTAGCGCGCCCGCCTCGTCACGTTCGTGAGCATCCCGCTGAACGTGTGCGAGTAGATGTTGACCGCCGTCGGGTGGGAGCGATGAGCGGGCACCGTATGGACGGTCCGCGAAGCCTGGGAACCGGTGGTCTTGGGCGGGTCGGAGTGCTCGCCGCTGGAGTCACCGTCGGTTACGGCCATCGCCACCCCGACGCAGGCGAGCAGCAGCACGAACGCGAGTGCGATCGCTGCGAGCGGGCGTCGGCGCAGCCAGCCGGTCATGGCACCCGCAGCACCTGAACGGTTCGTGACGTGGTCAGCCCCGGCTGCGGCCCGCCGTCGATCGCCAGCACCAGCGGTCCCGACGCCACCAGGCCGAGGCCGTGGCGCGCCATCGGCAGGTCGGGCAGGTGCGACCAGTGCCCGGTTGCGGGATCCAGATCGTCGACCTGGGGGATCGTCCCGGCCGGGCCCTCGCCGCCCACGACCACGATCTTGCCGCCGACGGTCACGGCCTGAAAGCCGCTGCGGGCGACGGGCATCGGGGCCATCTGATCCCAGCTCGCGGATCCGGGCCGGTAGCGCTCCACGTCGGTGAAGTTGCCCTCGCCCAGCGCGCGGCCGCCGAGCAACCACACTGCGCCGTCGGCGGCGGCCGCCGCAACGTGTTCGCGCGCATGGTGCAGGGACGGCCCGAGCGACCAGCGGCCGGTGCGGAAGTCGAAGATCGCCAGCGTCGAAATCGTCGTGAGCGTGTCGCTGCGACCGCCGGCGACGTACAGGCGGTGGCCCAGCACCGCGGCGCCGGCGGCCGCGCGGGGCAGCGGCGCGGGCGGCATCGGGCTCCATCTGTCGCTGGCTGGATCGAACCGCCAGAAGTCTTCAACGGCCCCGGTGCTCGTGTCACTCGGCTGGCTGTATCCCCCAACGACGTACAGATCACCTCCGTAGGCGACGGCGTTCATATGGTTTAGCGCTTCCGGCATCGGCTGGGAGTCCCCCCAGCGGCCCGTGGCCAGGTTCAGCCGCTGCACCGCCGAGCTGGTACGTCCGGCCGCGTCGAAGCCGCCGACCACGTAGGCGAACTTGCCGACGACGGCCGCCGAGACCTCGCCGCGCGGGGTCGGCGCGTCGGACTCGTCGACCCAGCGGCCGGCGGGGGCCGAGGCGAACGCCGACGTCGGACGTGGCGGCGGGCTCGGGGTGGTGGTCCGGACCGGCTGCGCCGCCGCCTGGGAGTGGGCGTGGGTTGACGTCTTATGGGCGCTGCCGGAAAGGTTGCCGGCGAGCAGGATGATGACGGCGGCGATCACCGCGATCAGCGCGAGCATCGCGATCAATCGGCGGCGCCCGCGGCGCGCCTGCGCTCTGGAGTTCACTCCTGGCCTCGGCATGACACCCGGGCCCGGCTGGTGAGCCCTTGGCCATGATCGGCGATCGACATGAGCGTCAGATGAAAGCTCCCGAGACCCGAGCGGCAAGGTCGCGGCAAGCTCACGCCAGGGTCAGGGCAAGGCACCTACGCGACCGTAGCGCCATGACCTACTCACACACCATGATTCCCGCTGACGAGACGGTTCGGGCGCAGGCCGTCGAGCCGGTCTCTGAACCGGCGTCCCAGCTGCCGCCGATGATCTGGCCCGGGTCCGCCGAGTTCGATCTCGTGCGTCAGGCCTGGAACCTGCACAGCGACCAGCGTCCCGCGTGCGTGTGCGTCGCCACCTGCGTCGAGCACGTGCAGGCCGCGATCGCGTTCGCCCGCGTCAACGGCCTGCACGTGGCCGCTCAGACCACCGGCCACCTCAGCCAGACGCTCCCGTCGCTAGAGCGGACGCTGCTGCTGAAGCTGCGGCTGCACGACGGCGACGTGATCGTCGATCCGCAGGCGCGCGTGGCCCGCATCAAGGCGGGCGCGCGCTGGGGCGACGTCGTCGAGGCGGTCGCACCCCACGGGCTGGCGGCAATGCACGGGTCCTCGCCCTCGGTCGGCGTGATCGGCTACCTGCTGGGCGGCGGGCTGTCGTTCTACGGCCGCCGGCACGGCCTGGCCGTCAACCACGTGAAGGCGTTCGAGGTCGTCACCGCCGACGGGATCGCCCGGCGCGTCGACGCCGACCACAACCGCGATCTGTTCTACGCCCTGCGCGGCGGCGGCGGGGGCTACGCGATCGTGACCGCGGTCGAGCTCGGGCTGTTGCCCTACGCCGAGGTCACCGGCGGCGCGATGTTCTTCGCCCCCGAGGACGCGCGGCGCCTGCTGTGGACCTGGCGCGACTTCTGCCAGGACGCGCCGGACACGATCACGACCACGTTCCGGCTGCTGCGGCTGCCGCCGGTGCCGGAGGTCCCCGAGCCGCTGCGAGGCGTGCCGACCGTGTGCATCGACGGCGTCGCGCTCCGGGACGCCGATGCGGTGCGCCTCCAGCAGCGTCTGCGCGGCACCGCCGAGCCGATCCTGGGCGGCTTCGGGACGATGCCGAGCGCCGCCGTGGCCCGTCTGCACGGCGATCCCGAGGATCCGGTGGCGGCGATCGGGGACGGGATCCTGCTGCGCAAACTCGACGACTGGGCCAGCGAGGTGTTCGTCCGCACGGCCCAGGACGGCCCGCTGCTCGCGGCCGAGCTGCGCCACCTCGGCGGAGCGCTGGCCACGGCGCCGGCCGGCTCCGGGGCCCGGGGTCATCTCGAGGGGCGGTTCCTCCTGTTCGGCGTCGGGGTCCCCGGCGCGCCCGCCCCGGCAGCCGAGCTGCACAGCTACCTCGACGGCTACCTCGGTGCGCTCGCGCCGTGGGCGACGGGCACCCGGTTCACGAGCTTCGCTGAGCGGACGAGCTCGCTGGAGACCTGCGTGCCCGACCCGGCGCTGGCCCGGCTGGTCCGGATCCGCGCGGCCGCCGACCCCGACGGCCTGCTGCTCGCGTCCCATCTCCCGGGGTAGTGCGGTCAGGAGCCACGGGCGGGCGTCTGATCGCCAGACGCCCGTCCGCGCCGCGCCAGCCCGTGCGCGTCGCAGCGCTCGCTCAGCTCGGCGGCCGCGGCGAGCGTCTCGGCGGCGCGCGAGTGCTCGCCCGCCGCCGCCAGCGCCTCGCCGAGCGCGATCTGAGCCTTGGCCAGCTCGAGCCGTGCCGAGCTCCCCGTGAGCTGGGCGACCGCCTCCCGGGCGGCCTGCAGCCGATCGGGTCCGCGGAGCTCAGCGAGGATCCGCAACCCCCGCCCCACCACCCACGGAGCGCCGATCTCGCGCGCCAGCGCCAGGTCCTCAAGCGCCAGCTTCCGGGCCTGCTCGGGCTCGTCCAGCTCCGCCAGCGCACGGGCCCGGAGCGTCCGCCACGGCGCCCACACCGGGTGCGTGCGCGCGGGGCGCGTCGGCTCGAGTCGGCGCGTGATCTCCAGCGCGTCGTCGGCGCGGCCCTCGGCCAGCGCCAGCTCGGCCGAGCTCGCCAGCCAGAAGCGCGCCCCGTCGGGTCGCGGATCGGTCGCCCGCACCCGGTGCAGCGTCTCGAACACCGCTTCGGGCGGATCGCCGCGCTCGAGCGACACCAGCGCGCTCCAGGCGGCCGAGTACGCCATCACCGCATCTAGCTTGGTTCCCCACAGCCGCTCGCCCTCCCTGGCGCGCTCGAGCGACCGCATCGCCGCGCCCAGGTCCCCCGCCCACAACTGGGCGAACCCGCCCCACAGGTCCGAGCCGATCGAGCTCAGGACCTCGCCGTTGCGGCGGGCGTAGGCGGAGTACTCGCCGATCGCCTCGAGGCCCTCGGACGGCTCGCCGAGGATCAATGCGGCGATTCCGAGGGCGATCGGCGCGCTCAGCTCGAATCCGTCGAGCCCCTCGGAGAAGGCTTCCCGCGCGAGCGCGGAGGCCTCTCTCGCCGGCCCACAGGTGAGCGCGACCGCGAGCGCGGTCATCGCGGTCAGCGCGCGCGCGCCGGGCCCGGTCCCGCGCGGTCCTCGGCGGACGTCGTCGACGGTCGCGAACTCGCCCGGGTCGATCGCGCCGAACGCCGCTCCGACCAGCCGCACGGCGCGCAGGCTGGAGCGAGAGTCCTCGCTCCCGGCGGGCAGCTCCCGAGCAACCCGGTCGGCCAGCTCGACGCCCTCCTGAGGCGAGCGCACGAACAGCAGCAGGTGGCTCAGCCGAATCGCGGCGCGCGCCCGGTCGACCGGGTCGGTGAGGTCGGCGTACGCCCGCCGGAGCGGCTCGATCCCGGCGGGCCCGCGCAGGTAGGCGGCGCTGCCGCCGAGCTCGAACGCCAGCGCCGCGCGCTGCTCGGGCGGCGGCGGCTCGGCCTGGGCACGCTCCAGCAGCCGCATCGCCGCGTCCGGGGCTCCGCGCCGCAGCGCGAGGTGGGCGGCCTCGCGCAGCCGCGTGACGACCCACGGGTCCGAGCGGGGCGCGGTCAGCAGCAGCTGGGCGGCGACGCGTTCGGGGCTGGACCCGAGGTCGGCGAGCAGCCGAGCGGCGCGCTCGTGCTCGAGCGCTCGCGCCGGCTGTGGGAGCTCGGCATACACGGCGTCGCGGATCAGCGGATGCACGAACCCGAGCGACTCGTCGCCGCGCAGGATCTCGGCTCGGGCCAGCGCTTGGACCGCGCGGGCCGCGGTGGGCTCGTCGGTACCGGCCAACGCCGCAATCGGCGCCAGACCGGAGTGCTCGCCGAGCACGGCGGCGGCGCGCGCGACCTCACCGGCCGGGGCTGGGAGCCGCTTCATCCGCAGCGCGACCGTGCGCGCCACGGCTCGCGGGCCGATGTCGCGGACCGCCCCGACGCTGCCCGTCTCCGGTGACACCCCCTCGGTCGACAGAGCGCTGAGCAGCTGGCCGAGCAGCAGGGGGTTGCCCGCAGTCACCTGATGGCAGGCCTCGGAGAACTCGGCGTCCGGCACGCTCCCCAGGCCGTCGGCGATCAGGCGCTCGGTGGCTTGCGCGGTCAGCGGGCGAGGGCTGAGCGCGACCGTCGCCGGCTCCTGAGCGAGCTCGGCAAGCAGCGCCTCGTCAGCGTCCGGCTCGCCGGTTCGGACGGTGGCGGCCACGACCGCGGGCAACCCGGCGATCCGCCGGGCCAGATACGCCGTGAACCGCAGCGACGCGGGATCGCACCACTGCAGGTCGTCGACACACAGTGCCAGCGGCTGATCTCGGGCCAGCCGTTCGACCAGCCGAAACAGGCCGTTGAGGATCGAGGAGGTGCCGTCGCCGATCCCATGCTCGGTCAGGACCGCGCGCGCCCCGGCGGCCGCGCCCTCCATCTGCTCCTCGCCAACCGGCTCGAGCAGCTGCCGGACGACGCCGAAGCCGAACTCGCGCTCGAGCACGCTGGCCCGGGCCTCGAGCACCCGCAGCCGCCGCTGCTCGGCGCCGTGGCGCAGCTCGGCGAGCAGCCGTGTCTTGCCGATGCCCGCCGGTCCCTCGAACAGCACCACGCCACCGCGCCCGCCCAGCGCGCGATCGAGGGCGCCGTCGACAGCCGCGAGCTCGTCCTCGCGCTCGACCAGATCGGCGGTCGCCCCGCGCCGGCTCGGAGGCGCCATGCCCGGGCCCGGCGACGGCTGTGGGCGCCGTGCGGTTCGGACGGGCGGCGGCGCCTCGTCGGCGGCCAGCAGCCGGCCGTGGGTCGCCAGCAGCTCGCGTCCGGGAACGGTGCCAAGCTCGTCGCGCAGCCGCTGGCGGATCTCCTCGTAGGCCCGCAGCGCCTCGGCGAGGTTGCCGCGCGCCTGGAGCGCGTCGATCAGCGCCACCCACGCCGACTCGCGAAACGGCGCCGCGGCGACCGCCTGGCGCGCGAGCTCCTCGGCCAGCGCCGCGTTCGGCGCCCTCGCCGTCGCCGCGGCGACCTCGAGCGCCTCCACCCGTACGCGCTCGGTGGCGTCGCGTGCCTCACGAAGCCACTCGGCGTCGTGCCCCGGGAGCAGTCCGGGCTCGAGCAGCTCGGCCGCCTCCCGGGCGGCTGCGAGCCGCTGCGCCGGCTGGTCGGTGTCCCGCGCACGGGCCAGCGCGGCCTCGGCCACCTCGACGTCGACCCACACCGGCTCTGGGAGTCGCAGCACGATCCCCGTGCGGCCGTCGATCTCCGCCGGCGCCAGGGCGCGGCGCAGGCGGGAGAGGACGGGGGACAGGGCGCTGTCGCTCGGCGGGGCGGCGTCCTGCGCCCAGAGCGCCTGCACCAGCCGGTCGCGCGGGACGGGGCGGCGGCGGTTCAGGACCAGATAGGCGAGCAGCATCCGTCCCTGGCGCCCGCGGATCAGCTGCTCGCGCGACTCCCCGCCGAGCTGCACTCCCAGACTCCCGCAGAGGCGGATGCGCACCCCAGCGCTCTGCATGCGCGCAAGCTAGCGGACGCGCTGGCGGATAGCCAGGCCCGGCTTTGGCGGACCCGTGGGTCCACCGCAGCCGGTCTTGGTTACGAGGTCCGGGGCGTGCGGGCGATCACCACCGTCCGCTTCGGCGCCTGGATCACGGTGGCCCGCTGGCCGGCCTTGACGTCGGCGAGCGTCGCCGGGTGGCGGTCGTCGCGGACGCCGGCGTTCGAAGGGATCGTGAGCGTGACGGTCTTGAGCGCAGCCTGGTTGGCCCGCCCATCGGCCAGCGTCAGGTGCTGTCCGGAGACCGACTTCACCGTCCCGCGATCGAACTTCACGGTCGCGTAGCCGCTCTTGGTAGCGACCACCAGGTTGCCGCTGACGGCTCGGCGCAGCAGCGCCCGGCGCTTGCCGTGGGCCCGCCCTGAGTGCTTCGCGGCCGCGGGCTTCGCGGCCGCGCTTGAACCGTTCGAGCTCGAGCTGCTGCTGGTCGAGGCCCCGGCGTTCGAGATCGCGCTCGCCCCGGCTCCGATCGCCGCGCAGCTGACGGCCACGGCCCCCAGCTTCCAGTGTTTGCGAATCGACATTTCGAGATCACCTTTCGGTTGGCTTGCCGGGCAATCATCGACCGGCGCCGAAAGCTGGCGGTCAGGTGAATGTCAGGGGCGTGTAAGTTCCGTCGTTGCGCGGTCTCGGCGGCACCTACGATCTCTCGTGATGGCCGAGATGATCATGGTGGTCGAGGACGACGCGCACATCGGCGCCTTGGTCCGAACCTACCTCGAGCGCGACGGCTACAAGGCGCTGTGGGTGCGCTGCGGCGAGGATGCGCTGGTCGAACTGACCCGGCATCAGATCCGGCTCGTGGTGCTCGACGTCGGACTGCCTGGGATCGACGGCTTCGAGGTCTGCCGGCGAATCGACGGCCGGGTGCCGATCGTGATGCTGACCGCGCGCGACGAGGTCGAGGACCGTGTCGTCGGGCTGGAGCTCGGCGCCGACGACTACGTCGCCAAGCCGTTCTCACCGCGGGAGCTGGCGGCGAGGGTCAAGGCGGTGCTGCGGCGCAGCGCCGCCCCGGGCGTGGCTGATGACGTCACCACGCTCGGGCCGGTCACGCTCGCGCGGGGCGCGCGCGAGGTGCTGGCCGATGGCCGCGAGGTCGACCTCACCCAGCGCGAGTTCGACCTGCTCGAGTACCTGCTGCGCCACGCCGGTCAGGTCGTCACTCGCGACGAGCTGCTCGAGGCGGTGTGGGGATTCCTGTCGCCCGGCCAGACCCGGACGGTCGAGGTCCACGTCGCCCAGCTGCGCAAGAAGCTCGGGCACCCCGACCTGATCCGCACGGTCCGTGGGCTCGGTTACAAGGCGGCCGCGTGAGGCTCAGCCGCCGCGTGTTCGCATACGTGGCGGCGGCGGCGATCGCGAGCTGCGCGTTGACGGTCGTGGTCGGCGTCGTGCTGGTCCGCCACCACATCGCCTCCCAGCAGCTGACCTCGCTCGAGCGCCAGGCCGAGCTCGCCGCCGCCGTCGGCGGACCGCGCCGCGCGCTGGGCGCCGGCGAGCACGTCTACGCGGTCGGCAACGGGCGGGCGCGGCTGCTCGGGCCGGTGCGCACGCGAGCGGTGCTGGGAGCGATCCCGGCCGGCGGGGACGCTCAGGGGACCGCGACGGTTGGCGGGCGCTCGATCCGGTACGTCGCGAGGACGACCGCGCAGGGACGGATCGTGCTCACGCGCGCGGCCTCGCTGGCGTTCGCCGAATGGCGTCCGTTCCTGCAGAGCCTGGTTCTGGCCGGCCTGGGCGGAGCGCTGCTCGCCGCCGTCTGCTCGTACCTGCTGGCACGGCGGCTGACCCGGCCGATCGGCGAGCTGTCCACTGCCACCAAGCGACTGGCCGCGGGGGAGAGCGGGGTCGAGGTGCCGGTCGACGGCGGCGACGAGCTGGCCGACCTGGCGGGTTCCTTCAACCGCATGTCGGGCGAGCTCGGCCGTGCCCGCGAGGCCCAGCGGAGCTTCCTGGAGTCGGTCAGCCACGAGCTCAAGACGCCCCTGACCTCGATCCGCGGTTACGCCGAGGCGATCGGCGAGGCCGCCATCGCGCCCGCGGAGGCAAGCGCCGTGATCGCCGCGGAGGCCGACCGGCTGGAGCGCCTGGTCGGAGACCTGCTGGAGCTCGCGCGCTTCGACCGCGCAGAGTTCTCGGTCGCCCACCGGCCCGTCGACCTGGGCGCGGTCGCCCTCGGGGCGGTGGAGCGCCACCAGCCGCGGGCACGGCAGCTGTCGGTGTCGCTGAGCGCGGCCGGCGAGGAGGGCGCGCTGGCGCTCGGCGACGAGGACCGGCTCCTGCAGGCCACCTCGAACCTGGTCGAGAACGCGCTGCGGCTGACGCCCGCCGGCGGCGCGGTCACGGTTAGCGCCGCGCCCGGTCGCCTGACCGTGACCGACACCGGCCCGGGGCTGGCCCACGAGGACCTGCCGCGCGCGTTCGAGCGGTTCTACCTATACGAGCGTTATCGCAGCGAGCGCGCCGTCGGCAGCGGGCTCGGGCTGGCAATTGTCGGTCAGTTGGCTGCGGCTATGGGGGGCACGGTCTCGGCGGCCAACGCTCCCGGCGGCGGGGCTCAGTTCCAGCTGCTGCTGCAGCGGCCGTCAGGCGATCACCAGACCCCTGGGATCAGTCGCTTGGTCTCGGCCTCATAGGCGCGGTAGGGCTCCCCGAGCACGCCGACCAGCTCGGCCTCCTCGACGTAGCTACTTGTGTTCCCGCCAGGCGCGCTCGAACGGGAGTCGCCATGCATGCGGCGCGATCAGCTGGTGGATCGCGTTGGGGCCCCACGAGCCCGGGGCGTACGGCTTGACCGGCGGCGGGTTCTCGAGCAGCGGCGCCGCGCGCTCCCACAGGCTCTCGATCCCCTCGGCGGTGGTGAACAGGGTGTGGTCGCCGCGCAGCGTGTCGAGGATCAGACGCTCGTAGGCCTCGAGCACGTCGCCGATCTCGTCGGTCTCGCTGGTCGCAAACTGCATGCTCAGCTTGTCGAGCCGCATCCCGGGGCCGGGCCGCTTGCCATAGAACGACAGCGACAACCGCGAAGCGTCGGCCAGGTCGAAGGTCAGGTGGTCGGGCCCCAGCGCGCCGACGCCGGAGTTCGGCGGGAACATGCTCTTAGGCGCCTCGCGGAACGCGATCGACACGATCCGCTGCCCCTCGGCCATCTGCTTGCCGGTGCGCAGGTAGAACGGAACCCCGGCCCACCGCCAGTTGTCGATCCGGCATCTGAGCGCGATGAACGTCTCGGTTTCGGAATGCGGATCGACGCCGGGCTCGCGACGGTATCCGTCGTACTGACCGCGCACCACCGCGCTGGGGTCGATCGGCATCAGCGAGCGGAACACCTTGTTCTTCTCCTCGCTGATCGCCTGGGGCTCGAGCGCGGTGGGCGGCTCGATCGCGATGAACGCGAGCACCTGAAGCAGGTGCGTGACGACCATGTCCCTGAACGCGCCGGTCGACTCGTAGAACCCGACCCGCGACTCGAGACCCAGCGTCTCGGGGATGTCGATCTGCACGTGGTCGATGAAGTTGCGGTTCCAGATCGGCTCGAACAGGCCGTTGGCAAAGCGAAACGCCAGGATGTTGAGCGCCGGCTCCTTGCCGAGGAAATGATCGATCCGGAAGATCTGGCGCTCCTGGAAGGTCTCGTGAACGCGCGCGTTGAGCGCGATCGCGCTAGTCAGGTCGCTGCCGAACGGCTTCTCCATGATCACCCGTGAGCGCTCGACCAAACCGGCCGACCTGAGCATGTCGATCACCGCGATCGCGGCCCTCGGGGGAACGCTCAGGTAGTGCAGGCGGCGGGCGCCCTCACCCAGCTCAGTCTCGGCGTCCGCGACCGTCTGCGCCAGGGCCTCGGGCCCTTCGCCCTGGGGGACGTACCGGGTCGACAGGGCGAACCGCTCGATCTCCTGCTCGGACACCCTGCCGGTGCCGAACTCGTGGATCGAGTTACGGACAAGGTCCCGGAATGCGCCCTCGTCGAGCTCGTCCAGTGACGTGCCGACGATCTGGAGCGCAGGCGCGAGCGCCGAGCCGGTCAGGCGCGCCAGTCCCGGCAACAGCTTGCGGCGCGCCAAGTCGCCGGTCGCGCCGAACAGGACCACCACGTGCGGGGCGATGTACTCGCCAATCGAGGTCCGCGACCCCAGTGCCGGATACGCGATGTTCTCTTCGGCCTCGAGCAACACCGTGATCATGACAGCCCAACACCACGCCCGTCGCGTCGCACACGCATCCTGTGACCGTGTTGTGACCCAGGCATGGCACTCGACGTAGGAGACGCAGCAGTCGCACCGTACGTTTCACATGTCGCCGGCTGGTGAATCGCGACACCGGGCCACCGCCAACGCCTCGAGTCCGTCGGTAGCCCGCTGCGAGGTCAAGCTCTCAGATTCGAGGTCGGCGCCCAGTTCGCCGGTGACGACCCCTCGAACGCGACGACGTGCAGCTGCAGCGCTTCAACCGGCTCGGCCGCGAGCCCGATCGCGTTGAGCTGCTTCTGGAGGTCGACGATGTCGCGGTTCAGCCGGAGCACATCGGGATGCGCAACGGCGCCGGTATACGCGCGGTAGGCGGCGATCACATCGGCAGCGCAGGACGCCGCCTCGGACGCGCGGTGGTCGTCGATCAGCGCCACCAGCAGGTTGTGCTTGGCCTCGGCGAGCGAGATCAGATGCTCAGCCCGGTCGGACCCGGACAACGCTTCGCCGCTCAGCAGGTCGACGACCTCGCGCTGTGTGTCCACCGCCTGGGCGGTCATGCCGACGCTCGACAGCAGCCCCGCGACCGCGGTCAGCTCCGCCGCCAGGTCGCTGGGATTTGCGATCGCAATCGCCGACAGGTCGACGTTCATGGCCTGCTCGGCGGTCGCGACCGCCTGATCGGGGAATCCGACCTCCCGGTCGGCCACGGCCAGCGCCCTCAGCGTCCGTCCCAGCAGCAACGGGTCGAGCAGCGGCGGCTGGATATCGCCGAGCAGCCTGCCCACGTCGGCCAGGCCGGTGCTCACCGCGTCGAGCTCGGCGCCGGGCTGCGCGGCCGCCGCCCAGTAGTCCTCGGTGGCGATGCCCGCCTCCGCGATCGATTGCACCTGTTGGCCGTCGGCGAGCAGCCGGACCGCCAGCGTGTATACCGAGCGAGCCAGCCCCGCGGTCGCCGGTACGTCCGGGACCGATAGCACCGAGACGGCGGCCTGCTGTGCCTGTACGGCCAGCGCGGTGTTTCCCTCGCTGTCCTGGCGGTCTGACAGGTCACTCAGCCTTCCGGCGATCGCCAGTCGATCCGTACCGGGAACGTTGGCGGCGGCGACCAGCACCTCGATCTGCTGCTGGACGAGCGCGCCACCGCCGCTGGAGTCGGGTTGGTCGAGGAACGCCCCGCACTGGCTCTGGGCTTCCAGCGCAGCCTCGGGCAGGCGGATCTCGTAGGTGGTGACATCGATGCTCTGGTCCGCGATGACCTCGGGTTGCCCGAAGCTCGCGGCCCTGACCGAGATATCGACCCGGTAGGCGCCGTCACCGGCGGGGATCACCAGCACCAGCCGGTTGTTGACGATGTTGTAGGTGGCAGTGATTCGCCGCGGCTCGGTCTCCGAGGTCAGATAGCCGGTGGGAACCGCGACATCCGCTGGGAAGGCGACTTCGCCCTGAACGGCCTGCAGCTCGTTGCTGGTGGCGATCGTCTGGCCGTTGACCAGGAACGTGAACACGGGTACCCGGAGCCCGGTCGCGCCCGCGTAGGCCGCGATCACCTGCTGGTAACCGACCGCCTCGGTCGTGTAGGCGCCGGTCGAGCACGACGGTCCGGTCAGCGCGAGCTCCACGCTCGGGCCGGCGGCACTGGGTCGCGCGTAGGACTTGTGGTCCACCTCCAGCCGTACGCCCGACGTCGCGGGGAGGTTCACGCCGACGGTCGCGACGGCGTAGTTGTCCCCGTGCTCGAGCGCCCTCACCGAGAATGATCCAACCGACCAGTCGTCGCTGCCGGCGGACGGAGCCGGGATCGTGCCCTCGTAGCTGACCCGCTGCGGGAGGAAGTCCGGCGTCAGGCCCGCCACTCCGAGATCGCCGATGCGGTGGATGACCAGGCCCGGCGCTCCCGCGTAGTCGTGCTGGTCAAGGGCGAGCGCGCGGTCCCATCCGGCCGCGGGGCGGTACTCGACCGTCCACCAGCCTCCGGCGTGATCGGGCATCGCGATCAGTCGCGTGGCGCCCTCGATCGGCGAGTTGTCGAGTCTCACTTCGGTGGCCGATCCGTCGGCGGGGACGACGCGCACCCACGGCGGCGGGGACGGGTAGCCGGGGAGGTAGCGCCACAGGGTTGCCATCGCCACACCGCTGCCGGCCATCGACCATATGACCGCCGACTGTGCGATGTCCGCCCGCGGGTCGAACGGCAGTGCCCAGGTGACCGGACGCGCGCCGAACGTCATCGCGGACATGATGTCGTAGGGGTCTCCGTACTCGCCGAAGCTGTAACCCGGGTTCACCCAGGATGGCCGGAACGAGTGGCCCAGGCCGATCGTGTGTCCGACCTCGTGACACATGAACGTGTGCTGGCCCCGATCGTCGAGAAACGCGCACGGTATCTGCCTGCCGTCCACTTTCACCGAGGCTGCTCCGGCGCCGACGGCGCGACCGCCGATCATCACCACCAGCGCGTCGTAGCGTCCGACCGGGACGCCGGCGCCGGTGAGCACGTCACAGGCCGTCTGGGCGTTGTGGGATCGATCGTTGGTCAGGATCCCGTCCACCACAGCCGAGCTCTCGATCTCGCGCCAGCCGAACTGGTCGGCCCGGAGCTCGACCAGGCCGCCGGTGCTGTCGCGCCAGAAGCTCGCGATGCTGCCGGGCATCTCGTGGTGAAACAGCCATTCCAGCCCGTGGTCGCCGAATTCCGAGTTCAGCTGCTCGCCCGGCCGGTGCGCGAGCAGCCCCGCGACGCACAGCCGGCGTACAAAGGCCATCGTTCAGCGACCCGCGCAGAGGCGACCCGTGATCGTCTCGGTGAAGCTGCCGGTGCTCAGGTTCTCGAGTCCGTTGATCGTCACCCGGCCCGTGACTCTGCGCAGCAGGCCGGTGCCCGTGATGCTCCGCGACGTCGCCTGGAATGCGCCCGATGACACGTCAAAGCTGCCGACAACGTTCGCGGTCAGCGAACCGACGCTCGAGCTGAACACGATCGGGCCGGTGAACGAGGCGCTGGTGCCGGTGATCGGGCCCATCGTGAAGCTCGCGTGCGTGTGACCGAGGACGATCCCGTGGCTCGAGATCGTGGCGGTGGTCATCCCGCCTCCGAGGTCCTGACCGACTCCGGTCGCGCGGACCGGCGCGCACAGGTTGTGGGCGGATCGCGGCGGCGATGCCTGCGCGGCGCCGACGGGCAATGCGGCGACACACGCGGTCGCGGCCAGCCAGGAGAACCTGCGGACGGTGAACATCTCGACCCCCTAAGTCGGCAACCGCGCCGCGCGCGGAGCAGATGCAGTGGCGCGAGTCTAGGTCTCTGACGATCCGCTCAGGTGAACCATTTGTCACACATCACGTTCGCCCTGGAGCGCATCCAGGTATCGGTCTGTGTCACGCCTTCTGCTCAGGGTCCTCCGCGGAGCCGACCCAGCGCGCCAGCGCTCGGCGACCGACGAGCGTCAGGCTTCCGTCGGTGGTGATCCAGTCGCGCGCCCGCAGCTCGCCTACGAGATCGGATGCGTCGTCGGGAGACCGGCCCTCGCCGCTGCCGGTCAGGAGGTTGCTGCCCGCGCCGACGTCCCACCGGCCGGAGTCGAGCGCGCTGAGCGCGACGCCCTGCTCGTCGGTCGGCATGTCCAGCGGATGCGGGCCGGGCCCGGTCGGTTGCGGACCGGACCCTGTCTCGCGCGCGATCTCCGCGCCCGGGTCTGGATGCTGCGGCTTGTCCTTGTCGCCGGACTCGTGGTCCTGGCTCTGGTCGAAGAACGCGTCGGCACCGGCCAGATGCTCGTTCAGCCACTGGCCGGCGGACGTCGGCGAAGCCGCGCACGCGGTCGGCGTCGACGCCGAACCGCTCGGCCAGCTCGTCGAGGTCGCCCTCGGAGGCCCGTTGCATCGACCGCCCGAAGTCCTCGGCCAGCGCGCGCAGCCGTTCCTCGAAGCTCTCGTGGTCGCTCATACCCCCAATGGTGGCAGGTCGCCCGACCGCGGACGTTGCCTCAGCGCACGTAGACGATCGTGAACGTGCGGTCGCCGTCGGCGTTCAGCGCCTCGTCGTCGAATTGCTCCTGGCTCAGCCCGGCCTGTTCGAACCCGGCGAGCTCGGCCTCGGTGACCGGCCAGGGAGGGCCGTCGACCGCCCGGACGTCATGCCGGGCGTAGGCGACCACGAGGATCCGTCCGCCCGGGGCGAGCGTCTCGCCGATCGATCGCGCGGCGTCCTGGCGGGTCCCCGGCGGCAGCGACTGCAGCGTCCGGATCTCGACGATCAGGTCGTACGCGCGAGACCAGCCGCCCGGGAGCTCGAACACGTCGGCGACCACGTACTCCACGGCCGTGTCGGGGAATCGCTCGCGGCAGCGGGCGATCGCCGTCGGCGACACATCGAATCCGGTCGTTTCAAGGCCGCGGCGGCTGAGCTCCTCGGCGTCGTCGCCGAGCCCGCAGCCGACCACCAGCGCGCTGGCGCCGGGAGGGATCGCGAGGCCCTCCAGCCAGGCGACCAGCGCCGGGCTCGGCGCCAGCCGCGCCCACGGGATCGCATCCAGGTCCTCGCCCGCGCGGACGTAGATCGACTCGAACATCTCGGCTGAGCCGGGATCGGGCGGCGTGGGCATGAGCTGCAGTCAACCATTAGCGTTGTGCTCGTGGAGATCGTGCGCCGCGAGCAACGCGAGGCCTTCATCACCGCGGACGGATCGTCGATCCGCGAGCTGGCCGGCGTCCCGTCGGGCAACGCGGCCAACCAGAGCCTCGCCGAGGCGGTGGTGCCGCCCGGCGCCACGACGATCGCGCACCTGCACCGAACCACCGAGGAGATCTACCTGTTCACCGCCGGGACCGGGCGGATGCGCCTCGGCGACGAGGAGCGCGCCGTCCGCGCCGGCGACTGCGTGGTGATCGCTCCCGGGATCGCGCACAAGCTGTGGGCCGACGAGCGCGAGCCGCTCGTCCTACTGTGTTGCTGCGCGCCCGCCTACTCGCACGAGGACACCGTCCTGCTCGAGGGGTGAGCGCCTCGGGTCAGCGGCCCAGGGACCGCTTGGGCTCCGACGAGCTCACGTACAGCGTCCCGCCCGGCCCCGAGGCGTGGATCCTCAGCACCGGGGCGCCGCGCGGCGCCGGCCACGGCGGCGGTTCGATCACCTGGCTGGCGAACGCGCCGCCCCCGGTCACCTCGACCCTGACACCGGGCGGGACGCGCACCCTGACGGTTCCGAACAGGTTGTAGATCGACAGCTCGACCTCGGCCGAGCCGAGCCGAACCTCCCGCAGGTCAAGGTAGATCGTCCCGAACACCGATCGCCACGACGACCGGTCGGGCAGGTCCCAGGCGCCGCCGCGCGTCAGCCGCGAGAACACCGCGCGGTGCTCGGCGGGCGGCGCGTCCGGGCTCGTCGCCGCCCGAGCCGGGAGGTCGGCCGTGAGCGCCGCCAGCTCGCGGTCGGTGCGCGCGGCCTGGACTCGCTCGACGCGCTCGCTGAACTCCTCGAGCGTCAGCCGTCCCTCGACCACGGCGTCGCGCAGCACCGCGACGGTGCGCTCGCGTTCGGCGTCGCTGGCCAGAATCGCCGGATGCCGGACCGGATCGTCCATCGCCCGCACGGTAGCCGGTTGACGCTGTCGCGACCGCGGACTAGGCTCGCATCACCGCTAGACGGAGGTATGGGATGAGGTACCTGACGGCATTGTTCCGACGCCGACTGCCGTTGACGGCGTCGCTGGCGGCGTTTGGCCTGCTCGTGCCAATCGGTGCCGCGGCCGCACGACCGGCACATCGCTCGTCGACCGCGCCGACCCCGGCCGCCGCGTCGCGGGCTGCGCCGTCGTCCGGCCTGCTCGTGTCAGGCGTGACCCCGGCGCCGCGGCGCGCTCGTCCCGGACGCGCGTATGCGCTGTCGGCCACCGTCTCAGACCAGGGGCCCGCCCGCGCCGGCGGGCGCTTGACGGTCCACCTGCTGCGCGTCGGCAGCAGGCCGATCGCGGTCGGCTCGACTGCGCTGCGCCTCGGCGCCCACCGCTCCCGCGCCGTGCCGGTCGCAGCCCGGTTGCCGCGGGCGCTGCCACCCGGCTCCTATGCCGTCGTGGCCTGCGTGGCCCGCGGGTCCGGCGGAGCGCTGCGCTGCGCCACCGCCGAGCGCCACCTCCAGATCGGAGCCCGCCCCCGGTCGCGTGCGGTTGCGTCGTCTAGCAACGCCGGCCGCCGCTGCACGTCGGGCGCGCACTCGCTGTCGCCGTTCGGGGCCCACGTGTACCCCGAGACCGGCAACGGTGGCTACACGAGCCTGCACAGCGACGTGTTTCTCGATTACGACGCCGTCCAGAACATGTTGCTGCCGGGGACGCACGTCTCGTTGACCGACCGCGCCACCCAATGCCTGACCGATTTCAGCCTCGACTTCGAGCGCACCTCTCCCAACGCCACCGACGGCCCCGACATGACCGTTCAGTCGGTGCTGGTGAACGGGCGGCCGGCGAGCTTTGAGTTCGAGCAGCCGACGTACCCGGGCGACCCCAACGGGCAGGACGACCCCGACCCCAGGGCCCACGAGGCTTCGCAGAACAACCCGGTGGGCGGGCCCGACGACAACCCGCTGCCACCGGCGTGCTCGCCCGAACTGACGTCGACCAGGTCGAGCCAGCAGGACTCGCTCGACGGCACCCAATGCCCGGCCAACAAGCTGGTGATCACGCCCGAGCATCCGATCCGGCGCGGTCAGCCGTTCGTGGTCCAGGTGTCATACGCCGGCCGACCCGGCGTTCACAACGACGGCGATGGCACCACCGAGGGCTGGTTCCGTAACGCCCAGCCCGGAGACGAGGGCAGCTTCGTCACCACCGAGCCGGTCGGGACCGAGGACTGGATGCCGCTCAACGACCATCCGAGCGCCAAGCCCAGCTACGACTTCTATGACACGGTCACGTTCGGCAAGACGGCAATCGCCAACGGCGAACTGGTCTCGCAGCACAACCACGGGCCCAGCGCCGACTTCCCCGGCGGCTCGACCACGTGGCACTGGCACTCGCCCGAGGGAATCGCCGCCTACCTGGTCGAGAACAGCATCGGCTCATTCAACCTGAGCGAGCGGCTGGCCAGTAGCGGGATCCAGTACTACGAGGCGCAGGACAGCGCGATCGCCCCCGCCCAGGCCGCCACGAACAAGACGATCATGGACATGCAGGAGGACATCGTCGAGTTCCAGAGCATGTTCAACGGCCGGTTCCCGTTCACCACCGACGGGGTCGTCGTCGGCGTCCCCTCCGCGAGCTTCGAGGAGGAGATGCAGACCAAGATCACGTTCGCCGGCGGACGCATCGGGCTCCAGACGTTCAACCACGAGAACATGCACCAGTGGTGGGGGGACAACGTCTCCGAAGGCAACTACAACCTGACGTTCTTCAAGGAGGGCATGGCGACGCTCGGCGAGTACCTGTTCGAGGCCCGCAACGCCCAGACCGCCGCCGGCGGGGCCGGCACCGCCGCGGGCGACGCCGCGTTCGAGACCAGCCTGATCGACACGTTCAACAGCGAGTACGCGAACACGGGCAGCCTGTGGACCGCGGCGCCGTCGAACCCGCGTCCGTTCACGCTGTTCTCGGGCTCGACCACCTACACCCGCCCCGGGATCGCATACATCGCGCTGCGGCAGATCCTGGGACCGGACCGGTTCGCCAGGGCGCTGCAGCGCATTCAGCGCGATTACCGGCAGAGCAGCATCACCGAGCCCGAGCTCGAGGCCGGCTTCGCCGCGTTTCTCCCGAAACGCTCACGGGCGTGCCGGACCGAGCTCGACAGCTTCTTCACCCAGTGGTTCGACACCGTGTACCCGACCGGCGGCGGCGCCAACAGGCCGCAGATCACCGGTCCCGGGCTCGACGGAGGCGGCTTTCAGTGCGGCCGCTGAGCCGCCGTCCGAGTCGCATCCAGCGCGCGGCGGCGCCGCTCCAGGAACCGCATGTCGCGGTCGAACTGCGATTGCCAGTCGCGTGACGCGGTCGCCTGCGACGCGTGATGGTGGTAGGTGAACGTCCTGACCGGGACGTAGACGCTGGCCCAGTCAGCGTCGACGCCGAGCATCAGCCCGATGTCCGAGCCGCCGACGGTCGCGGTCCAGCCGCCGGCGGCGAGCACCGCGTCGGTGCGCCACATCGCCCCCGCGAGATGCAGCGGCACCCAGCGCTCCTCGCCCCAGATCGCTGACAACGTTCCGGGGGCGAGGCGGCCTGGGTCAAAGCGTGGCTCCGGGGTCCACGGGTCGCGGTCGGGCCACAGCTCGATCCAGTCCCCGAACGCGAGCCCGACGGCCGGGTCATCGAACGCCGGCGCCAGCGCGTCGAGCGCGGCGGGCGTAGGAACGTCGTCGCTGTCGGCGTTCAGCAGCAGCGGCGCGGTGGTCCGGGCCAGCGCGCGGTTACGGGTGGCGGCGATCCCGAGCTGGCGGCCGTTTGCGCTCCAGCGCCACGCGGTCGTCGGCTGCGACTCCGGCGGGACCATCGCCGGGAGCATCGCCGTCGAGCTGGATCAGCCACTCCCAGCTGGTGTCGGCCGCGTCGAGCGCCGAGTGGATCTCGGTCAGACGGTGCCCCCGGCGGTCCGCCAGCGCGGTGATGATCGAGACGCTAGGTGTGGGCATCCTGCGGGCGGACGATATTGCCCCGGGGCGGCCGCGTCGCACCTGCATGGTTTGACAGATCCAACCGCGGCGGCGAGGCGAGTCACGCCATGCACGAAATGCATGCACGTCATGGCGGGCCCCCGCGTGCCGGGGTGGATTTGTCACACCGTGCAGGTCGGGCTCGATCTAGCGGCGTGACTGCGCATCAGCCCGGCCGCCGCGAGGCACAGCAGCGCGATCGCGACGAACGCGAGTTCAGGGTGCGGGAGCACGGCCGCGCCCACGAGCGGCCCGACCATCCCGGCCACACCGAAGATCGCGTTGGAGGCGCCGACGGTGACCGCGGTGCCGCTGCCCGCGGCGACGGCTCCCTCGCCGACCAGGACGTAGCTCGCCGGGTTCAGCAGCATCCGCCCGCACGCCCCCGCGGCCAAAAAGCACGAGATCCCGAGCATGCCCTGGCTCGCCACCGGAATCATCCAGACCGTGGCCAGGGCCAGCGTCGCGAAGCACGCCAGCGACATCGTCCGATAGCGGTCGACGAGGCGGCGCGCGACCGTGGCGGTGCAGAGTCCGATTGCTCCGGCGACGGTGACCACCAGGCCCACGTGAGAGCTCGTCATCCCGTCGGCGTGCAACTGAGCTGGGCCGAGCAGATCCGAGGTGCTCTTTGTCAGGCCGAGCATCAGCAGGCCGAGCGCGCCGGTGCGCACGCGCGGATCGGCTATTGCCGCCCGCAGTCCGGCAGCGCCACCGCCGTTAGGCGGGGCGCCGGTAACCGCAGGCATCTCGGCGCGCCAGAACGCAAGCGTGGCCAACGCCACCAACGAGGCAGCTGCGATGAACGCGGCTGCGGGTCCGGCCGACTGCCCGACCACGCCCGCGATCAGCGGGCCCAGCAGCAATCCCGCTGCGCTGGCAGCCAGCAGCCTGGCCACCGACGCCCGCCGCGACGCGGCGACCGCGGGACCGGCGGTCCAGATCGCGGCGCCGACGAGCCCGATCAACGCGCGGGCGATCAGCACCGCGGAAAAGCCCCGCGCCGCCGCGAGCGTCGCGCTGGCCGCGACCGCACAGATCCCTGCCGCCCGCAGCACCGCCCCGGCACCGACACGATCGGCGAGCCGGCCGAGGGGCAGCGGCGCGAAGCTCATCACCGCGGGGCCGGCGGCCAGCAGCAGGCCCGCCTGCAGCGACGACAGCCCCTCGGCCGCCCGGATCCCCGGCAGCAGCGGCACGAACGCGACGTCCGACGCGACGCAGGCTGTCACGAGCGGATACAGCAGCAGGCACGGATCCCCGCTGGGACTTGCGCGGAGTTGCTGTCCGATGGCACGCATCGCATCGAGCATGACGCAGCCAAGACATATCTCCAGCTAGAGTTTTTAACTGAAACCATGAATTTTCAGAATCAATGGCTCGGAGTCGAGGTGCGACACCTGGTCGCGTTTGAGACGGTGTTGAGCGAGCGGTCCTTCGCGGGCGCTGCCCGGAACCTCGGCTACACCCAGTCGGCGGTGAGCGTCCAGATCGCCCTGCTCGAGCGGGTCGCGGGTACGCCGTTGATCGTCCGCCCCGGGGGCAGGCGACCGGTGTATGCGACGGCCGCCGGGGAGCGGCTGCGCGGCCACGCCCGGCGGCTGATCGAGCAGATCCAGGCCGCCGAATCGGACCTCACGGCGCTGGCCACCGGCGAGGCCGGTGTGGTCAGGATCGCCGCGTTTCAGACCGCCAGCATGCGGCTGCTGCCCCCGGCGCTGGCCCGTCTCGGCGCGACTCACCCCAGCGTCGAGGTGCGGCTCGACGAGGCCCCGTACCGGCAGCAGCTAGAGCACCTCGCCTCCGGGGCGATCGACCTGGCGTTCGTGCTGCTCCCCGTGACTGGGCCGTTCGGCTCCACCGAGCTCGCCCGCGACCCGTTCCTGTACGCCACGGCGCGGGATGGACCGCCCTCGTCACACAAGCTCCCATCGCTGGCCGCGCTCGCGCGCCAGCCGATGATCTCCTGGCAGAGCAGCCCGGTGGCGATCGAGTCCGTGCTCCGCGCCCGGGCGATGGAGCCCAACATCGTCGTGCGCAGCGACGAGTGCGCGACCGTCCAGAACATGGTCGCTGAGGGGCTGGGAGCCGCCGTGCTCCCGCGGTTGGCGCTGGACCTCCCGGACGAGCGCCTGGTGGTGCTCGATGCCAGCCGCCACATGCGGCCGCGGACGATCGGCCTCGCCTGGCACCAGGACCGCAACCCGCCTCCCGCCGCGCAGGCGATGATCGACGCGATCAGCCAAGAGGCCGCCCGGTACTCAGATCAACAGGCGGCCTAGTCGGCGTCGCCGGTGGCCTTGCTCCGCTCCCGGCGCGCGGCCTGGACCAGCCGGTCGACCTCGCGCCGGCGGCGCTCCACGTAGGACTGGACGTCCTTCTCGGCCTGAGCCCGCAGCTGGCCAGCCTCCTCCGAGGCCTCGGCGCGCGCCGTCGCCAGCAGCTGCTCGGCCGCCGTCCTGGCGCCGGCCAGCTCCAGTTCGCGGTAGCGCTGCGCTTCGGCCCGGAGGCGCTCGGCCTCCGCGGTGGCGTCCGCGACGAGCTTCTGTGCCTGTTCACCGGCCGTGCGGATCGTGTCGGCGGCGGCGGCGTCGAGTCGCGCCTGATCGAGGATCTGAGCCGCCTCGCGTCGGGCCTGCGCCCGGATCTCCTCGGCGCCCTGGTTGGCCTGCGCAAGGATTCGCCCGGCCTCCTCCTTGTCGGCGTTCATCCGCAGGCGCGCGCCGTCGAGCGTCGCCTCGGCCTCCAGGCGGTTGGTCTCGACCAGGCGCTTGGCCTCCTGCTCGCGCTCGGCCACCGCGCGCTCACGCGCCTGTATCTGCTTCTCGAGCTCGCGGACCTCGTCGCCCGCGCGGCTGTCGCGGAACCACTCGCTGACGACCTGCAGGTGGCGATCGACCTCATCTGGGTCATAGCCGCGCCGGACCCGCCGGAAGTGGCGCTGGACGACGTAGACCGAACGGGACTCTCCCGCGCCATTTGGGGGCATGACCTCTCTGCGTTCGGCGGTCCGCTGCCGAGTCCTCCAGCTGCCAGGCGGCGGTCGCCCGCACGACTCGGGCTACCCTGCGGCGGAGAGGCACCTGGATGAATAACGCCGCACCGCCCGATGTCCTCAGCGACAACCTCCGCCGCCTGATCGTCCTCGGCTACATCACGGCGGTGGCGATCCCGCCGATCGGATTCATCCTCGGGATCGTGATCGCAGTTCGCCGACGAACGGCCTACAAGCACGGCGTGGCAATCGTCGCGGTCAGCATCGTCGCCGCGGTCATCTGGGTGCTGCTGCTGAGCTCCGGGAGTTCTGACCTCGACCAGCAGCGACAACAGCTACTAGTACATCCCAGGGAGTAGTCGCCCCGGCAAAGACACTCCCGGTGGGCGATTGTGCGAGCGGGTGCGCCTCTCGAACAATGGCGGACATGCTCCGATCGACCGCCATAAAACTCGGCTCACACCCCCGCCGCACACTTCTCTTCGTACTGCTGTTCGTCGTCGTCGCCGGCGCGCTGGGAGGCCCAGTCGCCGGCGCCCTGAAGGGCTCCGGCGGGTTCGCACCCCCGAACTCCGATTCCCAGCGCGCCACGCGGATGCTCGAGTCCGCGACCGGCGCCGAGCCCAACCCGGGGATCGTGCTGCTGGTCGCAACCCCTCGCGGTCCGGCGGCGTCAGCCGCCAGGATCGCGGCGCTGCGCTCGCGGCTGGCCGCTGTGCCCGGGATCGAGCGCAGCGTCGGGCCGGCCGTCTCGCGCGACCGCCGGCAGGCTCTGATCGCCGGCACCCTGAGCTCGAGCGCCGACGACAACGGCGTCGCGAAGTCAGCGGAGAAGGCGTTCGCAACCGACCGCGACGTGACCGTGGGTGGCACCGCGGTCGCCAATGAGCAGATCAACTCGACGGTCACGAAGGACCTCGGGTTCGCCGAGCTTCTGGCGTTCCCACTGCTGATCGCGCTCGCGCTGTTGTTCTTCCGCGGCCGCGCGGCTCTGATGCCGCTGGTCACCGGTGTCGTCACCGTGCTCGGCACGTTCCTGGCGCTGTCGGGGATCAACCACCTGTACGGGTTGAGCGTGTTCGCGCTGAACCTGGTGATCGGTCTCGGCCTCGGGCTTGCGATCGACTACTCGCTGTTCATCGTCACGCGCTACCGCGAGGAGCTGGCCCATGGCGTCGGGGTGCGCGAGGCGATCGGGACCACGATGTCGCGAGCCGGGCGCACGGTCGTGTTCTCGGCGGTGACCGTGGCGTGCGCGCTGGCCACGCTGACGCTGTTCCCGCAAGGCTTCCTGAGGTCGATGGGGATCGCCGGCGCGGTGGTCGCGATCGTCGCGGCGGTGTCGGCGCTGGTGGTCTCCCCGGCGCTGCTCGGCCTGTGGGGTATGAAGCTCGCTCGTCACCGGCCCGCGCCGGACGCCGGCGAGGGTCGCTGGTATCGGTTCGCGCGCGCGGTCATGCGCCGGCCGGGGCCGGTGGCGCTCGTGACCGCAGCGGCGATGCTCGTGGCCGCGATGCCGGCGCTCAACGTCGTATGGACGTCGGCCAACGACAGCTCGGTGATCCCCAAGGGACAGAGCGCGCGAACCGTCGCCGACACGATCACGCGCAACTTCGACCGGTTCGGCCAGTCGCCGCTGACGGTCGCGATCCAGGCGCCGGGGGCCGAGCGCGTAAGCGTGCGGAGCTACGCGAGCCGCGTGGCCGCGATCCCCGACACGGGCCGCGTGGGTCCGCCTCGGTATCTCGGCGACGGGACCTGGCAACTCGACGTCCCCGTGGCCGGCGACCCGGCCGGCGCGAACGCGCAGCGGCTGGTCGAAGAGATTCGTTCGGTGCCGGCTCCGTTCACGACCCGGGTGACCGGCGACGCGGCCACGTTCGTCGACCAGCAGGACGCGATCGGCTCGCACCTCCCGGAGGCGATCGTCCTGCTCGGCGCTCCTGACGTTCACGGTGCTGTGGCTGATGACGGGGTCGGTCGTGCTCCCGATCAAGGCGATCGCGATGAACGCGCTGACCGTGGGCGCGGCACTGTCGCCGCTGGTGCTGATCTACCAGCACGGGAACCTCACCGGGTTGCTCGGCTACACCCCCAACGGCGGCGTGGAGCCAACCGATTTCGTCGTCGCCGCCACCGTGGTGTTCGCGCTGTCGACTGACTACGGGGTGTTCCTGCTGAGCCGGATCAAGGAGGCGCGTGAGGCCAACCCCGGCGACGAGCGCGAGGCTGTGGCCGTCGGCCTTGGCGCCACCGGCCGGGTGGTCACCGCTGCCGCGATCCTGCTCGCGGTCGCCATCGGCGCGTTCAGCACCAGCTCGATCCCGTTCATCCAGCAGATCGGCGTCGCCGTGGCCACCGGAGCGCTGCTTGACGCCTTCGTGGTGCGCTCGCTGCTGGTCCCATCGCTGATGGCGCTGCTGGGAAAGTGGAACTGGTGGTCACCACGGCTGGTGCGCCGCCTGCACCGCTCGATCGCCCCCGCCGAGGCCAGGCCGGCGACCGGGCACACCACCCTCCTCGCCTGACGGTCGGAAGCTGGGCCGTATGATCAGCGAGGACGTGGCCAGACGGGTCGCCAGCTCAGAGGTCCTGCTCGACTGGCTGCCGGTGTTCGTGGTTGCGCCGATCCTGATCATCGACGCGGCGATCTCGGCGGTCGGCAAGCCCCTGACCGTCGTCAGCGTGCTGAGCGCGTTCGTCGCCTGCCTCCCGCTCGGCCTGCGGCGCCACGTGTCGTTCCCGCTGTTGTCCCCGTTGATCGTGGCCGGGGTGATTCTGGTGCTGTGGCAGCTGCACCCTGCCAACACCGTGGTGATCATCCCGATGGTGGTCCTGTTCCACCTCGCACTCAGCGGGGACAGGCGGCGATCGCTGTGGATGGGTCTGGCGATCGTGCCCTGTGTGGTGATCAGCGTGATCCCGTTCGCCAGCGGGTTCTCGCACATCACCTCGATCGTGGTCCGCAACGTGGCGCTGTGTCTGCTGGCGATCGCGGCCGGCGATCTGCTGCGCACCCGGCGTGTGTCCGAGCGGCGGATGGTTGAGGCGGCCGAGCAGCGGACGTTGCGTCAGGTGGGCGAGGAGCGGCTGCTGATCGCGCGCGAGATCCACGACCTGGTGGCGCATGCGATGACCGCGATCAACGTTCAGGCCGGCGTGGCCGCGCACCTGCTCGAGCGCGACCCCCACCAGGCCTACGACGCGCTGCGCGACATCAAGCAGACCAGTGGCCAGGCGCTGACCGAGCTGCGCTCGACGCTCGATGTGCTGCGAGATCCATCCCAGGCCGCACCGCTGGGTCCGGTGGCGCGCCTCGCGGACATCGACGAGCTCACGAGCGGACTGCGGACGGCGGGAGTCGACGTCGACGTCGACGTGAACGTGGGGGATGACGTCCCGGCCGCGGTTCAGAGCACCGGCTACCGGATCGTGCAGGAGGCGCTGACCAACGTCGCCCGCCACGCTGACGCCTCGAGCACCCGGGTGTGCGTACAACACGCATCGGGGGCGGTCACGATCGAGGTCGTCGACGATGGTCGCGCCTCGGCTGGGCAGCCCGGCGGCGCCCCGGGCAACGGCCTACGGGGGATGCGGGAGCGCGCCGCGGCGTTGGGAGGGACGCTCGATGCAGCGCCCGCCGACGTCCGGCGGCTGGCGGGTGTGGGCGCGGCTCCCGGTCGAGCCGCCGGGCAGCGAGGCCCCGTCGCAGCGCAACGGGCTGGGCGCCACGCCATGATCACCGTCGAGCTCGCCGACGATCAGGCGCTGGTCCGAGCCGGCTTTCGTGCGCTGCTGGACTCTGAGGCGGACATCGGCGTGGTGGCGCAGGCCGCCGACGGCGAGGCGGCGATCGCGGAGGCTCGCAAACATCGCCCCGACGTCGTGCTGATGGACATCCGGATGCCGAGGGTTGACGGACTGCAGGCCACCGCCGAGATCACCGCCGACCCGAAGCTGGCGGCTACACGAGTGGTCGTGCTGACCACCTTCGAGCTCGACGAGTACGTGTTCGGCGCGCTGCGAGCCGGCGCCTCGGGGTTCCTGCTGAAGGACGTCGAGCCCGCCGATCTCGTCGTCGCCGTGCGGGTGGTGGCGGCCGGGGAGGCCCTGCTGGCGCCGCGGCACACCCGCCGGCTGATCGAGGCGTTCGTGTCGAGCTCCGCGCTCGCCGGCACGGCGCCGGCCAGCGATGCCGCCAGGGAGCTCGACAAGCTGACGCCCCGCGAGCGCGAGGTGCTCACACTGGTCGGCGGCGGCCGCTCCAACAGCGAGATCGCCGAGCGGCTGGTGCTGTCGCCGCTAACCGTCAAGACCCACGTGGCGCGGCTGTTCTCCAAGCTCGAGGCGCGCGACCGCGCCCAGCTGGTCGTCGCCGCCTACGAGTCGGGTCTGGTCGTGCCGGGGACCCGCGCGGCGCCCTGATCCCGGGTGCTGGGAACCGTCACATCGGGACCTTGATCCCCCGCCGGACCAGCCACACGTTGGCCGGCCATGACACGAAGTAGCCGATGATCATGCCCAGCTGCATCAGAAACCAGAACGCGATCGAGTTGGGCATCAGCTCGTCCGGCGCCGGGAAGAACACGAACGCCATCAGCGCCATCCACCCAAACAGGCCGATCTCGAAGAACGTCAGCGAGATGAAGTCCGCCTTGGCGGCGGCCTTCAGTCCGTCGCGTACGCCGAGGCCGCGCATCGGCGCGATCGCGAAGTACTGGAACACGATCCCGAAGGCGACCGCGAGTACGTAGTCCCCCACGTACTCGGCGAACAGTGCCCGCCCGGCGATCGCGAGTGCGAACGCGTAGATCACCCATTCGGAGATCAGGTCGCCGACCGTGCAGCCGGAGCCGCAATGGCTGACCTCGATCGCCATCGACGCCCAGCCGGGCCGGACCGGCTCGGAGTGGGCCGCTGCTCTCCCCGCCGGCACCCGGGCCCAGCGCCAGTACAGGGCGAGCGCGAACGGGCCGAAGTACAGCGCTGTGATCGGGAACACCCAGTTCATCACCGCCATCGGCTGCCGCCGCCCCGCAATCACGATGTCGTATGCGATCGCGCCGGCGCAGATGAAGCAGATCCCGATGTAGACCCAGGCGATGAATGTCAGCCAAGTGGGTGCCATGCCGACACCCGAATTGTGCGGTCAGCAGCGGGAATTGTCGAGAGCCGAGGGCATCGGGTCCCCGGGAGCCGCGAGCAGCAACGGCGCGGCGCACAGGATCCCGGCGCTCACCGCGATCGCGAACGCCAGCAGTGCGATCCGGTCGCTGATGAACTGCAGCGCGATCCCGACGGCGATCGCCGGCACCGACAGGCCGACATACCCGGCGAGGAAGAACCCGGCGAGCGCCTCGCCTAGCTGTTCGCGCGGCGAGATCTCGACCACAGTGCCGAGCGTGCCCCGGAACAGCGCGGCTGCGCCGGCGCCGACGATCGCGCCGCCGGCCAGGAACAGGGCCAGGCTTGGGGTGGGCAGCCAGGCGGCGGCGACGACGAGCGCCAGTCCGGCGATGTCGGCGGGCATGCCCGCGATCAGCAGGCGTCGTGTCGGCCAGGCCCGGGTCGCCGCCAGGACGGCAATGCCGACGGCGAAGATCACCGCGACCGTCGCGCCGGCCGTGGCCAGGGACGTGTCGTGGACGGCGGTGGCCAGAAACGTGCCGGCGAGACCGATGAACACCGCCGGGGCGGCGTAGGCCAACAGCACCCCGATCAGGGCGCCGTAGAAGCGGCGGCGGGCGCGGCCTGGCGCCGACGGCCGCTGGGCGCGGTAGGCGGGAACCGGTCGGGGGGCGATTCGGGTCTCCGGCGACAGCGCCACCGCGACGCCGGCCAGCGCGAGCATCGCCAGCATCGTCACGTAGGGGAGCACGAGCGGATCGCCGGCGTACTGGGCGAGCACGCCGGTCAGCAGAGCCCCCAGGCTCAGTCCGCCGAGGTTGGCGACGGCGGCGGCGAGCTGGGCGCGAGACCCATCGGCGCGCGGGCGGGCCCGCCGGTGCAGCTCGTCGAGGTAGGCGGTCGCAGTTGACACCGTCAACCCCACCGAGATCCCGCTGATGATCCTCGCCGCGAACAGGCCTGGCAGCGTCGGCAAGGCGATGAACACCGCGGCCCCGGCCATCGCCAACCCGACGGCCACCAGCAGATGCGGGCGGCGGCCGTGCACGTCGGAGCGGTGGCTGGCCAGGAACAGGCTGCCGACCACCCCGAGCGCGTAGGCGGCGTAGATCAGCGTGATCATCAGTGACGAGAAGTTGTCGCGACGCGCGTAGAGCACGTACAGCGGGCTGGGCGCGGTCGAGAACGCCAGCAGCGCCAGGAAGGCGTAGGTCACGGCCCAGAACGCCAGGCGCCCGCGCGGCCGGGGCCAGGACACGCTGTTCATCCCGCCTCCGGTCGCGGCGCCGGGGAGGTGACAGGACCGGTGATCGCGTGCTGCAAGGAGCCGGCGAGCGCGGCCTCGAACACGTCGGCCGGAAGCGAGCGCGCAGGGTCGAGCGCGTAGATGTAGCGCTCCATGATCATCCCGGCCAGCAGGCACTGCACGATCGCGTTGCGGACCGGCCCCTCGCCCGAGTGTCCAAGCACGCCGGCCAGTGGGATCGCGAGCTGCGCCTCAAGCTCGGAGCGCAGCAGCTCGAGGCTGGCCGGGTGGGTCAGTGCCGAACGGACCAGCGCCGGCCATGGATCGTCGTCGGCCATGTCCTCCCAGCGGCCGACGTACTCCCGGGCCAGCCGCGCCCCCAGCTCCTCGGGTCGGCCCGCGAGCGCGGACCGTGAGATCTCAAACCGGCCGACCGCCTGAAGGAACAGCTGTTGCTTGCCGCCGAAGTAGGTGACGACCAGCGCCTGGTTGACGTCGGCCGCGGCGGCGATCGCCCGGATTGAGGTCTGCTCGTATCCGTGGGCGGAGAACAGGCGCCGGGCAGCCGCGAGGACGTCGCGCCTGCGGCCATCGGGGTCGTGCGCTCGCGAGCGGGGGCCGGGTGACGTCTGTGCGGCTTCCATGGCCGGCATTCTAAACGACCGTTTAGAAATTCGCGACGTTGACCACCCGAAGCCGATGCGGTAGGTTTGCGTACACGTACGCAAATCCGCGCGAGAGAAAGAGGGAGCCAGAGATGACGAACGAAGCTCCGAGGCTGTACCCGTCGATGCGCTATCGCGACGCTTCGGCGGCGATGGCGTTCCTGAAGGAGGCGTTCGGCTTCAGGCGCCGGGAGGTGATCGCAAATGAAGACGGCACGATCGCGCACGCCGAGATGACTATCGGGCCGAGCATCCTGATGCTCGGCTCCGACCGCGACGACCCGCTGTCGGGGAGCAGGGTGGGGCTGGGCTGGATGTACGTGGCCGTCGACGACCCCGACGCCCACCACGACCGAGCGCTGGCGGCAGGCGCCGAGGTGGTGGTCGGTCTGCACGACACCGATTACGGGTCGCGCGACTACGCCGCGCGCGACCTCGAGGGCAACCTCTGGTACTTCGGCACTTACCGGCCGAGCGCCGAGCGGGCCGAGGCCGCGTCCGGGGCGGGTGCTCAAGTGTCCTGACTTGGACGACGAACCGACAACGCGGCGGCCGGGCCGCCCGGCCCGGCTCTCGCGTGAAGCCGTCGTGTCGGCGGCGCTGCAGATCATCGACCGCGACGGGATCGAGGCGCTCACGATGCGGCGCGTGGCGCGCGAGCTCGACAGCTCCCCGATGGCGATCTATCGCCACGTCCGCGACAAGGATCAGCTGCTGGTGTTGATGCTCGACCGGCTGGCGGCGACCGTCGTCGTCCCGCAGTTCGATTCGGACCCCCGAACCCGGCTGTACCAGGCCTGCCGCGCGATGCGAGACGGTCTCGCGCGCTACCCGTGGGTGGTCGACGTGCTCGCGCAGGGCGATCTGATCGCGCCGTCGATCCTGTGGGTGATCGAGGCGATTGTCGCCGGGTTCATCGCCTGCGGCCTGAGCGAGGAGCGGGCCGTCGAGGGGTATCGGGCCGTGTGGCAGTTCACCGTCGGCGAGCTGATCATCCGCCGTGGCCTCGACCGCACCGCCGCGCTCGGCCGGCCGCCATTCGTGGTCGGCGTACTCACGGGCGTCGACCCGGTGGCGCTGCCGGCGCTGGCCACGGTCCGCGACAAGTGGCGGCCCGCGCGCGCCACCGACAGCTACGACGTTGGCATCGGCGCTCTGCTCGACGGGCTGATCGGCGGCGCCCGGGCCCCGACATGAGCGGCGAACGGGTTAAGTATCCGCCGTGACCGGCGAGCGTCTGCCTCTGTTCTGCGACATCGAGCTGGCGGCGCGGATCGAGCGAGCCGAGGCCGAGCTGATCGCGCGCAGCAGCGAGGCGGCCACCGCCCGCAGCTCCGATCCGTCGGGCTTCGTGATCCCGATCGCCGGCGGCGTGGCCAGCTTCGCGCAAGCCGACTCGCCGTTCAACAAGGTCGCCGGGATCGGCTTGCAAGGCCTGCCCGGCGAGGCCGAGCTGGGGGAGATCGAGCGCCGGTTCGCGGTGGCCGGGGCTCCGGTCCAGATCGAGCTCTCGCAGCTCGCGGACCCCGCGCTCGGAATGCTGCTGACCGAGCGTGGCTACAGGCTGGCCTCGTTCGAGAACGTGCTCGGGCTGGCCCTGCGCGACCGCCTGGCGCCGGTCATGCCGCCCGGCGTCGACGTTCAGCGGAGCGGCCGCCGAGGAGTTCGACGCATGGCTGGAGGTGGTCGTCGATGGTGTCGCCCACCCGGACACCGAGGGGCTCCCGGCCCACGAGGATTTCCCTCGCGACGTGATCACCGCAGCGGAGCGCGATCTCGTAGCCGCGGGTTCGGCCCGCTATGTCGCCCGCCGCGACGGTGTCGTTGCCGGCGGGGCCGGCCTGCGGATCACCGGTGCGATCGCGCAGCTCACCGGTGCGGCAACCGCTCCGGCACACCGCCGTCGCGGGGTCCAGACCGCGTTGCTCGAGGCGCGACTGGCCGACGCGGCGCGGGCCGGATGCGAGATTGCGGTGGTCACTACCCAGCCGGGCTCGAAGTCTCAGCAGAACGTTCAGCGACGCGGCTTTGACCTGCTCTATGCCCGCGCCGTGCTGGTCAGGGACATCGGGTGCTGACCGTCGAGTGGTTCGAGGGCGATCGCTCTGAGCTGGCCGACCTGTTCGCGCTGGCCGACGATTCGCCGCAGCTGGTGCGCGGCTACCGCGACGCGGGGCGCGTGCTGGTGGCTCGCGACGGCGGCGAGACGATCGGGCACCTCCAGCTGATCGGCGGCGAGGTCGCGGGCGAGGCCCAGGTCAAGAGCCTGGCGGTCAGCGAGCGCCATCAGCACCGGGGCGTCGGTCGGGTGCTCGTCGAGCGCGCGATTGCGAGCGCCCGCGACGACGGCCTGTCGACACTGCTGGTCGCCACCGCGACCGCCGACCCGGGCGTCTTGCGCTTCTACCAGCTGCTCGGGTTCCGGATGCTGCGCGTGGAGCGGGACGTGTTCACGGCGCAGGCCGGCTATCCCGAGATCGACGTCGACGGCATCCCGCTGCGCGACCAGGTGTGGCTATCGCTCGATCTGTGACGGGAGTGGGCTAAAGCGGGCGGCGGCCGGTGGAAGCCGCCGCCCGCGCAGCCCCTCTCAGCGTCCGTGCTGACCGTGCCGGAGGAGTGCGCTCCGGAGCACGAACTGGGCGACGTCGCGCCCGAGGTTCTCGCCGGCAACCTGGTCGATGCGGGTGTGGTTGCCGTTGTAGATGCGGCTGACCGTGGCCTCGTCGGCCGCCTCCGAGAAGCTGGTGAACGACCGTTCCACGCCGGGCAGCGCGGTCGACGTCACGTTGAAGGCGAAGTCGTTGCCGTAGATCGAGGACAGCGTCTCAGCGCCGGCGGCGCTGATCGTCCCGTGCGCGCCGGGGTAGGAGGGGTCCGGCGCCGTGGCCGACAGCGGCGTCCAGGCCGGGTCGGCGGTGGTGTCCGGATTACCGTCGGTGTCGGCGCGCTGAATCGCGGTCACCGGTCGCCACAGTCGGTAGGTGTACTTCGCGTCGTAGAACGCGATCACGCTGTCGGCAAACGTCAGGTTCAGGGCCGCGAACGTGCGGGCGTTCTCCGACAGGCTGCCGGGGTGCCCGAGCGCCGCGGTCTGGGCGATTCGGTTCCAGGTCGCCCAGATCGGCGGATTCCAGAACAGGCCGATCTCGGTTTGATCGGCCGTCCGGGTCGAGCCGGTGGCCGCGCCGAGTGCCTTGACCTCGTTGAACGCGGCGGCGTACTTGGCGCTGGCCAGCGCCGGCGGCGGACCCGGGCGGAACTGGTTGGCGCGGTTCAGTGCAAACGGCCTGACGAAGCGCCAGTGGGTGAACGCCGGCGGTGAGAACGTGGGCGGGGTCAGCTGGTAGTCGCCCGGGTTGGTGCCCGGCACGAACGGGATCAGCTGGGCGTCTGAGCCGTCGCCCCGGCGCGCCGCCAGCAACTGGGCCGCAGCCTGCTCGCCGACGCGGATCCCCTCGGCGACGTGGCGCCGCGAGGGCAGCTGGGCCAGCAACCCGGCGTACTCCTGGTCGATCGAGCCCTGCAGGCTGGGGTACAGCTTGATCAGCGTGTCACGCGCGGCCGTGTCGGCGGCGGCGGCCCGCGAGGCATCACGCGGGGCGTGGACCGTCGTCAGATATGGCATCGCGCTGTGATCGATCGCGACGACCGCGTCGTAGATCGCGGTGTGCATGATCGCCAGCTCGTAGGTGGGGTGGACCGTCGCCGGCTGGTCGCCGGGCGTCGCCTGGATGCCGAGCAGGAACTTGTTCCACTCGATCACCGGGTCGGCCGTCTGCGCAGCCACGTGCGTCGGCTCGGCGGCGGTCCTCGCGCTGGCGGTGGCGGGCAGCGTCACCCAGGCGCCAAGCAGGCCGGTGGCGGCCAGCAGAAAGGTCAGTACTGCGCGTTTCACGATGCTTCCTCCGGGTCGGTAACTGATTACGTAGCAGCATAGTACTACATAGCATCGTAGGATGCCCGGAGCGAGAAGTCCGACACGACGAATCACCGCCCGCGCGGCGGCGTGATGCGGGGACGGGGAGTAGCCCGCGCCGGGCTCAGCCGCCGGCCGTGGCCAGCAGCGCCCGGGGCGACCCGGTCTGACGGTGCCGCCAGGCGTGCGCGGCGAGGATCACGGCGGCGGGCATCAGCGCGAGCACGAGCATGCAGGGCTGGGAGGAGAGCACCGGGAGGTTAAAGGTGGCGTGCGCCGAGGCCTCGCCGGCGGTGCGCCAGACCAGCACAACCAGGCTGCACAGCGTCGCCAGCGACAGCGCCAGCAGCGGAGACGGAAGCCGCCATCCCGGCGCTTGCCCAAGCAGCGCGTCCACGCGATCGTCGGAGATCGACGCGACTCCGGCTGGACTCGCCGACTCGAACGCCAGCAACGCCGACGCGAGCGGCGCACTCTCTCCGGCGCTGGCCCGAATCGCGGCTTCGTCGGCTTTGTATTCGGCGATCTGCTCGTAGCGATCGCCCAGCGGGCGCATCGCGGGCATGAAGAACAGCGCGTCCGACAACAGCCGCCCGAGCGCGAAGCGGAGCGGGTCGCGGGTACGACGGTGACGGTTCTCGTGCGACACGACCGCGGTCAGCTCGTCGCGGTCGAGCATCTCGAGTGCCCCCCGCGAGATGTACACGCGCGGGCGGAGGTATCCGGCGCAGAACGCCTGGGGGGAGTCCTCGTCGATCACGCTCACGCCCGGATGGCCCGACAGCGGCCCGAGGATCGGAATGCCGCGGGCGAACCGGCGGTGGGCCCGCAGCTGGCGCCAGCTGCCGCGCACGATCGTCACCAGGACCAACGCTCCGAGTGCGGCGAGGGCCAACAGGATCGCCGCGGCGAGGTTGATCGCGGGATAGGTCAGCTGCTGGCCGAGGATCACGACCTGGTTGGCCCCGCGCGCGGACCGGTGCACCGAATGCAGCGCGGTCAGGACCGCAGCGCAAGCCGTGGCCAGCCCGATCGCGCCGAGCACGACCTGCGAGCGAAAGGCCAGGCCGTCGGCACGGCGCGACGTGCTGTCAGCGTTTGCGGGCAAGGCGCTGGAGTTGCCGACGTCGTTCCGGATCCAGCTCACCCATCTGCCGGGCGAAGTGGGCGAGGGCGACCTCGCCGTATTGCTCGACGAGCTCGTCGACTCCGGCGCGAGCTCTGAGGTCGGCGTACTCCTCGCGGGAGTGGACCGCGCGGTAGTAGTCGGTCTTGCCCTCGCGCCGGCGGGTCAGCAGGCCTTTGTCGTCGAGCCGGCGCATGATCGTCATATAGGTCGTGTACGCGCGCGGATTCTCGGTTCGCGCGTTGAGCACGTCCATCATCTCGCGCACGGTGGCGTCCTCGTGGCCGGAGTTCCAGACTCCGTCCATGACCTCAGCCTCGAGCTCGTGGAGCGGGGGCGGGGGCGGGGGTGTGTCGGCCGCGGGACTCATCAACCACGCACCATAGTACTACGCGGAGACATAGACAGGGCGCGCCATGACACAGCGGCCAGCGCGACGCCCAGGATCAGGTCCGCCGCCCAGGCCGCGATCCCCCGCGACCAGTAGCCGAGCACCCAGGGGCTGACGGCCAGCCACGCGCCCGCGACCAGACATACGGCGGCGGCTGGGCGCAGCGCCGGTGCCATCAGCGCCAGCGGCGAGAACGCCATCAGGAAGGCGATCGCGTTGGCCACGGCCGCATGGCTGGCGCTGAAGCCCAGCAGCCAGGGAGCCGCCGTCGCGAGCGCGACCAGTCCGGCTGCGGCCGGGGCGATCGGATCGGGGAGCTCCACAGGGAGCTTGAGGACATTCATCGGTGGACCTCCAGCGGTTGACGGCGGAAGGCGACGTACAGAACCCAGATCGAGGGGATCAGCAGCACCAGCCCGGACGCGAGCGCAATCATCACAGCGGTCAGCTCCGGTCCAGTCGCCGCGGCGCTGGCGATCGTCGTGCCGGGGCCGACGATCCGCGGGTACTGAGCCAATCCCCAGCCCCAGATGACGGCGACCACGGCGAGGCCGAGGGACGCCCGGGCGACCGAGTAGTAGCGGCGACGGAGCGCCAGGTGGCCTCCCACCAGCGCGGCCAGGGCGAACAGGACCTCCGGAAGTGCACGACCAGACAGACCCCCAAACAGGCTGGAAGCTTCCAGATGAGCGAGTCCGAGGCTCGCCAGTGCCAGCGCGCCGACCGCCGTGGTCGCCCGCAACGCGAGCGCGCGAAAGCTCGTGGCCAGCCGCTCCTCGCCGGCGCGCCGGCACTCGACGGTGAGGAACGCCGCCGCCAGGGCGGCGCAGATCGCGACCGCCATCGCTCCGATCGCCAGCTCGAACGGGCCGATCTCCAAGCCAGAGTGGCCCCCGCGGGCGCGGGCCAGGCCGCCGGCGACGATTCCGAGCAGGAACGGAGCCGCCAGGCTGGTGACTACGAACAGACGGGTGAAGAGGGCCTGGGCGCGGGGCTCGCCCTCGGCGCCGGCGGCGAATGCGAACGCCGCGCCCCGGATCGCGATCGCGATCAGCGCGAGCGTCGCCGGGGCGAACACGAGCGTGCCGAGCGCCTGAAACGCCCGCGGAAAGGCGGTGAACAGGCCGGTGATGGCGAAGATCAGCCATACATGATTCGCCTCCCACACCGGGCCCATCGCCTTCACGATCGCGCGCCGCTGCCAATGGGCATTGGGGCCGCGGACGATCAGGTGAAGGATCCCTGCGCCGAAGTCGGCGCCGCCGAACACGGCGTAGAGGGTGATGGCGGTCCACACGACCGCGATCAGCGCGACAGCCATGATCAGGCCCTCATCGCTTCGGGCATGGGCGTTAGCGACGCGGGGGTTCCGCGAGCCAGTCGCCGCAGGAGCCACACGGTGGCCGCGGCCAACCCGACGTAGAGGAACAGAAAGCCCGTGAACGTGAGGTCGAGCCCGGACGCAGTGGTGACGGCGTCGCGGGTTCTGAGCACGCCGTAGACGACCCAGGGCTGGCGGCCGAACTCCGACACCAGCCAGCCAAGCTCGTTGGCCAGGAAAGCCAGCGGGCCGGCGCTGGCCACCGCGAGCAGCGTCCAGCGGTCCTCGGGCCGTGGCCGTCCCCTGCGCCTGATCCAGTACCAGACGCTCAGCGCCACGAGGAACGTGCCGATTCCGACCATGCCCAGGAACGACAGGCGCACCGGCAGCGTCAGCGGAGTGCGGTCGTTCTTGGGGAACGAGGACAGCCCTCGGACCTTCGCGTTGGCGTCGTCGAAGGCGACGATGCTCAGCAGCTTGGGCACCTTGATGTTGAGCACCGAGCGGTCATGACCGGGAATCGGGAAGCTGCCCAGGCTGAGCCCCGCCCCGCGCTCGTTGGGGAACTGGCCTTCGATCGCGGCTAACTTCGCCGGCTGGTTATGGGCGACGGTGCGGCCGAGGAGGTCGCCGACGCCGAGCTGCAATGGGGCGATGACGGCAGCGGTGGCGAGCCCCACGGCCAGCGCCCGGCGGTGGTAGGCGTCGCGCCGGCCGCGCAGCATCCCGACCGCGTACACCGAGGCCACCCCAAACGCAGTCGCCAGGTAGGCGCCGATGACCATGTGGCTCGTCTCGGTGGCCCAGGCCGGGTTGAACATCGCCGCCAGCGGGTTCACGTGCGAGACGTGGCCGTGGTGGCGCTCAAACCCGCGCGGGACGTTCATCCAGGCGTTGGCGGTGACGATGAAGAAGGCGGACGCGACGGCTGACAGTGCCAGGGGGAAGCCGGCGAGCCAGTGGAGTCGGGGCGAGATCCGGTCCCAGCCGTACAGGTAGATGCCGAGGAAGATCGCCTCGATGAAGAACGCAACGCCCTCCAGCGAGAACGGCAGGCCGATGATTCCGCCGGCGAACGACATGAACCGCGGGAACAGCAGTCCCAGCTCGAAGCTGATGATCGTTCCTGACACCGCGCCGACCGCGAACAGGATCGCGAATGCCTTGGACCAGCGCCGCGCGAGCGCGCGCCACACCGGGTCGCCGGTGCGGAGGTGCATGCCCTCGGCGATCAGCATCATCAGGGGCAGTCCGACGCCGAGTACGGCAAACGTGAGGTGAAACGCCAGCGACGAGCCCATCTGCGCGCGTCCGGCGGTGAGGTGGTCGATCACTGTTGCGGCGGTAGGGGTCATCGGTTGGGGACGGGGGTCGGTGGGCGTATCCGGATCTTCATACGATCAGGCATCGTACTACAAATAATAGTAGATGTGTACCTGGGCCGGCGGACGAGCTGCGCGGCTGGCCGTGAACCCTCCCGAACCGAACCGGCGGACTCTCCCCGAACCGGCGAACTCTCCCCGGAACCGCGACCGGCTAACTCCCCATTCGACGGCCTCTCGCCGAAGCGAGGGGAGTTGACCATGTGGGACGGGGTCAACTCCCCGCGGTTGCCCAGAATCGGGTCGAGTGGGGCGTTTGCCGGGGGAGCGGCCCTGAACCCGACGACCCCCGGGCCGCAGCGCTCAGATCGGGTTGCCAACGACCACGAGGCACAGCGCGAGCACGAGCGCTGCCCCGACCAGCGTCCAGCGCAAGATCCGCCGCCGCCGTCGCGCCTTGAAGACCGCGTGCGAGAGATCCGTGTGAAGCGTCCGCATCTCGTGCGCTGCCGGCGGGGTGTCGGATCGTCTCACGCGTGTCCGGTCTGGGTCGAAGGCACCGCAGCGTGGCGCCGCTCCGCCTCGCGCGCGATCCGCGACAGCGCGTGGTTCAGCGCGCCCGCGCCGAGCATCATCGAGATCGCGCGCGCGGCCAGCCGGGAGCCGCGAGCTCCCCGGTCCACGGAGATCGCCGCATCGACGCGCGATCCGACGACGGCCGGCTGCACCGTGTAGTCGGCGAGCAGGTCGACAGGGCCGTTGGCCCGCAGCACCAGTCGCTCGCGGTCGGCGCGGACGATCTCGACGCTGAACCGGACCCGGCGCCCGACGATCGCACCGATGACCTCGACCTTGGTGCCGCCGCGCAGCCGTCCGGACTCCAGGCCGTCGACGTCGAAGCCGACCGGCGACCAGGCCTCGCACGCCTCGACGCTGGTCAGCGTCTCAAGCAGCTTGTCGGGCGCGACGCACACGTCGATCTGCGAACGCCAGGTGGGGAGGGCGGTGGTCTCAGCTGGGGTGACTGTCTGTGAATGCATGGGAAGAATCTACTACACTCTGTAGTCTTACAGAACATAGTACTCATCCCGAGCGGATCTCGACCGGGCCGCTCAGTCCCAACACAAGGAGTGCAATCACATGAAGCGCATCATCCCAATCGTGTTCCTCGCGGCGCTCGCGGGGATCGTGTTCGCGATCACCAGCAGTGGATCCAGCAACGCCCACCAGGCCTCATCGGCGGCCCCCCAGCCCTCCAGCGGCGCGTATGGCACCGCCTACGGGGGTGCCGCCTCCGCCGCCCCGGCACCGGCCGCCGCCAACTCTGCGGTCAGCCTGCGCAGCACCCCGTTGGGCAAGGTCCTGGTGGACGCTAAGGGGCGCACGCTGTACCTGTTCGAGCGAGACAAGACCGATATGAGCAGTTGCACCGGCGCCTGCCAGAGCATCTGGCCATCGTTGACATCGCAGAGCAAGCCGAAGGCGATGGGCGGCGTTTCCACGGCCAAGCTGGGCGCGATCGCCGCTCCTGGCGGCAAGCAGCAGGTGACCTATAACGGGCACCCCCTCTACTACTACGTCGGCGACCGCAAGCCCGGCGACACCACGGGTCAAGGCCTCAACCAGTTCGGCGCCGAGTGGTACGTGCTGGCCGGCAACGGAAACAAGATCGACAATGGCTAGAGAACTGATCAACGTGCGCCAGCTGCTCCGCTTCGCCGGCGCGCTCGCGCTGCTCGGGGTGGGAATCGATCACATCGTCGAGTACTACGGCGACTCCTACTCGGTGATCCCCACGATCGGCACGCTGTTCGCTCTCAACTTCGCTTCGGCGACGATCGTCACCGCCGGCCTGCTCGCTCCCGTGCGCCGGCTAGCGGGGCGGTGGGCCGACGCGATCCTGGCCCTGCTCGCGATCTCCGGCATCGGGATCGCCGCCGGGTCGCTGATCGGGCTCTTGCTCAGCGAGAACGGGGGCCTGTTCGGCTTCGCCGAGCAGGGCTACCGCGAGGCGATCGTCGTCTCGATCGCGTTCGAGGTCGCGACGATCCTGCTGCTCGGACTGTTCGTGACGCTGAACGGGCTCGGCCTGCCTTCGCGGCACGAGCGTCGCCTCGGCGTCGTGTGACCGCACTGGATGCGGCGCTCCGCGGGCTGGCCCACCCGCGGGGCGCCGCGGCAGTGCCCGCGGTCAGCCCGCGCGCTCGGCGGCTGCGAGCCCGCGGCGCGCGAACGCGGTCATCAGCAGGCCGGCGCCGGCGAGCGCGGCGAACGCGATCGCGACCTGCACCGGCGATCCCGCCAGCAGTCCACGCCCCGCCTCCAGCACCGGGGTGACCGGATTGAGCCTGGCGACGTCGTGGATCCAGCCCGTCAGCAGCGACAGCGGCACGTACACCGGCGCCAGGAACAGCAGCACGAACACGGGCATCTGGATCACCGCGCCAGCCTGCTCGGTCCGGAGGAACATCGCCAGGCCGCAGGCCCACAGCGCCGAGACCAGGTTCATCGCCACGCCCAGGCCGAGCAACCCGAACAGGTCGATCCCGCTGCCGCCGACGTTCATCCCGGCGATCAGCGCGGCGACCGTGACCACGGTTCCGGTCAGCGCCCAGCGCAGCAGGGCGCCGATCGCGTAGCCGGCGATGATCCCGCTGCGCCGCGGGGCGCTCAGCATCAGCCGCCGCGCGAACCCCGAGTCGAAGTCCCGGGCGACCGCGAAGCCCGTGAACACACCGCCGAACGCCGCCGACTGCAGGAACACGAACACGAACTGAAAGGACGTGTAGCCCGGCGGATAGTTGAAGTTGGGAACGTCGCCGATGCGCGACAGGCCGCCCGCGAACGCGATCAGGAAGAACAACGGGAAGATCAGCGACGGGATCAGGATCGCCGGGTTGACGAGCGTGTTGTGGATCGATCGCCAGGCGACGCCGCGGGCCACGTTGATGAAGCGCATCATCGCCGCGCCAGCCTCGTTCGCATCGCCCGCTGGGAGAACACCAGCGTGACCACCAGCAGCAGGATCGTGAAGCCAAACCCGAGCGCCAGCGCCTCCGCGTCCCAGCCGGTGATCACCAGGCTGCGCAGCGCCTCGAGCAGATACGAAACCGGGTTGTAGGTCGCCACGTCGCGAAACCAGGTGGTCTTGATCAGGTCGCGCGGGAGGCTCGCCGAGCTCAGGAAGATCGTCACGAACAGCAGCGGGAAGATCCCCTGCACGGCCTCGCCGGTGCCGAACCGCAGCGCCAGCAGCGCGCCCAGGCTGGCGAACGCAGACGAGATCAGGACCGAGAGCGCCAGCAGCACAATCGCGCCGGCGACGCCGCTGACAAACGTCACCCCGGTGGCCACCCCGACCAGCAGGTACACGATCGCCTGGATGACCCCGAGCAGGATCGCGCCGCCGAGCTGCCCCATCAGCAGCGCCTCGCCCCGCAGGGGAGTCATCGCCAGCCGATTGAAGAACCCGCCCTCGATGTCGCGTGCGAGGTCGACGCCCGCGCTGATCGACACGAACATCGCGCCCTGGATGAACGGCATCGCGATCAGGAAGTCGCGGTAGTTATGGGTGGGGAAGCCCGGAATCCGGGTCGCTGCGCTCAGCGCCGAGCCGTTGATCGCGAACAGGATCAACGGGAAGATCATCGGGAAGATCAGCAGCGCGCGCTGGCGCGAGGTGCGGACCACCGAGCGGTGGGCGACGGCGAGCGTCTGCTCGATCAGGTTCGCCGGCCGGCTCACGGGCGCAGCCCGGGGGAGGTCGATCGCCGCCTCAGCGGCCACGTCGCCGCCTCCTGCCGCCGCCGTTCTGCGGGGGCGCCTCTGTCCCGGCTCCGTCGCTTGAGCCCTCGAGCTTGCGGCCGGTCTTGGCCAGGAACACGTCGTCCAGCGACGGCTGATGCAGCTGAAGGGTCTCGACCCGGAGGTCGGCGCGGTCGAGGATGCGCACGATCTCGGCGAGTTCGGACTCGCCGCCGGGGAGCTGCACGGTGACGCTGCCGCGCCCGTTGCGCCGCATCTCGCCGAAGCGCGACAGCAGCTCCGCGAGGCGGTCGCCGCTCTCGGGATCGCTCGGCGTCACCTCGACGCTGGGGCTGCCGATCTCCGCCTTGAGCCGGCCCGGTGTCCCCTCGGCGACGATCCGCCCGTTGTCGATGATCCCGATCCGGTCGGCCAGGGCGTCGGCCTCCTCCAGATACTGGGTGGTGAGGAACACGGTCATGCCCTCGTCGTGGGCCAGCCGCGCGACCTCCTCCCAGAGCGCGCTGCGGCTCTGCGGGTCCAGGCCGGTGGTCGGCTCGTCCAGGAACAGGATCCGGGGCGAGTGCACGAGCGCCAGCGCCAGGTCGAGCCGGCGCTTCATTCCGCCCGAGTAGCCGCCGACCCGACGGTCGGCCGCCTCGGTCAGCCCGACGCGCTCGAGCAGCGCTTGGGCGCGCCGCCGTCGCTCGCCTCCCGGCAGTCCCTGCAGCGTGGCCTGGAGCTGGAGATGCTCGCGGCCGGTGAGGATCGGGTCCAGCGCGGCCTCCTGCAGCGCCGCGCCGATCGAGGCGCGCACCTGAGAGCCCTGGGTGACGATGTCGTAGCCGCCGACGGTCGCGCGCCCGCTGGTGGGGGGCAGCAGCGTGGTCAGCATCAGCACGGTCGTGGACTTGCCCGCGCCGTTGGGCCCGAGGAACCCGTAGATCTCGCCCGGTGACACCATGAGATCGATCCCGTCGACGGCCCGCGGGCCCTTGCGGAACTCACGGACGAGCTTTTCCACCTCGATGGCAGCACTCGCGTTCACGAGCTCGACTGTAGCAAAAGCTTGAGGTTGTCAATCATCGAGAACATCAACTAGAATTCGGATCATGGAGACCGCGTCACAGACGCTCGAGGCCGGGTCGCCGGCGCCCGACAGCTGGGCGTTGCTGCGTTCCCTGTTCGGACAGCAGCGCCGTCGATTTCTCATCGCTGCGTCCGAACTCGACCTTCACCCGGCACAGGCCGGCGCCCTCCTGCAGTTGGCCGAGCCGCTGCCGATGAACGAGATCGCCTACCGGCTCGTCTGCGACAGCTCAAATGTCACCGGTCTGATCGACCGGCTGGAGGCGCGCGGACTGGTCGAGCGGCGGCCGAGCTTTCACGATCGCCGAGTCAAGCACGTGGTGCTCACCGATGCCGGAAAGGATCTGCGCGAGCGGATGCTCGAGCGGGTGGCGCGTCCGACGCCGGGTTTCGAGCGCCTGACCGCCGACGAGCAGCGTCAGCTCGCCGGGCTGCTGGGGCGGATCCTCGACGAGGACATGGCGGCGGATTGACATAACGTAACGGCTGCGTTACGTTATAGCCGTGCCCAGAACGCCTGATCCGGGCGTCGATGACGCGATCGCCGCCGCGACGCTGCGGCTGCTGACCCAGGGCGGCTTCGCGCGGCTCACCGTCGAGGCGGTGGCCAAGGCGGCCGGCGTCGGCAAGCCGGCGATCTACCGGCGCTTCGCCGACAAGGCGGCGCTGGTCGCGCACGTGATCTCATCGCAGCTGCCGGTGCTCGAGCTGCCCGACTTCGACGACACCCGGGCCGAGCTCTGGCACGCCGTGCACTGGGGCCTGCCCGCCGACGGGCCGTCGTACGTGGGCCTGATCGGCGGGCTGATCGCCGAGCAGGACCGCCACCCGGAGCTGATCGAGGCGTTCCGCCGTCACGTGCTGCTGCCGCGGCGGGCCACCGTCCGCGCGATCGTGCAGCGCGGCCAGGCTCGGGGGGACCTCCGCGCCGACGTCGACCCGGACCGGTCGCTCGACCTGATGGCCGGACCCTTCCTCGCGCGCGTGTTCGCCGGGCTGGACACCGGACCGCGGTGGCGTGAGGACGCATTCGAGACCTGGTGGGAGTTCCTCGCAGAAAGGCAGAAGCGATGATCGACCTGACCGTCGAGACCGAGATCGCACGTTCCCCCGCTGACGTGTTCGCCTACGTCACCGATCCGGGCAAGCTCGCCAGTTGGCAGACCAACACGGTCTCGGCGGTCCCGGAGGGTCCGCTGCCGCTGAGCGTGGGCTCGCGGCTGCGCGAGGTCCACCGTGCGCCCGGCGGCAAGCAGCTCGCCTCGGTGGTCGAGGTGACCGAGTACGAGCCCGACCGAGCGTTCGCGATGCACATCGTGGAAGGCCCGCTGCAGCTTCACTCGCGGATCCTGTTCGATCCCACCGACGGCGGCACCCGGATGCGGGTCGACGTGCACGGCCAGCCCGGCGGCGCGATGCGCCTGGCCCAGCCGCTGCTGCGGTGGACGCTCAAGCGCCAGTTCGTCGGCTACTGCGACACGCTCAAGCACATTCTCGAGAACGGGTCGTCCTGACCCCGACCGGCCTCAGCGCACGCCACGCACACGCCGCGGTGGCAAGCAGGGCCGCGCACAGCAGCCCGGTGGTGATCGCCAGCGCTTCGCCGCCGCCGTCTGCCGCGGCGCTGAGGTAGATCCCGGCGAAGGCCGCGACGCCGACCACCTGGCCGATCAGGCTCGCGGTCAGGATCAGGCCGCTGAGGTCGGCCACGTGCGAGGCGGCGATCGCGGTGCTGAGCCGGTTGGTCAGCGGCGAGAAGCCGTAGGCGTGCCCGGCCCCGGCCGCGAACAGGAACGGGGTCACCCGCGTCAGCGGCCAGCCGCCGCCGTCGGCGATCAGCCCGACAGCCAGCAGCGACCCTCCCATCAGCAGCGGTCCGAGCACCGGCAGGCGGTCGCGCAGCGAGGCCGGTGCGCGAGACCATGTGAGGCTGGCGGTCGCAAAGCCCGTGGCGTAGATCGCGAAGATCAGTCCGGCGTGCAGCGGCGAGAAGTGAAGGCCCCCCTGCAGCCGCAGGGTCAGGCTGAGCAGGAACCCGTCGTAGGCGGCCATGATCAGCAGCACGGCGCCCACGCCCGCCGCGACGGCGGGCAGGGCGAACAGGCGCAGGTCGATCAGCGGACGGCGCCCGCCGGCGGTCAGACGTCGTTGCAAGGCGACGAACGCCGCCCCGGCGGCCGCGCATCCGGCGAGGCACGGCCATACCCACGCCGGCCAGCCGTAGTCGCGGCCGAAAGTCAGCGGCACCACCAGTAAGACCAGCGCGACCGCCAGCAGCCCGACGCCGGGTAGGTCGAGGCGTTCGCGGCCGGGTGGTTGCGTCCGCGGCAGCCGGGAGTGCGAGGCGGCGAGCAACACGATCCCCACCGGAGCGTTCACCAGCAACGCCGGACGCCACGCGGCCGCCAGCAGGTGCGCGGTCACCAGCAGCCCGCCGAGAATCTGACCCGCGGCGACGCCGACGGCGAGGATCATCGAGTAGGCCCCGATCGCCCGTGCTCGGTGCTCGCCCTCGTACTGCGCCTGGATGATCGACAGCACCTGCGGCGTCATCAGCGCGGCGGCGGCGCCCTGGATCGCGCGCGCCCCGATCAGAACCGCCGGCGTCGGCGCCAGCCCGCCCACCAGGGAGGCAAGGGCGAACCCCGCCAGGCCGGCGATGAACGCTCGCCGGCGGCCGACGATGTCACCCAGCCGCGCCCCGGTCACGACCAGCGAGCCGAACGCGATCGTGTACACGGCGATGATCAGCTGCAGCTCGGCGCTGTTGGCGTGCAGGCTCTGCTGGAGCGACGGCGCGGCGACCACCAGAATCGCTCCGTCCATCGACGCCATCGCCTGTCCGGCGAGCAGGATCACGATCGGGAACACGGCTGCCGATCCTGCGCGCCCGACGCCGACCCGTCTTGAACATTCGTGCTCCGATGCGGGCCCGGCGGTGGCGGGCGCGGGGGCGCGGCTGCGACAATCCGGCGCATGATCGATCGTCGGGCCGTAGTTCACTGCGACGGCGTCACGATCAGCGACGTGGCCTGCCGCCACGGAGCCGGTCGCGGCGAGGGGCCGGAGCCGAGCCCGGCGCGCGCGATCGTGTTCGTGCGCCGCGGTTGCTTCGTACGTAGCGCCGACGGCATCGAGGCGGTGCTGGATCCGACGGTTGCGTACTGCACCAACCCGGGCGAGGAGCAGCGCTACGACCATCCTCAGGAGCACGGCGACGACTGCACGGTGATCGCGCTCGACGAGGCGTCGGCCGACCGGCTGTGGGGAGACGCGCCGCTTCCCGCCGGCCCGCTCTACACGACGCCGGCGATCGATCTCGAGCATCGGCTGCTGCTGGCCGCGGGCCGCCGGCGCCAGGATCCCCATGAGCTCTACGAGCGGGCGATCACGCTCGCCGCCGACGCGCTGTGCTCGCGTGACCCGGCTGCGGATCGCCGCCGGGCGTCCGTCGACCGATCGCGCCCGCGGTCTACTCGTAGACGACGCGCGCGAAGCGCTGGCCGCGGCCCCCGAGCGCTCGCTGCCCGAGCTCGCCGAGCAGCTCTCGGTGTCGCCCCACCATCTGAGCCGGGTTTTCCGGTCGCGCACCGGCCACACGGTCTCCCGCTACCGGCTGCTGCTTCGGGCCCGCAACGGACTGGAACGGATCGCCGGCGGCGAGCGCCATCTCGCCCGGCTCGCGGTCGAGCTCGGGTTCGCCGACCAGAGCCACCTGTGCCGCGTGATCCGGCATCAGACCGGCCGCACCCCGGCGGCCCTGCGGGCAGCGCTGGCCCCATGATCGTCAACCCGCACATCGTCGTGCGCGGCGCGGACCGCGCGGCCGGCTTCTACCGAGAGGCGTTCGGCGCGCAGGAGCGCGAGCGGATCCCGACGCCGGACGGGCGGATCATGTCGCTGCAGCTGCAGATCGGCGAGACGACGCTGCACGTGGCCGACGAGTTCCCCGAGATGGACGTGCTGGCGCCGCCGTCGATCGGCGGCAGCCCCGTGGTGCTGGGGCTCGAGGTCGACGACGCCGAGGCCGTGTTCGCGCGGGCGGTGGCCGCCGGAGCGGAGGTCCGACAGCCGCTGGGGGAGATGTTCTGGGGTGACCTCCACGGGCAGCTCGAGGATCCGTTCGGACATCGCTGGAACATCTCCCAGCACTTGCGCGACGTCCCCTCCGCCGAGGTCGTGGCCGCCGCGGCGCAGCTGTTCAAGTGACGCGCTACCCCGCGATCGCGACGATTGGGGTCTACGAGTACGACGCCGCGGGGTTCATCGGCGCGCTCCGGGCGCCGGCGTGACGCTGCTGCTCGACATTCGCCAGCGCCGCGGCGTCCGCGGGCCGCAATATGCCTGGGCGAACTCACGGCGGCTGCAGGCGCTCGTCGCCGATGCCAGGATCGCGTACGAGCACCACGTCGAGCTCGCGCCCACGACCGAGCTGCGGCAGCTCCAGTACCGCGAGGACCACCGCCGGGGCGTCGGCAAGCGCAGCCGCGACGCGCTCGCCCCCGAGTACATCCGTCAGTACACCGAGCAGATCCTCGATCCGGTCTCGCTCGAGCCGCTGGTGAAGCGGCTCCCGGCCGACGGGATCGCCGCGCTGATGTGCGTCGAGGCGACCGCGCGGGCGTGCCATCGCTCGCTGGTGGCGCAGCGACTGGCGGAGCGATTCGGCTTCGAGGTGATCCATCTCGAGCCGGCCTCACCCATGCCGGAACTCTAGATGCCGAGCTGCTTGCGGTCGAACGGTCGCCACCTGACGGCCGCCTGCGTCTCGTCCGGGGTGCCGTACCAGACGCGCACCTGGCCGTCGGTGATGTGCACGTGCGGATCGGCGCCGGCGCTCGGCCACGGCTGATGGCGGATCCGCGACACGAACTCCTGGAGCGCTCGCGCCTCGTTGTCGAAGAACGCGTGGACCCGCATTGACTTGGGGAGCGGCACGTGGAGCACGAAGAAGCCGGGCCCGGTTATCGTCGAGCCGGCCTCGGCGTCGTGTCCCACCGCCTTGACGTGCATCTCGTGCCCGTGCACGTCGACCTCGAACTCGTCGGGCGGGAGGATCTCCCGGTACCGCTCGGCGATCGCCGTGGCCAGCGCTTCCCTGTCGGTGGACATGCCCACATTCTGGGGCATGGCGCGTCGGGGCGCGCCTTCTGGCGCCGCCGCGCTCGTCAGGCTAGGCGCGCCCGTTGGAGTCCGCGGCCGCCTGCAGCCAGGCGCCCAGGAGCGGGTGCAGCTCGCCGCTGTCGCTGCTGCCGACCTGCGGCTGGAACGCGGTCGCCAGGAAGAACGGGTGGTCGGGGAGCTCGATCCCCTCGACGCCGGCGTCGGGCGCGTGGGCTGAGATCACCACGCCCCCGCCGGCGAGCTGGGACTCGAAGCGCTCGGCGAGACCGTAGCCGCAGTGGTGATAGCCCTCGAACGGAGCCTCGCCGCAGATCGACGCCAGACGGGTGCCCGGCACGGGCGTGACCGTCCGCCGCTCCCCGTACAGCGAGCATTGCAGCGCCTCCACCACGTGATGCTCGGCGTCCGGATCTGACTCGGCGTGCCCGGCAACGGCGAGCCCGAGCCGGGTTCGGGCCAGCGCTACCGATGCGTACTGAAAGCCCCCGCAAGTGCCCAGAAACGGAGTCCCCGAATCGAGGCAGTGAGCGATCGCGGCGTAGGCCACGTCGTCGTCGCGGTACGGGGTCCCGGGGAGCAGCCACACGCCCTCGACGCCGTTCAGGTCACGGGCGCGGGGATCGTCGGTGGCGACCCATGGACAGTCCACGCCCTCGGGCATCAGCGCCAGCGCCGCGTCGATCTCGCGGTGGGTGAGGAACTCCGGCTGGCGATCTCCGAGCGCGATCAGTCGCACCCGCCGGAGGATAGGCGCGACAGCGGGTCTCGGCTGCGGGCTCGAGCGCGGCGGTGGCCAGGACGATCGCCCGGCGTAGCGATCCCGGCTCGCCGTCCACGTACAGCGGGCTGCGGTCGGAGTCGGTGAGGATCCGCTCGACGATCGCGACGCCACGGGCGCGCACGTGCCGGGGGTCGTTGAGGCGGTCGATCAACGTGCGGATCTCGGGCTCGGCCTCGACGACGGCGCCGCGGCGGATGATCACCGCGCTCGAGCGCGACATCAGCGGACGGCGAGCTTCGGCGATCGTGCGGCGCAGAGCGCGGCCGAGGGCCTTGCGGCTGTGGCGGCTGGTGAGCCGGGCGGCCCGGAGCGCGAGCTCCTCGCTCTCGCTCGGATCAGCGCCGTAGGCAAGCGCGCGGGTCAGCTCCTCGCGGTGCAGCAGCGAGCGCAGGCGGAGGCGAAGCGAGTGCGCCCGGTCGCGGGCGGTGGGCAGGTAAAGGCTGTCGGCGTGGCCCGTGAGCGAGTGGCCACGATAGGGGTCTGCGATAGCTGGCATTGTCACTCCTGGTAAACGGTGCTTCGGCGCGGCGTCCTGTGTAGTCCGGGCCGCGTTCGTTGACGACTTCACCGTACGTCCGCCCGCGTCACGCCGGCGTGAAGATCGGGCCAGGGCGTATAAAGATTCCGTGCAGACGCCCCGAGCTCCCTACGACCCACGGTGGCAATGACCCCAGACACCGCATCCGATCCCCGCAAGCCCAAGCCGAGCGCCGAGATGGCGGCCGAGATGCAGGCCGCCGCGGCGGCCGCTGTCGAGCTGATCGAGCCGCGCGCGGTCGTCGGCCTCGGCACCGGCCGGACCGCCGGCCATGTGCTGCCGCTGCTGGCCGCCCGCGACCGCTCGCACACTTGCGTCGCGACCTCGATCGCGACCGCTCAGGCAGCCGCCGAGCTAGGCCTCACGGTCGTCCCGTTCACCGAGATCGACCGGCTCGACATCGCGATCGACGGGGCCGATCAGATCGCGCCCGACGGCTGGTTGATCAAGGGTGGAGGCGGCGCACAGACGCGCGAGCGGATCGTCGCCGCGGCCGCCGACCGGTTCGTGGTGATCGCCGCCTCCGACAAGGAGGTCGAGAGCCTGCAGGCGCCGGTCCCGCTCGAGCTGCTCAGCTACGGCCTCAAGGCCACGTTGCGCGAGCTCGACTCCGTGAAGCTCCGCGACGCCCCGGTCAGCCCGGACGGGGGGATCCTGGCCGACTACGTCGGGCCGCTCGATGACCCGGCCGCGCTCGCGGCTTACCTGTACGCCGCGCCCGGGGTGATCTCCCACGGCCTGTTCGAGCCCGCACTGGTCCACGACATCATCGTCGCGCGCGGGGCCGAGGTGAAGCACACCCAGCCCTGAGCCCCCCGGCTCTGCGGCGATCGTGCGCGCCTGGCGGCACCGTTGCGCCTCGTACAGTTTCAGATGACTCTCCCTCGAAAGGAACCCCATGCCATCGGCACTTGCAGCCGGCACTCTGACGCTCGCCGACGATCTGGTCCTGACCCGGATGGGGTACGGCGCGATGCAGCTGCCCGGCCCCGGCGTGTTCGGCCCGCCCAGGGACCGTGACGAGGCGATCGCGGTCCTGCGCGAGGCGATCGAGCTCGGCATCCGGCACATCGACACCGCCGACTACTACGGTCCCGAGGTCTCCAACGAGCTGATCCGCGAGGCGCTGTATCCGTATCCCGAGGACCTGCGGATCATCACCAAGGTCGGCGGGGTCCGCGGCGACGACGCTTCGTGGATCATGCGGCGCGGGCGCGACGACCTGATCGCCTCGGTTCACCGCAACCTCGAGCAGCTCCGCGTCGAGGCCCTGGACGCGGTCAACCTTCGGCTCGGCGGCCATGAAGGACCGGTCGACGAATCGGTCGCCGAGTGGTTCGCCCCGCTCGTCGAGCTTCAGCAACAGGGCCTGATCCACCACCTGGGGATCAGCGAAGCCACCTCGAGCCAGCTCACCGAGGCGCAGGGGATGGCGCCGGTCGTGACCATCCAGAACCACTACAACCTCGTGCACCGCGACGACGACGAGCTCGTCGACCGGTGCGCCCGCGAGGGGATCGCGTTCGCGCCGTACTTCCCGCTCGGCGGGTTCACGCCGCTTCAGTCCTCAGAGCTCGACCGGATCGCGGCCCGAATCGGCGCAAGTCCTCAGCAGACCGCGCTCGCCTGGCTGCTGGCCCGATCGCCCACGATCGTGGTGATCCCGGGGACCTCGTCGGTGGCGCACCTGCGCGAGAACGTGGCCGCGGCCGAGATCGAGCTGTCCGAGGAGGACGTCCGCGAGCTGAACGCGATCGGGGCGTGACGGGGCGATTCAGTGGTCGCCGTTGAGCGCCGACCGCACGACTCGCGACACTAGGCGGCCTTGCGCGCCGGCAGCAACCCGGCGGCCGACAGGCGGCGATGGCACATGTCGACGACGAACTTGCGGGTGCCCGCGGGCACGAGGTCGCCCCACACCTCGGCTGCCTCCTGGGCGCGATCCATGAGGTCTTCGATCAGCTCCGGGGAGGGCCGCATCTCGGCCAGGCACCGCAACCCGAAGCCGACGTGCCAGCGCTCGTCGAGCTCGACGCGTCCCACGCCGTCGCGCATCCCCGGCAGCGAACCCTCGACCAGGTCGTTGATGAGCGCCCGCTGGCCGGCGGCGAACACCACGCCTTCGAGCATCATGTGGTACAGACCGACGCCCTCCTCCAGGCCGGTGCTACCGGCCGCGAGCCCCTCGGCCATCGCCGGCAGGCGCTCCTCGAACAGCTCGAGCAGTGGGGGGGCTACGTGCTCGCGGGCGCAGTCGCGGCGCTCGTCGGGCGTATCACCCGGAATCCCCACGACCTCGGCCGCGATCCGATCAAACAGCTCCTTGTGGCGGTCCTCGTCGCGACGCTGCAGGAAGAACACCCAGGCCACCAGCGTGTCGTCGGTGGCCTTGGTGAACGGCGCCAGATGCTCGGAGACCGCGTCCTCGGCGATGCGGAAGCTCGAGACCAGCCTGGTCAGTCGTTCGCGTCGCTGCTCCGGGAGCCCGGGCCATGCCTGCGCGTCAGCGGTGAGGTCGATCGCCGCGGCATTCCATTGCAGGCCGGCCACGATCTTCGAATAGGTACCCAACCGGGCGAACCGCATACGCCGCTGCGCGGCGGGCAGGAAGTCCTCGGCGGTGGCCCCGCAGACGGTGCACACGCCGTCGAGTGCGGTCGGATCGAACATGTACCAGCACCGCCGGCACTTGATCAGTTCCACCTCTGCCATAACGCTCAAGATACCAACCGATATCGGGCGAATCGGCCGCCCGGCGGCCGATGGTTCAGGCTCTGACAGGCCGCCTCATCGTGCGGTACACGAACTCTTCGGTATCGGCGGATTCGCGAGCTGCGACCACCCGATCGTGGTGCGGCGAGTACCGGCACACGGGGTCGGCGGCGGCGGCGTCGCCGGTCAGCCGCAGCGCCTGGCACCGGCAGCCGCCCCAGTCGACCTCCTGCCTGCCCAGCGGGCAGGTGCGGCACGGCTCCTGCATCCAGTCGGTCCCCCGGAACGCCGAGAACGCCGGCGACTGCGCCCAGATCCACTCGAGCGGATGCTCGCGCACGTTGTCGAACTCCAGCCCCGGGATCGTCGAGGCCGCCTGGCAGGGGAGCACGTCGCCGTTGGGCGCGACCACCATCGCCGTCCGTCCCCACCCGCCCATGCACGGCTTCGGCAGGTCTTCGTAGAAGTCGGGGAGCACCCACAGGACGTCGAGCCTGGGCCCGACGCGGTCGCGGAAGCGCTGCACGGCCTCCTCGCCCCGGCGGAGCTGATCGGAGGTCGGCATCAGCGCCTGTTGGTTGGCGACCGCCCAACCGTAGTACTGGGTGTTGGCGAGCTCGAGCCGCTGGGCTCCGAGCTCGAGCGCCAGCTCCAGGATCTCCTCGATCCGGTCGAGGTTCTGCCGGTGCAGCACGCAGTTGATCGTCAGCGGGAAGTCGAGCTCCTTGGCCACGTGGGCGGCGGCGATCTTCTTATGGAACGAGACGTTGCCCGCGATCCGGTCGTTGTCGGCGGCGTCCGGGCTCTGGATTGAGATCTGCACGTGATCGAGCCCGGCTTGCTTGAGCGCCTCCCCGCGTTCAGGCGTGAACAGGGTTCCCGCGGTGATCAGCGACGAGTACAGCCCCGCCTCGCGGGCCCCGGCACACAGCGCCACCAGATCCCGCCGCAGCATCGGCTCGCCGCCGGTCAGGGCAAGCTGCAGCACGCCCAGCCGGCCCGCCTGCATGAACGTCCGTGTCCAGTCCTCGGTGGCGAGTTCGTCGCGGTACTTGTCCCCGCCGATGTCGATCGGATTCGAGCAGTACGGACAGTGCAGCGGACACTGGTAGGACAGCTCCGCGATCAGCGTCATCGGCCTAGGCGTCATCGACCACCAGCCCCTTCTGCGAGAGGGCATCCACGAGTCCGCGGACGTCGTCGTCGAGGTCGGCGCCGTCGTAGCGGTCTGACAGCGCGACGACGATCTCATCCAGCGAGCGCTCCCCGTCACACAGCTCGAGCACCTCCGCGGCGGTCGGGTTGAGCCGGACCACGCCCTCGGGGACCAGCAGGATGTGCTCGTCGCGGACGTCGTCGTAGCGCAGCCGAGCGCCGGTGACCAGCCGGGGATGGGTCACGCCTGCGATCCCGCCGGCTGCGTGTCGCCTCGCTCGATCGCGTCGAGCTGCGCCCACAGCAGCTCGGTCTTGAAGCGCAGGGCGGCGACCGCCGCGTCCTGGCTGGCTCGCGTCAGGCAGCGCTCGACGGTGAGCCGGAGAGCGTAGTCGGCGTCCCGCGGCGCCTTCACCAGGCGGGTGCGGAAGTACTCGAGCCCGGCGGGATCGATCCAGTCGTAGTGGCGCTCCATCGCCTCCACTCGGACCTTGATCGCGGATGGGCCGAACAGCTCGGTCAGCGACGAGGCCACCGCCTCGATCCAGGGGCGCCGGCGGGCGAAGTTGACGTAGGCGTCGACCGCGTAACGGACGGCGGGGAGGACCCGGTGCTCGGACACCAACTCGTCCCGGGTGACCCCGAGCGCCTCGCCGAGCGCCAGCCACGACTCGATCCCGCCCGTGCCCTCGCCGGTGCCGTCGTGATCGATGATCCGCTGGATCCACTCCCGCCGGATCTCGACCTCGGGACAGTTGGACATGATCGCCGCGTCCTTGAGCGGGATGCACTTCTGATAGTAGAAGCGGTTGGTCACCCATCGCCGCAGCTCCTCGCGGCTGAGCTCGCCCGCGTCCATTCGCAGGTGGAACGGGTGCAGGTTGTGGTAGCGGGTGCCCTGGGCGCGCAGCCGGGCTGCGAACTCCTCGGGCGGCGACGGTGCGCCGATCTCGACCTGGGTGGGGGCGCTGTCGGTCATAGGTCGAACTCCAAGCCATCGTAGGCAACTTCGACCCCCGCGCGGTTGACCGCCTCGCGCTCGGGCGAGTCGTCGAGCAAGATCGGGTTGGTGTTGTTGATGTGCACCAGCGCCTTGCGCGGTCGCTTCAGCCCGGCCAGCATCTCGAGCGTCCCGCCCGGACCCGACAGCGGCACGTGACCCATGTCGCTCGCGCTCCTGGTCGAGAACCCGAGGCGCGGCAACTCGTCCTCGGTCCAGAAGGTGCCGTCGACGAGCACCAGATCGCTCGCCGCGAGCCGGTCGAGCACGCGATCGTCGATCCGGGCGAGGCCCGGGACGTAGGTGACCACGGCGCCGCCGGCGCGGTCGCGGAACACGTATCCGCTGGCCTCGAGCTCGGCGCCCGAGCCGTCCAGGTAGCGCGGCGGATCGCCGCCGGCCGCGAACGGCTCGACGGTCAGGCTCGATCCGTCCAGCTGCGTCTCGCGCTCGGGCTCGAGCGTCGTCCAATGGGCTCCGCTGTAGCTCTGAAGCATCTCCAGCACGGGATACCCGTCTCGCAGCGCTCGTTCCACACCGCCGTCGCCGAACACGTGCAGGGGCACGGCGGACTCCCGCAGCAGCAGCAGACCCGCCGTGTGGTCGATCTCGGCGTCGGTCAGCAGCACACCGGCGAACGGGGGCCCGCGGACCGTGCCGGCCTCGCCCGGAGCGAACGTCTCGAGCTGCTGGCGCAGGTCGGGCGAGGCGTTGACGAGAAACCATGCGCCCTCGTCGCCGCGGATCGCGATCGAGCTCTGGGTTCGCGGTCGCGCGCGCGCTCCGGCGCGCACCGCCTCGCACGTATCACACCGGCAGTTCCACTGTGGGGAACCCCCGCCTGCCGCCGAACCGAGGATGTGAACGCGCACGCGGGAGAGGAAGCGCAACGCGGCCCCCGGCTCCCGGAGGCCACGCCGGCTTCAGGTTCCTACCGGGTGTGCAGGTAAGACGTGACCTCGGAGCAGAGGTCAACAATCTCAAACTCTGGCTTGATCCACTTCATTGAACGCCTCCTCATTAGAGTGTTCGTGGTCCCGACTGGAGTGCTCGTCGCGGATCCTATCGAACGATCCGACGCGGATGGGACCAGTAGTCGGTCGGTGAGCTGACAGTCGGCTGGGCGGCCCCCGGATCTGAGGCGTTACGCTGGCGCGATGAACGACGGAGGCCGCGATCCGCGGGAGGCGGCCACGGCCCCCGACCCGGGAGACGTGGCGATGACGTCGGATCCCGGAGACCCGGCGGTCGCGCCGCTGGGACGGATGGTGGACGCCTCCAAGCTCGATGTCGTCGCGGCGGAGCGCGCCGCGGCCGATCTGCTGCAGGCGATCGGCGCAGACCTCGACGCGCCCGATCTGGCCGGGACGCCCCGCCGCGTGGCCGCCTCGCTGGCCGAGCTGGTCACTCCGGTGCAGTTCACCGCGACATCGTTCCCGAACGAGGGCCGCTACGACGAGCTGGTGCTGGTCCGCGACATCCCGTTCCAGTCGCTGTGCATGCACCACCTGCTGCCGTTCATCGGTCACGCCCACGTCGCCTACCTGCCCGGTGAGCGGATCGTCGGGCTCTCGAAGCTGGCGCGGGTGGTCGACACGTTTGCCCGCGATCTGCAGCTGCAGGAGCGGATGACCGTGCAGATCGCCGACTGGCTGGACCGCGAGCTCCAGCCGCGCGGCGTCGGCGTGGTGCTCAGCGCCGAGCACACGTGCATGACGATCCGGGGCGTCCGCAAGCCCGGCGCGCGGACGGTGACCTCGGCGCTGCGCGGCACGCTGCGCGAGGACCCGCGCACGCGTCAGGAGCTCCTCAGCCTTGTCGGCTGATGCGCTCGCGCAGCTGCCGCTGATCGAAACCGTGGTGACCACGACCGGCCAGGACGGCCGGGTCAACTGCGCGGCGATGGGAGTCCGCTGGGGTGAGCGCGAGCTCGTGTTCTGGCCGTTCGAGGCCACCCGGACGCTGAAGAACCTGCGCCATCGGGGCCACGCGGTCGTGCACCTGACCGATGACGTGCTGCTGTTCGCACAGGCCGCGCTCGGTCATCCGGAGCCGGCGATGCGCGCCGCCAGCGCGGTCGACGGCGCGGTGATCGAGGACGCCAACGCCTGGCGGGAGGTGGTCGTCACCGATATCTGCCCCAGCGAGGACGGGAGGCCGCGCTCGCGGGTCCGCGCGCGGGTCGTCGCCGAGGGCACCGGCGCGCGCCAGCCGCTGGGCCTGTGTCGGGCCAGGCACGCCGTCGTGGAGGCCTCGATCCTCGCGTCGCGCCTGAAATGGCTGGGCGGCGACCGCGTCCGCGCCGAGCTGGACCGGCTCCAGGAGCTGGTCGCCAAGACCGCAGGCCCGCGCGAACGCGCGGCGATGGAATACGTGCGCGGCTACGTCGCCGAGCGGACGTGACCGAGATCGTCGTCACCGCGCCGGCGCGCCTGCATTTCGGGATGCTCGACCCGGCCGGCGTGGGAGCGCGGCGCTTCGGCGGCTTCGGCGTGGGGATCGAGTCCCCGCGGGTGGTGGCGGCCGTCGGTGCGACCGGGTCCGAGGCGCCCGACGAGCTGATCGTGTCCGGCCGTCAGGTCGAGCGGGCCACAGCATTCGCCGAGCGGGCGCGCTCGCGGCTGGGAATCAGCGGCGGCGTCGAGCTCAACGTGCTCGAGGCGATCCCGCCGCACATGGGACTCGGTTCCGGCACCAAGCTGGGCTTGGCGATCGCGCGCGGTCTCGCTGGACTGGCGGGGATCTCGGCCGGGCCCGAGGAGTTGGCGCTGGCCAGCGGCCGTGGCGCCCGCTCGAGCGTCGGCGCCTGGACGTTTGCCGGTCCCGGGCTCGTCGTCGAGGCCGGTGTGCCCGATGGTGACGAGATCAGCCCGCTGGTCGCGCGCATCGAGATGCCCGAGCGCTGGCGGTGCGTGCTGGCGCTGCCGTCCGGCGACGAGGGGCTCTCGGGCGTCGCCGAGGAGCGCTTCTTCGTGCACCTGCGCGAGTCGGCGCCGGCCGAGCCGCGGGTTTCGCGGTTGCTGCTGACCGAGTTGCTGCCCGGGCTGCTGGCCGGCGACATCGTCGAGTTCGGGGCCGCGCTCACCGAGATCCAGCGCGAGATGGGATCGATCTTCGCCGCCCAGCAGGGCGGCGTGTTCCATCCGAGCGCGGCACCGGTGATCGACGCGCTGCACGAGCTCGGCGTGAGAGCGGTGGGTCAGAGCTCCTGGGGGCCCGCGGTCTACGGGATCGTCGACGACCCGGACCTGGCGACCGACGTGGCGCAGCGGCTGCGGGCGGCCCTGGGCACGGGCACCGACGTGAGCGTGGTCGACTTCGACCGCCGCGGCGCGTTCATCACCAGCGGCGCGCCGCAGCAGCCATGAGGCTGCTGGTCAGCGTGGTGTCCGCCACCGAGGCCCGCCGCGCGCTGGCCGGCGGGGCGGACATCATCGACGTCAAGGACCCGGCCGAGGGAGCGCTCGGCGCGCCGTCTCCGCGGGTCCTGTCCGAGGTGGTTGCCGCGGTCGGCGCCGCGGCTCCGGTGAGCGTTGCGCTCGGCGACGACCCTGGTCTCCCGCACACCGCGGCGCTGGCGGCGCGAGGCGCCGAGCTAGCGGGCGCCACCTACCTCAAGGTCGGCCTGCGAGGCGTGGGCGAGCTCGACGGCGCGGTGGCGCTGCTGCGCGCCGTGGCCGACGCAGTGAGCCCCATTACCGCCGTGATCGCCGCCGGGTACGCCGACGCCGCCACGCTCGATCCACCGGCGCTCGAGCCCGCGTCGCTCCCCGAGCTGGTCAAGCGCACCGGGATCGCCGGCGCGCTGGTCGACACGTTCGTCAAGGACGGGCGCGGCCTGTACGGGTCGATGACCGACCAGACGCTGGCCGATCTGATTGCGCGCACCCGGGCGGCAGGGGGGACGTTCGCCGTCGCGGGCGAGCTTCAGCTCGCCGCCGGCCAGCTCGGCCGCGTAGCCGCCGACCTCGTCGGGGTTCGGTCGGCCGTGTGCCGCGGTGGCGACCGAACGGCCGAGCTCGACGCTGAGCTGGTGGCGGCGGCGGTCGCCGAGGTCCGCGGCGGTGCGCTCAACCCGGTGTGATCCGCGTGCCGGCCGCCGCCCGCCGGCGCCGGGCGCGCGGACCACGACGGTCACGCCGGTGAGGCTGACCGCCTCGGGCAGGTAGGCATCGACCGCTCGGCCGCCGCCGGCTGACTGCAGCGCCCGCAGCTGTGTCGCGCGCAGCTCGGGCAGCGGCGGCTCGGTGGAGGGCCACCGCTCGAGCACGCCCGCGACCGGCTTGAGCAACAGCGCCCGCTGCGCCCCGATCGCGCCGGCGGCCAGTACCGCCAGCGAGTCGCTGGTCACCGCCCACGACTCGGGGACCCCGGGGCGGCCCTCGAACGCTGCTGCCGCGGCCAGCACGGCCGGGCCGTCGGGTGCGGTCAGCTCCCGGTGCAACGGCGCCGAGGGCAGCAGCCCGCGCAGCAGCAGGCCAAGCTGATCCATCGCGCGCAGGGCAAGCCTGTGGGCGACGTCGTCGGACAGGCCCACTCGCTCGTCCACCGAGCGCACCGCGTCGGCGAACGGGCCGCCGCCAGGCACGATCAGCACCGGCCGGTCGGCGGCCAGCTCGGCCGCCTCGGCGCAGGCCTCGCGGAGGCCCTCGAGGCCGTGCTCACGCAGCAGGCCGCCGCCGATCTTGACCACCAGCGGCTCACTCACAGCCGAGTACCGACAGCGCCACCGCGGCCGCGGCCTCCCCGCCGCTGCCGCTCAGCACGGGCAAGGTCGAAAGGTCGGGATCGGAATCGACCTGCAGCCCGCAGCGCTGTGCGGCCTCCCGCGCCAGAAACGCGCCGACCCCGACCGCGACCACCCGGGTCTCAGCCCCAACGCGCGCAGCCACCCGTCGCAAAGCAGCTGCGATCGACTCGACCTGTGCGTCCGCGACCGCTGCCGCGATCGCCTCGAGATCGCCCTCGGCGAGCTGCTCAGGGTCGGCGCAGACCACCCGGGCCAGCCGGGCGCGGACCTCGGCGAGCGAGGCGCCGCGGCCGTCGGGAAACGAGCACGTGCACTGCTCGGGCCTCAGGCTGCCGCGCAGCAGGTGCGCATCGGCGCTGATCGCGAACAGCTCCGACGACACCGCGCACGGCCGCTCGTCGATTGGGACCTGCGAGACGATCGCCGCGACGTTCGTACGCAGCGCGCCGGTGTAGACCAGCTCGCCCTCGAGGAGCCGCTCGACGTCGGAGCGACCTCTGGCGAGCGACCTCGCCGCCTGTGATCGGGATCAGGTCTGTGGTGGTGCCACCGCAGTCGAGCAGGATCGCGTCCGGCACCGCGCGTGCGACCAGCCTTGCGGTGGCGACCCAGTTCGCCGCCGCGCAGTCAAGCGGAGCGCAGCGCGCCGCCGGCAGGCCGATCAGCTGCCCGGCGGTGGTGAGCACCCGCAACCGGCGGCGCGGGAGCGCCCGCTCGGCGGCGTCGAGCACGGCCAGCACACCCTCGCGCTTGCTCGCGAACACGTCGACGAGCTCGGCGGTGGTGGTCAGCGCCACCCCCGCTCCGTCGAGCTCCAGGCGCTCGACGACCGCGGCGATCGCCCCGGAGAGGCCGCCCGGGTCGGCCCACACCTCGAACGGATCGGACACGATCCGCGTCCGGCCGTCGCCGCCGACGACCGCCGCCTTGGTGTTGGCGCCGCCGATGTCGAGCCCGATCACCGGGTGGTCGTGCTCGGGAATGGGGGGATCATAGGCGCGCTATGCGGATCGTTCCGGTGCTCGACCTCAAGGGCGGGATCGTCGTCCACGCACGCCGCGGACAGCGGGCCGAGTACGCGCCGCTGCGCAGCCCGGTGGTCGACGGCTGCGAGCCGGTCGCAGTCGCGCGGGCCCTGTGCGAACTGTGCGCCACCAGGACCGTGTACGTCGCCGATCTCGATGCGATCGGTGGCGCGCCGGCCGACGTGGCCACGCTCGCGGCGCTGGCGGCGGTGGCCGAGCCGTGGGTCGATGCCGGCGCCGTGTCCTGCGACGGCGCCGCCGCGCTGGCTCGGGCCGGGGTGGCCCGCAACGTGGTTGGTACAGAGTCGCTCGGGACGGCCCGCAGCGCCGCCACCGTCGACCTCGCCGCGCGTCCGCCGCTGGTGTTGAGCGTCGATCTGCGCGACGGCCGGCTCATCTCGCCCCTACCCGAACTGTCCGGCCGTCGACCCGCCTCGGCGGCGGGGCTGGCCCGCGAGCTCGGGGTCGCCGAGCTCCTGGTGATCGATCTCGCGCTGGTGGGCAGCGGATCCGGGCCGCCGGTCGGGGCTGTCGCGGAACTGGCCGCGGCGCTCCCGGGTGTGTCGATCTACGCCGGCGGCGGTGTCCGCGACGACGGCGACCTGCGCGCGCTCCAGAACGCGGGTGCGGCCGGCGCGCTGGTCGCCACCGCCCTGCACGATGGCCGTGTCAGGCGGCGACCAGCGCCTCGCATGCCGCCACCACCCGCGCGGTGAGATCGTCCTCGCAGACCGACTGCAGCGCCTGCCAGCCGGGGATCCCGTTGACCTCGATCACGTGGATCTGACCGTCGCTGCAGACCAGCAGGTCCACGCCCGCGACGTCGGCCTCGACGGCGGCGGCGGCGGCCAGCGCCAGGCTCCGCTCCTGCTCGCCCAAGGTCACCGGACGGGCGCGCGCCCCGCGGGCGACGTTGGCCCGCCACGAGTCGGTCATCCGCTCCATCGCGCCGGCGATCTCGCCGCACACGACCAGCGCCCGCAGGTCACGGCGACCGGTGGGGGCGATCGTCCGCTGCACGACGTACACCGCGCGCTCCAGTTCGAGCGCGCGAAACACGCGGTGGGCCACGTCGCGATCCTCGACGCGGGCGATTCCGTTGCCCATCGCCCCGAACAGCGGCTTGACGACGACGTCGCCGCCGAGCCGGTCGAACGCCTCGATCGCATCCTCGTAGCGCTCGCAGGCGATCGTCGGCGGGGTCGGCAGCCCGGCAGCGGCCAGCACCGCTCCGGTCCACGACTTGTCGATCGTGCGCTCGATCGCACGGGGGCCGTTCACGCACCGCACCCCCCGGTGCGCGAGCACATGCAGCGCGTCCATGCGGAAGATCACCTGCTCGAGTGAGCCTCGGGGGAGCCCCCGGATCACGAGCAGGTCGAGCGTGTCGAGGACCGCCCCGTCGGGCGCGAGCACGCGCACGTCGCCGCGCTCGCCAACCTCGGATCGAAGCCGCGTGGCGGGAATCGCGACCACCTCGTGGCCCCGCGCGGCCAGCGCCTCCAGCAACCCGCGCGAGTGCCACGACCCCGAGGCGCCGAGCACCCCGGCGCGCAGCCGGCCGCTCACGACTGAAACGAACGCTCCAACACGTCCGGCGCCAGCCCGCCGCCGTGGTGGGCGCGGCCTGACTCGGTGCTGGTCAATGTCACCGCGGCCGGGCTGAACAGCATCGGGTCGATGTCGTAGAACTTCCAGTCGGCGGCCTCGAGCAACTCGCCGAATGGGGTCCCGAAAGCGTCCGAGGCGCAGGACGGCAGGCGCCGCGCGAGCTCGGCAACCTCGTCATCCGGGCCCTCCAGCCACAGATGCGCGGTGCCGCCGTAGAGCATCGCGTCGTTGGTCCGGCCGATCGCGGCCGGGTCGTTGGCGGCGACCGGGGGGATCGGGCAGCAGCCCCATCCGTTGCGCACGCGCGCCGGGTCGACCTTGAGCTCGTGGAGCTTGTGCAGCGCGGTCTCGACCACCCGCGCGGAGATCTGCACAGAGCCGCACACCGACGCGGTCGGGGCGATCAGGAACGTGAGGTCAGCCGGCTTGAGGCCGCACCGCTGGGCGACCTTGTCGACGATCTCGGCCGGCGGGTCCTGACCGGTCTCCAGACACAGAACCGCGCGGTCGGCCTGCTCGCTCCAGGCCAGCTCGTCGAACAAGTCCTCGGCGCGGGCCAGCGCCCGACCGGGGCCGCTGGCCATCGCGAAGAAGTCGTCGTGCTCGAGCTTCCAGCCGGCGTACTGCGCGGCCAGGCATGCGTCCGCGGGCTGGTCGACGCTGACCCCGACGCCCGGCCAGGTCCGCTCGCCGATCACGACCGGGACCGGGTCGATCCGGCCCAGGCCGCCCATGCAGGCGGCCGCGAACCCGAGCCCGGCGCGCAGCCCGCCGCGCACGTTGGCCCCGCAGTCCACGAGCCGCGCACCCGAGTCCAGCGTCCGGACCTCGATCCCCAGCGCCTCGGCGTCGGCGACCATCTCGTCCACGATCGCCGCTGCGCGTTCGTTCATCGACAGGCTCACTTCCGCTCCTCCTCGTGATCAAAGATCAGGATCTCGCCGCGGCCGACCTCGGTGTGGTCACCCGACCACCGCCCCCACTCGCCGAGCAGCATCGCGTCGCCGACAGCCAGGCCGAGCTCGCGTGCCCGGCGCAGCTGCAACCCCAGGGCCGGTGGGCGGTAGCGGGCGGCGAAGGCATAGCCGGGGAGCGTCTGGGCGGGCGCGCCCGAGACGAGGCTCCCGCGCTTGTTACCCAGCCCGGCTTCGGCGCCGATCCCCCCGAGCGCGATCACGGTTCCGGCCAGCATCCGCAGCCCCGCGCCGTTGCCGGTCCGTCCGCCGACCGCAACCAGCCCGCGGCGCATGCACGCTCCCGCCTCCTCGCCGGCGCTACCCGACACGACGATCTCGCCGCCGGTCATGCCGGCGCGGACGCCGGGATAGGCGCCCCCGAGCCGCGCACCTGCATCGCCTGCGATCCGCACGAGTCCGCCGGCGAGTTCGGCTCCCGCCCAGTCGCCCGCGTCGCCCTCCACGACGATCTCGCCGCCGGCCATGCCCGCGCCCAGGTGATCGCCGCAGGGGCCGTCGATCAGCACCCGGCCGTCGGCCATGCCCGCGCCGATCCCGTCGAACAGCCTCAAATCGCCGCTCAGCGCCAGCTCCCCGGCGCCCGTGCCCGAGACCGCGAACAGGTCACCGAGCATCAGCGTCTGGCGCCCGCAGCGCACCGTCAACGCGGCCACCTCGGCCGCGCCCAGACCGACGAGCCGATCGGGGGTCAGCGCGGTCGCGGTCACGCGCCCGGGGGGCTGGGACCGGAGCTCGAGGGTCAGCTTCACGGGGGATCGCGGAGGTCTGAGAGCGGGAAGTGGAACTCGCCGAGCTTGCCGCCGAAGTTGGCGGCGGAGACGTGCGTGGCGCCGGCGCCGGCGGCGGCGTGCAGCCCGCGGCGCATCGCCTCGCGCACCGCGTCCTCGGAGACGCCGTCGATCACGATCTCGAACATCGCGCCCACGCCCGTGGGAACCAGCGAGTCCTCGACCTGCGCCCGGAGCGTCGGCGCCATCTGATGATTGGTCGAGGCCGGCATCGACGACGATGTCAGCGACCCGACCTTGCTGCCGCTGCGGACGATCCCGCCCGGGAACGGCAGCGCGATCCCGTCGCCGCGCATCGCCTCCGCCGCGGCTTCCGCAGCGGCCAGCGCGGCGGGATCGTCGGCGGCGCCGATCACGAGGTTCCCGCCTCCGACGCCGCGGCCGACGCCGGCCGTCTCGGACACCAGGAACTCGCCCTCCATCACCGGGATCCGCCAGTAACGGCGACCGCCGACCACCTTGCTGGCCTGAAATCCGTCTCCGAAGTAGCGCAGCGCCTTGCCCATCGCCACCGACTTCTCGGCGTCCTCGAGCCCGTCGAAGCACGCGGTCGTGGGGCAGGTCATCACGCTCTGGCCGACGCGGTCCAGCACGCGCTTGCCGACGCCCTCGCGGTCCATCGCGAACAGCAGCACCGCGATCCCGGGCCGCCCGTCGGGGGTCTCGCCGGCGTCGAGGTTGCGCTCGATCGCGGCCTCGCACTTGCAGCCGATCACCGAGGTGGCGAACCCCGTGGCCGAGCGCGCCGCCTCGAGCGCCCACTGCTCGGTCGCGGCCGTGATCACCAGCCGCGCGAACCGCATCGGGAACGCCTCGGCGAACGTGTCGGCTACGTGGGTCCGACCGAGCGAATATCCGTCGCTCATGGGCGGGCCTCGATGATCCGGGCGGGCTCGCGTAGAGCCGGGTCGCGCACCGGGTAGTGCTCGAACGCGACCGTGTAGCGGTCGCCGAACAGCGGTCCGAGCACGTCGGTCACGTCCGGGTCAAAGCCGGCCCGGCTCGACAGCAGCAAGCCCTCCTCGACGCGGCGCAGGTCGCCGTCGTCCACCACCAGTTCACCGCCCTTGATCACGTACCGCGGGGTGGCGAACATCTCCTCGCGGTCGGCGCGGTCGTGGTAGATCGTCACGTCGGCGTCGGCGCCGATGCCGAGGTGGCCCTTGTCGCGCAGCCCGAGCCGCCGGGCCGGGGCGGCGCGGGTGATGATCGCGATCTCGTTGAGCGTGTACTCGCGGTCCAGACCGTCGGTCAGCGCCGTGCGCCGGATCGCCCGCTGGTTAGCGCGGCCCATCTGCTCCTCGCGGAACGAGCTGTCCATCAGCAGTCGGATCAGCTTGGGGTAGGACAGGAACGAGCCGCCGTTGGGGTGGTCGGTGGACAGCATCACCTGCCACGGATCGCGGGCCAGCAGGAACAGCTCGAGGCCGATTCCCCACTGCAGCGCGTGCACGTAGTTACCGGCCTTGTAGGTGTAGGGCACGATCCCGCACCCGGTCTCGACCTCGGTGTCGTGGTTGAGCCACTTGCCACCGTCGAGGTCGCGGAGCACCGCCGACACGTGGGCATCGGCGGTCATCGTCATCGCCGGGCCGAACATCACCTGGCCGACGTCCGCGGTGACCTCGGGGTGCTTGGCCAGGTACTCCACGACGTCGGGCGCCCGGGAGCGCGGCAACCCATCCGGCTTACCGCCGTAGCAATGGAACTGGAGGTGGGCGAAGTGGGCCTGGCGCCCGTCGAGCGTGCGCATCGTGTCCAGCGTGGTGTCGGCGTTGCCGGGGACGCCGAGCCGGTTGGCGTGGATATGAACCGGGTGGGGGAGTCCCAGCTCGTCAACGGCCCCGCCGATCGCCTCGAGCACCTGGCGCGGGGTCACCTCGAAGCCGGCAACGGTGTCGTCGATCGAGTCGACGTCGCCATTGCTCTGCTTCCACAGCTCGATGCCGCCGGGGTTCACGAGCTTGACTCCGTAGGCGCCGGTCGCCTCCAACCACCAGGCGATCGCGTCCTTGATCCGCTCCCCGCCTGCCCCGGCTACTCCGGCGGACTCGCGGATCAGCTCGAACAGCACCTGGTTGTTGCCCATCAGGATCAGGAACGCCTTGTCGATCATCGGCGTGTCGCGCAGCTCGGCGAGCACGTGGCGGGCGGCCAGCGGCGGCGCGGCCGCCTCGACCACGGTCGTGTAGCCCAGCAGCGAGTAGCGGTAGCCGGTGGCGAACGTGGACGGGACCAGGCCGCCGGTGCCGGAGCGAAGCAGCTCGGTGCGGTCGAGTGGATCGTCGCGGCGGTCGTCGGGCGACAGCTTGCGCGCAAGGTTGACCTTGGGGCCCGCGATGTGCGCGTGGATGTCGACGCCGCCCGGCATCACGACCATCCCGCGGGCGTCGATCGGGCGAGCATCGACGCCCACGTCGGCGACCACCTTCCCGTCCTGCAGGCACAGATCGCGGATCTCGCCGTCGACGTCGTTGGCGGGGTCGTGAATCGCGCCGCCGCTGATCCGGATTGCGGTCACGCTCGCAGCTCCGCGAGCAGTCGGGTCAGCAGGGCGGCTGCGGTCGGAGCCTCGTCCGGCAGCGGAGCCTGCAGCGTCAGCGGCGTTCCGTCGAGGCGGTGGGCAGTCCCGGCCGCGGCCACGCCGGCCGGTGCGGTGCGAATCGAGACCTCCGCACCGTCGACGGGCACGCTGCAGAGCGCAATTGCCACGGCGTCAGGCGGCCGCTCGCCGGGATCGTCTTCCACGCACAGCGACACGTCGATCTCACGGTCGTCGACCAGCGGACGGGTCGAGGTGATCGGCTCCGGGTGAGGGCCGGCGAGGTCCACGTTGCCGGTGTACCCGGTCTGCCAGGCCAGCGCGTCCTGCGCCCCGCGGGTCCCGGCGGCGGGCGGCAGCGCGAGCGTCACCACGTGGCGCCCGTGGTTGAGCTCGCGGACCAGCTCGTGCAGCGCCAGCGCGCGCCGCTGGCCACCGGCTCCGGAGGTCAGACCCGGTCCGTACACGAACGCAGCATGGGGGACGTCGTTGATCCGGTGAAGCAGCTCCCGTAGCTCGTCCTCGGTGTCGGGCGCGCTCAGGGCACGCCCGCGCTGCAGGGCGTGCAGCGAGCTCAGCGCCCCGAGGTCTCGCTGCCTGGGCAGCGCGGTCCGCACGTCGGCGCGCTGCGCGGTCGCCGTGTCGCGGTCGTCGACCACGATCAGCGCCCGCTCGACGCCTGCCCGCGAGGTGCAATCGTCGCCGAAGCCGAGTCGCTCGAGCAGCCGCGGGTGCGTGGTCATCGGGTCCTCGCGCCACACCACCACGACGTGGGAGCGGTCGCGGATCTCGCCGAGCGTGGCGGTCGAGGCGCCGCGCAGCGGCACGGCGCCAGCGCCCGGCCACGGGCCGCCGAGCCCGTCGGTGGCGACGATCGCCCCGATCCGGTCGCCGAGCGCGACGGCCGCACGCGCGTCCTCCACAGTCGCGCCGGCGAACCCGTGCAGCAGCGGCCGCCGCGCCCCGCGCAGCAGCTCGGCAGCACGCTCCAGCGCCGCCTCGACGTCGGCGGGTCGTCCGCCGATTGTCGCCGCCGGGGCGTCGCCGTCGCGGTCGGCGCGCTGGGAGAACCACTCGGCGCCGACGTCGCAACGCGGCCGGAAGCCGGGGTCCTCCAGGGTCACGTCATCGCACAGCAGGCCACAACCGGCGCAGGTAACGCGGCCGACGTCAGGCACGGGCCAGAACCTCGCCGGGCAGCTCGGCCAGCAGGCGGGCGCCATCGCGCGGCGAGCTCAGGCCCGTCGGCGGTCGCCGAGACGAGCGTGCACACCGGTGCGCCGCGCCTGATCACCTCACCCCCTCGCGGAACGTCGCGAACCAGGCCTGAAGGCCACCATCCGGGGTCCGGCGTGCGGAGATCGCGGTCGGCGAACAGCACCAGCTTCACCTTCGCACACCTCGTCGCCGGCGGCTTGCCGGGCTCGGGCAGACGCAGACCGCGAGCGCCCCGCACATGCGCCGCGAAGGTGCCAGGGCCGAACAGCTCGAGCGCAGCCGGCGGACGCGGATTGACCTCGACCACCCAGGCGTCACGGCCATCCCAGACCGCGTCGACCCCGAAGGCGCCGCGGACCCCGAAGCGGGCGGCGACCTCGCCGCAGACGGCTCGCAGCCGGCCGTGAAGCTCGGTCAGCTCGCCGTCGGCCAGTCGCGCCGGCGCGACGTTTCCGGTCCACTGAAAGCTCCGCGGGCGTAGCAGCTGCTCGGTGACTCCGAGCACCACGGCTCGCCGCCCATCGGCGATCGCGACCGCCGAGCAGGCGAGCCCGCCGACACGGCGCTGCAGGATCTCGCTCGGCCCGCAGCCGGCCGCCCGCCCAGCGTCGGACGCCACGCCCGCCGCCACCGCGCAGCGGCTTGCGCAGCCAGGCGCCGGTCGGTCGTCCGGCCCTCGGGAGATCGACGGCGCTACGGGTCTCGGGAGCCCGGGCGCCGGCCGCGCGCACTGCGCCGGCCACCGCCCACGGGTCGCGCACCGCGGCCAGCAGCTCCGGCGGCGTCCCGAGCAGCTCGCGCCCGTCAGCCAGCCGCTTCACCAGGTCGGGGCGGTTCTCGAGCCCGGCGCCGTACACCACCGCGTCCGCCTCGACGCCATCGGCGAGCGCCGCCAGCGAGTCGTTGTCGGGCGCCGTGGCTCCCCGCGCCACCGCCCGCAGATCCACGTCGCCGAAGCGGTCCAGCGCGGTGACCTCGTGGCCGTCGGCGACCGCGAGCTCGGCGAGCATCCGCGCACTGACCGCGACCACCAGCACCCTCAAGGCAGCTCCATCCCGGACAGCAGCGCCGCGAGCAGGGTCGCGGCGACCAGGTCGGCGGTCGTCCCCGGGTTCAGCCGGTGATCGGCGCTGCGCAGCGACCCGTCGAAGTCCGCGATCGACAGCTTTCCGTCGAGCACCCGACGAGCGTCGGCGCTGACGGCCCGTGCCGCGTCGAGCCCGGCCTTGCGCTCGATCAGCGTGTCGCGGTGCTCGGCGAGCAGGCCGAGGTGAAGCGAGACGATCGCCTCGAGCGTCGGGGCGCCGCCGCGCAGCGCGCCGGACAGCAGCGGCAGACCGGTGCCGAACACGATCGCGTAGCCGGTGGCGTACTCCGAGGCGATGCTGTCCCGATCCGCCGCGGCCGCCATCGCCTCGCGCAACGTCACCCTCGCGGGCTCCCTGACGTCGTGCTCGGGCGCTTCGCCCAGCCCGCCCGGCGAGGCCGCGACGATCGCCGGGAACGCGGCCGTCGCGTCGGCGATGCCGAGGTATTCGAGCACCCGCTCGATCGCATCGGGCAGCGTCTCGCCCGTCCGCATCGCGATCGACGCCCGCACCAGCGGCGCGAACAGGAGCACGATGCCGAGGTTCGTGTTGGCGCCCGCGACCTGAGCCGTCGCCTGGACGGCGTCGGCGATCAGCTGGCCCACGCCCTGCTCGCGGACGTGCGCCGAGGTGAACACCTGGCCGAGCGCGAGCGCCGAGCGCACCATGTCGGCGTAGGTCGTGTCGGCGAACTGGTGGGCAGGCGTGATGTTGCCCGGCTTGGGCGCCGATACCTCCAGCAGACACGCCAGCGCAACGTCGTGCGCAAGCGGGTCCCGGCTCAGTCCCCGTTGAGCTAGGGTTGCGTCCACCCGCGTCACGATACGAGAGGGAGGTACCCAGCATGGCAATCACCCTGGCCACCGGTGAGTCGCTCAACGGCGACGGCAACGAACTTGCGCACATCGATCTGCTGATCGGGTCCAAGAGCGGACCGGTCGGTACGGCGTTCGCCAACGCCTTCGTCAGCGAGACGAACGGTCACACCAACCTGCTGGCAGTGGTCACCCCGAACCTGGCCGCCAAGCCTGACACGGTGATCACCAACAAGGTGACGATCAAGGGCGAGAAGCAGGCGGTGCAGCTGTTCGGGCCGGCCCAGGCCGCCGTCGCCCGCGCGGTCGTTGACTCGGTCGCCGAGGGCGTCATCCCCAAGGACCAGGTGGACGACCTGTGCATCATCGTCGGCGTGTTCATCCACTGGGAAGCCGAAGACGACAAGAAGATCTACGACTACAACTACGAGGCGGTAAAGGCCTCGATCGCGCGGGCCCTCAACGGCGAGCCGAGCGTCGACAAGGTGCTCGCCGACACGCCGGACGCACGGCACCCGTTCGCCGGCGGCGCCGAGGGGTAGCAGCAAGCCGTTGACCGCGCAGACCGGAGAGTTGCCGCTCGCCGGTCTGCGCACCGTTGTCACCGGGGCGAGCTCGGGAATCGGCCGCGCGGTGGCGGTTGCCTTCGCGGCCGCCGGCGCCCGAGTCGGGATCGGTTTCTGGCGCTCGGCCGACGCGGCCGCAGCGCTGGCCGGCGAGCTGGGCGGCGATCACCCGTTGCTTCAGGCGGACCTCGGCCGCGAGGACGGCTGTAGGGCGATCGTCGCCGCGGCGTTCGACGCGCTCGAGCACATCGACGTCTGGGTCAACAACGCCGGCGCCGACGTGCTCACGGGCGAGGCCGCGAAGTGGCCGGCCGAGCGCAAGCTGGAGGCGCTGCTCGACGTTGACCTGAAGTCGACGATCCGCTGCTCGCGGCTGGTCGCCGACCGGATGCGGCCCGGGGGCAGCATCGTCAACATCGGCTGGGACCACGCCACGACGGACGGCATGGCCGGCGGCAACCCCGAGCTGTTCGCCGCGGTCAAGGCCGGGGTGCTCGGATTCTCGAAGTCGTTCGCGCGATCGGTCGCACCCGATGTCCGCGTCAACGTGCTGTGCCCCGGCTGGGTCGAGACCGCGTTCGGGGCAGACACTGACCGGGACTTCTACGCGGAGGTGCGGGACGGCACGCCGCTGGGGCGCTGGGGCAGGCCGGAGGACATCGCGGGCGCCGCGGTGTGGCTGGCCTCGCCGGCGGCGGCGTTCGTGACCGGCCAGGCGATCAACGTCAACGGCGGCGCGGTTGGCTGACACGCTGTTTGTGACCGGCCGCCTGGCCGAGCCGGCGCTGCGCGCCGTGCTGGAGGGACTCGACATCGACCACCAGGTCGCGGTGATGAACATCAGCGTCGCGGCGCTGATGACCACTCGCTGGATCGCTCGACGGCTGAGGGCCCCCGAGGGAATCGACAACATCGTGATCCCGGGGCTGTGCGAGGGCGACGTCAAGACGCTGGCGGAGGCCACCGGGCTGCCGGTCCGCAAGGGCCCAGCCGATGTGCGGGCGTTGCCGGAGTGGTACGGGCGAGAGGCCGTCCGCGCCGAGCTGGGGCCGCGCGACGTGAAGGTGTTCGCCGAGATCAACGACGTGCAGTCGCTGTCGCGCGAGCAGGTGATCGACCGTGCGGTCGGGTTCCGGGCCGCCGGCGCGGACGTGATCGACCTGGGCCTGTCGCTGGACCGCTCGTGGCTCGGGGAGGGCCCGGCGACGATCGCCGCGCTCCGCGAGCGCGGGCTGTCGGTCAGCATCGACACGCTCGACCCCGAGCACATCCGGATGGCCGACGCGGCCGGCGTCGACTATGTGCTCAGCCTGACCCCGGACACGATCGGCCTGGCCGAGCAGCTGGGCGCGACGCCGGTGCTGATCACCTCCGACCCCGATGACCTCGACGGCCTCGACGCGATCGCCGCCCACATGGACCGGCTGGGCAAGCCGTATCTGCTGGACTCGATCCTGGCCCCGATCAACGCGGGGTTCGCGGCGTCGCTGGCGCGCTACGTCGAGGTCCGCCATCGCCATCCCGACGCCGAGATGCTGATGGGGGTCGGGAACCTGACCGAGCTGACCGAGGCCGACTCGACCGGGGTCACCGCGCTGCTGATCGGGTTCTGCCAGGAGGTCGGGATCGGCGCGGTGCTGACCACCGAGGTGATCGGGTGGGCCCGCGGCGTGGTCGCAGAGACCGTGCTGGCGGCGCAGATCATGCACCTGGCGCAGCGCCAGGCGCGGCCTCCCAAGCACATCGACTCCGGGCTGGTGACCAGCAAGGACGAGTCGATGCGAGCGCCCTCGGAGGAGGAGCTGCGCACGATGCAGGGCCAGATCTCCGACCGCAATTGGCGGCTGTTCGCCGACGCCGATTGGCTGTACGCGTTCAACGGCGACCGGTTCGTTCGCGAAACCAACATGTACGCCGTGTTCGAGCAGCTCGACGTCGACGAGGCCTCGCATGCCTTCTACCTGGGCAAGGAGCTGATGAAGGCGACGATCGCCCGCGGACTGGGTAAGAGCTATCGCCAGGAGGGCCCCCTGGACTGGGGGATCCTGAGCTTCCCCGAACCTCGACGAGAGGACCTCTAGTGGCACCTTCGATGAAGACGATCCTGATTCAACTCGACACCGACGCCCATCCCAGCCCGTTCGACGCGATCGCCGCCTACGACGCCGGCGTGGAGGTCGTCCTGGGCTTCGGCGCGATCACCGCCGACGGGCTGGACGACGTCGTCCAGGGAGCCGTGTTCCCGCGCGGTCCCGAGGGCCTCGCCAACACGGCGTTCTGGGTGGGTGGGTCGAAGGTGCGCGACGGCGAGGCCGTGTTCGAGGCGGCCCGGAAGCTGTTCTTCGATCCGTTCAAACCGTCGATCATGCTCGACTCCGACGGCTCCAACACCACCGCGGCAGCCGCGGTCGCGATGGTCCGCAAGGCCGTCGAGCTGAAGGGCAACCAAGCCGCGGTGATCGGCGTCGGCCCGGTCGGACTGCGCACCGCGGAGCTGCTGCGCCGAGAGGACGCCGAGGTCACCGTGTTGACGTTTGCGCCCGACGTGTTCGAGGGCGAGTTCCGGCGCGCGTCGGGCATCCCGGTGGCGCAGGAGGCCGGGTTCGAAGTCACCGAGCCGCAGTCAAGCGACGAGCTCGACGCCGCGCTGGCCGGCCACGTGGCCGTGTTCGCCGCCGGCCCGGCGGGAATGCAGATCCTGCGCCGCAGCGGCTGGGCGCAGGAGGGCGTGCAGGTGGTCGTCGACTACTCGGCGGCCGAGCCCGTCGGCGTCGAGGGCGTCGCCCGCGACGACGAGCTCGAGCAGGAGGACGGCGTTCAGAAGCTGGGGGCGCTGGCGGTCGGCGGACCCAAGATGAAGCTGCAGAAGAAGTGCGTGCAGCGGATGTTCGAGCAGAAGGGCACGGTGATGGATCTCGAGGGCGTCTACGACGTCGCCCTCGAGACGCTCTGAGTGCCGGCGGCGCCGATGCGGCGCTCAGTCGCGGGAGCCCGCGGGTGACTTGGAGAACACGAATTTGCCCATCGGCCCGTCGAGTGCGCTGTCGGGCTCGGGCCGCCACAGGATCGTGTCCTCGATCTTGCGCGCGATCGTGAAATCCTTGTCGGTGATGCCGCCGGCGGAATGCGTGGCGAGCTTTACCCAGAGCTTGCCCCAGGTGACGTTGAGGTCGGCGTGATGCCCTGCCGCCTCGCACAGGTATCCGACCGCATTGACCGCCATCAGCGTCGTGGGCCAGCCGTCGGTGTTGTACTTGCGCCGGATCCAGTCGCCCTCGAGGTACCACTCGTCGAGGCCGAGCTCGGAGAGCTTGGCGGGGATCTCGTCGTCGGTATAGGTGCGCTCTTTGCTCATCGCTCAATCATATGCCCCGGGTAGCGGGCGTCGACCCGGGCACGGTGTCGTTCGACCTGTGCGTGCTGCACGACGGCGAGGCGGTCGTCGAGCGGGTGTTCGAGACCGGCTCGCTGAGCGCGGACCCGGCACCACTGCTGCACGCGCTCGTTCGACACGGCCCGTATGACCTCGTCTACGGACCGAGCGGCTACGGGCTGCCGTTGGTCGCGGCCGCGGACGTCGGCGAGCCCGAGCTAGCGCAGATGGTCTTGGTGCGTTCCGACGAGCGCGCGGCGGATACCGGCGTCGGCGGCCTGCGCTCGCTGCTGCGGGCGCTGGCGGCCAGCGGGCTCCCGGTCGTGTTCGGCCCCGGCGTGATCCACCTGCCGTCGGTACCGCGATATCGCAAGTACAACCGGATCGACATCGGCACCGCCGACAAGGTATGCGCGGCCGCGTATGCGATCGCGGACCAGTCCGAGCGCCGCGGTATGCCCGTTGACGAGACCGCGATGGTGCTACTCGAGCTCGGTGGCGCCTTCACCGCGGCGCTGGCGATCGCCGGCGGGCAGATCGTCGACGGCTTCGGCGGATCCTCGGGCCCGCTGGGCGCACGCGCCGCCGGCGCGCTGGACGGTGAGCTCGCGTATCTGCTCGGCCCGGCGCTGCGCAAGCGCACGCTGTTCACCGGAGGGGCGCTGGATCCGGCCGGCACTGGCGCGATCGGAGATCTCTCGACGCTGTGGTCCTCGCCTGCGCACGCCGAGGGCTGGACCGCGCTGCTCGAGGCCGCTGCCAAGGCGGTGCGGGGGCTGCTGGCGACCGCTCCCGATCCGGCCGAGATCGTCGTCTCCGGTCGGCTGGCGCGTTTGCCCGAGCTGATCGAAGCGCTCGCCGCGTCTTTGGGTGACGTTGCTCCCGTGATCGCGTTGATCCCGGGCCGGGCGAGCGCGGCCGCACACGGCGGCGCGCTGCTGGCCGACGGGCTCAGCGGAGGCCGGCACGCGGCATTGACCGAGGCGCTACGGCTCCGGGAGGCGACCGGGACCGCGCTCGATCATCTGCGCGTGGCCGGCGCGGAGGCGATCTCGCTGGGATGACGTAAAGACTCGGTAAGGAACCGGGTCAAACCGCGCGAATCTGCGATCTATATGTCGCATCACTGACATTTAGCTTGATATCGCCCTCCGGGCCCTGAAAGACTTGCGCTCGTCGCTGTGTCCGATATAAGGAGAGGCCGTGACCGAAAGTGCTGAGACGGGTGTCCTCGATCAGCTCAGGGATCTGGGCAGGCAGAACGGGACGACGATAGGACGGATCCTCGCGAATGGAAACCTCGGGCTAGCCGAGGAGGGATCGGACGGCAAGATGCACGCCACGATCCGGATCAACGAGGACGAGCTGATCTACGACCCCACCGTGCTGGTCATGCCGCACGGCGGCGACCTCGAGCTCGAGTTCTTCAACGACGACAAGAACACGCACTGCGCTGTCCTTCCAAGCAACGGAGACACCCAGTTTCTCTGGCTGGTCAACCATTCACACGGAACCGCCACCATCACCCTGGACGGCCCGGGCTACTACTGGTACGGGTCGACCACCGGCAACGATGAGGGCCGGGGCCTGACCGGAGCGATCGTCGTCGGGGGCGATACGCCGCCCGAAGCCAAGCTCGACCGTCCACCCCAGCCGCAACCGTAGAGAGGAGCTGGTCGATGGCAACCGAGCCGTATGTAGACGCAGGTCAAGCTCTTTCCTACACGTCTCTGAGCGACCTGATCGGAGAGGCGCCTCCTGTCGCAAAGAGCGTCAACTACGACCGAATCCTCAAGGCTCGCGAGGAGCCGCAGAACTGGCTTACCTACTACGGCGCCTACGACGGTCAGCGCTTCAGCCCGCTGGACCAGATCAACGCCGACAACGTCGGGAAGCTGAAGCCGGAGTGGGTCTTCCAGTGCGCCTCGACCGGCCTGCACTCGGGCGCGTCGACGTACGCGTTCGAGGCCTCCCCGCTCGTCGTCGACGGCGTCATGTACGTGACCGGTTGGGATGGCTGGATATGGGCGCTCGACGCTAGGAACGGATCGGAACTGTGGCGCTACAAGCACGCGTCGCCGTTTGACGTGTCGCTGTGCTGCGGCAACGTGAACCGTGGGTGCGCCGTGGCGGAGGGGATGGTCTTCATGACCACCCTGAACGCCCACGTCGTCGCGCTCGACGCCGCGACCGGCAAGAAGGTCTGGGACCAGGTGTACGGCGACGTGCGGGCCGGCGAGAGCGCGACGGTCGCCCCGCTGATCGTCAAGGACATGGTGATCGTCGGCAGCTCCGGCGGCGAGTTCGGGGTGCGCGGACACGCCGACGCGTTCAAGCTCGAGACCGGCGAGCGGGTGTGGCGGTGCTACATGGTCCCGAAGCCCGGGGAGCCCGGGTCTGAGACCTGGCCCGCCGACGGCGAGGCCTGGCAGCGCGGCGGCGCGAACTGCTGGACCACGCCGACGTACGACCCGGACCTCAACCTCCTGTACTTCAACACCGGCAACCCGTGCCCGGACTTCGACGGGGACGTTCGCATGGGCGACAACCTCTACACCGACTGCGTCGTCGCCGTCGACCCCGACAACGGCCAGATCAAGAATCACTACCAGTACACCCCGCACGACGTGTGGGACTACGACTCGACGATGGAGAACATCCTGTTCGAGGCCGACGGCAAGAAGCTGCTCGGGCACTTCGACAAGAACGGGTACTTCTTCGTCCTGGATCGCACGGACTGCAGCCTGGAGCGGGTCGTGCCGTTCGTCGACCGCATCACCTGGGGTGAGATCGACGCCAACGGCAAGGTGACGGCCAAGGTCTACCCCGACAAGGAGGGAGACCCGGTCCACTTCTGGCCCGGGCCGGCCGGCGCCAAGGAATGGACGCACGCCGCCTACAGCCCGGACACGGGGCTGTTCTACTGCCCGGTCCAGGACATCGGCGCCACCGCGACCAGGCGTCGCCGCGAGTTCAAGGAGAGCATCCCGTACTGGGGGGCGGGCGTCGCCGTCGACGGCGAGGACATCGCCGGGTCGATCAGCGCGTTTGACCCCAAGACGGGCCAGGAGACATGGCGCTGGCGCAACCCCCATCCGATGTGCGCCTCGGTGCTGGCCACGCACGGCAACCTCGTGTTCGCCGGGGAGCCCTCGGGGAGGTTCAACGCCCTCAACGCCGAGTCCGGCGACCTGTTGTGGCAGTTCCAGTGCGGAAGCGGCCACCACTCGAGCCCGACGCACCTACAGCGTGGACGGACGGCAGTACGTCGCCGTGCCGACCGGGTTTGGCGGTTGGGCCGAGGGATTCCTGCCCGCGATGCTCGGGTCGCGCCACGGAAGCGCGCTGTTCGCGTTCGCGCTGCCGGAGTAGGAGTACGCAACCGACGAGGGTCGGAGAGAGATTAGGTAAAGCGATCTGCCCACGCCATAGCCGGTGTGGGCAGGTCGCTGCCTAAAACCAACAACCATTGGGTCTGGAGGTCTAGATGAGCTTCCTGCTTTTAGGGATTGACAGCCTTATCGCCGGCGTGGCGATCGGTGGAATCGTCACCGGGCGTATGCGCCTACCGACTTGCCGCGCTGTTCGGCGTCGCCGACGGCATCGGCTTCCTGATCGGAGCCGGGATCGTGTCGCCGTTCTCCGACGGCGCGAGCACGGTGCTGCAAACTGCGTTGCTAGTCGCGCTGGGGATTTACCTGATCGTCGTCGCCGCCGGGTCCAGGCGGGTCATGTCCTCCTGGACCGTGTGGGCGCTGCCGTTCGTGCTGACGTTCGACAACCTGGCCTACGGCCTGGCCGGCGACAAGTCGACCAGTTCGCTGTTCTCGCAGGCAGGGCAACAGGCGCTGTCCAGCGCTCTGCTGGCCCTGATCGGGCTCGCCATCGGCGCCGCACTGCCGCGGCTGGTTCCGTCGCTCGACCGCCGCGTCGGCACGCTGCGGTTCGCCGGTGCCGCGCTGATCGTGACCGCCGGCGCGCTGCTGCTGGTCGGCTGATCCTGAGGGAGACGGCGCCGGGGGTACCCTGCACAGCACGTTCCCCGGCGCCGCTCCCCAATCTCTGACCACCGGTCCCGCCGTGCTCCGGCGGGTGCCGTTGGATTGCCAGCTCGCGCCGCAGGACGTATTGCGCGCGCTCGCCGACCGTCCGGGGCCGTTCGCACTGAGCGGGCATTGGGCCGGGGGAGGGGCGATCGTCGGATCCGATCCGCTGCTCGCCGCCGGGCCGGATGCCGACCCGTTCTCGACGCTCGACGCTGTGCCCGACGTCGACGGTGGCGTGGCTGCCGGCACCGGGGCCGTCGGTGGCGGCTGGTTCGGCTGGCTGGGATACCGCCTCGGCCGCCGCATCGAGCGGCTCCCCGAGGGGCCGCCGCGTCCCGTGCCACTGCCCGACTTCCATCTCGCCTACTACGACCACCTGCTCCGGCTTGATCCGGACGGGAGGTGGTGGTTTGAAGCGCTGGTCGGCGAGGGCGCGGACGAGCGCATCGGCCGCCGGCTGAACGACATCCGCGCTCGGCTCTCGCGCCCGATCTCTCCCGACACCTATGACCCGCCCGACCCGCTGCGCCTCGCGCCGGGCGGCCGCGAGGATCACCTCGCGGCGGTCCAGCGGTGCCGCGAGAAGATCGAGGTCGGCGAGATCTACCAGGCCAACATCTGCCTGCGGCTCGAGTCCCGCTACGACGGCTCGATCACCGAGCTGTTCGCGCGCGCCCTGGACCACGTCGACCCGACCTATGGCGCGACATTCGCGACGCCGTGGGGCGGGATCGCCAGCCTGTCGCCGGAGCTGTTCCTGCGGCGCGAGGGCCGGGAGGTGACGACCGCGCCGATCAAGGGGACGGTCCGGCGCCCGCGCGACGAGCGTCGCGCACGGGAGGCGCTGGCAGCGCTGCGCGGCTCGACCAAGGACGCGGCCGAGCACGTGATGATCGTCGACCTGATGCGCAACGACCTGGGACGGGTGTCCGAGTACGGCAGCGTGGTCGCGCCGCGACTGCCCGACGCCGAAGCGCACCCCGGGCTCTGGCATCTGGTCACGCGCGTTCGCGGCCGGCTGCGAGCGGGCGTCGGCGACGGTGAGCTGCTCCGCGCGACGTTCCCGCCCGGCTCGGTCACCGGCGCCCCCAAGGTGCAGGCGATGCGGGTGATCTCCGAGCTCGAGAGCACCGGGCGCGAGGTGTACACCGGGGCGATCGGCTACGCCAGCCCGATCGCCGGCCTCGAGCTCAACGTCGCGATCCGAACCTTCGAGCTGCGCGACCGCCGCCTGTGGCTGGGGGCCGGCGGCGGGATCGTCGCCGACTCCGATCCGGAGCGCGAGTTCGAGGAGGCGCTGGTGAAGGCGCGGCCGCTGGCCGCGGCGATCGGGTCCGGCGTAGCCCCGGTCAGCGAGGCGCCGGCGGCTGCTCCCATCCGACCGCTTGCAGCGCAGTCCGGATAGCTCCGACAGTCGCGGCGGAGCCCGGGTTCGCGGCGCTGCCCTCGAGCGCGGCGCTCGCCGCCAGCCGCAACGACGAGGTGAGGAAGATTGCGTCGGCCCGACGGGCGCGATCGAGCGAGATCGGCTCCGCGATCGCGATCAGCCCGATCTCTGGCGCGTGCACGAGCAGCAGCTCCCGGGTCACCCCGGGCAGGATCCGCCCGTCGGCCGGCGGCGTGACGATCCGCTCGCCCTCGAGTATCCACACGTTGGCCCAGGCGGCCTCGAGCAGGTCACCGTCGTCTTCGACTAGCAGCGGCACCGATCCGCCGCCGCTCGACAGGCGGTCCAGCAGCCGGCGGTCACACCACTTGTGGGGGCCGATTCCGCCGGGGAGGACGGTCGGGGCCAGCGCGTAGAGGCGATCCGCGTCGGTCGGCGCGTACGGCTCGGTCGTGACGTTGACCGTCAGCCCGTCGGGCGTGGGGCTCGCTTGGATCCGCATCCGGTGACGGCCGTTCAGTGGCCGGGCCGCGGCGCGCGCTCTGTCGGCCGTGTCGGCGGGAAGATGGCGGCCGTACAGCTCCGCCACCGAACTGTCGATCCGCTCGATGTGCTCGTTCAGCGCCTGGATCGCGCCGTCAGCGACCGCGATCGTCTCGAACACGCCCGCGGCGGGGTCCGGCCGGTCAAGCAGCTCAGCCAGCGCCTGGCGCAGCTCGACCGCGTCGCGGACGACGACGTCGGCCCCGGCCAGCTCGGCGGGCCGGTGGCCACCCGTTGCCACGGCGATGCAGCGCACCCCGTCAGCCCGCGCGCAGGCCACGTCCTGGGGCGTGTCGCCGATCACGATCGTGTCCGCGCGGGGGTGGGGCGCCCCGGCCGGGCCGGCGCGCCGCCGGGCGATCGCGGGGAGCGCGCCCCGATCCTCGGCGTCGGAGCCGAACGCGCCCGGCCCCGACGCGAACGCCGGGCCGATCCCGGCGCGGTTGAGCTTCAGCTCCGCCACGCACTCGAAGTTGCCGGTCAGCAGGCCGACGACGACGTCGTCGCGCGCGGCCAGCCACTCCAGCAGCTCGGTCACCCCGCCGATCACATGAGCTGAGAGATCGTCCGGATAACGGTTCGCGCAGACCTCGCAGCACGTCCGGCGGACGTCGGCGGCGAGCTCATCGATCCTCTCCGCGGAGACTCCGGCGTCGAGCAGGATCGCCCGTGCGATCTCGCCGTCGGTCCGCCCGGAGGTGGAGAACGGGCGACTCATCCTCGTGGCGTCGACGCCGTGGTGGAGCTGGAGCGCCTCGCGGATGCCGTCGCGCACCGGGCCGGTCGCGTCGGCGAGCAGCGTCCCGTCGACGTCGAACAGCAGCAGCGTCGCGCCCGTCGGGCTCACAGCGCCAGCAGGTAGCGCGCGGTCTCCCAGTCGGTCACCGCCGCCGCCTGGGCGGCCAGCTCCGCGCGGCGCATCGCCACGAAGTGCGCGACGAACTCCGCTCCGAGCCAGTCCGCGGCCAGCCCACTGCGCTCCAGTGCGTCGAGCGCGTGCTCGAGCGTCCGCGGCAGCGCCACCGGCGCTCCGGGGTCAGCGTGGATGTCGCCCTCGGCGGGAGCCGGTACGGGGCAGCCGCGCTGGATGCCGTCGATGCCCCCGGCCAGACAGGCGGCGATCGCCAGGTACGGGTTGACGTCGCCGCCGGCCTGGCGGTGCTCGACGCGCGTGCCCTCGCCACGGCACACGGCGCGGAGCCCGGCGGTGCGGTTGTCGAGCGCCCAGGTCGCGGTGGTCGCGGCCCAGGAGTGGCGGACGAAGCGGCGATACGAGTTGACGGTTGGCGCCATCACCGCGGTCAGCTCTGACATGTGCTCGAGCGTGCCCGCGATGAAACTGCCCATCGCCGGAGAGGGGCCGTCGTCGGAGTAAAACGCGTCTCGGCCGTCCGCGCGGAGGCTGACGTGGAGGTGGCAGGAGTTACCCGCCCAGTCGGACCTCGGTTTGGCCATGAATGTGGCGATCAGGCCCTCCTGCGCCGCCAGCGCCTTGGTCGCGTGCTTGAGCAGGACCGCGCGGTCGGCGGTCAGCACCGGCGCGCCGTGGCCGATCGTGATCTCGAGCTGCCCTGGCCCCTCCTCGGGGTGGCACGCCACGACCGGGATCTCCAGCGAGGTGAGCGAGTCGTGCAGGCGTCGCGCGAACCGCTCGAGGTGATGCGCGGCGGACACGCCGTAGACGCGCTGTTGGGTATCGACGGGGATGAGCTCGGATGGGCGCTTTGACTGCGCCGATGCCGGGGTCTCCTCGAGCAGGTAGCACTCGAGCTCGATGCCGACGAGCGGATCGAGGCCAAGCCGCCCGGAGCGAGCCGCCACGTTGCGCAGGACGGTCCGCGGGCACAGCTCGAGCGGGGCGCCGTCGGGGTGCGCGAAGTCGCACAAGATCAGCGCAGCTCCGTGCTCCCAGCTTCGCTCGCGCAGCGTGGCGAGATCGGGCAGCGCGAGGATGTCGGGGTACCCCGGCTGCGGAAACCACCCGTCGAAGCCGGCTGGGCGCTGGACCGGCTCGGCCTCGTCGACCGGCAGCGCCCAGATCACCTCGCACATCGGAAGGCCGTGCTCGGCCACGGCGGCCAGCCCTCCGATCGGGATGCGCTTGCCCCGCAGCAGACCGTGCGTGTCGGTGCCCGCGACGATCACCGTCCGGACGCCGGCGGCCTCGAGCTCGCGCGTGATCCTGTGGACGTGCTCGAATCCCTCGGCGCGAAGCGTGTTCACGGGCCAATCATGCATGACAGCGGCAGCGCGTGTCGTTTCCGCTTCCCGGGTGTGGGTAGCGCATCCGCCATGAGCTCAATCACTTTGAAGCAGGCAAAGACGGTCGTGGACGCGGCCGAGAAGAAGGCCGACGACATCGGCGTCGCGATGAACATCGCGGTGGTGGATGCCGGTAACAACCTGACGGCGTTCGTGCGCCAGGACGGCGGCTGGCTGGGTTCGATCGAGATCGCCCAGGACAAGGCGTTCACCGCGCGGGCGTTCGACATGCCCACCGCGGACCTGGCCGAGACGGCGCAGCCCGGCGAGCCCCTGTACGGGATCGCGGTCTCCAACGAGGGCCGCGTGATCGTGTTCCCGGGCGGAATCCCGCTCAAGGACGGGGACGAGGTCATCGGTGCGATCGGCGTCAGCGGCGGCGAAGTCGATCAGGACCAGACCGTGGCCGAGGCGGGTGTGGCCGCGCTGAAGTAGCCGGCCCGTGGCGCTGCACTAACCGTCGCGCAACTCGCCGAGCGTCCGGCCGCTCTCGACGGATTGCGGGCGCTCGGCGACCACGTCCGATCCCGGCTTGGCGTAGTCGTCGCGGCGCTTGACCAGCAGCCACTGCGGCTTGTCGCCGCCCCGGGTCCGCTGTAGCGCGAACCCGCCGTGGAGCTTCTCGCCATGGAGCACGAACACGGCATGGCCGCGCTCGATCGCCTCCGGCCACGGCACCCGGCCGCCCTGCTCGTATGAGCCGCGGTCCCAGATGATCACCCCGCCGCGCCCGGTCGGACCCTCGAACCGGTTGTGGGCGAGATCGTGGTCCTCGACCTGGACCGCGAACCGCTTGACCGTCGGGTCGAGCGACGGGCCCTTCGGCACCGCCCACGACCGCATCACCCCGTCGACCTCGAGCCGGAAGTCGAAGTGATGGGCCGTCGCCTGGTGCTCCTGGACGACGAACACGCCCGCCGGGATCCCCCGGATCGCGAACTGCTCGTGCCCCTCGACCTTGGTCGGGGTCTCCGACACCGACTTGGCTGCATCGAGCGCCTGTAGCGCGCCGGTCAGCTCCTCGATCGCTGCTTGATCGCCTTCGACGTGAAGGCCCAGGCTCCCGTCATCGTCGAGCCGGACCCAGCCGAGCAGCCCCAGCTCGCGGGCCTGCGAGCGGATCTGCTCGCGCACGGCCACGTCTTCGAGCTGCCCCTCGACGCGGATCCGCTGTGCCGTGCCCTTGGCCACGGACTCAATTGTGACGTCATCGGCTCGCCTGCTTACGTCCCGTTGGAGAGCGGTCAGCGGGACCCTACCCGGAGGTCTAGGGGGTGGCGGCGAAATCTTGGGGATGGGGTTATGGGGTGACCACGATGCGCCTCCGCCCAACCGGGTGCATGCTCATCGTCAGCTGGAACCACTGAGACGAGGGGACGTCAGATGCCACGACTGATTCGATTGTTTGCGGGGGCGATCGCCGCGGCCTCGCTGAGCGTGTTCGCAGGCTCCGCGGCTGCGGCCGAGACCGGCCTTCGCCCGGGCACCGAGTTCTCGGTGGTCGCGGGCTCGGTGCTGACTCGCCCCGCGCCGGTGGCCGCCACCGACGGGCGTGTCCACATCGCCTATGAGCTGGTGCTCACGAACATGACCAGGGCGAAGCTCCGGCTCGACAAGCTCGAGGTCCGTGATGCCCGCACCCACCACGTGCTCCTGTGGCTTTCCGGCGAGGCGCTGGCCAGGGACATGAACCCGGTCGGGGGCGCGGAGCCGAGCGAGTCGGTGCAGGCCGACCTGCTCCGGCGCCCGATGGCGTCGTTCGCGGCCTCGTCGTCCGTAGCCACGACGATCGCGGGCTCGCAGGCCGTGATCGTATGGCTGGATGTCGTGGTTTCAAGCTACGCCGCCGTCCCGGCTCAGCTCGATCACCGGATCGTGGTGTCGTTCGCGTCTCCACCGCCAGGGGCGCCGGAGTCGCTTGGCCAGGTGCTGACGCCGGTGACGCCGGTCCGCCATCGCCCGGTGGTGCTGAGCGCGCCCGTCGCGAACGGTGACTGGTACGCCAGCGACAGCTGCTGCGCCGACGACACGCATCATCGCCGCGGCCTGGCCAGCATCAACGGGGAGATGCTGGTGCCGCAGCGGTTCGCGATCGACTGGTACCGGGTGGACTCAGAGCATCGGGCGTGGATCGGCGATCCGAGCAAGCTCCGCAGCTATCTCGCTTACGACCAGCCCGTGCTTGCCTCGGCCGCGGGCAAGGTGGTCGACATCAAGGACGGCCTGTCGAACAACCCCGACATCCCCAAGCCACCGAAGATCCCGCCAATCGCGGACACGGTCGGCAACCATGTGATCCTCAAGGTCTCGCCGGGGGTGTTCCTCCTGTACGCACATCTGGATCGCGGCTCGCTGCGGGTCAAGGTCGGCGAGCATGTGCGGCGAGGCGAGGTGCTCGGCTTGATCGGCACCAGCGGCAACTCGACGGTCCCGCACTTGCACTTCCAGGTGATGACCAGGCGGACGTTCTTCCCCACCGACAGCCCACCGTTCGTGTTCGACCACTTCAAGCTGCTGGGCCAAGTCACCGAGCGGATCTGGGACGACGTGCTCGGCCTGCAGCCGACGGGAAAGCTGCCGTTCCGCCCGGCATCGCCGACCAGCACCCACCAGCTGCAGATGCCACTCGACCGCGAGGTTGTCTCGTTCGACGGCGCCGGCTGACCGATAGGCTGCCCCGATGAGCGCGCCCCGGCGGATCGTCACCGGCCATGATCCCTCGGGAACGTCCGTGGTGCTGTCCGACACGCCGTCGCCGACGACGACCGACATCGGGACCGCGGCGTTCCACGAGATCTGGGTCACCGAAGGGATGCCCGTGGAGATCCCCGCCACCGAGCCGGAGTCGACCGATCGTCCGATCCGCGTGCCGCCGCCGCCCAACGGCGTGATGATCCGCTTCACCGACATGAAGCCAGGTGCGACGTCGCCGATGCATCGCACCGAGACGCTCGACGTCGGCATCGTGCTCGAGGGCGAGACCTGGCTGCTGCTCGACGACGGTTCGGAGACGCGGGTCGGTCCGGGCGACGCGGTCGTCCAGCGCGGAACCAACCACGCCTGGGAGAACCGCTCCGATCGCCCGGTCCGGATGCTGTTCGTGCTGGTCGACGGGACGATCACCGACGAGCTGCGGGCGACCACCGGGCCGCTTCAGTTCTTCGACCAGGTCGTCGGCTAGACCGCACCATCGACGCCGCCGGCGTAGGCCGAAGGCTCGGGCCAGCCCACCGCCCCCGGTGGGGAGAACCCGAACCCCGCTCGCCCGCTGACCTCATACCGGTGGCCGAGCCCGCGGCGTAGCGTGCGTCGCATGCTCCGCGCCACCAAGTTCCTGATCGCAGTCGCGCTGGCGATCCCGGCCGCAATCATGGTCTCGGGATGCGGCGTGCACGTCGAAACAGACGGACCGCACACCGCTGAGCACCGCTCGGTCAGTGCGTTTGACAGCATCGAGCTCCGCGGCTCCACCAACGTGGTGGTCCGCCACGGCAGCTCGCGGACGCTGATCGTCAAGGGCGGCCGGCATCGGGTCGATGACGTGATCACCCGGGTCCAGGACGGCACGCTGATGGTGCAGCGCCGCGACTCGTCGGGCACGATCGAGCTGGGCGGCGACGACGCGACCGTGACCGTATGGACGCCGAGGCTCGATGCCGCCCGGATCGATGGTTCGGGGGACCTGAGCCTGCCACAGCTCGACGGCGGGCGCCTGCAGTTGCGCACCAACGGCTCAGGAGACGTCGACGCCAGCGGTCGGCTCGCCCGTCTTGATGCGGAGGTCGACGGCTCCGGCGACCTCGGCCTCGGCGACGTCGTCGCGCAATCCGCCGCGATCAGCATCTCCGGCAGCGGCGACGCCGACGTGCATGCGGTCAGGTCGCTGGACGCCACCGTCCACGGGAGCGGCGACGTGCGCTACACGGGCAACCCGTCGCTGACCCGAGACGTGTCGGGATCGGGCAGCGTGACGTCCAACTAACCTCGGGGAAGGCGATGACCCGCGCGGCGGCGGAACCGTCAACCATGCCCGGGATCCTAACTCGCCCGTCAGCTGGGCGTTTCCCGTGACCGACCACAACCGAAAAGATCTCGGACCCGGGGCTCTGCCTTGGCCCCTCCTGTGTCAATGATGAATTCGTGCCCGATCGGCTCCGCGACCGGATTCGCGCGGATACGTCGATCGGCTAGTACGCCCGCTGGAGTGCACCGTTGATGAGCTGCTGGTCGTCGAAGATCGAGAAGACCTCCGGCACGGGGGCGCCGGTTAGTGGGATGTTGTTGATGAGGTTGGCGAACACGAGCGTGCGTCCGCTGTTGGTCTTGATGTAACCCACCAGGTTTGACGCTCCGGCGAGTCCGATGGCGGGCGTGGCGAAGGCGACACGGTTGCCGGGTTTGGCCTGGATCCTGCCGACGGATGTTGTTCCCTTGCCGAGCGTCGCAAGCGTCCCGTCCACACCCACGATTGGCAGGGCGGCGCGGAATGCGGACCCGTAGTTTTGGAGTTGCACGCGCCGCAGGAACGTGGTCATCGCAATCGGGTTGATCCGATCGCGGTCGTCCGAGCCTCCGCCGTCGAAGGCGAAGGTGACGTTCGGCGGCGACCCCAGGCGTGCGGCGTTGCTCTGGAGGAATGACAAGCCGGCCGGACAGTTGCGCTCGCCATGCTTGACGGCTGCCAGGCACACCAGCAGGTCAGCGCCGCGGTTGGCGCTGACCTTGAGGATCACCTTCACGATCTGCGAGAGCGGGGCCGAAAGCCGCAGCGCCACGCGGCGGCTCGACGGGTAGCGACGGCTGCGCGGCAGCAGGTGGCGCGGGTTCGGCCCGATGGAGCTTGCCCGGACGCTCACACCGGCGCGGCGGAGGGCCTCGATGAACGCGGTGCGAGCGAAGGCAGCCGGGTTCGGGATGAAGAACACCTGGAGCAGCGGACCCGCGCCGGCAGGCACCGTGCCGCTGACGGTGACCTCGTTCGGGCCCGTCTGAGTCGCCTGCCACGACGGCGCCGAGCCTCGGGCGGTGGTCCTCAGGGTGGAGCGCACGCGCCACGCGGCGGTATGCGGCCGGTAGGAGATCCGAGCCGCCTGTCCGCTACGGGTCGGCGTGGCCGTGATGTCGAGGAAGTTCTCGTTGATCCCGATCGGCGACATGACGCCGTCGGGCCAGCCGGAATAGGTGTTGAACAGCCGGTCGTCGATGACCACGTTGCCGTCAACCTCGCGGATCCCGGCGGCGCGCACCTGGCGCGCGAGCTGCTCGACGCCGGCCAGCGGGTTCGAATGCGGCACCAGCGTCGGGCCGGGTGCACCGTTGGCGTCGCTGTGATCGAGCTGTGGCGCGCTGTTGTACGCCTGCGTCCCGTTGGGTCGATCGCGCAAGCCGAAGCTGAAGTCGCCAGATGCGACGAGCACCAGGTTGCCGCGCAACACGCCACGACGAACGCTTCCGCTGCGATAGACAGGCGTCCTGAAGCGATAGCCCGCCCCGTAGTCGTGCAGGACAGAGGCGGCGCTGTAGAGCTTGAGCGTCGAGCCAGGCGTGAACAGTTTCTCGGGATTCTGCGAAACCAGCACCTGCCCAGTCTTCGCGTCGGCCACGAACAGACCCCAGGTCGAGTGCATGTATCGAGCCTTCGCCTCCACGCGCGCGATGGTGTGGGCGACGCTCGGCGGGACCGGTGCCCCGGTCGGAGACAGCGGGTCAACCGCCCCTGCCGGCGATGCTGCCAGCGCGAACGCGCTGCCAGCCACCGCGACGACCCTCATAACGAGATGCAAAGCCTCACGAGCGCGTGCTTTGGGACGACCGTGAACCGCATCGTCGAGTGGTCCTGCGAGTACCGGTGGTCGTGACTTCGGTTGCATCGTTTCCCTCTCGTTCAGGGGGTCGGGAGTGGCATCGAGGCGAGTGTGTTGGCGAGCCAGTCGTAGACCCGCCGATGGAAGAGCCGCCGACCGGCGGCCTGGCGTCGATCAGCAGCTCGGCCCCGTGCAGGCACAGATACGGCATGTAAGCAGTGCGGTGGTAGGTCGCGGCGCGCACGTACGCCTCCCGCGCCGACACCACATGGCCCGCGACGACCGACGCGTCGCCCTCGTCTCCCACATCGGGTTCGCGCTCAACCAGGCCATCTCACGTGGTCCTGTGGCTTTGCCCCCTCCACGAGGCCGATTATTCGCTGCTGGAGAGAGCGTCTCTATGGACCTAGGTCCCGTCGTGTGACACGCATGGCTGTGAGAGAGTTCACGGTGCGATGACCGGGGACGGCCGGATCTTCTATTCGATCGGCTTTCCCTAGGTCGCCGCCGCCGCGCCCGCCTCGGCGTTGGAGATCGCGCGGGCCGCGAGGATCAAGGTGAGGTGGCTGAACGCCTGGGGGAAGTTGCCGACCTGCCGCCGCCGTGCCACGTCATACTCCTCGGCCAGCAGTCCGAGATCGTTGGCCAGGCTGACAAGCCGCTCAAACAGCGCTCGCGCCTGATCGACCCGGCCGTTGCGCGCGAGCGCGTTGACCAGCCAGAACGAGCAGGCCAGGAACTGTCCCTCGTCCCCAGGCAGCCCGTCATTGGTTTCGGCAGTTGAGTAGCGCGAGACGAAGCCGTCGCGACCGAGCTCGCGCGTGACCGCATCGATCGTGCCGGTGACGCGCTCGTCGGTTCCCGGCAGAAAGCCGACGAGCGGGATGTTCAGCACGCTGGCGTCGAGCTCCTTGGAGCCGTAGTACTGGGTGAACGTGCGCCGCTCGGGGTCATACCCGCGTTCGCACACCTCCGCATGGATCTTGTCGCGAACCTGCTTCCAGTGGTCGAGCGGCGCATCTAGCTCAAACCGCTCGGCCAGCCGCACGGCACGGTCGAAGACGACCCAGGCCATCACCTTGGAGTAGGTGTAGTGGCGCTGCGGTCCGCGCGCCTCCCAGATCCCGTCGTCGGGCAGGTCGCCAGATCGTCTCGACGTGCTCGATGATCGCTTGCCAGCGTGGCCACAACCGCCGGTCGATCATGCCGAGGCGTTCGGCGCCGATGAACAGGACCGCGGCGACCTCGCCGTATACATCGAGCTGGAACTGCTCGGAAGCCGCGTTGCCGACCCGACGGGCTTGGAGCCCTCGTAGCCCGGAAGCTCCTCGAGCTCGAATTCGGGCAAGCGCCGCTCGCCGCCGATCCCGTACATGATCTGAATCTTGCTCGGATCGCCGGTGCCGACGCGCAGCATAAAGTCGCGGAACGCCAGCGCTTCCTCGGTGTAGCCGGCGTCGAGCAGCGCCTCCAGCGCCAGCACCGAGTCACGCAGCCAGCAGTAGCGGTAGTCCCAGTTGCGCACGCCGCCGATCTCTTCCGGAAGCGACGTCGTCGGCGCCGCAATCAACGCTCCCGTCGTCTCGGAGGTCATTGCCTTGAGCACGATCAGCGAGGTCAACACCTCGTCGCGGTAGGCGCCCTCATACCGGGAGCGACCGCTCCATTCCCGCCACCATGCCTCGGTGCGAGCCAGCGCGGAATCGGCGTCCTCGACCGGCGGCGTCGGCTCATATGACAAATGCCAGGTCAGCGTCAGCCGCTCGCGCGCGCCCTCGACGACGACGAACTCCGCTCCCACCGTGCCGTCGTGCACCTCGAGCGCCAGCGGCGTGCTGAGACGAAACGCATCCGGACCCGCCGTCACGACCACCCCATCGGACGCGAGCTCGACCCACGGCCTGATCGACCCATAGTCCGGACGCAGCGACAACTCCATCCGCATCGGCACCCGCCCCCGCAACCCCTCGACGACGCGCATAACCCGCGGCGGACCCGACCCACGCAGCGGCATGAAGTCGATCACGCGAACCGCGCCCTCCGCGGTCTCACAATCAGTTTCGAGCACGAGCGTCCCAGGCCGATAACGACGAGAGCTCGCGCGCACCTCACCCGCCGGCGCCACCAGCCAACGCCCATGGCGCTCGTCCCCGAGCAACGCCGAAAAGCACGACGCAGAATCAAACCGCGGCACGCACAACCAGTCCACCGATCCGCCACGACCAACCAAAGCCGCAGACCGCAAGTCGCCGATCAAGCCATAGTCCTCGAGCAACATCAATCCACCGACCTTTCGCGCAGGGACACGACCAGCGCTTCCCTCGACGCCGGTCTGGCATCGAGATTCTCGCCGTCCGCAGTATGGCCAATGCGGGTCTCGCAAAGTCAGGGGGGACTCCACGGTGCGAGCCCACTGCCCGCGGATACACGATGACTCCGTGCTCACTTCCCACCCAGGCCGATCCCGGCCACCGTGGCGGGCAGCCATCCAGCCGAAGCTAACCCGAGGAATCCGACCATGCACGCATCTTCACTCATCAAAACCGACACTCGCCTGTCCGCCTCTCCAGGGTTCTCGGATCTTTCGCACGAGCACGGCCCCACAATCAACTCCGGGACGACGGTCCGCGGCGCCGTCGCGGAAGGCGCTGACCGCGAGTCGATTCGCCGCTTGGCCGCCGACCCCGAAGGCGAGCTGCTGGAAGGGCTCGTTCTGTTCGCCGAGGTCGACGGCGTGCCCGTCGCCGCGATCGGGATCGCGGACGGCCGGATGGTCAGCGACCCCCAGCGGGCCACCGTCGCGGTGCGCACACGACTGCGCTTCGAGTGGCTCTACGTTCGCCTCGTCCACACCGTCTGGGGAATGTGAGCCGGACCAGCGACATCGGGGCTAACGGGATGCCCGCACCGGTAGCCTCGCGGGGGTGTTCGATCACGTCGGTATCGCCGTCGCGGACCTCGCCGCGTCCGAGCGCTTCTACCGCACCGTCCTCTCCGTGCTGGGCGTCGAGCCGAGTCACGCAGACGCCGAGCTCGTCGAGTGGGACGACTGGGACATCGGGGCGACGGACCGCGAGCACCCCGTGACCCGCGGCCTGCACGTCGGCTTCCGAGCGCCGTCTCGAGAGGCCGTGGACGCCTTCTGGCAGGCGGGGATCGACGCGGGGTACCGCGACGACGGCGCGCCGGGCCCGCGCACGATCTACGGCCCGGATTACTACGGCGGCTTCCTGCTCGACCCGGACGGCAACAGCGCGGAGGCGGTGCACACCGAGCGCGAGGACCCCGTGCCCGACGGCCGCGTCGACCACCTCTGGATCCGCGTCCGCGATCCCGCCGTCTCCAAGCGCTTCTACATGACGATCGCCCCGCACGCCGGGCTGCGGATCGGCGTGGACGAGCCCGACCACGTCCAGATGGTCGGCGAGGACTTCAGCTTCTCGCTGATCGACGACGAGCGGCCGCTCACGGAGCACGTCCACCTCGCGTTCCCGGCGCAGGACGACGCGACCGTGCGGGCGTTCCACGCCTCCGCGCTCGCCGCGGGCTACGAGGACCACGGCGGGCCCGGCGAGCGCGCCGTCTACCACCCGGGCTACTACGGCGCGTTCGTCCTGGACCCCGACGGGCACAACGTCGAGGTCGTCAACCACAACCGCTGAGCCAGGGCCGCCGCCGCCCGAGTGCAGCGTTTGCGGCGCAGCGTGGTAGCTTCGATGCGGCATGACGTGTATCCCCCACTGCTTCCTGTAGCGCCGGACCTCTCCAGCTAGGTCCTCTCGTCGCGGCCGGCGGCCGTGACGCCAACACGTCAGGAAGGAACGTCATGCGTTCACAGATGGTCGGCGCGCTGGCGCCGTCCGATTTACGCCCGGGGCCGCATCTCTGTGCGCGCGATCTGCGCAAGGGATTCGGAAACGGCGCCGTGCTCGACGGCGTCTCGCTCACCGTTACCGCCGGGCAGCGCCTCGCTGTGATCGGCGACAACGGCGCTGGAAAGAGCACGCTGCTGCGGCTCCTCGCGGGCAGGCTCGTGAGCGACGGCGGCGAGGTGAGGTGCACGACTGAGAGTCGCTCCCTCATCGAGCAGGAGATGCACGCGCCAGCCGGGACGACGGTCGCTTCGGTGCGCGCAGAGGCTCTGCGATCGCCGCGCGACGCGCTGGCGGCGCTCCAGGACGCTGCGGCTGGCCTCGCGGCGGGAGCAGAGGGCGCCGCCGAGCGCTACGCAGCAGCGCTCGCCCGTGCCGAGCGGCTTGCCGCGTGGGACGCCGAGCGGCGACTCGAGGCAGCGCTCAACGCCTTCGATGCGCATTTCCACGCCGAGCGGGCGCTTGCCAGCCTCTCAGTCGGCCAGCGCTACCGCCTGCGGCTCGGCTGCGCACTAGCCGACCCGGCCGGCACCGTACTGCTCGATGAGCCGAGCAACCACCTCGACGACAGCTCACTGGACCGGCTTGTGCAGTGGCTGGTCGAGTTTCCGGGGATCGCTGTGTTCGTGACGCATGATCGGTGGCTACTCGACGCGGTCGCGACGGCGATCTTCGACCTCGACCCAACAGTCGGCGCCGGCGGCACCCTGTTCGGCGCAAGCTTTTCCGCGTACCGCGAGGCGCGCGCCGGGACACTTCGGGAGTGGCGCCGACGGTATGCCGCGAGTCTCGACGCCGAGCGCGAGCTCTCCAAGCGGTTGATCGCCGCTCGCGCCACAGCTCCGGGCCGCTGGCAGCCCGGCAAGGGCGCGGCCAAGCACGGACGCCAGAGCAGAGCGGCAAGTTCGGTTTCACTGCTCCGGCGCCGCATTGACGATCTCCGACGCGAGCGCGGTCCCGCGCCGCCGGATCCACTCATGTTCACCGCGCCCGATGCAGCGGACACAGGCGACGCGATCCTGCTCGAGGCCGCCGGGATCGCCGTACGCGGTCGCGTGATCCAGCCGTCGGACTCGCCCATCCGGCTCGGGGCCCGCGGCCGCCTGCTGTTACGCGGCGCGAACGGAGCCGGGAAGTCGACGCTGCTGAGCGTGCTGGCGGGCCAACTCGCACCCGACACCGGCATGCTTACCGTCGCGCCCGGCGCCCACGTCGGGCTCCTCGCCCAAGAGGACGATTGGAATCCCAACCGCACGCCCGCCGACGTGCTCGGCGCGTGGGATCTCGATCAGATCCGTGCGACCGGACTCCTGCTCGACGCCGACCTCGGACGCCCGTTCGGCCAGCTCTCGGTCGGGCAGCGTCGACGAGTCACGCTCGCTCACGTGCTGCTGAGCCGACCATCTGTGCTGCTGCTCGACGAACCGACCAACCACCTTTCGGTCACGCTCGCCGACGACCTGTGCGATGCCCTCCTCAGCACGCCGGCGGCGGTCGTTCTCGTCAGTCACGACCGAACGCTGCGCCGCATGGTCCACGATTGGCCGACCATGACCCTGTCGCGAGCGGAGATCGACGCGGATGGAGGGCCTGATCCCCCAAGACTACGCACGCTTCGGAGAGCGAGTCTTGGCTGACTTCCAGAACCAGACCACCGTCACACACGCATCCGACGTCGCTGAGGCGGTGTGGCGGGCCGCGAACGAAACAACCGGGCAGCTTCGATTCCCGGCCGGCCCCGATGCCGTCGCGCTAGCTCAATCCAGATAGCCGCGGCCCCCCGGGGCGATGTCACAGCCCGAGGCAAGGATCGCAACTAGGGACATGAGCACTGAGGCAAGAACAGTGGTGAGGACGATGCGGGAGCGACCGGTCGCGGTGAGGGCGCGGCCGCGCGGGCGGCCGCCGAGCTCGCCGCTCGAGGAGTTCGAGCAGGTGTACCTGCGCAACGTCGACGTCCTCATGGGCTACTTCGCGCGCAGATGCCGCGATCCGCAGACGGTCGCCGATCTCACCTCCGAGACGTTCGTCCGGGCCGTGGACGGCTTCGCCGGGTTCGACCCCCGCCGGGGATCGGACCGGGCGTGGCTGTTCGGCATCGCCGCCCGCGTGTTCGCCCGCCACTGCGAGCAGTCGGCGGGCGGCCGGGACGCGGTCGCGCGTCTCGGCGGCCACCGGCCGCTCGACGAGGACGAGATCGAGGAGCTCGCCGAGCGGATCGATGCCGAGCGCGAGGGCGCCGCGCTGATGCGGCGGTGCGAGCAGCTGCCCGCGGTCGAGCGGGCGGCGATCGAGCTCGTCGACCTGGAGGGGCTCACCCCGAAGGAGGCGGCGCTGGCCCTCGGCGTCTCCCGTGTCGCATTTCGCAAACGGTTGTCCCGGGCGAGGTCCCGGCTGAGAAAGGAGCATCAAAGCAATGAGTAAGTTCACGGATCATCTGTGGAGTGACCTCGTTCAGGAGCACGGCCCGACGCTCGCGCAGGCCGATCGGCCCGAGCCGGGCCGAGCGGGCGGGCGTCTCCTCCGGCGCCCGCGCGTTCTCGCGGGCAGCACGCTCGGGCTGGCGGGCGTCGGCGCGGCGCTCGTGCTCGCCCTGGGCGGGACCGCGGCAGCACGCCGGCGTTCGCCATCACGACGAACAGCGATGGCTCGGTGCTGGTGACAGATCAACGCAGACCAGAACGCTTCCCCAGGCGAACGCCAAGCTCGCCTCGATGGGGATCCACGAGCAGGTCACGATCCACATGGCGCCCGGAGCGGCAACCGTCAGCGGCCCGGTCACCTGCACGCCGGGGCCGGGCGTGAGTCCGGGCCGCACGGTGAAGGTTCTCGTGGGCACGAACGGCACGGAGGTCATCGGCCCGGGCCAGTCCGCGGGCAACACGGGCGAGGGCACCTTCCACCTGGTCGCGCTGCGTCGTCACGGTGACAGCGGCACGGCGGCACCGGGCAACACCGGCGCCGGCTGATCCGGTGACGGCCGCCGGCGCCCGCCCGGCGCGGGCGTCGGCGATGGCGCGGCTGGCGGTCCGGCCCCCGGCGGATGGCGGGGGCCGGACCGCTGCGTGGTGGCCGTGGCTGCTCGTCGCGGCCGCGGTCGGATGGAACCTCGTGAGCCTGCGGGCGCTCACGCTCGGGGTCACGTACCTGAACGACAGCTCGCTGCACGAGCAGATGGTGCGGTTCGCGACGGCGCAGCTGCGCGCCGGGCACCTGCCGCTCACGAGCTGGTTCCCGTTCCTCGGTGAGGGGTCGCCGCAGTTCCTTCACTACCAGAGCCTGCCGGCGATCCTCACCGGCGCGGTCGGGCTGCTGACCGGGCCCGACGTGGCGTTTCGCTGGTCGCTGTACCTGCTGTTGTCGCTGTGGCCGATCAGCGTCTACCTGTCGGCCCGCGCGTTCGGGGCGGGCAGGCCGGCGGCGGCCGCGTCGGCCGCGATGGCCCCGTTCCTGGTGAGCGCCACCGGGGTCGGCTACGAGCAGCACGCCTACGTGTGGACGGGGTTCGGCGTCTGGACGCAGCTGTGGGCGATGTGGACGCTGCCGCTCGCCTGGGGCTTGAGCTGGCGGGCGATCCGCGACGGGCGCGGCTACCTCACAGGCGGTGCTGCTGACCGCGCTGACCGTCGCGCTGCACTTCGAGACCGGCTACCTGGCGCTCGTCGGTGCTGCTCGTCTGGCCGCTGGTCGCCGGCCGGCCGCTCGCGGCCCGGTTGCGGCGGGCCGCGGTCCTGCTCGGCGGTTCGCTGCTCGCGTCGGCGTGGGTGATCGTCCCGCTCCTGGAGCAGCGGCGGTGGGCGGCCGTCAACGAGCCGCTGCAGGGCACCGGGCTCGTCAACGGCTACGGCGCGCATCAGCGTGCTCGACTGGCTGGTCTCCGGGCAGCTGCTCGACCACGGCCGGCTGCCCGTCGTGACCGTGTTCGCGGCGCTCGGGTTCGGACTGGCGTGGCTTGCCTGGTCCGCGGACGCCGACGCCCGCGCCCTGCTGGTCGCGCTCGCGGTGTGCCTGCTGTTCGCGTTCGGTCGCACGACGTTCGGGTCGCTCGTCGACGTGATCCCGGGCAGCGCCGACCTCTTCTTCCGCCGCTTCATGATGGGCGTGCAGCTCGCCGCGCTGCTGCTCGCCGGTCGCGGAGCGGCGTGGCTGGCGGCCCGCTGCGTGCGGCTGCTCGAAGCCCGGGTCCCGCGCTGGCCGCCCGGCCTGTCCCCGGCCGCCGTGCTCGTCGGCGGCGGTCGCGGTGCTCGCGCCCGCCTGGCTGCAGCTCGGCGCCTACGACCGCCACGACGGCGCCGCGATCGCGGCCCAGCGCCGCGCGGACGCCACCCAGGGCGCCGAGCTCGACCGCCTCGTCGCGGTGATCAAGCGCGACGGCGGCGGCCGGACGTACGCCGGGATGCCGTCGAACTGGGGCCAGGACTTCACCGTCGGGGCGGTGCCCGTGTTCAAGTACCTGGAGAGCCGCGACGTCGACGAGGTCGGCTACACGCTGCGGACGGCGTCGCTGATGACCGACCCGGAGTACTTCTTCGACGACCGCGACCCCTCCGACTACCGGCTGTTCGGGATCCGCTACCTCATCCTTCCCGCCCGCGACCAGCCGCCGGTGCGCGCGCGGCTGGCGATGCGCTCCGGCCCCTACTGGCTGTGGACGATCGACGGCACCGGCTACGTCCAGGCCGGCCGGATCATCGGTGAGATCTCAGCGAACCGGACGAACCTGGGCGCCCGCAGCATCCCGCTGCTTCGCTCCGGGCTCGCCGCGGACGGCGCATATCTCGGCGTCAGGTACGGGTCCGGCGGTGGCGGGGATGGCCGCCTGCCGACGGTGCCAAGCCAGTCCTCCGCCGGCGCGGTCCGCGCGGAACGCGCCGACCTCGATGACGGCGAGGCCTCGGCGACGGTGCGGATGCGCCGTCCCGGGGTCGCGGTGCTCAGCGCCTCCTATGACCCCGGGTGGACGGCGACCGTGAACGGCCGGCGGCGACCGACCCGGATGGTGGCGCCGGCGCTCGTCGCCGTCGACGTCCCCGCGGGCACAGACCACGTCGTGTTCCGCTTCCACGGGTACGGCGACTACCCGGAGCTGCTCGCGCTGAGCGGCCTCACCCTCGCCATGGTCGCCGTCGCGCCGGTGTGCGTGCGGCGCGCGAGGCGGCGCCGCGCTTCAGCGGCGACCGCAACGAGGCCACGACGGCTGAGTAAAGGGCTGTCGTCAACGTGGCCGATCCCTGATCAGTGCTTCAGGGACATCGTCCAGGGATCGGGGTCGACGCTGTAGCGATGCTTCGGGTAGTGCTCGGCGATCCAGCTGTAGAACGCAACGTCGTCGGGTAGCTCGACTTCCTCGTGTCGCGAATTGATGACGAGCCACGGCTTGTGTTCGTGGTGCTCGGTGAGTTGGAATCCGTAACGTCGCACTAGGGTCGGCAGGAGGCGCCGGTGAGCCGCACGGGCTTAGCCGACTGTCCCACGGCGTCCTCCCGCCCCCGCATCGAACCGTGCATGCGGTTCTCCCGCACACGGCTCTCCGACATCGTTCACCGTCGGGCATGCGCAGTCGGGTAGCGCACCGTTCCGGTGAGCCGGTAGACCCCGAGGGGCGCGAGCCAGTCCAGTTGAAGCGGCTGACCCAGTTGCGCTCCGGCGAGCCCGTGTTTGCTGCTGGCCAGGATCGCCAGCCGTTCGTGGACGTAGCTGTCGATCTGCGCGAACTTCCGAGCGGAGTTGCCGTGCCGGAAGTAGGCGCCCCAGCCCCGCAGCACGGGGTTGAGGTGTTCGACGACCACGTGACAGTTCGAGCCCGGCTGGACGGCGGTCGGTCAGCGTCCCGGATCTTGGCCCGGATCGAGGCCATGGCCCGCGCCGACGGCCAGCGCTGCAGATACCACCCTCGCCACTTCCAGGACTCCACCTTCCGATGGTGGAAGCCCAGGAAGTCGAAGCCCTCCTTGCCCCTGGCAGGTCGACGATCCTGGTCTTGTCGGGATGCAGCCGCAGCCCGAGCGCGGCCAGCATCGCCTCCGCCAGATCGCGGGCCTGTTCGGCCCGTTCCCTGGTGGGGCAGAGGACGACGAAGTCGTCGGCGTAGCGGACCAGCACCCCCAGTCGCCGGCCGCTCGCCCTGCCACGCCTCATCGAGGACGTGGAGGGCGATGTTGGCGAGCAGCGGGGAAATCGGCGAGCCCTGCGGGGTTCCCGCCTCCAGGCTCGGAGACCACCCCGCCCTCGAACACCCCGGCCCGCAGCCAGCTTCGCAGCAGCTTCAACATCTGCCGGTCAACGACCCGGCGTTCGACCTGCGCCATCAGGGCGTCGTGGTCGATCTCGTCGAAGCACGCCTTGATGTCAGCGTCGAGCACCCATCGCCGACCCCGGTTGGCCGCCACCCGGACGGCCTCGAGGGCCTGCTGGGCCGAGCGCTTCGGGCGGAACCCGAAACTCAACGGGGAGAAGTCGGCCTCGAAGATCGGCTCGAGCACGATCTTCGCGGCCGTCATGACCACCCGGTCGGCCACGGTGGGGATGCCGAGCGGGCGGGTCTGGCCCGGCCTGCCCGGCTTGGGGATATGCACCCGCCGCAGCGGCTCCGGCCGATACGTCCCGGTCCTGCAGCTGCGCGGCGAGCCCGTCGAGGAACGCCCGCACCCCGACACCGCCTCGATCGCGTCGATGGTCACGCCGTCGACGCCGGGGGCGCCCTTGGTTGGCGGCCACGTCGACCCACGCCCGCCACATCACGTCGCTGCGGGCGACCTTGTCGAAGAGGGCGTGGAACCGACGTGTCGGATCCTGCTTGGCACTGCGATAGAGCACGCGTTGAAGAGCTCGAACGGGGTCCAGGCCATCGGCCTGTCTGACGGACCTAGCCGAACTTCGGCACTCATCAGCGTCCCTCCCTCCATCGTCGTGCACCGATGAAGCAGGGGCCCTTCGCTCGGGCCGGGTTGTGTTGTCCCGCCCGTCATCACTACTACGACCCCCTCCGACTCCCTCTCGGCTGCCGGCCACTTCCCGGGTTCACCGGTTATAGGCAGACGCGCTCCCGACCCCCGCAGGGACGGGGCCGAGGAGGGCCTCTCCAGTTCCCACGACAACCTTCTGACCGTTCCACGCCCCTTACGCCGGAGGGTCCCTCGGCACCCGCTCCAGGATCCCAGGTGCCTTCCATGGCCTTCGCCATATTCACGCAGGCTCGGCTCCTCTTGCCCGCTCACAGACGGGAACATTAACGACGCTGCAGACTTCGCTTCATGCTGCGGACCGGCCAGTTGCTCCACCCCGCTTCGACCCCGGCCTCTCGACCGACGCCGGGGGCTTCACTACCGGGGACCCTGGCGTCTCCCCGGACCGGACTCACACCGGCTGGCTGTCCTGAGCTTGTCGCTCGGTTACGTCATAACTCGTCACGGCGCCCGAGCTACTGGGCGCACTCGAACATATGTTCGCATCGAACATATGTTCGCATCCCCGTCAAGCGATATCTTGCTTCTCGAACATCGAGCTATCGCGAAGGAGGGGCATGATCGACACGCCGATTGGGACCGGAACCGTCCCCGAGCGGGATCGCGTCGGGGGTAAGGTGTTTCGCTCGGAGCTGAATCCCGTCGATTTTCTCCGGAGAGCCGCCTACATGTATCCCGGGAAGACCGCGGTGGTGGAGGGGGATCGCCGATACTCCTACAGCCAACTCGCGCAGCGATCGTGGCGACTCGCAAATGCGCTCAGGTCGGCGGGGCTGAGCAAGGGAGATCGAGTGGCGACGCTGCTGTTCAACTCGGCGCCGATGCTCGAGGCCCATTTCGGTGTCCCGGCGGCCGGTGGGGTCTTCGTCCCGATCAACAACCGGCTCGCAAGTGCCGAGGTGGGGTACATCCTCGGACACAGCGATGCGCGTTTTCTGCTGATCGACGCGGAGCTCGAGTCGGTGCTCGCCACGCTGGATCTGTCCGGCGTGACGGTCATCCGGTGTGGAGACACCGCGGCCGCGCGAGATGAGTATGAGCCGTTCCTGGATTCCGCGTCCCCAACGGAGCCGGAGAGCTGGCTCGAGGATGAAGAGGAGACCATCTCGATCAACTACACCTCCGGCACCACGGGGCAGCCGAAGGGTGTCCAGTACACATACCGCGGTGCGTATCTCAATGCGCTCAGCGAGGTGATCACCGCTGGGATGGCGCCCGAGTCTGCGTACTTGTGGACCCTGCCGATGTTCCACTGCAACGGCTGGTGCTTCCCGTGGGCGGTAACTGCGGTCGGCGCTCGACATGTGACGATGCGCGCGGTGGACCCCGCCCTGGTTTGGCAGCTCATCGACCACGAGGGAGTGACGCACTACAGCGGCGCGCCCACCGTGCACCAGATGATCATCAATCATCCCAGCGCCCGTCGCTTGGAGGAGGCAGTGACGGCGATGGTCGCCGCGTCGCCACCCTCGCCGACCCTGCTGGCTCGCATGGCCGAGCTCAACTTCCACACCGTCCACGTGTACGGCCTCACCGAGACCTACGGCCCGATCACGGTGTGTCCCGTCCAGGAGGACTGGCAGGAACTGCCGCTCGAGCAGCGGGCGAAGCTGCTCGCGCGTCAAGGCCAGGCCTACCCGACGGCCGACCTGGTCCGCGTCGTCGACAAGGACATGCACGATATCCCGCAGGACGCCGAGGCGATGGGCGAGGTGATCATGCGCGGCAACAACGTGATGAGCGGCTACTTCGCAGACGAACCCGCCACCGAGAAAGCATTTCGCGGCGGGTGGTTCCATTCCGGTGACCTCGCGGCCTGGCACCCGGACGGCAACATCGAGCTGCGCGACCGAAGCAAGGACATCATCATCTCGGGCGGCGAGAACATCTCAAGCATCGAGGTCGAGCAGACGATCTCTGCACACCCTGCGGTTCTCGAGTGCGCGGTGATCGGCGTTCCGCACGAGCGCTGGGGCGAAAGACCAAAGGCTTTCGTCACGCTGAACAGCGGAGCCAGCGCGACCGGCGAGGAGATCATCGCCTTCTGCCGGGACCGGATCGCCCACTACAAGTGCCCCGACGCGGTCGAGTTCGCATCCCTGCCGAAGAACTCGACCGGCAAGGTCCAGAAATTCGCCCTTCGCGAGCGCGAATGGGGCGAACGCGAAACCCGAGTCGGCACCACCTGAACCGAGCCGCGGTCACTTCACCCAGGGGTCGTCGACGGGCTCTCCGTCGCCGGCGCGGTGCGGACCGAACGCGATGAACTCGAGGCCGTCGTCGCCGGCCTCGAACGCGCGAGCGGTTCCCGGCGGCAGTCGGATCGCGTCAAGCGGCCCGACGTCGATGATCTCGTCGTCGAGCTTCGCGCGCCCGGTTCCGCTCAGGACCACGTAGATCTCCTCCGCTGACCGGTGGCGGTGCATGAACGGCGAACGCTTGCCGGCCAGCAGCCGGAAGTAGGTGACGCCCGTCTCCTGCGCGTCCAGCGCGGTGCGCGCGACCCGTGCCTCCCATCGATCGTCGAACCCGTTGCCGGGCGCGGCGTCCTCGACCTCGACGAGGTTGACCAGTGAGTAGCTGTCGGTCATCTCCCACCTCCAGGGATTCGTGGTGTTGGCGACCCTCGATGCTATGTCGCTTCGGTCGACAGAGGCTTTCCGTGCAAGGTCATCGCCCTAGCATGCACAACTTCGACGATCGGACCGGATCACCGGCGCCAGCTACCTGTCCGCTGTGATATGACGCGGTGCAACTGAAGCTGAGGCGCCGGGTAGGGGAACCGCGGCGCACGAAATAGGAGGTTGGGATGCGTCGCCTGCGGGTGGTGTCGATGGTGCTTGTCGTGGTATTTGCGGTGGTTGCGATCGTTGGTGTCGTGGGAGCCAATGGTCGTACCCGGCGAGTTCGGCGAGCCAGTGAACGTGCGGCCGCGGTGGCGCACCCCAGTTCCGCGGTGCGCGGCCAAACGCGCGCCAGGCTGGCCGGCGCCGCCGCCGGCGGCGGACGCGTGATAGTCCTGCTCAAGCAGGCCAACAGGAACGTCAGCCTGGCCCACGGCCTGAGACAGCGCCACGCGGTCGACTCGGCCCAGCAGACGCCGATCGTGTCGAACATCAGACGGTCGGGCGGCAGCAGGGTCAGGCAGTTGACGCTGGTCAATGCCGTCGCGGCGGACGTGTCGGCCAACGAGGCGCACAAACTGGCGAGCATGGGCAACGTGGCCCAGGTCGTCCCCGATCAGCAGGTGACCGAGACCGTGCCGCTGACGGCGACGGCGAGCAAGCTGGCGCCGCCGCCCCAGGCGAAGTGCACAAAGAACCCGAACAAGCCGATGACCGAGCCCGAGGCGCTCGCGGACATGCACTTCGAGGGGGCCGGGACCGACGAGGCCGACCGGATCGCCGACGGAAGCGGCGTGACGGTGGCGATCGACGGCATGAACGAGCTCGCCGGCAACCCGAACTTCACGCGGCCCAACGGACAGCACGTGGTCGAGGACGCGCCCGACTACAACCCAGCCGACATCCCTAACGACCCCGCGCTCGACGAGTGGTTCGGAGACGCATCGTCGGTCGCCGCGCAGGGGACCGTCACCTACCAGTACTCATCCGAGCTGCCGTTCTCGAACCTGCCGGCGGGGTGTACGTTCGTGCTCAAGGGCGACGCTCCCGGGGCCACGCTCGTCGACCTGTCTCTGGTTGACCCCGATACGACGGTGAGCAACGTCGGCGGCATCCAGGTGGCCAGTGTCAGCCAGTCGACCTCGGAGATCATCGCCGGGATGGAGAACGCGATCACCACTCTTCACGCCGATGTGATCTCGCAGTCCTACGGCTCGGGCGGCGGCTCGGCGCTGCTGTGGGCGGCCGACGACGCGGCCGTTCAGGCCGGCGTCACGGTTGCCGCCTCGTCCGGCGACGAGGGCTTTGACAACACGTTCATCGCCCCGGCCGACGACCCGAACGTGATCGGTGTCGGCGCGAACACCAACCTGCGGCTGCTGGCGCAGGCCTACGGGTATGACGGCTGGCTCAACGACAACATCGCGACACTGTCGTCGACCGGTACGGGTCAGCCGTTCTCGAGGCCGAGTGGCTCGGGCAAGTACGTCGACCTGGTCGCTCCCGGCTATGGAGGCGAGGCCGCCTGCAGCCCGCTGGTCACGAGCTCCTGCCCGACGAACACTCTGACCGAGGCGTTCGGAGGCACCAGCGAATCGGCCCCGTTCGTGGCGGGAGCCGCCGCGGACGTGATCCAGGCGTACTCGGACACGCACGGCGGCGCCCGCCCGTCGCCCGCGCTGGTCAAGCAGATCCTCGACGGGACGGCGACCGACATCGACGCCCCTGCGGGCGAGCAGGGGGCCGGTCTGGTCAACATCTACGCGGCCGTGAACGCCGCCCAGCAGGAGCCGGGCACGACCATGAACGGCGCCGCCGAGGCGCCGGGCCTGGTCTCCACGCCCACCCAGTTGGACGTGTCAGGCAACGGCGGCACGAAGGTCACGACGCAGCTGAGCGTCTACAACGCGTCGGACTTGGCGACGAAGGTGACCGCGAAGCTGCGCAAGCTCGGCCCGGCGACTCAGCTGGACCCGACGGTGACTGAGCCGGTGTCGGCGCCGGCCGCCGGGACCGCGATTGCGTCGCAGGGCGCGCCGGCGGCGACGCCGATCACGTTCAACGTGCCCAGCGGAGTCGATCGGCTGAACGCGAACATGATCTGGCCCGATCCGACCAACTCGAACATCCTCTACTACATCCTCACCGATCCGAAGGGCCGGCTGACACAGGTGTCATATGACTTCGGGAGCGGCGGGGGTCGCCCGTCGGTGCCGAACATCCAACACACCGAGGTGACCGACCCGATGCCGGGGAAGTGGACGGCCACGATCCTGTGGGGCAATGGCCGCTCGCACCTGCAGGAGCCGCCGAACCTTCCCGGCACCTACACCGGACCGCTGTCGTTCCAGGTAACGGGGCAGAGCTACACGACCTCGGGTTCCGGCGCCGGGACGGTCAAGATCCCGGCCCGTAGCTCGGGCACGGTTGCGCTCAACGTGCCGCTGGCGTCGGCGCCGGGCGACCACGACCTGTCGGTGCAGCTGTCCGGCGCCAACGGAGCCACGGCCTCGGTGCCGGTGCTCGCCCGCACGGTGATTCCGCCGTCGGGCGGCCCGTTCAAGGCGACGATGGGGACCAGCGTCGGGCGCAACCAGGGTTCGCCGAACTCGCTGTTCTTCATCGACGTGCCGGCCGGCGAGCAGTCGATGAGCGTTTCGTTCAACACCGCCGACGCGAATCCGGACAACCCATACACCTACGAGCTGTTTGACCCCTCGGGCGCTCAGGTCGTCGCCGACGCGACGCCGACCACGACGCTCCAGGGGGTCGGGTCCACCACTCCGACCGCTCGCGCGAACCTGTCGGTCGCGAACCCGACTGCGGGGAGGTGGTTGATCGTCGTGGTCCTCAACCTGACGACCAGCGGCAACGAGTTCAGCCAGGTGATCCACGGCAACGTCACGTTCAACAACTCCGGCGTGACGGTCCTGTCGGGGTTGCCCACGGCGAGCACGACGACCGTGGCGCAGGGCTCATCGCGGTCGGTGCAGCTGGAGGTGACCAACACCACGGGCGTCGGGCGGACGTTCACGTTCGCGTCCAACCAGGCCAGCCCGGCCGACATTGCGCCGGTGAGCGCCTACATACCGGCCGGCGTGACCGAGTTGGTGACGTTGACGCTGTCTGCGACCGCGGCGCCGGGAACGGTTGTCACCGGTCAGCTGATCGTCACCACCAACACGTCGGCGAGACGGACACCGCACCAGCCGACGCTGGCGGTGCTTCCGTATACCTACACGGTCGGTCCGCCGGCCACGTAGCGGAGCGCAGGACATCGGCTCAGGCACTCGTCCCGGTCACGACGCGACCGGGACGGGTGTCCGCTAGACGCTGACCGCGAGGCGGGCCTGCCGGCGCAGAGCCTGCCGCAGCGACGCGGTGAGGTTTCTGTTGATCACGTCGAGGAACACGTGCGACACGTCGGTCTCCTCGTGGAACAGCCGGTGAAACGATTCCTCCGAGAGGACCAGCAGGAGCGCGCGCTCGCGCGAGATCGCGGTCAGCGGGGATGGGCCACCGTCGATCAGTCCCTCATACCCGAACGCCCGGCCGGGCCCGGCCATCTCCACGCGGATGCGCCCGTCGCCCCGGATCAGCACGCTCTCGACCGCGCCGTTGATCGTCAGGTAGCAGGCCGCCGGCGCCGCTCCCTCCGCCACGAGCGTTCGGCCCTTCGGGCACCGGGCGTAGCGCCCGGCGGTCAGAAAGCCCCACAGCGCGAGCGGGTCGAACGTGCTGAACGTCGCCATCCGGCGCACGTACCTGCTATCGGGCGGGTCGCAGAACTCGAGCTCGGCGGACGTCGGCGGCGGCTCGTCCGCGTCCTGTCCGCCGAGCGCGGCGGCCAGATTTCCGAGCCGGCCGCGCAGGTCGGCCGTGGCCACCGCGGCGACGCGGCGCTTGAGGGCAAACGCGGACGGATGGCGCCGTGACACCAGCGCGGCGAAGTCGGGCCGGCTGAGCGACAGCACGGTCGCCGCCTCGGTGACGCGCGCCGTCGAGATGTACTCGCCGCCGTCGATCAGCGGGATCTCGCCGAGCACCTCCCCTGACCCGAGTTTGGCGAGCTCGACCATGCGATCGTTCGGCAGTGCCTTGGTGACCGAGACCTGGCCATCGACGATCAGCGCCATGCCGTTGCCCTGCTGCCCCTCTCGCCACAGGAGCTCGCCGTCGCGCAGCGTGCGCCGCCGCATGACCCGTGCGAGCTCGGCGAGATCCGAGCTCGTAACGCCCTCGAGCAGCCGGACCGTCCCTAGGAAGTCGACGATGTCCCGATCAGACATCCAGGTCGAGCGTCTCGAATTCGAGCCCGTCAGCGGTGACCTGCGCCGTGATCATCGAGTACTCGGGCACCTCGAGCCAAGTGGAGATGTCGACCGTGAGTGGCTCGGAAGCGATCAGCAGCGAGCGGACGTCATCGCCGATCATGCGCGACTCGCCATTTGACTCGCCGTATCTGCCTCCGACCGTGTACCACAGGCTGACGTACGGCAGGTCGGTCTCGAGCATCGTGTCGTCCGACGGATACCAGCCGTAGTCGAACGAGAAGCGGGTGGCGATCAGCGCCGCGCCGGTCGTCAGGAACAGGTTGACGGGAGAGGACGTGTCGATCCCATGTCGCCCCCGCACCTCGCGCAGCACGCGCAGCGCGGCCGCGGTCGCGTCGGCGAGCTCGCGCGGCTCGGGCAGGCCGTAGGGGTCGTCGAGCAGCGACAGCACCAGCGCGTAGATCCACTCGGAGTCGGTCGTGCCCTCGATTCGCTGCGCCAACTCCGGACGGATGTGCTCGATGATGTCGTAGCGCATGCGCCTGAACTCGCGCAGATGCCCGTTGTGGGCGAGCGCGACCTTGGCGCCGGGGAAGCGGAACGGATGCAGGTTCGACGGGCCGACGACCTCGCGCTCGCCGTAGGTGACGCCACGGACGTGAGCGATGAGGCAGGTCGGCTCGAGCTTGCCGGCCAGCGCGCGGAGGTTCGGATCGAACGCGGGAAGGGTGGTCGTGCGGTAGACGAACGGCTCCTCGGGCGCAACCGAGCGCGGTTGCCAAGCCACCATCCCGAAACCCGCCAGATTCAGGAAGGTGTTCATCATTCGCGGGCTGTACGATTGCCGCACGAGGGAGCTGTCGGTCTCGAACAGCGCGTGCCCGAGCGAGATAGGCTCACCCAGATACGCAAGCACGCGGCACACCGGGGCGATCCTAGCCGGGTCGTCGGGGCAGCAGAATCGAACAGGACAGACGTATGAAAGAGTGGAAGTGCAGCACGATCGTCCCTGAGTGCGAGTGGCAGTACGGCGCCGAATCAGAGGACGACATCCTCGAGCACGCCGCTGTGCATGCCCGCGAGGCGCACGGGATGGACGAGGTCCCGCCCGAGATCGTCGACCGGATCCGCGCGACGATCGTCGAAGTGTCCTAGCCGCTCGGCTGGTCTGCAGCCGAGCATCGAGCCCGTCACGCCTCGACTGAATATGGAGCCTCGGCCAGCGCTCCGGACCTGAGGAACAGCGCCAGCGCGTCCGCGTACGGCGCCAGCTCGAGGCCCTGTTCGCGAACCCAGTCGTCGCTGTAGTACGTCCCGCCGTAGCGGTCTCCACCGTCGCAGATCAGCGTCACGATGCTCCCGTGCAGGCCGCGGCAGAGCATCTCGGCGACGATCACGAATGCCCCCCAGACGTTGGTTCCGGTGGAACCGCCGACGCTGCGTCCGGTCACCTCGTGCACCAGGCGCATAGTCGCGATCGACGCGGCGTCTGGGACCTGGATCATCCGATCGATGACATCCGGCATGAACGATGGCTCGACGCGCTGACGGCCGATGCCCTCGATTCGCGAGGGTAGACCGGTGAACGCATCCGGATCGCCCGCCCAGCTCGCGAAGAAGATCGAATGCTCGGGGTCCACGACGCACAGCCGGGTCGTGCTGCGCCGGAACCGCACGTGCCGGCCGATCGTGGCGCTGGTACCCCCGGTCCCGGCTCCGACGACGATCCAGGCCGGGACCGGGTGTCGCTCCATCGCCATCTGCTCGAAGATCGACTCCGCGATGTTGTTATTGCCCAGCCAGTCGACGGCGCGCTCGGCGTAGGTGAACTGGTCGATGTAGTGCCCGTCGCACTCGGTCGCAAGCCGCCGTGCCGTCTCATACACGGTCGTCGGGTCGTCCACCAGGTGGCACGATCCTCCCTCCGCCTCGATCAGGGCGATCTTCTCCGGGCTCGTCGATGCGGGCATCACCGCGGTGAACGGCAACCCGAGAAAGCGGGCGAAGTACGCCTCAGAGACGGCCGTCGAGCCGCTCGAAGCCTCGACGATCCTGGTGCCTTCGCGGATCCAGCCGCTGCACAGGCCGTAGAGGAACAGCGAGCGCGCGAGGCGGTGCTTGAGCGAGCCGGTCGGATGGACCGACTCGTCCTTCAGGTAGAGGTCGATCCCCCACTCGGGCGGCAACGGGAAAGTATGCAGATGCGTATCGGCCGAGCGCGTAGCGTCGGCCTCGATCCGGCGTATAGCCTCGCTGGCCCACTCCCTTGTGCCGGGTCGCTCATGGTCGCGCGTCTGGGTCATCCAAGCATGCCGGAGGAGGGACTCGAACCCCCGACACGCGGATTATGATTCCGCTGCTCTAACCGACTGAGCTACTCCGGCGAGGGCCCGCCAGTTTAGTTGGATTGTCACGGCGCCAAGCACCATATGATCCGCGGGGCATGACCGAATTGCATCAGGCCGTCAGCACGGTCGTCCGCCGGTGCCTCGGCGTCACGGCGGGCGAGGACGTGCTCGTGATCGTCGATCCCGAGACGCGATCGATCGGCGAGGCACTCCGCGACGAGGCCTCGGACCTGTCGGCCGACGCGGTGCTCGCGGTGATGGACGAGCGGGCCACCGACGGGACCGAGCCGCCGCGTACGCTGGCCGCCGCGCTGGCCGAGTGCGACGTGTTCATCGCGCCCACCACTCGATCGCTGAGCCACACAGTCGCCCGCAAGCGGGCCAGCGATGCCGGCGCGCGCGGGGCGACGATGCCGGGCGTGACCGCGGAGATGCTCGGGCGGGTGATGGCCGTCGACTTCGACACGATGACCGCGCGTTCCCGAGCGCTCGCAAGCCTGCTGGAGTCGGCCACGTCGGCGCGGCTCACCTGCCCGCTGGGCTCGGATCTGACGATGGACCTGACCGGGCGCCCAGGCGTCGCCGACGACGGGAACCTCACCGACAAGGGCGCGTTCGGGAACCTTCCCTGTGGCGAGGGATTCATCGCCCCGGTGAGCGGCGAGGGCACGATCGTCGCCTCGAGTCTGTCGCCGCTGGGACTGAGCAAGGAGCCCGCGAAGCTCACCGTCGAGGGCGGCCACATCGTCGCGGCCGAGTCCGGACTCGGTCCCGAGTACCTGGACCGACTGCGGGCGCACGGCGAGCTGGGGACCACGATCGCCGAGCTCGGCGTCGGCACCAACGATCGCGCCGGGCTGACCGGCAACGTCCTCGAGGACGAGAAGATCCTGGGCACCGCCCACATCGCCTTCGGAGCCAGCGCCGGATTTGGGGGCACCGTCTCGGTCCCGATCCACCTCGACGTGGTGATCCTCCACGCCACGCTCGAGATCGGCGGGACGCGGGTGCTCGACGCCGGAAGCTACGCGCTCGCCTGATCGACGCGTGACCGACACGCTGCTGGCCATCCCCAACGTCTCCGAGGGCCGCGACGCGATGACGATCGGCACGCTCCGGGCCGCGTTCGGTCCGGGTCTGCTCGACGTCCACAACGACCCCGATCACCACCGAAGCGTGTACACGATCGCGGGCGCTCCGGGAGGACTGGCGAGCGTCGTGCTCAACGGCGCCAAGATCGCGGTCGAGCGCGTCGACGTCGTCACGCACGAGGGCATCCACCCGCGCGTGGGCGCGATCGATGTCGCGCCGATCGTCTACCTCGACGACGCCGACCGCGGTGCCGCCTGTGCCGAGGCGCTGGTACTCGGCGACCGGCTGGCCGCCACGCTCGAGCTCCCGGTGTTCCTGTACGGGGAGCTGGCCGGCGGCCGCACCCGCGCGGAGCTGCGGCGAGGCGGGACTACAGGACTCGCCGAGCGGATCGAGTCCGGCGAGCAGGTGCCTGACTTCGGTCCCCGGCGCCTGCATCCGACCGCGGGCGCGGTGCTGGTGGGGGCGCGGCCGCCACTGGTCGCGTTCAACGTCGAGCTCGCCCCGCCGGCCACGCTCGAGGACGCAAAGGTGATCGCCGCGATGATCCGCGAAGGCGGGGAGGAGGGGATCGCGTCACTGCGGGCGATCGGCCTGTGGCTCGATCACCGCAAGGTCGCTCAGGTGTCGATGAACCTGGAGGATCACCGGGCGACGTCGCTCGCCGAGGTGGTCGAGGCGATCGGCCGCCACGCCGCGCCGGCGCGGGCCGAGCTGGTCGGGCTGGCCCCGGCGGTTGCGTTCGATGGCTTCCCCGCCCACCTGGAAGTTGCCAACAAGCGGCTAATCGAGGAAGCTCTCGCCCCCGGCGGCCCCCGCGCACACTAAGCTCCCTAGCACCATGGCCCAGACGAAGCGCAAGCGCCGTACCAAGCACCGCGGCAACGCCGCGGGCACGATCGAGACCCGGGGACGCACCGGTCGGCCCGCCTCTCCGGACGAGAAGAAGAAGCAGGCGCGCATGACCGCGCGCGACAAGCGGCTGAACACCCGGCCGACGTGGAAGTCGGCGTTGAACCGCGCGGCGCTGGCGGCGGTGATCATCTTCATCTTCGTGGTCATCACCAGCAAGAGCGGTAACCGGATCCTCGCCGGAGCGCTGTTCGCGCTGATCGCGATGGCGATCTACGTGCCGGCGGGCTACTACCTCGAGATGGCCCTGTGGCGCCGACGCCAGGCCAAGAAGGCCGCCGAGAGCGGGCGGGACGATCGCGCCAAGCGATGATCGATGTCCGGATGTTCACGGTGGGGCAGGTGCAGGAGAACTGCTACTTCGTGCGGGCCACCGCCGGCGCGCCGGCGCTGATCGTCGATCCCGGCGACGAGCCCGACCGTCTGCTCCACGCGATCGACGAGCTCGAGATCGAGACCGTCGAGGCGATCCTGATCACCCACACCCACTTCGACCATGTCGGCGCGGTGGCGCCCGTCGCGCAGGCCACGGGTGCGCCGGTCTACTGCCCCGAGCTCGAGCGCCAGGTGCTGGCCAACATCATGGACTACGTCCCGTGGCCGGGGTTCGGCCCGTTTCAGAGCTATGAGGCCGACCACACGGTCGCCGGGGGCGAGACGCTCGAGCTCGCCGGCATGCGGATCGATGTCCGGTTCACGCCGGGTCACAGCCCGGGCCACGTCACCTACGCACTCGCCGACGAGGCCGCGCTGTTCTCGGGCGACGTGCTGTTCGAGGGCTCGGTGGGACGCGTCGATCTGCCCGGCGGCGACTGGCCGACGCTGCTGTCCTCGATCGAATCGCTGGTCGACGAGTTCCCGCCGGAGACGACCGTATATCCGGGGCACATGGGGATCACCACGCTCGGTCGTGAGCGCGCGACGAACCCGTTCCTGCGCGAGCTCGCCACAAACCGGTGATCCAAGCCCCCAAGGGCACGTTCGACGTCCTCCCGGACGATGCGGTGCGTCGCGAGCGCCTGGAGCGCGAGGCGGCGCGGATCCTCGGCGCGGCGGGCTACCGGCGGATCGAGACGCCGGCGTTCGAGGCCACCGAGCTGTTCGCCCGCGGCGTGGGTGAGGCCACCGACATCGTGCAGAAGGAGATGTACACGTTCGATGACGGCGGTGGGCGCTCACTGACACTGCGCCCGGAGGGCACCGCACCGGTCTGCCGTGCGTACATCGAGCACGGCATGCACAAGCTGCCCCAGCCGGTCAAGCTCTGGTATCTGTCGAGCTTCTTCCGCGCTGAGGCGCCACAGCGTGGCCGCTACCGCCAGTTCTGGCAGGTCGGCGCCGAGGCGATCGGCTCGGCCTCGCCCGAGACCGACGCTGAGCTGATCGTGCTGCTCGCCGAGCTGCTGCAGGCGCTCGGCGTCAAGGGCGTCACGCTGACGATCTCGAGCCTGGGCACGCCCGAGACGCGCGCCGAGTACCGCGAGGAGCTGCGCCAATACCTCCACGCTCACGAGCAGCAGCTGTCACCCGAGGTCCGCGGCCGGATCGACCTGAACCCGATGCGCGCCTTCGACGCCTCAGATCGACGTACCCGTGAGGTGATGCGCGATGCGCCCAAGCTGCTGGACCGGCTCGCTCCCGAGGACGCAGAGCACTTCGCGCAGGTGCGCGCCCTGCTCGACGACGTCGGGATCCACTACGAGCTCGACCCGACGCTCGTGCGGGGCCTGGACTACTACACGCGGACCCTGTTCGAGTTCTCCAGCGACGCGCTGGGCGCGCAGTCGGGTGTCGGCGGCGGCGGCCGCTACGACCGCCTGGTGCAGCAACTCGACGGCCCGCCCACGCCTGCCTCGGGCTGGGCCGCCGGCGTCGAGCGGATGCTGCTGGCGGGAGGCGAGCAACCGGTCCAGAGCGAACTCGTGGACCTGTTCATAGCGCTGCCCGGCCACGACGGCGTCCGCGCCGCGTTCAGGCTGGCACGCGAGGCCCGCCAGGCGGGGTTGCGGGCCCAGCTCGAGCTCGCCGGTCGGTCGATGCGAGGCCAGTTGCGCCACGCCGACCGGATCGGGGCCAGGTATGTGGCGATCATCGGAGAACAGGGGACGTCGTTGAAGAACATGGAGTCAGGCGATCAGCGGGACATGCCCCCGCACGACGTGATCCCGACGATCCTGCGCGGGCACCGGCTGTGAATCGGGCCCCGCGTCCCAACCGCTATCGCGACGCGTGGTCGGGCGAGCTGACCGCCGGGCGCGCCGGGACCCAGGCGCGGGTCGCCGGCTGGGTGCACCGCCGGCGCGACCACGGCGGTCTGATCTTCATCGATCTTCGAGACCGTTCCGGGCTGCTGCAGCTCGTGTTCCACCCCGAGACCGCCCCGGCGGCTCACCAGGCGGCGCACGCGCTGCGCTCCGAGGACGTGCTGTCGGCGTTCGGGACGGTCGTCCGGCGCGAGCCCGGGAACGTCAACCCGAACATCGCCACCGGCGAGATCGAGTTGTCGGTCGAACAGCTCGAGATCCTCGACGACGCCCAGACGCCGCCGTTCCCCATCGACGAGGACGTTCCGGTGGAGGAGTCGCTTCGGCTCAGGCACCGTCCGCTGGACCTCCGCCGGGCGCCGATGCTCGAGGCGCTGACGCTGCGCCATCGCGCGATCGCGACGCTCCGCGAGGTCCTCGACGACCGCGACTTCCTCGAGATCGAGACGCCGTTCCTGACGCGCTCGACGCCGGAGGGCGCGCGCGACTTCCTGGTCCCGGCGCGCACCCAGCCGGGCTCGTTCTACGCGTTACCGCAGTCGCCGCAGCTGTTCAAACAGCTGCTGATGATCGGTGGCATGGAGCGCTACTACCAGATCGTCCGCTGCTTCCGCGACGAGGACGCACGCGCAGACCGGCTGCCCGAGTTCACCCAGCTCGACGTGGAGATGTCGTTCGTCGACGAGGACGACGTAATCGAGGTCAGCGAGGCGGCGATGGGGGCAGTGTTCGAGCGCGAGGGCTTCGACGTGCCGGCGCCGCCGTGGCCTCGGATGACGTTCGCCGAGGCGGTTAGCCGATTCGGCTCAGACCGTCCCGACACCCGCTTCGGACTCGAGCTCAAGGACATCGGCGGCGCCGTCGCCAACTCCGGGTTCCAGGTGTTCGCCGGGGCTCTGAAGTCAGGCGGCGTCGTTCGGGGGATCAACGCGGGCGCGCGCGAGCTGTCGCGCGCCGATCTCGACGGCCTCACCGAGCTGGCCAAGCAGCACGGGGCCAAGGGCCTGGTGTGGGCGTTCGTAGAGGCCTCCGGCTGGCGCTCGCCGATCGCCAAGTTCCTGTCTGAGCCGGAGACCGCCGACATCGGGCAGCGGCTGGAGGCATCCGCCGGCGACCTGCTGCTGATCGTCGCTGACGAGCCACGCACCGCCGGCCAGGTGCTGGGGGCGCTGCGGCTCGAGCTCGGACGTCGATTCGGACTGATCCCAGAGGGCCGCCACGACGTCCTCTGGGTGGTCGAGTTCCCGATGTTCATGTGGCAGCCCGACGAGCAGCGCTGGGACGCCGAGCACCATCCGTTCACCGCTCCGTCCGGTGACCTCGACGATCCGGCGAGCCTGCTGTCGCGCTCCTACGACCTCGTCCTCGACGGCAATGAGCTCGGCGGCGGGTCGATCCGTAACCATCGCCGGGAGATCCAGGAGAAGATCTTCGAGCTGATCGGGATGAGCCCGGAGGAGGCCCAATCACGGTTCGGGTTTCTGCTCGATGCGCTGCGCTATGGAGCCCCGCCGCACGGCGGGATCGCGATGGGCATCGACCGGCTGGTGGCGCTGCTCGCGGGCCGCGACAACATCCGCGAGGTGATCGCGTTCCCGAAGGCCACCAGCGGCGGCGACCCGCTGACCGGCGCCCCCGCCGCGGTGGACCCGACGCAGCTGCGCGAGCTGGGCCTGAGGCTGCGGTAGGCCCCGGCCGCGCGTCTATCCTCGCCAGCGTGGACGCGCTTGCCTTCGAGCACCACCTGACCTCCCCTCAGGGCCATCGCCGGCTTCCCGAGAACGGCTTCACCGTCGCCGCGGGCGGCGGCAGCTGCTGCGACACGCTCCAGCTCTCGATCAGCATTGATCGCGACCGGATCGCCGACGCCGGGTTCGAGGCGCACGGCTGCGGCGCGGCGACCGCCGCGGGAAGCGCCGCGGTCACGCTGGTCCGCGGGCAGTCGGTGCTCGACGCCGCGCGCGTCGGCCCGCGCGATATCGCCGCCGAGCTCGGCGGGCTCAGCCCCGGCAAGCTGCACGCCGCGGAGGTAGCGGGCGACGCGCTGGCCCGGGCGCTTGGCGCGGCCGTACGTGCGCGCGGGGAGCTGGAGCCCCCGCCCGGCGGGCGCACGCTGGTGGCCATGAGCGGCGGCGTCGACAGTGCTGTCGCCGGGCTGCTGTGTGCGCGCGCGGGAGACACCGCGGCGGTCACGCTCGAGCTGTGGGCCGACTCCGAGAACGACGCCGAGCGCAGCTGCTGCTCGGCCTCGGCCGTCTCACAGGCCCGCGCCGTGGCTCACTCGATGGGCATGGCGCACTTCACGATCGACCTGCGCGATGAGTTCCGGGCCGGCGTCGTCGAGCCGTTCATCGCCGGCTATGCCCAGGGGGAGACGCCGAACCCATGCGTCGGCTGCAACGGGCACGTTCGCCTCGATGCGATGCTCGAGCTCGCCGACCGGCTGGGCTGCGCGACGCTCGCCACCGGCCACTACGCACGCACCGCCGAGCCCGATCACGATCGGGGCCCGCTGCTGCGGGTTGCCGCCGACGCCGCCAAGGATCAGACGTACATGCTCGCGGCCCTGTCGCCCCGCTCGCTGGCGCGGATGCGGTTCCCCCTCGGCGAGCTGGACAAGCCCGAGGTCAGGCGGATCGCGGCCGACGCCGGCCTGCCGGTCGCCTCCAAGGCCGACTCCCAGGATCTGTGCTTCCTCGCCGGCACCGACCGCGGGCGCTTCCTCGAGCGCCACGGCGAGCTCGGCGATCGCGTCGGCCCGATCGTCGATCGCGCCGGGGCCGTGCTCGGGCGCCACCGCGGTCAGCACCGGTTCACGGTCGGCCAGCGCCGCGGTCTCGGCTACGCCGGCGGCGAGCCGCTGTTCGTGCTGGAGAAGGACGCGGGCTCGAACACGATCGTGGTCGGCCCACGCGAGGCGTTGCGCAGCTTCGAGGTGCCGCTGCGCGCGGCGAGGCTGCGCCGCGAGCCCGCGCGCGTGGACCGGGTCAAGCTTCGCTACCACTCAAAGCCGATCCCCGCCCGGATCCGCGAGGCACCCGGGGACGCCCGGTCGCTGACCGTCGAGCTCGACGAGCCTGCCGACACCGTCGCCCCGGGGCAGATCGCCTGTCTGATGGACGGCGAGATCGTGATCGGGTGGGGGACGATCGCGCGCCCGGCCGCGTAGCGGACGAACGGTGGCCCCGCCTACACTGAGGGGTCCCATGACCACCGATGAGATCCGCAGGACGTTCACGGAGTTCTTCGTCGCGCGCGACCATCTGCGGCTGCCCTCGTCGTCACTGATCCCGGCCGAGCACGACCCGTCGGCGTTGTTCACGATCGCGGGGATGCACCCGCTCAAGCCCTATTTTCAGGGCATCGAGCGGCCCCCGCACCCGCGGCTGACCACCTGCCAGAAGACATTTCGCACGGCCGACATCGAGATCATCGGCACCACCACCCGGCACCTCACATTCTTCGAGATGCTCGGGAACTTCTCACTGGGCGACTACTTCAAGCGCGAGGCGGTCCGGTTCGCGTGGGATCTGTCGCTGGACGGCTTCGGGTTCGACCGCGACGATATCTGGATCACCGTGTTCGCCGGCGACGATGAGCTCGGACTCGGTCCCGACGAGGACGCGATCGAGGCGTGGCTCGAGGTCGGCGTGCCGCGCGAGCGGATCGTCGAGTGCCCACGCTCGGAGAACTTCTGGCAGGCGGGGCCGACCGGCCCCTGCGGTCCCTGTTCGGAGCTGTATCTCGATCGCGGCGTCGACCACGGTAAGCCCGAAGATCTCCCGGGTGGCGACAACGAGCGCTTCCTCGAGTACTGGAACCTGGTGTTCATGCAGCTGGACCAGAACCCGGTCAACGTGCTCGCGCCGCTTCCGGCCAACAACATCGACACCGGCCTCGGGCTAGATCGGATGGCGTCGATTCTCCAGGGCAAGCCGACCGTGTTCGAGACCGACGAGTTCGCGCCGCTGATCTCGCTGGGCGAGGAGCTGTCGGGAAGGCGCTACGGCGAGGAGTTCGCGACCGACAAGGCGTTGCGTGTGCTCGCCGATCACGGGCGCGCGTTCACGTTTCTGATCGCCGACGGCGTCGTCCCGTCCAATGAGGACCGCGGCTACGTGCTGCGCCGCATCATCCGCCGGGCGATCCTGCAGGGCCGCCACGCGCTCGGGCTGGACCCGGGATTCCTGTCGAGCTACGCCGGCCGCGTGACCGAGCTGATGGGCTCCACCTACGGCGAGCTGCCCGAGCAGCTCGAGCTCGTCAACCAGTGGCTGGAGTCCGAGGAGCAGAGTTTCGGGCGCACGCTTCAACAGGGCACGAAGCTGCTTGACGACGTGATCGCCCGCGCCAAGGATGACGGCGAGGAGGGAATCTCCGCCGTCGACGCGTTCCTGCTCCACGACACCTATGGCTTCCCGTTCGACCTGACGCTCGAGATCGTCGCCGAGCACGGCCTCGGCGTGGACGAGCAGGGGTTTGAGGACTTGATGGAGGAGCAGCGCGAGCGCGCACGGTTTGGCTCCGGCCGGGACTCCAGCCGCCAGGCGCTGCGCGAGCGCGCCGCGGCGTTCTCCGGCGGGGCCGGCTTCTCCACCGACTTCGTCGGCTACGAGACGACCGAGCGCGACACCACCGTCGGGGCAGTCAGCGCCGACAACGGGACGATGCTGGTCAAGCTCGCCGAGTCGCCGTTCTACGCCACCGGCGGCGGCCAGGTCGCGGACTCCGGCTACCTCGAGTGCGCCGACGGCGACTGCCGCGCCATGGTCGTCGACGTGCTGCGGCTAGGCGACGACCAGGTCGTTGCGGTAAAGCCCGAGCACGGCGAGCTCAAGCCCGGCGAGCGCGTGCACGCTCATGTAGACCGGCGGGCGCGCCACGCCACCGAGTGCAACCACACCGCCACGCATCTGCTCCACGCCGCGCTCCGGCGGACGCTGGGCATGCACGTCCACCAGGCCGGGTCCTACGTCGGCCCCGACAAGCTCCGCTTCGACTTCACGCACGCCAGCGCGCTGACGGCGGTGCAGCTGGCCGAGATCGAGGACCGGGTCAACGCCTGGATCCTCGAGAGCCAGCCGGTGAGGGCGCTCACGACCACGCTGACCGAGGCCAAGGCGCTCGGGGCGATGGCCCTGTTCGGTGAGAAGTACGGCGACATCGTGCGGATGGTCGAGGTCGGCGACGGCTCGTTCTCGCGCGAGCTGTGCGGTGGCACCCACGTCAACTCCACCTCGGAGATCGGGCTGTTCAAGCTGCTGTCGGAGACCTCCAGTGCGGCCAACGTGCGCCGGATCGAAGCGCTGACCGGCCCCGAGGCCGTCGATCTGCTGCGCGCGCACGACCGCGCGCTGGCGCAATCAGCCGAGCTCCTGCGCGTGCCGCCCGAGCGCGTCCCCGAGCTGGTGGCCCAGCAGCGCGACAGGTTGCGGGAGGCCGAGCGGGCCGCTCGTCAGGGAGGCGGTCGCAACGGCATCGACGTCGACCGACTCGTATCCGAGGCCGACGAGCGCGACGGGTTTCGGGTGCTGACGCGCGCGGTTCAAGCCCCCGACGGCAAGGCTCTGCTGGACGTCGCCGACCGCCTGAAGAACAAGCTCGGCGACGCGGTGATCGTGCTCGGCAGCGCCGGCGAGGACCGCGTCGACCTGATCGCGACCGTGGCCCCGGTGCTGGTCTCGCGAGGAGTGCGCGCGGGCGAGCTGGTCAAGATCGCAGCCGCGGTCGTGGGCGGCGGCGGGGGAGGCCGGGACACGATGGCCCGGGCGGGCGGCCGCGAGGTCGCCAAGCTCCCCGACGCGATCAAGGCCGCGCGAGCGGCGATCGACGAGGCCCTTGCCGAGTAGGACGAGGGCGCCGTGTGGCGATCGGCTCAGGCCCACTAGCCGGGTGACTGGGTAAGGTCATGCGCGTGCTTGCGCTCGATTACGGCAGCGCGAGGTGTGGGTGTGCCGTGAGTGATCCGACCGGCGTGCTGGCAACGCCGCTGGATCCGGTGCTCGCACCCGGCTCAAAGCGCGGCCTCGGCCGGCTGAGGGCGCTGGTGTCCGAGCTCGGCGCCGAGCGCGTCGTCGTGGGCCTGCCGCTGTCGCTGTCGGGCGCCGACACCGCGCAGACGATCGAGACGCGAGAGTTCGCGGCCACGCTCGGGCAGCGTCTCAGCGTGCCGGTCGAGCTCCACGACGAGCGCTTCACGACTGCGTTGGCTCAGCGGACCGGCGGCAGCTCCAGCGAGGACTCGCGCGCCGCCGCGCACCTGCTGGAGAGCTGGCTGGCGGCGCACGCCCGCGCCCTGGAGGCCGCCGGTGGCTGATCGCAGCCGTGCCGAGCGCGAGGCGGCGCGCTTGGAGCGCGAGCGTCGGCGCGCCGAGCGCCAGGCCGCCTTGGACCGCGGCGAGGATCCTGCCGTCGACTCGGAGGCACACGGTGCCGCGGAGTCCAACGGCGCCGATCGCGGTGAGGTGATCCAGGACACCGCGGAGCGAGGAACCGCCGCCAACGGCGAAACCCAGGAGTGGCAGCCCGAGGACTGGTTCGAGGGCGGCGATGAGCTCCGGGTCGACGACGTCCGGGCCAGCGAAGATCGCCCGGAGGCCGCTGGAGACCACGATTCCCAGCCAATCGCTGATCGGTCCGAGGACGACGGCGAGTACGACGACTACGTCTACGACGGCGACGAGGACGACGAGGACGACGAGGTCCCCGTCGGTACGCGCCGCGTGGCCCACAACGAGCGCGCGGGCGGCCCCCAGCCGGTCGGCCCGCGTAAGCACCGCCGCGAGCCTCGCCGGCGCCGCCGCCGGGGCCCGGTCCAGCGTCGCCAGCCGGCCGAGTTCGGCAAGGTCAAGAAGAAGCGCAAGCACTCGTGGGCCGGACGCCTGCTCGGGGTGCTGGCGCTCGTAGCCGTGGGGCTCGTGATCTGGTTTTTGATCGAGACCTTCCAGCCGTTTCAGTCGACCGGCCACCAGCGGGTGACCGTGGTGATCCCGCCGCACTCGAGCGTCGGCACGGTCGGCAAGATCCTCGCCCACGACGGCGTGGTCCCGTCGAGCTTCTTCTTCGAGGTGCGCGCGACCCTGGCCGGCGACCGCGGCAACCTGCGCTCGGGCACCTACCACCTCCACCAGGGGATGGGCTACGGCGACGTGTTGAAGGTGCTCACGACCGCCCCGCCGGCCGCGAAGGTGACCAACCTGACGATCGTCGAGGGCAAGACGCGACATCAGGTCGACGCGCTGCTGCGCTCACAGGGCGTGCGCGGGAGCTACTACGCCGATACGCGCCACTCCAAGCTGCTGGACCCCAGCAAGTACGGGGCGCCGCACGGGACCAACTCGCTCGAGGGCTTCCTGTTCCCGTCGACGTACCAGTTGCGCGAGCCGATCAAGACCCCGGCGCTGGTCGACGACCAGCTGAAGACGTTCCGCCAGCGGTTCGGCAAGGTCAACCTCGGCTACGCCCGCAGCAAGCGGCTGACCCCGTATGACGTGCTGACGATCGCCTCGATGGTGCAGGCCGAGGCCGAGACCGAGCACGACCGCCCGCTGATCGCATCGGTGATCTACAACCGGCTGGCGCGCGGGATGCCACTGCAGATCGACGCAACCACGCGCTACGCGACCGGCAACTACGCCAAGCCGCTCACGGTCTCCCAGCTGAACTCGTCCTCGCCCTACAACACCCGGATCCACAAGGGACTGCCGCCGACGCCGATCAACAGCCCCGGGATGGCGTCGATCCAAGCCGCGGCGCACCCGGCGCACTCGAACTACCTGTACTTCGTGGTCAAGCCGTGTGGCAACGGCGAGCACGCCTTCGCCTCGTCCTACACGCAGTTCCAGGCCGAGGTCGCTCAGTACCAGAACGCGCGGACCAGCCGCGGCGGACGTTCGCCTGAACATTGCTGAGTGCTCCCCGCCGAGAAGCACTCGCGGACCGACGACGCCTCGGCGTCCTGGGATGGCCGGTCGCCCACAGCCGCTCGCCGGCGATGCACAACGCGGCGCTGGCGGCGGTCGGACTCGAGCGCTGGCGCTACCAGCTGCTCCCGGTTGCTCCGGCGTTGCTGAACGAGACCGTGCCGGCGCTGCGGCGCGCCGGATTCCGCGGAGCCAACGTGACGATCCCGCACAAGCAGCGGGCGCTGGCGATCGCGTCGGATCCGACCGACCGCGCTCGGGCGATCGGAGCGGCCAACACGCTCGTGTTCGCCGACGACGGGTCGATCGAGGCCGACAACACCGACGCACCTGCGCTGATCGCATCGCTGCCGGTCGCGGTCGTCGGGTCGACCGCGCTGGTACTCGGCGCGGGCGGCAGCGCCCGGGCCGCGGTGTGGGCGCTGCTGGACGCCGGCGCTGCCGAGGTGTGGGTCTGGAATCGCACGGCGCAGCGCGCCCGTGCCCTGTGCCAGGACCTCGGCGGGACGCCCGTCGAGAGCCCGCGCGACGCCGACGTGCTGGTCAACTGCACCTCGATCGGCCTGAAGGAGCCCGAGCGGACGTTCGCGGAGCTTCCCGTGGACGCCGGCGACCTCGGCGGCTACCGGTGCGTGGTCGACTTCGTCTACGCCCCGGCGTACGCGCTGTCTGAGACCCCGCTGCTCAGCGAGGCGCGGTCGCGCGGAGCGGCGGTCGTCGACGGCCTGGAGCTTCTGGTCGGCCAGGGAGCGCTCAGCTTCGAGCGGTTCACCGGCCGAGAGGCGCCGCTCGAGGTCATGCGCGAAGCCGTGAGCTGATCCAGGCCCGGTAGCCGGGGTGCGGCATCCCCTCGAACGTCGTCTGTTGGAGTAACTGCACCGGCGGGCCGCCGTCGACCACCAGCGAGCAGGGGACGAACAGATCCGGCCGCGGGTTGGGCCAGCGGTCCAGTCCCCCCAGCATCACCCGCTCGTAGCGCTCTCCGAACAGGGTCAGGTTGGTGGCTCCGGCGAGCGCGGCCGACGGTGACAGCAGACCCCGGTAGCCGGCGGCGCGCAGCTCATCGGCCAGCGCTTGTGACTGTCTGTGGTCGCCGACCGCGATGCCGGGATCGAGGCCGCACCCCTGGTAGGCGTCAAACGTCGAGAGGTCGGCGATCTCCGTCTCTCGCACGAAGCAAAGCCACAGTCGCCGGTGGTAGCTGCGGGCCCGCTCGGGGGTGTGGATCGCCTCGTAGCGGACCAGCTCGGCCCATGCTCCCAGCGGCTCGAGCGACAGGTACTGGGCGTAGTCCTCGCTCTGTCGGTGCCAGCGGCCCGAGATCTGGGACGGCGTCGGCTCACCGGCGGCGTGGTAGAGCGGCGGCCAGTCGGGCGAGGCCTGGCGGTAGCAGCTCCAGTCGCCGCTCAGGCGCGTCGGCTCAGCTCGCCAGCTGACCACGGGCGCCGCGAGCGAGCGACAGCAGGCGCTCGCGAGCGTTGGCCTCGTCCTCGTCCAGGAGCTCGAGCGGGGTAGCGCCGTCGAGCTGGTGGCGAGGGGCGTCGAACCACATCACGAGCCCGGCCGGGGTGATCGAGGCGCGCAGGTAGGTAAGAACCTGGGCGAGCACGACCACGCGCCGGGCGTTGCGGGTGACCGGTCCGGCCGCCTTCCACGCGTTGACCGTCTTGGTCGAGACTCCGAGCAGGCGGCCGAGGTCGGTGACGCCGATCCCGCGCAGCGTCTCGAAGATGAAATCGGCGGCCGCGCGCGGATCGTCGAGCTCGGAGTGCTCGAGCCGGCGTCCGATCCGCCGGGCGACGTCGGCCATCCTGAGCGCGGCCAGCTCCACCTCGCCGCGCTCGTCGGCGGCGTCACGGTCGGCGTCGATCGCGCGGCGTAGACCGACCTGGAACTCGAGCAGCTTGCGCGCGTCATAGTCCTCGGTGCCCTCGGGGAGGGCGTAGGAAAGGTCGAGCACCGCGTCCTCGAGCCTGCGGTACCAGTCCCAGCGCTGTTCGGCGCGAGCGCGCTCGCCGGCGGCCATCAGCTGCTGCACCTGGGCGGCCTTGTCCCTGAGGTGGGCGAGATCCTGGGTTTCCTCGATTACGACGCTCACGTGGGCTCCGGGTCCGGTGAACTTCCTTTATTGGAGGAAGTTTACTAGACGTCCGGTCGCCCTCCGGCGGGCCGCGCCCCATCGTTGGCTGAGTGGTTACTTTCGGGGACCACTATCGTGCCTCCCGTGATTCTCACCGACGCCGTACACGCCTACATCGCGGGTCTGCGCGCTGAGCCCGACCCCGTGCTGGCCGACATGGAGGCCCAGGGCGACCGCGACGGGATTCCGATCGTCGTCCCCGAGACAGGGGCGCTGCTGGAGTTGCTCGCGCGCGTCCGCGGTGCCCGGCGGATCGTCGAGGTCGGCACCGCAATCGGCGTCTCGACCCTGTACATGGCTCGGGCGCTCCCACCCGACGGGACGATCGTGTCGTTCGAGGTCGACGAGCGCCGCCATCAGGCAGCGCGTGCGTATCTCGAGCGCGCCGGTCTGCTCGGCCGTGCCGACCTGCGGCTGCAAGACGCTCGGGCCGGCCTTGAGGGGCTGGAAGGGCAGTTCGACATGGCGTTCGTCGACGGCATCAAGACCCAGTACGTGGATTACCTGGAGCTGCTGATCCCGATGCTGACCGAGCGCGGCATCTTCGCCGTCGACAACGTGCTGATGGACGGCACGGTCGCTTCCGGGCGCGGCGACGGCAACTGGACCGAGGACCAGATCATCGCGATCCGGGCCCTGAACGAGCGCGTGCTGGCGCTCGACGAGTTCGACGCGACGCTGCTTCCGGTCGGCGACGGCGTGCTCGTGGGGGTGCGCCGGTGAGCACCGAATCCGACCAGACGGGCGGCGGCGCCGACGACCGCACGCAATGCACCCCGTGTCGGGGCACGGGCAAGCTGATCTCCAACCTCGGCGGCGAGCCCCACCAGGTGACCTGCCCCTGGTGCAAGGGCACCGGCCGGTTCCACCCGGGGGACGACGCGCAGGCAGGCGACTCGGCCGAGGCCTCATAGTGCGATGTCGCTGCGCCTGATCACCGCCGGTGAGTCCCACGGCCCGGGACTCACCTGCATCGTCGAGGGCATGCCCGCCGGGCTCGAGCTCGACCACGACGCGCTCAACCGGGATCTGTCTCGCCGCCAGCTCGGGCATGGACGCGGCGGCCGGATGAAGATCGAGCGCGATCGGGTCGAGGTGACCGGCGGTGTCAGGCACGGGCGCACGCTGGGTGGCCCGATCGCGCTGACGGTCGTCAACCGCGACTACGCCAACTGGGAGGAGCGGATGAATCCGTGGCCGGTGGAGGCGTCGGTGCCCGAAGTGCACCTGCCGCGGCCCGGCCACGCCGACCTCGTCGGCACGCAGAAGTACGGGCTCAGCGACGTGCGAGACATCCTCGAGCGGGCCAGCGCACGCGAGACCGCCGCGCGAGTTGCAGGCGGGGCGATCGCCAAGGCGCTGTTGCGCGACCTCGGCGTGAGCGTGTTCTCGCACGTGATCCAGATCACCGGGGTGACCGCGCCGCGGCGCGACGACCTCACCCCGGAGGACTTCTCGGCGGTCGACGAGTCGCCGGTCCGGTGCCTGGACCCCGACGCCAGCCGGGCGATGGTCGAGGAGATCAACCGGCTGCGCAAGCAGAACGAGTCGCTGGGAGGCGTGTTCGAGGTCCGCGCGTTCGGCATCGTCCCCGGCCTCGGGTCCCACATCTCCTGGGAGGAGCGCCTCGACGGCCGGCTCGGCATGGCGATCCTGTCGATCCAGGCGATGAAGGCGGTCGCGATCGGCGACGGGATCGAGGTCGCCGGGCTTCCGGGATCCCGGGCCCACGACGAGATCTTCTACGAGGACGGCCGCGGCTACTACCGCGAGACCAACCGCTCCGGCGGACTCGAGGGCGGGATGACGACCGGCGCGCCGCTGGTCGTGCGCGGCTCGATGAAGCCGCTGCCGACGCTGACCAAGCCACTGCGGTCGGTCGACATCGAGACCCACCAGCCCACCGAAGCGCTGCGCGAGCGGACCGACTCGTGCACGGTGCCGGCGGCCGGAGTGGTGGGGGAGGCGATGGTTGCGTTCGTGTTGGCCGACGCCTACCGACGCAAGTTCGGCGGTGACCACATCGACGACGTCCGCGGCGCGTTGCGCGCCTACGAAGAGCGAATCGGGTGGCAGCGCCGTTGAGCCTTCCAGGCGCGAGCTCGGAGATTGCGGTCTCGCGCTCGGTCGTGTGCATCGGCTTCATGGGAGCCGGGAAGTCGACCGCCGCCCGCAGCGCCGCCGAGGCGCTCGGGACGACGGCGATCGACGTCGACCACGCGATCGAGCAGCGGCTCGGCAAGCCGATCGCCGACGTGTTCGCGCAGGACGGAGAGGCGGCGTTCCGCATCGCGGAGGAGCAGATCACGCTCGAGCTGCTCGGTACCGCCGAGGTCCTGTCGCTGGGGGGCGGCGCGATCGGCCACCCGAGCGTCCGGGCGGCACTGGCCGACCATCTCGTGGTGTGGCTCGACGTCCCGTTCGAGGTCGCCTGGGAGCGCTGCCGCGGGAGCGGGCGTCCGCTGGCCCGCGATCGCGACCAGTTCGAGCGGCTGTACGCCGAACGCGAGCCGATCTACGCCCAGCTGGCCGACGCGATCGTGCCCTCGGAGCGCTCCGTGGCGATGGGCCAGGTGCTGGCGGCGCTCGAGGGGATGCCGGCCGGCGTGAAGCTGCTGTGGGGGACGAGCGCGTCGGGAGACTACCCCGCCTACATCGGCCCCGGGCTGCTCGACCCGCACCGGTTCTGGCCGGCCACGGTGCCGGGACGCCGGTTCCTGGTGACCGACGGCAATGTCGGCCGGCGCTTCGGCGAAACCGTGGCTCCGCTCTCCGGACGGGTGGCGATCATGCCGGGCGAGCAGTCCAAGACCGTTGCCCACGCCGAGATCGTGTGGACCGAGCTCGCCCGCGCAGGGATGACGCGTACCGACGTGGTGGTGGCGCTCGGCGGCGGGGTCGTCGGCGATCTCGCCGGATTCTGCGCGGCGACGTACCAGCGCGGAGTCCGCTACGTGCAGGTGCCGACCACGCTGCTGGCGCAGATCGACTCGGCCTACGGCGGTAAGACCGGCGTCGACCTGGCCGAGGCCAAGAACTACGTCGGCGCCTATCACCAGCCGTCGGCCGTGATCGCCGACACCGAGACGCTGGCCACGCTCCCGCCCGAGGAGGTGTCAGCCGGGTACGGCGAGGTCGTCAAGACCGCGCTGATCGCCGGCGGCGACCTGTGGCAGCGGATCCGCGCGGGCGCCGCGCCCGACGACCCCGAAGTGATCGCTGCGTGCGTGCGCACGAAGCTGGGCATCGTCGCCGAGGACTACCGCGACGCCGGCGTGCGCCAGGTCCTGAACCTGGGCCACACGGTCGGCCACGCGATCGAGACCGTAACCGGATACGCCCGCTACCGCCACGGCGAGGCGGTCGCGCTCGGCCTGCTGGCGGCGCTGCGGCTGTCCGAGCAGCCCGAGCTGCGCCGCGAGGTGGCCGAGCTGCTGGTGGCGCGCGGGCTTCCCACCAGGCTTCAAGACGCCGACCCCGACGCGGTCGTGATGGCGACCGCGCGCGATAAGAAACGCCTCGGTGAGGGCGGAGTGCCGTTCGTCCTACTCGACGCTCCCGGGCACGCGCGCCCAGGGTGCGCGGTGGCGCCTCGCGCGCTCGTGGCCGCCGTGCGAGAGTTGGCGGCGTGAGCACGGTCCGTAACCGCATCGAGGTCATGCATGGGGTCAATCTCGACCAGCTCGGGCGCCGCGATCCGGCACACTACGGCGCGCTGACGTTCGCCGAGCTGGAGCGCAACGTGTCCGATGCCGCGGCCGAGCTGGGCCTGGAGACCAGGTTCTTCCAGACCAACCACGAGGGGGAGTTCGTGGAGCATCTGCATCGGCTCGAGGGCCTCGCCGACGGAATCATCCTCAACCCCGGCGCCTGGACCCACTACTCCTACGCGATCCGCGACGCGCTCGAGCTCACCGGGCTGCCGGCGATCGAAGTCCACCTGTCCGACGTGGACTCGCGCGAGCCGTGGCGCCGGGAATCGGTGATCGGAGAGCTGTGCGTCGGCCGGGTGGCGGGTAAGGGCGTCGACGGCTACCGCGAAGCGCTGGAGCTGATGCAGACGGAGCTGACCTAGTGCACCGTCCGGCACACAAATGAGCGACCGCGCCGATCGCGTCGTCGAGCTGCTCCCGGACGCCGGCATCGACCTGCTGCTGGTCTCCAACCTCGTCAACGTCCGCTACCTGACGGGCTACACGGGCTCCAACGGGGTCGCCGTGATCGGGCCCGACACGCGGGCGTTCATCACCGACTTCCGCTACGTCGAGCAGGCCGCCGTGCAGGTCGCTCCGGCGTTTCACCGCCGCCGAGCTCCCCAAGAGCTGTTCAACGACATCGAGCACGTGCTCCCCGAAGGCCCGCTCCGGCTCGGGTTCGAGGACGCCCACGTGTCGGTCCGGGGCCACGCCCGGTTGCGCGAGCTGCTCCCCGACCGGGTGCAGCTGGTCGGCGTCGAGGGGATCGTGGAACGGCTCCGGGCGGTCAAGGAGCCCGATGAGGTCGAGCGGATCCGCAGCGCCTGCCGGCTCGCCGACGCGGCCCTGGAGCGGCTGCTCGAGGGCGGGCTCGCCGGGCGCAGTGAGCGCGAGCTGGCGCTCGAGCTCGAGCAGGTGATGCGGCTGCTGGGCGCCCAGCGCCCGAGCTTTGACTCGATCGTGGCCGCCGGTCCGCACGGGGCGCTGCCGCACGCAACCCCGCGCGACGTCGAGGTCGCCCGCGGCCAGCTGGTCGTGATCGACTGGGGCGCCGAGCTCGACGGCTACTGCTCGGACTGCACGCGCACGGTCGCCGCCGGCGAGCCCGATGAGCAGGCTCGGATCGTCTACGAGCTGGTGCTGGCGGGGCAGATCGCGGGGGTCGACGCGGTCAGGGCCGGCGCCCGCGCGCGCGAGGTCGACGGGGCCGCGCGCACGGTCATCGACAACGGCGGCTTCGGCGAGCGTTTCGGGCACGGGCTCGGGCATGGCGTCGGGCTGGAGATCCACGAGGGGCCGCGGCTGTCGCAGCGCTCCGACGACGTGCTGGCGGCCGGGAACATCGTCACGGTCGAGCCGGGCATCTACCTACCCGGGGAGTTCGGCGTGCGGATCGAGGATCTGGTGGCGGTGACCGCCGACGGCTGCGAGATCCACACCTCGATCGACAAGCAGCTGCTGGTCGTCGACTGAGGCCGGCAAAACGCTCAGGTGGAGCCCACTAGACTGGGGAGCCGTGCTAAGTACCAACCAGTTTCGGAACGGAAGCCACATCGACGTCGACGGGACGATCTTCAAGATCGTCGAGTTCCAGCACGTCAAGCCCGGCAAGGGCGGCGCGTTCGTCCGCACCAAGCTTCGCCGCACCAGCGACGGCGCGGTGATCGACCGCACGTTCCGCGCCGGCGAGAAGTTCCGTCAGGTGCGCACCGAGACGCGGCGTATGCAGTACCTCTACCAGGACGGCGCCGACGGCCACTTCATGGACGCCGAGACCTACGAGCAGCTGACGATCCCGGTCGGGACGCTCGGCGAGGCGCTGCTGTGGATAAAGGAGTCAGACGAGGTCGAGCTGCTCTACATCGACAACGAGCCGTCAGACGTCCAGCTACCCAGCGCGATCGACCTGGCGGTCGCCGAGACCGAGCCCGGGGTTCGCGGTGACACCGCGTCTGGCGGCGGCAACAAGCCCGCGGTGCTCGAGACCGGCGCCAAGGTCCAGGTCCCGCTGTTCATCAACATCGGTGATGTCGTCCGCGTGGACACGCGCTCCGGGGAGTACGTATCCCGGGCCTAGGCGGTCCGCGGGCGGCGCCGGCCGGCGGGGAGCACAGCGGCGATGCGTAGGACCGAGCAGCGGCGCGCCGCCGTGTGGGCTCTGTACCAGAGCGACCTGCTGGCCCGACCGCTGGAGGAGACGTTTCCCGGCGACGTGCACGGCTTCACGCGCGAGCTCGCGCAGTTGGTTCGCGACCATCAGCCCGAGCTCGACGAGCTGATCCGCCGCCACGCCACCGGCTGGTCGCTGGAGCGGATCGCGCCGCTGGAGCGTTCGATCCTGCGGGTCGGCCTGACCGAGCTGCTGTTCGCCGATGAGCTGCCGGGGGAGCGGTCGATCCCGCCCGAGGGCGCGATCGACGAGGCGGTCGAGACCGCCAAGCAGTTCTGCGGCAGCGATGCACCCGGGTTCATCAACGGGATCCTCGGCGCGGTCCTCAGGGACGCGAGCAACCTAAGAACACCGTAGGAAGCGCCTACGGCCGGGCGATCGGCCGACCACAATGGGCATATGCGATTGCTCGTGGTGGACGACGACCGCGCCCTACGGGACGTGCTGCGGCGCTCTCTGGAGCTGGCGGGCTACGAGGTGCGCCTGGCCGAGACCGGCGCCGGCGCTCTGGCCGACGTGACCGCCACCGTGCCCGACGCGGTGGTGCTCGACATCGGCCTACCGGACATCGACGGACTCGAGGTCTGCCGGCTGCTGCGCCGCGAGGGCAACCGCGTGCCGGTGCTGATGCTGACCGCGCGGGCCGCGGTCGCCGACCGGATCGACGGGCTCGACGCCGGGGCCGACGACTACCTGGTCAAGCCGTTCGACGTCGACGAGCTCAAGGCGAGGCTGCGGGCGCTGATGCGCCGCGCTCGCACCGAGGGGGAGTTCGGCGACGGGCTCTCGTTCGGCGTCGTGCGCCTGGATCCGGTCCGGCACGGCGCGTCGGTCGACGGCACGTTTGTGGAGCTGACCCGCACCGAGTTCCAGCTGCTGGAGCTGCTGCTGCTCAACCCCCGGCGGGTGCTGCCCCACAGCATGATCTACGAGCGGGTGTGGGGATATGACTTTGGCCCCAGCTCCAACGCGCTGCGGGTCTACATCGGCTACCTGCGCCGCAAGCTCGAGGACGCCGGCGCGCCGCCGATCATCCAGACGGTCCGCGGGGTCGGCTACGCGCTGAGGGAAGCCGAGGTCGAGGCGACGGGATGAGCCTGCGCCTGCGGATCGCGCTGGCGGCGGGAGTCGCGGTCGCGATAGCGGTGATCGCCGTTGCCGTGCTGGCCTACGCGGGCACCCGCTCGCAGCTGCGCGGGCAGCTCGACCGCTCGCTGCACTCGCTGACCACGGCGGCGATCAACCGGCCGCACGGCCCGCAACCGCCGGGACCGCGCGCCCAGCGCACACCGCCAGGGTCCGCCGCCGACGAGGGGCCGTGCACCGGCGACGGTGGCCTGGGGCTCGATCGCCTCAGCGGGCCGGCGTTCGGCGCCGCACCGGGCATCTACACGTTGTTCAACCCCTGCGGCGGGACGTTCGTGCCCAGCGGCCAGGGCTCGAAGATCCCCGCAACCGCGCCGATCGAGCGCATCGCGCGCAGCGGCCAGGGCCACTACATCACCGACATGACGGTCTCCGGCACGCACATCCGCGTGCTGGTGACCGGAATCGGCAGCCGCGGCGCGCTCGCGGTGGCGCTGCCGCTGACCGACGTCGACCATGCGCTGTCCAGCCAGCTGACGTTGTTGATCGCGATCGCCGCGGCCGGGATCCTGCTGGCCGGCCTGCTGGGGATCGTGGTCGCCCGCACCGCGCTGGCGCCGATCGCCCGGTTCACGCGCCAGACCGAGTCGATCGCGGCTCATCCCGAGCGGATCGAGCACGAGCGCCTCCAGGTCGAGGGCGCCGACGAGCTCGCGAGGCTGGCCCGCACCTTCAATCTGACGCTCGACGCGCTGGATCGCTCGGTGCGGGCGCAGCGCCAGCTGGTCGCCGACGCCTCCCACGAGCTGCGCACGCCGATTGCGTCGATCCGAGCCAACCTGCAGCTGATGCGAGAGGAGGACCGCCTTCCCGAGGCCGACCGCGAGGCCCTGCGCGCGGACGTGATCGGGGAGCTCGACGAGCTAACCGCGCTGGTCGGCGACATCGTCGAGCTCGCGCGGGGCGGCCGGCCCAGCGGGGAGCCCGGCGACGTCCGGGTGGATTCGATCGTCTCCGGCGCGATCGAGCGCCTGCGCCGCCGGGCGCCGTCGCTGACGGTCGACTCTGGCCTGGAGCCGACCCTGGTGCGGGGCGAGGGCGACCGGATCGAGCGCGCGGTCGCCAACCTGCTCGACAACGCGGCCAAGTGGAGCCCGGCCGGCGGGGCCGTCGAGGTGCAGCTCGCCGACGGCGTGCTCAGCGTGCGCGACCACGGCCCCGGCTTCCACGACGAGGACCTGCCGTACGTGTTCGACCGCTTCCACCGCGCGCCAGACGCTCGCTCCAAGCCCGGATCGGGCCTGGGGCTGGCGATCGTCCGCGAGACCGCCGAGGCCCACGGCGGCTTCGTCGAGGCCGCCAATGCCCCCGGCGGCGGCGCGGTCGTCCGGATCGGGTTCGGCCCGTCGCTCGAGCTCGACCAGCCCGAGCCCGAGCTGAACCGCTCCGCCTGACCGATCAGGGGCGCGGCAGCGACAGCGCCACCGCACGGCCCGGGAGCAGCATCCCCGAACCGGTGGCGACCGCCACCGGCCGGCCGTCGGCGTCGCTCACCTCGGCGGTCGCGACCGCCACCCGGCGGCCTGAGTGCAGCACCCGCCCGGTCGCGGTGGCCAGCCGTCCGTCCGCCGCCAGCGGTCGCAGGTAGTTGACCTTCAGGTCGATCGGCGCCAGCGCGGTCCGCACCGGAACCGTCGTCTGAATCGCGCCGCTGAGCCCGGCCTCGGCCAGCAGCGCGACCGCGCCCCCCTGCACCCGCCCGGGGATCGGGGCGCACAGCCACTCGCTGGCGGGCATCGCGAACGTCGCCTGGCGCTCGGAGGCCTCGGTCACGCGCAGGCCGGTCAGCTGCTGGATCGGCGGCGCCGGGAGCTCGTCGGTTCGTCAGCGCGCGGAGCACCTCCAGGCCGGTCATCCGCTCCCACACGTCCTGGGGCAGGACTTCGCCAAGCGCCGGTCGCCGCCACGGGTCAGGGTCGTCGTCGGCGTCGGAGGGTGGCGGCGGCTCGGGCGCGGGCGACGGCTCGCGCGCGGGCGACGGCTCGGGTGCCTCCCCACGGGCTGACGCCGGGCCAGGCTCGGGGTGCAGCACACACAAGGAGCTGCCGTGGGCGATCAGGCGCTCGTCCTGATCGGTGACCGTGACCTCGGCCAGCGCGATCGTGCGGCGCACGTCGACCACTCGGCCGCGAGCGGTGATCGAGCCGCCGGCCGGCGCGGGGCGCAACAGCCGCAGCGACAGCTCGGCGGTGGTCAGCGGCGTCGCCGGCGGCAGCTGCGTCTGGATCGCGCAAGCCATCGCGGCGTCGGCGGGGATCGTCAGCGGGCCGATCGAGATCGCGCCCTGGGACGTGCACAGCCAGTCGCTCAACGGCATCGAGAACGAGGTCGTGCCCACCCCGCATTCGATCAGCCGCATTCCGGTCAGCCGGGAGATCGGCGGCTGGGGCGCGGTGCCGGCGACCATCGCCCGGAGCATCACCGACGGCGCCTGCTGGAAGATCTCGGGCTCGGGGTAGCCGCCGCGGACGGGCTCCTGCCACGGCGGCGGGCCGGCGTCGGATGGCTGTCTGATCGGGATCGGTTCCGGTGGCATCGAGGCGCTCATTCTGACGCCTGGAGCGGCTACGTCACCGCCCGGGGGTGAAGCCGGTCCCCTGACGCGAATGGGGTCCCGAGGCCATGGTGGGACGCTCGCCGGGGTGGGAGCCTGCGGTGATCGCATGAGCGTGACGGTGGTTCCCGAGGCACAGGTGGCGCGGCTGATGGATGGTTTTCTGACCACCCAGCTGCTGTATGTGGCCGCACAGCTCGGGATCGCCGATGCACTCACTGAGGGGCCCCGCAGCGCGACGGAGCTGGCGCAGGTCGTGGGGGCGCGGACGGGCCCGCTGGCCCGTGTGCTGCGGGGCCTCACGATCGAGGGGGTCATCGAGGAGCGCCAAGACGGTCGTTTCGCTCTGACCGCGGCCGGCGCGCGGCTGGCCGAGCTGCACGGGCCGTTGCTGGTTCGCGGCGAGGTTTACTACCGCGCCGCCGGTGGACTGCTCGACGCGGTGCGGGACGGTGGCATCCCGTTCGAGCGCATACACGGCGAGTCGTTCTTCGCGCACCTCGATCGCCACCCGGATCGCCAGGCTGCGTTTGAGGCCTCGATGGCCGTGCGGTCAGAGCGCGAGGCGCGCGACGTGGTCGCGGCCTACGAGTTCGCGGAGCTCCATACGCTGGTCGACGTCGGCGGCGGCCGGGGCGTGCTGCTGTCGGCGATCCTCGAGTCCGCGGCCGGCCTCCGCGGCGCGCTCGTCGACCGGCCCGACGCGGTGCGGGCTGCCCGGGCGCGGTTCGCTGCGCTCGGGCTTGACGGGCGGTGCGACTGCATCGTCGGCGACTTCTTCACCGCGCTGCCGCGCGGCGCCGACGCGTACCTGCTGTCGCGAGTGATCCACGACTGGGACGATGGCCAGGCGGTGCGGATCCTGTCCACCTGCCGGGCGGCGATGCCCGCGGACGGACGGCTGCTGCTGGTCGAGGCGATCTCCCCCGAGCGGGCGCTCGACTGCCCGGAGGCGATCCGCATGGACCTGCACATGCTGATCCTGCTCGGTGCCCGCGAGCGCAGCGAGGCCGAGTACCGGCAGCTGCTCGCCGACGCTGGGCTGACGCTGCGCCGCGTCGTGCCGACGGAGTCGCCGGCGGGTCTCAGCGTGCTCGAGGCGACGCCGAGGCCGTAGGCCCGGTCCCGCCTGGAAGGAACCGCGACCCGGGCGCGTCGTTGGTCGGATGCGCCAACTGGCGACAGCCCTGGCCTCGCTCGCCGCCGCCTGCGCGCTGATCGGCTGTGGCGCCGGCTCCGGGCAGCGCTCGAGCACCAGCTCCGTCGCCACCCGGCCTACCGCGATGGCCGCCCCCCGGCCTGCCGCAACGACTGTCACCCCAGCGGACGCCGCCGCGATCTCCACGACGGTCGTGGCCGTGTTCGAGCATCCGACCGCGGGGCAGTGCTCGACCGCGATGTCGGCAACGTACGTGGCGCGGTTCTTCGCCGACGACCCCACCCGCTCGGGCACCTCGCCGATCCGGGCCTGTCGTGTCCATCAGACCGAGCGCGCGCGGATGGCGGCATCGATGCGCGCGGTCACGGTCCACGACATCTCGGTGGCCGGCGGTCGCGCCCACGCCACCGTCAGGGGCGCCAACGGTTACCCGATCGGAGTCACGCTGATCGCCCACGGGCCCGACTGGCGCCTTGACGTCCCCGGCGCCCCGAGACAGGCGCTGGGCCAGGGAACTCAGATCTCGCCGTCGGGATCGATCTACGCCTACCGGATCCCGCCGGGGTTCGCGGCCGGCGGCACCCGGGTGGGGCCGGTGACCACCAGCGGCGACGCGTTCTCGACCGGCGTCGGGCTACCCGGCGGGCGTCCGGGCGAGGGCATCGCGGTGGCCCAGACCGCCTACCGTGCCGGGATCCAAAGCGATGCCGCGCTGCGTGCGGCCGTCGCACAGCTCGACCGTGAGGTACGCGCCGCGGCCCCCGCCCGCCGGATCGGCAGTCCCATGGTCGCGCGGGTGGGCGGGCGTCCCGCGGTCAGCTGGGACCTGGCCGGCACGCGCTCGCCACCTGCACTGGACGGCAGGACCACGTTTGTGTTCTCCTCGGCGGCCAACGTTGTGGTGGTCAACTGCCGGTGGCCGCAGTCGGCGATCCGGCGCGAGCAGTTGCGCCGGGGCTGTGACGCTCTGCTGTCGACGCTCGCCGTGGGATGAGCGCCGGCAGCCGTCCCGGGACACCCCGGACATGAACAACGCCCCACTCGACCGTTCGCCGCGGAACCGTGGGGCGTTGACCACGCCTGACATGGCTAACGCCCCACGCTTGCGCCCAAGAGCGGCGAGTGGGGCGTTTTACATGCGGTCCAGTCGCGACGCTAGCGCCTGCGGCGCAGCAGCCTGCGCGCCGACGGGCGGCGGTAGGCGGCCTCGGCCAACGCGGCGTCGATCCCGGCGAGAGCCAGCTCGGATCCGAGGTTGATCGCGCCGAGAAGGTTGACGGCACGCTTGAGGCCGGCGGCACGCGCCGGTGTCTCGGGCGCCGCGTCGTGGCCGGACTCCATCGGCACGGCGCCTCCGGGAGCCTGTCGGGCGAAGCCGACCCCGCCGGCGGCCGACGCCAGCCCGGTCACCACAACCGCACCCACTGCGACGTCCTTGGCCGTGGCCAGCCGTCGTTCGGCCGGGCTCAACCACTTCGGCCGGGCCTCGCCCAGGCGGGCGGCGGTCCAGCCGCCGACCAGCGTCGCCAGTGCGAGGGAGTTGACCGTCCCGTAGCGGCGCCAGGCGCGGTTGAGCACCCGGCCTCGCTCGGACCTGTCGCTGACGTCCTCGAGCGCGGCGTTCAGGGCAACGCGGCCGAACAGGTTGCCGCCGATCAGCGCCGCCAGCGCGACGTCCTGCGACGCGCGGGCGAGGACCGGGAGGGCGTCGGCGTCGATCGAGATGTCGGGCATGGGGGAGGCCTACCCGTCCAGTCGCCCGCCAAGCCCGGCCGCCCTTCGAGCCCCGCATCCCGCGCCACCTAACGCCCCCTAATGGGCCGAGGCAGCCACCCGCTCTGCCGCCGCCCGGGCCAGCACTTCGCGGTGGCGCCGGCCGCCGCCGAGCATCGCGGAGTCCAGCTGGGCGCGCTTGTAGAGCCAGTGGACGTCGGCCTCCCAGGTGAAGCCGATCCCCCCGTGGGCCTGGATCGCGCTGGCCGTCACCTCGCGCCCGCCGTCGGCTGCCGCCGCGCCCGCGAGCGCCGCCGCTTCGGCGAGGCGCTCGGGGTCGGCGTCGGCCGCCCAGGCGGCGTAGTAGGCGGTGGACCGGGCGCTCTCGGTGTAGAGCAGCATCTGCGCGCAGCGGTGTGAGACCGCCTGGAAGGAGCCGACCGGCACGCCGAACTGCTTGCGGTCCTTGACGTAGGCGAGCGTCATGTCCAGCGCGCGCTGGCTGAGGCCGACGACCTCGGCGGCGATCGCCGCGTGAATCCGCGCCACCGCCCCGGCGCCCAGCGGCTCGCCGTCGCCGCGGACGGTGGCAAACCGCCGGGTCGAGTCGATCGATGTCAGCTGTTGGGCGTCGGGCGACTCGATCAGCACCGCGTCAGCTCCGTCGACGAGCACCACAACCGCGGCGCCGACGGCATCGGCCGCCAGCTCCGCCGTCCCGATCCCGGCGGTCAGCTCGCCCGACGCCAGGCCCGGCAGCCACTTGGCCTGCTGCTCGGGCGTGCCGGCGGCTCCGATCACTGCGGCCGCGGTCGCGCTGGACAGAAACGGCGTGGCCGCGCACGCGTAGCCGAGCTCCTCGAGCAGCACCGCCAGCTCGACGGCGCCCAGTCCCTGCCCGCCGTGCTCCTCGGCCACGGCAATCCCCGGCCAGCCGAGCTCGGTCAGCTCGCGCCACAGCGACGGGTCATACGCGCCGGCCTCGGCCGCCTCGCGGACCTTGCCCATCGGCGAGCGATCCGCGAGCAGCTCGTGCGCGACGCGCTTGATCTCCCGCTGGTCATCTGTCAGATCAAAATCCACGGTCGGTCTCCTAACTCCTAGCGCGCCTTGGGGAGGCCGAGCACGCGCTCGGCGACGATGTTCTTGAGCACCTCGGTGGTGCCGCCCTCGATCGAGTTGCCGCGGGCGCGCAATAGCTCATAAGCCCAGGGCTCGCCTGCGGTGAGCGCCCGGGGGCCGAGCAGGTCGGCGGCGAACTGGGTGAGCTGCTGGTTGGTGTCTGACCACATCCACTTGGTCAGCGACCCCTCGGGACCCGGCTGGCCGTACTTCTGCACCGCGGTCAGGCCCCGGTAGGCGGTCAGCCGCAGCACCTCGGCCCGGAGGTGCAGATCGCCGAGCCTGTCGGCGATCACCGGATCGTCGAGCAGCCCCTCGCCGGCCGCCTCGTCGATCAACCGGTCCAGCAGCTGGCGCATCCGGACCTGGAGGAAGAACGCCAGCCCGGCGCGCTCGTTCATCAGCGTGGTCAGCGCGACCCGCCAGCCGTTGCCGACGCCGCCGACCACGTTGTCGTCTGGGATCCGGGCCCCGTCGATGAACAGCTCGTTGAACTCCGGCTCGCCGGTGATCTGGCGCAGCGGCCGGACCGCGATCTCCTCCTGCTCCATGTCCATCAAAAAGTAGGTGAGGCCCTTGTGCTTGGGCGCCTCGGGATCGGTCCGGGCGACCAGCATGCACCACTTGGAGTACTGGGCGGCGCTGGTCCACACCTTCTGGCCGCTCACCACCCAGCCCTCGCCGTCCTTGACCGCCCGCGTCTTCAGGCCGGCGAGGTCAGAGCCGGCGTCGGGCTCTGAGAACCCCTGGCACCAGATCTCCTCGGCGCTGAGGATCGGGCCCAGGTACCGATCCTTCTGCTCCTGGGTACCCCAGGTCATGATCGTCGGGCCGGCCAGCAGCAGGCCGAGCACGTTGACCGGAAGCGGGGCGCCGGAGCGGCCGAGCTCCTCAAAGAAGATCGCCGATTCGGTCAGCGTCGCCCCGCGGCCACCGAATTCCCTGGGCCAGTGGACCGCGGCCCAACCCCCGTCCGCCAGCCGGCGCTGAAAGTCGCGCCGCCAGGCCCACCGCGTCTCGTCATCCCCATCCGGCTCGTCCCCCGGGTCGTTGTCGGCAAACCAGGCCGCGAGCTCGTCGCGAAACGCCAGCTCGCGCTCGTTGAAAGTCAGGTCCATGCATTTCCTCCTTGAGTACAGCTCGCACGATACGCATAGCCTGCGCACGGGGTACGCACATCCCGGGACGCTTAGGATCCGGCCCGTGGCGCCCGCTCCGAAGATCACCGTCGTCGGCTCGGCGAACATCGACCTGGTTGCTACCTGCGAACGGCTGCCCCGCGCCGGGGAGACCGTCTCCGACGCGGAGTTCGAGCGGATCCCCGGCGGCAAGGGCGCCAACCAAGCCGTGGCCGCCGCCCGGATGGGCGCGCAGGTCACATTCGTCGGCCGGGTGGGGCGGGATGACCTCCCGCTGCGCTCGCTGCAACGCGAGCGGGTCGACGTCGCCGGGGTCGTCCGCGACGACGGCGAGACCGGCGTCGCGCTGATCCTCGTCGAGCGCGGCGGCGAGAACGTGATCGTGGTCGCGGCCGGCGCCAACGGGCGCCTCACCGCCGACGACGTGCACGTCGGCGAGGCCGACGCCGTGATCTGCCAGCTCGAGATCCCGACCGACGCGATCGCCGCGGCCGCCGCCGGCGCGAAGTTCTTCTGCCTCAACGCCGCTCCGGCGCGAGGTCCGCTCGAGCTCGAGCCCGACCTGCTGGTCGTCAACCGCTACGAGTACGAGGCGATCGGCGCCTACGACGGACTGGTCGCTCTCACGCTCGGGTCCGAGGGTGCGGTCCTCCTGGAGCGCGGATCCGAGGTGGCGCGCGCGCAGCCGCCCGTGGTCGACGCGGTCGACGGGACCGCCGCCGGCGATGCGTTCTGTGCCGCGATCGTGGTCTCGCTGCTGGAGGGGCGCGATCGCGCGGAGTCACTCGTCCGGGCCTGCGCGGCTGGCGCGCTGGCCGCGTCGCGCCCCGGGGCGCAGCCGTCGCTGCCGACCGCCGCTGAGGTCGACGAGCTGCTCGCGGGCTGACGGCACGCGGGGCGCGGCTATTCGGAGCCGAACTGCTCGGCGCCGAGCTTGGCCTCGGGGTGCAGGTGCTCGGGCACACCGTCGCCCAGCGCGCCCGCGGCGAGCGCGCGTCCGAGCAGCGGTGCGTGCTTGAACAGGTTGTTGCCGGCGATGATCAGCAGGCTCCCGGCCTCCCACACGGCGATCGCGTCTGGGTTCCACGGCAGCTCGGTGACCCAGCAGTGGCGCACGTCGACCGGGTCGGGCTCGAGACCGGGTAGCGCTCCGGCGACGTAGGCGGTAGTGCGGTCGGTCGCCTGGGCGAGCGCCACCGCGTCGATCAGGCTCCCGTCCTCATGGATCGGCGTCTCGCCCAACCCGACGGCGAACCGGGCGTTTCCGGGCAGCGGGTCGCCGTAGGCGGGCTCGCCGAACGCGCCGCTGCCGTCGAGCAGGCACGGGAGCCTGGCCGGCGGCACGCCGCGCAGGCGGTAGGTGAGGCGGACATGGGCGGCCTGGCGCACCGGGAGCGGAACGCCGGCGCCCCGGGCGAGTGCCACCGTGCCACGCCCGGCGCAGAGCACCGCGCGCCCGTGTTCGGCGACCACGCCGCCGGTCCGGACCTCGACCGCGTCGGCTGCCGTCAGCCGGACCGACAAGACCTCGTCGGTCACGATCCGGCCGCCGACCACCCCCAGCAGCGCGTCGACCGTCGCGCGGGCCCTGATCACCCCGCCGTCCTCGTCGAACATCGCGGGACCGTCCCACTGGGCGAGCAGCGGCATGATCTCCTGGAGGTCGGCCCAGTCGACCGCGCCGGCCCGGATGCCTCCATCCTCGAGCAGCAGCCTGACGCGCCGGCGCACCGACGGCCCGATCGCGACGACTCCGTCGCGAGACAGCAGCTCGACGCCGAACCGCTCCTCCCATTCGCGCCACACCGCTCGCGCCTCGCGCGCCATCGCCACCATCCGCCGGTCGTCGTGGGTGTGGCGGAAGATCCGCGATTCGCCGCCGGACTGCGCGGCGCCGGGGACGCCGCGCTCATAGATCGTGACCGACGCGCCCCGCTCGGTCAGCGCGAACGCGGTCGAGAGGCCGATGATCCCCGCTCCGATCACCGCGACGTCGCCGGCGACCGCGCGCGGGTCAGCCATGAGACTTCACCCCGTGGTCGTCGCGTCGCAGCGCGTCGGTGAAGCGCTTGGGCACGGCGGCGGCGTCGCCCTCCTCCCACACGGTCAGCACGACGAGCTCGTCGCCGTCGGGGCGACACACGTAAACCAGGTCGCGGCGGTCGAGATCGCTCACCAGCAGCGCTCCGCGCGAGCCGTCGCGGACCTGACCGGCGGCGTGGGCGCGGGCGACGCGCGAGGCGATCTCGGTCTTGGCGTCGAGCGTCCCGCGAACTCGCTGTCGGAAGCGCTCGGCGGCGTGGTTGGTCACCGCGACAAGCACAGGTGGATCGTCACGATAACGCGCGCCGGGGCGGGTCAGCCGTCGTCGACCAGGCCGGCCAGCGGACCGAGCAGCCGCCCCGACCGCCGCGACACGCCTGGGAGCGCCACCAGCCGGTGGGTGGCCGGCTCGCCGGCGCGCAGCCGTTCGAGCTGCTCGGCCGCGATCGGACGCCAGCGCTCGTCGACGACCGTCGCCGGAGGGTCGGCCGCGATCGCCTCGGGCTCCAGCTCGAGGTGCTCGGCCCACAGCCGCAGCCGGGTGTCACGCGCGAGCTCGGGATCGTCGGTCACGACGTTCATCTCGGTGTCGTTGAGCAGCGAGTGGGCGTTGAGGTTGGCCGAGCCGACCGTCAGCCAGCGGTCGTCGACGATCCCCACCTTCGCGTGGACGTACAAGCGGTCGTCGCGATCACCACTACGCGAGCGGATCGTGGCCGCCAGCAGCCGCTCGTGCTCGTCGTCGGCGGCGACGAGCACCGCGAGCTGTCCCTTGGTGTCGTCCTGGCCGTTGTTGGCCTTCGACGGGAGCAGGATCACGATCCGGAAGTCGTCGCTGGGCGGGGATCGCAGCTTGTCGGCGAGCAGGTCGACGATCTCCGGCGACCACAGGAACTGGTTCTCGAGGTAGATGAAGTGTTTTGCCTGGCGAATCGCGCGGATGTAACTCTCGAGGATCCGGAACTCCCCGCGCGGGATCGCGTCGTACATCCCCTCGCAGACCGTGCGCACGACCTGGACGCTGCGCTCGCCGGCGGTCGGGTCGGGATGGGCCGGCGGCAACTGCTCACCGGTGAGCTCGCGCCAGCGCAGCGCGAAGTGCCCGGCGACGTCGCTCACCGCCGGCCCGCGCAGCCGGGTGCCGACGTCGTGCCAGCCCAGCCGGCGCCGCGCCGGGTGTTCGGAGGTGTCGAACCGGTCGCCGCCGAAGTCGGTGATGTCGATCCCGCCGACGAACGCGAGCTCGCCGTCGACGGTCACTGTCTTCTCGTGATGGCAGTGGAACGGGTGCTCGCGGGGGTCGATCTCGCAGCGGATCCGGGTGCGGTGGGTGAGCTTGTCGACCGAGTCGCGGACCTCCTTGCGGCTGGGGTGGAACACCGGCACCGGCGCCCCGGCCCACACCAGCACCCGCACGTCGATCCGCTCGGCGGCCTCGGCCAACAGCACGCCGAGTGCGCCCAGCGCGTCATCGCGTACGAGGTCGAAGTGAGGGGCGACGTGCCAGCCGGTGATGTGGATCGACTCGCGGGCCCCCTGGATCGCCGCCGCGATCTCGGGGAACGCCTGGGCGCCATCGATCAGGACCTCGAGCTCGCACCCAGGGCGGGGTGGGGGTTCGCCGGCTGCCCACAGGTCCTCGTCCGGCGGCTCGAGTGCTCCGCTCGCTCCCAGATGGGCCAGGCGCCGGCGGTGCTTGGCGCGCACGGCGGCCTCGACGCCGTCTCCGACGAGCGAATCGACTCCCGATACCAGCGAGGTGCGCACGCGTGGCACGCCCCGAAGCTGCCCGATCCGGGGGGACATCAACCGCCGCCGTTATGCTCGGCCGCGTGGAGCGCGGGTCGGCCTACAGCTCGGCGGGAGTCGATTACGAGGCGCTCGACGCCGGGAAGCGCGACGCGCTGACCGAGGCGCTCGCCACCTCGGGGCTGCTCGCCGGGCACGGAGGCCGCGCGCTCGACGCCTCCCGGGGCGAGCCCGCGTTCGTGTTCGAACTCGGCGGACGGTCGTTCGCGTTCGTGGTCGAGGGACTTGGCACGAAGTCGATCATCGCCCGCCAGGTCGAGGAGCAGCTCGGAGTCGGCGTCGGCGGCGGCTTCGAGCACGTCGCCTACGACACGGTTGCGGCGATCGTCAACGACCTGTGCTGCGTGGGCGCGCTGCCGCTCGTGGTCAACGCGTACTTTGCGACGGGCTCGTCTGAGTGGTACGCCCGCGCGGACCGCCACGCGGCGCTGCTGGCCGGCTGGCGCCGGGCCTGCGAGGACGCCGGCGCCACGTGGGGCGGCGGCGAGTCGCCGTCGCTGCCCGACCTGGTGCATGGCCCCGAGATCGAGCTCGCCGGCAGCTCGGTTGGCGCCGTCCCCGAGGGGCACGCGCCGATCCTCGGCGAGCGGCTCGGCGCGGGCGACGAGATCGTGCTGATCGACTCAAGCGGCTTGCACGCCAACGGCTCGTCGCTGGCGCGGATGATCGCCGGGCGCCTGGAGCGCGGCTATCGCACCCAGCTGCCCAGCGGCAGGAGCTTCGGAGAGGCGTTGCTCGACCCGACCCCGATCTACGTCGGGCTGGTCCGGGCGCTGCTCGAGGCGGAAGCCGACGTCCACTACCTCAGCCACATCACGGGCCACGGGCTGCTGAAGCTGATGCGCCCCCGCCGCGAGCTGACCTACGAGATCACGGAGCTGCCCGAGGTCCCGGAGGTGCTGGCGTTCCTGGCCGAGCAGTCGCAGATGTCGGCGGCCGAGGCATATTCGACGCTGAACATGGGCTGCGGCTTCGCGGTGTACTGCGCGGGCGGGGCGGGGGAGACCGTGGTGAAGATCGCCGCCGGCCTGGGGCTCAGCGCCCGCGTCGCCGGCGCCGTGGCCGAGGGTCCGCGGCAGGTGCTCCTCGAGCCGGTGGGCGTGCGGTTTGCGAGCGACGACATGGATCTCGCCCCTCGCTCCTAGAGCATCCAGCAGGTAGCATCGGCCCGGTGGAGCGTGGGTCCGCACAGCGCGGCGTGCACGACCGCGGCGGGGTGCCGTCGGGCGACCCGATTGATCGCAGCGAGCACGAGCTGGACGACTGGGAGATCCTGACCGACTCGCTGGTCGGGGCGCTGGCCCGCAACGGCCTGATGAACGTCGACGAGATGCGCCGCGGGATCGAGAGCATGCCGCCGGAGCGCTACGAGCAGGCGTCCTACTACGAGCGCTGGCTGTTCGCGATGGAGACGATCCTGTCCGAGAAGGGCGTGCTCGAGCCCGGCGAGCTCGACGCGAGGCTGGCCCGGTGAGCTACGAGGTCGGCCAGGAGGTCCGGATCTCGGATCGCGCCCACCGCGGCCATCACCGCACGCCCGCCTACATCAAGGGCAGGACCGGCCGGGTCGAGCGTGTCCACGCCGCCTTCCGCAACCCCGAGACCCGCGCCTACGGCGACGACGGGCTGCCCGAGATGCCGCTGTATCTGGTGAGCTTCGACCGGCGCGAGCTCTGGCCGCAGGAGACCACCGAGGACCGCTACCGGATCTACGTCGATGTCTTTGAGCACTGGCTCGAGGAGGCCAAATGACAGAGCACGACCACGACCACACGCCGGTCACCAACGGGGACGAGCCCCCCGCGGCGGCCCGAGTCCGGGCGCTCGAGCAGCTGCTCGTGGAGAAGGGCGCCATCAGCGGCGAGGAGGTCCGCGCCGGGATCGACTGGCTGGTGTCGCGCGCGCCGGCGAACGGCGCCCGGCTGATCGCCCGCGCTTGGACAGACCCGGAGTTCAAGGCGCGGCTGCTCGAGGATGCGCGGGCTGCTGCGGCCGAGATGGGGCTTGACCCAGGGCCCTCGCCGGTCGTGGCCGCGGTCGAGAACACCGACAGCATCCACCACATGGTCGTCTGCACCCTGTGCTCGTGCTATCCGCGGGCGCTGCTGGGCCCGCCGCCGGCGTGGTACAAGAGCCTCGCTTACCGATCGCGGGCGGTGGCCGAGCCGCGCGCGGTGCTCGCGGAGTTCGGTCTCGAGCTCGGCGACGACGTCGAGCTGCGCGTGCTCGACTCGACCGCGGACATCCGCTACCTGGTGATCCCGCGCCGTCCCGAGGGGACGGAGGTCCTGAGCGAGGAGCAGCTGGCCGAGCTGGTCACCCGCGACTCGATGATCGGCGTGGTCGATCCGGTCGCGCCCGCGCTCGCCTGAGAGGCGTCACGCGACAACTCCGACGCGGGCGCCGCTCAGCGGTCGTAAACCGCGATCGTGTGCAGCGACAGCGCGGTCAGGATCGCGCCGAGCGCGACGATCACGCCGACGCAGACGCCGATGTTCCCGAGGTTCCAGCCGTCGATCACCAGCGACCGCAGCCCGACGATCACGTAGCTGATCGGGTTGATCCGGGCCAGCGTCTCCATCACCGGCGACAGCCGGTCGAACGGGACGAAGTTCGGAGTCAGGAACAGCAGCGGGAAGAACAGCAGGAAGCTCGACTGGGTCGCCTGGACGTTGCGTGTGCGCAACGCGACCAAGATCCCGAAGCCCGCATAGGCGACGCCGAACATCGCCGACAGGAGCACGATCAGCACGGCACCGGCGGGCCCACTCTCGATCCGCGCGCCGAGCGCGATCCCCACCAGCAGCACCAGGGCGGAAGCCGCGATCCCGCGGACCAGGTCGGCGGTCAGGCGTCCGAAGATGATCGAGGAACGGTGGATCGGGGCCACCAGCAGCTTGTCGAAGTAGCCGAGGTCGATCTCGGTCACCAGCGCCAGCCCGGAGGTCGCGGTGGCCACCGCGAACATCAGCGACACCGGGAGCTGGAAGGCGACGTAGCCCTGACCCTTCAGGAACGGAGTGGTGCTGGGGAACGTCTTCGAGACCTGGCCGATGTTCACCACCAGGAAGAACAGCGGGATGAACAACGTCGGGATCGTGGCCTCGGGGTAGCGCACGATCTCGCGCACGGCGCGACGCCCCAGAAGCATCGCCGCGGTCACGCGCTCACCTCCGCGGGCTCGGCGTCCTGCTGCTGGCCCTCCAGCCGCCGGCCGGTGGCCTTCAGGAACACGTCGTCGAGCGACGGCCGCGCCACGCTGATCGCGCCGACGCCGATCCGGTCGCGATCCAGGCGGCGAACGATCTCGGCGATCGAGCCGGCGCCGTCCTCCACGTAAAGAGCCAGCGCATCGGGCTCGGTCACGACCCGCTCGAGCCCGGTCAGACCCGACAGCGCGGACTCGGTCGCGGTCGCGTCGGCGCCGTCGAGCGACAGCGACACGACATCGTGGCCGAGGTCGGCCTTGAGCTGCTCGGGCGTCCCCTCGGCGACGATCGTGCCGTCGTCGATGATCGCCACCCGATCGCAGAGCTTGTCGGCCTCCTCGAGGTACTGGGTCGTCAGGAACACGGTCGCCCCGCCGGAGTTGATCCGCCGCACCTCGTCCCAGATCGTCACCCGCGAGGCCGGATCGAGCCCGGTCGTCGGCTCGTCGAGAAACAGCACGTCGGGCGAGTGGACCAGCGCGCTGGCCAGATCCAGGCGGCGCTTCATCCCGCCGGAGTAGGTCTTCGTGCGCCGCTGCGCCGCGTCGGTCAGACCGACCAGCTCGAGCAGCTCCTGGGCGCGCTCGCGGCCGCGCCGGCCGGTGATCCCGTACAGCCCGGCCTGGAGCTCGAGCAGCTCGCGCCCGGTCTGAACCGGGTCGAGGCCGATCTCCTGCAGCGCGACGCCGATCCGGCGGCGGATCTCGGCACCGTCGGCGACGACGTCGAGCCCGGCGACGGTTGCGGTCCCGGAGGTTGGGGGCAACAGCGTGCACAGCATCCGGACGGTGGTCGTCTTACCGGCGCCGTTGGGCCCGAGGAAGCCGAACACCTCGCCGCGCGAGACGCTCAGGTCGATGTCTCGGACGGCCTCGATGCCGCCCTTGAAGCTGCGGCGCAGCGCGCGCGCCTCGATCGCCGCATCGGCGCTCGCGCACGCGGAGGAGAGGGTGTCGGTGGGGGGCTCGGCGGACATGCGCAGGTGAATGTAGACGGGCCTTCGGCAGCCAAACGCTCAGACAGGCCGACGCTCGCAAATTCATCGGTGGGGCGTGCCGTGGTCGTATCTTGAGGTCGTGCCACGCAGGTCCGGTAACTCGCCGATCGCCGAGCACGCCGCCCACAACGCGATGGACGATCCCGGCGAGATCGCGCGGTTCTATGACCGCTGCACAGACCTGATGCGCGAGCTGCTCGACGGTCTGGCCATGGCTCCCGGACGTCCACGGCCGTTCGGGGACATCGAGGACGCGATCGGCTGGCCCCGGCGGCGGATCGCCTCCGTCCTGGGCGGGGCCGCGCGCATGCGGCTGATGGAGTTCGGCGGCCGGCGGCCGTACCGCTTCCATGACGCGCGCTCGTCGGCGTCGGGGCGCTGGGAGATGTGGATGGACTCAGAGCAGGCGCGCGCGGTCCTGGCCGCGGAGCGGGCCTAGACCGCCCCGGCGCACTGCATGGCCTCGCAACCTCCTGTGCCCCGCGGGCCCGGCAAGAGGCCGGTCCCGCGGGGCATGACCCGGAGGCGGTCAGCTGGACCGACCTCGACTACGCGCCCGCGCCGGCGAGCTCGTGCTCGTGGGCCGGAGCGTGCACCTCGATCGAGTGCACGACGCGCTCGGTGAAGAGCTCGTGCAGCGTGAGACCGACCAGCGCCAGGGCGACGAACGCGACGCCCGACGCGAAGCCCAGCCACGTGACGGTGCTGCCCGCGAATACGAGGCTGGCGACGATCGTCCAGGCGCCGAGCGCGCCGATGATGCCGTCGAGAGAGCGCTGGGCGACTCCGCGGCGGGAGATCAGCAGAGCGGCGCTGAGCAGCACCGCGGCGATGCCGCCGCCGAGCATCAGCCACTGGAACGTGGTCGGGCTCCAGACCATCGACGCGACGACCATGAAACCGCCGAGCACTGACAGCGTGACGTTGGTGAGAAAACGAGAGTTCATGAATACCTCCATCGGGTCTGCCGCGGTCCGGTGGCCGCGGCGCCAAGGCACAGCACCGGCCACTTGTTTGGGGCTGGGCTGAGGGCTCACACATCGCATAGGAATCGAACGCTCCACGCGGCTCTACTGGGGTGCCAGCGTCGGCGGCATCTACCCCGAGCTGCGCCGCCTGTCGGACGCCGGCCTGGTCAGTGTCCGTGACGACCCGCGGGGCGGCGCCAGACGCCACTGCTACACGCTGACCCGGGCGGGGCGAAAGGCGCTGACCGAGTGGCTGACCGACCCATCCGAGCCGGCGCTGGAGATGCGCAACGAGGCCCTGCTCAGGCTGCGCTTCTCCGGCGTGCTCGAGCCCGAACAGCGGGTCGCGGTGGTCCGGCGGATGGAGGCCGTCCACGAGCAGCGGGTGGCCGAGCTCCGGCAGCAGCTCGAGGCCGGCGAGTTCGACGACCCGTTTCACCGGATGACAGTCGAGTACGGCCTGGGGTTCAACGAATGGGCCCGCGACTGGTGCCAGCGCGCCCGGCGGCGGCTGGCGAAGGGCTGAACCTCCTCCGAATATCAGCCGCTCCGGCCGATATTTGTCCATATGTCGATACCGATCCGCCGCTGTGGCGGAGAAAATCTACCGATGAAGCCGCTGATCGGCGTGAGCACATCTGAGCTGCGGCCCGGAGAGCTGGCGACACTTCGCCGGCACGGGGAGCCACCGCACGCCGAGATGGCCCTGGGGATCACGTACGTTCGCGCAGTCGAGGCGGCGGGGGGCATCCCGGTCGTCATGCCTCCGCTGCGACTGGAAGAAGTCCCGGATCTGATCGCACGCCTCGATGGGGTGGTGCTGTCCGGAGGCCCGGATCTGTCCCCCGCCGCCTACGACGCCACGCCCCACCCCGACCTCGGCACGACCGAGCCGGCGCTCGACGCGTTCGAATACGCAGTCGTCGAGGAGGCGCTTGGACGCGAGCTGCCGATCCTCGGCATCTGCCGCGGTGCCCAGGCGCTCAACGTCGCTCTGGGCGGCAGCCTGCACCAGCACCTGCCCGAGGTCGTGGGCGACGCGATCGTCCACCGTCAGCTGCAGGACGGACGGATGCCCACGCACGATGTCGAGATCGTTCCGCGCAGCCTGCTGGCCGAACTGCTCGGAAGCAGTCCGGTCGCGGTCAACTCGTTTCACCATCAGGCGGTCGACCGCCTCGGGAGCGGGCTGCGGGTCAGCGCCCGGGCACCCGACGGGACGATCGAGGCGGTCGAGGATCGCTCGCGCCGGTTCCTCCTCGCCGTCCAATGGCACGCCGAGGCGCTGGGCGAGGCCGACGGCCGGCGCCCGCTGTTCGACGGGCTGGTGGCGGCCGCGACCGGCATGCGGCGGCTCGCGCTCGCCGCCTGAGGGACGTGAGGACCCTGTTAGCCGAGGAGACCGCCCGCTGAGCGCGATCCGCGCGGGCTGTCGCCGACGACCTCGGCGCGGGCCCTGGTGCGCCAGCGTCCCGGCGCCATCCCATGGTGGCGCTTGAACGCCGCCGCAAACGAGAACTCCGACGCGTAGCCGAGTGACCGCCCCACGGCCGCGAGGCCGGCGCCGTCATCGCGCAGGCGCTCGCGGGCGAGCGCCATCCGCCAGTCGCTCAGGTAGGTGAGCGGGGCGACGCCGACGATCTCGGTGAAGTGGCGCGCGAACGCCGAGCGCGACATCAGCGCGTGCTCGGCGAGCTCGCCCACCGTCCATTGATGCGCGGGGTCGGCGTGCAGCGCGCTCAGCGCGGCGTCGATCCGCGGGTCCGCCGCCGCCCGGAACCACCCGGGGGCGTCGGCCGCGCAGCTGGTGAGGTGTTCGCGCAGGATCTGCACGAGCGCGACGTCGAGCAGGCGATCGAGCAGCGCCTGCTGACCCGGGTCGTCGCGGAGCATCTCGCGGGCGAGCAGATCCATCGTGGCCCGCAGCGTGCTCCCGGGCGCGGGCCGCACCAGCAGCGTCGCCGGGAGCGCCTCCAGCAGGCCGCCGCAGAGATCGCCCTCAAACCGGTAGGCCCCACAGAAGAACGCCGCCGACGGCTCATCCTGCACCGCCCCGACGGAGACCTGCCGGGAGACGCCGATCCCGGGCGCGAGCAGCTCGCGCAGCGCAACGCACGCAGCGCCGGGGGCGTGGGCCAGGTGGTGCGGGATGTCCTCGCGAACCAGCGCGATGTCACCACCGAGCAGGCTCAGCGCTTCGCCCTCGTCATCGAGCCACAGCGACGCGGAACCCTCGATGATCGCGTGGACGGCGAGCACGCCGCCACCCGGGAACAACAACCCCCATTCGCCGTACGCCGTGGTCCGCGAGAAAGCCGCGCCGCGGGCGCCGGCGCGCTGAAGCAGATCAGTCAGAACGTCCATGTCGAAGGACGATGACATATGTTTTCGGCGTTATCAAGCATGGAAGCTCCACGAGTGATGCGGTTATCTAAGTACGCCCACCGGAAACTCGAACTCAGGAGTTGCTGAACATGTCACGTGCCGTGAGATTTGACGGATATGGCGGGATCGATGTCCTGAACGTCGTCGACGTGGAACCCCCCGTACCCGGGCCCGGAGAGCTGCTGGTCCGGGTCAAGGCGACCTCGATCAATCCCGGCGAGGCGAAGATCCGCGACGGCGCGCTCGCCGAGCGGTGGCCGTCGACGTTCCCGAGCGGAGAGGGCAGCGACGTCGCCGGCATCGTCGAGCAGGTCGGCGACGACGTCGACGCGTTCCAGGCCGGAGCCGAGGTGATCGGCTTCACCGATAACCGCGCCGCCCACGCCGAGCTGGTCGTGATCGAGGCCGCCAACGCCACCCCGAAGCCGCCCAACGTCTCCTGGGAGGCGGCCGGATCGCTGCACGTCGTCGGGGCCACGGCCTGGGCGGCCGTGCGGGCGGTCGATCCCAAGCCGGGCGACACCGTCGTCGTCTCGGGCGGCGCCGGAGGCGTCGGCTCGCTGACCGTGCAGCTCGCCACGATCGCCGGCGCGAAGGTGATCGGGCTGGCCAGCGAGCACAACCACGAGTGGCTCACCGAGCACGGGGTGATCCCTGTGACCTACGGCGACGGGGTCGCCGACCGGATCCGCGACGCGTCCGGCGGCTCGGTCGACGCGTTCATCGACACGGTCGGCGGCGGCTACGTCCAGCTCGCGCTCGAGCTCGGCGTGGCGCCCGACCGGATCGACACGATCGCGGACTTCGAGGCCGGCCCCAAGTACGGCGTCAAGATGGACGGCAACGCCGTAGGCGCCAGCGCCGAGGTGCTCGCGCAGCTCGCGAGCCTCGTCGACCAGGGCCGTCTCGAGGTGCCGATTGCGGCCGTGTACCCCCTCGAACAGGTTCGCCAAGCGTTCGCGGAGCTGGCCGAAAACCACACCCGCGGCAAGATCGTGCTCGAGCCCTGAGCGCCCGCAACTCCCTCCGCGGACCTGTGTTGGGGACGCGAACACGAATCAGAGGCACAGCGTCATCGGCCGCGGTGGCGCTGCTGAGCGCGAATCACATCACGGTGGCGCCGCTGGCTCCCGCCACCGGATCGGGTGCGACGTTCACGTTCCCGATCACCGGCGGCAGGTTCAACACCACCACGTTGCGCGGATTCATCCGCCACAGCGGGGGCCTGTCGCTGTCCAACGGACCAAGCAGGTCGCGCCGCGCATCCCACGGTCGCTCGACCAAGCACGGAGCGGTGCTCGACGCGCTCATGCGCGGCCCCGCACGCGGATCGCGCGCATCACCGACGTCAGCATCAGCACGGCACCGCCACCGGAACGGTGAACATCACTCGCGTTCGCCGGGCACTCGCCGTGTTCCCGGCGGGTCATCTAGGGTTCGCGCCGCAATGGCCCGCGAGCTCGCGACCGACCTCGAGATGCTGGAGCGGTTCGCTCAGCCATCGGGCAAGGATGTCGTCGACATCGGCTGCGGTGGCGGTGCGCTGGTGCGCGAGCTGACCGGGTGGGGCGCGCGCGTCACCGGGGTCGAGATCTCAGAGGGCCAGCTGGCCAACGCCGTCGCCCGCGATCCCGACGGCAACGCGCGCTATCTGATCGGCCGTGCCGAGCAGCTGCCGCTCGAGGACGCTTCGGTCGACGTCGCGCTGTTCATGCGCTCGCTGCACCACGTTCCGATCCCCGAGCTCACGCACGCGCTCGCCGAAGCCCGGCGCGTGCTCAGGCCCGACGGGATCGTGTACGTCTCCGAGCCGCTGGCCGAGGGCGACTACTTCGAGCTGGTCAGCCTGGTCGAGGACGAGGACGAGGTCCGAGCCGCGGCGCAGCGGGCGCTGGGCAACGCGCCCGCGGCCGGCCTGGGCCGCGAGCACACGATCGACTACGACGTCGACGTGCGGATCGCCGACATCCCGATGTTGCGCCGGCGGATCGTCAGCGTCGACCCCGAGCGCGCCGAGCGCTTCGAGGCCCGTTGCGCAGAGCTCGCCGAGGCGTTCGCCCGGCTCGGTGAGCCCGACGGCGACGACGGCGGCCGCCGTTTCCTGCAGCCGATGCGCGCCGACGTGTTGCGGCCGGCTGCTCCCTAGATCGCCCAGGCCCGCGGAGCGAGCGCGGCGGCGATCGCCGACAGCGCCTGCTCGTGCTCGGCGTCGCGGACGGCCACGGCGAGCTGCCGCCCCGGCGGCTGCCAAGCGATGTCGAAGAACGGGCAGCAGCCGCGCTCGACCGCGACCAGCTCGTCGACGAGTGCGACGGGCACCTCGGGACCGACGTCGACCACGATCCGCCGGGCGTCCCGGGCCACCAATCCCGAGTCGCGGCCGACGGCGCGGTAGCGGCCCAGCTGCTCGGCCAGCGCGCTCTCGTCGAGCGCGCAGAGCGCCGGTGCCATCGGTAGGTCCTGCATGTGCGACACACTACCCGGCAGGGGTGCGTGTCTCGGCACGGCCCCGACCCTGGACCATATGTCCGCGTCCGATGACAACAGGGGTGAGGAGTTCGCTCTCGATGAGCGAACGGCCAACCGCAAGCTGCTCCACGGGCTGATCTCGCTCGCGGTGCTGCTGGCGCTCGTCGTCGGCCTGGTGCTGGCCGTCCCGGGGCTCCGCGGCGTCGGGCACACGGTCGCCCACATGAACCCCTGGCTGGTCGTTGCGGCGGTCGGCCTGGAGGTGCTGTCCTGCCTCGGCTACGTGCTGGCGTTCCTTCAGGTGTTCGAGCGCGCACCGATCAGGTTCGGCGCCCGGGTGGCCTTGTCAGAGCTCGCCTTCGGCGCCGCGGTGTCGCTCGGTGGCGCGGGGTCGGTCGCGGTCGGCGCGTGGCTGCTGATCGAACGCGGCGGCCCTCCCAAGCGGGTCGTGGAGCGTTCGGCGGTCCTGTTCCTGCTGACCAGCGGCGTGAACGTGATCACGCTCGCGCTGGCCGGGCTGGTCTCGTTCTTCGGGATCCTGCCGGGTTCTCAGAATGTGTGGCTGACGCTCGTGCCGGCGCTGGTAGCGCTCGCCGCGCTGGCGTTCTTCCTGGCGATACCGCGGCTGGTCAAGGGAAGGCTCGCGGCCCGCGGTCCGACCAAGCTGCGCGTGTTCATGGAGACCAGCGTGGAGAGCATCGAGGACACCCGTCGGCTGATGTTCACGCCGGACTGGCGCCTGATCGGCGCCTACGCGTTCCTGTGGTGCGACATCGCGGTGCTGGTGGTGTGCTTCGCCGCGGCCGGCGTCTCGCCGCCGGTGACGACGATCGTGCTCGCCTATCAGATCGCCTACATCACCAACCTGATCCCGGTCCCGGGGAACATCGGTGTGCTCGACGGGAGCATGGTCGCGATGTTCGCGCTGTACGGCGTGGGGGCCACGGTGGCGACGGCCGCAACTGTCGTTTACCACGCGATCGCGCTCTGGGTCCCCGCGATGTGGGGGACGGCGGCGTACATCGTGCTGCGGCTGACCAAGAACAAGCCGCTCGAGCTGCGCCCGCCGCTCGAGGAGCGTCGACTGCGTCACCGCCTGCGGCGGCCGCGCCGCAAGCAGGAGCAGGAGAGCTAGGGTCGCGCCTCGCCGGGGCGGCCCGCCTCGAGCTCGCCCACCGCGACCTCGTGGCCGGCCGCGCAGCGCAGCTGCACCCCGACCCGCTCGCCGCAGCCCGCGTGGCTCAGATGCACCGGGCCGCCGCGCTCGTCCAGCCAGCGGTCGCCCCACTGCATCAGCGCTGCCAGCGCCGGGAACAGGTCGGCGCCCTTCTCGGTGAGCACGTAGCGCTGCCGGGTGCGCTGGCCGGGCTCGCGGTAATCCTCACGCTCGAGCAGCCCCTGCTCGACCAGCTCGCCGAGCCGGGCGGCCGCGGACGGCTCGCTGATCCCGACGCGCTCGGCGAAGTCGTCGAAGCGGGTCGTGCCGTAGAAGGCCTCCCGGAGGATCAGGAACGCCGAGCGCGTGCTGACGACGTCGAGCGCCTTGGCGATCGTGCAGCGCGTGGCCTTCCAGCTCGAGCGGGGTTCCATCGATCCGGTCAGCCTGAGTGTGGTTTCCATGGTGCCGATGATAGCTGACTAGTGTATGTCTAAGTCAGACTTGGTAGGATGCTGGCTATGCCGAACCTAAGTCAGCTTTCACGCGGCCTGACCCGCGGCGCTCGGGGAGACGCGTCGCCGCGGCTGGTGCTGGTGATCGTCTGCGCCGGCGTCGTGCTGGCCAGCCTCGATCTGTTCATCGTCAACGTCGCGCTCCCGCAGATGGCACGCGATTTCGGCGTCAAGGGAGACGGGCTCGCCGACCTGTCGTGGGTGCTCAACGCCTACGCGATCGTGTACGCGGCGCTGCTGGTGCTGTTCGGCCGGCTCGCCGACCGCTACTCCCGAGAGCGCGGGTTCCTGCTCGGCGTGAGCGTGTTCGTCGTTGCCTCGGCGGCGTGTGGAGCCGCCACCAGCGTCCCGATGCTGGTCGCCTTCAGGGTGATCCAGGCCGCCGGCGCGGCGCTGCTCACCCCGACCTCGCTCGGGCTGGTGCTGGCCACCTCGACGCCCGAGCGCCGCCACGGCGCGGTGCGCGCATGGGCCGCGGTCGGTGGACTCGCGGCCGCTCTGGGACCGGTTGTGGGCGGCTTGTTGGTCGCCGCCAGCTGGCGGTGGGTGTTCCTGGTCAACGTCCCGATCGGACTGCTCGCCCTGGTCGTAGGCTGGCGCCGGCTCCCGCACATCCCCGGTCACCCGGTGGCGCCGCCCGACGCGCTCGGCGCCGCGCTGCTGACCGGCGGCGTCGCAGCGCTGACGCTGGGCCTGGTCAAGGGCCAGTCCTGGGGCTGGGACAGCGCCGCTACGATCGCGACTCTAGCCGCAGCCGCGATCGCACTGGCCCTGTTCGCCGTGGACACCGCGGTCGGCCGCAACCCCCTGGTGGACCGGTCGTTGTTCCGGCTGCGCCCGTTCACGGGAGCCTCGATCGCGATGTTCCTGTTCTCGACAGCGTTCGGCGCGATGCTGCTGTCGCTCGTCGTCTGGCAGCAGGATGTGTGGGGCTGGTCGGCGCTTCGCACCGGGCTGGCGATCGCGCCCGGGCCGATCATGGTGCCGCTGTTCTCATTCTTCGTCGCGGGCGGGCTGATCGCCCGGTTCGGCGCGGGACCAGTGATCGCCGCCGGCTCGACGATCTTCGCCGCCGGCGCCGCCTGGTGGGTGGTGGCGGTCGGGCTGACGCCGAACTACCTGGAGATCCTCGGCGGCATGCTGATGACCGGGATCGGCGTCGGTCTGACGCTGCCGACGCTGATGGCGACCGGCTCCTCGGCGCTCCCCCCGCAGTCGTTCGCAACCGGTTCGGCGGTCGTCAACATGGTGCGACAGCTCGGGCTGGCGGTCGGGGTGGCGGTGCTGATCGCCGTGCTTGGGTCGCCCGGATCGCCCGCTGCCACGCTGGCTGCCTACCAGCGAGGCTGGACGGTGATTGCGGCGGCCTCGTTCGCGGCAGGCCTCGTCGCGCTCGGACTGCTGGTCGTGAGGCGACCGTCGACCGCCGCGGCACCCGCCGGTCCGGCTCCTGCCGCGCCGGGGCCGAGCCCGGCAGCCAGCGAGACGGGCTGACCCGCTCTATCCTGACGCTCCGTGCCACGCGCCACCCAGCACGGCCCGGAGCTCACGTTCCTGCGGGACCTGCCGCTGTCGCTGGAGGCGGTCGAGTTCGCGCGCGAGCGCCACGGTGAACAGCGCCGGGAGAGCGACGGCGCGCCGTTCCTGCTGCACCCGCTCGAGGCCGCGTCGATGCTCGACCGCGCGTCGTTCCCGGACCCGGTGGTGGCCGCGGCGGTGCTGCACGACGTGCTCGAGGACACCGACGTCCGGGAGGCCGAGCTCGAATGCCGCTTCGGCCCGGAGGTGAGCCGCCTGGTGGCGGTGGTCAGCGACGACATCTCGATCCCCGACGAGGAGCAGCGCAAGGACGACGTGCGCGAGCGGGTCCGCCGCACCGGAGGAGACGCGCTGGCCGTGTACCCCGCCGACAAGGTGTGCAAGGTCCGCGAGCTGCGGGTGCTGATCGTCAACGGGCTCCCCGCCGACCAAGCCGACGTCAAGGAGGGCCGCTACCGCAAGTCGCTGGCGATGCTCGAGCAGGCGATGCCCGGCCACCGCCTGGTCGAGCTGCTGCGGTTCGAGCTCGAGGCGCTCGAGCAACTTCCCCCCGGACCCGACGGCGCTTGACTAGCGTTGGCACACAGCACCGCCCCGAAAACTGGAGAAGCTGATGTCGCCCGTGTCACGAGGTTTCCTTGGCCGCCGCCGCCCGGTCGCCGATCCGTCGCGCGTGCCGCCCGGCCAGTACGTCACCACCGACTTCCCGGTACTGTCCGCCGGCCCGACGCCGCACACGGCGCTGCGCGAGTGGAGCTTCACGATCCAGGGGGCGGTCGAGAAGTCGGTGTCGTGGCCCTGGAAGGAGTTCCTCGAGCTGCCCTCGGAGGCGGTCACCGTCGACATCCACTGCGTGACCAAGTGGAGCAAGCTCGACACCACCTGGAGGGGCGTGTCGGCTGACACGCTGTTCGCCGGGATCGACACCGACGCCGAGTACGTGACCGCCTACTGCGACGGCGGCTACACCACCAATCTGGCGGTCGAGGACCTGATCGACGGCAAGGCCTGGGTCGCCTACGAGTTCGGCGGGGAGCCGTTGGAGGCCGAACACGGCGGCCCGGCACGGCTGCTGGTGCCGCATCTGTACTTCTGGAAGAGCGCCAAGTGGGTGCGCGGCCTCGAGTTCACCGAGCAGGATGAGCCCGGGTTCTGGGAGAACTACGGCTACCACAACCATGGGGACCCGTGGCTGGAACAGCGCTATCAGGGCGACTGAGCTGGCAGCTCGCCAACGTGGTCGAGCTCGTCGACGAGACGGCTCGGACCAGGAGCGTCATGCTCGACGCGCCCCATTGGCGCGGGCATCGGGCCGGGCAGCACGTCGACGTGAGGCTCACCGCCCCAGATGGCTACCAGGCCCAGCGCAGCTATTCGATCGCGTCGGGTCCCGAGGACGAGCGGCTCGTGCTCACCGTCGAGCGCCTCGACGACGGCGAGGTGTCTCCGTACCTGACCGATGAGCTGATCCCCGGAGACGAGCTCGAGCTGCGCGGCCCGATCGGTGGCTACTTCGTGTGGGAGGAGCAACAGGGAGGGCCGCTGCTGATGATTGCCGGCGGCTCCGGCGTGGTGCCGTTTCGGTCGATGCTCCGCCACCGCGAGGCGGTCGGCTCCGACGTGCCGGCGCGGCTGCTCTACTCCGCGCGCTCGCTCGACGAGGTCATCTACCGCGAGGAGCTGTCACGGTTTGACTCCGCCGACGGGCTGCAGATCACGTTCGCGCTGACGCGTCAGTGGCCCGACGACTGGACCGGCCATCGCGGGCGGATCGACGCGGCGCTGCTGCAACGCGTGGGGTGGCCGGCCGACCAACGGCCGCTGGTATACATCTGCGGACCCAGCGGGTTCGTCGAGGCCGCCTCCGAGACGCTTGTCGCAGACGGTCACGAGCCCAGCCGGATCAGGACCGAGCGGTTCGGCCCGTCTGGGACCTGAGAGGAGGGTGAACGTCCATGGAAGCGCTCGACGGGAACGCTATCGCCGGTCCGCTGATGGACTACTACGGGCGCGAGATGACCACTGAGGCCGGTGCCTGCCGACACTGCGGCTCGATCACGATGATCGCCGAGCTGCGGGTCTACCTGCGGGCCCCGGGGACGGTCGCCCGCTGCCCGGCGTGCGGCGAGGTCGTCCTGGTGGTGTTGGAGATCCGCGGCCGCAGCCAGGTCCACAGCGACGACTTCACGCTCTGACGACTAGAACCGGGCCAGCGCCTCGTTGAGCGTGGCGCTGGGCCGCATTGCGGCGGTCACCTTGTCGACGTCGGGCCGGTAGTAGCCGTCGATGTCCACCGGGGTGCCTTGCGCCGAGTGCAGCTCGTCGACGATCTGCTGCTCGTTGTCGGAGAGCTCTCGGGCGAGCGGGGCGAACCGTTGGGCCAGCTCCTCGTCCTCGGTCTGGCCGGCCAGCTCCTGGGCCCAGTAGAGCGCGAGGTAGAAGTGGCTGCCGCGGTTGTCGAGCTCGCCTACCTTGCGCGACGGAGACCGGTTGTCCTCGAGTACGCGGCCCGTCGCGCGGTCCAGCGTGGCGGCCAGCAACCGGGCGCGCGGGTTGTCGGTCTGTTCGGCCAGCAGGGTCAACGAAGGCCCGAGCGCCAGGAACTCGCCGAGCGAGTCCCACCGCAGGTGGTTCTCGCGCAGGAACTGCTGCACGTGCCTGGGGGCCGAGCCGCCGGCGCCGGTCTCGAACAGCCCGCCGCCGCGGACCAGCGGGACGATCGACAGCATCTTCGCGCTGGTGCCCAGCTCGAGGATCGGGAACAGGTCGGTGAGGTAGTCGCGCAGGACGTTGCCGGTCACCGAGATCGTGTCCAGGCCGTTGCGTGCGCGCTCCAGCGTGAGCCTCGCCGCGGCGGCGACGTCGAGGATCTCGATCTGTAGGCCGTCGGTGTCGAGCCGCTCGAGCTCGGGCCGGACCTTGAGCAGCACCTGCGCGTCGTGGGGGCGGGTCTCGTCCAACCAGAACACCGCGGGCGCTCCGGTCTCCCGCGCCCGGGCCACCGCCAGTGCGACCCACTCGCGGATGGGCTCGTCCTTGGTCTGGCACATCCGCCAGATGTCACCGGCGTCGACCGGTTGTTCCATCAGCGTGACGCCGGCGTCGTCAACCACGCGGACGGTCCCCGGGTCGGAGATCTCGAACGTCTTGTCGTGGGATCCGTACTCCTCGGCGGCCTGGGCCATCAGGCCGACGTTCGGCGTGCTGCCCATCGTCACGGGGTCAAACGCGCCGTGCTCGCGGCAGTGATCGACGGTCTCGGCATACAGCGCGGCGTAGGAGTGATCCGGGATCACGAACTTGGCGTCCTGCATGCCCCCGTGGGCGTCGTACATCTGGCCCGACGCCCTGATCGCGGCCGGCATCGAGGCATCGATGATCACGTCGCTGGGGACGTGCAGGCTGGTGATCCCGCGATCGGAGTCGACCATCGCCAGTGCGGGGCCGCGCTCATATGTGGCCTCGATCGCCGAGCGGACGGAGTCGCGCCGCTGCGCCGGGAGCGATTCGATCGCCTTGAGCAGGGCACCCACGCCGTCGTCGGGGTCGACGCCGACCGATCGCAGCTCGTCGCCGTAGCGCTCGAACACGTCGGCGAAGTAAGCGCGTACGGCGTGACCGAAGATGATCGGGTCCGACACCCGCATCATCGTCGCCTTCAGCTGGACCGAGAACAGGACCCGATGCCGCCGGGCGTCGTCGACCTGCTCGGCCAGGAACGCCTGCAGCGCGGCCCGGCGCATCGCCGCCGAATCGAGGATCTCGCCGGCGAGCACGTGGATTCCGTCCTTGAGTGTGGTCGCGCTGCCGTCCGGAGCGATGTGCTCGATCCTGACTTCCCCCTCGCGGTCGACGGTCACCGACTCCTCGGTGGCGCGAAAGTCGTCCGCGCTCATCGTCGACACGTGCGAGCGCGAATCCGGCGACCACGGTCCCATCGAATGGGGGTGGTGGCGGGCGTAGTCCTTGACCGAGTCGGGCGCCCGGCGGTCGGAGTTGCCCTGGCGGAGCACCGGGTTCACGGCGCTGCCCTTGACCCGGTCATAGCGGGCCCGGACGTCGCGATGCTCGTCATCGGCCGGGTCGTCGGGGTAGTCCGGGATCGCGAAGCCCTTGTGCTGGAGCTCCTCGATTGCAGCCTTGAGCTGCGGCGCCGAGGCGCTGATATTGGGGAGCTTGATGATGTTGGCCTCGGGCTCGTTGGCGAGCTCTCCGAGCTCGGACAGCGCGTCGGCCACCCGCTGGCCCTCGTCGAGCCGGTCGGGGAACTGTGCGAGGATTCGCCCCGCGAGCGAGATGTCGCGGACCTCGACCTCGATCTCGGCAGCGCCCGCGAATGCTCGCAGGATCGGCAGCAGCGACTGCGTCGCGAGCGCCGGAGCCTCGTCGGTGTGGGTGTAGACGATCCTCATGCCGTCCGGCACCCTAGATGATCACGATCGAGGAGCACTGATGCCCCCTACACCTCCCTCGCCGCCCGACTGGGACGCCGGCAACTACGAGCGAGTCGCGACCCAGCTGCACCCGGTGGCCGAGGTTCTCGTCGATGCGGCCGCTCCGCGGCCCGGCGAGCGCGTCGTCGACGTCGGCTGCGGGACCGGCAACGCGTCGCTGCTGGCGGCGCGGCGGGGCGCGATCGTGATCGGCGTCGATCCGGCTCCGCGGTTGCTCGAGGTCGCTCGCGAGCGGGCGGCGTCGGACGGCATCGAGGCCACGTTCGCGGCCGGGGACGCCGCTGCGCTGCCGGTCGGCGACGGCGAGGCCGAGCTGCTGCTGTCGGTGTTCGGCGTGGTCTTCGCTCCCGATCCGGCCGCCGCGGCGGCGGAGCTCGCTCGCGCGTGTTCGCTCGCCGGGCGCCTGGTCCTGAGCGCCTGGATCCCGGAGGGTCCGATTGCGGAGATGGCGCGGCTGTCGGGCGAGGCGGTGGCGACGGCGCTGGGATCGCCACCGTCCGGTCCTCGCTTCCGGTGGCAGGACCGCGAAGCGCTGCAGGCCCTGCTGGGTCCGCACGGGTTCGAGGTCTCCACCGAGGAGCACCAGATCGCCTTCACCGCCCGCTCGGCGGCCGAGTACGTGAGCGGCGAGGCCGACAACCACCCGCTGGCACTCGCCGCCCGGGCGGTGCTCGAGCCCCGAGGGCAATACGTGCCCCTGAGCGAGCGGCTGCTGGCGCTCTTCGAGGACGCCAACGAAGATCCGACGGCGTTTCGGATCACCAGCCGCTACGTGATCGCGACCGCGCGCCGATCGCCGGGCGCGCGCCCTAGGGACGCCTGAGGCCGCCGATCCCCAGCGACCCGTCGCCCGACGAGGGCGGCGCAGCGACCGTCTCGATCTGGGCGGGCTGAGGGTTCTGGGCGTCCTCGTCCTCCTCGCCGCCCGGGGGGTCGTCCATGAACTCGGCGTTGGGAACGAAGAACAGGGTGCCGGTCAACGCGGTCGAGAAGTCGAGGATCCGGTCGGTGTTGCCCGGCGGGTCGCCGATGAACATGTTGGTGAGCATCCGCTCGATCACATCGGGGCTGGAGGCGTAGCCGATGAAGTACGTGCCGTACTCGCCTACGCCGACCCGGCCGAACGGCATGTTGAAACGCATGATCTGGAGCTCCTCGCCGTTCTCGTCCTCGATCACGTTGAGCGCGATGTGCGAGTTGCGCGGCTTGATCTCGTCGGGCATCTCGAGGTCCGACAGCTTGGTCCGGCCCATTGCCAGCTCCTGCTGCTCGATCGGCAGCGCGTCCCAGGCCGGGAGGTCATGGACGTACTTCTGGAGGATCACGTAGCTGCCGCCGGCGAACTCGGCGTCCTCGTCACCGATCGTCACCGCCGCGTGAGCCGCGACTCCCTCGGGGTTCTCGGTGCCGTCGACGAACCCCAGCAGGTCCCGCTCGTCAAACGACTTGAACCCGTGTACCTCGTCGATCACCCGGCCGGCGCCCGCCAGCCGCTCGACCAGCCGCTGGGCCAGCTCGAAGCACATGTCGAGGCGATGGGCGCGGATGTGGAACAGCAGGTCGCCGGGCGTGGCCACGGCGGTGTGCCGCGGGCCCTCGAGCTCGACGAACGGGTGCAGCCCGGCGGGCTTGGGGTTGCCGAACAAGCGGTCCCAGAGCTCCGAGCCGATCCCGGTGACGCAGGTCAGCTCCGCGTCGGGGATGCGGAAGCCGACCGACCGCTTGAGTCCGCTGACATCGGCCAACAGGTCTCGGACGATCTCCTCGCCGCCCGGCTGCACCGTGACCACGAGGAAGATCGCGGACTCCGTCAGCGGCGTGAGGACGGCTTGTGACTCCGGTGGATCCACGACGCGACAGCATTCTGCCAGCGATCACCTGAGCCTGATGCGAAACGTCCTCTCGGTCATGCCCGGAGCAGGCCGCGACCGAGCCAATCGGTGCTGTCACGCACGCCGGGCAGCGTGAAGAAGTAGCCGCCGCCCACGGGACTGACGTAGTCGACCATCGGCTCGCCGACCAGGCGCAGCTGCGTGGCCTCGAACTGCCGCCGGAGGTTCTGCTGGAAGGCGTTGAAGATCAGGCCCATGTCGAGATTGCCGTTGAGGTCTGCGCCGCGGTCGTAGTTGTAGCCGCGGCGGTAGAAGCGGCTGTCCTCGGTGCGTTCGGTGCGCGGGTTGGCGAGCCGGATGTGAGCGGACAGCGGGATCCGCCGGCCGTGCGGGTCGGCGCGGTAGTCGGGGACATCGGCCTCGGTACGGCCGTCCAGCGGGGCGCCGTTGTCGCGGAAGCGGCCGATCATCTGCTGCTGCTCGGTCAGCGACACCCGGTCCCAGAACTCGATGAACATCTTGATGATCCGGCACACGTGATAGCTGCCGCCGACCGCCCAGGCGGGCTCACCGAGCCCGCGGGTTACCCACAGCAGCCGTTCGGCCACGCGCGGATCTTGGACGTCGGGGTTGGCGATGCCGTCCCTGAAGCCCAAGTGGTTGCGGGAGACGCCGCTGGGCCGCGGCGGTGCGACGAACCCGTCCAGCCGCCAGCGGATCTGCATGCCGCCGCGGGTGTGCTTGGCGATATCGCGCAGCGCGTGGATCGACGTGTCGGCGTTCCCGGCGCAGATCTGCGCCAACAGGTCGCCGCCGACCTGGGCGGGGTCGAGGTCGTCGTTGGGGAAGGAGCGCATCTCGGTGAGGTGGACCGGCTTGTGGCGGGCGAGCCCGAAGCGGTCGTCGAACAGCGCGTTGCCCACGCCGACGGTTACCGTCAGCCCGTCGGCCGGGACCACCGGCCCGAGCGTGCCGCTGTCGGACGGGGGCGCACCGGCGCCGAGGTTCCGAGGCGCTCCGCCCGCGGTGAGAAACCGGGCCCGCTCGGTCAGCGTGCGCAACAGCTCGCCGAGCTCGCGGCGGCTGCCGGCGGTGACGTCGAACGCGGCGAAGCATGCCGCCGGCGGGGGAGGGGGCGTGCCGCGTCGGACACGTGTCGGGGCAAACCGCGCAGCGCGCACCCCCAGGCGTAGGAGCCGGGCCGCAGCCGGGCGGCGAGGCGCCTCACCGTGCCGGGCCGCGAGTTGCGGATCTGCCCCACGATCGCTCCGCTCCCCGCCCGGAACAGGTAGACCGTGGCGCGGTGGCTCGAGTGGTTGGCGACCGCGAAGCGCGCCGTGCCGGGATTCGGCGCCCGCCACCCCGGGGCGCAGGTGACGTCGCCGAACGTGACCCGGTCCACGGCGGCCAGCGCCGGGGTCGCCGCCCCGCCCGCGAGCGCGAGCGCGGCCGCCAGCACGGCGACCACGCCCGCCACGCGGAGGCTGAGATCAGCCGCCCGGACGCGTGAACACGTCGGCGCCGAACGAGTGAACCTGCGGCTGCTGTGCGTCACCGAGGTGCTTCAGCCCGAACAGATCCTCGAAGCTGCGCAGCTGCGAGTAGTGGTTGTAGGCATGTTTGCTGAGCGTGCCTGGCTTGATGTACTTCGACAGGAGGATCGCACCGACACGTCCCCCGCCGGGACCATACAGCCCGACCTCGTTCATGTTCGGATGTGAGGGATCGGCGTAGCCGAGCCCATCGACCTCGCCGCAGCAGGCGCCCGCGTCGGAGTCCTCGCCCGACTCGTCGAACGTGATCAGGATCAGCCCGTTGTCCTTGTAGGCGGGCGAGGCCATGATCCGCGGGATCCACGTCTTCAGGAACTCATCGACCCGCGGGAGGCGCCCCGGCGTCCCGTCCTGGCACTTGGGCCAGTCGTGGCCGTCGGCACACGTGTTCGGGGTGACGAACGAGTAGTTCGGAGTGGTTGCGGCCCGCTTGAGGTCACCGGCGAGCGGCTTCAGCGACAGCACGTGGGCGCGGCAGTAGGCGGGACGCCCGATCACCGACTCGAAGTACATGAACGGGTTATGCCGGGTCGCGTAGCTGTCGTTCGCCGGGCCGGTCCGAAGCTCTCTCCACCGAACTGGATGAACGGGGCGAAGATGCCACAGTCCTCGTTGAGCATGTAGTTGCCAGATTGCCCTGAGATCTCGGCCGTGTAGTTGTCGAGGCTGTCGTGCCCGGTCCCGTAGTAGTTGGGCACCAGCGCCCCCTGCGAGACCAGCGTCTTGGTCAGATACGGCGCGAACCTGTGGCCGCTGGCTCCGAACGTGTAGCCGAACGACTCGTTCTCGAGGTCGATCACCCAGACGTGCTTGACCGGCGGTCGCTCAAGCTCGCGGCGGCCGGAGCCGCGGCGATCAGCAGGCCGGACAGCAGCATCACGGCCGTCGCGGCGGCGGTCCAGGCGTTCCGTCCTCGGGGGACGATTGACAAGGGTTGCTCCTTTGCTCTCGGGTGATACGCGGCAGGTGCGTCATCGCGCGAGGGCGTGCGCCGGTCCCACGCAGCGCGGCGAAGGTATCCGGCGAACGTCACGTGAATGCGTCCGTCTTGTGAAAAGCTGGTGGACGCCCATCGAGGTGTGCATAAATGCAGTCGATGACGACCGCCGTCACCCCAGCGGACCACCGCCCGCTCACCGCCGCCGAGCTCGAGCAGATCGATGCCTGGTGGCGTGCGGCGAACTATCTCTCCGTCGGCCAGATCTATCTGCTCGACAACCCGCTGCTGCGAGAGCCGCTGCGGCCCGAGCACGCGAAGCCGAGGCTGCTGGGCCACTGGGGGACCACCCCCGGGCTCAACTTCCTCTACGCGCACATGAACCGGGCGATCCGAGCCCGCGACCTCGACGCGATCTACGTCACCGGACCGGGCCACGGCGGTCCCGGCCTGGTCGCCAGCGGCTATCTGGATGGCACCTACACCGAGGTGTATCCGCACATCGGCCACGACGAGGAGGGACTGCGCCGGCTGTTTCGCCAGTTCTCGTTCCCGGGCGGGATCCCCAGCCACGTGGCTCCGGAGACGCCCGGGTCGATCAACGAGGGCGGCGAGCTCGGCTACTCGCTGCTGCACGCCTACGGCGCGGCGTACGACAACCCCGACCTGCTGGCCCTGTGTGTGGTCGGCGACGGCGAGGCCGAGACCGGCCCGCTGGCGGCCAGCTGGCATTCGAACAAGTTCCTCAACCCGGCCCGCGACGGCGCCGTGCTCCCGGTGCTTCATCTCAATGGCTACAAGATCGCCAACCCCACGGTGCTGGCGCGGATCCCGCGCGATGAGCTGGCGCGGCTGATGGAGGGCTACGGGTACGCGCCCCGGTTCGTCGAGGGGTCCGATCCCGCCGAGATGCACCAGCTGATGGCCGCCACGCTGGACTCGGTGCTCGACGAGATCGCCGCGATCCAGCGGCGAGCCCGCGCCGGCGACGGCATCGCTCCCGATCGACCGAGATGGCCGATGATCGTGATGGTCACCCCGAAGGGGTGGACCGGGCCCAAGCAGGTCGACGGGCTGCGCAGCGAGGGCTCGTGGCGCTCGCATCAGGTCCCGTTCGGCGAGGTCCGGACCAACCCCGAGCACCTGGCGTTGCTCGAGTCCTGGATGAAGTCCTATCGCCCGGAGGAGCTGTTTGACGAAGGCGGCGCCGTGGTGGACGGGATCACCGCGCTGGCGCCGCAGGGCGACCGGCGGATGAGCGCGAACCCGCACGCCAACGGCGGGCTGCTGCTGCGCGATCTCGAGCTGCCCGACTTCCGCAACTACGCGGTCGACGTCCCCGAGCCCGGCAAGGTGCCAACCGAGAGCACGCGCGTGCTCGGCGGGTGGCTGCGCGACGTGATGCGCGACAACCCCGACCGGTTCAGGCTGATGGGTCCCGATGAGACCGCATCGAACCGCCTCTCAGCCGTGTTCGAGGCGACCGACCGCGCCTGGGAGGGCGAGCGCGAGCCCGACGACGACCACCTGTCGCCCGACGGCCGAGTGATGGAGGTGCTATCCGAGCACCTCTGCCAGGGGTGGCTCGAGGGCTACCTGCTGACCGGTCGGCACGGGCTGTTCAACTGCTACGAGGCGTTCATCCACATCGTCGACTCGATGTTCAACCAGCACGCCAAGTGGCTGAAGGTCACCCGCCACCTGCCCTGGCGCAGGCCGGTGGCGTCGCTGAACTACCTGCTGTCCTCGCACGTGTGGCGCCAGGACCACAACGGCTTCTCCCATCAGGATCCAGGGTTCATCGACCACGTGGTCAACAAGCGAGCCGAGGTCATCCGGGTCTACCTGCCGCCCGACGCCAACTGCCTGCTGTCGGTCGCCGACCACTGTCTGCGCAGCCGCGACTACGTCAACGTGATCGTCGCCGGCAAGCAGCCCCAGCTCGCCTATCTGACGATGGACGAGGCGATCGACCATTGCACCCGCGGGATCGGGATCTGGGACTGGGCGTCCAACGATCAGGGCGAGGAGCCCGACGTGGTGCTCGCCTGCGCCGGCGACATCCCGACGCTCGAGACCCTTTCGGCCGCGTCGATCCTGCGCCGGGAGCTGCCGGCACTGCGCGTGCGGGTGATCAACGTCGTCGACCTGATGCGTCTGCAGCCCGACTCCGACCACCCCCACGGGCTGTCCGATCCCCACTTCGACGCGTTGTTCACCGCCTCGCGGCCGGTGATCTTCGCCTACCACGGCTACCCGTCGCTGATCCACCGGCTCACCTACCGGCGCTCCAACCACGCCAACTTCCACGTGCGCGGCTACAACGAGGAGGGCACCACCACGACCCCGTTCGACATGGTGATGCTCAACGACCTCGATCGCTTTCACCTGGTGATGGACGTGATCGACCGCGTCCCCAGCCTCGGGGAGCGAGCGGCCCACCTGCGCCAGGCGATGGAGGACGAGCGGCTGTCGCATCGCGCTCACACCCGCGAGTTCGGCGACGACGCTCCCGACGTCCGACACTGGACCTGGCCGGGCGCGGACGGGTAAGCGGGGGAAGGTCTCGGTCGGCGCGTGCGGATCCTGGTCGTCAACGCGGGATCGAGCAGCGTCAAGCTCTCCCTGATCGGCGACGGCGACGAGACGCTCGCCGAGCGCGAGCTCGAGGCTCCGCGGTCCCAGCTCGACGGCGGGCAGCTGGCCGATGCGCTGCGCGGCGACCTGGGCGGCGCCGACGCCGTCGGCCACCGCATCGTCCACGGTGGCGAGCGCTATCGCGAGCCGGTGCGGATCGACGCCGACGTGGAGCGGGGGCTGCGCGAGCTCGTCGACCTGGCTCCGTTGCACCAGCCCAAGTCGCTGGCCGCGCTCGACGCGGTCGCGGCCGCTCTGCCCGATGTGCCCGCGGTCGCCTGCTTCGACACCGCGTTCCACGTCACACTGCCCCCGGCGGCCTACACGTATGCGCTGCCCGAGCGCTGGCGCGAGCGGCTGGGCGTGCGCCGGTACGGGTTCCACGGGCTGTCCCACGCCTGGATCGCGCGCCGGGTGCCGGAGCTGCTGGGGATGGCGCCGGACGGGTTGCGGACCGTCAGCTGCCACCTCGGCGCCGGCGCGTCGCTGTGCGCAATCGCCGACGGCCGCTCGGTCGACACGACGATGGGCTTCACGCCGCTGGAGGGGCTGGTGATGGCCACCCGGTCGGGGAACGTCGATCCGGGACTGGTGCTGTGGCTGCTCGAGCACGCGGACGTGGGGGTGCGGGAGCTCGGCGACGCGCTCGAGCACGAGTCCGGGCTGCTGGGGCTCAGCGGGGCGGCCGACATCCGCGAAGTGCTCGCGCGAGCGGCCGATGGAGACGAGCCGGCACAGGTCGCGCTCGACGTCTACGTGCACCGTCTGCGCGCTGAGATCGCCGCGATGGCGGCCGCGCTCGGCGGGCTCGACGTGTTGGTGTTCACCGGCGGGGTCGGCGAGCATGCCGCCGAGGTCCGGGCGCGCGCCGCGGCCGGCCTGGAGTTCCTCGGCGTGGCGATCGACGACCGCCTGAATGCCGCGCCGGAGGTGAGGCCCGACATCTCCAGCGGCGGCGCGGCCGTCAGGACGATGGTCGTGCCCGCTCGGGAGGATCTCGAGATCGCCGGTCAGACCCGGAAGCTGCTCGCGCCTCGCTGAGCCGGCGGGTCACTCGGGCTCGGGGCGCTCCTCACCCGGCCACGCGCCGTAAGAGCGCGCGAACGCCAGCCGCGCTCCGTGGTCGACCAGGCCCCTGACCAGCGCGAACACGGCGCCATCGATCGCGAGCGCCAGCACGAGCTTGCGCGGGTCGACGTCGCGATGCTCGGCCTTCGGTGGCTCCTCGTCGTCGATCAGGCCCCAGACCAGCGAGAACACCTTCTTGCCGACCAGCCCGGCGATCAACCCGCTGATGAGGCTGAAGGGGATGAAGAACAGCTTGGACACCGGGTCACCTCGACTTTCGACGGCCGGCGAGCACTCCGATCAGCAGGCCCGCGGCGAGTGCGCCCGCGGCCGCGAACCCAACCGGGTTGCGCTTCACCGTGGTGGTGAGCTGCTTGCCCTTCGTCTCGGCGGAGTTGGGCGTCGCCTCCCGGGTGCGCGACACCAGCTGATTCTTGCGCTGGGTGGCGTCGCTGCGCAGCGCGGCGAACCGCTCCTTGGCGCGGGCTTTGACATCGGTTCTGGCGGCCAGCGCCTCGACCGTGTCGCCGAGCTGCGTGCGGGTGAGCTCGATCTCGGCGCGCAGCTGCTCGGGGGTCTTCTGCTCGGGGGCCGGGCTCAACTCCGACCCTCCTTGACTCGCAGCTTGGCGATCTGGACGTCCTCCTTGACGCTCTCGACCGCGCGCTCGGGCACCGGCGGCACGCCCTTCTGGACCCTGGCCTTGCCGAGCAGCGCCAGCACGCCGGCGATCGCCGCGTACAGCACGGTCACGATCAGCGCGGCCAGCCAGCCGGCGACCGCGAGGCTCAGCGCCAGGATCAGCGTGGCGGTGAGCGCGCCGACCGCGTACAGGCCGAACACGGCGGTGCCGCCGAACATGCCGGCACCGATCCCGGCCTGCTTGCCCTTCTCGGCCAGTTCGGCCTTGGCGAGGTCGAGCTCCTGGCGGACCAGCAGCGTGCTCTGATCCGACAGGCGCCGCATCAGCTCGGCGAGCGACTGATCGCCCAGCGGCGGCTGGCCGCCGGGCGGGCGACCGGCTGGGGCGATGGTCTGCGGTTCCGTACTCAAGGTCCCCCCTTGGTGAGTGGTACGGGCGGTCTGTCCCGACCGGCCGGGATGGTTAGGGGAGGGTTACCCGTCCCGGATGCTTCCAATCCGAGGTGGGTTGCTTGACACAACCCACAGTATCCCGTACCGTGGTCGGTCTCATGAAGCAACTGACCGAGAAGCACCGCGAACGGCTGCACCTGGCCGATGGCCGCGAGGTCGTCATCCGACCCCTGGAGCGGGCCGATCGCGCCGGCATCAAGGCCGCGATCGCCCGGCTGTCTGACGAGTCGCGCTACTTCCGGTTCGCCACGGCTAAGCCGCGGCTGAGCGAGCGCGAGCTCGATCACCTCGTCGATGTCGACCATCACCGCCACGAGGCGCTGGTGGCGATCGACGCCGCCACCGGCGAGGGCGTCGCGGTGGTCCGGTACGTGCGCCTGAACGGCGACTCGGGCGCCGCCGAGGTGGCCGCCACCGTGATCGACGAGTGGCAGGGGAGGGGCCTGGGCGGAGCGATGCTGACCCGGCTGGCGCAGCGCGCTCGCGAGGAGGGGCACTGCGCGCTGAGGGCGAGCACGCTGGCCGAGAACCGCCGATCGATCGCGATGTTGCGCAGCGCCGGCTTCAAGTCCCGCTCGCGCGACGGGATCCTGCGCGAGTACGAGCTGGCGCTGGGTTAGCCGCCGCCTGTGCTTCGCGCGGCCGCCGGGCGGCCTGCGCAGGTCAACTCCCCATTCGGGCGTCCGCGCGGCGACGTTGGGGAGTTGACCGTGTCGATCATGGCGAACTCCCCAAGGTTCGTCAGGACGTGCTCGAGCGGGGAGTTGACCTGCGACCCGGCGGTGGCCGGCCGTAAGTCCGGTTGGATCAACCTACTCTGCAACTACGGCTAACGGCCGCGCCAGGTGGGGGCGCGCTTCTCCAGGAACGCGCTCATTCCCTCCTGGGCGTCGTAGTCGAGCGCGTTGTCGGTCATCACGCGCTGGACGTGCTCGTAGGCGTCATGCTCGGAGCGGTCGACCTGGTCATAGAACGCGTGCTTGCCGGTCGCGACCGTCGCCGAGCTCGACCGCGCGATCGCCTCGACCAGCTTGCAAACCTCGGCCTCGAGATCCTCGGGTGCCACCACCCGGTTGATCAGTCCCCAGTCGAGCGCGGTCCGGGCGTCGATCGTCTCCCCGGTGAGCAACATCTCCATCGCCCGCTTGCGCCCCACCGCCCGCGACACCGGCACCATCGGCGTCGAGCAGAACAGCCCGATCTTGACCCCGGGCGTCCCGAACCGCGCGCTCTGCGCCGCCACCGCGAGGTCGCAGGCGGCCACCAGCTGGCATCCCGCGGCGGTCGCGATCGCATGGACCTTGGCGATCACCGGCTGGGGGAGCTCATGGATCGTCTCCATCATCACCGTGCACTCCCGGAACAGCTCGGTGAAGAAGGCCTCCTCGCGATCGATCATCTCCGACAGGTCGTGGCCGGCCGAGAACGCCGGCCCGGCTGCCTGGATCACGATCACCCGGGTCTCGGGGCGACCGGAGGTGTCGCGCAGCGCGGCGGTGAGTTCCCTGAGCAGCTCGAGCGACATCGCGTTTCGCTTTTCGGGGCGGTTGAGGGTGATCCGCGTCGCGGGCCCATCCTGCTCGACCAGCAGACTCCGATACTCGAGATCGGACGCGTAGCTCACGCGTTCAGCCTACCGGGCAGCGGCTGGCGCGCCAAGTCAGGCCGACGCCGTGGTGAGCCGCGCCGCAGGACCGTGCCCACGCCCACCATCGCCACGACCATGCCAATCAACGTTGCTGGATGCAGCGTCTCTCCGAGCGTCACCGCCGACGCGATCGAAGTGACCGCCGGCACCAGCAGCAGCAGCGCGGCGACGGTGCTGGCCTCGTGCCGGCGCAGTAGCTCGGCGAGCAGCATCAGGCTCCCGACGCTCATGCCCCATCCCAACCAGATCAGCGACGCGAACAGGCCCGCCGACGGGTCCACACGGCCCCCGAACACGAGCGCCGCCGGTACCACCAGCGTCGCGGCCGTGATGTTCTGGACCGCCGCCGACACGCGCGGGTCGGTCCGCGCCGCCCAGCGGCGCTGCAACACCGTGCCGCCAGCCAGCCCGAACATCCCGAGGATCGTGACCGCCACACCCACCCCTACGCGCGCGCTTCCCAGCGAGGGGGCGACGCTGATCGCCACGCCCGCGACCCCGATCGCGAGCCCCACCCACAGCCGCGCGTCGTTGCGCTCCTGACCGGAGCCGACCGCCAGACCCGTGGTCACGAGCGGCGACAGGCCGAGCATCACCAGCGCCGAAAGTCCCGCCGGGACGCCGAGCGCGAAGCCTCCGTACACCACGTGGTGCCCGACGCGGCCTGAATGGCCCGGGCTAGCCGTGCGCCCCGGTCGGCCCGCCGGCGAGCGCGGCGTCGAGCGTCGGATAGATGTCGAGGTCCCGATCCAGCCGAGTCACCGCCAACGTCCGCAGCGTCGTCGGCACGTCGCAGGCGATCCTCAGCTCGATCCCGAGCCTCGCGCTGCGGCGCTTTGCGTTGAGCAGCACCGATAGGCCCGCGGAATCGACGAAGCTCGAGCGGCAGAGGTCGATCACGACCAGCTGAGGGCGCTCCCGCAGCACCTCGCTGACGTCGACGCCGAAGCCCGGCGCCCGCGCCAACTCGAGCTCGCCGGTGACGGTCAGCACGACCGCCGAGCCGATGTGCTTACGGTTGATGGCGAATTCGGGAGACGGTCCGATGTGCCGACGGTACCCGCCCGGGCGTCTTCGAGGGCACTGACCGCACCGCTACTCGCGGGCGATCATCGCCGCGGCAGCGCGCTCGAGGTCAACGTAGGCCTCGCCGAGATTGACCAGTTCGCGAACCTTGTTCCGGGCTGCTCGGCGGCGAGGTCGTGCAAGTGGCTCCAGCCGCTGATCGTCGGGTGGGTGCTGACGGCCTTGTAGCCCTCGTGCCAGATCCCCCTGGAGCCGAGCATCGAATAGAACTGGGTCTTCCTGCGGCCGGGCGCGGCACCGTCGTTGAAGCTGTAGCGCATGCTGAGCCCGTCGAAGTCCGCTTGGACGTGACCCTTGATCGTTGCGGGAGACTCGACGCCGAGGTAGTCGAGAACCGTGGGGACGATGTCGATCGCGTGGTGGTACTGGTGGCGGATCTCTCCGCCGCCCGTGAGCGACTTCGGCCAGGAGATGATGCACGGATCGCTGGTGCCGCCCTCGAATTCGTAGCGCTTCCACATCTTGAACGGCGTGTTGAACGCCCATCGCCCAGCCGTTGGGACCGCCCTCGCCACTGGCGCCGTGTCCGAGACGAGCACGATCAGGGTGTTCTCGAGCTGGTCGGTCACCTCGAGATATCCCAGCAACCGGCCGATCTGGTCATCGGTGTGGGCCAGGAACGGGCGCATACGGCCAGCGTCATCCGAACCGGGTGACCGCGCAGAGCAACCGCCTCGTGGAGGCTCGGCCTCGCGTAACGTTGTTGCGCGAAGATGCTTCAGACCGGCCGCTGGGGGGGTGCCGCGGTCCCGCTCCTCGCGGCGGTGGGGTGCGTGCTCGTCCTCGTCCTGGCGGGCTGCAGCCGATCCTCGGGCACGGCCGCCGCCGCGCCGCGGTCGCCGGGACCGACGTACACGTTGATCCAGATGAACCTGTGCCTGTCCGGTCTGGCCGGCTGCTACGGCAAGGTGCAATACCCGGCCGTGCTGAACGAGGCAACCGCCCGGATCCGTGAGGCGCATCCGGACGCGGTCACCTTCAACGAGGCCTGCAGCGGCGACGCCGCGCAGATCGCCCGGCGGACCGGCTACCACCTGCGCTTCGCGAGGGTGATCTACTACGGCAAGCCGCTTCCCTGCGTCGACCCGAGCGGTCGCGGCCTGTTCGGCGATGCGGTCCTCACCAGGGCGGCCATCCAGAGCACCGACACCCAGGCTTTCGCCGCACAAGCCGGTCCCGAGCGCCGCCTGTGGCTGTGCGTCGGCACCCGAGTCGGCGTCGACGTGTGCACCGCGCACCTTGCGTCCCATGAGCGCGATGAGGTGGCGGCGAACGACCCGCAGTGCGTCGAGCTCAGGGCCCTCCTTGCACGTCGCGCGGTCGACCGCACCGTCATCTTCGGGGGCGACCTCAACCGTCGTTCCGCGTGTGCTCCACGCGGCTTCTGGATCCGCACCGACCGCTCCGCCCGCCAGGATCCGGGTAGTCAGCACGTGTACGGCACCGCCGCGCTGCGCTCGCCCTCGGCACGGGTGGTGCCGGCCACGCACACCGACCACGACGTCCTGCTGGTCCGCGCGCTGCTCACCCCGCGACGATGATGGGGTCTGCCTAGCGGCGGCGGTGCCTGGGGTCCAGGGACTGTTGGGTCCAGCCGTTGTCCGCGACGTTGATCGTCGTGCCGGGGGCGACGATCTCGTCGATGCGGTCCAGCACCTCGTCGGAAAGCGTGATGTCGGCGGCGGTGAGCTGGGATTCGAGGTGGTCCATGGTGCGTGGGCCGATGATCGCCGCCGTGACTGCCGGTCCTGAGGAGTGCTTCATTGGTCTCAGACCGGACCGTGCCTGCGGCCACAAGTACGCGCCTCGCACGGACCCTCCCCGAAGGAGATCAAGATGAGCACCACCCAGCAATTCAGCCGCGTCGCGGTCATCACCGGAGCCTCCTCGGGCATCGGCGAGGCCACCGCGCGAGCGTTCGCTGCCGACGGACACCGCATCGCACTGCTCGCCCGGCGCTCTGACCGCGTCGAGGCCCTCGCCCGCGAGCTCGGGAACGGATCGATCGCGATCGAAGCTGACGTCACCGACCGTGAAGCGATGATCACCGCCGCCAAGCGGGTGCAGGACGAGCTCGGTGGCGCCGACATCCTGATGAACAACGCCGGCGTGATGCTGCTGGCGCCGTTCTCCTCTGATCAGCGCGCCGAGCTGCGCCAGATGATCGAGGTCAACCTGCTCGGCACGATCACCGCCACGGAGCTGTTCCTCGACCAGCTGCGCGACGGCGGCGGAGATCTCATCAACATCTCGTCAGTCGCCGGACGGACTGCCCGCCCCGGCAACGCGGGCTATGCGGCCACGAAGTGGGGGATGAACGGCTGGTCGGAGTCGCTACGCCAAGAGCTCCAGCCCGACGTCCGTGTGATCGTCATCGAGCCGGGCGCGGTCAGCACCGAGCTGACCGACCACATCACTCACGCCGAGACCAAGTCGGGCGCCGAGCAGATGTACGCGGACAACGCGATCAGCGCTCAAGACGTCGCGGAGATCATCGCGTTCGCGGTCTCGCGGCCGCAGAACGTGTCGCTGAACGAGATCCTCATCCGACCGACTGGACAGGCGCTCTAGCCGGCCGCTCGCCGACTGCCCGCGCGACCACGTCGCCGAGTTCTCAGCAAAACGGCCCGCCAGATGGCGGGCCGTCGGCGGTTAGGACGCTTCTGCTAGATCGTCTGGACGTTCGCGGCAGCCGGGCCCTTGGGGCCCTGCTCGGCGTCGTAGGACACCTTCGCGCCCTCAGCGAGCGACTTGAAGCCGCTGCCGGCGATCGCCGAGTGATGGACGAACAGGTCCTTGCCCTGGTCGTCGGGGGTGATGAAGCCGAAGCCCTTCTCGTCGCTGAACCACTTCACGGTTCCAGTTGCCATATGTGTTCCCTCCCGGGAGATCGTGTGCTGCGAAACGCGGGAGATGCTGAAGGGCAACCACTACGAACGCTGGCACTACTTCACGTCGGACGACTGTCCGACCGTTGCGCAGTGTAGCTGGCCGAGCCAAAGCTTGGCGATTCGAAGACGGCGTCTTGGCCCAGCTCGAGGATCGGACGCTGCCGGGGCCGAGCGTTCACGACGCTGGTCGTGCGGGTCGGTACACGTGAAGCGATGCGCCGGTGTCGTAGGTCTGCGCATCGATGAGCTCGAGGTTCAGCGGCTCGGCGAGGTCTTTGAACAGCGGAAGCCCATCCCCGAGTGCGACGGGTTGGAGCACGAGCCGGTACTCGTCGACCAGTCCGAGCTTCGAGAGCGACTGCGCGAACGTGGCGCCGCCCCACGCGAGCAGGTCGTTGCCCTCTCCGCGCTTCAGTTCGGAGATCTCGGTCGCCAGGTCGCCGCGGGCGATCCGTGTATCGGCCCAGTCGGCGCGATCCAGCGTCTTGGAGAACACGACTTTGGGGATGTCGTTCATCGGGGCGGCGTATGGGTCGTTGGATGCCGGCCACGCCTGCGCCATCTCCTCATAGGTGGCACGCCCCATGAGGTGAAAGTCGATGTTGCGAAACCAGTCGAGCTTGCGTTGCTTGAGCGCTGGATCCTCGCGCGGTAGTCCCCAGCCGCCCGCGCCCAACCGACCGCGCCGGGCCACGAGCCCGTCGAGGGATACGCCCATCGACAACACGAGTGTCCGCATCTTTTCTCCTGCCGCTTATAGTGAACTGATTGGTGCACTATACAGACTTGGCAGGAGGACCGGCGCCGCTATAGTGCACCGCTCGGTGCAGGATAAACGAACGCTCGATCGCACCTTCTTCGCGCTATCCGATCGCACTCGCCGCGACATCCTGGAGCGGCTCGGGCACGGTCCAGCCACGATCACCGAGCTGGCCGAGCCGTTCGGTCTGACGCTGAACGGCGTGAAGAAACACATCGGGATCCTCGAGGAGGTCGATCTCGTCAGCAGCCGGAAGGTCGGGCGCGCTCGCGAGTGCCGGCTCGGGCAGGCGCAGCTTCTCGAGGCGGGGCAGTGGATGGACGAGTACCGGCGGGCGTGGCAGAGCCGGCTGGACCGGTTTGGCGATCACGTCGAGGCCGAGCGGTCCAAGCGCCGATGACGCACGCCCTGCGCGTCGAGCGGATGATCGCCGCTTCGCCCGAGGAGGTGTTCGACGCCTTCACCGGCCCGGACGGTCAGCGAGCCTTCTATGACCAGGACGATTCCGGATGGATCGTGCAATCCGAGTGCGACCTGCGCGTCGGTGGTAGGTGGACGATCTCATTCGGAGCGTCGCCGAGCGCGCTTTACCGCCACGAGCACGTGTTCGGAGTGATCGAGCGCCCTCGACGCCTCCTGCTCACCACCACCGAGATCCGCCTCGACGGATCGACCTTCAAGTTCGAGCACGAGTTCACGTTCGAGGACCAGGACGGGAGCACGCTCATGACGATCGTTCAGCGCGGCTTCCCCACCGTCGCGCTGCGCGACGAGCACGCCGTCGGCGTGCCTGACGCGCTGACGCGGTTTCAGCGTGTCGTCAGCCCCGCTGGCTGAACCCGACGTCGCAGCGGCCGCCAGGTCAGGGCCCGGCGGGCCCGGAGGCGGCGCCGGAGTCGACCGCATCCAGGAAGCGCCCGATCAGCGGCCCGTCGCGAGGCCCGCCATCCAGCTGGCCGCTGTCCTGCACGACGATCGCGAACGCGACGTCGCCGCGCGGGCCGCGTTTCACGAGCTGCGCAACGCGGGAGAGCGCGTCAGTCGTCGGCCCTAGCGGCGAAGCGGTCGCCGCCGGGCGCGGAACGTGCTGCGGTGGCCTGGTGGTGGACGCGCACCCATGTGGCAAACGTCTCGATCCCGTCGACGACCTGGTCGAAGCGCAGGGATCGGAACAGGTCGAAGAGATGCTGGGCGCCGGGGAGCCGGAGGTAGACCACGGGGCTGATCGAGCCGGTGCGCAGCCGCGCCACGAATCGGTCGGCATGGCCGATTGCGATCTGAGTGTCGTGATCGCCGTGCGCGACCAGGAACGGTGGTGCGTCGCGCCCGACGTACGCGGCGGGGGAGGACGCCATGCCCCGGTCGGCCGCCCGGTCGCCGTAGTACCCGTACAGGCACACGGCACCGGCGACCGACGTGTCCGCGTGCTCACCGTCGGGCTGGAAAGCGGGCTCGTTGGCCGTCAGTGCTGCCATCGAGGCCAGGTGGGCGCCGGCCGAGCTTCCGGCCACGATGATCACCGACGGGTCCGCGCCGTACCTCGCGGCGTGTGAGCGCACCCACGCGATCACCGCCTTTGCGTCGATCAGCGAATTCGGGAACCGCCCGGCGGAGCCGAGCCGGTAGTTGGCGCTGATGCACACCCACCCCTCGCCCGCCAGCCTGTGCAGGAGCGGGAGTGCTTCTCGGCTCTTGGCGCCGATTCGGAAGTGTCCGCCGTGGAAGTGGATCAGCACCGGGGCTTCGCCCGAGGTCGCGACCTCGCCGGCGATAGACGTCCAGGCGTTGGCTCCTGCCCGCCTGGCCGTAGGCGACGTCCCTGATCCGCTGGACGTTGCGCGGACGCACCGGGAGCGGGGCGAGCACGGCGCGGATCAGGTGGTGTGACCGGGATCGCGTGGCGACCCGGTTCACCGAATGCCACTCGCTGCCGAGGTCGCGGTGCAGCGATCGCTGCACGACGGGGCCGGCAAGCCATCCCTGTCGTGCGACCTCGAGCAGCCCGAGGGCGGTAACGGCCGCTGCCGCGAGTAACACCACGCCGGCCGTCGAGGCCAGATCACCGCCGATCAGGGCCACCACCGTGCCGGCCAACAACGCGGCGAGCCCGACGAACGGAAGCTCGTTGATGGGGTGCGACAGGATGAAGACCGCGCGCGCGAGCGCCTTCGGGCGCCGCGGTGGCCACAGTACGCCCGCCGTGTACAGCGCGATGATCGCCACCAACGTCAGATATCCGCTCGGCACAGTCAGCCCTCCATCGATCTCAGTGGGCCGGCCCCGCGCGGGCGCTAACCCTACCCGCTCGTGGATGTGGCCCGACCGCCGGGGAGCGTCAGCCGGTCACGGTTGGCGTTGGGGGGCGCCGGATGACCACTGTGGCCGACGCCACGTTGTCGGCCAGGTTGGGATCGTCGGTGGAGGACACGACGCCGACGCGGTTGGTGTGGCGCCCGACGCCGTTGCGGGTGACCGTGACGTTGATCACCACGCGACCCCCGGGAGCGATCCGGCGGATCTGGCAGCGGGCCGGGTGTTGTCCGTAGCACTTGCCCTTGCTGCTGCGGATGTGCAGCGGGTTGGTCCCGTGGCTGAGCTCGGCGACGACGACGTTCTCGGCGGCGTCGGGACCGTGGTTGACGACCACGATCCGGTAGTGGATCAATTGGCCCGGTTGCACCACGGCCGGTGAGACCGTCTTGGTAACCGACAGGTTCGCTATGGGTCCGTCCGCCGGCTTTAGATCTGGCACTGGGGCCGGCGGTGGCGGCGGTGCCGGTGGGGTCGGTGGGATCGGTGGCGCGGGCGGTGCCGGCGGGGTGGGTGGGGTTGGTCCCGGGGGGTTGGGGATCAGCTGGTTTACGAATGTGCAGTTGGCGTCCGGGTGGCTGCGGGTGAGCTTGATCGTGGTTTGCCCCCGGGCGCTGGCGACCGGTCGCCCATTGCAGAGGACGTAGTCGAGAATCCAGTGCTTGCCGGCGGGTTGGACGGTGGTCGACTCGGTGATCTGGTAGCGGCCGAGTGGCAGATGGGTGGTGTCGTCGCCGGCAGCATGGACCGGTTTTCCCGGTCGGCTTGTCTTGGCCTTCTCCAGGTATCGGGTCGGCGTCCCGAACAGGGCTCGGAGCGTGAAGTCAACCCGTGCCGCACGGTCGCGGGATGACGGGCCGGGACCCATGTCACGATCCGGCCGGGTACTTCGTCAGGTCGGCAGAGCACCGTCTGACGAAGGAGCATCAACCATGAACGAGGTCATTGTCACTGGATCCACCGGCGTCATCGGGCAGCGCGCCGTCCGCGAACTGCTCGCCGCCGGCCATCGCGTCACGGGCGTGACGCGCTCCGCACGCGGACACCTGAGGCTCGAGAGCCTCGGGGCGCGCGCCGTCGAGGCTGACGTGTTCGACGAGGCGTCGCTGCGCGTAGCGTTCGACGGTGCGGACGTGGTCGTCAACGTGTTGACACATGTCCCGAGCGCCGATCGGATGGCCGATCCGTCCGCCTGGAAAGAGAACGACCGCGTGCGCATCGAGGCGTCGGCGGCGATCGCGCGCGCCGCCCGTGCCGCCCGCGTCCAACGCCTCGTACAGGAATCGATCGCGTTCGTGTACGCCGACGGCGGCGACGGGTGGCTCGAGGAGGACGCGCCGGTCGCCGGCGGCGGCGTGACGACGACCGCGCTGACGGCCGAGCGCAACGCGCGCGAGCTGTTTGACGGCGACACCGTCGTGCTGCGCTTCGGGCTGTTCATGGGACCCGAGAGCGGGTCCGCGCAGGCCGCGCTGGAGGCCGCGCGCGCCGGCGTCTCGATTGCGCTTGGCCCACCGAGCGCGTACCGGCCGACGCTGTGGCTGGATGACGCGGCGGCGGCCATCGCGGCGGCACTGCGCGTACCGGCGGGGACGTACAACGTCGCGGACACCGACCCGCCGACCAACGCCGAGATCGATGCCGCGCTGGCCGCCGCCGTCGGCGTGAAAGCCCTGCGCCCGCGGCCGCCGCAGGACGGCCCGCTGGCCCGCTCTCAGCGCGTATCCAGCCGCCGGCTGCGCGAGGCGAGCGGCTGGACGCCGCGCGTGCGCGCGGGCACCGACACCTGGGACCGGATCGCCGCGTGACTGCGACCGAGCGCTTCGCGCAGGCCCGCCCGCGGCTGCTGCGGCTCGCTTACAGCGAGCTCGGCGACGTCGGCGAGGCGGAGGACGTCGTGCAGGAGGCTTGGCTGCGGCTGCAGCGCGCGGACGCGGAGGCGATCGAGAACCTCGACGCCTGGCTGACGACGGTCGTCGCCCGGCTCGCGCTCGATCGCCTCCGGTCCGCTCGCGCGCGGCGCGAGACCTATATCGGGCCGTGGCTCCCCGAGCCGCTCGCGTCGGAGGACCCGGCGGACCGTGTCACGCTCGACGAGTCGGTGAGCTACGCGCTGCTGGCCGTGCTCGAGCAGCTCTCGCCCGCGGAGCGCACGGCGTTCGTGTTGCACGACGTGTTCGACGTGCCGTTCGGCGATGTCGCCGAGGTGGTCGGCCGCACGCCGGAGGCGGTGCGGCAGCTGGCCTCGCGCGCCCGCCGCCACGTAAAGCGCGGCAGCCCCCGCTTCGCGGCTTCGCGCGACGAGCACGATCGCGCCGTGCGAGCGTTCGCGCAGGCGATGGCCGAGGGGAACCTGGAGGACCTTGTCGCGGTGCTCGATCCAGATGTCGTCTGGACATCGGACGGCGGCGGGCGCGCGGTCGCCGCGCGCAAGCCGTTGCGCGGCGGGGCCCGGGTCGCGCGCGCATGGCTCGCGTTCAGCCACCGGTCCGTGCTCGAACCGATCGAGGTCAACCTCAACGGCCGCCTCGGACTCGTGCTCCCGAGCGGCGACGGCGATCGCGCGGCGATCTCGTTCGTGGTCAGCGATGGCCACATCACGCGCATCGACGCGATCCGCAACCCGGACAAGCTGCGGCGTCTGTGAACGAATTCCCGCTCGATCACCCATCATGCGTCGCCGTGGAGACCGGGAAATGAGCCACGGTTAAGTGGACAACGCCGACATCGCCGATCAACTCGACGCCTTCGCGGCGGTCCTGGAGCTCGGCGACGCCAATCCGTACACGATTCGCGCCTACCGGCGTGCGGCCGAGTCGATTCGCCACAGCGCGGCCCCGGTCGCCGAGCTGGTCGCCGCGGGCCGAGGTCGCGAGCTTCGCGGCATCGGCGCCGGGATCGAGGCCCGCCTGCGGGAGCTCGTGGCCACAGGACAGATCGCGGAGCTCGCCGAGCTCGAGCGAGACGTCGTGCCCGAGCTCGTCGGTCTCGGCCGCTATCTCGGGCTGAGCGCCCGGCGCGTCATCGACATCGCCCGCGCGCTTGGCATCCGCACCGCAGGCGAGCTGCGGGAAGCGGCCGCCGAGGGCCGCCTGCGCGAGGTGCCGGGGATCGGTCCCAAGACCGAGGCGCAGATCGTGTCGGCGCTGGCCCAGGAGAGCGAGGCCGGTACCTCCCAAGGCGTGTGGCTCACCCGTGCCCGGGAGCTCGTCGGCGGCATCGCGCGTGCTCTCGATGCCGAGCCCGCGGGCGACGTGCGGCGCTGGAGTGACTCCTGTCGCCGGCTCGCCGTAGTGCGTGCGGCGCCGCGTGCCGACGCGGTGCTGGCGCGGTTCGGCGAGCTGCCCCAGATCGTGGCCGTGATCGAGGAGGATGAGCGGCGCGCCGTCGGGGTCACGGTCGACGGTGTCCCCGTGGAACTGATCGTCGCCGAGCCCGAGCGGTTCGGGACCGCACTGGTGCGTGCGACCGGGTCGCCGGACTACGTGGCGGCGCTCGAGCCGCTTCCCGCCGGCCCTGACGAGAACGCGGTGTATGCGGCGCTGGCTGTGCCCTGGTGCCCACCCGAGCTGCGCGAAGCACCGTTCCGCGGGGAGCCGCCGCCGCTGGTCGAGATCAACCAGATCCGCGGAGACCTGCACTGCCACACGACGTGGTCGGACGGACGGGCGAGCGTCTCGGACATGGGACACGCCGCTCGCTCCCGGGGCTATGAGTACCTGGCGATCTGCGACCACACGCCCGCCGTCGGCGCGGTGCAGGGGCTCACCGCCGACGACGTCCGCCGCCAGGGCGAGGAGATCGAAGCGGTCAACGCGGAGCTCGCCCCGTTCCGGGTGCTGCGGGGAATCGAGTGCGACATCCTCCCCGACGGACGACTCGACCTACCCGACGACGTCCTCGCCGACCTCGACTGGGTCCAGGCCAGTGTGCACGGCGGGCAACGAATGCCCCGGGCCGAGATGACCAGGCGGGTGGAGGAGGCCCTGCGCCACCCCGCGGTCAGCTGTCTCAGCCACCCCACCGGCCGGCTGATCAACCGCCGCCCGGAAAACGCGCTTGACCTGGAGCGGATCTTCGAGGTCGCGCTGACGCACGGCGTCGCCCTGGAGGTCAACGGCCTGCCCGCGCGCCTCGACCTCAGCGGCGAGCACGTGCGCGAGGCGCTTCGCGCCGGCGTCGGCATCGTCTGCTCCACCGACGCGCACTCCCCGGCGGGACTGGACAACATCACGCTGTCAGTCGCCACCGCGCGCCGCGGCTGGGCCACGGCCGCCGACGTCCTCAACACCCGCCCGCTGGACGCTCTCCTCAGCCGGTGAAGCCGTGGGCGGCGAGGATCCCGTCGACCTGCCGGCGGTGGGCGCTCTCCCAGGCATCGAGTGACTCGTCCGCCTCCCGAGCCTCTCTGGCCTGAGCCGTTTCGAGCACCTCGTCGGCCCGGTCCCTGGGGACAGCGACGATTCCCTCCTCGTCCGCGACGATGATGTCGCCGGCGCGAACGGTGACCCCGCCACATCGCACCGGCTGGTTGAGCGGCTCGACCGTGTTCTTGGCGCCCGGGATCGGGATGACCCCTCTGGCAAAGACCGGAAAGCCCATCTCGCGGACCTCGGCGATGTCCCGGATGACGCCGTCCACGACGAACGCGGCGACGCCCCTGCGCTGCGCGACCGCGCATACGTTGCCGCCTGCGAGGGCGTAGTCGATATCTCCCGCCTGCACCACGATCACCGAACCGGGCTCGGCGCGATAGATGGCGGCGTGGAGCATGAGGTTGTCCGCGGCCGCGCAGCGGACGGTGAACGCCGGCCCTGCGACCCGCGGCGGCGGCGCCCACAGGGCATGCATCCCGGCGTCCATGACCTGCTGCTGGCCGAGAACGTCGGCGAGCGTCGTCGGCGAGATCTTCTGAAACTCAATGCTCGGATGCATTGCAGGGCGTCGGAGGGGTCGGGAGTAAATAAAAACCCCGCCTGAGCGGGGCTTTCTGAGAGCGGCTGAAGGGACTCGAACCCTCGACCTTCTGCATGGCAAGCAGACGCTCTAGCCAACTGAGCTACAGCCGCGACGGGGCGGAGTATAACCCGCGGCCCGCGCCGCTTTCGTCAGCTCGGGGCGCCCCGTGTTGCCGGACGCGGGTCAGCGCAGCTTCGGGAGACGGCCGCGCGCCGCGGCTGCGCCGTGCCCGAGCCGGCGGTAGGTCTCGGCTGCCGCCTCGGTGCCCATCGCCAGCAGCTCACGCGGGCGGCGTAGCCGCGGCCGGTGCGCGAAGATCTGCGGCGATGGAGCTGTGGATGCACGCATTCGCGTTGCCCGGGCGCGTGGCCGACGCCGCCCGGCAGGCGGAGGAGTGGGGGTTCACCGGCCTGCTGGTGGCCGACAGCCAGAACCTGACCGCCGACGTCTGGGTCGAGCTGGCGCTCGCGGGGGCGGTGACCTCGACGCTTGCGCTAGGCCCCGGGGTCACCAATCCGATCACCCGCCACATCGCGGTCACCGCCTCGGCGGCGGCCACGCTGCACGACCGAGACCGGCGGCCGGGCCACGCTCGGCTTCGCCCAGGGCGACTCGGCGCTCAGCCAGATCGGGCTCAGGCGCCTGTCGGTCGATCGGTTCGAGCGCGAGCTCGAGCATCTGCAGGGGTTCCTGCGCGGCGACACCGTGCAGCTCGAACAGGGGGAGAGCGCGATCCACTGGATCGCTGACTCCGGCCTCCCCAAGGTCCCGGTACACGTCGCGGCGTCGGGCCCGCGTACGATCGCCGCCGCGGCGCGCCACGCCGAGGGTGTTGACCTGACGGTCGGCGCGGACCCAGAGCGATTGCGGCGGGGCGTGCAGGCCGCCCGCGCGGCCGGTCCCGACGACCTGACCGTCGGCGCCTATGTCAACGTGGCCGTCGACGACGAGCCCGCTCGTGCGCGCGACCTCGTGCGCGGGAGCGCGGCCACGTTCGCGCGCTTCTCCGCCGCCTCAGCCGGCGACTCGCTGGCACAGGGTGCGCAGGAGGCGGCCTCGGGATATGAGCGCGAGCACCACGGCGAGGCTGGCGCGGGCTTCGCGCGGGCGCTCGACGACGACTTCATCGACCGGTTCACCGCTTGCGGACCGCCGCGGGCCGTGCGCGAACGGCTGCGCGAGATCGAGGCGTGCGGGATCGATCGCGTGATCGTCGTCCCGGCGTCGCTCGACACGCCCTCGGCGGCGATGCGCAAGTGCAACGAGCTGTTCGCGCGCGACGTGCTGCCCGCGGTCGCGGGCTGAACGCCGTTACTTCGACAGGGCGTCGCCGACGCTCTGTGCCGTGTTGCCGGCGTGGTGGATCTCGCTGCCGAGCTTGCCGATCTGCTCGCCGGCCTTGGCCAGACCATCGCCGACCGAGTTGCCCCGGCGCTTTGGCTTGAGCGCCTTGCCCGCCGCGATCATCGCGATCCCAGCGACGGCCGCGCCGCCGGCGAGAACCGGTTTCGGGGTCTTCTCAACGACCGTCCCGACGACGGCCGAGACGCCCGAACCGCGACTGCTTGCGGGACCGCCTTGCGGGCGTCTTCCCCGACGAGCGCTTGCCGGCGGTCGCCTTCGTGGACGGGCGCTTTCGGGAGCTGGCCTTCGTGGACGGGCGCTTGCGCGCGGTTGTCTTCGAGGCTGAGGTCTTGCGGGCCGTCGCCTTCGTGGACGGGCGCTTGCGGGCGGTCGCCTTCGCGCTCTTCGCGCGGCTCTTGGCCGCCGTCTTGGATCTTCCGCTGGATGCCGCGCTTCGTGCCATAGCTCTTTCTCCGCTCTCCCTCGTTGCTCGAGTTCGGTGTTCGGTCGTGACTACCCGCTTGTGAAGCGGGCAACCGGCGCGGCAGCTAGGTCAGGCCGGCGTCCGCGGTGCCGTCCAGCCGGCCTCGGTGCGCGACACCAGATGTGCTGCGATGGCGACGCCGATGATGATTGCCAGCCCGAACCCGAGCCCCGCCGCTAGGCCGACGTTGAGGATCAGCAGCGCGCCGGTCAACGCGCCGACCGCGAACGAGATCAACGTCATGCCACGGCGGAGCACCCTCGGGTCGCGCAAGCCCGTGCCGTGTTCGGTGAGCGCGCCGGTGATCGTCATCGTGAGGACGACGGTCAGCAGGTCGGGGACCTTGAGATAACGGATCACGGCCAGCTGCGCTCCCATCGACATCGCCAGCAACGCGACCATCGCATCCCTGGACCCCACGGGGTAGCCCGGCGTGCTGAGGATCACCACCACGAAGATCGCGGCGGCTAGCCACAGCTTCACCCCCAGCACGTTGCGCAGCGCCTTTCCTCGATGCGACCTGGAGGCCTTGACCGCCCGGGCGCCGATCAGCACGCCGATCACGAATCCGCCCAGCGCGATCGCCGAGGTCGCCACGGTGAAGCCCTTGGCGCCGGCGAGGGCAAGCCCGATGAACACCAGGTTGCCGGTCATCGTGGCCACGAACACATGACCGAGGCGCAGGATGCTGAGTGCGTCGACGGATCCGGCGAGCACGGTCAACGCGAACAGCAGCGCCGGCAGCGGGCCGTCTCGCTCGTCGACGAACACCCTCCGCCACGGGTGCGCCGGCGGTGTCGCGGTCGTGGCCGCGGGCGCTGGTGAGACTGTGCCCGGTTCGGTCACCGAGGCCATTCTCACCGATGCGGCGCGCTTTACCCTTCGTTCGCACCCATCCCGAGGCCGCCTGAGCGACAATGAGCACATGAGCTCTCTACCGGCGGCGGTCATCCAGCTTCACGCGACCGACGACAAGCAGGCCAACCTCGATCGAGCCGAGCAGCTGATCCGCGAGGCCGCCCAGGCGGGAGCCAGGCTCGTGGCCCTGCCGGAGTACTTCACTTGCTACGGGACGAACGTCTCGCCGGAGTCGATCGCGAGCATGTATGGCGACGCCGCCGAGTCGATTCCCGGCCCGACGACGGATCGCCTATGTGCCCTCGCCCGTGAGCTGCGGATTCACATCCACGGAGGCTCGTTCTTCGAGCGCCACGAGGACGCGTTCCACAACACCACGACGCTGATCGACAGCGACGGCGAGCTGGTCGCGGTGTACCGCAAGATCCATCTGTTCGAAGCCCGTGCGCCGCAGATCACCTACAGCGAGGGCGCCGCGATCACCCCGGGCCAAGAGGTCGTCACCGCCGAACTGGACCTCGACGGACGCTCGGTGACCGCCGGGCTCTCGATCTGCTTCGACGTGAGGTTCCCGGAGCTGTACCGGATCCTCGCGGCCGATCGGGGCGCCACGCTGCTGTTCATCCCAGCGGCATTCCCGGAGGCGACCGGACGCGACCACTGGGAGCTCCTAGTCCGGGCTCGCGCCGTCGAGAACCAGGCCTACGTGCTCGCCCCGGCTCAGTGGGGACAGCAGACCGACGGCAGCTGGCTGCACGGCCGCAGCGTGATCGTCGATCCGTGGGGAACCGTGATGGCTACGGTTCCGGACGGCGAGGGCTTCGGGCTCGCCTCGATCGATCTCGATCGGGTGCAGACCTTCCGCCGGCAGTACCCGAACCTCAGCAGTCGCCAGCCGCAGCTGTACCGCGCCGCCACCGAGCAGTACGTGTAGACCCCCGGTCGTCGTTTAGAAGTTACCGCCGTACCCCAGCTTCGTCCTGAGCTGCTGCTGCGGGACGAGCGCCTTGAACGAGTAGGCGTCGCTCGCCGCCTGGAAGACCAGATAGCTGGCCCGGGCGCGGGCCACGGTCGGCCGCAGCGCGGGCGGCAGCGGCTGCTCCATCTGCTGGGGCACGTACTGGTGAAACAGCTTGTCGAGCAGCGGCTTGACCCGGGGGTCGTCGGGGCGGCTTTCGGTCTCGGCGCGGCCCCTCGCGGTGGCGTAGTCGTAGAACTCGACCTTGAGCGACGCCTTGATCGGCCGCGTCGTTCCGCGGGCCCATCTCGTGTAGGTGACCAGCTTGACCTCGCGCGTGCGCACCGCCAGCACGTGGGTCGGTGCCCGGAGATAGTTCATCGCCGCCGGCACGATCTCGTCGGTGGCGAACACCACGTGGTCGCGGCCCGGCGCGGACGGGTCGCGCAGCAGTCCGACCAGGTCCAGCCGCTCGCCGTAGATCTCGGCGTACTTTCCGCGCTGCCAGCGCCGGCTGCCGCGATTGCCCAGCGTCACCAGCATCGGCGCCAGGTCGACGCTGGAGGTCAGCTGCCGGCGCGGCTTGTCGGGCTGCTTGGCGAACCTGCCGCTGGGGTCGGCGACGATCAAGGGGACGTGGATGGCCTCCTCGTAGGCCGTGCCCACCTTGCCCGACAGCAGCCCGTGCGCCCCGGCGTACTCCCCGTGGTCGGACGCGAACACGAACACCGTATTGGCGCGCTGGCTCTCGGGGACCGCCGCCAGGACCTTGCCGATCTGCACGTCGACCATCCGCTGCACGAGCGTGTACATGTCGAGCCCCCGCTGCCAGTAGTGGAACGGGGCCTGACCGACGCCGAGCTGCCGTGGCTCGATCTGTGACGGCTGGACCGAGAACCGCCGGACCGCTGGGTCGTCCGGGGCCCCGCCCCAGACGACCTCCTGGAAGGATCTGAACAGCTGCTGGCTCGGCGGCTTGCGGTGGTCGGTCAGCTGCTGGCGAGACTCCCAGTTGGAGGGCAGCTCGGGGTAGCCGTGCGGCGGCGGGTTGTCCTCGCCCGGGACCGACTTGTAACCCGTGATGAACGGTTTCACGTCGGAGCCCTCGAACAGCTTCTCGTAGTGGTCGCCCTCCGAGCCGGCCCAGAAGAACTGCTTGTCGTGTGGGTTGACGAAGCTGACGGTGAGGCAGAAGGGCACGTCGCTGCGGCGGTTGGCCTGCAGCCAGCGGACCGCCTGCTGGGCGATGTGACCATCCTCCATTTCACCCTGGCCGTTGGTGCCGGTGGGATCCGGGTTGGTGAACCCCTGGAAGCCGTAGTTGTTCAGGTAGCCGCGGACGCCGTGTGACGGCGGGTTTGACAGATGCCACTTGCCGATGTAGGGCGTCTGGTAGCCGAAGGCCTGCAGGAGCTTTCCGTAGGTCGGGAAGTTCGGCTGCAGCGCCGGGCCGGCCGCGGTCCGCGTCGCCAGCAGCCACTCCTGGTGGGGATACAGGCCGGTGGCCAGCGTGGCCCGGGCGGGGCTGCAGGCGTTGCCGGCGCTGTAGTAGCTCTCGAACTTCACGCCGTGGCGCCACAGCTCATACAGGTTGGGCATGAAGCGGTGCAGGAACTGCGCCGGAGATCTCACCCCGGCGGGGAACTCGGTCGGGAACCGCATCTCGTCGACGAGGATGAAGACGATGTTGGGCCGCGCCTGGGAGCGGGCCGCGGCGCTGGCCGCGCTCTCGAAGAAGTCCAGGTCTGCGAGCAGACCACCGGCCACCAGTGCTCCGCCCGCCTGCAGGAAGCGACGACGATCCATTGCTCTCCTTTCGATGTCCCGATCCCCGAGACGGTCGCCCGCACCCCTCCTCACTACGGGTGCGGGTCCAACTCATCGGCTACCCCGAGTCGTTGCGCGATGGGAGCATCTCACCCGTGCGCGCGACCCGCACTAGGGGATCGCCTAGACAATTCCCTAGTGACAGACCGCTGAGGATGGGCAGGTCGGGCGCGGCCGGGCTGTGGAATCCTGCGCTGCTCGGCCGGTAATCGCGCGCAAAGGAGACGTGATGGAGCAGCACGCCAGTGTCGGCGCAGGGGGCACGATCGGGATCGTCGGTCTGGGCAACATGGGTGGGCGCATCGCGCGGCGGATCGTCGCCGCCGGGCATGACGCGATCGGCTTCGACGCGGATCCGGGCCGGATCGGCGAAGCGGGCGTACGGCGGGGGGACAGCGTCGCTGCAGTGGCGCACGACGCCGACGTCTTACTGCTGTCGCTGCCCGACAGCCCGGTGGTCGAAGCGGTCGTGCTCGGCGACGACGGGATCCTCGCCCACGGGCACGGCGGGCTGCACGTCGTCGACCTGACGACGGCGGCACCCGGCTCGACGGTCCGCCTGCACGCCGCGCTGGCCGAGCGCGGGATCCCGCTGATCGACGCCGGCATCTCGGGGGGCGCCGCGGCCGCCGAGGCGGGGACGCTGACGATCATGGCCGGCGGATCTGGCGATGCCCTCGATCGAGTCCGCTGGGCGCTCGAGCCGTTCAGCGCCAGGGTGTTCCACGTCGGCGAGAGCGGCGCCGGGCACACGGTCAAGCTGCTCAACAACTTTCTCAACGCGATCAGCCTCTCCGCGACCGCCGAGGTGATGGTGGCGGCCCGCAAGGCCGGCCTGGATCTCGGCACGGTGCTCGACGTGATCAACGCCGGCAGCGGCGTCAACTTTGCCACGCTCAACCGGTTTCCCAGCATCATCCACGGCGATTACCTCGAGGGCGGGCTGACCGGCCGCCTGATGATGAAGGACGTTGCGCTGTACGTCGATCATCTCGCTTCGCTGGGCGTGCCCACGCTCAATGCGGCGGGACCGATGGCGTCGTTCGGCCTCGCTAACAACAGCGGCTACCAGGACCAGATCTCAAACCGCGTGGTCGACGCCATCGGCGACATCGCCGGCGGTGTGCGGCTTCACGACCAGGACACGACACAGGAGGACAGATGAAAGTCATCCATGGCCGCACCGAGCAAGGAGACTCGGAGCGGCGATCGGCCACGTTCACAGGGGAGGTCTGGGGCGATCCCGTGATGGCCACCACCGACGGGATCACGATCAACGACGTGTTCTTCGCGCCCGGAGCGAGGACGCACTGGCACACCCACGAGCGCGGCCAGATCCTGTTCGTGCTCGCCGGCCGCGGCAAGGTGTTCGCCGAGGGCGGCGAGGTGCAGTCGATCCGCGCAGGCGACACCGTGTGGATCGCGCCCGATGAGCGCCACTGGCACGGTGCGAGCGCGTCGAGCTACATGATCCACCGGGCCGTCTCGCTCGGCGGCCACGACTGGCAGGACCCGGTCAGCGACGAGGATTACGCTCGCGGATAGGCGGACCGCGCCAGGCTCGGGCGGCGGTCATCAGCGCGTCGGCCACCTTGGCCACGGGGCCGTCCAGCGGTCCGGGCCGGCGCGCCAGCACGATCCGTCGCGCCTCCCGCGGCTCGCCGCGCACGCCGACGACCTTGACCCCGGCGGGCAGCGCATCGAGCGTGATCGGGGCGATCGTCGTGATCGCGAGGCCGGCGGCGACGATCTGCAGCTTGGCGAGCCAATCGCGCACCACGTAGCGGACCTCGGGCCGCTCGGCCAGGCCGGGCCACACGCCGAGCAGGGAATCGCCCGCGTCTGACCGGCTCGCGACCCAGATCTGACCTTCGAGCTGGTGCACCTCGACCGTGCGGGCACTCGCGAACGGATGGCTCGCGGGGACGCCGACGACCAGGTCGTGCTCTGAGAGCGTTGTCAGCTGAAGCGGCGGCGATTCCGAGTCCGGCGGGCGGAACGGCGGCGTGCGAGCCAGGATCGCGAGGTCGAGCGTGCCCGCCCGCACCGCCCGGATCAGCGCGGGCGTGGTGGCCTCGCGGACGGTCACCTTGAGCGCCGTCGGCAGCGACGCGAGCGCTCGGGGGACGAGTCCCGCCACCGCGGTCGCGAACGCGCCGAGCGCGACCGGGCCCGCCGCAACCGGCTCCCCGTTGAGCGCGAGCCGCGCCGCGTCGAGTTCGTCGAGGGCGCGGATTGCACCCGTGAGCAGGCGCGTGCCGGCAGCGGTCAGCGTCACGCCCTGGCGGGTCCGATCGAACAGCCGCCGCCCGGCGACCGCCTCGAGCGCGGCCACCTGCCGCGAGACGGCCGACTGCGTGTACCCGAGGGAGTGCGCCGCCGCCGAGAAAGACCCAGCTTGCGCCACCTCGCGCAGGACGCGCAACCCGCCCGTGGAGAATTCCGAGGTCATGCGGTTCAGGAATGGTAACTGTGCGTAACTCTCGTTTGAGGCATGGCGGGCCCGGCGCTAGCTTGAGGGCATGAACGCTTCTCGAATCGCACTCGTCACAGGCGCCAACCAGGGACTCGGCCGAGCGCTCGCCGCAGGCCTCGCCGCGCGCATGGCGCCGCATGACCATGTCCTGCTCACCGGCCGCGACGAGGGCCGCGTCAGCGCCGCGGCGGCCGAGGTCGCCGGCCCGGCGGTTGCTCGCGTCGAGAGTTGCGTCCTCGACGTGCGCGATGGCGACGCGATCGCCACGCTCGCCGCCGGGCTGGGCGAGGTCGACATCGTCTTCTCCAACGCCACCGCGCGGATGACCCCCGACGTCGACCCAGCCGACGAGGTTGATGCGGTGGCCGAGACCAACAACCTCGCGACAACCCGGATGCTGCGCGCGTTCGCCCCGCGCCTGCGCCCTGGCGGCCGGCTGATCGTCGTCGCGAGCGCGCTGGGAACGCTCGACAAGCTCGACGGCCGAATCTCGGGGCGTTTCGCCGCAGCGGCCGAGGCTGACCTCGACGCTGTCGATGCGCTCGTCGCCGACTGGCGGCGTGCTGTTCACGATCGCGAGGCCGAGGCCGAGGGCTTCGGAGCATGGCTGAACATCCCGTCGAAGGTCGCGCAGGTTGCGGCCGTTCGGGCCCTGGCCCGGCAGCGGCGGACCGCCGACCTCGCCGAGAACAGATTGCTGATGGCGCTGTGCCCCGGCTTGATCGACACCGACGCCTCGCGCCCGTGGTTTGAGGACATGAGCCGAGCGCAGACGCCGGAACAGGCGGCTTCGTGGCCAGTCGAACTGGCCCTGTCTCGGACGTCGCACCCTGCCTACTACGGCGAGCTCGTCCAGTTCGGCAAGGTCCTCGACTGGGAGGCCGGGATTCCCGTGGCGCACACGGCGACCGTCTGAGCGTCAGGATGCCGGCGACTGACGACTTGACTACCGTCAGTTGAACGATATATGCTGTTCGCATGAGCGTGATCCATTCCGCTCAGCTGGAGCGTGGCTACCGCCGACTGTTGGTGCTGTATCCGAAGGCGTTCCGGCGCGAGCATGAGCAGGAGCTTCTGTCGGTGCTGATGGCAGGCGCGGCTGAGGGTCAGAGGCGGCCCGGGGTTGCGGAGTCCTTCGATCTGGTCCGGCACGCGATCTTCATGCGGCTGCGCCACACCAGGGTGCCGACTTCATGGGAGTACCGGCACGCTCGCGTCATGGGCCCGCTGCGCCTTGGCATCGGGCTCTGGTTGCTGCTGCTGACCGGCATTCTGTACGGCGTTGGGCACGGGGGGTGGTGGGGCATGCTTCTCGTCCCGGCCGCGGTTCTGCACTTCTACATCGCCTATCGCCTCTCACGTCCAGTCGAGAGCTAGCTCGCCGTAGACACGGGCGGCCAGCGTCTGCGCGGCCTGAGCGCGGGCGCTACGCCCTCAGCACGGTGGTCCTGATGGGCGCGTGCGGCGTGCTGCTCGCCTCATGCGGCGGTGGCGGCAAGACTGCGGCGGCGGGTCCTGCCTGCAGGACCACGACGGCCAGCCTGGCCGGCTCGAAAGTGGCTTCCGGGGCATGGCCCTACGCGAACGCCGACCTCGCGAACACGCGGGTCGCCCCACACTCGACGATCTCGTCGGCGGACGTGTCCAGGCTCAAGCCGGCCTGGACGTTCAAGCTGACCGGCAAGGCTGCGGCCGGGGTCGGGGGGTCCGGTTCGTTGGCCGCGGCGCCGATCGTGCAAGGCGGCGTCGTGTATCTGCAGGATCTCGACTCCAACGTGTACGCGCTGGCGCTGGCGACGGGGAAGCTCGAGTGGGAGTACCGGTGCAACGCGCCCGAGCGGAGCGGGCCGGGGCCCAACGGAGTCGCCGTCGCGGATGGGACGGTCTACGGGGAGACGCCCACATCTGTGTTCGCCCTGCGGGCCGCCACCGGCGCGCCCGCCTGGGTGAACGCGCACGTCCTCAACACGGGGGAGGGGACATTCGGGATCCAGCCCCAGGTCGCCAACGGCCGCGTGTATCTCGCCAGCCAGTACGGAAGCGGAGCCGGCGGAGGCGTATTGCTCGCGCTGAACGCGGCGACCGGCGCGGCGCTGTGGAGGTTCAACACGGTGCGCGGGCAGTCCGTCGGCGTGCGGTCTCTCGGGCTCGGCGCGGGCGGCGCCTGGGAGACCCCGCTGGTCGGCGTCGACGGATCGGTGACGTACGGCACCGGCAACCCGTATCAGACGCCCGCGTCCGCGATCGCCCACCCGTCGGCGCAGCTCTACACCAACAGCGCTGTGAACCTCGACGCGGCGACCGGCAAGTTGCGCTGGTACTACCAGGGCGTGCCGAACGATTTCAAGGACTACGACATGCAGGCATCTCCGATCGCGGCCAGGAGCGGCCGCGTCCCGGTTGTCATCGGCGCCGGCAAGATGGGCTACGTCTACGAGATGAACGCCAGCTCCGGCAAGCTGATCTGGAAGACCGCGGTCGGCGAGCACAACGGCCACGACAACGACTCGCTGGACGCGCTCGAGCACAAGCTCACCCTGAGGCTCCCGTACACGACCGCTCCCGGATCGCTGGGTGGGGTGCTCACCAACATGGCCCTTGCCGGCAACAATGTCTACGCGGTCACGATCAACCTGCCGCTCACCTACACGAACCTGAACCGGCCCGTGCCCACCGGCGTCGCCGGCCGTCCCACCGGAGAGGTGGAGGCGCTCAACCTCACCACCGGCAACGTCGAGTGGGACACGAAGGTCGCGTCACTGCCGCTCGGCGCCGCCACGGTCTCGAACGACCTTGTGTTCACCGCGTCGCTGAACGGGACACTGCTCGCGCTCAACCGCCGCACCGGCGCGATCGCCTACCGGCGCAAGCTGCCCACGACGGAGAACGCTCCGCTCGCGATCGCGGGCCACACGGTCCTGGTCCCGGCAGGGGGCATCACCGGCAAGGGGCCGAGCCGGAACCCGCAGCTGGTGGCCTACGCGCTTCGTTGACGGGAGTGGGAAGTAGCCGCGCCGGCCGTTAGGCGGTGCCTATCAACGTGTCGAGATGCGTCGTGGACGCGACGCCCGCGGCCGGTCAGGATCCCGAGCGCGACGTCGATATCGACTCGCAGCTCAAATCCTCAGCAAGGAGCACGCGGTGGAATTTCTCGTCGAATTCACGATCAGGGTCCCGGAAGGCACGCCTGCCGCCGAGATCGAGTCACGCCAGGAGGCCGAGGCCGCCTCGGCCGCTGCGCTGGCCAGAGAGGGACACATCGCCCGCGTGTGGATCCCGCCAGTCGCCCCGGGCCAGACAAAGGCCCTGGGTCTGTACCGCGCCGACGATCGGCAGCAGCTTGACGGCCTGCTCGGCGATCTGCCGCTGAGCGACTGGATGGACATAGTGGTCACGCCACTGCAGCCCCACCCCAACGATCCCGGGGCATGAGCTCGCCCATCATCCCTGCGATCGCTGTCCGCTGTGGGTCCCGCGGCGGCACCCACACGGTCGCGGTCGGGAGCTGATGGAGCCCGGCTGCTCGCGTGAGGGCCACGGCGTTTTCGCGCAGTGCGACGATCGCCGGACGGTCGTCGTCGGAGCGAGTCACGAGCGACCAGCACCAGAGAGGCGTCGGATCGCGGATCGGTCGCGTGCGCAACCCCGCCGGCAGCGGCGCTGCATGACGCTTGGGGGAAGCGAGGGTCGGGGCGTTGAGACGCTGACAGTGCTGGTGAAAGCCGGGTCCGGTGATGCCGCCGTCGTCGATGTGGACGAGGCGGCAGCCGGCGGCATCCACGAAGTCGTTCGCGAACTGGTTCCATGCATCCCAGGAGGTCAGGTCGGCGTCGACGAGCACGTTGAGCCGTTCCGCGGCGACCGGGTCGTCGGTCATCCGCGAGGGCGTGACCGCCACCAGCGGCTCGGCCCACAGGAGCTGGAGGTCGAGGCCGTCGTCTCCGGCCGCTGCCCAGGCGATCGCGGCATCCAGACCACCGTCGAGCACGCGGGCGATCTGGATGTGACTAGGTGTACTTCCTGAGTAGGTTGGTCCATCCGGGCCTCCTTGGAGGCTGAGAGCTGCCAAGCACCTCAGTCTCACCAAGGAGGACACCGGATGAATCTGCACGCTGATATGGGGAGCAGTTTGTCAAGTGGGCAGGCGACTTCTGGCCGGTGTGGCGGGTGGTCGGCTGTGGCTCGGGGTGCGGGTGGCGGCCGGTGCGGCGAGGGCGCTTCAGGCTGATATGCGAGGGCTGGCTACCTCAAGACGGGCTGTTCGTCGCGCTGGGGCCGCTGTCTAACATCGAGCGCGCCGACCGGGTGGGTCGGTGCTCATAGCGTGATCGCGGATCCCGGTTGCGCGCGCCGGCCGCCACCCTCACCTCGAGCGGGATGGGCGGGGGTGGGCCGGTTAGGTGTCGGGTTGGTTGGCGATCTCCCAGACAAAGCACGCGAGCTCGCGGGCGACGGCGACCGCGACGGTGGTGCGTTTCTTGCCGCGGGCGGCGTCGAGGTGGGTCCAGCGGCGATGGAGTCGCAGTTGGGCGCGCCAGGCGGCCTCGATCGCGGCGGGTGGCTGATTGGCTTGCCGGCGGCGCAGATCGACTGACAGTGCGGGGTGGCGTCGGTAGTGCCAGGACGCTTCGATCAAAAGCCGCCGGGCGTGACTTGATCCGCATTTGGTGATCGACCCTTGGCGGCGGCGATCGCCAGAGGAGCTCTCAGAGGGCGTCAGGCCGACGAAGCTCGCGAGCCGGCGCGGGTGCGCGAACGCGGTGAAGTCGCCGACCTCGGTGAGCAGCCCGATCGCGGTCAGGGTGTCGATCCCGCGCAGGCATCTCAGCCGCGCGATCAGCGCGGCCCACGGACCGGTGGTGGCTTGCTCGGCGATGAGGTGATCGAGCCGGTCGCGGCGGGTGAGCAGCACTTCGTGGCAGCTGAGGTGCTCGGCGAACGTGATCTGCACCAGCGGCTCTGAGAAGGTCAGCGAGCCGAGCCACGACGCATGGCGTCGCGTCCACGCCGCGCCCGGCCCGGGATAGATCAACCCGCGGCGCAACAGCAGCTTGGTGATCCGGTGCCGGCAGGCCATCAGATCGCCGCGGAGATCCTCGCGGCAGCGCACCAGGTCACGCAGCGCCTCCAGTTCTGGCTCGGGCACCACCACTGGGCGCAGCTGACCGGCGGCCAGCAGCCGCGCGAGCTTGAGCGCGTCGCGGGTGTCGGTCTTAACCCGGTCACCGGGCTGGCGAGGGATCGCGCCGGGGGCGCACACCATCATCTCGATCCCCGCCGCGCGGGCAGCGCGAACAAGCCCAAATCCGGTGGGGCCCGCTTCATAGACCGCGCGGACCGGACCCGGCAGCGTTTGCATCCAGTCGATCGCTTCGACCGGCGGCCCGGGGATCTGGGCCTTGAACACCTCCCCGGACCCGAGCTGCACCCCCGCCCCGGCAGTCCGTCGCGCGTGGACGTCCAGGCCTACGAAACAGATACGTTCTGGCATGTCGGCGCTCCTCATCCATCGATGCGGTATCCAGCCCGCGCGACACGATGCGCGGGAGCGCCGACGCTCTCAACAGGAGCGGACGCCTCCCATACCGGCTAACGCGGCGCTCAGTCTGAAAGGCCGTCGGGAGCTCTGTTGGGTGTGGTTGAGCGGGAGCGGACGTTGGCGGGGGCGGCCGAGGCCGCCGGCGTCAGCGTCCGCTGCGCCCGCAAATGGGTGGGCCGCTACCGCGCCGAGGGGGAGTCCGGGCTGCGGGATCGTTCCTCGGCGCCGCATCGGATCCCGCACCGGACCAGTGAGCAGCGGGTCCAGGCGATCGCGGCGCTGCGACGGTTGCGGTTCACCGGCCCGGAGATCGCCGAGGTCCTCGACATGTCTCTCTCGACCGTCTCGGGGATCCTGACCCGGATCGGGATGGGCAAGCTCGGACGTCTCGGCCTCGAGCCGGCGGTGCGCTACGAGCGCGAGCGGCCGGGTGAGCTGATCCACATCGACATCAAGCGGCTGGGACGGATCCAGCGCGGCGCCGGCTCCCGGTTCACGGGACCGGCCGCTCGCAGCAAGCGGCCAACTCGCAAGGACCCTCTCGGCGTCATGCGCCAGACCGCTGGCTGGGAGTGCGTGCACATCGCGATCGATGACTGCACTCGCTTGGCCTACGCCGAGGTCCTGGCCGATCAGAGCAGGCTCACCGTGATCGGTTTTCTCAGACGTGCTGTGGCGTTCTACGCCCGCCACGGCATCACCGCGCAGCGGGTCCTCACCGATAACGGCGGCGCCTACCGCTCCACGATCCACGCCGCCGCCTGCCGCACCCTCGGGATCCGCCATCTGCGCACCCGCGCCTACCGACCCCAAACCAACGGCAAGGCCGAGCGGTTCATCCGCACCCTCCTGGCCGGCTGGGCCTACGACGCGATCTACCGCTCAAGCACCCAGCGCACCGCCGCGCTTGACGGATGGCTCTGGCACTACAACCATCACCGCAAACACTCAGCCCTCGGCCACCAACCGCCCATCGCTCGCCTCAACGAGCGAAACCAACCTTGATGGGACTTACACCTAGGCAGCTGGCAGCGACGGCCGGACGGCGCCCGACGAGTGGGTTGGGCGATACGCGCGCGTGACAGCCGCCGGGGGCCGAAAGCTGTGCTCGCCTTGTCACGGGACGATCGACGGGTCAACCATCGGCCGAGGGAGGACGCATGCCATCCACCGTGCAGCTGACGCCGGTGATCGTCGTGCCTTGGCGCGCTGACTGCGCATCAGCGAGGCGCTCGCTCTGAAGGAAAGCGACCTGGACTTCCCCCGCTTTTGTGGACACCTGATCTGAGGTGTCGTCTGACGCCTCGGGAAGGATGGTGTTCATGCCGAGGCCGTATCCGAAGGAGTTCCGCGAGGGCGCGCTGCCGCTGGTCCGGGAGGGCGAGCGTCCGATCGTGCAGATCGCGCACGAGTTGGGGATCGCTGAGTCGTGTCTGCGGCGGTGGATCAAGCAGGACCGAGCTCGATCGCGGCGAGCGCGATGACGGGCTGAGCAGCAGCGAGCGCGAGGAGCTGCGAAGACTGCGGCGCGAGAACGCGCGGCTCGAGCAGGAGAAGGAGATCCTGCGAAAAGCCGCGGCCTTCTTCGCCCGGGAGGAGATCCGGTGAGCCGCGTTTCGGTTCATCGCGGCGGAGAAGGCCAATCACCCGATCTCCCTGATGTGCCGGATGCTCGGCGTCTCGCGATCGGGGTATCATGCCTGGCGGCGCCGGCCGCCGTCTGACCGTGCAGCTCAGCGACGCGTGGCTGCTTGAGCAGATCCGCCAGATCCACTCAGAGAACCGCGGCGTGTATGGCGCGCCGCGCGTCCACGCTGAGCTGCGGCTGGCTCACGGCATCCGGGTCGGACGCAAGCGGGTGGAGCGGCTGATGCGCGCACGCTGGGATCTCCGGGCTGGTCCCCAAGCGGCGCGGGCGCACCACGATCCGCGTCCCGGGCGTCCGCGTCGCCGACGATCTGGTCGAGCGCCAGTTCCGACCGACGGCGCCCAACGTCCTGTGGGTGGCCGACATCACCTACCTCAGAACCTGGGAGGGCTGGCTGTATCTCGCCGCCGTCCAGGACGCGTTCTCGCGGCGGATCGTCGGCTGGAGCATGGCCGATCACATGCGCTCTGACCTCGTCGTCGACGCGCTGCAGATGGCGATCGCGCGCCGCCAGCCCGAGGCCAGGTCTGATCCACCACTCCGATCAGGGCAGCCAGTTCGTCAGCCTCGCCTTCGGCCAGGCCGCCGGCAAAGCCGGGATCGCCCGCTCGATGGGATCCCGCGGCGACTGCTACGACAACGCCGTCGCCGAAAGCTTCTTCGCCACGCTGAAGAAAGAGCTCATCCACCGCCGCTCCTGGCCCGACCGCGAGGAGCTGCGCCGCGAGGTCTTTGACTACATCGAGATCTTCTACAACGCCACCCGCCGGCACTCCACCCTCGGCATGCTCTCCCCAGTCCGGTACGAGGAGAGACACTCGCTCGAACGACTAAACAACGACCAAAACGACTAACCCCGAGTGTCCACCGAACCGGGGGAAGTCCAACCTGGACTTGAACCGAGGCGCGATCCTGGTCCGCCACGGCAAAGGCGCTAAGCGCCGCGAGGTTGGAATGGACCGCTGGGCGTGGGAGCAGCTGACCCCGTGGTTGCAACTGTCTCGCATCCCCTGTCACGGGTAGTAGAGGTGGCGGCGGCAGTCACTAACCCGAGGGAGGTAGTTTCATGCGTAACTATGGTTCTAGATGCGGAGCTATGAGGGTGATGCTCGCGCTAGCGCTCGCTGCGTGTGTAGTGCTGGCGGCGTCCGGGGTCGCTCTCGGGCTGCCTCCAAGAAGCGAGCACACCGCGCCGATCAGTCCTGGGTTGCGACTTGGACCGCCGCACAGCACGCCCCGTCAAACGACCTGTTCACGCTGATCGGGGAGCCCAGCAACCCTGGGGTCGCGGGCTTCAACGACCAGACCGTCCGCAACATCGCATTCACGAGCATCGGCGGCGACGTGCTCCGAGTCCACCTCTCCAACCAGTTCGGGACGCAGCCGGTGACGATTGGCCACGCGGCGGTGGGCGTTGAGCTGGCCGGTGCGCAGCTGGTCGCAGGCACCAACCGAACGCTGACGTTCGCCGGGCAGGCGTCGGCGACAATCCCGGTCGGCGGCGAGGTGACGAGCGACCCCGTCAGGCTGAGCGTGCTGCCGCTCGAGAATCTGGCCGTCAGCGTGTTTCTGCCGACCGCGACGGGCCGGCGACCTATCACTTCTTCTCTCAGCAGACGAACTACGTCGCGCCCGGTGATGTGACCGCGAACGACTCCGACAGCGGCTACGCCGCACTCCCCTCAACTCCGAGCGCGGGATCGTCGTGGTATTTCCTTAGCGGACTGACGTGCGCACTCAGCGCCGGTCCACCGGTGCCGTGGTCGCGTTCGGCGACTCAATCACCGATGGGTCCGCCTCCCAGGTCAATGCCAACGACCGGTGGCCGAACCTGCTCGACAAGCGCCTCACCGACACCATCGGCGACCGCGCCCCCGCCGTCGTCGACGAAGGGATCGGCGGCAACCGCGTGCTGACCGACTCACCCTGCTTTGGGCTCTCGGCACTGCACCGCTTCAACACCGACGCGTTGTCGGTTCCCGTCGTCACGGACGTGATCCTGCTGGAGGGGATCAACGACATCGAGCACTCCTACAACACGGGGCCGTGCTTCACCGAGCCGCAGGTCACCGCAAAGCAGATCGAGCGCGGCGACGAGCAGCTGATCGCGCGGGCACACCGTCACGGCCTGAAGATCTTCGGCGCGACGCTGACGCCGGTGAACCTCCCGACGTCCGATCCCCGCGAACAGGTGCGCGAGCAGCTCAACCAGTGGATTCGCACAAGCGGCGCGTTCGACGGCGTGTTCGACTTCGACAAGGCCGTGCGCGATCGGCGCAACCCGCTGTTCTTCAACCCGTCATATGACAGCGGCGACCACCTGCACCCCAACGATGCTGGCTACCAGGCGATGGCCAACGCGATCAAGCTGGACAAGCTGCTGCACTAGCCGTCGACCCCCTCAGGCCTTCGCCGGGCGCCCCGAGCGCCGGCGAAGGCGACCGGCTGCATCGCAATGACCAGCTACAGCACGGCTCGGCTGCGGGCGACTGTAGTCGTTGGGTGCAGAGAATCTGTTACGTATGCCTAGCGTGACTCTCGCGTCAGGTCATTCCGGAAGAGGCACGTTCTGCCGCTGTGGCGGAGCGGAACGCTCGTCGGTCGGACACCCGCCCCTGATGCTTCTGAGGGGGTTGCGGACTGACGCTGCGGGTCGGACTCTCGCTTGCGTTTGGCCGCGCGATGCTTGCCCGGGCGGGCTCGTGTACGCGCGCCGCGCCGTTTCACATTGGGGTCATCGGAGGGAGTCGGCCGTGAAGGTGATGTTCGCAACGCGGGTCGATCGCGGCAGTGCGGCAGGACCAGCTCAGGGTCGGCGGCTGCGGCGTGCGCCTGGCCTACTCGGCCCGTTTATCGCGGTCGGCCTAGCTGCGCTCTTTGCCGCGAGCTCGCTCGCTCGGCGGCGGCGCCGATCACGGTCACCTTTACCTCGACTTCCGGCCAGTTCGCGGTGCCCGCCCAGGTTACGAGCCTGCAGATCGCGGGGCGCGGGGCGAGCGGCGGATCGGGTGGCCCAGGCGGCGCGTCTCGTGGTGGCGGGAGCCCTGGGTCGCAGGTCACCGGCACTCTCCCGGTGACGCCTGGACAGGTACTGGGCGTTCAGGCCGGTGAGGGCGGAGGTGACGGGTCGTCGTCGGACAGCAACTGCAACTCGACGTCGGGCGGTCAGGCCGGCATCTTCAGTCAACTATCCGGGGGCGATGGCGGGCAAGGCACAGGGTGCGATGGCGGTGGTGGCGGCGCCGGCGGGGCTGCCTCGTTCGTCTCCCTCCCTGGCGGCACGGCGGTGGTCATCGCCGCTGGCGGCGGCGGCGGCGGTAGCGGCGTCGTCAGCGGTGGAGCGGGCGGCACTGGTGGCAGTGGTACAAACGGCGGTGGCGACGGACCGGCAACCCGGGCTCCGGGGGCGCTCGTGGTGGCCAGCCTGTCAACCCTGGTGGTCGCGGTACCGACGCCTGTCCGGGCTGCGACTCGGGTGGCGGCGGTGGGGGCGGGGGAGGCCTGAATGGCGGAAACGGTGGTGGGGCTGCGTCCGGCGGCGGTGGCGGCGGTGGTGGCGGCGCCGGGACAGACTTCGTGTCTTCCTCGATCAGCGATCCAGTGATCTCCGTATCGTCGTCGGCGCCTGGCGCGGACGGGCTGGTCACGATCACCTACGCGCCGGCGGACAAGACCATGACCGAGGTGAGTTGCTCGCCGGGTAGCGTGGTGCTGAATCGCTCGACGACATGTACGGCGACGGTCACCGACACCGAGACCACCGACCCGAGCACGCCGACGGGGACGGTCAGCTTCACGTCGAGCGGCGCGGGCACCTTCGGCGGCAGTCCGTGCACGCTCCAGGGATCCGGCATGACCGCACGTTGTTCGGTCACCTACACGCCCACGTCCCGTGGTGCTGGGTCACATACGATCACTGCGGATTACGGTGGCGACCTGGCGGGTCAGGGGCACGGGGCGCACCTGGTCTCAGCCGGCAGCAGCGAGCCGGTGCGGATCGGCTTGCGCTCGGCGAGCATCGTCGCCAAGTGCTTGCCGGTTTACGTGCCGTTGGGGAAGCCGGCGACGTGCAAGGCGACGGTCACAGACAGCAGCGGTTCAGCTAGCGCGATCACGCCGAGCGGAACCGTCTCCTTCGCCCTGGAACCATTGTTCAGCGGACAGAAGGTGAAAGGCACGTTCTCAGGCGGCGGACAGTGCACGCTTCAGGGGTCGGGAGCATCCGCAGCATGCTCTGTGAGCTACACGCCGACCGCCGGTGGCGGGCTGCACGAGATCGTCGTCGTCTATAACGGCGATCAGGCGCACTCGGGCGGCCCAAGCGCTTCGCGGAATGTCTCGTTCGTGATCGCCACCGCCGCGGTCGGAGCGCCGCCGGGCCGTTGCGACGGTGTGGCGGTGACGATCCTGGGCAGCGCCCGCGCGGACCGGCTGGCCGGCACGCACAGACGCGACACGATCGCCACTGGTTCGGGCGTCGACCGCATCAGCGCCGGCGGCGGCAGCGACCTGGTCTGCGCCGGCCGGCAACGACCGCATCTTCGGTGGTCCGGGGAACGACCGATTGGGAACAGGTACTCCACGTCGCTGGTGCCGCTGGAGTAGTGCGACAGCTCGTCGGCATCGTGTGGCCGCAGCCGGAGGTGGTCGGGACGCAGCCCGAGGTGCAGATACCAGTTCATCCGCTCCTCCTGCCAGTGCTCGAACCACCGCTGGGCCTCGTCGGGGGCACGAAGAACTCCATTTCCATTTGCTCGAACTCACGGGTGCGGAAGATGAAATTCCCCGGGGTGATCTCGTTCCGGAAGCTCTTGCCGATCTGGGCGATCCCGAACGGCGGCTTCTTACGGGAGAACTGCAGGTAGTTCTTGAAGTTCAGGAAGATCCCCTGCGCGGTCTCGGGGCGCAGGTAGACGGTCGAGCCCTCCTCCTTGACCGGCCCGATCGTGGTCTCGAACATCAGGTTGAAGTCGCGGGCCTCGGTCAGATCGCAGTCGGGCGTCTCGCCGGGGTGCTTGGACGGCTTGCGCCCGCAGGCCGACTGGTCGAGGTGGTCGGCGCGGAATCGCAGCTTGCAGGTGCGGCAGTCGACCAGGGGGTCGGTGAACCCGGCCAGATGCCCGCTGGCCTGCCAGGTCATCGGGTGCTGGATGATCGCCGAGTCCAGCGCGACGATGTCGTCGCGCTCCTGCAGCATCGCGCGCCACCACTGGTTCTTGACGTTGTTCTTCAGCAGCACCCCGTAGTGGCCGTAGTCGTAGCTCGACCCGAGGCCGCCGTAGATCTCGCTGCTGGGGAACACGAACCCGCGCCGCTTGCACAGCGACACGATCTTGTCCATCGTCACCACATCGTCAGAGGGCACGGCGCGGATGGTACTCGGGCCCCGCGTCGTCCCGGCTTGGCACTCTCGCCTTGAGAGTGCCAAGGGTCGAAGCTATACTTGTTGAAGCGATGCCGATCTACGAGTACAGGTGCGAGCGGGGGCACACATTCGAGGTCATGCAGCGCATGTCAGACGACCCGGTGGTCTCGTGCGAGACCTGCGAGGCGCCCGTCCAGCGGGTGTTTCACCCGATAGCCGTCCACTTCAAGGGCAAGGGCTTCTACAACACCGACTACGGCACCCGCCGCCGCTCCCGCGAGATGGCCGAGGGCGCCGGCAAGGACGGCTCCTCGGACTCCAAGAGCGACTCCAAGTCCGATTCGAAGTCCGACTCGAAGTCGAGACTCGAAGTCAGATTCCAAGGCCAAGGCCGGCTCGAGCTCGGGGTCCTCGGATTCGGGTTCGAGTTCGAGTTCGAAGAAGTCCGACTAGCCGCGCTAGCGCCCCATCAGCTTGTCGACCGCCCGGTTGATCGCCGGCTGCGAGACGGTCAGCGCGTCGCTGCCGCCGGGGAGCACCTGAGAACCGGTCGGCTTGAGCACGTCGGTCGGCGCCGACCCGCCGATCTCGGCGGCCGCGAACAGGCTCAGCATCGTGAGCCCGCCCATGTCGGTCCGCACCGCCTGCGGCGCCGTCCACGACACCCACGGCAGGCGGATGAACGTCGAGGGAGCGGTCAGCTGCGACTTGATCGAGTTCAGGATCTGCTGCTGGCGCTTCTCGCGGGTGAGGTCGTTCTCGGACGGGTTGCAGCGGTTCTCGCGGGTACGGGCCAGCGTCAGCGCCTGAGTCCCGTTCAGGTGGTGGGTGCCCGGTTTCAGGTTCAGCGTGAACCCGCCGTTCTTGACGCCGCCGCTGATCTCCGAGCAGATCCTCGGGGTGTTGATCGTGATCCCGCCCAGCGCGTCGATGAACTTCGGGAAGTTCGCCAGGTTGACGATGATCAGGTGGTTGATCTTCACGCCGGTCATCTGCTCGACGGTCTTGATCGTCAGCGCGGGCCCGCCGAAGGCATAGGCGGCGTTGATCTTGTCGACGCCGTGGCCCGGGATCTCGGTCGCGGTGTCGCGCGGGATCGAGAGCCGGCGCGAGGTGCCGCCGCCCACCCGCCACAGCATCAGCGTGTCCGAGCGGCTGCCGGAGTCGCTCTTATTCGCGCCCGGCTCCTTCGAGCCCTTGGGCCGCTGGTCGGTGCCGATCACCAGGATCGTGTCGGTCGAGGTCAGCATGTTGCCGCCGCGCTGAGCGCGGGCTTGGCCGACGCGGGCACGCTCCCTTCTCGATCTGGGCGCTGATCAAAAACAGGACCAGCGACACCAGCAGCCACGCCACGACCGCGCATGCCAGGTACAGCAGGCCCTTCTTCCAGGTGAAGCCGCCAAACCGACGCCGGCGATCGAACTGGTCGCCGTTACGTCCTCCATCGGACCCGCCGGGCGGGCCAAACGCGAGCTCCTCCTCACCACGCAGCCGGGCTTTCAGGCCCCGCGGGGCGGCGCGATAGAGCTTGTATGGGCGCTGTTGGAGGTCGTTGGGCATCTGCGCATATAGTGACGTTATGCCGGGCCGGCGGACCATCGGCGTCGACATGGGCGGGACCAAACTGCTCGCCGGAGCGGTCGACACGGGGCTCTCCGTGCACTACCGCGCCCAGCGCACACTCACGGGTCTCGACCAGTCTGCCGTGCTCGACATCGCCGTCCAAGCGGTGCAAGAGGTCCGCCAGGAAGCGGGCGATGAGATCGCTGCCGTCGGCTTCGGAATTCCTTGCCTGATGGATCAGCGTACTGGGCGTGGCGTGGTGGCCGTCAATCTCCCGCTGGCCGACACCCCGTTCGGAGCGATCATGGCCGAGCGGCTCGGGCTGCCGGTGTTCGTCGACAACGACGCGAACCTGGCGATGCTGGCCGAGCATCGGGCCGGCGCGGCGCGTGGCGCCGACGAGGCTCTGTTACTCACGATCGGCACCGGGATCGGCGGGGGGATGATCCTTCGCGGCGAGCTGTACCACGGCGCGATCGGCGCGGCGCGGAGCTCGGTCACGTGGTGATCGACAAGGACGGTCCGCCGTGCCAGGGCAACTGCCCCAACCACGGTTGCGTCGAGTCGCTGGCCTCGGGGACGGCGCTGGCCCGTGAAGCGTTGCGGCTGGCGCGCGAGCGCCCTGAGTCCGGGCTGGCCGGGCGCTGCGCAGGGCCGCGAGCTGGCCGGGCCGCTGGTCACCGAGCTCGCCCACGACGGCGACGAGGCCGCGCTCGAGGTGCTGGACGTGATCGGCACCAACCTCGGGGTGGCGCTGGCCAGCTTCACGAACATCTTCACCCCGAGGTGATCGTGATCGGCGGCGGCGTGATCGGCGCCGGAGAGCTGCTGCTGGAGCCGGCGCGCCGCGAGGTCGCCAGGCGCTCGCTGCCGCCGTCCCGCGACGAGGTCAGGATCGTCGCCGCACAGTTCGGGGTCGAGGCGGGCATGGTCGGCGCGGCGGCACTCGCGTTCGACGGACTCCGTGA
>CAWCRO010000014.1:0-167630 GCA_963797955.1 uncultured Solirubrobacterales bacterium | reverse complement strand
GGGCTTGCGGTCGATATCGATCAGCCCGGTGCCGTTGTGGAACTCGGAGTAGGCGCTGGCGGATGGTAGACGACGGTGTTGTGGCGGACGATGCTGTCCTTGTCGGAGTACAGCTCGATCCCCCAGTCGCGCGGGATGTCGACCACGTTGTCCTCGATCACGACGCCGACGGTCCCGCCGTCGAAGCTGGTGATGCCCTGGGTCGGACAGTGCTGCGCCTCGTACAGGTAGTTGCCCTGGACGGTGATCTGAGAGCCGCCCTCGAACTGGATGTTGTCGGTGTGGTTCACGCCGCGGTCGCACAGGTTCTCGATCCGATTGTCGAGGATCATTTGGCCGGAGCCACCCGCGATGTGGATGCCGTCGAGGTCTCCGTTGGCGATGTCGTTGTGCTCGACCGTGACCGCCGAGCCCGGCGAGCTCCCGGTCGTGTCCAGCAGGATCTTCGAGTTCACGCCTTTGGCCTCGGACTTCACCGGGTAGGTGAAGTCGTTGTGGTCGATCGCGATGTGCCGCACCGCGCCCTCGATGTCGAGCTGGGTGGCGAACTTGCTGTTGCGGATCGTGATGTCGGAGGCGCCGTTGCTGATCATTCCGCCCAGCCCGGTGATCCCCTCGAGCGTGAAACCGCTGGCGCCGGGTCCGAGCGTGAGCTTCATCATCGGTGCGGCTCCCGGAGCCGCCTTGATCGTGACGGCCTTGTCCGTGCCCGCCCACATTCCGTAGTCGCCGGTGGCCAGGCAGATCGTCTGGCCCACCGAGGCCGAGGTTATGCGCCCGGCCAGCGACGACGGAGTCGCGCTACGGTCGCAGTCCGCGGGAGTGGACTTGTGCGCCTGGTCTGCGCTCGAGGAGTGGGCGGCGGGCTTGGAGCCTCCGCAGCTCGCAAGTGCGAGCGAGGCGGCGACAGCGATGCCGAGACGTCTGATGTGGGGCACGAAGGTGGACGGAGCTTCGGTTGCGATGGGTGAATCACGGACGGGCGCAGCGCACACGGAGGGGATGAGATTCGGATGAATCTGCGCCTTGCCGCCGGTCGACGCGCCAACCTAGGGGTAGGAAACTCCCTGTGACGACCATCGTCAACACCCGATGCTCCTAATCGCGCTGGCACTGTTGGCGGCCGCGTGGGTCGCTGTGGCGGTCGCGATCCTGGGGATGTGCCGTCGTGCAGCCGCGGGCGACCGGTCGCTGGCGGCAATGCGAGCGGCGGCGTTCGAGCGAGATCTCTCGCGTCTGGTGCCGCTCACCTGACCGCCGGCGCCGCCGGGCCCTAGACATTCCCGCGGCGCAGGACGTGACGCACGGTGTGCAGCATGATCTTGACGTCGAGCCACAGCGACCAATTGGCGACGTACACGTAGTCGAGCCCGACCATCTCCTGCATCGGCACGCGGCTACCTAGGACCTGCCACGGCCCGGTCATGCCCGGAGTCAGGTGCAGCCGGCTGCGGTCCAGCCCGAGCACCAGCTCGTCCTCCTCGGTGACCAGCGGCCGTGGGCCGACCAGGCTCATCTCGCCCCGCATCACGTTGAACAGCTGAGGGAGCTCGTCGAGCGACGTCTTGCGCAGGATGCTCCCGACCCTCGTCACACGCGGGTCGCGGCTGATCTTGAACATCCCGTCGCCGACCTCGTTGAGTGCCCGCAGACGCTCCTTCTGCTCCTCGGCGTCGACGACCATCGAGCGGAACTTGAAGATCTTGAACTGCTGGCCGTCGCGGCCGACGCGGATCTGGCGGAAGAACACCGGACCCTTGGAGTCAAGGCGGATCGCCACGGCGATCGCCGCGATCACCGGCCCGACCGCGACCAGACCGACCGTGGTGGCGACCAGATCGAACACCCGCTTGAGCAGGCGCGACGAGCGCGTGAGGCCGAACGGCCGGACGTCGAGGATCGTCATCCCGTCGATGTCCTCGAACTCGACCGTCGAGCCGACGACCTCGAGCATCCGCGGCAGCAGGCTCACCTGCACCCCGGCGGACTTGGCCAGCCGGATCAGCTCGGTGATATCGGCCTCGCTGCTGCCCGGGGCGATGATGATCCGGTCGACGCTCAGGTCGTCGACCAGCCGCCGGACGCCCGCCGTGCCGTCAAGCTGGTCAACCTCGTTGGCCTCCAGCGGCAGCGTCGCCGCCACCACGGCGCGCGCGCCGCTTGAATCGAGCTTGTCTCGGATCCGCATGGCTCGTTCGGGATCGCCGATCACCAGGCAGCGCTCGATCGCGGACATGCGGCCGGCCAGCCAGCGGGCGCACATGCGCCCGCCGACGATCGCCAGAACGGTGAACAGCCACAGGCCCGCGATCTGGGCGCTGCCCAGGTGCCCTTGACCACAAGCGGGCGAAGGATCGTGACCGCGAGCGCGTACAGGCCCGCCAGCTGCAGGATCACGGGCGCCTCGTCGAGCGTCGAGCGCAGCACCCGGACCTGTTCGCGGTCGTAGAGCCCGCCGACCTTGAACAGCAGGATCAGAACGGGGATCCCGAACAGGGTCACCAGTGTGGGCCGGTCGTGACCGAGAACCGTCAAGACCAGCACGAGCGCCGCGGCAGCGGTCAGCACATCCGCCGCGCATAGCAGCCGGCGGCGTAGTGCCTCTCGCTGCCGCGGCGACGTGACGGCGTGATCGGGGCTTTGAACGAGCCCGAACTGTCGCGAGGGAAGTGCAACCAGCCCACGCGCCGCAACCGCACCGTCGGAGTCGCCCACTTCCTGCCCGGTGATCGTCGGGTCGTGGATCGTGAGCTTGGTAGCGAGTCGTGGCGTCATGTCCCCTCGCGGCTCCAGACGATTCCGTCCGTCTTTCGCTGGGCCGCTACCTAGCAACGGCTGATTCGCGGTGAGATTTCGCCGGTCCATTGAGGATCGTTCGAATCTCCACCCATCTACGACCTGGCCCGAAACGGCCGCGCGGATCGCCCCGCGCTGCGGGACGATCCGGGGCCTGCTCGAGAGCGTCCGCCACGGGCGGACGGCGGCCGCTGCGCTAGCGGACGGACACCGCGACCGTGGACGGCGAGACCATCCGGGCGGTGTCGGTGAGGCTGACCACCAAGTCGAGCTTCAGCGAGCGCCGGGCGGCGTGGCCGCGGGCGTGGTTGAACTTCCTGACGCTCGCGATCCGTTTGACCAGAGCCTTGTCCTCCACCAGCGCACGGGAGAGGATGGTGACCGCCACCGAGCGCGAGGGCTTGTGCAGCGTGAAGCTGAGCGTGCCGTGGCGCAGTGCCAGGGTGTAACTCCCGGAGCGCCCGGCCTTCACGCCGGCGCGGACGGTCTTCAGGTTGCGGGCGAAACGCAGGCCGTGCGGCAGCGCGACCGCGAACGAGTTGACCGGAAGCGCTCTCGGTCCCGACGTCAGCCGCAGCCCGACTCGCGGCTTGCCCAGGGCGAGCCCCGAGAGCGAGACGTGGGTCAACCTAGGGCTCACGTTCGTGCCGACGGCGCGGGTCCCGCCGATGATCTGGGCGGGCGGAGGCGGCGGCGTGGATCCGGTGCCCGATCCCGTCGGGGGCGTGCTCGGACCTTGCGGCGAGCCGGTGGCCGGGCTGCCCCCGCTCGGGGGCGGCGCCACCAGCGCCTCGTAAGTGGTCAGCACCTCGGCACCGCTGAGCGCCCGGCTCCACACCTGCGGCGCGTCGATCGCGCCGTCGAAGTCGAGCCCCGTGCAACCCGCGTAGTGGCCCAGGTACAAGTCGTTGTTGGGGAAGTCGTAGTCGATGTTGCCCGACAGCGATGAGCCGGAGCCAACCTGGACGCCGTCGACGTAGAGGCGCACCGAACGGCCGTCATACGTCCCGACCACGAAGTGCCACCGGCCGTCCCACACGCGCGAGCCGGCGTCAGGTGACCGCGTGTACGTGTCGCCCCCCTCCTGGGACACGTAGAACGACAGCCCGCGGTTCGCGCCGGTGTAGAGGCCGTAGGAGGCGGCGTTGCAGCGCTGCGCGCCCTTGGCGACGATGTACGCGAACGGCCCCACCGGCTTGGATCCCTTCAGCCAGGCGGTCACCGTGACCTGCGTGGCGGGCTCGATCGACGCGTTGTCTGGAACGAGGACCCTGCCGGTGGTCCCGTCGAAGCTGAGCGCCGTACCGGAGAACCCGGGGATCCACTGTGTTGCCCCGGAGATCGTGCCGTTGTTGCCGTGGCCCGAGGAATCGTGCACGACCGTGCCCGAGCCCTCGTCCAGCGGCCAGGATCCCGCGAGGCCGACGGCTGCCCCTGCCTGGGGCGCGGCGAGCAAGGCAATCATGAACACCAGCAAAAGCGGTGCTTTTCTCAAGAGAATCTCCCTGCTCTCTGGACGGTCAGCCCGGCCGGTTCCCCCCACGGTCCGGTCTGCTAAGCAATTATTAGAATTAACGGGTTCGGCGCGACGTTTCTTCCGAGGCGCCACATGGCACCTGCACCGCGCCCGTGGTGCCGCGCTCGAACGTCCACGAGAACTGCTTCAGGGTTACGACGTAACAGCGTGTCCACCGGGGGCTGGTCAGCCTCACCCGCCAGTCGCCGGCTGCGGCTGGGCCCAGCACGGTCGCCGAGCAGTGTCCGGCGCAGCTGTCCTGCGGCCACGACGTGACCAGGATCTGGTGGGCATCCGCGCTCGCGATCTCGGCGGGCGGCAGCGGCGTTGACGTCAGCACGATGATCAGCAACGCGCCGGTGGCGATCAGCATGCCGATCACGGCGCCGGCGAGGATCCGCCGCAGGCAGGTGCGGCTCGGCGCCGCCGCGACCGAAGTCGCGGCGACGCCTGCCGGCTGTGCTTCTACTGCTTGACCTCCTGCCCTCAACTTCCAGGCCAGGCCGACAGCCGGCCGAGCACGCGGTGCAGCCCGGCCAGCAGTGTGTAGTCGGCCTTGACCTCAAACGGCGAGAACGCACGGCTCCACACGGTCGGCTCGTCGATCGAGCCCGTGAAGTCGGTGTTCGCGCAGCCGTCGTAGTGGCCGAAGAACAGATCGTCGCCGTCGGGCAGTCCGTACCCGACCGGCCCGCTCATCGCGGCGCCGTCGCCGATCTGCTTGCCGTCGACGTACAGACGCACGGAACTGCCGTCGTATGTCCCGACGATCAGATGCCAGTCGCCGTCCCAGACGCCGCTGCCGGCGTCGGGCGAGAGCGCGTACGACATGCCTCGGTTCTGCGAGGCGTAGAACATCAACCCGCCGCTGATGCCCGTGTAGAACGCGTACGACGCGGCATTACACCCGGAGGCACCCTTGGCCACCAGGTACTTGAACTCGCCTCCGGGGTTGCTCGACTTGACCCAGGCCGTCACGGTCACCGCGGAAGAGGGCTCGAGCGAGCTGCTGTCCGCGACGTCTACCCGGGAGCTGCCGTTGAAGCTCAGCGACGATCCGAAGTAACCCGGGGCGTGCGTAGCCCCGCCGGACACGGTGCCGTTGTTGGCGTTCTGCGAGCTGTCCTTGGCGACGGTCGCAGAGCTGTCATCGAAGCGCCACCAGCCATCCAGCGTGCTTGCCTTGGCCGCGGCCGGCGCTGCGGCGATGAGAGCCGTCATGGCTCCCAGGATCGCCACTCTCTTTTTCATCTGATCCTCCAGCGAAAGTGAGAGCTCACCTCGCGGTGAGCTCTCGGTTTGACTTGAGCGGTTGCTGTCTTTGCCTCCGTGCGCACTCTCTCCGGTCCTTGGCCGCTCAGCGGCTGGGCGACCGTCGTCTTACACAGCCGCATCTCGCGGCTGCGGCGACGGTCGGCCCCAACCTAGGCTGCCGCGAGTTGACGCGTCCGGCGCGTGCAGGGCGTCGACTCAAGGCGCTGCAGCTCGCGCTGCAAAGCCCGTCGTCCGCGGTGGTGCAGCCCGTGAATCGAGCCCTCGCTGCGGTCCATGCGGTCGGCGATCTCGCCGGGGGTCAGGCCGACGACGTGACGCAGCAGCACCACTTGGCGTTGCTCGTCGGGGAGCGTCGCCAGCGCTTCGCGAACGGTCTCCGCGTGGTCGAGGTCTGTGCCGCACATCGCGTTGGGGTCGAGCACCTCTTCGGTGGGCAGCAGCCGGTTGGCACGCAGGTGGTCGATCGCCACGTTGCGAGCCAGGCGCAGCAGCCAGGCGAAGAACGGCACGCCCCGGTCGTCGTACTTGACGAGTGAGGTCATCAGCTTGGCGAACACGTGCTGGGTGACATCCTCTGCCTCGTGATCGTCGCGGACGATCGAGCGCACGTATCCGTAGACGTTGTGTGAGTAACTCACGTAGAGGTAGCGCAGCGCGTCGTGGTCACCCTCCTTGGCGCGAGCCACGGCGAGGCGCGTCTTGTTCCTGGTCTCCGGCGACTCGTCGAGCGCCGTGCTGCTCCTGAACCCAATCGTGCCAGGAGCCATCGACAATGCTTCATTGATCACTGTTTGCCCTTCGGTTGCAGGTTTTGATCCTTGACCCGCGTCCGAGTTGTGTCCGCGCGCGTTCCCCCACGCGGGCACTGCCCCGTCCTTCGCTGGCCCTCGCGAGCGCCTTCTCTTGGCTCTCGCAACTCCGACGGGATGAGTATCGGCAGGGCCCGGGGGGAGGTCAATGAACGCAATGGCCCATTGCCCCGTTCAAGCCCCTGAACGCCGATTTAGGCCCTGAGGGACGTCTGGCCGGCGCCTAAGCAGGTATCAAGAGGTGCTGGAAGAGCGCTCCGAGATTGCACGGCCTCGGCCACTAAAGCTCTACACCGGCTCCTGCCGATCAGGTACTGTTATATGCGCACGGAGTTCGCACAGCCCTCGGGGGGCAACATAGTGGGGTTTCAGACGGTGGTGGCGACCGTCGGTGGCTTGCCCGGTCCGGGCGATAGGGACCGGGGTCGCCGTGGTCGATGACAGGCTGGCAGTGACCGGCGGCGTTGAGCCCGTGCTCACGCGCGGGCGCGGGAATCGAAGGACTGCGTTCGCCGAGGCGATCCGGTCCGCCGGCGCGGCGCCGAGGTGGATCATCGCGGCGGTGCTCGCGTCAGCGGCCGTGCTGGTGTTCGCGTTCGTGCATCCGGTCAGCTACGAGATCCCGACGCTGCGCGCGACGGTCGAGACCGCGATCACACTGATGGCGCTGACCGGCGCGTGGCTGACGCGCGCGAGGTTCGCACACACCGCGCGCGTTCGGGATCTGCTGGGGCTGGCCGCGCTGCTGCTACTCGCGCTGTTCGAGTTCTGTGCCAACGCGCTCCCGTCCGCGCTCGGCCTGCACGGCACCGGCCAGTTCGGCGCCACCCGCGTACTCGGTGACCTAGTCGTGGCCGTCGTTTTCGCCGCGGCCGCACTCACGCCGACCGATCGGATCGTGACCGATCGCCGCGGATGGATCGCGACCACCGTCGCGCTGTGCCTGGGCGTGCTCGGCGTCACCGAGCTGCTTGGGCTGGCATTGCGCGGCGATCTCGTGCTCGCCGCCGGGCATCCGGTGTTCGGCCTGGACGGTGCGACCGCCCGGCCGCTTACCTGCGCGATCGTGCTCGCGACCGGCCTGCTGCTGGCCTTTGCCGCGCTGGCGCCCGCCCGCCGCGGGGCCTCGCTGTCAACGGCCGGCACGCTGATCACCTGCGGGCTGCTGCTGCTGGTGGCCACGCGCCTGTATTACTTCGCGCTTCCGTCGACCTCGCCCGCGTGGGTCTCGCCCCGGGAGGGTCTACGGCTGGTGGCGGTGGCGCTGCTGGTCGCCGCCGCGGTCAGCCAGGAGCTCCAGATGCGGGCGCGGGCGGCACGCGCAGCTGCGCTCGCCGAACGCCGCCGCGTGGCTCAGGATCTTCACGACGGAATCGCTCAGGATCTCGCGTTCATCGCGGCCCACGGCGCCCAGATGGCCGGCGAGCTCGGCGACGAACATCCGCTGACGGTGGCCGCCAAGCGGGCGCTGGCGGTGTCCCGCGGCACGATCTCAGAGCTCTCGGACATGACCGCGACCAACGCCGACGAGGCGCTGGAAGCGGTGGCGCTAGAGCTCCGCGACCGCTTCGGGATAGCGATCACGGTGTACGCGCACCCGGGCGTTCGGATCCCGCCCGAGGCCACCGAGCACGTGACCAGGATCGCCCGCGAGGCGATCGCCAATGCAGCCAGACACGGACAGGCGGACAATGTGGTTGTGTCGCTGCGACCGGTCACCGAAGGCGTATCCCTGAGCGTCCGCGACGACGGGCGGGGGATTCGCTGCTCGCCCGGCGCTGAGACCCTGGAGGGATTCGGCCTGCGGAGCATGCGAGAGCGCGCCGCGGCGCTCGGTGGCTGCCTGACCGTGCGCCCGCGCCGCAGCGGCGGCACCGAGCTCGAGGTGCTGCTGCCGTGACCCGCGAGGTGCAGGTGATGCTCGCCGACCACGCCGCCACCCGGCTGGGGATCAAGATGGCGCTCGGCCAGGCCGTGTCGATCTGCGCCGAGGCCGACGACGCCGAGCAGGCGATCCGGGCGGCCAAGCGGCTGCAGCCGGAGATCTGTCTGGTCGGCCGCGACGTCGCCGGCCGCGGGATGGCGACGATCCGCGGCATCTGCCGCGCTGCGCCGAACGCCGCGGTCGTGGTCCTCGCCGATGTGCGCGTGGTCGACGACATGCTCGACGCGGTGCGCGCCGGAGCGATCGGGTACGTCCCCGGGCCGCTCGACGGCGAGCACCTGCGCCGGATCGTCGACGCGGTCGTCGCGGGAGAGGCCGTGATCCCGCGGTCGATGGTGCTCGAGCTGCTGCTGGAGTTGCGATCGGGTGGGGCCGGCGGCGACGCGCTCACCGGCCGCGAGTCGCAGGTGCTCGGGATGCTTCGCCGCGGGCAGAGCACCGCCGCGATCGCCGAGCGCCTTCAGATCGCTCCGGTGACCGTCCGCCGGCACGTGTCAGAGCTCGTCCGAAAGCTCGGCGTCGAGGATCGCTCGGAGCTGATCGCCGGCGACGGATGGGGACAGCGAGGCCCGATAGGCAACGGCAACGGCAACGGCAACGATGCCGCCGCGGCACGAGACGGCTCGGCGTACGAATCCTGAACGCCCACTGGGCCCATCGGCTCATTGTGGACGCGGTGACGCGTCGTCACCATTCCGCGGATTCACTTCACGGATGAACACCTATCAGAGGCATGGGGAATGTCGGATCACATACGCGCGGCGACCGAGGCGAGCTGCGAAGCACTGTTGGCGATCGAGCTGCTGGAGGCCGCCGATGGCCCGGACCGGAGCATCCAGGATCGCCTTCACCTGAGTCAGGCGGCGGCGTCGCTGCGTCAGGCGATCGCGGAGCTGCGCCTCGCGTACAACGATCCGCCGGGAGTGCTCACGCTCGGGTTCGTGATCGGACCGAGCGAGTCAACGCGCGCCGCAACCGGCGTCGGCGCTCACTCCAGCCCGCTCCGAACCGCATAGATCGCGGCCTGGATGCGACTGGATAGCCCGAGCTTGGCGAGGATGCTCGACACGTGGTTCTTAGCGGTCCGCGGGCTGATCCCGAGCTCGCCGGCGATGTCGGCGTTGTCCATGCCCCGAGCGATTCGGCGCAGTACGTCGAGCTCACGTGGCGACAGCTGCTCGATCGCCTCGTGATCGGAGTCGTTGTTCGTGCTCGCGGCCTGGGCGTTACGCAGCCGGCCGAGTACGACCTCGGCCGCTCGCGGTGACAACCATGACGAGCCGCCGGCGGCGGCCCGGACAGCGGCGACGACCTCGTTGATCGGCGTGTCCTTAGCCAGGAACCCGGCTGCGCCGGCGCGCATCGCCGCCGACACCGCGGCGTCCTCGGACACGGCGGTCAGCGCGAGCACGCGCATCGACGGGTCGTGCTGCATGATCGTGAACGTCGCCTCAGCGCCCTCGATATCGGGCATCCGCAGATCCATCAGCACCACGTCGGGCCGTAGCTCCCCGGCCAGCCGGATGCCCATCCGGCCGCCCGACGCCTGCGCCACGACTTCGAGGTCGGGCTGAGCGCCCAGCAGCGAAGCCAGCCCCGTCCGAAATAGGTCGTGGTCGTCGACCACGAGCACGCGGATTGGGACCCCGTTGATCCGCCCATCGTTCATGCTTGCTCTGACACTTCCCAAGCCCCCTTCCCGGCGCATGCTGGCGCCGAGCGATGCTCAAAGCATCTGTTCCCGGATTCTATCGGCGAAAACCTTCAGGTCCTTGAGCAATTCCTGCAATTGATTGCCAGGCGTAAGCCGCGGAGCCCTGTCGCCGTTGTCTCGATAAAGGACTACAAAAGGGCAGGGTTCATGGCTTCAGCAGTGGGTGTGCGGCGACCGGCCGCGGTTAGGTTTGTCGCGCTCGATCGACAGCACGAGCGCCTACAGAGCGATCTGCAGGCCGCGTTCATGCGGCTGCTGGGCTCGAGCGCGTTCACGCTCGGAGTCGAGGTCGAGCAGTTCGAGGCGGAGTTCGCCGACTACTGCGACGCCGCGCACTGCGTCGGCGTGTCCTCCGGGACCTCCGCGCTGATGCTGATGCTCAAGGCCCATGGGATCGGCCCGGGCGACGAGGTGATCGTCCCCGGTCACACCTTCATCGCCTCGGCGCTGGCGATCGCCCACGTCGGCGCGACGCCGGTGCTCTGCGAGGTCGACGAGGGCACCGGCCTGATCGACCCCGACGCGGCGCGCGCCGCGGTCGGGCCGCGGACGGCCGCCGTGCTGGCGGTCCATCTGTACGGCCAGGCCTGCGACATGGCCGCGATCCACGAGTTCGCCAAGCCCAACGGGCTGCTGGTGTTCGAGGACGCCGCCCAGGCCCACGGCGCTCGCTACCGCGGTGAGCGGGTCGGCTCGCTGGGATCGGCGGCCGCGTTCTCGTTCTACCCGACCAAGAACCTCGGGGCGCTCGGCGACGGCGGCGCGGTCTGCACCGACGACGAGGAGATCGCCGCCCGCGTCCGCCGGCTGCGCAACCTCGGCCAGAAGGCCAAGGGCGAGCACGTCGAGCTCGGCTACAACGAGCGCCTCGACGGCCTCCAGGCCGCGTTGCTTCGCGTCAAGCTCCAGTACTTGGATGAGTGGAACGACGCTCGGCGCTCGCACGCCGCGCGCTACGCGCAGTTGCTCCCGGCCGATGCCCGGCTGCTGGCGGAGCGCGACGACAGCCCGTGCATCTTCCACCTGTTTCCCGCGCGGTTTCAGGACCGCGACGCGATCGGCGCCACGTTGCGCGAGCACGGGGTCGACTCGGCGGTGCACTATTCGCCGGCGATCCACGGCCACAGGGCCTGGGACGAGCACCCGATCCGCCACGGCGAGCTACCGGTGTCGGAGGCGTGGGCCGCCGAGGAGCTGTCGCTGCCGATGCACCCCGACCTGCGGGCCGACGAGATCGAGCGGGTCGCGGCGGCGGTCGCCGAGGCCGTCTCGTAGAGACCGTCTCGTAGAGACCGCCTCGTAGAGGTCTAGCCGGTCGGGTCGCGGTCCACGGTCCGGATCACCCGGGCCGGGTTGCCGACGACCACGGAGTCGGCCGGCACGTCCTTGGTGACGACTGCGCCGGCTCCGACCATCGCCCGCTCGCCGACGGTGACGCCCGGGAGGACCACCGCGCCGGCGCCAATCGAGGCGCCCGCGCGCAGCATCGTCACCGCGCCCTGAAACGGCTGGCGGCTGCGCGGGAAAGGGTCGTTGGTGAACGTCGCCTGAGGGCCGATGAACACGTCGTCCTCGACCCGGAGGCCGTCCCACAGGAACACGCCCGACTTGAGCGTGACCCGGTCGCCGACGACCACGTCGCCCTCGACGAACGTGTGGTCGCAGATGTTGCAGTCGGCGCCGATCACTGCGCCGGGCATCACGTGGGCGAACGCCCAGATGCGCGTGCCGGGGCCGATCGATTCGGTTTCGACCAGGGCCTGCTCGTGGATAAACGGGGCGTCGGGCATCCTCGCGTTTGATTCTGCCTTGTATGGGGCCGCGCTGTCGATAGGATCGTGCGTAGACCGTGCTAGGCGGGGTGCTAGCGGTGCCCTGTAACCCGCAATCCGCTCTAGCGGGGCTGAATCCCCTCCCGAGGGGCCCAGGCCCCGGGGTCAGCGCCTTGTCCGTGGCGTTGATGGTTCGGTCCCGTGACGGTGGAGACCCGTGAACCAGGTCAGGTCCGGAAGGAAGCAGCCTTAAGCGGTCACCTCCAGGCGTTGCGGGAGCGCCGGACCGGAGCCATCGGATGATGGTCGCTCCCTGGGAACCGGCTTCGAAGGGGGGTGCACGGTCTGTTTTCCGCCGCTGCGAGCCTCCCGGGCCGTGCCGTCCGGGCCGTCCAGGACCCGGATTTCGTAGCCCGCGACCGGCTCCGGCTGGCCCGGGCCACGAACTCCGCGCCCAACACGGATTTTGTGGCACGGGATGCCGAGACCTCGCTCCAGGCCACGAAATCCGGGCCCGATTCGGCCCTCGTGGGACCTCGCGTCGGGCCACCCGGACGCGGCACTAGACTCGACTTGAAGTGTCGACCGGACCCTCGCTCTACCGCCGCCATCGCCCCCGGACGTTCGCCGACGTAGTCGGCCAGGAGCACGTCGTCCGGACGCTGTCCAACGCCGTCGAGCAGGGCAAGGTCCACCACGCGTACCTGTTCGTCGGCTCCCGCGGAACCGGCAAGACGAGCATGGCCAAGATCCTCGCGGCGTGCCTGAACTGCGTCAACGGGCCGACGGTCTCGCCCTGCGGGAGGTGCGATTCGTGCGTGTCGATCGCCAACGCGACCTCGCTTGACGTGATCGAGATGGACGCCGCGTCCAACAACTCTGTCGATGACATCCGCGACCTGCGCGAGAAGGTCGCCTACGCACCGGTCTCGGGCCGTCACAAGGTCTACATCCTCGACGAGGCCCACATGCTCTCGCCGCAGGCCTGGAACGCTTTCCTGAAGACGCTCGAGGAGCCGCCGCCGCGCACGATCTTCGTACTGGCCACTACCGAGGCCCAGAAGGTGCTGCCGACGGTCGTCGACCGCTGTCATCGCTTTGACTTCGGCCGGCCCACCGTCGAGCAGGTGGCGACCGTGCTCGACCGGGTCGCCCAGCAGGAGTCGATCGAGATCGAGCCGACCGCGCTGGCCCTGATCGCCCGCCACGCCACCGGCAGCTTCCGCGACGCGCTCGGGACGCTCGAGCAGCTCGTGACCTATGCCGGCGGCGAGCGGATCGCCCCGCCGGCGGTGCTGGCGGTGCTCGGGATCGCCGACGCCGAGCAGTTGTTCGCGGCCGTCGACGCGATCGCCGCCCACGACCCCGCCGCGGCGCTGCGCGCGGCCGCGACGCTGTCGGGGTCCGGCCGCGATCCCGGCCAGGTGCTCCGCGACCTGGAGGTTCACGGGCGCGACCTGCTGACCGTGCAGGTGCTCGGCGAGATCCCGCTCGAGCTGCGGGTCACCGCTGAGCGCGACCGCCGGCTCGAGGAGCAGGCCCGGGCGCTGCCCAAGACCGACGCGATCCGGCTGCTCGACCTCGTGTCCGAGGCGCTCGGCGCCACCGCCGACGGCGCCCAGGCGCGGATCCAGCTCGAGCTCGTGCTGATCAAGGGCGCGGCTCCGGAGATGGATCCGTCGACGTCGGCGCTGCTCGCGCGGATCGAGCGGCTCGAGGAGAGCCTGCGCGCCGGTTCGGCCCCCGCGACCACGCCTCAGACTCCCGTTCCCGCTCCCGTCACAGAGGATGCGGCGCATCCGGTCCCCGCGCCCCGAGCCGCCCTCGGCCCCGATCGCCGCGCTCGGGCTCGAGACCGCCGTGAGCTCCTGGCCCGCGGTGCTGGACCTCGTGCGCGGCGAGAACCCGATGCTGGCCGGCGCGCTGGCGGCGGCCCGCCCGGTTGCGGTCGGCGACCGCGAGCTGACGCTGGCCTTCCCGGGCGGCGCCTCGTTCCTCAAGCGCAAGGCCGAGCAGGACGACTACCGCCGCGTGGCTGCCGAGGCGCTCAAGACGGTCACCGGCCACAAGATGGCCTTCCGCTACGAGCTGCGCGACGAGGAGGTCGAGCCCGAGCCGCCCGGCGAGCCGGCGCTCACCGGAGAGGAGCTCGTGCGACGCTTCATGGAGGAGTTCGACGCAGAGGAGCTCGACGTCAAAGCCGACGGAAACGAGGCGAGTGGTTAGATGCCCCAACCGAACATGCAGCAATTGCTCAAGCAGGCCCAGAAGATGCAGCAGGACATGCTGCAGGCGCAGGAGTCGCTCAAGGACGAGGTGGTCGAGGCCTCGGCCGGAGGCGGGATGGTCACCGTGCAGGTGACCGGAGACCTCAACGTCAAGTCGATCAAGATCGACCCCGAGGCGGTCGACCCCGAGGACGTCGAGCTGCTCCAGGACATGGTCCTGGCGGCCGTCAACGAGGCCCTGCGCTCTGCTCAGGAGCTGGCGGAGTCCAAGCTCGGCGGGATCGCCGGCGGTCTCGGCGGCCTGGGTCTGCCCGGCCTCTAGGAGCACAGAACCAGTGCACCCTCCGGCAATTAGGGCACATGTATCGCGGCCCCGGATGACCGTCATGCGGCGTCCTCGAACCCTCGCGCAGCCCCGCTGCGCTTCGGCTTCTGCGTCCTTGCCTGCCGGCCCCCGGGTCTCGCGCTCCATGCACCCTAATCCCCGGACGGCGCACTAGCGTGTACGCACCGCCGGTACAGCGGTTGATCACCGAGCTGTCCAAGCTCCCGGGCGTCGGCGGCCGCACCGCCCAGCGCCTGGCGTTCCATCTGCTCAGGGCCGATGACGCCGACGCGTTCGCGCTCGCCGACGCGATCCGCGAGGTCAAGGAGCGGATCGGCCTGTGCGAGGTCTGCTTCAACCTCGCCGATGGCCCACGCTGCCGGATCTGCGCCGACGAGCGCCGGGACCCGGACGTGATCTGTGTGGTCGAGGAGCCCTCCGACGTGATCTCGATCGAGCGCACACACGAGTTCCGGGGCCGCTACCACGTGCTCGGCGGAGCGCTGTCCCCGATCGACGGCATTGACCCCGAGGACCTCAAGATCTCAGAGCTGTACGAGCGGGCCACCGGCGGCGACGTCCGCGAGGTCGTGATCGCGACCAACCCGACGACGACGGGCGAGGCCACCGCGCTGCACCTGGCCGACGGGCTGCGCGAGCGGCTTCCCGAGATCCGCGTGACCCGTCTGGCCAGCGGGCTGCCGGTCGGCGCCGACCTGGAATACGCCGACGAGCTCACGCTGGGCCGCGCGCTCACGGGCCGCAGAGCGGTGTGACCGGACCGCGGTCCGCGAGGCACGGAGCGAAGCACTAGTGCCCGAGACAGTCGTGATGAAGTTCGGCGGCACCTCCGTCGCCGACGCCGAGCGCCTCAAAAGCGCAGCCGCGCGGATCGTCGCCCAGCGCGAGCACGGCAGGCGCGTGGTGGCCGTGCTGTCGGCCCGCGGTAAGACCACCGACGAGCTGATCGCGATGGCCGAGGAGGTCTCGCCGCTCCCGGACCGTCGTGAGATGGACATGCTGCTGTCGACCGGCGAGCGGATCTCGTGCGCGCTGTGCGCGATGGCGATCAACGACCTCGGCCACCGGGCGATCTCGCTGACCGGGTCCCAGGCCGGGATCGTGACCGACACCTCGCACACCAAGGCCCGAATCCTCGACGTCCGCGCCGACCGGATCCGCCAGGCGCTGGGCGAGGACCAGATCGTGCTCGTGGCCGGCTTCCAGGGGGTCTCGACCAGCCGCGATGTGACCACGCTGGGCCGCGGGGGCTCGGACACGACCGCGGTGGCACTGGCGGCGGCGATCAGCGCCGAGGTGTGCGAGATCTACACCGACGTCGCCGGCGTGTTCACCGCCGACCCGCGGGTCGTAGCAGACGCGCGGCGGCTGTCGGTGGTGAGCTTTGAGGAGATGCTCGAGATGGCTTCCTCGGGGGCCAAGGTGCTGCAGCTGCGCGCGGTTGAATACGCCCGCAATCACGGGGTCCGGATCCACTGCCGATCGAGCTTCGACCCGGGTCCCGGTACCTTTGTCCTCGGAGAAGACGAGACCATGGAACGCCCGCTTGTGACAGCCGTAACGCACTCCACCGAGGAGGCCCGGATCACGCTTCTGGGGGTCCCCGACCGGCCCGGCGCGGCCGCCCGGATCTTCGGCGCGCTCGCCACCGCGGGCTGCATCATCGACACGATCATCCAGAACGAGCCGCTCGAGGACGGGCGCATGGCCGAGGTGTCGTTCACGGTCACCAAGGAGGACCTCAATGACGCCCAGGTCGCGCTCTCGTCGGTCGCCGACGACCTCGGGATCAGCAAGATCGACACCGATCAGCAGATCGGGAAGGTGTCGATCGTCGGCGCGGGAATGCGCTCTCATCCCGGCGTCGCCGCCAAGGTTTTCCAGACGCTCGCCGAGGAGAACATCAACATCGAGATGATCTCCACCTCTCCGATCAAGATCTCGTGCGTGATCCGCTCCGAATCGGTTCCGCAGGCGGTCCGCGCCCTCCACGCCGCGTTCGACCTCGGTGCCGGCGGCGTCGCAGCCCGAAGGGGGACCACGGTGAGCGCCGGGTTGCGGGTGGCGGTGGTCGGAGCGACCGGCGCGGTCGGGACCACGATGCTCGAGCTGCTGCGCCGCCGCGAGTTCCCCGCGTCGGAGATCGTCCCGTTCGCCTCCGAGCGCTCCCGCGGCCGCGAGGCCGACGGGATGCCCGTCCGCGTGCTCGACGACGGCGAGATCGACGGCTTCGACATAGCGCTGTTCTCCGCAGGCGCGACCCGCTCGCGCCAGTGGGCGCGACGGTTCGTCGAGGCTGGGGCGACCGTGATCGACAACTCTTCGGCGTTCCGGCGCGACCCCGAGATCCCGCTGGTCGTCTCCGAGGTAAACCCGCACGCGCTCGAGGCCCACCGAGGGTTGATCGCCAACCCCAACTGCTCGACCATGCAGCTGATGGTCGCGGTCGCACCGATCCACCGCGCGGTCGGAATCGAGCGGATGATCGTGGCCACCTACCAGTCGGTGTCGGGCACCGGGATGGCGGCCGTCGACGAGCTCGAGGCCCAGGCCCACGCCTCGCTGCACGGGGTGCAGGCCCCTCCGCCGCAGATCTATCCCGAGCCGATCGCGTTCAACGTGATCGGCGCCGCCGGCAACTTCGCCGACGGCGACGACCACACCGACGAGGAGCGCAAGATGATGTTCGAGACGCGCAAGATCCTCGAGGACGAGTCGATCGGGATCGCCGTCACGTGCGTGCGGGTGCCGGTGCGGACGGGTCACTCGGAGGCCGTCAACATCCAGACGCGCGAGCCGCTGTCGGCCGATGACGCCACCGAGCTGCTCCGCGGCTCCCCCGGGTTGGTGCTCGAGAACGTGCCCACGCCGCTGCGCGCCGCCGGCCGCGACGAGGTGTTCGTCGGCCGGATCCGGCGCGACCCCTCGCACCCGCGGGCGCTCGGCATGTTCGTCGTCGGCGACAACCTGCGCAAGGGCGCCGCCACCAACGCGGTTCAGATCGCCGAGCTGCTGGTCAGAAACCGCGAGGCCGCGGGCGTTGGCTGACGAGCTCTACGAGCTGATGCGGTGCGCGCCGTCGACGCGCTACTTCACCGACGAGACGGTCGATCCCGAGGTGCTGCGGCGGGTGCTCGAGAACGCGCGCTTTGCCCCCAGCGGCGGCAACCGCCAGGGCTGGAAGGTGATCGTCGTCACCGACCCTGACAAGCGCCGGCGGATGCGCGAGCTCTACGAGCCGCCGTGGGACGCCTACATGATCGAGACCGGCGGGCGGGCCGCGCTCGACGCCGGCGAGGCCAGCGGGCTGCCGTCCGGCCGCCTGGGAATGCTCGCGGCCGCCGACGAGTTCGCCCGCACGTTTGACCGCGTCCCGGTGCACCTCGTGATCTGCGTCGAGCTGACGGCGCTGGCGATCGTCGACAGCTCGCTGGACCGCCCGAGCATCGTCGGCGGGGCGTCGGTCTACCCGTTCGTCCAGAACGTCCTGCTCGGGCTCCGGGCCGAGGGCCTCGGGGCCGCGTTCACGACGCTGCTGACTCCGGCCGAGGAGGACGTGCGCGAGCTGCTGGCGATTCCCGACGGCGTCGTGATGGCGGGCCACATCTCGGTCGGCCACCGTGCCGACCCGTGGCCCAAGCAGCTGACGCGCAAGCCGGTGAGCGAGTTCGCGTTCGCCGACAGCTACGGCGCGGCCTGGTAGCCCGGGCTCAGCGGCGCGCCCGCAGATCGCGCCTGGTCCGCACCCCGAGCTTGCGGTAGATCCGTCGTGCGTGCGTGCGGACCGTCTCGACGCTGACGTTGAGCATCTCGGCGATCTCGGCGTTTGAGCGTCCCTGCTGGAGCAGGTCCATCACCTCGGCCTCGCGCGGGGTCAGCAGATCCGGGCCGACCAGGTCTCCCGGCTCCATTCCGGCGGGCGGCAGCACGTGCAGGCCACGGGAGGCGAGATGGATCGCGTGCAGCACATCGCGGGCCTCGGTGCTCTTGGCCAGGCAGGCGGTCGCGCCGAACGCGAGCATCTGCCGACACTCCGAGGGCGTTGGGCGGTTGGCCAACAGCACCAGCCGGGTTTCGGTGAAGTTGCGGTGCAGGTCGCGCAGCTCGAGTGCGCTGGTCAGCGAGCCGAAGTTGAGCAGCGCCACATCGGGGTGGTACGTCGCCAGCGCCGAGGTGAGCTGGTCATGCGGAACGCCGTCCGCGACCAGGTTGAGGCTCTCGTCTTGGTTGATCAGCGCGCGCAGTCCGTGGGCCACGATGTCCTCAAACTGGGCCACGGCCACGCGGACCGGTGTGCGATTGATCGTCAACTGCCGCTACCAGCGTCCGTTTTGGCGAATTGAGAGCTTATCGGCAGTTTCAGCGAAAGGGTGACATGGGTATCACCCTTGCGGCTACTCAGGATCACCCCAGGTTCACCCGCGCCAGGGGACGACAAAGGAGTCCCGCGCCGCCACTATATGCCCACGAACTTGAAGTGGGGGACGCGCAGGGGCCCCGGGAATGGACCTTCCATCGGGGACGACGACAGGGGTAGGGCAAGGGCGAGGCTTCCAAGCCTCGCCCATTGTCTTTAATCGGCGGTTCACTCCTCCCTGGGTGCGACCGTCTGCTTGAGCCGCGCCTGGGCGTCGGCCAGCCGCCGCTCGCTGTCGCCGCCCGCCGAGTGCTGCTCGGGCGCGTCGCCACTGACGGCGACGTCATCGGTGACCATGGGCGCGACGGCGGGCTCAGGCGGCTTGCGCCACACGGACACCAGCCGCCGCAGCCGAGATCGCACCGCCTAGGCCGCTCCTGCGACCACCGACGTCGACCAATCGATCACCGATGTCGGGCGGACGATGTGCTTGCTCATGCCCAGCTCCTTGGGCGAGAGCCCAAGCGCCAGCCCGACCAGCTGGGGCAGGTGGAGCACCGGGAGGCCGAGCTCTCGCCCAACCGCCTTGGCGGCGGCCGGCTGCTGCAGGTCTAGGTTGAGGTGGCACAGCGGGCACGGAACCACCAGGCAGTCGGCGTCGGCGTCGATCGCGTCGCCGAGGTGGCGGCCGGCCTGAGCCAGCGAGGCCTGCTTGTTCATCGTGATGATCGGAAAGCCGCAGCACTTGTAGACGCCCGCGTAGTCGATCACGGTGCCGCCGAGCGCCTCGATCACCATGTGCAGGTAGCGGTCGCGGGGGTGCTCGTCGTCGACGCCCAGCCGGTCGACCGGACGGATGATGTAGCAGCCGTAGAACGGGCCGATGCGCAGATCGGTGAGCGGGCGCTTGACCCGCGATCGGAGCTCATCGAGGCCCATCTCCTCGACCAGCAGCCAGAGGAAGTTCTTATTGCTGAGGCCCTTCTCGTAGCGAAGGCCCTCCTCGGTCAGGTTCGTGTTGATCTGCTCGCGGTACTCGGTGTTGGCGTCGAGCCGCTGCTGGCACTCCGACTGCGCGCCTTGGCAGGTCGAGCAGATGTTCATCATCAGCTCGCCGTCGGTCTGCTGGGCCAGCGCGAACGTGCGCGCGTTGAGCGTGTCGGCCAGCTCCTGGTTGTGCTCGGCGATGACGCCGGCCCCGCAGCACGCCGCCCGGTCGAGCTCGATCAGCTCGATGTCGAGCAGGGGCGCCACCGCGGCCATCGATCCGTGCAGCTCCGGCGTGAACCCGCGGCTCACGCAGCCGGGCCAGTAGGCCACTTTCATGCGGTCTCGCTTTCCTTCGTGGAGGTCTCCGGGGACTCGCTCTCCGGCTCGTCCTCGACTCCAGAGACGTACAGGTTCAGCTCGTTGCGCCGCTCGCGGCCCTCGACCTCGTCGAAGATCCGCTTGACCTCCTTGGGCGCCTTGTGCGGGTGACCCAGGGCCTTGGCCGGCGTCATCTTGCCCCTGGACATGGCGGTCAGCGCCGTCGGCAGGCCGCTCATCAGCTCGGGCACGGCGCGCGGATGGAACTTGCCACCGTAGGAGTCGGCGAGCAGGTCCGCCTCCTGCAGCAGGCCGTTGCGCCGGATGTTCTTGACGAACGCGGACTCGTGGCGGTGGCCGTTGTTGCGGTCCTCGATCTTCTGATCGCTCCCGGCGACGCGGCGCAGGCGCATGATCTGGCTCATCGGATCGACACCCTTGGGGCAGGCGTCGATGCAGTTGAAGCAGTGGGTGCAGTCGTAGATCCCGTGCTCGTCCTCGGACAGGTCCTTGAGCCGCTCGTAGTGCTGGGCGTCACGTGGGTCGCCGACGAACCGGTAGGCCTTGGCCAGCGCGGCCGGCCCGGCGAACAGCGGGTCGATCTCCATCGACAGGCAGTCCGACACGCACGCGCCGCACTGGATGCAGGCCATCGTCTGGGTGACGTCGACCATGTTCTCGTGGGGGACGATGTACTCGCGCTCGGGGACCGGCTCCTTATTGATCAGCCACGGGGTGACGCGCTGGATCTTCTTCCAGTGCACCGCGTCCATGTCGACGATCAGGTCGCGGATCACCGGCATGTTGCCCATCGGCTCGACCGTGATCAGCTCACCCGCCCGCTCCTCGCCGTCGTCGGGCTCGGGGTTCCAGCCTGCGCCGTGCCCGCGCTTGACGGCTTCCTCGAGGTGGGTGTTGCAGGCGAGACCGGGCTTGCCGTTCATCCGCACGCCGCAGGATCCGCAGATCGCCTGCTGGCAGGAACAGCGGATCCCGATCGAGCCGTCCGTCTCGTCCTTGATCGCCAGAATCGCGTCGAGCACGGACTGGGTGCCGGGCATGTCCACGGTGTGCTCGTCCCAGTGAGCCCCGTCCACCGATCCCGGGTCATAGCGGCGAATCCTCAGCGTGTACTCGGGCATCAGTGCTCCTCAGGCATTCGGGGGTTCTCCTCGCGAGTTCTCACGAGGTCAGTACGTCCTCTCCTCCGGCTGCCAGCGGGTGATCGTCACCTCGGAATAGCTGATCTCGGGAACGTCAGAACCGTTCTCGGAGACATCTATGTGCTTGAGCCACTCGGCGTCGTTGCGCTCGGGGAAGTCGGTGCGGAACTGGGCGCCGCGCGACTCCTTGCGCTCGATCGAGGCGACCACGATCGCCTCGGCCACGTCGAGCATGTAGCCCAGCTCGATCGCGCCGATCACATCCTGGTTGAACACCGACCCGTGGTCGTCGATCACCGCGTTGGGGGCCTCCTCCTTGAGCCTGCGGACGATCTCGTGGGCCTTGGCGAGCCCATCGGCGTCGCGGAACACGGCCACGTACTCGTTCATCGTGTCGCCGAGCTCGGACTTGATCGCGGCCACGCGGCGGCCCCCGGTGTCGCGGTTCATGATCGCCGCGATCTCCGTCTCGGAGTCTGAGACCTTGGAGCTGGGCGTCGTCGGCATCGGCATCTGCAGCGCCTGGCGGGCGGCGTGGGCGCCAGAGCGGCGCCCGAAGATCAGCGTGTCCAGCAGCGAATTGGCGCCCAGCCGGTTACCGCCGTGGACCGAGACGCAGGCGACCTCGCCGGCGGCGTACAGGCCGGGAATCGTGGTCAGTCCGTCGACGTCGGTCTTGACCCCGCCCATGATGTAGTGCTGCCCGGGGCGGATGTGGATCGGCTCGCGCGTGATGTCCGTCCCGGCGAAGTCTCTCCCGATGTTGACGATCTCCCTGAGCGCCTCGAGCGTGCGCCGTCGCGGGACCTTGGTGACATCGAGCGCGACTGTGCCGTCCGGGAAGCCGCGGCCCTCGTTGATCTCGGTCTGCTCCGCGCGTGAGACCACGTCGCGGGAGGCCAGCTCGAGCTTGTTCGGCGCGTACTTCTCCATGAAGCGCTCGCCCTCGGCGTTGAGCAGCCAGGCACCCTCGCCGCGGGCTCCCTCGGTGATCAGCAGGCCGTTGCCCGCCAGCGTGGTGGGGTGATACTGGACCATCTCCATGTCCATCAACCGCGCGCCGATCCGGTAGGCCTGGGCGATCCCGTCGCCGGTGACGATCAGGCCGTTGGTCGTCGGCTTGTAGGCCTGGCCGGCGCCGCCCGACGCGAGGATCGTCGCCTTGGCGTTGAACACCTCCATGTGGCCGTCGCGGAGGTTGCGGCAGATCGCGCCGATGCAGCGGCCTTCGGCGTCCTGCAGCAGCCCGGTGGTGAACCACTCCTCGTAGCGGTCGACCTGCTCACCGTGCTTCATCAGCTGTTCGTAGAGCACGTGCAGGATCGCGTGGCCGGTGATGTCGGCGACGTAGTAGGTGCGAGCGGCCGAGGCGCCGCCGAACGCGCGCGTGCCGAGGTGGCCGGTCTCGTTGCGGTGGAACGTGACCCCGGCGTGCTCGAGCCACAGGATCTCGTCGGGCGCCTCGCGGCACATGATCTCGATCGCGTCCTGGTCGCCCAGGTAGTCCGAGCCCTTGACGGTGTCGAACGCGTGCGACTCCCAGGTGTCCTCGGGGTTCAGTGCCGCGTTGATCCCGCCGGCGGCCGCCACCGAGTGGGAGCGGACGGGGTGGACCTTGGAGACGATCGCGACCGACGCTCCGGTCTGCGCGGCTGCCAGGGCGGCTCGTTGGCCAGCGAGGCCGGCGCCGATGATCAGAACGTCATGGGAGGGCACGTTCACCGATTCTATTTAGGCGCGAAGTCGGCCGCGTCCAGGCCCGTGGCGCGGGGCGATCGCACCCCCGGGCGGCCTTGGCGGCTACGGAGTGGTGGCGGGCCCGAACGCCGACTGCAGCGCGCGGCGGACCTGCTCGACCGTGACCACGCCGCGCAGCACGCCCTCGCCGTCGACGGCCATCAGCGCGCCCAGCCGGCCCAGCGACTCCGACCCCAGCAGCTCGGTCAGCGGGCGGTTCTCGTTGATCCGCCAGCTGGCGGCGCTCTCGGACTCGACCACGGCCCCCACCGTCACCCACCCTTCGCCGCCGTCGATCGCGGATTGCAGTCGCTCCTGACGGGCGATCCCGACGAACCTGCCGTCCACGTCGATCACGGGGAACCATGACCACCGGTAGCGCATGAAGTACTCGTCGAGCGCCTGGGTCACGGGTGTGTCGGCCGGAATCGCCACCGGCTGGCGGTCCATGATGTCGGCCACGAGCACCCCCTCGATCGCCTCGTTGAAGTTGGTCTGGACCAGCGCTCCCCGGGCCGACTGCCCGAGCAGGAACGCCATCGCGATCAGCCACAGCCCGGTGAACGCCGCCTCGGCGAACATCAGCCAGATGCCGACGCCGGCCAGCAGGATCGCGAACGCCTGACCGAGCTTGGCCGCGATGCGGGTGCCCTTGCGCTTCTCGCCACTGACCCGCCAGATGATCGATCGCGCGATCCGGCCCCCGTCCAGAGGGAACGCTGGGATCAGGTTGAACGCCAGCAGCAAGACGTTCCAGAACAGCAGCCAGCTCAGCGACAGCAGCACCGGCGTGATCTCAACCTCGCCGTCCAGCGCGGCGGCATGCACCAGCCGGTTAGGTCCGACGATCGCCAGATCGACGACCAGGCACACCAGCACGAACGCCAACGTCGCCAGCGGGCCGGCGGCGGCGATCCGGAAGTCCTCGCCCGGGGTGGCGGCGTCCCGGCTCATCTGGGTGAGCCCGCCGAACAGGAACAGGTCGATCCGCTGCACCTCGATTCCCTCACGGCGAGCGACCAGCGCGTGGCCCAGTTCGTGCACGATCAGCGACCCGAACAGGACCAACACGGTGACCACCGTGGTCAGGTAGGCCACGCTGTCGGAGCTGTGCAGCGCGTTGCGGAACGCACCCGACAGCCAGAAGATCATCAGGAACAGGACCACGAACCAGCTGCGGTCGACCCCGATCCGGAACCCGAACAGGGTCGCCAGCTTGATCGAACCAGAACGCCGGAACATGCTGCAATGGTCGCACAGGCGCCCGATCGGTCGATGCTTTTCGGGCGCGTCACGAACAGGAGCCGAAAATGACCGATGTGATTTCACAGCTGCGTGAGCACCTGGCGACGCTCACGGACCTGCGCGTCGTCAATGCGCTGGTCGAATGGGACCAGCAGACGATGATGCCCCCGCGGGGGGTCGAGGCGCGCGCGGCTTCGTTGGCGACGCTCGGGCGGCTGACGCACGACATGTTCGTTTCCGACACGACCGCAAGGCTGCTCGACGCCGCCGCGGGCGACCTCAGCGGGTACGGCCCGGAGTCCGACGAGGCGTCACTGGTGCGGGTGGCGACCCGCCGCTGGGAGAAGGCCCGGCGCGTCCCCGGGGAGCTCACCGCGGAGCTCGCCCACGCGGGGTCGATGGGACAGGAGGCATGGGTTAAGGCGCGCGCGAACTCTGACTTTCAGTCGTTCGTGCCTTACCTGGAGCGCAACCTCGACCTGGCGCGCCGCTATGTCGACTGCTTCGACGGCTTCGATTGCGCCTACGACGCACTGCTCGACGACTTCGAGCCGGGGATGCGTACGGCTCAGGTTGCCGCGCTGTTTGACGAGCTCAAGGCACAGCTGCGCCCGATGGTCGCGACGCTGGCGCAAAACGCCGATCGGGTCGACGACTCGCCGCTGCACGGGAGTTTCCCGATCGACCGCCAGCGGCGTCTCGCCGCGGCCGTCGTGGAGCGCATGGGCTTTGACCGTGAGAGCTGGCGGATGGACGACGCCGTGCATCCGTTCGCCACCGGACTGGGATCACACGACGTGCGGATCACCACTCGCTGGGACGAGAGCTTCTTCCCGTCATCGCTGTACGGCGCCATGCACGAGTGCGGACACGGCCTGTATGAGGCGGGCATCGCCGACTCGCTCCAGCGCACCCCGCTCGGCCACGGGGAGTCGCTGGCGATCCACGAGTCCCAGAGCAGGATGTGGGAGAACATGGTGGGCCGCGGCCGCGCGTTCAGCGGCGTGCTCGCCGGAACGGTGTCGGAGATCCTCGGGGACTCGGTCGGGTCACTCGACGCCGACGTCCTATATCGCGCCGTCAACCGCGTGCACCCGTCCTACATCCGCGTGGAGGCCGATGAGGTCACCTACGGCATGCACATCATCCTGCGCTTCGAGCTCGAGCAGGACCTGATCGAGGGGCGCGTGAACGTTGCCGAGCTGCCCGAGGTCTGGAACGCCCGCTTCAAGGACTACTTCGGCCTTGATGTCCCCGACGACTCACTCGGCGTACTCCAGGATGTCCACTGGTCGGCCGGCCTGATCGGTTACTTCTCGACGTACGCGCTCGGCAACCTGATCGCGGGCCAGCTGTGGGAAAAGGCGCACTCGGACACACCCGACCTCGACGACCAGATCGCCGCCGGCGAGCTGTCCGGCCTGCGCGAGTGGCTGCGCGAGAACGTCCACCGCCATGGCGCGAAGTTCTCTAGCGCCGAGCTGCTCGAGCGGGTCGTGGGCGGTCCGATCGCGGTCGCTCCGTTCGTCGGCTACCTCAAGGGCAAGCTCGGCGACGTCTACGGCCTCGAGCTCTGACGGGCATCCGCCGCGCGCGCCTCCGCCTATAGCATCGTCGCCCGGGCGGATGGGGAGACAGCCGCCAGGTCAAGTCAACCCACGGAGATGAACAAGTGACTGACACCCCCAAAGTAGTCGCCGTCACCGGCGCCGCGGGCCAGATCGGCTACGCGATCCTGTTCCGTATCGCCAGCGGCCAGCTGCTCGGTCCCGACACGCCGGTCAAGCTGTCGCTGCTCGAGATCCCGGCCGCGCTGAAGGCGGTCGAGGGCACCGCGATGGAGCTGGTCGACTGCGCGTTCCCACTGCTGTCGGACATCGACGTCAGCGACGACCCCAACGAGGCGTTCGACGGCGCCAACGTCGCCGTACTCGTCGGCGCCCGCCCGCGCAGCAAGGGGATGGAGCGCAGCGACCTGCTCGAGGCCAACGGCGGCATCTTCAAGCCCCAGGGCCAGGCGCTCAACCAGCATGCCGCGTCGGATATCAAGGTCCTGGTGGTCGGCAACCCGGCCAACACGAACTGCCTGATCGCAAAGAGCAACGCGCCCGACATCCCGGCGCAGCGCTTCACGGCGATGACCCGACTGGACCACAACCGCGCGATCGGCCAGATCGCGGCCAAGACCGGTGCGGCGGTCAGGGACATCACCAACATGACGATCTGGGGCAATCACTCGACCACCCAGTACCCCGACATCTTCCAGGCGAAGGTCGGCGGTGAGAGCGTGGCGGCGAAGATCAACGATCAGGAGTGGCTGGAGAACGACTTCATCCCTACCGTGCAGAAGCGCGGCGCCGCCGTGATCGAGGCGCGTGGAGCGTCCAGTGCCGCGTCCGCCGCCAACGCCGCGGTCGACCATGTGCACGACTGGGTGCTCGGCACCCCATCCGGTGACTGGGTGTCGATGGCGATCCCCTCCGACGGCTCCTACGGCGTGCAGGAGGACCTGATCTCGAGCTTCCCGGTGACCTGCGCAAACGGCAACTACGAGATCGTCCAGGGCCTCGACCTCAGCGACTTCTCGAAGTCACGCATCGACGTGACTGTCAAGGAGCTAGCCGACGAACGCCAAGCGGTCAAGGGCCTCGGCCTGATCTAGCACGGCTCCGGCCAATTGGCTAAAGAAAGCTGGTAGGCCGGTGAGCGAGCCGTGGAGGAACGCTCCCCGACTCCTTGCGTAAGCGGGAGTCGGGGAGTGGCCTCCAGGGCTTTACGTTAAGCCGAAGCCGGGTGCCAGCCCTGACCGTCTCTGCGCACCTGGCCATCGCTGACCAGCTTGGGCATCACGCGGTACAGGTAGTTCGGCTCGATCCCCATCGCCGTAGCGATCTCGGGGATGGTGATTCCGGGCTTGCCGCGAACCAGCTCAAGCGCCTGGTTCGCGCGGGTGTTACCCCCACGGCGACCGCGCGGCCTTCCGGGCCCGCGGGTTGCACGTCGTCTTCTCGGAGTTGCTGCTGCTGTGCCGCCGCGCGGACGTCCCGGTCCGCGTCGGCCGCTGCCGATGAGCGCTGAACGGGCCGCCTCAAGTTTGGCGACCTCGTCCTTGAGCTCCAGCAGCCGCTCGTCGATTTCCTTCACGGTTGTGTCGACAAAACCGGCCAACGCACTCTTCCTTTGCGGTAGTTAACGAGTATTGGCTACCCAAAGATACAGGTAGTCACATGGGTGAGGTTAGCTGCGTTCGGCCAGTGCCTTCAGGCGGGCCAGTGAACTCTTGGCCTCGCGCTCGGAGGCGGCGCCGACGATGACTCTGCTGGCGACCGTTCCCAGCTTGCCGCCGGGGACCGCGAACTCGTTTATGTACTCGAACCGCGTGGGCCCCTCGGGGTCCCCCGATAGCTCATAGCGGATACGCGCGCGTGAACCTGCGGGTCCCCGTCCCTCCCATTCCGCGTGGCGGGGGACCTTGACATCGACGAGCATCCAGTGAACGTGGAAGGACACTCCGCGGATGTGAAGCGTCTGCTCCATCGTCGAGCCTTTGATCATCTGACGGGAGGACACCTCGCCGAGCGAGCGGTGGATCGTGACCCAATCCTCCAGCTGGTAGGGATCCATAACGATGTCCCACACGCGGCGCGCCGGCGCATCGATGTCGATCTTGACGTGGACGGTGCTCATCGGCGCGACGGGGACACTAACGGGCCGCTCACCTTGCGGCCAGCGGCTCGTCGGCCTCCCACTCTCGCAGGGCGTGCTCGATCGCCGAGTCGAGTGAGTGCAGGCGAACCCCGAACGCCTCCGACGCGCTGGCGCCCGATACGAGCAGGTCGTCTTCGAGGCTCTCCATCAGCGGGCCGATCAGCTCGTGACGTTCGCCGGTGATCAGGGCCGAGATGCGGCTGGCGATCGGGGTGAGGGTTAAAGATCCAAGCGCGACGGTGGGACGCGCCAGCAACATGTGGTCGCGGATCAGCTGGATCAGCTGTTCATAGGAGACGGTGTCGGGCCCGCCCACGTCGAACGAACGGCCGCACACGCCGTCGGCGGTCGCGGCGCGGGCGAGCATCTCGATCACGTCGCGCTCGTCGACCGGGTTGGTTCGGTTGGACCGCCACGCCGGGATCGCCAGTACCGGCATCCGCTCGACCAGCTTCACCAGGAACCGAAACGAACGTGACCCCGCCCCGATCACGATCGACGCCCGCAGCGCCACTGAGCACGCCGACGAACCCAGCAGGACGTTCTCCACCTCGAGTCGGCTTGCCAGGTGGTCGGACGCCGGGCCCCCCTCCGGAATCAGACCACCGAGGTAGACGATCCGCTCCACCCCGACCGCGTCGGCCGCGCCCGCGAAGTTCTCCGCCGACCGGCGCTCGCGCTCCATGAATGCTCCGTCGGGCGAGGGCTCCATCGAATGGATCAGGTAATAGGCGACCTGGACGCCGTCCAACGCGCGCTCCAGCCCCTCGCCGGAGACCGCGTCCCCGGTGACGAGCTCGACGCCTGGCACCGAGGCCGACGACTGGCGGGTGAGCCCGCGGACCTCGTGGTGGTCGCGTAGCAGCCGCCGGGCCAGGCGTGATCCCACGTAACCGGTCGCTCCGGTGACGAGCGTCTTCATCTCGGCGCTGACGCCCAGGGGGCGGGGCACACGAAGCTCCGGTCGAGCTCCTGCGCCCGCGGGGCTCCGACCAGCGCCAACGCACGGTCGAGCTCCGCGAGCAGGATCTCCAGCACCCGTTGCGCGCCCTCGGCGCCGCCGACCGTGAGCCCCCAGATCAGCGGCCGGCCGACCAGCACCGCTCGGGCTCCGAGCGCGAGCGCCTTGATCACGTCGGTGCCGCGGCGGATACCCCCGTCGACCAGCACGTCCAGGCGGTCGCCCACCTCGTCGGCGATCGCCGCCAGGGCGTCGGCGCTCGACACCACGGTGTCGAGCTGACGGCCTCCATGGTTGGAGACGATCACGCCGCGGGCCCCGTGCTCGGCGGCCATGCGCGCGTCCTCGGGGGTCAGCAGCCCCTTGACCAGCACCGGCAGCGGGCTCTCGGCGGCGAGCTGCTCGATGTCATCCCAGGTCAGCGCTGGATCAATCAGTGCGGAGAAGTCCGCCGGGGTCATCGTCACATCGCCCCTCGCCGACGCGGGCAGTGCGCGGACCGGTGAGAGCTCGCTCCCGCTTCGCAGGTCGCGCTCGCGGAAGCCGCGAACCGGTACGTCAGCGGTGACGACCAGCGCCTCGTAGGAGTGCTCGACGGCCTGCGCGACAAGCTCGCGGCTGACGCCGCGATCGCGGAACACATACAGCTGAAACCAGCGCGAGGCGTCGGGCGCGCCGAGTGCCAGCTCGGGGATGCCGGTGGTGGCCAGCGTCGACAGGCAGATGGTCGCGCCGGTGGCCGCCGCGGCGGCCGCCGTTGCGAGCTCGCCGTCGGGATGGGCCAGCTTCTGGTAGGCCATCGGGGCAACGATCAGGGGGTGCGGTCGTCTCCGGCCCAGCACTGTCACGCCCGGGTCGCGCTCGCGGACGCCGACCAGCATCCGTGGTCTCAGGGCCAGCCGGCCCCACGCCGCGACGTTGTCGCGCATCGTGATCTCGTCGGCAGCGCCGCCGGCAAAGTAGCCGTGCGTGGCGTCGTCGGACAGCCCTCGGGCGGCGTCCGCGTAGTCGGCGAGCGAGATCAGCGGGATGGTGTCGTCCGGCATCGCCCACAAAGCTACGGAAAATGCGGCACTAACCTTCGCGCTTGAGAATTCTCCCGCAGTTTGCAGGTATTTCCGAGACGTGTGAACTTCTTGCGTTTTCCGGGAATCGTCGTTGCACGCGGGGTAGAAGATCCGCTTTGATGAACGCGTCGGTCGTGAAGCAAAGTCAAGACGTACGGGGACGAGGTCAGTCATGCCGAATGCGCGTAAAGGGGCAGCAGCCGCCAGCTGCGAGAGTTGCTATTTCCGTCAGAACCTGCTGTGCGCGGTGTCTGACAGCGGCCCTTGCGCGACCTTCCGTCCCAACCATCCGGAGGGGCTGCGCCCGCCAAGCCAGCTGAGGTTCGTGTTCCGTCAGGAGCGACGGCTCCAGGTCGCCTGGGCGTTCCCCTCGGCCAACGAGCAGGTCGCGCTGCACGCCTGAGCGTCGCGCTCGCCTGCGGGCTGGTAGGCGGGCGGGTCCTATATGTTTAGGTCATGTTCTGGCCGTTGGCCGGCGGATTGATCGCCTTCATCCTGATCGCCATTCTGCTCGGCTGGATCCTGGACCCCTCGCGCCGCGGCGACGCTGACGGCCACTGATCAGGCCTGCGCATCGACGGTCTCGCCCGCCTCACTGTGGCGCGCGATCCAATCTGCTCCGGGCGTGTCGCTGAGCCCGTGGGCGATGATCGAGCAGAACACCGTCAGCGCCGCGATGTTGAAGATTCGCGAGCCGGCGGCGATACGGTCGTTTAGGACCAGCAGCGAGAACGTGATCGTGGCGACGCCCTTGGGCCCGAACCAGGACATGAACGCGCGCGTAGCGGTGTCGGTCGAGGTGCCGACCAGCGCCGTGAACACCGCGACCGGCCGCGCGATCAGCAGGGTGACCGCCACGATTGCGATCGCGGCCCAACCGTCGGTGAACAGCCCGTGGATCGTCAGCAGCGACCCGAACACCACGAAGATCCCGAGTTTGACGATCTCGACGAGATCCTCCCCGCGCTCGGCGAAGTAAGCGCGGATGTCGGGACGGCGGATGCCGAGCATGATCGCCGCCACATAGACCGCGATCAGCCCGTTGCCGTGGGGCGGCAGCACCGCGATCCCGTAGGTGGCGAACGCGGCGCCGAGCGCGTACAGCGACTTTTGGAACGCGGGGATCCCCTCGCCGAGGCCATGGCCTCGTGGCATCAGCAGCGACGCCGCGAAGCCCACCACCAGGCCGGTGGCGAACCCGATCGTTACGTCCTCCAGGAGGAACCGCCACCACACGAACCCGCCGTTGTCGGCCTGTAGCGCCGCGGCGAAAGCGAGCACGGCCGGCAGCGCCAAGCCGTCGTTGAGCCCCGACTCGAGGTTCAGTGAATGTCGGATGATCCTCGGCACCCGGGGGTTGGTGACCACGCTCGTGGACAGCACCGGATCGGTCGGCGACAGCAAAGCGCCCACGAGGAAGCTCTCGGTCCAGGTCAGGCCGGCCAGCAGCTTGGTCGCCAGCGCGACGATCACCGCGGTCAGCGGCATCGCCAGCGCGAGCTTGCGGAACGGCAGGTGCCAGTGGGACTGCAGCATCTCGCCCTCGACCTCGAGGCCGTCGCGGAACAGGATCACGATCAGCGCGACCGTGGCCAAGTCGCCGACGAACTCCGAGTGGGCGTTGAAGTGCACGACGTCGAGTCCGCCCTCGCCGAGCACGAACCCGGCCAGCACGAACAGCGCCGTCAGCGAAAGCGCGCTGCGGTGGGCGATGCCCGACAGCAGGGCCCCGCCGATCAGCAGGCAGCCGAACACCAGCAAGGAGACCTGAAAATCGCTGGCTGCAGCGGGCACGAGCATTTGCAGATGCGCGGCCGCCACCCGGCTAGAGTGCCAGACCGAGAGGCGACTGGCGAGCACGACACAGAGAGGAGGCGCGTGCAGATAACCGTGCTCGGCAAGTCCCCGTCGTGGTCGGACGCTGACGGGGCGTGCAGCGGGTATCTGGTGCAGGAGGGTGACTACAGGCTGCTGCTCGACTGCGGCAACGGCGTCTTCTCGAAGCTGCGCCGGGTGGCCGACTACGTCGACGTCGACGCGGTGCTGATCAGCCACCTGCACGCCGACCACTTCCTCGACCTGATGCCGTTCAGCTGCGCGCTCACGTACGCGCCGCGCCAGCAGCCCGTGCCAGTCGCCGGCTGGCCCGGGACCGACCATCCGGCCCGGCCCGACCTGTACGCGCCCGCGGGCGCCGCCGACGTGTTCCGCCGAGTGTCGGGGGCCTGGGGGATGGAGGACCTCGTCGAGAGCGCGTTCACGCTGCACGAGTACGCCAAGACCGACGAGTTGGCGATCGGACCGTTCACGGCCCGTCTGTGCGAGGTCCCTCACTACATCACCACGTTTGCGATCGAGTTGACCGCCGAGGGACGGCGCCTGACCTACAGCGCCGACTGCGCTCCCAACGACAGCCTGGTGCAGTTCGCGCGTGATACCGATCTGCTGCTGATCGAGGCCGCGCTGCCGCGGCCCGAGCGAACCGGGGTGCGTGGTCATCTCACGCCCTCGGAGGCCGGCGACCATGGCCGCCGCGCGGGCGCCCGGCGGCTGGTGCTGACCCACTTCTCCGACGAGCTCGACGCGGACTGGGCTAGGGACGAGGCCGTGGGTGCCTACGGAGCGGATGTCGAGCTGGCCCGCGAGGGCGCGGTTTACACCCTCTGAACACAACGGCTCCAACCACTAAGCTGACTCCCGCATGTCCGACCGAGACCTGTTCGCGAACTTCGACCGGATGCGCCGGGAGATGGACGAGCTGTTCGGCGACGTGTTCGAGCGCACCGGGCTCTCACGCCGCCGCGGCGGGTTCTCGCCGCCGGTCGACGTGGCCTACACGTCCGATCCGCCATGCGCGATCGTCACAGCGGAGCTCGCCGGGGTGGAGATCAACGGCCTCGACCTCGAGATCCAGGGCCGCAAGCTGATCCTCTCCGGACGCCGCGGTGCCGCTGAGGAGGGCGAGGTCTACCAGCAGGTCGAGATCGAACGCGGCGGCTTCCGCCGGATCGTCGAGCTCGCAGCCGATGTTCAGGCCGAGCAGGCGAAGGCCAACTACGAGGACGGAATGCTGCGCATCGAGCTGCCGCTGGTGGCCAGCCAGACTCGTTCGCACGCGGTCCCGATCGAGCCGGCAGAGAAGCAGTGATCGAGATCGGGGCTCCCAGCCGCGGACCCCGCGACGTGGAAGTCAGCGGCACTCCGCAGGTGCCACAGAGCGTTGGCGTGCTCCCGCTGCGCGACACGGTGACGTTCCCCGACATGCTGATCCCGCTCAACGTCGGGCAGCAGCGCAGCATCGAGCTGATCAACGACGTGCTGCGCGGCGACCGTTCGATCGTCATGGTCGCCAGCCGCAATCCGGAGGTCGAGGCTCCCGGTCCCGAGGACCTGTACTCGGTGGGCGTGCTCGGCGTCGTGGCGAGGATGATCAGGGTGCCCGACGGCACCCTGCGTGTATTGATCCAGGGTGGTCAACGGGTGCGGATCGACGCCTGGCTGGCCGACGACCCGTACCTGGTCGCCCAGATCACCGAGCTGCCCGACGTGCTCGACCAGACGCCCGAGCTGGTGGCGCTGATGCGCAACGTCCAGCAGACGTTCACCGACATCGTCGAGCAGGTCCCCTACCTGCCCGAGGAGCTGCAGGTGATGGTCGCCAACGTCGAGGACCCGAGCACGCTGGCGCATCTGATCGCGGGCGCACTGCGGTTGAAGACCGACGAGAAACAGGCGTTGCTCGAGGAGATCGACGTCGCCAAGCGGTTACGGCGACTGTCGGAGATCCTCGCCCAGGAGCTCGAGGTTGTGGCGATCGGCTCGCGGATTCAGTCCCAGGTCCAGTCCGAGCTCGACAAGGGCCAGCGCGAGTACTTCCTGCGCCAGCAGCTCAAGGCGATCCAGGAGGAGCTCGGCGAGGCGGACGAGATCCAGGCCGAGATCACCGAGCTGCGCGAGCAGCTGAGTGCGATTCAGCTGCCCGAGCAGGTTCGCAAGCAGGTCGACCGCGAGCTCGCCCGCCTGGAGCGGCTGCAGCCGGCGATGGCCGAGTACGGCGTCGTGAGGGGCTACCTGGAGTGGATCGCGGCGCTGCCGTGGGACCGGTCGACCGAGGACAACCTCGACCTCAGGCACGCCCGCAAGGTGCTCGACGAGGACCACTACGACATCGAGCAGGTGAAGGAGCGAATCCTCGAGTTCCTCGCCGTCCGCAGGTTGAAGGCAGACGCCCGCGGCTCCATCCTGTGCTTCGTGGGTCCGCCCGGTGTAGGCAAGACCTCGCTGGGGCGGTCGATCGCCAGAGCGCTGGGGCGCGACTTCGAGCGGATCAGCGTCGGCGGCGTGCGCGACGAGGCCGAGATCCGCGGCCACCGCCGCACGTACATCGGCGCGATGCCGGGCACGATCATCCGGGCGATGCGCGACGCCGGGGCCAACAACCCGCTGTTGATGATCGACGAGATCGACAAGATGGGCGCCGACTTCCGCGGCGATCCCTCGAGCGCGATGCTCGAGGTGCTCGACCCCGAGCAGAACCAGACGTTCCGCGACCACTACCTGGATCTCCCGTTCGACCTGTCTGGGGTGATCTTCGTGACGACCGCGAACACGCTCGACACGATTCCCGGACCGCTGCGCGACCGCATGGAGGTGATCCAGCTCGCCGGCTACACCGAGTCAGAGAAGCTCGAGATCGCCAAGCGGTATCTGGTCCCACGCCAGATCGAGCGCAACGGCCTCACTAAGAGCCGGATCGCGTTCACCGACCCGGCGCTGCGGGTGGCGATCGGCGATTACACGCGCGAGGCGGGCGTTCGTCAGCTCGAGCGCGAGATCGGCGCCGCCTGCCGCAAGGTCGCGCGCCGGGTCGCCGAAGGCTCAGTCACCCGCAAGGTCACGGTCACCGAGCCGCGGATGCGCGAGCTGCTGGGCAAGCGCCGGTTCTTCTCCGAGACCCGGATGCGGACCAGCCGTCCGGGCGTCGCCACCGGTCTGGCCTGGACCCCCGTCGGGGGCGACGTGCTGTTCGTCGAGGCCACCGCGATGTCAGGCAAGGGACGCCTGACGATCACCGGACAGCTGGGAGAGGTGATGCGCGAGTCAGTCGAGGCGGCTCTGTCACTGGTCCGCAGCAACGCCGACGAGCTGCTCCCCGAGCTCGACGCGAATTGGTTCGCCGAGCACGACCTCCACGTCCACGTCCCGGCTGGGGCAATTCCCAAGGACGGGCCCAGCGCCGGGATTGCGATCACCACTGCGCTGGTGTCGCTGCTGTCGGGCCGGCTGGTCCGCAGCGACGTCGCGATGACGGGCGAGATCACGCTCACCGGCCAGGTGCTGCCGATCGGCGGGCTCAAGGAGAAGGCGCTGGCCGCTCAGCGCAACCGGATCCGGACCGTGATCGCGCCGGCGCTCAACGAGCAGGACATCGACGAGATCCCCGCGCATCTGCGAAAGGACATCGACTTCAGGTTCGTGTCCGAGATCGGCGAGGTCCTCGAGGCCGCGCTGCAGCGCCGCCGGGCGCCGCGTCGGACCGCGGCGTCGCGCCGCAACGGCCAGCTGCGCTCGGCATAATCGGCTCCTGCTCGCCGCCACCTGCGGGCCCCCCGAATGGGCACATTTGCTGGGTTCGCAGGTTCACATTGCGTATGCTGGGCGGTCACGAGTCCAAGAACCCTGGGAGAGCAATGCCAGCACGTTCAAAGAAGTCAGGGGCGGTGCCATTCAATGCCGCCCAAATCGCGGCAGTCGCCAAGGCGAAGCCCTACGTCCAGCGGTTCATCGAGGATGAGGAGCTGCGTGACAACTTCCGCTCCGCCATCGACTCGGGCCGGAGCGCGTATGGCCGCTTGACGAACGGCAAGGCAGCGCACAAGGCGCTGCTCGAGGACAAGAAGCTTCAGGGAGACCTCCGCGACGCCGCCCTGTCGCTGCGCGAGGCGACCGTCGCCCTCAACGAGGCCCCGAAAAAGAAGAAGCGCCACCTGGGCCGCAAGCTGATGGTCGTCGTCCTGGCCGCCGGACTAGCGCTGGCGCTCAGCGAGTCACTGCGGTCGAAGGTGCTCGACGCCCTGTTCGGAGCCGAGGAGGAATTCGAGTACACGCCTCCGCCGCCGCCCGCCTCGTCCCAGCCGGCGACGCCGGTCAGCGCCGCCTAGCCTCGCGGCGACGATCACGAGCTTCACAGAGGCGCCTGTCACGGGCGCCTCTGATCGTTGTGGGCAAAGTCGCCCCCTGACCGGCGCCCGGCGCTCGGACCGGTCACCGCATTAGACTTCCCGCCGTGGAGGCAGCCGCCGCACCCGACGTTCCCCACCCGCGCGAGCTGGCCTCCGACAAGGCCGCCCGGATCGTGGAGGCGATGCGGGTCAGCCTGGCGGCGCGCGGCATCGCCGGCTCGACGTTTGATCACGTGGCGCGCGACGCCGGTGTCTCGCGGGGCTTGCTGCATTACTACTTCGGCACCAAGGAGCAGCTGCTGGTCGAGGTCGTTCGTCGCGAGTGCGACGTGCGGCTCGACCGTCTCGAGAGCTCGATCGTCGGGGCCGGGAGCGCCGAGGGTGTACTCGAGGCGCTCGTGCGCAGCTTCGAGGACTTCCTCGGGGCCGGTCCCGCGACCGCGACGATGTTCTACGAGATGCTGACGCTCGCCCAGCGCAATGCCGAGATCGCGGCAGAGCTCGCGCAGTTGGGGCGGCGGATGCGCGAGCACCTCGCCGACGCGCTGCGGGCCAAGAGCGACGCGGGCGTGGTGGCGCTGCGTTCGGACCCGGTCGAGGTCGCCGCGTTCCTGTTCATGATCGCCGACGGCATCATCGTGCGGCGGCTCTCAGAGCCCGAGTTCGACATCACGCCGGTGATGACGCAGGCGGCCGCGACCGCTCGCACGCTGCTCAGCTGACTGCGCCGGATCATTCTCATCTCTGGAGTCGCCGTCGTGCTGGCGGTGCTCATCGCCGCACAGCTGGCGCTGCCCGGGATCGCGGCCGACCGCCTGCGCGACCGGCTGGGCAAGTCCGGAGACGTGCTGTCGGTACAGGTGCATGCGTTCCCCGCGATCGAGCTGCTGTGGCACCACGCCGATCGCGTCGTGATCCGCATGGGCAGCTACCGATCCGCCGTCGGCTCGCTCGGAAGCATGCTCGGTGAGGCCGGCGGCGTCGGCTCGCTGGACGCGTCGGCCGCCGAGTTCGATGCCGGGCTGCTGACGGTCCGGGACGCCGCCCTGCGCAAGCGCGGCGACCGGCTGACCGGTAGCGCGCGGGTGACCGAGGCCGATCTGCGCACGGCGATCCCGATCCTGAGATCGGTCACCCCGGACACCTCCTCGGACGGGCAGCTGACGCTCCGCGGGACCGCGAGCGTGTTCGGCGTGACCGCGAGCGTCGATGCCAGCGTGCGCGCCCAGGACGGCCGGCTCGTGGTCGTGCCCGACGTCCCGTTCGGAGCGTTGGCGACGGTGACGGTGTTCGACGATCCGCGATGTCGAGGTCGATGACGTCAGCGCGACGGCCGCGCCCGGTGGATTCCGGGTGACCGCCACCGGGCGCCTGCGCTGATTCCCCGGTCAAGCGGCGAGCCGCCGGAGAACGCTCGGTAACATCGCCGGACGGTGCATTGGTGACGGATCCGCGGGCAGCTGGCGACCTCACGCGCCGGGCATTGCTCGGCACCGCAGCCGCAGCGGGGGCGGCCTCGCTGGTGTTGCCGGGAGAGGGCCTTGCGTCCGCGCTGACCGGCCCGACCGGGATCTCGAGCCGCTGGGTGGGCTCGGTCGATCGTCGTGCCGTGACGATCACAGCGCCGGTTCGCTTCGCGCTGGCGGGCGTCGAGTGGGGCGGTCCGCGCAAGGCCAGAATCGAGCTGCGCACGCGAACGCCCGACGGCGAGTGGGGCCGCTGGGCGCTCGCCTCGATCCTTGGTCACGGCCCCGACCGCGGACACGGCGCCGTCGCCCACCCCGCCGCCGCGCGCGGCGTCTCGCTGTTCGGCGAGGCGATCTGGACCGGAACCGCTGACAGCGTGCAGGTGCGCGCCGACCGACCGATCCACGGCGTCCGCCTGCACTTCGTCAGCGCGCGCGAGCCGTCGAGCGCATCGGCGGCCGGCGCGCTCCCGCGAGCGCGCCCCGTACTCGACGCCGGGCCGGGGCAGCCGCCGATCATCGCGCGCTCGGCGTGGGCTCAGGGCCAGGCGCCGCCGCGCTACCCGGCCGGCTACGGCTACGTCCGGCTGGCGTTCGTCCACCACACCGACACTCCCAACGGCTACTCCCGCGGCGACGTCCCGGCGATGCTGATGTCGATCTACCGCTTCCACCGCTACGTGCGCGGCTGGAACGACATCGGCTACAACTTCGCGATCGACCTCTACGGGCGGATCTGGGAGGCTCGCGCGGGAGGCATCGACGAGGCCGTGATCGGCGCCCAGGCCGGCGGCTACAACACCGTGTCCACCGGCGTCGCGGTGCTCGGCACGTTCGACGACGTGGTGCCCTCGCCGGCGGCGGTCGCCGCGCTGCAACGGCTCCTGGCCTGGAAGCTGTCGCTGCATGGCATCCCGGTTCGGGGCCGTGTGACCGTCGAGGTCGATCCCGCCGACGCGTTCTACACCCCGTTTGCGCCCGGCGCCCACGTATCGCTTCCGCGGGTCGCGGGCCATCGAGACGGGGACTCGACCGGCTGTCCCGGAAACGCCTTCTACGCCCGCCTGCCGTCGATTCGCCCGCGGGTGGCGGCGCTCGCCGGGACGCCCGCGAAGGTCACGCTCGCCGCCGTGCCGCCGGTCGTCGTCGCCGGCGCCCAGTTGACGGTCTCAGGGCGGCTGCGCCGGCTCGCGGGCCCGGCGATCCCGAGCGCTCTGCTGGAGCTGCAGGCGGTCACCCCGCGCGGAGCGACCACGCTCCAGACCGCGACTAGCGGCGCGGATGGGTCCTGGAGCGCGAGGCTCGCACCGGCCAGCAGCCTGGTACTGCGAGCGCTGCACCGCGCGGCCCCGGCATCGGTTTCGGACGTGGTGTTGATTGAGGTCGCACCCGCGATCACGCTGAGCGTCGTCTCGACCGCCCCGCTCCAGGCCACGGGGACCGTATCGCCGCGCAAGCCGGTGACCGTCGACCTGTACGCAGTCGCTCCGGGCGGGCGCCTGAAGCTGCTGACCAGCAAGCGCCTGGCCGCGGCCGGTGGCCGTTTCACTGCTCGGCTGTCCACCGGCCACCACGGCCCGGTGCGGTTGATCGCGCGCACCGGCCGCCGACGGCGGCAACGCCGCCGGCGCGTCGGCGCCGGTCGACCTGACGCTCTGATCCTCGGCCGCGGCTACGAGAACAGCCGCGGCGCGCGGACCAGCAGCCGCAGCTTCCCGCGCGCGCGGATCTTGCCGGTGGCGACGGCCCGGAGCGGATCCGTGCGGCCCGAGATCAGGTCGAGCCAGCTTTCCAGCCGGCAGCGGAACGTGAGGTCGGGATGGGGCGCGCGCCCCGGCGTGGCCGCGGTCGAGCCGTTATCGACCCGCACGTACCAGGGCTCGGCGTCGGTGAACTCCCACTGGATCGTCGCGCCCTGGGCTGCTGAGGTGTCGAGCTGGCGGCTGATCCCGTCGAACAGCAGCCTGGTCGCCTCCGAGTTGGGTTTGACCTGTTCGTGCGGCGCGCCCAGGTAGCCGGCGCGGAGCATCGTCAGCGCCCGCTGGGCGCGCTCGCGCGCAGGGATGTCGAACGCCAGCCCCAATCGCATCCGGCGCGGATCGAGCCCGGCGGCGCGCAGCCTCGCGTCCATCGCGTCGACGCCCTGGGCGAAGATGTCCTCGAGCGTGAAGCCGAACGAGGTCACGTAGCGCTCGTCCCAGCCCGGCGGGACGAACACTGCGGCGGTGTAGGGCAGCACCTCGCGCAGCAGCTCGGCGATCGCCTCCTCGCAGTCTGGGTCCTCGCGCACGAGGTCGGCGATCAGCTTGACGCCGAACGCGATGTGGCGCTGCTCGTCGCGGGCGACGTGCCCGATCCCCTCGCGCAGCCCGGGGAGCAGCTGGCGCTCGGTCAGCGACTCCTCGATGAAGTGCTGGCCGGGCTGGGCCAGGGAGGCCTCGATCACGATGTGGTACAGCGTGATCGCCTGCGCGAGCTTGGGCTTGGAGCGGTCGCGGCGCAGCTCGTCGGCCATCTTGTCCAGCCGCCCGAACACCTTGCGAAAGCCCCAGGTCAGCCGCGGCTGGGTGGCCGCCAACGACGACGCGGTGTCGGGGCCGACCCCGGCGACCTCGCGCATGAAGCGCGAGAACAGGATCGCGTGGCGGGCCTCGTCGGCCTGCTGGGTGGCCAGGAAATACTTCTGGTCCTCGCGCGGGGCGGCGTCGATGTAGGGGGACAGGTTGTCGGCGACGGAGTCCTCGCCGTGGAAGAACATCGAGTACGTCCACAGCGCTGCGCGGCGTTCGAGCTCGGTGAACGTGTTGTGCCAGTGGTCGCGGTCGGTGGAGAAGTCCAGCTCGCTGGCTCGCCAGTTCTCCTGCTCCCAACGCGAGTAGAGATTCTCGTACGAGATCTGGTCTGCGGCGATTGTGGGTGCCATGGCCTCGGGGGTCGGGGGAATTCCTACACAGGTGTAGTTTCGCACGAAACCGCGCCCGTGTGGGGCTGAATCCACCGAGGGGCTACGAGGCGAGCTTGGGCGACTGCCACGGCGCCCGCAGGCGCCGCTCGATCTCGTCGGCGAGCTCGGCGATCGGGATCCGTATCTGCTCGAGGCTGTCGCGGTCACGCAACGTCACCGTGCGGTCCTCGAGCGACTGGTGGTCGATCGTCACCGCCCACGGAGTCCCGATCTCGTCCTGGCGGCGGTAGCGGCGTCCGATCGCCCCGCCCTCGTCGTACTCGGCCTGGACGCGCTCGCGCAGGTCGCGGTAGACCCCGTGGGCCAGCTCCGGCTGGCCGTCCTTACGGACCAGCGGCAGCACAGCGACCTTGACGGGCGCCAGCGCCGGGTGCAGCCGCAGCACGGTTCGCGACTCGCCCTCGATCTCGTCCTCGTCGTAGGCGTCGACCAGGAACGCCAGCATCGCCCGATCGGCTCCGGCGGCCGGCTCGATCACGTGCGGGACATAGCGCTCCTTGGTCGCCGAGTCGACGTACTCGAGCTTCTGACCGGAGTACTGCGCGTGCTGCGTGAGGTCGAAGTTGCCGCGGTTGGCGATCCCCTCGAGCTCGGACCAGCCGATCGGGAACAGGTACTCCACGTCGCTGGTGCCGCTCGAGTAGTGCGACAGCTCGTCGGCGTCGTGCGCACGCAGCCGCAGGTGGTCGGGGCGCAGCCCCAGGTGCAGGTACCAGTTCATCCGCTCGTCGAGCCAGTGCTCGAACCACCGCTGGGCCTCATCGGGCGGCACGAAGAACTCCATCTCCATCTGCTCGAACTCGCGGGTGCGGAAGATGAAGTTCCCCGGGGTGATCTCGTTGCGGAAGCTCTTGCCGATCTGGGCGATCCCGAACGGCGGCTTCTTACGGGAGAACTGCAGGTAGTTCTTGAAGTTCAGGAAGATCCCCTGCGCGGTCTCGGGGCGCAGGTAGACGGTCGAGCCCTCCTCCTTGACCGGCCCGACCGTGGTCTCGAACATCAGGTTGAAGTCGCGGGCCTCGGTCAGATCGCAGTCCGGCGTCTCGCCGGGGTGCTTGGACGGCTTGCGCCCGCACGACAGCTGGTCGAGGTGGTCGGCGCGGAACCGCAGCTTGCACGTGCGACAGTCGACCAGCGGGTCGGTGAACCCGGCCAGGTGCCCGCTGGCCTGCCACGTCATCGGGTGCTGGATGATCGCCGAATCCAGCGCGACGATGTCGTCGCGCTCCTGGAGCATCGCGCGCCACCACTGATTCTTGACGTTGTTCTTCAGCAACACCCCGTAGTGGCCGTAGTCGTAGCTCGACCCCAGCCCGCCGTAGATCTCGCTGCTGGGGAACACGAAGCCGCGCCGCTTGGACAGCGACACGATCTTGTCCATCGTCACCACGTCGTCAGAGGGCACGGCGCCGATGGTACTCGGGCCGCCGGGCTTGGCACTCTCGCCTTGAGAGTGCCAAGCGATCGAAGCTATACTTGGTGAAGCGATGCCGATCTACGAGTACAGGTGTCAGCGTGGCCACACATTCGAGGTCATGCAGCGGATGTCCGACGATCCGGTCGTCTCCTGTGAGACGTGCGAGGCGCCGGTCGAGCGGGTCTTCCATCCCGTGGCCGTCCACTTCAAGGGCAAGGGCTTCTACAACACCGACTACGGCACCCGCCGCCGCTCGCGCGAGATGCGCGAGGCCGCCGAGGGCGGCAGCAAGGACGGCTCCTCGGAGTCCAAGAGCGACTCCAAAGGCGACTCCAAGTCCGACTCGAAGTCAGAGTCCAAGACCAAGGCGGGCTCGAGCTCAGGGTCAGGCTCAGGCTCTGACTCGGGCTCGAAGTCCAAGAAGTCCGACTAGAGGCGGCTACCTGGCGGCGCTCAGCGCCCCATCAGCCGGTCGACGGCGCGGTTGACCGCCGGCTGGGACACCGTCAGCGCGTCGCTCCCGCCGGGGAGGACCTCCGAGCCGGTCGGCTTGAGCACCTCGGTCGGCGCCGAGCCGCCCAGCTCGGCGGCCGCGAACAGGCTCAGCATCGTGAACCCGCCCATGTCGGTCCGCACGGCCTGAGGCGCCGTCCACGACACCCACGGCAGCCGGAAGAACGTCGACGGCGACGTCAGCTGGGACTTGATCGAGTTCAGGATCTGCTGCTGGCGCTTCTCGCGGGTGAGGTCGTTCTCGGAGGGGTTGCAGCGGTTCTCGCGCGTGCGGGCGAGCGTCAGCGCCTGGGTTCCGTTTAGGTGGTGGGTGCCGGGCTTCAGGTTCAGCGTGAACCCGCCGTTCTTGACCCCGCCGCTGATCTCCGAGCAGATCCGCGGGGTCTTGATCGTGATCCCGCCGAGCGCGTTTATGAACTTCGGGAAGTTCGCCAGGTTGACGATGATCACGTGGTTGATCTTCACGCCGGTCATCTGCTCGACGGTCTTGATCGTCAGCGCGGGACCGCCGAACGCGTAAGCGGCGTTGATCTTGTTGACGCCGTGGCCCGGGATCTCGGTCGCGGTGTCGCGCGGGATCGACAGCCGGCGCGAGGTCCCGCCGCCGACTCGCCACAGCATCAGCGTGTCCGAACGGCTACCGGCGTCGTTGCGGTTGGCTCCGGGCTCCTTGGATCCCTTGGGGCGCTGGTCGGTGCCGATCACGAGGATTGTGTCGGTCGAGGTCAGCATGTTGCCCCCGGAGCTCAGCGCCCGCTTTGCCGAGGCGGGCACCTTGCCGCTCTCGATCTGGGCGCTGACCAGGAACAGCACCAGCGACACCAGCAGCCAGGCGACCACCGCCAACGCCAGGTACAGCAGCCCCTTTTTCCAGGTGAGCTTGCCGAACCGCCGGGGCCTGTCGGGGCTTGTCCCGTTGCGGTCCGAGCCGGGTCGATCGGGCGGCCCGAAAGACAGCTCCTCCTCGCCCCGCAGCCGCGCTTTGAGGCCCCGCGGGGCGGCGCGATAGAGCTTGTATGGGGGCTGTTCGAGGTCGTTGGGCATCTGCGCATATAGTGACGTCATGCCGGGGCGGCGGACCATCGGCGTCGACATGGGCGGGACCAAACTGCTCGCCGGCGCGGTCGACACGGGGCTCTCCGTGCACTACCGCGCCCAGCGGACACTCACCGGTCTCGACCAGTCTGCCGTGCTCGACATCGCGGTCCAAGCGGTGCAAGAGGTCCGCCAGGAAGCGGGGGACGAGATCGCCGCCGTCGGCTTCGGAATCCCTTGCCTGATGGATCAGCGTACTGGGCGCGGCGTCGTAGCCGTGAATCTGCCGTTGGCCGACATCCCGTTCGGCGCGATCATGGCCGAGCGGCTCGGGCTGCCGGTGTTCGTCGACAATGACGCGAACCTGGCCGCGCTGGCCGAGCACCGGGCGGGCGCCGCGCGGGGCGCCGACGAGGCGTTGCTGCTCACGATCGGCACCGGGATCGGCGGGGGGATGATCCTCCGCGGCGAGCTGTACCGCGGCGCGATCGGCGCGGCTGGAGAGCTCGGCCATGTGGTGATCGACAAGGACGGCCCGCCCTGCCAGGGCAACTGTCCCAACCACGGGTGCGTCGAGTCGCTGGCCTCGGGCACGGCGCTGGCTCGCGAGGCGCTGCGTCTGGCGCGCGAGCGCCCGGAGTCCGGGCTCGGCCGGGCGCTGGCCGAGGGCCGCGAGCTGGCCGGACCGCTCGTGACCGAGCTGGCCCATGACGGCGACGAGACCGCGATCGAGGTGCTCGAGGAGATCGGCACCAACCTCGGCGTCGCGCTGGCCAGCTTTACGAACATCTTCAACCCCGAGGTGATCGTGATCGGAGGCGGCGTGATCGGCGCCGGAGAGCTGCTGCTCGAGCCGGCCCGGCGTGAGGTCGCCAGGCGCTCGCTGCCGCCGTCCCGGGACGAGGTCAGGATCGTGGCCGCGCAGTTCGGGGTCGAGGCGGGCATGGTCGGCGCGGCGGCGCTCGCGTTCGACGGGCTGCGCGAGCGGGCGGCCTCCGGGTGAGCAGCGGCCGGCTGATCGTCTGCCCGACTCCGATCGGGAACCTCGAGGACATCACCCTGCGGGTGTTGGCTGCGCTGCGCGAGGCCACGGTCGTCGCCTGCGAGGACACCCGCCGCACGCGGGTGCTGCTCGACCGCTACGGCGTCAGCGCGCATCTGGTCAGCTACCACGAGCACAACGAGCAGGAGCGCTCGGCCGAGCTGGTGGCGCGGATGCGAGAGGGCGCCGTCGTCGCGCTGGTCTCCGACGCGGGGATGCCGCTGGTGTCAGACCCCGGGTTCGTGCTCGTGCGCGCCTGCGTCGCCGCCGGGCTCGCGGTCGAGGTGCTCCCCGGCCCGTCGGCGGCCGTGGCGGCGCTGGTGGCCAGCGCGCTGCCCGCCCAACGCTGGCGGTTTGCGGGTTTCCTGCCACGCAAGCGCGCGGAGCTGATCGAGGCGTTCTCCTCGCCCGAGACGTTGGTCGCGTTCGAATCGCCACGGCGTGTCGCCTCGTCGCTGGCGGTGCTGGCCGAGACCGACCCCGAGCGCCCGGTCGCGGTCTGCCGCGAGCTGACCAAGATCCACGAGGAGGTGGTGCGCGGGACCGCAGCCGAGCTGGCCGACCGCTACCACGACCAGCCGCCCAAGGGCGAGGTCGCGCTGGTGGTCGGGGCAGCCCCGGCCCGCGCCGGCGACCTCGGGCCGGCGCTGGACGCGGTGCGGCGCCTGATCGACGCCGGCGCCAAGCCGCGCCCGGCGGCGTCGGTCGTCGCCGAGCTCACCGGCCACAGCGCCAACGCGCTGTACCGCGCACTGACGCAATAGCCTAGGATGTAGTGTCCTTCTACATCACCACGCCGATCTACTACGTCAACGCGCAGCCCCATCTCGGCCACGCGTACACGACGATCGCCGCCGACGTGCTCGCGCGGCACATGCGCCAGCGCGGCGAGGACGTGTTCTTCCTCACCGGCACCGACGAGCACGGCGAGCCGGTCGCCGATGCGGCGCGCGCTCAGGGGCTCGAGCCCAAAGAGCTGGCCGACATCAACGCCGAGAAGTTCAAGGCGCTGGCGCCGCAGCTCAATGCGTCCAACGACTTCTTCATCCGTACCTCCGACGAGCAGCACAAGCTCAAGGTCCAGGAGGTGCTGCAGCGCGTCCACGACAACGGCCATACCTACAAGGGCATCTACGAGGGTTGGTACTGCCCGCGGTGCGCCGACTTCAAGGTCGAGAACGAGATCCTCGAGGGCAACCGCTGCCCGATCCACGAGATCGTGCTCGAGCGCCACAGCGAGGAGAACTGGTTCTTCCGGCTGTCCACGTTCCAGGAGCCGCTCGAGCGGCTGTACGCCGAGCATCCCGACTTCGTGATGCCGCCGCACCACTTCAACGAAGCACGTTCGTTCATCGCCTCGGGCCTCCAGGACATCTCGCTGTCGCGGGCCCGGTTGAAGTGGGGCGTGCAGGTCCCGTGGGATCCCAGCCACGTGTTCTACGTGTGGTTCGACGCGCTGCTCAACTACTACACGGCGCTGTCCTACGCGCGGCCCGGCGAGGATCTCACCGACCGCTTCTGGCCGGCCACCTACCACCTGATCGGCAAGGACATCCTGAAGTTCCACACGGTGTTCTGGCCGGCGATGCTGATGGCCGCCAACCTGCCGGTGCCCGAGCACGTGTTCGTCCACGGGTTCCTGCTGGGCTCCGACGGCCGCAAGATGAGCAAGTCGCTGGGCAACGTGCTCGACCCGTTCGAGGCCATGGACGAATTCGGAACCGACGCGCTGCGCTTCTACCTGATGCGCGACGTGCCGTTCGGCGGCGACGGCGCGGTCGGGATGGCCGCGGTCAAGACCCGATATGAGACCGAGCTCGCCAACGAGTACGGCAACCTGGCCAGCCGCACGATCGCGATGGTGTTGCGGTATCGCGACGGCGCGGTCCCGGGCGTGGCCACCGACCCGGCGCTGCGATCGGAGTTCGACGGGCTCGCCGAGCGGGTCGCCGAGCTGCTGGACGGCGCCGAGGCGACCCAGGCGCTCGAGCAGATCTGGCAGCGGGTGCGGCGGTGCAACCGCTACGTCGAGGAGCAGGCCCCGTGGCAGCTGGCCCGCGACCCCGACGCCGCCAAGCAGCTCGACCGGACGCTGGCGTCGCTGATCGAGGGCGTGCGGACGCTCAGCGTGTTGTTGCACCCGTACATGCCCGAGAGCACGGTGCGCCTGCTCGACGCGATCGGCCATGACGACGTGGGCTACGGCGGCGCGAAGTTCGGCGAGCGGCCCGCTATCGCCGCGGTGACCGCGCTGCAGCCGCTGTTTCCCAAGCGCTGACGGGCGTGATCGACAGCCACACGCACCTCGACTTCTGCGAGCCGCCGAACACCGAGCTGGTCGAGCGAGCATCGGAGGCCGGGGTCACGCGGATGGTTACCGTCGGGACGACCGGCGCGACCTGCCGGGAGGCGCTCGCGGCGGCCGAGGATTTCCCTCAGGTGTACGCCGCGATTGGCCGCCACCCGAATGAGGCCACCGGATTCGACGACGCCGACTTCGCCGAGCTCGAGGCGCTCGCCGCCCACCCCAAGTGCGTGGCAATCGGCGAGACCGGCCTGGACTTCTACCGCGACTACGCGCCCCGCGAGGATCAGGAGCGGGCGTTCGAGGCTCAGATCCAGCTCGCGCGCGACACCGGCAAGCCGCTCGTGATTCACACCCGCGCGGCCGACGACGACACGCTGGCGACGCTGAGCTCACGCGCGGAGGGGGTCACGGTGATCCTCCACTGCTTCTCGATGAGCGACCGGGTCGACGAGTGCCTGGCGCATGACGACTGGTGGATCTCGTTCGCCGGCAACGTCACCTACCCCAAGGCCCACGACCTGCGGCTGGCGGCGCTCAGCGTTCCCGCCGACCGGCTGCTGGTCGAGACCGACGCCCCGTACCTGGCGCCGCAGGTGGTCCGCGGCAAGCCCAACGAGCCGGCCAACGTGGCCCAGACGGCGCGGGCGCTGGCGGTGGCGCGGCGCGTGGCCTACGAGGAATTCGACGCGGCGATCGCGCGCAACGCCGCCGCGGTGTTCGGATGGTAGGCACGCGGCGATCCCGCGCCCTGGGTCAGAACTTCCTCATCGACCGCAACATCCTCGACGTGATCGAGCGGCTGGCTGAGCTGGACGGCGGGGACGTCGTACTCGAGATCGGCGGCGGGCTCGGGGTGCTGTCCGAGCGCCTGGCTGCGCGTGCTTCGCACCTTCACGTGATCGAGGTCGACCCCCGCTTGGAGCAGCCGCTGGGCGACACGCTGAGCGCGTTTTACAACGTCACGCTGCACATCGGCGACGCGCTCGAGGTCGACCTCGCCGGGCTGGCGCCCGAACCGACCAAGGTGATCGCGAACCTGCCCTACGGGATCGCCGCGACCGTGATTCTCCGGACGGTGCAGGAGCTGCCGCGGGTCGGCAGCTGGGTGGTGATGGTCCAGCGCGAGGTTGGGGAGCGGCTCGCGGCGGCGCCCGGCACGCCGGCGTATGGCGTTCCATCGGTGCTGGCGCAGCTGGCGTGCGAGGTCAAAGTGCTCAGACCGGTCGCCCGCACAGTGTTCCGCCCGGTCCCCAACGTCGACTCGGTGCTGGTCGGGCTGCGCCGGATCGGGGCGCCGGCCGACCCGGAGGTCCGCAGGCTCGTGCACCACGCGTTCGCGCACCGCCGCAAGGCGCTGGCGGGATCGCTCGCGCTCGCCTCCGGCGCTGCGCCCGGCATCCGTGAGCGGGCGCGGGCGGCCCTTGAGGCGATCGGGCACCGACCCGACGCGCGGGCCGAGCGGCTGTCGCCGGCGGAGTTCGTCGAGCTGGCCGAGAGGCTGCGCGCTTGCGGCTGACCGCGCGCGCCCCGGCCAAGCTCAACCCCAGCCTGCTCCTCGGAGGCGTTCGCGGCGACGGCCGCCACCGGCTCGTCACGGTGTTCGAGTCGGTGTCGCTGTATGACGAGCTCGAGCTCACGGTGCGTGACGGCGACACGGCGGTTGACGAGGTGGTCTGCCCGGGCGTGGAGGGCCCGAACCTGGTCGGCGCCGCGCTGGCCGCGCTGCGTTCGCAGGGCTGGGATGGTCCGGGCGTCCGGGTCGAGGTGCGCAAGCGGATCCCGGTGGCCGCGGGAATGGGCGGCGGCTCCGCCGACGCCGCCGCCACGCTGAGGCTCGCGGCGGCGCTGAGGCCCGTTCCCGCCGGCGCGGTCGAGACGGTCGCCGCCTCGCTCGGCGCCGACGTGCCCAGCCAGCTGGTGCCGGGGGTGTCGATCGGAACCGGCGCCGGCGAGGTGGTGCAGGCGGTGTCCGCGCTCGAGCCGCACGCGTACGTGATCGTGCCACTCCCGTTCGGCCTGGCCACCGCCGACGTCTACCGGGAGGCCGACCGGCTCCAGCTGCCGCGCGCGGACGCCGAGCTGGCCGGCGCGCTGCAGGCGCTGATCGAGCAGCTGGGGCGTCCGGGGGCCGGGCTTCCTTGCGAGCTGGCCGTCAACGACCTCGAGCGAGCGGCGATCTCCCTGCGGCCGGAGATCGCCGGCGCGCTCGCTGCCGTGCGCGACGCCGGCGCGCAGCGGGCATTCGTGTGCGGGTCGGGCCCGACGGTCGCGGGGACCTTCGCCGGTGCCGACTCGCGGACCCGCGCGCAGACCGCGGCTGACTCGCTCGTGCCCCGCTACGCTGGGGCCTGCGCCGCCGAGCCGGTCGAGGCGGATTTCGGTCTCCCGCAGTTTGCGTAGAGGCGGTCCGCGCTCGCCGTCGAAAATTCGTGTGGGTCGCCGAATCCTCGGGCACAATTCGTAACCACCGATGAGCAACGAGACGATCACCTACGCTGTCGGCGCCGGGCTCGGGGTCCTCGGTCTGATCGCCTTCGCAATGTTGGTCGTGGTACCCGCGATCACCGCTTATCGCCGGCCGATGGAGCGCGTCGCGGTCGTGGTGCTGTCGCTGTACGTCCTGGCCGCGCTGGTCGGCGTCGGCGTGCTCGCCGGCGCGCTGGTCGTGCTCGAGTGGCCGCGGTTCTTCTGAACGTGGAGACCACGCACATGCCTGAAAGCACGCCGCGCCGCCCGACGGCTCCGGCAGGACCTCCCGACTTCGCCGCGCTGGCCGAGATCACCGACGCGGTCGAGGCCGGCGCCGGGCTGCCCGATATCCTGCGGACAGCGGCGCGGGTACTCGACGCAAGCCTGGTCCTGATCGACCGGTCGGCCGCGGTGCTCGCGGTCGCCGCCCGCTCCCCGGCCGACGAGCGCTCGCTGATGCGCGATGCGGACGACGTCACCACGATCGAGCTCAAGGTCGCCGAGGCCACGGTCGGGCGCCTGCGGATGCGCGCCCGCGAGCACCAGCCCGACGCGACGATGCTGCGGCTGGTCAGCACCCTGATCGCATCCGAGGTCGAGCGCGTCCGCGCGCCGGAGCGTGCCTCCGAGGAGGCGGCCACCGCGTTTCAGCGGGCGGTGCTCGAGGGCCGGATCGCCGACCGCGAGGACCTGGTCGCGCGCGGCAAGGAGCTCGGCACCGACCTGGCGTCGGGCGGGAGCGTGGTGGTCGTGCGCGGCCACCCCCGTACCGCCCGCGAGGACGATTGGCGCCGCCGGTTGCTGGCCGTGGCCACCCGGGGCGCGCGATCGATCGCTCCCGGCGCGATCGGCTCGCCCACCTCGGAGGACGCCGGCGAGATCGTGCTGCTGGTCCCCGACCCCGACGGCGACACCGGCCGACGGGTGGCCGGGGCGATCCGACGCGAGCTCGAGTCCGGCCTGCCCGGGTTCGCGTTCGCGATCGGCCGTAGCCGCCACGCCGAGGACCCGCCCCAGCTGCAGCGCGCCCGCAACGAGGCCCTGCTCGCCGCCAACGTCGTCGAGGGCGATCCCGAGAACTCCGAGCTGGCATTCGCCGAGACCGGCACCTACCAGCTGCTGCTCCCGCACATGAGCGACCCGGCCGAGCTCAAGCGCTTCTACAGCGACACGATTCGCCCGCTGGTGGCCTACGACGAGCAGTATGAGACAGATCTGCTCGGCACGCTGTCGACGTTCCTTGACTGCGACGCCAACGTCAACGCGACCGCGGCGCGCCTGTACACCCACCGTCACACGATCCGCTACCGGTTCGAGCGCGTGCGCGAGCTGACCGGGCTCGACGTGTCGTCGACCGACGGCCGCGAGAAGCTGTCGCTCGGGCTCAAGGCGATGCGGGTGCTGGGGATTCCGGCCCCGGGTGGGCCGGCCACCGAGCCGGGCGCCGAAGGCGGCCGGGTTCCGCGTTAGGCCTCGGCGAGCGCTCGCTCGACCGCGCTGGCGACGAGCTTGCCGGCGACCTCCAGCGGCTCGGTGCTGCGCTGGGCGCGCGCCAGCACGAACGCGCCCTCGAGCGCGTTGATCATCGCGATCGTCAGCTCGCGAGCGCGCTCGGGCGACAGTCCGGAACCCACGTACAGCTCCGTGCCCGCAGCCACCCAGCTGTCGAACACGTCGGCGCAGGCCTGCCGGAGGATCTCGCTGGTGCTCGAGACCTCGAGCGCCACGGTTGCGATCGGGCAGGCGTCCTCGTAGTCGCTTTCGCGCAGGTGCTCGGCAGCCGCCGAGAAGAACGTGCGCACGCCGGTTACGAGGTCGGGAGCGGGACCGAACACCGCCGGGATCAGCAGCTCGTACATCTTTCCCGACAGGCGAATCGCCTCGGCCCCGAGCTGCTCCTTTCCGCCGGGGAAGAAGTGGTACAGCGACCCGAACGGTGCCTGGGCCGCGGTGACGATCTGCTTGACGCCGGTGGCCGAGTAGCCCTGGCGCCGAAACAGCTCGGCGCTGGTCTCGAGGATCCGGTCCCGTGTGTCGGTCATCCCGCGTTTAGTGTAGCCTCGCTAGAGCGATCAATCTAGAAGGAGGCGACGACGATGCTTTCGTGGCTCGGAAGGCGATTTGTGTCCTACCTACTGGGTCGGCTCAGCGCGGGGGACGTGCGGACATTGCTGATGTTCGACGCCCCGGACGTCGAGATGACGTTCCCCGGCGACAGCTCGTTCGCCGGAGTGGTGCGGGGCCGCGACGCGCACGAGCGTTGGTTGCGACGGTTCGTCGCGCTCGGCATCCAGATCTCGGCCGACGAGGTAGTGGTCGGGGGATTCCCCTGGAATCAGACGCTGTGCGTGCGAGGCACCGATTATCTGCGGTCAGGCGACGAGGTCGTGTATTTCAACCGCTACGTGATCTGGGGCCATCTGAAGTGGGGCCGGATCCAGCGCTACGAGGTCTACGAGGACACCCAGCAGACCGAGAAGTTCGACGCCTGGCTGGCCGCCAACAAGCCCGCGCTCGCGGTCGCGGCCTGATGCCCTTCGTCGAGCTCTCGGCCGGGACGATCGAGTACTCCGACACCGGCGGCGACGGCCCGCCGTTCGTGCTGCTGCACGGACTGGCGATGGACGGGGCGCTCTGGCGCGAGGTGGTTGCGAGACTCGACAGCGGGCCGCGCTGTGTGATGCCGACGCTGCCGTTCGGCGCTCACCGGGTGCCGATGCGCCGCGACGCCGACCTGTCGCTGCGCGGGATCGGGCGGATCGTGGCCGAGCTGCTCGATGCGCTGCACCTACACGACGTGACGCTGTGCTTCAACGATTGGGGCGGCGCCCAGGTGATGATCGGCGACGGGCTGATGCGGCGCGTTGGGCGGTTGGCCTTGATCGCCTGTGAGGCGTTCGAGAACTACCCGCCGGGGGTCCCGGGCCGGATGGCCGCGATCTCGGCCCGGATGCCCGGCGGGATCGCGCTCATGCGGCGCTCGCTGATGATCGGACCGCTGCGCCGGCTCCCGTTCACGTTCGGGAACATGTCCAAGCGCGGCGTGCCCGATCAGCTGATGAGCCAGTGGCTGGCGCCGATGGCCAGCCCGGAGATCCGGCGCGACCTGGCCAAGTACGCCGGCGACTCGCGCCGGGGCCGCCGCGACATGTTGGCCGCCACGCCGGCGCTGGCTTCATTTGACCGGCCGGTGCTCGTCGCCTGGGCCAGCGAGGACAAGCTGATGCCGCGGGAGCACGGGCCCCGCCTGGCCAACTCATTCCCACACGGCCGGCTGGTGGAGATCGACGACAGCTACACGCTGGTGCCGATCGATCAGCCGGCGGCGCTCGCCGAGCAGCTGCGGGCGTTCGCGGCCGCCTGAGCCCGGCCGAGACCGCACCGGCACGGCGCGGTCAGCGAGTACCATCGCGCGCCATGCCGATCGCGATCATCACCGGATCGGGCACGCACGCGTTGCCGGGGTTCGAGGACGGCGAGTCTGTCTCGGTCAAGACCCCCTACGGCGCCGCCGCGGTGACCCGCGGTCGGTTCGCGGGCGCCGATGCGCTGCACCTGTCGCGCCACGGTCCCGGTCATGAGCGGCTTTCGAATCACGTGCCCCACCGCGCCAATGTCTGGGCGCTCAAGGAGCTCGGCGCCACAGGCGTGGTCGCGTGCACGGCCTGTGGCGCGGCGGACCCGACGCTCGAGCTCGGATCGCTGGTCGTGTTCGACGACCTGCACTTCATCTCCAACCGTCTCCCGGATGGTTCGCTGTGCACGTTCTTCGACCGCCCGTGGGACCCGGGGCGCGCGCACTGGATCCTGCACGGCGGCCCGTTCTCGGCGGAGATCCGTCGCGCATTGTTAGAGGGCGCGGCGCAGGCCGGGCTCGCGGTCCGGGATGGCGGCATCTACGGGCACGTCGACGGCCCGCGCTTCAACACCCCGGCCGAGATCGCGCAGCTCGCCGCCTGCGGCGTCGTCGCGGTCAGCCAGACGGCGGGGCCGGAGACGGTCCTGTGCGGAGAGCTCGAGCTGCCGTTCGGGCTGATCGGGTTCGTGACCGACTACGCCAACGAGGTCAGGCCCGGGGATCCGACGCCGGTCGCCCGGCTGATCGAGCTGATGGGGCTCAGTGCGGCCGCGTTCTCCGACGTGCTCGAGCGCGCGGTCGCGGCGTTGACCGCTGGCGCCCCGATCGCAGCCGGGACCGTCTACAGGTTCGAGCAGGAATGAGCGACGGCGGGCCCGCTGTGCTGATCATGGCGCGCGCGCCGCGCCGTGGCGAGGTGCGCCGCGCGCTCGAGCCGGTGCTCGGCCAGGACGGCTGCGTGGCGCTGCAGTCCTCACTGATCGCCCAGGCCGCGACCTGGGCCGCCGAGGTCGCTCCGGACGCCGTACACGTAGCCCATGACCCGCCCGACGGTGGGCGCGAGCTGCGGGCGCTCGTCGGGGCGACCGCGTCGCTGTTTCCCCAGAACGGGGACGGGATCACCGGGCGGTTGGCCGACGCCGCCGCGCGGGTGTTCTCGCGGAAGAACGGCCCGCTGCTGATCGTGTGGCCCGACCTTCCGCGGCTGCGACCCGAACACGCGGCGGCGGCGCTCGACGATCTCGAATCCGGTTGCGACGCGGTGTTGGGGCCGGTGATCGACGGCGGCCTGTACATGCTGGGGATCCCGCGTCCCCAGCCGAAGTTGTTCGCACTCCCCGAGCAGTCGTGGCGCAGCCCCGACGTGATGCGGCTGGGCGTCGCCGCCTCCCGCGACGCCGGCCTCGATGTCGGGATCCTCAGGGCCGAGCGCGCGCTGCACCGGCCGCCCGACGTGCGCGCCGCGCTGGCCGATCCGCTGCTGCCCGCGGACATCGGGCGGATCTTGCGCCGGGCCGCCTGAGTGGGCGCTCGCCCATCGGATAACGTGGAGACGCTGTCGGTCTGCGACTGGGGAGTGGTGTAATTGGCAGCACAGGAGATTTTGGTTCTCCCGGCCCAGGTTCGAACCCTGGCTCCCCAGCTGGCGGACCGTTAGTGGGCGCCGATCAGATGCGCCCGGCCGTCGATGTGCGCGTCGAGTACCGCGCGCCGATGGAGGCCCAGGCGGTTATCGAGTACCTGGCCCGTCGGGCGATCCCGGGCGTGGAGGAGCTCGTCGACGGCTGCTACCGGCGCAGCCTCGCGCTGGAGCACGGCTGCGGCGTCGCGGAGTTCACCGCGGCCGACGGATATGTCCGCGCCCGCTGTCGGCTGGAGGATGAGCGCGACCTCGACGAAGCGGTGGCGCGCTCGCGCGTGTTGTTCGACGTCGAGCGCGACCCGGCGGCGGTGCTCGCCGCGCTCGGCGACGCCCCGCTGATCGGGCCGTCGGTACGGGCGAGCCCGGGCCGCCGGGTACCAGGACACGTCGACGCGCACGAGATCGCGGTCCGGGCGGTGCTCGGCCAGCAGGTGTCGCTATCGGGGGCCGCGACGCTGGCGGGCCGGCTGGTCGCCGACTACGGCGAGCCGTTGCCCGAGTCCGTCGGGACCGTCACCCATTTGTTCCCCAGTGCCGCGGCGCTCGCCGCGGCCGATCCCGAGCGGCTGCCGATGCCGGGCTCCCGGCGCCGGGCGTTGCTGGCGCTGACGGCCGCGCTCGCGTCCGGGGAGGTCCAAATCGGGAGCGACGCCGATCCGGTCCGGGCTCGCGAGGCGCTGCTCGAGCTCCCCGGGATCGGTCCCTGGACCGCCGACTACGTGGCGCTGCGCGCGCTGCGCGACCCGGACGTGTTCCTGGCCGCGGACCTGGGGGTCAGGCGCGCGCTGGAAGCCCTGGGCGAGGACGGCAGCCCTCGCAACGCGGACCGGATCGCCGAGAGCTGGCGCCCGTTTCGCGCGTACGCGCTGATGCACCTGTGGGCGACCCTGTCGCCGACCGCCGGTGGCTGAGGGCTACCCTCGGCGCCGAGTCAGTAGTCTCCGCCGTCAACTCTAGGTAATAAGTACGGATGAGGACCGCCTCTGGCGTGCCGACGATGAAGGTGGTTGCTGTAAGAGTCGGCCTCCGCCCACGACGGAGGCTGGGAGACAGAACGGTTTCAAGGCCGTAGTCACCTGACCGACAAGCGATTGGCGCCGGCGATTCAGAGGGTGGGGGCCCTTTTGTCGCCGGCGCTGGTCGAACCTCTACGATCTTCGCCTGGTGCACCGTCCGGCAAACCCATGACTTCGCCCGTCGTCGTCATCCTCGCCGCCGGACAGGGCACCCGGATGCGTTCGGAGACGCCGAAGCTGCTGCATCCGTTGTGCGGCCGTCAGATGATCGCCTGGCCAGTCGCCGCGGCCCGCGAGGCCGGCGCCTCGCAGGTCGTCGTCGTCGACAACCCCCAGCGCCGGCTGGACAGCGTGCTCGACGGCGACGTCGCGATCGCGATCCAGGAGCAGCCGCGCGGCACCGCCGACGCCGTCCGGGCGGGAGCTGAGCGGTTCGCCGCCGGTCGCACGGTGGTCGTGCTCTACGGCGACGTGCCGCTGATCGCCCCGGAGACGATCAGGGCGCTGGCCGAGACACACGAGCATTCGGGGGCCGCAGCGACGATCGCGACCGCGGTGCTCGACGACCCGACCGGCTACGGCCGCGTGATCCGGGCGCCCGACGGGACCGTCGAACGGGTCGTCGAGACCAAGGCGCCCGGCGACGCCACCGAGCTCGAGCTCCACATCCGCGAGGTCAACACCGGCGTGTTCGCGTTCGACGGCGACGCGCTGCTGGCCGCGCTGGCCGAGGTCCGCAGCGACAACGCCCAGGGCGAGTTGTACCTCCCCGACGTGCTGCCGGTGATGCGCGAGCGCGAGCGCACCGTCGGCGCGTACGAGATCTCAGATCACGAGCAGATGCTCGGGATCAACGACCGGGTGGCGCTGGCCCAGGTCGCCGCCCTGGCCCAGAGGCGGATCCAGGAGCGCCTGATGCTGTCCGGGGTGACGATCGTCAACCCGGCTGCGACGACGATCGACGTGGGCGTGAAGGTCGGCCAGGACACGGTGATCGCTCCGTTCTGCAGCCTCCACGGCGCGACCTCGATCGGCCCGCGGGCGACGATCGGCCCGCTCAGCACGTTGATCGACGCGCGCGTCGGCGCCGAGGCGACCGTGCTGCAGTCACACGTGCACCGCGCCGAGGTCGGCGACCGGGTCAGCGTCGGCCCGTACTCCTACCTGCGACCCGGCACCGTCCTGAGGGCCGGCTCGAAGGCTGGCGCGTTCGTCGAGATGAAGAACTCCGACGTGGGCGAGGGCGCGAAGGTCCCTCATCTGTCCTACATCGGCGACACGGACATCGGCGAGCGCACGAACATCGGCGCCGGCACGATCACCGCCAACTACGACGGCACGAACAAGCACCGGACCGAGATCGGCGCGCACGCGTTCGTCAGCGTCGACACGATGTTCGTCGCGCCGGTCAGCCTCGGCGACGGCGCCTACACCGGCGCCGGCTCGGTGATAACCCACGATGTGCCCCCGGGAGCGCTCGGCGTGGCCCGCGCCCGCCAGCGAAACATCGAGGGCTACGCCGATCGTCGCAAGGAGCGGGATGCCGCGGAGCGCGCGACGACCGACGACGGTAACAATGTGACAACCGGCACAGAGAGCGGCCGCGGCGACACGCCGGCGAGCTCCTCGCCTGGCTAGTTCGCGCCCCCAGACTCCGTCACCCCCCCGACGTAAACTCGACCCCCCGATGAGTGCGCTGGAGACCTTCGTGACTCCGAACGAGCTGCGGCTTGGAGCCAACAAGCGAGCGGTGATCGTCTCGGGCCGGGCGAACCCCGGCCTGGCCGCTAGGATCGCCTCCAAGCTCGGGGTCGAGCTCGGCGGAATGACGCTGAAGACGTTCACCAACGGAGAGGTCTACTGCCGCTTCGAGGACTCGGTCCGCGGCTGCGATGTGTTCATCGTCCAGCCCACCTGCGGCAACGCCGCCACCGGGCTGAGCGCCAACGACGCGCTGATGGAGCTGCTGGTGATGATCGACGCCGCCGTCGGCGGCTCGGCCCACCGGGTGATTGCGGTGACCCCGTGGTACGGCTACTCGCGCCAGGACAAGAAATCCGCTCCCCGCGAGCCGATCAGCGCACGCCTGGTAGCCCGGATGCTCGAGTCCGCTGGGATCGACCGGATCCTCACGATGGACCTGCACCAGGGTCAGATCCAGGGGTTCTTCCAGAAGCCCTGCGACCACATGACCGCGCTGTTCATGCTCACGCAGTACTTCAGCGACCTGGGCCTCGAAGACCTCGTGGTGGTCGCCCCGGACGCTGGCCGGGTGAAGCTGAACAAGCGCTTCGCGTCGAGGATCGGAGCCGACCTGGCGATCCTGAATAAGGAGCGCCCCGCGCAGCAAGTCGCCGAGATCGGCTACGTGATCGGTGACGTCGCGGGCAAGACCGCGGTGCTCGTCGACGACATCATCGACACCGCGGGCACGCTCAAGGCGGCCGCCCAGACCGTCCACAACGCCGGCGCTCGCCGGGTCTACGCGGCGGCCACGCACGGGGTGTTCTCCGGCGACGCCTGGGAGAACCTGGCGGCGGCCCGGTTCGAGCAGGTCGTGGTGACCGACACGATCCCGCTGCCGCCGGGCGCCCCCGACAACGTCCGCGTGCTGTCGTGCGCGGACCTGCTGACCAACTCGATCCGCCAGATCTTCACCGACGGGTCGGTCAGCGACGTGTTCGGCGGCGAGAACCAGCTGTTCTGAGACGCGCTCCGCTGACTCCCGACCGCGACAGCAGCACGCAGAGCGCCCGCGCCGCCCGGCTGATGGACCTACTGGGACTGACCGAGGACGAGCTCTGCGAGGTGCTCGGAGTCGATCCACTGACCCTGCTCTCCGGCCAGCTCGACCATCGTGCCGAGCTGCCGATCCTGCTCGATCTGCTCGAGGAGCCCGCCGAGCAGGCCGGGCCGGCCGTGCTCAAGCGCTGGGTCCGCGCCCCGGGTCCCGCTGGCCGGCCGATCGACGCGCTGCTGGCGCGCGACTTCGGCGCGTTCGAGGACGCGATCGCGACGCTCGCCGAGCGCGGCTTCGTGCTGCGGCGTGGGTCCTAGCTGGCGGGGCTTCCCGATGGGCGAGCCGTTCACCCACAGGCTGCGCGTCCGCTTTCATGAGTGCGACGTCCAGGGGGTGGTGTTCAACGCGCACTACCTCACCTACATCGACATCGCGATCACCGAGCTGTGGCGGGCCGCGCTGGGCAGCTATGAGGCGATGCTCGACCGCGGCGTCGACATCGTCGTCGCCGACGCCCACTTGCACTTCCACGGTGGCGGGCGCTTTGACCAGGAGCTGATCGTCGAGCTGGCGATCACCCGGATGGGGGCGACCAGCATCGTCAGCGCCAACCGGATCCTCCTCGACGAAACCACGCTGGTTGAGGCCGAGATGGTCCACGTCACCGTCGACCGCTCGACGATGACCAAGACGCCGATCCCGGACTGGCTGCGCGAGGCGCTGAGCCCCTGGGTGGTCGAGGCCGGCGACGGCGGCGCCGCGGAGAGCGCGCGCAGCTAGCGGGCCTACTTGTCGGCTTCGAGTGCGTCCGGGCGCTGCTCGCCGGGCCAGACGCCGGTCAGGTACTGCCACACCCAGGCGCCGTAGCGGTCGACGATCGCCGCGACGCCGGCGATCGTCGCCGCCTCGAGCGCCGCCGCGCCCACGACCTTGCCGGCGCTGGCCTCGGCGGTAGTCGGCTTCGGCGGCTGGGAATCGTCCAGCTGCATCCACAGGGTCCTGAACACGCTCTGGCCCAGCTTGGCCCCGACCAGGCCGATGATCAGCGCGAACGGCTTGTAGAGGATCTTCATCGAAAACGCAGCCTAGTGGGTCCCCATGCCCCGCGTGTAACGCCGGTGCAGCGCGGTGCCGCCTGCAGTTGTGAGTAAATGGTGAAGACAAACGGACGTTTCGGAGGAAGAGATGGCGTTCGACGAACACGCAGACGGTCGGCAGGATCCGGCGGAAAAGCTCCTGCGCCGCGCGTTGCTCGACGACTCGTCGTCCGTTGCGGTCTCGCTGCGCGTGGGCGGACTCCCGGTCAGCGAGGCGATGACCGTGATCTTCCACGGCCGCCGCGACCTCGGCACGCTGCAGACCTACGTCACTCGCGGCAGCCGCGGGGCCGGCGCAACCGTCGCCGCGAGCGAGCTGCTGCGCGTCCCCTGCGACCTCGACCTGGGCGATGCCGAGGACCGCGATGAGGCCGCCCAGCTGTACCTCGAGCAGGCCACGACGCTGCGCGACGCGCTGGTCGGAGCGGATGTCGTGCTCGATGTGTGGCGCGAGCCCCTCGGACAGATCTCGGGCAACACCGTCACGGTCGACTATTCGGTCGAGTTGCCGGTGCGGCTGCCCGCATCCAGACTGATGCCGACCGCGTTGATCGCGCGCGACGCGCAGCTGGTGGTGACGCCCGTGTGCAGCGCCCGCACGCTGGCCGAGGGCCGCCCGCCGATGGGGATCGCCTGCGCCCAGCAGGATCTCACGCGCGTGTACCCGCTGGCCGACGATCCCGAGCGCTGCGTCGAGGATTTCCTCCACGTCGCCGCCGACCACGCGCGGGCGCTGGCCGATCGGCTCGACCACCAGGAGGCGTCGGTCCAGCGGTTCCTCGAGCTAAGCGACTCGCCGCCCGCGCCCGAGGTCTGACCTCGGCGGCGGGTTGGGCGGCCGCGGGGATCGCGGCCGCCGTCTGGTTAGCTTGGCTGCGATGCGCCGCCCGTACGTGCTGCTGACCATCGGCGTGGTCCTGATTCTGTTCCTGGCCATCAGCGCGCTGCTGGCTCGGGTGTTCAGCGCCGATGGCGCCGAGCGGACCGCGATCACGTCGCTGCTGGAGGCGCAGGCCAAGGGCGACCCCAACGCCGTCGCGGCGCTCATCCGCAACTGCTCCGACAGCGCCGCCTGCAGAACCCGCGCCGCGGTCAACGCCAAGGCGCTGGGACGCCCTGGACACGTCTCGATCCTCACGCTGCAGTCCTCGGCCGGCTTCTCGTTGACCAGCACCGAGGGGACCGCTCGAGTGGCCTGGCAGATCGGTTCGTCGCTGCCGATCGTTCAGTGCGTGCGGGTGCGTCGCGCGGGCAACGCGCTCAGCGGCCTGCACATCCAGCTGCTCGAGGTCAGCCGACGGATCAAGAGCGATACCGCCTGCCCGGTCAACTACTGACCGCCGACCGGCAGCGACCTACGCGGCGCTCAGCCGGCGCGAACCGGGCGCCGGCTGGGCTCACGGGCCGGGCGGCGCTCATGGCGCTTGTGATGGTCGGCGAGCCGCGAGTGGTCGCGGAGCCGGACGCGCGCTTGGACCGCGTCCGGCAGCGGGATTCCGCCGCGCGGCTTGTCGGGCGACTTCGGCGGGCGCTTGGGTCCCCAGCCGCCACCGTCATCGGAGCCGGAGTCGGGCTTGGGCGGCAGGTTGGGTCCCTCTCGCAGCGCTGGGATGATCAACACCGCGACACACACCAATCCCAGTAGGTGCATTCCGGCGATCATCAGCATCAGCTGCGCCTCGCCCGACATAACGCTTAAAAGCGTAGCGCCTGGATCGGGCCGGCGCCACCACTCAATGGGCCTTGATGGCCAGGCCGCAGTGGCCGCTCCTCGGCGTGCATATCACGTCAAATCCGGCGCTCACGGCGAGGCTCGCCGTGCTGTGCACCGTATGCGTGCAGTACACGGCAAGCCTCAAATTTCGCGGCGGACTTGACGCGTTGTGCACGCTGCCGCCTACCATCGCGCGCCAGCTCGAGCGCCGACGCTGGCAGCGTCGGCACCGCTTCGCGGCCCGGTTGCGCTGCGGTCGCTACCATCGCTGCCGACCATGGCAACCACAGCCACCACAGGACTGACCGTCGCGCCCCGTGAGCCCGACGGCTCGCGCGGCGCCCGCCGCCTTCGGCGCGAGGGCATGGTGCCCGGAGTCCTCTACGGCGGCGGCGAGGAACCGGTCTCCTTCCAGGTCGACGCGCGGACGCTGCGCCAGGCGCTCGCGCACAGCGGCGCTCTGATCGACCTCACAATCGAGGGCTCTGGCTCGACGCCTGTCGTCGTCAAGGAGCTCGACCGGCATCCGGTGACCGGCGCCACGGTCCACCTCGACCTCCTGCGGGTGCGTCTCGACGTGGCAATTCAGGCCACGGTCGTGCTCGAGCTGCTCGGCGTCGACGACGCCCCGGGCGTCAAGGAGGGCGGCGTGCTCGAGCAGGTCACGCGCGAGCTGACGATCGAGGCGCTCCCGACCGAGATTCCCGACTCGCTCGAGCACCACGTCGCCGAGATGGATATCGGCGACACGATCACGCTCGACGCGCTGACGGCACCGTCCGGCGTCAAGCTCGTCGACGACCCCGAGACCGTGATCGCGACGCTGAGCCCGCCGCGTCTCCAGCTCGAGGAGGAGCCGGAGATCGAGGAGGAGACCGAGTTGGTCGCCGAGGGCGAAGCCGCCGAGGGCGAGGCCGCCGAGCCGGCCGAGGGCGGCGAGGGCGAAGCCGACGACGGCGAGTAGCGCCCGGCCGTGCCGGTTCCAGGTCGTCGGGGAGGTCCCGTCGACTGGCTGATCGTCGGGCTCGGCAATCCCGGCAGCGAGTACGCGGGCACCCGCCACAACATCGGTTTCGAGGTCGCGAACGTGCTCGCGGCGCGCTGGGAGCTGCCCAAGCCCAAGTCCCGCTATCGCGGGCTGCTGACCGAGGGCCGAACCGGTCCGGGAGGCCCGCGGGTCGCGATCCTGCTTCCCCAGACGTACATGAACGACGCCGGCCAGTCGGTCGGGCCGGCGCGCGGAGAGCTCAAGGTGGCGCTCGATCGGGTGCTTGTGCTCCACGACGAGATCGACCTGCCGTTCGGCGACATCCGGGTGCGGACCGGCGGTGGGTTGGCCGGTCACAACGGACTGAAGTCGCTGCGCCAGGGCCTCGGCTCGCCCGATTTCGGGCGTGTTCGAATCGGCGTCGGGCGCCCCGACACGACCGACCCGGACCTGGTGGCGGCGTACGTGCTGGGTCGCTTCCGCGAGCCCCGCGCCGAGGTGCAGGAGCTGACCGAGCGGGCGGCCGACGCGGCCGAGCGCGTGGTCCTGGACGAGGCCTCGCCTTCCTAGACTGAGTAGAGGTGCTCCGCTCCCTCCTCGCCAATGCCGACGACGATCCGCAGACCGCCACGCTCGCGCGCGACGGCGGCGTCGGCTTCGTCTCGCAATCGCTTCGCCCGTACCTGATCGCCGCGCTGCTGGAGCGCGATCCGAGCCGCCCCGCGATCGTCGTCGCCGGCGACGACCGCGCCGCACGCGACCTCGCCGCCGGGCTGCGCGCGTGGCTGGATCCCCGCACGGTCCGCTACTACCCGAGCCGCGGCGTCACCTACGAGTCGCACCTGGCGCCGCCGGCGCACCTGGTCGGGTTGCGGATCGCAGCGCTCGACGCGCTGCTTGAGGACGGCGGTGAGGCGGCGCCGGTGGTCGTGGTCAGCGCCGTGGCGCTGTCCGAGAAGGTTCCGGACCCGGCGCTGCGCCCGCACGCGTTCACTCTGAAGGCGGGCGAGCTGATGGACCTCGACGAGACCGCTCGCGATCTGGTCGCGGCGGGGTACGAGCGCATCGACCAGGTCGAGGACCGCGGTCAGTTCGCGATCCGCGGCGGCCTCCTCGACGTGTTTCCGGCCACCGAGGACCGGGCGGTCAGAGTCGACCTGTTCGGCGACGAGATCGAGTCGCTGCGGTGGTTCTCGACGTTCACCCAGCGCTCGCTGGGTGACGCCGATCTGGTCGAGATCGCGCCCGCGGCCGAGCTCGCCGAGGAGCACCGCGAGCTGGCCGAGATCGCGGCGCTCGAGGAGGCGGCCGACCGTCCCGACATCGCCGAGCTGCTCCCGGTCGAGGACTTCCATCCGTTTCTGGAGCTCGCCCCGGAGCAGGCGAGCGTGCTGATCGCCGGCGAGGAGGACGTTGCGCCGGCGCTGGCCGACCACTGGCAGGACGTGTGCGCCGCGTTCCACGACACCGACGCCCATCACCTGTATGTCAGTCCAGACGAGATCTCCCCGGTGCTCGAGCAGCGCGCCCGGATCCGACTGTCGAGCATCGACCAGGATCAGCAGTTCACGTTCCGCGCGCAGGCCGCCGACGTCGCCGCGCGCGGGGTCAAGGAGGCCGAGCCCGAGCTCGAGAAGCTGACCCGTTCGGGCTACCGGACGGTCGTCACCTTCGCCCGCCGCGGCGAGGGCGAACGCGCGGCCTACAACCTCGGGCGCCTGAAGGTCAGCTGGCTGGAGAGCTCGGGCAACGGCGCCGCGCCCGCGCCGCTGACGTTCGCCCACGCCCGGCTGCAGGTGGGTTTCATCGCGCCCCAGTTCCACCTTGCGGTGATCCCCGAGCACCGGCTGTTCCGCCGGCGTCGCGCGGCCGAGCGCCCCGACCGCGCCCGCCGGCGCGGGGTGCTGCGCAGCTTCACCGACCTGCGCACCGGCGACATCGTGGTGCACGAGGACCACGGGGTGGCTCGGTTCGCCGGGTTCGACACCAAGACGGTCGCAGGGGTGACCCGCGACTACCTGTACCTGGAGTACGCCGGCTCTGACCGGGTGTTCGTGCCCGTCGACCAGCTGGCCAAGATCAGCCGCTTCGTCGGCGCCGGCGGCACGCATCCGCCGCTGTCCAAGCTCGGCGGCAACCGCTGGGACACGATCAAGGCCCGGGCCCGGCGCGCGGCCCAGGAGCTCGCCGGCGAGCTGCTCAACCTGTACGCGGAGCGCAAGCGCCGCGAGGGCCACGCGTTCCCGCCCGACACCGACTGGCAGCGCGAGTTCGAGGACGCGTTCCCGTTCACCGAGACCCCCGACCAGCGCGACGCGATCGAGTTCGTCAAGGCCGACATGGAGGCTCCGCGGCCGATGGACCGGCTGATCTGCGGCGATGTCGGCTACGGCAAGACCGAGGTCGCGCTGCGGGCGGCGTTCAAGTCCGTGCAGGACGGTAAGCAGGTGATGCTGCTGGTGCCGACCACGATCCTCGCCCAGCAGCATTTCGGGACGTTCACCGAGCGGCTCAAGGACTACCCGATCACGATCGAGCACGTGTCGCGGTTTCGCCCCGCTGCCGAGCAGCGCGAGTCGGTGGCGCGGTTCGCCGAGGGCAAGGTCGACATCCTGATCGGGACCCATCGGCTGTTGTCGCGGGACGTGCGCGCGCGCGATATCGGACTGCTGATCGTCGACGAGGAACAGCGCTTTGGGGTCAAGCAGAAGGAGCTCCTGCGGCAGCTGAAGCTGCGCGTCGACGTGATCTCGATGAGCGCCACCCCGATCCCGCGGACGCTGCAGATGTCGATGGCCGGCGTGCGCGATATCAGCGTGATCGAGACCCCGCCCGAGGGCCGGCGGCCGGTCAAGACCTACGTCGGCGAGTACGACGAGGAGCTGGTCAAGCAGGCGCTGCAGCGCGAGCACCGGCGCGGCGGCCAGGGCTTCTTCCTCCACAACCGGGTGGAGACGATCGACGAGACGGCCGAACGGCTGCGCGGCCTGTGTCCGGAGATGCGCTTCGAGGTCGCTCACGGCCAGCTCGAGGAGCGCGAGCTCGAGCGGCGGATGTTGTCGTTCCTGCGCGGCGACGCCGACATCCTCGTCTGCACCAGCATCATCGAGTCCGGGATCGACATCCCACAGGCCAACACGCTGATCGTCGAGCGCGCGGACACGTTCGGGCTCGCGCAGCTGTACCAGATCCGGGGCCGGGTGGGCCGATCTCGGGAGCGCGCCTATGCGTATCTGCTGTATCCGAGCGCGGCCGCGCTGACGCCGGACGCTGCGCAGCGGCTGTCAGCGCTGTCGGATTACACCGAGCTCGGCGCCGGCTTCAAGATCGCGATGCGCGACCTGGAGATCCGGGGCGCCGGCAACCTGCTCGGCGACGAGCAGTCCGGGCACGTGGCAGCGCTCGGGTTCGAGCTGTACATGCAGATGCTCGACGAGGCGGTTGCGGCGGCCGACGGCGAGGCGTTCGACGACGAGTGGGAGCCGGTGCGGCTCGACGTCAATGTCGACGCCTACGTCCCGTCGGACTACATCCCCTACGAGCAGGCCAAGGTCGAGGTCCACCGCCGGATCGCCGCCTCTCGGGAGGTGGCCGACCTGGTGCTGTTACGCGAGGAGCTCGAGGACCGCTTCGGCGACGTGCCCGACCCACTGCGCAACCTGATCGCTCTGCAGCAGGCGCGGATCAAGCTCGGGCAGGCGGGGGCGCGGGCGGTCACCTTCCGTAACGGCCGGCTGGCCGTGACCCCGGTCGAGCTCGACTCCGTGCGGGCCAAGAAGATCCGCAGCGAGATCCCCGAGGCGGTGTACGAGTCGGGCAAGTCGCAGCTGTCGGTGCGGGTGCCCGAGGACCCGGCCAAGCGGTTCCCGGCGGTGGTCAAGGCCGCCGACGTGCTGCTCGCGGTCACCCGGGAAGCCGCTTAGCCCCGGTCCGTCGGTCCCGCCCGCCCAGCCCGGATTACGTGGCCCAGGACGATCGGCTCGCTCCCGGGGCTACGAAACCCGCGCCTGACGCGGATTATGTGGCCCGGGGCGTCGCGGGATCGCCCAGGGCTACGTTGTCGGGGCGCGGCTGGGGACCGCCTGGTCCACAATGCCCGACAGGATGCCCCGCTACGACATCACCGGCCGCACCGCGCTGATCACAGGCGGCGCCCGCGGGATCGGGCTCGCGACCGCACAGGCGCTCACAGCCCGCGGCGCCCGGGTGGCGCTCGTCGATCTGGACGCCGACGAGCTGAAGAGCGCCGCGGCGCAGCTCGGGCCCCAAGCGCTTGCGATCCCCGCCGACGTCACCGACCAGCAGGCGATCGAGGCCGCGGTGACCCAGGCCGCCGAGCATTTCGGCGGGATCGACCTGCTGTTGGCCAACGCCGGGATCGCCCCGATGCCCGCGACCGCCCGCACGATGGACCCGGCCGAGTTCGAGCGCGTGGTCGAGGTCAACCTGCTCGGCGTCTACCGCACCGTCCACGCCGGGCTCGAGCGCGTGATCGAGCGCCGCGGCCAGGTGATCCTGGTCTCGAGCGTGTACGCGTTCCTCAACGGCATGGTCCTGACCCCGTACGCGGTCGCCAAGGCCGGCGTCGAAGCGCTGGGGCGGGCGCTCCGGATCGAGCTCGCCGCCCACGGCGCGTCGGCGACCGTGGCCTACTTCGGGTTCGTCGACACGCGGATGGTGCAGCGGATCATGGACGACGAGGGGGCCGCGCGACGCGACGAGCTGCTGCCCGCGTTCATCCGCCGGCGGATCACGCCGGAGGCCGCCGCCGAGGCGTTGGCGCAGGCGATCGAGCGCCGTCGCGCCCGAGTCATCGCGCCCCGTTACTGGGCGGCCCTGTCGACGCTGCGAGGGATCGCCAACCCGGCGCTCGACTACCTGTCGGCGCACGACAAGCGGGTAATCGGGATGATCCGGGACTCCGAAGCTCAACCCCGCACCCCCGCAGGCAGCTGACCGTTTGCTTTCGAAGAGTTCGTGAAATACGAACGGGGTGAGGAAATCTGGCCGCTACCATCACCCGCTGGTTATGACGAAAGCACTAAAGACACTCTTGGCGCTAGGCGCCGTCGGGATCGCGGCAGTTCTGCTCGCGGCATGTGGCTCGAGCAGCAGCAGCACTTCGATCCCTGACAACTCGGTCGCCGACGTGGCCGGAAACCCGATCAGCACGCAGGCCTTCAACCACTGGATGTTCGTAGCGGCCAAGTCGCAGGCGGCCCAGAGCCCAGGCCAGCCGGTGATCGTCCCCACTGACCCGCCACAGTTCACCAAGTGCATCGCCGACGTCAAGCAGGCCGTCCCGAGCCTCGCCAAGCAGAGCGACAAGACGCTGCGCAGCGACTGCCAGCAGCTGTTCACTTCGCTGTCGGGCCAGGTCATGGACTTCCTGATCAAGTCCTACTGGTACCAGGCCGACGCCCACCGGCTCGGGCTCTCGGTCACCGACGCCCAGGTCCAGAAGGCCTACAACCAGGCCAAGCAGCAGGCTTACCCGACAGCCTCGGCGTTCAAAAACTTCCTCAGCCAGACCGGGTTCACGGTCTCGGACCTGATGTACCGCTTCCGCGTCAGCCAGCTGTTCCAGAAGCTGGCCGCCAAGCACACCACGAAGGTCACCCCGGCCACGATCCAGTCCTACTACAACAGCCACCAGTCACAGTTCGGCAAGCCCGAGACGCGCGACATCCGGATCGTCCTGACCAAGACCCAGGCCCAGGCCGAGGCCGCCAAGCAGGCGCTGAGCAAGGGCCAGAGCTGGACTGTCGTCGCCAAGAAGTACTCGACCGACCCGCAGACCAAGAACAAGGGCGGTCAGCTCACCGGCGTGACCAAGGGCCAGGAGGACAAGGCACTCGACTCAGCGGCGTTCGCGGCCAAGACCAACAAGGTGCTGGGCCCGGTGAAGGGACAGTTCGGCTACTACGTGTTCGAGGTGACCAAGATCACCAAGAGCACCCACCAGACGCTGCAGCAGGCGACGCCGATCATCCAGCAGACGCTGACCAGCCAGCAGCAGACCAACGCCCAGACCGCCGTCGACAACGCGGCCAAGAAGCAGTGGCTGGTGCAGACCAAGTGCCGCACCACCTACGCGATGGCCGACTGCACGGGCTACAAGGCGCCCAAGGCCTCCACGACCACGACGCCCGGCGCGACCACCGCACCGAGCACGTCCTCGACGCCGGGAACCTCCAGCACCGGGTGAGCTCCTCGTGAGCTCGGGCGCGGGTGGACGAGCCAGGCCGTCGTACGAGGCGCTCGCGCAGCTTGACGCGATCACGCGGCGGCTGCGCGAGGAGTGCCCCTGGGATCGCGAGCAGAACGAGCGCACGATCGTCCCGCACACGGTCGAGGAGGCTTACGAGCTGGCCGATGCCGCCAACCGCGGCGACGACTCCAAGCTGATCGACGAGCTCGGCGACGTCCTGTTCCAGGTGCACTTCCTGTCGCTGCTGCTCGAGGAGCGCGACGCCGGCGACCTGGCCGAGGTGGCCGAGCACGTCACCGCCAAGCTGATTCGCCGCCATCCACACGTGTTCGGCGATGTCGACGCCTCGACCGCGCCGGAGGTCCTGCGCAACTGGGACAAGATCAAGCAGCGCGAGCCCGGCCGCGAGCCGGGGATCTTCGGCGAGGTCCCCGAGAACCTGCCGTCGCCGCTGTACGCGCGCAAGGTGCAGCGCCGCGCCGCCTCCTCGGGCTTCGACTTCCCCGGGGTCGAGGGTCCGCTCCAGGCCGTGCGCGAGGAGCTGGCCGAGCTGGAGGGCGCTGAGACGCCCGAACAGCGCTTCCAGGAGGTGGGCGATCTGCTGTTCTCGGTCATCAACGTGGCGCGCAAGCTGCACGTCGATCCCGAGCTGGCCCTGCGGTCGTCGGCCGACCGGTTCCGCGGACGGGTGAGTGCGGCGAGCGATCTGGCCGCATCTCAAGGCCGAAGCTGGAACGATCTCGGGCCGGATGAGCAGATCATCTATTACGCCCAGGCTCGCCTGAGCGAAGAAGATCCGGAGGATCAATGAGCCAGATAGAGCATGTGCATGCCCGGCAGATCCTCGACAGCCGGGGCAATCCGACCGTCGAAGTCGAGCTGAGCCTGCGCTCTGGCGCTTGGGGCCGCGCCGCGGTCCCCTCCGGGGCCTCCACCGGCGAGTTCGAGGCCACCGAGTTGCGCGACGGCGGCTCTGACTGGATGGGCAAGGGCGTGACCCGCGCGGTCGAGAACGTCAACGGCGAGATCGCCACCGCGGTTCGAGGGCAGGACGCTTCCAGCCAGGCGGCGCTCGACCGGATGCTGATCACGCTCGACGGCACCCCGAACAAGTCCCGGCTCGGGGCCAACGCGATTCTCGCCGTGTCGCTCGCTGCGGCCCATGCCGCGGCTGCCGAGGAGCGGCTGCCGCTGTGGCGCTACCTGGGCGGCGAGACCGCGCACATCCTGCCCACGCCGATGATGAATGTGCTCAACGGGGGCGCCCACGCTGACAACAAGGTCGACTTCCAGGAGTTCATGATCGTGCCGGTCGGCGGGCGCTCGTTCGCCGAGGCGCTGAAGATGGGCGCGGAGGTGTTCCACCACCTCAAGCAGACGCTGAAGTCGAAGGGGATGGCGACCTCGGTCGGCGACGAGGGCGGCTTCGCTCCTGACCTGGGCTCCAACGCCGAGGCGCTCGACGTGCTGATGGAGGCGATCGGGGCCGCTGGCTACGTGCCCGGCGACCAGGTTGCGATCGCGCTGGACCCGGCCGTCTCCGAGCTGCACCGCGAGGAAGGCTACGTGCTCGAGCACGAAGGGCGCACGCTCAACGCCGACGAGCTCGCCGGCTACTGGGAGGACCTCGCCGGCCGCTACCCGATCGTCTCGATCGAGGACGGCATGGACGAGGAGGACTGGGACGGCTGGGCGACGCTGACCCAGCGGATCGGCGATCGCATGCAGCTCGTCGGCGACGACCTGTTCGTGACCAACACCGAGCGCCTGCGGCGCGGGATCGACACCGGCGTGGCCAACTCGATCCTGATCAAGGTCAACCAGATCGGAACGCTGACGGAGACGCTGGCGGCGATCCGGATGGCCCGCGAGGCCGGCTACACCGCGGTCATCTCCCACCGCTCGGGCGAGACCGAGGACGTGACGATCGCCGACCTCGCGGTGGCGACCGGCACCGGGCAGATCAAGACGGGCGCGCCGTCGCGGACCGATCGCGCCGCGAAGTACAACCAGCTGCTGCGGATCGAGGAGGTGCTCGGCCCCGACGCCGAGTACACGGGCCGGTCGGCGTTTCGCTCGTGAGGGCGGGCGCGCGGCGCGACCTGCAGCAGGGCTTGCAGCAGGAAGGAGACCTTCGGCGGCGAACGAAGGGCTCAGGCGATGCCGTCAGCTCGGTCCGCAACCGCAGCAGCTCCGCGCCCGCGTACGCGCACGTCGTCCAGCCGGCGCCGCCGCAGCTCCCGCAGCACGCCGCTGCGTCGGATCCGCTGGGACCGGCTCGCCCGGGTCGGGTTGCTGGTGGTGCTGATGACCGTCGGCGGGCTGTACGTCAAGCAGGCGCTGGCGTACCTGTCGGCGCGCAGTCAGGCCCATCAGCAGGAGTCGATCGTCGGCGGCCTGCGGCGCGAGAACGCGTCGCTGACCAAGCAGCAGGCGTCGCTGCGCAGCCCCCAGACCGTCCAGCGCGAGGCGCGGGCGCTGGGGATGGTGCGCGTGGGGGAGCGCCCCTACGTGATCACCGGGCTGCCCAACCACTGATCGCGCGCCCCGGCCCCGCCGCGCTCACCGGAAGGCGCGGATGAGCGTGCGCTTCGACGAGGTCATCGGCCTGTGGCGCGACGGCGAGCGTCGGCTGGCTCGGGCGCAGGCCGCCGATTGGCCGGCGCTGGCCCGGGTGACTGACGCGATCGTGGTCGAGCTGCGCCGGCGCTTGGGCGGGACGTTCACCGCGCAGGAGCTCGCCGACCTGTACGCCGACCAGGGCACCGACTGGTGCTTTGACATCGCCACCCGAGTCGCGCCCGGCGATCCGGCGGCGTGGGACATGACGACGGTCGCCAACGCGGCATTCGCGCGATACCTGCGCGAGGCCTCAGACTACGCGGGCGGCCGGCGAATCCTCGGCGACGACGGCTAGCCCGGGGGGACGTTAGTCGCCGTTGCCGTCGTCGTCGGAGTTGTCGTCGGACTCGTCGGCGCCGGCCCGGCGGATCACGATCTGGTCCTCCTCGATCACGACCTCGACCGGGCGGTGCCCGGCCCAGTACTCGGCGTAGATCGGATCGTCCTGGACCGCCGGGTCGAGCCACAGGCCATAGCCCTCATCGCCGTGGTCGAATGTCGCCTCGAGCATCGTCGGCGCCTTGCGGCGGGAGCGGCGCCCGCCCCGGCGGCCGCGCCGGCGCTTGGGGCGATCTCCCTCGCCGTCGCCGTCGTCCTCGTCGTCTGAGTCCTCGTCGTCCTCCTCCTCGGAACGCTTGGCCTCGGCGGCATCGAGCTCGGCCGCGATCAGGGCGTCGTCCTCGGCCCTCAGGTCGATCTCGTCGTCGAAGTCGGCGGACGCCCCGTTGGGCTCCTCGCCGGTGACCAGGCCCTGCTCGCGCTTGAACGCCTGGATCTGCTGAACGGTGACCTCGAGCTGGTGCGCGATCCACGCGTCAGTGCGCCCCTGGCGCACCCAGGCGCGGATCCGATTGAGCTCTGGACGAAGTGAGCGACGTGCCATGAAGGTCCGGAGACTAGTAAAAGAGCGGGCAAGAGCGCCCCGTCAGGCGCATGGGTAACGCTTGTGTACCCACAATGCCACCCGCTATGCTGGCTATCGGGCGAACGCCGCTACGCGGTAGGAAGGGACAGCGACGCGGCTTTGGCTCGTTTACGACCAGGCGAGCAGGGAGGCATCTTCCGATGTTGGTACTCACCCGCAAGTCGAACCAAAGCATCATGATCGGTGACGACATCGAAGTCTCGGTGCTCGCGATCATGGGCGAGAAGGTTCGAATCGGTATCCAGGCCCCCCGCGACATTCCGGTGTTCCGCAAGGAGGTCTACCTGGAGATCCAGCAGGAACGACTCGGCGCCGGCAAGGGTGTGAGGGAAGAAGTCGACGCAGCGCTGCGCGGGTTGGGAGACCCGAGCTAGCAACTCGTCGTTTCAGCCCGCACTCCGGCTCACCAGGTTCCGGCAGCGCGAGCGCCACACAAGGGCAGGCCTGCTAACCGAGCAGGTAATAGAGGGTCTCGAACATCGCGACTGTGACGATTACCGCCGTCGCGATCAGCGTCAGCACGAGCAGCCAGTAGCGGACCGAGCTGCGCTTGGTCTCGCGGACGTGGGCGCGCTTGCGCGAGCGCAACGCCGCCCTGCGTCGCAGGGACTCCCTGCGGCTGCGGTCCCTGAGGGCTTCGTGCCGAAACTCCTGCTCGAGCTGAGCAAGACTCTGGCGCATCTTCATCGCCATCGCGGCGAGCCTACCAAGCTCGGCGGCTCGAGGTTATGTCGAGTTAGCGGCCGCCTCGCGGCGGCCGCGGGGAGGTGCGTCAGTGCACCGTCTGGCGCTCGTAAACCTGCACGAAATGCAGGTAGTTGTCGGCGATCTGGCTGGCAGCGGCCTCGCGCGAGAGGTCCCCGCCGAGGAAGCTCTTGAGCGCGTCCCACCAGATCGAGCGGCCGATCGCGAACCCGATGAAGCCCTCCACCGGAGCGGCCTTCTGGAGCCACTCCTCGACCTTCTCGGTCGAGGCGCCGCGGCCCAGCAGGATGCACACGACGCCCTCGCGGCCGGAGCCCGAACGGGCCTGCTCGGCGAGCATCGCGGCCTCGGACTGCTCGTCGACGCCCTCGATCTTCCACACGTCGACCTCGCAGCCGGCCTGCTGGTAGGTCTCGATCGCGCGGCGCATCAGCTCGGGCCGGAGCTCGGCGTCGTAGCGGTCGCTGTCGCCTCCGACCTTGGCCAGCTGCTCGTCGGTGGCGGGGACCAGCAGCTCGAACATGAACTTGCGGCCGTTGTCGTGGAGCCAGTCGGCCAGCCGCTTGAGCCGGGCGGTCTGGCGCTCGTTCATTCCCGCGTCACCCTCGACGTTGTGGCGGACCAGCACCTTGGAGAAGTCGGGGTTGAATTTCTCGATGTGGGCGGGGAAATCGTCGCCGTACTGGAAGTCGAACTCGTCCTGGCCGGACTTCTCGACCGGCATCGCCAGCTTCAGCCCGTCCGCGTGGGCCTTCTCCGGGATATCGGAGCCGAACTGCTCGTCGACCAGTACGCCGGTGGCCTGCGCCTCGACGCCGCGCGATACGGCCACCTGCATGCCCTCGAAGATCAGGCGCTTGGCGTCGGCGATCGTCTCGATCTGCTCGGGCGTGGGGTCTCCCTCGATCCCGAACATCTTCTTCTGGAACGACCCTCGGTGGTCGAACGCGAGGACGTAGAGCTTGCCGCCGTCATATCCAAGTGCCATCTGTCGTCCCTTTCGCTGATCCGATTCGTCTGGGTCAAGTCTAGGCTTCCCCGCGCTCGCTGCAAAGCACCACGGATCCGGCAGATCCGGTTTGGAGCTACCACTGCAATCAACCATCTAGGCTGCGCGCCGTGGAGCACCGATTCACAGGCCCCGCGTACACGATCGGGATCGAGGAGGAGCTGATGATCCTCGACGCCGAGTCGCTCGACCTCGTCAACGCGATCGAGAGCCTGCTCGAGCCCGCGCCGTCTGGCGAGATCAAGCCCGAGCTGATGGAATCCGTGCTCGAGGTCTGCACCGACCCCTGCGCGAACACGACCGAGGCCGGCGAGCAGATCCGCGCGCTGCGTAACCAGGTCGCCGACACCGCCGCCGCCAAGGGGATGGCGATCGGGTCAGCCGGGACGCACCCGTTCGCGATGTGGGAGGACCAGCGGATCGTGGCGCGGTCGCGCTACCGCGACCTGATCTCGGCGCTCGGGTTCGTGGCCCGCCAGGAGCTGATCTTCGGGATGCACGTCCACGTCGCGATCGACGACCCTGACAAGGCGATCTACGTGGCCAACGGGATGCGCGTTCATCTCCCGCTGCTGCTGGGGCTGTCGGCCAATTCGCCGTTCTGGCGCGCGGACGCGACCGGGCTGGCGTCGACCCGGGTGCCGATCTTTCGCGCGTTCCCGCGCACCGGCATCCCGCCGACGTACGACGACTGGGATGACTACGTGCGCCGGATCGACTTCATGCTCAAGGCCGAGGTGATCGAGGACTACACGTTTCTGTGGCCCGACGTCCGGCCCCACCCGATGTTCGGGACCGTCGAGGTGCGGGTGATGGACTCCCAGACCCGGATCGAGCACACGCTCGGGCTGGCGGCGCTGGTACAGGCGCTGGCCCGCGAGCTGTCCGAGGATTACGACACCGGCGCGCCGCTGTCGCGCTATCCGTACGAGATGCTCGACGAGAACAAGTGGCTGGCGGCCCGCCACGGTCTCGACGGCGAGCTCGTCGACCTGCCGACTTACGAGCGGGTCCCCACGCGCGAGCTGGCGCGGCGGCTGATCGAGCGGATCCGCGATCACTGCGTGGATCTGGGTTCGATCCACGAATTGGAGGCCGTCGAGGACCTGCTGGAACGGGGCAATGGAGCCGCCCGGCAGCTGGTCGTCTACGAGGCCAATCACGATCTTCACGAGGTGATGGCGGAGGTTGTCGCCGCGACCCGGGTGTAGCACCGTCTCCGAGAGCGTCCCGAACTGACGCAAAACCCACGGGCAATGGCAATCCGCGCTTTCACGCCGTTCTACAATCGACCGTTGTGAGCACCGGCGGCCCGGACCTGTTCGTGATCTGCAAGAGCTGCGGGTCCGAGGTGAGCCCGTACATCACGGAATGCCCCTACTGCGGCAACCGGCTGCGCAAGCGGGCTCCGAAGCTCGATCGCGACGGGCGCGTGGCCGAGAAGCGCCGCCGCAAGCGGCCGCCGACCCCCACGCTGCCGAGGCTGAGACGCGGGGAGATCCCGGGGATCCGCCCGGAGCTGCGGCCATACACCACGATCGCGCTGGTTCTCGCCTCGCTGGCCGGGTGCCTGCTGTGGCGCACCAGCCTGGTGACGCTCGACCAGGTCGCCGTGTTCGGCAAGCCCTCCGGCGACTGGTGGCGCGTGGTGACCGCCACGTTCACCTACGACAACACCGGGTACGCGTTCGCCACGCTGTTCACGATCGCCCTGTTCGGCTGGCTGATCGAACGCCGCCACGGGCCGGCCACGGTGCTGGTCCTGTTCGCGATCGGCGGCATCGGCGGCGTCGCCGCCTCGGCCGTCGTCTACCACTTCCCGTTCGTGCTCGGGGCCAACGGCGCCGCGCTGGCGCTGCTGATCGTGTGGGCGATCCCCGACCTGCTGGCGCTGCGCTCGGGCGAGGAGATCGACGGTGACCTGCTGGGGACTGCCGCGCTGGCGATCGTCGTCGGACTGATGCCGCTGGTGGTCAAGGAGGCCAGCTGGGTCGCCGCCGGCGTCGGGGTGCTCACCGGGCTGGTGCTGGGTCTGCCCTTGGCCCGCGCGCAGCTGCGGTCCTAGGGCTGTCTCCAGCGCTCAGACGACGCTGATCGACCCTGCCGGGCCCTCGAGCAGGCGTCCCACCACCGAGCCGGGGATCGCGTCCGCGCGCTCGGGCGCGACCGCCACCAGCAGCCCCCCGGAGGTCATCGCGTCGCACACCAGCCAGCGCCGGGCCTCGGGCACGTCGTCGGCGAACGTCGAGAACCCCTCGGCGTGGTCGCGGTTGCGCCGGGTGCCGCCGGCGACCGCGCGGGAGGGGTCGGCCAGCAGCTCGAGGACGCCATCGATTGCCGGCACCGACTCGGCCCCAACCTCGGCGGCGACGCCGCTGGCAAGCGCCAGCTCGTGAAGGTGACCGAGCAGCCCGAAGCCGGTCACGTCGGTCATCCCGCGGACCCCGGCGGCCCGGGCGGCAGCCGATGCATCGCGGTTGAGCGTCGTCATCACCTCGACGGCGGCGGCCAGTGGGGCATCCTCGACGCCGCGTTTGAGCGCGGTCGACACGGCGCCCGAGCCGACCGGCTTGGTGAGCACGAGCGCGTCGCCGGCGCGGCCGCCGGCGTTGGTGATCACCTCGTCGGGGCGGACGATCCCGGTGACCGCGAGGCCGTACTTGGGCTCGGCATCGTCGATCGAATGGCCGCCCACGATTGCGACGCCGGCATCGGCCGCCACCGCCGCGCCGCCACGAAGGATCTCGACCAGCAGGTCTCCGCCGAGGTCGTCGAGCGAGAACGCCACCAGGTTCAGAGCGCTGATCGGAGTCCCGCCCATCGCGTACACATCCGACAGCGCGTTGGTGGCCGCGATCCGGCCGAAGTCGAACGGGTCGTCGACGATCGGCGTGAAGAAGTCGACCGTGCTGACGATCGCCAAGTCGTCGTTGACTCGGTACACGCCGGCGTCGTCGCTGGTGTCGAAGCCGACCAGCACGTTGGGATCGGGCGGGTGCGGAATCCCCGCCAGCAGCGGGCCGATCGCGGCAGCCGACAGCTTGCAGCCACAACCGGCGCCGTGGGATAGCGATGTCAGGGCAATAGCCACGTACGTATGATGCTGCACGCGAGTGGTCGACCGCACCTACACCGATGCCGAGCTCGATGAGGCGATCGCGGCGATCAGCGAGCCGCAACGCCTACGAGCCGCCCAGGAGCTGGTCACGAGGGTCACGCCCGCGCTCACGCGGGTGCTCGGGCTGGCGCTCGAGGAGGGCGGCTGGTTCGACCTGGGCCACGCCCAGGCGGTGGCTGAGGCCGCCGGCCAGGAGGACCCAGGGGAGCGTCTGCGCCAGGTCGAGACGCTGCTCGCCGAAGAGACCCGCCTCGGCATGCTCGTGGGGGTCGCCGTGGGGTTCCAGCTGGCGCGAGAGCTCGGCCTCGAGCCCGGCGACATGAACGAAAAGCGCAAGGAGAATTGATGACGATGGAAGTTCGGTTTCTCGGCCACGCGTGCTTCACGCTGTCCGACGGTGGCAACACGACGGTGCTGATCGACCCGTTCCTGACCGGCAACCCCAAGGGCGCGATCGCGGCCGAGGACGTAGCCGCGACCACGATCCTGCTCACCCATGGGCATCACGATCACCTCGGCGACACAGTCGAGATCGCCAAGCGAACGGGCGCCACGGTCGTGGCGATCACCGAGATCGCCGGCGAACTGGGCGAGGACGGCGTGGACGCGCGCGACCCGAACCTCGGCGGGACCGAGAAGTTCGACTGGGGCACGGTGAAGCTGGTGCCGGCGCTTCACACCTCGACCACGCCAAAGGGTACGGTCAGCCCGCCCGCCGGGCTGGTGATCAACTTCCAGGACACGGTCGTGTACCACCTCGGCGACACCGCGCTGTTCTCCGACCTGCAGCTGGTCGGAAAGCGCGCGCCGATCGACGTCGCGCTGATGTGCATCGGGGGCCACTACACGATGGACCGCACCGACGCGGTCGAGGCGGCCTCGCTGATCGGGGCGAAAACCGTGATCCCGTGCCACTACGACACGTTCCCTGCGATCGAGACCGACGCCCAGGCGTTCAAGTCCGACGTCGAGTCGGCGACCAGCTCCAACGTCGCGATCCTCGAGCCCGGCGACGCCCACACGACGTGACCCACGCGATCGTCCTCATCCAAGCCGAGCGTGCGGCGCTGGCGACCCTGGGCGGCGAGCTGGCCGGCATCGAGGGGGTCGCGGAGGCCTACTCGGTGACCGGCGAGTGGGACTTCGTGGCGGTCCTGCGGCTGCGCGAGCACCAGCAGCTGGCGCAGGTCGTGACCGGCAACATCTCGCAGCTCAGCGGCGTGCTCAGGACCTCCACGATGGTCGCGTTCGAGGTCTACTCACAACACGACCTCGAGGCGCTGTTCTCCGTCGGTCAGTGAGCGCCTGAGCGACGCTCCGTGCGCGGTCCGCGCGACGCGAAGCGCGCGGTCGAATGCCCGCTCCATCGCGCCGTAGGTGTACGCGGCGACGGCCTGCCTCGCGGCCGCTCCCAGCCGCCAACGCAGACCCGCGTCGCCGAGCAGGCGGTCGGCCGCGAGCGCCAGCGCTCCGGCGTCGCCCGGTGCGACGACCAGGCCGGTGCGCTCGTCCTGGACGAGACCTCCGGCTACGGCGCCCACCGAGGATGTCGCGACCACGGGCCGTCCCTGGTGCATCGCCTCGTTGCAGACGAGGCCCCAAGGCTCGAGGAAGCGCGGCGTCGGCACCGACGGAACGAGCGTCAGCTCGGACGCCGCGTAGGCGACCGGAAGCTCCTGACGCGGGAGTGCGCCCAGCTGCCGCGCGCCGGGCGTGGCGGCCGCGCGAGCCGCCAGCGGGCCGTCGCCGATCAGCACCAGTGTGGCGTCCGCGCGGACCAGCGGCCAGGCGTCGGTGAGGACCTCGATCCCCTTCTCGGCCACCAGCCTGCCGCTGTACAGCGCCAGCGGCCCCGAGCCGAGCTCATACCGGGCCCGGAACGCGGCGATCTCCTCGTCGCCGACCGTGCGCCCGAACAGCTCGGGCTCGACCGATTGTGGGGCCACGAACACGTCGTCGTCGCGCCCGCGGATCCCGGCCACGAACCGTCGCACGTGCTCGCCGTAGGCGATCACGGCGTCGGCGTGGCGGTAGATGTGCCGGATCATCGGCAGCGCCGCCGCGTGGGCCACCGACCGCGGCTGCGACCACACCGACGCCCACAGGACGAAGGGCCGCCGGTAGCGCCTGGCGCCGATGTAGGCGGCCGGGAGGATCGCGCCGCCCGCGACCGGAGCGATCACCGCGTCGTATCCGCGCCCGATCGCCAGCGCCTCGGATGGGCCAGCGAGCCGCCGCGCGGGGAACGGCGCCTCGGCGAGCTGGCGGTCGAGATCGCTGAACCAGGCGGGCACGTAGCGCTCGCCGCCGCCGAAGCACAGCACCTCGACGTCGTGATCCTCGGCCAGCCGCGCAAATAGCGGCATCCGGTAGCCGGTCAGGTACGTCGTCAGCAGCGCGGTCGCCACGCCCCACAGGCTACGTCGGGGCGGCCTCGCACCGCCCTATGCTGGAACGATGAGGCGATCGAGCATGATCTGTGCGGTTCTGGCAGCCGCGGCGGTAATCGCTGGCTGCGGCGGCTCCAAGCACTCCTCCAGCAGCTCCAGCAGCTCCACCGCGCCGACCGGTTCGACGGCGACCACCACGACGACGTCGAGCTCGGCTCCGGCCACGACCAAGACGCGCACGTCCGCGCCGACCACCAGCGCGGGCAGGCGCACGACCTCCACTCGCCAGACCACGACGCCGCCGCGCACGACTACGACCACGACCTCCGGCTCGGGCTCGGCCTCGGCCTCGGGCGGCGTCGCGCCGCAGCCGCCGGCCGGCGGGGGCGCTCACCGGACCAAGGTCGACAAGCCCGCCGGCGGGTCGGCCAACGCCCGCGTCCCGGCCACGTTCACGATCTCCCGAAGCGGCTCGGTCAGTCCGCCGACGGTATCGGCCCCGGCGTTCCTGGCGATCTCGCTGACGGTCGTCTCGGGCGACGGCAAGCCGCACCAGGTGCGCCTCCTCACGCTCGCGCCGCACGTGCTGCACGTTCCGGCAGGCGGCCGGGCCACGACGCTGATCGGCGGGTTGAAGGCCGGCACCTACGCCATCCAGATCGACGGCAAGCCCAAGGCCAAGCTCGTCATCGGCGGCGAGCCGGGGCCGTAGATCTAGGCGATTCGCGAGCCCAGCGCGGCGTTGCGGTCGGGGCGCAGCAGTACCACGTCGAGCTCGGGATCGAGCGCGCCCAGCACCAGCACCTCGGAGCGGACCGGGCCGATCTGGCGCGGGGGAAAGTTCACCACGCCGACGACCAGCGACCCCTCGAGCTCCTCCCGCGAGTAGTGGGTGATCCGGGCCGACGAGCGCTTGAGGCCGATCTCGGGCCCGAAGTCGATCGTCACCTTCCAGGCTGGCTTGCGGGCCTCGGGGAAGTCCTCGACCGAGACCACTCGGCCGACGCGCATGTCGACGGCCTCGAAGTGATCGATATCGATCTGGTCGGGCTCGGCCACCGGCTCGTGTTCTACCGGAAGCGGCGCCAGCGGTGCCAGTGACGTGCCGAGGAGGCGCTCGCCGTGGGGATCCCGGTGAAGGTCTTGCCGATCGTGGGCGGCGGGGCGCCGTCCGAGCCGGGCGTGCCACTGGCGGCCGGAGCCGTCGTGGTCGGGCGGCGTCGTCGTCGTCGGCGTGCTGGCGGGCGGCTGCGGCGTTGTGGTCGTCGGCGGAGCCGGGGTGGCCGCCGTCGTCGTCGGCGTCGGCGTCGGCGCTGTGCCCGTCGGGGTTGTGGGCGGCGCGGTCGTAGTCAGCGTCGGAGTCGTCGGCTGGGCCGGGGGTGGCAGCACCGTCGGGTCGGTCTGCGTCTGAGTCTTGCCGCCGGCGGCCGGGACCGGCGTGGTGGTCGTGGCCGGCGCCGTGGTGGTGGTCGGGTCCTGAGCGGCGGTCGGGTCGGCCGGCTTGGCCGGGGTCTTGTCGGCCGTCGTCTGGGTCTTCGGGTCGGCCTTGGGATCAGTCTGGGAGGCGTCGCCCGGCTTGGTCGTGGCGGCCGCCTTGGCGGTGTGCAGCTTCTTGGGCTCGATCTGCGCCACCGTGCTCCGGTAGGTCGGCGTCGGCGACGACGTGTGCGTCACGGGCGCGGCCTTGTGGATGACGGCGGGGGCGGTGGGGGTGACCGTGTGGTGCGGGACGGCGGCGACCTTCGAGTGGCGCGTCGGCTGCTGGGAGACCTCGACCGCTCCGGCGGTGACCAGTCCCGCGACGGCCAGGCCGGCGGCCGCCTTGGTGGCGATCGCGCCGATTCCGGCCGAGACGAATCCGCCCGCGCCACCCATCGCAGCGGTCGCTCCGGCGCCGGCTGCGGCCGTCGAACCAACAGCTGCCGCCTGCCCCGCGGCGCCGGTCGCCGTGGCCCCTGACCCCGACGCGGCCGAGTGGCCGAGATGGACGATCAGGAGCTTTTTCAGCAGCACCATCGGGCCGATCGGCAACAGAGCCGCCAGCGCCTTGTTGGTCTGCTTGAGCTGGCCGCGGAAGACTGTGCAGCGCTTGCAGGAGCGCAGGTGGCGGCGGACCAGAGAGGTGGGGCGTCGCCGCAGGCCCTCGGCCACCTCGCCGAGCTCGATTCGGACCTCGTCGCAGGACAGCAGCCGCGCCTCGGCCGCCTCGGCCAGCGACACCCGCGCCCGGACGAGCAGCGACTTGACGCTCGAGACCGTGGTCTCCATCGCCTCGGCGATCTGCTCGTAGGAAAGCGCATCCATCTCGCGCAGCACGAGCGCCGTCCGCTGGGTCTCCGGGAGCTCCTGGATGTCGCCCACCAAAATCCGGAACTCTTCGCGGTCGTGGACCTTGTCGGCGGTGGTGGCGCCGTTGTCGGACAGATGGACGTCCATCGAGTCGACGCCGACCGCCTGCGCCCGACGCAGGTGGTTGAGGCTGCGGTTGCGGGCGATGCGATACAGCCACGGCCGCACGTTGATCGGGCGGTCATCGGCTCCAATCGCGTTGAAGGCGGCGGCGAACACCTCCTGAAGGACGTCCTCGGCGTCCTCGCGGGAGCCCAGCAGGTGGCGGCAGAACGACAACAGGCGCGTGTGGTAGCGCGATACGAGGACCTCGAATGCGTGGCTGTTACCCCGCCGAACGTAGGCGATCAGGCGCTCGTCCGACTGCAGCCTGAGCAACGGGCTGCGCCCGTGCAGCCCAATAGGGCCGGAGTATCTGAGTGTCGAGACTTCCACCGGTTTGGAGTCCGAGGGTCCTCCTCGGTCGCTGTGACACGGTAGCAGCGCGTTAGTTGCGGTCAGCCGGGCCGACCAGCACCCGAACGGGCTCTGAGACTGGGGTTTTACCTGCTCTGGACCGTGATACCCGGGGAGGGACTCGAACCCTCATGCCGCTAGGGCAGTCGCTCTTAAGGCGACCGTGTCTCAACCAATTCCACCACCCGGGCGAGTAGGGACAACGTATCGCCTGGGCGGCGTTCAGGCCACCGCCCGGGCCGAGCCGTTGGCCCGGTCGCAGACGCACGCCAGGCGGTCGAGCACGAACCCCGCCAACTCGGCGTCGCCGGCGATCGTCAGGCCGCCCAGGTCGCGGTCGGGCGAGAACGCCGCGATCCAGGCACTGCGGTCGCCGCGGACCCGCGCGTCGGCGCGCTCGGCCTCGGACTCCTCGAGCGTGACCAGCCCCTCGGCCAATGTCAGCGCGTACGCCGGCATCGGCGCCTCGTCGCCATCGGCGCCGACCACGAACTCGACCGTGCCGTCGGCGCCGTTGCCCCGGATCAGGCCCGGCGCCAGTCTGAAGATCGCCCCGAGATCGATCGACTCAGAACCCCGCGGCGAGCTCCACGCCCATTCGTAGCCCCACCGGGCGAGCTCCCCCAGTACCGGCATCAGGTCGCGCGCGCGCTCGGTGAGCTCGTACTCCACGCGCGGCGGCACCTCGCGGTAGCGCTTGCGGGTCAGCATCCCGTCGGCAACCATCCGGTTCAGCCGCGAGCGCAGCTGCTCGGTCGAGATCCCCGGGAGCACCCGCTGCAGCTCAACGAACCGCCTTGGCCCAGCGGCCAGGTCGCGGACGATCAACAGCGTCCATTTGTCGCCTACTAGATCGAGCGCGCGGGCATCCGGGGACCACTGGTCATACGGATGCCGCTTGCGCGGCGGTACGTGAGAGATGAGGACCCGCCTTGGACGAAGGACAGACCGGGATAAGCAGGGGAGTTTAACGCCGACCGCGGACCACTGCGAGTACGGCATTCGGCTGGACGCACGCCAGTTTTTGTCGCGATCGTCGTTCTTTAGGAACAATGGGTGACCTGATCGTCCTGAAGGACTGGCACCGCGAGCGCACCCGCGCGCTGGCGGGGACTTTGCCGGCGTTCTTCTTCGATCCGATGTGCCCGTTCTCGTACCTGGCCGCCGAGCGGGTCGAGCGGATGCTCGGCGAGGTGCATTGGGTCCCGACGGCGGCCGCTTCGCTGCACGCGCCCGGTCCGCCGCTGCAGGTTCCGTTGCACGACGCGCTCGAACGCGATCCGCTCGAGCAGACGAGGATCGTGATGGCCCGCGCCGAGCACCAGGCGCTGGTGCTGCGGCTGCCGCTGGTGTGGCCCGACCGCTTCCCGGCCGGCTCTCCGGCCGCGCTACGTGCGGCCGCGTACGCCGCCGAGGCGGATGCCGGCGCCCGGTTCGCGCTCGCCGCGGCCAGGCTGGCGTTCTGCGGCGGCTTCGACCTCGAGGATCGCAGCGTGCTCGCGGATGCGGCCAAGGCCGCCGAGCTCGACGTCGACGAGGCGCTGGCCGCGGCGTCGAACCCGGCGCTGGATGGGCCGATCCACAGCACCGCCCGCGGCCTGCGCGCCCACGGCGTCCGGTCGCTGCCCGTGATCCGGGTGGGCCGCAGGTTGATCTCCGGCGAGCGGATGCTCGAGGAGGCAGCCCCGCCGCCGCGTCCGAGCCGCCACCCCGCGGCCGGCTGAATTCGCCCGAGCCGCGAGCACTAGCAGGGACCGCCGCCCGGTGGGCGAACAAGGCCCAGATGGGCGCCACGAACGCTGATCGCCGCCTGCTCGCACGGCGGTTCGAGCTCCGCCGGCGGCGGCTGCTGCGCACCCGCGAGATCGCCTCCGGAGCGCACCGTTTCTGGCGCCTGGCGTGGGCCACGAACGTCACCGGGATGTCGGCGATGCTGGCCTACAACATGCTGCTCGCGGTGGTCCCGGTGGCGCTGCTGGGGCTGTTCGTCGCCGGTCAGGTGCTGTCGAGCGCCGCCGTGCAGCAGAGCGTGCTGTCAGACCTGCGCCACGTGTTCCCGGGCGCCGCCGAGCACACGCTGAACTCGCTGCTCAATGAGATCCGCAGCTCGACCACCAGCACCGGTGTGCTGGCGCTGATCGCCAGCCTGTGGCTGGGCTCGTCGTTCTGGGGCGCGCTCGACACCGCCTTCAGCCGGATCTACCGGTGCCGGGCCCGCAACTGGCTCGAGCAGAAGCGCTTCTCGCTGGCGATGCTCGGCGTCGTGCTGGTGTTCATGGTCGCGACCGTGGTGGTGCCGACGCTGCAGAGCATCCTCGACGCGGGGGCGTCGGACCTGCCGTTCGATCTGTCGCACGTGGCCGTGGTCGTGTACCTGATCTCGCTGGCGATCAGCCTGGTGCTGCTGTTCGGGTGCCTGATGGTGATCTACCTGCGCGTGCCCAACCAGCGGGTGCCCTGGCGAGCCGCGTGGCCGGGGGCGATGGGGGCCACGATCGCGATCTGGGCAGTCGACAACGCGTTCCCGGCGTACCTCTCCCACATCTCGACGATCGCCCGGTTTGGGACCACGATCGTGTTTGTGCTGATCACGCTCGCCTGGTTCTACCTGCTTGCGCTGATCATCCTCGGCGGCGCGGTGGTCAACGCGCTCGTGCTCGGTCACGAACGAACCGGCTAGTCCTCCGTTAGTCCGCCGCCAGCCGTCGTGTTAGCGTCGTGCGCGCAAATGGCGACCGACGCGAGCCCAACCACGCAATTGCACGGTGGACGGCTGATTGCTCAGAGGCTGCGCGCGCACGGCGTCACCAAGCTGTTCACGCTGTCGGGCGGTCACCTGTTCTCGATCTTCGACGGCTGCCGGGCCGAGGGGATCGAGTTGGTCGACGTCCGCCACGAGCAGTCGGCGGCGTTCGCGGCCGAGGGGTGGGCCAAGGTCACGCAGGACCGTGGGCGTATGCGCGCTGACGGCCGGCCCGGGCGTGACCAACGGAATGAGCGCGATCGCCTCGGCCGCCCAGAACCACTCGCCCTTGCTGGTGTTGGGCGGGCGCGCACCCCAGTTTCGCTGGGGCCAGGGCTCGCTGCAGGAGCTCGACCACCTGCCGTTCGTGCGCCCGCTGACCAAGCTCGCCGCCACCGCCCATGAGACCGGCGAGATCCCCGGTCTGGTCGACGAGGCCTTCCGGGCGGCGCTCGCGCCCCGCTCGGGACCGGTGTTCCTCGACTTCCCGCTCGACGTGGTGTTCAGCGAGGCCGGCGCGCCCGACGCCGAGCCGGCCGCCCCGCCCCGCGAGGCGGCGGCCGATGCGCGAGCGATCGAGCGCGCCGCGGCGTTGCTGCGCGGAGCCGAGCGCCCGGCGATCATGGCCGGCACGGGGCTGTACTGGGGACACGGCGAGGACGCGTTGCGGACGCTCGCCGAGCAGTTGCGGATCCCCGTGTTCCTGAACGGGCTTGCTCGCGGGTGCGTCGCCGCCGACCACGAGCTCTCCTTCTCCCGCGCGCGAAGCACCGGCCTGGGGGGCGCGGACGTGGCGCTGGTGGTCGGGGTGCCGCTCGACTTCCGGCTCGGCTTCGGGGCGGCGTTCGCGCCCGAGGCCGAGATCGTGGTGATCGACGTCGCCGAGCCCGAGCGCGACCATCCTCGGGCGGTCGCCGCCGAGCTGTACGGCTCGCTCACCGGCACGCTCGAGGCCCTGCGAGCGGCCGCCGGCGCTCCGATCGACGAGGTCGGCGCCGAGCGCGAGCGCTGGTTGGAGTCGCTGTGGGCCGACGAGGACGAGCGCCGCGCGGGGGAGATCGCCGAGCGCGAGGACCCGCGCGCGCCGCTGCATCCGATGCGCGTGTACGCCGAGCTCGCCGAGGTGCTCGACCGCGACGCGATCGTGGTCGGCGACGGCGGTGACTTCGTCAGCTACGCCGGCCGGGTCGTGGACTCATACCTGCCCGGGTGCTGGCTGGATCCCGGACCGTTCGGATGCCTCGGGTCGGGTCCCGGCTATGCGATCGCGGCGAAGCTCGCCCGTCCCGACAAGCAGGTGGTGCTGCTGCTCGGCGACGGCGCGTTCGGATTTGCCGGGATGGAGTTCGACACGATGGCCCGCCACGGGATCCCGGTCGTGGCCGTGATGGGCAACAACGGGATCTGGGGCCTCGAGAAACACCCGATGGAGTTCCTGTATGGGTACTCGGTGGCGGCCGATCTGCGGCCCGAGACGCGCTACGACGAGATGGTGCGGGCGCTCGGCTGTCACGGCGAGCTCGTGTCCGCGCCCCAGCAGCTACGGCCGGCGCTCGAGCGCGCGCTGCAGTCGGGAAAGCCCGCTTTGGTCAACGTGCTCACCGATCCGTCGGTGGCGTACCCCCGGCGCTCCAACCTCGCCTAGCTGGCTCCTACCCGCGGGTGGTGCGAAACGAAAGCCGCCCGCTTACTCAGCGGGCGGCTTCCGATCCAGGTTTGGCCCAATCGGGACGGGCAGGGGTACGTGCCAGAAAGGGCCGATTAGATGGCTCGGACGGCGGGAGGCGCCGATGTCTGCGGCTTCGCCCGAACCTATGTCGGAAACCAGTGAAACTGGCTCCACGGCCAATCATTCTCCCATCCAAACAGCCGGGCAATCGAACATTCGTCCAGATGCTCAGTTAGCTGACTGGACGTTCATACGATGCAAGATTCCTGAAGCGGAAATCGAGGGCCCGCTTACGCCGGAAAGTAGCCTAACGGCCTCTCGACTACTCCAATTCAGCGATTCTTTACCCAGGTGACAGATGCGGGGCTCGGGCCGCTCCCGTTCGACCCGAGCCCGCCTCGACGTCACTTGATCGAGTACTCGTAAGGCACCGCGAGGACCTCGCCGCCGATGTCCTCAGCGAGGCTGAACACGTCGACGTAGAGCGTCCCGCGAACGACCTTGCCGGACCTGCCCGACGGGGTGATCGTGAGCGTCATCGTGCCCTTCTGACCGGGCTGCAGCGTCAGCGGCGTGTAGTCCGCCGCATTCGGATCGACAGTCTGCTGCCAGATATCGCCGGTCGAGGAGCTCGTGTTCGTGTCGAACCCGAGCGTGTGGGCGATCATCGCGGTGCTGACCGTGCCCTTCTGCGCGCCGGCATCCCCAAACGGCCCGCCCGCGGGCGTGGGAGCGATGTCCCACAGCCCCGGCGTAGCCCCCCTGGTGGCGAACGTCGCCGCGGCGGTGTTGCCGTCGCTGATCGCCGGCAGGTCGGGATCGCCGAACCCGAAGTCGAATGTGACCGGCGCGGTCGCCTGCGCGACCGCGTCGACCCGGGTGGTTTCGGTGGGCATGATGTAAAGCGGCGGCAACGTGCCGCCCGGAATCGGGAAGGCCACGTTCGTATCGGGCGTGAGTGACAGCAGTGAGAACGCCTGACGCTGCGGCGTCCGCGGATCCAGGAACAGGTCCTGGACGCCGACGCCGTTGTTCTTGACCGTGACCGTCACGGTCCGGGACTTGCCGGCGGCGATCCGCTTGCTCGCGTTGTTGGGCAGGCCTTCGATCGTCACCGGCGGAGCCGCGAACGACACGTGCCCGGAGTACGGCGACGACAGCACCTGGCCGCCGACCGGGTTGAACACGTCGACCACGAACCGCCATTGACCGGCCTGCGGCGAGGGCGCGTACACCTGCAGAGCGTTGGTGAACTGCGCCCGTCCCGTGGCCGGGTCGACATGGATGTTGTCGCCGGCCGTGACCGTCTGGCCGTTGGGGCCGATCAGGCTGGCGAATATCTGTGTCCCTGGGTTGTTCTGGAAGCTCAGACCCACGCTCACCTCAGGCATGCCCGCGGGCACGTTGAAGTCGAACGTGTTGATCTGGGCGGGCTGGCCGGCGCCGTTGCGGCCGTTTCCTCCGATCAGGTTGCCGGCGAAGTCACCGCCCTTGTTGTTGAGCTTGACCAGCGAGCGCAGCGAGATCGGGACGATCGTCGTCCCGGCACCGCTGTTGAGCTCGAGATCCTGGCTGGAGTCACCGGCCGCCGTGGGCATCCTGGCGTTCAGCTGGAACGTCTTGGTCCTGCCCGGAGCGATCGACTGCGACGCGGGCGACAGCGAGTCGGCCGAGCCGAAGTCCTGGGTGAGCATCTGCCAGTTGACCTTCCCCGAGAAAGCTCCGTCCCGGAGGAAGATGATCGCCGTCCACGTGCCTCCCACCGGCTTGGCCACATCGACCTCGCCGTGGTTGCCATCGCCCTGGGGGCGGGTGTAGGCGGCGAAGTTGCCGTTCGGGTCGATCAGCGTCATCCCGACCCGGGCCGCCGGGCCGTTCCAGCCGTCGAACGCGAGCAGCCTGTCGGTGCCATTCGGGATCGTGAACGTGAACGTCTCGGACGGCCGCGCTGATCCGAACTGGTCGACGAACGTCGGGCTGGCCGCCGTCAGGTTGACCGACCCTGTGGCGTTGCTGACCGTCCGCGAGATCTGCCGCGCGTGGGCGTGCACGATCTGCGTGGTCGCGCCGAGGTTGGTCACCTTCACGGACCGGGTGGCCGAGCTGCCCGCCGTCTGGCTGATGTCGAGCTGGGACGGACCCACCAGCAGGTGGCTGCCGTTCGTGCTCGACGGAGCGTTGCCGACCGCCCGCGCTGCCTGAACGGCGGCGAGCGTGTTCATCTCGCCAGACCCCTCTTCGTAGCTGGGGGCGCCGAGGTCGGTGGCGGTGCTGGTCAGCAGCTGGCGGACCAGAGCCGGTGACGGGGTGGCCCCGCCGTGGGTGGCGCGGTAGGCCTGGATGACCAGCGCCGCGCCGCCGGCGATCAGCGGCGCCGACTCGCTCGTGCCGCCGAAGCTCTGCAGCGAGGAGGGCGCGTTCTTGAAGTCGAAGCACTCCTCGTAGAGCTTCAGGTTCGGGGTGCAGAGCGCCCAGTTGGCCTCGCCCGGCGCGACCAGGTCGAGCACCCGGCCGCCCTGTGTGAAGCCGGCCGACTCGATCGACGTGATGTTGTCGCTGAGCCAGCCCTTGGCGAACTGGAACCCGTACTGGGTCCCCTGGGCGTAGTTGCGGAACGTCGTGCTGGCGCCGGCGGCGATCACGGACGGGTCGCTCGACGCCGAGCTGGGGCTCGCCTCGACGCCGGAGTCGCCGGTGCTCTCGACGACCGTGGCCCCGGCTGCGACCGCCTGCTGGTTGAACTGACGAGTCAGGTCCTGGGTGCTGTCCGGGATCGGGTAGCCGCCGAAGGACTCGCTGAACACATCGGGGTGATCATTGGTCAACGCGTAGTCCAGGCCCTCGAGGATCGTCGAGTTGAAGGCCGAATTCGAGTTCCCGAACACCTTCATCACGTCGAGGCTGGCGCCGGGGGCGACGCCTCGGACCGTGATCGTGCAGCCCGCCGGAAGCGGGTGCGCGGGGTTCATGAACTGAGAGATGTCGTAGGTGACCCGGCCCTGAGCGGCGACCGAGCTGGCGTCTCCGAACGACTCCGCCGCGCCCGAGGGCGCGTTCGGTCCCTCGCCACTGAAGTCCTCGTAGTCGGCGATCACGTGGCTGCCGTCGGGACGAATCAGATCGGGGTTGTTGACGTCGATGCCGTCGGCGAACGTCGCGACCTTGACGCCGGTGCCGGTGGCCAGGTTCTGGGCCTGCGGCGTGCTCGGGTCATCGAACGCCGTGTGCGTCGTCTGCAGCGCCTCGGGCTCGAGTAGCGGCTTGGAGGGGTCGGCCGGGCACAGCGTCTGGCCGTTGGGCGTGGTCGTGGCCGGCGACGCGGCGCGCGGCGACTTCGCGGCGGCGCTGGCGGCGGGATCGGTGATCGGGCCCGGCAGCGCCACGACCGTGTCGGGGATCACCTGCTTGACAGCCGAGTCTCGCTGCAGCGCGGAGCGCTCGCTTGCGGACACGTTCGCCGCAAACGCGTTGAGCGCGTGGTACTGCCGGTACACCCGCCCACCGGCGTGCTTGACCTGGGTCATGATCCGGGCGTTGCCGAACTTCTCGGCGCGGATCCGGGTCCCGGTCTTGCGCCGGGTGGCCGGGATCGCGTTGTACTGGTTCTTCAGGACCACGATCACGCGCGACGACGTAGCGCGCGTCGCCGGCAGGGCCTTCTTGACCGTCAATCCTCGGTGTCCGCCGGTGGCGAATGGTCCCGCCCGATGCGTGGCGCGCGCCATCGCAACTCCGAGACCCACCAGGCCAAACGCAAGCAAAGCCGTCGCTCCCACCAGCAGCGGCCGTCGACTCAGCAATCGCACCTGTGCTCCTCCATATCTGCGCTGCAAAGCGCTCTATCCACCTCGCTCCCGCGAGCCAGCGGGCGGGCACCTTATACCCAGGGCCCGACGACGCCCAAACCCCCAATCGGCCGGGTCAGAGGCCGAGCGCGGCGCCGCGGAGGATGTCGTGCTCGGACACCTCCACCGCGTGCAGGCCGAACAGCTCCATCGCCTGGTCCAGGATCAGCGCGCCGGCGACGATCGTGGGAGCGCGCCCGGGGTCCAGGCCGCGGACCTGTTCGCGCTCGGCCAGCGACAGCGACGCGAGCCGGTCGCGCAGGCGTCCGATCTCGCCGGCGTCGAGCACGAACCCGTGCACCTTCTCGGGGTCGTAGGGCTCGAGCTCCTGCGAGATCGCCGCGAGCTGCGTCGCAGTGCCGGCCACGGCGATCCCCCGCCGGGCGACCCGATGCTCCTCGGGCACCCCTTCGCGCATGATCGCCCGGACGTCCTCGGATAGCGCGGCCATCTCGGCCACGGTGGGAGGGTCGCTGTGAAGGTGTCGCTCGGACTGGCGGACGACGCCGGACTGGGTCGACTTGTGGAACGAGATCTGCTGGGCCGCTCCCACCACGAGCTCGGTGGAGCCACCGCCGATGTCGATCACGACGGTCGGCGTGCGGTCGTCGGGGTCGCGTTCGCTGGTCGCGCCCAGGAACGTGAACTCGGCCTCCTGATCGCCGGTCAGGATGTGGGGCTCGAGTCCGTAGCGGTCGTGGACGGTATCGGCGAACTCGCGGCCGTTAGCCGCGTCGCGGACGGCGCTGGTCAGCACCGCGACCGCCCGATCGGGACGCTCGCGGTCGATCGGTTCGCGGAACTTCTCGAGCGTGTCGTACACCCGCTGCATGGCCTCATCTGCCAGCCGCCCCGCGGAGTCCACGCCCTGGCCCAGGCGGGTCACGTTCGTGAGCCGCTCAGGCTCGGCGGTGACGCGACCGTCCTCGATCTCGGCGATCAGCAACCGCGTGGAGTTCGTGCCGATGTCGACCACGGCGACCTTCATCGGCATGGAGCCTAGTCGGACAGGATGCTTGGCGCGGGGTCGCTAGTGCCCTGCGACCAGCGCCTCTTGCTCGCCCACGAGCTCGCCGTCTGTGGTCGCCACACGCGGAAGCCCGAACAACGCGATCACCGCACCGGTCGCGGCGAACAGGCCCGAGATCAGGAACGCCAGCTGGAAGCCGCTGGTCAGGGCCGCGTGCATCGCCTGCGCGCTGTTGGACGCCGCGTGATGCAGATCGGCGTTGGTCCGCGAGGTGGCGAGCGCGGCCAGGATCGCCAGGCCGAGCGCACCGCCGAACAACCGCGAGGTATTCACCAGGCCGGAAGCGAGCCCGGCCTCCTCGTGGTCGACGCCGGCGACGGCGGCGATCGTCACCGGGACGAACGCGAAGCCGAGTCCGATCGCGACCAGCAGCGACGGCGCGAGGATCTCGCCGACGTACGTGCCTGTCGCAGACAGCTGCGTGAACAGCAGCAGTCCGATCGCCACCATCGTCATGCCGGCGACGAGCAGCGGCTTGGGCCCGACCCGCGTGACCGCTCGGGAGACGATCGTCGTGGTGGCCACGATGCACAGCGTCATCGGGAGGAACGCCAGACCGGCACGGATCGGCGAGTAGCCGCGGACCTGTTGCAGGTACAGCGACAGGAAGAACCACATCGCGAACACGGCTGCGCCGAGTAGCAGCACGACCACGTTGGCCGCACTGAGCGTGCGCGAGGAGTAGATCCGCAGCGGCATCAGCGGCTGGGAGGCGATCCGGCCCTCGATCACCACGAACGCGGCCAGCAGCACCAGGCCCGCCGCCATCAGCGCGAGCGTCGGGAGCGAGCCCCAGCCCGTGGCGTCGGTGCGAACGATGCCGAGCACCAGCACCGAGAGGCCGAGCGTCGCGCTCAGCGCACCCGCGAGGTCAAAGCTGCGGGACCGCTCGAGGTTCCGGCTCTCGGCGATCAGACGCTGGGCGCACAGCGCCGCGATCAGGCCGATCGGCACGTTGATGAACAGGATCCAGCGCCAGCCCAGTAGATCGGTGAGGATCCCGCCGAGCAGCACCCCGGCGGCGCCGCCGGCGCCGCCCATCGCGCCCCAGATGCCGACCGCGCGGTTGCGCGCGGCGCCCTCGGGGAACGTCGTGGTCAAGATCGTCAGCGAGGCGGGGGCGATCACGGCGCCGCCGAGTCCCTGGATCCCGCGAGCGGCGATCAGCACGCCCTGGGAATCGGCCAGACCGCCCACCAGCGATGCGGCCGCGAACAGCACCAGCCCGCTGACGAACACGCGCCGTCGACCGAGGAGGTCAGCCGCGCGGCCACCCAGCAACAGAAACCCGGCGAACGTGACCGTGTAGGCGTTGACTACCCACTGGAGGTCCTGCTCGGTGAAGCCGAGGTGGTCGCGAATCGACGGCAGCGCCACGTTCACCACGGACACGTCCAGCACCACCATGAACTGCGCCAGGCACGCGAGAATCAGCGTGGCGCGGAGATGCGGACGGGGGGCGGACGTGACGCTTGGCATTGGCCTCCAAAGCCTCGACTACGATGGACTCATTCGAACCTAGCAGAGGTTCGATGACCGTCGTACAATCGAGGAGATGGAAACAGTGACCGAGAGCAGCGCCACCGTCGTTGGCGCGGTCGAACCGCTGCCGCACCCGGGGCGCGATGAGCTCGAGCTGTCCGCGGTGCTCCAGGCGCTCAGCGATCCGATACGACTGATCGTCGTGGTCGCGCTCTCAGATGGCGACGAGCGAACCTGTAAGAGCATCGACCTGCCGGTCGTCAAATCCACCTGCACGCATCACTTTCGAGTGCTGCGAGAGGCCGGCGTGATCCGGCAACGCCTGGAGGGGACGTCGCGGATGAACTCGGTGCGGCGCGCCGACCTTGACGCGCGCTTTCCGGGGCTGCTCGACGCGGTGCTCGCGGCCTCGCAGGACTCGCGACACTAGGAGCAGCGCGACGCTCGCGCTGACGTTCGACAACCTCGGCGAGGCGAGCGAGATCGAGCGCGGCACCTGGCCCGAGCAAGTGGCGCCCGGCCGGCATCGCTCGGTCACCGAGGCGCTCCCGAGGCTGCTCGACGAGCTGGAGCGGCTCGGGCTCAGAGCGACGTTCTTCGTCGAGGCGATCAACTGCGAGCTGTATCCCGACGCAGTCGGTGAGATCGCGTCGCGCGGCCACGAGCTCGGGATGCACGGCTGGCGCCACGAGTCCTGGGCCGGGCTGCCCGCCGACCGCGAGCGCTCGCTGGTCGACCGGGGGATCGCTGCGTTCGCGGCGATCGGCGTCTCGGTCGACGGGTTCCGGCCGCCCGGGGGAGTGCTCAACCCCGCATCGCCGGGGATCCTGCGCGCGGCGGGCGTGCGCTGGTGCTCGCCGGAGGGCGGGCGGTTCGAGGTGCGGGACGGGCTCGCGTACGTCCCGTTTCAGTGGGAGCTGGTCGACGCCTATCTGCTGATGGAGGAGTTCGCCGAGCTCCGCGCGTCGCATGGTGATCCGCGCGCGCCGCTGGACGCGCAGGAGGCAGAGCAACGGCTGCTCGAGGGGGTGGGTGGCGACGGAATGCGGACGCTGATCATGCACCCCTTCCTGATGGTGCAGGACGACTGGTGGGAGTCGGTCAGGCGGGTGCTCATGCGCGTGGCCGACGCCGGAATCTCGGCGCCGGGCGCCGTCGTCGCCGCGGGGCTCGCGCAGAGACGCTAGGCCCGCCCGCTGGCCAGCTGCGCTCCCTGCGACAGCGAGCGCATCTTGGCCCAGCAGATGTCAGGATCGATCGCCCCGAAACCGGCCCAGGTGCCAAACCCGCAGTCGGTGCCAGCGACGACCCGCTCCGGTCCAACGATCTCGGCGTAGGTGAGCAGCCGCTGGGCCACCAGCTCGGGGTGCTCGATGTAGTTGGTGGTCGAGTCCAGTACGCCCGGGGCGAGCACCTTGTCGTCGGGGATCTTGGCGTCGCGCCAGGTGGCCCAGTCGTGGGCGTGGCGCGGGTTGGCGGCCTCGAACAGGAGCGTGGCCGGCTTGGATCGCAGGATCACGTCGACGATCTTGGGCAGGTCGATGTCGAGGTGGTGGGGTCCCTCGTAATTGCCCCAGCAGATGTGCAGCCGGACGCGGTCGGCGGGGATGTCGCGCAGCGCCCGGTTGATCGCGTCGACGTGGCGCTCGGCGCTCTGGATGAACTCGGCGTCGGAGCGGTCGCGGTACATGATGTGGCGGCCCATCGCCAGATCGGGCGCGTCGATCTGCAGCTGCACGCCGGCGGCGACGATCGCCTCGTACTCGTGCTTCATCGCCTCGCCGATCGCGTCGAGGTACTCGTCGAGCGTGTCGTAGTACTCGTTGGGCTGAAACAACGCGATGATCCCCGGTGAGGGGGCATTCATGAACGCCCCGGCTACCGGCTGACCGTTGGTCGCGGCCTGCAGATGGGCGAGGTCCTGCTGCAGCGGCTCGGGGTGCTCGTAGGTGATCGGCCCGCGGCAGATCGGGCGCAGGTACTTGGCGCTGCCGCCGGCCTGAGCGAGGCGGTCGCGGAAGACCGGGTAGGCGTCGAGATCGGCCGGGGTGGCGCGCGGAACGTCCCCGACCTCGAACCCGCTGAGCCGGTGGCGGATGTAGGTGGCATAGCCGATCTTGCTCATCTCGCCGTCGGAGACGACGTCGATGCCGGCCTCGACCTGATGGCGGACGCGGTCGGCGACGGCGTCGCGGACCACCTGCTCGAAGCGGTCGGGGTCGACGTGCTCGCCTCGGTCGTCAGCGAACACGACGTCGACGACGTCCTGCGGCCGCGGCAGGCTGCCCACGTGCGTGGTGAGGATCCGGGTGCCGTCGCTCATCTCGTCTCTCCTACCGCCTTAAGAAGCCCTTTGCGCGCGCAAGTATGATCGGCGCGCTACGCGGATCGCAAGGAGAGGAGCAGCACCACCATGCCGAATCCAGGCTACGTGCACGGCACGCATCACCTGACCTTCTGTGTCGGCGGCGCGCAGGAGGACTACGACTTCCACGTCCGGCTGCTGGGCCTCAAGAGCGTCAAGAAGACCGTGCTGTTCGACGGCGAGATCCCCATCTACCACCTGTACTACGGCAATCGGCTCGGCGACGCGAGCACGCTGCTGACCGCGTTCCCGTACCGCCAGGCCGGCTGGATGGGTAAGCGCGGCACCAACCAGATGAAGACGCTGCTGCTGTCGGTGCCCGTCGAGTCGATCGGCTTCTGGTCCGATCGCCTTCAGAGCGCCGGCGTCGAGACCACCCGTTCGGAGCTGTTCGCCACCGAGCGCCTGAACTTCCAGCACCCGTGCGGCATCCACTACGCGATCGTCGGCGACCCCGATCCCGACTCGCGCGAGCCCTACTCGGCCGAGGGCGTGCCGACCGAGCACGCGATCCGCGGCGCCTACGGGACCACCACCTCGGTGCGCGAGCCCGAGCCCCAGACGTTCTTTCTCACCGAGGGGCTGAGCGCCAAGCTGCTGTCCTCCGAGGGGAAGAATCACCAGTTCCAGTTCGGCGACGACACCGGCCACGGTCGCTACCTCGAGCTCGTCGAAGAGCCCGACCTACCGCAGGGCACCTGGCACTTCGGCGAGGGCACGATCCACCACCACGCGCTCGACGCGGGCACCGCGGAGAACCAGGCGGTGGTCAAGGACTACATCGTCGGCCTCGGCTTCACCGACGTGTCCGACGTCAAGGACCGCGGCTACTTCTTCTCGGTCTACATGCGCAGCCCCGGCGGCGCCCTGATCGAGCTCGCCTACGGGACCCCGCAGGGCTTCCTGATCGATGAGTCCGAGGACGAGCTCGGGACGCACATGTGCATCCCGCCGCACTGGGAGAACCGGCGCAGCGAGATCTCGCAGCTCGAGCCCATCGAGACCGTGGAGACCGTAGTCGGGTAGATCAGGATCAGGCTGCGACGGGCGCCTGCGCCGGCGCGGCCGTGGCCGTGGGGCTGGAGAACTCGATCACGCCGTCCTGCAGCGAGCCGAACTTCAAGGTCAGCACGTCGAGCGCGTAGTTCTGGTACAGCCGCCACGGGCGGCGCGACCCCTGCTGGGGGAAGTGCTGGATCGACCGCTGGACGTAGCCCGACGTCAGGTCGATGAACGGGAGCGAGGCGACCGACTCGTCGCGGTTATGGGCGACCACCTGGCGGTAACCGCCGGCGTACATGTGCTCGAGGACGCGGGCCACGTATTTGCAGGTGAGGTCGGCCTTCAGCGTCCACGAGGCGTTGGTGTAGCCGAACGCGAAGGCGAAGTTCGGCACGCCGTTGAGCATCATGCCCTTGTAGACCATTCGGTCGCGGATCGTGACCGGCTCGCCGTCGACCTCGAGCTCCACGCCGCCGATCGCGAGCAGGTTCAGGCCGGTGGCGGTGACGACCAGGTCGGCGTCGAGGCGCGTACCTGACTCGAGCTCGATCCCGGTCTCGTCGAACGTCGTGATCCGGTCCGTCGCGATCGACACGCTGCCGTCCGAGATCGCCCGGAACAGGTCGCCGTCGGGAACCAGGCACAGGCGCTGATCCCAGGGCTCGTAGGTGGGGGTGAAGTGAGCGTCGATGTCATAGCCGGCCGGCAGCTGCTGCTCGAGCAGCTTGCGGAACAGCTTCTTCATCGCCTTGGGCCGGCGCCGACTGAGCTGGTAGATCAGGATCGTCGCGAACACGTTCTTCCAGCGGGTGAACCCGTAGGCGGCCCGCGCGCCGAGGAACCGCTTGACGGGCGCCAGCAGCGGGTCGACCATCGGCAGCGCCAGGACGTAGCTGGGCGACCGCTGCAGCATCGTCACGTGCGCGGCCTCGCTGGCGAGCGCCGGCACCATCGTGATCGCGGTCGCGCCGCTGCCGATCACCACGATCCGCTTGCCTGCGTGGTCGACGTCCTCAGACCAGAACTGCGGATGCACGACCTCGCCGCCGAAGCGTTCGATCCCCGGGAACTGCGGCGTGTAGCCCTCGTCGTAGCGGTAGTAGCCCGTGCACATGAATAAGAAGCCGCAGGTCATGCGCAGCTGCTCGCCGGTGTCGGTGCGTTCGACGTCGACCGTCCAGGCGGCATCCGCGCTTGACCATTGCGCGCGGGTGACTCGGTGGTGGAAGCGGATCTTGCGGTCGATCCCGTACGTGCGCGCGGTCTCGCGGACGTAGCTCAGGATCGACGAGCCGTCGCCGATCGACTTGTCGTCGCGCCACGGGCGAAACGAATAGCCGAGCGTGTACATGTCCGAGTCCGAGCGGACGCCGGGATAGCGGAACAGGTCCCACGTCCCGCCGATGCTTTCGCGCGCCTCGAGGATCGCGTAGCTGCGGCCGGGAAGGTGGCGCTGCAGGTGGTAGCCGGCGTCGACTCCCGACAGCCCGGCGCCCACGATCAGCACGTCGACGTGCTCTGTCATCTCGTCACCAGGCCCCTCTGTGAACACCCGTGTACACGAAAGACCGAGGTTACCGGGCGGGCTGGGGGCGTTGTGTGGAATTGCTCCGGTGATCATTAGTGTTCGCCGCGATGAACATCAACGAACTCAGCACAAGCAAGAACACCCCCGGCCCCGCGGAGTGGTTCACCGGGACCGTGTGGATGGAGCAGCTCGGGATCGTCCCCACCCCGAGCCCGACCAAGGTGATCCGGGTCACGTTCGCGCCCGGGGCGCGGACCGCCTGGCACACGCACCCGCTCGGCCAGGTTTTGCACATCGTCGACGGCGTCGCTCGGATCGGACGCGACGGCGAGCCGGTCCGCGAGCTGCACCCCGGCGACAGCGTCCAGTTCGAGCCCGGCGAGCGCCACTGGCACGGGGCCGGGCCGGATCGGCTGATGAGCCACATCGCGGTCCAGGCGATCGATCAGGACGCCGGGACCGAGACCCAGTGGGAGGAGCACGTCGACGACACCGCGTACGGGGGCTAGCTGATCGCTGCTTCTTCTGCGCAGGACGGTGGCCCACTCCGGATCGCGCTGCTGGGCTGCGGGACGCTCGCCGAGATCCTGGCCGAAGAGATCTACCCCAGCGTCCGCGACGCGGTCAGGGTAGTCGCGGCCGTCGACGTCCGGCCCGAGCGAGCGGCTGCGATCGCCGACAGGCTGGGAGCGCGTGCGCACTCCTCGCTCGAGGAGGCGTGCGCCGCGGGCGACGTCGAGGCGGTCGACATCCGGCTGCCGCACCACCTTCACCTCGAGGGCGCCCGGCTCGCCGCGCGGGCGGGGCTCCCGTTCCTGGTCGAGAAGCCGCTGGCCGAGCGGATCGATGCCGCGCTCGAGATCGAGGCGATCGCGGGCTCGATCGGACCGAGCTGCGGCGTCGCCGAGAACTACGCATTCCTGGCGCCGGTGCTCGCCGCCCGCGAGCTGCTGGCGGCCGGCGAGATCGGCACGCTGCTGACCGTTCAGGCCACGCGCGTGTTCGAGCTCGGCCGGGAATGGCGCCGCGACGGGTGGCGCCTGCGGGCGGGCGATGCCCGCGGCGCCCAGGGCGTGATCGTCGACCAGGCCACGCACATGGCCCGGCTCGTTCGGACCGTGGTGGGCGAGCCTGCGCAGCTGTTCGCGTTCGCCGCCGGTCGCCGCGAGGGGTGGGCGGGTCCTGACTCGGCCGCGGTCGCCTGCCGGTTTCACTCCGGGGTGGTGGGGACGCTGAGCCTGTGCTGGGCCTCGCCGACGCCGGCCGCGCCCGACCGCACCCCGGAGCTCAGGCTGTTCGGGTCGGCCGGCAGCATCGACGTGTTCATCAGCTACGCCGGCCAGGGCGGCGGCGCGGTCCTCCAGCGGATCGGGACCGCGGACTCGTGGCACGCGACCGGCGGCAACTACTACGACTCGCTCGGCGGTGTGCTGGTCGACTGGGCGGAGGCGGTGCGCGCGGGGCGCGAGCCGGTGGCCTCGATGCGCGAGGGCGTCCGCGACGCCGCCGTGATGGCCGCGATCGCGCAGTCGGCGGAGACCGGGCGGCCGGTCGACGTGGACAGCATCGCGGCCGGTCGTGGGGTCTTCGACTGATCCAGTGCGTGATATAGCCGCACTGGATCGATCAAATCCTCAGAAACGCCCACCTGACCGCTGGGCAGGGGTAGTGTGCACACTGATTCCGGCGGGGCGCCGGGAACAGGAGGACCGATGCGAACGTGGATCGCGGCCAGCGTCGCGCTCGTCGTGCTTGCCGGCTGCGGGGGCGCACACCGGCAGCTGCCGTCGGCGCCCCCGGTACAGGCGTGGCACAGCGTCTGCCAACGCTTTGCCGAGCATGATGTCCAGTTGCGCTCGCTCGTGTGGACATCGCGCCTGCACCCGTACGTTCCGGCTCGGGCGCGGACGGCCGTCAAGCGGGTACGCGCGGACCTCGTGACCCTCAAGCCGTACCTGACCCACGACGAGCGGATCCGCGTCGGCCAGTATCTGACCGGCGTCGATTCGGTGCAGCTCGGCTTCGACGCCTACGGCACGGGAGACGTTCACGGAGCGACAGAGAGCCTCGACGATGGCATGGGCGATCTCGACGCTTCCGGGTTGAGCTCGCTGTGCGCTGTCGGTTGAACGACCCCCCGCGGTTTGATCAAATATCCGCCGTCGCCCATCGACGATGACTTCCACGCTCGAGATCGAACACAGGCCGCTGGGCCGCACCGACCAGACGATCCCCCGGATCGCGCTCGGCTGCGGGAACTTCGGCGGCGTCGGCTCGGCGCCCGCGTTCTTCGGCCAGGGCCAGAACGAGCAGGAGGCGATCGCGCTGATGGACGCCGCCTGGGAGCTGGGGATCACCCACTTCGATACCGCCGACGCGTACGGCGGCGGCCGCAGCGAGGCGGCGATCGGACGCTGGATCAAGGCCCGCGGCATCCGCCCGGGGCTGACCACGAAGACCTACAACCCGATGGACACCGGCGCCGACCACGGGCTCGCGCCCGCCCGCATCAACCGGCAGTTCCAGTCCAGCCTCGAGCGGCTCGGGGTCGACCGCGTCGAGCTCTACCTCGCGCACGAGTTCGACCCCGAGGTTCCGCTGGCCGACACGATCGGCGCGTTTGAGGCGCTCGCCGCCGGCGGCCGGATCGGCGCCTACGGCGTCAGCAACTTCGACGCCCCGCAGCTCGAGGCCTCGCTCGCAGCGGGCGAGCCCCAGGCGATCCAGAACGCGTACTCGCTGCTGGAGCGAGACGACGAGCGGGCGGTGCTGCCGCTGTGCGAGCGTCGCCGCGTCGCCTATTCGGCGTTCGGGCCGCTGTCGGGCGGATGGCTGACCGGCAAGTACCGCCGGGACGCGCCGTTTCCCGCCGGCTCGCGGATGACCCAGCGCCCCGAGCCCTACGAGCGGCTGATCTCCGACCGCACGTTCGACGCGCTCGACCGGCTCGCGGAGATCGGGCGCGAGCGCGGCTGCTCGATGGCCGGGGTCGCGCTGGCGTGGCTGCTCGCGGACGATCGCGTGACCCAGATCGTCGTCGGCCCGGGGCGTCCCGAGCACCTCGAGCCGGTCCGCGAGGCGCTCGCCCAGCCGCTGACCGCCGACGAGTACGCCAGACTCGAGGAGGCATTCAGGTGTTAATCCTCAGCCACGCCGACGTGCTGGAGTCACTCCCGCCCGACGAGTGCGAACGGGCGATGACCGCCGTGCTCGCCGCCCACGCCCGCGGCGAGGCGTTCATGCCGCTGCGGTCGGTGATGTTCCCGCCGGGAGCGGCGGGGCTGATGGGGTTGATGCCCGGGTGGCGTGGTGACCAGGGCTCCGACAAGGCCGTATTTGTGCTGAAGGCGATCTGCCTGATCCGCGCCAACCCGGCGCGCGGCCTCGACGCCCACCAGGGGATCGTGACCCTGTTCGACGGCGAGACCGGGGTGCCGACCGCGATCCTCGACGCGTCGGCGATCACCGAGGTCCGGACCGCCGCGGTCACCGCCTCCGCTACGCGCGCGCTCGCGCGCGAGGACTCGACGTCGCTGGCGATCCTCGGGGCGGGCGTCCAGGCCCGGTCGCATCTGGAGGCGCTGATGCCGGTGCGTAAGTTCACCCACGTGCGGGTCTACGCGCCGACCGAGGCCCACGCTCGGGCGGTGCTCGACGACGCCCCGGCCAACGCGTCCAGCGCTGAGCTGACCGTCGCGCCCAGCGCCGAGCTCGCCGTCCGCGGGGCGGATGTGGTGGTCGTGGCGACGAGCGCGACCGAGCCGGTGATCGAGCGCGAGTGGCTGGCCGACGGCGCCCACGTCAACGCGATCGGCGCCAGCTCCCCGAATGCCCGCGAGATCGATGTCGCCACCGTCGCCGCCGCGGCGCTGTTCCCCGACAGCCGCGAGTCGCTGCGCAACGAGGCCGGCGAGTTCATCCTCGCCACCGAGCAGGGCGCGATCGCCGGCGAGGACCACGTTCGCGCCGAGCTCGGCGAAGTGCTGGCGGGACTGAAGCCCGGACGCGCCGACGACGGCGAGCTGACCCTGTTCAGGTCGCTCGGCCTCGCGGTCGAGGACCTCGCGGCGTCCGAGCTCTCGGTCGCCAACGCCCGCGCTAAGGGAATCGGGACCGAGGTGGAGCTGTGATCGAGCTGGCCGAGATCGAAGCAGCGCGCGAGCGGCTCGCCGGGGTGGCGGTGCGCACGCCGCTGGTGCGCCTGCACTACGAGAGCTCGCCGGCGGAGATCTACCTGAAGCTCGAGCCGCTGCAACCGATCAACTCGTTCAAGATCCGCGGGGCCACCAACGCGGTCCGGATCGCACCGGAGTCCGAGCGCGCCAAGGGGCTGGTGACCGCCAGCGCCGGCAACATGGCCCAGGGTGTGGCATGGGCCGCCCGCGAGCTCGGCCTGACCGCCACGATCGCGGTGCCCGAGCATGCGCCCGAGGCCAAGCTCGACGCGATCGAGCGGCTCGGCGGAAAGGTGGTCAAGCTCCGCTACGAGGACTGGTGGAACGTGATCATCACCAGCCGGCTTGACGGCGTCGACGGGCTGTTCGTGCATCCGGTGCAGGACGAGGGCGTGATGGCCGGCAACGGCACGATCGGGCTGGAGATCCTCGAGGACCTGCCCGACCCCGACGCGGTCGTGATCCCCTACGGGGGCGGTGGACTGACGGTCGGGATCGCCAGCGCGATCCGAGCGCTCCGTCCTCAGACCAAGATCTACACCGCCGAGCCGGCGACGGGCGCGGCGCTGGCCGCGGCGCTGAAGGCCGGCGAGCCCACCGAGGTGCCCTATGAACCGTCGTTCGTCGACGGCTCGGGCAGCCGGCGGGTGCTCGATTCGATGTGGCCGAAGGTGGTGCCGCTCGTCGACGACGCGTTCTCGGTCCCGATCGCCGACGCCGCGGCCGCGGTGAGGGTGATCGCCGAGCGTGTCCGGGTGATGGCCGAGGGCGCGGGCGCGCTGGCGACCGCGGCGGCGCTGGCCGGGCGGGCTGGGACGGGCAAGGTCGTCTGCATCGTTTCGGGCGGCAACATCAACTCGTCCAAGCTTGCCGAGATCCTCACGGGAGGAAACGGATGACCGACGACCTCAGCCGGCCGGTGCTCCCCGGCCGCGGCGCCAGCGACTACGAGCGCTACCTGCGAACCGACGAACTGCTGTCGCTGCAGAAGACGCCCGAAGAGCAGGTCCACCACGACGAATTGCTGTTCCAGACCGTGCACCAGTCCTCGGAGCTGTGGCTGAAGTTCGCCACCACGGAGGTCGACGAGGCCGCGGCGCACCTCGAGCGCGACGAGCTGGGACCGGGGATCAGGTTGCTGCGCCGCGCCGTGCTGGCGCTCCAGTACGTGACCACCCAGATCGAGATGCTCGACCAGATGGACCCATGGGAGTACCAGCAGATCCGGGTCGTGCTCGGGCACGGCAGCGGCTTCGACTCTCCCGGGTTCCGCCGGGTGCCGAAGGTGACCCAGCGGCTGTGGCGGGCGTTCGACCGGTTGCGGGAGGCCGCCGGGCTGGAGCTATCGGACCTGTATCGCCACGGCCGCGAGCACGAGGACCTCTACCAGGTCGCCGAGCTGCTGACCGAATGGGACGAGCGGATCTGGCTGTGGCGCTTCCGGCACTACACGATCGTCGCCCGGGCGCTGGGGGAGGACACGATCGGCACCCAGGGCACGCCGGTGCAGGTGCTCGGCAAGCTGATCGCCCAGCGCCAGCTGCCGAAGCTGTGGGAGACGCGCAGCCGGCTGGTCGAGCTGTTCGACGCCGAACGCGAGGCGAGCGATGGCCCTTCGGCGTCCGGCTCGGCGAGCGGGTCGTCCTAGGGACGCAACTCGGAGATTCCCCTCCTGCGGTCCGCGCCGACCGCCCGCAGCTGACCGCCTCGACGGCCCGACGGCCCCGACGGCGCGGACGGCCCGACCGACCGCCAGGTCCGACAGCTCACCGACGCCGGACGAAACGAGCTCCCCGACTCCGGCTGCTGACCAAACGCACAGGTCATGCTTGCAGCAACTGGACCCTCACGCTCGCACCTTCATCGACCACGTCCACCAACGCGCTGCGAAGTACTCCTTCCTGGTATTCACTTCCAGGATTCACGCACGTGGTAGGGCCTAGCTTAGTCACCGACGCGGATTCGTGGATGTGGCCGTGGAGGGAGAGCAGAGGGCCATACTTTTCGATCGCCGCGCGTACGGCGGTGGACCCTGCGGCCATCAGTTCGCCGGCCATCGGGCGCGGCGGGGAGACGGACGTATCCAGCCGTGGGCAGGAGTCGAGGCCGCTTCCAAACGGAGGAACGTGGAAATTGAATATCGCCCTCGTCGGCTCTGTCACATGAGCTGCCATCCCTTCGATGACCCTGCTCAGCTCGTCCTCAGTTACGTCCCGCGGGCAGTTCCATGGCGTGATATTGCCAAGGCCAGTTGAGATCATCTCGAGTCCAGGGCCAACGACCACTACCTGCCCGTTTGCGTTGATCGCGTACGGATCCTCTGTCAGGACCGGCTCGATGAACTCGTAATCATCGTTTCCGCCGGTGACGTACAGCGGGATCTGGTGCGGCTCGAGGCGCTCCCTCCCCAAGGCCAGCCATCGCTGAACCTGCTCTAGGCACTCACGCTCGAAGAGCTTCTCGCGCTCCGCTGCGTCGCCCTCCAGGCGGTGATACTCGGCCATCGTCACCGGCACCGGATATCGACCGCGGTTTCGGACCTCGGTCACGACCGAGTCTACGTTGGCGCTCTCGGGGTCGGTGACAACGTCGGCTGCCTGTTGGGCGGCCAGGGCCCCGTCGTCGGTCACGACAACCGGCACGATGCGCTTCCCGGTCAGGTCCCCACCGAGGACGGCAATGTCGGCCTCATAAACGCTTACGGCGTTCAGGAACTTCCTGAAAACCAGATCCGCACCGTGGAGGTCGGTCGCGAACAGGATCCGCACCATCCGTGAGCGACGGTTCTTCTTTCTCCCTATCACGCTGTCCTTGCGCCTTTCACGTCCATCGTGAGCCGGCTTCAGTCCGGCGGGATCGTTCGAGCCGCGAGGGACGGATCAAAGCCGCGCGAGCGCTGCACGCCGCGATTGATGAAGTAGATGGCGATAACGACCAGGAACTCCACCCCCATCGTTATGCGTGCACCTGGTGCAGTCAGCCCGAGCGCCTTCTCAGTGAGGGCCAGGTAGACGCCGATCCCTACCAAGATGAACCCGAGGCCGCCGACCACGGTAATGAGCGGAACACGACCGATGCGGAAGCGCGAGACCGGCGCACCCTTGTAAATGAGAGGAGCGCGAGACGGAAAGAAAACACTGGCCAAACACGTCACGGCGATGATCACAGCGCTCAGAATCGATGAGGCGACGAGCAAAGTGACGCCATACGACGGCTTGTACACATAGACGGCGGCTACAGCTGCCGACGCGGCGGCGTACAACACAACGCCCGTTGCCGGCGTGTGGAAGCGAGGCGACACTCGCGCGAAGAGGGTCGGGATAGACCGCTCGAGACCCATCGCCATCATGATCCGGGGGACGTTCACAAAGAACGTGTTCATGAAACCAAGTCCGCCCGCTATGAAACCGAGTGCAATGAGAATGGTCACGGCCGGTGAACTCGACAGCATACCGAGAAACGCCTGCACGGAGGGTACATATGTGGGTGTGATCTTCCCGGCGCCAGCCGCGACGGCAAACTGGACCATGAAGTCGCGGCCGGCAATGTGCTGCAGAAGTATGTAGGGGATCGCCAGGATCGCGATCGCGACAATGGCCCCCGGCACGGTGAATGCCCGAAACAGACGTCCAAGATTGTTGGCGCTGCGCACTTCGCCGAGTAGGCCCATCGCCGCGAACATCGCGAACGGAATGACCGCGAGTAAGGGCGCCACCCAGATGATGGTGTCCCGGAAGCTATACCCAGTTGGGTGGTAGCCGGCGGCAGCGGCCTGTTGCTGCACGTCGTGGACCGTGATGGGCGCACTGTAGGAATTGAAATGTGGAGCGAAGTTCGTGCCTAGGTTGACGAGGAGCAGGATGTAGATGGTTAGCACCGACAGGATGATCATGGGCAGGAAAATAAATCTCTGCACGCGCCGATAGACGCGCAGCCCGAGTACGTTTATGAGGCTCACGAGGCACAGGAGGACGATGACGCTGATGAAGCCCCCAGTCTTCGTGGTCTCGATGTCTGACGCAACTCCATGGAGGCCGATCGCATCGAGGATGGGCGCAAACCCTGACTGCGCTGCAAATAGTCCAGCACTGACGATCAATGGCAAAAAGCCGATGACCTGAGCTGCCATCGGGAAGACAAAGCCAAGGAACGGACCGATCGTCCGGCTTTCATAGACGTAGTCGCCCCCGGCGCGGGGCATCGCAGAGCCGAAGGCCGCATAAACGAAGTAGACCGGCACGGCAACGAGAAACGCTAGCGCGCACGTGATGGGCACGTTGATTCCGGGCGACACTGCTTGTGGAATCGGAAAGAGAAGGATAAAGCCGTAAGTGACACCCGCTGAGATGATGCCGTAGACGGCGGTATCCCGAATCGTCAGCTCACGCACCAACCCTGACGACGCCCGAGTGAACTCGCGGGGGGCTGTGCTCGGAGGCTGTGCGCCGACTGTAGCTTCGCCTGCCATGCCCTGGTGCTCTCCTTCCCTGATTGATCCACCGCACGCCACATCCGGTCGATTGACGGGCGGCGCAGGGCGGCGATTAGAACACCAAAAGCGGCAGATGTCAAGACTAGAAGGCCGGGAAGCGGCTGTCAGACCGGTCTAGCGGGCCAGTTCCTGCGAATCAGGGGCTATCGGGGACGCCGCTCGTCCTGTAGGGGGTGCTGGTATGAGCAAGGCGTGAGACGGGCAGGCGTTCCTGCCGTCGGCTCAGCCGACGATCGCGTAGGCGGTCTGACGGTCGGTCCGCGCCGGCACGGAGAAAAGGCAGGTTGCTCCCCGAAGTAGATCGCCGCGACCGCCGCGACCGCCGCGCCCGCGCGCATGAGCTGCCGCCAGGTCAGCACGATCGCCGACCGCCGCTAGCTACGGGTGAGCGTAAGGCGCGCGCTAGCCGGATCCCGGCTAGGCGCTGACGTCGGATCGGGGCGATCTGCAGTCACGATCTGCCGGTTTACGCCCCTAGGCTCTTGACAGCTGCAGTCTTCGTTGGTCTAATGCCGTCGAGATGCCGTGCGCCACGCGACGAACGGAAGGGGCACACGGCGACGAAGCCGGGAGAGAGGGAGGGCGTTGGGCGGCTGACCCACGGAGGTACGACGATTCCGGTGTGAAATGACCCGGTCCCGCAACCGGCACAGCGGCCTAGGTGACGCACCGGTACGACTTGCCGAGGGAGGGCCCGCGGAACAGCCCGGGGGGTTAACCATTATGGAGGGCAGTGCGACGGCCGAGAGCACACCGACGAGAGATGACGGCGATCGAAGCGACCCCGTGGCGGAAGGCCGTGTTCTCCTGGCGTCCGCGACCGCGGAAGGAGTCACCATGCGCGCGATGGGAGGAGTCGGGATCGCATTGCGATGCCCCTCAGCCACCTGCCCGCCGTTCCAGAGGCGGTACGGAGACATCGACTTCGCGATGCAGTCCCATCGGAAAGCAGAGATCGAGCAAATCTTCTCGGACGCGGGGTACACCTTCGATCGCGAGTTCAACAACCTCAACGCAAACCGGAGGTTGATCTTCTGGGATCCACGTGCGGAACGGAAAGTCGACGTGTTCGTCGAGCGGGTTGAGATGTGCCACGTGCTCGACCTGAAGGATCGTCTCGCCCTGGACCCGGAAACCCTGACCTTGGCCGACCTTCTCCTCCTGAAACTTCAGATCGTTGAAGTGTCTGATAAGGACTTCACCGATGCGCTGACCCTGCTTGCAGACCACCCGATCGACAGTGGTGGCATCGACGGCGCCTATGTTGCGGAATTCCTCGCGCGTGACTGGGGCTGGTGGCGCACTAGCACGACCACCCTCGGCCGCCTTCTGTCCTACCTTCCGAGCCTGCCGGGCTTCGCGGCCAAAGCCACTGTCGAAGGCCGGATACGGGCGCTCATGACTCAGGTGGAAGCCGCGCCAAGGTCGCGCCGCTGGAAGCTGCGTGCGCGGATCGGTGAGCGAGCGCGTTGGTATGAATTGCCTGAGGAAGTCGAGTAACCAATCCAGGAGCGGATGGGGTGCGAGTTGAGAGTGGAAATCTGCAAATGCTAAGGAGCGGAGTATGAGCGTCACGTCTGCAACCGCGATTCCAGTGGACGAATACCACCAGCGGTGGGCGAATGCGCAGAGCTCCGCGAAGGAGATGGGACTCGACGGCCTGGTCGTCTTCTCCCGGGGCGGTGGAGTGTTCGACTCACATTGGGATGTGTTCTACCTCGCGAACCACTATCCGCAATTCCCAATGGTCCGCGACTACCCACCGCATTGGCGTGGCCGCTCGCACTCGGCGATGATTCTGCCGCTGGATGGAGAACCGACTCTCGTGGTCGACATTCCGGACTGGCGCCGTGACCAGGTGGTTGTCGCCGACGTGCGGTTCTCGCTGTCCGTACCGGAATGCGTCGCCCATGCCGTCAACGAGCGGGGTCTGGGAGAAGCACGCCTGGGGCTCGTCGGCAGCAACGCTCTATTGGCCGGCGCATACCGGGCGCTGCTCGAAGAGTTGCCCGGCGTGTCGTTCGTTCCAGCCGACGACTTGATTGAGGATCTGCACGTGATCAAGAGCCCGCGTGAGCTCGAGTTGATCCGCGAGGCCTCAGATGCGGGGAATCGGATCATCGACGCGATTATGCGGACCGCGTTGAAGCCGGGCGTCACCGAGGCCGAGGCGGTGGCTGCCGGCTACGCAGTAGCGGTGCCTGAATGCGTGGCGGTCCTGCAATCCGCAGTCGCATCCGGTCCGGCGAGCAACTCCTTTGCTCGCGGCGGCGTGCCCGCGTGGACGAACCGTGTGCTCGAAGAAGGTGACCTGTTCCATCTGGATTGCTTCGGCTTCCTGCAGGGATACCAGTACGACTTCGGTCGTGGTCTGGTGGTCGGCGGTCGGCCAAGCGCTGAACAGAAGGAAGTCCTTGAGGCGACAATCGAGGCGGTGGACCGCGTTATCGAGGTCATTCGGCCGGGCGTCAGGGCATGTGATGCCTACCTCGCTGCCCACGAGTTCCTCGAGGAGAAGGAGATGCTCGGGGACGGTGGCCTCGAAACCACCCCGGCGCTGGTGCTCAGCTACCCCATGTACGGCCATACCTTCGGCGTGGGCTGGGGATGGCCGTGGCTGTTCCCCGGCGATGAGCGAGAAATACAGCCGGGGATGACGCTCGCGATCGAGGCGATGGCGGGCCGTCCCGGCGTGGGTTCATCGTATTTCGAGCAAGACGTGATCGTCACGGACGACGGTGTCGAGCTCCTCAGCACGATCCCGAAGACGTATTGGTAAACCGCGTGTTGGGGAGACAGGTATGCAGATTGGCCTGACCGTCAATGATGACGAGTGCACCGTGGAGGTGGAGCCGCGGGTGCTCCTTGTGCATTTGCTTCGCGAGCAGCTTGGGCTGGTCGGGACCAACATTGGGTGTGATACCTCGTCATGTGGGGCGTGCACCGTGCTGTTGAATGGGGAATCGGTGAAGTCGTGCACGGTTCTAGCTGTCCAGGCGGAGGGGAAGGAAGTGCGTACGGTCGAAGGGTTGGCGACAGACGGTGAGTTTCATCCTATACAGCAGGCATTTCATGAACATCATGGTCTGCAATGCGGCTACTGCACTCCCGGTATGATGATGGCCGCCGTATCACTGATAGCCGAGCACGGAGTGCTCGATGCGGACACGATCCGCGCGAACCTGGAAGGCAACATCTGCCGGTGCACGGGATACCAAGGCATCGTGCGCGCGATTCAGGACGCGAGCGAGAAAATGTCCGGCGGAGGACACGCCAGATGAGCGCGCCGGAGGCGGCCACGCGGTACGTAGGGCAGAGCGTCCCACGCCGGGAGGACCGTCATCTGCTGTTGGGGCAGACGACATTTCTCGATGACCTCGTGCTCCCCGGAATGCTTTGGGTGGCGATCGTCCGCAGCCCGTATGCGAACGCACGCATCGTGGACGTCGACACGTCGGCCGCGCGAGAGCGCGAGGGCGTCGTGGCAGCCCTGTCTGGGAAGGATCTGATGGACGAGTGGGCGGCGACCCTGCCTTGCGTGTGGAAGGTCACCGATGACATCCGGATGCCGCCGCACTGGCCGCTGACACCGGACAAGGCTCGGCACGTTGGCGACGGTGTGGCGGTCGTCATCGCAGGCAGTCGAGCGCTCGCGAAGGACGCTGCGGAGCTGGTCGACGTCGAGTATGAACCGGAAGGCGCCGTCACCGATGTGCTGGAAGCCGCGCAAGCTGGGGCGCCGTTGGTCCACGACGAATTTCCCGACAATCATTGCTACAGGTGGCTGATCACCACCGGTGACGCCGATCGGGTGTTTGCGGACGCCCCGATCACGATCCATGAGCAGTACCGCCAACAGCGGCTGATTGTGTGTGCCATGGAGCCACGCGGGGTGCTGGTCCAGCCGAGCCCGACCGGCGAATTCACGCTGTGGTCATCCACTCAAATCCCCCACATTCTTCGTACCACGATGGCTGAGTCGACCGGTATTCCCGAGGCCAAGCTGCGGGTTATTGCACCGGACGTAGGAGGCGGGTTCGGCTCCAAGGTTCAGGTGTATCCAGAGGAAGCTCTGCTTCTCGGGCTGGCGCGGCGCCTCAACGTCCCGCTGAAGTGGATCGCTGAAAGATCGGAAGACAATACGACCACGCACCATGCGCGCGACATGGTGCAGGAGATAGAGGTCGCGGCTACCCAAGACGGCCGCATCCTGGGCCTCCGAGTGCATCTGACCGCCGCGCTCGGCGCCTATCTCGGGATCAACGGGCCAGGTATCCCGCTGCTCGGAGCGCAGATCTACAGCGGCTGCTACGACATTCCCAGCTACGAATGCACCGTAGATGGCATCTTTACGCACAACACCATGACCGATGCCTACCGTGGCGCCGGGCGGCCTGAGGCCGCCTATGCGATTGAGCGCGCTATCGAGGCTCTCTCACGACGGCTGGATAAGGACTCCCTCGAGGTGCGGCGGCTCAATTTCGTGCGGCACTTCCCGTACACGATGGCAAGCGGGCTTACGATCGACATCGGCGACTTCGACGCCTGCCTGACCAAGCTGGAAGAGATGCTCGATCTTCAGTCGATACGGACTGAGCAACGCCGTAGGCGGGACGCCGGCGCTGTGCGGCAGCTAGGCGTCGGCGTCGCGACGTATATCGAGATGGCGGGCTTGGCTCCATCTAGGATCCTCGGGAGCACACCGGCATTGTCACCGTCGGGTGGAAGCTATCGTGCGGGTGGGTGGGAAGCTGGAACGGTGAGGTTCCTGCCAACTGGGACCGTGCAGGTCGTGACGGGGCTTTCTCCGCACGGGCAAGGAACCGCGACCACGCTGGCACAGATCGTCGCCGACGAGTTCGGCTTGTCACCCGACGACATCGAGGTTATTCACGGCGACACCGCAGCATCGTCTATGGGGCTGGACACGTACGGGAGCCGGGGTGTTGTTGTTGGCGGCGTGGCGGTGCATATTGCGGCAAAGCGAGTTGTCGCGAAGGCAAAGCGGATCGCGGCTCACAACTTGGAAGCCGCCGAGGAGGATCTCGTCTACGAGCCGGGCCGCTTCACTGTTCGGGGGACGAGTAGCGGTATCCCGTTGAAGGACGTGGGCCTGGCCGCGTGGAAGGCGCACGACCTGCCCGATGGCGAGGAACCCGGCCTTGAAGCGACGGCGGTGTTCGATCCGACGAACTTCAGTTGGCCGTCGGGTGCTTATGCGGCGGTTGTCGAAGTGGACACCGAGACAGGGGAAGTTGACCTGTTGCGGTTTGCGGCGGTTGACGACGTCGGCACCATCATCAATCCTATGCTCGTCAAAGGGCAGGTCCACGGGGCGCTTGCGCAAGGCGTCGCTCAGGCCCTCTGGGAGGAGGCTCTCTACGACGAGGAGGGCAACCCCCTCACTACGACCCTGATGGATTACATGGTACCCACTGCCGAGGAACTCCCCGACTTCGATGTCGGCCATGTGACCACCGAGAGCCCGGAGAATTCGCTGGGCGCCAAGGGTGCGGGGGAGACCGGCACGATCGGTGCGCCGCCTGCGGTCGTCAACGCGGTTCTGGACGCGCTAACTCCTCTTGGTGTGACGGACGTTGACATGCCGCTCACGCCGGAGCGCGTTTGGAATGCAATCGCTGAGGCGCAGAAGGGCGGCACGTGATTCCGGTCCGGTTCGAGTACGCACGGGCCGCTTCGGTCGAAGACGCCGTTCGGCTCTTGAATGAACACGAGGGAGCGGTAGCGCTCGCTGGGGGGCATTCTCTTGTGCCAATGATGAAGCTACGGCTCGCACGGCCTGAGCGAGTTGTCGACCTCGAGCTGTTGCGCGACCAGCTCGGCTACATCAACGTAGACGGCGGTTGTGTCCGCATCGGCGCGATGACGCGACACCACGACCTGGCCGCAAGCGAGGTCTTAAGATCGCACTGTGGCGGGCTGGCCGAGGTCGCGGGGATGGTGGGCGACCCGCAGGTTCGCCACCTTGGGACGATCGGTGGCTCTGTGGCGCACGGAGATCCGGCTGCGGACCTACCCACGGCACTCGTTGCCCTGGACGCTGAGTTGGAGGTAGTGGGCGAAGACGGCCGGCGAAATATCCCGTCGCGGGACTTCTTTCAGGGCGTATTCACGACGGCGCTTCGCCCGGGCGAACTGTTGCTCGAGATCAGAGTCCCTACTGACCCGAGCGGCGCGCGTGCCACGTACGTGAAGTTCAACCGACGCGCGCAGGATTTCGCCACGGTTGGTGTGTTCGTGTCGGCGCGCGTCGAAGGGGGTGTGGTGGATCATGCAGCCGTCGGTCTGACCCATATGGATACGAGACCCGTACGCGCAACCGCCGTCGAGGAATGCCTTCGCGGCAAAGCGCCCACCGCCAAGAATCTCGCTGACGCTGCGGCCCTGGCGAGCGAGGGCACCAATCCCACAACGGACAAGCACGCGAGCGCGTCCTTTAGACGACATCTCGCAGAAGTGCTTACACAGCGTGCACTGAGAACAGTTCTGCTAGACCCTGAGGACGAACCATGACCGAGATTGTCCGCCTACAGCCTGAGGGAGTGGCGGAACCCTACGCCCATTATTCGACCGTCACAAAGATCGAGAACCGCGTGTACGTAGCGGGGCTCGTGTCAATTGACGTGGATGGCAACTTGGTCGCCAAAGGAGACGCTCGCGCACAAGCCGTTCACGTCTGCCGCGCTCTCGAGACGATCGCGAGACAATTCGATGCCGACCTCAGCCGTGTCGTTCAGGCGACGCTCTACATCACGAGGCGCGACGACTATCGTGCGATCAACGATGGCTACGCGGAGGTGTTCGGTCAGAACAAGCCTTCTCGGGCGACCGTAATCGTGGGGATGACCGACCCAGAGTTCCTGGTGGAGCTCGTGGCGTGGCTCGAGTTGGAGTGACGAGGGGGTCGACACGGCTGTCCCCCGTGACGGGGGGGCACCGGCCACGCACGGCGATTGGGGTCCCGCGCGAGCTGCGACCGGCTCCGAGCCTGAATCCAGCCGACGAGGCGATAGTTCATCTACTCCAGGGTGATGGGCGCGCGCCGATCTCGGAGGTTGCTCGCGTCGCTGGGTTGTCGACCAAGGCCGCGAGCCGGCGTATCAAATACCTCGTCGATGCGGGGGTCATCGATGTCACGGCCGTCACGACGCCGGACGTATTGGGCTATCAGGCGGGAGCCCTGTTGGGTATAGGGCTCGCTCCCGGCGCACGCGTGTCGCGCGTCGTGGAGGAGTTGTGGCGAGACGACCGGATCGACTACATGAGCATCGTCGGAGGGCCGTTCCGCCTGATCGTCGAGGTGTTCGGCCGGGATGTCCCTGAGCTGCGTGCGGCGATCGAGGACGAAATCGGCCAGATCCCTGGTGTCGGCGAGATAGAAGTCTTTCCATACCTGTCCTTGTACTACCAGCGCTTTCGTTTCGACCAGACCCATTCGGATGAGTCGGCCGTGTCGGCCAGCTTTGGGGTCAACCGGGCCCGCGAGCTTGATGTCATGGATAAGCGCATCGTCGCGGAGCTCAACCTTTCGGGCCGGCGGCAGTTCCAATCGATCGGGGACCAACTGGGTATCTCGGACTCTCAGGTGCGGCGCAGGGTGGCACGAATGGTTGAGTCTGGATCTCTCCAGATCCTGGCGATGGCGAATCCGCGAAGCCTCGGCTATCGATCCCTCGCCTGGCTCGCTATCAACGTCGCCGGAGGCGAGGCGATTCGGGCCGTGGCGGAGCGCCTGGCGGATGTCACAGGCGTCATCTACATCATCATCACGTCGGGGCGATGCGATCTGTTTGTCGATGTGGTCGCCCGTGACCATGATGACTTGTTGCGCCTGATTGATGAGGAGATACGCACGACCCCGGGGATCAAGGACGTGCAGACGTGGCTTCATCTGGATTTGCATTGGCGGCCACTACGCCCACTCCTGACGGTAGAGCCAGGTGATGAACGGTGACATGTGACCAGTGGGCGAGTGGACGCCCGGCAGATGAAACTCAGCCCTGGCCCTCTCACCGCAACCCTCCGGCGACTGGCTGAGAGCCTCACGATCACGATCACCCACGCCGCCATCAGCGAACTCAAGCCGCTGGCGGCGGAGATGCCACGCGTTTCGACGGGATGCGGCCCCGCCCGGGCTGCAGCGCGGCGCTAGGCGGCCGAGGCCGTACGCTCCACCGCGGTGCGGATCTCGTCGCCGACCTGGGCGACGGCGTCGTCGCCGCGCTCGAGCACGTTCACCAACGAGAAGAACGCGTGGACGACGTCGTCGTAGTGGTGGTGGCTGAGCTGCACGCCCGCCGCGCGCAGCACCTCGACGTAGAACAGCCCGTCGTCGCGCAGCGGGTCGTACTCGGCGGTGATCACGATCGCCGGCGCCAGCCCGGAGTGGTCGGCAGCTCGAAGCGGCGAGATCTCCGGATCGGTTCGCGCGGCCACGTCCGCGACGTAGTGGTCGAAGAACCACGCCATCTCAGCGGCCGTCAGGAACGTCTCGTCGCCGGAACCGTGCAGCCGGTATGAGGGCGTGTCGAGGTCGCAGTCGGTTACCGGGTAGACGAGCACCTGCTGGGCAGCTCGGGGCCGCCGCGGTCGCGGGCGCGCAGCGCGCAAACCGCCGCCATGTTGCCGCCGGCGCTGTCGCCGCCGACGATCAGCGGCTGCGCGCCTGCGCGATCGGCCACCCACTGAAGCGCGTCCCAGGAGTCCTCGAGCGGCGCCGGGAACGGGTGCTCCGGCGCGAGCCGGTAGTGGATCGCGTACACCTCGCAGCCCGACGCGTTGGCGAGCATCCGGCACATCGCGTCGTGACTGTCCAGATCGCCGATCACCCAGCCGCCGCCGTGGATCCACAGCATCACTCCGGCGGCGCCGTCGGGCGCGTAGCGGCGGGCGGGGATCTCTCCGGCCGAGGTCGGGATCGTGAAGTCCTCGACCGTCGCCACCTCCGGGCCGGCGCCGATGTACTCGGTGGTCTGCGCCGCCTGCTGTCGCGCCTGCGCCGGCGACAGCTCGTTCAGCGTGCGGCAGTCCTGACGCCTCGACCTCGTCGAGGAACTCGCGGACCTGCGGATTGAGCGCCATCGCGCGGTTAGCCCCGCGTGCCCTCGAGCGCAGCCACCAGCCGGTCGACCTCCTCGGCGGTGTTGTAGTGGATGAAGCCGAGCCGGATCGCGTCCCGCTCGTAGCCGAGCTGCTGGTAGAGGTTCAGCGAGTACCACGAGTCGTGCGCCCACACGCCGATGCCCTGCTCGGCGAGCCGGGCGGCCACGTCGGCGGCGGGGACGCCCTCGACGTTGACCAGGAACGTGGGGACGCGGCCCTCCATCCCGGGGAGCCCGTAAACGGTGATCGCATCGGAGATGCCGTCGAGGAAGCGTTGGCCGAGCTCGCGCTCGTAGGGGACGATCGCGTCGAATCCGCCGATCGAGTCCAGGTAGTCGATCGTGGCGTTGAACCCGGCAAGCAGCTCGTAGGGTTGGGTGCCGGTCTCGAACCGTCGGCCCAGCGGATTCATCGGCGCCGGGCGGACCTTGTAGGGGCGCCAGGTCTCGAGCACCGAGGCCCGGCCGTAGGCCAAGCCCAGATGCGGGCCGCAGAACTTATACGGCGAGCACAGCAGGACATCGCAGTCGATCGCGCGCACATCGATCGGCTCGTGCGCCGCGTAGTGGACGGCGTCGATCCACGCCAGCGCGCCCGCGTCGTGGGCCATCGAGCACACCCGAGCCGCGTCGACGATCGTCCCGATCGCGTTGGACGCCCACGCGAAGGCCACCACGCGCGTGCGCGGGGAGAGCTTGGAGGCGAGATCGTCGTAGTCGAGCGAGGTGTCGTCGCGCAGCTCGATCGGGGTGACGACCAGGTCCTTGTCGTGGGCCAGCTCGAGCCACGGCGCCACGCCGCCGTCGTGGTCAAGCGAGGAGACCAGGATCTCGTCTCCGGGTTCGAACTCACGGCCGGCGGTTCGCGACAGGTCGAAGTTCAGCGAGCTCATGTTCGGGCCGATCACGATCTCGTGGGGCTCGCAACCGAGGAACCGCGCGGCCTTGCCCTCGGCCTCCTCGAGGATCTCCTTGACCCGGAAGCTCGTGGCGTAGCCCGCGCCGAGGTTCGCGCTGGCCTCGCGCAGCGCCTTGGAGATCGCGTCGCCGACCTCGTCGGGAACCTGCGAACCGCCAGGCGCGTCGAAGAACGCGAAGCCCTGCTGCAGCGCGGTGAAGCGCCGGCGAACCGAATCGACGCGGCTTGACTCGCTGAGCACTTCGGCCATCGCGGCTCCCTCCCTCAAAAGTTACCTAACGCAATCACAAGCGCGTCCAGGTTGCACCCGCCTGAGCGGAATGATTTGATCAAGACTACAAAATCAAACTCGGCGCCGGCACTCTTCGTGCGCTGAGGACCGGCGTCGGGCGGGCACGTCGCGTGGCCCGGGCAGGTGGCGCCACGTCGAGCAAGCACATCATCAGGAGGAGAATGTGAGCGTCCGCGTGACCCGTAGGTCCGAGGCCAGTTGGCAGGGCACGGTGCCGGACGGCGGCGGTCGGATCGCCCTCGGAAGCGGGGCGTTCGAGGGTCCGTTCACCCTCAAGGCGCGGGTCGAGTCCGTCGAGCGGGCGACCAACCCCGAGGAGCTGATCGGGGCCGCCGAAGCGGGCTGCTTCACGATGTCTCTCGCCAACGAGCTTTCGGAGGCCGGACACCCTCCCGAAGACCTGCGCACCACCGCCGAGGTGCGACTTGAGCAGCTCGAGGATGGCTTCAGCATCACCAGCATCCGACTGACCACGGTCGGCGTCGTTCCCGGGATCGACGCCGCCACATTTGCGCGGATCGCCGCCGAGGCTGAGGCGAACTGCCCGGTGTCGCGGGCACTCGCCGGTACCGAGATCACCGTGGAGACAAGGCTTGATCAGAGCTGACCAAGGCGCGGGGAAGCTGCCAGGGGTTGACCGTTGCGGGCCGGATATGCGACTGTTTTGCACCGCTCGGGGCACGAGCGTGCACGGACAGCCACTCGACCGGCGACAGTTGAGGATCCCCCACCAGCGGCCATGCCGCCATTGACCGTTACCGTCAAAGCAGTCGACTCAGCCACCGTTTCTCCACTGGGTGGCGACGCGTCGCATGCGCGCGAGCGGCCCACGATCGGCCCCCGGACGGACTTCCAGGCGCTGCATCAGGCCGTGATCGAGCTCGACCCCGGCGACTCGGTAGCGCGCTGCGCGGGCGAGCACGAGGAGGTCCTGTTCGTGCTCGACGGCGAGGGCTCGCTGCGGCTCGACGGCACCGCCCACGCGCTTGAACCCGAGAGCGGCGCGTATCTCGCGCCGGGCGAGGAGTACGCGGTGGCCAACCCCGGCGACCGGCCGCTGAAGCTGGTCTCGGTCCGGATCCCCGACCCGGACGCGACCGGCGCCGCCGGAGCGCAGCGGGCCGTGGTTCGCCGGCTCGCCGACCAGCAGTCCGAGTCGGCGACCACCGACCGCGAATTCCGGATCGTCGCCGACCCCGGCACCGGTCTGCGCTCAGCGACCCACTTCGTCGGCTACATCCCGACCGCCCGCGCGCCCGAGCACTTCCACACCTACAACGAGGTCATCTACGTGCTCGACGGCGAGGGCGTAATGCACGCCGAGGGCAATGACTGGCAGCTGCGCCCGGGAACGTGCATCCAGCTTCCCGCGCGAGTGGTGCATTGCCTGGAGAACACCGGCGGTGACGTGATGCGCGTCGTCGCGGTGTTCCGGCCCGCCGGCTCGCCCGCGGCCGCCTACTACCCCGACGGCACGCCGGCGCACCCCGCTGCGCCGACGCTGTCGACGCAATCAGAATCTGACTCAGAAGGATCCCCAGAGGAGGAGGTCGAGCAGTGAAGGGACGGACTATCACCGCCGGATTGGCGCTGACGGCGCTGATCGCGGCGGGCTGCGGCAGCAGCAACAACAGCAGTAGCAGCAGCAGTACCAGCAGCGCTGCGGCGAGTAGCGGCGGCAGCAGCTCAGCCAAGAGCTGCGTGGCCACGGTCGGGATCGAGGGTCCCTTCACCGGTGACGTCGCGGTCCTCGGTCAGGAGCAGCTCGCGTTCGCGAAGCTTGCTGTCGATGAGGACAACAAGGCCAACGGCACCACCATCAACCTGGTCCAGGGCGACACCCAGCTCGACCCCGCCCAGGCGACAACCGTGACCCAGCAGTTCACCTCGAACTCGAAGATGGTTGCGGTCGTCGGGCCGGCCGGCAGCCAGGAGGTCCAGGCGGTCGGGCCGCTGTTCGGTCGCGCCGGCATGGCGTTCATCACCGGCTCGGCGACCAACCCGGACCTGACCACGTCGGGGAAGAACCCGACGTTCTTCCGCGTGGTCTCGCGCGACGACGTCCAGGGTCCGCAGGACGCCCAGTACATCGTCACGCACCTCAAGCCCAAGCGGCTGATGATCATCGACGACCAGGAGGTCTACTCGACCGGTCTCGTCTCCGCGATGCTTCCGGTCTTCAAGAAGGCCGGCATTCAGGTGGACCACGAGTCGGTCAGCCAGAAGGTCACCGACTTCTCGTCGCTGGTCGCCAAGGTCACGCCGGAAACGACCGTGGTCGTGCTGCCGTGGCAGGTCGCGGCTAATGCCGAGCAGTTCGGCAAGAACCTCGCCGAGCAGAAGAAGAAGGCGACGATCTTCGGGACCGACGGGACGCAGTCCTCGATCGTTCACGATCCCGGGCTCGTATGTCTCGGCGTTCGGTCCCGACATCAACGCGATCCCGGCCGACGCGGCGATCGCGGCGGCCGCGAAGGCCGCGTACCCGAAGTACGGGACGTTCGGCCCGCCGGTGTTCGCCGCCACGCACGTAATCGATCAGGCGATCGCGTCGGTCTGCAAGAGCGGCCAGAAGCCGAGCCGCGAGAACGTGCTGGCGGCCGTCAAGGCCACCAGCGAGGCGACGTCGATCCTTGGTCAGCCGATCAAGTTCGACAACCACGGCGACCTGGTCGGCGCCAAGTGGTTCCTGTTCAAGATCAACGACAAGGGTCAGTACAAGCTGGTCACGAACACGTGATCAGCTGAACGATGACCGGTAACGCGCGCCCAAACCCGGGCGCGCGTTACCGTGCCTTCCGGCGCATATGCGTTTCTTCATCCAGGAACTCGTAAACGGCCTCACGCAGGGGAGCCTGTACGCGCTGATCGCGCTGGGCTACTCGATGGTCTACGGGATCCTGAAGCTGCTGAACTTCGCCCACGGCGACCTGTACATGGTCGGTGCGTTCGTCGGCTACTTCGTGATCCAGTGGTTCGGGGGCTCCACCGCGCTCGTGATCCCGGTGCCGCTGCTGCTGCTGTTCATGTTCCTGGTCGCTGGCGGCGGCGTCGGGATGCTCGGAGTCGCGATCGAGCGCTTCGCCTACCGGCCGCTTCGAAATGCGCCGCGGATCGCGCCGCTGATCACTGCGCTGGGCGTCTCGTTCCTGCTCGAGAACAGCATGCTGCTGCTGTTCGGAGCCTCGTTCCGCGACTACAACACGTCGGCCTTCATCCCGTTCTCCAGCGGCATCCACATCGGCGTGCTGAACATCAGCATCACGCGGATCCTCGTGATCGTGCTGAGCCTGGTCCTGATGATCGGACTGCGCCTGCTGGTCGACCGCACCAAGCTCGGCAGGCAGATGCGCGCAGTGGCGGAGGACCGGGAGGCGGCCGAGATGCTCGGGGTCAACGTCGACTACACGATCTCGATGACGTTCTTCCTCGGCTCGGCGCTGGCGGGCGTCGCGGGCGTGATGGCCGGACTGGTGTTCAACCAGATCTACACGCTGATGGGCTTCGTGGCCGGCTTGAAGGCGTTCACGGCCGCGGTCGTCGGCGGGATCGGCTCGATCACCGGCGCGATGCTCGGCGGCATCCTGATCGGGGTCGCAGAGTCGATGATCTCCGGCTACATCTCGTCCACGTACACGAACCTGATCGTGTTCGGGATCCTGATCGTCGTGATGATCCTGCGCCCGCAGGGCCTGCTGGGCCGGGCCCCGCTGCAGAAGGTGTAGACCCCAGCGGCGCGATGAGCACCGAGCAGAAGCCCCCAGAGACCGAAGGCGCGCAGGGTCCCGGAGTCGGCGTCGACGAGTGGGTCGCCCGCTCAGCCGGCCGTCGCGAGTACGCCCCCGGTCGCCTGGGTCAGGCCCAGCGCCAGCTCGAGCGCGTCCCCTGGTGGGGGATCCTGCTGGCGGCAGGACTCGCCGGAGCATGCGTCCCCATGCTGACCACGAACGACTTCCAGTTGCAGGTCGGGATCAACGCCCTACTGCTCGCGATCCTGGCCGTCGGTTTGAACGTCTCCGTGGGGTGGGCGGGTCTGCTCGACCTGGGCTACATCGCGTTCTATGGCTTTGGCGCCTACGGCTACGCGCTGCTGTCGTCGAACCAGCTCAATCCCCCGGCCGGGATCCATCTCCCCACGCTTGTGTCGGTTCCGAGCGTGATGATCCTGGCGGCGTTCCTCGGCCTGGCCGTGGGTTGGCCGTCGCGAAGGCTGATCGGCGACTACCTGGCGATCGTCACGCTGTTCTTCGGCGAGGCGTTCGTCGAGTTCACCAACAACGTCGCGCCCAGCAAGCTCGGCGGCCCCAACGGGATCGTCAGCGTTGACCCCTTCAAGATCTTCGGAGACACCATCCTCACCAACAAGGGCTACTTCTACGTACTGCTGGTGCTGCTCGTCCTGACGGTCGCCGTCCTGCACTTGTTAGACACCTCTCGCACCGGCCGCGCGTGGCGTGCGGTGCGTGAAGACCCGCTCGCCTCGTCGCTGATGACGATCCCGGTCAACCGCGTCAAGCTGATGGCGTTCGCGTTCGGCGCGGCGGTCGCGGCGATGGCGGGGACGGTGTTCGCGGCACAGCAGATCAACGTGTTCCCCACCGACTTCGCAACGCCGTTTTTGATCCTGATCTACGCCGGCCTCATCCTGGGCGGCGCCGGCAGCCTCGCGGGGGCGGTCCTCGGCGGGCTGATCCTCTCAGTCACGCTCGACGGCATCCTGCGAAGCCCGACCGAGGCCGGGTACATCTTCTACGGTCTGATCCTCGCGACAATGGTCGTCAAGATCCGACCGTGGGCGCGGCTCGGTGCGATCCTCGGCGCGACCGCGGTGTTCGGCATCGTCGTGCATACGATCGTCAAGGCGATCAGCGCGTCGGCGGTGGCCGGCGGCCCCCAGTCAAGCGGCTGGATCTCCGATCTCGTGCACAACTGGGTGATCGTGCCGTCCAACCCTACGCGCGCGGGCAACATCGGCTACGTCCTGCTGCTGGTTCTGGTGATCGCACTCGTGCAGGTCAAGGGACGGTGGCGCGACATCCTGATGGTCCCGACGCTGTATCTCGCCGCGTGTGTTTGGGAAGGAGTGCTCGTCGCCCAACCCTCGGTCACCCGCCAGATCCTGCTCGGTGTCATCCTGATCGTGATGATGAATGCCCGCCCCAACGGTCTGCTCGGTCGCAGACGAGTCGAGGTGGTGTAGCCCAAGTGAACCTCTTGGAACTCGACAAGCTGTCGCTCTCGTTCGGTGGCCTCAAGGCCCTGTCCGAGCTCGACATCAGCGTCGACCAGGGCGAGGTCGTCAGCATCATCGGCCCCAACGGCGCCGGTAAGTCCACGGTCTTCAACGTGGTCACCGGCGTGTACGAGCCGAGCTCCGGCGACGTTCGGTTCGACGGCAAGAGCATCGCCGGCCTGCAGCCGTACAAGATCACGCGCCGGGGAATCGCGCGCACGTTCCAGAGCCTCCGGCTGTTCTTGAACATGTCCGTCAAGGAGAACGTGATGGCCGCCACCTACGGCGGCACCAAGGCGACGCCGGCAGAGTCGATCTTCCGCCTCCCGCGCGCCCGCCGCGAGGAACGCGAGGTTCGAAAGCTCACCGAGGACGTCCTGGGGTTCTTCGGTCAGCGGCTTGCCGGCTATCGCTGGGAGCAGCCCGCCTACAGCCTCTCCTACGCAAACCGCCGGCGCCTCGAGATCGCCCGCGCGCTCGCCACAAAGCCCCGCCTGCTGCTGCTCGACGAGCCCGCCGCCGGCATGAACCCCAACGAGACGCACGAGGTCACCGAGCTGATCGGCCGCCTGCGAAACGAGCTCGGCGTGGGGATCCTGGTGATCGAGCACGACATGCATGTCGTCGCCGGCTGTTCGGACCGGGTCGTCGCGCTCGACCACGGCGTCAAGATCGCCGAGGGGACCTTCGACGAGGTCTCGAACCATCCGTCCGTCGTCGAGTCCTACCTCGGCCGTGATCCCGAGGCGCTCGCGGAGGCGTGATGGAAGGCCCGCTGCTCGCGCTCGACAAAGTCACGACGTACTACGCACAGATGCGGATTCTCGAGAAGATCTCGCTGAAGGTCGGCGCCGGCGAACTCGTGTGCCTGCTCGGCGGCAACGCTTCGGGCAAGTCGACGACGCTGAAGACGATCCTCGGACTCGTACGCCCGCGCGACGGCAAGGTGCTGCTCGGCGGCGAGGACGTGACCTCGTGGCCGGTACCGCAGCGAATCGCCAACGGTATGGCGATCGTCCCCGAGAACCGCCGGCTGTTTGGCCAGATGACCGTCCGCGAGAACCTCGAGCTCGGCGCCGTGCTACGGGGCGGCGAGTCGCTCGACGAGGAGTTTGACCGGGTGCACACCCTGTTCCCGCGCCTACACGAACGCCGCGATCAGCTTGCTGGCACGCTATCGGGCGGCGAGCAGCAGATGGTCGCGATGGGCCGCGCGCTGATGTCAAAGCCTCGCCTGCTGCTGATGGACGAGCCCTCGATGGGGCTCTCGCCCGCGCTCGTGCAGCAGAACTTCCGGATCATCAAGGAGGTCCACGAGTCCGGCGTGTCGGTGTTGATGGTCGAGCAGAACGCGACGATGGCGCTGTCGATCGCCGACCGCGGCTATGTGCTGTCGACCGGCGAGATCGTGCTCGAGGGCACGGCGCCCGAGCTGCTCAAGAGCGAGGACCTCAAACGCGCGTACCTGGGCGGCTGAGCCTAGTGTCCCGATCGGGACGAGTCAGTCGCCGATGTACACCGGCGTGCCGACGTTGACCCGTTGATAGAGGTCGATCACGTCGGGAATGAGCATCCGCACACAGCCGTGCGAGAACGCGTGCCCGATCGAGCCGGTCTCGTCGGTGCCGTGGATCCCCGCGCCGTTCCACAGGCCCATCCACCGGGCCTTGAGCGGGTTCGAGGGCCCGGGTGGGATCACCTGACCGGCCAGCGAACCCGCCCACGCGCTGGTGGGGACGCTCCAGACCGGGTCCACAACCTTGTTCTGGACGTGGTACAGGCCGGCTGGGGTCTCGAGGCCCTGCATGCCGACCGCGACCGAGTAACTGCGGGTCAGCTTCAGGTGCTGGTAGACCCGCAGCGTGAACGCGCCCCGATCGACGGTGATCGCCGCCGGGTACTTGCGGGCCAACGTGTCGATCGTGACCTTGGGCTCCACCGGCTCGACCGGGACCGTGAGCCGGTGACGGGCCCCGGGGCGCTGCAGCGCGGTCCGCAGCGAGTCGGTGAGCGCCGCGGTGTCGACCTCGCGGCCGGTGCGCTCGGGGACCTTCGTGATCGAGTCCGACGCGAACGAGAGCGAGGCGTCGCGCGGTGCCTGGTCGAGGCTGTGTTGTACGCGGTCGACCAGCTCGGCGACCGCCGCCCGGGAATAGCGCACCTGCGGCTTGATGCTGGCGTCGACGTGACCGCCGGTGGCCGAGCGCCACGTGCGCGTGAAGATCGACCCGTCCTGGCTGCGCTCGAGGGCGTGGTCGACCGCGGCGTCGATGTCGACCTTGACGTGGGCGTCGGCCGGAGAGAGCGTGAACCGCTGTCCGTGGAAGCTGACCACGACCGGTCGGCGCAGCCGACGCTCGTAGCGCCGGTGCAGCTTCGAACGCGCCTCGGCCGCCTTCAAGCCTCCGACGTCGATCCCGGCCACCGTGATGCCGTCGGCGATCACGTTGCGGTGGCCGTGGTCGTAGGCGTACACCGCGCCCGCGCCGGCCAGCAGCACGACAACCACACCGACGACCGCGATCAGCGACCGATAGCTCCTCAAACCGGTTCCATCTCCCCGTTTGACCGGCTGTTGCGCCCGCCGAGCTCGAACAGGGACTCGCCGCCCATCGCCACCGAGATGTTGTTGGCGGTCCGCGCCAAGTGGTCGTGGAGCGCCAGCGCAGCGCGGTCGGGATCGTTCGCGGCGCAGGCGTCGAGGATTCCGCGGTGCTCGTTACCGCGGGTGGCGAGTTGCCGGCACTGGGGCGTCTCCAGGCAGTAGCGCTCGCTGGTCTCCCACACCGGCCGGATCAGCCGGGTCAGCCAGGCCGAGGCCGCGGCGTCGTACAGCGCGAAGTGAAACGCCTCGTGGGCGGCCGACGTGCGCGCAGAGTTGTCGTCGCTCATCCCCTGGAGATTGTCGAGCCGGGCGGCGGCGATCGCCTCGTGGGGGCGATCGAAACGCTCGGCGGCGCGGCGAATCGCCAGCACCTCGAGCGCGAGCCTCGCCTCGTACACCTCGGCCAGGTCGGTGATCGACAGCTCGGTGACCCGGGCCCCGCGGTGGGGGATGTTCTCGACCAGACCGGCACCGTCGAGGCGGCGGACCGCCTCGCGGATCGGCATCGGGCTCATGTCGAGCACCTCGGCGAGCTCCTCGATCGGCAGGCGGGTGCCCGGGCGCAGCTGGCCGGTGATGATTGCCTGATGCAGCGTCTCGAACGCCTTCTCGGCCAGAGTGCGATGCCCCCGGCTCGAGCCTTCATCCGCGAGGACGGCAAGATGGGACCCCATCGTGGACCGTAGTATCGGAATCATTGATCAAAAGTCAAGAACCGGCGGATCGTGACCAGGGAGCGGGCGCAGGAGCTCGACGCGGCCGATCCGCTCGGTGAGTTCCGCGAGCGGTTCGCAATCGACGACGAGCTCGTCTACCTGGACGGCAACTCGCTCGGCCGGCTCCCGCGGGCGACCGCCGAGCGCCTCGCGCGGACCGTGGCCGAGGAGTGGGGCGGGCGGCTGATCCGCGGGTGGGACGAGGGCTGGATGGAGCTGCCGCTGACGATCGGCGACCGTCTCGGCGAGGTCGCGCTCGGCGCCGGCCCGGGCCAGGTCGCGATCGGCGACTCGACCACGGTCTGCTTCTACAAGCTCGCCTCGGCGGCGCTCGACCTGCGCCCCGGGCGTGATCAGATAGTCACCGACTACGACAACTTCCCGACCGACCGCTACGCGCTCGAGGGGCTGGCGCAGGCGCGCGGTCTCGACCTGGTGTTCCTGCGCGGCGACCCGGCCGGAGGCCCTGAGCCCGAGGCGGTGGCCGAGGCGGTGGGCGAGCGGACCGCGCTGGTCACGTTCTCGCACGTGTCCTACCGCTCGGCTCACATCGCCGACATGGCGCAGATCAGCCGGCTCGCCCACGATGCCGGCGCGCTCGCTCTGTGGGATCTCAGCCACACCGCCGGGTCGGTCCCGGCCGCGCTCGATGCCGACGGCGCGGACCTGGCCGTGGGGTGCACCTACAAGTACCTCAACGGCGGTCCCGGGCGCACCCGCGTTTCTGTATGCGCGCCGGGCGCTGCAGCCGCAGCTCCGCCAGCCGATCTGGGGCTGGCTGGGTCGCCGCGACCCGTTCGAGATGGCGGACGGCTACGTGCCCGCAGCCGGGATCCGTGGGCTGCTGTCGGGGACTCCGCCGGTGCTCGCGCTGAGCGCGGTCGACGAGGGCGTGGCGCTCGTGGCCGAGGCCGGGATCGAGCGGATTCGCGCCAAGGGGATCGCGCTGACGGAACTCGCGATCGAGCTGGCCGACGCGCGGCTGACCGACGCCGGCGTGACGGTCGCCTCGCCACGGGACCCGGCTCGCCGAGGCGCCCACGTCGCGCTCGCCCATCCCGACGCCCAGCGCCTGTGCGCGCTGCTGATCGAGCGCGGGGTGATCCCGGACTTCCGGCGGCCCGACGTGATCCGCTTCGGGCTGTCGCCGCTGACCACTCGGTTCGTCGACGTGTGGGACGGCGTCGACACGCTGGAGGGCTGCTCGGCACCGGCTGACGAATGTCTGTTACGATGTAGCGTAGTACGACAGATACTCGTACTACGGCACGCATAGATACGGATTCCAGGGGGTCCTGAAATGGACGACGACGAACGCCGGCGCCGGCGTTCAACTCAAGCGCGCGATTTTCCCGGCGCGTTCGAGGGCGAGACGGTCACCCGCCGTCGGTTCATGACCGGCACCGCCGCCACCGCCGGCGCGATCGCCGGTGCCGCCATCACCCTGCCGGCGCTGGGCTTCGCGATCGCCCCGGTGTTTCATCGCGAAAGCGCCAGCTGGCAGGACGTCGGCGAGCTGGCTCGGTTCAAGACATCGGATTACACGCCGGTCGTGATCACGATCGAGTCCGGCGTCGGCTCAGCCGGTCGATCGGTTGCCTACGTGCGCCGTCACGACGCCGGCGTCGACGGTCCGGTCAAGGACCGCTACGACGAGATCGTCGCGATCTCCTCGCGTTGCGTCCACGTCGGCTGCCCGGTCCGCTACGTCGGCGCCGCGCGCAGCTTCGTGTGCCCCTGCCACGGCGGCGTGTACGACTTTCGCGGAATCCGCGTCGGCGGGCCTCCCCCGCGGCCGCTGGATCGCTTCTACACGCTCGTGTCGAAGGGCCGCGTCCTGATCGGCCCCCGATTCAGCGTCAACAACGAGCTTCGCCGATTCGCGCCGCGGGATCCCGGCCAGCCGCTCGACGGGATCGGGCAATACCTGTACCCCCGGAGGTTCTCGACGCCCCCGGCGCCGCCCAGCGCCTGACCCCCTAGGGCGCGACCTCGCCCGAGGTCGCAAACGCGGCGACCTCCGGCGGCGCCGACGGCAGCAGGCCGTCGGGCACGAGCACCATCGCCGCGCCGTCGGGCGGGTGCAGTCCGGTCAGGTGATCCCAGCCGTTAACGACCGCGATCGCGACGTCACCCGTCTCCAGTCCTCCCAGTGTCTGGGCGTCGGCCAGCCGGCCGTGCTCGGCGCGCGCCGGGACCGCGGCCATCAGCTCGGCGGCGATCGCACCCGCGGCGTCGTCGGGTGGGACGGGGCCGACGAACCGCATCGCCGACAGCGACTGGTCGATCGCGCCGCGGACGATCACCACCGGCGCCGGCACCGCCAGCGCCAGCGTTTCCGCCCAGCGCTCGTGGTCGTTGTTCTCGACCGCGATCACCAGCGACGCCTCGACGTCGTTGGCGGCGAGCACGGCGGCGCGGGCCATGTGGTCGGTGACACGGACCGCCGGGTCGGTGTCGATCGACAATCGCCGGCACAGGCCGCTGAGCCGGTCCAGATCGGCCTGGCGAGTACGGCTGGTGGCGCCCGCGGACTCCATCAGGAACACGTCGACAACGCCCGCCTGCTGGTCGGCCACCCGGCGCGCGATCCGTAGCCCCAGCGGCGCCCCATCGAGGTGCGCTACCGCCACCAAGACATGCTCGCCCAGCGCGCGGCGGCCCAGTGGCGGCGGCTCCACGCGAGTCCGCTGACGCTCGGCGACCAGCGTCGCCACGATCATCGTCACCAGGATCACCACCAGCACCGCGTTGACGACCTGCTCACCGAACAACCCGATCTGGAAGCCGACCGTGGTCGCGGCCAGCGTCGCGGCTGCGCGAGGGGTGGTGAGCGCGAACACCATCAGCGCCTTATTGCCATCGGCGCCGAACAGGGGGCGGGTCAGCAGCGAGGCGATCAACTTGCCGCCCAGGGCGGCGACCGTGAACAGCGCGGCGAGGCCGAGCGTCTGGCCCTCGACCATCACCGACGGGTTCAGCAGCAGTCCGACCGACACCAGGAACACTGGCACGAACACCGCCGAGCCGAAGAAGTCGATCCGGCTCATCAGCGGACCCTCGTTGGGGACCAGGCGGTTGAGCGACAGGCCGGCGAAGAACGCGCCGATGATCCCGTCGATCCCGAAGATCTCCCCGACGACGGCCGCGGCCAGGAACCCCGCGAACGTGATCACGTAGCGGACCGTGCGCTCGGCGCCGAGGATCCAGTACGCCCGGGCCACCAGCCACGGCAGGACCAGGAAGCAGAACACGCCGAGCACCGCGAACCCGAGGAGCAGCTGCAGCGCGATCGAGGCGCCGCCGCCGCTGCCCGAGGTGGTGCTCGCGATCACTGCCAGGATCGTCAGCGTCAGCGTGTCGGTGAGCACGGTGCCGCCCAACGCGCTGGCGATCACCGGATCGTTCGACAACCGGGCCTGGCGGATCATCGGATACAGCACCAGCGTGTGCGATGCGAGCAGCGCGCCCAGCAGGATCGCGGCCGATGTCTCCCAGCCGAGCGCGACCCCGACCGCGGCTCCGAGGATCGCCGGGCACAGGAACGTGAGCAGGCCGAACGTGACGGCGGAGTTGCGGTACTGGCGCAGCAGCGACAGGTCGAGCTCGACGCCGGCGACGAACATCAGGTACAGCAACCCGACCGAGCCTAGGTCGGGGATCGTGGTGCTGCCCGGATCGATCAGCTTGAGTCCATGCGGCCCGATCACCAGGCCGCCGAGCAGCAGGCCGACGAGGCCCGGAATCCGGGCCCGCTGCATGATCGGCGGCCCGACGATCACCACGAGGAACAGCACCAGGAACTCCCAGGCGCCGCCGGTCGGAGCGGTGAGCGTGATCGAGGCGCTGATCACGACGACAGATCGCTGGTCCGCAGCAGAGGCACGTTGTTGGTCGCGTCCTTGATCGAGATCCCGATCCACTGCTGGGCAAGGTCGTCGATCGTCCCGTCGGCCTGCATCTGGCGCAGCGCCGAGCTGACCGCGTCGACGTTGCTCGAGCCCTCCGGCAGCGCCGCCGCGATCGGCTCGGTCTCGGCGAGCTGGGCGGCGACCGCGAAGTGGGGATCGGCGTGGGCGATCGCCTCGGCGGCCGGCAGGTCGAACATCGCGACGTCGGCCTTGCCGGAGCTGACCGCCACCAGCTCGTCGTTGCGGTCCTCGATCAACAGCGGCGGCTTGTCGGGCTGGATCACGTCGTCGACGATGTTCTGGAACGTGGTATTGGCGCCCACCGTCCAGCGCAGGCCCTGGGCGGTCTGCACGTCGGGGACGTCGGTTCCCGTGCGGACCACGAGCGCCGGCGAGGACTCGATGTAGGGCGTCGAGAAGTCGAGCACCTTCTCGCGCTGGTTGGTCGGCGTGATCAGCGACAGCGCCAGATCGGCTCCGCCCAGGTTCCCGCTGACGATCCGCGAGAACGTCTCGGTCCTTACCGCCAGTTTCAGGCCGAAATGCTTGGCCAGATCCTTTGCCATCTCGTACTCCATGCCGCCAGTGGGAGTGTCACCGGAGCCGAGCCAGAACCCGGACGTCGGCAGCGTCTGGGTGACGACGGTCAGCTTGCCCTTGTGCGCGGGCGTGAACGTCCCGGCGGCGCTGCTCAGCCCGCCGCAACCAGCGACCAGGACCGCGGTGGCGATCGCCAGCGCTCCGCACAGCGCCCGGCGGGCGCCAAGCGCCCGCGGCACTCGCCCCGGGCGCCGTCCTGGGGGCCCGCTCAGTACAGGTTTGGGATCCAGTTCAGCTCTTCGATCGGTGGACGGCGATACCCCTGATCGCCCTTTCGCGGGGGAAGCTTGACCTTCGGCTGCTTCACCTCTTGATAGTCCACCAGCGACAGCAAATGAGAGATCGTGTTGAGCCTGGCGCGGCGTTTGTCGTCAGCGGCGACCTCCCACCACGGCGACACGGGCGTCGAGGTGTGCTCGACCATCAGGTCCTTGGCCTTGGAGTACTCGACCCAACGGGTGCGCGCCTCGAGATCCATCCCCGAGAGCTTCCAGCGCCTGGCCGGATCATCGATCCGCGACTGGAAGCGGCGCTCCTGCTCGCCGTCGGAGACGGAGTACCAGTACTTGATGACCTGGATGCCCGAGCGCAGCAGCATCCGCTCGAACTCCGGCACCGAGTGCAGGAAGTCCCAGTACTCGGCGTCGGTGCAGAAGCCCATCACGCGCTCGACCCCCGCGCGGTTGTACCAGGAGCGGTCGAACACGACCATCTCCCCGGCCGTGGGCAGGTGCTCGACGTAGCGCTGGAAATACCACTGGCCTCGCTCGCGGTCGGTCGGCGCCCCCAGCGCGACCACGTGGCAGAAGCGCGGGTTCAGCGGAGCGGTCAGCCGCTTGATCGTGCCGCCCTTGCCGGCGGCGTCGCGGCCCTCGAAGATCACCACCAGCCGATGCCCGCTCTCGCGGACCCAGTCGAGCATCTGGACGCACTCGAGCTGGAGCTTCTCGAGCTCCTTGTCGAATTGCTTGCGCGGCATCTTCGGCTGCCGCGGACCTGGGGGCGCGCCGATCGCACCCTTCGCTGCCTTGTGGTTGCCCTTACTGTTCTTGCCCGCCATTCAATCTCTCCTCTCTCGCGCGGCGATCGCCGCTAAATGCGGCGGCGCTTGCGCACGAACGCGGCCTCGAGCTCCTGCTCCTGGAAGCCGCCGAGCACCTTGCCCTCCGTCGCGTACCGGAACAGCGCGACCTTGAAAACGGACGAGATCGTCACTTGGAGCAACACGGCCACCACCAGCACCATCGCGCCGAGCACGATCAGCACGACGCCGACCGCGACCGACGACTTCGCGACCGCGATCCCGATCGCGATCAGGATGCCCGCCGGCAGGATCCCGATCAGGAAAGCGATCCCGCCGATCGCGAATGAGCCGGAGACGCCCTCACCCCAGCGCTCGGAGACGATGTGGGCCGAACGCTTGATCGCGTCCCTGGGACCGAGGTCCTCGAATGCGATCACCGGGATCACGAAGAACGTGGCCACACTCCAGGCGAAGTTCGCCAGGCCGCCGACGATCGACGCCAGGATCCCGCCCCCGACCTCGCGCAACAGCGCTTCCAGGAACATGATCAGCCCGCCGACCACGAGCGAGACGCCGGCCCAGGCGAAGATGTGGCTCTGGTGCTGTCGCGCTGCGGCGATGCCCTCGGACACGGTCGTGTCGTGGCCCTCGAGCGCGCGGGCGGCGCACGCGCTCAACGCGACGCCGCAGAAGATCCCGATCACGATGATCAGATACACGCCGATCACGGCGATGACGATCCCCAGCCAGTCGGTCTTGGTCCCGGCGATCAGGCCGACGCCGGCGCCGAAGAAGATGGCGGCGGTGACGATCCCGGCGATCGCTGAGACGATCGGGAACGCGACCAGCGAACGGTCGGTCTTGACGACCGCCCATGACTGCTTCGCAAGCTGCCAGCCACGCCCAATCCGCCCCATGTGCGAGCACTGTAAACCACAGGTGCCGTTGTGAAAAGTCCCGGTAGTTCCAATTCAGCCTGAGCGCGGAATCGTTAACAACGCTGCGCTGGCGGGCGGCAAATCGACCGAGAACCACTGTCCGGAGGACCTGATCGCGGTCGCGGTGCTTGTCCCGCTGAGCGTGCCCGTCGTTGTGGCGGCGGCGAAGCTCTGGCCGCCGAGCGTGACGCCGTTGCGGGCCGCGAGCCCCGGGGCGCGGAGCAGCTGGACGATTCCCGTGCTCGCGCGCGCGGGCGCGCGTAACTGCGCACGGCGCGTCGAGCGGGCGCTCTTGTTGATCAGGACGACGCGAAGGGTCCGGTCTTTGCCCAGGGTGGCCCAGGTCGAGAGGCCGGGCGTCGTGGGCTCGGTGACGCGCACGAGTCGCGATCCCGGCGGCGTCGCCTCGGCGAACGCCAGCAACCCGTAGTAGACCGGCGCCACGTGCGCCGACCAGGCGCCGTCATCGTCGCGGAACGTGATCATCTGGTTGATCGAGCGCGGCGGGGTGTGGACGTTGACGCCGTCGACCCCGGCCGAGGCGAGCGCGAACATCGCATCCAGCGACCACAGCGCCGCGGCGTATGTGTCGCTGACGCCGCGTACGCCACCGCACGAGATCGCGTTGATCTCGTCGATGCGCAGCGGGACGTGGTGCCGGTGCGCGGTCGCCGCCAGCGGGGCCACCATGCGGGCGAGTCCGGTGGAGCTGGCGTTGGACAGCAGTTGGGCGGCGGTCACGTGGGTGGTCTTCTTGCAGCGCTTCAGCGGGTAGGCGTGGACGGTGGCTACACCCACGCGGTGCTCGGTGGTGAGGAACCGGCCGAGGTCTGCCAGGTAGGCCGGCGAGCCGGTGCTGGGGCCGGCCAGCGCTACGTCCGGCATCGAGTGCGCGAAGGCCGAGAAGTCGGCCGTGAACGCTTGCGGGTCGTAGCTGCGCGGGCGGCCGAGGACCTCGTGGCCGCTCTTGGTGTGATACCAGCCGAAGCTGCCGTACAGCTCGGGCTCGTTGCCGATCTCGAGCGCTGCGATCGATTTTCTGCCGATCTGATCAGCGAAGGCACGGGCCTCAGTGCCGGCCAGGCGGCGGTTGTTGGCCTCGAGGTTGATCCCGAGCAGCAGCTGCGCGTTGGTCGCCGTCGCCAGCGCCTTGGTGATCTGCATCCACTGGCGGGTCAGCGTGTACCTGATCCCGGGCGGCTTGCGGATACCGTGGACCGGCCACCAGGTCCAGTCGGTGCTGTCGCCGCCCAGGCGGAGCACGGGGCGGGCGCCGGGCGCGAGGTTGCGGATCAACTGCTCGAACACGGGGTTGAGCGCCGCGGGGTCGTGGCCCGCGTAGCTGGGGATCGCCCAGTACTCGGTCGAGAGTCCCACGAACCCGCTCGGGATCGTCCTGCCGGGAGCGTTTGTCTCGACCGTGAGGCGGATCGGCCCGCCTTCGTGACGATGCGATCCCGGCTTGCCCACCGAGGCGAACGCCACCCCGGCGCCGAGCGCCGCCACTGCAACGATCGCGATCAGTGGCCGGCCGAAGGACCACGTCCGCACGGGCTTGACGTTACCGGCGTGCCGTCGTCCTCACATAAAAGTCCGATTGCCCTGCATCAGCTGACAAATCCGCCGCGAGCCCCCAGCCGCGTCAAACCATGCACGAAATGCATGCATCACGTCACGCGGCTCGTCCCCGCGGGTCGGATTTGTCAGACGATGCAGGTCTAGGCCTGGATCCCGCCGCCGTCGATCACCAGCGCCTGGCCGTTGATCGCCGCCGCGGCGGGGGAGGCCAGGAACACGATCGCGTCGGCGACCTCCTCGGGGTCGAGCAGGCGGCCGAGCGGCGACTGGCCGGCGAGCGCGTCCAGGCTCTCGGCCTCGCTGCGGCCGGTCGTCTCGACGATCCGGGCGATCGCGCGGGCGGTGAGGTCGGTGCGGACGTAGGTGGGGCAGACCGCGTTGACGCGGACACCGGTGCCCGCCAGCTCGCTGGCGGCCGCGCGGGTGAGCCCGACCGCGGCGTGCTTGGACGACGTGTAGGCGATCGTGTACGGGGCGCCGACCCGCCCGGCGGTCGACGCGACGGTCACGATCGAGCCGCTGCCCCGCTCGGTCATCCCGGGGACGACGGCGCGCATGCACAGGAACGGCCCGGTCACGTTGACGTCAAAATGCCGCCCCCACGACTCCAGCGTGGTCCGGGCCAGGGGCGCGGTCTCGGCGAAGCCCGCGTTGTTGACCAGCACGTCCACGCGGCCCAGCGAGGCGAACGTGCTCGCCACCGCAGCCTCGTCGGTCACGTCGCAGACCGCGGTGCGCACGCTCATCCGGTGCAGCGCCTCCCGATCGCGGCCCAACGCGACCACGTCGTCGCCGAGCGCCGTAAACCGCTCGACCACCGCGCGGCCGATGCCCTTGGCCCCGCCGGTGACGACGACCGTCCGGCTCACCCCATGACCACCGGCGCAAGCCGCTCCATCTGCGCCAGCCGCTCGGGATAGCGGCCGACCAAAAACTGCAGTCCGACGTGCTCGACGCCGACGTCGGCGAACCGCGACAGCGCCTCGGCCACCTGCTCGGGGCTCCCGCGGAGGATGTCGGGCTCCTGCTCGACGGGCTCGTCGGTGACCTCGACCGACAGGCAGCAATGCAGCGCGATCTCGTCGGGGTCGCGGCCGGCGTCCCTCGCCGACGTGAGCACGTTCTCATAGCGGGAGCGGAGCTCCTCTGGGGTCACGCGCGGGAAGTAGGGGAACCAGGCGTCGCCGTGGACCCCGGCGCGGCGCTGGGCCCCCCGGCTCTCGCCGCCGCACCAGATCGGGATCGGCTTGTCGTAGGACTTGGGGTAGAACGCGATGTCGTCGTAGGAGTAGTGCTCGCCGGCAAACGAGCAGTGCTCCTCGGTGAACAGGTTGCGCGCGACCCGCAGCTGCTCGTCGGCCACCCGGCCTCGCTGGGGGAAGATGTCCGAGCGGTCGAGCGCGTCGAACTCCTCGGCCATCCACCCGATCCCGACGCCGAGGATGAACCGGCCCTCCGACAGCCAGTCGATCGTCGACGCAACCTTGGCCCAGTGCACCGGATCGCGGTAGGTGGTCACCAGCACCGCGACCCCGAGCCTGATCTTCTCGGTCGCGCCGGCCAGGAACGCAAGCGCGGTCATCGACTCCAGGAACGGCTTCTGCGGCGGGACGATGAACGACCCCGACCAGCTGTAGGCGTAATCGCTCTCGATCTCCCACGGGATCACGATCCGGTCGGCCGCCCACACCGTGGTGAAGCCGAGCCGCTCGGCGGTCTGCGCGGCGTGGGTCAGGCCCGCGCGTGTGGAAGCAGCACCGGAGACCGGGAGAAACACGCCAAAGTCCATGCTTAGCTCCTCACTACTCTCGACACCTCACCACCCTAGTGTGTCGAGTCTCGTCGCGAAGTGCAACACTGATGCGCATGGACCTCACGCTGTTGAGCCTCGACGAGCCGACCGAGGTGCGCACGTTCCCTAAGGGCAAGTTCGAGATCTACCGGGTCGGACCCATGACGATCGGGCGCGCCACGCTACGAACCGGGCTGGCGGTGGACCGAGCACGTCGGTGGAGCGCCTTCATGCCCGGTCGAGCACGTCGGCCTCGTGATCAGCGGCGCCGCCGCCGTCAAGATGGACGACGGCACCGAGCGGGTGATGCGGGCCGGCGAGCTGTTCTACGTCCCGTCGGGCCACGACAGCTGGGTTGTGGGCGACGAGCCCTACGTCTCGGTGCACGTCATGGGGAGCGAGACGTACGCCTCTCCTGAGCCTGGCGAAACACCGCCCGCGCGATGATCTCCCGCTGGATCTCTGAGGCGCCCTCGTAGATCCGGGGCGCGCGGACCTCACGGTAGAGGTGCTCGAGCGGGTGCCCGTGCTCGAGCGCCCGCGCCCCGTGGAACTGGATCGCCGCGTCGACCGCCTCCTGGGCGGTCTCGGTCGCCAGCAGTTTCGCCATTGCCGCCAGCGCGGGATCCGGCGCACCGTCGTCGAACGCCGCCGCCGCCCGGCGCACCAGCAACCGGGCCGCCTCCACGCGCGCGGTCAGGTCGGCGAGCCGGTGGGCGACCGCCTGGTGCTGGGCCAACGGCTTGCCGAACGTCTGGCGCTCGAGCGCCCAGTCGGCGGCGAGCTCGAGTGCCTGCGTGGCCATGCCGATTGCGAACGCGCCGACGCTCGGCCGGAACAGGTCGAGCGTCCGCATCGCCACCCGGAAGCCCTCGCCGGGCTCACCGAGCACGTGGTCGGCGGGCACGAATACGTCGTCGAACCGCAGCGACCCGATCGCGTGCGGGGCCACCAGCTGCTTGCGCTCGCCGCTCAGGCCCTGGCTGTCACCCGGCACCGCGAACGCCGTCAGCCCGCGCCGGCCCTCCGAGGTGCGCGCGAACACCGTGTAGATATCGGCCTCGGGCGCGTTTGAGATCCACAGCTTCTCTCCGTTGAGGCGGTACCCGTCATCGCCCGCCGTGGCCCGCAGCGACATCGCCGCCACGTCGGAGCCGGCCTCGGGCTCGGTCAGCGCGAACGCCGCCACCGCGCTGCCGTCGGCCACACGCGGGATCCAGCGCTCGCGCAGCTCCGCCGAGCCGGCCTGGTAGATCGGGTAGGCGCCGAGGCCCTGGAGCGCGAACGCGGTCTCGGCCTCGGTGCACTCGGTCGCCAGCGCCTCGCGGATCACGCACAGGTCGGTCGCCGACACGTCGGGGAACAGCCGCCCCAGCAGCCCGTGCTCGGCCAGCGCCCGGACCAGCGGCCGGTTGACCCGGCACGGACGCCCCGCGTCGGCGATCGGCCGCAGCTCCGTGGCGGCCAGCCGGCGGGTCTCGTCGTACAGCTCGCCCACGCCCGGCTCACGCCTGGATGACGGCGATGCCCATCAGTTCGACCTGCAGCCCCGGATCGAACAGCTCGGTGACGCCGAATAACCCCATCGCCGGATAGTGGTTGCCGAAGTGCTTGTGCCACGCGGCGCCGAGCTCGCCCAGCGCGGCCCGGTAGGCGGCGACGTCCCGCACGAACACCTGCAGCGAGACCAGGTCGCCCGGCTTGCCACCTGACGCCTGCAGCGCGGTCACCACGTTCCCGGCGGCCTCATCGAACTGCTCGACGAGGGTCTCGCCGGAGCCCACCTGTCCGGCCAGGTAGACGGTGTTGCCGGCCACGAGCGCGTGCGAGAAGCCGCTGGGCTTGGGCAGCTCGGGCGGGTTGACGATCCGGTTCATCGGCCCCTCCAGTCTGGTTTACGGCCCTCGTGCCAGGCGTTGTAGAACTCGGTGAAGTCCTCTGATTTCATCAGCAGCGCCTGAGTCAGGGCCTCGATCTCGATCGAGCTTCCCAGGTCGGAGTCGAGCTCGCGAGTGAGTGCCACCTTCGTGGCCGAGTAGGCCAGCGCGGGGCCGTCGGCCAGCCGCTGGGCCAGCGCCGCGGCCCGGTCCCCGAGCTCCTCGTCGGGGACGACCTCGTTGGCCAGACCGATCTCGTACGCGCGCTGGGCCTTGATCTTGTCGCCCAGCATCAGCAGCTCGGTGGCGCGACCCAGTCCCACGATCCGGGGCAGCAGGTAGGCCGACCCCATGTCGGCGCCCGACAGCCCCACGCGCGTGAATAGGAACGCGAACGACGCCGACTCGGCGAGCAGCCGGAAGTCAGCGGCCAGCGCGATCACCGAGCCCGCGCCGGCCGCGACGCCGTTGACGGCGGCGATCACGGGCATCGGCAGCTCGCGCAACCCCTTGACCACCGCGCCGGTCATCCGCGTGAACTCACGCAGCTCGGCGGCGTCCCGCTTGACCAGCTCGCCGATGATCTCCTCGACGTCGCCGCCGGAGCAGAATCCGCGGCCGCGTCCCGTGATCATCAGCACCCGCGCGTCGCCGCGATGAGGCAGCTGGGCCAATAGATCGCGCAGATCCGCGTAGGCTTCAAACGTCAGCGCGTTCAGCTTGTCGGGTCGGTTCAGCGCGATCGTGGCCACGCCATCGCGCACATCGAAATCGAAGTGCCAGCTCATGAGGCGCGACGATACTCGACATAGAACTCCGGAGCAATGTTAGGTATTCTCGAATTGGAGGACCGTTTGTCCCGCGACAGTCCCTACTGGAACCCGAAGACCGAGACGCTCGACCGCGAGCGGCTCGAGGCGCTTCAGCTCGCGAAGCTGCGTCGGCAGAGCGAGTGGGCTGCCGCGAGAAGCCCCTGGTACCAGCGGCGTTTCGCGGACGAGGGGTTCCAGCCCGACCAGCTGCGGTCGCTGGCCGACATGCGCCGGATCCCGTGCTTGACGCGCGACGAGTGGATGGCCTCCCAGGAGGTCCGTCCGCCCTACGGCGAGATCCCGGCGATCGGCGGCGACGGCGCGATCCGCGTGCACACCACCTCCGGCACCACCGGTCGGGGCCCGCTGCGGGCGCTCGACTCGCGCAAGGACTGGTCGTGGGTGGCCGAGATGTGGTGCTACGCGCTGTGGGGTTGTGGCGTCCGGCCCACCGACACCGCCTACATCGCGTTCGGATACGGCTCGTTCATCGGCTTCTGGGGGCTTCACTACGCGATGGAGAAGATGGGGGTCCTGAACGTGCCCGGCGGCGCGCAGACGACCGAGATGCGCGTGCGTCAGATCCGCGATTTCGGCGCGACCGTCGTGGCCTCGACCCCTACCTACGCGCTACGGCTCGCCCAGGAGGCGCAGGTCCACGGGCTCGACCTGCGCGACTCCGCGGTGGAGCGGTTGATCCTGTCGGGCGAGCCCGCCGGCTCGATCCCCCAGACCAAGGCGCTGATCGAGGGGCAGTGGGGCGCCAAGGCCTACGACACCGCGGGGATGACCGAGATCGGCACGATCATGGTGTTCGAGTGCTCTCACCAACCGGGCGGCACGCACATCATCGAGGACAACGTGATCGAGGAGGTGCTCGACCCCGACACGCTCGAGCCGGTCGCGTACGGCGAGCGCGGCGAGCGCGTCGTGACCTCGTTCGGGCGCGGCGCGATCCCGCTGATCCGCTACCGCACCGGCGACCTGGTCTGCAAGGTCCCCGCCTCGCGGTGTGACTGTGGCCGTGGCTTTGACATCTTCGAGGGCGGGATCCTCGGCCGCGTCGACGACATGAAGCTCGTCCGCGGCACCAACGTGTACCCGCGGGCGATCGAGGCGATCGTCCGCGAGTTCCCCGACGTGGACGAGTTCCAGACGGTGATCACGCACGAGGGGATCCGCGACGAGATCACGCTCCGGGTGGAGATGAAGCCCGATTGGGGCGACGACGGCTGGGACTCGCTGTGCGACGACCTCCACAAGCGCCTGGCCCACGCCCACGAGGGCCTGAACTTCCGGGTCCAGCGGGCCGCCGCCGGCGAGCTCCCCCGGTTCGAGCTCAAGGCCAAGCGAACCGTCGACCGGCGCGACTCTCCGGTGGGGGTGGGCTGATGGCTACCGATCTGATCGGTAACGAGCTGACCCCGGACGAGGCGCGCCTGCTCGCCGTCTACGAGGAGCTCAAGGCGCTGGCCGGCCAGGACCTGCCGCCCAACGCGCACGCCAATGTGTGCGCGGCGCTGGCCCTGATCCACAACGCGGTCACCGGACTGGGCTTGGAGTACGAGCACCTGAGCGATCTGGGCGTGTAAGTGCTCCCCACCACAAATACGACCCCATTCGAGCGGCACCCGCCGGCGCCTGGCGGGAAGCGCTAGCCGATGCGGATTGCGGTCGTCGGTGGGGGACCGAGCGGGCTCTACTTCTCGATCCTGATGCGCAAGGTCCGCCCGGACTGGGAGGTGTGCGTGTTCGAGCGCAACCGTCCCGGGGATGCGTTCGGGTTCGGCGTGGTGTTCTCGGATGAGACGTTGAGCGTGTTCGAGCACGCCGACCCGGAGACGTACTGGGCGATCACCGAGCGGTTCGCGCGCTGGACCGACATCGACATCCACTACCGGGGGTCGGTGACGCGGTCGGGCGGTCATGGGTTCGCGGCGCTCGGTCGCCGAGAGCTGCTGGCGATCCTGCAGGAGCGGGCGTTGGAGCTGGGCGCCGAGATCCGGTTTGAGACCGAGGCCCCGGCGGTGTCCGAGCTCGATTGGGCCGACGTGGTCGTGGCCGCGGATGGGGCCTCGAGCGCGATCCGGACGGCGCTGGGGGCCCAGTTCGGGCCGACGCTGGACCGGCGGTTCTGCCGGTACATGTGGCTGGGCACGGACCTGGTGTTCGACGCCTTCAAGTTCTTCGTGGTCGATACGCCCGAGGGGGTGTTCCAGGCTCACGCGTATCCGTACGACGACCGGATGAGCACGTTCATCGTCGAGTGCAACGAGCGGGTGTGGCGCGACGCCGCGCTTGACTCGCTCGCGCCGGGGCCGCTGCCGCCGGGCGTCAGCGACGAGCGCAGCATCGAGCGTTGCGCCGAGCTGTTCGCCGATGCGCTGGACGGGCACGAGCTGGTGGCCAACAACTCCAAGTGGATCGATTTCGTGACGGTGCGCAACAGCTCCTGGCGGGCGGGCAACGTCGTCCTGCTCGGCGACGCGGCGCACACGGCGCATTTCTCGATCGGCTCGGGGACGAAGCTGGCGATGGAGGACGCGGTCGCGCTGGCGTGGGCGCTGCGGTCTCACGGCGAGGACGTGGAGCGGGCGCTTCTGTCCTATGAAGAGGAGCGCCGGCCGATCGTCGAGAGCACGCAGCGCGCGGCGCAGGCTTCGCTGGAGTGGTTTGAGGGGCTCGGGCGCTACGTCGAGCAGGACCGGTTGCAGTTCGCGTTCAACCTGCTGACCCGCAGCCGGCGGGTGACCTACGACAACCTGCGGCTGCGCGACCCGGAGTTCGTCGCCGAGGTGCACCCCGATCCGCGGCCGCCGATGTTCCTGCCGTTCAGGCTCCGCGACCTCGAGCTGCCCAACCGGGTGGTGGTGTCGGCGATGGACATGTACTCCGCGGTCGACGGGACCCCGGGGGACTTCCACCTGGTCCACCTCGGCAGCAGAGCGCTCGGCGGCGCCGGGCTGGTGATGACCGAGATGGTCTGCGTCTCAGCCGAGGGAAGGATTACACCCGGCTGCGCAGGCATGTATACCGACGCGCACGTGGGGGCCTGGAAGCGGATCGTAGATTTCGTCCACGAGCAGGGGAATTGCGCGATCGGAGCACAGCTCGGGCACTCCGGTCGCAAGGGCTCGACGAAGCTGATGTGGGACGGGATCGACGAGCCGCTGCCCGACGGCAACTGGCCGCTGATCGCCCCCTCGCCGCTGCCCTACGGACCGGACAACCAGGTCCCGCGCGAGATGACGCGCGCCGACCTGGATGCCGTCCTGGAGCAGTTCGTCGCCGCCGCCCGCGGCGCGGTCGCCGCCGGGTTCGACCTGCTCGAGCTGCACTGCGCCCACGGCTATCTGCTGTCGAGCTTCCTGTCGCCCCTGACCAACGCCCGCGACGACGAGTACGGGATCACGCTCGACGGGCGCGCCCGGTTCCCGCTCGAGGTGTTCGACGCCTGCCGCGCGGTGTGGCCGGCGGAGAAGCCGATGAGCGTCCGGATCTCGGCGACCGACTGGGTGCCCGGCGGGTTCGAGCCCGACGACGCCGTCCGCTTCGCTCGGATGCTCCAGGAGCACGGCTGCGACATCGTCGACGTCTCCTCCGGACAGGTCTCGCCCGACGAGCGGCCGGCGTTCGGGCGCAGCTACCAGACCCCGTTCGCCGACCGGATTCGCAACGAGGTCGGGATCCCCACGATCGCCGTCGGAGCGATCTCCAGCTACGACGACGTCAACACGATCATCGCCGCCGGGAGGGCCGATCTGTGTGCTCTGGCGAGACCGCATCTCTACAACCCGCACTGGACGCTCCACGCGGCCGCCGAGCAGGGTTACACAGGAGCGCGGTGGCCTGTTCAGTATCAGCCCGGTTCGCGCAAACCCCCCAGCGGACGGGGCGATGAGGTCCGCAAGGAGCTCGAGCGGACGTTCGAGCCGGCGCCCGTCCCGCTGGTAGACCGGGGGTGAGCTCCGGGGCGGTTGTGGCTGGGCCGCTCGCTGCCGGCGAGCCGTTCCAGCCCCAGGATCTGGTGGTCTCGCTGCTGGGAACGTACGTGCGCCCGTTCGGCGACATGGTGTGGTCCGGGGGGCTGGTGGTGCTGCTCGCCGAGTTCGGGTTCTCGCAGGGTGCGGCGCGGGTGGCGCTGACCCGGCTGGTGCGCCGCGGGCTGATCGAGCGGGTGCGCTCGGGCCGGCTCGTCCACTACCGGATCACGCCGCGCTGCGAGCGGCTGCTGCTGGAGGGCGACGGGCGGATCTTCTCGCTCGGCTCCGAGCGGTCCGACGAGGCGACGTGGACGCTCGTCTGGCATCAGATTCCGGAGGACCGGCGGCTCGAGCGAAGCCGGCTGTCGAGGCGGTTGCGGTTCCTCGGATTCGGCTCCGCGCAGGACAGCGTGTGGGTGTCTCCTCACGACCACGCCGACGAGGTCCGAGGGCTGCTGTCAGAGCTCGGCGTGGACGAGTTTGCAACGCTGTTCCGGGCGTCCGGAGCGGACGCCTCGGGGCTGCCGGCGTTCGTCTCGAGAGCGTGGAATCTGAGCGGCCTGGTCGAGCGCTACGAGGGGTTCGTGTCCGAGTTCGGGGCGTACCTGTCGGAGGGTGCCGAAGGGGGTCCGGAAGTGGGTCGAGCTGTGCGCTCGGTGAGCGATCAGGAGGCGTTTGTAGTGCGCACCAGACTGGTGCATCTGTTCCGCGAATTCCCGGTGCTGGACCCCGAGCTCCCGACCGATCTGGCGCCGCCCGTGGAGGGTCCGCGAAGGCGCGCGGTGGAGATCTTCCATGCGCTCTATGAGGGCCTCGCGCCGGCCTCCCAGCGACACTTCGACGACGTCACCGGGGCGTCGCCGCTGTGGCGTTGAGGGTGCCGTTTTCGGGTGACCGGCAGGGATAAGGTCGCACCCGGGGCAGGCCTGCGTTGTCCGAGCAAATCGTCCGTTTTCGGGCGTTTGGGGGCTACGGGGGCGTGTTATCTGGATTACCGGCGGGACGTTTGGTGAGGTTTAGCCGTCTCGCATAGTGGGAAACGGCTCCGTAATGCAGGTTTTTGGTGGGGTCTTAGGTAAGGGCGCGAGACGGGCGGGATTGCTCGCCGGTTTCGCGCTGCTGCTGCTCGCGACTCTGCTGTTCGGCGGGGGCAGCGCCCGAGCCGCCTCCGGGCCCGGTCTCGGCAACGTCGTTTCGACCGTGACGGCGCCGGTCACGAAGGCCGTCGCGCCGGTCACTCAGACGGTCGCCAAGGCGGCGGCTCCGGTGACCCAGGCCGCGGCTCCCGCGGCGTCGTCGGCGACCTCCGCGGCACCGGCCGCTCCGGCTCCGGCTGCACCGGCCGCTCCGGCTCCGGCCGCACCGGCCGCTCCGGCTCCGGCCGCACCGGCCGCTCCGGCTCCGGCCGCACCTGCCGCTCCGGCTCCGGCCGCGCCTGCCGCTCCGGCTCCGGCGACCCCCGCTGCGAGTACCCCGGTGGCGGCGGTCACGAAGGCCGCGGCGCCGGTCACCCAGACGGTCGCCAAGGCCACCGCTCCGGTCGTTCAGACGGTCGCCAAGGTGACGGCGCCGGCGGCGCCGCGGCGCCGTCTAAGCCCGCCTCGCCGGCGACCCCGGCGGCGTCTACCCCGTCGACTCCGGCGGCGTCGAGCCCGGCCGGCCCGGTCGCCCAGACGCTGGCCAAGGTGACCGCGCCGGCGACCCAGACCGTCGCCAAGGTCACCGCCCCGGTCACGCAGACCGTGACCAAGGTCGCGGCGCCGGTCACGCAGACCGTGACGAAGGTCGGCGGCGCCGGTCACGCAGACCGTGACCAAGGTGGCCGCGCCGGTCACGCAGACCGTGACGAAGGTCGCCGCGCCGGTCACGCAGACCGTGACGAAGGTCGCTGCGCCGGTCACGCAGACCGTGACGAAGGTCGCCGCGCCGGTCACGCAGACCGTGACCAAGGTCGCCGCGCCGGTCACGCAGACGCGTGACCAAGGTGGCCGCCCCGGTCGTCCAGACGGTGGCCAAGGTGACGGCGCCGGCGACCCAGACGGTCGCCAAGGTGCTGGCGCCGGTGACCCAGACGATCGAGAAGGTCGCCTCGCCGATCACCAAGATGGTGGCGCCGCTGACCGCTCCGGTGACCCAGCTGGTCGCTCCGGTCGCGGCCGCGGTGGCTCCGGTCACGAAGGCGCTGGGCCAGGTCGTCACGGCGGTCGTGGCCCCGCTCGCCGAGGTCGTCGCTCCGGTCGCCGACACGCTGGCTCCGGTGACGACGACGGTCGGCAACGTGCTGGCTCCGGTGACCACGACGGTCGGCAGCGTGCTGGCGCCGGTCACGGCCCCGCTGGCGCCGTCACGGCCCCGCTGGGCGGCGTTGTCGCTCCGGTGGCTCAGCTGCTGGCTCCGGTCACGGGCGCCGTGGCTCCGATCGCCGCGCCGCTGACTCAGGTGCTCGCTCCGGTCACGGGCCGCTCGCCGGTCACGGGCCTGCTCGCCCCGGTCACGCAGACGCTGGCGCCGGTTATCGGCCCGGTGCTGGCGCCGGTCACGCAGACGCTGGCGCCGGTCACGAACACGCTGGCGCCGGTCATCGGCCCGGTGCTCGCGCCGGTGTCGAGCGACCTGTCCCGGGTGCTCGCGCCGGTCACCGGCCCCGCCGGCAGCGTGATCGCGCCTGTCGGCGGCTCGCGCTCGACGGCTCGGGCCCGGGCTCGTCGACTCCGGCTTCTGGTTCGATCGTGTCGGTGGCTTCGGTCGCTCCGATGATCGTGTCGGCGCCGCAGCGCGCCGCGATCGTCCCGCCGGCTGGCCTGGCGGCGCCGGCCACCGAACTGCCTGCGGGCGCGTTGCTGGCTCCGGCCGGCGGGCTCTCGGTCCCGGCCTTCGACGCTGGTCACCCCGCCGGCCGCCACTCCCGGTCTGCGGCTGACCACGACGATGTCCTCGAAGTTGGCTGTGGAGCTTGCCGGCCTGGCCAGGACCGGCAGCGTCTCGTTCCTGTCGGCGCTGTCGGCGGTTGGTACGAGCGCCGACCCGGGCCTGGTTCCGAGTGTCGCGGGCGGCTCTCGCGCCCCGGCGGGGTCCGCTCCGGTGGCGCCTGATGGTCCCGCTCCGCAGGCGCCTGGCGCTCCCTGCGGGCGCTTCTGGGGCGGCGGCCGGCGCCGGCGCTTCGGGCGGCCATTTCTTCTTTACGCTTCGGAATCTTGTTCCTGGCGGCGGGGTTGTTGCTGCCGGGTCTTTTGCGTCGTCGGCGTGAGTACACGCTCGGTCGCCCGGCGCCGTTTCTCGCTCTTTCTGTCTCGCCTGACTAGCCCGACGGCCTGTTCCAGGTCGTCGTGGCGCGATGGGCCCTTGGGGCTTGCGCGCCGTCCATTGGCTAGTCAGGAGTTGAGATTGAATGTCACGATCAATGTGGGCGACAGCGCTGGCGGCTTGTGCCGTGGCTCTGGTGCTCTTCACCGCGGCGTTGTTGCCGGGCGTGGCCCTCGCGGCCGCCGGTCATAACGCCTCTTCAGGCACGCATCATCCGGTGCTGCTGGCCGCTCGGCAGCGGGTATCAGACCCCGTCTGGCGCGGTCCGGTCATTACAGGCCAAGCTCACCACCGACGGGTTCTCCCCCGGCCCGGTCGACGGCCGGTTTGGCCCGTTGACCCGGGCGGCGGTGGCGCGTTTCCAGCGCGCCGACGGGCTCGCGGTCGACGGGATCGTCGGCCCCCATACCCGCCACGGGCTCGCTGCCGGCGGCCTGCTGCCGGGCGCGGGCTCGATCTGGCCCGCTAACCGGGTCAGGCGGCTGCAGCGGCGCCTTGCAGCGGTCCGGGTTCTCGCCCGGCCGGGCTGACGGTCGTTACGGCCCCCGCACCCGGGCGGCGGTGAGGCGTTTGCAGCACGCGCGTCACCTCCCCGCCAGCGGGATCGCCTCCGCGGCGACGCTGCGGGCGCTCACCAACCGCACTCGCAGGCCGCACCTCACCCGGCTCCGTCCGCGAAGCCGAAGGCCCAGCAGCACCCGGCCGCGGCCAAGCCCCGGCCGGCACCCACCCACACCAACCCAGCCCCCGGCCAGGCCGGCCGTCCATAAGCCCTCGGGCTTCCCGTGGACGCTCCTGCTGCTGGCTCGGCGCGCTGCTGTTCGGTGCGCTGGCGATGCTCGCGCTCCGCGGCCGCGCCCGCAAGCCCGGCCGGCGCATACCGGCCGAGCAGACCGCAACCCCGCAGGTGTATGAGCCGCCCGCCGGCCAATCGGCCGCGGTCGACGCCGATCCCGGCCCCGACCCCGAGCCCGAGCTGGTGTCCTCGGTCATCGCCGGGGCCGCTGCGGATCCGACCAGCTCAGCGGCGCAAATCGCCGCATTGGAGGCCGCGGTCGCGATGCCGTCGGCCGGATCACCCCGAAACCAGGAGGTTCACACCACACCCGACACGCCAGCCGAGCTGGCAGTCGACCAAACCGAGCCGCCCGAGGAACGCGTCGAACGCGTCAAAGCACTACAGCGCCAGCTGACCTGGCTGGGGTTTCGCCCCGGCATCGTCGACGGGCGCTACGGGCCGCTGACCACCGACGCCGTCCGCGAGTTCCAACGGGTCCGCGAGCTCCCCTCAGACGGCGTCGCTGACGCCGCCACGCTGACCGCACTCCGCGCCGGCACGCCCGGACCGGCCGTTCTCCGGCCGCGTCCAGCGCGTCAAGGAGCTCCAGCGCGAGCTCACCCTGCGCGGGTTAGAACCCGGAGCGATCGACGGACGCTACGGGCCGCGGACGACCGACGCGGTCAAACGCTTCCAGCACGCCAAACGCCTCCCCGAGGACGGGGTCGCCGACCAGGCCACCCTCGACGCGCTGCACGGCCGCACCATCACGCAGCCGTTCTCACGACGCGAAGACCGCGTCAAAGAACTCCAACACCAACTCACAGCGCTCGGCCTCCAACCCGGACGCATCGACGGGCGCTACGGACCGATGACCACCGACGCGGTCAGACGCTTCCAACGCGCCCATGACCTCCCCGTCGACGGCGTCGCGGACCCCGTCACGCTCAGCGCGCTGAAGGCCAGCGTCAAGGGCAGCCCGTTCCTCGTCCGCGCCGAGCGGGTCAAGGAGCTCCAACGCCAGCTGCACCGCCTCGGCCTCGAGCCCGGCATGGTCGACGGCCGCTACGGCCCGCTGACCACCGACGCGGTCAAACGATTCCAAGAAGCCCACAACCTCCCGCCCGACGGGATCGCCGACCCCGAAACCCTCAACCAGCTCAAGACCAACACCCCCACAACCCCCGAGCGCGAGCTCACCCAGACCCAGGATTAGCCAAGGGACAACCCGTGACCCGAGTCAACCCTGCTCGGGTCACGGGCCCCCCTGGGTTTGGGGAGCCCGCGACGGTTGAGCGAGCGATGCCGGAGCGGGTTAGCTCTTCGGGACGAACGCGAACACGCGGCTCGGGCTGCCGGTGCCGCCGACGAGCTTCAGCGGCGATACGACGATCAGCGCGCCGGTGATCGGCAGCTTGTCGAGGTTGGCCAGCTGGGTGAGGCCGAGGCGACCCGCCCCGAGCAGGAAGTTGTGGACCGGGAACGGGGGGTCAAAGCTGTGGGCAGCGCCGGCGTCGATCCCAACGGTCTCGACCCCAAACCCGGAGATCCCGCGCTCGGTGGCGAGCCAGCGCGAGGCCTCGACGTCGGGCCCGGGGGTGATCGGTCCCTGCTCGCCGGCGTTGAGGAACGCGGTCTCGTCCTGGGCGCGCGAGCCCCAGCCGGTGCGCAACAGAACCCAGGCGCCGTCGGGCACCCGGCCGTTCTCGGCTTCCCACGCCTCGAGGTCGGCGACCGTGAGCAGATAGCCGTTGTCGGCCTCGGTCTCGGCCGTCTTGTCGACCACGCAGGCGGGGCCGATCAGCCGCTCGGGCCCGACCGCGGAGACGTCGTCGCCGTCCTTGCCCGTGACCCAGTGGATCGGCGCGTCGAGGTGGGTACCGACGTGCTCGCCGATCGTCAGCGTGTACCAGGCCCACGCGGGGCCGCGGTCGTCGTACTTGCTGATCTCCTCGCGGCTGAGCCCGGGGGTGTTGGCGAACGGCGGTGGCAGCTGGATCACCGGGGTCGACTCGGTGAGCGGCTGGGTCAGGTCGACTAGCTCGACGTTGCCCGCCGCAAGTCCCTCGACGAGCGCCGAGACCTGGCCTGCCTGCGTGCTTGACATGGGGGAGGCTCCTTTTGGTTACCCCGCGCGAAAAGCCTCCTCGAGCCATTCAGCGCAGATCGTTGGGTTCACCTTCGCGTCAAGGACGAGCGGCCCATGGGGGTTGGCCAGCCACTCCTCGACGACTGAGAGGTCGTCGGTGTTGCGGACGGTCGCGGCCCTCGCGCCGACCGCGGTCGCGACCGCGGCCAGGTCGGCGTCGGGGAACCGCACCAGCGAGACATCGTGCCCCATCGGCTCGAAGTGGTGCACCTCGGCCCCGTAGGCCATGTCGTCGTAGATCAGGACCAGCAGCGTCAGCTTCAGCCGGGCCGCGGTCTCGAGCTCGGCCAGCGACAGGAACGCGCCGCCGTCGCCGATTGCCGCGACCGTGAGCACGTCGGGACGGCCGATCGCCGCCCCGATCGCGTTGCCCAGGCCCAGGCCGACCGCCTGAAAACCGTTCACGAACAGCCACGAGCGGGGGTCGGCGACGTCGAGGTACATCGACGGGTAGCCAGTGAAGTGGCCCGAGTCGACGGACACGATCCGGTTGGCGGGCAGCAGCTTGTTCAGCTCGATCGTCAGCGTCCGCGGGTCGATCCACTCGTCGGTGCCGGCGTCCTCGTAGGGCTCGTCGGCCCAGCGGCGCGAGGCGATCTGCGCCGCCAGCTCGGGGGTGCGAAAGCCGGGGTTGGCGTGGCTGCGGCGCTCGAGCTCGGCGACCAGCGCCCGCGCGCTGGCCCGGGCGTCGCCGAGCACTGCGACGTCGGCTGGGCGGTTGAGGCCGATTGCGCGGGTGTCGATGTCGAGCTGGGCGACCTTCGCTTGCGGGGCGATCAGCGCGCCGTGCTTGGTCGTCCAGTGGTTGACCGAGGCGCCGACGACCAGCACCGCGTCGGCCTGGGGGAGCAGCTCGGCGCCGAACGGCGAGGCGAACCCGCCCGAGATCCCGACCGCGTAGGGGAGCCCGGCGAACAGCCCGTTGGCGGGTGCGGACGTGGCCAGAAGCGCGCCCGTCAGCTGGCCGAGGGCCTCGAGGTCCTCACGCGCGTCGGCGAGGACCGCTCCGCGGCCGGCGATGATTGCGGGGCGCTTGGCCTGGGCGAGCAGGTCTGCCGCGGCCTCGATCGCGGCGGGGTTGGGCGCGGGGGCATCGAGCGGTGGGAGCGGGGGCCGGGAGGGCTGTGTCGATGCGGGCGGCTGGGGCTGGATGTCGATCGGGAGCATCAGCACCACCGGCCGGCGCTCGACGACCGCCCGCTGGTAGGCGCGCTGAGCATCATCGGCAGCGGTTCGCGGGCTGTGTACGCGCTCGGCGATCGCGCCGACGGATTGGACCAGGTCGTGCTGGTCGATCCGGAAGTTCGAGGTCAGTGCCGCCGCTGGCGTCTCGCCCGACAGCACCAGCACCGGCGTACGGCTCTTGGCCGCCTCGGCCAGCCCGGTCATCGTGTTGGTCAGGCCGGGGCCCTGGTGCACGCTGCATACGGCGACGCGACCGGTCACCCGCCCGTACCCGTCGGCCATGCAGATCGCCCCGCCCTCGTGGCGGGCGTGGTGGAAGCGGGCGCCGCCGCGAACGAGCGCGTTGGTGACGACGAGATTGCCGCTGCCGAGGATCCCGAATGCGTCCCGGACGCCCTGCGCCGCGACCGTCTCTCCGACGACATCGGCCACCGAGGCGGTCTGGGTGGTCTGCGTGGCGGTCAACCGCATCCCTCCGAGTCGCTCACAGGGCGGCGATCCTACATGCCGTCAGGTCGGGACGTCTCGTTTCGGGCGGCCGTGGGCGGGCAGCCTTAACGTGTGAGTCCGGCAACTAGGCAGGCGCCAAACATGCTCCCGGGTCGGCAGGGCCGCCGCTTCGGCGCCGAGCGCCTGCTGATTCGCATCATCGCCACGGGCGGAGTCGTCGCGATCGGAATCGCAATCGCCGCGATCATGAGCTCCAGCGGCAGCCAGGGGTGGCTGATCGGCCTGGTAGTGGCCTGCGTCAGCGTGGTCCTCTCCGCCGTGCTCTGGTCCTCGCGCCAGGTCTGACCAGCCCTGCGGGCCAGTCTGACTGGCCTGAGGAAGTGGGGTCCGGGGCCCAGGGACATTCGCCGCGGTTTTTCGTACTGTGGGAAGCATGGAGTCGTCGGTAGGGACGAACGCGGAGGCGTCCGCACGTCCGCACAACGGAGACGCGGCGATCAGCGTCCGCGGAGTCACCAAGTCGTTCGGGGACGTGCGCGCGCTCATCGACGTGGACCTCGATGCCCCGCGCGGGATGGTCCTCGGGCTGCTCGGCCCCAACGGTGCCGGCAAGACCACGCTCGTCCGGGTGCTGACCACGCTGCTCAAGCCCGACTCCGGGACCGCCAGCGTGGTCGGTCTCGACGTCGTCCGCGATGCCGCCAAGCTGCGCGAGGAGATCGGCCTCGCCGGTCAGTACGCCGCGGTCGACGAGAACCTCACCGGGCTGGAGAACCTGACGATGGTCGGGCGGCTGTACGGGACCGGCCGCCGCGCCGCCAAGAAGCGCGGGGCGGAGTTGCTCGAGCGCTTTGACCTGGTCGAGGCGGCCAGCCGCCCCACCAAGACCTACTCGGGCGGGATGCGCCGCCGGCTCGACCTCGCCGCCGCGCTGGTCAACAAGCCGCCGGTGCTGTTCCTCGACGAGCCCACCACGGGCCTGGACCCCCGCAGCCGGTTGAGCCTATGGGACGTGATCGAGGAGCTCGTGTCCGAGGGCAGGACGGTGCTGCTGACCACCCAGTACCTCGAGGAGGCCGACCGCCTGGCCAACATGATCGCGGTCATCGACCACGGCCGGCTGATCGCCGAGGGCACGCCGGACGAGCTCAAGAGCCGGGTCGGCGGCGAGCGCCTCGAGGTCACCCTGGACGACCGCGCCGGCATCGAGCCCGCCGTCCAGGCGCTGGCTGCGATGTCCGAGGACGGCCCGCCCACCGTCGACGGACTGGTGGTGTGCGTGCATGTGCGCCAGCGGCGCGGGAGCATCGTCGAGGCGGTCAAGCGGCTCAGCGACGCGGGCGTCGACGTCGACGACCTGGCGATCAACCGGCCGACGCTCGACGACGTGTTCCTGACGCTGACCGGGCATGCCGCCGAGACGGAGAACGGCTCCTCCGACGACGGCTCGCGCGACGGACGGACCGAGGAGGAGGTCGCGTGAGGCGGCTCGTCTCCGACACGCTGGTGATCGCCGAGCGCAACCTGATCCGGCTCCCGCGCGCGCCCGACCTGCTGCTGGCGTTCACCGTCCAGCCGATCATGTTCGTGCTGCTGTTCCGCTACGTGTTCGGCGGTGCGATCAGCACGCCGGGCTACTCCTACGTCGACTTCCTGATCCCCGGGATCATCGTCCAGAACATCGCCTTCGGCGGGTTCGTGACCGCGCTCGGCCTCAACGAGGACGTCCACAAGGGCCTGATCGACCGCTTCCGCTCGCTGCCGATGGCGCGGCCCGCGGTGCTCGCCGGGCGCACGCTGGCCGACGTCGTCACCAACGCGCTGTCGATGACGATCCTGTTGATCACCGGGATCATCATCGGGTTCTCGTTTCAGACCAGCGTGGGCGAGGTGATCGCCGGGATCGGGATCCTGCTGCTGTTCGGCTACGCGTTCTCGTGGGTGTTCGCGTTCCTCGGGCTGCTGGTGTCCTCGCCCGAGGCCGCCAACTCGGTCGGCTTCATCGCGGTGTTCCCGCTGACGTTCATCTCGTCGGCGTTCGTGCCGGTCGACTCGATGCCCGAGCCGCTGAAGACGTTTGCCCAGGTCAACCCGTTCACGATCGTGGTCGATGCGATGCGGGCCCTGTGGGTGGGCGCGCCCGCGGGCAACAACGTGTGGGGTGCGGTCGTGTGGTCGCTGGTGATCATCGCCGTGTTCGCGCCGCTGGCGGTGGCGCGGTATCGCCGCGCGGCAAGCGACTGAGGAAGTCCGCGATCGCCGCGACGGTCTCCCCGGGGAGCTCGGTCGGAGGGGAGTGCTGGCAGTCCAGGTGGACGCGGGTGACCGGGCCCCGGGCGGCTTGTTCGATCGCGTCGAGTTGGGCCATCGTCCCGTACTGGTCGCGCTCGCCCTGGATCAGCAGCAGCGGGCAGCTGACGTTCGCGATCTCGTGGGTGATGTCCCACTCGGGGAAGCGCGGGTGAAGCCACACGTCGTTCCAGCCGTAGAACGCGGCGTCGGGGTCTCGGTGGTGGCGGGCCATGCGTTCGCGCAGGCCGCCGTCGGTGTAGGCGTCCTTGGCCTTGCGGATCTCGGCCAGGCACATGGGTTCGACGAACACGTGCGGGGCGATCGCCACGACGGCCTGCACCGGGTGTTGAGCGGCGTGGATCAGAGCGATCGAGCCGCCGTCGCTGTGGCCGATGAGCACGGGCCGCTCGATCTCGAGTTCTCCGAACAGCGCCGGGAGCACCTCGAGCGCCTCCTCGTGCATGAACTCGGGGGTGCGGGGCCTCGGCGGGGGGTCGGACTGGCCGTGCCCGTAGCGGGAGAACGCGATCGTGCGGCTGTGTGTCGCGGTCGCGAGAGCTTGCGGGAAGCCGCGCCAGAGCTTGACGGAGCCGAGTCCCTCGTGGAGCAGGACGGTTACCGGGGCCGCGGGGTCGGTGCCCGGGATGTCGAGCAGCTCGAGCCGATCGATCAGCTGTGTCATGCCGCCCGGGCGGTCGTCTGCGGCCGCTCGCCCTCGAGCGACTCGAAGTACTCGAGCGCCGCCGGCTCCCATCGGGCGTGGCGGTCGGCGAACAGTGAGTGGGCGCGCTCGCGCGGCCACCGCTCGGGCAGGAACTGCGGCGGCAGGTCGGGGTCCAGGAACGGGAACTTGCGCCAGGCGTGCACCAGGAGCGTCTGCATCCGGAAGCACGCCTCGGGCGAGTTGGGGCGGACGTTTTCGAAGTCCTCGATGAACCGTTGGTAGTGCTCGGAGACTTCCTCGAGCTCCCACGCGGCGGCGGCGACCGAGCGCGGGTCGCCCATCGCGCCGAGCTCGGCCACGAACGAGGTTGCGTCGGCGGCCGGGGCCTCACGGATGGCGGCGGCCAGCTCGGCCTCGCGCTCGACGTGCGGGGTCAGCCATACGCCTCCGCCGAGTGACCCCAACCCGGCCCAGGCCAGCTGGGAGCGCAGCTGGTGGCGGACCTCCCGGCGCTGCTCGGGGACGCGGAGGACGAGCACCAGCCAGCGGCCGTCCCACTCCCAGCTGTGCCCGAACGAGTAGATCCGGGCCGCACCCGTGCTGAGCAGCTCGGCGGTCTCGTCACTGAGAGACATCCGGGCGCGGCGGCCCCGTCTTTGGGCGGTCAGCCACCCATCTGTGCGGCTGCGCGACACCGCCCGGCGCGCGGCGGGCTGGGTGTAGCCGAGCGAGGCGAGCGCGTTGACGAGCGTCTCCTGCCACGCCGGCTCGCGACGCGGCAGCACGAATTCGCCGAGGATTGTCAGGAGAAGTGATCGCGCGGCGGCAGCGCCGACCGACCGTCGTCGTAGCTGATCTTCCATGGTTCCTCGCGGATCGCCTCGAAGTACGTCAGGCAGCTGCGGCAGCGCATCTGGCTGGTGATCATCTGGCCGCCCCAAGTCGCGACGACCTCGGTGTCGGGGGAGTCGCAGAACGGGCAGTCGGGGTTCATGTGCGCCGTTCCTCATCCCAGTCCGACCAGTCTCGAGGAATGTCGAGCGTCAGTGATCCGGCAAACAGCCATTGCAGCCATTCGCGCACCCGCTCGCGGATCGCGGCAGGCCCCTCGGCCAGCATCCGCTCTGCGATCGCCTGGCGGTAGCCGGGATGATCGTCGGGGCCGGGCCAGCGCGAGGCCTGGTTCCAGATTTCCTCGATCCGCTGGCTGAGCAGCTCGAGGTCCGAGCGGCCGGCGCGGCGGATCCGGCGCGCCCAGGCCTCGGCGTGGATCTTGTGGGCGCCCTCCTCCTGGAGGATCTTGCGGGCGCGGTGGGCCAGCGGCTCGATCGAGCTGTCGCGCGCCGTCCACACAAACGTGGTCAGGATTCCGTCGATCACCAGGTTGGCGGCGATGAACGAGGCCCAGTCGGGAAGCTCGTGCTGGAGTACCGGCAGCGCGAGGGTGCCGTCGGGCGACCCGTCCTCGTGCTTGACACCGAGCTTGGCCAGGATCGGGTAGGTGGCGCGCGCGTGGCCGAGCTCGTCCTGGGCCATCGCCGCGGCCGCCACCGCCGACTCGATCGTCGGGGCGCTCACCGCCCATTCGCCGAAGCGCCGGCCGAGCGCGGCCTTGTTGTCGGCCAGCGAGGCGATCAGGCTGACCATCGTCGCGGTGGCGTCGGTGGTCGGCGCTGTGCTGCTCATCGGTGGATCGCCTCGCTCATGCCCGGATCGCCTCGCGGATCGATGCGCGGGGGACGATGATCATCTCGATCCAGGGTTGCTCGTCGTAGATCGCGCGGGCGGATACGAGCGCGAGGTTCTCGTCGCCCTCGGTGACGGTGCCCACATGGTGCAGTGGGTCCTCGTAGGCCTTGCGCGCGAACACCTCCCACACGGTCTCGTCGGCGCGGCTCATACGGCGATCCCCAGGCGGCGCATCGTCTCGCGGGCGTCGGCGCGGATCATGTTCTTGGTCCACACCGGGTCCCAGACCGTTTCGATCTCGACCGCGTCGACCGCGGGATCGGCGAGCAGTGCGGTGCGGATGTCGTCCTCGATGAACTCCATGGCCGGGCAGCCCATCGAGGTGAACGTGATCTCCAGGCCCGCTGTTCGTTCGGATGGTTCGTAGGCGAGCGAGACGATCAGGCCCAGGCCGAGCACCGACACGGGGATCTCGGGGTCCTCGACCGTCGCGGAGCGCTTCCCAGAGGCGGGCTTCGACCTGCTGTTGTCCGCTGAGCGAGATGTCCCCTGGAGCTGCGCGGCCGTCAGCGATCAACCTACGCCGCCTTTCTTAATGCCGTTGTTTGATATCCCCGCTGCAACGTCCGGACGTATTCGCGGTTCATCGGCCCGCGCGCGGCCCAGCGGGTGATCACCTCGTCCCAGCCGGTCGGCCCGTCATCGAGCAGCCACTCGCGCTGATCCTCGTCAAACCGTGCCGGGAACGGGCAGTCGATCACGTAGATGTCTTGTTCGGCGTCGTGGTGGGCGGGGACGCGGATCCCGATCTCGTCCATGAACGGGACCACCTCGGCCATCCAGCCCTGGCGCAGCTGGTCGTTGCTCTTGCCCTTGAAGCCGTAGTCGAGCTGCTCGGAGTGCTTCTTCAGGTTGTCGGGCAGCCCGAACCACTCGAGCGTGAGGATGAACATCCAGTCGACCGCGGCCTGGATCTCCTGTTTTCCATCGGGGTCGGCGGACAGTTTCTTTAGCCAGGTGCGGCCGTGGCGCAGGTGGAACGTCTCCTCCTTGTCGACCTTGGCCAGCGCTCGCTTCCAGGGGCCGAACGTGCTCGACTCGTACACGTCTGAGAGCAGCACGAACCCGGCCTGGTCATACAGCGCGTTAGCGCACACGAGCTCGACCCACGAGTTCAGCGGCACGTCGAACGCGTACGGGTACTTGAACTTGGCCGCCGGCCGCTCGTAGATCAGCCAGTCCATGTCGACGCCGAGGTCCCCGAGCAGCCGGTAGCCGATATGGGCGTGGGCGAGCTCGTCCTGGATGATCGACATCGCCGAGCCGAAGTTGTTCAGCGCGGGCGCGTGCTGGGCCGCGCGCAGGTACGAGGGGGCGCTGACCAGCTCGGTGTCGGCCGAGACCGTGAGGATCCGCCGGATCCCCTCCAGGTACTTGGGCGACATGTGCTTGAGGCCCTCGACGAGCTTGCCCGCCGCGAGGTGCTCCTGGACCTCCTGCTCGGTTCTCGGTGCCAGCTCGGCTGCTTCGGTCGCGACCACGGTCTGCCTCTCAACGTGTGACACTTGACTTACGCTCGCACGCGTATAGTCTCTCCCCATTCACGTTGCAAGTCAAGCGGCCGGTTGAAGACGAGGAGGCACAGTGCCCGAGATGCTGATCGGCGGTGAGTGGCGCCAGGGAGCCGCGAAGGAGGACCTCGAGGTCATCAACCCCGCCACCGAGGAGGTCGTCGACACCGTCCCGGCCGGGTCGCCCGACGACGTCGAGTTCGCGGTCGCGACGGCCAAGCGTGCCTTCGGTGAGTGGTCTCGCACCGACGTCGAGAAGCGAGCCGCGGTGTTGGCCAAGGCCGCTGCCTTGATCGAAGAGAACGCTCGCGACCTCGCCGCGGTTTTGACCTCCGAACAGGGCAAGCCGCTCGCCGAGGCGATGGGGGAGGTGACGCACCTGGCGCACGGCGTCCACTTCTACGCCGAGGCCGCGACCAAGGTCCGCGGCGCCTACCAGGAGCTGCCCTCGACGCTGGGCTCTGCGTACGGTCTGGTGATCCGTCGGCCCGATGGGCGTGTGTGCCGCGATCACTCCCTACAACTTTCCGTTGACCCTGCTGGGGACGAAGGTGGCCCCGGCGGTCGTGTCGGGGAACACGGTTGTGGCCAAGCCGGCGGCGACGACGCCGCTGGCCACGTTGGCGGTGGCCCGGCTGTTCGGCGAGGCGGGGTTGCCCGACGGGGTGCTCAATGTGGTGACCGGGCGGGGTTCTGTGATCGGCGATGCGCTGGTCGGGCATCCCGATGTGCGCCGGGTGGCGTTTACGGGGTCGACTTCTGTGGGGCGCCACGTGGCGGGACTTGCGGCGCCGGATCTGAAGCGGATCACGTTGGAGCTCGGCGGTTCTGACCCCGTGATCGTGTGCGCCGACGCCGACGTGGGTGCGGCGGTCAAGGCGGTGATCATCGGTCGCTACTGGAACGCGGGTCAGGCGTGCCTGGGCTGCAAGCGCGTGTTCGTCCACGACTCGGTCTACGACGAGTTCGTGTCGGACCTGGTGGCGCGGGTCGGGCGCTACGAGCCGGGCGACGGGACGGTCAAGGCCGAGAAGCCGCAGCTGCGGATGGGTCCGATCCACACGCGCGCGGGGCGTGACGAGCTGGTCGAGCAGCTAGCCGACGGGGTCTCGTCGGGCGGCGAGGTGCTCATCGGCGGCGGCACCGGCGGGCATGACCGGGGTTACTTCCTGGAGCCCGCGGTCGTCGCTTCGCCGGGGGCGGATTCGAGGCTGATGCGCGAGGAGGTGTTCGGGCCCGTGCTTCCTGTGATGAGGTTCACGGACTTCGACGACGCGATCGCCCGGGCCAACGACACCCCGTACGGTCTGGGATCGTCGCTGTGGACACACGACGCGCGCCTCATCCATCGCGCGGGACAGGAGATCGAATCGGGAATGACCTGGGTCAATCAGATCCACTACGGCTACGACGAGCTGCCGTTCGGTGGAGTCAAGGCGTCGGGTATCGGTAAGGAGCACGGGATCGAGGCGCTCGACTCCTACGTGGAGCTCAAGTCGCTCGTCGTGGGAGGGCTGGCCTGATGGCGGTCACCTACACCACCGAGGGCGCGCTCGGGTTCATCACGCTCGACCACCCGCCCGCCAACTCGTACGACAAGGCGTTCATGACCGAGTTCGCTTCCGCGGTCGACTCGGCGATCGCGTCTGCGGGGGTGCGCGTGGTGATCGTGCAGAGCGCCAACCCCAAGTTCTTCTCCGCCGGTGCGGACATCAAGGTGTTCACCGAGGGGAACATCGAGGCCAACATGGACATGATCCGGATCAGCCAGGACGCGTTCCGGCGGATGGCCAGCGCGCAGCAGCTGTTCATCGCCTACATCGCCGGGCACGCGCTCGGTGGCGGACTGGAGATCGCCTTGGCGTGCGACATCCGCGTGGCCAAGAAGGACAAGTACTTCCTGGGGCTGCCCGAGGTGAAGCTGGGGCTACTGCCGGGGAATGGCGGCACCCAGCGGCTGACCCGGTTGATCGGGCCGTCGCGGGCTATGGAGTTCCTGGTCACGGGGCGCCGCTATGGGGTTGAGGAGGCGGAGGCCATCGGCCTGGTGGCGCAGGTGTTCGACGGTGACGACGCCGAGACGAAGGCCCGCGAGTACGCCGAGGAGCTGGCCGCGGGCGCGGTGGTGGCGATCGCTGCGATCAAGCGTTGCGTGCACGAGGGCGGCCAGCTGCCGCTCGACGATGGGCTCGCGCTCGAGGCTCAGCAGATGGAGATGCTGTTCGGGACCAAGGACGCGGTCGAGGGCCTGACGGCGTTCGTCGACAAGCGGCCCGCGGAGTTCGTCGGGGCATGAGCACGGTCACGTCGTACGCCGGGTCGTTCATCGCGGGCGGCGAGCACCGTTGTTCCGGGCAGGAGCTCACGGTCGTCAACCCCGCGGACGGGGTCGGGTTCGCTTCGGTGGCCGCTGGTTCTGCGGCCGATGTCGATGCGGCGGTCTCTGCGGCGTCTGATGCTTTTCTGGCGTGGTCTGAAATGGCTGTGTCGCGGCGGGGGGAGATCCTCGGCTCGGCCGCCGCGCATGTCGGTGAGCACCTCGACGAGTTGATCCCGCTGCTGACGCGCGAGCAGGGCAAGACGCTGCGCGATTCTCGGATCGAGCTGACCAAGGCGGTCGACACGCTGATGCACTACGTGGGGTTGTCGAAGGCCCTGCGGGGCGCGCACGCTCCCGGGCTCGATCCGGGCGTGGACGGGATCGTGCTGCGCCGGCCTTTGGGCGTGGTCGGCGCGATCGTGCCCTGGAACTTCCCCACGACGCTGCTGTGCAACAAGCTGGCGCCGGCGCTGGTGGCGGGGAACACCGTCGTCGGCAAGCCCGCTCCGACGACGCCGCTGACGACGCTGCGCTTCTGTGAGCTGCTGTCCGAGGGCGGGCTGCCCGACGGGGTGTTCAACGTGGTGTGTGGCGACGGTCCCGGGACCGGCGAAGCGCTGGTCCGGCACCCGGGCGTGCGGAAGATCGCGTTCACCGGGTCGACCGCGGTCGGCGAGCGGATCATGGCGCTGTGCTCTGCGGGTGTGAAGCGGGTCACGCTCGAGCTCGGCGGGTCGGACCCGATGATCATCTGCGACGACGCCGACCTGGCGGCGGCCGCGAGCGCCGCGAGCATGGGCCGGTTCTATAACTGCGGGCAGGCCTGCCTGGCGATCAAGCGCGTGTACGTGTTCGAGTCGGTGGCCGATGAGGTGATCGAGTCGATCGTCGCGAAGGCTGGGCGGCTCAAGGTGGGGCGGGGGGACGAGAAGGGGACCCAGATGGGGCCGATGCACACCGCTGCGGGTGTTCAGACGCTTTCTCGGCAGGTTGGGTCGAGTGTGTCCGCGGGCGGCGAGCTGCTGTGCGGCGGCGGGCCGCCGGACGATGTGGATCTGGCCGACGGGTTCTTCTTTTTGCCCACGGTCGTGGTCGATCCTCCGCACGACTCTCCGATGGCTGTGGAGGAGGTGTTCGGGCCTGCTTTGCCGGTGTGGCGGGTGTCGGATATGGACGAGGCGATCGCTCGTTCGAATGCCTCGCGGTATGGGCTGGGGTCGTCGGTGTGGACCCGAGATCTCGCGCGCGCGAACCAGGCGGCGATGCGGATCGAGGCCGGCTACACCTGGATCAACTCCCGGACCAAGGTCTACGACGAGCTTCCGTTCGGTGGGTGGAAGTCGTCGGGCTACGGCAAGGAGCACGGGACCGAGGCGTTCGACTTCTATACGGAGACGAAGTCGGTCGTGGTTCGTAGCGGGGCGTAAGCGGCGGGCCGTGAGCACCAGCGACGACATCCGGCGGGCGCCGTGGGATGCGGCCGAGCTGCCGGTGCCGTTGATCCCGGTCGAGAAGACCTTCGAGGGGTGGTTAGGGCTGGAGTGGCTTTCGCTGACTCGCGAGTCCGCGCACGTGCGGTTCGAGGTTCGGGAGGACCTGAAGCAGCCGCTCGGGCTGATGCACGGCGGGATCTACTGCTCGGTGGCCGAGAGCATCGCCTCGGTGGCGACCGTTCGGGCGGTGTTCGCGCAGGGCAAGATCGGGTCCGGGCTGAGCAACTCGGCGAGCTTCCTGCGGCCGGTTACTTCGGGCGTGGTGGACGTGCGAGCTCTGTGCCGCGGCCATGATGACCGCGAGTGGACCTGGAGCCACGAGTTCCGTGACGAGCGCGAGCGGCTGTGCGCGCTGGTCGACGTGACGATTGCTGTGAGGGATATGCCGAAGTAGGGTGGGGTTCGCCGGGCTCGAGCGTGGGTCCGGTTTCGAGGGAGCGGAGCGGACGATGAACGCAAGCACGTTGCTCGATGGGGTTCTGGATTCGGGGCGGGCTGACGCGGTCTCGTTGATCACGGACGACGGCGAGGTCACGTATCGCGAGCTGGCGGGCCTGGTGGGCGCGACGGCTGCGCGTCTCCGCTCGCTGGGGGTCGAGCGCGAGCAACGGGTGCTGATGGTGCTCGACGACTCGCCCGCGTTCCACGCGTGCTTCCTGGGCGCGATGCGGATCGGCGCGGTGCCCGTGCCCGTCAACCCGATGGACCGGGTCGACAACCACGTCTACTACCTCGAGGACAGCTACGCCAAGGTCGTGGTGATCGAGGATGCGCTGACCGAGAGCCGCGACGCGATGGTGGCGGTGCGGCCGGACGTGCATGTGTTGTCGGGGTCGGAGGTTTTCGGGGGCGGAATCGACGGCGGCGATCTCGAGGCGCCCGTCGATACGCACGACGACGACATGGCGTTCTGGCTCTACAGCTCGGGGTCGACCGGGTCGGCCCAAGGGCGTCGTCCACTCGCACCGCGATATCGGGGTCACGATCGAGAACTACGCCCGTCCGGTCCTGCGGGTGACTCGCGGAGGACGTCTGTTACTCGACCACGAAGCTGTTCCACGCCTACGGGCTCGGGAATGGCCTGTCGTTCCCTATGTCGGTGGGCGCTGCCGCCGTGTTGGTCCGCGGGCGGGCTGCGCCCGACCGGATCCTGGGTGTGCTGGGCTCGCGTCGGCCCACGCTCTTCTTCTCGGTGCCGGCGCTGTATGCCGCGATGGCGCGGTCGCCGGCTGCGGCTGGGACGGATTTCTCCAGCGTCCGCGCCTGCGTGTCCGCTGCCGAGCCGCTGCCGGCGGCGGTGCTCCAGCGCTGGATGGACGTGGCCGGAGTACCGATCCTCGACGGCATCGGGTCGACCGAGATGCTCCACATCTACTGCTCGAACACGCTCGACGACCTCGCTCCCGGCACGTCCGGCCGCCCCGTCCCCGGCTACGAGCTCCGGGTGGTCGACGAGGCGGGCCGTGACGTGCCGGCGGGCGAGCCGGGGGACATGCTCGTCCGAGGGGACAGCTGCGCGTCGCTGTACTGGCACCAGCGCGAGAAGACCAGGCGGTGCATGCGCGGCGAGTGGTTCTACAGCGGCGACCGCTACATCCAGACCCCGGAGGGCCGCTTCATCTACCAGGGCCGCGCCGACGACATGATCAAGGTCGGCGGCCTCTGGGTCTCGCCGGCGGATGTCGAGGCCTGCCTGACCCGGCACCCGTTGGTGACGGAGTCGGCCGTGATCGGCGTCCAGGTCGAGGACGTGAGCCGCATCAAGGCGTTCGTCATCTGCTCTTCGGCCCCGGCGGAGCCTGACGCGTCTGGCAGACGAACTCCGGGGCTGGTGCAAAGACAACCTCCGCCGCTACGAGTACCCGCACCTCGTCGAGTTCGTCGACGACTTCCCCCGGACCGCCACGGGCAAGATCCAGCGCTTCAAGCTCCGGGAGACCGAGCAGGCCCACGCCGACGCTCTGGTTGGTGTCTCCAAGACTTCCGGGTCGGCTCCTGTGTCGCATTAGTCCTCGGCACTCGGGGTTGGTAGGTCCTCGAGCGGCGGATCGATGTCCACGACCAGCGCGACCTTCGGGTCGTTCCAGAGCACTCTGATGCACGTGAAGCCGTATTCGATGTCGTCGGGTTCCGGCAGTCCGTTCTCAGCAATCATCTCCCGGACCATCGTTTCGGCCTTGATCTTCTGAGCCAGTGTCGCCATGGGGCCATATTGCGCCAAGGCCCTGCAACAGATCTAGACACAAATGTTCCAAATCTGCTTCAAACGGGCGGGATATACCATCGCGACGGCGCTTAGCCGGAGCGGCTCCGGAGTTGGTTACATCTCTGACGCAATCCCGCAAGCTGTCCCGCTTGAGCTATCATTGCGGGTCCGCCGCGGGGTGGAGCAGTCTGGTAGCTCGTCGGGCTCATAACCCGAAGGTCGCGGGTTCGAATCCCGCCCCCGCTACTACGAAAAGGTCCGCATTTGCGGGCCTTTTCTATTTTCCGGTGCGTGAATCCGCACAGAAGTTGTTGACATGGGTACCACTCGTGGGTGCTATAAACAGAAGACCCCCGCATAAGGCGGGGTTTTTTGTCGGCCGCAGCGCTGTGCGTCGTCGCTTCGGGTACCAACGGGTACCAAACGCCGTAGCCTAAGGCTGCGGACGACGCCCTCCGGCCCGCTGCTTTGTCGCCGACGAAGCTCAAGCAAGCGGGGGCAGCGGCGAACAAATGGATGCGATCGTGTGAGCGATGCGCAATGTGCTCCCCGACTGGCATGGATCGGCGCCTCGGTGGGCGATCCGTCGACCGAGCCGAGTCAGCCGCTCGACAGGACGATGCAGTCCCGAGCGCCAACGCGCTGTGGACGGCTCGCACCTAGCTATAGCTAGCCAGGTCGAGGGCCAAACAATGGAGCGGTTACTTGTAGCGAAGGCTCGACGTAGTCTTCGCGGTCCGCGAATCCCGCCCGCCGGAACAGAGCCGCGGACGCATCGGAGCCGTCGAAAACATCTGCAACGGCCAGCCTGAATCCTCACCTCAGCCTCGCCAAGGACGTGGCGGAGCAACTGCTTGCCAATGCCGTGCCCCTGGAAGCGGACGTAAAGATCGCCGACGTACGCGATACCGTCACGCTGCTTGATCATGCCCGTCGGTCGGTCGCGCGCGCGGTGGGAAGAACGTGGTTGGCCGGTCCCCCGAGAACTCGAAGCGCTCCGTGGAGTCGGCGTCGCTCACAAAGCGCTCCTTCCAGTGCTGAAGCGCCGTGGGCGGATAGCCGGCTAGCGTATCGTCTACGACCGTCGTCTTCAGCTCTAGTAGCGCGCTCAGATCCTGCCGCTCGGCGGTCGTGACGAGTGGACTAGCTGGCGCCCAGCAAGCTTCTCGGTACGTCCTGTCGCGTCCACGGTGCAATGGTATATCGGCTTCAGGACACACTCCGAGCTGTGCGTCGAGTCGCTGTCGACGAGAGGCGATAAGCTCGCGAGCCTCGGGGCTGAGGCGGTAGACACGTAGGGCGTTGGTGTCGAAGTCTTCGGTCGGAAGTACGCCCCACAACATGTTAGGAGCCGGCCCGTTCGGACGACCCGTTCCAATTGTGCCGCAAGTCCTTCGCCATGTCTGCCCCGTGGCCGTTCGTGGCTGGGGGCCGACTACGCGAGTTCACGAACCGCGAGATCGTACCCGGAGGCGACCATACGTCGGACAAGGCGTGGAACGTCACGTAATCAGGCGGGCTGCGTCGCACTGCTTCGACATAGGTAAAGCGGTGATAGAATGAGCCCGAGCAGGTCCGTTCCGCTGCAGCAGCAACCGCCATCACTTAGGAGGAGAAGATCTGTGTCCGCGGCGCCAAACGCTAGCCCCTGCGCGTGCGCATGTTCCCGGAGTTCAAGAATCACCGGGAGACGATCCTGGACCGCCAAGACGTCACGGTCCACTCGCGTCGCGCCACTTGCCGCATATTGTGCGCGCATCTCGTCGAGACGCCCGGGAGAGCTGGTGCGATCCCATTGAACCCCCGCTCGAGCGGGATTTTCAGGTGCTCTATTCCCACATGCTTAGCGCCATTCTGGGCAAACGCGTCGATGAGTTCTCTCGCCTCCGCTCGCCTTCCCGGGAGCAGCGGCTGGAGCCGGGCCGTCACCACAACACCGCTCGAGCTAATGCGGCCATCGCATTTAGGCGCTCCTGGGGCGAAGGAACTGCAGACTCTATTTGTCTTGATAGTCGAGGGTCGAGTGTGCTGAACGGGGGCTGCCGCCACGAAACGTCCACGTCGCAACATATCCCACGTACCGCCCTACGTCTTGGGCGAGACCTTTTGTGCTGACAACCGTTGGCGGGCTGCTTGTAGTCGGCGAGGGCCTTGAGGAGCTTGAGCGTCACGGTTCTACTGCTCGCCGCGCGCCCGAACGGATCGGCCATTCCCCCAAAGTGGATTGGGACGCCCTGCTCCAGCATCGCATCCACGACCGAGTCGCAATGACCCGCCGAGACTCTTGCTAGGCGCCGGCGGAGTGGGGTTCAGGGATCGGCCGTCGGCGATGACGATCTTCGCGGCCGGTTAGCGCCGCCTCTCGCCTTCGCGAAGCAGTAGAGGCAGGTGAACTGGCAGATCGGTTCAACGTCAAGGCGGAGGGGCAGCCCACAAAAGTAGAACTGGCTCGTAAGCGCAAGACTAAATTCGTAGTGTTCAATCGCTTGTGTCAACGGCGAACTATGGACGCTCGGCGAATCGGACTTGCGCAGTCTCTGCGCTTTCCTTCTTGTGGCTGTTGAAGCGGCTCGGTGCGAGGATCAAGCCGACCAGAAACCCTGCGATGCCGTTGACGCTGCAGACGATACCCACGACAAGTACCTTCCGTAGGCTTGTCAGAAATCTGTTCTTGTACATCTCGTTCCAGTGCAAGACGTAGGACTGGGCGATATCCTGGAGAGGTCAACCGTGGAATGCAAGGGAGAGAGTACGCGACAGGTATTCGGGGAAGGATCGGCGAAACTGTGTTCACTCGCGGTCTTGAACGAAGCACTCTGGCCCGCGTACCACGGTACCTTTGAGTAGCCGGCGCCCGGATGGCGCACGATAGAAATGTTTCCAGGTCTTCGTGAATGGCTTGAATGGGTAGTTCCAGTTTGTCTGGCGCCCATATACGACCAGAACCACTACGCCGGTGATCACCAAGCTCCCGGTCACACAAAGCAGGCCCGGCCCAGGCTGGAAAATAGGTCCAGCTCTGTGAATTTGCGACGACCAAGACGCCAGCTAGCCAGGCGCCGAGCACAACGCCCCCAACGGTCGCAAGCGCGCTTCGGCGAGACTCCGCATACTCGATGCGAAAGCGCTGGGACTCCATGACCTTGGAGAGCGATTCCTGGAACGCTCTTCTTCTCCCGGCCGCTTATCGCAGCGACGCGATCTGGGACCACACGATCGGATGGTTCTCGGGCATGCCTGCGATCGACGTGGAGTTCGTCACATGCCGGTCGGCCCCTCTTTATCGAGTCGATCCGCACGCCGGATCTACCACCCTAAGCACCCTCCCCGCGCCGGCGAAGGCGGATGGTCAGGCAACCCTCCGACTAGCACTTGGGCGAATCTGAGGCCGACATATCAACGATGCCGGTTGCGTCTCCCTCTGGCGCGACCTCAACAAACCCAACGGCGTATTGATGACCCGTGGCCTTCTTCAGTCCGGGGCTCGACCAGACGGCGCACGTGTCCTGGTTGACCACTTGGTGGGCGTCATCTGGAAGGCCGATGCCGCCTACTAGAAGCAGTAGGTCCCGGGCGCTTTGGGTAGGGGTCGTCGACTCTGTGATCGTGTACTCGCTGACACATCCATGGACGTTGGCCTTAATCTCGTAGAAGGCAATCCCGTCGTGTAGCTGGATGGCGGCGGGTTGGCCGCTGTGGGGTTCGAGTTCTTGAAGGCGCTGACGCTGGCTCCTATGCCCCCGTACGGCTGGCCGGCACCCTTTCCGCCGATGCAGGCAGAGACCGGCTTCTTAGCTTCGGCTTGGGTGGCGCGGGGGCGGCGGTCGAGGTCGCCTGAGCCGCTGTAGTCGTTGGGGCTGCCGGGGGAGGCGGGTTGCTCGTGGCTGGTCGTGGTGGTCGACGAGCCACAGCCCGCCAATAGCAGCGTCGAGTAGGAGTGCTCGTTTCACGCGCGGCACGCTACCGCGACCCCGCCGGCGGGCACGGTCTCAGTCGGGCCAGACCTGTCTGTTTAATCTGACGAGCATCGCCACATCGAGACAGACCGGCACGACCGCGACCGCCCGGGCCGATCGCGCCGCTTCGCTCGTGAACCCGACGATCCTCCCGGCGTCTGACGGTGCTCTCGCCAAGCCCGACCATTCATGGGTTGCATTAGGAGGACAAAAGGCAAACCGCCTGCGAAGGCTTGCTGCGGAGGCGCCCGAGCCTGCGGGTTCCTCTTGCCAACACCACCTACCAGACACGATCGCGGTGGCCGTTCGGCTGCGGTTGGGCTGCCCAGTGCTTTGGCGACCGAAGGAACGGCTCAACCGAAGATTTGTCCCGCCGGAGCATCAGGTCGAGCCGCGGCTCGGCAAGGCATGCTTAGGATGGGCGTCGTGGCGGACAAGCTGATTGTTGGCGCGTGGCGCGGAGAATGGGGACCTTGGATACCACTCATCGACGCAGGCCAAGACGCCCAATTGCCGTCGTCTCCCGGTCTCTATCGGCTTCGCGTGTGCGGGCGAGACGGCCTTGCGTACATCGGCCAGACAGGTCGCGGCGACATGCATGTCCGGAAGCGTCTGCGGATGCTCAAGGGTGCCTACGGCGCGTTGATGCCTTTCCGTGCTCCTCACACAGCAGGACGGGCCATCTGGGCGCTGATTCAGGGTGGCGCTCAGCTGGCGGCGAGTGGGATGACCGTAGAGGGCGACGAACGGTGGCGACGGAGCCTCGAAGCCGTTGCCATCGCCCTCTACCGCCAGTGCTACACAGGCTCACCTCTCGTGAACTTCGGGCGTATGCCCGACGGATACGCGATGTCGTCTGGGCGTAACGCGCAGCTTCGCGCCGCCGGAAAGCAACGGCGAGGCGGCTCTTCGACGTCCATCCTGATCGAGCACACGGCCGGCGTTCCGCCGGCGGGTCTGCTCGACGGCGACCCCGTGGGTCGGGAATGGTGCGGTCACGGTTGGAGCGCCTGGCTTCCAATCCGTGAGGCAGCGAGCACTGCGGGCAGCAATTCGGTTGGGCTGTACCGTCTTCGGCTTCCCAGCGAGCGGTCGTTGCTTTACGTCGGTGAGGGGCGCATCGCGCGGCGCCTGCGGTCTCATGCCCGGGCAGCCGTCGGTGTTGCGGTGCCTTCATCGCCTGGCTTCGGAGAGATCCTGGCTTCGCTCACAGCTGGCGGCTGGCTGTCTCACCAACGCGAGGAGCTGGAAACAGACATGATCGGTGCCTACGTGCTCCGATTCGGAGAAGCACCCTTCCTGCAATTCCGCGGTCGTAACAGATTCGCCGACGGTAGCCATCTTTGACCTCCCAGTCGAGTGTGCGGAGCAGGTTTGGACACTTCGCACCTGCGAGAGCGCCGCGAGCGGATCGATCACACTTTATTTCCCACTTCACCACCACGGGTTTCCAGCCCGGAGGATCGGGATACGCGAGCGATCCGAGGGCGTTTTGTCCCGACTCGACCCAAACGATCAGCTCCTGAAGCGACCCCATCCAGGAATCTGTTCCGCGCAGAAGCTCGTCCTTGTCGGTGCGCGCGCGTTCAGATTCGACGATCCCTCGCCACGCCCTGAGCCTCGAGAACATGATGATGAGGTTCTCCGCCTCGTTCTCCTCCAGCGTCTCGGCGATCAGCGCGCCGTCACCGTCCCAGGCGCGCGCCGCGTCTCGAGGAGGAACGACCACTGTCAGTTGCTGAACCCATGTTCGATGCTCCGCGACGACAACCAGCTCGCCGAGGACGAGCCGCGCGACGCCGAACTTCGCGGTCGCGCTGCTCCCGTTCCCGTGCTGCACTGCGGCGGTCTAGTGCATAGGTCGCCCTAGCCAGGCGCCATGTGAAGAACGCGAGCAGCAGCGTTCCAGCACCAACGAGCAGGTCGCCAGCCGTAATTCCCCCGGACACATCTACGTCGATGTGAGCTGGAGCGAGGATCAGGCCGGCTAACAAGGACGCGAGTCTAGGCTCGTGCCGCGTTGGTCTGCTTGCCCACGGCCGCGCAGATCCCTCGCTCTTCGACCAACCGAAGCGCAACCACTCGCTCGGACACCCGAGTGGCTCGCCGAGCGCCATCGCGTTGGCGTCCCCACCCTCACGGCCTATGCGGTGCCGA
>CAWCRO010000013.1:0-195226 GCA_963797955.1 uncultured Solirubrobacterales bacterium | reverse complement strand
AGCGCGATCCCGGCGAGCGCCTCGGCCATCTGCTGCACGAGCGTCGCCGGCAGCGACACCGGCGACATCGCGCCCATCAGCAGGAACGGGTGATCACGACGGCCTGGCCGGCCTTAGTACTCGAACATCGCCGCCAGCATCCGGTCGTCGTAGCGCAGCGGCGAGTTGACGTTGATCAGTGAGATCGACACCGGCGCGCGCTCGATCGCCTCACGCCCGCCGAACAGGATCTCGCCCATCCGGATCGTGTCGGCGGCGTTCGGGCCCGAGGTGACCGACCCCATGTACGGCTTGTCGGACAGGGTCTGCAGCGCGTAGACCATGTCGAGGTGGCGCGAGTCCAGCGGCCGGTCCTCGGGCTCGCAGATCGTCCCGCCGGGCGAGTCGAGCTCGGGGAACGCCTGCGCGAGCCGCACCAGGTTCTCGAAGTCGGCCATCTTGGCGTCGCGGCGGACGTCGCCCTCGCGGATGAACGGGCAGCCGTAGACGGGCGCGAACACCATGTGGTCGCCGCCGATGTGGGCGCGTGTTGGCCGGGTTGCGGGCCTGCAGCTCGAACTCGCGCGGCGCCTTGGCGACCTGCTCGAGGATGAACTCGGGGTCGAAGCGCACCCGGTTGTCGTCCTCGACGATCTGGCCCGCGCCGCGCAGCAGCTCGACCGCCTCGGGCAGCAGGAACTCGATGCCGAGCTCGGAGACGATCCGCCGCCAGCCCCGGTCCAGCACGTCCATCGCGTCCTCGCTGAGGATCTCGTAGCGGGGCATGGCGTTGACGAACACGGCGGCTCCTCCTCGTCGTGGCTTGACGATCGCGCTGCGAGCGCGCGCCTAATATATCGCCCGTGGAACAACAGTTCCAAGATCGAGGAGCCGCGACGCCCGCGGCCGGCCACGGGCACGACCGCCGTCGACCGCGGCGCCGAGCTGCTGGTCGCGCGTGCTCGAGAGCGAGCGAGCCGGTCGGCGCTGACCGAGCTGGCGCGGCCAGCGGGATCCCGAAGAGCACGGCCTCGCGGCTGCTCAGCGCGCTCGAGCGCCGGGGCCTCGTCGAGCAGGACGGCGCAGCGCGGCCGGCTGCGCCCCGGCCCGGCGATCCTGCGCGTCGCCGAGCGCAGCCTGCTCGAGCGCAGCGTCGTCGAGCTCGCCGCGGCCGTCGCTGGACGCGCTGGCGCGCGGCCAGCGGCGAGACGATCAACCTCGCGGTGCCCGGCGCCAGCGGCGTCGAGCACCTCGCCCAGGTCGACAGCCGCCACTTCCTCGGCGCCGGCCAGTGGCTCGGGCCGCGCGTCGACTTCCACTGCACCGCCGTCGGCAAGGTGTTCCTCGCCTTCGGCGCGCGCCGACTGCCGGCGCGGCCGCTCGCCGCGCTGACGCCGGCGACGATCACCGACCGGCGCGGCTGCGCGCCGAGCTCGAGACGCGTGCGCGCGCGAGCGGCTTCGCCGACCGCCGTCGACGAGCTCGAGGCCGGGCTGGCGGCGATCGCCGCGCCCGTGCGCGGCGCCCGCGGCGACGTCGTCGCCGCGCTCGAGCATCTCGGGACCGACGCTGCGGATGACGCCCGCGCGGATCGCGCGAGCTCGAGCCGATCCTGATCGACGAGGCGCGACGCGCTCAGCCGCCGCCTCGGCCACCACCGAGCAAGGAGAGCACGCGGCATGACCCACGAGGAGATCCTTCAGCTGCTCTACGACGAGACGCTGGTCGGCAACGCCCCGGCGGTCAAGGACGGCGTCAACGACGGCCTCGAGCGACGGCCTCGAGCCCGAGCGGATGCTCTACGACGCGCTGATCCCGTCGCTGGAGGAGGTCGGCGCGCGCTTCGAGCGCGGCGACTACTTCGTGCCCGAGATGCTGATCGCCGCGCGGGCGATGCAGGGCGCGCTCGACATCCTGCGCCCGCTGCTGGCCGAGACCGGCACCGCAGCAGGTCGGCACGTTCCTGATGGGCACGGTCAAGGGCGACGTCCACGACATCGGCAAGAACCTCTGCAACATCATGCTCGAGGGCGCCGGCTTCACGGTCATCGACCTCGGCGTCAACGTCGCCGCCGGAGAAGTTCGTCGAGCAGATCGAGCGAGCACAACCCCGACGTCGTCGGCTTCTCGGCGTTCCTGACGACGACGATGCCGATGTTCAAGGCCAACATCAACGCGCTCGAGAAGGCCGGCATCCGCGACGAGGTGATCGTGATGGTCGGCGGCGCGCCGGTCACCCAGGAGTACGCCGACGCGGTCGGCGCCGACGGCTACTCGGCCGACGCCTCCTCGGCGGTCAAGAAGGCCAAGGAGCTGATCGAGCTGCGGCGGGAGCAGGTCCCGGCGTGAGCGCCGCGCGGCGCTGCGCTCGGCGCGCGCGCCGAGCACGCGGTCAAGGAGCCCGTCTGGGGCTGCCAGATGTGCGGCCAGTGCGTGCTGCACGACACCGGGCTGACCTGCCCGATGACGTGCCCGAAGACGCTGCGCAACGGCCCCTGCGGCGGCGTGCGCGCCGAACGGGCACTGCGAGGTCAAGCCCGAGATGCGCTGCGTCTGGCTCAAGGCCTACGAGCGCTCGGAGCAGCTGCCGCTGTGGCGCGGCCACATCGACGACCTGCGCCCGCCGGTCGACAACCGCTCGAAGGGCACCTCGTCGTGGCTCAACCTGTTCAGCGGCCGCGACCGGCAGACGCCCGCGGGCTGGGCGGCGGACGGATGTCGAACCTTGAGCGCAAGCTCGACGCCGGCGAGTTCGTGGTCACGGCCGAGATGCCGGTGATCGACGGCGGCGGCCACGCCGAATCCAGCGCCAGCTCGAGCCGATGCGGCCCTTCGTCGACGCGTTCAACGCGACCGACAACCCGTCGGCGCACGCCCACTGCTCGCCGCTCGCGGTCGCGATCGGCGCTGATGAGCGCCGGCGTCGAGCCGATCATGCAGCTGACCTGCCGCGACCGCAACCGGCTCGCGCTGCAGGCCGACCTGGTCGGCGCGGCGATGCACGGCATCGAGAACATCTGCTGCCTGACCGGCGACGACGTCACCGCCGGCGACGAGCCCGAGGCACGGCGCGTGTTCGACCTCGACGGCCCGCAGCTGATCGCGCTCGCCGCGGACGCTGGCGGCGGGCCGCTACCTCTCGGGCCGCGCGATCGACCCGGCGCCCGCACTTCTTCGTCGGCGCGGTCGAGAACCCGGGCGCGCCGCCGTTCGAGTACCGCGTCCGCCGCGCCGCCAAGAAGGCCGACGCCGGCGCCCGCTTCCTGCAGCTGCAGCTCTGCTACCGGCCCGAGCTGCTCGAGCGCTTCATGCGCGGCGCCGCACGAGACCGGACTCAGCGAGCGGCTCGCGCTGATCCCGTCGATCTGCATCCTGCGCACGGTCGGCGGCATGCGCTTCGTCGCCGAGAAGCGTCCCGGGCATCGACGTCCCGCCCGAGATCCTCGCGCCGCGTCGAGGCCGCCGCCGACGCCGAGGCCGAGTGCTTCGAGATCGCCTACGAGCTGGCGCCGCACGCGCTCTCGCAGCCGGGCGTCGCCGGCCTTCACTTCATCTCGTTCCGCAAGGACGCCGGCATCGCCAAGCTCTGCACGCGGCTGGGCATCCCGCCCCGATCGAAAGGGAGACCACATGGATACAGTCCTTCGCTCGCGGTCTAAGCAGCGTCACGATCGGCGCCGAGCAGCCGTTCTGCATCATCGGCGAGCGGATCAACCCGACCGGCCGCAAGACGTTCGCCGAGGAGCTGCGCGGCGGCGACCTTCGACGGTCGACCGCCGACGCGCTGGCCCAGGTCGCAGGCCGGCGCCGACATGCTCGACATCAACGCGGGCATCCCGCTGGTCGACGAGCCCGAGCTGCTGCAAGGCATGCTGCAAACCGTCGCAGGACGCGGTCGACGCTGCCGATCTGCATCGACTCCTCGGTGATCGAGGCGCTCGAGGCCGGGCCTGTCGGTCTACGAGGGCCGCGCGCTCGTCAACTCGGTCACCGCCGAGGACGAGCGGCTGGAGGAGATCCTGCCGCTCGTCGCCCGCCACGGCGCCGCGGTGATCGGGCTGGCCAACGACGAGACCGGGATTCCCGAGACGCCGCAGCAGCGGCTCGACATCGCGCGCAAGATCGTCAGCGCCGCCGGCGACCACGGGATCGCCGCCGAGGACGTGGTGATCGACCCGCTGGCGATGACCGTCGGCGCCGACACCGAGGCGGTGACGATCACGCTCGACCACGATCCGGCTGATCCGCGACGAGCTCGGCGTGAACATGTGCCTGGGCGCCTCGAACGTGTCGTTCGGCCTGCCCCACCGCCACGTCCTGAACGCCGCGCTTCCTGCCGATGGCGATGGCGGCCGGCCTGACCAGCGCGATCATGTCGCACCGCCGGGTGTGCGTCGAGGCGGTCCGCGCCGCCGACCTGCTGCTCGGCCACGACCCATGGGGCTCGCGCTGGATCGCCGCTCACCGGGCCCGGCAGGCGCAGAGGCGGCCGCCGCGCAGGAGCCGCGGCGACGCCATGAGCCGCCGGCCGCACAAGCGCGCGGCGCGGACCCGACGCCGGCTCGCGGCGCACGACGGCGCCGATCGCGTCCGCCTGCGATTCCTGCCCGACGGCGCCGAGGTCCGGGTCCCCAGCGGGACGCCGATGTTCGACGCCGCCAGCTGGAACGGGATCGCGATCGACTCGACCTGCGGCGGCCACGGCACCTGTAAGAAGTGCAAGGTCCGGATCGTCTCGGGGGATGTGCCGGTGGGCGACCTTCGATCCGCGCGCGTTCAGCGCCGAGGAGCTGCGCGAGGGCTGGCGGCTGGCCTGCCGGGCCGGCGCCCGCGACGACCTCGTGGTCGAGGTGCCGCCGCTGCAGACGCGCCCGAAAGCGGCGCTGGCCGGCGTCGGCCGGCACGTGATCCTGCGCCCGTCGGTGCAGAAGCGCCACCTGGTGCTCGAGGAGCCGACGATGGAGGACCAGCGCTCCGACGTCCAGCGGGTGCTCGACGCGATCGACGACCTGGAGCCGACGCTCTCGATCGAGCTGCTGCGCGAGCTCGGCGGGATCCTCCGCGGCGCCGAACTTCGACGTCACCGCGGTCGTCTGCGACGAGGAGCTGATCGACGTCGAGCCCGGCGACACCACCGCGCCGGCGGTTCGCGATCGCGTTCGACCTCGGCACCACCACGGTGGTCGCGACGCTGCTCGACCTCGACAGCGGCCAGCCGGTCGCGGTCCGCTCGATGCTCAACCGCCAGCAGCCCTACGGCGCCGACGTGATCACGCGGATCTCGGCGACGATGATGGACGACCACGGCGCTGCCGGCGCTGCGCCAGCGCGCGCACGAGACGCTGGCGGAGCTGACCGCCGAGGTCTGCGCCGAGGGCGGGGTGGACGCCGCGCGAGGTCTATGAGATCACCGTCTGCGGCAACGTCACGATGATGCACCTCGCGCTCGGGATCGATCCCGAGCCGCTGTCGATGGCGCCGTTCGTGGTCTCCACCCACAGCTGCCGCCGGTCGCCGCGCCGCGGACTTCGGCGTCGCGATCCACCCGCGCGCGCCCGGCGTTCGTGTTCCCGTCGCTGGGCGCGTACGTCGGCGGCGACATCGTCGCCGGGATGCTCGCCACCGGCCTGACGCGCGACCGCCGGTTGCGGCTGTTCATCGACGTCGGCACCAACAGCGAGATCGCACTGGGCTCCAGCGACCGCGTGGTCGCCACCGCCGCCCCCGCTGGTCCCGCGTTCGAGGCGGCCCAGATCCAGCTGCGGGATGCGCGCCGCCGACGGCGCGATCGAGGGCATCAAGATCGACGGCGACGCGCTCGCGCTCGAGGTGATCGGCGACGCCGAGCCTGTCGGGCTGTGCGGCTCGGGACTCGTCGACGCGGTCTCCGAGCTGGTCCACACCGGCCTGCTCGACCACTCCGGGCGCTTCATCCCCGACGAGGACGCGGCCGAGCTGCATCCCGGGCTCGCGCCGCGGCTGACGATGATCGGCCAGGAGCGGGTGTTCGTGCTGCACTGGCGCGGCGAGCCGGGCCGGACCCGGAGTCGTCGGTGTTCCTGTCCCAGCGCGACGTCCGCGAGCTGCAGTTCGCCAAGGCGTCGATCGCCACCGGGTGGCAGATCCTGCTGCACGAGCTGGGGATCGAGCCCGGCGAGATCGCCCAGGTGCTGCTCGCCGGGAGCTTCGGCTCCTACCTGACGCCGTTGAGCGCGGTCCGGATCGGGCTGGTCCCGAAGCTGGCGCTGCCGCGGATCGTGTCGGCCGGCAACGTCGCGGGCGAGGGGGCCAAGATCGCGGCGCTGAGCCTGCGCGAGCGAGCCGAAGCCCATTCGATCCTGCGCGAGGTCGAGTACGTCGAGCTGTCGGGCCGTGCGGACTTCAACGACATGTTCATCGACCAGCTCGCGTTCCCGGGATGAGCACGCGCGGTGATCGCCTGCGGCGCGCTGGCCGCCGACGTCCGTCGGATCAGCACGCGTCGCGGCTGGGACGTCGACGTGCACCCGCTCGACGCGCTGCTGCACAACCGTCCGGAGCAGATCGCCCCTGCGCTAGATCGCTCTATCCAGAGACTCCGGGACGACTACGACGCGCTCGCGGTCGCGTATGCCGACTGCGGCAGCTATGGCGCGATCGACGCTGCGCTGGCCGGCACCGGGATCCCACGCCTAGAAGGCGAGCACTGCTACGACGTGCTCGCCTCCGACGTGGTGCGGCGGGCGCTCGCCGAGGAGCCCGGGACGTACTTCCTGACCGACTTCCTGGCGCGCACGTTCGAGCGCACGGTCGTGCGCGAGCTCGGACTGGACCGCCACCCCGAGCTGCGCGACGAGTACTTCCGCCACTACGCGCGGGTGTTGTGGTTGGCGCAGCGGCCGACGCCCGCGACCCGGGCGGCGGCGCAGCGAGCGGCAGAGCGGATCGGCCTGCCGCTCTGCGAACGCGAGGTCGGCAACGCGGGACTCGAGCGCCAGCTCGAGCGGCTGCTCACGATGCAGGCACGTCCTGGGTCGCGACGTTCCACGCCGACACGCTGACCACCGGCGAGGCGCCGCGCAGGTCCGAGCGCCGGTAGGACGCCTGTAGCGTCTCGGACTCGCCCGGCCACAGCGTCACGTCGTCGTCTGACCAGAACACCGGCAGCACCTCGTCGTCGCCGCCGGCGGGCCGGCCCGACGCGCTCCCGCGGCGGATGTCGGCCCGCAGGAAGAACGCCACCGCCGGCTTGGTCGAGGTGTTGGTGATCGTGACCGTCGTGGTCGCCCGCCCGCCCCAGTGAGACGACGTGTGGGCGCGGACGCTCACGCGCGCGGGCGCGAGACCCTGCAGCTGGTCGAGGTTGGCGAACTGGGACATCGTCGCCTGGGGATTGCCGACAGTCTTGTCCCAGTTGACCTCGTCCTGCTGGGTGGACAGCCAGTAGACGTTACGGTCGACGACCGCGCCGTTGCGACGGAGCAACAGCTCGACGAAGTACGTCTTCGGCGTCGCCGGCGGGGTGGTGGCCGCCGGCACCGACGGGTGCAGCACGCCGGTGGCGACGCCCTGGCCGCCGACCGATACCCCGTCGGCGGTCTGGTCGTCGAGCAGCTTCCCGTCGACGCCGTAGACCTTGGCCTGGACTGACAGGCCGTCCCGACTGCGCGCTGAGAGGTTGTCCACCGACACGCTCCCGTCGTCGTAGGCGTAGAGCACGTGCAGCGGCTCGTTGGCCTTCTTGGCGCCGAAGTAGCTGCCGGCCTGGTCGAAGTCGTGGTTGTAGAGATCCCACAGGAGCGTCGGCCAGCCCTTGTTCAGCTGCCAGTAGACGATCCCGGTGGAGGGAGCGTCCTTATTCGTCGAGTGGTCGATGTAGGCCTCGAACTCGGCGCGCTGGGTCTCGTAGTTGGCGACCTGGGCCTCCTCCACGTACTGGTCCAGGCTCGACCACGCGCCGTAGCGGTTAGAGATCGCGGCGTCCAGGTCGTGGAGGGTCCCGAACGAGTAGCCGCCGTTGTCGGGGCCTGGGAGGTCGGGCTCGTAGTTGGCGTGGTACTGGTTGTAGTCCGGGTTCTGCCAGAGCATCTGCTGCTCGAACGGCGACATGAACCGCCGGATCGAGTCGAGCGTCGGGACCGTGTGCCCGTTGCCGGCCTCGCTGTCGAACGCCCAGGCGCCGCCGACATTGGTGCGGCTGGAGTCGCCCGGGTCGTAGTGCGAGGTGTCGTACCAGTAGCTGGGCGGGACCCAGTCGTAGGGGCCCTCCTTCTCGCCCGACTGGCCCAGCTGCGGGCTCGACTTGTACTCGGCCGAGGCGATCAGCGGCTCCTGGAAGTCAGCCTGCTGGAAGCCCTGGATAGAGACGGCCTCCTGACGCCGGGTGGGCTGGTTGTCGCTCCAGCTGAAGTTCAAGATGCTGGGGTGATTGCGCAGGTTTTGGCCGATCGTCAGCGCCGACAGCTCCAGCACCGCGAAGTCGTGGTCGCTGGTCAGGCCGCTGTCCTGAAGCTGCCACGCATCACAGCACTGAAAGCCGGCGTCGACGAGCACGCCGGCGCGGTCCATCTGCTCGTAGAAGTCGTCGGGCAGCTGCTTGCCCTCGGTGCGGATCCCGTTGAGCCCGAGGTTCTTGATCATCGCGATCTGGTCGGCGGTGTCGGCCGAGGAGTAACGCAGGAACAGGTCCTCGGACCAGCCGCCGCCGCGGAACACGAACGGGACGCCGTTGACAAGGAACTGGCGCGAGCCCTGCGGCGCGATCGGCGCCGCCCCGATCAGGCGCGTGGAGATCGTGCGGATCCCGAACGTCTCGGACTGTGAGTCGGGAGCGCTCCCGCGCTGACGCAGCTCGGTGCGCAGGCCGTAGAGCGGGTGGGCGCCCATCCCGATCGGCCACCACACGTCAGGGTGGTCGATCAGCAGCGTCGGGGCATCGCCCGGCGAGAACGAGACGGTCTGGGTGGCTCCGGGCGCCACCGTCACCGAGCGGTGCACGTCGATCCGGCGTCCGGACGGCGCGGCGACGGTCGCCGACAGCACGCCGGTCTGCGCGGTGGTGGCGTGGTTGGTCACGTCCGCCTTCACGGTCAGCGACGAGGTCGACATGTCGGCGGCGTTGTCCTGGACGACGTGCGAGTTGCTCAGCGCGAGCGGCCCTGAGCTGTGAAGCTGGATCGGGAACTGGATCCCGGTGTTGTTGTCGGGCGGGATCTGCGTCCAGTCGACGTTGTCGAGCGTGAACATCGTGCTCGGGTCGTTGGGGTACACCTCCAGCGCGAGCGTGTTGGCGCCGCGGTGCAGGAGTCCGCTGACGTCGAACGTGTAGCGCGTGTAGTCACCCTGGACAGTGGCGCGGGTGGCGACCTGGTGGCCGTTGACCCAGACGTCGGCCTCGCCGACGACCCCGTTGACGATCAGGTCGGTGTTAGCGGCGTGGCCGTCGGAGCGGAAGTCAGTCCGGAACCACCACGGCACGGAGAACTGCGGGATCGTCTCCGGGCCGACCGTGTCCATGTAGCCGAAACAATCCTTCATGTTGGTCGAGAAGAACACGCTCGGGCAGTGCCCGGTCTGGACCAGCGCGTTGACCTCGGAGCCGACGGCCCCGCCGTCGTCAGGGCGAACGTGAAGCCACGACCCGGTGGCGAACCCGGGGGTCGAGACCTGCGCACCGGACTGGGTGGCCTGGGCGCTGCTCTGGACCTGCCACCCGCCGAGGCCGACGGTGGTGGTGCGGGCCGACGCGGCAGATGCGCCGAATGCGGCGATGACGGCCGCGGCGAGCAGCCCGAGAAGACCCGTTCGGACGGTGACGTTGACCACTGACAACTCCCTCCCTCTGTGCCGCGCGCGGCTCGGCTCGGGCAAGATTCGCTCACCAGCCCGGCGAGCGACGCCTCAGTCGAGCGCCGCGAGCGTGGACGACAATTTGTTCGACGTCTCTACAAATGCGACCCTATCGCCCGTTTCATCAGTGGTCAAGCCTGATTTTGTTTATCTGACCGTTGGCTGAATGAGCAGATGAGCGCCGCATCTGACCGCAAGCCGAACCTGCTGCGAGAGCTGTCAGAGCAGGAGGTGCTCGACGCGATCTTCCACGCCGGCCCGATCACGAGGCCCGAGATCGCCGAGCGCGCGGGGCTCTCCAAGGCCACCGTGGGAGCAGCCGTCGAGCGGCTGGCGCTTGCCGGGATCATCCAGACGGCCGGCCCCATGCACGGGCGGCCGGGCCGCAGCCCGCTGGCTTATGAGGTGCGCGGCAACGCAGGGTTTGTGCTCGGGATCGACATCGGCGGCAACAACATCCGTGCCGGGGCCGCCGACATCTTCGGCGCGCCGATCGCCGACGAGCAGCGCCCCACCAGCCGTGACGGGGCGCGGGCGGTGTCAGCCCAGGTGATGGAGATCGCCGGGCGAGTGGTCGATCGGGCGCGGGCCAGCCACGAGCGGCTGTTGACGGCGGCCGTGTCGACGCCGGGGATCGTCGATCAGGTCAGCCACCGGGTCACCGGGCTGGCCTACAACATCAGCCCGGATGGGGGTCTGGACCCGCTGTCGGCCCTGCGCGGACGCTTCGACGTGCCCGTGCAGATCGATAACAACGTCAACCTCGCCGCGCTCGGCGAGTCGTGGGAGGGGATCGCCCACGGTGTCTCCACGTTCGCGTTCATCTCGGTCGGCGCCGGCGTCGGGATGGGCCTGGTGGTCGACGGCGAGCTCGTCCGCGGCGCCCACGGCGGCGCCGGTGAGATCGGGTATCTGCCGATCAGCCACGATCCTTACGACTCGCGCCACCGGCTGCACGGCGGGCTCGAGGACGAGATCGGCGCGGCCGGGATCCGGGCGGCGCTGGCCGCCCGACGGTCCCCCGGCGAGCCTGGGCCGGGCACCGCGGCGCAGCCGAGCTCGGCGCAGGAGGTGTTCGCGCTAGCCGATCAGGGCGACGCGGACGCGCGAGAGGTCGTCGACGGCGTCGCCCGGCGGCTGGGGGCGGCGATCGCCAGCGTGATCGCGGTGGTCGATCCAGAGCTGGTGGTGCTCGGCGGCGGGATCGGCTCCAACCCTTCGCTGCTGAGTCCGGTCCGGAGCACGGTCGCCGAGCTGGTGCCGCTGACCGCGCGGATCGAGACCAGCCGGCTGGGCGGCCAGGCGGCCCTTCACGGAGCGGTGGCGGCCGCGCTGCGCGAAGCGAGGGCCCAGCTGTTCACGCGCGCAACACGCTGAGCAGCGACACGCCGACGACCACGCTGATCAGTCCCACCAGCTGGATGCGGCTGAGCCGCTCGCCGAACAGCACGTAGGCGCCGACCGCGGCCAGCGTCGAGAACTGCGACGAGAGCACCGAGGCCACGGCGATCCCGTCCCGCGCCCCGGCGCTGTAGGAGTAGAACCCCAGCACCTCGCAGATCCCGGCCACCACGACCAGCGGCAGCGCTCGGCGCGTCAACCGCAGGCGGCCGGCGAGCGCCAGCGGGATCGCCAGCGCCACCGTGCCGATCACCCGGGCCGACAGCACCACCCAGGCGGAGGGCAGCACCGCGGCGGCCCGGCCGGTGGCGTACAGGCTCGCGCCGAACACGGAGGCCGCCGCCACCCCGAAAGCGACCGCGACCAGATGGTGCTCACTGCGGTGCTCTGATCCCTCCTCCGGCGGCACCGACACCAGGCACACGCCGATCGACGCTATCGCCAGCGCGATGCCGACTCCCGGCGACAGGCTCTCGCCGGCCAGCAGCGCGATCACGGCGGCGATCGCTCCCTCGGTCGAGATCAGCGGCGCCACCAGCACAACCTGGCCGATCCGCATCCCCATGTAGGCCAGGCCGAGCCCGCCGACGTTGCCGGCGCCGGAGATCACCAGCCAGGTGACCGACTCGGCGTCGAGGTGGGGGACCCCTTCGGCGGCGGCGATCGGAGCGGTGAGCACCAGTCCCACGACCATCACCCACGCGACCACCGACCAGGGATCGATCATCCGGCTGGAGCGCGACGAGCACAGCGTCGAAATCGCCCAGGCCAAAGCAGCCCCGAGCCCGCCGAGGATGGCGATCATCGCGGGGCGACGCCAGCGGCCAAGACCGGAAGCACTCAGCTCGCGATGCGCTCGCCGCTATCGGGATCGAACAGGTGGATCCGAGACGTGTCCATCCAGAGCTCGGCCTGCTTGCCTTCGCCGATCCGGCTGGACGAGTCCAGGCGGGCGATCACGTCCATCGCGTCGGGGATCGCGGCATCGTCTGACTCGGCGGCGGCGGCCTGCACCTCGCGCACGTGCGGATCGTCGAACGCACCGTGCCCGTTCTGTTCGGCGAGCGTGAGGTGGGCGTACACGTCCGAGCCGGTCGACTCGAGCACGTCCACCAGCGCGGTGAGCCGTATCCCGTGCCCGCGCTCGGTCGCCAGCGCGGCGTCCTCGAAGTCCTCGGGCCGGATTCCCACCAGCACCTTGCCCTGGCGGCCCGGCGCGCGGAAACCACCGTTGCTACCGTCGGAAAGCGGCACGGTCGCGAGGGGGAATCGCAGCGCGTCATCGGCGATCTCGCCCGGGAGGAAGTTCATCGCAGGCGCCCCGATGAACCCGGCCACGAACACGTTGCGCGGGCGGTTGTAGAGATCGTCGGGCGTTCCCACCTGCAACAACACGCCGTCGCGCATCACCGCCAGCCGGTCGCCCAGCGTCATCGCCTCGGTCTGGTCGTGGGTGACATACACCGTGGTCGTTTTCAAGCGTCGCTGGATCCGCAGGATCTCTGCGCGGGTCTGGATCCTGAGCTTGGCGTCCAGGTTGGAGAGCGGCTCGTCCATCAGGAACGCAGCGGGGTCGCGGACGATCGCCCGGCCCATCGCCACCCGCTGGCGCTGGCCGCCCGACAGGTTCGCGGGCTTGCGGTCCAGCTGGTCGGTGATCCCCAGCAGCCCGGCCGCCTCCTCCACGCGGCGGCGGATCTCGTCGCCGGGGATGCCGGCTCGCTTGAGCGCAAAGCCCATGTTCTTGGCGACCGTCATGTGCGGGTACAGCGCGTAGTTCTGGAAGACCATCGCGATGTCGCGGTTGCGGGGAGTGAGATCGTTGACAACGCGGTCGCCGATCTCGATCTCGCCGGAGGTGATCGCCTCCAGCCCGGCGATCATCCGCAGCAGCGTGGTCTTGCCGCAGCCGGAGGGGCCGACCAGGATCATGAACTCGCCGTCGGCGATCTCCAGGTCGAGGTCGCGCACCGCCACGGTTCCGTCGCGGTAGCGCTTGGTCACAGACTTGATCGCGATTGCGGCCATCTCGCCTCCTCCCTGAGCCCGTGGGTCTGCGGGAGACCCACTATGTCGACACCGGTCGCATCGCGACCACATTCTTCCGCGCATCGGCCACGCCGCCCTGGGACAGCAGCTGCGCCCGCACGGCCTGAAGCGCCACGGCGATCGCTCCCTGCAGCGCCGCCCGGTCGCCCAGCAGGCTCGTTTCGATCCGCGCGGTGATCGGCACCAGCGCGGCGGCGGCGCCGCGGACGGGCCGCAGCAACAGTGGGTTGGACCCGATCCCGCCGCCCAGCACGACCAGCTCGGGGTCGAGGATCGCGCACACGGTGGCGATCGCCGCACCCAGCCTCGACGCCACGTGGTCGACGACCTCGCGGGCGATGGGGTTCCCGGATGCGGCGAGCTCGAACACCTCGTGGGCGGAGGAGATTCCTCCGCTCCCGTCGCGGTCGCCGTCTCGGCGGTTCTCGAACGCGGTCAGGATCCCCGAGGCGGCGACCTCGTCCTCGAGCCCCCCGTGCAGGCGGTGGCGCGGGTCGAACGGGTCGCCGACCAGCGGCAGGTAGCCGATCTCTCCGGCGGCGCCATGCGCGCCGCGCACGAGCTCGTCGTCGATGATCACGCCCATCCCGATCCCGGCGCCAATCCCGATGTAGACCACGGTCGAGGTTCCCCGGGCCAGCCCGAACCACTTCTCGCCCACCGCGGCGAGGTTGACGTTGTTGTCGATCAGCACCGGCAGGTCGAAGCGGTCGCGGATCACCTCGAGCGGGTCAAAGCCGCCCTCCGGGGTGACGTTGTAGGCCAGCGACGTGACCCTTCCGCTGCTGCGGTCGATCACGCCCGGCGCCGAGATCCCGAGCGCCAGCGGCCGGCCGTGGGAGCCGCCGGCCTGATCGATCACCTCGCTGATCATCTCGAGTACCTGCACGCCAACCGCGCGGCTGCCGTCCTTGGTGGTCGGCTGCTGCAGATCGCAAATCGGCTCGCCGAACAGGTCCGCGGCGGCGACCCGCACGTTGGTGCCGCCGATGTCTCCGCCGAGCACGAACCCGGCGCGGTTGGACACGACATAGGCGACGGGCTTGCGGCCGCGGGGCCCGGAACGGATGCCGGCGGCGCGGACCAGCCCCGCCTGCTCCAGCCGCGAGACGGCCGCTGACACCGTCGGCTTGGACAGCGCGGTGGCTGACGCGATCTCCGGTCGGGTGATCGGTCCCTCGCGGAAGATCGTCTCCAGCACGGCCTGTTCGCCGAGCTCGCGCAGCATGCCCAGCCGCGAGTCAGAACGCTGCAGCGCGGCCCGTCCCCGTCCCGATCGATGACCGCCTTCTGGCACAGTCGTTAGGTTCCTTTACGAATGTATTTGCCCGCTTGACGGCCAAGAATAGGGGCAGTAGGGTTGTTCCGGCAAGCTTCTTACAAAAGTTTCAGCTCTGCCTGTCTTGGAGGAGGAGAGTATGGGCCTGGACGAGTCGCACACCGAGGGGCGGAACTACACGCGCCGTAAGTTCATCACGGCCGGCGTCAGCACCAGCGCCGCGCTGTATCTGGCCGCTTGTGGCGGCTCCAGCTCCGGATCGAGCTCGTCGAGCTCCTCGACGGCGGCCTCGAACGGGCCGGTCACGCTCAACAACCTGTTCCAGCAGCAGGCGGGCTACAGCGCCTCCGACCTGGCGGGGATGACCAAGGCATTCGAGAAGGCCCACCCGAACATCAAAGTCAATAACACGCTGGTCGCCTACGAGGCGCTGCACGACAAGATCGTCTCGGCGGCGCCCGCCGGAACCTACGACGTGGTGCTCGGCGACGTGATCTGGCCGGCCGAGTTCGGCTCAAAGGGCATCGTCAAGGACATCTCGAGCCTGGTCAGCTCGTTGCCGACCAACGAGATCTTCCCCGGCGCGCTGGTGATGGCCCGGTTCAACAACAAGTACTACGGGATGCCGTGGATCCTCGACACGAAGTACATGTACGCCAACGGTTCGATGCTGAAGAAGGCCGGCGTGCAGACCACCGACCTCAAGACCTGGGACGGCGTCGTCACCGCGCTCAAGCAGATCAAGGCCAAGGGCATCGTCAAGTACCCGTGGCTGGGCAGCTGGTCGCAGGCTGAGGCGGTGGTGTGCGACTACGCACAGCTGCTAGGCGCGTTCGGCGGCCAGTTCCTGGACGCATCGGGCAAGCCGGCGTTTCAGTCGGGCGGCGGCCTGAAGGCACTCGAGTTCATGAAGATGCTGCTCGACGAGAAGCTGGCCGACCCAGCGTCGACCAGCTCGCTCGAGGCGGACGTGCTCAAGGCGTTCGCGCAGGGACACATCGCGATGAACCTGAACTGGACGTTCCAGCTGGCCGGGGCACTCGACCCCTCGCAGAGCACGGTGTCCAAGGACGACGTGATGATCGTGCACACGCCGCAGGGCACCGCGGGCAAGGTCGCCCCGGGCTGCAACGGGGGCCAGCCGGTGATGATCACAACTGGCTCAAAGCATCCCAGCGAGGCGTGGGAGTTCATCAAGTTCATCACCAGCCAGCAGACGCAGAACGGCTACGTGAAGGACTCGCTGCCGATCTGGTCGGCGTCCTATACCGATCCGGCGGTCGTCAAGGACGCCGGCAAGCAGCTCGTGTCGGTCGCCAAGACCCAGCTTCCGAACATGATCCTGCGCCCGCAGGTGACCAACTACAACTCGGCCTCGCAGACGCTGCAGGTCGAGATCCAGAACGCACTGCTAGGCAAGAAGAGCCCCCAAGACGCACTGAACTCGGCGGCGTCGAAGTTCACCGCGCAGGCACCAGCGTGACCGACGACCACCGCGGTTGATGGCAAGCGGGGCGTCAGCGGAGGCGCCGGGCCTGGCCACCCGCGTGAGCGGGACCGGTTGGCGCGCCCGCACGCGCGAAGGGCGGTTCGCCCTGGCGCTGCTGGCGCCGAGCATCATCGTCGTCTTCGGGATCGTGATCTATCCGATCGCGCGGACGATCTACACGTCGCTGTACGCGGTGGACTCGCCGTTTCCGGGCCACTACCCGTGGGTCGGGCTACGCAACTACACGTTCGCGTTTCAGCAGAGCGACTTCTGGTCGGCGATCCTGCGGACCGCGTACTTCACGTTCGTCTCGACGGCCGCGGAGCTCGTGTTCGGCATGGCGATCGCGCTGCTGCTGTACGCGCCGTTACGCGGTCGGTGGCTGTTTCGGACGATCGTGGTGCTGCCGTGGGCGCTGCCGACGATCGTCAACGGCGCGATGTGGCGCTACTTCTTCAACGCACAGTACGGCGTGGTCAACGCCGCGCTCACCCAGCTCGGCCTGCAGAACTCCTACCACGCGTTCTTTTCCTCGCCGTTCGGCGCGCTCAACATCGTGGTACTCGCCGACGTGTGGAAGAACACCTCGCTGGTGGCGTTCTTCCTGCTCGCCGGGCTGACCACGATCCCGAGCGATCTGTACGAGGCGGCGCGAATCGACGGCTACGGGCGCTGGGGCGCGTTCGTGCACATCACGCTGCCGCTGCTGCGCCCGGTGATCGTGGTCGTGCTGGTGCTGCGCACGATCGAGGCCTTCAAGGTGTTCGACATCATCTACGTGATGACCGGCGGCGGGCCGGCCAACGGAACCCAGAGCATCGCCTTCTACGCCTACCAGCGGGCGTTCTCCGACGAGTTCTTCGGCTACGGATCGGCGCTGTCGGTACTGATCGTGCTATTCATCCTCGGCTTCGCGATCCTGTACATACGCCTGCTGCGGTCCGACGCGTACGCAACCTCATGACCGGGGGGGACTGACATGCAGGACTCCAGGCGCTTCCGGATCTTCATCCACCTGGCGGCGATCCTCGTGTCGCTGATCTTCCTGGCGCCGTTCATCTGGCTGTTAATCGCGAGCGTGTCCTCGCAGGCATCGTTGCTGAAGATCCCGCTGCAGTGGATCCCCAGCCACGTATCGTTCGAGCGCTACCACCAGATCTTCAGTTCCCCGCAGGGCACGATCTTCGGCAACTTCCGGGCCTCGCTGCTCAACAGCCTGATCATCGCCAGCGCGACCGTGGCGATCTCGATCACGGTCGGGGTGTTCGGTGCCTACGCGTTCGCCCGGTTGCGGTTCCGCGGGCAGCGCGCGTCGCTGCTGCTGTTCCTGTCCACGTACATGGTTCCGCCGATCGCGCTGGTGATCCCGCTGTACCTGATCATGGTCAGCCTGCACCTGCTCAACACACGGTGGGGCCTGATCATCGTCTACTGCACGTTCGCCACGCCGTTCGTGCTGTGGATCATGGGCAACTACTTCCAGACGATCCCCCGTGACCTCGAGGACGCCGCGCGGATCGACGGGTGCAGCCGGATCGGCGCGCTGTTCAGGGTGATCCTGCCGTTGGCCCGGCCGGGGCTGCTGTCGACGATGCTGTTCGCGTTCCTGATCGCCTGGGACGAGTTCCTGTACGCGCTGATCTTCACCTCGACCAACGCGTCCAAGACGATCCCGGTGGCGATCGCCGAGTTCACCGGCCGCTACACGACCGACTTCGGCCTACAGGCGGCCGGCGGGATCCTCGCCGCGGTGCCGCCGGTGCTGATCGCGGTGATCTTCCAGCGCTACATCGTCGGCGGACTGTCGTCGGGGGCGGTGAAGGGATGAGCCCGGACTTCCGCGAGGCGATCCACCGCCAGCCCGAGAACCTGCGGGCGGCGGCCGCGGCGTTCGCCGAGGCGCTGGCCGAGGTCGACATCCGCGCGCTGTGCGGCGGCACCGTCGTGCTCAGCGGCATCGGCGCGAGCGCGCACGCGCTGATCCCGGCCACGCGCGAGCTTCGCGCGGCGGGCCGCCGGGCGTTCGCGGTGTCGGCGGCCGAGCTCGGCGACGACAGCGCCGCGCGGCTGGGGGACGCGTTCGTGATGGTCTCGCAGTCGGGCGCGAGCGTCGAGACCGTCGACGCGCTCGAGCACATCGGCCGGTCGCCGGTGGTCGCGATCAGCGCCAACGGCGACAGCCCGCTGGCCCGCGCCGCCGACGTGTGGCTGCCGCTGGGTCCGCTGCCCGACACGCCGGTGGCCACGCTCTCCTACACCGCCACGCTGCAGGCGCTGGGCATGCTGTGCGACGCGCTGCTCGGCACCCCGCCCCGGGAATCGGGCTGGGACCGGCTGCCCGAGCTGGCGGCTGACGTGATCGAACGGGCGGATGGCGCGGCCGCGGTCCTGTCGGAACGGTTCGCCGTCGTGCGGGCGCTCGACGCCGTCGGCGGAGGTCCGGCGCACGCTTCGGCCGGCGAGACGGCACTGCTGGCGCGCGAGGCACTGCGACTGCCGGCGATGGGGATGGAGACCCGTGAGTACCTGCACGGTCCGCTCGAGGCGGTCACGCCGGACTTCGGTTGCGTCGTGTTCGGGCGCGCCCGCGAGCAGGGGCTGGCCGCCGAGCTCGGGTCGTTCGGCGCGACCGTCGCGCTGATCACAGACACCGCGCCGCCCGACGTCGACGGCGTGCACGTGATCGGCGTGCCCGAGGTCACCCGCCTGGCTGCCCCGATCCTCCAGATCCTTCCGGTGCAGCTGCTCGTCGCGCACACCGCCCGGCTGCGCGGACTGGAGGTCCGCGAGCTCACCCGGCATCAGCAGGACACCAAGGTCGCCTGATGGATGGGGGGGCGAGGGGGGCGTCGTCCCCTTCCGTGACCGTGATCGGCTGCGTGCAGGCCGACGTGCTGATGAGCCCGGTGACCGAGCTGCCGGTGCCCGGCGGCACCTCGCTCACCGATCAGATGAATATGCGCACCGGCGGGGCGGGAGCCAACGCGGCGCTGGCGTTCGCCGAGGCCGGGATCACCGTGCGGCTGATCGGCTGCGTCGGCGAGGATCACATCGGGCGCTGGATGCAGGAGCAGCTCGAGCCGTTCGGGCTGGCCGGCGAACTGGTCGTGCTCGGCGAGGAGGCCAGCGGGCTGACCGTGGCGCTCGAGTCCCCGGCGCGCGACCGCACGTTCCTCACGTATCTCGGGGTGAATTCGGTGTGGGAGCCGTCGATGATCCCGGGCGACGCGTTGGACTGCGACCACATGTTGTTCTGCGACTACTTCGTCGCGCCCGGACTGCAGGGCGATGCGGGCCGGGGTCTGCTCGACGCGGCCCGCGCCGCGGGCGCGCGGACGTACTTCGACACCGCCTGGGACCCGGACAACTTCGCGCCGAAGACCCGGGCGCAGCTACGCGCGCTGCTGCCGGCGGTCGACGTGTTCCTTCCCAACGAGGCCGAGGTGTGCGCGATCGCCGGCGTGGCGGCGGGCGACGCGCTCGCTGCCGCGCGCTCGCTCCAGGAGACCTCCGGCGGCTGGGTGGTGGTCAAGCTCGGCGCGCGGGGATGTCTCGCGGTCGGTCCCGGCGGCGCCGAGCTGTCGGTCCCCGCCCCGGCTAACGATCGTGGCCGACACGACCGGTGCGGGCGACGCGTTCAACGCCGGGCTGATCCGGGCGCTCAGCGACGAGCTGGCCTGGCCGGACGCACTGGCCGCGGCGACCCGGTTCGCCTCCGAGCTGATCTCGCGGCCCTCGGGAGATCGGCACCGGCTCAGCGTGCCGGGCGACGGCAGCGGCGTCAATCGCTGATCGACTCGTCGAGCAGCGTCGCCACGTCGACCACTCGGAGCTGCTCGCCGGCCCCCTGGACGCCGTCGTCGAGCATCACGGTGCAGTACGGGCACGCCACCGCCAGCGTGCCGGCGCCGGTCTCGGCGGCCTCGCGGACGCGCGCCTCGTTGATCGGCTTGCCGCGCTCCTCCATCCACATGTGGGCGCCGCCGGCGCCGCAGCAGAACGTCTGCTTACCCGAGCGCTTCATCTCGATCGGCTCGCCGACTGCGGCGACGAGGTCGCGCGGAGCCTCGAGCACGTCGTTGTGGCGGGCCAGGTAGCAGGAGTCGTGGTAGGTGATGCTGAGGCTGTCGTCGCGGGCGGGGTGCAGCCGGCCCTCGCTGACGAGCCGCGACAGCAGCTCGGTGTGGTGGACCACCTCGTAGCTGCCTCCGAAGTCCGGGTATTCGTTGGCGAGCGTGTTGAAGCAGTGCGGGCAGTTGGCGATGATCTTGGTGACGCCGGACTCGTTGAGCGTCTGCACGTTCTGTTCCGCGAACGCCTGGAAGACGTATTCGTTGCCCATCCGGCGGGCGGGGTCGCCGGTGCAGCTCTCGCGCGGCCCGAGGATCGCGAACTCGACGCCGGCCTTCTGCAGCAGCCTCGCGGTGGCCTCGGCGGTGCGCCGGGCCCGCTCGTCGAACGAGGACGCGCAACCCACCCAGTACAGATATTCGGGCGCCGGGTCGCCGGGCTCGAGGATTCTGACCCCCAGCTCGGCCGCCCAGTCGGCGCGCTCGGACTGCGGCTTGCCCCAGGGGTTCGACGAGCGCTCGACGTCGCGGAGCATCGGCTCGGCCTCCGACGGGAAGCTCGACTCGACCATCACCAGGTGACGGCGCAGGTCGACGATGTGGTCGACGTGCTCGATCGACACCGGGCACGCCTGCACGCACGCGCCGCAGGTGACGCAGTCCCATACCGACTCCTCGGGCACGGCGCCGGGGACCAGCGCCGCCTCCTCATGGGCGAGCACGAAGTCGCGCAGGCCCATGATCACGAGCTTGGGGGACAACGACTTGTCAGTGCCCCAGGCCGGGCACGCGTCCTGGCAGCGGCCGCACTCCGTGCACGAGTAGGTGTCGAGCACCTGCTTCCAGGTCAGGTCGGCCGCCGTGCCCGCCCCGAACCGGAGCTCCTCCTCGGGTACCGACTCGTCGTCGAACCGCAGCGGCTCCAACCGGCCGCCCGAGCGGGTGTGCCCGAACCACACGTTGATCGCCGCGGTCGCGATGTGCAGGTGCTTGGAGCGGGGCAGGTAGGCCAGGAACGCGAGGATCGTCAGCACGTGCGCCCAGACGAACACCCGCTCGAGGACTCGGGTTGCCTGATTGTGGCCGAACAGGTGCGACAGCGCCTTGGAGACCGGGGACCACGACGCCGGCCACTCGTTGAGGCCGAGCGCGATCCGGGTGGCGTGCCACAGCAGCAACGTGATCACGATCGTGGCGATCAGCGCCAGGATCAGGTCGGCCTCACCGAGATGGCTGCCCTCGAACCGGCGCGGCCGCTGGACCTTGCGGATCCAGAGCGCGGCCAGCACGCCGACCAGCACCAGCACGCAGAACAGGTCGACCATCGCCGCGTACCAGCCCTGGTGGCCGAGCCAGGGGAGCGTGGCGTCCTTGTCGACCACCCCGATCAGCGCGATCAGGATCGTCGGCGCCAGCACCAGGAAGCCCCAGAAGATGAATGCGTGCATCAGCCCGGGACCGAGGCGCTGGAGCAGCTTGCGCTGGCCGAGCACGATCGTCCCCTCGTTGCGGGCGCGTCGCTGCACGTCGCCGCTGCGGGCGACCGGCTGCGCGCTGCGGGCGATAGCGACCAGCTCTGAGACCCGGCGCGTGAACAGCGTGCCGCTGGCGCCGATCGCGGCGGCGAGCGCGACGGCGGCGGCCGGCGAGACTATGTCCCCCTCGCCTTCCTGACCTCGGCGCTGATCGCCGGGAGGATCTCGTGGAGATCGCCGATCACCGCGTAGTCGGCGCTGGCGAAGATCGACGCCTCGCCGTCCTGATTGATCGCCAGCAGCCTCTTGGCGCCCTTGCAGCCGGCCATGTGCTGGGTGGCGCCGCTGATCCCGCAGGCGATGTAGATCTCGGGCGAGATCTTCGTACCGGTCTGGCCGACCTGGTCGGTGTGCGGGCGCCAGCCGGCGCTGGTCACGGCGCGCGAGCAGCCCACGGCGCCGCCGAGCAGGTCCGCGAGCTCCTCGATGATCGAGAACGCCTCGGCCGAGCCGACCCCGCGACCGCCGGACACGACCACGTTGGCGTCGGCGAGCGACACGCCGGCGGAGCCGGCCTGCCTTCGTTCGGTGAGCCGCGCGACGGTGGGAGCTTGCAGGGCGGCCTGATCGACGGCAATCGTCTCGATGTCGGCGATCGGGGCCGGCGCGACCGCGTGGGGGGCGCTGGTGAGGAGCAACGGAGAGCCGTGCACCTGCGCCTCCTCGAGCAGGCTGCCGCCCCAGCGGATCCGGGTCACGGTGGCGGGATCCCCGGACGCGACCGACGTGCAGTTTGCGGCCATCGGGAGATCCAGGATCGCGGCCACGTGGGCCAGCAGCTCGTTGCCGCGGTCGGTCCCGGGGGCGACCACCGCCGATGGCGAGCGGGTCTGGATCGTCTCGGCCAGCGTCGCGCCCCACGCCGCTGGCGCGTAAGCGTCGCCCGCCACCGTGACCGCGGCCACGTCGGATTCGATCGTCTGGGCGAGCGCCAGCGCCTGCTGGGAGAGCTCGTCGGCGGGGTCCTCGACGTAGGCGAGCACGGTCACAGCACGCCCACCTCTCTCAGCACCTCGACCACTGCGGGCGCGGCGTCGGGGCCGTTGCCCAGCACCTGGGCCTGCTTGGCGGTCCCCGCGGGCAGCGCCAGGCGGACCAGCTCGAGCCGGGGGTCGGCCGGGGCCGGGGTGAGCGTCTGCAGCGGCTTTCGCTTCGCCCGCAGCCGGCCCGGGACCGATGGGTAGCGCGGGAGGTTGATGCCCTCCTTGACGGTCACCACCGCCGGCATCGGGGCCTCGTAGACGTCGCGGCCGCCGGGCACCTCCTGCTCGCAGCGGACGGTCGAGCCGGCGACCTCGATCGCCTTGACCCCGGTGACGCACGGCATTCCGAGCGCGTGAGCGACGCGGATCGGCACCTGGTAGTTGCCGGCATCAGCGGACTCGTTGCCGAACAGGATCAGGTCCGGCAGGTCGGGCTGCTGTCTGACGGCGTCGACTATCGCCCGGGCCGTCCCCTGGGGATCCCACTCGCCTCCATCGGTCACGAGGTGAATCGCGCTGTCGACGCCGATCGCCATCAGATCCCGCAACTGCTCATCGGCCTCGGGCGGGCCGAGCGTCAGCACCGCGCTGGTGCCGCCGTGCTGCTCGATCAGCCGCACCGCCTCCTCGGCGCCGCATTCCTCGTGCGGGCTGACCGTGAACCCAAGATGACGGGTCTGGATCGCGCGCTCGTCGTCGGTGAGCGTGATCTTGCCGCCGGTCAGGGGGACGCGCTTGACACAGACGAGGACGTTCATCGCGTGGGCGTCATGAGCGGACGCGCGCGTTCTCGGGATCGAACACCGGCGTGGAGTCGTTGGTCTGCACGGTCACCGGATAGCGCTCGCCCATGTACTCGACGGCGAGCTGCTCGCCGACGTTGGCGTGCTCGGGTGGCAGGTAGCTCATCAGGATGTGCTTGCCGATCGAGGGTCCGGCGCCGGCGCTGGTGACATAGGAACGGCGGCCCTTGGCATCGGTGAGCGGCTTGCCGTCGCGAGTCAGGATCGGCTCGTGGCCGAGCATGTACCGCTTGGCGCCCGACTCCGAAGTGTGGTCGTCGACGGTCAGCGTGCACAGGATCGCCGCCGGGTTCTCGGCGCGGTGGGCGACGTGCGCCTCCTTGCCGACGAACTCCTGGTCTTTGACCTTGCCCCAGGCCATCCCGGCCTCGACCACGTTGTACTCGCCCTCGAGCTCGGCGCCGTAGGCGCGGTAGCACTTCTCCAGCCGCCCGGTGGTCCCGTATACGCCGATCCCCACCGGCCGCAACCCGTGCGGTCCGCCCGCCTCGATCAGCACGTCCCACAGCCGCGCCCCCTGCTCGATCGGCACGTACAGCTCCCAGCCGAGATCGCCGACGTAGGAGATCCGCGAGGCCATCACCGGGATCGTGTCGACCTCGATCGTCCTGACGGTGGCGAACGGGAACCCCTCGTGGGAGACGTCGTCGGAGGTGACGCTCTCGAGGGTGTCGCGCGCGCGAGGTCCCCACAGACCGAGCGTGCACCAGGAGCTGGTCAGGTCCTGGACCTGCGCCGAGCCGTCCTCGGGGAGGTGCTCGGTGAACCACTTGAGGTCCGACATCCCGTAGGCGCCGCCGGTGACGACGCGGAACGTGTCGTCATCCAGGCGCATGATCGTCAGGTCCTGGCGAAAGCCACCGCTCGGCGTCAGCAGCGGCGTGTACACGACCCGGCCGTGGGCGACGTCCATCTGGCGCATCGCCAGCCGCTGGACCACGTCCAGCGCGGCGGGACCGGTGACGTCGAACACCGCGAACGCCGACAGGTCGATGATCCCGGCGTGGTCGCGCATCGACAGATGCTCGGCGTTGATGATCGGCGACCACCAGCGCGAGTCCCACTCGGCCTCGCGGCGGGTGACGCGGTCGCCATACTCCCGCAGCAGCGAGGCATTGGACTCATACCACTGAGGCCGCTCCCACCCGGCGGCCTCGAAGAACACCGCGCCCAGCGCCTGCTCGCGCTCGTAGAACGGCGAGAGCCGGACGCGGCGGTTGGACTCCCACTGCTCGCCGGGGTGGACGATCCCGTACATCTTGTTGAAGCTCTCCGAGGCGCGGGCGACCACGTGGCCGGTGGCCTTCTGATGTGAGTACAGGCGCGCGATGTTCGAGTCGTAGACGTCGATCTCAGACTCGCCATCGACGATCAGCTCGGCGACGGTCTTGCCGATACCCGGGCCCTCCTTGATCCACACCGCGGCCGCCGACCAGAGGCCCTTGACCTCCTGGGTCTCGCCCAGCAGCGGCATCCCGTCGCCGGTTACCGACAGCAGCCCGTTGATCGCGTACTTCACGCCGACCGACTCGTCGCCGACGATCTCGGGCATCAGCTCGAGCGCGAGCTCCAGCTGGGGCTCGAAGTCGTCCTGGGTGAACGGCAGCTCGGTCGGGGTCAGCGCCGCCTCGTCAATCGAGGGGATGTCCTGCGGGGCGACGACGATCGGCCGGTGGGCGTAGGAGCCGATCTCGAGGCCCGTGCCCTCCTGGCGCTCGTACATGTTCTCGTCCATGTCGCGGACGATCGGGAACTCGATCATCCCCTTGGCATCGGCGAATCGGGGCGCGGGGCCGATGTCGATCATCTGGTGGACCATCGGCGTGAGCGGGATCGAGGCCCCGGCCATCCGGGCGATCAGCGGGCTCCAGATGCCGCAGCAGACGACCACAATCGCGGCGTCGAGGTCGCCGCGGCTGGTGCGCACCCGCTGCACGCGGCCGGCGGAGACGTCCAAGCCCAGCACCTCGGTGTTGGCCGAGACCTTCATCCCGGCCTCGACCGCGCGCTCGCGCATGATCGTCCCGGCCCGCAGTGAGTCGACGACGCCGGCCCCCGGGGTGTAGAAGCCGCCGAGGATCAGCGACTCGTCGAGGAACGGGACCAGTCGCTTGACCTCGGCGGGCGTGATCAGCGACACCGGCTCCACGCCCCAGGCCGCAGCCGAGACCATCCGCCGGGTCAGCTCCTGCATCCGCTCCTCGGTGCGGGCGATCTCGATCCCGCCGCTGCGCACGAATACGCCCAGGTCGACGTACTGGCGCATGCTCTCGAGCGTGAGCTGGGTCATCTCCTTGGAGTGGTCCACCGGGAAGATGAAGTTCGAGGCGTGGCCGGTCGAGCCGCCGGGGTTCGGGAGCGGGCCCTTGTCGACCAGCGTGATCTCGGTGGCGCCCAGCCGGGTGAGGTGGTAGGCGATGCTGTTGCCGACGATCCCGGCGCCGATCACGACGATGGGTTGACTGGCGGCGCTCATGTCGGCAACTGATATATCAGATGGCGTTCACGGGCGCGAGTCGGGTTCGCTCGTCCTGTCAGGACCCGAGGGAGAGCCCGCCGACTGGGACTTCAAGCACGCGGCCCGCGCGTGCGGGACGGTGCGTTCGCGGACGCGCGCACCGCGGCTCGCCGGCGCAGCACCAGGATCGCGCCGACCACCAGCAGGATCACCAGGATCGGGATCCCGAAGATGATCAGCGGCGAGGTCCCGCCGCCGGAGCTCCCCGTCGCCCCGGACGAGCCGCCGGTGGTCGACTTGCCGTTGGCCTTGGCGATCCGGTCGACCGCCTGGACCGCGGCGGCGGCGAGCCCGTTGGACTTCTGGGCCTTATCGATCTTCAGCCCGGCGAGCGAACTGGTCGGCCCCGCATTGGCGAGCCCGAACCCATTGGGCATCACCACCAGCAGGGGCTGGGGCTTCTGGAAGGAGATTTCGCGGGCGAGGAACTCGGCGTACTGCTGGGGCTTGCCGAAGATGCTGGGAAGCGCCCCGAGATCGACCGGGCTTTGGATGATCGCGACCTTCAGGTTCATCCCGTTCGCCTTGAGGCCGCTGAGCTTCGTCTGGAGCTGGCTCTGCAGAGCGGCCGACACCGGCGGCTGGTAGGGGTAGAACGCCGAGCTGCCCAGCAGGATGTCGCTGGCCGGGTCGGCGTCGGCCGCCGCGCCCGCCGCGGTCAACAGCGGCAGCACAAGCGCGAGCAGCACCGCCAGCGGCCACCGACGGCCCGCGATCCGCCCGCTGAGCGTGCTCGCGCTCACCGCCGAGCCAGGCTACTTGAGCGCCGACTGCAGCGCCTGGCGCACTTCGTTGACCCCGAACGCGCCCTCGAGCCTCGACGTGATCACACCCTGCTTGTTGATCGTGAACAGCCACGGCTCGGTCTGCAGGTGAAACGCCTTGAGCTGCGGGCGCAGGCCCTTCGTCGGCTGGTTGTCGACGTAGACCTCCTGGTGGATGAAGTCGATCTTGCCGGCGAACTGCTTCTGCAGCGAGACGGCGATGTCGGTCACCGGGCCGCAGACCTTCGAGATGCACAGCTGTGGCGTCGAGAACAGCAGCGCCACCGGGCGCTTGCCGAGCACCTGGTCCAACGAGACCGAGTGCATGCTCTCGGCCGGCACCCGGGTGGTCAGTAACGCCGTGTCGCCGTGGACGCTCGCCTCGGTGTCGGTGGCGACCGACGGCGGGCGCTGGCCGACGTCGGGAATCGGCGAGGACTTCGCGACCGCAACCTCGCCGGGCGAGCCGACCAGGCCGTTCGGCGTCTTGGTCAGCGCCAGCACGGTGTAGGTCCCGGAATGCGGCAGCGGGATCTGGGCCGCGTAGATCGCCTGGATTCCACCGGGGCCGGCGTTCTGCTTGCTGCGGTACTGAGGCGCGACGACCATCGGGTCGGCGGGCGCGAGGAACGGGCCCTGCGCCGGGCTCTTCGGGTTCTTGGCCACGTAGATCGCAGTTGGCGCGTAGACGAACCCGCCGTTGCTCGTGTTCAACGCGAACGCGACCCGGCGGGTGCCGGGCGTAAACGTCCCGGTGGCGCCGCCGAACTGGGCCGAGGACTTGACCAGCGCGCCGAGCTGGGTCAGCGAGCGCCCGTGGGCGGACGGGAAGTCACCGCTGGCGGGGTGCTGGGCCGCAGCGAGGCTGGCGACCGCGGTGTGCGCGGTGTTGGCCTTGGCCCGGTTGGCCGCGGCGGCCTGGGAGCTGGTCGATGTCGTCGTCGAGCTGCTGCTCGAGGATCCGCAGCCGGCGACGACCAGCGCTGCCAGTCCGAGCAATACCAGGGCGCGTGGGTGCAGTGAAGTCATGTCCTTGATGATGTCCGATACCGCGTGTCTGTTCCCCGGCGGCGCGAATGCCATCCGTGGCGGCCCAGACACGGCTCTACCTCTTTGTAGCGGACGAGGGCCCCGTTCCCCGCTGTTTGCACGTAAAGATCCTGTTACCGGAGAGCGCCTCCGGTCCTCCGTTTGGACCTTCGTTTAGAGTGCGCGTCATGGCAGCCGACACCAGCGACGCGCAGACCCAGACGCAGGCTCCGCAGCGTTCGCACAACCGGCTTCGGATGGCGGTCATCGACCGAGATCCGGGGTTCATGCAGGTGCTGGCAAACCGGCTCGAGGCGCTGCGGTGGGATCACCGCGCGCTGGCGAGCCCCGTGACCACTGAAGTTCTGGTGGCGATGCGCCTCAACGCGCTCGTCGTCGATGTGTCCGTTCTCGGTCCCGGCAGCTGGGAGTACCTCGAGCGCGTCTGCTCGCGGCTGCCAGGCCTGTCGGTGATCGTCTGCACGGGCCCGTCGTCGGTGGTCCAGCGGGTGCGGGGCCTGAGGCTCGGCGCCGACGCGTGGATCACCAAGCCGTGTCACCCCGAGGAGCTGATCTGTGTGATCGAGGCGGCCGTCAGGCGCCATCGCCGCAACGAGATGCCGGTGATGGAATCAGCCCTGAAGGTCGGCGAGATCACGATCCGCCCCGACCTCTATCAGGCCTACAGCGACACCGCGAGCCTCGAGCTGACGGCCCGCGAGTTCGAGATCCTGAACCTGCTCGCGCAGTCAGACAGAGTGCTGCGCCGCGAAGAGATCTACGAGCGGGTCTGGGGTTACGCCATGGCTCATGGCGACCGATCCGTCGACGTGTTCGTGCGAAAGCTGCGCCAGAAGCTGCGCGTCGCCTCGCCGCACTGGAGTTACATCCACACGCATTTCGGCGTCGGTTACCGTTTCGCTCCCGAGAGCGACGGCCCCGCTCCGGCGGCCACGGCGGACCTCGTCGACGCCACTCCCGAGCTCGATCCCGCGCTCGCCGGCTGACCCCCGGCTGAACTCCACGGGCCGCCTGAGTTGCGGTCGATAACAGGTTGTTCACATCGACGTTACGAGTCGGTAACGCGTTTGGGGCTACGCGTCAGGAGCATTGACCCATGGCGGCGACCGCCGACAGGGCGTTCCGCGATGTGATCGAGGTCGGGCCACTGGAGATCCTGCCCGAGGAACATCTCGCGCGCGCACATGGACGAGCTCTGATGCTCTCGATTCGTGAGCTCCGCTTGCTCACAGAGCTGGCGCGCAGAGCCGACCGGATCATGGCGCGCGAGGAGCTGTTCCAGCTGGTGTGGGGTCGCGAGATGCGCGCCGGGGACCGGTCGGTTGACGTGTACGTGCGCAAGCTCCGCGTGAAGCTCGAAGAGGCGCTGCCGGGGTGGCGTTTCATCCACACGCACTTCGGTTTCGGTTACCGGCTGTCCGCTGAACGCGAACAAATCCGAAACCAGCGGTTTACAACCGATTAACAACTGAGACTCCGGTTCCGCCGAGACTCTGGCGCATACCCAGTTAAGGAGAAGAACCAGTGAGAAGACGTAGCCTTGGCGCGGTCGCGGTTGCGATCGTGGCGGCATTCGTGATTGCCGCGTGTGGATCGAGTTCGAACAGCTCGAGCGCTCCGGCGCCCTCGAGCGGCTCGAGCTCCTCGACGTCGTCCGGATCGTCGGGCTCGAGCGGCGCCTCCGGCACGATCAACGGAGCCGGCTCGACGTTCGCCGCTCCGATCTACCAGCAATGGGGCTCGACGCTCAAGGGCCAGGGCCTGACCGTCAACTTCAACGCGGTCGGCTCGGGCGCGGGGATCGCCCAGCTGCAGTCGGCCACGGTGGACTTCGCGGGCAGCGACCCGGCCGAGCTCCCCTCCGAGGTCTCCCAGGGTAAGGGCCCCGTCCTCCAGTTCCCGATCGGGTTCGGCGCGGTCACGGTCTCCTACAACCTGTCGGGCGTCAAGAGCGGGATCAAGTTGGACGGCACGACGCTCGCCGACATCTTCCTCGGCAAGATCAAGACCTGGGACGACCCGGCGATCAAGTCGCTGAACCCGGGCCTGAGCCTGCCGAGCACGAACATCACCGTGGTGCACCGCTCGGACTCATCGGGCACAACCAAGGCTTTCACCACGTTCCTGTCGGCCAACAGCCCGGCGTGGACGGCGGCCGCCGGCAAGCCCGACAAGATCGTCAAGTGGCCAATCGGAACCGGCGCCAAGGGGAACTCCGGCGTCGCCGCGGCGGTCAAGCAGACCGCGGGAGCCGTCGGCTACGTCGAGCAGGCCTACGCGCTGCAGAACGGATTCACGTACGCCTCGCTGAAGAACAGCTCGGGCAAGTACCTACCGCCTACGCTCCCGGCCACGTCGGCCGCGGCCGATGGCATCAAGGTCCCCAAGGACCTGTCGATCAGCACGATCAACTCGCCCAACCCGGCGGCTTACCCGATCGTGTCCCAGACGTTCCTGATCACCTACAAGGACATGTGCAAAGCGGGCATCGCCCAGGGCGCCGCCTCGGGCGTGAAGAAGTTCTTCAGCTACGGCCTGGGCGCCGGCCAGTCGGTGCTCAAGCAGCTGTACTACGCCCCGCTGCCCTCGGGCCTGCTGTCGAAGGCAAAGGCGCAGCTGAACGAATTCACCTGTAACGGCTCGCCGCTGTCGTAACGGTCGGTTAGGTGGAAGCAAGCGTCACATCGGTTCACGGCGGCCGCTCGATCCTCGAGCGGTCGCCGCTGCACCGCCTCCCCGACCGCGTGCTGCAATTCGGGCTCAGCGCGCTGGCCGTGGGGGTGCTGATCCTCATCGGGTACTTCTTCGTTCGGCTGATCGGCCAGTCCGCGACCGCGTTCGGCCACATCGGCTTCTTTAACTTCTTCGTCCGCGAGAACTGGGACGTGTCCCAGCTCCAGCAGCACGCGGCGTGCACGACCAACGCTAACGCCGGCTGCTCGTTCGGCGCCTGGGCGCTGGTGCTGGGGACGCTGATCACATCGGCGATCGCGCTGATCATCGGCGTCCCGGTCGCACTGGCCACGGCGCTGTTCCTCACCGAGCTGTGCCCGCGGCGGGCGCGGGGCCCGCTGGCGATCCTGGTCGACCTGCTGGCGGCGGTGCCGTCGGTCGTGTACGGGCTGTGGGGCGTGTTCGTGCTGATCCCGCGTCTCAAGCCGTTCCAGCAGTGGCTCGCGAACACGTTCTCGTTCCTGCCGTTCGTCGGCGGCTCGGTCGCCGGACCGAGCTACTTCATCGCCGGGCTGATCCTGGCGATCATGATCCTGCCGATCGTCTCGGCGATCTCCCGCGAGGTGATCTCGACCGTGCCGTCCGAGCACAAGGAGGCCGCGCTGGCGCTTGGCGCAACCCGCTGGGAGATGATCCGGATGGCCGTGCTGCCGTATTCGCGGGCCGGGATCACCGGCGGGGCGATGCTCGGTCTCGGCCGCGCGATCGGCGAGACGATCGCGGTCGTGCTGGTGATCGGGGACTCCCCGAAGCTGACCGACTCGCTGTTCGCGCAGGGGTACACGCTCGCGGCCGTGATCGCCAACGAGTTCGGCGAGGCCGCGTCGACGCCGGTCTACCGGTCGGCGCTGTTCGCCGCCGGGCTGATCCTGTTCGTGCTGACGCTGCTGGTCAACATCATCGCCCGCCGGTTCGTCGTCAGATCCCCGGGTCGCAGGCGCCCGGCCGGCGACGCGATGGCCGGAGGCGTGACCGTCACCGACGCGGCACCCGCATGACCACGCTCGCCGCCATCAGCCCCAGGCGCCGGCGCACCGACATGATCATGCGCTCGCTGATGGGCGTGGCCACGCTGATCGCGCTGGTTCCGCTTGTGCTGGTCCTCTACTACCTGTTCCACAAGGGCCTGAGCGCGTGGAGCTCGAACTTCTTCACCACCGATCCGAACGGCAACTTCCTCGGATACCCGGGAGGCGTCCGCAGCGCGATCCTCGGCACGATCGAGATCGTCGCGCTGGCGTCGCTGATCTCGATCCCGATCGGGATCGGGGTGGCGCTGTACCTGACCGAGTACGGCAAGGACTCGTGGTTCGCCAACCTCGTCCGGTACTTCGTCGACGTGATGACCGGCGTGCCGTCGATCGTGTTCGGCCTGTTCATCTACATCGTGCTGGTGCTCGGCAGGGTGGGCGGCACGTTCACCGCCTGGAAGGGCTCGGTCGCGCTCGCCCTGCTGATGCTGCCGGTCGTCGTCCGCTCGTCGGAGGTCGTGCTGCTGCTGGTGCCGGAGAGCCTGCGCGAGGCGGCGCTCGCGCTCGGCGCCCCGCGCTGGCGGGTGGTCTCGCGGGTGGTCCTGCCGACGTCCCTGTCAGGGCTGATCACCGGCGGCCTGCTCGCCGTGGCCCGCGGTGCGGGGGAGACGGCGCCGCTGCTGTTCACCGTTGCGGTGGCCCAGTCGCTGACGTTCAACCTGGGCCAGACGATGAACACGCTTCCGATCCAGATCTACAACGACATTCAGTCGCCGCGTAGTGAAGTGGTTACACGAGCCTGGGGCGCCGCGCTTACGCTGGTGCTGATGATCCTGATCCTCAACCTCGTCGCACGCGCCGCTTCGAGAAGGAGCCGAGTGGCATGATGGAGCCGGAAATCACCACGGATCACAGTCCGCCCGAAGTGTCCTCCGCCGAACAGCCCTCCCAACAGCCGCCGGATCAGTCGCCGCCGGCCCGGCAGCCGGCATCACCGTCTCAGGCCGAGCCCGAGCCCGAGGCGCCGGCCGCCGCCGACCGCAAGCGCCAGGCGCACTCGGTGCTGGTCTCGGACCTGCGCGCCTATTACGGCGAGAACGAGACGATCAAGGGCATCAACATCAACTTCCCGGCCAACGAGGTCACGGCGCTGATCGGGCCCTCGGGATCGGGCAAGTCGACGGTCGTGCGCTGCATCAACCGCATGCACGAGGAGATCCCGGGCGCGCGCGCCGAGGGCAGCGTCAAGCTCGACGACCTCGACGTGTACGACCCCAAGGTCGATGTGACCGCGGTTCGCCGCGCGATCGGGATGGTGTTCCAGAAGCCCAACCCGTTCCCGACGATGTCGATCTTCGACAACGTCGCCGCCGGTCTGCGGCTGACCGGGACCAAGCGCGACAACCTGCGCGAGGTCGTGCACCAGTCTTTGCGCTCGGTGGGCCTGTGGGGCGAAGTCAAGAACCGCCTGTCGGAGCCAGGGATCGGTCTCTCGGGAGGCCAGCAGCAGCGCCTCTGCATCGCGCGCACGATCGCGGTCGAGCCCGAGGTGATCCTGATGGACGAGCCGGCCTCAGCGCTCGACCCCGTGTCGACGCTGAAGATCGAGGAGCTGGTCGAGGAGCTCAAGCAGCGCTACACGATCGTGATCGTCACCCACAACATGCAGCAGGCGGCGCGGATCGCGGACACCACGGCGTTCATGCTCGACGGAGAGCTGATCGAGCACGGCCCGACCAACGACATCTTCACCAACCCCAACGACGAACGCACGGAACGCTATGTCACGGGTAAGTTCGGGTAGGTCTAGCGATATGCAGGAGACCCGTCACGCCTTCCGCGAAGCGCTCAAGGAGCTCGAGGATCAGGCGCTCGGTGGCCTCGACCTCGTGATCGGCCAGCTCGATCGCGCGCTCGAGGCGATCAGCTACCAGGACGTCGAGCTCGCCGGGATGGTCGTCGCCGACGACGACCGGATCGACGGCCGCTACCTCGAGGTGCACCAGGGGATCCTCTCGCTGCTGGCCCGCCAGGCGCCGGTGGCCACGGACCTGCGGATCGTGGCGGCGCTGCTGCAGGTGATCCGCTGCGTCGAGCGGATGGGCGACCAGTGCGTCAACATCGCCAAGCTGGTGCCGCTGTCCGGTCACGAGCCGCCCAAGGACAAGGACATCCTCGACGCGATCGAGCGGATGGGCCAGTACGCGCGCTCCCAGGTCTCGGAATCCAAGGAGGCGTTCGCCTCGCGCAACGTCGACCTGGCCCAGGACCTCGTTCGCCAGGACGCCGAGATCAACCGGCTCAACCGCGAGATCTTCCGTCGCGCGGTCGATGCCGGCGACAACCCCGAGGTGCGCGAGTGGGCGATGTTCATGATCCTCGTGGCCCGGTGCCTGGAACGGATCGGCGACAACACAGTCGACATCGCCGAGCAGACGGTGTTCGTCGTCACCGGCCTGTTCCGCGAGTTCAACGACGCCTCGACGCCGTCCGAGACGGCGCCCGCCGGCTAGCCGCCAGGCGATCCTTCCCGGCGGCGAACCGCCGCGCAGCGAGTTTGTCCGCGCGGCCAAAGCCTGGTGCGCGCGCCGGCCGTACCGTGCGCGCATGTGTGGACGTCCTCCCCAGATCGTCGCGTTTGGCGGCGGTGGATTCTCGATGGAGTGGGGGAACACGCTGCTGGACGACTACGTGCTGTCGCTGACCGGGGTGCAGCGGCCGCGGGTCTGCTTCCTGCCGACCGCCAGCGGTGATGCCGATCACTACGTGGTCCGCTTCTACCGGGCGTTCTCCGCCACGCGCTGCGAGCCGTCGCACATCTCGCTGTTCCGTCGCGAGACCGGCGTCGGCGATCCGCTGGCCCACCTGCTCGCCCAGGACCTGGTGTACGTCGGCGGCGGCAGCCTGGTGTCGCTGCTGGGCACCTGGCGCGCGCACGGGATCGACCTGGCACTGCGCGAGGCCTGGCGGGCGGGCGTGGTCATGTGCGGCGGCTCGGCGGGCTCCTTATGCTGGTTCTCGCACGCGGTGTCGGGCTTTCATGAGGGGCCGCCGCGCCGGATCGAGGCGCTCGGGTTCCTGCCGTGGAGCAACGCCGTCCACTACAACGAGGAGCGAGGGCGCCGCGATGCGTTCCGGGAGGCGATCGCCGACGGGATGCCGGCGGGCTACGGCGCCGGCGACGCCGCCGCCCTGCACTTCGTGGGAACCGAGCTCGAACGGGTCGTGTCCTCGCGCCCCGAGGCGCGGGCGTTCTACGTATCGGCCGACGCGAGGCGGGGCGCGCGCGAGCGCAAGCTGCCCGTGAGTTATCTTGGATCCGTGGCCGAGTCCAACGCCATCGCAGCTTGAGTCCCGAGTCCCGGGGCCGGATCCTCGCCATGGGCGGCGGCGGGTTCACGATGGACGAGCGCTCGCCCGCGCTCGACGCGCTGGTGCTGGAGCTGACCGGCAAGACGGTCCCGAAGCTGTGCTTCCTGCCGACCGCCGGCGGCGACCCGCGCGATCAGATCACTCGCTTTCAGGAGCGCTTCGGCGACTGGCCGTGCGAGCCGACGATCCTGTCGCTGTTCCACCTGGGGCGTGACCGCGTCGACCCGGTCGCGCATCTGCTCGAGCAGGACGCGATCTACGTGGGCGGCGGCTCGATGCGCAACATGCTCGCGGTCTGGCGCGAGCACGGCGTCGACGCGGCGATGCGGTCGGCGTGGCGGTCCGGGGTCGTGCTCGCCGGGCTGAGTGCCGGGGCGATGTGCTGGTTTGAGGGCGGCGTCAGCATGAGTGGCGGCGCGCCCGCTGCGGTCGCGGGGCTCGGGCTGCTCGAAGGCAGCCTGTCGGTGCACATGGACTCAGAGCCCGAACGGCTGCCGGTGCTCCGCGACGCGATCGCGTCGGGGGCGCTACCCGCGCGGCTACGCGGCCGACGACGGAGCGGCGCTGGTGTTCGCGGGCAGCGGCCTCGAGGAGTGCGTGGGCTCGCGTCCCGGGGCCCGGGTCGTGCGGGTGCAGGCCGACGGCCGCGGCGGCGTGCGTGAGACGGCGCTGGCGGTCAGGTCGCTGGCCGACGAGGACCGCCGCGCGCCCGAACTGCTCGACGCGTTCGGCGTCAATGAGCTCAGGGCGCTGCGCCACCGCGGCAGCCGCTGGGACTGAGCGGTCGCCGCGCGGGTATCGCGTCGCGGCCTTATGCTCACCGCCACCGTGGCGACCCAGAAGTCCAAGCGTAAGAAGCGGCGCAACCCGGAGACGGCTCCCCGCGCCGTGCCCTCCCACCGTCGCGAGCAGCGCTCGACGCGACAGGCCGCGCCCGCCACGCCGACCACCCCGCAACGCCGAGCCCGCAACCCCGTCGGAACCTACGGCGAGCGGCCCGAGGGCCCGTTCGGCGGGCTGCCGATCTCGGAGATCGCGATCTTCGCGGGCGCCGTTGGGCTGATCGTCGGGATCATCCAGCACGGCGGCCCAGCGCTGATCGCCGGGATCGCGGTGTGCACGCTGGGCGTGCTCGAGATCACCGGCCGCGAGCACTTCTCCGGGTATCGCTCGCACACGATCCTGCTGGCGGCGATGCCTGCGGTGGCGGCCGAGATCGCGTTCGTCGCGATCTTCGGGGAGCCGAGCCCGCGACTGCTGCTGCTGGCGGTGATCGTGCCGATCTACGCGGTGCTGTTCTGGCTGCTGCGGATGGCGTTCATGAGGGCGAGACAGGCGCGCCTCGCTCGCCCGCCGGCGCCCTGAGCGGGTCATAGGGCGCGTCCTGCGCCGCCACCACCGGGAGCGTGATCGCGAACTCGGCGCCGCCGCCAGGCGCGTTGGCCGCGCTGACGTCGCCTCCGTGTTGGACGGCGACCTGGCGCACGATCGCCAGGCCCAGACCGGTGCCCTGGCGGCCGCGGCTGTTGGCGCCGCGATAGAAGCGGTCGAACACGTAAGGGACGTCGGCCTCGTCGATCCCGGTCCCGTGGTCGCGCACGCGCAAGCCGTCGCGGTCCACGGTGACCTCGACCAGCCCGTCGGGCGGGGAGTGCCGGGCGGCATTGTCGAGCAGGTTGTTGGCGACGCGCCCGAGCCGCTCGGGGACGCCCTGCACGATCACCGGCGTCAGCGAGGCCTCGAAGTGGATCCCGGGGTGGTTGCGGCGGGCGCGGGTGAGCGACTCCTCGAGCACCCGGTCCAGGCGCACGTCCTCGTCGAGCTCGGCCGGCAGGTCGCCGCGGGCGAGCTCGATCAGGTCGCCGATCAGCGCGCTCAGCTCCTCGGTCTGCTCGACGACGTCCTCGAGCAGCCGGCGGCGGTCGGCCTCGTCGAGCCGGTCTGAGTCGAGCAGCACCTCGATGTTCGTGCGCAGGCTCGTGATCGGGGTACGCAGCTCGTGTGAGGCGTCGGCGACCAGCTGCCGCTGGGCTCGGACCGACTCGTCGAGCTCGTCGCGGGAGCCCTGCAGGCGCTCGAGCATCGCGTTGAAGCGTCTGGCGAGCTGGCCGACCTCGTCGTCGGTGTGGACGTGGATCCGACTGGCGAGATCCTCGGTCTCCGAGATGTGCTCGGCGGTCTGTGCGACCTCGGCCAGCGGCGCGAGCACGCGCCGCGCGGCCAGGCGCCCGAGCATGAATGCGAGCGCGACGCCGCCGGCGCACAACAGCACCAGGACCAGCCGCAGATGTGACAGCACGTTGTCGATGCCGTTGAGCGGCCGGGCGAGCTGGAGCGCCACCGGCTGGCCCGATAGCTCCACTCCGGGCGCGGCGAACACGATCTCGCGCAGATGGCTGCCGTGGATGCGCAGGTCGGCCAGATATGGCTTGGCATCGCCAGTGGCGACCTTCCCCGCCTCGGGGCTATTGGGGAACGTCATCCCGGCCTGGCGGACCTGGGTCCCGTCCGGGAGCGCCACCTGGAAGTACGGCGCCGGTCCGCCGGCGCTGGCCGGGAGCCCGGGCAGCTGCTGAGCCAGCGAGTCGTAGTGGCCCTCCTGGATCGCGGCCGCCTGCGCCTTCAGCTCGTTGTCGACCTCGCCGCGCAGCTGGTGGCGCACGACCCAGTAACAGATCGCCGCGACGAGGATGATCGCGACGGCGACGACGGCGGCGGCTACGTACGACAGTCTGCGGCGCAGCGACATCAGTGCACCGTCGGCTACCGATCAGTCCCTCAGGACGTAGCCGACGCCCCTGACCGTATGCAGGAGCCTCGGCTCGCCGTCGGCCTCCGTCTTACGACGCAGGTACCCCATGTACACGCCCAGCGCGTTGGAGGTCGGCCCGAAGTCATATCCCCAGACGTGCTCGAAGATCGTCGAGCGGGTGAGCACCTGGCGGGGGTGTCGCATGAACAGCTCGAGCAGCAGGAACTCGGTCTTGGAGAGCTCGATCACGCGGTCTCCGCGCTTGACCTCGTGGGCGATCGGGTCCAGCACCAGATCGCCGTAGGTCAGGACCTCGCCGTCGGCGCCGTCGCCGGAGCGGCGCAGCAGCGCCCGCAGTCGCGCCTGTAGCTCCCTCAGCGCGAACGGCTTGACCAGGTAGTCGTCGGCACCCACGTCCAGCCCCTCGACCCGGTCGTCGATCGCGTCGCGCGCGGTCAGCATCAGGATCGGCGTGCGGTCGCCCGCCTTACGCATCCGCCGGCACACCTCGAGCCCGTCGAGCCGGGGCATCATCACGTCGAGGATGATCGCGTCGGCAGGGGAGCGAGCCTGGTGGTCCAGCGCCTCCTCGCCGTCCTCGGCGAGCTCGACGTCGTAGCTGTCGAGTCTGAGCGCGCGCTCGAGCGCGCGCCGGACGGCGGGTTCATCGTCGACTACGAGGACGCGAGGCATGCTGGAAAGTTTGGCGGTTGCACGTAAAAGTTGCCGAAGAAGCCGATCGTCACGTCGCCGCGGCCCACCTCGCAGCGGAGCGTGTGGCACCTAGCGTATCTCCACCACCAGCGGCCGATGAGCCATCATCATCGCCATGTCCCTGAGCCGCTACCGCTCCAAGCGCGACTTCGCCGAGACCCCCGAGCCCACCGGCGAGGATGGCTCCGGCGGCGCTGGCGCCGACGACGGGCGGTTCGTGGTGCAGCAGCACGACGCGACCCGGCTGCACTGGGATCTGCGGCTCGAGCACGACGGCGTGCTGGCATCGTGGGCGATCCCCAACGGGATCCCCCCGGACCCCGCCGACAACCGGCTCGCGGTCCGCACCGAGGACCACCCGCTCGAGTACATCGACTTCCACGGCGAGATCCCCAAGGGCCAGTACGGCGCCGGCACGATGACGATCTGGGACGCCGGCACCTACGAGCTGCACAAGTGGGAGCCGACGCAAGGTCGAGGTCACGTTCCACGGAGAGCGCCTCAACGGCCGCTACGGCCTGTTCCCGATCGGGCGCGACGATTCGGGCAAGCCGGACTGGATGATCCACCGGATGGATCCGCCCGACGATCCCGATCGGGTACCGATCCCCGAGCGGATCGTGCCGATGATGGCTCGTGCGCAGGACATCCTCCCCAAGCCCGAGCGGGGGTGGTCGTTCGAGGTCAAGTGGGACGGGGTCCGCGCGATCGCCTACGTGCAGCCGGGCCGGTTACGACTGGAGAGCCGCAACCTCAACGACGTGACCGCCGCCTACCCCGAGGTCCGGGGCCTGGTCGCCCAGCTGGGGATGCACGAGGCGGTGCTCGACGGGGAGATCGTCGCGTTCGACGAGGCCGGCAAGCCAAGCTTCGAGCGCTTGCAGCGACGGATGCACGTGACGGCGCCGACCTCGATCCGCCGGCTGGCGGCGAGCACGCCGGTGGTCTACGCGATCTTCGACCTGCTCTACCTCGACGGCCACTCGCTGATGGAGCGGCCCTATGGGGAGCGGCGCGAGGCGCTCGAGAAGCTCGAGCTCGGCGGCCCCGCGTGGCGGGTGCCCGCCACGCATCTCGACCACGGCATGCGCCTGCTGGAGGCGACCAGGGCCCAGGGGCTCGAGGGGGTGATCGCCAAGCGGCGCAACTCGCGCTACGAGCCCGGCAAGCGCAACGGCGCCTGGCTGAAGATCAAGCACACCCGGCGCCAGGAGCTGGTGATCGGCGGCTGGATCCCGGGGGAGGGGCGGCGCACGCAGCGGATCGGGGCGCTGCTGATGGGCTACTTCCGCGACCGCGAGTTCGTCTACGCCGGGCGCGTCGGCACCGGCTTCACCGAGCGCACGCTCGGCGAGTTGGGCGACCGGCTGGAGCCACTGCGCCGGTCCGACACCCCGTTTGGCTCGGCGCCGAAGCTGCCGCGCGAGGCCGTGTTCGTCGAGCCCGAGGTGGTCGCCGAGATCGAGTTTCGCGAGTGGACCAGCGAGGGCGTGATGCGGGCGCCGTCGTTCAAGGGCTTGCGCGACGACAAGGCCGCGCGCGACGTGGTGCTGGAGAGCGCCGACGGCGAACACTCGGCCGGGGACACGACAGCCGGACCAGATCGCGCGGCCGGCGTGGACCCTGCCTCTCCTGAGGCGCTGTTCGACGAGGTCGAGCGCCTGCCCGAGGGCGCGCTGTCGGTGGTCGTCGACGGGCGCACGCTGAAGATCACCAACTGGGACAAGGTGCTGTTCGGAGAGGCCGGCTTCACGAAGGGGGACCTGATCGCCTACTACGCCCGCGTCGCCCCCGCGGTGCTGCCGCACCTGCGCGACCGCCCGCTGACGCTCAAGCGCTACCCCAACGGCGTCGACGCCAAGTACTTCTACGAGAAGCAGTCCCCCTCGCACCGGCCCGAGTGGGTGCAGACCGAGCGGATCGGCGGCGTCGACTACACGCTGGCTCAGGACCGGGCGACGCTGGTCTGGCTCGGCAATCTGGCCGACGTCGAGCTGCACACGTCGCTGGCGTTCGCGGGCGCACCGCAGCAGCCGACGATGCTGGTGTTCGACCTCGATCCCGGCGCGCCGGCCGGGATCGTCGAATGCTGCCGGGTCGGGCTGGTGCTGCGCGGCCTGTTCGATCAGATCGGCCTCCAGTGCTTCGCCAAGACGTCGGGCTCCAAGGGCATGCAGGTGTATCTGCCGCTCAACACCGCGACCGATTACGCCCAGACCAAGCCGTTCGCGCGACGGATCGCCGAGCTGCTCGAAGGCCGGATGCCCGAGCTCGTCGTCTCGCGCATGACCAAGCGGCTGCGGTCGGGAAAGGTGCTGGTCGACTGGAGCCAGAACGACGACCACAAGACGACTGTGACCGTGTACTCGGTTCGCGCGCGCGAGCGTCCCACGGTGTCGACGCCCGTGACGTGGGAGGAGGTGACGGGCTGCCTGGAGGAGCGCGATCCCGAGCTGCTCACGTTCGAGACCGAGCAGGTGCTCGAGCGTGTCGCCGACCAGGGCGACCTATTCGCGCCGCTGGAGAGCCTGCGCCAGAAGCTGCCGGCGATCGGCTAGATGCATGCACGGTCGCGGGCGCGTACTGAGCCTGATCACGGTGGCCGCGATCGGCGCCGGGGTGGCCGGCTGCCACGGCACGTCGTCGCTGGGCCACGACTCGAAGTCGACGACCGCGACGACCGGTTCCAACACGACGGACTCGGCGGCGTACCTGGCGTCGCTGCGGCGCGAGCAGGACCGGCTGGCGGTCGCCGAGCGCGCGATCCCCACCCGGCCTCGCACCCCGGCGCAGCTGGCGCGGTCGATCGCGCTGCTGGGTTCGGCGATCGGTCGCCTCGGCGATGACCTTGAGGCGATCAGGCCCCCGGCTGCGGTCGCCGACGAGCACGCGCAGCTGGTGTCGATCGTGCGGGCCTACCGGGTGGCGCTCGGGCGGGCCGCCCGCGAGGCGGTCGCCCGGGACGGCGAGCTGCGGGCCGGGGACATGTTGCTGTCCGCCACAACCGACGCGAGTTCGAAGTTCACGGCAACCGTGTCGGATATACACGCAAAGCTTGGGCACTAGCGGGCGAATCACCACCCGCTTGGCTGTCGGCTACCGGCCTGTCTAGGATGATGGCCGGGATGGATCAGATCACGTTGCGAAACCGTCTGCTCGTCGCTACCGGGATGTGGCGAGAGGCGACCGGGGAGCCGCTGCCCAAGCTCGCACCCGGCGATCCGGCCGACCAGATCCAGAGCTTCGAGCTCAAGCTGGTCGATCGGTTGTGGGAGACCGCGACGCCCGAGAACGCCCGCGACGTGGCCGACCGCACCTGGGACCTCGTGCACGACCGCGACGACGACGACCCCGTCAAGCAGCGCGTCGTGGAATGCCACCAGGCGCTGGCGCGGATGACCCGGCTGGGGGACTAGCGATCTCGCCCGGGCGACGTCGGCGACACGGGATGCGCCACCAGCGCCATTACACGCTCGAGCAGGCCAGCGCGGTTCGCGGTTGGGTCGCCGACCGGGTCCGCTGGATCCGCGGGGCCCAGGTCGAGCTCGTCCGGCTCGGGGGCCGCGTGCGCGAGGGACTGGCGTGCCTCGACCCCGGGGCGGGCGGGACCTACCCGGGACGTGAGGTGGCCACTGCGCTGGTCGAGCTCAGCCGCGCCTTCACCGAGCTCGAAGCCGTCGACGTGGTCCTACGCGACGTCGACCGGGGCCTGATCGACTTCCCCGCGTTGCGCGACGGTGAGGAGATCTACCTGTGTTGGCTGCTCGACGAGGAAGAGATCGGTTACTGGCACGCGCCCGGCGTGGGGTTCGCCGGACGCCAGCCTTTGTAGGTGGCTAAGCGACCGACGGCGTGACCGGCTCGGGCCGCGCCAGTGAGTTGCGGGGCAGTCCTGCGGCCGCGTACGCGTCGACCTCGTCGAGCGTCTCGCGCTCGAGCAGCCCGGCGACCAGCGAATCGAGGTTCTCGCGGTGGCTGCGCAGCAGGTCTGAGACCTCGGTGTGGGCGGACTCGACGATCCGCCTGACCTCCTCGTCGACCATGCGCTGGGTCGCCTCGGAGGTTTCCGATGCGCCGGGCAGCAGCGGGCCCATGCCGTCGCGCGGGAGCACCGCGATCGGTCCGATCGCCCGGCTCATGCCCCAGCGCCCGACCATGTGGCGGGCGATCTGGGTGAGCTGCTGGATGTCGGACTCGGCGCCCGTGGTGAGGTCGCCGAGCACGATCTCCTCGGCGGCGCGGCCGCCGAGCGCGACCTTGATCTGCGCCAGCAGGTACTCCTGGTCGAAGTTGAAGCGGTCGGCGTCGGGGGCGGAGAAGGTGACGCCGAGCGCCTGGCCGCGGGGGATGATCGAGACCTTGCGGACCGGGTCCGCGCTCCGGGTCAGCATCCCCACGATCGCGTGACCGGCCTCGTGGTAGGCGGTGCGGCGGCGGTCGTCCTCGGACAGCATCACCTTGCGCTCGGCGCCGAGCACGATCCGCTCGAGCGCGTCGGACAGGTCCTGGGGGGCCACCTGCCGGTGGTTTCGCTTCGCTGCCAGCAACGCCGCCTCGTTGACGAGGTTGGCCAGATCGGCGCCGACCATTCCGGGCGTCGAGGCGGCCAGCGAGCCGAGGTCGACGCTCGGCGACAGCGGCACCGAGCGGGTGTGGACGCGGAGGATCGCCTCGCGACCGGCACGGTCGGGAGGCTGCACCGACACCCGTCGGTCGAAGCGTCCGGGCCGCAGCAGCGCCGGGTCGAGGATCTCGGGCCGGTTGGTGGCGGCGAGCACGATCACGCCGCTGCGAGCGGAGAACCCGTCCATCTCGGTCAGGATCTGGTTCAGCGTCTGCTCGCGTTCGTCGTGGCCGCCGGAGATGTTGGGGCCGCCGGCCGAGCGGGAGCGGCCGATCGCGTCGAGCTCGTCGATGAAGATGATCGCGGGCGCCGCCGCCTTGGCCTGCTGGAACAGGTCGCGGACGCGCGAGGCGCCGACGCCGACGATCATCTCGACGAACTCCGACGCGGACATCTGGAAGAACGGGACCCCCGCCTCGCCGGCGACCGCCCGCGCCAGCAGCGTCTTGCCGGTGCCGGGCGCGCCGCTCAGCAGCACGCCGCGGGGGATGCGGCCGCCGAGCCTGAGGTACTTGTCGGGGCTCTTCAGGAAGTCGACGATCTCGGTCAGCTCTTCCTTGGCCTCGTCGATCCCGGCGACGTCGGAGAATGTGACCTGCTGCTCGTCGGCCTCGACCCGGCGGGCGCGCGAGCGCCCGAACGACATCAGCCCGCCGGCGCCGCCGCCGCCAGCGGCGCGGCGCATCAGGAAGATGAACAGCGCCACCAGCAGGATCGTGGGGCCGAATCCGAAGATCAGGCTGGTCAAGAACGACGGCCCGGAGTCGGGTGACTTCGCGTCGATCGTGACGTTGTGGTCCTGCAGCAGCTTCGACAGCGCGGTGTTGTCGGCGAACGACGGGACCTGGGTGGAGAAGCCGACCGTCGCGGTCGCGTTCTTATCGCCGGCCGGGTACGTGACCGCCTTGCCGAACTCGCCCTGGATCGAGTCGCCGGTGGAGGAGATCTCCTTGACGTTGTTGTTCTGGACCTGGCTCAGGAACGTCGGGCTGTACGGGATCCGGACGCGGGCGTTGGGCTTGAGCGCCTGGGAGGAGATCCAGAGGTTCAGCCCGAGCAGCACGACCACGAGCCCGACGATCCACCAGCGCGAGGTGCGCCGCGGGCGTTGGGGCAGATTCGGCTTCTGTCCGCGGCCGTCGGGCGCGGGGGTGACCTTCCAGCCGGGCAGCGGCGGGCTCGGGGGGTTGGCTCGATCCCTGGGTGCCGCGTCGCGCTGAGCAGGCTGGTCGCTCATCTCACTGATTGTGGCAAGCGTGCATAAGTGCCTCGGAAGACCTGCGTCACGCAGGCTGAGATGTCTCCAGCCGAGTCCTGAACGAGTCGGCGCCCTCGACGCTGGCTCCAGCCGCGTAGGCGCGGTCGGCCAGCCATCGGTCGGAGGTGACGACGCGCACGGCGCCGGGGTCGGGGTCCGCGCGCAGGCGGCGCACGATCTCGTCGTCGGCGGCGTTGCGCTTGGGTTTGGGGGCGTGGGCGACGTCGATCACGGTTGAGCGGATCGGGGGAGAGGGTGGGCGCTCGAACACGACGGTCACCTCCTCGTCGTCGTTCACCGCCCACCGCTCGAGCTGGTCGACGAGGCGGAGCATCGCGGCGTCGCGGTCCCTCCACCAGGCGTCAGGTCGGGTCCCGATCACGTTCATGCCATCGACCAGCCAGCGCATGCTTTCCAGGGTAGTGGGGAGGTCCCGCGGTCCGGAGCCGGTCCGGAGCGGTTCACGCGCGCACGCGCGAGGGCGGGGTGGGACCCCCTGCGCGCGGGTCCTGGCAGCTAATCGTCGTCCCCTGGAGCACGCCGGTCGCGCTTGCGCGCCGCCTGGCGGCGCTTGCTCTCCAGGCGGCGCTGCTCGGAGGCCGCGGTCGGGCGGGTGGAGCGCCGCGGGCGGGGCACGGCCAGCGCCGCGGTCAGGCGGCCCTGGAGGCGCTCGAGCGCGAGCTCGCGGTTGCGGGCCTGGCTGCGCTCGTCCTGGGCGACAGCGATCACGCGCGGGCCCAGCCGAGAGATCACGCGGCGCTTCTGCTCGTCGCTGAGAGAGCTCGATTCCTCCACGTCGAAGACCGCCTCGATCCGCGACGCGGTGACGTTCGCGTGCTGGCCTCCAGGCCCCGAGGAACGGGACGCCCGGAGCTCGATCTCACGCAGCGGGATCGAGCCGCTGCGGCCAACTGGCATCGGGTCTTCCATGGGGTAAGCATGCAGACTAAGGCCCGGCGAACCAAGCTTCCCGCTGCCCGATTCCCGTGATACCTTCCCGGCCGTAAGGCCGTTCGAAAGGTCGGGCGGTGACAGCTGGTGCAGGCCCGCGGGGTTACGTGAGAACAGATCCTCCGGCAGCAGCACTTCAAGCTACGGAGGAGTTTCTCCAGATGCCAACCGGAACAGTCAAGTGGTTCAGCGACGAGAAGGGCTTCGGCTTCATCACGCCGGATGAGGGCAGCCGGGACCTGTTCGTCCACCACTCCAACATCAACGTAGATGGCTACCGCTCACTCGCGGAGGGCGCCAAGGTGTCCTACGAGGAGGAAGCCGGACCCAAGGGTCCGAAGGCCATCAACGTCGAAAAGCTCTAGATCCTTGTCGGGGCCGTTGAGGCCCCGACACGCGTGGCGACGTGGACTCGGGGGCTCGTCCGGTGTAATCGCGATTACCCTCGCGCCCGCTGGCCGGCGGTGGTGAGCGGCAACTGACGCCGAACAGGTGGTCCCGGGCGTATGCTGCCCGCCGTGGAGGGGCTGGCCTCCCTTGAGGTACGCGCGCTCGCGTTATCGCGGGCATCGTGGTCGTGATGCTGGCCGCCGCGGCGCCGGCGTTCGCGGACCGAGCGATGTCGACCCGGTTCAGCACCAACGACAACGGCAACATCACGTTCGCGGCCAACACGCTGATGGTGTGTCCGGCCGCGGCGGCGGGATGCACGGCCGCACGGAACGCGTCGCCGGTCGCTACCGGTACCAACAACGCGCTCAACAACAACACCTACAACATGCAGTACGTCAACACCGCGCCGGGTGCAGTGGCCGGCGTCGCGTCGTTTGACTCCTCCTCGTCAGACCTCCAGCTACCGTCGACGGCGACGGTGTTGTTCGCGGGGCTCTACTGGGGCGCCGATACGAGCGCCGGCTCGAATCCGAACGGTGCCGCAGCGCCGACGCCGGGATCGAGGAACACAATCGGTCTCCGCGTCGCAGGGGCCGGTGCCTACACCCAGATCACGGCGTCGCAGCTCGACATCTCTTCGAGCTCGGCCACCCGCTACAACGCGTTCGCCGACGTCACCTCGCAGGTGAGCGCGGCCGGCGCCGGCACCTACAGCGTCGCGAACGTTCAGGCGGGCACCGGCGGAGACCGCTACGCGGGCTGGACGCTCGTCGTCGCCTACGAGGACCTGACGCAGCCGCCGCGCAACCTGACCGTCGATGACGGCTTCATCACGGTCTCGTCGGGCGCGAAACCGATCAGCATTCCCGTGTCCGGTTTCCGGACCCCGCCCACGGGGCCGGTGCGGACTACGGTCGGGTTCGTCGCCTACGAGGGCGACGCGGGGCTCACGGGCGACAGTGCATCGCTGAGCCCGAACGCGACCGGGGGCAGCACGACGCTGTTGGACTCGGGCAGCCCGGCGAACAACTTCTTCTGCAGCTCGATCACGAACCTGGGCGTCAACGTCGCGACGCGGAGTCCGAACGACACCAACAACTGGGCCTACGACTCGGAGCTGGTCGGCGCCAACGGTGTCCTGCCCAACAACGCGACCTCGGCCAATGTGGTCGTGACGACGAGCGGCGATACCTACTTTCCGGCGGTCGTCACGTTCGCGACCGACCTGTTCGCGCCGAACATCACGAGCTCGAAATCGGTCGCCAACATCACGCATCCGGGCGGGCCCGACCGGCGAGGCGACGACTTGCGCTACACGGTCTCCTACACCAACACCGGGTCCGACGCCGCGACGAACTTCATTGCGCGCGATGTGATCCCGGACGGCACGACGTATGTCCCCGGCAGCCTCCGGATCACGGCCGGGCCGCAGGCGCCCGCGAGCCCGACCGACGCGCTCAGCGACGACGCGGCGGAGTTCAACCCAGACACGGGAAAGGTGGTCTTCCGGCTCGGCGCCGGCGGCAATGCCACGACCGGCGGGAGCATCGCGCCGAATGCGACGGCCACGTTCACCTTCGACGCCACGATCAACAGCGACGCCGCGCCCGGGCAGCAGATCGTCAATCAGGCGACCGCGAACTTCACCGGCGCGACGCTCGGGACGACGTTTGCCGATACGTCGCCGCAGACGGTCAACACCGTGTCGGCGCCGGCGCTGATGTTGGCCAAGACCCACGCGGGAGGCCTGATCGCCGGGCAGCCGACGACGTTCACGCTGTCGGTATCCAACACCGGCAGCGGGCCGACCGACGGCACGGTGACCGTCACCGACCCGTTCCCCTCGGACGCGTTCAGCTCGATCGCGAACGCCGGCGGCGCCGGCTGGAGCTGCGCGACCGACGGGCTCACGCTCACCTGCTCGCGCAGCGACCCGCTGGCGGCGGCCGACGCGTACCCGCCGATCCTCGTCGATGCGACCGTCGCCGATCCCGCGCCGGCGACGATCGTCAACACCGCGACCGCATCAGGCGGCGGTTCGGCCGATGCGAGCGCCAGCGACGGCGGTGGTGCGGCCGGTCTCGCCGACGTCTCGATCACGAAGTCGGCGAGCCCCTCGACCGTGTTCAGCGGCGACATGGTCACGTTCACGCTCAACGTTCAGAACGCCGGTCCGTCGTCGGCGCAGGACGTGACCGTGGATGATCCGATCGATCCCACGGCGTTCGGCGACGTGACCGTCGACACCACCCAGGGAACGTGTGACGGGACCGTCTCTTGCTCCTTGGGCACGGTCACCGCCAACTCGACCGTGACGATCACGATCACCGCGACCGTGGCCGCCCGCGACACGACGCTGACCAACACAGCAAGTGCGTCGAGCCCGACCCCCGACCCCGCCGCCGCCAACAACACCGCCTCGACCGATCTGACCGTACAGGGGACCGCCGATCTCGCGATCCAGAAGTCGTCGAGTACTACCACCCCCCAGCAAGGCGGGACCGACACGTTCACGCTGACCGTGGCCAACAACGGCCCTGACACCGCTCGCTCGGTCGTCGTCAACGACACGCTCCCGAGCCAGCTCACCGCCACGAGCGCCACCGGCGGAGGGTTCTCGTGCACGCTGCCAGGCGGAGCCGGCGGGACGATCGTCTGCACGCTCGCGACGCTGCCCCCGACGAACGGCACCCCGCTTCAGATCACGATCACGGCCACGGTCGCCGCGGGGACCGACGGACAGATGGCCACGGACACCGCGACGATCAATTCGGACACCGGCGAGCCTGACTTCTCCAACAACGCGGACTCGTTGACCCAGGTGATCGGTCCGATCGCCGACGTAGCGATCACGAAGACTGCCTTCCTCAGCGACGGCACGACCCCGGTGACCAATCCGCTCGCCGTCGGCGACACGTTCATCTACGCACTGGTGGTCTCGAACAAGGGCCCGAGCGCCGCGACCGCGGTCGCGGTCAACGACACGCTTCCGGCCGGAATGACACTGGTTGCGCCCGTACCGACGGGGTGCACCGGCACGACCGCGATCACGTGCACGGTCGGGACGCTGCCGGCCGGCGGCTCGGTCACCCTCAATCTGAACGTGAGCGTCGGGGTGGCAGCGTCGAATACCGCGCCCGCCAACACCGCGACCGTGACCAGCGCGACGGTCGACCCGGACGCCTCGAACAACTCTGCGAGCGCGACCGTCGGCGTTGGCCAGGTCGCCAACCTCGCGCTGGCCAAGACCGTGACACCGCAGACGGCGAGCGTGGGGCAACTCGTTACCTACACGTTCACGGTCACCAACGACGTCCCGATGGGCGAGGCCGGGGGTGGGCCGAGTGGGCTGGCGCCGACGGCCGGGGTGGTCAGCGACCCGCTGCCGGGCGGGCTCGAGTTCGTCTCCTCGGCCAACGGCTGCACCGCAGCGTCCGGGACCGTGACATGCCCCGTAAGCACGCTGAGCCAGGGGCAGACGACAACCGTCTCGTTTACCGCCCGGGTCACCCCCGCTGCCGCGGGCACCACCGTGCAGAACGTGGCGAGCGTCGCCACGACCGGCGGGATCCCCGATTTCATCGCTGCCGACAACAGCGACCGCGCATCGGTGGTCGTCAACCCGCAGGCCGACCTGTCTTTGACGAAGGCGGCATCGGACTCACATCCGGGCACCGACGACCAGGTCGAGTACACGCTGACCGCGCACAACGCCGGGCCCAACGACGCGACCGGGGTGATGATCCACGACTCGCTGCCCGCCGGCTTCGACTTCCTCGCCGCGCCGCCGGAGTGCACGAACGAGAGCGGGGCGATCACGTGTGACATCGACACGATCGCCGCCGGCGACAGCGCGTCGGTGACGATCAAGCTCCGCACGACCGCGGCGCTCGCCGGCGAGACCGTCAGCAACCTCGCGACCGTGTCGAGCCTCGACGAGGACCCGAACGTCGCCAACAACCAGGCGAGCGCGACGATCAGCGTCAAGCCGCTCGTCGATCTCAAGTTGACCAAGGTCGCGTCGAACCCGGCGCCACCCGCCGGCGGCGATGTCAGCTACACGCTGACGCTTGTCAACCACGGGCCCAGCCCCGCCACCGGCGTGACGATCACCGATCACCTGCCCAGCGCGCTGTCGTTCGTCTCGAGCACCGGTCAGGGCAGTTGCGCCGCCGCGGGGCAGACGGTCACCTGCCACCTCGGCACGGTCGCCTCCGGAGCCGGCGCGGTCGTCGTGATCACCACCCGGGTCGCCGTCTCCGCGACCGGCGCCAGCGTCGAGAACACCGCGGTCGCGTCGGCCGACGAGCCGGTCGCCCGGCCGGGGCTGCTGACATCCCAGGCGTCGATCGTGCCGCGTGCGGTCTCGCCCAAGCCGGTCCCGGCCGCTGACCTGTCGATCGCCAAGAAGGCGTCGCGCCGGACGGCACATCCAGGCGAGGCGATCGAATACACGATCACGGTCACCAACCGCGGGCCGGCGACGGCCGCGAGTCCGACCGTCATCGACTCGTTCTCTCGCAGCGTGAAGGTCGTGTCAGCCCACGTGCCCGGCGGCACGTGTTCCAGGCATGTCCCGGTCACCTGTCACCTCGCGTCGCTGGCCGCGGGGCGCAGCGCGGCGATCGCGGTCGTCGCCAAGCCGACGTCGACCGGCGAGTTGCGCAACGCCGCCGTTGTGAGCTCGCCGACGTTCGACCCCAACGTCCACAACGACGACGCGCACGCGGCCGTCAAGGTGGAGCCGGGCAGAGCCTCGCTGTCGATCACCAAGACCGCCGGTCGGCGCACGGTCAGGCCGGGCCAGACGATCTCCTACACGATCACGGTCCGCTCGAAGGGTCCCGCGCCCGCGCTCGGAGTCAGGGTCTGCGACCGGCTGGGCTCCGGGATGACGTTCATCGCCGTCGACGGCGCCGCGTCCCGGCATGGCATTCCGTGCTGGACGATCCGCTCGCTGGCGAGGGGCAAGCAGAGGAGATACAGGGTGACGGCGCAGGCCCCGATGGCCGGCGGGCCGCGTCGGCTGATCAACACCGCGACGGCGTCCGCGCAACGGGCCCCAACGCGCACGGCTCGCGCCGTGGTGCAGCTCGTCGGCGCACCGCCGCCGCCACCGCCGCCGATTGTCACCGGCTGAGCCTCCAGGCTCGATGGCCCGAAGCACCCTGGCTACGATCGGAGCCGATGGCGGATTGGGTCACGATCTCGTCGCTGGCCACGGCCGGCGGCACGCTGGTGCTCGCGGTCGCGACCTTCAGCGCGGTGAGGTCGGCGAACCGCTCCGCGCGCGTGGCGGAGCGGACGCTGCTGGCGGGGCTGCGCCCGGTGCTGGTCCCCTCCCGCGACGACGACCCCGACGAATCGGTCCGCTTCGGCGACGGAGTCACGCTCGTGGTCGGGGGCCACGCGGGGGCGCTGGAGGTCCACGACGACCGGGTGTACGTGGCGATGGCACTGCGCAACGGCGGCAGCGGCCTGGCGATCATCCACGGCTGGCGCGCTCAGGTATCCGAGCTGACCGGCAACGAGGCTCCGCCGCTCGACGGCTTTCGCCGGCAGCAGCGCGACCTGTACATCCCGGCCGGCGACACCGGTTTCTGGCAGGGCGCGGTGCGAGACCGCGGCGACCCCTACAACGAGCTGCTGCGCGCGGCGCGGAGCTCGGGCGAACGGGTCCTGGTCGACGTCCTCTACGGCGACTACGAGGGAGGGCAGCGCACGATCGCCCGCTTCGGGCTGAGCCCGGCCCCGGCTCCGACGGACGGCGGGCCGAGGTGGTCCGCTACTGGAACGTCGACACGGACGATCCGCGCGGACGCTGACGCCAGAGGAGTGCCCGTCTGCCAACCTCTTTACAATTGGTCTCTGGGTGACTCAGGCGCAGATGCCACGGACTACATGACCAAGGCGATCGAGGAGCGCGAGCGGGTAGTGGTCCGTTTCGCGGGGGACTCCGGCGACGGGATGCAGCTCGCCGGGAGCCGGTTCACCGACGCGACGGCGCTACTCGGCAACGACCTTGCGACGCTTCCGAACTTCCCCGCCGAGATCCGCGCGCCCGCGGGCACGCTGGCCGGCGTTTCGGCGTTCCAGATCCACTTTGCGTCCCGCGACATCCTGACGCCGGGCGACGCCCCGAACGTACTGGTCGCGATGAACCCGGCGGCGCTGAAGGCGAACCTGCCCGAGCTCGAGCGCGGCGCGACGATCATCGTCAACGAGGACGCGTTCACCAAGCGCAACCTGGAAAAGGCCGGGTACGCCGATAACCCGCTCGAGGACGGCTCGTTGTCGGCCTACCGGGTGCACCGGATCCCGATGACGACGCTGACCACCAAGGCTGCCGAGGGGATCGAGGAGGCGTCCACGCGCGACGCCGGCCGAGCCAAGAACCTGTTCGCGCTCGGCGTGCTGTCGTGGCTGTACGGGCGCCCCACCGACGTCACCCAGAAGTGGATCGAGCAGAAGTTCTCGCGCCGCCCCGCGGTCGCCCAGGCCAATTTGGCCGCGTTCAACGCCGGCTGGTCGTTCGGCGAGACCACCGAGCTGCTCGACGTCCAGTACCGGGTCAACCGCGCCACCGATGTCTCGCCGGGCACCTACCGCAACGTCAACGGGACGACGGCGCTGTCGCTTGGGCTGATCGCCGCGAGCGTCCGCAGCGAGCTGCCGCTGCTGCTGGCCAGCTATCCGATCACGCCCGCATCCGAGTTGCTGCACGAGCTCTCGCGCCACACGAGCTTCGGCGTGCGAACGATCCAGGCCGAGGACGAGATCGCCGCCGCCGGGATGGCCCTGGGTGCCGCGTTCGGCGGCCGGATCGGGGTCACCGCGACCAGCGGCCCCGGCATGGACCTGAAGGCCGAGACGATCGGGTTGGCGGTGATGCTAGAGCTGCCGATGGTGATCGTCGACGTGCAGCGCGCGGGGCCGTCGACCGGAATGCCGACCAAGACCGAGCAGTCGGACCTGCTGATGGCGCTGTACGGCCGCCACGGCGAGTCGCCGCTGCCGGTGATCGCGCCGAGCACGCCGGGCGGCTGCTTCGACGCCGCGTTCGAGGCGGTGTCGATCGCGATCCGCTACCGGACGCCGGTGATCCTGCTCTCGGACACGTTCCTGGCCTCTTCGTCGGAGCCGTGGATGGTGCCGTCGGTCGGCGACCTGCCGGCGATCGACCCGGGCTTCGCCACCACCGACGACCACGGCGCTGAGGACTTCCTGCCCTACAGCCGCGACGAGGACTACGCGCGGCCCTGGGCGATCCCGGGCACGCCCGGCCTCCAGCATCGGATCGGCGGCCTGGAGAAGACCGACGGGTCGGGCAACATCTCCTACGACGGCGCCAACCACCAGCGGATGACGAACCTCCGCACGGCGAAGGTCGATGGGATCGAGGTCCCGCCGCTCGTGGTCGACTCCGAGCCCGGAGCATCGCTGCTGGTGCTCGGCTGGGGCTCCACCGAGGGCGCGATCCGCGCCGGAGTTCGCCGCGCCCGCCTGGAGGGCCATAAGGTCGCGTCCGCGCAGCTGCGCCACCTGAACCCGCTTCCGGAGAACACCGGAGACGTGCTGCGATCGTTCGACCGGGTCCTGGTCCCAGAGCTGAACTCCGGCCAGCTGGCCCAGATCCTGCGCGCCCGGTATCTGGTCGACGTCGAGTCGTTCACCAAGGTGCAGGGCCTGCCGCTGTACGCGTCGGAGATCGAGCGCGAGATCGAGGAGCGCCAGTGAGCGTCGTCACCAACGGACATGCCAACGGCGGCGGCGAGCCGCTGACCAAGGCTGACTTCCAGTCAGACCAGGAGACGCGGTGGTGCCCGGGTTGCGGGGACTACGCGGTGCTGTCGGCGGTCCAGCAGTTCATGCCCGAGCTCGAGATTCCGCCGGAGCGAATCGTGTTCATCACCGGGATCGGATGCGCCGGCCGGTTCGCCTACTACATGAACACGTACGGGATGCACGGCATCCACGGCCGCGCGCCAGCGCTGGCCACCGGCCTGGCGTCGGCCCGCCCCGACCTGTCGATCTGGGTGGTCAGCGGCGACGGCGACGCGCTGTCGATCGGCGGCAACCACCTGATTCACGCGCTGCGCCGCAATGTTCCGGTCAAGATCCTCCTGTTCAATAACCAGATCTACGGGCTCACCAAGGGCCAGGCGTCCCCGACCTCCGAGCTCGGCAAGATCACCAAGTCGACGCCGTTCGGCGTCGCCGACTACCCGTTCAACCCGGTTGCGCTGGCGCTCGGCGCCGAGGCGTCGTTCGTGGCCCGGACGATCGACCGCGACCGCAAGCACCTGACCGAGGTGCTGCGCGCCGCGGCCACCCACGAGGGCGCGTCGCTGGTCGAGATCTACCAGAACTGCCCCGTGTTCAACGACGGCGCGTTCGCGGCGCTGACCGAGAAGGACGTCAAGGACGCCAACCAGATCCGCCTCGAGGACGGCAAGCCGATTCGGTTCGGCGTCGACGGCGACCGGGGAGTCGCGCGGGCCCCCGACGGCGGTCTCGAGATCGTGCCGGTGGCCGATGTCGGCGAGGATGCGCTGATCGTGCATGACCCCCACCGCGCTGATCCCGGGCTGGCGTTCTCCCTTGCCAGGCTCGCCGAGGACCCCACCGGGCCGACGCCGATCGGGATCTTCCGCGACGTCGAGCGGCCGGTGTTCGGCCGCACCGCCCCGGCGGCGGAGTCGGCGAGCGAGCAGGAGCTGTCCGAGCTGCTGCTCGGCGGCGACAGCTGGACCGTCGCCTGACCCGGGTGCCACGGGGCTCCGAAGTACCCTGAGGGATGATGCGTGCTCCCGATCTCGAGCTCCTGTGGTGGGAGGGATGCCCGTCGACCGAGCGGGCCCTGACCGAGCTGCGGGAGGCCATCAGCGACGTCGGCCTCGACCAGGCCGAGATCCGCACCAGGGAGATCGAGACCGACGACGAGGCCAGCCAGGCGGCCTTCCGCGGTTCGCCGACGATCCTGATCGACGGCGTCGACATCGGGGGCGCGTCCCCCGACGATCACGTCGGGCTCGGCTGCCGCGTGTACCGCCGTCGCGACGGCCGCATCAGCCCGACCCCGGACCCCGAAGATCTGCGCGACGCGCTGCGGCGAGCCGCCCGAGGCGAGAAGGAGCCCACCAGATGACAATTGCGATCGGAGACGACGCGCCGAAGTTTGATCTGCCCGACACCGACGGGACGACCTGGTCGTCCGCGGACGGGGGCGGGCCGACCGTCGTCGTGTTCACCTGCAACCACTGCCCGTACGCGCTGGCCTGGCACGACCGCATCGCCGACGCCGCTCGCGACTACTCCGACCGCGGCGTGCGCTTCCTGGCGATCAACTCAAACGACGCCACGCGCCACCCAAGCGACTCCTACGAGGCGATGCAGAAGCGGGTGGCCTCGGAGGATTGGCCGATGCCGTACCTCTACGACAAGGCCCAGGACGTGGCCCGCGACTACGGGGCCAAGACCACGCCGGACGTGTTCGTGCTCGACGGAGCGGGCCGGCTGGCCTACCGGGGCGCTCCCGACGCCGACTACGAGGACCCGAGCCAGCGCGCGGCATGGCTGCGCGACGCACTCGACGCGCTGCTGACCGGCCAGGCGCCGAGCCGGCCGGAGACCAAGCCGGTCGGCTGCTCGATCAAGTGGAAGCCGTAGACAGCCGGCTCAGGCGGCCAAGCGGGGCCCGCCGCTCAGGCCACGTGGCCGTCGACAGGCTCCAGCGGTAATCCTTCCGAAGCCCAATCCTGCAATCCGCCTGCCATGTTGTGGGCGTCATAACCAGCGCCGCGGAACGCCTCGGTGGCCATCGCAGAGCGGCTGCCGCTGCGGCAGTAGAACACGACCGGTCGGTCACGATCGATTGTGTCGGCGGCGCCGCCGAGTTCGGTGAGCCCGATCAGCCGTCCACCGGCGATTCTTCCGGCCTCGTGCTCGTATGGCTCGCGGACGTCGATCAGCTGGATCCCGCCCTGCTCGAGCAGGCGCGCGACCTCCTGGGGCGTGTAATCGGAGTCCATTCGGGGAGCGTAGCGAAGGGCCTTATGACCACCGGGTGGCATCCGTCGCCGAGTTCCGATAGATTGCCGCGCGAGAAAAGACCCAGCCGAGTCCCTGGCCGCCAAGCGAACCAGGGAACGGGGAACCCATGGGAGCCTTCCCCCCAAAGGCTCCAGGGGCGAATCGCCGGAAGCCCGGCGTAGCGCAACTCTTTCAGCGCGAGCCCGACAGCTAACCCCGTAGGCGCGAGAAAGAGAAGGGGTTAGTGTTGGCATATCAGTACCGTGCACGCGTAGTCCGTTCTGCGGGTATCTGCGCTGCAGTCGCATCATTGGCCTTTGCCGCCTCGGCCAATGCCGCCAGTGGCGGTGGCGGACTCAGTGGTGGCACCTCGGCGTCGGCCGGCGCCGTCGTGGACAGCTACCACTACATCGGCGACTCCAAGCACCTCGGAGATCGCATGCTGCGCCCCGGGATGAAGGGACACGACGTCCGCGTCCTGCAGGACTACCTGACGCTGGCCGGGTTCCCGACCACGATCGACGGCTCGTTCGGCGCGGGGACGAAGCGCAACGTGATCAAGTTCCAGCGCCAGCAGCACATGCCCGCCAACGGTGTCGTGACCTACACGGTCAACACCAAGCTGCGTTCGATCGTGGCGACGGCGACTCCGTCGTCGACGACTCCGGGCAGTCGCGCGCGGCTGAACAGCAACGGCCTGGTCAGCGCGCCCGCCAATGCGCCCGCGCAGATCAAGTCGATCATTGCGGCCGCGAACCGGATCGCGCACACGCCCTACGTCTGGGGCGGCGGCCATGGCAGCTGGAACGCCAGCGGCTATGACTGCTCCGGCTCGGTCAGCTACGCGCTGCACGGCGGCGGGCTGTTGTCCAGCCCGATGGTCTCGGGCTCGTTTGAGTCCTACGGGGGCGCCGGCCCCGGAAGCTGGATCACGATCTGGGCGAACGGCGGTCACGTGTACATGCAGGTCGCCGGTCTGTACTTCGACACAGGCGCTCAGAGCAGCTCCAACGGCAACGACCGTTGGTCGACGCGGCGCGCCTCGCCGGCTGCAGGCTTTGTCGTCCGGCACCCCACGGGTTGGTAGAGCGGAGGCCCTGACAACCCATCCAGTCGGAGAGACGAAATGGATGCATGCGGGAGGCGCCTCGGAGGTGCCTCCCGCCCAATCCGCATTCGTTGTAGATCCGCGCTGACGATCCTGCGCAAAGCCGCGCCGAGGCACTCGGAGCGGCGGGCGACAGGAGAGGCTCCGACCGTGCTGAGTGCAGCCGGCTCGAGGCCGGCCCGGGTCGCATTGGCGGCCATCGCGACGCTGGCTCTGGCATCGGCGCCCGCCGCGATGGCTCGGACGTTCTACGTGTCGCCACACGGATCCGACCACAGCGCCGGCCGCAACCCTCGGCACCCCTGGCGCACGATGTTCCGCGTCAACAAGGCGCGCCTGAAGCCGGGCGACACGGTGCTGTTCAGGGGCGGGTCGAGCTTCGGCGACGACACGCTGATGCCCGGGTGGGGCCTGCACGTCTCGGGCAGCAAGGGCGCCCCGGTCACGTTCGGCTCCTACGGCGGCGGTCAAGCCGTCCTGCCCAAGGGGATCTGGATCAAGGGCGAGACCCGGCTGGTGTTCGACAACCTCCACGTCGGCCCGTCGCAGGGCATCAACGGGGTCGGCAGCTACATCGCCGTCACGCGCTGCACGTTCGCGAACCTCACCGGTGGCGTTCAGATCGCGATCAACGCGATCGGATCGCACTGGGTGATCGGCGGCGACCACATCAGTCGGACCGGCGACTCCGGGATGCTCCTGCGAGGCGACCACTTCCTGGTCGCGGGCAACACGATCATGCGGACTGGACTGAACGGCTCGCTCGGCTACGGCGCCCACGGGATCTACCTGAAGGCCACTGACTCGACCGTCACCGGCAACCGGATCGTCCACTTCCACGACAACGGCATCTCGGTGCGCTACCGCAACAGCGTGGTCACCAACAACTACATCGCCGACGGCCGCTTCGGGATCGCCTGGTTCCAATACGACCACCGCACCGGGACCAGCCGCTGGACCGGCAACACGATCGTCAACTCCGGGATCGCCGGCATCTACGTCTCGCCCGGCGATATCGGAGGCGCCACCGACGAGAACTTCGTGATCAGCCACAACCGGATCTACCGCCCGGCCGGGCACAGCGCCCACGCCGCCCGCGACTGGCGACCGATCAGCCTCAGCCGCAACCGCGCGCATTACGCGGTCAGCGACAACAGCGTGATCCGCTAGGAGAGCCGCTCGATCAGCATCGCCTGGCCCATCCCGCCGGCGACGCACATCGACTCGATCCCGTAGGTCCCGTTCCGCGCACGCAGGCCGTTGATCAGCGTGGTCATGATCCGCGCGCCGGTCATCCCGAACGGGTGCCCGAGCGCGATCGCCCCGCCGAACGGGTTGAGCTTCTCGTCGGGGATCCCGAGCTCCTGCTTGCAGGGGACGATCTGGGCCGCGAACGCCTCGTTGATCTCGACGATGTCAACGTCGTCGATCGTCATCCCGGTCTGCTCCAGCAGCGCCTGGATCGCCGGGATCGGGCCGAGTCCCATGATCTCGGGGCGGATCGCGGTCACGGTCGAGGCCACGATCCGGGCCATCGGCTCGCAGCCGAGCTCCCGGGCCCGGTCCTCGGACATCACCAGTACGGCCGCAGCGCCGTCGTTGAGCGGGCAGGCGTTACCGGCGGTCACGGTCCCGTCGGGACGGAACGCGGGCTTGAGTTTGGACAGCACCTCCATCGTCGTCCCCGGCCGTGGCCCGTCGTCGCGGGCGACGACCGTTTCGGGCACGTCGATCTCGTTGCCGTCACGGTCGACGTCCGTATGGGCCGCTACCGGGACCGGGACGATCTCAGGGTCGAAGTGGCCCGAGTCGCGGGCGTCCACGGCGCGGTTCTGGGAGACCACCGCCCACTCGTCCTGCTGTTCGCGGGTCACATGGCAGCGCTCGGCCACGTTCTCCGCGGTCATCCCCATCGGGATGTAGACGTCGTAAGCCGAGCCGTCGGAGCCGTTGAGCGTCGGGTGCTTGGCCTCTTCCATCATCCCAGCGCCCAGCCCGGCGCGCGAAACGGCCTCGACGCCGGCCGCGATGTACTGGTCGCCCTCGCCGGCCTTGATCGCGTGGAACGCCATCCGGATCGTCTGCAGCGACGATGCGCAGAAGCGGTTGACGGTGCAGGCCGGGACGTGGTGGTCGAGGCCGGCGATCAGCGACGCATTGCGCCCGACGTTGTAGCCCTGCTCGCCGACGCCCGAGGCGGCGCCCATCATCACATCGGCGGTCCGGGAGAAGTCGACCGCGGGGTTTCGCTCGATCAGCGTGCGGATCGGCAGCGCGGCAAGATCGTCGGCCCGGACGGTCCGCAGCGAGCCCTTGCCCGCGCGTCCGATCGGCGTGCGGATCGCGTCGACGATCACCGCTTCGGGCATCGGTTTGCTCCCGCCCGGCCCTAAAGGCCGAGGCGGCGGACGCCCTTCTCGTCCCAGCCGAGGTGGTGGGCGAGCTCGTGGCGGACCGTGCGGGTGACCTGGGCCTTGAGCAGCTCGGGGTCGTCACCGAAGTCGCGGACCAGCGTGTCGCGGAAGATCACGATCCGGTCGTGGAAGTAGTCCTGGGCGACCGTGTCGCCCTGGTAGAGCCCGTAGGCCCGCTGTCGGCGCCCGCCGTCGGACACCACGATCGCCACGTGCTCGAGCGCGCGATGGAACTCGAGTGGAAGGTCGTCGATCGCCGAGCGGACGATCGCCTTGAAGTCCTCCTCGTTGTGAGGATCGATCAGCTCGTCGTCCTCGGGCTCGTCCTCAGGTGCGTCCTCCCAGGCGTCCTGGGCGGCGAGCCGCTCGGCCCGGCGGACGATCGCCTCGAACTCGTCCTCGGACTCGGGCTCGTGCCAGCCGGCCATGCGGATCATCGCCAGTACGACGGCGCCGCCGATGATCACCGCGCCCGCGCCGAACACCGCCAGGCCCTGCAGCAGCCGCACCGGGAACGAGTCGCTGAAGCCGAAGATCAGGCTCACCGCGCCGAGGCCGACGGTCAACGCGGCCAGCGCGGAGAGAAGGATCCGGCGCACGGTGGGCTGTCCTCCAGGCATCTGCGTCTACCTCAGCGTACGCGCGATCACGAGACGCTGGATCTCGTTCGTTCCCTCGTAGATCTGGGTGATCTTGGCGTCCCTCATCATGCGCTCGACCGGATACTCCTTCACATAACCGTAGCCACCCAGGACCTGCACGGCCTCAACGGTGACGCTCATCGCGGTGTCCGAGCAGAACAGCTTGGCCATGGCGGAGTACTTGCCGACGTCGGGATCGCCCCGGTCGATCTTGGCGCAGGCCTGATAGAGCAGCTCGCGCGCGGCGGCGCACTGCGTCTCCATGTCGGCGAGCTTGAACTGGATCGCCTGGAATGAGGCGATCGGCTTGCCGAACTGCCTGCGCTCCTGGGCGTAGGCCGCGGCGTAGTCGGTGGCGCCCTGCGCGATCCCGAGCGCCTGGGCGGCGACGCCGAGCCGCGAGCGATCGAGCGTCGCCATCGCGACCTTGAAGCCCTCGTTGATCTCGCCGATCACATTGTCCTGCGGCACCCGCACGCCGTCGAAGATCGGCTGGCCGGTCGGCGAGCCTCGGATCCCGAGCTTGTGTTCCAGCTTGCCGACGCTGAACCCGGGCCGGTCGGCCTCGACCACGAACGCGGTGATCCCGCGCGAATGTCCGGCGTCGGGATTGGTGACCGCGAACACCACGTAGAAGTCCGCGACCCCCAGGTTGGTGATCCAGTTCTTGGTGCCGGTGATCACCCATTCGTCGCCCTCGCGGCGGGCTCGCGTCAGCATCCCGCCCGGGTCGGAGCCGGCCTCGGGCTCCGACAGCGCGAATGCCGGCGTCCACTCGCCGCTGGCACAGCGCGGGAGGAGCCGCTGCTTGAGCTCGTCGGTGCCGAACAGCTTGACCGGCAGCGTGCCCAGCTCCTGGATCATCAGGATCAGCGCCGTCGAGGCGCAGGCCTTGGCGATCTCCTCGACGGCCATGTTGAGCATCAGCGTCCCGGTCCCGGTGCCGCCGTGCTCGATCTCGAACGGGAGCCCGAGGATGTCCTGCTCGGACAGCAGCTGCCGGAGGTCGTGGGGGTACTCGGCGCGCTCGTCGATCTCGGCCGCGCGCGGGGCGATCCGCTCGCGCGCGATCTGCCGGATCGTGTCGCGGAAGTCGAGGTGTTCCCGCGGGATCGTGTAGAGCTCGGCGAGGGCTGACATCTACACGGATCCTACGCCAGCGGGAACGGCGGGGGCCCGCCGGTCAGGTTCCCCGCGGGCCCCTTAGCGCGGCGGCATCCGCAGCGCGCCGTCGAGCCGGATCACCTCTCCATTGAGCATCTCGTTCTCGACGATATGGGCGGCGAGCGCGGCGTATTCGTCGGGGCGTCCGAGTCGGCGCGGAAACGGGACCGCCGCCCCGAGGGCGGCGCGGGTCTCGTCGGACAGCCCGCCGAGCAGTGGCGTGTCGAACGTCCCCGGTGCGATCGTGCACACCCGGATGCCCACAGAGGCCAGGTCGCGCGCCGCCGGCAGCGTCATGCCGACAATCGCGCCCTTCGAGGCCGAGTACGCGATCTGTCCGATCTGGCCGTCGTAGGCGGCGATCGAGGCGGTGTTGATGCACACGCCGCGCTCGCCGGATGCCGACGGCGTGCGCGCCATGATCGCCTCGGCCGCCAGCCGAAGCACGTTGAATGTCCCGATCAGGTTGACCGAGATGACCCTTTGGAACGGCTCGAGCGCGTGGGCGCCTCGCCGGCCGGCGACCCGCTCGCCCCAGCCGATGCCCGCGCAACAGACGGCGATCCGGAGCCCGCCGGGCAGCGCGTCCGCCGCGCCGACCGCCGCCGACACCGTTTCCGGGTCGGTGACATCGGCGCGCACGAACGAGACCGAGCGCCCGAGCTCGTCCGCGAGCGCCTGGCCGCGATCGCCGTTGAGATCGGCGATCACGATCCGGGCGCCGCGGGCGTGCAGCTCGCGCACGGTTGCCTCGCCCAGGCCCGAGGCGCCGCCGGCCACGACCGCGGCACTGCCGTCGATCCTCATCGCCCGAGAACCCTAGTGGCACGCTACGTGGCGCGGGCAGCGAGCGACAACGCGAACCGGGAGTTCGGATCGGTGTACCACCCGCACAGGGACAGTCCCACTGACTCGAAGTCGTCGCGCACACGCGCGCGTGTGAACTTCGCGCTGATCTCTGTGCGCAACTCCTCCCCATGGGCGAAGTCGACCCGCAGCCCGAGCTCGCCGATCAGCACCGAGCACGGCCGCAGCGCTCGCAGGCGCATCTCGACCCACTCGTGCCGGCGGTCGAAGAACGCGATGTGCTCGAACGCGTCGGGGTCGAAGTCGGCGCCGAGCTCGCGGTTGATCACGTGGAGGACGTTGCGGTTGAACTCGGCGGTGACACCCTGGGGGTCGTCATAGGCGGCCTCGATCTCGGCCGGATCCTTGACCAGGTCGGTGCCGAGCAGCAGACGATCCTCGGGGCCGAGCAGGGCGCCGATCTTGCGCAGCATCCGCCGGCGCGTGCCCGGCGGGAAATTCCCGATCGTGCCGCCGAGCAGGGCCACCAGCCGAGGCTCGTCGCCGCTCGGCGGGATACGGTCGAGGTGGCGCTCGAAGTCGCCGACGACGCCGTGGACGTGCAAGCCGTCGTATTCGGCGACGAGCTGGTGGGCGGCGTCGCGGACGACCTGCTCGGACACGTCGAACGGGATGTAGCGGCGCAGCGTTCCCGCGCCGGCCATCGCGTCGAGCAGGATCCGCGCCTTGTCGGCCGAACCCGAGCCCAACTCGACCAGCTCGCCGGCGCCGGTCTCGCGGACGATCTCGCCGGCCCGGAGCTCGAGGATCTCGCGCTCGCTGCGCGTCGGGTAATAGTCGGGGAGCTCGCAGATCTGCTCGAACAGCTCGGACCCGCGGGTGTCGTAGAAGTGCTTGGGTGGGAGCTCCTTGAACGGGCGCGTGAGCCCGTCGAGCACGTCGTTGGCGAGGCTGCGTTCCTCGGTCTCCGACAGCCACGACTCGATCCGGATCTCCTCGGTTTCCAGCAGCGCTCTCATGTCCGCTCGGCTCTCATGTCAGGTCGCTCGCGATCCGCAGCCCTGAGAAGATCTGCCGGCGCTGCGGGTAGTCCCAGTTACGGAACGTCGGGGTGGCGACCCGCGCGCGGGTCGCCCAGGAGCCGCCGCGCAGGACCTTGTACCCATGGCCGTAGAACACCTCGGAGTACTCCTTGTAGGGGTAGGCCACGAAGCCGGGGTACCCCGCGAGCTCGCTCGAGGTCCACTCCCACACGTCCCCGATCATGCCCAGGCACCCGTAGGGTGACGCACCGGCCGGATGGGCGCTGACGGGAACAGTGCCGCGCCCACGCTGGTCGACGTTGGCATGGAGGCCGGGAACCGGCGCCTCCTCGCCCCACGGATACGGACGTGCCCGCCCCTGCTGCTGGTCCCAGGTCGCCGCCTTCTCCCACTCGAATTCGGTGGGGAGCCGAACGCCGTGTGCTCGGGCGAAGGCGTCGGCCTCGAACCAGGAGAGGTGGACGACGGGCCGGTACGGATCAAGCCCCTGGAGCGTTCCCAGACGCCACTCGGCGCTGAGGTCCGCCGTCCATCCCTGAGGTCTCGTGATGTCGTACTGCTCCTTCCAGGACCAGCCCTCATCGGTCCACCACTCGCGGCGCTCGTAGCCGCCCCCCTCGACGAACGTGAGGTAGGTGGCGTTGGTGATCGGCGCCTTGCCGATCAGGTAGCCGCGGATGTCGGTGCGGTGCAGCGGCCGCTCGTTGTCGTAGGCGAAGCCGTCGTCGGTGGCGCCGATCGTGCACGCGCCGGCCGGGATCCGGATCAGCTCGAGCCCGGTGGGCGTAGGACCCCGCCGCGACGGGGCGTGCTGCTCGGCTGCCGGCTCGTAGTCGCGCAGGCACGCCAGCTCGAGCGTCTGCAGCATCGTCTCGTTGTGCTGGTGCTCGTGGCGCAGCACCATCTCGTGGATGCGGCCGTTGCCGACGCCGCGCTCGTCGATCACTTCGAGCATGCGCAGGCGAACCTGGTCGAGGTAGTCGCGCGCGGCGTCCGGCCCGAGGAACGGCAGCTCGCCGCGGCCGGCGCGGGGCGTCTCGAACGCGTCGTAGACGTCAGCCAGATCGTCGCGGAGCATGGGCTGGTCGCCATAGCGATGGACCAGCCACAGGTCCTCGAACGCGGCGATGTGCCCGAGGTCCCAGACCAAAGGGCTCATCAGCGTGGAGTGGACCCGCTCGAGGTCTCCGTCGGAGACCGACGAAACCAGCGCGAGGGTCCGCTCCCGGGCCTCGGCGAACGCGTCGATGGCATCCGCGGCCGTGACGCTGGCCACCGCTGGACTCGGAAAGCTCATCCTCTCGATTGTTGCATCCTCGGTCGCCCGGCTTCGCCGGTTCCCGGGATCCCCATGGGTATGGGATCTGCGCTTTTCCGGTCAGCGCGTGGCGTAGCGGAGGAACAGCGATCCCTCGTGCTCGACCGCCCAGCGCAGGTCCAGGTCGAGCAGTTCGGGGAGCTCTGGGCCGCTGGTGATCGTCGGCCCCGTGCCGCCGCCGGACAGCTTCGGCGAGATCGTCAAGAACAGCTCGTCGACGAGGCCCTCGTGCAGTAAGGCCCCGAACACGGTTGGGCCGCCCTCGCATAGCAGCAGCCTCACGCCGTGCTCCGCCTTCAGGTGGCGCAGAGCGGTGGTCATCGTCACCTGCTCGGGGTCGAGCCGGACGACCTCGACCTCGGCCGCGCAGGCCGACGTGTCGAGCTCGCGCGCGGTGAACACCACGACCCTTGCCTCGGGCTCGGCAAACAGCGGGATGTCGGTCGGGACCGCCCCGCTGCGCGATACCACGGCCGCGATCGGCTCCGGGCGCAGGCCCGCGGCCACGCGGCGTTTGCGGCGCTCCGGATCGCGGGTGATCCGGCCGTAGCGCTCGGTGCGCAGCGTTCCGGTTCCAGCCATCACGGCGTCGACGCGCTCACGCAACCCGTGGAAGAACTCGCGGTCCCCGGGATCGCTGATCGGACCCGAGCGCCCGTCGAACGCGGCGCGGCCATCCGCGGTGGCGATGAAGTTGACGATCGTGTACGGGCGGTCGGTGGCGGGGACCACGGTCGGGTCGATCGCCTGCAGCAGTTCGCCGGCCGTGGTCGTCCGGTACTCGGGGAGCAGCTGTCGCAGCTCGATCGTGGGGCCGGCGGACACGAGCGACGACGCTACCAACCGCGGGCGGCAAGGCACCCATTAGGCTGCGGGCCGATGGACTTCAGGCGGCTGGACCGCGGGGAGCTGATCGCCGTGGCGGGCGGGATCCTCCTGGGCGCGTCGCTCTTTCTGCCGTGGTATCGGCTCGGAAACGCCAACGCGGTCCTCAACGACTGCCACGGACCCAACGCGTCCTGCACCGGCTGGGAGGCGCTGACGATCCTGCGGGTGCTGCTGCTGATCGCGGCGGTGGCGCCGCTGATCCTGGCCTGGATCATCGTCCGGGGGCACGCGCTGTCCTGGCCGCGCGGCGAGCTGACCGCCGTCGTGGCGCTGGTGGCGCTGACGTTCACGCTGTTTCGCGGGGTGATCGACCGGCCGGGGTCGCCGTCGGGCCAGATCAGCCTCGGCTACGGCTGGTGGATCGCGCTGCTCGGCGCGATCCTCATCCTGGTCGGGTCGGTGGGGCGCGCGCAGGAAAGCGCCGGCAGGCGCAAGCCGCCGGGTGTGCTCTGAGCGAGCGCGCGGCGCCTCCGGGTAGGCTGCGCCGATGAACGACCAGCAAGCAGACGAAAGGCCGGATCGCAACCTCGCGCTCGAGCTCGTACGCGTCACCGAGGCGGCCGCATTGGCCTCGGCCCGGATGGTCGGACGCGGGGACAAGGAGGGCGCCGACCAGGCTGCCGTCGACGCGATGCGCAACGTCCTGGACTCGGTCTCGATGGACGGCGTGGTCGTGATCGGGGAAGGCGAGAAGGACGAGGCGCCGATGCTGTTCAACGGCGAGCGGATCGGCGACGGAACCCCGCCCGAGGTCGATGTCGCGGTCGACCCGCTGGAAGGCACGCGGCTGACCGCGCTGGGGATGCCGAGCGCGATCGCCGTGATCGCGCTCGCCGAGCGCGGCACGATGTTCGACCCGGGCCCGTGCGTGTACATGGAGAAGATTGCCGGCGGTCCGGAGATCGCCGACCTGCTCGACCTCGACCGGCCGCTGCCCGAGACGCTGGCGCTGGTGGCCGAGCGCAAGGAGACCGACATCCGCGACGTGATGGTGGTGATGCTCGACCGCGAGCGCCACCACGAGGCGATGGCCCAGGTCCGCGAGGCCGGCGCCAGGGTGCGGCTGATCCTCGACGGCGATGTGTCGGCGGCGCTGCTCGCGGTCAGCGAGAACTCGGCGGTGGACCTGCTGTGGGGGATCGGCGGGACGCCCGAGGGCGTGATCTCGGCGGCCGCGATCAAGTGCCTGGGCGGTCAGCTGCTGGGACGCCTGTGGCCGCGCGACGACGATGAGCGCGCCGCCGCGCTCGAGGCCGGATACGACCTGGCCAAGGTGCTCAACTGCGACGACCTGATCGCCGGCGAGGATGTGTTCTTCTCGGCGACCGGCGTCACCGACGGCGACGTCCTGCAGGGCGTGCGCTACCAGGGCCGCGGCGGGGCCACGACCGAGTCGCTGGTGATGCGCTCGCGCTCGGGCACCGTCCGGCGAGTGTCGGCGCGCCACGACCGCGCCAAGCTGCGCGGGCTCACGGGCGAGCGCTACGGCTGACCGGCTCTGCGGGCTCCGACTCGGGTGCCGGCGTCGCCATCGACAGCTTGCCGACCTTGGAGCGCGCGAGGTCCAGATTCCCCAGTGAGCGCAGGAATGCGTGCGTGACCAGCACGTGGATCGCCGACTGGGTGGCCTCGTACACCGGCGTGCTGAACCCGGCGGCGATCGCCGGATAGAAGTTCGCGACCTCGACCTGGATGTGCAGTGTGACGTCGGACCGGGAGACATCGTCGGGCACGCGGCGGACGTCGAGCGATAAGAAACCACAGCCCCGGCCGGCGCGCGCGACCAGCAGCCCGCCCCGGATCAGCCAGCGGACGTTGCCGTGGCCGTCCTCGATCGAGTACTCGGGCGCCTTGAAACGCAGCAGCGTCAACGGCCGCGCCACGAACACGACCGAGCGCTCGTCGTGGCCGTAGCTCACGCGGATCAGCCCAAGCGTGACCCGGGTGAGGAAGCGCCAGTAGGTGCGCGCCAGGTTCTCGAGGTTGCCGGCCGTCCACATCCGGTCGAGATCGGTGCGGGCCAGCGTGATGTCCGCCGACTGGACCGAGCGGACCGCGCCGTCGGCGGCGATCACGGTCGAGGTGCGCGGCGAGACCCTGACCCGTGCCGGCATCCGCTGCCGGCGTCGCCGGCGGGCGAACAGCAGTCCGGCGATCGCGGCGAACAGCGCGGCGAGGGCGTTCACTGGTGGGCGGCCACTGACGAATTCTGCCTTGTCTAACTGGGCAGCGGTTCGAGCCGGACGGTGGTTCCGGCGGGCGCCTCGCCCTCACCTGGAGCGATCAGCGCGAGCGCGTCGGCGCCGAGCAGCGAGGTCATGATGTGCGAGGCCTGCGGGCCGTTGGGGATCGCCACGATCGCGCCGTCGTCGCGCTGCAGCCTCACCCGGATCGCCATCTCGCGGCTCGTGTTGCGCCTGACCGGGACTCCGAGCACGGCCTCGGTCTCGATCACGTGCTCGCCGGCGGCGCCCTGGAGCGCGGCCAGCGCGGGACGCGCGAACAGCGAGAACGTCACGAACGCCGACACTGGATTGCCCGGGAGCCCGAACACGAGTTTGCCGCCCGCCGCGGTGCCGAACCAGGTCGGCTTGCCCGGCTGCAGCGACACGCCCCAGAACACCTCGGTGACACCGAGCGCGGCGAGCGCGGGCTTGACGTGGTCGTGCGGGCCGACCGACACGCCGCCCGAGACGACCACGACGTCGGAATGCTCAAGCGCCGCGGCCAGCGCGTGCTCGGTGGCCGCACGGTCGTCTCGCAGTCGCGCCGCAGCCGGGGCGATGGCGCCCGCGCGCGTGGCGAGTGACACCAGCACCGGAGCGTTGGAATTATGGATCTCGCCGGGGCCGAGCGGCTCGCCGGGGGCCTTGAGCTCGTCGCCGGTGCACAGCACCTGGACGACGGGCCGGCGGGCGACCAGGACCTGGCCCATACCTGCCGCCACTGCGGCGCCGAGCTCGCCGGCATGAAGCATCGTGCCCGCGGCCAGGACCTCGGTGCCGGCGCGCATGTCCTCGCCGGGCTGGCGGATGTTCTCGCCCTCGGCGACCGGCTCGGAGACCGACACCGTCCCCTGGCTGGCCTCAGTGTCCTCCTGGCGGATAACGGCGGTTGCTCCCGGCGGCACGGCGGCGCCGGTCGAGATCCGGATCGCCTCGCCCTCGCCGAGCTCACCGGAGCTCGGGGTGCCCGCCCGCGACTCGCCGGTCACGGTCAGCGTTCGGCCGGCGGGGCCGGCCTTGATCGCGTAGCCGTCCATCGCCGAGCACGCGAACGGGGGCACGTCGCCCGCTGCGTGCACGTCCTCGGCCAGCACTCGGTCCAGGGCGTCGCCGACCTCGACCTGCTCGTGGTCGAGCGGCTCGACGTGCTCGAGCACGAGCTCGCGGGCGCGGGCGATCGAGATCAACGGCGGCGGCATACGTACATTGTGGCTGCTAAACGCCGCCGTGACCGGGTTCCGGTCAGCCCGACGCGAGCCGGGTGGTCAGCGGCGGCGCGAGTTGGTGATCGACGAGGGCGCCGGCGGCAGCGACACGGCGCCGATTTTGCTGATGCCGTCGAGGCCGAGCTTCTTCGCCGCCGCGATCGAGATGTCGAAGTCGGCGCCGTGGGCATAGGGGCCGCGGTCGATCACCGGCACGACGAGCGTGCGGCCGTGGTAATAGAGCGCGACCTTCTCCCCGCAGGGCAGCGTGCGGTTCGCGGTGCCGATGATCGACGGCCGGAACGTCTGACCGCAGGCCGTCTTGTGTCCGTTGACGGCCGGGCCGCCCTCCTGGGTGGCCAGCGCGTAGCGGTAGACGGTGACTGTGATCGCGGGCGACGTCTCCTTGGCGGGGGCGCCGACGCCGCTCTCGAGCACGGCGCGGAACTCGAACTGGCCGATGTGGTTGGCACGCCACGTGACCTTCCAGGTTCCGCCGGGGCCGACCGTGGCGTGGGCGGTCGGCGCCCAGCCCCATTCGGTCTGATGGCCGAGGCGCTCGATCTCGACGATGTCGCCGGCGCGGGCGCCCGAGACCGTGCCGGTGAACGTGACCGTGCCGCGCAGGAAGCCCGACGCGCGCGAGGAGACGCTGATCCCGTCGGCCGATGCGGTCACGGCGCTGGTGCCCGAGCTGACCGTCGCGTTGGGGACCGAGCGCGTGGTGGCGGTGGTCTTCGCGGGGGCGGTGGCACCGCCGACGCCGGCGCCGCCGGTTCCGCTGGCCAGCGCGGAGGGCGATACCACGAGCGCGAGCGCGAGGGCGCTCAGGGCAGCAACGACGTAGACATGCGCGCGACGAATCGCGATCGGGGCGGTCCTCTCGATTTCGGGGTGTCGTGCCTACGGGGTGAGCTGACGGGCTCGCGCCTGGCTGGCGCTACGGTCCTTTACGGGGCCGATTCGCCCCTGCGGATGGGCTGATCCGCAAGTGGTTCCCCCGCCGACCGTCCGACGGACGGACGGTCGCTCGGCGTGAACGGCGCGAGAGTATATGAGAACCGGCCCCGCGGTGTGCGGCTGAGCGGAATCTTGCGTTCGATTTTCGGACCCGGCGCCGCGCGTGCGCGATGATGTGAAACGAGATGAGCGACGACGCGAAATCCGAGGTTCTCACCGGGCTTCCGCGACGCCGGCCGCACCGGCGCAGCGACAAGCGCGACAGTCCTTCCACACGGGCTGCTCGACCCGCACGGGCTACTCGACCTGCGCGGGCCTCGCGGCCTTCGCGGGGGGAGGCGGCGCGGCTGCGCCAGCCGGCGCAGCCAGACGGGACGCCGGACACGCCTCGGGCGCCGGAGCCGGCCAGGGCGCGGTCGTTCTCGTCGGCAAGCGGCACGGAGATACTCGGGACCGCCGTGCGAGCGGCGGCAGAGCTAGCCGAGATCGGCCTGTCTGTCGGCGCTCGCGCGCTGCGCAACGCAGTCTCGCGGCTGCCGCGCCCGTAGAGGGCTGCCGCGCCCGGAGGGATTGCGTCCCGGCGCGGAAATTCGTCGCGAAACCTGAAACTGCTCGGCGCGTTCTACCATTGCTAAGCAGACGAGCGCCGAGACGTCGGCGCTGGCCCGAATTGCCTGCGATCGAGGTCGCACGGCGCGCCCCAGGGCCGTTGACTTCATAAAATATAGCGCCTATACTCGAAGGTACATGGTTGAGTAGCGGGCGTACGCCGTTGGTGGCTGCGCCCGCTTCGTGGTCCTCCGTGCCGGGAAGTCTCCGGCTACCGGTGCATACGACGGAAACGGAATGAGATGTCAGTAGCGGAACTGCAGGAACTCGAAGAGATCAAAGGGCTGGTCACGCGGGGACAGCAGCTTGGCGTTCTGACTTACGCCGATATTGCCACCGCGGTGTCGGAACTCGATCTCGACGAGGCCGACGTCGAGGACCTACACGGCTTCCTCGAGCGAGCCGAGATCGAGCTTGTCGAAGAGCTGGATCCGGCGATCGCCGCCGCAGAACTGGAGCGCGCGCCTGACCGCCGTGGCCGGCGCAAGCCCAAGACTGCGCTCGATCTCAAGCCGGACATGACGACCGATTCCCTTCAGCTGTTCCTGAAGGACATCGGCAAGGTTCGCCTCCTGACCGCTCAGGAGGAGGTCGATCTGGCCAAGCGGATCGAGCGAGGCGACCTTGATGCCAAGCAGAAGATGGTCGAGTCGAACCTCCGACTGGTCGTCTCGATCGCGAAGAACTACCGCAACCAGGGGCTTCCGTTCCTAGACCTGATCCAGGAAGGGACGCTGGGCCTCGTCCGCGCTGCGGAGAAGTTCGACTACCGCAAGGGATTCAAGTTCTCGACCTATGCGACCTGGTGGATCCGACAGGCGATCGCCCGCGCGCTGGCCGACAAGGCCCGCACAATCCGGATCCCCGTCCACGTGGTCGAGAAGCTCAACAAGATCGGGCGTGCCGAGCGCAAGCTCGTCACCGAGCTCGGTCGCGAGCCGACCGCCGAGGAGATCGCCGAGGTCACGGGGATCGAGCCCGAGGAGGTCGAGTCGATCAAGCGCTCCGCGCAGGCGCCGGTTTCGCTGGAGAAGCCGGTGGGGGACGAGGAGGAGTCCGAGTTCGGGCAGTTCATCGCCGACGAGCGGGCCGAGTCCCCGTACGAGCGGGCGGCCGAGATCCTCACCAAGGAGGCGCTCCGCGAGGCGCTGGAGAACCTGAGCTACCGCGAGCGCCGCGTGCTCGAGCTCCGTTACGGCCTCGGTGGAGAGCACCCCCGGACGCTGGACGAGGTCGGTCGGACGTTCAACGTGACCCGCGAGCGGATTCGTCAGATCGAGAACCAGTCCCTGAAGAAGCTTCAGTCGCTCGCTGAGGCGCAGAAGCTGAGAGACGTCGCGTAGCGGCGTCTGGTCTTGACGCACGGCCGTCGGCGTCGACTCGCCGGCGGCCGTTCGTCGTTAAGCCGGTTCGCGGCGCCCGTGTCCCACCCAGACCAGGGCTCCCCGATGTAGGACGGTTTTGTCGTGTTATTCACTTCAGTTCGTGAAGCATTGCGCTAGTATGGGGATTGATGGCTACGAATGACACTTGTCCGGTCTGCCGCACCGCGGACGTGGTGTGCGGCAAATGGACCCTGCTGGTGATCCGAGACCTTGCCGAGGGCCGCTCTCGCTTCTGCGAGCTGGAGCGCTCGCTGCAGGGAATCAGCCCTCGCACCCTCTCGCTGCGCCTGCGTGCGCTCGAGGAGGAGGGGGTCGTAGAGCGCCAGACGTTTCCCGAGGTCCCGCCCCGGGTCGAGTACGCGCTCACCGAGAAGGGCCGCGCGCTCGTGCCGCTGATCGAGGACATGCGCGCCTACGGGCTCAAGTGGCTGCTCGGCAGCGACTGCGACGACGAGGCCGCCTCGGCCGACGAGCGCGAGCCGGTCGCCGCGGGCGTTTGATCTAGCCGTCGTGCGCATCGCGCTGGCCGCGGACGAACTGACTGGGATCGCCGACACGCTGCCCGGCGAGTTGCGTCGCCGCGGGCACGAGCCGATCCTGCACGGAGCCTACGACGACGGGCAGCGGCCCGACTGGGCGTGGGCGAGCGAGGCCGCTGCTCGCGACGTAGTCGGCGGCCGCGCCGATCAGGCGATCGTTGCCTGCTGGACGGGCACCGGGGCTTCGATCGCCGCCAATAAGGTCCCGGGCATCCGCGCGGCGCTGTGCTCCGACGCGCGGACCGCCGACGGGGCTCGGCGGTGGAACGACGCCAACGTGCTCGCGCTCAGCCTGCGCGCGACGTCTCAGGCCCAGCTCGAGGAGATCCTCGACGCGTGGTTCGCGGGCAGTCCCAGCGACGAGCGCGACGACGTGGCCAACGTCGACCACCTTGCCGAGATCGAGCGAGCCGGTCAGTCGTCGTCCGCTAGGACGCCGTGACGACGAACGTTCCGCTGCCGATCACACGGCCGTAGTGGCCGGCTGAGCGCTCGCCGTAGCCTGGCCACACGAACCACTTGTAGCGGCCGGGTGCAAGCTTGTAGCGATGGCCGGCGAAGCGCCAGCGGCGCTTTAGCTGGAGGCTGGTGCCGTCGGGCCAGGTGCTCATCAGCTTCTTGTCGCGGAACAGCTGGACGTTGTAGTACGTGGCACGGCGGACCGAGGTCCAGGTCAGCAGCGGCGGGGTCCCCACGCGGGCGCCGTCGCCGGGCGAGATCAGGTGCGGCCCGGCGGTGATTCCAATCACGCGCGTGGACTCGTTGCCGGCCTGGTCGGTGGCGGTGATCGTGTACCGGTAGCGCTTGCGGTTGCCGACGTGGACGTCGCGGAAGTCGCCGGCCTTGCCGCGGTAGACGACGCTGCTGTCGGGGCCGCGACGGCCCGGCTTGCGGGTGACCTCGATCGAGGCCAGCGGGGCGACGTCGGCGCCGGTCTTCCAGTCGAGCCCCACGAACCCGTCGCCCGTACCGGTCGACACCGCCAGTGACGGCCCCGTCGAGTCGTAGTGCAGCGGCACCGCCATTCGGGCGACGTTGCCGGCGCGGTCCACGCAGCTGCCGACGACCGAAGCCGAGGCGCTGCTCGGCCCGGCGTAGGTGGTGTTCGTGCAGCCGCTGACCCCGGATGTCGCGTCGGTCCCGTTGAACGCGAACGAGACCGGGTGGGTGTACCAGCCGTTGTGGTCGGGTGGGCGCGTCGGGAGGCCCGAGGTGATCGTCGGGGGCGTCGCGTCGTAGTGGACCGGGACGCTCGCGCCGGCGATCTTGCCGGCGTTATCGATGCAGGTACCGGCAACGCTCGCGTTGAGTGTGTCGGGCCCGCCGTAGGTGCTTGCCGCCGTGCAGGCGGCGATGCCCGAGAAAGCGCTGCCTCTGAACGAGACCGAGAGCGGGTGGTTGTACCAGCCGTTCGAGTCCGGCGGACGGGACGCGATCGCGGAGGCCGTGGGGTTCGAGATCTCGACGTGGATCGTGTACGGCTGCGCTGATCGTCGAGCCCGAGATCTGGCCAGTAGATCGTGCACGAAACGACCGTCCGGACCGTGTCAGTCGCTGAAGGTCTGTCCGACGTCGACTGACACGGCGACGCAGCGATCGGCTGTCGGGATCCGCCTCCACAGTAAAGCGTGACTGGGCTGCGCGTACCAGCCGTCGGTCGCGCGGTCGCGTTGACCTGTCCGGTCGTACACATCGGCGTCACTGTGTTCGCCGACGCCGTTCCGACACTTATCAGGAGCACTCCGACCACCACGACGACCCCGACCAACGCAAGTCGGTGCCGCCGCGAAATCAAGCCGATCGCCCCTGCCAGTCGTCGTGCAACCGGGTCAGGCGGCGCAGCAGCGCCAGGCTGGCGACGACCAGCGTCCCGAGCGCGAGCGCGCTGAGCAGCAGCAGCATCCCGTCCGGGCGCGCGGCCTTCGTCGCCGCAACCGCCTCGAGCGGCAGCCGCGGCAGATCCCGTAGGTTCATCAGCGACAGCACAAACGGCTTTGCCGCGGCCGTGGTTTGATGCGCAGGAGCAGGCTTGGGCTTGTCGGCGTGATCGGCAGCGGGCCGGTGCCGCGCCGGTATCGCTGCCGCGACCGCTCGTATCGCCGAGGCATGGGTGTCGTTCGACGTCGGCCGCGCTGCCGGGAGCGTGCTGGGCGTCCGGGCCGGCGAGGACGCCGCCGGCTGTGACGGCTCGGTCGAGCGTGGTGCCGACGTGACCGCGGGCGACACCACGACCGGCGAGCCGGCCGACGGCTGCGAGGTCACGGTCGTGTGCGGCGTGGACGAGAACGACGACGCCTGCGGGGCGGGGTCGGGCGATGGCGCTGCGGCGGCGTTCACCGACGGGGCGTTCTGGGGCGCCGGCTGGGCGCTGGGCGAGGCCGCGAGCGCCGTCGTCGGCGCGCCGAGCATCAAGGCGACTGCGCCCATCGAAACGATGGCTCTACGACCATGCATGCGGTTGACGCTCAACCTTCCACTACCCCCGGTCCGCCGCGTCCCGAACGCTCCGCTCTTACGCGACGGCCTACGTGTCGATACCTGGCGCGGACGATACGCCTCTTTCTTGTGCGCTTCAACCGATCCGGCGCCACCATGCCACGGCCCCCGCCAGCAGACCGACGAGCGCGAACCCGGCCAACCCGATCGCAACCACCTGATCGGCGCCGCCGCCGACCGGCCCGCCGACGCCGACCGGGCCGCCGCCGATCACCGCCGGGCCGGCCGGCTTCGCAGTGCTGCGATGTGAGAGGTGTCCGTCGGGGGTCGAGCGGGACGACCTGTCCGCGGAGGTGGACGCGACCGCGAACGAGGTCGAAGACCTCGCGATCCGCTGCCCGAACGAGACCGTCCCGACCGACGCCGGAACCGGCCGCCGCGGCGCCGGGCTGGCCCCGTGCGCCGGCGACGCCGTCTCGGTGATACTCCAACCGGTCGTCGAGAGCGTCTCCGACCACGCTCCCGACGGAGCCGATCCCGAGACGACGCCGCCGACATGGATCGCCGAGCCGGCCGGCGCCGAGGCGCTGGCGCCGGGCGCCGGCGGGGAACCTGACTGCGGTGCCACCGGTGCCGGCGATGGCAACGGCGGCGATGGGGGACCAGTGGCACCCGGCGGCTCGGACGGCGCCGGATCGGAGGGCGCGGCCGGCCCGGGGTCCGAGGGCTGCGGGTCCGACGGCTGCGCCGGGGGTGGGGGCGGGGGCGCGGGAAGTCCGATGAGCACGTCGTTGCTGGCTGCGGACTGATCCTGGGTCGCATCCCAGCACCACATCAGGCAACCGATCTGGAGCTGCCAGATCAGCTGGTCGGTGACGTTGACGACGCCCGACGCGGTAGCGGTTGAAACGGTCGCCGCCGAGGGGGCGACCTCGACGGTCGTGTTGGACTGGGTCGCCACCTGCTGCTGAGAGGTGCCGTGGCAGTAGAACAGGCAGCCGATCTGGATCTGGGCGATCGCCTGCGTGGTGCTGTTGGCGGTGAGGTCGGCTCCGAGCGCCTGGATCGCCAGGTTCGCCTGGGTGGCGCCCTGCGCCTGTGATTCCGCGTCGCCCGTCCCCACCTGAAGCTGCGAGGCAGTCTGCGAGACCGTGTTCTGGGCCGCTGCGGTGACGGGCGTCGTGGGCACCGGGTTGGCCGCGCCGAGCGCGAGTATCAGCTCCGACAGCTCGTGCGGCCCGAGTCCGGCGGTCGAGCCCTTGGACGTCGTCCCGAAGCACGCGCTGACACAGCCGACCTGGACCTGCTTGATGCGGCTGGTGGACGATGCCGGAGCCGAATGTGCGGCGCCGCTGACCGCTTGAACGGTCTGGTTCTGCTGCGACGCAACCTGGGTCTGGCTGACGCCCTGGCAGTGCGACAGGCAGCCCGAGACCTGCACCTGCGAAACCGCCTGAGTGGTGGTGTTCGCCACCGCGACGGGTGCCGGCGCGGGCCGTGGTGTCGGTGGAGCCGGTGGACTCGCGGGCGCGCGGTGGAGTAGGGGGAGTGGGTGGCGCCGGCGGCGTGGGCGACGTCGGCGGAACGTCTGACTGGTCGGTGCCCTGCACGGTGCTCTGGACGTTGTCGACCGAGCTCGTATCGGTGGTATCTGGAGTCGCCGGAGCACTGATATCAGTGCCCGTCGACGCCGGTGCGGCGGGCGGATTCCCAGTGGTAGCGGGCAGATTCGCCGCCTCAACCTGCGATACCACACTCGCCGGATCCGCCGCCCGGGCCTGCGCTGCCACGAACAGCAGCAGGGCGGCCGTCAGGGCCGCCGGGAGCAGCAGGGAATGTCGGAGGGCTCGCATCGCGTGGGTGCTGAGGGGCCGGCCGGCCCCGGCGGCCCCCACGAGGGGGCCGGCCGGGGCGTCCGGTCCGGGCAGGTCAGCTCTATGACTGGCTCTGCCCTCCGGTCTGGCCGGTACCGGCGAAGTTGCCGGCGAGGCTGCCGGCGCCGTTGGTGGCCGTCTGGTTGGCGCTGTTACTCCCTCCGAAGATGGAGCCGCCAGCGATGTTCACCGGAACGTTGGCATTGACCGCGTTCTGGTTGGCGCTGGCACTGGACAACGCCCCCTGCAACGTGAGCGCGGCCTGGCCCGAAAGCTGGGCCTGACCCGCGCCGCCGCAGCCGATCAGGCAGCTGGAGCTGGCCGATTGGCTCTGGTTGTTGCTCTGGTCGGTGTTGGCCAGGTTGCCGGCCAGGCTGGCCGCGCCGTTGGTGGCCGTCTGGTTGGCACTGTTGCTGCCACCGTAGATGTCACCGCCGGCGATGTTCACCGGAACGTTGGCGTTGACCGCGTTCTGGTTGGCGTCCGCGCTGGAGAGGGCCCCCTGGAGGGTGGCCGCCCCCTGGCTGGAGAGCTGGGCCTGGCCCGCGCCGCCGCAGCCGATCAGACAGCTGGAGCCGGCGGACTGGGTCTGGTTGTTGCTCTGGTCCGTGTCGGCCGCGTTGCCGGCCGCACTGAGGGCGCCGTTGGTCGCCGTCTGGTTGGCGCTGTTGTCGCCTCCGTAGACGTCACCGCCGGCGATGTTCACCGGAACGTTGGCGTTGACCGCGTTCTGGTTCGCGTCCGCCTTCGACGCCGCCAGCTGGGCAGTCAGCGACTTCTGCTCTGAGAGCTGGGCCTGGCCCGCGCCGCCGCAGCCGATCAGGCAGCTGGAGCCGGCGGACTGGGTCTGGTTGTTGCTCTGGTCGGTGTTGGCCAGGTTGCCGGCGGCGCTGAGCGCGCCGTTGGTGGCGGTCTGGTTGGCGTTGTTGTCGCCGCCCGAGATGTCGCCACCGGCGACGTTCACGGGCGTGTTCGCGTTGGTCGCGTTCTGCTCGGCCTTGGCCTTGGAGGCCGCCAGCTGAGCGGTCAGCGACTTCTGCGCGGACAGCTGCGCCTGACCGGAGCCACCCGACCCGATCGACGGGCCCGAGCTCGGGGCCGACTGGGTCTGGGTGTTGTCTGGTGCGTGCCGGCCGCGTTGCCGGCTGCGCTCAGGGCGCCGTTGGTGGCGGTCTGGTTGGCGTTGTTGTCGCCGCCCGAGATGTCGCCGCCGGCGACGTTGACCGGAGCGTTGGCGTTGGTCGCGTTCTGCTGCGCCTTGGCCTTGGACGCCGCCAGCTGCGCGGTGGCCGCTGCCTGCTCAGATGCCTGAGCCTGGCCGGCCCCGCCAGACCCAAACGACGGGCCCGAGCTCGGGGCCGACTGGGTCTGGGTGTTGTGCTGGTGCGTGCCGGCCGCGTTGCCGGCTGCGCTCAGGGCGCCGTTGGTGGCGGTCTGGTTGGCGTTGTTGTCGCCGCCCGAGATGTCACCGCCGGCGACGTTGACCGGAGCGTTGGCGTTGGTCGCGTTCTGGTTGGCGTGGGCCGCTGACAGGGCTGCCTGCAGCGTGGCCGCGGCCTGCTTTGACTGCTGCGCCTGTCCGGAGCCTCCAGACCCCGGGTTGGCAATCGCCGACGCCGGCAACGCCAGCGCAACGATCGTCACAGCAGCACTGAGGACTTTCGATCTCATTGCTGTGTTTCTCCTTGACTTGAGCTGATCGCCCGCTCAGGTCGAGCAGGGCGATGGGACTGTCGAAAACCGACAGCTCAGCTAGCCAGGGCGCTCGAGCCGCATGGCCCGAAGCGTGGACTGCCAGGGAAAGATGTCGAGCGTGAGCAGCCCGGGCAGCAGCGCTCGCAGCAGCCACAGCCCGGCGAGCCCGAGGATCGCGGCCGCGGCCGCCGACGTTCCGGCGCCGACGCCCGAGCCCGAGCCCTCAGACCCAGCCGGCGCGACGGCGGCGGTCGCCGGAGCCGCCGAGTCGACGAGCCCCGCGATGTCGACACGTCCCGCCCGAGGCACGGCGCGCGGATGCTCGCGGATACCGGCGGCATGACCGGCGCCGTCCGGCGGCCCGGCCGTGTCCGCGGCGAGTGGGGCCACCGCCCCCGGCCGGGCTCCGGTGGCCGACAACGAAGCTGATTGGCCCGCCTCCAGCGCCGCGGTCAGCCGCGCGCCGGACGCCGCCGGGCCGGCGAGTGGCGTGCCGGCCGGCGCCAGGGACGCCGACGCATGATCGGAGCTCGAGTGCGGGCCGGAGCGCCGTGAGCCGGCGGGCGCATGGTGTCCGCCGCCGCGGGTCGGGGCGACTACGGCGACGGGCGTGCCCTGGTGGGCGAGCGGATCGGGGTCGGCCACGATCGCCTTGACCCGCGATGGGACCGGCGAGTCGGGCCGCACGTTGTGGGGGATGGCGCCCGAGACCGCGGTCTCGACGTGGCGGACGATCGTCTCGGCGAGCGACCCCGATGAGGAGTCCGGCTGGGACGTGGAACCGGCGTGGCCGGCCGGGGGCGGTGGTGGGGGCGAAGTGGGCGCGCCAGAACTCGAGCCGCCGAGAGGCTGCGAGCTCGCGGGCTGCGAGCTCCCGGGCGGTGTCGAAGTGACCTTCTGAGCCATCGCCTCGGCGCTTGCAACCACCTTGGCAGCAGGCTGGGCGGCGGCCACCGCGGCCGCCACCCGGGCCGCTGCGGAGGACGTGATCGACCGTGCCGCCGAGGCGGCTGTCGTCGCTGCCGCGGGCACGGCTGGCACCGCAGGGACGGCGACCGTGGCCACGCCGGCTGCATCCGCACTTGCGGCCTGGGCGATTCCGGGGGTGGCGAGCAGTAGGAGCGTCAGCGTCACCGTCGACGCCAGCACACTCCGATGCCCCCATAGCTTTCGCGTTCTACGACAAGCCATAAACCTGCGTCCTACCTCTCTTTATTGCCACGATGCGGCCTGTCGATCCCCACCAAAAGTGACATTTGTCGTGCTATCCCTGCTAGTTTGCGCGGTGATACTGGTCCACATGGGGGTGTGGCAGTGAAGGGGGCAAAGGAGCAATCTCGGCAGGTTCTGATCGACCGGCACATGCCGCTGGTCCGGTCCGTGGCGCGGCGCTACGCCGGTCGCGGCGAGGAGCTCGACGACCTGGTCCAGGTCGGCGCCGTGGGCCTCGTCAGGGCGTCTGATCGCTTCGACCCCGACCGCGGCGTTGCGTTCGCGACATTCGTGACTCCGGCGATCGAAGGCGAGATCCGCCGCCACCTGCTCGATCGCGCTCCTGCCGTGCGGATTCCGCGCGACGTTGCGCGGATGAGCTTCAGGCTCCGTCGGCGCCAGGGTGAGCTAGCCGCCAAGCTCGGCCGGTTCCCCACGACCGAGGAGCTCGCCACCGCGCTCGACGCCGACCTGCCTCAGGTCGAGCGGGCGCTGGCCGCTCAGCGCGCCGCCGACTCAGTCAACCAGCCGGCGGCCGACGGAGCACTCGAGGGCTCCGACCCGGCGCATCCGCTCTCCGACAGCGACGACCGGATGCTGCTCGCCGGCAGCCTCCGCGCGCTCGACGACCGCGAGCGGCGAATCGTGTTCCTGCGCTTCCACGCCGACATGACCGAGCGCGAGATCGGTCGCGCGGTCGGGATCTCCCAGGCGCACGTCTCGCGGCTGCTCGACGGGGCGCTCGGCAAGCTCCGCGAAGAGCTCGTCGGCAATGACGCTGATATCACTCCGGAAGCGGTGATATCGCCCGTTATTCCGCCCCGTCCGCGCGGAAAACCCGCAAACGGCAAGGACAACGCCCCGAAAGCTCGCGCGAGCTCCCGGGCGGACTCTAGAATCGCCGTCGTGGGCGCAGACCAGGAGAGTCAGGCGACTCGACCGGGCAAGCAGAAGGCCGGCTCCAACTACAGCGGTCGCTTCCTGGTGCGGATGCCCAGCGAGCTCCACGAGCAGCTCGCTCGCGCCGCCGAGCGTCAGGACGTAAGCCTCAACCGCTACGTGACCGATGCGCTCGCCACATCGCTGACGCCGGCGACTGAGCGGACCGAGACGCCCACGCCCGAGGACACCGAGGTCGTGCCGGATGCGCAGGCCCCGGAGCCCGGCGCCGACAGCCCCAAGCAGCCGCGCTCGCCTGGGGTGCTGAGGGTCGCACTGGCGACCAACCTGGCCGTCGTCGTACTGGCCGGTGTGGTCGCCGTGGTGCTCCTGGTGCTCGCGCTCCAGCGCGGCATCTAGCGCTGCAAGTTCGCATTCGCGCTGCAGGAGCAGCCCGGCCGGAGACGAAACGGCCCGCGTGCACAACCCAACGCTTCAGGCGGCGCTCGAGGCGTTCGCCGCAGACGCTGCCGGCCAGCTGTCGATGGAGACCTCGCGTGGGGCGGAGGTTCCGTTTGAGGTCGTCGAGGAACCCGGCGCCAGGGCCTCGCTGTACTGCTACCGCCCGCTGACCGGGGCGTTCATCCGCGAGCGCCTCGGGCTGCTCTCGCGCCTGCCGACCTACGCCCCTGCGGCGAGGGCGCTGGCGAGCCTCGACGGGGTCGACGCGTACCTGTCGCATAGGGGCGAGCCGCGGATCCCCGGCGAGCCCCGCGAGCGGGCCGACGCTGCGCTGCGCTCGTTTCTGTCGCAGGTGTTCGCCGATCGCAGCGAGTTCGACTTCGACCCGGCGCGCTTCGAGCTCGCATACGCCGAGCTCGAGCGGGCGCTGTACGAGGGGCGTTGCGTGGCGACCGTGATCGCGCCGCTGCTGGGGCTCGCGCTCGAGCACTCGACGACCGAGCTGCCGATCGGCGAGGGCCTGTCGCTGGTCCGCGGCGACGCGCTCCCCGACGCGCCCGCGGAGGCGGTCTGGGGCGACGGAGAGGAGCCCCACGTGCTTGCCGTGCTGACGGTCGCGCAGGAGCGCGGCGCCAGGTCGCCGGTGTCGAGCGCCCGCATCCGCTTTCGCCGGACGCTCACCGCGCTGCGGCTGTTCGAGCGCGGCGGTTATGCGCTGGGCCCGATCGCCTGGACCCGCACGGACGCGGGGCCCTGGCGCCCGGTTCCGCTCGGGAGCAGCGGCCGGCCGCGATTCGTGACGTTCATCTCGGCCGAGCACGAGGATGAGTTGCGGGCGTTCTGCAATCTGATCGCGCGGCGCACCCCGGGCAGCGGCGAGGTCGCCTGGGCGCTGGCCCGGTTCGAGATGGGCTGCGAGCGGCTGGCGCCGTTCGAGGCGCTGACCGACTACCTGCTGGCGCTGCGGGCGCTGCTCGAGCCAGAGGGACCGGAGAGCGGGCTGCTCGCCAGGCGGCTGGCGGCGATCTGCGCCACGCCCGAGGACAGAGCCGGGCTGGCCGACCGCGCTGTTCGCGCGATCTCGCTGGAGCGCGCGGCGATCGCCGGAACCCGGCTCGCCGAATCCGGGATGGACGCGCTCGTCGACGAGTTCTCAGATCATCTGCGGGCGCTGCTGCGAGATGTCCTGTGCGGCCACCTGGATCCGGACCTGCGCGCGGTCGCTGATGCGATCCTGGCCGAGGCGACCGACCTGGGCTCCGTGCCCGAATCCGAGCAGGACACGGAAGAGACGGTGGCGCTAGCCTTTCGGGAAGACCGCTCCCTACTCGGTCCCGTACGCGGGGCCGGGAGTGTCTAGCCGCCAGGCGACGACATGTAAGTCCTGGTGCTTTTATGTAGTTAGGGGGAGCGCGATCTTCAGCTTCGAGCGGGCGAAAGCCCGCTCGATCTGGTTAACGCGCGGTGCCTGCCGGCGGAGATATGCTGGCCGGATGGCGAGCACCACCCGGCCGGCGATCGCGCCGAATGTCCATCCGCACTGCATCAACACCCCCGGTCGCAACGAGGACGGCTTCGAGGAGCTCTGCCACCTGGTGACCGAGGAGGACCCCAACACCGCGCTGTGCGGCCGGGACGTCACCGGCTACCCGTGGAATCCGCCCTGGCCGCGGTGTGAGGCGTGCCTCGCGGTGGCCCGCGGCGAGATGAGCTGATCAGCCGGCGATGAGCGCCGAGCCGCTGCTGTGCGTGATCGAGATCCCCAGGGGTAGCCGCAACAAGTACGAGTACGACGCCGCGCTCGGCGCGATCAAGCTCGACCGTTTCATCTCGGCCTCGGTCGTGTACCCGACGGACTACGGGTACGTGCCCGAGACGCTGGCCCCCGACGGCGACGCGCTCGACGTGCTGGTGTGCGTGTCCGAGCCGACGTTTCCCGGCTGCGTGGTTCCGGCCCTACCGGTGGGGCTGTTCCGGATGGCAGACGAAAAGGGCCCCGACGACCACGTGGTGTGCGTCCCGTGCAACGACCCCGGGTGGAACACGCTGCGCGACGTCGACGATCTGCCGCTCCAGCTGCGCTCGGAGATCCAGCACTTCTTCCAGATCTACAAGGACCTCGACCGCGATCGCTACTCCGAGGTCAAGGGCTGGGACGACCGGGCCGCGGCGCTGGAGACGATCGACAAGGCCCGGGCGGCGTATCGCGATGACCGCGATCACGCCGGCCGCTGATGTTCCACGTCGAGCTGCGCCAGTTCCTGCACGTCGCCCGCTCCTTCAACCTCACGCGCGAGGAGCTCGACGCCCGGATCCTGCACCCGTGGGTCAATGGCGACTCGATCGCGCTCCAGGACCGCAGCTGGTCGGCGGCGAAATCGAAGCTGACGATCATCGACGGGCCGCAGCTCGCGGCCGGCGACCTCGGCCTCGGGCGCGGCTGGGGCAACGCGGTGCGCGAAGGCGAGGACGTGACCACGGCGCTGATCGCCCAGGCCGAGCGCCAGCTCGGACCGGCGCCCGCCGATGAGCTCAAGCGCGACATCGTGAGCGCCGCACAGCTGTCACCGCTGCCGCTGCGCGCCGTCGTGGAGCTGGTCGCGGTCCGAAACCCGCAGCGGCGCCCGAGCGAGCTCGTGGCCGTCACCGAGCAGGCGGTGTGGGAGCTGCTGCACCAGGGCAGCCTGGCGATGTTCCGCGGCGACCGGCAGGTCGACCGCGACCGCTGGCAGCAGGTGCTGCTGGCGTGGCCGAGCTGGATCGACGCCGGGCCGAGCGAGATCACGGTGACCGTCCCCGCCGCGGAGGCGGACCCACAGGCGGCGGCCGGCTAGGCGACGACCTGCTCGATCAACGCCTCGCGCTCGGCGCGCTGCGCGAACAGGTAGCGGTGCACGCGTAAGAGACCCGCGACGTCGTGGACATCGTCGTCGAGCTGGGGCACCAGCAGCAGCGGGCGGTCGTCGAGCTCCCCTGCCAGGCGGGCGATGTTGCCGTGGTCCCGGCGGGCCAGCACGTGGTAGTCCAGGAAGTTCTCGGCGACCTTGGATGCGAGCTCCGGGCTCAGGCGCCGGGCGAGCGCGGCGCCAACGTGCTTGGGCTCGGTGTCGCCCATCAGGTCGTGGTGGACGCGATTGACGACCACGCCGGCGAACGGGAGCCGGCTCTGCTCGAGCGTGCGGCGGAACCAGATCGCCTCGTCGATCGGCTCGCGCTGGGCCGAGGTCACGAGCAGGAACGCGGTGGTGCTCGCCCGCAGCAGCTTCTGGACCTGGGCGGCCCGCTCGCTGAAGTCGTCGGTCATGTCGCCCAGCAGCGAGAAGAACGTGCTCAGGTCGGTGAGCAGGTCGATGCCGGTCACCTTGCGCAGCGCCGAGAGCAGCGGCGAGGCGCCGCGGCCGAGCACGCGCATCCCCAGCCCGGTCGGCCGCACGAACGCCTTGACGCCGCGTCCGTCGAGGAACGAGGTCAGCCGGCCCGGGGCGTCGAGGAAGTCGACCGCGTTGCGCGAGGGCGGTGTGTCGAGCACCAGTAGGTCGAAATCGCCCGCCTGGACGAGGTCGTACAGCTTCGCCACGGCGGTGAACTCCTGCGAGCCCGAGACCGCGGTGGACAGCTCGCGGTAGACGCGGTTGGCCTTGATCTCCTGGGCCTTTGCCGGGTCCGGCGCAATTCGCTCGATCAGCTCGTCGAACGTGCGCTTGGGGTCGAGCATCATCGCCCACAGCTCGCCGGAGATCTCCAGCCCCGAGGTGGCGAGCCGCTCGGGCTCGACCCGCCGCGGCTCGTTCTGGAGCTCCTCGAGCCCGAGCGCGTTGGCCAGCCGCTTGGCCGGATCGATCGTGACCACCGCGACCTTCGCCCCGCGGGCGGCCATCCCCAGCGCGATCGCCGCCGAGGTCGTCGTCTTGCCCACGCCTCCGGCGCCGGCGCAGACGCACACACGCTTGCCGTCGAGCAGCTCAGCGACGCTCACGCGGAGCAGTCTAGGCTGCTGCCGCCTCGACGGCCGCCGGGCTCGCGCCGCCGGAAGCCAGCACCCGCAGCGCGTCCGAGGGCACGTGCACGGATACCGGCGTTCCCTGGCTGTAGCTCTCGTCGCCGCCGGTGTTGGCGACCGAGACCTGGATCACGGCGCCGATCGGGAGCCTCACGATCACCTGCCGGCTGGACCCGACGTAGACCGTGCGCTCGACCATGCCCACCAGACAGTTGTCACGCTCGGATCCGTGGGGGAGCAGCTCCAGGCGCTCTGGTCTGGCCACGAGCCGCACCGGGCCACGCGCCGCGACGTCGCCGGAGCGCGCCCGTAGGGTGGCCTCGCCGATCTTGACGTTGCACTCGCCTGCGCTCCAGCCCACCGGCTCGCCGTCCATCATGTTCGACACCCCGAGGAAGTCGGCCACGAATACGCTCGCCGGATCCTCGTAGACATCCGCCGGGGTGCCGACCTGCTCGATCTGCCCCTCGTTCATCACGGCCACGCGGTCGCTCATGCTGAGCGCCTCCTCCTGGTCGTGGGTGACGAACACGAACGTGATCCCGACCTCTTCCTGCAGTGCCTTGAGCTCGATTCGCAGCTGCTTGCGGATCTTGGCGTCAAGCGCGCCCAGCGGCTCGTCGAGCAGCAGCACGGCGGGCCTCAGCACCAGTGCCCGGGCGAGCGCGACACGCTGCTGCTGACCGCCGGACAGCTGCCGCGGCTGGCGGCCGCCGAGCTCGCCGAGCTCGACCATCTCCAGCGACTCCTGGACGCGCCGGCGGACCTCGTCGCGCGCAACCTTGCGGCGGCGCAGTCCGAACGCGATGTTGTCGAACACGTTGAGGTGCGGGAACAGGGCGTAGCTCTGGAACACGGTGTGCACGTTGCGCTCGTGCGGCGGAACCGAGCTGACGTCGGAGCCGTCGAGCACGATCTGTCCGTCGGTCGGCCGCTCGAACCCGGCGATCATCCGCAGCGTCGTCGTCTTGCCACAACCGGACGGACCGAGCAGCGAGAAGAACTCGCCGCCGTCGATCGTGGCGTTGATCCCGTCGACGGCGACGTGTTCGTCGAACCGCTTGGTCAATCCGATCAGCTGAACCTGTCCACCCGCCATCACGTCGTCTCCAATCCAGAGAGCTCCCGCATCACCGACACGTCCCCGGTGGACGCACGGCGACCGAACATTGTGTAAAGCAGATACGCGATTCCGATCCCGACGAGCGTGGTCAGCACCAGCACCGTGGCCAATGCGTTCAGCGCCGGTGTGGTGGTGCCGCCGCGGGCGTTGGCGTACAGGAACATCGGGATCGTCGTCGTGGACGAGTTCGATGACATGTACTGCGTGACCACGAAGTCGTCGATCGACAGCGCGAACACGATCAGCATGCTGGCCAGGATCGCCGGCAGCAACAACGGCAGCAGCACCAGCCGCAGGGACTCGAGCGGCGTCGCGCCGAGATCGCGGGCGGCCTCCTCGTACTCGGACCCGATCGTGGCCATCCGCCCGCGCACGATCACCACCACGTAGGACAGCGAGAACGTCACCTGGCCGATCACCTGCGCCGGGGTGCCGAGGTGAACGAGCGTGAACGGCAGGAGCGCCAGCTGCGTGAACACCAGCAGCAGCGATGTGGCCATCACGATCTCGGGCGTGATCAGCGGCACCAGCATCAGTCCGTTGGCGAAGCCCGAGCCCCGGCCGCGCCAGCGGGCCAGCCCGATCGCCAGCAGCACGCCGAGTGGCACCGCAATCAGCATGTCGAGCGCCGCCAGCTCGAGGCTGTGGACCAGGGCGTGCACGTAGTCGGGGTCGTGGAAGATCGAGAGGCTCGGGTCGCCCCACCACCAGCGGATCGAGAAGCCCTGCCAGACGCTGCGCGATCGCCCGTTGTTGAACGAGAACAGCATCGCGATCACGACCGGCACCAGCGCCCAGATCACGTACACCCACGTGAGCGCGGCCATGAAGCGGGGCCGCCCCCAGGGGTTGCGCAGCCGCGAGGGGAGCAGGTGGCGCCGTGGCGCCAGCTGCGGGGCCGCGGCCGGCTCGATCGCGGGCGCGGGCGCGCGCGTGGCGGTCACGCGAATCTCCGGGCGTCGCGGGTGGTCTGGAAGACGTAATAGAGCATCCCGATCGACAGGATCACCATCAGCACGATCACCAGCGATGCGCCGAGGTTCTTCTGGGGCCCGCCCTGGATGAACAGGTTGATCTCGTTGCCGAGCATGTTCGTCCGCGGCGAGGCCGAGATCAGGTCGTTGGTGTAGTAGTCGCCGAACATCGGCAGCACCACCAGCGCCGACCCGGCGAGCACCGCCGGGCGGCTGAGCGGGAGCGTCACCTTCCGCCACGCCTCAAACGGTGTCGCCCCGAGGTCGCGGGCGGCCTCGATCTGACTGCGGTCGATCCGGTCCAGGCCGGCGAACACCGGCAGGATGAAGTACGGGATGTAGCCGTACACCAGCGCCAGGATCACCGAGTAGGCGTTGCCGTCCAGCCAGTTGGGCGGGTGCGCGATCCCGAGGTCCATCAGGATCTTGTTGACGTAGCCGTCGGTCGACAACAGCCCGATCCAGGCCAGCATCCGCAGCAGGTAGCTCACCCAGAACGGGATCACCAGCAGCACGACCAGCAGCGTCTTGGTGCGCTTGGCGTGGCGGGCCACGTAGTAGGCGACGGGATAGCCGATCGCGAAGCACAGGCCCAAGGAGACAGCCACGTACACGAGCGTGTTGCGGACCGCCGGCCAGTACTCGCCGCCCGGGATCGCTCCGGAGAACGCCTTGGACAGGTAGCCCGGGTTCCACGTCGTCGGATCCCATGCCGGAATCGGCTGGAGCAAAAGGTTGACACGGCCCGTGGCCATCGCGAGCACCGCGTAGGCGGGGACGACCACGAACAGCAGCAGCCACACGACGCCGGGCAGGGCGAAGGTGCGCCAGTGGCGGCCGGTGCCGACGCGATCGTTCACGCCGATTTCACCGCCGCCCACATGTTCTCCCAGAGCACCTCGCCCTCCTGGCTGAGCGGGCCCTGCACGAGCCCGTTGCGGAACTGCGCCTCACGGATGATCGTCGACTTCAGGTTCGGGACGATCACGCCCTTGGAGACCAACGCCTCGGGCGTCATCGCGTCGATCGGCTGCTGGTAGTAGGTGAAGTTGAAGTTGGTGAACACCTGCTGGGTGTCGAGCAGGTGATTGAGGAACAGATGCGCCAGCACGGGGTTCTTGGCGCCCTTGACGATCGCGAACGTGTCGTTGCTGATCGGCCCGCGCCCATCTGCCGGCCACCAGTAGCGGAACACCGAGGGCTTGGTCCCCTTCGGGGCGTAGTACGGCGTCGAGGCCATGTCGCCCGACCACGCCTGGTGGAGCCACAGCGACCCGTCGGCGAGGTGCTGGTACTCGTTGGTGTCGAACTTCAGGTTGGCCGAGTTGACCAGCTTGATCAGCGCGTCCTTGGACGCGTTGAGCTCCTTCTCGTTCTCGGTGTTGACGTCGGTGACGCCGTTGTGCAGCAGCCCCATCGCCAGGCCCTCATGCTGGTCGTCGAGCAGCCCGACCTTTCCTGAGATCTTCGGGCCCTCGACCCACAGCGCGCTCCACGGATTCGACATCGCCGCCGGGTTGAAGCCCGGCAGCTTGTCGGCCCGCCAGCCGATCCCGGTGGTGTAGATCGTGTAGGGCACCGTGTAGCGGCTGCCGACGTCGTACCAGGGGCTCTGCAGCGACTTCCACACGTTGGCCTTCAGGTTCGGGATGTAGCTGAGGTTCAGCGGCGACAGCACCTTGCCGACCACCAGCCGCTCGAGGAACACCAGCTCGGGCACGAACACGTCGAACTGCACGTTGCCGCTGGAGATCTTCGAGATCGCCTCGTCGATCGTGGTGAACGTGCTGATCTGGACCTGGACGCCGTACTTCTTCTCGAACGCCTTGACCACATCGGTGTTGATGTACTGATCCCAGTTGTAGAACTGCAGCGGGCCCTTCTCGGGCTTTAGGCCCGAAGCAATCGGCTTGTTCCCGGCATAGATCGGCAGGGTCACCGGGTTATCCGGGCGCGCCAGCGCGAGCCCGCCAGGGCCACGGGCGGCCGCGCCGCCGCCGCCCGTGGCGACCGGCTCGGTGGTTCCGCAGGCCGCGAGCAGCCCGGGGATCGACAGGCCCGCGGCGACGCCCGCCGCGTGCTTGATGAACGTCCTGCGGTTGGTCGCGCCGGCGCTGTGCAAATCATCAGTGCGATCGGGAGTCACCGCTGCTCTCCTCTCTGAAGCGGGCGCTCGTCACTGCCGTCGCGGCGGAGCGTGCAGCTGAGCTCCGACGAGGCGAGCGCGAGACACCGGTCGATCATTCGCTCGGCGGTCACGTCCGGCTGACCGAGTGTCACCTGCACACCGAGCCCGTCCATGAGCCCGCTCAGCGCGAGCGCGAAGTCTTCGGGGTCCGCGTCGACGTCGAACTCTCCTGACGCCTGGCCCTCGCGAACGATGGCCGTGATCAGGTCACGCTGGCGACGGTCCAGCCTGAAGTACGTCGAGCGCACGTTCTCGTCACGGCGGGCCCGGACCCACATCTCCATCCACAGCGTCCAATCGGTCAGCCCCGCTGGACCGAGGCTGGTCTCGGTCACCAGGTGCACGAGCTTGTCGGCGGCACTCTCCTGACGCGCCTGGCCCTCGGTGACCCGGGCGTAGAAGTCGCGGTCGGTCTGGTCGACGGCCTCCTCGAGCAGCCGGTCCTTGGACTCGAAGTAGTAGAGGATCGTCGGCGAGCTCGTGCCGGCCCGCTCGGCCACGTCGCCGATCCGGGTGTCGAACAGGCCTCGCTCGTACAGCACCTCGGCGGCCGCCGCGATGATCTGCGGCTTACGCAGATGTTCGATTTTCGGTCGCGGGCTCACGCTCCCGCCTGCCACTCTCTCTCCAACGAATCCACTTCCACAGAACTAGGACGAATTCGTATACTGAACGACGAGTCAGGAAACTAGCGCCGCCTGGTGACTGCTGTCAAGTGCCAGGCGCAAGGGGAGGTACTGGATTTGATCGACGTCGCTGTCGTGGGAGCCGGTTTGGGTGGCCTGTCGGCGGCGCGCGACCTCGCCGGCGCCGGCGCCGACGTGGTGGTGCTCGAGGCCCGTGACCGCCCCGGCGGCCGCGTCGAGCAGGTGACGCTCCCCGACGGGCGGCTCGCGCAGGCCGGGGGCGAGGTGTTCGGCGCCGGACACCACGCATACCGCGAGCTCGTAGAGGAACTCGGCCTGACGATCGAAGAGAGCTACGTGGCCGACCCCGGCGAGATGACGTGGGGCTTGCTCGAGGGGGTCCACATCGGCGACGAGCCGCCGTGGATGAGCGCCGAGGAGATCGCCGACACCGACCGCGTTGCGCTCGAGTTCGCGCGGCTGGCGGCATCGGTCGATCCCGCCGACCCGTGGTCGCACCCCGACGCCGACGCGCTCGACCAACTCAGCCTGGGCGCTTGGCTGCGCTCAGAGGGGGCGCTGCCCGCGGTCCGCCGGCGCCACGAGCTGGCCTCGCTGTCGCTGTCCTGCGACTCGCCGGAACGCACGTCGCTGCTGTCGGACCTGCGCAAGCACGCCGCGGTCGGCGGCGATCATTTCTATGACCTCGACCAGTGGGAGGGGCTGCGAGTGGCCGAAGGCGCGGCGTCGGTCGCGCTGCGGATGGCCTCCGAGCTGGGCGAGCGCGTCCGCTATGAGGCGGTCGTGCGGCGGATCTCGGTCTCGGATCGCCGGGTCCGGGTGATGCTCTCAGACGGCGAGCTGATCGAGGCCGAAGCGGTCGTGTGCGCGATCCCCGCTGGTCCGCTGCGCGAGGTCCAGATCAGCGGCGTCAGTGACGCCCGGCTGCGCTCGCTGGGCGCCCAGCGCCACGCGCTGGCGGCCAAGGTCGTGACCGCCTACGACGAGCCGTTCTGGCAGGAGAACGGCCAGAACGGGCTGGCCGAGACCGAGTGGTTGTTCGGCTCGACCTGGCCACAAGGGCCGGGGGTGCTGTCGATGCTGGTCCCGCCCGAGCGTTTCTCGGCGTTCGTAGCCGCTCCGGCGCCGGAGCGCAGCCAGGCGGTGATCGACGGGCTGGTGGCGCTGTACGGCGAGCGGGCGCGGTTGCCGCTGTCGACGCTCGAGCGCCCGTGGGGCGCCGATCCGTTCACCCGCGGCTACATCACGAGCTGGGCGCCGGGAGACGTGGGGCGGGTGGGGCCGCTGCACGGGACCCACGAGCCCCCGTTCTACGTGGCGGGCTCGGACCACTGGGTGGCCGGCTACATGGAGGGCGCGGTCCGCACGGGCCGTTCGGCGGCCCGGTCGGCGCTGGGGAGCCGATCCGCAGCCTGAGGTACGAGCTGTTCGCCGAGACCGAGGTCGCGCGCCAACGCCGAGCTGACCGCGCGACGGGCGCGCTGCAGCGGGATCGCTGAGTCCCCGATCAGCGTCCGGACGCCGTATCCGTCGAGCAGCGCTAGCACCCGGTCGGTGACCTCGTCGGGATCGCAGCGCTGGAACTCGCCGCTGTGCACGCCCGCGGCGATCTCGTCGGCGAACCACGCGTGCAGCCGCGCGTACAGCTCCTCGGCGACCGGCCGCAGCTCCGGCACGCGCGCCGCGCGCAGCCACAGCTCGACCCACAGCACCCAGTCCTCGCGCAGCGCCTCCGAATGCGGCAGGCATTGATCGATCATCAACTGGAGGCGCTCGGCCCGGGAGCTGACCGGCAGCTCGCCGGTGGAGATCCGAGCATCGCCGGCGTGCGCGTAGGAGTAGTCGATCGCCTCGGCGAGGAGCGCGTCGCGGTTGGCGAAGTGATAGTGCACCAGGGAGGTCGAGACTCCGGCGTCCATCGCGATCCGCGCGATCCTGACCCCGTCGATGCCCTCGACGGCGATCTGTCTGACGGCGGCGGCGAGGATTCGCTCGCGAGCGCTCCGCCGGCTCCTCGGCGCTCATGCCTCGGTGCTCATACGCCGATCTTAGGAGCCAGGTCGGCACGCACGCGGTCGGCGAACCACGCGACTGCGTCCTCGCGCCGCGACAGCGGCCCGCACTCATACCCGCGGGTCTGCAGTCCCTGTTGGACGTTGTCGACCAGGTCGATGTCCTCGTCGAGCACGAGGTTGTTGAGCTTCTGGTTGAGCCATTGGGCGGCCTTGGTCCGCGGGTCGGCGCCGTGGCACCGCAAGGCGCCGAACACGTCGCGCGTGCGTGCCACCCCGTCGGGGTTCATCTGCCATGTGTTGACCTGGTCGGGGTACAGGTCGATCGTCGTGTTCGGGTAGATGAACACGTACCGCCAGACTCGCAGGTCCTCCTCGGTGAGCCCGGGCATCGTGGTCACGAGCTTGGAGTACATGCGCTCGAGTCGGTTGCTGCTCGGCTTGTTGCGCATCGGGGCCTCGAACCACACGTAGTTCTGGTGCACCTCGACGTCGTAGCGCTTGTAGTCGAGCATCCGCATCAGCCCGGGGTGGGCGATCGGGATGTGGTAGCCCTCGATGTAGTTGTCGGCGACCACCTTCCAGTTGGCCGGCTGGGTCCCGTTGCCGGGCGCGAACGACTCGAGGGTCGGGATCCGGTAGCGCTCCAGCCGTTGCGGCAGGTCGCCGAGGAGGTCGGCCAGTGGGGTGGCCTGCGGGTCGATGTTGAAGAACACCAGACCGCAGAACTCCTCGACGGGCACCGGCAGCAACCCGAGCGTCGACTTGTCCAGGCGCTCACCGAACGCGAGCCCCTCCGGGACGCCGATCAGGCTTCCATCGAACCGGTAGGTCCAGCCGTGGTAGCGGCAGCGGATCGCCCCCTTGCACTGGCCGTCGCCACTGAGCAGGCGCGAGCCGCGGTGCCGGCAGATGTTGCGGTAGGCCCGCAGCTGCCCGTTCTCGTCCCTCACGATCAGCACCGGCTGAGTGCCGGCGGTGGCGGTGATGTAGCTGCCGGCTCCCGGGAGCGAGCCGACGTGGCCGGCCAGCTGCCAGGTCCGCTCGAAGATCAGCTCCTGCTCGGCCGCGGCCACCTCGGGATCGGTGTACATACGTGGCGTGAGTGCGCGAAACGACAGGTCCTCGGGGGACAGTGGCACCGACGGCGGGATCCGCCGCTGACCGTTGGTCGGGTGATCGTGCGTGCCCGGCGTGGTGCTCGATTCCATGTCCTCTCCGATTCCTGACTTTGTGATCAGTTGGTGTTAGTCTACCGCGCATGGTCAAGCGCGTGTCGTGGCTGTCGATCACGCCCGAGCCCGAACGCGAGCTTCCTCGAGCCGTCGCGACGCTTCGCCACGGCCGCCTGCCGCCGCCCGCCGCCGTCGACTCAGAGCGCGAGCGGATCGAGCAGCTGGTGCTGCACGGCCGCCAGCGCAACTGGCTCGCCTACCTGCACGGCGTGATCGGGCTGATCGAACGCGCGCTGCCCGAGGGCGACCCGGAGCTGGCCCGTGCCCGTGCGCGCGCTACCGCTGTCCTGGCCAACCACCACAACCTGCTGCTGGCGCTGCCGGGGCCCGCCGCGGAGCGAACGGCTGCGGACCGGGCGCGGCTCTCGGAGCTCGCCGAGGACCTGAACACCACGAATCACGCAAAGGAAGCCAATGAGCACGACGACATCCCCCACGAGTGACGGACTTGAGCTGACCCCCGACCAGCTCGAGCTGCAGCGGCGAGCGCGCGAGTTCGTCGAGAACGTGCTGATGCCGCTGGAGCTCGAGGCCGAGGAGCGCGGCGGCGAACTGCCCGAGTCGACCGTCGAGGACATCAAGCGCGAGGCGATCTCGGCGCGCCTCAACGGGGGTCGGTTCGCGCCCGAGTACGGCGGACAGGGCTGGTCGATGCTCGAGTGGTTTGTGGTCAACGAGCAGTTCGGCCGCGTGACCAACGGCCTTCACTGGCATGTCCCCAGCGCCTACAACGTTTTGATGCAGGGCACGCCCGAGCAGATCGAGCGCTACTTGCTGCCGGCGTTGCGCGGCGAGGGCGGCGACGCCTACGCGGTCACCGAGGCCGAGGCCGGTTCGGATCCGGGCGGGATCGCCAGCACTGCGGTGGCCACGGACGGGGGCTGGCGGATCAACGGCGAGAAGTGGTTCGTGACCTCGGGCGACGTCGCGCGCGTACTGATCGTGATGGCCAACGTCGTCGACGGCTCCGACCGGCTGCCGACGCTGTTCCTGGTGGAGCCCAGCGCCCAGGGAGTGGAGTACACCGACAACCCGAAGTTCACCCACAACTATCCGCACGGTCACCCGACGATCCGCTTCACCGACGTCGAGGTCGGCGCCGACGCGGCGATCGGCGGGATCGGCGAGGGCGAGGCGCTGCAGCGCGCGTGGTTCACCGAGGAGCGGCTGGGGATCGCCACCCACGGGCTCGGCGCGATGTGGCGGCTGCTCGAGGAGGCCACAGACTGGGCGCTTCACCGGGTCCAGGGCGGCGTCCGGATCATGGACTACCAGGGCGTCTCTTTCCCGCTCGCCGACTCGGCGACCGACGCCGCTGTAGGGCGGCTGCTGGCGTTGCAGGTGGCCGGGATGATCGACGCCGGCGCCGACCTCAAGCTGATCCACGCGAAGGCGTCGATGGCCAAGCTGTTCGTCTCCGAGGCCGCCGGCCGCTGCGCCGACCGCGCCGTGCAGACGTTCGGCGGGCGCGGCTACATGCGCTCCAACGTCGCCGAGCGCTTCCAGCGCGAGCTGCGCGTCGACCGGATCTGGGAGGGGACCAGCGAGGTTCAGCGTCTGATCATCGCCCGAGCGCTGGAGCGCCGCGGGGTCGAGGCGACGATCCATTGACCGGCGAGGACGGGGCGCCCGGCTATCGGCTCGACCGGCTGCTGCGGCCGCGGTCGGTCGCGGTCGTCGGCGCCACCGACCGCCACGGGAGCTACGGCGCCCAGGCGCTGATCAGCCTCGACGCGATCGGCTACCCCGGCCAGGTCTGGGGCGTGAACCCCAACCGCGACGAGGCGCTCGGGCGCCCGTGCGTGCCGTCGATCGCCGACCTCCCCGAGCCGGCCGATGCGGTCGTGGTGGCGATCCCGGCGGCGGCGGTCCCCGACGCGATCGAGCAGGCCGGGGCGCGCGGATGCGGCGGCGCGGTCGTGTTCAGCGCCGGCTTCGCCGAGGTCGCCGACGGTGTTGCACTGCAGGCGCAGCTGGTCGAGGCGTCCCGCCGCCACGCGCTGCCGGTGTGCGGCCCCAACTGCAACGGGATCGTCGCCGCGCACTCGCGCACTGCGCTGTGGGGCGACGCGTTCGCCCCGGCGGAGCCCGGCGCCGTGGCGCTGATCTCCCAGAGCGGCAACGTCGCGGTCAACGCGCTCGGCACCAGCCGCGGACTGCGGTTTCACACGGTCGTCGCCAGCGGTAACCAGGCGGTCCTGTCGGCCGCCGACTACCTCGAGCTGTTGGCCGGCGAGGACGGCCTGGGATCGGTCGCGCTGTATCTCGAGGACGACGGCGGCCCGCGGTTGTGTCAGGGGCTGGCCGCCTGTGCGGACGCCGGCGTCGGGGTCGTGGTGCTCAAGGTTGGGAGCTCTGCGGCCGGGGCGCGCGCTGCCGCCGCGCACAGCGCCGCGCTTGCGGGCGACCAGCGGATCTTCCGCAGCCTGATCGAGGAAGCCGGCGCGGTTTGGGCGCACGACGTGCACGAACTTCTCGAGCTGGCCAAGACGCTGGCAGTCCCGCGCACCGCCCCGGCGAGGCGGGGGCTGGCGATCGTGACGTGCTCGGGTGGCGACTCCGCACAGGGCGCTGACGCCGCCGCCGAGGCCGGCCTCGGCCTGCCTCCCTTCTCCGACCAGACCGCCGCGAGGCTGAGCGAGCTGCTGCCGTCGACGGCGACGGTCGCCAACCCGCTCGACTACACCGCGATGATCTGGGGCGACGCGCGCGCTCTCGGCGAGCTCGTGACCACCGTCGGCTCGGATCCGTCGATCGGCCAGGTGCTGGTCTTCTATGACACGCCGGCGGGGATGGCCGGAGCCGTGGACGAGTCCTGGGCCGCGGTGCGCGAGGGGATCATCGCCGGGGCGGGGGCCAGCCCGGCGCCGACGATAGTTGCGGCGACGCTGCCCGAGCTGCTGGACGATTCCGCCGCCTGGCGGTTCGCCCAGGCGGGGGTTCCGGCAGCCGCCGGGTTGCGCACCGGGATCGCGTGTGCGGCGGCGATGCGGCTACCGGCGGGCGACTCCGCGCGGCTACGCGAGATCGCCGCGGCTGCCGCCCGCGTCGCTTGCGGATCCGCGGACCCGGCCGTCTGGCTCAGTGAGCACGAGTCAAAGCAGCTGTTGCGCGCGGGCGGCATCGAGGTCGTCGCATGGGCGGATCGTGGCCGATCCCGCCGACGCGGTAGCGGCGCTGGGCGATCTCGGCGGGCCGATCGCGCTGAAGCTGAGCTCCGGCGCCGTGCAGCACAAGACAGAGCTCGGCGGGGTCGCGCTCGGCCTCGCCGATCCCGCCGCCGTGCGCGACGCATTCGCGCGAATCGCGGCGCTCGCCTCCGATCACGGCGGCGAGGTGCTGGCCGAGCGGATGGCCGCTCCCGGCGTGGAGCTGCTGGTGGCGGCGCGCACCGACGCGATCGTGCCGGCGCTAGTACTCGGCCTCGGCGGGATCTGGACCGAGCTGCTGGATGACGTGGCGATCGTCCCGCTGCCCGCCGACGCCGCCCGGATCGAGCGGGCGCTGCGCTCGCTGCGCGGTGCGCCGGTGCTCGAGGGCGGCCGCGGTCGGGTGCCGTGCGACGTGGGTGCCGCGGCGCGGCTGGCGCAGCGTGTCGGCGAGCTGCTGCTCGACCGCGCGCTGGAGCTGATCGAACTCAACCCGGTGCTGGTATCGAGTTCCGGCGCCGTCGTGGCCGACGCGGCGATCCGCTCGCGGCCGCCGCTGGCCGCGGTTGGCGCGGGCGTCGCGGAACGGGCCGAGGCATGCACGACGTAGTCGTCGTCGGAGGCGGGTTCGCGGGCGTCACCGCGGCCCGCGAGGCGGCGCTGAGGGGGCGATCGGTCGTGTTGCTCGAGGCGCGCGGGCGCCTCGGCGGCCGGACCTGGCGGTCGGAGTGGGGGCCGGGGCCGGTCGAGTACGGCGGCGCCTGGGTGCACTGGCACCAGCCGCACACGTTCTCCGAGCTCACGCGTGCCGGCCTGCCGGTGCTGCTCTCAGACGACGCCGAGGTCGCGGCCTGGTACGTCGGCGGCGAGCGCCGCCAGGCGACGATCGCCGAGCGCGACCAGATCGCCCGCCGCGGGTGGGACAAGTTCGTCGACGGCGTGCGCACCGCCCTGCCCAAGCCCCACGACCCGCTGTTCGCGATCGACGAGCTCGCGCGCTTTGACCGGCTGTCGATCGCTCAGCGCCTCGACGAGCTCGAGCTGTCGGCCGAGGAGCGCGACGTGCTGACGGCTGAGCTCGAGTCGCTCGCCCACGCGCCGCTGACCGACGCCGGCGCCGTCTCCGTGCTGCGCTGGCACGCGCTGTCGGGCTACAGCCTCGAGCTCACGCAGTTCACCGGCGGGCGGGTGACGATCGCCGGCGGGACACGGGCGCTGCTGCAGGCGATCGCGGGCGGGGCCCCGGTCGACCACCGGCTCGGGCAGGCCGCCGCGGCGATCACCCAGTCAAACGGCCACGTCGAAGTGCAGACCACCGACGGCGGCGGGGTCACCGCGCGGGCGGCGGTGGTTGCGGTCCCGATCAACGCGCTCGGCGCGATCGCGTTCTCGCCGGGGCTCTCGGAGGACAAGCTCGAGGCGATCGCGCTGGGGCAGGCGTCGCGCGGGATCAAGATCTTCATACACGCGCGAGGTGAACCCGTGTGGCAGAACGCGATCCGCCCCGGTCACCCGTTCGGGTACCTCGACACCGAGGAGCTGTTGCACGACGGCACGCAGCTGATGATCGGGTTCGGGATCGACGCCGAGCGCTGCGACGCGACCGACCTGGCGGCCGTCCAGCGCCAGCTCGACGAGATCATGCCCGGCTACGAGGTGCTCGACGCCACCGCGCACGACTGGCTCGCCGACGAGCGCTCGCGCGGGACCTGGGCGATTCACCGCCCGGGCTGGTACGAGCACCACCACGCCGCGATGCGGTCCACGGAAGGGCGGGTGGTCCTGGCCGGATCGGACATCGCCGACGGCTGGTCGGGCTTCATCGACGGGGCGATTGAGTCGGGCCTGCGGGCCGGAACCCGGGCGGCGGCGCTGGCCGGCCGTTGACCCGCGCTCCGTTGCGCGATTGCGTGCCGGCCAACCCGGCCTCGAGCTCGTTTGCCAGCAGCTCGAGCTCGGCGCGCCCGAGCTGCTCGGCGAACACGTGGGGCAGCTCGACGATCGGGGTGTCGATCTCCTCGCCCAGCCGGCCGCGCTGCTCGCGCTGGGACGCCGCCCGGGCATGCTCGGACAGCGCCGCCTTCAGCGCCGAGCGGATCAGCGGCGATCGGGTCCGGGGCAGCGCCGCATCGAGCTCGGCCACCTCGCCGGCGTCGAAGCGCTCGCGGTACAGCGCGTTGACGACCGCCAGGTCGAGCGCCATCTCGTCGCGGGCGAGCGCGTCGCGCAGCGCCACCGTCTCGTTGATCGCCATCTCCTCCGGAGTGGCGACCGCGACCACGCCGGTGAAGTTGCGGTCGCTGATCGAGTCGGCGATCCGCGCGGCCTGACGGGCGATCGGGCCGGCCAGCGCGATGTCGGCGAACGTCTTCGGGGTGCGCAGGATCCCGACGCCGTATCCGGTCGCGGGCGCGTCGACCACGACGAAGTCATACGGGGCGGCGCCGGTGGTCCGGCGCTCGAGCTGGGCCAGCTCCCACACCTTGCCCATGCTCAGCAGCTCGCGCATTCCCGGCGTGGCCATCGCGAACGCGTGGAACAGCCGGCTCGATCCGAGCATCTGCCCGACCGAGCCGGTCTTGACCTGCAGGTACTCCTCCATCGCCAGCTGGGGGTCGATCGAGATCGTGAACAGCCCGGGGACGAGTTCGATCTCCTCGAAGCGCTCGCCCTGCTGGTGAAACGCCCGCCGGACTCGTTCCTGGCTGGCCAGCTCGGCCACGATCGTGCGCTGGCCGCGCCGGGCCGCGAGCATGCCCAGCGCGATCGCCACCGTCGATTTTCCGACCCCGCCCTTGCCGGTCACGAACACCAGGCGTCGGTCCAGGAGGTCACGCACGAGAGGTCAAGTTAGCGTGGCGGGGCCCCGTCATGTCCCCGGTCCTCCCCGGCGGGTGGGCGGATTGGCGGACGGCGCGGAGGATTCCCGGTGATCGCTGCGAATACAGGCGCGTGATGAGTTCGAGCCCGAAGGTGATCACGTTCGCCAACCAGAAGGGCGGCGTCGCGAAGACGACGACCACGCTGAACCTCGCTGTCGCGTTCGCTGAGGAGGGGCACCGGGTGCTCTGCGCCGACATGGACCCGCAGGGAAACCTGACCATGTCGCAGGGGATCGACCCCGACACGCTCGAGAAGTCGATGTACGACGTTCTGGTGCACAAGATCTCGATCCGCGAGGTGATCCGCAAGCGCGAGGTCGACGTGGCCTGCGCGTCGATCGATCTCGCTGGGGCCGAGATCGCGATGTCGACGATGATCGGCCGCGAGCGCGTACTGGAGAAGGCGCTCAAGGAAGTCGACGAGGACTACGACTTCGTGTTCATCGACACGCCGCCCAGCCTGGGGCTGCTGACGATCAACGCGCTGACGGCGTCAGACAAGGTGATCGTCCCCGTGCAGTGCGAATATCTGTCGATGCGCGGGCTGATCCAGCTCCAGAACACGCTGGCGATGGTCCGCGAGAACCTGAACCCGGACGTCGAGATCGAGGGGATCCTGCCGACGCTGGTCGACACGCGGACGCTGCACGCCAAGGAGGCAATCGAACTGCTGGAGGAGAACTTCGGAGACCGGGTGTTCGCGTCGAGGATCCGCAAGACCGTGCGATTCGCCGAGGCTCCTGTGAAAGGAATGTCCGTGCTGAAGTACGATCCCGACGGTCTGGCAGCACACGCCTACCGGCAGCTCGCTAAGGAGGTCCTCTCAAATGCCAAACGCTAAGCGCGCCAGCATGCGCGAGGGACCGCTCACTGCGCTGTTTCGTAAGACCGCGGAGGACACCGGCGCTCCCGGACAGGAGCCCGCGTCAGACCAGGCCGCCGAGAGCCCGCCGGCAGCGGCCGACGAGCGTCCCGTGCCATCTCCCCAGGAACGCCTGCGCAACGCGTTCTCGGCGGACATCCCCGAGAACGTGCTGGACACTCAGAGGCCGGCGGAGCCGGAGCCAGACGTGTACGCCCGGCCGGACGCGATCCAGCCGCCCGCGCCGCAGGTCGGTGGTCCGCTGCTGCGCGTCGTCGGCGTCGGCGGGGCCGGCGTCAACGCGGTCAACCGGATGGTCGAGGCCGAGATCGCGGGGGTCGAGTTCCTGGCGATCAACACCGACCTTCAGTCGCTGCAGCAGTCGGCCGCCCACGAGACGCTGCACATCGGCGACTCGATCACCCGGGGCCTGGGCTCTGGGTCAAACCCCGACCTCGGCCGGCAGGCCGCGCGCGAGGAGTACGACCGCATCAAGGCGATGCTGCGCGGCTCCGACATGATCTTCATCGCGGCCGGCGCCGGCGGGGGCACTGGCACCGGCGCCGCCCCGGTCGTGGCCCAGATCGCCCGCGAGATCGGCGCGCTGACGGTGGGAATCGTCACCCGGCCATTCCAGTTCGAGGGCTCCCGGCGCCGCGCCCAGGCCGAGGCCGGGATCGAGGCGCTGGCCGATGAGGTCGACACGCTGATCGTCATCCCCAACAACCGCTTGCTGACCGTGCTCGAGCGCAACACCTCGATGGTCGAGGCGTTCCGCGTCGCCGACGACGTGCTGCGCCAGGGCGTGCAGGGGATCTCCGACCTGGTCACGCTTCCGGGCCTGATCAACCTTGACTTCGCCGACGTGCGCACGATCATGTCGGGCGCCGGCAACGCGCTGCTGGGAATCGGGATGGGCGTCGGTGACCGCCGCGCGATCGACGCCTCCGAACAGGCGGTGTCGTCGCCGCTGCTGGAGACGAGCATGGAGGGCGCGCGCTCGATCCTGTTGTCGATCACCGGCGGGCGCGACATGTCGCTGTGGGAGGTCAACGAGGCCGCCAAGGCGGTGGCCGAGGCGGCCCACCCCGACGCCAACATCATCTTCGGCGCGATGCTCGATGAGAAGCTCGAAGACCAGGTGTGGGTCACGGTCGTGGCCACCGGCTACGACGGCCAGCGCCGCCGACAGGGCAACCGCCCCGGGTTCGGCGCCGGCGAGCGCACTCCGAGCGAGAGCATGCGCGAGCCCAGCGGCGAACCGCGGGTGAGCCGGATGCGCGACCGCCGCCCGGCGAGGTCGCCGGGCGAGCTCGACGTCCCAGAGTTCATGCCCAGGAGATAGATCGCGGTGGCCGGGCTCCAGCTCGGCGTCATCGCGGCGGGCCACCCGCTGACCGCCGGCACCGGGGCCGACGTGCTGCGCAACGGCGGCAACGCCGTCGATGCCGCGCTCGGCGCGATGCTGGCGTCGTTCTCGTGCGAGCCGCTGCTGACCGGCCTGGGAGCGGGCGGGTACATGCTCGTCGTCGGACCCGACGGCCGGCCGTCGCTGCTGGACTTCTTCGTCGAGGCGTCCGGACGCGGAGCCGATCCCGCGGCCCGGTCTGAGCTCGTGCCGATCGACGTCTCGTTCGGCGACGCCGAGCAGGTGTTCAACATCGGCGCCGCATCTGTCGGCGCCTACGGCGTGCCCGCAGGCCTGTGCGAGGCTTCGGCCCGGTTCGGCCGGGTGCCGCTGGCCGAGCTGGTGGCCCCGGCCGCGCGGCTGGCCCGCGACGGGGTGCAGCTCAACCCGGCGCAGGCTTACGTGGTCGAGATCCTCGCCGGGATCGTCACCGCGACGCCCGAGTGCCGCGAGCTCTACGCCCCCGGAGGGCGGGTGCTGCGCGCCGGTGAGCGGATCCGCCAGCCGGAGCTCGCCGACGCGATCGAGCGGCTTGCGGCCGAGGGGTCGGCCGCGTTCTACACGGGCGACATCGCGGCCGCGATCGTCGACTGGGTGAGCGCCCGCGGGGCGATGCTGACCGCGGCGGACCTCGCCGCGTACGAGGTCGTCGACCGGGAGCCGGTGCGCGTGCCCTACCGCGGGCGCGACGTGCTGACCAACGCGCCGCCCTCGGCCGGCGGGATCCTGATCGCGCGAGCGCTGGCGATGCTCGATGCCGCGCCGGGTCCGCCCGGCGTCGAGGCGGTCGTCGACGTGATGGAGCGGACCCAGCGGGAGCGCACGCCTGCGTTTCTGGAGGGGTTGGGCGACCCCGAGTTCGTGAGGCGGTTCCTGGCGGGCGCGGGCCGGCTTGGCTCGACCACCCACATCGCCGTGCTCGACCGCGAGGGATGGGCGTGCTCGGTCACCTGCTCCAACGGCGAGGGCTCGGGAATCGTCGTCCCCGGGACCGGGGTGCACCTGAACAACATGCTCGGCGAGCAGGACCTGAACCCGCTCGGCTTCCACCGCCATCCCCCCGGACGGCGGCTGCCGAGCATGATGGCGCCGACGATCCTGATGCGCGACGGGGAGCCCGAGCTGGCGGTGGGGAGCGCCGGCTCCAACCGGATTCGCTCGGCGATCCTGCAGACGATCATCCGCGTGGTCGACGAGGGGTTGCGCGCCGGGGACGCGGTCTGCGCCCCCAGGGTGCACTGGGAGGACGACGTGGTCTACGCCGAGCCGGGGATCGACACCGGGCCGCTCGAGGCGGGCGGGCGCGAGATCGCCCGGTTCCGGGAGCTCAACCTGTTCTTCGGGGGCGCGCAGGCGGTCGAGCGCGATCGGCAGGGGTGCTTCTGGGGCGGCGGTGATCCGCGTCGCGGGGGTGCCGCGGTGGTCGTCACTTGAGCAACCCGGGGGTTGCATGCTGAATTTGGTCGCATATGCAGACCAAATTCATCACTGAGTGCCGCTAGGTGACCGCGAAGCCGATCGTCAGCGCGGTTCCGGCGAGCACGCAGTAGATCGCAAACGGCATCAGCGTGTTGGTCTCGAAGAACCGCATCAGGAAGCGGATCGACAGGAACGCGCTCCCGGCTGCGCACAGCGCCGCCACCAGTGCCGGGCCACGGACGCCGTCGCCGTCGTGGCCGAACAGCTCGGGCAGCTTGAGCACCGCCGCCGCGCCGATGATCGGCGTGGCCAGCAGGAATCCGAAGCGCGCGGCATCGCGGTTGTTCAGGCCGGCGAGCAGGCCGCCGCCCATCGTCACGCCCGAGCGCGAGATGCCCGGGATCAGCGCCAGCGCCTGGGCCATGCCGACGCCGGCGGCTTGGCGGAAGCTCATCCGGTGCGCGATCCGGAAGTCCTCGTCGGCCTCGGCCTCGGGCGCGTCCGGGGCGCGGCGGCGCAGGCGCTCGGCGCCGGCCAGCAGCAGCCCGTTGACGATCAGGAACACCGCCGCGTACTCGGGCGATGCGAACAGCTTGCGCAACGGGTGCTCCAGCGCCAGGCCGATGATCCCGGCCGGGATCGTGCCGGCGATCAGCAGCCACGCCAGCCGCGCGTCGGCGTCGGCGGGATCGATTCCCCGATCGCGGATCGTGCGGAAAAAGCCCTTGACGATCCGGACCCAGTCGTGCCAGAAGAAGCCCAGCAGCACCAGGGCCGTGGCCAGGTGGACCGCGACCAGGAACGTGAGGAAGAACGTGTCGTTCTGATGGATGTCCCAGCCGAACAGGCGCGGGGCGATCACCGCGTGCCCGAGGCTTGAGATCGGAAACAGCTCGGATACCCCTTGGATCAGCCCGAGCACGACGGCCTGGAAGTAGGAAATTGGATGCATGGCGTGTCACTCGGCTCGTCAGAGGATCCGTCCCCGACGTCCGAGCTTGGGGGCATGTTAGCCGCGCCACGCGGGCCCGACTCCTGATTCGGCACGATGGTGGAGATGACCTCGTACTGGATTCGGATCTGTATGGCCGCGCTCGCGACCGGGGCGGCGTGCGTCTCGATCGCCGGCTGCGGGCTCGACGTGGCCTCCCCCGACCTGTTCGTGCTGCATCGCACCGGGCAGGGCCAGACGCTCACACTGCTGGTCAACGACAGCGGCACGATCCGCTGCAACGGCGGCAAGGCCAGGCCGATCTCCGATCCGCTGCTGCTCGAGGCCCGCGACCTGGCCAAGGACCTCGACCAGGACGTCCAGGACAACCGCCGGTTCCCGCAGCCGGCCAAGGTCTTCAGCTACCGGGTGACGCTCCAGGATGGGACGCTGTCGTTCAGCGATGCCGCCGCCGCAGGCAACCCGAAGTACCCCGAGCTCGCGCGGGCGGAGCTGTTCGCCGCGCAGGCCGCTCAGGGGCCGTGCGGGCTGACCGGCTGACGCGCTCGCCGGCCGGCGGTCAGCGCAGTCGTACGCGGCCGTTCGATCGCGCCCGGGCCTGCGCGCGATCGACGAAGTCCAGCCGCTTGATCGCGGCCCGGAACAACCTCGTGACCAGCCGCAGCCGCGCGTTCTCCGAACGCAGGTCGAGCAGCCCTTGCTTGGCATCAAGCCCGAAGTCGACGGTCGCCGCCATCGCGTACGCGCTCATTCCGGCGAGCTCGTCGGCCTCGGGGTCGCGGTCGGTGGCGCGCCTGACCAGGTCGCCGTACGCCTCGTGGGCGGCGTCGGTGAGCTCGGGGTCGACGCTCTCATCACGGTCGTCGAGGAACTCGATCACGCCCGCCGGGTAAGGGAGATGCCCCTGGCGCTCGAGCACCCGGAAGGGCCGCGTTCCGCGTGTGGCCAGATTCATCTGGCCGTCCTCCAGCTGCTCGAGCACCTCGGAGATCTCACACGCGCACCCGATCTCCCGCAAGCCGTCGTCGGCCAGCCACAGGATGCCGAACTCACGCTCGTTGCGGATGCACTCGTTCATCATCGTCTTGTAGCGCTGCTCGAAGATGTGCAGCGGGATCAGCTCGTGGGGGAGCGCGACGAGATCCAGCGGGAACAGCGGGAATTCGCTGAGGACCTGATCGGGCACCCCCAGGAGTTTATGACCGGGCCATCGATCAGCTCCCGTACGCCGACAGCGACGAGGAGTCCGACGCACCACCGGTCGACCAGCTTGCGGGCAGGGCTGTCAGGTTGTGCTTGGCGCTGGTCTGTGAAGATCCGCCCGCAGCCGCGTCGCGGAAGCCGAGGTTGCCGCCGCCCGTGGGACTCAGCACCGCGATCCAGTAGCTCTGACCCGCCGTCAGCGCAGTCGCGGGGACGTCGGCGTAGTTCCAGCTCCCCGGAGTGAGGTTGCTGATCGTGGTCTGCTCCAGCAGCGCTTTCGGGTGACCCGACTTGTTGGTGTAGATCCCGACGACCGCCTGAGTGGCAGTCGAGGAGGAGTCCACGTATAGGTGCAGGCGCGTGAGCTGCCCGGAGGACCCCGCCTTGGTCGAGAACGCCTCGGCGGTACCGGCGGCGTCTGAATCGACCGTGCCCGCGACGTCCGCATCGCCGACCAGCGGGGGGCCATAGACCGTGACCGACCCGGCGGCGGTGCCGCTCGGCGACCAGTCCGCCAGCAGCTGGCCGCTGGCGATATCGAACCGGGAGACGTGAGTGTTGCCGCTGCGATCCGCACCGCAGCACAGCCACACCGAGCTGCCGTCGGGGTCGAGGCTCAGCGTGCGCAAGGCGTCCGAATTGGTCGGCGGCGTGTACTTCTGAAGGATCGTCTGTCCCGATGTGTCGTACAGCTGGGCGTAGGAATCGTCGAGCGCAATCACTCGTCCGTCGGGCAGCACGCGCAGGTCGTCGACGAACCCGTCCGAGTTGAACGGGGTCTCGGCGGTGCTCGTGCACGCGTTGAGCCGGTTGATCTTGATCGTCGGCGCGCCCCAGCTCCCGTAGTAGATCGAGCACTCGTCCGCTCCGAGGTCGATCGCCAGCGAATGGTATTCAGGGTCGCTGATGTTGAACGTCTGCAGGACGTTGCCCTGGATGTCGTACTCGGTGATCGAGTACGGGATCGAGTTCAGCGATCCAGTGCTGACGTACACGTGGCCGAGTCCGTCCGCCACGCAGCGCGAAGGGGTGATCGCGATCGATGACCACTTCGACTTCTGAATTTTCCGGAGCTGTTGAACAACCCCACTCCCGGCACGATCAGGTGCGCACCCGAGGGGTCAAAGCAGATCGGCCCGGCCCCGGTTGTGCCGGCGACCGTGTGCACCAGCTGTCCGCTGGGCGAGTACTCCTGGACGGCGCCGCTGCCGGTGAGGAACACGTCTCCGCGCTGGAACGGAGTGGCCGACGCCGCGTGGGCCCGGACCTTGTGGGCCGCCCGCGCGTGAGTCGCCCGCGCGAGCGCGGCACTGAGTCGGGCGTCCTCGCGCTGATGACGGACCAGCTTCAGCTGGCGCTCGGCTCGCGAAGCCTGTCGGTGACTGCGAGCTTGGGCGGGTCCGGCGATCGAGCCGGCGGTCAGCAGAACGGTCGCGCCGATCGCGAGCCGCGCGGACCACGCGCGTTGGCGTCGTCCAACCGATCCACAGGATGCGAAATTCATGAGTCGCTCCTCCTGGCACAGTGGCCGCGCCGCGCTCTGCGTTCCCGTGAACTGCCCCCACGCGCCCCAGCTAGGCGCGCTTGTCGCTGATCAAACGGATCCGGCGACCGGTTACTTACGCGCCGTCAGCAACAGGTTGTAGAACATCGCCGGCGGCAGTCGTGACTCGAGCACGTGGCTATCGAGCTGCTGCAGCGCGAGGTAGCCGCCGAACGCGTAGCGGCGCCACAGCATCGGCACGTCGTCGGGCTCAGCGGTGGCCTCCAGGCCGCGGTTGAACCAACCGAACCAGTTCGCGACGAGCTCCTCGCCGCGGACCGTGACCTGCTCGAAGCCCGCCCGCCGGGCGTGGCGCTCGAGGTCGCCGGGGGCGAACGCGTGGATGTCGACGTAGCGCTCCAGCGCGTGGTCGCGCCGCTTGCCGTCGGGCGCGTCCCGCCCGTCCGCATCGGGCGCACGGCCGGCTCTCAGGAGCGCCCGCCACACGGGCGCGACCAGCACCGCGGTGCGCTTGGGGATCGCCGCCAGCCGGTCGCCGAACCGCGAGGGCTCGCCCGCGAACGCGATCCGCCCGCCCGGGCGCAGCACGCGGTGAAACTCGTCGAACGCCCGCCGCAGGTCGGGCAGGTGATGCAGCACGGCGTGGCCCAGCACGAGGTCGAAGCTCGAGTCGGCGAACGGCAGCGACTCGGCGTCGGCCCGCGTCGCCTTCACGGCCAGCCCCAACCGGTCGGCGTTGGATCGCAGCGTCCGCACCATCCCGGGCGAGATGTCGGTGCAGGTTGCCTCGCGCACCGCGCCGGCCTGCAGCAGGTTCAGGCTGAAGTAGCCGGTGCCGGCGCCGATCTCGAGCGAGCGATCGTAGCCGCGGTCGAGCTCTGAGCCCAGCAGCTTGCGCACCTTGCCGAGCACCTGCGCCTGGCCGATCCCCCCGAAGTCGATCCCCCACTTGCTGTCATAGCTCGACGCGGCCGCGTCGTGATAGCGCGTGTTGACATCGCGGATCTCCTCCGCGGTCCGGACGGCCTCCATGGCCGGCGGACATTACCCTGTCGGCCCTTGTACGTTCAGCGCAACCAGCCCGCCGGGGTGCCGCCGCTGGAGCTGACGGGCGAGCGCACGCTCCCCGACGTCCCGGCCGAGAATTACTGGTTTCGCCGACACCTCGCGGTCTACGAGTGGATCGGCGCGCGGGTGATCGGGCAGCGCGTGCTCGACATGGCCTGCGGCGAGGGCTACGGCTCCGAAGTGCTGTCGCGGTCGGCCGCCTCGGTGCTGGGCGTCGACGCCAACCCGGACGCGTTCGAGCACGCCCGGTTGCGCTATGTGCGTTCGAACCTCCGCTTCGAGCGGGGGATGGTCGAGCTCCACGGCGCGCCGGGCGCCTACGACGCGGTCGTGTTCCTGCAGACGATCGAACACGTCCAGGACCCGGTCGCCGTGCTCGAGCACTTCCGATCGCTGCTGGCGCCCGGCGGCGCCGTGTTCGTGTCGACGCCGAACGTGCTCACGCTCGCTCCCGCGGGCGCCGACAAGTCGTCGAACCCGTGGCACATCCGCGAGTACCGCGCCGCCGAGTTTCGCCAGCTGTGCGCCACCGTGTTCTCGCAGGTCGAGTTGCTCGGCCTGTTTCACGCCCGCAAGCTCGCGCTTCATGCCCGCGCGCTCGCGCTCGGCTGGGACTCGGTCCATGCGCGGCTGCGGCTGACCAAGCCGTTCTACGACCGGTTCACGCCCGCGATCGCCACCAGCGACTTCGCGCTGCGCCCACACCGGCTCGATGGGGCGCTCGACTTCCTGGCTGTCTGCGGGGCGTGAGCTGGCTATGCAAAGCGCAGCGTCAGCTGCGACCCCGGCCGACTCGATCGAGCGGCGTTGAGAGTCACGACGTACTTGGAGCCGCCTTGGATGAAATGGCCGTTCGTGAGGCTGTAAGCGGCGTGCTTTCGCCTGGGAGGAGCCTTGATCGACCGCAGTGAGAAGTCGGTGTCGGTCAGTTGGATCACGATCTTGCGGTTGTGGGCACCACCGGCGAGGTTGATCTTCGCCTGACACGAGCGGGCGCTGCCCCGGCATTTCACGACCTGAGTACCGCGCTTTGGCGGTTTGGCGCCCTCGTCCACCCCGGTGGGGATGGAGAACTTACCGTTGTTGAGGCGGAACGGCGTCCCCGTATCCCCGGGGATGACGGTCATCGACGCGCCCGGCGGAACGTGAGCCGTCACCGTGATCGTCGCGGCTGTGACTATGCGCCAGTCGGTGATCTTGACATTCAGGGTCTGGGTCCCAGTGGGAATCAGAGTCCAGGCGTTGTCGAGGAAATTTGCTTCCTGGACGGCGCCGGACTGGAAGTCGAGGGTGCCACCCGACGACTCGGCCACGCCGCTGTTGTAGATGACCCCCGCGAAGCCGTGCGGCGGAGCACTGCTCAGGGTGTAGTCAAACTCCTCGATTTCTCCCGAGGGCCCGATCTGCGCCGACGCGCTGTCAACAGCGCCGGCGAACACGAACATTCCAGCGGCGAGTACTGCCAACCGCATAGCCATTCTGGGCACAGCCACCTCCACGATCGTCGACGCCTCCAACCGAGGCCACAATCTAGCCGCCCCGTTGGCCCGTCGCACCGCTAGCGTCGGCCCGATGCCATCTCGCCGTCCGGGTGAACTCGCGATCGTGCTGCACACGCACATGCCCTACGTCGAGGGCTTCGGCACCTGGCCGTTCGGCGAGGAGTGGCTGTGGGAGGCGATCGCGGGCTGCTACCTGCCGTTGCTCGACGTGCTTGGGCGCGCCCCGATCACGCTGTCGCTGACTCCGGTGCTCTGCGACCAGCTCGAGTCCGCCGAGGCGATCGGACGCTGCCTCGAGTTCCTGTCCGAGATCCGGCCGGAGTCTCACCGCCGCGACGCGGTCCACTATGCGCGCGACGGTCACGACGAGCTGGTCGCGGAGGTCGAGCGCTCGGCCGCTGAGTACGCCGCTGCCACAGAGCGGCTGGCCGGCTTGCCCCACGGACTCCTCGCCGCCCTCGGCGAGCACGTGAGCTGGACCTCCTCGGCCACCCACGCGGTGCTGCCGTTGGTGGCGACCGACGCCGGCATCGAGCTGCAGCTGCAGACCGGCCTGGCCTCGCACCGCCGCCGCTTCGGCGACTGGCACGGCGGCTTCTGGCTGCCGGAGTGCGCGTACGCGCCGTGGCTGGACGACGGGCTCGAGGAAACCGGCGTGCGCGCCACCGTCGTCGAGCTGACCGCGGCGTTCGGGCTCGGCGACGAGCGGCACCTGCGGCCGATCGCCACCGACGCCGGTCCGGTCCTGTGGCCGCTCGATCGCGAGATCGTGGCGCTGGTGTGGGGCGAGGGCGGGTACCCGGCGAGCCCCGCCTACCGCGACTACTACCACCGCACCGCCCACGACCACCGCCTGTGGCGAAACGACGGCGACCCGTACGACCCGGAGGCGGCCCGCGCGCTGGTCGCCGTCCACGCGCAGGACTTCGTCGGCCGCGTCCGGGAGCGCGTGGCGGGCGGGGGCGTGTCGCTGTGCGCGGTCGACACCGAACTGCTCGGCCACTGGTGGTACGAGGGCGTGCAGTGGCTGGCGGCGGTGCTCGACGAGGCCGCGCGCCAGGGACTGACGCTGACCACGCTCGACGACGCACTCGACCGCTACGAGCCGGCGCCGGCGCCGCCGGAGGCGCTGGGCGTCAGCAGCTGGGGGGAGGGGGAGGACCTGCGCACCTGGAGTGGCCCCGCGGTCGCCGATATCGCCTGGCAGCTGCGCACCGCCGAGCTCAACACGCTCGCGGTCGGCGCGCGGCCCAGCGACCGCGCGCTGCGGGAGTTGCTCGCGCTGCAGGCCAGCGACTGGGCATTCCTGGCCACTAGGGGGACCGCCGGGGAGTACCCGCGCGAGCGGTCCGCCGGCCATGCCGATGCGCTGGCCGACGCGCTGGCGGGCGACGCGACGCTCGAACCCCGGCTGCGGAACCTCGCGCCCGACCTGGCCGGCTGGGTCGGCTAGACCCACGCGTGTAAAACACGACAAATCCACCCGCCCGGGGGTGGGCTTGCCGTGGGGTGCACCTATACGGTGCTTAACACGGCACGGCTCGGGATTCGCGTCGGATTTGTCGCGTTCTGCACGCCGCCCGCCCCGCCGCGCCCCGCCCGCCCGGACCCGCCCGCCGCGCCCCGCCCGGACCCGCCCGCCCGGACCGCCCGCGCCCCGCCCGGACCGCCCCGCCCGCCCGGACCGCCCGGACCGCTACCCCCAGCGGAACGTGCGCGGCGCCGACCGCATCCGGATCAGCCGGGCCGGGATCCCGCCGACGACAGCATTGGCGGCCACATCGGCCGTGACCACCGCGTTGGTTCCGATCACCGCGTTGTCGCCGACCGTGACGCCGCGCAGCACGCAGGCGCCGTATCCGATCCACACGTTGTGGCCGATGTTGACGTCGCGCTTGTAGATCCCCTGCTCGCGGATCGGCCGCTCGACCTCGACCACCCCGTGGTCGAAGTCGATCATCATCACCCGGTCGGCGATGATGCACTCGCGCCCGATCGAGACGTGCTGATAGGCCGAGATCGTGCACTCCTGGCCGAGCACCGACTTGGCGCCGATCGAGACCGTGCCCTCGTGGGCGCGGACCTTGCAGCCATGCCCGAGCCAGGACCAGCGCCCGAGCTCGATGGTGGCGTTGCGGCCGATCTCGAACTTGACCCCGGGGCAGACGAAGCACAACCCGTCGGTCCGTAGCCGCCCGCGCCAGCGCAGCTTCAGCCACATCCAGCGGGCGATCAGCGGTAGGTAACCGGCGCGCATCATGTGGTGGTCGCGGGCGAAGCGCAGGAACGTCAGCGGCCCGCCATGCAGGGGCGGCGGCGGCTCGCGCACCACCTGCGGGATCGACGGAGGGGTCTCGAGCGTCGGGGACGCCACAGCTCGGATCGTAATGATCGGCCCCGCGATCGACCAAATCGCAGGCGGGCGGCAGCGTCGCAGCGGCGACGTGCTGGCATGATGGCTCGCCTCATGGAAGGCACCGAGCGATCTCTCGCGCAGCGCCTGCTGGACGGCGACAAGCGGGCGCTGGCCCGCGCGATCACGCTGGTCGAGAACGACGACCCCGCCGGCTGGGAGCTCGTACGCGAGGTCTATCCGAAGACCGGCAGAGCCGCGGTGATCGGCTTCACCGGACCGCCCGGGGTCGGCAAGTCGACGCTGCTGGGATCTCTGACCAAGCTCAGGCGCGAGCGCGAGCAGACGATCGCGGTGCTCTCGATCGACCCCTCGTCGCCGTTCACCAAGGGCGCGCTGCTGGGCGACCGCATCCGCCTGACCGAGCACTTCCTCGACCCCGGCGTGTTCATACGTTCAATGGCAACCCGTGGCGCACTCGGAGGGCTGAGCGAAGCGGCGCTCCAGGCCGCGCTGCTGATGGACGCCTCCGGCCGCGACGTCGTGCTGCTGGAGACGGTCGGGGTCGGGCAGGCAGAGGTCGACGTGATCGACCATGCCGACACGGTCGTGCTCGTGCTGATGCCGGGCTCGGGCGACTCGGTCCAGGCGCTCAAGGCGGGCGTGATGGAGATCCCCGACGTGATCGTGATCAACAAGGCCGACCACCCGCTCACCGACACGATGGTCCGTGAGATCAAGGGCGTGCTGGCGCTCGGCCCGCGCGGTGGCTGGGAGGTGCCGATCGTCCGGACCGAGGCAGTCCGCAACGAGGGGATCGAGCAGCTGTCGGACAAGCTCGAGGAACACCGCTCCTACATCGAGTCCGAGGGCACGCTGTCCGAGCGCCGCCGGCGCAACCTGATGAACGAGGTGCTCGGGCTGGCCGCATTCCGGATGCGCCGCGAACTCGAGGCGTCGGTGGAGCAGGACGACGAGGTGCAGGAGCTCCTGGACCGGGTCGTCTCACGTGAGCTTGACCCCGCCACCGCGGCGGGGATAATCCTGCAACGCGCGGCCAACGGACGACCGAGTGATGAGCACAACCAGGGGCTATAGCGAGTGGCAGATGTCCTGACGGGCCCATTCGGGGTCGCGGCGATCGTGGTCGCCGTGGCGGGGGTCTCCAAGCTCCGCGCGCCCGGGGTGGCGACGGCGGCTCTGCACGAGCTCGGCCTCCCGAGCGCCGCCTGGATCGCTCGCGGGCTGGGAGCTGCCGAGCTGGCGCTGGCCGTCTGGTGCCTGATCGATCCCGGTCTCGCCGCCGCGGCGACGCTCGGCTGCTGCTACCTGGCGTTCGCGCTGACATCCCTGGCGCTGGCGCGCCGCCGCGCCGCCTGCGGGTGCTTCGGCGAGCACGAGCACCCGGCGTCGCTTGGTCAGTCGGCGATCAGCGGCGCGCTCGCGGCGGTCTGCTTCGCGGCCGCAGCGGCCACGCCGCACGACGTCGGATGGGTGCTGTCGCGGCCCGCCGGGCAGGCCGCGGTGCTGGCGCTGGGCATCGCCGGTTGCGCGTACGCGCTTGTGCTCGCCTACACACAGCTGCCCGCGGCGTGGGCCGCGTGGAGCGCTCGATGAGCCGCTCGCACCCGGCCGAGCGGCTGGTGTCGGCGATCGGGCGCCTGCTCGATCGGCGCGTCACCCGTCGCAGCGCGCTGTCGCGGGCGGCGCTGGCCGGCTCGGCGTTCGCGGTCGCGCCGGCCCGTTACCTGATCCGCCCCGGGACCGCCTGGGCCGTGATCGGCCCCGGCGACTGCCGCAAGCACCAGAAGTGCCGGGACGGCTACACCGCGTTCTGCTGCGAGATCGAGCACGGCCGTAACGACTGCCCGGCGGGCACGTACGTGGCCGGCTGGTGGAAGTGCACCGCCTATAAGGGCCGCGGCCTGTGCGCGGACGAGGGCGTGCGCTATTACATCGACTGCAACCGGATCCCCGGGCACGTGTTCCCGGGCGGCTGCCAGTGCGCCCGCGGCGACTGCAACCGGCGCTGCGTGGACTGCAACCACTTCCGCTACGGACAGTGCAACACCCAGATCTCGGGCACCACCGAGGTCGTCTGCCGGCTGGTGATCTGCCGCCACCCGGCGTCGGTCCCGGGGATGAACTGCAACGCGACCGAGAAGGTCGACGACAAGACGTGTAAGCACGAGGCGGGCTGCCTGGAAGGACTCGCCGCGCAGCTGCCGGGAGGAGCGGGCGCATGATGGTCGCGCTGGTATCGGTCGAGACCGTGTTGCTGGTGCTGCTGGTGATCCTCGTCGCCGGGCTGCTGCGCAGCCACGGAGCGATCATGCGCCGGCTGGGTCCCGAGGACCCCGGCGACCCTTCCGCGGACCCGGGGGCCGTGCAGGTCTCACCGGTCCCGGGCCTCGCTTCGCGGATGACCGGCGACGCGCCGGCGCTCTCGGGCATCAACCCTGTCGGCGACGCGATCGGGCTTGCGTTCACCGCGGGCGCACCGACACTGCTCGCGTTCCTGACCAGCGGATGCTCTAGCTGCGGGGAATTCTGGGGCTCGCTCGGCGAGCGCCGGCTGCCCGCGGGCGTGCGGACCGTGATCGTGGCCCACGGCGCCGAGCGCGAGCGCCCGGCCAAGCTCCGCGAGCTCGCCCCGGAGGGGATCCCGGTGCTGATGTCCGATCGCGCGTGGGCGGACTACGAGGTCCCCGGCTCTCCCTACTTCGTGCTGGTCGACGGCGGCGTGCTCGGCGAGGGCGTCGCCACCACGTGGCATGCGCTGGCGTCGCTGGTCGGCGACGCGCTGGAGGATCAGCGCGAGGCCCGCGGACAGGGGGGAGAGCAGCGGGCAGTCCGGATCGACGACACGCTCGCGGCCGCGGGCATCGGCCCCGGTCATCCCAGCCTGAACCCGGACCGATCGGCCGGGCGGTGACCGCAACGCTGGTCCTCGGGTGCGGCGCGGCGATCGTCGCAGGGCTGCGCGCGGCCTGGTCGCCCTGAGGCGAGTCGATGCTGGCGAGCATCACCCCGCTCGGCGAGCGGGGCCGCAACGCCCACTGGTCGCTGACAGTCGTCGCGTTCGCCGTCGGCGCGACCGTGGCCGGTGCGGCGCTGGGAGCGGCGCTGGCGGCGCTCGGTCAGCCGATCGTGCCCGGCAGCGGCGATGCCCGCTGGCGCCTGATCGTGCTCGCGGGGGCGCTGCTGGCGGCGATCGCGCTCGACCTCGGGCGTCGAACCGTGCCCGGCCCGCACCGACAGGTCAACGAGCGCTGGATGGACGAGTACCGCGGGTGGGTGTACGGCCTCGGCTTCGGGATCCAGCTGGGTCTGGGCGTCACGACCGTGGTGACGAGCGCCGCCACCTACGTGGCGCTGCTGGCCGCGTTCCTGGCGCCGAGTGTGGCCGGCGGCGCGCTGATCATGGGCTGCTTCGGCGCGGCCCGCGGGCTGACGTTGCTCGCCGGTGCCGGGATCCGGACCCCGCCTCAGCTGGTCGCGCTCCACCGCCGGCTGCGCCGGTGGCGCGAGCGCGCGGTGTGGACCGGCGCGGGCGTGCTGGTGGCCGTCCTGGTGGTCGCGCTGGCGGCGGGAGCGACGTGATCATCGAGGCGCACGGGCTGGCGGTCGAGCTGCCGCGCGGCTGGAGCGGCCGCGTGTTCGCCGCGCCGGGCGGCGTCGCCACCCTGCACGCCGGCAGCTTTCAGCTGGCGCTCGACGACGGTGAGTTCGGCGATGCCAGCACCGGCGCGATGCCCGAGGTGGCTGCGTTCCTGGCGCTCACCGAGTACGCAGCCGGTGACGGCCTGAAGCCCGGGGCTGGCCTGTTCGCGCCCCGCCGGATCGCGCTGCCGCTCGACCCCACGAGCTTCGGGGAACGGCGACTGGCGCACCGTCGGCCCGGCCAGGTCGGGACCCAGCACTTCTTCACTGCATCCGGGCGGCCGTTCTGCATGTACGCGGTGATCGCCGGACCGCGTCACGCTCGCCGGGGTCAGCTGCTGGCGCTCGACCGGGTGTTGCGCTCGCTGCGAGTGGCTCCCCGCCGGGACTAGTGTCGCGACACTAGAGCGTTGGGGTCAGCTGACCGTGATAACGAGCCGAGTCGTGCCCCAGCACGCCGACGCACGGGGTCAGGTTGACGCGCGTGCGGTTCTGGTATGTCGCAATGATCCGGGTCGCGACCGCAACCGCCCCGACCTGTGACGCCTGCGTGATCCGGACGGTGATCGTGAACGGGATCTTCTGCCCCTGGGGGTACAGCTGGCCGGCGCACCGCAGCGGCGAGTAGAAGCTCGTGTTGCCGGCGTAGCGCCCCGGTCCGAGGCGGCGCATCACCAGCACGTCGGTTCCGGTGGCGCGGCCGCGCGAGAGATCGACCGCCGTGCACTGCCCGACCGGGCATCCCGAGGTGAATGTCCAGGTCCGCCGGACGGTCTGGCCCCGGCGCTCGCCGCGCACGTTGACGGCGACCGTGACCCGGCCGGCCAGCTGGAACGTTCCTTGGAGGCGGGCCCCGGTGACCTGCGCCGGCGGCGCGGGCTGGGCGGCCGCTACGCCGGCGCCGGCCGCCGCGCCCGACGCGATCGCCGCTGCCGCAACGGCCCGAGCGACCGCGACCGCCAGCTTCGACCCTGGGGAACTGATCACCGCTAGGTCCCGAGCGCCCGGGCGATCACCATCTCCTGGATCTCGTCGGTGCCCTCGCCGATCGTCAGGATCTTTGCGTCGCGGTAGAAGCGGCACACCGGGTACTCCTCGATGTAGCCGTAGCCGCCGTGGATCTGTACGGCCTCGTCGGCGGCGTGCACTGCCAGCCGCCCGCTCTTGAGCTTTGCCTGGGCGGCGGTCAGCGTGAAGTTCCGCCCGCGATCCTTGAGCCACGCCGCCTTGTGGACGAGCAGGCGGGTCGCCTCGATCTCGGTCGACAGGTCGGCGAGCTTTGACTGGATCGCCTGAAAGCGCGAGATCGGCTGCCCGAACGCCCGGCGCTCGCGCGCGTAGGCCAGCGCCTCGTCGAGCGCGCCCTGGGCCAAACCGACACCCATCGCGGCGACCCCGATCCGGCCGATGTCGAGCACGTGCAGAAACTGCCGCAACCCCGCGCCGCGGCGGCCCACCAGGTTCTCCTCCGGCACGCGACAGTCGGCAAACGACAGCGGCCGCGTGTCCGAGGCGTTCCAGCCCATCTTGCGGTACGGCTCGCCTGGCTCGTAGCCCGGGGTGCCGTTTGGCACCAGCAGATTGGAGATCTCGCGATCGCCGCCCGCGGCGGTGCCGCCGGTGACGGCCGTGATCACCACCACGGCCGAGATGTCGGTGCCGGCGTTGGTGATGAACTGCTTGGTGCCGTTGATCACCCACTCGCGGTCCTCGAGCGTCGCGCGGGTCTGCGTGTTGCCCGCGTCCGACCCCGCCTCGGGCTCGGTCAGCCCGAACGCCCCGAGCCGCTGCCCGCTGCACAGCATCGGCAGCCACTCCCGTTTCTGGTCCTCGGAGCCGAACAGATAGATCGGCTGGGTGCCCAGCGACGTGTGGGCGCACAACGTGATCGCCACCGATGAGTCGACCCGGGTCAGCTCCTCGACGGCGAGCGCGTAGGCAAGCGAGTCGCCGCCGGCGCCGCCGTACTCCTCGGGGAAGGGGATTCCCATCAGGTCCAGCTCGCCCAGACGCCTGACGATCTCGTATGGGAACGCCTTGGTGCGATCGAGCTCCTCGGCCACCGGGGCGATCTCCTGCACGGAGAACTCGCGCACGGTGTCTCGGAGCAGACGGTGGTCGTCTGAGAGCTCGAACTGCACCGCCGGCCCTACCTGCGCGCGACCTCGACAAGCAGGCGCACGCCGAAGCCGTTGGCCTGCTTGTCGAAGTAGGGACGCGGCACGTCCCAGGCGGTGCCGGCGATGTCGACATGGGCCCACGGGACCTCGCCGGCGAAGTGGTGGAGCAGCTCGGCGGCGGTGATCGCGCTGGCCTCGCCGCGGCGGGCCGCCAGGTTAGTGAGCTCCGCGAACTGGCCCTTGACCAGCTCCGCGTAGTCGGGGTGCAGCGGAAGCCGCCACACCAGGTCGCCGGTGTCGCGCCCGGCCTGCTCGACGTGGGCGGCCCATTCGTCGTCGTTGCACATCAGGCCGGCGTGGGCGCGGCCGAGCGCGACGACGACGCCGCCGGTGAGCGTGGCGATGTCGACCAGCTTGTCGGCGCCCTCGCGGCGCGCGTAGGTGATGCAGTCCGACAGCACCAACCGGCCCTCGGCGTCGGTGTTGTTGACCTCGATCGTCGTGCCGTCGAGCGCGTGCACGATGTCGCCCGGCTTGACCGCACCGCCGTCGACCATGTTCTCGGTCGCGCCGACCAGGCCCATCACCCGTACCGGCGCCTGGAGCTCGGCCAGCGCGCAGACCGCCTCGATCACCGCGGCGCCGCCGCACATGTCGAACTTCATCTCCTGCATTCCGGCCGCAGGCTTGATCGAGATCCCACCGGAGTCGAACGTCACGGCCTTGCCGATCAACGCGATCAGCGGCGCGTTTTCAGACGCAGGCCCCTCGTAGTCGAGACGGATCAGGCGAGCGCTCTGGATCGAGCCCTGTGCGACCGCGGCGAACGCGCCCATCCCCATCGAACGGATCTCGTCCTCGTCGAGCACCGTGGCTTGGATTCCGAGCCGCTCGGCGGCTGCCTGGGCGTAGTCGGCGAGCGCGGTGGGCGACAGGTCGTTGGACGGCGTGTTGCCGAGATCGCGCGCCCGGTTCTGCGCGGCGACGATGATCGCGGCCACGCGGACTGGCTCTGAGATGTCGTGGTGGGCGCTGAGCAGCAGCCGCTGGATGGTCCGGTCGGCCCCGTCGTCGTCGTCGCCCTTGTAGCGGTCAAACCGGTAGGCCCGGAGGACGGTGCCCTCGACCAGCCCGGCGACGATCTCATCGCCGACGTGGTGTGGGACCTCCCAGCAGAGCGTGTCGGTGCCGAGTTCGACGGCCCGGTTATGGGCGACGCCCGCGGCGGACCGCGCGCGCTCGGCGTCGAACTCGGTGCGGTCGCCGAGGCCGATCAGGATGTAGCGGCGCCCGTCGGCGTGGGTGACCGCCAGCCGCTTGAACTTGCGCTGGGCCTCGCCGCTGTCGAGCATCGCCTCGAGCGTGCCGCCGGGCAGATCGTGGGCTACGCCCTCGTCCTCGAACACGCCGACCACGACCGTGTCGGCGCCCGCTTCGGCGGGATTCTGGGTGGTGGCTTGCACTTTCACCGCGAGGACCCTACCAACGCATTACTAGGATTCACTCAGGCCCAGGCCGCGTCCGGGCCCCGCCCACGACTCCGGAGACACAGCCATCGATGCCTAAGACCGTGATCCTGTCAGCCGCCCGCACACCGATCGGCAAGCTCGGGGGTGGCCTGGCGAGCCTCGACGCCACGGAACTCGGCGGCACGGCGATCAAGGCCGCGCTCGAGCGCGCCGAGGTGGCGCCCGGCGACGTGCAGCACGTCGTGATGGGCCAGGTGCTGCAGGCCGGGCAAGGTCAGATCCCCTCGCGACAGGCTCAGATCCATGCCGGGATCCCGAAGGAGATCCCGTCCGAGACGATCAACAAGGTCTGCGCCTCGGGCATTCGCGCCGCCGGGCTGCTCGATTCCGCGATCCGTGCCGGCGATGTCGAGGTCGGCGTGGGCGGCGGGATGGAGTCGATGTCGAGCTCCCCTTACCTGCTCAAGCAGGCCCGTTTCGGCTTTCGGATGGGCGACGGCAAGGCTCTGGACGCGATGATCCACGACGGCCTGACCAACCCGTTCTCGGGCAAGCACATGGCCGAGGAGGCCAGCGAGGTCGCCACCGAGCTCGAGCTCACTCGCCCCGACATGGACCGGTGGGCGCTGCGCTCGCACGAGCTCGCGGTCAAGGCCACCGACGAGGGTCGCCTCCCCGAGGAGATCGTGCCGGTCACGATCAGGTCCAAGAAGGGCGACACCGTGGTCGAGATCGACGAGGCCCCGCGGCGCGACACCTCGCTCGAGGTGCTCGCCAAGCTGCCCCCGATCTTCGTCAAGGACGGCTCGCACACGGCCGGCAACTCGCCGGGCGTCAACGACGGCGCGGGCGCGGTCGTTGTCGCCAGCGACGAATGGGCCAAGCGCAACGGCAAGTCCGCGCTCGCCACGATCGTCGCCCAGGCAGCTGTCGCCGACGACTTCGCGTACCTGGCGCGGACACCGGCCAACGCCGCCAAGGCGGCGCTCGACAAGGCGGGCCTGAACGCCCAGGACATCGACCTCTGGGAGATCAACGAGGCGTTCGCGTCGGTCACCCTGAACTCGATCCGGATGCTGGGGATCGATCAGGACCGCGTCAACGTCAACGGCGGAGCGGTCGCGCTCGGTCACCCGATCGGCGCGTCCGGCGCGCGGATCCTGGGCTCGCTGGTGCTCGAGCTTCGGCGCCGCGGCGGCGGCCTCGGCTGCGCCGCGATCTGCTCGGGCGGCGGGCAGGGCGACGCCATGATCGTCGAGGTGAATGGGGGCTGACGGCCCCCAGTCGCCCGAGGCGCGCATGGCGCGCGGCGCGGCCTTCTTCGATCTCGATCGGACTCTGATGGAGGGCTCCTCGGCCTTCCAGTTCGGCCGGGCGGCCTACCGGGCCGGGTTGCTGGGCCGCCGGCAGCTGCTCGCCGACGGCTGGGCCAACCTCCGCTTCCGCCTGCGGGGCGCCACCGACGAGGACACCCGCGCGCTGCTTGACCGCGTCTCGGAGTCGCTGCGGGGAATCCGCGTGCGCGACATCGAGCGCCTCGGCCCCGACGTGCTGACCGGCGTGCTCCCGCGGATCTACCCGCAGCTGCTCGCGGTCGCCCACGACCACCAGGACGCCGGGCGGCTCGTGTACATCGTCACCGCGGCCTCTCACGATCTCGCCCGGCTGCTGGCCACCGTGCTCGCGCTCGACGGCGCGATCGGCTCGCAATTCTCCGAAGCGGTCGACGGTGTGTTCACCGGCCGTCCCTCGGGCGTGTTCATCTATGGCGAGGCCAAGGCGCACGCGATCGAGGAGCTCGCCCGGCTCGAGCGCATCGACCTGACGGCGTCCTATGCCTACTCGGACTCGGTGTCCGACCTGCCGATGCTCCGCGCGGTCGGCAACCCGATCGCGGTCAACCCGGACAAGCGCCTTGCCGCGATCGCGCGCGAGGAGGGCTGGGAGATGCTGCGCTTCGAGCGGCTGAGCCGGCGGCTGAAGGCGTCGGTCGCGCTCGCGGGCGCGGCGGTCGGCGGTGGCGTCGGGAGCGCGGCGCTGATCGCCAGTCGCCGCCGGACCGGGCGCTGAGGGGCGACGGACAGGCCCCCCGCCCCGTCCGTCATCCGGCCCGGAAGCTGACCGCCCCGAGGCCGATGAACGTGGTCGTACCGGCCACGTAGACGACCGCGCAGTCGGAGGACCTGACCGCGACCCCAGCCGCCGTGCCGCCGTCGCCATAAGCCGGGAAGTCGGCGATCCCGCCGGTCGGGCAGTAGCCCTGCGGTAGGAAGAACATCACCGCGTCAGTGCCGGTCGTGGTCCGGTCGACATCGCCCTGGAGGTGCACGGTGCCGAACGGGTCCTTGTAGAAGCCGGCCGGCGTGAAGCCCGGCCCGACGTTGCTCCACTGCGGATCGAACCCCGGCTGGCCCGGAGCGCCGACCAGCCTCACCGGCTCGGCCTGGGCGATCACGGGATTCGGATAGACGCCGGTCAGTCCGCCTCCGGCGCGGCCCATCGGCGGCGCGGCTCCCGCCACGACCGCCCGCGAGGCCGAGGTTGCTGCCGGGACGGTGCCGAGCTTCTTCAGGTTGATGTCGGCGCCGGTCAGCGATTTGTTCTTGACGCCGGCGCCGTTGATCGCGCCCGTCTTGATCTTGCTGCGGGTGACCGAGCCGCTGCGCAGTTGCTTGGTCCCGACGCTGTTGGCCGGGAGCCTGAACGCGGCGTAGCCGGTGCCGCCCAGGGCGACGATCAACGCGATCGTCGCCACGACCAGCGCCGGGCTGGGACGCCCGATACGCACCCTCGACCGGTATGCACTCCTTGCACCCATGTATTTCGCCTGGTATCGCACGCCCGCCGGCCGAACGGGGCGATGCTGACGGCAAATGTAGCGATTAGGCAGATGTCCCGCCTCGCAAGTTCGCCGGCATTCGAGTGCCGCCGAACCCACGAGCCGAGACATCGTCGGCCGAGACGTAGACTTGAACTTATGGCGACTCGTTCGCGTTTGGGTGGGGTGGATCGGTGGGAGCGGGAGACGTTCTCGCGGGTGCCGGAGCGCGACGCGCCGTTTTCGACGATTTCGGGGGAGCCGATCCGGCCGTTGTATACGGAGGAGGATCTGCCGGTGGGGATCGGTGGAGTGGATGATCCGGTGGGGTTGCCGGGGGAGTTTCCGTTTACGCGGGGTGTGTATGGGTCGATGTATCGCGGGCGGTTGTGGACGATGCGTCAGTTCGCGGGTTTCGGGACGGCGTCGGAGACCAATCGGCGGTTTCGGTATCTGCTCGATCATGGTCAGACGGGGCTGTCGACCGCGTTTGACATGCCGTCGTTGATGGGGCACGACTCCGATCATCCGCGGTCGTTGGGGGAGGTTGGTCGGGAGGGGGTGGCGATCGATTCGTTGGGGGATATGGAGTTGCTGTTTGACGGGATCCCGTTGGATCGGGTGAGCGTGTCGATGACGATCAATGCGCCCGCGGCGATCATGCTGGCGTTGTATGTGGTCGCGGCCGAGCGGCGGGGGATCGGCCCCGAGCGGCTGGCGGGGACGATCCAGACCGACATCCTCAAGGAGTACATCGCGCAGAAGGAGTGGTGTTTCCCGGTGGATCCGGCGATGCGGCTGGTGGGGGACATGATCGAGTGGTGCGCGCGGGAGATGCCGCGGTGGCATCCGGTGTCGATCAGCGGCTATCACATCCGGGAGGCCGGGTCCACGGCGGTGCAGGAGCTGGCGTTCACGCTTAAGGATGGGCTGACGTATGTGGAGCAGGCGGTGGAGCGGGGGCTGGGGGTGGATGAGTTCGCGCCGCGATTGAGCTTCTTCTTCAACGCGCATATCGATTTTTTTGAGGAGATCGCCAAGTACCGCGCGGCGCGGCGGATCTGGGCTCGAGAGCTGCGGGACACGTTCGGGGCGCGGGATCAGCGGTCGCTGTTGATGCGGTTTCACACCCAGACCGCAGGGGTGTCGCTGACCGCGCAGCAGCCGCTCAACAACATCGTGCGGACCGCGATCGAGGCGCTGGCCGGAGTGCTGGGCGGCACCCAGTCGCTGCACACCAACAGCTTTGATGAGGCGCTGGCGCTGCCGACCGAGGAGGCGGTCCGAGTCGCCTTGCGCACCCAGCAGATCATCGCCGAGGAGACCGGGGTGACCAACACGATCGACCCGTTGGGCGGCAGCTACTTCATCGAGGCGCTGACTGACCGCATGGAAGCGCAGGCCTATGAGTACTTCGGAAAGATCGACGAGCTCGGCGGGATGGTCGAGGCGGTCAAGCGCGGATTCCCGCAGCGCGAGATCGCCGACGCCGCGTTTACCTACCAGCGCGAGGTCGAAACCGGCGTGCGCAAGGTCGTCGGCGTCAACGCCTACACCGAGCGCGGCGACGAGCAGACCCCGATCCTGCGGATCGACCCCCAGTTCGAGACCGACCAGATCCACCGCGTGCAACGCGTTCGCGAGCTCCGCGATCCCGAACCCGTCGCCGCCGCGCTGGCCGCGATCCAATCTGCCGCCCGAGACCCCGCCGAGAACCTGATGCCGTACCTGCTCGACGCTGCACGAGCCGACGTCACCGAAGGAGAAATGGTGCAATCCCTGCAGAAGGTCTTCGGCACCTACGCCGAGACACCGGCGTTCTGACTTGAGCGCTCCCCACACCGACGCGGGAAGGTTTGGCCGGCTTTCCGCGTCGGCGTCCGTAAGGGCCTGCGGGCCCACGGAGAGAACCACCACCGGAGGTAGAACATGCGCAAGCTAGCCGGCCTATTGGTCGTCGCCGCAGTGCTCGCGGTCCCCGCAGTATCGGCTCTCGGCGCGACGCCGACCCAGAAAGCGAACGTCGTGAACTTCGCCTTCAAGCCCAAGAAGCTGTCGATCAAGAAGGGGACCAAGGTGACCTGGTCCTTCAAGTCGGCAGGGATCAAGCACAACGTGACCGCGAAGAGCGGACCGGTCAAGTTCCACTCGGCCAACAAGGCCAGCGGGACGTACTCGTTCACGTTCAAGAAGACGGGCACGTACCATCTGATGTGCACGATCCACCCGTTCATGACGGAGACCGTCACCGTCAAGTAGCGAGACGGTCGGGCCGGACCTGGGCGCGAGCTCCCGACCGCGCCCAGGCCCAAACCCATAGAATCGAGCGCCCGCGCCGATCTCGTCGACCACGCGCGACGGGCGCACACCTTTTCGATGGCGGCCTCCACAGAGAAGAAGATTCGCGTCGTCGTCGCGAAGCCGGGCCTAGACGGCCACGACCGCGGCGCCAAGATCATCGCGCGCGCACTTCGGGACGCCGGCATGGAAGTGATCTACACGGGCCTGCACCAGACGCCCGAGCAGATCGTCGAGACCGTAATCCAGGAGGACGCCGACGCGGTCGGCCTGTCGATCCTGTCCGGCGCCCACATGACGCTGGTGCCCAAGATCGTCGAGCTGCTCGAGCAGGAGGGCGCCGGCGACGTGATCGTCACGGTGGGGGGGACGATCCCCGACGACGACGTCTCCGAGCTCAAGCAGCTCGGCGTCGCCGAGGTGTTCACCCCGGGCGCATCCACCCAGCAGGCCGTCGACTTCATCCGCGCCGCCGTGCGGGCGTGAGACCGCCCGGCCTGGACAGCCCTTTATCACCCGATTGACTCGTCAGTCAACGCGGTAATATCCCGCTGCGACTTTGAATCCCTAGGAGGCCTGACTTGAAGATTTGCGTCCTGGTCAAAGAGGTCCCGGACGCCGCCGTCGAGAAGCGCATCGACCCGTCGACGGGGCGCATGGATCGTTCAGGGGAGAAGAACCTCAACCCCTACGACACGCATGCGATCGAGGCGGCGATGCAGCTGCGCGAGGGCGGCGACGTCGAGGTCGACGAGATCGTGGCGGTGACGATGGGGCCGGAGTCGGCCGTCCGCGCGCTCCACAAGGCGGTGTCGCTCGGTGCCGACCGCTCCATGCACCTGTCCGACGACTCGCTCGCCGGCTCCGACGTGGCCGCCACCGGCTATGCGCTGGCCAAGGCGCTCGAGAAGGAATCTCCCGACCTGGTGCTGCTCGGCCAGCAGTCAGACGACGGCGAGTGCTACACGATTGGCGCGGTCGTCGCCGACCACCTGAAGATGCCGTCGCTCACCCAGGTGATCAAGATCGACGTCGATTCCGAGGCGCTGCGCTGCGAGCGCCAGGCCGAGTACGGCTACGACACCGTCCAGGTGTCACTGCCCGCGGTGATCTCGGTCGGGGACGCGATCAACGAGCCCCGTTACCCCTCGCTGAAGGCGATCATGGGCGCCCGCAAGAAGCCGCTTGAGGCAGTCGGCGCCGGCGACGTCGGGATCGACGCGTCGCTGGTCGGCGAGGACGGCTCACGCGTGCAGTGCGGCGAGTTCAAGGACCCGCCCGCAAAGTCCGCCGGCCAGATCATCGAGGACGAGGACACCAACGAGACCGTCGAGAAGATCGTCTCCTGGCTCGACGAAAGGAAGCTGATCTAGCGATGGGAGACATCCTCACCTACGTCCTCCACTACGAGGGCGCGCTCAACAAGAACTCGCTCGGCGCCGTGTCCGAGGGCGCCGCGCGGGCGGCGGAGATCGGCGGCGAGTGCCACGCGGTTGTGGTCGGCGGCGACGACCTGACCGACGACCTCTGCCAGACGCTCGGCGCCTACGGCGCCACCAAGGTGTTCCGGGCCAAGGGCCCCGAGGGACTCGCTCAGCCGGTGGTCGACGTGATGGCCAAGGTGATCGACGACAACGGTCATTCCTATGCGCTGTTCGGCGGCGGCCTGCTCGGCTTCGAGATCGGCGCCGGGCTCGCGGCCCGCAAGCATGCCGGCGTGACGATGGAGGTCACCGCGGTCCGGGCACAGGACGGCAAGCTCGTGGCCGAGCGGCCGATTCTCCAGGACTCCAAGATCTCGGTCTCCCACTACCGCGGCGACCTGGGGATCATCATCGGCCGGATCAACGCGTTCGAGACAGTCACCAAGGACGGCGGCTCGGCCGAGGTCGTCGACGTCGACGTCGAGTACTCGCCCTGGTCCAACCAGGCGTCGATGGTCCAGCGCGGCGAGCAGCGCGGCGCGGACGTCGACATCGAGGGCGCCGACGTGCTGGTCGCCGGCGGCCGTGGCCTGGGCAAGGCGGAGGGCTTCAAGCTCGCCGAGGAGCTGGCGGCCGCGTTCGGCGGGAACACCGCTGTGGCGGCGACCCGTGCGGTCGTCGACGCCGGCTGGTACCCGTACGCCGCCCAGATCGGCCAGACCGGAAAGACCGTGTCGCCGAAGCTGTATCTCGCCGCCGGGATCTCGGGCGCGATCCAGCACAAGGTCGGGATGCAGTCCTCGGAGAACATCGTCGCGATCAACAAGGACTCCAACGCGCCGATCTTCGAGTTCTCTGACCTCGGGATCGTCGGAGACCTGAACAAGATCCTGCCCAAGCTGACCGAGGCCATCAAGGCCAAGAAGGGCAGCTGAGTGCTTCCCACCATAATTCCGGTCCCATTCGAGCGGCCCCGGCCGGCGTCTGGCGTCGTCCTCGGAGGCTCGCGCAGCTCCGCTGCCACCACCGGCTGCGCCGGCGGTGCCGACCTCCTGCGTCCTTGCCATCCATCCGGCCGGCACCACTCTCGGTGCGACCGGACTCACGGCGGAAAGCACTAGCACCGCACCATGTCCTCACGCAACGGCCACGGCGCGCCGGCCCCCAGCGAGTTCCCGCCCCCGGTCGACACCGTCAAGGAGTTCATCAAGCGCGGACTCGACGACGAGGAAGAGCTGATCGAGGTTGGCGTCGTGATCGTCGGTGGTGGGACGGCAGGACTCGCGTGCGCCAACCGGCTGCTCCAGCTGCTCGCGGACGACCCCGCCGTGATGGAGACGCTCGGCGAGGTTCCGGTGGCCGTTGTCGAGAAGGCCAAGACATGCGGCGGGCACAACCTCTCGGGCGCGGTGATGCGCCCCGGTCCGCTCCAGGAGCTGTTCCCCGACATGACGCGGGAGGACTGGCGCCGCGAGCGGTTCGCGTTCGGCGAGGTGACCAAGGAGTCGGTGTACGTACTCACTGGACCGAGGACCAAGCTGCGGGTTCCGATCATCGCAGTGCCGAACTTCAAGAACCACGGCAACGAGGTGGTCTCCGTGTCGGCCCTCGCTCGGTATCAGCAACGCCAGGTCGAGGAGGCCGGAGCGTACGTGCTCACCGAGACCTCGGCCACGCAACTGATCGTGCAGGACGGCAGGGTGGTCGGCATCCGCTCGGGCGACAAGGGGCGGGGCAAGGACGGCGAGCCTCTGGCCAACTTCGAGCCGGGCACCGACATCAAGGCCCGCGTGACGGTGCTTGCCGAGGGCTCCTGGGGTCACCTCACCGGTGCCGCCATCAAGGAGTTTGACCTGGGCGCGCAACGCGAGCCACAGGTTTGGGAGCTCGGGGTCAAGGAGGTGTGGAAGGTGCCCAAGCCACTCGACCGTGTGATCCACACCTTCGTTCAGCCGTGGCCGCTGAAGGTGGCCGCGAAGTACGGACAGCTCGGAGGCACCTGGATCTACCCGATGAAGGACGACAAGACCGGCGAGCACCTCGTGTCGATCGGGTTCGTCGTGGATCTCAACTACCGCGACGCGACCACCTCGGCACACGATCTTCTGCAGGCGTTCAAGACCCACCGGCTCGTCAAGGACATCCTCGCCGGCGGAGAGCGGGTCGCTTGGGGCGCGAAGGCGCTGCCCGGCGGTGGCTACTGGTCGATGCCGAAGCTGTCGATGCCGGGCGCGCTGCTGGTCGGCGACTCGGGCGGGATGGTCGACACGGCGGCGCTCAAGGGCGTCCACCACTGCATCAAGTCCGGGATCCTTGCCGCCGAGGCGATCTACCGCAGCCTCAAGGGCGGCGAGTCGCTGCAGAGCTACGAGCGAGCCGTTGACGACTCCTCGATCGGCCAGGAGCTCTACCAGGTGCGCAACACGCGGCAGGCATTCCAACGTGGCTTCCTGGTCGGCAGCCTGCTCGCAGGCCCGTCGATCATGTCGAGGGGCAAAGTGCCCCCCGGTCGGCAGGAGTGGCACCGCGACGACGCCGAGCCGATGTTCATTGGCAACACCAAGGAGCGCTACCCCAAGCCCGACGGCAAGTACACGTTCGACAAGCTCTCGTCGGTTTTCGTCTCCGGCAACGCCACCCGTGACGACGCGCCCAATCACATTCGCGTGCATCAGAACGTCCCCCGCGAGATCGCCGAGACGTGGCGGTGGATGTGCCCGGCCGGCGTGTACGAGATCCCCGAGGACGCTCCGGAAAAGGGTCCGGTCGACGTGATCGTCAACTACACCAACTGCGTGCAGTGCGGCGCGATCACAGCCAAGGGCGGCCGTCTGACCCCGCCCGAAGGTGGCGACGGCCCGCTGTACACCGTCACCTGACACCGGCGGGGTTGCCGGCCGGCCCCGCGGTCCGGGAAACTTCAGCGACACCGGCGTGTTCCACAGGTATGAAGCGCATCACCGTACTCGTGTTCTGCCTGCTCGCGATCAGCCTGATCGCGGCCTCCAGCGTCGGCGCCGCCGCCCCCCGCGCGCGTCTGCGCTCGCCCACCTGCGTGACCGCCATGGACCCGCCGGCCCGGGCGATCTCGATCACCGCCACGATGCGGCCGGTGGCCGACACGATCAAGATGCAGCTCAAGTTCGACCTCACCAGTCGGGTCAACACCTCGCGCTCGTTCGCCCGGGTGCGCGGCGGTGACCTCAGCACCTGGGTCACGCCCAAGGACCCGACGCTCGGCCAGCACCCCGACGACGTCTGGAACCTGATCAAGCAGGTCGTCGACCTAAAGGCGCCGGCCACCTACCGCTTCAAGGTCTCCTTCCGGTGGATCGGCGCCCACGGCAAGGTGCTCGAGACGGCCGTCAAGACCAGCCCGACCTGCTTTGAGCCCGAGCTGCGCCCCGACCTCCAGGTCAAGACGATCGGCGTCCAGGCGATCGACGGCCGCCCCAGTGTCGACGAGTACGTCGCGCTGATCCGTAACAACGGCGCCACGGCCACCGGGCCGTTCCAGGTTCAGTTCACCGACGGGGCCGTGGAGAAGACGCACAGCGTCGCCGACCTCGAGCCGCATGCCTCGATCAAGGAGCACTTCGTGGGGCCCTCGTGCGCGACCGGGACGGCCAACGTCACCGCCGATCCTGGCGATCAGGTCGACGATCTCAACCGCGCGAACAACTCGCTCAACGTGACCTGCTCGGGCACGGCCAGCAAGGGCTCGCGGCTCCACGCCGCCGTCGCTCGGTGAAGCAGCGCATCGCTACACTCAATAGTCCAATGAGAGCCGACATTCATCCCGAATACGTAGACGCGCACGTCCGCTGCACGTGCGGCAACGAGTTCATGACGCGCTCGACGCAGAACGAGATTCACGTCGAGATCTGCTCCGCCTGCCACCCGTTCTACACCGGCAAGCAGAAGCTTGTCGACACCGGTGGCCGGGTTGAGCGCTTCCAGCGTCGTGTAGCCAAGGGCCGTCGCGCAGCGCGCCCGACGACGCCGACCAGCGCCTAGACAAAGTGGCTTCGGCGCGCGGCGGCGACGGACGCCTGACCGCCACGCGCGATGCGCCGGTGGGCGGCCAGGCCGTCCTCGAAGGCGTGATGATGCGCGGAATCTCGACCTGGTCGGTCGGGGTCCGCAAGCCCGCCGAGGAGGAGGGGGAGCTCGGGCCGATTGCGGTCCAGACGTTCCCGTTCCAGTCCTGGACCAAGCGCCACCGGATCTACCGCTGGCCGGTGATTCGCGGCGTCGTCGCGCTCGCCGAATCGCTGGCGATCGGGCTGCGCGCGCTCGGGATCTCGGCCAATGCCCAGCTTCCCGAGGACGAACAGGAGATCTCCAGCGGCGCCTGGGCGGGGACGGTCGTGTTCTCGCTGATCTTCGCGATCGGCCTGTTCTTCGTCGTGCCGGTCGGCGTCACCAGCCTGATCAAGAACCAGCTCGGCTCGTCGCTGCTGTTCTGGGCGGTCGAGGGCGTGCTCCGCACCGGGATCTTCCTGGGATACCTGTGGCTGCTGTCGCGGATTCCTGACCTCAAGCGGGTGTTCGAGTACCACGGCGCCGAGCACAAGACGATCTCCTGCTACGAGGCCGAAGACGAGCTCGTGCCCGAGCGCGCGGCTCTGTACTCGCGGCTTCACCCGCGCTGCGGAACCAGCTTCCTGCTGATCGTGATGATCCTGGCGATCTTCGTGTTCGCCCCGATCGGGCTGCCCGCGTGGTGGATCCTGGTGATCACGCGGATCGTCGGCGTGCCCGTGATCGCAGGGCTGTCGTTCGAGGTGATCAAGTGGGCGGGGCGCAATCGCCGGCGCCGCTGGGTCCAGGTGATCATGTGGCCGGGGATGCAGCTGCAGCGGCTGACCACCCGCGAGCCCGACCTCGACCAGCTGGCGGTGGCGATTGCGGCGATGCAGGCCGTGCTCGCGGTCCAGAAGCCGGGCGAGGTCAGCGCCGAGGACATGCTCGGCGTCGAGGTAGTGGCTTAGCGGACCCTGCCCCGGACGCGACACCCGGCCTAAACTCGAAGTAGATGATTCTCGACCTCGTCGACCAGATCGAGGCCCGTTTCGACGGCCTCCAGACCGAGCTCTCGGACCCGGACGTGATCTCCGACCGGGTTCGGTTCACCGCTGCCAGCAGGGCCTACCGCGAGCTCGAGCCCGCCGCCAAGCTCGCGAGCGAGTACCGGCACGCGGTCGACGACTTCGAGGGCGCCCGCGAGCTGCTCGCCGAGGACGGCGACGACCCCGAGCTGCGCGCGCTGATGGACAGTTCGCGCGAGCGGATCGACGCGCTCGAGGAGGAGATCCGCCTGGCGATGGTCGAGCGCGACCCCAACGACGACAAGAACGTGATCGTCGAGATCCGTCCCGGCGCCGGCGGCGACGAGGCCGGCCTGTGGGCCGGCGACCTGTACCGGATGCTGACCCGCTACGCCGAGCGGCTCAGGTTCACCGTCGAGCCGCTGTCGATCGGCGAGGGCACCTACACGTTCGCGATCAAGGGCGACGGCGCCTACTCGGTGTTCAAGTTCGAGGGCGGCACCCACCGCGTCCAGCGCGTCCCCGAGACCGAGTCCCAGGGCCGGATCCACACCTCGACGGCAACGGTTGCGGTGCTCCCCGAGGCCGAGGACGTCGAGGTCGCGGTCGATCCCAACGAGCTGCAGATCGACGTCTACCGCAGCTCCGGCCCCGGCGGCCAGTCGGTCAACACCACCGACTCGGCGGTCAGGATCACCCACAAGCCGACCGGGATCGTGGTCTCGATGCAGGACGAGAAGTCCCAGCTGCAGAACCGTGAGCGCGCGATGCGGGTGCTCCGCGCGCGGCTGTACGAGCGGGCGCTGGCCGAGCAGCAGGCCGAGGTTGCGGCGTCGCGCCAGGCGCAGGTCGGCAGCGGCGAGCGCGCCGAGAAGATCCGCACCTACAACTTCCAGGAGAAGCGCGTCAAGGACCACCGGATCAACCTGCTGGTCCACAACCTGGACGCGATCCTGATCGGCGAGCTCGACGAGCTGACCGCCGCGCTCCAGGACGATGAGAAGCGACGCCGCCTGGAGGAGCGCGCGGTTGCCTGAGGCGTCGCTCGCGCCGCGCGTGAGCGACGCTGTCGCGTCGGGAACGGCGACGCTGGCCGCGGCGGGCGTCGACACGCCCCGGCTCGACGCCGAGCTGCTGCTGGGGTCGGTGCTCGGGGTCGATCGCACGCGGTTGCTGATCGACGGTTCCGACCCGGTGTCGGCGGGGGCGCGGGCGGGTTACGACGAGCTGCTGGCGCGGCGGGCGGCGCGCGAGCCGATCGCCTACATCCTCGGGCGTAAGGACTTCCGCAGGATCTCGCTGGCGGTCGATCCGCGGGTGCTGATCCCGCGGCCGGAGACCGAGCTGCTGGTCGAGGTCGGGCTGTCGCTTCCGGATGGGGTTCGTGTCGCCGACGTGGGGACCGGGAGTGGGGCGGTCGCTTTGGCTCTGAAGGACGAGCGGTCAGACCTGGACGTGTGGGGAACCGATTTGAGTACAGGGGCGGTCGCGGTGGCTCAGGACAACGCGTCGCGTCTGGGGCTCGCCGCTGAATTTGTCGTGGGGGACCTGTTGGAGGGCGTCGGCGTCGCGTTCGACGCGGTGCTGGCGAACTTGCCCTACGTCGCCGAGGGTTCTGAATTGGCGCCCGAGATCTCGCGCTATGAGCCGGCTTCTGCGCTGTTCGCGGGCCCGGACGGGCTCGACGTGATCCGGCGGCTGATGGGAATGGTGGACGGCGTCCCGGTGGTCGCCCTCGAGGTCGGGTTCGACCAGGCGGACGCGGTCGCTGTGCTGGTAGCCGCGGCCGGGTTTTCGTCGGTCGAGCGGGTTAGAGACCTCGCCGGACACGAGCGCGTGGTGGTCGGCCGCCGGTGAGTCAGGCCGAGTCGTTCGAGCGCTGCATGTCGGTCGGCGGGGTCGCGGTGTTCCCGGCCGACACCGTCTATGGCCTGGCCTGCGATCCGTCCAACCGGGTGGCGGTCGAGCGCCTGTATCGCTTCAAGCGCCGGAGCCTGGCCAAGCCCTCGGCGGTGATGTTCTTCGACCTGTCGCTGGCGCTCGACGCGCTGCCGGAGCTGGGGCCGGCCACTCGCGATGCGGTGTCCAAGCTCCTGCCCGGCCCGATCGGCGTGCTGCTGCGCAACCCCGGCGAGCGGTTCGCGCTGGCCTGCGGCGACGATCCCGGGACGCTCGGCCTGCGCGTGATCCACTCCGACGTCCTCGACGGCGTCAAGTGGCCGGTGCTGCAGTCCAGCGCCAACCAGGCCGGCGGCCCGGACCCGCGGCGCTTGGCCGACGTGCCCGAGCTGATGCGCCGCGGCGCCGACATGGTGATCGACGCCGGGGAGCTGCCGGGCACGTCGTCGACGGTGATCGACCTGCGCGGGTTCGAGGACGACGGCAGCTGGTCGGTGGTGCGCGAGGGGGCGGTCGATGAGCACGTGATCGCGCCGCTGCTGCGCGGGCAGTTCCACTTCGACCCCTCGTCCTACGCGGAGATGATCACCTCGGAGATGCCGGGCTACGCGCGGCTGCAGAGTGAGCTGGCCGAGGCGTCGGGGTCCGGCGCTCGCAGCGTGCTCGAGCTCGGGACCGGCACGGGGGAGACCGCCCGGCGGCTGCTCGACGCGCATCCGCACGCGTTCCTGGTCGGTGTCGACGCGAGCGCGGCGATGCTCGAGGTGGCGCGCGACGCGCTTCCGGAGGGACGCTTTGACCTGCGCGTCGGCCCGATCGAGGGCGACCTCCCCGAGGGCCCGTTCGACCTGGTGGCGAGCGCGCTGTGCGTGCACCACCTCGACGCTTCCGAGAAGGCCGCGCTGTTCTTCCGCGTGCACGGAGCGCTGCGCCCGGGTGGGCGGTTCGTGCTGGCCGATGTCGTCGTTCCCGAGGATCCCGCCGAGGCGACGACGCCACTGACGCCCGGGTTCGACCGGCCCAGCCCGCTGGCCGATCAGCTGCGCTGGCTTGAGGAGGCGGGGTTCGACGCCACCGTCCGGTGGACGTCTGGCGACCTCGCGGTGATCGTGGCCGTCGCCCCGGCCTGACTGCCGATCCGATTGCTATCGTCGCCCGCGGTGAGCGTGGACCTTCCTCCAGACTTCATGAACCGGCCGCTGGCCGAGGTCGACCCGGAGATCGCCCAGGTGCTGGCACTCGAGCTCGAGCGCCAGCAGAACACGCTCGAGATGATCGCCTCTGAGAACTTCGTGCCGGTGTCGGTGCTCGAAGCCCAGGGCTCGGTGCTCACCAACAAGTACGCCGAGGGCTACCCGGGCAAGCGCTACTACGGCGGTTGCGAGAACGTCGACGTCGCCGAGCAGCTCGCGATCGACCGCGCCAAGGAGCTGTTCGGCTCCGAGCACGCCAACGTCCAGCCCCACGCCGGCGCGCAGGCCAACACGGCCGTCTACCACGCGCTGCTGAACCCGGGCGAGTCGCTGATGGGGCTCGAGCTGTCCCACGGCGGGCATCTCACGCACGGGATGCGCATCAACGTATCCGGCAAGCTCTACGAGATCATCCCGTACCACGTCGACCGTGAGACCAGCCGGATCGACATGGACGAGGTCGAGCGGATCGCCCACGAGCGGCGCCCGAAGATGATCCTCGCCGGCTGGTCGGCGTATCCGCGGGTGCTGGACTTCGAGCGCTTCCGCGCGATCGCCGACGAGATCGGCGCCTACCTGGTCGTCGACATGGCCCACTTCGCCGGACTTGTGGCCGCCGGCCTGCACCCCAACCCGGTGCCGTACGCCGACGTGGTCACCACCACGATCCACAAGACGATCGGCGGCGGGCGCGGCGGCATGATCCTGTGCCGCGAGGAGTACGCCAAGAAGATCGACTCGGCCGTGTTCCCCGGCCAGCAGGGCGGCCCGCTCGAGCACGTGATCGCCGCCAAGGCCGTGGCCCTGAAGATCGCCCAGTCCGAGCCGTTCCGCGAGCGCCAGGAGCGGACCGTGGCCGGCGCCAAGGCCGTCGCCGCCGAGCTGCTGTCGGCCGGCCGCGGCGTGAGCGTGCTGACCGGCGGTACCGACGTGCACCTGTTGCTGTGTGATCTGCGTGACTCAGAGCTCGACGGCAAGCAGGCCGAGGACCGCCTCGCCGCGGTCGGGATCACGGTCAACCGCAACGCGGTCCCGTTCGACCCGCGTCCGCCGGCGGTGTCGTCCGGCCTGAGGATCGGGACCCCGGCGCTCGCCACCCGCGGGCTCGGAGTCGATGACTTCACCGAGATCGGCCGGATCATCGCCGCCGCGCTGACCGCCGACGACTTCGAGGCCCGGCGCGGCGAGCTCGCCGACCGGGCCGCCGCGATCGCCGAGCGCTACCCGCTGTATCGCGGGGCTCTCGGCCCCCGCAGCTGTTCCAAGTCTGTAACGATCCGGGACGGGGCGGTTTTCCGGGTGGATACTCGGGGGCGGTGGCCGCATTCGAGCGTGCATATCACGTCAAATCCGGCGCTCATCGCGAGGCTTGCCGTGCTGTGCACCGTATGCGTGCAGTACACGGCAAGCCTCAACTTTCGCGGCGGATTTGACGCGTAATGCACGCTGCTGACGCCTCCATCGCCACGGTCGCCGGCCGCCAGGACAACGTGATCTCGCGCGAGCAGCTGGCCGCGCTCGGGATAAGCCGCGGCGTCGTCGCCCGCCACGTAGAGCGCGGGCGCTGGCAGCGCCTCCACCGAAACGTCTATCTCATTGGTCCGGCCCCGCCGACGCTTCGGGCCAGCGCCGCGGGCGGCGCAGCTGAGCTGTGGCGAGGACTCGGTCATCAGTCACCGCACGGCGGCCGCCCTCTACGGCCTGATGCCACCGGCCGGCGATGTCCACATCACCGTCCCGGGCCGCAACCCAGGCAACCGCGACGGAGTCCGTACGCACCGCGTCACCACCCTCTCCTTCAATGAGGTTGTTGTCCGCGAACGCCTACGACTCACCTCCCCGGCGCGCACGATCTGCGACGTCGCCGGCACCGAGCCCCGCAGCGCTGCCGAGCGCGCGCTAAACGAGGCCCTAGTACAGCGACTGGTCACCACACGGGCGATCGAAGCGGTGATCGAACGCACCCCCACGCTGAAGGGCTCATCGGTGATCCGCCAGCTACTCCAAGCCGAAGAAGACTCCGGCTACACCCGCTCGGAGGCAGAACGCCGCATGCGCCGCCTCGTCGCGGCCGCCGGCCTCGACCAGCCGCTGGCCAACACGCGGCTCCTCGGCCATGAGGTCGACTTCCTGTGGCCAGATCAGCGCCTCGTGGTCGAGGTCGACGGCTACCAGTTCCACGGGCACCGGCGGGGCTTCGAGCGCGACCGCCGCCGCGACCAGCAGCTGGTGGCCGCCGGCTACCGGGTGGTCCGGGTGACCTGGATCCAGCTCCGAGACGAGCCGATCGCGGTGATCACCAGCATCGCCCAGGCGCTTGCGCTCAGCACCCGCCTAACCGGCTGACCACCCGACGATCCTCCCCGGCTGCCATCCTTCGCTCGAACGATGCGCTGGGACGCCGTGTTCGCATTCTTCGCCGCGATGGCGGTCGCGATGCTGTTGACGCCGCTGGCCGCGCGCTTTGCCAAGCGCGTGGGCGCCGTGTCGAAAATCAGCGACCGCGGCCTTGGCACGCGCGAGACGCCGCTGCTGGGCGGGCTGGCGATCCTCGCGGGCGTGCTGGTGGCGGCGCTGATCTGGATGCCGACGACGTTCAGGCTGCCCCGGATCGTCGGCGGCACCCACCAGGGCGAGGTGCACACCTGGTGGTTGCTGGCGGGCGCCTGCCTGATCGCGATCGTCGGCGGGATCGACGACGCGTACGACCTGCGACCGCAGTGGAAGCTGCTCGGCCAGGTCGCGGCCGCGATCGTCGCCGTCGAGGCCGGGGTGGTCGTCACCGATGTGACCGTCCCGTTCGTCGGCGCGCTCCAGTTCCCCAACGCCGGCGGGGTGCTGACCGTGATCTGGCTGGTCGGGTTGATGAACGTCGTCAACTTCTCCGACGGCGTCGACGGGCTCGCCGCCGGGTTGTGCGCGATCGACGGGATCGCGTTCGCGGTGATCGCGTTCGACCTCGACGTCGCCCCGGCCGGCGTGCTGGCGGCGCTGACCGCGGGCGCGGCGCTCGGCTTCCTGTTTCACAATTTCCACCCCGCCTCGGTGTTCATGGGCGACTCCGGGGCCAACCTGCTCGGCTACCTGCTCGGGGTGGCGGCGGTGATCGGATCGCTGAAGACCAACGCGGTGGTGGCGTTGGTGGTGCCGCTGTTCATTCTCGCGGTGCCGTTCCTCGACACCGGCTTCGTCGTCGCCAAGCGGCTGAAGTACCGCCGCAAGCCGTGGAGCGCCGACGCCAACCACTTCCACCACAGAATGGCGAGGATCGGCTTCAGCCAGCGCAAGACCGTCCTATACCTGTACGCGTGGTCGCTGATCCTCGCCGGGGCGGCGGTGTCGCTGCGGTTCGTCCCCTACCACCACGACCACCCCAACCACTTCAGCCTCGGCTGGTCCCTGGTGATGATCGCAATCACGCTGATCGCGGTCGCGTCGAGCATCTATCTGATCTACGTGCTCGAGATCCTCAAGTTCCGAAGCCGTCGCTCGCGGGAGATGAAGCAGACCGACCCGGACACGAGCGAGCACGAGATCGACGAGCGCGTCCGCAAGGACGTCGAGACCGGCGACTTCGAACGGGTGGGGTCGTGACCACCCTTGCGAAGGGCCACAAGTTTCCGACTCGGGGCACTAGCTGAGCGCGCTCACCCGCACCGAGCGCGCGGTGCTGGGCGCGATCGTCGTCCTGACCATCGCCGCCGGCGTGACCCGTTACGCGAGTGGCGTCAACGACATCGTCGCGTTCGTGTTCGCCACGCTCGCGCTGGCGGGCCTGGCTTGGGTGGTGTCGTTCGCCACCGAGCAGGTCGGCGGCCGCTTCGGTGCCGCGATCACCGGCTTCATGCAGTCGACGCTCGGCAACCTGCCCGAGTTCTTCGTCGTGATCTTCGCGCTCAACGCCGGCCAGAAGGTCGTCGCCGAGACTGCGATCATCGGCTCGATCCTGGTCAACGCGCTGCTCGTGCTCGGCCTGGTGATCGTCGCCGGCGCCTGGAAGGACCGCACCGGCGTGATGCGCTTCAACCCGCACCTCCCGAACGACACCGCGACGCTGCTGCTGATGTCGACGTTCATCATCGTGCTGATCGGGCTGGCCAACCTCGCCCATGACCCCGCCAGCCATCACACCCGCACGATCTCGATCATCGGCGCGATCGCGATGCTTGTCGTCTACGGCCTATGGGCGCGCCAGTACCTGAGCTCGGCCGACCCCCCCAGCGAGGAGGTCGAGGAGCCGCGGCTGTCGGCCCGCACCGCGATGATCCTGCTCGCCCTCGGCGGCATCGGCTCCGCGTTCGTGTCGGACTGGTTCGTGCACGGGCTCGAGCCGACGATCCACAAGCTGCACATCTCCCAAGCGTTCGCCGGACTGGTGATCGTGGCGATCGCCGGCAACGCGGTCGAGCACGCGGTCGGCGTCGTGCTCGCGTACAAGGGCCACGCCGAGCTTGCGATCGCCGTGGTCAAGAATTCGGTGGGGCAGATCGCGGCGTTCCTGTACCCGCTGCTGGTGCTGGCCTCGCTGCTGACCGCCACATCGCTGACGTTCTCGCTCCCCGGGGTCTACATCGGCGCTCTGTTCGCCACCGCCGTGATCATCTGGCAGATCACCTACGACGGGGAGGCCACGGCGTTCGAGGGCGCCGCGCTGGTAGCGGCGTTCGTGATCCTCGCGACCGTCGCGGCGTTCGAGGGTTGACCGGACAACATTCCCGAACCGAGCGCCGCGGAGCTGCTATCTTACGTTTACGTAAGAATCATATTTGAGTGTGTCCGAGAGGAAGATCGCCCTGACAACCGTCCAAGCAAAGCGCCCCAGGTTCACATCACGCATCGGTGTCCAACACGACCACGACTCCTACAAGTGGTGGGCGTTGTCGTGTACGAGCCTGGGGATGTTGCTGGCGACGATCAACTCGGGCACGCTGATCATCGCGCTCCCCGACCTCGAGCGCAGCCTCCACACGAGCCTGCTCGAGCTGGTGTGGGTGATCCTCGTGTACATGATCGCCTCGACCGTGCTGGTGCTGAGCGCCGGCCGGCTGTCGGACCAGTTCGGGCGAAAGAAGGCGTATATCGGCGGCTTCATCCTGTTCGCGGTCGCGTCGTTCGGCGCCGGCTTCGCGACCAGCGGTACGGAGCTGATCCTGTGGCGGATCCTGCAGGGGGTCGGCGGCTCGTTCCTGTTCGCCAACGCGGCCGCGATCGTCACTGACGCGTTCCCGCGCAACCAACTCGGGCTGGCGATGGGCACCAACACGATGGTCGCCGCGGTTGGGCTGGTGATCGGCCCGGTGCTCGGCGGCGCGCTGGTCGCGATCTCGTGGCACTGGGTGTTCTGGTTCAACGTCCCGTTCGCGCTGCTGGGCAGCGCCTGGGCGTGGCTGGTCCTGCGTGAGCTGAGCGGAGCCTCCGAGGACCGGCGCTTCGACGCGCTCGGCACGATCACGTTCCTGATCGGCCTCACCGGGCTCGTGCTCGGCGTCTCCAAGGGCGGCATCTCCGGCTGGACCGAGCCGCTGGTGATCGGCAGCCTCGCCGCCGCCGCGGTATTCCTGCCGGCGTTCGTGCTGATCGAGAGCCGCACCCGCGCTCCGATGCTCGACCTCTCGATTTTCCAGAACCGGCTGTTCTCGGCGGCCGCCGCGGCCGCGTTCATCAACGGCCTATCCAGGTTCGCGCTGATGTTCGTGTTCGTCTTCTACTTCCAGGGGGTCCAGGGCAACTCGCCGATCCTCGCCGGGGTCAAGCTCGCGCCGCTCGCCGTCGGGATGCTGATCTCCTCGCCGCTGGCGGGGATCTGGGCCGACCGTCGCGGGTCGCGGATGATGGCGGTGATGGGGATGGTTGTGTCGGCCGTCGGCCTGGCGCTGATGACGACGCTGCAGCGCGACACCGGCTACCTGCCCGCCGGCGCCTACATGTTCATCGTCGGGATCGGCTCCGGGATGTTCAACTCGCCCAACACGGCAGCGATGATGGGCACCGTCCCGGTCCACCGCCGCGGGATCGCCGCGGGCGCCCGGGTGCTGGTGCAGAACACCGGCGCGGTGCTCTCGATCGCGTTCGTGCTCGCGGTGGTGACCTCATCGGTCCCGACGAACGTCCTGTTCAGCATCTTCTCCGGTCTGGCCAACCACATCTCGACCGCCCAGCTGGACCCGTTCATCTCCAACATGCACACCGCGCTGTGGTGCCTGTCGGGGATCTCACTGCTCGGCGCGTTTGTGGCCGCGGCTCGGCCCAAGCACGTCCAGAACGAGGGCGAGGCTTCCGAGGACGCGCCCGAGCGGTCCACATCCGAGGAGCTGCAGGCGGCATGAGCGCCGTAGCCAACCGAGCCCTTCGGATCGGCGAGGTCGCCGAGCTCACCGGCACGACGCCGCGGACGATCCGCTACTACGAGGAGATCGGGCTGCTGCCCGACGGCGACCGCGCGCAGGGCAAGCACCGGTCCTACACCGAGGCAGACGTCGAGCGCGTGCAGGAGATCATCCGGCTGCGCGACCTCCTCGGGCTCTCGCTCGAGCAGCTGTCGAAGCTGCTGGCGGCCGAGAGCGCGCGCGCCGAACTCCGGCGCGAGTACGCCCAGACCGAGGACGCCGCGGCACGGGCCCGGATCCTCGACGAGGCGCTGGGCCACATCGCCACGCAGCTGTCGCTGGTGAGGGAGCGCCGTCGCGAGCTGGAGCAGCTCGAGCGCGAGCTCGTGGACAAACGGCGCACGATTCACAAGCGCTTGGCGGAGCTCGACGAGTGAGACCAGTGGACCCAGCCGTAAGTCCTGCGACATTCGAGCACCCGCCGGCGGCGTCTCGCCGCGTCCTCGGACCTCGACGTGGCTCCGCTACGCCTTCGGTCCTGCGTCCTTGCGATCCATCCGCCGCCGGGCGCTCTCGGTGTCGCACGACTTACGGCTGCGCCCACTAGCCCCCGCGGGGGTGGACCGTCGGGCGATGGCGACGCTGTCGTCCGGTCATCTGTTCACGGACATCGCGCAGGGGTCGGTCCCGGCGCTGCTGCCGTTCCTGATCGTCAAGGACCACCTGAACTACGCGTCGGTGTCCGCGCTGGTGCTCGCGGCGACGATCTCCTCGTCGGTGATCCAGCCGTTGTTCGGGCACATCTCCGACCGCCGCTCGCTGCCCTGGCTGATGCCGCTCGGCCCCGCGCTCGGCGGGCTCGGGGTGGCGCTCGCCGGTCTGGCGCCCACCTACCCGTTGACGTTCGCCGCGGTCGTGCTCAGCGGCTTCGGCGTGGCCGCGTTTCACCCGGAGGGCTCTCGGTTTGCCAACTACGTGTCGGGTGCCCGCCGCGCCAGCGGGATGAGCCTGTTCAGCGTCGGCGGCAACGTCGGCTTCGCGCTCGGGCCGGTGCTGGTGACGCCACTGATGCTCGTGTTCGGACTCCACGGCACCGTGTTCGTGCTGATCCCGACGTGGCTGATGGCCGGCGTGCTCGTGCACGAGCTTCCGCGCCTGAGGACGTTCCGGACCGACGTCGTCGGCGGCCGCGTGAGCGACTCCGACGAGCCCGAGCACTGGCGGCCGTTCGTCGTGTTGGCCGCGGTGATCGCGCTGCGCTCGTTCGTCTACTTCGGGCTGGTCACGTTCATCCCGCTGTACTACGTCGCCAACCTTCACACCGGCAAGGCGTTCGGCAACTTCGCGCTGTCGGCGATGCTGCTCGGCGGCGCGGTCGGCACGCTGATCGGAGGTCCCCTGGCCGATCGGTTCGGCCGCCGCACGGTGCTGATCGGATCAATGCTGTCGCTGCCGCCGCTGGTCGTCGGCTTCCTGTTGTCGGGCCCGGTGCTCGCGGTCGGCTTCGCCGCGCTCGCCGGAGCGGCCACGATCGCTACGTTCGCCGTCACGATCGTGATGGGCCAGGAGTACCTGCCGGGACGCCTCGGTGTCGCCGCCGGCGTGACGATCGGACTGTCGATCGGGCTCGGCGGCGTCGGCGCGCCGCTGCTCGGGATTCTCGGCGACGCCGACGGGTTGCACGCCGTGTTCGTGACGATCGCGGCGCTGCCGGTGCTCGCCCTGGGGCTGGTGCTGCTGCTCCCGCGCGCGCTGCCCAAGGCGGCGGCTGCTCCCGTGCTGGCGCCCCAACAGGCGGCGCAGGCGAGCCCCGAGCGCGTGCCCGCCACGAGCGCACACTAAAGGGCCCTTACCCGCTACCCTTGGCGGGGCCGAGCCGGCCCCATTGCGTGGGCCGGCAACGTGCGTTTTCGCACGATTCGCGCGGGGACACGTTGGCCCCTGCGTCGGTAGGGTACATCCGCCTGCCTGACCCCCTCTGGGCTTGAGAAGCTTTCATCAACATGACGAACAGTCGTCCCTCGATTACCGGCAGGGACGTCGCCGGCGCCGGAGTCTTTCTGCTGACGGTGAACCTCGTCTGCGCGGCCCTCGGTGCGGGCCTCGGCGCGCTGGTCGGCGCGACGATCCCGCTGCTGCTCGTGGGTTTCTTCATCGGATTCTTCCTGGGGATCTACCTTGTCTCTAGGCGCTTCCACGACGTTTGAGCCACAGGTGCCGCTGCTGCGCTACTTCGACGTGGTGGTGATCGTGGTCGCGGCTCCGATCATGTTGCTGATCGGCGTGCCCGCCGGCGGATACGCGCTGGGCGCGGGCGCCTGGATCGTGCTGCGAGCCGTCGGGATCGCGGTCGAGCACGCCGCCGGCTCGGTGCCGGAGAACTCCCAGCAGGCTGCGATTCGCCTCGGCTACATGCTCGGCCGTCTGTTCCTGCTCGCGCTTGCGGTGATCCTGGCCCGCCAGGCGTGGGGTCGCGACGCGGGCCTCACCGCGCTGGCGGTGATCGTGTTCGCGTTCACCGTGCAGCTCGCGACGTCGCCATTCACCCGCTCGAGGTCGCAGTGAGTAAGACCGGCAAGCTCCTGTGGGCCATCTTCGGCTTCTACGTCGGCGGGCTGATCCTGCTGATCCTGATCTTCGGGATCAGCACGCACAAGGACGATACGTTCCAGCCCCAGAACGAGTTCAAGCTGATCAACTGGGTCCACCTCGGCGTGTTCAGCATCAACCGCGCCGTGGTGTACCTGGTCCTCGCCTCGCTGCTGACGATCTTCACGATGCTGTGGATCTCGCGGCGGATGCACGCTCGCCCCAACCGGATCCAGACCGGAGTCGAGGTCCTGTTCTCGCTGATGCGCGACAACATCACCCGCGGGAACATGGAGGACTCGGAGGCCGCGAAGTGGTTCCCGTATCTCGGGGCGCTGTTCCTGTTCATCTGGTTCTGCAACCTGATCGGGTACCTGCCGCTGCCGACGAACTCCGAGCACAAGTTCGACCTGTTCGGCGCGCACATCCCGTCGTTCGCGCTATACGCCGCGACCGCGAACGTGTCGGTGCCGCTGGTGCTGGCGCTGGTCACGTTCGTCGCGTTCAACGCCGAGGGCGTCCGGGTGCATGGCCCGATCGGCTACCTCAAGAGCCTGATCCCGGCCGGCATCACGGGTCCGATCCTGATCCTGATCGCCCCGCTCGAGGTGATCTCGGTGTTCATGCGGTTGATCTCGCTGACCGTTCGACTGTTCGCCAACATCCTCGCCGGCCACATGATCATCCTGTTCATGGCCGGCGGGCTCGCCGTGATCCTCGGCGCAAGCTGGCTCGGTTGGTTCACGCTCCCGTTCGGGATCGCGATCTACCTGTTCGAGCTGGGGCTGGTCGCCACGCTGCAGGCGTTCATCTTCGCCACGCTGTCTGCGATCTACCTCGGCGGCGCCGTCTCTCACCACTAACCCAAAGGAGTTCGGAGTGTTTGCCCCCATAGTGCACATCGCGGCCGGCGTCAGTGCCGGTCTTGGAATCGGGATCGGCGGTGGCTTGGGCGCACTCGGCGCCGGCGTCGGCATCGGGATCATCTTCGGAAAGGTGATCGAGGCCGTCACCCGCCAGCCCGAGATGCGCGACGAGATCACCAGCATCCAGTGGTTGGGATTCGCCCTGACCGAGGCGGTCTTCTTCTACGGGTTGGTCGCCGGCCTGCTCTCCTGGGTCCTGAAGTAGTCAGATGGCGGTTACTGCTTCCAGCGGCGGCTTCCTGATCACCCCGAATGTGGGGCTGATGATCTGGACGCTGCTCCTGTTCGGAATCTCCATGTACGTCCTGTACAAGCTGGCGTTCCCGCGGATCGCGGAGGCGCTGGATCGCCGGCAGAAGGCGATCGAGGAGTCGATCGACGCCGCCGACCGCACGCGCCACGAGGCCGACGAGATCCTCGCCGAGTACCGCGAGCGCCTGCGTGATGCCCGCGGCCAGGCCGACCAGATCATCGAGCGCGCCCGCAAGACGGCCGAGAACCACGAGCGCCAGGCCAAGGAGGACGCCCTCGCCACCCGCGAGCAGCTGATGGCGCAGACGCGCCGCGACATCGAGACCGAGACGCGACGTGCGGTCCAGGAGATCCGGGGCGAGGTCGCGCAGCTGACAGTCGAGGCAACCGAGAAGCTGACCCGCAAGTCGCTGACCGAAGAGGACCAGCGCCGGCTGCTCGACGACGCGCTGTCAGAGCTCGACTTCAGCGCGCTGGCGCCCGGAGCCGCGGAGTAGCGGGCGGGTGCACTGATGGAAGAGATCGCCGAGGTCTACGCGCGGTCGCTGTTCGAGGTCGCCAAGGAGCGTGACGTGCTCGACGACGTCCGCAGCCAGCTGTGGGAGTTCACCGACGCGCTGAACACCAACCGCGACCTGTCGGTCTTCTTCTTCTCGCCCTACTTCTCGACCGACGAGAAGAAGGACGGGCTCAAGCGCGCCGTGACCGGAGTCGATCCCGTCTTCGAGAACTTCCTCGAAGCGCTGATCGAGCGTCACCGGATGCCCGCGATCTTCCGGATCAGGTCCCGCTTCGAGGCACTGTGGGACGACGAGAAGCAGCTGCTGCCGGTCGAGGTCACCAGCTCGGTCGAGCTCGACAAGAGCACGGTCGAGTCGATCGGCGCGCGGATCGGCGAGCAGACCGGTCGCACGGTCGAGCTCTCCAGCAAGGTCGATCCGGACATCCTGGGCGGCATCGTGTTGCGAGTCGGCAACTTCGTGCTGGACGCCTCGATCCGGAACAGGCTCAACCAACTTCGCAAGCAAGTCGCACGGGCGTAGGGCCGGCGCACAAGGAGCTACTGAATGCAGATCAAGCCAGACGAGATCACCTCCATCCTCAAGAGCAGAATCGAAGGCCTCGACACCTCTGAGGCCGAACTGACCGAGGTGGGGACGGTGCTGTCGGTCGCCGACGGCATCTGTCGGATCCACGGCCTCGAGAACTGCATGTCGTTCGAGCTGCTCGAGCTGCCCCATGACGTCACCGCGCTCGCGCTGAACCTCGAGTCCGACAACGTCGGCGCGGTGCTGTTCGGCGAGTGGGAGAAGATCGTCGAGGGCGACACCGTGCGCCGCACCAAGCGCCTGCTGGACATCCCGGTCGGCGAGGGCCTGCTCGGCCGGATCGTCGACCCGCTGGGCAACCCGCTCGACGGAAAGGGCGACATCGAGTCCACCGAGACACGCCCGGCCGAGCACAAGGCTCCGGGCGTGGTCCAGCGCCAGCCGGTGGTCGAGCCGATGCTCACCGGCCTGAAGGCGATCGACTCGATGATCCCGATCGGCCGGGGTCAGCGCGAGCTGATCATCGGCGACCGCCAGACCGGCAAGACCGCGATCGCGATCGACACGATCATCAACAACCGCGACCGCGACCTGATCTGCGTGTACGTCGCGATCGGCCAGCGCAAGGCCACGGTCGTGCAGATCGCCCAGACGCTCGAGGAAGCCGGCGCGCTGGACAACACGATCATCGTGATGGCCGCCGCCGACGAGGCGGCGCCGATCAAGTTCCTGGCCCCGTACGCGGGCTGCGCGATGGGCGAGTACTTCCTCTACAACGGGAAGGCCGCGCTGGCGATCTACGACGACCTCACCAAGCACGCCTACGCCTACCGCCAGATGTCGCTGCTGCTGCGCCGTCCGCCCGGCCGCGAGGCCTACCCCGGCGACGTCTTCTACCTGCACTCGCGGCTGCTCGAGCGGGCCGTCAAGCTCGCCGACGACCTCGTCGACCCTGTATCGGGCGAGAAGCTCCCGGGCGGCGGTTCGCTGACCGCGCTGCCGGTGATCGAGACCCAGGCCGGCGACGTGTCGGCCTACATCCCGACGAACGTGATCTCGATCACCGACGGGCAGATCTTCCTCGAGCCCAAGCTGTTCTACTCGGGCGTGCGCCCGGCGATCAACGTTGGGATCTCGGTCTCCCGGGTGGGAGGCAACGCCCAGATCCGACCGATGCGTCGGGTCGCCGGCCGCCTGAAGCTGGAGCTCTCCCAGTACCGCGAGCTCGAGGCGTTCGCGCAGTTCGGCTCCGAGCTCGACCAGGAGACGCAGCGCACCCTGGCCCGCGGCGAGCGTCTGGTGAAGACGCTCAACCAGGCCGAGCGCGCGCCGATCGCCGTCGAAGACCAGGTGATCCAGATCTACGCCGCCACCAACGGCTACCTGGACCGGATCTCGGTCGACAAGGTCGAGCGGTTCCTCGCCGACCTCAGCGACTCGGTCCGCGGCAACGAGCCGGAGCTACGCCAGAAGATTGCCGACGGCGACTGGAGCGACGACACCCAGGCGGCGGTCGACAAGGCCGTCGCGCAGTTCGCCGACGACTTCGGCTACGACCTCGACGAGGAGGGTCACCCGATCGACACGGGCGACATCCCCGAGACGCCGGCGAGCAGCAGCTCCGAGGAGTCCGGCGAGGAAGAGGAGCAGGCGGCCTAGTGGTCGCCTGAGCAGCGATGGCCTCCCAGCGCGACGTTCGCAACCGGATCGGCTCGGTCAAGAACATCCAGAAGATCACCCGGGCGATGGAGATGGTGGCCGCCGCGCGGCTGCGCCGCGCCGAGCAGCGGATCGAGGCGCTGCGTCCGTACGCCGGGGCGATCCGGAGGATGACCCGTCAGGCCGCCGAGGCCGCGGGCGACGTGCCGCGGCTGCCGATCCTCGCCGAGCACGAGCAGGTCGACAAGGTCGGCCTGCTGCTGATCGCCGGCGACCGCGGCCTGGCGGGCGCGTTCAACTCGAACATCGTCCGCCGCGGTGTCGCCGCTGGCCGCGAGCATGAGGCCGAGGGCCGCACGCCGGTGTACTTCGCGTCCGGGCGGCGCCCCGCGTCGTCGCTGTCGTTTCGCGGCATGGAGCCCGCCGAGCGTTTCACCGGATTCAGCGATCGGCCGTCCTACAGCGACGCGCGCACGATCGCCGAGCGCCTGATGGCCGCCTACGTCGACGGAGAGGTCGACGAGGTCGAGATCTTCTACAACGGCTACATCTCCCCGATCTCCCAGGTGGTCCGCCGCGAGACGCTGCTGCCGCTGCAGCACGCGACGATCCTGGAGGAGGGCGAAGAGGAGCAGGCCAGCGACGACGACTCCGCGGGCGAGCAGTCCGGGCATCGCGCGCTGGTCGACTACGAGCCCGAGCCCGAGGAGATCCTCAAACGGCTGGTGCCCGACTACGTGGAGATCTCGATCTTCCGCGCGCTGCTGGAGTCAACGGCATCCGAGCACGGCTCGCGAATGACCGCCATGCGCAACGCGTCGGAGAATGCGAGCACCCTGATCGACGACCTGACGCTGCAGATGAACCGTGCGCGCCAGGCCGAGATCACCCAGGAGATCATGGAAGTCGTCGCCGGAGCGGAAGGGCTTACCGGCTAACGGGTGCGTCCCCGTGACCACCGCGGGAACCACTAACCTAGGAGACACATGTCAGCCACAGCAGAGACCCAGTCCGACGAGGCGCAGCGCACCGAGAACATCGGCCGAATCGAAGAGGTCCAGGGCGTCGTGATCGAGGCCGTGTTCCCCGACAAGCTGCCCGAGATCAACCACGCGATCCGGATCAAGCGCCCCGCCGCGGCCCGCGAGGAAGAGGACATCGACCCGGCCGCCGCGGTCGACGAGTGGCTCATCTGTGAGGTCCAGCAGCATCTCGGCGACGACCGCGTCCGCGCGGTCGCGATGGACACGACCGACGGTCTCGCTCGCGGCACCGACGTGTTCGACACCGGCGGGCCGATCACCGTCCCGGTGGGAGAGAAGACGCTGGGGCGGATCTTCAACGTGCTCGGCGAGCTGATCGACCTGGGCGAGCCGCTCGCCGACGACATCGAGCGCTGGCCGATCCACCGCGAGGCCCCGACGATCGAGGCGCTGACCCCGACCACGGAGATGTTCGAGACCGGAATCAAGGTGATCGACCTGCTCGCCCCGTACGCCAAGGGCGGCAAGGTCGGCCTGTTCGGCGGGGCCGGCGTGGGCAAGACCGTGATCATCCAGGAGCTGATCCACAATCTCGCCCAGGAGCACGGCGGTCTGTCGGCCTTCTGCGGCGTCGGCGAGCGCTCCCGCGAGGGCAACGACCTGTGGCTCGAGATGAAGGAATCGGGCGTGCTCGAGAAGACCATGCTCGTGTTCGGGCAGATGAACGAGCCCCCCGGAGCGCGCATGCGCGTCGCCCTGTCCGGCCTGACGATGGCGGAGTACTTCCGCGATCAGGAGGGCCAGGACGTGCTGCTGTTCATCGACAACATCTTCCGGTTCGTCCAGGCCGGCTCCGAGGTGTCGGCGCTGCTGGGGCGGATGCCCTCGCAGGTGGGATATCAGCCCACGCTGGAGTCCGAGATGGGCCAGCTGCAGGAGCGGATCACCTCCACGCGTAACGGCTCGGTCACCTCGATCCAGGCGATCTACGTGCCGGCCGACGACCTCACCGACCCGGCACCGGCCTCGGCGTTCGCGCACCTCAACGCGACCACGACGCTGTCGCGGTCGATCGCGGAGAAGGGGATCTACCCGGCGGTCGACCCGCTGGACTCCACCTCGACGATCCTCAAGGCCGAGATCCTCGGCGACGAGCACTTCATGGTCGCCAATCAGGTCAAGGAGGTGCTCCAGCGCTACCGCGACCTGCAGGACATCATCGCGATCCTCGGGATCGAGGAGCTGTCCGACGATGACCGGCTGACGGTCAACCGCGCGCGTAAGCTCGAGCGCTTCCTGTCACAGCCGTTCCACGTGGCCGAGCAGTTCACCGGCACGCCGGGCGTGTTCGTGCCCGTCGAGGAGTCGATCCGCGGCTTCAAGGAGATCCTCGAGGGCAAGCACGACGACCTCCCGGAGCGCGCGTTCTTCCTCAAGGGCACGATCGACGACGTCGTCAGGGATGCCCGCGGTGAGCAGGAGGAGGAGCCCAAGGCCGAGGAGGAGCCCGAGGCGAAGGAAGAGACCAACGCGGAGGACGAGACCAAGGCGGAGGACCAGGGCCAGAGCGAGGGCGAAGGCGAATCCAGTGGCGAGGCGGAGAAGACGGATGAGTAGCCTCGCCGGGCGCACTCCGCGCTGATGGCCCACCAGAAATTCCCGGTCGAGGTCCTCACCCCCGAGGGCGAGGTCTTCAACGAGGAGGTCGAGATGATCTCGACGCGCACGACGGTGGGCTCGATCGGAATCCTCGCCAACCACGCGCCGCTGCTGGCGATGCTGGACCCGACCGAGCTGCGTCTGTACAAGACCGAGTCCGAGGTGGTCCGCTTCGCCCAGGCCGAGGGCTACATGCAGGTCGCCGAGAACCGCGCGCTGATCCTCGTCGAGGAGGCCCATCAGCCCTCGGAGCTCAACGCCTCCGAGCTGCGCGACCGGCTGCGCGAGGTGGAGCACGACCTCGAGTCCTCGGGCGACGACAGCGAGCGCCGGCGCGTCGCCGAGCGCGACAAGCGTCGCCTGGAGCGATTCCTCGTCATCGCTGAGGGTTCGTAGAGCTCGGCGGAGCCGGCTGATCGGGCGGATGGTCGACGAACGAATTCTGGCCGAGCGGCTGATCTCGTACGACACCTCGCGAGCCGAGGAGCTCGTTGCCGCCGCAGGATTTGTCAAGGGGTGGCTCGAATCCCGTGACATCGAGGTCCAGCACCACGATCACCACGGGCTGCCCGTATTGGTGGCGGAGGTCGGTCCTACCCGCCAGGACGCTCCCTGCGTGGTCCTGCACGGCCATCTCGACGTCGTTCCGGCCCGTCCCGAGCAGTTCCAGCCCCGCGTCGAGGCCGACAAGCTGATCGGCCGCGGCGCCTACGACATGAAGGGCGGCCTCGCCGGGATGATGTGCGCTCTGAAGGACGCCGAGCGCCAGGACCGCGTGCGCGTGCGACTCATCTGCGTGCCCGATGAGGAGTCCGAGGAACTCGACGAGCGGGCCACCGAGGTTGCGGTCCAGCGCGGACTGGGCGGAGACTTCGCGATCACCGGTGAGCCGACCGACCTGCACATCGGTGTCGAGGCCAAGGGCGTGTTGGCGATGCGGGTCGAGGTCCACGGCCGCGCTGCGCACAGCTCCACGCCGTGGCTGGGCGACAACGCCGTGCTCAAGGCCGTCGACGTGTTTCGCGCGATCGAGTCGCTGCCGTTCAGCCGCACGTCCTCGGAGATGTTCGACCGCCCGTCGATCAACCTCGGAAGGATCCACGGCGGCGACGCGATCAACAAGGTGCCCGACGAGTGCACGATGGCGGTCGACGTCCGTTACCTGCCCGGTCAGGACCCCAGCGAGATCCTCGACGAGGTGCGCTCGATCCCCCAGATCGACGTGACCCGGACGTTCATCTGGCCGCCGGTCTCGGTGGCCCGCGACAACCCGTACGTCCAGGCGCTGCGCGAGGCGGTGGGACGCTCGACCCGAGGCGAGGCGCTGAGCGTCGGCCGCGACGGCGCCTCCGACGCGGCCTCGTTCCTCGGCGCGGGGATCCCGGCGGTCGAGTTCGGGCCCGAGGGCGGCGGCCACCACGGCCCCGACGAATGGGTCTCGGTGGCGTCGCTGGCGCGCTACCGGCGGGCGCTGAGCGACTTCGTCCGTGAGCTGCCGATCTGGCTGGCCGGCGGCGCTGACGCCGAGCGCCCGGCGGGCGCGCTCAAGGCGATCGAGGGAGGCCGCGCGTGAGGCGGCTGATCCCCAAGTCGCGCGGCGGGTCGCTGATCCGGTTTGCGATCGCCGGCGTGATCGTGATCGCGTTCACGGCCACGACCACCGCGGTGGCGGGCTTGCTGCAGTTCAAGCAGTTCGTCGCGGACATCTCGCTGACGCCGCCGATCGCCCACGCCAACGTGCAGGTTCCGCACCCCGGTCACCCGCAGACGATCCTGATCATCGGCTCCGATCACCGCGCCCACGAGCCGTTCAAGTCGTCCAACACCGACACGATGATGCTGATGCGGATCGACGCGAGCTCTTCGACGATCAACGTGCTCTCGGTTCCGCGTGACCTGAAGGTCCAGATCCCAGAGGGCGGCACGATGGTCACCTCGAAGATCAACGCCGCCTATTCGCAGGGCGGCCCGAACCTGCTGGTCAAGGTGCTCAAACAGCAGGTCTTCCCCGGCCTGGAGATCAACCACATCGTCGACATCAACTTCGGCGGCTTCGAGTCGGTGGTCGACGCGATCGGCTGTGTCTACACCGACGTGGACCACCGGTACTACAACAACACCGCGCTGACGGACTACTCGAGCATCGATCTGCAGCCGGGCTATCAGCGGCTGTGCGGCGCGGACGCGCTGTCGTTCGTGCGCTTCCGTCACACCGACTCCGACATCGTCCGCAACGCCCGTCAGCAGGACTTCCTGCGCTGGGCCAAGTCGCAGTTCAACGTCGGGCAGCTGTTCTCCCAGCGCGACAGGTTCCTGAAGATCTTCGGCAAGCACACCCAGACCGACCCCGACCTGCATTCGCTCGACGGGCTGATCAACCTGTTCAACCTGGTCGCGTTCTCCGCCGGGCACTCGATCAAGCAGGTTTCGTTCCCGGCCGAGTTCCTGCCCTGCGGTGGCGGGGTCACCACCGCCACCGGAACGGTGGTCGGCGCCGTCCCGTGCTACGTGACCGCGAACCAGGGCGCCGAGCAGGCGGCCTACAGGTCGTTCATGAAGCCGACCGAGGGCGGCGCTAAGAAGGCCAACAAGCCGCGCAAGCCGCGCAAACCTGTTTCGATCGCCGACGCCAAGGTGACCGCAGACGCCGCCGACGGGCAGGCGCAGGCGGCCGCGCTGGGGCCGCACAAGCTGGCGGTCTACTACCCGAGGCTGATCGCTAACAACTCCCGGTACTGCACCAACGCGACCTGCCCGATCGGCCCGCTCGCGAACTCGTACCCGCGCTTCTACCGGATCCGCAGCAAGGACGGCACCTACCTGCCGGCCTACCGGATGACGCTGCAGGTCTTAAACCAGCTCGGTCAGTACTACGGGGTCCAGGCGACCACCTGGCAGAAGGCGCCGATCCTCGGTAACCCCGGCGGCAGCCGCACGATCAACGGCAAGCACCTGACGCTCTACTTCGCCGGCAGCAAGCTGGCGGTGGTGGCGTGGAAGACCGGCGGCGCCGTCTACTGGATCTCCAACACGCTGACCCAGAACCTGTCCAACTCGCAGATGCTCGCGATCGCGTCGTCGTTCACGCGAGCCAAGTAGTGGTCGCCCACCACTAGGTCCCGGCCGGAGTACCCTCGCCGCTGATGAGCAACGGACGCGAACCGATCGCGGTGATCGGCACCGGATACGTGGGTCTGGTCACGGCCGCGGGCTTTGCCGAGCTCGGCAGCGACGTGTGGTGCGTCGACGTCGACGCCGACAAGATCGCGCGGCTGGAGCGCGGCGAGATCCCGATCTACGAGCCCGGCTTGGCCGAGTCGGTGGGCCGCCACCGCGACCGGCTGCACTTCGGCACCGAGATCGGACCGGCGCTCGAGCACGCGCGGCTGCTGTTCGTCGCGGTGGGGACCCCGCCCACCTATTCGGGCGACGCCGACCTGTCGGCCGTCCACGCGGTCGTCGACGCGATGCCGGCGTCCGCGCGGCATGCGCTGGTGATGAAGTCGACCGTGCCGGTGGGGACCGGCGCCTCGATCAGGCGCACGTTGCGCGAACGCGGCAAGCAGGGGTTTGCATACGTGTCGTGCCCGGAGTTCCTCAAGGAGGGCGCGGCGCTGACCGACTTCCTCGAGCCCGACCGCGTGGTCGTGGGCGACGATGGCGACTGGGCGGGCGACGCGGTCGTCGACCTGTACGCGCCGCTGAACGCGCCGCTGGTGCGCACCGACGTCGCCAGCGCCGAGATGATCAAGCTCGCCGCCAACGCGTTCCTGGCCACCAAGATCTCGTTCATCAACGAGATCGCCAACGTGTGCGAGGAGACCGGCGCCGACGTGCTCGAGGTGGCGCGCGGGATGGGCCTGGACCGGCGGATCGGGACTCACTTCCTCAAGCCCGGGATCGGGTTCGGCGGGTCGTGCTTCCCCAAGGACGTGTCGGCGCTCAAGCAGCTTGCCGGGAACTCGGGATATCACTTCCAGCTGCTGACGTCGGTGATCGAGGTCAACGAGCTGCAGAAGCGCAGGGTGATCGGCAAGCTCCAGAAGCACCTGGGGTCGCTGGTCGGCAAGACCGTGGCGCTGCTTGGGCTGGCGTTCAAGCCCGAGACCGACGACATGCGAGAGGCCTCCTCGCTGGTGCTGGCGGCTCGGTTGCAGGCCGACGGAGCCCGCGTCCGGGCGTATGACCCGGTCGCCGAGAACGAGGCTCGCAAGCTGATGGTCGGGGTCGAGTTCGCCGACTCGGCGCTCGGGGCGCTCGAGGGTGCCGACGCGTGCATCATCGTCACCGAGTGGCCGGAGTTCGCCGACCTCGACTGGACCGCCGCCGCGGCGGCGATGCGGGGCCGGGTCGTGATCGACGGGCGCAACTTCGTCGACCGCGAGCAGGTCAAGGCATCCGGTTTCGCCTACGAGGGGATCGGACGATGACCCTCCCGGTGGACCCCCCTGCCGCATGCAGGCGCTGATCCTGTCGGGCGGACAGGGCACCCGCCTGCGTCCGCTCACGTCGACGATCCCCAAGCCCGTGGTGCCGCTGGTGGGGCGCCCGCTGATCTCCTACATGCTCGAGTGGTTGCGAGGCCACGGCGTCGACGACGTGATCATGTCCTGCGGGTTCATGGCCGACGGCGTCCGCGACGTGCTCGGCGACGGCTCGTCGTTGGGGATCCGGCTGCGCTACGTGGAGGAGCCGCGTCCGCTGGGCACCGGCGGCGCGCTGAAGTACGCGCAGCGGCTGCTCGACGAGCGCTTCTTGATGCTCAACGGCGACATCCTCACCGACATCGACCTGACCGAGGAGCTCGCCCAGCACGAGCGCACCGGGGCCAGGGCGACGCTCGCGCTGATCCCGGTCGAGGACCCCTCCGCCTACGGGCTGGTCCGCCGTAACCCCGACGACTCGGTCTCGGAGTTCGTCGAGAAGCCCGGCCCCGAGCAGATCGACACCGACCTGATCAACGCGGGGGCGTATGTGCTCGAGCGCGAGCTGCTCGACGAGATGGGCCCGGCGGGCTCGAACATCTCGATGGAGCGCGAGGTGTTCCCCGAGCTGATCGGCAATGGTCTGTTCGGCTACGAGGCCGACGGCTACTGGCTGGACATCGGCACGCCCGAGCGCTACCTGCAGGGCACCTACGACATCCTCGAGGGCAACGTCAAGACCGAACTCGGGCGCCGGCTGAGCGAGTCCGGGCTGGTGCTGCTCGAAGGCGCCAGGATTTTGGGGCGCGTGGTCGCGCCGGCGATCATCGGCGCCGGCTGCGAGATCGCGCCCGGGGCGATCGTCGGCGGACGGACCGTGCTCGGCCACGGCGTTGCGGTGGGGGCAGGGACCCACGTCGAGAGTTCGGTGCTGCTCGACGGCGTCCGCGTGGGCGCGCGGTCCACGGTTCGCGGCGCGATCATCGGTGCGGGCGCCGAGATCGGCGATCACTGCCACATCGAGGACCGGGTCGTGCTCGGCGAGGGTGTGAGCGTTGGACCGGATAACGTGCTGGCGGCCGGGGCGCGTATCTTCCCCGGCGTCGAGCTGCCAGAGGGAGCGATCAAATTTTGACGAGTAGCGCGGATCTGACCCGCGACGCGGTCGCCGCGATCGATCAGTCGGGCCAGATCGAGGACATCCTTGCCCTCCATGACCACCTGCGCGACGCGCTGTGGCGCGTCGAGTCGGCCAACCTGAAGCCCGAAGACACGCCCGGCGGGCTGATCGTCGCGGGAATGGGCGGATCGGCCGTCGGCGGCGCGCTGGCGCGGGCCGTGCTCGGCGACCGCGCCTCGCGCCCGATCACGCTGGCCCGCGACTACGCCCTGCCGGCGTGGACGACGCCGGACACGACCGTGCTGTGCGCCAGCTACTCGGGCGATACCGAGGAGACGCTCGCCGCCTACGAGGCTGCCGGAGCGCTGGGGGCGCGCCGGATCGTCGCCACCACCGGCGGCGAGTTGGCCAGCGCTGCGCGCTCCGACGGCGTCCCGGTGATACCGGTGCCGGGCGCGTTCCAGCCGCGGGTCGCCGTCGGCTACTCGCTCGTGATCGCGCTCGAGGTGGCCGCCCTGTGCGGCGCCGGGGATCGGTTGCACGCCGAGATCGATGTGGCCGCGGCCAACGCCGAGCGGCTGGCGGGCGAGTGGGGCCCCGACGGGCCCGAGGACGCGCTGCCCAAGCAGCTGGCTCGGGCGATGCACGGCACCGTGCCGCAGATCGCCGGTGCCGGGCTGACCGCGCCGATCGCGTACCGGTGGAAGACCCAGATCAACGAGAACGCGAAGACCCCGAGCTTCGCCGGTGAGCTGCCCGAGCTCGACCACAACGAGATCGCGGGCTGGGCGGGCGCTCCCGAGCTGGGGCGGTTCAGCGCGGTGTTCCTCGACGACTCGGACCTGCACCCGCGTACCCGCCAGCGGATCGAGCTCGCCCGCGCGCTGATCCAGGCCGACGCGGCGGCGACGCTGCGGGTCGAGACGATCGGCGAGACCCGGACCGACCGGCTGACCTCATTGGTGCTGCTGGGCGATCTCGTGTCGGTCTATCTTGCGGTGCTGTCCGGCGTCGATCCCACCCCGGTGGTGATGATCGACCGGCTCAAGGGCGCCCTGGCCCACGGGTAGCGCCGGTCAACTCCCCATTGCACCGCTTTGCGCGGGAGCGTGGGGAGTTGTCCATGTGGGACAGGGTGAACTCCCCAAGGTCGTCCGGCCAGCCCTCCAATGGGGAGTTGACCGGGAGCTGCGGGCCCGCGTGACGTCAGGAGGCGGGCGTCTCGCGACGGATCGCGATCCCGCGCTGCTCGTACAGCCGCTCGTCGGCGACGGCGAGCAGCTCGTTGAACGTCTGGCCGTCCTCGGGGAACGCGGCGATGCCGATCGTCAGGTCCCAGGGGGTGCTGATCCCGAGCTCGGCGTGGCGCTCGGGAAGCATCGACTGGATCCGGCTGGTGACGGCTTCGGCGCCATCGGCCGACTGCTCGACGAGCAGCAGGCCGAGCTCGTCGCCGCCCAGCCGGCCGACCACGTCGTCGGCGCGGGCGGAGTCGCGCAGGAGGCTCGAAACGCCCTTGAGCAGTTCGTCGCCGGCGAGGTGACCCTCGGTGTCATTGACGGCCTTCAGGCCGCGAACGTCGGCGTAGGCGAGCACGAACGGGCGGTCGTAGCGGCGCGCGCGGGCAAGCTCGCGCTCGACGGCCTCGGTGAAGCCGCGGCGGTTGAGCACGCCGGTCAGCGGGTCGGTGAGCGCAGCGGCGCTGACCGCGGCCATCGCGCCCGCCTGGCGGCGGATGCGGCGGCTCGATCGGTACGCCGCGCCGATGGCGCCGGTCGCGACGACCGCCAGCGCGCCGAGGGCGAGCCAGATGTACCACGGAATCTTGTTGATGACGATCGCGGCCGCGTTGGCGATGCCCTGGAACGGCTGGCCGATGAACGACGGGACCGACACGGGGCCGGTGGAGTGGGCGGCCGCGCGGGTCTTGGCGTTGTCCTTCGCCCGGGCGTGGGCCTGCTCGTTGGCGCCGCTACCGGCGAGGCCGATCTGCGAGGTCGCCGGGGTGAGAGTGCCGAGGCCGCTGGCGTTGCCCGCGGCTGCGGCGGCCGCGGCGGCCGCGGCGGCGCCGGTCGTGCCCGCTCCGCCGGCCGAGCCGGTCCCGAAGCTCGGCGTGGAGCTCAGCCCGGTTCCAGTCTGCGCGGGGGAGGTGCTGTTGAAGTTGTTGCCCGAGAGCGGGGTCACCGTCGACCGGCCGAACCCGAGCGTGCGGTTCCCTCCGTTGCCCGGAGTCGCTGACCACTCGGGTTTTCGGCGCCGTTGTCCGGCGGGGTACCTACGACCGGGGCCTGGCTGCCCGTGTTACTGGGGCTCGAAGAGCTGGTGGGAGTGAGCCCACCGGACGCGGTGCCAGTGCTGCCGTTGCCGCTGTTGCCGGTGCTGCCGACCGCGCCCTGAGGCGAGCCGGGAATGCCCGGGTTGCCCTGCGGCGAGCCCGGAATCCCGCCGCCGCTGCAGGGAGTCGTCGGAGTCGTCGGAGTCTGGTCGCTGCCGCCGTTGGAGGTGCCGGTGCCGTCCGAGGTTCCGGTGTCAGTCGGCGGCGTCACCGTGGTGCCGTCGCCGGTGGAGTCGGTCGGAGTGCAGCCCTGGCCCGATCCGTCGCCGGTCGAGCCGGTGCCCGTGCCGGTGCCGGTGCCGGTGCAAGGGTCTGTCGGGCCGGTGGTCGGAGGCGCGGTCGGGTCGGTCGGGGGCACGGTCGGGTCGGTCGCGGTCGCGGTTGTGGTCGGGCATCCGGTGCCCTGGTCAGTCCCAGTGCCGGTACCCGTGCCCTGGTGCCCGTGCCCGTGCCCGGTGCCGGTGCCGGTGCCGGTGCAAGGGTCGGTCGGGCCGGTGGTCGGAGGCGCGGTCGGGTCGGTCGGGGGCACCGTCGGATCAGCCGCGGTCGTAGTCGGGCATCCGGTGCCCTGATCGCCCGGGTCCGGGACCGTGTTGCTCTGCCCGTTGTCGCCCGAGCCGGTGCCAGTCCCAGTTCCGGTGCCGGTGCCAGTCCCAGTTCCGGTGCCGGTGGCGGTCCCAGTCCCAGTCCCAGTTCCCGGGTCGGTCCCGCAGGTCGGAGCGCCCGGCGCTGGATCGCTCACCGGAGTGCTGGTGGTGCCGGCCGGGTCGGTCGTCCCGGGGCAATCAGCACTCTGCACCGACACGCTCGCGCCGGTCCAGGCGCCGAGTTGGGCGCTGACGGCAGCGCTGTCGGCGGCGGAGTTGTCGGCCGCGGCGGCTACGTTGTTGTGGGCGCGCACCTGCGAGTGGTGGGCCGAGTGCGCGTGCGAGCCGCCGGAGTGGCTGGAGTGCGACGCGTGAGAAGCGTGAGAAGCGTGGCTGGTGTGCACGGGCGCGGCCGGCGCCGATGCGTGCGTGGTCGCGGCCGGTGCTGAGGAGGCGGCCTGAACCGGATGGGCCGAGCTCGCGTAGCTGGCGGTGGCGGTGGCGGTGGCGTGGACCACGGTGGTGTGCGAGCTGTAGCCACTCGAGACGACGTGCCGGGAGACGCTCGAGTTGTAGGCGTGAGAGACGTGAGAGACGTGAGAGCTGATCTGCGCGGATCCGTGCGAGTGGACCACGAGCACGTGGGCCTTGGCGGGGTGTACCGCCGACCAGGCCGAGCCGCGGCCGCTGGCGCCGGCGACGCCGAACATGCCGATCCCGATCGCGCTCATCGCCGCGATGGAGCAGACCCATTTGCTGCGCTCAATGATCATGTCTCGGCACCGCGTCACGGCTGTTTCGGCTCCATTCCCGGATCCTCCGGGGATACGGCCCATGAGCCCACCGCGAGGCTAACCCGCGAGTTGAGTCGTTCACCGGCCGCTGGACGAATCTCGTAGTTCCATTTCGGCATTTCACGCCCGGACCTTGAGGGATTCGCCGAGAAATTTCTTCAGGGCTGTTTATGTTCCCAAAACCTTGACACGGTCGTGATAAGGTTCGGGTCCGAAATGGACGGTTTGACGATCAACGAGGCGGCCCACACGACCGGTTGGTCGGCGCGAATGCTTCGTTACGTCGAGCGGACCGGGCTCGTCACTCCGGGGCGTTCGGCGTCGGGATACCGACTGTACGGGCCGGCCGAGCTGCAGCGGCTGCGGACGCTGAAGGAGCTGCTCACTCGGTTCGATCTCGGGCTCTCCGACGTGGCCTTCGCCGCGCGGATCCAGAACGATCAGGAGCTGCGTCAAGCCGTCTCGAGCTGGCTCGCCAGCGAGGCACAGCGGCCCGACGACGTTGAGGCCGACGACTGGCTTCGCTTCGAGCAGGCCAAGCACCAGAAGCTTCTCGCCGCCGCCTGACGGCGGTCGCCGACAACCCGAAAACACGCACGACAGTGGAGAGCCCATGAGCACGACCGCCGCCAAGATCGACTTCAAGGTCGCCGACCTCGCTCTCGCCGAGTTCGGCCGCAAGGAGATCCGCCTCGCCGAGCACGAGATGCCGGGCCTGATGGCCACCCGGCGCGAGTACGCCAACAGTCAGCCGCTCGCCGGAGCCCGCATCACCGGCTCGCTGCATATGACCGTGCAGACCGCGGTGCTGATCGAGACGCTGGTGGCGCTCGGCGCCGAGGTCCGCTGGGCTTCCTGCAACATCTTCTCGACGCAGGACCACGCCGCGGCCGCCGTCGTGGTAGGTCCCGACGGCACGGTCGAGGACCCGAGCGGCGTCCCGGTGTTCGCATGGAAGGGCGAGACGCTGGAGGAGTACTGGTGGTGCACCGAGCAGGCTCTGACCTGGAGTGATGACTCGGATTCCGACTCGCCCACCCCCGCCGGTCCGAACATGATCCTCGACGACGGCGGAGACGCAACGCTGTTCGTCCACAAGGGCGTCGAGTACGAGGCCGCGGGCGCCGTCCCGGACCCGTCGACGGCCGACTCCGAGGAGTTCGAGATCGTGCTCGCGTCGCTGCAGCGCATATTCGACCAGGACCCGCAGCGCTGGACCAAGGTTGCCGCCGAGATCAAGGGCGTGACCGAGGAGACCACGACCGGCGTGCACCGCCTCTACCAGTTCGCCGAGCAGGGCCAGCTGCTGTTCCCCGCGATCAACGTCAACGACTCGGTCACGAAGTCGAAGTTCGACAACAAGTACGGCTGCCGCCACTCGCTGATCGACGGGATCAACCGCGCCACCGACGTGCTGATCGGCGGCAAGGTCGCGGTCGTGTGCGGCTACGGCGACGTCGGCAAGGGCTGCGCCGAGTCGCTGCGCGGCCAGCGCGCCCGCGTCGTGATCACCGAGATCGATCCGATCTGCGCCCTGCAGGCGGCGATGGACGGCTATCAGGTCGTGCAGCTGGAGGACGTGCTCAACACCGCCGACATCTTCGTCACCGCGACCGGCAACAAGGACGTGATCACCGGCCAGCACATGGCGGGGATGAAGCACCAGGCGATCGTGGGCAACATCGGCCACTTCGACAACGAGATCGACATGGCCGGCCTGGGCCGGATCGACGGGGTCAAGCGGATCGAGATCAAGCCGCAGGTCGACGAGTGGGTGTTCCCCGACGGGCACTCGATCATCGTGCTGTCGGAGGGGCGGTTGCTGAACCTTGGCAACGCCACCGGTCATCCGAGCTTCGTGATGTCGAACTCGTTCACTAACCAGGTGATCGCCCAGATCGAGCTGTTCGGCTCCAACGATGAGTACGACAAGCAGGTCTACACGCTCTCCAAGCAGCTCGACGAGAAGGTCGCCCGCCTGCATCTGGACGCGCTCGGGATCAGGCTCACCGAGCTCACGCCGGGTCAGGCGGAGTACCTCGGCATCCCCGTCGAGGGCCCCTACAAGTCCGACCACTACCGCTACTAGCCGGACCACAGCGACGAAGCTCCGCGGAGCGCGATGGGCTCGACGTCGATCCCGCCCCATGAAGTCGCCGATCTGGGCCTGGCCGATGAGGGTCAGGCCCGAATCGAGTGGGCCGGCGAGCAGATGCCGGTGCTGGGACAGATCCGTGAGCGGCTGGCCCGCCAGCAGCCGTTGAAGGGCGTCCGGGTGGCCGCCTGCCTCCACGTCACCTCCGAGACCGCGAACCTGATCCTCACGCTCCAGGCGGGTGGCGCCTCGACCGCGCTGTGCTCGGCGAACCCGCTGTCCACGCAGGATGACGTGGCCTCTGCGCTGGTTGTCGAGCACGGGGTCGAGGTCAGGGCGCTGCACGGCGAGGACCTCGATACCTACGCCGAGCATGTCCGTGCGCTGGTCGCCGGCCCCGAGGGCGGCCCCGACATCACGATCGACGACGGCGCCGACCTGCTGGTCACCGCCCACGAGCTCGGCGGCGACGCGCTCAGCGGGTTGGTCGGCGGCACCGAGGAGACCACCACCGGGCTGGTGCGCCTGCGGCGGCTGCAGGACGAGGGGCGGCTGGCCTGTCCGGTGCTCGCGGTCAACGAGGCCCGCACCGAGCGGGCGCTCAACGACCGCCACGGGACCGGCCAGTCGGCGATCGACGGGATCATCCGCGCCAGCCACGTGCTGCTCGCCGGCCACACGCTCGTGGTCGTCGGCTACGGCTGGGCGGGCCAGGGGATCGCCGAGCGCGCCCGCGGCGCGGGCGCGGCTGTGATCGTCTGCGAGGTCGATCCGCTCCGGGCGCTCGAGGCGCGGATGGCCGGCTACGAGGTGATGCCGGCGCTCGAGGCCGCGGCACGCGGAAACATCTTCGTGACCGTCACCGGCTCCCGGCGGGTGTTACGCGGGGAGCACTTCGAGCTGATGAAGGACGGCGCGGTGCTCGCCAACGCGGGGCACTTCGACGTCGAGCTCGACCTCGACGAGCTGCGCGCTTTGGCAACTTCGGTCGAGGCCGTGCGGCCGCTGGTCGACCAGTACCGGCTCGGCGACGGGCGGCGGCTGAACCTGCTGGCGCGGGGCAGGGTGGTCAATCTTGCGGCGGCCGAGGGGCATCCCGCAGCCGTGATGGACGTCTCGTTCGCCCTGCAGGCCCTGTGCGTCGAGGAGCTCGTCCGCCGCCGCGGCGAGCTCGATGCCGGGGTCCTGCAGGTACCGGCGTCGATCGACCGTGAGGTCGCCCGGCTGAAGCTGGCCGCGCTCGGGGTGGGAATCGACGAGCCCACGCCCGAGCAGGCGCACTATCGCGAGTCCTGGACCTGATCGACCGGGGTAGTCCGCCTCACACCCAGGCTCGCGCTTTGACCCCGCCTCTGTAAGGATCTCGACATGCCCTCCAGCAACAGCGCCGCCCGCGGCGGAATCGACCTCGGCGGCACCAAGATCGAGGCCGTGATCGTCAACTCCCAGAACACGGTGCTCGGCTCGGCGCGCCGCCCCACCCCGACCGAGGGCGGTCCCGAGGACGTCGCCGAGCAGATGATCGAGGCCGTCCGCTCTGCAGCTCAGGCCGCGGATATCGAGACCGACGCCCTGCGCGGCGTCGGCGTCGGGTCGCCCGGCGTGGTCGACCCGGAGACCGGGGCGGTGTCGACCGCCCGCAACCTCCCGGACTGGGAGGGCAGCTTCGGGCTCGGCGATGCGCTGTCCAAGGGCCTGGGAACACCCGTGTTCGTCGGCAACGACGTGCAGGTGGCCACCAACGCCGAATTCAAGCTCGGCGCGGGCAAGCCGTATAAGTCGCTGCTCGGCGTGTTCTGGGGCACCGGCGTCGGCGGTGGGCTCGTGCTCAACGGCAAACCCTGGATCGGCCGCGGCGGCGCCGGCGAGATCGGCCACATGGTCGTGAGGATCGGCGGCGCCAAGTGCCCGTGCGGCCGGCGCGGGTGCATGGAGGCCTACGCTGGGCGCGGCGCGATGGAAGCGCGCGCACGCAGGCGCGCCGACGAGGGGAGGAAGACCGACCTGTTCAAGCTGATGAAGGAGCACAAGCGCACGCGCCTGACCAGCTCGATCTGGGCGCGGGCGCTCGACCACGGCGACAAGCTCGCGACCGAGCTGATCGACGGCGCCGTGGAGGCGCTGGGCGCCGGCGTCGCGTCTGCGGTGAACCTGCTCGACGTCGAAGCGGTGATCATCGGCGGCGGGCTCGGCGTGCGCTTCGGCGACCCGATGGCTGAGCGGATCTCTCATGCGATGCATCCGCATCTGTTCCATGACTCCGAGCCGCCCGACGTGCACGTGGCCGCGCTGGGGGACCTCGGCGGCGCGATCGGCGCCGCGCTGCAGGCGCTTGCGCGCCCTCGCGTCGCCGGCTGACCGGCGCAATCAGCGTTAACGTCGGCTAAACAACCGTCCGTAGCGCGGGGACGCTCGCTCTGGCAGGATGGTGGCGGGCGCCGAAAGAGACGTCATACGGGAGAGGGTTTCAAATTAGGGCTTTGCGCAGCACGGCACGAGCGCCATGGACGGACGTCGCGCATGACCGTCCCTCGGCACACATAGACAGGGTCTCGCTCGGGGCATGATCGCGCGCGTCGCTGCGGTCGCCTCGCTCGCCGGCGCGGTGATTCTCGTCGCGCTGCTCTTGCTCGGGAACGGTCCCGACTACACGCTGCAGGCGCAATTCCAGGACTCCGGGGGCCTGGTGACCGGCGACGACGTGATGATCGGTCCGGCCAAGGTCGGCTCGGTGCAGTCGATCGGCCTCTCGCCCGACGGCCTCGCCGAGGTGAAGTTCAGCGTCGACAAGCCGATGCACGACGGCACGGTGGTTCGGATCTACGAGAACTCGCTGTCGGGGATCGCCAACCGCTACGTCGTCCTCGAGCCCGGTCCCGCCGACGCGCCGCAGATCGACGACGGCGCCACGATCCCCCAAAACCACACGTACTCGTTCGTCAGCCTCGACCAGCTGTTCAACACGCTGACCCCGAAGACGCGAACCGGTCTTCGCAACTTCATCCAGGGCGAGGCCGCGAGCATCTCCGGAAAGGCGCCGCAGGCCAATCAGACGCTCCAGTATTTCGCCCCGGCGCTCGCGAGCACCACCGACGTGACCGGCGAGCTCGCGCGCAACGAGCCGCTGTTCGACAGCCTGCTGATCCAGGGCGCGCAAACGATGCGGGCACTCGGCGCGCGTACCGACCAGCTGACCGAGCTGGTGGCGAACACGAACACGACGACCGCAGCGATCGCCAGCCAGAGCGAGAACCTCGAGCAGACGCTGCGTCAGCTGGGGCCAACGCTGACCCACTCGACCGCGACATTCGCCGGCCTGCGCTCGACGCTCGACGTGCTGCAGCCGCTGGTGGTCAAGTCGATCCCCAACTCGCGCCATCTCGCCCAGTTCGTCCAGCAGCTGGGCAAGTTCACCACGGCATCGATTCCCACCACGAAGAGCCTCAACGCGCTGATCCGCAACCCCACCGGCAACGGCGATCTGATCACGCTGCTGAAGGCGACGCCCGGCCTGGCAAACATCGCCGAGTCGGCATTCCCGCGGATGATCAAGGAGTTCAACGACTCTCAGCCACAGGTCGACTATTTCCGCGAGTACACACCTGACGTCGTCGCCGCGCTCGGCGATCTGGGGCAGACGGGCGGCTACTTCGACGCCAATGGCCACTACGCCCGCACGCAGCCGTTCTTCGGCGCTTTCGGCGTGGACGCGGCCAATCAGCTGACCGACCGTCCGCCGTCGCAACGCTTCGAGGGCCTGCAGGTGGCGAACTCCCGCTGTCCGGGGGCGGCCGTGCAGCCGACGCCCGACGGCTCGTCCCCGTGGCTGGTCCCCGGCTGCAGCAACCTGAGCGTCCCGCCCGGCCCATGAGACGAATCGCAACGATCCTGGGGTTGGTCGTGCTGCTCAGCGCTGCCACCGCGGTGATCGCCAACTCATCGACGGGCAAGACGCCGATCTACCAGATTCGCGCGATCTTCGACGACGCCGCGTTCGCGGTTCCCGGCGAGGACGTTCGCGTCGCCGGGGCGCCCGTGGGGTCGATCCAGTCGCTGGACGTGTGCACGAACGCGCCTTGCCCCCAGGGCTCGCCGCTGAACAAGGCCGCGGTGACGATCACTGTCGACAACGCGAACTTCACCCCGTTTTACGGCAACGCCCATTGCTCGATCCGGCCCCAGTCGCTGATCGGCGAGAAATACGTCGACTGCGACCCGGGATCCTCGTCGTCGCCGCCCCTGCAGAAGATCTCAAGCGGCGCGGGCAAGGGCTCATACCTGTTGCCGGTGGCGAACACGACCTCGCCGGTCGACTCGGACATCGTCCAGGACATCTCCCAGCAGCCGATCAGGCAGCGGTTCTCGCTGATCCTCGACGAGCTCGGCACAGGCTTAGCGGCGCGCGGTTCTGACCTGAACGCGGTCATCCACCGGGCGAATCCGGCGCTGGGGCAGACCGACAAGGTCCTGCAGGTCCTGGCGCACCAGAACAAGGTGCTGGCGCGACTGGCTACCGAGTCGGATGCGGTGCTGGCGCCGCTGGCCAAAGCCAAGCACCAGCTCGCCGACTTCGTCGTCCAGGCGAACACCACGTCGGTGGCGAGCGCGTCGCGCGCGGCTGACATCTCCCGCTCGTTCCAGCTGTTTCCGACGTTCCTGCGCCAGCTGCGCCCGCTCGTCACCGATCTGGGCAAGCTCGCCGATCAGGGCACGCCGCTGATGAATACGCTGAGGCAGAGCGCCGGCGACGTCTCGCGCCAGTTCCAGAACCTCGCGCCGTTCGCCAACGCCGCCCGGCCGGCGCTGATCGAGCTGGGGAACTCGGCCCAGCAGTCCCAAGCGCCGCTGGTGGCGACGCTGCCGCTGGCGCATCGTCTGGACCGGCTGGCCACCCAGACCGAGCCGACCGCGAAATCGCTCGACAAGCTGACCTCGAGCCTCGACCAGACCGGCGCGATCGAGTACCTGATGTCGCTGCTGTTCAACGGCGTCAGCGCGACCAACACGTTCGACAGCGTCGGCCACCTGGCCCGTACCGAGCCGATGGTGGGCTCGTGCGCCTCCTATGTCAAGCATCCGGTCCCGGGCTGCTCGGCGAACTTCGGCGCACTCGCGGCGGCCGCCGGGGCACCTGCCTCGAGCGCGGAGACCGTCAGCGCCGACACCAGCCGCGCCGACGCCGGCCACAGCTCGGCGGCGCATTCCGGCGCCACCGGCGCCAAGGCCCGGTCTGACAAGCGCCGCGCCGGCGCCCAGGCCGCGGCCGATGCCTCCGCCGCTCGCGTCGTTCGCGACGCGGTCGCCGGCGCCGACGGCACGCAGGCCCAGGACGGCTCGGGCAAGACGCTCCAGGGGCTGCTCGGCTACCTGCTGGGGAGCGGCCGATGAGAAACCAGGCGGCGCGCGGCCCGGCGTTGCTCACCAACCCGATCGTGATCGGCGCGCTGACCGTGCTGGTGGCGCTGATCGCGGTCACGCTCGCCTACCAGGCCAACAACGGGCTGCCGTTCGTGCCCCGATACACGCTCCATCTGCAGCTGAGCAACGGGGCCGAGGTCACGCGTAACGTCGAGGTGCACATGGGCGGGGCACTGGTGGGCACGGTCACGACGGTCGACCCCGCGCGCGACGCGGCCGGGCAGCCGATCGCGCTGCTCACGCTCAAGCTCAACAAGGACGTCGAGCCGCTGCCGGTCGACTCGACGTTCAACGTTCGGCTAAAGGGAGCGATCGGGCTGAAGTACATCGATCTGACCAAGGGCACCTCGACGCAGACCTACCGCGACGGGGCGACCGTGCCGGTTAGCCAATCGAGCGCGGAGGTCGACCTCGATCAGGTCCTGTCGATGTTCGACCCCGCTACCCGTAAGGGCGTCCAGGAGACGACGATCGGGTTCAGCGACGCGCTGGCCTCGCGAGGTGGCGACATCAACGACGCGATCGGGGCGTTTAGGCCGCTGGTGCGCGACCTGCAGCCGGTAGCGCACAATCTCGCCTCCCCGAAGACCGACCTCGGTGGGTTCTTCCGGGGGCTCGAGGCGTTCTCCGGCGCGCTCGCGCCGGTGGCCCAGACGCAGGCCGACCTCTACACCAACCTCGACACCACCTTCCGCGCGATCGCCCCGGTCGCCGAGCCCTACCTGCGGGACTGGATCCAGGAGACGCCGCCGACATTCAGCGCGGTGATCCGCGACAGCCCGGACGAGCAGGCATTCCTCCTGAACACCGCCGGGTTGTTCAAGGAGCTGCGGCCCGGCTTCGCGACGCTGAAGCAGAGCGCGCCGGTGCTCGCGGACGCGTTCGCCACCGGAACCCAGACGCTGCCGCCCACCAAGGAGCTCGACGCGCGGCTCACGAGCCTGTCCAAGCGGCTCGGACGCTACGCGCAGACGCCGGCGGTCAACGGCGGCCTGGACCGGCTCACGCTGACCGTCCAGAGCCTGCGTTCGCCGCTGGCCTACCTGACCCCGGTCCAGGCGACGTGCAACTACGTGTCGCTGTTCCTGCGCAACACCGGCAGCCTGCTGGCCGAGCAGTTCGGCAATGGCACCGCGCTGCGCTTCAACGTGGTCGTGATCGACGACGTGCTCGGCGGCGAGGCCGTGCCGTCCAGCAAGCCATACCTGTCCGAGGTGCCGGCGAGCAGCGCGTCGGGCAACAACGGCGAGAGCGGCCCGCTGCACGTCAACCCGTACCCGTACACGGCCAGCCCCGGACAGCCGCGCGAATGCGCCGCCGGCAACGAGCCCTACACCTCGGGCTCGCTGATCGGCAACCCGCCCGGGAACCTCGGCACCCGTACCGAGAAGACGACGAGGCCAAAGCAGTGAGACGCCACCGCTCGCGCATCTCCAAGTTCGCCGCGGGGCTGATCGGGATCGCCGTGATCGTCGTGGCCTGCTACTTCGTGTTCGGCGGCTCCTCGCCGTTCGCGGGCACGCCGTACCAGCTGAAGGCAATGGTCACGTCCGAGACGCAGCTGCACATCCCCTCGCCGGTGCGGATCGCCGGGGTCGACGTGGGGGAGGTGACGTCGGTGGCGCACATCGGGGGCTCCTCGTCGCAGGCCGGCCTGGTCACGATGAGCATCAACTCCAACGGGCTTCCGATCCACTCCGACGCGACCATGAAGATCCGCCCCCGGATCTTCCTCGAGGGCAACTTCTACGTGGACCTGCAGCCGGGCACGCCGTCCGCGCCGGACCTGAACTCGGGCTCGACGCTCCCCGTGGCACGGACCGCCGGCCCGGTCCAGCTGGACCGCGTGCTGTCGTCGCTGAGCTCCGATACCCGGACGAACCTCGAGACGCTGTTGCGCGGGCTCGGCTCGTCGCTCAACGGCCAGCCGACCGCCGCCGAGGACGCCACCCAGGATCCGATCGTCCGGGGCCTCACCGGCGGGCAGGCGCTGAACAAGTCACTGCAGTACTCGCCCGACGCGTTCAAGGCGTCGGCGATCGTCAACGAGGCACTGCTGGGCGTCTCGCCCCACGACCTCTCCGGAGTGGTCAAGGGCAACGCTGAGGTGTTCAAGGCGCTGGCGACCAGCGGAGACCAGCTGTCGAGCTTTGTGACGACGTTCAACGCGACAATGGCCGCGTTGTCGGCCCGCCAGCACGAGCTCAGCCAGACGATCTCGCTGCTGCCTCCGTTCCTGACCAGCGCTGAGTCCTCCGACACCGCGCTGGACCGCTCGTTCGGGCCCACCAAGGCGTTCGCCCGGGCGCTGACCCCGGGCATCTCGCAGCTCGGTCCGGCGATCACCGCGGGCCTGCCGTGGCTGGCCCAGGGAACGTTGCTGATGTCGCCCCAGGAGCTCGGCGGCCTGGTCCGATACCTGACCCCGGCGATCCAGAACACGGGCGCCACGATCGCGCCGACCGAGGCGCTGCTCAAACAGGCCGATCTGCTCACCCGCTGCTTTGACCACAACATCGTCCCGACCGGCAACGAGGTGATCGCCGACCCGCCGATCGGCACCGGGCAGCCGGTGTATCGCGAGCTGTTCCAGAGTGCCGTCGGCCTCGCCGGCGCCGCGCAGAACTTCGACGGCAACGGGCGCTACGTCCGCGCCAACGCGGGGGGCGGCGACAACCGGGTCACGACCCCGTCGCTGCCCGGCGGCGGGCCGGCGTACGGCAACGCGGTGCTGCCGACGCTCGGCACGCGGCCGGCGTTCGCCGGCAGCCCGCCGCCAGTCCGGCGCGACGTGGCCTGCTACAAGAACGCCCGCCCGGAGCTCAACCAGGTGAAGACGGGACCGGGCTCGTGAAGCGCGCGATCCTGATCCACCGCCAGGACTTCATCGCGATCCTCGCGCTGGTCGTGCTCGCCGGGGCCGTGGTCGTTTACATCCTCGACCACCAGCCGTCGTTCACGCTCGGCAAGAGCTACTACACCGTCAAGGCGCAGTTCGCCAGCGGCGCCGCGGTTACGTCGGGCCAGGGCCAGTCGGTCGACGTCGCCGGCGTGCAGATCGGACAGATCGGCGCGGTCGACCTCGAGGGCGGGCGCGCCGTCGTGACGATGAACATCTATAAGAAGTACAAGCCGATCTACCGCAACGCGACCGTGCTGCTGCGCCCACGCACGCCGCTGAAGGACATGTATCTCTCGCTCGATCCCGGCACCGCGGACTCGGGTGCGGTCCCGAACGGGGGAATGCTCCCGGTCGCGAACACCGCGCCCGACATCAACGTCGAGGAGATCCTGTCCTCGCTCGACGCCGACACCCGCAACTACCTGCTGCTCCTGCTCGGCGGCGGGGCGCAGTTGTTCCACGACGGCTCCGCCACCGGCGCGGCGCCCAGCCCCAAGGCGGTCGCCGACCTGACGGGCACGTTCAAGCGGTTCGCGCCGCTCAACCGGGACACGAAGACGTTCACGTCGCTGCTGGCGCAGCGGACCAAGAACATCCGCAACTCGATCCATAACCTCCAGGAGGTGTCGCAGGCGCTCGGAGGGGTCGACGGCACGCTGACCTCGCTGATCAACTCCTCCAACCAGAACTTCGCCGCGATCTCCTCGCAGGACCAGAACCTCGAGCAGGCGCTGACGCTGCTGCCCGGGACGCTGCATGCAGACCACCCGGACGCTGGGCAAGGTGCAGGCGTTCGCCAACGCGAGCACGCCGACCCTGAACGCGTTGCTGCCGTTCGCGCACGCGTTCGGCCCGGCGCTGTCGGCCAGCACGTCGCTGTTCAAGGCCACCACGCCGGTGATCAAGAACCAGTTGCGGCCGTATTCGGTGGCGGTCCAGCCGGTGGCCAAGGCGCTCGCGCCGGCCGCGGCGAAGCTGCGCGTCGCCACGCCGCCGCTGACCCGCTCGGTGTCGGTGCTGAACTCCCTGTTCAACACGCTCGCCTACCAGCCGCACGGGTCCGAGCAGGGCTACCTGTTCTGGGGAGCGTGGCTGAGCCACATCGCCCAGTCGCTGACCAACCTCCAGGACGCCCAGGGCTCAATGGTCCGCGGCCTGTTCATGGGCACCTGCTCGGAGCTGCAGCTGTTCGAGGTCGGGCTGGCAGACGCCAATCCGGCGCTGAAACCGTTGCTGGCGCTCCTGAACGCGCCGGACTGGAGCAAGATCGGCGGCAAGTTCTGCCCCACGACGGTGATCCCGTGAACAAGCAGGCGCCCAGTCCCTCCCGGATCCTGATGATGGTCGCGTTCGCGGGCTCGTGCGTAGGCCTGCTGCTGTTCCTGTGGATCTCGTTCGGCGGCACGGTCCCGCTGGCCCCTCAGGGATACCGGCTGGAGGCCGAGTTCGGCGACGCCGTGCAGCTGGCCCAGCAATCTGACGTCCGCATCTCCGGGGTGAGCGTCGGCAAGGTCGTCTCGGTCTCGCTCGACAAGCACACCGGCCTGACAAAGGCGGTCCTGCAGCTCGACAACAAGTACGCGCCGAGGCCAACCGACACGCGCGCGATCCTGCGTCAGAAGTCGCTGCTGGGCGAGACCTACATCGAGCTCACCCCGGGATCGCAGAACGCCCCCAAGCTCCCCGACGGCGGCACGATCCCGCGTGGCCAGATCTCGCCCACGGTACAGCTCGATCAGATCCTCTCGACGTTCGATCCGGCGACCCGGCGCGCGTTCTCGACCTGGGTGGTGCAGGACGGTCAAGCGCTGACCGGCCGGGGCCAGCAGTTCAACGCGGCGATTGGCCAGCTGTATCCGTTCGCCACCAACGTCGAGGCCGTGCTCAACGTGCTCAACCGCGACGACGCCGCCACCAGCGCACTGCTGAGCAACGGGGGCAGGGTCTTCGGCGCGCTGGCGAAATCGCCCGCTCAGCTCCAGGGTCTGATCCGCAACTCCAACGCCGTATTCGCCTCCACCGCCGCCCGCAACCAGGAGCTGGCCGCCGCGATCAAGGCCTTCCCGGCGTTCACGGTCGCGACCCGCCAGACCGTCGACCGCGTCCACGAGTTCGCCCGAGTGGCCACGCCGCTGATCAACGAGCTGCGTCCGGCCGCCAGGCAGCTGAACCCGACGCTGCAGCAGACCGTCGTGCTGGCGCCGGAGCTGCAGACGCTGCTCGAGAACCTGAGGCCCCTCACCGCCGCCTCGAAGGCCGGCGTGCCCGCGTTCGAGCGGTTCCTGGACGCGAGCGTCCCGTGGCTCGGACGGCTGAAGCCCTACCTCGGAAACTTCGTGCCGATCTTCAACTACATCAACACCTATCGGCGCGAGATCGCAGCGTTCTTCGCCAACAGCACTGCGAACACGGAGGCCACAGCGCAGAACATCACGCAGACCAAGCTTCTGCACTACCTCAGGATCTCCAACCCGGTAAACCCGGAGGCTCTGTCGGGCTATCCGAACCGGTTGGACAGCAACCGCGGGAACCCATATATGTCCCCGGGCGGCTACAACCAGCTGCTGAACGGCCTGTCCGTTTTCGGGGGATATGTGTGCACCTCGAACCCCCAGCCGACGATCGGGCCGACGGTACCCGCTAACCTCGTCTCAATCCTCCAGGGCGTCTACTACACAAAGACGCCCGGCGGGCCACCATGCAAGGGACAAAACCCGCTTGGCGAGGAGACGACGGGGCAGCACCAAGCATTCCCCAGACTCAAACAACTGCCATGAGCGCGGCCGGCGCTTGCTCGCAGAACCAGAAAAACCGTCCCAAACCAAAGGAGAGTGACTTGAGACGGAAAATAATCATCCTGGCGGCGTTGTTCACGCTTGCCGCCGGGGCGACAGCCGCGTACGGAGCTACGGCTGTCAACACGTACTCCGGCACCACCCAGTCGTTCTCGAAGGGCGCCGGGAGCAAAAAGAAGCCGGTCGGCACGAGCTTCAAGCAGACGCTGGTGGCGAACAACACCGACCCCACCAAGGCCGCTGCGGTGCTGGTGAACATCAAGGTCAAGATCTACGGCCTGGTGTCCAACGCCAAGCAGTTCCCGACCTGCAGCAACACCAAGATGGTGCAGCTGAAGTCGGACTCGTTCTGCCCGAAGGCGTCTAAATTCGCGAGCGGCCTGGTGAACTCGCTGCTCGGCGACCCGTCGCTGTCGGCCAGCAACCGGGTCAAGTGCAACCCGAACCTCGACGTGTTCAACGCGGGCAAGGGCAAGCTGTGGTTCTTCTTCACCACGCACTCGACGCTTCAGTGCGCCGGCCTGACCACCGGCTCGACCGCGCCGTACCCCGGCACGATCAGCCAGCAGGGCAAGTTCCAGGTCACCAACATCCCGCTGCCCGCCGACATCTCGACGCGCGTGGCAAACCAGCCGAACTTCTACGGTTCGCTGATCAGGGAGACGTTGAACTGGCCTAAGGTCTCGGTCAAGGTGAAGGGCAAGACGGTGTTCAACAACGTCTCGGTCGGCTGCCAGAACGGCAAGCGGCCGTGGTCGATCACCTACACCTCGACGACGAACGGCAGCGACCGCCAGACGTCGACGGTCAGCGGCTCCGCCAAGTGCTAAACGCGTGAGCTGCACAGCCTGAACGCCACCCTGGGAGGCAGGCGCGCTTCGCGCAACTGCCTCCAGGTTGGCATTTCAGGCTCTAGCCTGTAGAGCGGCCCGCTTCGGCGGGTCGCTTCTCTTTAAGCCACCTCATAGCGGTCCTGGCGCTGTTGCTCGCGCTCGGACTCGATGAGCATGCTCACGAACAGCCAGACGAGGGCGATGCCCATCACGATCGATTGCTCGAGCGCCATCGCCAGGCCGGCCAGCGATTGGTCCTCGAGCGGGGTCAGGCCCCAGTAGTGGGGCTTGTGGGCGTAGAACGGATAGATCACATCGGGGGCGAACGCGAGGACGATCCCGAGCAGGCCGACGAGGAGCTTGCCGCCGGTCATGTAGGCGACGGAGCCGAGCCCCGTCAGGCGCTTGCGGCTGCGGATCGGCGACAGCACGTGCCACCAGTAGAGCGTGCCAACGGCGAAGAAACAGGCGTGCTCGAGCACGTGGATGGCCCCGTTGCCCTGCGCTCGGTCATAGATCGCAGGGATGTGCCACAGCCACAGGATCCCGGCGTAGGCGAGCACCGCGAACGCGGGGTGCGAGAGGAACCCGGCGCGTTGCTCGATCGTCTGCAGCCGCCGCGTGACCGGCCGCAGCAGCACCTTGGTCAGGCCCAGGATCAGCAGGATCGGGGCGATGTCGAGCAGCAGGATGTGCTGGACCATGTGCATCACCATCAGCTGGTCGCCGAGTACGTCGAGCGGCGACACCAGCGCGGCCAGGATCGCGATCAGCCCGCCGGCGAAGAGCGCGACGCGTCCGAGGCTGGGGCGATGGGCTCCCGCCGTGCGGGCGCGGCGCCACCCCAGCCCGTACAGGACCGCCAGCACGAGCACCCCGATCAGCACGGTCGGGTCCAGCGACCAGGTGGTCTGGGGACTCACGCGACCAATCTTCGCGCATAGTCGGGCGTGGGGTCGTCGCTGCATCGACAAACGCCACGGCTGGGTTTAACCTGGATCGTTCACCGCATATCCATCCTTCCAGCAAGGAGGTCGGCCGATGCGCATCGAGGTCAAGGGCCGTAACCTGCCCGTTACCGATGACCTGAGGGAGCACGTCACCAAGCGCTTCCGCAAGGTCTCGCGTCAGGTGTCCGAGCTGGCCGAGCTCGAGGTGGAGCTGTTCGAGGAGCGCAACCCGGCGATTGCCGATTCGCAGGTCGCCGAGGCGACGCTGCACCTCAAGGGAGTCACGCTACGGGCGCGCGACGCGTCGCCCGAGATCGTCCATTCGATCAACCTGTGCGCCGACTCGCTGGCCGTACAGGTCAAGCGCCACCGCGACAAGCGCCGCAAGCGCCGGGAGTCGCGGGCTGCCGCGCTGGAGCCGATCGAAGCCCCCCAGCCGCCGGAGATTCCCGGCGACGTCTCCTCGGCCGCATAGGCCCGAGAGTCAGGTCTGCAGCGGCTCCAGCAACCGGTGGGGCCGCCGCAGGGCGACCGCAACCGGATCCTCGCGCGGCTGCCGCCGGCTCGCCCCGGGCTCGGCGATGACGTCCTCGGGGGCCGGATCGAGCTTGCAGTTCGGGCAGTAGCTGCCGTGCAGCGGCGTGCCGCAGACGGAATGCTTGAACACGCGAGTGTGCGTGGCGCGGTGACGCGAGCCCCAGGCCAGCAGCTCGCTGACGGCCGGCCATAGGTCGCGGCCCGCAGGGGTGAGCTCGTACAGGTGGCGTCCCGCGTGGTCGGGGTCGGGCCGGCGCTCGAGGATCCCGTCCTCGACCAGGCCCGATAGGCGATCCGACAGCACCGCCTTGGGGATGTCGAGGTGGGCCTGGAGCTCTGAGAAGCGCCGGACGCCGTAGAACGCGTCGCGGATGATCAGCAGCGTCCAGCGCTCCCCGATCGCCTCCAGCGTGCGGGCGAGCGCACAGTCCTGCCTCTCGTAGTCCTTGCCGAGCATGACACGGAGCGTAGCAGGCTTAAGTTCGTTGATTGAACCGATCTCTGTTAGGGTACTCCTGGTCTGGTCATTGAACCTGAGGAAACGGAGGAACTTCGATGTCGGCGACTGTCTCAGAGATGCGCAGGGGCGCCGGACGCGGCTGGGATCCGCGCTTCGGCTCTGTCCGGCGAGGCCGCCTGGCTGGTCGTGGCCGCGGTGCTGCTCGGGACCGGGTGGGGCTCCAACCAGTTCACCCCGATGCTGCTCGTGTACCACCACGCGCTCGGGCTGAGCACGGGCACGCTCGAGGCGATGTTCGGCGCCTACGCGGTGGGGCTGATCCCGGGACTGCTGGTCGCGGGACCGCTGTCTGACGCGTTCGGGCGCCGCGTCGTGGTGATCCCGGCGGTCGCGCTGTCGCTGCTGGCAAGCGTGGCGCTCGTCGCCGGATCCGACAGCGTCGTGTTGCTGTTCGTCGGCCGTCTGCTGGCGGGCATCTCAAGCGGCGCCGTGTTCGGCGCCGGCACCGCCTGGCTGCGCGAGACCGCGACGCCACCGGTGGGCTCCGCCGACGTGAGCACCGCCGCGCGCCGCGCCGCGGTGGCGATGACCGTCGGGTTCGCGGCAGGCCCGCTGGTCGCGGGCCTGCTGGCTCAGTGGGGCCCGGCGCCGCGGGTGCTCGCCTACGTCCCGCACATCGTGCTGATGCTGGCCGTGCTGGTGGCCGTGCTGGCAGTGCCCGAGACGGTTGCGGCGAGCGGCGAGCGCCGTGTGCGGTTCGCGGCGCCCGAGGTCCGCCATCCCCGGTTCCGGCGCGTGGTCGCGCCGATGGCTCCGTGGGTGTTCGCCGCGCCGGCCGTCGCGTTCGCGCTGCTGCCGAGCGTGGTCGGTGCCAACCGCGCCACCGACGGAATCGCGCTGACCGCGGCGATCACCTCGGTGACCGCGCTCGCCGGGGTGCTGGTCCAGCCTCTGGCGCGCCGACTCGAGGTCCGCGCCCGGGCCAACAGCGCCGCGATCGTCGGGCTGCTGGTGCTGACCGCCGGTCTGCTGCTGAGCGCGGTCGCGGCCCACGAGCAGGAGACCTGGATGCTGGTCCCGTGCGCGATCGTGCTCGGCGCCGGCTACGGGCTGTGCCTGGTGGCCGGGCTGCTCGAGGTCCAGCGCCTCGCGGGCGACGGCTCACTCGGCGGACTGACCTCGGTCTACTACGCGCTCACCTACCTCGGGTTCGCCTCGCCGTACCTGTTGGCGCTGGCCGCGCACGGCGCCGATTACGCGCTGCTGCTGGTGATTGTGGCCGGATTGGCGCTGCTGACGACCGCACTGGTGGGCCGGTCGAGCAGCCGGATTTCCCCGCGCTGAGTAGGGGCCCGGAGCGCCGATCGGCGGCCGGGCCACTGCTAGGCTAGATCCATGTCCATTCTGGACCGCGCGCTGCGCATGGGCGAGGCGAAGAAGTTCAAGTCCTATGAGCAGCGGGTCGGACGCATCAATGGTTTCGAGCCCGAGCTCGAGCACTACACGGACGCTGAGCTGCGGGAGGCCGCCGACGAGCTGCGCAGGCGCGCGCGCGAGGGCGAGAGCCTCGACGAGCTCCTGTACGAGTGTTTCGCGCTCGTCCGCGAGGCGTCGCGACGCTCGATGGGGATGCGCCACTTCGACGTCCAGATGATTGGCGGGATGGTCCTCCACGACGGCTCAATCGCCGAGATGAAGACCGGCGAGGGCAAGACGCTCACCGCGACGCTCCCGGTCGTGCTCAACTCGCTCGGCGGCCGCGGTGTGCACCTGGTCACGGTCAACGACTACCTGGCCCGCCGCGACGCGCTCTGGATGAAGCCGATCTACGACCTGCTCGGCGTCAGCGTCGGCGTGCTGCAGAACATGCAGCCCTACGAGGAGAAACGCGACGCCTACGCCGCCGACGTCACGTACGGGACCAATTCCGAGTTCGGCTTCGACTACCTGCGCGACAACATGGCCACGACGCTGGAGGAGAAGGTCCAGCACGGCGGCCGCGACAAGCCCGAGGAGGGCAAGTCGCCGTATCACACCTACGCGATCGTCGACGAGGTCGACAACATCCTGATCGACGAGGCCCGGACCCCGCTGATCATCTCCGGCGCTCCCGAGCAGGCCGCCGACCTGTACGCGAAGTTTGCGCGGCTGGCCCCCCAGATGGTGCCCGGCAAGATGCCCGAAGGGATGGATCCGCGCTCAAAGAAGGAGTTCGTCGCGGACTTCGACTACGAGTTCGAGGAGAAGCACAAGACGGTGTCGATCACCGAGCGCGGCGTTGCCAAGGCCGAGCGGTTCATGGGCATCGATCACCTCTATCGGGCCGAGAACGGCCACCTGGTCAACCACCTGATCCAGTCGCTCAAGGCCGAGTCGCTGTACAAGCGCGACGACGACTACGCGGTGATCGACGGCGAGGTCAAGATCATCGATGAGTTCACCGGCCGGATCCTCGAGGGCCGGCGCTGGTCAGAGGGCCTGCACCAGGCGGTCGAGGCCAAGGAGGGCGTCCGCGTCCAGGAGGAGAACCAGACGCTGGCGACGATCACCCTGCAGAACTACTTCCGGATGTACGACAAGCTCGCCGGGATGACGGGCACGGCGATGACCGAGGCGACTGAGTTCATGAAGATCTACGACCTCCCGGTCGTACAGGTCCCGACCAACCGCCCGATGGTCCGCGGGGACCGCAACGATCAGGTCTACAAGACCAAGGACGGCAAGTGGAACGCGGTGGTCAACGAGATCGAGGAGCGCCACCAGCACGGCCAGCCGGTACTTGTCGGCACGATCTCGGTGGAGGTCTCCGAGCTGCTCTCCCAGCAGTTGACCCGCAGGGGCATCAAGCACACGGTGCTCAACGCCAAGCCCGAGTACGCCGAGCGCGAGGGTGAGACGATCGCCGAGGCCGGCGCCCCCGGCTCGGTCACGATCGCCACCAACATGGCCGGCCGCGGCGTCGACATCAAGCTCGGTGGCAACTCCGAGCACCTGGCGCGTCTCGAGGTCGTCAAGCTCGGGCTCAAGCCCGGCGACCCGGACTACGAGGAGCACTATCAGAAGGTGCTGCCCACGATCGACGAGCGCGTCGAGGCCCTGCGCGCCGAGGTGCTCGAGGCCGGCGGCCTGTTCATCCTCGGCACCGAGCGCCACGAGTCGCGGCGGATCGACAACCAGTTGCGCGGGCGCTCCGGCCGCCAGGGCGACCCCGGCGAGTCGCGCTTCTTCCTGTCCGCCCAGGACGACCTCGTGCGGCTGTTCGCCGGCGAGCGCATCTACAAGATCCTCGACAAGCTCGGCAGCACCGACGACGAGGGCAACGAGGAGCCGATCGAGGCCGGGATGCTCTCCAAGCAGATCGAGAAGGCGCAAAAGAAGGTCGAGGAGCAGCACTTCCTGATGCGCAAGCACACGCTCGAGTACGACGACGTCCTCAATCAGCAGCGCGAGGTGATCTACACCTACCGCGACGAGATCCTCGAGGGCCGCGACATGAGCGAGGCCGCGCATGAGGAGCTCACGGGCCTGATCGGGCGCCTGGTCGAGGAGTACACCGCCGGCGACTTCGTCGAGGATTGGGACGTCGAGGGTCTCGTCCGCCGGGTCGAGGAGATATTCACCCCGAGCGCCGATCTCGTCGAGATCGACCCTAATCGCGTCGACCGCGAGGAGCTGACCGCAGTGCTCCAGCAGGAGGCCCTGGCGCTGTACGACCAGCGCGAGGAGCAGCTCGGCTCTGAGCTGATGCGCGCGCTCGAGCGGTTCCTGCTGCTCCAGGTGATCGACCAGCGCTGGCGCGAGCACCTGTACGACATGGACTACCTGCGCGAGGGCATCCACCTGCGCGGGTTCGCCCAGATCGAGCCGCTGGTCGCTTACAAGAACGAGGCGTTCGAGCTGTTCCGCGACCTGATGAACAGCATCTGGGGCGACTTCGGCCGGATGATCTTCCACGTCGAGGTGACGATCGAGGGCGACGAGCAGCAGCCCGAGCCGCCCGTGGCCCGCCGTGCGAGCTCGCGGTCGAGCTCCTCGACCGGCGGCAACCGCAACGTGACCTACTCCGGCGGCGGCGCCCAGCAGGGCGCGCTGGCGATGGCTGCCGCGGCAGGCGGCGCCGGCGGCGAGACCTATGCCGAGGACGAGGAGCTGCCGCCCCCGGTCGAGCAGCGCCGCGTCGACGAGTCCGAGCAGATCGGGCGCAACGATCCGTGCTGGTGCGGGTCGGGCAAGAAGTTCAAGAAATGCCACGGGGCGTAGCCTTCGGGCATGCCCGACTCGTCCGGCCTCCGCGTCTCAGATCAGCAGCGTGAGCAGGTCGTCCAGGCGATCCGCGACCACTACGCGGCCGGCCGCCTGAACGAGGAGGAACTGACCGAGCGCGTGACCGCGGCGTACGCGGCCCGCACCGAGTCAGACTTGGCCGAGCTGGTCAGGGACCTGCCGAAGCTGCCCGCCAGTCCACAGCAGCAGAAGGCCGAGCTGCGCAAGCGCCGTGCTGACCTGCAGCGCCGGATCCTGCAGGAGGCCGGCGGCGGCGCCGTGGCGTTCGGCGTGTGCACCGCCGTCTGGCTGGCCAGCGGCGCCCACGGCAGCTTCTGGCCGATCTGGGTGGCGCTGCTGACGCTGATCGTCCTGGCCCGCAGCGCCTGGCGGCTGTACGGCCCGGGCGCCGACCTCGACGAGGTGCAGCGCCACCTGGACCGCCGGCGCTCACATGACGAGCGCCACTCGCACCGCCGTCGCTAGCCGACGAGCACTACTGTCGCGACACTAGCCCTGCTTCTGGTAGCGGACGTGCTCCGGGGCGATCGTGAACTTGATTCGCTCCTCGCCGGGCGCGCGAAACGGGTACTTGTCCTGGTTCATGTACTTCTGGGTGAGCGCGTCGATGTGCTCGTCGGCGCCGTCATCCACCGTCGCAGTGCCGCGGACCTCGACGTACTCCATCGGGTTGTCGGGCGGGTACACGAGGATCGTGACGTTGGGGTCGCGCTGGAGATTCGTCGGCCACTTGCGGCCGACCGCGCTGTTGACGGCGAGCTCGTCGCCCTGGGCGTTGACCCAGGCGATCGTGCTGAGGATCGACCCGTCCGCATTGTGCGTGGAGACGATTGCGACGTTGGGCTGCTCGAGCAGAGCCCGGATTGGTTGATCGTTCAATGAAGACATGGGCGAGCACTCTATCCCCTGCCGGGTCCGCCGGCGCCGGCGCTGCTATAAGTCTCGCTAGCGATGGCGACCGCCCCCTCAGAGCCCCTTTCCCAGCGCCTCGCGGCGATCCGCGACCAGCTCAAGCTGCTCGCGGATTATCTTTGACCCGGCGCAGCTGAGTGAGCGCGTGACCGCGCTCGAGGCCGAGATGGGCGAGCCCGGATTCTGGGACGACCAGGAGCGGGCAGCGAGCGTCAGCGCCGAGCACGCGCGGGCCAGCCGCAGGTTGTCGGTGTTCCGCGAGCTCGAGTCCGACGCGGCCGACCTCGAGCCGCTGGCGGAGCTGGCCGAGGAGGATCCCGAGATCGAGTCCGAGCTCGAGGATCAGATCGGCTCGGTGCAGTCGCGCTTGGACGAGCTCGAGGAGCAGCGGCTGTTCTCGGGCCCGTATGACGCGGGTGACGCGCTGGTCACGGTCAACGCCGGCGCCGGCGGCACCGACGCCCAGGACTGGGCCGAGATGGTGCTGCGGATGGAGATGCGCTGGGCCGAGAAGCGCGGCTTCGACGTCGAGCTGCTGGAGGCCTCGCCGGGGGAGGAGGCCGGAATCAAGTCGGCCACGTTCCTCGTCAAGGGCGAGAACGCGTACGGGCTGTACGCGGGCGAGAAGGGCGTGCACCGGCTCGTGCGGCTGTCGCCGTTCGACGCCGCCCACCGCCGCCAGACGAGCTTTGCGGGCGTCGAGATCTCGCCGGTCGTGCAGCAGATCGACGATGTCGAGATCGACGACGACGACCTCCAGATCGACACCTACCGGGCCAGCGGCGCGGGCGGCCAGCACGTCAACAAGACCGACTCCGCGGTCCGGATCACCCACAAGCCCACCGGGATCGTGGTCCAGTGCCAGAACGAGCGCTCGCAGTCGTCCAACAAGGCCGAGGCGATGACGATGCTCCGCTCCAAGCTGCTCGAACTCGAGGAGCGAAAGCGCCGCGAGGAGATCGCGCGGGAGCGCGGCGACGCTCAGGATGTCAATTTCGGCTCGCAGATCCGCTCGTACGTGCTGCACCCCTACTCGATGGTCAAGGACCACCGCACTGACTTCGAGATGGGCGACACCGCGCGCGTGCTCGACGGCGACCTCGACGGGTTCGTCCGCGCCTACCTGCTGAAGTCCGCCAAGTGACCGACGGCGATGAGGTAACGCCCAGGCGTCCACCGGCGCAGCCGAGTGCGCCGTACCTCGAGGCGGTGACCGCGTACGGCTTCCGCGGCTCCACCCGCTTCCACGTCCCCGGCCACAAGGGCGGCGACGGCGCCGACCCGGGTCTGCGCACCGCACTCGGCGACCGTGCGTTGCTGCTCGACGTCCCCCAGGACATCGAGGGGATCGACGTGGGCCCGTCGCCGACCCCGTATGAGCGGGCCGAGAGCCTGGCTGCCGAGGCCTACGGGGCCCGCCAGACGTGGTTTCTGACCAACGGCGCCTCCCAGGGCAACCACGCCTTGTGCCTGGCGCTGGCGCCGCCCGGAACCCAGGTGCTGCTGCAGCGCAACTCGCACGCCAGCCTGATCGACGGGCTGATCCTGAGCGGCGGCTCGGCGACGTTCGTCGCCCCCGAGTACGACACCGAGCTGGGGATGGCCCATGGCGTCACCCCGGAGGCCGTCAAGCAGGCGCTGGCGGACGCGCCCGCCGCCCACGCCGTGTTCATCGTCTCGCCGACCTATTACGGGATGGCCGCCGACGTCGAGGCGTGCGCCGAGGTTACGCACGCCGCCGGCGCCGCGCTGATCGTCGACAACGCCTGGGGCTCGCACTTCGGCTTCCACGAGGCGCTCCCTCGCTGCCCGCTGGCGCTCGGCGCCGACGCGATGATCGCGTCCAGCCACAAGATCGTCGGCAGCCTCACCCAGTCGGCGATGCTGCTGGTCGCCCACAGCGGGCGGATCGAGGCCGACGCCGCTCGCCCGTGCGGTGCGGCTCGTCCGCTCGACCAGCCCGAGCTCGCTGCTCATGGCCTCGCTGGACGCGGCCCGGCGCCAGCTGGCGATCCACGGCGAGGCGCTCCTGGACCGCACGATCGAGGCGGCTGCGCACGCGCGCGATGCGATCGATGCGGTTCCGGGGTGCTCGACGCTGAGCGGGGATCTGGTCGGGCTGCCGGGGATCGCCGGCTGGGATCCACTGCGGATCGTGATCGACGTTCGCGGCACCGGCTGCACCGGGTACGAGGTCGCGGCGGCGCTGCGCTCGTCCTATGACATCTACGTCGAGCTCGCCACCAACGCCACGCTGGTGCTGGTGCTCGGGCTCGGACAGCCGGTCGATGCGCTGTTGCGGCTGGCCCACGACTTCGCCGAGACCGTCAGGCGGATCGCGCGGCCGGGCCACCGGCCGGCGCTGACCCGCCCGCCCTCATCGCTCGAGCACGGGACCGTGATCTCCCCGCGCGAGGCGTTCCTGGGGGAGGGGGAGGCCGTGCCGGTTCAGCAGGCGATCGGCCGGATCTCGTGCGAGTCGATCGCGGGCTACCCGCCGGGCGTCCCCTCGCTGCTACCGGGCGAGCGCGTGACCGAGGAGGTCGTGACCTACCTGCGCGAGCTGACCGCGGCCGGCGCGCGCCTGCACGGCGCCGCCGACCCGGAGTTCCGGACCGTCCGAGTGCTCAAGGAGCGAATCTAGTGTCGGGACACCAGTGACGATCACCGGGTCCACGATCGAGGACCTGGTCGCCCGGGCGCTGGCCGAGGACGTCGGCGGCGGCGACGTCACCACCGCCGCGACCGTGCCCGAGGAGGCCCGCGCCCGCGCGACGATCACCCAGAAGGCGCCGGGCGTGATCTACGGACTCGACGTCGCGCAGGCCACGTTCCGCGCCCTCGACCGCGAGCTCTCGCTGCGACGGCTGGTCGACGAGGGGCGGTGGCGCGACGGCGGCCCGGTGCTCGAGATCGAGGGATCGGCCCGGGCGATCCTCACCGCCGAGCGGACCGCGCTGAACTTCCTGCAGCGACTGTCGGGCGTGGCCACGCTGACCGCGCGCTACGTGCAGGCGGTGCAGGGCACCGCCGCGAGGATCCTCGACACCCGTAAGACCACCCCGGGTCTGCGCACACTGGAGAAGGCGGCGGTCGCCGCCGGCGGGGGCACCAACCACCGGGCCGGGCTGTACGACGCGATCCTGATCAAGGAGAACCATTCGGCGCTCGCGGGCGGCGTCGGCCCGGCGGTGCGCCGAGCGATGGAGCTGGCTCCAGGCGTGCCGCTGGAGGTCGAGTGCGCCACCCTGGCCGAGGTCGATGAGGCGCTGGCCGCGGGGGCGAAGAGCATCCTGCTCGACAACATGACCGTCGAGCAGATGCGCGAGGCCGTCGTGCAGGTCGCCGGCCGCGCGACGCTCGAGGCGAGCGGCGGCCTCACGCTGGAGACGCTCGGGGAAGTGGCGAGCACCGGTCTAGACTTCATATCGGTGGGTGCTCTGACCCACAGCGCCCCGGCGCTAGACCTGTCCCTTCTCCTCGAACCGATCTCATGAACCTTCCGATGCTCGGTGCGACCGATGCACCGCTGATGCTCGAGAACATCCCGGCGCTCCAGGACGAGGTCCGGGCGCTGGCGCGCGAGCACGACGCGGTGATCCTCGCCCACAACTACCAGCTGCCCGAGATCCAGGACGTCGCCGACTACGTCGGCGACTCGCTCGGGCTCTCCCAGCAGGCCGCCGCGGCGCAGGGCGCCGAAGATCGTCTTCTGCGGCGTCCATTTCATGGCCGAGACGGCCTCGATCCTCTGTCCCGACAAGCAGGTGCTGATTCCCGACCCCGACGCCGGCTGCTCGCTGGCCGATTCGATCAGCGCTTCTCAATTGCGCGAGTGGAAGGCCAAGCACCCCGGCGCGGTCGTCGTCATGTACGTCAACACGACCGCTGAGGTCAAGGCCGAGACCGACTACTGCTGCACGTCGGCCAACGCCGTCAAGGTCGTCGAGCACATCTACCGCGAGCACGGCGACGACGCGGAGATCCTGTTCGGCCCCGACATGTTCCTCGGCGCCTACGTCGAGAAGACCCTGGGTCGCCCCATGCACGTGTGGGACGGCGAATGCCACGTCCACGCCGGCATCAAGCCCGACGACATCAGCGCGGTGCGGGCCGCACACCCCGGCGCCGACTTCCTGATCCACCCCGAGTGCGGGTGCTCGACCAGCGTGATGGAGTACGTCGCGGCCGGCGACGTAGACGCCGACGGCGTGCACATGCTGTCGACCGGCGGGATGCTCGCCTACGCCCGGGAGCACGACGGCGGGACCGCAATCGTGGCCACCGAGACCGGGATGCTGCACCCGCTCCGCCAGGCGGCCCCGGACGTCGAGTTCATCGCCGCCAACGAGGCCGCGCACTGCCGGTTCATGAAGATGATCACGCTGGCCAAGCTGCGCGAGTCGCTGCGCGACGGCGTGCACGAGGTCAAGGTTCCGGCCGAGATCGCCGATCGGGCCCGGCTCCCGATCGAGCGGATGGTGGCGATCAGCTAACCGGCGGGTTTCAGTTGGGCAGGCTGAGGTCGAGCAGGTCGACCCCCTGCTCGGCTGCCTCGCGCACCGCTCGCAGCGTCCCGCGCTTGCGCTCGAACTCATCGGGCGTGTAGCAGTGCACGTCGGCGGGCGCGCCCATCTCGAGCGCGTCCCACAGCGCGCCGGCGTGGTAGACGCGCTCGAGCCAGGGCATGCCCTCGTAGGCCGAGGACACCAGCACGACCACGAACTCAGGCCCGCGCTCGCGCTGCGGCGGCGCGCCGCGTTCATCTGCGACCCGAGCTCCACCCAGATACGCGGTCTCGATCTTCCACCGATCATCGACCCTGTCCAGGTATCGCTGCAGCTCGCGCCGGTTCAGGGCCGTGCCCAGCTCCACGCGCCGATTGTCGCCTCGGTCGCCCGGATCTGCAAGCTAATAGCGGGCGATCGCAGCGATCATCTGGCCTTCGAGCACGAGCGCGCTCCAGTTCTCCGGACCGTCGATCATCAGCGCGAACGCCAGCTTGTGATGTCCCGGACGCTGGCAGTAGCCGGCCAGGTTGGTGACGTCGTCGAGCGTGCCGGTCTTGGCGATGCAATTGCGTTGAGCCGCGGTGTGGACCGCGATCGAGCGCACGGTGCCGTTGACGCCGACCACCGGCAGCGACGCGGCCAGCAGCTTGCCGTCCGGGGTGCCCGAGGCCGACCGAAGCAGTTCGACGACCTGGCGCGGGGAGGAGCGGTCCGAGCGCGACAGTCCCGACCCGTCGACGATCTTCGGGTGGATCCCATACTCGGTCGCGATCGTGCTCGAGATCACCTGGGCGCCGTCGGCGATCGTGCCCCCGCTGCCGAACCGCGTTCCCAGCTGCTTGGCGAAGAGCTCGGCGAACAGGTCGTCGGAGGGGACATCCATCAGCCGCAGCATCACCGACAGCGGGGGCGAGCTGACGACCGCGAGCACCCGCCCCTGGGCCGGCGCATTGCCGCTGGTCTTCGCGGCCCGGGCGCGGACGTGGTCGGCATTCATCGCCAGCGTCAGCTCTCGGGCGGCGAACGCCGCCGGATTGAGGCCCTTGGTGGTCGCGCCGTGGTCGTAGGCCAGCGCGCTGAGCTGCCCTCCGAAGTCAGGGACGTCGGCCTCGAGGTTCGTGAGCATTCCGCCGCGGCGACGGTCGAACAGCGACTCGTCGCCGATCACCCGGCCGGTGACCGAGTGAATCCCGTGCGCGGCCAGCTGGTGGACCAGCTGCGAGGAGGTGGGGCCGTAGCCGGCCTCCCAGATCTTGTTGAAGGCGCCGTCGCCGAACGTGGGGTCGCCGCCGCCGACCAGGTACAGGTCGCCGTGCCAGATGCCGTGCCGGCCCATGTGGCCCTTGCCGACCACCACCGTGTGCAGGCGAGCCCCCGGCCCGAGCAGGCGCACCGCCGCCAGCGTCGTGTAGAGCTTCTCGACCGACGCGGGCGGGCGGCCGGTGTTGTCGCGCTGCGCGAACAGCGTGCGGCCGGTGGTGAGGTCGTAGACGAGCGCCCCGGACGAGGGACCGGCCTTGGCCAGTGCCTTGCGCATCGAGCGCTTCAGGCGGACCAGCTGTGGGCTCGGGGGCGCCGGCACGTCGGAGTGCTCGCCGGCCTGGCCGGACGAGGAGGAGGCCCTTCCGGATGCACCCGACGCGGCGTGCGACGCGCTCGTCGACGGGCCTGGCGGGCTCTCGGCGGCGACTGTGGACCCGGTCTTGGACGTGCCTCCGGATCCGCCGCACCCACCCAGAGCGATCGCGACGGCGCCGAGCAGGGCAGCCCAGCGGGTCAGGCGGACGCCAGTTCCTCCACGGTGTGCGGACCCACGCAAGCAACCGACAGCTTGTCAGCAATGTCGGCGGCGACCTGCGCCACCTCGGCGAACGTGACCTGGTCCAACAGCGCGATCGTGGCGTCCGGATCGACGTCCTCGCCGTACACGATCGTCTGTTGGGCCGCGTAGCGCGCGACCGCGCCCGTGTTCTCGAACGCGATCGCCCGGGCGCCCGCCGCGTACGCTCGGGAGCGCTCGACCTCGGCTTCGGTGGGGCCCTGCTCGCGCAGCTCGGTGACGATCTCGCGCATCCGGCGGTAGGCGTCGATCAGCTTTCCGGACTCCAGGCCCGCTGACAGCTGCAGGATCGGTACGTCGGCGTACGCGTGCGCGACCGAGTGCACCGAGTAGGCCAGGCCGCGCTGTTCGCGGATCTCGTCGAACAGGCGCGAGCCCATCGAGCCGCCAAGCAGCGTCGAGTAGATCGCCAGCGCCGCCCGCTGGCGCGGGTCGGAGATGTCGATCCGCGGCCGGTAGGACATCCGCAGGTGTGACTGGTTGGAGTCGCGCTCCTGGACCAGCACCCGCGGCTCGGCCTGCGGGGCCGGCTCATAGGGGTCGGGCTCGGGCTGGGTGGGAAACCGCGAGAACAGCTCGTCCAGCGTGCCGTTCTCGCCCAGCGCGCTGAGGTTTCCGACCACGAACGCACCGCCCCGCGACGGGGCCCAGCGGCGCGAGCGGAAGGCGACGATCCCCTCGCGGGTGAACGTGTCGCGGATGTGCTCGGCCGGCCCCAGCACCGGGCGTCCCAGCGGGTGATCGCCGAACGCGGCCTCGTCGATCAGGTGCTCGGCCATCACCGAGGGCTGGTCGTTGGCGCGGGCGATCTCCTGGACGACGACCCCGCGCTCTCGGTCGAGCTCGTCGGCGTTGATCCGCGGGCGGCCGACGAAGTCCGTCAGCAGATCGGCGGCCTCGAGCGCGCGCTCCGCACGCGCGGTGATGTGGAAGGCCACCAGGTCGTGGCTGGTGTAGGCGTTGAGCACCGCTCCGATGCTCTCCGCCGCCTCATTGACGTCGCGGTAGGTGGGGTACTTCTCGCCGCCCTTGAACACGAGATGCTCGAGGAAGTGCGCCATCCCGTTCTCCTCCGGACGCTCGGTGCGCGCACCCGCGTCGAAGGCGACGAGGATCGTCACCGCGCGCGTGCCGTCGACCGCGATCCGGTAGAGCGGGAGTCCGTTTGTGAGTGCCGATTGAGAGATCGTTGGCATCGGATGAGTACGGTAGCGCCCGGCCGACCGAACGTCAGGGGGCCGGACCGGTAAAACGCCCGCAAATCCCTTGCGGACACAGGGCCGTCGCGCTCGCCGCTCGGACTCCTGCGCTCCATAACTCCCTGCAAATCCCGTTGCAAGGGCCTGTCTGAAGGGGTGCTGGGAGGGGTCTGACGCTACTGTCCGCGCCACCTCATGGCTAGAGATCAGATCGCAGACAACAGATCGCGCCGCCGCACCGGCGTCGCCTCCATCAGCGCCCCGGGCGTACGTACCTCGATATCGACGGCGGGCCGCGAGCGGCCCCCCGAGCAGCGCTCCAGCGGCGTCTCGGTGATCGAGTTCAGGGGCGTCTCCAAGAAGTACTCGAGCGGCGACGTGGGCCTCGACGACGTCTCGTTCTCGGTCGATCGCGAGGACTTCGTGTTCCTCGTGGGGTCGACCGGATCGGGCAAGTCGACGGTCATGCGGCTCCTGATCAAGGAGATCGACGCGACGAAAGGGACGATCAGGGTCGCGAACCATGATCTTCGGGACATCGGCCGCAGGCGGGTCCCCTACTACCGCCGCAACGTCGGCGTGGTCTTCCAGGACTTCAAGCTGCTACCCAACCGAACCGTGTACGGGAACGTCGCCTACGCGCTGCAGGTCACCGGCGGGACCCGCCGCGAGATCCGCGAGAAGGTGCCCGACATCCTCCGGCTGACCGGCCTCTCGACCAAGCTGCACAACTACCCCGACCAGTTGTCGGGCGGCGAGCAGCAGCGCGTGTCGATCGCGCGCGCGTTCGTCAACCACCCGCCGCTGCTGCTGGCCGACGAGCCCACCGGGAACCTCGACCCCGATACGAGCATCGACATCATGCGCCTGCTGTACCGGATCAACCGGACCGGCACGACCGTGCTGGTAGCCACCCACGACCACACGATGGTCGACAAGATGCGCCGCCGGGTGCTCGAGCTCTCCCAGGGCCGGATCGTCCGCGACGAGGCGGCGGGCGCCTACACGCGTGACGAGAACACGCGCGAGTTCGCCCGGCGGTTGCGCGCGCCCATCGAGCGGCCTCCGGGTGTCTGAGCACCAATGAAGTTCGGATTCTTCCTGCGCGAGGCGCTGCGCGCGATGCGCCGCAGCGCCGCGCCGAGCTTCGCGGCGCTCGCGACCGTGCTGGTGACGATGCTGGTGCTGGGCGTGTTCATCCCGATCGTCCAGGCGACCAACGGGGCCGCCAACAGCGTCCGCAGCCGCGTGCTGGTCGACGTCTACCTGAAGAGCGACGCCAAGCCCAGCGACGTGTCGCGGGTCAAGCGCGAGCTGCTCGCCGTGCCGCACGTAGAGCAGGTGCAGTACGTCTCCAAGGCGCAGGCGTTCGCCCAGCAGTCCCAGGCCGATCCGCAGGCCTACCAGCTGCTCGGCACCAACCCGCTGCCGGACACGTTCCACGTGATCCCGGACAACCCCTCCAACGTGCTCGCGGTCCGCAGCGCACTGACGCCGCCTGCGTCGGGCGGTGGGACCAAACCGCTGGACTCGGCGATTCAGACGGTGTCCAACAAGAAGAGCGACACCCGCAAGATCCTCGAGGTGACCAACCTGGTGACGATCACCGCCGCGGTCCTGACCGTGCTGCTGATCCTCGCCTCGGTGCTGCTGATCGCCAACACGATCCGGCTGTCGCTGTATGCACGGCGCCGGGAGGTCGAGGTGATGAAGCTGGTCGGCGCGACCGACTGGTTCATCCGCTGGCCGTTCGTGATCGAGGGCACGATCGTCGGCGCGCTGGGAGCGCTCCTCGCGATCGTCGTGCTCGGCGTGACCAAGGTCGCGCTGCTCGATCCCCTCGCCGGCCACTGGACGCTGATCGCGGCTCCGCGCACGATCGCCTTCTCGGGGCTGGTAGCGGTGCTGCTCGGCTCCGGTGTGCTGGTCTCCGCGGTCGGCTCGGGCCTGTCGCTGCGCCGCTTCCTGCGGGTCTAGAGCTCGCCGAATCGCCCGGTCTGGCTGCGTTCCCGGCTGGTTTCGCAGACTGACCACATTTCGATCACAACTCCTGTTAGCGTTAACATTCTCCGTCGTCGGGTAGACGGAAAGTCCATGCAACCCGCCGTCTAGGCCGGGCGGGCGGCAATCGAAGGGAGGATTTTTCTTGCAAGACGTAACGCACATCCACGCCCGCCTGCTGAGGCTGCTCGGCGGCGCGGCCGTCCTGGCGGCGTCGCTCGCGGTCCTGTTCGCGGGCGCGGCGCAGGCGAAGAAGCCGAGCGTAAGCCAAAAGGCTTGGGGCACGGTCCCGGCGAACCTCCAGCCGGCCCCCGCGAGCAGCAAGCCGGTCACGCTCTACTCGCTGAAGAGCGGTAACGGGATGACCGTGAAGATCACCAACTACGGTGGCGTCGTCCAGTCGATTTTGGTCCCGGACCGCAACGGCAATTCGGTTAACGTCGCGCTCGGGTTCAAAACTCTGAACGACTACGTGAGCGACTTCACCCAAGGGGCCACCGGGAACGCGTGGCCGCTGTCAGGCGGGTCGGGCGACACGTACTTCGGCGCGATCATCGGCCGGTACGCGAACCGGATCGCCAACGCGTCGTTCACGCTCAACGGCAAGCCCTACACGCTCGACGCCAACAACGGCCCGAACACGCTCCACGGCGGGTATCTCGGCTGGAACACCCGGGTCTGGAACGGCTCGACGTCTGTCAGTAAGAGCGGAGCCGTGCTGAAGCTCAAGGCCTCGCTGCCGGCGGGCGAGGGCTGCCTGATCCCGCCGAGCACGAGCTGCACCGGCTTCCCAGCCCCCGTCGACGCCGTCGTCACCTACGAGGTGACCAAGGACAACCAGCTCAAGATCGGTTACAAGGTCGTCAACACGTCCGCCACGGACGCGACCGTGATCAACCTCACCAACCACACCTACTTCAACCTGGGTGGCGAGGCCAGCGGGAGCGTCTTCGACCAGCTGCTGTCGCTCAACAGCAAGCAATACACGCCGGTCGACACGAACCTGATCCCCGAGTCGCCGTTCTTCGTCAACGTGGCTGGGACCCCGTTTGACTTCCGCAAGATGCACGCCATCGGGCAGGATATTCGCAACACCACCCTCCCCGACGGCACCAGCGGACCGCTCAAGCAGCTCCAGATCACGCACGGGTATGACCACAACTGGGTGCTCAACGGACAGGGGAGTAACCGGCTGGTATCGGTCGCGTCTGACCCCGACAACGGCGTCGCCCTGTGGACGTACACCGACCAACCCGGCGTGCAGGTCTACTCCGGGAACTTCCTGGTCGGCGACCTGATCGGGACCAGCGGTCACACGTACCGCCAGACCGACGCGTTCACGCTGGAGACCCAGCACTACCCGGACTCGCCGCACCACATCGGCCAGGCCGGGTGGCCGTCGGTCGTGCTCAACGGCGGCGCGACGTTCAAGTCGGCCACCGCCTACAAGTTCACGACCCAGGGGAAGAACTTCCGGCACAACTTCTAGGAAGTCCCTTCGCTTGATGATCGGCGGCCGGGTCGCTCGCGCGGCCCGGCCGCCCGTTTTCCCTGGGAGTAGCGGCTGGCCGGGGCGTCGGCCCGGCTACCCTCAAGTACTGTGTTCCGGCGTTTTCCGCGGACCCCGAAGCTCCTCACCTGGCTGGCGGTCGGGGTGGTCGTGCTGCTCGTCGGCGTATGGCTCGGCGGGCATCCCAGCTGGCTGCCGTCATCGGTGCGCGGGACGTTCGAGGACAAGGGCAACGGGCAGTTCGTCAACCAGGTACTCGACGAGCTCTCCAAGGACTACTACCGGCCGATCAACCGCGACCAGCTCGTCAACAAGGGACTGGCGGCGGCGATCGCCGGCCTCAACGATCCCTATTCGCACTACTACGACCCGGCCGCGTACAAGTCTTTCCTCGACCAGGACAATCCGCACCTCAACGGGATTGGGATCGACGTCCAGAACGAGTCCAGGGGCCTGCGCGTGGTCGACGTGTTCGACGAGTCCCCGGCGTCGAAGGCCGGGCTGACCCGCGGCGACGTGATCGTCGCCGTCGGCTCGGACTCGCTTGCCAACCGGTCCGCCGACTTCGGCTCCAAGCTGATCCGCGGGGCCGCCGGCAGCAAGGTCACGCTGACGGTGATGCGCGGGGCCAACAGGCGCACGATCACGGTTACGCGCGCGAACCTGGTGGTGCCGGTCTCCAGCAGCAAGATCCTCCACTACAAGGGCAAGAAGATCGGCTACGTGCAGCTCACGAGCTTCACCGACGGCTCCGGCGCCGAGGTGCGACGGCAGGTCAACAAGGTGCTCGCCGAGGGCGCCACCGCGCTGATCCTGGACCTGCGCGAGAACGGCGGCGGATTGCTGGACGAGGCCGTCAACGTCGCCAGCATCTTCATTCCCGACGGCACCATCGTCTCGACCGACGGTCGCAGCCAGCCCCGCCAGGTGTACGTGGCCAAGGGCGGCGCGATCAGCACCGCCATCCCGATGGTGGTGCTCGTCGACCGCGGGACCGCGTCGGCGGCTGAGATCGTGACCGGGGCGCTGCAGGACCGCCACCGCGCCAAGGTCGTCGGCACCCACACCTACGGCAAGGGCGTGTTCCAGGAGATTCAGCCGCTCCCCAACGGCGGTGCGCTGGACATCACCGTGGGGGAGTACTTCACGCCCAGCGGACGCAACCTCGGCGGCGGAGGCGTTCGCGAGGGGGCCGGGATCAAGCCCGACGTCTACGCCCTCGACAACCCGCACACCGGGCCCGACGAGGCGCTGAACGTCGCCGAGAAGACGGTCGAAGCGCAGCCCCAGTGACGAGTGCGACCAAGCAGGCCCCCGGCCCGACCGGTGGCGCACGCGTGGCCGTGCTCGAACGCCGCGGCAAGTTCCTGGTGGCCGAGCCGTTCTTCGGGTCCGGCCCGCGGCTCGTGGTGACCCGCGACCGCAAGGCCAACGTCGGGGACCTGGTCGTCGTCAGCGCCGGCGGCGCGGGCAGCCGGCGCGGGTCGGGCCGGGCCACGATCACCCGTCGGCTGGGACGCCCCGACGTCGCCCGCGACGTGATCGAGGCGCTGATGATCGACCGCGGCCTGCGCCGCGCGTTCGACCCGGCGGTCGAGCATGAGGCCCGCGACGTTGCTTCGATCGACCTCGCCGACGCCGCCGTTCAGGGACCGGGCCGCCGCGACCTGCGCGAGCTTGCGACGTTCACGATCGACCCCGCGACCGCGCGCGACTTCGACGATGCGATTTCGGCAGAGCGGCTCGAGGACGGCAGCTCGCGCGTGTGGGTCCACATCGCCGACGTGTCGGCGTACGTGCGCCCGAGGTCGCTGGTCGACCGCGAGGCCTACCGCCGCGGCACCAGCGTGTACGTGCCCGGCGCGGTCGAGCCGATGCTCCCGACAGCGCTGTCCAACAGCGCCTGCTCGCTCGTGCCCGGACAGGATCGGCTGGCGGTCACGGTCGAGATGGTGTTCGACGGCGACGACGTCAAGCGGGCCAGCTTCTACCGGTCGCTGATCCGCTCCGACGAGCGCCTCGACTACGGGTTCGTCGACCGGGTGTTCGACGGGAGCGAGCGTGCGGCTGAGCCGTGGGGCGCGCCGCTGGCGGCCGCTCGCCGGGTGGCGGCGGCGTTGGCGGCCAGGCGCGAGGGCCGGAGCGCGGTGACGCTCGATTCCGCCGAGCCGGAGTTCGTGTTCGACCGCGCCGGTAACGTGGTCTCGGCCGAGCCTGTGGCCCAGACGGAATCCCATCGGCTGATCGAGCAGCTGATGATCGCGGCCAACGAACAGGTGGCGACGCTGCTCGAGTCGCGCCGGGTGCCGACCCTGTACCGCGTGCACGAGCGACCCGACGCGCCGGCCGCGCGCCGGCTGATCGATCAGCTGGAGTCGCTCGGCGTGCCGACGCCTCCGGTGCCCGGCGGCCATCTCACTCCCCAGCAGGCTGCCGATGTGATCGGCAGCGCCTCGCAGATGCTGGAGCAGTGGGTTGCTTCCAGGGGAGGGAGGGGCCGCCGCGGGCTGACCACGCTGGTGCTTCGGTCGCTGCAGCAGGCCTACTACGACCATCGCAATCTGGGGCACTCAGGCCTGCAGTCGCCGCGCTACTGCCACTTCACCTCTCCGATCCGCCGCTACCCCGACCTGATCTGCCACCGGGGACTCGTGTCGGCGGTGGCGGGGGACGGCCCGGCGCCCGACGCCGCGTGGGTCACGGCCGCCGGACCGTGGGCGTCGGCCCGCGAGCGCGAGGCGATGACGGTTGAGCGTGACGCCGACGACATCGCGTTGTGCTTCCTGCTGCAACGGCTGATGTCAGAGGTCGGCGACGACGAGGTGTTCGAGGGCGAGGTGGTCGGCTTGATCGGCGCCGGCGCGTTCGTGGTGTTCGGCGAGCAGCGGTCGTTCGAGGGCCTGCTGCCGGTGCGGCGTCTGCGCGGCGACTGGTGGGAGCTCAACGAGCAGGGCACGATCCTGGTCGGCACCCGCAACGGCGGGGCAATCCGGATGGGCGATCCGGTGCGGGTGCGGGTCGGGCGGATCGACGCGCCGCGGGGTAGGGTGGACCTCCTTCCCGCGTGGGAGGAGGACTGACATGGTGGGGAGCACTGATGGCTAAGGGTCGAAAACGAAAGATGGGCGCGGGCGACGTGGCGAGCAATCGCCAGGCGTCGTTCCGCTACAACCTGATCGAGCGCTACGAGTGCGGAATCGTGCTGACCGGCACCGAGGTCAAGTCGCTGCGGGAGGGCAAGGCCCAGCTGAAGGACTCCTACGCGTCGGTCCGCGACGGCGAGGTGTGGCTGATCGGCGCCTACATCCCGCCGTACGGCCCAGCCTCGCGGGAAAACCATGATCCCGAGCGGCCGCGCAAGCTGCTTCTGCACAAGTCCGAGATCGAACGGCTGATCGGCGAGACCCGCGAGCGGGGGCTGACGCTGGTGCCCACGCGGATCTACTTCACGGGCGAGGGCTCGCGCGCCAAGGTCGAGATCGCGCTCGCCAAAGGTAAGGACCTCTACGACAAGCGGGAGTCGATCCGCAAGCGGGAGATGGCGCGCGACGTCCAACGGGAGCTGCGCGAAGTCCACCGCTGAGGCGTCCGCAACGACCGTTGCGACCCTGGGTAGAGGGCCCCGGAGCCGGGGTAGACTGGGGCATCGCCATAGTCAGCGCCATCATCCTGATCGCCGTCGGCGCGATCCTGAAGTGGGCCATCACGGCGCACGTGAGCTGGATCGACCTCGAGACGGCCGGAACCGTGCTGTTCGTGCTCGGTCTGGTCGCGCTGGCGCTCGCGATCGCCTACACGTTCTACTGGTCGGGCCGCCGGCGCGCGCCGGTGGTCGAGGACCCGTACTACGACCGGCGGCCGCCGGGGCCGACGGACACCTACTAGGTCTCCGGTCCTGACGCGCGGGCGCGCGGCTTGGGGCCCAGGTCAACTCCCCACTGGAAGTCGTCTGCGGGGACCCTGGGGAGTTGACCGTGTCCACCGGTGTCAACTCCCCAAGCTTCGGCGCCGAGGTCCTGTGTTGGGGAGTTGACCGGTCGCGCCCGCGGGGCCGCTAGCCAAACGTGCGCGGCAGGTTGGTCACGTCCATGCCCACGACCAGCAGCGCGATCAGGCTCAGGTACACGGCGGCCACCAGCACCCGGTGAAGCGCCGACACGCGGTAGTACTCGCGCGACTGCGCGCCGCCTCCCCGGCGGTCCTTCCAGCGGCGGTAGGTCTCCAGGCCGCCGATCAGGATCACGAGCAGGATGATCGGGTTGCTGAACACGAACACCAGCGGGATCAGCGCCGCGAACCCCACGAACCACATCCACGGCGCCATCGCCGCCATCGCCCGGCCGCCGTCGAGGGGCACCACCGGCAGCAGGTTGAACAGGTTCAGCAGGAACCCGGTGTAGGCCAGCGCCCGCCAGATGTCGTTGCCGGTGGCGTGCCAGATCACGATGCAGGCGGCAGCGCCGATGCTCCCGAGCACCGGGCCGGCCAGGCCGACGCGGGCCTCGGCGAGCGCGTTGTCGCCGAGCGAACGCGACGTGATCACCGCGCCCAGAAACGGGATGAACATCGGCGGGCTGGCCTTGATGCCTTCACGGCGCAGCGCGATCACGTGCCCCATCTCGTGGACCAGGAGCAGCACCACGAAGCCCGCGGCGAACGGAACGCCCCAGATCCACGCGTACGCGGCCAGGGAGACGCCCATCGTGCCGAACGTGGTCAGCAGCTTGAGCTTGGGCGCGAGCAGGAGAATCGACTTGAACTTCGCCAGGAACGCGGCGATCGCGGCCAGCGCGGGGCCGAACCTGCGCTTGAACCAGTTCTGCCTGGGCTGCGGCTGTGGGGGCCAGGCCGAGCCGGGCTCGGGCTGCTGGGGCGCTACGGGCGGCGGATCCGCCGGCTGGGTCCACCACTCGGTGCTGCTGGGCTCCATTACAAACACTGATTGTGGCACCAGCCGGGCGCCGCCGGCCCCGGGTCTTACGAAGTCCTTCGGGCTCTATACTCGATGGAGCACAAACCCCTGGGGACGACAGGCTTCGACGTGGTCGGTTCGTAGGGGTGGTTGCGAGTCGAGGTCCCGGGAGGCCTCGTAAAACACCCGGGAAACAATAAGTGCGGACACGCACACGTATGACCTCGGTCTCGCGGCTGCGTAAGTAGCCCCAGACGCGAAGGTTCTCTCGGTCTCTTGCTCGCCTGACGGCGGAGTAACCGGGATCAATTAGCCAGGCTCGCTCGGTGAGGCCCGCTCCAGCCGATCCGGGGACATCTAACGGAGCTGGCTCTCTACAACCCGGCCGGCGAGGCGAGTAGAGGGCGAGAACAGAGCGCCGGCTACGCTCGTAGACGCCACCCTTTGCGCGACTGCGGACGCGGGTTCAATTCCCGCCGTCTCCACCTTTGCAAAGAATTCGAACCGCCCTCCGCACCTGCGGGGGGCGCTTCGGT
>CAWCRO010000012.1:0-61893 GCA_963797955.1 uncultured Solirubrobacterales bacterium | reverse complement strand
GATCACAGCGTCGAGGGGGATCTCTGCCACGTTTCGAATTCGTGGCGTCCGCGTCCACCTCTAGCGCCGTTCGAACCGCCCCCCGGCTCGGGGGCCGGTTTGCGTATCGAGTGACGGCTTGGACGGCGGCAGGCGGGTGTACTGGGTGTGCTCGTCGACCTGCTTGCCGGCCAGCAGCCGCACGATCGTGATCCCGGCGCAGCACGGGGTCGGCTCGGCGAGCGCGCTGCGGGCGAGCGGGCTTGGGGCCGAGGTCGCGTACCACCGGGTAACGACCCGGTCGTCCTCGGCGATCTGGTCCTCGATCTTGATGTACAGATCGGGATGGGCCCCGCGGTGGCTGGACACGAGCTGCCGCACCCCCTCCGGACCGATCACGGCCGGATCGAGGGACGGGACGTGCCCGACGTAGTCGGCGGCCACGAGCTGGTCGATCAGCTCGAGCCGTCCGCTGTTCCACACGGCCTCGACGAACAGCTGGACCTTTCGCTTGTTGAGCTCGGTGACGCTTTCCATCGAGCCGGATGATCGGCTGGCCGGGCTCCCACCACAAGGGAGGATCCCCCAAAGTTTTCCCGCGGGTTTCGATCTGCTCAAGCCGCCGGGCCGGCGGTGTATGGTCACGCCGTGGCGCTCATTGGAGTGGGAGCTTTGCGCGAGCGCGAGCGCGAGCTTGAGGCGTTTCGCGAAGCCCTTGACCGTGCTAACGCCGGAGAGGGGACGCTGATCCTCGTCGAAGGCCCTGCCGGCGTCGGCAAGACCGGGCTAATCCGCGAGGCGCGCGCGACGGCCGAGCAGGCCGGCGCCAAGCCGCTCGAGGGCAGAGGATCAGAGCTCGAGCAGCCGTTCGCGTTCGGCGTCGTGCGCCAGATCCTCGAGCCGGTGATCAACCAGGCGCCCGACAGCGGCGACCCGTTCGCCGGCGGAGCCGGACCGGCGGCGCGCCTGTTCGAGCCCGAAGAGGGCCCTCCGGCCGGCGCCGACGGCGGCTTCGAGGCGCTGCACAGCCTGTACTGGCTGGTCGTCAACCTGACCGATCGGGAGCCGCTGGCGGTGCTGGTCGACGACTGCCAGTGGGCCGATCTGGAGTCGCTGCGCTTCCTGGCATACCTGGCGCAGCGGATCGAGGGTCTTCCGGTGGTGATGGCGCTCGCCGGCCGTCCGCCGGAGTCCGCGGCCGACGAGTCCAGCTCGGTGTGGGCGCAGCTGAGCTCGCGTCCCGCGGCGGTGGCGCTGTATCCGCGGCCGCTGAGCGAGTCGGCGGCCGAGGCCCTGACCCGGGAGCGGCTGGGGGACGACGCCGCCGAGGAGTTCTGCCGCGCGTGCCACGGCGCAACCGGGGGCAACCCGCTGTTCCTGCGCGAGCTCCTGCGGGCGCTGGACGCGGCCGGGATCGTACCCTCGGCCGACGCCGCCAACGAGGTGCAGGCGGTCGGGCCAGCCGCGGTCAGCCGGTTCGTGCTGCACCGGCTGGCGACGCTCGGACCGTCGACAAGCGAGCTGGCGACGGCGGTTGCGGTCCTCGGCGACGACACCCCAGTCGCGCTCGCCGCCGGGGTTTCGGGCCTGAGCGAGGACGGCGCCCGGACGGCCGCCGACGACCTGGTCCGCGCTGACATCTTCATCGACGGCGAGCGCCTCGGGTTCGTGCATCCGATCGTCCGCGCGGCGCTGTACGAGGATCTAGCTCCCGGCGAGCGCCAGGCGCGCCATGCAGCGGCGGCCGACGCGCTGGCTCGGGCGGGCGCCTCATCCGAGCGAATCACCGCGCATCTGATGCTCACCGGCCCGACCGGCGACCCGGGGAGAGTGGAGACACTGCGGGCGGCGGCGAACGCGGCAGCTCGCCGCGGCGCTCCGCGCGCCGCGGCAGTGCGCCTGCGCCGGGCGCTCGACGAGTCGCCTCCGGAGCAGGAGCGAGGCGAGATCCTCGGCCAGCTCGGTCGCTACGAGGTGGCCGCGATGCAGTTCGAGGCCGCCGAGGAGCATCTGCGCGCCTCGCTGCAATCGGGCGCGAACCAGGCGACGCGGGCGGAGGCGGCGTCCTGGCTCGCTCGGTGCGCGATCGTCTCCGGCGGGGGCTCAGCGGAGGCCGCCATCGCAGCGCTGCAATCACTGACCGAGGAGCTGGCGCCCCGGGACCCGGACCGATCGCTCGAGCTCGGGGCCGACCTGCTGTCGGTCGCCGCCGTCGTTCCGAGGATGCGAAGCGGTCTCGACGCACACCTGCGGCAGTTCGCCGACCAGGCTCGGGGCCGTCCCGGGTTCGAGGCGGTCGCGACGATCCACATCGCCCAGCAGCGGTTGTTACGCGGGGCAGCGGCCGAGGCGGCAGCCGACGACGTGGAGGCCGCCCTGGCGGCCGGGCTCCCGCCGGCGGCCATGATCAACGCCGGGTTCCTGGCGGTGTCGACGCTGCGGGTCGCGGAGCGCTACGAGCCGTCGCTGCGGTTACTCGACATGGCGCTGGAGGGTGCCCGTCGCGAGGGCCATGCGGCACGACAGGGGCTGATCTACGGTCAGCGCGCCGCGATCGCACTCGCGCGGGGATCGCTTCACGATGCCCAGGTCGAGGCCGAGACCGGCCTGCTGCTGATCGCGCCGCCGCATTTCGTCGTCCTCCAGCTCGTCGCGGTGGCGATCCTGGCCGCGATCGAGCGCGGAGCCGTGGACGAGGCGGCCGAGCTGCTTCCGATGGCCGACGCGCTCGTCATCCCCGAGGACCGGACGTACGTCTCCGACCTCCTGATCGCCCGCGGGCGGCTGCGGATTGCTCAGGGTCAGGTTCGCGAGGGAGTCGACGACCTGCTGTCGTGCGGCCGGCGGCTCGAGGCCCTGGACGTGCTGTGGCCGAGCGACTGGCGGGCCTTGGCCGCGCCCGCGCTGGCCTCGCTGGGTGAAGAGGAGACGGCGGCGGAGCTGGCCCGCGAGCAACTCGCGATCGCCCGGCAGGTCGGTTCACCAGGTGCGCTCGGGATGTCGCTGCGCGCGGCTGCGTCGTCGCTGGGCGCAGACCAGCGGCTGCCGCTGCTCCAGGAGGCGGTCTCGGTCCTCGAGCCCAGCGCCGCCCGGCTGGAGCTGGCGCATGCGCTCGCCGATCTCGGGGCAGAGCTGACCCGCGTCCGCCGGCGTCGCGAGGGTCGCGACGCGCAGCGCCGGGCGATGACGCTCGCCGGTCAGTGCGGCGCGATGGGCCTGGCCGAGCGCGCACGGGCCGAGCTGCAGGCCGGACCCGGGCGTCGCGCGCGGGTCGAGCTGACCGGACCGCACGCGCTGACCGCGGCCGAGTGGCGGGTGTGCCGTCAGGCTGCCGACGGGCGCACCAATCGCGAGGTGGCCGAAGCGCTGTTCGTCACCGAGAAGACGGTGGAGCGCCATCTAAGCAACGCCTACCAGAAGCTCGGCATCCGGTCTCGCTTCCAGCTGGCCGAGGCGATCGGCGAATAGCCACCCTCGCCGAGGGCGACCCGAAAACCGTAGGGGAAACACACGGGGTTCCCCTCTTGTCCGGGGTGCGGGGCGCGCGCAGGATTGCAGCAAGCCAAACGCGACCGGCGGCGAACGCTGGCGGAGAGGGAAAGGGGCTTGTCATGGCACGTGTGCTGTATGGGGTGGCGCAGTTCTGCGTCAGGCGTCGATTCGTGGTCCTCGCCGTCTGGCTGGTGGCGACGGTTGCGCTCGTCGCCGTCTCCCAACGGATGGGCGACAACACCAACGACAACCTGACGCTTCCGGGCACCGACAGCCAGCGCGCGACCGACACGCTGAACAAGTCGTTCCCCGATCAGGCGAACGGGTCCAGCCCGATCGTGCTCCACGTCAAGAGTGGGAAGCTGACCGACTCGAAGTATTCGAGCGCGGTCAACCAGGCGGCGGCGGACGTGGCCAAGCAGCACTACGTGTCGTCGGTCGTCAATCCGCTCACCTCACAGGGCGCCTCGGCGCTGAGTAAGGACCAGGCCACGGGTTACCTGTCGGTGACCACGTCGGTGAGCCCCGGCGCGATGTCGCTGGATGATGCGCAGAACATCATCAACGCGGCCGCCAAGCCGGCCCAGGCGGCGGGGGTCCAGGTCGAGACCGGCGGACAGCTCGGCCAGAAGGTGTCCAAGCCCGCGACCGAGTCCAGTGAGCTGATCGGGATCATCGCGGCGATGGTGATCCTGACGATCACGTTCGGAACCGTGGTGTCGATGCTGCTGCCGATCCTCAACGCCATTCTGGCGCTGGCCTCGACGCTGGCGATCATCCGGATCCTCAGCCACGTGATGACGGTCTCCACGGTCGCACCGACGCTGGCCACGATGATCGGCCTGGGCGTGGGAATCGACTACGCGCTGTTCATCGTGACCCGTCACTTCCGCGGGCTCGACGGGGGAATGGACCTACGTGAATCGATCGCCCGGGCGACCGCGACCTCAGGCGGAGCGGTGGTGTTCGCGGGCGGTACGGTGACGATCGCGCTGGTGTCGCTGGCGGTGGCCGACATCCCGCTGGTGACGACGATGGGCCTGATGGCGGCGATCGCGGTGGTGATCGCGGTATCCGCGGCGCTGACGCTGCTGCCGGCGATGCTGGCGATCACCGGCCCGCACATCAACTCGCTACGTGTGCGCAACCGACCCGACGACGCGGCCGCCAAGCGGGGCGCATGGGCCAAGTGGGCCCATGCCGTCGCCGGCCGACCCGTGATCGCCGGCGTGGCGGCGCTGGCCATCCTGATCCCGCTGGCGATACCGTTGCTGTCGCTGACCCTGGGTCAGAAGGATGTCGCCGCGCTGTCGACCACGACCACTGCGCGGCGGGCATATGACCTGATCTCGACGAACTTCGGACCCGGGGTGAACGGGCCGCTGATCGTGTCGGTGACACTCGGCTCGCCCGCACAGGGCACGAGCGATCCGCGGCTGCAGACGCTCCAAAAGGATGTGTCACAGACCAAGGGGGTCGCTGCTGTCACGCCGACTCAGATCGACAAGGCGGGAACCGCAGCATTCTTCAACGTGATCTCCACCCAGGGACCGTCCGAGAACGCGACCACCGACCTCGTCAACAACCTCCGGCAGACGGTGATCCCGAAGGCCGAGCAGGGGACCAACATGAAAGCCGATGTCGGCGGAACCACCGCCGGCTACATCGACCTCGCCGCGAACATCTCCAGCAAGCTGCTGCTGCAGATCCTCGTCGTGATCGCCCTCAGCTTCTGTCTGCTGGTGCTGGCGTTCCGCACGGTCGTGATCCCGATCCAGGCGGCGGTGATGAACGTGCTGTCGATTGGAGCGGCCTACGGGGTGCTGACCGCGATCTTCCAGTTCGGCTGGCTGCACGGCCTGATCGGCCTCGACGGTTCGGTGCCGATCGTGTCCTACGTGCCGTTGTTCATGTTCGCGATCCTGTTCGGGCTGTCGATGGACTACGAGGTGTTCCTGGTCAGCCAGATCGAGGAGCACGTGCACGCCGGGGAGGACAACAAGTCCAGCGTGGTGGGCGGCCTGGTCACCAGCGCCAGGGTGATCACCGCGGCGGCCGCGATCATGGTGTTCGTATTCGGCGGGTTCGTGTTCAACGGCGATCCGACCGTCAAGCAGTTCGGGGTCGGCCTCGCCGTAGCCGTGATCCTCGACGCCACGATCGTCCGCTGCCTGCTGGTGCCGGCGCTGATGGTGAAGATGGGGCGGACCAACTGGTACATGCCGAAGTGGCTTGACCGGCTGCTGCCTCGGATCAGCATCGAGGGAGCTGAGTTCTTCCGCCAGCGCGACAAGCGCCGAGCGGTCGAGCCCACCCCCGAGCCGGAGCCGGTCGCGGGCGTGGGTGCACGCTGACCGGCGTCCCCGCTGTCACTCCACGAACTGCTGCCCACCGTCGATGTCGTAGGTCGCGCCGGTGAGCGCCGTGTTGGTCATCAGGTGAACGGCCAGCGCGGCGACGTCGGCCGGGCCGACGACTCGGCGGATGGGCAGCGTCGTGCGCAGCTGTTCCCGGCGGGCGTCGAGTCCCTCGCCGAGGATCGACGCCGACAACGGCGTGTCGACGAACCCCGGCGCGATCAGGTTGACGCGCGCGGGCGAGAGCTCGAGCGCGAGGCTGGCGGTGAGCGCCGGCATCGCGGCCGTGACCGCAGAGGCGAGCCCCAGACCGACCGCGATCTTCCGGCCGCCGGTGCCACCCAGCAGCAGCAGCGCGCCTCCGGGTCTCATCCTGCCCACGAGGTTGCGGGCCACCCGGATCGCCAGCAGCGCGTGCCCGCTGAGCGCGTCGCGAACCTCGTCGGGCGCCATCTCGAGGATCGGGCCGTAGTGCGGAGCTCCGGCGGTGACGAGGACGTGATCGATCGGCGTCGACAAGCCCTGAAAGAAGCCATCCAGGGCAGCTGCATCATTGACGTCGAACGCCGCCGTGGCCTGCGCGCTGACGGCGTCCGCGGCCTGCTCCAGGCGCTCCGGATTGCGTCCGGTGATGATCACGGCGGCTCCCTGGGCGCCGGCGAGCCGCGCCGTCTCCAAGCCGATACCGGCGCTGCCGCCGAGCACGATCACGGTCTGGCCAGATAGACCGGCTGTACCTCCGACTTCGCTCATCGATCCCGCTCCGATCTCGTGGTGGGCTGAGGCTCCCTGGTTCGGTTAGGATCCGTAGCCTCTCACGGGTAACCGACGTCCCGTACTGGGAGGGACGCCAAGACTGCGGGGAGCCGGCTCGTGCTGCACGGCGAGGCGGGGTGGGGAGGACCGCGCTGCTGCAATACGTGATCGGCACGGACGGGTTCGCCGAACGTGCCCGGATCGAGCCGCTGGCCACCGGCGTCCAACCGAAACGATCTGGAGGTCAATTTGAGCGCCACTGATGTGAACGACGAACCCTCGGGCACAACGCCCACCGCCAAGCCCGGCGAGATGAAGCTCGAAGTCGTTGTGCTGCCCGTGTCCGACGTCGATCGAGCCAAGGCCTTCTACGAGGGTCTGGGATGGCGGCTCGATGCCGACCTTACGATCGACGACGGCCTTCGCGTCGTGCAGGTGACGCCCCCCGGTTCGAACACTTCGGTGATCTTCGGCGACAAGATCACGGCGGCCGCGCCGGGCTCGACCCAGGACCTGATGCTGTCGGTCTACGACGTGGACGAGGCTCGCGCCGAGCTGCTGGGCCGGGGCGCCGACGTCAGCGAGGTGTTCCACGACGAGGGCGGCGTGTTCCACCACGCCGGGACCGACGGTCGCGTCGCGGGGCCTGACCCGGAGGGCCGCTCGTACTCCTCGTGGGCCTCATTCAGCGACCCCGACGGCAACGGCTGGCTGCTGCAGGAGATCAAGACGCGACTCCCCGGGCGGTGAGCTCGGGCGAGGCCGCGCTCGCCGACGACCGTGGTCACGTCGGCGGGTCGATCCCGAGCTCGGCCAGCAGCGTCGTCGCCCGCGGGCCACTCTCGCCGATCCGCTCCGGAACAGTCGCTCCGCGATCGAGCAGGAACCGCACGATCGCGGCATAGGGCTGCGTCGGGATCTCGTCGACGGTCATCATCGTCGGCCCGCCCTCGGGCTGGTGGCAGTTGCGCGAGCCGTGAAGCGCCGCGCCGATCGCGCTGCCTCCGTTATGGAAGCGCAGCGCGGCGCCGCGGTCGACGAGCTCGCGGACGATCTGCACGCGGCCGCGCCAGCAGGCCTGGCCGAGCGGGGTTCCCTCGCCGTCGGAGTCGCCGTCGACGTGCGCGCCGGCGTCGAGCAACCGGCGCATTGCCTGCACGTGGCCGCCCTGGACCGCAACCATCAGCATCTCGTCGAGCGCCGATGAGGCGACCGCCGGGACGCGCGCGGCGCCGCCCCGGCCGGACAGGAACCCACCGATCGCGAGGTCGTCGTCGGTGACCGCGGCGTCGTCAGCGCCGCGGTCACGCAGGGTTGCGGCGACGTCGTCATCGCCCCAGCGGACCGCGATCCGCAGCGGTGTGAGCCCCTGCTCGTCGGGTGCGTCGGTCGGCGCGCCCGCGTCGAGCAGCGCGGCGATCGTGCGCGGCGGACGGCGGCGCCAGACCGCCTGGTGGAGGTGGTCAGCCGAGGCCCGGGCGCCGTGGGTGCAGAACATCTCGACCATCTCCGGGTTGGGGAAGTTCAGCGCCCGCCCGAGGTCGTAATCCACGAGGTCCTGGCGGGCTCCCGCGTCGATTACGAGCATCGCGCAGGTCGGGTCGGCGAACTCGCAGGCGTGGTAGAGCACCTCGTTGCCCTGGTAGCCCTCGCGGTCGTCGGTCGGATCGGCGCCGGCCTCGAGCAGTATCCGCGTGAGCTCGGGATCGCCGGCGATCCCCGCCGCTCCGTACAGCGCGACCTGGATCCAGTTGTCGGTGTTGATGAACGCCGCGTTCGGGTTGGCCCCGGCGGCGAGCAGCCGGCGGACGACCTCGCGGATCCCCGGCGCGCGGTGGGGGTCGCCGCGCAACAGCCGCGAGAAGCAGGCGTACAGGATCGGCTCCCAGGCGTGCGGCCCGGTCGGCTCGCCGACGGCGGCCGGCCTCGCCGCCAGCCGTCGCGACACCTCGTCGGGCTCACCCGCGACGCACGCGGACGCCAGGTCGTGGAGGGCGACGGTCGGATCGGCGTCGAGCAGTGCGCGCGCGCGGCGGAGGTCCGACGACGTGGCGGAGGCGACCAGTGCCACCGCGCGCGCCGACGCGTCGAGCGTCACGGCCTCGACGTGAAACTTCAGCCTCGGCCACGAGCGAAAGCCATACTCGCGGGCGATCGCCAGCTGGGCGAGGGCGATCGAGGAGAACTCACCCGCCTTACGACGGCGCTTGGCCTCGTCACGCAGACGGCGCAGGTCCGGACGGGGAGGCAGAGAACGCGGCTCGGACATGTCAACTCCTGTCTCCGGCGGGTCCGCACACCGGTCGGGAGTCGTCCGTCACCGGAGTTACGTCATGACATCTTCACAGCTGGGCCTGAGGCCCTTTCCGCGGACCGGATGCGTCCTGCACGCGCTAGTGACGATACCGCACGGCAAGGCCAGGTCACGTCAGGTGGTCTTGGTCAGCCCGCCGTCGATCACCCAGTTGGAGCCGGTGACGTTGCCGGCCCGCGGGGAGGCGAGCAGGGCGACGATCGACGCCACCTCTGCGGGCGTCGTGAACCGGCCGGTCGCCATCCCCGCCATCGCCTGCTGGCGGATCGCGTCCGCGCCGGCACCGGTGGCCTCGCCGAGCGTGTCGGCGACTCCACCCTTGCCCAGCCACAGGTCGGTGGCCACGGGGCCGGGCGCGATCGTGGTGATTCTGATCCCCTCGCGCCCAAACTCCTGAGAGAGCGATTTGGCGACGTTGGTCAGCGCGGCTTTGGCGGCGCCGTAGTCGATCACGCCGGCGTCGGGCTCGAAGAACGAGTTGACCGAGCCGATGTTGACGATCACGCCGTCGCCCCGCTTGCGCATGTCCAACAACGCGGCGCGAGTCGCCCGCAGCGCGGCGAAGAAGTTGAGCTGCAGCGATCGTTCGAAGTCCGCATCGGTGGTACCCAGGAAGCCGCCGGGGCGAACCGGCGCCGACCCGATGTTGTTCACGAGCACGTCGATCCGCCCGTGCAGCTCGATCGCGCGCCCGACCAGCTCACCGGGACCGTCCGCGTTCGACAGGTCGATGGCCACCGGGGTCACCCGCTCCAGATCTGAGAGCGAGTCGACGGTCCGAGCACCGGCGATCACCCGGGCGCCCTCCGCGGCCAGCGTTTGCACGACAGCGAGGCCGATGCCCTTGCTCGCACCGGTGACGACTGCGACCTTATGGTGTAGCTCGAGATCCATGTGCGCAGCTTAGGGAAACGGCTCGCGGCGACGCTGTGGTTTCCTTCGGCATCAGACGGCCGTGCTCAAAACGTTGCTCACCTTCGCCCCCGTCGCCGCCCTGCTCACGATCACGCCCGGCGCCACGACCGCCATGGTCGTACGGAGCGCCTCGCGCGGAGGGCGCCGGGAGGCGTTCTTCACGACCGCCGGCAACTCGATCGGAGTGCTCACCTGGGGCGTGTTCGCGGCAGCGGGGGTTGCCGCCGTGGTGGCGGCGTCGACCGAGGCGTTCACCGCGATCAAGCTCGTCGGCGCGGCGGTGCTGGTCGTGATGGGGCTCCTGTCGCTGCGAGGCCGCCACTCGGCGGCGGGCGAGGCACGGTGCGACGACCGGCGATCGCGATCGGACCTCGCCGGGCTCCGCGACGGCCTGCTCACGAGCCTCGCCAACCCGAAGCTGGCCGTGTTCTTCGTCGCGCTATTTCCCCAGTTCGTGCCGCACGGCGCTCCGGTGCTCCCGGCCGCGCTCGTGATGGCCGGCGTGATCGTGAGCCTGGATCTCGTCTGGTACTCGACGCTGGCGCTCGTCGTCCATCGCGCCAAGCGTGCGTTCGTCGAGGGGCCCTGGAGCCGCCGGGTCGAGGGCCTCACCGGCGTCGTCCTGGTGGGACTCGGCGTGCGCCTCGCGCTCGAGCGTCAGTAGCGGCGAGGCGCACGCGCAGGCCGCCGCGCTGCACGGAGCCGGCTGAACCGGTCAGTGGGAGACCACGACCTCCGCGGCTACGAGCGCCAGCCCCAGCGCCAGGTTGAGCGCGACCGACACGATCGAGGCCGGTAGAGAGAGCTGTTCGAGCCTGGCGTAGCGGACGCCCTGCGCGCCGAGCGTCACCACGCCGACCCCGAAGGCCGCCCAGATCGCCGCGCTGGCCGAAAGCAATCCGGCCGCGCCGAGGGCGAGCACCACGACCGGCGGGACGGCGGCCAGCACGACGGCGTACTCGCGCCGCGCGATCGCGGCGAACTCGCGCGCGTTGAGGCGGCGCTGCTCCTTGAGGCTCTCCCCGAGGGCGTGCGAGTACACGTGCGCGAGCCATAGCACGACCGCGCCCGTCGCGGCGATCGCGTCGAGCCGCCACAGGTGATGTTTGTAGTTATCGGCGCCCGCCGCGAGCACCGCCAGCACGACGATCGTCCCGTAGACCGTCCCGGCGACAGTCTCGCGGCTGCCGAGGATGTATCGCTTGATCACTATCCGCAGCGCGACCGGGCCCGCCGCGCGTCGGCGACCAGCCGCGCGAGCACCTTCCGGTTGACCGGGAGCGCAAAGTGGTTGACGCCCGGATTGTCGGTCAGCGTGAAGCGGAAGCAGGGCATCGCCTTCCACGCCCGGACCGCGTTGTTGGTGATGTCCTCCTGGTTGATGTCGCCGCTGCGCTCGAGCAGCGCCGAGGGCTTGACGAGCTGTCCCACCTTGAAGCTGGGCAGCACCGCGCCGACGACCGTGGCGATGCCGGAGCCCTTCTCGGCGGTCACGTCGACGTCCGGGTAGTCGCGGGGAGTGCGGAACTTGACGAACCCGATGTAGTAGTCGGCGATCTGACGCGCGACCGGCAGGTGGGCGTCGGCGAACAGCCGGCGGTAGTCGGCCGGGGTGTAACTGACGCCTGTCGACGAGTTGCGCAGCACGACCTCACGGCGGCCGAACACGGCGGGATCGGCGGCGCTCATGTACGTCGCCGGCGAGGTCAGGTACATCCGAGCGCTGCTGACGGCATTGGCGGGGGTCTTGGGGTAGGTGAACTTCTCGATGTTGAGCCCGGTGAAGATGATCGAGTACAGCGAGCCCTGACCGGGGAAGTTCCCGGCGATCGGCGTGAATCCGTGGACGTACTTGTCCCGCCACGCGCGGGTGGTGTGGGTCAGCAGGTACTGCGCGTACAGCGGCCCGTTGGAGTGGCCGACCAGCTCGACCGGCTGGTCGCCGTTGCTGCGGTACGTCTGCTGGATCAGCGATATCGCGCGGTGCAGGAAGCCGCCCTGGTCGGGCGTCAGCCGGGCGTCGTAGCCGGCCACCCGGATGTTCACATCGGCCGTGTAACCGGCCCGCTCGAGCGCCCGGTACATCGGCTGGTAGTACGGAGCGCTGTCGGTCTTCCCGTAGTCGACGACGCTCACGGTCACGCCCGGCTGGTCTGAGAACCGCCGCGCCATCGGGATCTTCGGGTTCGCGCGATAGCGCAGCGTCATCAGCTCGTCGCGGCACACCTGCGAGAACCTGCCGCCGGGCCGCGGATTCTGAAAGAAGTCCTCGAAGCTGCCTGATCGGGGACAGGCCAGATCGACCTTCTGGTGGTGAACGGTCACCCGCAGCCGCGTGAGATGGAAAGCCGGGAACAGGACCACCGGCGTCAGATGGGGCTGGCTGTTCGGTGCGGCCGTACCCGAAGGAGCGAACAGGGCCACGGCAGCGACGAGAGCGGCCAGTGGCGAGAGCAACAGGCTTCGGCGGTGGGACATACGGGCGTCGCCTCCTCGTGCTTGTCCGGGCAGTGCCTGAGGGATTGTGACGAGCCTGACCGCCACGCGGCGACTGGTTCTCAGCTCAGACTGATCCGGGTTGGCTCCGGCCGCGAAGTAAGGGTGCAGGGCAGGGGTACACATCCAGCCAATTGCAGGGGGAAGTCATGAAGGAATCCAGGGTATTCCGGGACGGGAGTCCCGCGGAGAGCGCCGTCGAGCAGCTCGTCCGCGACGATGTCGAGCGCAAGAAGTTCCTGAAGATGGCCGGTAAGGGCATCGGCGCCGGGGCCGCGGCCACGTCGCTCGCGGCGTTCATCGCAGCGTGCGGCGCTTCGTCGAGCTCGTCCAGCACGACGACCGCGTCCAGCGCGGCCGCCGGTGGCAGTGCGGCCGGCGGGATGCATAACGGAAGCTCCGGGGACCTCGCGATCGTCAACTACGCGCTGACGCTCGAGTACCTGGAGTCGCAGTTCTACGCGAAGGTGATCGCGAGCGGCCTGTTCAAAGGCAAGAACCTGTCGGTGATCAAGACCTTTGGAGCGGAGGAGGACGCCCACGTGGCCGCGCTGCACGGCGTTGCCGGCGGCCTCGGGACTCCGGCGCCGAAGCCCACGGGCAAGTTCCCGATCAACAACGCGGCACAGGTGACCGAGCTGGCCGCAAGCGTCGAGAACCTCGGTGCGGCCGCGTACCTCGGCCAGGCGTCGAAGATCAAGAGCAAGGAGATCCTCGCTGCGGCGCTCTCGATCCACTCGATCGAGGCTCGTCACGCGGCGACGATCAACCTCGTGCTCAAGAAGAGCCCGACGCCCACCGGGGCATTCGCCACGCCGGCGAGCATGAGCCAGGTGCTGGCGGCTGTGAAGCCGTTCATCGCCTAGTCACGAACTTCGATCGACAAACAGAAAGCAAGCCTGATGACACGCACTGAAAAGCAGACCCCAGAGCTCGAAGCGATCGAGGTACCGGGGATGACGCGATCCAGCTTCATCCTCCGCGGTGCCCTCGCCACCGGCGCCGCGCTCGGCGCAACCGCCGTCGGCCCGTATGTCAGCAGCGCGTTCGCGGCGTCCGGCGGCACGGACGTCGACATCCTGAACTTCGCGCTCACGCTCGAGTATCTCGAGGCCGACTTCTATAAGTCCAAGGCGAAGTCGGTGAAGCTGGGCGGCACGGCGAAGAGCCTGGCCAAGCTGTTCGGAGACGAAGAGGCCGAGCACGTGGCCGCGCTGACGCAGGCGATCCGGGGTGCCGGCGGGAAGCCGGTCAAGAAGCCGCGCTTCTCGTTCCCCGTGAGCGACCAGAAGGGCTTCCTGAAGCTCGCCTACGCGCTCGAGAACACGGGCGTCGGCGCGTATAACGGCGCCGGCCCGTCGCTGCGTAACAAGGCACTGTTAGCGGCGGCCGGTTCGATCGTCCAGGTCGAGGCCCGCCATGCGGCGTCGATCGCGGTCCTGACCGGATCGAAGATCACGCCCAACGGCGCGTTCGACAAGCCGTTGGCCAAGAAGCAGGTCCTCGCCAAGGCCGGGCCGCTGATCAAGTAGCCAGGCCGGCGGAGCTGGCCGCGAGCGACACATGACCACGCCGGTGAGCGCAGACCAGACCGCGGCGTGCGGCGGCGAGGTGGCGGCATATGCGCTTGGCGCGCTCGAGGCCGAGGAGGTGGGGCAGTGGTCGACGTACTGCCCCTGAGCGTCACCTGCCAGCGGGCGCCCCGAGCGCCTTCGCGTCGGCGTACACGCCGACATCCGGCGGGCGTCACGGGCGATGCTGCCGTCCCGGGTGATCTACCCGGTGTGAGGCGAGTGTTGGTGACTCCCGAACCGCTCGGCGGCAGCAGCAGACCCACCCACGCTCCCGTGATCAGCGCTTGGCTTACCTGACCTGACACTGATTCGGCGGCAAAGTGATCCGTCAACGGCCGCTATCCGTAGGAACAGTGACACAACTATTCCGATCGATCGGAGAGACGTATGTTGGGACTTGACAATCCAATTCACATCGCATTTGTGCTCGTCCTCGTGCTGCTGGTGTTCGGAGCCAAGCGCCTTCCCGAAATGGGCAAGTCGCTCGGCGCTGGCCTGCGCGGGTTCAAGGAGTCGATCGGCGGCGAGGAGCCGGCGGAGCGCATCACGGCGGCGCAGCACGTGCCGGCCGAGGGCATCACGGTGGCCCAGCAGGTGCCGACGGACCTCGACGCGATGCACAAGACCTCGCACTAGAGGAGCGATCTCGCGATGCAGATGCCGAATGCACTGGCGGCAGCACGACTACGGCCGCTGAGCGACGAGGCTCAGCTCAGCATGGTCGGCCATCTCGACGAACTTCGGGCTCGGCTGCTCGTCTCGCTGGCGGCGCTCGCTGTCGCCTTCGGCATCTGCTTCTGGCAGAACCACGAGCTGCTCAGGCTCGTCAACAAGCCGCTCGCCCATCAGACCCAGGGGCAGGTACGCGCCGGCCACGGCCCGCTGGGAGCGACCTACAGGGTCCAGCGCAACGCGCGGGACGTCGCCCGACAGCTCGGCACCGTGGCCGGAGTGGTCAAACCACAGTCGCCCGGCGACGCCGCGGCGCTGGCCGAGGTTCAGCGCAACCTTCAGCGCGACGTCCACCAGTTGTCGGCGCCACCTGAGGGTGACCGCCCGGTGACGCTCGGGATCGGTGAGCCCTTTACGGCGACGCTCACCGTGACCTTCATATTCGCGCTGATCCTGTCGCTGCCCGTCCTGCTGCTGCAGGCTTACGGATTCTTCATGCCCGCGGTCTCTGCCCGGAGACGCCGGCAGATGCTCCCGGTGATGTTCGCGATCCCGGGGCTGTTCGTGGCCGGCGTGGTGTTCGGTTACCTCGTCGTGCTACCGGCCGCGCTTCACTTCTTCCAGAACTTCAACAGCGACCAGTTCAACGTCCTCGTTCAGGCCGGCCAGTACTACAAGTTCGCGGCCACGACGCTGCTGGCGATGGGCTTGCTGTTCCAGGTCCCGGTGGCGATCATTGCTGCGACTCGCGCCGGACTGGTCACACCACGTCAGCTGCGCAGTAACCGGCGCTATGCGGTTCTGGCCTGCGGCCTGGTGGCAGCGGTGCTGCCGGGCGACGCGATCACGATGCTGCTCGAGACCCTGCCGCTGTACCTGCTGTTCGAGCTCGGCGTGCTGATCGCCTCGGTCTGGGAGCGGCGATCCGCCCGAGCTGTCACACACGCGGCAGAACTCTGACACTTAGCTGATCCGCCCTGATGGTCGGTGCGAACCAACTGTCAGGGCTCACAGTCAGGGCCACAATCAGGGCCAAATCTGACCTATCGAGAAGGGAATTGTTCGATGACACATATCAACCTGGACGCCGTCGATACCGACGGCGCGATCCGAGAGGCCGCGGCGGAGGTATCCGGTGACACCCGGCTTGCCTTCCTGCGCAAGGGCGCGGTGGCCGGCGGTGCCGCGCTGGGCGGGGGCGCGATCCTCAGCGCATTGATTCCGGGCACAGCCCTGGCGGCTAGCGGCCGGCCGCCCGCCGCGTTCGGCAAGGGCGACATCGGGATCCTCAACTACGCGCTGACGCTCGAGTACCTGGAGAGCGCGTTCTACAACGAGGCCACCCGCGCGGGCAAGGTCACCGACCACGCCCTCAAGGCGTTCCTCAAGGGCGTGACCAGGGACGAGAACGCCCACGTCAAGCTGCTGAAGTCGGCGCTCGGGAGCAAAGCCGTCAAGCGGCCGAAGTTCGACTTCATGGGGATCCCCCGCGACCCGGCCAAGTTCGCTGCCACCTCGTACGTGCTGGAGAACACGGGCGTTCACGCCTATCTCGGTCAGGCCGGGAACATCAAGGATGCCAAGGTGCTGCTCACCGCGGCCAGCATCGTCACCGTCGAGGCGCGCCACTCGGGCGCCATCGGCCTGTTCCTGGGCAAGGCGATCGCCCCCAACGGGCCGTTCGACAACGGTCTCAGCGCGGCGAAGATCCTGCAGGCCGTCAAGCAGACCGGCTTCATCAAGGGCTGAGCAACGCAACAGGGGGCGCAGTGTGATCTGGGCGGGGTCTGCAGAGGATCCCGCCCAGTTTGGTCGTAGTGGAGCATCGGACCACAGACACCCGGCGGGCAGTGTTTATGAGTTCGCCTACGGGGCATTCTCCGCCCTGATGCAACGTCGTCGGCCGGTCGTGCCGTTGCTGCGCCAGCTTCGGGGTGATCCGTTCGGCCTGGGCCGTGCGGCGCGATCGAGCCGTTCGGAGTCCCTGGTCCCCCGGACCCGGACCGCCGACCGGATAGTGCAGTCGATCTGCCCTTACTGCGCCGTCGGCTGCGCGCAGCGGGTCTACGTCAAGGACGAGAAGGTGATCCACATCGAAGGGGATCCGGACTCGCCGATCTCCCGCGGCCGGCTCTGCCCCAAGGGATCGGCCTCCGAGCAGCTGGTCAACTCCCCGATGCGCGAGACCAAGGTCAAGTACCGTCGGCCCGGCGGTACCGCGTGGGAGGAGCTGTCGCTCGAGCGCGCCTCCGAGATGATCGCCGAGCGGCTGATCAGGACCAGGGAGGAGACCTGGGAAGAGCAGACCGACAACGGCAAGCCGCTCAAACGGACGCTCGGGATTCACTTCCTGGGGGGCGCGACGCTCGACAGCGAGGAGAACTACCTGATCAAGAAGTTCTTCACGGCCGCCGGCGCCCTCTCGGTCGAGAACCAGGCTCGGATATGACACAGCTCCACGGTCCCCGGTCTGGGGACGTCATTCGGTCGCGGCGGTGCCACCACGTTCCAGCAGGACCTGCAGAACTCCGACTGCATCCTGATCATGGGCTCGAACATGGCCGAGCAGCACCCGGTCGGCTTTCAGTGGGTGGTCGAGGCCAAGGAGCGCGGTGCCACCGTGATCCACATCGATCCCCGCTTCACGCGGACCAGCGCTATGGCCGATGTGCACTTCCCGATCCGTCCAGGGAGCGACATCGCGTTCCTCGGGGGGATCGTCAACTACATCTTCGAGCACGACGCGTGGTTTGAGGAGTACGTCCGGGCGTTCACCAACGGCCCGGTGATCATCAAGCCCGAATTCACCGACACAGAGGACGGCGCCGGGTTCTTCTCGGGCTGGAATCCCGAGCACCGGGCGTACGGGATCAACTCATGGGGCTACGAGGGCACTTGGAGCGAAACCACCGCCGGGAGGTCCGAGCAGCGGGCCGACGTGTCCGGCGATCAGGCTCACGGCGCCCACGGGATGAAGCTGCCCTACGGCGAGCCGCCCAAGCTCGATGACTCGATGCGCGATCCCAACTGCGCGCTGCAGCTGGTCCGCCGCCACTTCGCCCGCTACACACCGCAGCTGGTGGCCGAGCTGTGCGGCTGCTCGGAGGAGGACTTCCTTGCAGTGGCGCGGACGCTGTGTGAGAACTCGGGTCGCGAGCGGACCGCGGCGATCGTGTACGCGGTCGGCTGGACTCAGCACACGGTCGGGGTCCAGAACGTTCGCGCGGCCTCGATCGTGCAGCTGCTGCTGGGGAACATCGGGCGACCCGGCGGGGGCATCCTGGCGCTGCGCGGCCACGCCAACATCCAGGGATCGACCGATATCCCCACGCTGTACGACATCCTGCCGGGGTACATACCGATGCCCCACCCGCAGTCGCACCCATCGCTGCAGCGGTTCGTGGAGCTGAGCGGTCCCGACACCGGCGCATGGGGCAGTCTCAGCGCGTTCATGGTCTCGCTGCTGAAGGCCTGGTGGGGCGACGCCGCGACCGCGGACAACGACTACTGCTTCGACTACCTGCCGCGGATCAACGGCGATCACTCGCACTACGCGATGATGCTCAAGGCACTGGACGGTGGCGTTCGGGGGATGTTCTGCGTGGGCCAGAACCCCACCGTGGGCTCGGCGAACTCGAAGCTGATGCGGCTCGCCCTGTCCAAGCTCGACTGGCTGGTGGTGCGCGACTTCCACCCGGTTGAGTCGGCGACGTTCTGGCACGACTCGCCCGAGCACGAGACCGGCGAGGTCCGTGCGCAGGACATCCAGACCGAGGTGTTCTTCCTTCCGACCGCCGCCCACACCGAGAAGGACGGCAACTTCACCAACACCCAGCGGCTGCTGCAGTGGCACCACAAGGCCGTCGAGCCGCCGGGCGAGGCCCGCTCAGACCTGCACTGGATCTACCACCTCGGCAGGACCGTGCGCGACAGGCTGGCCGGTTCAACCGACCCTAAGGACAGGCCGATTCTCGACCTGACCTGGGACTACCCGCTGGTCGGCGCTCATGACGAGCCCGACGCCGAGAGCGTGCTCCAGGAGATCTCCGGCAGGCACGTGGACGGAACCCTGCTGTCGAGCTACGACGACCTGCGCGAAGATGGCTCGACCAGTTGCGGCTCTTGGATCCACTCGGGCATCTACGCCGACGGCGTCAACCAGTCGGCGCGCAAGAAGCCCCGCGCCGAGCAGAACTGGGTCGCCCGCGAGTGGGGCTGGGCCTGGCCCAAGGACGTTCGGATCATCTACAACCGGGCGTCGGCCGATGCCGACGGTAAGCCATGGTCGGAGCGCAAGCGCTATGTCTGGTGGGACTCCACGCAGGAAAAATGGACGAGCCTCGGCGATGCGCCCGACTTCCCGCCGACCAAGGCCCCCGACTACCGGCCTCCCGAGGGCGCCAAGAAGCTCGACGCGATCCGCGGCGATAGGCCGTTCCTGCTGCACCCCGATGGCCTCGGCTGGCTGTTCGCACCCACGGGACTGGTCGACGGGCCGCTGCCGGCGCACTACGAGCCGCAGGAGTCGCCGTTCACCAACTCGCTGTACCCCCAGGACAAGAACCCGACCCGGCAGCTGTTCCCGCGTCCGGAGAACCTCTATCACCCCGGCAGCGGTGAGCCGGGCGCGGACGTGTTCCCGTTCGTGCTGACCACCTACCGGCTGACCGAGCATCACACGGCCGGCGGGATGTCGCGGACGCTTCCCTTCCTGTCGGAGCTGCAGCCCGAGTTCTTCTGCGAGGTCTCGCCACAGCTGGCGGCGGAGCGCGGGCTCGAGCACGCCGGCTGGGCGACAATCGTGACGGCGCGCCAGGCGGTCGAGGCGCGGGTACTGGTGACCGATCGGATCAAGCCGCTGCGAGTGCAAGGCCGGACAGCCCACATTGTGGGCGCGCCGTATCACTGGGGCGGGGTGGGGATCGTCACCGGCGACTCCGCCAACGAGCTGCTGCCGCTGGCGCTGGACAACAACGTGCACATCAGCGAGTACAAGGCCGCGACCTGCGACATCCGCCCGGGCCGCCGGCCGCGGGGACCCGAACGGCTCGTGCTGGTGCAGGAGTACCGCCGGCGCGCGGGGGTCGGAGAGTGACGCTCGAGACGATTGCCTGGCCGTCCAGCTACGGCGAGGAGGCCAAGCCCCGCAAGGGGTTCTTCACCGATACCTCGTTGTGCATTGGGTGCAAGGCGTGCCAGGTCGCCTGTAAGGAGTGGAACCGGATCCCGATGGCGACGCCGGGCTTCACCGGCAACTCCTACGACAACACGTCAGCCCTCGGCGCCGACAACTGGCGTCACGTGGCGTTCATCGAGCAGCGCGTGCCGGCGGGCGTCCAGGACGGCGCATCGCTCGTGGATGCAGCGCAGCGCGGCGAGGCGATCGACGGCGGGGTGCAGACCTATCAGGAAGGTCCGGGGGAGGGCGTGCGATGGCTGATGGCCTCCGATGTCTGCAAGCACTGCACCGACGCCGCCTGCCTGGAGGTATGCCCGACCGGCGCCCTGTTCCGCACCGAGTTCGGCACGGTCGTGGTCCAGGAGGACGTATGCAACGGTTGCGGCTACTGCGTGTCGGCGTGTCCGTTCGGCGTGATCGAGCGGCGCGAGGACGACGGCCGCGCCTGGAAGTGCACGCTCTGCTACGACCGCCTCAAGGACGATATGGAGCCCGCCTGCGCACACGCGTGCCCCACCGATTCGATCCAGTTCGGGGATCTGTCCGACCTGCGCGAGCGGGCCGAGCGGCGGCTGGATCGCCTCCAGAAGGCCGGGCAGCGGGACGCCCAGCTGTACCTGGCCGACGATGACGACGGGGTCGGCGGCGCCGGAGCGTTCTTCCTCCTGCTCGACGATCCCGAGGTGTACGGCCTGCCGCCTGACCCGAGCGACCCTCGTCGGGACCTGGGCGAGATCTGGACGGCCGCCGCCGCCGCCGCGGTGGCGCTCGGCGCCGGGCTGGCCGCCGCCGTGTTCGGCGGGCGCCGATGACCGAGGTGCGCAGCTACCACGGCCAGCCGGTGCTCAAGCGCCCGGTGTGGTCGTGGGAGATCCCGGTGTACTTCTTCTTTGGCGGGATGGCCGGCGCATCGGCCGGTCTCGCTTACCTGGCCGAGCTTCACGGCGACGACGAGCTCAGCCGGCGGGCCTGGGCGGTCGCGGTCGCTGGGCTCGCCGCCAGTCCGCCGCTGCTGATTTCAGACCTGGGCCGCCCGGGCCGGTTCCTCAACATGATGCGGATGTTCAAGGTCACCTCGCCGATGAGCGTGGGCACGTGGGTGCTGTCGGCCACGGGCGCGAGCACAGTGGTCGCGGCGACCAACGCCTGGACCGGCCGGCTTCCCGGCCCCGCGCGTGTGGCGCGTCCGGCCGCAGCGGTCCTTGGGCTGCCGCTGTCGACGTACACCGCGGCGCTGATCGCAGACACCGCGGTGCCGGTCTGGCACCAGGCGCGATGGCCCCTCCCGTTCGTGTTCGGGTCGGGCGCAGCGCTGACCGCAGGCGCGGCGGCCGTCGCTGTGACCCCGCCGCAGCAGGCTCGGCCGGCGCGACGGCTGGCACTCGCCGCTGCGGTGGTCGAGATCGCCGCCAACGAGGCGATGAAGCGTGGGCTCGGCGATGCCGGCGGTCCCTACCACCGGGGCGCGCCGCGAGCGCTCGGACATGCGACCTCGGCCTGTCTGGCCGCGGGCGGTGCGCTGCTGGCGACGCGGGGCGGACGCTCGCGTCCCGCCGCGGCGGTCGCCGGGGCGCTGCTGTGCGCCGGGGCGCTGTGCGCCCGGCTGGGGATCGTCGGAGCGGGCCGCGAGTCGGCGTCGGACCCGGCGTACCTGGTCGGGCCCCAGCGCGACAGGATCGTCCGGGGGGAGCGGATGGGGGCGGCGCGGCGGCGGCCGCGGACCGCTCAGCGCGCCAGCGCGGGCAGCACCTGATCGCGATAGGCGGCGAAGAACGCGTCCTGGTCGGGCCCGATCTGGTTGACGTAGAGCTCGTCGAACCCCGCTCGCTCATACGCGCGGATCGCCTCCAGATGCTCGTCGACGCTGGGCCCGCACGGGATGTCGGAGAGCTGCTCCTCGGTCACCAACTCGGTGGCCTGCTCGAAGTGCTCGGGCGTGGGCAGCACCTGGGCCAGCTCGCCGGGCAGCGCCTCGTTGGGCCACAGCCGGTGGACGGTCTGGCGAGCCCGCTTCGCGTCGTCGCCCCAGCACACCTTGAGGCCGCCCTGAACGAGCTTGCAGCCGCCGCCCTGAGAGCGGAACTGCTCGACCGCTGCGGCGTCGGGCCCCACCGTGCAGTACCCGTCCCCGACGCGGGCGGCCAGTCCGATCGACTTCGGGCCGAATCCGGAGATGACGATCTGCGGAGGCCGTTCGGGGAGGTCATAGACGCGGCAGTGCTCGACCAGATAGTGGCGGCCGCGGTGGCTCTTCACGCCGCCCTGCCACAGCAGGCGGATCACTTCGATCGCCTCCTCGAGCATGTCCAGGCGCTCGGTGGTTCTCGGCCAGCGGTCGCCGAGGATGTGCTCGTTGAGGGCCTCGCCGCTGCCGACCCCGAGATTGAAGCGCCCCTCCAGCAGCACCGCTGAGGTGGCGGCCGCCTGAGCGATGATCGCCGGATGGATGCGGACCGTCGGGCACGTCACCGCCGTGGTGACCGTCATGCCCTCGGTCGCCGCGGCGATCGCGCCGATCGTCGACCACACGAAAGGGCTGTGGCCCTGCTGCTCGTTCCAGGGGTGGTAGTGGTCGGAGATCCACAGCCGATCGAAGCCGGCCTGCTGCGCTTTGGCGGCCTGCTCGACGAGCTCTCGAGGTCCCCATTCCTCGCTGGCCAAAAAGCAACCGAGTTTCATCGTCCGCTCGCATTCATCCGGGTCAGGTTGCCCCGTCGCGGCGGTTGTAATCAAGGGTCGGTTCGTTTCCGGGGTTCGCGGCTGGGTAGGGATTCGCGCATGAAGCACGTTGCCCACGCCGCTCTACGCGGGGCGATCGCCTCGATGGCGATGACCGGCATGCGAGTGGTCACCGTCGAGCTCGGCTTGGTCGAACAGGCCCCGCCGCAACAGATCGCGGGAGAGGGACGCGGGCGGCGGCGCGCCGCCGTCGAGCTCGCGCACTGGGGCTTCGGTGCCGCTGGCGGCGCCGCTTACGGGGCGCTGCCGAGGTCCTGGCGCGACCGGCCGTGGACCGGGCCGTTGTACGGCTTGGCGATCTGGAGCGGGTTCGAGGCGACGGCCGCGCTGCTCGGCCTCCCGCACGCTGACGGTCCCCGGCCCGCAGAGCGGCTGGCGATCGCCGCCGACCACGTGCTCTACGGCTTCATCCTCGACGAGACACGGCGCGCGGCCCAGAGCTGACGCTACCGCGGGCGCTCGACCGCGACCACCTGCCCGGTCTCGGCGCTGCGGCGGGCGGCGTCGAGCGTCGCGGCGGTCGTCACCGCGTCCCAGGGATCGACGGGCACGGGCGCCTCACCGCGGACGGCGGCGGCGAACGCCGGATAGAACGTGTCCCACGCGCCGCGCTCGGACGGGAGCGGCTCGGACGTCCCGTCACCGAACACGCGTCCCCACCGATCTTCGGGCTCGACGCCCCAGTCGCGGTCGGTCGCCGGCGACTGACCCGCGATCAGCCGGGGCTCCTGGCTGTCCATGTCGGGCGCGACGACGTAGGTCGCGTCGGTTCCCGTGACCCGGTAGCGCGGACCAGAGGCGCTCTGGCGCCAGCTGCCCCACAGGTGCGAGCGGACGCTGCTCGCATGCGTGAGCGCGACGAACACGTCATCGTCGAGCCCCGACGCGTAGTCGCTGGTGTGCATCTCGGCGTAGACCGAGGTGGCCGGGCCGAACAGCACGAGCGCCTGGTCGACCAGGTGGCTGCCGAAGTCCAGCAGCGAGCCGCCGCCGGCCGCCGGCGGGCCGGGATCGGGGGCATAGCGCTCAAACCGCGACTCAAACCGCGTCGGCTCGCCCAGCAGCCCGTCGGCCAGGGCCTTGCCGACCGTGCGGAAATCGGAGTCCCAGCGGCGATTCTGGTACACGGTCAGCGGACGCTCGAGCTCGCCGGCCAGCTGCGCGGTCTCTCGCGCGGAGGCGGCGTCGAGCGCGAACGGCTTGTCGCACACCACGGCCAGCCCGAGCCGGAGCGCGCGCTGGGTGAGCTCCACGTGGGTCGCCGCCGGCGTCGAGATCGTGACCGCCTCCGCACCCGCGGTCGCCAGGTCCTCAAGCGAGTCGAACGCCGCCCGGCCGGGGAAGCGCTCGGAGAACTCGCGGCGGCGCTGCGCCGAGGTCGTGACCACGCCGAGGAAGTCGCATTCGGCCGCGCTGGCGATCAGCGGTGCATGGAAGTAGCGCCCGCCGAATCCGAAGCCGACCAATCCGATCCGAACTGGCGTCACTCCCGCAACCTACCCGATCGTGTGCAGCTCGGACTCGGCCCGCGCCAGCACTGTGCTAAGCACGCGTCCGGCGGCGTCCAGGTCCTCGGGCGAGAGGTCGCCCCACAGGCGTCGCGTGACCTCGACGATCTCGGCGCGGACCCGGGCGTAGAGCTGCCGTCCCTCGTCGGTGAGCACCACCGGCGAGTCGCCGCCGCCTCGTGAGTCGATCAGCCGGAGGTCGGCGAGCTCGGTGACGAGGGCGCGGGCATCGGCCTCTCCATGCTTGAGCGCGCCCGCGACCCGCTCGATCAGGCCGCGCCGGTGCAGCGGATCCTCGCTGGTCGCCAGCAGACTGAGCGCGACCCACTGCGGCTCGGTCACGCCGGTCCCGGCGAGCAGCCGGTCGAGGATCGCGTTGGCCGCCTTCTCGGTCTGGCCGAGCAGGCGGGCGTCGAACGTGGGGGTGGTGGACATCGTGTCAGCTCTTTCGTTGGTCAGGTCAACGTTGGTATTACCAACATAGCACGAGCAGTTGGCAACCCCAACGTTGGCTGACCCAAGCGCTAGGATCGCGACCGTCGTGAGCGACGCCGACCGCGAGCATCCCGAGTACGACCCGCCGGAGCGGCTGCGCCGCCTGCCGAGCTGGCTGGCGGGCCAAGTGGCCCGCCGCGCCCAACGGCTGGTCGGCGAGGAGCTCGCCCGCGAGGGCGTTCGCCGGCAGCACTTCACGGTGCTGGCGGCGCTCGCCGAACAGGGACCGGCCAGCCAGGCGGATCTCGGGCGCCGCCTGTGGATTGACCGCAGCGACCTGCACGCGATCGTCACCGAGCTCGAGCGCGACGGTCTCATCCGCCGAGTCCGCGATGACCGCGACCGCCGCCGCAACATCGTTGCGCTGACCCCGCGCGGAGGTCGTCTGCTGCAGCGGCTCGGCCGCCGGGTCGAGGCCGCGCAGGACGCGCTGCTCGAGCCGCTGTCGGCGAGCGAGCGCGACGAGCTCCGCCGGCTGCTGGCGAAGCTCGTCGACGCTCAGGGGGCGGCCTAAGCGGCCTTCGCCGACCCGTTGCCGGACGGCCGGTAGGTGAGGATGAACACGCCGTCCTCGAGACCGGTGGAGTCGACCAGCTCGAGCCGCTTGCCTCGCTGGTGTCGCGACGACGCCGAGCCCGGCGGGAGCCGGCATGAGCGGATCGCGGTCCGCAGCGCGTGCTCGAGCTGCCGGCGCAGCGGTGCGCCGGGTACCAGGTCGATCTGGAGGTCCACTGCCGCTCAACCTAACGGCAGTGGACCTCCGCGGGTTCAGGCCGCGACGGCCTGCGCGATCGTGTCGGGGTCCGGTTGGCCACTCGGCTCGGCGGCGGCCACGAAGTCGCGCTGCCTGATCAGCACCACAGTCGCCACCGCGCCGGCAAACGCGAGGATCGCGCCGATCAGCAGGATCGTGTTTAGGCCGTCGACGAATCCGGTCAGCGAGGCGTGGGCGGCGACGCCGCGCAGGTTCCCCGGGACGCTCGCCAGCGCCGGCCCGATCTGGCCGTTGGCCGCCGCGTGGGCGAGCTGCTGGGAATGGCTGGTCAGCGGTCCGCCGCTCAGCTGCGAGACGATCGAGCTCGACACTTGGCTGGCCAGGATGCTCCCGAATGCGGCGACGCCGGTGGCGATTCCCACTTGGCGCAGCGTCGAGTTGATGCCCGAGGCCATGCCCGCCCGAGCGGGTTCGACGACGCCGACCGCGGTCGAGGCGAGCGGTACGTTGATCAGTCCTGAGCCGATGCCCGCGACGATCATTCCCGGCAGCAGGTGCGTCCAGGTGTCGCCGGGCGCCACTCCGTGCATCAGCAGCAGACCGGCGCCGACCAGGGCGAACCCCGGACCGATCAGCCAGCGCGTGGGGACGCGCCCGGTTAGCCGGCCGGCGATCCCCGCCGTGAAGAACACGGCGCCGGTCAGCGGGAGCACCCGCACGCCGGTCTGGAACGCGGTGTAGCCGAGGATGTTCTGCAGGTAGATCACCACGTAGGTGAGCAGCGAGAAGATCGACGCCGACACCGTCCAGGCGGCTACGAGGCCGCCGTCGAACGTGGGGACGCGCAGCAACTTGAGGTCGAGCATCGGCTGCGAGGAACGCAGCTCGATCGCGATGAACCCGGCCAGGAGCACCACCGAGGCGCCGAGCGAGGCGAGGACCGTGATCGAGCCCCAGCCATCCGGGTGGCTGCGGATCAGCCCGAACACGAGCCCGGTCAGCGCGGCGGTGAACGTCACGCATCCGGGCCAGTCGGGACGGTGTGCACCCGGGGCGCGTGACTCGGCCACGCGCCTCAGGGTTACGAACAGGGCCGCGATTCCGATCGGAACGTTGACGAAGAAGATCCAGCGCCACGAGAGGCCACTGGTCAGCGCTCCGCCGAGCACCGGTCCGACGGCGACCGCGACCCCGGTGATCGCGCCGAATACGCCGAATGCGACGCCCCGGTCCTCGGGGCGGAATGCGTCGGCCAGCAGCGCCAGCGAGGTCGCGAACATGATCGCGCCCCCGACGCCCTGCAGCGCCCGCGAGAGTGCCAGGAACGTCGTGTCCTGGGCGGCGCCGCAGAGGGCCGATCCGAGCGTGAAGACCACGATCCCGACTGCGAACACGCGTCGCCGGCCGGCCAGGTCGGCGATCGAGCCCGCGGTCAGCAGCAGCGCGGCCAGGGTCAGCGCGTAGGCGTCGATCACCCACTGCAGATCCGACAACGAGGAGCCGAACGCGTGCTGGATATCGGGGAGCGCGACGTTGACGATCGTCACGTCCAGCAAAAGCATGAAAACGCCGGTGCATACGGCGATCAGAGTCCACCATTTGCGTGCCATCAAGCTGCCTCCTTTACTGAGCTTGAACTCAGAATATCATAGATACTGAGCATGCACTCAATAAATCAGTCGCGATCTGGGACTACTCTTCTCGGGCGATGACCGACGCGATGGCCAAACGACGCGGGCGGCCGCCGGCCGGGGGCCGCGAGGCAATCCTCAAGGCCGCGCTCGAGCTACTGCGCGAACGGGGTATCTCGCGCTTGACGACCCGCGAAGTGGCGGCCCGGGCGGGGGTCTCGGAGGCGAGCGTCTTCTACCACTACCGCGACCGCGCGGGTTTGATGCGGGCGGTGTTCGCGGAGGGCCTCGGCCCGCTCGTCGCGCTCAAGGACGCCGGCGAGGTCTCGGGCCCCGACCGACGCAAGGTGCTCAAGCGCCTCGGGGAGGCGATCGAGCGATTCCTCGAGCAGGCGCTGCCGGTCCTCACCGCGGCGCAGTCCGACGCCGAGCTCGCCGACGAGCTGGCCGTGTACATGCGCGAGAACGACCTGGGTCCTCATCGAGGCGTTCGGCTGCTCGGCGTGTACTTCGCCGAGCAGCAGCGCGACGGGCTGATCCGTGACGACGTCGACACCGAGGCGGTGGCATCCATGTTCGTGAGCACCTGCCTGACGCGCGCCTTCCAGGCTTCGATGCGGCTGCCCAAGCGCAGCCTGCCGCCGCTGTCGGCGGTGATCGACTCGCTCGACCGCATGCTCGAGCCGCCGAGGTAGCGTCGCGCGTTAGAAATCCGAGGTGTGACAAGCCTCACGAGTCACTCCCTGTTTCACGTTCTACGGTCAAACCCGAAGCGACGTATTGGGGGTTACAAAATGATTGACGTGTCTTGTTTTTGCGGTCGTTCTTACTCGTTCGTCGGGAACGCGGGGATGTGCCCTCAGTGCGGCGAGCGCACGAGCTTCGCTCGCCGTCCGTATGAGTGGCACGAGCCCGACCCCGGCGACCTCGAAGAGCTGATCCAGCGGCTTCGCGACGAGCCGCCCGAAGAGCTGGCCGCCTGAACCGAGCACCGGCGCCACCAGGCGCTGGATAGGCTGGCGGCGTGCTCAGTCGGGGGCGTTCATGCACCCGCTTGCGGCGTCGTCGTATCAGCGGTCGATCTGGAAGCGGGCCCGCACCGGCCCCGACAGCCTGCTGGTGTGGGTCCGAGCCCTGGCCACGAGCCGATAGCGGCCCTCGGCGAGCGCCTGGCCGCCGATCCGGCCGGTGAAGCGCAGGCGACGGGTTCCCCGTCCCCGGATGACGTGGAAGCTGCCCCTGACCGTGCGCCAACCGCGGCGGGCGGTCCGGGCGCGCTGCACGGCGAACGTGACCGTCGCACGCTCGCTGAGGTGGAAGCTGACGAGCGTCCCCCGCCGGGAGGTCCGGTGCACGCTGCGCCCGGAGCTCGCGGCGCGGAACTCGGCCGGCGAGAGCTTCAGCGCCGTGAGCTTCGGCGCTGGCGGCTTGCGCTGAGGCGTATTGGCGGAGGAGGACGCGCCGACGTGCCCATGGCCGCCGCCCGGGACCTTGGGCTGGACGGGCGGCGCCGGACCCTGAGCCGGCGGGCACGTCGGGTTGGTGGCGGCATTGCCGTCGGGATCGAGGCGGTAGACGACCCCGCTGCCGATGTCGGCGGCGTACACGTGACCGGCGGCGTCCTGGCCGAAGCTCGACAGGCTGGCGATCTGCGGGCCGAGCGGAGCGGCTCCGAGCGCCGCGGGCTGGGCGAGGCGCACCACGCGCAGCGCGGGTGTGCTGAGGTCGCCGAACACGTAGCAGCCGTTCAGCGACGGCAGCCGGGGATCGTGCATCACGTAGCCGCCGATGATCCCGGCGCCGCAGAACGGTGCGCTTGCGCAGTTGGCCGGGTGCGGGTAGGTGAGCACCGGTCCGGCCACGTTGCTGGGCAGCGGCGAGCACTCCGACGCCGGGGCCAGCGCATCGGGCTCGTCGCCCTCGAAGCACGGCCAGCCGTAGTTGGCCCCGGCATTCTGGCCGGGATGGGCGTAGTCGATCTCCTCCTCGGCGCTCTGGCCGACGTCGCCGATCACCATGTCGCCGGTGGCCGAATCGAACGAGAAGCGCCAAGGGTTGCGCAGGCCGTAGGCCCATATCTCGGGGCAATTGGTGCCGGGGTGGCCAGCCGTGGAGCACAGCGCTGCGCCGGCGAACGGGTTGCCCGCGGGGATCGAGTACGACGTCGTCCCCGGCGCGATCCGCAGGATCTTCCCCAGCAACCGGTCGGTGTGCTGGGCGTTCTGCTCGGTGTCGTCGCCACCGCCACCGTCGCCGACCGAGATGTAGAGGTCGCCGTCGGGGCCGAACTGGAGCTGGCCGCCGTTGTGGTTGGACTGGCTGGGATGGGGGATCGTCAGCAGCCGCTGCTCGGATGACAGGGACGCGCTGTCGCCGTTGGCGTTCGCGGTGAACTCGCTGACGTGCTCGTCACAACCCGGCGGGTTCGGGCAGGTCTTGCTCGTGTAGTAGACGTAGAACCGGTGGCTGGTGGCGTAGTCGGGCGCGAACGCCATCGACAGCAGTCCCTGCTCGCCGCCGACAAACGTGACCTCGCTCGTCATGTCCATGAACGTGGTCGGCATGCCGCCGTCCTTGATCAGCATGATCTTGCCCCCCTGCTGGACGACGAGCACCCGGTGGGTGTCGCCGGGCGGCGCGGTGATGTAGGTGGGCGCGGTGAGCGTCGCCACCGTGGTCGCCGTCACCCCGGCGCCGGCGGCAGCCGGCGCCACCAGGCCGACGAGAATCGTGATTCCGAGCAGGCGTGCGAACACCCGGGCGCAACCGTAACCGCGACCGGGGACGGCACGCGCTCGCGGTGACGATTAAGTTCAGGTCCGGGTCGGGCGCGGGGGCGTGGGAAGCTGCTCCGTGCCAGCTCCGGTCGCGGCGATCGCGGCGTCGATCTCGGCCACCTGGTCCTCGGACAGCTCGACCGCCCCGGCGCCGATCCACTGGTCGAGCTGGTCGGGCCGCCGGGCGCCGACGATCGCCCCGGTCACCCCGTCCTGGGCCAGCGTCCACCCGATCGCAACCTCCGCGACCTCGCAGCCGAGCTCGTCGGCGACCCCGCGCAGGCGCTCGACCAGCTCGAGGTTCTGCGACAGCGCCGGCTCCGTGTACTCGGGGCGATTGCGGCGCATATCGTCCTCGGCCAGGCTGTCCAGCCGCGAGCGATCGAAGCTGCCGGTGAGCAGCCCGGACGCCATCGGGGAATAGACGATCGCACCGGTTCCGTGCTCGGCCGCCCACGGGATCACGTCGGCCAGCGCCCCGCGCTGGACCATCGACAGCGGCGGCTGGACGGAGTCCACGTGCCGGATCGCCTCGCAGCGCTCGAGCAGGTCGACGGTGAAGTTCGAGACCCCGATCCACCGCACCTTGCCCTCGTCGATGAGATCGGCCATCGTTGACCACGAGTCCTCCAGCGGCGCCTCGGTGTCCACGTCGGGCCAGTGGATCTGGTACAGGTCGATGCGCTCGACGCCGAGCCGGCGCAGGCTCTGCTCGCACTCGCGGCGGATCGAGTCCGGGCGCAGGTCGCCGTACGGACTGCCGTCGGGCTTGGTGTGCCGCCCGCATTTCGTGCACACGAACACGTCCTCGCCGGTGGCGTATCCCTCCAGCGCGCGTCCGACGATCTCCTCGGAGTGGCCGATGCCGTAGATCGGGGCGGTATCGACCCAGTTGATCCCCTCGTCGACCGCCCGACGGATCGCCGCGGCCGACTCGTCGTCGTCGACTGGACCCCAGCCGAACTTCCACGGCCCTCCGATCGCCCACGTGCCCAGGCCGAGGCGCGTGAGCTCGAGACCCGAGCTGCCCAGCTGCCGGGTCGGGATCAAGGCTGCGAGCCGGCGGCCGGGGCCGGACCCGGGGTCGGTGTCTCGCTCGGCGGCAGGGTCTCGGTGTCTGCCGGCGACTCGTCCCGGGCCTTTTTGCGGCGGGCGAAACTCAACTCCAGGATCACCAGGATCGCCACGATCGCCGCCCCGATCGCCAGTGCCGGGAGCACGCGCTTCTTAGCGGTCTGCTCGGTCTTGAGCTGGCGCGACTTCAGCTTCAAGCCCAGCTTCACGGTTGGCTTCGCCGCGCCCACGGTCGCGCGCCGGAGCGTCGGGTGCTTCACGAGCATCCATGTGCCTTTCGCACCCGCCTTGGCTTTCGTCTTCGTGCTGAGCATCGCTTTGACCTCCGCTTCAGTGTTGGCTGCGCCGACGCCGCAACACCGGCGACATTTCAAGTCTGCCCGGAATCTCCGGTCGGCGCATCCCGGTCTCGATCAGTCGGCGCGTCCGGGCAGGTCTAAGCTCAGATGGCGATGCAAAAGATGCGCACGGACGCGATTCCCGACCCGGATCTGGTGGCCGCAGCCGGCGCTGGCGATGAGGGCGCGTTCGCCGCGATCGTCGAGCCGTACCGGGGACAGCTGCACGCCCACTGCTACCGGATGCTTGGCTCGGTCTACGACTCAGACGACGCGCTCCAGGAGACGCTGTTGCGCGCCTGGCGCGGGCTGGCGCGCTTCCAGGGACGCAGCTCACTGCGCTCGTGGCTGTACACGATCGCGACCAACGTCTGCCTGACCCAGATCGGCCGGCGCTCCAAGCGGGTGCTGCCGCTCGAATACGGGCCGGCCACGGACCCCCATGTGGTTCCGGTCGATCCGGTCGTCGAGTCGGTGTGGCTGGAGCCCTATCCCGACGACGCGTTCGGGCTCGAGGACGGGTTCGCGGCGCCGGAGGCTCGCTACGAGCTGCGCGAGAGCGTCGAACTGGCGTTCATCGCCGCGCTCCAGCACCTGGCGCCGAACCAGCGGGCGGTGCTGATCCTCCGCGAGGTGCTCGGGTTCTCGGCGCGGGAGACAGCCGAGGTGCTCGAGACCACGGTCGCGTCGGTCAACAGCGCGCTGCAGCGGGCGCGCGCCGCCGTCGAGGAGCGGGTGCCCGAGCGCAGCCAGCAGGCCACGCTGCGGTCACTCGGGGACGATCAGGTCCGCGAGCTCGTCGACCGCTATGTCGACGCATGGGAGCGCAATGACGTCGACGCGTTCGCCGCGATGCTCGCCGACGACGCCACGTTCGCGATGCCGCCGCTGTCCAACTGGTACCGCACCCGCGAGGGCATCCGGATCTGGGCCGGCCGGTCGCCGCTGACTGGGGAGTGGCGCTGGCGCGTGGTCAGGACCCGCGCCAACGGCCAGCCCGCGCTCGGGTTCTACGCGTTCGACGACCAGGCGTGCGGGTACATGCCGTTCGGGCTCAACGTGCTCAGCTTCCGCGGCCGGGAGATCATCAACGTGGTCGCGTTCCTGAACCGCTCGACCCAGGCCCCCGAACGCGAGGCCTACGAGCGCTTCCCCGACCAGCCGCCGGATCCACGGCTGCTCGCTGGCACGTTCGGGCGGTTCGGCCTGCCCGAGCGGCTGGACGGAGCGCCGCTATAAGCGCTCTGAGCGCAGCCACTGCACCGTGGCCGCAAGCCCGGCGTCGTAGCCGACCCGTGGCTCCCAGCCGAGCAGCTCCCGGGCCTTCCGGTTGCTGAAGTCCTGATTGCGGCCGAGCACCTGGACGGCCTGGCGGGAGAGCAGCGGCGGTACGGTCACGTGCGTGGCGCGGCGCAGCGCGCGGTAGCCGTGCTCGAGCGAGAAGCCGATACCGTTGGCCATCCAGTAGGGGATGCTCCAGCGAACCTTCGAGCAGCCGAGCCCGGCGGCGAGACCGTCGGTGAACTGCTTCCAGGTGACGTCGAGGCCGTCGGAGACGTTGAACGCCTGCCCGGGAGCCGACTCGTGACGCATCGCCAGCACGGCCGCGTCGACCAGGTTGTCCACGTAACACAGGCCGGCGATCGCGCGGCCGTGGTCGACCAGCAGCATGTGGCCCCCCTTGATCGCGCGAGCGATGTCGCCGACGACGTCGGTGGAACCGGGGCCATAGACGGTCGACGGGCGCAGGATCACTCCCTCGAGCGCACGTGCCTGGGTCGCGCGCTGGACCTCGGCCTCGCTGTCGAGCTTGGTCTGCGCGTACCAATTGGCGAATCGGTCGCACCTGTGGGTCTCGCCGACCCCGGTGCCGCCTGGATACCCGTACACGTCGGTGCTGCTGAAGTGGATGAAGCGCGTGACCGACGCAGCGATCGACGCGTCGAGCAGGTTCCGGGTGCCGCCCACGTTGACGCCGGCGATCTCGTCCGTTGTCGCCCAGTCGGATACGAGCGCGCCGCAATGGAACACGTACCGGCAGCCCTTGGCAGCCTGCGTCAGCGAGCGGGCACTGGTCAGGTCGCCGACTGCGATCTCGACATCGAGCTTCTCGAGCCGCGACGTGTCGCTGCTGGCCCGCACCAGGCAGCGGACCTGGTGGCCCTCGCGGAGCATCCGCTCGGCCAGGTGGCCGCCGATGAACCCGGTCGAGCCGGTGATCAGGCAGACGTCGTCGCGCTCGGGGTCGATCGGCTTGCCGCGAAACTGCGTCTCGCCGACCACCGCGACCTGCGGCGAGGACTTGCGGCGGGTCAGCGTGGCGGTGGCGATGTCGCGCACGACACCCCAGTTCTTGCTCGCGGCGCCATGGCAGTCGGCGAGCACGGCATCCAGCGCGTTCAGGAACTCGCCGGCCTCGGACTCCGACAGGGTCAGCGGAGGCAGCAGCTTGATTACGTCGTTCTTCCCGGCGGCCATTGTGATCACGCCGTGATCACGGTGCAGCGGGATCACGATCAGCTGGGGGAACAACCCCTCGCTGGCCAGGTGGATCAGACGCCAGTTCATCCGCGCGACCCTCGAGCTCGGCGGTCCGAGCTCGATCCCGATCATCAGCCCGCGCCCTCGGATCTCGTGGACCATCTCGTAGCGGTCCCGGAGCTCGAACAGTCCGTCCATCAGCGTCGCGCCAACGGTTGCGCAATGCTCGACCAGTCGGTCGCGCTCGATGATCCGCAGCGCGGCCAGACCGGCGGCCATCGACAGCCGGTTGCGCCCGAACGTCGACTGGTGCACGTAGGAGCGCTCGAGCGTGCCGACCGCCTGCTGGAAGATCTCGCGCGTGGTGACCATCGCCGCGACCGGCATGTAGCCGCCGCTGAGCGCCTTGCCGACCAGCACGAAGTCCGGCTCGAGGCCCCAGTGCTCGAGCGCGAACCACTTCCCGGTGCGGCCGAGCCCGGTCTGGATCTCGTCGATCACGAACAGGGTGCCGTGGCGGCGGCACAGCTCCTGGGCGGCGCGAAGGTAGCCATCGGGCGGGAGCGTGACCTGCCGCCCCTGGATCGGCTCGACGATGAACGCGGCCACGTCCCGCTTGGCCAGTTCGGCCTCGAGACCGTCGAGGTCCCCGAACGGAACCCGGTCGCAACCGGGCAGCAGCGGTCCGAACCCCTCCTTGAAGAACTCGTCGCCGACGATCGACAGTGGACCCAGCGTGACCCCGTGAAAGCTCGAGTCGCACGACAGCAGCCGCGGCCGGCCCGTTGCCGCGCGCGCGAACTTCATCGCGGAGTCCACAGCCTCGGCACCCGCGTTGGCGAAGAACACCGCGTCGAGCCGCGCCGGCAGCCGGTCGGCCAGGGACTCGGCGAGCATCCCGGCTAGTACCGAGTAGTGGATCTGGACCCCGTCGACCAGTTCGGCGTCGAGCGTCGCCTTGAGCACCTCGCGGACGTCGGGGTGGTTGTGGCCGAGGCTGGCGAACCCCTCGCCGGTGTGGAAGTCGAGATACGCCCGCCCCGAGCGGTCGTATAGGTGCGATCCCCTCGCGGTCGCGTACTGCTGGTCGAACCCGAGGATCCGGAGCACATCGATCAGCGACGGGTCCAGGTGCCTGGCCGCCAGTTCGATCGTTTCATCGGCGCGGGCGGCGGCGTCGGCGACGATACCGAGGGGGTCGGGTGGCGGAGCGTCGTGGTCCATGGCGACCGGCGGGCCACAATACGCGAGCGGGTGCACCCGCAGGTGCACCCGCCCTGATCAGCCGCCTGTTGACCAGACGCTTCTTGGACTAGACCTCCATCACCTCGCTCAGCTGCGTGAGCCGGATCCCGTTGCCCGACGTGTCACGGAATCCGCAGTCGATCCCGTAAGGACGCTCCTCGGGGGGCTCGTAGAACTCCACCCCGCGGTCCAGGAGCTGCTCGTACTCGGACTGGATGTCGTCGGTGACCAGGAAGATCGAGCCGCCCCAGCCCTTGGCCATCACGGTGCGAACCTGCTCGGCGGTCTCGGCGTCCATCACCGGCGGCCCTGGGATCTCCATCAGCTGGACCGCGAAGTCGGGCTGGTTCGGCGGGCCGACGGTCAGCCACCGGAAGTTCCCCAGCTCGGCAAGCGACACGTCGGCCCGCACCTCGAAGCCCACCTTCTTTGTGTAGAACTCGAGCGCCTCGTCCTGGTCGTGGACCCAGAGCATCGAGTTGGCGATCCTGAGCATTGCGTCCTCCTGTCAGCGTTGGCGTATTGCACGCCAGCGAGACTAGGCGCGGACTTCGCCGATGTCTTCTCGAAACGTGCTGCGTCGGGGTCTTCCGTAGGCGCGCAGCACGCACCCGGGCACGAGCGCCTGCCGAGCCGCCGGGGGAAACTCCGCCCGGTAGGCGGTGGGGGACCGCCCGTAGGAGCGGGTGAAACTTGTGGTGAACGAGCCGACGCTCTGAAGGCCGACCGAGAAGCAGATCTCCGCGACCGAGTGGTCGGTGTTACGCAGCAGCGCCGCCGCTCGCTCGAGCCGGCGGCTGAGCAGGTACGCGTGCGGCGATTCGCCGAACGCGCGGCGAAACTCGCGGCTGAAGTGGGCGCGCGAGAGCTTGGCGGCCATGGCCAGGTCATCCACGGTCAGGGGCTCGGTGTAGTGGGCGTCGGCGAGGTCTCGGGCGCGGAGCAGATGACGGGCGGGGGGGACGAAGGTCACGAGCGCGATCCTCGCCTGCCCTCGGACCGGTTTTCCCGCTCCAGCAGCGCGGCCTCCTGCTCGTTGAACTCGCGACCGTTGCGGACGAACTCGAGCAGCAGCTGCATCTGCTCCACGTTGTAGCGCTGATACAGCCGTTCTGCCTCGGCCTGATGCTGTGAGTAGAACGCGCTGGCATGCGCGGCCAGCTTCGGCGTGAGCTCGACCAGCACCCGCCGGCGGTCGGCGCCGTCGCGGAGCCGGCGCGCGTAGCCGGAGCGCTCGAGCCGATCCAGCGCGACGGTCATCGCGCCGCTGGTCAGCCCGGTCGCCTCGGCCAGTGCCCCGGCCGTCACCGGGCCCTCGCGCTGGAGGTAGTCGATGCAGCGCATGTCGGTGCGGTTGAGGCCGACGGCGTCGGCGACCGCCTGGTCGTAGCGGTCGGTAGCGGCCTGTGACCGGCGCACCTCGTCGATCAGTTCATCGAAAATCTTGCGCTTTTGGCTTGACATCTATATTTCTCGATTACTAAGATACTTTGCTACCTAGGGAAAAGTATAGGCGACGACATAAGGAGAACTGTGACATGGCAGCCACAGGAGATCCGGGATTCGTGGCGGTGCAGGCCACGGACCTGAGGAAAACGTATCCGCCCGACGTGACGGCGCTCGACGGGGTCAGCCTCGCGGTGCAGACCGGCACGATCTTCGGGGTGCTCGGGCCAAACGGCGCCGGCAAGTCGACCACGGTCAGGGTCCTGTCCACGCTCACGACGCCCGACAGCGGCAGCGCGCGCGTGGCGGGTATCGACGTGCGCGAGGACCCGATCGCGGTGCGCCACGCGATTGGCGTGGTCGGCCAGCGCCACGGCGCGGACATGGAGGCGACCGGGCGCGAGAACCTGGTGCTTCAGGGCCATTTCTACGGGATCACCGGCCGCGACCTCAAGCAGCGGGCTGACGAGTCGCTGGATCGCTTCGGCCTGACCCACGCCGCCGACCGGCTCGTGAAGACGTACTCGGGCGGGATGCAGCGGCGGTTGGACATCGCGATGGGCCTGCTGCACCGGCCCCGGGTGTTGTTCCTCGACGAGCCGACCACGGGCCTCGACCCCGAGGCCCGGTCGGAGATGTGGAGCGAGATCGAGCGTCTGGCGGCGACCGACCGCATGACGATCCTGCTCACCACCCACTACCTCGACGAGGCCGACCGGCTGGCGTCGAGGCTGGCGATCATCGACCATGGCCGGGTCGTGGTCGAGGGGACGCCCAACGAGCTCAAGAGCGAGCTCCACGGCGACACGATTCAGGTCGAGCTGTCGGAGACCGAGGCCGATGCCCGCCTGGCGCTGGACCGCGTGGTCGGCGTCGGTGAGGTCGAGCTCGACGGCCGCCGGCTGCGGGCACGCGCTCGCAACGGAGGCGAGGCGATCCCCGCGGTGTTGGCCGCGCTCGAGGCCCATGGCGTCACGGCCACGGCGGTGACGCTCGCCCGCCCCTCGCTCGACGACGTGTACCTGCGTCACGCGGGCCGCGCATTCGATCAACAGGACGAGACACGTGAGGAGGTCGCGGCATGACCGCGGTGAGGCAGAGCTGGCAGGTGTACGTGCGAGGCGCCCGGGTATACGCCCGGCAGCCGGCGTACCTGATGATGACGTTGATCCAGCCGATCATCTGGTTGCTGCTGTTCGGCGCGCTGTTCAAGTCGGTGACCCACATCCCCGGCTTCCACGGCGGCTCCTACATCGACTTCCTTACTCCGGGAGTGGTGGTGATGCTGGCCGTGTTCTCCGCGGGATGGATCGGGATGGGCTTCATCGAGGACATCCACACCGGTGTGATGGACCGGATGCTCACCTCGCCGGTGTGGCGCGGCTCGCTGAACCTGGGCACGGTCGCCTGCGGCGCGGCGACGGTCGTGGTCCAATCGGTGCTCATCGTCCTGCTGGCGCTGGCGCTGGGGGCTGACTACAAGGGCGGCGTCGGCGGCGTGGTGCTGCTGATCGCGATCGCGGCGCTGCTCGGCTCCTCATTCGCGTCCCTGTCCAACGGCGTGGCTATGCTGGCCCGCCAGCGCGAGACGCTGATCGGCGCGGTGACGTTCGTGCAGCTCCCGCTCACGTTCCTGTCGGCGGCGCTGATGCAGCAGAGCCTGGTCCCGGGCTGGATCCAGACCGTCGCCAGGTTCAACCCGGTCAACTGGGCGGTGGTCGCCGCGCGGGGTGCGGCGATGCAGAGGGTCGACTGGGGGGTGGTGGCCGGACGGGTGGGACTGCTGTTTGCGCTCGCGTTGCTGTGCGCATGGTTCGCCACCTGGGCGTTCAACAAGTACGCGCGGTCGCTGTAGCACCCAGCGGGCGACGACAGTCACGCGAGGGGGCGGCGGCGATTAGCCTTGTCGCCGCCGCCCTCCCGCTCAGAAAGGACATCGCTTCCATGCCCAACCGTGCCGCACTCGTCACCGGGGCCTCCCGCGGGATCGGCCGCGCGATCGCCGAGCTGCTGGGGGAGGAGGGCTATGACCTTACGATCGCCGCGCGCAGGCCGGCGTCGCTGCAGGAAACCGCCGAGGCGCTCCGCGGCCACGGCTACAACGTCGAGCACGTTGCCGCCAACCTGGCCGACGAGGAGGGGATCCAGGAGGTGGTCGCGCGCCACCGCGACCGCTACGGCCGGCTCGACGTGCTGGTCAACAACGCCGGCGTCGGGATCGGCGCCGCGGCCGGCGAGCATCAGACCAAGTTCGTCGGCATGCAGCTCGACGTCAACGTGCGCTCGATCGTCCTGTTCTACCGCGAATGCCTTGACCTCCTGCGGGCCGCCGGCACCGAGCACCGCAGCGCCCAGGTCGTGAACCTGGCGTCGATCGCCGGGAAGTCGCCCCAGCCGTGGCTGTCGGTGTACTCGGCGACGAAGGCGGCGGTGATCGCCTACACGGTGGCGATGAATAAGGAGCTAAACGGCGACGGGATCAAGTCCGCCGCGCTGTGCCCCGGGTTCGTCGACACCGACATGACCGACTTCATCAAGGGCCAGGTCTCGCCCGACGAGATGATCAAGACGACCGACCTCGCCGAGGCGGTCCGGATGCTGCTGCGCGTGTCGCCCGCATGCGTGATTCCCGAGATCGTGTTCGGGCGGCCGGGAGAATCCGCGTGACGGCGGCCGCCATGATCTACTGTCCAGGGCGATGAGCGAAGACTGGCGACTCCGGGTCAACCTCCATCAGGACGGCGTGTCGAGCCTGTTCACCGCCCGGCTGGAGAGCCGGGAGCTCACCCACGACCTCGAGACCTCGTTCCAGGATCGGGTGGTCGTCTCGACCGACGGTCCCGAGATGTTCTGTTACGCGGGGACCCGTGAGCAGGCCGAGGGCGCGGAGCAGCTGATCCGCAAGGTCGCCGACGAGCACGACTGGGAAATCGACTTCGAGCTCAAGCGGTGGCATCCGATCGCGGAGGAGTGGCGCGATCCCGACGAGGCGCTGCCCGCCGACGCGGTGCAGCGCGCCGAGGAGCACGCGGAGCTGGTCGAGGATCAGCGCGAGGAGTCGGCCGAGCAGGGCCATCCGAACTACGAGGTGCGGGTCCAGAGCAACTCGCACCACGACATCGTCAAGCTCGCCGAGCGCCTTCAGTCCGAGGGCTTTCCGGTCGTGCGCCGGTGGCACTTCCTGCTGCTGGGCGCCGCCGACGAGGACGACGCCAACGCGCTGGCCGATCGGATCCGCGGCGAGGTCCCCGAGGGCAGCGTGGTGAAGGTCGAGGGGAACCTCCGCGAGGTCGTCGACGAGCAACCCCCGAACCCGTTCGCGTTCCTCGGAGGGCTCGGCGGCTAAGCCCGCTGGCGGGCTGCGGAGCCCGCTACCCGAGGAGCTCGGAGTCGTGCTCCTCGAAGATCTCGGCGAACCGGTCGCGGTCGCTTGAGTGCAGCGCCTCGATCAGCTGACTGATCCGCGGCGCCATCACCAGCAGGTAGCGGACCGGCTCTGAGCTGGGGTTCCAGTAGGTATGCGGGGTGCCGCGGGTGACGAGCATCGAGCCGCCCGCCTCGACCTCGTGGCGGTCGTCGCCGACCTGGAAGCCCAGCCGGCCCTCGAGCACGATCCACGCCTCGTCGTCGGAGCGGTGCAGGTGCAGCGGCGCGATCGGCACCCCGGGTGGTCACCCTGGTCGGTCCAGTCGGCGACGACGAACGACTCGCACTCGATCATCGGTGTTCGGAGCCTACGCGTCGCGGCCACCAGCGGGCGAAGTAATTCGCTGCCCGACGCTGCGCCGGTTACCATCGCGCTGGGTCTTCCGCCCGATTACGGCGACCAAGGAGCGACCATGACGTCAGTAGCCCCGCAGTCGCCTGAGCGGCGAGCGAGTGATTTTGCCCAACCGATCGGGCCCGAGCCGGCCCCGGCGGACGTGCGTCCGGTGACGATGCCGCTCGTCGACCGGGTGGCCAGCGCCGTGGTCACCGCAGTGCCGCCGATCATGGTCGGGATCGGCATGTGGCTCGGCTGGACTGGCAATCTGCTGGCGTGGCAGGACCTGCTGATCCTGGCGCTCAGCTACATGATCGTGGGCACGGGGATCACCGTGGGCTTTCACCGGCTGCTGACCCACCGCAGCTTCAAGTGCCATCGCGTCGTGCGTGCGGGCTTCGCCGCGCTGGGTTCCGCCGCGGCCGAGGGCCCGGTGATCGACTGGGTGGCCACCCACCGCAAGCATCACCAGTTCTCGGACGTCGACGGCGATCCTCACAGCCCTCACGTTGGGCACGGCACCGGCTGGCGCGGTGCGGTTTCGGGGCTGGTACACGCTCACCTGGGCTGGGTGTTCAGCGACATGGAGGTAGCCGACGAGCGCCGGTACGCCAAGGATCTGCTCGCCGACCCGCTGATCGTGTTCGTCGACCGGACGTTCGTGCTATGGGTGGTGCTCGGGCTGGCCGCTGCGTTCGGGCTCGGCGTCGCGCTGACCGGCACGATCCGCGGCGGCCTGGTCGCGCTGCTGTGGGGCGGCGCCGCGCGGATCTTCTTCATGCACCACGCGACGTTCAGCATCAACTCGCTGTGTCACTTCTTCGGCCGCCACGACTACGACACCGGCGACGAGTCGCGCAACCTCGCGTGGCTGGCGATCCCGACGTGGGGCGAGGCCTGGCACAACAACCACCACGCGTTCCCCACCTCCTACCGCCACGGCCTCAAGCGCTGGCAGATCGATCCCTCCGCCGCGATCATTCGCACGATGGAGATGGCGGGATTGGCCTGGGACGTCGTCCGGGTCGATCCCGACCGCCGCGCGCGCAAGCCGACGCCGGCGGTCGTGGGCCCCTGAAGCCGGGTCGTGGCGTTCGCCAGGACAGCGCCGTTGCGGCGCGAGCTTGAGACGGCCCTGCCGCGCCGGCCGTTCGCGATCCGGTTCTGGGACGGCAGCTGGGTGCCGGCGACCGAGGACCCGGCCCCGACGTTCAGCTTCCTGTCTCCGCGCGCGCTGGCGCACGTGCTCCGGGCACCCGGCGAGCTCGGGCTCGGCCGCGCCTACGTGGCCGGGCTGCTCGAGGTCGACGACCTCGACGCCGCGCTGCGGATCGTCGATACCTACGAGCCGCCGTCGCTGTCGGCCCGTCAGAAGGTCGGGCTGGCCACCGGCGTCGTGCGCGCCTGCGGCCTGGTGTCGCCGCCCAAGCCGCCGGAGGCCGAGCTGCGGCTGCGCGGCGAGCGGCACACGCTGTCGCGCGACCGCCGGGCCGTCCGCCACCACTACGACGTCGGCAACGAGTTCTTCGCCCTGTTCCTCGACGAGTCGATGACCTACAGCTGCGCGTACTTCGCCGGCGGGGCCGAGACGCTCGACGAGGCCCAGGAGGCCAAGCTCGAGCTGGTGTGCCGCAAGCTCGGCCTGCAGGCGGGCGAGCGGGTGCTCGACGTGGGGTGTGGATGGGGCAGCTTCGCGATCCACGCCGCCCGGCGCCACGGGGTCCAGGTACTCGGCGTGACGCTGTCGGCGCCGCAGGTGGCGCTCGCGCAGGAGCGGGCTCGGGCGGCGGGGGTCGAGGACCTGGTCGAGTTCCGGGTGGCCGACTACCGCGAGCTCGGCGACCGGGAGTTCGACGCGATCTCGAGCATCGGGATGGTCGAGCACGTGGGGGAGGAGCGGATCGACCTGTACGCGCGGACGCTGGCCGAGCTGCTGCGGCCCGGCGGGCGGTTGCTCAACCACGGGATCGCCAAGCTGCAGGACTTCGACGACGAGGATGAGGGCGACTTCTCGGAGCGGTTCGTGTTCCCCGATGGGACACCGCTGCCGCTGTCGCGGGTGTTGCGGGCGCTCGAGCGGACCGGGCTGGTCGCCACCCACGTCGAGGGGTTGCAGAACGACTATGCGCGCACGACCAGCATCTGGATCTCGCGGTTCGAGGAGCGGTACGCGGACGCCGTGCGGCTCGCCGGCGTCGAACGCGCGCGGGTCTGGCGCCTGTACCTCCGGGCCGCCCATCAGGGGTTCGCGACCGGCTGGGCGTCGGTCTACCAGGTGCTCGCGCACAAGCCCTGAGTCCCCGGAAACGTGGCCCGGGGCGCGACCGGCTCGCCGCGGGCGACGAAGTCCGCGCTGGACGCGGCTTACGTAGCCCGGGATGCGCGGGCGTCACCGCGGGCTACGAAATCCGGGCACCTCGACCCCACGCCCGGAGACCGGCGAGGACTGGATGATCGACGTGGTCGTCTGACCGTACGGCGCGAGCGTGTCGAGGATCTCCTCGAGATGGAGCATCGACCGGATGTGGGCCTTGATCAGGTAGCAGTCCTCGCCCGTGATCCGGTGGCACTCGACGACCTCGGGGGTCTCGCGGACCAGCTCGGCGATCCGCTGTAGCTGTCGGGGCAGCGGGCGGACGCGGATGATGGCGCTGAGCCCGTAGCCGAGCGCGGCCGGGTCGAGCTCGGCACGGTAGCCGCGGATCACCCCGTCGCGCTCGAGCCGCTGAAGGCGCTCGGCCACGGCGGGCGGGGACAGGCCCACGCGGCGGCCCAGCTCGGCGAGGCTCAGCCGGGCGTCCCGCTGGAGCTCCAACAGCAGCTCGCGGTTCGTGTCGTCGAGCCCACCGTCATCGGCGGTCTCCCCAAACGGCCTTCGAATCGATGCCATGATCGCCAGCATACCTTCGATCAGCCATGTACATCAACCCAAGCACCCGCACATCATGCGAACACATGAAAGTCCGCGGCCACGAGCCCCCGCCGCATTTGTATTTCGTCGTCAGCGCCGTGTTCCATTACCTCGGGCCGTCGTTCGCGGTGCTGCTGTTCGCCCGCGTCGAGGTGCTCGGGGTGGCCTGGCTGCGGATCGCCAGCGCCGCCGTGCTGTTCGCGATCTGGCGCCGGCCCTGGCGGGCGTGGAGGCGGCTGAACGCCGCGACCCAGCGGCTGCTGATCGGCTGGGGCGGGGTGCTGGCGGCGATGAACTGCTGCTTCTACGTGGCGATCTCGAAGCTCCCGTTGGGCACGGTCGCCGCGATCGAGTTCCTGCCCGTGGTGGCGCTGGCCGCGATCGGGGCACGCACGCCCCGCAACTACGCCGCGCTGGCGCTCGCCGTGGCCGGCGTGTATGAGCTCAGCCACGTGCAGTTGACGGCCGAGCCCGCCGGCCTCGCCTTCGCGTTCGCCAACGCCGCCCTGTTCGCCACATACATCGTCCTAGCCCATCGCGCGGCGCGCGACCCCGCGATCGGGGGCATCGACGGGCTCGCGGCGGCGATGCTGATCGCGGCGGTGGTGGTCACGCCGGTGGCCGGCCCCGCGGCGGCCAAGGCGCTCGGCGACCCGATCGCGCTGCTCGCGGGCGTCGGAGTCGGGATCTGCTCATCGGTGATCCCCTACGTCACCGACCAGCTCGCGATGGCCGAGCTCAGCCGCTCGACGTACTCGCTGATGGTGTCGCTCCTACCGGCGATTGCGACGCTCGTGGGCGTGGTAGTCCTCGCGCAGTTGCCAAGCATCGGCGAGCTGATCGGTGTGGGGCTGGTGATCTGCGGTGTTGCAATGCACCGGGATCTGGATCAGGATGCAGGATCGCGACACTCGAACTCTTCCGAGGAGTATGGTCGCGCTAGGCCCGCAAATACGGAGGGAGAGGCATGAGCAATACCGTTTCGGTGCGCCTCCGCGTCAACGGCGTGGACCAAACGTTGGACGTGGAGCCCCGGCTGCTGCTGGTGCACGCACTGCGCGAGAACGTGGGGCTGACCGGCACGCATGTCGGATGCGACACATCCAACTGCGGAGCTTGCACTGTTCATCTGGACGGCCGCGCGGTCAAGTCGTGCACGGTCTTGGCGGTCCAGGCGGATGGGGCTGAGGTCACGACGATCGAGGGAATGGGCAGCGAGGACAACCTCCACCCGCTGCAGGAGGCGTTCTGGAACGACCACGGCCTGCAGTGCGGTTACTGCACGCCGGGGATGATCATGGCGGCCGCGGGCCTGCTGGCCGAGAACCCGAATCCCACCGAGGCCGAGGTCCGCAAGGCGCTCGAGGGCAACCTCTGCCGCTGCACGGGCTACCACAACATCGTCAAGTCCGTGCTCGACGCCGCCAAGGCCAAGGGCGCGACCGTCCCCGGCGGCCAGCCGGAGGTGACGGCATGAGCGCCGCAGACGGGGCTTCATCTGGAAACGGCGCCTCGGCCCCCCACGTCGGGCGGGCGCTGCGCCGCAAGGAGGACCCGCGGCTGATCACCGGCCAGGGCTCCTACGTCGATGACATCACCCTTCAGGGCCAGCTGTGGGCCGCGTGGGTTCGCTCGCCCGAGGCGCACGCGAAGATCGTCTCGATCGACGCGTCGGCGGCCAAGGCCCGCGACGGCGTCGTCGCGGTCTTCACCAACGAGGACCTCGACATGGAGGCCGGCCTGCCGATGGCCTGGGTCCCCCCCGGCGTGCAGGTCAACACCCCGGACCACTGGGTGCTCGCCAAGGGCGAGGTCAAGCACGTCGGCGATCCGGTCGCGCTCGTGATCGGCGACGACCGCTACGGCGTAGTCGACGCCGCCGAGGACGTCGTCGTCGAGTACGACCCGCTGCCGGTGGTGACCGACCCGGAGGCCGCGCTCGAGGGCGGGCCGCTGGTGCACGAGCAGTTCGGGACCAACAAGGTCTGCGACTGGTCACTCGGCGGCGGCGACCTCGAGGCCGGCTTTGCGGAGGCCGACGTCATCGTCGAGCGGCGCGTGGTCAACCATCGGATGGCCGGCGCGGCGATCGAGCCGCGCGGGGTGCTCGCCGAGTACCGCGGCGGCAGGCTGACGGTGTACAGCTCCACCCAGGTGCCGCATTTCCTGAAGCCCAACCTGGCGGGGCTGCTCGGGATCGGCGAGGACAGGGTTCGGGTGATCGCGCCCGAGGTCGGTGGCGGCTTCGGCTCAAAGCTCCAGATCTACGCCGAAGAGATCGGGTGCGCGTGGGCCGCTCGCAAGCTCGGGCGGCCGGTGAAGTGGATCGAGACCCGCAGCGAGGGATTGATGGTCACGCACCACGGGCGAGACCAGATCGACTACGTCAAGGTCGGCGCCAAGCGAGACGGCACGCTGACCGCGTGGCACGCGAAGATCATCGCGGACCTCGGCGCCTACCAGATGCTGCTGACCCCGCTGATCCCGCCGCTGAGCGCGTTCGTGATGTGCGGCGTCTACAAGACGCCGGCCGTGCACACCGATGTCACCGGCGTGATGACGAACAAGTTCCCGACCGACGCGATCCGTGGTGCAGGCCGCCCCGAGGCCACCCACATGATCGAGGTCGTGATGGACCAGCTTGCCAGCGAGCTAGGGATGGATCCGCTGGAACTCCGGCGCAAGAATTTCATCGAGCCGTTCGCCAACGGCCACGAGCTCCCGATCGGTGTCGCCTACGACTCCGGCAACTACGTCGCGGCGCTCGACAAGCTGCTCGAGCACATCGATCCCGCAGAGGTCCGGGCCGAGGCCGAGCAGCTGCACGAGCAGGGCATCTACCGCGGCATCGGTTTCAGCACCTACACGGAGATCTGCGGCAACGCGCCGTCGCGGGCGGTCGGTCCGAGTGGCTTGGGGCTGGGCGGCGGCTGGGAGTCGGCGGAGGTACGCGTCCACGGCAGCGGCTCGGTCACGCTGTACACGGGCACGTCGCCCCACGGCCAGGGCCACGAGACCGGCTTTGCGCAGATCGTCGCCGACCGGCTGGGCATCGATCCGTCGCAGGTCGAGGTGATCCACGGCGATACCTCCACCGGACCGGAGGGACTGGACACGTACGGCTCGCGCTCGCTGGCGGTCGGAGGTGAGGCCGCGGCCCGGGCGGTCAGGAAGGTGGCCGACAAGGCGAAAGCGCTCGTCGCCCACCAGCTGGAGGCGGCGCCCGAGGACATCGAGTTGCGCGACGGCAAGTTCTCCGTTCGGGGGTCCCCGGACCGCGGGATGACGCTCGCCGAGGTGGCCGGCGCCGCGTACGCGCCCGAAAACCTGCCCGAGGGGATGGAGCCCGGTCTCGACGAGCAGTCGTTCTACGACCCGGAGAACTTCGTGTTCCCGTTCGGCGCGCACGCTTGCGTCGTCGATGTCGACGTCGAGACCGGCAAGATCAAGGTCGTGCGGTACGTCGCGGTCGACGACTGCGGGCCGGCGATCAACCCGATGCTGATCGACGGCCAGGTGCATGGCGGAATCACGCACGGAATCGGCCAGGCGCTGTTCGAGCGGATCCACTACGACGAGGACGGACAGCTGTCGACCGGATCGTTCGTCGACTACGCGCTGGCGACGGCCGCGGAGCTGCCGAGCTTCGAGACCGATCGCACCGAGACGCCGTCGCCGGTCAACTCGCTGGGCGTCAAGGGCGTCGGCGAGGCCGGCACGATTGCCGCCAGCCCCGCCGTCACCAACGCCGTGATCGACGCGTTGCGGCCACTCGGAGTCACCTACATCAACATGCCGCTCAGCCCGATGCGGGTCTGGGAGGCCATCGAAGAAGCCAAGGGAAAGGCAGGTGCGCCGGCATGATCCCCGCCCAGTTCGACTACATAGCGCCGGAGTCGCTCGACGAGGCGATCACGACGCTCGCCGACGGCGGCGAGGACGCCAAGCTGCTCGCCGGTGGACACTCGCTGCTTCCGCTGATGAAGCTGCGGCTGGCGGCGCCGGCGCTGCTCGTGGACCTGCGCAAGGTCCCGGGTCTGCACGGCATCAGCCGCGAGAACGGCAACTGGCGCATCGGGGCGATGACCCCGCACGCCGTGCTGGAGAACTCGCCCGAGCTGGGGCTCGCCTCGCGAGTCGCGGGCACGATCGCCGACCCGCAGGTGCGCAACCGGGGCACGATCGGCGGCTCGCTCGCCCACGGCGACCCGGCCTCCGACCTGCCCGGCGTGCTGCTCGCCTGCGAGGGCACGGTGACCGTGCAGGGCCCCGATGGGCAGCGGACGATCGCCGCCGCCGACCTGTTCGAGAACTACATGGAGACCGCGATCGGGCCAACCGAGGTGTTGACCGAGATCCACCTGCCGACGCTCGACGGCTGGGGCCACGCCTATGAGAAGTTCAACCGGCGCAGCGAGGACTGGGCGATGGTCGCCGTCTGCGCGCTGGTCAAGCAGACGGGCGACATCTGTGAAGATGTCCGGATCGCTTTGACCAACATGGGCTCAACACCACTGCGTGCAACCGCCGTCGAAGAGGCGCTTCGCGGCCAACCGCTGAACGCCGAGGCGATCGCCAAGGCGTCCGAGCATGCCGCCGATGGCACCGATCCGCCGGCGGACCTCAACGCCAGCGCCGAGTACAAGTCGCACCTCGCGAGGGTGCTGTGCCGGCGAGCACTGGAGCAGGCGGCCGGCCTATGACCGGGGTGCCCTCGCCGGCGTGAGCGTCGAAGAGATCGGCTCGGTAGAGGCGGCGAGCGCCGCGCTCGCCGCCCAGGGCTACCTCGCCGACCGGCCGCTGGCTCTCGGGGTCCACCTTGCGGTGGCCCTTGAGCAGCCGCTGCTGCTGGAGGGAGAAGCCGGCGTCGGCAAGACCGAGGTCGCCCGAGCGCTGGCGGCCGCCACCGGCGCCCGGCTGATCCGCCTGCAGTGCCACGAGGGGATCGACCTGCACCATGCGGTCTATGACTGGGACTACGCGCGCCAGCTCCTGGCCCTGCGGGCGGCCGAGAGCGGGGTCGACGAGGGCGAGTTGTTCTCGCGGCGCTTCCTGCTGCGACGGCCGCTGCTCGACGCGCTCGAGCACGATGGTCCTGTGGTGCTGCTGATCGACGAGATCGACCGCGCCGACGACGAGTTCGAGGCGTTCCTGCTCGAGTTCCTCTCAGACTTCGCGGTCACGATCCCCGAGCTCGGGACGGTCACCGCGCGTCAGCGTCCGGTCGTGATCCTGACCTCGAACCGGACGCGCGAGCTGCACGACGCGCTCAAGCGGCGCTGCCTGTACCACTGGATCGACTACCCGACCCCGCAGCGCGAGCGCGAGATCGTCCACGCGCGGATCCCGGGCGTCCCGGAGGAGATCGTCCTCCGGGTGGTGACCGCGGTCAGCCGCCTGCGCGAGCACGGCGACCTCTACAAGGTTCCCGGCGTGGGGGAGACGCTCGTGTGGGCGCGGGCGTTGATCACGCTCGGCGCTGATGCCGATCTCGAGGAGACGCTCGGAACGGCGCTCAAGGTCCACGAGGACGTAGTCCGGGTGCGCGAGCGGAAGGTGCTGGAGGGTGTCTGACGGCGCCGCCGTCGTGGGCCACCTGGGCGACCAGGTGGTGCAGCGCCTGAGCGCCCTGACAGCGGCGATGCGGGCCCAGGGGATGCGCGTCGGGCTCGGAGAGCTGCTCGACGCCCACCGGGCGCTGGCGGCGGTCGACGCAAGCTCCCGCGAGGACGCGCGGCTGGCGCTGCGCACGGTGCTGTGTTCCAGCCACCGCGACCTCGAGCGCTTCGAGCTGGCGTTCACCGCCGTGTTCGGCTCCGAGCCGGTGGTCGAGCAGGAAGATCCGTTCGAGGCCCTGGGCAAGATCGAGAAGCCGCTGCCGCGCGCGGGCGTTCCCGGCACGGCTCCAAGCCCGCCCCAGCGGGAGTCGGACCCGACCGCCGTCCCGGCGGCCTGGAGCGACGCCGAGCTGCTCGGCCACAAGGACTTCTCGCAGTACACCGACGCCGAGATGGCGATCGCGCGCGAGCTGATCGCCAGGCTGGCCCGTCGGGGTCCGACGCGGCTGTCGCGACGCACCCGGCCGGCCCGGCGGCGCAGCCACACGCCCGACCTGCGGCGGGTCATGCGCGATTCGCTGCGCACCGGCGGCGAGCCGGTTCATCGCCACTGGCGCGCCCCCAGCCGGCGCCCCCGCCCGCTCGTGCTGGTGTGCGATGTGTCGGGGTCGATGACCCCGTACGCGCGGATGCTGATCCAGTACCTGCACGCGTCGGTGGCGGCGCGGCGACGGGTGGAGGCGTTCGCGTTCGGCACCCGGCTGACGCGGATCACCAACGAGCTCGGAGGGCGCGATCACGACCGAGCGCTCGAGCGCGCCGCCGCCGCGGTCACCGATTTCGCCGGTGGGACGCGGATCGGCGAGGCACTGGCCGAGCTCAACCGGGTCCACGGGCGCCGGGTCGGGCGAGGCGCGGTGGTCGTGATCCTGTCCGACGGGTGGGATCGCGGCGATCCCGAACAGCTGGCGATCGAGATGGGCCGGCTGCGGCGCAGCGCGTACCGCCTGGTGTGGCTCAACCCGCTGGCCGCGCACCCCGAATTCGAGCCGCTGACGCGCGGGATGAAGGCCGCGATCCCGTTCACCGACGAGCTGCTCGCGGGCAACTCACTCGACTCGTTCGAGCAGCTAGCTGTCATCCTGGAGGAGATCTGATGTGACCGAGGTGTTGACCGCAGTCACCGAATGGACCGATCGCGGCGACCGCGCCGCGCTGGCGATGGTGGTCGACACGCAGCGCTCGGCACCGCGCCCGGTGGGCACCAAGATGGCCGTCAACGAGAGCGGCGAGGTGATCGGCGGCGTCTCCGGCGGGTGCGTCGAGGGCGCGGTCGTGGAGATCGCCGATCGCGTGATCGGAGGCGAGGGTCCGCAGCTGGTCCACTTCGGGATCGCCGACTCCGAGGCCTGGGACGTCGGGTTGCCGTGCGGCGGCGAGATCGACGTGTGGATCCAGTCCTACGAGCCTGGACGGTTCGCCGAGGTCTCGCAGGCCGGCGGACGCGCCGCCGAGGTCACGCTGCTGGAGGGCGCCAGCCCGGGCGCCAAGCTGCTGCTCGAGGCCGATGGCGCGCGCTCGGGCACACTGGGTGCGCCCGAACTCGACGAGCAGGCGATGCAGGTCGCCGGCGAGTTGCTGTGGACCGACGAGTCGGCGCGCCGCGGATCGCTGTTCGTGGACATCGCGGCGCCGCCGCCACGGCTGATCGTGTTCGGCGCGATCGACATCGCGGGCACGCTGTGCCGGCTGGCGCGCGACGCGGGGTGGGTCCCCTACGTGGTCGACCCGCGCGCCCAGTTCGCCACCCGCGAGCGCTTCCCCGACGCCGAGCAGGTGATCGCCGCCTGGCCGCAGGAGGCGCTCGAGCAGCTCGGCGGGATCGACCCGGCAACCTCCATCGCGGTGCTCACCCACGACCCCAAGATCGACGATGCGGTGCTCCAGATCGCGCTGCGCTCGCCGGCGCGCTTCATCGGCGCGATGGGCTCCAAGCGGGCACAGGCCAAGCGCCGCGAGCGGCTGCATGCCCTCGGGTTCGCCGACGAGGAGCTCGAGCGGATGTCGGCCCCGCTGGGACTCGACCTGGGAGCGGTCAGCGGCGAGGAGACGGCGCTGTCGATCCTCGCCGAGGTCGTGGCCGCCCGCCACGGTCGCGAGGGCGGACGGCTGGCCAACCGCAAGGGGCGCATCCACGAGGTTGCGGCTTGATCGCAGGGCTGATCCTGGCGGCCGGCGCGGGGACGAGGTTCGGCGATCAGCCCAAGCAGCTCGCTGACCTGAATGGGCGCCCGCTGCTCGCCTACGCGATCCGTGCGCAGTGCGCGGTGGCCGAGCTCGACCGCGTCGTAGTCGTGCTCGGCTCGCACGCTGATGAGGTGCTCGAGGGGGTGCAGCTCGGATGCGCGCAGCCGGTGATCTGCCCGAACTGGAGCGACGGCCAAGCGGCATCGCTGCGCGCTGGGCTTGCCGAGCTCGCCGACGCCGACAAGGTCGTGGTGACGCTCGGCGACGCGCCGCTGATCACTTCTGAGGTGATCGCCCGGTTCGCGGGCGAGCCGGGCGGCACCCGAGCGACGTATGCTGGACGCCCCGGGCACCCAGCGGTGCTTGATGGGCCGCAGATCCGGGCACTTTCCTCCCTGGCGGGCGACCGCGGCGCACGCGATCTCCTCCGTGGCGGACCAACGATCGAGTGCGGCGAGCTGTGCTCAGGCCGCGATGTCGACACACCCGACGACCTGGAGGCCATTCGCCATGAAACTAGAGCAGTCGTTTGAGGTCTCAGCGCCGATCGAGAAAGTCTGGAAGGCCCTGGTCGACGTCGAGCACGTCGCGCCGTGCCTGCCCGGCGCGGCGGTCACCGGCCGCAACGACGACGGCAGCTACAACGGGACGTTCTCGATCAAGATCGGCCCGACCACGGCCGCGTACGCCGGCAAGCTGGAGATGAAGGAGATCGACGAGGAGGCCCACGAGGCGACGATGCACGCGCAGGGCAACGACAAGCGCGGGCAGGGCGGCGCCAACGCCACGATCGTCTCGAAGGTCGTCGAGGAGAAGCCCGGCGAGACGCGAGTCGACGTCGCCACCGACTACCACATCACCGGGCGGCTGGCCCGGTTCGGCCGCGGCGGGATGATCGAGGACATCTCCGAGCGCCTGTTGCGCGAGTTTGCTCAGCGCCTCCAGGCCTCCCTGGCCGAGCAACCCGCGACCGACGGGGATGGCGCGACAGCTGCGGCGGCCGAGGCCGAGCCGGTGAACGAGCCAGAGGAGCCGACGGAACCCGAGACCAAGCCCGAGGAGCCCGAGGCGAAGGTCGACGAGCCCGAGTCCAAGGCCGACGAGCCCGAGTCCAAGGCCGACAAGGCCGACGAGCCCGAGTCCAAGGCCGACGAGCCCGCCGAGCCGATCCTGCCCGAGCCCGAGCCGCTGGCGCCCGACAGGCCGTCTGAGCCGCGGCGCCGCCCGCCGCCGCCGCGCCCCCGCCCGCCGCGGCGACGCCGCCGCCCCCTCCGGCTGCGGCGCCGCCTCCGCCGCCGCCCCCGCCCCCGCCGCAGGAGAACGAGCCGCTCGACGCCGGCTCGCTGGTCGGCTCGGTGATGGCTGAGCGGCTCAAGCGCAACCCGGGCCCGCTGGTGCTGCTGCTCGGCGTGGTCGTGGCCCTGATCGCGCTGCGCCGCAAGCGCGGCTGATCCGGCCCCGCGGCCGATCTAGGACCCCCTAGGAACCACCCTCGGGACCCCCCGACAAAGATCGGGTGGGGGGCCCGATGCGAAGTGCGCCGGCGCCAGGCACCATCGTGTCAGTGCCGGATGCAGCAAACAGCGGAGACACGACGCGACGAGGGGCGCAGGCTCACGGCGCCTGCGCGCCCCGGGGGATAGCCGTCGCACCGTCGCTCCGTCGGGGGCAAGTACGCGACGCCGGGCGGGGGGCCGCTCGGCGTCGCGGTGACTTCGAGGCTGGGGCCGAGCCAAAAGATCAGGAGGGGCACCCGATGCGAACTCAGGGGGTCTTCGACACGATCTCTCCAGTGGCAGAGACAGGGGAAATCGTGGAGTTGACGATGACGCTCGTGGTCGGGTCAGATCCGATCCAAGGCAGCACTCGCGTCGCCGGGGGCGAGCGGCGCGAGTTTTGGGGGTGGCTGGAACTGGCCGAGGTCGTTCAGAAGACGGCGGATGGCGACGACGACCAGAGTGATCGCGGGGCGAAGCCGTCGAACGGGGCTTCGCCGAGCTAACGAACGTCCGGGGGCAGCCGGGCCGCGCCGAACGCCTTTGCGCGTTCGGCGCTGCCACGGCGTCGGATCTCGTCGTGGCGATGCGTTGCGCTAGAAGGTGCCGAAACGCTCGTAGGCGTCGAGCGGCAACGTCCCCGCCCGGACCGCATCGCGGATCTCGTTCTCGGTCGCGACCTTCGCCTCGGCCTCGGCCAGGATCTCCTCGATCCGCTCGCCGGGCACTACCACGATCCCATCGACGTCGCCGACGATCCAGTCTCCGGGGGCGATCCTGACCCCGCCGATCACGACCGTGACATCGCCGTGGGCGAGCAGCTCCCACCGCGGGACGCAATCCTGAGGGGTCACGTAGCGCGAGAACACCGGGAAGCCCTCGCGGAGGATGTAGTCGGCGTCGCGTGCTCCGCCGTCGATCACCGCCCCGGCGCAGCCGCGCGAGGCCAGCGAGATCACCGACAGCTCACCGAGGTGGGCGGAGGCACGGTCGTTGGTCTGATAGACGGCCACGCTTCCCGGCGTCACCGACCCGAGCATCTCCAGGATCTTCCGGATCGAGGTGTCGTAATCGTGCCCGGGGTGGGGACGTCCCAGGATCGGATATGCCGGACCGGCCAGCCGCATGCCCGGCCGCAGCGGCAGCAGCTCGGGCGGGAGTGTCTGCTGCAGATATCCCTGCCGGTCGAGCACGTCGGTCAGGGCGCCGGTGTACAGCGCGGAGAACCTGCCGGCAAGCTCGGGGATCGCGCTCATCGGACATAGATTAGGTTGTCGGGGGTGAAGGCGGTAGTCGTCGAGGCCCCTCTGCGGGTCGCCTACCGGGAGGTGGACGAGCCCGCGGTGGGCCCGGCCGACGTGCTCGTCCGCAGCCGCGAGGCGGGGTTGTGCCGGACCGACATCGAGGTGATGACGGGTCAGTTCACCGATCCCCGTTGGGTGAGGTTCCCGGTTATCCCCGGACACGAGTGGTCGGGAACGGTGGTCGACGTGGGAGCGGAGGTGACGTCCGTGCGGCCGGGCGACCGCGTCGTCTGCGAAGGGATGGTCTCGTGCGGACGCTGCGGGCCGTGCCGGCGCGGTGAGACGCACTGGTGCGAGCGGATCGAGGCGCTGGGATTTCACCGTCCGGGCGGCTACGCGGAGCTCGTGGCGGTGCCCGAGCGGGTCGTGCACCGGCTGCCCGACCACGTCTCGTTCGACGCCGGGGTGCTGGTCGAGCCGGCGTCGGTGGTGCTGCACGGCCTCGAGAAGGCACGGCCGCAGGTGGGCGAATCGGTGGCGGTGATCGGGGTGGGCACGCTCGGGTCGCTCGCGATCGCCCTGCTCGCCCTGCACTCGCCGTCGCGGATCGTCGCCTACGGGATCCGGGAGGAGGAGCTCGAACTGGCCCGAAAGCTGGGCGCCACCGAGGTGGTGCGCAGCGGCGAGCAAGAGCCGGCACGGGCCGAGATGGACCTGGTCGTTGAGACGGCAGGCGTGCCCGAGGCGGTCGAGCTCGCCACCCAACTGTGCCGCCCCGGCGGCAGAGCGGTGCTGCTCGGCATCGCCGGCGAGGGCCGGACGCTGACGATGGCGTCCGACCTGCTGGTCGGCAAGGACATGGCGCTGATCGGCAGCATCGCGTATCCCACGACGACCTGGTCGCGGGCGGTCGGCCTGCTCGCCGACGGAGTGCTCGAGCTCGACCCGATCGTCACCCATCGCTTCCCGATCGGCGAGTTCGAGGACGCGATCGCGCTGATGGACGACCGGCGCGGGATCGTCGCGAAGATCGTCCTCGAGCACACCCACTGAAAGGAGACACATGCCGACGATGCGAAATGGCGACCTCGGACGGGCCAACGGGCGGCGCAGCTCGGAGTGGATGGACCGCCGCGATCTCGACGGGTTCCTGCACCGCTCCTGGCTGAAGTCGACCGGCGTCACCGACGACAGCTTCCGGGGGCGCCCGGTGATCGGCATCTGCAACTCCTGGTCGGAGCTCGTCAACTGCAACATCCACCTCCGCGGGCTGGCCGAGGCGGTCAAGCGCGGCGTGCTCCAGGCGGGCGGCTTCCCTCGCGAGTTCCCGGTGATGTCGCTGGGCGAGTCGCTGATGAAGCCGACCACGATGCTGTACCGCAACCTGATGGCGATGGACGTCGAGGAGTCGATCCGGTCCTATCCGCTCGACGGCGTGGTGCTGCTGACCGGCTGCGACAAGACCAACCCGGCGTCGGTGATGGGTGCCTGCTCCGCCAACATCCCGTCGATCGTGGTCACCGGCGGCCCGATGCTGAACGGCCGCTGGCGCGGAAAGGAGCTCGGATCGTGCTCTGACTGCTGGCACTACAACGAGGAGCTGCGCGCGGAGCGGATCGACGAGGCCGAGTTCACCGAGATCGAGAACTCGATGTCGCGCTCCAACGGCCACTGCCAGACGATGGGCACCGCGTCGACGATGGCGTGCATGACCGAGGCGCTTGGGCTGACGCTGCCGGGCGCGGCAGCGATCCCGGCGGTCGACTCCCGTCGCGCGCATGTCGCCGAGGCGGCGGGTCGCCAGATCGTCGAGCTCGTCGAGCGCGACATCCGACCGGCGGACATCGTCACCCGCGAAGCGCTCGAGAACGCGATCCGCGCGCTGCACGCGATCTCCGGATCGACCAACGCGATCATCCACCTGATCGCCTACGCCGGCCGGCTCGGCGTCGACCTGCCGCTGTCGCTGTTCGACGAGCTGTGCGTGACCACGCCGTGGCTGGTCAACCTCAAGCCCGCCGGCGAGCGGCTGATGGAGGACTTCTACTACGCCGGCGGGCTGCCGGCGGTGCTCGACCAGATCCGGGACCTGCTGCATCTCGACGCGCTCACGGTCACCGGCAGGACGCTCGGGGAGAACCTCGAGTCGATCCCGACCGAGATCATCGACCGCGAGGTGATCCGCACCCGATCGGAGCCGCTGGACGAGGGCGGCGCGCTGGTTGTCCTGCGAGGCAACCTGTGCCCCGATGGCGCCGTGATGAAGATCTCGGCCGCGGACGACCGCCTGCTGGCCCACGAGGGCATCGCAATCGTGTTCGAGGACATCCACGACCTCGCCGCGCGGGTCGACGACCCCGAGCTCGACGTCGACGAAGACACGGTCATGGTCCTGCGCAACGCCGGCCCGGTGGGCGCGCCCGGGATGCCCGAGTGGGGCCACCTGCCGATCCCGGCGAAGCTCCTCAAGGCGGGCGTCACCGACCTGCTGCGGATCTCCGACGCGCGGATGAGCGGAACGTCGTACGGCGCGGTGGTGCTGCACGTGGCGCCCGAATCCGCCATCGGCGGCCCGCTCGCGCTCGTCCAGACCGGCGACCGGATCCGGCTCGACGTCGCGCAGCGGTCGCTCGATGTGCTGATCGACGACGCCGAGCTGCAACGCCGGCGCCAGGCCTGGGCGCCGCCGGAGCCCAAGGACGACCGCGGCTACCGCCAGCTCTACGAGCAGCACGTGCTGCAGGCCAACGAGGGCTGCGACCTGGACTTCCTGCGCGGCCGTTCACCGGTCGTCGCCGACGCCGTCACGTATCTCTAGAGATGATCGCTCAATACGACTACTCGGGAAGGACCGCGCTGATCACCGGGGGCGCGGGGGACATCGGAGCCGCCGTGGCGCGCCGGCTGCTGGCGGGCGGCGCCAGCGTGGCGACGCTCGACGCGCGTGGGGGCGGCCTCGAGGACGTGCTCGCGATCACCGGCGACGTCAGCCTGTCAGACACCATCGACGCCGCCGTCGCACAGGTGGAGGAGGAGCTCGGCCGGCTGGACATCGTCGTCTGTGCGGCCGGCGTCAGCGGGCTGTCGCTGCCCACCCGGGAGGTGCCCGACGGGGAGTGGCGGCGGGTGCTCTCGATCAACTGCGACGGGGTGTTCTTCGCCAACCGCGCCGCCGCCCGGGTGATGGTGCCGCGCGGCTACGGCCGGATCGTCAACGTCGCTTCGATCGCGGGCAAGGAGGGCAACCCGATGGCGGCCGCCTACTCGGCGTCCAAGGCCGCGGTGATCGGGATGACCAAGTCGATCGGCAAGGACCTCGCCGAGACCGGCGTGCTCGTCAACTGCGTGGCGCCGGCGGTCGTGCAGACGCGGATGCTCGCCGACATGAGCGAGGAGCACATCTCCTACATGATCGAGAAGATCCCGATGAAGCGCATCGGCACGCCCGAGGAGGCGGCGGCCCTGATCGCGTTCCTGGTATCCGACGAGTGCAGCTTCTCGACTGGGGCGGTGTTCGACCTCTCGGGAGGTCGGGCCACGTACTGACCCGCCCGTGAACGGTCGACCGCCCCCGAAGGTCCTGCTCGCCGCCACCGGCCGACCTCGGGACGTGATCTTCACGTCCCAGGCGCTGTCGTCGCTGCGGGCGCGGTTTGCGCTGGTGGAGCTCGACGGCGACGCGGCCGACGACGAACTCGACCGGCATCTGCCCGAAGCGTTCGCGATCGTCGGCCAGCCCGACCTCCCAGCCGCGCGGCTGCAGCGCGCCCGGGAGCTGCGGGCGGTGCTCAACGTCGAGGGGAACTTCTTCCCGAACGTCGACTACGAGACCTGCTTTCGCAACGGCGTCCACGTGCTCGGCTGCGGTCCCGCCTACGCCGACGCGGTGGCCGAGTACGGGCTCGGTCTGGCGATCGACCTGGCCCGCGGGATCTCCCGCGAGGACCGGGCGTTCAGGGCCGGCCGCGAGCGCTACCTCGAGGATGGCAACGCCGACGCTCTGCACCTGCGCGGCTGCGACGTCGGGATGATCGGCTACGGCAACCTCGGCCGCGCCCTGCACCGCCTGCTGGTGCCGTTCGCACCGACCTTGCGGATCAACGATCCGTGGCTGCCCGCGTCGGTGATCGAGGAGGCCGGCGCTCAGCCCGCGAGGCTCGAGGAAGTGCTGCGCTCGAGCTCGATCGTGTTCGTGCTCGCCACGGTCACGCCCGAGAGCGCCGAGCTGCTGGACCGCGACCGCGTCAATCTGATGCGCCGTGGGTCGCGCCTGGTGCTGATCAGCCGGGCGGCGGTTGCCGACTACGACGCCGTGCTCGACCGGGTGGCGGCGGGCGAGCTGCAGGCGGCGATCGACGTGTGGCCCGAGGAGCCGATGGCGCCGGGACACCGGGCGCGGGCGATGGAGGGACTGGTGCTGTCGGCCCATCGAGCCGGCGGCACGAGGACCACGTTTCATCGGATCGGCGACATGGTCCTCGACGACCTCACGCTGATCTCTCGGGGGCTGCCGCCGGCCCGGATGCAGATCGCCGCCCGCGAGCTGGTCGGGCGCTACCGAAACCGGCCGGCGACCTGACCGCCGATCACCGACCGGGCTGTTAGCGCCAGACCGGTCCGTCCGGAAACGAGTACTGCTCGAGCGACTCCTGGAGCATCTCGATGCTGTAGCCGGGCGCCTCGGGCATCACGTAGCGGCCGTCGCGGATCCGCGCCGGGTGGACGAAGTGCTCGTGCAGCTCGTCGACGAATTCGATCCGCCGGTCCTCGAGCCGGCCCGACACCGCGATGTAGTCGATCAAAGACAGGTGCTGGACATACTCCGACAGGCCCACGCCGCCGGCGTGCGGGCACACCGGGATCCCGAACTCCGCGGCCAACAGCAGCACCGCGAGCACCTCGTTGACGCCCCCCAGCCGGCACGCGTCGACCTGGCAGACCCCCAACCCGCCCGACTGCATCAGCTGCTTGAACGTCACCCGGTTCTGGCAGTGCTCGCCGGTGGCGATCCGGACGGGCGCGACCTCGCGCGCGATCCGGGCGTGACCGAGCACGTCGTCGGGGCTGGTCGGCTCCTCCATCCACCAGGGATCGAACTCCGTCAGGCGCCGGGTGGCGACGATCGCCTGTTCGACGTCCCATACCTGGTTGGCGTCCATCATCAGGAATCGCTCTGGCCCGATCTCCTCACGGATCAGGGCGGCGCGCCGGACATCGTCGTCGATGTCGGCCCCGACCTTCATCTTCATGTGGGTCCAGCCGTCGGCCACGGCCCTGCGACAGCGCGCGCGGACCTCATCGTCGCCGTAGCCCAGCCATCCGACTGAGGTCGTGTACGCGGGGAAGCCGTCGCGGCGCATCTCGGCCTCCCGTCGCTCGCGGCCCTCGGCCACCGACCGCAACAGCTCGATCGCCCGTTCAGGCGTCAGCGCGTCGGTGATGTAGCGAAAGTCGACGCAACCCACCAGCTGCTCGGGGCTCATGTCCACGACCAGCTTCCACAGCGGCTTGCCCTCCGCCTTGGCCCACAGGTCCCAGACCGCGTTGACCAGCGCCGCGGTGGCCATGTGGATCACGCCCTTCTCGGGTCCGAGCCAGCGCAGGTGCGAGTCGCCGCTGATCTCGCGCCAGAACGCCCGCGGGTCTGCTGCGAGGTCGGACAGACGGCGGCCACGGACCAGCGGCGCCAGCGCATGGATGCCGGCCACCACGATCTCGGTTCCGCGCCCGATCGTGAACGTGAGCCCGTGGCCGCTGAGCTCGGAGTCGGTGGACAGAACGGCGTACGCCGCGGAGTAGTCAGGCGCCTGGTTCATCGCGTCGGAGCCGGCCAGCGTGCGGGACGTGGGGAAGCGGACGTCACGAACATGGACGTCGGTAATCACGCAGTCACGCATCGCGGCCGTGCTCCCTCACTGGGCGGTGAAGCCGCCGTCGACCGGCAGCGCCACGCCGGTGATGAACGAAGCCGCCGGGGAGGCCAGGAACAGCGCCGCCGCCGCGCACTCCGCGGGGCGGGCCAGCCGTCCGAGCGGCTGCGCGACCGAGGACTCCTGCCGGGCGCGCTCGGGATCTCCCAGCTGTGAGAAGAACTCGGCCAGCATCGGCGTGTCCACGATTCCCGGGCAGACGGCGTTTACGCGAATTCCCTCGGCCGCCCAGTCCAGCGCCAGCGCCCGGGCCAGCAGCACCGCCGCTCCCTTGGTGGCGCAATACACCGGCGAGTCGGGTTGGGCCACGAGCCCGGTCTTGGAGGCCATCACCACCAGGCTGCCCGATGTCCGGGCCAGCGCTGAGTGGGCCGCCTGGGCGAGGTAGATCAGCGCGTTGACGTTGACCGAGAACAGCCGGTCGATGTCGGCGTCCGTGGTGTCGTCGATCGACCGCGCCAGGTTCACGCCGGCGTTGGCGACCGCCGCGTGCAGTGCTCCGAAGCGCTGCTCGCACAGATCAACCGCCGCGACGCTGGTGTCGGCGGCCGAGACGTCGCCGACCAGCGAGACCGCCCGCTCGCCGCATGCGGCCGCGACCTGGTCCAGCGGCGACCGGTCGCGGTCGACCAGCACCACGTCCCAGCCGGCGGCGGCGAACTCGGCGGCGCACGCGGCGCCGATCCCCTTCGCGGCGCCGGTGATGATCGCTGCACTCAAAGCCGGAGCAGACTACCGCTCAACCGATGTCGACCTGGCTCGGAGAGCCGCAGCGCGGGTCGACGAACTGATGCACCTTGGGGTTGTCGAGGTTGTGCTTGGTGACCATCACCACGCCGGTGTTCTCGTTGCGGGGGTTGCCCTGGTGGCGTACCATCGCCGCCGCCGCGCGGACGCCGTCGTAGCCCATCCGGAACGGATCCTGGGAGATCAGACCGGACACCACTCCCTGGGTCACTCCCTCGACCTCGTCCGGGGAGGTGTCCCAGCCGACGACCTTGACCTTGCCGGCCCGGTGGGCGAGCCGGATCGCCTGCACCGCGCCGACATCGCTGGCCTCGTTGGCGGCGAACACGCCCTTGAGGTCGGGGTTGGCGGTGAGCACGTTGGCGGTCACGGTCAGTGCCGTGTTGTAGTCGTTCTGGCTGTACTGGGTCCCCACCAGGTGCAGCTTCTTGAACTTCTTGAGCCCCGTCTCGAAGCCCTGCACCCGCTGGTCGTTGGTCTGGCTTCCGGCGTGGAAGGCGATGATCGCGACCTTGCCGCCGGCCGGTCCGATCGCCTTGGCCAGCTGCGCCGCCGCGAGCTTGGCGCCCGCGATGTTGTCGGTGGCGAGCAGCGGGACGTTCTTGGGCTGCGGCGTGGTTCCCGAGTCGATCGACACCACCTTGATCCCGGCCTTGGCCGCGCCGGTCGACACCTGGGTCATCGCCGTCGCGTCGGTGGCGGCGTAGACGAGCCCGTTGACGCCCTGGGCGATGTAGTTATTCAGCAGGTTCAGCTGCCCGACCACGTCGGTCTCGTCGGTGACCCCGTTCCAGGTCACCTTCACCCCGGGCATCTGCGAGGCCGCGCACTGGGCGCCGGCGTGAACCTTGGACCAGTAGTCGAGCCCGACCGACTTGGGAATCACCGCGAGGTGAACCGGCGGTGTGTGCTGGAGCGTGATCTTGGCGTTGTGGGTGTGGACCACACCGCAACCCGCGACCGCGCAGGCGGCCGTGAGCAGCAGCGTGGCCAGTGCGCTACGCCGCATTGACCGCCTCCCGCTCGCCCTGCTCGCGCCCATCGTCGCGGCGGCCGTCGCGTCCGGTTTCGGCCGACAGCCGGCGCCGGCGGACCTGGTCCCACCACACGGCCAGCCAGATGATCACGCCGATGATCACCTGCTGGTAGTACTGGGTGATGTTGAGTAGCACGGCACCGTTGGTGATCACGGCCATCAGGAACGCACCGATCATCGTGCCCCCGATCGTGCCCACCCCGCCGAATAGGCTGGCGCCGCCGATCACGCAGGCCGCGATCACGTTCAGCTCGAGCCCGACGCCGTAGTTCGGCTGCCCTGACTGGACCAGCGAGGCAGCGATCATCCCGCCGAAGCCGGCCAGCGCGGCGCAGATCACGTACACGCTGATCAGATAGCGGTTCAGCGAAATCCCCGACAGGCGGGCGGCCTCCTTGTTGGAGCCGATCGCGTAGGCGTAGCGACCCAGCTTGGTACGGCTGAGGATCACGTAGCCGGCGCCGGCGATCACCGCCAAATAGATCAGCGGCAGCGGGATCGGGCCGATCTGGCCCGATCCGAAGTTGCGGAAGCTGTCCGGCAGCCCGTAGACGGCGTTCTCGCCGCCGACGATGAACGTCAGCCCGCGCGCAACCCCCAGCATCCCGAGCGTGGCGATGAACGGCGGCAGCTTGGCGAACGTGATCAGCAGCCCGTTGACGAGCCCGACGAGCGCGCCCACCAGGACCGCGACGATGATCCCGGGGACGATCGGAAAGCCTGCCTTGGCGATCGCCATCGATCCGAGGATCCCGCCCAGGCCGGCGACCGAGCCGAC
>CAWCRO010000011.1:0-22010 GCA_963797955.1 uncultured Solirubrobacterales bacterium | reverse complement strand
CGGCTTTGTCGAGGACGCCGATGCCGCTATCCTGTCTCACAGAGAGATACTAACGTCTCGCATAGTGAGATCAAGTGAACGGAATCGGGATGACCTGGTGACGAAAAATTCAGCCGACACGGATGCCGGACGTCCGCGCACGCTGGCGCAGAAGGTTTGGGACGACCATGTGGTGGCCTCCGGCGGCGACGCCGAGCCCGATCTGATTTACATCGACCTGCATTTGGTGCATGAGGTCACCAGCCCACAGGCCTTTGACGGTCTGCGCCTGGCCGGACGCCCGGTGCGCCGCCCCGAATTGACACTCGCCACCGAAGACCACAACGTGCCGACGATCGACATCGACAAGCCGATCGCCGATCCTGTTTCCCGCAACCAGGTCGAGACGCTGCGGCGTAATTGCGCCGAATTCGGAATCCGGCTGTACCCGATGGGTGATATCGATCAGGGCATCGTGCATGTCGTCGGCCCGCAGTTGGGGCTGACTCAGCCGGGAATGACGATCGTGTGCGGCGACAGCCACACCTCGACGCACGGCGCATTCGGCGCATTGGCAATGGGCATCGGCACTTCGGAGGTCGAGCATGTGCTGGCCACCCAGACGCTTCCGCTGCGGCCGTTCAAGACGATGGCGGTCAATGTCGACGGGCAACTGCCGGCCGGCGTGACGGCCAAGGACGTCATCCTTGCGGTGATCGCCAAGATCGGCACCGGCGGCGGACAGGGCCATGTCATCGAATACCGCGGCAGCGCCATCGAATCGCTCTCGATGGAGGCCCGGATGACGATCTGCAACATGAGCATCGAGGCTGGGGCCCGAGCAGGAATGGTGGCACCCGACGCGACGACGTACGAGTTCTTGCGTGGCCGGCCGCATTCCCCGACCGGCGCGCAGTGGGATGCGGCGATGGCCTATTGGGATCGGCTGCCAACCGACGAAGGCGCCGAGTTCGACACCGAGGTCTATTTGGACGCCGCCTCGTTGACGCCGTTTGTCACCTGGGGGACCAATCCCGGGCAAGGCGTGCCGTTGGGAGCCTCGGTGCCCGACCCCGAGCTGATGACCGATGACAACGAGCGACAGGCCGCCGAGAAAGCGCTGGCGTACATGGACCTTCGGCCCGGGATCCCGATGCGTGATATCGCGGTGGATGCCGTGTTCGTCGGGTCGTGTACCAACGGCCGCATCGAGGATCTGCGTGCGGTGGCCGACATATTGCGTGGCCGCAAAGTGGCCGACGGAGTACGGATGCTGATCGTGCCGGGTTCGATGCGGGTACGCGCGCAGGCCGAAAAAGAAGGGCTAGGCGAGATCTTCACGGCCGCCGGCGCCGAATGGCGTCAGGCCGGCTGCTCGATGTGCTTGGGGATGAATCCAGACCAGCTCGCGCCGGGGGAGCGCTGCGCGGCAACGTCGAACCGCAACTTCGAAGGACGCCAGGGCAAGGGCGGCCGTACGCATTTGGTTTCGCCGGCCGTTGCCGCCGCCACCGCGGTGCGCGGGAAGCTCTCCGCCCCGGCCGACTTGAACTGACGTAGGGAGAACTTATGGACGCCTTTCACACCCACACGGGTATCGGAGTGCCGCTGCGGCGGTCCAATGTCGACACGGATCAGATCATTCCGGCGGTCTATTTGAAGCGGGTGACCCGAACGGGTTTCGAGGATGGATTGTTCGCGGCGTGGCGGACCGATCCGTCTTTTGTGCTCAATCTCAGCCCGTTCGACAGGGGTTCAGTACTGGTCGCCGGACCCGATTTCGGCACCGGATCCTCCCGCGAGCATGCGGTGTGGGCGCTTATGGACTACGGATTCCGGGTAGTGATCTCGTCACGGTTCGGCGACATTTTTCGGGGCAATGCGGGGAAGGCGGGGCTGCTGGCCGCCGAAGTTGCCCAAGACGATGTGGAACTGCTCTGGAAGCTCATCGAGGGCAGTCCGGGGTTGGAAATCACTGTCAATCTTCAAGATCGGAATGTGGCCGCAGGAACGGTGGTGGTGCCGTTCAAGATTGACGACTACACCGCCTGGCGTTTGATGGAAGGTCTCGACGATATAGCCCTTACGCTGCGGAAACACGATCAGATCGAGGTTTTCGAAGCGGCGCGGCCGGTCTGGAAACCGCAGACTTTGCCCACTTCCTGACGGCTCGATCGCGCCCGAATTTCGGGCGCCGCAGGGGCGTATTTGACGGCTGCGCCACCGCCCAAGCGCGGCAACCGGATTCCTAAAAAGTTCGCCAGAACCCACTGAAATTGCGCGTGGCTCTTGGAAATCAGGCACCTGAGGGTTTACCGTGTCCTCTAGTCGGTCCAACGAGGGCCGCTAGCTGCGGAGGTTTTGCATGAACAAGGCAGAGCTCATTGATGTGCTCACAGATAAATTGGGCTCGGATCGTCGGTCGGCAACCGCCGCCGTCGAGAATGTCGTCGACACCATTGTGCGGGCAGTGCACAAGGGCGACAGCGTCACCATTACCGGTTTCGGTGTGTTCGAGCAGCGGCGTCGCGCGGCACGCGTTGCCCGTAACCCCCGCACCGGCGAGACGGTAAAGGTGAAGCCCACATCAGTGCCGGCGTTCCGTCCGGGCGCACAATTCAAAGCGGTTGTGTCTGGCGCGCAGCGTCTCCCAGCCGAAGGACCAGCAGTGAAGAGAGGTGTCGTGGCAACCGGAGTGAAGAAGGCGGCAAAGAAGTCGCCGGCGAAGAAGGCTGCGAGAAGACTGCGAAGAAGGCTCCGGCCAAGAAGGCCCCCGCGAAGAAGGCTCCGGCCAAGAAGGCGGCAACAAAGCCCAGTCAAGAAGGCACCGGCCAAGAAGGCCGCGACCAAGCGCAAACGGCTGCTAAGAAGGCCACCAAAGCCGGAAGAAAGCTCCGCCAAGAAGGCATGAAGCAAGCCAAGGCTCCGGCCAAGAAGTCTCCGGCCAAGAAGGCGCCTGCCCGTCGCGGCCGCCGGTAACCTACCAGAATTCGCCGATTCGTCGCGGCGCCGGCTCTGTTGAGACGCGCCGCGGCGAATCTGCGTGCTAGGTCACTACGTTGGTGGCCAGCGCACTGCCGATGTGATCGGCGGCCACGAGACGGCCGGCCGCCAGCGACAGCACCCAGGTGCTGCCCTTGCGGTTGCGGGATTTGTCTGGGCTTACCCCGTCGCGGTCACACCACCACGCGATCAGATCCGGAATCACCTTGCCCTGCGTGCAGATCACGGTGTGCGGTGTAGGTCGGCAATTGCAGAACCCGGCGTCGACCGCGCTTAGGGTTCTCGGCGTAGGCCTCCTCGGTCAGCGTGGGCTCGTTGCAGATCGTCACGCCCAGCTCCTCGGCCAGCGGCTCCACTGTCTGGTGGCATCGCACGCGGTCGGCGGCGTACACGTCGGTGGGGCCGAAGGCTGACAGCTGCCCGACGAGTGCCTCGGCCTGCGCACGGCCCTTCTTGTCCAACGGTCGCATTGTGTCGTCGCCGGAAAATCGGGACTTGCTACCCGCGGTGGCGTGCCGGACCACCAGGACGGTCTGGGTGTCTGACGGGTACTTGGTAAACCGGCGCAATACCTTTCGGTCGTGCGCGTAGGACACCTTTTTGATCGCGGCGGGGGCCGGCAGCCAGACCAGGTCATCGACTTCGTCGCCCGGGGGAAATCTGCCACCGAGGCTTCGCGCCGCCCAGTAGGCACCCTCTTGGTGCCTTGGTCGACCTTATAGCTCACCGTCGCGATCCGACGGCCGAGGTGCGCATGGTGGCCGGTTTCCTCCAACACCTCACGCACCGCGGTCACCGGTTCGGTCTCGTCGGGATCGGCTTTGCCTTTGGGCAGCGACCAATCGTCGTACCGCGGACGGTGGATCACCGCAATCTCCGCCGCGGACTCGCTGCGCCCGGGTCGCCAGAGCACCGCACCGGCGGCACGAACGATTTTGCCGAGTTCATGTGTCGACACCTAAACTCCTGCAGTCAATTCGGGCTCGCTGGAGACCCTGTGGCCGGGAAGGGCGAAATGGAACATCCGGTAGGACTGCGGTGTCGTTCCATCAGCGATGCCTGGTGGTCGGAACCGTGTGACCGGTTTGGTGACGCGGTCCACTGTCCTTCCGGACCCAGCTCCCAGCAGCGCGTGGCGGGGTCTAGCGCTGACTGGAAGATGTCATTGAGTTGCGCGGTGAGGCGCGGGTCCTTCACCTGAGCCAACACTTCAACCCGCCGGTCGAGGTTGCGGTGCATCATGTCGGCGCTGCCGATCCAGAATTCGTCAATGGAGCGGAAGTGCAGGATCCGCGAGTGCTCCAGGAAACGACCGAGAATCGAGCGCACGGAGATGTTTTCGGACAAGCCCTCGACGCCGGGGCGCAGGCACAAATTCCGCGCACCACTACTTCGACCTGCACTCCCGCTTGCGATGCGCGATAGAGCGCGTCGATGACCTGTTCGTCGACAAGGGCGTTCATCTTGAGCCGGATTCGGCCGTTGCCGGTTTCACGGTGAGCGGCGATCTCCCGTTCGACCCGTTCGATGATGCCGGCGCGGATTCCGTGCGGGGCGACCAACAGGTTGCGGTATGACAGCTTGCGCGAATAGCCGGTAAGGGAGTTGAACAGGTCGGTCAGGTCGGCACCGATGTCGGGGTCGGCGGTCAGCAGGCCGATGTCCTCGTAGAGGCGGGCGGTCTTGCTGTTGTAGTTGCCGGTCCCTATATGGCAGTAGCGCCGGATCACCGAACCTTCGCGGCGCACCACCAGACAGGTTTTGCAGTGCGTCTTGAGCCCTACGAGTCCATACGCGACATGGACTCCCGCCTGCTCCAGTGCGCGTGCCCATTTGATGTTGGTCTGTTCGTCGAACCGTGCCTTGATCTCGACCAGTGCTACTACTTGCTTTCCGGCCGCGGCGGCTTCGATCAGCGCCCGCACGATCGGTGAATCACCGGATGTGCGGTAGAGCGTCTGTTTGATCGCCAGCACGTTGGGATCGGCGGCAGCGTTTTCGATAAAGCGCTGCACGCTCGTGGAGAACGAGTCGTATGGGTGATGTACTAACAGTCACCCTCGCGCAGTGTCGCGAAAATGCTTCTGGGCGTTTCCCGGTCTGCGAATGCCGGTGGGTATCGGGGACGAATGGCGGATCCTTCAGTGCTGGCCGGTCGAGGTCGTAGATCTGCCACAGTGATGACAAATCAAGCAGCCCGGGCACTTGGACGACGTCGCCGGGATGTACGTCGAGTTCACGCAGCAGGAGCTCCACATGTGCTCGGTCATGTCGTCGGCCACTTCGATGCGCACCGGCGACCCGAACCGTCGACGAGCCAGTTCCCGCTCGAGCGCCTGCAGCAGATCCTCGTCGCGATCCTCTTCGACCTCGAAATCGGCGTTGCGGGTTATGCGAAACGCGTGGTGCTCGACGACCGACCGACAGGTCGATCCCCGCGGTCAGGATCACCAGCGTCTGCCCGACCGCGATGATCGCCACCACCGAGACCTGCACGCCGATGTTGAACAAGTTGTTCGAGGTCAGGAAGTACGGCGAGGCGAAGCACAATGCGATGAACACGACGATCAGCCCACCGGCCGCGGTCAGCTGCGAGACCACGTCCTGGAGTCGATCGCGGATCGACTCGGGCAGTCGCAAGGTCACCGGTGCCCGTGGTGCTCCGGCGTGAGTGCTCATTCGGCCTCCGTTTCCACGCCCGACGCGAGCGCCATGATCCGCTCCTCGTCGAACTCGTCGCGTTTGAGCTCGCCGACCGTGCGTCCGTCGCGGATCACCACGATCCGGTCGCACATGTTGGTGAGCTCCGGTAGGTAGGAGCTGATCAGGACGATCGCCCGGCCCTCCGCGGCCAGGCTGCCGATCAGCTTGAACATCTCGGCCTTGGCGCCGACGTCGATCCCGCGGCTCGGCTCGTCGAAGAACAACACGCGGGACTCGGTTTCGAGCCAGCGGGCGACCACCACCTTCTGCTGGGTGCCGCCCGACAGCGTCTCCACCGGCCGCCGCAGCGAGGGCGTGCGTATGTCGAGCTCGTCGCGGCGCTGCTCGGCCGTGCGACGCTCGGCGCCGCGGTCGATCCAGATTCCGTGTCCGGGAACGTGGGCAAGCGTGATGTTCTGGGTGACCGGCAGCTGCATCGCCAGCCCGTCGCCCTTACGGTCCTCGGTGAGGTAGCCGATGCCTGCGGCGATGGCGTCATTGGGCGAACGCAGCCGCAGCGATTTCCCATCGAGCTCGACCTCCCCGCCGGCGATCGGATCGGCCGCGAACACGGCCCGGGCGAGCTCGGTGCGGCCCGCTCCGATCAGGCCCGCGAACCCGAGGATCTCGCCGGCCCGGACCTCGAACGAGCAGTCGCTGAGTACGCCGGGGCGCGACAGCCCGTTCACCCGGAGGACGACGTCTCCGACCTCGGCGTCGTGCTTGGGGTACAGCGAATCGATCTCGCGTCCGACCATCAGCTTGACGAGCTCGGACTCGTCGAACTCACCCTTCTCGAGCGTCTTGACCACCTGCCCGTCACGCATCACCGTGACCCGGTCGGCGATCCGCACGACCTCCTCGAGCCGGTGTGAGATGTAGAAGATCGCGATCCCGTCTGACTTGAGCTGCTCGATCAGCTCGAACAGCTCGTCGATCTCTGGGTCGGTCAACGTCGCGGTCGGCTCATCCATGATCACGACCTTGGCGTCGACCGCGAGCGCCTTGGCGATCTCGACCCGCTGCTGATCGGGGACCGACAGGCTGGATACGCGCCGGGTCGGGTTGATGCGAGACCTTGACCCGCTCGAGCAGTTCGGAGGCGCGGCGCTTCTCCGAGCCCCGCACGATCAGCCCGCCATGGCTCTGCTCGCGACCGAGCGCGAGGTTGTCGGCGACGCTCAGGTGGGGCGCTAACGCGAACTCCTGGTGGACCATCGCGATCCCCAGCTTCTGGGCGTAGCGGGGATTGCGGAAGCGCATCGGTTCGCCGTCGATCTCGATCGACCCGTCGCTGGGGCGCTCGAGCTGGGACAGGAGCTTCATCAGCGTCGACTTGCCGGCGCCGTTCTCGCCCGCCACCGCGTGGACCTCGCCGGGGCGTATGTCAAGACTCACATCCTCGAGCGCCTGGACGCCCGGGAAGCGCTTGCTGACGCCACAGATCTCAACGAGTGGACGACTCGTCTCGGTGGTCAACCCATACCTCCTCTCGCTCTCGCGGAGACGCTGCCACCGATCCGGCGTCCGTAAACCCGAGTGTCAGATGTCAGTCCACTCGATTAACTGTGACCCGGCTCACCCCAGGCGCTCGGCGAGCCGCTCGCGCGCTCGCGGGCCGTCTAGGTCGAGCTTGCGGTAGATGTGGCCCAGGTGAGTGCCGACCGTCTTGGCGGTCACGAACAGCGACTCGGCGATCACGCGATTGGTCATTCCGGCGGCGGCCATCTCGGCGACCCGCCGCTCGGACGGTGTCAGCGCGTCGGGGCCGGAGAGGCGCTCTCGGCGAGGGTGAGCACCGGTCGCCATCAGCTCCTCGCGCGCCCGCTGGGCCAGCGACTCGGCGCCGCAGCGCTGAGCCAGCTCGAGCGCCTCACGCAGGGGCCCGCGGGCCGCCGCGCGGGCGCCCGCGCGGCGCTGAGCGCCGCCGAGATCGCACAGCGCCCGGGCGAGCTCGGATCTGGCAGGAGAGTCGCGCAGGACGGCCACGGACTCCTTCAGCAGCGCGATCCCGGCATCGCCGCCCTCGATGATCCCACTCGCGCGCAGCGCCACTCCGATCCCGCGCGGCTGCCCGAGCTCGTGGGCGCGCCTCATCTCGGCATCGGTCAGGTCGCGGGCCTGCTCGGGGTCGTCGCGGGCCAAGACGAGCGCGAGCGTCGACCGCCAGGGCACGTAGCTGGGGTTGTTGGTCAGCACGCTGCGCTCGGCGGCGTGCAGGTCGTCGATCGCCTCGGCGCGGCGTCCTTGAGCGACCCGCAGCCGGGCTCGCGCAAACAGCGCGTGCAGCACCGCGGCCGTGCCGAGCACGGCGTCGGTGGGAATCGGCGCCAGCACGCCGTCGGCCTCCTCGAGCCCGCCACGCTCGATCAGCGCTCCCGCCAGGATCGCGGCCGACCAGATCTTGGTCCACAGCACCTCGTAGCGGGTCGCGATCTCCAGCGACTCGCGCGCGTCGGCCTCGGCCTGGACGAGGTCGCCCCGGCGCAGAGCCAGAAGCGCCCCCCAGGTCAGTGCGGTCAGGTGGGCGTCGATCGACCCGCGAGCGCGGGCGTCGGCGCGGATGTCGGCGATCAGCGACTCGGCCCGCTCGACCTCGTCGGCGAGCACCAGGACCGCCGTGGCATAGCTGACGATCGGTGCCCCCGCGGTGTGCTCGGCGACGTAGCGACCGTGGTCGAGCCCGCCGTCGACCAGCTCCCGCCAGTCGCTGTCGTAGGGGCCGACCTGGCCGCGCCAGCAGCCCTCGAAGATCAGCAGCGCGTGGCCGGCCGAGCCGGCCTCGACCGCGAGCTCGTGGAGCTCGGGCAGGCGTCGCTCGACCTCGCCGATCAGCCGCCGGTCAAGTGACGCGATCGCCACGCCGACGGTCTCGAGCGCCACCCGGAGCGCCAGCGGCGACAGATCGGGGAGACGCTCGATCGCGCGGGCCACGATCTCGTGGGCCTCAAGCGGCTGCCCGACCCACACCAGGAGCGCGCCCAGCGCGATCGACAGCCGTACGGTCGTCCCGGGATCGGTGCTGAGAGCCAGCGCCTCCTGGAGGTGCCCGACCGCGGCGGGGTCGCGCGCCAGGGCTTCGGCCTCACCGAGCTCGCCGATCACGGTCCCGCGCAGCTCCGGCGCGGGCGGTTCGCTCAGGGCACGCCGCAGCAGGCGGACGGCCGACGGCGGCGCGCCATCGGCCAGCGACTCGCGGGCGGCGTCCCGCAAGGCAGCCACCACGGCCGGGTCATCGGCCGGCTCGCTGCGCATCAGATGCCCGGCTGCGATCGTGCTGCGCGCCCCCTCTGACGCGAGCAGCAGCCCGGCGCGGCGGTGGTTGTCGGCGCGCGTGGCGGGGAGGACGCTCTCGTAGACGGCGCGGCGCAGCAGCGGGTGTACGAACGCCAACGGCGCCGCGGGCGCGAGGATCTGAGCCGACACCAGCCGGTCGGCCGCCCGCGCGGCGCGCTCCTGGTCGAGCTCGGCGAGGAGGGCCGCCTGGCGCAGGGTGCCGGTCTCGAGCACGGCCACGGCTCTGGCCAGGTTGGTGGCGTCGCCGCCGAGGCGGGCCAGCCGGGCCACGGCCGCGTGCGCCACCGAGTCCGGGCGCACGGCCTCTACCCGGGCAGCGCTGGCCGGGACCGGCTGGACGCGCTCTGCCTCGAGCTCTGAGATCAGCTCGTGCAACAGGAACGGGTTGCCGCCGCTGGCCTGCGCGCAGGCGGAGCAGAACGACCCGTCGGCGAGGTCGCCGAGCGCCGAGCGCACCATGGTGGCGACCGCGTCTTCGCTGAGCGCCCCCGGCGCGACCCGAACGGCCCTGGCGTCGCTGCGCAGGGCCGCGATCACGTCGGCCACGGCGGTCTGTTCGCCCTCGCGGGCGGTCAGCACGACCAGCACGCCGAGCTCCTCGCAGCGAGCCGCCAGATACGCCAGGAACCGAAGCGACGAGGAGTCCGCCCAATGGGCGTCGTCGACGGCGATCATCACCGGACCGCGCTCAGCAAGGTTCGCGGTCAGCCAGTACAGGCCGTGCACGAGCGTGAACGTGAGGTCGGACGCGGGGCGGCCCGCGGCGACGCGCGTCTCCGCCGAGCGAGCCGGGTCGTCGGCGTCCTGCCCGGGCCCGGGCGCGGGCAGGTCGAACAGCGGGCTGGCCAGCGCCGCCGCGCCGCTCAGCAGTGCCGCTCGCTCGGTCTCGTCGGCGCGGGCCAGCACCGTCTCGAGCAGCTGGCGCACCACGCCGAACGCGAACTCCTGCTCGAGTTCGCTGCAGCGGGCCCGCAGGAAGCGCAATCCGCCCTGCTCGGCGAGCTGGCGCCCCGCGAGCAGCAGCGCGGTCTTGCCGATCCCTGCGGGACCCTCGATCAGGACGACGCTGCCGGTGCCCGCCGCGGCGGCCGCGACGGCCCGACGCAGCCGCGTCAGCTGCGGCTCGCGTTCGAGCAGCACAACGCCCCCGGCCCCCTGTGATTCTGCTGCACTGTCTTGCCCGGCGAGAGTCACGAGGTTATGTCCCGCGGGCAGTCTACGTCACAGCGCCGCCCCCGAAATAGGCGGTTTTCTACAGGTGGTCGCGTCCCGGCGGGTCGTCGAACGAGGCCGCGGGACGCACCGCCACGAGCCCGCTGGGGTTGATCTGCGGGTGGGTGCGGTAGTAGTGGGCGCGGATCTCGTCGAATGAGACCGTATCGGCTACGCCGGGCCACTGGTAAAGGTCGCGGGTGTACGGCCACAGGTGCTCGTACTCGATCAGCTTGCGCAGCGAGCACTTGAAGTGGATCTGGTAGACGGCGTCGAACCGCAGCAGCGTCGTGAACAGGCGCCAGTCGGTCTCCAGCGGCGCGGGGCCGAACAGGAACCGGCGGTCGGCCAGCCGGGCGTCGAGTTCATCGAGCGTGGCGAACAGGTGCCCGACCGCGTGCTCGTAGGCGTCCTGGCGGGTCGAGAACCCGGCCTTGTAGACGGCGTTGTTGACGTTGTCGTAGATGTGTTCGTTGAGCGTCTCGATCTCCGCCCGGAGCCGCTCGGGGTAAAGCTCGACGGGATGGTCGGCAACGGGCACGAACACCGTCGACAGCATCCGCAGGATGTCCGCCGACTCGTTGGAGACGATCACGCCGGCTTGCTTGTCCCACAGGACGGGAACGGTCACACGGGCCATGTAGTGGGCGTCGGTCGCGCGGTAGGCCTGCGCCAGGAACTGAAACGAGTTGATCGGGTCGACGTACGCGTCGCCGCTGAACTTCCATCCGGTCTGCTCGTTGCGGATCGGGTCCAGGTAGGAGATCCCGATCGAGTCCTCGAGCCCCATCAGCATTCGGGCGATGATCGTCCGGTGCGCCCAGGGACAGGCGCGCGCGACGTACAGGTGGTAGCGGCCCGCCTGGAGCGGGAACTCCGTCGAGCCGTCGTCGGACACCCAGCGGCGGAACTGACTCTCCTGGCGGCGAAACGAGCCGTCCTCCAGTTCCCGGTCAAGCGGCTTGGTGACGGCGCCTGATTCCCGCACCGATCCCACCTTAGCGACCGCAGGGAACGGCGACCGAGGTAGTGTGGCGCCCAATGAGCGATCAAGCGCAGATAGCGAAAGAGTTCCTGTCCCTGCACCGCCCCGGCGAACCGCTGTTGATCCCCAATCCGTGGGATGCCGGGTCGGCCAAGCTGCTCGTGTCGCTGGGTTACCAGGCGCTGGCCACGACCAGCAGCGGCTATGCCGCCACGCTCGGCCGCATCGACGGCACGGTCACCCGGGAGGAGGCGATCGCGCACTCCGCCGAGATCGTCGCCGCCGCCGAGGTTCCGGTCTCGGCCGACCTCGAGAACGCGTTCGCCGACGACCCCGACGGCGTGGCGCAGACGATCCAGCTCGCGATCGAGACCGGACTCGCCGGCTGCTCGGTCGAGGACTACAGCGGACGCGACGACGAGATCTATGAGTTCGAGCTGGCCAAGGAGCGGGTGCAGGCCGCGGTCGAGGTCGCCCACGCGGGCCCGGTGCATTTGGTGATCACCGGCCGAGCCGAGAACCACATCCACGGCCGCGACGACTTGGCCGACACGATCGCCCGGTTGCAGGCCTATCAGGAGGCCGGCGCCGACGTGCTGTATGCGCCCGGGCTGACGAGCGCGCAGGACATCCGGCAGGTTATGTCCTCGGTCGATCGACCCGTGAACGTGCTCGCGCGTCCGGGAGCCCCGTCGGTATCCGAGCTCGCGCAGCTCGGGGTGGCCCGGGTATCGGTGGGCGGCGCGTTCGCGTTCGCCGCAGTGGCCGGGCTGGTGGCGGCGGCCGAGGAGCTGCGCGATCAGGGCACCTACGGATTCACTGAGGCGGCCGCGACCGGCGTCCGCGCGGTCCGCTCCGCGTTCAGCTGACCGGGACGCCGTCGCGGAATCGGCAGACGGAACTCAGGCCGCGGCGCGGAGGCTCTGCAATGGCGGCCGCTGGACCGGCTCGCTGGCGACCGTGAGCGGCCCGGCGTCGCCCGGCGCGGTGAACGTCGTGGCCAGCGGCCCGCTCAGCCTGCCCTCGCGCTGCAGCCGCGCGGCCACCGACTGGAGCACAGCGAACGCCATCGGCCCGAGGTCGCGCAGGGACTGGTGGGCGTTCTGGCGGACGTCGAGGTCGACCTGGGCGATCCCGTCGAGCCCGAGCAGCGCGTACGCGTCGAGCAGCAGCGCTATATCGACGCCGTAGCCCGTGACGAACGGGAGCGACTCGAACACCTCGCGGCGCGCGGCGAGCTCGCCCGACAGCGGCTGGGCCACGCCCGCCAGGTCCGGGTAGAAGAGGTTCAGCAGCGGCCGGGCGGTCAGCTCGGTCACGCGGCCGCCGCCGTCGGGGAACGTCACGTCGCCGACCCGTAACGGGCGGCGGTAGAAGCCCTTCACGTAGTGGATCGACGGCTCGCATAGCAGCGGCCCCAGCAGCCCACAGGCGTAGTGGGGCCCGAACTCCTCGGAGTCGGCGTCCAGGAAGCACACGAGCTCGCCGGTGAGTGTCGCCAGGCCGCGCCACATCGCGTCGCCCTTGCCGAGCACCGGTCCATGCTCAGGTAGCAACGCCGCCTGGTCGTGGACCTCGGCTCCGTAGCTGCGGGCGATGTCGCCGGTGCCGTCGGTGGAGTGGTCGACGACCACCACCTGGTCGATGATCCCGAGCCCACGAAGGGGCGCCAGCTGCTCGAGGATGCGACCGATCGTGCGCGCCTCGTTGCGGGCCGGCAGGCACACCGACACGGTCGTCTCGCGCCTCTCGGCGAGCCGCTCGGGCGGGAACAGGCGGTGCGAGAACGTGTTGGCTCGCAACCAGGCCCGAGCGGCGGGGGACATCGGTGCGGGCTCGGGCATGTCCGCCGTCAGGGTCGCGCGTTGCGGAGTCGGGTGATCGAGCGCTGTGCCCACGGCGCGTCGCCGAAACGCTGCTGGAGCGCATCGATCGCGTACCGCTGGTCGTAGGCGACGCGGCGTTGCTCGATCGAGCCGTCGTCGAGGGCGATCGCGTAGGCCGCGCGCGCGTCACCGTCGAACGGTAGCCCGACGCTGCCCGGGTTGAGCAGCTCGACGCCGCCCGGCCCGGGGCGGCGAAACTGGAGGTGGGTGTGGCCGAACACGACCCGCCGCTCGCCGGTGCCGGCCAGCATCTCCTCGTCGCCGTCGGCGGGATCGGGCATGAACGAGCGCATATCGGAGAGGGGGGAGGCGTGGCAGTAGAGGGTCCCGTCGAGCAGCTGGCGCTCGGGCAGCTCGCCGAGTGCGGTGGCCGCCTGCTCGCCGATCGCCTCGCGGGTGTCGGCGACCGCACGCGGCAGCAGGTCGTCGCCGTCACCCAGCCGGTCGGGCTGGGCGGTCCAGCGGTCGACGTTGCCGCGGACCCAGAGCGCGTCGTGGAGGCCACGCAGGAGCGCCAACACCTCCGCCGGGAACGGCCCGAACAGGGCGTAGTCGCCGCCGAGCAGGAACCGCTGCGCACCTGCCCCGCGCGCGTCGGCGAGCACGGCCTCGAGCGCCGGGACGTTGCCGTGCACGTCGTAGATGATCGCCAGCGGCGGCATTGAAGACCGTGATAGCAGAGCTCAGCTCCGCCGCTGCTCCCAGCTGAACCCGGTCACCGCGAGCCAGATGCCGAACGCCGCCCACACCGCGATCACGCCCAGATCGCTGAGGTACCGCGACAGCGAGGCGCCGGTGACCATCGCGCCCGAGAGCCCATCGATCAGCGGGTACAGCGGTACCGCCTCGGCGATCGTGCGCAAGAACTCCGGGGCGCTGCTGGAGTCGAACACGTAGAAGGACACGAACACCACCGGCAGGAACACCGCGTTGACGTACGCGGCGGTCGACTCGAAGTTGGGGATCGCGTGGGCGAAGGCTACGCCGAGCGCCGCGAAGCAGATCACGCCGGCGACCACGAGGACGATCAGCGCGCCCCACTGCTCGGGCCAGCCGATGCCGAAGAACAGCCGTCCCGCGACCACCACGATCGCGATCTGCAGCGCGGTGTTCGTGACCGCGTTGGCGGCGACCCCGCCGAAGTAGGAGATCGTCGGCATCGGGGTGCCGCGGATCCGCTTGAGCACGCCGCGCTCGCGCAGGAACACGATGTTGTAAGCGAGCGCGGTGAACGTCGTCGACATCACGCTCATCCCGGCGATCGACGGGACGAGCTTGTCGAGGTTGTCCTGATTGCCGCTGAGGATGATGCCGCCGGCGACCAGGAACAGCAGCGGCAACAGGAAGTTGAAGAACGCGGCGCTGGGGTTGCGCCAGAACAGGTGCCGCTCGAGTCGGTACTGGCGCCAGGCGAGCTCCAGCCCCGAGGGGGCCGTGTCGCTGGCGGTCGGTGGCGGCGTCTGCACGCGCGGCGGATCGGCGATCATCGACGACCTCTCCGCGTTCGGCGCCCGGCGTTTCTTACCGGTTGCGCCTGTTCAGGCGTGAGATCGTGATCTGCCGTGAGCTCCAGATACACGTCCTCGAGCGTGGGGCGGGTGACCGTCAGCGCATGGAGTCGCGTGCCACGCTCCAGCGCGCCGGCCGTGAGCTCGTGCAGCACGGTGGTCGGATCGTCGGCCTCAAGTTCGACCAGCTCGCCGGCTTCGTCGCGGTAGGCGATCCGGTACGGGGCGTTGCTGCTGCTCGCGCTCAGATCCTGCGGGGCGCCCTCGACCACGATGCGCCCGTCCTTGATAATCGCGACCCGGTCCGACAGCGCCTGCGCCTCGTCGAGGTAGTGAGTCGTGAGCAGCACGGTCTTGCCGAGGTTCTTGAGCGAGCGGATCGTCTCCCAGGCGTTGCGCCGGGCGGCCGGGTCAAAGCCGGTGGTGGGCTCGTCGAGGAAGATCAGTTCGGGGTCGCCGACCAGCGCCAGCGCCAGGTCGAGGCGGCGAAGCTGGCCTCCGGAGAGCGTGCGCGCGGACGAGTCCTCCTTGCCCTCCAGCCCGGTGACGGCGATCACCTCGTCGACGTCGCGGGGATGCGGATACATCGCGCCGAAGTGCGCAAGCGCCTCCCGGACGCGGATGTGGCGATACAGGCCCGTGCTCTGCAGCACGATCCCGACCTTCGAGCGCAGCGCGCGTTGGTGGCGGCCAGGATCGAACCCCAGCACGCTGACGTCTCCCCCCGAGCGCTCGCGGTAGCCCTCGAGGATCTCGACGGTCGTCGTCTTGCCGGCGCCGTTGGGGCCCAGCAGGCCGAACACCTCGCCGCTGCGCACCTCGAACTCGATCCCGCGAACTGCTTCGAAGTCCCCATAGGCCTTGCGAAGCCCACGGACCTCGATAGCTGGATCAGACACGTCTTCAGATGATGCCAGGAGGAGTGTCCGGCAATCACATCACCGGAAAACGGCAATACTGCCTGAGGGATGAGGCGGGTTCTGCAGCTGCCCGTATACCGGCGGCTTCTTGGGGCGTACACGCTGAACGAGCTTGCGTGGTCGATCGGGACGCTCGCATTGTCGTTCCTGGTCTACGACCGGACCGGCAGCGCGCTGGGCGCGGCGGCGTTCTTCTTCTGCTCGCAGTTCATTCCGGCGCTGCTGGCGCCGCTGGTGGTGCTGCGGCTGGATCACCACACGCCGCGGCTGACGTTGCCGGCGTTGTACGTGATCGAGGCGGTGTCGTTCGTGGTGCTCGCGTGGATCGCCAGCCACTTCGCCCTCGTGCCGATCCTGCTCCTGGCCGCGCTCGATGGTGTCGTGGCGCTGGTCGCGCGGTCGCTGGCCCGGGCCACGAGCGCGGAGGTCACGGGGGAAGCGGGCCTGCTGCGGGAGGGCGCCGCGGTCGCCAATACGGCGTTCTCGCTGTGCTTCATGGCCGGTCCGGCGATCGGCGGAGTGATCGTGGCTGCGTCGAGCACGAGCGTCGCGCTGCTGGTCAACTGCGGGCTGTTCGTGGCGATGGGGCTGCTGCTGGTGACCGCCCACGGGCTGCCCGGCTCGGCCGCCGAGCGCGCCTCTCCCAAGGGACGCCTGCGCGCGGCGATGTCCTATGTGTCGCAGCGGCCGTCGATCCGCGCGCTGCTGGGGGTCGAGGCCGCCGGGGTCCTGTTCTTCACGATCTCGATCCCGACCGAGGTGGTGCTCGCCGAGCACACGCTGCACGCCAGCGCGGGCGGGTATGGGGCGATGCTGTCGGCCTGGGGCGTCGGGGCGGTCGCGGGCAGTGCGGTGTACGCACGGTGGCTGGGGCGGCCGGCCCGGCAGTTGATCGCCGGGGGCGTCGGCGCGCTCGGCGTCGGGTTCGTGGTGATGGCTTCGGCGCCGGCGCTGTGGGTGGCGATCGCCGGGGCGGCGATCGCCGGAGTCGGCAACGGGGTCGAGTCGGTGGCCGGCCGGACGGCGCTGCAGGAGGAGGTCGAGGAGGGTTGGATGGCGGTGATGATGAGCGTCAACGAGTCGATGTTCGAGCTGATCCCCGGGCTCGGGATCCTGCTGGGCGGCGCAATCGCGGCGCTCGCGGGCCCGCGGGTTGCGCTCGGTGTGGCGGGGCTGGGGTCGCTTGTCGTGATGGTCGCCGTGTGGGTAGCGTTGCGACCGGGCGTGCTGCGATCCGAGCTGGCCGAGACGGATTCGCTTCCCAACCAACCCGACACGGGCGCATCCCAGCCCCGGCGGGGGCCCGCCACAGTCCGCGCGCAATCCCAGCATCCGCAGTAGAGTCCCGCACCGGGGTTCCAAGTGAGTCCGGAGTCGACATTCAGGTAGCGATTGCGCAGCGCCTGTATCGACATCGGATCTAACACGACGCGTCTGCTCGTGGCCGACTGCGACGGCGGCGGCGGGCTGCGGCAAGTCGACCAGCAGAAGGTGTTCACGCGGATCCGGCGCGGAATGCTCGAGGGCGACTGGATCGCCCCGCACAAGATCTCCGAGGTGGTCGCGGCCGTCGCCGGACAGCTGCGGATGGCTCGAGATCTCGGCTCGACCGAGATCCACGCGGTCGCCACCGCGGCGATCCGCCAGGCCGCCAACGGCGATGAGCTGGTGTCGGCGATCCGCGAGGCGTGCGGGCTCGGGGTGGTGGTGCTGACGGGCGAGCAGGAAGCGCGGCTGGCGTTCGTCGGCGCGGCCGGCACGCTCGGGCACGTGCCCGATGGGGAGCTCGGGGTGGTGGACGTCGGCGGCGGCTCGTCGGAGCTGGTCGTGGGCATCGCTCCAGACACGATCACGTGGTGCACGTCGTTCGCGTTGGGATCCGGCGACCTGGCCGACGACTGCCTGCGGTCGGACCCGCCATCCGAGCGGGAGCTGAGCGACGCCCGGGCGCGGGTCGTCCGTGCGCTCAAGGATCTCGACGCGCCGCATCCGACCGAGGCGGTTGCGGTCGGGGGCAGCGCCGCATCGCTGCAGCGCCTGGCCGGGCCGATGCTCGACGCCGCGGCGTTCAAGCGGTCGCTGGCGCTGCTCGGCGCCGAGAAGGCGGTCGACGTGGCCAAGCGGTTCGCGCTCGACGTGGAACGGGTGCGGCTGCTCCCGGCTGGGTTGCTGATCCTCCAGGCCGCGTCGGAGCTGATGGGCGCCTCGCTGCAGATCGCGCGCGGCGGCCTGCGAGAGGGAGTGCTGCTCGAAGCGGCGCGACACTACTAGTGTCGGGGGCGATGAGTACCCCTGACCCGCCGTTGTCACCGCGCGAGGCGCTCGCCGACGTTCGCGTCCGCGCGCCCACCCGGGGCAACCGCCGGCTGGAGCAGCTGCTCGACGCGGTCAACGCCGACGAGCAGGTCAAGGCCTGGTGGCACGTGTCCGCGGTCAACGCCACGCGGCGGTTGGGCATGTCCGACCACTCCTGGGTCCACATCCAGATCGTGCTCAACATCGGGCTGCGGCTCGCCCGGCTGCTGTTCCGGCGCGGCGTGACCCCGAGCGTGACCGCGGACTTCGGGCTCGGGGACCGCGACGCCGAGGTCGTGATCGCGGCTGGCTGCCTGTTCCACTGCGTGGGGATGTCGATCCACCGGGACGATCACGAGCGCTACAGCCTGTTCCTCACGGCTGACAAGCTCGGCTCGCTGCTGTCGGAGGCCTATGAGGAGCCCGAGCGGTCGATCGTGGTGTCCGAGGCGCTGCACGCGATCATCGGCCACCGGCGCAAGGGCAACCCGTTCACGATCGAGGCCGGGATCGTGCGCGTCGCCGATGCGCTCGACATGGCCCGGGGCCGCTCGCGCGTCCCGTTCGAGGCCGGACGGCTGAACATCCACTCGTTGTCGGCCTACGCGATCGAGGACGTCAAGATCAGCCCGGGCGAGGATCGCGCCGTCCGCGTCGAGATCGAGATGTCCAACAGCGCCGGGATCTACCAGGTCGACGAGCTGCTGGCCACCAAGCTGCGCGGCTCAGGGCTGGAGGAGCACGTCGAGGTGATCGCCCGGATCGATGCCGAGCACGAGGAACGGCTGATCACGGTGTTCCGGATCTAGTGTCCCGAGCGCTAGCCCGGCCCGCGCCCGCCGCCGCTCAAGTCGCTGCCTTTGGGACCGCCGTCGGCGCCGCCCGAGCTGGGCGCCGCGATCGTCGTGGTGGCCGGCGGGCCGCCCGGGGAACTGCCGTCGGTGACCGGCGCGGTGCTGGTGAGCTCACCGCCACCCGGGCTGGAGCTGCCGGAGGTGCTGCCGCTGGGGCCGCCGGGCGTCGAGCCGCTGCCCGTCTCGGTCGTGCCGCCTGTGCTCCCCGAGCCGCCGGGAGTGGAGCCGCCGCCCGACCCGGAGCTGCGCGACCCGGAGCGGCTGCCCGACCCGGAGCTGCTCCCCGATCCGGAGCCGCCGCTTGGGCCAGGGCCACCACCGGAGGAGCCGGACCCGGATCCGCCCGAGGACCTGCCCGACCCGCCGCGGCCGCTGGAGCCGCTCCCGGGCACGGTCGTCGCTGAGGACCCGCCGCGTCCGCTGGACCCGCTCGACTCACCCGAGCCGCTCGTGCCCGACCGCGAGCCGCCGTCGTTGTCACCCGAACTCTGCCCGGGTCCACCGCGCGTGCCGCCGCGGCCCTCGCCGGCCTGGTCGCTCCCTGACCCGGAACGGCGTTGGCCGCCGGAATCGTCTCCCGGCTCGGCCGCCCCGCCTTTGTCGTCGCTGCCGCTCGACCGCCCGCGGCCACGGCTGGGCGCCCGGCCAGTCGAATCGGCCACGAGCCTGTCGTGCGTCAGCGTCGCAGCACCCGAACGCAAACCGGTTGGCCGCTGCGCCGCTGCCCCACCCGCGTCGCGGGTCCGGGGGGATCGATCATGGTCCTGATCGACAGCGATGCCTGCAGTAGCGATCGCGCCGGCGGTCACCGCGATTGCCCCTCCCTTGACCAGCAGAACCCCGAGCCCGGCAGACCCTCCGCCCGCCAGCGCCTCGGCAACTCCCGGCGATCCTCCGCGCGCGGCGCTGCGCAGGGACCATCCGATAAGCGGCCCGGGGAGCACGGCCGCGGCCGCGGCACGCAGCGTGGCCCGCGCCCGGTAGACGAGGCCGCGGACGGCGCCGCTGGTGAGCCCGAGCGCGTGGGCGACCTCCTCGTGACTCAACCCGTCGACCGCGGTGCTGACAAGCACGTCGCGCTGCATCTCCGGCAGCGCGGCGAGCCCCTCGAGGGCTTCGCGCGCCGCCATCCGACGCTCGGCCTCGTGGTCGGCGCCACCAGCGCTCACGGTGTCGTCGATCTCGACCAGGATCGGGCGCGGGCGGCGCTGGCTGGAGATCGCCACGTTGTGGACGATCCGGTACAGCCACGCCCGCGGGTCCTGGACCTCGGCGCCGGTGCGGATCGCCGTCCATGCCTGCAGCAGTCCCTGCTGGAGCGCATCCTCGGCGCACGAGTCCGACGACGTCAGGCGCCGGCAGTAGGCCAGCAGCGGCTTGCGGTAACGCCGCACGAGCGCCTCGAAAGCCCGTTCGTGCCCTTCGCCGGCCAGCTTGGCAAGCTGCGCGTCGGACTGCATCTGAAGGAACCTCAGAGAAAGGGCCAACGGGCTCAATTCGGTTGTCGCCTCCCAGCGAGAACGGCTACATCGGCGGTCCTATGAGCACAGACTCCGGCCGGCGGCCAGCCCTTCCCGTCACCGATGACCGGTGGCCGCCGCAATTACGCATGTCGTTGTCGTCGTTGCGCTCGTGGTTGCCGCGGTCGGACGCCACTCAATCCAGATCAGCTGACGGTCAGCGTTCCCTGCATGCCCGCCTGCCGGTGCCCGGGGACGCTGCAGTAGAACGTGTACGTACCGGGCTTGAGGGTCACACTGAGCGTCTTGGTGCCACCGCTGAACGTCGGCGTCGCGCCGACCGTCTTTCCGTTGGTGCCCTGCTGGATCGTCATGTTGTGGGCCACCGACGACATGTTGGCGAAGTGGATCGTGACCTTGCCGGCCTTGGCCGACAGCGAGTCCTTCGTGAACTTGAGCTGACCGGTCGGGTTGGCCGCCTCGCTGAGCGTGCTGGAGCCTCCTCCGCCGCCGCTGGCGCTGGCGCCGCCCGAGCTGGTCGACGACGTAGAGCTCGTCGACGAGGCCGGAGCGGATGACGAGGTGCTGCTGCTGTTGCTCGAGCTTCCGCAGGCAGCCACCCCGACGGCGAGGGCGGCGACGCTGAGGGCGAGAGCCGAGATCCTGGGCAAGTGACGATCCTCTCGATTCAGGGACGGTTGCGGCGGCCCTGGTGCACGTGTCTTGTCCGCGGCCGAGGAGTCGCCATCGGTCAACAAGACGCTACCGCAGGCTCGTTACTTCCCCATATAGCCAGGAGCCCGTACGGCGTCAAGTTCACCGGACCCTAACGCGGGCCGGCGGGAAGAAAGCGCCTGCGGCGGCGTCTGAGAGGTCAAGAGCTAGAGCGGAAGACGACGCTATGCGATCCATCAGACCCACACGCGTGCTGATCGTGGCCCATCAGACTGCTGACAGTCCGGACCTGATCACAGCGGTGGCCGAGCGGGCCGAGGCGGGACCGTGCATGTTCACGCTGCTGGTGCCCTCGGCCCCGCGAGGTCTGCATCGCGTCGTCGACCCCGAGGACCATGGGGTCGCCGAGGCGGAGCAGCGCTTGACTGCGGCGGTGCCTCTGCTGTCCGAGGCCATAGGCGACGAGGTGATCGGCGTGGTGGGGTCACACGACCCGTTCGCCGCCGTCCAGGACGCGGTCAACCTGCTGGGTTTCGACGAGGTGATGGTCTCGATGCTGCCGCGGCGCCTGTCGCGGTGGCTGCGCCTCGACCTGCCCCACAAGGTCCGCGCGCTCGGCATGCCGGTCACCGAGGTGATCACGGTCGAGCGCGGCGCCACGCACCTCCCCGCAGCCTAGGAGTGCCGTGCCTGGCGCTTGCCTACCAGCCGCCGCGCCAGTCGGCGTTGGCCGCGCGGCGCTTGGCCGCGGTCATGCGCGCGTGCTGGCTTCTCCAGGCGCCACTGGATCAGCGAGAAGACGATGATGACCGTCGGGAAGAACAGGATCACGAGGAACATCGCGTTCGTGATCACCTTGTCGGTCGTCTGCCCGTAGAGGCCCTCGCCGCCGGTCTGGCGAGCGAGCGCGTCGGGCGCGAGCACCAGCAGCGCCACCGAGAACGTCATCAGCGTGGTGATGAAGCGGGCGCGACGCATGGAGTCTGAAGCGTAACCGACCGGTCAGCGCTACGCGACCGCGGCGGGCTCGGCGGCGCTGACAGCGGTCAGCGCCTGCAGCAGCGCGGGGTTGTAGCGCTCGGCCTTGGTGTTGAGGTCGAGGTGCCCGAGCGCCACCTCGAACACTCGCGCCCGGAGGGAGCCGCGAGTTCGTGCTGCTTTCGCGGCAGCACCGCGGTGTCGCGGCTGGTCAGTACGACCGCCGCCGGCACGTCGACGGCGTGCAACCACGGC
>CAWCRO010000010.1:0-38307 GCA_963797955.1 uncultured Solirubrobacterales bacterium | reverse complement strand
TGAGCACCGGTCGCCATCAGCTCCTCGCGCGCCCGCTGGGCCAGCGACTCGGCGCCGCAGCGCTGAGCCAGCTCGAGCGCCTCACGCAGGGGCCCGCGGGCCGCCGCGCGGGCGCCCGCGCGGCGCTGAGCGCCGCCGAGATCGCACAGCGCCCGGGCGAGCTCGGATCTGGCAGGAGAGTCGCGCAGGACGGCCACGGACTCCTTCAGCAGCGCGATCCCGGCATCGCCGCCCTCGATGATCCCACTCGCGCGCAGCGCCACTCCGATCCCGCGCGGCTGCCCGAGCTCGTGGGCGCGCCTCATCTCGGCATCGGTCAGGTCGCGGGCCTGCTCGGGGTCGTCGCGGGCCAAGACGAGCGCGAGCGTCGACCGCCAGGGCACGTAGCTGGGGTTGTTGGTCAGCACGCTGCGCTCGGCGGCGTGCAGGTCGTCGATCGCCTCGGCGCGGCGTCCTTGAGCGACCCGAAGCCGGGCTCGCGCAAACAGCGCGTGCAGCACCGCGGCCGTGCCGAGCACGGCGTCGGTGGGAATCGGCGCCAGCACGCCGTCGGCCTCCTCGAGCCCGCCACGCTCGATCAGCGCTCCCGCCAGGATCGCGGCCGACCAGATCTTGGTCCACAGCACCTCGTAGCGGGTCGCGATCTCCAGCGACTCGCGCGCGTCGGCCTCGGCCTGGACGAGGTCGCCCCTGCGCAGAGCCAGAAGCGCCCCCCAGGTCAGTGCGGTCAGGTGGGCGTCGATCGACCCGCGAGCGCGGGCGTCGGCGCGGATGTCGGCGATCAGCGACTCGGCCCGCTCGACCTCGTCGGCGAGCACCAGGACCGCCGTGGCATAGCTGACGATCGGTGCCCCCGCGGTGTGCTCGGCGACGTAGCGACCGTGGTCGAGCCCGCCGTCGACCAGCTCCCGCCAGTCGCTGTCGTAGGGGCCGACCTGGCCGCGCCAGCAGCCCTCGAAGATCAGCAGCGCGTGGCCGGCCGAGCCGGCCTCGACCGCCAGCTCGTGGAGCTCGGGCAGGCGTCGCTCGACCTCGCCGATCAGCCGCCGGTCAAGTGACGCGATCGCCACGCCGACGGTCTCGAGCGCCACCCGGAGCGCCAGCGGCGACAGATCGGGGAGACGCTCGATCGCGCGGGCCACGATCTCGTGGGCCTCAAGCGGCTGCCCGACCCACACCAGGAGCGCGCCCAGCGCGATCGACAGCCGTACGGTCGTCCCGGGATCGGTGCTGAGAGCCAGCGCCTCCTGGAGGTGCCCGACCGCGGCGGGGTCGCGCGCCAGGGCTTCGGCCTCACCGAGCTCGCCGATCACGGTCCAGCGCAGCTCCGGCGCGGGCGGTTCGCTCAGGGCACGCCGCAGCAGGCGGACGGCCGACGGCGGCGCGCCATCGGCCAGCGACTCGCGGGCGGCGTCCCGCAAGGCAGCCACCACGGCCGGGTCATCGGCCGGCTCGCTGCGCATCAGATGCCCGGCTGCGATCGTGCTGCGCGCCCCCTCTGACGCGAGCAGCAGCCCGGCGCGGCGGTGGTTGTCGGCGCGCGTGGCGGGGAGGACGCTCTCGTAGACGGCGCGGCGCAGCAGCGGGTGTACGAACGCCAACGGCGCCGCGGGCGCGAGGATCTGAGCCGACACCAGCCGGTCGGCCGCCCGCGCGGCGCGCTCCTGGTCGAGCTCGGCGAGGAGGGCCGCCTGGCGCAGGGTGCCGGTCTCGAGCACGGCCACGGCTCTGGCCAGGTTGGTGGCGTCGCCGCCGAGGCGGGCCAGCCGGGCCACGGCCGCGTGCGCCACCGAGTCCGGGCGCACGGCCTCTACCCGGGCAGCGCTGGCCGGGACCGGCTGGACGCGCTCTGCCTCGAGCTCTGAGATCAGCTCGTGCAACAGGAACGGGTTGCCGCCGCTGGCCTGCGCGCAGGCGGAGCAGAACGACCCGTCGGCGAGGTCGCCGAGCGCCGAGCGCACCATGGTGGCGACCGCGTCTTCGCTGAGCGCCTCCGGCGCGACCCGAACGGCCCTGGCGTCGCTGCGGAGGGCCGCGATCACGTCGGCCACGGCGGTCTGTTCGCCCTCGCGGGCGGTCAGCACGACCAGCACACCGAGCTCCTCGCAGCGAGCCGCCAGATACGCCAGGAACCGAAGCGACGAGGAGTCAGCCCAATGGGCGTCGTCGACGGCGATCATCACCGGACCGCGCTCAGCAAGGTTCGCGGTCAGCCAGTACAGGCCGTGCACGAGCGTGAACGTGAGGTCGGACGCGGGGCGGCCCGCGGCGACGCGCGTCTCGGCCGAGCGAGCCGGGTCGTCGGCGTCCTGCCCGGGCCCGGGCGCGGGCAGGTCGAACAGCGGGCTGGACAGCGCCGCCGCGCCGCTCAGCAGTGCCGCTCGCTCGGTCCCGTCGGCGCGGGCCAGCACCGTCTCGAGCAGCTGGCGCACCACGCCGAACGCGAACTCCTGCTCGAGTTCGCTGCAGCGGGCCCGCAGGAAGCGCAATCCGCCCTGCTCGGCGAGCTGGCGCCCCGCGAGCAGCAGCGCGGTCTTGCCGATCCCTGCGGGACCCTCGATCAGGACGACGCTGCCGGTGCCCGCCGCGGCGGCCGCGACGGCCCGACGCAGCCGCGTCAGCTGCGGCTCGCGTTCGAGCAGCACAACGCCCCCGGCCCCCTGTGATTCTGCTGCACTGTCTTGCCCGGCGAGAGTCACGAGGTTATGTCCCGCGGGCAGTCTATGTCACAGCGCCGCCCCCGAAATAGGCGGTTTTCTACAGGTGGTCGCGTCCCGGCGGGTCGTCGAACGAGGCCGCGGGACGCACCGCCACGAGCCCGCTGGGGTTGATCTGCGGGTGGGTGCGGTAGTAGTGGGCGCGGATCTCGTCGAATGAGACCGTATCGGCTACGCCGGGCCACTGGTAAAGGTCGCGGGTGTACGGCCACAGGTGCTCGTACTCGATCAGCTTGCGCAGCGAGCACTTGAAGTGGATCTGGTAGACGGCGTCGAACCGCAGCAGCGTCGTGAACAGGCGCCAGTCGGTCTCCACCGGCGCGGGGCCGAACAGGAACCGGCGGTCGGCCAGCCGGGCGTCGAGTTCATCGAGCGTGGCGAACAGGTGCCCGACCGCGTGCTCGTAGGCGTGCTGGCGGGTCGAGAACCCGGCCTTGTAGACGGCGTTGTTGACGTTGTCGTAGATGTGTTCGTTGAGCGTCTCGATCTCCGCCCGGAGCCGCTCGGGGTAAAGCTCGACGGGATGGTCGGCAATGGGCACGAACACCGTCGACAGCATCCGCAGGATGTCAGCCGACTCGTTGGAGACGATCACGCCGGCTTGCTTGTCCCACAGGACGGGAACGGTCACACGGGCCATGTAGTGGGCGTCGGTCGCGCGGTAGGCCTGCACCAGGAACTGAAACGAGTTGATCGGGTCGACGTACGCGCCGCCGCTGAACTTCCATCCGGTCTGCTCGTTGCGGATCGGGTCCAGGTAGGAGATCCCGATCGAGTCCTCGAGCCCCATCAGCATTCGGGCGATGATCGTCCGGTGCGCCCAGGGACAGGCGCGCGCGACGTACAGGTGGTAGCGGCCCGGCTGGAGCGGGAACTCCGTCGAGCCGTCGTCGGACACCCAGCTGCGGAACTGACTCTCCTGGCGGCGAAACGAGCCGTCCTCCAGTTCCCGGTCAAGCGGCTTGGTGACGGCGCCTGATTCCCGCACCGATCCCACCTTAGCGACCGCAGGGAACGGCGACCGAGGTAGTGTGGCGACAATGAGCGATCAAGCGCAGATAGCGAAAGAGTTCCTGTCCCTGCACCGCCCGGGCGAACCGCTGTTGATCCCCAATCCGTGGGATGCCGGGTCGGCCAAGCTGCTCGTGTCGCTGGGTTACCGGGCGCTGGCCACGACCAGCAGCGGCTATGCCGCCACGCTCGGCCGCATCGACGGCACGGTCACCCGGGAGGAGGCGATCGCGCACTCCGCCGAGATCGTCGCCGCCGCCGAGGTTCCGGTCTCGGCCGACCTCGAGAACGCGTTCGCCGACGACCCCGACGGCGTGGCGCAGACGATCCAGCTCGCGATCGAGACCGGACTCGCCGGCTGCTCGATCGAGGACTACAGCGGACGCGACGACGAGATCTATGAGTTCGAGCTGGCCAAGGAGCGGGTACAGGCCGCGGTCGAGGTCGCCCACGCGGGCCCGGTGCATTTGGTGATCACCGGCCGAGCCGAGAACCACATCCACGGCCGCGACGACCTGGCCGACACGATCTCCCGGTTGCAGGCCTATCAGGAGGCCGGCGCCGACGTGCTGTACGCGCCCGGGCTGACGAGCGCGCAGGACATACGGCAGGTTATGTCCTCGGTCGATCGACCCGTGAACGTGCTCGCGCGTCCGGGAGCCCCGTCGGTATCCGAGCTGGCGCAGCTCGGGGTGGCTCGGGTATCGGTGGGCGGCGCGTTCGCGTTCGCCGCAGTGGCGGGGCTGGTGGCGGCGGCCGAGGAGCTGCGCGATCAGGGCACCTACGGATTCACTGAGGCGGCCGCGACCGGGGTCCGCGCGGTCCGCGCCGCATTCAGCTGACCGGGACGCCGTTGCGGAATCGGCAGACGGAACTCAGGCCGCGGCGCGGAGGCTCTGCAACGGCGGGCGCTGCACCGGCTCGCTGGCGACCGTGAGCGGCCCGGCGTCGCCCGGCGCGGTGAACGTCGTGGCCAGCGGCCCGCTCAGCCTGCCCTCGCGCTGCAGCCGCGCGGCCACCGACTGGAGCACAGCGAACGCCATCGGCCCGAGGTCGCGCAAAGACTGGTGGGCGTTCTGGCGGACGTCGAGGTCGACCTGGGCGATCCCGTCGAGCCCGAGCAGCGCGTACGCGTCGAGCAGCAGCGCTATATCGACGCCGTAGCCCGTGACGAATGGGAGCGACTCGAACACCTCGCGGCGCGCGGCGAGCTCGCCCGACAGCGGCTGGGCCACGCCCGCCAGGTCCGGGTAGAAGAGGTTCAGCAGCGGCCGGGCGGTCAGCTCGGTCACGCGGCCGCCACCGTCGGGGAACGTCACGTCGCCGACCCGTAACGGGCGGCGGTAGAAGCCCTTCACGTAGTGGATCGACGGCTCGCACAGCATCGGCCCCAGCAGCCCGCAGGCGTAGTGGGGCCCGAACTCCTCGGAGTCGGCGTCCAGGAAGCACACGAGCTCGCCGGTGAGTGTCGCCAGGCCGCGCCACATCGCGTCGCCCTTGCCGAGCACCGGTCCATGCTCAGGTAGCAACGCCGCCTGGTCGTGGACCTCGGCTCCGTAGCTGCGGGCGATGTCGCCGGTGCCGTCGGTGGAGTGGTCGACGACCACCACCTGGTCGATGATCCCGAGCCCACGAAGGGGCGCCAGTTGCTCGAGGATGCGACCGATCGTGCGCGCCTCGTTGCGGGCCGGCAGGCACACCGACACGGTCGTCTCGCGCCTCTCGGCGAGCCGCTCGGGCGGGAACAGGCGGTGCGAGAACGTGTTGGCTCGCAACCAGGCCCGAGCGGCGGGGGACATCGGTGCGGGGTCGGGCATGTCCGCCGTCAGGGTCGCGCGTTGCGGAGTCGGGTGATCGAGCGCTGTGCCCACGGCGCGTCGCCGAAACGCTGCTGGAGCGCATCGATCGCGTACCGCTGGTCGTAGGCGACGCGGCGTTGCTCGATCGAGCCGTCGTCGAGGGCGATCGCGTAGGCCGCGCGCGTGTCACCGTCGAACGGTAGCCCGACGCTGCCCGGGTTGAGCAGCTCGACGCCGCTCGGCCCGGGGCGGCGAAACTGGAGGTGGGTGTGGCCGAACACGACGCGCCGCTCGCCGGTGCCGGCCAGCATCTCCTCGTCGCCGTCGGCGGGATCGGGCATGAACGAGCGCATATCGGAGAGGGGGGAGGCGTGGCAGTAGAGGGTCCCGTCGAGCAGCTGGCGCTCGGGCAGCTCGCCGAGTGCGGTGGCTGCCTGCTCGCCGATCGCCTCGCGGGTGTCGGCGACCGCACGCGGCAGCAGGTCGTCGCCGTCACCCAGCCGATCGGGCTGGGCGGTCCAGCGGTCGACGTTGCCGCGGACCCAGAGCGCGTCGTGGAGGCCACGCAGGATCGCCAACACCTCCGCCGGGAACGGCCCGAACAGGGCGTAGTCGCCGCCGAGCAGGAACCGCTGCGCACCTGCCCCGCGCGCGTCGGCGAGCACGGCCTCGAGCGCCGGGACGTTGCCGTGCACGTCGTAGATGATCGCCAGCGGCGGCATTGAAGACCGTGATAGCAGAGCTCAGCTCCGCCGCTGCTCCCAGCTGAACCCGGTCGCCGCGAGCCAGATGCCGAACGCCGCCCACACCGCGATCACGCCCAGATCACTGAGGTACCGCGACAGCGAGGCGCCGGTGACCATCGCGCCCGAGAGCCCATCGATCAGCGGGTACAGCGGTACCGCCTCGGCGATCGTGCGCAAGAACTCCGGGGCGCTGCTGGAGTCAAACACGTAGAACGACACGAACACCACCGGCAGGAACACCGCGTTGACGTACGCGGCGGTCGACTCGAAGTTGGGGATCGCGTGGGCGAAGGCGACGCCGAGCGCCGCGAAGCAGATCACGCCGGCGACGACGAGGACGATCAGCGCGCCCCACTGCTCGGGCCAGCCGATGCCGAAGAACAGCCGTCCCGCGACCACCACGATCGCGATCTGCAGCGCGGTGTTCGTGACCGCGTTGGCGGCGACCCCGCCGAAGTAGGAGATCGTCGGCATCGGGGTGCCGCGGATCCGCTTGAGCACGCCGCGCTCGCGCAGGAACACGATGTTGTAAGCGAGCGCGGTGAACGTCGTCGACATCACGCTCATCCCGGCGATCGACGGGACGAGCTTGTCGAGGTTGTCCTGATTGCCGCTGAGGATGATGCCGCCGGCGACCAGGAACAGCAGCGGCAACAGGAAGTTGAAGAACGCGGCGCTGGGGTTGCGCCAGAACAGGTGCCGCTCGAGTCGGTACTGGCGCCAGGCGAGCTCCAGCCCCGAGGGGCCCGTGTCGCTGGCGGTCGGTGGCGGCGTCTGCACGCGCGGCGGATCGGCGATCATCGACGACCTCTCCGCGTTCGGCGCCCGGCGTTTCTTACCGGTTGCGCCTGTTCAGGCGTGAGATCGTGATCTGCCGTGAGCTCCAGATAGACGTCCTCGAGCGTGGGGCGGGTGACCGTCAGCGCATGGAGTCGCGTGCCACGCTCCAGCGCGCCGGCGGTGAGCTCGTGCAGCACGGTGGTCGGATCGTCGGCCTCAAGTTCGACCAGCTCGCCGGATTCGTCGCGGTAGGCGATCCGGTACGGGGCGTTGCTGCTGTTCGCGCTCAGATCCTGCGGGGCGCCCTCGACCACGATGCGCCCGTCCTTGATGATCGCCACCCGGTCCGACAGTGCCTGCGCCTCGTCGAGGTAGTGAGTCGTGAGCAGCACGGTCTTGCCGAGGCTTTTGAGCGAGCGGATCGTCTCCCAGGCGTTGCGCCGGGCGGCCGGGTCAAAGCCGGTGGTGGGCTCGTCGAGGAAGATCAGTTCGGGGTCGCCGACCAGCGCCAGCGCCAGGTCGAGGCGGCGAAGCTGGCCTCCGGAGAGCGTGCGCGCGGACGAGTCCTCCTTGCCCTCCAGCCCGGTGACCGCGATCACCTCGTCGACATCGCGGGGATGCGGATACATCGCGCCGAAGTGCGCAAGCGCCTCCCGGACGCGGATGTGGCGATACAAGCCCGTGCTCTGCAGCACGATCCCGACCTTCGAGCGCAGCGCCCGTTGGTGGCGGCCAGGATCGAACCCCAGCACGCTGACGTCTCCCCCCGAGCGCTCGCGGTAGCCCTCGAGGATCTCGACGGTCGTCGTCTTGCCGGCGCCGTTGGGGCCCAGCAGGCCGAACACCTCGCCGCTGCGCACCTCGAACTCGATCCCGCGAACTGCTTCGAAGTCCCCATAGGCCTTGCGAAGCCCACGGACCTCGATAGCTGGATCAGACACGTCTTCAGATGATGCCAGGAGGAGTGTCCGGCAATCACATCACCGGAAAACGGCAATACTGCCTGAGGGATGAGGCGGGTTCTGCAGCTGCCCGTATACCGGCGGCTTCTCGGGGCGTACATGCTGAACGAGCTTGCGTGGTCGATCGGGACGCTCGCATTGTCGTTCCTGGTCTACGACCGGACCGGCAGCGCGCTGGGCGCGGCGGCGTTCTTCTTTTGCTCGCAGTTCATTCCGGCGCTGCTGGCGCCGCTGGTGGTGGTGCGGCTGGATCACCACACGCCGCGGCTGACATTGCCGGCGTTGTACGTGATCGAGGCGGTGTCGTTCGTGGTGCTCGCGTGGATCGCCAGCCACTTCGCGCTCGTGCCGATCCTGCTCCTGGCCGCGCTCGATGGTGTCGTGGCGCTGGTGGCGCGGTCGCTGGCCCGGGCCACGAGCGCGGAGGTCACGGGGGAAGCGGGCCTGCTGCGGGAGGGCGCCGCGGTCGCCAATACGGCGTTCTCGCTGTGCTTCATGGCCGGTCCGGCGATCGGCGGAGTGATCGTGGCTGCGTCGAGCACGAGCGTCGCGCTGCTGGTCAACTGCGGGCTGTTCGTGGCGATGGGGCTGCTGCTGGTGACCGCTCACGGGCTGCCCGGCTCGGCCGCCGAGCGCGCCTCTCCCAAGGGACGCCTGCGCGCGGCGGTGTCCTATGTGTCGCAGCGGCCGTCGATCCGCGCGCTGCTGGGGGTCGAGGCCGCCGGGGTCCTGTTCTTCACGATCTCGATCCCGACCGAGGTGGTACTCGCCGAGCACACGCTGCACGCGAGCGCGGGCGGGTACGGGGCGATGCTGTCGGCCTGGGGCGTCGGGGCGGTCGCGGGCAGTGCGGTGTACGCACGGTGGCTGGGGCGGCCGGCCCGGCAGTTGATCGCCGGGGGCGTCGGCGCGCTCGGCGTCGGGTTCGTGGTGATGGCTTTGGCGCCTGCGCTGTGGGTGGCGATCGCCGGGGCGGCGATCGCCGGAGTCGGCAACGGGGTCGAGTCGGTGGCCGGCCGGACGGCGCTGCAGGAGGAGGTCGAGGAGGGTTGGATGGCGGTGATGATGAGCGTCAACGAGTCGATGTTCGAGCTGATCCCCGGGCTCGGGATCCTGCTGGGCGGCGCAATCGCGGCGCTCGCGGGCCCGCGGGCTGCGCTCGGTGTCGCGGGGCTGGGGTCGCTTGTCGTGATGGTCGCCGTGTGGGTGGCATTGCGACCCGGCGTGCTGCGATCCGAGCTGGCCGAGACGGATTCGCTTCCCAGCCAACCCGACACGGGTGCATCCCAGCCCCGGCGGTCGCCCGCCACAGTCCGCGCGCATTCCCAGCATCCGCAGTAGAGTCCCGCACCGGGGTTCCAAGTGAGTCCGGAGTCGACATTCAGGTAGCGATTGCGCAGCGCCTGTATCGACATCGGATCAAACACGACGCGTCTGCTCGTGGCCGACTGCGACGGCGGCGGCGGGCTGCGGCAAGTCGACCAGCAGAAGGTGTTCACGCGGATCCGGCGCGGAATGCTCGAGGGCGACTGGATCGCCCCGCACAAGATCTCCGAGGTGGTCGCGGCCGTCGCCGGACAGCTGCGGATGGCTCGAGATCTCGGCTCGACCGAGATCCACGCGGTCGCCACCGCGGCGATCCGCCAGGCCGCCAACGGCGATGAGCTGGTGTCGGCGATCCGCGAGGCGTGCGGGCTCGAGGTGGTGGTGCTGACGGGCGAGCAGGAAGCCCGGCTGGCGTTCGTCGGCGCGGCCGGCACGCTCGGGCACGTGCCCGACGGGGAGCTCGGCGTGGTGGACGTCGGCGGCGGCTCGTCGGAGCTGGTCGTGGGCACCGCTCCGGACACGATCACGTGGTGCACCTCGTTCGCGTTGGGATCCGGCGACCTGGCCGACGACTGCCTGCGGTCGGACCCGCCATCCGAGCGGGAGCTGAGCGACGCCCGGGCACGGGTCGTCCGCGCGCTCAAGGATCTCGACGCGCCGCATCCGACCGAGGCGGTTGCGGTCGGGGGCAGCGCCGCATCGCTGCAGCGCCTGGCCGGGCCGATGCTCGACGCCGCGGCGTTCAAGCGATCGCTGGCGCTGCTCGGCGCCGAGAAGGCGGTCGACGTGGCCAAGCGGTTCGCGCTCGACGTGGAACGGGTGCGGCTGCTCCCGGCTGGGTTGCTGATCCTCCAGGCCGCGTCGGAGCTGATGGGCGCCTCGCTGCAGATCGCGCGCGGCGGCCTGCGAGAGGGAGTGCTGCTCGAAGCGGCGCGACACTAGTGTCGGGGACGATGAGTACCCCTGACCCGCCGCTGTCACCGCGCGAGGCGCTCGCCGACGTTCGCGTCCGCGCGCCCACCCGGGGCAACCGTCGGCTGGAGCAGCTGCTCGACGCGGTCAACGCCGACGAGCAGGTCAAGGCCTGGTGGCACGTGTCCGCGGTCAACGCCACGCGGCGGCTGGGCATGTCCGACCACTCCTGGGTCCACATCCAGATCGTGCTCAACATCGGGCTGCGGCTCGCCCGGCTGCTGTTCCGGCGCGGCGTGACCCCGAGCGTGACCGCGGACTTCGGGCTCGGGGACCGCGACGCCGAGGTCGTGATCGCGGCCGGCTGCCTGTTCCACTGCGTGGGGATGTCGATCCACCGAGATGATCACGAGCGCTACAGCCTGTTCCTCACGGCCGACAAGCTCGGCTCGCTGCTGTCGGAGGCCTACGAGGAGCCCGAGCGGTCGATCGTAGTGTCCGAGGCGCTGCACGCGATCATCGGCCACCGGCGCAAGGGCAACCCGTTCACGATCGAGGCCGGGATCGTGCGCGTCGCCGATGCGCTCGACATGGCCCGGGGCCGCTCGCGCGTCCCGTTCGAGGCCGGACGGCTGAACATCCACTCGTTGTCGGCCTACGCGATCGAGGACGTCAAGATCAGCCCGGGCGAGGATCGCGCCGTCCGCGTCGAGATCGAGATGTCCAACAGCGCCGGGATCTACCAGGTCGACGAGCTGCTGGCCACCAAGCTGCGCGGCTCAGGGCTGGAGGAGCACGTCGAGGTGATCGCCCGGATCGATGCCGAGCACGAGGAACGGCTGATCACGGTGTTCCGGATCTAGCCTTCGGAGCGCTAGCCCGGCCCGCGCCCGCCGCCGCTCAAGTCGCCGCCTCTGGGACCGCCGTCGGCGTCGCCGCCCGAGCTGGGCGCCGCGATCGTCGTGGTGGCCGGCGGGCCGCCCCGGGAACTGCCGTCGGTGACCGGCGCGGTGCTGGTGAGCTCACCGCCACCCGGGCTGGAGCTGCCGGAGGTGCTGCCGCTGCGGCCGCCGGGCGTCGAGCCGCTGCCCGTCTCGGTCGTGCCGCCTGTGTTCCCCGAGCCGCCGGGAGTGGAGCCGCTGCCCGACCCGGAGCGGCTGCCCGACCCGGAGCCGCTCCCCGATCCGGAGCCGCTCCCCGATCCGGAGCCGCCGCTTGGGCCAGGGCCACCACCGGAGGAGCCGGACCCAGATCCGCCCGAGGACCTGCCCGACCCGCCGCGGCCGCTGGAGCCGCTCACGGGCCCGCTCGTCGCTGACGACCCGCCGCGTCCGCTGGACCCGCTCGACTCACCCGAGCCGCTCATGCCCGACCGCGAGCCGCCGTCGTTGTGACCCGAACTCTGCCCGGGTCCACCACGCGTGCCGCCGCGGCCCTCGCCGGCCTGGTCGCTCCCTGACCCGGAACGGCGGTGGCCGCCGGAATCGTCTCCCGGTTCGGCCGCCCCGCCTCTGTCGTCGCTGCCGCTGGACCGCCCGCGGCCACGGCTGGGCGCCCGGCCAGTCGAGTCGGCCACGAGCCTGTCGTGCGTCAGCGTCGCAGCACCCGAGCGCGAACCGGTTGGCCGCTGGGCCGCTGCGCCGCCCGCGTCGCGGGTCCGGGGGGATCGATCATGGTCCTGATCGACAGCGATGCCTGCGGTAGCGATCGCGCCGGCGGTCACCGCGATTGCCCCTCCCTTGACCAGCAGAACCCCGAGCCCAGCAGACCCTCCGCCCGCCAGCGCCTCGGCAACTCCCGGCGATCCTCCGCGCGCGGCGCTGCGCAGGGACCACCCGATCAGCGGCCCGGGGAGCACGGCCGCGGCCGCGGCACGCAGCGTGGCCCGCGCCCGGTAGACGAGGCCGCGGACGGCGCCGCTGCTGAGCCCGAGCGCGTGGGCGACCTCCTCGTGACTCAACCCATCGACCGCGGTGCTGACAAGCACGTCGCGCTGCATCTCCGGCAGCGCGGCAAGCCCCTCGAGGGCTTCGCGCGCCGCCATCCGACGCTCGGCCTCGTGGTCGGCGCCACCGGCGCTCACGGTGTCGTCGATCTCGACCAGGATCGGGCGCGGGCGGCGCTGGCTGGAGATCGCCACGTTGTGGACGATCCGGTACAGCCAGGCCCGCGGGTCCTGGACCTCGGCGCCGGTGCGGATCGCCGTCCATGCCTGCAGCAGTCCCTGCTGGAGCGCGTCCTCGGCACACGCGTCCGACGACGTCAGGCGCCGGCAGTAGGCCAGCAGCGGCTTGCGGTAACGCCGCACGAGCGCCTCGAAAGCCCGTTCGTGCCCTTCGCCGGCCAGCTTGGCAAGCTGCGCGTCGGACTGCGTCTGAAGGAACCTCAGGGAAAGGGCCAACGGGCTCAATTCGGTTGTCGCCTCCCAGCGAGAACGGCTACATCGGCGGTCCTATGAGCACAGACGCCGGCCGGCGGCCAGCCCTTCCCGTCACCGATGACCGGTGGCCCCGGGGCGGGACCACCGGTCACGGCGCTGTCGGTCAGTGGTCCTGGCCCTGGGGGAAGCGGACCACGAGCTCGACCTCCTGCCAGATGGCGCCCAACGGCGAGAGCCGGAGGTCGGCCTCGTGGACGACCGTGCCGGGCCGCAGGTCCAAGCGGCCGCAATTACGCATGTCGTTGTCGTCGTTGCGGTCGTGGTTGCCGTTGTCGTCGCCGCGGTCGCCGTTGTCGTCACCTCCGCTGGGCGTGGCGCTGCCGGAGCCCCCGGCGTCGCCGTTGCTCGGGCCCGAGCCGCCGGCACCCGGACCGCCGCCGCTGCCGGAGCCGCCGCCGCTGCCGGAGCCGCCGCCGCTGCCGGAGCCGCCGCCGCTGCCGGAGCCGCCGCCGTGATCGCCCTGCTCATTCTCGAAGAACCGGTGGTCGCGGTCGAACGCCGCGCACCGGATCTCGGTGTCGCGGTTGACCACGCCGGCGACCGTGGACCCGTCGTTCAGGCGGATCGCCAGTGTCCGGCCGTCGAATGACGCGACCGTCCCGGCGTTCTGCATGGCGGGCGCGTCGATGCGCCCGAAGTGCCGATGGTGCACCCGGGCGTGATGCCGGTGCTGACGCTCGTTATCGCGGCGATGACCTCGATCGTGGCCCTGTGCGAGCGCGCTGGCGGGGATCACGGCCGCGATCGCCGCGCCGGCGATCAGGGTGTACAGAATTCGTCTCAACGCACTACCTCCTTGGGCTACCTGCACGTGGCGCCTCGTTGGTTACAGACACCGGTGAGACGCCGGCCCAAGCAAAAGCTCACGCGGCGAAGACACAAAAGGTGCCCGGCCCCGCCCAGGGGCCGGGCACCCGATCAATCCAGATCAGCTGACGGTCAGCGTTCCCTGCATGCCCGCCTGTCGGTGTCCGGGGACGCTGCAGTAGAACGTGTACGTACCGGGCTTGAGGGTCACACTGAGCGTCTTGGTGCCCCCGCTGAACGTCGGCGTCGCACCGATCGTCTTGCCGTTGGTGCCCTGCTGGATGGTCATGTTGTGGGACAGCGACGACATGTTGGCGAAGTGGATCGTGACCTTGCCGGCCTTGGCCGACAGCGAGTCCTTCGTGAACTTGAGCTGACCGGTCGGGTTGGCCGCCTCGCTGATCGTGCTGGCGCCTCCTCCGCCGCTGCTGGCGCTGGCGCCGCCCGAGCTGGTCGACGACGTAGAGCTCGTCGACGAGGCCGGAGCGGATGACGAGGTGCTGCTGCTGCTGTTGCTCGAGCTTCCGCAGGCAGCCACCCCGACGGCGAGGGCGGCGACGCTGAGGGCGAGAGCCGAGATCCTGGGCAAGTGACGATCCTCTCGATTCAGGGACGGTTGCGGCGGCCCTGGTGCACGTCTCTTGTCCGCGGCCGAGGAGTCGCCATCGGTCAACAAGACGCTACCGCAGGCTCGTTACTTCCCCATATAGCCAGGAGCCCGTACGGCGTCAAGTTCACCGGACCCTAACGCGGGCCGGCGGGAAGAAAGTGCCTGCGGCGGCGTCTGAGAGGTCAAGAGCTAGAGCGGAAGGCGACGCTATGCGATCCATCAGACCCACACGCGTGCTGATCGTGGCCCATCAGACTGCTGACAGTCCGGACCTGATCAGAGCGGTCGCCGAGCGGGCCGAGGCGGGACCGTGCACGTTCACGCTGCTGGTGCCCTCGGCCCCGCGAGGTCTGCATCGCGTCGTCGACCCCGAGGACCATGGGGTCGCCGAGGCGGAGCAGCGCCTGACTGCGGCGGTGCCTCTGCTGTCCGAGGCCATAGGCGACGAGGTGATCGGCGTGGTGGGGTCACACGACCCGTTCGCCGCCGTTCAGGACGCGGTCAACCTGCTGGGTTTCGACGAGGTGATCGTCTCGATGCTGCCGCGGCGCCTGTCGCGGTGGCTGCGTCTCGACCTGCCCCACAAGGTCCGCGCGCTCGGCATGCCGGTCACCGAGGTGATCACCGTCGAGCGCGACGCCACGCACCTCCCCGCAGCCTAGGAGAGCGTTGCCTGGCGCTTGCCTACCAGCCGCCGCGCCAGTCGGCGTTGGCCGCGCGGCGCTTGGCCGCGGTCATGCGCGCGTGCTTGCGCTTCTCCAGGCGCCACTGGATCAGCGAGAAGACGATGATGACCGTCGGGAAGAACAGGATCACGAGGAACATCGCGTTCGTGATCACCTTGTCGGTCGTCTGCCCGTAGAGGCCCTCGCCGCCTGTCTGGCGAGCGAGCGCGTCGGGCGCGAGCACCAGCAGCGCCACCGAGAACGTCATCAGCGTGGTGATGAAGCGGGCGCGACGCATGGAGTCTGAAGCGTAACCGACCGGTCAGCGCTACGCGACCGCGGCGGGCTCGGCGGCGCTGACAGCGGTCAGCGCCTGCAGCAGCGCGGGGTTGTAGCGCTCGGCCTTGGTGTTGAGGTCGAGGTGCCCGAGCGCCACCTCGAACACTTGCGCCCGGAGGGCAGCCGCGAGCTCGTGCTGCTTTCGCGGCAGCACCGCGGTGTCGCGGCTGGTCAGTACGACCGCCGCCGGCACGTCGACGGCGTGCAACCACGGCCGCGAGTCGAACCGCCCCAGCTCGCGCCCCGCCTCGGCCATGTCGCGCGCGGACTGGCGCAGCATCTCGGACTGCAGCCATGCCGTCCGCGGCGAGTCCTCCAGGCCGACCCTGCGAAGACCGGACCGCCAGCTTGCCCGCGGAGCGACGGACAACACCAGGCCCAGCGCGCCCATCGACCTCCACAGCCGCCGGCTGTCTGACTCCTGCCAGTGCTGAGCGGTGCCGCTGCACACCAGGCCGCGCACGACGTCGCGGTGGTCGCGGGCGACCAGCTGGGCGATCGCGCCGCCCATCGAATAGCCCACGACCAGCGCTGGGGCGGCGTCGAGCGTCCGCAGCACGTCGGCGGCATCGGCGGCACAGTCGATCAGCCGGAACGGGACCAGTGCCCGCAGCCCGCGGCCGTGCCCGCGATGGTCGATCGCCAGCACCCGGTAACCGGCCTCGGCCAGGTCGCCGTAGGCGCCGCACCAGTTCAGGTCCGCGTTGGCCATCCACCCGTGCAGGAGCATCACCACCGGCCCATCGCCGCCGGTGTCGCGCAGGAAGAACTCGCCGCGGCCGGGCACCGTTACGGTGCGCGCGGGCGGCATCTCGATCGGAGGCACCGGAGGCCAGGGCGGTAGGGGCATCGGGGGGATCGTAGTGTGCGCCCCGCCTACCATGATCGGCATGGCAGTGGTGATCGCATCGGACGTCGGCAAGGACATCGTGGGAGAGCCGCTGCTGCGCGGGATCTCGTTCAAGCTCGAGCGCCGCGACCGGATGACGCTGTCGGGTCGCAACGGGTCGGGCAAGACGACGCTGCTCCGGATGCTCGCCGGCGAGGCCACGACGGACTTCGGCGAGCTCGTGTTCGCCAAGGGGACCAAGGTGGCGCTGCACGATCAGCGCCCGCCCCGCGAGCGCGACCTGACCCTGCGCGCCTACGTGCTCTCGGGTGCGCGCGAGCTGGTGGCGATCGAGCACGAGCTGTCGTCGCTCGAGCAGGCGATGGCGGCCGGGTCCTACGACGAGGCGACGCTGAACCGCTACGCCGAAGCCCAGGCCCGGCTCGAGCATGCCGGCGGGTACGGCTGGCGCGAGCGGGCGCTGTCGACCCTGCACGGGCTCGGGTTTCGCGACGACGCCGACCTCGACCGCTCGCTGCGCACGTTCTCAGGTGGCGAGCTGACGCGGGCGTCGCTGGGGCGGGCACTGGCCGGCGACCCCGACCTGCTGCTGCTCGACGAGCCCACCAACCACCTGGACATCCCCTCGCTGGAGTGGCTCGAGCAGCACCTGGTGGGGCTCGACGCCGCCGTGATCCTGGTGGCGCACGACCGCTGGTTCCTGGAGGCGGTCGGCACCTCGGTGCTGGAGCTCGAGGCCGGGCGAGGCAAGTTCTTTCCCGGGCCGTGGCACGCCTGGCGCAAGGAGAAGGCCGCGCGCGATCTGGCGCTCGGCCGGGCGATCGAGCGCCAGCAGGCTGAGATCGACCGGCTCGAGAGGTTCGTCACCCGGTTCCGGGCTGGGACCCGCGCCCGGCAGGCGCAGTCGCGTGCCAAGCAGCTCGACAAGATCGAGCGGCTGTCGCGCGACCCCGCCGACGGAGCGGCGCTCCAGTTCGCGTTCAAGCCGCCCGAACGGAGCGGACGCGTGATCTTCGAGCTCAGCGACGCGACGATCTCGATCGGCGGCAAGCCGTTGCTCGACGACGCAGAGCTGTGGCTCGAGCGCGGCGAGCACGTGTCGATGGTCGGCCCCAACGGGTCGGGCAAGACGACGCTGATCGAGGCGCTCGCCGGGATGCGCGAGCTCGACTCCGGCAAGCTCAGCACCGGGCACAACGTGAAGATCGGCTACCTGTCTCAGCACGCCGACGAGCTCTCGTCGGGTAATGCGCGAACCGTGGTCGAAGCCGCCCAGCACGCCACCGGGCTGACCCCGGGCAAGGCGCGGGCGCTGCTCGGCCGGTTCCTGTTCTCGGGCGAGGAGGCCGAGAAGCCGCTCGACGGGCTCTCGGGCGGCGAGCGCCGCCGGCTGTCGCTGGCGGTGCTGGTCCAGTCGGGCGCCAACGTGCTGATCCTCGACGAGCCGACCAACCACCTCGACCTGGAGAGCCGCGAGGCGCTCGAGCAGGCGCTCGGCGAGTTCCCCGGCTCGCTGCTGCTCGTGTCCCACGACCGGGCGCTGCTCGACGCCGTGGGCACGCGGACGGTTGCGTTCGAGGACCGCCAGCTGGACAGCTACGTCGGCGGCTGGCCCGAGTACCTGCGGGTGGTCGAGGAGCGCAAGGCCCAGAAGCCCGCGCGCCGTAAGGCCGCCGCCGCGCTCAGGCCCAAGCCCAAGCCAAAGCCGAAGGCGAAGGCAAACGCCAGGGCGGCGGGCCGGCGCGCGGGGTCGCCGCGCGAGCAGGCGCGCCTCGAGCGCGAGATCGACGCCGCCGAGGCCGCGCTGCGCGCAGTCGAAGACGAGCTCGCCGACCCCGCGTCCTGGGCGACCCCGGAAAGCACCGCCCGCTCGACCGAGCGCCACGACACCGCGAAGCGGACGGTCGAGGAGCTCTACAGCCGCTGGGAGAAGGTCGCGGGCTAGGCGCTGCCTCCGGCCGCCCGCGTTCAGCTCGGCCCCCGGGATTGCGGCCGCGGCCGCTGGCGCGATCCAGGCGTGCGCTTTCCGGTGCGGTCCTGGGCCCTCTCTAAACTGACGCAAGGATGGCATCGCCAATCGCGGCGTCCCCGATCCGGGTCGCGATCATCGATGACGACAGCGGGCTCGTCACCGTGCTTGACCGGCGCTTTTTGGCATTGCGCTGGGAGCGCGAGGTTCTCGGATATGCGGCCACCCCGGATCAGCTCGCGGCTATGCGGCTTCACGCGGTGATCATCAACCCGGAGATCACCGGGCTCGATTACCTGGAGCGGTTGGCGATGGCCCTGCCCGGGCCGGCGCTGCTGGTGTGCACCGGCACCGCGCCGGTCGCCGACCGCGTGCGCGGCCTGCGCGGCGGGGCCGACGACTGGGTCACCAAGCCCTGTCATCCCGAGGAGCTGGTGGCGCGGATCCAGGCCGTCTTGCGCCGCCGTCGCGTGGGGGAGATGCCCGTCGACGACTCCCCGCTGGCGGCCGGCGAGCTGGAGATCCGCCCGGACATGTTCGATGCCTACGTGGGCGATCGGCCTGCCTCGCTGTCGCGCAAGGAGTACGAGCTGCTGCGGCAGCTGGCCAACGCCGACGGCCGCGTGCTGCAGCGCGAGGAGATCTACCAACGGGTGTGGGGCTACACGATGGTCCGCGGCGACCGCTCGGTCGACGTGTTCGTGCGCAAGCTTCGCCAGAAGCTCGAGCAGCTGTCGCCCGACTGGCGCTACGTGCACACCCACTTCGGGGTGGGCTACCGATTCGCCGCCGAGCGCGTCGGGGGAGAGCCGTCGGCGCCGAAGGCGGCGGCGCCCCAGCCGGCGGCGCAGGAGGCGGTGGTGGAGGAGCCCGCGCAACCGCCGCAGACGCCGGCTAGTCACCCGGCGTACGCTTAGGAGAGCATGAGCCTGGCGACCGCCCGCAACATCGGCATCATCCTTCTGATCGCGGCGATCGTCGTGATCGTGCCCGGGGGCGGGACCGGTGCCAGCGTCGTGATCCAGGCGATCTCGCTGGCGTTCCTGGCCGCCTTGGGCTGGGTGGCCTCGGTGATGTACCGGCAGAACCGCACCAGGCTGTACGCCCTGGGGGACGCGCGCCGGGCGGTCCTCTACGCGGCGCTGGCGGTGGCGACGCTGACGCTGACCGCGACCTCGCGGCTGTGGAGCACCAGCGCCGGCTCGGTGGCGTGGCTGGTGCTGCTCGGCGGCGCGGCCTACGCCGTGTTCGCGGTCGTCTGGTCCGCGCGCAAGTACTAGCCCACCCGAGGCTCGAAGCGGGCTGAGCGCCGAATGAGCAGGGAAGTGCGAGAGGTCTTCGCCGACTGGATGATCGTTGCGGGCTCGATCGCTCTGTTCGTGTCGCTGTTCCTCGTATGGAGTCACCAGTTCTCCCCCGCGTTCATCATCCGGGTCGGCGCCGACCAGCTGCAGGGGGTTCCGCGCAACCCGTCCGGCTGGCAGGTCTACTCGATTGCCGACGTGCTGCTGATGCTGGTGGCAGCGGCCCTGTTCGTGGCGGCGCTGGTGGGCGGTCACAAGGCCCGGATCGCGGTCGCGGTCCTGGCCGTACTGGCGCTCGTGTTCGTGGCCCACGCGATTGGCGAGGCCCCGACCAACGGCGCCAACGTGGCCGATCCGAGCGCGGGGCCCGGCCATTACTTCCCCAGCTCGGCGACGTCGGGGCCGGGTGAGGTGGTGGCCGTGTTCGCGCTCGGGGTCGCGATCGCCGGGCTCGCCTTGTCGTTCACGGCCGACTAGGGCCGTCCGATCACCGGGACCCGCCGCCGACCGGCTTCCTCGACCTATCCTCGGAAGAAATGTCGATCTTCCCCGCCGACAAGCGCCGCGAGCTCCCCGATGAGCCCGGCGTGTACCTGTTCCGCGACGGCCGCGGCAAGGTCATCTACGTCGGCAAGGCGAAGTCGATCCGCAAGCGCGTCGCCTCGCACTTCTCTGGGGGCGGGCGGGGTTCGAATGTGCGTGGCGGCGATGGGCTGGTCGGGAAGATCGACCACATCGAAGCGCTGGTCGTGCAGACCGAGTCCGAGGCGCTGCTGGCCGAGCAGAACTTCATCAAGCAGTACAAGCCGCGGTTCAACATCCGCCTGCGCGACGACAAGTCCTATCCGTACATAGCGATCTCGTTGGACGAGGACTTCCCGCGGGTCTACTTCACCCGTGAGCGCCACCGGCGCGACCGTGCCTACTTCGGCCCCTACAGCAACGCCAAGCGGGTCAGGTCGACGCTCGACGTGCTCGGCAAGGTGTTCATGTTCCGTTCCTGCGAGGGGCCCGAGCCTGGCCGCCGCAGCGGCTCGCCGTGCCTGGACTACTACATCAAGCGCTGCGAGGCGCCCTGCGTCGGCTATGTCAGCAAGGAGGACTACCGGCGCGGGATCGACGGCGTGATCGACTTCCTGTCCGGCCGCTACCGCGCGATCGAGCGAGAGCTCGACCACTCGATGCGGACGGCCGCGGCCGAGCAGCGATTCGAGGACGCCGCCCGCGAGCGCAACCGCCTGCGGGCCGTCCGCTCGCTGCTGGAGCGCCAGCGGGTGTCCAACGAGGCCGTGGGGACGCTCGATGCGATCGCGGTCGCGGTCCACGAGAACGAGGCCAACGCCCAGGTGTTCCAGGTCCGCGACGGGGTCCTCTCGGACCGGCAGAGCTTCTACCTCGACAACGAGCCCGGGGGCAGCATCGCCGAAGTCGCCGAGGCGTTCATCCTGCAGTACTACAGCAGCGCGATGATGGTCCCGCCGCTGCTGGTCGTCCAGCGCGAATTGGAAATCCCACCGACGCGCGCCCCGGCGCTGGCCGAGGCGCTGACCTTGCGCCGCGACGGGCACGTCGAGATCCGCCCGGCCGAGCGCGGCGACAAGCGCCGGATCCTCGAGCTGGCCGAGCGCAACGCCCGGCTTGCCCTCGACCAGGAGCGGCTGCGCTCCGAGCGCCGCCGCCAGCAGCGGGTCGAGGCGCTGGACGGGCTCCAGCAGGCCCTCGGCCTCGACACGATCCCGCTGCGGATCGAGTGCTTCGACATCTCGACGCTGATGGGGACCAACACGGTGGCCTCGATGGTGGTGTTCGAGGGCGGCGCCCCGAAGAAGTCCGACTACCGGCGCTTCAAGGTGTTCGAGGGCGACGGCAACGGCAACGGGGACGCTCCCGGGCGAATCGGATACCCCGACGACTTCGCGGCGATGGAGGAGATCCTGGGCCGGCGGATGCGCCGGTTCGAGCGCCAGCACGACGTCTCACCGCACGACAAGGACTATGACCCCAGCTTCGCCGCGCTGCCCAACCTGGTCGTGATCGACGGCGGCAAGGGTCAGCTGGCGGCCGGTTTGCGCGCGCTGGCCCCGTTCCGCGAGCGCGGAGTGGTCGTCATCTCGCTGGCCAAGCGGATCGAGGAGGTCTTCATCCCTGGCCGCGAACAGCCGCTGCGCCTGGCCCACGACACCCCCGAGCTGCAGCTGCTCCAGCGCGTTCGCGACGAAGCCCACCGGTTCGCGATCACCCATCACCGGACCCGCCGCGACCGGGCGATGACCGCGTCGATCCTCGATGAGCTCCCCGGCGTGGGACCGGCTCGCAAGCGCGCGCTGCTAAAGCACTTCGGCTCGCCCGAGGCGATCGTCGCCGCCTCACGCGAGCAGCTCGAGGCCGTCCCCGGGATCCCCGGCAAGCTTGCGCGCGACGTGTATCGCGAGCTGCACCGGACCGGCGTCTGACGCCGATCGCCTATTGCGTGAGCATCACCGCGCTGGCCGCCGGCAGGTCGATCGTGTAGACGCCGCCGCTGGCGGTGATCGGCGTGGTGATCGCCGGCTGGAGCAGTCCGGTCCGGGTGGCGGCGCCGTAGGACTGGCTGCCCAGGGTCACGCCGCCGGTGGCGAGGATGCTCGGCGCGCGCAGGAAGTCGAGGCTGGCCGGACCGCCGGCGCCCGGGACGCTGACCTGGACCGTCTGGGGATTGACCGGGTCCTTGTTGATCACGACCACGCGGGTGCGCCCGGTGGTCGAGCGCGTCGCCCAGACCTTGACCGGGCCGGCCGGGGCAGCGACTCCGAGCAGCTGCGCACCGGGCGGGAACGCCTCGGCGAACATCAGCATCGCGTAGTAGGCCGGGTGCACGAACGCCTGCCACCGGCCGTGCGTCTGACTGAGCGTGAACGGCTCGTACCGGGCCCCGGGGAGCGAGTGGATGTTGACGCCATCGACGCCGACACTGGCCATGTTGAAGAGCGTGTCGAGCATCCACAGCGCCGATGCGAATGTGTCGGACACCCCGCGCTTGCCCGAGCACGACACCGAGTTGAGCTCGTCGAGCCGGAACTGGACGCCGCGCGCATGAGCCGCGGCCACGTACGGGGCCACGCCCGCGGCGAGCCCGCTCGATGAGCGATCGGCCAGCAGATTCGGGATCGAGGCGAACAGCGGCGAGCTCGGCGGCGTCGGGCAGGCCCGCAGCGCGTACCGGTGGACGGTGATCATCGGCGTCCCGGGCTCGGCGGCCAGGAATTGGTCCAGGCCGGTGGTCAGCCAGGTCAGCGAGGCCAGCGCCGGGCCGACGACCGGGACCGGCGGCAGCACCTGGCGCCAGCGCGACACCTCCTGCAGGTAGTTGGCGAAGCCGTAGGTGGCGGGACGGGCGACGAAGCTCCGGCCGCGGCGGTCGCGGTACCAGACCGACGTGGTGTAGAGGTCGGGCTCGTTTCCGATCTCGAGTGCGTCGATGTAGCGAGTGCCGATCCCCTCCATGAACGCCCGCGCCTCCGCGGCGGCGAGCGCGGGGCGGCCGCCGGCCAGGTTGACGCCCATGATCAGCTTCGCCCCGGCCTTGGCTGCGAACGACTTGGTCATCCGCAGCCAGCCCTTGGTCAGCGAGTAGCGAACCGCTCCGGGCGGCAGCACGCCGCGAATCGGCCACCAGCTGTAGTCGGCGCTGTTACCGCCGATCCGCACGATCGGGCTCTGTCCGGGGACGAGGTTGCGCAGCAGCTGGATGAACACCGGATCGACGTGGTTGGGATCGCGTCCGGTGTAGACGTGGAGCGCCTGGTACTCGAGCGACATCCCGAGGAAGCTCGGGGGCATCGGCTGCCCGGTCGGGGCCGGCGACACGGTCGCGGCGACCGGCGGGAGCGCCGTGGCGCCGGCGCCGGCTGTGTGCAGCGACGCGTACAGGCAGACCGCCGCCGATGCAACCAGCCACGTGATGCCCCTCCGAACGAGGAGTGCGGTCCGGCTTCCTCGCCCGAGCACTTGGCGATAGTGGCATACCTGACGCTCGCTGCGACCTTTAGGCCGGCACTCATCCGCCGGGCGCGTCAAGCTATGGGCATGGACACAACGTCCGGGGAGCGGTTGGAGACGGACGCCGCCGACTCACCTCCGGCCGGGTCGGCGCTGACCGATCTGGTGGTCATCACCGGGTTCTCGGGCGCCGGTAAGTCCACCGCGATGGCGGCCTTCGAGGACGAGGGGTACTTCTGCGTCGACAACCTGCCCTCGGAGATGATCCGCACGTTGGTCGAGCTGTTCATGCACGAGGGCTCGAAGGTGCAGCGGGCGGCAGTCGTGTCCGACGTCCGTGGAGGCAGCTACTTCGAGGGCCTGAGCGCGATGCTCGACGACCTCCGGGCCGTGGGGGTCAACCACCGCGTCCTGTTCCTCGAGGCCGACGAGCAGACGCTGCTGACCCGCTACAAGGAGACCCGCCGCCGGCACCCGCTGGCGGCGACCGGAAGTGTCGTCGCCGGCATCGCCCGCGAGCGCGAGATCCTGGCGCCGCTGCGCGCACGCGCCGACGTCGTCGTCAACACGAGCGGGCTGACAGCCGCGATGCTGCGGCGCAAGCTGGCCGACGACCTGCTTCCGACCCGCACCCCTGGCCGTCTGGCCGTGACGTTTGAGAGCTTCGGTTTCAAGTACGGCCCGGCGCGCGACCCCGACCTGCTGCTCGACGTCCGGTTCCTGCCCAACCCGCACTACGAGCAGGACCTCCGCCAGCTGACCGGCGCCGACCCCCGAGTGGTCGAGTTCATCAACCGCGAGGGCGAGCTCGACACGTTCTACGAGCGGCTTCATCCGCTGCTCGACTATTTGCTGCCGCAATACCTGACCGAGGGCAAGGCCCATCTGGTGGTGGCGATCGGATGCACCGGCGGGCGGCATCGCTCGGTGGCGATCACCGGCCACCTGGCCGAGCGCTACGGCGACCAGGAGCCCTACCTGATCAACGTCGTCCACCGTGACGTGAGCCGCCCGGCGTGATCGACCACATCGGGTACGAGGTCTCCGATCTGGCGCGCTGCAGCCGCTTCTACGATGCGGTCTTCCATGCGCTCGGCGGGCGGCGGATGTTCGAGTCAGAGCACGCCGTGGCCTACGGGATCAACTCGCCGCTTGTGTGGTTTGTGATCCGGGCCCGGGCGCCCGCGCCCGGGTATGGCCATCTCGCGTTGGCCGCCAGCGGCAAGGCGGCAGTCGACGGGGCCCACCGGGCGGGCCTGGCCAACGGGGGCAGCGACGACGGCGCTCCCGGCAAGCGACCCCAGTACGGCCAGGGCTACTACGCCGCCTACCTGCGAGATCCCGACGGGCTCCGCGTCGAGGTGGTTTCCCGCTGATACCGGATAGCCTTCCCCCTTGACGGGAGAGCCGGGCGCGGTCGGCATCTCAGTTGCGTAACCCACTACCACAGGAGCGGAACAGCGCATGCCGGTACGGGTCGGAATCAACGGCTTCGGCCGGATCGGTCGAAACGTCTTTCGCGCCGCCTACGAGGGCGGCGCCGACATCGAGTGGCTGGCGGTCAACGATCTCGTCGACCCCAAGACGATTGCCCATCTCCTCAAGTACGACTCGAATTACGGCCCGTTCCCCGGCGAGGTCGAGGCGACCGACACGGGCTTCAAGATCGACGGCCGCGAGATCAGGGTGCTGGCCGAGCGGGATCCGGCCGCGTTGCCATGGAGTGAGCTCGGCGCCGAGGTCGTGATCGAGTCCACCGGGCTGTTCACCGACCGCGAGAACGCCTCCAAGCACCTCGAGGCGGGCGCCGGCAAGGTCGTGATCTCGGCGCCGGCCACCGACCCGGACGTGACCGTGGCGCTCGGCGTCAACTTCGACGAGGTCTACGACCCAGCCAGCCACCAGGTCATCTCCAACGCGTCGTGCACCACCAACTGCCTGGCCCCGATCGCGAAGGTGCTGCAGGACACGGTCGGAATCAAGCACGGGCTGATGACCACGATCCACGCCTACACGGCCGACCAGCGGCTGCAGGACATGCCCCACCGGGACCTGCGCCGGGCCCGGGCGGCGGCGATCAACCTGATCCCCGCGTCGACCGGCGCGGCCAAGGCGATCGGCCTGGTGATCCCCGAGCTCAACGGCAAGCTTCACGGGTTTGCCGTGCGCGCACCGGTCCCAACCGGCAGTGTCGTCGACCTGACGATCGAGGCCAACCGCGAAACCACCGTCGAGGAGATCAACGGCGCGATGAAGACCGCGGCCGACAGCGGTCCGCTGAAGGGCCTGCTGGCTTACACCGAGGACCCGATCGTCTCCTCAGACATCGTCAAGAATCCCGCCTCGTCGATCTTGGACTCGGCCCTGACCGCGGTCATGGACGGGACGATGGTCAAGGTCGTCTCCTGGTATGACAACGAGTGGGGCTACTCCAACCGGATCGTGGAGCTCGTCCAGAAGCTGTCGTGAGGACCCTGGCCGACCTCGGCGATCTCGATGGCAAGCGCGTGCTTGTCAGGGTCGACTTCAATGTGCCGATGGACGATGGCTCGATCGCCGACGACACCCGCATCCGGGCGGCGATCCCCACGATCGAGGAGCTGCGCCGCCGGGGCGCCCGGATCGTGCTGGTGTCGCACCTGGGTCGGCCGAAGGACCGCGAGCCCGCGCTGTCACTGCGGCCGGCCGCCAACCGTCTGGCCGAGCTGACCGGCGCGGACGTGACGCTCGCGCCCGGGACCGTCGGCCGCGACGTCGACGCGTTCGTGGACAACCTCGCACCGGGGCACATCCTCGTGCTCGAGAACATCCGGTATGAGCCCGGGGAGACCAAGAACGACCCCGACCTTTCCGCGGAATTGGCCAAGCTCGCCGACGTGTACGTCAACGACGCCTTCGGCGCGGCGCATCGTGCGCATGCCTCGACCGAAGGGGTTGCGCGGCTGCTGCCCGAACGGGCGGCGGGGCTGCTGCTCGAGGAGGAGGTGAAGTCGCTGTCGCAGGTGCTCGAGGACCCCGCGCGGCCGCTGGTGGCGGTGCTTGGCGGCGCCAAGGTCAGCGACAAGATCGCGGTCATCGATCGGTTCCGCGAGGTCGCCGACACGCTGCTGATCGGCGGCGCGATGTGCTTTCCGTTCTTTGCCGCGCAGGGGCACTCGATCGGCGACTCGCTGTGCGCCGACGAGGACGTGGAGCTGGCCCGCTCGACGCTCGAGGGCGGATCTGGCGCCCGGGCATCGCTCGAGCTCCCGATCGACCTGGTGGCCGGCGACCGGTTCGACGCCGAAGCCGAGATCAGGACGATCGATGGCGTCGACGTCCCGGACGGCTGGATGGGTCTCGACATCGGACCCCGCACCGCTGACACCTACGCCGGAGCGATCGCAGGCGCAGGCACCGTGTTCTGGAACGGACCGATGGGCGCGTTCGAGATGGAGCCGTTCGCCGCCGGCACGCGCGCGGTGGCTCAGGCGGTCGCCGATGCTCCGGGTACGACCGTGGTCGGCGGCGGAGACTCCGCAGCCGCGCTGGTGCGATTCGGGCTGGCTGACCGGGTGACCCATCTGTCGACCGGCGGGGGCGCCTCGCTCGAGCTGATCGAGGGCAAGCGGCTGCCGGGCGTGGAGGCACTGGCATGAGCGCCGGAGCCGGGCGGTCGCGGACCCGGTTCATCGCCGGCAACTGGAAGATGCACAAGACGGTTGCCGACGCCGAGGCGTTCATACAGGCGCTGCTGCCCAGGGTGTCCTCGGTCGACGGAGTGGAGCTCGGGATCTGCCCGCCGTTCCTGGCGCTGTCGGCGATGGTCGACTCCGCCCGGGGCTCCCGGGTCCAGGTGTTCGCTCAGACGATGCACCAGGCCGATGAGGGGGCGTTCACCGGCGAGGTGTCGGCGGCGATGCTGTCCGAGGTCGGCGTGCACGGCGTGGTGCTCGGCCACTCCGAACGGCGCGAGCTGTTCTGCGAGACCGACCGCGCGCTCGCCCAGAAGGTGCCTGCGGCGCTCGAAGCCGGATTACTGCCGATCCTGTGCGTTGGCGAGACCGAGGAGGAGCGCGAGAGCGGCGACACCGAGCGCAAGCTCCGCCACCAGATCCAGGAGGACCTGGGGCGCGTGGCCACCGAGCGGCTCGGCGACGTGGTGATCGCCTACGAGCCGATCTGGGCGATCGGTACGGGCCTGGTCGCGACGCCCGAGCAGGCCCAGGACGCGATCGCGTTCATCCGGGCGCTGGTGGGCGACCGCGACCGCGAGCAGTCCGAGCGCACCCGGATCGTGTACGGCGGCAGCGTCAAGCCCGAGAACGCGTCCGAGCTACTGGGGCTCCCCGACGTCGACGGCGCGCTCGTCGGCGGCGGCAGCCTCGACGCGGCCTCGTTCGCCGAGATCATCGACGCGGCCGTCTGATGGCGATCGCGGCAGGCCCCGGGGAGCTGCCAGCGCCCTCGGCAGTCCTGATCGTGCTCGACGGATGGGGCCTGGCGGACGAAGGCCCAGGCAACGCCGTGTCGCAGGCGGACACGCCGGTGTTCGACGAGCTGTGGTCCGAATATCCGCACACGCAGCTGACCGCCGGTGGTCGCGCGGTGGGGCTCCCCGACGGCCAGATGGGCAACTCCGAGGTCGGGCACCTCAACCTCGGCGCCGGCGCCGTGGTCAAGCAGGATCTGACGAGGATCGACGAGGCCGCGCAAGGCGGCGAGCTGTCGGACAACGAGCTGCTCCGCGAGGCCTTCTCGGACGCCGACCGCGTGCACCTGATCGGCCTGGTCTCCGACGGCGGCGTCCACTCGGGCTGGAGCCACCTCGAGGCTCTGATCCGGATGGGCGTCGAGCTCGGCGTCCCCGATCTGGTGCTGCACGCGTTCACCGACGGGCGGGACACGCTGCCGACGTCGGGCGCCGGCTACCTGGAGACCGTCGAGGGCTGGATGAAGGACGCCGGGGCCGGTCGGATCGGCTCAGTGGTCGGCCGCTACTACGCGATGGACCGCGACAAGCGCTGGGATCGCATCCAGCTCGCCTACGACCTGCTCGTTCACGGCACCGCTGAGCACTCGGCGGACACCGGCGAGCAGGGCGCTCGCGACGCATACGAGCGCGACGAGACCGACGAGTTCATCAAGCCGGTGCTGGTCGGCGGGGAGGCCAGGATTCGCCCTGGCGACTCGGTCATCGCCTTCAACTTCAGGCCCGACCGGATGCGCGAGATCACCCAGGCGCTCGCCGACCCCGAGTTCTCAGAGATCGACCGCGGCGGCGCCGAGCCCGTGCGGCGCTACGCGACGATGACCGAGTACGAGGCCGACTGGAGCTATCCGGTGGCCTTCCCGCCGGAGCACCCGGCGACCACCCTGTCGGCGGTGATCGCCCGCGACGGGGGGCGGCAGCTGCACGTGGCCGAGACCGAGAAGTATCCGCACGTGACGTACTTCTTCGCGGGCGGTGACGAGCAGCCATGCGAGGGGGAGCGACGCGAGCTGGTGCCGTCCCCCCGCGACGTCCCGACCTACGACTACAAGCCGGAGATGAGCGCGCCCGAAGCCGATGTCGCGTTCGTCGACGCCTGGAAACAGGAGTCGTTCGAGTTCGGGATCATCAATTTCGCCAACGCCGACATGGTCGGCCACACCGGCGTGATCGCGGCGGCGGTCAAGGCGATCGAGACGGTGGATCGCTGCCTGGGCGACGTCGTCGCTGCCGTGCACGAGTCCGGCGGCGCCTGCGTGATCACTGCCGACCACGGCAACGCCGACCACATGCTCGAGGACGACGGCAGCCCCAACACCGCGCACTCGCTCAACCCGGTGCCGCTGATCGTGACCGTGCCGGGCCTGCGCCTGCGCGACGAGGGGATCCTCGCCGACGTCGCGCCAACGGTGCTGCAGTTGCTCGGCGTCGAGCAGCCCGAGGCGATGACCGGCAAGTCGCTTATCGACGGCTAGCCGCGCTCGGTTCGCAATCCGCAGGGCAGTTTCGGGATCGCGATCGCGATCCCTGGTAGACCTCTGTGCCGTACTAGAATAAGACTTGACAGTAGATGACTTAGATTTCATACTGTCGAGACCTAAAATTCTGCAATCGAGCATGGAGGGTGAAATGGCACTTATCCGATGGGAGCCCACTCGCGAGCTGGCGTCGATCCAGACCGAGATGAACCGGCTCTTCACCAACTTCTTCGAGCCGACGGCCGGCTCGAACGGGGGTAACGGCGTGTTCCGCCGCTGGACCCCGGCGATGGACGTCGTCGAGACCGACGACCACTACGTCCTGCGCGCCGACCTCCCCGGCCTGTCCGAGGGCGACGTGAAGATCGAGGTCGAGGACAACGTCCTGACCGTCTCCGGCGAGCGCAAGTCCAGCCACGAGGAGACCAAGCAGGGCTACTACCGCGTCGAGCGCTCCTACGGGCACTTCTCGCGCACGCTGACGCTTCCCGAGGGGGTCGACGCCGACAGCATCAACGCCACGTTTGACCGCGGCGTGCTCGAGGTGAAGGTCCCCAAGCCCGAGCAGCGCAAGCCGCGCAAGGTCGAGATCTCCGTCGGCGCCACGCAGCCGGCGATCGAGACCAGCGAGAGCGACGCCGGCTCTGACGGCGACGCCGCCTAGAGACACTGCCTGGGGGCCCGACTTTGGCGGCCACATGGCCGCCAAAGTCACCCCTACGCGGTTCACTGGTCCGGGCCGCCGCTCGCGGTCCGGACTAGTCGCTTCGCTCCAGGCGCCTCAGCGACGTCTGATCGAACCAGCCGCCCCGCTTCGGCGGCTCCACGCTCGGCGGCAGCTCGACGTGCAGCCCGGTGGCACCATCCAGGTGCGCGGTTGCGTCGCGGACGGTGTAGTCGAGCACGTGGCCCCCGCGCTGGCGCTGATGGCAGGCGAAATGCAGATGCGAGCCGAGGATCTCGATCCCGGCGAGCCCGTCGGGGAAGCAGAACCCGACCATCGTCCCGGGGATGTCGCGCAGCTCGGTGACGCGCTGGGTGGTGATCGCCTCGGCCAGCGTCGGGTACGGCGGCGACTGCCGTGGGACCGATCTGACGCTCACCCGCGCGAACGTCCCATCGATCCGGATCGCCTGGGGGCGGTCGGGCAGCTTGTCGCCCTCCCACAGCCGGGCCTCGAGCGCCCGGGCCCGGATCGGGCCGTCGATGTGGACCGTGCGTTCGGGCGCGAACGGAACCACGACCGCATACGGGGTCCGGGTGCGCTTCCCCGGGCGGGTGAGCGTGCAGTCGAGCTCGGCCTTGAACGCCTCGCCGTCGACCACGATCAGCTCCCCGTCCAGCGCGTCGAGCGTGCCCAGCCCGAGGTCGCCGTGGAGCAGGAGCTCGCCGAGTGTCACGTCGCCGTCGAACGCCCCGTCGACCAGCGCCTGGATCGTCGAGGTCTGAAACAGCTCGTGCGGCGGCTCGGCGAAGCCGATCCGGTCGTGGCGCAGCATCTCGACGTGGAGCGCGCGCAGGAACTCGAGTTCGCTCATCCGATCACGATGGTGTGAGGGCCCGCCGAGGCGGGCTACTTCGTGTACTTGTTGATCTCGCCGCGCACCTGATCGATCGCGGTCTGGGCGTCGTGACCCACGATCGTGCGGAAGTGCACGACCTTGTTCGAGGTGCTGGAGGCGATCGCGATCGCTACCACAACCGCGGCCACCAGCACGAAGAACACCGCCAGCAACGCCATGAACCTCCGGAACGCGCGGCTGCCGCCGCGCCGCCGCTGCGCGTACGCGGGCGCCGGAGCGCTGCGGGGCTGGCGCTGGGCGGGAGCGGCCGCCGCCGGCGCTGCCTGGCGGGGACGCCGCGGCTCGAGCTGCCTCACCTGTCGCGTCGCCGTGGTCGGCGGCGGAGCCACCCGGGGGGCCACGCGGGTCGCGGCGGTCGGAGCCGCCACGCGGTCGGGCAGCACCCGCGTCGCCGCGCGAGTGCCGAGGTGGGCTGTCTGCGCGCCGTCAGACAGCGGAGAGCGGCGGCGAAGGCCGTTCTGGAGCGCCTCGGCGAACTTCAACCCGTCGCTGGGGCGGGCCTCCTTGTCGATTGCCAGCGCCATCCCGACTGCCTGCGCGAGCTCCGGCGGGACCTGCGGGTTGAGGTCCCCCAGCGGCGTCGGCGACTCGCGCTGCTGCTTGAGCGCGAGCTCTGACAGCGACACCGCCTCGTAGGGCAGGCGCCCCGACATCAGCTGGTAGGCCACGACGCCGAGCGAGTAGATGTCGGCGCGGGCGCCCGCTTCCTCGCCTCGGGCCTGCTCGGGGGCCAGGTACGCCGCGGTGCCGAGCACCGAGCCGACTTGGGTGATGCTCGACTGGTCGGTGGCGCGGGCGATTCCGAAATCCGCGAGCTTGACCACGGACGTGTCGGACACGAGCAGGTTGCCGGGCTTGACGTCGCGGTGCACGACGCCGTTGCGGTGCGCGTACTCCAGGCCGCGGCAAGCCTGGCTGAGGACGTCGACTGACTCGTGGACTCCGAGGTGCCCGCGATCGCGCAGCAGTTCGGCGCATGAGTTGCCCGACACGTGCTCCATCACGATGAAGTGCCGGTGCTGGCGCTCGTCGAACCCGAAGTCGAACACCTGGACGATGTTGGGATGCACCAGCCGGGCTGCCGACAGGGCCTCGCGGCGGAACCGCGACACGAACGTGGGGTCGTCGGCGAGATGCTCGGCGAGCAGTTTGATCGCGACGTTACGCTCCAGGCGTTCGTCGAACGCGAGGTGGACAGTCGACATGCCGCCGACTCCGAGGCGCCCGTCGATCCGGTAGCGCCCGGCGATCGTCATGTCGTCATTCATTGGCCGTTGCCGTTGCCGTTGCCGCTGTTGCCATTGCCGTTGCCGGTCCCCGAGCCCCCGCTGGGGTTGGGGTTCCCGGTCAATCCGGCGCCCCCAGAAGTTCCGGTGGAAGTAGTACCCGAGGGAGTGGTCGGGGTTGCAGGGGTGGTCGTGGTGTGCGGCGTGGTGGGCGTGGTCGGCGTCGACGGCGTGGTGGTCGTGGTCGTGGTCGGCGTCGTCTCGGTGGTCGTGGCCGGCGGCGTGGTCTCGGTGTCGGTGGTCGGCGTCGTGTCGGTATGGGTCTGGGTCTCGGCCGGGCGGCACTCGCGGCGCGCGAGCTGGGCGACGGTGGAAGCGCCCTGGCTGAGGTTGTTGCGCAGCGTCGCGTTGACCGAGTTCGGGAGGTTGGCGACGGCGTTGGCGAGCTCGGTGGTGGCGCTCGACACGCCGTTGCAGCTCCCAGAGGACAGCTCCGAGGAGACCTGGTCGAGCTGGCCCTTGAGCGTGTTCGCCTGGTCGCCTGAGAGCAGGCCGGAGCCGCCGCCACAGGCGACGACGAACGCGGCGGCGAACCCGAGTACGCCAGCCAAAATTGCGCGATGCGCCAAGCCCATCCGCCGCCTGACTTTAGAAGGTTCCCCGGTTGGGTTTCCGTTAGCCGCCGGGCCGCGTCCCCGGAGCGCGCTCATTGCCCGTAGGCAAGGCGATCGGCGAGCGAATCGGGCAGCCGGGCGGCCCGGATCGCCGCCGCTGCGCCGGCGATGTCGTAGTCGGTCCGGCGATAGATCGCGCGCCAGCCGTCGGTGTCCAGCTCCAGCCACGCCGCGCGCGGGTCGCCGTCGCGCGGCTGGCCCACGCTGCCCGGGTTGATCAGCCACTCTCCGGCCTCGAGGTCGAGCTCGTCGTCGGCCCCGCGTGTCTCCCCGGTCGCGGGCTCGCCGGGCGTGCGGGCGAACGACAGCGCCACGTGGGAATGGCCGATCAGGCACACCCGGTGGGCTTGGACGTCCAGACACAGCTCGGCCTGGAGCGGCGACAGGACGTACTCCCACACCGGATCCCGGGGGCTCGCGTGGAACAGCCCGACCGCCTCCCCGAGGTCCTGGGGCTCGAGCTCGAGCAGGTAGGCGCGGGTCTCGTCGGAGATCGTCTCGCTGGTCCATCGCGCCGCGAGCGCCGCGCCCCGGGAGAACTCCTCGAGCGGAAGGTCGCCGCGGACACCCATGTCGTGGTTGCCGGCGAGGCAGACGGCGGCGTGACGCCTGGCCAGATCGACGCACGCATCGGGCTCGGCGCCGTATCCGACCAGGTCGCCGAGGCACCACATCTCGCTGCACTCCGACAGCTCGATCTCGTCGAGCACCGCCTCGAAGGCATGCCGGTTGCCGTGGATGTCGGACACGATCGCGACCCTCATCGGTGGCTACAGTCTCGCTGGTGAGGCACTACTCGCGCTACCGTGCGGCCGCGTCGGTGCTCGGCGCGCTTGCCGCGGCCGAGCTCGGCGCGCGGCTGCTTTCCCCGCGCCAGCCGTCGATCGAGCCCGCCGCGGTCGACCTCCGAGATCACTTCAGCCCCGCCGAGATCCGCCGCGGCTCCGCGTTCGCCAGACCCCAGCTGGCGATCGGCCTGGCCCGGTCGGCGGTCGACCTGGCGGCGCTCGGGCTCGCGGTGCGCACTCTCCCGGGGGCGCTTCCGGCACGGCTGCGCAGACCGGTCGCCGCCGGGGCGCTGACCGCCGCCGGCCTGGCGGTCGCCGGGACGCTGCCGACGCTCCCGCTCGCGGTGCTCTCGCGCCGGCGCGCGATCGCCGTCGGGCTGGTCACGCAATCGTGGGGCGGGTGGGCCGGCGACCTGGCCAAGTCGACCGCGATCGGGTCGGTGCTGGCCGCGGGGGCGGGAGCCGGGGCGGTCGCGGCCACGCGCCGCTACCCGAGCGGCTGGTGGCTGCCCGCGGGGGCCGGCTCGGTCGTCGTGGGAGCCGCGTTCGCTGCGCTTGCGCCGGTCGTGCTCGACCCGGTGTTCAACGACTTCGAACCCTTGCCCGAGGGGCAGACCCGCTCCGACGTGCTGGAGCTCGCGAGCGCCGCCGGGGTCCGCGTGCGCGAGGTCTACTCGGTCGATGCCAGCCGCCGCACCACCGCCGCCAACGCATACGTGACCGGCCTCGGGCCGACCAAACGGGTGGTGCTGTTCGACACGCTGCTGGATCGCTACGACCGCGACGAGGTCCGGGTCGTGGTCGCGCACGAGCTGGCCCACGTGCGCCACCGCGACGTCCAGCGCGGGGTGCTGTACGCAGCTCTCGTCGCCCCGGCCGCGGCGCTGGCGGTGCAGCGAGTGAGCTGGACCCTGTCGCCGGAGCGGGGCGGCGCGGGAGCACTCCCCGCACTGGCGCTTGCCGGCGCGGTCGTGGCCGCGCCGGTCGGCCTGATCGGCAACCGGATGTCGCGCGCGATGGAACGGCGGGCCGACCAGTTCTCGCTCGAGCTGTCGGAGGCGCCCGACGCGTTCATCTCGTTCGAGCGCGCGATCGCCCTGCAGAACGTGGCCGACCTCGAGCCGCCCCGCTGGGTCAGCGGGTTGCTGTCGACGCACCCGCCTACGACCGAGCGGATCGGCGCGGCGGTCGCCTACCGGCGGGCCGGGCCGCACACCTCCGCGGACTAGTCGTCTGACTCGGGGTCGTCGTAGTCAGGGCGGCCGGGGTACTCCGGCAGGTTCTTGATGCCCTCCCGGGTCTCCCACTTGGAGTAGTTGTCCTGCATCGCGTCGATCAGCTCACGCATGAACTTGGGGGAGAGGTTGATCCGCGAGACGACGACTCCCGGGATCTCTTCTTCCTCCACCTCGTGATCCACGCGGGCGAACGTGATCGTGAACTCGTACTCCGAGTGGCTCACGTTGGCGAAGTTCGCGTAGACGCCGGCCATGATCTCCGGCGAGAAGTGGATGTTGATTTGGCGCTCGGGCCGGTTGGGGTCGTCCATCGGACGTAGTATGACCGCCGTGCGGATCATTGTCGTGGCCGTGGGGCGGCTGCGTCCCCCTTACGCAGACGACGTCCGTCACTATCAGAAGCTGCTGGCCGGGCACACGCGGCTCGAGCAGATCGAGGTGCGCGAGAACGACCAGGTGAAACGCCGTCTGCCGGATCGCGCATTCGTGTCGCTGTTGCACCAGGACGGCAAGGAGATGGACTCGATCGAGTTCAGCGCGTTTCTCGAGGAGCGGCGGCGCAGCGGACTCGACGCCTGCTTCGTGATCGGCGGCCCGTTCGGCTTGGAGCTGGACCGCGTTGACCACCGCCTGTCGCTTGGCAAGATGACGCTGCCCCACCAGCTGGCCCGCGTGGTGTTGCTGGAGCAGCTGTACCGCGCCCACAAGATCCTGGCGCGAGAGCCCTATCACTACTGATTGGTCACACTGAAGTCATGACCGCAACCGACGCCGACTCCCCAGCCTCGGGCAACGCCGCGCTGGCCGGCCTCGAGGCCACGGTCAGGAGCGCCGCCCACGCCGTCCGCGGTGGCGCCGGCGAGCCCTCGGCGCAGGTGCGGCTCGAGCGCTCCAAACGCGACGGCCAGGGCGACTACTCGACCAACGCCGCGATGCTGCTCGCGCCGGTGCTGAGCGCGCCGCCGCGCCAGATCGCAGAGCGGATCGGAGCCGAGCTCGAGTCCGCGCTGAGCGGGGACCTCGACCGCTGGGAGGTCGCGGGGCCGGGCTTTCTGAACCTGTTCATGTCCGATGCCTGGCTGCGGCGGGCGCTGCGGTCGGTCCTGGACGCCGGCGAGCGGTTTGGCGCCGGCGACGCAGACCCGGCCGAGCGGATCCTGATCGAGTTCGTGTCGGCCAACCCGACCGGGCCCCTGGTGGCCGCCAGTGGCCGCCACGCCGCCTACGGGGACGCGCTCGCGCGGATCCTCGAGCACCACGGGCATGCGGTCTCGCGGGAGTACTACTTCAACGACGCCGGCGGCCAGATCCGGCTGCTCGGCGAGTCGATCAGGGCCCGCGCGCGCGGCGAGGAGGTGCCCGAGGGCGGCTACCAGGGCGAATACGTGGCCGAGCTGGCCGCCGAGATCCCGAACGCCGCCGACGGGGACCCGGTCGAGGTCGCGGCCAGCGCGGTCGGGCTGCTGCTGGCCCAGATCAAGCGGACGCTGACCCGCTACGGGGTGCGCTTCGATCGCTTCTTCAGCGAGCGGACCCTGCACGAGGGATCGCCCAGTGAGCTCGACCAGGCGCTGGCGCTGCTCGACGCGGCGGGTCACACGTACCGATCCGACGGCGCCAAGTGGCTGCGAACGACGACGTTCGGCGACGACAAGGACCGGGTTGTGGTCCGCTCCAACGGCGAGCCCACGTACCTGGCGGCGGACATCGCCTACCTGCAGAACAAACGCGACCGCGGCTTCGAGCGGTTGCTGCTGCCGGTCGGGTCCGACCACCACGCCTACGCCCGCGAGCTCAAGGCGGTGATGGCGGCTCTGGGCGGTGATCCGGACACGCTCGACGTGCCGCTCGTGCAGTTCGTGCACCTCGTCTCCGGTGGCGAGACGTTCGCCATGTCCAAGCGGCGCGGGGACTTCGTGACGCTTGACGACCTGCTCGACGTGATCGGCGTCGACGCCACCCGGTTCTTCATGCTCCAGCGGTCCCACGACCGCACGCTCGACCTCGACATCGACCTGGCCCGCAGCCAGTCCCGCGAGAACCCCGTCTACTACGTGCAGTACGCGCACGCTCGGATCGCCTCGATGCTGGGGCGGCTGCCGGAGGATCGCGTCGCGGCCGCCGCCGGCTCGGCCGGTGCCTGGGGTCAGGGTGAGATCCACCCCGCCGAGCGCCGGCTGATCAAAAAGCTGGTGGCGTTCCCGGGTGAGATCGCGGAGGCGGCCGAGCGGCCGGCGCCCCATAGGATCGCGGGCTACGCGCTGGAGCTGGCGCAGGACTTCACCACGTTCTACGAGCAGTGCAAGGTGATCGGCGCGAAGCCGGAGGGGGTCGAGGCGTTCCGGATCGCGCTCTCGCGAGCGGCCCAGCAGACAATCGCGATCTCGCTGGGGCTGCTCGGGTCAGCGCCCCCGAGTCGATGTAGCCCTTGGCCGACTCGCGGGGGAGACGGGTCGATCAGCCGCCGTAGCGGTTCAGCTCTTCGTCCAGCCGGCGCGCGTCGGCCTGGTCGAGCGCCGGAGCCGAGGCCTTCGGGCCGTTCTCGGCCGCAGCCCGCGCACGACGGCGCCAGCGTGGCAGCGCGAACGCCAGCACCGCGATCCCGATCAGCACGATCGCCGGGGGGAGGATGTAGACGGTCAGGTTGAAGCCGTCGGCGGGCGGCTTGCCGAGCACCGACTCGCCGTATTGGGCAACGAGCGCCCGCTCGATCTGCGCCTTGGTCTGGCCCTCGGCGATCAGGTGGCGGATGAGTTGCGCTCGGACTCGGCCTGCGGAGACTGGGCGACCGCCAGCGGCTCGCGGCAGGAGACGCACATCACGTCGTTCTCGATGTCGGTCAGCGAGGCGCGAGGTGCCGTATCGGCGCCCGCCGTGGCGATCGGCAGCGCCAGCGTGGCCAGCACCGCGACCGCGAGCAGAATCGAGGCGAGCCGGCGTCTCACGACGGCTGCTTGAGGATCGAGGGCAGCGTCTGGTCCAGCCACTTGGTGTCGACCTGGAACCGGCGCAGCGCCGCGATCTTGCCCTGGCGGTTGATCACGAACGTCTCGGGGACGCCGGTGGTGCCGAACGACCGCACGAAGTCTCCGCTGACGTCGCGCACCACCGGGTAGCTGATGTGCTCCTGGCGCACGAACTCCTCGGAGTCGCTGGAGTTGTCCAGATAGGTGACGCCGAGGATCGTGGCGTTCTGGCCGGCCAGTTGCGCTGCTCCTGCTCGAGGATCGGCGCCTCGGTCTTGCACGGATCGCACCACGACGCGAACACGTTCAGGACGACCACCTTGCCGCGCAGGTCGGCCAGGCTCTGCGTCTTCGACGACCCGAGCACCGGCAGCGCCAGGTTCGAGTGCGGCGCCACGGGGAAATCGCCCCGGCGCACCGAGGCGTCGATCGACGAGCTCGTTCCCTGGTTGAAAACCCCGAACGCCAACAGCGCAAGCAACGCGACCGCCGCGGTAATCACCACACCAGGTACGACCAGACGGCGCATTCGACAACCAAGGGTAATACGCCGGACATCCCGGCGATCCCGGAGGCAAGAGGCTTAGAATCGCGCTAACGCGGACGTAGCTCAGTTGGTAGAGCGTCGGCTTCCCAAGCCGAAGGTCGCGGGTTCGAGACCCGTCGTC
>CAWCRO010000009.1:0-520559 GCA_963797955.1 uncultured Solirubrobacterales bacterium | reverse complement strand
GTGCGTGATCATGATCTTCTCCACGCCCCGCTCGCGCGCCAACGCCACCAGCTGCTTGATCTCGGGCACCGACAGATGACAGGTGCTGAGAATCGCCGAATGCTCAGCGATCAGGTCCAGCACATCGATCAACCCATCGATCGGCACGCCCGCGTCGTCAAACACCGCGATCCCGGTATCACCGGCATCCGCCACGCTCGAAGCCTGCTTGTCATAGGCGCCGGTCGAGCCGAACGTCCGCGCATGGTTGGCCGCATCAACCGTGGGCATCCACACATGCTTAGCGCCAAGCTGCAGCGCCGCCTGCACCGCATAAGGATTGATCCCGCCGACGGCCCGATTGAGCACGATCCCCCCGACCACCTGAATCCCCGCCACCAACTGCTCGGTCAGATAGGCACGGCTCGTGGTCCGCTCGGAATGACACTTCAACGACAGGGCGCGCAGCCCCATCGACGCAGCATGACTAGCGACGCCGACATCGTCGGCGATCCGCGGAAACAAATCTGGCTCAGAGTGCACGTGGACGTCCACCGCGCCCTGAATATCGATGAACGGACCAATCATGAAGCTGAGGACACCTTTCTTGAGTCTGATGCTTGGCTGCGGTCGCCGTCGCGGACGAGCGCGGCTGCGTCGGCCAGCGAGATCCGCTTGTCGGCGGCGTCGGTCATACCGCGTTGTGGACCGTGAGGCCCGAGACGAGCGGCATCACCTCGGCGGCGAACCGCTCGACCTGCTCCTGCTCGTAGTCGCACGGGACCAGGCAGATGTGCTGGACCCCGACCGAAGCCTGCTCGGCGATCTGCTCCGCGCACTGCTCGGGCGTTCCCCGGATCGCGCTCTCAGCGGTCGATTCGCTCCACTCGGGCAGATCGAAATAATCGTGGATGTACTGGCGCGCGCGGTGATCGGCGGCCTCAAACGAGTCATCGATGCACAGCGGCAGCTGCGCAACGTTGCCCAGCTCCCCCGGATCGCGGCCCGCCGCCTCCGCGTGCTCGCCGATCCGCTGCCACGCCGTGCTGAACGCCTGGGGCTCATAGAAGTAGGTCAGCCAGCCGTCACCCTTCTCGGCCACACGCTGGAGCACCTTGTCGACATAGCCGCCGATCAGCAGGCGCGGACGAGGACGCGGCGAGGGCTTAGGCAACATCACCGCGTTGCGAAACGAGATCCCGCGCGCCTCGCCGCTAACCCGCTCACCACCCCAGAACTCCTTCATCAGCGCAAGGTTCTCCTCAAAGATCCGACCGCGGCGCCTAAACGGCACGCCGCACGCATCGAACTCGCGCTCATACCAGCCGACCGCCATCCCCAGCGTCAGCCGCCCGCCCGAGATCATCTCAATCGACGCCGCGGTCTTGGCCAGCACCGCCGCGCCACGCAACGGCAACACCAGGATCCCAGTGCCCAGCTCCACCCGCTCGGTCCTCGCCGCCAGCAGCGTCAACGTCGTCAACGACTCCAAAAACGGAAACGGGCGACCACTGCCCAAAAACATGTGATCCCACGCCCACAACGAGTCATATCCCAACTCCTCGGCGCGCCGCCCATAAGCCACGATCGCCCCAGGGTCGGGATCCCTCGGCGCCGGCGTGAAATTCTCCAGCGCCAGCCCAAACCTCAACGGCTGCACCACCGGCGACACCACTACGCCTCCAGAGCCTTAGCGAGCACGGTGCGTCCATGCTCGATATGCGACCGCATCCGCTTCTCAGCCTCCTTGGAATCGTCAGCCTTCAGTGCCTCGTGTGTCGTCACACTTGCCGGGTGCCGCCGCTAGCGCCGACCAGAGAGAAGAACTTCTCGTCTTGGAGCGTCCCAGGGGATGGGAACGCGAGCTTGGAGTGACTCAGCCCAAGCCGGACGACCGATTCCGCGAAGACAACAGCGGCGGGTCCGGGATTGATCAGTGGACAAGGCAGTCGTTCGGCCATGTAGTCGGCCGCTTGATGCATCGTGGTCGAGCCAAGGACGATCACGTCGGCGCCATCTTCCTTAATGGCCATGAGCGCTTCATCTGTCAGGCGCTCATACATCTCCTGTTCCTTCCCGGCGAACAGCTGCTCGACGTTGGGCGGGATGTTTACCGCACGAACTGAAGCAACGATGTCAGTAAGACCGTATTCCTTGAAGAGCTTGCGGTAGAAGAACCGCCAGCTGTCCCACATCGTTACCACGGAAAAGCGCTGGCCTAAGAGCCCGGCCAAATGGAACGCAACCTGGCCAGGGCCGATCACCGGTATCGAGAGTCGAGAACGCAGCACCTGGAGGCCGGAGTCAGAGACCGTATCCATAACGACGGCGTCGTAGCCCTCATCTTCGGCTTGAAGACCAGCTTCAGCGATGTATGCGTCGAAGATGATCGACTCGTAATACGAGTCAAGCAGAAAGCAACTGTTCCGGACCGGGACAAACTCGATATCGACGTTCGGACCTAGGAGTCCTGCGGGAATTTGGTCAGCTCTGGCTTGGACTCCCGCTTCGTCAAACGGGAACGGAATTATGTATTTGAGTCTCATTCTTCCCTCCGCGAGATCTCGGCGGAACAGGTGTCAGCCCTAGCCGCTGACGGAGTGGGTGATAGAACGTCCGATTTCGGGACATTTGCCAGGGCGATGTTCCTCACGGCCGGAGAAGGATCTTCCCGAAGAACTTCCGGCTCTCCAGCATTGCGAACGCATCACGTACGTCTTCGAGAGCAAAGCTCTCGGCGATGAGTGGTTTCAGGACGCCTCGAGACGCGAGATCAAGCACCTTGTCGAGCTCGTCACGCTCATACACGAACGATCCAATGATGGTGTGCTGGCCCCTGAAGAACGGGATGATGTCGAGTGGGACGACCTCACCGCTATGTGCTCCACAGGTGACGAGCCGTCCGTTCTGCGCGAGCGAGTCCACTGCCGCCTGGAACAGCCCGCCGCCGACGTGCTCGAATACCAGGTCAACGCCACGGCCATCCGTCAGCTCCATCACCCGCCCCGGAACATCCTCAGCGGTGTAATCGATCCCGGCGTCCATGCCATTGCGAGCTGCCTCGTCGAGCTTCTCCTGTGAGCTCGAAGTGCCGATCACAAAGGCGCCCGCCAATCTTGCCAGCTGCACAGCGGCGGAGCCGATCCCGCTCGAAACTGAGTTGATCAAGACGGTCTCGCCTATTCGCAGGCCACCGCGCGCGAACAGCATGTGCCAGGCGGTCCCGAACGGAACCTGTAGCGCGCCTGCTTGCTCGTCGGACATCTCGTCCGGCACCCGCGCCAGTTGCTTGGTAGGGGCGAGCACGTAGTCGGCGAACCCACCGGGACCCCCCACTCCGATGAACACGTCACCACCCAGCAGATATGGCATCACACGATTACCGACTTGGAAGCCGTCAACGCCCTCGCCAAGTTGGTCGACTCGGCCCACCACCTCGAGGCCGAGAATGTGTGGGAAGGTGATGTCAAACCGGGAGATCCCCTCGCGAATATCTACGTCGACGTGGTTCAAGGCGCATACATCGACCTTGATCCGCACATGATCGGGACCCGGTTCTGGATCCGGCACCTCCTCGACGGTGAGCACGTCGAGACCGCCGAACCCATGCATTCGTACAGCCTTCACCAGAAGTCCTTCCGTGAGGTATCGCTACGAGTCTGCACTGTGCAGCGTATACAGTGGGGGCTTCGGTGGTCAACCCGTCTTGACAGGAGGTTGATGAAGAATCTTTGACGCACCGACTGTTCGATCGATTTATTTCACTATCTCGGGGTGGCACCGAAGCTAGTGCTGACCTAAATGGGCCGAGCGGTCAAGACTGGCGCGCCCGATCTAGTTCTTCGAGCACGTCTGCAGCATGTTGCGCAAGGACATCCTGTCCGGCGACCTTCCCCCTGGCTCGCGCATCATCGAGAGGTTCATCATGGAGTCCACCAGCGTCAGTCGCACACCGGTCCGTGCGGCGATGCGGCGTTCGAAGCAAGGCCTCGTGATCGCCCACCGTCGTCCGGGCACGTTGTCACCTATCGCCGGCTCGCCGGTTCGCTGGTTCGCCGGTTCGCCGGTTCGCCGGTTCGCCGCTGCAGATCTAGGACGCCAGGCTGGTGCTTGGCCATATCTGACGAGCGTCGCAGCCGACCTGATGACAGCCCGCGCCCTGGAGTCGATCCGCGCGACGCGCTGGTCCGGTTCGAGGCGGTAGTGGGCGCGATGGAGCCCCAAGAGGGCGGCCATCTCGACGCCGAGTTCCATCTCGGCATCTACGAGATCGGCGGGAGCGAACTGCTCAAGGTGTTGCACGGGTGCCGGTGGCGCCTGCAGTTGCAGCTCGCCTACATTGAGTACGGCCGCAAGACGATGGTCAGGAGCCTGCGCGATGGGCGCCCACTCCTCGGCTGGTCGTCGCGATCTTCCGACGAAGAGACCGACCTCGCGCAGCTACCTACGAAGCCGCTTGGAACGGGTTGACTTGCGGCGCGCCGACCCGCGCCGTCCAATGCTCCTGTGGGGTGTGAGAGGACCAACGTCGCGAGCTCAGGCAATACGAGTGAGCCGCGGTCACGAGCCGTCATGCCAGATCCGTGTCCAAACCGCGCAAGCAGCGCCCCGACGCGCTCCGCGTCGTCGCGGAGACATGAGGAGCAGGTCGAGCAACGAGGCGACTAGCCGGGCCAGCTCCTGCGCGCACCCGAACTACCCGCGATGAACGCCAGTTCCTAAGCCGAACAGCGCGTTTCTGCAATACGATTCAGATTCCGACTCGAACAGGCGGGCATCCGTGGAGAAACAATCGAACTTTTCGAATGTTCCGAATGTCGGCGTCAAGGGGCTGCGTGCGCTGGTCGCAGTCGCGGACCATGGTTCGTTCAGGCAGGCCGCCGCCCGATTGGGTTATACGCAGTCAGCGGTTTCGCATCAGGTCGTGGAACTCGAGCGCGCGCTCGGATCGCGGTTGTTCACTCGGCCCGGCGGACGCGGCCAGGTCTCGCTTACCGCCACCGGTGAGCTCGCCTACGTTCATGCGCGGAGGGCTCTGAGCGAAGTTCGCGCCCTGGAGGTCGGGGTCCTCGCGGCGCGGGAAGAGCAGACCGCTGTAGTGCGAGTCGGTGTGTTCCAGACGGCCGCCGGGGAGCTACTCCCCGCTGCACTCGAGGTGCTTCGTGACGAGTGGCCACGCGTTGAGGTGGTCCTCTCAGAGGCGGAGGACGATGATGCGCTCGTAACTAAGCTGAGCGAGGGCAAGCTCGACCTGGCGATTAGCATCAACCAGCATCCCGATGACCGAATTGAGCTCGTTAGGCTCTTCGAAGATCGATGGGTGATCTTGACACGTCGCGACTCTGCCTTGGCGCAGGCCAGTCAGCCGAGTTTCGAGCTTCTCGACGGAACCGACACCATCGGATTTACGTTGGGTTGGAAGATGCAAGTCGACCTAGAGGAGGCGTGGCGCCGAAGGGGTATCGTGCCCCGCTTCGTCTATCGCACGGACGACGGCTTGGTGTTGCAGCGACTAGTCGCGGCAGGCTTGGGTTGCGCGTGTATCGGGCACCTAGCAGCACGCCACGCGATTGATCCCGCTCTGACCTTCGTGGAGCCTGCGGACGTCCTTGTCCCGCGAACGGTCGCGCTTTGCTATCCACGACAGCGCCATCTTCCGGCTGCCGCTCATGCGCTGGGCGCGGCGCTGCGCAAACAGTTTCAGCGCTAGAGGGAGTCAACCCCGAGAGCCGACCGGCGTGGCAACTGCCCGCCATAAAGCTGCGAACCCCATTCCCTCGGACCCGCTTCGCCGCAGCGCGACGGCTCGCAACATCCCGCCTTCGCCTCCCACCGGGCCTCCGGTTCATAGTCGCCGACGACGGCTGCCTTGGCCGCCCGGGCGTAGCGCCGACGGACGATCTCGCGGATGTCGGCTCTCAGCTCAGCCATGCAGACAACTCCTCCAGGGCGTCGGGGATCACGTAGTAGTAGGCCCACAACCCCTGCCGCTCCGAACCGACCAGGCCGGCCTGGCGCAGGACCTTGAGGTGATGCGAGACCGTCGGCTGAGAGAGATCGAACAGCGGCACCAGCTCGCATAATCCCTGCCCGGATGGCAACTGTCCTGTTCGTAGGCCAATCGAGGCGATGAACGAACTCGGCATCGACCTATCCGACCGCACGCCGCAGCTGCTGACCCGCGAGCTCGCCGAACAAGCCGACATCATCGTCACGATGGGCTGCGGCGACCAATGCCCCTACATCCCCGGCAAGCGCTACATCGACTGGGACCTGCCCGACCCCGCCGGACAGCCGAGTGCGCAATCCTGACTCGCCCTGACAGAGCATTGGAAGAGACGACTTGCGCCTTCTCGCCTCGAGCCCATCACCGTGCGCTCCCGCGATAGTGGCGGCTGGTGCACGGTCCTGGCAACCGGTCAGAGCTCCCGGTTTCCAGCAGCTCAGGCCAGACGCCCCCGGCAGGACTCGAACCTGCGACCCACGGCTTAGAAGGCCGTCGCTCTATCCAGCTGAGCTACGGGGGCCCGCGGCAAGACTGTAGTCCGATGAGAGGCCGGGCTCGCCATCTTGTCTTGCCGGGCGGCGCCGGCGCCGGACGACACCGGACGACGCCGGGCGGCCCGTAGAAAAAGGAAGCGACCCCGGTGTCGCCGAGGTCGCTTCGTGAGAAAAGCCCAGCCATTGCCGCAGGCATCCGCCCCGCGTGGGGCGGACGAGAATCCCACGGTCTGGAAGGGTCCTGCTCAAACAAAAAGTACCCCGCCGATCCCGCCACAAACCGGACGCCCGCAAAGTCCGCGAAATTGCGCCGGTAGAGCCGCGCGCGGTCGCGGGGCTTCCAGAATCGGGGCGGCCGGATTCGAACCGGCGAAACCTCTCGGCCCCAAACCGAGCGCTCTACCAGACTGAGCTACGCCCCGGGAAGGTCTCAGTCTAATGACCAGCCCTCCCGTACGCGAGCCACCCATCCCTGCAGCCTTGCCCGCCGCAACGTGTCGGCCGCGGGCCCGTCCCAGGCGCCTGGCCGCCCAGATCACGCCATCCATCCGAATCGCGGCCGGCCGGCCCCGTCGAGTAGGCTCGGCCGCCGTGGCCGAGATCGAACCGCTGCGGGCGCTCCACTACGACCTCGAGAAGACCGGGGGGCTGCAGCCGGTCGTGGCGCCGCCGTACGACGTGATCGACGCCGAGCAGCGCGCCGAGCTGGAGGCTCGCTCCCCCTACAACGTCGTCCGCATCGACCTGCCCGTCGGCAACGACCCCTACGCCGAGGCCGGCCGCCTGTTGGCGCAGTGGCGCCAGCAGGGCGTGATCGCGACCGACGATCAACCTGCGTTCTGGGCGCTCGAGCAGGACTACACCGGCCCCGACGGCCAGCGCCGCCGGCGACGCGGCTTTCTCACGCGCGTGCGCGTGGAGGAATACGGAGCCGGCCGAATCCGGCCGCACGAACGCACCCACCCCGGCCCGCGCGAGGACCGCCTCAAGCTCACCCGCGCGACGCAGGCGAACCTGTCGCCGATCTTCTCCCTGTTCTCCGACCCCGACGGCGCCGCGTGGGCGGCGCTCGCCCCGCACGCGACCGGCGCGCCCTGGGGGGAGGCGACCGACGACGACGGCACCGTCAACCACCTGTGGCACGTCGCGGATCCGGCGGCGATCGACGCCGTCAAGCAGGCGCTGGCGGACGCCGAGCTGCTGATCGCCGACGGCCACCATCGCTACGAGACCGCGCGCGTCTACGCCGAGGAGGTCGGCGGCGAGGGTCCCCAGTGCTACGCGCTGATGTGCCTGGTTGCCCTCCAGGACCCGGGAGTGACCGTGTTCCCCACTCACCGACTGGTCCGCGGTCTCGGCCCCGAGCGCCAGGAGGCGCTCGCGCAGGCGCTGCGCCGCGACTTCGACATCGCTCCGCTGGGCTCGAACGCCAGGCTCGCCCCCGAGCACGGCGACCAGGTCCGGATCGGCTACATCGACTCGCACTTCCGGCGCCCGTACATGCTGACGTTGAAGGATCCCGCGATCGCCGACGCGGCACTGCCGGATCACGCCGAGCCCTACCGGCGGCTGGACACGGCCGTGCTCGAGGCGCTGATCCTGAAGGGCGCGCTCGGAATGACCGACGAGGCCATCGACGAGCTCGACGGGCTGCGGTACGCGCGCGACTTCGACCAGGCGCTCGAGCTCGTCCAGAGCGGCGAATACGACGCTGCGTTCTTCATGGCTCCAACGCCGATCGAGGACGTCCAGGCGGTCGCCGAGACCGGCGAGAGCATGCCTCCGAAGTCGACGTACTTTTACCCTAAGGTGCCCACCGGTCTGGTTTTCAACTCACTGGTCGAGTAACGCCAAAGGCGGCGCTACGATGGCTCATGGAGGCTCCCGCAACTACAAGGAAATTGGATGAAGGCCACAGCTCGCCGAACCGCACGGAACGCGTTCACACACCGGATCGACATTCGCCAGCACCAGCTGAATGTCGACGAGCCCAACGAGCATGGCGGCGAAGACGACGGCCCCAGCCCGCAGGAGCTGCTGGCGGCGAGCCTTGCGTCCTGCACGGCGGTCACGATCGAGATGTACGCCAAGCACAAGGGCTGGGACATCGGCCAGGTCGAGGTCCAGTGCGACTACCAGCCGGCCGAGCGTGGCTGTCCGACGAACTTCAAGACGGTCCTGCGTCTCCCCGCTGACTGCCCGCCGGAGATGGTCGAGCGCCTGAGCGTGATCGCCGCGAAGTGCCCGGTGCACCGCACGCTCGACGGCGAGGTGATCTTCACCGAGCGCGTCGAGTTGGTCGAGCCCGCGACCACCTGACCCGCGCCCCGCCGCAGCAGTCGGCGGCGCCGGACGACCAGAGCTACCGCGGGTAACTGCCCCCGTCCACGAGCATCACGTGGTTGGTGACGAACGCGTTGCGCAACGTCGCCACCGCCAGATCGGCGACCTCCTCAGGCTTGCCGACCCGCCCCGCGGGGATCAGCTTGGCGAGCTCGTTCGGGTCCCCGGGCAGCATCTCGGTGTCGATGAACCCGGGCGCGATCGCGTTGACGGTGATCCCCTCGGGCGCCAGCTGCGCCGACAGATAGTGGGTCATCCCATGCAGGCCCGACTTCGACGCTGCGTAGTGCGCGCCGATCGGCCCGCCCCGGAACGCCGCGGCCGAGGACATGAACAGAATCCGGCCAAAGCCCCGCTCGCGCATCCCCGGAAGCGCCGCCTGGACGAGGAAGAATGGCGAGCGCAGGTTCACCGCGATCGCCTGGTCGAACACCGCCACGTCAGTCTCCCCTAGCGGCGACACCACCCCGACCCCATGGTTGGCGACGAGCACGTCGATGCGCCCGAACGCCTGCTCGACGTCGGCGATCAGCCGCTCGGGCTCGCCCTCCTCCCCCAGGTCGGCGCCGAACGTGCGAGCGACGGCGCCCGCTGAGGCGAGCTCCGACGCCACCGCCTCGGCCTCGTCCGCGCCGCTGCGGTAGGCGACCGCCACCGCCGAGCCCTCCTGCGCGAGCTTGCGGCAGATGGCGGCGCCGATGCCGCGGCTGCCGCCGGTCACCAGCGCGACCTTGTGCTTCAGGTCAGTCGACAACCTGCACGCCCGCGTCGACCAGCTCCTTCACCGCTCGGTCGCCGTCGCCCGCCGTGACCTCGACCGGGCGAGTCCCCTCGCGGTGGACGACCACCTCGAACCCGGCTCGCCTGGCGTCCAGCGCGGTCTCCTTGACGCAGTAGTCGAGCGCGAGCCCGACCACGTGGACCTTGTCGACGCCGTGGTCGCGCAGCAGCTCCTCGAGCCCGGTGTCCTCAAAGCCGGAGTAGCCCTCGAGCTCGGCGGTGTAGCCGGTGTCGACGATTGCGTCGATCTGGCCGGCGTCGACGTCGGGATGGAGCTCGGCGCCCTGGCTGCCCTGCACGCAGTGCACCGGCCAGACGCCGCCGTTGACCTCGAAGGAGGCGTGGTCGGGCGGGTGCCAATCCCGCGTCGCGACCACGAACGGAGCCGCCGCCGCGAGCCGGTTCACCGGCCCGATCACAGCGTCGCCGCCGTCGACCGCAAGCGCGCCGCCGGAGGTGAAGTCGTTCTGCATATCGACGACGATAAGAGCCTCCATCCCTCGCCAATATAGTCAGGCGATGGCGACCCCCACCCAGACGATCGGCGACCGGATCAGGCCGTCGCTGCTGACCGTGGAGGACGCGGTGACGATTGACGTCAGCGGCCGCACGGACGCCGCCGTGCTCGTGCCGCTGTACGAGTCGCGCGGCGAGCTGCACGCCGTATTCACGAAGCGACGGGACGACCTCCGCCGCCACCCGGGCGAGATCTCGTTCCCGGGGGGGCGACGCGACGAGGGCGACCGCGACCTGCTGGCGACGTCGTTGCGCGAGGCCGAGGAGGAGATCGGGCTGCCGGTCGACGCCGTCGACGTGCTCGGCGCGTTGCAGCCCACGCCCACGATCGCCACCGGCTACGCGGTGTACCCGTTCGTGGGGATGATCGACCCCGGTCGGGAGTGGACTCCGAGCGCGCGTGAGGTCGCCCAGGTGATCGAGCTGAAGCTGAGCTCGCTGCAGGCGGGCTACGCACGCCGGCGCCTGGTCCGCCGCAGCCTGCCGATCCGCACCGACACGTATCTCGTCGGCGAGCACCTGATCTGGGGCGCGACCGCTCGGATCCTGGCCGACCTGCTCGACCGGGTCGGCGCGCTGCTCGAGCTCTGACCCTAATCACCCCGCAGAGGAGTGCTGGATGCAATACGAGCAGATAGTCACCGACGTCGCCGACGGGGTCCTGACGATCACGCTGAACCGGCCCGACCGGCTGAACGCGTGGACGGCCACGATGGGCGAGGAGCTGATCGCCGCGTTCGATGAGGCCGATGCCGACGACGCCGTGCGGGTGGTGATAGTCACTGGTGCCGGCCGTGGGTTCTGCGCTGGCGCCGACCTCGGCGGCGGAGAGGCTACGTTCGACTACCGCGAGCGCGACGCCGAGGGCCCGGTGCCGCGGGACGGCGGCGGCCGGCTTACGTTGCGGATCTTTGAGTCGACCAAGCCGGTGATCGCGGCGATCAACGGTCCCGCTGTCGGCGTCGGGGCGACGATGACGCTCGCGATGGACGTGCGCATGGCCGCCGAGGGGGCCCGGATCGGATTCGTGTTCGCCCGACGCGGGATCGTCCCCGAGGCATGCTCGAGCTGGTTTCTGCCGCGGGCGGTCGGGATCAGCCGCGCGATGGAATGGGTTGCGACCGGCCGTGTGTTCCCCGCCCAGGAGGGGCTCGAGGCCGGTCTGCTGCGCAGCGTCCATCCCGCCGGCGAGCTGCTCGACGCCGCCCGCGCGCTGGCCCACGAGATCGCCGAGAACGCCGCGCCGGTGTCGGTGGCGCTGGCCCGCCGGATGATGTGGACGATGCTCGGCGCCGAGCATCCGATGCTCGCGCACCGCGCCGACTCGCGCGGCATGTTCTACCGCGGGCAGTCGGCCGACGCCGCTGAGGGCATCACCGCGTTCCTGGAGAAGCGCCGCGCCGAGTTCCCCGATCGGGTGAGCGACGGGCTACCGGAGATCCTTCCGGGCTACAGCGCCCCGGACTTCCGGTAACCAGCGTCGGCCCTAACCGCTCCGGGACCCGAACCGCGCCTCAGCCGTCTCGCGCCAGCACCCGTTCGACGGCGTTCGCCGCGTCCCCCGGCCAGCCGCCGGGACCCACGTCGGACAGCAGCGCGTAGGGGATCCGCGAGTCCTCGCAGAACCGGCGTACGAGCTCGCCGCCGGCCGCCAGCAGGTCGCCGTCGACCGTGCCCGACGCCTCGTATACGACTCCGCGCACGGTGGTGTCGAGCATCCTCAGCAGCAACATCTCGAGCCGGCTGGAATGCAGCGCGGCCACGGCCTCGTCGCTCCCACTCGCCGATCCCAGCAGGATGCAGCTGACGCCCGCATGCTCCAGCGCCGGGATCAGCGTCGCGATCCGGTCCGGATCCGCGACCACGGCCTCGGCGCCGGCCGCCTCGATCTCGGCGACGCGCGTGGGATCACGCGTGGTCGCCCGCACCGCGTGTCCGCGGGCGATCAGCTCCCTCGTCAGCTCCAGCCCGCGGCAGCCGCAGCCGATGATCAGGCACCGCGCCACGCGCTCAGAACGCAAGCAACGCGGTCAGTACCCCGCCGAACGCCCGGAGCCGAACTCCTCGCTTGCCTGCTCCCGCGTGCGCTCGGGCAGTCCCCGCTTGCGGCGATGGGCGTTGGTGACCTCGAGAAGCTCGTCGAGCTCGCGGTCTGCGAGGTACTGCTCGCGCTGCCGGTGCTGGTCGTGCAAGTCGGTGGTCACGCGCAGCTCGTATTCGGCCGCGGTCACCTCGGGCTCGCCCTTGGCCCGCCGCCGTGCGTTGTGGGCCGCGATCATCTGGTCGAGGTCCTCGGCCTCCAGCGCCTCGCGCCTCTCGGTGATTTCCCGCGCGGACTTCAGCCCCACCTGATCGAGGCCGTTGCCGGGGTAGTGGCGCGCGAGCAGCCACATCCACAGGCCAAGCGCGACCACACCTCCCAGAAGCACGAGGACGAAGGAATCCACGGCGCAGTCAGTGTATTGGCGGCTGTGGCGCGTGTCGAGGTACGCCGAGGCGCCGCAGGGGCCGCGTCGCCGGTGCCCGCTCTCGCTCGCCGGGGCGCGCTCACCGAGGATCCACCTCGTGCATTATGGTGGGCGCCGACAGCAGGACAGGCGCACGAGTCCAGGTGTTCCATTCGCAAACCGCATCAACGGTCGACGTCATTGGGAACGTGACCACGCAGGCCAGGCCCACCACCCGCGAACAGCGCTGGGGATTGCTGCGCGCGCGGGGAGGCACGGTGTGGTTCACCGGTTTGCCCGGGGCCGGAAAGACGACAATCGCATCGGCACTCGAGCTGCGCCTGCTCGAGCAGGGGCGCAGCGCCTATCTGCTCGACGGCGACAACCTGCGCCAGGGGATCTGTTCTGACCTCGGTTTCACCCGCGCCGATCGCGACCGCAATGTGCAGCGCGTAGGCGAGCTCGCCCGGCTGCTCGCCGACGCCGGCACGGTCGCCGTCGTGGCGCTCGTGTCGCCCTACGAGGCGACCCGCCGGGAGGTCCGTGAGCGCCACCTGGCCGACGGCCTGTCGTTTCTCGAGGTGTTCGTCAACACGCCGCTGGACGTGTGCGCCGAGCGCGACCCCAAGGGGATGTACGCGCAGGCCAGCGCCGGCCAGCTCGACAACTTCACCGGCATCGACGATCCGTACGAGCCGCCGAGCTGCCCGGATATCGAGCTCTCGCCCGAGCTGAGCGTCGACGAGGCGGTCGACACCGTCATGCGGGCGCTGAGCGGCCGCCGCTGACCACGAGGTAGCAGCGCGGGGGCAACTCGGCGCAGGCCTGAACGGGCCGCGGATCTACCCCTTCGGGCACGGGCCGAAACGGCCCGCACGACCGAACCTCAGCAGTTTGTAAGGCCGCCGACAGGTACCGCAACTTTCTCGCGCAACCCAGTGTTGAGATGGACGCAACCAGCCTCACAGATTGCTGGCCGGGCAGTCCGAGGCTTCATTCACCATGCTGGGAAAGGAGGGCCTACATGCGCCCACGCCTTGTCGTGCTCGCATCGCTGCTGGCCGCGCTCGTCGCCGTGTCAGTTCCGGCCATCGCGGGTGCTGCGCCGCAGCATAACCGTGGCCTGACGATCAACGCCACACCGAATCCCATCATCGCCGGAGACGGGGTGTTGATTTATGGTCAGCTGAGAGGATCTGACATCGCCAACAAGCCGGTCGTGCTATACCACCGGCTCGCCACTCAGCCCCGGTTCACCATCATCGGAGTCACCAGGACCGACTCGCACGGGTTCTACCAGTTCACCCGCGCCGAGGGCGTGGTGCTCACCAACCGCAGCTGGTTCGTGAGAGGCCCGAAGGGCGTCCATAGCCGGACCGTCCGCGAGCACGTGTCGGCGCTCGTCGACCTGGCCGCCAGCGCAACGTCGGCATCGACGAAGCAGCCGATCACGTTCACCGGTCACATCACCCCCGACCACACGGGCGAGATCGTCCGTCTGCAGGCCCAAAAGGGCGGCAGCGACAACTGGCACACGATCAAGACCGCCCGGACGGACGGCGCCTCGAACTACTCGATCAGCTACCGCTGGCGGGTCCCCGGAGTCAGGGACGTCCGCGTCGTGTTCCCGGGCGACGCCCGTAACGACCGCGGCGTGTCTGACCCCGTCACGGTGACGATCGAGCAGGCTCAGATCCCGTCGTTCACGATCGGTACATCCACCCCGATCATCAGCTACGGCCAGACGGCGACGATCTCGGGCACGCTCGACCAGGCGGGTAGCACCACGCCGCTGCCGAGCACCCCGGTGACGCTTTGCAGCCGCACCGCGACGCAGACGACGTTCACCTGTAACGCGGCGACCACCACCAACGCCAGCGGTAGCTACGCGTTTGCGGTCAACCCGACCGTCAACGCCGTCTACGTCGTGAGGACGACGCTCCCGCCGCACCGTCACAGCGCGGCGCTGTTCGAGGGCGTTCGTGACCTGCTGACAATCACCCCGAGCTCGACCAGCTCGGCCGTCGGCCAGAAGATCACGCTGAGCGGCGTGGTCACCCCAGACAAGGCAGGTGACGTGGTCTACCTGCAGCGCCTCGGCAAGGACGGCAACTGGCACACCGTCGAGGTGCGCTCGGTCAGGCACGACTCGAGCTATCAGTTCGGCTGGCGGTTCGGTAACTCGGGCAACGTCACGTTCCGGGCCCGGATCCCGGGCGACCCCGACAACGTCGGCGCCGCCTCCGCGGCCGTGACGATCGCAGTGGCGCCGGCCCCGGTGGCGTCCCTGCCGCCCGCCTCCTAGTCCTAGGTCAAGGAAGGGCCTGCGATCGATCCCGCCCCTGCCGCCTCAGCGCGGCGGGGGCGGGCGATCCGCCACCGGCCGCGGCAGCGCGCAGCGGCTCAGGCGGCGACCGCCCACAGCCGCCACTGCCCCGGAACCCCGCGGAGCTCGCGCTCGCCACGATCCTCGAACTCGATCCCGGACCCGACCACCAGGTCCTTGACGGTCCCGGACACCAGCACCTCTCCGGGCGCCGCGCTCGAACCGACGCGAGCCCCGATGTGAACCCCGATCCCCCCGACGTCCGAGCCGATCAGCTCGATCTCGCCGGTGTGAAGACCGCTGCGGATCTCGAGGCCGAACTGCGCGCGGATCGACTCCCGAATCGCGGTCGCGCAACGGATCCCGCGCGCCGGCCCGTCAAACGTGGCCAGGAACCCGTCCCCGAGGGTCTTGACGGCGCGGCCGCGATGGTCTGATAGCTCCCGGAGCACGGCCTCCTCGACCGAGCTCAGGATCTCGCGCCAGCGACGATCGCCGAGCTGCGCGGCGGTCCGCGTCGAGTCGACGATGTCGGCGAACATCACGGTCGCGAGCACCCGCTCGTGACGCGGCGCTTGGCGCATCCCGGTGAGGAACTCCTGGACCTCGTCGAGCAGCTCGTCGCCTGCGTGCGTGAACGAGAACACCTCGGATCCGGGGAGCTCGACGTAGCGGGCGCCCGGGATGTGCTCGGCGAGATATCGCGAATGCCGGATGTCGATGAAGTGCTCCTCGGCGCGATGCAGCACCAGCGTCGGCACCGAGATCGACGGCAGCACAGCCCGCACGTCGACCTCCGCGTTCATCATCTCGAGCTTGGCGGCGGTGCCCGGGCTCGCCGCGAGCCGCTCGAGCCGCCCGAACCAGGCGACGAGCCTCGGGTTGGAGGCGGCGCTCTGCGCCAGGGGGAGGATCCGGGCCCCCTCGCCCCAGGGCAGCTGGCGCATCCGCGCCTCGCGCTCGTCGCGCTTGGGCGGCCAGTCGTAGTCGGGCGCCCACGACATCCGCGGCAGCCCCTCGTAGAGCACCAGCGCGTGGGTCCGCTCGGGATGCGTAGCGGCGAACAGCGCGGCCATCGCGCCGCCCTCGACCCACGCGAACACGGCCGCGGTCCGCGAGCCGACGGCGTCCATCACCGCGACCACGTCGTCCATCTGCTCCTCGAGAGTTGGCGCCCCGACGACCGGATCCGACAGGCCCGTGCCGCGCCGGTCGAACATGATCAGCCGCGAGAACGAGGCCAGGCGCTCGAAGTACCGGGCGACCGACGGTTCCTCCCAGTAGGCCTCGACCTGCGAGATCCAGCTCGGCACGAACACGAGGTCGATCGGGCCGTCGCCGAGCACCTGATACGCGATGTGGATGTCGCCGTTGCGCACGTATCTGGTCTGCGGGGGCATTAGTGCGGCGCTCCACCTGAACGTTTCGTCGGGCTGCCGTGGTGATCCTACTGGCGCTTCGCTAGCGTCCCGCGCCATGGACTTCGAACTCACAGACGAGCAGCAGCTGATCCGCGAGACCGCGCGCGACTTCACCGACAAGGAGATCGTCGACCGCGCGCGCGAGAACGATCGCAACGAGCACTTCGACCTCGAGCTGGTGGCCAAGATCGCCGAGCAGGGCTACCTGGGCGCGATCGTCCCGCGCGAGTACGGCGGCGCCGGTCTCGACTACCTGACCTACGCGCTGGTCGTCGAGGAGGTCGGACGCGGCTGCTCGGCGATGCGCACCGTGATCTCGGTGCAGACGTCGCTCGTCTGCTCGGGCATCCTGCGCTGGGGGACCGAGGAGCAGAAGCAGAAGTACCTGCCGAAGCTGTGCTCGGGCGAGTGGCTCGGCTGCTTCGGGCTGACCGAGCCCGACACCGGCTCGGACGCCGCCAACCAGAAGACGCGCGCGCGCAAGACCGACTCCGGCTGGGTCATCAACGGCGCCAAGATGTGGATCTCGCTCGGCAACCACGCCAAGGTCGCGATGATCTTCGCCCAGACAGACCCCGACAAGGGACACCGGGGCCTGGCCTGCTTCCTGGTCGAGACCGACAACCCCGGCTTCGAGCCCCAGGTCATCCATCACAAGATGGGCTTGCGCGGCTCTGACACCGCGGCGATCTCGCTCGACGACGTCGAGGTGCCCGACGACGCGATCATGGGCCAGGTCGGGGACGGCTTCAAGATCGCGATGAGCTCGCTCGACTCCGGGCGTTACAGCGTCGCCGCCGGATGCGTGGGGATCTGCCAGGGGTCCCTGGACGCGTCGGTCCGCTACGCCAAGGAGCGCGAGCAGTTCGGGCGGCCGATCGCTGCCTTCCAGCTCGTCCAGGAGATGATCGCCGACATGAAGGTTCAGACCGACGCGGCGCGGATGCTCGTCTGGCGGGCTGGCTATCTGAAGGATGCGGGCAAGCCGAACACGACCGAGACATCGATCGCCAAGCTGTACGCCACCGAGGCCGCAGTCAGCTGCGCCAACACGGCAATCCAGGTGCACGGTGGGTCGGGCTACGTCGATGACTACCCGGTCGAGCGCTATTTTCGCGACGTGCGCGTGACGACCCTGTACGAAGGGACCTCGCAGATCCAGAAGATGATCATCGGCCGGGCGCTGACCGGCGTCAACGCGCTGGTCCCGGCCTGACCGGCTGCCGCGATTTGACCCAAGCTCCCGACACGATCGGCGTCGTCGGCGCCGGCACGATGGGCGCCGGGATCGCGCAGCTGGGCTGCCTGGCCGGCGCCCGCACGTTGCTGCATGACCCGGTCAGTGAGGCGCTGGAGCGCGGGATCGAGCAGATCAGGCGCCATCTGGACCGCGGTGCCGCCCGCGGGCGCTGGACCCAAGCTGACGCCGAGGCGGCCGCGCGCAGGCTCGAGCCGGCGCCGGCGCTGGACGACCTCGCCCCGTGCGGGCTCGTGATCGAGGCGGCGCCCGAGCGGCTCGAACTCAAGCGCGAGCTGTTCTCGAAACTGTCAGCCGAGATCGTCTCCGAGGATTGCGTGCTGGCGAGCAACACATCCTCGTTGCTGGTGACCGCGATCGCGACCGCTGCGCAGCGACCCGAGCGGGTGGTCGGAATGCACTTCTTCAACCCGGCGCCGCTGATGGCGCTGCTCGAGGTCGTCGCCGGGGACCAGTCCTCGGCGGATGCAATTGCGGTGGCCCGCGCCACTGGGGAGGCGATGGGCAAGCACGTGATCGAGGCCCGCGACGGTCCCGGGTTCCTCGTCAACCGCTGCAACCGGCCCTTTGGGCTGGAGGGGCTCCGCCTCCTGCAGGAGCGGATCGCTCCGCTGGAGGAGATCGACCGCATCTGCCGGCTTGGCGGAGGCTTCCGGATGGGGCCGTTTGAGCTGATGGACCTCGTCGGTGTCGACACCGGCCTCGAGATCTCGCGGTCGTTCTACGAGCAGAGCTTCGGCGAGCCCCGCTGGCGCCCGTCGCAGATCGCGGTCCGCACGGTCGCCGCGGGCCGGCTGGGCCGCAAGTCGGGGCGCGGCTACTACGACTACGCCGACGGCGACTACCGACCGCCCGACCCCGAGCCGCTCGACATCGGAGGCGGCGACGGCGTGATCGTGCTCGCCGGAGACACGGAGCTGACGCTCGAGCTCGGCGCCACCGCGGCGCAGGCCGGCTGGGAGGTGGCGGGCCCCGAGGAGGCCCACGACCTCGACGCACCGTTCCTGATCCTCGACCTGACCGGCCGCGACGAACCCGGGGCGCCGCTACAGGGCGGCCCGCAGGCGATCTGCTGCGCCGCCGGCTCGCTGGCCACGCTGGACCCGGGCGGCGCCGCTGTCGGATTCCACGCGCTGCCGCCGCTCGATCAGAGCTCGCTGGTCGAGCTCACCCGCGGTCCCGACACTGCCCGGTCGGCAGCCGAGGCCGCCGAGCGCTTCTTCGCCACGCTCGGCAAGCACACCGTGTGGGTCCAGGACGCGCCGGGGCTGGTGCTGGGGCGGATCGTCTGCCAGATCATCAACGAGTCGGCGTTCGCGCTCGGCGAGGGCGTCGGCAGCGCCGTCGACATCGACACCGGGATGGTTCACGGGCTCAGCCACCCCCGCGGCCCGCTGACGTGGGCCGACCGGATCGGGCTCGACCACGTGCTGGGGGTGCTCGACGGGCTCGCCGACGAGTTCCGCGAGGAGCGCTATCGCGCCGCGCCGGCCCTGCGCCGCCTGGGTTGGGCGGGCAAGCTCGGGATTCAAACTGGAGAGGGCTTCTACGCCTACGAGGAGGCCGAATGAGAGCCGTGACATACCAGGACGTGCGAGAGGTACGCGTCGAGGAACGCCCCGACCCGGAGCTGAAGTCCGCTGACGAGGCGATCGTCGCGATCAGCGCCAGCGGGATCTGCGGCTCGGACCTGCACATCTACCACGGGCGCGTGAAGATCGAGCCCGGCTTCACGATCGGGCACGAGTTCGTCGGCGAGGTGCTCGAGACCGGCGCCGACGTGGCCCGGGTAGCGCCCGGCGATCGAGTGCTCGGCTGCTTTCACTCGGCCTGCGGGACCTGCTTCTTCTGCCTGCGGGGCGTGTACCAGAAGTGCGAGCGGGCCCGCCTGTTCGGGCACGGCGCCGCGATGGGCGATTTACAGGGCACCCAGGCCGAGCGCACCCTGGTGCCGATGGCGAACATGACCCTGCGCAAGGTCCCCGACAACGTCGCCGACGACGTCGCCCTGTTCGCCGGCGACGTGATGGGCACCGCCTACCACGCGATCGACGAGGGCGGGGTGCGACCCGGCGACAGCGTCGCCGTGCTGGGCCTGGGACCGGTCGGCCTGTGCGCGGTCCAGGTTGCGAAGGCCGCGGGCGCGCAGTCGGTGTTCGCGATCGACACAGTCGATGCCCGGCTCGACGTAGCCCGGACGTTCGGCGCCACCCCGGTGCATCTGAGTGAACAGAAGCCCCGCGATGTGATCAGGGGAGCGACCGAGGGTCGCGGCGTCGACGTCGCGATCGACGCGGTCGGCCATCCCGACGCGCTGGATCTGGCGATCCGCCTCGCCCGCAACGCCGGCACCGTGGTCGCGATCGGCGTCTACGCCGAGCCCACGCAGGTGCACATGGGGCTGGTCTGGATCAAGGCGCTGACCCTGAAGTCCGGCCAGGCCAACGTGATCGCCCACGTGGACCGGGTGTTGGGGATGCTCGCGGCGGGATCGCTCGACCCCACGCCGCTGGTCACCCACCACCTGCCGCTCGATGACGCGCCGCAGGCCTATGAGGTCTATGACCGCCGGGAGGCACTGAAGATCGTGCTCACGCCGTAAGCTGCGAGCCACGATCCTTCATCGGGTGAGAGCTTCGATAGCCGCCCTGGTCACCGCCGGGGCGGCCCCGATCGCGCTGGCGGCGCCTGCCCAGGCCGCCCACGGGTGCGCGAACGCCAACCGATCCGCCGCCTCGGCGCCGATCGGCGAGATGCGCGCGGCCGTCGTGTGCCTGGTCAACCACGAGCGCTCGGCCAGGCACCTCCCGGCCCTGCACGCCGATCATCGCCTCAACCACTCCGCGCAGCGCTGGAGCGACGAGATGGTCTCGAGCCGAATGTTCACGCACGGCACGAACTTCGCCGGTCGCATCTCAGCGGCCGGCTTCAGGTGGTCGGCGGCCGGCGAGAACATCGCGACCGGCTACGGGACCCCGCGCCAGGTCGTCGCCGGCTGGATGGCCAGCGCCGGGCACTGCGAGAACATCCTCAACCCGACCTACCGCGACGTCGGGACCGGGGTCAACCGCCATCCGGTCGCCGGCTACGCCAGCGGGCCGGCGACATGGACACAGGACTTCGGGCTGTCGATGGGCAGCCGGGCGCCGTCGCGCAACTCGGGCCCGGCGCGCCACTGCCCGTACTGACGCGGACCTCCGCTACGGGGCGGCCGTGCCGGCTACGTCCTCGGCGCGGGCCTCGGCCTCAAAAGGGGCCGGATTGTCGCGCAGATACCACTCGGCGTCCAGCGCCGCCTGGCACCCGGAGCCCGCCGCGGTCACGGCCTGGCGGTAGGTGTGGTCGACCAGGTCGCCGGCGGCGAACACCCCGGTCAGGTTTGTCAGCGTCGAACGGCCCTGGGTGACGACGTAGCCGTTCTCGTCCACGTCCACCTGGCCTTCGACGAGCTGCGACTGGGGGTCGTGGCCGACTGCGATGAACGCTCCGGTGATCGGCAGCTCCTTTGAGGAGCCGTCCTCGGTGTTGCGGAGCTTGGCGATCCCGAGCCCGCGGCCCTGCGAGGAGGCGGAGAACTCGCTGATCTCATACGGAGTGATCCACTCGATGTTGGGGATCGCCCGCGCCCGCTCGAGCATGATCTTCGATGCGCGAAACTCGTTGCGCCGGTGCACGATCGCGACGTTGGAAGCGAACTTCGAGAGGAACATCGCCTCCTCCATCGCGGAGTCCCCGCCGCCGACGATCAGCGTGGCGGCGTCCTTGAAGAACGCGGCGTCGCAGGTGGCGCAGTAGCTGACCCCGCGGCCGGAGAGCTCCTCCTCGCCGGGGACGTTGAGCTTGCGGTGCTGAGCGCCCATCGCCAGGATCACCGAGCGCGCGAGGTGCAGGTCGTCGCCGATCCACACCTTGTGGGGGCTGCCGTCGCGCGACAGCTCGACCTGGGTGACGTCGTCGGTCTCCAGGCGGGCGCCGAAGCGCTCGGCCTGGTCGCGGAAGTGCTGCATCAGCTCGGGACCCATGATCCCGTCGCTGAAGCCTGGGTAGTTCTCGACGTCGGTCGTCTGCTGGAGCAGGCCGCCCCAGGCGAAGCCCTCGATCACCAGCGGCTCGAGGTTGGCGCGGGCCGTGTACAGCGCGGCCGTGTAGCCGGCCGGTCCGCTGCCGATGATGATCACGTTCTCTACGCGGGAATCAGTCACTTCACAAAGTATAGCGACGTTTGGGGGGTCTGAATTCCATCACGACGCCCGCCCCGATGCGCTGCTGAGCATTCCGCCGGGTCTGGGCGGGTCCGCGACCGGCTCCTCCTGCCAGCGGCGGACGGTCCGGCGCAGCTGCAGATAAGCGATCGCCCCTGGCAGCGTCGGCAACCAGAACGAGAACGCACGGTAGGCCAGCACCGACACGACCGACACCTGGACGCCCACCCCGAACGCCGTCAGCGCCCCGATCATGCCTCCGTCGACGCCGCCAATCCCGCCCGGCAGCGGCAGCGTGTTGCCGAACATCCCGATGAAGTAGGCCATGACGATCACACCCTTGGGTGGCGACGCTCCAAACGCGTGGAAGCAGGCCCACAGTACGGCGATATCGAAGCCCCACCAGGCGATCGCACCGAGCAGATACGGGTTCTTCGAGCGGACCAGGTCGATCGCGGTCCGGATCCCGGTAGCCGCGGTGGCCGGGACCGCTGCCAGGCGCGCCACGGTCCGGCCGAACTTGCCACTGTCGCTCGTCCACCGCTTGACCAGCCGGTCGAAGTCGCCGGGCAGCAGTGAGACCGACAAAAACAGCGCGATCACGATCGCCCCAAACAGCGCGGGCACCACGGTCAGCGCGAACGATCCGCCGCCCGGGATCACCCCCAGGTACAGCCCGAGACCGACGATCACGAGTGTCGCCATGAACACGCCGTACAGCAGGGCCAGCTGCGCGACCATCCGGCAGGCCACGACGCGCGGCTCCATCCCCGAGCGCCGAACAGCCCACGCGGTCAGCGCGATCCCTCCGGCTCCGGCGGACGCGAACAGGCGCGTCGCCGCCAGCCCGGACATCGTGATCTCGTAGCTTGCCCGCCAGTCGATCCGCGACTTGCCCCGCACGAACACCGCCCGGAACAGCGCGATGTAGCCGACGAATGAGCACAGCTCGAGCACGAACGCGAACGCCAGCCACCAGCCGTTGCCGTGCTGAATGCGGTTCCAGGTGTCCTTCAGGCCCAGCAGCCGCGGCAGAACGAAATACAGAAACGCGACCGCGGAGGCGACGAACAGCAGCGAGATCAGCAGTCGCCGGCGCGTGAAAACGACCCGCGGCATCTCCTCGCCGGACTGGCCAGAAGACTCGCGGGGCTCCACGTCGGCCGCGCGGGGCTGCGCCGGAGCGGGCTCGGGCCCGGATGCGCGCCGCTCGGTGGGAGCGTGCTCAGGCACCCGGCCCCCTATGCGCTTACCGTTTTCGCCTCGACCGCTTGCAGCCCGGATGACAGGCGCCTGACCAGCGGCGCAGCCCGGGGCGCCCCGACTCTGACGGTCTCAGCCAGCAGCGCGCCGGCGATCAGATCGACCGCGTAGTGCTCGCCCAGATAGACGAGCGCAAGCCCGAGAATCCCCGCGTAGCTCCACCCCACGGCGCCGACCACCGGCCCCACCTCCGACAGCAGGTGGGCTGCCATCAGCGATGTAGCGAAGTGCAATGACGGCATGGCGGCTAGCGGATTACCTCCGAAGACATCGTAGAGATCATTCCAGCGGTTGCCCCAGAACTGCTCCCCGTACTCGATCATCATCCGGCGCACCGCCGCCGTGCGGCCGTCGTCCAGTCGCCCCACGCGCGCGGCGTACCACGGCGGCGCGGTGGGCACCGACCAGTAGAACACCGCGCCGAGGTCGAACACGGCGTACATGCGCGCTGCGGCGCTTGGAAACCGGTCGGGATCGCGCCACAGCACGTAGGCGACACTGGCGTGCGGGACCGCGAACCAGGCCCAGTGGGAGAACACCAGCACGCCGCTCGAAGCGGTTGATGTGGCCGGGGCGAGCAAAGCGCCGCTGCAGCCGCTGGGTGGGCGTGACGCCGAGTCCCAGGACGCGGTCGACGGCGATCGGATAGTCAACGTGGACGCGGCCGGCGAGCCGCTCCGGCCGATCGTGGGGCATCTTGTAGGCCGCCAGGTAGCCCCACATGTTCATCCCGCAGAGCGCCATGTCGCGTGCCCGGCTGCGCGGGACCACCGTGCACAGCGCCACGGGCGCCGCAGCAGCCAGCGGGAACACCACCGCCGGGTGCAGCCGGCGTCGCAGGGCCGGCGCCGCGAGTCCCGCCGCGACCACGGTCCACGCGGCCACTCGGATACCCCAGGACGATCGCAAGGCGGGCCAGTATAGGTTCGAGGCCGCGGCCGGCACCGCGACGCCCGGATTTGCCGCGACCTGGGTAGGCGCCTGGTAGGCGACGACGACTCCCGCCCCTCCTCCTGAATAGAATGCGGCGCCGTGCGCCAAGCAGTTACCGACGCTAAGCCCCGCCGCGCCCGATCCCGGCTGAGGCGAGTGACATTGGCGCTGGCGGCCGTCGCCGCCGTTTCGCTGCTGGTGGCACCGGGGGCGTTGGCGAACTTCATCACCCCGAAGTCCGGGGGCTCGCCGAACGCCGATCAGATCGCCTCGCTGTACAAGGTCGTGCTCTACATCGCGGCCGTGGTGTTCGTGATCGTCGAGGGTGCGTTGTTCTACTCGCTCTATCGCTTCCGGGCCAAGAAGAACCCCGTCGCGGCACAGATCCACGGGAATACGCGCCTGGAGATCGGCTGGACGGTGGCGGCCGCGCTGATTCTGGTGGTGCTGACCGTGATCACGTTCATCAAGCTGCCGAGCATCATCAACCCGCCGAACTCCAGCGCCAACGGGCTGGTTCTGTCAGCCTCGGTCACCGAGCCCACCCCGCCCAACGGCAAGGCGGTGACGATCTGCGTCCAGGGCCGCCAGTTCATCTGGCGCTACGTCTATGGCTCCGACTGCCTCAACGGGGCGTTCTCGTCCAAGCTTCCGTACTCCTACCAGGAGATGTACGCGCCGGCCAACACGACCGTGATCCTCAAGATCCAGTCGACCGACGTGATCCACTCCTGGTGGGTCCCGTCGCTGGGCGGCAAGGTCGACGCCGTTCCGGGCTACACGACCTATACCTGGTTCAAGGCGCCGAAGGCCGGCGCCCTGTTCCACGGGCAGTGCGCCCAGCTGTGCGGCCGCAGCCACGCGGCGATGACCGCGCTCGTCCAGGTCCTCAGCCCCGCCGACTACAAGGCCTGGCTGACGCGGCAGAGTGCCCTGATCACCCAGGCCAACGCGCAGGTAGCCCAGCTGCGCGCGATCCTCAGCGCCAGCGGAAACCTCTCGGCGGGCGGAAACTTCTAAGGAGAACTGGATGGCCGTCACCGAAGAGCCCGCCACCACTCAGCGCGTCGACGTCCCGGTCCCGCAGGTCGTCACGCACGAAGTGACGCGCCCGCGAACGACCAAGAAGTGGGTCGACTGGGTCACGACCACCGATCACAAGAAGATCGGGATTCTCTACCTGGTCACCACCTTCGTGTTCTTCATGTTGGGTGGGGTCGAGGCGCTGCTGATGCGCGTCCAGCTCGGCGTCCCGAACAACACGCTGCTGTCGGGGGAGATCTACAACGAGCTGCTCACGATGCACGGGACGACGATGATCTTCCTGTTCGTGGTGCCGGTGATGGCCGGCTTCGGCAACTACTTCCTGCCGCTGATGATCGGCGCCCGGGACATGGCGTTCCCACGGCTGAACGCGCTCTCCTACTGGCTGCTGGTGTTCGGGGGGATCGTGTTCTACGCGACGCTGTTCTTCCACCCGCCGGAAGCGGGCTGGTGGAGCTACCCGCCGCTGTCGAGCATCCAGTACTCGCCCAGCGGCGGCCAGGACGCGTGGATCTTCCTGATCCACATCACCGGCATCTCCTCGCTGGTCGGCGCGATCAACTTCTACGCGACGATCGTGAACATGCGCGCCCCCGGTATGAGCTGGGGGCGGCTGCCGCTGTTCGTCTGGGGCCTGCTCGTGTACGCGGTGCTGCTGATCATCGCGCTCCCGGTCGTGGCCGCGGCGGTGACGATGCTGCTGACCGACCGCCACTTCGGCACGCACTTCTTCGACCCCACCGCGCACGGCTCCCCGGTGCTGTGGCAGCACCTGTTCTGGTTCTTCGGCCACCCCGAGGTCTACATCATGATCCTGCCCGGGTTCGGGATCATCTCGGAGGTCATCCCGGTGTTCTCGCGCAAGCCGATCTTCGGCTACAAGGCGATCGCCGCCTCGACCGCGGTGATCGCGTTCCTGGCGACACTGGTGTGGGCCCACCACATGTTCGCCTCGCCGGTGCCGATCGTCGTGCTCGGCTTCTTCATGCTGAGCTCGTTCCTGATCGGGGTGCCCACGGGGGTCAAGATCTTCAACTGGATCGCCACGCTGTGGCGAGGATCGATCGTGATGACGACCGCGCTGTACTTCGCGGTCGGGTTCATCGCGATCTTCGTAATCGGCGGGATCACCGGCATCTTCCTGGCCGTGTTCCCGGTCGACTGGCAGCTCAACGACACCTACTTCGTCGTCGCGCACTTCCACTACGTGCTGATGGGCGGCTCCGTGTTCACGGTGTTCGCCGGGATCTACTACTGGTTCCCGAAGATGACCGGGCGGATGCTCTCCGAGAAGCTCGGCAAGACGTCGTTCTGGGTGATGTTCATCGGCTTCAACCTCACGTTCTTCGTCCAGCACGCACTCGGCCTGTCGGGCATGCCGCGGCGGATCTACACCTACCAGCCGGGGTTGGGGTGGTCGACCTACAACCTGATCTCGACGATCGGGTCGTTCATCCTCGGTACCGGGGTCCTGCTCACGGTCGCCAACGTCGCGCGCAGCTTCAAGCACGGCGCGCTGGCCGGGCCCGACCCGTGGAAGGGCAACACGTTGGAGTGGTTCACCTCATCTCCGCCTCCGGTCAACAATTTCGACGTGATCCCCCGTGTACGCTCCGTGGAGCCGATGCGAGACATCCGGCGCCAGATCGAACGCCAGACCGGCGTGCAGCAGCGAACCGGCGGCAGCGAGCAGTTCACACGGGTGTGAGGCGGTTGTCCTGAACGCCTCGACGGGAGCGGTCGGCCGCACCACGCCGGTCTCGAGCGCGAGGCAGACGCTCGCCGACTACTTCGAGCTGACCAAGCCGAAGGTCCAGACGCTGCTGCTGTTCACGACGGTCACGACGATGGAGATCGCCGGCAGCCCGACGGTCGAGAAGATCGCGCTGACCTGCCTGGGCGGATACCTGTCAGCGGGCGGCGCCGGCGCGGTCAACCACTGCTTGGACCGCGATATCGACGGCCAGATGAAGCGGACCGCGTCGCGCCCGATCCCGGCGGGGAGGATTGCTCCGCGCGCAGCGCTGATCTTCGGCTTCGGGCTTGCGGGCCTGTCGTTCGTGCTGATGTCGCTGACGATCAACGTGCTGGCCGCGTCGCTGGCGCTGGCCGGGTTCGTCGGCTACGTCGGCGTCTACACGATGTGGCTGAAGCGGCGCACCCCGCAGAACATCGTGATCGGCGGCGCCGCCGGGGCGATCCCGCCGCTGGTCGGCTGGGCCGCGGTGCAGGGCCACCTGGCCTGGACGGCCGTGTACCTGTTCGCGATCATCTTCTACTGGACGCCACCGCACTTCTGGGCGCTGAGCTTGCTGATGAAGGACGAGTACGCGAAGGTCTCGGTGCCGATGATGCCGGTGGTCCGCGGCGAGCATGAGACGCGCCGCCAGATCCTGCTCTACACGCTGCTGCTGTACGCGATCACACAGCTCCCGTTCTGCGCCGGGGAGTTCGGCGGCCTGTACCTGGTCGCCTCGATGGTGCTGGGGCTGCTGTTCATCGGCGGCGCGGTGCTGCTCTACAGGCGGGCCGATCGCCGCACCGCGTTGCGGCTGTACCTGTTCTCCCTGTGCTACCTGGCGCTGCTGTTCGGCGCGATGGTGGCCGACGTCAAGCTGTAGGATCACCGCGCCGGTATGGATCGCAAGCTCGCCCGTAAGAACATCCGCACAGGCCTGATTGCAGGCGCGGTCTGCGTGTTCATGTTCGGCATGACCTTCCTGGCCGCAGCGATCTACGTTCACCCGTGAGCGAGCACGGCGATCCGGCGCCTCCTGCGGGCGAGCAGATCCACCTTCCGGGGCCCTCGATCATCCCGTTCGCGATGGCGATCGGGATCACCCTGATCGTGATCGGGACGACGATCACCTGGTTCATCTCGATCCTCGGCGGAATCATCTTCATCTGGACGCTGATCCTCTGGGTGCGCGACACCCGGCGGGACGTCTCAGAGCTGCCCGACGAGCACTAGCCTGCGCCGGCGGCGACCGGCGGCGGACCCGGTTCTCGACCGGGAGTCCTGGCGCCCGGATTTCGTGTCTCTCGGCGAGTCGGGGTCGTCGTGGGCGACGTTATCCGCGTCAGGCGCGGGTTTCGTAGCCCTGGGCGCCCGGAGTACGCCCTGCGCCACGTTATCCGGGGAGGCCGCGGTCGCCCGCGCCCACCCAACGCCCGCTACGACGCCTCGGCGGCCGCCGCGGGCACCTCGCAGCTGGCCCCCTCCCCGGTCCAGCAGCGCACGATGTCGCGCATCGACAGGATCCCGGCGAGCTCCCGGCCCTCGACCACGACCAGGTGCCGGAACCCTCCCCGGACCATCGCCGCGGCCGCGCGCTCGAGCGACCACTCCGGCGAGGCGAACGTCAGGTTCGAGGTCAGATGGTCGGCCACCAACTCGGCGTCGGGATCCTCCCCCGCGCCGACCGACATAAGCACGTCGCGCTCGGTGATCACCCCCGGCCCGGGGGCATCGGGATCGAGCACCACGGCCGCCCCGACCTTGCGCCGGCACATCGCCACCGAAACGTCCCGGAGCGTGTGCCCGGGGCCGACGGTCAGCACTACCTGGGTCATGCCCTGTCGTACTTGCATTGCGCCTCCAGGCCCGGGTGCTCCCCGCCACGAATATCGCCCAGGAGCACGGACTTTGCAACGATTGACTCAATCATAGGTTGAGCGCGCGCCCGCTTCAAGACGCCCCTCAGGCCTGGTGCCATTCGTCGCCGAGAAGGCATAGGATGCGGGGCGGAGTGATGCTCGAGGGCAACGTACACGGAGACCACCGCCGTGCGTAATCGACCGATTCTGCAGATGGTGGTAATCGGCGTGATCGCCTGCGCGATCGGCATCCCCGTGGCGCTGGCGATCCCGTGGTTCCCGACTGACGCCTCGCGTCAGGCGCACAACGTCCACACGCTCTACGACGTGCTGCTGATCGCGTCGGTGCCGATCTTCGTGCTGGTCGAGACCGTCGTGCTGTACTCGGTCTTCAAGTTCCGGATGAGGCCGGGCGAGGAGGAGAAGGATGGACCTCCGATCCACGGCAACACCCGCCTCGAGGTCGTCTGGACAGCGCTGCCGGCGATCCTGGTCGTGGGCCTGTGCACCTACGCCTACACGGTGCTGCGCTCCAACGAGGATTCCAAGTCCAACGAGCAGACGATCAACATCACCGCCCGCCAGTTCGCGTTCGCGTTCTCCTATCCGCAGGCCGGGGGCAAGCAGATCGTCTCTCCGGTGCTGTACCTGGCCAAGGATCAGCCGGTGGTGTTCAAGCTCCACGCGCTGGACGTGATCCACAGCTTCTTCGTCCCGAACTTCTCCGAGAAGCTCGACGCCGTCCCCGGGATCACGACCACGCTGCGGGTCACCCCCACCCGGCTCGGCACCTACCCCGTGGAGTGCACGGAGCTGTGCGGCGCCGGCCACTCGCTGATGCGCGCCCAGGTCCGGGTCGTCACCCCAGCGGCCTACCAGACCTGGCTGCGCTCGCAGAAGCCCAATGCGCCTTCACCGGTGGGGACGCCGCCGCCCAACGCGTCGGCCCCGGGCATCCCCGGGGCGGGCAGCGCGCCCGCGTCCGGCTCGAGCTCGGGCTCAGGGTCCAGCTCGAGCTCGGGATCGAGCTCTGCGACCAGCGCCGCCGCCGGCAAGGCCGTGTTCACGGGATCGGCGGGTTGCGGCGGCTGCCACACGCTCGCGGCCGCGGGCACCAGCGGCACCACGGGCCCCAACCTGGGCACCGCGATCGTCCCCGACGCCAAGAAGGCGGGGATGGCGCTAAAGCCGTTCATCCAGGAGTCGATCGAGAAGCCGAACGCGTTCATCGCGTCCGGCTTCCAGCCCAACGTGATGCCCCAGAGCTTCTCCCAGACGTTGACGTCGACCCAGATCCAGGCTCTCGTCAACTTCCTCTCAAGCGTGACAAAGTGAGCCGTGCATGAACCAGCCAGTGGAGGTGTCGTGATGTCAGTCGCAGCGAAGCTTCGTGCACCAGGCTGGTACCGAGCGGCTCTGTTCGACTGCCTCGGGTTCGGATTCGCGTTCGGGCTGACCGTGCTGATCCGCTGGCTGATGCACGAGCACCCCGTGATCGACGGGGACGCCATCACGATCGTGGCGCTGATCGCGGTGCCGCTGTTCTTCATGGTCGGGCTCGGAGCGTTCGACTACTGGTTCTATTGGGCCGCCGGCCGCCCCACCCGTCCCGAGGATCACTCCTCGCACGGCGCTCACAGCTGGCGCGACTACTTCCGCGTCAACACCGACCACAAGGTGATCGGCGTTCAGTACGTCGTCACCTCGTTCTTCTTCCTGCTCGTCGGGGGCCTGCTGGCGATGCTGATCCGCGCCCAGCTGGCCAAGCCCGGGATGCAGTTCCTCACGCCCGAGCAGTTCAACGGGGTGTTCTCGGTGCATGCGACGCTGCTGATCTTCCTGTTCGTGATCCCGGTGTTCGCGGGCCTGGCGAACTTCGTGCTGCCGCTGATGATCGGCGCGCCGGACATGGCGTTCCCGCGGCTGAACGCGCTGTCCTACTGGATGCTGCCGCTGGCGGGGATCATGATGCTGATGAGCTTCCTGGCCCCCGGAGGCTCGTTCGCGTCGGGCTGGACGGCGTATGCGCCGTTGTCGACGACGATGCCGCTCGGGCAGTTGTTCTTCACGATCGCCGTGCAGCTGGCGGGCGCCTCGTCGATCGCCACCGCGCTGAACTTCCTCGTCACGATCATCACCATGCGTGCGCCGGGGATGAGCTTCTTCCGGCTGCCGCTGCTGGTGTGGGCGAACTTCTCGACCTCGCTTCTGGTCGTGATCGCCACCCCGTTCATCGCCGCCTCCCAGTTCTTCGTGCTGCTGGACCGGGCGCTGGGCTTCCACTTCTTCGACGCGTTCGTGGGCGCCGGCAAGAACGGCAACGTGATCATGTACCAGCACGTCTTCTGGTTCTACTCGCACCCGGCGGTCTACATCATGATGCTGCCCGGCTTCGGGATCATCTCGGAGATCATCGCCGTCAAGTCCCGCAAGCCGATCTTCGGCTACCGGATGATGGCGTTCTCGCTGCTGGCGATCGTGGTGCTCGGGTTCACGGTCTGGGCGCACCACATGTTCGTCTCGGGCATGCAGCCGTGGATCCGGATCCCGATGATGATCACCACCGCGATCATCGCGATCCCGACCGGGATCAAGATCTTCTCGTGGCTGGCGACGCTGTGGCGAGGGGTGCTTCACCTCGACACGCCGATGCTGTTCGCGTTGGGCTTTTTGACGATGTTCACGCTCGGCGGGATCAGCGGCGTGATGCTCGCGATGATCCCGTTCGACATCCACGTCAGCCAGACGTACTTCATCGTCGCCCACATCCACTACGTGCTGTTCGGCGGCTCGTTGTTCACGATCTTCGCCGGCGTCTACTACTGGTTCCCGAAGATGACCGGACGGATGTTCGACGACCGCTTGGGCAAGCTCCACTTCTGGATGACGTTCATCTTCTTCAACCTGACGTTCGCCCCGATGCACCTGATCGGCCTGCAGGGGATGCCTCGGCGCGTGGCCGAGTACGCCGACAAGTTCGCCGCCTGGAACCTGTTCATCTCGATCTCGGCGTTCATCCTCGGCCTGAGTACGCTGATCTTCCTCTACAACATGATCGTGAGCTGGCGCGGAGGCCCGCGCGCGGCAGCCAACCCGTGGCGCGCGCTGACGCTCGAGTGGCAGGTTTCCTCGCCGCCTCCGATCTTCAACTTCGACGCGGTCCCGACGGTCGTCGGCGGCCCCTACGAGTACGGCGTTCCCGGCGCCGTCCATGGGATCTTCAAGCCGCCGGTCGAGGCCAAGCAGTCGGTGGCCGCCGGTGAGTTCACGACGCCGCCGAGCCAAGAGAGCCATACGTGAGGACGATCCTCGTAGTCGCCAACGAGACGCTCGGCGGCGGGGCGCTGATCGCCGCCGTCCGCGAGCGCGCGTCGGGAGGCGATGTCCGCTTCGTCCTGTGCGTGCCGCAGAACAAGCCCCACGACGGCCTGGTGGTCTACGACGATGCCGTGTTCGATGCCGCCCAGGCGCGGGTCGACCTGGCGCTCGAGTTCGTCCGGGCCGAGCACATCGACGCGATCGGAGAGGTCGGAGACCCCGACCCCTATACCGCGGCGATCGACGCCGTGCACGAGTACCGCCCCGACGAGATCATCATCTCGACCTACCCCGAGACCCGCTCGGGCTGGTTGCGACGCGACCTCGTGGAGCGCGTACGCCACGCCTCGGGCGTGCCGGTCGAGCACGTCACCGCCGATCCCGACACCGAGGGTCTCCCCTTCCACGTCACGCTTGCGGTCGCCAACCGCACGGCCAGCGGAGACGAGCTGCTCGAGGCCCTAAAGGACAAGGTCAAGCCTCAGGACAGCGCCTCGGACCACCCCGACCGCCTGGTGCTCGTCGTGGTCCCGCAGGAGGGCGGCGACGGGCAGGCCAGCCGCCGGGCGCGTACGCGCCTGAAGCTGGTCCTCAACCGCCTGCACCAGGCCGGCGTGTACGCCGCGGGGATGATCGGCGACCCCGACCCCTACACCGCGATCCTGAACGCGCTGCAGTCGTTCCGGGTCGACGAGATCGTGATCTCGACGTTCGCGGAGACCAAGTCCGGCTGGCTGCGCACCGATCTGATCGATCGTGTGCGCCGCACCACCGGCAAGCCGGTTGAGCACGTCGTCCAGCAAGCGCCGACCGGCACCGCCGCCCAGTAGAAGAGGACCCGGGATGGAAGCAGCCTCGATCGCTCACGAAGAGCACCACGGACCGCCCCCCGCGCACCTCTCCTCGCGGGTCCACGCTCCGACTCTGGGCATGCTGCTTTTCATCATGTCCGAGATCATGATCTTCGGCGCCTTCTTCACGGCGTACTTCTTCATCCGGATCGTCAACCACAACCCGTGGCCCGCGGCCGGGACCGAGCTCCCGAAGGCGGTAGCCGGCGTCAACACCGCGATCCTGCTGTCCTCGTCGCTGACGATCCACTGGGCGCTGGTCTCGATCAAGAACGGCAATCGCTTCGGGCTGAAGGCCGGAATGCTGACGACGTTCCTGCTCGGCCTCACGTTCCTGACGATCCAGATCAACGAGTACGTCCACATCGGCTTCGCCCCCCATGACTCCGCCCAGGCGACGGTCTTCTACGCGCTCACCGGACTGCACGGCTGCCACGTGTTCATTGGGCTGTGCCTGCTGTTGATGGTCACGATCCGAGCGTTCCGAGGGCATTATTCGCCCGAGGCGCACTACGGGATGGAAGTGCCGGGGATCTACTGGCACTTCGTCGACATCATGTGGGTGATCGTCTACACGACGGTCTACATCCTGTAAGGCGGCGAGATGCCAGACGGGCGGCGGTTCAACCCTCTCAGGTACGAGGGCGACGCGTTCCGCGTGCTCGTCTGGAGCGTGCTGGTGATCGCCGTGATCGTGGCCATCGTGCTATTGATCAGAGCGCTCACGTAAGTGGCACCATTGGTCGAGTGCTTCGCGCCGTAAATACGGTCACACCGAGAGTGGTGGCGGCCGGATGGCTGGTGAGGACGCAGGAGGCCGGCGCCGCCGGCGGAGCTGGTGGTGGCAGCGGAGCTGCGCGAGTCTCCGAGGACGAAGGCAGACGCCGGCCGGTGCCGCTCGAATGGGACGGTATTTCCGGGGGGGAGCACCAGTGCCATTCGGTCTGACCACGCTCGCCGCAGCCGGCCCCGCGGACGGCGTGTTCCTCCCGGTGTTCGCGCTGGTGTGGTGGATCCCGTACCGCGCGCGCGTGCGCAAGCTCGCCAACGAGCGCCGGGCCGTGCCCCAGTGGCGCCAGGCGTGCTTCGCCAGCGGCCTGATCGTGCTGGCGATCGCGCTGAGCCCGCCCGTGGACACGCTCGCCGACCAGCTGCTGGTCGCGCACATGGCCGAGCACCTGCTGATCGGCGATTTCGCGGCGCTGCTGCTCGTCTTGGGCTTCACCGGCCCGCTGCTGGCGCCGATCCTGCGCAACCGCTACCTCGGGCGCCTGCGCGTGTTCACCCATCCGGTCGTGGCGTTCGTCGTGTGGGCGGTCAACTTCTATGTCTGGCACCTGCCGTTCATGTACCAGGCGGCGATCCGCCACGACGCGCTGCATGCGCTCGAGCACGCCACGTTCCTGGCCTTCGGGATGGCGATGTGGATGGCGCTGCTGGGCCCGCTGCCCAAGCCCGCCTGGTTCACCAACGGCGCGCAGCTGGGCTACATCATCGCGGTCCGCCTGACCGGGACGGTGCTGGCCAACGCGATGATCTTCTCGGGCACTGTCTGGTACCCGATCTACCGCTCGGGGGACGCCCACTGGCACATCAGCGCGACCGCCGACCAGATCAGCGCCGCCGGGGTGATGATGGTCGAGGAGAGCATCCTCACGATCTGCCTGTTCTGCTGGCTGTTTTTGAAGGTGGCCCGCCAGAACGAGGAGCGCCAGGAGCTGCTGGACTACGCGGCCGCGCACGGCGTCGAGCTCGACGAGCGCCGGGCGGCGCGGGCGGTCGCGGCGGGCCGGGGTGCCGAGCTGTGGGAGCGGGTGCGCTCGCGCGCCGCCAACGTCACCCCTACTTGACCGTCAGCGTCCCCTTCATACCGGCGGCCTCGTGGCCGTCGACGGTGCAGTAGAACGTGTAGGTGCCGGGCTTCAGCGAGGTGCTCACGGTCGACGTTCCTCCGTTGGAGACGATCTTGCCGGCCTCCGTGACCCCGTTGCCCTTGATCGCGATGTCGTGCGGGACCGTCGAGGCGTTCTTCATGTTGATCGTGAGCTGCCCGGCGGTCGCGCTGGCGCTGGAAGCCAGGAACTTCAGCTGACCGTTGGGGTCGGCGTCGATCTGCAGCTTGCCGCCCTTCTCCACCGCGGGCTTCTGCTTGACCGACTGCACGGCGGTGGCCAGCTGGCCGCTGTCCTGGCCGGGGATCGCCGCGACCCTCGCCACGTAGGCGGCCACGTCCTGGGCGTCCTGTCCGTCGACGATCTTGGCCGGCATCACACCCTGGCTGTTGGGGTAGCGGATCCAGTAGTCGACCAAGCCCTGAATCGAGCTGCTCTTGACGCCGTCAGCGCGGTCCTGGCGGAACGCGTCGTCGAGATTGGGCCCGACCTGTCCCTGGGTGGCGGCGTGGGCGAGCGTGTGGCAGGAGCCGCATTTGGCCACGAACAGCTGCTTTCCGTTGACCTCGTCGGCCGTCGGATGCTTCACCCCGCACCCACCCAGAACGACCACCATCATCGTCCCGGACAGCAGACCCAGAGGGCCCCGTAGCTTGCGTGCAAGGGCGCTGACCATACGTTAGGCGCGCCACTCTATCCGAGCGTGCGGCATCGATGTCTCGCCACCCGACCGACGCCCTCCGCGGCCCGGGCGGCGTCCCGACCCGCTGGTAGCATGGCCCCGATGAGGATCCACCAGAAGTACCGCATGAGGGCGCCCGCCAGCGGCCGCGAGGTCATTATCGAGGCTGAGCCGGGTGAGGTGTATCTCGACCGGGACACGGGCGAGGAGCTCCAGGTGGTGGCCCAGCTGCTGCCGATCGCTCCCACGGGGTCCGAGCTTCCCTGGTCGGTGGAGAACCTCCGCTTCTGCAACTGGTGCGACCAACACAGCCAGAGAGACCTCAACGACTGCCCGCATTGCGGCAGGCGCATGGAACCCCTCGACTGATCAGTCGTCTAGCCCAATGAACGCTCCCAGCCGTTCGCGCACGACGAACTTCATCGTTGCCCTGATCGCGGGCTCCGCGCTCGCGGTCGGAGTCGCGGCCTGCGGCGGCGGGTCGGCCTCGCCGGACACCGCCGGCGTCCCGCCGTTCACGGTCCCCACGGCGACCGCCGTGGCCAGCGCCGCGGTCTCCACCGACACGACGAGCACCCCTTCGACGTCGACGACCACCACCCCGACGACCGACACCACGAGCTCGTCCACCACTTCGCCCTCGTCTACGTCGTCTGGCTCGTCGTCGTCGGGCTCGACCGGCGACACCTCGGCGTCGAGCGGCTCGTCCTCGTCGGGTGACTCGAGCGCCGGCTCGGGCACGGTCACGCCGTCCCAGCCTGCCGCTTCGTCCGGGCCCGCCACCGGCGGCGCCGGGACCGGCAACTCAACCGCAGGGTCGGGCAGCACCGGCAGCGGGACCAGCGGCACGAGCTCGGGCGGCTCCAGCAGCGGAGGCGCCGGGCTCTCGTCGGCGTTCTGCCAGCAGAACCCGGGCGCCTGCTAAGCGAGTTTCCCCGGCGCCGCGATCGTCTAGATCCGGCGGCGCCGGGCGTTCAGATCAGCGGCGCGGGGCGTGGATCGGATTCACCGACACCGGGTTGGTGATCTCGGTGGCGGTGTACTCCGCGCGCGTGCCCGGGTAGTTGCACTTGTAGGTCCCGGTGGCCTTGAGCGCCTGAGCCTGTGAGCTCGCCGGCGGGGCGGCGCAGTTGCGCGATCGGCTCTGCCTGTAGGCGAACTTCGACGCGGGCAGCTGGATCGACAGCACCGGTGCCCACGTGGGAACGGTCAGACCGACGACATCGCCCGCCTTGACCGGGAGGCTCTGCGGCAGCGGGATCTGGACCACCTGGCCGAGGTATGGCTGCAGGTGGATGACCGCGCTCTGGCCGACGACGGTCCACTTGAAGTTCTTCTTGGCGCCGCTGCGGCGCAGCACCGTGACCGACGCCCGAGTGGTCCCGCCGTAGGTCTGGTCCAGGAAATGGATGTCGTTGTGTGCCGTGGTCTTGTCGGTCGACAGCCGCGACAGACCGATCGTGAAGGCCACGATCGACCCGGCCTTCTTGACCGTGGTCGGATAGGCAATGCCGTCGCGAATCGTCTCCAGCGCGGTTACCTGAGTGAGGATGATCGTGCAGTTGGCGGCGGTCACGCCGGGTGGGCACGTCGGAGCCACCAGCGGGGTCTTGGTCGCGCCGAGCTCGACGACAGCTGCGTCGGCGGAGGCCGGCACGGACACCGCGGCGAGCGTCGCGACTGCCGTTATGAGCATGCAAAAGCGTTTCATTTCCAGCATTGAACACGACTTCGCCGCGGCAGTTGCGCCGCGGTCGGGCGAATATCAGCCGTGGACGGGGACGGATGGCGGCAGCCGACCTCCGTTTTCGGCCGGCGAACCGGCCGAGGCCCGAGAGCTGCCGCGTTCCGCCTAGATCTTCGTGACGTCTACTGCCTTGGGACCCTTGGGACCGTTCTCCTCCTCGTAGGACACCTTGGCGCCCTCTGAGAGTGAGCGGTAGCCGTCGCCGTTGACGCCGGTGAAATGGACGAAGAGGTCACGCCCGCCATCGTCTGGCGTGATAAAGCCGAAGCCTTTATCGTCGCTGAACCACTTCACGGTACCCGTTGCCATGAACTCCCCTTTTGCTGCATTTGGACATCGGGCTTATGACTCCCGAAGCCCCGACCAGCCGGGAAACGTAGCAGGCAAAGCGCATTTGCGGGAGTTGGGGCGCGCTCGAGGCTCAGCGAAGCTCAGCGGCGGCGGCTGAGATCTCGTCCTGATCGCCTGGCGCGGGCGTCCACGGAAGCCGCAACGGGTCGTCCTCGTAGCGCGGGATCACGTGGATGTGAAAGTGGAACACGGTCTGCCAGGCGGCCGCGCCGCACGAGTTCAGCAGGTTGACGCCGGCCGTCCCGAGGCGCTCGGACACCCGGCGCGCCAGCCGCTGGGCCCCCAGGATCGTCGCCCGCAGATCCTCGTCTGCGATCTCGAGCAGGTCGCGGCTGTGGGTGCGCGGGATCACCAACGCGTGACCGCGAGTGGCCGGGTTGATGTCCATGAACGAAATCGTGCGTTCGTCCTCGTCGATGATCGTGGCCGGCAGTTCGCCCGCGACGATCTTGCAGAAGATGCAGTCTGGATCGCTCACCGCCGGGAGCCTAGTGCTTCTCGGTGGCGGCGCGGCCGTCCAGCAGCTCCCGGGCGCGTTCGATCGCCTGCTCGCGAGTGGAGATCTCCCCCGCGAAGCTGGCTTCCTCGAGCTCGCCGAGCACCCGGCCGAGCTCGGGGCCGGGGGTCAACCCGACCGCCTCGGCCAGCTCGTCGCCCCGCACGCGGCGGCCTCGGGCGCCGGGCCCGCCACGCGAGGGCATCCCCCACCATCTCCCGCGCCAGACTGAGGTGACGCGCGATCGCCCGGTCGGCACCGCGCCCGCGGGTGGCCAGCCGATCGGCGACGCTCAGCACGGTCACGTCGACCTCGACCGGCTCGCACGTCCTCAGGTACCGGTAGACGGCCCTGCGGCTGAGCGGCACCTCGTGAACCAGAAAGCCCAGCCGCAGATGGCTGCGGGTCAGCGCCGCGACGTACTCGGCCAGCTTGTCGCTCGCCCTCAGGCGCCCCAGCACCTCGACCGCAACCCGGGCCCCCGCCGCGTCGTGACCCATGAACGTGACCCGGCCCTCGCCGGTTACATCACGGGTCTGGGGCTTGGCGATGTCGTGCAGCAGCGCCGCGAACCGCAGCGCCTGGCCCCGCGTCAGCTCGTTGGCCAGCGGCTCGGCGAGCACCTCGACGACGTCGCCGGCCCTTTGTCCCGCCCACTCCTGCTGCTGCCGTTCGAGCTCGATCGCCGCTCCGAGAACCGCCTGGGTGTGGTCATAGACGTCGAGGTGGTGATACGGGCTCTGCCGGACCCCGCGCAGCCGCATGAGCTCCGGGAGCACGGCCGCGGTCGCGCCCAGGGAGTCCATCAGCGCCAGCCCGGCCAGCGCGCGATCTGCGATCACGATCCGCCTGAACTCGGCGAACACTCGCTCAGCGGCGACATCGGCGAGCGCCGGCGCGCTCTCCCTCGCGCGCTCGGCGGTGCGCGGGTCGACCTCGAAGTCCAGTTCGCAGGCGAGCCGGGCCAGGCGCAGCGTGCGCAAAGGGTCGGCCGCGAACGCGTTCGGCGAGACCATCCGCAGCCGCCGGGCGTGGAGGTCCTCCACCCCGCCGAACGGGTCCACGTATCCCTCGCCGGCCAGCGGCTCGGCGATCGCGTTGATCGTCAGGTCGCGCCGCGCCAGGTCGTCCTCGATCGTGTCGCCGCCGAGCGGCAGCAGGTCGATCTGCCACGAGCGGTCGCGGGCGGTCACCCGCCAGGCCCCGAAGCCCTCCGACAGCTCGAACGCGAACGCCCGGGTCCGCTTGGCCAGCGCGCGGGCGGTCGGCTCCGCGGGGCTGTCGAGGACCACGTCGTAGTCACCGGTCGGTCGCCGCAGCAGCCGATCGCGGACCGCCCCGCCGACCAGCCAGCCGGCGCCGGAGATCGCCGCCAGCGATTGCACCGGGCTGTCGCTCATGCGGGGCGCCCGTCGCGGTGGTAGATCCGCGGCACCCGGCGGGGGATGCCGGTGAGGATCTCGTAGTTGATCGTCTCGATCCGCGCGGCGAGATCCTCGGCGGTCTGGCGCTCGGCGCTGTCGCGGCCGATCAGCGTCGCCTCGTCGCCGACGGCCACCCGAGGATCCGGTCCGACGTCCACGGTGACGTTGTCCATGCTGACGGTCCCCACCAGCCGGTAGCGGCGCCCGCCGATCAGCACGTCGCAGTTGTTGCTCAGCGCTCTGCGCACCCCGTCGCCGTAGCCGATCGGCAGCGTGGCGATCCAGGTCTCGCGCTCGGCGATGAAGCGGCGGCCGTATCCGGCGCTGTCCCCGGGCCGAGCCAGCTTGACCGCGGCGACGTAGGAGCGCAGCTCGAGCGCGGGCTCGAGCTGGTGGGCGGCGGGATCCTCGTTCATCGGATCGCAGCCGTAGATCGCGATCCCGCAACGAACCATCCCGAAGTGGGTCTCGGCGCCGCGGAGCGTGGCGGCGCTGTTGGCGGCGTGGACGGTGAGCCGGGGCGATCGCGCCTGTAGTCGCGCCACGAACTCGCTGAACGCCTCGAGCTGCTGGCGCATGAACTCCGGATCGTCGTCGGCGGTGGCGAAGTGGGTCATCGCCCCCGCCAGGTCCAGCGCAGGGCCGGATTGCGAGATCCGCTGTGCGACCGCCAGCGCGGCGTCGGCATCGCGCGTGCCCAGTCGGCCCATCCCGCTGTCGAGCTTGACGTGCAGGCGGACCGGCGCGTCGGCGCTGGCCAGGCGCGCGACCTCGTCCACGAACCGCTGGTCCCAGGCCACCAGCTGCGCTCTGGCGGCCAGCGCCACCGGCAGCTCCTGTGAGCTGATCGCGCCCATCACCAGCACCGGTGCCTCGATCCCGCCCTCGCGCAGCTCCGCGGCCTCGTCCGCGGTGGCGACCGCCAGCGAGCCGGCGCCCCCGGCCAGCGCAGCCCTGGCAGCCGGTACCGCGCCGTGGCCATAACCGTCGGCCTTCACCACCGCGCAGAGCCGGGCGCCCTCGGCCAGACCCGCTTGCAGGCGCGCGGCGTTGCGCTCGATCGCCGACAAGTTGACACGGGCGATCGCGCGTAGCGGCATGGCGCTGAGCGTATTACGCGCCCGAGATCGCGTCGCTCAGAGCCCGCGGCAACGCCCGGATCACGTCGCCGGCGATGACCCCCTCGGGGCCGATTTCGCGAGCCAGCAGCCGGCCGGCGCGGGCGTGCACCAGCGCGCCGGCGCAGGCGGCGGCAAACGGATCCATCCCCTTGCTCAGGTAGGCGCCGATCAGTCCGGACAGGACGTCGCCGGTGCCGGCGGTGGCCAGCGCGGGGGCGCCGCCGCGGTTGACGCCGACCCGGCCGCTGGGCTCGGCGACCAGCGTGTCGTCGCCCTTGAGCAGGACGACCGCGCGGGCCTCGGCGGCGGCCCGGCGGACGCTGTCCAGGCGTCTGGCGCCGACCGCGGCGCTGTCTGACTGCAGCAGCCGCGCCAGCTCGCCGGCGTGCGGGGTCATCACGGTCGCCGCGGGCCGCCTCGCCAGCGAAGACAGCCGGCCGGCGTGCGCGTTGAGGCCGTCGGCGTCGAGCAGCAGCGGCAGCGGCGCCTTCGCCGCCACCGTCCGGGTGAACTCGACCGTCGCGTCGTCGCGTCCGAGCCCGGGACCGAGCACCAGCGCGTCGGCCCGCCCGGTGCGCCCGAGCACCGTCTCGGCCGCGCGCGGGACCAGCGCTCCGCCGTCATCGGCGAGCGGCACGGTCATCACCTCGAGCAGCCGCGCCTCGAAGATCAGGTTCAACGACGCCGGGATCATCGCGGTCACGTATCCGGCTCCGCCGCGCATCGCCGATTCGGACGCCATCGACGGCGCTCCGGTGAGCCCGAGCGACCCGCCGCAAACCAGCACGCTCCCGGCCGCGAACTTCGTCGATTCGCTGCCGCGGCGCGGGATCTCGGCGGTCACGCGATCCTCGATCAGCCCGATCTGCGGATCGCCGGGTGCCCCCGGCGGGATCCCGATCTCGATCACCCGCACCTCGCCGGCGTGGGCCTTTCCGGGGGCGATCCAGAGGCCGGGCTTTGCCGCGTGGAACGTCCCGGTGGCGCGGGCGCGGACGGCCTGCGCCGGCGACCTCGCCGCTCGACGAGTCGACGCCGCTGGGGACGTCGCAGGCGACCACGGCCGCACCGCGAGCGCCGGCCTCGTTGATCGCCGAGATCGCGCCCGCCGCGGGCTCGCGAGGAGCGCCGGAGAAGCCGGTGCCGAGGATCGCGTCGACGATCGCGGACGAGCCGTCGAGCGCGCCGGCCTCGAACTGCCGCGGCGGCGCGCCGGGCAGGCGCTCGCAGTTGGCGGCGGCGTCACCCTGGAGCTCGTCGGTGGACCCGAGCAGGATCACGTCGACCTCGTAGCCACGCTGGCGCAGCAGCCGCGCGACCACGAAGCCGTCGCCGCCGTTGTTGCCCTTGCCGCACACGACCGCGATCGGGCCCCGGGGAGCCAGCTCGCAGACCAGCTCCGTCAGGCCCGCGCCCGCGTGCTCCATCAGCTCGAGGCCCGGGATCCCCCGCTCGTGGATCGCCCACTCGTCGGTCGCCCGCTGCTCCTCGGCCCCCGGGAGAGGCGTCAGCCAGCCCGGGAGCGTCACAGCGCGATCGCGACGGCCGCCGCGTCGCGCCGCCCGTGGGTCAGCGACACCCTGACCTGCACGCCGAGCGCCTCCGCCCGGGCGGCCACGGCCCCGTGCAGGCGGATCTCCGGAGGCCCGTCGCGGCCCAGCACCTCGACGTCGCGAAAGCTCCAGGCCTGCAGCCCCAGCGCCTTGGCGACCGCCTCTTTAGCGCAGAAGCGGGCGGCCAGGTGCTGACCGGGACGGCCCCGCGCGGCGGCGTACTCGCGCTCGGCGTCCGTGAACAGGCGGTCAGCCAGCCGCGGGCGGCGCTCGAGCGCGTGCTCGAGCCGCTCGATCTCGAGCAGGTCGATCCCGATCCCGGGCGCCCCGGCGGCCAACGCGCCCAGCGCAGTCACTCGACCGTCACCGTCTTGGCCAGGTTGCGCGGCTGGTCGACGCTGCAACCCCGTTCGGTGGCGATGAAGTACGCCAGCAGCTGCAGCGGGATCACCGCCAGCAGCGGCGCCAGCATCCAGTCGGTGGCTGGGATCGTGATCACCTCGTCGGCGTGCGCCGCCACGCGGTCGTCGCCCTCGCTGGCGATCGCGATCACGCGCGCGCCCCGCGCCCGGACCTCCTGGATGTTCGAGATCACCTTGTCGAGCACCGGCGAGTCGGTCGCGATCACCACCACGGGGGTCCTCTCGTCGAGCAGCGCGATCGGCCCGTGCTTCATCTCGCCGGCGGCGTAGGCGTCGGTCGCGATATACGAGATCTCCTTGAGCTTGAGCGCTCCCTCGAGCGCCACCGGAAGCCCGACGTGGCGACCCAGGTACAAGAAGAAGTCGGCGTTGTGGACCTCGTGTGCGACCGCGCGCAGATCCTCGGTACCGTGCTCGAGCAGCAGCGCGATCAGGTGCGGGAGGCGCTTGAGCTCGGTCACCTTCTCGGTCAGCTCCGCCGGCGACAGCGTCCCGCGCAGCTCCGCGAGCCGCAGCGCGACCAGATAGCAGGCGGCCACCTGGCTGACGAACGTCTTCGTCGCCGCCACGCCGATCTCCAGCCCGGCCCGCGTGAACAGGACGCCGTCGGCGTCGCGCGTCGCCTGGGAGCCCATCACGTTGGTGATCGCCAGCACCGTGGCGCCCCGCTCGCGCGCGGTCCGCATCGCGGCCAGCGTGTCCGCGGTCTCGCCCGACTGCGAGATCCCGACGACCAGGACGCCGGCACCGACCACCGGATTGCGGTAGCGGTACTCGGAGGCGATCTCGACCTCGACCGGCACCCGCGACCACTCCTCGATCGCGTAGCGCCCGATCAGGCCGGCGTGGTAGGAGGTGCCGCAGGCCACCACCACGATCCTGCGCACGCCGTTGAGGAACTCGTCGTCGATGGCCCCGAGGTCACCGAGGTCGATCCCCTCGTTGTGGGCCGCGCGCTCGCCGATCGTCTCGGCGACGGCATCTGCCTGCTCGTTGATCTCCTTGAGCATGAACGTCTCGTAGCCCTGCTTCTCGGCGGTGTCGGCGTCCCAGTCGATCTCGACGATCTCGCGCTCGAGCGGCTCGCCGGCGGCGGTCTCGAACTCCACGCCGTCCGGCCTGACGATCACCAGCTCGTCGTTCTCGATGTACTGGACGTGGCGGGTGTCGCGCAGGAACGCCGGGATCGCCGAGGCGATGAACTGCTCGCCGTCCCCGCGGCCGATGATCAGCGGGCACTCGTTGCGGGCGCCGACCAGCAGGCCCGGCTCGTCGGCGCTCATCGCCACGAACGCATAGTGGCCGCGGAGCTCGGCGTAGGCGGCACGGACCGCGACGACGAGGTCGCCGTCGTTGTGATCGGCGACCAGGTGCGCGATCACCTCGGCGTCGGTCTCTGAGGTGAACACCGCCCCGTCGGCGACCAGCCGGTCCTTGAGCTCGACGTAGTTCTCGACGATCCCGTTGACGACGATGTGGACCCGGTCTGAGGTGTCGAAGTGCGGGTGGGCGTTCTCCTCGGTCACGCGGCCGTGCGTGGCCCAGCGCGTGTGGCCGATCCCGGTCTCGGCCTGCGGGCGCTCAGCCAGCGCCACGGGCGCCTGAGGGGCCTCCTCGGGCGCCTCGCGCTCAGCCAGCGCGCCCCGTAGCGCGCTGAGGTTGCCCACGGCGCGGACGGCGTCGATCCGGTCGCCCTCGAGCACCGAGATCCCGGCGCTGTCGTAGCCGCGGTACTCGAGGTTCTCGAGCCCGGCAAGCAGCAGCGCCCTGACTTCGCGAGGGCCGACGTAGCCGACGATTCCGCACATGCGCCAAATCTCCCGTTCGGTGGACCGGACTTCCGGTGGGTCGGACCGCACCGGCGGCCCGCGCCCTGCATCTACCTGCAGCAGAGCGAGCCTCTGATGTTAGTCCCGACCGACCCAACGTCAAACCGGCCGGTCGACTTGCAGCGATTTGCGCTAGGCCGCCGCTGCTTCCGGCTCGGGAGCGGGCGCCTCCTCGGCGACAGGCGGCTCGCCGCCGTTGCCCGACGGCCGAGTCATCAGGTACGAGCCCACGACACCGCCGCCGAGCGCCAGCACCGCTACGCCGGGGCCTTTGACCTCGATGCCCAGCGCGTGGTCGATCGAGAAGTCGCCGGGGCCGAGATCGGCCAGCACGACCATGATCGCGATCAGCACGAGGTTGTACTCGTAGCCGCCGTTGCCGGCCCAGGGACCGTTCTTCAGGTGGACCTTCTCGATCGCGGTCGACATCACGCCGATCAGCGACGCCGCCGCCGCGGGGGTCAGGAACCCCAGCGCGATCAACGCTCCGCCGCCGGCCTCGGCGGCTCCCGCCGCGGTCGCGTGGCGGCGTCCGGGCTTCAGGCCCAGCGACTCGAAGAACCCGGCGGTGCCTTCGATCCCATGTCCGCCGAACCATCCGTACAGCTTCTGGGTGCCATGGCCGAAGAACAGCGCCCCGATCACGACGCGGAGAAGCGTCAGTCCCAGCTTCATCGATCAAACCTCCTTTGAGCGTCGTCAGGTACTACCCGGAACCTACCGCCGCACGAACCACTTCCGTCAGCCGGGCGCAGACCTGGTCGGTCTCCTCGCTGCTCGGCGCCTCCACCATCACCCTGATCAGCGGCTCGGTCCCCGAGGCCCGCACCAGCACGCGCCCCCGTCCGCTCAGCTCGGCGTCCTCCCGCTCGATGGCGCTGCGGACGGCCAGATCCTCCATCGCGCTGATCAGCGCGGACCGGTCGGGAGCCCGGATGTTGACCAGCCGCTGCGGGAGCTTCTCCATCGCGTCGCGCGAGGTCAGGTCGCGGTCGCCGAGCGCCTCCAGCGTCAGCAGTGCGCTGGCGATCCCATCGCCCGAGGGCCCGAACGCGAGGTTGATGATGTGCCCCGACTGCTCTCCGCCCAGCGCCCAGCCGCGCCGGCGCAGCTCGTCGAGGACATAGCGGTCGCCGACCGCCGTCGTGGCGACCGCGATCCCCGCGTCCCCCATCGCGGTGTGAAACCCGAAGTTGGTCATCACCGTGACCGCAACCCCGCCTCCCGGGAGCCGGTCGCCGGCCTGCAGGTGCAGCGCCGCGAGCGCGACCAGCTCGTCGCCGTCGACCACCGCGCCGTCGCTGTCGATCGCCAGCACGCGGTCGCCGTCGCCGTCGAACGCGAACGCGATGTCGTGCTCCTGGCTGGCCACGCGCTCGCGGACCAGATCGAGGTGCGTGGATCCGCAGCCGGCGTTGATGTTGCGGCCGTCGGGCTCGCCGGCGAGCACGTCGACCTCCGCGCCCAGGCGCCTGAAGATCTCGGGGGCGGCGCGGAACGTGGCGCCGTTGGCGCAGTCGAGCAGGATCCTGCGTCCGCTCAGGTCGAGGTCGGAGAAGCGCTCATGCAGCTCGCGCAGGTAGTCCTCGAGCGCTCCGTGGAAGCGACGGACGCTGCCGATTCGCTCGGGCTCCGGGGGTGGCGCGTCGAGCTCGGCCTCGATCTCGTGCTCGGTGTCGTCGTCGAGCTTGAAGCCGTCGGCCGCGAACAGCTTGATCCCATTGTCCTCGTATGGGTTGTGGGACGCCGAGATCACGGCCGCCAGGGACAGGCCGTGGCGGCGGACCAGCAATGGCGCGGCCGGCGTCGGCAGCACGCCGGCCAGCAGCGCGTCGCCGCCCGCGGCCGTGACCCCTGCGGCGAACGCCGACTCCAGCATCTCGCCCGACTCGCGGGTGTCGCGGACGATCAGCACCTGCGGATTCTCGGCGCCGGAATGCGAAACGGCGGCGCGGGCGAGCGAGAGCGCCAGGTCGGCCGTCAGGAAAGTGCCGGCTCGGCCCCGGACCCCGTCCGTGCCGAACAGCTTCCGAGCCATCCGATCGGCTAACCCCGGCCGGGAGCGCTCAGCGCTTGGAGAACTGTGGCCGCTTGCGGGCCTTCTTCAGTCCCGCCTTCTTGCGCTCCTTGACGCGCGGGTCACGCGTCAGGAAGCCGCGGCGCTTGAGCTCGCCGCGCAGGTTCGGGTCAGCCTCGATCAACGCCCGTGAGACGCCGTGGCGCAGCGCACCGGCCTGAGCCGAGACGCCGCCGCCGTGCATCAGCGCGACCACGTCCATGCGCGACTCGTAGCCGACGGCCTCGAGCGGCTGGCGGATCATCCGCTGCAGCGTCTCGCGCGGGAAGAACTCGTCGAGCGACTTGTCGTTGATCGAGTACGTGCCGGTGCCAGGCTTGAGGATCACCCGGGCGACGGCGGTCTTGCGTTTGCCGGTCGCGGTGTAGCGGGCTCCGGCCGCAAGATCGATCGCCGCGTCGGCGATCGGCTGCGTCTGGCCGTCCTGTGATTCCTCCTCGGCGCGGGCCGCGGCGGCTTCCGCCTCGGCCTCGGCGGCAGCCTGGGCCTCGGCGTCGAGCAGCTGCGTGCTCTCGGGAATGATGTCGGGCTCGAGATCGGCGCCCGGGATCTCCGGCTTCTGGCGCGGGGTGAGCTCGACCTCCTCGTCCTCGCCGGCCTCCGGCTGCTCGGTGCCTGCCTGCGGGGCCGAACCGGTGGCCGCCGCCGGGGGTGCCTCGGGAGCCGCTGCCGGAGTCTCGGGCTGCTCGGCCGCGGGAGTCTCGGGCTGCTCAGCCGCGGGAGTCTCGGGCTGCTCGGCCGCGGGAGTCTCGGGCTGCTCAGCCGCGGGAGTCTCGGGCTGCTCAGCCGCGGGAGTCTCGGCCGTCGGTGCGGGGGCCTCGGGAGCCGGCTCCTCTGTCGGCGCAGGGACCTCAGCCTCGGGCTCGGGCTCGGGCTCGAGCCTCCTCGGCCTCGGGCTCAGCGGGAGCCTCGGCCGCCGGCTCCACGGGCGCCTCAGCCGCGGGCTGGGGCTCCTCGGGCTCGGAAGCCGGAGCAGCGGGCTCTTGTTCGGTGCGAGGCTCGTCCTCGGGCGTGTCGGTCACTGAGCGATCTCCATCGGTTGCGGCTGCTGTGCGGCGTGCGGATGCTCAGGGCCGGCGTACACCTTGAGCTTGGTGAGCTGCTTGCGGGCGAGCCGGTTGCGGGGCATCATCCCCTTGACCGCGAGTCGGATGACCTCCTCGGGCCGGCGCGCCAGCATCTCCTCAAGGGTGCGGGACCGCAGCCCGCCGGGATACCCGGAGTGGCGGTAGTACAGCTTGGCCGAGCGCTTGTTGCCGGTGACCGCGATCTTCTCGGCGTTGATCACGACGACGAAGTCCCCGGTGTCGATGTGCGGGGTGTAGGTCGGCTTGCGCTTGCCGCGCAGCCTGTCGGCGATCTGGGTCGCCAGCCGCCCGAGCGTCTGGCCCGAGGCGTCGACGAGCAGCCAGTTGCGCTCGCGGTCGGTGGGGGTGGCGACGTAAGTCTTCATGGCACGCACAAAGCCGCGCGGCAGTTCGCGCGGCTCCGGGCAATGTTAGCGAGGCGCGCCGGGTTAGACGGCCCAGGGTGCCAGAGACCTCCTACGCTGCTTGCGTGAGCCTGTCGATCCGGCTGCGGCGACTTGTCTATCGCTGCGCATATCTCGTGCTGTGGGTCTATCGCGTGGTCGTCCGTCCGGAGGTCTCGGGGGTCAAGTGCGTGCTCACCGACGGCGACCACGTGCTGCTGGTGCGCCACACCTACGGCCCGCGCGAGTGGGACCTACCGGGCGGCGGGATCAAGCGCGGCGAGGGCCCGTCGACGGCGGCGCGCCGCGAGATGCGCGAGGAGCTGGGCGTCGACATCGACAACCTGCGCGATGCCGGCGAGGTGCTGGCCACGCTGAACCATTCACGCGCAACCGTCTACTGCTTCGCGGCCGAGCTCCGTGACCCGGAGATCACGATCGAGCGCGGTGAGATCGGCGCGGCGCGGTGGTTCGCCGCCGACGACCTGCCGCCGCGGATCGGGCGGCTGACGCTGCCGGTCCTCAGGCGCGCGGGCGTGGGCGCCCGGGCCTGAGCTCAAGCATCCGGGGCGACCGACGCCTCGAGGCGATCCAGCAGCAGCGCAAGCTGCTGGGTCTGCTCGGCGGTGAGCTCGCGCCGCAGCCGCTGATCGTGGCGTAGCGCGACCTCTCGCAACCGGTGAAACAGCTCGATCCCGGCCTCGGTCAGCTCCACTCGCTGGACCCGGCGGTTGCTGGTGTCGCGCCAGCGCCGCACCAGCCCCCGCTCCTCCATCGAGTTGAGGTGGTGGGTCAGGGTCGGGCCGGTGATCCCCAGCTGCTCGGCCATCGCCGACTGCGTCCCCCAGTTGCGAGACCGCACGAGCAGCAGCACCTGCCACGTGGACGCTGAGCCGCCCGCCTCGGCCATGGCGCGGTCAAACGCCTGGCCGACCAGGCGCGCGGTACGCGCCAGGTGCAGCCCGATCGGCGTAACCGCAGGCGCAGGGGTCACGGACGGCAGCCTATCAGATTGCTTGACATCTAAGAATTAGATATCTAAGCTTTCGACATCGATGCTTTGTTCGTGATCTCCGAGAGCGAGGAACTCATGACAACCACCCCTAACGAGCCGGCATTCCCGCCGGGCCACATCCGCGTCGGCGATGCCGAGCGAGCGGCCGTGGCCGATCGGCTTTCCGCCCACGCCGCGGCGGGCCGGCTGACCGTCGAGGAGCTCGAGCAGCGCCTGGAGCTCGCCCACCGGGCCGTGGTCGTCGCGGACGTCCGCGCGCTGGAGACCGATCTCGTGCTGCCGGAGGCGCCGCGCAGCGGCCTCGCGCCGTGGCCGCCGCTGTCGGCGATCGCGGTCGCGCTGCTGGTCGCCGGCGTCGTCGGGTCGTTCGCCGTCGGGTTTCCGATTGCGCCTCTGTTCATCGGCGCGTTCCTGCTGTGGCGCCTGGCGGCCCGGCGCCGCAGCTGGCGGCCGGCCCACGCGCGCATCGCACCACGCTGACCGAAGGGAGTAACCGATGACCACCGCCTCCGATCACAACGTCTCCGTGAGGATCGCGTTCGCCGCGATCGTGGTGGCGATGCTGCCCGCCGTCCTCGACCAGACGATCCTGTCCACGGCGCTGCCGACGATCGCCACCGACCTCGGGCGGCTCGCCGACGTCTCCTGGGTGACGTCCGCCTACGTGGTCGCGGCGGCCGCCAGCACCCCGCTATGGGGCAAGCTCGGGGACCGCCTCGGGCGCAAGCGCCTGCTCGAGATCTCGCTGATCCTGTTCCTGGCTTCGTCGGCCGTGTGCGGCGTGGCCCAGAGCATCACCTGGCTGATCGTCAGCCGCACCGTGCAGGGCGTCGCCGCGGGCGGCCTGATGACGCTCGCGATGGCCGCCGTCGGCGATCTCGTCAGCCCGCGCGAGCGGGGCCGCTACCAGGGCTACATCGCCGCCACGTTCGCGGTCGCGACGGTCGTCGGCCCACTCCTGGGCGGCCTGCTCGCCCAGCACGCGAGCTGGCGCTGGGTGTTCTACGTCAACCTCCCGCTCGGCGCGGTGGCGCTGGCCGGGCTGCGTCTGAAGCTGCCGGCGCCCGAGGTGCAGCGCGGCGACAAGCGGCTCGACGTCGCGGGAGCGCTGCTGCTGGCGGGCGCGACCGCGGCCCTGATTCTCACCTGCATCTGGGGCGGCGAGCGCTACGCCTGGTCGTCGGCGACGATCCTGTCGCTGATCGCCGGCGCCGTGCTGCTCGCCCTGGCGCTGGTCGTGCGCGAGCGCCGGGCGGCCGACCCGATCGTGCCGCTGGACCTGATGCGCACGCGACCGGTGCTGGTCTCGAGCGCCGCGCTGTTCCTGACGACGGCGGCGCTGTTCTCGATCACCGTGTTCGTGCCGCTGTACCTGCAGACCACCACGGGCGCGACGCCGACCGAGGCCGGACTGCTGCTGGTGCCGATGATGCTCGGGATCACGCTGTCGACGAACCTGGCCGGGCGCGAGATCGCCCGCACCGGGCGCTACAAGCGCTATCCGATCATCGGGCTGGCACTGATGACGGTTGCACTCACGCTGATGGCCGCGGTCGTCCGGCATCCATCCCAAGCCGTCACCGGCGCCGTGCTGGCGGTGTTCGGATTCGGCTTCGGGATGGTTGGCCAGGTGCTGATCGTCGCCGTCCAGAACAGCGTCGACCGGCGCCGTCTGGGGATCGCCATGGCCACGACCAGCTTCTTCCGGGGACTCGGGGGAGCGGTCGGCGCCGCCGTGCTCGGCGCCGTGTTCGCGGCACGCGTGGGCACGACCGCCGGCGGACTCACGACGCTCGGGGCAACCGGCCGCTCGGACATCATCGACGGCGCGCAGGCGGTGTTCCTGGTGGCCGCACCGATCGCCGCGATCGCTCTGCTGATCACGCTGCTGCTCCGGGAGGTGCCGCTCCAGGGCGCGTCCGGCTACGCACCCGCCGGCAACACACCCGCCGGCAGGGCACCCGCCGAAGGGCACCCGACGGAGCCCAGAATGGCCCGTCGCGCGCATAGCTGAGCCTATGGTCGAGGGTTAGGCTTGCTCGCTGCGGGAGTCAGTCGAGGTTTTCAACGATCTCGTTGGCCTGAGACCACTGGCCAGGCGGGACCACCAGGTAGACGTCGCCGCGCCCGAAGCGATCCAGCGGATGATCGGCCACGCAACTCGCGTCCAGCCCGGCCTCCCGCAGGTGGTCGCGCCAGGCCACGGCCGTGGCCTCGTCCTCCAGCATGCTGACGGTCTCCCAGCCCTCGAACCTCGGATCGCCGATCGATATGGCCGGCTCCTTGGCGGTCCGGCGCCTGCGCCATCTGGGCAGCGGCATCGGCCGAGCTTACGCTCGCGAGTCGGCGATCATGGCCAGTTTTGCCCGCCGGGAAAGGCGCTTGATCCGTGCCTCCTCCCGCCGGGCGGCCGAGCGGTCGTCCATCGGCATCGCCAGCGCGAGCTCGACCGGCAACCGGCTGGCGGTGTAGCGGCTGGCCACGCCCGCCTCGTGGCGAGCAAGCCGGCGCTCGAGATCGCTCGTCCAGCCGGTGTACAGAGAGCCGTCGCGGCAGCGCAGCAGATAGACCCAGGCGTCCGGCATCGGTGTCCGAATTCTCCGGACCGGCCGCGGCTCCTGCGCGGACCGCCGCGGCGCCCCTAGCGCGCGGCTACTCCCACTCGATCGTGCCCGGCGGCTTGCTGGTGATGTCGAGCACCACGCGGCCGACCGGGCGGATCTCGCCGGTCATCCGCGAGGCGATCGTCTCCAGCAGGTCGTAGGGCAGCCGCGCCCAGTCCGCGGTCATCGCGTCGTCGCTGGTGACGGCGCGGATCACGATCACATTGCCGTACGTGCGGCTGTCGCCCTGGACGCCGACGGTCCGGATGTCCGGGAGCACGCAGAACGACTGCCACAGCTCGCGGTATAAGCCGGCCTTGCGGATCTCCTCCTGAAGGATCGCGTCGGCCTCGCGCAGGATCTCGAGCCGCTCGCGCGTCGCCTCGCCGCCGACGATCCGGATCGCGAGCCCCGGGCCGGGGAACGGCTGGCGCCACACGAGCCGCTCGGGCAGGCCAAGCTCTGCGCCGACCGCCCGGACCTCGTCCTTGAACAGCGCCCGCAGCGGTTCCACCAGCTCGAACTCGAGGTCGTCAGGCAGGCCGCCGACGTTGTGGTGGGACTTGATCGTCGCCGCGCCGGTGCCTCCCCCGGACTCGATCACGTCGGAGTAGAGCGTGCCCTGGACGAGGTAGCTGACGTCGTCGAGCTTGGCCGCCTCCTCCTCGAACACCCGGATGAACTCGGCCCCGATGCGCTTGCGCTTGTCCTCGGGGTCGGTCACGCCGTGCAGGCGCGCCAGGAACCGCTCCTCGGCGTCGACGGCGACCAGCGGCACGTGGAAGTGGTCCCGGAACGCCGCCACCACCTGGGCTCCCTCGTTCTTACGCATCAGGCCGTGGTCGACGAACACGCACGTCAGCCGGTCGCCGATCGCCCGGTAGACGAGCAGCGCGGCAACGCTCGAGTCGACCCCACCGGACAGGCCGCAGATCGCGCGTCCGTCACCGACCTGGGCGCGGATCCGGGCGATCTGCTCGTCGATCACCGAGCTCGCGCTCCAGGTGCGGTCGCAGCCGCAAACGTCCTCCAGGAAGTTGGTCAGCACGGTCTGGCCGTACGGGGTGTGGACGACCTCGGGGTGGAACTGGATCCCGTAGACGGCCCGCTCGGTCGACTCGAACGCGGCCACCGGGGACGCGGTCGAGGACGCCAGCGCGGTGAACCCGGGCGGCGGGGAGAACACCGTGTCGCGGTGCGACATCCAGCAGCTCTGCTCCGGCGGCGTGCCGGCCAGCAGCCGGCCGGTCTCGGACACGGTCAACTGCGAGCGGCCAAACTCGCCGACCTCGGCGCCCTCGACCTGCCCGCCGAGCTCGCGCGCCAGCAGCTGCATGCCGTAGCAGATGCCCAGCACCGGGACGCCCAGGTCGAGCAGCTCGCGCTCGAGCCGCGGCGCCCCGTCCTCGTACACCGAGGCCGGTCCGCCGGACAGGATCACGCCCTTGGGGTGACGCCGCGCAACCTCGGCCGCGCCGACGTGGTGCGGCAGCAGCTCGGAGAACACGCCGCATTCGCGCACCCGGCGGGCGATCAGCTGCGAGTACTGGCCGCCGTAGTCGAGCACCACGACCTCCTCGGTGGCGGCCGCGGGCGTCACTCGGCTCGCCGGCACGGGATCGCCCCCGGGAGTCGCGGCACCGGCAGGGGCTGTCTGGCTGACCGCGGCGGCCGCCGTCTCGACGGCCTCGACCCTAGTCGGCGACACCGACCGTCGCTGCCGCGCCGGTTGCGCCCATGCCCACGCCCTGCTCGCGCTGAAGCTGCTTGCCCTCGGTCTGGAGCGCGGGCGCCACCAACAGCTCGGCGCGGTTGAACTCGGCGATGTCGCGGTATCCGCACGTCGCCATCGACGTCCGCAGCGCGCCCATCAGGTTGAAAGTGCCGTCGTTCTCGCGGGCCGGGCCCTTGACGATTTCCTCGATCGTTCCGTTTCGGGTGGTCGCCACCCTCGCGCCGCGCGGCAGCGTCGGGTGGAACGTGGCCATCCCCCAGTTGTAGCCGCGGCCGGGCGACTCGTAGGCGCGCGCCAGCGCGGACCCGAGCATCACCGCGTCGGCGCCGCAGGCGACCGCCTTGGCGATGTCGCCTCCGTTGCGCATGCCGCCGTCGGCGATCACCTTGACGTAGTCGCCGGTCTCGAGCATGTGCTGTGAGCGGGCCGCCGCGACGTCCGCGATCGCCGTGGCCTGCGGGACGCCGATCCCGAGGACACCCCGGGTCGTGCAGATCGCGCCCGGGCCGACGCCGACCAGCACGCCGGCGGCGCCGGTGCGCATCAGGTGCAGACCCGTGTGGTAGGAGGCGCAGCCGCCGACGATCACCGGGGTCGGGGCGAGCTCGCGGATGAACTCCTTCAAGTTGAGCGGCGGGCGCGACTCGTCCCGGGACACGTGCTCGGCCGAGACGACCGTGCCCTGGATCACCAGGACGTCGAGCCCCGCCTCGAGCGCGACCTCGTAGTGGGTGCGCACCTTCTGCGGGGTCAGCGAGGCGGCGGCGACCACGCCCCGGTCCTTGATCTCGCGGATCCGCTGCGCGATCAGCTCGGGCTTGACCGGCTCGCGGTAGATGTCCTGCATCTCCCGCGTGGCGATGTCCTTGGAGAACGTCGAGATCCGCTCGAGCTGCTCGTCGGCGTCCTCGTAGCGGCAGAAGATGCCCTCGAGGTTCAGCACCGCGAGCCCGCCCAGCCCGCCGATCACGCCGGCCGTCTCGGGCGAGACGACGCCGTCCAGCGCAGCCGCCAGGAGGGGCAGCTCGAACCGGTACGGACCGAGCGTCCAGGAGATGTCGACGTCGTCGGGATCACGCGTCCGTCGGGACGGAACGATCGCGATGTCGTCGAAGCCGTACGCCCGACGAGCCTTCTTTCCGCGTCCGATCTCTACTTCCATTACGGCATCGTATTCCCCCGCGCGGACGGCAGCGGGGAGGTCGTGGAGAGCGGTGAGGAGGGGACGATCAAGTCGGTGGCGGCAGCCGAGATCAACGTCTCGATGATCGTAGCAGCGGGCCTCTGAGCGCCATCCGGCGTGAGCCCGGTACGTGCGGGGTTCCGCTGTCGACGCCGCAGGACGCGGCCCGACGGCGGGTGCAGGGCTAACCGATCTCGGCGCGGATCTCGAGCCGCTCGGCCTCGACCTCAGGCAGCAGCCGGTCGACCTTGAACGGGTCGAGCAGTCCCGCGCCGAAGTGCTGGATCGACTCCGCGCCGCAGGCCACCCCGTAGCGCAGGCATTCCACCGGCGAGCGGCCGAGGTAGCGCGCGGCGACGTAGCCGGCCAGGAACGCGTCGCCCGAGCCGATGCTCGACCGCGCCTCCTGCTCCTCGACCCGGACGCGGTACAGCGTCGGCGAGCCGTCCTCCCGGACCTGGGCGTAGCAGCCGTCGGCCACGGTCATGATCACCTCGGAGGCCCCGAGGCGGCGCATCTCGTCGACCGCCTGGGCGCGGTCGTCGATGTCGTTGAACTCGTGCCCGACGAGCTCCTCGGCCTCGAGCTCGTTGGGGCAGATGACCTCGGGCTCGGCCCGCACCGCCAGCCGCAGCGGGTCGCCGTCGGTGTCGACGATCGTGGTCACGCCCAGCCGCCGGACCTCGCGGATCAGGCCCGCGTAGACGTCTGACTCGATCCCGCGCGGGAGGCTGCCGGCGAATACGCACATGCTGGCTCCCTTGGCCAGGTACAGCAGCTTGTCGCGAAACAGCTCGAGCTCCTGCGGCGACACGGCGGGTCCGCGCTCGTTGACCTCCGTGTGCTGGCCCGTGGTCGGATCAAGCACGGCCGTGTTGGTCCGCGACTCCTCCCGGATCCGGGCAAAGCCGTTGAGGATCGCCTCGTCATTGAGCGCCTCGACGATCCGGTTGCCGGTGGCGCCGCCCGCCAGGCCGGTGGCGATCACGGGCTGGCCGAGGCGCTTGAGCGCGCGGGCGACGTTGACGCCCTTGCCGCCCGGCATCGTGGTCTGGTCGACCGTCCGGTGCCGGCGCCCAGGCGTGAAGTTCGGCACCTCAAGTGTCTTGTCGAGCGCGGCGTTGAGGGTGACGGTGATGATCATGCCGGCTCGGCGCGTCTTCCCCTGACCTTTGCGCGCCGAAAGATCGCCAGACCGATTACGGCTGCAATCAATAAAACGACCAACACAAGCGTAAACGGTCGCGTGATGAAGTCGAGCGCACTTGTCACGGGAGCGGGGGCCGGGACGGCCGCGGCGAGCACCAGCGGGATCCTGCGCACGAGCTTATGGCCGTCCATCACCGCGACCGAGCCGACGACGGCGTCGCGCTGCAGCGGCCCGTTGAGCTGCTGCGGCGCGGTGACGATCAGGTGGACGTGCGCCCCCTTCTCGAACACGTGGCTGTATGTCAGGTCGGCGACCAGGCGCGCGTGCATTCCCTTGCGGCCCTTGACCGTGGGGCGCGCCAGCACCTGTCCCGCGTGCACCGGCGTGCGCATCCGGAAGTGATCGAAACCCCAGCCCAGCAGCGCCAGCGTGCTGTCGTCGCGCGCCTGCTCCGACGGCGTTCCAAGCACCGCGCTGACCAGCGTCATCCCGCCTCTGGTGCCCGACCCCACGAGCACGTAGCCGGCCTCGTTGGTATGGCCGGTCTTGACGCCGTTGATCCAGTGGTAGCGGCCGACGAGGTCGTTGCGGTTCTCGACCGCGCGGACGTGCCGGCCGGTATGCAGGACCGCGCTGGGGAGCGCCACCGCGCGCCGGAAGAACGGCGAGCTCTCGGTCACGTACCGAGCCAGCTTGGCCAGGTCCGAGGCGCTCGAGTAGTTGCCGGGGGTGTCGAGCCCGATCGGCGTCGAGTAGTGGGTGTGGGTGAGGTCGAGCTCGCGCGCCTTGGCGTTCATCATCCCCACGAACCGGGCCACGGACCCACGGCCGACGTTGTAGGCCAGATCCTCGGCGGCGTCGTCGGCACTCGGCAGCAGCATCGCCAGCATCAGGTCGTGAACGCTCATGCGCTCGCCCGGCACCAGCCCGATCTGCGAGTCCTCGGTGGCCGACACGTAGTCGTTCTGGGTGAACATCCGCCCCAGGTGGTGGACGTGCTCGAGTGTGATCAGGGCGGTCATCAGCTTGGTGGTGCTGGCGATCGCGCGGCGGCCGTTGGGATTCTGGCCGAACAGCGTCTGGCCGCTGTCGGCGTCGACCAGGATCGCGGCGCGCGAGCTCAGCTGCGGCGGCGCGATCGCGAGGGCACGCCCCGGCACCAGCGCCAGGACGGCGATGGCGAGGAGGGCCGCGACGGCAACCGCCGTCGCCCGCGTCGCCCCGGACGCGGGTGTCAGGCGCGATCCGGGCATCTCAACGACGCAGCTTCAGCCGTTGGGCAGCTTGAAGGCTGTTTGGGTCCACCAACTTGGGGTTCAGGACCTCGAGCGTAGCCACGGACACACCGGTCTTCTGGGCGATGCTCGAGAGCGTGTCTCCAGGCTGCACGACGTAGAACTTCGCCTTCTCGGTCTTGCCCCGTTTTGCGGTGGTCGTGGCCCGGCTGGAGATGTGCGAAGAACTGGTCGACGATTTGTGCGGCAACCCCGCGTGGACGATCAGATATGTCCCTGCGACCGTCGCAGCAAGCGCGAGTGGCGCCAGATAGCGCCCAGGACTCCTCCGGGCCATGGGTGGCCGATAGTACAGCGGCAAACGGCCGGGGCTGGTCGCGTTGTTGCGAAATCGTGAGGATGGTGCGCCAGCGTTCGCTAACCGGCCAGCTGCCAGGCGAGCTCGCGCAGCCTGGCGGCCTCGTCCGCGGCCGCCCCGGCGGGATCACCGCCGTTGCGCCGGTGGGCGTCGACGATCCCCCGCGACGCCGAGACCAGGCCACCCGCCGGACCCGGAGCGAACGCGGCCGCAAGATCCTGCACCCGCCCTCCCTGCGCGCCCACCCCGGGCAGCAGGAACACGGTCGCCGGCATCAGCTCGCGCAGCTCCTCCAGTCGCTCGGGAGCGGTGGCTCCGACGACCGCGGCGATGTCGCTCAGCCCCGACGTGCCGATGCCGGGGCGTCCGAGCGCGGCGATCATCGCGGCGATCCGATCGCTGACGATTCCGCCTCCCTGCACCGGGATCTCCTGGACGTCGGCGGCCCCGGGGTTCGAGGTCCTGGCCAGCACGAACAGGCCGCCGCCGGCTTCCCGAGCGGCGTCGATGAACGGCTGCAGCGAGTCGACTCCGAGCAGTGGGTTGACGGTCAGCGCATCGGCGCCGAGACCCTGTACCGGCCCGTAGACAGTCGGCGTGGCACCGAAGAACGACTGCGCGTAGGCCCGAGCGGAAACGTCGATGTCGCCGCGCTTGCCGTCGGCGATCACGATCAGCCCGGCCTCCCGTCCGCGGTCGATCGTCTCCTGCAGCGCGGCCCAGCCCGGTGCGCCGAGCCGCTCGAAGCACGCGACCTGCGGCTTGACGGCGGCACAGTGGCCGCCGGCAGCCTCGATCGCGAGCGCGCAGTGCGCGGCGACCGCGCGGCCGGCCCGCATCGGGAGCGGGTCGGCGCCGCCGGCCGCGTCGGCGAGCTCGACCGCCTTGGGCCAGAGCTTCGCCGGATCAGGGTCGAGCCCCAGCACCAGCTGCGACGACCGCGCCGCAACCTGAGCGGCGACGCGGTCTCCGAAGCTCTGAACGGGCGGCGCCTCGCCCTCTACCGAGGCCTGCGGGTCAGACACGATCCGCTCCGCGAAAGGCGCCGCCGCGGAGGAACCTGCCGCACGCTCCGCCGCTTCCGAGCGGCTCGAGCATGTGGCTCGCATCTAGACCGCTAGTTGACGGCCTTCTTGAGCCCCGCACCGGCGGTGAACTTCGGGACCTTCGAGGCCGCGATCTGGATCTTCTCCCCGGTGGCGGGATTACGTCCCTCGCGGGCGCTCCGCTGCGAGACGCTGAACTTGCCAAAGCCGGAGAACGTCACATCGCTGCCGCGCTTGAGCGCGTCTTCGATCGTCTCCAGGACCGCATCCACGGCGTCCCCGGCATCCTTCTTGCTCAACCCGGCGCGATCCGCAACCTGGTCGACAAACTCGGACTTCGTCATTCGGCGGCCTCCTTCGAGGTGGTGGGAAATTTCGACGCTAACAGGGGCTGCGGACGGGAATCGCCCGTGGCACCTGGGTGAGAGCCCATTCTTCCCCTGAAGGTAGGGTGCTAGCGCGTCTTAACCACGGATTTCCGCAATTTGCGAAGTTCATCGTCCATGATTCCGGAGTAAGCAGCACGCTCGGCCTGCAAAAAACCGAGCTGCGGCGACCAGCCGGGGTGGGATTGCCGGGGCGTTCCTGGGAGCATGGGCTAGACCGCGAGCCCCTGAAATCCGTGCGCAACCCCCACTCCGAGACCGACATGGCCCCGAGCGACACTTCCGAGACGACCCCCGCCGCCAGCCCGGTGCGCGATCACGCCGCCGACGATGCGGTCCCGGCCGCGTCGGCTCACGGACCTTCCGGATGTCGGGCCGGCTGCCCAGCGCGGCCCTGACGTCAGGCCCGAGGGCGACAATGGGGCCGTGGGACTGGCCCGCATCGCCTGGCTGGTGACCGTCCTCGCATGCGTGATCACGATCGTGATCCTGATGGTCGAGGGCTACTACGGCTACGCGCTGGTGACGCTCGCGGTAGCGGTCTCGGCCGGGATCAACCTCACCTGACCGGCTCGCGGCCCGCCTGCAGCCACTTCAGGAACGCCGCGAGTGCGCGGCCCCGGTGGCTGATCCGGTCCTTCTCGTCGTCTGTCAGCTCGGCCATCGTCCGAGCGTGGCCGTACTCGTCGGGCAGGAACGCCGGGTCGTAGCCGAAGCCGCCGGATCCCCGCGGAGCCTCGGCCAGCAGCCCCCGGCTGTCCCCTAGGAACACTTGCTCCTCCCCGGTCCGGGGATCGACGAACGCGACCGCGCAGACGTACCGCAGGCCGCTCCCCGCGGGCGCCTCGGCGAGCAGCTTGTCGAGGTTCTGCTCGTCGGTCGCGTGCTCGCCGGCGAACCGGGCCGAGCGCACCCCCGGCCGGCCGCCGAGCGCCTCGGACTCGATCCCGGAATCGTCGGCGATCGCCGGGCGGCCGGTCGCCGCCGCCGCGGTTCGGGCCTTGGGCAGCGCGTTGTCGACGAACGTGTCGGCGTCCTCGGGCGGCAGCGTCACCTCGTCGGGCAGCGGCTCGACGGCGATTCCTGCGGGGGCCAGCAGCCGCCCGAACTCCCTGACTTTGTGCGAGTTGTGGGTCGCGAGGACGAGCGAGTCGATCGGGTCGGCCGTCGCGACCACGGCGCGCCCGCCTCAGACGGCCGCCGCGGCGACGGCCTCGTCCTGGAATGACCGCAGGGTCTCGATCCCCTGCGATGCCAGGAACAGCAGCTCGTCCAGATGAGTCCGCGACAACGGCGTGCGCTCGCCGGTGGCCTGGACCTCGATCAGCCCCCCGTCGCCGGTCATCACCACATTGGCGTCGACCTCGGCCGAGGAGTCCTCGCTGTAGTCGAGGTCGAGCAGCGGCACGCCGCCGACGACGCCGCACGAGACCGCGGCCACCGAGCCGGTCAGCGGCGCGCGCTCCAGCAGCCCGCCGGACACGAGCTTGTCGCAGGCCAGGCGCAGCGCCACCATGCCGCCGGTGATCGACGCGCAGCGCGTCCCGCCGTCGGCCTGGAGCACGTCGCAGTCGATGTAGATCGTGCGCTCGCCGAGCGCCTCGAAGTCGATCACGCCGCGCAGGGAGCGGCCGATCAGCCGCTGGATCTCCACCGTGCGGCCGTCGGGGCGGCCCTTGCTGACGTCGCGCTGCTTGCGGTCCCCGGTCGACGCGGGGAGCATCCCGTACTCCGCGGTCACCCAGCCCCGCCCCGCTCCGACCAGCCACCGGGGCACGCTCTCCTGGACCGACGCGGTGCAGATCACTCTGGTCTCGCCGGCCGAGATCAGGGCCGAGCCGGTCGCGGTGCGGACGAATCCGGGCAGGATCTCGACCGGACGCAGGTCGTGCGGCGCGCGGCCGTAGCTGCGCTCCGGGGTCACGCGACCACCCCAGCCGAGAGATCCACGTGGACGACCTCGCCGAGCGGCATCTGCAGGAAGCGCGTGCCCAGTGCGGTGAACGACTCGGCGTCGGCGGTGCACCGGAAGCTGTAGCTGCCCTCGCCGGTGCGCGGGTTGAGCAGGTCGCGCGACGCGAGCGCGCGCTCGACGCTGCGCGCGATTCCGGCGCCGGCCGAGACCAGCGAGACGCCTCGGCCGAGCATCCGCTGGAGCATCGGCGCGCATAGCGGATAGTGGGTCGAGCCGAGGATCACCGTGTCGACGTTCGCTTCCCGCAACGGCGCGCAATACCCGCGGACGATCTCCACGACGCGCTCGTCGAACGGGAACCCGCCCTGGATGATCGGCGCCAGGTCGGGGCAGGCCACGCTCTCGAGGTGGACGTGCGGGTCGGCGGCCGCGACGGCCCGGTCGTAGCCCCCGCTGGCCACGGTCGCCGGCGTCGCCAGCAGGCCGATCCGGCCGGTGTGGCTGGCCACGACCGCCAGCTGGGCTGCGGGCCGCAACACGCCGATCACGTCGATCTCGCGCCCGGATTCATCCAGGTGGCGCTCGATCGCCTCCAGCGCGACCGCGCTGGCCGAGTTGCAGGCCACGACGATCAGCTTTGCGCCGGCGTCGACCAGGTGCTCGACGATGTCGACGGCGAATCGCTGGAGCTCCTCGGCGCTGCGCGCGCCGTAGGGAAAGTGAACGGTGTCGCCGAGATACAGGTAGTCCTCGGCCGGCAGCGAGACCAGCAGCTCGTGCAGGACGGTGAGCCCGCCGACGCCGGAGTCGAACACGGCCACGGGCTGCTCTGGATAGGCAGTCATCGCCGTTGATGGTTGCAGACACCGGCGTCGCCACCGCGGCGGGCCTTCAGCTGGCTGCCGGCGCGCGGTCGGCGCCAGGTACGCTCGCCACGCCAGTGCGCGCGTTGGTCGTCACGAACATGTATCCGTCCCGAGCCCGGCCTGCGCTGGGAAGCTTCGTGCGCGACCAGGTGGAGGCGCTGCGGCGGATCCCCGAGGTCGAGGTGGAGCTGTTCGCGTTCTCGCCGGGGAGCCTTCGCGCCTACGGGCGCGCCGGACGAGCGCTGCGGAGCCGGTACGGCGGCGATCGCCTCGACGTGGTCCACGCGCACTTTGGGCTGACCGCGTGGCCGGCGCTCGCTGCCCCGGCCCGCGCGCACGCGGTCACGTTTCACGGCACGGACCTCGCACACCCCCGCTCGCGGGGGATCTCGCTGGGCGCGATCCCGCTGGTCGACCTGGTGGCGACGGTGTCCGAGCCGATGGCCCGAGAGCTCCCGACCTGGGCCTCACGGTTCGCGACAACCGCGATGCTGCCCGCCGGGGTCGACCTGCATCGGTTCAAGCCGATCCCGCGCGCTGAGGCCCGCGCGGCTCTGGGCCTCGACCCCGAGTCCCCGTGCCTGCTGTTCCCGGCCGACCCGCGACGGCCCGAGAAGCGCCACGACCTGGCGGTGGACGCCGCGGGCAAGACCCCGCTGCTGACGCTCGGGAACGTCGAGCCGCGTCAGGTGCCCCTGTGGGTCAATGCTGCCAACGCGGTGCTGGTCCCGTCGAGCCGCGAGGGCTACGGCCTGGCGGTGCTCGAGGCGCTGGCCTGCGACGTGCCGGTGCTGGCGACGCCGGTGGGGATCGCGCCGGAGGCGCTGGATGGGATTGCGGGCGCGCACTGCGGGCCGTACGACCCCGAGGCGTGGCATCGCGCGCTGCAGCCGCACGTGAGGGCCTCCGACCCCCGGATCGAGGGCCGCGCGCGGGCGGAGCAGTACTCCACCGACGCGATGGCCGTCCGGGTCGTGGCCGCCTGGCGCGAACTGGTCGGATAACACGGGCGGCGGGGCCGGCAGCGAGCCGAGCCCCGTTCAGCGGTCCCGGGGCGTGCAAAACGCGTCAAATCCGCCTCCACTGCCGAGGGTTGCCGTGTTAAGCACCGTATGCGTGCCCGGGACGGCAAGGCTCGGGTTTCCGGCCGGATTTGTCGTGTTATGCACGCCGCCCGGCCCGACTCCTGCCCACCCCGCCTCAGCCCGCCCCGGGCCCCGGCCCGGCTCCGGCCCCGGCCCCGGCCCCGGCTCCGGCAAAGCACGCTCCCTAGGCGAGCACCGGCCTCCCTAGGCGAGCACCGGCCACCACTCGGCCAGCCGCTCCCGCGCGGCGAGCGCCGGCGCGGACACCTCGACCTCCGCGTCGGCCGCCTGAACGGGCTCCTGGAGAGCCTCCATGGTCGCCGCCACCGACCGTCCGAGCGCGTCGAGCGCGTAACCGCCCTCGAGCACCGCGCCGAGCGGCGCCCCGAGCCCCTCGCAGCAGCGCCGCATCGAGCGGGTCATCTCGGCGAAGCCGTCCTCGGTCACGTCACACGTCGCCAGCGGGTCGTCGCGGTGGGCGTCGTAGCCCGCCGAGATGAGCACCAGCTGCGGGTCGTAGGCGGTCGCCAGCGGTACCGCCACGTGGTCGACCAGCGACCTGAACAGCTCGTCGTCGGCCCCGGCCGAGACCGGAAGGTTGACCGTGTAGCCCCGCCCGTCGCCGATCCCCAGGTCGGCCGCATGGCCGGTTCCCGGATACAGCGGCGACTCGTGGATCGAGATGAACAGCACCTCGTCGGAGCCGTGGAAGATGTCGTTGGTCCCGTTCCCGTGGTGCACGTCCCAGTCGAGGATCAGCACCCGCTCCAGCCCGCGGACCCGCAGGGCGTGGGTGGCCGCGACCGCCACGCTGTTGAACAGACAGAACCCCATCGCCCGCGCCGGCAGCGCGTGATGACCCGGAGGGCGGTGGCAGCTGAACACGGTGTCGGCGCGGCCGTCGAGCAGCCGGTCGACGAGCTCGACGGCGCCGCCGGCGGCGTGCAGCGCGGCCTGATAGGAGCCCGCGCTGGTGATCGTGTCCGGGTCGAGATGGCCGCCGCCCTGGGCCGAGATCCGCTCGATCGCGTCGACGTATTGCTCCGGATGCACCGCCGTCAGGTCCGAGCGCGCGACCGGCGGCGACTGCACCCGCTCAAACCCCAACCAGCCGCGTTCGGACAGCTCGCGCTCGATCGCGTTGATCCTCGCGGGCTGCTCGGGATGGCGGCCGGTGTCGTGCTCGAGCGAGCTCGGGTGCTCCAGGAACACGGACGTCATCGCGAGTACCGTACTGCCCGTTGCCGCCCGCCGAATCACAAGTCATGGCACCCCAGGTCGCGGTGGTCGGCGCCGGCGCCGCCGGGCTGTACACGGCGCTGTGCGCAGCCCGCGAGGGCGGCCGCGTGCGCCTGATCTCGGCCACGCCCCTGGCCCAGTCGTCGAGCTGGTGGGCCCAGGGCGGCCTCGCCGCGGCGATGTCCAGCGACGACAGCCCGGCCGACCATCTCGCCGACACGATCGCAGCCGGACGGGGCGCGGTCCGCGAGTCGGCGGCGCGGGTGCTGTGCGAGGAGGCGCCGCACGCGGTCGAGGACCTGGCCCGGCTAGGGGTGCGCTTCGACGCCGATCGCCACGGCTCGCTGTCGCTCGGACTCGAGGGCGGCCACCGCGCGCGCCGGATCGTCCACGCGGGCGGCGCAGCCACCGGCCGCCGGATCGTCCGGCAGCTGAGCGCGCTGGTCGCGGAGGACCCGCGGATCGAGATCGCCGAGGGCGCGCGCGTGGTCGGGCTGGTGACCGCCGACGGCCGGTGCCGCGGGGTCCTGCTCGACGACGGCTCGGTGCTCGCCGCCGGAGCGGTCGTGCTGGCAACCGGCGGCGCGGCCGCGATGTGGTCGCGCACCACCAACCCGTCGGCCGCGATCGGCGGCGGCCTGCTGCTCGCCCATGCCGCGGGCGCCACGCTGGCGGACCTTGAGCTGATGCAATTTCACCCCACGGCGGTGTCGGCCCCCAACGGCGCCGACGGGTTCCTGGTCACCGAGGCCGTGCGCGGCGAGGGCGCGCTGCTGCTCAACGCCGCCGGCGAGCGGTTCGTCGACGAGCTGGCGCCACGCGACGAGGTCGCCCGCGCAGTGCAGCGCCAGATGGCGATGACGGGCGCCAGCGCCGTGGGTCTCGACATGCGCGCGGTCGACCCGGCGCTGTTCCCCAACGTGGTCAGCGCGCTGCGTCAGGCCGGGATCGACCCGGAGCGCGAGCTCGTGCCGGTCGCGCCGGCCGCCCACTACATGATGGGCGGGATCGCCACCGACGTCGACGGGCGGGCCACGCTCCCTGGCCTGTACGCGGTCGGAGAGTGCTCCTGCACCGGCCTGCACGGAGCCAACCGGATCGCCTCCAACTCCCTCACCGAGTGCTTCGTGTTCGGCGCCCGCGCGGCCCGCGCGGCGCTGGCCGAGCCGCCCGCCGGCGAGATCCCCGCCGGCGCCGGCCGCCACCGGATCGGCTCCCCAGTCCCCTCCCCCGCCAGCCGCGAGGCCCTGTGGACCAACGCGGGGATCGAGCGCGACCACGACGGCCTGACCGCGCTCAGCGCCGACCCGCACCCGCTGGTGCGCCTGATCGCGGACTGCGCGCTGGCCCGCCAGGAGAGCCGCGGCGCCCACCGCCGGCGCGACTTCCCCGAGCTCGACCACGAGCTCGACGGCCGGCACGTGACCGTCGGCCCAGACGGCGACCCGGCGCTCCAGACCTGGGTCTGAACCTCCAGCTCCACCCCGGCCCGGCACCCCGGGCTGCTTAACAACGACTTAATAAAGCGTGCGTCGTGCGCTTCACACACCGGGGGTAGACCTCGACCCGCCTACACGGATGCGCCCTGGCAGGGGAACCGAAAGGAGTGGTGTGCATGTACAGGTTCAGCCGAGCGATTTATCGAGAGCTCGCTGACGAGATAACCGAGGACCCGCACGGCGCGGGGGCGCACACCAATCACGCCAGAGTGCTCCGCGCTTGCGAGGCCGCCGTCGAGCGGCTGGCCACCGACCGTCACTACTTCGCCAGACCGGCACGGACGCTGTTCTACGACATCCGGGCGTACTTCCCGATGGGCTCTCAGCTCCGAGTGCTGCTGGTGATCGAGCGCTACCTCGCCTACGCAGACGAGTTCCTGCGGCGGCTGCCGCAGAACGGATTCGACGCGTACGGCAACCCGCTGCAGTGCCGCGCCAGCACTCGCAAGGGGACCCCCTGTCAGCGGGCGCCGCTGGCCCACAACGGCTACTGCCCGTCGCACCAGCACCTCGCCGAGACCGAGCAGCTGGACCCCGCGCTGGCCGCATAGCCGCACCCCACTGCGCGGGGGCTACCGGTAGGGTCGCGCGATGCTCCTGGGAGTCGATGTCGGCGGCACATTTACCGATGCCGTGCTGGCCTTCGACGACCAGGTCGTCACCGCGAAGGCGCCGACGACCCCTGAAGACCAGTCCGAGGGAGTGATCGCGGCCGTGCAGGCCGCGCTCGAGAAGGCCCAGCGCCGGGCGAGCGAGGTTGAGACGTTCTCGCACGGGATGACGGTCGCCACCAACGCGCTGCTGCAGGGCCACGGTGCGCGCACCGCGTTGCTGGCGACCGAGGGGTTCACCGACCTGATCGCGCTCGGCCGCCAGACGCGCGCCGAGCTCTACCGGCTGTGCGCGGCGCGCCCCGCGCCGCTGGTACCCGACGACCTCCGCTTCGGGGTCCCCGAGCGCATGACGCCGGACGGACCGCTCACCGAGCTCGGCGACCGAAGCAGCCGACGAGGCGGCGCAGCAGGTCGCCGAGGCCGACGTCGAGGCCGTTGCGGTCGTGCTGCTGCACTCCTACCGCCACCCCGGCCACGAGCGAGCACTCGGCGAGGCGCTCGCCCGGGCGCTCCCCGACGCCCACGTGTCGCTATCGCACCAGGTGGTGGGGACCTTCCGGGAGTACGAGCGCGCCGCCACCACCGAGATCGACGCGGCGATCTCGCCGCTGCTGGCCAACTACCTGCGCAAGCTGGTCGACAGTGCGCGTGATGCGGATCTGCCCGAGCCCTCGATCATGCAGTCCAACGGCGGCCTGATCGACCTCGAGTCAGCCGCCGGCCACGCGGCCTGGACGGTGCTCTCCGGCCCCGCCGGCGGCGCCGCCGGTGCTGCGTTCGTGGCGCGAGCCGTCGACGCCCCGGATGCGCTGTGCTTCGACATGGGCGGCACCTCCTGCGACGTGTGCGTGATCGACGACGGCGCCGTGCAGGAGCACAGCGCGGGAGAGATCGCGGGGCGGCCGCTGGCGCTGCCGATGCTCGCGATCCACACCGTGGGCGCGGGCGGCGGCTCGATCGCCTGGCGCGATCCGGGCGGCGCGCTGCGGGTCGGCCCGCAATCGGCCGGTGCCGACCCCGGACCGGCCTGCTACGGACGGGGGGGCACCGAGCCGACCGTCACCGACGCCAACCTCGTGCTCGGGCTGCTGTCGGCCGACGCGCCGCTGGCCGGGGGCGTCGAGCTCGACGTCGACGCGGCCAAGCAGGCGATCGGCACGCTCGCCGACGGGCTCGGGCTCGGGCTCGAGGAGTGCGCCGAGGGGATCAGACGGGTGGCGGGCGCCGAGATGGTCCGGGCGCTGCGGGTGGTGACGGTGCAGCGGGGGATCGATCCCCGCCGCTACGCGCTGCTGCCGTTCGGCGGCGCCGGGCCGCTGCACGCGACGCAGATCGCCGAGGAGCTGGGGATCGAGACGATCGTATGCCCCCGGGCCTCGGGCGTGCTGGCCGCACTCGGCCTCGTCGTGTCGCCCCGCCGCCGCGACGTCCAGCGAACGCTGCTCCTGGCCGGCGACGAGCTCACCGCCGACGCGGTCGCCGAGGCCGTCTGCGAGCTCGGGGAGCAGGCCCGCGAAGCGCTCAGCGCCCCGGAGGCAGACCTCGGTGTGACCTACGAGCTGCGCTACCAGGGCCAAGCGTTCGAGCTGGCGATCGCCGGTTCCAGCGAGGCCCAGCCCGAGGAGCTGCGCGAGGCGTTCGAAGCCGAGCACCAGGACCGCTACGGCTACAGCGATTCCGATCAGGTGCTCGAGCTGGTGACGATCCGGGTCACCGCAACCGTCCCCGGCGCCAAGGTCACGCTCGCCGCGGACGGCGAGGGCTCAGACACCCAGACCGGAAGCCGCGCGGCGATCGTCGACGGCGAACCGATCGATATCGAGGTCATCCGCGGCGACCCGAGCCCCGGCACCACGATCGAGGGGCCGGCGGTGGTCGAGCTGTCGGAGGCGACGCTGCTGGTCTCCGACGGCTGGTCGGGCGAGGTCGACGACACCGGCACGATCCGCCTGGAGAGGGCGCAGCCCCAAACGTGATCGATCCCGTCGAGCTCCAGGTGGTGACCGGCGCGCTGCGCGCGATCTGCGAGGAGATGGGCGCGGTTCTGATCCGCTCGGCCCACTCGGCCAACATCAAGGAGCGCCAGGACGCCTCGACCGCCCTGTTCGACACCCGCGGCGAGATGGTGATGCAAGCCGAGCACATCCCCGTGCACCTCGGGGCGATGCCGGCCGCGGTCGCCGCCGTGCTTGACGAGCGGCACGAGCCAGACCGCGCCTGGATCCTCAACGATCCCTACCGCGGCGGCACCCACCTCCCCGACATCACCGTGATAACGCCGCTGTACGCCGGCAGCGAGCTGATCGCGTTCGCCGCCAACCGCGCCCACCACGCCGACGTCGGCGGCCCCACGCCGGGTTCGATGCCGGCTGACAGCACCCGGCTCGAGGACGAGGGCGTGGTGATCGAGCCGCAGGTGCTCGACGAGCACGCGATCTCAGAGCTGAGCGAGCGGATGCGCCAACCGGCCCAGCGCCGGGCTGACCTGCGCGCGCAGCTGGCGGCCGGCCGAGTGGCGGCGGTGCGCCTGGAGGAGCTGCACGAGCGGTTCGGCGCCGCCAAGCTGCAGGAGGCGTTCGCCGAAGTCCTCGACTACGCCGAGCGCCGGACCCGCGCCTGCCTGGAGGAGCTCGAGGACGGCCCGCGCAGCGCCACCGACGTCCTCGAGGCGCGCGAGGGCGATCTCGAGATCGTGCTCCAGGCGACCGTCGACGGCGACTCGCTGAAGCTCGACTTCACCGGGACCGCCGACCAGCACGAGGGCAACCTCAACTGCCCGGTCGCCGTGACCCGCTCGGCCTGCTACTTCGCGATCCGAGTCCTGACCGATCCCGACATCCCGCCGAGTGCCGGCGCCTACCGGCCGATCGAGGTGATCGCCCCTGAGGGCTGCCTGCTCAACGCGCGTTCCCCGGCCGCCGTCGCCGCCGGCAACGTCGAGACCTCGTCCCGGGTCGCCGACGTCGTGCTGCGCGCGTTCGGGCGCGCCGTCGGCCAGGGGACGATGAACAACGTCACGCTCGGCAGCGAGAAGGTCGTGTACTACGAGACGATCGGCGGCGGTCAGGGGGCGTGCCCGGACGCCGATGGGCCCAGCGGCGTGCACGTCGCGATGAGCAACACGCTCAACACCCCGGTCGAGGCGCTCGAGCTCGAGTTCCCGATGCGGATGATCGAGTACTCGCTGCGGCGGGGATCGGGCGGGGACGGCGAGCATCGCGGCGGCGACGGCGTCGTGCGCGAGCTCGAGGCGCTCTCGGACCTGAGCTACTCGCTGATCACCGAGCGCCGGCGGCACGGCCCCCCCGGCGCCGAGGGGGGCGAACCGGGAGCGACGGGTCGCAACCTGATCGACGGCGAGGAAGTCGGGGCAAAATCCCGGGGCGAGCTCGCCGCCGGGCAGCGATTGCGTATCGAAACCCCTGGTGGCGGGGGATATGGCAGCCTACCTTCTTAAGTTAATTCCCGGATTTGCAGCGACATTTGGGGATTTCGAAAACCTCGCGTACAATCCGGATTCTCCTGTTGCAGCGGTTCACACGGTTTAGGAGAGCGTGTGCGCGCGCAGGATTGATTCGTAAATACCCCCGTCTTCCCCCAGAGATATATGCCGATTGCTTTTAAAGAATGGGCCGTGACAGTGCGGGCCCTAGCCGAAGGTGAGCAACTGCTCACCCTGCGCAAGGGCGGCATCCGCGAGCCCGGTAGACACTTCAACCTCGAGTACGAGCGTTTCTTCCTGTACCCCACGTTCGATCACCAGCGCTCCGACCTGGTACGTGAATCCCACCAACCCGAGCTCGCCCGCGCGCTCGAAGAAGGCGTCTGGAGCGATGGCGAGCCTCCGCCCCACGCGCTGCACCGAGCCGACGAGATCAGCCAGCCGGACCGCGTGCGGATCCGTGCCTGGGCCGAGGTCGCCGCTCACTACACGATCACCGACCGCCGTGCGGTCGACGCGCTGGCGCCGTTCTACGTGTGGACGACCGATTACGCCGAGAAGCGGCTGGCCTGGAAGCGCAGGCACCCGCTTCACGTGATCCTGCTGCGGACCTACCGGATCCCGCGGCCGGTCACCGTCAAGGTGCGCGACGAGTACCAGGGCTGCCGCTCGTGGCTCGAGCTCACCCGCGAGCTCCCGTTTGAGGGCACGCCAGTGCTCTCTGACGACGAGTTCGAGCGCGCGTCGGAGGAGATCGCCTCGATCGCCTCGGACCGCCAGGTCGTGATGGCCTGAGCGCGTCGGCGCGAATTCAGCTGAGCAGTTCGGCGACGATCCATACGATCGCTGCCCCGATCGCAAGCGCGATCAGCAGACCGATCAGCAGCCGCCCGGGCCTGACAACCGCCGGGCGGCTCGCATCGGGTGAGATCAGCTCCGCCTCCAGCAGGACCTGACGGGCGGTGTCCACGCCGGACTGCGCCACGAGGATGTCGCGCGGGCCGGCCGCCAGGAAGTCCGGCACGTCGAAGCCGGCGCTGCGGCGCAGCATGCTGGGAACCCCCTCCTCGAGGAGCATGCCCTGGATGAACTCCGCCTCGGCCTGATTGCGCGCCCCCGCGACGCGCACGAGGTCCCCCTCGGCCAGCTGCGGCTTGATCTTGCGTGCGGTCGCGTGGCGCTCCGAGACCGGCTGCTCCTCGCCGGCCTGCACCGGATAGGTCAGCGGCAGCCGGCAGCTCGGGCAGAACCGCTCCTGCGCCGGATACGAGCTGCCGCAGTTCGGACACACAAGTACCGTGGGGCGTCGCGCCCGGGGCATCACTGCACCGCCAGCTCGGCCTCCGTCACCTGACCGTCGCGGATGAAGTACGAGCGCACATCCGGCTCCTCGCCGGCGAGCCCGACGATCACGTAGATCGCATCCGGATAGAAGGCCAGGTTGATGTCGGTCTGCGAGGGATACGGCTCGCTGCGGGTGTGCGAGTGATAGATCGCCCCCAAGTCGTGGCCGGCGTCGTCGATCTGCATTTGGATCCGGTACTGCTCGGCGCCGTCGATCTCGTACCTCAACGGGCTGGCAGCGGCGTTCTCGGCCGGGAACACCTTGACCGCCTCCTCGCCGTCTGAGGAGACCATGCCGCAGCACTCGTTGGGCGCCTCGGCGCGGGCGTGGGCGATCATCTGGTCGTAGAGCTCGCGGGAGATCTTCATCGGTGATCAGACACTAGCTATCAGCTCCGGCCCTCGACGAACGCGCTGGGCACCGCCTTGTCGATCTCCCCCGGGTGCAGCAACGTCCCCAGCACCGTGTAGTGCTGGGCCTCTGCGGCCAGGATCGACGCGCACACCCGGGCCAGACGCGCATCGGTCAGCTTCGTGATCGAGTGGTAGTAGGCGCCCTGGGCGAGCTCCTCGGCCGCTTCGAGCAGCCGCAGGCTGTCCTGCTGCGTGTGAAGCGCCGTGAGGCTGCCCGACGTGTGCAGCGCGTCCAGCTCGCCATCGGCCGCCGCGACCCCGCTGGGCGGCGATGGCGGCAGCTGACCGAACTTCGCCAGCTCGTCGCTCATCACGTCGATATGGGTCTCCTCCTGGCTCAGCAGATGCCGGATCGCCGGCTCGGCCTCCGGCGCGAGCGTCTCTGACTGGAGCACCTGCTGGTAGCAGAACACGAGCAGCAGCTCGACCGACAGGATCGCGCGCAGCAGGTCCGGGTCGGTCTCGGCCGCCGCCACGGCCTCGGAGGCGTCGAGCGCCGCGGCCGCGATCGATCCCGCGGCCACCGCCGCGATCGCGCCGCCGAGCAGCTCACGCCGCGTCGGCAGATGGCCCGGTGGCGGATGCATCGCTCCCGCTCCTACTCGTGACCGGTGACCAGCGCGGTGGGAACCGGCTGACGACCCAGCTGCGAGCGCAGCACCGAGATGTGCTGGGCGTCGTTGGCCATCACCGCCGCGAGCCCCGCCCGCGTCGATGCCATGGAGACCTTCGGGATCGCCTGCAGGTACGCGGCGATCTGCGAGCGCTCGAGCTCGTGCAGCAGCTTCAACACGTCGTCGCCGTTGCGCGGATGGCCCAGGTCGTAGCCCTCGCGGGCCTTGATCGCAACGCCGCCCGCCTGCCTCACCAGCCCCGACAGCTCGCCGGCGTGCGACAGCTCCTGGGTCAAAAACCGCTGGCCCGCCATCCGCGCGGACGGCGCCAGCAGTGGGATCCCGGCCGTATAGGCCGCCACCGTGATGTGCTCGAGCTCGAGCAGGTGGTTGAGGAGGTCGACGTCGCGGCTATGGAACTCAGGGGTGGTGGCGGTCGTGCTCGTGCCGGTCTGCGCACTCACCTTGTGCGAGCCGCCGCACGCCGCGATCAGGAGTGCCGCGGCTCCGCCGGCCGCCGCGCCGGCGCCTCTCAGCAGCCACCGACGTGAGCCGTCGTCGGCTTCCGCCGGCTGGGTCACCACCAGACTGTGGCGTCCAGATTCTCGATCTCGTCTACTGGCCGCGTGTAGATACCCGACGAGAGGTACTTCCAGCCGTCGTCGGCGACGATGAACACGACGTTGCCGTCATCGAGCTCGTTAGCGATCCGGACCGCGACCCGCGCGATCGCCCCGGAGGACACGCCTGCGAACACGCGCTCCTCATCGAGCAGCTTGCGGGTGAAGACGATCGCGTCGGTGTTGGTGACGAAGATCTTCCGATCGAGCACCGACAGGTCGATGATCGGCGGGATGAACCCGTCCTCCAGCGATCGCAGGCCCTGGACCGGCTCGCCCTGCATCGGCTCGGCGGCGACGATCTTGATCTGGTCGCCCAGCTCCTCCTTGAGCCGGCGCCCATTGCCCATCAGCGTGCCGCCGGTGCCCAGCCCGGCCACAAACGCGCTGACCTCGTCGAGCTCCTCGAGGATCTCGAGCGCGGTGCCGTTGTAGTGGGCCATCGGGTTGGCCTGGTTGCCGTACTGGTAGGGCATGTAGTACGAGGCGTCGCGCTCGGCCATATCGAGCGCCATCTCGACGGCGCCGTTGGAGCCCTTGGCGCCCTCCGAGTAGACGATCTCGGCGCCGTACATCTGCAGCAGCTGGGTCCGCTCGGGCGTCACGTTCTCGGGCATGATCGCCTTGACCCGATAGCCCTTGTGGCCGCAGATCATGGCCAGCGAGATGCCGGTGTTGCCCGAGGTCGGCTCGAGGATCGTCTGACCCGGGCCGATCAGGCCCTTGTCCTCGGCGTCCTCGATCATCGAGCGCGCAACCCGGTCCTTGATCGAACCGGTCGGGTTGCGCGACTCGAGCTTCGCCCAGATCCTCACCCCGGGCTTGGGGCTGAGGCGCTTGAGCTCGATCAGCGGGGTGTGCCCAATCGCCTGGACGATGTCGCCATAACGGCCCCCGCAGGGCTTGTTCTGGAGGCGCTCGGCCATCGCTTCACGAAGTATAGCTACGGCCGCTGGACCGCCGCGGACGTTCTGGCGTCCCCCGGGGTGGATCCCGGCGCGGCGCCGGGCGCGAACGGAGAGGGCCGCGAGCCCCTATCCACATGGGCTCGCGGTCCTCACCAGGTAGCCGATCACCGACCGGGGGGTTTGAGCCGGTGGTCGGCCTCGAATTGGGCTGGTGTCGCCGAAGGTCGGGGCCGGCGGCTAGTAGCCCGGGGGAAGCGGTGGGTTCGGGTTGGTCGGGGGCGAGGGCGTGGACTGCGTCGGGCCGGAGGCCTTGACGATGTGCCAGATCGAACCGAAGGTCTTCAGCTGGTCGCCGGTCGCCATCTTCTTGTTATGGGACTTGATGTCCGGAGTGAAGTAGTAGAGCGGCTTGCCTCCGAGGGTGACCTGATTCACGCCGTGGTTCTTGAACGTCCCCAGCTTGCCCTTGATGCCGGTCTGGGCGGCAAGGCCCTTGGTCGAGTTCACAGTCACCGGCGGCCAGAACGCCCAGCAGTTAGTGCTCGAGTTCGTGGTCTTCTTACAGATGATGTGATGCGTGGTCTCGCCCTGGAAGGTGTAGACGGGATAGCCGGTCGGGCCGGACGCGACCGACTCGCGTACGTCGACGGCCTTGACTCGGAACGACTTCGTCGGCGTATTGGTGACGTGCACGTTCTTGGTGACCTTGAGCGTGAACGACTTGGCGATCGCCATCCCTGCGATCAGTGCTAGCGCCAGTCCCGCAACGGCGAGCGCCATCACGAACGACCGTGGCCGCCGGACGGGGCTGACCGGCTTCTTTTGACGGGGCATCGGGCTCCCTTCGATGGTGAACACTCGACCCTCTAGACGCCGGGGGCAACGCAACCCTTCCCGGGTCAGACGACGTGTTTCGTCGACCGACGCCCCGGGCGGCCATCCGGAGGGCCCGAAATCGAGAGGTAAGCAGGTGCGCGCCCGGGGGGCGCCACAGCGCCGCTCCGACTAGGACGCCCCGCCCGCCATCGCGGGCAGGATCACCAGCGTGTCGCTGTCGCCGACGCTCGTGTCGAGACCGTCGAGCACCCGCACGTCCTCGTCGTTGAGGTAGACGTTCACGTAGCGGTTGAGCTGGCCGTCGGCCGAGAACAGCTGTGACTGCGTGTCCGGGTACTCGTCGGCCACCGATTTGAGGATCTGGCCGACCGAGGAGCCCTCGGCGTCGAGCTGCTTCTCGCCGCCGACGAACGGCCGCAGGACGGGTGGGATTCGAATCGTCGCCATTGTCAGCCGTGAACCCTAGTGCTTCTCGCCGTGAATGACGTCGCAGCGAGCGACGCCCGGTGTGGATGACTGGCAAGGACGCAGGAGGCGACGCGCAGCAGCGCTGCGCGAGCCGACGAGGACGCCGCCAGGCGCCGCCCCGGACGGCGCGAATGCGATGGTATTCACGGTGGGGAGCACTTAATGCGCGCCCGCGCAGAACGCTTCGTAGTCGGGGAACACGCCGAGCTCCTCGTCGGAGATCGAGTCCGGCTCCCGCGAGCAGATCGGGCAATCCGGGTCGCGGCGGACCTTGACCTCCGAGACGGTCGCGCCGAGCGCGTCGTACATCAGCAGCCGGCCGATCAGCGGGTCGCCCTCGCCGAGAATCAGCTTGATCACCTCGGTCGCCTGCAGCAGGCCCATCGTGCCCGGCAGCACGCCCAGCACGCCGTTGGCGCCGCACGAGGGCGCGAGCTCTGCGGGCGGCGGCACCGGGAACAGGCACCGGTAGCACGGGCCGTCGTAGGGCTTGAAAACCGACAGCTGGCCCTCGAAGCCGAGGATCGCGGCCGACACGACCGGGATCCCGAGCCGCACCGAAGCGTCGTTGAGCAGATAGCGCGTGGGGAAGTTGTCGAGCCCGTCGACGACGATGTCGTAGCCCGAGATGATCTCGACGATGTTCTCGGGGCCGAGCCGCACGGCGTACTTCTCGACCTTCACGTCGGGGTTGAGCTCGTTGATCGTCTGCTCGGCCGAGTCAACCTTGGGCACGCCGATCCGCTCGCTGGAGTGGATCACCTGGCGCTGGAGGTTGGACAGGTCGACCTCGTCGTTGTCGACGATCCCGAGCGTGCCGATGCCGGCGGCAGCCAGGTAAAGAGCGGCCGGGGAGCCGAGGCCGCCGGCGCCCAGCAGCAGCACCTTGGCGTCAAGCAGCTTCTGCTGGCCCTCGGGCCCGACCTCCGGCAGCAGCAGGTGGCGCGAGTAGCGCTCGCGCTGCTCGGCGGTCAGCGTCCGCGGCATGTCGACCTCGTAGCCACGGTCCTTCCACAGCGTGAACCCGCCGGTCATCGACTCGACGTTGTCGTAGCCGAGGTCGTCGAGCATCGTGCGGGTCGCCCACGCCGAGCGGTTGCCCGACGCGCAGTACAGGATCACGTGGCGGGATCGGTCCGGGACCGCGCCCTCTATCCGGGACTCGAAGTAGCTCTTGGGGACATGGACCGCACCGGGGATGTGGCCGGCGCCCCACTCCTCGGGCTCGCGCACGTCGACCACCACGGCGCCGTTGGAGACCTGTTCCCGCACAACTGCGGGATCGACCTCTTCGATCCTGCTCTTGATATCGCGGAGAACTTCGGTTCCAGACGGACTCATCGAAAACTCCTCAAAGGCAGTAAGGATTCAATACTTCACGTAGTATAGCGACGGCTCGCCAACGTGTGGACGAGTATTCGATACCCGGATCCGACGGGTATTCTCCGCGTCGCATGACTGCCACCAAGCTAGATCATTGCGTGATCCACGTATCGGAGTGGGAGCGGTCCAACCGCTTCTACACGGCGGTGCTCGGCGCAGAGCTGGTCGCGCGCAACGAGGGCTGGGCGTACCGGTTCGGCACCGAGCAGCTCAACGTCCACGGACCGGGGGTGAGCCCCGACCCGGTCGCCCGGGTGCCGGTGGCGCCGGGTAACAGCGACCTGTGCTTTCAGTGGGACGGACCGATCGATACCGCGGTCGCGCACCTGCTGGCCTGCGACGTCGAGATCGAGCTGGGGCCGGTCGCGCGCAAGGGCGCCAAGGGCGAAGGTACGAGCGTGTACTTCCGCGACCCCGACGGCAGCCTGATGGAGTTCATCTCCTACGCCGGCTGAGCCGGCGCACCTGACTACCATCGCCGGGCGTGCGCGCTCCCGTCGATCACATCGCCGCTCCCCCGTTCCCCCGCGGAGCCCCGTGGATCAACGTGGCCACGATGCGGATGGACCAGCAGATCGGACACCCGGTGCTGATCGAGTTCTGGGACTTCTGCCGGGTCAACTCGATCCGAACGATCCCGTACATGCGGGCCTGGTACGAGCGCTACCGGGAAGCCGGCCTGCGCGTGGTCGGCGTGCACGCCGCCGGCTTTGAACCTTCGTCGGACCCCGACGCGGTGCGCGACGCCGTCGTCCGCCTGGATGTGCCCTACCCGGTCGTCGTCGACGTCCAGCTCGAGATCTGGGAGGAGTACGGCAACCTCGGCTGGCCCGCACGGTATCTGTTCGACGGGCGCAGCAGGCTGTTCGAGTACCACTACGGCGAGGGCGCCTACGACGAGACCGAGCGCGCGATCCAGGAGCTGCTCGGGATCGACGAGCCGGTGCTCGAGCCGATCCGGCCCGAGGAGGTTCCCGACGCGCAGCTCGTCGTCCAGACAGACGACGTCGAAGGTCCGTACTCGGGACCCTACGAGGCCGGCGGGGTGTGGGCCGTGCTGGACGGCGATGGATTCGCGGTGGCCAACGGGAAGCGCTTGGAGGTGGACCACCCCGGGTGCTACGAGCTGATCTCCCATCCCCGCAGCACCGCCGGCGAGCTCGAGCTCGAGGTCGGGCCTGGGGTCACCTGCTACGGCGTCTGCTTCACGCCGGGGCTGGCCTAGTCGCCAGTTCGTCGGGCGCGACAACGCCATCGAGCAGGTTCGACAGCTCCGGGGGCCCGTCGTCGCCCACCGCCACGGCGAATCCAGGGCGGTACGGACTCTGCGACGGATCGCTGCCGACGTGAGCGGGCTCATAGACCCAACATCCGCTGTTGACCAGGTCCGCCCCGGCCGGCGCGTGCCACTCGAAGCGGTCGTCGTCTCCGAGCGGGCCGGCGCGGTGGGTGTGGCCGAAGATCACGTGTGGGGCTCGGACGCCGAGCCGGTCCAGCGCGGTGCCGAGCGCCCGCAGGCCGGCGCGCCGCAGCTCCGGCGTCGAGATGTCGGTGTGAAACGGGCCCAGGCCGGCCCGGTTGAGCCCGGCCACGATCGCCGGGAACGCGATCACCAGGCCCCGGCGGCGCAGGCTGCGGTTGCGGCTCGAGCCCGCCAGCGCGCGCCAGGCCCGGGTCGAGGCGCCGTGGGTCCCGCGGCCGGCGGTGCCGTCCTGGCTCTGGGCGATCGCGTGCAGCCACGCATACAGCGGCGACAGCGTCGCCTCGTAGTCCTCGATCCGCCCGCGGCCCGGCCGGCCGAGCGGGTCGCGCACCACCTTGGCCATCACCCCCGCTCCGAGCCGCTCGAACATCGGCACGGTCGTGTGGCGATCGGCGTAGTGGCCGTGCATCGCGTACACGTCCTCGCGCAGCCACACGCCCGGATACGCGGCCCGCACGGTCGCCGGCGACAGCGCCGCGGCTACCGTCGCAAGTGTCTCCCCCGGCTCCCAGTCCACCCCGGACTCGAGTTCGAGCGGGGGCGGCTGGGCATCCCGGGCCCGCCGCGCGATCCATGCCTCGGCCAGGTGGTGGTCGTGGTTTCCGGGGACGACCACGATCTCGCGGCCCGGTCCCAGCGCGGTGCCGATCTCGCCGAGAACCGGCGCGGCGGCGGCGATCGCATCGCGCACCGGGCCCTGACGCAGCTCGATCACGTCGCCGAGCAGGACCAGCCGGTCGACGTCGTGCAGCGCGTTCAGCAGGGCCCGCCTGGCGACCTCACGCCGTAGCACGTCCTTCTCCGCCCTGGCCCCTAGGTGCAGGTCAGAGACGACCAGAGTGCGCAGCGCGGAGCCTCTCAGGCCTGCGCCGACCCGGCCGCCACGGCCTCGCGGATCTGCTTGGGAAGCATGAACCGCACGTCCTCGCGGACGACCTCGAGCACGCCGATGTCGGTCGTGCCGCGCACGCGGAAGAACTCGATCAGCCGCTCGACGAGGTCGTCGGGAGCACTCGCCCCGGACGTGATCCCGACCACCCGCTTGCCGTCCAGCCAGCGCTCGTCGACCTCTGTCTCATTGTCGATCAGGTACGAGTCCGCGCCGTACTCGCGCGCGACCTCGACCAGGCGGTTGGAGTTCGACGAGTTACGCGAGCCGATCACCAGCACCAGGTCGCACTCGCGGGCTAGCTGCTTGACCGCAGCCTGACGGTTGGTGGTGGCATAGCAGATGTCGTCCGTGCGGGGGCCGACGATCTCGGGGAAGCGCTCGCGCAACCGCGCTATCACCGACTGGGTCTCGTCGACCGAGAGCGTGGTCTGGGAGATGTAGGCCATCCGGGTCGGATCCTCGACCTCGAGTTCGTCGACGTCCTGCTCTGACTCGACCAGCACGATGTTGTCCGGCGCCTCCCCCATCGTGCCCTCGACCTCCTCGTGGCCCGAGTGGCCGATCAACACGATCGTGTAGCCCTGGGCCGCAAACTTCTTGGCCTCCACGTGGACCTTGGTGACCAGCGGGCAGGTGGCGTCGATCGTGTGCAGGCGCTGCTTGGCGGCGTTCGCGTGCACGGCCGGGGCGACCCCGTGCGCCGAGAACACGACCGTCGAACCATCGGGAATCTCGGTCTCGGAATCGACGAAGATCGCGCCGCGCTCGCGCAACTGGGCCACAACATGCTTGTTGTGGACGATCTCCTTGCGTACGTACACCGGAGCGCCGTAGAGCTCGAGCGAGCGCTCGACCGTCTGGACGGCTCGATCAACGCCCGCGCAGTAGCCGCGGGGCGCGGCGAGCAGCAGTTTTTCGACAGGATCGCCCATGTCCTGGTCCTAGTGTAGGGCGGCCGCGATGCTGCGCGGCGATACCGGCGGGGCCGCCCGGGAAATCTCAGTCGTTGGCGGTGATCGCGTCCAGCAGATCGGTGAACTGCGCGCGGGCCGCCTCCCGGCGGGTGGGCACGTGCTCGCTGGGGACGCCGTCGGCTGGCGCCTCGTATCCCCGCAGGACCCTCCGTGCAACCGACGATCGATGGACCTCGTCGGGGCCGTCATAGATCCGCGCCGCTCGCGCGAACCGGTACATCGCCTCGAGCGGCAGGTCGGTCGAGTATCCGAGCGCTCCATGGGCCTGGATCGCGCGGTCGACGACGTCGTGCAGGACCTTGGCACCGTAGAACTTGATCAGCGCGATGTCCTTGCGCGCCGCGGCGACGCCCTCTGTGTCCATCACCCACGCGGCGTGCAAAGTCATCAGCCGCGCCGCCTGCATCTCGGCCTCGGAGTCCGCGATCCAGTTCTGGACGGTCTGATGCGAGGACAGCGGGCCACCGTGCGCGTAGCGGTAAAGCGACCGCTCGCACAGCATGTCGAACGCCCGGCGGGCCACCCCGAGCCAGCGCATGCAGTGATGGATCCGGCCCGGGTACAGGCGCTGCTGGGCGATCAGGAAGCCGGCGCCCTGCGGGCCGAGCAGCGCGCCTGCGGGCAGGCGGACGTCCTCATAGAGCACCTCGGCGTGGTTGCCGTAGCGGCCGAAGCTGTCCCAGGGATGCTCCATCGTGGCCACGTCACGCACGATCCGTACTCCGGGCGTGTCGGCGTCGACGATGAACATCGACGCGCGCTGGTGCGGCCGCGCCTCGGGGTCCGAGACCGCCATCACGATCAGGAAGTCGGCGATCGATCCGTTCGAGGTGAACCACTTGTGGCCGTTGATCACCCACTCGTCGCGATCGCGGACCGCGCGGGTCTGCAGCAGCGTCGGGTCCGACCCGGCGGTATCGGGCTCGGTCATGCTGAACGCGGAGCGCAGGTCGCCGGCGAGCAGCGGATGCAGATACCGCTCCTTCTGCTCGGGCGTTCCCGCGAGCGCGAGGATCTCGGAGTTGCCCGAGTCCGGCGCCTGGTTGCCGAACGCCAGCGGCGCGATCGGGCTGCTGCCCAGGATCTCGTGCATCAGCCCGAGCTTGACCTGGCCGAAGCCCTGGCCGCCCAGCTCGGGATCGAGATGCGCCGCCCACAGGCCTTGCGCCCGGACCTCCTCGGCCAGCGGATGCATCGCTCGCGTCAGGCCGTCGGCCCCGAGCTCGTCGATCAGCGTCTCCAGCGGCCAGATCCGCTCGCGCACGAACTCGCGCATCCAGTCAAGCTTGGACTGAAACTCCGGCTCGGTCGAGAAATCCCAGGGCATCTGGTGTCGCCGGGAACGGTACCGCGCGCGAGCTCTTCCCAAGCGGCCGGGTCAGGGGGCTAGTCTTGACCACCATGTCCCAGCAGCACCTCGATCGCCTCAGCTCGATGGACGCGTCGTTCCTGCACCAAGAGGGCGAGAGCTCGCACATGCACGTCGGCGGCCTGCTGATCTTCGAGGGCCCGCCGCCCGCGTTCGACGACTATCTCAACCACATCCGCGGTCGCCTGCACCTGGTCCCGCGCTACCGCCAGCGGCTGGCCACGCCGCCGTTGGAGACCGGACGGCCGGTGTGGGTCGACGACCCCAGCTTCAACCTGGAGTACCACGTCCGCCACACCGCGCTCCCGTCGCCCGGGTCCGAGGAGCAGCTGTTCCTGCTGACTTCGCGGATCGCCTCCCAGCAGCTCGATCGGGCTAAGCCGCTGTGGGAGAACTGGCTCGTGGAGGGCCTCGAGAACAACCGCTTCGCGTTGATCTTCAAGACCCATCACTCACTCGTCGACGGCGTTTCCGGAGTCGACCTCGCGACGGTGCTGTTCGACCTCGAGCGCACAGCGAATCCCCCGCCGCCGGACCTGCAGCCGTGGCGGCCCAAGCCCGAGCCATCCTCGCTCGACCTGGCGTTCGCGGGCGTGCGTGGGATGATCGGCACGAGCCTGCACCTGGCGACCCGGGCGGCCACCTCCGCGGTGCATCCGCTGGCGACGATCTCGACCCTGCGCGACAGCGCAGAGGGCCTGGGCGAGATCGTTTGGGCGGCGCTGAACCCGGCGCCGCAGACGCCGCTGAATGTCGAGATCGGCCCCTACCGGCGCTTCACCGTCGTCCGCCAGGAGCTGAGCGACTACAAGGCCGTCAAGAACGCGCTGGGCGGGACCGTGAACGACGTCGTGTTATCGGTCGTGTCGGGAGCGCTGGCGCAGTGGCTGCGGTCGCGCGGAGTGCGCACCGAGGGCGTCGAGATGCGGGCGCTCGTCCCCGTGTCGGTGCGCGGCCAGGACCAGCGCGGCACGCTCGGCAACCAGCTGAGCGCGATGCGCGGGCCGCTGCCGGTGTACATCACCGACCCGGTGGCGCGGCTGCGGTTCGTCAGCCAGGCGATGGACGGCCTCAAGGAGTCCAAGCAGGCGGTCGGCGCCGCCACGCTCGCCGCCGTCAACAACCTCGCGCCGCCGACGATCCTCGCGCAGGCCTCGCGCCTGAACTTCTCCACCCGGCTGTTCAACCTGCTGGTCACGAATATCCCAGGCCCGCAGTTGCCGCTGTACGTGCTCGGGCGAAAGCTCGAGGACCTGTTCCCGGTCGCGTTCCTGCCCGAGAACCACGCGCTGGCGATCGCGATCATGTCCTACGACGGCGGTGTCGACTACGGCCTGCTCGGTGACTTCGACACGCTGCCCGACATCGACATGATCGCCGAGGGAATCGACGACGCACTACAGGAGTTGCTCGACGCCGCCGCGGCGGCGAGCGCTGAGCGGCCCGAGCCGTCCGGCGCGATCGAGGCGGTCGAGGGGGCGGAGGAAGTCGAGGCGGCCCACGAGGCCAGCGAGGGCGACCAGGCCCAGAACGGCGCGCCCGTCCAGATCGTGCCGCTCCCTTCCGGACGCGGCAAGCGCGGCCCGGCCGCTGACATGCGCGCCAAGCGCAGTTCGCGGCGCCCGCTGCCTGGGACTCCCCCGACCGACGAGTAGCCGGCGTTGGGTCAGCCGGCGGCGTGGACGACCGCCCGCACCGGCTTTGACTGCCGGTTGCCGGCTCGGTCAACGGCGACGCTGTAGAACGTGTACGTCTGTCCCGTGCTCAGGTCGAACGTCAGCGAGTGCCGGTGTGAGCGGGCGATCCGGCGAGGCCTGCCGCCGTCGGTCGCGGCGTACACGTCGTAGTAGGCGATTCCCGATGTGACCAGGCCGCGGCGGCGCCGGTCGTGGCCGGACCATCTGAGCACGATCTCGCCGCGGCCGGTGGAGCGTGGCGCGGTCAGCTGTGACACCGGAGCCAGCCGGTCCAGCCGGCGGATGGCGTCGACCGCGGCGCCTGCGTCCAGCACGCCCCAGCCGAGGCCGGGACCCCAGGCGGCATCCTTGGGCCGCTGGGCGGTCCGCTTGAGCGTCTCGATTACGTCGCTGACTGACGCGTACGGGTTCAGGGCGCGCATCATGGCGGCGGTCGCGGTCACCTGCGGGGCCGCCACCGAGGTCCCGGCGACGGTGGCGTAGCGACGATCGCCGTCGAGCGTCACGCGGCAGGCCGAGGGATCGGGGGGCTTCTCCAGCGCCGTGGGGTTTGCGGGGAACGCGGCCAGGATGCCGGTCGTGGGGCCCTGACACGGACCCGGTCCGATCGCGGACGGCTGAAACGCGCCGTAGGCGGCCAGCGAGATCTCGCCGCCGTACCCGGCGAACGGGGCACGGGAGCCGCCCCACTGGGCGGCGGTCACGTCGAGGCCCAGCCCCTTGGACATCCGCGACCCGCTCCCGGCCGGCTGCAGCACGTTCGCGGGATCGCCCTGCTCGCTGGTCGGGTTGTCCGCGGCGGCCGCGACCACCACGACGCCATGGGCGGCGGCGTAGTGAAGCGCCCGGACCTCGGCGGCGGGCGCCGGCGTCGAGGCCTCCTGGGGGTCGGGGCCGAAGCTCAGGTTGAGCGCGTCGACGTGGTGGTCGGCCGCGTCAGCGATCGCCGCGTCGATGCTCGAGTCGGTGAAGTCGGTCTTCTCGATCACCAGCTCGCAGTCATCCCCGGCACCAGCGATGCCGATCCCGTTGCCGGTCGCCGCGCAGGCGATCGAGGCCACGCCGGTGCCGTGACCGAGCTGATCGGTGTCGGCCGGGCCGGTGGAGTCCAGGCCCTGTTGATCGACCGGCGGGATCGCGAGCTTGGAGCTCAGATCGGGGTGCGACGCGTCGATTCCGCTGTCGACCACTCCGACGATCGCATGGGCGCCGTCAGTGATGTCCCATGCCCTCGGGAAGTCCTCGGCCAGGAGATACCACTGCCAGGGAATGCCCTCTGCGGGATCGCCCATCGTCAGCGCCGGATCGTCGGGCAGCGACCGCGGCACGTAGCGCCGCTCCGCAGACACCGACGTAACTCCCGGCAGCCCGCGCAGCCGGCGGGCGAAGGCCGCGGCCGAGACGCCGGCGGGTGGACGCACGGTGACCAGCCCGAGCTGCGGGACCGATCGGCCCGCCGGCCTCGCCCCCAGCCGCGCGATGTCGGCGCGCACCGGGGCGGCGGCCGCCGCGGTGGCCCGGGAGCGATCCAGCAGCACCAGCAGCGCACCGGTCCGGGCGTCTGCGTCCCGGCCGCCGGCGGTCTGGGCCGCGGCCACCTGCGGCGCGGCGATCGCCACCGCAAGCCCCACGAGCAGAGCACACCGGCGCACGGCCCCAAAGCATAGGCCCGCGACCTCGCCGGGACGCCGCTGTCGTCGCCGCTCAGCTACCTTTCTCCCCTCCCATGGCCGATGACCTGATCCAACCCGGCGAGATCGCGTACCACCTGGACCTCACCGCCGCGCAGCTGAAGATCGTCTACACGGCGCTCAAATCGCTGCGCGACGACCTGGGGCGCCATGAGCGGGACGTCGCGCACGTCGTGCAGGAGGTGCTCGACAAGCTGCCGGGCGAGCACGATATCCGCGCGATCGACCTCGACCGCGAGCTCGGCGAGCGTTCGTAGAGTTCGTAGAGTTCGCGGCCTAGCGGCCGTGCGATGTCACCCGGCTAGAAGCCGAGCGCGAACTTGGCGTCTTCGCTCATCCGGTCCGGCGTCCACGCCGGCGAGAACGTCATCGTCGAGCGGACGTCGTTGACGCCGTCAAGCTCTGAGACGAACTCGACCATCTGCTCGGACACCTGTGGGCCGATCGGGCAGCCGGGGCTCGTCAGCGTGTAGGTGATGTGCACGTTGCCCGCGTCGACCTCGACTTCGTAGATCAGGCCGAGCTCGACGAAATCGAGGCCCAGCTCGGGATCGATCACATCTCGGAGCGCGTCGGTCACTTCCTCAACAGTCGCCATGGCGACCAGTGTAGGCGAGTCTCCGAAATTCGCTTGCGGCCGACGCGCAGATTTCGGTAGGTTGCCGAAATCGTCGACTACAGCGAACAACCGGCGACCCTGTGCTGTCGTGGGGACGAGGACAGGTCGACCCAGGGCAGCCGTCGGCGAGCTTTCGTCCGCGCGCTGCGGGCGCAGTCGGACGTGATCGTCGACCTCAGCGGGCTGGTTTTCGCGGATCCGTCGCTGATGCTCGACCTCGCCGCGCTGGCCCGCCGGCTGCGCTTCCGGGACCGCATGGTCCTGTTGCGGGGCGCACAGCCGCAGATCGTCGCGCTGATCGAGGAGGTCGGGCTGCACCGGCTCCCGGGCGTCCGGCTCGAGGGGCCCTCGCCGGCGCTCACCTAGGTGTAGATCCCGAGCACGTTGTTCATCCGGGCCTGCTTGGAGGCCGAGCGCTGCGGGAGTTCGGCGACGAGCTCGAGGCGCCCCTCGCGGCCGAGAGGCTGTGGGCGTGACCACGCTGCGCGTGAACCCGATCGCCTGCGATGCCCACGGGCTGTGCGTGGAGCTGCTCCCCGAACTGATCCGGCTCGACGACTGGGGCTATCCGACCATCGACGAGTCGACCATGCCGCCCGAGCTCGTCGGGCTCGCCCGGATGGCCGCCGACGCATGCCCGACCCTGCCGCTGCTCGTCGACGCGGACCGCTGATCCGAACTCCGTGATGAAAATTCGGTCATATGCACCACTTTTTCATCACAGAGCCGTCGGTTCCGCGAGCTGCTGATCGATCGGGTGCACCACCCCGCGCACGAGTGGTTGGGCGCTACCGCGCCAAGGGGCACGACGCGCCACTGGACCGTTCCTCGGCGCCAGCAACCGTCGCGAACCGCACCGACGAACGTCGCGTCGAGGTGATCGCTGCGCTGCGTCGGCTGCATCTCACCGGCCTGGAGATCGCCGAGTGCCTCCAGATGGCTCATTCCACGGTCCCAGGGATCCTCGCCAATCGCCGCCGACCACACGCCGCCCTCAGCCACCGGCCCCCGCTCACCCGACGAGACGAGCTAAACGGGAACAACCTCCTCGGGTCCTACACCTAGGCGCTCGGCGGCCCAGCGGGGCGCAGACGCGCCGCAGTAGCCTAGAAGGCAATGTTCATCGCGCTCGTACTCATGATCCTGTGGCCGGTCGTCGAGCTGCTGGTCGCGATCAAGGTCGCCCAGTTGATCGGCGTGCTCTACACGGTGCTGCTGCTGATCATCAGCTGGCCGCTCGGCGTGTGGGCGATGCGCTCGCAGGGCCGCGCGGTGTGGCGGCGCCTCACGACGGCAGTTTCGGGTGGGCGACCGCCCGGCCGCGAGGTGCTCGACGGCGCGCTCGTGCTGATCGGCGGGCTGCTGCTGATCCTGCCCGGATTCATCGGCGACATCGCCGGCGCCTGGCTGCTCGCGCCTCAGACCCGGAGCCTGGTCCGCCGGCCGCTGACGCGGCTGCTGCAGGGCCGGGTGCTCCGTCGGGCCGCGCGGGCCGCGCGCGCACCGCGGCGTGCCTACGACGTCGACGCGACCGCCACAGACATCGAGCAGCCGCGCCTCGGCCATTGAGCGACGGCGCCTCCACCCCGCTGCGTACGGTCGCGTTCGGCGAGCTCGACGCGTCGGTGTGGGGCGCGGCGTGGACGCCCGGTCCCGACCAGAACGGGTTCGTGGCGGTCGGTGACGGCGAGCGGTCGGGCGCTGCCGGCGCCACGCTGCGGGCCGGCGCCGACGACGCCGAGTGGCTGATCGAGGGCGACGGCGTGGAGCTGACCGCCTCTCCCGTCAGCGCGGCGGTGGCGACCGGGATCGGCTCGGGCTTCGACCAGCTGTGCCGCGTGCACGGCCGCGCGAGCGTCGACGGTGCCGAGCGCGAGATCGACTGCATCGGGCGCCGCGGCGGCCACGGCGACGGCGTCAAGCTCGACAAGTTCGACGCGGTCCGCGACGTGTCGGCATGGTTCGCGCCCGAGGACGGGCTCGCCGTGGTTGCCCTACGCCCCCGCAAGTCCCGCGGCCAGGACTCCGATCTGCTCGAAGTCGCAGTGCTGGACCCCGAGACCACCTCGCCGGTGCAGGACCCACGGCTGTCGACCACGTACAGCACCTCCGGGCAGCCGCTGCGCGCCGGCTTTGAGCTGTGGCTGGCCGGCGATGACGAGGACAGCCAGTTCCCGCGGCGAGCGGCGGGCGAAGCCGTCGGGGTCGGCGCGAGCTCTCGGTGCGGCGGCTTCGATGTCCTCGCGCAGCCGTTCCGCTGGCGCAGCCGGGGCCGGGAGGGCGCCGGCGTGTATCTGCTGGCGCAGCGCCCATGACCCGGATCGAGGCGGTCATCAGCGACTTCGGCGGCGTGCTCACCTCGCCGCTGCTGAACTCCTTCGCGGCGCTCCAGGACTCGTCGGGGATCTCGCTGGAGTCGCTGGGCCACGCGATGGGCGCGATCTGGGAGCGCGACGGCGCGCACCCCCTGTTCGAGCTCGAGACCGGCCGGATGACCGAGGCCACGTTCTTGGCACAGCTCGGCGAGGAGCTCAGCCGCCAGCTCGGCCGCGACGTCGAGATGCACGGCTTCGGCGAGCGCTACTTCGCCCATCTGCACCCCAACCAGCAGCTGATCGACTACATGAGCGCGCTGCGCGACCGCGGCTACAAGCTCGCGATCTGCACCAACAACGTGCGCGAGTGGGCCGACCGCTGGCGGGCGATGCTCCCCGTCGACGAGATCTTCTCGGTCGTCGTCGACTCGGCATTCGTCGGGGTCCGCAAGCCCGAGCGCAAGATCTACGAGGTCACGCTGGAGCGTCTCGGGGTCCCCGCCGGCGCCGCGCTGATGGTCGACGACATCGAGCTCAACTGCGACGGGGCCCGCGACGTGGGGATGAGCGCCGTGTGGTTTCAGTCGACCGAGCAAGCGATCGACGAGATCGAAGCCGCGCTGACGGCATCCGACAGCTAGCAGCCGCGGTCAGTTCGCGACGCCGAGGCGGTCCCAGCAGTACAGCTCAAGGCACTCGCGGGCGAGCTCGGCGCAGCGCTCCTCCGACAGCCACGGGAGCACCGTGTCGAACGCCTCCTCCTCGCCGACTCCGGCTTCGAACGCCTCCTCGCCGCGGAAGCTGGCGGCGATCTTCAGCGCCTCTCGCCGGTTCTCACCCAGCGACGGAAAAACGTTGACGAGGAACTCCTTGTTGGCCACCGGGTGCCCGACCTCGAGCGACGCGTGCCATGCGGCCAGCATCGACAGGTCGTGCTCGTCGAGGTCGGCCACGGCCTTGGCGTAGTGGGACTCGAGCTCAGACTCGGGGATCTCGTCCACCCAGGCACGCACGACTTCGCCGAGGATCTGCCGACGCGCCTCGCGACCGACTGACTCGGCTATGACTCGTATGGCGTTCTGGGGTTCGATGAAGCAGAGTGGCATCGCGGCTCCGGCTTCGAAAATCGGGACGCCGCAGAAGGTAGGTGGTGGCGCGGACGTAATCGCCCGCGGGCTCGGCCAGCGCTCGCCGCTACAGCCCGAGCGCCGCGCGGGTGGCTTGTAGGGCGTCCGGATCGGGCTCGGTGTCGGGCGCGAGCCCGAGCGTGGCGCGCTGGCCCCGCTCCCAGTTGGACAGGCCCAGATCCAGCGCCTCCAGGGGCAGTTCGCAGGCCCGCGCGAGGTCGGCGGCACGCCGCTCCAGCAGCAGCGGGTCGCCGATCCCGAGCGCGCGCTTGGCGGCGACCGTGACGTTGTTGGCGCCCTTGAGCTCGAGCGCTCCGGCGCGCAGCTCGTAGACGCCGAGGCGGCCCAGCGTCACCAGCAGGTCGAAGCGTGCCCCGCGGTGGAACCCCGGCAGCGCCAGGCGCTCGAAGATCCGCGAGAACCGCCGTTCGGGTGTCCACCCGGCGTCGCCCGTGAACGCAGCGGACTGCGAGCCCGCGCGCGCGACCCACGACCGATAGGCCTCGATCGTGCGGGGGCCGCGCGCCGGATCGTGCGCGGTCCGCGGGCCGAGCTCGATGCCCTCCAGGCGGGGCGGCTGGGCCTCGGTCCACGGGGTGGCGACGTGGCGGATCGCGGCGAACGGGTCTTCGTCCTGGGTGGGCCCGAGATACGCGATCAGGAACGCCAGCCAGGTGCGGTCGTCGATGTCCTCGCGCTCGTCGGCGATGTCGGCGTAGAGCCCGGGCGGGTCCTGCTCGAGCCGGGCCAGGCGCCCGGCCGCGAACGCCAATTCCTCGGCGAGGCGCTCGGCGTCGGCGCTCGATCGCAGACCAGGCGCGAGCGGCGAGCTGTAGCCGTCGTCGGCACCGCGGGCGAGCCGGCGGACGGTGACGCCGCCGCGCAGGCCCGACTGGGCCGAGCTCCCGCGCGAGCGGGTGGAGCTCGAGCTGCGGGTCCGGGGCTGGCCGGTGCGGGGCGCACTGGAGGAGACGACGGGGCGAAGCTCGATCTCCTGCTCGCGCGAGCAGATCGGGCAGTTCTGGATCAGGCGGTTATGGCGACAGAAGGAGGGCACTAGTGGCCGTCCACGTAAGTACGGTCGCACCGAGAGGCGGCACCGGTGGATGGATCGCAAGGACGCAGGACCGAAGGCGTAGCGGAGCTACGTCGAGGTCTGAGGACGTGGCGAGCCGCCGCCGGGGGCGACTCGAATGCGAGCGTGTTTGCGTGGGCGGGCACTACCTCATCCTTGCACGCCGGCCCGGCGCTCGCGGTAGGAGCGGGCCTTGGCCCGGTTTCCGCACACCGCCATGCTGCACCAGGCTCCCGACCGGTTCTTGGTGCGGTCGTAGAACGCCCACGCGCAGCCGTCCTGGCGACATGCCTTCAGTCGCTCCCAGCTGCCCGTCTGGATCGCCCGGTGGACGATCGCCAGCAGCCGCCCGAGCGCGCCGTCCACGCCCCGGGCCTGCGGCTCGAGCGCGGCCCCGCCGTCGCCGTCGAACCGCAGCCGCAGGCGCGACCGGCAGGCCACCACGTCGAGCTCCATCGCCGCCTGCGCGGGAATGGCCGCGGAGTCCACGTGGGCGAGCAGCATCGAGCGCAGCGCCTCGCGCAGCCTGATCGCGTTCTCGAGGTCGACGGTGCTGGCCCGGAGTGATCTGGTTTCGGTCAGGTCGTGATCTGACAGCCACGCGGCCAATGCCGCCGGGCTGGCCAGCTGCTCGTCGTCCTCTTCGACGTCGAGTGTGTTGACGAACGCCTGGACGGTCGCGAGCTCGCCCGGCGCCTGCTTCTCGTCGCTCATCACCATCAATCGTAGTTGACAGGTGACGTAACCGGCTAACGTCCTTGACAGGTTACCTAACCTTCAATATCGTTTAGCCAGTTATGAGATACCGTTCGTCAACGCCACTGGTCGATGCGGGTTTCTCGCCGGTGACCCGGGTCACGCTCCGCTACGCAGCGGCTGCCGACGGCGCTGCGCTGGAGCTGCTCGCGGCGCTCGACTGCGGCGCCCCGCCGGACGGCCCCGCGCTGGTGGCGGAGGTCGACGGGCGGCTGCGCGCGGCGCTCCCGCTCGATGGCGGACCGGCGATCGCCGACCCGTCGCACAGCGGCTGCGAGCTGCTCGACCTGCTGCGGCTGCGGGCGCTGCAGCTCAGCGACCCGCCAGCGGCTCAGCGGCCGCTGTCGGCTCGGCCGTGCGGCTGAGGCGCTCGATCCCGCCGAGGAACAGCTCGGTGGCGAACCGCGCGGCGCCCTCGGTGTCGGCCGGGGTCCGCTCGGCCATCCGCACCCCGAGCTCGAGCGCCGCGCCGGCCATCGCGCCCGCCATGTAGTCGGCGTCGTGGGGCGGCACGTCCCCGCGCTCGATCCCGGCCCTGAGGTCCACGTAGAGCTCCTGCACGCCCGCGCCCATGATCGGGTCGCCGAACAATGAACGGATCACGCCCGTGTTGCGCTGCATCAGCTCGAACATCAGCTCGTCCTCGACCAGGAACTCGAACCACACGCGGTAGGCGTCGCCGACGAACTCCGCCAGCGTCGAGGCCCCGCCGCGGACAGCGACCAGCCGCCGCCGGATGTCCTGGGCGCTCTCATCGACGACCGCGCGGAACACCGCCTCCTTGTCCTCGAAGTAGTTGTAGAACGTCCCCGACCCCAGGCCAGTCCGGCGCATCACGTCGCGGACGCCGGCGGCGTCGTAGCCGCGCTCCGCGAACACCTCCCGGGCAGCGACGATGATCGCCGCGCGGTTCTGGGCCTTGGTGCGCTCGCGCTTGCCGTTGACCGCGTCAGTCACGCGGCCGCCGCTTCGCGGACCTTCGCCCGCGGCGGGACCGGCAGGGCGAAACCCGTCGCGCGGGCCCGCACGGCTCCGGCCTTGAGCTCCTTGCCCAGGTCGTGGAGATAGTTGTCGTAGTCGACCTGCATCGTGTGGCGCTTGGAGGCCACGTAGCGGCGGAACATGCGGGCGCGATCGGCCTTGATCGCGGCCTCGACGTCGGCCAGCGGCGGCAGGCGGTACTCGCCGCGCAGATACGCGGCGACCCAGCGTCCCTGAGCCTCGGCCAGCGGCATGATCGCACCGAGCGGCTGCAGCAAGCCGATGAACGCGACGTTGTCGACGCCGGGCTTGAACACGCGCTTGTACAGCGGCAGGTCGTTATCGGGCGCCGAGATGAAGTCCTCGTCGAAGAACGGGAACGTGACCTTGTAGCCGGTGCAGTAGACGATCACGTCGATCTGCTCGCTGGTGCCGTCCTCGAACGCGACCCGGTCGCCCGCAAGGCCGGCGATGTTCGGCTTCCAGGTCATCTCGCCGTGGGCCAGGCGATTGAGGAACTCGGCTGAGATCGTGGGGTGGGCCTCTCCGAGCTTGTGGTCGGGCTTGGGCAGGCCGTAGTCCTCGACCCGACCGACGCCGAGCCGGTACAGAGCGGTGAGGATCGTGCGCCGGAACACCCAGGGCATCACCGGCGTGAGCGCGTTGACGCCGATCTGGTCCAGCGGGCGTCCGAACAGGTACTTGGGGAGCACGTAGGCGCCGCGGCGCGAGGACAAGACCGTCCTGCGGGCGACGAAACTCGACTCGACCGCGATGTCCATCGCGCTGTTGCCGATCCCGACGACCAGCACGTTCTTGTCGCGGAAGCGCTCGTTGTCGATGTAGTGGTGGGCGTGCATCTGCTCGCCGTCGAACGTGCCGGGGTATGCCGGCTCGGGCCAGCGCGGGTTCCAGTGGTGGCCGTTGGCGACCAGCAGCGCGTCGTAGGTCCGCGTCTCGCCGTTATCGAGCGTGATCGACCAGACCCCGTCGCGACCGCGTCCAGCGTGTTCGACGCCGGTCTGAAACGCGATCCGGTCGCGGAAGCCGAACCGGTCGACGTAGTCGTTGAAGTACTGCGCGATGTGCGTGTGGTGCGGAAAGTCCGGATACGACCTGGGCATCGGAAAGTCCGAGTACTCCATCCGCTCGCGCGACGTGTTGATGTGCAGCGACCGGTATGCCGAGGACATCCCGTTGCGGTTGCCAAACACCCAGTTGCCGCCGACCTGGTCGGACTTCTCGAAGCAGTCGAACGGGATTCCCCGTTCTTGCAGGGCCTTCGCGGCTGCGATCCCCGAGGAGCCGGCGCCGATCACGCATGCCGAGGGCAACGAGGTAGTCCCACCAGAAGCCATCAAGCCAGGGTACAAAAGATGACGGGGTGGTCAGGTTTGAGATTTGTCACACGCCGGCCCCTGGATCAGCCCGAGACCGCGACGTCCGGTTCGCGCGCGGCCGCCTCCCCCGCCCGGTGCTCCTTGCCCCGCTGGATCACCTCGCGGAAGCTCTTGAAGCGGAAGATCAGGATCAGCGCGGCGAACCCGAGCATCGCGCTGAGCGCAGCGGTGGCGATCTGCTGGCCGACCGAGAACGAGGCCACGTAGTGGTTGCCCGAGAAGATCGCCAGCAGCAGCGCCTGCTGCACCCCCAATCCCCCCGGGGTGAACGGGAACACCGACGCGATCACCTGCACGGCCAGCACCAGCAACGCGTTGCGTAGCGAGCCTCCGATGTGGAACGCCTCGAGCAGCGCCCAGTAGGAGCCCAGCCGGAAGAACCAGCTGGCCAGCTGCCAGCTGCACATCTCCCGCAGGTAGCGGCGACGGTCGCGAAGGATCGCAAAGCCCTGGCGCACCCGGGCCCAGAACGCCCGCACGGTTGCCGACAGCAGCGCGAAGGCGACCACGAACGCGATCGCCAGCACGGTCACGAAGAACAGCGTGAACCGAGGGTGCGATCCGAAGAAGCTGATGTCGAACGCCGGCAGCTTGGAGAAGTCGGGCGGCTTGGGGAATACGCCCTGCGTGAACGCGAAGCACATCACCAGCAGCCCCATGAACCAGTCGAAGATCGTGCCGGTCCACAACGCCGTGGCCACGGTCGGATAGCTGCTCGGCGGGATCGAGATCCGGGTCAGGAACAGCTGCACCACGTTGCCACCGCCGAGCGGGAACACGGTGTTGACCCCGTAGCCGACCATGTACGCGCCCCACACGTCGCGCCAGCGCACCTCGACGCCCGGATACGCGGCCCGCACCGCGTTGAACAGCGCCCGCGAGCGCAACAGGAGGTACACGGCGTACAGCGCCAGCGCGATCAGCAGCGCCCCCCAGCTCAGGTCCGACAGCTGGGAGAAGAAGTTCCCGGCCGCGTTGAGCACATTGGTGATCGTCGAGCCGACCGATGTGGCGGTGTATGCCATCGATTTAACTTGGCACACGATCGTGACGTGCCCCGTGAAGGCCTGCTTAAAGAGCCCGGGGGGCCCAGATCCATCTGGGCCCCCCGGAGAGTCAGGGAAGTGGGGGCGCAGTTCCCTGACCGACAGGGGCGAGTTTCCCCGTCCCAAGCCTTCAGTAAACCTCAAATTCTTTGATCGCGCACAACGCTCGTCGCGAATCGGAGGCCCCGGTATCGAATTAAAAGTAGCATTCCCCTTGCGTACCGATCGCAAACTTCTAGTGGGTTTGCACCGGGTTTGTCCCGGAAACTGCAGGGTTCTGGCAGATACCGGTCGCCTCCGCAAAATACGCTGACGACCACTAGCGGCCGCGGGTGCCGGGGCCGCTGAAGAACTCCTCGCCGGGACGCACGGTCCCGGCCGCCTCGGCCTCGTGGCGAAGCGTCCGATCCGCTTCTCCGCTCCAGGCTCCGATCGCCAGCATCTCGCGGTCGGCATCCATCGGGCTGCCGCCGAGGTCCTTGTTGACGATCCGGGCGCATTTGCGGCCCTCGGCGATCGCCGTGACGATCAGCGACTGGCCGATCCGGGCGTCCCCGCAGGCGTACACGCGGTCGGCGCTGGTCCGGTAGGTCATCCGCGTGCGGACGTTGCCCTTGCGGTCGGTCTCGAGGTCGAGCTCGTCGACCATTCCCTCGTGCTCGGGATGTTCGAATCCGATCGCGATCAGCACGAGGTCGGCCTCGAGCACGAACTCGCTGCCGGGGACCGGCGTCAGGTCGCGGGATGAGCTGCCGGTGACCTTGCGGGCGTACAGGTGGCTGATGTTGCCGTCGATCCCCCCGAATCCGGTGACCTCGGTGCCCCAGCGGCGCTTGCCGCCCTCCTCGAGCGCGTACGTACTGGGAGTCCGCTTGGGTGGCAGCGGCCACGGCGCCCGCGGGTCGGGCCCGTCGCCGAGGTCCTCGTAGACATCGAGCATCGTCACGCTGAGCGCGCCCTCGCGGTGGGAGTTCGAGATGCAGTCCATGCCGGTATCGCCGCCGCCGACCACGAGCACGCGCTTGCCGGCGGCCGAGATCTCGGTCCCGGGCTCGGGCACGCGGTGCGGCCGCCCCTCCTGCGCCGCCACATACCGGTTTCGCTGGTATAGGTAGTCCATCGCGAAGTGGATCCCGGACAGCTCGCGGCCGGGCGCGTCGATGTCACGCGAGACCCGCGAGCCGGTGGCGATCACGACCGCTTCGTAGCGCTCGGTGAGCTCAACCGTGGTGACGTCGCGGCCCACGTCGACGTTGTAGACGAACTCGATTCCCTCCTCCTCGAGAATCGCCACCCGGCGGTCGATGATGCGCTTCTCGAGTTTGGCGTCGGGCACCCCGAAGCGCATCAGCCCGCCCGGGCCCTCGTCGCGCTCGTAGACGGTGACCGTATGGCCGCAGTTGTTGAGCTCGGCCGCGACGGCCATCCCAGCGGGACCAGACCCGATCACAGCGACGGTCTTGCCGGTCCGCCGGCCGGGCGGCTCGGGGACGATCCAGCCCGACTGAAACGCGCGCTCGACGATCGCCAGCTCGATCTGCTCGATCGTCACCGACTCGTCGTTGATCGCCAGCACGCAGGCGGATTCGCACGGCGCCGGGCAGATCCGGCCCGTGAACTCGGGAAAATTGTTGGTGGCGTGCAGCCGGTCGATCGCGTCGCGCCACTTGCCGCGGTACACGAGGTCGTTCCAGTCGGGGATCAGATTGCCCAGCGGGCAGCCCTCGTGACAGAACGGGATCCCGCAATCCATGCAGCGTGCACCCTGACGCTTGAGCTCATCCTCGGGCTGCAGGCGGAAGTACTGCTGATAGTCGTGGATCCGCTCGTCGGGGTCGCGCTTGTGGAAGCCGACCCGATGGATCTTCAGAAAGGCGCCGAGCTCGCCCATAACCTATGCGACGGCCGTTTCGGCCTCGGCCCGCTGCGCCAGCGCTCGCTTGTAGTCGCGCGGCATCACCCTGACGAAGCGCTCCCGGGCGCCGCGGTCCCAGGAGGCCAGCACGTTGCGGGCCACCAGCGAGCCGGTCCGCGCGATGTGCTCGGAGATCAGCGCCCTGACCTCTTCGGCGTCGTCGTCGGTCAGCTGCTCGAGGTCGACCAGGCCTTTGTTACAGCGGGTCTCGAACAGCCGGTCGACGTCGTACACATAGGCGATGCCGCCGCTCATCCCGGCCGCGAAGTTACGCCCGGTGCGGCCGAGCACGACAACGCGGCCGCCGGTCATGTACTCGCATCCGTGGTCGCCGACGCCCTCGACGACGGCGTGCACGCCGGAGTTCCGGACGGCGAAGCGCTCGCCCGCCAGGCCGCGGAAGAACGCCCGGCCAGCGGTGGCGCCGTACAGCACCGTATTGCCGACGATCATGTTCTCCTCGGCTCGGAATCGGGCCTTCTCGGGCGGACGCACCGACACGATCCCGCCCGACATGCCCTTGCCGGTGTAGTCGTTGGTCTCGCCTCGAAGGCAGAACGTCACGCCGGGCGCCAGCCAGGCACCGAAGCTCTGGCCGGCCGAGCCCGAGAACGAGATCTCGACCGTCCCCTCGGGAAGCCCCTGGACCCCGTGACGCCGGGCGATCTCGCCCGAGAGGATGCCGCCCACGGTGCGGTTCACGTTGCGGACCGGCACCGGTCCGAGCTTGACCGCCTCGCCGTGCTCGATCGCCGGCGCGCACTTGCGCACCAGCTCCCAGTCCAGCGCATCGTCGAGCACCGGCACCTGCGGCCTGGCGCGGCGCCGGGGAGCCCCGGCGGGCAGGTCGGGCATCTCGAGGACCATTGAGAGGTCCACGTGCTGGGTCTTCCAGTGGTCGATCGCCGGGTCCATGTCGAGCAGGTCGGTGCGGCCGATCATGTCCTCGAAGCGCCGGATCCCCAGTGCGGCCATGATCTCGCGCACCTCCTCGGCGACCAGCATCAGGTAGGTGACGACGTGGTCGGCGGTTCCCTGGAAGCGCTGGCGCAGCACCGGGTCCTGCGTGGCGATCCCCACCGGGCATGTGTTCAGGTGGCAGACCCGCATCATGATGCAGCCCATCGCGATCAGCGGCGCAGTCGAGAAGCCGAACTCGTCAGCGCCGAGCAGCGCCCCGATGATCACGTCGCGGCCGGTCTTCATCTGGCCGTCGACCTCGACCGTGATCCGCGAACGCAGGTCGTTGAGCAGCAGCGTCTGCTGGGTCTCGGCCAGCCCGATCTCCCACGGGACGCCGGCCGCCTGGACCGACGATTGCGGCGAGGCGCCGGTGCCGCCGTCGTGGCCCGAGATCGTGACGTGGTCGGCGTTGGCCTTTGCGACGCCGGCGGCCACGGTTCCGACCCCGACCTCAGACACGAGCTTGACCGACACCGAGGCGGCCGGGTTGGCGCATCGGAGGTCGTAGATCAGCTGCTTGAGGTCCTCGATCGAGTAGATGTCGTGGTGCGGCGGGGGCGAGATCAGCCCGACGCCCGGGGTCGAGTTGCGGATCCGGGCGATGTAGTCGTCGACCTTGTGGCCGGGAAGCTGTCCGCCCTCGCCGGGCTTGGCCCCCTGGGCCATCTTGATCTGCAACTGGTCGGCGTTGACCAGGTAGTGGATCGTGACCCCGAAGCGGCCCGAGGCGACCTGCTTGATCGCCGAACGCCGGCGGTCGCCGTTGGCGTCGGGCACGTAGCGCATCGGGTCCTCGCCGCCCTCGCCGGTGTTGGACTTCGCCCCCATCCGGTTCATCGCGATCGCGAGCGTCTCGTGCGCCTCGCGGCTGAGCGCGCCGAGGCTCATCGCGCCGGTGGTGAAGCGCTTGATGATCTCGGTGGCGGGCTCGACCTCCTCGAGCGGTACCGGCTCGGAGGCGTAGCGAAGGTGCATCAGCCCGCGCAGTGCCGACTTGCGGGTGGCGTCCTCGTTGGCCAGTCGCGCGAACTCCTTGTACGTCGTCGGCCCGTCTCCGTTCTCCTGGCGCACGGAGTGCTGCAGCTTGGCGATCGTGTCCGGGTTCCAGATGTGGACCTCGCCGTCGCGGCGCCACTGCAGCACGCCGCCGACTGGCAGCAGGTCGCGCCCGGTGCGCGGGTACGCACGGAAGTGGCGCTCCATCGCCTCGGTCGAGAGCTGCTCGAGCCCGACCCCGCCGATCCGCGACGCCGTGCCGGTGAAGTGCTTGTCGATCAGCGCCTGATCGAGGCCCACGGCCTCGAACACCTGGGCGCCGCCGTAGGACTGGATCGTCGAGATCCCCATCTTCGAGATCGTCTTCATCAGGCCCTTGCCGATCGCCCTGACGATCCGCTTCTCGGCTTCCTCGCGCTCGAGGTCTCGGGACAGCAGCGTACGGTCGGTGAGCTCGTCGAGCGACTCGAACATCACGTACGGGTTGATCGCCGCGGCGCCGTAGCCGATCAGCGTCGCCATCGCGTGGATGTCGCGCGGCTCGCCGGACTCGATCACGAGTCCGGTCCGCAACCGCGTGCCGCGCCGCACCAGGTGGTGGTGCACCGCGGCGACCGCGAGCAGCGACGGCATCGCCACCCGCTCAGGCCCGAGGTTGCGGTCCGACAGGATCAGGATGTTGGCACCGTTGTCGACGTACTGAGCGGCTTCCTCGCAGAGCGCGTCCAGGCGGTCCTCCATCCCCGGCGTACCGTGCTCGATCGGCCAGGTGATGTCGACCGTGGCGGCGTCGAAAACGTCGTGGGACACCTGGCGCAGCTTCTCCAGCTCCCAGTTGCGGAGGATCGGCTGGTCCATCACCAGGATGTGCGCCTGCTCGGGCGACTCGATCAACAGGTTGACCTCGGCCCCGACCCCCGCCTGGAGGCTCATCACGACCTCCTCGCGGATCGGGTCGATCGGCGGGTTGGTGACCTGCGCGAACAGCTGCTTGAAGTAGGAGAACAGCGGCGGCTGGCGGTCGGACATCACCGCCAGCGCGGCGTCGTTGCCCATGCTCGCGACCGGCTCCTCGCCGTTGGCGGCCATCGGCGCGATCACCATCCGCAGGTCCTCCTGCGAGTAGCCGAAGGCCAGCTGCTTGGAGCGAAGCGGCTCGATCCGAGGTGCGCGAGGTTCGCGCTCGGGAAGGTCGTCGATGTGCACGACCGAGCGCTCGTACCACTCGCCGTATGGCTTGCGGCGGGCGATCCGGCGCTTGACCTCCTCGTCCTCGACGATCCGTCCCTCCTCGAGATCGACCAGGAACAGCTTCCCCGGGGCCAGGCGGCCCTTGCGCTGGACGTGCTCGGGCGCGACGGTCATCACGCCGGCCTCGGAGGCCAGCACCACGTAGCCCTCGGTGTCCTGGATCCAGCGGCCGGGGCGTAGGCCGTTTCGGTCCAGCACTGCGCCTGCCTGACGGCCGTCGGTGAACACCACCGCCGCGGGGCCGTCCCAAGGCTCCATCAGGCACGAGTGGAAGTCGTAGAAGCCCTTGACGTCGGGGTCCAGATCGGTCCGCGTGCGGTAGGCCTCGGGCACCATCATCATCACCGCGTGGGGGATCTCGCGGCCGCTGAGCACCAGCAGCTCGAGCACGTTGTCGAAGATCGCCGAGTCCGAGCCATTGGCCCGGACCACCGGGATCACCTTCTGGAGGTCCTCGCCGAACAGGTCCGATGCGAGCTGAGACTCCCGCGCCCGCATCCAGTTGATGTTGCCGCGCAGGGTGTTGACCTCGCCGTTGTGGGCGATCATCCGGTACGGATGGGCCAGCTCCCAGCTGGGGAACGTGTTGGTCGAGAATCGCGAGTGCACGAGCGCCAGCCGCGAGGCCAGCCGCGGGTCCCGGAGGTCGGGGAAGTAGCGCGGCAGCTGCGGCGCGGTCAGCATCCCCTTGTAGACCATCGTCCGGCTCGAGAAGCTCGGGAACGACACGTCCGGGCCGGCGGCCTTCTCGATCACCCGGCGGATCACGTACAGCTTGCGCTCGAACGCGTCCTGGTCGGCGATCTCGTCCGCCGCGGCGATCAGGACCTGCCGGATCACCGGCGCGCACAGCCGGGCCGTCTCGCCCACGTGGCGCTCGTCGATCGGCACGTCGCGCCACCAGATCGCGCGCTGGCCCTCGGCCTCGATCAGCTCCTCGATCAGCTGCTCGAGCGCCAGGCGCCGTTCAGCGTCCGCCGGGAGGTAGCAGACGCCGACGCCGTAGCGGCCCGGCGGCGGCAGCTCGACCCCGGCGGCGGCGCCGCGCAGGAACGCGTCGGGGATCTGCAGCAGGATCCCGGCGCCGTCACCGGTGTTGGGGTCGGCGCCCTCCGCCCCCCGGTGCTCGAGGTTTTCGAGCGCGTCCAGGGCTTTTTCGACAACCGCGTGAGTCGGGTCGCCCCACAGCTTGGCGACGAGCGCGATCCCGCACGCATCGTGTTCGTTGACGGGGTCGTAGAGGCCGTTGGCCTCTGGCGGACCAAAGTGACTTTTCATTAGTGGAGGAGGGTTTGGGGTCCCGGAAGCGAGGACCCGCGCAGCGAAGAGGACCCGGAAGGGTACCAGCGCTTGTTAGCGGAGAGTTAGTCCCCGAGCCCTAATTTTCACCAGAACTTATGAACGCACGGTCCGGGCGATCGGCCGCCCCAGCCGGCGGGGTTCAGGCCTTGGCGCGCGCGCGGCGCTTGCCGGAGGCGCCGTCGGAGTCCTCGGACTTGCTCTTTCGCTTGGGCTTGGGGCGCTCGGGCTCCTCGTCGCCGACGGCGGCGAGGCTCGCCTCCAGGGCCGCCATCAGGTCCGGCGCGGCGGCGGGCTCCTCGGCCTCGGGCTGGACCGCGATCTCCTCACCGGCGGCCTTGCGCTCGATCAGGTCGAGCACGCGCTCGCGGTACTCGTCGTGGTACTTGGTGGGCTCGAACTCGGCCGACAGCGACTCGATCAGCTGCTGGGCCATTGTCAGCTCGCGCTTGCTGGCCTCGGCCTCCTCGACGCCATCGAGCTCGTCGAGGCGGTCGGGCTCGACGCACCTCGTCCCCGAACAGCATCGTGCTCAGCGTCAGCACCCCGCCGCTGGGCCGCAGCGCGCACAGTTGCTGCTTGGTCCGCATCACCAGGCGTCCAATCGCCACCTTCTCGGACTCGCGCATCGCGTCGACCAGCAGCCGGTAGGCCTTGGCGCCGCCGGCCGCCGGGGCCAGGTAGTAGGAGTGGTCGTAGTAGATCGGGTCGATTTCGGCCAGATCGACGAACTCCTCGATGTCGATCGTGCGTGTCGCCTTGGGATCGAGCGACTCGAGCTCCTCGCTGGAGATCAGCACGTAGTGCTCGGGCGTGATCTCGTAGCCCTTGACGATGTCCTCGAAGGGCACCTCTTCGCCGGTCGTGGGGTCGACCCGCTTCTGACGGATCCGAGCGCCCGTCTTGCTCGAAAGCTGGTGGAAACGAACGGATTTTGGGGATGTCGCGCTGAACAGCTTGACCGGCACGTTGACCAGCCCGAAGCTGATAGCGCCCGACCAGATTGCGCGCGCCATATGAGCTTTGTATAGCGAATGGGCAAGTCGTTGCAAACAGCGAACGATCTCTTGCCGTCCGACTGCCCCCAGTCGCCGACCGCCGCGACCCCGCGGTCAGCCAAGATCTCACGAGATGGCATCCCGCAGCGTTAGACGAGCAGTGGAGCTCCCCCCAATCCAGATGTTGATCGACGAGCACGGGCGCGACGTCCACCGCTTCCTGAGCGCGACCGTCGGGCACTCGGCGGCCGACGATTGCTACCAGGAGACCTGGCTGGCGGCGCTGCGGGCGTATCCGCGCCTGCGTAACGCCGACAACCTCCGCTCCTGGCTGCTGACGATCGCCCACCGCAAATCGATCGACTACGTCCGGGCTCGCAACCGGCAGGCCGTGCCGGTCGCGGACGTCCCCGAGCCGGCCGACGGATCCGGCTCGGCCCCGCTGATCGCCGACGGCGAGGACGAGCTCTGGACCCTGGTCCGGGAGCTTCCGCCCAAGCAGCGCACGGCGGTGGCGCTCAGATACGTGTTCGACACCGCGCATGCGGAGATCGGATCGGTGATGGGCACCAGCGAGGAGGCGGCCCGGCGAAACGTTCACGAAGGGCTAAAACGACTGCGAACGGAGTACGAGCGATGACCGAAGACCCCCTCGAGCAGGCGCTCGCGCGAGGCGCGGGCCGCGACGACGAGCGCCCCCTGCCCGACATCACCGAAGCGGCCGCCGCGGCGGGCCTGCTCGACGTCGCCTACGCGACGTTCGACTCCCCCGTGGGCGCGCTGCTGCTCGCCTCCACCGATCGCGGCCTGGTCAGGCTCGCCTATCTGGGCCACGATGCCGAGGACGAGGAGACCGTGCTCGAGCAGCTCGCCTCCGCGATCTCGCCGCGCGTGCTCGACTCGCCCCGCCGGCTGGACGACCCCCGCCGCGAGCTCGACCAATACTTCGCCGGCGCCCGCCATGAGTTCGACCTCCCGCTGGACTGGCAGCTGACCCACGGCTTCGGGCGGCGGGTGCTGCAGGCAACGGCACGGATTCCGTACGGGGCGGTGTCCAGCTATAAGGAGGTCGCGTCCGAGGCCGGCAGCCCGCGCGGATTCCGCGCCGCCGGCAACGCGCTGGGCTCGAACCCGATTCCGATCGTGGTCCCGTGCCACCGGGTGCTGCACTCCGGCGGGGGCCTCGGCGGCTACACCGGGGGCCTGGACCGCAAGCGCACGCTACTGGCCGTCGAGCGGACCTCGCGGTAGTCCGCCCGGCCGGTATGTGAGCCATCTCACACAGCCGCTTCGGGCGGGTGAGAGCATGTAGCTCCCCTCACCAGCGCGATCAAGGGAGCGACGTGGGCAAACGCGATCTGAGGCCCCTGCTGCCGCCGGGACCGACAACTCCGTCTGTGATCCAGATGGTGGCCACCTGGACGAGACCGGCGGGCTCGCTGGATCGCCTGCGCCGGCGGTACGGCAGGCGCTTCACCGTTCAGCTGCCGTTCCAGCCGCCGTTCGTGATGCTCTCCGATCCCGACGAGATCAAGGAGCTGTTCACCGCGCCGCCTGACGCAGTCCATCCCGGCGAGGGCGCGAACGTGCTCGAGCCGCTGGTCGGCCGCAACTCGGTGATCCTGCTCGACGAGGACGTGCACATGGAGCAGCGCAAGCTGATGCTCCCCGCGTTTCACGGCGAGAAGATGCGCCGCCTCACTCAGACGATGACCGACCTGGCCGAGCGCGAGGTCGCTTCCTGGCCGCGCGAGCAGCCGGTCGCGCTGCACCCGCGGCTGCAGGGCCTGACGCTCGAGATCATCCTGCGGGCCGTGTTCGGCCTGGAGCCGGGCCCACGCCTGAATGACCTACGCGACTCGCTCACGGGCGTGCTGGCGTTCAGCGAGAACCCCCTGTCGCTGCTGCCGGCGGTGCAGCGGGCGGCCGGCTGGACGCGGCCGATGCGGTTGTTCGCGCGGCTCACCCGCCGCAGCCACGAGCTGATGGCCGAGCTGGTCGCCGAGCGCCGAGCGGCCGAGCAGGCCGGCGAGGAGGGCGGGGACGACGTGCTCGCAATGCTGCTGGAGGCGCGCCACGATGATGGCTCGCCGATGTCGGACGCGGAGCTGCGCGACGAGCTGATGACGTCCGTCGTCGCCGGCCACGAGACGACCGCGTCGCAGCTCGCGTGGGCGTTCGAGCGGCTCGCCCGCGAGCCCGCGGTCACAGCCCGGCTCACCTCAGAGCTCGACGCCGCCGACGGCGACCGCTACATGACCGCGACGATCAACGAGATCCTCCGCCACCGGCCGGTGCTTCCCAACGCCGAGCCGCGGCTGACCAAGCGCCCGATCACGATCGGCGGCTTCGAGTACCCGGCCGGTGTGGCGCTGGTCGCCAGCGCCTACCTGGTCCATCACGACCCCGACACCTATCCCGACCCCTACGCGTTCCGCCCGGAGCGATTCCTCGACCGCAACCCGGGCACGTACACCTGGATCCCGTTCGGCGGCGGGCGCCGACGGTGCCTGGGCGCGAGCTTCGCGCTGCAGGAGATGAAGATCGTGCTCCGCGCGGCGCTGTCGCGCTACGAGCTGGCGCCGGCCCGCGACCGGCCAGAGCTGGCCTCGCGGCGGAGCATCACGTTCAGTCCCGGGCGCGGTGCGACCGCTGATCCTCCGCGACCGTATCGCCGCCGTGGCCGATCCGCCGCCGCCCGAGAAGCTCGCGGCGGTCGCCTGAGCCGGGGGCCCCTGGGTTTGCAGGCATTCCTGAGGTGACGACGGGGCCTTGCGGGTAGATTCCGGGCGTGGACCTGCTGCGCCCGATTCGGGCCTTCGATCGTTCCCAGCAAAAGCACCCCGCGCTGGCGGTGCCGGTCGCGGTCATCAAGAAGTTCGCCGACGACCAGGGCGGCAGGCTGGCGGCGCTGGTCGCCTACTACGCGTTCTTCTCGCTGTTCCCGCTGCTGCTGATGCTGGTGACGATCCTCGGGTTCGTCCTGCAGGGGAACTCCGAAGCCCAGGAATCGGTCAAGAACTCGGTGCTCGGGCAGTTCCCCGTGATCGGCGACCAGATCAAGGTCAACGCGCTCACCGGTCATACGGTCGCGCTGGTGGTGGGGCTGCTGGGCTCGCTGTGGGGCGGGCTCGGCGTGACCCAGGCGATGCAGGGAGCGTTCGACCGGATCTGGGCGGTCCCGTTCAAGAACCGCCGGGACTTCCTGCGCTCGCGGCTGCGTGGGCTGGTGTTCCTGTTCACGCTCGGCGGACTGTTCCTGATCGCCTCGATCGCCTCCGGCCTGGTTATCGGCGGCCTCGGCGGAACGCTGGTGAAAGTCGCCGGGATCGCCTTCTCGCTGGTGCTGAACTTCGCCCTGTTCTTCCTGTCGTTCCGATTCCTGACCGTGGATCACATCCCGACCCGGCAGCTGCTGATCGGCGTGACGCTGGCCGCGGTCCTGTGGGAGCTCCTGCAGCTGGTCGGCGGCTACTACATCGGCCACATCTACCGGCACTCCAGCAACACCTACGCGCAGTTCGCGCTGGTGATCGCACTGATGGTGTGGCTGCATCTGGGGGCGCAGATCACCGTCTACGCGGCGGAGGTCAACGTCGTGGTGACGCGGCGGCTGTGGCCGCGCAACCTGCTCGGTCCGCCCGACGGCGCCGCCGACGAGGCGACGCTGCGGGCGCTGGCGCTGGTCGAGGAGCGCTCGCAGGAGCAGCACGTCGACGTCCACTTCCACTGACCCGCCGGCGGCCGGCAGCGCGCCCTCAGAACAGCCGGTCAGACGCGTCCCGGCGGGTCATCTCCAGCGGCCACGAGCACAGTCCACCCTCGACCGGGCAGCCATGGCAGATCGAGCGCTGCGGCTCGTCGGTGACCGGGAACGCCCGCGCCAGCACGCCGCCGGCCAGCCCGGCCAGCCCGGCGTCGAGCTCGGCCTGACGGGCGGCCGGGTAGGACACGGTCACCGGCTCGTCGGGGCGCTCCAGGAACAGGTGCGCGACGTCAACCTCGGTCGCGCCCGCACGCAGCGCGGCGAGCGCGTACACCAGCCGCTGCGTTCCGTAGGCCGCGTCCGCCAGCTCGGCGGGGTCGGCGCCCTCCAGCCGGTCTGACTTGTAGTCGACCACCAGCACGCGCCCGTCGGGCTCGCGGGCGAACACGTCCATCGCACCGACGATCAGCACCTCGCCGGCGCCCCCGGCGAGCGGAAACGCAAACCGCTCCTCCCGGGCCACGTGAGTCGCGCGGGCCAGCCGCGCGCACAGCTCGGTCGACCCGAAGCGCTCGACCAGCCCCGCGATCTCCTGGGCGTCGGCGTCGCGGACCGGTTCGGGCAGCCCAGCCCGTTCCCGGGCCGCCTCGATCAGCGCGTTCGTCGGCCGCACCGGCCTGCGGAAGTCGAGCCGCTCGAGCAGCTCGTGTACCAGCACGCCGCGGTCGGTCGGAGCCAGTCCTGGGACGACCGCTGGTTCACTCGCGCGCTCTCGGTCATCGACCGGCGGTAGTCCGAGTACCCGCTCGGCGTAGAAGCGGTACGCGCAGCGCTTGTACTCCCCCAGCGACGAGTAGCTCAGCGCCGCCACCGGAGGGACCGGATCGGCCGGTGGCGGAGGCTCGGGCGCCGTGGCGCCGGCGGACCGCTGCACTGGTCGATCCTGAGCCGCTCCACGCGGTAGGGGATCGACCAGAGCACCCGCCTCGCGCACGAACTGAAACCGCACCCCGCCGTCGGTGACCCCGGTCACCTGCTCGATCGGTCCCTGGACCTCGCCGAGCACGGCGGGCCCGATCCAGGCGATCGGACCGCCCCCGTCGACCGGCCACTGGTCGAGCTTGGCAGCGCCGCTCAGCACCAGTCGCTCGCGGGCGCGGGTCATCGCGACGTAGAACAGCCGGCGCTCCTCGCGCGCGTCCGCCTGGGCCTGCTCGTCGCCGAGCTCGCGGTAGTCGAGCGCGAGCTCGCGCTTGGCGGTGCCCGGCTTGCCGAGCCGCAGTCCAAAGCGGCCATCGCGCCCGACCCGCATCAGCTCGGCGCGCCACCGCGGCCCTCGCCCCAGATCGGCGACGCACACGATCTCGAATTCGAGGCCCTTGGCGCGGTGGATCGTCATCAGCCGCACCGCATCCAGCGCCTCCCCCTCGACTGGCGCCTCGCTCTCGTGCTTCCCCGCCCGGCTCCACTCGCCGGCCCGGGCGGTGATCTGATCGAGGAAGCCCCGCAGCTCGCCGCCCTCGGACGCCTCGTGCTCACGGGCCAGCCTCATCAGCTTGCGGACATTGGCCAGGCGGCGCTGCCCGCCCGGCATCGCCAGCACCGCGAGGTCGTATCCGGTGAGCGCCATCACCCGGTCGATCAGCTGCTCGATCCCGCAGCGCACGACCGCCTCGCGCTCGCCGGCGAACCAGCGCGCGAACTCCGCCAGTTTGGCGGCATCCTCGGCTGCCAGCTCGTCGAGCCGGCCGTCGGGCTCGCGCAGCACCCACCAGGGGTCCCGGCCGCTCGAGCGTGCCGCCGCGGCGACCGTCACCAGCGCGTCGACCGACGCCGCAACCATCGGCGACGCCACCACCGTGTACACCGCCTCCTCGTCGCGCGGATTGGCCAGCGCCCGCAGGTAGGAGATCACGTCGACCACCTGCGGGTGAGACCAGTAGCCACGGCCGCCGATCACATACGTGGGGATCCCGCGCTCCTCGAGCGCCCGCTCGTAGGCCCGCAGGTCGGTGGTCGCGCGCGTCAGCACGACGATCTCGCGGGCGCTGGCGCCGCCGGCGAGGAGCTCGCCGACGCGGGCGGCGAGGATCCGCGCCTCCGCGATCCGCCACGGCGAGGCCACGCCCTCAATCGCCCAGTCGGCGCCCTTGTCGGCGACCAGCAGTTCGACCCGCGGGTCGTCCACGGCCGACGAGACCTCCGCACGCCCCGGCGCAAGCGGCCTGAAATGGTCGCCGAGCTGCTCCTGGAACGCTGCGTTCAGCACGTCGAGGATCTCGGGGCGCGAGCGGAAGTTGGTCTGCAGGGTGGCCCGCGCTCCGACCTGCTCGAGTCGGGCGCCGCGCCGCTCGAACAGCTCGACGTCGGCGTGACGGAAGGCGTAGATCGACTGCTGCGCGTCGCCGACCGTGAACAGGTTGTCGCGGGCCAGCAGCTCGATCAGCTCGAGCTGGACCGCGTTGGTGTCCTGCAGCTCGTCGACCATGATCCGCTCAAACCGCGTCCGGTAGCGCTCGCGCAGCTCGGCGTTGGAGCGCAGCAGCTCTCGCGTGAGCAGCTCGAGGTCCTCGAAGTCCAGCGCGGACTCCTGGCGCTTGCGCCGCTCGTACCCCGCCCCGAATGCCCGCAGCAGCTCGTCGAGCAGCCCGTGCGCGCTGTCGGCCCACACGCGCTCGGATGCCGCCCGCATCCGCGACAGGGCCTCGCCGTAAGCGGCGCACGCCTCAGTGGTCAGCGCCGCGCCGTTGCCGCCCGGCAGGTAGAAGGCGTTGAGCGATCCCGGCCACGGGGCGTCGTCGGTGCCGCTGAGCCGCTCGATACACCGATCCAGCCGCTCGATCGCCTGCTGCACCCGCGTACTGGGATTGGCGACCTGCCCGAGTTCGCCCGCAACCACCGCGGCCGCGTCGAGCAGTTCGTCGCGCGCGGCCGGGAGCTCGTCCTCGTCCAGCGGCCGCAGCGGTGGCAGCGCCGGCTCGAGCTCTCCGCGGGACCGCAGCTCCGCGTGCGTGGCGATGATCCCCGAGCGCAGCATCCCGGGGCTGTAGCCGGCGATCAGGTCGACGCCTCCGGGCGCGTTCTGGGCCAGGTCCTCGAGCGCCTCGTCGAACGCGGCGTCGGCCAGCGCCTCGGCGTCGGGCCCGTCGAGCACCGCGAACAACGGGTCGATCCCAGCCGCCAGCGCGTGCGTGCGCAGCGCCCGGGCGCAGAACCCGTGGATCGTCGAGATGAACGCGCCCTCGGTCGCCCGGGCCGCGGCGTCGGCCCCGAGCACGCGAAGTCGCGACCGAATCCGGTCGCGCATCTCCGCCGCCGCCTTCTCGGTGAACGTGATCGTCAGGATCGCCTCGACCGGCACCCCGTCCTCGAGCACCGTGCGGACGAACCGCTCGACCAACACCGAGGTCTTACCGCTGCCGGCGCCGGCGTCGAGCAGCAGGTCGCCCTGGCGGCGCTCGATCGCGGCGAGCTGCTCGCGGGTCCAGGCGGGGGCGCCGTCGGGCACCGACCCCGTCTCCTCGTCGCAGGCGATCATTGGCTGCGGCAGATGCCCGGGAAGCGGCAACCGTCGCGCGAGCAGGTCGTGGGGTTGGGAGTGAGCTCCCCGGCGCGTAGCCGGGCGGCCAGCGCCACCGCCCGGGAGCGGGCATCCTCGAGCTCGTCATTGAGCGCGTCGCGGTCACGGGCGTCGGTGGTCACCAGCCGGGTGCCGGCCTCGGATTCCTCGAGGAACACGCCCCGGGCGCGCAGGTCGTTCCCGGTCAGTGGCTGGTACAGACCCGCCACCGGCTCGAGCCCCATCAGCTCGCGCACCGCGATCATGTACAGGGCCACCTGCAGGCGCCGCTCGGCGCGCCAGCGGGCGCCCTGGTAGTCGGGCCGAGAGCTGCCGCTCTTGTAGTCGCGGACGATCGCCCGGGTCTCCCCGGGATCGACGTCGACACGGTCGATCGCCCCCCGCACGCGGACGGTCCCTGGCCGCTGGGCCAGCTCGAGCGCGGGCAGCGAGCCCTCCTCGCCCTCGAAGCCGAAACGCAGCTCGAGCGCCCGGGGCTCCCACTGGTTGCCGTCGGACGCCTCGTGCTCGAGGTAGCGGCGCAGGTCGGCCTCGATCGCGCGCAGCGCCGCCGCGCGGACGCCCTCGGCCCGGCCCGCCGCGATCCGCGGCGAGGCCTCGGCCAGCACCTCGTCGAGGAACTCGAGCGCGTCGGGCAGCGACTCGGGCGTCACCGCGCGGCCCAGGCGCTCGATCACCTGCTCGAGCACGTTGTGCATGTGGCTCCCGCGGACCACGGGGTCGGGTTCAGGCGCGATCCGCTCGGGCTGGAGCTCGCGCTCGACCAGCCACTTCATCGGGCAGTCGCCGTAGGCCTCGAGCGCGCCCCCGGACAGGATCTCGCTGTGGCGGACGTGGCGCAGCGCGGTCTGCGACAGCGATCGCACCGGCACCGGGAGCTCGCCGGCCAGCGGTGCGCACGCCGCCGCCTCGGTGCGGGCCAGCTCGCGCGCGGTCGGGGCCTCGCCCGGGGGCCAGACGACGTCGGCCAGCAGCCGCTTGCGCCGCCGGTCGGGCCAGTCGGGCTCGAGCAGCTCGGCCACGTCGGCGATAAACGGCGAGGGCAGCGCCAGGTTGCCCTCCTCGTCGGAGCTGCGGTAGCTGAGCACGACGGCGCGGGTGGCTCGCGAGGTGCAGGCGTAGAACAGGTAACGCTCGCGGGCGAGCCCGTCGTCGCTGGGCCGCAGCCGCAACCCGGCGGCGGCGGCCAGCTCGCGCCGGCGGTCGTCGGACAGGAACGGCTCGGGCGTGCTCGCCAGCGGGAACTCGCCCTCCTGCAGCCCACACACCAGCACCGCCTGAAACCGCCGCGCGCGGATCGCCAGCGGCTCAGAGATCAGTACCGCGCCACGCCGCGCGGGGGCGGGGTGGGCCACGGTCAGCCCGTCGAGCAGCTCGATCAGGTCCTCTCCCTCGACGACCTCGCCGAGCTCCTCGAGCTCGGCCAGCGCCCGGACCATCGTCGACAGCGCCCGGGCGTCGAGCTCCTCGGCCGCGCCGACCACCGGAGCCTGCCCCCGGTGCGGCGAGGCGAACATCCGGCGGGCCTGGAAGGCCAGCTCCGCCGGCGGGTGAGCCGCCGACGCGATCGCGTCGATCTCGCCGAGCGTCCAGCCGAGCTGCGCTCGCGCCTGGGCCGCGGTCCTCAGTCCCTCGCGCCGAACGTCGGCCTCGAGCCCGTCGGCGAGCTCCTGGCGATCGAGGATCCCGGGCGATCGCAGATAGTCGAGCAGATCCTCGGCGCGAGCTCGTTCGCCGAGCAGCGCGCAGCGGGCGAGCGCGAGCAGCCCGCGGCCGAGCGGGGTGTGGCCGAACGGGACCCTGCGGTCGATGGCAACCTCGATCCCGTACTGCTCGAACACGCGCTCGACAGCCCCAGCTGCCGCCGGCGACCGGTGCACGACCACGATCTCCTCGCCCGGCACCCCCGAGCGCAGCAGCCCTAGCACCTCGGCCGCGATCAGCTCGGCCTCGGCGCGCTCACCGCCGGCCTCGAGCAGGCGCACGGCGCCGCCCGCGGGCACCCGGCCGGGCGAAGGCTCGAACAGGTTGCGCTCGAGATGGTGAAGCGCAGCCCGCGAGGCCTCGTCGTAATGGGCGTCGAGCGCCGGCAGCTCGCGGACCCGCTCGGCCAGCGGCCGCAGCTCCTCGACCACCTCCGCCCGGGCGCCCAGCGCGCTGCGGCCGGCCTCGTAGGTCAGCGACACGGTCACTGCCACGCCGACCACGCGCGCCAGGGTCTCGACGGCGTCGCGCTCGAGCCGGTGCAGGTCGTCGAACCCGTAGAAGAACACCGGATCGTCTCCCCACCGCCCGGGCGCCTCCCGCAACGCATCCAGCGCGCGCCACGAGTGCAAGTCGGTGTCGACTCGCCGCAGCTCGCTCAGCTCGCGAGCGTAGGCCAGGTAGATCGCGGCCACGTCGCGCGCGTAGGGCTCCCGGCGCTGATCCTCCGCAGCCCAGGTGCGCATCGCCGCCGCGAAGCGCTGCGGGGTGACCAGCGAGCGCTGCAGCTCTGCGATCAGGTTGCCGGCCGTCTCAACGAACCCCGCCGCCTCGGCGGCGTCGGCAAGCGCCGGCAGCGAGGCCGATCGCACCACCCGCCGCAGCACCCGCTCGCGCTGCAGTGCCGACAGCTGCCGCTCGGCGTAGCCGGCGCGGCGGGCGATCTCGCGCGCCAGCCCGCCGAACGTGAGCACCGACCCGAGCACTGTCCCCTCGGCGGCGAGCTCACGCGAGTAGTGCGCGGCGTCGGCCGTGGTCGGGACGACCAGCAGAGCGCCGCGGTGCGCGGCCGCGGCATAGGCACCCAGCACCTCACCGGCCTTCGCCGAGTTCGCGGGTCCCAAGACGAGTTCGAGCGGCATTCCCGACATGGTGCCGATCGCACCCGACGGGACCGCGGGGCCGGGCGGCGGCCCTCCGGACTATGCGGCTTCGGGCTGCTCCGCGGCGGTGCCCCGGCTCTCCGGCGACTCCTCGGTGTCGGGCGGCTTGGCGCCCTCCTTGGCCCAGGGCTCGTCGAATTCGACTCGCCACTTGCCGTCCTCTGACTGCTGCAGCGCGAGCCGGGCCCGGAAGCTCCGACCCGAGCGGCCCTTGAAGCCGGTCACGGCCTTCGCGGTGCGCCCGGTCTTGATCAGCTCGGAGGCGACCGACACCGGCAGCTGCTTGCCGGCCTTGGACTTCCAGATCACGAACCCGCAGCCCGGGTCCTCGCGCGACCAGCACGAGTACCCCTTGCGGTTCTCGTTGATGTCGCGTCCACAGACCGGGCACGGACCGAGGTTGGCCCGCGGGATCCGCACGTCCTTGAGCTTGGCGTCGAGCTCTCCGACCGTGTCCTCGGTGAACTTGACGATGTCGCCCATGAACGCCTCGCGCGAGTCCTGGCCGGTCTCGATCTTCGCCAGCCGGTGCTCCCAGTCCCCGGTCAGGCCGGGCGAGGTCAGGGGGTGCTCCCCGAGCAGCCGCACCACGTTCAGGCCCTTCTCGGTGACCACCAGGGCGCGGCCGTCGCGCTCGATGTACCCGACCTGGATCAGCCGCTCGATGATCGCCGCACGCGTGGCCGGCGTGCCGATTCCCGAGTCCTTCATCGCCTCGCGCAGCTCCTCCTCCTCGACGAGCTTGCCGGCGGTCTCCATCGCGGCCAGCAGCGAGCCCTCGGTATAGCGCCGGGGCGGCTTGGTCTCCTTGCCTTCGGACGCCACCTCCAGGACATGGACGCCCTCGCCGTGCTCGAGCTTGGGCAACTGCTGCTCGCGGCCCTCGTCGTCCTCGCCACCGGCGCCGTCGGTGTCGGCCTCCTCGCCGTACACGCCGCGCCAGCCCGGGACCAGCATCAGCTTGCCGCGGGTGCGGAACACATGTCCCTCGACGGTGGTCTCGACCCGGGTGTTCTCGAACACCGCGTCGGGGTGGAAGATCGCGAGGAACCGCCGGGCGACGAGGTCGTAGATGCGACGGTCGTCGGGGTTCATCTTCTCGATCGGGTGATGCTCGGCGCGGGTCGGGATGATCGCGTGGTGGTCGGTGACCTTGGCGTCGTTGACCACCCGGCCCAGCGGCAGCACGTCGAGCCCCTGGACGTAGCCGGAGGCCCGCGCATACTCCTTGTGCTCGCCCACGATCTTGGCGATCGGCTTGATCTCGGCGACCATGTCGCCGGTGATGTAGCGCGAGTTCGTACGCGGATAGGTCAGCGCCTTGTGCTCCTCATACAGGCGCTGGGCCGCGGCCAGCGTCCGTCGCGCGGAGAACCCAAAGCGGCTGTTGGCGTCGCGCTGGAGCGAGGTGAGGTCGTAGAGCATCGGCGCGCGTTCCTTGCGCTCGCTCTTGTCCAACTTGGTGATCTCGCCGGTCTGGCCGTCGCACGCCGAGACGATCACGGCCGCCTCCTCGGCGGTCTTGATCCGAGGGTTGGCGCCGGCGTGGAAGCGGCCCTCGTAGCGGCGCGGCCCGTCCTTGACGGTGTCGAACGAAGCGTCGACGACCCAGTAGGGCTCGGGCTTGAACGCGCGGATCTCATCCTCGCGGCGGGCCAGGATCGCAAGCGTCGGGGTCTGCACGCGGCCCAGCGAGACCGCCCCGTCGAAGGACGAGCGCAGGCGGATCGTGGCCGCCCGGGTGGCATTCATGCCGACAATCCAGTCGGCCTCCGAGCGCGAGCGGGCGGCGGCCTCGAGCGTGGCCAGGTCCGAGCCCGGGCGCAGCCGCTCGAATGCGTTGCGGATCGCGGCCGGCGTCATCGACTGCAGCCAGAGCCGCTCGACCGGCTTGCGGGAGCCCGACTTCTCGTAGATGTAGGCGAAGATGAGCTCGCCCTCGCGACCGGCGTCGCAGGCGTTGACGACCGTGTCGACGTCATCGCGGCCCAGCAGCCGCTTGACGACGTTCATCTGTTTCTTGGAGCGCTCGTCGCGCACGACCAGCTTGAAGCGCTCGGGCACGATCGGCAGATCGGCCATCCGCCAGCGCTTGAACCGGTCGTCGTACTCATCGGGATCGGCGAGCTGGACGAGGTGCCCGACAGCCCACGTGACCACGTGATCATTGCCCTCGAGATATCCCTCGCCCTTGTTGAAAGCGCCGGGCAGGACCTTCACCAGGTCCTGGCCCACCGACGGCTTCTCAGCTATGACCAGCGTCTTGCTCATGGACCCGGTGAGGGTAGCGACCGTTGCAAGCCGGGCTCATCACCCGCCATGTCGCGGGCCCTCCGGGCGATATCTTGCAACCCCAGCCGCGCGGCCGTGCTCGATGCCTCCGCTAACAGCTCGCGTGCGCGCTGCCCCTGTCCCAGCGCCCTGGCGTAGTCGAGCTGGGTGCGGGCCACGCACACCGGCGCGCGCAGCACCCGGTTGGCGGCCAGTGCGCGCTCGAAGTGTTCTGCCGCCTCGCGGTCGCGGCCGATCGTCGCGGCGAGCTTGCCCAGGAACGTCTCGGCCGAGCCCAGGCAGATCGCGGCGAGCCCGATCACCACGGAGCGATCGCCGTATGGCTTCAGCTTGTCGTACAGCAGCGCCGACCGCGCCACGTCCCCGAGCCCGGCGCTGACCTCCGCCAGCAGCGCCATCGCGGTCAGCCAGTCGCCGTCGGGCGTGATGTCGTCAAAGCCCTGCGCGGCGATCGCGTCGAGCTCCTGCTGGGACTCCTCGTGGCGGTCGGTCTCATACAGCAGCAGCGCCAGCGCGATCCGCCATCCCGGCCGGTCGGGGTTGACCTGCACGAATTGCCGGGCCGGCATCTCCAGCGCCTCCATCTTCGCCTGCTCTCGCCGGATCCCGAGCATCTGGATCGCGGAGTACTGGTGCGCGGTGCTCGCCTCAGACGGGCCCCCGGCAGCGAGCGCGTCGGTCGCCAGCTCCTCGGCGCGAACGAGCTGCCCCGCCAGCAACGCCTGCATCGCGTTCCACAGGGTCGCGTTCCAGGTGAACAGCGGCTGGCGAATCCGCTCGGCGCCGGCCGCGAACGCCTCCATCTGCGCGTCGACGGCGTCGCGGTTTCCCTGCTCGAGCAGGTCGACCGCGAGCCAGGCGTGCGCCTGGAGCTCCAGCTCGATGCCGCCCGCCTCGCGCGCACAGGTCAGCATCTCGGTCGACGCCTCGAGCCGCTCGGCCAGGTGCGCGGCGTCCCACAGCGCGCGGCGCCGGGCGGCCCACGCGTACGTCAGCGCCTCGGGGTCGGCGAGCTCGCGCGCGAGCTCCATCGCGTGCTCGCTGAGCTCGTGCATCCGCTCGCGGTCGGGGGCGAAGTAGATCGCCCCGCACAGCCGCGCCAGCAGCCGCACCCGGGTGACGGTGCGCTCGCCGGCGGTCGCCTCCAGCGCCCGCTCGAGCAGCGCGATCAGCTCGGGCTCGACCATCCCGGGTTGCTGCACGTAGCGGCGGGAGGCGCCGATCGCAGCCCGCGCCAGGGCGGCGCTGTCGCCCAGTCGCTCGGCCAGCTCGGCTGCCCCCCGGAACGTCGGCCAGGCGGTCCCCCGCTCGCCGGCCCGGACCAGCGCCTCGCCCAGGAGTAGCAGCAGCTCGCACCGGAGCTCGAGCGCGTCGGGATCGGAGCGCTCGAGCACGTCCAGCGCGCGCGAGTAGTGCTCGGCGGCCTCTTGGTGGGAGAGCACCGCGGTGGCCTGCTCGCCGGCGCGGCGCGCGTACGTGATCGCCTTCTGGCCGGCATCGGCGGTGGCCGCCCGGGTGAAGTGATGCGCGAGCGCGTTGAGGTAGCGCTCGCCGGCGCCGCCGGCCTCGAGCTCCTCGCCGACGCGCCCGTGAACGCGGGCGCGCCGGGGCGCGGACATCCCCTCGTACAGCGTCTCCCGGATCAGCGCATGGGAGAACGCGTAGGAACCGGCGTTGGGCACGCTCTCGACGACCACGCCCGCCGCCAGCACCTCGTCGAGCGCGTTGAGGAACTCGTCCTCGTCCAGCGACAGCACCCGTTCGAGCAGCCCGGCGTCGAAGTCGCGCCCGATCACCGCGGCCACCCGCAGCGACTCGGTGGCCGGCGGGCTCAGCCGGGCCAGGCGCCGCGCGATCACCTGCTTGACCCCCTCCGGCAGGCCGACCCGCTGCAGTTCGCCCGCCCCGGCCTCGCTGACCCGGACGCCGGCGTCGGCGAGGTTGCGCACGATCTCGGTCAGGAACAGCGGGTTGCCCTCGGTCTCGTCGTGCAGCGCCCGGGTCAGCGCCCGCGACGGAGCCTCGCCGGTCAGGATCCGCACCAGGTCGGAGGTCTCGCGCTCGGTCAGGCCATCGATCTCGATCTGGGAGATCATCCGCTCGCGCCGCAGGTCCGCGAGCGTCTGCGCGAACCCTTCGTGGGTGGACTCGGTCGACCGGTACGCGCCGAGGATCAGCAGCCGGGACGGATCGGGGGCGCGAGCCAGATGGCGCAGGAGCAGCAGTGTCGGTCGGTCCGCCCATTGCAGATCGTCCAGCACCAACAGCACCGGCGTGCGCGCCGAGATCGCCGTCAGCAGCCCGACCACGGCTTCGAACATTCGGTAGCGGTCGGTCTCGGGCTCGGCGGCGGGCGACGGCGGCAGGTCGGGCGCCCGGCGGCGCAGCTCGGGGATCAGCCGGGCGAGCTCGGAGCCATACTCGCGCGCGGTCAGCTGCAACTCGCCGGAGGGCACATTGAGCAGGTAGTGCCTGAGCGCCTCGATGAACATCTGGTATGGCACCAGCGTCTCCTCGGAAGCACGGCCGGCCAGCACACAGGCGCCCTGCTCGTTGGCGTTGTGGGCGAGCTCGGCGGCCAGCCGGGTCTTGCCGATCCCGGGGTCGCCGGCGAGCACCACGATCCGTCCCGGCCGGTCGCGCTTCAGGTCGCCGCGGGCGATCGCCCACAGCCGGGCCAGCTCCGAGAGCTCGCGAGCACGCCCGACCAGTGGCGCCTCGGCGCCAGCGGCGAGCTCCGCGGGGAGCTGCACCGAGGCGGCCGGCGAGGACGCACCTGGGGCGGTCGCCGCGGCCGGCGGGGACCCGGGCCGGACGAGACGCTCGTGCACGGCGATTGTCTCGGCCGAAGGCATCGTCCCGAGCTCGTCGCGCAGCAGCGTCCGCAGCCGGTCATAGACCCGCAGGCCCTCGGCCAGGTTGCCCTGCAGCGCCAGCACCTCCATCAGCAGCGCGTAGCCCGACTCCCGATAGGGCTCGGCCTCGATCAGGCTACGCGCCGCGCGCTCGGCCGAGGCCAGCTGCGTCCCTCCCATCGCCAGTCCGGCCCGCCCGATCACCTCGAGTGCCCGCAGCCGGACGTCCTCGAGCTCGCGGCGGCGAGGCTCCAGCCAGGTGGCCTGCGTGCCGGGTAGCAGCCCGCGGCCGGCGACGTTGAGCGGGACCTGCGCCAGCGCCCAGGCGCTGCGGACGTCGCCGCGGTCGAGCGTCCGCTGGGCGCGCTGGACCTCCTGGACCGCGGCCTCGACATCGATCCACACTGGTTCGGGGAGCGTCAGGATCAGCTCCTCGCGCCCGGCCAGCGTCGAGGCGCCCAGCGCGGATCGCAGGCGCGACAGCAACGTGCGCAGGGCCGCGTCCTGCGAGCGCGGCGCGCGAAACGGCCACAGCGCCCCGATCAGCTCCTCGCGCCCGATGTAGCGATCGCGGTTCAGCAACAGGTAGGCGAGCAGCAGCGGGACCTGGCGGCCGCGCAGCTCGTGCGCGAGCTGGGACCCTCCGATCTCGACCGAAAGGCGTCCGCAGAGCTGGATCCGCGTCCCCTCAGTGACGTTTCCTGACGACGGCAACGTTATGGAAACGTATCTACAACGCGCCGTGAGCACCCTCCATCCAGTGGACACCGGGGCACATCCATTCGACGCCCTCGGCGGGGCGCTCGAGGAGCGACCGGACCGCGACGACAATGGCACCATGACCACAGTCACAGAAGAGTTCAGCCGGATCGCCCATTGCGAGTGCGGGGCGCGCCTCGCCGGCGACTCCGAACAAGAGCTCTTCGACGCGGCCCAGCGGCACCTCGCACATCATCATCCACGTCTCCTCGGGGCATTGGGGCGGGAAACGGTGATTCAAATGGCCGAGGACGTCGGGGGGCACTGAGGCCCACGGACGCCCGGGGGCAACAACCTGGGGGCGGGCGGTGTGCAGACCACCGCCCGCCCAGGGGTTGTCCTGGGTCAAGCATCCTCTCCGGAGGTGCATAACACGTCAATTCCGCGCGAGCCGGCGAGGCTTGACGCGTGGTGCACCGTATCCGTGCGCTGTACGGCAAGCCTCCGACTTGCGGCCCGGATTTGTCGTGTTATGCACGCTCGTGGCGGGGCGTGGCGGGGCCGGGCGTGGCGGAGCCGGGCGGGGCGGGGCCGGGCGGGGCCGGCGGGCGGGGCCGGGCCGCCCCGGGGCCGGCCGGGCCGCGGGCGAGCCTAGCTGGTGCAGCCCTGGGTGCTGACCGGGTTCGTCCGACCCCGGGCCGCCGCCAGCTGATTGCGCACCAGCGCGTTGGGCACGGCGAACCCGCCGCGCTGCTTTGACCCCGGCGTTCCGGTGATCGCGGCGAACACGGTCGCGACGACCCGGCCGCCGGAGTCGACCAGGGGGCCGCCGGAGTTACCGGGTCGCACCTTGCCGCGCAGTGAAGTGATGCTGCGCTGCACGGGCCCATTGCCGTAGGCGTCCTCGGTGTTGACCACCTGGGTCTGGCCGATCCGGGCGGGCTCGGCATCGAACGGCCCGTCGAGCGGATACCCGAGCACCGCCGCCGCCGTCCCCGAGCGCGGGTCGGCCGCCATCCGCAAGGCCCGCTGCTTGAGCCCGGCCACCCGGAGCACCGCGACGTCGTCGTGGGGGTCGAACGCGACCACGTGCGCGGGCAGACCCGGCGCCACCCCGCCGATCTGCACGACCGTGTCGCTCTCCCCCGCCACCACGTGCGCGTTGGTCACGACCAGTCCCGGCGAGCCGACCCAGCCGCTGCCCTCGATCCCGAGGCCGCAGGCGGTGCCCACCACCCTGACCACGCTCGTACGGGCGGTGATGACTCCTCGGGTGGCGAGGATCCCGCGCCGCGGTGGCGGCACGTCGGCCGCGGGGCCGCGGACCGACGGCAGCGGGTCAAACCGCGACAGCGCGTTGAGGATCGGCCCCGACGGCGGCAGCAGCTGGTTGAGCCCGCGCAGGATCGCCGAGCGCTGGATGTCCGCCCGCAGGTTGTCCGAGCCCGACGATTGCACCGCGATCGCGCCGATGATCCACGCGATCCCGAGCCCGACGCATGCGGTGAGCACGGCCCCGAGCATCCCGTCGACGGTCCGCAGCCCCGGCAATCGCAGCAGCGAGCGTGCATGAACGGCCAGCCCCTCGAAGCCGCTGGCGAGCACGCCGCCGGCGAGCAGCGCGCCCAGCAGACCGAACAGCGGCGCGTACTGCGAGTGCGACCCGCCGGGAAGGATCAACGGCGCCAGCCGGGTCCCGAGGAACGCCCCGATCGCGAACCCGGCGAGCGACAGTGCACCCACGATGAAGCCCTGCATGTACCCGTACAGGGCGAGCAGCACGATGAAGGCGACGATCACCCAGTCGATCGAGGTCACGCCGTGAAAGCTTAACCGCGCGAGCTTAACCGGCCGAGCGTGCCCACTTCTACAAACGGGCAAACCGGAGTACCGTTATTGGTGGTGGCGGTATTGGGGACTCGTAGTCCGGTGGGCGCAGGGCGGGGCAGGCGTCACAGACGCAGGCGTCGGCTGATGACGCGCGCGGTGCCGATCGGCGTGATCGCGATCGGCGCGCTGGCGGCCGGGATCTTCGTCGGCACCTCACCCGGACGCGCCGAGCGCAAGGTCGTCAATCAGTTCGTCCAGGCGTGGCAGCACGGCGACTACCGACGCATGTACACGCTGCTCGACGGCGATTCGAAGTCGAAGATCTCCGAGAAGCGGTTCATCGCCGCGTACAAGAAGGCTGCCGACACCGCGACGCTGATCGCGATCACTCCGGTGAGGGTCGGCAACCGTCAGCACGGTGCCTACCCCGTGCGGATGCGGGTCAGGACCCGGCTGTTCGGAACACTCCCGGAGACGATGGCAATCCCGATCACCGGCAGCGGCTCGAGCGTCGCCGTCAAGTACTCCGACGCGCTCGTCTTCCCGGGCCTGCGCCCGGGCGAGAAGCTCAAGCACCGGGTGCATCTGGCGCCCCGCGCCGCGCTGCTGGCCAGCGACGGCACGCCGCTCGCCGAGGGCCCCGACCGCACGACCCCGATCCCCGACGTCGCCCAGCAGATCGCGGGGTCCGTCGGCAAGATCCCGACCGCCGAGGTCGACACCTACGTCAACGAGGGCTATCCCCGTGACGCCAAGGTCGGGGTCGATGGGATGGAGAAGATCTTCCAGGACCAGCTCGCGGGGACGCCGGGCGGCACGCTGCTGGCCGGCCACCGCAAGCTCGCGACGACCAAGGCCGTGCGCGGGCATGACGTCCACACCACGATCAACCCGTCGATCGAGCGCGCCGCGATCGCCGCCGAGGCCGGGCGCTATGCCGGGATCGTGGCGATGGATCCGCGCAGCGGCGCGATCCTCGGCGTCGCCGGGGTCGGGTTCTCGGCGCTGCAGCCGCCGGGCTCAACGATGAAGATCATCACCGTGACCGGAGCGCTGGATGCGCACGTCGCCAAGCCGACCGACACCTACGCCGCGGCGGGCTCGGCCGACATCGGCGGCTACACCCTCCATAACGCCGGCGGCGAGGTGTGCGGCGGAACCTTGGTCAACGCGTTTGCGGTCTCCTGCAACTCGGTGTTTGCGCCGCTCGCCGTCAAGCTAGGCGCCAAGAAGTTCGTTGCGATGGCCGAAAAGTTCGGGTTCAACCAGCAGTCGTCGATCTCGACCGCCGCCGAGAGCTCGATCCCCGCCGCCAACAAGATGGGGGGCGACGTCGCACTCGGATCCTCGGGAATCGGCCAGGACAGAGTGCAGGCCAGCGCCCTGGAGATGACAGACGCGGCGGCGACGATCGCGATGCACGGCAAGCGCCCGCTGCCCACGCTCCAGGCCCACCAGCCGCCACACTTCGTGCATGTGACCAGCGCTCGAGTCGCCGGCCAGGTCGAGAAGATGATGGTGGCGGTCGTGCAGTACGGCACCGGAACCCCTGCCCAGATCCCCGGCGTGGAGGTCGCGGGCAAGACCGGCACCGCCGAGCTGCGTAACACCGACAACCCCAGCGACCCGAGCGCGAACTCGCCGCAGAACACCGACTCGTGGTTCGTCGGGTTCGCGCCCGCGGGCAAGCCGAAGATCGTCGTCGGGGCGTTGTTCCCCGAGCAGGGAGCCGGGGCCGAGACGGCCGCGCCGGCCGTCCAGCAGGTACTCGAGGCCGGGCTGCACTGACTGGATGGTCTAGGGCTTGAACTGGGCGCCCATGACGCTCTGGGCCAGCGTCCCCTGGGTCCACACCGCAAGCGCGGTGTTGGTGGGGCCGAAGCCGAGCGTGAGGTCAGCGGCGAAATTGGTCGCCGAGACTTCCCGCGAGGCCGCGAACCGGCGGGCTCCGCTCCCCCGCGCGGCCGCCATGACGTGGCCGCGATCGATCCACGCCACCAGCCCGAGGCCGCGCGGCGAGATCGCCGCCACCGGCGGCTGCGAGGCATCGGCGGCCCCGAGCGCGACGGGCGACCCGAAGCGCTTGCCGGAGTCCCTGGCTACAGCCTCGACGCTGCATGAGCCGCTGACGTCACAGATCTTCCAGGCGAGCAGCTGGGCGCCGGCGGCATTCGACGCCAGCGACACGCCCGAGGCGAGCTGGCCCGCGATCGCGAACGTCTTGGCGCGCACCGAACGGGTCAGGTCGGCGACCGAGACCTGAGAGTGCAGGAGCCCGGCGGTGTCGTAGAAGCTCTCGACCCACGCTGCGGTGGCGCCCGACCGCCCGCGCCCGAGCGCGAGCTCGTCGATCTGATGCCCGGTCGCGACCCGCACGGCCACGTGCGCGCCGTGCGGAGCCCGGGTGGCCGAGCCCTCTGCCACCACTATCCCGGGCGGGGGCGCCGAAGCCGGCTGCGCCGCCGCGGCGGTCCACCCGACCATAGTCTGATCGCCCTTCAGCCCGGTGGCCGACAGCGTCTGGGGTACGGCCGACTTGGGCGTCAGCAGCCGCGCCGGGGCGGGCTTGCCCTTGGGCGAGGCGAGCTGAACCCATACGCCCTCGGTGGTGGCGATCGCCGACATCAGCCGTCCCTTGGGCAGCGCCAGCAGGTGCCCCACCGCCGAGCCGACGAGCTTGGTGGCGATCACCCGCTCGTGCGGCTTGCCCTTGTCGACCCTGACCAGCCGGGCCGAACTGCAGCACAGCGCGTTGCCGGCGGCGCCCCCGGTCAACAGCGACAGGTCCTTGCCGTTATAGGTGAGGTCCATCGCCTGCCTCGAGGAGGCGATCGGACGGGCCTTGACGATCCGGCCCGACGGCGCGCGCGTCATCTCGTAGGCCTGGGAGGTCGCCGGGTGGTCCTCGTTCTGGACGCCGAAGCCGATCGCGGCCTGACCACTGGAGGAGAACGCCAGCTGCGCCGGCAGCACGTCGAGCGAGTAGGGGCCGGCGAGCCGCTGCGGGCCCGTCCAGCCCGCCTCGGCGGGCGCGGCCGCCAGCAGCACCAGCGCCAGGACGCAGAGCGCTAGAGCTGCGGCCCGCGCCAGACGCGGCCGTCGCGCCGGGCCACCCACAGTCCGACCGCGATACCGAGCGCCAGCCCGAGCACGATCCCCAGCACGATGATCACCCCGTTGGGCCCCGAGGCGCGCGTATAGCCGATCACGACGAGCGGGATCGCCACCGCGGCGAACACGCCGAGAGCCGTCGAGAATGGATCGAAGCGCAGGCTCGGCGGTGCCGATGGCCCACGCAATGGCGGGTCGCTGTCTCGCCAACCGTCTTCGTCGTCGTTCACAGGTCGAGTGAGATCGACGCGGTTTGGCCGTTCGGGGGATGTATGTAGAGCGTGAGCGGGCGGTTGGAGTAGACCGCGTTGTTGAGCTTGAACAGGAGCAGTCCGCCCTGGGTCGGGCCCTCGCTCATCGTTGTGTTGAGCGCGGGCTCGGTACCCGAGGGCAGCAGGTCCATCGGGCGCCAGACGTACGGGTTGAGCGCCGGATCGACGGTGATCGGCTTGTAGACGTTGCCCTGGGTGTCGTGAATGTCGAACGTGTCGGCGACCCGCTGGGGCGAGTCCGTCTGGTTCTTGGCCCAGAGGAACACGCCGTACCAGATCTGGTCGGGCGTCGGCGGAAGCGTGCCGGCGGGAAGCCCCTTGAGGTACTGGGAGTCCTCGACGCTGTACTGGTTGAGCTCCCGGGAGATCTGCAGCTGGTAAGTGACGTCTCCGGCGTCCACGTAGACCCCGTCGTTGTCGGCGTCGGCGACCGTCGGGTGCGCCTCCTTGCCGCAGGCCGACAGGCCCACGGCCGCCGCCACGAGGCAGATCAGGATCCACAAACGGCGGGAGCGCACGAGCCGGATTCTAATCGTCGGCCGCCGGTTATCGGGCCGCGACCGACGTGCGCCGGCCCCGGGCCCGTCCTTCTTCGAGGATCAGCCGCAGGCGGCGCAGCGCCTTGGACGCCTGCCGCTTATTCCACGATCGGCCACCGAAAATCTCCATCAGCCTGTCCGACAGCATCACGGGAACTGTCTCGACCGTGTACTCGAGCCGCGTGCTGTTCCCCGCGCCCGGCGACAGCGTGTAGGTCCCGACCATCCTGATCCGGTTGTACTTGCCGCCTCGCCCACGCTCGAGGATCCGATACGGCGCCTGGACCTCGGCGAACGTCACGTCGGCCCAGTAGAACCGACTGAGCGGAGCCTTGACCTTGAACCGCGCTCCCGCGCCCTCCCCGTAGGAGTCCACGCGCGTGAGATGCCAGTCGGTCAGGTAGTGGTCGGTGAACTCCGCGTGGTTGGCGATGTCCGCCAGGTACTCGAAGACCTCCTCGCGAGGGCGGGAGATCGTCGCCGTGACCGTGATCGGATCCACGGTCGCGGATTGTATGTGGGGGCCCGACGGCGCGGCTTGCGACCACGGCCCGAGCGGCCGGGGTCCCTAGGCGGCGCGCCGGTCGGTGATCCGCATCGTGTGCCCGAACGCGGGCCCGTGCTTGAGCCCCGAACTCAGCGGCGGCCGGGTCTCACGCTCGCGGCACAGCTCGCACAGCATCGCCCCGCCCTCGTAGAAGTAGATGCTCTCGCCGACCAACGGCGTACGGTGGCAGCGCCCGCAGCGCTCGGATTCGGCGACTCGCTCGTCGACTCCGCGCCGCAGCAGGGCCAGCTCCAGATCCTGCGTCTCACGAACGTTTGTGGTCATGATTTCGGACTTCGCCGACGGGTAGAAGGATCCTGCCAAACCCGCTACTTGACGGTCGCACGCGCAGTACCGAAATTGGCTGCCCGCGTCAACACGATCTTTACCGGCGCTTTGACGCAAGGGATATGATGGCCTGGCTGGGTTGGCCAGCCCGGCAGTTTGCAGCCCGTAACAAGGAGATGTGCCCCAATGAAAGCTTGGATGTCGGGCAACGTTGCGGGGACCGGAACGTTTCGATGCACGGATTGCGATTACCCCGTGTCGCTGGACGCGGTGGACGAGTTGCCCACGTGCCCGAACTGCGGCGGAACCGAATTCGTTCGGGCTTCGCTGTTCACAACTGCTCAGACCAGCGTCGTCGAAATGGCCCCCGACGTCGACGACCAAGGCTGGCTGGACGAGCTCCGCGACGGATTGGCCGAGCCCGGCCAGTACCTCTGCTACCGCAATGACGACAACGTCGTCGGGTTCGCGCTTCAGCGTGAATGGACCCGGATCGGCCGCAGCCTCGCCGCGGACATCCGCTTCGATGACCCGACGGTCTCGCGCCGCCACGCACTGATCGTGCGCCAGCCTGACGGGCTGCGGGTGCTCGACGACCGCAGCCTGAACGGCGTGTTCGTCAACGGAGAACGCGTCGAGTGGAGCACGCTGGCAGACGGCGACGAGGTCGTCATCGGCCGTCACCACTTGCACTTCGTGGACATGCCCGCAATCTCGGGGATGCGCTACAGCCACACCGGCGACCGGGAATCCGGCACCGCGGCGATCTGAGTCCGCGAGTGGTCGCCCGCGGTCGCTCATCCGGCCGCGGGATGCTCCGCGCGGCCATGGCGCCGGCCCCGTGCAGGGCCTTATAGTCAGCCTGCATGGTCTCGACGATCGCAGTCCTGTCCCAGAAGGGCGGCACCGGCAAGACCACCGCGGTGCGGACCCTGACCGACGTGTTCCGCCGACTGGACCTGCGGGTGCTGGCCGTCGACCTGGACCCCCAGGCCAACCTGTCGGACTACCTGGACGTCGACCCGGAGGCGTCGCCGACGATCGGCGACGTGCTCGCCGGCAGGGCGACGGCCCGGGAAGCGATCCACAACGGGATCATCCCGGCGAACATCAGCCTCGCCGAGGCCGAGCTGATGCTCGGCGGCAAGATGGGCCGCGAGCTGACCCTCCGCAAGGCGCTGGACGACGTCCGCGACGACTACGACCTGATCCTGATCGACTGCCCGCCGGCGCTGGGGCTGCTGACCGCCAACGCGCTCGTGGCCTCCGACTACGCGCTGCTGTCGGCCGAGGCCCAGTACTTCGCGCTCCAGGGCGTCGAGCAAGCGCTCGAGGTGATCGAGCTCGCGCGCGACAGCCTCAACCCCAACCTCCGCTGGCTCGGCGTGGTCCTGAACATCGCCGACATGCGCACCCGGCACTCCCGCGAGGCGTTCGGGTCGCTTCGAGAGCACTTCCCGGAGCAGCTGTACCAGACGACGATCAGGTCCTCGATCGCATATGCCGAGTCTGCCGAGCGGGCGGTCTCGATCCTCGACTACCGCCCGGACCTGGCGGTCGACTACCTGGACGTCGGCGAGGAGACGTTGCGCCGGCTCGGGCTCGAAGACGCTCGGCGGCGGCTCGCGTCGATGGGCGGTTCGGCGCGGCCCGCTCGCGCCAGCGCCTGAGGCCGAGCGCTACAGCGCCCGGACGTCGGCGCCCTGGGTCTCGAACGGCGCCCGCAGCACGTCCGCCCACCCCGCCGCTCGGCGGCGGAGCTCGACCACCAGAGCCCCGGTCTGCTCGTAGCGCGACCACACCAGCACGGTCGGACCGGCTCCCGAGATCGTCGCCCCCAGCGCTCCCAGCTCGGTGGCTCGCTCGAGCAGCTCAGCCGAGCGCGGGTACAGGTGGGCGCGATAGGGCTGGTGCAGCCGATCCTCGAGCCCAGCGGCGATCAGGTCCCAGTCCGAGGTGGCCAGCCCGAGCACCAGCGTCGACGCGCTGGCCACGTTGAACGCGGCGTCGGCGATCGGCACCGTCGACGGGAGCGCGGCGCGCGCCTGCGAGGTGACGACCGGCTCGTGGGGCACGACCAGCACCGCCTCGAGTCCCATCGGTGGCTCGATCCGGTGGATGCTCGCGCCGTCGCAGATCACAAAACCGCCCTCGATCGCCGCGGCCACGTTGTCGGGATGACCCTCGATCCCGATCGCCAGGGCCAGCACGTCGGCGTCGAGCTCGAACATGTGGTCGGCGGCCATCAGACCCGCGACGATCGCCGCGGCGCTCGAACCCAGGCCGCCCGACAACGGGATCTCGGACTCGATCCGGAACTCGAAGTCGTCGGCGCGGTGCAGCTGCTCGAACGCCCGAACCACCAGGTTGGTGCGGTCGCGCGGGACATCCAGCGACGTGCTCACCCCGAACGACCCGGTCTCGGAGACCTCCACTTCGAGCGCCGGGGCGAGCGCGGCGGCGAGGACGTCGAACCCGGGGCCGAGGTTGGCTGAGGACGCCGGGACGCGGACCACGCGCCGGCGATGGGTCATCCCAGGACCGCCCGCTCGATCGCGGTGAGGTCGGGGGCGCAGGGCACCACCGCTCCGGCGCGCTCGAGCGCGGTCTGCGGATCCTTGAGGCCGTGGCCGGTGAGTACGCACACCACCCGACGGCAGTCACCGGCGCCGTGGACGAGCAACCCGGCCACGCTGGCGGCCGAGGCCGGCTCGCAGAACACGCCCTCGCTCGAGGCCAGGAAGCGGTAGGCGTCGAGGATCTCCTCGTCGGTGACCGCGGCCACCGCGCCGCCGGAGGAGGTCATCGCGTCCATCGCCTGCTCCCAGCGGGCCGGGTTACCGATCCTGATCGCGCTCGCGATCGTCTCGGGCTGCTCGATCGGGGCCCCGTGGACCAGTGGAGCCGCTCCGGCCGCCTGGAAGCCGAACATCCGCGGGCGCGCGCCCTCCTCCCTGAAGCCTTTCCAGTAGGCGGTGATGTTGCCGGCGTTGCCGACCGGGATGCAGAGCGCGTCGAGCTCGCCGCCGAGCGCATCCAGCACCTCGAACGCAGCGGTCTTCTGTCCCTCGATCCGGAACTCGTTGACCGAGTTGACCAGCGCGATCGGGTGGCGCCGCGCGAGCTCTCGGACCAACCGCAGGGCGTCGTCGAAGTTGCCGCGCAACGCGATCACGCGGGCGCCGTGCATCAGCGCCTGGGCGAGCTTGCCGGTGGCGATCTTGCCCTCCGGGACGATCACCGCGCCCCGCAATCCCGCCCGGGCCGCATACGCGGCCGCCGACGCCGCGGTGTTCCCGGTCGATGCGCACACCACCGCCTGGGCCCCCTCGCGCAGCGCCGCCGAGACCGCGCAGGTCATCCCGCGATCCTTGAACGAGCCGGTCGGGTTGGCGCCCTCGAGCTTCAGCCACACCTCGGTCCCGGCGCGCTCGGACAGCCGCGGCGCGAGCACCAGCGGTGTGGCGCCCTCGTCGAGCGACACAATCGGGTCCTCGGGTGCGAACGGGAGCCGCTCGCGGTAGCGCTCGATGATCCCGGGCATTCCGGTGACGGCGGTCAGCTCAGCTCAGCTCAGCTCAGCTCGAGCACGACCTTGCCGGTCGCCCCGCGCCGGTCGATCAGCTCGAGTGCCTCGCCGGCGCGCTCGAGCGGGAACGAGGCGCCGATGATCGGACGTACGGCACCCTGCTCGATCAGTTTGTCGATCCCCGCGGCGATCTCGTCGGTGACAGCGGGCTTGCCGATCACGCCCGCCCCCCAGCCGGCGCCGACCACCTCGATGTTGTTCAGCAGCAGGCGGTTGACCCTCATCTCGGGGATCGAACCGGCGGTGAACCCGACCACGATCGCGCGGCCGCCCTCGCGCAGCGACCGTAGGCTGTCGGTGAAGCGGTCCCCGCCCACCGGGTCGACCACGATGTCGACGCCGCCGCCCGAGAACTCCTTGGCCTGGTCCTTCCACGGCCCGTCCGAGCGGACCACCTCGTCAGCGCCCGCCTCGCGGGCGATCCGCTCCTTATCGTCGGTCGAGACGACCCCGATCGTCTTGGCGCCCAGACCCCTGGCCACCTGCAGCACGGCGGTGCCGACGCCGCCGGCGGCGCCGTGCACGAGTACCGTCTCCCCCTGCTTGAGCCGGCCGCGGAGGACCAGCGCGAAGTAGGCGGTGTGGTAGTTGAGCACGAGCGCGGCGCCCTGGGCGAAGCTCAGCTCGTCGGGCAGCGCGAAGCAGAAGTAGTCGGGCGCGACCGCGACCTCGGCGAACCCGCCGAGCATGCAGAACGCGGCGACGCGATCGCCGGGCGCGACCCCGGCGCCGTCGGGCGCGGAGCGGACGATGCCGCCGACCTCGCTGCCGGGCACGAACGGCAGATCGGGCTTGATCTGGTACTCGCCGCGGGTCTGCAGCAGCTCGGGGAACGAGACCCCGGCGGCTTGGACGTCGACGAGCACGCCGGTCCCGGGAGTCATCGCGTGCGACGCCTCGGGCTCGGGCACGTCGGCGAGCTTGAGCGCGGTCTCAGGACCGGTCAGCTCGGTGATCTGCATCGCTCGCACGGCGCCGACCCTATCCGAACTGCTCCTCGAGCACCCTGATCGCGCGCGGGGGCGCCCGCATCACGTCGAGCGCGGCGATCAGCTCCATCGCCGCCTCGAACTGCGACTCGAGCACCGGGTGGGCGACCATCACCAGCCGCGCCTGGTCGCCCAGCCCCTTCTGCACCACGGACTTCACCGAAACGCCCTGGAGCGCGAGCACCTGGGCGACCTGGGCCAGCACGCCAGGCTCGTCGGCCACCTCGAGGTGCAGGTAGAAGGCCGAGATGACGTCCTGGACGATTTCGAGCTCGGTCTGCGCGGGCGGCGTCGAGGCCGGCGGGATCATCGCGCTGATCACGTCACCGAGTACGGCGCTGGCGGTCTGCGGGCCGCCGGCCCCGGGGCCCGACATCGTGATCTCGGTGATCTCCTCAGACTCGACCGTGACCGCGTTGAACGGCCCGCCCACTGAGGCCAGCGGGTGCCCCGGGTACAGGAAGATCGGATGCACCCGGACCGACAGGCCGCCGTCGATCCGCTCGGCGGTGCCGACCAGCTTGAGCTCGAGCCCGAGGTCGCGCGCGTACTCGAGGTCATCGGGCTGGATGTGCTCGATCCCCTCGTAGCGCACCTGGTCCAGGTGCACCGGGGTGTCGAACGCCAGCCGGGCGATGATCGCCATCTTCGCCGCGGCGTCGCGCCCGTCGACGTCCTCGGACGGGTCGGCCTCGGCGTAGCCGAGCCGCTGGGCCTCGGCCAGCGCCTGCTCGTAGGTCATCCCCGACCGGGCCATCTCGGTGAGGATGAAGTTCGTCGTGCCGTTGACGATCCCGTGGACGCGGTCGATCGTGGCCCCCGACAGCGACTCCTGCAGCACCCGGATCACCGGCACGACGCCGGCGACCGCGCCCTCGAAGCGCAGCTGCACGCCCTCGCTGCGAGCGGTCTCCCACAGCTCCTCGCCGTACTGGGAGAGCAGCTGCTTGTTGGCCGTCACCACGTGGCGGCCGCTGCGCATCGCGCGCAGCAGGTAGTCCCGTGCGGGGTCGATCCCGCCGATCAGCTCGACGATCAGATCGGAGTTCTCCAGCAGTTCGTCGAACGAGCCGCGGCTGCGGGTCATCACGCCCGACAGCTCGGGACGCAGGCCGGTGACCCGCGCGATCCGGTCCGCATGCGCGGGCAGCGCCCTCGCGAACGCGCTGCCCACGGTGCCGTGGCCCAGCAACCCGATCCGGAAGGTCCGCTCAGTCGACGTCACGTGCCGCCAGGTCCTCGTAGGTCTCGCGGCGGACCACGACTCGAGCCGTCCCCTCGGAGCAGAAGATCACGGGGGCTCTGGGGACGCCGTTGTAGTTGTTGGCCAGCGAGAACCCATACGCGCCGGTGACCGGCGTCGCGATCACGTCCCCCGGGGCGGGATCGGGCAGCGGAAGGTCACGCGCGATCACGTCCCCGGACTCGCAGTGCTTGCCCGCCAGCCTGCAGCGTTCGGTGCCGGCGGCGGTCGGTCGGTCGGCGATCAGCGCCTCGTAGCCGGCGCCGTAGAGCATCGGCCGGAGGTTGTCGGACATGCCGCCGTCGACGGCCACCCATGTCGACACGTTGCGCTTGACCGACTCCACCGTGTACAGCGTGACCGTCGAGTTGGCCACGAGCGTGCGGCCGGGCTCGAACAGCAGCCGTTTGCCCGGGCCGAGCAGCTCGTGCGCGACGGAGATGATCGCCTCGACGTAGTCCTCGACCGGGGGCGGGTGCTGCGCGGCGGTATAGGCGACGCCGAGTCCGCCGCCGAAGTTGTAGACGGGAAAGTCGCCCAGCTGCGCGATCGCCCGGACGGCGGCGCGGAACGGCTCGAGCTCGAACAGCTGGGAGCCGATGTGGAAGTGGAGGCCGACCAGGTCGAGTTGCCCCGTTCTGCCGTCGGTGAGCGCGGCGATCGCCTCGCGGGCCCGATCGGGGGACATTCCGAACTTCGAGTCGGCCTGGCCGGTGGAGATCGCCTGGTGGGTGTCGCCCGAGACGTCCGGCGTGACCCGGATCAGCACCTCCTGGCGCTGCCCGCGCTCGGCCGCGATCCGCTCGAGCCGGTCGAGCTCGTCGAGCGAGTCGAGCACGACGTGCCCCACCCCAGCCTCGAGCGCCTGCGTCAGCTCGGCTTCTGATTTGGCGTTGCCGTGGAGGTAGATCCGAGCGGGGTCGAAGCCGGCCCGGAGCGCCAGGTACAGCTCGCCGCCGGACGCGACGTCGCAGGCCAGCCCCTCCTCGGCCAGCGCGCGGTAGACGCCGGTGCACGGGAACGCCTTGGAGGCGAACAGCACGTCGAAGTCCCGATGGCGGGCCGCAACCGCGTCGACGAACCCCCGTGCCCGCGCGCGCAGGTCCGGCTCGGCGACGACGAACACGGGCGTCCCGTACTCGCGCGCGAGCTCGATCGCATCGCAGCCGCCGATCTCGAGGTGGCCGCGTTCGTTCACGCGGGTGCCCGCGGGATACACGTGCGAGAGACCTGAGGCGGTGAGCGTCATCGGGCACGCGATCATGCCAGCCCGCGAGCCCGCATGGCATGATCGCGCGATGGCTCGCTCTCGGACGGTCAACCCGGTGCTGCCGGCCGAGGTCGCGGTTCACGACGGGCTCGCCTACTCGCTATGGCTTCCATCGGGTGGCCCCGGTCTACGGGGCGGCGTGGTGATCCTGCACGGCGCCGGCTCGTGCAAGGAGAGCCACCACGACTTCGCCCGGGTGCTGGTGGCCGCCGGGTTCGCGGCGCTAGCGTTCGATCAGCGCGGGCACGGCGCCAGCGACGGCCCGATGGACGGCCGGGCGATCGAGGACGTGGTCGCGATGGCGGAGCTGTTGCGGTCGCGGATCGGCGACGACGGCGCGCCCGTGGCCCTCCGGGGATCGAGCATGGGCGGGTGCTTTTCGCTGCTGGCCGCGGGGCCGGCGGGTGCGCAGGCGGTGGTGGCGATCTGCCCGGCGAGCACCGGCGGTCTGCGCCGCGGCGTGCTGGCCGGGACGCTCGGGTTCGATGCTTGCACCGAGGCGCTGGGAGAGCTCCTGGGCGCAATGCAGGTGGACGACGCGGTCGCCTCGCTCGACGTTCCGGTGCTGCTGCTGCACGCCGAGGGCGATGAGACCGTGCCGGTGGCGCACTCGCGCGAGCTGGCGGCGCGGTTCGTCAATCCCGACAGCCGTCTGATCGCCGTCCCGGGCGGGCATCATCGGTCGGTGCAGCACGACGAGGAGCTGCAGGCGGTCAGCGTGCGCTTCCTCGAGCGCGCGCTGGGTTAAGGGACCGGCGAACACCCCACTCGAGGCCGATTCACCCAACCGTGGGACGTTCGCCATGTCGGACATGACTAACTCCCCACGGTAAGCCCGGGAGGCGTCGAGTGGGACGTTGACCTGGTGCCCGAGCTAGCCGTGCTTGCCGCCGAGCAGCCCGCCGACGGCTTGGCCGGCCCCGGACACGGTCCCGCCCGCGCCCTGGCCGACGCTGCCGGCGGTCCCGCCGAGCGCCTGGGTCGCCCCGGTGACGGTCGAGCCCGCGGACTGGCCGGCGTTGGTGACCGCTCCTGCGGCGGTCTGTCCGACGTTGTCGACGGTGCCGCCGGCCGCATTGGTGACGGCTCCGAGCGAGCTGCCCTGTCCGGCGCCCTTGACCACGCCCGAGACGCCGGAGGTGACGCCAGACACCGCCTGCGCAGCGCCGCCGGTCGCGCCCGACACGGTCGAGCCGAGCTTCGAGCCGGTCGCGGTAATGGTCGAGCCGAGCGACGATCCGGTGCGCGAGACCGCGCCGCCGGCGTTGCCGACGGTCTGACCGAGCCCGCTGCCGCTGCGGGACTTGCCGATGCTGCCGGTGATCTTGCCCGGCCGTCCGCCCGAGCCGCGACCGGAGCTACCGGAGCCAGCCGGAGCCTCCAGCGAGATCGCCACCGGAGCCGGAGCGTTCCGGGACCCCGGGACGGGATCCGAGCCGTGAGATCGACTCGCCGTTGGTCGCCTGGCCGCGATCGAACCCGCCGGCGCCGCGCCGCGCGCCGGCACCGGAGCGGTCCGCGCCACCGGCGCCCGAGTCGCTGCCGGGCGTACGCGCCCTAACAGCCGCGCCCGAGCTCCCCTTCGAGCCCGCGGGACTGGTTGCCCGCAGGCCGGCGGCGAGCGCCCGGCCGGTCGTCGACCTGCCGCCGCCCGCTCCGTCGCCCGGCACGGTGACCGGCACCGGGGACGAGGGCGCGCCGACCTGGGGCCAGCCGCTGAAGGACACGATTGCGCTGGCGACCAGGAACAGCAATCCGGCGCACGCCAGCAGACACCCGGTGGTCCCCAGACCCGCCAGGTACGCCCGGGATGTGTGGGCTCCGGCGGCCAGACGCCCGGATAGACCGTCGAGCGACCTGCGGCGTACCCCTGCAAGCTCGCCCGCTGCGCCCTTCGAGAGAGTCATCCGCGCTACGCCCATTGTCTGCATTGGCGCTACCCGGTTCCGTGAGCTCTACGCAGGTTTCAGGCCGCGAACGGCTGTCTGACGCTCTCTGTCGGATCTCCTCGGAATCCTTGACGCTTTCCTTATCTCGTCTGCCAACATAGGTTCCATGGCGCGCTCCACTTCATTCGGCCGTGACTCCGGGCTGCAGACCCGGATGGTGTTGACCCTGTTCCTGCTCGGATTGATCTACGCGGTCCTGGTGGCCGTGCTGATCGCCTCCGGAGCCGGCGCGATCACAATCGCGGTGATCGCCGGCGGGATCTTCCTGATCCAGTACTTCACGTCGGACAAGATCGCGTTGCTGTCGATGGGCGCGCGCGAGGTCAGCCCGCAGGACGCGCCCCGACTGCACGGCGCGATCGAGCGCCTCTGCATCCAGGCGAACCTGCCCAAGCCGCGGGTGGCGATCGCCGACCAGCGGATGCCCAACGCGTTCGCGATCGGCCGCTCGCCGAAGACCGCGACCGTGTGCGCGACCACCGGCATCCTCGACCTCCTCGACGACGCCGAGCTCGATGGCGTGCTCGCCCATGAGCTCACCCACGTGCAGAACCGCGACGTGCTGGTGATGACGATCGCCAGCTTCTTCGCGTCGATCGCTGCGTTCATCGTGCAGATGGGCTTCTGGTTCGGCGGCGCGTTCGACAACCGCGACCAGAACAACGGGCCCGCGTTCATCGTCGTGATCCTCGTCTCGGCGGCCGTCTACGTGGTCTCGTGGCTGCTGCTGCAGGCGCTTTCGCGCTACCGCGAGTTCGCTGCAGACCGCGGCTCGGCGATCATCACCGGCCGTCCGAGCGCGCTGATCCAGGCGCTGCTGAAGCTCGAAGGCGGCATGGCCCAGATTCCCAAGCAGGACCTGCGGATCGCCAACAACGAGCTGGCCGCGTTCTACATCTTCCCGCCGAAGGCCAAGGACAGCGTGGCCGCCCTGTTCTCCACGCACCCGCCGCTCGAGAAGCGGATCGCGGCGCTGCAGCGGCTCGAGGCCCAGCTGCAGGGCACCGCCCGTTAGCGCCGCCAACCGCGCGCATCCGCCAGAATCGAGGCCATGGGCTTCCTCGACGTCTTGTTTGGCAAGCGCAAGTTGGATCAGCCGGCTCCCGACCGCCTGTTCGCGATGAGCACCGCCTACGTGACGCTGGAGACCTCGCTGAACATCACGACCGCCGGCAGTGCCGCGATCGTGTTCCAGCCGTTGTCGACGGCTGACTTCGAGGGGATCGTCCGTGACATGGAGGAGGTCGTGCGCGGCACCGCGGCCGACAGCGGCACCACGGTCGAGAGCTCCGACGACACCTATGGCTTCCGCTGGCTGGTCCTGAAGGGCCAGTCGTTCGAGGACCTGGTCGTCGGGATCAACGCGGTCTCGAGCGCGCTCGAGGGCGGCGGCTACGGCGACCGCACCCTGTGCGCGGTGTTCGCGTTCGTTGACTCCAACAAGCGCCCGATGTACTGGATCTACAACTACAAGCGAGGCGCCTTCTACCCGTTCGTCCCCGCCGGCGGCGAGCAGCAGCGCGACAGCGAGCGAGAGCTCGTGCTCAAGGCACAGATCGGGGCAGAGCTCCCGGTCGAGCAGGAGCTCGAGCGCTGGTTCCCGCTCTGGGGAATCCCGATCTAACGGCGCTGGCGGACCGGGCCTGGACTAACCCGGGATCAGGCCCTCGCCGCTGAACTCGGCCCGAGCCTCTTGCAGCGACACGTCCGGCGGCGGGATGATCACCTCGGATGGCTCCAGCCGGTCTTCCGGGACCGGGGTGCCCTTACTACGCACGTAGTCCAGCAACTGCGTGAACGCGGCGTGAAACTGCGCGTCGTCTGCCCCGTCGCAGGCGGCGACCGCCTTGTTGTCGAGCTCATTCAACTGGGCGGTGTCATCGTCGGAGAGCTCGTACTGGCCCTCCGTCGAGATCCGGACGATCACGGCTGCTGTCCCTGGCTGGGCGCTGCGGAGTCCGTCTGCGTGGCGGCGGAGCCGCCGTCGCCTGCTCCGATCTGCCCGGCCGGGCCGGATGAGCCGCTGCCGAGCTCGGCCTTCATCTTGGCCAGCTCGTCGTCGACCTCGCTCGTGCTGGAGAGCTCCTTGAGCTGGCGGTCGATGTCGTCTTCGCCGGGGCCGAGCGCGGTGATGTCGTCGAACGTGCCGGCCGCCTCGAGCTCCTGGACCGCGTCGGCCCGTGCCTTCATGTTCTCGGTCTTGTCGAGCGCGCGCTGCATCGCCAGGCCGACGTCCGCCATCTCCTCGCCCACGCCGGTCGCTGCCTCGGAGATCCGCACCTGGGCCTCTGCCGCCGAGTACTGGGCCTTGATGACCTCCTTCTTGGAGCGGAACTGCTCGATCTTGGCGCGCAGCTTCTTCTCAGAGTCCGCCATCTGCTCCTGCTGCTGCTCGAGCTGCTCGACCTGGGTGTCGAGCGACTGCAGCTCGGTCTGGGCAACGTTCTTACGCTCGAGCGCGGTCCGAGCGAGCTCCTCGTTGCCGGCGGCCAGCGCCTGGCGGGCCTGGGTGTCCAGCTTCACCACCTGATCCTGCAGCTTCTGCTTCTGCAGCTGCAGGCGCTTCTTGGACGTGACGACGTCGGCGATCCCCTTCTTGACGTTCTGCAGCAGCTCGATCTGCTTTTGGTAGCTGTACTCGAGCGTCTCGCCGGGATCCTCGGCGCGGTCGAGGAGCTTTGAGATCTTCGCTTTGATGACGGTCGACATGCGTCCGGAAAGGCCCGGCATCGCATCCTCCTTGGCGGGTGTCTGGACGAGCACCCCAAGCGTAGCGATGCCAACCCCCTTGCGCGCGCTCTAAGGACGGCGGGGTACGCCGCTGGCGGCGCGCAGCGCTGCGTCGCGCACGGGCGTCGGCAGCGCTCCGAACACGGCGCCCTGGATGCGCACCGCCGTGCCGACCACGTAGCGGGCCTTCGGACGGGTCGCGGCGAGCGCCGTCTCGATCGTCGCCGCGACGCCGTCGGCGGGCGCGGCGGCGCGCTGGGAGCGAGGGATCGTCTTGCGGAATCCCTCGAGGTGCTTGGCGTACAGGTTGCGGTGCTCGGGCGACAACCCGGCCACGGTCTCGTCGAGCTGCTCGTCGGCGTGCCGCCAGAGGTCGGTGTCGGTCTGCGCGGGCTCGATCACCGAGACCCGGATGCCCCACGGGGCGAGCTCCATCCGCATCGCGTCGGCCACCGCCTCCAGCGCGAACTTCGACGCGCTGTAGACGCCGAACATCGGCGTCGAGATCCGGCCGGCGACCGACGACACGAACACCAGCCGACCCCGCGAGGCGCGGAGGTGCGGGAGCACCGCCTGCGCCACCGCCACCTGGCCGACTACGTTGACTTCGAGCTGACGGCGCAGCTCGTCGGGCGCCACCGTCTCCACCGGGCCGCCGACGAATATGCCGGCGTTGCCCACCAGCGCGTCGAGGCCCGCGGTCAGCTCCGGCGCCAGCGCGGCGATCTGCTCGGCGTCTGAGACGTCGAGTGCCACCGGCCTGACCCGGCCCTGGCCGCTATCGGCCAGCGAGTCGCCGTCCTGCGGGCGGCGCACGCCGGCGATCACGTCCCAGCCGGCCGCGGCGAGACGCAGCGTCGTCGCCCGCCCGATCCCCCGAGCCGCCCCGGTGACAAGCACTGTCGGCATTCCGGCAGTGACCCTACCGAGCCGTATTGGCCAATTGGGACCGGTTGGCGCGGATCAGTAGCCGGAGGGGTGGCGCGCCATGAACCCGCTGGTCGAGCTCATGATCGGGCGCCAACGCGGACCCGAGCCCTTGGCGGGATGCGGATCGCCTTCGGCCGAGGTGTCGAGCCGGATGCCGGCGATCTCCACAAACGCGTGGCTGGGGTTCGTGTAGACCGTGATCCACTTGCCCAAGCCGTTCTTGCCCCAGCCCATGAAGTCGCTGGAGTCAAACGGCGTCTTCAGCAGCCCAGCGGCGTGGAGCACGTAGGACACCGAGCCCGAACAGTCGTAGCCGGCGGCGGCGAAGGCGGCGTGGCCACCACCCCAGACGTAGGGCTTGTGGCGGATCTTGTTGCCGGCCCAGATCGCCTTCTGGACCCTGAGCGGTGCATATGACGGCGCGTACGCGACGCCATTGACGATCTTGCCCTTCCAGCCGGCGACGGTGGGCTGGCTCGTGGTGCTCGGCGCCGCCGGAGGCGCGCCGATCCCGGTGCCGCCGGTGGCGGCGGAACCCGGCACCGAAGATCCGCTGGCGGCGAGCGCGCTCGGCGCCGCGGCAAGCGCGAGCGCGGAGACGGCAGGAAGTATCAGCTTGGAAACCCGCAAGGTCCTTTTCTCTCTCGTGGGCCTACGGGGTTAGCTGACGGGCTGGCGCTAAGGGAGCCTGCGCCTCCTGCGGATTACCGCGGGATTCGCCCCAATAACTGGGTCCCCCGCTCCGCGACTCATGTTCGTCCGCGGATTCGGCGTGGCGGCAATATACACACAGTTACGGCGAAGTGGTGCACCGATTCCTGCGATCCCCGCGCCTTGCAGGACTTTGTGCTTCCCACTTGGTGCGTCCGGTTAGGAAGCGCGGAATCCAGCACCCCCGACTGCAGGTATCGCTAACGTCAGCGCGGCAATGCGAAGGATTCCGTTGCTCGCTCTGGTCGGGGCCTGCCTGACGCTGTCCGCCTGCGGTGGCGGTGGCGGTGGCGGTGGCGGTGGCGGTAACGGCGCCATCAGGACGGTCACCGTTCCGACCGCGGGCACCCCCAAGGCGGCTCAACAGCTGGGCATTCCGGTGATCGCCACGAAGAACACCACCCGGATCGCGGGCGGCGACCCGATCGCCGACGCCGCCGGCGTAGCGCAGGCGGTGTATCCGGCGGCGGCTGCCGGCACCCACCCCACGGCGGTCACGGTCGCGCCCACCGACGACTGGCAGGGAGCGCTCGCCTCATCGGTGCTGATGTCGGCGCCGATCAAGGCTCCGGTGCTGCTGTCGGGCAAGTCTTCGCTGCCGTCGGCCACCTACGACGCGCTGACCACGCTCGCCCCCACCGGGGCGCGGGCGATCGGTGGCACGCAGGTGATCCGGGTCGGCGACGTCCCGCCGATCAAGGGCGCCAAGACCGCCGCGATCCCGGGCAGCGACCCCTACAAGCTCGCCGCCGCGATCGACCACTACGCCAGCGTCGCCGCGGGCAAGCCCTCCAGCGACGTGGTGGTCGCGTCGGCCAGTAACGACGACTCCGCATACGCGATGCCGGCCGCCGGTTGGTCCGCCGAGAGCGGCGACCCGATCCTGTACGTGTCGCATTCGGACATCCCCCAGGCCACCAAGCAGGCGCTCCAGGAGCACTCGAAGCCGAACATCTACGTGCTCGGCCCGGCCAGCGCGGTGTCCGACGATGTGGTCACGCAACTGGCCAAGTACGGCAAGGTCAAGCGGGTCGGCGCTTCGGACCCCGCCGCCAACTCGGTCGCGTTCACCACCTACCGCGACCCCGCATGCCCGGTCAACCAGCCCTGCGCCCACGTCCCGGGCAGCTTCGGCTGGGCGATGCGCAGCCCCGGGCACGGCTACGTGCTGATCAATTCCAAGCGGACGCTCGACGCGGCCGCGGCGGCGCCGCTGGCGGCCAGCGGCAGCTACGCGCCGGCGCTGCTGCTCGACAAGCCGGGGGCGTTGCCGACCTCCGTGCTGAACTTCTTCCTCGACTACGCGACCCCGGGCTTCACCCAGGAGGGGCCGACCGTGGCCGTCTACAACCATGGCTGGGTGATGGGAGACCCGTTGGCCGTCTCGGTGGGGGTACAGGCACAGATGGATAACCTTCTCGAGGCCGTACCCCAGAAATGAGCCAAGCCGAGAACCCAGAACGCCTGAAGCCCGACCACGAGGCGACGATCGAGGACGTCCGGCAGCTGATGGGCGCGTCGACACCGCACTTCGCGCTGCAGCTGCGAGAGCGGATCCGCACGCTGATCCGCGGTCTTCCCGAAGGGCATCCGGCTAGGGTCGAGGGCGAGCGCGAGATCGCTCGGCTGGATCGGCTGGCGTTCGCGGGCGAGGTCCGCGGACACCCGGCCGAGCCGGGGCTGGAGCCGATGCCGAGCGTCACCGCCGGCGAAGCTGACTAGCCTCCTGTCCAGAACCCGCCTCCGCCCGTCCGTGGCGCCCGGCTCTCGGCCTCAACAAAGATCCGACCTGACCGCAAGTACGTTTAACCCCGCAGATGTCCTACGAGCGATCAATCTCGGTGATCGGCCTGGGCCGGGTCGGGCTCCCGCTTGCGCTGTCGTTCGCCGATCGCGGGATGCGCGTCCTGGGCGTCGACCACGACCGCGCGGTGCTCGACTCGATCCGCGCCGGCCGGATGCCCTGGAGCGAGGCCGGTACGCAGGAGCTGCTCGACCGGGTCGCCGCGACCGGCCGCCTCGAGCTCGCCGAGCGCGCCGCCGACGCCGCCGTCGCCGACGACATCGTGATCACGATCGGCACCCCCTCGTTCTTCCACTTCGAGAGCGACCTGCGACAGGTCCGTGCCGCCGTCGACGATCTGCTGCCGCTGCTGCGCCCCGGGCACGCCCTGATCCTGCGCTCGACGATCGCACCGGGGACGACCGAGTTCGTCGCCGGCTATCTGGAGAAGCGCCGCGGGCTGAAGGTCGGCGAGGACGTGTTCGTCGCCCACGCCCCCGAGCGAATCGCCGCCGGTCGCTTCCTCGAGGAGATCTCAACGCTGCCGTGCATCATCGGGGGCGTCGGGGACGCTTCGACCGAGCGGGCCGCGAGCACGTTCTCGGTGTTCGGTGCGCCGATCGTCACGACCACGCCGGTCCAGGCGGAGCTGGCCAAGATCTGGACCAACATCCTCCGCTACGCCACGTTCGCGCTGCCCAACCTGCTGATGATGGACTGCGAGCGTTACGACGCGAACGTGTTCGAGGTCATCGACCTGATCAATCACGACTATCCGCGCGGCGGGATCGCGATGCCCGGGCTGACCGCCGGTACCTGCCTGCGTAAGGACTTCGTGTTCTCCGAGGAGCGCTCCAACGCGCCCGGCATGCTGCTGGCGGTGTCCCGCGTGCACGAGGCCGTGCCGCTGTTCTTGATCGAGGGGATCAAGCGGCGGCTGGGCAGCCTGTCGTCGCGCAAGGTGGCGGTGCTGGGACTGACGTTCAAGCGCAACACCGATGACGAGCGCGACTCGCTGTCGCCGAAGCTGATCCGCCTGCTCGAGCGCGAGCTCGCCGATGTGGCCGTCTGCGACCCCCGGGCGCGGACCCCGACTCAGCCGCTGGCCGACGCCGTCGCCGACGCGGATGTGGTGATCATCGCGACCAACCACTCGGAGTTCGAGACCCCCGACGCGGTGCGCGAGATCGTCGCCAGCGCGTCGGACGACTGCCTGCTGGTGGACCCGTGGAACGCGCTGGGCACCGCGCAGGTGTTCGGCTACATGGCGGAGGCCGCCGCGATGCTCGGCACCGCGGGAGAGGCGGCATGACCGTCCGCCGTGCGCTGATCACCGGGATAACCGGCCAGGACGGCTCCTACCTGGCCGAGTTCCTGCTCGACCAGGGCTACGAGGTTCACGGGATGGTCCGTCGCTCGTCAACCGAGAAGTTCGAACGGATCGAACACATCCGCGACGGGCTGACCCTGCACCAGGGCGACCTGCTCGACCAGCGCTCGCTGGTGGACACGCTGCGGGCGGCCCAGCCCGACGAGATCTACAACCTGGCCGCGATGTCCTACGTGGCCGTCTCGTGGGTGCAGCCGACCCTGACGGCCGAGTTCTCGGGCATCGGCGTCACCCGGTTGCTCGAGGCGATGCGCGAGGTCTGCCCCGAGGCGCGCTTCTATCAGGCGTCCTCGAGCGAGATGTTCGGCAAGGTGCTCGAGGTGCCGCAGAACGAGCGGACCCCGTTCTATCCGCGCTCGCCCTACGGCGTGGCCAAGGCCTACGGCCACTTCATCACGGTCAACTACCGCGAGTCCTACGGCCTGCACGCCACCAGCGGGATCCTGTTCAACCACGAGTCCCCTCGGCGCGGGCTGGAGTTCGTAACGCGCAAGATCACCTGGCACGCCGCGGCGATCAAGCTCGGGCTCGACGTCCGGCTCCGGCTCGGGAACCTCGAGGCTGAGCGTGACTGGGGCTTCGCCGGCGACTACGTGCGGGCGATGTGGCTGATGCTCCAGCAGGACCAGCCCGAGGACTACGTGATCGCCTCCGGCTCCGCGCACTCGGTCCGTAACTGCCTGGAGATCGCATTCGACCACGCTGGCCTGTCGGTCGACGACCACGTCGAGATCGACCCCGCGCTGCTGCGCCCCGCCGAGGTCGAGCACCTGGTCGGCGACGCCAGCAAGGCCCGGCAGCTGCTCGGCTGGGAGCCGCAGATCAGCTTCGAGCAGCTCATCCGGATGATGGTCGACTCAGATCAAGCGCTGCTGCGCCACGAACTCGGCACTCGTGTGCCGTCGGGACACTAGGACGCCAGCAAGCTGAAGCTGCAGCCGCGCTGCTCGAGCTCGGCGAACATCTCGTCGGGTTCGATGCAGCGCTCGGGCGGATGCACGCCGGTCGCGGTGAGCGAGCCGCGCGCCATCAGCCTGACCGTCGCGGCCGCGGGGGTGGCGGTCGACACGATCGAGCCACCGAGCCCGAAGTGAGGGCCGGTGATCGCCCTCACGGTCGCCTCGCGGCCGTCGTCGGCGCGCACCGACACGAGGTGCACGGACACCGTCTCATTGGACGGGGATGCGGCCTCACGAGCGGCCGCGGCGATCTCGTCGGCGGAGGCGTCGGCCAGCTGCTTGAGGCGCTCGAGCAGCGCCGGCGCCAGCGACAGCCGGAAGCTGCACTCGCGGCAACCGAAGCTGTCGCCGAAGGTGGCCAGCTCCGAGTGCAGGGTGAAGATCGTCTCGGCGGTCCCGATCGGGTCGCCGTAGGCAACGGCGCCGCCGCCGGTCAGCGGCTCGATCTCGACCGGCCGTGAGTCGCGCAGCACGACCGGGGCGAGCGTGAGCTCGTCGACCAGCGTCTGCACCGCGTAGGGCGGTCGCAGGCGGCCGTCGTCCGGCGCCGCCGGGTCGCGGCCGGCCGCCATCACCTCGATCGACTCGATCCCCCCGGACGCGTCGCGGAGCTCGCGTACGCCGCGCGAGGCCATGAGGTTGGTCTTGCCGGGGCTCGAGCCGATGCCCAGCACCGCCACCAGTCCGGCGCGCTCGAACTCAGAGTCGAGCTCGAGCTGGCGCAGCGTCATCCGGTACAGCCCGCCGAGGTCGAGGTAGTTGCAGCCGGCGCGCAGGCAGGCATCCATCGCCTCGAGGTTGATGCGGTAGGAGGCGGTATTGACGAGCACGGCGTGCCCCTCGATCGCCGCGGCCAGCTCGCCCCCGGCGCGGGCGTCGACCCGCGCGGCGGTGGCCTTGCCGCCGCCGTGTGCACGCGCGACGTCCTCGGCGCGGCCGGCGTCCAGATCGAGCAGCGTCATCGAGGCCACCTCGGGCGATTCGGCGAGGTCACGGACGATCGCCGGCGCGATCGTTCCGCCGGCCCCGAGCACGGCCACCGACACGTTGCTTGCGTCCATGTCCCCGGACCGTAGTAGGTTTAGCTCGACTTTGGAGACCATCCCGCAGCAACCAACCGAATCGTTCGATCGCACCGCCCCCGGCAACAAGGGGCTGAAGACCGACGCGCTGGGCTACATCTCGAACCTGGTGATCGCGGTCGCCTCGACCGCGCCCGCGTACAGCCTGGCGGCGACGCTGGGGTTCATCGTTGCCGTCGGCGGGATCGGCCTGCACGCTCCGGCGGTGCTGATCGTCTCGTTCATCCCGATCCTGTTCGTGTCGGTCGGCTACCGGTTCCTGAACCTGGCCGACCCCGACGCCGGGACCACGTTCGCGTGGGTCACGCGAACGTTCGGCCCCCAACTCGGGTGGGTCAACGGCTGGGCGATCTTCCTCGCCGACATCATCGTGATGGCCTCGCTGGCCGCGATCGCCAGCAGCTACACGTTCCTGCTGTTTCACTCGGCGGGCGCGCCGAACAACTTCTGGCTGATCGTCGGAGCGGTCGTGTGGATCGCCGTGATGACCTGGATCTGTTATCGGGGGATCGAGCTGTCAGCCCGGATCCAGACGATCCTGCTGGGCCTGGAGATCTTCACGCTGGCCTTGTTCGCGGTGATCGCGCTGATCAAGGTCTACGCCAACCACCCCACCGGCTCGATCCACGTGGCGGCCTCGTGGTTCAACCCGTTCGACCTGAGCTGGGGGGCACTAGTCGACGGGATCCTGCTCGGGATCTTCATCTACTGGGGATGGGATTCGGGTGTGGCCGTCAACGAGGAGTCGCGCGATCCGACGCGGGGGCCCGGCAAGGCCGCGGTAGTCTCGACCCTGATCCTGCTGCTGATCTACGTCGTGGTCAGCGCGGCGGCGCAGGCGTACCACGGCACCGCGTTCCTGGCCAACAACTCCGACGACGTCCTCAACGCGCTGGGAACGGGCGTGCTGGGCTCCGGGTTGGACAAGCTGCTGATCATCTGCGTGCTCACGTCGGCGTCGGCGTCGACCCAGACGACGATCCTGCCGACCGCGCGCACGACCCTGTCGATGGCGCGCTGGGACGCGATTCCCCAGGCGTTCGGCCGCGTCCACCCACGATTCATGACGCCGACGTTCTCGACGCTGCTGATGGGCGCACTGTCGATCCTGTGGACGGTCGCGCTGCTGGCGTTCAACCCCAACCAGGACGTGCTTGGCGACACGATCTCGGCGCTCGGGTTCGCCGTCTGCTTCTACTACGGTTTCACCGGGCTGGCCTGCGCGGTGTACTTCCGGCGCGACCTGCTCAAGAGCGTGCGCAACTTCTTCCTGGCCGGCCTGATCCCGGTGGTCGGCGGGCTGATGATGGCCTACGTGGCGATCAAGGCCTACGGCTACTACAACACCGCCGGCAACAACTACTCCAAGCCCGTACTGGGGATCCAGACGCCGATCTTCGTCGGGATCGGTGGCCTGATCCTCGGCATCGTCCTGATGTTCGCCTCGTGGCCGTTCTTCCCCCAGTTCTTCCGCCGCCGGTGGTTGCACGCCTCCGATCCGAAGGTCCTGGAGGACGACGCGTCCTATAAGGCGAACGCGCGCGCCGGTTCCTGATCGCCGTCGGTTGCGGCTGATCGAGGCGCTACCGTCGGCGGTTCGATGACCGTCCCGCAGACTGCCGCCGGCGGCTTTCGTGAGAGCGCGCTTCCCGGCCCGTACCCGGTCGGGGCATACGCCGCGCAACTGCAGCGGCGGCTGCGCGAGTTCGCCAGGGTGCAGCTCGAGGGCGAGGTCTGGGGCGTCCGGCTGGCCCGGGCGCGCGTGTACTTCGAGCTGCGCGACGCGACCGGCGCGCTGCCGTGCTCGATATGGCGTAACGACTTCGAGGCGCTGGCGATCGAGCTCCGCGACGGGATGCGGATCGTGGTGGGCGGCGGCTGCGACTACTACCCCGGCAGCAGCACCTCCTCCCCCTCGTTCACGTTCGCGGTCTCGGAGCTTCGGATCGCCGGCGAGGGCGATCTGCTGCTCGCGCTCGAGCGGCTGCGCCGAAGGCTGGCCGCGGACGGTCTGCTCGAGCCTCAGAAGCGACTGCCCCGCCCGCTCCTGCCGCGCACGATCGGCGTCGTCACCGGCGAGCAGGGCAAGGCGCGCGACGACGTCCTCGCCGGGTTGCGCCGGCGGGGCTGGGGCGGGCGGCTGGTGTGGGCGTTCGCGCCCGTGCAGGACCGTCGTGCGGCGCCGGCGATCGCCGCGGCGCTGCGCGAGCTGGCGGCGATCGAGGAGGTCGAGGTCGTGATCGTCGCCCGCGGCGGCGGTTCGCTCGCCGACCTGTTCGCGTTCTGCGACGAGGCCCTCTGCCGGACGGTGGCGCTGCTGCGAGTGCCGGTGATCTCATCGGTCGGCCACCACACCGACCGGACGCTGATCGACGACGTGGCCGCGGTGTGCGCGTCGACCCCCACGCACGCCGCCGAGGCCGCGGTGCCGATCGACTGCCGCGCCGCCCGTGTTGACCTGGTGACCCGCGCGCGGCGGCTCTCCCGGCACGGCAACCGCGCGATCGTCGAACGCGCCCGCGCGCTCGGGCACCTGTCGCGGGCCCCGCGCCAGCACGTCAACCGCCATCGCCGCCAGCTGCATCAGCTCACCCGGGAGCTGCGCGCGAGCGCCCGTCGGGCGTGCGACAAGGGCCGCTCGCTGGCCGGCGTGCACATGCTGGTGCTGAACCGCACCACGGCCCGGGCCCAGGGCGCCGACGCGGCCAAGCGCGGGCGCGAGCTCGAGCGCCTCGCCCTCGCCCTAGCCGCGCACGACCCCGAGCGCACGCTGGCTCGCGGGTACGCGCTGGTGCAGGACCGCGCCGGCGAGCCGCTCGGATCGGCCGCGGCGGCCCGAACGGCGCGCGAGCTGCGACTCCGCTTCCACGACGGGTCGGTCGGCGCACGCGTGGACGAGGAGGAACGCGAGTGAGCGAGGAGCGAACCTACGAGTCGGCGGTTGCGCGGATCGAGGAGATCATCCGGCGGCTGGACTCCGGCGACGCCGGGCTGCGCGAGACGCTCGACCTGGTCCGCGAAGGCCGCGACCTCGTCGAGTACTGCGCCGGCGAGCTCGACGCGGTCAGCCACGGGCTTGAGGAGCTGCGGCTCGAGGAGCTGGTCCAGCGGCTGGAGAGGGAAAGCCAGCGGCCGGGGCCGGCCGGCGAGAACAGCTGAATCCGGGCCCGTGGGCCAATCACCACACTAATTTCCCCACGGACCCTAAGCTCTGAGGCCGTGGCCACGTTCGACCTCCTCGCCGATCTCCCGCTCGAGGTGGACGGGTACCGGCTGGAGGGACTGCGGGCCGAGGTGTCGAGCGGCTTCGAGCGCCGCACGACCGTAGTTCACCTGACGGGCGGCGGCGCGGAGGGCGTCGGCGAGGACGTCGTCTACCAGAACGAGGACCACGAGGCGCTGCAGAACGCTGGTGCCGTGCACGATCTCTCGGGTCGCTACGCGCTCGGCGAGTTCTGCGAGCTGATCGATTCGCTCGACCTGTTTCCCGTCGAGCCGCAGTCGGACGTGTCGCGGCTCTACCGCCGCTGGACGTTTCACAGTGCGGGGCTCGACCTTGCGCTCCGGCAGGCCGCGCGTCCGTTGCACGATGCGCTCCAGCGCGAGGCCGAGCCGCTGACGTTCGTGGTCTCGCTACGACTCGGCGAGCCCCCGTCGCTCGAGCCGCTGCGGCGCCGCCTGGATCGCTACCCGACCCTGCGCTTCAAGCTCGATCCCACCAGCTCGTGGACCCCCGAGCTGATCCACTCGCTCGTGGACACCGGCGCCGTCGACTCGGTCGACTTCAAGAGCCTGTACCGCGGCACGGTCGTCGACCAGCCACCGGACCCGGTGCTATATCGCCGCGTGGTCGAGGCATTCCCCGACGCTTGGATCGAGGATCCCGACGTGGTCACGCCGGAGACCGCCGAGGTGCTCGCCGGCGTCCACGAGCGGATCACCTGGGACGCGCCGATCCACTCGATCGGCGACATCGAGTCGCTGCCGTTCACGCCACGGATGGTCAACATCAAGCCGTCGCGGATCGGTGGCCTGCCCAAGCTCTGCGCCACCTACGACTACTGCGCCGAGCGCGGAATCGGTGCCTACGGCGGCGGGCAGTTCGAACTTGGCCCCGGCCGCGGCCAGGCCCAGTACCTGGCCTCGCTGTTCCACCACGACACCCCCAACGATCTGGCGCCGGTCGGCTTTCACGAGAACGATCCGGCTCCCGGGCTGCCCTCCAGCCCGCTGGCACCCGCGCCAAGTGACGTCGGCTTCAGCTGGGACTCGGCCTGATGGCCGAGCGTCTCGACGGAACCGTCGCGCTGGTGACCGGCGCGTCCAGCGGGATCGGCGAGGCCACCGCGGTGGCGCTGGCTCAGGAGGGCGCGTCAGTGGCGATCGCCGCGCGGCGGGTAGACCGGCTCGAGACGCTGGCCGGTCGGATCCGCGAGTCCGGGGGCACCGCGCTCGTGCTCGAGGCCGACGTGGGCGAGGAGCGCCAGGCCCGCGAGACCGTCGAGCGGACCGTGTCGGAGTTCGGCCGGCTCGACACGCTGGTCAACAACGCGGGCGTGATGCTGCTCGGGCCGGCGGTCGGAGCGCCGCTCCAGGAATGGGACACGATGCTCCACGTCAACCTGGCCGGCCTCCTGTACTGCGCCCACGCCGCCCTCCCCCATCTGCTCAGCGCCGCGCAAGACAGCCCTCGCAACGTGGCCGACATGGTCAACATCAGCTCGGTGGCGGGCCGCGTCGCCCGCAGCGGGAGCGCCGTCTACAACCTCACCAAGCACGGCGTTGGGGCGTTCAGCGAGGCGCTTCGCCAGGAGGTCACCGGACGGCACGTGCGGATCTCGATCGTGGAGCCCGGAGCAGTCGCGACCGAGCTCTCGTCCCATAACCGGCCCGAGATCCGCGATCAGATCAGCCGGCGCTTCGGAGACGTCGAGCGGATGGATGCGACCGACATCTCCGACCTGATCGCTTACATCGTCACCCGCCCCTGGCGCGTAGCGATCAACGAGGTTCTGATCCGTCCCACCGAACAGGAGGGCTGACCCCATGCCTCAGACCATCGTCGTGCTCGGAGCCCGCAATCTCGGGGGCGCGATCGTCGACCACTTTCTCGAGCTCGGCTGGTCGGCGGGCGCGGTGGCTCGCAGTCAGGACACGCTCGACCTGGTCAGCGAGCGCGGCGCGCTGGCGCTGCCCGCCGACGCATCCGATCCGGTTGCGCTCTCCGGCGCCCTGGCGACCGCAAGGAAAGAGCTCGGGTCACTTGACGCGGTCGTCAACGCGGTCGGCGCCGCCCGGCCAACGCGCCCGGGACCGTTCGGGGGCGGTGAGCTCGCGGCGGCCGATCTGGAGGACTTCCGCGGCTGGACGGTCGCGGTCGCCGAGCAGGCGTTCGCGTTCCTGTCGGCCGGCGCCGCCGCGCTGAAGCAGTCCGGCGGCGGCGCGCTGGTACAGATCACAGGTGGATCCTCGGCGCGCGCGTATCCGGGCCGGGGGCTGTGGGCGGCCGGCGCGTTCGCGACCCGTGCGCTCGTGCAGGCCGCGGCGCAGGAGCTTCGCGAGGAGGGGATCCACGCCGCACTGCTGGCCGTCAACGCGACGATCGAGTCGCCAAAGACCGCCGAGTACACGCGCGACCAGCCGCGGGAGGCGCTCGCCGACATGCCGAGCGTCGCTGCCGCCGTGGCGTACCTGGTCCAGCAGGGGGCGCGGGCCCAGACCTACGAGCTGACCGTCACCCCTGCTGGGGATCGCTGGCTGCCGTAGGGGACGGCGGCTCCTGCGCCACCGGCGGTCGCACGCGCACCAGCTCTGAGTTGAACTCCGCGCCGATCAACAGCGCGATGTTCGTGATCCAGAGCCAGATCAGGAACACGACCACACCCGCGAGCGAGCCGTAGGTCTTGTTGTAGGACGAGAAGCCGGCCACGTAGGCCGCGAACAGCAGCGATGCGATCAGCCACACGCCGACCGCGAACAGCGCGCCGGGCGCGACCGACATCAGACTTGGGTGCTTGAGGTTCGGGGAGGCCCAGTACATCAGCGTGATCATGAACGCCACCATCAGCAGCAGCACCGGCCACTTGGCGATGTCCCAGACCTGGACGGCCGAGTTGCCGACCCCGATCGAGTCTCCGACCGAGTGGGCGACGCTGCCGGTGGTCACCACCGCCACCGAGCTGATCACCAGGATCGAGACCAGCACGACCGTGAGGATCAGGCGCCGCGCCGACAGCGGTATGAACTTGCGGGTTTCCTCCACGTCGTAGATCGCGTTGGAGGTCCGCATGAACGCACTGACGTAGCCCGATGCCGACCACAGCGCCGCCAGGATCCCGATCACGAACACGATCCCGCTGCCGTGGCTCTTCTGCAGGCCGTTGACCGCGTTAGTGAAGATCGTCTGCGCCTCGCCGGGCACGATCTTGGTGATGCTGTCGACGAGCGTCTTGGAGCTTGACTGACCGACCAGCCCGAGGATCGACAGCAGCGCGATCAGCGCGGGAAAGATTGACAGCACGCCGTAGTAGGTCAGCGCGGCCGCGAGGTCGCCTGCGTTGTCGGCCCTGTAGTCGGCGACGGCGCGCTTGAGCGCCGCAAACCAGCCGCCCGTCCCCGATGGAGTCGCCGACGCCGCCCGGGCCTGGTCGGCTCTGGCCGCCCCACTCGTTGCCATACCAACGCGCTTCCCGCGCGACCGGCACCCGAAACCGCGCCGGTGGCCGGTTCGCCCCCGTTCCATCAGGGGTCACGTACTGTTGTCGGGCAGTCGGGACCGACAGGACGGCCATCCAAGGACCAGGAGCTGACTTGCAAGAACGACTCGGTATCGCAGGCTCGGGCGCAATCGCCTGCGGCCTCGCGCTGACCGCCGCCCGTAACGGCGGCGACGTGCTGCTGTGGGCTCGTTCGAACGCCTCGGCCGCGCGGGCCCGGGCCAACGTCGAGAAGACGTGCGCGAAGTGGGCCGACGAGGGCGTAAACCCCGAACGCGTAAGGATCGTCGACGGTCTCGACGCGCTCGCCGGCTCCACATTCCTGGTCGAGGCGGTAGTCGAGCACCACGGCAGCAAGTCGAGGGTGTTGACCGAGCTGGCCGCGCACGCCGGTCCCGAGGCCGTCTTCGCGACCACGACGTCGTCACTGTCGATCGAGGAGCTCGCCCGCGCCGCGGGGCACCCAGAGCGATTCGTCGGGCTGCACGTGTTCAACCCGGTGCCGCGGATGGAGTTGATCGAGCTGGCGTTCCCGGGCGAGGCCACCCCGGCCACGCGCGAACGGGCGTGGGCGCTGTGCGAGGCGCTCGGCAAGACCGCGGTCGAGGTCCCCGACATCCCGGGATTTGTGGTCAACCGGCTGCTGTTCCCGTACCTATTCAACGCCGTCGAGCTGATGACCGAGACCGGGATGCCCGCGGCCGACGTCGATCGGTGCATGGCGCTTGGCGCGGGGATGCCGATGGGGCCGCTCGCGCTGTTGGACTTCGTAGGCCTCGACGTGTCGATGGCGATCGGCGAGGCGATCGGCGCGGACATCCCCCAGGAGCTCGTCGACCTGGTCGACGAAGGCGCGCTCGGACGCAAGAGCAAGCGCGGGTTCTTCACCTACGAGTGAGAAGCGAGGGCGCTCGGTCGGGATCGAGCCGCCGACGGGACTGATGGTGTTCCGAGGAACTATTTAGCGCCCGTTCAGGTCAGAGCCGCATCCTTCATGGCGCGACGTACCTCATAGCAGCACCTCCTCCCCAGAAGCACGAAGCCGGCCCGTCCCCAGCGGGCCGGCTTCCTCGTTAAGCGGCCCTCTGGAATCGGTGACGGAATCGCCCGCCCAGATGGCGAAGCCGGCCCAAAGTGCGGGCCGGCTTCATCTCTCCTCTCAACCGCCGGTATGGACGGCTCTCCTGGGATCTGAGCCGCTCCGGCTGTTGCCTTGGGCGGAAATGTAACGAATGATGCGAGGCCGTGCGTAAAAGTAAAGATTTCGTAACCGAGCGCCAACGCGGCGGCTATGCGGCGACCCGCCGCTGGCGGATCCGAACGGCCTCGATCCGGTTCTCGCGCACCGATTCAACCCGGATCGAGTAGCCGTTGGCCGAGATCGTGTCCCCGCGCTTGGGCAGCCGGCCGAGTTCGGCGAACACGAACCCGCCGACCGAGTTGTAGGCGTCGGTGTCGACCGGGAGCTCGAGCCCGTAGTCGGTGAGATCGCTCACCGCCACGTGCCCGCGCACGAACCAGTCTCCGTTGGCAAGCCGGCGGACCGCGCCTCCGGCGGGATCGGTCTCGTCGGAGATCTCGCCCACGACCTCCTCGATGATGTCCTCGATCGTGACCAGTCCCGCGGTGCGGCCGTACTCGTCGGCGACGATCGCCAGCTCCGTGCGCTCGCGCTGAAGGTCGGCGAGCAGGTCGTCCAGCGGCTTTGTTTCGGGGACGATCGGGGCCTGGCGCACCACGGTGTCAAAGTGGGCGTCCTCGCCACGCGACATGAGCACCTTGACCAGCTGGTTGACATGGACGATTCCCTTGACTCGGTCCTGGTTGTCGTCCTCGGTTACGACCAACCGGGAGTGCCCGGTCGAGACGCACCGGCGCAGCGCGTCCTCGACGGTCTCGGACACGTCGACGGTCACGACCGCCGGGATCGGAGTCATCACCTGCCGCGCCTCCTGCTCGTGGAGGTGGAACACGCCGGTGAGCATGCTGGCCTCGCCCACGTCGATCTGGCCGCCGGTCGAGGACTGGGCGATCAGCCGTTTGAGCTCGTCGGGCGTCCCCTCCTCGGGCTCCGCGTCGGGGTCCACGCCCAGCCGGCGGAGCATCCAATTCGAGGACGCCGTCAGCAGCACGATCAGCGGGTGAAACAGGACCCGGAACATCTGCAGCGGTCGGGCGATCCGCCTTAGCGCGCCCTCGGCACGTTGGATCACGTAAAGCTTTGGGACCATCTCGCCGATCGTCGTCTGCAGGAACGTGATCAGCGAGTAAGCGATCACCACCGAGATCGCCACGGCCAGGGTGTGCCCGACCGCTCCGCCGACCAACGGCTCGAGGATGTGGGCGATCACCGGCTCGCCGACGGCACCGATCCCGATCGAAGCCATCGTGATGCCCACCTGGCAGGCGGAGATGTAGTCGCCGATGTTGTCGACCTGGTGCAGGGCCAGCCGCGCGCCCCTGGCGCCCTCCTCAGCTAGCGCCTCCAGCCGGGTCCGCCGGGAGCGGACGAGCGAATACTCCGCGATCACGAAGAAAGCGTTGACCAGTACCAGGAACCCGGCGAGGATGAGGAACAGCGCGTTCACTGCGAGCGCGCGTCACACCTCGCCGCAGCCGTGGACCGACGAACGGGTAGAGCGATCCGGCGCCTGTCCGGCGCGTTCCTGCCCTCTGCCCTCGAGCTACTACTTCGGGATGGGTCGTCGTCGTTCATGCAGCGACGGCAGGAACGGTAGCAGCAGCCGACGCAGATCTGGCCAGCGTCGTCAGAGTGCCGGCTGGACCCCGGCGCGGCGCGCCGACCGGGACCGGACCGGCGGCTCGATCGGCCACTCGGCACGTCCCGGCCGGCGGGAACACGCCCCCGTGAAAGCCCCCGGCGCCACCCTGCCCGACAAGGCTCTGGCCCTTCGTACGGCCCCGCCGATCAAGCTAGGAGCATCCGCCACCGAACGCGTGAACGCGGCGTTGACGACAAGTGATCAGCCTGTGAATCGACTGCCGAAGCTTGCCCGTGTGTCACGCTGGTACAAACAGCCTGATGAGAATCGTCAGCCTCATCCCATCGGCGACCGAGATGCTGTTCGCGCTCGGTCTCGGCTCAGACGTGATCGCGGTCACGCACGAGTGCGACTACCCACCCGCGGCGCTGGAGCTGCCCAAGATCACACGCGACGTCCTCCCAGAGGGCCTCACGTCGGCGCAGATCGACGCGGCCGTCAAGGAGCGCACGCTGGCCGGCGAGTCGATCTACCAACTCGACACCGGCGCGCTCGAGGACCTGCGGCCTGATCTGATCGTCACCCAGCAGCTGTGCTCGGTGTGCGCGGTCTCCTACGACGACGTCCGCGAGATCGCCCAGCAGCTCGACCCCCAGCCCCAGGTGATCTCGCTGGACCCGCACACGCTCGGAGAGGTGCTCGGCGACGCACGCAAGCTGGCCGCCGCCACCGACCGTCGGGATGCCGCCGCCGATCTCGTCCGCAACACGTCAGCCCGGATCGACCGGGTCCGGGTTGCGGTCCGCAAGGCCCGGAGTCGCCCGCGCGTGGCCGCGCTGGAGTGGCTGGATCCGCCGTTCGCAGCGGGCCACTGGACCCCGCAGCTCATCGAGTACGCCGGCGGCGAGGACGTGCTGGGGTTCCCGGGCGAGAACTCCCAGCAGACCACCTGGGAGACCGTGGAGGCGGCCCAGCCCGACGTCGTGATCGTGATGCCCTGCGGGTATGACGCCGAGATCGCCCATCGCGAGGCCGAGATGCACCGCGAGCAGCTGGCCGCGCTCGGGGCGGGCGAGGTCGTCGCCGTCGATGCCGCAGCCTACTTCTCGCGACCCGGGCCGCGGGTCATCGACGGGCTGGAGCTGCTTGCGAGCATCCTGCACCCAGAGCTGTTCCCCGAGCCCACCGGCAGGGCGCTCGCCGTCGACCTGTGGCAGGCAGCTCCCCGGCCTAGGTGAACCCGATGCCGTGTGGCGTCAGCCCATGGCTGCCGGCAACCGCGATCGCAGCGAAGAACGCAATCACCGCCACCGCGGCGCAACCGGTCAGCGCGAGCGCGGGGTGGCGCCGGCGCTCGGCGAGCTGCACGAACAGGTAGCCGGTGATGAAGCCCCCGACCAAGCCGCCGAGATGGCCCCCGATCGAGATGTTGTTGACGCTCAGCGAGAACACGATGTTGATCACCAGGATCACGCCCAGGCCGCTCTGCCAGATCGGTATGTGCCGGTAGTACGCGATCACGATCAGCGCGCCCAGCACCCCGAAGCACGCCCCCGACGCCCCCACCGTCGGGACGTTTGGCTCGAACAGCAGCGCGCCGAACGAGCCCGCCACCAGCGAGGCGAAGTACACCGCAGCGAAGTTCACGTGGCCGATCACAGGCTCGAGCTGGCTTCCCATGATCCACAGGAAGAACATGTTGAACGCGATGTGCAGGATGCCGTCGTGCAGGAAGCCCGACGTCACGATCCGCCAGTACTCGTGCTGGTGGACGATCAGTGGACCGAACAGCGCCCCTTTCTCGTACACCGAGCCGGCCGCTCCGCCGCCGCCCAGCGAGGCGCCCGACGCGGTCTCGGCGATGAACACCAGCACGTTGATCGCGATCAGCGCCTGCGTGACCACCGGAGCGCTCGGCCCTGACCTGACGGTCTTGACCCTGGTGCGCTCTCGCGCGCACTCGGGGCAGCGCATCCCGACCGGGGTCGGAGTCATGCAGTCCGGGCAGATCGGACGCCCGCACGACGAGCACGAGACGCCTGTCTCACGGTTGGGATGGCGGTAGCAGACGGCCATTACAAAGACGCTATCAGCGGCCGCTTACGGTCAGATCACGCGCGGTGAAGGGTTCGCCGTAGGTTGGCGCTACCGCTTGGGCAGGATCCGGCGGGCTTCCTCGCGGACGTCCTGAACCGTCCGTCCGGCGAGGTCGAGCAGGCCGGAGGACTGCTGCTTTCGCGAGCGGTGGCGTCCTCGCACCCGCAGCACCACCAGCGCAGTGCCGGCCGTGACGCCGACGACAGCCGCCGCGGCGGGGCGCACCCAGTTGCGGGGATCGCGCATCGAAGACAGCTCCCACGATTCGAGTTCGTCGTGGGCCAGCTCGGTCAGGCTGATCAGGGTCACCTCGAGCCGGACCGCCAGGTCAGCCGGCGGTTCGACCGGGGTGAGCGCCTCGCGCAGGAGCGCTTCGAAGTCGGTGGTGCCGCTGCTCACTTGCTCTCCTTGACGGTATCGGCCTCGGACACGATTCCCTCAAGCTGGCGCACGGCTCTATGCAGCAGGACCTTGGTCGCCCCATCGGTGCGCCCGAGCGCGCGGGCGATCTCGCGGTTGTCCATCCCCAGTGCGAACCGCATGATCAGGGCCTCTCGGCGGTCGTCGGGGAGTTGCTGGACGCCGTCGAGGATCGACTTGAGCTCCTCCCGGCCCTCGACCAGCGACTCCGTCGTGTGCGGCGTCGAGATCATCCCCGCGTCCTCGATCGCCGATTCGGGCTTACGCGAGCGGTCGCGGTAGAAGTTCGCGGCCAGGTTGTGGGCGATCCTGATGAGCCACGGGCGCAGTGGGCGCCCATTGGACTCGCGCAGCGCACGCTCGAAGTGCCGGTAGGCCTGCAGGAACGTCTGCTCGGTGAGGTCCTCAGCGTCATGGTGGTTTCCGACCCGGTAGTAGCTGTAGGAGTACACGTCGCGTAGATGCGCCCGGTAAAGATCCGTGAAGCGTGCATCAAGTTCTGCCTTGCTCTGGGGAAGCTCGTCCGACACGGGATGGGAGCGTACATCTGCCTATGCGGCGCGGACAGGCGAGGAGCGCCGCGGCCCCGTCGGCTCGATGACACCGACCTTCCACTGATCCGCCTCGATCCGTCCCTGAACCAGCGCCGCCAGGCCCTCCAGCGTGGGGGTCTGGACGCTCGCCTCGCGCGCGGCGCGAGCAAGTAGCGCGACCGATTCCTCGGCCTCCGACGTCTGTCCCTCCGACCGCGCCCCGGCGGCGATGCGCACGAGTCCCGCGAACTGGTCCGGGCTCGCCCCTCGCGCGCGCGCGAGCGCGTCAACCTCGGCCAATACGCCGTGGGCAGCCGCGTCGGCCGCTTCTCGGCCGGCGCTCGCCGCCCGCGCGGCCGCGAGCGCAGCGACGTTGCTCGCGCAGGCGGCCAGCTCGGCGCCGGTCACGTCGGCGCTGGCGGTCACCTGCCACCCGGCTCCGCGCAGCGTCTGGCTGAGTTCGCGGCGCAGTGCCCGGTCGACTGACGCCAGCACGATCGGCGCCCGGCGATCGAGCAGGTCGACGGCGTGCGTGGGACTTCCCAGTACCGCCACCGCCCGCGCCGCGCAATGCTCGGCAGCGTACGCGGATGGGAGCGTGCCCAGCGGGGCCACCAGCCCCTCCGACAGCACCAGCACCGCCGAGCTGCGAGGGATGCTCCGGCCGTGAGCCTCGAGCACCGCGGGCAGCGCGCTCGCCGGCACGGCCAGGCACACCAGGTCGTGACGCTCGAGCTCGAGCTCGTCGACCGACCTGATCCGGATCGGCTCGGGGAGCTCGACGCCGGGCAGATAGCGGTCGTTGGATCTGCTCCGGGCGACCGCCGCGGCCTGCTCGGCGGTGCGGCAGCCGAGGTCTACCTCGAAGCCGGCCCGGGCGAGCGACACCGCCAGGCTCGTACCGGCGGTGCCGGCGCCGACCACGGCGGCGCGCCGAATCGGCGGGACCCCGCCGAGCCACTCCCACTGGAGCATCACGCACGGCCAGATGCGGTCGGTCACCGCGCCGGCCAGCGATGGTGAGGCCTGCTCGACGAGCGGGAAGCGCAACGCGCGGCCCGCCCGGATGCGGACCTTGCGGGGCCTGATCCTCCAGCCCTTGCGGACGTCCTCGGTGCCGATGATCGCCACCGGCACCACCGGCGCCCCGGTCTCCAGGGCGAGCCGGCCGACGCCGCGCTTTGGCGTAGCCAGCGATCCCGGCCGGATCCGGGTGCCCTCCGGGAACATCAACACGATCCCGCCGCGGTTCAGGATCTCCTTGGCGGTGTCGATCATCTCGGTGTCGCCGGCGCCGCGAGCGACGGGGAACGCGCCCAGCGCGCTCAGCAGCCAGGTGACGACCGGATGGCAGAACAGCTCTCTCTTGGCGACGTAGTACATCGGACGCCGCGCCATCGTCCCGATCATGAACGGATCCAGGAAGCTGCGGTGGTTTGAGGCGATGATCACCGGACCCTCGTCGGGGATGTACTCTCGCCCGATCCGGGACATACGCAGGTAGATATGGAAGAAGATCTGCAGCAGCGCGCGGACCGGCCAGTAGACCAGTGGATTGACGCCCCGCTCGCGCGTTCGCTGGTGCAGACCCGAGTGATCCATCGCACATTGGCGTACCCGTTCCGGGCTTGCCCGTTACAGTGCGGTCCTTGAGCATCGATCGCACCCGAAGTCTGAGAGGCGCGGTCTGCGGTGCGGTCGCCGCCGCGGTCTGGGCGTTGCAGCAGCCATTGGACAAGCTGGTGTTCTCCAGCCGTTATGACGATGTGGAGATCCTCGGGCGCGCGGTCACCGGCGGCGACGGCTTCTACCCGGTCGGCCTGGCGCTGCACATGGGCAACGGCGCGTTGTTCGGGGCCCTCTACGCGAATATCGCTCCGGCGCTCCCGCTGCCGGCGCCGCTGAAAGGGCCGGCCTGCGGGCTGGCCGAGCACCTGTTGCTGTGGCCGCTGGGCCGCGTCTCAGACCGCGCGCATCCGGCGCGCGACAAGCTGCCCGCGCTGACCGGCAACCGCAGCGCCTTCGCCCAGGCCGCCTGGCGGCACGTGCTCTTCGGATTCGTGCTGGGCGAGCTCGAACGCCGCCTGAACGCGACTCCCGAGCCGAGCCCGCCCGAGCCCGAGGCCGAGTACTCGAGCAACGGCCACGGCTCGCTCGAGCACGCGCTGTCGGCCGAGCCCGGGTAGCTCGTCTCGCGTGCGGGTCCTGATCACCGGGGCGTCGGGGTTCGCGGGGGGATTTCTGGCCCGCGACTGCGCGTCAGCCGGCGACGACGTCGTCGGGATTTCGCGGACCGGGGCGATCCCGGATGGGTGCGGCGAGGGCCGCGCTGTGGATCTGCTGGACGCTTCGGTGGTCTGCGAGGCGGTCGCCGACGTTGTCCCGGAGGTCGTCTACCACCTGGCGGCGCTGAGCTCGGTCGGGCGCTCCTGGCAGGACCCCGCTCGGACGTTGCGAGACAACGTCTCGATGGCGGTCAGCGTGCTCGAGGCCGTGCGCGACCGTGCACCCGGCGCCCGCGTGGTGTGGGCGAGCTCGTGCGAGGTATACGGTCCGCCTCAGCGCTTGCCGCTGACCGAGGATCATCCGCTCGTCCCCGCCAACCCCTACGCGGTGTCCAAGACCACCGGCGACCTGCTCGCGGGCGTGTATGTGGACGCCCACGGGCTCGATCTGATTCGGGCGCGCCCGTTCAACCACGCCGGGCCCGGGCAGCGGCCGATCTTCATCCTCTCGTCACTGGCCCGCCAGGCCGCCGAGGCGATCAACGAGGGCGTCGGCAAGCTGACGATCCTCACCGGCAACCCCGACACCCGCCGCGACTTCACCGACGTCCGAGACGTCGTCAGGGCTTACCGCCTGCTCGCCCTCCACGGCGACAGCCAGCCCGGCATCTACAACGTCGGTACGGGCACCTCGGTATCCGCCCGCGATCAGGTGGACCTGCTGCGCGAGCTGATCGCTCCGGTCGAGATCGAGCACGTGATCGACCCCGATCGGGTCAGGCCGCACGAGGTGATGGATCTCTACGCCTCCCACGAGCGCCTGACCGAGGCGACCGGCTGGGAGCCCAGCATCCCCCTGCGCCAGACGATGTCGGACACGATTGACTGGTGGCGTCGTGAGACACTGACGCTTGCCTCGCCCGCCTAGCTCAACTGGCAGAGCACTTGATTTGTAATCAAGCGGTTGGGGGTTCGAGTCCCCCGGGGCGCCAAAACGGGCTCTCCCTCGAAAGGGCGTCTCGCTCGCGCCGCTTGCGAATCTGCTCTAGATCGTGCGCGGCCCGGACCTTACGGGCGTCCTGGTGTGCCCGCTCGTTGCGCTGGGCGATCTCTTTCCGCAGAGCATTGAACGCCGCCTCGGACGTCGATCGCCCCGGGGCCGGTGCTTGAGGTTTCGGGCCTGGTTCTTGCTGGCGCTTCGCCATGTCTGCACTCCTCGTCGCTCCACTTGGAACTCTTGGCCACAGGAAGAATGCAAGAGCGCGGCACTCAGGCGGTGGAAACTCCCTACCAACTCTACTCGGCCGCCCCGCTGGTCCGGCTACGCACGGCCGTGGCGGCAATCCCGATGCCAGCGACCGCCCGCTTCCACGCGCGTCGAGAGCTCCAGGCGAGCGTGAGCCGTCGCGCCAGTGGCTCCTGCAGGCAGCTGGCGGCGCGTGACCTCGCCGCCGTCGGAAAATGGTGGCGGGGCGGGACCGTGGCTAGGAATGGGTGGGCTGCTGCTGCGCTTCGCTGGTGGGGATCGTTACGCCCTGGTCACCGTCGTCGTCATGACCGATTGCGTGACCGCGTCCGGTCCGTCGGCAGCCCCGGAGGCTCGTTTGCGGCCCGCAGGGTCGGGTACCGAACGCATAGTCAGATTGGCCAGAAAGGTGGCATAGATGTCAGATTCAAGCCCACGGACCGGCAGCGGGACGCCTGCAGGTATTCGTGACACTGAGGGTGGCCCCAACAACGACGACAAGGGCGTGACCCCGTCAGATTCAAACCCGCGGACCGGTAGCGGTACTCCCGCAGGTATTCGTGACACCGAGGGTGCTACGAACGACCCCGATGACAAGGGCGACGAGGACGAGGGCGCTACGTCGTCGGACCGCCGCGACGAAGAACGCTAGGGCTCCCGCCGACCGCCGAGATGGCGAGGGGGCTCCACACGCGGTAGCACATAGCGCATCCGGACGGCAGGGCCGAAGCGTGTCTGCGCGTTCCCGATTACGGCGAAGCCGACGCTCTCATAGAAGCCCTCCGCCGGGCCAGCAGTCACTTCCAGACGCGCTCCGCCGGTGGCCGCTACACGCGCGACAGCATCCTCGACGAGCGCTCGGCCTACGCCGGCGTGCATGCGATCAGGCTCGACGAACAGTCCATCGAGCTCAAAGGTTCCGTCATCGGACGGGATGACGACCGAGAAGCCGATCGCCTCGTCGTCGTCCGCGATGGCAACGCGAACCCAGTTGTTGTCGATGAAGCTCGGCGGCAGCTCGATCGCCTCCGGGTGAGCCTCGAGCTGCTGGCGGTACTGCTCCCAGACGTCGGAGGATCGCCGCTGAAGCGCCTCGAGTAAATCGGCTTCCGTCACTCTCGCGTCCCGGATCCTCATGATCCGACACGCTACGTGCTCGTAGAAGGCCGAGCACGTAGCCTGAGATCCAGAGTCCGGATATACTGCACCGATCGGTGCTGTATATACTCAATCACGGAGAGGAAGCGGCCCATGGCACTCGTGATCAGCGACATGTCCATCTCGCTCGACGGATACGTCACCGGCCCCAATGACAGCCGCGAGAATCCATTCGGCGACGGCGCCGAGATGCTGCACGACTGGATGTCTGACGCGGCGACCGACGACGACCGCGCCATCCTGCAGGCGGCGCTCGACGGCATCGGCGCGATCGTGATGGGCCGCAAGTCGTTCGATAAGAACGAAGGCGACGGCGGCTGGGGCGACGCCGGCCCGGTGGGGGACACCCCGTGCTTCGTGGTCACTCACCGCATGCCGACTGCGTCGTACCCACCCGTGTTCACGTTCGTCACCGACGGTGTGGTCAGCGCCATCGAGCAGGCCAAGAACGCAGCGGGCGACAAGGTCGTCGGCCTGCACGGCGCGACGATCATGCAGCAGGCGCTCCCGCTTGGCCTGGTCGACGAGATACGCGTGCACGTGATCCCGGTCCTGCTCGGTGGCGGCACTCCGCTGTTCGGCACGCTCGACGCGTCGATCACCCTGCGACGCACCCAAGCGCGAACTACACCGGCGGCGACGCACATCGGGTTCCGCGCCGTCCGGTAAGCCCGCCTCGAACGCCTTGCGCACGCCCCGAGGCCGCGAACACGGTCGCGGCGCCCCGGTGGGCGAGGATCCGATCGGGGCCGCCGCATAGGACGCCCTTGACACGGACGTGGCGGTAGTGGATATGATGCGCGGGACCCGTGGGAGGCGAATTGTGAGGGCACGCTCAAGATCTTGGTTGGTTGGCGTTGTGTTGGCTGTGGCGTTTGGCTGCGTCATAGCGGGGTCGGGCGTGAGCGCGGCCGGGGGCACGGCGAAGCTGAGTGCCCAGAGCGCATCAGGCGGGTCGGCATGCCACCGAAATGTTCCGCCGCTGATACACGACGGATTCCCCGAACCGCCGTTGCGCTACAGCCGGAACGGCGTGCTCAACACGACTTTGCGCGCGTCGGTCAGTCCGGTGCAGATCAATCATCACCGCGTGGTCACGATGAACTACGACGGAAGCTACCCGGGGCCGGCGCTGGTGATATGCGATGGGGACAGGCTCACGGTCCACTTGATCAACAACCTGCCGCAGCCGACCAACCTCCATACGCACGGATTCCACGTCTCGCCGAGTGCGAACCACGACAACGTATTCCTGCAGATCAACCCGGGGCACCAGTTCACCTACACCTACCGGCTCCCCCAGGACAACCCGGCGGGCTCCTACTGGTATCACCCACACCTCCACATGTTCGTGGAGGGGCAGATTTTCGCGGGGATGGCTGGGCCGATCGTGATCGAGGGTGGCCTCGACAAAGCGCCGTCGCTGCGCAAGTTCCCGCAGCGATGGATCTTCTTGACGAGCACGCAGGTCAAGGACGGCAAGACCGTTCCGGTCGGTAGCGCCAAGGGTCCACAAACGCCGATCTACGTCAACGGGGACCTGAACCCGACGGCCAAGATTCGTCCCGGCCAGATCCAGAGGTGGCGGATCTTCAACGCGAACGCCGACCGCATCGTGGTGCTGCGGCTCGCCGGCCAGCCCTTCCGGGTGCTCGCCCAGGACGCCGACACGCTCATTCACGCGCGGACCGTTCGCGAGCTCCAGATCGCACCTGGGTCCCGGCGCGACGTCCTCGTGCGCGGGGGTCGCCCCGGGAAGTACACGCTCAAGGCGCTGCCGTTCAAGCAGTTCCCGGGCGCCAACAGCATCAAGCAGGGCGGATAGAGGCCGAATCAGACCCTCCTCACGGTCCGCTCCACGGGTCGCGTCGCCCACGATCGTTTCCCGACCGGCGCGCTTCCGCATCCGTCCTATTTCGTCGATCTCCGTAAGAAGCACGTCGACCGCAACCGGACGATCGTGTTCTCGGAGATGCAGACCAGCCCGACCAACACGAACTACCTGCTCAACGGCCAGATGTTTGACCCCAACCGGATCGCCGTGACGATGAAGCTCGGCTCAGTCGAGCGATGGACGTTGGTCAACACGAACACGGAGTGGCACACGTTCCACATCCATGTCAACGACTTCCAGGTCGTCAGCGTCGCCGGCAAGCGAGTGCCGTACGTCGACTACCAGGACAACGTCGCTCTCCCGCCGAAATCGAAGGTGGTCGTGCTGCAACACCCGACGTGACTTCACGGGCAAGTTCGTCATGCATTGCCACGTCACCTTCCACGAGGACCACGGGATGATGGCCGCCGTCCAAGTAGCCCGAAACCTCACGGCCGCCCAGGCTCGCGCGTCGGTTAGCGACCAGGGCGGATTCCAGGTCGCTTCGTCGGCGTACGGGTCGACTGCAATCCCGGTAGGGCTTTCGCCCAAGCAGTTCGCTCTCTACTGCCGACTGCACCACATACCGCTCCCGTCATCGACGAGCGAATCGGCTCTGGCTAGAGCCGGCCGGTAATCAAGCCTGCCGGGCGTCTAACGCGGCCAGCACGTCGTAGAAGTTCTCGAACCGCTCAAACGCGACGTCCCGTCCGTTCAGCCACTCTGCGAGCGCGCCGGTAGCGAAGACACGCGTCGCCGCGAGGGCAGCGCAGCGATCTGAGTAACCGTCTCCTGCGTAGGCGACTTCGCCTTGCGGGAGCGACGAGCGCTTGCAGGGCTCCCCGCAGGCGGTGCAGACGGCACGGTCACGAAAGCGGATCTGCCAGCCCTCCGGACGCGCGTCTACGCGGTTCGCCAGGAGCTGCACCTTCACGCCCTCTCGCGCCAGGAAGGGTTCGATGAGCTCGTGGAATCCGCTGGAGATCACGAGCGGCCGGTGGCGCTGCACCAGCGCCCGAAAGCCCGGCCGGATCCGGACGTTGCCCAGCAGCCGGTCGACAACCTCGGGGAGGCTTGCCCGCACAGTCGCGAAGCTGCCCTCCAGCGCTTGGTCGTGCGTGAGAGAGCGCCCCATCAGCTCACCGTTCCGACGATACGTCGCGGCGTCGCCGAACCATTCCATGACCAGCGCGAGCGTGTCACGCTCGGTGACAGTGCCGTCCCAATCGAGAACGAGCCTCACCGCGCTGACTCACCCACCGATGCCGCACTGGCCACACATTGCGGCTAGCATTGCACGCTTGCAAACTGTCGGGCCAGATTCCCCGCGGGAGGTGGCGCGTGTGCTGCTGCCGACGTCTGCCGGCGAGTTCACGGCCCGTGCGTTCGAGTGCCCATCGGGTGCGATTCACCTCGCGCTGGTGAGCGGCGAACTCGGGGACGGCGATCGCGTGCTGACGCGAGTGCATTCGGAGTGCGTGACCGGGGACGCCCTTGGCTCCTTAAGGTGCGACTGTGGAATCCAGCTACGCACGGCACTGCGGGCCATCACCGCTGAAGGCCGAGGCGTTCTGATCTACGCGACTGGGCATGAAGGCCGCGGCATCGGTCTCGTTAACAAACTGCGCGCGTATGCCCTCCAGGAAGACGGCCTTGACACGCTGGAGGCGAACGTACACCTCGGCTTTCCCCCCGACGCGCGCGATTACACCGAGACGGCCGCCTGCCTCGCCGCGCTCGGGATCCGGTCGCTGCGGCTGCTCACGAACAACCCCCACAAGGTCGACGGCCTTCGGCGCTCGGGCCTCGCGATCGACGATGTCGTCCGCCTGCCCACCGCAGCACACGTGCGTAACCGGGCGTACCTGCACACCAAGGAGCTGCGCATGCAGCACACGACCCCGGCCGGAGACGGATTCTCAGAGGAAATCCCACAAGTCCCAGACCTGAGCGCCCTCCTCGGCACTGTGTCGGCAACTGACGAGCGGCCATACGTTGTACTGAAATACGCGCAGACGCTCGACGGGCGGATCGCGACCCACACCGGCGACTCGAAATGGATCAGCTGCGAGGCCGAGCGACGCACGTCGCACGCCCTGCGCGCGGCGTGCGACGCTGTCCTTGTAGGTGTTGGGACCGTCCTCTCCGATGATCCCCAGCTCACGGTCCGCCTCGTGCCCGGAGCCTCGCCCCTCAGGGTCGTCCTCGACACCACGCTGCGCCTCCCCCCCGACGCGCAAATCCTCGCCGACGCCGCACCCACGCTGGTCGTCACCACGGAGCGATCGGACGCCTCGCGCAGGGAGGCGCTTCAAGCCCAGGGCGTCGCGGTCCACGTCGTCGATGCCCACCCACCGTGGGGAGTCGGCCTCGAGGCGACGCTGCGGCTGCTGCGCGCGCGCGGAGTGCGCTCGCTGCTCGTGGAGGGCGGCGGCGCCGTCATCACCTCGTTCCTGCGGGAACGACTTGTGAACCGCGTGATCGTGGGAATCGCTCCGACGATCCTCGGCGCGGGGACCGACGCCGTCGGTGACCTGGAGACAGCTTCCGTCGCCGATAGCCTGCGACTAAGCGGGCGGGCCGTTCACGCTGTGGGCGACGATGTACTCATCGCGGGGAACCTGCCGTGACCCAGCCGGCTTCTCGTCGTCGAGGCTAGTGGAGCCCACTAGGGGCGCGGAACGCCGTCACGGAGACGACGGCCGAAAACGACCACGCGCGCGTGGTGCCCCCAATGCGGTGCACCGGGGAAGCGTGCGATCGAGAGGGCGACGGTCTTGACGTGCTCGTGCGGACGTTCGTGTCGGCGACCAGGCAGCAGCGCGATCGACAAGGCGCCGCCCACGGCAATTAGAACCCCGGACACGAAGAAGGCGCCGGTGAATCCGTGGGTCAGCGCCGCCGACTGCGTCGAGCCGGCATGCAGCGCGCTCGTCGTACGATGCGCCGCGACCGTTGAGAGGATCGCCAGGCCGAGCGCGCCGCCGATTTGCTGCGTCGTATTGAGCAGGCCCGATGCCAGCCCGCAGTCCTCCTGAGCGACGCCGCTGGTCCCGGCGATCGTGATCGGGACGAACGATATTCCCGGGCCGACCCCGAGCAAGATCATTGCCGGCACGACGCGGCTTCCATAATCGCCGTGACCGGACAGAGTGGCAAGGACGACGAACCCGGCGATCGTGATGAGAAGACCACCTAGGAGCACGGGCTTGGGCGTGAACCGGTCGACGAGGCGCGACGCAACGGCCGATGCGCCGATGATCGTCAGGCTCAGCGGCAGGAATGCGACTCCGGTCTTGGACGCGCTGAACCCGAGCACCTGCTGCAGATAGAGCGTGACGAAGAAGTAGATCCCGAACAGCGCGGCGGCCATCAAGAGCAGCGTCGCGTCCGCGATGGCAACGCTGCGGTTCGAGAAGATCCGCAACGGGACCAGCGGATCCTCATGGCGGCGCTCGATCCTCAGAAACGCAGCGATCAGCGCAGCCGCGATGACGAAGCCCGCGATCGCACGTCCCGACGTCCAGCCCCAGCGGTCGGCATTCATCAGCGTGAACACCAGCGCAAGCGTTCCGAGCGTGATCGTGACCGCGCCCTCGATGTCATATCCCCGCTTCGCAGCCGCCTCCGTTCGGCTCTCCGGAACGATCCGCGGTGTCAGCGCCAGCATCGTGGCGCCGACCGGCACGTTCACGAAGAACACCCAGCGCCAGCCGAGCACGTCCACGATCACGCCGCCGAGGAGCAGGCCGACGGCTCCACCAGCGCCCGCGACCGCAGCCCACACCGAGAGCGCGTGATTGCGCCTCGTCCCCTCGGCGAACGTCGTCAAGATGATCGAAAGCGCGGCCGGCGACAGCATGGCCCCGCCCAGCCCCTGAAGACCCCGGGCCACGAGCAACGTGCCCTCGGACTGAGAGATCCCACACACGAGCGATGCGCCCGAGAACACCGCGATGCCGACCATGAACATCCGGCGCCGGCCGAGCTGGTCCGCGAGCCGGCCCCCGAGCAACAAAAAGCCACCGAACATCAGCGTGTACGCGTTCAGGATCCACGCCAGGTTCGCTTGCGAGATCCCGAGGTCGCGCTTGATCGTCGGTAGCGAGACGTTGACGATGCTCGCGTCCAGAATGACCATGAACTGGGCGACGGCGACGACCGCCAGCACCGCGCTCGGGTCGACGCGAGAGATCCTGCTAGCGATTGGTGGCGCCGCCCCTGTGGACATCCGAATCGAGAGTCGAGTCGAACCTACCACGAGTGACAAGCTCTACGTCGATCCGCGGTTGACTGCGGGAGCCCCGTCGCGCGCGCCGAGAGAATGTCCCGGGGGGCGGTCCCCTCTGGCGTCGCCCGTTCGTCTCAAGAATGATCAACCATCCCCCAAAGGAGGCGGGTATGAAGTACGCGCTGCTGATCTACCCCAAGCCGGGCAGCCACGAGGAGCTCGGAGAGGACGAGTCCAACTCGGTGACCGCCGAGTACTGGGCGTTCCGCGAGGACCCGCGCTGTCTGGGCGGCGCTCACCTGCAGCCGATCGAGACAGCGACCACGGTTCGCTACGGCGGCGCTGAGAACATGATCATCGACGGTCCCTACGCCGACACCAAGGAGGTGCTCGGCGGCTACTTCGTGTTCGACGCGTCTGATCTGGACGAGGCGCTGGAGGTGGCGCAGCGGATTCCGGCGGTGCGGCTCGGCGGCGCGGTCGAGGTGCGCCCGCTCGTCGAGGTCCCCGTGGAGACGGCGCACTGATCGAGTAAGTCTTCCGTCGCGAACGGGCCGCGTCTTGGCGTCCCTGGTCGGCTTCCTCGGTTACATGGATCTGGCCGAGGAGGCTGCCCAGGAGGCGGTTGCGATCGCGTCTGGCTCCTAGCGTCCGGCGGGGACTCCGAACCGCGGCAGCAGCGTGGGGTCAAGGAACGCGTCGATCCCCACGATCTGACCACCGTCGATCACGAGCACGCTGATCCCGTGCGGGACCTGAGTGCCATCGTCCGCGCGCACTTCGATCGTCACCGCGGGCCGGCCGTTCGCCCATGTCGGTCGGTGTCGTATCCGCGTGAGATCGCCTTTGGCGGTCTCCAGGAAGAAGCGCGCGATCCGCAGACCACCACTCAGCGACGGTTGCGGCGGCATCCGTAGCGTCGCGTCTTCGCGCAGCAGTGCCACCAGCCCGTCCATGTCGGCGTGGTCGAACGCAGCCACATACCGATTGAGCAGCTCGCGCTCGACCGGATCCGGTGTGGACTGCGTCGTCTCGGGCAGGTGCTGGTCGATCGTGCCCCGTGCGCGCTGCAGCGCGCTGGTGACCGACGCGACGGTTGAGTCCAGGAGCTCGGCGACCTCCGGGGCGGTCCAGCCGAGCACGTCGCGGAAGATCAGCACGGCGCGTTGGCGACCCGGCAGTTCCTGGATCGCACGCAACAGGGCCAGCTCCATCCCCTCCCGGATCGCGTAGCGCGCTGCCGGGTCATACGTCGGTGAGGCGGCCGCGTCCCACGACAGGTCTGGAAACGGGTCAACCGGCGTCGGTCGGCGCGGCCGGCGCTCGAGCTCATCAAGACAAGCGTTCGTCGCGATCCGGTACAGCCACGTCTGAAACTGCGCTCTGGGCTCAAAGCGCTCCAGCGCCCGCCATGCGCGCAGGAGCGTCTCCTGCGCCAGGTCCTCGGCGTCCTGCGCGGACCCCAACATTCGGTAGCAATGAACCTCCAGCGCGTGGCGGTAGGGCTCGACAAGCCGGCGAAACGCCCGCTCATCCCCAGCCTGGGCGCACGCCAGCAGCAGACGCTGATCGATGTCATGACCTTGAGCGCTCATGACCTCAGAAGCCCTCACTCGCTGCCGTATTCGTCGTGGCGGCGGATCCAGAGCTGCCACCCCTCGTCCTCGTCGCGGCCCTTCGGCGCGCGGTCGAGGAACCCGTAGTACGGCATCAGGAACTCGACCCCGCGACCCGTCGTCGAGTAGGCCTGGTAGACGGTCCCCTGCTGGAGCGTGAACGCGGTGAAGCCGAACAGCTCCGTCAGGTAGCCGTAGATGTCGGTGCCGGCGACCTTGGCGTTACGAAACGCGACCGACGGCAGCTGGTCCAGACTCGGCTCGATCGCCGTCCGCGTCTGCTGGAGGCTGCTCGAAAAGCCGAGGTCGGTATTGAACGCGCTCTCGTAGCTCGACGCCCAGTTAAAGCTCCACCCCATCCGTTCGCGATACGCCACCAGCCTCTCGATCGGGGCCCCGGAGACGGCGATCAACGTCACGTCGCGAGCCTTCAGGTGCGGGATCAGACTGTCGAACGAGTCGGCGATCGAGCTGTTCACCGGACAGCCAGCCTCGTAGCTGGGGCCGAACATGAAGTGGTAGATCAGCAGCTGGGAGCGGCCGTCGAATAGCTCCTCGAGCGACTTGGGGCCGTCCGCTGTCTGCAGCGTGTACGGCTCATCGACCGCGACCCAGGGAAGCTCCCGGCGCTGCTGCGCAAGCTCGTCCCCCATTCGGGTGTGTTGCTTCTCGCGCTCAAGCAGCGCAGCGCGCGCCGCCAGCCATTCGTCACGCGAGGCGACCGTGTGGGTGATCATCGTCGTGTCCATGGTTTCTGTCCGGGTCACGCCGCGATCGGCTCGGTCGCCACCAGCGCCGCGTTCTGGCGCTCGAGCTCCTTCGCGACGCCCGTGTGCCAGCCGTCTTGGAACGACTGTGACATCGGGTCGGGGAAGATCTCATCCTGACCGCGCTCGAGGCCGTCCAGCGTAGCCCGCGCCACGTCCTCGGGCGGCGTCTTGGGAATGTCGAGCGCCCGCACCATATCGGTGTCGATCGGACCGGGCAGTACGGCGTGAACGCTCACGCCCCGGCCCGCCAGCAGCGCGCGCAGCGACTGGGTGACCGAAAGGGCGGCTGCCTTTGAGGCCGAATAGGCGGGGAGGATCGGCACTCCGGCTACCGCGCCGAGCGACACGACGTTGACCACGGCGCCGTGGCTGCGCGCCAGCGCTTCCAGGAACGCTCGGGTGACATCCAGGGTCCCGTACAGGTTGACCGCCAGGTGCCGCTCGAACGCGGAACGGTCGCTCAGATCATCGGGGACTGAAACACCGGCGTTGTTGATCAGGATGTCGAGAGATTCGACGCTGTCGACAGCGTCCTGGATCTGTGCCCGGTCGGTCACGTCCAATGTCACGGGCGCAACACGCTGATCCGCGACGATGATCGGCCGGCGGGAGGCGGCATACACCCGCTTGGCGCCTCTCCTCAGGGCTTCGTCGACCAACGTCCGGCCCAGCCCGCGGTTCGCGCCCGTCACCAGCACCGTCTTTTCTGCGATTGCCAAAGACATCTCTGTCTCCTTCGTTGACGTTGTGGGTCTCACACGACGTCAAACGGCCGGCCATGGCCAAACTAATCGCACCCGCTTAACGCGTCAGGCGTCCGGTTCCCGATCTGGCGTTACCGCTCGCCGCAGCGACCGCGACGACGGTCGGACGGTCGCTGGTGCGAAACGTTGGGTGCGGGTAGGAGTGCTTCGTGTTCGAGGGGTTCAGGTTGGACTATGTAGACGTTGGGGAGGTGACGCTGCGCGTCCGGCGTGGTGGCCAAGGGCCGGCGGTGGTGCTGCTGCACGGACATCCGCGCACGCACACGACCTGGCACCGGGTGGCGCCGCAGCTGGCGGACTCGTTCTCGGTTGTCTGCCCCGATCTACGCGGCTACGGGCAGTCGACGCTACCTCCCGATGCGCCGGAGCACGCCCAGTCGTCCAAGCGGGCGATGGCCAACGACATCGTCTCCCTGTTGAGCCATTTGGGCCACGAGCGTTTCGCGGTGGTGGGCCATGATCGCGGGTCGCTGGTCGCCTTCCGGGCGGCGATGGATCATCCACAGGCGGTCACGCGGCTCGTGGTGATGGACGGTCTCCCGGTCGTGGAGCACCTCGAGCGCCTCAATGAAGCGTTCGTGCGCAGCTGGTGGCACTGGTGGTTCTTCGCCCAGACCGACAAGCCCGCGGAGCGAGTCATCAACCTCGATCCCGACACCTGGTACCGGACTCCCTCACCCGCCGAGATGGGAGAAGACAACTACGCCGACGTCTGGGCGGCCCTGCGCGATCCCGCCGTCGTACACGGCATGTGCGAGGACTACCGTGCGGGCCTGCGCGTCGATCGCGCGCACGAGGAAGCCGATCGGGCCGCCGGTCGCCGCATCTCCTGCCCTACGCTGCTGCTGGCCGCGACCGAGGACGACATCGACATCCACGGCGACCCGGTGGCGATCTGGCGACCCTGGGTGGCCGCAGAGCTACGCAGCGCCCCGATTCACTCCGGGCATCACCAGGCCGAACAGGCGCCTGACGAGCTCGCGCGAGCGCTACTCGAATTCCTCCAGCTTGCACCCACCGTCAGGCGACCGCGGCCATCGAGTCAGTGGTAGCGGTCGAAGTCCGGCGGCCAGGGCAGCGGGAACAGCTCACGGTAGGGACGGGCGTTTGCGATCACCTCTGCAAAGGACGGACGCTGCGCAAGCGCGCGGTAGTACCGGGTCACCTGGGGATGAGTGCCCTCGTCCCACGGATGGATCGCCAGCGCATAGAACAGGCCCGGTGCGGCGGCGCAGTCGGCGACCGTGAATGTCTCGCCGACGAGGAATTCGTGCCCCGCCAGCTGCGTCTCGAGCATCCCGTAGGCCATGTCGAGCCGTGCTCGAGTCCGCCGCACCACGCGATCGTCGAAGCGCTCCTCGATCGTGTCGGCAACGATCGCCTGAACGGAGTCGGAGACGTACTGGTCGCAGATGCGGTCCCACAAGCGAGCTTGCAGCGACGGCACCAAGCGGGCGCCGGCGACGTGCTCGATGATGATCGAGGTCTCGCCGATCACCTGGTCGCCGTCGCGCAGCACCGGGATCGACGCCGGCGGCCATAGCCTGGCCAGGCCGGCGCGGTCAAAGTCGCGCTGCTCCTCGAGCACGTCATATGCGACGCCCAGCTCGTTGAGCGCGATCAGGACCTTCTGGCAGTAGAGCGCGAAGGGGTGTTCGTAGAGGGTCAGCATGTCGTCGCCTTGGGTCGATTACGTAGCTCACCAGCACAGACCGTTGGCAACCGCGAAGTTCATCGCGTCGGCCGCGCTCGTGTCGGCGAGAACCTGGCCAGACCTATAGCGTCTCGGCAATGGCTGACGAGGGCACGAACGATATGAAGGCGCCTGCGAAGGCGGCCCACGAGCCGCCGGCGGGTGCGGAGATGACCGCGACGTGGAGGGCGAACGGCCTCTCGATCGAATACACGGCGAGCGGAAAGTGGATCGTCCTGCGCAAGAAGGAGAAGCCTGCGGCGGAGATCTTCTCGGTTTCCTACGTCGCGGCCCGGGACGAGGACCGGCCGGTGACGTTCGTCTTCAACGGTGGACCAGGGGCGTCGTCGGCTTATCTGCACATGGGTGCCGTCGGACCGTCACGGGTTGGGTTCCCGCCAGACGGGTCGCTGCCGCGGATGCCGCCCCGACTGGTGGCGAACGAGGAGTCGTGGCTCGCGTTCACTGACCTCGTGTTCGTCGATCCGGTGGGCACGGGCTTCAGTCGCGTCATCGAGAAGGGTGCCGATGACAGCAAGAAGGACGAGGACCGGAAAAAGCGCGACGATGATGGCGACGACACGGAGTACTTCGGTTATAAGCGCGATCTCGAGTCGTTATGTGAGTTCATGGGCCGGTGGCTCTCCGGTCATGGCCGGTGGGGCTCTGCGGTGTTTATCGCCGGCGAGAGCTACGGCGGCTATCGCGTCGGCCGGCTTGTGCGCATGTTGCAGGAGACGGCGGGCATCGGACTCAACGGCGCAGTGCTCATCTCTCCCGCGCTCGAGTTGGCAACGCTCTCGCCGACCGACTACGACGTGCTTGGGTGGATCGATCTCCTGCCGACGATGGCGATCACTGCGGTTCACCACGGCCGCTCGCGCGCGTTCGCAGCCGGGGTGCCAGTCGAGGAGGTCCTCCGGGAGACGGAGCGCTTCGCCACCGGCGAGTACGCCGCCTTCCTCACGCGCGGTGCGTCGATGCCGCCCGTCGAACGCGAACGGGTTCTCGGGCAGCTCGGCGATCTGATCGGTCTTCCGGTGGAGATGGTCGAGCGCGCGGAGGGCCGTGTCACGATCGACAAGTTCACGCGCGAACTGCTCCGGGACGAGCGCAAGGTGCTCGGCCTCTACGACGCGACGATCGTCTCGACGGATCCGTTTCCCGATCGGGATGCGTTCGCCGGCCCCGATCCGACGCTCATGGGCATCGAGTCCACGTACACGATGGCGATCAACCGACAGCTGCGGCAGGAGATCGGGATCGAGACCGACCGCGAGTACATGGTGCTCAGTGAGGACGTCAATGAGGCGTGGCGCAATGACGACCCGCAGCACTTCTTTGTTCCGCCCACCGGCGCCACCGATGACTTCCGCTACGGCATGTCGCTGAATCCGCACCTGAAGGCATTCATCACGCACGGCCGCTACGACCTGGTTACGCCGTACTACGCGAGCGACCGGCTGCGAAACCTGATGCGGCTGGACCCGGAGACCGCCGGCCGGCTTAGCGTCCGCCACTTCGATGGCGGCCACATGTTCTACGCCTGGGAGAAAAGCCGGCGAGAGTTCACCGCTGCGATGGCCAAGTTCGTCGCCGACGCCATGCCGGCGGCGTAGCCGGAAGGAGCGTTTCGGATTGCGCCATCTACCGAACGAGCTGCGCGAGCTGATCGAGTCCGGCCCGCTGGTCCACCTGAGCACGATCAACCAGGACGGCAGCCCGCAGGTGACCGTCATCTGGATCGGGCTGGAGGGCGACGCGCTCGTCACCGGCCACATGCACCACCAGCAGAAGCTGAGGAACATCGAGCGCGACCCGCGCGTCGTCCTGTCTTTTGCCGCCCAGCGCGACCACGGCGTCTTCCTGAATCCCTACGCCGTTCTGCGCGCGCGGGCCATGGTCGAGCCAAGCGATGCGGCGTGGGACCTGCTCAACCGTCTGACAAAGACCTACATGTCGCCCGACACCGAGTTCCCCGCACCGAAGGGACCCGGCTACATCGTCCGCTACGAGATCGAGCGGATCAGCGGCGTCGGGCCATGGGCCGCAAAGCGGCCCTGATCCGCAAGTGTCCGGACGGGCGTGATGGGTTGGCCGGGTGCTAGACGGCGAGGCGGTACACGGTCTGCGGGTCGCGCTTGCCTTTGACCTGCAGTTCAACGCGTGTACCGACCGGGACACGGAGTCCGTCCGCGACGCGCTGGGAGAGCACGACCTCACCCCCCGCGGCCTCGGCCTGTAGCCGCGAGGCGGTATTCACGACATCTCCAACAGCCGTGAAGTCATACAGTGCGCGCTGGCCGATATTGCCGACGAACGCCTCGCCGACATCGATCCCGACGCCCATTTCCACGAACGGCGTCGAACCTGACGCATAGCCGACGCTATGGAGAAGCTGGCAGGCGTGCTCGAGCATCAACGCGGGAACGTCGTCACGCGCCATGTCGGGCTTGAGATCGGGCAGGTACAGAGCCATCACCTCATCCCCGATGAGCTTGTCGATCACGGCATCGGGAAATAGAACGTCCTCGGCGCACCGATAGAAACGCCGCAGGAGCCGCGACGCCTCTTCGGGGTCACCGCCGTCGAACTGGGCCGTAAAGCCGCGGAGGTCGGCAAACAGGACCCCGATGTGCTGCGTCATGCCGCCGGGTGGCGAGAACTCCACACATGCCCCGCACACGGTCGGATTCTTTCGCGAAGGCCGATAGCCGAGCGGCCCAACGATCCAGCTCCCCAGCCCAGCGAAAGGCGCGCCGCAGATCCCGCAGCGCGGGCTGCTCGGAAGTGCTCGGAAGATCGCGGCGACCGCGCCGCCAAGCCCATGCTCGTGAAGCCGCCAGGCGACCTCCCAGTCCTCCGGAGCGAGGGGCTCACCGGCTGCGCGGCCGGCTGCCCGCCGAAGCTTCCTCACGGCCATGCGCTGCCATAACGTCGGCTTCGATCGCGCCGCCGCGTCCTCGCGAGGTCCCGTCATGCCGCGACCCTATACCCAGAACGGCCGAACCCGCGGCCGTTTTCGCCCTCAGCCGGCGGGTCGAGGCGCGGATCTCTGCCGGATGCGATCGTCGGGGGTCTAAGCTCGGTGTATGCGAAGTGCGCCATTGACCATCTGGGTTTGGGCCGTTGGTGGTTTCGTACGTCGCGTCGATCGGCCATTACTTCTTGTTCCACATCGTGGCCAGGGGCTGATCGCGACCGCCTGAAAGGAGTTCCGTTTTGCCCGTCTTCTTTTTCACCGTGGAGCAGCAGGAGCGCGCGATTGTCGAGCGCTTCGGCAAGTTCGTCCGGGTTGCCGGGCCGGGGCTGCAGCGCAAGTCGCCTTTCGTCGAGAAGGTTGCGGGGCGCATGAGCCTGCAGGTCGAGCAACTCAACGCGGACATCGAGACCAAGACCAGGGACAACGTGTTCGTGGTGGTCAAACTGGCAATTCAGTACATGGTCGGAACCGACGAGTCGAAGGTGAAGGACGCGTTCTACAAGCTCGATGACCCCGAAGTGCAGATGAAGTCCTACGCGTTCGACGTCGTGCGGTCGCACATCCCGACGATGGACCTCGACGAGGCGTACGCCGACGCGGACACGATCGCCAAGCACATTCAAGAGACCCTCCAGAGGCAGATGGCCGACTACGGCTACGAGATCATCAAGGCGTTGATCACGAACATCGAACCTGATCAGCGCGTCAAGGATGCGATGAACAACATCAACGCAGCGCGCCGTAACCAGGAGGCGGCCACCGCACAGGGCGAAGGCGACAAGACGCTGCGGATCAAGAAGGCCGAGGCGGAGTCGGAGTCGATGCGCCTGCATGGTGAGGGAGTGGCGGCGGAACGAAAGGCGATCGCTCACGGCCTGAAGGACTCGCTGGCTCTGATCGCTGACGAGGACGGGATCGATGCCCGGGAAGCGATGGCGCTGGTGGCGCTGACCCAGTACATGGACACGATCCGGTCGGTCGGCGAACACGGCAACATGACGACGCTCCTGCTCCCTGCGTCGCCGTCCGCGGTCGGCTCGTTGATGGAGCAGGTCCGAGAGGGCATCCTCACTGGCAACCTCGCTGGGGACGCCGCGTCGGGCGCCGGCAACGGCGGCGGGCGCGCCGCTAGACCAGCGCGGGCGCCCGGGGAGGCTCAGTCCTAAGCGCGACCAGTCGAGCGGTCAGACGATGGACGACCCGAGCCAGGGCATGCTGGCGTTCCTGGGGGTCCCGGCCGACCCGCGGCTGCTCGACGAGGACATGGTCAACGTGCCCGCTGCGGAGCAATATCACCAGCCGGTCGTCGTCACGCACAAGCACGACCGGCTGGTCGCAGTTGGATCGGTGCTCACCGGCGCCAGCTTGATCGGTGGGGTGGCAATCGCGCTCTACGGCGGTTGGGAGGTTCTCCTCAATGGCGGAGGCGCGTTCGGCGTAGTGCTCGCCGTGATCGGCATCCTGTTGGCGGCCACGCACTGGGGATGGGTGCACGTCGCGGAATACGTGGGGGTGACGATCGACGAACGCGCGCACCGTACCCAAGATGCACGACGGCGAGATTGGCTGGCAGCGCTTGCGCCCTACCCGCGGTTCAGCGTGTCGACCGCCGTGCTCGACAATGCCTCGACCCGGGTTGAACGGGTCCTGCATCGGCCGGTTCTGACCGCGAACAACACGTTCACGCTTGTGCGCGAGACGGAGGCCCAGAAGACCTTCGACGCTGCTGCACCGGCCCACGTCATCGCCGGTACTGTCGAGGAGATGCGCCGGGAAGCGCGGATTGATACCGATAGGACCCGTGGCCTCTGGGAGGCCGCCTCCGCCGCTTACGCGCTGGCGATGGAGAGCGCCGACGACGACAAGCAGCGACTGGCCGCGCAACGAGCCGCTGCGATCGCGCTGTCCGAGCACATCAACGAGTCGCTGCTCGAGCCACCGCTGGTCGAGTAGAGGTTTTCGTGCCAGCCGACTCCTAGATGAGATGACAGCTGTTGCGCTCATTCCTGGGGCTGGCGGCCTGGGCTGGTATTGGCACCTGGTCGAGCGCGACCTGCAAAACCGGGGGTACGACGCGTTTGCTGTTGACCTGGCGGCCTACGGCCGCACCGGACTGCCGGCCTACGCCGACGCCGTCGTGGACGCGATCGATGGGCGCAGCGACGTCGCGCTCGTGGCGCAGTCGATGGGAGCGTTCACCGCCCCACTCGTGTGGCAGCGGGTCCCCACCCGCATGGTGATATTCGTCAACGCGATGATCCCGCAGCCCGGCGAGACGCCCGGCGAGTGGTGGGACAACGTCGGCTCTGAACAGGCCAGGATGGCCGCGGCAACGCGCGACGGCTACCGCACCGAGTTCGACCTGACCACCTACTTCATGCACGACATCCCGCAGCATTTGGCCGAGGAGATGCAGCGGCGCGCCGGGTCTCAACTGGATGAGCGGTTCGACGACCCCTGCACGTTCGACGTCTGGCCACCGGTTCCGGTCCATGTCGTGGCTGGCCGTGACGACCGCTTCTTCCCGGTCGAACTCCAGCAGCGCATCGCCCGGCAACGGCTCGGCGTCGACGCCGTCATCGTGCCCGGCGGGCACCTCGCCGCGCTCAGCCACCCCGAAGAGCTCGCCGATGTCATCGCGAGCTACCTCGGCTCGTGATCAGCTACTGACGCGTCAATGACCCTCAAATCAGAATTCGGGCGCCCCCTGCGTGGCTACGTCGGCGCTGGCCGCCACCGGATCGCTGCCGCTCTCCGGGTGGCACAGGTACTGGGCGAGCCGCGTCAGGTCGGCAACCTCGGCCACCGTCGCCCAGGGATGCTTTCCATGTGAGAGCGTCGATGCCTCGGCGAGTGCGACCGATACCTGCGTCGAGGAGGCGGGCGGCGTGTTCAGCTGGACGCGGCCGTACGGCCCGATGATCTGCTTCTCGGTGAACAGCCGCCCGTTCTGCATCACGTAGTCGTCGTTGGCGATCGTCTCGATGTCCTGAATCGGGTTACCGCGGATGATGTCCATGTCGGCGATCATCCCCGGTTGAATCGTGCCGATCTGATTCAGCAGACCCATCACCTTCGCCGGCGCAGTCGTGAACGCCTGCAGCGCCTGGTAGTTACTGAGCCCGGTGTGTGCCATCACGCTCAGCGCGACGGGGGTTCCCCAGTTGCCGATGCCGATCGGGTTATCGGTCCCGCCGAGCACGGTGCCTCCCGCCGCGAGGATCTTGGCATCGGCTTGTGACCAGCCATCGATCGACTGCTGCGACGCAGGGCTAAGTGGAGGCGCCGCGTACTCCTGCTCGGCCAGCGCATACTGCCACGGGCTGAGGAGTTGCTTCAGCCGGGGATCGTTGAGGATCGGCTGGCCGTTGGTGTTCTCGAGATATTGAACGCCGAAGAACGGCGTGTTCGTGATCGCCATCCCGGATTGGGCGTAGAGCTGGATCGTGTCGTCGTAGGCGACCGTGTTGTTTGATGTCGCGATCTGGTAGCCCAACCTCTGCGTCGCCCAGTGCGACGTGCCGTCCTGGCCGAACGCGAGCGCGGGCCAGAAGTAGTGGGAGAAGGACGGGACTCCCATCTGATGGCCGGCGTTGATCGCGATCTGCTCGTAGTTGTTGGGCAGCCGGACGTACGTCTTGAGCATGTCGGGCTTCAGCGTCTTGAGGCGGGAGAGATCCCGGTTCAACGCGCTCATGTCCGGGTCGGCGCGCATCCAGCTGTAGAAGATGCGCCGGCCGTCGACCGGCTCACCGCCCCAGAAATACCGGGGTCCCAGGGTCGCGCCGGACTGCTGAGACTCCACCTGCTCGAGCGAGTGATACGCCTCGTCGCCCATCGAGATCTCGTCCGTGACGCCCATCGCCAGCTCAAGCCGGTCGCGCCGGTTGCCGGCGAACGGCTGGTCCATGTTCTCGTGCGAGTGCGCGTCCCACAGGCCTGGGATCACGGTGTCGGCCGCCGCGTTGACGTACTGGATGCCCGGCCCGTAGGAGGAGCGGGGTTTCGCCGCGCCGACGCTCAGGATCTTGTTACCCGACACCACGATGTCGACGTTGTGCTGTTCCTGGGCTCCGCTCGCACCGGTCCAGACCGTCCCGGCGTGGATCACCTTCTCACCATTCGGTGCGGCCTGCGGTCGCCACGTCAGGTGCACGGGAACCGTGGTCGGCTGTCCGCCGTTGGCTGAGACCATGCGGAGCGTGCCGGCTGAGTCGTAGAGGATGTGCTGTGAGTCGCCAGACCAGCTGAGCTGGTCGGCGACCTCGTTAGTCAGCTGACGGGCCGGGCCCGCCGGTGCCCCTGTCGCCCTATCGACGGGCAGGGACCACAGAACATCGTCGAGCACGTACGCCATGTGCTTGCCGTCTGGCGACCAAACCGGGCCGTCGCCCTCCACACGGTTGGTGATCGTCTCGTAGGGATACGGGTCGTACATGTGCGTGGCACCCGTCGACGCGTCAACGGTGAGGATCTCGCTTTCACCTTCGCGGAACCGGGTCGAGTAGCTCTGCTGGACCGCGAGCGCGATCGTGTTGCTGTCCGGTCCCCAGCTGGGAGCACCGGGCTCAAACGCGATCTCATACTGAGCTCCCTTCGCGTTCTGACTCGGGCTGAAGATCTGCTTGAAGCTCCCGGTCGCGACATCTGCCACGTACAGCGCTTGACTGCCGGCCTCACTGTCGAGCGCCGACTCAAACGCGATCTTCTGGCCGTCCGGCGACCACGCCAGCTTCGCCTGTGCCCCCGTGAACGGTGCCGTCAGCCGTCTCGTCGAGCCGGTATCCATGTTCCGGATGTAGATGGCCATCGGACCGTCCTTGTCCGACGCGTACGCTAGGTACTTGCCGTCAGGCGACCACGTCGGTGTCGCCTTGGCCCAGGCGGTGTTCGTCAGTGCGACGGGCTTGTGCCCGATCTTCATCTCCCACAGCTGGTTCAAGGCGACGAATACGACGTGGCGGCCGTCAGGCGAGAGCTCGGGGCTCAGGACGCCGGTGGCCGGCTGCTTCTTGGTCGAGTCGAAGTCGTGGGCCTTCATCGGATAGGACGCGCGGTTGAACGTCACCTTGGCCGAGAACGGGACCGTGCTCACCGAGCCGCTGGAAAGGCTGCGCTGCATAATGTGGCCGTTCGCGGCGTAGATCAGCGTGTCGTTGGACGCCCAGCGAGCCGGGAACGCAAATACGTCCTCGTTGCCGGATACCGCGTTTCCGTTGACGAACAGCTGCGTGAGTGTGCCCTGGTTGTCGAGCTCGGTGTAGGCGAGGCTCTTGCCGTCGGGCGACCAAGTCGGCGAGTAGAAGGTGTTCGTCGAATCGGAGTACAGCGTCGTCGCCGAACCCGTTCCGTCGGCGGCGATGCTCTCGATCGCGTGACTCGAGTCGACGTAGGTGATCTGCTTTCCGTCTGGAGACCAAGTTGGGTAGTAGTAGGTGGTCCCGCCCGAGGCATGCGTGATCTCGGTCAGCTGACCGGTGGCGAGGGTCAACGTCCACAGGTTGTAGGACCCGGTCGCGGTTCCAGCGGGCGAGCCGGCCGGCGGGCGGTCGGAGGAGAACACGATCTTCGTTCCATCGGGCGAGAACTGCGGTTCGCGGTCGTCGTAGAAACCGGACGTCAGTTCTCTTACATTGCTCCCATCGGGGTTCATCGCCCAGATGTGGAACGTCCCGCTCTTGTACGACTGGAACGCAATCGTCTTCCCGTCAGGCGACCAGTCCGGGTAGGCCGTGTCCTGCATAAGGCTGCTGGTCCGCGTAGCCGTGCCGCCCGACATCGGCAATGTCCACAGATTGCCGAGCATGTTCATCGCGATCGTGTGATGGTCAGGCGCGAGCGCGAGAGTCAGCGCGGAGGACTCGTGCAGGACGAGCGACGCCGCCTTGCCACCGCCGACCGCCGGCCCGGCGGGCGACTTGGCGCCCTTACCAGTCGCCGAGCCAGTTGCGATCAGCGCCGCACCAGCGCCAACCAGCAGGACAACGAGTAGACCTAGAGACTTCACGCGCGACCGACCGACGGTCAGGGCACGAGAAATTGACATGACGTAGTGCACGTTCCCTCCCCACGAGCGCAGGTGACCCTATCACGGCAGCATCAGTCACAATGACACGGCGCTGCACACCAGTGGCGGGACACCTGGACAGCACCAGCCACGGGCCTGATATCAGACCTATCAACGATGTGCCACTGGACCCAAACCCAGCGGCTCGACGAACCTACTTTCAGTTAAACCGAGCACGCCGGAACCTCTCAACCGACGTGCACTGGACGTGAAGTTGCAGACTGGTCCGGCAGTCTTGCACCACGATAAAGACGTGTCAAGCCGCCGGCGTAAGCGCGCTGACGTCGGGTGACGCGGCGCTTCTCGCTAGTTCTGAGGCGCTTGTGGGCGCACGAGGGATGCCAGATCGGCTGTCTGGCCGAGGTGGGCGAGCTTGTCGGGGTTGACGATCGATTTGACGCTCGTGATCTGGCCGCTGGCGATCTCGAGCCCGACGACAACGATCAGCCGGTCTTGTGCGTCGAGATAGAGCGCACCCGGACTGCCGTTGATCTCCGTCGGCCGTATCTGGATTTGCGGGATCAGGTCGGCTCGGCGACGCGCGTAATCGATCAGCGCGCGCGCGACACGGCTGCGCCCGCGCAGCGACCGCGCGAGCGCCGGAACCTTACCGCCGCCGTCGGCGGTCAGCTCGACCTGATCGGCGAGCAATGCCTCGAGCCCGGCGAGATCGCCCTGCTCGGCCGCCGCGAAGAACCGCCGTGCCAGCTCGTCGCGCTGCTCGCGGGTCGTCTGAAAGCGGGGACGACGCTGCCCGACGTGGCGTCTGGCGCGGGTCGCCAGCTGGCGCACGTTGTCCTCGCTCTTGCCGACGATCTCCGCGATCTCTCGGTATCGATAGTCGAACACGTCGTGAAGCAGCAACACCGCGCGCTGCTCAGGCGAGAGACTCTCAAGTAGCACCAGCATCGCCAGCGAAAGCGAGTCAGCCGTCTCCGCGTGCCGTGCCGGATCGTCCTCGCCGTCGGTGATGATCGGCTCGGGCAGCCACTCGCCGACATACCGCTCGCGGCGGGCGCGCGCGGTCCGCAGCTCGTTTATCGCCAGCCGAGTGGTCACGGTGGCGACGAACGCCCGCGGCGACGCGATCTCCTCGCCGGCATCAAGCGCCTGATGCACCCGTAACAGCGATTCCTGCACCACATCTTCGGCCTCGGACACGCTCCCGAGCATCCGGTAGGCGATCGCGAACGCGACCGGCCGCAGCTCGTCTAACAATCGCTCGCGATCGGTCATTGGGAATCTCCGCGTTGAGAAGCCATCTGTACTACCCAAGACAAGACAGCGGCCCCGCCTGTGACACGACTCGTTGTCCGGCCGAGCCCAGCGCGGCGACACGGCCGCGCCGGCCGCCGACGGGGTCGACTGCCAAGCAGACACGATCAACGGCCCTCCGCGAGCAGCTAAGCGCCGGTGCGATCGCGGTGCTTGCATCCCGGCCAGCAGCAGGGCCGGCGCTGGCCTTCCTCCAGCTCCTCCTGGGTCCGCCGAATACGGCGCTCCCGCGTAGTGTCCTGCTTGGCATCTTCGACCCAACAGATGAACTCGTTGCGGGCTAAGGGCGTGATGTCCGTCCAGGCATCGAGTGCCGTGGCGTTGGCGATCAGCGCCGTACGCAGGTCCGCCGGCAATCTGTGGACCACCCCACCGGGCACTCGCTGGCCGCTCATGGGCCAATGGTATTTGATGAGTGGGCTATGGGAGCTTCCACGATTCGCTGCAAGGGTGCGCCGTTGACAGCGCCTGCGCGCGCACGATCGGGCGAACGTACTCGCGGTTCTCGACCCACGCCGATGACCCCACGGAAACCGTCCGCGGACCGCCCACGGTCCTGGCCTCCGCTGCCTGCTTGCCGATGCTTGTCGCGTCCACAGCTCTGACTACGCAGCACCGAGACGAACGGTTCTGCGGGCGGATCGACCCGCGAGATCCCGCATGGCATCGCCGGGCACTGCTCGACCAGCTCGCGCGCCACGCTTTCGTGCAGGCGGTGTCGTAGGGTTCGCCCGGTGCCAACCGTCACAGTCCAGCTGACCGAGCAGCTGTTAGAGCTCGCCACAGCGCGTGCTGAGCAGCTCGGCACGTCGATCGACGAGCTCTATGCCGACGCGATCGACCGCTACATCGAGGTGACGAAGTACGCGTCGGCGGGCTCGTTGCGCAGTCGGCACATCATGCCGCGCTCGGCGCCGCAGGTCAGTATCGAGATCCCGGACGAGCTGTTCCAGCGTGCCGAGCAGCACGCCGAGCGTCTGGAGAAGCCACGCGACGCCATGTACGCCGAGGCACTGGCGAAACACGTGACGAGCTCACTGCCTGTCGACAGCGCCCTGAACATGCACGACCTGCCCAGCGGTGCGTGGCGCCCGAAGGGCCCCGCGTGATCCAACTCACCGCGGACCTGTTCGTCAGCCTCGACGGCTTCGCGTCGGCCGAGGATGTGGGGCCGTACTTCGGCTATGGAGGCGCCGAGCTCGACGAGTGGATCGACGCCGAGCTGGACAAGCCTCAGCTCATCGTCTTCGGGCGGGTGACCTACGAGGCGCTCGCGGCCATCTCGTCGAACGGATCCGATCCGGGATCGCGGCTTACTGAGTCACCGAAGGCGGTGGTGTCATCGACGCTCTCCGAGCCGCTGGAGTGGGCAAACACCCGCCTCATCGCTGGCGACGCGGTCGATGTGCTGCCAGCCATCAAGCGCGCGAGCGAAGTGCCGATACGCACCATGGGGAGCATCTCGATGGTCCAAAACCTCACGAGTGCCGGGCTCGTGGACCGACTACGCCTGATGGTGTTTCCGTTGACGTGCGGGAGCGCCGGAGGCGAGCGCATCTTCGAAACCGGAGGCGTCGAGCGCTGGAAACTCGAGCAGACGACGATCCTTGACCGACGCATCGTGCTGCTCGAGTACCGTCGCTGAGGAAGATCAGCTGGCGCGCAACCCGCATGTGACGGCGCAGAGCCCACGCCGCCAGAAGCACTCGACTTCCCCGAAGCCTGCTCGACGCAGCGCTCCCAGCTCCGTATCCAGAGAAAAGTAACGGTCCTCCTCCGCCCAGGCGGCGAAGTGGCGACGCGCCTCGGCATCGGTGATCCCGTGATCGCTCATCCGAGCGGCCATCCGATCGAACACGAGCCTGTTGAGCCGCTCATCGTCGGTCACCGCCGCGTCGAGATTCAACAGGACCCCGCCGAGCGGGAGCGCGTCGTGGATCGCGCCGTAGAGCGCTGTCTTACTTTGAAGGTCATGCACGTGGTGCAGCGCCAGGCTGGCGACCACAGCGTCGGCGGCAGGCAGTGGCTCCAGGAAGCTACCTTGGTGAAAGGACACCCGATCACCGAAGCGCGCCAGCCGTCTACGGGCCTCACCGAGCATGTCTGCGTCAACATCGACAACGGTCAGACTCACGCCCGGAAGCCCATCCAAAACCGCCGCCGAAAGCGCCCCGGTGCCACCGCCGAGGTCGAGGACGTGCCCCTCGGTCGGCGCGAGAGCCGCGAGCAGCTCGACACCCGTTGCGATCATCTCGTCGTAGTAAGGGATCAAACGGCGGATCTCGACGTCATAACCCTCGGCCACGACGTCGAGGTGACGCCTGACCGAATGGATCTCACCGCTGGACATCGAGCTCCATCGCGCTCCTGATCACCTACGAGTTGCCGGCGTGACGGTGGCCGGCGCCGCGTGGTCAGCGGTGATGAACTCTGCGACGCGCTCGCCGATCATCATGGTCGGCGCGTGGGTGTTCCCAGAGGTCACCGCAGGCATGATCGACGCATCGGCGACACGCAGCCCGGCGATGCCGTATACCCGCAACCTCGGGTCGACGACGGCCTCAGCGTCGGTCCCCATCTTGCATGTGCCGGCCTGATGGTGGTATGTGATCGCAGTGCGGCGAACGTATTCGCGCAGCTCAGCCGTCGTCCGGACGTCCGGGCCTGGGTAGAGCTCACGAGCGCCCCAATCCGTGCCCAGGGGGTCAGCGACGCCGATCTCGCGGACCTGCGCGAGTGACGCGACGAGGCTGTCGAGATCTGACTCGACGGCGAAGACGTTGGGATCGATCAGCAGCTCGTCGTCAGGCTTGGCGCCGCTCAGGCGAATCGAGCCCCGACTTGCTGGACGGACCATCCCGCCGAGCAGGGTGAACGCGTTGTCCGGTCCTTGCATCCATGGCTCGTAGAGCGGGACGCTGAAGTGGATCGGTTGCGTGTCGGGGACGGGCAGATCGGGCCGGCTGCGCCACCACAGGTGCGTCTGAATCGGCGATGTTCCCGGCGCTGGCGGGGCGATCGGGGCCTCAGCGGCGAAGATTGCCGGCGACAGCAGGTGGTCGTGAAGATTGCGCCCGACCCCCGGAACATCGGCCACGACGTCGACTCCCAAGCCGCGAAGTTCGTCTGCCGGACCGATCCCCGACAGCAGTAACACCCGCGGCGACCCGACGGTCCCGGCGCTCAGCACCACCTCGGACGCGGCGCGGCCTATCTCGAGCTCACCACCACGCTCCCATTCGACCCCGACGCAGCGCGATCCGTCGAACAGCAGGCGGCGCACGTGCGCGCCGGTCAGCAGCTTGAGATTGCAATCGCCGATCACCGGCCCGAGGTACGCGCCGGCAGCGCTGTGGCGCTTGGCATCCTTGATCGTCAGCTGCTGCTGTGAGACACCGTCGAGCTCACCCGAGTTGTAGTCGAGATTCCGACTGATCCCGACCGACTCGGCGGCGGCGATGATCGCCTCGTGGATCGGCGCCAGGGGATAGTGACCACTCACTCGCACCGGACCGCCGACGCCACGCAGCTCAGACTCACCCCCATCAAAGTCCTCCATCCGCCGGTACACCGGCAGCACGTCGTCCCAGCCCCAACCGACGTTGCCAAGCGCGGCCCAATGGTCAAAGTCGGCGCGAGCCCCGCGAACGTAGATGAGCCCGTTCAGGGAGCTCGACCCGCCCAGGACCCGGCCGCGCGGCCAGTGCAGGACGCGATCTGCGGCGTGGCGCTGAGAGACGGTGTAATAGGCCCAATCCTCCTCCCCCAGCCACAGCTCGTGGAAGCGCGCCGGATCGTGAATGGCCGGATTGTGATCCTCGCCGCCGGCTTCCAGGAGCAGCACTTGAACGTCGCCGCGATCAACGAGTCGACGCGCAGCGGCACAACCGGCCGAGCCGGCACCGACGACGATCACATCAGGCCTGAGCTCCTTCGCCATCTCGCTGGGTCTCCAGCCTCCTCGGGCAACAGTGCGTAACGCTAGCCGGCTCTCGCGGGCGCCTCGGCGCGCCGAACGAGGTCGTCGATCCGCTCGGTGATCTCGGGCCACAGCGCCTGCGGCAGATCGTGACCCATGCCGGCGAAGATGACGAGCTCAGAGTCTGCAACCGCGTCAGCGGTCGCCCTGCCACCGCTCACGTCAACCAACGGATCATCGGCGCCATGGAGCACGAGAGTGGGCAGATCTAGCGACCCAAGGGCTGCTGTCCTATCCCCCGACGCAATGATCGCGAGGAGCTGACGAGCCACACCCAGCGGGTCGTTGGCACGGTCAAAGGAGAGTCCTGCCCGCTCGCGCAGTTCGGGCTCATCGAGCTCAAAGCCGGGTGAACCAATCACGCGGAACGTCGCGACAGTCCGATCGACGGCCTCCTGACGGTTGGTGGCGGGCGGCGATAGCAGCACGCCGAGCGCCTCCTGTGTCGCCTGACCTACCGCCGCGTTGCCGGTCGTGGACATGATCGACGTCAGCGACCGAACCCGGTCGGGATGCTCGATCGCCACCGTCTGCGCGATCATCCCGCCCATCGAAGCACCGACGATGTGCGCGCTGTCGAGGCCCAGAGCATCGAGCAAACCCACACAATCGCCCGCCATCTCTGACAGCGTGTAGGACGCCGAGGACGAATCGCCCGAGAGCGCCGCCATCACATCCGGCGCGACCGCGTCAGATAAATGGGTCGACAGGCCGACGTCACGATTGTCAAACCGGACAACCTGCAGTCCGCGGGCGACAAGGGCAGCACAGAACCCATCCGGCCAGCCAAGCATCTGCGTGGCCAGACCCATCACCAGCAGCACCGGGGGTGCGTCGGGATCGCCGAAGCGCTCGTACGCGATGTCGATCCGCGACGGGCCGGCGGCTCGGACCACGTCGATGCTCATCGGCCCAACGGTGCCAGGGTCGCGTCCACGAGTAGACCCTACACAAGCCGCCGCGAGCGCCCATTGGCCCCGTCGCCGGCCCGCCAGCTCCCAAGACGCGCCGGGATTCTCAGGCGCCGCCGGGTGCTGATAGCCCGTCTGCGCTGCTCGGTCCGCTGCCGGGTTTGGCTGGAGGTCAATGACAATCGCCACGGCAGTGCTGCCCGCATGGCGATCACTGGCTCAGCCCGGGTCGGGGTGCCCCTCCGGCGCCTGCGCCGCGAACCCCTCAACGTCCAGCTCTACGTCGACGACGGTCCACTGGTGCACGGCAACCCGCAGCTCCGATAGGCCCCGCAACCGCGGGCAGTCCGCTACGCGCGGGGCTGAGAGACCAACAGGTGCGGTTGACCGGGGCTAACGGAGCAGGACTGGGGCAATGATCGCTTGCTTCGCGCGGCGGAGGATTAGCGTGTAGCTACCCGGGAGAGTTCGACGTTGACGGGTGAGGATGAGCTTGTGGTAGTGGGCGCTTGCGCGGCCGGTCGCGTAGGTCACCGTGCCGCGCACCAGCTTCGCGGTGGCGTTAGCAGTAAGCGGCGGTAAGCTGCCGATCAGCGTCCGGATGGCGCATGCCCGGACATGACGCGGTCGACTGGTGCAGATCGTGGAGCGCAGGTGCCGAATGCCCGGCTGGGGAGGCGCGGCCCCAAGCGTGGTCGACGCGATCACGACCATGACGCTCGCGTCGTAGATGCCTACGGGGTTGATCGCCCGCACGTTTAGCTCGTAACTTCCGGCCTCGGTGGGGGTGCCGGTCAACGCTCCGCCCGCCAGCGTCAGCCCGGGCGGAACCTCGCCGGAGGTAAGCGTGACGGTGGGGGGCGGCGCGCCGGTGACCGTGGTCCCGGACACGTAGGGTTTGCCGACGGTCCCGTTGGCTGGTCCGCTGACGATTACCGGCGCCACTCCCACGTTGAGCTGGTCGCTGGGGGACGATGGCGGGCTTGTCCCATCGGTGCTGATCGCGGTCACCGTGAACACGTACGGGTCACCGTTGGTCAGTCCCTTGACCATGACCGGCGATCCAGGCCCCGTCGCGATCACTGGCGACGTTGTGGGATGGTTTTGATCGCTGGCGCGAACGGTGTAGACGGTAATCGGCGCGCTTCCGGCGCTCGCGCCGGTGAACGCCACGCTGACCTGACCATTGCCGTTGCTCAGACTGTCGATCGTCGGGGCGCTCGGCGCGACCTTGTCCGCGGTTAGGTGGAACACCGCCTGTTTGACCGTTGGCGCCACCGCGGCCGACGCGCTCACCCCGATCGGCCCTGGCTGCCGGCCGCTGGTGAGCGCAGGCGCGGTCGCGATGCCCTTGTCGTCGGTCAGCACCACGACAGCGTTGCGCGGCGGGTCGGCGCGGTGAAGCAACGCCCGCTTGCCGGTGACCGCGGCGGCTAGGCGCAGGTTAACCGGCGGGAAAGTCGCCTCCCCCGAGCTGACCTTGAAGGTGACGGGAGCCCCGGGGATGGGGTTGCCCGCGGCGTCGGTAACCTTGGTCGCCATCGCCTGCGAGAACGGCTTACCGGCGGGGGCGTGCTGGCCGTCACCGCTGGAGATAGTGACCCCAACCGGCGGACCGGGCATCACCTGCAGCGTCCAACCGGTCGCCGGGCCCACCTTGACGATCAGGCTGTGAGCGACGTCCGCCCCAGCCAAGACCCCCGTGCCAGCGGTCAGAGCCGGTGCGGTGATGGTGCCGTTGGCGTCCGGTGTGGCTACGACGCTGCCGTCGCCGTTCGGCCACGTCCCGTCGCCGGGGGGCAGCGTCAGCACTCGGTCGGCCGACGGCGGGTCAGTCACAACGTTGCCGTACTGGTCGACCCAGTGCCCCTTCAACGCGATCGGAAACTTCGTGCTGATTGGCGCCGCCTGTCCGTCGCCCCGCGTCACAACGAAGCTCGTCGGAGGGCCCGGGGTGACCGTGACCGGCAGGATCAGGGTATTGTCCGCCTGGGGGGAGGTGATCGAGATCGGGAAAGCACCGGCGCGGGTACCCGCGGTAAACGCGGGCGCAGCCGCCCGGTTGTTGAAAAGGATATCTCGCGAGTTTACGGTGACGCTGTTGCCTCCGCTGGCGAACGTACCCGCCGACCCGGCGTCAAACGTCACCGGCACGCCGGCGACCGCCAAACCGCTCTTATCGACCGCCGCTACTGTGAAGGACAGCTCAGGGTCGCTCTCATCTTCGATGTAGGTTTTGGTCACTTGGACGGTGCGCGGATTGCAAGAGGGGTATTGATCGCACCGCGCCGCCGTCAGGCGTAACCCGGTAGCCGGCGCGATGACCACCGTCCAAGACGCTTGCGTGGGCGCCCCGACCGCCGACGCGGTCACCGTCCACGTGCCCGTTATGCCGGCCAGGTCGGGGAACCACAGGTCAACGGGCTTGACATCGCCCTGCTCGTCGGCCGCCACCGTGAGGGTTGTAGTGCGCTGGTCGTAGCCGAAGCCGACGCCGGGCTTCGCCGGGGAGATCTGGTAGGTCACGGCCGCTCCGGGGATACCTTTTCCTTGAAAGCTCACGAGCGCTGTAAAGACGCTCGCCGATATGGAGGAGGTACCTTGGGGTCGCTCCACCCGCTCAGTCCCCAGCGGGGTGATCGCGTCGGGCGCCACCGGCAAGCTCTGGTCCATAGCGATGACATCGGTGAAGAGGTCGGTGTCCTGGACGAAATCGCCGGAGATGAGGTTCAGGTTCTGCCTCGCCTGGTCGGCGGACGTCGACCATGCGTCATAGACGGCGGCTAGGACCGTCCGCTCGTCGGGAAGCATACTGTGCGGGGTGAATAGACAATCGCCCTCCGGGGTGCCCTGAATGTAAAGCTCGTACAACCCGCCGACCTTGGGCGAGTCCCACGGAGTGGGTTCACCGCCTCCGGGGCCAGGGAGCCGTCCGTTCAACGCCCCCAGCACCTCGCTTGTAATGCCCGACACCTGATCATCTGGCGGGCTAAACCCGCCGGCGCTGCACTGGTCGGCGTAGTACCCCGAGTACAGGGATTGGCCATCGGGTGAGAACGGGCCCCATTGCCCGGCGTCCGGGGTCGCGGCGCTCAGGCACTGCGTGTTGTCCATGATCACCCGCGCCGCACCCGCAGGATCAGGCAGCGACCACAGACGGCGAAGGGTCACCTGGCCGGGGTCGCTCGTGCCGAGGTTAGCCTGCAGCTCGCTTGGGGTGATCAAGGCGCTTCCCATACTCTGCGCAAACGACTTGCAGTCGGCGGTCGGAAAAGCGGCGCCGCCAAGTTGGGAGATCTGGAGGTTGAGCATGATGATCTCTTGACCGTGGCCAGGCGCGCGCGCCCAACCCTCGACGTCAGAGAAGATTCGCGACAGGGTCAGCCACTTGGAAACACCATCGAGAAGCCCCGAACCGTGGTGGGCGTAGTAATCAAAACCATTATGTCCGTAGGTGAACTCCACCCGGAGGTCAAGCTCTCGCATGCCGCCGTCAAGCTGGGCGGCTAGGTCCTCGTCCTGGGCGTGCCAAAAATCATCATCGGGAGGCGCCAAGCCGTAGGTGGCGCTGTCGTGCGACCCAGGGATGACAATGTCGCTCAGCTTGCGAGACCACAAATGCGGGGCGAGGTCGTGCATCCACGTCGCGCCCGACACCGCGCCGGCACCGATCGTGGCCTTGGGAAGCCGCTTAGCGGCCGCCTTCTTGTGCGGATTGATCTTCTGGTGCGGACGGGCCCTTCGGTGCGCACACGCCGCCGGCTTGTGCGTTGTCGCCTTCTTGTGCACGCAGACCGCCTTCTTGTCCTGACTAGCAGCAACGCTCAAGCTCGGGAGCAGCAGCCCAACAAACGCTCCCACGCACACCCCTGCGAGCGCGATCCAGCGACCCGATTTGTTCATTCTCGCCCCCGTGTCGATCGGACGCAGCGCGCCCAGCCATCCCCAACGCCTCGAGCGCTCCCCTGCGACCCGCGATAGATCAGCGCGCTGACGCGACGATCCATCCCGAACATCACCGACAGCCGGCGATACATCCAGATGCCACCCCGGGCGGGCACAGCGCCGCAGCCGGGATTAAGTCCGCGGCAAGCGCCTTCTTGTGGGCCGTGGTCGCGACGCTCGCGGTCGAGAGCAGCGTCTCCACGACTGCTGCGGCACACAGCCCCACACGCATGATTCTCAGCCACGATTTCACGATCCGCTGCACCCTTTCGGCTGACCGACAGCAATTCGCGCAGGGAGGGTCAGAACGCCCGCAACGGCCGGCGACGCCACCAGCGTCGACTCCGTACCGGGCGACGCGACCGCTACCGCCAGCAGCACTTCACTCGCCACAACCCTCACCCCGCATCACTGCACCACTCAGCATTCCGATTGTTCTGTGTCGGGACCGGCAACTCGGGCACCAGCTCACGTCGAGAGCGACGCCTTGTCACACCCGTCGACGCGATCTTGAGCAGGGCTCGATCAGCCAGTGCCGACGATTATGGAGGGCGGCGTCGTCGCTAGCCATACCCCCAGGGTGCCTAGGGTAGGTCAGGGCTACCTTCGACTTGTCAGAGGTGGTACAAACCTCCTCGGGTGGCGCGTTCTCATCAGCTGGCCGAGTTTCTCCGGGCCCGCCGGGAGCGGGTCAGACCCCAGGACGTCGGCCTTCAGCAGGATGACCGGCGCCGCGTGCCGGGGCTGCGTCGCGAGGAACTCGCGACGCTGGCCGGGCTCAGCGTCGACTACTACATGCGCCTGGAGCAGGGCCGCGATCACCGACCGTCTGAGCAGGTGCTCGAGTGCCTCGCACGCGCACTGCAGCTCGACGACGACGCCACCGCGCACCTGTACGGCCTGGCTCGCGCGGCGGTCGCAGCCGCGCAACCCCAACCAGCCAGCGTTCAGAGCGTCGCGGCCGAGCTGCGGGCGCTGCTGGACAGCTGGACCACGATCCCGGCGCTCGTGCACGGACGCCGGCTCGATGTGCTGGCCGCAACCAGGCTCGCGCGTGAGCTGACGCCGATGTCAGAGCCAGGCACCAACATCCTGCGCTCCGTGTTCCTAAACCCCGAGGCCCGCGAGCGCTGCGGCGACCTCGAACACGCCTGCGCGGCCTGCGTGGCCTATATGCGCGCGAACGTCGCCGGCCATCTCGACGACCCCGACCTCACCGATCTCGTCGGCGAGCTATCGCTCAAAAGCGACGAGTTTCGCCAACTCTGGGCACGACACGACGTGCAGCAAGGACTATCAGGAGACCAGATCATCGTCCACCCAGTCGCCGGGGTGATCCACCTGCACAACCACACGTTCGCCGTCGAGGGCGCCCACGGACAGACGCTCCTGGTCGGCCACCCCACCCCCGACAGCCCGGGCGCGCAAGCGCTCGCACTCCTCGCCGCCCAGGCCGCGAACCTCGACACCCCGAGCCCCGAGCCGCAGACCCACCACCCCATCGCCGACAACAGCGACCCCGCTAGCAGCTACCGCGGCGGTGAAATCGGCGGGCTCCCAAGAGCGGTGTGACCGTCGGTCCCCTCACCTGGCCGAACAATCGCCAAAGCGACTCAAACGCCCGCGAACGACTGGCCTGCCGTCTCGCGTCAAGAGAGCCTCTATGCCTCGGCACCCCTGCGGACACGACGGCCGCTCCTGAGCCGCTCGCGGGAAGATGCGCCTCTCCCCCACCACGCGCCCCCGCACGTCGAGCCACCCGCGGCCCCTACACCGCCTCGATCTACGCCAACGGTTCGACCTGCATGGAGGGCAACGGCATCGAGATCAGCGCGAGTGGCGGTGGCGGCTCGGCCTCCAGCACTGTCAGGAGTTGTAAGACGACGGAACCGACCCAGGGGTGCGCCTGTCCCATCCGTGAAATGGAGCGTAGTCGCTCGCATCCCACGCTTCGCGAAGACCGGGCTTGCTGAGATCCCAGTCGGGGCGTATCTCGCGGGTCACGGTCCGCAGGTCGTGCCAGAGATCCACGAAGGACGGACGTCCCCAGAACCAGTAGCCGTTGTAGATGCTGTGGATGACCAGCCCGGGCTTGAGCACGATGGTGTGGGGGATCATCGGGTCGTGCTCGGGGTCGGTGTACTCCTGGATCTCGAGGTCCTTCTGAACGGTCCGCTCCGGGTCGGAGAGGAAGGGCCACTGGGCGCCGGTCGACGCGCGGAACTCCTGGCTCGCGTGATGGGTGTCCGTCGAGATCGTGGCAAGCTTGGTGTAGGCCACTGCGACCTTGGGGTAGTTGGCGGCGAGCTCGAGGTGCTGCTGGTGCTCCTTCGGGCAGTAGTTGCCGCGCGCGAGCGTCAGGATCAGAGGGTCCTCGCCTTGGATCTCGCTGAGCTTTCGAGGAAGGTTCTCGTGATCGGGCAGCTCGTAGTCGGGGAAGGTGCCGCCGGTTGCGATGTCGCTGCGCATGATCTGCTCCTGTCTATGGTTGAGGAGTGCACCCCGGTCCGCGGCACGGGTGTGGACCAGCGGTAGCCCGGGCGCCATCGGAGCCTCTCGGGTCCCAGATTGAGCCTAATCAACCGGCGCGACGGGCGCCAGAAAGAGGGCCATCCCAATGAGTACCCACACGCCGGTGTGCGAGTTGCTGGGGATTGAACACCCGATCGTTTCGGCGCCGATGGCTGCAGATCCCCGGCTGCCCGCCGCGGTCTCAAATGCCGGCGCCCTCGGCACCATGGGCCTGTGGTGGGTCGACGACGCCGGAGATCTCGTCCGTGAAACGGCAGCGCTGACCAACCGTCCGTTTGGCGGCAATTTCGCTCTCACGTCGGATCAGCACCGTCGAGTCGATCAGGCTCTTTCTGCTGGCCTGCGGATCGTGTCGTTCATCTTCGGCGATCCCCAGAGCTACGTCGACCTGGTGCATGACGCCGGAGGGATTGTCATGCATACGGTCGGTAGCGCCGAGGAAGCCCGGCGCGCAGTGGGATGCGGAGTGGACGTCATCGTTGCGCAGGGCTGGGAGGCCGGCGGCCACGTCTGGGGTTGTGTGGCGACGCTCCCGTTGGTGCCAGCGGTGGTCGACGCGGTCGCACCCGTCCCGGTCATCGCGGCGGGAGGGATTGGCGACGCTCGAGGGGTCGCAGCCGTGCTTGCCCTTGGTGCACAGGCCGCTTGGCTTGGCACTCGGTTCCTCCTAGCCGACGAAATGCCGATCCACGAGGAGTACCGGCGTCGCCTGACAGCCGCGACCGAGACCGATGCCGAGTGGTACGCCAACCTCTATGAGGTGGGATGGCCGGACGCTCCGCACCGTGCCATCCACAATTCAACCGCCGAGATGTGGGAGGCCGCAGGCCGGCCGGCACCGGGTCGTCGACCGGGAGAGGGCCAGGTGATAGCGCACTTCGCTTCCGGCGATCCCATTCTTCGATATTCCCCCGCGCCCCCGATGGTCGGAACGACTGGTGAGATCGAAGCGCTATCGCTGTGGGCCGGCCAGAGCGTTGCGCTCGCCAAACGGCCACAGCCAGCAGCGGAAATCGTGGCCGAACTCGTCTCGCGTCTGTAGCCCCCACCCACACTGAATGGCCAGGAGGTCTAACGGGTGAACAACTCAACTCATCGTGACGCCGATATCCGGGCTCGGATCCGGCAGCATTGGGACGCCTCAGAACGCGGGGACGTCGATGCTGAGCACGAGATCTACGCTGCAGACGCAATCCTGGACTACCCGCAGTCCGGCGAGCGCTTCAGAGGCCGGTCAACGATCCAAGCGCAACGCGGCGGGCACCCGGCCGAACGCCACTTCACCATCCGCCGGATCATGGGCGCCGGCGACCTTTGGGTGAGCGAGTGCGTGATCACCTATGACGGCGTGCCCACGTACTCGCTCAGCGTCATGGAGATCACCGACGGTCTCGTAACGCACGAGACGCAATACTTCGCCGACCCCTTCCCAGCGGCTCCCGGGCGCGCCGCGCTGGCTGAGCCGATTCCGGCGCCCGACCAATAAGCCGACGAGAGCCAATGACAGCTATGGATCCCGCCACGCCAATTGCGGATCGCGAGTCGCTCTGGCCGCGGCTCGCCGGACTGTCGCTCGTCGTCGAGGCGTGCGAGTACGACCGCCTGCACGCCGTCCTCGCCTACGAGTTCGAGCGGGTTACGACGCACGTGCGCCTCGTCGGCGCCGGCGTCGACGGGATGGGCGAGGACGTTTCGGTGTTCCGCGAGGACGGCACCGCGCTGCACGAGACTCGGCCCTCGCTGCCGCTCGAGGGCGAGTGGACGCTCGCGGGCTTCTGCGACCATCTCGCGGCGCTCGATCTGTGGCCGGAGCCCCCGGAGTGGGAGGCGGCGCTGCGCTTTCGCAACTGGGCGTTCGAGTCGGCGGCACTCGACCTCGCGCTGCGCCAAGCCGGTCGCTCGCTGCACGACGTGCTCGGGCTGGAGCCGCAGCCGGTGCGCTTCGTCAACTCGCTGGGTCTGGGCAAGCAGCCGTCGATCGACCCGGTGCGCCGGCGGCTCGCCCGCGCGCCCGGTGTCCGCTTCAAGCTCGACGCGGAGGCGACCTGGACGCCGGCGCTCGTCGACGACGTCGCGGCGACGGGGGCGGTCGACACGATCGACTTCAAGGGACACTACGGATTGGAGGTCAAGGATCCGGAGGCGCTGGGTGCGCTCTATGACCGGGTCCTGGCCTCGTTCCCGGACGCCTATCTGGAGGACCCGCACGATCTGCCCGAGATCGCGCAGCGGTTAAGCGATCACCTCGAGCGCGTGTCCTACGACGCGCCGATCCGCAACGCTCAGGACATCGGGGCGACGCCGCTGGCCGCGCGCGTGGTGAACGTCAAGCCGTCGCGGATCGGCAGCCTGCACTCGCTGTTCGATGTGTACGCGCGCTGCGCGCGCGACCGTCGGCCGATGTACGGCGGCGGCATGGGCGAGCTGGGCGTCGGCCGCGGACAGATCGAGCTGCTCGCCGCCCTGTTTCACGCCGACGCGCCCAACGACGTGGCGCCGAGCGCCTACAACCAGGACGACCCGACGGACGGCCTGCCCGAAAGCCCGCTGGCGCCGCTCCCCGAGACGACCGGCTTCCGCTGGGCGGCGTAGCAGCGCGTTCGGATCGCCGGTCCGTAGGGCGCTCGCGAACGGGCGCCGGCCCCTGATCGAGGTATTAGGCGACAAGCACCGGGGCGAGGCGGCGGAGCGTGCTGAGGCCGAACGGGTCGTCGTCCTCGATTGGCTGGAGGGCGACTTGCGTGGCGCCCGCTTCGAGGTGCTCCTGCACCCGAGACTCGATGGCTTCCTCATCACCGACGGCGACGAGCCCATCGACGAGTGCGTCCGAGCCCCCGCCTTCGAAGTCAGCGTCGGAGAACCCAAGCCAGCGAAGATTGTCGAGGTAGTTCGGGGTGTCGAGATACCACCCGAGCGCAGCCTTTGCCCGCGCGCGGCCTTCGGCGGCGTCGGAGGTGAGCACGATCTTCTGCTCCGAGATGAGGAGCGCATCGGGCCCCATGATCTCGCGGGCGCGGCGCGTGTGGTCGACCGACACGAGGTAGGTGTGAGCGCCGAGCGCCTTCTCGGCCGCGAGCCGCAACATGCGCGGGCGGAGCGCCGCGATCACGCGGGGCACGGGTGGCCGGGTCTCCCGCTCGCCGGCCGGACTGACGAACGGGTCGTCGTCCATCGCATCCAGGTAGGCCGACATCGTCGCGACCGGCTTCTCGTAGCGGTGGCCGCGGGGATCGACCTGCCGCGGATGGCTGACGCCGAGACCGAGCAGGAACCGGTCCTCGAATGCATCGGCGAGCACACGCGCGGCATTGGCAGCGCTGACGGGATCGCGACCCCAGATGTTCGCGATGCCCGAGGCAACCCGGATGCGGTCGGTGGCCCCGAGCAGCACCGCACCGTTCGAGAACGACTCGCGCGTCCCGAGCCCCTCCCCATACCACAAGGTGTCGTACCCGAGCTCGTCGATCTCTCGGGCCACCGGTCGTGCCGTCGCCGCGGGCGCGACGCCGAACGCACCGCTCCAGACCCCGATCCTCCCGAGCTTCATGTGGTCTCCCGTCGTTCGTGGCGATCACCCGCGGTTCGCACGACGCGGCACGCTACCAATGACCCAGGCGCTGACGCACCCCAAAGCGAGTTACGTCTCGGCGCCGGGGCCGGGAAGTAGCTCGACGTCGCCGGCGTGCATCGGCTCTCCGCAGTGTTCGCAGCGCAGGTCGACGTGGCTGATCTCGCCGCGATTCCGACTGGGCCCGTTGGCTATTGCTCGGGCAGCCGCTCGTCAAAGCGCGGCAGGCCGTCGCTGCTGATCTCCTCCCAGCGCGCCGCATAGGCGACGAACTGGTGAGCCGCCGGGCGCACGCCGGGGTCTCCGTCGATGGCAGCCATCCTGACGATCAAAATCTGTCCGCTCACCGGGTCACGAGCGAACAGGTGCGATCCGCACAGCGAGCAGAAGGTTTTCGAGAGCCCGCCCGGCGGCGTCCAATCGCGCAGGGACTCCTCTCCGCTGATGACGGTCAGGGATCCGGGCTTGACCTTCGCTGAGGCCTGTACCGCAGTACCGGTGCGCTTTTGACAGCGGGTGCAGTGGCAGTAGGCGGCCCCTACTAGCGGCTCCGCGATCTCAAACGCGACCGCACCGCACCCGCAACTGCCGACGAGCGGACGTGACGGCATGCCGACAGCCTACTCGGCCCTAAGAACGCCTTCTATTGTGCTGATCACAAGACTGCTGTTCAGAGGCTCTTTGGACCAACCTGCGGGCAGCCGTACCCGCGCGGGAGACGAGATGATGAGCATGATGATGCGCAGTGCGGGTAGCGGAGCTCAGGTTCCTGCAGCCAGGGCTCGATGAGCGCCGAGGGGGCCCAGCCGGCTCGAGAGCAGCTCAGCGAACTGGCACTGGCTGAGTGGCGTCGCGAGGTGTTTGACATCTACCGCGAGGCGCGCCTCGACCGCGATCCAGAACGGGCGCACGCGCGCTGGCGCGAGCGACGCGACCGGCTGTTTCGCGAGCACTCACAGAGTCCGCTCGCGGTCGACGACCCGATGAGGAAAACGGGTGTTCCCTACTGGCCATACGACCCGCGGCTGCGCTTCTCGGTGCCGGTGCTCAAGGCTGCCCGGCCCGTGTGGCGCTCACTGCCGACCGAGGGTGAGGAGGTCACCGACCTGCGTCAAGTCGGCTGGGTCGAGCTGCCCGAAGCCATTGGCCCTCGCCTCGCGGTGTGGTGGCTTGCGCAGTACGGCGGCGGGCTGTTCGTGCCATTTCGCGATCAGACCGCCGGTAGCGAGAGCTACGGGGCCGGCCGCTATCTGCTGGACACCGTCAAGGGCGCAGACCTGGGCCTGGATGAGGGCCGCCTGGTCTTGGATTTCAATTTCAGCTTCCACCCGTCGTGTCGCTATGACGCGGCGTTTCGATGTCCGCTGGCTCCGCCCGAGAGCGTGCTCGCCGGCGCGGTGCGGGCTGGCGAGCGGCTGTAAGCGTTGTTGCCGGGGCGCCGTGAACGTCGGCGTCGCGCTGTGTCTCAGCTTCGTGGAGCTTCTGAAGCTTTGTCAGCGCGTGGTTTTCGATTTGGCGGATGCGCTCGCGCGTGACGTTGAACGTACGCCCGATATCGCTGAGCGTGCGCGGGTACTCGCCATTGAAGCCGTAGCGCAGCTCGATTACGCGCCGCTCGCGATAGCCGAGGTTCTCCAGCGCCTTACGCAGGGCTTCATGGGTCAGGATCTCGACGGCGCGGTCGTAGGGAGACTCGGCTTGTTCGTCGGCGATGAACTGCCCGAATTCGGACTGTTCCGCGTCGCCGACGGGCTTCTGGAGCGAGATCGGCGCCTGTGCGAAGCGCTTGATCGACTCGATTTCGTCGGGCTCGATGCCGGTCACCTCGGCGACCTCCTCAGCCGTCGGCTCGCGGCCGAGCCCAGTCACGAGCTTGCGCTCTGCGCGCCCGATCTTGTTGAGCTTCTCGACGATGTGGATGGGGATCCGGATCGGGCGAGCCTTGTCGGCGACCGAGCGCGCGATCGCCTGGCGAATCCACCAGGTCGCGTAGGTGGAGAACTTGAACCCCTTGCGGTAGTCGAACTTCTCCGCGCCACGGATGAGGCCGATGGTGCCCTCCTGAATCAGGTCGAGAAACGGTAGCCCCTGGTTGCGATAGTTCTTCGCGATCGAGACCACCAGCCGTAAGTTCGACTCGACCATCTTCCGCTTGGCGTCCAGGTCCCCGCGCCAGATCCGCTTGGCGAGATCAACCTCCTCCTCGGCGGTCAGCAACCGTACCTTGCCGATGCCCGTGAGAAATAGCTGCAGACCGTCGGTCGACACCTCCGGCTTGAGATCCAGCGGAGTGCTACGGCGGGTGCGCTTCTCGGACGTGCGCTCGATGATCAGGCTCGCCGGCGTGTCGGGATCGATCTCGTCGACTAACTCGATCTCGCAGTCTTCGAACAGATCGCGCAACTCCTCGACGTCGGTGTCCTCCAGACCGAGCTCGGCCGCGGCGGTCGCAATCTCGGCGCCAGTGATCACGCCGACCTGCAGCCCGTGAGCGATCAGCGCCTTGACCTCTTCCAGCTCCTGAAGTTCCGCTGCTGACACGTGACCGCGTTTCGCGTTCATCCGGCGTGGCTCAAGCCGGCCCGCAACGCTGCCAGGCCATCGACACGCCGCGTTAGTCCTACGATCGCGTCAGGCACGCGTGGCGGGGGTCGCTCGGACGGTGTCATCGTCGTCAAACCCTCCCGTCCCTCTGGTGGGCCCGCGCGAAAAGGAAGAGGGGTAGAACCCCCCGCGCGTTCAAACACGTAGCGACGCAGCCACCGGGCCGGTGGGACAACGCCCACATAAGTACGGCACCGGCCCCACAGTCAAGACCAGTAACCCCCGCCTCTCGCCTCGTGGCGCAGATGCGCCGTTGGTGGCTTCCGGGCCGGGACTGAGAATCCTGGCCGCAGGGCCAGCTCGTGTACGACTCTACTCCTGTTGCGGGCGTTTATGTCGACCACAGCAGAAAGGTTTGCTCCGAACTCGCCGCGACGCCAGCGTGTACGAGCGAGCCTGTGGGGTAATGAGATCGAAGGTCTTGCCAGATCTCGGACTAACGTGCCATGGTCACCTAGTCCGAGGGCTGGCGAGATCTATGCCCGAACTCAGGCCGCCCCGCAGGGGCCCGACTTCTTCGCAACGGGGCTTCTAAGATCACCGCGATGCCGAGCTCAGCACAGATCGCGCGGGCGATCGACGGCCGGTTGGCCGAGGCCCGCCAGGAGATCGAATCCCTCGAGAAGGCGCGGGCCGCGCTCAGCGGTCAGGCGAGTCAGCCCCGGAGGACCCGTCGAAGGCGCGCGCCGAGCACTCCGGCGACGCCGCCGCCGGCCGCTTCGCCGCCAGCCCGCGTCCGCGTCAAGCGCACCCGTACGCCCGCTGCCGCGAAGCCGACACCTGTGCCGGCGTCTCCCAAGACGACGCGCGGGACGCGCGCTGCGACACGGCCAGCGCGGGCTCAGGCACCGGCCGTGTCCCGGCGGCCGCGGCGCCGAGCGCGCGAGCTTGAGCCCGGACAGATCGAGGCCCTATTGCGGGCCGCGCCGGAGGGGCGCAGTATCGCGGCGATCGCTAAGGAGACGGGCGTGAGCGATGCCAAGGTCCGTCAACGCCTACGCGAACTTCAGTCCGCGGGCGAGGTTCGCAGCGGCGGTGCACGTCGCACAAGCGCGTGGCGACTGGTCAGCGACGAGGAGCGAGTCGCGGCTCGCGCCGCCGAGATCGAGCAAGCGACTCGAGCCGCAGCAGCGAAGTAGACGGAGTGGCAGCCACGCGCGTGACCGCCGCAGCGAGGCGGCGGTCACACTTGCGATCAGCGTGGGGCCGGCGAGTGGCGCCGGCGGGAGGCGCTACGCGACGCCCTACTTGATCGTGTACTGGTAGGGCAGCGCGGCCACCTCATCGGCCTGCGGGTAGTTCACGAGTGCGTCCTGGATCGAGCCGAACTCGAAGTACGCCACGTCGTCGAGGTACAGCGTCCCCGTGACCTTCGTGCCGGACGCTCCGCTGGGCGTGATCGTGACCGGAATCGTCGCGGTCTGGCCCGGAGCGACGGTGATCGGCGTGGAACGAGTCAAGGCTCGTCGCCGGATTCGCACTGTCTGACTCCAGGTCGCCGGTCGGCGAGCTGACCGCGGCGTCGAACGGGCTCGTGACGACGCTCGCCGACGTCGTGACCGACTCGCCCGGCGGACCGGTCGCCCCGAACGTCCCGTACTCGACCGGCAGCACGTCCCATTCGCCGGTCGCGAGCGGGTTGTCGGCAAACGACAGTGATGCCGTGGTGCCGACCGTCGAGGCCAGGTCCGGATCGCCGCCGACGAACTGGGACTCGAACAGGAGCGGCGTCGACCCGGTTGTCGTCGCTTGCGCCTGGAACTGAGTCGAGTTGGTCGGCACGAGGTACACGGGCACGTTGTCGTTGTCGGGCAGGTTGTCCGTTGCCCCGCTGATGGCGCCGAGCGTGAACGGCGCGCTGCCGGGCAGCCGCGCATCTGGGAAGAACATCTCCGGTGCAGTCCCCGTGTTCTTCACAGTGACCTGATAGGTCTGGGGTTGACCAGCGGTCAGCTGCGTGGAGGCGGCATTCGGTAGCCCGCCGCCAGAGGCCGGGACGGCCTGCTGGTTGACGCTCACCTGGAACGGCGAGGAGAGCGAGTTCCCCGACACCACCGGCGCGAACACCACCGCGAGCCTCCATCTGCCCGGAGCGGGGTTGAGCGTATGCAGCTGGGCGCCGACCTGGGTGTCGGGCGGCGAGGACGCAGTCGCACCCGGCACCATGTTGGTGGCGTAGGCGACGGCCTCGCCCTGCGGATTGATCAGGTAGGCACCGAACTGGTTGCCGGGATCCTGGACCGTGATCGTTGCGTTCAGCTCCGGCCGTCCAGCGGGCAAATCGAGCTGGTAGAAGAACTCCTGCCCGCTGATCGGCGCGCGTCCGTTGCCGCCGGTCACCGTCCCGGAGAACGTCTGGCTGCCGCGCGGAATGAGGCTGCGCAACGTCACGGGCACGGTGGTCGAAGTCGTCGACCCGCCGCCGGCAGGACTCGACCGCACGACGATCGCCCCACTGGCGTCGCCGGGCTGCGCGGGCGTGCGCGTCCTGACCTGGACCGCCACCGACCTGCCGGGAGCCAGCGTCGCGCCGGCGGGCGTGACAGTCCCGAACGACGTGTACCTGGCGGCGCTGACGCCGAACACCACGGGGCCGACGTAGCCGCCGGCGTCCGAATCACGGCTGTAGACGTACGCCGTCCACGTGCCGGCGGCCGGGTTCGCGATCTGCAGGTCGCCGAAGTTACCGAGACCCTGCGGACGCGAGTCCCCGACGTACGTGCCGTTGGGGTCGATCAGCGTGATCCGTACCCGCGCGTTGAGCGACGCGGTCGGCGTCGCGCTATGGAACGCCGCCGATGCGTCGAGCCGGTCCTCGCCGGCGGGCACTCGGAACCTCAGGCGCTGGTAGTTGATCGGCACGCCCCCGTAGTCGGGCGTCTGCGGGTCGCTGTCTGACAGCGTGAACTGCGAGTGCAGCAGCGACCGGTAGGCGCCGAGCGTGCGACCCGAGAACGTCAGGTGCTGCGTCGAGCCGCTCTCGTTGGTGACGGTGTCGGTCAGGTTCTCGGGGGTGCCGGGCTGGTCGACCGCATTGAGCTGAGTCGGGCTAGTCGCCACCACCCCGACCTTGCGCCCCTTGGTAGAGCCGCCGCCGGCGGGGTGGTTGTCGTTCTCCGCCGCGAGCACGGCCTTGTAGGCGTCGACGCGACCGGAGCCCTGCTGGTCGGCGGGAGCACCGATGTCGTCGGTGTTGGAGACGATCAGTTGCTTGACCTGCGCCGGCGTGGGGGCCGTCCCGTGGTGCGTCTTCTCGTACGCCTGGATGACGAGCGCCGCGAGGCCCGCTGTCAGCGGCGAGGACTGGCTCGTCCCGCCGAACGACTGGACCGGCGACGGGTTGCCGGCCAGGCTGGCGCAGCCACCGAACTCGTCGAGGTCCGTCGAGCACAGTGCCCAGTCGGACTCGCCCGGCGCGACGACGTCGATCGTGCGTCCGCGCTGGTCGAAGCCCGACGAGCTCAGCGAGCTGATCTCGTCGTTGCTCCATCCCTTGACCTCGGGGAACCGACTGCCGCCGAAGCCGTCCTGGATGTAGTTCTGGTTATCGGTCGAGGCGCCGGCGGAGATCACGTTGGGATCGGTCGCCGCCTCGCCGGTCGTGTTCGTCACGCCGGCGTCGCCGGTGGACTCGACGACCGTGATCCCGGCCGCGACCGCCTGGTCGTTGGCCTGCGCGATCAGGTCGAGCGCTCCGCCGTCATCGGGATAGTTGTTGATCCCGAAGGACTCGTTGAGGACGTTTACGTGGGCGGTCGTGATCGCGTAGTCGATCGCCTCGAGGATCGACGAGTCCGGCGCCACGTTCGAGGCGCCGAAGGCGACCAGACCGACGAGGTTGGCGCCGGGAGCGACGCCCTCGATGCGGATGTTGCACGGGCGGTTGAGCGGCAGCGCGCTGTAGTTGCTGACGTCGTAGACCTCACGGCCCTGCGCGGCGATCGCTGAGGCATCACCGAACGCCTCCGCGCCGCTGGTCGGCGCCGACGTGCCGAAGCCGCTGAAGTCCTTGAAATCGACGAACACGTGCTTGCCGTTGGGCCGGATGAAATCGGGATTGTTCGGGTCCAGCGCGTCGGCGATCCAGCCGACCGTGACCCCGTTGCCGGTGATCCCCAGCGACCGCGCCGTCTTCGCGTTCGGACTATCGGAGTCGACGCTCATCGTCTTCAGCGCCTCGGGCTCGAGCTGGACCTTGCCGGCGGGAGCGCAGGCGCCGGGCAGCGGCGTGGCGCCGGCGCCAGAGGCGTTGCCGGCGGTTCCGGCCGCCGTGGGCGCGAGGTGGACGAGGCCGTTAGGAACGACCTCCGCCACGGCCGGATCGGACCTCAGCGACGAGACCTGCGCCGCTGACACGGTCGCCGATACTGCGTTGAGCGTGGTGAAGCTGTGCACGTCATGCGCTTTGCCGGCGGCCAGGTGACGTAGCACCGGCCTCTGGAGGGCGGCGAGCGTCCGGCGGCGTGCGCCCAGCGCCGAACGATTCGCGGGTTGGGCGCGATCCTGGTTCTTCAACACCACGATCACGCTCTGCGCCGGTGCCCGAGACACCGCCGACGCGGACGCCGACAGCACCTGCACCAACGCGAACAGAGACACTGCCCCGGCGACGAGCGCCAGCTTCCAACGCAGACCCATCCTCCTACCTCCCATGTCGCAACTGCGGTCCCAGAAACCGGTGCGGGCAACCTATAACGTCATCGTGGCGGTGTCCACTCAAGATCGTTGCGTAGATCGCCGCCAAGCGGCAGAAGATTGTCGTCAGAACAGGCCGCCGCTCCCCGGGCCTCTGCAGGCCAGAAATCGGGGCGACACCGATCCCGTGTGCCGCCTACGCTGGGGGCGCACGTCAACCGAGAGGGGCACGAGATGGCGGTCGATCCACGCGGTGAGGACCTCAAGCGCTACATGAAGGAGGACCTGGGCGGTCCGGTGGTGATGCTCAACCTGCTCAAGTATCGGCCCGAGGGCGAGCAGAGCTACCGCGCCTACATCGCCGCTCTGGAGGACTATCTCCCCGGCATTGGCGCCGAAGTGCTGTACGTGGGCGACTGCTCAACTGCGCTGGTGGCCCCAGCCAATTGGGGTTGGGACGCGGTGCTGATCGTCCGCTACCCCAGCCGTCGGGCCTTCAGCGCGATGGTCGCCGATCCGGCCTACCAGGCGGTGACTCACCTGCGGACTGAGGCGTTGACCGAGGCGGTTCTGCAGGCGACGGTCCCGTGGCGCAACGCATCCTGATCGACTGGCCGCGAGAACCGCCGAGTCGGTCGGTTGGTCTTCGACCGGCGGTTGAAGAGGCGACAATGGGGAGATGACGACGACCGTCCCGCCCGGTGATGAGGTCCTGCTCGGCAGCGCCTCGCGGCGTCGCGCAGAGATCGCCTGCGTGACGGGCATCGCGGTCAAGACTGTCTTTGCCCTCGCGCTGCTGCCGCTCACGCCCTCGCTGCTCGGGACCGATCCCGTGCTCCTCGAGGCGCTGCGCGGATCGACGTCAGCGATGGCATCCGGTGGCGCGTTTGCGCGAGTAGGCGAGGCATCGATCGTGCTCGCCGTCCTCGCACCGCTTCCGACGCTGCTTTTCGCCACGCCGTTCTTCTGGTGGGCAGGGCGGTTGTGGGGTCCGAAGGCGGCGGCCACGTTGGGCGGCGGCCACCCGAAGGCGGAGAGTTGGGCGCGCCGCTCCGGCGCTCATCTGGAACGCTTCGGCGGGCTCGCGGTCGCGTTGGCGCCATATCTCCCGATCCCGTCGGCGTTCATCTACGCGGCCGCGGGCTGGACAGGGATGAGCCTGCGCCGCTTCATGGTTTTCGATCTCCTCGGGATGCTCTCGTGGATCGGCCTGATCGTCGGCCTCGGCTATGCGATCGGACATCCCGCGGTCCAGGTCGCTAAGGGGATCTCGCACTATGCATTGCTCGTCACGATCGCGGTCGTGGCGATCACGGTGGCCATCGCAGTGCTGCGCACGCGTCGGGCCGCGGCCCGGGCGACCACACCGACAGCGCGATAGCGTCCAGCCGCGCCGGAAGGTTGACCGGTTTGCGCGACAGCCAGAGCCTTGATCTCGGCGTTTCAGCGCCGTAGCGTCTCCAGGAGCTGCCGGGTGCTCGTTGAGGGAGTGGTGCCTACTTCGCTCAGTCTTCGCTCGCAGCGTCGGTAGGCCGCGATCACCCGGTCCTCGTCGCCGATCGCGTTGGCGATCCGCATCTCGAGTCGGTGTGCCGCCTCGCGGAAGGGATCTTGTGTCAGGGTCGTCTCAACGAGCCGGGCCGCGTCGGCATAGCGCCCCACGGCGAACGTGAGCTCCGCTGCTTCCAGGCGTGCGTCGGCCACCATCCGGCCTAGTCGGTCGCGGCGCTCCTCGATCCAGACTGAGTTCAGCCCTTGGAGGTACTGACCACGGTCAGCGATGGCGATCGCATGCAACGTCGCGTCGAGGCGGTCCTCGGCCTGAAGCCGCGCGGCTTCGGCGAGCAACGTCTGTAACCGGGTGGATTCGCTCGACACGATGAGCGCGTCGTCCAGCAGAGTCCGCGTCGGCTCGGAGATGATCCTCACGTCGGCTGGCAGCACCTCGCGGAGCTGGTGTATGGCCTGGCGCAGGTACGCACGGGCGGAGGCATCCGTGCGACCATCGAACAGCGCCTCGAGCAGCTCCTCGCGGCCGGCCTCGGACCGGTCTCGGCTGATGAGGAAGGCGAGCAGCTCATAGCTCTTCGCGATCCGCGGCCGGGCAGTCGGCACGCCGTCGACGCGTAGGGCCAACTGGCCGAACTCAGCCAGCTCGACTCGGGCGGCAAAGCGCGAGTCGACGGTAACGTCCTGAGAGCTCAGTGCTCGCCCGAGATCGTGCCAAGGCGAGTCTGCACGCGGTTCGGCGTCGAGCCTGCGCGTGACCACGGACGGGAATGAAGCCAGGGCCTGGAGCAGGTAGTGGTTGGATCCCTGCCGGTAGGCCGCGTCGTAGGCCAGGTCGGCGGCGGCTTCGGCTCCATCTTCATCGCCCGTGCGCCACCGCGCCTCGCTCAGGTACACCGCCGCGGTCGGCAGCTCGAGGATGCGATCGCTGGCCGTCATCGTCGCGACGGCTAGTTCGAGATGCGTCACGGCACGGTCGTTGTCACCGAGCGCGAGCAGCGCCAGCCCCTTCCAGACGTCCGCGGCTTCGCCGATAAAGCGGTACTCGGTCGCCGCTTGCCGATCCTCGAGTCGCGCCAGCACCGCCAATGCGGCGCGGGGGTCCCGGTTGAGCCGGATCTCCATCTTGGCCTCGATCAACTCGTTGAGCATCACGAACACGAGTGACCCACTTGCTTGGGTCAGCTCGCGTCCCCGCCCCACCGCTTGGCGGGCCTCCGTCGCGCGGCCAAGATCGATCAGGATCTCCGGCCCGACCATGGCGTGGAGCCACACGTGCGCCCATTCGCCAACGCGAGTCCGTTGGTAGAGCTCCAGCGCCTGCTCGGGGTGACCGGTCGCGCGCAGGAGCCCGATCCTCCACGGTTCGGTGACGGCCGCTGTCCAGCCGGATGCCTGCGCCTCGGCCAGATCCCGAAGGCGCCCGTGGGCGTACATCACCCGAATGACGAGCGCGTCGAGCGGGCTTCCGCTCAGTGTCGGGCTGATCGGTCGCTCGCCGGCGATCCGGTGGTCGACGAGGTTCAGCGTGAACCGGACCGCCTCGATCTCGGGGCTGTCGGCGGCCGCAGAGCTGACCTCCTGTGCGTCACGCCAGCGTCCCAGATGCCAATAGCTCCAGGCCATCATGCCGGCGGCGCTGGGCGACTCCCGCGCCAGTCGCTGGCGTTCGGCGCTCATGTGTAGGCGATCGGCCACCCGTCCGCAGCGCGCGTAGTCCTCGCGGCCCAGAGCCAGCATCATCTCCGCCACCGCCAGCGCGTCGGAGTCCGCTCCGGGCAGGCCGCTGAAGGCTGATAGCCACCGCTCAGCCACGGAGTAGTCGAGGCGATCGAGAACCCGCTCGATCGCCAGCTCGGCAGGGGGCAGCGCCCGCTCGGGCATCTCGGCGCGCAGGAATTCCTCGACGGCGTCCTCGTAGTGGCCTTCGTTGAGGAGGAGCTCAGCGTGCGCCGCCCGGACCTGTGCGAGCCGGTCCGTGCCGTGGCGCTCCAACCGCTCGAGCAGGTATTCCCGCAGCCGCGGGTGGCAGCGCACCGAGCGCCCGTCGTTGCCCCAGGAGACCGGGAGGTGCCGAGTGCGCAACGACGCCAGCCGGGCCGCAGCATCGCTCTCCCCCAGAGCCGCAGCACGCGCGGGGGTCACATCGTCCAGGACCGAGGTGGTGATCAGGAACTCACGATCCGCGGCACTCAGCTGGTCGAGGATCTGGGAGGAGAGGTACCCGTGCAGGGCGTCGGCCTCGCCTCCCATCCCCATCACGTGCTGGTTGGATCGCCAGGCCTCAAAGAGCACTCCGGCGACCCACCCGCCGGTCACCTCGACGGCATCATCGGGATCCATATCCGCCCGACCGGCGAGCGCCAACGCCTGCGCGGCCTCATCGGTGCGGAAGACCAGGTCGGATTCGCTGATCGTCACTGCGCCGCCCAGCGCCGCGGTGGAGTCAAGCGCGATCGGCACCTCGACGCGGCTGATCATGACCACGCGCAACTCGGGCGGCGCATAGCGAACAAATGACGCCAGCACGGCCAGCGCCTCCGGCGCGTGCGCGATCCGCTCCACCTCGTCGATCACGAGCAGCACCGGCGTCTGACCCACCGCTTCGGCCAGCAGTCCCGCCGCCTCGGTGTGGGGCAGCCGTGCCGCTAGTGCCCGGGTGGCAACCCCGCGGGCGGACTCCACTTGGGCGCCCAACGCAGCCTCCAGGTACGTGATGAGCCGCCCCGCTGCGGCATCGGTGCCGTCGAGCGTCAACCACGCGACCCTGCGCGTCAGTTGCGGAACCGCTTGGGTGACCGCCGTGGTCTTCCCCGCGCCCGCGGTAGCGCATACCCATACGAGGGGATAGTCCTCGATCAGGTTGCCCAGGAGCCGATCGATCCGCTCGCGCACGACGAGGCGTTCGGGCGGGGGCGGGACCGCGATCTTGCGCCGGATCACCTGACTATCGCAATCGGATGTGCGGCTCGTGGGCATCGGGAAGCTCCCGCGGCTATTTGAACATCGCGGCGCGGCTCGGTCAACACCAGTCGCCCGTGGTTTCGCCCGGGTTAACGCCACCGGAGGATCGTCCGGGCTGGAATGCTCGGCGCAGACGATCTGCAGCTCCGATATCGGCGGGCTATCGGCCGTTTCGCCACGGGCGTCGCCGTGATCACCACGATGGTCGATGACCGGCCGGTCGGGATGACGGCCAGTGCCGTCGCCTCGCTCTCGCTCGAGCCGGCGATGCTACTCGTCTGCGTCGACCATCGGCTCCCGTCCCACCGGGCGCTTGAGAGCAGTCGCCGCTTTGGAGTGAACGTGCTCGGTGAAGAGGACGAGCACTTGGCATTGCGCTTCGCGAGGCCAGCCGCGGACAAGTTCGCCGGAGTCGGCGTACGCCTGGAGCACGGCGTGCCCCTGCTGGAGCGTGCCATCGCTCGCTTCACCTGTGACGTGGCCGAGCGCATTCCGGGTGGTGATCACTCAATCTTCACCGGATTGATCCGCGACTGCGAGCACGTGCCCGGCCGGCGTCCACTTCTGTACTTCGCCAGCGGATTCGGTGGCATCCAACAGGTCGACGACGCGCTTGGGCGCTGCGTCGAGCTATGGACGATGATCGGGATCTGACCACAGAGGAGAGAACAAGATGATCAGAACAGGCGAGCAGTTCCTCGAGTCACTGCGAGACGGCCGCAGGGTGCTGTGCGCCGGCGAGATGATCGATGATCTGACGACGCACCCAAAAACGCGGGGCTTCGCACACGCGCTGGCCGAGTACTACGACATGCATCACGATCCGGACCACCAGGACGAGATGACATTCGTGGACGAGCATGGCGAGCGCTGGGCCAAGCACTGGTTCCTTCCCCACAGCAAGGAAGATCTAGTGGAGCGCCGCGAGTACCACGACTACATCTTCCGCCACTGGTCGCGTGGCGGGATGTTCACACGTCCGCCGGCAAGCATGCTGCCCGTCTTCTACACGCTCTACCAGGACCCCGAGCCGTGGGAGTCAGAGTCTCAAGGGCACGGCGGACGGCCGCTGGCTCAGAACATCCGCGACAAGTGGGAATACCTGAAGTCAAACGACCTCTCGGCCTCGCCGATGTTCCTCGACGTCCAGGGAGATCGCTCCGATCCTGATTCGGTTGCCGACACGCCGATGCTACGGATAGTGGACAAGAGCGATGACGGCATCGTCGTTCGCGGCTGGAAGGCGATCGGCACCGGAGTGGCATTCGCCAACGAGATCTTCATGGGCGTACTGTGGAAGCCGGGGGCGATCGCCGAGCAGATCGTCTTCGGCCTCATACCGGCCAATCACCCCGGGGTGACCCACGTCGTGCGCCCCTCGCTCGCCGCTCCCGACGCCGATCCGTTCGACCGACCACTGGCGAGCCGCGGCGACGAGCTGGACGGGATGGCCTACTTCGACGACGTCCTGATCCCCTGGGACCGTGTGTTCCACATTGGCAACCCCGACCACGCCAAGCTCTACCCACAGCGGTTGTTTGACTGGATTCACGCCGAGACCCAGATCCGCCACGTGATAAACGCCGAGATGATCGCGGGCCTCGGCATCCTGATCACAGAGGCACTCGGCACCGCACAGGCCCCGATCGTGGCGTCGCAGGTCGCAGACCTGGTCCGCTTCCGCGAGACCTGCCGAGCTTTCACGATCGCAGCCGAGGAGACGGGCTTCATCTCACCCGGCGGCCTATACAAACCGAACAACATCTTCGTCGACTTCGGGCGTGCGTACTACCTGGAGAACGTCCACAAGATGATCGAAACCCTCATCGACTTCTGCGGACGGGGAGTGGTCGTCTATCCGACCAAAGCCGACCTTGACAACCCCGAACTCGGCGGAGCGCTGCGCGGCGCGCTGCGTGGCCACAACACAAGCGCCGAAGACCGGACGAAGATCTTTCGCATGATCCACGAGCGGTTCCTCACCGAGTGGGGAGCCCGGCACGCGATGTTCGAGAAATTCAACGGCACGCCGCTCTGGGTGATCAAGCTATTGACGATGCAGCGCGTCGAGTATCAGGCAGACGGACCGCTGACCCAGCTCGCTCGCGACGTCCTCGGGCTCGGCGACGTCAGCGGCCTCGCCCAGCGGGCCAACGAGGAGAAGGCGGACTACCCATCGATCCGTGTCCGCCCCGACTACATCAAACAGCAGGATGTCGCTACGACCCAGGACGTGGACGCCGCCACAAGCTCCGTCTCCGGTCCCTAGAGCCCTAACCGGACCGCTCCGCGGATCACATGCGCCGGGGTCGTGCTTTTGCTATCGCGGGGCGCCGAATGCGCCGGCGAAGAAGATGAGCGGATCTGCGGCGGGCGAGACGTGCAGGTCGTTGACCTGTCCCACGACGATCCAGTGATCGCCCGTAGGGTGCTCAGCGACGATTTCACACTCGAATGACGCGAGGGCGTCGGTGAGCAGTGGCGCGCCCGTGCCTCCGAGTTGCCAGTCGATCCCGGCGAATCGGTTCGCGCCGGCGGGGGCCGCGCGTTTTGCGAAGGGCTCGTGCTGCCCCCCCAGGATGTTCACGGCGAAGCAGCCCGTCCGCCTCATCCTGGACCAGGTGAGCGAGCTGCGGGATGGGCAGAACGAGACCAGGGGCGGTTCCAGCGAGACGGACGAGAGCGAATTCACGATGAGACCGGCAGGCTCGCCGTCGGGCGCCGCGGTGACGAACGCGACGCCGGTCGCGAATTTGCCGATTGCGTCACGGAACGAGCGTGCCTCTCGCCTCAGCTCGGCGGGGGCTGCAGCGGCCAGTGCCATCTCAGTGAAGCGGGGCCTGTTCGCCGAGCGCGATGTGGCCGAGGTAGTCGTAGGCGCGGTTGGCACCGAGGGGGTGCATGAAGGACCCGGCCTTGACGTCGCGGTAGGCGCGGGCGAGCGGGCTGCCGTTGACGTACCCGGTGCCGCCGGAGAGGGCGAGCGCACGGTCAACGATCCGGCTGGCCGCCTCGTTGACGAACGCTTTGGCGGCCTGCGCTTCGGCGAACAGCGACTCGAGCTGTTCGGCGCTGCCGTCGGAGTCCGGGTTGGCGGCGCGGTGCTCGTCGATCAGCGTCGCCGCACGCGAGATGACGCCGCGCGAGGCAGCGAGATCGATCGTGTTGTCGGCGACCTGCATGCGGGGACGCGCATCGCCGTTGATGCGCCCGGCGATGCCCTGGCGGGCGATCTGGTCAGCCGACTCGGCGATGCCGAGCGAGGCCGCGGCGTGGAACAGTCCCGCGACGAGGTTGCGCTCCATGTACGGCCGCGGGTCGCCGGCGCGAAAGCCGCCGCGCACACCGGACTCGGGCAGCTCGACGCCCTCGAGCGAGATCGAGTTGCTGCCTGAGGCGCGCATTCCGAGCGCGTCCCAGTCGTCATGCACTACGACACCGGGCGCGTCGGCGGGGACCATCGCGTATGCGTAGCGCTCGGCGCCCTCGTCGTCGGCATAGGTGACGGCCACGTACAGATCGGTGGCGGCGGGGGACATCGTGGCGAAGATCTTGTGGCCGTCGATCCGCCAGCCGGACTCGGTGCGGGATGCGAGCGTGCCCGGCCGCGTGAGATCCTGTCCGCGCTCGCTGATAGCCGCGGCCAGCACGACGCCATCGCGGGCGATTTGCTCGAGCGAGGAGGCGAAGCCGCGGGCGCGGCGCTCTGCCCCGGCCGCGACCGCAACTTGGCGACGGCGTTCCATGTTGAGCACCGCGACGAGGTGCATGTTCACGCCGATCGCGACCGAAGCGTCGCCGCGTGCCAGACGGCTTGACGCGACGACGAGGTCGTGCGCGGACGAGACGCCGAGCCCTCCGAGGTCGACGGGAACCGGCGCTGCGAAGTAGCCGGCCGCCTTGAGCGCGTCGATCGCCTCGAAGGGGTAGCTGCCGTGGCGGTCGTGCTCGGCTGCGTGGGCGCCGAGCTGTGGGGAGAGCTCCTCGGCGATCGTCACGAGGCGGCCGCCGGCTTCGGTATGGGCTGAAAGTTCGATTGGCATTGCGAATTCTCCGATCCGCTCGTCATGGACCCGTGGCCGGAGCTCGGCTTCGGCCACGGGTCTCATGCGAGGCCTAGTGGGTCGTCACCTCGACGGCGACGGGCACGCCGTTTGTGACCATGTCGTAGACGGCGGAGCGCCTCTTGGCTCGCTCCACGACCTCGCGGAGCTTTTCCTCTGGGGCGTTGCCCGTCACGTGAAACGACACGCCGATCCGTTCGAACCCGTTGCGAGGTTCATCGTCCACGCCCAGCGCGCCGCGTACGTCCATGTCGCCAGTGAGCGTCGACTCGACGGACGTGAGTTCGACCTTGCGCGCCGCGGCCACGTAGACGATCGATGTCGTCAGGCAAGCGGCGAGCGCGTGCAACAGGTGCTCGGCCGGGTTGGCGCCCGTGTCGCTGCCGAGCAAGATCGCCGGCTCCCCCGCGTCGATCACGAACTCTTCGCTGCGAGTGGTGTCCTCCCCGCCGGCGGCGTAAAAGCTCTTGATCGTCGAACGGTTATGCGACCCGTCGATCCAGCGGTTGGTGGCGCGGAACTGGAACCTCGCCAGCTCCGGCTGCGCCTTGATCAGATCCAGCGTCGCGAACAGTTTCTCGGTGTCCACGCCGTTGCGGATCGTTTTGGTGATCGTGCTCATTTGTGACCTCCTGGCGGTGAAGCCGGTCGAGCTTCGTTGCATGAGTCGGCGGTACAGGTACGGAGACATGAGTGGGTCCTTTCGATTGATGTCGTTGTGGTCTTGGTGAAACCCTCCTCCCAGGCCGCGTGCGCGACATCGGCGCCACTACCCAAATCCGGGTGGGAGGTGTGGCGGGATGCACGTAGCGGCTTGAGCGCGAGCATCGAGACGCTGTGAGCGCCGTACTTGTGGCTCGTGCGCTGCGCGCGCTCGCTGGTGAAGCGGTGGGGGGGAAGGGGGGTCGGCGGAGAGAGCAGGGAGATCAGGGAAGAGGTGAGGGGTCCTAGCGGATTGGAAGGACGGTTCGGGCGTAGAGCTCGGATTTGGCGACCTGCTCTGGCGTGATATCCACGCCCGTGACAGAGCCCCCCGGCCCGACCTGCGCGGCGGCCGCGAACGCGTCCATGCCTGAGCCGCTGCCGAGATCGAGCACGCGCTCGCCCGGGAGTAGGTGCGCGAGGCCGAGGTGGTAGCCCACGCCCGCGAACGAGTTCACGGCTTCGGCGGGTAGCCCGCCGAGTAGCTCGGTGGCGTACCCGAGCGCCTCAGCGAGCGGGCGGCCAGTCGGGAAGTGGAGGTCGCGGCCGGCCTCGTTCGCCACGTCGCGGTAGACCTCGGCAATGTGGCGGTCCAGCTCGTCGGGGTCCACGCCCCGGGCGGTGGGATTGGTGGTGTCGATGTGCATGCCGGCAACTGTCGCGGGCACGCCTTCCCTAAACCTTCCCGAGGGCTTCTGTGAATCGCGCCCGTGTGCGGCTCGAGGCTCGGGAGGCTTGCTGACGTCGCAGGTTGTGCGGGCCTAACCGGGTGTGCGTGGGCGCACACCGAGACGTTTGATGGCGCCTGCGAGCTGTGTGCTCGGGGGGCGCGGAGCGGCCGTGGGTCGTGGGCCACGGCGTCCCTCGATGTTCAGGCGGCCTTTGCCGCCCAGCAGCCGGGCTGGCGCGTCAGCCCAAGCCGGCCACGCGCGCACGCGCGCTTACCCGCCCGGCAGAGGTTGAGTCGCCGGCCCTGCCCGTTGAACGAGGCCGTTCGACTCGCCTTCTCATGCGTGTCCGAGGGAGACCTCGGGGAGTACGCGGTGTGCCCAGCGTGGTAGGTACCAGGCCCATTTGCCCATCAGCCGTAGCAGCACGGGGAGCAGGAGCAGTCGGACCAGCGCCGCGTCGAGGAGCACAGCGATGCCGAGGATGATCCCCATCTCCTTGGGTGGGAGTGGTCCGGAGAGCGCGAAGGTGAAGAACACGGCGACCATCTCGGCTCCGGCGGCGAAGATCACACGGCCTGAGTTGGCGAGGCTGCCAACCATCGCGTCGTGCGGGTCATGGGTGTGGTCCCAGTGCTCTTTGGCGCTTGAGAGCAGAAAGACGGTGTAGTCCATCGAGATCGCGAAGATCATGGCGAAGAAGAACACCGGTCCCCAGGCGTCCAGGAAGCCCTGTGGTTGGAACCCGAGCAGCGAGTGCAGCCCGCCGTCCTGGAATACCAATTTTGCGACGCCGAATGCGGCGGCAGTCGCGAGCAGGTTGGTGAGCACGCCGACGGCCGCGAGCAGCGGTGCCTGCAGCGCGACCAGCAGGAGCACGAAGCCGAACGCGAGCACGACGCCGATCACGATTGGGGTCTTGGCCGAGAGTGCATCCTGCAGGTCGTGGTTCTCGGCGACGGCGCCCCCGATCAGCGAGCCGGCCGGGAGCGCGGTGCGGAGGCGGTCGATCGTCTGGCCGACGGCGGGATCGGAGGGACCTTGCTTGGGGATCGCGGTCACGAGCGCGTAGCCGTCGCTCGCCTGGGTCGGGAGCAGAGCGGTGATTCCGGGGTCCCGGCGGGCGAGCTGCGTGGCCTTGGCGGCCTGTGCCGCGGGCGCGACGATCTGCATCGGCCCGACCGTTCCGGGCCCCATCGCCGCCTGTACCTGCTCGTAACCGACACGCGAGGTGTCAGTGGTCGGAATGACCTTGAGCGACGGCATCGCGATCTTCAGCCGGGTAGCGGGGATCGCGAGCACGACGAGCGCGGCGAGCGCGAGCGCGCCGTAGGCGACCGGTCGCTCCCAGAGTCGCTCGCCCCACGCGGCGAACCTGGCGGGGCGGTGTCCGCCGGAACGGGCCCGTGGAAGGGCGAACCTGTCCACCCGCGGACCGAGCTTTGTGAGCACGGCCGGGAGCAACGTCAGCGTCGCGGCGAGGACAAAGGTGACCGCGAGCATGATCCCGAGGCTGGTCGAGCGAAACGCTGGGCTGGGGACGAGCATCACCGCGCTCAGCGAGATCAACACGGTCACCCCGGAGAACAGAACCGCTTTGCCGGCGGTGTCCATCGTCACGGCCGTGGCGTCGGCCGCGGATAGGTTTGTGCCGGCGAACGCGCCGCGGAAGCGGTGCACGATGAACAGCGCGTAGTCAACTCCGAGCGCGAGCGCGAACATCAGCGCGAAGTTCATCGCCCAGATCGACACTGGCATCACCTTGGTGGCGAGGTACAGCGATCCAGCGGCCGCCATCAGACCGACCATCGTCAGCATCAAGGGCAGGCCGGCCGCGACCAGCGAGCCGAACGCGAGCAGCAGGATCAGGACCGTTACGGGCCACGAGATCACTTCTGATTTGAGCATCGCGGAGCGGTTCGCGGCGTTGAAGTCAGACCACATCGCCGGCGCGCCGGTCAGGTTCACCCGGACACCGCCGGAGGTCAGCGCGGCGAGCTTGCCCTTCAGGCGGTCCGCGGCTTGGACCATCGCGTTGGAATCGCGCGCGGCTCCGGCTTGCACGATCGCGGTGTGCCCGTCACGAGAGATTGACACGCCGGCGCTCGGCGCGAGCACGGCGCTGACAGCGCCGTCGGCGCGCAGTATGCGCTCAACGCGGACGATCGCGGCCCGGAACGACGCATCGTGGACGGTCTTGGTGGGTGAGCTGACTACGGTCATTAAGCCGTAGCTCGAGAGACCGTGAAACTGCCGATCGATCAGCTGGCGTGCCTGTACCGACTGCGAGCCGGTCGCCTCCCAACCGGCGCCGGACAAGGCAGTCTCGACGCGGGGTGCGAAGAACCCAAGCACTACCGCGATCAGCAGCCACGCGATCAGCACAATGCGAAAGTGCGTCGCGGTGTAACGGCCGAGGCGGCCAATCAGCCCGACGGGTGCCATCGCACCGTCAACTTCATGCAGACGGTCCTGGGTAGGAGACATGGGCGGTTCCTTTCGATTGAGGTCCGCGGCTCGACCGTCAGCCCCGACGCAGGCGCGCGAGGGCGCGGTCGTAGCGCGCGTCGGCGAACGAGTTCATGCCGTGGACGCAGTTCGGCGGGTAGTCGGAGGCCGCGCCACGCGGGTGGGCCGGCCGCAGCTTCTCGCGGGCGATGGCGCCGTACGGCTTCGCGACATGGTCATCGTGTGCCTCGGGTGCCACGCCTCGAGGGGCCTCTATGTGGTGTTCGGTGTGCATGCCGGCAGCATCGCCGGCACGCCTTCCCTAAACCTTCCTAGGCGCGGACCGTCGCTCCATCGATCCGCTCGAGCGCTTCGCGCGCGCGGCGCTCGTTGAGCAACTGTCCCGCCGCGGCGTAGCCCTCGGCGGCGCGGCGCAGGGCGTCCGCGGCGGCGTGATCGTCGTCTTCGGCGAGGAGCAGCTCGGCCCGCGCCTCCGCCACGGCCGCCGACCAAGGGCCGCCCCGCCAGCGTCCCGCGCCATACTCGGCCCGCTCCAGGAAGTCGTGGCCACGACCGAGCTGGCCGGCGCGAGCGCATGCCATCGCGGCGGCCACGTGGTAGCCGGTCGGGCAGAACGGGCACACCCAGCTCGGGTCGAACAACGCTTCGACACGCTCAATCAGGGCGAGCGACTCGACGCCCTCGTCGAATACCTGCAGCAGCACGCCGCAGACCAGGAACACCAGATGCTCGGCGATGGGCGAGATCTGCGCCAGCTCGAGCGCTTCTTCGAGCTGCGCCCGCGCGCCGGCGCGGTCGCCCAGATGAAGTAGCGCCTCGCCCAGGCGCATGCGTGCGAGTGACTCGCCTCCAACCGCGCCCAGCTCTCGACTGAGCCGCGCAGCCTCGACGAGGTGCGCGCGGGCGGCCTCGAGGTTGCCGGTGAACAGCTCCGTCTCGCCCAGCACCGTCGCGGCGAACGCCTCTCCCCGGCGGGCGCCCGCCTGGTGCGCCTGCGCGTGCAGTCGCTTCGCGAAGCCGGCGAGGCGGTCATACGGGTCGCCCGCTGTGATCACGTACTCGGTCACGCAAAGGTAAGCGTCGAAGACACGGCCTGCGAGCTCTGGCGAGCCCCAGACGTGCATGAGCTGGTGGTGGGAATGCTGTTCCCAGCCGCCGTCCACGTGTGCGAGCATCCCTTTGAGGAGGGCAAGGTCGCCCGGATCGGCACCGATGCCCTCCGCCTCGACGGCCACTCGGCGCGCGCTCTCCCAATCTCCGGTGTGCCAGGCCACCATGCCGCGGACCAGGGTCGATTCAGCGAGATCTTCGGGCCGTTCGGGCTCGAACCGCTCGAGCGCGGCCTTGGCGCCCGCGATGTCACCCGCCGCAAGCCATGCGCGCGCCTGCTTAAGTACGCAGCGCCGGTACCTGCTCCGCGGGCGCGACCTCGATCGCCTCGCCATAGGCGCCGGGAGCGCTTGCCTCCCCGGCCCCGTGAAGGAGCTGCGCCCGCAGCGCAAGGAGCGCCGGACGCTGGCCATCATCCGCATGCTCGAGCGCCAGCTCGGCCCATCCGGCGCCATCGCGGTAGGCGCCCACGCTCGCGGCCCACCCGGCAGCCTGAGTAAGCAGCGGGACGGCATCCCGCATATGCCCGGCCCGCAGTAGATGATGGGCGACCCGCTCAGGAGGCGCGTCGTCCGCTGCGAGGAGCACCGCGGCATCTGCGTGGGTACGGCGCAGAGCATCCTCGGGCAGCCGGGCGGCCAGCTCTTCGCGCACGAGCGAGTGCCGGAAGCGGTAGCGGCCGCGCACACGCTCAAGCACTCCGGCAGTCCGGGCCTCGGAGAGCGCCTCATCGACGCGCTCGGCGCCCGCCAGGACCGCGAGCTCCGCGTCGTGAAGCCGTCGTCGATCACGGCGAGCGCGGCCAACAGCCGCTCGCCGAGCCGATCGAGCCGCTCGAGCCGCCGCGCCACGACCTCGCGCAGCCGCATCGAGACCGTGACCTCGCCGGAGGCATCCACCGACGCTGCCAGCTCTTCCGCGAAGAACGGGTTGCCCGCTGCCGCGCGCTCGATCGCACTCAGGGCTCCGGGACGCAGTGGCCGGCCGGCCGCCCGCTGCGCAACCGCAGCGAGCGCGCCTCGGTCGAGCGGACCGAGCGCCAGATCCACTGCGACCCCGCGCGCGAGCAGGCTCGAGCGCACAACCGCAGCCGCCTCAGGGAGCGGCTCATCGCGCATCCCGGCGACCACAAGCAGGCGCACGCCGGCGGCGCTGCGCGCAAGATGATGCACAAGCGCCACCGTTGCCTCGTCGGCGGCGTTCAGGTCATCGATCACCAGTACGACGCCGCGCTCCGCGGCGGCCCGGCCCAACAGCTGGGCGACCGCCCAGAAGACTCGACGGCGGTCCAAGGGCTCATCCGCCGCCTGCGCCGGGGCGGCGCACCGAGGGCAGCAGTCGCGAAAGCGCGACCTGCGCGCTGTCGGCGAGCGCGCCGGCCAGCTCCGGGCGCCCCGCAGCGAGCGGATCGAGCGCCTCCACGAGCGGGGCGTACGGCGTCCGGCCCTCCTCCTCCTGGGCGGCGCCACGCAGCGTGTGAAAGCCGAGCTCCTCCGCCTCGGCGAGCACAGCCTCGAGGACGCGCGTCTTGCCGATCCCGAGCGCCCCCGTGACCAGCAGCGCGCCGCCATCAGCAACCGCGGCACGCCGAAGCGCGCCCAGCGCCGAGGCGAGCTCTCGCTCACGCCCTTGGACAGGAGCGTGCAGGAACCGAGCCGCCCGGACCGCTGGGCCGCGCATGACCTCGCGCTGGAGCGCCAGTGTCTCCTCCGAGGGCTCGGCGCCGAGCCGCGAGAGCTCGTCGCAAAGAAGGCGAAACTGCCTCGCGGCAGCTGGCCTGTCGCCCCGCGCAACGCTGCGGCGCATGAGTGCGCGGTGAGCCTCCTCGTCGGCGGCGTCCTCGCGCAGCACCTCCTCCCAAAGCCCGTCGGAGCGCATCGCCGCAAGGCGACGCTCGCGCAGCCTCGCGCGCGGCCCGAGAGTCCACTGCTCGTAGCGGTCGTCGGGTAACAGCTCGCCGCCGTACGCAGACTCGTCACCGCACTCGAAGCGCTCGACGTCGGTCGTCACCTCGGCGGTCGGGGCGAGCACCACGACTCCGCCGCGAAGCACGACCGCACCACGGTCGCCGAGCGCGCGGCGAGCGTAGCTCGCGGCCTTGTGTAGGTTGGCAGCGGCAGCATCCGCGCCAAGCTTCGGCCATAGCAGCTCGAGCACCTCGTCGCGCGACATGCGGTGACCGGGAGCGAGCGCCAGCAGCTTGACCAGATCCGTCGCCCGCCGCTGCGCCCACGCGTCGGACGGCACGAGTCGCGAGTCCACAAGCACTTCGAAGCGTCCGAGCAGCCGGACCTCGAGCTGCCGCATACGAGCAACGATACCCGCCAGACCATTACGTCCCTAGACCACGAAACTCGCTTCTGCGACTAGTAGCCGGACGCCGCGAGTGATTGGCTTGTCGCCCAGGCAGCACAAGGGTCGGTCGGTCACACATCGGGAGCGGTTGATGCTCCGCTGACAGGCCTCTCATCCGACGCGTCGCGTGCGATGAGCCGCTCCTCGGATCGGTCTTCGCCGCCCGCCGCTCGGCCGCCGTGCGTTCGCATGACCGTGCTGGCCGAGGCGCTACGCTGGGTGCCTGTGAAGGAGACGGTGTGCCTGTGAAGGAAAGGGTGCAGGTGCTGAGGGGCGGGCAGGCACGCGCATACGTCGTCGCCGAGGAACACGAGGACGGATCGATGCTGCTGGCGCCCGTGGCGGGCCCCGGCGACCAAGACACCGCACGTGTCGAAGACGCCCGAGCTGACACCGTTGCCGTCCCGGGGGTCGCCGGGATCCTTCAGGTGCGCGACCTGACGGTCGCCTACGGGCCCAAGACGGCAGTCGACTCGATCAGCTTCGAGATCCGCCGGGGAGAGATCTTCGGACTGCTCGGGCCGAACGGAGCGGGCAAGACGACCACGCTGAGCGCGATCGAAGGGTTGGTCAAGCCTCGGTCGGGGACGATCGAGCTCGACAGCATCGACAGCATGCGCCATCCCAACCAGGCCAGGGCCCGAATGGGCGTGCAACTCCAGGCGACCAGCTTTCAGTCCGAGCTGAAGATCACGCAGATCGTGCGGCTATACGCGGGGCTCTATGGGGTCGAGCTCTCCGAGCAGCAGATCGCTGACGGCCTCCGCGTGATCGGACTTCAGGACGAAGCGAGCAAGCCGTTCAAGCAGCTCTCAGGCGGGCAGCAGCAACGCCTCTCCCTTTACATCGCGGTCGTCCACGATCCCGCGCTCCTGCTGCTCGACGAGCCGACCGCCGGCCTCGATCCGCAATCGCGCCGGCAGCTGTGGGGCCGGATTGAGGACATCCGGCAGGAGGGCGGAAGCATTCTGCTGACGACACATTCGATGGAGGAGGCCCAGGCGGTCTGTGACCGGGTCGCGATAATTGACAACGGCACGCTGGTGACGGTGGAGACCCCGCACGATCTGATCGAGAAGCACAAGAACGACCCCCGCGTGCGGGCTGTCGCCCACGGCGAGGTGACGCTCGAGGATGTCTTCATCGGACTCACCGGGAGCGAAATCCGTGACTAGCTCGAAAACGCTCGCGACACCGCAGAGCACGGCCGCTGGACCACCACTTCGCCTCGTGCTCGGCTCCTTGCTGCGCGCGGACTTTCTCGTGTTCCTCAAGCACCGCCGGGCGCTCATCATCAGCATGGTGCTGCCCATCTTCGTCCTGGTAAGCACGACTGGAAACAAGGCGACCGACAAATTCGGCGGAGCGGAGTTCGTGATCGGGTTGGCGATCTCCTACGGGCTGCTGTCGACGGCGCTGATCGGCTACGCGCTGACGGTCGCGCGAGACCGGGAGAAGGGCGTGTTCCAGCGGCTGCGCGTCACGCCAGCGCCCACCTGGACGATCATGACCAGCCGCCTGGCGCTGCAGGCGGTCGCGAACCTGATCATCGCGATCGCGGTCGTGATCGTCGGCAGCCTGATCCACCACATCTCGCCCTCCGCTGGGCAGTACGCACTGGTGCTGCTGGTGTCGATCCTGGCTGGGGCGGTGTTCCTCAGCCTTGGCCAGGCGCTGGTCGGGCTGGTGAAGTCAGCCGACAGCGTCCAGGCGGTCGCGCGGGTGCTGTTCGCCGTCCTGATCCTGCTCGGACTTCTCGGCCAGAGCGGAGCGCTTGGCTCGTTTTGGAGTTCGGTCGCGCGTTGGAGTCCGGTCGGAGCGGTGATGACGCTGTTCGCCGGGGTGCTCAACCTGCACGCGTGGTATAGCCGCGACACTCTCTCGGTGCTGGTCTGCCTTGGCTACATCGTCGTGTTCGCCGGGATCGGCATCCGCTGGTTTCAGTGGGACGCGCGATGAGCGCGGTGACAGCGGTCCGTGAACCTCACCCAGCGAGCAGTTGCTTAAAGGCGGGGTCCTCGCGGATCGGATCGAGGTCGGAATCGCCGTCAAGGAACGCGCGGGACCGCTCGGAGAGTTCGATCGCGCGTCGAAGGTGCGCGATGGCCTCGTCCTTCTGGCCGGCGAGGCTTTCGCAGCATGCGACGTTGTAGAACAGGTCGGCGTACGGTGGATCGCCCGCGAGCAGCTCGCGTCCTTGATCCGCCGCCTCGGCGTAATTGCCCGCCTCGTAGAGTGGCCGCAGGGGAGCAAAAAGCTCCCAGCCGCCAGGCTCGTAGGGCTTTCCGGGAACACCACCTACCGCAACGATCGTCGTGCCGGGCTCCTCGCCGAACGCCGCGCGTTTGACGCCGGGCCGCACAAAGACAAACGTCCCGGCTGGCGCGGCGAACTGCTCACCGTCGATCTCGAAGGATGCGCGCCCGCGTAGCACGAGATACAGCTCCTCTTGGGAATCGGGCTCGGACTCGTCGTGCTCGTTGATGATCCGAGCGCCTGCCTCATGGGCTGTCCAAGCATTGACACCGAACGACGTGATGCCGAAGTGGTGCCGCACGGCGCGCATTGACGCACGGCCGTCGTCCACCTCCCCGATGTCATCGATATGTGCCACTGCGTAACCATCCATACAGATCCCTTTCACGTCGCCGCCTCCATCGCACGAGCCTGGCGAGTCTAATCCAGCTCAGAGCACGCCTCGGCCCGTGTTTCCGCATCTCCGCGGTCTATCTGCCGGTGGAGGTTGCTGCTGGTTTCGGAGGGCGCCTATCCGCAGAGGCCGGATGGCCTACGCGTGTTATGAGCTGCTCTGCCTGCCGCGCCGTGTCGAGCGCGATCCGCGATTCTCGTCGTCGCTGCCGGCTCTCGCGTACACGGATCAGCCGCAGCGAACGGTGTCAGATCTTGGACGTGTCGCTCGCGTGTCCGCCGCGACGTGTTCAATGGGCTCTATGTTTGTCTGCATCGTTCGACCGGGAGGTTTCGTTGCCTTTGACTCAGACACAGTTCGCCAGTGCGGTCGCTGACCGCGCTGGTATCAGCCGCGCGGAGGCTAAGCGGGTGCTTGAGGCGTTTGAAGAGGTCGTGCTTGAGGAGCTTGGGAATGCCCAAAAGGTCCGGATCGGTGGTCTGGTGCAGTTGACGGTGCGGGTCAAGCCGGCGGCCAAGGCGCGTAGGGGTCGCAACCCGGCGACGGGCGAGGAGATCACGATTGCGCGAAAGCCAGCGAGCGTTGACGTTCGCGCGCGTCCGCTCGCAAAGGCCAAGGCAGCTCTGCCGAGTGTGCAGAAGGCCCGCCGGCGGCTCGCCGGCTGAGACCCGCCTGAGCACCAGGCCGCTCACGACGGCTTGTGCTCGCCGTCGCGCTCGTGCTTGGTCGGCAAACACCACCTGATGCCGTCCGAGCACGAGTCGGCGGCCGGCCCGTCTCGGAGATCTCCGGGTGGTTGACTTCAGCTTCGGCATGGAGCGACGTATCTGCGAATTTGGGTTTCCGGGGCCACTCCGCGACCGCCTGGTCGAGGCGGTGCTGTCCGGCGTCAAGACGGCGACCTCATCGCTGCTTGCCGATTGGCAGCGAGACGGCGAACAGCCGCCAGCCGCAGGGGAGTTGCAGACGGTCATCGACTCGGCTGGGAACACCTGTGGCGATCATCGAGATCGTCAGATCCGAGGTGGTGGCGCTGGGCGCGGTCGATGACCGTGTGGCCCGCGCGGAAGGTGAGTCCTACCAGACAGCGGTCGGCTGGAGGTCCGCGCACGAGCGGTTCTGGCGCGAGGAGGTCTTCCCTGACTGGGAGGGGGAGGTACCCGTCCTCGACGACTCAACTCCCATCGTCGTGGAGTGGTTCCGTCTTCGAGAGCGATCTTCCATGGAATGTGGCCGCCGTGCGCTTCCGCCCGGTTGCGGTCGGCGCACGGCTGTACTCACGGGTAACTCTCAGAACAAGCGGTCACTTGAGCCGACGACCGTCCACTGTTCGAGCCGTGTTCGATTCGGCACGCGAAGCATCGACGAGTTCCTGAAGCTCAAACATCTTCTTTGTCGCCGCCTGATCTCATCGTGACGAATCAGCACCGACCGTCGCGCCTCGTCGACGTCGGTCCCGCGCGCTCGTTGATTGGTGCTGGCGCGGTGTATGGTGCCGTCCTCATTCCCCCGAGACGGGAGGTACCTCGTGTCATTTCTTCTCGGTCATGTACGTCAGCACCTCGTGGGGTATCTGGCGCTGTTTGTCGCCCTCGGAGGCACGTCCTATGCGGTGACGCGGCTGCCCGCCGACAGCGTCGGTACGGCGCAGCTGCGCAACGGCGCGGTCACGGGCGTCAAGGTCCGCGACCATTCGCTGACGACCTCGGACCTGGCGCGGGGCACCATCACCGCGGGTGCCCGGGGGCGGACGGGGCCCAAGGGCGACACCGGCGCAACCGGGCCGGCGGGCCCTCCCGGTCCGACGGGTACCGGCGCGACCGGGCCGGCGGGTCCTGCCGGTCCGACGGGTGCCACCGGCGCGACCGGTCCCACCGGAGCGGTGGGCGCCACGGGAGCAACCGGAGCCCGCGGGCCGAGCGATGGCTGGAGCACCGGCGGCTATCTCAACTCCCCGGTCACGATTCCCGCCGATAGCCAAGAGCACCAAGTCGATTCGACGCCTGCCACCCTCCCGGCGGGCAGCTACCTGGTGAGCGGCTTCGTCACGGTGGTGAACGCCAGCACCGGCTCGTCGCAAGGCTACTGCTTCATCGCGGGCATCAATGGTGGGCTGCAGGAGGCCTCGCAGTTCGTCCTTGCCGCCCACACCGAGACGACGATTTCAATCGGCGGCTCCGACGTGCTGACGACCGCCAGCCAACTGCCAATCAGGTGCGCGGTCATTCAGGGCTACCAGCCGGCGCAATACCTCGGCCTCGAGGTCAACGCCACGCAGGTGGCGACGTTGCACGCCGGCTAGGCCGACGGCCTCGCACAGCGGCGCCGCTGCGGCGCCGAGGTGGCCGCAAGGTCGTGAATTCGGCACTCCTGCGGTCCCAAGGATCGTGACTCGGTAGCGTCTGCGGGCACCGTGGGCGCGACGCGGGGCATCCTCCGGGGAACGATTCGCTTTGAGCGCGAAGGGCTGAAGCTGCAGTGGGGTGTGCGGTTCGCGCTCGGTGTCGGCATTCCGCTGTTCATCGGCGCCGCGACCGGCAATCTGATCGAGGCAGTGGCGATCTCAGGTGGAGCGCTGCTGGTCGGCCTCACCGATCCGGGCGGGCCGTATCGCGGCAGGGTCCGCGTGATGCTGATCACGTGCGTGAACGTCGCGATCTGCACGTTCGTAGCCGAGGTTGCTGGCCACAGCGCCATCGCGGTTGTCGCGCTGCTGGCGGTTTCGAGCTTCGGCGCGGGGATGTTCATCGCCCTCGGCCTGCCGGCATATTTCGTCGCGCTGATGGCGCCGATCACGATCACCGTCGCTTCGAGCGCGCCGGCGGACGCCGCCCATGCGCTCGAGCGCGCCGCGCTCGCGTTAGCGGGTGGCCTGTTCGCGATCGCGCTCGTCCTGGTGCTCTGGCGCGCGCACGCCCACCTGCCCGAGCGCCGGGCGATCGCCAGGGTGTACCGGGCACTGGCCGCATGGGTCCGCGACCCGAACGCCGACGACCGCAGGCCGATCCTGGAGGCCCAGACCGCAGCGCGCCGGGCGCTCGATGCGTCGGTCGGGTTGACGGCGGTGCCGAGCCCGTCCGTCGAGGCGTTCCGCGTCCTTATCGACGAGGCCGACCGCACGTACCTCGACCTCGTCACGCTCCGGATCGCGCGGCAGCGCCTCGAGCCCGTGGACTCCGTGGTGTCGGGACGCGCCGTCGACGTCGGCCGTGGCGCCGCGGCCGAGGCGCTGGTCGCCGTCGCGCAAGCGCTCGAATCTGCGCGCTGGGACGCTGACGCCGGCTCGATCCGCGACCGTCTCGACGATTCCGTCGCCGCGCTCCGCGACGAGCTCGCGGCCGACCGCGCCGCCGGTGATGTCCTCCAGGCCCAGGCGCTCGAAGAGATGCTCCGGCGAGGCGCGTCGGTGCGGGGAGAGCTGCGCGGCGCGGTCGATCTCGCGACCTCCTGGCAGGGCGAGGGCCCGCCCCCAGATCCCGTGCGCCGTACACGGCCGCGGCGCGCGGAGCTCGGGCTACGCCGCCCCGGACCGATTCTGCGCGCCAACCTGACATTGCGCTCGAGCGCGTTCCGGCACGCGATCCGCCTCAGTCTGACGGTCGCCGTCGCGGCCGCGATCGCCGAGATCTCTGGGCTGGCGCGCGGCTACTGGCTGCCGCTGACGGTCCTGTTCGTGCTCCGCCCGGACTTCGGCTCGACCTTCACGCGTGGCCTTCAGCGGTACATCGGCACCGCCCTGGGCGTCGTCCTCGCGACGCTCATCACCGCCGCGCTGCATCCCGGGCCATATGCGCTCGCAACGCTGATCACCGCGCTTGCGTTCGCGGTCACCGCGTTTCTGTTCGCCAACTACGGGCTGTTCACGCTGTCGATCACCGTGTTCATTATCTTCTTCGTGGCGTACGAGGGAGTGCACGACGAGTTCGCGACCGCGCTCGACCGACTGCTCGACACCACGATCGGCGCCACCATCACACTCGGCATCTACGCACTCTGGCCCACCTGGGAGCGGACCCTGCTCCCCGACACGACCGCGGACCTGATCGAGGCGGACCGCGCGTACATGCACGCGCTGCGGGGCCCATGGTTGGACGGCGGCAAGCGCCGCGACGCGGTCGTCGCCGCCCGCGCCCGCGCGCGGCTCGCGCGGACGAACACCGAGGCCTCTGTTCAGCGGGCGTTGCTCGAACCGGAGTCCCGGCACGCGCAGTTCGGCACCGATCGGGCGACCGGGATCCTGACGAGCATGCGCCGCTTCGCCGACGGCGCGCTCGCGCTCGAGGCGTATATCGAGGGCGACCTGCCGCCCCCGCCGCCCGTGGCGCGGACGCTGGCAGATCAACTCGACGCGACGCTCGCCGAGCTCGCAGCAGCAGCCCGCGAGCACCGCGCGCCGTCGGATCTGCCGCCGCTGCGCGAGACCCAGCAGGAGTTGGCGGCGCTGGTCGGACCGGCAGCGCCGCTCGCAGAGGAGACCGACCGGATGGTCAACAGCCTCGCGATCGCGGCCCACATCCTCGAAGCGCCGCCCACCGAGGTTGACCGCGCCGGGACCAGTCCCGTAGTCGTTGCAGTGTCGGCGAAACAACGTGCATAGCACGGATGGCGGAGCGGCCGGCGGCGGTTATTGTGTCGTCAATGCCTGTGGCGTTGTGTTTGATCGCGGGCGTGGAGGTGGGTCTTGGGTCGATCAGTGGGTCCGTGGCGGCTGCGGAGGGCGAGAGGAGATCATCATGACGGGCGATCTGATGGGCGGACATGATCGGGGTGGACGGTGACCGGGTTGACGGTCGGGGGCTTGACTCGGCGTCAGGCGCTGGGCCGGGGAGGCCGCCTGCTGATCGCGGCGGCCGGGGCCCAGGCCGGCGCGAGCTGGGTCGGGGCCGGCTCGGGCAGCGCCAAGACCCCGCGCGCCGGTTGGCGTGCGCTTGCGCGGAGTCTCCAGGGCCCGCTGCTTCGCCCGGGAGATGCGGGATTTCGCGCTGCCAGTGCGGCGGAGAACGATCTGTATGCGAGCGTCGTTCCGGCTGGGATCGCGCTATGTGAAGGCCCCAGGGATGTGCAGACCTGTGTGCGGTGGGCTCGGGACAACGGGGTGCCATTGGTCGCGCGCTCGGGCGGGCATAGCTTTGGCGGATATTCACGGACGACCGGTCTCCAGGTGGATCTGAGGCGTATGAAGTCGGCGATCGTTGACCGTGATGCCGGAACGCTGCGTGTCTCCGGTACCGTCCGATTCGCGGACCTCGATCGTGTCCTGAAGCCGTACAACCTGTTCATCCCGGCCGGGCAGTGTCCGTCCGTGGCGGTCAACGGGTTCACGCTAGGTGGAGGCTTTGGCTTCTATTCGCGTGCCCACGGCCTCGCTGTCGATCAGCTCAAGCGGACCGACGTAGTACTGGCGAGCGGACAGAAGGTGACGGCCGATCGGTCGCGACATTCCGATCTGTTCTGGGCGTGCCGGGGTGGCGGAGGCGGCAACTTCGGGATCAACACGTCGATGACGTTTTCGTTGTTTCCAGTCGGGAACGTCAGCGTCTGCACATGCGTGTGGTCGTCAAAGCCCGAGGATGTCCTGAATGAGTTTCAACAGCTCTTCAAGCATGTTCCGGACACGTTCTCGTTGATCGTCAGGATTACGCCGGCGACTCGTTCAAGCCCGATGACCGTAACCGCATTGGGTCATTACTTCGGGCCCAGCGACGAGCTCCGCGACATCCTGTCGCCCGTCCTGTCGGTGGCGCCAGCCTCACAGCAGCAGTTCTTGGATCTCGACTTCTGGAAAGCGAGGGATTATCTGGCCGACACGAATGGTCCGCCGCACTCCTACGTCGAGCGGTCCGCGTACGTAGCCGGACCGATGTCCAGTGCGGGGGTCGCCACCCTCCTCGATCAGACGAGGCGCTGGCCGGGCGCCGGCTCGACCGCCGGACGTCTTGACTTCTGGCTGTGGGGCGGCGCGATGAACAAACCCGGTCCGCGCAGCACGGCATTCGTGCACCGGTCGGCTCGATCGCTGTTCGCGGTAGGGGCCACCTGGCCAGCCGCGATGGTTCGCCGCCGAGCCCGACCACTGATCAACTGGGTCAACGACACATGGGAAGCCGTCGGCCCCCACGCAACCCCCTACGCCTACCAGAACTTCATCGATCCCGCGCTCACCGACTGGCAACGTGCCTACTACGGAGCCAACCTGGGACGCCTGATCAAAGCCAAGCGCAAATACGATCCCGACGACCTGTTCAACTTCCCCCAGAGCATCCCCACCTGAGCAGCCCGCTGTGATCCAACAGCAAGCGCTGGTGCAGGGCAGCCAGGTTCTGCAGCGGCAGGAAGGGCCGGGACCGAAACGCTGGCGGTGATCTAGGCGGGTGGCTTGATCACTTAGGCAGCTGCCCGCTGCGCTTGGCTTCGAGCTTGCGGCGCTCTCGCCGCGCGCCGTGAATCTGGCCGGCAGCGTATCCGCCGCCGAGCGCGATGATGGCCGGGATGAACGCGAGCACGAGTGCGCTCACCGCGGCGACGACCTTCAGCACGATGATGACGGCGATGACGGCTGCGACCACGACAAGGACTGCTCTCATGGTGCTGACTATAGGACCCGGCGTTGACCGGGCGCCTGCGATGGTTCTGCCGCTCGACGATGCCCATCGCGCTCATAACCGAAACCGGGTCCCACACGACGCAGTGAGCGCTTACAACAGCTCGTTGATCGAGGCGTGCAAGAGCCGGTCTCGGCGGCGTAGAACGCCCCGACGCGGTCCGTAGAGAACGAGCTCGATCCTGCCCGCTACCAATTCGGCCCCGTCCGGATACACGATCTGCAGCGAGTCGAGGTCGTAGTAGTTGACCGTACGGGCGGCTACCCGCGCGCGCTCGACCGGTCCAGACGGGCCCACGGATCGCGTCATTGGCGAGCGCAAAGTGAGCATCTCGGCGTCGCCGCCCCAGTGCTCGAGCACGACCTCAGGGCTGTGTTCGCCGATCGGACCCCTTGCGACGACCGACCCCGACCGCGGCTCGGTCACCTCCACGCGATACTGATCAGCTGATGCCGAGCACTGCCCCCGGCCGGCGCAAACGGTCGCGGCGCGAGAGAGCCGCCCACACGTGACAGCCGCGAGTGCGACGACCACCCGGTCCTGCTGCGCTCTCGCCGACATCTCGACCACGATATATGCGGGCCCGCCGACGGCTGGTCAGCTGAGACCACCTACCCCGCGGAGCTCTCCACCATCCGTTCGTGCATCGCGCGCCCCGTGAGGTTGAGAGTGCGGGGTGACGCTGAAAAGATCGTGGGATGAGCACCACGCTCCAGTTCGACGAGGAGTCTTCGCGGCGGGCCGAAGCGACATACATGACGCGCGATGTCGTCGAGCAGCGTCATGCCATACGCGCGGCTCTGGCGCTCGGGCAGGGCGAGCACGTGTTGGACATCGGGTCTGGGCTGGGACTCCTGGCCTGCGAGATGGCGGCCGAGGTGGGCGGTGGCGGCTCGGTCGACGGCGTCGACCCGAGCCAGAGCATGCTCGCGCTCGCGCGCGGCCGCCAACCGCCGGAGGGCGCCGCCGCGATCCGGTTCGTCGCCGGCGACGCCTGCGCGCTCCCGTTCGCCGGCGAAACGTTCGACGCCGCGGTCGCAACCCAGGTGTACGAGTACGTGGAGGACATGCCGGCAGCGCTCGGGGAGGCATTCCGGGTGCTGCGACCGGGCGGCAGGTTGCTCGTGCTCGACACCGACTGGGGATCGATCGTGTGGCACTCGAGCGACCCAGAGCGCATGCGGCGCGTGCTTGCCGCCTGGGATGAGCACCTCGTTGACCCCCATCTCCCCCGGCGGCTGACCGCACTCCTGTCGGCAGCGGGATTCTCGGTCGCGCACCGCGCGGCGATCCCGCTGATGAACGCCGGCTATGACCCGAACACTTTCAGCGCCGGCCTGATCGATTTCGTCAGGACGTTCGTTCCGGGCCGGCAGGGAGTGAGCGAGCACGATGCGCTGGAGTGGGCGAAGGATCTCAAGGCGCTAGGGAACGACTACTTCTTCAGCCTCAACCGATACCTCTTCCTAGCAGTGAGGTAGCGAGCCCCGGGCTCCCCCGACAAACACGCTTCGCGGGTAGCGCGATGCCGCCGAGCGTTCACTGAGGCTTAACGCCGCCGATCAGGGATATGATACTGCAGGCGCCACCTCCCGACACGTGCTCAGTTGCGCTCGCCACGAATTAGTCAGCAGGTGCCCGAGGTCATGGTATGTGTGGAGCGAGCGGGTTTAGCGACGCAGGCGGGACACTAGCCCGACCTGGCGCGCTCCTCGAACATCCGCGTCACGACCATCGGTTCGATCGGCTCGATCAGCGAGGCGTTGACCGAGTCCGCCAGAGCCGCGCAGGTATCGCGCATGCGCCGGCCGGCGGCGGCCGCGTCGTAGGCGGTGCACCGCAGGTCGGGGACGCCGTCCTCGATCCACAGCCATCGCGCAGCGCCGTCGCCCTCGTAGGGCAAGCCTACGCTGCCAGCGTTGACGAAGCGCACGCCGCTCACCATGCGGTCGTCCTGCTGGTGTGTGTGCCCGGCGACGACTACAGCGGCGTCCACGTCGGCCAGCACCTCGGACCAGCGCTCGCGCGGCGAGAGCCGAGTGACCATCTCCGCGTCGCTCCGCGGCGTGGCGTGGCAGAAAAGCACGCCGTCGACCATGACGCTCAAGGGCCAGCTCACCGAGAGTGCGGGCACGTTCGGGGCCGAGTTGCTGCGCGGTGAACGCCGCCATCTCTGCGGCGTTGTCGCCCTCCTTGGGCGGCGGTCCGGTGACGGCCGCCGCCGTCTCGCGCTCGCCGTTGCCGCGTACCCAATGCACGTCTGTGCTCAGCGCCTCCAGGCGGTCAAGAGCGGCGCCAGCAAACGCCCCGGGCACGACATCGCCGCCGACGACGATCGCGTCGGCGCCAGCCGCCCTCGGATCGGCCAGCACCGCCTCCAGGGCATCGGAGTTGCCGTGGACGTCATACAGGGCGATGACCCGCATGCACCTCAGTCTATTGCAACCTTTCGGTTGCGTCTAGTTCAGCGTGAATTTGAAGTTCGCTGTGCCGGCTGAGCACGGACGGCCATTCCTTTGGCGTCGTCGTCGCCGCCGTGAGGACCGTCGGCCGATCGCCGCGCGGGCAGCAATACGTTCGCCTCGTTTGGCGCTATCGCCGGCTCCCGGGTTGAGGGCGATGGGGCAAGCTTGTACTCGAGCGTGTACTACAGCGGGCAAGTGTCGGCCTACATCGAGCAGTTCCTGTTCGTGGGCGCTGCGCCCGTCACCGGCACGGCGCGGGTCCCGGACGGCACGACGGCTACTCTCACGAACGTCCAGACCGGCAGGCGCATCACGCTTACAGACGACGACGACTTCACGATCCCGACCGGCGTCAAGGCGCTACTGAACAAGTCGCAGCTGAGCCACTCCGAGAGCGTGCAGTGCACCGGAGACCACCATTCGTGCGAGGCACGAGTCTCCTTGGCCAGTGGCGCGCGGCATCGCAAGATCGTCATCCACCTGAGCGCACCGAACCTGGCGCTCGATTCGACCACGCCGATACCGGAGGACGTTGCCGAGCATTACGTCCTATCCGGCCGCCGATACGCCGACGGCGCCCACCTTACGATCGCCGGCCGGTGCCCGCGGCGGACGGTTGTTTGGCCACACGCTGGACGAGAAGAGGTGGCTGTCTTGACGCGAATGCGCGAGACTTTCGCTGGTGGTTAGGCGTTTCAAGCGTTCAGCGGCCGATGACAGCGGCGTGACCGATGCGTTCGAGCTGGGCCGGCAACTCGCGGAAAGTGGCGAGCTCGCGGCCGCGGCGGTGGCCTACCGTCGTGCCGACAAGCGCGGCGATCCGGCCGCCGCCACGAGGCTCGGGGAATTGCTCGAGCAACAGGGTGACCTGGCAGGCGCCGCGGCTGCGTACCGCCGGGCCAGTGACCGCGGGGACGCCGCCGCAGCGATCAATCTCGGTCGCTTGCTCGCCAGGCATGACGACGTCGTTGGCGCTGAGGCTGCGTATCGCCGCGCGGCCGATCTCGGCGACGACCGCGGGCTCGATAGCCGCGGCGAGGGTGACGTGCCCGGGTCCAAAGTGCTGTCCAACCCTAGGATCAAGCGTCTTCAGGCCCTGCTCAGTTTCCTTGGATTTGACCCCGGACCCGCCGACGGCGTGTATGGCCCGATGACCACCGCCGCGGTCACCAGCTTCCAGGAAGCGCATGACCTGGCGATCGACGGCGTGCTCGGCCCGCGCACCGAGGAGACCCTCAGGGAAATCCTCCGGGCCCCGACCGGCGATCGCATCGAGCGCGTCAAGGCGCTGCAGCGCCAGCTCAGCCGACTTGGGTTCCAGCCCGGGGCCGTGGATGGCCGCTACGGCCCCCTGACGACCGATGCGGTGACGCGTTTCCAGCAGGCGCACGGCCTTCGGGTCGATGGCCTGGTCGGCCGGGTGACGGCCGAGGCACTCGCCCAAAGCGCAGCAAAGCCGTCTTGGAAAGACAGCAAGACTTAGCGGCTCGTGTAGGATTAGCCCCGAGGGGCGGACGAACAGAGGCGTCCGAGGGGCAGTTCGGCGATCAACTCTGCGCGGAACGTAATTGAGCCCTGACTACCGCAGCCGACTCACGCGCGCGAGGCTGGTTCTCGCTGGCTTCGGGTGGCGCGTGTTCCTACGGCGATACCGGCGGCCGTTAATCGGGCTGGCGGTTCTAGCTTGTCTGGCTGGGGCTGTGGTCGCGGTTGCTGTGCTCGCGACGTCGGGTAGCTCCCCGTCCAACGCCGCGCCGCCACTGCAGGCTTCTACGGCGACGCTGGCGGCGGTGCCGACAAATCACGTGACCGGCAGCGGGAGCGCCACCGTCCAGCTCCGGGGCACCACCGCGACTGTCACGCTTGACACCAATGGCTTACTCAACGGCTCCCCACACCTGGCGCATATCCACGGTCTGGGACGAGGGACCTGTCCAACCGCAGCGAACGCGCGACCGCACAACGGCCACCTATCTATCAGCACCGGCGACGCCATCCGGTTGTACGGATCGACATTGACGTCGTTCACCCAGTGGGGAAGTACAAGCGGGGCCGTACCAACGAACATAGACCTGAACCGCTACTCCGCGAGCGGGAACATCCGCTACACGCGCACCATGAGCGTCCCGAAGTTGGTGGCCGACCTGATACGCGACCGCGATGCGGTGATCGTCGTACACGGGATCGACTACAACCACAACCACATCTACGACTTTGGCGCTCTCGGTGTGAGCGATCTCGATAAGGCATTGCCCGGCGAGGCGACCGCCCCCGCCCTGTGCGGTCCGTTGCGACCGGTGCCCACGAACTCCGCGACCGCAAGCCGAGCGACCACCACGTTCGTGGCCTCATTGACGCCCGTGGTCGCGCCGGCCGACGACCTCAGGTCGAGCACAGACCACGTGTCTCTGTTCTGCGACCTCCGGCATCCCTGGGCAATCGAGTCCTGACGGTGCAAAGAACGGCACCCGCGACGTGGAGCTTACGCCGGCGCCATCTCCTCGAGCCGCTCGAGCTGGCCCTCGTAGATGTAGCGCTCCTCTGGCGACCACAGCTCGCGACCGGCTAGGAAGCCCTCGTAGATCGCGTGGTCGAGCTTGCGCGGCGCAACGCAGTCGCCGATGCGGTGAAGATCCTCGACCTTTCCTTTGAGTGCGAGATAGAGGCTCTCGTTCGCCTTCGGCCCGGTGCCCAGCACGACGGTATCGACGGTGACCGTCTCCTCTTCGGCCCCCGTGTAGATGTTGAACAGGGGCACGCTGCCGCCGGCGATCGCGCTGGCCCACACGTTCAGCCGGTAGGAGAGCCCCTTTTCGAACAGACGCTGGTAGAGAAACGGCATGTCGAGCGTGTAGAACGTAGCCGGGAACAGGGCGTTGAAGTGGGTCGCGACCGTTACGCGCTTGCCGCGGTCGAGCAATACCTCGGCGACCCCGGCCGTGTAGCGACCGCCGTCGTCATCGAGCACCAGCACCTGCTCGCCGATGGGCCTCGAGTCGCGCAGCACGTCCCAGGCGGACACCACGTTGTCCTGACGTACGCCGGGCAGCTCATCCACCAACGGGTTGGCAATCGAGAAGCCAGTCCTCGACGGCAGCGCCCCGGTCGCCGCGATGACCGCGTCGGGCGCGAGCGACAGCACGGACTCTGCGGTCGCCTCGATGCCCAGCCGCACGTCGACCTCCCGGCGATGTAGTTCGCCCTCGAGATCCCGAGAGATCCATCCGAACTGGTCACGTCCCGGCGTGCTCGTGATCAGGTTGACCTGACCGCCAAGGCGCTGCTCGCGCTCGAGCAAGGTCACGCGATGTCCTCGCTCGGCCAGCACGCAGGCGGCCTTCATGCCAGCCGGGCCGCCCCCGGCGACCACGAAGTGGCGCGGCTCCTCCGCGCGGCGCAGCGTGTCGTGGCCAAACCGGCGCTCGCGTCCGGCGGCCGGGTTGACCGTGCACTGGATCGGCAGTCCCTTGAACACGCGCCCGATGCAGCCCTGGTTGCCGCGAATGCAGTGAACGATCTCGTCCTCGCGCCCCTCGTAGAGCTTGTTCGCGAATTCGGGATCGGCGATCTGGGCGCGCGTCATCGCCACCATGTCGGCCTTCCGGTCGGCGATCAGCTGCTCGGCCAGCTGCGCGTCCTTGATCCCACCGACCGTGAACACGGGCAGCTGTTTCAGGCCCTGCTTGAGCTCGGCCGCGAGATCGACCAGGAAACCGTCGGGACCGTCCGACGGCTGCATCGCCAGGTGGATGTTGTGGTAGCCGGCGGCGGTTACGTTCACGTAGTCGAGCTCGCCATCGGCCTCAAGCGCGGACGCGATGGCGATCGCATCGCCCACGTCGAGCGCGCCGGGGATGAAATCGCTGAGCGAGACGCGAATCCCAACCACCCAGTCGCGCCCGGCGCGCCGCCGCACCGCGGCGATCACCTCGCGCGGAAAGCGGAGCCGGTTCTCGAGCGAGCCGCCGTACTCGTCCGTCCGCTTGTTGTAGATCGGCGAGAGGAACTGGTGCAGCAGGTAGGAGTGCGATAGGTGGACCTCGGTGCCATCGAAGCCCGCCTCGCGTGAGAGCTCAGCGGAGCGCGCCCACCACTCGACGACCTCGGCAATGTCCTCCTGCTCCATCGCTTTGGCGGTCTCCCCATACGCCGGCGACTTGACCGCCGAGGGCCCCCACAGCACCCGCAGGTCGTCGGCCGCGTCGCTGGTGGCATTGACCCCAAAGTGGTTGAGCTGGGCAAAGATCGCTGCCCCGTGCTCGTGGACGCCGGCGGTGATCTTGCGGTCCACCTGCATCGCCTCGGGCAGGTAGGCGAACGGGAAGCGCGGCATACCCGTGGTCGACGTCGGATGCACCAGGCGGTTTCCGGTTATCAGCAGTCCCACCCCGCCGCGCGCGCGCTCGACCTGGTAGGCGACGTCGCGCTCGGAGTCGACGCCATCGCGCGTGAACAGCTTCACGTGGGCGGTCTGCATGATCCGGTTTCGTACCGTGACGCTCCCGATCTCAAGCGGGCTCAAAAGATGTGGGTAGGACGAAATTTCACGCCTCCTAGCTGGAATCGTTCGCAGATGACCGCGTCCGCAGCCGCGCCCAGTGGACGAGGCCGCCGGCGTTTTGGAGGTCCCGTACGAACCTCGGGACTGGCTGCGCCCGGAACGACTGTTCGTCGACGTTCACCTCTCCGGTGTCGGTATCGATGCGGACGCTGGAGCCTGGCCGCGCGGCCTGCGCCGCGTCCGGGCACTCAAGTACGGGAAGGCCCAGGTTGATGCAGTTGCGGCGGAAGATGCGCGCGAAGCTCTCGCCGAGGACGCACCGGACGCCCCACGCCTTCATCGCCAGCGGCACGTGTTCGCGTGAGGAGCCGATCCCGAAGTTGCGGCCGGTCACGATGATCGCGCCGTCGCCGAGCTGCTCGCGCAGGGCGGAGTCGTAGCCCTCGAAGAGATAGCTCTTCATCCGCTCGGGGTCCTCGATGTTCAGATACTGGCCGGGGTACATCACGTCGGTGTCGACGTTGTCGCCCGGGATCACCACGCCGTGTCCCTCGATGATCAAGTGGTCGCCTCTGACCGGAGCTCCTGCTGGATCCACGATCGCGCCAGCCACCGCGGCGGCGGCGGCCACGTACGCGTTCGCGAGGTGGACCTCGGCGTCGGGTGAGCCCATGCGGCCGCGGAAGTTGCGGTTGGTGGTGGTGATCGCACGCTCGCCTGGGCCCAGCACGCCCATGTGGCCACCGAAGCAGGCGCCGCAGGTTGGCGTTGAAACGATCGCGCCGGCCTCGACAAACACGTCGAGCAGACCTTCGTGCAGCGCCTCGCGGTAGACCCGCTGGGTGGCCGGAACGACGATCATCCGGCAGTCACGGTGGACCTTGTGCCCGCGCAAGATCTCGGCCGTCTGGCGCAGATCGGTCATCGTGCCGTTCGAGCAGTTACCGATGTAGACCTGATCGATCTTGGTGCCGGCCACCTCGCTGACGGCGGTGACGTTGCCCGGCAGGTGGGGAAGCGCGATCAGCGGTGGCAGCTCGGAGAGGTCGATCCCCAGCTCGCGCGCGAACTCGGCGTCGGGGTCCGACCGCTCCGCGCTCCAGGCATGACGAACGCGGCCCTGAAGGTACTCTGCCGTGGTGTCGTCAGCGGGAAAGAAGCCCGTCTCAGCCCCCGCCTCGACGGCCATGTTGGCGACCGCGAGGCGCTCGTCGATCGAGAGCGAGTCCGCGCCCGGGCCGCCGAACTCGAGCGCGGCGTTCGTCCCCCCACCGACGCCGATCTGCTCGATGACCGCGAGAATCAGGTCCTTGCCGGTGACGAACGGGCGTCGTTCGCCGAAGAAGTCCACGCGGATCGTGGCGGGGACCGTCTGCCAGAACTCGCCGAAAGCAAGGCAGGCGGCGATGTCGGTGGAGCCGAGCCCGGTGCCGAACGCGCCGAGCGCCCCGTAGGTGCACGTGTGCGAGTCACCGCCGGCCAGGATCGCCCCCGGCCACACCCACCCCTCCTCACATAGGAGGGCGTGCTCGATGCCCCCGCGACCTTGGTCGTAGAACGCGACGCCGTGCGTATCGGCCCACTCCTTCAGGGTTCTTTGGAGCTGGGCCGAGCGGGCGTCCTTCGCCGGCATGAAGTGGTCGGCGACCATCACGATTCTGGCTGGGTCGAACACCTCCTTCGCCCCCATCTTCTCCAGCTGCCGGAACGCGACCGGTCCGGAGACGTCGTTGGCCATGACGACATCACAGCGCGCCATCACGACATCGCCCGGCTTCACATCGTCGGCATCGCAGTGCGAGAGCAGAATCTTCTCAGCGAGCGTGTGAGGGCTCACGCGGCAACATTATTCGGTCTCGGTCCGATCTTGCTTCATCACGGACGCGAGGAGACGAAAGGCTGCGATCACCGCCGCGGAATCGTGAGATGAGGCTCAGGCGCTGTCAAGGGCGCCACGACTCAGGCCTGCGGGCCCAGATCATGCCGGTTTGTCGGTCGGGGCCGTGGGGCTGATCCAGCACGATCTGGTAACCCGCCGCGCCCAGGAGGTCACGGGCAGCGCGATGCGCGTCGGGCTCCGGCGCCAAGCGCCAGTGCCATTCCATCACGACGAGTCGCGCAGGAAACCGCGCGAATCGCGCATCACCCAGGATCGCCCACTCCCCACCCTCGATATCGATCTTGACCACGTCGCTACCAGCAGCGAGCTCGAAGACATCCACCTGCGGGACGAGCACCGACGGCTCGCCATGCACCGCCTGGCGCGATTCAGCCAAGAGCCCAGGCGTGAAAGGCATCATTCCACGCCGGTTGCTCACCGCCGCCTGCTCGAACTGCCAGTGGCCGGCGGCGTGATTGGCCGCGATGGTCGCGGCCAGCACCCTGGCGTTTTCCGCGTCGGGCTCAAACGACCGAATCTGGCTGACATCCCACCTCGATAGCGCGTACGCCCCGAACATGCCGATGTTGCCACCGAGATCGAGCACGTTGATCGGGCCGGCCAGCTGCTCCGCGATCTGCTGCGGGGGCCGATAGGCCTGCAAGTGACCAAAGATCTCAGCGATCAAATCGAGATCACGCGTTCGGTGGCGAACGACGATCCATACGCCTGCTCGCAGCAGGTACCGACGGCTTCCACCACGCCACTCACCTACGACAAACCGCACCGGCGTGCGCGTCGCGCAGGCTACCCGCGCGAGGCGCACCGCTCGCCACAATCGCTGGCTGCGGCCAATCCCTCGCATCCGTCCGGCCGCTCGACGCCCGGCCACATACGACATGGCAACCGACGGCACCGCGCCACCTTGCGACGCGATCCGGACCCCCGGGCGTGTTCGGGCCGACGGCGGCCTACCGCCCGTCATCCGGAGCGCGCCGTTGCTCAGCCTCGGCGGCGCGAAGACGTGCATCTGCTCGTTCGGCGGCTCTTTCGAGCTCGCGCATGCGTGCCGGGCTCGTGGGCCGTGGACCGTAGGCCTTGGCCTTGTAGAGGTCGTAGCGCTGGCGCGCGTACTGGGCCTGTGCTCGAAGGTCGTCTAGCTGCCTGGTCGACATGAGCTTTAGGCGTCAGGGGGGAGTGATGGCGGGTCAGCCGTGGCGAGGCCGGTCAGCGTCGGGCGAGTCGCCGTCCGCTCTTACCACTATCGGCGAGTCATCCATCCTAGACGCATGATTTATCGAGACGCCATCGCAGCCGCCCGGATGAATTCCGCGATCGCCGGCGTCAACGCGGGGCGATGCTTCCGTCCGGCGAGACGCGCTCAAGCACCGAGCGCACTACGGGTGCGCCCGTGCCGGCAGTACCACCGTCGAGTCTATTATGGATACTGTATACGCTGATGCCGGTTGATTCTCAACCCGCGCTTGAGGCCACCATCGCCGAGACGTTCCAGGCGCAAATGCTCGAGCGGCTGCGCCCGCTGATCACGCCCGAGGTCGTCGCCGAGCACAGCCGTGATCCGCTCGGGCAGCACAGCGAACCCCTCCAGCGATTGCTCAACTACCTCGGCAGCCTCCCCATCGACGGAAAGCTGATCACTGAGCACGACGGGGCCGACCACTGGTTCGTCTCGCGTCTGGTCGGGTTTCCCGCGGTCCGCGCGGATCGCATCCGGGGTCCGTATCCGAGCGAGGACGATGCGATCGATGCCGTATTCCGCCGACGCTTGCTCGAGGTGTTCGACCTCGAGTTCGAGGTCTGATGACGCGGTTTCAGAGCTGGGTCCTCGGCTATCCGGACCAACTGTCAGTCCGCCCCGGCGACACGGTCACCTTCCACGTGAGCGGCGAGGGCGCGGACACCTTCGACGCCCAGCTGGTGCGTCTGATCCACGGCGACACCCAACCTGCCGGCCCCGGATTCAAGGAGATCGAGGTCCCGTCCGCGGTTGACGGCACCCATCCGCTGCTGAGCCAGCTCACCCACCACGGCTCGTACGCGCGCATCCCGGATGCGGGCGGGCTGGTCGACCGCGCCGGTGAGGGCCTGAGCCTGTTCGCCATGGTCCAGCCGCTGATCGAGACAGGCCCACAGCCGGTCATCACCGTCTGGGACGAGGTCGCGGACGTCGGCATCGCGCTGGTTTTGGAGCCCGAGCTGCGCCTGGCCCTGTGGCTCGGAGGCCCTGCGGGAATCGAGCGAGTCGCGCTGCAGGATGGCCTGCTCGGGGGTGTGTGGTACGCGGTGTGCGGCTCCTGGGATCCGGTGTCCAGCTCGATCACGGTCCGGGCGATGCCGGTGGTCAATTCGTACAACTCCCGCTTCGGCCCGCTGACGCAAGTCAAGCCGCTGTCGGCGACGAGCCACGGGTCGCCTCCGAGCCCGCCGCAGGGCGTCGACCTGTTACTGGGCGCGTTTGACGCCAGCGATGGCCGGGTCGTTCGTGGCTCTTACAACGGCAAGATGGCGCTCCCCTCCGTATACGGGCGCGCGCTGTCGGCAGTCGAGCTCGAGGCGCTGTCGGGCAGCGCCATCCGCCCCAGCGTCACCGACGGACTGCGGGCATGGTGGGATCTGAGCCGCGGGATCGACACGATGCAAGTGGCAGGCGGGATGCACGGCGCGCCGGATGGGAAGCTGATCAACCTGCCCGTTCGCGGTGTGACCGCACACAACTGGGACGGCAGCTGCTACGAGTGGCCACACGCTCCCGAGCAGTACGGGGCGATCCACTTCCACGATGACGACATCGACGACATCGGCTGGAGCGCAAGCTGCGCGCTCGAGATCCCGACCGACCTGCGGTCGGGCGTCTACGCCCTCCGGCTCAGGGCCGGAGACTTCGAGGACCACACGCCGTTCTTCGTACGGGCGCTGCCCGGCCATGAGGGGACCGTAGCTTTGGTCCTGCCGACCGCCAGCTACATGGCATACGCCAACGAACACCTCGCCGCGGTCGCGCCGATGGGCCAGGCGATCATCGGCCACACGCCGGCGCTGCAGCCACTGGATCTGCTGCTGATGGAGCATCCCGAGCTGGGCCTCTCGATGTACGAGCTGCATGCCGACGGCAGCGGGGTGTCGTTCAGCTCCCGGCGGCGCCCGATCGTCAACATGCGCCCCCGCCACCGGTTCAGCTTCCTGGGCACATGGCAGTTCCCGTCCGATCTGTATCTGGTCGACTGGCTCGAGCACTGTGGATATGACTACGACGTGCTGACCGACGAGGATCTGCACCGGGACGGCGTGCACGCGCTGCGCCCATATCGCGCGGTGATGACCGGAACCCATCCCGAGTACGCCAGCGAGCGCATGCTCAACGCCTACGAACAGTATGCGGCCGGCGCCGGCCACATCATGTACATGGGTGGCAACGGCTTCTACTGGGTGATCAGCTACTCGGTGGAGAAGCCCTGGATCATGGAGGTCCGCCGCGGCGAGAACGGGGTGCGCGCGTGGCAGGCGTGGCCCGGCGAAACCTCGCACAGCACCACCGGCGAGAAGGGCGGCATCTGGCGCAACCGAGGCCGCGCGCCGCAGAAGCTGTTCGGCACCGGCTTCGCCTCGGAGGGCTACGGCGGCTCATTTCACTATCACCGGATGCCCGACGGCGAACGTCCCGAGGTCTCGTGGATCTTCGCGGGGGTTCGATCCCCTGAGCGAATCGGCGACTACGGGCTCGTCGGCGGCGGCGCGTCGGGCCAGGAGATCGACCGCGCACAGGTGACCCTGGGCACCCCGCCGCACACGTATCTGCTTGCCTCCGCTCAGAATCAAAATGACTCCTACAAGGTGGTGCCCGAGGACTTCGAGTTCACCTTCGACGGGATCGGCGGCACCGAGCACCCCGATGTCCGAGCAGACCTCACCTACTTCGAGACGCCCGCCGGCGGAGCCGTATTCGCGACATCCTCGATCGCATGGTCGGGCAGCCTGTCGCACAGCGGTTACGAGAACGACGTCAGCCGAATCACCGCCAACGTCCTGAACCGCTTCATCGACGCCGACGGCTGACCTGGGGTCAGCGCCCGCGAACGTGACCCGCAGCCATCCGCCCGAATTCGAAAACCGCAGTTCCGGTCGTCACGACCGGGTCCTGAGCGGCGAACTCGAGCAGCGCCTGCTCGTCATCGGTATCGACCACCGCGAGACCGTATGAGTCCTCGTCGGTCAGGATCGGTCCGAACGCCACCAGGTCGCCGCGCTCGAGGTACGGGCGCCAGTGGGCAGCGTGCCGGTTCATGATCTCCCGCTCTGACTCGGTCAAGGTCTGGGCGAAGTTCGGACGCGGAGCGATCAGGCGCAGGACGAACGCGGGCACGCGGCGGACTCTACGCCGCTGACCGTCATCCCGAAGCGCCCGAACCCGCGCAACCCACACGATCGCCGCCGCGACGGCTCGGCATTCGGCGTCTCGAGCGGTCGGCGCGGGTGGCCGTGAGCGGTCGGTGGTCTCGCAGCCGCACCGTGGATGGGCTCGCGTCGTCCAGTGGAATCCCCCCCAGCGGAGTGTCGGGACGACGCGGTGGGCGCGGCGGACCGCCACCGGGCCCGTCCTCTGAGTCGGTGCCCGGGGAGCCCTCCGAAGAAGCAGGCCGACCCAGGAGCAACGGGAAGAAGATGACGGCCAACACAACGACGAGACCCAGCAGTCCCGGAATGTCAAAGCCACTGGCCTTAGACGCGCCCGGCATGCAGGCAGCCTAGCGCGCAGCAACATGGGCGGGTGCTGAAACATCGGGCGATCGCCTGCGGCGAAGCTGCCGTTCGCGAGGGCAGGGTCGTAAACAGTTGACGTGCGAACGCGCTCGCGCTACTGCTAGCGCATGGACCCGCGAACGGATCGCTCACACGTTCGCCTCGCGGAGCTCGTCGCGGCGTTGTCGCTCGGCATCGATCTCGGCTTTGGTCAGCCCATGGAGCACGTCCTGCGTCAGTGCCTGATCGCGCTGCGGATCGCAGAGCGCGTAGGGACCCCGGAGGAGGAGCGGGCTGCGATCTACTACTCGGCGCTGTTGATCAACGTCGGCTGTCACGCGGACGCCCATGAGCAGGCGAAGTGGTTCGGGGACGACATAGCTCTGAAGTCCACCAAGTTCGCGTCGTATGACATGCGCAGCCTGCGGTCTACGCTCGCCACGATGCGCCAGATCGGCGCGGGCAACCAGCCGCTGCACCGCCTGCGGGTCGCGTTCGAGTTCGCAGTGTCTGGACGCCGCGAACTCGACGGCATGATCGAGACGCACAACACCTTCGCGCGCACGTTCGCGGACGAGCTGGACCTGCCGAGCGCCGTCGGCGAGGCGGTCGCCACGGCATATGAGCGATGGGACGGGCGCGGGTGGCCGGGCGAGCTGAGCGCAGACAGGATCCCGCTGGCATCGCGCGTCGTGCAGCTCGCCGAGCATGTCGAGGTTGTCCAACGCGTGGCCGGGACTGCCGCCGCCTGCGCACTCGCACGCGAGCGGGCCGGAAGGCAGTTTGATCCCGCGCTCGCCGAGCTGCTGATCCGCGATGCTGACGCGATCTTCGACGGGCTCGATGCGGTCGGCCACTGGCAGGCGGTGATCGCCGCCGAGCCGTCACTTGCCCTCATCGTGTCGGGCGACCGCTTCGATGCTGCGCTGGCCGCCATCGCCACGGCGGTCGACATCAAGTCGCCTTACTGGCTGGGGCACGCCCAGGCAGTGGCCGATCTGGCCGCAGGCGCGGGCGACCAGCTCGGGCTCCCCGAGGTCGAGGTGCGAACGCTGCGTCGCGCGGGTCTCGTCCACGGCTTTGGCCGGCTGGGGGTGTCGAACTCGATCTGGGACCGCTCTGGACCGTTGGGCGCGGGAGGCTGGGAGCGCGTCCGCATGCACCCATATCTGACTGAGCGGATGCTCCACCAGTCCGAGGCGCTCGCCCCGCTCGGGGCGATCGCCGTTCAGCTGCGCGAGCGACTCGACGGCTCCGGCTATCCGCGCGGCCTTTCCGGCGCGGCGATCAGCCGCCCGGCGCGGCTGCTCGGGGCCGCCGACGCCTACCAGGCGATGCGCGAGCCGCGCGCTCACCGGCCGCGGCTCTCCCGCGACGCGGCTGCGGCGCAGTTGCGCGCGGACGTCGCCACCGGGATCCGCGACGCGGAGGCTGTCGACTCGATCCTCGGCGCCGCAGGCCACCGCGTATCGCGAAGGCGCGAGGGGCCGGCCGGGCTCACGCTGCGGGAGGTCGAGGTGCTCAAGCTGCTCGCCCGGGGCCTGTCGAACAAGGAGATCGCGCAGCGTCTGACGATCTCGCCGAAGACTGCCGGCAGCCACGTCGAGCACATCTACTCCAAGATCGAGGCATCCAGCAGGGCGGCCGCCAGTTTGTTTGCGGTACAGCACGGCCTGCTGCCCGCCGACGAGCACGCCGCGGCCTGATCACAAAGATCGGGCGAATGCCCGATGTCTCAAGGCGCGGAGGCACATAGCCTGCGACGCAGCCAACCAGAGGAGACGACGCAGATGCCTAAGGTGTCGAAGGAAAGCGCCGCGAACGTCGAGCGCCACGGCCCGGTCGATGACCGTCATCAGGATCTCGACGGCTACACCGTCAACTTCGTCGCGTTCGATGCGGACATCGACGCCACCCCGCTGCTGAAAGGCATGCCCGACGACAACTGCCCATGCCCGCACTGGGGGTACGTGCTCAAGGGCCGAGTGACCTATCGCTTCTCGGACCACGACGAGGTCTTCGAGGCCGGCGACGCGTTCTACCTGCCGGCCGGCCATATCCCGGTCGTCGACGCCGGCTGCGAACTCGTGCAGTTCAGCCCCGCCGAGAAGCTCCGGGGGGTCGCCGAGCTGATGACCGCCAACATGCAGGCGGCTCAGGGCGCCTAGATCTATAGCGTCCTTCCCCTTCAGCGGCGTAGTCGCACCGGGGTCTGTAATGCTTTCAAGCGTCTGCTTGAATACGTTGTATGGAATCAACGAGGGTGGATCAGCGTCTCCAAGCCGGTCTGCGGACCCGGACGCGATTGATGGACGCCGCGCTGGACCTGCTCGCCGAACGCGGCGAAGGTGGCGTCAGTCTCCGTGAGCTGACCGATGCTGCTCAGGCCAACGTCGCGGCCGTGAGCTATCACTTCGGCTCGCTGAAATCGCTGTGTGACGCGGCGATCGAATATGCATTGGAGCGCTATCTGGATGCTCAGCAGGAGGCGGTTAGCGAGCTCGGCCCGGACGCCTCCCTTGAGGCGCTGGCGACGGCCTTCGCGCGACCGATGATGCGCGCTCTGGCGGTGGGGGGTCGTGACCTGGACGTGATGCGGATCGTGGCGCGGGCCGGCATCGACGCCCCAGCAGGATGGGATCGGTTCGATGACAGCTTCGATCGGATTCGTGCCGATGTCCTTAGGGTGCTAAAGGCCAACGTTCGTGGCGTCCGGGACCAGGAGCTGATCTTCCGCATTCGCTGCGCGGCGGGGTTGTTGAACTGGCTGGTCCTCGCGCCGGTCGGCGTCGAGCTCAGGAACCGACCCGAGAAGCAGATCGAGCGACGGCTGGTAGGAGTCGTCGCCGGCACCCTCCGCGGCACGAGCACCGGCTGATCAGCGGCCGGGCCGTCGACCCGCTGGTTCCGGCCGCGTTCCTAACCATTCAATCATCTGCTTGACGTGTTTCTCGTGGGCAAGTATTATCAATCAAGTGCTTGATCTAATTCGTACCCAGGAGGCTCTCCAGCCATGAGAGTGACAATCACCGGTGCAACCGGATTCGTCGGATCCCACATACTCGCCGAGCTGCTCGAGCATGGACATGACGTGACGGCGCTCATCCGCGACGACGACCAGGCGCAGCGCGTCGAGGCGCGTGGCGCTACCCCGATCGTGATTGACCTTTGACGACCGCCCCACCGTCGCACGCCTGCTAAGTGGGGCGGAGGCGGCCATTCATACCGCCAGTCCCGGCGACGAGACCAGCGCAAACCTGGACTCCGCAGTAGCCGATGCAGCGATAGAAGCGCTAGCCGGCACCGGCAAGGCCTACCTGCACATCAGCGGCCTGTGGATCTACGGCGACAACACCTCGATCAGCGAGGAATCGCCGTTCAAGCCACCTGCGCTGGTGGCGTGGAAGGAGCCAATCGAACGCCGCGTCCTCGACGCCCCAGGCATCCGCGGAGCCGTGATCGTTTCCAGCGTCGCCTATGGCGACGGCGGCGGAGGGATTCCCCCGCTGCTTCTCAACTCACCCCGGGACGACGACGGAAACCTGATCATGCTCGGCACCGGACGACAGCATTGGTCGACCGTCCACGTTACGGACCTTGCGAGGTTCTTCCGGCGCGTGCTCGAGTCCGACGGGGCCCGCGGCCGCTATGTCGTAGGGGATGGATCGAACCCGACCGTCGCCGACTTAACCAAAGCGGCGGCGATCGCAGTGGGTGCTCCCGGAGCATTCCCCGGTACTGATGACGAGGCTCGCGCACGTTTGGGCGATTACTTCGCCGAAGTCCTACTGCTCGATCAGGGCACATTCGCAGCCAAGGCTCGGGACCGGCTCGATTGGTCTCCGACCCAGCCGGGACTGGTCGATGAGTTCCGCCGCGGGAGCTACGCACGTGAGGTGAGGTCCGCATGACCTCGCGGCAACCGACGGAGCGGATCGCCTGGCGATCCGCGAGCTGGTCGATGCCTATGCGCGTTGCGCTGACCGACGCGACGCCGAAGGCCAGAAGTCGCTCTTCACCGAGGACACGCGCTTCGTCGTGTTCATGGACGGACAGGGGTCTGAGCCCACGCAGGTGCTCGATGGCCGCGAGGCGCTCACGCCGGTGTTCGATGACCTCAACCGCTACGCGGCGACGATGCACTTCAACGGCCAGTCCACGATCTGGCTCGACGGCGAGCGAGCTACCGGCGAGAGCTATTGCATCGCCCACCACCTGTTCACCCAAGATGGCAAGCGCATGCTGATGATCGCCTGGCTTCGATACGGCGACACCTTCGTCAAGCTCGACCGCACTTGGCTGTTCGCCGAGCGCAACCTCTACGTCGCCTGGACCGAGACTCGGCCGTCACCCCCGTAGCGTGCGATCCGGTCAGCGATCCGGGGTTTCATTTCTGCGGCAGGAATCAGAGGGCGTATGAGATGCCGGCGAGCCCACGTGCCGCCAAGAGTCTCTTCAGCGACGCCAGGGTCCGGCTGCCGGGGGCCAGGGATTCGGCCACCTTCATGGCCGAGTAGACCGCTGACTCCTGCGAGTCAAAGCCCGTGGTGTATTGGCCGCTGAAGTACAGGCCGTCGCGTCCTTGCAGCGGACTCAAGGCGCGGGCAGCCCGGATCGTCGATTGGCTGATCAGCGGGTGTTTGAATCGCCGCTCCAGCAGGATGTGCCTCGGGTCGGCGCGTCGGCGCTGCGCCCATGACTTGAACACGTCGATCGTCGCACCCGACGGGAGCTTGTGGTGTAGCGCGCCATACCAGACGCTGCCCTCGCATTGGCGACCGTGGACACCGGCGTTGTAGGCCGCCCAGTTACGACGATCCCTCTGCACATACGTGGGGTCGGTGTGAATCAAGATGCGCGAGTCAAAATATTCATACATGTCGAGTATCGCCGTGAGGTGGGCCAACCCGGAGTGCGCGCACAGCAGCTTGCGTGCGGCGTGCGGCGGCGCGTTCAACACAATCCGGGAGTAGGGCCCGTGGTCGCCGGTCGGCGTCTGCAGGAACCAACCGGCGCATTCACGCCTCAGGCCGCGCACTGCCGCACCAATGTGCACCCGCGTCGTGGGGCTGCGGTCCAGCATGCGCTGTAGGTTGCCCTGCAAGCCGATCGTCGAGTTGTATGTGACCGCGCCCTGAGCGACGTTGGCCGGAAACGCCAACGCGAACGTCTGCAGAATCGACCGCGCCGACGCCCGTAGCGCGTCGGTCCGTGCGGACCCGATCAACGCCGTGATCCACGGATACACGATGTCGTTCTTGAACGACTGGTCGACTGGGAGGCTACGGATCCAGGACTCGACGGTCGTCTTCCACGGCAGATCAGACAGGACCGCCTGCCGCGCGAGTTGTGTAAATCGGACGAAATCGAGCGCCCGGCGTGGCGTTGCGAACGGGTTCGACGACGCGAACACCGGCGGGCCACCGGCGGTCGGGAAGATGCACAGGCCAGCGGGCGCCGCCAGCGTGTCGTCGCTGTCGGGCTTGGCAGGATCGTAAAGGCCGAGATGCTGCAGCAGCGTGACGTAAATGGGGTGCGTGTCGGGATGAAAGAACTGGGCGCCGAGATCGACCGTGATCCTCTTTCCCCGATAGTCGATCACGTGCGAATCGCAGTGACCTCCGATCTTGGCTCGTGCCTCGAAGAGGTCGACGTCGAGGGTGCCGGCCAGAAAGTAGGCCGCTGCGACGCCACCCGCACCGGCGCCGATGATCGCCACCCGGCGTCGCTCCGATCTCGCGGCTGCCGCAACATCGCGGCCGGTCAGCACCGAGCCGGCGCCGAGCGCCGCCACGGCGGCCGCTCCCTTGACGACATCGCGGCGCGTGATTGACGAGGAGGATCTCCAGCGTTCGCTCATGGCACTCGACCAGCATCGACCATCCTCGCCGCGCCCGCATCGTGGCCACCCCCAAACCCCACCCCAAGGATTTGGCGCGCGACCCCCCAATCCTCGAGCGCCGCGCTCATGCGCCGCTGATGACGGAATCACCCATGTGCTCCGTCTGGCTGTAGCCCGAGGGGAGCGCGTGCCGGCGCGCAGACACCTTGAGGCGCAGGAGCGCTTCCCGCGCGACGACACGGTCATCGAACTCCGCCCCGTTTCCCGCAAGATCCGTGATCAGGCGCGGCATCGCACCGCGGCCGAGGATTGCGACTACATCGCCGGGGCGCGCGGCGGCGACTGCGGCTTCGATCGCCGCGCGGCGCGTTGGGATCAGTTCGACTGCGCGGTTTCCGGTCGAGCGGGCCCCGGCTAAGAGTGGACCGGCAGTCGCGGCCAGCGGGTAGCCGCGCTGGTTGCCTTCTGTGACGATCACCCGGTCGGCGAGCTGACCGCCAGCGACTCCCATCGGTCGGGCGAGCCCATCGCTGTGCACCCCGCTTGCCGAGATCACCGCGTGCAGGCGGGCGAAGCGGCGCTTGGCAACGATCGCGCGGATTGCGGACAAGACAGCCTGGATCGCATCGGGCGAATGAGCGAAGTCAACGATCACATCGAATGGTTGGCCCTCATCAATCACCTCGCAGCGGCCGGGCACCCCTGGGGCTCGCTCGATCGCGGCCGCGATCGTCTGCAAGTCGATACCGAGACCGTGACAGAGCGCCAATGCCGCCAGGGCATTACTGGCATTGTGCGCTCCTGGCAGACGCGTGTTCAGGCGTAGTGACCCGGCAGGGCTGTGACAATCGAGCCACCCAGAACTCAACGTCCATCCGCAGTCGAGCAGACGGAACTCGGCATCCTGACTGCGACCAAAGCGAAGCACTCGAGTATCGCCCTTGGCGAGCTGCGCAGCGAGGCTTCGGCAGTGCCGGTCATCACCGTTGAGCACGGCGAGTGGCACTGCCCCTGACGCTCGCAGGAACAGCTGGCGTTTGACTCGGGCATAGGCAGCCATCGAGCGGTGTCGTGCGAGGTGGTCGAGTCCGACATTCGTCAGCACTGCGGCGTCAGGTAGGAGCTCGGGACAGCCCTCGAGCTGATAGCTCGAGGTCTCACAGACGACTAACCCGTAGCGATCGCCGGAGAGGGCGGACAGAGGTGAACCGAACACGGTGTTTCCAGCCAGCACCGGCTCCAATCCAGCAAGGGCCGTCGTCGTAGCGATCAGGGCGCAGACCGTGGACTTCCCGTTCGTACCGGTGATTGCGACGATCGGGGCCGATGAGAGACGCCAACCGAGCTCGAGCTCATCGATCACTGCAAGCCCGAGCTGCGCGGCACGCTGTAGGACCGGTACGTCAAACGGGATCCCGGGGCTCTTCACGATGCAACGGCAGCTGGGCGGCATCCCAAGCGCGTCCACGCCATCGTTCTCCGTCCAGAGCTCCACCCCAAGCTCTCGAAGCGCAGCCAGCTCGTCCGCGTTGAGCCGGGGGTCGCCGACGTCACAGGCGCGCACCGACGACGCACCGTACCGGCCGGCTAGGGCCCGGGCCGCGGCGATCCCGGCGGCGCCGAGTCCGACCACCAGATACGGCCCTGCCGGCACGGCGGGGCGCCTGCCCGCCGATCGATCGGCGAACCGTGCGGCAGTCACGTTTGGACTTGTCGGCTCTCGCGCAGCCGATCCAACGGCCGGGCCAGACGAACCGCCAGCCGGTACCTTCGCGTGCCTCGTATGTCCCGGAGCGATCCCTCGAGCATCGTGATGCGCGCGCGGGCTTCGCCGAGCTGCAGCTCGGTCTCCGACAGCTGCGATCTCAGCTGGCTGGCTTGCGCAATGTGAGCGCCGGCTTCGCCGAGCCGGACCTCGGCCTCCGACAGCTGCGATCTCAGCTGGCTAGCTTCGGCAAGGGCCCCGAAACACCGCGCGTACGCTTGTCGCTCGCGCCGGACCAAATAGGCGAGCTCGTTCGCCGCCGTACCTGGAAAGTGCTCCCGAGCCTCAACGGTTCGGGCGAGGCTCACGAGCTCGATCGCGTGCTCGCGGGCTTCGTGATTGGACAACACGAGGTCACGGTTCACCTCGCCCATCATCTGCTTCCACTCCGCAAGGTCAGCCGTCAGCCGAGCCACATCGATCGTCATCCCCCGGTCCGACAAGCCGGCGAACCCATCGGCCTCCATCGCCGGATAGCGATCCGGTGTAACCCAACCGTCGCCGCCCACCGCGCCGTAGACATACACCGCCCGGCCGGCCGCCATCCCCTCCAGCGCGCTGCGGCCAAGCGCGAACACCATGTCCGCGTTGGCAATCGCATGCTCAGGCGTGGCGGTCGGGGACGCTGGAACGCCGATCCAGGAGAGGCTGATGCAGTTCGCGCGGCACGCACTTTCGAGCAGCTCCGTTCGGGGGCCCGTCAGGTAGTTACTCAACAACAGTGCCCGCCGCGCCGATCGTCGCGGTGGCCCGAGATTGCGAAAGCGCGCAGTATCGATCGGTTGGGAGAGTCTGACGATCGGCGCATGCCAACCACGTGCTTCAACGGTACGGCGGACGCGGTCGTTTAGCACGATCACGGCGTGGCAGCAGCCATCGAGCTGCGGCGGGTATTGCAGTGCGTGGTCGCGAGAATGCACGACGAACATGCGCACCGCATCGCCGTAGCGCGACGAGAGCTCGTGGCACGTAGCCGCGTCGCCGAACACAACGAGATCACACACGCTCGGCAGTTCGTCGATCCCGAGCACGCGCATTCCCTCTCCGCGCGCGAACTCCGCCATCGCCCCCCTGTTCGGCGAATAGATCGCAACATCGTGGCCAAGTGCCTCGAGTTGCTGTGCCACCGTCAGCGTGTAGGTCTCCGTGCCACCGAACGCATCGAAATTCTCACAACTGAGCACTATCTGCATCGGAAGCCCCCCGGTCGAGCCGGCGAGTCTACCGACTTCCAACCCCTGATCGTCAGCTCTCGGCACCCGTTGCGATGGCACGCCGGATCAGCGGCCGAACGTATCGACGACCGCGGTGCAGCCGCGACGTGATCGTTTCCTCGCGCGTGCGCAACCGACATGCGGCCTGCCGATAGGACAGACCGATGACATCGACGGCCAGGACCGCGTCTCGGTACAGCTTGGGAACGCTCAAGATCACCTCCATCAGCTCTCGGGCACGCACGGGCGGCTCCAGGGAAACGTGATCGTCCAAGTCGCTCTCCAGCAGCGGCACCGTCGCGGGCTGGCACATGGCAGCGCGGTACCGCGTGGCCTGGGTGTTGCGCAGAGCCCGAAGCAGGTAGCCGCGCGCGTCCTCGCTGTGGAGTAACCGCGGGCGTTTGAGCACCGCGGCGAGCGTGTCCTGCACGAGATCCTCGGCATCCTCGTGGGACCCGCACAGCCTCCGAGCTACGCGGTAAAGCAGCTCCAAGTGGTCTGAGAGCAGGTTCGGATCAAGCTCGTGCAGCTGTTGGGGGCCGGGCATGACGTCGATTCTCCGTGGCCAAGCTGCCGGTGTCGCTAGAGAACCGACCCCAGGGTTACGGCCTGGGGACAGGCACACGGCGCTGGACCCTGGGCTATGCCTCGGGGTGAGATCGAGACCGCGTCAGAAGGGCGAGGGCGACCGCCGCGATCGCGGCTACGAGGCCGGCGAACACGAACCCGGCAGTCTTGAGTCCCGCCACCTGCGCGAGCACGCCCGCGCCGACGATCGGGATCGATATCGCGACATAGGCGACGACGAAGAAGCTCGAGGCCACCTCGGCGCGGCGCTCCGCCGGGGACTCCGCGTTGAGCGCGGCCAGGCCGCTGCGGAAGGTCAGGCCCTGCCCGAATCCCGCGATGACTCCCCCACCGACGATCACCGCAAGCGAGGACACGGCGAGCCCAGCGGCGAGCGGTGCCATCCCGACGATCAGCAGGCCGCATCCTGCGGGGAGCGCCAGCTCCCGCGGCACTCGTTCAAGCGCCAGCTGGCCAGCGGTGGAGGCAGCGAACACGGCGAACACGACAAGTCCGATCGTGACCCGGCTGGAGTAGCCGAGCTCGACCACGAACGCGGGCGCCACCGCGGAGAACAGGCCGAGCACGGCGAAGCCGGCGAAAGCCGCTATCGCCGCCTGGATGAAGGTCGCACGCACTTCGCTCGGGACGCTGAGACCCTGCGCAGACAGTCGCTTGGGACGGCTGGTGTCCACGGGTTCACACATCGCCCAGACGAGCACTACGGCCGAGGCGACCAGAACCAGATCGACCCAGAACACCAGCCGAAGCGGCGAACCGAACGCCTCAGACAGGATCCCGGCAAGCAACGGTCCAAGCCCGAGCCCGCCCATTGTCGCGATCGTCGCGACCAGTGTCGCCCGCCCTCGCTGCTCGTCGGCAGCCAGGTCGACGAGCGTCGCCGTGGCCGTGCCGGTGAAAACGCCGGCCGACAGACCCGAGAGGACTCGGCCGATCAGCAGCGGCGCAAGCCCCTGGGCGAGCAGGAACGCAACGGCGCTGAGCGCCGAGACCGCCAATCCAGGAAGCAGCATCCGGCGGCGGCCGACGACGTCGGAAAAGCTGCCGAATAAGAGCAGCGCGGCGATCACGCCCACCGCATAGGTGGCGAAGATCACCGTGACCATGAACTCCGAGAAGCCGAACCGCTCGCTGTAGAGGCCGTACAGCGGAGTCGGCAGCGTCGTGCCGAGCATCGTCACGGTCAGCGCGTAGGCGGCGGCGACGAAGCTGAAGCGGCGGCGCGAGAGCTGGCGCATCCCTGAAAGCTATCCACCCGGTAAGAACCGCCGGGTCGCCGCTCTCAGATGGGGAAAGGCCGTGTACGACGACTTAGGAGGACGAGATGACACGTTCGATCGCATGGGACCACGTGACCGATGAGCACGTAGTGCGTGCCCTGAAGGAGTACGACCAGTTGGGGCCGGATCAGTTCTTCGCCGCGCACGGATTCGCCCCCACCACGACGTACGACGTCGTGTGGAACGAACGTCGCTACCCGCCGAAAGCAATCCTGGGCACGGCTTATGAGTTTGCGACGGGCGAGCGGCTCGCGTCGGGTGATTTCGAGGGTGGGAAGGCGGGCGCCGTGAAGGTGCTCGGAAGACTTGGTTTCACGATCCAGCCGCGATGACCTTCAGTCTCTATCGCCGGCGTGCGGCGCCTCGGATCGTCGGGGCCGCCCGGCGGACGAATGGCATAGATTTACGGAGACGGGACCATGACCAGCTTCAATCCGCGACGAGATGTCCAGGCCATCTCGCACCTGAACATCGTGGTGGACGACATCGAGGTCGCCACCGAGTTCTACGGCTCGGTGCTCGGTTTCGAGCAGGCGACTAACGCTGACGGTCCGATGAACTACCCCGGCGTGGACTTGGCCTCCTTCGCCCGCGATGCCGGACTCGACGACGGCCAGGTCAAGCTGGACGTTCGGTTTCTCAAGCACGCGGAGCTGGGCCTCTACGTGGAACTGTTCACCTACGATCACCCCAAGGGCGACCAGGACATCCACATCCGCAAGACGAACGATCTGGGCGGCATCCGCCACGTGGCGGTCGAGGTGCCAGACACGGTGGAGGCCTACGAGTTCATCCGCTACCAGCAGCTCGAGTACGGGAGACGAGGCCTCCGCATCGAGATCCTGGGGCGGGATCACACTCCCGAGCAGATCACCCCATTTCCCTACAAGTTCTTCTATTGGATTGATCCCTGGGGCGTGCAGTGGGAGATGGAGCAGGGCCGACCGGTCGACCGTGCGGTGAACGGAATCGTCGGCTAAGAGGCCCGGGCGGTGGAGTCGCGCCGGTGGACGATCAACACCGAGCGGCGCGAATGCGCCGCGACGGCCTGGGCGACGCTTCCGATCAGCACGCCGGCGAACCCGCTGTGTCCGTGCGAGCCGAGCACGATCAGGCTTGCGTCCTGCTCGTCGGCGACCTTGATGATCCCCTTCCAGGTCGGCGAATTCTCCGCCTCCCCGCCATGCGCGTTGAAACCCGCGGCTTGGGCCAATGAGGCACCCTCGGCCGCGGTCCGCTCGGCCGCTTCCCTGACGTGGGAGACATCCGCCGCGTCGAGGTGAGGTCCGCCGGATGGGACGAACCCCACATCGAACGGCTGCCAGACGGTGAGGACGAGCGCATCCCGTCCTGGATCCAGCTGCTGTCCGGCTTCGTCGATCGCGAGCTTCGCCAGATCGGAGCCGTCGTAGGCGAACACGACGGGCCCGCCCGGACGATTGCCTGGCTCTGTGGTCATGATCGTGCCGGCTCGTCAGCGAGCGCTGGGTGACGTGACCCGCGGCGGACGGCGGCCAGCAGCGGTGGCGAGTACCAGGCCGGACCGTCGCCGTCCATGAAGCGGGCGAGGTCCGGCGTGCGAGCACGGGCACCTCCGAGCGCGTAGAGGCCGACCGCGGCCAGCGCGCCACAGATGGCGATCCCGAGGCCGATCCAGAGCACGATCTCGGTCCCGGCCGTCGGGCTCCCGCCGACGGTGAGGGCGACGTGCGCGAACACCGGAGCGACCATGAACGCGGCGACCGCGCGCAGCAGCTCGACGATCGCGAACACCCGCTGGAGGTTTGCCGCGGGCAGCGAGAAGCCGGCGACGAACAGCGCCGGGGCGACCGCCGCCCCGAGCCCGACCCCGGTCAGGCCCGAGCCGATCAGGGTGAGCGCCTGCGTCGGCGGCACCTGGATCCGGAACACGGCGATTCCGGCCGCCAGGAACCCCATTCCGACGAGCGGCAGATAGTGCAGCTGGCGTCTGCTGATCACGATGCCGAGCGCCGCCGCGGTGATCAGCGCGCCTGCCAGCTCGGGCAGGAACAGGAGCCCAAGGTGCAGCGGCCCGTAGTGCGGCGCGAGCACGGCCGCGGTCAGATCGGTCGCGGTCACCGAGGCGGCAGCCGCCGCGAGCGCGACCACGATCCCCGCGACGGGCACCGTGCTGGTCAGCATCGTGCGGATGGTCAGCAGCGGATGCTTGGCGCGGTACTGGTTGACGACCAGCGCGACGATCAGCGCGAGCCCAGCCACCAGCGGTACGACCGTCTGGATGTCCAGGAAGGGGTGCGTGAGCAGCTCCGAGGCGCCATAGAACGCCAACACGCAGCCCGACGTGGCGAGGCTGAGCGCGACCACGTCCCGCGGCGCCTCCGGGTCGGCGGGTGGGGAGTCCTCGAATGTCAGCAGCGACAGGACCAGCGCCGCCAGCGACAGCGCGGCAATGATCCAGAACAGCGGCCGCCAGGCGTGTGCGCTGGCCTGGATGCCGCCGATCGTCGGGCCGAGCGCCACGGCACCGAAGATGCAGACGTTCATGATCACCGCGGTCGAGCGGATCTTGGGCAGCCCGAAGCCGATCGCCAGTGGCGGAACGGCCGCGATCAACAGCAGGCTTGTGCAGAGGCCTTGCAGGATGTGGCCGCCGATGAACATCACGGAATTCTGCGCGGCCGCCGATACCACCGACCCGATCACGAGTAACACCGCGTACAGGACCATCATCCGTCGCTGCGGAAGCAGCTGGGCGAACTGCACAGCGAGGACGGTTCCGACCGCGTAACCCGCGTTCCCCAAGCCGAAGCCCAGGCTCATCGTCTGGGCACTCATGTGCAGCTGCTGGCCGATGATCGGCGTCAGCGGCTGGAGCGCGGCCGAAAGCCCCAGATACGGCACCAGGGCGAAGATCACCATTGCCGCGGCCGCGGGGTAGCGGCCGGCCAGCGGACCTTGACGCATCAGGAGGCCCCCCTTGCGAACTGACCGCAACTGAGTCCGCGGTGACGGATTTCGGTCCGGAGGATTGCGACGGCGTGCGCCGGCCGTCGACCGGCGGATGAGGAAAGCACGATGGAAGCTGGTTTCATGTCACCCTTGTCGGGGGTTTCGGATCGGGCTGGGACGGAAACCCCTCCGAGGTATATGGAGGAGTCCTCCGGTAACGATAGCGGAGGAGACCTCCGCTTGTCGGGCAGCCCTGGTCGGCAGCTCAGGCCGCTGCAAACCGCGCGATCGACATGGCGTCCGCTAGCCCGGTTTGATGTTCTGGTTCAGTGAGAAGAAGTTCGTCGGGTCATAGCGGGACTTCAAGTCCCGAAGGCGCGTCAACGTCTCCGGCTCGTAGGCTGAGCGCACGCCGGCCTCGCCCTCGTCGGCAAGGAAGTTGACATACCGCATGCCCGTGCCGTAGGGCGCGATGGCGTCGGACGCCTTGCGCACCCATGCCGTGTTTGCTTCATCCTGAGCCGGATCGAGCCACAGTCCCACGTAGTTCACGAGGAAGGCTGCTTTTCGGTTGCCGAACGCGGTCGCTGCGGCGGGCACACGGCTGAGCGCCCCGCCGAGCTGATGGAGGTGGAGCTGACCCAAAGGTGCCGGGACTCCGTCGGCACGGGTGACGATCGCGTCGATCGCCTCGTCGGTCAGTACGTCGACGTACCCAGACCGCCAGTAGTTGCGTGAACCGCGCGGCACCCCGGCGTCGAACATTCCCTGGATCGCGGTGTAGGGCATCGGTCCAAGGACGTCGAGCGCCGGTTTCTGGTCACGCAGCGCCTGCAGATCGTCCCCAGCGCTGCCCTCGAGGTCGGTGTGAAAGCAGGCGATCGCAAAGATAGGTGCGCCCCGCATCTCGGGCGGGACGAACGGCTCGGGCGGTGCGTACAGGAACGCCGCCATCGTGCACAGCTCATCGGGCGTGTCACGGACCCAGTCGCGCCAGAAGCGGAGAATTTCTCCTCCCGCCTGAGCCGGCCAGGCGAGGAGCCCACCCAGCACCTGCGAGACGCGATGGAGCCGGAACTCGAACTCGACGACCACGCCGAAGTTGCCACCGCCGCCCCGCAGGCCCCACAGCAGCTCAGCGTTCTCGGTCTCGCTCGCGCGCACGGTCTGCCCATCGGCAGTCACCACCTCGGCGGAGATCAGGTTGTCGCACGCGAGTCCGTGCTCGCGCATGAGCCAGCCGATCCCCCCGCCGAGGGTAAATCCGGCGACTCCCGTCGAGCTGACGAGGCCGCCGGTCGTCGCCAGGCCGAACGCCTGCGTCTCCCGGTCGAGCTCGCCCCACGTGACACCGCCCTGCGCGCGCACGGTGCGCGCCTCGGGGTCGACATGCACACCCTTCATCGGCGAGAGATCGATCACCAGGCCGCCGTCGCAGGTCGCGTTCCCCGCGACGTTGTGACCGCCACCGCGGACCGCGACCACCAGGCCCTCGCTGCGAGCGAAACCGACCGCGGCGATCACGTCGCTCGTGCCCGCGCAGCGCGCGATCAGAGCTGGACGGCGGTCGATCATGCCGTTCCAGACGCTGCGCGCCTCGTCGTACGCGACATCGCCTGGCGACACGAGCGTGCCGCGGAGCGCGTCGCGTAGCTCCTGGACCGTCGCCTCGCCCAGGGCGGGCGGCTGCGCAAGCTGGCCACTGATCATCGTCGTCCCCTTTGTCGGATCGGTCGAGTCAGGCGAAGCTACGGCGGGGGCGTTATTCCGGCGTTATCGCCGTGTTCGCGATCCCTCAACGCCTGCTCGCAGTAGGCGACGCCGAGACGGTCCCTGACCTGGAGGAAGATCGCAAGCGCCTGCTGCAGTCGACCGGGGACGGGCCCGGGCTCACCGAGCGCGGCGTCAAGGTCGGCCAGCTCGAGCAGGACGGCGGCGCACCAGGGATTGTTGGGAATGAACGCGATCCACAGCGCGAGCGCCCGCTCCTGAAGCTCGCGCGCCTCCTGCAGTCGAGTGGCGTCAGCGGCCAGGTATCCCAGCTGCATGACCGCTGAGGCGCGCCCGGGGCCGTCATCGGTCCTGTCGAATAGCGCCAGGGCGCGCTCGGCGCTCACCCAAGCGCGCTCGCGCTCCCCGGCGCGTCCGGCGGCTACGGCGATCGCCAGTAGAGACAAGCCGATCCCGCGCGCGTCGTTCGCCGCCTCGCGCACGGCCAGGCTCTCCTCGTGCAGCTCTCGGGCGAGTTCGTGCTCGTCGTCGGCGGAGAGCAGGTTGCCGAGCTGGGCCAGCCCCTGCGCAGCGCCCAGCTCATCTCCAAGCCTGCGGAACAATGCCAGGCTCTCCTCGAGCAACCCCCGCGACACGTCCAGGTCACCCGCGTACAGCGCCGCCGCCGCGAGGTCGCAGAGCGCGTAGGGGACGGCGCCCGCCGGATGCACGCGGCGCGCCGTCACGAAGGTCTGCTCCAGGAACCGCCGTGGGGAACCGTCGTCCCCGCGTGCCACGCGCCCGAAGCCGAGCGCCACCGGGAGCAGCAGGGGCTCGCCGCGCTCGGGCAGCCCGCGCAGCAGCTCGATGCTCCGCTCGATCATCTCGCGGCCGTTCGCCGTGTCGTTGCGCGAGGCGGCGATCACGCCCAGCGTGTGGATGACGGATGCGGCGGTCGCCGGCTGCGCCGCCTCGTCCGCAACCGTCCGGCTCTCCCTGCACCAGCGCTCGGCTCCGTCGTAGTCGGAGAAGACCCACGCCAGCGTGCCCAGATGGTGGAGCTCCTCGCCGAGCGCCGGCCGGTCGCCCGACGCTCGGAAGAAGGCGACCGCCTCGCGCGCGGTGCGGAGCGCCTTCGGCTGGTCGCCGGTGCGCAGGGCGAGCACGGAGAGCCCGTGGAGCGCTCTCGCGCGCACTGCCGACGGCGCCGGCGCCGCTGCCAGCGCATCCTCGAGCCGGCGGGCACCCTCGGTGCGGTCCCCACGGTCGTGCCAGAACCGCCACAGCGCGGCCGCCAGCCGAAGCGCGACATCGGGCTGCGCTCGGAGCGCCCTGAGCGACGCCAGGCGCAGCTCATCGGCATCGCGCGCAAGTCGACGGCGAGCGTCGGGACCGTCGATGGCTGGCTCGAGCTCCTCGGCCAGCCGCAGGTAATACGAGCGATGCCGCGCCTCGAGCCGCTCCTGCTCGCCCGCCGTCGCTAGGCAGTCGCGCGCGTAATGGCGCACGATCTCGAGCAGGCGGTATCGCGCAGCGCCGTCCTGTTCGTCGACCACGACCAGCGACTTGTCGACGAGTCCGCTGAGGACGTCGAGCTCACCCTCACAGACCGCGTCCACCGCGCCTAGGTCGCAGCTGCCCGCGAACACCCCGAGGCGGTGAAAGAGCGTGCGCTCGTCGTCGTCGAGCAAGGCGTGGCTCCAGTCCAGCGTTGCAGTCAGCGTCTGCTGGCGCGTCAGCGCTGTGCGCCGACCGGCGGCAAGCACCTCGAGGGAGTCACGCAGGTGCTCAGCGATCTGCGCGGGCGAGAGCACCCCGACCCGCGCTGCGGCTAGCTCGATCGCCAGCGGGATCCCGTCCACCCGCCTGCAGATCTCGGCCACCGCGCCCGCGTTGCGCTCCGAGAGCTCAAACCGCGACGAGACACCAGAGGCCCTCTCGGCGAACAGCCGTTCCGCCTCGGGCGGCGAGAGCGAGGGCACACGCCAGTTGACCTCGCCAGCGCTGTGCAGCGGCTCGCGGCTCGTGGCGAGCACTCGGAGGTTCGGGCAGGCGGCGAGGAGCCGCTCTACGAGGCGGGCACACGCGCCGACCAGGTGCTCGCAGTTGTCGAGGACCACGAGCAGCTGCCGGTCGTCGACGTGAGCGATCACCGCCGCCTCCGAGGGCCGGGCGGAATGGCTCTCGACACCCAGCACAGTGCCGACCGCGTGCGGTACGAGGGCCCCGTCGGAAAGCCCCGCGAGCTCGACGAGCCATGCCCCGTCTGGCATCTCCCGGAGGAGCGCGCCGGCGGCCTCCAGCGAAAGCCGGGTCTTACCGCAGCCACCGGGCCCGGTGAGCGTCAGCAGCCGATGTCGCCGGGCCAGCCCGACGACCTCCCCGAGCTCCCGCTCGCGCCCCACAAAGCTCGTGAGCTGCAGCGGAAGGTTGCCCACCCCCCGCGGCGGAGCGTCGGCGCGGTGGGCCGTCGGCGCCGGCTCGGGCGCATCCTCGGCGCCCAGCCTTCGTGTGAGAATGTCCTGATAGAGGCGGCGGGTTTCGTCGTCTGGCTCATCTTCGAGTTCGCGCCGCAGTGACTCGCGCAGCAGGTGAAACTGGGCGAGCGCGCGCTGGCGGCGCCCGGTGAGGGCGAACAAGCGCATGAGCTCCCGGTGGACTCGCTCATGCAGAGGGTCGTCTAGGAGCGCCTGTTGAAGCGCCGCGATCGCCGCAGGGCGGTCCCCGGCCTCCTCGCACAGACGAGCGAGATCGACGAGCAGGATGAGGTGGCGCTCCCGCAGCGCCTCCCGGCGGACCCTCGCCCACATCTCGAACCGATCCTCCGGCAGAAGCTCGCCACCGTAGAGGCCGATCGCAGCCTGGCACAGCCCGATGCTCGGCGTCCGCTCAGCCTCCGCCGCAGCCGCCTCGAACGCCTCCACGTCTATGCGGAGGCCGTCGGACACGAGCGTGAGCACGTCGTGCGCGAGCGTGATCCGCGCCGCTCCGTCCTCCCCGCAGGAGTCGAGTGCGCGACGCGCAACGAACAGCGCCTGGCGCAGGTTGTTAGACCCAGCGGAGGGTTCGAGGTCGGCCCACAGGGCTTCGATGGCCTGTTCGCGGTGGAGGCTGTGCTCAGGTGTGAGGGCGAGGAGCTTGACCAGCCCGCGCGCCTTGCGAAGCCGCCAGGACGCCTCGTCCACCGTGGTCTCGCCCACAGCCACCCGAAAGCCGCCGAGGAGGTCGATCCGCAGGTCCGTTCGCGGCCGCCCTGGGATTGCATCGGCGTGCGTTTCGGGAGGTAGGGCGTCCACCGTCCTGAGTGGTGGGAAGGACTGAGCGACGCCTGGAAGGAGCACCTGGAAGATCCGCTCCGGTCGGTCGAGGTCCTTCAGTCGGCTCTCGCCGAGATCGAGCAGCTCTAGGTCGTCGGAGAGGTCGTCCTCGATCAGTTCGCGCGTCGCGTTTGACAAGAGGATCTGTCCGCCGTGCCCGGCGGCGCAGATCCGTGCTACGCGATGCATGCCGAGCCCGTGGTAGCCCTCGGTGTTGAGCGTGGGCTCGCTGGTATGAATGCCCATCCGAACCTTGACCACCGCCCGCTCCGGCCAGTCGTGATCGGAGAGGGCACGCTGACAGGCCACCGCCGCAGCCACCGCCTGCCTGGCTGCGACGAACGCGACGAAGAACGCATCGCCCTGCGTACCGATCTCGAACCCGCCGTGCTCCTCGAATGCCGTCCGGAGCAACTGGTGATGTCGCGAGAGCACGTCCGCGTAGCGACCACGTAACTCGATCTGGAGTCGGGTCGAGCCCTCGATGTCGCTGAACAGCAGCGTGACCGTGCCGCCCGGCAGGTCCGCCTGTGGTTTCACCGCGCCGAGTCTCTCACGTCGCCGAAAGCAGGGCCAGTGCGACGATGCGAGCTCACGGGCTCGATGGCAGAGTGTCAATCATGACTACAGCCCAGAACCCACATCGAGTAGTCGTCGTCGGCGGCGGCTTCGGAGGTCTCCAAGCGACGCTGAAGCTTTCGCGAATGCCGGTCGAGGTCACGCTCATCGACCGGCGCAACTTCCACCTGTTTCAGCCGCTGGCCTACCAGGTGGCCACCGGCGCGCTGTCGGCGGCGGAGATCTGCTACCCGCTGCGGCGTATCGTCCGCCGGCGGCGCAACGTCCGGGTCGTGCTCGCTGAGGTCACCGGGTTCGACCTCCAGAACCGGCTGGTGCTGCTTGGGGCGATCGCGGGTGAGAAGGCTCCCGAGCCGATCGGCTTTGACACACTGATCGTGTCGGGGGGCGCGCGCTACAACTACTTCGGCCACGACCGGTGGCAGCGGTCGGCAACGGATCTGAAGACGCTCGAGGGAGCGCTCACGATCCGGCGTAACGTGCTCGAGACGCTCGAGGCCGCCGAGCTCGAGCCGGATCCCGAGCGCCGTGCCGCGTTGCTGACATTCGTGCTCGTCGGTGGCGGGCCGACCGGCGTCGAGATGGCCGGCCAGATCGGCGAGATCGCGCACGATCTCGAGAGCGACTTCCGTTCGCTGAACCTTCACGAGGCCCAGATCCTGCTCGTCGAGGCGGGCGAGCGCGTGCTCCAGGAGTTCCCGCCCTCCCTCTCCGCCAAGGCGCTGCGCTCGTTGCAGAGCCTTGGGGTGACCGTACGGCTGAGCCACACGGTGACCGATCTCGACGACGAGTCGGTGACGCTGCGGGCGGCGGACGGGTCAGAGCAGCGGATCTCCACCCACACCGTCGTCTGGGCCGCCGGAGTGATCGCCTCCGAACTGGCGTCGTTGCTCTCCCAGCAGGCCGGCCTCGAGGTCGACCGCAGCGGACGCGTCGAGGTGTCAGCGGATCTGTCGCTGCCCGGGCACCCCGAAGTGCTCGCGATCGGTGACATGGTCCGGATCCGTCAGGCGTCCGGCTCGCCCCTCACGCTGCCAGGGTTGGCGCCGGTCGCGATGCAGGAAGGCAGGCACGCTGCCGCCGTCGTCAAAGACCGCCTTGAAGGCCGCCCGGGGCGTCCATTCCGCTACATCGACAAGGGAAACCTCGCGACGATCGGCCGCTCCCGCGCGGTCGCCGACATCAAAGGGATCCACCTCAGCGGCTTCATCGCCTGGGTCACGTGGCTGACCGTGCACCTGTTCTACCTGATCGGCTTCGAGAACCGGCTGCTCGTGCTGATCCGCTGGGCGTTCAGTTTCGCCACCCACGGCCGCGGGGCGCGGTTGATCCAGGAGCCGGAGGCGGCCGAGCTGGCGCCGCCGACTCATCGGGGGGCAAATACCATGTAGGGAATGTCGGCTGCGTACGCGTTCTGGTTGTGTGCGCCCGGGCGCGGAGAGATCCGGCCGGCGGCGCTGCGCGAACCGGGTGGTGGCGACGTGCTGGTGCGCACCCTGCGCTCCGGCGTCAGCCGGGGCACTGAGACGCTGGTGTTCCGCGGCGGTGTGCCCCCGAGCCAGTACGCCGCGATGCGGGCACCATTTCAGGAGGGGGACTTCCCGGGACCGGTCAAGTACGGCTACCTCAACGTCGGCGCCGTCGAGCGAGGGCCAGCCGAACTGCGGGGCCGCACGGTCTTTTGCCTGTATCCGCACCAGACCGCCTATGTGGTTCCGGCCGACGCGGTCACCGTCGTGCCCGAGAGCGTGCCGCCGGCGCGGGCCGTGCTCGCGGGCACGGTCGAGACCGCCGTGAACGCGCTTTGGGACGCCGCGCCACTGGTAGGTGACCGGATCACGGTGGTCGGCGCCGGCATGGTCGGCTGCTGCGTCGCACGCCTGCTGAGTCGGTTCCCCGCGATGCAGGTCACGCTCGTGGACGTGGACCCCGGCCGGGCGGAGGTCGCGGCTGCGCTCGGTGTCGAGTTCGCGCTGCCGGCAGACGCCGCCGACGGGCGAGACCTCGTCGTGCACGCCAGCGCGGCGTCAGCCGGGCTCCAGCTGTCACTCGACCTGCTCGCGTCCGAGGGCACCGTCATCGACCTCAGCTGGTACGGCGAAAGCGAGGTCCGGCTCTCGCTGGGCGGCGCTTTTCACTCGCGGCGCCTGCGCATCCGCGCCAGCCAGGTGGGAACGATCTCCCCGGCTCGCAGCGGGCGGCGCACCACCGCCGACCGGTTGGCACTCGCGCTGGAGCTGCTACGCGACCCCGCCTTCGACGCGCTCGTGACTGGGCAGTCCGACTTCCACGAGCTGCCCGACGTGATGACGCGACTGGCCACGGGAAGGCTGCCGGCGCTGTGCCACACGATCACCTACGACCAGAGCTAGAGCCAACCATTCAAATGTTCACCGTAACCGTCCGCGATCACATGATGATCGCCCACAGCTTCCGCGGCGACGTGTTCGGCCCGGCGCAGCGGCTGCACGGAGCAACCTACGTGGTCGACGCCACGTTCCGGCGCGAGGCCCTCGACGCCGACAACATCGTGGTCGACATCGGACGGGCATCCGAGGAACTGCACGCCGTCCTGGCCGAGCTCACTTACCGAAACCTCGACGACGAGCCCACGCTCGCCGGCGTCAACACCTCGACCGAGGCTCTCGCCCAGGTGATCGCCGATCGGCTCGCCGACAGGGTCCAGGCCGGCGCCCTCGGCGACGCCGCTCGCCAGCTCGATGGGCTGACCGTGACGCTCCACGAGTCCCACATCGCTTGGGCGAGCTACGAGCGCCCACTGTGATGACGGTCCATGCCGTCCTCCCGGACGGCCTCGACGACCCGACCCGGCCGAGCGGAGGCAACGTGTACGACCGCCACGTGTGCGCCGGACTCGCCTCGCTGGGCTGGTCGGTGCAAGAGCACGCGGTCCCCGGCTTCTGGACCCGACCTGACGCGGCGTCCTTCGCCACCCTGGCCGGCGTCGTCGAGCGGATCCCCAACGACGCCGTCGTGCTGCTCGACGGATTGATCGCTTCGACAGCTCCAGAAGTGCTTGTGCCGCACGCGCGCCGGTTGCGCCTGGTCGTGCTCGTGCACATGCCGCTGGGTGACCGTCCGCAGGATGACGCGACCCAGCCGCGGGAACGCGAGGTCCTGTGGGCCGCCGCGGCCGTCGTCACGACCAGCGTCTGGGCCCGGCGTCGCCTGCTGGAGCTGTATCCGCTGCCCGACGACCGGGTGCATGTCGCTGCGCCCGGGGTTGACGCGACCGAACTCGTCACCGGGACCGCGGCCGGCGGGGCGCTGCTCTGCGTCGCGGCGGTGACGTTCGACAAGGGACACGACGTGCTGCTCGATGCGCTGGCGACGATCTCGGACCTGCCGTGGCACTGCGCGTGCGTCGGCCGGCTGGACCGCGAGCCGGCATTCGTGGATGGTCTTCGACGACGCTCAGCGGAGCGCGGAGTCGGCGACCGCGTACAGTTCCCGGGACCGCTCGCCGGGGTCGATCTGGACCGCAGCTACGCCGCCGCGGACCTGACCGTTCTGCCGTCGCGAGCCGAGACGTACGGGATGGTTGTCACCGAGGCTCTGGCCCGGGGTCTGCCGGTGGTGGCATCGGACGTCGGCGGAGTGGCCGAGGCCCTCGGCCACGGCGGCCATGGGGCCCAGCCGGGGCTGCTGGTCGCACCGGGCGACCCCGACGCACTGAGCGAGGCGCTCCGGGCCTGGCTGGGCGATCAGGAGCTCAGACGGCGCTTGCGCCAGGCCGCCCGCGAGCGACGGGAGTCGCTCACGGGCTGGTCGACCACCGCATCGGCCGTCGCGGCGGCTCTAGCCGGGGCGTCGCCATGACTGCCGAGACCCCCCGGGTGAGCAGCGGATGGCTGGCCCTGCGCGAACCCGCCGACGGCGCGGCCCGGGCACGCGAGCTCGCCACGCACGTGGCCGGTCGGCAGCCATCAACCGGCCGATGGCTGATCCACGACCTCGGTTGCGGCACCGGCTCGATGGGTCGTTGGCTCGCGCCGCTGCTGCCCGGAGCGCAGCGCTGGGTCCTGCACGACCGCGACGCAGACCTGCTCCGGGCAGCTGCCACCAACCTCCCTGGCCCGGCCGCCGACGGCGCCGCGGTCACGGTGGAGACTCGGCGCTCCGACCTCGACCGGCTGCGGCCACCCGATCTCGCCGGCGCAACCTTGATCACGGCTTCGGCGCTGCTGGACATGCTGACCGGGGATGAGCTGGCCGCGTTGGTCGCGGTCTGCGCCGGCGCTGCGTGCCCGATCCTGCTGACCCTGTCGGTCGTCGGCCGAGTCGGCCTGACCCCGACCGATCCACTTGACCGGCGCGTCGCCGCCGCGTTCGATGCCCATCAGCGCCGCAGCACGGGGCGGGGCCCTCTGCTCGGTCCGGACGCCGTCGAGGTCGCGGTCGAGCGGTTCGGCCGCTTGGGGTCAGAGGTGATCGTCCGCCCCAGCCCCTGGCGACTCGGCGCCCCCGAGGCCGAGCTCGCGGCGGAGTGGTTCACCGGCTGGATGGGTGCCGCGCGCGACCAGCAGGTCGAGCTGGTCGCCGAGACCGGCGCCTACGCGCGCCGACGCCTGGATCAGGCAGCGGCCGGCGAGCTCGAGGTCACGGTCGACCATGCTGACCTGCTGGTTCTACCCGGCTGACAGCGGGACATCCAGGGTGTGAGCGCCCCGTCGAGCCTTGGTGGCCAGATACCGGGCGTTTGTGGCGGACAGGTGCACGCCGGTCGCCACCCGCGCGGTCACGGTCACCCCGAACCGACGGAGCTGGCGGGCCTTGTCGGGGTTGTTGCTGAGCAGCGCGATCCGCAACACCCCCAGCGCCCGCAGCATCTGCGCGGCGACGAGGTAGCTGCGTTCGTCCTCGCCGTGGCCCAGGGCAAGGTTCGCCTCGTAGGTGTCAAGCCCCCCGTCCTGCAGGGCGTAGGCGTCGAGCTTGGCGTACAGGCCGATGCCGCGTCCCTCCTGGCGCAGATACAGCAAGAAGCCGCCGGAGTCGGCGATTCGCTCGACGGCCTCGCGCAGTTGCGCCCCGCAGTCGCACCGCTGGCTGCCGAACACATCTCCGGTCAGGCACTCGCTGTGCGGACGAACCAACGGCACCTCTACGCTGCCGGCGCGGCTGACTGCGGCCGCCCGATCGCCCAGTCCGAACGCCAGGTGCTCCTGGCCGTCGATCAGCCCGTCGAAGGTGAACACCCGGGCGGTCGTGGCGTACCCGTCGGCAAAGCGCAGGGGCATCGACATCTGGTTCCGGATCGTTGCGGTGGGCACTGGCAGCGGCATCGATCCCCCGGTCAGTCGGTCTCAAAGCGCGGCGAGAGCGCATAGCGCAGCAGCACCACATCGCCGATCTGGCGGACGCCGGCCAGCGTCGCACGCCTGCCCGGGTTCCACGGGAAGCGCCCGTCGCTCACAAACCGAGGGGCCCGGGAGTCGCCGACGAAGAACGGGGCAACTACCAGCTGCAGCTCGTCGACGAGATTCTCGGTCAAAAACTGCGTGTGAACCTTGCCTCCGCCCTCGACCATCAGCCGCTGCACGCCGCGGGCGCCGAGATCCTCGGTGAGGCTGCGCATCTTGACCCGGTCGCCGCCGTCGACCACGGTCGCCACCGATCCGAGTCGCGAGCGGGCGTCGACCACGCGCGGGCTTACGCAGTAGACGAGCTTCTCGATCTCACCAGTGGTGAAGAAGTCGGCGCCCGGGTCCAGCTCGACTCGCTCGGTCAGCGTGACCTTGATCGGCGATGGCGGCAACCCGCGCGCCGCCCGCGCATCCCGGCGGTTCTTGGATCGCACCAGCAGCCGCGGATTGTCGTTTCGCACGGTGGCCGCGCCGACCAGGATCGCGTCACAGGACGCTCGTACGGCGTCGACCCGGTCGAAGTCGGCGTCGTTTGACAGCTCGAGGCGCCGCGGCGCCGCGCTACCGAGATAGCCGTCGATTGACATACCGCAGCTCAAGAGAATGTACGGGCGTTCAGGCATGTACGGCCTGCTCCCGGAGCGGCGGTTCGCTCCGCCCCGGAAGCCGGGTACCCCGGAACCATGCCATGACGAGCACGGCGGCGCCCGGAAGGCTCGCGACGAGCACCATGACGCCGTAGACGACCGCGGTCGCGACCCCTTGCTGCACACCGAGCCCGGCGGCACCGAACGCCCACGCACTCACGCCCTCGCGCGGTCCCCAGCCGGCGGCGCTGGGGAGCACCATTGCCATCATCACGAGCAACGCGATCGGCAGCAGCTGAGACGGCGGCGCGGTCGTCCCGGCGGTCCGCGCGGCGATCATGAACGTGATCGCGTGGCCGCAGACCACCAGTGCGGATGTGAGCACGATCGCCGGCCAAGCCCTCCGGGTGAGCAGCGCGTTGCGGATGTCGCGGGCCGCAGCGCTTCGGACCCTAGCCAGCGTCGACCGGCCGTGGTCGGGCCGCGCCCGGAGCACGAGCACGACGCCGAACAGCGCGATCACGACCCCGATCGCCACCAGCGGCATCGACGAGCGCACGGGCGACGGCAGCGCGAGCAGCACGACTGCGGTCAGCACGAGCTGCACGACCTGGCCGGCGGACCGTTCCCAGGCGACGGCTCGCAAGCCACGGCCGACATCGCTCACCTCGCGCCCGTGGCTGACCCCGCGATGGACGTCGCCCACGATCCCGCCGGGCAGCGTGACGTTGAGGAACTGGGATCGGTAGTAGGCCGCCACCGCAGCTCGCAGCGGCAGGTCAGCGCCGAGGCCAGCGGCCACGATCTTCCACCGCCAGGCGCAGCACAGGGTGGTCAGGACGGCGATCCCCGAAGCTGCCGCCAGCGCCCAGCCGTCGACCGTGCGCACGCCGTCGATGAACGGGCCCGTGCCCACGCGCCAGACCAGGACGGCGAGCACCACGGCCGGGCCCAGGATCCGACCCCACGCCCACACCGACCGGCTCATCCCGGCACCCCGTGTGCGCGGGGCAGCTGCGCTGGCGCGACCCTGCCCGGGTTGTGGCGCCGCTGGAACGGCGCCTCGAAGACGGACGCGAACACGCGCGCGAACACGATCGTCAGCGGCAGCACCAGGGCAAGCGACACGACGAAGGCCGGGGCGCCCTGGCGGACCCGTCCGGCCACGACCAGCTCGTAGACGATCACGACGATCGGCGCGTGGGTCAAGTACAGGCTGTACGACGACGAGCCGAGCTTGCGGATCGGCCGCGCGTCGAGCATACGTAAAAGCGACGCCGGACGACCGGTGGCGAGACCGGACAGCAAGCACGCGATCGCCGGGCCGAGCGCGAGATCGATCCAGAACAGGTGGTCGAGCGTCCACACCGAGCCCCGCCACCAGATCGTTGCCAGCACCGGCGCTGCCGCGGCGAGCGCGAGCCAGCCCCAGGGCCACGACGTTCGAGCCTTGCCGGCCCCGACGATGCCGGCGGTCAGAATGCCGACGGCGAACAGCGCGGCGAGATCAGGCGGAGACTGGATCACGAAGACGTCCAGGTGCGGGATGTGCGGGCCGAGGATCCCCACCGCGGCCACGACGAGCGTGACCGCAGCCAGCATCACGACCGTGCCCCAACGTCGGACCGTCAGCAGCAACAGCGGGAACAACACGTATAGCTGGGCCTCGACCGCCATCGACCAGAACGCCGCGTTGGGGCTCGGCGCGCCGTCGATGTTCTGCACCAGCAGTCCGTTGACGACGACCGACTTCACGTTGGGGATCCCCCGCCCCGGCTGCGCGACGATCAGCCACGCCACCGCGAGGCTGAAGGCGAGCGCGGCCCAGTACGCCGGCAGGATCCGCCGAGCCCGCCGGCGAGCGAACTGCGAGATTCCGTCGAGCCGCCAGCCGTGGCGGGCCGGGGACAGGGCCAAGGAGAAGCCCGACAGCACGATGAACACGACGACCGCGAAACGCCCGTAGATGAACCACGCCGCCCAGAACGGCGCGTGGTCCACCGGGTAGCCAGGGAACGCCCGCAGGAACACGTGGTTGATCACGACGTACAGCGCAGCCAGGCCCCGAATGCCGTCCAGGCCGGCCACCCGCCGTTGCGCAGGACCGTGCCGATCCACCGTCACGGCGAACCTACCTGGTCGCCGGTTGCGAGTCGAACGCGGTGAGAAAGCGGTTGCGGAAGGCGCTCATCGGCCAGACCGGGGCGTTGGGCTTGGGCCGCAGTCCAGAATTCCAGCCCCAGCTTTTGGCCTTCTTCAGCACTGACGGGTCATGCGCGATGATCGAGATCGGGACGTCGTGATTGGAATTCTCCCCGCTGACGATCGGCAACGGCTGGTGGTCACCCAGGACGACCATCACAAGGTTCTTGTCCCCATAGTTCTTGACGAACGAGGTCAGGGTGTTCAGCGAGTACACGATCGAGCGGCCGTACGCCGCCTTCACACGTGTCGGGTTGCTCCAGAACGCGCCCGTCTCGTGATCCATCGGAGTGCGGTTATAGACCGAGCCGTTGCCGACCTTGTTCCAGCTGATCTGCTGGGGGATGCGATTCCACGGCATGTGACTCGACACGGTGTCGACCTCCGCGAACAGCGGCCGACGGTGAGTCTTGGATAGCTCCAGCCGTTGGAGAGCCGAGAAGATGTATTGGTCGGGCATCGACGCGTAGGTGAATGTGGGCCCGTGATATCCGACCTGATAGCGGTCGTAGATCTTGTCGTAGTGGTAGTACTTTTCTCCCTGCGGCCAGGCGCGGTCGTTGGACGGCACATCGTCCACGGTCCGCCACCCAGCCCGCTTGAACGCGTCGGCGAGCGTGAAGCGGTTCGCCGACATCAGCTGGTTGTAGCGGAGCTGACTGTCGACCCAAAGCCCTGACTGCAGACTCGAGTGCGCCAGCCAGCTGATGCCGCCGAACGTCGCCGATGTCATGAAGCCGGTGCGGGCGGAGAAGCCGGCGCTCTGCAGTCGCTTGTCCCCCTGGGCCAAGGCGGTGTCGACCTCCGGCGAGAACGAGGAGCCCTGCACCGCGTGCTGACCGTAGGCCTCGACGAACACAAGCAGAACGTCCTTGCCGCGCAGACTGGTCAGGAGCTGGTTGGTGGGAGTGTTCCGCAACGGGTCGTAGGCGATCTGCTTGGCGAACACGCCCCGGTCGTGGATGTCGGCCTGCAGCGCGTGGACGTCGTCGACGATCAGGCCGGCGGTAAGCGTGGAGGCGATCGGCGTGTGGGAGATGAGCTGGGCGCCCAACACCCAGCAGAGCGCCCAGACGACCCCGAGCCCTGCGACGGCGCGGAGTGCCCAGCGCCGGTTGGTGGCCGCGACCCGGGTCAGTCGGAGCATCGCAAGGGTCACGAGGACGATCAGCAGAACAATGCCCACGACGCGCCCCGACCTCGATCAGGTTCGTCTCGGTCCGGCCGACCAACGAGCGCAACGTCTCGAGACCATTTCCCAGCTGGCTCGTGTCCCCGATCGGATCGAACGGCCGGTCGAAGGTCGTGAAGACGCCGTAGTTGATGACCTTCAGGACGACCACCAAGGTGAGGACCAGCCCGACGATCACGGCCAGGATGCGTCGACCGGTGGCGGGCAGGAAGAGGGCCAGTGCGATCAGGACAAGCCCCTCGAGCGGGACCCTGAGGAATCCGCTCACCGTGAAGTATTTCGGTTGGTCGGGAGCGACGAGGACGGCCCACACCACCAGCGCCGCGAGGATCGTCAGGGCCACTGCAATGCCCTGTCGCACGCGCCCTCGCCCGGGGTCGGGCCCGGAGGGCGGGTCGACCGGGGGCCCGACGGCCGGGCCCTCACCCGTCCGCAGTTGTGGCTGCGTGGCGTGCCGGTTGCCCCACAGCCACCAAACGTCGTGGCCAAAGGACTCCGAGAGCAGGATCAGGGCCACGACGAGCGCGGCCGTGGCCACGGCGGGCGACAGGATGTGCGTGGCCGCGACGGTCAGCACAATCCCCTGTATCGCGGCGACGACCTTGCGCCAGTAGCGCGGGGGCAGCGGTTCGGCGATCCACGGCAGCGCCCACCCGGCGGCGAGGAACACGTAGCGCGCGGCGCCGATCACGAGCACCCAGGCGCCGGCCGAGCGGGCGACATACGCGCTGAGGATCAGGATCAGAAACGCATCGACCTCGGCATCGAAGCGAGCGCCCTTCTCCGTCGTGCGCGTTCGCCGCGCGACCCATCCGTCGACCGCGTCCAATGCCAGCGCGACCGCCGCCAGCGACACCAGGAGGGCGACCGGCACGGACGCGCGCAACGAGTCCGCGATCAGCGCCGCGATCGCGACGGCGAATGTGGCTCGCGCGAGGGTCACCCAATCCGCGGGGGTCAGCCCCTCGCCGCGGTGGTGCAGGAGCCCCTGTGTGCCCATCGGTACGGCGACTGCAGCGGCTGCTCCGTCGTTTGGCCTCATGCCCATCCATGACGCCCGCGCATGGTCAAGACTTCCCGGCCGGGACTGACATCCTCTGTGGCGTGAAGCAGGACGAGCGTGCCCCGTTCGACCGCGCGCTGCAGCGAGCCCGCGCGTCGGCTTACGCTCCGGACGAATTCGTCGAGCAGGAGAGCTTGATTCGCGCCGGAGAGATTCGCGCGCTGGCGATTGCGGCCGGGATCGCGCGCGACGTGTCCGTGCTGGACCTGTGCTGCGGGGTCGCCGGGCCGGGACGGTTCATCACCCGGGAGCTGAGTTGCTCCTACCTGGGGGTGGACCTGAGCCCCAGCGCGATCGGGATCGCCCGTGAGCGCGCGCGCGAGCTTCCCTGTCGCTTCGAGGTCGCGCGGATTCCGCCGATCCCTCCGGGCCCATTCGACGTGGTGCTGCTGCTCGAGACGATGCTCGCCTTTCCCGACAAGCAGCCGCTGCTCGAAGAGATTGCCGGGGCGCTCCCGACCGGCGGGCGGCTCGGCTTCACGCTTGAGGAGGGCCTGCCGCTGACCGAGGCCGAGCGCAAGCGCATGCCTGACGCCGACACCGTCTGGCTGATCCCGCTGGATGAGATGCTCGACGGCTTGGAGCAGGCCGGGCTGGTCGTCCGCTGGCAGCAGGACTTCAGCCGGTCCCACCGCGCGATCGCGGATTCGTTGAGCAACGCGTTCGCTGCCGATGCCGCAGAGATTGCCGCCCAGATCGGACGTCAGGCACTCGACGAACTGCTGGCTGCCCACCGGCTGTGGAGCGACTGGCTGCAAGAAGGACGGGTCCGCAAGCTCGCCCTCGTCGCGGAGAAGGCCTGACTTACGGATTGACGCGCATCAGCGCGAACTCCGTGTCGGAGCCATTCGCCGTGTACCCGGCGGCGACGATCCTGCCGGCGGCGTCGAAGGCGAGGTCCTCGCCGAACTCGCCTCGCCCGTGGAAATCGGCGGTGACGATCCCATCGCCGCCGAAGCCGGTGTCCAGCGCGCCGTTCGCTTGGTATCGAACCAGTGCCATATCGAGGATCGTCGCGCTGGTCGCGCGGCCGACGAGCACGATTCGCCCCTGCGAATCGGCGGCCACGTTCTCGGCGAAGTCATCCCCCACTCCGAGGTCCGTCGTGACGGTGCCGTTGTGTCCGAACGCGGAGTCGGGCGTCCCGTCAGCACGGTAGCGCCCGAGCAGGAAGTCGCGGTTGCGCTTCGGGCCGAGTGTGTCGCCGGCGATCACGATCGCCCCGTCGGGCAGCACCGCCACGCCGCTGGCGATGTCGTCGAAGCCGAGGTCGGTGATTGTCTTCCCGCCCGTGCCGAACCCGGCGTCGAGCTTGCCGTCCGGCGTGTACCGCGCCAGCGCGATGTCCTCGCCCGCGGTGCCGGTGACGACGATGCGGCCGTCGGGCGCAATCGCCAGGGCCCGGATGTCGTCGGATTGGGTGCCGAGGTCGGTGGTCACGATCCCGTTCGTGCCAAAGCTCGTGTCCAGCGCGCCGTTCGCGGTGTATCGGGCAAGCGCGAAGTCGCTGTTGATGCCCATGGCGTCGACGGCGAATCCACCGACGACGATCTTCCCGTCGGCCTGAACGGCGACCGCGTTGGCCACGTCGCCGCTGCCGAAGAAGTCCGTGGTGACGATCCCGGCCGAGCCGAAGCTGGCGTCTCGCGTGCCATCGGGCTTGTAGCGCACGATTCCGAAGTCCTGCTTCTGAATGCCGGCCGCATCGGTGGCGCCGACGACAACGATCCCACCGTCCGGAGTCAGGGCGGCGTCGTATGCCTCGTCCCCCGGGCCGCCGAGGTCAGTGGTGACGATTCCGTCCGTGCCGAAGCTGTGGTCGAGGTTGCCCGCGGCGTCATGGCGGGTGAGCGCGACGTCGGTGCCCGCTCCCGCGGTTCGCCACCCCGCCGTGACGATTGCCCCGCCGGGCTGGATCACCACCGCCTCGCCGTGTCCAGCACCGACTGGGGTCGAGACCAGTCCATTGTCGCCGAACGTTGTGTCCAGCCCGGACGCCGGCGGCGGCGTGACGCAGCGGACCGCGATCGCGGTCACGTTTCCGTTCCCGGCCCTGCCGCTGCCATTGTTCACCGTGCACACCTGAGACGGTCCGTGCGGCTGCGTCTTGACCCCGACCTGGTACGTCTGGCCGGGCGCCAGCGTCCCGGGGAAGGTGAACGCTCCGTTGCCGGAGACCGGCAACTCAGCGCCAAGGTTCTCGAGCACCAGGCCAGTGCCCTGCAGGCCATCGACGGTCCCGCCGAGGGTCACACTCGCCGGCGGCGACACCGGGGGCGGTGGGACCCAATCGTCGTCGATGATCGTGACCTGTGCGGTGCGGAGCTTGCCGAGCTTGGCGCAGCGCGGATGGTCGAGCGACACCGAGAAACGCTCGGGGGACTCGGTCGCCCGGTCCTCGCGGATCGGGATCTCGACGAGCCGTGGCGAGACGTCTCCGTTGCCGAAGCGCAGGTGCGTCGTCTTACTGGTGAAGTCACTTCCTGCACGGGCGGAGCCCGCTCTGGTGCGAACGGTGACACCGATAGCGCCGCGCGACCCGCCCCGGCGGTTGACCAGCACGAACGGGACGCCGCTCGCCTCGCTGGCGCCGAACGACGCACTGACGAACTGGAGCGTCCCGGCATGGCGATGCGGCCCTGCAGGACAGCGCGCCGGCGGTAGCGGCGTCAGCCTCGGCTCCTTGAAGCGTGGCTTTCCGCGCGGCTTGAGCCCGTGCGCGCTAAGAAGCCCGGTACCGCCGTGCTGCGGGTCCTGGATGAACGCCTGTGATGCCGATTCGCCGCCGAGCTCGTTGACCGCCTCGGCCTCGAGGGTGACGTGCACCGCGAACAGCTCGCCGCGGCGCAGGCCGGCCAGCGGGACCTTCAGCCTGAGCGCCTTGTTGATGGCCATCAGTCCGGCCGCCCCGGTTCCGCTGTCGTCGACGTCCCCGTCGACGTCGAAGTCCGACTCGCCCCACAGCGGACCGGGAGAGTCCGCCGACGTCGCCGCGCCGGGCCGCCACGAATGCTGGTGACCCTCCAGGTAGGCGACCCCGCCGGTGTCGTAGAAGTCGCCGCCGGCCGACGCGGCGTAGGCCCGTGCATGGAATCGCACCACCGCGCGGACCGGATCGCAGTTGCCCGGTGACGCGCACTCGAATGCCCCGAAGTCGTTGTTGTCGTCAACCGTTTGGAGCAGCAGGTCCGACAGCGTGATCCGCAGCGAGGCGCGCTCGTCCTGCTTCACGTACGCCTGGTACTGGTCCAGATGCGTGATCGCCCCATCGGGCGCGCCCGGGCGGATTGGGACCGAGCCCGGCGCCGGTGCCTGCGCCAGCACCGAGTACTGCATGCCGTTGGCGCTGGAAGACAGGGCCCCGAACGCGTCGTCCCGCGGCAGGAAGTACCAGTAGGGAGCGTGCAACGGCAGGTTGAACACGACCCGGCCGACCCTCGCCGCCTTCTCCAATTTCCCCCCCGACTGCGCGCCACCGTCGACCGGCAGCTCGCCGACGCCCCGGACGAGCTTGCTCACCGACCAGAACCTCACCGGGCTCTGATCCGGCGCCGCGGCGGCGGAGTGGGCGAGCACCAGCAGCGCGGCGGCCGTCGCGACAACGGCGGTCAGGCGCGCGCAGATCGGCGCCGGCGCGCATCGGCGAAACACGTTCCTCGACTCCACTTCGACTCCCTCGATAACCGGCCCGGTCCTACGCCGTCTCGAGATCCTACGGCGAGTTGCACTGCGTGTGCACCGGGAGAACCACTGGGTTTTAATCGGCGGACCGCGGCCAATTCTGCGTCAGAGAACGCGCAACGGCGTGCCGACGCCGACGTGGCGCGCTAACCAGGCATCGTTGGCCGTGCTCAGCCGGATGCAGCCGTGTGAGACCCGGCCCGGTATGGCCCACGGCTCGTAGTACGGACCGTGGATGCCGACCACGCCACCCCCGGGCCAGTCGGTCAGGGTGGAGTAATCGCTGGTCCCGAAGGCGTCGGGCCAGTAGCCCGAGCTGCGGTCGCTGACGGCGAACCGCTCGCGGATCCAGAAATCTCCCGCAGGTGTCGGCGTCGACGGTTTGCCCACCGCCACCGGGGCTTGCCAAACCAGCCGGCCATCGCGGTACAGGTCGATGCGCAATCTGGCGCGGTCGACCACGAGCTGCTCGTGGGTGACGTGAAACCGGCCGAGGCTCTGTCGGCGCACCCACCCGACGGTGCCGTTGGGACGCTTGGGGACCCGCACGAGCACCCACTCTTGACCTCGGGCCTCCCATCGGGCGCGCAACAGCAGGTAGACCTCCGGAAACCCGTCCTCGGTGTAGAAGTGCAGGCGCGCGATCGTGGGCGAGCCGGCCGTGGGTCGCCGGTGGATCGGTGCCCTCACCGCGACGTGTGCCCAGCGTGTGACCGTGGTCTCGTTTGAGAGCAACCGGTCGCCCGACTGGCGTGACGGGCTGGATCCCGGGGCCAACGCTACAGCGATCGTGACCGCTGCCAACAGCGATCTGACCATCTCACCCGGACCGCCCGCTCAGAACGAGCCGCCGCCGTAGCCCAGGACGGTCGAGAGCTTCTTCTGGGGCCCGAGGCTCTTATACGAGTAGGCGTTGGTCAGCGCGTTGAACGCGACATAGCTGGCGCGGGCCTTGAGGACCGTCGATCGCAGCGAGGGCGGCAGCGGCGCCTCCATCTGGCGGGGCACGTATTCGCGGAACAGCTTGTGCGCCAGCACCTTGGCGCGAGGGTCCTGGGGATGGCTGCGGGTTTCGGCGCGACCTGTCGCGGTGTTGTAGTCGTAAAACTCGAGCTTCACCGACTGGGGAATGACCCGGGTGGTGCCGGGCGCCCAGTGGGAGTAGGTGACCAGCTTGGCTTCGCGGGTCCGGACGGCCAGCACGTGCGTGGGCGCGTGCGCGTAGTTCATCGCGGCCGGGAAGATCTCGTCGGTTGCGAACACGACGTGCTCGCGGCCAGCCGCGTGCGGGTTGGCCAGCAGTCTTACGAGGTTCAGGCGCTCGCCGTAGATCTGACGGTATTTCCCCGACATCCACGACGTGCTGCCCCGGTTGCCCAGGGTGACCAGCATCGGCGCCAGGTCGACGCTCGAGGCCAACTGCCCGCGAGGCGTGCTCACCTGTCTGGTGAAGCGGCCGCTGGGATCGGTCACGACCAGCGGAATGTGGATCGCCTCCTCATAGGCGGTGCCGAGCTTGCCCGACAGCAGGCCGTGCGCGCCGGCGTACTCGCCGTGGTCTGAGGCGAACACGAACACGGTGTTTGACAGCTGATCCTTTGGCACCGCGGCCACGACCTTGCCGATCTGCTCGTCGACCATCTGCTGCACGAGCGTGTACATGTCCAGTCCGCGCTTCCAGTAGCGGTACGGAGCGATCGCCACGCCGAGCTGGTCGGGATGAAGCGGGGAGGGCTGGACCGTGAACCCGCCCGCGTTCGCACCGCCGGCCGCGGTGAAAGCCGGAGCCTTGTCGTCGGTCGCGCCGCCCCACACAGCCTCTTGAAACGCGCGCACGACCTGCTGGGTGATCGGCTTGCCGTGGGCGGGCAGGTCGGCGGCCGCCTCCCAGTTCGGCGGGACCGCCGGGTAGGCGAACGACGGCGGATCGTCCTCCCGCCGCACCGACACATAGTCATCGACAAACGGCTTCACCGATTGGCCCTTGAACAGCTGCTCGTAGTGGTCGCCTTCCGATCCGGCCCAGAAGAACTCCTTGTCGTGGGGGTTGACGAAGCTGACCGTTATGCAGAACGGCTGGGCGGCGCGGCTCGATTTCTGCAGCCACGAGACGGCGGCATCGGCGATCACCGGGCCGTCCTTGGCCGCTCCCTCGCCGTTGAGGCCGGTCGGGTCGGGCGTCGTCATGCCCTGGAATCCGTAGTTCTCCAGGTAGCCGTCGAGCGAGCCGTCAGCGGGTGGGTTGGACAGATGCCACTTGCCGAAGTAAGGCGTCTGGTAGCCCAGGGACCGCAGCAGCTTGCCGTAGGTCGGAAACCCGGGCTGCAGCGACGGCCCGGTTGTCGTGCGGGTGGCCAGCAGCCACTGCTGATGGGGGTACAAGCCCGTCGCGATCGTCGCCCGGGCCGGGCTGCACGCGTTGCCCGAGCTGTAGTAACCCTCGAACTTCACCCCGTGGCGCCAGAGCTCATGAACGTTGGGCATGAACCGGCGCAGGAACTCATCCGGGGTGTTGACACCGACCGGGAATACGCTCGGGAAGCGCATCTCGTCGACGAGGATCAAGACGATGTTCGGCTGCCGGCCGGTTGGCTGCGCAGCGCTCGCGGCGCTCTCGAACAATCCGAGGTTGGCCAACATCCCAGCGGCGGCCACCGAGCTGCCGCGCTTCAGGAACTGTCGTCGATCCATCTGAACCCTCCTCGTCGGTGTAGCGCCCTGGTCGTCTACAGCGAAACGCGTCGCGCTCGGGCTGCCAAGAGGGAGATCCCTACGAAAATCCCGACACTAATAACTGTCGTCTGGCCGCCGGGACGCGGTGTCCTTTCACGAGTCGGCGATCGCCTGCGGCAACTGAAAGCGAGAGCGGATCCCGAGCTTCTGGTAGGCGCCGCCGAGATGTCGCTCGACCGTCTTCTCGGTCACGAACAGAGCCTGGGCGATCTCACGGTTGCTGGCACCTTCCGCGGCCTGGCGACAGACACGCCACTCCGCCGCGGTCAGCGCGCCGCGTCCGGTCTGCCGCGTTCGCGGGCGGCGGCCCGGCCCGGCATGCAGCTCGACCTGCGTGCGTTGCGCCAGTGCGATCGCACCACACTCGTCCGCGACCTCGATCGCCTTCCGCTGGGCTTCGCGACCCTCCCGTCGCCGTCCGGCGCGGCTCAACTCGCCGCCGAGCTCGGCGAGCGCGTAAGCCAACTGGAGCCGCGACCCACTTCGCTCGAGCACCGCCACCGCCTGCTCGAGCAATCCGAGCCGCTGGTCATCGTCGCTCGACACCGCGGCTGCTCGCAGTGACATTCCAAGCGCGCCCGGAGCACCGACTTGGCGGGCCGTGGCCAGCTGCCGATGGGCCAGCGTCGCGGCCGCCTCCTGTTCACCGATCGATACGAGCGCCGCGGCCAGGGCCGCCCTCCACTCGCCCGGCCACACCAACCCCAGCTCTTGCAGTCGCTCCCCGCACCACCGCAGGTCGCTGATCCCCTCCCGCACCTGGCCCTCGGCGATCCGCAGGCGCCCACGGGCGATCAGGAAGTCCGCCCCGTAGGTGCGCTCCGCAAGGTGGCCCAGCGCCTCGCCGGTACGTGCCAGCTCGTTTGCAGCGGCGAGATCTCCGCGCTCGACGCCGACCATGATCGCCACCGCGGCGAGCTGCGGCACGACGAAGTGTGGCGTCTGAACCATCCGCAGGCCGGTCTCAGCTTCCACCTGCGCGTCGGCGAGCGATCCCGTGGCAAGTGCGATCGCCGCGCGCTGCCCGTGAATCACGCCCTGTCTCGCGGTATGGCCCTCGCTGCGAGCGCGCTGGTATGCGAGGTCGAGCAGATCAAGCGCAACCTCATAGCGCTCGGCGAGCCTCAGAGCCTGCACGGCCAGGAACCCGGCGTTGGTGACGGCGGCCGGCGGGATGCCTCCGGCGAGCGCCGCCTGCACCTCATCCGCGGCCTGCTCGGCCGACCCTCCCCGTACGAGCTGCTCGTGGGCGGTATGGATACGGGCTACGGCCTCGAAGCCGGGATGCCCGCGCGACTGATCCCGGAACCGTCGCAGGCGACTGTCGATCTCAGGACGCAGCTGCCGGACGGACGTGGTGACCATCAGCAACTGGGAGCTGATCTCCAGCGAACGCTCTCGGTCAGACGGCGCGAGCTCCCCGGCGAGCGACGCCAGCGCATCGGCGGCATCCTGCGCGTAGCGCCCGCCCGACAGGATTGCCAAACGCCCCAGCGTCGACGCTGCGTCGGATCGCGTCGCCAGGCCGGCGCCGGAGCTCAAACAAGCCCGCAGGTGCTGTTCGGCCGCCTCGAACTCCATCGCCGCCACCTCGTAGCGGCCGAGCTCGCTCAGGATCTCCGCCCGCTCCTGCTCCTCGGGGGCCTCGTCGAGCGCTCGTCTCAGCCGGGCCGCGGCGGCTCCCGGGGCGCCGCGATGCGCGGCGGCGATCGCGGCGCAACGAAGCGTCTGCACCCGATCTCGATCGCCTGCCGGCGCGGTTAGCAGCAGGTGCGCGGTGACCCGCTCGGGGGCCGCACCCGCCGTCGCCAATGCCTCGGCCGCCGCCGCATGTCGCGCCTGGCGCTCGCCGGGCGCGAGGTCCCCATAGAGCGCCGCGCGCACGATCGGATGAACGAACCCCAGCCGCTCGCCCTGAGCGAAGATGTCGGCGCGGACGAGGTCGTCGACCGCGTCCCGGGCGGCTTGCTCGCTCAGGCCGGATACGCGAGCTGCCAGCGACGGGTCGCTCTCGTCCCCGAGCACGGCGACGCTCCGGGCGAGTTCGGTTGCGGACGGACCCAGCGCCGCGAGCCGGTGCAGCACGAACCGGCCCACCGCGGCCGGTCCGACGGACTGGACCTCGCTCGCCGCCGCGGTCGACGGCGCCACCCCTGCGGCGGCGAGGCCTCTCAGCAGCTCCCGCAGGAACAGCGGGTTCCCGCCCGTGGCCGCATGGCACGCGCGACAGAACTGCTCGTCGGCGTCGGCCCCGAGGCGCTCACGCGCCAGGCCCGCAGCGGCGGACCGGCTCAGCGGTCGCGGATACAGCACGGTCGCGGCGGGACGGGAGACCAGCTGCGACCACAGCGCCGCCGCCCCGGACTCCCCGCTGTCCGGTGGACGGCCCGCGAGCAGCATCGCGACCGGAAGGCCCTCGATCCGCTGGGCCAGGTAGCTCAGAAACCGCAGCGAGTCGGCGTCCGCCCACTGGCAGTCGTCGACGAGCACCAGCAGCGGCGCCTCGTCGGCCAAGTTCACCACCAGCCAGTACAGGCTGTGGAGCGCCTCGAACCCGATGTCGGCCCTCGCCGCGACGTGCCGATCGGATCCGAACAGTCGTGACGCCGGACGCGCCGCTCCGGCGAAGATGTCGCCGCCGCTGTGCCGAGCGCCGACCGGCAGCTCCAGCAGCTGGCGGACGACGCCGAAGGCAAACGACTGCTCGAGCTCTGAGCCTCGCGCCTCCAGCGCGGTCATCCCGGCCAGCTGGGCCGTCGCCCGCGCCGCGCGCCCGAGCTCGGTCTTACCGACCCCGGCGGGGCCCTCGATCACCACCAGCGTCCCTTCGCCTGCCCGTGCGCGAGCCAACCCCTCCCCCACCGTCTCGAGCTCGCGCTCTCGCTCGAGCAGAACAGCCCCGCCGACGGATGCCACGGCGCGACGATACAGCGCACTCGCGGAGTTCGCGCGGACGCCTTGCCGACTAACCTGGCGTTCGTCATGCAACGCGTCCTCGTCTTCTGCGGATCGAGCCCGGGAGCGCGAGCGGAGTACGCCCAGCGAGCCGCGGCACTCGGCCGGCTGATCGCCGGACGCGGCCTCGACCTGGTCTACGGCGGCGCCGCCGTCGGGCTGATGGGGGAGCTCGCCGACGCGGCGCTCGATGCCGGCGGCACGGTGATCGGCGTCATCCCCCGCCGGCTGGTGGAACGGGAGATCGCTCACCCCGGGCTCACCGAGCTCCGCGAGGTGTCATCGATGCATGAGCGCAAGGCGCTGATGGCCGAGCTGGCCGATGCGGTGATCGCGCTGCCGGGCGGCAGCGGGACCCTTGACGAGCTGTTCGAGCTGTTCACGTGGAGCCAGCTCGGCCTGCACCGCGCGCCGATCGGCCTGCTCGACGTGGCCGGCTACTGGCAGCCGCTGCTGGGGCTGCTGGACCACATGGTCGCGGAGCAGTTCCTGCGTGCTGAATACCGGGACATGCTGCTGGTCGACGCCGACCCGACCGCGCTGCTGGACGGCCTCGCGAGCTCCGAGCATGAGCCCCGTGACAAGTGGCTGGGCCGTCAGAGCGTGCCGAACACCCGGTCCCCGGCGTCGCCCAGACCGGGGCGGATGTAGGCGTTCTCGTCCAGCTCGCGGTCGATCGCCGCGGTCCAGACCGGAACGTCAGGGTGCTCGGCCTCAAGAGCCGCCAGTCCCTCCGGGGCGGCGACCAGGCAGACGAGCTCCAGGTGCCGGGCGCCTGCCTGCTTGAGGTGCTGCAGCGCTCGCACCGCGCTGACCCCGGTGGCGAGCATCGGATCCAGCAGGTAGACGGGCACGTTCGGCAGTCCCGGCGGGAGGCGCTGGAAGTAGTCGATCGGCACGAGCTCCTCGTGATCGCGCTGGATGCCGAGGTGGCCGACGCGGGCGTCGGGCAGCAGGCGCAGGAACCCCTCGACCATCCCCAGGCCGGCCCGGAGCACCGGAACCACCGCGATCTCGTCCCGTAGCCGGTGGCCGCGGGTCGGCTCCAACGGGGTCTCGATGTCGACCTCGCGCAGCGGCAGCGCCCGCGCCACCTCCACTGCCATGATCGCCGATGCCTCATACACGGCCTGGCGGAACACCCCATGCGGGGTGTTGCGGTCCCTCATCACCGACAGCCGGTCGGCCAGGACCGCGTGCTGGACGGTGATCACGCGTTGCGCCACGCGGCGATGCTAATGCAGCCCTCGGCGCCGCCGCGGCCCGCGCCCGCGTCACCGCCGAGCGGCGGACCTCAACAGCGATGGGTAGTCGGCGATCGGCCCAAGGTGGGTCAGCTTGTCGGGGTTGACGATCGCGTTGATGCCGGTGATCTGCCCGCCGGCGGTATCGATCGCCATCACGCCGATCAGCCGCTGCTCAGCGTCGACATAGAGCGCCCCGGGTCCGCCGTTGACCTCGACCGGGCGAACCGACACCTCGGGTAGCCGGGCGATCAGACTGCTCCATCTGATCAGCATGCGCGCGACGCGGCTGCGCCCGCGCACCGACCGCGCGATCGCCGGAACCTTGCCGCCGCCGTCGCCGGTCAGCTCGACGTCGTGGGCGAGCAGCGCCTCGAGCCCGGCGAGATCGCCCTGCTCGGCAGCCGCGAAGAACTGTTGCGCCAGCTCGTCGCGCTGCTCGCGGGTCGTCTGAAAGCGGGGACGACGCTGCTCGACGCTGCGTCTGGCGCGGGTGCCGAGCTGGCGTACGTTGTCCTCGCTCTTACCGACGATCTTCGCGATCTCGTGGTATCGGTAGTCGAACACGTCGTGAAGCAGCAGCACGGCTCGCTGCTCGGGCGAGAGGCTCTCCAGCAGCACCAGCAGTGCCACGGACAGAGAGTCGGCCGTGTCGGCATGCCGGGCCGGGTCGTCGGTGCTGTCGGTGATGATCGGCTCTGGCAGCCATTCGCCGACGTACGTCTCGCGGCGGGCGCGCGCGGAGCGCAGCTCGTTGATCGCGAGCCGGGTCGTCACGGTGGCGACGAACGCGCGCGGCGAGGCGATCTGCTCTCCGGCCTCGAGGGTCCGATGGACCCGTAGCAGCGCTTCCTGGACCACGTCTTCGGCCTCGGAGACGCTGCCGAGCATCCGGTAGGCGATCCCGAACGCCACCGACCGCAGCTCGTCCAGCAGTTGCTCGCGATCAGTCATGCCGCTGCAAACCCCTGACGCCAGCTCGGGTGCGTCGGGCGCCACGACAGCTCGCGCTTGGCCTTCGCGTTGGACGCACCGCGGATCTCGGTCATCATCACCACGCCGGCCTCCCCGGCGAACAGCCGCCCGATGAACCGCGGCACGCGCATCGGCTTCCTGGCCCCGAGCTCCTGAGCCAGCGCCGGGAGCCACTCGGCGACGGCGGCGGGGTCATCGTCGACCACGTTGTAGATGCCGCGACTGCCGTGCTCGACCGCGGCCACCGTCGCCTCGGCGGCGTCTGCGATGTGGACAAAGGACCACACGGCGCCGCCGTCGCCAACCAGCGGGAACTTGCGCTTGCGGATCATCTCGAACGACTCCTCGCCGGGCGCCATCGATGTTCCCGGCCCATAGAACCAGCCGTAGCGCAGCACGATCCCCTCCGTCCAGTCGGCGTCCAGCACGGCGCCCTCGAGGTGACGCATAGCTGTCAGGTTGGCACGCATCTCCCGGGCGGGCGAGGGGTCGTAGGGGTCCTCCTCGCGCTTGACCGGTGCGCCGGTCCGAGCGTATGCGGCGATATGGCCCTGCGCCACGAACCGGCGCACCCCCGCAGCCTGCCCGGCCGAGAGTAGGTGGTCGGTGCCCTCCGTCCGCAAGCGATTCGTCGCCGCGAAAGCCCGCTCCATGTGACGCGTATCGACCGTTCCAATCGCGGTCAGCTCATGAATGATCACGTCCGGTCTCGCCCGCCCCACGGCGTCCGCGACCTGATCGGGGTCCAGCGCGTCAGCGACCACGGGCACCGCGCCCAGGTCATGGAGCATCGCCTGCTTTGACTCGCTCCGCGTCATGCCGTGGACCTCATGTCCAGCGGCAGCCAGACGGGGCACCAGCTGCCTGCCGATCGCTCCGGTTGCACCTGCCACAAACACTCTCATCATCGGCTCCTTGATCGAGATCACCTACACCCGATACGACAGGACAAGAGCTCCGGCTGTGACAACGCGCCTTGTCCGCGCGGCGCGGCGCGCGACGGTGGTCGCTGCCGGTACGGTTCGCGCATGCAGCGGCATCAGCGGACAGAGCCGGCGATCGCCGCGCTGCAAGCCACGCCCGGACAGGCGACCACCAGTCCCTGGGGGCCGGATGACCAGATCGGGATGCTGAACCTCGTGACGCCCGAGTCGATTTCGCGCATCCTGACCGAGGTCGACGCTCACAAGCTGTTCGATCTCTCGGTCGACTACTTCCAGGGAATGCCGGGATGGACGGGCTGGGGCGATCCACCGTTCACGATCTGGATGACGGCGACGCCGGCCGGCGGGATCGTCGATGACGTAGCCGGCGTGGGGCCCGACACGATGCGGCGGGTGTCCCGCTCCTCGGATGCGATCTCGATGTTCACCCACACCGGGACGCACGTCGACACGCTCAACCATTTCGGCTATGACGGGCTTGTGTGGAACTGCTTCGACATGCGCGAGCACCTCGGCTCGCAGCGCTGGCATGTCTCGGGTGCGGAGCGACACCCGCCGGTCATCTCCCGTGGCGTGCTGATCGACGTCGCCGGTGCTCACGGGGTCGACGTCCTCCCCGACCACTACGCGATCGGTGCCGACGAGCTCCGAAGCGTCCTGCGCTCCCAGCGGACCGAGCTCCGTGCCGGCGACGTCGTCCTGATCAACACCGGACGCATGTCGGTCTGGCCGGACCCGGATCGGTTCGTTCCCGCCGAGCCCGGGCCCGACCTCGACGGCGCCCGGTTCCTGGCCGAGGCCGGAGCGATCATGATCGGCGCCGACAACGTCGGCCTCGAGGCGACGCCCGCCTCGCTGGAAGAGTCCTTTCAGGCCGTGCACACCTACCTGCTCGCCGAGGCCGGCGTCCCGATCCTCGAGGTGGTCCGCCTCGACGAGCTGGCCGCCGACCGGATCTACGAGTTCGCGTTCGTCGGCGCGTGCATGAGGATCCGGGGCGCGACCGGGGCTCCGATGCGACCGATCGCCCTCCCTCTGCGCAGCCGCTGAGCCGACCTGTCCGACGGCGGGCAGACCGACGGCGAACTACAGCGCCGCGGCGAGGAACTCGAGCATGTTGGTGGCGCAGATCGCGGCGACCTGGTCGTCGCCGTAGCCTCGAGCGCGCAGCTGCGACCGCCAGATTGGGATACGCCTCAGGTCCCTCGAACCCGTCGATCACCGCGTCCGGCGGGAGCTCCGCTGGGAGGCCTGCCGCTCCGGCGGCCAGCCTCCGGGCTCGGGCGACGCGCCGGAAGAAGTCAGGGCCGATGCCCACACGGTCAGGGCCCATCACCTCTACGGCGTGGTCGATGTGGTCGATCATCCGGCCGACGGTCGGCTCCTTCGTACCGACTCCCACCGGATGTCCGAGCACCCCGAGGACCCCGCCGTGGTCAGCCACCGCCTGCAGCTGGTCGTCGCTGAGGTTGCGTGGCGTGTCATACACCGCCCGGCACCCGGCGTGGCTGACGAATGCCCGGCCGGGCGGCAGCAGCTCGAGCGCGTCGCGCACCGTTCGCGGTGACGCATGGGACAGGTCCACGACGCAGTCGAGCCCCGAGAGCACCCCGAGCAGCTCCCGCCCGACCGGGGTCACGCCGTCGTCGATGGCCTCGCCCAAGCCGCAGGCGAATGCGTTGCGGGCATTCCAGGTCAGACCGAAGCATCGAACGCCGAGCTCGACGAACACGGGCGCCAACGCCGGATCGTCGCCCAGCGGTTCGCAACCCTCCAGCCCGATCATCAGCCCGATCCGAGCTGGATCAGCCCGCACGTCCCGGATGTCCTCGGCGTCGCGGACCGCAACCACGTCGCTGCCGGTCTCGGCCACGGCACCGAGGATCGTGGCGATCTGCTGCAGCGCGATCCTGACGTGCTCCTCGGTCGGGTGCCCGCCGTCGGCGACGTTCACCGCACACACGGTCAGGCAAACGCAACCTCGTTTGAGCAGCGGCAGCCAATAACGTGAGAACGGCATCGCCTCGTCCCGTCGCTGGAGAAGCTCCGCCGCGAGGTCGTTGTGTGCATCGACTGCTCTGGGTGTGGGCGAAACGGCCATGCGAGAACGGCAGTATCCCAACGGCTAGGTCACGCGGGTGACGGTGACCCGCTGACCATCGCCAGGAACTCCCGCTCGACCTGCGGATAAAGCGCGCGCTGGTCGTCGCTCAGCCCCGCCTTGACCGCGCGACTGAAGTCGTCCACGACGGCCTCGGGCTCGCCGGCCTCGAGCGCGTCGAGCGCCGATACGGCCACGCTCGCCGCGGGGATCTTGTCGATCTCGAGGCCCGCGGTGAGGTCGGTGTCGACGAAGCCCACGTGGACGCCGACCACGTCCGTGCCGCGCTGCTTGAGCTCGATGCGGGCCGCGTTGGTGAAGCTCCAGGCGGCGGCCTTGGATGCCGAATAGGTGGCGAGCAGCGGCAGCCCGACCCACGATACGACCGACAGGACGTTGACGAACGCCCCTCCCCCGTTGCCGGCCAGCACCGGCGCGAACGCCTGCGTGGTCGAGACGAGGCTGAGGTAGTTGGTTTCGAGCTGCGCCCGCGCGACGTCGAGTGAGGCGTCGAGCGGGAAGGCCGCCTGGCCGACTCCGGCGTTGTTGACGACGAGCTGCACGTCGTCCAGCTCCGCTGCGACCGCCGCCACGCGATCGGCGTCGGTGACGTCGAGTTGGACGGGAATGAGCCGCGGGTCGGTCACCGTCCCCACGTCGCGGACTCCGGCGTAGACCTTCGCGGCGCCGCGTGCGAGCAGCTCCTCGGCGATCGCCTTGCCGATTCCGCGGTTGGCGCCGGTGACGAGCGCGACGGTGCCCTGGACTTGCATGACTGCCTCCTGTGTGATCCGCTTCTGGATGATGTGCGTCATCCTATCGCATCAGGATGACCGCTATCCTCCAGATCACGATGGGTCATTCAAGAGACGACAAGGCAGCCAGTCACGAGCGGATCGTCGGGATCGCCGCCGGCCAGATCCGCGAGAGTGGAACTCAGCAGCCGGGCGTGGCGGAGATCATGCGCGCCGCCGGCCTCACGCACGGCGGCTTCTACAAGCACTTCGCCTCCCGCGACGAGCTGATCGACGAGGCGGTCGACCGCGCGCTGACCGAGAACGAGCCCGCGCTCGAGCAGTTGATCGACGAGGCCGACGACCCAGTGGCCGCGTTCGCGGACTGGTACGTGTCCAAGGCGCACCGAGACAACCCTGCCGGCGGGTGTGGCGTCGTCGCCCTGGGGCCGGACGTCCAGCGCGTGGGGGGCGCCGCACGGGACGCTTACCGCGCCCAGGTCGAGCGCTACATCGCGCACCTGCAGACATTGCTCGACGGCGACGACGCGGACGCGCGCCGCCAGGCAACCGTGACGCTGAGCGCGATGGTCGGCGCGGTCCTGATCGCTCGCGCGCTCGGGGACACTCCGAGCTCCGACGAACTGCTGCGAGACGTGCGCGAAGCTGTCCGCGAGCGCCGGTTGCTTGCGCGGTAGCCCGAGCGGCTGCGTGGGCTCGGTCCGAGCTCAGCCGAGGTCGTACTCGAGTAGTGGGCGGACCTCGACGCGCCCGTAGGTCGGGAGCTTCCCCGCCCACATCAGCGCCGCGTCGAGATCTGCGACGTCGAGCAGGTAGAACGCCTGGATCTGCTCGTGGGTGTGAGCGAAGGTGCCGTCCTCGACCTCGCTGGCGCCGCCGGTGGCGATCTCCGGCGTGACGAGCTTCGCCCCCGCCGGCGGCTCGAGCGCACCCCGGGCGCCCTCGATCAGGACGCCCGCCTCGCGTGCCTCAGCCTCGAAGTCGGCCCACGCGGCGAAGTCCGCATCGTTTCCGCCGGAGGCATCGGTCGCCGTCCACATCAGCATCAGCGCCTTCATGCGGCCGAGGCTACCGGCTTGGTGGCGACGCGATGGACCGAGCGCGGGCGGCTTGGCGGACCAGGTGGTCGCGCTCGGCGACGTTCGTAGCTCGGCGGGCGGCTTGCGCGTACGCCGTCGCGGCGGCGGGGAGGTCGCCGCTGAGCTCGTGCAGGTGGCCGCGGACGGCATGCCAGCGATGCCGCTCGCCGATCACGTCGCGCAGCCGGTCGGTCTCGCGCAGCCCGGCGGCGGCGCCGAGGACGTGGCCGACCGCGACCGCGCGCCCGAGTACGGCGGCGGGGTCCTGGCGCACCGGGTCGTCGGTGAGGGCGACGAGATCGTCGTACCAGGCGAGAATCTGTGGCCAGTCGGTCTCCTCGGCGTTTGCCGCGTCGTCATGCAGGGCGGCGATGGCGGCCTCAACCTGGTAGCGGCCAGGACGCTGGACGGCCAGTGCCGACTGCAGGACGCGCACACCCTCGGCGACCTCGCGGGCGTCCCACAGGCCGCGGTCCTGCCGGTCGAGCGTGACGATGCGACCCTCTGAGTCGACGCGTGCCGGGAGGCGGGCGTGGTTGAGGAGCATCAGCGCGAGCAGCCCGCGCGCCTCCGGTTCCTCGGTGGCGAGGGTGAGTTGGCGGGCCAGCCGGATCGCCTCGCCGGCCAGATCCACCCGGGCGGGTGGGCCAGTATGCCCGGCCGTGTAGACGAGGTACAGCACCCGCAGCACGACGGCGAGGTCGCCGGGCTGGTCCAGACGGCGCCCCTGCAGGGCGCGTTTGGCCCGGCTGATCCGCTGCGCCATCGTCGCCTCCGGTACGTAGAAGGCGTCGGCGATCTCCCGTGTGGTGAGGCCGCCGACGGCGCGTAGGGTCAGCGCCACCTGGGAGGCGGGCGCGAGGTCCGGGTGGCAGCAGCAGAAGAGCAGGAAGAGGGTGTCGTCGCCCCCGTCGATGGCGGCGGGCCGCGGCTCGGCGCCCGTCGCCTCCTCGCGGCGCTGACGGGCGGCCTCGCTGCGGCGAGCGTCGACAAGCCGCCGGGTCGCGACCGTCGCCAGCCACGCGCGAGGGTCGCGGGGCGGGTGCTCGGGCCACACCCGCAACGCCTCGAGCAACGCCTCCTGCAGCGCGTCCTCGGCGGCGTCGAAGTCCTCGCCCCGCCGGAGCAAGCTTGCGAGCGCCCCAGGGACGAGGACGCGCAGTGCGCCCTCGTCCAGCCGTCGAGTCGGCTCGTCGATCACGCCAGGTCAGTCGTCCGAGGGAGCCTCGGACATGACCTCACGGACGTCGATCCACTCATAGAGCGGCTCCCCGCCCGGGCCGGGCTCGGAGGAGACGTAGGCTGCGAGCTCCAGCGCGCGCTCGTGCGACTCGACATCGATCATGTACCAGCCCGCCACGAGATCGCTGGTCTCGGGCAGCGGGCCGTCGGTGGTGACTGGCGCGGCGTCCGGGCCGCCGTAGCGCACCCAGGTGCGCGCCGGGGTGAGCGCTTGCGCGTCGACATACTCGCCGTTCTCCTCGAGCAGCTCGCTGACGTGCCTGAGGAAGGCCATGTGCGCCTCCAGGTCCTCGGGGGCCCACTGGTCCATCGGGGGGAAGGGGTGGTGCGGCTCCGGGCCGCCGCGGTAGTTCTTGAGGAGCAGGTACTTGGGCATCGTGGTCTCCTGGTCTCGTGGGCCGCGTTTGTCGTGGCCCTTCACCGGGTGAGCGGAGCCGGTCAGAGCTTCTCGACATGGAATCACGCATCTATCTCCGAGATCGTCGCGCCGGGGGAGCCATTACGGCAACATCCCTGCCATGCCCAAGCGTCGGCCACTCCCGCCGGCAGCACGACTTGCTCGGCCGGCTGCTCGGCCCGTGGCCCAACGGTGAGCCTGGACGCGGACGCGCTCGCCCGGCTTCAACGCGCCAGTTTCGCGCGCGCCGGCGGCGGACTGGCCGGCTCGTGGCCGCCCGACTTGGCGATGGACGAGTCGCAGCTGCACGCATTCCTGACCGAGCGCCGCTACTGCGTGCTGGCGACCACCACCGCCGAGGGTCATGCGATCGCGCGGCCGGTCGCGTTCACCGTGCTGGGGGCGGCATTCTGGTTTGCGACCGTGGCCGGCTCCCGGCTGCGCAACCTCGAGCGCTCGCCGTGGGCATCGGTCGTGATCGAGGACGGCGACGGCGACGAGCACCGAGCGGTTGCGGTGGACGGACCGGTGACGATCGCCGACCGGCCGCCTGCCGACGTGCTCGACGCCTGGGAGGCCCGGCACGGCGGCTTGGCTGAGTGGGCCGTGAAGTGGTTCGAGCTGCGCCCCTGTCGGCTGGTTTCCTATGCCGCATGGAAGCCCGGCTGACTCAGCAGCGCTTCGACGGGATCGAGCCGATACAACTCCCCGGACCGTGTCACCTGACCAGCAAGCCGATCTGTCGGAAGCCCTCGTCCGGTGCGTCGCCGACGCGCTGATCTTTGCCGACCGGGACGGATGCATCCGCGTCTGGAACCCCGGCGCGGAGGCCATCTTCGGCTACACCGAGGCTGAGGTGCTCGGCCAGCGCCTGGACCTGATCATCCCCGAGCGGTTTCGCGCCAGTCACTGGAGCGCGTTCGACCGGGCGGTGGCCACCGGCCAGACCAAGTACGGCCGCGAGGCGTTGACGACGAAGTCGATGACCAGGGACGGAGCCGACCTGTACCTCGATTTGAGTTTCGCGCTCGTCACCGACGAAGCCGGCGAGGTCCTCGGCGCCGTCGCGATGGCGCGCAACGTAACCGATCGCCACGCCACAGACCGCGAGCTGCGCAAGCGCGTCGTCGAGCTCGAGGCTCAGGTCAAGGCGCGGTCGTAGCCTGCGCCGCCACGGGATGGGGCGTGGCGCCGTCCCCGTGCTCGAGCGCCTCCCACAGGGTGCGGATCGTCGGACCGAGGTGCGCGAGCTCCTGCAGATGTGTCTCGGTGAGCTCGTCGAGCTTGGCCGTGCCCGCCGCGGTGAGGGTCACGCGGACGGCGCTGTTATGGGCCGGATCGGGACCTCGCCGCACGAGCCCGGCCGCCACGGCCCGGTCGACCAGCCCGACCGCGCTGTGGTGCCTGATCACCAGGTAGTCGGCCAGCTCCCCGATCGTGGGCCCGTGAGGATCGGCGTGACCCCTGACCGCCAGCAGCAGCTGGTGCTGGGCGGGCGTCAGTCCGGCGGCCCGGGCCTGCTCCTCGCTCCAGCGCAGGAACCGCCGCAGACGCGTCCGGAGTTGCAGAAGATGCTGGAAGTCCTCCGGTCCGAGACTCACTCGGCCCGCCCGGGGACAGGGCCGAGCACATGGCCGGTCACGTGCCGGCCGGAATCCGAAGGCAGCTGCTCGCGCCACCGGTGACCCAGCACGTGCCCGACAGGCCGGCCGTGGGCGTCGGCTCCGTCGCTGATGATCGTCTCGCGCGAATGACCGAGCACGTGCCCGGCCAGCGGGTCCCCGCGGACATCAGCCGGCAGGAACGCCGCGCCCAGATGGTCATGGGTCGACCCAAGCGGGCGGTCCGTTGGCCTGGGGGTCGGCGGGATGCGTAGCCGTGTCACCCCGGCGGTTTGCGACGCCGCGGGTGGCGGAGCGATCTCGTCCACTTCAGGCGCGAATCGCCAGTCAGGGAACCGCCGGTCGTGAAAGCGCGGATCGGTCGGGTCCCCCACCTTCTCGGCCTGGTCCACATACGGGCTTCGTCGCCGAGCCGTCTCGCCCGCGGTCGGGTCCAAGGTTGCCGTTTGCATGGTTCCTCCTCTACTACGACGGCAAGTTATCGTCCCACGATATCGCTATCCGATAGATTGCGCAAGGTGCTGCCCGCGCCCGGCGAAGATCCTCTGGCGTGATCGTGCGCGCGGTGAACACGACGAGCGTCGCCCAGATGCCGTACGGGTCGCGGAAGGCGATACGCAGTTCGTCAGCCGCTCCGGCCGGTTCGATCATCTCGCGGAAGCGAGCGCTTGACGATCGGACGCCGCGAGTTTCGGTCGAGATCGCGGCGACGGGGATCTGCGCTCGCCCGGCAGGCCCGAGGCGGGGTCGGTTTGGTGCCAGCACGAGCTCGACACCCCGAGCACATCCCAAGCCGCCGACAAAAACGCGCGGATCGTCGCCTGACTCGGGCGGCCGCATGATGGTGCCATGACCAATCACACACCTCTCAGCTCCACCGCCTTTGTCCAGTCAGTGAAACAGGCCGACACCACCGAGCTCGCCGGCGGGTCGATCACGATCCGGATGCGCGGCGACGACACCGACGGACGGATGGGGATGACCGAGCAGGTCGTCCCGGGCGGCTTTCCCGGTCCCCCGCTCCACGTCCATCCCGAGTTCGAGGAGACGTTCTACGTCCTTTCCGGCACGCTGGCGTTCCGCGTCGGCGACGAGGCCCGAGAGGCCGGCCCCGGAGCCGTGGCCCACATCCCACGCGGGGTGCCACACACGTTCGCCAACCCCGGCGACGACCCCGCGCGCGCGCTCGTGATCGTCACCCCGGCCGGCTTCGAGGCGTACTTCGAGGCGCTCGCCGCAGCGATCCTCGACCACCATGGGATGCCGCCGGTCGAGGACGTCGTTGCCCTCGGTATCGCCCACGGCAGCATCCCCGCCTAGGTACGATCAGGCCGCTGGTCACGCTGCCGCTGCCCACCGGGGCGTGGGCGATGCCGAGGTCTTCACGGCAGCTCTCAGCTGGTGTTCAAGTTCGGCGACGCCACCTCGCTGTCGCCCAACCGCGCGTTCCACCGCTGCTCGACCCGGCCGACCCGCCAGACGAGCAGGGCAATCAGCCAAGTGACGACGAACAGCCCGACGATCGCGAAACCCAACTTTGTCATGTCGATGCTCTCTAGCCATGACCAGAAGGCGCCCTGCGCCTTGACCTGCTGAGCGATCACCCCGCCGAGCTCGACCGTGCCGATCGCGAACGCGACGATGACCGACAGGCCGGTCACCGCGAGGTTGTAGAACACCTTGCGTACCGGTTGCGAGAACGCCCAGCCGTAGGCGAAATTCATGAACGATCCGTCGATCGTGTCCAGCAGCGACATCCCCGCGGCGAACAACACCGGCAGGCACAGGATCGCGTAGAACGGCAGCCCGGCTCCGGCCGCGCTCGTGGCCAGGAACAGCAGCACGACCTCGGTTGCGGTGTCGAAGCCCAGCCCGAACAGAATCCCGAGCGGATACATCTGCCAGGGCCTACGGATGCCGCGGCCGAGCCGGCTCAGGATCATGCTCATCGGCCCACGGGTCTGCAGCTCGGCCTCGAGCTCTGACTCGTTGAATCGCCCACTGCGCATCTCGCTGAAAACGCGCAGGATTGACAGCAGCACCAGCAGGTTCAGACCGGCAATCACGTACAGGAACGTCCCCGACACGCCCGCGCCGATCAGCCCGGCCGCGTGGTGCAGCGGCGACGCTTCGTTGCCGATCTGGCCGCCCAGCGCCCGCACTCCGGCGGCGAGGATCCCTGTGAGCGCGAATACCACCGTGGAATGCCCGAGCGAGAACCAGAAGCCGACGCTGAGCGGTCGCTGACCCTCGGCCATCAGCTTTCGGGTCGTGTTGTCGATCGCCGAGATGTGGTCGGCGTCGAACGCGTGGCGCATCCCCAGCGTATAAGCGGTCAGACCGAGGCCGATCCCGAACACGCCGGATTTGCCGAGGCTCAAGTGATGCGGGCACGACGACGAGCAGCAGCGTGCCGAATCCCAGAAGGTGCAGCGCCGCCACCCCGGCTCCCAGCACACCGAGGTGGCGCCGCTCCCCTGTCGTCAACCGCTTACCGGCCATCCGCGCTAGGCGGTCGGCGTCGAGGGTTGCTCGCGCCGGCCGTCGACCAGCTTACGGCTGCCGAGGTGACCCTCCTCGACCATCGTCCCTAGCACGTCCATGATCGCGCGGCAACCGAGCTGCGCGGTCATGTCGGACACGTCGTAGGGAGGCGCGATCTCGACGACCTCCATTCCGCAGATTCCCTCCCGCGCGATCATCCGCAGCGCCCGCAGCGCCTCGCGAGGCAGCAACCCGCCCGGCTCGGGCGACCCCGTCCCGGGCACGAAGCCGGCATCGATCGAGTCGATGTCGAACGACAGGAACACGGCTTCGGCGTCCTTCCAGGCGCACTCGAGCGCGACCTCGACGGCCTTGTCGATCCCGAGGTCCTCGACATCGGAGATCGTGATGACGGTGGTGTCACGCTCGCGCGCGACCTTCATCCCGGGACGGGACCCGTACCAGCCGCCGATGCCCATCTGGACCAGGTTGCTCGGCGGGGCGTTCGGGATGTTGGTGGCATGGAACCACGGCGTCGTGTGCATCCGCTCGTCCATGTCACGTTCTTGGATGTCGATGTGACGATCGAGGTGGATAATCCCGACCTTGCCGTCGATGTGCGGGGCGATCGCGCGGACGTCGGGGTAACCAATCGAGTGATCACCACCGATCACGACCGGGAAGACTCCCCGCTCGTGGATGAACGAGATTGCGCGGTCGATCTGGTCGAATGACTTCTCGAGGTTCGACGGGATCACAAAGATGTCACCCGCGTCGCAGATGTTGAGCTCCTCGGCGAGGTCGACGCCCATGTCGGCGTTGTAGGAGTCATACAGCGCCGAAATCCGGCGGACCGCCTGAGGTCCGAACCGGCAGCCCGGCCGGTACGTGGTGCCCATGTCGAACGGCGCGCCGATGACCGCCACCTCGTACTTGCCGACATCGTTGATGTTCTCGCAGTACGGCGCCTTGCGGAACGTGTTGATCCCCGCGAACGCCGGCTGCTGGCCGCGGGCGAAAGTCGAAATCGTGCGGTCCTGAACCGACGGAGCAGCCTCCAGCCCGAGGTCGATCCCGCGCTCGGCCTCCTCGCGCTGCTTACGGTCGGTGATGTCCTTCAGGCGTTTTTGGACCTGCATCCCTCTCAGGTCTTCACGACGAAAGCCATTGCCATGGTGGTGCGAATGGCCGTGGTCGTGGAACATGCCCATAGCAAGCTCCTTTCGGTCAGGGAGTCCTGACGTTGGTGTCGACGGTAGGTACGGCTGCCGGCTCGACCGAGTCGGGTCCGGTTGCTACTGCGGCGCCGTTGCGCGCAGCTGGTGGGCCCTCCAGCTCGAGCCCGAACTTCTGATCCGGGCGGGTCACGGCGAAGTAGATCCCGCCTATCAACGCGATGATCCCCACGCCGAGCTCGACGGCCCAGTTCTGATACCACGGCAGCGCCGTGGACCGAGGCCACGCGATGTTGATGAATTCGCCCGTGAGCCAGGCCAGCGCCGCGATGTTCAGCACCAGCCCCACGCGCTTGAATCGCCAGGCCGACCCGGGCGTCCAGCGGTTGCGCGCGCGGGCGTAGAGAAAGCCGATGATCGGGAACGCGAAGCCGAGGTAGTACCCGCCCGTGGCCAGCCCGGTGAGCACCGACAGCACGTTGGCGTAGAGGAACGCGAGTGATGACAGCACCGCCACGAGTAGGACCGCGTACACCGGTGAGGAGCTGCGTTGCGACACCGTGGCCCAGACGCGCGAAAGCGGCAGCATCCCGTCGCGGGAATACGAGTAGACGACCCGGACCGTGGCGCCCTGGACGGCGATGCCGCATGCGATGAACGACGTCACGACGATCGCCAGAAATGGCTTCTGCGTCCAGCCTCCGAACGCTGCCGTGACCGCACTCGACACCGGGTCAGGCACCTGGCCGTTGATCACCGCGCCGAGGTCCGGCGTGGCCAGCATCAAGCCGATCGCGGCGATGATGTCGACGATCCCCACCGAGATGATCGACAGCAGGATCGCCCGAGGGACCTTGCGTGCAGCGTCGCGTGTCTCCTCGGCCAGCGCGCCGCAAGCGTCGAACCCCAGCAGCACCCACCCCGCGACCGCGAGCGCGGCGATGAACGCCGGGCCGAAGTGCGTTCCCGACGGCACCAAGCTCGTGTCGACGAGTACGTGCACGGGCTGACGTCGGAAGCCAAGGATCAGTGCGATCCCGACGCCGACGCTCGCCACGAGCTCGCACGCGATACCGATGTTCACCGTGAAGCGCAGCATCTGTAGGCCGATCACATTCACCGCGGTGAACACGGCCATCACCACCAGCGCAAACAGGATGTGCTGCCCGGTGGTGGGAGCTGACACTCCGACGAGCTCCGCCAGGAACCCGCCGCCGGCGTAGGCCACCAGCGAGAGCGTCACGATCAGGGCCCAGATGTAGATCCAGCCCGCCCACCAGCCGAACTTCGGCCCGATCAGGCGGCGTGACCACTGGTAGATCCCGCCGGCCACGGGCCAGCGCGCAGCGAGCTGGGTGTAGCAGAGCGCCACCAGCGTCTGGCCCACGAGCACGATCGGCACCGTCCACACCCAGGCCGGACCCGCGGTCGTCGCGTTCAGTGCGACGACGGTGTAGAGGCCGACAATCGGCGAGATGAACGCGAAGCCAACCGCCCAATTGGTCCAGAAGCGAAGGATGCGGGGCAGCTGCTGCTCGTAGCCCATCTCGTTGAGCAGCTGCTCATCGTCCGCTGACGTCGCCGACGGATCGGGGACAGCGACGCTTACGTCATCCATCGAGATCCACCGCCCACGCGAGAGCGGCGGCACGGCCGGCCCACACGGGACCGCGCCGGTCCGATACCGACATCGTCCTCTCCTCTCCTCTCCGCTTGTTAGGACAGGTAGTCAGGTCTTCTACAGGAACGGTGTGACAGTTGTCAAGCCTGCGCCTGCGCAGGTCTTACGCCGCATCCACGGGCAGATCGGTCGGGACCGTGGACTTGTTCTGAGCGGACCTGTATGCTTGTCCTATCGACCAGCCATGAGCATCGACAGAAAACCCCTGGAGATCAGGCTCGACCGATCCCTGCTTGACCGTAAGAGCTTCGTCCCGCTGTACTACCAGCTGCAAGAGGTGCTTAAGGAGCGCATCGAGTCGGGAATTTGGCAGCCGGGTGACGCGATCCCGTCCGAGCCAGAGCTCGCCCGCGGCTTCGGGGTCAGCCGCGTGGTCGTCCGCCAGGCGCTCGCGATCCTCGAGGACGATCGCCAGATCGTCCGTCAGAAGGGCCGCGGGACATTCGTCGCGCAGACAAAGCTCGATGCGCGCGCCGGCGGCCTGTCCCGTTTGCTGGTCACCCGCAGGCCCCCGGGCATCTCGGTCCGGGTGCTCGACGTGCGCGCCGCCGACGTCGAGGACTACATCCGCACCAGGCTCGGCTGCCGCTCTGACCACTCGATCTTCCGGGTGACCACCGTGCTGTCACTCCGGGGGATTCCGCTGGCGATCACCTACTCGTTCTTCCGCCGCAAGGAAGTGAGCTGGCTCGAGTCCGCGGCGCACCCCGGGCGCGACCTCCCCCGGGACCGGGTCCTGGCCGACCATGGCGTCGAGCTGGCCCACTCGGAGATGTCTATCGAGACCAGCCAGTGCGGGCAGTTCGAGGCGGACCGGTTCGGCATCCCGCACCGGTCCGCCGTGTTCCTGGTGCTCTGCACCGAGTTCCGGGCGATGGGCGAGGGCAAGAAGCCGGCCCCGTTCGAAGTCGCGCGCGTCGAGTATCGCGGCGACCTCCTGAAGTTCGACTTGCAGGTGTCCGCATCCGACAGCCAGAGCATCCAGGCGATGTGGGGGCTAACCGACCAGGCCGACGGGATGGTCGGCCAGTCGCTCACCCTGGAGTGAGATCCCCTTGGCGATCGAGACCGCCGAGGTCTGCCCGTAGGCGCCGGACGGGACGCAAGTAAGACGCGAACACCCGGCTACCGGTTCAATGTCGCATGCAGCCAGCAAGGCGAACTCGAGGCGAGGTGAATCGTGAAGACCCTGTTCAGGAACGGGATGGTGCTCTCGATGAAGGACCGGAGCTCGGCGGAGGTGAGCCGGGCAGACGTGCTCGTCGAGGACGATCGGATCGCCGCCGTGGGCGAGCGGCTCGACGCCCCGGATGCCGACCGGGTGATCGACGGCGAGGACCTGCTGCTGATGCCGGGGATGGTCAACGCGCACATCCACACCGAGCAGAACACGTTCCGCGGCCGCTATCCGGGGCTGCCGCTCGAGGTCCTGATGCTGTACGCGTATCCGCTCACCGGGGCCAGCCCGTTGGACGCGGAGATGATCCATCATCGGACGCTGCTGGCCGGGATCGAGTCGCTCAAGACCGGCGTCACCTCCGTGCTCGACGACGTGATCGAGGTGCCGCGCCAGGAGCTCAACCAGCTCGGCGCCGTGTTCGGCGCCTACGAGCAGATCGGCATGCGGGCGAACATCTCAGGCCACGTGATCAACCGGCCGTTCTTCGAGACGATCCCGTACCTCGAGGAGACCCTGCCCGAGCGGCTCAAGGAGAAGTTCCTGCGGGTCCCGCCGATCGGGCTGGACGAGTACATGGACTTCTGCGGTGCCGCGGTTGACCGGTTCCACGGGAGCGGCAACGGGCGGCTGCGCTACGTGGTGGCGCCGTCAGGTCCGCAGCGCGTGACCGAGGACTTGCTCGAGCGCGTCGCCGAGTTCTCCAAGCGGTTCGACACGCCGATGCACATCCACGTGCTCGAGACCCGGGTCCAGCGCGTGACCGGATCCCGGCTCTACGGCAAGAGCCTGATCAAGCTGATGGCCGACCTCGACGCGCTACACGAGAAGACGAGCATCGCCCATGCGATCTGGATCGACGAGGAAGACATCGAGCTGATTGCCGGACGCGGTGCCTCGGTCGCCCACAACCCGGTGTGCAACCTTCGCATCGGCTCCGGCGTGGCACCCCTGCGCGGGCTGCTTCGCGCCGGCGTCAACGTGGCGCTCGGCACCGACGGGATCTCGAGCAACGACAGCTGCCGCCTGTTCGACGTGATGAAGGCGGCGGGGATCATTCACACGATCTCGACCGACGACTACGACGAATGGCCGACCGCCTACGAGATCCTGTGGGCGGCGACGCGAGGCGGAGCGCGGGCCGTCGGCCTGGACGATCAGATCGGCTCGATCGAGCCGGGCAAGAAGGCCGACCTGGTCGCGCTCGATCTCTGCACCTCGGCGTTCGTCCCGCTCAACGACGTTGCCAACCAGCTCGTCTACGCCGAGAACGGCTCATCGGTGCGGCTGGTGATGGTCGACGGCGAGGTCGTCGTCGAGGACGGCCGCTGCACGAAGATCGACGAGACCGCGGTGCTACGTGAGGCCCGCACGATGCTCGAGGCTTACCTCAAGCAGCACGCGCTGGTCGAACGGGACGCGCGCGAGCTCGAGCCCTATTTCCGAGCCGTGTACGAGCGGTGCCTGGCCGAGCACCGCTCGTCTGCGGCGGTCGTCTAGTGTCGCGAGGCGGAAATTCGGTGCCACCAAGAGTGGTCACTGGGGGATGCGGCGCGAGGACGCAGGACCCGACGCGTAGCGGAGCTACGCGAGGGGACGAGGACGAAGCGAAGCGCCGCCAGGGGCCGCTCGACTGGCATCCAATTTATGACTCGGGACACTAGTGGTCAGGACTTGAGCTTGATCCGGAAGCCCTTCTTGTGGCCGACCGTGATCACCGAGTCGCGGATGTTGTGCTTCCACCCCTTCGGCAGCGAGGTGCCCAGCGCGACCGCCCGCTTGATGTCCTTGATCGCCTGGTTGCACGACAGCTGGCCGATCGTCCACACCGAGTACTTGCCCTTGGTGAGCACGAACTTGTCGAGCCTCGTGTTCCGGCCGGTGACGGTGTAGGTGCTCCGGCACAGCGTCCCCTCGGTCACGCCGCCGCCCGCCGTCGGGTTGCGGGCGCCGCCGAGCCCCGTGATCGCGGGGGTCGTTTGGAAGCCCAGGCCGTTCTTCATCGCGAAGATCTTCTTCGACGAGTTCAGCGACCAGGGGCTGGGGAGCGGCTTGCCGTAGTAGCGGTCAAGGAACAGCGCGAACTCGCGGCTGGCGTCCTGACAGGTGAACGCCGACGAGCTCTTCAGCAATGTGATCACGTAGTTCCCCTTGCTGAACGCGGTCCGGTCGACGAGCGTGTTGTTGAGCACGCTGAACGTCCCGGGGCAGGTCCGACTGGGCGGGCCCGGCGGTGGGACCGGCGGCTTGTTGTGCGTGGGAGTCACGGTGAAGCTCGTCGGTCCCTTGCGGAAGCCGCGGCCGTTGATCGACCAGCCGTCGGGGAGCTTGCCCGTCCATGCGTTCAGGAACGCCGTGAACAGCGACGACGCCTGCGTGCAGCTGAGCTTCCCCGAGACGGCGATCACGTACGGCCCCGCCGGAAGCGACAGCTTGCCGATGTGGTCGCTGTGGAGCACCTGGAAGGTGCCCGGGCAGGTGACGGGCAGCGAGGCCGTCGGCGGTGGCGCCCCCGACCCGATCGGCGCCAGGATTGCCGCGAGCGCGGCCACACTCGCGATACACGCGATCAGACGGCGGATGGGCATCAACACACGCTCCTACGGTCGGGGAAGACGAACAAGCACCGTGGAGCGCGGCCCCACGCACGCCGGCTATCCATAGCTGCGGCAGACGCAGGTTAGCCAGAACCGCCGGGCGGGGGTCGGACCGCTATGGGTCCAGGCTGAACGGCGGGTAGCGGTCCGTGATCAGCAGGAGCACGTAAGCCGTCACGCGGTTGTGCCAGCGGAACACGCCCTCGACGAAGTGAAACAGTGAGCGTGGGTAGCGGCCCGTGAACAGGATCGCGAACCAGGCGATGATCGCCGACACCAGCACCCCGATCCAGAGGAAGAACAACACGATGTAATGCGGGATCGCCAGCAGCCATTTGATCAGCGGCATCCCGCGGCCGAGCTCGTGCTCGACGTCGGGGTACGGGAAGTTCAGGTGAACGGCCTGCTCCTCGTCGGTGGACGGATAACGGTCGTCCATCAGCGCCAGGTACACCCCGATCCGGTTGCTGAACCGGGCCAGCTGCAGGTTCCAGTCGTACCACCAGCGTGGATACTTCTTGCGGAACAGGATCATCAGGAGCACCGGGACGAACAGGACCCCGATCCCGCCGCCGACGTACCGAATGCCCTCGGAGCCTCCCTGCCCGCTGAAGCCGCCGCCCTCGAGGGTCGCGGCGAGGATCGCGATCGGGATGATCCAGAAGATCCGAAGCGCGGTGCTGAGCCGATCGAGGTTGCGGTCGGGATAGTCGACCGCGAACGTCAACGGGTAATCGTGACTCCCGCTCGGCGGCACCGCATCGCCCGGGTCGGGCGGCGGTTGCTGTGCGCTCTCCACCGGGTGATCATTTCGACGCCGGCGGTGAACTTCCTTCCGCCTGGCACGCGCGAACGCGGGTGCGTATGGTGCGTCCCGTGCCGTTCCTGGGTCACAAGTTCAAGCGCGAGCGCGAATGGGACGAGGTCCACGCCTCCGCTCGCGATGACCTCGTGGCGCTCGGCGACGACATCCGCTCACTCGACGTCGACATCGAGATGCCGAACGTCTCCGACGAGGCCCGGGACCGCTACGACCAGGCGTTGCAGGCCTACCAGCGGGCCAGCGAGATCTTCGACCGCGCCAAGCGCCCCGAGGACCTGGCGCCGGTCACCGAGACGCTCGAGGAAGGTCGCTACGCGATGGCCTATGCGAAGGCAGTGCTCGAGGGCAAGCCTCCACCGGAGCGCCGGGCGCCGTGTTTCTTCGACCCGCGCCACGGCCCCTCGACCGAGGATGTGCAATGGGCGCCACCGGGCGGCTCGTTGCGCGACGTGCCGGCGTGCGCGGCCGATGCGATCCGGATCAAGGAAGGGTTCGCTCCCCACGGTCGCCAGGTCAGCGTCGACGGCCGCCAGACCGACTACTGGAACGCGCCGGGCCACTACGGGCCGATGATGGGCGGCTACTTCAACGGCTTCGGCGGCGGGTCGCTGTTGTCGACATTGCTGGTGGGGTCGGCGCTGGGTGCCGGCCTGGGCTTCGGCGAGGACCTCGTCGGCGGACTGTTCGGGGACGGCGACGGTGGGGACGGAGGCGACGGCGGCGACGGCGGCGACGGCGGCGACGGCGGTGGGGACGGCGGCTGGGGCGACGGCGGCGGCGATGGCGGCGGGGACTTCGGGGGCGACTTCGGAGGCGGGGACTTCTAGCTCGCGGTTTGCGCGGCTCCGGGCCGGCCCGTGCATAACACGACAAATCCGGCTGCTGATCGGAGGGCTTGCCGTGTGGGGCACCGATACGGTGCTCCACACGGCAAGGCTCGCCATAGCCGCACGGATTTGACGTGTTATGCACGCTCGCGGATCGCACGCTCGCGGATCGCGATGAGCGTCGGCGATTGCAGGGGCTAGTGGTCCGGCCCAAGCCGGGCGGGACCCTGCCGGGCAGCCTCGTTCACCGACCAATAGCGACCCAGGCGCCCGGCGTAGGCCGCCGCGTAGCGCTGCAGCCCCGCCAGCCGGTGAACCTCGATCGGCTCGAGCCCGATGTGCCAGAGGTCGACGATCAACACGATCCGGTCGGCGTCGGCGTGATTCCACGCCTCGTGCTCGTAGGAGTCGTCGAACACCAGGCAGCGACCTTCACTCCAGCGCCGGGACTCGTCCTGCACCCGGATCGCGCAGTCGCCCTTGGGAACGGTGATGCCGAGGTGACAGCGCAGCCGCAAGTTGGTCGGCCCGCGATGGGCGGCGATGTGCGTGCCCGCCCGCATCCGGGAGACGTAGATCAGCCCGGCCGCGGTCCGCATCGCGCCGTCACCCTCGATCACGCTGGTGGTCACCGGACAGGCCTCGCACACGTCGTCGTGGCGGCGCCCTCGCTCGTACAGGAAGATCACGTCCCACTCCCCCGTGCGCTCGATCCGCTCGCTCTCGGGGGAGAACCGCGACGGCTCCAGCGCGAGGATCTCGGCGCGGATCGACTGAAACTGGCGTTCCAGCTCGACCGCCAGCGGGAACGCTTGCGGCTGAAACCAGGGCTCGCTGTCCAATCCGGGGTACAGGATCCGGTTCGACGAGCCCGGCGCGTCGGCCAGCGCATCCACGTAGCGGGCAAAGCGCCGCTCGGCCGCGGCTGGCCCAAGCCGAGTCCGGCCATCGGCGACCCGCTCACCTTCCGACAGCTCCCGGCTCAGCGTCACCGGGTCGGCGGCCGCGATCGGGTCGCGCTCACCCGGATCGTCGGTCAGGCGCTCGGCGAGCGCGAGCCATCGCTCGTAGGTCAACCGCTTGTCCCACGCGACCCCAAGCGCGGCGAGGCGGTGCCGGGCGCGCCGCGCCCAGGCCCGCGCCGCCTCCTCCTCGCCTCGGCGCCAGGCCGCGTCGGCCAGCCATGCGCACGGTTCCCCGGCCACCGGGCAGGCGGCCGCGGCCTGGGCGAGCCGGTCGGCCCGTGCCGCCGGATCGGTCGCCGCCAGGCCCTCGCGATACGCCCGCAGACCGATCGACTCGTCCTCCGGCGAGACCTCCGAGAGCGCGGCGGCGAACCCAGGGAGCGCCACTGCGGGGCTGTTCATCCAGCAGCTCCATCATCCGCGCGGCGATCGCAAGCCACGCCCCCGGTGAGCCGTCGGGCGCGCGCGCCTGGTCGGCCAGGTTCGCCAGGTGCAGCATCACGACCGCATCGAGCTCGCCGCGATCGGCTCCCGGAAGGACCGCGCCCGGCGCCCAGCGGTGGGTTCCGGCGGCCAACCGCCGTCGCGGGATCGCCGCGAACAGGTAGGCGACCCGCTCGGCGCGCTCGCCGACCAGCTCCGACACCTCGGCTCGGCGCGCCGGGGATATCAGGCGGCGTCTGCGGGCCTCGGTGCCGTAGACGCTATGGACCAATGCCGCATGCTGCAGCCACGCCGGCTGTCCCCAGCGATCGAGGATGGACGCGGTCTCGCGCAGGTGATCGAGCAGGCTCCGACCCGGCCCGTGGCCATGCCTTGCAGCCCCCTCGGACTCGAGGAACGCGATCACCCGCGCGTCCTCGTCCAGCGGCGTTGTACTCATCGCAGTGATCGTGACATGGCACGCTCGATGAATCCCGTCCCGTCAACAGGTCTCTGAACGCACAACCACGCGGAAAGGATTGCGATGCGCAAGCTGATCGTCACGGAGTTCTCCTCGCTGGACGGCGTCATGGAGGCGCCTGGAGGCGAGCGCGGTTACCCGCACAGCGGATGGGTCGGACAGCGGTTCAGCGACGAGCTCGGCGCCTACAAGCTCGAGGAGCAACTCGCCGCTGAGGTCCTGCTCCTCGGCCGCACCACCTACGAGAGCTTCTACGGCGCCTGGCCGTCCCGCGAGGGCCCGATGGCCGAGAAGATCAACACGATGCGCAAGGTCGTGGCCTCGACCACGCTCGGCTCCTCGGACTGGCAGGACACCACGGTCGTCTCGGACCTGGAGGCCGCGGTCCGCGCGCTCAAGCAGGAGCAGGGCGGCCCGATTCTGGTCGCTGGCAGCCGCTCGGTGGTCCACGCTCTGCTCGACGCGAGCCTCGTCGACGAGGTCAACCTGCAGGTGTTCCCGCTGATCCTCGGCAGCGGCATGCGGGTCTTCCCCGAGCGACCCGACCTGATCGAGCTCGAGCTCGCCTCCTCGCGATCGCTCGACAACGGCGTCGTGCTGCAGACCTACCGGGTGGCGAGCTGACCGCGGCGGGCGGCGGTCACCGCAGCCGCTGCTGCACGACGGCTTCCGCGGCCGCCGCCGTGGACGTGTCGCGCGTGTCGGCCTCCCGGTAGATCTCGCGCAGCGTGTCGCCGATCCCGGTCAGCGCCGCGTCGAGCTCCGACTGGCTCCACTCGAGCTGCTCGAGCCCCACGACGGCGATCGCTCCACCGGCGTTGACGACGTAGTCCGGCGCATAGAGGATCCCCCGCGCGCGCAGCGCCTCCGCGGCGACCGGGTCGGCGAGCTGGTTGTTGGCCGAGCCGGCGACGATCCGGCAGCTCAGGCGAGACGCGGTGTCGCTGGAGAGCACGCCGCCGACCGCGCACGGCGAGAACACGTCACAGTGGGCATCGAGCACCTGGTCGGGCGGTACCGCCTCTCCCTGAATGCGAGCCGCCACCGTCTCGGCCCGGTCGCGGTCGACATCGGTCACCAGCACCGACGCGCCGGCATCCCCGAGCAGCCCCGCCAGGTGCGAGCCGACCCCGCCCGCGCCCTGGACCAGGATCGATCGTCCGCCGAGCTCGTCGGACCCATAGACCTCGGCGACGCTCGCGCGGATCCCGTGGAACACGCCGACCGCGGTCGGCCGGGCCGGGCTGCCCGAGCCGCCGGCGCCGACGGACCGGCCGAACACGTACCGGGTCCGTTCCCAGATCACGTCCATGTCGGCCTCGCCCGTGTTCATGTCAGAGCTCGTGCGGTACGTGCCGCCGAGGGACTCGATCAGATCGCCGTAGCGCTCGAACAGCTCGCGGCGGCGCTGCCCGCTCGGAATCTCCGGGACGGCGATCACGCCCTTGCCGCCGCCGAACGGCAGCCCGGCCACGGCGAGCTTGCGGGTCATTGCGCCCGACAGGCGCATCGCGTCCGCCAGGCCGTCGGCCGGCGACCCGTAGGTCTTCATCCGAGTTCCGCCGCCGGCCGGACCGCGGTGCGTCGAGTGGATGCACACGAAGATCCACCCACCGGTCTGCGCATCGCGGCGGATCACCGCCGTCTCGCCCTCCCAGTCTTCGAGCAACTCCTCGAACCCGGTCACGGCTGCATTCGATCACAGCGGCGCGCGGCGTGCCCCAGCAACGAGCGCACAACCGCCCGGTGCGTGGCCTCCGTCCTCCCCCAGACCGCGCCGGCCGCCGGGTTGCCCAGCCGCGCGAACGTGGCGAACAGCATCCCGTCGGACTCGCGCTTGAACAGCAGCTGGCCCGACAGCCCGAGGCGGGATCCGGCCCCCAGCAGCACGTAGTCGAAGTCCTCGAGCAGGATCTCCCAACCGAGCACCCGCCGGGCCGACCACGGCGAGCCGACCTTCAGGCCGAGCGCCCACCAGCTGCACAGCAGCTTCACCCTCACCGCCGCCGGGGTGTCCTCGATCACCGCCCGCGCCCACCGCTCGCAGCGGCGGCCCGGCAACGGATCACCGTCGACCATGAACCCGTCCTCGTAGTCGATCCGGGACAACGTGCTGAGCGAACGAGCACCCGCCGGCACGGAGATCTCCCGCACCTTGTGGCTCGGGTTGAGGCGACGCTCGGTCGCGATCGTCTGGACCATTCCGACCTCCATCCATACAGTAGTGTATGGTTGAGCATAGACGATGGCCGCCCCCATTCGCACCCCCCGCGCCACCTGGGTCCGGGCCGGCACGCAGGCGCTCGCCGACGGCGGCCCCGACGCGGTGCGGATCGAGCCGCTGGCAAAGGCGCTCGGCGTCACCCGAGGCGGCTTCTACTGGCACTTCGAGGATCGGCGGGCGCTGCTGCGCGAGATCCTCGATGCCTGGGAACGAGCCGCGATCGACGACGTGCTCGAACACGTCGAGCGGCGCGGCGGCGACCCCCGGACCAAGGCGAGGCGAGCCGGCGCGCTGACGCTGAGCGACGAGTTGCTACCTGTCGATCTGGCGGTGCGCGACTGGGCCCGGCGCGACCCGGCGGTGGCGCAGCGTCTGCGGCGCGTCGACAACCGTCGGATGGATTATCTGCGAGACCAGTTCCGCGCGATCGGCGCCGTCGCGCAGGAGATCGAGGCCCGGTCGCTGCTGGCGTTCTCGCTGCTGATCGGAAGCCATCTGATCACCGCCGACCACGGATCCGAGAGTCGCGAGCAGGTCCTCGACCGCGCCGCCCGGTGGCTGCTCGCATAGCCGGACGCTGGATTCTCACGGATGCGATCATCGGTCCGTGCTCTCCCTTCGCCCGAACTGCGAGCTGTGCGACGCCGATCTTCCGCCGGAGTCACCGGCAGCTCGGATCTGTACCTACGAGTGCACGTTCTGCGCCGACTGCGTCGAGAGCGTCCTGCACAACGTGTGCCCGAACTGCGGCGGCGGCTTCGCGCCCCGGCCGATCCGCCCGCGCCAGGCCTGGCGGCCCGGGGCCGGGCTCGCGAACGATCCGGCCGATACCGAGCGCCGGCGTGCTCGGTACTCGCGCGAGGAGATCGCGCGGCTGACCGAGCGGCTGCGCGACGTTCCGCCGGCGCAGCGGTGACCGCCCACGTTCCTCGAGGATTCGACCTTCTGGATCCCGTCGTGGACGCTCGCGCACGGCGCAGTGGAGACGACCGACATCGCGGACATGACGCGCACCACGATCGGGATCGGACCGCGGCCAGCGCCGTCGGGTACAGACGCCCGGCGTCGGCGACCTCCTGCCAGCGAGGCGTCTGCCGGGCGAGCTTCAGCGCGTCCGGCGGGATCGCCACCACCCACAGAGCGATCCCGCGCTCGTCGAACTCCTGCTCGAGGTCGGAGAACTGGTGAGTAGCGGTGAGCGACAGCCGTCCTTGCGCGGTCAGATCCAACACGACCACCTGGGTGTCCGGTCGGGCATCCGCGGCCGCGACGAGCTTGCGGTTCGTCGAACGGACGTTGGCCGTGTACAGCGGCCCGTTGACCCGCAGGATGATCAGCCCGGGAAGGGGTGCGGTGTGCTCGTCGGCCGGCTGGACGTCGAGCTCGCCAGCGATCGGCTGGAGCTCGGTCAGCCCGACCCGGTCGAGCTCGATCAGGACCAGCACCAGCGTCAACGTGACGCCGACCAGCACCGCCGGCAACATCCCAAAGATCAGGCCGCACGCCGCCGTAATGGCCGCAACCCAGAACTCCACGCGGCTCAGGCGCCAGAATTGCGCGAGCTCTGCCGGTGAGATCAAACCCAGCACCGCGATCACGACCATGCATCCGAGCGTGGCCTGCGGCAGGTCACTGAGCACCGAGCCCAGGAACAGAGCGCACGCGACGGCGAGCACGACCGTGACCAGCTCGCTCAGCTGGGTGCGAGCACCCGCTCCCTGGTTTATCGCCGTCTGCGAGAAGCCCCCGGCCGACGGCATCGCCCGGAAGAATGAGCCGACCGCGCAGGACAGGCCGGCGGCCAGCATCTCCTGCGGATTGTCGATCTGGGGCTCGGAGCGCCGCCGCACCGCCCGGGCGACTGCGAGCGTCTCCAGGAACACCATGATCGCGATCGCGAACGCTCCCGGGAGCAGATCCTTGAAGTGGTGGGTGGACGGCGCGACTGGCGCCGGCAGCCCGGAGGGCACGTGGGCGATCAGCGCTAGGTGGTCCTCGATCGAGGTGAGCGCGACCACGAGGATCCCCCGACGACCGCCACCAGCGGCGCCGGGGCCTTCGGGGCCACCCGCCTGGTCCCCAGCAGGACTGCGATCGTCGCGGCCGAGAAGATCAACGTCGTCGCGCTGATCTGGTTGAGCTGGTCGAACACGGCGCGCAGCTCACTGAAGAAGTTGTCGGCCGACGGGTTGCCCGGGATCCCCAGCAGCTTGGGGAGCTGTCCCGCGGCCACCGTCAGCCCGACGCCGATCTTGACCCCGGTCAGCGTCGCCTCGGAGATGTTGTCCATCAGCCCGCCCAGTCGGAGCACCCGGGCGATCAGCAGAATCGCCCCGACCAGCAGCGTCAGCATCGCGAGCGTTCGGGTCGGATCCGACGAGCCCGCGGCGAGCCCGGCGGCCATCAGCGTCGACGCGGTCAGGATCGCGATCGTCGACGTCGTGCTCGCCGACAGCGTCCGGGAGCCGCCCAGCACCGCGTACACCGCCATCGGCACCATGCACGTGTAGAGGCCGACCTGGACGAGGAGGTTGGCGACGGTGGCATATGCCATCGCCTGCGGAATCACCACCGCGCCCGCGGCCAGCCCCGCGAGGATGTCCCGAGACAGCCACGCGCGGTCATAGCCGGGGAGCCACGACAGGACGACGCGGTCGAGTCGCTTAAGGGTCATCCCCGCATCACCTGAGGCGGCCATCGAGAGGCGGGGATTCAATCAACTGATCCGGCGATCTGTGAAGATCCATCGCCGCCGGCCACCCCGGCCGCGAGCCCAACACGAACCGACGGAGATGTAGATGAGTGATCTTGTTGCTGTCGCCTACGACAGCGTGGACACCGCCCGCCAGGTGGCCGACAACGTGGTCCAGCTGCAGAAGGCCCACGAGATCGAGCTCGACGACATGGTCGTGGTCGAGCGCCGGCAGGACGGGAAGGTCAAGCTCCACCAGCCGTCGGCCGCTGGGTCGGGCGCCGTTGGCGGTGCCCTGTGGGGCGGGCTGATCGGTCTGATCTTCTTCGTGCCGCTGTTCGGCATGGCGATCGGGGCCGCGACCGGTGCTGCCGCCGGTGCGCTGTCGGACTACGGCGTCGATGACAAATTCATGAAGCAGCTCGGCGACAACCTCGCGCCGGGATCCGGCGCGCTGATCCTGCTGGTCCGCAAGGTGTCCGTAGACAAGGTCATCCCGCAGATCAAGGTCCCGGGCACGATCATCCAGACCTCGCTGGACAACGAGACCGAGCAGCAGCTCGCCGACGCGCTCGCTGCGGCGGGCCAGGAGTAGAAGCGCAGTTGCGAACCGGCGGCTACGTGTTCGCAGACGGATCGAGCCGGACGCAGCGAAAGCCGATGTGGCTCATTCCGGTGTCGACCATCTGCGGACGGCGGGCCGCTGGCCGGTAGCGCAGGCAGTAGCTGTCTGCGCACAGATACGACCCCGCCTTGATCGCGGACCATCTCCGGGACGCGGAACGGGCCCTCCCAGTTGGTGTTCTTCTCGCTGCGGAACGGCGTCATTACGCCGTCGGGCCAGGTACTCGTTGCGGTCGCCGAGGTGGTTCTTGCCGAACTGCCCAGTGGCGTATCCGAGCGGCTTGAGCAGCTCGGCGATCGTCGGATCCTCGGCCTTGAGGCCGACGGTCGATCCCGGCACGCCGACCTTGCTGAGTCCGGTGCGGAACACGCTCTGACCGGTGATGAACGACGAGCGTCCGGCGGTACAGCTCTGCTCGGCGTAGGAGTCGGTGAAGCGCATCCCCTCCTCGGCGATCCGATCGATGTTCGGCGTTCGGTAGCCCATCATCCCGTCGCTGTAACAACTCAGGTTGGTGATGCCGATGTCATCCCCCCAGATCACCAGGATGTTCGGCTGCTCGGCGTCAGGCATCAGGGCTCCTCGACTCGCTTTCTCGGCGGCCGAACCATATTCGTACCGCCCGAAGCGGTACGTTGCCGGGACGAGATGCCCACCTTTCGCGTCCGAATCGTCGCGCGTTATCCGGCCAGCGACGAGCTTATGGACCGCTTCTCGGGGACACCCTGGAACACGACCGCGGTGGAGCACGTGTTCGAGGAGGGCCCGGGGATGCCGCCGGTGTGGCAGACGCTGACCGCCGTTTACGAGACCGACGGGGCCGACGAGGCGCAGGCGCGAGATCTGGCGCTGGCGATCTTCGGGGCCGAGCGCCGCCGGACGTCGCTGCCCAAGCCCGACCGCGTCGTCGCCCAAGGCGCCTGATCAGCTACAAAAGGGGCATGAGTAGTTCGCCGAACATCGATGCCGGGGCGCTGCGCGCCCAGATCAAGGGCGGCGTCGTCGCCCCCGAGGACTCGGTCTGGGACGACGCCCGCCAGGCGTGGAATCTCGTGGCCGACCAGCGTCCCGCGCTGGTGGTACGGCCGACCAATTCCGACGACGTGGCCGCGACCGTGCGCTTCGCGGCCGCCTCCGGGCTCCGCGTCGCGCCGCAGTGCTTCGGTCACGGAGCGATGAGCCTCGGCGATCTCGACGGCACGATCCTGCTGCGCACCATCGGCATGACGGGCGTGAGCATCGACCCCGAGCGGCACACCGCGACCGTGCACGCCGGAGCGGCCTGGCGCGACGTGATCGGCCCCGCTGCCGAGCATGGGCTGGCCGGCCTGCACGGCATGTCCGGTGGCGTGGGCGTGATCGGCTACGCACTGGGCGGCGGGATCGGCTGGCTGTCGCGCCTGCACGGCCTCGCCTCGACCCACATCCACTCACTCGAAGTCGTGACCGCCGGCGGCGAGCAGCGCCACGTCGACGCCGAGAACGAGCCAGAGCTGTTCTGGGCGCTGCGCGGGGGCGGCGGCGGCCCGGCGGTTGTCACGTCGATGGAGATCGCTCTGTTCGAGCTGCGCGAGGCGTTCGCCGGCGCGCTGATGTGGCCGCTGGACACCGCCGGCGAGATCGTGCACGCGTTCCGCGAGTGGACGAGCAACGCGCCCGAGGAAGTGACATCGACGATCAGGCTGATGCGGTTTCCGCCGCTGCCCGTGATCCCCGACCCGCTGCGCGGCCGCGAGCTTGTCGCGATCACGCTCGCGTTCTGCGGTAGTGAATCCGACGGCAACGAGCTGGTCGCGCCGCTGCGCGCGCTCGGCAGCCCGTATCTGGACACTCTGGCGACGATCCCGGCGCCGGCGCTGGGCGACATCTCCGGAGATCCTCAGGACCCCGGTCCGGCGATCGGCAACGGCCTCCTGCTGGAGCAATTCACCAACGAGACCGCCGACGCGTATCTCGAGCTGGGCGGTCCGGGCTCGCGGACGCCGTTCCTGTCGCTGGAGATCCGTCAGCTCGGTGGGGCGCTGAGAAGCACCGAGCCCGACCCCGGCGCGGCAGGCCCGCTGACCGCCGACGCGCTCGTGTTCGCCACCGGCGTTCCGGTTGACCGGGAGGCCGGGGCCGCGCTGGACAGCGCCCAGGACGCCCTCGGCGAGCGGTTGTCACCCTGGATCGGGGAGCGGGGCTCGCTGCTGACCTTCGACGAGCGCGGACGCAGTCTGCGCAGCGCGTTCACCGCCCCGGTTGCCGACCGCCTCGGCGCCGTCACGAGGTCCTACGACCCCGACGGACTGTTCGTCGCCAACCACGTCGTCGACTGAACAGCTCACCGGTCAACTGGACCAGCCGCCGCAGCGCCCTTCGCACCCAGCGGACCGCAGGCGCCAGCCGGCGGACGGTCATGGTGGCGCTCGCCGCCAACGCGATCGTGGCCGTGGCCAAGATCGTCGGCGGGCTGATCAGCGGATCGGCCGCGCTGCTCGCCGAAGCCGCCCACTCGATCGCCGACACCGGCAATCAGGGCTTCCTGCTGGTGTCGATCTCGCTCGCCGCGCGCGAGCCGACGCCCGACCAGCCATTCGGATACGGCCGCCAGCGCTTCCTGTGGACGTTCATCGCGGCGGTCGCGATGTTCATCGCCGGAGCATTCTTCGCGATCGGCTACGGGGTCTACCAGCTGCTGCAGGGCGGCGAGTCGGCCGGCTTTCTCGCCGCCTACGTCACGCTGGGGATCTCGCTGGTCGCCGAGGGCGCCTCCTGGTTGCGGGCGCGGCGCCAGATCCGCCGCGAGGCCGCGGACGCCGGGCTGTCGCCGCGCGCCTACGTCCGCTCGAGCCGCGATCCCAACGTGAAGATGGTCCTGTTCGAGGACACCGCGGCGCTGGTCGGGATCGTGATTGCCCTCGCCGGGATCCTGCTCGACCAGCTCACCGGCGCGTCGGTGTTCGACTCGGCCGCGTCGATCGCGATCGGCGGCCTCCTGGTCACGGTCGCGGTGTGGATGGGCCACGACACCTCGGAGCTGCTGATCGGCGCGGCCGCCCGCCCCGACGAGCGCGAGGCGCTCGAGCGCGCACTCTCGGAGTTCGAGCAGGTCGATCAGGTGATCGAGCTGCTGACGATGGCGCTCGGCCCGAACTCGCTGCTGGTCGCGGCGCGGATCGACCTCGCCGAGGGGCTGCATGACAGCGCGATCGAGGAGCTGTCGGACCGGATCGACGAGCGCCTGCGCGAGGCCGTGCCCGACGTCACCGAGGTGTTCCTCGACGCCACCACAGCCCCCACCCGCGGGGGCGTGCGCCGTCCGAGGCGCCGGTCTGCGGCCGCAGACGGTGACGTAAGCTGAACGCCAATGAGATACGTAAACCTCGGTAACACCGGGCTTCGCGTCTCCCGGATCTGCCTGGGGATGATGAGCTACGGCAAGCACGAGAGCCGTCAGTGGGCGCTCGAGGACAAGGATGCTGAACCGATCGTCAAGCGCGCGGTCGAGGGCGGGATCACTTTCTTCGACACCGCCGACGTCTACAACGGCGGCCAGAGCGAGGTGATCACCGGCAAGCTGCTGCGCAAGCTGTTCGGGATGCGCGAGGAGTATGTGGTCGCGACCAAGGTCCACGGCCGCACGATGCCCGGCGAGAACGGTCGCGGTCTGTCCCGCAAGCACATCATGGCCTCGATCGACGCCTCGCTGAAGCGGCTCGAGCTCGACTACGTGGACCTCTACCAGACCCACCGCTGGGATCCGACGACCCCGATCGCCGAGACGATGGACGCGCTGCACGACGTGGTCAAGGCCGGCAAGGCCCGCTACATCGGTGCCAGCAGCATGTACGCGTGGCAGTTCGCCAAGGCCCAGTCCATGGCCGGCACCCGCTTCGTGTCGATGCAGAACCACTACAACCTGATCTACCGCGAGGAGGAGCGGGAGATGATTCCGCAGTGCCTCGACCAGGGCGTGGGCGTGATCCCGTGGAGCCCACTGGCCCGTGGAATGCTCGCCGGCAACCGCAGCCGCCAGGGTGAACGGCTGACCACACGCGCCAACACCGACACGTTCGGCGACTCGCTGTACAAGCCCGAGGTCGACTTCGAGGTCATCGATCGGGCCGGCGCGGTCGCCCGGGAGCACGAGGTGGCGACCGCACAGGTGGCGCTCGCCTGGCTACTACAGCGGCCCGGAGTGACCGCGCCGATCGTCGGCGCGACCAAGCTCGAGCACCTCGAGGATGCGCTCGCCGCCGAAGCGCTGGAGCTGAGCGAGGGCGACGTCGCGCGGCTCGAGGAGCCCTACATCCCGCACGCGGTTGCGGGTCACTCATGAGCGGGGCGCCCATGGAGCGCGACACCGGAAGCGAGGTCGGGCCCGAGCACCTCGAGCCGACCGCGTTCATCGACTCCCACCACCCGGCGGTTGGGGCGTTCGCGTCGCGGGCAGTCGGCGACGCCGACGATCCGCACGAGCGGATCAGCCGCCTGTTCCTGGCCGTTCGCGACGGGATCCGTTACGACCCCTACACCGCCACCGACGACCCCAACGACTACGTCGCCAGCAACGTGATCGGTCGCACCGGCGCCTACTGCATCCCCAAGTCGGTTGTGCTGGTGGCCGGCGCGCGGTCGATCGGCATCCCGGCGCGCCTTGGGTTCGCCGACGTCCGCAACCACCTGACCTCCGACCGCCTCCGCGAGCTGATGGGCGGCTCCGACGTGTTCGCCTACCACGGCTACGCCGAGCTCAACGTCGACGGCCACTGGCGCAAGGCCACCTCGGCGTTCAACTCCTCGCTGTGCGCGCGCTTCGGGGTCCCGCCGCTGGAGTTCGACGGCACCCAGGACGCAATGCTGCACCCGTTCACCGGCGATGGCGACCGGTACATGGAGTACGTCCGCGAGCGCGGCAGCTTCACCGACCTGCCGCTCGACGAGATCGTCGAGGAGTTCAGCCGCGTCTACCCGGCGCTGATGCGCCAGGAGCGAGGAGAGCCGGTCGCCGATCCGAAGTTCGACGCCCCCGGCGACAGCTAGCCGGCGTCGATCTCAACCGGGACGCCGCGGGCGAGCGTCTGGTAGACGACGCAGTAGCGCTCGGTCTGCTTGAGCAGCGACTCGAGCTGCTCGCCGTCCACCGAGGGCAGCTCGAAGCGCAGGCGGATCGAGCGAAAACCGACCGGAGCCTCGCGGTCGACGCCCATCGTCCCGCGGAAATCCAGATCGCCCTCAGCGACGATGCGGCCGCCGCCGAGCTCAACGTCGCGGTTGGTGGCGACCGCCTTCAGCGTCACCCCGGCGCACGCGACCAGCGCCTGCAGCAGCATGTCGCCCGAGCACGCCAATGTGCCGTCGCCGCCGCTGGCCGGATGCAGTCCGGCCTCGACCAGCGCGCGACCGGTCTGCACCGAGCAGGAGACCGCGGTCGAGTCGAGGTCGCCCTCCGCCGTCAGCGTGACGATTGCGGTGTCGGGATCCTCGCGGTAGCGCTCCTTGAGCGGCGTCTGTACCGCCTGCAGTTGCTCACGGCTCATGTTCGGTCTCCTTCTCTCTGCCCGGTCTCTGGTTGGCCCTCGGAGGCTAGATGGTTGGGCAGTCCGGGCCGGGCGTTATCGTGGCTGGCGATGGTCGATGATGCCCCGACAGAGGCGTTCAGGAGACACCAGGCAGATCTGGAGCGGGCCGAGCGCAAGGAAGCCGCCGAGGCGATGACCGAGGCCGAGGCCGAGGTACATCGGCGCCGCTCCGAGAAGGCCGGGTACCTGCGTAGCAAGCTGGCCGAGCGCGAACTGGCTGATGAGCAGGCGCGCGACGACGGGTCGTCCGGGGCCTAACGCGGCGCGAGTCGGCCGGCGCGGTCCGGGCCGCCGTCGGCCCGGACAAGGTTGTTGGTCGCCGGAGCGGCCTCACCGCCCCAGCACCTGCCGGCGGATGAACGCCTGCATGTCGGGCGGCTCAGGCACCGGTCGGGCCGCGTCCGAGGGGTCCCGCCCCGGGGGGAGCTCGCGGCCACGCGCGACGATCCGCTCGATGATCGCCTCCCAGTGGGCGATCGCCCCCGCCTCGTCGGCAGTCCGCGCGTCGACCAGCCTCGACTGGGCCTCGGTCAGCTGAGCCCGCAACCGGTCTAGCGCGTCGCTGCGGCCGCTCGGCAGCAGCGCATCGGTGCGGTCATCACTGGCCATTACGTCCGCGAAAGCCTCTCACATAGGTGGTCGCTGATCGGCTCTGCGGGTTTGACACCGCGCGTGAGTGGGTAGCCGCCGCGCGGCAGAGGTCAGCCCCGGAGAGGAGAGGGAAGTGGCAGATCGAATGGTGCGCGCCGTATGGGCAAAGCCCCGGCGCCGCATAGGATTTAGCGTCGCGCTGGCGGGATTGTTCGCCGCCGCGGTGCTGCTCACCGTCATGTTGTCGACGGGATCACCGTCCGCGCAGACGGTCGGGCCAAACGGTCCGGACCCCAAGCTTCAGGCGATCGCCGGAAAGGTGAACGCGCTGCTCGGCAAGATGACCGTGGCGGAGAAGTTCGGCCAGCTCGAGCAGGCCGGCCCCGACGGCGCCAACGGGACGCCCGGGCCGAAGCTGCTGGCCGCCGCCCAGGCCGGGCAGATCGGGTCGGTGCTCGACCTGGTCGGCGTCCAGAACATCAACCAGGCCCAGCAGGCCGCCCTGAAGTCGCGCCTGCACATCCCGCTGATCTTCTCGCTGGACGTGATCCACGGCTACAAGACGATGTTCCCGGTCCCGCTCGGCGAGGCCGCCAGCTGGGACCCCGCCACGGTCCAGAAGGACGAGGCCGTCTCGGCCCGGGAGGCCACGGCCGACGGGATCAAGTGGACGTTCAACCCGATGGTCGACATCAGCCGCGACCCCCGCTGGGGCCGCGTTGTCGAGGGCGCCGGCGAGGACCCGTTCCTAGGCTCGGCGATCGCCGCCGCCAAGGTCCGCGGATACCAGGGCAACGACTACAGCAAGCCGAACAAGATGGCCGCGACCGTCAAGCACTTCGCCGGCTACGGCGCCCCGGTGGCGGGTCGCGAATACAACACGGTCGACATGTCGTTGCAGCAGTTCGACAACGACTACGCGCCGCCGTACAAGGCGGCGGTCGACGCCGGCGCGGCCACGGTGATGAGCGCGTTCAACTCGTTCAATGGCGTGCCCGCGACGGCCAACCCGCAGCTGCTGCAGCAGATCCTCCGCCAGGAGTGGGGCTTCGGCGGCACCGTCATCAGTGACTACCAGGCGATCCAGGAGCTGGAGGAGTTCGGCTACGCATCCGACGGCGCCGACGCCGCGCGGCTGGCCTTGACCGCGGGAGTGGACATCGAGATGGCGGTCGCCGTTCCAGACCCCCAATTCTCTACTTACATCAACAACGGGCCAGCGCTGCTGCGCCAGGGCAAGATCTCGATGGCGCAGTTGAACAACGCCGTCCGCCACGTGCTGACGCTCAAGTACCTGGCGGGGATGTTCGACCACCCGTACACCAATCCTAACCGGGTCACCCACGCCGAGCTGACGCCGACGAACCTGGCGGCGGCCCGGACAAGCGCCGACCGCTCGATGGTGCTGCTGAAAGACGACAACAAGGCCCTGCCGCTGAGCACCGGCACGAAGTCGATCGCGGTTGTCGGCCCGCTGGCCAACAATCCCTCCGACCAGCTCGGGCCTGACCAGCCGATCGGCTACGACCTCGCGCTGGGCAAGGTCGTGTCGGTGGTCGACGGGATCAAGGCGGCCGCCCCCAACGCGACGGTCACCACGGCCCCGGGGTGCGACCCCAACTGCACCTCGGACGCCGGCTTCGCCGATGCGGTCAACGCGGCGAAGAACGCCGACGTGACGGTCGTGGTGCTCGGCGAGCCGGCCGTCGGATTCGGGCGAGGCGTCGTCGCGCAGCGACATCGGCCTCCCCGGCGACCAGCAGCAGCTGGTGCAGCAGATCGCCGCCACCGGCAAGCCCTACGTGGTCGTGCTGATGAACGGGCGTCCGCTGACGATCCCGTGGCTGGCCGACAACGCGCCAGCGCTGCTGGAGGCGTGGTTCCCGGGCACCGAGGGCGGCGACGCGGTCGCCGACGTCCTGTTCGGCAAGGTCAACCCCGGCGGCAAGCTGCCGATGTCGTTCCCGCGCAGCGTCGGGCAGATCCCGCTCTCCTACAACGAGCTGCCCACCGGGCGGCCGGCCGACCCGAATAACAAGTACACGTCCAAGTACCTGGACGTCCCCAACACCCCTCAGTATCCGTTCGGATACGGTCTGTCGTACACGACGTTCTCGGTGGCCAACCTGAAGCTGTCGAGCACCCAGGTGCCGCGCAACGGGTCGCTCACCGTGACCGCCGACGTGACCAACACCGGCTCGGTCGCAGGAGACGACGTGGCACAGCTGTACCTGCACGAGAGTGACACCAGCGTGTTGCAGCCCGTGCGCCGGCTGGAGGGGTTCAAGCGGGTGACACTCAATCCGGGCCAGACGCAGAAGGTCAAGTTCACGCTCGACAGCTCCGAGCTCGGCTTCTACAACGCCGAGGGCAACTTCGGCGTGGAGCCGGGACCGTTCGACGTCTGGGTTGGTGACAGCTCCGTCGGCGGCCTGCACTCGACGTTCAACGTCGGATAGCTGGATGCCGGCGCGGGTCCTGCCTCGCGGTTGCGGCGGTCGCGGAGAGATCCGCGCCGCCGCGGTCGCGTGGGCCGTGGCTGGGCTGGCCGTGGCGGTGCTGGCGGCCGCGCTACTCGCGGCACCGGCACGGGCGGCGGTGCCGATCCCCGGGCCGCAGCTGAACGCCCATCAGCGCGCGGTCCTGCGCGGGATCGCCGCCGACACCTGGCGCTTCTACCGGACCGACGTCGACCCGGGCACGCACCTGCCGCTCGACAACATCGGTCCGGCCTCGGCTCGCGGCACCTACACGTCAGCGGCCAACATCGGCGTGTACCTGTGGGCGGTGGTGGCGGCCCGCGACCTGGACCTGATCTCGACCGCCCGAGCCGACCGGCTCGCGTCGGCGACGCTGGGCGAGGTGCAACGGCTCGAGCGCTTCGACGGCTTCCTGTATCAGTGGTATGACACCGCCAACGGGCGGGTGCTGTCCAACCCCGGACAGCCCGACTGCGCCGAGACGACCCCTGCGCAGGACAACTGCTGGTTCATCTCGGCGGTCGACAACGGGTGGTATGCGTCTGGACTCGTCGAGGTCCGCCAGGCGCTCCCGAAGCTGCGGGGGCTGGCCGATGACCTGCTCGCCCCAATGGACTTCTCGATCTTCTACGACGGCCGGGCCCAGACCGCGTGCAACACCAACGCGGCTATCGCCGGCAACCAGCCCACCGGCCAGATGTACGGCGGTTACTACGTCGACCAGGGCCCCGCCGGCTACCACAACAGCGCGCTCTACAGCGACCCGCGGATCGCGATCTACATGGGCATGGGGCGCCGGCAGATGCCCGGCGACGTCTGGTGGCGCTCGTGGCGGACGCTGCCGCCCAAGCAGTGCGACACCGACCCCGACTTCTCCACCCAGGGACAGTGGCCGGTTCCCGGCTATTGGCGCGTCTACACCGACCCGGTGTCAGGCCGCAGGTTCAACGTGTGGGAGGGCCATTACGACTATCCGGGTAGCTCGCTGACGTTCGTCCCCACCTACGCCGGCGGCATGTTCGAGGGACTGATGGCCAACCTCGTCGTCCCCGAAACGACCTGGGGCACGCGCAGCTTCGGGCTCGACGACCTGCGGTGGGCCCAGGTGCAGCAGCGGTACGCGACCGAGGTCCTCGGCTACCCGGTCTGGGGCCTGTCGCCGTCGAGCACGGCCGACGACACCGGCGGCTACGGCGGCTTCGGGGTCGAGGGCCGGGCGTTCCCGGCCGGCCAAGGCCTCGCCCAGTGCACGACCTGCGCGACCGAGGACACGGTCTCGCCGCACGCGTCGGCAATCGCGCTGCCGGTGGCGCCCCGTCAGGCCTACGACAACCTCGTCGAGCTGCGCCGCCTGTACCCGGGCGTCTACGACTCCGACGGCGGCTTCTACGACGCGGTCAACCCCAAGACCGGGTCGGTCGGCCACCGTCGGCTGGTGCTCGACCAGTCGATGATCATGGCCGCAATCGACGATGCGCTGCGCCACGGCGCGTTGCAGCGCGACTTCGCCCGCGATCCGGTCTCGTGGGCGGCACGGATGTACCTCTCACGGGAGAGCATGTCGATCTCCTAGGGGTCGTGCGCCGGCCCCGGACTGCGCGCTGGGCTCACATCTCCCAGAATGACCCCTCCTGCGGCGCCTGCAGCCCCGCGCGCTCGCGCCGGATCCGGGCGAGCCGGCCGCCGGCCGCGGCAGCGAGCATCCCGCCGAGCGCCGTGACCACCGCCAGCAGCGGCGGGAAGCTGCCCAGCGAGGCCTTCGCCGACGTGCCGACGAGCTTGTGCACGACCAGCAGCGCGATCCCGTACAACAGCCCGCCGAAGAAGCCGCGATCGGCCCCTCCCCACCCGTCCTGGTGCTCGAAGCCTGACACGAACCCACCGATCAGCGCCAGCACGGCCACCGCCCAGTAGGCGGCGGCCGAGGCGCCGATCAGCACGCCCTGTAGTGCGCCGAGCGCCGCCGGGATCACCCCGGCGACGACGATCTGCACCGGACGAGGCCGGTCGCGCAGCAGCTCGGGGTTGTACATCGGCCTGCGCCTACTGGAAGATCTCCGTGGTGGCGTCGCCGCCGGGGAGGTGGATCTCGTGGGGCCGGGCTCCGTCGGCCTGCTCGTGGAAGTCGACGAAGAAGTCGGGGTCGAGCGCATAGGTGCCGTCGGCCTGGCGGTCGAGCTTGGTCAACCACCCCTTGATGCCCGGATAGAACTGGTTGTCCCAGGTCGAGTACAGCGAGTTGGACACGTACACGCGGTCGCCGTCGAGCGAGTTCTGGAGCATCTGCGGCCCGCCGTTGAGCGGCTCGGCCGCCTTCGGGTGCCCGCCGTCGCGGCCCAGCAGCCCGCCCAGCCACACCTGCGAGCGGAGCTGCGGGTTGCGCGGATCCGACACGTCGTAGTGGCGCAGGTCGCCGTGCAGCCAATTCGAGAAGAACAGGTCCTTGTCGTCAAGCGACAGCACCAGATCGGTGATCAGACCCGGCACGCCGCCCTCCAGCGGCCAGCCCTCGAGCTCCTCGTTGGCCACGTCGATCGCCTTCTCGGTCGACCACGAGCCGTTGTCGCGGGCGAACCGGATGATGTTGCTCGACAGCGTCGCCCCGACGAATCCCTGGGCGGAGTCGGGGTTGTGCTGCCAGCGGATCTCGAGCGGGATCCAGCCGTCGTCGCCGAGGTCGATCGTCTGAGTCTTGGCGCGCTTCTCGAGGTCCCAGAAGTGCAGCTTGCGCCCGTACTTGCCGGCGGCCACGTCGGCGGGGTTGAAGCCGCCCTGGAACGTGTTCGGCGCACCCCACTCGCTCGAGATCAGCGTGTTCTGCCGCGGCTGGTACCAGAAGTCGTACATGAACTCGATCCCGTCGGCCTCTCGCTCCCAACGCTCGGCGACGGTGAAGTCGCGGGCGTCGAGCACCGCGAAGCCGCCCGGCGCGTTGCCGTCGGCGTCGCCGAGCATCGAGATCGTGATGATGTCGCCCGGCATGCAGTGAACCGTGTGGGGCGCGCTGAGACCGAGCTTCTCCTTGAGCTCCTCGCCCTCGATCACGTTCTTGATCGTCGGCGAGCGCGGGTCCGACACGTCGAGCAGGTGGATCCGCGACGACCGGAAGCCCGGTACCACCAGGGTGTCGCGCCGAAGCTGCGAATGGCACGCCGACGAGCAGGCGTTCCAGCCGAAGTGATGCAGCTCGTCGCCGACGTTGGGCATGTCGGTGCGCCCCACGATCTGGCCGAACGTCGACGAGGAGGCATCGACGTCGACCACTGCGATGAAGTCGGGCCGGTCGATCCCGGTTCCCTCGTACAGCGACGCGACGTAGACGATCTTCTCCGGTTCCTGCGCACGTGCGACTTCGGGCGATGCATAGCCGGGACTGTTGTGGGCGTGTGAGTCAGCGCTCATCCTCGGAGCTCCTTGGTGTCGTTGTTGTCTACGCTCAGACGCTTGAGCGAGGATCTTCCCAGCTTCGACCTGCAAAGTCATTCCGTCCATTCCGACGGACTGCTGCCCGCCTCCGGGGTGGTGGCGGCAGCCGCCGAGGCGGGCGTGAAGCTCCTGGCGCTCTCAGACCACGACAGCGTCGACGGCGTCCAGGAGGCCGCCGACGCGGCCGCGGAGCTGGGCCTGGGGCTGGTCCCGGCGGTTGAGATCTCGGCCCTGGATCAGGAGAACGGAGACCAGCACATCCTCGGCTACGTGATCGACCATCACGATCCGGTGCTGTCCGAACGCCTGGAGAGCTACCGGGTGGACCGCGAGGGACGGGCGGATCGCATGGCGCAGGCGCTGCGCGAGCTCGGGTATGAGCTCGACGATGCCCCATTGCGAGCCCGGGCAGCCGAGGGCAAGTCGATCGGCCGCCCTCATCTGGCCCGGGCCGCCGTGTCACATCCCGCCAACCAGGCGCGCCTGAAGGAGGAGGGACTGGCCGACCCCTCCGCGTTCCTGGTCGAGTATCTGATCGAGGGCAAGCCGGCGTTCCGCTCGCGAACGATTCCCTCAGTGCCGGAGTCGATCGACGCGATCCACGAGGCCGGCGGGCTCGCGATATGGGCGCACCCGTTCTGGACGATCCCCGAGGCCGACACTGTGCTCGAGATGCTCGACGACTTCCGCAGGTCGGGAATCGACGGCGTCGAGTGCTTCTACGTGACCCACACCCCCGAGCAGGTGGAGGTGCTCGCCGACCGCTGCGACGAGCTCGACCTGCTCATGACCGGGTCATCGGACTTCCACGGCCCGGGCCACCGTGAGTTCTCCCGGTTCCGCGCCTTTGAGCTGTTCGGCCGCGAACCACGGCTGGGGCCGATCGGCGGCTGACCCGTCAGGCCGCCACCGCGTTGCGCTCGGCCAGATGGTGACCGACCTTGCGCTTGACCCGCTGGAGCGCGTTGTCCACCGTCTTGCAGTCGCAACCGATCCGGCGGCCGACCTCCTCGTAGGAGTGGCCGTCGAGGTAGAGAGCGAGCACCCTTGACTCGAGCTCGGACAGCGCGGTCGAGATGCAGCCGACCAGCGCCTGCAGCTCCTCGGATGAGATCACCTGGTTGACCGGGTCGTGGACAGGCGATCCGGGCAGCATCTCGTCGAGGGTCGGCTCGTTGTCGCCCGCTGACCCCGCGGGGGTGCTCGAGAACGACACGTACTGGTTCAGCGGGGTGTGCTTGTTCCGGGTCGCGGTCTTGACCGCGGTGATGATCTGGCGGGTGATGCACAGCTCCGCAAAGTTGCGGAAGCTCGATTCACGGTCCGTTCGATAGTCGCGCACAGCCTTGTAGAGCCCCACCAGGCCCTCCTGGATGAGGTCGTCGGCGTCGCCGCCGGCGAGGAAGTACGAGGACGCCTTCAGCCGGACGAATCCGTAGTAACGACGGACTATGTGGTCGTATGCCTCCATGTGCCCCTGCTTGGCAAGGGCGATGAGATACCCATCCTCAACCTGAGGTTGAGAATTAGATCCTGCTGAAAGTCGAGCCACGAATGGTCCCTTCTCGAGCTGGCCGCGTCCCGGTCGCTCGGTAGGAGTCGTGGCGCGGTACCTCCCCTGGCGCCGAATCAGTTGTTATGCGGTTCCGGTTATCGTTGCACCGGGCGCTGCGACGTCTCTCTCCCCTGAACCCCAAGCCTCAGGCTTCGATCGACGGTTATCTCCCGTGGCGGAACTTTACATAGTGCGGGGGTTCTGTCAAGTACAGGCGAGGTTTGGGCGAGAAGTACCGGTTGGCCCCTAGACCGGCGGGGAACCATGGCCGCATGACCTCAAGCAGCCAGAACGTGTCCGAGCTTCGCCATCAGCTCGCCTCCACCTGCCGCGGGCTCGCCGGCGAGGGCCTCGTCACGGGGACCTCGGGAAACCTCAGCTGTCGCGCCGGCGACGGCGTGCTGATCAGTCCCACCGGCGGCGAACTCGGGGAGCTCGACCCCGACCAGATCCCGCTTGTCAACCTCGCGGGCGAGGTAATCGACGGCGACCTGGAGCCGAGTTCGGAGATCAACCTGCACCTTGGCATGTACAGCCGCCACGGCGCGGGCGCGGTCGTCCACACCCACGCGCCGATGGCGGCAGCCGTCGGATGCGTGGTCGACGAGCTCCCCTGCGTGCATTACCTGATGGTCGACCTCGGCGGCTCCGTGCCGGTGGCTCCGTACCTGACGTTCGGAACGCAGGAGCTAGCCGATGCTGTCCACGACGCGATCGAGGGCCACACCGCCGTGCTGATGGCCAACCACGGCACGCTCGCCTTCGGCGACGACCTGGCCGCCGCCGCCGCCCGCACCAGGCTGCTCGAGTGGGTCTCGAACCTGTACTGGCACGCCGCCGCGATCGGGACTCCGAAGACGCTCAGCAAGTCCGAGCAGGACGACGTGATCGCCGCGATCGAGCAGCGGTCCTACGGGACCACGCACCGGATCGACAACTCACGACACTAGGCCCGAGCCGCGGCGACCAGTTCGTCGCGCCGGGCGAAGCGGGGCGCCCCTCCGCCACCCAGCAGGTATAGAGGTCCCCCGCGCTGAAGCGCTTACGCATCAGGTGCGCGTGCTCGAACGCCCATCTTCCCTCCTGCTCGCTGACCGGCGGTTCGAGCTCGTCGAATCGCAGCGGGGCGCCGGCGGCGGCCAGCGTCGCGACCGCCTCCTCGGGCGCCGTCAGCAGGTCCCGCAGGCGCTCGCGGTGGCGTCCCCAGTCGGCCAGCAACGCCTCAAACCGGGGGCGCGCCCGATTCCAGGCGTCGAGCTTGGCAGCGTAATCCGACCAGCATTCCCGGGCCATATGCCCCGATGGGTCGATCTCGGCGAAGGTCTTGTGCACGACCCGCTCCATCTCGGGCGCCGACGGATAGCAGCGGTCGAGCTCGACGGCGGCCGGGTCGAGCTCTGAGACCAGCAGCTCGAACGCGATCGCGTGCGGAATCAGCGCCACCGCAACCTGCGCGCCGTGGTCGGCCAGCCCCCGATCGAAGTGATCGGAGCCCATGTCGAGCATGTGCCCGGTGACGTGCTCGTAGCCCGACAGTGGGGCCGACTCGTCGGCCAGCGTCGCTGACAGACCGCCCAGCACGTTCATCTTGGCCAGCAGCTCCAGCCCTTCGGGCGCTTCTGACCGCAACAGCTCGCGGCCGCAGCGAATTCGCGCGGACATCGGCCATGATCCGCATGGACGGCTCGAAGAAGCGCGCCGTCCGAGCTCCTCCCCCAGTCGCCAGTCGGCAACGAGTGAACATCGGCCCAGTCCCCGCCGGCGAGCGTCAGTGCCGCGCGCGCAGCCGTCGAGTCAACACAGCGCCTCGCTCAGCCTCGCCAGGTGCGCTTGACCCCGTCCTTGCATCACCGCCATGCTGCGCTAACGCAGCACCAAGCGCTCACAAACGCCAGCCAGATGCTCACCTGCGCTGCTCTTAAGCAGCTTTGGCCAGATCCGTATCGTGCCCAACCCAGCGCATCACCCACTCCTCGCATGCGCATCACCTCGTCAGTCGCTCAAGTCCTGCAGTGCCGTCGCGCCCCCCTGCAGCTCGCACACCTACCTCAATCGCGCACAGCAGCTCACCACCCCCCTTAATCCCCCACAACCGCATCGTGTCGTCCTACGACCAGCACGCGCGGCCTCGCGCGAGCGCGGACACGACCAGCCCGAGTCGATCCAAGGCGACGCCCCCACCAACACCTCCGCAGCTCGAGCGGGGGATCCGGTCCGCGACCGGCCACCCGCGCACCGTGTGCAGCAATCCCTCCAGGTCGGTGGGGTCGAGCTCGAGCCGTCCGGCGCTCACGCCCCGGCCCCCCAACCCCGGCGCTGCCACTCTGCCTGCGGCAGCAGCTGATCGACTCGATCGAGCACGTAATCGGGCGATTGGTCGCCATGGGCGGCGGCCAGCGCCTCCGGGCTGGTTTCGCCGCTCAGCACCAGCGCCGCGTGCATTCCGGCGGTGCGGGCGGCGGCGACGTCGGTGTACAGGCGGTCGCCGACCATCAGGCAGCGCTCGGGCGCGAGCCCCAGACGGCGGGTCACCGCATCCATCATCGGCCAGCCGGGCTTGCCGAAGTGAAGCTCGCAGCGGCGGCCGGTCGACGCCTCGAGCGCCGCGATCACCGCCGCTGCATCGGGCTCACCGCCTCCGGGGGTCGGGCAGTAGGGATCCGGGTTGGTGGCCACCAGCCGGGCGCCTTCGCGGCGCCACAGCGCATCGAACGCGATCTGCAGCTTGCGGTACTCGAGCGTGCGGTCATAGCTCGCGATCACCAGGTCGATCTCGGCGGGATCCTCCGACAGCCGCGTGCCGGCCTCGCGCAGGGCGTCGATCAGCGGCGGTTCGGCGATCGCGAACACCCGGGCGCCCGGGCACTCCGCCGCCACCCAGTCGACGGTCACCTCCAGCGAGTTGACGACCTCGCGCTCGGTCGAGCGGACGCCGAGGCCGGCGAGCTTGTCGACGTACTGGGCGGGCGTACGGGTCGGGTTGTTGGAAGCGAACACGACCGACCGGTCGAGCGCCCGGATCGCCTCGATCAGCCTCCCCGCCCCCGGGAGCAGCTCGTCGCCCAGATACAGAGTGCCGTCCAGATCGAACACGTAGCCGTCGAAGATCTCCTCGGGGCGGCGGAGCAGCGACGGCGTGCGGGACACGCCGGGGAGATACCCCGGGCCGCATTTGGGTACACGAAGAGGTGGGCTACGTGTATCCGTAGCGACTGTTCGACCACCGCAACCAAGGCGGTCGCATGGGATCGCGAAGGCCGCCCCTGGCCGAGGGCCGAGCCGAGTTCACGCTGCACCAGCCGGCGCCGGGGTATCACGAGCAGGATGCCGCGGACTGGTGGCGCAGCACGGTCGCCGCGCTTCGCGACGCCGTCCGGCAGATCGATGCGTCCGCGGTGGAGGCGATCGGCATCACCCACCAGCGCGAGACGTTCGTCTGCCTCGACGACGCTGATGAGCCGCTGCGTCCCGCGATCCTGTGGATGGACGCGCGCGCCTCCGACCAGGTCCACAGGCACGGCTCCGACGACGTGCACCGGATCTCTGGCAAGCCGCCTGACACCACGCCGGCGTACTACAAGCTGCTGTGGCTCGCCGACCACGAGCCCGAGGTGCTCGAGCGCACCCGCCGCGTCGTCGACGTGCACGCGTTCCTGGTGCACGGGCTGACCGGGCACTGGAGGACCACGTGGTCGTGCGCCGATCCGCTCGGGCTGGTCGACATGGAGGCGCGGACCTGGTCGCAGCAGTTGCTGACCACGGTCGGCCTCGACGAAAGCCAGCTGCCCGAGCTCGACGCGCCAGGAGCGGTCATGGGCGAGCTGTCGCCAGAGGCGGCCGAGGCCGTGGGACTGGCTGCCGGCCTGCCGGTGGTGGGTGGCTCTGGCGACGGCCAGTCGGCCGGACTGGGCGCGAACATCACCGAGCCCGGCCGTTCGTACCTGAATCTCGGCACCGCCGTCGTCGCGGGCAGCTACAGCGATGACTACCGCTGGGGGCGCGCGTTCCGGACGCTGGGCGGACCGATCCCCGAGACCTACACGCTGGAAACGCTGATCCAGGGCGGCACGCTCACCGTCAGCTGGTTCCAGGATCGGATCGCGACGCTCGATGCCACCCGGCTGGGGCTCGATCTACAGGATCTCGATCTGCTCGAGGCGTCTGCCACCCAGGCCGGCCCCGGGGCCGAGGGGCTGCTGCTGGTCCCGTACCTGGCGGGTTCGCAGACCCCCTACTGGGACCCCGCCGCGCGCGGGGTGCTGTTCGGGCTCGGCGACCACCACGGCAAGGGGCACATCTTCCGCGCGATCCTCGAGGGAATCGCGTTCGAGGAGCGACTGCAGCTGGAAGGCCTGGACGAGGCACTCGAGCACCCGGTGCGGACCCTGTATGTGCTCGGCGGCGGCTCGCGCAGCGCACTGTGGCGCCAGATCGTCGCTGACGTGACCCGTCGGCCGGTCGTGGCCTGCCGCGAGGTCGAGACCACGAGCCTCGGCGCCGCAATGCACGCCGCCGCTGCGGTCGGCTGGTATGACTCGATTGCGCAGGCCGCGTCGGCGATGTCCGACGAGGGCGCGCGCCACGAACCCGACGAGCGCACGGCCGCCCGCTACGACCGTCTGTTCTCCGTCTACCGTGAGATCTATCCCCGCAACCAGGCCCTGTTCGGAGCGCTGCGCGACGCGCCGCAAGAATGAGCTTGCCGTCTGAGACGGGGCGACTCGTCGAGCTCGTGGAGTCGCTGCACCTCGGCTGCGGCAGTGATCGGCCGCCGATGTCGCGGCGGATTTGTCGCGCTATGCACGCCTCGCGCACGCGCCAAGAGCCCTCGTTGGCACGACGGGGAACAAGATGCGACGGCACCGACAGGCCGCCATCGTATGCTCCAACCCGCAAGAAGGGACCGTACAAGTGACCTCAGTCGACGTCGAGCTCGTGCTGACCGCGGTCGCGGCGATGCTCTCGCCGACGACGCTGACGTTCTGCGTGTTCGCGCTCGTCCTGTCCGACCGGCCCGGCCGCAGCGGTACCTATTTCTTCCTCGGGGCGTTTGGGATGACGCTGATCATCGGCATCGTGGCCGCGTTCGTGCTCGGCGACGCCGCTGCCTCCGCCCATCACTCCAGCACCCCGAAGACGTGGGTGGCCATCCTCGACGTCGTCGCCGGGCTGGCGCTGATCGTGTTCGTCATCCGGTTACTGCGCCGGCCGCCCAACCCAAAGCGAACAGCGGATGCGATGGACAAGATGAGCAAGCTCTCGACCTCGCCGGCGATCGCGATCGTCGCGGCCGGCGCGACGCTCGCAAACCCCGGCGGTTTCATCCCGATCGCGCTGAAGGACATCTCGCAGCTGAAGCCGAGCGCCGGGGGATACATCGTCCTGTGGCTCGGCTTCGCGATCGTGTCGCTGCTTCCGCTGCTCGTCGCGCTGGTAGCGCTCGGAGTCTCGCGCGACTGGGCCGTCGGCAAGCTTCAGCTGGCGCGCGGCTGGTTGGAGCGCCACACGAGGACGATGGCGGCCGTGATCATCGTGCTGCTCGCCGCCGCGCTGCTGCGCAACGGCATCGTGGGCCTCACGAGCTGAAAAGCGGTTGCACCATCTAACCCTCGTCCCCGCCGCCCTCGAGCACGCGCCACGAGCGCTCGGCGACCTCTCGCAGCTCCAGGAACCGCTCGTAGCGCTCGGACATCAGCTCGTGGGCCCCGTCGTCGGGAGTGAACTCATCGCCCATCTTGGCCAGCCGCGACGCTGCCTCGGTGAAACCCGACTCGCCGCCGGTCTCGACCAGGGCGGTGATCAGCGCGCCCTTGGCGCCGAGCTCGGAATCAGTCGAGCGGCGGGTCACCAGCCCGGTGGCATCTGCGATCAGCTGACACCAGAAGTCGCTCGCCGAGCCGCCACCGCACAGGCGCAGCTCGGTCGACTCGGTCGACGCGGCCGTCAGGCAGTCGCGCACCACCAGCGTGAGCCCCTCGAACACGGCCCGCGCGATGTCGGCCCGGCCGCGCTCGACGGTGAGCCCGAACGCGGCCCCCCGAGCGCCGGGATCGAGGAACGGGGCGCGCTCGCCGGCCGGCGAGAAGTAGGGCAGCACCGACAGACCACCCGCGCCGGGCTCGGCCTCCTCGGCCAGCCGGCCGAGCTCCGGTGCGTCGGACACGCCGAGCGTGGCCACCGCCCAATCGATCACGTCGGTCCCGGCCATCGCCGCAAACGCCCGCAGGTAGCGGTTCGAGACGCCCATCGAGATCGTGAACCCGGCGGGGTTGTCCGCGGTGTCGACCTCGTCGGCGACGATCTCCGTGCACAGCGTGGTCCCGAGGATGCTGCACGCCTGCCCGGTGTCAACCGATCCGCAGCCGATCGAGGTGGCCGCGATATCGAACGGGGCCATCACCACCGGCAGGCCCTCGGGCAGACCCGTCTGCTCGGCCGCCTCGGCACAGAGCTCGCCCGCCCGCGACCCCTGGCGGCGAATATCGGGCAGCAGCTCGCGCGCCCACTCGAGGTCGTACATCGCCAGCAGCTCGTCCGAGTACTCCCCGCTACGGATGTCGAGCAGCGGCACCGACGCGTCGGACTCGTCGATCCCGAACTCGCCCGTCAGCCGCAGGAAGATCCAGCCGTCGCAGAACATGCTGCGGTACGCCTTCTCGACGCGCTCGGGCTCGTGCTCGCGCAGCCACGGCAGCACCGCGCACGGGAGCCCCGGGAACGCCAGCGAGCCGTTGATCTGAAACGCTCGCTCGAGCGTCCCGTCGCGCTCCCACTTCTGGACCAGCGCGGCGTTGCGCGCGTCGTTCCACAGCACCGCCGGACCGGTCGGCCTGCCATCCTCGTCGACCAGCCAGCAGCCGTCGCCCTGGCCGGTGAACGCGAGCAGCTCGACCTTCTCCTCCAGCGACCCGGTCATCTCCTTCACCGCCCCGCTGGCCGCGTCCCATACCGCGCCCATGTCCTGCTCGGCGAACCCCGGGTGGGGGCGCAGCACCTCGGTCGCCTGACGGACCACGGACAGCTCGTTGCCGTCCTCGTCGAAGGCCACCGCTTTGATCAACGACGTGCCTACGTCCAGGCAGATAGACGCCATAGCTCTCTCCTCATCTGGCGGTTGGGGTGGACCCGCCGGCCTCGGGATTCTGGCAGTGGGCGAGCGGCTCGCCGGCGGCGAAGCGGCTCACTTCCTCGGCAACGATCCGCGCGGCGTTGTGGGCCACCTGGCGGCTGGCCCCGGCCACGTGCGGGGTCATCACCACGTTGGGTGAGGTGAACAGGCGCGAGTCGTCCGGCACCGGCTCAGTGGGATGCACGTCGAGGCCGGCCCCGGCCAGCCGGCCTGACTCGAGCGCGTCGAACAGCGCCTCGTAGTCCAGCAGTGAGCCGCGGGCGGCGTTGATCACCACCGCGCCCTCGGGCAGCACGGCGAGCGCGTCGGCGTCGATCATCCGCTCGGTCTCCTCGCCCGCGCGCATGTGGAGCGTGAGGATCTGCGCTCGCGCGAGCAGCTCCGGCAGGTCGGCGACCTGGGTGGTCCCGGCGGCATCCACCGTCGTGTACGGGTCGTAGACGAGCACCTCGGCGCCGAACGCCGCCAGCAGAGCGGCTACGCGCGCGCCGACCGTTCCGTATCCGAGCACTCCGACCGTGGCGTGCTCGAGCTCGATCCCGGTCTCGGGATACCGGAAGAACTCGCCCCGCCAGTGGCGTGTCGACAGCGACTGGTGGGTCTCGCAGATCCGCCTCAGCGTGGCCAGCATCAACCCGATCGTGAACTCCGCGGTGGCCGTGGCGTTGCGCCCCGGGGCGTTGCAGACCAGCACCCCGTGCTCGGTCGCAGCCTCGAGGTTGACGTTCACCGGGCCGCCCCGGCTGACCCCCACGAACCGCAGCCGTGGGCACGCTTCCAGCACGCGCTCGGTGATCGGCGCAAGTTGGGTCACGCAGACCGCAGCATCGCCCAGCGCCTCGATCAGGTCGTCCTCGCCGCCGCTGGCCTCGTGGACCTCGCCGATGTCGCCGAACGGCTGCTCGGGCCACGGGAGCTCATGCTCGCGGATCTCGACGGCGCCGCCGACGTGCTCGCGCAGCGCGTCGCGCAGCAGCGACACCAGTACGAACCCGTCGCCGGCGGCCAGCACCGGACCGGTCATCGGACTCCGTCCCGCGCGGGCGGGGCGTTCAGCCGCAGCAACGCGGGCTGACCGCCGTCCAGCCGCAGCTCAGTGAGCGCCCCGTGGTCGATGAACGGCAGTCGGCGGCGGTAGTCGCCGAGCGCGATCCCGAGCAGGTGACAGACCAGGAGGCGGATAAGCGTCGTATGGAGGACGACCATCACGCGGCCCCGGGGGTTGCCGGTCGAGATCTCCTCCAGACAGCTCAGCGCCCGCGCCAGCGCCGCGCCGGGTCGCTCGCCGCCGGGAAGCGGGTGCGCGGCGGGATCGCTTTCGAACGCGGCCCGGGCGTCGGGGAACAGCTCCCGCATCTGCGCCGACGTCAGCCCCTCGGCGTCGCCGAAGTCCAGCTCGGCCAGGCGCGGGTCGGTGCGAAGCGCCAAGCCGGTGTCGCCGATCGCGATCTCGGCGGTCTCGCGCGCCCGGACCAACGGGCTCGACCACGCCGCGGCGAGCCGCGCGCCGCTCACCCAGGCCGCCAATGCAAGCGCCTGCTCGCGGCCGGCCTGGTTGAGGGCTACGTCGGTGGCGCCCGCGTAGCGCCCGCTGGCCGACCAGTCGGTCTCGCCGTGGCGGACCAGCACGAGATCGGTCACCGCCGCGCCCGCTCGTGGCAGTGAGAGGCGAGCTCGCAACCCAGCCAGCCGCGGCGCTCGAGCTCGTCGACGAGCCGCAGGTAGGGCTCCCGCAGCCGCTCGGGGTGGCCGGCGCGGGGTTCGATCGTGTCGCCGAGGTGCACCATCTCGTGGGCGGTCTCGGCCACCGGGCGGTCGCCGGCTCCGGCCAGGATCGCCATCCCCAGCGCCGGCTCGCTCTGCTCGGGGAGCACCACCGGCCCGTCGAGGACATCGGCTCGCAGCTGGCACCAGTAGCGGCTGCGGGCAGCTCCGCCGGTGAGCCGCAGCGGCCATTGCACCGGCGCGCCGAGCATGTCGATGTAGTCAAAGCAGAGCCGCTCGACGAACGCCACCCCCTGCAGCAGGCCGGCATAGCCGTCGGCCTCGTCGCGGGGCGTGCCGAGGTCGAACCCGTGAGCGTCGCCGGCGCGGAACGGGAACCGCTCGCCGCGCGCGAGCAGCGGGTAGGTGATGACCGAGGCCGGCTCGCGGTCGCGCGCGCGACAGTCGAGCTCGGCCAGATCGCGCCCCGCGAAGCGCTCCGACAGGATCCCCGCGCCCGTACTCGAGGCACCGCCGGGCAGCCAGTCGCCGTCGGGTGAGCGATGCGAGTACATCACCCGCGAGGGATCGCGGACCAGGTCCGGCGTCACGCCCTTGAGCACCAGCGTCGTGCCCAGCGCGCTGTTCCACTCGCCCGGCTCGAGCGCGCCGGCGCCGATCTGAGCGGCGCAGCCGTCGGTCATGCCGGCGATCACCGGGGTGCCCGCAGCCAGGCCGGTCGCCTCAGCGCCGCCGCTTCCCACCTCCCCCAGCCGCTCGCCCGACCGGACCACGCGGGGCAGGACCGCCTCCGAAATGCCGAGCCCGTCCATCACCTCGGCCGGCCACCGTTCGCCGACCAGGTCATAGCCGGTCTTCAGCGCGTGGCTGGAGTCGGCGGCGACGTGCTCGCCGGTGAGGCGGCGGTTGATCAGGTCGGCTTGGTGGGCGAGCGTGACGTCTGGGCCCGCGTCGTCCGTGTGCTTCAACAGCCACAGCAGCTTCGGCAGTCCCCACGATGCCGACATCGAGTACCCCAGCGACGACCACAGGTCCGCGCCGCGGTCGTTGACCAGCTCGGCCTCGTCAGTGGCGCGCGAGTCGTCGTACATCAGCCCCGGGGAGACGGGCCGGTGGTCGCGGTCGAGCAGCAACACCGTGCCCGAGGTGCTGTCGCACGCCACCGCGGCGATCCGGCCGGCGTCGATCTCCCCGGCAGCCTCGCGGCAGGCATCGGCCGCCGCGCTCCACCAGCTCTCGGGATCCTGCTCGTGGCGCTCGCCGGATCGGTCGCTGCGCAGCGGCCGGGACGCCGCCGCAACGACCTCGCCGCTGCCGTCCGCGACCAGTGCACGCACGCTCTGCGTGCCCAGATCGAACCCCATCCACAGCGGTTCGGAGATCATCCGCTCACCGCGCTACCCGCTCGGCACCGCGTCTACGCGGGACCCCTGGCCGCCGCGTACAGCAGAACGGCGGCGGCAGCGCCCGACGCTCAGCGACTCGATCCTGCCGCGCAGCGGGATCGAGACCAGCGCATCGCAGGCGGCCGCGACCCGCGGGCGCAGGCCGCGGCCCTCGGAGCCGAGCACGATCGCCACCGGGCCGTCGAAGTCGACGGCGTCGTAGCCCAGCGGCGCGTCGCCGTCGGCCCCGTAGCACCAGATCCCGGCTTGCTTGGCGGCGGTGAGGAAGTCGGCGAGGTTGCGCACGCGCGCGATCGGCAGGTGCTCGACCGCGCCCGCGGACGCCTTGCACACGGCCGGGGTGACCTCAGCCGAGCGGCGCTCGGGGATCACCACCGCGGTGGCCCCGGCGCACTCAGCGCTGCGGCAGATCGCACCCAGGTTCTGCGGATCCTGGACCTGGTCGAGCCCGACGATCAGCGGGCGCTGCGCCGCCAGCACCGCCTCCGGCTCGGCGTATCGGTACGGGCCGGTCTCGGCGCAGATGCCCTGATGCTCGTTGCTCCCGCAGCGCCGCTCGATCTCGTCGGCGGCGACCGTGTCGACCTGCACCGCAGCGCCGGCCAGCCACGGCTCACGGGCCGCATTCTTGGTCGCCCAGGCCCGGTGAACCGGCCGCGGGCCGCGGATCGCCTCACGCACCGGGTTGCGGCCGTAGACGATCACTGCGCGGGCAGCAGCTCCGGGCCGTCGGGGCCGTCGCGCACGTCCCAGCCGATCGCCCGCAGCTGGTCGCGCAGGCGGTCGGCGGCGGCGTAGTCACGCTCGGATCGAGCGCGCTCGCGGGCGTCGGCGAGCTCACGGGCCTCGTCGGGGACGGCGACCCGCTCGGACTCCAGCAGGTTGTCGAGCCCCAGCACGGCGAGCATCTCGCGCAGGTCGGCGTCGCCGACGGGCGGGTGCGAGCGGTTGGACTCGCGCACCCAGTCGAATACCGCTGCCAGAGCCCGGGGAGCGTTGAAGTCGTCGGCCAGCGCATCGAAGAAGCGGTCGCGCAACGGCGACGACCACTCCGGCGACGCGCCTGGAGCGAGGCGGCGGGCCGCCTCGCGGATCCGTCTGACCCGGGCGGCGGCCTCGTCCATACGGTCGTCGTCGAACTCGACCGGCTGGCGGTAGTGACCGCCGCAGAAATACATGATCAGCGTGTCGCGGCCGTAGGCCTCGAGCGCCTCGTGCAAGACGAAGATGTTGCCGACCGACTTGGACATCTTGTCGGAGCCCAGCCGCACCATCCCGTTGTGCATCCACAGCCGCGTGAGCGGCTCGCCTCGCGCCGCGAACGTCTGTGCTGCCTCGTTCTCGTGGTGGGGGAAGATCAGATCCGAGCCGCCGCCGTGGATCTCGAAGTCGAGCCCCAGCAGGCTCTCGGCCATCGCCGAGCACTCGATGTGCCAGCCCGGCCGCCCGCGGCCCCAGGGCGCGTCCCAGGAGGTGTCCTCGCCGGGCTTCTCTGCCTTCCACAGCGCGAAGTCGAGCGGGTCGAGCTTGAGGTCGGCGCCCTCCACGCCCTCGCCCTGGTCCATGTCGTCCACCCGCCGGTGCGACAGCTCTCCGTACTCCGGATAGCCGCGGACCCGGAAGTACACGTCGCCGGAGGCGGCATAGGCGTGCTCGCCGTCGATCAGACTCTCGATCATCGCCACGATCTCGGGGATCGTCTCGCTCGCGCGCGGCTCGTGGTCGGGCCGCCCCAGCCCGAGACCGTCGGTGTCGGCGAAGTACGCGTCGGTCATCTCGCGCGCGAGCTGGTCGCTGGGGACGCCCGCCTGGCGCGCGGCCGCGTAGATCTTGTCGTTGACGTCGGTGACGTTGATCACCAGCGTGACGGTGTAGCCCTCGTGCTCGAGGAACCGCTTGAGCAGCGAGAACACCACGAACGGGCGCGCGTTGCCGACGTGGATCGGGCCGTACACGGTTGGGCCGCAGGCGTAGATCCCGACCCGGCCGGGCTCGCGCGTCTCGAGCGGGCGCACCTGGCCGGTGCGGGTGTCGTGCAGGCGGATCTCGCGCATTCGCAGGCAACCCTAGTGGGTCGCCCGCTTGCCCTCGCCGCCCGCCAGACGCTCCGCCCGTACGGCCGGGTAGGGTGTGCGCGGTGGCTGGGAAGCTTGGACCGGTTTCGCGACTCGCCGTCATCGATGAGGCGTTCTCCTCGCTGCCCGATCGCTACCTGGGCGCCGACGCCGGCCTCGACGCCACCTATCAGGTCAGCCTGTCCGACATCGGACGAACCTGGGAGGTCCGGTGCACCCACCACGGTGCGCGGGTACGCAAGGGCGGCACGCGCCGCCGCCCCGACGTGACGATCAACACGACCTCCGACACGTGGCTGGCGCTGCGCGAGGGTCGGCTGTCGGGCGTCGAAGCATTCGACCAGAGGCTGCTCGGCGTCAGCGGAAACCTCGACTACGCGATCGCGTTCGAGGGCCTGTTCCGGCTCCCCAACGGCCGACCGCCGCTGCTGAAGATCCGCGACGTGCTCGTGGGTCGCCACCGGATCTCGACGCTGACGATGGGCTCGGGCCCCGACGTGCTGCTGCTCCACGGGCTCGGCAGTACCCGTGCCTCGCTGTTCGAGACCGCGGCGGCGCTCAGCCCGACCTACCGGGTGCACGCGCCCGACCTGCCCGGGTTCGGATCCTCGTCCAAGCCCGCCTCGGGCGCGTACACCGCGCGCTGGTTCGCCGAGATCATGGTCGGGCTGATGGACGCGCTCGAGGTGCAGCGGACCCGGATCGTCGGCAACTCGCTGGGCGGACGGATCGCGATCGAGATCGGGCTGGTCGCGCCCGATCGCACCGCTGCGCTGGGCCTGCTGTGCCCGGCGGTCGCGTGGATTCGCCGGTCGCTGCACCCCCTGGTGCGTCTGATGCGCCCCGAGCTGGGGATGCTGCCCCACGCGTTCCGCCGCTCGCTCGTGGCGTCGCACGTCCGCAGCATGTTCCACGACCGTGATCAAATCGACCCCGACGTGGCCGATCTGGTGGTCGACGAGTTCCGCCGGATCTACCACAGCCCCGCCGCCAGGTACGCGTTCTGGTCGAGCGCCCGCAACATCTACCTGGAGCCGCCGCTCGGCCGCAACGGCTTCTATCCGCGCCTGGCGAAGCTGAGCCCGCCGGCGCTGTTCGTGTGGGGTGCCAATGACTCGCTGGTGCCGCCCGCGTTCGGTCGCCACGTCCGCAAATGGCTCCCCGAAGCCGAGCAGGTCACGCTCGAGCGCTGCGGCCACGTCCCCCAGGTCGAGCAGGCCGAGCGGACCAACGAGCTGCTCACCGAGTTCTTCCATCGCGCCGACCGCGCGCAGCTGCGCGCTGCCTAGGCCGCGTCAACCGAGATGACGCCGGAGGTCGCCGAAAGAGCCCAACGCAATGGCCACTTGGCCGCGGCCGGGGACGAGTCCGACGGCGGGGTCGGACGGGGGCTGGCGTCGCTGTCGGGCCGGATGCTGCGCGGGCTCGGCGACCTGGTCGGGCGACGTATCCCGCGGGGAGAGCTCGACGAGCGCGACCCGGACTTCATCCGCGAGCGGCTGCCGCTCATGTGGCTGATCGCGAGCCTGTGGTTTCGTGGCGAGGTCCGCGGCCTGGGCAACATCCCGGACTCCGGCTCTGTCCTGCTCGTCGGCAACCACTCGGGCGGGAACATGACCCCCGACACGGTGATCTTCACGCTGGCGTTCAGCACCTACTTCGGCGTCGAGCGGCCCTTCTATCAGCTGGCCCACAACCTGGTGCTGGCGATGCCGGCGCTGCGCTGGCTGCGCCGGTTCGGGACCGTTGCCGCGTCGCCCGAAAACGCCGTCCGTGCGCTCGACTCGGGCGCGGCGGTGCTCGTGTATCCCGGCGGCGACCACGAGGCGCACCGGCCGACCCGGCAGCGCAATCGCATCGACTTCGCCCAGCGCCACGGGTTCATCCGCCTGGCACTGCAGCGCGGAGCCCCGATCGTCCCGATCGTCTCGATCGGCGGCCAGGAGACGGCGCTGTTCCTGACCCGCGGCGAGCGCCTGGCCCGGCTGCTCGCGCTCGACCGCGTGGCGCGTCTGAACGTGCTGCCGGTGTCGCTGGCGCTGCCGTGGGGCCTGAACGTCGGCGACATGCTCGGCCACGTGCCCCTCCCGGCGAAGATCACGATCGAGGCGCTGCCGCCGATCGACCTGCGAGCGCAGTTCGGCCCCGATCCTGACCCCGAGGAGATCTACGACCACATCACCCGGTTGATGCAGGACACGCTCGACGCGCTCGCGGCCGAACGGCGACTGCCGGTGATCGGATGAGGGTCGGATCCAGCGTCGTCGTCGATGCGCCGATCGAGCCTGTGTGGTCGATCGTCTCCGATCCCGAACGTGTGCTGAGCTTCATGTCCGGCGTCACGCGTTGGGAGCCGGTGGGTCCGGCCCGCGATGGCCTGGGGGCGCGCTACCGGATGCTGTTGCGGGTGGGAGCCGCGGAGGTCGGCGGGCTGATCGAGGTCGTCGAGTGGTCGGCACCGACCGATTTCGCCTGGACCTCGGTCACCGGCGTCGACCAGCGGGGCCGCTGGCGGCTGCGCGCGCAGCGAGACGGCCGCACCCGGGTCGAGCTGCGGTTCGCCTACGGCGTGGTCGGCTCCGGGTTCAGCGGATGGGTGGCCGAGCGCGTCGCTGCGCCGACCGTCTCGGGCCACGCGCGACGCACGCTCAGCCAGCTCAGGCGCCTGGCCGAGCACGAGCAGCTGCGCGAGCGCGCCGCCGCCCGCCGCGCGGCGCTCTGACGGCTGACTGCGGACCGCCCGGTCCCGAGGGTACGCTGGAGGCGGTTGGCCAGCCCCGCGCGCAGCGTCCTCAACCTCCCCGGCGCCCGCCTCCAGGCCGCCGCCGGGCTCGTCGCCCAGCTCACCCAGGGAGTCACGGCGATCGGGATCGTGCTCGTCATCCACCAGCACGACGGCTCGCTCGCGCTCGCCGGAGCGGTGGCCGGCGCCGAGTCGATCGCCGCCGGGATCGCCCGCCCGCCCCAGGGGCGGCTGATGGATACGCGCGGCGCGGGCGTCGTGATGATCGTTTGCGGGCTGGTGCATCCCGCTGCGCTATGCGCGATCGTCGGGCTGTCGCTGGCCGGCGCACCGGGCGGGCTGCTGCTGGCGCTCGGCGTGATCGCCGGCCTGGCGCTGCCGCCGGTGTCGACCGCGATGCGGGTGGCCTGGGGGGAGATGGTCCCGGCCGAGGACCGCACCGCCGCTTACAGCATGGTCTACCTCACCCAGGAGCTGTCGCTGCTGAGCGGCCCACTGCTGTTCTCGGCGCTGACGGCGGCGGCCTCGGCAGCGGTCGGGCTGGCCGCGGTGGCGGTGCTGTCGGGCGTGGGGGCGCTGGCGTTCGCGCTGTCGGTGAGGTCGGCTCACTGGCACGCTGCGTCGCCACCGCACGAGCGGGCGGGGAGCGTGTTGCGCAGCGAGGGCATCCGCTGGCTGTTGGCGGCGGCGATCCTGCTGGGCGGCGTCATCGGAGCGCTCCAGGTCGGCGTCCCCGCACTCGCGATCGCCCACGGCGTGCCGGCGGCGGCGGGACTGCTGATCGCGCTGCTGTCGGTCGGAGGCGTGATCGGCGCGCTGAGCTACGGCGCGCGCCGATGGGTGTCTGACCCGGCGGCGCGGCTTGTCGCCCTGATCGGCGTGATCGCGGTCTCGGTGGCCCTGATGATCACCACCCCGAGCCTGCCGGTGCTCGGGCTGTTGCTGCTGGTGGCCGGGCTCGCAGTCAACCCGGCGCTGACGACGCTGTCCCTGCTCGTCGATCGCGAGATCAGCGGGCCGACCGCGTCGGAGGCGTTCGGCTGGCTGTCGACGGGGATTGCCGGCGGCACCGGCGCGGGCAGCGCGATCGCCGGCGCGCTCGTCCAGCACCGGGGCGACGCCCGGCCCGCGTTCGTGGCCGCCGCGGTCGCCGCGGTGCTGGCGGCCGGCGTCGCGGTCGCGGTCGCCCGCTTTGCCCGGACCGCCCGCAGCCCTCGGGCCGCCGACACAGAACAGCCCTAGACCCGGCCCGCCTCGACGGTCGCCACCGCGAGCGCCGCCGCGCCCTCCTCGCGCCCGACGAACCCCATCCCCTCCCCGCGCGTGGCCTTCACGCTGACGTGGTCGGGTGTGATCCCGATCGCACCGGCGAGCGTCTCGCGGATCCGCTCGCGTACCGGGGCCAGCTTCGGGCGCTCGAGCATCACGGTCGCGTCGACGTGCACGACCGACGCGCCCCGCTCGCGCAGCAGCCCGATCGTCGTGCGCAGAAGCTCGATCGAGTCCGCCCCCCGGTAGCGCTCGTCGGTGTCGGGGAACTGGATGCCGATGTCGGGCAGCCCGGCGGCGCCGAGCAGCGCGTCGATGATCGCGTGGGTGAGCACGTCGGCGTCGGAGTGGCCGGCGAGCCCTCGCTCAGCGTCGAGCTCGATGCCGCCGAGCACCAGCCGCCGGCCGGATGCGAACGGGTGGCAGTCGTAGCCGATCCCGGTCTGGACCGTCACCACCCGCGCTCCGACAGCATCCGCTCGGCCAGCTCGAGATCGATCGGGCTTGTCACCTTCATGTTGTGCGGGTCCGAGCGCACCACGTGCACGGTGCCGCCCGCGCGCTCGATCAGCCAGGCGTCGTCGGTGGCGACCGCAAGCAGCTCGTCGGACGCCTCCCCCAGCACCCGCTCGAGCGCGGCGCGACGGAACACCTGCGGCGTCTGGACCGCCCACAGGCTCCTGCGGTCGAGCGTTCGCTCCACGGTGTGACCATCGTCGGCGATCTGCTTGATCGTGTCCGACACCGGGGTCGCGGCGATCGCGGCGTCGGCGGCAGTGCGCTCGAGCTCCTCCAGCGCGCGCTCGAACAGCTCGGGCGGGGCCAACGGGCGGGCCGCGTCGTGGACGATCACCGGATCGCCCTCCCCGCTGGCCTTCAGCGCCTCGCGAACCGACTGCGAGCGGGTGGCTCCGCCCGTCACGGTGACGACGCCCTCGCCGACGTCGAGATCGACCCCGTCGGGCAGCGCGATGACGATCCGCTGCACCGCCGCGACGGATTGCAGCGCGTCGACGCTCCATTCGAGCATCGGCCTGCCTGCAAGTGTGACGAGCGCCTTGGGCCGGTTGGATCCAAGGCGCTCTCCACGTCCCGCGGCCACGATCAACGCGACCGCCATCTCGGCCTCGCCGCTATTTCGCGGCGACGGCCACCTTCGCCGTCCTCTTGACGCCGGAAGACTCGGCGAGCAGCCCGTAGATGTGCTCCTCGACCTCGTCCTCGTCGAGCTCGAGCGCGTACATCAGCTCCGAGGCGAGGATCTTCTTCGCCCGCGTGAACATCTGCTTCTCGCCGGTCGACAGACCCTTCTGCGATTCACGGATGGCGAGGTTGCGCACGACCTCGGCCAACTCGTAGATGTCGCCGGTCTTGATCTTGTCGCGATTGTGCTTGAACCGGCGGTTCCAGTTCTTTGGCATCTCCGAGCACTCGTCCTGCAGCACGGCAAGCACCTTCTTGACCGTCTCCTCGTCGATCACGCGCCGCAGCCCGGCCAACGCTGCATTCTCGGTGGGAACCATCACGGTCATGTCGTTGTGCAGGATCTTGATCGTGAGGTATTCCCGGCTCTCCCCCAGAACTTCCTTGACCTCCTTGCGTAGCACCTTGCCAGCCCCGTGGTGCGGGTATACGACGTTGTCGCCGATCTCGAACTCGATATGCGGCGGCGGTTCGATGTTTTCGAGATCCGTGAGGTGCTCGTCCATTAGCTCGGTGATGATGTCCTCCTATCTCCCAGCCTCACGGGGCGAAAGACCCGCAGGCGGATTACTTCGTCGTTGGCCTGAACTACGTTTGCAGGTAGCGATCCACTAGGTTGATCTCCTGCTGGCGGCGAAGGCCCTCGCGGATGTCCTTCGCCCGGATCTCGCCGACTCCGTCGACGGTCTCCAGCTCACTGTCCGTTGCGGCCAGGAGCTCTTCGAGTCCACCGAACTCGTCGACAATCCGTTGCACGACGAGCTTGGGCAGCCTCGGTATCCGCCCGAGGATCCGGAAACCGCGCGGAGACACCGGATAGTCGAGCGTGTTCAGTTTGCGGTCGTGGCCCAGCAGCTCTGCCAGGCGACCGAAGTCCAAGAGGTCCTGATGCGGGAGGCGCACCAGCTGGTCGAACGCCGTCGCGAACACGTGATCGGCGTCCTCGACCAGGTAGTCGTGGACGAGCGCCGCCTTGTCGGCCGATACGCCCACCATCGTCTCGTCGAGCTGCATCTCGATCAGCCGGCCCTCGGTTCCGAGCTCGACGATGTAGCGCTCGATCTCGACCGCCATCCGCGTAACGAGCTCGGCGCGTTGCAAGACCGTCAGCACATCGTGCAATGTGGCCCCGCCCTCGAACTCCAGGGCGGTCAGACGCGTGGACACCTGGTCGAGCCGGCTGCGGTACTTGTCGAGCGTGGCCAGCGCCTGGTTGGCCTTGGCCAGCACGACCGGGATGTCCTCGAGGATGTACTTGATCCCGTCGACGTACAGCGAAACCACCTCGCGGCGCTCGGAAATCGCGACCACCAGCGCGTCGGTCTGCTTGGACACGCGCTCGGCGGTCCGGTGCCGGGTTCCGGTCTCCAGCGTGAGGATCGTCGGATCCGGAGTCAGCTGCACGTTGGCGTGCGCGATCTTGGTCGCGTTCGAGCTGAGGACGATCGCGCCGTCCATCTTTCCGAGCTCGTAGAGGAACGTCGGCGAGTAGTCCAGATCGAGCTTGATCCCGCCTGAGAACAGGAACGCGAGCTCGTCGGCGTCACCGATCACGATCAGCCCGCCGGACCGAGCGGACTGGATATTGTCGATGCCCTCCCGAAGCGCGGTGCCTGGGGCGACCATCTCAAGCGCCCGGACCATCCGGGAATCCTGTCGCGACTCGAGCTCCTCTTTGAGCTCTTCCCCGGAACGCGGCGGCATCACAGGTGATTTTACCTCTTATTGACGATTTTCAGACCCCCGGTGCATCGACCCCAGAGGGCGGCGCCGGCCGTGGCGGCGCATCGCACCGCGGCTGCTGAGGTTTACCCCTCAGGCGGCGAGCGCGGCCGCGCGATCGGCGGACCCAAGCGCCGCCGTCAGCGCCGAGCGAAGCGTCCCGTGGGCCTCAGGCTCGATAACCGTAGTCAGACCGAATTTCTGTGCCTCGGCGAGCCGACGGTCTCCGTGCGCGACCGAGCGCAGCTCGCCGGTAAGCCCCAGCTCGCCGAAGCACGCCAGCGGGCGCTGGCCGCCGGCGCTGGTCAGCTCGGACCGCCGCACCGCGCTGGCGACCGCGAGCGCGACCGCCAGATCCGCGCCGGGATCGTCGATCCTGACCCCGCCCACGACATTCACGAACACGTCCGCGGTCCCCAGCCCGATCCCGGCGTGGCGACCGAGCACAGCCAGCACCAGCGCCACCCGGTTGCGGTCCAGGCCGGACACGACCCGGCGCGGCGGAACCAGCTCCGACCGGGAGACGAGTGCCTGGACCTCGACCAGCAACGGCCGCGAGCCCTCCATCGCGCACAGCACCACGCTGCCGGGAGCGCGCGTGGCCTCGCCGACGAACCGCGCTGACGCGTCCAGGACCTCGACCAGGCCGTGGTCGCGCATCTCGAACACACCGGCCTCGTTCGCGCGCCCGAAGCGGTTCTTCAGGGCGCGCAGCGTCCGGTAGGTGCGCTCGCGCTCGCCCTCGAACTGCAGCACGCAGTCGACCAGGTGCTCGAGCACGCGGGGACCGGCCAGCGCGCCGTCCTTGGTGACGTGCCCGACGAGCAACACCGCGGTGTCCTGCACCTTGGCCACGCGCATCAGCTCGCCCGCGACCTCGCGGACCTGGGCGACCGAGCCCGCGGCGCCCGACAGGTCGGCGGAGTGCAGCGTCTGCACCGAGTCGATCACGCACACGTCCGGGCGCTCCTGCTCGATCGTCGCGATCACCGTCTGCAGATCGGTCTCGGCGATCACCGGGATCCGCAGCGCACCGTCGCCGCTCAACCGCTCGGCCCGCAGCCGGATCTGCGCCGCGGACTCCTCGGCGGACACGTACAGCGTGCGGTGGCCGTTGGTGAGCACGTTGGCCAGCGCCATCGTCGTCAGCGTCGACTTGCCGATCCCGGGCGAGCCGCCGATCAGGACCAGCGACCCGGGGACGATCCCGCCGCCGAGCACGCTGTCGAGCTCGCCGATCCCGGTGCTCAGCCGCGGCTGCTCGTTGGCGACGACGTCTGCCAGCGCGACCGGCGCGACCGCGGCCGCGCGGGACCGCGCCGGGCGCGACGCACCTCGAGCCGCCGCGGCCACAGGCTGCTCGATCATCGTGTTCCACTCGCCGCAGCCCGGGCAGCGGCCCGCCCAGCGCGGGGTCTCGTGACCGCAGGCCGAGCAGACGTGGATCGTGGTGGCGCGGGGCATCAAACGAATCGGGGCATTAAGCCAGTCGGGCCCAGGCTAGTGCCCGGGCCCGACGTAAAACCGTATGCCGCCGAGCGCTACTCGGAGTCGGTCTGAGCGTCCGAGGCGGGCGGCTCCTGGGGAGCCTCCTCCTCGGCGCCCTCGCCAGAGCCACCCTCGGCGCCGACGCCGACCGGCGTCGGCTGCGGAGCAGGCTCGATCACCGAGAGCTTGACCTCGGGCTCCGCCGAGTCGCCGCTGGTCTCACCGTTGGAGCTGGGCTCGACCAGCACCGTCGACCCGGACGGCACCTGCGAGCGGAGCACGAAGTCCGCCAGCGGGTCCTCGATGTAGCGCTGGATCGCTCGGCGCAGCGGACGGGCTCCCATCGAGGGATCCCAGCCCTTCTCGACGAGCAGATCCTTGGCTGCCTCTGACAGCTCGAGCTGAAGCTCGCGCTCGGCCATCGACTCGCGGATCCGCAGCAGCAGCAGCTCGACGATCTCCTTGATCTCGTCCCGGGCCAGCTTGTGGAACACGATCACATCGTCGATCCGGTTGAGGAACTCAGGCCGGAAGACCTTCTTGAGCTCGCCCATGATCCGGTTCTTCATGTCGTCGTAGGTGATCCCGGTCTCGTCGTCGGACACCGCGAACCCCAGCGGGGTGTTGCGCGCGATCTCCGAGGCGCCGATGTTCGAGGTCATGATCACGATGCAGTGACGGAAGTCGACGGTCCGCCCCTGCGCGTCGGTGAGCCTGCCGTCCTCAAGGATCTGAAGCAGGATGTTGAACACATCGGGGTGGGCCTTCTCGATCTCGTCCAGCAGCAGAACGCTGTAGGGCTTGCGCCGCACCGCCTCGGTCAGCTGACCGCCCTCGTCATAGCCGATGTAGCCCGGAGGCGAACCGACCAGCCGCGAGACCGCGTGCTTCTCCATGTACTCGGACATGTCGATCCGGATCATCGTGTCCTCGTCGCCGAACAGGAACTCGGCGAGCGTGCGCGCCAGCTCGGTCTTACCGACGCCGGACGGGCCGAGGAAGATGAACGAGCCGGTCGGGCGCTTGGGGTCCTTCAGACCCGCACGCGAGCGCCGGATCGCCTTGGACACGACCTCGATCGCCGGGTGCTGCCCGATCACGCGCTTGTGGAGCTCTTCCTCCATCCGCATCAGCTTCGCGGTCTCTGCCTCGGTCAGCTTGAACACCGGGATCCCGGTCCACATCGAGACGATGTCGGCGATCTCCTCCTCGCCGATCGCGGGACGCTCGGTCGACTCGCCGGCCTCCCACTGCTCGGCCAGCTCGCGCTTGCGCTGACTCAGCCTGCGCTCCTTGTCGCGGAGGTTCGCCGCCTTCTCGAACTCCTGGGACTCGATCGCCTCCTCCTTGGCGCGCCGGGTCTCCTCGATCTCGTCCTCGAGCTCGCGGTAGACCGGCGGGGAGGTCATCGACTTGATCCGCATCCGGGACGCGGCCTCGTCGATCAGGTCGATCGCCTTGTCCGGCAAGAACCGGTCGGAGATGTAGCGGTCGGCCAGGTCAGCCGCCGCCTCGAGCGCCTCGTCGGTGATCTGCACCTTGTGGTGCTGCTCGTAGCGATCGCGCAGCCCCTTGAGGATCTGGACGGTCTCCTCGGTGCTGGGCTGGTCGACGGTGATCTTCTGGAAACGGCGCTCCAGGGCGGAGTCGCGCTCGAGGTACTTGCGGTACTCCTCGAGCGTGGTCGCCCCGACCGTCTGCAGCTCGCCGCGAGCCAGCGCCGGCTTCAGGATCGAAGCGGCGTCGATCGCGCCCTCGGCGGCACCCGCGCCGACGAGGTTGTGCAGCTCGTCGATGAACAGGATGATGTCGCCGCGCTGGGTGATCTCCTTCATCACCTTCTTCAGGCGCTCCTCGAACTCGCCGCGGTACTTGGAGCCCGCGACCAGCGCCGCCAGGTCGAGCGTGTAGATCTGCTTGCCCTTCAGCAGCTCGGGCACGTCGCCGTGCGTGATCCGCTGAGCCAGGCCCTCGACGACGGCGGTCTTGCCGACGCCGGGCTCGCCCACCAGCACCGGGTTGTTCTTCGTGCGGCGGGAGAGGATCTGCATGATCCGTTCGATCTCGGTCTCGCGGCCGACGACGGGGTCGAGCTTGCTCTCGGCGGCCAGCTTGGTCAGGTTGCGGCCGAACTGGTCCAGGAGCTTTGAGGATTTCTTGCCCTCGCCGGGCGCCGCTGCGCCCGCACCCGAACCGGCGCTGCCGGAGCGCTGGCGGCTGCCGGGGCCGGACAGCATCCTGATCACCTCGTTGCGGATCTTCTCGGAGTCCGCGTCGAAGTCGAGCAGGATCCGGGCGGCGACGCCCTCGTTCTCGCGCACCAGACCGAGCAGGATGTGCTCGGTGCCGATGTAGTTGTGGCCCAGGCTCAGCGCCTCGCGAAGCGCCAGCTCTAGAACCTTCTTCGCGCGCGGTGTGAACGGGATCTGGCCAGAGGTGACCTCCTCGCCCGAGCCGACGATTCGCACGACCTGGGCTCGCACACGCTCGACTGTGATGTCCAGCGACTCGAGCACCCGGGCCGCAAGGCCCTCCTCCTCGCGGAGCAGGCCGAGCAGGATGTGCTCAGTGCCGATGTAGTTGTGCTTGAGCGTTCTCGCCTCTTCCTGCGCCAGTACGACAACCTGGCGGGCTCGCTCTGTAAATCGCTCGAACATGATTCTCTCTCGATGTGGCGGGGTGCTCGGAAGGTCGGTCGGGGCGATTTCTGGTCTTGGATTCCTAGGCTGCCAAATTCGTCGAGGCCTGCCGGCTACGGGGTGCCATCAACGCCGCTCTGCTCACCAAGATCGGCCTCCCGGCCGCAATAGTTAAGCCCAAGCGGTTAGTTCTGTGGCCATTCCCCAGTTTACCAGCACCCCTGGAGCCCACTGCGGGCATGCCCCAGCGTCCCAGAAGCACCTGACGATCAGCGAACGTCATCGCGACCTACGTTAGCGCCACCGACGACGAACCCCGTAAGAACGGCGCCGTCGGGCGCCCGTCGGTGGTCCGCTAGTCCCTCATAGCGGGAAACAGCACGACCTCGCGGATCGATCGCAACCCCGTCAGGACCATCACCAGCCGGTCGATCCCGATCCCGATCCCGCCGGTCGGCGGCATCCCGTGTTCCAGCGCCTGGATGAACGCCTCGTCGTACGGCTGCGCCTCCTCGTCACCGGCCGCGGCCAGCGCCCGCTGCTCCTCGAAGCGCTGGCGCTGATCGTCGGGATCGTTGAGCTCGGTGAACGCGTTGGCGATCTCCATCCCGCCCACGTAGGCCTCGAAGCGCTCCACGAGCCCGTCCTCGGCGCGGTGGCGCTTGGCCAGCGGCGACAGCTCGACCGGGAAGTCGATCAGGAACGTGGGCTCGATCAGCGTCGGCTCGACATGCTTTGACAGCAGCTCATCGACGAGCGCAGGCCAGCCGTGGTCGCCACCCGGCTGCAGGCCGCGTGCGCGCATCTCGTTGACCAAGGCCTCGCGGTCGCGATGGGCCAGGACGTCGATCCCGGTGCGGTCGAGGATCGCCCCTGCCAGCGTCTCGCGCCGCCACGGCGGCGTGAAGTCCAGCGCTCCCGAGTACCCGACCTCGGAGGCCACGTAGGCGATCAGACGCTCGCAGCGGGCCGCGATGTCGTGGTAGTCGGCGTACGCCTCGTAGAACTCGAGCATCGTGAACTCGGGGTTGTGGGTGGTGTCGACGCCCTCGTTGCGGAAGTCCTTGCCGATCTCGTAGACGCGCTCGAGCCCGCCCACGATCAGCCGCTTCAGATACAGCTCGGTGGCGATTCGGAGGAAGAACTCGCGGTCGAGCGCGTTGTGGTGAGTGATGAAAGGCCGCGCCGCGGCGCCGCCGTAGAGCGGCTGAAGGACCGGGGTCTCGACCTCGATGAACCCGTCGGCATCGAGGAAACGGCGCACCGCGGACACGATTCGCGCGCGCGTCACGAACAGCTCGCGGGCCTCCTCGGACGCGATCAGATCGAGCTCGCGGTGGCGAAACCGAGTCTCGACGTCCTTGAGCCCATGGTGCTTCTCGGGCGGCGGACGCAGCGACTTGGCCAGCAGCACGAATGCCTGGATCCGCAGCGACAGCTCGCCGCGGCGAGAGACGAACGCGATCCCGTCGACCCCGACCAGATCGCCGAGGTCGAAGTCGAGCAGTCGCGCCATCCCGTCGGCGCCGAGGTCGTCGACGCGCGCCTGGAGCTGGATCCGCCCGGAACGGTCGATCAGGTCCAGGAACGCCATTTTGCCCTGGCCGCGCCGCGCCGCCAGGCGGCCGGCGACGCGGTGAGACACGGTGGTCTCGTCGCCGGCCTGGAGGTCGCCGTGGGCAGCGCGGACCGACGCGATCGGCTCGACGCCTCCGAACTCGTGTGGAAACGGGTCCACCCCGGCCGCCCGCAGCTCGTCGAGCTTGCGCCGGCGGGTGGCGAAGACGTCTGCGGGTTCCTCGCCCAGGGCGGGCCCCAGTCTCTCGGTTCCCGGCCCTAGTGGGCTACGTCGATCTTGGTGATCTTCAGCTTCCGCTCGCCGCGAGGCGTGGCGAAGACCACCTCTTCACCCCGCTTACGGCCCAGCAGCGCCTTGCCGACCGGAGACTCGTTGGACAGCTTTGCCTCGGCAGGGTTCGCCTCGGCCGAGCCCACAATCGTGTACTTGGTGGACTTGCCGCCCTCGTCCTTGACGTGCACCACCGTGCCGACCCGGACCAGGTCCGTGCTGAGGTCGGTGGCGTCGATCACGCGTGGCCGAGCGGAGCTTCTCCTCGAGCTGAGCGATCCGCGCCTCGAGCATCGCCTGCTCGTTCTTAGCGTCGTCGTACTCCGCGTTCTCGGAGATGTCCCCGAACTCGCGGGCCTCCTTGATCCGCGCCGCGATCTCGCGACGGCGGGTCGTCGCGAGATGATCGAGCTCGGACTTGAGGTTGGATAGTCCTTCTGGTGTGAGGATGACGTCCTTAGGCATTGCGTATGACCTGTACTTGAAGCGTTCTTTACGAAAAAAACCCGCCTGTGGAGCGGGGGGTCACGCAGCCTCCGTGTGCCGTGGGCGGACGAGTATAGACATGCCCGTAGTTCGCCCTGCAAATCCGCGTCAGCTGGGTGATTGGGCCAGCGTCAGCCCCCCGGCGGCGTCGTGAAACAGCTCCTGCGCGGCCTCGAGTGTCGGAGCGGTCTGCAGCGCCGCCTGCAGCGACTTGGCGATCGGCGGCGCCAGGGCCAGGCGCTCGACGTACCAGGGATAGAACTTCCGCAGGTAGCGCGTCGCGCGGTCCTCGCCCAGGTGCTCGCGCGCGCACGCGAGGACCCAGTCGAGCTCGGCGAGGATCTCCTCGCGGTCGGGCTCGCCGTCGCGCAGCCCCAGCAGCTCACCGAACAGCCAAGGGTTGCCCAGCGAGCCGCGCGCCAGCAGCACCCCCTCGGCTCCGGTCTGCTCGAATGCGTGCCGCGCCTGGGCGGCGTTGTGCAGCCCGCCGGAGATCAGCACCGGCACCGGCAGCTCCTCGACCAGCGATCGCGCCAGCGCGTAGTCGGGAGCGCCCTTGTGACGCTGCGAGGCGTGGCGCGGGTGGATCGACAGGCCCGCCACGCCGCCGTCGTGGGCCAGCGCGCGGGCCGTCTCGACGCCGCTTGAGTCGCCGGGGCGCAGCCCCGTGCGCAGCTTGACCGTGACCGGCAGGCCACTCCCCCGGGCCGCCGCCCGCGCCAGCGCCACGGCCCGGTCAGGGTCGTCCAGCAGTGCCGCGCCGGCGCCGGTCTTACAGACCTTGGGAACCGGGCAGCCCATGTTGATGTCGATCAGGTCCGCGCCCGCCGACGCAACCGTCTCCGCCGCCGACGCCATCACCTCGGGGTCGTGCCCGAACAGCTGCACCGACACCGGGTGCTCGTCGGGATGGATTCGCAGCAGCTCGCGGCAGGTCCGCTCGTTGCGGTAGTGGACCGCGAAGCTCGAGACCATCTCGGAGACGACCAGCCCGGCCCCATAGCGTTTGGCCTGCAGCCGCACGAACCAGTTGCCGATCCCGGCCAGCGGCGCCAGCACGACGCGGTTGGGAATCGGGATGCCGCCCAGGGTCCAGGTGTCGGTGAGAGCTCGGGTCACGAGCCTTTCATGGTACGAATCCGGCCATGGATCTCGTAGAAACCCTCGCGCCCTGGACGGCGATCGTCACCGACCAGGTCCCGGATCTGCGGCTGTTCGACGCCCACACGCACGTCGGCTACAACGACCCCGACGGCATGCACCAGAGCCCCGAGGAGCTGACCGACGCGCTCCGACAGGCGGACGCAGTGGGGGCATTCATGTTCCCGTTCCACGAGCCCGACGGGTATCCCGGGCCCAACGACATGGTGCTCGAAGCGGCCGAGCGATCCGACGATCTGCTGGTGCCGTTCTGTCGCGTCAACCCGCACCACGGCGCGCTCGCTGAGGCGCAACGGTGCGTCGACGCCGGCGCCCGCGGGATCAAGCTGCACCCGCGCGCCGAGCAGTTCACGCTTGACCACCCGGGCGTGCGCCCGCTGATCGCGCTGGCCCACGAGCGCACGCTCCCGGTGCTGATTCACGCTGGACGCGGAATCCCGGCGCTCGGCCTGCACGCCGTCCAGCTGGCCGGGGAGTTTCCCAACGCGCGGCTGATCCTCGCCCACGCGGGCATCTGCGACCTGTCATGGATCTGGCGCGTTGCCGCCGACCACCCCAATCTGCTGTTCGACACCGCCTGGTGGATGCCGGCCGACATGCTGTCGCTGTTCTCGCTGGTGCCGCCCGGGCAGATCGTGTTCGCCAGCGATGCTCCGTACGGGTCGACGGCAGTGTCTGCGGCGTTCCAGCTGCGCTCGGCGCTGCAGGTCGGCCTGTCGCCCGAGCAGATCAGGTCGATCGCCGCGGGCCAGTCGCTGCGGATCGCCGCCAGCGAGCCCCTGCACCCCGCCGGCCCTGCGGTCGGCGAGCACGAGCGGGCGCCGCACGTGCTGCTCGACCGCGTCTCGGAGTTCGTGATGCTCGGCGCGATCGCCTCGATGCGCCAGGGCGCCGAGGCGGCTGCCGAGATGCTGGCGCTCGCGCGGCTGGCCTGCGACGTGCCCGACGACATCGACGACGCGCCGATCTTCGCCGCGATCCGCTCGCTGCTCGACGCCTATGACGAGTTCGCGATCGCCGAGCCCGACAACCGGCGCCGGCTCACGTTCCTGATCCTGGCCGCGACCGTGGCCCGCACCCCCGAGGTGCCGGTGCCCGAGGTCACCCTCAGTCCCGATTTCGCTCCCAGATCAGCCGAAGCCCGGTCAGCGTGAGTAGGTCGTCGACCTCGTCGATCGTCTCGCGGACGAACGGCACCAGCGCTCCGGCCAGCCCGCCGGTCGCGATCACGGTGGTCGAGGCGCCGATCTCGGCTCGCAGCCGCCGCAGGATCCCCTCCACCTGACCGGCGAACCCGTAGACGATCCCACTGCGAATCGCCTCGACGGTCGACTTTCCGATCAACGAGCGTGGCTCGGCGAGCTCGACCTTGGGAAGCTTGGCGGCACGGTCGTACAGTGCGTCGATCGAGATCTCTGCCCCGGGAGTGATGATCCCGCCGAGATACTCACCGCTCTCTGACACCACGTCGTAGGTGATCGCGGTGCCGAAGTCGACGATCACGCACCGGCCCTTGACCTGTTGGTAGGCGGCAACCGCGTTGACCAGCCGGTCGGCGCCGACCTCGTGCGGGTTGTCCATTCGGATCGGCATCCCGGTCCGGATCGTCGGCCCAACCACGAGCATCCGCTGCGCCAGGTAGCGCTCGGCCATCTGCGTCCACTGCTCGGCGAGCTGCGGGACAGTCGAGGAGACGATCGAGGACTCGACCGCGTCGAGCGACAGCCCCCGCAGCGCCAGCAGGTTCGCCAGCGCCGCCCCGAGCTCGTCGCCGGTCGACTCGCGCACGGTCGCGAACCGCCAGTGCTCGGAGATCTCGGTGTCACCGTCGGCGAACACGCCGAAGTGCGTCTGGGTGTTACCGACGTCGACGACCAGCAGCATCGCGCCAGCCAACCTACAGCAGCGGCTCACCCACGCGGCGGACCGCCTGCCCTTCGGGGAGCCCGTCGAGCGCGTCGGCAGCGCGCACGCCGCCGGGGAGCGTGAGCTCCGGGTCGAGCTCGAGGAGCGGCATCAGCACGAAGCGGCGGGCGAGCACCTCGGGGTGGGGCAGCGTCAACCGCTCGGAGCTGTGCTCCAGCGACCCCAGAAGCAACACGTCGACGTCGATCGGCCGCGGACCGTGGCGGATGCCGCCGGGCTCGCGGCCCAGGTCGCGCTCGACCCGTTTGCAGGCGTCGAGCAGCTGCTCGGGATCGTGCTCGGTCTCGATCCGGATGCAGGCGTTGAAGAAATCGCGCTGGTCGAGCACCTCGCCGACCGGCTCTGTCTCGTACACCGATGAGGAGGCCAGCACGGTCACGCCCTGAGCCGGCAGCGCGGCCACGGCGTGCTCGAGGTGACCGCGGCGGTCGCCGACGTTGGAGCCCAGTCCGAGGTAGCCCGGCTGGACGCCGCTCATTCGGCCTCGCGCCAGACCTCGACCGACACCTCGGTCACGGGCAGGTGCAAGGGCGGCTCGGGCTTAGCGGCCTTCACCCACACGGCATGCACGTCGTACTGCTCGAGCAGCCGGTCGGCGATCGCGGCGCACAGCCGCTCGAGCGTCTTGTAGGAGCGCTGGGCGATCAGGTTGGCGATGTCGCAGACCTGGGCGTAGTCGACGGTGTCCTCGACGCGGTCTGTGACGGTGGCGTCGGTGTCGCCGACGTCGATCCTGAGGTCGAGCAGCAGCCGCTGACCCACCTCGCGCTCGGCCGCCGTGACCCCGACGTGCGTGAACAGCGACAGGCCGCTGATCTCGATCGTGACCTCGGGCTCGGGGTGACCCTCGTCCTCGTCGTCTACGTCGTCGTCGTCGAAATCGTCGGCGTCGGCCATCGGGCGGTGACCGTAGCAGCCGTCACCGCGAGGGCGTCGCGGACCGGAGCCACGTCGTGTACGCGGAACACGCGGGCCCCGCGTTCGTAGGCGAGCACGTTGGTGGCGACGGTGGCGGCGACCCGCTCGTCGGGCCCGCGGCCGGTGATCCGGCCCAAAAACGACTTGCGCGAAGTGCCGATCACCAGCGGCCGTCCGATTGCCACGAGCTCGTCGAGGCGGCGGAGCAGCTCGAGGTTGTGGTCGAGCGTCTTGCCGAACCCGATCCCGGGGTCGAGCATGATCCGATCGCGCTCGATCCCGCGGGCGAGCGCGAACGCCACCCGCTCCTCGAGGAACTCTCGGACCTCGGAGACGACGTCGTCGTAGCGCGGGTCGTCCTGCATCGTGCGGGGGTCACCGAGCATGTGCATCAGGCAGCAGTCGGCGCCGGAGCTCGCGACGACGTCGGCGAGCTCGGGATCGCCGCGAAACGCGGTCACGTCGTTGACGTACGAGGCGCCGGCCGCCAGCGCCTCCGCCGCGACCTCGCTCTTGGAGGTGTCGACCGAGATCCGGGCCTTGCAGCCGGCGGCCACCAGACCGTCGATCACCGGCAGCACCCGGCGGAGCTCCTCCTCGGCCCCCACCGGATCGGCGCCGGGCCGGGTGGACTCGCCGCCGATGTCGAGAATCGCGGCGCCCTCGAGCTCGAGCTCGAGCCCGTGGGCGATCGCCGCGTTGGACTCGAAGTAGCGCCCGCCATCCGAGAACGAGTCCGGCGTGACATTGACGACGCCCATCAGCGTGAAGGCGGTCAAACCGGACACTAGCGGTGGTTCCTCGTCGGGCCAGTGGCCGTGGCGGTCGAAGTACTCGCGCGCGAGCTCCTCCTGCTCGCGCTCGCGGTTGCTCTGCACGCTCATCCGGAACAGCCAGTTGACCATCCACACGATCAGCGCGGCGATCAGCAGCGCCACCCCGGCGGCGGCGGCGGTGGGGCTGTGATGGTGCGAGCCCGGCCCGCCGATCACGATCAGGACCACGCCGGCGATCGCGATCGCCAGCGGCAGCCAGACGCGGGTGGCGACCAGCAGCAGCCGCGTCGGGCGGCCTTGGGGCGCGTCGTCGGTCATCGATTCTTGGGGACTGTGCGCGCTGATCGGGCTGACGTTAGCGTTCGCGCGGCGAGCCGCGATCGTCACGGCGTGGTGACATCAGACCGCGGTCGCCGTATATCTTCCGGCGACGTGAGCGAGGAAGCCGACAACCACGCCGACCTCGGCCCGGCGTCCGCGTCTGACGCCAAGCTCACCCGCCGCACTCTTCTCGGCGCGGCCGCGGGCGCTGGTGCGCTGATGGCCACGCGCGGCCTGCCTGCATGGGCCAGGCCGATCGCGGGCGCCGCGGGCGTGCGCAGGCCGGACACGCTGCCGTTCCCCGGCCTGCCCGCCGGGCACGCGAGCATGCCGCAGATCAAGCACATCGTCGTGCTGATGATGGAGAACCACTCGTTCGACAACCTGCTCGGGATGGTTCCCTACGAGGTCCCGGGCCGGTCCGGGATCGACGGGCTCAGCCGGCGGGGCGGGAAGCTCACCGACTTCAACCGCAACACCAACGGCCGCCGGGTGTTCGCCAACCGCGCGCCGACCCCGTGCCAGATCCAGCACCATCCGGGTCAGGACTGGAACGCGAGCCACCAGTCGTGGGACAACGGCCGCAACGACGGGTTCGTCCGCGCCAGCGGACCGATCGCGATGAGCATCTGGGACGAGCACGATCTGCCGTTCACCTACTCGCTGGCCAGACGCTTCCCGATCGGCCAGCGGTACTTCTGCTCGGTGCTCGCGCAGACCTATCCCAACCGCCGGTTCATGTTCACCGCCACGGCCTCGGGGACGATCGCCACCGACAGCAGCACGTTCTCGATCCCGGCCGCCAACGGGACGATCTGGGACCGGCTCGACGCCCACCACATCGACTGGGCGATCTACTACCAGAACCTTCCCAGCTGGCTGATCGTGCCGGGCTCGTTCACCGCCGCGCGCGCGTCGCGCCAGCGCAAGTTCGACCGGTTCGCCACCGACGTTGCGGCCGGGCGCCTCCCTCAGTTCACGTTCATCGACCCGGACTACACCACCACCTCGGAGGAGAACCCCCAGGACATCCAGGTGGGCGAGCGATTCGTCGCTGAGGTGGTGCGGACGCTGATGAAGGCGCCGACGTGGAAGCACACCGCGCTGTTCATCAACTACGACGAGCACGGCGGCTACTACGACCACGTGCCGCCGCCCCGGGCGATCAAGCCGGACAAGATCGAGCCGATCCTCGGCCCCGGCGACGTTCCGGGGTCCTACGACCGCTACGGGTTCAGGGTGCCGCTGTTCGTCGTATCGCCCTGGGCGAGAGCGAACTACGTCTCGAACATCGTCCAGGACCACACCTCGGTGCTGGCGTTCGTCGAGCGTAAGTGGAACCTCCCGGCGATGACGTTCCGCGACGCCAACGCGCACCCGATGACCGACTACTTCGACTTCCGCAAGCCCACGTTCGCCAAGCCTCCCGCGCTGGCCGCGGCACCGGCGTTGGCGCCGGGGCTGGCCGACTGTCACGCGCACGGGCTCAAGCCGCCGCTTCCGACCGGCGTCAAGTAAGCCGCGTCAGCTACTCGGCGGTGCCGCCGGCCAGCCCCGGACGGGGCAGCGGGCGCGGAGTGTCGCGGCCGGCGCGCTCACCCGCGGCGGGCGGCATCGGGACCTCTGGCGGAGGCGGCGCCTCGGCGCCGAACACTTCCTCCTCGGTGCCGCCGTCCAGCAGCGCGTGGAACTCGGCCTGCTCGATCGTCTCGCGCTTGACCAGGATCTCCGAGAGCTTCTCGAGCGACCCCTTGTAGCGGGTGAGGATCTCCTTGGCCTGGACGTGTGCGGCCTCGACGATCCGGCGGATCTCGTCGTCGATCTCGCGAGCGATCTCGTCGGAGTAGTCGGGCTCGGCCGAGAACTCGCGACCCAGGAACGGCTGACCGTGGTCGTGGCCGAACACGCGAGGGCCGAGCTTCTCGGACATCCCGAACCGCATCACCATCTGCTTGGCGGTGGCGGTCACCTTCTCGAGGTCGTTGGACGCGCCCGTGGTGACCTCGCCGAAGACGATCTCCTCGGCGGCACGGCCGCCCAGCGTCATCGCCATCGTGTCCTGCAACTCGGCGCGGGTGGTCAGGAACTTGTCCTCGCTCGGGAGCGAGATCGTGTAGCCGAGCGCCTGTCCGCGGGAGATCACCGAGATCTTGTGGACGGGGTCGGAGTGCGGCAGGTAGTGCCCGACGATCGCGTGGCCCATCTCGTGGTAGGCGGTGATCCGCCGCTCCTTGTCGCTCATCACCCGGGTCTTCTTCTCGGGACCCGCGATCACGCGCATGATCCCCTCTTCGAGCTCGACCTGGGTGATCTCGCGCTTGCCGTTGCGGGCCGCGAGCAGGGCCGCCTCGTTTACCAGGTTGGAGAGGTCGGCGCCGGTGAACCCGGGGGTCTGGCCGGCCAGTACGTCGACGTTGATCTCACGAGCCAGCGGCTTGCCGCGGGTGTGGACGTCGAGGATCTTCTTGCGGCCGTTGCGATCGGGGCGGTCGACCACGATCTGACGGTCGAAGCGGCCCGGGCGCAGCAGCGCGGGGTCGAGGATGTCGGGCCGGTTGGTGGCGGCGATCAGGATGATGTTGTCCTTCATCTCGAAGCCGTCCATCTCGACGAGCAGCTGGTTGAGCGTCTGCTCGCGCTCGTCGTGGCCACCGCCGAGACCCGCGCCGCGGTGACGGCCGACGGCGTCGATCTCGTCCATGAAGATGATGCAGGGGGAGTTCTGCTTGGCCTGTTCGAACAGGTCACGCACGCGCGAGGCGCCCACGCCGACGAACATCTCTACGAAGTCCGAGCCGGAGATCGAGAAGAACGGAACGCCGGCCTCGCCCGCGACGGCGCGCGCCAGCAGCGTCTTACCGGTTCCGGGCGGCCCGTACAGGAGCACGCCCTTGGGGATTCGCGCACCGAGCGCCTGGAACTTCTTCGGATTCTCGAGGAACTCCTTGATCTCGTGAAGCTCCTCCACGGCCTCGTCGACCCCCGCGACGTCGCGGAAGGTGATCTTCGGCGAGTCGACCGACATTCGCTTGGCGCGCGATTTGCCGAACGACATCACCTTGGAGCCTCCACCCTGGACCTGGTTCATCAGGAATATCCAGAACCCGATGAAGATCACGAACGGCAGGATGTAGGTCAGCAGCGACAGCCAGCCGTTGCTGGCCTTGCCCTGGATGTCGAACTCGCTCTGGTCGGAGATGTTCTTATGTGCCGAGGTGATCAGCTCCGGCGTGTACTGGTCCGGGTAGCCGACCGAGTACTTGGTGCCGCCGTATTGCGGAAGCAGCGTGACCGACGCGGTGTTGTCCTTCTCCTTGAGCGTGAGGGTCTTGACCTGCTGGTCTGAGAGCTGCGTCAGCAGGTTCCCGAAGGAGTAGTGGGTCGAGTGACTCGAACCTCCGATCAGCTTCTGAGCGAAGAAGGCGAGCACAACCACAATCAGGATCGGGAAAGCTGCGCTCTTGAAAAACCTGCTCATAGAGAAACTCCGCGCATGCGACGCGCCGGCTTGGGAGCTAGACGGATCAAGCGTAGCACCTGGGTTTGGCCCTCTGGCCAGGGTGTTCTGGGCGGCAAGGGCTCATTCCTTCAACGCCGCGACAAAGGGCAAGTTGCGGTAGCGCTCCTCGTGATCGAGGCCGTAGCCGATCGCGAACGTGTTCGGTATCTCGAACCCCACGTAGCGGGTGTGCAGGTCGACCTTCCGGCGCGCCGGCTTGATCAGCAGTGCGCACACTTCCAGCGAGCGCGGATTGCGCCCGGCCAGGTTACGCAGCAGGTACTGCAGCGTCAGCCCCGAGTCGACGATGTCCTCGACGATCAGCACGTCGCGGCCCTCGATCACGGCGTCCAGGTCCTTGAGGATCCGGACCACTCCGGAGGACTTCGTCGCCGAGCCGTAGGACGCCACCGCCATGAAGTCGACCTCGCACGGGACGGTCAGGTGGCGCATCAGGTCAGACAGGAAGAACACGGCGCCCTTGAGGACGCCGACCAGCACCAGGTCCCGTCCCTCGTAGTCCCGTGAAACCTCGTCGGCCAGCTCGCGCACCCGCCCCGCAAGCTCCTCGGGACCAACGAGGATTTCCCCGATCGCGTCGTCGTCCACGTCAGGCCATCCTAGTGGGCTCCGGCCGGAACGGTACTCCGGGAGGGGCGAGGTCCAGGGGCCGTCAGGCAAGGACGCAGAAGCCGTGGCGCAGCAGCGCTGCGCGAGGCTTCGAGGACGCCGCATGGCGGTCATCTGGGACCGCAACTCACGGTGGAACGTTCCGGCGGGGTCCACTTAGTCGCGTGAGGCCTCGGCCGGTCGCGCGCTCAGCCGCACGCCCTCGCGCGTGGACTCCGTCACCTTGAAGCGTTCCGAGGTGGCGACCCCGTCCACCCAGGCGATCTCGCCGTCGGACTCGACGACCGCGACCGCGCCGCGCTGCCGTCTCGGGACGCGCCGGGCGGTGAACAGGTCCTGCAGGCTCTTGCTTGCGCCCAGCCCCAGCGGGGCCATCCGGTCGCCCGGCCGCCAGGCGCGGACCACCAGCTCGTCGCCGACCGTCGCACGGTCGAGAACCCCGGGCTCGCGGGTGGGAGGCCCGAGCTCGCAGCTGACCTCGCTGGAGCCGAACCGGACCGCTCCGGGGATCGGCAGGCGCACCGCGGGCGGCGATGCCGTTTCGGCTAACCCCGCGCCGGCGCTCGCGTCGAGGCGCTCGAAGCGGACCACCCCGTACTCCGCTACGGCCCGCACGCCGGCGCCGACGTCGCGCTCGACCGTGCCGCGGTCGGGTAGCGCGGTCACGTCGCCGAGCCGGCGGCCGACCCCCGGGGCGATCCCCCCGGCGGCGGCGTCGGCCAGCCGCTGCACGACCAGCCGCGCCAGCGCCGGCGGCAGCTCGCGCAGGCGGGCCAGCTCGATCTCGCCGCGTCCCTCCAGGACGTCGTCGACGAGCCCGTCCAGCACTACGCCCTCGTCGCGGAGCACGTCGGCCAGCGCGAGCACGTTGCGCAGGGCGCCCGGGTGGACATCGAGCAGCGCCGGCAGGAGCCCCGCCCGAATCCGGTTGCGGGCGTAGGCGGCCGCGTCGTTGCTCTCATCCTCGCGCCAGCTCAGACCACGGTCGGTGCAGTAGGCCGCGGTCTGGTCGCGCGTGTGACCGAGCAGAGGGCGCACGAGCGCACCCTCGCGCGGGCGCATGCCCAGCACCGCCCGCCGGCTGGGCGACGACGCCAGCCGGTACAGGATCGTCTCGACCTGATCGGTTGCGGTGTGGCCCGCGGCCACGTCGGCTGTGCGCGCCAGCGCCGCCCTCGCGGCCGCGCCATAGCGCACGTCGCGGGCCCACGCCTGGAGGTTGCCGCGCTCAGGCCGCCGTGGGCGGCGAACCTGCAGCTGCACCCCGAGACGCTCGCACAGCTCCGCGCAATAGCGCTCGTCGCCGTCGGCGGCCTCGCGCAGCCCGTAGTTGACGTGCAGCGCGGCGACCGCTTCGGGGCCGGCGATCCGCACCGCGAGGTCGAGCAGGCAGACCGAGTCGCGGCCGCCCGAGAGCAGCACGATCACCGGACGACCGGCGACCATCAGCCCACCGGCGGCGACGGCATCGAGCATCTCGTCGCGATCTGGCCCGCTCACCACGCCTGATTGTCCTGGATATCCAGGGCATCAGTCGGCGGCGGGAGCCCGGTGAGTCCGGACCCTCGCCGCCCGCGGACATCACGGCCCGCTGCGTCGGCCGTTGGCGCTCGTCACGTTTCCGGCGGCGCCTCGCGCGCGTGAAGCCTGACCATCGGCAGCACACCCACGCTCCGGCCTGTTGCCTGCTTCGTGCCAGTAGGTCTACTCGCCTCCGCGACGTATGTCAACCTCCGCGCGATGAGCGAACCGATCCACATCAAGCCAACCGCGGAGCTCGCCGAACGCGTCCTGCTGCCAGGCGATCCGGGCCGCGCGCTGGCGTTGGCGCAATGGCTGCTGGAGGCGCCGCTGATGTTCAATCACCACCGCGGCCTGTGGGGGTACACGGGGCGCGCCGGTGACGGCGACGTCCTCACCATCCAGAGCACCGGGATGGGCGGTCCGAGCGCCGCGATCGTGATCTCCGAGCTCGTCGATCTCGGCGCCACGACGCTGGTGCGGGTCGGGACGTGCGGGGCCCTGGAATCCGGATTCGAGCTCGGCGAGCTACTGGTTGCGACCGACGCGATCGCGGCGGATGGAACCAGCCGCGCGCTCGGCGCGGGGGACCGTGTGTCGCCCGACCCGGATCTGCTCGCCGCGCTGATCGCCGCGGGCGACACCCGCGCGGCCACCGTCGTCTCGACCGACCTGTTCTACGACGGCAGGCCCGATCAGGAGCGTCGGTGGCTGGCCGAGGGCGCGGCCGCGGTCGAGATGGAGAGCGCGACGTTGTTCGCGCTGGCCGGTGTGCGGGGTGTCCGGGCCGCGACGCTGCTGCTGGTGACCGACCTCCTGTTCCCCGCGCGCGTGAGGATCGCTGAGCAATCGCTGCATGACGGCGAGCGCCGGATGGGCGAGACCGCGGTGCTGGCGCTGACCGCCCGAACGCACAGCGGCTCGGGCTGAGCGCCGCCGTTGGGCGGTCGCCTCGACGTCAGCTCGACGGGTCGCCGACCGGCGGCTTGTCGGCTGGCGCGTTGCTCGCAAGCGCAGCTTCCATCCGCTCGAGCCGCCCCTCGATCGCGGCCAGGCGGCGGTCGATCGCGGTGTCAGCGCCGAGTCCGTCGATTCGCTGCTCGACCCGATCGAGGCCGTCCTCGATCCCCTCCAGCCGCTGGGAGACGCCTCGCAGTCGCCGGGTCAGGCGCTCGATGTCGCTCGCCGACGGCAGGTTCAGCGCCCCCATCGCAACCTCTTGCGCACGGGTCGCCTTCTGTTTGGTCTCAAATGCGGCGCTCATCGCCCCGTTGACGACCGGGTGCTCGAGCATTCCCGAGGCGAGCTTGCCGATCGCCTCTTCGCTTTGGCGTGTGACCCGCTGGCGCAGGCCCTTGTCTTCGGTCATTGAGGCCCACTGTAACGGGCGGACGGCGCTGCGGCGAGCCGTGTTTGCACACCGGGCGCGGGGCCGAGTTCTCGCCTCGCGGGCAATGCTGAGGCTGAAGTTGAGGCTTATACGGCGTAGACTCTCAGCATTGCCGTTACGGTCATGTGAACGAGGTGCCGATAAGGGACTGGTGCACCTCCATCAGCTTTCCAGCGATTTGCAGCGATGTCGCAAAGAAAAACGCACGGATGTCAGGCGCTTTCGTCATTGCAAACTGCCGGGTCAACCAGTAGCTTGCAGCCCAGCCGCGGACCCAGGGCGGCCCTGTTGACATGCGCGTAACAGCGGGCGGAGGACCAAGCCACAAGTGTTGAGAGGTAGGAAGCTTCGAGTCGCGGGTTGCACGATCGCGACGATCGCCGTCGTCATGGGGCTGTCAGCCCTGCCGGCGGCGTCGGCCACGCCCAAGTGCACGGTGACTGTCCGGCTGCCCAACGGCAAGCCGAAGACCTACTACCTCGACGCCGGCAAGCAGATCTCGACGTTGAACCTGCCCGTCGGCACTCGGGTCCTGTCGGAGTGGTGCCCGCCGGGCTCGTCGACCACGTCGACCACCCCGATGACGCCCACCACGCCCACCTCGCCCACCACGCCCACGACGCCGACGTCGCCCACCACGCCCACCACGCCGACGACGCCGACCACGCCCACGACGCCCTCGAACCCGCCCAAGCCGAGGGGCAAGCCCAAGTCGCAGCGCCCGTCCAACCACTCCTCCTCGCCGTCGACCGGCAACCAGCCCAAGCCCAAGCCCAAGCCCAAGCCCAAGCCCAAGCCCAAGCCGAAGCCCAAGCCAAAGTCCAAGAAGCACAGCTCCAAGCCATCGCACCGGGCGCACAAGCATCAGAACCACACCGCGACCGCTCCACCCCAGCCGCCCCCGTCGTCATCGACGATCACGCTCCCGACGGCGCCGCCGATGGGGGTCCCGAACTTCTTCATCGACAGCTTCCGGATCCCGCCGTTCCTGCTCCCGATCTACCAGGCGGCCGGGATCCAGTACGACGTCCCCTGGCAGGTGCTGGCCGGGATCAATGAGATCGAGACCGACTATGGACGCAATCTTTCGGTCTCGAGCGCCGGAGCCGTCGGGTGGATGCAGTTCCTCCCCTCGACCTGGAAGGAGTGGGGAATCGACGCCAACGGCGACGGCGTCGCCGATCCCTACAACCCGGTCGACGCGATCTTCAGCGCGGCCCGCTACCTCCACGCGGCCGGTGCGTCCAAGGACATCTCGCAGGCGATCTTCGCCTACAACCACGCCAACTGGTACGTCCAGTCGGTGCTGCTGCGCGCGAAGCTGATCGGCGGGATGCCGAGCCAGCTGGTCGGCGCGCTCACCGGACTGGTCGAGGGGCACTTCCCCGTCGCGGCTCCGTCCAAGTACGCCGACGACGCGGTCGAGAAGCTCGCCAAGCAGCGGGTCAAGAGCGGCAACGCGGCCGTCCCGATTGAGTCCGACCCCACCGCCACGGCCGTCTCGATCTACGCCAAGCAGAACTCGCCGGTGATCGCGGTCAACGACGGAAAGATCGTGAAGATCGGGCAGAGCCCCCAGCTCGGCCGCTACCTCGAGCTCCAGGACGCCACGGGCAACGTCTACACGTACGCGAACCTGGGCTCGATCCCGAGCACGTACCCGGTGCCCAAACCGGTCAAGGTCACCGCCAAGCAGATCGCACAGCAGCTCACCGCGCAGTCCAACACGAAGCCGGCGAAGGCGCCCACCGCGCCGGCCAGCGCCGGTTCGCAGCAGGGTTCCTCCGCCCCGGCATCGCCCGATGCCGGCCAGGAGATCGCCGCCTCCCCGAAGACGTCCGCCAAGAACACCCAGGGCGGCGGCTCGCAGGGCGCGGCCGTGCAGCCCGCCGCCAGCCAGGAGACGTCCTCGATCGCGACCCCGATGGTCAAGGAGCGGCTGTTCGCCGATCCGCACCGCCCGGCCTCCTACCGGGCCGGTGGCGCGCTGCAGATCCGTAACAGCCAGTCCCAGATCTCCAATTTCAACGACTACTTCTCGGACGTGCTGCACCTGGCCAAGGACCAGTACACGCTGGAGCCGCTCAAGCAGGGCGCGGTGGTCGTTGCCGGCACGATCCTCGGCCGGATCGGGGCCCGCACGAAGTCATCGGCCTCGCACCTGCAGTTCATGGTCCGCCCGGCTGGCAAGAACGCGCCGCAGATCGACCCCAAGCCGATCCTCGACGGGTGGAAGCTGCTGCAGGCGACGGCCGTGTACCGCGCCTCCGGCGTGGACCCGTTCTACGGCCCGGGCGCCAAGAACGCCTCGGTCGGCCAGGTGTTGTTGATGTCCAAGGAGCAGCTGCAGACGCGCGTACTCGAGGACCCGCACGTCCAGATCTACACCTGCGGGCGCCGGGACATCGAGGCGGGCCTGATCGACCGGCGGATCCTCGGCGTGATTGAGTTCCTGTCGGCCTCGGGCCTCTCGCCCACGGTCAGCGGGCTCGATTGCGGACACAGCCTCAGCGCCTCGACCGGCGTCGATGAGGCGGGCGGGACCGGCTCCAGCTTGGACATCTCGAAGATCAACGGGATCTCGGTCGAGGGCCATCAGGGCCCTGGCTCGATCACCGACCTGGCGATCCGCCGCCTGCTCACCCTGCAGGGCGCGATGAAGCCCGATGAGATCGTCTCGCTGATTAGCTACAAAGGCCAGTCGACCACGCTCTCGCTGCCTGATCACGCCAACCGCATTCAGATCGCCTTCACGCCGCTGTTCGGCCGCAACGACAAGGTCTCGGCCGAGGTCAAGAGCATCCTTCAGCCCGGCCAATGGATCAAGCTGATCAACCACCTCAGTCAGATCCCCGAGCCGATCGTGTCGATCGCGCCGAGCAAGTACGCGATCAAGGTCAAGACCGCGGCCGGCTCGGGCAGCCACTAGCGCGGCTGTTCCCCTTCAGCCAGGTCGAGCTGCCGTGGCCGGTCGGTCCGCCGGACGGTCGCTACCTGGTGCGCGCCGCCGGCGATGCGACCGACGCTCCGCCGACCCACGTGATCGTTATCGCGACCCTGGGAGCGGTCGAGCGCCGGCTTCTGAGACCCGCCCGGCGGCGAGCTAACGCTCAACCTGAGCCTGAGCCAACGCCCGTGGCGACCGGACGGGCGACCGTCATCGACGTCGGCGCCGAGCTGCCCGACCAGGCAGCAGCGCGAGCGTGGCTCGACGGCGCGGGCGAGGAGCAGCTGGCCGCGGGTCTGAAGGTCCTCAACCGGGCGCTGCACGCATTCCGGCTGGTGACCGCCGACCCGTACCAGAACGCGGTCAGCCGGGGCCAAGCGCTGGTCGCGCGGGTCGGGTACGGCGCCGGCGAACAGGTCGCCGACGGCCTCTGGACCGACGCCCGCGAGCTGACCGTCTCCCCCGGACGCCGTCGCCGCGCGACCGTGCTCGCCCCTCAGGCCCGGCTGGCCGCCGTGCTCAACGGGCGCGAGCGTGCGCTGGTGTGCGAGGAGCTGGCGCTGCGGGCGCGGCTGGACCTCGACCAGGGGCGCGACCGCGAGGCGGCGCTGCAGGTGCTGGTCGCGCTCGACGCCGCGCTGGCCGAGCTGCCCGGTGATCCCAGCTCGGGCGGACTCGGAGAGCGGCTGGGCGAGTTGCGCGGCAGGCGCGACGCAATCGCGGTCGCCGCGCAGGCCGCCCTGGCCGGGCCGCTCGGGCCCGCCGAGCTCGAGGACGTGAGCGCGACGCTGGGGCGGATCGAGGCGGCGCTGAGGGCGCGAGCGGTCGCGGATGTCTAGTGTCGCGAGTCGGAAATTCGGTGCCACTGAGAGTGGCCACTGGTGGATGGCGCACAAGGACGCAGGAGCCGCGGCGTAGCGGAGCTACGCGAGGCGACGAGGACAGCCGGATGACGCGGGCGCGGCCCGTTAAGCGACGCGGGATGCCGCGCGGGCCGCATAGCCCGCGGCGACGCCGCCAGAGGACGCTCGAATGGCATCCAATTTATGCCTCGGGAGTCTCGCAGTCGGAGCCGAGCGCGGTCAGCAGCGCCTCGAGCTCGTCGACCACGTCGCCGTTCATCCGCACCGCGGCGCGGCGGTCGAACGGGGTCGGCCCCTGGGTGAGGATCGCGATCGAGCCACCGGCGCCGAGCGTGATATCCGGGAGCGCAGCGACCGGGTGGACCTCGAGCGAGGAGCCGATGCACAGCATCAGGTCGGCGCTGCTCGCCAGGCTCTGGGCCCGCTCGAGCGCGGCGATCGGCAGGTACTCGCCGAACAGCACCACGTCGGGCTTCAGCGGCGTGCCGCAGTCGCAGCGCGGAACCGCATCGGTGTCGGCAGCCTGGCGGTCGCGCACCTCGACCAGCGGGTAGCGGGTGCTGCAGCGCAGGCACGAGGCGTGAGCGATCGTCCCGTGGACCTCGATCAGCTCACGCGAGCCGGCCTCCGCGTGCAGCCGGTCGATGTTCTGGGTGATCACCGCGTCGAGCAACCCGGCCCGCTCGAGCTCGGCCAGCACTTCGTGAGCGCGGTTGGGCCGCTTGTCCTCGAGCGTCTGGAAGCGCTGGCCGTAGAAGTGCCAGAACCGCTGCGGGTCGGCGCGGAACACGTCGATGTGGGCGACCTCCATCGGGTCGACGTTCTCCCACAGGCCGGTGCGCGGCGATCTGAAGTCGGGAATTCCGGACGGGACCGAGATCCCAGCGCCGGTCAGCGCCACCACCGAGTCGGCGGCGCGGACCAGCTCGGCCAGGCGGGTCGCCTCCTCGGTCACGGACATGCGCGATGAGTCTAGGAGCCTCCAGGCGGCGCTAGCCGCCAGTTGGCCCGCGGTCGTGGGCGAATCGGCTGAGCGTGGTCTCCAGCGAGGAGGCCATCGCCCGGCGGATGAACAGCAGGTCCACGACCGGCGTCACCGGCGAGCGGCGCCGGAGCCGGTAGGACAGCGTGAGCTCCACCTGGACGCCGTCGGACACCGGCGCGAAGGCGACGCTCTGGCGGCCGCTGATCGAGGGGTCGGTGACCTCGATGGTCTGTCCTTTCAGCGGCTCGCGCTCCACCACCCGCTCGACCACGCGGCCCCGGCCGGCCGGGCCGGACTCCCAGGTGACCACCGCGCCCGGCTCCGGCCACGGCCCGCCGACGTCGAGCACCCGCTCCAGACCGTCGACCCATGACGGCCACCGGCCCGTGTCATACCAGCGTCGCTCGACCTCGCCGACGGTGCCGGCGACCGTCTGAGTTGCCCGCACCGTTCGCATCTCAGGGGAACGATTATCGCCCGCTCAGGCCAGCGGGTAGGCTCAGGTGGAGGATGGCCGACGCGCTGCCAGAGAGCATCGAGCCGTACGAGAACATCTCGTCCAAGGCCTACGAGCATCCCGCCGACCGGGCGGCGACGGCGGCGCTGAAGGCGGTCCCGATGCTCGACACGGTCGTGCGCAAGCTCGTCGAGTGGCGCTACGAGCGCGCGCTGCGCCAGTTCTACCTGGGCAACTCGGTCAAGGTCGGCGAGCACCAGCTCCCGGATCTGTGGACCTCGCATCGGGGAGTCTGCCGGATCCTCGACATGGATACGTATGACCTGTACGTCAGCTGGGGCGTGCGCGGCGGCGCCCAGGCGGTCGGCTCGGGCAAGCCGATGGTCGTGGTCGACTCGCAGCTGCTGCAGTGGCTCGGCCCCGGCGAGCAGCGCGTGGTCCTCGCCCACGAGCTCGGCCACATCCTGTCCGATCACGTCATGTACATGACCGCGCTCAACATCCTGCTGAGCGTCACCAGCCCGCTCCCGTTCTTCCTGGGGATCCCGTTCCGCGGCGTCCGCGCGGTGCTGCTCGAGTGGTACCGGGCGGCCGAGCTCAGCTGTGACCGCGCCGCCACGCTCGCGGTCCGCGATCCCCGGATCGTGTGCCGCACCCTGATGGTGACCGCGGGCGCGATGCCCGCCGACCGGCTCAGCCTCGATGCGTTCATGGCGCAGGCGATGGAGTACGAGGCGTGGGACGACCCGTCGGATCGGGTGCGCCGCTTCTTTGACGAGATCGGTCAGGACCACACCTACGCGGTCCGCCGCGTGTCCGAGGTGATGAAGTGGGTCCAGACCGGCGAGTACGACCGGATCGTCCGCGGCGAGTACCGGCGCCGCGGCGACCAGACCGACGTGCGCGGAGAAGCCTCCGACGCGGTCCAGTTCTACGCCGAGCGCTTCCGCAAGGTGTTCGCCGAGGCCGGCGACAACCTCGCCAAGGCCGGCTCGCAGATCGGCGGGGTCGCCGATCAGGTGGCCGACTGGATCCGCAACCGCCCGGGTGGCGGCGGTGGGCCGCCGCCCGACGGCGACCCCGACGACGAGAGCTGACCGGCGTCTTCCGCGGGCCGCGGGTCCACGTCCGAGTGGGCGGCGGGCCACGTCCGAGTGGGGCGGCGGGCCACGTCCGCCACGAGCGATACCGCTTTGTGCGGCATATAGCCGCACTCGATCGACCAATCGCGCCGGGCGCTTGACAGTCGATACTGTAGCGATATATCGTTACCGCTCGGCGTTAGTACTCAGGAGGTACTCAAATGACTCATGCACACGCCCACTGCGCACCCTGGCCGCTACGGATGCGGATGATGAAAGGCGACCCGCGCCGCCGGGTCGAGCACATGGAGCGCTTCGCCGCGCTCCGGCACCTGGCCGAGACCTTTGGAGGCGGACCGGGAGGCGGTCCCGGCTGGGGCGGCGGTCCGGGCCCGTTCGGCGGCGGCCGCGGACGGCGGCGCCGGGGCGACGTCCGGACCGGGCTGCTGCTGCTGCTCGCCGAGGAGCCGCGCAACGGCTACCAGCTGATGCAGGCCATCGAGGAGCGCAGCGACGGGCGCTGGCGCCCCAGCCCCGGGTCGGTCTACCCCGCACTGTCCCAGCTCGAGGACGAGGGCCTGATCCGCTCGACCGAGCGCGATGGAGCCAAGCTGTTCGAGATCACCGACGCCGGGCGCGAGCAGCTCGGCGACCGCGAGGGAAAGTCGCCGCCGTGGGAGATGGAGGACGATCCCGCGTTCGAGGCGGCCGGCGAGTTCCGCTCGCTGATCCACCAACTGGCGCTGGCGACGATGCAGGTCGTCGGGGCGGGCAACGAGGATCAGATGCGCCGCGCCCGCGAGGCGCTGGCCGAGACCCGGCGCACGCTGTACCGGATCCTGGCCGAGGACGACGCGCCGGCGGCGGGTGCCGATGGCTGACGGCGTAACGTTGTCCAATGGGATGGCAGCGACGCTAGATCAGACACGACCCGCGATCCAGGTAAGGGGTCTCGTCAAGGAGTACGACGAGGTCACGGCGGTGCGCGGCGTGGAGTTCGAGGTCGCGACCGGCGAGGTGTTCGGCTTCCTCGGCCCCAACGGCGCCGGCAAGACGACGACGATCAACATGCTGTGCACGCTGGCCAAGCCGACCGCCGGCTCGGCGCTGGTCGCCGGCCACGATGTGGTCTCAGAGCGCGACGACGTCCGCCGGAACATCGGCCTGGTGTTCCAGGACCCGACGCTCGACGGCTACCTGACCGCCAAGCAGAACCTGCGGCTGCACGCCGACCTCTATGGCGTGCAGTCCGACCTCGTCGCGCCGCGGATGCACCAGGTGCTGGCGATGGTCGGCCTGTGGGAGCGCAAGGACTCCCCCGTGGCCACGTTCTCCGGCGGCATGCGCCGCCGGCTGGAGATCGCCCGCGGGCTGATGCACTCGCCCCGGGTGCTGTTCCTGGATGAGCCGACGATCGGACTCGACCCCCAGACGCGCCGCTCGATCTGGACCTACATCCGTGAGCTCAAGGAGCGCGAGGAGATCACGATCTTCATGACCACGCACTACATGGACGAGGCCGAATGGTGCGACCGGATCGCGATCATGGATCACGGCGAGATCGTCGCGCTCGACACGCCCGAGGCGCTCAAGGCCCAGGTCGGCACCGACCGCGTGATGATCCACACCGACGACGACGAGGCCGCGATCGCAGCGATCGCCGATCGGTTCGGGATCGAGGCGCGGATCGCAGAGGGAATGGTCACCTTTGGCGTGCCCGCAGGCGAGGAGTTCGTGCCCCGCCTGTTCACCGAGCTCGGAATGCCGATCAAGTCGGTCAACGTGTCCCGCCCGACCCTCGACGACGTGTTCATGTCCTACACGGGCAGCACGATTCGGGACGCCGAAGAGGACCAGAGCCGGCACCGCAACCGCGTGATGATGCAGATGATGACCGGAGGTAGGCGATGAGCACGACGGTCGAGGGCGCGCGCCAGGGCACGCCCAGCGAGGCCCCGCCACCCGAGATCGTTCGGGTCAGCGTCCCCCAGCGAAGTGTCGCGTCCGAGCTGCGAGCGATCAGGATCGTCTGGCGCCGCGAGCTGATCCGCTTCAAGTCCGACCGGTTGCGGATCATCACCTCGCTGGTCCAGCCGCTGCTGTTTTTATTCGTGCTGGGCTCGGGACTGCAGAGCCTGGCCAAGTTCGGCACCCACGGCGTCGACCTGAAGACGTTCATCTACCCCGGGATCCTCTGTATCGCGGTGATGTTCACCGCGATGTTCTCGGCGGCGTCGATCGTCTGGGACAGAGAATTTGGATTTCTGCGGGAAATGATGGTGGCGCCCATCCGGCGCAGTTCGATCGTGATCGGCAAGTGCCTGGGCGGCGCCACCGTGGCCTCGATCCAGGGCGTGATCGTGATCTGCCTGGCCGGGCTGGTGCACGTCCCGTACGACCCGCTGCTGATCCTCGGGATCTTCGGCCTGCAGCTGCTGCTGGCGTTCACGATCACCGCGTTCGGCGTGATGGTCGCGGTCCGCATCAAGCAGATGCAGTCGTTCATGGGCGTTATGCAGATGATCGTGATGCCGATGTTCTTCATCTCCGGCGCGCTGTTTTCGGTGGCGAGCCTGCCGGCCTGGCTGACGGTGCTCAACCGGATCGACCCGCTGACCTACGCGGTCGACCCGATGCGGCGGCTGGTGTTCGATCACCTGTCGATCTCACCGGCGGCTCGCGCCGCACTGGATCCGGGCGTGACCTGGTGGGGCTGGCACGTCCCGGCGCTGCTCGAAGCGGGCGTGATCCTGATCCTCGGGCTGATCATGCTGGGGATCGCGATCTGGGAGTTCAGCGCTACGGAGTAGCCGGTATCAACCCGGTTTCTCCATGTTCACAACTAGTTCACATGTGCGCGGAGGCCGTCTGTAAGTCTGCCGCGCAATGGGCACCGAACTGGTCTTGATACTGGTGATCGCGGCAGCGGTAGCGTTCGATTTCACCAACGGATTCCACGACACGGCCAACGCGATGGCGACCTCGATCGCGACCGGCGCGCTGAAGCCTCGGACCGCGGTGATCATCTCGGCATGCCTGAATTTCCTCGGCGCGTTCATCTCGATCAGCGTCGCGGCCACGATCGCCAAGGGGATCGTGGAGCCGGCGGTGACGGGCGGCGTGGACGGGCTCGCGGTTGTCGAGGCGGCGTTGATCGGCGCCATGGTCTGGAATCTGATCACGTGGTATTTCACGATTCCGTCGAGTTCGAGCCACGCCTTGATCGGCGGTCTGATCGGGGCGGCGATCGCAGACGTCGGCTCCTCGGCGGTGAGTGCGCGCGGGATCGTCGAGAAGGTCGTCGCTCCGGGCGTCCTCGCGATCTTCATCTGCGGCGGTGCCGCCTTCCTCGCCACGAACGGCTGCCTACCTGCTGATCCGCCGGCTTGGGTCAGGAGGAGGCCAGACGCGGCTACCGATATGGCCAGATCGGCTCTGCGTCGCTGGTTTCGCTGGCCCACGGGACCAATGACGCGCAGAAGACGATGGGCGTGATCGCCCTCGCTTTGATCTCCACAGGCCACCTGAGTGCTGCCCATTTCACCGTGCCGATTTGGGTCAAGTTGCTATGCGCGACCGCGATGGCTCTCGGCACCGCCAGCGGCGGCTGGCGCATCATCAACACGATGGGCAACCGGATCACGTCCGTCGAGTCGCCTCAGGGCTTCGCGGCCGAGTCATCCAGCGCGGCGACGATCCTCGCATCGTCGTACTACGGCTACCCGCTGTCGACGACGCAGATCGTCTCGGGCGGCGTCATGGGCGCGGGCCTCGGGAAGAAGGGCGGCATCGTGCACTGGCCTGTCGTCGGGCAGATGGGGATCGCGTGGGTGATCACACTGCCCTCGGCAGCGCTGGTCGCGTTTGCGATGTGGCACATCTCCGACCTCTTCGGCACGAATACGAACGCGGGCGCGATCGTGATCACGCTGCTCGCGGCGGCGATCGCCGCCGGGCTCTACATCCTCTCGAAGCGCAATGCAATCACGGCGAAGGACCTCGACCGCACGAACGTGACGCCCGAGCTCGAGGCGCAACGGGCAGTCGAACCGGCCGCTGCACTCGCCTGACAAGCTCATGTTCCTCGTCGCATCCCCAATCGTCGACTGGAGCGCCATCTGGAAGATCTGCCTGGTGACGCTGGCCGCCGGTGCCGGCACGGTGGTCATCTTCGGATTCCTGTTGCTCGGCCTCAAGTTCGCCAACGCGACTGCGACCGACGGCACCCAGGGCTCCGGATCGCGTGTCGGTGGCCTCACGGTGGCGTTCCTGTGTGGAGTGATCTGCCTCGGGATCATCGTGATCGGGATCTACGCGATGACGCAGAAATGATGCGGGCCTGATGGCTGATCCGACAGGACGCTGGGTCAACAGGGCGCAATGGCAGTGCCCAAGGTGTCAATGGGTCAACGGGTACCTGGAAGCCCGCTGTCAGAAGTGCGATAGCAGCGTCCGCCCTCCCGAGGACGAGCCAATCAGACCTCCCGACCCGCTCGATCTGGTCGGCCAGAGAGATCCCCGGGTCGAGGATTAACCCCGACCCGGCAGTCAAGACCCCGTCCGAGTGTCGGGCTAAGCGGTCGCCTTCGACGGCTGCTCGACACGGCGCGGCAGCAATGTCTCGCGCGCGATCACCAGCCGCTGGATCTGGGCCGTGCCCTCGTACAGCTGCAGGATCTTCGCGTCGCGCATCAGCTTCTCGACCTTGTACTCCTTGATGAAGCCGTAGCCGCCGTACACCTGGACGGCGTCGGTGGTGACCTCCATCGCGGTGTCGGCCGCGAACCGCTTGGCGTGCGAGGACTCGAGCGTGTTGCGCTTGCCCTGGTCGAGCAGCACCGCGGAGTTCCAGGTCGCCAACCGGGCCAGGTGCACCTTGGTCGACATGTCGGCGATGATGAACTGGATCGCCTGGTGCATCGCGATCGGCACGCCGAACTGCACGCGCTCCTTGGAGTAGTCGATCGCGAACTCCATTGCGGCACGCGCAACGCCGGTGGCCATCGCGGCCACGCCCGGACGGGTCCGGTCGAGCGTCATCATCGCGATCTTGAAGCCCTTGTTCTCCTCGCCGACCAGGTTCTCCAGCGGGATCTCGACCTCGGGGAACGTGATCGTCGCGGTGTTAGAAGCGCGCTGGCCCATCTTGTCCTCGTGCTTGTCAACGATCACGCCCGCGTCACGGGGGACGACGAAGCAGGAGATCCCGCGGTGGCCGGCCTCCTTGTCGGTCTTGGCGTAGACCGTGTACCAGTCGGCGTACTCGCCATTTGTGATGAAGCACTTGGAGCCGTTGATGACCCACTTGTCGCCCTTCTTCACGGCCGTGGTCTTCATCCCGGATACGTCGGAGCCGGCGTCGGGCTCGGTCAGGCAGAAGGACGCCAGCAGCGGCTCCTCGGCCATCGGAGCCAAGTAGCGCTTCTTGAGCTCGTCGGAGCCCCCGATCAGGACCGGCGCCGTAGCCAGCCCGTTGCACGTGATCGAGGTTCCGATCCCCGAGCACCCCCACGCGATCTCCTCCTCGATGATCGCGCCGTCGAGAAACCCGAGTCCCGGGCCGCCGTACTCGACCGGGAGGTGGCCGTTCATCAGCCCCAGATCCCAGGCCTTCTCGATGATCTCGCCGGGCCACGTGCCTTCCTTGTCGTACTCCCAGGCGACCGGGCGGATCTCCTTCTCTGCGAAGTCATGCGCCATCTCGCGCATGGCCTGCTGCTCCTCGGTGAGCGTGAAATCAACCACTGGATTTCTCCTTCGTGAACATAGATTGACTAGTCAGTCAATGACCTAGAGGGTAGCGCTTGGGGGACCGCATACGCAACACTTAACGGCGTGCAGCACGCGTTTGGCACGGTCATCTGGATCGTCGTTGGCTTAGGCGTGCTCGGAGCCGTGATCGCCCTGATCTCGGCCCGGCGCACGTGGGACGACTACGGCTCAGACCACCTGCTGACCGAATCGGAGCTTCCGCGGGGCCCAGCGCCGGGCTCGATCGGCGCCCTGCAGGAGCGCGACACAGAGATCCGCGAGCTGCTGGAGGCCCGGAACGCTCTGCGCGCCCGGCGCGGCGAGCCGCCGGTCGACATCGAGGCCGAGCTCGCGCGGCTGACCGCCCCGGCGATCGATCCGGCGCTGCGCGAGGAGATCCGGGACCTCGTGATCGCCCGCAACCTCCGTCGGGCTCGCGCCGGCAAGCCGCCGCTGGACATCGAGGCCGAGATCGAGCGCGAGATCGCCGGGCTCACGAACCTCTGAGCGTCGGCGTGACCTCGCGCGCGGCTTGCTTGTACTCTGCCGCCCGATGGCAGATCCGCGCCGCTTCGAACTCGACGAGCTGGTCAACCGCCCCGGGACGTATTTCAACCCTCAGACCGAGGTGCTCCTATCGGTCGACGACTCCCCCGAACTCGACACCGAGATCTTCAACATGGAGGAGTACGAGGGGGCCGACTGGGTCCTGATCTCCGATGAGTCGGCGATCGACGACAGCCGGCGCGACGAGCTGCTGGAGCGCTTCCAGGTCGAGCTCCACCCCGCCCCGATGGGTGACGAGGACGAGGACGAGGAGAGGAGGAGTCGTTCGACGAGGGCGAGGCGGACGACCCCAACGCGTCCGAGCGCGAGTGACGGGGCCGGTGGGTTGCTCAGCCGCCGTTGAGCAGCGACGCGCAGCGCTGCATCTTGGAGAGGTCGTTGCCGGCATCCGAGACGCACTTGCTGTAGCGCTTGACGGTGGTCGAGGCCCCCGAGAGTCCCGAACCCGAGCTGCTCGAGCTCGACCCGCTGGAGTTCGAGCCCGACCCCGAGCTGGTCGAGCCGGTGACGCCCTGTAGGGCCGCGACCAGCGAGTCGACCTTGCTGCTGAACTCGCTGTAGGGACGGACGGTCTGGGGAGCGGTGATCGTCTGGGGCTGGTTGAGGTCGGAGTACTGGATCGTGAGGGCGATCCCGGCCGAGGTCATGCCCCCGAGCTGGGTCGAGGTCTGTCCGGTGACCGGCAGCGTCGCGCCGATCGAGACCTTGCGCAGCAGCTTGTCGTCCTTGCCGGTCCACACGTCGAACGTGGTGTTGCGGACCTCGCCCGCGATCTTCGCCTTCGTCGAGGCCGACAGCCCGTTGGACAGGTTGGCGGTCTTGGGAACCCCGAGCGAGGACCCCTTCTTCACGAGGGTGTTGAGATCGGTGAGCAGGCCCTGCACGTTGACGCTGGCGCGGATATGGGTTGTCTGGACGCCGGCGATCGTCTCGTCACCGACGACCGTGGGGTTCTGCAGCCAGTCCAGCGGCTTGATCCCGAGGCTCGACAGCGCCGTCGAGTTCTTCGACGAGCTGCCGCTGGCACCGACGTCCGAAAGGCTCGACTGCAGCTTCTTGAGCGTGTCTGCTGGTAGCTGGTAGCCGGTTCCCTGAAGGGTGACGTAGCCCTTGGAGCCGGTCGAGATGATCCCCAGCGACCCGGACTTGCCCTCGGCGCTGATGCTCACGTTGAAGTCCGACTGAGGGAGCTTGCCGCTACCGCCCGACTGGAACGGTCCGCCGAAGCTCAGCTTGATCGGCCCGCTGACGCTGCTCGATCCGGTGGGGTTGATCGTCAGCGCCAGGTTGATGTTGCCGCTGTCGATCTTGTGGTTGCCCTCGAACGTGTCCTTGAGCAGGCTCGCCGCGTCCTGGGATGAGCTTGCGCTGCTGCTGCCGCACGCGGCAACCGCGACGGACGCCAGGCAGGCGAGCAGCAACGTGCTGAGCGCCCCAGACCACCGAATCCTTTGATGCATCTTGCGAGATCCTCCTCAGCGATGGCGCCGATTGGGGATCGAATGTAGCATCGGGCAGGTGCGTGGGCGCCTGTTTGGCCTGCTCATAGGCCTTCTTGTGTTTCCGTCCGCCGCAGGGGCCGCACCGGTGCTGGTGCTGACGCCTGGCGGTCATGCGGTGCACCGTGACGACCCGTACCTGACCGGGCCGGCGGTGACCCCTGCGCCGCTCGGCGTCGTGCCGGAGGCGACCGCCGAGCGGGCCCGGGTCGCGCGCGGCAGCGACGCCACGGTGCGCAGCGAGCTCACGCGGCTGCGTAGGTCTCGCGCGATCACCGCCAGCGCCTACCGCGGCTACAGCGCGAGTTTCAACGCCGCTCTGAACACCGAGCGCAGGCTGTCCGGGACCCGCGCCACCGAGCTCGAGGCGGTGATCGAGAACCTGCACCAGATCGCGGCCTCCGGGAAGCTGATCCCATCGCGGCTGCCGGTCCTGTTTCAGACGCTCGACCGCAACCGCCAGTGGTGGACCACCGGTCCGCTCCTGACCTACGGCCAGCGCGTCGAGTTCACCGGCTCGAGCCTCGTATGGCAGTACTACCCCGGGCAGGGCATCGAGCTCCAGGTGCTCGGCACGTTCGGCAAGGCCGACGGCCTCTACACCGCCGGCCGCGCGAGCTACCCGCAACTGGTGGCGCTGCTGGCACAGATGATCCCGCTGGCCGCCCAGCGCGGCGGCGGACTCACCTGGGAGTACTACTTCAAGTTCGACGGTGGGATCCCGCCGTGGACCAGCGCGATGTCGCAGGGCACCGGGCTGGAGGCGCTGGCCCGTGGGTACCAGGCGACCGGCGACCGCTCCTACCTGAAGGTCGCCGGCCGTGCGTTGTCGATCTTCTACCGGCGGCCGAAGGTCGGCGTCCGCGAGCGTACCTCTCGCGGAGCCCGCTACCTGCAGTACTCGTTCGCGCCGGGCGTGGACATCATCAACGCGTTCCTGCAGTCGCTGATCGGGCTCTACGACTACGGGAAGGTGAGCGGGAACAACCAGGCCAAGCGGCTGTTCGCGGCCGGCGACGCACAGGCGCAGGCCGAGCTGCCGCAGTTCGACACCGGGGCGTGGTCGCTGTACCAGCCTGGCGAGGAGGACGACCTCAGCTACCACCAGCTCGTCACCGGATTCCTGCAGGAGCTGTGCGCCCGCACCAAGGCGATTGCGTACTGCACGACCGCGCAGCGGTTCGTTGGTTACGAGACGACGCCCCCGGCGTTGACGCTCCTCACGCATCAGGTCAAGGTCCGCCAGAGCTCGACGATCCGCTTCGGGCTGTCGAAGATCTCGAAGGTCGGGATCGTCGTCGCGCGCGGGACCCAAACCGTGTTCGACACCAGTGCGAGCTTCTCCCACGGCGTGCACTCGTTCGCGATCCCGGCGCTGTCGCAGCGAGGCCAGTACCAGGTGCGGCTGGCGGCGACCGACCTGGCCGGAAACTTCGGGCGGATCATCGGCACTGTCCGGGTCTCGTAGGAGAACGTAGACTCGCGCGGTCATGAGGCCGCGCACGATCCTGTACACCGGCAAGGGGGGCGTCGGCAAGACCTCGGTCGCGGCGTGCACCGCGCGCGGCTGTGCCGCCAGCGGGCTGCGGACGCTGGTGATCTCCACCGACCCCGCCCACAGCCTGTCGGAGTCGCTCGGCGTGGAGTTGGGTTCGGAGCCGCTGCCGGCGGCCGAGCATCTGTGGGGTCAGGAGGTCAAGGCCCAGGAGGAGATGGAGCGCCACTGGTCGGGCGTGCAGGAGTGGCTCGGCGACCTGCTGCTCGAGCGCGGCGTCGATCGCATCTCGGCCGAGGAGCTCACGGTCCCGCCGGGAATGGACGAGCTGTTCTCGTTGCTGGTGCTCCAACAGCACCACCACTCCGGGGAGTGGGACGTGATCGTGGTCGACTGCGCGCCCACGGGCGAGACCCTGCGGCTGCTGTCGTTCCCCGAGGTGGCGCGCTGGTGGATCGACAAGGTGTTCCCGGTCGAGCGCCAGATCCTGGCCGCGGCGCGGCCGATCGCGCGCTCGCTGCTCGACATCCCGCTGCCCACCCAGGCGGTGTTCGAGGACGTGCAGCGGCTGTCGCGCAACCTGATCGAGATGAACGAGATCCTCCGCGACCGCGAGCGGTCCACGGTCCGGCTGGTGATGAACCCGGACAAGATGGTGATCGGCGAGGCGATGCGGACGTTCACGTACCTGAACCTGTACGGCTACCTGACCGACGCGGTGATCGTCAACCGGATCTTCCCGGCCGACGTCGGCGACTACTTCGCGGGCTGGCGGCGGGTGCAGGAGGAGCACCTCGAGCTCGTCGAGACGGCGTTCGCTCCGGTGCCCGTGCTGCGTGCGCCGTACTACGACCGGGAGGTCGTCGGACCCGAGATGCTCGACCGGCTCGGCGGATCGTTGTTCGGAGCCGATGGGCTCGACCCGGCGGCGGTGTTGTACGACGCGGTCACGCAGGAACTGCGGGTGGCTGAGGACCAGGCGCGGCTACGGTTGGCGCTCCCGTTCGCGCGCAAGGGAGACATCTCGCTGAAGAAGATCGGGCTCGAGCTGGTCGTCCGCGTCGACGGGCAGAAGCGGACGATCATGCTCCCCCCCGCGATGGCGGCCTTCAACCCGACGGCAGCCCGATTTGACGACGGCGCGCTCGAGGTGACCTTCGACGGGGCCGGGCGGAGCTGATGGCCGGCGAGGAGCGGATCTCCGAGAGCGCATCGGAGGAGCGGCTCCGGCGGCTGGAGCAGCGGCTTGACCGGGCATCCGCGGCGGCCGAGCGGCTGATGGCGGAGGCGGCGGCGTCAGGTGCGGGTGCGGCTCCCGCTGATCGCCAGCCGCCACCGGCGGGCTGGCAGATCCCAGAGCGAGACGATGATCGGCGAGATGACGAACTCGATGCGCTGATGACGCTTTTGCGGTCGCTGCGCGACCGGATCCCGCCCGAGCTCCAGCAGCGGCTGGTCGCGGCGTTGCGCGAGCTGCTCGAGGCGATCCGGGCGCTGCTGGACTGGTACCTGGAGCGGCTGGAGCGCCCGCGGCGGGAGCCCACCGAGGTCCAGGACATCCCGATTCTCTGACCTACACTCGGAACCGTGGCGCGCACGTCGATTAGGGCCCCGCGTTTGGCCGACGCCTGGCGCAAGCTCCCCTCCGAGCGCCGCCTGGCCGCGATCGCGGCGATCCTGCTGTTCGTGAGCCTGTTCTTCCCCTGGTACCAGGAGACCGTGATCGCTCGCGGGTCGGCGAGCAACCTTCGGTCGGCCAGCGCCTCGATGACCGGGTGGGGGGCGTTCTCGTTCGTTGAGGCGGCGATCCTGCTCGTCGCCGGCGCCGTGCTGACGCTGCTCTACCAGCGCGCCGAGGGCCGGGCGTTCCACATCCCGGGCGGCGACGGTGGGGTGATCATGGCCGCGGGGCTGTGGGCTTGCGTGCTGGTGATCTGGCGGATCTTCGACAAGCAGGGCACGAGCAGCCACGGCCAGTTCGCGACCACGTCCGGGATCGAGTGGGGCATCTTCGTCGCGCTCGCCGTTGCCGGACTGCTCGCCTACGCCGGGTCGCGGATCCGGATCGCGCACGTGCCCGAGCCACCGTTGCCCGGTGAGCCGCCGGTTCCGCCGCGGCCCGAGCGCTACGCCAGGCCGGCGTCAGGCGACCCGGAGGCGGCGACGCTCGAGCGCCGTCGCGACCCGTACCAAGACTGACTCGGGCTCGGACTCGAGCTGGCGCCAGGTAACGCGGATCACCGTGTAGCCGTGCCGCTGGTGCTCGGCGTCGCGCTCGTGGTCGCGCTCGAACGCCGCCCGCCCACGGTGGTAGTCGTAGCCGTCGATCTCCACCAGGACCCGCTCGTCGCGCCAGAGGAAGTCAGCGACGAATCGGCCAAGCCTCGCGTTGACCTCGGGCTCGGGCAGGTGCGCCCGGCGGATCATCGCCAGGAATCGCTCCTCGGCCTCCGAGCGGGTCACGGTCGTGGGGCGATCCGGTCGGGCGAGTTCCTGGAGCCGGGCGGCGCCCCGGCGCTTGGGGTAGCGCGCGGTTACGCCCTCGATCGCCTCGAGCGTCATCAGGCCGCGGACCAGCGCTTCGTCGAACGCCAGCTCCAGCGAGCGCGTCGACAGTCGCGGGGCGACGTCGAGCAGCGTGCGGGCCGCCGAGGTCAGCGGGATCCCGCCGTGCGAGCGGACGTCGCGGCGGTCCAGGCACGCGGCGCGGTGGGCGTGGATTCCCGGGCGATCCCGGCCCGCGTCGCGGCCGACGATCGTGACGTCGACGCCGCCGTTGGTCCGCGGCCGGATTCTCCACACGGCTGCCGCCGAGTGATGGCTGAGCAACGCGCCCTGCCCGCAGGCGAGCACGGCCGCCCGCTCGATGGCTAGCGGCGGGAGCGCCGGCGGCGAGACGAGGGCGTATACGCCGCGATGCATCGAGTGAAGTCGCCCCCGAGCGACCGCCCAGTCGATCGCCCCCCGTCCGACGCCGAGTTCCAGCAGCTGAGCGCGCGTCACGATCGCCTGCTGAACGGTCGCGAGCGCCGAGATCTCGCGCTCGGGCCACCCGCGTCCCCGGTCAACTCCCCATTCGAGGCCTCGCGGCAGGACCGTGGGGAGTTGCCCATGTCCCTCAGCGTCAACTCCCCACGCTTCTCCCATGACCCCTGGTTTGGGGAGTTGACCGGGTGTTGAGGCGCCGTCCATCGACCCAGCATCCCACCGCGAACCCGAGCAACCCGCCCCCGCGATCCTCTTGTCACAGAGTTTTTGCACTCCCGTGACAACTCCAAGCCCCCGGGGTGGATTATCCCGCAGGCTGCAGCGCGAACACGTAGTAGGCGCTGACGGCGCCGATGATCACGATCCCGGTGAGGATCAGCGGGCGAGACTTGATGATGTGCCCAAACACGCCGATCACGAACCCGAGCGCGATCACCCCGGCGAACAGGCCGAGGTGGGAGGAGTGAACGGCGGTGGACAGGGAAAGCACGCGGGAAACCCTATATTTGACCCCTCCCCGCCGATGCGCAGTGAAGCAGCCCGCGCCATGCCCAGCGACCCCACTAACCAGATGAACCACCCCGCCTCGGTCGACGAGCTCGCCACGGGACTCCGAGCGGTCGGGTATTTGCCGGGCGATTCGACCTCGCTCGTCTCCTACCTGGCGACCAAGCTCGGCAAGCCCGTGCTGGTGGAAGGCCCGGCCGGCGTCGGTAAGACCGAGCTCGCCAAGGCGCTGTCGCGCTACCTGGGCCGAACGCTGATTCGCCTGCAGTGCTACGAGGGCCTCGACGAGGCCAAGGCCCTGTACGAGTGGAACTACCGCAAGCAGCTGCTGCGGATCCAGACCGAGTCAGACGACGCGAGCTGGCGCGACGTCCAGGATGACATCTTCGGCGAGGAGTTCCTGCTCCCCCGCCCGCTGATGACCGCCATCGCCTCCGCCGAGCCGGTCGTGCTGCTGATCGACGAGATCGACAAGACCGACCAGGAGTTCGAGGCGATGCTGCTCGAGCTGCTCTCCGACTTCCAGATCTCGATCCCAGAGCTCGGGCGGATCGAGGCGACCACCCGGCCGGTGGTGCTGCTCACCTCGAACAACACCCGCGAGCTGACCGAGGCGCTCAAGCGCCGCTGCCTGTACCTGTGGCTCGACTACCCGAACGTCGACCACGAGCTCGAGATCGTCCGCCTGCACACGCCCGAACTCGATCAGCGGATCGCCCGCAAGCTGGTCGAGATCATCCACGAGGTCCGCGACCTGGACCTGAAGAAGCCGCCGAGCATCGCCGAGTCCATCGACTGGGCGCGGGCGCTGCTGCTGCTCGGCGCCGACGACATCGACGACACCACCTTCCGCGAGACGATGAGCGTGATCGTCAAGCACCGCACCGACCTCGACACGGTTGCCGCGCGGGTCGGCGTCAAGCTGGCAGATGCCCGCCCCGCGGCCTGACAACGGCGCGCGGGGCTACGCCGGGATCCCGCAGCAGGGTCCAGACGGCTTCGACGGTCAGCTGCTGCTGTTCGCCGAGGATCTCCGCCAGGAGGGTGTCGCCGTCGGGACGTCTGAGATCCTCGACGCGTTCGAGGCGCTCGGCGAGGTTCCCTGGACCCGCTCGCGCGACTTCAAGGAGGCGCTCGCCGCGACCCTGGCCAAGTCGCCCGAGGACCGCCGCGTGTTCGATCTCGTGTTCGAGCGCTTCTTCTTCCGCGCCGCCGAGGCGGCGGCGTCGCGCCGGGGCGTGACCGAGGGCCAGGGCATGAATGCGGGCGACCCAGCCGAGGGTCAGGGCGAGGGCGAGATCGACCTCGAAACGCTGCGCCAGCAGATCGCCGCCGCCCTGCGCGACGGCGACGAGGCCGCGCTGCGCGACCTGGCGCGGCTGGCGATCGCCGCCTTCGGCCGCGGCGAGGGCTCGGGCGTGCTCGGCGTCGACGTGCAGCGGATCCGCCGGGCGCTGGGCCTGCGCCCCGAGCCTCAGCCCGACCTCCCCGAGGACGATCCCCGCCACGACGGGCTGCCGCGCGACCAGCTGCGCCGGTTCGAGCAGCACCTGCGCCGCGAGCTCGAGCGCGACCTGATCGAACGCACCGCGTCGCTGCCGCCCAAGCGCCCACTGAACGAGCTCGAACGCGCGCTCCCCACCGGGCCGATCCAGGACCTCGCCGCCGTGCATCGCGTCGTCGCCCAGCTCAAGCGGCGCCTGGCCACCCAGGGCCACGAGCTCCGCGGGCGCAAGCGCCACGCCCACGTCGACGTGCGCCGCACGATGCGCGCGTCGCTGCAGACGGGCGGCGTCCCGATCGTCCTCAAGTATCGCCCCCAGCGCCCCCGCCGTCCCGAGATCTTCGTGCTGTGCGACGTGTCCACCAGCGTCACCAGCGCGAGCACGTTCTTTCTCAGCGTGCTGCACGCGCTGCACGACGCCTTCCGCAAGCTGCGCTCGTTCGTTTTCATCGAGCGCATCAGCGAGGTCACCGAGGTGTTCGAGCGCGAGCGCGACTTCCGGGCCGCGTCGGAGGCGATCTCCAAGGACGCCGGCGTGGCCGACATCTCCGGCTACACCGACTACGGACGCGTGTGGACCGAGTTCCTGGCGCTGATCGAGGACGAGTTGCACCCGCGCGCCACCGTGATCGTGCTCGGCGACGCGCGAACCAACGGCCGGCCGCCCCGGGACGACGTGTTCGCGGCGATCACCGCCAAGGCCGGGCGCACGTTCTGGCTCAACCCCGAGCCGCGCCTGTACTGGAACTACGGCGACTCCGTGATCGCCGCCTACGAGCAGTACTGCACGGCGTTCGAGTGCTGGCGCACCGACCAGCTCGAGGAGTTCGTCAAGGCGCTGACGCAGCCGATCACCCCGTAGGCGTCCGCCGCGTCCGCGCGGGCGATAGCATCACAGCGGTATCTGAAAACCCAGGGGGGCTGGCGGGAAAGCCGGCTGAGATAGCGCCCCACGCCATCAGAGCGACCCGGCGCTGACCCTTCGAACCTGTGGGGTAATGCCCGCGGAGGGAGCAATAAGCGCATGATCGAGGCTCCCGTGAAGGAGCCTCGCGATCTTCAGGGCCCCGTAGGCGTAGCGGTCCAGGTCGTGAGCAGAACGTTCCGCACCAGGCGGGGCGAGGTCACCGCGCTCAACGGCGTCTCGATGTCCGCCGGCGCGGGCGAGATCGTCGCCGTGGTCGGGCCCAGCGGGTGCGGCAAGACGACGCTGCTCGAGCTGATCTGCGGGCTGCAGACGCCGGACTCCGGAACTGTGCGCTGCGCGCCGGCGGCGCTGATGCCCCAGCGCGACCTGTTGCTGCCGTGGCTGAGCGCGGTCGACAACGCCGCGCTGGCGCTCCGCGCCAAGGGGGTGTCGCGGGATCGGGCGCGGGCGACCGCGCAGCCCTGGCTCGAGCGCTTCGGGCTCGCCGGGTTCGAGCGGGCCCGACCGGCCGAGCTGTCGGGCGGCATGCGCCAGCGGGTCTCGTTCCTGCGCACGCTGCTGGCCGGCAAGCCGGTGCTCGCGCTCGACGAGCCGTTCGCATCGCTCGACGCGATCACCCGCAGCGAGATGCAGGGCTGGCTGGCCCACGTGCTCGAGGCCGAGCCGCGCACGGTCGTGCTGGTCACCCATGACGTCGAGGAGGCGGTCGTGCTCGCCGACCGCGTGGTGGTGATGTCGCCGCGGCCCGGCCGGGTCGTCGCTGAGCTCGAGATCGCGCTCCCGCGCCCCCGCCGTCGCACCGATACCGCGATCGTCGCCCTGCGCGAGCGCGCGCTCGAGATGCTGGGGGTCGGCGAATGACCGTGGCCCGTATCGCCTGGCGCCCGACGCTGGCCTGGCGAGCCGTGCTGGTGCTGGCGATCCTGATCGGCGCCTGGGAGCTCTACGTCGACCTCGGCGGCGCCGACCCGCTGATCCTCCCCGCTCCGCACGCGGTCGCCAAGGCGCTCTACACCGACCGCTCGCTGCTGTGGAGCAACTTCCTGGTGACCGCGCGCGAGGTGCTGCTGGGGATGCTGCTGGCGATGGTCGCCGGGCTCGCCTGCGCGATCGCGCTGCACTTCTCGCGGACGCTGCGCCAGGCGATCTATCCGCTGCTGGTCGCCTCGCAGACCGTCCCGATCCCGATGCTTGCCCCGGTGCTGGTGCTGTGGCTCGGGTTCGGGATCTTTCCCAAGCTGGTGGTGATCGCGATCGTGTCGTTCTTCTCGATCGTCGTCACCACGCTCGCCGGCTTGGCGTCGGTGGACCCGGGGCTGATCAAGCTGATGCGGACATTCGACGCCTCGCGCGCGACCACGTTTCGCCACGTGGAGCTGCCGTCCGCGCTGCCGGGCTTGTTCACCGGCACCAAGATCGCGGTCGTCGTCGCGGTGATCGGCGCCGTGTTCGCCGAGTGGGCCGGCGCCAGCTCCGGGCTCGGATACCTGTTCGAGCAGTCGATCCCGCAATTCCTGACCGCGCGCGCGTACGCCGCCGTGGTGATCCTGTCGGTGTTCGCGATCATGCTGTTCGCGCTGCTGACCCTGGCCGAGCGGCTGGTGCTGCCCTGGGCCTATCGACCAAGAGAGGAAAGCTCGTGATCAAGAGGGCCCTGATCCTGATCGCCGGCCTGGCCATGACGGCCGGGCTCGCGGCGTGCGGAGAGAAGAAGGAGTCGGTGTCGTCGTCGGGACCCAAGCAGTCGCTGACGCTGATGCTCGACTGGTTTCCCAACGCGGATCACGTGGGTCTCTACCAGGCCCTGGCCGACGGCAGCTTCGAGCGGGCCGGCCTCGACATCCACGTCCAGGTCCCGTCTGACCCGGCGCTGCCGCTGAAGCTGCTGCAGGCCGGTAAGACCGACCTCGCGATCTCGTACGAGCCCGAGGTGCTGCTCGCCCGCAACCAGGGCGTGCCGCTGGTGTCGGTCGCGGCGATCGCGCAGCGGCCGCTGACGTCGATCGTGTCGATCGGCTCCAAGCACATCCGCACGGTCGCCGACCTGCGCGGCAAGACCGTCGGTGACGCCGGAATTCCCTACCAGCACGCCTACCTGACCACCGTGCTCAAGCGCGCGCACGTGCCGGTGAGCTCGGTCAAAGAGGTCAACGTCGGCTCCAACCTCGTCCCGGCGATGGTCTCGGGCCGCGTCGACGCGACGCTGGGCGCGTACTGGAACGTCGAGGCGATCCAGCTTGCGCGGTTGCACAAGAAGCCCAACGTGATCCGGATGGACGAGGTCGGCGTCCCGACCTACGACGAGCTCGTGGTCGTCGCCCGCAAGGCCACGGTCGTAAACCAGCCCAACGTGATCCGGCGCTTCGTGCAGGCGCTCGCGCGCGGCTACGAGGCGGTCCGCAAGGACCCCCAGACCGGGGTCGACAACCTGGTCAAGGCCAACCCCGGCCTCGATGCGGGCTTCCAGCTGGCCAGCGTCAAGGCCAGCCTGCCGGCGTTCTTCCCCAGCGATCCGAACAACCCGTGGGGCTGGCAGAGCACCAGCCAGTGGAACGCGTACGGGCGCTGGATGATCGACAACCACCTGATCTCCAACCCGCAGGCGGTCGCCGACGCGTCGACTAACGAGCTGCTTGCGGGGCAGGGGCTGTAGCCCCACGCGCGTCGACCTGCTCGAGGATCAGCTCGGCCAGTCGGTCGGGCGCGTCGAGCTGCACGAACGTGCTGGCGTCGTCGATCCGCTCCAGGCGCGCTTGCGGCAGCACCTCCGCCAGCCGTTGCGCATCGGAGATCGGGAAATAGGGATCGCGCGTCGCCCACGCGAGCAGCGCCGGCCGGTGAAAGGCGCGCAGGCGCTCGGCCGCGGCGACCATGTCGGTGGCCGAGATGGCGCGCAGGAACTGCTTGAGGTCGGCTCGGATCCGCCGGTCGCCCAGCGGTGCCATCCACGACCGCACGAGCTCGTCGTCGATCGGGCGCACGGTCAGCTTCAACGTCGAGATCAGGCCGCGGGCCCAGCCGAAGTGGCCGAGCACGCCGCCGCCGGCAGCGATGCCGGGCAGCGCGAGGCCCTTGACGAACGGCTTGAGCTGGGGCGGCGGGAAGTGGTCGAACGCGTCGCAGTTGGTCAGCACCAGCGCCCCGAGGCGCTCGGGATGATCGGCGGCCACCAGCTGCGAGAGCGCGCCGCCGGTGTCGTTGCCCACGAGCGTGACGTCGTCGAGCTCGAGCCGTTCGAGCAGCTCCGCGATCAGAGCGGCCACCGCCGCCGGTGTGACGTTGGGACCCTCGCCCAGCGGAACCGAGTGGGAGCCGAGCGGCAGCTCGGGGACGACGCAGCGGGCGCGCCGGGACAGCAGCGGCATCAGGCGGTCCCAGATCCGGCCGTTGACCAGCAGGCCGTGGACGAACACGATCGCCGGCCCCTCCCCTACATCCCGGTATCGGATCACGCCCCGCGAGAGCTCTGCCTCGCGATACTGAGCAAACGCCGTGGAAAACCTGGTCTCAGACATCAGAGATACCTCATCGCTAGGGTTCACATACATCGTGTACGGATCTTCACATACAAACGATATGTATGTCAACTGCTCCTCGCACTAAGGCCCAGCAGCGCGAGGAGACGACCGCGGGGCTGATCGCGGCCGCCCGGGAGCTGTTCGCAGAGCGCGGTTACGCGGCGGTCGGCACCGAGGAGATCGTGCGCCGCGCGGGCGTCACGCGCGGAGCCCTGTACCACCACTTCCGCCGCGGTAAGGAGGAGCTGTTCCAGGCCGTGCTGGTCCAGGTCAGCGCCGAGACGATGCGGGCGGTCGCCGCCCGGGCGTCGCAGGCCGGGGATGCGTGGGAGGAGCTCGTCACCGGGATCGACGCGTTCCTGGACGTGTGCACCACCCGCGACGTCCAGCAGATCGTGCTGATCGACGGCCCGTCCGTGCTTGGCTGGGACGTGTGGCGCGCGATCGACGCCGACCACGGGCTGGGGCTGCTCGAGTCCGCCGTCCAGGCGGCGATGGACGACGGCAAGCTGCTCCCCGGCTCGGCCCGGGCCGTGGCCCAGGTGCTGCTCGGCGCGCTCGACGAGGCCGCAATGGTCGTCGCTCGCGCCGAGGATCCGATCGCCGTCCGCGCCGAGATGGGCCAGACGGTCTCACACCTGCTCGCGGGCCTGCGCGGGCCGGCCCGGCCGTAGCGGTCGCGTGCTGCTGCGCACCGACGACCACGGCGTGCTGGCGATCGCTCAGCCGTCGCACGCGTGGGTCTCGGGCCAGCTCGCGCGGGCCTGGGGCAACCCCCGGTTCGGCACGGTCGACCCCCGCGACGAGGTATGCCTGGGCGCTGAGCAGCACGACATCGGGATGGCCGACTGGGACCTCGCGCCCGCCCGCAACCCCGACACCGGTCTGCCGCGGTCGTTCATGGAGATGCCGATCAGCACGCATCTGGAGCTGTGGACGCTCGGCCCGCGCCGGCTGGTGGCCCAGAGCCGCTACGCGGCGCTGCTCGCCTCAATCCACGGCTTGCGGCTCTACGAGCGACGCGACCTGTCAAAGCTCGCACCTGTCGATGCCCACTCCGTGCATGAGTTTCTTGCCACCCAGCGCCGCTTCCAGGCCGAGCTGCTCACGTCGCTGCGCTCTGACCCGGCGACCGTCCAGGCTGCCCGCGAGCAGACCGTCGCGCGCAACAGCCAGCTGTTGTGGACCTGGGACACGCTGTCGTTGGCGATCTGCCTGGACTGGGCGCCGTACACGGCCGCCGAGGTGCCGACGGCGGGCGAGTCAGTGTCGATGCGCCTGGCGCCGGCCGGACAGCCCCGGCGGCTGACGCTCGACCCGTGGCCGTTTCAACACGGCAGCCTGATCGTCCGCTGCGAGGGTCGTCGGCTCCACGGCCCCTACGACGACGAGGATCAGCTCCGAGCCGCGCTGGCCGCCGCCCCCTGGGAGACGATCGAATTCGAACTCTGCCCGGGCGCGGCGAACGTTGCCTAGAGCGAGCGCAGGAACTCCAGCATCGGCCCGTTGACCGCGGCCGGGTGGGTGAGGTTAGAGGCGTGCGCGGCCCCATCGATGCGCACCAGCCCGACGCATCCCGGCAGTCGGTCGTTCAGGTCCTCGGCGAGCTCCATCTCCACCGACCGGTCCTCGGTCCCGTGGAAGACGATCGCCGGGCAGGTGATCTCGCCCACCCGGTCGGTGATGTCGTCGCGCTCGAACAGCGCGTTGCCGACCTCGCGCATGTTCTCCCGCGGCAGCTGCTGCCACTTCTCGATCCAGATCGGGCTGATCTCGGGGTCGCCGATGATCAGGTCGGCGATCCCCTGGGCCAGGTCGGGGACCGGCCCGACCTGCAGCCAGGTCTCCTGCATCTGCCGGTAGACCGGGAGCTGCTCGGGGTCCTCGACACCCGACTGCGTGTCGATCAGGACCAGCGCCCGGACTCTGGCGGGCTCGAGCAGCGTGGCGCGCAGCGACAGGAAGCCGCCCTGTGACATCCCGCCGAGGACCGCCTGCTCGATCCCCAGGTGGTCGAGCAGGCCGAAGCAGTCTCGCGCCGAGTCCCAATAGGTGAAGGGCTGGCCGTCGAACTCGGTCTCGCCGAACCCACGCTCGTCCCAGGCGATCACTCGGAACTCCGGCGCGAGCGCCGCGGCCTGCGGGGCGAACATCTCGCGGTCCATCAGGAACCCGTGCGAGAAGATGATCGGAGGTCCGTCGCCTCCGGTGTCCTCGTAGCGCAGTCGTTGGCCGTTCACCTCGGCGTATGGCATCCGGTACCTCCCGGGCGGTAGAGAAGGACCGCGCGACCCTACCGCGCGGGCGTCAGCTTTTTCCCATGGGCATGCAGCGCGTACAGACCCGCGAGCCCGGACCAGGGCGCGTACGGCGCGAAGCGCTCGACCACCTCACTTTCGGTAGCCCGCGCACGGGGGTCGCCGGTCGAGAGCTTGCCGACCAGCTTCAACAAGCCGACGTCGGCCGCCGGCAGCTGGTCGAGCCGGCCCTGGCCGGTGAGCGCGAGCATCTGCACGGTCCAACGGCCGATCCCGCGGATCGCGCGCAGGCGCCGCCAGCCGCGCTCGTGTTCGGGGTCGTCGAGGTCGACCCGCCCCGAGGCGACCTCGCGCGCGGCGCGCACGAGCGCGCTCGCCCGCCCCTCCGATAGGTCCAATGAGGCAAGCAGCGCGGGCGCCTGACCGGCGAGCGCGGCGGCCGTCGGGGAGTCGCGCAAACCGGTATCCGGGCAGCGGCGCCCGAGCCTCCACGTCAGCCGACGCTCGATCGCCGCGGCCCGCTCGAACTCGATCAGCTGCTCGCAGATCGCCCACGCCAGCGCCTCGAACGGCTCCGGGCGGCCTGGAGCCCGCAATCCCGGGTTGGAGCGGACCGCGCGCCCGATCAGCGGATCGAAGCGAAAGCGATCGTAGAACTTCCTGAGGTCCTGGTCGACGCCGAGCGACCGCCGCATCCGCTCCACGCCCCACTCAGCCGCGTCTCGGTGCTCGGCGCGGGCCACGAACACGACCCGGTCGCGGGAGGGCTGAGCGACCCGGATCAGCACCGGCTCGTCGCCGTGGTGCAGCAGCCGCTCGAGGACGCCGCGACGAGCCCGGGTGAGCCCGTCCATCCCGTTGCGCAGGGGCAGCGAGAACGCCCACGGCGGGCGCACCTCTGCGCGCGCCACCTCTCCGGTCACTCGCCCGGCTTGCCGACCAGGTGGACGTCGACCACGAACGTACGGCTGCCGACGATCGGCAGCATCTGCGCTGCCCGCCGGGGCCCACGGCCACGGGCGAGCTTGCGGGCGCTGCGACGCCTGACCAGCGCCAGCGTGGCGGCGCCGGCGACGAACCCCGTGGCGGCCACCGCGGCAGCCTGGACGACCTGCAGCTGGGAGGGCGCGGCGCGCTCGACGGCGCGGACCTCGGCCAGCACCGGCAGGCCGTCGACGACCTCCTCGTCGTGCTCGAGCTGGTCGCTATAGAAGCTGGGGTCGTCGCTCATGGATCGGACATCCTGCCACCGCGCCCGGTCATCGCTCTCCTCGGCGCCGCGGGTAGTGCCGTTACGATACAGCCACGGAGGGAATGCCGACCTCAATCGACGTCTTCGCGAAGGCCCGTGAGCACGAGCGCCTCGAGCAGTTGCGGGCCGCTCGGGAGCTCGGTGCGCTGCCCTACTTCCGCGTGCTGGAAGGTCCGACGCTGCCGGTCGTGGAGATGGAGGGACGGCGCCGGATCATGCTCGGCTCCAACAACTACCTGGGGCTGACCGGCGACGAGCGGGTCAAACAGGGTGCGCTGGATGCGCTCGAGCGCTACGGGACCGGTCTCACCGGTTCGCGCTTCCTCAACGGCACGATCGATCTCCACCTCGAGCTCGAGCGCGAGCTCGCCGAGTGGCTGGACACCGAGGCCGCGCTGGTGTTCACCACCGGTCACCAGGCCAACGTCGGGGCGCTGGGCACGATCCTCGGACCCAGCGACACCGTCATCGCTGACTCGGGCGACCACGCCTCGATCCTCGACGGCTGCATCCTCTCGCGCGCCAAGCTCAGGGCGTTCCGGCACAACCGGCTGGACCGCCTCGAGCGCACGCTCGAGAAGGCCACCGGCGACGGGGGCGGCGTGCTGGTCGTGGTCGACGGGGTGTTCTCGATGGAGGGCGATGTGGCGCCTTTGCCCGAGATCGTCGAACTGTGCCGCCGGTTCGGGGCGCGGCTGATGGTCGACGAGGCGCACGCCCTGGGCGTGCTGGGCGCGCGCGGCGCCGGCACCGCCGAGCTGTTCGGCGTCGAGGCCGACGTCGACCTGCGGATGGCCACCTTCTCGAAGTCGCTGGCCTCCTGTGGAGGCGTGATCGCCGGCCCGGCCGACGTGATCGAGTTCCTGCGGATCCAGTCGCGGCCGTTCATGTTCACCGCCTCCGCGGTCCCGGCAGCGGTCGGCGCGGCGCTCGCCGCGGTCCGCATCTGCCGCTCGAACGAGGGCCAGGAGCTCTTCGCCCGCGTGCTCGACAACGCCCGCTACCTGCACCGCGGGCTCAGCGAGCTCGGATTCCAGGTGGTCGAGCCGACGCGGCTGTCAGACGGGAACGAGGTCGTCACACCGGTCGTTCCGGTCGTGGTCGGCGACGACTGGAAGGCCGTGTTCCTGTGGAAGGCGCTCTACGAGGCCGGCGTGTTCGTCAACGTGGCGATCCACCCGGCGGTTCCGCCCGCCGGCGCGCTGCTGCGGACGAGCGTGATGGCGACCCACGACCATGCCACGCTCGACCAGGCGCTGGAGCTGTTCGGGGCCGCCAAGCGGGCCTTCGAGTCCGAGCACGGATCACTTCCGACCGCTTAATCACAAGCCGGTCACACGCCGCGAGTTTGTCCACATGCGCACAAGTCGCGCGGCTAATAAAAAACACGCTCTAAGCGCATGGTCCGCCAGATGTGACGTTGCTGTGACTGGTCCGTTGTCGTAGTTTGAACGGCAGTCGGACGGTGGTCGGCCGAGCGGCGCCAGGGTCCTCCAGGGGTGGAGGCGGACCTGCGCGGCAGGGGCGACAACAGGAGCCGAGCAGGCTCGACGCCACACGGAGCGCATGGGCGCGACGCCTCGCGGCGCCGCGAACGTGGTCGTGCACAACTCAAATTCGTTCGCCCCTGGGCGGACAGAACGCAGGGAGAGAACCACTACATGACGGACACCGCCATGATGACCCCCGAGCCGCAGCGGATGCGCGCTCTGGGGCGAGCCAATGAGATCAGGCTCGCGCGCGCTGAACTGAAGCGGAGGATCGCCGACGGAGATGTGTCGGCCGCTGACGTCATCCTGGCCCCGCCGCGGGAGGCGAGCACCTGGGCTCTGGGAGAGCTGCTGATGAGTCAGCGTCGCTGGGGCAGCACCCGATGCACGAAGTTCCTTTCGCGCTGCCAGATCAACGAGACCAAGACGGTGGGTGCGCTCACCGATCGTCAACGGCGGCTACTGGCTGGCCAGCTGGTGACGTGCGCGTCTCGCGAGTTGCAACTGGTGGGTTAGTTAGCTGAGTGCCCCCGACCTCGGTCCTGCGTCGTCCGGAGAGGCGGCGCGGGACCGCCGGTCATCCGTCTCATCCAGTCCGCTAGATCTGGATCCCGATCGGGACCGGGCTGGCTCCGGCGAACAGCAGGAACCACACGGCGAACACTGCGAGCGTGATCCCCGCACTGACCACCAGCACGCTCTCCAGCACGAAGTGGCCAGGGTCGTCGTGGCCGCGGGCGAGGCAGTTGGAGCGATACACGTTCGACAGCTTGGACAGCAGTGCGGCCAGGACCGCGATCGTCACCACGATCCCGATCATCATCGCCCCCAGAGCCGCGCCGAGCGAGGCGGTCGCCCCCTGGATCTGGGAGCCGATCCACAACCACAGCAGCGGCGTGCCCACCCACAGCACCAGGCTGCCGATGATCATGATCGCCACGGCGAGCGCAGCGCCACCGCCAGTCCTCAGCATTGCGCGCATCTCTGGTCAGGATACCTGCAGCTATGGGGGATTCAGAAGGGCCACGGTTGCGTCCCGCGGCCCCCGGCTAACGGACAGCCCGACGACAGCTTGACCTGCCACCAGCCCATCAGCATCCCGATCAGGCCCAGCCGCGGCCTCACCTCCCAGACGCCGCATCCTGGCCGGCCGAGCTCCCGGCAGGAGATTCGCTCGAAGCGGTGCTTGCCGGGCTCGAGCAGCATCCGCTCGAGCGCCAGCCGGCTCGCCGCCTGAGCCTCGGCTCGCTCGGCGATCGTCACCCGCGCGGCGCCGAGGCGTTCGATCAGGTCGTCGCGCACCCGCTCGAGCTCGCCGAGATCGAGCAGCCGGGCTCCGTGCCCGCGACGCTCGGGGACCCGCTCGAGTCCGCCCATCGGGAATGCGGTCACGAACGCGTCGGCGAACTCGCGCTCGAGCCGGACGATTTGTGATCGCAATGCCCTCCGTGCCGCTCGCTCGCGATCGTCGGCAACCGTCGGGGTCGCCGGAACCGTCACATACGCGGTGCGCCTAGCCTGATCTAGCAGCTCCATCCTCGCCTCATCCTGGGGCCCGCCGAGCTTATCACCGGCCCATGGACCCGACTACAAAGGCACTCCCAACGCCTCCGCGCAGACCCACAGCGCCTCCTCGACGTGGATCGCCGGTACGCCCTCGACGCCGACCGAGAACAGCGCGATCCGTTTCGTGCGCGCGGTCGCGGCGTGCCCGGGGGCCAGCTCGCCGAACAGCAGCCCGTGGATGCGGGCGGGATCGGCGACCACCAGCCGGGTCGGCCCGAGCGGATACGCCTGCTCGTCGGTGCCGAGCTGCTCGTCGCCGGCCGTGGTCCTGATCCCGAGCCCTCCGGGATCGACCAGGTCGGCGTCCAGCGCCCACACCGGCACCCCGGTCTCGATCAGCGCGATCAGGAGCGCGTCCTCGAGCGCGCCGCCCGACCGGAACTCCCCGTGCAGTAGCCGCTGCACCGCTGCGTCCTCGCTGGGGATGCGGTCGACGTCCGGGTCCAGGCCGATCTGGCGAAAGAACGCCCGGTAGGCGTGTGGGATCGGCTGAGTCCGCATCGCGATCACGCTCGCGCCGCGGTAGCGGTCAGACAGCTGGCGCAGCCGAGCGATGGCCTCCGGCGGGCTCGCGCGCCTCGCTCCCGGGACCGTGACCCAGTCAAGGCGCAGGCCGGGCAGCTCGGCGCGCAGCTGCTCGTCGACGAACCCGGCAGCGGCCCGCAGCTCGAGCTCGTCGCCGATCCGGTTCATCGTGCCACCAGCGCGCGAACCCGCCCGGCGAGCGCGTCGGGATCCAGCCAGTGATTGCCGACCAGGCGGTCGGACACCACCCCGCCGCGTCTGGCGAGCTCGACCAGCGGGCAGATCTCCACGCCGTACAGGGAGCCGATGCGCCCGTCGCTGTCGTACGCGACCGGGATCGTCCAGTGATGCTGGCGGACCTCGGCAGCGACCTTCGAGTGACTCGCGCCGACGGCGACCGCGGCGAACTGAACCTGGTCGGGCGGGAACCGGCGGGACACCGCCTGCAGCGCGTCCACCTGCTGGCGGCAGTTCGACGAGCCGGTCACGAAGAACGCCAGCACCAGCGGCGTGCGCTGCGAGATCAGGCAGATGTTGAGCGCCCGCGGGTCGTGGTGGGCCTCGGTGCAGGGCGGGTTGGTGTTGGCGGCGCCGTTGAGGGTGGAGGCGGCCAGCGGCGCGGCAAAGTAGTGCAGCTTCTCGCCGGCGGGGACGCCGGTGGTCCCGGTGCCGTGCGACGCGAACTGCCAGACGGAGATCACAACTACCAGCCCCAGCCCGAAGATCCCGATCATCCAGCGGTAGCGCCGGGTGTCGATCGGCCGCTGGGCCTTGTCGGGAGGACGCTGCTCGGGAGGCGGCGCCGGCGGCGCCGAGGCGGCAGCGGCGCGGTCGGGGTCGAGGCGATGCGGGGGCGTCGGCGAGCTCACGCGACCCGGGTCCGGCGGCCCGGGCGAGGCAACCCCGAGACCGCCCGGCGCACGCGGGCGCGTGCCGCCTCCAGCAGATCGTCGCGCTCGGACAGCGCGAGCACAGATGGCAGCAGCAACAGGACGCCGGCGAGCGAGACCGACAGGTCGATCAGCGTTACGAACCCGAAGTCGCGCAGCATCGTGATGTTCGACAGCACGAGCACGCCGAACCCGGCGATCGCGGTGATCCCGGAGGCAAGCACGGCCCGGCCGGTGGACCGATAAGTCCGCGCCAGCGCGTCGCGCAGCTCATGGCCGGCCAGGCGCTCCTGGCGGAAGCGCTCGGACAGCAGCACGCTGAACTCCGTCGAGATCGCGATCACCAGCGTCCCCAGCGCCGCCGACATCGGGTTTAGCGGGATCCCGATCGCGAACAGGATCAGCGCCGACCAACCGGTGGCCAGCGCGATCGGGATCAGCGGCACGAGCACCCTGCGCGGCCGCCTGAACACGACCAGCAGGATCAGCCCGACCGCGGCCAGCCCGGCCACGAGCGTCAGCAGCCGCCGGCTCGACGACGACAGGGCCGAGTCCGCTTCGGCCGCCAGCACCGGGACCCCGGCGAGCTGCGCGGTCACGCCCGTCGGCGGACGCAGCTGCGAGCGCATGTAATCGATCACGCCCTGCTGGCGCGCCAGCGGCATCAGCCGGATCCCGAACGCGAGCGCGGCCTCCTTGTGGTCGGGAGTGATCACCGCCTGGGAGAAGTAGCCCGGCACGGCCTTGAGCAGGCCGTCGATCGCGGCGGCGCTCGGCGGCGCCTGCTTGGCGCCCTGGGCGGTGCCGCCCGAGAACAGGTCGGGTAGCGACAGTGCCGGACACAGCGTGGCCTTCGCGCAACCCTTCTCCTCGACGTACCCGTAGTGCGCCAGCAGCGAGTTCTCATACCGGGTCATCCACGCGATCACGCTCGGGGTGGCGACGTTGTCGGCGTGAACGGTCACGTCGATCTCGCCCGACACGCCGGTCACCCGCTCGAGCGTGCGCAGATTCTGCAGCGCCGGCATGTTCGACGGCACGAGCTTGGTCACGTCGGACTGCACTCTGGTCTGGGTGTCGGCGACCCACCCGGCGCCAGCCAGCACGATCCCGACCGCGAGCACGCGGCCGGGGTGAGCGACGACTCCGCCCAGCAACCTGTGCATCGACAGCCGCGATGGGTTGCGTTTCGGGTTGCGTTTCGGGTTGCGTTTCGGCCGGCGGACTGCGCCGAGGGCGTCTGTGAGGATCTCGCTCGCGCCGCGGACCGCCGCGCCGAGCGCACCGCCGCTGCGGCCGGTGAGGCCGAGCGCCGCCGACCCCGCGAGCAGCGCGCACGCGAACGCGATCGCAATCCCCACCACGAGTAACACCCCGAACCCGCGGACCATCGGCACCGGCGACAGCAGCAGCACCAGGAAGCCGGTCCCCGTGGCGAGCGCCGCGGTGGCGATCGTCGGAGCGGCGGTGGCCGCCGCCTGGGCGACGGCGTCGACGATGCCGCCCGTCCCGGCCGACTCCTCGCGCCGCGCCTCCTCTACGCGCGACTGAAACTGGATCGCATAGTCGACGCCGAGCCCGATCAGGATCGGGAGCACCGCAATCGACGCCAGCGTGAGCGAGGCGCCCGCCAGCGAGGTGACGCCGAACGTGATCCCCACGGCCGCCAGCGCGATCGCCAGCGGCAGCAGCCGCAGGCGGCTGCGGAACACCATCAGCAGCACCGCCGCCATCACCAGTAGCGCCGCGATCAGCAGCTTCGAGATCGAGCCGGTGATGTCCGAGGCGAGATCGTTGGTCACGACCGGGACGCCGCTCACCGTGTAGGTACCGCCATTGGCCAGGTGGAACATCGGCAGTCCCACCGCCTGGCGGATCCAGCGGATCGCCTGACGCTGCTGGGCGTCGGACAGCGAGGCCTTCAGCCTGACCTGGATCAGCGCCGAGCCCGAGTTGGGGAACAGGTAGGCGAACCGCGCCTTGGGCTGATCGACGCCGCGCGTGCGGTCGAACACAATCTCGGGGATGAACTGCGGGTCGTTGATCGACGGCATCCCGGAGATCCCCGACTGCAGGTACAGCTGTTCGAGCTGCTGGAGCTCCTGCTGGCGCTGCAGTGTCCCCGCGGAGGTCGCGGCCTTCTCGGCCTGAGCCTTGCCCAGTCCGCGGCTGGTGGCCAGCGTGTATGCGCGGCTCTGCGCGTTGGTGATCGACGTCTGCGCGTTGGCCACCAACGCGCGCACCTGGGCGTTGACCGCCGCCACGGCGCGGTTGAGGAACGTGCCGGGCCCGTAGACCACCTGCACGGGCTGGTGCTTCATCAGCTGCCCGCACGGGCTGGTGCTACCTCCGTAGGCGGGCTTGGATCCGGCCTTTGCGGGGGTCAGTGACGCGAGCTGGGAGTTGTTCACCAGCACCTGACCTCCCAGACACGCCTCCAGCTCGCTGATCGTGGTCAGGTCCTGAGTGCCGACCAGGTCGGTGAGCTTCTCCTGGACCAAGATCACGACCGCGTCGGAGCCGAAGTGTCGCTGGTCGTCGGCTGTCGCCCGGTAGCTCGCCGAGGACGACGAGACGAACGTGTCGCTGCCGGCGTTGGGCTTGAGCGACAGGGCCAGCGCGCCTCCGGCCAGCGCGAGCGCCAGCAGCAGCCCCAACGTCAGAAACGGCCGTCCGGCTGCGGCCCTCGCCACTCGCTCGAACCTCTGCCTCGCTGTCATCGGCAGTCCAGGCTACCGGCGGACCCCAGCAACATCGGGGCGCCGGGTCTCAATCCATCGTCAGCGGGCCCTGGGACTCGCCGGACAGGAACTGCCGGATGAACGGGTTCTCGGAATTGAGCATGTCCTCCGCGGGGCCGGCCTCGACGATGCGGCCCTTCCACAGGACGTTGATGTAGTCGGCCACCCGACGCGCCGTGAGGATGTCGTGCGTGATCACGCAGAAGGTCGGCAGATGCGGCTTCTGCTTGGCCTTGGCCTCTTCCATCATGTCGCGGTGGATCTCGAGGATCAGCTCGCCGAGCAGCGCGGTGCGGACCGGGTCCAGGCCGGAGTCGGGCTCGTCGAACAGGACGATGTCGGGCTCGAGCACCAGCGCCCGGGCGAATCCGGCGCGCTTGCGCATCCCGCCGGAGAGCTCGTTGGGCATCAGATCGCGCGCGCTTGAAAGGCCGACCTCGCCGAGCCGGCGCATCACGATGTCCTCGATCTCGTCCTCGCCCTTCTCGGTGTGCTGGCGCAGCGGGAACGCGACGTTGTCGAAGATCCCCATCGAGCCGAACAGTGCCCCATCCTGGAACAGAAGACCGAACTTCTTACGCATGTCGAACAGCTGGTCGTCGGGCATGTTCGGGACCGACTCGCCATGCACGATCACGTCGCCGGCGTCGGGATACAGCAGGCCGACCATGTGCTTGATGCAGACCGACTTCCCGGTACCCGATGGGCCGATGATCATCGACACCATCCCTTCGGGCAGCCCCATGCTCAGCCCGCGCAGGATCCGCGCGCGGCCGAAGGCCTTGTACACGTCGATGAACTCAACGGAGTCCGGGCGGCCCGACGGGTAGACCTTGTAGCTGTGCCACCGGTACTCCTCCTCGGTGGCGCCGCGGGGGGCCGTCGGGCGAGGCGGTTGCTCGTCGACAACCGACACGCGCGAGGCCGGGGGATCGTCGGGATCGGTGGGGCGCTCGCTCAGGGGCTCGCCGCGCTCGTGGTCGGTGCCCTCGAGCAGATCATCGGCGCGCGCATCGCGGTCTCGCTCCTGGTCTTCGCCAAAGCGCTCCATGTTCAGCCTCCGATTGGTGCCCTCGGGTTGGCGCCCCAGAAGAGCTGCGTACCGAGCATTCCGATGAGATGTACAGCCACGATGTTGAGGACCATTGACTTCGCCGTTGCGGTACCGACCCCCACGGGCCCACCGCTCGCGTTATAGCCGTAATAGCAGCCTACGAGCACGATCACGGTTGCCATCGCCATGGCTTTGATCAAGCTATATAAGAGATCCGGCGGATTCTGGAACTGCCAGAAGATCAAGAAGAATCCGCCCGAGGACACATCGCCGATCTGCTGGACCACCACCAGATAGCTGGCGAAGAAGCCGGCGCCGATCGAGCACAGGTAGACGAACGGCAGCACCATCCAGGACGCCAGCAGCCGGGTCGCGCACAGGAACGTGACACCGTTGATCCCCATCACCTCGAGCGCGTCGATCTCGTCGGAGATTCGCATCGACCCCAGCTCGGCCACGATCCCGGTGCCGACTTTGGCGGCCATCATGTACCCGAACGCGTAGGGCACGAGCTCGCGCAGGTCGCACCAGGCCGAGAACACGCCGGCGTACGCGGGCACGCCGTTGGCGCGGTCGAAGTAGGCGCCCTCGACGCCGCACTCCAGGCCGATGATGAACACCAGGCCCCAGATCACCAGCGTCGAGGAGACGATCAGGATCCCAGACTGGCGCAGCGCCTCGCCGAAGAAGCGGAACACCCGCAGGCGGAAGACGTCGCCGACGATCCGTGAGGTGAACTTGACGATGTCGCCGAACGACTCGATCCAGCCGCGCGGTGTTGCCAGGAGAGCTTCCACTAGCGATCCATCATTTGACGATGGTGGTGATCTCGGGGTGGGTGGCCAGCAGCGTCTGCGTGAACGCGTAGTTGAACGCGAAGATCCCCAGGAACGCGATCACGACCGCCTGGTTGACCGCACGGCCGACGCCCTCCGCGCCGCCCGAGGCGGTCATGCCCTTGTAACAGCAGACGATCGCGATGATCGCTCCGAAGATCGTCGTCTTGACGACCGACCCCCAGAGGTCGGTGGTCGAGGCGTTGTTGAAGAACGTCGCCCAGAAGGGGCCGAGCGGGGCGTGGTTGACGAGCGTGGCCACGATCCCGCCGAAGATCCCGAACAACAGCGCGTAGATGTCGAACAGCCCGGTGACGAGCATCAACGCGAGGAAGCGCGGAACGACGAGATTCTTGATCGGGTCGACGCCGAGCACCTGCAGCGCGTCCAGCTCCTCGCGGATCTTGCGCGCGCCGAGATCGGCGGTGATCGCCGTGCCGGCGACCCCGGCGAGGACGATCGCATCGACAAACGGGGCGAACTCCCGGATCGACGAGAGCACGAAGAAGCCGCCGAGGCGGTCGAGCGCCCCGAACAACACCAGGAAGTTGGCGGCCTGCAGGCCCGGCGCTCCGTAGCCGAACGCCACGGTCGAGACCAGCAGCGGGAACCAGCACAGCTTCATCGCGAACAGGAACTGCCCCACGAACTCGCTCCCGTACGGATACGGCGGGCGGATCGCCGAGGCCAACGTCTTGCCGGTCAGGATCATCATGTTCCCGACCTCATCGAGCACATTCTTGGTCGGCAAGAACGTTCGCTCGGCGACTGTTCTGATCAAGCTTGCACTGTCCTCTCCCCGTCGGCCATCCATCGCCATTGGGCGACTGCGCCGGTAAGCCTACGCCACCGGGTCCGCGATGACCAACCTACAACCGGCGGCGCTAACCGATTTCAAACCGCTCGTCCGGGGGCGATTTCAGCTGGTATGTTCGGCGGGCTTTGACGTCGTGGAGGACGAGGAGCTCCGGGGTGGCGGTCGCGATCGCGGCGACCGTCCTGCTGAACGCCTGCGGGGGCGGGGGCTCGGATCAGAGCGCATCCGAGCCCAAGGGGAATTTCCCCGTGCAGGTCGCCGCGGCGACGTTCCCGGCCTCGCAGCGCCTGGCCGAACAGACCCACCTGACGATCGCGGTCCGCAACAACGGCTCACAGACGATCCCGAACGTCGCGGTCACGATCTGCAATGTCACCTGCGCGTACCCCGCGCCCAAGGGCCAGGGCACCGACGCCGCGGCGTTCTCCGAAGACCTCGAGCAGGCGAACCTGGCCAGTCCCTCCCGACCGATCTGGATCGTCGACCAGCCGCCCGGCCCGTGCCGGTTCGTCTGCAAGGCCGGCGGCCCGGGCGGCGCCGTGACCGCCTACTCGAACACGTGGGCGCTGGGACAGCTCAAGCCGGGCGCGACCGCGAAGTTCCGGTGGGCCGTCACGGCGGTCAAGCCCGGCCGGCACATCGTCGCCTGGCAGGTAGCGGCCGGCCTCAACGGCAATGCCAAGGCCGTGCTGGCCGACGGATCGGCGCCTCAGGGCACATTCAAGGTGACGGTCCAGAGCAGGCCCGAGCAGTCCTACGTGACCGCATCGGGCAAGGTCGTCGTCAAGAAATAGCTACGCGTTGCTGGACTGCGTCCAGATGTTCAGCGAGCCATCGACCGCGTACTGGTCGATCTCCTCGAGCTCCGCGGCGTCGAAGTCGGCTCGCTGCAGCGCGGCGACGTTCTGCTCGAGCTGACGGGCACTCGAGGCGCCCACCAGCGCGGAGGTGACTCGCTCGTCGCGCAGCGTCCAGGCGATCGCCAGCTGCGCGAGTGACTGGCCGCGGCGCTCGGCGATCTCATTCAGCGCGCGGACGCGCTCGAGGTTCTCGTCGGTGAGCAGGTCCGAGGAGAAGTAGTTGCCGCGGCGCACGCGGGAGTCCTCGGGGATCCCATCGAGGTAGCGATCGGTGAGCAGGCCCTGGGCCAGCGGCGAGAACACGATCACGCCGACGCCCTCCCGCTCAACCACGTCGAGCAGCTCCCCCTCGATCCAGCGGTTGAACATCGAGTAGGACGGCTGATGAATCAGTAGCGGCGTTCCCAGGTCCCGCAGCAGCTGCGCGGCCTCCTCGGTCCGGCGCGGCCCGTAGGAGGAGATCCCGACGTAGCGCGTCTTGCCCGCGCGGACCGCGGCATCGAGCGCGGTCATCGTCTCCTCCAACGGCGTGTCGGGATCGAAGCGGTGCGAGTAGAAGATGTCGACGTACTCCAGGCCCATGCGCTTGAGGCTCTGGTCGAGGCTCGCCAGCAGGTACTTGCGCGAGCCCCATTCGCCGTAGGGGCCGGGCCACATGTCATAGCCGGCTTTGGTGGAGATCACCAGCTCATCGCGGTAGGGACGGAAGTCCTCGGAGAACAGCCGCCCGAAGTTGATCTCGGCGCTGCCGTATGGAGGGCCGTAGTTGTTGGCCAGGTCGAAGTGCGTGATCCCGAGGTCGAACGCGCGCCGGAGGATCTCGCGGCTGTTGGCGATCGGCCGGTCGTCGCCGAAGTTCTGCCACAGGCCCAGCGAGATCTCGGGGAGCTTCAGGCCGCTGCGGCCGGTCCGGCGGTAGGGCATCGCCTCGTAGCGCGACTCGAGGGGAACGTACGGCTTGAATGCGAGCTCTGAGTTGAAGGGCACGTGGGCAGTATTAGCAGGCCGGTCCGCCCACGCCGCAAGCGTTTCGTGCATTAGCAACCCTGATGCCATACATTTGTAACGGGCATACACGCCGCCTGCCCGAACTGAGCAGTCCCGCCTCCGCCATCGAGCCGTATAGGAAGGAATCACCGCATGCCGCGCATCCGCCAGCAGAACGTACTCGCAGCCAAGTGGACGCCCAACGGGGGGTCCGCCCCGCTCGGGGCGCCCGACCTGACGGTCTCCGACAACCAGGTGTTCGGATCCAACGTGTTCACCGCGTCGGTTCAGCGCCAGCGGATGCCCAAGGACATCTACCGCCGGCTGTCGCGGTCGCTCGCCGAGGGGGAGCCGCTGGACACCTCGCTCGCCGACGCGGTCGCGCTGGCGATGAAGGAGTGGGCGCTCGAGCGCGGCGCCACCCACTACACCCACTGGTTCCAGCCGCTGACCGGCTCCACCGCCGAAAAGCACGACAGCTTCTACGCGCCGACCGGCGAGGGCACCGCGATCGCCGAGTTCTCCGGCGACGAGCTGATCCAGGGCGAGCCCGACGCCTCGAGCTTCCCCACGGGCGGGATCCGCGCCACGTTCGAGGCGCGCGGCTATACCGCGTGGGATCCGAGCTCGCCGGCGTTCATCCTCGAGAACCCGAACGGCGCGGTGCTCTGCATCCCGACCGCGTTCGCCTCGTGGACCGGCGAGGCGCTCGACCACAAGATCCCGCTGCTGCGTTCGATGGACGCGCTGTCGAAGTCGGCCGTGCGCGCGCTGAAGCTGTTCGGCGACGGCAGCACCCAGCGGGTGTTCACCACTGTCGGCCCCGAGCAGGAGTACTTCCTGATCGACGAGCAGTACTACTTCGAGCGCCCGGATCTGGTGACCACCGGACGTACCCTGTTCGGCGCCAAGCCGCCCAAGGGTCACGAGCTCGATGACCACTACTTCGGGTCGATCCCTGAGCGGATCCTCGCCTGCATGCTCGACGTCGAGCGTGAGCTGGCCAAGCTGGGCGTGCCGGTCAAGACCCGCCATAACGAGGTCGCGCCCAACCAATACGAGATCGCGCCGGTGTTCGAGAACTCCAACGTCGGCTCCGATCACCAGCACCTGACGATGCTGACCATGCAGAACATCGCCCGGCGCTACGGCCTGGTGTGCCTGCTGCACGAGAAGCCGTTCGCCGGCGTCAACGGCTCGGGCAAGCACAACAACTGGTCGATGGGCACCGACACCGGTTCCAACCTGCTCGACCCGGGCGACACGCCGCACGAGAACCTGCAGTTCCTGTTCTTCTGCGCCGCCGTGATGCAGGCCGTCAACAAGCACCAGGGCCTGCTGCGGGCGTCGATCGCCTCGCCGGGGCAGGACCACCGCCTGGGCGCCAACGAGGCGCCGCCGGCGATCATCTCGATCTTCCTGGGGGCCGAGCTCGAGCGGGTGTTCGGAGCGATCGAGCGCGGCGAGGCAGGCGAGTCCACTCCGGAGTCGTTCCTCGGCCTCGGCACTCCGGTGCTGCCGCCGCTGCCGTTGCACGGCGGCGACCGCAACCGCACCAGCCCGTTTGCCTTCACCGGTAACAAGTTCGAGTTCCGCGCGCTCGGCTCGAGCCAGTCGTTGTCGTTCCCGAACACGGTGCTGAACACGATCGTCGCCGAGGCGATCGACGACCTCGCCGAGGAGCTCGAGAACAGCCTCGAGTCCGGGACCGAGCTCGAGGAGGCGCTGCGCCCGATCCTGCGTCGCGCCTACGCCGGCAACAAGCAGATCGTGTTCGGCGGCGACAACTACTCCGAGGAATGGCACATCGAGGCCGAGAAGCGCGGGCTGCTGAACCTGCGCGCCACGCCTGACGCGCTCCCATTCCTGGTGGCCGACGACACGGAGTCGTTGTTCTCCAACTACGGGGTTCTGTCGCAGCGCGAGCTGGAGTCGCGTTACGAGGTGTACCTGGAGCAGTACGTGACCAAGATCAACATCGAGTCTGAGACCGCTGCGGCGATCGCGCGGACGATGCTGCTCCCGGCGGCGGCGCGCCACCTGGCACTGCTGCTGGAAGCCCAGCTGACCGACCTGGCCGGCGAGTCGTCAGAGCTGATCGAGGAGTTCGCGACCGCGATCAAGGGCCTCGAGGAGGCCAATCTGTCCGAGAACCAGCCGCACGGCGACGTGCTCGAGCACGCCGAGTACATGCGCGACCGCGTGGTGGTGGCGATGGAGCGCACCCGGGCGGCCGCGGACAAGCTCGAAAAGGTCGTGGCCGACGATCTGTGGCCGCTGCCGAAGTACTCGGAGATCCTGTTCATCAAGTAACCGCCGGGGGTTCCGGGCCGCGGCAAGTGCGGCCCGGACCGGCCCCCGTTTCCGTGGCCGGGCGAGCCCCGGCTGCATGGAGCTGCCCAGGAAACCGCAACTTGCGGGGTTAATCCGCGTTCTACGGTACGGTGACTTGCCGTATGAGGGTCGACCGCGGCACTCGCGGTTGTCGGGCGCTCGAGGTTTTCCGGCTCCCGCTCCTGGTGGCGACGTTCGCAGTGTTGGCGGCGGCGATCACGTGCGGGCTCGCGGCCCCCGCGCTCGCTGCGTCCGGCGGCGCGGGCACGGGACCGTCGGGCGGCAGCCCGATCAAGGTCAAGCCGAAGCCCAAGCCCAAGCCCCAGGCGCCCAACCACGCCGCCTCGGCGTCGAACCCGCTCGCCAATCGCGGGATGTGGATCTGGGTGCTGTCGAGCTCGGATGGTGGCAACCTGTCCAACCTCGTCGCCGGCGCCGATCGCTACGGGATCACCACGGTGATGATCAAGAGTGGCGACGGCACCGGCACCTGGTCGCAGTTCAACCCGAGCGTCGTGTCGGCTCTGCATCGCAGCGGGCTGCGCGTGTGCGCGTGGCAGTACGTGTACGGCGATCATCCGATCACCGAGGCGTACGTCGGCGCAGCGGCTGTCCGTGACGGGGCCGACTGCCTGATCATCGACGCCGAGGCCCAGTACGAGGGCAAGTACGTCTCGGCCCAGGCTTACATGACGAGGCTGCGCAAGCTCGTCGGCAACAGCTACCCGATCGCGCTCGCCGGCTTCCCGTACGTCGACTACCACCCGGCGTTCCCCTACTCGGTGTTCCTCGGGCCGGGCGGCGCGCAGCTCAACGCGCCTCAGATGTACTGGGCCGACATCGGCACCACGGTCGACGCCGTGTACGCGCACACGTACGGGTTCAACCGCGTCTACCAACGCCCGATCTACCCTCTCGGGCAGGTGTTCGACCATCCCCGGGCCGGGCAGATCAAGCGCTTCCGCCAGATGTCGCGCTCCTACGGGTCGGCCAACGTCAGCTGGTGGGACTGGCAGGAGGCGACCAGCGGCGACTGGCTCGCGCTGTCACAGCCGATCGGCGCACTGCACGGGTTCGCCCCCAACACCACGTACGCCACGCTCGGGATACACGCGAGCGGGGATGTGGTCGTGTGGGCCCAGGAGCACCTCGTGTCGGCCGGTCAGCGGCTGGCGATCGACGGCTCGTTCGGCCCGGCCACGTTCAAGGCGGTCGAGGGCTTCCAGGCCGGCCACGGCCTGCCCGTCGACGGCCTGATCGGCCAGGCCACGTGGAGTGCCCTGCTGCGCTATTCCCCGGTGCGCGTGCACTGGGTCCACCGCGGGCGCCGGATCGTCGCGTCGCTCTCGCGCGGCGGGACGCAGACGCTGCCGGTCCCGAAGTCGGCCAAGCTTCACGCCAAGCGCAACGAGATCCCTGGCTCCGGCGGCGCCGGCTGGCCTCAGCGCTAGAGCAGATCGTGCTCGCGCGCGTACCCGACCAGGTCGGCCCGCGACGTGCGTCCGAGCTTCTGCTGAATGTGCGCGCGGTGTGACTCGACCGTGCGCACGCTCAGGTAGAGCATCGAAGCGATCTCGGCGTTGGTGTGCCCCATCGCGATCAGCTTCAGCACCTCGAGTTCGCGCGCCGACAGATCGTCGGGCGGAGCGGCCCGGGACGGCGGCTCGGCGGCAAGCCTCGCGCCGAGCTCGGGCTGCAGGTACGTCCGCCCCTCGGCCGCGAGCCTCACCGCCAGCAGCAGCTCGGCGTCGGCCGCGTCCTTGAGCACGTAGCCGATCGCGCCCGTGCGCAGTGCCTCGCGCGCGAACGCGGGCTCGCTGTGCATCGTCAGCACGACGATCTGCGTGTCGGGCGCGGCCTCGCGGATCCGCGGGATCGACGGCAGCGACGACCCGCCCGGCATGTTGAGGTCGAGGATCAGGACCTGGGGGCGATACGCGGCCACCCGTCGTTCTGTCGTGGCCACGTCGCCGGCTTCGGCGACGACCCGAAACCCCGGCTCGGCCTCGAGCAGCAGGCGCAGGCCCGAGCGCACGATCTGGTGGTCGTCGGAGATCACAATCGTGATCTCGTTCTCGTCGCGGTCGCCGTCAGCCATCGCGCCCGTCCGGCGCGGATGGCAGCGACGCGAGCACCGCGGTGCCGTCAGGGGAGCTGACGATCTCGAGATCGCCGCCGGCCATCGAGACCCGCTCGCGGATCCCGGTGAGCCCGAAACCGCTCGTAGGAGCGAACGCATCGAAGCCGCGACCGTCGTCGCGCACGGCGATCTCGACTTCGCCGTGGCGCTCGGCCACGACCACGTCCACGCGCTGCGCCCCGGAGTGCCTGGCCGCGTTCGTCAGCGACTCCTGCACGATCCGGTAGATCGCGATCTCGACCTCGGGGTGCAGCCGCGGGCCGACGGCGCCGCCGCGGTCGTTGTCGGCGAGCTCGACGAGCGCGTGTACCTCGAGTCCGTGGGTGACCCGGATGCGGTGAAACAGTGCCTCGAGCGCCGAGGCGAGCCCGAGCTCGTCGAGCGTCGCCGGCCGCAGCTCGGTGATCACTGCGCGGAGGTTGGCGATCTCGTCGGTCAGCTGCGCCACCGCGCGGTCGAGCGCCGCGTGGAGCGACTCGACGTCCGCACTGCGCCGCGCCGACGTGAGCAGCACTCGCAGCGCGCCCAGCGCCTGCAGCGTTTCGTCGTGCAGCTCCCGAGCCAGTCGCCGTCGCTCCTCCTCGGCCGCGTTGCGCGAACCACGTTGTTCGGATGACGACATGTACGCGTCTTTGTATCGCGGCGACGCGTGCAACACGTAATTGGCACCATCGTTTGCGACCGTCGACCGTCGGATCGATTACGGTCACACTGTCGAAGTCACAAAACGGTTCAACAAGGAGACGCCATGCCGCCTGCCAAGAAGCCGGCCGCACGCAAGACGACCGCCGCACGCAAGCCGGCGACGCGCAAGCCGGCCGCACGTTCATCGAGCTCAGCCTCGTCGCGCAACGCATCGACATCGGCGCCGACGCGCCGCGAGCTCGAGCGTGCTCACGCCCGCCTCGAGAAACTGCTCGGCGACGCCGGGACCGCGCTCACGACGGCGACCAAGGGCGCGGGCAGGACCGCACAGGGCGCCTATCGCGATGTCGGCAAAGCGCTGAAGGCAGTCGAGCGCGACGCCAAGAAGGCCAACCGCGACGCGCTCAAGGAGTTCGACAAGCTGCGCAACTCGGCCACCAAGTCCGCCAGCTCGGCGGCCAGCAAGACCGCCAGCCGCGCTCGCTCCACGACGAGCCGCGCGCGCTCGACCGCGAGCCGGGCCACGGGCGGCCGCACGTCAACGCGCTCCCGCAGCCGCAGCAGCTCCTAGCCGATATGAACGGGGACTGACGCGTCCGGGACCGGGCGCGTCAGTTTCGCCATGTGAACGTGGCCGTGGTCCGCGCCGGGAGCGCGTAGCGAAATGAGCGCCCGTCCTCCGTTACCGTGAACGCGACTCTCGAGGCAGAGCTGTTGTAGGCGACCAGCGCGATGCTCCCGTCCGGGTTGCGAAACGCGACGTCGTCGAGTCCCGGGGTAGCGCCGTAGACGCCATCGGGCGTGCGGAAGTTCGTGACGAACGTGTTGGAGGCGATCCGCACGGCGCCCGGCGACACGAACTTGCTCACCTGCCCCAGCTGGTAGTAGTTGAGGCCATAGGTGACAACGTGGGTCTGCTCGTCGATCGTGACGATCCCCGTGCACCCCGGGCAGCCGCGGTTGGGCTGCTGCACGGGGCCGCCGGCGGGATCGAGCGCGAGGTTCCACAGCCCGACCGCGCTGGCCCAGGCTCGCAGCGAGCCGATCATCGCCTCGGACGGCGCGTAAGCGGAGAGTCCCGGTGAGCACTCCGACACGATCTCGTCGAGCTGGGGCGCGAGCAGGTGGAGCGCCTCGATGTAGGCGGGTCCGCCGTAACAGTGCCAGGCCAGTCCGGTCAGGTCCGCGCGCGCGGGACCGGTGACGAGCGACTGCGCGTAGTCGTACAGTGCGCCGCGATCGAGCCCGTAGATCTTCGGGTGCACGCCGGCGGCATCCAGCGCGGGCAGCAGCTGACGCACGATGAACTTGGCCTCGTCAGGCGCCGGCATGTTCAGCCCTGGGAACGCCGTCGGCGCCTGCGGCTCGTTCTGCGGCGTGATCGCGTCGACGCGGATGCCGAGGTGCCGGTAGGAGGTCAGGAATCTCGCGAGGTACAGAGCGAACGGCTCCAGCGCGGACGGCAGCAGCCGCGCTCGGTTGTGGAGGTTGTCGAGCGCATCGTTGGTCTTCATCCACGCGGGCGGGCTCCACGGCTCGGCAAGGATCTGCAGGCGGCGGTTGCGCGCGATCGCCTCGCGCAGCGCCGGGACGATGTACGGGAGGTCGTGAGCGATCGAGAAGTGGGCGAGCGACGGGTCGGTCTGCCCGGCCGGGAGGTCGTCGTAGGTGTAGGGAGTGCCGGTCGCGGTGAAGTCCGACGCGCCGATCGGCACGCGCAGGAAGTTCAGGCGGATGCCCTTCGCCCCGAACAGCGCGTCCATCAACGCCTCGCGGTCAGCGGGCGCAAGCTCGTCATAGATCAGCCACGCGGAGCTGTCGGTCATCGCACCCCCGACGCCCTGAAACCGTTGGTAGCGAACGCTGTCGTCGACGTCGATCGTCCGCGCGCCGCGCGCCTCGGTCGCGGCAAACCGCACGTCGCGAAGTCGCGTCAGGTGCCAGTGCAGGTTGTCGCTGGTCGCGGTGACCTGGATCGTCGAGGCGCCGGTGCGCGCTGCGGCGCCGCTCGGGGCCGCAGCGACGGTAGCGACTGCCGCGAGGGCGGCAGCGGCGGCGCACAGCCTCCGCACGGCCGGGCTCGACAGTTCTACGCCGCCTTGGAGAGGCCGACCAGTCCCTCGGTGAGCTCGCGCAGCCGCCTGCGCGCGTCCTCGTCGAACGCCTGCGGATCCGGCCGCGACGGGTGCAGCCCGTTGTAGAACCGGCCGGTGACGTCGTCGAGCGTCGGGTCGGAGATCAGGTGCATCAGCCCCTGGACGCCTTCCTCGAGCGTCGAGCTCGAGCTCCCACGCGCCGCGAGCACGATCTTGGTCGGCATGAAGCTCGCCGGATGGATGCAGTTCGCGGTGACGCCGCTGTCGGCGAGCTGGTCGGCGAGGTCGAACGTGAACATCACCTGGGCGAGCTTGCTCTGGCAGTAGGCGCGCATCCCGCTGAAGTGGCGCTCGAGCATCACGTCATCGAAGTCGATCGGCATCTGGCCGAGCGAGCTGACCGTGACCACGCGCGACGGCGAGGAGTCGATCAGCAGCTGCTCGAGCATCCGCGTGAGCAGGAACCCCGCGAGGTAGTTGACCTGGAAGCGCAGCTCGTAGCCGTCGTCACTGACGACGCGCTCGCCCTCTCCGGGCTCGTACGTGCCGATCCCCGCGTTGTTGACGAGCGTGTCGAGCTCGCCGTGGTCGGCCAGCACCTGCTCGGTCATCGCGCGGACGTCGTCCAGCGATGCGAAGTCGGCCCGGTAGAACGACAGGCGGTCGTTGCCCGTGCGGTCCTCGATTTCCTTGATCGTCTGCTCGCCCCGGCGCTCGGCTCGCCCGTGCAGCAGCAACGTCGCGCCGGCAGCCGCGAGCTCCGTCGCCACCGCCCGCCCGAGCCCGTCGGTCGCGCCGGTGATCAGGATCGTCTGCTCGGAGATCGGTCGCATCGACTCAGCCTTGCAGAACCGTTCCGGGGTCGAGCCTGGCCGGCTCGGCCTCGTCGAGCTCGACCGCGCCGCGGACCACGACCCCCTTGCCGAACGTGACATCGCCGTGCACGACCAGCCGCTCCGCATCCCGCAGCGACGGCGCTCCATCGGGGAAACGCTGCTCGAAGTCGTCGAGCAGCTTGTAGTAGTCACTGTCGAGCTCGACGTACGGCAGGTTGCCGTCGCGCTCGGGGATCGGCTCCACCAGCAGGTCGTCTGACACCGCGTACACGTCCGAGCGCAACACCAGCAGATCGTCGGTGGTCTTCACCGGGACGAACCGTCCGCGCGGTACGCACAGCAGCCGGGCCCCGGGGAAGCTACCGATCGCCGCCCCCATCGCGCTCTCGAGCTGCAGCACCGCCGGGGAGCTCTTGTCACGCGGATCGACGGTCTTACGGTTGATGATCAGGGGCAGCTCGAGGACACCGTCAGACTCGTCCAGTGCGTCAGACAGCACGCGCAGATCGACCCACAGGTTGTTCGTGTTGTAGTAGCGCCAGCGCCGGTAATCGCGGAACGACTCCTGATCTTCGTCGGGCGTCTGCGCGGTCTCGCGCAGAACCAGCTGGCTGTCGGCACGACGCTGGGCGATGTGGCCGCCCTTGCGGTCGGCCTCGGTCCCCTCGACCACCTCCATCAGGAACGGGATCTCCTCGGCCACGATGAACGCCGCGATCCGCGGGTCGACGGTCGCTCCGAGGTTGTCGGAGTTGGAGATCATCGCGTAGCGGAAGCCCTGGTCGAGCAACTTCGCGAGCATCCCCGAGCCGCGCAGCGCGCCGTAGATGTCGCCGTGGCCCGGCGGGTTCCACTCCAGCGACGGCTGTTTCTCCCAGTCGATCGGGTCGAGCGTCTCGGCCTCGAGCTTCGGGACCATGCTCTGCATGAAGTCGGCGGGGACACCGTCAGTCGCGATCTCGGGCTGGCGGTCCAGCGCCGCCAGCGTCTCGTCCCGAGTGGCCTCGCTGTCCATCAGGACCAACGGGAGGCGGACGCCGTGCTTGCGCCGCAGCTGCAATATCTGACCGATGATGATGTCCAGGAACGAACGTCCGTCGCGCGCTTGCACCAACGACTTCGGGCTGCGCAGCCCCATCGTCGTGGCCAGGCCGCCGTTGAGCTTGATCACGACCAGGGCGTCGAGCACGCCCGACTCGTCGGCGGGGACGAGCTCGTCCAGCGTGGGCACGCCGGTCGCGGGCTCGAGCTCGGCGGTCGGCAGCATCCCGGACTCGCCCGCGGCCAGCCGCTCGTAGGCGCTGGCGAACGCGCGGATCGCCTCGTCGGAGTGACCGGCGGCGCGCATCTTCTGCTCGGCCACTTGGAGACCGTGGGCGTCCATAGTGGGCATTCTGCCTGACTCGCGGCGCCGTGACCTGCCACGATGCCCGAGCCATGGAGAAGCGGACGATCGCAAGGCTCGATCGGGATGTCAGCGTGATCGGGTTGGGCACCTGGCAGCTCGGCGCCGACTGGGGCGACGTCAGCGCCGACGCGGCCAACGGGGTGCTCGAGACGGCCCACGAACACGGCGTGACGTTCTTCGATACCGCCGACGTCTACGGCGACGGCCGCAGCGAGCGTTTCTGCGCCGCGCTGCACGCGCATCACCCCGACGTGTTCGTGGCCACCAAGATGGGCCGGCGCGTCGAGCAGCTGACCGAGAACTACACGCGCGAGAACTTCCTGACCTGGAACGACCGCTCGCGCGAGAACCTCGGCGAGGAGCGGCTGGATCTGGTCCAGCTCCACTGCCCGCCCGACGGCGTGTTCGAGTCAGACGCGGTGTTTGACTGGCTCGACCAGATGGTCGCCGACGGGCGGATCGCAGCCTACGGCGTGTCCGTCGAGACCGTGGCCCAGGCGCTGTCGGCGATCGCTAGGCCCCGCGTGGCCAGCGTCCAGATCATCCTCAACTGCTTTCGGCTCAAACCGCTCGAACAGGTCCTCCCGGCGGCGCTCCAGGCGGGCGTGGGGATCATCGCCCGCGTGCCGCTGGCCTCCGGCCTGCTGTCGGGGCGCTACGACGAGAACACCGCGTTCGCGGCGGACGACCACCGCAATTTCAACCGGCGCGGCGAGGCGTTCGACGTTGGCGAGACATTCGCCGGGGTTCCGTATGAGGTCGGGCTCGAGGCCGCCCGCCGGCTCGGCGAACTGGTCGACGAGGGCTCGACGCTGGCGCAGTTCGCGCTGCGGTGGGTCATCGATCAGCCCGGCGTCAGCACCGTGATCCCGGGTGCGCGTAACCCCGACCAGGTGGTCCAGAACACCGCCGCGGCCTCGGCGCCTCCCCTGCGAGCCGAGCAGCTCGACGGCGTCAGGACCGTGTACGACGAGCTGATTCGCGAGCACGTCCACGCCCGCTGGTAGGGCGATGGACGCGCGCCGGGCAGCTGTGGGACTCCTGCGCGCGACTGTCTCGCGACTCGCCGACGAGCTCGTGCCGATCGACGGAGGATGGGTCGCTCGGTCACGACCCATGGAGCTGGTGTGGGCGCTCAACCATGTGCGGCTCGAGCGCCCGCTCGCCTATCGGCAGACCGTCGCGCTCGTTCGCGAGCACCTCGGCGAGCTGCCGTTCGAACACGTGGTGATCGAGAACGAGACCAACGAGGCGCTCGAGGCCGAGTTCCTCGGCGATGGCTGGAAGGTCGAGCGCGACTTGGTGATGGCGCTGAGCCATGAGCCCGACCGCGTGGCCGACACGTCCGCCATCGTCGAGTTGCCCGAGCGGGCGGCGCTGCGGCTGATGGCCGACTGGCTGCTGGAGGACATGACGCTGTCCGGCGAGGCACTCCGGCAGCTGCTGCGGGCCACATCGCTGGAGGGCGAGGTCTGGGGAGAGCGACGGCTCGGGGCGCTGGAGGACGACGGTCAGGCGGTGGCGATGACGAAGCTGCGTACCGACGGGACGACCGCCTGGGTCGAGGACGTGTACGTGTCGCCGTCGGCACGGGGCCGCGGGCTGGGGCGGATGCTCGTGACCCGCGCGATCGAGCTGGCGCGCGAGATCGAGCCCGAGGTCGTGTTCATCGTCGCCGACGACGATGGCTGGCCCAAACAGCTGTACGCGAAGCTGGGGTTCGAGCCGGTCGGCCAGCTGCGCTCGTTTCACCGCGGCCCCTCCTAGCCAGCCGCCCACTATTGCTTCGGGCATCCCCCGAGAGCGCGCAGCTTGGTGCGGTAGGTACGCGCGTCGGCGTGCACGAAGTCACCGTGGGTCTGGGTGCGCAGCGCCGCCACGCGCTCGTGGTGGTACGGGCTCGACAAGCTCTCGGCGTGGCCGATCACGTTCGCGATCTCGATGTGAAAGCGGCAACGCAGCCACCGCACCAGCCTGAGGCTCGCGTTCAGCTGGCGACGGTCGCCGAGCACCTGGGCGTCGCTGTAGCCGACGTGCTCGATCCCGATCGCCGTCCAGTTGAGCCCGACGGTGTGGCGGCACATGATGTCGATCGAGACCAGCTGGTGGATCGTCCCGTCGCCGTCGATCACGTAGTGGGCGCAGTCGGCGGGGAGCTCGTGCAGCTCGGGGTCGGGCACATCCGCCGCGAACGTGTTGTACGTCGAGGAGAAGTCGGGGGAATCGGTGTAGTGCAGGACGATCACGTGGGGATCGATCAGCTTGTAGGTGTGGATGCCGTAGTGGCGCTCGGCGTAGGCGCGCATCTGCGCCTTGCGCTCGGCGCCAAACGGGATCGGGTCCCACACGATCCGGGGCTTGATCACCGGCGGCGGGGCCTTGGCCCGGTGAGCCGCCGGCGCCGGCCCGGCGGCGATCGCGCCCGCGGCCGCGGCCACAGCGATCACCGCGATCGCCCGCGCCGCCCTCATCGCTGCCCGTAGTAGGCCTGTGGTCCGTGCTTGCGATCGTGGTGCTTGTCTCGCAGCGCGTCGGCCAGCGGCGCGACGCCCGGCTCGAGCAGCGTGGTCAACAGCGCCACGCGCGCGACCTCCTCGAGCGACACCGCGGTGTTGACCGCCTCGCCCGCGTCAGCTCCCCAGCAGAACGGGGCATGCCCGCGAACGAGCGCCGCCGGCACCTCCGCCACTCCCAGCTCCGAGACGACCTCGACCAGCGCGTCGCCGGTCGCTGCCTCGTAGTCGGAGTCGATCTCGTCGGGCGACAGTGGCCGCGTAACCGGGATCGGATGCGCGCACAGGTCGGCGTGGGTCGTGCCCAGCAGCGGGATCTCGCGCTGGGCCTGCGCCCAGGCCGTCGCCCAGGTCGAGTGCGTGTGCACGATTCCGCCGATCGCGTGCAACGCCCGGTAGAGGACCAGGTGCGTCGCGGTGTCCGTGGACGGCCGCCGGTCGCCCTCGACCACGTTGCCTGCGAGGTCGACGACCACCATGTCGTCGATGGTCAGGGCGTCATAGGCCACGCCGCTTGGCTTGATCACGACCAGGCCCCGGTCGCGGTCGATGCCGCTGACGTTCCCCGACGTCAGCTTGACCAGACCGTGCTCGGGCAGCGCGCGGTTTGCGGCGAGCACGTCCTCGCGCAGCCCGTCGAGACTCACTAGATCTCCTCGTAGTCGAGGTCCAGCAACTCGGCGAACCGCCGCCACCGGGCGACGTGGTCGCCGAGGTTGACCACGAAGTGGTGAGGCGCGCCGAGCGTCAGCCAGTCGTCCATGAACGTCTGCATGCCGCGCTCGGGGCGGAAATGGAAGTAGGGCATCTCGATGTTGGGAAGCTCCGGGGTGTCCAGCACCTCTCCCCGGCCCACGACGAGCCGCCAGTACTCGCCCTCCAGCGCGACCAGCGCGGCCGACGTGGCGAGCCCCGGCTCGGCCGAGAACACCAGCGTCGGCGGGTTGTCCAGGCGGCCGATGCCGAGCTCGCGATCGATCAGCCGGACCGGGCGATCCGACCGGGCGACCGCCGGGTTGCCCTCGCCCATGTGGCTGATCAGCACCGAGTCGAGCTCCCAGTCCATCGCGTACATCTCGCTGAAGTGCGCGTCGCCGATCAGCGCCTGCGCGGCGCACATCAGCGTCGCCGTGTTCGTGTCGCCCTCGGCGGCGTAGCCATATCCGTCGGCCATCAGATTCGATGCCCCCAGCAGCGGCAACTGCTGGAAGCGGCCGTCGCCGCCGATCGCGTCGAAGTGGAACGAGAACCCTGCGTAGCCGCGCTCCTCGAGCATCGCGCGGATCGCCAGCTCGATCCGGGCGGCGTAGGCGTGTCGCTCGCGCGGCAGGTCGGATGCGACCTCGAAGCGCTCGGTGTGCGCGGCGATCACGGCGTCGGCGTCGGCGTCGGACACGTCAGCGATCCGGGCCACAAGGGCACCCAGGTCCTCGCTGACGATCATCGGCCCGAGCCGGCGCATCAGCGCCGGCGGGTCGTACAGGATGTCGCCCATCCCGTTCATCGGATAGCCGAGCAACGCGATCCGGGTCCGTCGCAGCGACGTCACCGCCCGGGCGGCGCGCGCCCAGTCGCCGAACGCCGAGGCGAACTCGTCGGACCGCCAGTCTCCGGTGATGACCGAGAACGGCTTGCCGGTCCGGACCAGCGCGTTGGCCTGGTCCTGGGCGCCGTGGATGCCCTGGTTGTAGGTCAGGTCTCCCATGTCCCAGGCCGCGGTGACCTCTCGCTCCGGTTGGATGTTGGCCAGCATCAGCGGCACGGGCGCGTCCATCAGAGCGCGGACGGTCCGCATCGCCGGGCCGTAGGTGAGCATCACGACCGCGATCCCGTCGACGCCGCGACCGAGCAGCTCGGACACGACCGCCTCGACATCATCGCGGTCGCGCGCAGGGCGCGTGAACACGACGTCGGCGACGCCGTCCAGCCGCTTGGCGACCGCGCCGGCGTACTCGCCCTGGCGCTCGGTGATGCCCGGGAGCATCTCGTCGTAGAGCTCCTGCATGATGCCGAGCAGGCCGATCTTCGGAAGCACTACTCGCCTCTCTCGGTCGTGCGGATCCGCTTGAGCTCGTGCATCAAGTCCACCTGCGAGCGGCCCAGCAGGTCGTACAGGCCGCGGTAGATCGCGTACACGCGATCGTAGGTGCGCTTGGCGTCCGGGTCGGGCTCGTAGGTCCGACCGCTCTCGGGCCGGGTGGCCTCGATCGCCGCCTCGATGTCCTCGAACGCCCCGGCGGCGACGGCGCCGAACAGCGCCGCTCCGCGGGCCGGGATCTCCCCCGAAGCCGGGACCTGCACGCTGCGTCCGCTCGTGTCGGCGAGCAGCTGCATCATCAGCGGGCTGCGCTCGGCGATCCCGCCGCAGGCCACGATCTCGGTCAGCTCGAGGCCGTGCTCCTCGAAATTCTCCATGATCCGGCGGCTTCCGAACGCGATCGACTCGAGCAGCGCGCGGTAGATCTCCTCGCGCGTGCTCTGCAGCGTCAAACCGAAGATCGCGCCCGTGAGGTCGGCGTCGGCCAGGATCGTGCGGTTGCCGTTGAACCAGTCCAGCGCGACCAGCCCGGTCTCGCCCGGTGCGATCTCGCTCGCCGCTCGCTCGAGCTCGGAGTAGCTGCCGTCCTGCATGACGACGTTCTCCACAAACCACGCGAGCATGTCGCCGACCGCCGCCTGTCCGGCCTCGTAGCCGTACAGCCCGGGCAGGATCCCATCCTTGACCACGCCGGTGATCCCGGGCAGACGGGTCTCCTCGGAGTGAACCACCAGGTCGCAGATCGAGGTTCCGATCACGATCACGAACGCGCCGGGCTCCTCCACCCCCGCGCCCGGCACCGACACCATCGCGTCGATGTTGCCGACCGCGACCGCAACCGACTCGGGCAGACCCAGCCGTTGCGCCACCTCCGGGCGCAGGGTCCCCGCCCGCGTCCCGAGCGGCACGAACTCGGTCCCGAGCTTCTCGGAGGGATCCGAGAACCCCGGGTAGGCGGCCTCGAAGTACTCGGTCGGCGGCAGCCCCTCCTCGGGAGACCACATCGCCTTATAACCCGCGGTCGCGCTCTGACGCACCTGCGTACCGGTCAACCACCACACGATCCAGTCGGTCGCCTCGATGAACGCGTCGGCTGCGTCGTACACCTCGCGGTCCTCGAGCCACAGCTCGATCAGCTTCGGGAAGTACCACTCCGACGAGATCCGTCCGCCGTAGCGCGACAGGAACCTGTCGCCGCGCTCGAGCGCGACCTCGTTGAGGCGGTCGGCGACGGGCTGCGCGGCGTGGTGCTTCCACAGCTTCGCCCATGCATGGCGTCGCTCGCGCCACAGGTCGAGCTTGCACAGCGGCTCTCCGTCGCCGGTGACGGGCAGCACCGTGCACGAGGTGAAGTCGACGCCGATCCCGACCACCTGGTCGAGCGCCACATCCGCCTCCGAGAGCACCGCGGGGATCGCCTGCTCGATCACCAGCACCCAGTCGTCGGGGTCCTGGAGCGCCCAGTCGGGAGGCAGCCGCTCGCCGGTCGACGGCAGCGTGCGGTCGATCACCTCACTCGGGTAGCGGACCACCGAGGTGGCGAGCTCTGAGCCGTGCTCGAGGTCGAGCAGCAGCGCTCGCCCGGACTCCGTACCGAAGTCGACCCCGATCGCGTAGGGGCTCATGCGACCCGAGAGGTCAGCCCGCGTCGCTCTGCGGCGACGACGGCGGAGGCGTGTGTTCCGCGCCCGGCTGTTCCTCGGCGCCGGCGTCGGCAGCCTGCGTCGCGGTCTCGTCCGACGTGCTCGGCTCGTCCGGCGGCAGCTCCGGCTCCGCGCCCTGTCCCGAGTGGCCCGCGAGCGGCGCGGCACCGTTGCCTGCCTGCGCAGCCTGCCGGGCCCGCCGGTACTCCTCGACGACGATGTCGGTCAGCTCCTGCACCGACGTCTCCGCGGTCGGCTTGTCGAGCGCGATCACCCCGTCCTGGATCAGGTTGACGCGGTCGCAGGCGGTGAGCACGTGCACGTAGTTGTGCAGGATCATGATGATCGAGACATTGCCCTCTTCCTTGAGCCGCTGGATCAGGTCGAGGATCATCGCCCCTTCCTTGGCGCCCATCGCCGCGAGCGGCTCGTCGAGCAGGATCACGTCCGCGTCGCCCGAGATCGTCCGCGCCACCGCGATCGCCTGACGCTGTCCGCCCGACAGCCTCGCTGCCGGAACGTCGATCCGCGGGATGTTGATCCCGATCTGGTCGAGCGCCTTGCGCGCCTCGCGTCGCATCAACGCGTTGGACAGGAACGGGATCGGCCGGTGGATCTTCTCCCGGCGCAGAAACAGGTTGTGGTAGACGGTCAGCTCATCGATCAGGGCGAGGTCCTGGAACACCGTGTCGACGCCCTGCGATCTCGCGTCGTCGACGCTCTTAGGCGAATAGGGCTCGCCCTTTCGCCACATCTGGCCGCCGTCGGCGCGTTGGAAGCCGCACAGGATCTTGATCAGCGTCGACTTTCCCGCGCCGTTGTCGCCGAGGAGCCCCAGTACCTCGCCCTTGCGCAGGTGCATGTTGATGTCGCGCAGCGCGACGGTCGGACCGAACCGTTTGGTGATGTGCTCGACCCTGAGGACATCGTCCGTCGCCGAGCTCGGAGCGACGACCATCTCGCGGGCGATCGAAGCGTCGTCAGCCATGGCCCGATCCCGTCCTCACGCGCGCGATGTAGGTGTTGATCGACATCGCTACCAGAATCGCCAGCCCCAGATACAGGTACTGGTAGTTGGCGTTGACGCCCTTGAGCGTCAGGCCGTCGTTCAGGATGCCGAGGAACAGCGCCCCGATAAACGCGCCGATCACCGTTCCCGATCCGCCGCGAAGCAGCGTGCCGCCGATCACGGCGGCGGAGATCGCCTGGAACAGGTAGACGTTCGATCCCGACGGATCCGGGGTGATCGTCGTGGCGCGAACCGTCTCGAGGACCCCGACGAGCCCGGCCAGCAGCGCGCACATCATGAAGTTGCGGATCAGCACCAGCTTCACGTTGACGCCGGCCTCGGCCGAGCCGAGGCGGTTTCCGCCCACAGACACGGTGTAGATGCCCCAACGGCTGAAACTCAGCACCAATTGGAGAAGGATGACGATCCCCACCGCCCAGATCAGCTCCGAGTAGGTGCCACCACCGAAGATCTTGGAGAACGTCGTGCTGCCGGAGATCGCCGTGCCCGGAGGCGTGACCGGCGTGGCATGCGACAGCACGAGCGTCGCCCCTTCGAGCACGAACAACATGCCCAGCGTCGCCACGAAGGACGAGATCCCGATGTAGGCGTTGGCGATCCCGTTGACCGCGCCCAGCGCCATCGCCGTGATCATCGCCAGGATCAGCGCTACGTACAGCGGCAACCCCCAGTGGTGCAGCTCGTAGAACCAGAACGGTATGAACAGGCCCATCGCGCCGATCGACAGGTCGATCTCCCCGTTGATCATCACGAACACCTCGCCGGCGGCGAGGATCGCGTACGGCGCGAAGAACGGCAGCAGCGTCTTGAAGCTGTCCACCGTCAGGAAACGGCCACCAGGCACGGTCGCAGCGAAATAGATCGCCGTGATCAGCGTGATCACGATGATGCTGCCCTCGCGCAGCGTCAGAAACCGCTTGCCGAGGCTGAGCGCGCCACCGGGGGCCCGGCGCTGCGCCGGGCCCGTAGGGGCGGTCGTTTCTGGTGCGCCTGTGACCGCCATCGCTAGATCGGCTGCTGTGGTTGGAGGGGTTTCGTGATCAGGACTTCGTGACTCCGACACCCGTCGCGGTGCCTTCGTAACGGCTCTTAGTGGCGTTGTACGGAACAACCGTGGTCTTGTCGAGGAACTTCAGGCCGGTGTTGACGCTGGCGATACCCGTCAGCTTCTGCGTCACCTGGTACATGTAGAGCTGCAGGACCGGATAGAAGCCCTGCAGGTAGGGCTGCTGGTCGATCGTGAAATCGATCTGACCCGCCGCAAGCAGCTGCTGAGTGACCGGAGTGAGGTCATAGCCGCCGCCCTTGACCCCCTTCGCGCGCAGGCCGTGCTTCTGGATCGCCTGCGCGACGCCTTGGGTGCTGCCGCCGTCAACCGCGAACAAGCCCTTGGTGTTCGGGTGCCCGACAGCATAGGAGTCGATCACTCCCAGCTCGGCGGGGACCGCGGCCCCGGTTGCGATGGTGTGCGTGGTGATCGACGAGTGGCTCTTGAGCGTGTCCTTCGCGCCGTCGATCCGGGGCTGGATGTTGAGCGCACCCGGCGTCGCGATGAACAGCGCGACGTCTCCGGACGGGACGAGCTGCGCGATGTGCGCTCCCATCTCCTGCCCCGACACGAACAAGTCCTGGCCGATATACGCCAGCCTGTCGTTGCCCGTGACGTCCGCGTTGTAGGAGACGACCGGGATCCCCGCGGCGAGCGCTTTCGTCGTCGGCGCGTTGAACGCATGCGTGTCGATCAGCGCGATCGCGATCCCGTCGACGCCCGCGGCGACCGCGCTGTTCATCGCGTTGACCATCTGCGAGATGTTGCTGGAGTCAGACCCGGTCCACTGATACGAGCAGCCCAGCAGCTTGCACGCGTCCGCCGCGCCGTTCTGGGTCGGCGTGAAGAACGGGTTGGTGGTCACGTGGTTGACGAACGTGAACTTGTAGCTCTTACTCGAGCCGAAGATGCTCGCGGCTGCGCTACTGCCCCCTCCGGAGGCCGCGGAGCTCGTGCTCGTGCCGCTGCTGTTGCTGCCGCCACAGGCCTCGAGGGCCAGTGCGGCGATTCCCGCGGCTCCACCTGTGAGCGCGGTGCGGCGCGTCATCTGACGCCACTTCTTATGAGGGGTCTCCTCCTCTTTGCGCTCGTCCCATTCCAAGCGCTCTACAGCGTCATGGATGCTGTCCTCGTCTGCCATCTGCGCACCTCCTCCTCTGCTCATTGGACCCGGCGCTCCCACACGTGAACGCAATCAAAGTCCCGCGTCGCTGTCTACGCAACTTAACCGCGTGCCAAAAATTGCACCCTGAACCCACAATTGTCATGCAAGGACGCGCGACCCCCGAGGGCATCCGTGCGCGTGCGTGCACAGTTCTGCTTCTCCTCTCCTCGTCCGAGTTCCGAACGACGCGGCATGTTAGCGATCACACACTCCCGATGTCAACCGTTCCGAACGGCAGCTGTACTGGACCTTACGACCAGTTCCGGACGAGAATCCGGGCCCGGCCGGACCGTCCGTCCGGCGGCCATTGTCCGCAGCAGCAGCCGCACGCCCCGGGTCCCCATCTCGTCGAAGTCCTGGCGGATCGTGGTCAGTGGCGGCGAGAAGTACGCGGCCTCGGGGATGTCGTCGAATCCGACCACGCTCACCTCACCTGGGATATCCCGCCCGGCCTCGTTCATCGCCCGGAGCACGCCCAGCGCCATCTGGTCGTTGGCGGCGAAGATCGCGGTCACCTCGGAGTCGGCCGCGAGTCTGCGACCCAGGTCGTAGCCGGACTGCGCGCTCCAGTCGCCGTGCAGCGGCTCGGGCACCTCGGCGCCGGCGGCCTCGAGCGTCGCGCGCCAGCCGTCGAGCCGGTGCATCGCCTCCAGCCAGCCCCGCGGGCCGGCCACGTGCCACACCGTGCGGTGACCGAGTTCGAGCAGATGCTCGGTCGCGGTCGTGGCCCCGACCACGTGGTCGACGGCGACCACCGGGACCTCGCGGGCGGGTCCGGCCTCGACCGCCACCAGCGGGATCTCGGCGGGCGCGCCGACCAGCGCCTCGGCGGCGTCCTGCTGGGGTGCGATCGCCAGGATCCCGTCGACGCCGTGCAGCCGCAGACGCTCGACCGCCTCGCTGACCGAGCTGTGATCGAGCGCCTTGAGGCTGGCGACGATGATGAAGTAGCCGGCCTCGTGCGCGGCGCGCTCGATCCCGCACAGCGTAGCCGCCGGGCCGTACAGAGTCGTGTCGAACGTGACCACGCCGAGCGTGTTGGAGCGACCGGTGACCAGTGCCCTCGCCACCGAGTTCGGCCGGTAGTCGAGCTCGGCCATCGCGTCGAGCACGCGCTGGCGCGTCTCCGGGCGGACATGGCGGCTGCCGTTGATCACCCGCGAGACGGTCTGGTGCGATACCCCCGCCAGACGGCCGACGTCAGACATCACCGCGGCGCGGCGGCGGGTGACCGGTTTGTCGTCCTCGTCTACTGCACCCACGTCTGACCGGGCCCTCTCGCCTCTCTCCCTCTCGCCGAGCGGCGCGTATGTTAGCGCTAACTCGCCGCGTTTGACCAACGTTCCCGCGCTGCGGCGCAGCGCATAAGATCACGGCTCCCGGCCGCCAACCTTCAAGGAGAGCGATGAAGACGAGCCTCGGCATCTGGGCCTTCGGCCCGATGATCACGCGTTTCGTGCCGGGCGGCTATCAGCCCGAGCACAGCTACGACCCCGAGCCGGTCGCCGACAAGGTCCACCGGGCGGTCGAGGGGCTCGGCGACCTGATCGACGGCTACGAGTTCCACTATCCCAACGAGCTGTCCGAGGAGAACCTGTCCGAGGTCCAGTCGGCGCTGGCGGGCCACGACATCTACTGCATCGCCGGCGGCCTGCACCTCGATCCGCGGTTCGGCCGCGGGGGACTGGTCAACCCGGATCCGGCGCTGCGCGCCGAGGCGCAACAGATCGTCCGCGACGCCGCGGAGTTCGCGGGGTCGCTCGGCGCGCACCTGATCATCTGGCCCGGCGGCGAGGGCTACAACTATCCGTTCCAGACCCCCTACGTCGACTCGTGGGGCTGGCTGATCGACGGTATGGGAGCAGCCGCCGAGGTGTGTGCCAAGCACGGGGTCAAGCTGCTGCTCGAGCATAAGAACTCCGAGCCGGCGATGAAGATCCTGATGCGCAACATCGGCATGTGCCTGCACGTCGTGCACAAGCTCAGAGCCGAGGGGATCGACAACGTCCAGATCAACATGGATTGGCAGCACCTGCTGATGAACGGCGAGCACCTGCCCGAGTACGCGGCGCTGCTCGCCTCCGAGGGGCTGCTCGGCCACCAGCACGCGAACTCCGGCTGGGGCACGTTCGACGACGACAACATGGTTGGCGCGACCGCGTTCATGGAGACGCTCGAGCTCGCGCTCGAGCTGCGGCGCGCCGGGTACGGCGAGGCCGGGGAGCGGCTCGGGTTCGACCTGTACCCCTACACCGAGGACCAGGTCGGTGCGGTCGAGCGCTCGATCCTGCAGTGGCGGTTCATCGACTCCGTCGCGGCGAAGATCGACGACGCGGCGCTGCGCGAGGCCCAGCAGGCCAAGGATGCCGTGCGCGCGTACGAGCTGGTGTACGCGGCGCTGGGAGCGTGAGCCCGCGGCGATGACGACGCTGGTCGGGATCGACGTCGGGACGACCGGGGTCAAGGCCCTGGCGATCGACCCCGACGGCGCGATCCTGGCCCGCTCGGAGGTCGGCTACCCGCTGTCGACGCCGCAACCCGGGTGGTCCGAGCAGAATCCCGACGACTGGTGGCGCGCCACCAAGCAGGCGCTCGACGAGCTGCGCCGCGCCGCCGGCCGCTTTGACGGGATCGGGCTGTCGGGCCAGATGCACGGCCTGGTCGCGCTGGATGCCGACGACCGCGTGCTGCGGCCGGCGATCCTGTGGAACGACCAGCGGACCGGCGCCGAGTGCGAGGAGATCGAGCGCGCGATCGGGCTGCAGCGGCTGCTGTCGCTGACCGGCAACCGGGCGCTGCCGGGGTTCACCGCGCCCAAGCTGCTGTGGTTGCGCCGGCACGAGCCCGACGTGTACGCCCGGATCGCCCGGATCGCGCTCCCTAAGGACTATGTTCGTCTGCGGCTCTGCGGCGAGCACGCGATCGATGTCGCCGACGCGTCCGGGACCCTGCTGCTCGACGTCGCCCGGCGGCAGTGGAGCGAGGAGGTGCTCAGCGCGCTCGAGCTCGACGCGGCGTGGTTGCCCCGGGTGCTCGAGAGCCCCGACGTGTCGGGCGAGTCGCCCGACGGAGTCCCGGTCGCTGCCGGCGCCGGGGATCAGGCGGCGGGCGCGCTCGGGGTCGGCGTCGACCGTCCCGGGCCGCTGGCGGTCGCGCTCGGGACCTCGGGCGTCGTGTTCGCCGCGCTCGACGCGTTCGCCGCCGACGGCGCCGGCCGCGTGCACGCGTTCTGCCACGCGGTGCCCGGCGCCTGGCATGCGATGGGCGTGATGCTGTCGGCGGCCGGATCGTTGCAGTGGCTGCGCGACACGGTCGCCGCGGGCGAGTCGTTCGACGCGCTGACCGCGCAAGCGGCCGTGTGGGGCGCCGGGACCGAGGGGCTGACGTTCCTCCCCTACCTGGTCGGCGAGCGCACCCCGCACGCCGATCCCGACGCCCGTGCGTCGTTCACCGGCCTGACCGTTCGCCACAACCGTGGGGCGCTGGTGCGGGCGGTGCTCGAAGGGGTCGCGTACGGGCTCCGAGACTCGCTCGACCTGATCGTCGAGCTCGGCGGCAAGCCCGCCCTCGGCCGCGTGTCCGGCGGCGGCGCCCGCAGCGAGTCTGTGGCTGGCGATCGTCGCGTCGGTGCTGGAGCTGCCGCTGGAGCGGGTCGCGGTCGACGAGGGCGCGGCGTTCGGCGCCGCGATCCTCGGCGGGGTCGCGGCGGGCGTGTGGCCCGACGTGCACGCGGGCGTGAAGGCGACGGTGTCGGTCCGGGGAACGGTCGAGCCCGTGGATGAGTGGGTCGAGGTCTACCGGGAGGGTCGCGAGCGCTTCCGAGCGCTGTACCCGGCGATCCGCGGGGTGGGTTAGCGGCGCTTGCCGGGAGGTCGCGATGCGCCCGTTCCTCGGGTTGACTTCGGATTTCGTGGCCCAGGGCGCGTTCGGTTCGCCGCGGGCTACAAAAACCGCGTGTGACGCGGACAACGTAGCCCGCGACGGCAGCGCGTCGTCATGGGCTACGAAATACGGGCCCGAGCCCGCTCGGCTCAGCTCAACTCAGCTCAACGCAGCTCAGCGCAGCTCGCCGAGCACCCCGGAGACCGCGGCGAGCAGCTCCCCGGAGGCGAGCAACCCCTCGGCGGCGGCGAGATCCGGCGCCATGAACCGGTCGGGTCCGGGCCCGGCGACCGACGAGCGCACACACGCCAGCGCGGCCGCGGTCCCTGGACCTGGACGAAGCGGCGCACGCAGATCGAGCCCCCGCGCGGCACACACGAGCTCGACCGCGAGCACCCGGCGCAACCCATCGACAGCAATCCGCAGCTTGCGCGCCGCGCCCCAACCCATCGACACGTGGTCCTCCTGCATCGCGCTCGTGGGCACCGTATCTACACTCGCCGGCACAGCCTGGCGGCGGTTCTCGGCGACGATCGCGGCCTGCGCGTAGTGGGCGAGCATCATCCCCGAGTCGATCCCGGCATCGGCGGCCAGAAAGGGCGGCAGCCCTTGCGAACGGCTCGCGTCGAGCAGCCGGTCGGTGCGCCGCTCGGCGATTGCGCCGACGTCGGCGACCGCGATCGCCAGGAAGTCGCACGCGTACGCGACCGGCGCCCCGTGGAAGTTCCCGCACGACTCGACGCGGCCATCCGGGAGCACCATCGGGTTGTCGATCGCTGACCGCAGCTCCGCGTCGGCCACCCGCGCGGCGTGGTCGAGCGTGTCGAGCGCGGCGCCGGTCACCTGTGGAGCGCAGCGCAGCGAGTACGCGTCCTGGACGCGCGGGTCGCCCTCGCGGTGGCTGGCGACGACCTCCGAGTCGGCCAGCAGCGCCCGCAGGTTCGCCGCGCTCGCCGCCTGGCCCGGCTGCGGCCGCAGCGCCACCAGATCCTCGGCGAACGCGCGGTCGGTGCCCAGCAGCGCCTCGACCGACATCGCCGCGGTCACGTCGGCGACCCGGAGCAGCTGTCGCAGGTCGTCGATCGCCAGTACCAGCATCCCGAGCATCCCGTCGGTGCCGTTGATCAGCGCCAGGCCCTCCTTGGGGCCGAGCTCGATCGGCTGAAGGCCCGCGGCCGCCAGGGCGCTCGCCGCAGGCACCCGGGTCCCGTCTGGCCGGTCAACCGACCCCTCGCCCAGAAGCGCCAGCGCGCAGTGCGCGAGCGGCGCCAGGTCGCCGCTGGCCCCCAGCGACCCGTGCTCCGGCACCACCGGCGTCAGCCCAGCGTTCAGCAGCGCGACGATTGCCTCGGCGACTTCGGGGCGCGTCCCCGAGCAGCCCATCGCCAGCGACCGCGCGCGCAGGACCATCATCGCCCGGACCACCTCCCGCTCGATCGGCGGGCCCATCCCGGCCGCGTGGGAGCGAACCAGCGCGCGCTGCAGTTGCTCGCGCCCGTCGGCGGGGATCCTCACCAGCGCGAGCGAGCCGAACCCGGTCGAGATCCCGTAGTGCGGTTCCTCGGACTCGGCCAGCGCCGCCACCACGGCAGCGCTGCGCTCCATCGCCGCGCGCGCCTCGGCACCCACGGTCACGCGAGCGCCGCCCCGCGCGACGGCCAGCACCTCGGCAGGCGACAGCCCGGCTGATGTCAGCTCGACTGAGTCCATCGCGCCGCCACGATACGCGACCGTCGCTAGCCGACCAGGCGCGCTCCAGGCCCGGGCCGCACCACGAGCGCCTCGTCGGGAGCCGTGGCGTCGGGCGGGAGCAGCCCGAGCACGTTGCCGCCGAACCCGCCGCCGACGATCCGCGCCCCGACCGCGCCGGCGTCGTGGAGCCGCTCATAGGCTGCCTCGACGGCCGGAGTCGAGATCTGGAAGTCGTCGCGCAGGCTCGCGTGCGACGCGTCGAGCAGTCGACCCAGCTCGTCCATGTCGCGGCGCTCGAGCGCGTCGACGGCCGCGTCGACCCGTTCGTTCTCGGTGATCACGTGCCGGGCGCGCCGGTTCAGTGGCTCGGGCAGCTGCGCTGCTGCGTCCAGCGTGGCCTCGCGCAGGCTCGCCACGCCGAGCGCTTGGGCCGCCGCCGCGCACTCCTCGCGGCGCTCGTTGTAGCCCGACCCGGCGTGCGTGTGGCGGTCTCCCGAATCGAGTGTGACCAGCGAGTGGCCGCCGAGCTCGAGTGCCACCGGCTGAACGTCGAGCGAGCGGAAGTCGATCCGCAGCGCCCGGTCGGCCTCTCCCAACAGCGATGCCAGCTGGTCGAGCAAACCGGTCTGCGCGCCCACCCACTCGTTCTCGACCCGCGAGCAGATCTTGGCCAGCTCGACGCGATCGGGCTCGGGCTCGCCGCTGAGCGCCACCATCGCCAAGGTCAGCGCGACCTCGAGCGCAGCCGAGGACGACAGGCCGGCTCCGCGGGGAACGCCGCCGGTGATCCGCAGCCGCGCGCCGCGCACCGGCACCCCCGCACGCTGAAGTTCGGCCGCAGCCCCACGCACGAACGCCCGCCACCCGCGGGCAGGCGGCGGGTCGGCGAGCTCGAAGCTGTCGTGGCCGTTGAGATCGACCGCCGTCGTCTCGATCCGCGGTGCGTCCAGCGCTTGCCCCTGCACTGTGACGCCCTCGCTGATCGCAAACGGGAGCGCCAGCCCGAGGTTGTAGTCGGTGTGCTCTCCGATCAGGTTGACCCGCCCGGGAGCGAACACGGTGACGTGATCACTCAACGTTGATTAGTGTCCCTTGCATGGCCGTCAGGTGGGGAATCATGTCGACCGCGCGCATCAACCGTAAGTTCCTCGCGGGAGCGCGCGAGTCCTCCGAGCTCGAAGTCGTGGCCGTCGCCAGCCGCGATCGCGACCGCGCCGAGGCCTACGCGAAGGAGAACGGGATCGAGCGAGCGCACGGCGACTACGACGCGCTGCTGGCCGATCCCGACGTCGATGCCGTGTACATCTCGCTGCCCAACTCGATGCACGTCGAGTGGAGTGAACGGGCGCTGAAGGCCGGCAAGCACGTGCTGTGCGAGAAGCCGATGGGCCGCCGCACGCCGGAGGTGGAGCATGCGTTCGACGTCGCCGAGCGCGAGGGCCGCCTGCTGATGGAGGCGTTCATGTACCGCCACAACCCCCAGACCCGCCGGCTGACCGAGCTCGTCGCCGACGGCGCGGTCGGGCGCGTGCGGATGATCCGGGCCGCGTTCAGCTTCCCCGAGCCCGACCTTCGCAACGTCCGCTTGAGCGCGGCGCTCGACGGCGGAGCGCTGATGGACGTGGGCTGCTATTGCGTCAGCGGCGCGCGGCTGATCGCCGGCGAGCCCGAGCGGCTGACCGCCGAGCAGGAGATCGGGGGCGACGGGATCGACGTCGCGTTCGCCGGCACGTTGCGTTTCCCCGGCGACGTGATCGCGCACTTCGACGCCGGGCTGGCACTCGCCGTCCGCGACGACCTCGAGGTCGTTGGTGAGGACGGGTCGCTGTTCCTCGATGACCCGTGGCACTGCCTGGAGCCGGTGATCGAACTGCGTCGTCCCGAGGGCGTCGAGCTGATTGCGATCGAGCCGGTCAACTCCTACCGGCTCGAGGCCGAGAATATGTCGGCGGCGATCCGCGGCGAGGCGCAGCTGCTGCTCGGGCGCGGGGACGCGGTCGCGCAGGCGCGGACGATCGAGGCGCTGTACGCGGCCGCCGACGGGGGGCAGGCGGTAGCCGTTGGCTGAGCCGCGCGTGCGGGTGCGCTCGCCGAGAGCCGAGGATCAGGACGAGTTCCTCCAGGCGATGCGGTCCAGCCGCGAATTCCACCATCCCTGGCTGGAACCGCCGACCACCCCGGAGGCGTTCGACGTGCTGCTGCGCAGGGTCAACGACGAGTTCTTCGAGCCCCTGTTCGTCGAGCGCCTCGAGGACGGCGCGCTGCTCGGGTTCTTCAACCTCAGCTGGATCATCCGCGGGCCGCTGCAGAGCGCATTTCTGGGCTACGGTGCCGTCGCTGCCCACGCCGGCCACGGCTATATGACCGAGGGGATGCAGCTGACGCTGCTGCACGCGTTCTCCGACATGAACCTGCATCGGATCGAGGCCAACATCCAGCCCGACAACGAGCCCTCGACCGCGCTGGCTCGCCGGTGCGGCTTCAAGCTCGAGGGCTACTCGGTCAGGTACCTGAGGGTCGGCGGCAGCTGGCGCGACCATGAACGGTGGGCGATCACGCTCGAGGACTGGATCGCCCACCGCGGCGACCCGAGCTAGGTCGCGGTCCGCGGGTCACTCGAGCCCCTCGGGCGGGCCGATCGTCGCCGCCTCGGGGCCGAAGCTGTCCACGTAATGCACGTGGACGTCTTTCCACCGGTTCATCTCCTCGCGGGCGTCGGCGTCGTCGCCCAACTCGCGCTCGAGCGCGTCGAGGCAGGTGTGCCAGCCGGCGCCGTCGCGCGCCGCCTTGCCGCGCTCCTGCAGCGTGTCCAGCAGTGTCAGCACGGTGCCGTCCTCGATCGGGTGCAGCTCGAGCCGCACGACATCGGAGCCCCAGCGGAACTCCATCACCGACGGCGGCTCGTAGGCCAGCATCTCGCCCTCGAACGGCGGAAACTGGCCGCCGGGGAACGTGAACCGAAGCGGCGCTCCGGCGACCCGCTCGCCGTCGATCGTCGTCGGGAACCAGTCGGCCAGATGCTCGGGCTCGGTGATCGCCGCCCACACCTTCTCCGGGGGGTGGGCCAGCGCGCGGGTGAAGCGGAGCTGTGAACGTCCGTCCTGCAGGGTTTCGAGAGTTCCGTACATGTGGTTCTCCTCTGTGTTTGCCTTGTGGTCAGCTGTCGGGCATCTCGTCCAGATGGCGCTCGAGGTCGTCAAGGCGCGCGGCCCACATGGCCCGGTAGGGCATGAGCCAGTCGTCGATCGCGCGCAGCGGCTCGGCCCGAACGCTGTACAGACGCCGCTGGGCGTCGCCGCGCACCTGTACGAGCCCGGCCTCGCGGAGGATCCGCAGGTGCTTGGACACGGCTGGCTGGCTCACCTGAAGGCGATCCACCAGGTCGCCCACGGGCCGCTCGCAATCGCGCAACAGATCCAGGATCCGGCGGCGGTTGGGCTCGGCGATCACGTCGAACGCTGTCATTCTCGCTTTATAGCCGTTCAGGTATATAGCTGTCAAGTCATAGACGTAGGCCCGACCGTGGCCGGGCCGGTCTAGGCTCAGCCAGCCGGTGCTCTACTTCCATCACCCGTCCTCGCTGGAGCCCGACCCCCGGTCGCTGATCCCCGAGCATCCGGACGTCCCGGAGCGGATCGAGGCGATCGAGCGCGCGATGGCGGGGGCCCGATGGCTGGGGTGCGAACGCCGCCAGGCGCCCGCCGCGGAGCCGTCCCGGCTCGAGCTGATCCATACGCCCGACCACGTCGGTCGCATCGCCGGCCTGTCGGAATCGGGGCCGGCGGAGATCGACGCCGACACGGTTGTCACTCCGCAGTCCTATCGCGCCGCGGCACATGCCGCCGGCGGCGCCTGCGCGATGACCGAAGCACTGGTCGCCGGCGAAGCCGACGCGGCGTTCTGCGGTCTGCGGCCGGCCGGCCACCATGCCGACCGCGACCGCGCAATGGGCTTCTGTCTGTTCAATAACGTCGCCCTCGCGGCGCAGCTGGCGATCGCGGAGCTCGGGGTCGAGCGCGTGCTGATCGTCGACTGGGACGTCCACCACGGAAACGGCACTGCCGAGATCTTCCGCAAGCGCAGCGACGTGCTGTACGCCAGCATCCATCAGGCCGGCCTGTTCCCGGGCACCGGGAAGATCACCGATGTCGGCTCGGACGACGGCCGCGGCTACACGCTCAACCTCCCGGTGCCGTCCGGAGCCACCGACGAGGTGTGGCTGTCGCTGGTCGAGTACGTGGTGATCCCGGTCGCGCTCGAGTTCGCCCCGCAGCTGGTGCTGATCTCCGCCGGGTTCGATGCCCATCGCGACGATCCGCTGGGCGGCTGCCTGCTCGACGCCGCGTCATTCGCCCAGATGGCGTGTCACGTTCGCGACGCCGCGCGCACGCTGGCAGCGCCGGTCGGGGCGGTGCTCGAGGGCGGCTATGACCTGGACGCGCTCGCCGCCAGCGTCGTGTGCACCCTGGCGGCGCTCGGCGGCGACGGCGAAGCCGAGTCGATCGCTCCCGATCCGCTGATCACGTCGCGCGCGGCCGCCCACGTGTCGCATTTCTGGGAGTTGTGATCCCGCCGGGTTAGGAGCCCGTGAGGGAGCAGTTACGGCCTCGTTGGCCCGGGCTCCACCGGGCGCGGGTGGGAATATCGTGCCGTCCAGTGAGTTGCGGCAGTGCTCGCCCCGGCCGGAAACGGCGGCGTCGCGGACTTGCGTGGCTCGCCGCGGCGGGCGTGCTGTGCGCCGGGCTGCTGCTCACGCTGGCTCTCGTCGCGCTGACGGACCGCGATGCGGTCACCCGGGCCGCGATCCGCGATGGGCGCCCGGCCGCGCGCGCCGGCCGCGATCGGACCGTCGTCGCCACGATCGTCCCCGGCGCCACCGGCCGACCGATCCCCCGCTCGTTCCTGGGGCTCTCGACCGAGTACTGGTCGCTGCCGGGCTACGAGGGGCACCTGTCCGCGTTCGGTCGGGTGCTGTCGATGCTCCACGCCGCGGGCGATGGCCCGTTACTGATCCGGGTCGGCGGCAACTCCGCCGACCACACGTTCTGGGAGCCGGACGTACGCAGCATGCCGCGCTGGATGTTCCAGCTGACGCCGTCGTGGCTGCGGGCAGCGCGGCTGCTGGTGGCGGACACGGGGGTGCGCCTGATCCTCGATCTGAACCTGATCACTGATCGGCCGGCGATCGCGATGGACTGGGCGCGGGCGGCGGAGACCGAGCTTCCGCGCGGGAGCATCGTCGGCTTCGAGATCGGCAACGAGCCCGACATCTACAGCCGCTGGTTCTGGCTGACCCGGATGGCCCGCACCGGCTCGACAGACGGCAGCCTGCCGAAGACTCTGACCCCGGCCGACTACAGCCGCGACTTCACCACGTACGCCCGGCTGCTGCACCGGCTAGCCCCCGGCACCCCGCTGCTCGGTCCGGCGATCGCCAACCCGACCCGACACCTCTCGTGGATCTCGGACGTGGTTGGACGCGAGCGTGACCGGATAGCCACCGTCAGCGCCCACCGCTACCCGTACTCGGCTTGCGCATCGCCCGCGTCGAGCAGCTACCCGACGGTCGCGCGCGTGCTCAGCGAGAAGGCCTCGGCCGGTGTCGCCCGCTCGTTACAGCCGGCCGTAGCGGTCGCCCGGCGTGCGGGACTGCCGCTCCGACTGACCGAGATCAACTCGGTCACGTGCGGAGGTCTGGCGGGCGTCAGCAACACGTTCGCCACCGCCCTCTGGGCACCAGACGCTCTGTTCGAGCTGATGCGTGCTGGGGTCAGCGGCGTCAACGTGCACGTCCGTACCGACGCGATCAACGCTGCGTTCAAGCTCACGCGCGACGGGCTGGCCGCGCGCCCGCTGCTGTACGGCCTGATCGCGTTCCGGCGGATGCTCGGCACCGGTCCGGGCACGCTGGTGCCGGTGCGCCAGAGCGCCCGGGCTGCGCAGCACGTCAAGGTGTGGGCGGTTCGCGACGACGGTGAACTGCACGTGATCGCGATCGACAAGGGACCGCGCCCCGCGACGGTCGACCTCAGGGTTCCGGCCGACGGCCCCGCGACGGTCGCTCGGCTAACCGCCCCGTCGGCCACCGCGACCTCTCATGTGACGCTGGCCGGCCAGTGGCTGGACGAGGCCGGACGCTGGCGAGGCAGGCCGCGGACGCAGACGATCTCGCCCGTCCGCGGCGGGTACCGGGTCCAGGTCCGGCGCTTCAGCGCCGCGCTGGTCACCGTCAAGACATCCGCCTGACGTCGATACGCTGGTCTGCGAGCGCCATGCCCGAGCCCGACCTGCAGATTCTGCGCGAGCTGGTCCCGTTCGCCGCCACGCTGCGCATCGAGATGCTCGAGGCCGGGCCGGAGCTGGTGTCCGCGCGGCTCCCCTGGGCGCCGGAGCTGTGCACGATCGGCGGCCTGATGCACGGCGGTGTGCTGATGGCGCTGGCCGACAACGGCGGCGGCACGTGCGCGTACCTGAACCTGCCCGAGGGCGCCACGGGAACCGCGACGATCGAGTCCAAGACGAACTTCATGCGGGCGGTCCGCGAGGGCGCGGTAACCGCGAACTCACGACCGCTGCACCGTGGGCGGACGCTGATCGTTGTCGAGACCGAGCTGCTGCGTGACGACGGCAAGCTCGCGGCCAAGGTCACCCAAACCCAGGCCTTCCACTACCCGCGGTCGTGACCACCAACGGCGGATACGAGGAGTGGGCCGCGCCCGCGGCGCTGCGGGCGTCGGTGGCCTGCCTGTGGGCGCGCTCGGCGCCGGAGCACCCAGACCGGCCCGACGCTGATCCTGCCCGACGGGTGCGTCGATCTGGTCTGGAAGCGTGGACACGGAGCATTCGTCGCCGGCCCCGACACCGGCCCGGCGCCGACGACGATCGCGACCGATGACGTGATCGTGGGCGTGCGCTTCCGGCCGGGCGCGGGGCTCGCACTCGGGCCGCCGCTGCACGAGCTGCGCGATCGGCGGGTCGACGTCGCCGAACTCGACCGCGACCTGGCCAGAAGGCTGCCCGCCGGACTGCCGCCACGGGTCGCGCTGGAAAGGCTCGCCGAGGCGGCAGAGGACCGGTCACGAGCGCAGCCTCCCGATCCGGCCATCCGCGAGGCGACGGTGCTGCTGGCGTGGCCGCGGACGAGAGTGTCGGAGATCGAGCGCGCGGTGGGTCTCGGGGAACGCCAGCTGCGGCGCCGGTTCGACGCCGCGGTCGGCTACGGACCCAAGATGCTCCAGCGGATCATCCGCTTCCGACGCTTCCTGGGGGCGCTGGATGGCGCGTCGGGTCGTCCGGACCTTTCAAGGATCGCGTTTGAGAGTGGCTATGCCGACCAGGCGCACCTCTCGCGTGAGAGCGCCCGGCTGGCCGGGATGTCGCCGTCGGCGTTGGCGGGCAGGCGCCCGATCGTCGCCGGCAACGGCCTCGATGTCCGGGCGTTGGTTCAGGGCGCGAGCACGTTGCCGGGGTCGGGTCGCAGCTTCGGCGGCGCCTGGCTGTAATCGCCAAACGGCGCGTCACGCGCTGCCGCGACTGCGCTCACCCCTTCGCGCTCGGCCCGTTGGATGAACGCGAGCGCGTCGGGGGTGTTGCGCATCAGTCCGTCGAGGATCGGCCCGAGCGTCTGGGTCGCGGCGAGCCCCATGTTCTCGTAGGCGTGGTTGACGACGAGCTTCATCGCCGACAGCTGCGACGACGGGATTGAGGCCAGCTCGGCGGCCAGCGCGGCGACGCGCTGCTCGAGCGCCGCGAACGGCACCGCCTCGTTGATCAGCTCGATCTCCGCCGCCTGTCGGCCGTTCAGCGGGCGTCCGGTGAGCGCGTGGTACTTCGCCCGCGCCAGGCCGAGCCGGTAGATCCACATCCCCGACAGATAGGAGCCCCACAGGCGGCTGTACGGGGTCCCGATCACCGCGTCCTCGCTGGCCACCACCAGGTCGGCCGACAGCGCGAAGTCACTGCCGCCGCCCACGCACCAGCCGTGAACCTGCGCGATCACGGGCTTCGAGGTGCGCCAGATGCTCATCAGCTTCTGGGTCGGCGACAGCTGCGGGTCGGTCGCCATCGCGAAGTCCTTGCCGGGGTCCCAGCGCCCCTCGGTGGTGACGTGCTCGTCCCAGTGGCGGAAGCCGTCGCCGAAGTCGTACCCGGCGCAGAACGCCCGCCCGGCGCCGCGGATGACGATCACCTTGACCTCTCCGTCGCGCGTGGCGGTCGCGACCGCGTCCTGCACCTCGTCGGGCATCGGCGGCACGATCGTGTTGAGCGCCTCGGGCCGGTTCAACGTGAGCCGCGCAACCGGTCCGTCGACGGCGTAGGCGATCGTGCTGTAGGACATCGGACGCTCCATTTCGGGTCGATTGGTCGCAGCGCCTACGATCGTCTCATGACCCTTGCCAGCGAGGTGATCGCCCGCCGGATGGGGCTCGCCAGGCCGCTGACCCACGACGTCACCCAACAGGCCGATCTGCGGGTGACGATGGACGACGGAGCGGTGTTGCTGGCCGATCGCTGGGTCGCCACCGAGAGCGCCGAGCGGCCTCAGACCACGGTCCTGGTCCGGTCCCCTTACGGCCGAACGGGGTTCACCGGACTGCTGTACGGACGGCTGCTGGCCGAGCGGGGGCTGCAGGTGGTGATCCAGAGCGTCCGCGGCACGTTCGGATCGGAGGGCGAATTCAGCCCGTTCGACGAGCGCGGGGACGGGCTGGCCACGTTGCGATGGCTCCGCGAGCAACCGTGGCACGCCGACCGGATCGGGATGCTCGGACCGAGCTACCTCGGCCTGGTGCAGTGGGCGGTGGCGCCCGACGCGGGCGAGGATCTCGTGGCGCTGTCGATTCAGGCCAGCGCCTCGCAGTTCCACGGCCAGACCTACGCCGGCGGCAGCCTGTCGCTTGAGACCTCCGCGTCGTGGCTGGTGCTCGTCGCCGAGCAGGAGCGACGGTTGGCTCCGGTGGCGATCGCCCGTGCCCTGCGGCGGTTGCCCGCGGTGCTCGACGAGCTTCCGATCGCGGAGATCGACGAGCTGGCCACCGGCTCGGAGGTGGGCTGGTTTCGCGAGGCGGTCGCCCATCCGGCTCGCGACGACTCCTACTGGGTGGCGCGCGACTACGCCGCGGGGGTTGAGAAGGTGTCGGCGGCGGTGCACCTGATGGGTGGCTGGTACGACATCTTCCTGCCATGGATGCTCGAGGACTTCGAGGCGCTGCAGGCGGCCGGCCACGACCCGCATCTGGTGATCGGCCCGTGGACGCACTCGTCGCCGGAGCTGCTCGGCGCCGGGATCCGGGAGGGGATCGCGTGGCTGCGCGCGAGGCTGCTCGGCGACGATCGGCTCGTGCGTCCCGCGCGCGTCAGTGTGTTCGTCACCGGTGAGCGGGTCGGCAACGGGTGGCGCGAGCTGCCCGGCTGGCCGCCTCCGGGCGCCGAGCCGCAGCGGCTCTGGCTCGCCGACGACGGCAGCCTCGAGCCCGGTGGGCCGAGCGGATCGGCCGGTGCGGACCGCTACCGCTATGAACCCGCGGATCCGACGCCCTCGCTGGGCGGACCGGTCCTGTTCTCGCGCGAGGCGGTCGTCGATAACCGCGAGCTGGAGGCCCGCGCCGATGTGCTCACCTACACCACCGCTCCGCTGGACGGGGCACTCGAGGCGATCGGGCCCGTTTCGGTCGAGCTCTACGTGCGCGCCAGCCGGCCGGACTTCGACGTGTTCGCGCGCGTCTGCGATGTCGACGTCAATGGCGCGTCGTGGAACGTCTGCGACGCGCTGGCCCGTGTGGCGCCGGGCCGGTTCGAGCTCGTCGCCGAGAACCTGTGGCGCGTCGAGCTCGAGCTATGGCCGTGCGGGCACCGCTTCGCGGCCGGGCACCGAATCCGCCTCCAGGTCGCCTCCGGCGCGCATCCGCGCTACGCCCGCAACCCCGGCACCGGCGAAGACCCGTACCGCGCGACCCGGTTGCAGGCGGTCGACATCGAGGTGCTCCACGGCTCCGAGCATCCGTCCGCCCTGGTGTTGTCGGTTCTGCGCTAGGCGGCTTGCGGGATGAGGATGCCGCGGCCTTGGAGGCGGCCGCCGTCGAGGTCTGCCATCGCGTCGTTGATGTTTTCTAGGGGGTAGGTGCTGGTGTGGAGGCTGACTTTGCCTTGGGCGGTGAGGGTCATCAGTTCGGCGAGGTCGGTGTAGGTGCCGACGAGGTTGCCGATGAAGCTGATCTCGCGGCTGATCACGTCGATCGTGGGAATGTCGATGTTCTCGCCGTAGCCGATCACGTAGTAGAAGCCGCCGTCCTGGACCATCTCGATCCCGTCCTGGATCGCGCCTTTCTCTCCCACGAAGTCGATGATCGCCTCCGCGCCGTGCCCGTCGGTCAGCTCCCGGACGGTCTCGACCTGGCTGCCGTCGACCTTGACCACTTCGTCGGCGCCGACGTCTCGGGCAAGCTGCAGTGCTTTCTCTGAGGGGTCGATCACGATGATCTGCGCCGGCGTGTACGCCTTGAGGCACTGGATCCCGATATGCCCCAGCCCCCCCGCGCCGATCACCACCACGTTGCGTGCCCGCTCCCAGCACCGGAATCGCTTTCTTGACCGCATGGATCGCGGTCAGGCCCGCGTCGGCTAACGCCGCGATGTCCTTGGGATGCAGACTACGGGTCGAGCTTGACCACCGACCGCGCCGAGCGTCAGCAACAGGTCCGCGAATCCGCCGTCGCGGTCGATCCCGGGAAACGACCCGTTGACGCAATGCATGTCATCCCCCCGCCGACACGGGCCGCACAAACCACACGAAATGTAGGGGTGCACGATCACCGTGTCCCCCACCGCCACGTTCGACACGCCCGACCCGATCTCGTGCACCCACCCGGCGTTCTCATGCCCCGGCGTGTAGGGCAGCTTGACCTGGGACTTCTGCGCCCACTGCCCCTCCTGAATATGCAAATCCGTCCGGCACAACCCCGCCGCGCCGATCCGCACGATCACATCAAACGGCCCCACCGCCCGAGGCTCATCGACGCTGTCGAGCTTCAACGCCTCCTGATACGCATGCAACCGCGCCGCCTTCATCACCCAATCTCCTGTTCGAGGTTATGCCGAAACTCCAACATCGACCTGCAAATCCCCCCATTGGCCTCCAAGCTCGTCCCCACCAGACGCGCCATCCGCCGCCACCGCCCCAAGTCCCGCGGCATCCAGCGGCTCGCCGGCCGCCGTCACGAACGCCGGCGCCGCCGGCCCGGCCGCGATCCCCAGCCGCTCGCGCAACTCCAAGCACCGCCTGGCCTCCCCCTCGCCCGGCAGATCCGCCACCCGCATCGCCACCACCCGCTCCTGCGACACCCCCGACCTCAGAACAGCCTCACACACCCGCCCCTGCCGCGCGACCAGCGCCTTGCGCACAAACAACACCCGCAACGCCTCCAGATCATCATCGGCCGTCTCCCCCGGAAACGCGCCCAGTGAACCCGTCGCCGCGCGCGATCGCCCGGTTGATCTCATCGCCCGTGTAGTGATCCTCCAGCACGATCGTCACCGCCCGCACCCCGGGCACCGCCGACACCGCCCGCCGCGCGTCCGCCGCCATCAAAAACGCGAAATTCGGAGCGCACTGCGGCGTCGGCAACCGCAGCGCAACCCGCACCTCCCCAGCCGCGGACACCTCACACGCGCTCACGAACCGCAAACTCGTGATCGACTCATCCAACTCCGGGTCATACACGCCCGCGAGCGCAGCCAACACGCTCGCGGGCGTCAAGACCCCAACCGCGGTCATGCCGACTCGACCAGCTGCGCGTCCTCCTGCGCGCCCGGCGTCCCCGCCCCATCAGCCAACCGCAACTCCTGCAGGCACATCAATCCCATACAGCTTCGCCGCGTTCAACCCCAGAATCTTGCGCTTAGACGCGTCACTGACCCGCGGATAATCGCTATAGCTCTCATCCGGGTAATCCCAATCCAAAAACCCCTCGATCTGCCACTTCGGCTCCCAAATCCCATAGTCCGAACCGAACAACATCTTGTCCTCACCCACCCAGAACAACAACTCGCCCATCACCTTCGCGAAAAACCGCGGCCGCGCGTGCATCAACCCGCCGATCACCACCGACAAACCCGCATACACATTCGGCTCCTGCGTCGCCATAAAACAAAAATCCTCGATCCGCGGCAACCCAACATGCTCAATGATGAAATTCAGATCAGTGTTCTCCGTCGCCGCCTCATCCACATCCCGCGGATCAAACGCATCCTTATCCAACGGCCAGATCGTCGGACCCTTATGCACATGAATGTTCCGGATCCCCAACTCCCGACACTTCTCCAAAAACGGCTTAGTCTGCTCATCATCCAACCGCCAACCACGCGACCCGTTATTCCACTCCGCCGTATACAACTTCACGCCCCGCAAGTTATAAGTCTTCGCGTCCTCCTCCAACTGCTTCAAACCCAAATCCCCATCCCGCGGATCAAACCGACCATTCACGATCAACCGATCCGGAAACTTCTCAAACAACTCAGCATTCTGCGCCGCCGTATTAAACCCCGCCTTATACCACTCACGCAAATACGTCGACTGGAAAACCCCCACATCCACGCCGCCATCCTCAAACACATCCTTGACAAAATCATCATGCGTATAGCTCATAAACTTCTCAATCGGCCAATGCGTCTCCGGCGGCCCCAACCCCATATACGCATGAAAACAATCAATCCAACCCTTCGCATACTGCTCCTGGCCCACCACCCAATTATCCGGACCAGCCGACCACATATGCAAATGACTATCAACCACAAAATACTTCTGGCCGTTCTTCTCGTACACGGGAAGCTCCTCCGTTGGACTGCGCGATAACGCGCAATCTACTCCGCTGATCCGCGTGCGGGGAAGGGCTCTGGGCGGACGGTCAGCCCAGTGCGCCGCTGATCGCGTCCGCGAAGGAGTCCACGTCGTCCTGCGTCGTGTCCCACGAGCACATCCAGCGGACCTCGCCCGTGTGCTCGTCCCAGACGTAGAACGGGAACTCACGCTGGAGGGCCTCGGTCGCCGCCCTGGGGATCGTCGCGAACACAGCGTTGGTCTGCACCGGCCGCGTGATCTCGAGTCCGGGGAAATCGCGGACGGCGGCGGCCAGCGAGGCCGCCATCGAGTTCGCATGCTGGGCGCAGCGGAGCCACAGCTCGTCGGCCAGCAGCGCGTCGAACTGGGCGGCCAGGAACCTCATCTTCGAGGCGAGCTGCAGCGTCTGCTTGCGGAGGTACTCGAAGCCGTCGGCCAGCTCGCGGTTGAGGAACACCACTGCCTCCGCTCCGAGCAGGCCGTTCTTGGTGCCGCCGAACGACAGCAGGTCGACGCCAGCGTCGGACGTGATCGCCCACAGCGGCAGGTCCAAGGCGGCGGCGGCGTTACTCAGCCGGGCGCCGTCGACGTGCAACAGCATCCCGCGACCGTGGGCGAAGTCAGCGAGCTCCCGGATCTCGGACCGCGTGTAGACGGTGCCGAGCTCCGTGCACTGCGAGATCGTGATCAGACGCGGCTGGGCGACGTGCTCGTCGCCGACCCTGGTGATCATCGGCTCGGCCAGCTCGGGCGTGAGCTTGCCGTTCTCCGTCGCCACCGCCAGCAGCTTGACGCCCGCGATCGATTCGGGTGCCCCGCACTCGTCTACGTTCACGTGCGCGGTCGTGGCGCAGATCGCGGCTTCCCACGGCCGGCAAGTCGCGCGCAGCGACAGGACGTTCGCCGCGGTCCCGTTGAACACGAAGAAGACTCGAGCGTCGGCGCCGAACTCCTCGGCGAAGCGCGCCTCGACCTGCTTGGAGAAGTCGTCATGGCCATAGCCGAACGTGTGCCCGACGTTCACGCGCGCGATCGCGCTCAGCACCGCTGGGTGGACCGTCGCCGAGTTGTCGGACGCGAACCCGCGCGAGCTGTTCACGCGGGGAGCTTAGCTTTCAGTGAGGTGTAGAAGATCGACAGCGGGAACTCGTCGTCGAGCACGAGGTCGACGTACGGGCGCGGGTCCTCCACGTCCTTGAAGTCGCGCACCCCCGCGACCCAGCGCGAGCCCGCCGCGGCCGGGACGTTGGCCGCGACCAGGTCGTGCGCGGCGCACCAGTGCTGGAGCTTGGTGCGGTCGATCCCCGTCCGGTACAGCTCCTGGACCTCGGCGTGTAGCGCGGCGACGCCCTCAGAGATCCGGTCCCACTCGATCGTCAGGCGGTTGTCGGTCCAGTGCAGGTAGCCGCGTCGGTGCAGATAGGCGAACAGGAGCTGGCCGCCGAGCCCGTCGTAGTTTCGCCGCCGTGGCCCGGTGATCGGGAACCGCAGCAGCCGGTCGAGCAGAATCGCGTACTGCACGTCGCGCGCTGCCGCCGCACCTACGACCTCCAGTTCCAGCGCCTGCGTGAACGCGGTCAGGTCGCAACGCAGCTCCTCGAGCGCATACATCCAGTACGGCGCTCGCTGGCGAATCATGAAAGGGTCGAACGGCAGGTCGCCGTGACTGTGCGCACGGTCGTGGATCAGGTCCCAGAGGATGTAGGCCTGCTGGGAGAGGTCGGCGCGGGCGAGCATCGCCGCGGCGTCCGGCGGCAGGTTGAGCGACAGCAGGTCGGCGGCGGCGCCGGCCACGCGCCGCAGGCGCTCGGCCTCGCGGTCGCAGAAGATTGCGCCGAAGTTGTTCACCGGGCGGCCGGCGACCGAGACGGTCTCGGGGAACAACGTCGCGCAGTCGCTGTCATAGCCCCGGGTCGAGTCGATCAGCTCGACCGGGACGAACTTCTCGTTGGCGTAACGCGTGCGCTCGAGCTCTGCCACGTGCTCCGGCCACGGGACGCGGATCAGCAGCGCCTCAAAGCAGGTATCGCGGGATCCGTTCTGCTTGTACATCGGGAGAACCACGAGGTTCTCGACGCCGTCGCGACGGTCGCGCTCGGGCCGGAACGCGTCGAGCGAACGCGTGAAGTCGGGACGCGCGAAGCCGCCGTCGGCCCAGGCGCGAAGATCGACTCGGACGGCGCGCAGGTACTCCGCCTGATGGGGGAAGCGAGACTCTTGGCGGGCGATCGCGTCGATCATCGCGTCGACGTGGCCCCCCGCGGCGGCGGCGGCGGTCAGCGAGCCGTCGGGCGACTGCAGCAACGCGAGCGCGTTGGTCTCGTCGCGCAGCTGCGCCCAGGCGGGCGAGCTGGTCCGTGCCACCCGCGAGCGCACCTGCTCGGCGCGGGCGGCGGGGGACCCGCCGCCCGCGACCCAGCCGACGATGTTCAGCCACAGGGCGCGGTGGTCGAGCTCGCCGATGCAGTCGTCGCCGAAGAGATCGGAGTCGGCGAGCACGACGACGCGCCCATCGCCGTGCGCTCCGGCGACGATCATCGGCTCGCCCGGCGCCGAGGACGTGGCCTGCGCCCGAGCCAATACCCGCGAGCCGTTGACGGAGCGCAGCGTGGTCGCCCTATACAGGCATGCGGAGTCGACGCGGGCGAGCAGGTCCCCCTCGCGCCCGCGGGCGCCCTCGCCGAGCTCGGGCAGGATCCAGCTCGGGGCGCCGAGGTTGTGGGCGTAGTCCTGGACAGTGTCGCTGGCGATCTGGATGCCGAAGCGCTCGAGCAGCGTGTTGACGTTATTGCCGTATTTGTCCTGCTCGGTCTCGCCGAGCACGATCAGCCCGCCGCCGCGTTCGACGAACGCCTCGACCGCTTCGAGCTCGGAGGTGCTGAGCCGCGGCGAGCCTTCGCCGATCGTCCGCTCCCAGGCGGGATCTGAGGGATGCGCGATCACCAGGACATCGCAGCCACTCAGCGTCTGGGCATCGAGCGGGCCGGCGACGTTCGCGGCGACCGCGAAGTCGCGCTGCGACAGTGCCGCGGCGGCGGCTGCGTACGACGAGTCCGCGGGGTGCGCCGGTTGCATCTCGCGAGCGACGTCGGGGCGGATCGTCCAGGCCTCGCTGTGGGCCTCGTCAAACAGGACTCGGGCGACGGTTGCGGCGCTCATGACATCGGAGCCTAGCGACCACCTCGGCGGTTGTCGATCCCGATATTCGTGTATTCTGCGCAAGAAATCAAGGTATGGACGACTATGACCGTCAGATTCTTGTGCTCCTTGTCGAAGATGGCCGGCGCACCTACGACGACATCGGCCGGCGGATCTCGCTGTCCGCGCCCGCCGTCAAGCGCCGGGTCGACAAGCTTCGCGCGGGCGGTCAGCTGCAGGGCTTCACAGCCGTGCTCGACCACGAGGCGCTCGGCCATCGGACCGAGGCCCTGATCGAGCTGTTCTTCTCCTCGGGGACGCTGCTCGACGAGGTCGCCGAGACGCTCCGGCGCCATCCCGAGGTCGTCGAGGCCTGGAGCGTGACCGGCGAGGCCGACGCGATCGCGCGAGTGCGAACGCAGGACAACTCAGATCTGGAGCGGCTGATCATGGAGCTCCAGCGTCACGGTCCAGTTGAGCGGACGCGCTCGCAGGTGGTCCTCTCGCGGCTTATTCACCGCTAGCGGAATCCGGCCGGAATCCGCTAAGAACCGCCTGCGAGCGGCCCCCGTCCGCTGGCACGTCCGATGACCGGGCGTCCGCCCCGAGCGCGACCGGTCATCGGACGTTGAGCCCCCACTTACCCGACTTAGGTGTCACTGCTCCCAGCCCGTCAGGAAGTCTTGGCGTGACCACTGCGCCGGCACGGATTTCCGGCGCCCGCGAAAGAACCGGTCGGCGATCGGTCGTTGTCCTGTTATGCCCATCCAACATCTGGTGTGCCCCCGTCGAGTGTGGCGGCGTGTCACGGCTCTATACGGGCTCGGCGAATGGTTGGATCACTGTCCCGATGAGAAAGTCAGACCAAACCTTGCCACGACCGTGTCAAGGTTCGGTAGGATGGCGCGATGCGCGACTTTCTAGCGGCCACGCGCGAGCGAGTGCTCGTCTACGACGGCGGCATGGGCGCCACGCTCGAGCAGTTCGATCTGAGCCTCGAGCGCGACTACCGGTTGCCCGGCCGCTGCCACGAGGCGCTGGTCCTGAACCGCCCCGACGTGATCGAGGGCGTCCACGCCTCGATGATCGAGGCCGGAGCGGAGGTGCTCGAGACCGACACGTTCCAGGCATCCCGCCTGAAGCTGGCCGAATGGGGCCTCGACCAGCACACCGAGGAGATCAACCTCAGGGCCGCCCAGATAGCCCGCAGCGCCGCCGGCGAGCACAACTTCGTGGCCGGCTCGATCGGCCCGACCGGCTTCCTGCCGGCCAGTGACGACCCCACCTTGGGGAGCATCACGTTCCCGGAGCTGGCGGTCGTGTTCGAGGAGCAGGCGCGCGCGCTGCTGGAGGGCGGCGTCGACCTGGTCATCATCGAGACCGCGCAGGACATCCTCGAGGTCAAGGCCGCAATCTTCGGGATCCGCGAGGCGTTCAAGGCTGCGGGCCGCAGTGTCCCGATCCAGTGCAGCGTGTCCCTGCTGCCCCAGGGCGGCAAGATGCTGCTCGGCACCGACATCAGCGCGGTGCTCGCCACGCTCGAGGCGCTTCGCGTCGACGCGATCGGCCTCAACTGCTCGACCGGCCCCGAGGACATGCGCGATGCGATCAGGTTCCTCGGCGAGCTGTCGCCGGTTCCGGTGCACTGCATCCCCAACGCCGGGCTGCCGCTCCAGGGCCCCAACGGCGAGACGATCTTCCCCGAGCAACCCGAGCCCCTGGCAGCGGTGCTGGGCGAGTTCGTCGAGCGCTATGGCATCTCGATCGTCGGTGGCTGCTGCGGGACCACGCCGGCCCACATCGAGGTGCTGGCCGATCGGGTCCGCGGCCATGTCCCGGGCGAGCGTCCGCAGTCGCGCCCGCCGCACCTATCGAGCATGATTGCCGCCACTACGCTGGTACAGGACCCGGCGCCCACGCTGGTCGGCGAGCGGGTGAACTCGCAGGGCTCCCGCAAGGCCAAGGAGCTGCTGCTGGCCGACGACTACGACGGGATCCTCACGATCGCCGAGGACCAGGTGGTGGGCGGCGCGCACGTGCTTGACGTGTGCGTGGCGCTGACCGAGCGCCAGGACGAGGCCGAGCAGATGCGCCAGGTCGTCAAGCGGATCTCGCTGACTCAGCCGGCCCCGATCCAGGTCGACTCGACCGAGCCCGAGGTGATCGAGACCGCGCTCCAGCAGATCCCGGGCCGAGCGATCGTCAACTCCGTCAACCTCGAGGCCGGCCGCGCCAAGCTCGACCGGGTGGTGCCCCTCGCCCGCGCCCACGGCGCGGCGTTGATCGCGCTGACGATCGACGAGGTCGGGATGGCCAAGACCGCCGAACGCAAGCTCGAGGTCGCTCGGCGGATCACCGAGCTGTGCTGTGAGGAGCACGGCCTCGATCCCGAGGCCGTGATCTTCGACTGCCTGACCTTTACGCTCACCACCGGCGACGCCGAGTGGCGCCCGAGCGCGGTCGAGACGATCGAGGGGATCCGTGCGATCAAGTCCGAGATCCCCGGCGTCAAGACGTCGCTCGGCGTGTCCAACGTGTCGTTCGGCGTCGGTCTCCCCGCGCGCAGCGCGCTCAACAGCGTGTTCCTGCACCACTGCGTCGAGGCCGGGCTCGACCTGGCGATGGTCAACCCGAACCACATCACGCCGTATGCCGAGATCCCCGAGGAGGAGCGCGAGCTCGCCGACGACCTCGTGCTCAATCGTCGCGAGGATGCGCTCGAGCGGTTCATCACCCACTTCGAGTCCAAGGGACCGTCCGACGACGCGCCCGACAAGGTCGACCCGACCGAGGGAATGGAGCCCGAGGAGGCGCTCCACTTCCACATCCTGCGGCGCAAGAAGGAGGGCGTCGAGGACTGGATCGACGCCAGCGTCGAGAAGATCGGCGCCGTCCCGACGCTCAACACCGTGCTGCTGCCGGCGATGAAGGAGGTCGGGGACAAGTTCGGCGCCGGCGAGCTGATCCTCCCGTTCGTGCTGCAGTCGGCGGAGGTGATGAAGCGCGCGGTCGCCCAGCTCGAGCAGTACCTGGACAAGCTCGAGGGCTACACGAAGGGCACGGTGGTGGTCGCCACGGTGTTCGGCGACGTCCACGACATCGGCAAGTCACTGGTCAACACGATCCTCACCAACAACGGCTACACGGTCGTCGACCTCGGCAAGCAGGTCCCGATCCAGACGATCCTCGACGCGGCCGAAGAGCACCATGCGACCGCGATCGGGCTGTCGGCGCTGCTGGTCTCGACATCCAAGCAGATGCCCGCGTGCGTCCAGGAGCTCCACGAGCAGGGCCGCGACGTGCCGGTGCTGATCGGCGGCGCCGCGATCAACCGCAATTTCGGCCTGCGGATCCTGTACCCGCACGGCACCGAGTCAGACGACATCTACCAGCCGGGCGTCTTCTACTGCAAGGACGCGTTCGAGGGGCTGGCCAAGATGGACCAGCTGATCGATCCGCAACAGCGCGAAGCGCTGGTGGCCAAGACCCAAGACGCGGCCCGCAGGCTGCGCGAGCAGCCCGCGGCCGAGATCGAAGTGGGGCCGCCGGTGACCGACGACTCGGTCCGCAGCGCCACCGACACCGCCAACCCGATCCCGACGCCGCCGTTCTGGGGTGCCCGCGAGATTGACGTACCGTTGGACGAGGTCTACCACCACCTCGACACCCACGTGCTGTTCAAGCTGCACTGGGGCGGCCGGGGAGTAAAGGGCGAGGAATGGAAGCGACTCGTCCGCGACGAATTCCAGCCGCGGCTGGAGCGGATGTGGCGCGAGCAGGACTACCTGCAGCCGCGCTGCCGCCTGGGCTACTTCCCCTGCAACTCCGACGGCAACGAGCTGATCGTGTGGGATCCCGAGGATTTTGATCCCGCCAACCCCCGCGAGCTCGAGCGGTTGGTGTTCCCGCGCCAGCCCAAGCACGACCGGATCTGCCTGGCCGACTTCTATCGCCCGGTGAATTCGTCGGACCCACCCCAGATCGACGTGGTGGCGCTGCAGGCGGTGACGGCCGGCCACGAGGTGACGGAGCTGATGGCCCAGCTCGAGCGCGACGGGGAGTTCGCCGAGCAGCTGTTCGTGCACGGCCTCGGCGTCCAGACCGCCGAGGGCATGGCGGAGTGGGTGCATGCCCGGGCCCGCGCGGACCTCGGCATCAACTCGGTCCAGGGCCGACGCTACTCGTGGGGCTACCCGGCGTGCCCCGAGCAGTCCGAGCACGAGAAGGTGTTCCGCCTGCTCGACGCGCCCTCGATCGGCCTCAGCCTGTCCGGAGGCTTCGCGGTCGAACCCGAGCAGTCAACGCTCGCGATCGTGGCCCACCACCCGCAGGCCGTGTACTTCGGGATGAAGTCGGGGTTCCTGCCCAAGAACGAGCGCCAAGCGGCCGATGAGCTGATCGCCGGGACCGACAAGGACCCGACGCGGCTGGCCGAAGTCAACGACTCAGACCCCGAGACCGAGCTGGCAGTCTCCGGCTAGTGGGCCGGGCGCAGCGCTAGCTCTCGGCTTCGACCGCGCCGCGCGTGCTGCGCTGGCGCGAGCTCGGCCTGGCGGGGAGCTTGACCGGCGCGGCGTGCATCGCCCGCAGCCTGACCTCGCGCCAGGACATGCCCTCCTTGAGCAGCGCGGGCATGCCCATCATGATCGCGGTCGTGACCTCGACCGCCTGCAGGATCACGCCGTAGGCGACGCCGGTCCCGTAGCCGACGTGCCACCCGGTGTGCAGGACGGCGGCGCACGCGGCCTGGAACACGCCCAGGTTCGCCGGGGTGGCCGGCAGCACGGCGGTCACGTTGACCGCGAACAGCACCGCGGCAGCGGCGCCGAAGCCGGTCCGATTGGCCAGGCCGAGAGCGTCGAGCAGCAGGTAGCAGGACAGCATCTGCAGGCCCCAGGCCGAGAGCTGCGAGACCGTCGCAATCCCGCCCAGTCTGGGCTGGCGGAACACGGCTAGGCCGGCGCGCACGCGGGCCATCCCGTCCCGCGCCTGGTCCAGCAGCGCGTGCAGCCGCCCCGAGCGCGAGCCGGCGCCGCGCAGGATCACCGGCGAGAGCAGCACCAGCACCAGCAGCGCCACCGGCGCGATCGCCGCGAACAGGAGCGCGTTCTGGTGGCCGTTGAACAGGTCCACCGAGGAGAACATGATCGCTCCGAGGATCGCCAGAGCGACGATGTTGAGCAGCGTCTGGGAGACCAGCGTGCCCAGCACCACCGGCAGGTTCTCCCGCGGTCGCCCGGTCCGCCGGGCAACTACCAGGGCACGCGCAGGCTCGCCGAGCCGGGCCGGCAATGTCGATGACATCAGGACGCCGATGAACGTTCCCTGAGCGGCATCGGACAACTTCACCCGCGCGCGCGGCAGCGCGGCACGAAGGATCGCGTACCAGGAGAACGCGCGCAGGACCATCGATGCGCACATCACCCCGAGGCCGAGCAGCACGAATGTGGGGCTGGAGCGCAGCAGCGCGGCGGCGATGCTGCCCAGACCGATCTTCTGCAGGGCCAGCAGCGCGAGCACGGCGCCGCCGATCGAGACCATCGCGAGGCCCACCCGGCGGGCGATCGCCACCGCACCGGCGCGCTTGCCGGCCGGCGTCTTGGGCTCAAGGCTGGGAAGTCTGCGGGCGCGGGCGTAGGGCTTGAGGTCTGCTGAGCGGACGCCCACCCGGACGGACGCACGCTGCACCGCGCCCTGGGGCTGGGGCGTGGCGATCGCGTCCTCGTAGGCGCCCATCACCTCGGCGGCGACCCGCGGCCAGGCGAAGCGCTGCACATCGGTGGCGACGTTCCGGGCCATCTCGGCGCGGCGGGCGGGCTCCTCGTAGAGATCACGGAGCGCCTCGGCCAGCGCCTGCGGGTCGGCCGGCGGGACCAGCACGCCGTCGACGCCGTCGCGCACCACGTCGCGGTAGCCGGCGATGTTCGATGCGACCACGGGCGTTCCGGCCGCGAACGCCTCGGTCAGCACCATCCCGAAGCTCTCGCCGCCGAGCGAGGGCGCACACAGCACGTCGGCGGCCTCGAGCTCCTCGCGCTTGACCTCGTCTGAGACCTTGCCGAGCATCCGCACGCCGGTCGGGTCCATCAGGACCGGGGCGAGATCCTCGGGTGAGGGGCCGATCACTGTCAGCTCGGTAGGGATGTGCTCGCGCAGCGCCTCGAACGCGCGCAGCAGCAGTGGCAGGCCCTTGCGCTCGACGGCCTGGCCGACGAACACGATCCGCAGCCGGTCGCCCATCGGCCGCAACGCGGCGATCGCGGCCCGCTCGGGGTTGACGGTGACCCCGTTGGGGATCACGCGGTAGTGGCCGCCGAAGAAGCGCCTGCCACTCCAGGCCGCGGCCTCGGACACTGCGATCCGGACGTGGAGGCGGTTAAGCATCCGTCGGGCGCCGATCAGGCTCGCGATCCCGTTGGACATCTTGCTCTCGGAGTAGACGTGGAAGGTGCCGACGAGCGGCAGGCGCGTCGAGTCGGCGGCCACCCAGCCGGTCAGCGGGGCGAGGGGCTCGTGGATGTGGACCACGTCGTAGTGGCCGGTTCGCAGCTCGCGCTGCATCGTGGCCACGCCGTACGGCGTGACCGAGAGGTTCGAGACGGCCCCGTTGGCCTTGAAGCCAACGGTCCGGCCCAGCGGGACCAGGTAGTCGGGCGCCTCGACGTGCTGAGGGGCAGCGCCGCGGTGCAGGACGGTCGCGAACCGGTCCACGGGGTCGAACGGGGCCAGCACCCGCACGTGGTGGCCCTCCTCGATGTAGCGCTCCGCAAGGGCTTCGATGTGCCTGGTGACGCCCCCCGGGTATGTCCACGAATACGGCGAGACGAGCGCTATCCGCATGCTCTCAATCCTAGAGACTCGGGCACTCGGTGTCTGTGATCTCCGACCCCTTCTGGGGCCCGGTGGCCTGGCCGTCGGAGTAGTCGCCTCAAGGACATCCTCCTACTACTAAACGGACTGGCCGGACAGGTTTCGGATTACATGGCTGCGTATCATCAAGCTTGTCGTGCCTGTACGGCATTTCGTCAAATACACCTTCCTGTCCGTCGATCCTGCCTGGCGGCGCCTCGACGACGAGCGCCGGGCCGAGGACAAGCGCGAGTTCATCGCCGCTTGCGAGGACTTCGCGGACGGGCACCTGTTGCGATCGTTCTCGCTGGTGGGGACACGCGGGGACGCCGATCTGATGCTGCTCAGCCAGGCTCAGAACCTCGAGCGGATCCACGAGTTCCACGTGGTTCTGGCGCAGAGCGGGCTGATGAAGTGGTGCTCGATCCCGTATTCGTTGCTGGCGATGACCAAGCCCTCGGAGTATTCCGACGAGTCCCGTCTGGAGGTCCGGCCGGGTAAGGACACGTACCTGTTCGTGTATCCGTTCGTAAAGACGCGCGCCTGGTACGCGCTGCCCGCCGACGAGCGTTGGCGGATCATGCAGGACCACATCCGGGTCGGCCGCGAGTTTCCGTCGGTGGACATCAACACCTCCTACTCGTTCGGCCTCGACGATCAGGAGTTCGTGGTCGCGTTCGAGACCGACAACCCGGCCGACTTCCTGGATCTGGTCCAGCGGCTGCGCACGACCGAATCCAGCTCCTACACGCTGCGTGACACGCCCACCTTCACGTGCATCTCCTGCTCCGTGGAGCGAGCACTGGGCGCGCTCGACGGTGCGGCGCTGACCGTGACCGAGCCCAGAGCGCTGTGACCACGGATCCGGTCACGCTCGCCTCCGACCTCGACGAGGTCGTCGACATCACCGTGATCGGCGCCGGGCCGGTAGGAATGTGCACGGCCTTCTGGGCCGGGATGCGCGAGGCCAGTTCGCGGGTGATCGACTCGCTGCCCGAGCTCGGCGGCCAGCTGACGACGCTGTACCCCGAGAAGTGGATCTTCGACGTGCCCGGGCACCCCCGGGTGCTGGCTCGCGACCTGGTCGAGATGCTCCGCCAGCAATCGCTCGAGCAGTTCGACGTGCCCGTGCACCTCAACACCACCGCGGACACGATCTCCTGGGAGGGCGAGGGCGAGGACCGCGTCGTCGTGCTCCACACAGACCGGGGCGATCTGCGCTCGCGCGCGGTGATCGTGGCCGGCGGCCACGGCGCGTTTGAGCCCAAGAGGCTGCCGGGCTTCGACATGACCCCGTGGGAAGGCCGCGGCGCCCACTACATCGTCGGCGAGAAGTCGGTGTTCGAGGGCAAGCGAGTGCTGATCATCGGCGGCGGCGACTCGGCCTGCGACTGGGTGATCAACCTGCTCGACACCGCCAGCGAGGTCCGCCTGGCCCACCGACGCGAGGGATTCCGCGCCCACGAGCTCACGGTTGGACAGGTGCTCGAGGCCGCCGACCGCGGCGACGTGATGCTGCACGTGCCGTTCCAGATCAAGGAGGTCTCCGGCGACGGCGGGATCGAGCGGGTCCGGCTGTTCCATTCCGAGGACGCCGAGCACGAGCTCGAGATCGAGGTCGACGCGATCCTCCTGCAACTTGGGTTCAAGACCGCGCTCGGGCCCCTGAAGGACTGGGGCTTCGGGGTCGTCAAGGGCGCGATCGTCGTCGATCAGGTGATGAAGACGTCGCTCGACCGCGTGTGGGCGTGCGGGGACATCACCACGTTTGACGGCAAGCTGAAGCTGATCGCGACCGGCTTTGCCGAGTCCGCGGTCGCGGTGGCGCAGGCGATCCACGAGCTGCGCCCCGACACCAAGATCCAGCCCAAGTACTCCACCAACACCGGCGTACCCGGGGCGGTTGCCGGCCAGCCCTAAGTCGGCCCGCGCGAAGGCGGTGGGCGCGCTGCGGGCCTCAGACCCGGTGCTGCGCGGCGTGATCGACGCGGTGGGGGCCGACAACGTGATCGATCCGCGAGCGCGGCTGGCGCCCGACCACTACGGGGCGCTGGTGCGCTCGATCGTCGGCCAGCAGCTGTCGACGATCGCGGCCGGGGCGATCTACGGTCGCCTGAAGGACCGATACGGAGGGCGCACGCCGACGCCGCAGGAGGTGCTCGACGACGACCCCGACGAGATGCGGGTGGCCGCCGGGCTGTCGCACGCGAAGGTTGCCTACCTGCGATCGCTGGCCGAGCACGTGCTCGACGGGTCCCTCCAGCTCGACCGCCTCGACGAGCTGCCCGACGATGAGGTGATCGCCGATCTCACGACGGTGCGCGGGATCGGCACCTGGAGCTCACACATGTTCCTGATGTTCCAGCTGCTGCGACCGGACGTGCTGCCGGTCGGCGACCTCGGGATCCGGCGGGCGTTCATGGTCCACTGGGGCTTCGAGCAGCTCCCCAAGCCCGCCGAGATGGAGCCGATCGCCGAGCCCTGGCGCCCGCATCGGACGCTCGCCTCGCTCTTCCTGTGGCGATCGATCCAGGCGACGCCGGTCTGAGCCGGGAACAACGTTCCGCTCGGCGCGCCCACCGCATCGCGGGGAACAAGCTTCCCGGTCCAGATCGCCCGGATAACGTGGCCCAGGATGCACTGCCGCCGCCCGAGGACACGAAACCCGTGCATACCGCGGAGAACGTGTCACGCGACGGACACGCGGCGCCGTAGGCCACGGAATCGGCTACTCACCGGGCGAAAGGTCACACGCCCGGGCCCGGAAACCGCCAGCGAACCGAAAGCTAGACCGCGGAGACTTCTTCTTCTTCGGCGACCCGGAACGAGGAGCCGCAGCCACAGGCCGCGATCACGTTCGGGTTCTCGACCTTGAAGCCCGCGCCCTGGAGCCCGTCGACGAAGTCGATGACCGAGCCCTTGACGTACGGCAGGCTCGGATGGTCGACCAGCAGGCGGATGCCCTTGTCCTCGAACACGGTGTCGCCGTCGCGTTGCTCATCGAACGCAAGTGCGTACTGGAAGCCGGAGCAGCCCCCGCCGCGCACGCCGACCCGCAGTCCGGCGGTGTCGGCCACAGCGGCCTGAGAGGAGAGAAACTCTCGGACCTTCTCGGCTCCATTGTCTGTCAGGGTGATCATGCTTCAGGAAGTATAGCGTTGCGATCTCGCTACGCTTCCAAGTATGTCAGCGAGTCCCACCTCCGCCACGCCGGAAGAGCTCAAGGCCCGCATCGAGGCCACGATTCCGCAGTCGACGGCGGACGTCACCGGAGACGGGCACCACTTCAACGCAGTCGTGTCCTCCCCGGCGTTCGCGGGCCTGTCCCGCATCGCCCAGCACCGCCTCGTCTACGACGTCTTCGGGCCCGAGGTGGGGGGCCGGATCCACGCCCTGTCAATTCAGACAAAAACCTCGGAAACGGAGAACAGCGCATGAGCGACGTGAGCAGCAACCCACTGCGCGACGAGATTCAGAAGGCGATCGACCAGAACAGGGTGATCCTGTTCATGAAGGGCACGCCGAACGCGCCCGCATGCGGCTTCTCAGCCCGGACGGTCGCGGCCCTCCAGACGATGGGCACCCCGTTCGCGGCGGTCGACATCCTGCCCGACCCGCGAATCCGCCAGGAGCTCTCGGCCCTGTCGAACTGGCCGACGATCCCGCAGCTGTTCGTCGACGGCGAGCTGGTCGGCGGCGCCGACATCGTCGCCGAGATGTACGAGTCCGGCGAGCTCGCCGACACGCTCGGCGTCGAGCCCCCGGCAGCCGAGGAGGCTCCCGAGGGTGAGCCCGTCCAGGCTCCGCCGCTGAGCATCGAGAACCGCCTCTAGTCGACAGCCGACCCAGCCCGACGCCGGTTGCTGCTCGCTCAGCTCAGCGATTCGCACATCGGGGCGGACTGGGGCGTGGGCGACCCGGTCGCCGGGCTCGTGGCCGCCGTGCGCGGGGTCCGGTCGGTGCGGCCGGACGCGGTGCTCGTCACCGGCGATCTGGTCGACAACGCAACTGACGCCGAGTACGAGCTGGTCCGCGAGCTGCTCGAGCCGCTGGCGGTCCCGACATACGTGCTGCCCGGCAACCACGACGACCGCGCGGCGATCCGCCGGCACTTCGAGCTGCCGGGGGCCGGCGCCGACCCGGTTCAGTACTCGGCCGACCTCGGCGGCGAGCTGCGGCTGGTCGTGCTCGACTCGCTGGTGCCCGGCGAGGACTCGGGATCGCTGGATCGCGAGCGGCTCGGCTGGCTTGACTCAGAGCTCGCCTCGGCACCGGACGCGCCGACGCTGATCGCGATGCACCACCCCCCGGTGCTCACCGGTCTTGCGCCGTGGGACGCGATCGGCCTGCCGGACGCCGATCGCCACGCGCTGCGCGAGGTGATCGGCGCGTACCCGCAGGTGCGGCGGATCGTTGCGGGGCATGTTCATCACACGTTCACGAGCGAGCTGGCCGGCTGCCCCACGCTGACGATCCCGAGCACATTCCTGCAGGCACGGCTGAACTTCTCCGCCGACAAGCTGGAACTCGGCGAAGGGCCGGCGGGCTTCGCCGTCCACGCGGTGCTCGACGGCGGAGTGGTCTCGCACCTGGAGCCGGTGGGCTTGCTCTAGCCGACTGTCGGGTCGCGGTGGGCGCGCACCGCCCCTGCAGCGACGCATATAGCATCGGCCGATGGCCGCAACCACCCGCCGGCGAGGCGACCCGGTGGTCGCGCTGCGCTTCGAGGACGGGACGCTGCGGGCGATCGACCAGACCGTGCTGCCGTGGGAGGAGCGCGAGCTGATCCTCGAGACCGCGGAGCAGGTCGCGGACGCGATCAAGCGTCTGTCGATCCGCGGGGCCCCGCTGCTCGGCGTCGCCGGGGGGTATGGCATCGCCGTGGCGCTGGCCCGCGACCCCAGCCGCGACTCGCTCGAGCTGGCCTCCGAGATGCTGGCCAACGCCCGGCCGACCGCGGTCAACCTCGCGTGGGCCGTCGCCCGGGTCCGCGCGGCGGCCGCCGCCGCGGGATCCGATGGTGATCGCGCCGCCGCCGCGCTGGCCGAGGCCCGCGCAATCGAGGCCGAGGAGCTCGCCTCCAGCGATGCGATTGCCCGCCACGGCGCCGAGCTGCTGAGCGGCGCCCGGCGGATCCTGACCCACTGCAACACCGGCGCCCTCGCCGCCCCCGGCCGCGGGACCGCGCTGGCCGTCGTCGCCGAGCTGGCCGACCGCGGCACGCTCGAGAAGGCGCTGGCCACCGAGTCGCGCCCGCTGCTGCAGGGCGCGCGGCTGACCGTCTATGAGCTCGCGCGGCTAGGGATCGAGCACGAGCTGATGGTCGACTCGGCCGCCGCCGGGCTGCTTGCCCGCGGCGCGGCGGACGCGGTGATCGTGGGCTGCGACCGCGTGGCCGCCAACGGCGACGTGGCCAACAAGGTCGGCACCTACGGACTCGCGTTAGCCGCCCGGGCGGCGGGGATTCCGTTCGTGGTGGCCGGCCCGACCTCGACGATCGACTTCGACACCCCCACCGGCGCCGAGATCGCGATCGAGGAGCGCGACGCCGACGAGGTCCGCTTCGCCGGGGCGGGCCGCAGCGCGCTGACGATGCCCGACACCGGCTGTCGCAACCCGGCGTTCGACGTCACGCCCGCGGCTCTGGTCACGGCACTGGTGACCGAGCGGGGCGTCGCCTCGCCGGTCGACGCGACGTCCGTAGGAGCGCTGCACTCCGGTTAGCCCGCTGCCGCTTGGGCTGCCCGCCTGAACTCCAGGTGCTCCACGATCCGGCGCGAGTCGCAGATCGCCTGGCCGTCGATCACCAGCACCGGCACCCGGCGCTGATCGGTGAGCGCCTCGACCTCGGGGCGCCGCGATCGGCGCTGCGGGACCCGGACCTGCTCGAACGCGATCTCGTCCCTGGCGAGCGCGCGGGCGACCTTTCCGCACGGGCACAGCCAGTTGGTCGGGGTGGTGCAGCGATACAGCGTGGCCATGGGCGGGACGATAGACAGCCCCGCCGCGCTCGCCGGCAGCTACAGGCGATTCAGTCCGGTGCGGCGGAGCACCCCGCCGGTCAGCCGTAGCGGCAGCGGTTGGCGCGCGCCGGGGGGCGACACCTCGGTGCCGTCGAGCTCTCGGTACCAGGCGATCGTCTCCTCCAGGCACTCCTCGTGCGGTCCCGGGCGCCATCCGAGCTCGCGGCGCGCCTTGCTGCTGACAAACGCCCAGTTCAGCGAAGACGCCCGGAATTCGACCGGCGAGGGCATCGGCGACCAGGGAGCTCGCTGTGCCGCGGTCGACAGGGCAAGCGCGACCGGCAGCGGCAGCTTCACCGCCGGCGATTCGACCCCAGACAGGCGCGCGAGGTCGGAAAACAGGCGGTCAGAGGTGAAGTTGCGGTTGCCGAGGATGTAGCGCTCCCCGAGCTGTCCTCGTTCGTCGGCGAGCACGTGAGCGCGGGCGACGTCGTGGACGCCGACGATGTTGAGCGTGCCGTCGACGTAGGCGGGGATCTGCCGGCGCAGGAACCGGCGCACCAGCGTGGTCGAGGAGCGCCCAGGGTCCCCTGCGCCGAGGACGTGCGCCGGGTTCAGGATCACCACCGGCAGCCCCCGGGCGGCAAGCCGCACCGCGAGGATCTCGGCCTCGTGCTTGGCGTCGACATACGGGATCGCGTAGCGCCCGGCGTCCCAGACGCTCTGCTCGTCGGCGGTCTCCCCCTTGGGCGACGGCCCGACGGCCGCGGTGGAGGACGTGTACACGACGCGCTGAACGCCGGCCCGCAATGCCTCCTCCAGCACGATCCGGGTGCCCTCGAGGTTGACGGAGAACGTCAGCGCCCGGTCCAGCCGCAGGCTCGTCGCACCGGCGATGTGGAACACCCGGTCGACGTCGCGCATCGCTCGGCGGACGGCGCGTCGGTCGCAGACGTCAGCGGTCACGGTGCTCAGCGCCAGGTCGGCCAGGGGGTCGAGGTCGGACTCCGGCCGAATCGTCGCGCGGACCTCGTCGCCCCGCGCCACCAGGAGCCGAGTGACGTGCGAACCGATGAACCCGGTCGCACCGGTTACGAGCGTGTATGCCATCCGCGCGAGAGGCCGATCCTATCTGTAGGGTGCGCCGCTGATGGCCTCGGTCGTGATCGTCTCCGACACCTGTCACTACCTTCCGGCGGAGCTTGTCGCCGAGCACGGCATCGCGCAGGTCAGCCTGTACGTCCACTGGAAGGGCGAGACCCAGCGCGAGTCGGAGATCGTCGACTACGACGCGTACTACCGCAGGCTCGGATCGGCCGAGGAGCTCCCCACCACCTCCCAACCCTCGATCGGCGACTTCCTGTCGGTCTACGAGCCGATCCTCGATCGCGGAGACGACATCGTCTCGATCCATCTGGCCGGTGGCATGTCCGGGACGGTACGGTCGGCCGAGCAGGCACGCGAACAGCTCGGCCACAACGCCGAGCGCGTCCACGTGATCGACTCGGCCAGCGCCTGCGGGGGGCAGGGGCTGGTGATGCTCGCGGCCGCAGCCGCGGCCCGCGAGGGTGCCGACTCGGCGGCAGTGGCTGACCGGGCCCGTCGCGCGCGCGAGGGCCTGAAGATGTGGTTCGCGATCGACACGCTCGAGTACTTGCGCCGAGGCGGCCGGATCGGCGGCGCCCAGGCCTGGTTGGGCTCGGCGCTGAAGATCAAGCCGATCCTCACCGTCGAGTCGGAGATCACGCCGATCGAGCGGGTCCGGACCTCGCGCCGGGCGTTCGAGCGGATGGTCGAACTGCTGCGGTCACGGGCGCAGGACGGCGCCGATGCGTGGATGGTCCAGCACATCCAGGCGCCAGAGGAGGCAGCGGAGCTGGCCCGGCGGGGCACCGAGATCTTCGGGCGCGAACCGCTGGTGATCTCGCAGATCGGCCCGGTGATCGGGACCCACGTGGGCCCCGGCCTGCTCGGAGCGGGTGCGATCCCGAGCGTCTTTGTGTAACGGGTGCGCGCGGGAGCAGCGCGAACCTCCATCAATCCTGCGAGTGCTGCGCAGGTCCGCGCTCGAGCGTGATCCTGGCCATGGTGGGCATAGGTACGATCGCTTTCATCGCCTTATTGGCGTGGCTCGGGGTATTCGTGGTAGTGCTGGGGCTGTGCAAGGCGTCCGCGCGAGCGGACGCCGCGGACGAGCGGATCCGGACGACGGCGCCGGTTCCGCCGTCCGGATCCGAGGAGCTCGTCCAGCTGTACCGGGGCTGAGCTTTCAGCCCTTGCGCCGGCGGCGACCGAGGCCGCCGATCGCGGCGATCCCGCCGGCGAGCACGAAGCCGGTGACGGCCGCGCTGATCAGCACGGGCTTCTGATGTCTGCGTAGCTGCGCGCGCCAGTCGGTGAGCCTGACGACCTCCCCGCGCAGTCGCTCGACCGAGTTACCGAGTGCGACGCGGTTCTGCTCGATCGAGGACCGGATCTCCTCCGGAGTGCGAGTCGGGCGAGCTGTCGCCATCAACGGCCGTCCTGGGCGCTGGTGGTGACCGTCTCGCGGATCTTCTTCGCCTCGTCGATCGCCATGTCGGGCGTGGGGGCCCCGACGCGGAGCTTGCGCCACGCGAACAAGCCGGCCGCGGCGGTCAGCAGCAGCAGGATGATGAACACGACCAGGAAGCCCAGCCACAGGTCGCCGGCGCCGCTGATGAAGATCGCGTTGATCGCCCACGCGATCGTCTCCAGCAGGAAGATCAGCGCGAACACCCCGAACACGGCCCCGGCGGCGACCGCCGCCGTGCCGCGCAGGATGCTGGTTACCTTCTCGGCAACCTCGGCCTTGGCCAGCTCGACCTCCTCGCGGACGAGCGTGCTCATCCGCTCGGAGACCTCTGTCACCGCGGTGGCGATGTTCTCCGGCTTGGTGCTGTTAGTTGCCAAGGCGCTTGAGGATTAGGGCGAGCACGATCCCGCCGGCAAACGCGCCGCCCACCAGGACTTCAGGGCGGTCGTAGGCCAGGCCGCGCGGGGCGTCGGAGTCTGGGGGCACCGGTATCGGCGGCGTGACCGGCGCGATCGCGGTAGGAGGTGGCGTCGGAGCCACCGGCGCCGCCGTCTGGACCACGGTCGGGGGTTCCGGCGTCTCGGTGATCGTCGGTGGTTGCGACGGCGGAGGCGAGGAATCGCCGCCCGCGGGCGTCTGCCCGGCGTTCACGGAGTCGCTGGCGTCGCTCACTCTGGCGGGTCTTCGTCGAAGAGACGCAGCCAGATCATCGTCGCCACGCGCGACGCCACGATGCTCGCGAGCGCGCCGGTGCCGGCCAGCAGTCCCGACCAGATGAGTCGCTTGACCAAGGGGCTCTCCGTCATACGCGCTGATTCAATCAGACTTCGCGGACCGGGCAGGGCCGAATGGCGCACTGGACGATCGCTGCCGGTGGCGTTCATCAGCGCTCCAGCCCCCTGCAGATCGTCTCCACGATCAGCGCCTTCGCCCGCTCGAGGTCCTCGTCCGCGAGCGCGTCGGGGTCGAAGATCCAGCTGGTCAGGACCTGCTCGATCAGGCCGTAGAACGCCAGCGCGGCGAATTCCGGAGCAATCTGCTCCCTGAACACGCCTGCGGCCTGTGCCCGGGCCACGATCCCGGCGATCTGGGCGTAGGCCTCCCGGATCTTGGCCAGGTGGGTGCGCCCGAAAGTGTTGGCGGCGCGCGTGACCTCGACCACGATCACCTTCATCAGGTCGGGGTCGTGGCGGTAGGAGTCGATGATGAACGCTGCGATCGCCTGGAGCTTCTCGCGGGGCGTCCGGGGCGAGGCGTCGACCTCGGCGATCGCCGCCAACATCACGTCCCAGCGCTCGAGGAACAGCGTGTCGAGGATCTCCTCCTTGGAGGTGAAGTAGTGGTACACGAGCCCGTAGGCGACCCCGGCCTCATCGGCGATGTCCGAGACCCGGCAGGTGTGAAAGCCCTGGCGGGCGAACACCTGGACCGCGGCCTCGAGGATCACCCGCCGCTTGTCGACCGCGGGCTGCGCGGCCATCAGTGTGCCGTCCGGGCGGCCGCCCGGTAGGCCTCGGGGCGGCGGTGGGTCAGCGACGGGAGGCGGCGCCTGATGTCGCGCAGCAGCGAGAAGTCCAGGTCGGCGACGATCGCCGTCTCGTGGTCAGGAGCGGTGGCCAGCACCAGTCCCCAGGGATCGACGATCGCCGAGCGGCCCCCCGACCGGAACCCGCCCGGGTGCGAGCCGATCTGGTTGGCGCCGATCACGAAGCTCTGAGTCTCGATCGCGCGGGCCCGGAGCAATAGCTCCCAGTGGTCGCGCGTGGTCGGCAGCGTGAACGCGGCCGGGACCGCGATCACCTGCGCGCCGTCGGCAGCCAGCGCCTGGTAGAGCTCCGGGAAGCGGACGTCGTAGCAGATGCTCATACCGATCCCGGGGCCGCCGGTGAGCGGCGATACGACGAACTCCTCGCCGGGCTCCTCGCGGTCGGACTCGGCGTAGATCGTGCCCTCTACCTCGACGTCGAACATGTGCAGCTTGCGGTACACGCCGCGGATCTCGCCATCGGGTCCGATGTGCACGCTGGTGTTGGAGGTCTTATCGCGTCCCTGGCGCAGCTCGGCGACGGAACCCGCCACCAGGTCGATCCCGAGCTCGCGCGCGGTGTCGATCGCCCACGTCATGCACGGTCCGTCGAGCGGCTGCGCGCCCGCGGCGATCTGGTCGGCGGTCCCGAGCACGCTCCACTTCTCCGGGAGCACGACGAGCTCGGCCCCCTGGCGCGCGGCGTCGCGGACCAGGCGATCGGCTCGCTCGAGATTGCGATCGACGTCTTCGGTCGCGTTAAGCTGGACTGCGCCGGCGCGCATCGGGTTCACCTCTCCTAGCTGATTGACGAGTCAGTCAAGCGTGTATGACAAGGATACCCATCAGCTTTCTCATCGCGGGCGGTTCGGCGACGCGCGTCCCCCGGTGCTGTCGCCGCTGGCGCTGCCTCCCGCGCCGATGCCGTCGCACCGTTCCGGCAGGCCGCTGAAGGCCTGGCGCTACGTCGGCGTCTACGGGCCAGAGCTCCTGTTGTGCGCCGCCACCGTCCGAATCGGCCGCGCCCGTCAGAGCTTCTGGGCGGTGTGGGATCGCGACGGGCACGGCTTTCACCAGCGGATCGTGCTGGGACCCCGCGGGCCGGTGACGCTGCCGCCCGGCGCCGTGCACGTGCGCGACCGCGACGTTCGCATCGAGCTCGAGCTCGAGGAGACCGCCGGTGTCGAGACGGTCTCGGCGGCCGGCGCCCAGTACGCCTGGACGCGAAAGCAGGGCGGCGTCCGCGCGTGCGGGAACGTCTGGGTCGACGGGCGGCAGCACACTCTGGACGCCCGGGCGGTGATCGACGACACCGCCGGCTATCACCCGCGCCACACCCGCTGGAGCTGGTCGGCGGGGGTCGGGATGGCGGGCGACGGCCGCGAGGTCGCCTGGAACCTGGTCGAGGGGATCAACGACGCGCCATCGGGCAGCGAGCGCACGGTCTGGATCGCCGGCGAGCCGCGCGAGGTCCCGCCCAGCACGTTCGCCCCGAACCTGTCGTCGGTCGACAAGCTGCTCTTTCACCCCGAGGCCGAACTCCGAAACGACCAGAACCTGATGCTCGTGCGCAGCGCCTACCGGCAGCCGTTCGGCACGTTCTCGGGCGAGCTACCGGGTGGCCTGACGCTCACCGAGGGTTATGGGGTGATGGAGCACCACGACGTGTGGTGGTGAACCCCGCCCGCCGGTGGCGCTGCAGTGCTGCGAGCAGCAGCTTCGAGTGCATCGCGCCGATCAGCTCCCGTAGCGGCTGGGCGCCGGAGGAGATGATCTCGACCGCACGGTCCTCCTCGACCGTCCCCGCGAGCCGGTCGAGCAGCACGCGGACCTCCTCGTCGACCAGCGGCTCCAGCGCGTCGCGGTAGCGGATCGTGTCGTACACGGTGAAACCGATCGACTCCTCGTACCCACCGGCGCGAAACCGCGAGATCGCCTCGATGATCGCGACGTCGTCGGCGTCATATCCGCGTGACGCGGGCGTGAGCACGCCGATCTCCTCGAGGCGGTCGAGGACGTTCTGGGGCATCCGGTAGGTCTGGCGCACCCTCGCCACCGACACGCGCTCGGTCTGGCCGGCCGCGACCGCGCGTTCGACGATCCGGTCCTCGAGCTCGATCAGCCGCTCGGCGCGCTCCGGGCTGTCGCCGATCACGTCACGGATCACCCGCAACGGCATGAACCGCTCCTCCTGCAGACGCTTGATCAGCTGGATCCGCTGCACGAACTGCGGCGGGTAATAGGCCATGTTGCGGCTGGTCCGGATCACGTCCGCCTCGGATCCGAGCAGGCCTTCGCGCAGGTAATGCTTGATCGTGCCCGCGCTGACGCCAGAGCGCTCCGACAACTCGGACATCTTCAGCATGCCCTCGGCAGCCGCGTTCATCGGCTCAGGAAGCTGCCCTCGCCGACATCCGTCGGACCGGCCACCGCGCCGGCCTCGTGCAGCGCGGCGATCTGGTCGGCGCTGTAGCCGGCGCCTGCCAACAGCTCGTCGGTGTGCTCGCCGAGCGCCGGTCCCGGCGCCCGGGTGGGATCGCCCGGAGTCCGGCTCAGCTTGATCGGGAGACCAAGTAGCTTGACCGGCCGCTCCGAGCCCGGCTGGTCGAGCTCGACCACCATCTCCCGCGCCGCCACCAGCTCGGAGTGCAGCGCCTCGTCGAGCCCGAGCACCGGCTCCAGGCAGCAGTCGTGCTGGGTGGCGAACTGGTGCCACTGCTCGCGGGTGCGCGTGGCGAAGATCTCCGACACCGTCCGGTGGGCGTCGGAGCCGGGCGGGTCGAGCTGGTGCTCGATCAGGTCCTCGCGCCCGACGCCGCGGCAGAACTCCGACCAGAACTTCGGCTCCAGCGCGCCGAGCGTCACGTAGCCGTCGGCACAACGGTAGGGCCGGTAACAGGTCAACCCGCCCGCCAGCGGCAGCTCGCCGCGAGCAGGTGTCCGGCCGCGGGCGAACATCTCGGCGGCGACCATCGCCAGCCACGACAACGACCCGTCGAACATCGAGCAGTCCACGAGCTGCCCCTCGCCGGAGCGCTCGCGCTCACGCAGCGCCATCAGGATCCCGAACGCCGCCATCGTCGCCCCGCCACCGAGGTCGGCGATCTGGCCGGCGGACTGGACCGGCGGCCCGTCGGCGTCGCCGGTCAGGCCGAGGATCCCGTTGAGGCCGAGGTAGTTCATGTCGTGACCCGAGCGGTCGGTCTTGGGCCCGTCCTGGCCGTAGCCGCTGATCGCGCAGTAGACCAACCGCGGGTTCTCCTGACGCAGCCGCTCGTAGCCGACCCCCAGGCGGTCGAGCACCCCGGGACGGAACGACTCGAGCAGCACGTCGGCGTCCCGCGCCAGCGCCACCAACACCAGCTTGCCCGCGTCTGTCTTGAGGTCGATCCGGATCGAGCGCTTGCCTCGGTTCAGCGCCAGGAACAGCGCGCTCGAGGCCGTCCGGTCGGCGCCCTCGTAGTGGGGCTCAGACCAGCGGACGTAGTCGCCGATCCCGGTGTCCTCTACCTTGATCACGTCGGCGCCGAAGTCAGCCAGCAGCAGCGAGCAGAAGCCGCCCGGCAGCAGCCGCGACAGATCCAGCACGCGCACGTCCTCGAGCGGCAGCCCGCTCACGCCGCGGTGACCCCCGCCGGCCGCCGGCCGATCCCCAGCAGTGTCCGGGCCTCCTCGACGGTGGCCGGACGCCGGCCGAGCTCCTCGGTCAGCTGCCGCGCCTTGGCGATCAGGTCGCCGTTGGAGCGGGCCATGGCTCCGTCGGGGAGATAGAAGTTGTCCTCGAGGCCGACCCGGATCGAGCCTCCGAGCGTGAGCGCCGCTGCCACCAGCATCCACTGGTCGCGCCCGATTCCGATCACGCCCCAATGGTGCCTTCCCTCCGGCATGTTGTCAGCCATGGCCGCGAGGTTTCGCGCGGTCGGGGGCACGCCACCGACCACGCCCATCACGAAGTCCGCATGCAGCGGCGCCTCCAGCAGTCCCATGTCGACCAGCGGCGCCAGCGAGCCCACGTGGCCGAGGTCGAAGCACTCGTGCTCGGGCTTGATGTGCAGCCGACGCATCGCCTCCAGCAGCTCGATGATCTCGTCGAACGGATTGGCGAACACGAACTTGAACACGAAGTCCTTACGCCGGCGCGAGTACTTGGCGTAGTTCATCGAGCCCATGTTCAGCGCCGCAACCTCGGGCAGACCGGCCTCGAGGTATGCGATCCGCTTGGCCACCGGCACGCCGACGGTCCCGGTCGAGAAGTTGATGATCGCAGCGTCGCCGACCTCGGCCCGGATCGCGTCGCGGATCGCCACGAAGTCCCCGATCTCATAGCTCGGCGCGCCGTCGGGGCTGCGCGCATGGATGTGGATGTGGACGCCGCCCTCGTCAACGATCCGCCGTGCCTCGGCCGCGTACTCCTCGGGCGTGTACGGGATCGCCGGGCACTGGTCGCGGTTGGCGATCGTGCCCGAGATCGCACAGGTGATCACGACCGGGTGCTCGCGCCTGGAGGCACTCATACCGGGACGACTCCGGAGCGCTTGAACGGACGCTCGACTCGCTTGCCAGCCGACATCTCGAGCGCCCGGCAGATCGTCGCCCGGGTCTCCCGGGGATCGATCACGTCGTCGATCATGTCGTTCCCGGCGGCGACGTAGACGTCGATGATCTGACGGAAGTTGTCGATCAGCTCCTGGCGCTTGGCGGCCGGGTCCTCGGCCTCCTCGACCTGCCGGCGGAAGATGATCTCGACCGCTCCCTCGGCGCCCATCACGCTGATCTCGGCCGACGGCCAGGCGACGATCAGGTCGGGCTCGTACGCGCGGCCGCACATCACGTAGTAGCCCGCGCCGTAGGCCTTGCGCAGCACCACGGTGACCTTCGGGACGGTCGCGTTGGCGGTGGCGTAGAGCATCTTCGCGCCGTGGCGGATGATCCCGGCGGCCTCGACCTTGGTCCCGACCATGAACCCGGGCACGTCCATCAGATACACGAGCGGGATCCCGTAGGCGTTGCAGAGGTTGATGAAGCGAGCGGCCTTGTCCGCCGAGTCGTTGTCGAGGATCCCGCCAAGCTGCTTGGGCTGGTTGGCGACGATTCCGGCGGGGCGCCCGCCGAATCGCCCCAGGCAGGTGATGATCGTCTTGGCGAACTGGGGCTTGAGGTCGAAATAGTCGCCGTCGTCGACGATCCGGCGGATCACCTCGTACATGTCGTACGGCTTGCGGTTGGACTCCGGGAGCACGTCGAGCAGCTCCTCGTCGCCGCGGTCGACCGGGTCGCGGCTGGGCCGGACCGGCGGGGCCTCTTCGCAGCTGGAGGGGAAGAAGCTCAGGTAGCGCTTGATCTGGGCGATGCACTCGGGATCGTCGGCGACCTCGAGGTCGCCCACCCCGGACTTCCGGCAGTGCACGCGCGAGCCGCCGAGCTCCTCCTGGGTTACGTCCTCGCCGACCGCGGCCCGGACCAGGTGCGGCCCGGCCAGCGCCATCGAACCGCGGCCCTTGACCATCGGCACGAAGTCGGCCAGCCCGGGTATGTACGCGGTCCCAGCGGCACACGGCCCCATCAGCGCTGCGACCTGCGGGATCACGCCCGAGTTGATCACCTCCTCACGGAACAGGTGACCGCTGCCGGCGAACAGCGATCCGACCGCCTCCTGGATCCGGGCGCCGGCGGAGTCCAGCAGCCAGATCATCGGGATTCGCTTGGTCAGCGCCAGCTCGCGCACGCGCGTCACCTTGAGCTCGCCGGTCATCCCCATCGAGCCGGCCATGACCGTGAAGTCGTAGGCGACGACCGCGGCCAGGCGGCCGTCGACCTTGCCGTAGCCGGTGATCACGCCGTCGGCGGGCGCATCCCTGCCCTCCATCGCGCGCTGGGAGAAGTGCGGGCGGCCGTGGATCCCGAGCTCCACGAACGTACCCTCGTCGACCAGCAGCGCGATCCGCTCGCGCGCGGTCAGCTTCTCGCGCGCGTGCTGAGCCTCGATCTTCTCGGCGCCACCCCCAAGCTTGATCTGCTCGCGTCGCGCGCGGAGGTCCTCGGCGAGCGGCCGCAGCAGACTGGACGCGGGGGCTTGCGCCGCCATCAGCGCCCCCTCCACTCGGGTTCGCGCTTCTGAAAGAACGCCGCGACCCCCTCCTGGATGTCCTCGGTAGAGAACGCGATCGCCAACTGCGAGCGCAGGAACTCGATCGCATCGGCGAACGCCATGTCCTGCTGGCGGAACATCGCGTCCTTGCCCAGGCGCATCATCACCGGACTCTTGGCGGCGAGCTTCTCGGCCCACTCTTGCACCGCGCCGTCAAACTCCTCGGGAGCCACCACCCGGTTGACGATCCCGATCCGCTCGGCCTCCTCGGCGGAGATCTGCTCACCCAGCAGCAGCAGCTCGTTGGTCTTCTTACGGCCGACGTTGCGGTAGATCAGCGCCATGATCATGAACGGGAACACGCCGACGTTGATCTCCGGCGTCCCGAACCGCGCGCCCTGCTTGGCGATGATCAGGTCGCAGGCCAGCGCGACGCCGAGCGAGCCGGCGAGCACGTGTCCGTTGGCGGCGCACAACGACGGCTTGCCGAGCTCTCCGAGCAGCGCGAACAGCTCGGGGAAGCGCTCGGTCCCGAAATATTTGTGGACGAGCGGGACGTCAGCGGCGAACCCCCCGAGGTTGGCACCCGCCGAGAACACGCGGTCGTGGGTCGAGGTCAGCACCACGCAGTGGACCGCGTCGTCGTCGCGCGCCTGGCGCAGTGCGGCGATCAGCTCGTCGAGCAGCTCGTTCGACAACGCGTTGCGCGTGTCCGGCTGGTCGAGCGCGATCGTGGCGACGCCGGCCTCGGACACTTCGTAGCGCAGGGTGGCGTAGGGCATGGGCGGACGGTAACGTACCAAGTGGTAAGTAGGAAGTCCTACTCTTCACTTTGGGAGATCAGCCATGGCCACCGCCGACGTCCTCAAGCCCGACTTCGCCGCGCAGCGCAAGCACTTCATCTTCACCGAGGACCACGAGCAGCTGCGCGAGTCGATCCGCCGGTTCGTGGTCTCAGAGCTCCAGCCCCACGCCGAGGAGTGGGAGGAGAACACGTTCCCCGACTGGGTGTTCGAGCGGATGGGCGAGCTCGGGTTCCTGGGTCTCGACAAGCCCGAGGCGTACGGCGGCCAGGGCGGCGACTACTACAGCGCGCTGGTGCTGGCCGAGGAGCTGGTGCACGCCCACTGCGGCGGGCTCGGGATGGGGATCGCGGTCCAGACCGACATGGCGATGCCGCCGATCCTGGCGTTCGGCACCGAGGAGCAGAAGCGCGAGTGGGCGGCGCCGGCGATCGCCGGCAAGAAGATCCTGTCGATCGGGATCTCAGAACCCGACGCCGGCTCCGATGTAGCGGGGATCAAGACCCGCGCGGTCAGAGATGGCGACGAGTACCTGATCAACGGGTCAAAGACGTTCATCACCAACGGCCACCGGTCCCACGGGATCGTGCTGGTGACCAAGACCGACGTCGATCCATCCCCACCCACCCACGACGGCTTCACGCTGTTCATCGTGCCGATGGACCTGCCTGGGGTGATCCGCGAGAAGAAGCTAGAGAAGCTCGGAATGCACGCCTCCGACACGGCCCTGCTGGCCTTCCAGGACGTCCGCGTTCCCGCCTCGGCGGTGCTCGGCCAGGTGGGCAAGGGCTTCTATCACATCATGTGGGAGCTCCAGGGAGAGCGGCTGATCGGCGCAGCGGGCTCGGTCGCGGCCGCGCAGCACGTATTCGACCGCACGCTCCAGTACGCCCAGGAGCGCACCGCGTTCGGCCGCCCGATCGGTCACTTCCAGGTGATACGCCATAAGTTCGCCGAGATGGCGACGAAGATCGAGACCGCCCGGCAGATGGTCTACACGACGGCCTGGCGCTTCCAGAACGGCGAGTACCCGGTGCGCGAGATCACGATGGCGAAGCTGTACTCGGCACGGATCGCGGTCGAGGTGGCCGATGAGTGCATCCAGATCCACGGCGGCAACGGGTACATGAAGGAGTACGGGATCGAACGCGTGTGGCGAGACCTCCGCGTCAACCGGATCGGAGCGGGCACCGACGAGATCATGCTCGACGTGATCGGGCGCTCGTACGGGCTGTAGGTGACTTGCCGGACCTAGCCGCCAAGGCCGGTGTTGCGAGCGCCGCCGCACGCCGCCCGATCCCGCCGTTCACGGCCGAGCACGAGCAGTTCCGCGCGACCGTCCGTCGGTTCGTGGCGACGGAACTGGCGCCGCGCGCGCCCGAGTGGGAGGAGGCACGATCGTTCCCCGACGAGGTGTTCGGGCGGCTCGCCGAGCTCGGCTACCTCGGCCTCAAATTCCCGGTCCGGTACGGCGGCGAGGACGACATCGTGGCGGACGCCGTGTTCGCCGAAGAGCTGTCGCGCTGCGGCTCGGGCGGGCTGGCGGCGGGGATCGGGGCTCACACCGGGATCGCGCTCCCGCCGATCGCGAAGTTCGGGACCGAGGAGCAGAAGCAGCGTTACCTGGTGCCGGGGATCCGCGGCGAGCGGATTGCGGCGCTGGCGATCACCGAGCCCGACGCCGGCTCGGATGTGGCCTCGATTCGGACCCATGCCCGCAGGGTCGACGGCGGCTGGCTGGTCAACGGCGCCAAGACATTCATCACCGGCGGCGTCCGCGCGCACGCGCTGGTCACGGCGGTGCGCACCTCGGCTGAAGGCGGCGCAGCCGGATGACTCGTGCGGCGCGCAATCAGGCGAGGCCGGACGCCGAGCGCGCGCCAAGCACGAGGGGTTGTCGCTGATGATCATCGACCGCGGTCCGGGAGTGGTCTGCACTCCGCTGGAGAAGCTCGGCTGGCACGCCTCCGATACCGCGCAGATCTCCCTCGAGGACGTGTTCGTGCCTGAGGAGAACCTGCTGGGCACCGAGAACCGGGGCTTCTATCTGATCATGGCCAACTTCCAGTGGGAGCGGCTGCTGATGGCGCTGGGCGCCGTCGGCGCGATGCAGGCGACGTTCGAGAAGACCCGCGAGTACGCGCTCCGGCGCCGGACGTTCGGCAAGCCGATCGCCGCTCACCAGGTGATCCGACACAAGCTCGCCGAGATCGCGATCACGATCGAGGCCGGCCGCGACGTCACCTACGCGGCCCTGCGCCGCCACGTGTCGGGCGAGGACGCGGTGCGGGAGGTGACGATCGCGAAGCTGGCCACCCAGCGCTCCGCATTTGACGTATCCGACACCTGCTTGCAAATCCACGGCGGAGCCGGGTATATGAAGGAATATGGAATAGAGCGCGCCGTTAGAGACGCGCGCTTGGGGCCGATCGGTGGCGGCACCGACGAGATCATGAAGGAGATTTTGGGGCGATCGCTGGGTCTGTGAGATCCAGAAAGGAGGCGAACAAGTGCAAACGATCGTGACAACGACCACCGGTGCGCTGATCGAGGTGTGGCGAGATGACGACCTGTTCTACGCGCGGCCTGCGGGACAGGCAGCCCCGCCTGAGGTCTGCGTCGGCATGGATCTGTTCGAGGTGATCGCCGACCTCGCCGGACTTGACCTCGAAGACGAAGCCGAGTCCGCCGAGGCGACCGGGCTCGCGTTCGAGGCCCAGCGGCGCCTGGATAGCGGCGTTGGCGTCGAGTAGCACAATGTAGGCAGTGGACTCCGCCCGGGGCAAGCTCCTGATTGCGGGACCGTCGCTGCTGGACCCCAACTTCTGGCGCACGGTCGTGCTCGTGATCGAGCACACCGAAGAGGGAGCGCTCGGCCTGGTGCTCAACCGACCGTCCGAGACCACCGTCAGCGAGGCGGTGCCGCAGCTCGAGGAGCTGGTCGAGCTCTCAGACCACCTGTTCATCGGCGGCCCGGTCCAGCCCTCGGCGGTGATCGTGCTCGGCGAATTCGAGGACCCCACCGACGCGGCGCTGCTCGCATTTGACGACGTTGGCGTGCTCGGAACCGGAGCGACGCCCGAGGAGTCCTCGGTTGGGCTGCGCAGCGGTCGCGCGTTCGTTGGCCACGCCGGCTGGGGACCCGGGCAGCTCGACGGCGAGATCGAGCGAGGCGACTGGATCCTCGAGCCCGCGATCCTCGACGACGCGTTCACCGGCGAGGCATCGGACCTGTGGTCGCGGGTGCTCACGCGCAAGGGCGGCAATTACGCACTGCTGGCGCGGATGCCACCGGATCCGTCCGTGAACTGACCGTGGCGCACGACCACGACCACTCTCACATCAATCGCGATGCTGACCGGCGGGCGCTGAAGATCGCGCTGGTGCTGATCGTCGCGTTCATGATCGGCGAGGTCGTGGCCGGCATTCTCGCGTCCTCGCTGGCGTTGTTGTCCGACGCGGCTCACATGCTCACCGACGCGGCGGCCCTGGCGATCTCGCTGGCCGCCGCGCGGCTGGCGATACGTCCCGCGCACGGCTCGATGACCTACGGCCTCGGACGCGTCGAGATCCTCAGCGCCCAGGCAAACGGAGTGACTCTGCTGGTGCTGGGCTGCCTGATCGTCTACGAGGCGATCGTGCGGCTGACCTCCCCTCCCGAGGTCCACGGTGGCGTGGTGCTGGTCGTTGCGCTCGTCGGGATCGTCGTCAACGTCATCGCCGCCCGGGTGCTGGCCGGCGGATCCGCTCGCGAGCGCAGCCTCAACGTCGAGGGCTCCTTCCGCCACATCCTCACCGACCTGTACGGCTTCATCGCGACCGCGATCGCGGCGGTGGTGATCCTGGTCTCCGGCTTCTGGCGCGCCGACGCGATCGCCTCGCTGGTGATCGCGGGGCTGATGCTGTGGGCGGCCTACGGCCTGCTGAAGGCGTCCGGACGGGTGTTCATGGAGGCGGCTCCAGCGGGCCTGGACCCCGAGCAGATCGGGCGGCTGCTTGCGTCCCAGCCGGAGGTGATCGAGGTTCACGATCTGCACGTGTGGGAGGTCACCTCCGGATTCCCCGCGCTGTCGGCGCATATCGTGGTCAGCGCCGGGAGCGACTGTCACGCGCTGCGGCGCAACCTGCAGCGACTGCTCGAGGAAAGCTTCGATCTGCACCACACCACGCTGCAGGTCGATCACGAGGCGGCGCCGCAGGAGCCGCTGCAGATCGAGGTGACGCCACAGGCGACCCGGTCGGGCGAGCCGTAGACTCGCCGTGCAGAGATGAAGGTCGTCAAGCCAGGTCCAGATCGTGAGGTGCCGCGCGGAGTGGTCGGCGGAGCCGAGATCTCGCAGGCGACCGCGGGCGCGCGCAACATCTACATGGCGCTGTTCCGCGTACCCGCCGGCGCGCAGTCGCGCCCTCATTACCACGCGGGTGCTGAGAGCGCCGTCTACATGATGTCGGGGTCGCTCGAGGTCAAGTGGGGCGACCACCTCGAGAACCAGCTCACGCTCGAGCCGGGCGACCTCGTGTACGTGCCCCCGCGCGAGACCCACGTGCTCGCCAACACGTCGCCGACCGAGCCCGCCGAGTACGTGGTGGCGCGGGACTCGCCGCACGAGGATGCGGTCGTGGTCCCCTGGGCTGAGCAGCCGTGACCGCTCCCGTGGAGTCGTCGTTCGCCGGCGCCGGCGGCGTCGAGATCTTCCGGCGGGCGTGGCTGCCCGACGGCGAACCGACGGCGGTGGTGGCGATCGCGCACGGCGCCGGCGAGCACAGCGGGCGCTACGGGCACGTCGCCGGCCGGCTGACGCGTGATGGCTACGCGGTCTATGCGATCGACCACCGCGGGCACGGGCGCTCGCAGGGTCCACGCGCTCTAGTCGACCGGATGGACAACACGGTCGCCGATCTCGACAAGCTGATTGTGTTTGCGGGCGGCGGGCATCCCGGCGTACCGCTGTTCCTGCTCGGCCACAGCATGGGCGGCACGGTCGCGGTGTCGTACGCGCTTGCGCATCAAGACCGGCTGTCGGGTCTGATCCTGAGCGGTCCGCTGGCGGCGATCGACCCGGTCGGTGCGCCGACGCGACTGGCGGCGACGGCGCTGTCGAAGCTCGCCCCCCGAGCGCCGGCGGTCGCAGTGGACTCGTCGCTGGTCAGCCGCGATCCCGCCGTCGTCGAGGACTACCGCCGCGACCCGCTCGTGCACCACGGCAAGCTCCCGGTGCGCACGGTGGCCGAGCTTGCCGCCGCAATCGAGGCGTTTCCCGACCGGGTCGGCGCGATCCAGGTCCCTACCCTGATCCTGTACGGCACCGAGGATGGTCTGTGTCCGCCACGAGGGAGCGAGATGCTGGCGGAGCGCATCGGATCAACGGAAATCACGGCCCGGTCCTACGCGGGCCTGTACCACGAGATCCTCAATGAGCCCGAGCGCGAGCAGGTGCTCGACGACATCTGCGCATGGCTGGCCGCACGCGTCGGGGCGACGGTCGCCTGACTAGTGTCTCGATTCAGACACTAGCCCAGGGAGAACCGGCAGCCGCTGAGATAGTCGCCGCCGGGCGAGATCAGATAGCAGACGAGCTCCGCCAGCTGGTCGTCGGTGGTGCGCGGTCCGGGGGCGATCATGGTCGCGGTGACACGGTGGCGGGCCCACTCGATCGATAGCGTCCGCGCCAGGTTCTCCAGCGCCGAACGCGCCGCCTCGGCGAATTGCCCGGCGTCGGGCCGAGGGCCGATCAGCACCACCTTGCCGCCGTGCTCACCGGGAATCAGCGATTCCGTGGCCACCTCGCGGACGGCGTACCAGGCCGCCTCGGTGGCCGCGCGCAGGCCGTCCTGGCCGCCGGTGCCGAACGCGTCGGCGGCATCGAACACGATCGCGGCGACGCCCTTCGTCCCGAGCAGCTCGTCGACCGGGCCAACGCGAGCGCCGAGCGCGGCCAGTACATCGCCGAGTGAGTCGCAGCGACCGGCCAGTGCCACCGCGCGCCCGTGCAGCAGCTGGGAACGAAACACGGTCATCGCAGGCGACACGGTATAGCCTGATGTCACCCAGCAAGGAGTGAGAGATGACGAGGCTGTCCTACGCACAGGGCGCATGCGACCAGCCGCTGATCGGCGAGACGATCGGCCAGAACCTCGAGCGGACGGCGGCGCGCGTTCCGGACTCAGACGCGCTCGTCTCCTGTCAGCAGGGGCTGCGGTACACGTACGCCGAGTTCGACGCGGCCGTCGACGCCCTCGCCGGCGGGATGCTCGCCGGTGGCCTGCGCAAGGGCGACCGCGTGGGCGTGTGGAGCACGAACCGGGCCGAGTGGGCGCTCGTCCAGTACGCGACCGCGAAGCTCGGCGTGATCCTCGTCAACATCAACCCGGCCTACCGGGTCTCAGAGCTCGAGTACGCGCTCGGTCAGTCGGGCTGCCGGTGGATCTTCTCCACCCGGGAGAGTCGCGGCTCGGACTTCGTCGAGATGGTCGCTCAGGTGCGCCCGAAGCTTGCAGAGCTGGAGCGGGCGGTGTTCTTCGACACCGACGAGTGGGCCGAGGTTGCCGCCGGTGACCCTTCGCGCCGCGACGAGGTGCGCTCCGCCGAGCTCGACTTCGACGAGCCGATCAACATCCAGTACACGAGCGGCACCACGGGCTTCCCGAAGGGAGCCACGCTCACCCACCACAACATCCTCAACAACGGCTACTTCGTGGCCATGTTGCTCGGCTACACCGAGCGCGATCGGGTGTGCATCCCGGTGCCGCTGTACCACTGCTTCGGGATGGTGATGGGGAACCTGGGCTCGACCGCGCACGGCTCCTGCATGGTGTACCCCGCCGAGTCCTTCGAGCCCGAGGCGACGCTGCGGGCGTGCGCCGATGAGCGCTGCACCAGCCTCTACGGCGTGCCGACGATGTTCATCGCCCAGCTCGGGCACGAGAACTTCGACCGGTATGACCTGAGTTCGCTGCGGACCGGGATCATGGCCGGCTCGCCCTGCCCGATCGAGGTGATGAAGCGGGTCTCGTCCGAGATGGGGATCGACGAGATGGGGATCGCGTTCGGGATGACCGAGACCTCGCCGGTGACCACGCAGGTGCGCCGCGACGACACGCTCGAGCGCCGATGCGGGACGGTCGGCCAGGTGATGCCGCACACCGAGATCAAGATCGTCGATCCGGAGACCGGGCGGACGGTGCCGCGCGGTGAGGCCGGCGAATTCCTGGCGCGCGGCTATCCGGTGATGCACGGCTATTGGAACGATCCTGAGCGGAGCGCGGAGGCGATCGACCAGTACCGCTGGATGCACACGGGCGACCTGGCGACGATGGACGACGACGGCTACGTGCGCGTCGTGGGCCGGATCAAGGACATGGTGATCCGCGGCGGCGAGAACGTGTACCCGCGCGAGATCGAGGAGTTCCTCTACACCCACCCGCAGATCGCCGACGTCCAGGTGATCGGGGTGCCCGACGAGCGCTACGGCGAGGAGTTGATGGCCTGGGTGGTGCTGCGGCCGGGCGGCGAGGTCGGCGACGACGAGTTGCGCGAGTTCTGCCGCGGCCGGATCGCCCACTACAAGATCCCGCGCTACTTCAAGTTCGTCGACGGCTACCCGATGACCATCACCGGGAAGGTCCAGAAGTTCAAGATGCGCGAGCTGGCGGTCTCAGAGCTCGGGCTCGACCGAGCCGCGACGATCGCTACGGCGTAGCCGGCTGGCGCGATGCCTGCAGCGCGCCCTTGACACCGAGCCGCTGGAGCTCGGAGTACATCGTCCTGACCTTCTCGAGGATGTAGTCGGCAACCTCCTGCTGCTGCTCCCGAGTGCTCTCGGGCACCTTCGGAAACTTGAACGGCTCGCCGTACTGGACCATCACCCGCGGGAACTTCAGGCGCTTCCAGTTGCGGACCTGATGTGAGCCGACGATCGCGACCGGGACGACCGGCACCCCGGATTCGAGCGCCATCCGCCCGATGCCCGGCTTGGCCTGGTCGCCCACCCCGGCGGTGCGCGAGCGGCCGCCCTCGCAGTACATGACCAGCGCGCCGCCGCGGTCGAGGATCTTGAACGAGGTGATGAACGCCTCCTCGTCGTGGAGGCCGCGTCGGACGGGGAACACCCCGCCGTGGCTGAATACCCAGGTGAGGATTCCGGGCTTGAACAGCTGCGACTTGGCCATGAACTGAATCCGCCGCCGGATGAACGCGCCGATGAAGAAGTGGTCCATGAACGAGGCGTGATTGGGTGCCAGGATCACGGGCCCGTTGGGGACGTTCTCGCTGGCGACGCCCCGCGCCCGGAATGCCGTCAGCGCCAGCGCCCCGGTGACCGCCCGCACGACCTCGTAGACCGGCTCCGGCGGGCCGGACCGCGTGCGGGCGTGAAACTGGTCGAAGTACTCCGGCGGTCGCTGGTCCTTGTAAACCTGCGGCTTGATCTGAACGTCGCTCATCGCGCTACTGGCTGAATACCCCGCGGCGGGGCGGTGGTGACTCCTGGTGGGTCGAGTCAGCCCGTCAGCGGGAGGACCAGGGTGGGCTGCTCGATCACGTGCTCATCCTTATTCGGCACGACCCCGGTGCCGATCGCGAAGAACTCGATCACGTGCGAGCCCCAACCGTGGCTGCGCTCGATGATCTGGGCTCCGACGATCCCGCTGGCCTGCGCCTCGGAGGCCTCTGTCTGCATGCGCTCCATCGCCAGCTCGCGCGCCTGGTACAGCGCCTGGGTGTAAGTGGGCACCTCCTGGTTTCGCCCGATCTGCCGCCAGGCGGCGCGCATTCCCTGATGGGCGACGTGATACACGCAGTTGCCCATCACGAGCCCCACCGGCCGGTAGCCGGAGCGCAACAGCGTGGAGAAATCCTGACCGCTCAGGTCGGAGGTGAACGGGCGCCCGTTGGGAGCGCGGTGAAGCTCGCCGCCGCGATGCTTGACCGCGGTCCCGATCGCGATGAACTCGGCCAGGTCCGCGCCCCATTCGTACCGGCCGATGTCGAGACGCACGCCGACGACGCCGTCGGCTCCAAGCTGGTCGGCCTCCTCCTCCATCCTCGTCATCGCCAGCTCGCGCGCGTGATACATGGCCTGGGTGAGGACGCCCATCTCCTGGTTGCGGCTCCAGTTGGCCTGCTGAAAGCCTATGTGGTAGATCGAGCTGCCCAGCACCAGCCCGAGCGGGTCGAAGCCGGCCTGCTTGACCAGCAGGAACTCGTTGATCGAGAGGTCGCTGGTGAAGAAGCCGCGGTCGACCTCCTTCTTCATCCGCTCGATCCGCTCCCTGCCGGACTCCGGGATCCCGGCGAGCGAGCCGGCCTCGTAGGCGGCGGCGTGCGGGGCCTCGGCCACTTCCGCCGTTTCGACGGGTGCCGGCTGTTGCTTCGAGTTCGTCGTCGTCGTCGCGTCTCAGGAATCCCATCGGTGCCTTCCTTTTAGTGTGCGCGTTCAGTCGATCAGCAGTCGCTGGAGGGCCTGACGGGTCCGCTCGCTGCGCTGCGCCTCGTCGGCCAGCGCCTCTCCGAGCTCGCCGAGCCAGGTGTCGGTGTCGACCTGCTCGTTCTTCAGGACGATGCCGCCCGACGTGCGCGAGCAGCGCGTCTCGATCGCGCCGCGCTCGCCTCTGAGCAGCTCGAGCCGGGTGGAGCCGGAATCCAGCGCGATCCGCCGCACCTGCTTGGGTCCGAACAGGCCCTCGCGGCGGCGCTGGACCTGGACGCGATCGGGCACGGCATCCTCGAGCTTTGTGGCGAGACTCTCCACGAACGCGTTGAGGTCACTCGCGTCGGACCGCAACGAGGCCGCGAGCAGGTCGATGTCGAGCGCGCCTTCATCCAAGGCCACCACTCCAGCGTACGCCACGACCTTTGGCGACGCGAAGCGAGTCGGCTTGACAGGGTGCGCAGGGAGGGTTCGCGCGGAAGGGGGTTACAGCCAGCCGCGGGCGATCGCGATCACGATGACCACGACGGCCGCCAGCAGGACCGCCGTCATCAGCTGCGTGCGCAGCTGCGACCGGTACGGCCGCCGCCGAGCGAGCTGGCGTCGCGAACACGAGCTGATGAAGATGCTTTTACTCTCCATCCGATCTCCGTCAAGGATCAAAGAGGCACGAGCGACGTCAGTCAACTCGACGGCGCGGACGGATCCCGGAAACTGGCGCAAATGATCACGGCGACGGGTCGCGGCGCCGCGCCGGGCGTCGTGACTATGCTGCCGCCATGCCCGCGCACAGGACGCTCCGGTAGTGCCCGACGTCGACGCCCACATCACCGGGACCGTGTGGAAGATCGAGGTCGAGGTCGGCGACAACGTCGATGAGGGTGACACCGTGGTGATTCTCGAGTCGATGAAGATGGAGATGCCGGTCGAGGCCGAGGACCCCGGCGTGGTGACGGAGATCCTGTGCGCGGAAGGTCAGTCCGTATCCGAGGGTGACACCCTCGTTGTCCTCGAGTAGCTCCCCGGAGAGCGGTCCGGCGACCGGCCGTCTGGTGTTCGAGGAGCCCGCGCCCGGTGTCGCCCGGCTGACGATCTCCAACCCGGCCAAGCGCGGGGCCCTGGACCGTCCGATCCTCGACGCGTTCGCCAACGAGCTCCCGCAGCTCGCGGCGCGCTGCGTGATCATCACCGGCGAGGGGACCACATTCTCGGCCGGGTACGACATCGGGGCGCTCCCCGGGCCGGCGCTCGCCGACGAAGCCGAGCGGCTGGTGGCGCATCCGTTCGGCGCGGCGATCGACGCGATCGAGGCATACCCCCACCCGACCGTGGCTGCACTCAACGGTCACACGATCGGGGGCGGGCTCGAGCTCGCTCTCGCCTGCGATCTGCGGATCGCCGCCCCGACGATCGCGCTGGGGATGCCGCCGGCCCGGCTCGGGCTCGTGTACTCGCACACGGGCATCCGCAAGTTCATCGACACGATCGGTGCGCCCCGGACCCGCGAGCTGTTCCTGACCGCACGCCGGATCGACGCGCGCACCGCCCGGGAATGGGCACTGGTCAACGCTGTGTCCGAGGACGGGCGGCTGGCCGAGGAGGCGCTCGAGCTGGCGATCGAGATCGCCGCCAACGCCCCGCTGTCGATGGCCGGCAACAAGCGCGTGATCCGCGAGGTCCTCGACGCCGGCACGCGGCTCGACCCGGAGACCGAGCGCGAGCTGCTCGAGTTGCGGCGGGCTAGCTTCGCGTCCGACGACTTCCACGAGGGAGTGCGGGCATTCGCCGAGAAGCGACCGCCGAAGTGGCGGGGGGTCTGACGGGCCGAGGGTCCGTCCGCTCGGGCGCATACGCTGCTGCCCCGTGCCGCCACCGATCAGTCGCCGCCGGGCATGATCCACCTGGAGGCGCGGCTGCACGAACTCGACGCCCTGGGCCTCGATCGCCGGATGCCGATGGTGAGCGGGCCGCAGGGTCCCCACGTGGTTCTCGACGGCAAGCCGGTGCTGTCACTGAGCTCGGACAACTACCTCGGGCTGGCCGATCACCCGCAGGTGCGCAAGGCAGCCGCCGAGGCCGCGTTGCGCTGGGGGGTGGGAGCCGGCTCCGGACGGCTTGACTCCGGCACGATGACGCTTCACCGCCGGCTCGAGAAGCGCGCGGCGCAGTTCGTGGGACGCGAGACCGCGTTGCTGTTCGGCGCCGGATACCTGGCCAACCTGGGCGTGATCGACGCGCTCGCTCGGCCCGGCGACGTCGTCTTCTGCGACGAGCTCGCCCACGCCTCGATCGCCGACGGCTGCCGCCTGTCGGGCGCGGAGGTGTTCGTGTATGAGCATTGCGACACCGAGCAACTTGCGTGGGGGATCCGCGAGGCGGGTGGGCGCGCAGCGCTGATCGCCACCGAGAGCGTGTTCTCGATCGACGGCGATCTGGCCCCGTTGCCCGAGCTCGTCGAGCTGGCGACGCGGCATCGGCTGCGGCTGCTGGTCGACGAGTCCCACGCGATCGGCGCTCTGGGACCCGGCGGACGGGGTGCGCTGGCCGACCTGGGGCTGACCGATCAAGCCGACGCGATCGTGTCGACGCTCGGCGGGGCACTCGGCTCGTACGGGGCGTTCGTGGCCTGCGAGCGGACGATGGCGAAGTATCTGGCCGGTTCGGCCCGGAGTTTTGCCTGCTCGACCGCGCCTGCACCGCCCGCGGCCGGCGGCGCGCTGGCGGCGCTCGACCTGCTGATGGAGCGGCCGCGGCGCGTCCAGCGCCTGCGGGTCAACGCCGCCGCGCTGCGGGCGGCGCTGAACGATGCTGGGTTCGACATGGGCGCGTCGCCGACCCAGATCCTGTCGATCGTCGTCGGCGACCCGCGACGGGCGGTGCGGTTGTGCGATGCGCTGCTCGACCACGGGATCCTCGCCCAGACGGTGCGCGCGCCGGTCGTTGCAGCCGCAGAATCGCGGCTGCGCCTGACCGTCACGGCCTCTCATCGCCCCGAGGAGCTCCGCGCTGCGGCCGGGGTGATCGGGAAGCTGGCGCGGACTGCCGCGGCCGGCGCCGCTGGGGTGGCTGCGGGTCGTGGCGGGTCGGCGCCGTCCGGCCTGCCGACAGCTCGCGCGGCCTAGTGTCGCGAGTCCCGAGCACGCCGCACACCGGTCAACTCCCCACTGGAGCGATCCACGTCCCGCTGTGGGGAGTTCACCATGTCTGACGCGGTCAACTCCCCAGACTCCCTCTGAAAACGGCTCGCTTGGGGAGTTGACCGGGCAGACCGGCCGCCGGCTGCGCAACCAACCCCGACAGCCCACTCAGGTCGGGATAATCGGACCTTGTGAGACTGAGCCCGTTTCGCATCGAGCGCTTCTACGCGCGCTACGAGTTCACGACCCGGTACATGCTGTCGAGCAGCGACTGCGAGTCGCGGACGATCGGTGAGCTGCTGGAGCTCGAGCCCGATGCCCACGAGCGGCTGCTGCATCAGTGGTGCGGCTACACCGAATCCCTCGGCGCGCCCGAGCTCCGGGACGCGATCGCGGCGCTGTACGGCACCGCCGCGCCCGACGACGTGATCGTCGCGTCGTGTGCCGAGGAGGGCATCTTCCTGCTCTATCACGCGCTGCTGGGCGCCGGCGACCACGCGATCGTCGAAACCCCCTGCTACGAATCCGCGCTGCAGGTGGCCCGTAGCACCGGCGCCGAGGTCAGCGCCTGGGAGCGCCACTACGAGGATGGCTGGGCTCACGACCTCGACGAGCTCGAGCGGCTGATCGCGCCCAACACCCGCGTGCTGTACATCAACCAGCCCCACAACCCCACCGGCACGTTGATGAGCCACGCAACATTCGAACGGGTCGTCGAGCTGGCCCGCGAGCACGACCTGGTGCTGTTCTGCGACGAGGTCTACCGCGAGCTCGAGCACAACCCCGCCGACCGCCTGCCCGCGGCCTGCGACCTGTACGAGCGGGCCGTGTCGCTGGGGAGCATCTCGAAGACGTACGGACTCCCGGGGCTGAGGATCGGCTGGCTCGCCTCCCGCGATCCCGGACTCCGAACCGCGCTCGCAGAACTCAAGGACTACACGACGATCTGCTCGAGCGCGCCGAGCGAGCTGCTGGTTGCGCTGGCGCTGCGCCATCGCCAGACGCTGATCGACCGCAACCTCGGACTGGTGAACCGCAACCTGCCCCTGCTCGAGGACTTCCTGCACCGCCATCAAGACGTCTTGCAGTGGGTGAAGCCCACCGCAGGTCCGATCGGCTTCCCGCGCGTCACCGCTCCCGGCGACGATGTCGACGAGCTGTGCCGGCGGCTGGCCGAAGGAGGCGTGCTGCTGCTTCCGGGAACGGTGTACGACCAGCCCGGCCACGCGCGCGTCGGGTTCGGTCGCGCGAATCTCCCGGAGGCTCTGGAAGTGCTCGAGTTGCAGCTAAAAAAGCTCTGAAGATGTACTGAAAAAACTCTGACGGAATTCACACATCCGGCCGATACCGTGATCAACTCATGAGCTCACCGAGGCATCTCTGGTCAGGCGAGTGGATGGATGAATCGGAGTCCGCCGCTGCCGAGGTCGAGCGTCTGCGCCGGCTGCGTGAGCGCGCCGAGGAGACGCCGCCGGATGAACCGACACCCCCATCCCGCGGGTCGCGCCCGCGTCGTCAACGGCGCACGTTCGCGGAGCTGATCGCGCCGCTGGTCGCCGCCTGGCGTTCGCTGGCCGCCAACGTGGCCGGCTGGCCGGCCGCGATCCGGTCCTGGGTTGCCTCGATCAGCCCGCGCACCGTCGGCCTGACGCTGGTGGCGACCGTCGCCGGCGCCGCCGTCGCGCTCGGAGCCGCGGCGCTCGCGGGCGGCTCCAGCGACCACGCCGGCTCTTCTGCGGCCACCAGCTCCGGACCCCCGGTCGGGTGGCTCGGCGTGCAGACGACCACGTCGACGAACGGGATCCCGGGCGCGACGGTCGAGGTCGTCGAGCCCAATGGCCCGGCCGCCAAGGCCGGGGTTGCCACCGGCGACGTGATCACCCAGGTCAACGGCCAGCCGGTCACGAGCTCGGGCGGGCTGGCCGCCGCGTTGGCCCAGATGCAGCCCGGACAGCAGATCCAGCTCCAGGTCAGTCGCGCCGGTCAGATGCTGATCGTCGACACAACGCTCGCCAGCCATCCGCCGGGGGTCCCTTGAGCTTCGCCACCCCGCTGCTGCTGGTCCTGCTGCTCGGCGTCCCGGTCCTGATCGTCTGGTACCTCAGGCGCCAGCGCGGTCGTGCGCGCGACCGCTCCGCGTTCGTCCTGCCGGCGCTTGCCCCCTCGGTCGCGCCCGAGCGGCCGGGATGGCGGCGCCATCTGCCGATGATCGCGTTTGCGACCGCACTGACCGTGCTGATCGTCGCCCTGGCCGGGCCGCAGGCCACCCGTGCGGTGCCGATCAAGCGGGCCACGATCATGCTCGTCGTCGACAACAGCAGTTCGATGGCGGCGACCGACGTGGCACCGTCGCGCCTGGTTGCGGTGCAGCGAGCCGCGCAGCAGTTCTTGAAGACCGTGCCCGCCAACGTCTCGATCGGCGTCATCACGTTCAACCAGACGCCGACGGTGCTGACCCCGCCGACGACCGACCACTCGGTCGTGGCCCGAGCGCTGACCGGCTGGCACGCCGACGGCCACACGGCGATCGGTGACGCGATGCAGACCGGCCTCAAGCTGATCGAGCGCACCCCCAAGGCCGGCCGCCCGCCGTCGGCGATGGTGGTCCTGTCGGACGGGACCTCGACCAACGGGGCCAACCCGCTGACGGTCGCGCGCCAGGCCGCCGCCCAGAAGGTGCGGATCGACACGGTCGCGCTCGGCACCGCCAACGGGACGATCAAGGTACCCGGCCGCAAGGGAGCGACGACGAACAAGCCGGTTCCCCCCGACCCCGCCTCGCTCGCCCAGATTGCCAAGGCCGCCGGCGGCCAGTCCTACGCGGTCGCCGACGCGAGCCACCTCAACGCCCTCTACACGCAACTTGGCGCCAAGCTAAGCCACCGGCACGTCAAGCAGAAGGTCACCGACGAGTTCGCCGGTGGCGCGTTGGTGCTCCTGCTGCTCGGCAGCGCAATGTCACTTCGGTGGTTCGGCCGCCTGATCTGATCACCCTCACCCAAGGATGTAAATGACCGATCTCGACCCTCTCACCCCACGGCCCGAAGACCCGGCCGAGACCCGCGACGAGGCGCGCCACGCCCTGCAGGACGCCCTGCACGAGGTCAAGCGCGTGATCGTCGGCCAGGACGCGATGCTCGAGCGCCTGCTCGTCAGCCTGTTGGCCGGCGGACACGTGCTGCTAGAGGGTGTGCCCGGCCTCGCCAAGACGCTGACCGTCAAGACCCTGGCCCAGGTGCTGGGCGGCAGCTTCCGGCGGATCCAGTTCACCCCCGACCTGGTCCCGGCCGACCTCGTCGGCACCCGGATCTACCGGCCCGACAGTGGCCAGTTCGACACCGAGCTCGGCCCGGTGTTCGCCAACTTCCTGCTCGCCGACGAGGTAAACCGCGCCCCGGCAAAGGTCCAGTCGGCGCTGCTCGAGGTGATGCAGGAGCACCAGGTGACGATCGGCGGCACCAGCTACCCGGTCCCGCGCCCGTTCCTGGCGATGGCCACGCAGAACCCGATCGAGTCCGAGGGCACCTACCCGCTGCCCGAGGCGCAGGTCGACCGCTTCCTGATGAAGATCCAGGTCGACTACCCGACGGTCGGCGAGGAGGCCGCGGTCGTCGGCCGCAGCCTCGGCGGTCAAGCCGAGGTCCACGAGCGAGTGCCGCTGGCCGACCTTGAGCGCTACTCCGAGGCCGCCCGCACGGTGCTGGTCGACCGCGATCTGATCGCCTACTCGGTTGCGCTCGCCGACGCGACCCGCAACCCCGACCGCTACGGCCTCAACGACCTCGAAGGTCAGATCGAATACGGGGCCAGCCCCCGCGCGCCGATCGGCCTGGCCCAGGCGGCTCGGGTGCTGGCGCTGCTGCGCGGCCGCGGCCACGTGACCGCCGACGACGTGCGCGACCTCGCCGCCGACGTCCTGCGCCACCGGCTGGTGCTGTCCTACCACGCGCTCAGCGACGGCCTCACGGCCGATGACGTGGTCGAGCAGGTGCTGATCGCGGTGCCCGAGCCGCGCGAGGACCACCTCAGGCGGATGTCGCGGGTGGCATGACCACGACCGTCGTCACGCCGCCGGCGAGCGAGCCCAAGCGGCGCAAGCCCAGGGCGGCTCGTCCCGAGCTCGCCCCGCCGCCCGGCCGCCAGGGCCCTGGGCCGATCGTCGACGGGCTCGTCGACGCGATCGACCTGCTGGTCGTGCGACTGGTCGCGCGCGGGCTGCCCGGCGAGTGGCGGTCGGTGGGTGTCGGGCGCGGCACCGAGCTGGCGCAGCTGCGCGCGTATGAGCCCGGCGACGATGTGCGCCATCTCGACGCTGCGGCTACCGCACGCACCGGCCAGCCCCATGTCCGCCTGCATGTTCCCGAGCGGGCCCTGACGACCTGGATCGTGCTCGACCTGTCCCCGTCGATGGCGTTCGGCACCGCGCAGCGGCTCAAGGCCGACGTCGCCGAGGGCGTCGCGCTCGTGCTCGCCCGGCTGGCGATCAAGCGTGCCGGCAGTGTCGGCATGGTGGCGTTCGGGGCGGGCGCGCCGATCATGCTCGACCCCCGCGGATCCAAGCCGGGGATGATCGCGGTCCACGACCTGCTCGCCGCCGGCGTGGGCCGCGACGGCCAGACCGACCCCTCGTCGCTGGCCACCGCGCTGCATCGGCTGCACGCGGTCGCCAAACGCCCAGGCCTGGTTGCCGTCGTCTCGGACTTTCGCGACCAGGACGACTGGGCGCGGCCGCTGGCGGCCGTCGCCGGGCGCCACTCGGCGGTGGCGATCGAGGTCCACGATCCGCGTGAGTCGGCGCTGCCCTCAGTCGGCCGGATCGCGCTGGTCGATCCCGAGACCGGCCAGCGGCTCGAGGTCGACACCTCGTCCTCCCGGGTCAGGCAGCGGTTCGAGGAGCTCGAGCGCGAACGCCGCGATGCGCTTGCCACCGAGCTGCGACGCCTGCAGGTGACGCACGTCGCGCTCGACACCGACGGCGACTGGCTGCTGGAGCTCGCGGCCGGCCTGTCGTTCAAGCAGAAGGCGCGCGCCCGCAGATGAGCTTCTCCTCGCCGATCTGGCTGCTGGTGCTGCTGCTGGTGCCGCTCGGGCTGGCCGCACAGCACCTCGCCCGCCGCCGAGGCCGGCGCTACGCGCTGCGGTTCCCGGCCGTGCCCACGGTCGTGGCGGCGCTGGGAACCCGGCCCGATTGGCGCCGGCACATCCCGATCGCGCTGGCACTGGCGTCGATCGCGGCGCTGGGCGTTGCGATGGCCCGCCCGCACGTCACCGGCCGGGTCCCCGTGCGCGAGGCGTCGGTGGTGCTCGTGCTCGACCGCTCGGGTTCGATGGACGCCAACGACGTCCAGCCGACCCGGCTGAGCGCGGCCGAGCGCGCGGCCAACACATTCATCGACCAGCTCCCGTCCGACGCGCGGGTGGGCGTGGTCACGTTCTCGAGCTCGCCCGACGAGGTCGTCGCGCCGACGACCGATCACGTGGCCGCGCGCCGGGCGATCGGCTCACAGACCGCCGACGGCGCCACCGCCACGGGCGACGCGCTGTCGGTCGCGCTCAACCTCCTGCACAAGCCGTCGGGCGACGCGCACGCGGCGGTCGTGTTGCTGTCCGACGGCGCCGCCAACGCGGGGCAGGATCCGGTTACGGTCGCGACCCAGGCCGCCAAGCAGAAGATCGCGATCTACACGGTCGCGCTCGGAACCGAGAACGGATCGCTGCCGAACCCCGATCCGTTGGGGCCGCCGGTCGCGGTTCCGCCCGACCCGCAGCTGATGCAGCAGATCGCGCGCACGTCCCACGGCCGCTCGTTCAATGCCGAGGACGCCGGTCGCCTGGTCTCGATCTACAAGGGCCTGGGCACCCAGCTCGGGTCCAAGACAAGGCAGACCGACATCACGGTCGCGTTCGCCGCCGCCGGGCTGGCACTGCTGCTGGGCGCCGGGATCGGCTCGCTGCGCTGGAGCGGCCGGCTGCCTTAGATGCCGCCGCTCCACGGGGTGGGCAGCTCAGTGCGTCCCGCGGGGTGCTCAGTCTTCGTAGGGTGCGAAGTCTCGCTTGCGCGCCCCGCACACGGGACAGAACCACGTCTCGGGGATGTCCTCGAACGCGGTGCCGGAGGGGATCCCGCCATCCGGGTCACCGATTTCGGGGTCGTAGATGAACCCGCAGGATTCGCACATGTACTTCACGCGGCGTGAAGGCTAGCGGCTCGGCTGCGCCGTGCGGTCCCCGCCTTCGCGGGGGTGGTCGTCGGCCAGCGCCCGCGCTAGGGTCGCCGGATGCAAGGGCGCCAACCTGGCCCGGAGCAGGAGCTCAACACCGGTGCGGAGGTCACCGTTCCGCGGGCCGCGGCGACCGTGATCCTGCTCCGCGGAGGCTCTTGCGACCTGGAGGTACTGCTCGTTCGGCGCAACCCGGCGTCGCGATTCATGGGCGGCGCTTGGGTGTTCCCGGGTGGCGCGGTTGACCGGGACGAGGGCAACGGCCAGGACGCCCTGCGCGCGGCCGCGCTGCGCGAGCTGCAGGAGGAGGCCGGGGTCAGGATCGACCGGCCCGAGCTCCTGACCCCGTTCTCGCGCTGGATCACCCCGGCCCAGGCCAAGATCCGCTTCGACACCTGGTTCTACCTGGCGGCCGCCCCGGACGGCGTGGCCCCGCAGATCGACGGCGGCGAGATCGTCGACGCCCGCTGGTACCGGCCCGCCGGTGCGCTCGAGGACTACGACCGGGGTGAGCTCACGCTCGTGTTCCCGACGATCAAGCACCTCGAGCAGCTCTCGAGGTTCGAGTCGGCGAGCGCGCTGATCGAGTACGCCGGCGCGCTCGAGGTCCGTCCGATCCAACCGCGGGTCGTCAAGCGCGGAGAGACGGCCCGGATCGTCCTGCCCGGTGACGAGGGCTACGACGAATGACGGCCTCGCTGCCGGACGACGTCCAGACGGTCTTTGACCGCTTCATCACCACTGAGCTGACCACCGTCAGCCGCAACGGGCAGCCGATCACCTGGCCGGTGACGCCGTACTACCGGCCAGGTGACCCGTGCATCGACGTCACCACCGGGATCGGTCTCCCGAAGAAGGCCAACGACGCACGGGCCAACCCACTGGTGGCGATGCTCTTCTCGGACCCGACCGGCTCAGGCCTGTCCGAGCCGCCGATGGTGCTCGTCCAGGGAACCGCCGAGGTCGACGACCGCGATCTGGAGGCCAACCGCGCGCGCTACGAGCGCGAGTCCGTGCAGAAGCTCCCGGCGATGGGCGGCGTGGCGCCGCCGGACCCGCTCAGGCGGTTCATGGCCTGGCACTACGTGCGCATCTACATCCACGTCAGGCCCGAGCGTGTGTACGTGTGGCCGGACGGCGACCTCGCGGCGGAACCGACCCTGTACGACGCGCACATGGAGGAGGTGCGCTCCGGGCACTCCGAGGAGCCGCCGCGGTTTCACGCCACACCCGGCGGTGGGATCAGCGCCTGGGACGAGCGGATCGCCGAGCTCGGCTCCCGTTATCGGAGCGCGGTGCTGTCGCTCGTCTCCCCGGACGGCTTCCCGTTCGCCGTCCGAGTCCCGATCGCGATCGATGCGGCCGCGCGCTGGATCCGGATCGAGGGTGAGCGGGCCGGAATCCCGTTCGCGCCCGGCCTGGCCTGCCTGACGGCTCACGAGCACGCGCCCGAATTCAGCTGGCAGCGCAACTTCCAGGTCCGCGGCGACCTCGTGTTCGTCGACGGCGCCTGGGCGTTGGTCCCCCACCGCCTCGTCGGCGGGTTTGAGATCCCCCGCACCCGGCGCGGGATCATCCGTGCCAACGCCGCCAAGGCGTGGCGGTTTCACCGCACTGCGAAGCGCGAGCTGGCCGGCCGCGACCCCTAACGGGGGTCCGGCCGTCGCTCAACGCGGTGGGGTTTGGTCGACGCATACCGCCCGCGGGCGGAACGCACGCAGTTGCATACCGCCGCTGTCTGGACTCGCGCCGACGGCTAAACCCTGAATCGACCGGCTTTATGAGCGCTGTGTTAGATCATGTCAGTTTGGTGACGCGAGTTCGGTGCGCATTTGTATGCAGCGGTATATTGCGCGCATGAGAGGTGGAGTGGGGAGTGGCGCGGCCACTTCGCGCGAAGGCTCCGGCACATCCGGACCCTTGCTCGAGGTGACCGATGTGGCCTACGCGTACCGCGGAATCGAAGCCGTACGCGGGGTCAGCGTCGCGCTGCAAGCCGGCGAAGCGGTCGGGATCGTCGGGGCCAACGGCGCCGGCAAGACCACGCTGGCCAAGCTGATCGTCGGCATCCTTGCGCCGGCGGCTGGCACGGTCACATTCGCGGGCACGCGGATCTCCTCGCTGCGCTCCCATCAGGTGGCGGCCCACGGGATCGGGATCGTGCTCGAGGGCCGTCACATCTTCCCCGGCCAGTCGGTACGCACGAACCTGGAGCTCGGTGCGTTCACGCGGGGACTGAAGCGCGACCAGCTCGAAGCCGAGCTCGGGCGTGTTTACGAGCTGTTCCCGGATCTGGAACGCCGGCCCGGACAGCGGGCCGGCGATCTGAGCGGCGGTCAGCAGCAGATGCTCGCAGTCGGACGCGCCCTGATGGGAGCGCCCAAGCTGCTGATCCTCGACGAGCCGTCGATGGGGCTCTCGCCGAAGCTCGCGGGCGAGGTCTACGGCGCGCTCAGCCGGCTCCGTGGCTCCGGTCTGGCGATTCTGCTGATCGAGCAGAACGCCCATCTGGCATTCGAATTCTGTGGCCGCGGCTACGTCCTGCAGCACGGGCGGGTTGCCCTCAAGGGCAGCGTCGAGGAGCTGCGCTCCGCAGATCTAGTTCGCAGGATCTATCTCGGCAGTGAGGCAATCGCGGCGTGAGGGCGCTCAGCGCACCACGCGTCGCCTGTTCGAGGAGGACATGATGAGGTCACCTTTGCAGGCAGGCAGGACCAGGTCCGCGGTCAGCGTGATGACCGCAGTTGTGGCCGCGATCGCTGTGGCTGCCTGCGGATCTTCCAACTCGAGCAGCTCGGCCTCGGGAGGCGGCACGTCGTCATCCGGCGGGTCCTCGTCGAGCGGCGGCACGATCAAGTTCGGCTTCCTCAACGCGCTGTCGGGGGCCTACGCCGTCGCCGGCGGGCCCGAGCTGAACGGTGCCAAGCTGGCCGTGAAGGACATCAACGCCAGCGGCGGCGTGTGCGGGCGCCAGATTGCGCTCGGGGCGACGGCGGATGACCAGGGACAGGCGAACCTGTCCGTGGCCGGCCTTCGCAAGCTCGCCCAGCAGGACAACCTGAAGTACATCCTCGGCCCTGGGATCACGCCTCCCGGCCTGGCCGACGGGCCGATCGCCGAATCGCTGAAGGTGTGGTTCATGGTGCAGACCGCCCAGCGCCAGCCATGGCAGGGCCGTACGTATGTGACGTCGTCGGTGACGCCGCAGGACGTTGAGGGCCAGCTGGTCTTCAACTACATGAAGAACAAGCTCGGCCCGGGACCGCACAAGGTCGCGATCGTGTATGCGGCGGTGCCCTACGCGCAGGTGGGCTACCAGCAGCTCAACGCGCTGGCCAAGGCTGCCGGCTGGCAGGTCGTCGACGCCGACAGCTATGACCCGACCGCGGTCACCTTCGACTCGCAGGCCTCCAAGGTGGCGCAGGCGAATCCGGACGGGCTGATGATCTGGGGTGCCGCGACGCCGGCCGACGCCCAGATCCTCAAGCAGATCCGCAACGCCGGCTACAAGGGACCCGCCGTCGGCGACGTGGCCTTCTCGCTGCCGTTCATACCGGCCGACGCCGGCCCGGCGGCGGACACGATCGTGACTTTCTCGCAGCTGAGCACGGTCAACCCCACGCCCCAGGTGCAGAAGTTCCTCACCGGATACAAGGCGGCCTACCACCAGGACGCGACGTACCTGCCGGGCGCGTCGTATGACGCCGTCCACATCCTTGCCGCTGCGATCAAGAAGGCGGGCTGCAAGACCGACTCCACGAGCGTCGCCCAGGCGATGAACGGCCTGACCTACACCGGCGTGAACGGCCCCTACAGCTACAGCGCCAGCTACCGCGGCGGGCCGCCTGCCTCGTCGTTCAAGCAGATCACCTACAAGAACGGCAAGGAGGTCAGCGCGCAGTAAAGCGAGCGGCGACGAGGCTGTCTGGAGGCGCCTGATGCAGTACGTGGCACTGGCCATCGAAGGGATCACGCTCGGGGCGATCTACGCCCTCGTGGCCCTCGGCTTCAACCTCATCTACCGGACCGTCGGAATCCTTGATTTCGCCCAGGGCGACAAGGTGGTCGCCGGAGGTCTGCTGGCGCTCGCGCTGGTCAACCTCGGCCTCCCGCTCGCGCTCGTGTTCGTGCTGATCATCGGGGCCGGCGCGGTGGCCGGCACGATCTACGACTTCCTGGTCGTGCGCTTCCCGCTCCGCCGCGGCGTCGACGCCGCGGTGGTGGCCACCGTCGGCGCGCTGCTGGTGCTGAGTAGCGGGCACATCCTGGTGTGGGGGGCGACCGCGCAACCTTTCCCGGCGATTGTCGCGGGAACCGTGGGGATCGGCTCGTCGCGGGTGGATTCACAGGACTTCGTGATCTGGGGCGTGGTCGCGGTGATCGTCGCCGCGTTAGCGGTGTTCTTGACCCGCAACCGCTACGGCAAGGCGATGGTGGCGTCAGCGGCCGATCCGATGGCCGCCGGCGCACTCGGCATCAACGTCAGCCGCATGCGGGTGCTCGCCTCGTCGCTGGCGTTCGCGCTCGCGGCGGTGGCCGGCGTGCTGATCGCGCCGATCACGTTGGCCGGAGGCACGGTCGGCCCGTCGCTCACGCTGAAGGCGTTCACGGCAGCCACGCTGGGGGGGCTCAGCAGCACCACCGGGGTGGTGGTCGGCGCGCTGATTCTCGGCCTGTTCGAGACGATCGTCGGATCCAAGGTCCCGAGCGAGTACCGCGACCCACTGGTGTTCGGGATCTTGATCGTCGTGCTGTTGATCCGGCCCAACGGCCTGTTCGGCGTACGCGAGCGGACTGTATGAAGGCCCGGCTCAGCCGCATCCTGCGCGACGAACAGGCCACCACCTGGAGCAGCGGCCTGCTCGTCGCGCTGGGCGCGGTCCTGTTCGCGGTGTTTGCCAGCAACGACTATCAGCTCACCGTCGGCCAGACCGTGGGCATCGACGCGATCTCGGCGATGGGCCTCACCGTGGTGGTGGGACGTGCCGGCCAACTGGCGCTCGGTCAGGCCGGGTTCATGGCGGTCGGCGCCTACGCGGTTGCCTACGGCACCACCAAGCTGGGCGTGTCGTTCATCGTCGCGATCCTGGCCGGCGTCGGAATTTCATTCCTGTTCGGACTCGTGGTCGGCTTCGCGGCGCTCCGGCTGCGCGGCAACTACCTGGGGATGGCGACGCTGGCGTTCGGGGCGATCATCTTCGGATTGCTCGAGGTGAGCGGGAAGCTCGGCGGGCTGGGCGGGATCTACGGCATCCCGCCGATCTCGTTCATCCAGACGTTCACCACGCCGATGTCCGCCTACTGGTTCATCTGGATCGTCGTGTTCGTCTTCTTCGCCATCTGTGCGCTGTACCTGCGCGGGCGGCCCGGCAACGAGCTCGCGGCGATGCGCGACGACGAGCTGGCGGCAGCGACGGTCGGCGTCAACAACACGTTCCGCAAGCTTCAGGCATTCGCGCTGAGCGCCGTCCTCGGGGCGGTCGCGGGCGGCATCCTGGCCGCCAACTCGACCGTCATCGACCCGACCCTGTTCCAGCCGCTGATCTCGTTTCAGATCTTTCTGATGATCGTGATCGGGGGTCTCGGCAGCCTCGGCGGTGCAGTCGCCGGCGCGGCGATTGTGGTCTGGCTGGTGCAGCTGTTGCCGGGCACCGGCGACTGGGCTTACGTCGTGCTCGGCGGCGTGGTGATCGCCGCTATGGCGGTCGTGCCTCGCGGACTGGCCGGGATGGTGTTGTGGCTGCTCGCACGGCTCGGCCGAGGCAATGCGTCGGCACAGGTCGCCGTCGAGTCGCCTGAGTCCGGCTCGCGGACCGAGGCCGCCGTCGGCGCCGGCCCGGAGGCGAACGGGTGAACGAGCCCGCTCTGGAGGCGATCGACGTCGCCAAGCACTTCGGCGGCGTGCACGCGGTCGATCGCGTCACCCTGCAGGTACCGTCGGGTCAGATCAGGGGCGTGATCGGTCCCAACGGCGCTGGCAAGACGACACTGCTGAATGTCCTCAGCGGCGTCGACCGCGCCTCCAGCGGCGAATATCGGGTGTTCGGCCAGAACGTGACCAGATGGTCGCTTCGCCGCATCGTCCACGAGGCCCGGGTGGTCAGGACGTTTCAGACGATGAGGCTGTTCTCGACGATGACGGCGCGCGAGAACATCCAGGTCGCCGCCGGCGCGACGGCCCGGATCGACCGCAAGCTGGGGCAGCGCAGGCACCCGCGCGCGGCCGAGCGGACCGACGAGGTGATCGCGCAACTCGAGCTCGGGGACTTCGCCCACGCGCCGGTCACCGATCTGCCTTACGGCCGGCGGCGGCTGGTGGAGATAGCGCGCGCCCTGGTCGCCGACCCGCGGATGCTGCTGCTCGACGAGCCGGCGGCGGGACTCAACACGGCTGACCGGGAGCGGCTGGGCACGCTGCTCCGCGACCTCCGCGGCCAGGGGATGACGATCGTTCTCGTGGAACATCAGATGGATCTCGTCTCGGCTGTCTGCGACGAGCTCACCGTGCTCGACTTCGGCTCGGTGCTGTGCGAGGGGCCGCCGAAGACGGTGATCGAGGACCCGCGCGTCCTCAGCGCCTACCTGGGAGGCGGGAGTGCCTGAGATGCGCCCGCTGGAGGGAGTTTCAGTGGTCGAAGTCGCCGATCAGGGCCCGGCGAGGCTATGCGGGAAGCTGCTCGCGGACGCAGGCGCGGCCGTCACCCGGGTTCGCGTGCCGGCGCCCGGGGCCGAGGGGCCGTTGGCGGCGCAGCACGCCGAACGCGACCGGTTTCTCGACACCGGCAAGGTGGGGATCGATCTCACGCTGGATGCCGGCGATGATCGAGCCACGCTCGATCGGATGCTGGGCGACGCGGAGCTCTACCTCACGTCGTGGCGCCACGAGCAGGGCGAGCCACTGGGTCTGGACTGCCACGCGCTGCTCGGTCGCCATCCCGGGCTGACCGTGGCGTGCGTCACCCCGTTCGGGCACACCGGCCCGTACGCGGAGTTCGTGGCCGATGACGTCGTCCTCTCGGCGATGTCGGGTCTGACCGACGCGACGCCCGGTTTTCCCGACAGGGTCCCGCATCCCGAAGATCCGCCGGCGCAGAGTCGAGCCGCCCTGGCAGAGAGCGGAGGCGGCTTTCTCGCCGCGACAGCCGTGTTCGGTGCGCTGATGGCGCGATTGAGCGGACGCCCCGCGCCGAGGCACGTCGAGGTAGTCGCGCTCGAGGCTGTCGTGGCGCAGATGGCGTTCGAATGGGGAATCACCGCCTACGGCGGTGGCGTGAGCGGGCGCCGCACGACCCACCACGCGCTGGAACCGAACGTGTACCTACCGTGCGCGGACGGGCGTGTGGTGATCGTCGCCTTCAGCGAGAACCATTGGCGTCAGCTGGTCGAGATGATGGGTTCACCCGCTTGGGCGAACGGGCCCGAGTACGCGAACGCCGTGTCGCGCGGCGAAAACTACGCGTCGCTGCACGCCCACCTGCTGGAGTGGACGACACAGCAGCGCGGCATCGACGTGCTCGAGCAGGCTCAGGCTCGGGGCATCCCGAGCTGCTGTGCCCTGGATCTCAGGTCCGTGATCTCGACCGAGCAGATCGTCGAGATGGGGTCGATCGAACGTCGCGCCGATGGTGTGTTCCCCGCCGATCCGATCGTCGTCGACGGAGCCCGCCGGCCGAGCGCGTCCGCCTCCGCCCGCGTGGGCCCGCCGGCCACCACGGCGGCGTCTACTGCGTTGGGCGAAGCATCCGGCCCGCTGGAGGGCGTGCGGGTGCTCGACCTCTCACAGATCGTGTCTGGTCCCTACTGCGGCCAGCTGCTCGCCGCCCTGGGTGCCGAGGTCATCCTCATCGAGAGCTCCACCCGCCTGATCTCCCGCGGCTTTGGACCGTTCACCGGCGAGCCCGCGTACGACGCGAGCGCGATGTTCAACCAGATCAACCAGGGCAAGCGCAGCGTGCAGCTCAACCTCGCGACCGACTCGGGACGGCGGCTGCTGTTCGAGCTGGCGGCAACCGCAGACGTCGTGCTGGAGAACTTCTCCCGCCGCGCGGCCGGCTCGATGGGCATCACCCACGAGGCGCTTACGAACGTCCGTGAGAACATCATCCTGGCCTCGATCAGCGGCTTCGGCCGCCGGGGACCCTGGGGCGACTACGTGGCGCTGCACAGCGGTGTGATCCTGCTCAGCGGCCTGGCCAGCGTCACCCGCGACGACCACGAGGACATGCGCCTCGCCGGGGCGATCTACCCCGATCTCCTGACCGGCACCTACATGGCGCTGGCGATCGAGCAGGCGCTGGCAACGCGCCGGCAGACTGGACGCGGCTCCCACGTCGAGGTCAGCATGCTCGACGTGATGCTCACCTGCATGGCCGACCTGGTGCCGCTGGCCGCGCGTGACGAGACGATCGCGCCGCATCCGGTGCGCTTTCTACCGGCCGACCAGCCGGGCACATTCGTGGCCGCGCCGCCGGGCACCGATCCCGCTGAGGTCGCCGGCAGCTCTCGCGGCGAAGCGGTCGCCCGCCTGCAGGCCAGGGGCGTCGCGGCGGCGCCGGTGCTCGACATGTCCGAGGTGATGCAGGACCCGCATCTGACCGCCCGCGGCTTCATCCGCGAGGACAACCATCCGGTGGCGGGCGTCAAGCCAATTCCCGCGCTGCCCTGGAGCTACGACGGCCGGCGACCGCAGCTCAGTCACGCTCCGTGCCTGGGTGACAGCACCGACGCCGTGATGCGCGAACTGCTGGCGCGTCAGGACTCCGAAGTGGCCGCGCTTCGATCAGAGGGAGTGCTCGTGTGAGCATCTACGAAGGCCTTCGTGACAAGGCAGCTGTCGTCGGCGTCGGAGAGACCGAGTACTCCAAGCGCTCCGGCAAGACCGAACTCGCCCTCGCGTGCGAGGCCATTCGCGCGGCGGTACGGGACGCCGGCCTGGCGGTGGACGACATCGATGGCCTGGTCCGGTTCGACATGGACGCCGTCGACGAGGTCGCGCTGACCTCCCACCTCGGGCTGAAGAACCTGGGCTGGATGAGCCAGACCGGGTACGGGGGCACCGGCGGCAACGCGGTCGTCGTCCACGCCGCGGCGGCGATCGCCGCCGGGCTCGCCAACGTGGTCGTCTGCTACCGGTCGCTCAACGAACGCTCCGGCGTGCGCTATGGACAGGCGTCGACGTGGATGTCCGACGACGTCGCGGGCTTCGAGGCATTCCAGATGCCGTGGGGAATGCTCACCCCCGCGCACCAATTCGGCCAGTTCGCGCGTCGCCACATGATCGAGTACGGAACTACGAGCGAGCAGTTCGGGCATGTCGCGGTAGCGCTGCGCCGGCACGGCTCGATGAACGAGCGCGCGATGATGCGCAAGCCGATCACACTCGAGGATCACCAAGCGTCGCGGATGATCGCCGATCCGCTGCATCTGCTCGACTGCTGCATCGAGAGCGACGGAGCCTGCGCGGTGATCGTCGCTGCGGCCGACCGAGCCCGCGACCTCCGCAACCCGCCGGCGTGGATCATGGGCGCCGCCCAGGGCAGCGGCACGCATGCGCAGGGGATCGTGTTCCGCGACGATCTCGCGGTCCCCGAATCGACCTATACCGCGCGCGACGTGTACCGCTCTGCCGGCGTCGGGCCGGGCGAGATCGACGCGGTCATGATCTATGACCACTTCACGCCGTTCGTGATCTTCTCCCTGGAGGCCTACGGCTTCTGCGAACGCGGCGAGGGTGGTGCGTTCGTCGAGGGCGGCCGCATCGAGTTCGACGGCGACCTTCCGGTCAACACGCACGGGGGTAACCACTCCGAGGCCTACATCCACGGGCTGCCGCACGTCATTGAGGCCGTGCGCCAGTTGCGGGGAGAGTCGAGTGCCCAGATACCCGACCCGGAGCTGATCCTCTCCTGCAGTTCGGTCGCGCAGCTGTCGGCCGCCGTGATCCTCCGCAACGACTGATTGATTTAGTCACCACCAAGACCCCCGAGGTGAGCCATGAAGTTGACCGATAAGACCGCATTGATCGTGGTCGACATGCAAAACGGCTTCTGCCACGAAGACGGATTCATGAACAAGATCGGACTCGACTGGACCACCAGTCGCGATGCGATCGGCCCCGTGAAGCGCCTGATCGACGCGGCGCATTCGTCGGGCATGCCCGTGTTCTACACCCGCTACACGCTCAACGAGGACTACTCGGACGCCGGGTTGATGCGCGAGGTGTTCCCACAGATCATGGATGCTCGAGGCATGATCCGCGACACCTGGGACGCGGACATCGTCGACGACCTCGCCCCCGCAGGCCAGCGATCGGATCATCGACAAGACGCGGTACTCCGCCTTCTATGACACCGATCTGGAAGAGCAGCTGCGAACGCTCGGGATCGACACCGTGATCGTCTGCGGCGTGACCACCAACGTCTGCGTCGAGAGCACGGTCCGCGACGCCTTCTTCCGCGACATCCGGATCGTCGTGCCGTCGGACGGCACCGCGGCGGTCTCGCCCGAGCTGCACGAGGGCGCGTTGCGGGACTTCGAGTACAGCTTCGGCCCTGTGGTCACCGTGGACGAGCTCGAAAAGGCGATGGCGGCCCAGCCCTCAGCGGTGCAGTCATGACCACCCCGACGCAGAACCGCATGCTGACCACGCTGAACAACTACTTCGATGACCTGTCGGTGGGTGACCGATTCAGGACTCGCGGGCGCACGCTCACCGAGGCGGACATCACACTCTTTTCGGGCCTCTCTGGCGATTACCACCCACTCCATACCGATGAGGAATTCGCGCAGGCGGGTCCGTTCGGTGGACGCATCGCCCAGGGCTGTCTCACGCTCTCACTCGCCACCGGCTTGGAGTTCTCGCTGATCGGCGGAGACGAGGAGAGCCGCATCCTGGCGTTCTACGGCATGGACAGGGTGCGGTTCGTCAAGCCGGTGTTCATCGGCGACACCCTTCACCTGGAAGGTGAGGTCACCGCACTGGACGCCAAGGACGAGACGCGAGGTGTGGTGACCATGCACCACGAGGTGAAAAACCAGAACGGCGACACCGTCGCGGTACTCGATAAGCGGACGCTTCACACGGCGCGGCCGACCGGAGAACAGGGGAACCAGAATGGAGCGTAGCGGGATCATCGACATCGTCACCAATGTCCACACGCCGGAGGCGATCGCCGCTGGGCAGTTCGGCGTGGACGAGTTCTTCATGGACAAGGTCCGGATGCCGGACTCCATGCGGCGGGGCATGCCGATGGAGGAGTACGTGGAGAAGATGGATCGGGCGGGGATCGAGCGTTCGCTGCTGATCGCGGTACGCGCCGGTGACATGCGCGTCGAGTATTCGCACGCGATCCCATATGAGGACGTCGCCGCGTTGTGCGAGCAGTTCCCGGGTCGATTTCACGGGCTGGCGGGAATCGACCCGTCGCGCGTGATGAAGGGGTTGCGGGAGTTCGAGTACGCGGTGACCGAGCTCGGATTCGTCGGCGCGCACCTGTACCCGCACTGGTTCGAGCAGTCGCCCGACAGCGCGATGTACTACCCGTTCTACGCCAAGTGCTGCGAGCTCGACGTTCCGATCATGATGCAGATCGGCCACTGCCTCGACTATCAGCGCGACCGTGTGCTCCCGAGCGTGGGGCGCCCGATCACGCTCGACCGCGTGGCGATCGACTTTCCCGATCTGAAGCTGATCGGCATCCACCTCGGCTGGCCCTGGACCGAGGAGATGATCGCGATCTCCTTCAAGCACAACAACGTCTACATCGCGGGTGACGCCTACGCTCCAAAGCACTGGCCGGCGAACTTCGTGCACTACGCCAACAGCTGGGGCAGCCACAAGGTCATGTTCGGGACCGACTGGCCCGTCATCGACCCTGAACGCGCCGTCCAGGAGGTCGAGGAGCTCGGCCTGCGGCCGGAGTCGTGGCAGGCGATGATGCGCGACAACGCGATGAAGCTGTTCAAGCTCGACGCCGCGGCCACGGGCGATCACGTGTCCGGCGGCGCCCAGGCCGCCGCAGCGCCATGAGCGCGGGCAGCGACCGCCTGTGTGAGCAGTTTGGGCTCGATCACCCGATCTTCCAGGCGGGCATGGGCTTCGTGTCCACGGCCAGGCTCGCCGGGGCGGTTTGCGCTGCCGGCGGTCTGGGCGTGATCGCCACCGGCGGCACGATGGAGCCGGAGGTCCTGCGCCGGCAGATCGCCGAGGTGCGAGAGCAGGCCGGCGATCGCCCGTTCGGGGTCAACGTGCTGCTCCCGAACAGCGCGCAGGACGACGAAGGGTTTGCCAACCGCCAGCTGGTCCGGTCGGAGATCGACGTCTGCCTGCAGGAGCGGGTGCCGGTGATGGTGAGCGGACTCGGTGACCCGCGCCAGATCATCGACGAGGTGCACGCAGCCGGCGCAAAGTTCGTCGGAGTCGTCGGCAGTCTCCGAGCGGCCCGCAAGGTGCAGGCAGCCGGAGCGGATGCGGTTGTGGCTCAGGGCAGCGAAGCGGGCGGCCATGTCGGGCAGACCGCGACGCTGCCGCTTGCCCAGGCCGTGGTGCGCGAGCTTGACGTTCCAGTGTTGATGGCCGGAGGCATTGCCACGGGCGAGGCGGTGGCCGCCGCGCTGGCTCTCGGTGCAAGTGGCGTATCAGTGGGTACACGCTTTCTGGCCTCCGACGAGTCCGATGCGCACGAGGCCTACAAGCAGGCTGTCGTGGACGCGACCGAGAACCACACCATCGTCACCCGCGCATGTACCGGCAAGCCGTCGCGTGCACTGCGCAATGCATTCACGCTTGCTTGGGAAGGCCGAGACGCCGACGTCGCTCCGGGCATGCAGCAGGCGGCGGAAAATCTGTGGCGTGCCCGGGCGGGCGCAGTCGACGGCGACATTGTGCAAGGATTCCTGCCCATGGGACAGGGCGCAGCGGTGATCGAAGAAGTATTGCCCGCGGCGGAGATCGTGGCCAGGCTGGCCGCCCCGAGCCGCGTATGACGGCGGCGCAGTCCGTCGGTATGGACCGTCCCGAGACCTACGTTCCGATCACCATCGCGAGTGGGATTCGTACCTCGGCGACAGGCACACCGAACAAGATCGCGCTGGCTGAGGGTGAACGGACTCTCACCTATCGAGAATTGGTGACTCGCATTGACCGAGTTGCCAACGCTGCCGTGCACGACCTCGGGCTCGCGCCTGGTGACAGGGTCGCTCTGATCGCGCCCAACTGTCTCGAGTTCCTCGAGATCGTCTGTGGAATCGCCTCCGCCGGCTGCTCGGTGGTGACGGTCAACTCCCGCGCGACGCCGCGGGAGGCCGCGCTGATCTGCAATGACTCCCAGGCCAGCGTCGCGTTCGCACACCCCGCCACCCAGGAGGTCATGCGAGACGCGGAGCTCGAGACGGTGCGGCGGACCATCGTGATCGGCGACGAATACGAGCGATGGCTGGGGCAGTCGCGGGCGGTCGCGCCGGATGTGCGCCTCGAGGAGTGGACCCCGTTCTGCATCCCCTACACGTCCGGGACCACGGGCACGCCGAAGGGCGTCGTGCTCCCACATCGGGCGCGCACGCTCACGTTCTTCGCGATGGCAGTCGTGTTCGGGTGCTACTCGGCCTCGGATCGGGCGCTGGGGATGGCGCCGATGTATCACGGCGCCGGGTTCGCGTTCGCCGCCGCTCCAGTGTTCTTCGGCGGATTCTGCGAGATCCTTCCGCGGTTTGACCCCGAGCAGGTGATGCTTCGCCTAAAGGAAGGGGCGATGACCAACGTGTTCATGGTGCCGAGCCACTTCCAGGGCCTGTTCTCGCTTGGCGACGACTTCCTGGAAGCGAACCGCCCGGAGCACCTTCGCACGATCATCTCCAACGCGGCGCCGCTCAGCCAGACGGCGAAGGAGCAGATCATCGAGTACTTCGGCGAGGGGCTGCTGCACGAGTGCTACGGAACCACTGAGACCAGTATCACCACGAGCATTGGGCCAGAAGATCACCTGCGCAAGGAGCAGTCCGTCGGGCTACCGTTCCCGTGCGCGCAGCTGCGACTGCTGGACGACGCGGGCCAGCCCGTCGCCGAGCGCGAGGTCGGCGAGGTCCACATCCGCTCCCCGCTGATGTTCAACGGCTATTGGAACAAGCCCCGGGAGACCGCCGAGTCGCTGCGAGACGGGTGGTTTGCCTCAGGCGACCTGGCCTACCAGGACGAGGAGGGCTACCTCTACATCGTCGACCGTAAGAACGACAAGATCATCTCCGGCGGGGTGAACATCTACCCGCGCGAGGTGGAGGAGGCGATCATGCGCCATCCGGCGGTGCGTGAGGTCGGCGTGTTCGGCGTGCCCGACGAATTCTGGGGCGAAGCGGTGCACGCCGCAGTCGTGCTGATCCCCGGAACCGAAGCGGGCAGCGAGGACATCCTCGAGGCGTGCGCCGACCTGGGTCGCTACAAGCTGCCCAAGGAGGTCGAGTTCGTCGACGTCCTGCCGCGCAACGGCGCCGGCAAGCTCCTGCGCCGCGAGCTGCGCGCCGCGCACAGCAGCCGAGCCTGACGCAGGCTCTCCGCCCGGTGGCTCAGGCCCGCGACTCCTCGGCCGAGACCACGTGCAGCACGGCGTTGATCAACCCGAGGTGGGTGAACGCCTGGGGGTAGTTGCCGAGGTGGCGCCCGCTGCTTGCGTCCAGCTCCTCGGCGTACAGGCCCAGAGGCGATCCATGACGCAGGAGCCGCTCGCACATCGCCGCGGCGCGCTCGTTCTCCCCGATCTCCGACAGCGCTGAGACCAGCCAGAACGAGCAGATCAGGAACGTCCCCTCCGTGCCGTGCAGGCCGTCGTCGGTCTCGTCGACTCGATAGCGCAGCACGAACCCGCTCTCGGTCAGCTCATCGGCGATCGCCAGCACGGTCGCGCGCACCCGGTCGTCGTCGGGGGGCAGGAGCCGGAACAGTCCGATCAGCAGCGTCGAGGCGTCGAGCGCGTCGGTCTCGTAGTGCTGGCGGAACACGCCACGATCCGACACGCCGCGGGCGAGGATGTCCTGGCGGATCCGGTCGGCGGCCTGGCCCCACTCGGCGGAGCGCGCCGACTCGCCCTGCATCTCGGCCAGCCTCGAGGCGCGGCTGGCCGCGACCCAGCACATCAGCTTCGAGGACACGTAGTGCTTGGGCTCGCCGCGGGCCTCCCAGATCCCCTGGTCGGGCTTGTCCCACACCGCGATGGCGGAGCGCACCTGGTCGAGCAGCACCGGCCACAGTCGCTCCGGGATGTGGCCGCCCATCTTGGTGTGCACATACACGGAGTCCAGCACCGCGCCGAAGACGTCGTTCTGACGCTGGGTGAAGGCACCGTTGCCGACGCGGACCGGCGCGGACTCCTCGTAGCCTGAGAGCCCGTCGAGCTCGCGCTCGGTGAGATCGCGCTCGCCGCCGAGTCCGTACATGATCTGCAGGGCGCCGTCGTCTCCGCGCTCGAGGTCGGCGACGAACTGCATGAAATCGTCGGCCTCCCAGTCGAACCCGAGCGCGTGCAGAGCCCACAACGTGAACGTCGCGTCGCGCATCCAGCAGTAGCGGTAGTCCCAGTTGCGCTCGCCCCCGAGGGTCTCCGGCAGCGAGGTGGTGGCGGCGGCGACGGTCGCGCCGGTGGGAACGTAGGTCAGCCCCTTGAGCGTCAGCGCCGAGCGCTGAAGCTGGGTGCGCCAGCGGTGGTCGGGGAAGTGCCCGGTGGCGAGCCAGTTGCGCCAGTACTCGCCGGTCACCCGCAGGCGCTCCCGCGCATCGGCGCCGTCGGCCGGCCCCGGGAGCCCGTGCGTCCATCCGAGCGCGACGAACCGTCGCTCACCTTCCACCAGCGAGTGGCGGGCCCGGGCGCGATTGCCCTCGATCCCGAGTCTCAGATCGGTGGTCAGGCGCAGTTTCATCTCGCCGCAGCTGACCTCCGCCCTTCCCCAGTCGTCTTGCAGCATTTGCCACGCCCCGGGCGAGCCGCCGTAGTCGAACATAGGCTCGCAGACCGTCTCGATCTGGACCGTGCCCTGGACGCATTCGATCGTGCGCACCAGCATGTGATCGGCGTCGTGATCGGTCGGCGGCCTGGTGTGGCTGCCCTCGTCGGCGTGCTGGTCGTGCCACGGACCGATCGTCAGCCCGTCACGCACCACCACCCAGCCCGACGGGCACATCCAGGTCGTCTCCAGGATCATGGTCCCGGGCACATAGCGGATCGACAGCGGCACCATCAGGCCATACGGTCCGACCCGGAATGAACCGCCACGGCGGTCCAGCAGCGACCCGAACACGCTCGGCGAGTCGAACCGCGGCAGGCACATCCACTCGACGCTGCCGTCGGGCGCCACCAGCGCCCCGGTGTGGCAATCCGACAGGAACCCGTAGTCGGCGATCGGAGGAAATGGGGAGCCTCCGGTGAGCGGTCTGTCGTGGGGAGGCAACGGGATGCTCGGGCTCATCGCGGCTGTGAGGGTACCCCTGATCGCCCGCCCAGGCGGGTGATTGCTGCCAGGCGCCGATCAGGTGTCGGAGTTGAGGTTCGGCAGCCCGAGCGACTGCAGCCAGTGGTCCACGGTGATGTTCAGCTGCGTGAACTCGCCCGTCCAGATCAGTACGCCCATCCCGATCAGGACCGCGCCGCCGAGCCCGATCACCACTGGGTAGTGGCGCTTGACCACCGCGAGCGCAGAGGTGGCCTTGCCGAACGCCAGCCCGGTGATCAGGAACGGTACGCCCAGGCCGGCGCAATACACCGCGAGCAGGAACGCCCCATGGGCGGCCGAGCCCGAGACGCCGGCGGCCGTGACGATCGCCCCCAGCGTCGGACCGGTGCACGGCGTCCACGCCAGCGCGAACGCGGCGCCGGTGACCACCGGGCCCGAGCGCCCGGCGCGCTCCATCAGCGACCCCATGTGCCACTCGAGGGCCAGGCGTGGCACGAACGGGGCGAGCACGAACAGAACGCCCATGAACACGATCACCGCGCCGCTGATCTTGAGGGCGGCCGGACCCGTGAGCGCCCCGTGCAGCGCCTGCTGCCCGAGGAGTCCGAGCGCGATGAAGATCACCGAGAAGCTGGCCACGAACGCGAGGCTCGGGCCGAGTACGCTTCGCGCCCGGATATCGGCAGGCGCGACGCCGGCCACCGCCGAGATGTAGCCGGGAACGAGCGGCAGCACACACGGCGAAAGAAATGAGATGAGACCGGCGGCGAACGCGACCGGTATACCGATGCCCGAGGCAGGATCCATGCTTCCTCGATCGAGAGTATCGGGCGCCGCGCGACCGGTTAGCGGTCAGGAACCTTAATGCGCGAGAGCGCAAGATAGCCCGTGCTCACCGGCGGTGGTCGCACTGCTGACAGCGCAGAGCAACTTTCCGGTTTGTCACGCGTTAGAGTGACCGCCGAAGGATCTACGTGGAAGCGTCCGCTCTCCAAGCACCGGCAGCAATCCCGCGGGCCCGAGTCTCGCTCGCGCCCCCGCTGCTTCGCCTGAGATCCGATGACCAGCTCCTGGCCATGTTCCGCGCTGGCTACGACGACGCCTTCCGGGTGATCCATGACCGCTACCGGCAGCGGCTGTTCGCCTACACGCGACAGATGCTGCCCGGTCGGCAGGACGCCGAGGACGCGCTACAGGACGTGTTCGTGCGCGCCTACTCGGGGTTGCGGGCGAACCAGGGCAAGCTGGTGCTGAAGGCGTGGCTGTACCGCGTCGCCCACAACCGCTGCATCGACGAACTGCGGCGGCCGACTCCCCCGCCGCCCGAATTGCTGGAGATGGTGCGTCCGCCGCTGCACGATCCGATCGCCGCTGCCGACCAGCGCGAGTCGCTGCGACGGCTGGTCGCCGACGTGCGCCGGCTGCCCGAGCAGCAGCGCTCGGCGCTGCTCATGCGCGAGCTGGGCGGCATGTCATACGCGGACGTGGCCGCGGCGCTCGGCGTGACCGTGCCGGCGGTGAAGTCGCTCCTGGTGCGCGCCCGGATCGCGCTGGCCCAGGCCTCCGAGGCTCGCGACACGGCGTGCTCAGAGATCCGCGGGCAGTTGACGCTTGCCCACGACCGCGGGGTCCGTCCGAGCGCAACCGCCCGCCGACACATGCGCGACTGCAACGGCTGTCGGCATTTCCATCGGCAGGTACGCGGGATGAGCAGGCAGTTTGCCGCGTTGGCGCCGACGCTCGGCCCGCTCGGCCTGCTCGCCAAGGTGCTCGGCTTCGGCGGGGGCGGTGGCGCGGCCGCCGGCAGCGCCGCGGCCGGCGGAGCCGCCGGCACCGGCGCGCTCGCATCAGCCGGGGTGTTCGCCGGCGGCGCCGGTCACGTGGCGACGCTGATCGCGGCGGCGGTGGTGACCGCCGGCGGCGCGGTCGAGATCCAGCAGCAGGTGTCCGCCAGTCCCGCTGCCCACCATCGCCACCACGCCAAACCCGCGGCCTCAGCGCCTCCGTCGAGTCACCTCAGAGCTACCTCGACCGCGCAGACGGCGAACGTCCAGTCCTCGACCCAGGCGGCCACCGCGACGACCGCCACGCCCGCCCAGTCGCAGGCCGTTGCGCAGAGCGCGACGACAGACGTCAAGCCGTCGCGCCGCGCCGCCAACGTGCAGGCCGCCCGCCCCGGGCATCGCCACGCCCCCGCATCGGCGTCGACGCCGAGCGGCCAGTCGCGCTCCGGCGGTGCCAGCAACCCGAGCACCACGAGCTCGTCTCGGGGCACCAGCACGAAGGTCACGCCGCTGAACCTGACCGACTCCGCGCCCGTGTCGACATCGACCTCGACCTCGACAGACACCGGGACCAGCAGTTCCACGGCCACGGGCACGGATCAGCCCACTGCGGCCACGGGCGCCTCCACGACCAACGGTTCGGGGACCACCGGCTCCCAGACGCCGCCGCAGACGACGGATCCCAGTTCCACCGGCACTCCTTCGCCGACCGTCGACCCGGTGACGAGCAACCCGTCGCCGACGCCGACCCCCATCACCGTCGGCTCGTGAGCGCCGGCAGGATCGGCTCGAGCCCGATCGACCACTAATCCGTTGGCCGGCCGAGCGGATCGGATCGAGCGCTACCTCGAGACGCTCGACCACGAGGAAGTACTGCTCAGACGGGGCCGCCGCTCGGGCCTGTTCACATTCGCCGCCATGCATTCGACGGTCCGCGGCCCCGCGCTGGGGGGCTGCCGGATGTGGATCTATGAGGACTCGCGGGCCGCGCTGCGCGACGCGCTGCGGCTGTCGCGGGCGATGACGTTCAAGGCCGCGGTCGCGAACCTCCCGCTCGGCGGGGGCAAGGGCGTGATCATGGTGCCGGCCGCGGGTGCGCTCACGCGGGCACGCCGCCACGCGGCGCTGCTGGACTTCGGGGACACCGTGGAAGCGCTCGCGGGCCGCTACATCACCGCTGAGGACGTCGGCACCTCGAGCCGCGACATGGGCGTGATCTCGCAGCGCACCCGTCACGTGGCCGGGTTGTCGCGCAGCCGCGGAGGCTCGGGCGACCCGAGCCCGTTCACCGCGCTCGGCGTGGATTCGGCGATCCGGGCTTGCTGTGAGCGGACATTCGGCTCCGCCTCGCTGCAACGAAGGCGGATCTGCGTGATCGGCCTCGGGCACGTGGGCTCAAAGGTGGCCAAGCGGTGCGCGCGCGCCGGCGCGAAGCTCGTACTGGCCGACGTCGATCCGGCCAAGAAGGCGCTGGCCGACCAGCTCGGCGCCCGGTGGACGACGCCCGGGCGAGCGCTGGCCGCCGATGTCGACGTGCTCGTGCCGTGCGCGCTGGGCGGCCTGTTCGACGACGACAGCGTGCCACGGCTGCGGTGCGCGGTGATCGCCGGTGCGGCCAACAACCAGCTGGCCGACGATCACATCGGAGACCTGCTCGCCGCTCGCGGGGTGTTGTGGGCCCCGGATTTCGTCGTCAACGCCGGCGGGATCATCAACATCGTCGAGGAGCTCACCGGCAACGGCTATGACGCAGGCTCGGCGCGCCGACGGGTCCGCGGAATCGCCGACACGCTGAACGAGATCTTCGACCACGCCGACTCGCTCGGCGCCACCCCGCTGGCGGCAGCGATGGAGCTCGCCAGGGCACGGCTGTCGGCGGCCTCGAGCGCCGACGGCGCCCGCGGGGGCTGGGGTTAGGGACTCGCGGCGGTCAGCCACGCCGGGCGCTCGGGACGCTCCACACCGTCGGGCAACCGGCCCTCGTCGTCGAGCTTGTCCAGGTGCGCGGCGAGCGTCACCGCCGCGGCCGGACGAAGCATCGCCGGTGCGTCCTCCCAGACGTCGTCGAGCAGCTCGTCGACGGTCCGCTTGCCGTCCGCCAGCGCGACCACCAGGCGGCGCTCGCGCTCCAGCCGGTGGGAGATGTACTGGTCCAGCTTGGCCGCCGGGTCGTGGACCGGCGGACCATGGCCCGGGCAGATCAGCGACAACTCGCGCTCGCGCAGCCGACTCAGCGCGTCGAGGTAGCCGGCCAACGCGCCCGGGTCCGGCGCGACGAACACGCTGCCCTCCCCCAGCACCGCGTCACCAGTCATCGCCACGTCGCTGGTGACGTAGGCCAGGTGGTCCGGCGCGTGCCCCGGCGTCGCCACGGCTTCCAGCGGGCCGAACGCGCTGCCGTCGGAGAGCCGCACGTCGACCTCGCCGCGCGCGCCGCCGAACCGAGCCGCGGGGAACCGCGCGCGAATCGCCGGCACCGCCTCGGAGTGGTCGACGTGGTCATGCGTCAGCGCGATTCCGCCGAGGCCGCTGCGGAGCTCGATCTCCGCGACCACGGCCTCGACGTGGTCGTCGAGCAGCGGCCCCGGGTCGACGATCCACGCCGGGTCGCGGCCGATGATCCAGGTGTTTGTGCCCGACAGCGAGAACGGGCTGGGGTTGGCGGCGCGGATCCCGACCAGCGGGTACCCGGGGAGCTCGATCCGCGTCATCCCCGTTGCGTGAGCTCCCACCCGCGCTCGCGCCACGTGCCGACCCCGCCGCCGCTCACGTGGATCACGTGATCCGCGCCGTCGGCCTGCAGCAGCGAGGCCGCGACCGCCGCCCGCTGACCCGAGGAGCAGATCACCGCCACCGGCCGGGCCGCGTCGATTCCGGCGGGCACGCCCCCGACGTCGTGGTAGGGGGCGTTGATCGAGCCGGGAATGTGGCCCTCGTCGAACTCGCGAGTCTCGCGGACATCGAGTACCTGTACCTCGTCGCGGCGCGCGTGAAGCGCGTCCACGTCCACGCGCTCGAGCCCGCGCACCGGCAGCGCCGCCCCGGTCCAGCTGGCCATCCCGCCCTCGAGGTATCCCTCGATCCTGCGAATCCCAACCGCCATCGCCAGCTCTGCCGCGTGGATCGCATCGCGGTCGCCGCCGCCGACCAGCACGATCTCGCGGTCGCGGTCGGCAATCCATGCCAGCTTGGTTCCGAATCCCGCGCGGATCGCGGGATTGCATAACGCGCCGGGGACATGAGCCTCGTCGAACGCGAGCTCCCCGCGGACGTCGACGACCAGCGCGCCGTCGGCCTGGCGGCGCTGGATCTCGGTCGCGCTGAGCTCGTCAGGGCGCGGATGCTCGCACTCGAGCGGCCCGCGATTGATCGCGACGATCGCCTTGAAGTTCGGCGGCTGCGGGCCTAGGCCGGCGGTCGTCCGGCGCACGAACACGTCGGCGTCGGAGATCTGCAGCAGTTCGTTGTGGCGCGACTCGAACGCGATCGTCGAGCTGATCTTCATGTTCATGCCGGGGCCGCCGCACATCGATCCGCCGAGGTGACCGGGCCACACCTCGCACTCACCCGGCAGCGTCAGCAGCTTGTCGTGGAGCGAGTGGAAGATGGCCTGCGCGCCCTGCGCCTTCTCGACCGCGAGATCGGGCCGGGCGATGTCGCCGACGAACAATGTGTCGCCGCTCAGCACCGCCCACGGATCCGGGCCGCGGTCGTTGTCGATCAGCGCGAACGCCGTGTGCTCGGGCCGGTGGCCTGGGGTGTACAGCGCCTTCACCGTGACCGTCCCCAGCTCGAGCTCCCACCCGTCGTCGATCGGTTCGTACTCGTAGTCGGGCTCGGCGAGGCGGTGGATGTGGATCGTCGCGCCGGTCGCGGCGGTCAGCCGGCCGTGTCCGGACACGTGATCGGCGTGGTTGTGAGTCTCGAGGATGTGCCGGATCTCGACGCCCAGGTAGTCCGCCAGCGCCAGGTACTCCTCGATCTCGAGCTTCGGATCGACGACGGCCGCCACCCCCGCGTGCTCATCGCCGACGAGGTAGGACCCGCATCCGAGATCGTCGTGGATGAACTGCCGGAAGATCATCCGCCAGACCCTACTCGCTCGCGGAGCGTTCCTTTGAGTGCTGCCACAGCGCCTTGTCGAGCGTCCGGATCGAGACGCCGCGGCCGGCCGACAGAGCCCGGCAGGCCGCGAGGTACAGCAGCCAGAAGCTCACCGGATACTGGGAGCGCGGCTTGACGCCGAGCGACTCGAGCGCCCTGATATCTAGGATCGGATAGTCGGCCGGAAACGCGCAATACAGCAGCGTCGACGCGGTCGGCACGCCGACTCCGTCGAGCGCCAGCAGATGCTGCATCCGCAGGCCCTCGTCGTCGGTGGCAAGCGCTGAACGAGTAGCGGAGACGATCGCGTCGCGGGAGTTCGCCGCGATCTTCGGGCGGCTGCGCACGCTCTTGAACGCGCACACCTCGATGAACTCGCCGCGCGTGTAATAGCCACGGGCGCGCACGTTCTCGCCGATCGTCAGCAGCTTGCTCTCGTCCATGTAGCCGAACCGTTCGGCCAGCGCTTCGATCTGGTCGGGCGGGAACTGGAGCTCGAAGGTCGGCATTGACCTTCTGTCAGTGAGCTAGCTAACCGCGAAGCGGGTCGTCGACCAGACCTGCTGGCGGTGTTGGGCGGTCCACATCGTCGTCGCGGTGTGGCCTTGCGCGCGCGAGTAGACCGTCCATCCCCACTGCTGACCACGCCACTGAAAGCCGCGGTAGAGCTCGTGGGTGATGCTGAAGCGCTGCATCGCCTGCGCGGTCGAGCAGGAGAGATTGCTGGTCGCGCGAAGTCCGCTGAACGCGTTGAGGTGCGTGCCCTGGTAGTCGACCTCGAACCTGACGGGCGAGCACAGGCGCGTCGCCGGGGCCTTCGCGTCGGCCTGTCCAATCGCGGACAGCGCGCCGGCCCCGACGAGGGCGAGACTGAGAAGCATCCGCTTGGCGGTTTTCGTGCGCAGAGTCATCGGCGGCCCCTGTTGGTTCGACGCGGGGCGGTCCTCCCCCTGCGGCGGGGTGCCGGCTGCAACGAATCTCCCACCGGCTCCTGGGCTGTGGGATCAGGGCTTTACGGCGAACGGCGGGCCCTTGACGCCCGAGGCGTTTGACAGCACCAGCCAAATGCTCAGGAACCTGGACTCGCGTGCGACCAGGAGCATCTGCTCGCTGGCCTTCCTGTCGATCTGGGTGACCTTGAGCAGGTCGTTGTCCTTGATCGGGTTCGTCTTATAGACGTGGAACATCCCCTTGGGGCGCTCCACGATCACCCCGCCGTGCCCGCCGCTGTCCTTGGTGATCGCCGCCTTCGCGTCGTCGAGGGTCTCCCACCGGGAGTGGTAGTCCCACGCGGTGAGCACCTCGTCGAAGGACAATCGCCCGGGATCGACTTTGGCCAGCTGCTGGCCGGGCTCGATGATCGACGGCCCGCGGTTGAGGAACCGCTGCACCTGGCCCATCGCGACGAAGCCCGTGACCGGCGGGATGCTCGGGAGATCGAGCTTGTTGCCGTCATACAGCCACCCACCGAACCTGGCGTAGGCGAGGATCCCGTTGACCAGGTCGGCGCGCGTAGCGGTCTGGAGCTCCTTGGGAGGGGTCGGCGCCTGATCGGAGAAGAACCAGGTCCCGTCCTCGTGCCGTCCGAGCAGCATCGCGTGACCGCCGTTCGTGTTGGCGATGATCCAGTTGAGCTGGCCGACCTCGCCGGGATTGAGCTTCGTCACCGCGTCCGACGCCAGGATCTCGGACAGTGTCTTGCCCTCCCCCGACGCGAACGGGCTCAGGCCGAGACCCTTGGCCAACGCGTTGATGTCCGACGAGGACATCCCGGCGCGGCCGTGGTAGAGCACTGCCAGCGCCGCCGACAGCGTCTCGTACTCCTGCTGGCCCAGCTTGCGCCCGGGCAACATCGCGATGTCACGGACGACGCGGACGGCCTTCATCGCCACCGGATCCGAGCCGCTTGCGTCCTTGTTGGTCAGCACCAGATCGCACGCGTGCACGACCGCATGGTTGTCGGGGCTGGCCCGTTCGTTGTCCCAGTCGAACAGGGCGGTGACCAGCGACGCCGCGCCGCAGGTGTCGCCGACCTGATGGAAGCCGGGTAGCTTCGGTGCCCGCGCGAGTATCCGCCGTGCGCGGAGCAGCGCCACCACGGAGCGGTTGCCCGCGGTTCGCTGCAGTCCGATGAGCTCGGCGGCGGTCGTACGCTGATCGAGGCCCCCGCCCTGGACCGCCCGCAGCGCGGGTGTCGCTTCCTCGCCTTCGCTGCGCTCAAAGGCCGAGCTCATCACAGACCACGATCATAAGTCCACAGCGGGGAGGCTCAGTGAAGCTGCAACCTGCTCTCGAGCCGTCTTGCCGGCGCCTCCCCGACCCCGTACGCTCGTCGCGTGGCCGAACGAGTTGCTGCTCAGCGCTCTGAGACCGACGGCCAGCCGGCGCGCTCGCGCGTAGATGCGCCGCCGACGCGGCCTAACCCGGAAAACCGGGCCGGGTCGCTGGCCGGCGTGCTCGCGCGGCAGCCCAATGCCGGAAATCGAGCGGTCGGCAGGCTTGCACGAGCGCTGGCCGACCGCCCGGACGGGGGCGGTCGCACGCGAAGACTCTCCCGGCGAGTCTCGGACTCGCACCCGAACGCCAAGGCGCTCAACACGGCCCAGGACGTGCTGGCCGAGGGCAAGGTCTGGACCGAACAGCACTACTCAGATGCGCTGCTGACCGACGCCAAGCTCAGTAACCGGGCCGCGACGCTCGCCTACGGGCGGGCCCTGCAGAACATCGACATCGAGATGAGCCGCAAGCAGCAGGCGAGGCAGGAGTTCGCGCCCGTGCTGAACGACCTCACCGAGAGTCGCATCGGCTTCCGCAGGGACGCTCTGTGGGAGATCGGGCAGAAGAAGTCGGTCAAACAGGGACTGAGCGCGGCAGAGGCCAAGACCGACGACCCCGAGGCCCTCGAGCAGATCCGCCTGGTCGCGGCCGACATGAAGCTGATCCAGGACGATTTCAGAGACCGGGCCTATGACAACGCCTACAAGATGCTCGACGACAGCGCCCGCGAGGTCGGAGCGATGCTCAGCTCCTACGGCGTGCTGATCGCCTCGGCCTGGGACGTCGTGCGCTTCGTCCGCGTGTACGAGGGGGAGCTCGAGAAGGAGGCCTCGGACTGGCTCGAGACCGCTCGCCTGGCCAACACCTCGGGATATTCAGACCCTAAGAAGGCCAAGCACCGTAAGGACCTGGGCGCCACCCTGCAGCATCTGCGACAGCTGCAGCACTCCGTCAAGCTCGCCAAGCGCGCTCATCCCAATCCGGGCGAGCTGATCACGGGGCCGCTTGCCCCGATGATCGCGCCCGCGTCCCCGGTGATCGCGAAGATCACCCCGAAGGTCCCCGACCACCCAGAGGTCAAGCAGGCGAAGGCCGAGCTCGTCGCGGCGTGGATCAACGCCGAGCGCGAGCAGCCGGTGCTGGCCGGCTACCGGGGCGACGAGGAGGACCTCGAGGACGTATCGCTCGGCAGCCTGGGCAGCTCGGAGAAGGACGACATGCAGGCGGTAGTCGAGAGCGGGATGCGGATCCTCGCCAACATCCTCACCGCGAAGCTCGCGCTGCGCCAGAAGAAGGTCTCGCCGTACGAGCTCGGGCCGGTCGTGGCCCTCACCCGAGCCCAGATGCTGATCCGGCGCGGGTCCGTGTGGGACATCGCGGTCGAGGACAAGATGCGCGGCGACGACGACGGGGCGGACTGGGCGAAGGCGGCGATGAAGGTCGCGCTGAGCGCCCTGATGCTGTTCCCCGGCACCTGGCTCCTCGCCCTGGCGAGCGTCGGCCTCAACCTCTACTCGGCGGGCCAGGAGTACGTGCGCTACGGGCTCGATAAGGCGCTGGCCGGGACCAGCCTCGACAGAGCCAAGGCGCTCTCCAGCAAGACGCCGTCGCTTGCCGGCTTCGCCTGGGCGCTGGTCGGAGCCGGGCTCGACGCGGTCGGGGCGAGAGCGGCGTTCGGCGAGGCTGAGGCGCTGAGCGCGAAGGTGCTGGCCGGCGACGAGGAGGCGGTGGCGGCGCTCAACAAGCTCGGTGAGACCCGCGGGGTCAAGCAGCTCGGCGACGAGGTCGCGAAGACCCGGCCGGTCGCGTCGCACTCGACGGGGGTTCCCCCGCGCTCAGCGCGTGTCCCGACGACCGAGGAAGAAGCGGCCGGCTCCGCCGCGGGTGGCCGCGGGCGAATCTCGCCCACGGACCGAGGCAAGGGCTCTCGTCCGTTCTACGCCAAGGACCCCAAGCGGCCGAAGGCGGGCGGGCGCGGCGGTTCCGGGGGCGGGCGTACCCGCCCGATCGTCACGGCGCCGACCGGCGGCGCGGCGACCCCGAGGCTCGCGGAGTTCAGGCGTCGGATCGAGAACTTCGAACGCCCCGTCACCTCGACGGAGATCCATGGGGCGCCAGAGGGACCCGGCGGCAGTCCGGCCGGACACGCACGATCCAAGCACGGCTGGACTGACGAGATGGTCGCCGACTTGGTCAACAAGCCCGCTCGGAGGTTCTCAGGCTGGAACACCAGCAAACCAGCGCGCGAGGTCGACATCTACTGGCGAGATGGGGACGTGGCGATCACGGAGGCGGGAGACAAGACGTCGGTCATCACCGCCTACGGGAAGTCCTCTCCTCGCGATGCGAGCTACGTGGATCCGAAGTGGGCGGACGACGCGCGGTACGTCGAGGTCACGTCGCGGGAGGTGTCCTACCCCAGCCGCGAGCGCTGGGAGGCAGACGACTGGCCGTGGGCGCCGTCGGCATCCGGCCCGACGCCACCGCCGACGGCGCCCGCGCCGCCGGCCGGTCCGCCCGCCGGCGGACCCCCGCCGGCCCCGACCCCGGCGACGAAATGACGCCCGAAGTAGACGGCGAGATCTTCCGTCTGCCGATCCCGGCCCAGCGGTCCGATGATCGATGGGACGAGATCGCCCGGCACCTGACCGACGCTCTGGGCGTCCTCCTCCGAGCGCGCCTGCGCGTCGACGACCGCCTCGTCGTCGACGGTGTGGCGCTGCGCTGCGCAACCTCGGGCCCCGCAGCCGATGGACGCGATCCGTTCCTGAGCTACCGGGGGATCATCGGGTTCGAGAGCATCGCCGACACGCCGTACGTGGACGCGGTCGTGTTCCCCTACTTCCAGGGGCGCAGGCTGACCCCCCAGGATCAGCCGTCGTCGTTTCTGAGCCTGACCTACCCCCGCCCCGGCCCCGACGCTCGGGGCGCATGGCAGCTTGACGGCTGGGTGCTCGACGACTACGGGGAGTACGAGGGGTTCGCGCCCGCGTCCCTCCCGTCGGCAGCGGCCGATGGGTAGGAGACGGGCCTAGATCCCGACGAGTCGCTCAGTCAAAAGCGGGCTGACGGAAGTCGACCTCGCCGGCCAATTCGGGCGCCAGGACGCTCCGTTCAGGGACGGTCGTGCGCGCGACGACGCGTCCGCCGCGCACGACTGCCAGCCGTGCCGGGTGCGCCCGGAGGGCGTCGGTCACGCTGCGCGCGTCGAGTAGGACCAGGTCGGCGTGACAGCCCGGCGCCAGCCCGTAGCCGTCGAGCCCGAGCGTACGGGCGCCGTTGACCGTGACGGCGTCGAGCATGAGGTCGATCTCGGGCTGGCCGGACATGTGCGACGCGTGCAGGCCCATGAACGCCACGTCGAGCATGTCAGCTGCCCCGAGCGGATACCACGGGTCCAGGGTGCAATCGTGGCCGAAGCTGACGTTGACCCCCGCCGCCATCAGCTCCTTGACGCGAGTCAGCCCCCGCCGTTTCGGATACGTGTCGGCGCGGGCCTGCGTGATCATGTTCAGCAGCGGATTTGAGACCACCTGCAGGTCCGCCTCGACGAGCAGGCCAAGGAGCTTGGCGAAGTAGGCGTTGTCGACCGAGTGCAACGAGGTCAGGTGGCTCCCCGTCACGCGTCCCTCCATACCGCGCGCGGTCGTCTGCTCGGCCAGCACCTCGACGAACCGCGAGCTGGGATCGTCGGTCTCATCGCAGTGCATGTCCACCGAGAGCCCCCGCTGTTGTGCCCTCGCCATCAGTCGGCGGATGCTCTCCACGCCCGCCTCGCGACTGCGCTCCAGGTGGGGGATGCCGCCCACCAGGTCGACGCCGAGATCGAGCGCCTCGTCGAGCAGGCGCTCCCCGTCTGGGAAGCGCAGCAGACCGTGCTGCGGGAACGCGACCAGCTGCACGTCGATCAGCCCGCGAAGCTCTTCCCGAACCTCGACCAGCGCGCGCGCCCCGACCAGTGACGCGTGGCAGGTGTCGACGTGGCTGCGCAGGAACAAGATCCCCTGAGCGACGCACCAGCGGAGATACTCGCGAGCGCGTGCCTTGACCGCCTCATGGGTCAGCAGCGGCTGCAGCTCCGCCCACAGCGCGATCCCCTCCAGCAGCGTCCCCGACTGGTTGCGACGCGGGGTGCCCGCCGTGAGGACGGCATCGAGATGGAAGTGGCTGTCGACGAACGGCGGGATCACCAATCGGCCGTCGGCATCGAGTTCGTCAGCCGACTCTCGGTCGAGCCGCGGCTCGACGGCCACGATCTGCCCGTCCGCTACGCCGATGTCGACCGGGTGTGGATCGGCGCGCCGACGTGCACGGCGGATGATCAGGTCGAGAGGCTCCCGGTCGGGGGGTTGCCACTGGGATGTAGTGCTCATGGGCCCCATATTGCAGGACCCGGCTCATCGTGCTGATCCCGGCGAGCGGAGGCGATATCGCCAGGATAAATTGATAAACTCAATAAAGATTGTGCAGAACGAGCTTGCGGCCATGCTCCGGCCCCCACGCGTTCGCACGGTCTCGCGTTACCGCTGCCGGCCGGGAGTCTCTGCCCGGCCGGCAGCAGGCTTATCCGGCGGCCAGGGAACGCGGCGCAACTACGTCGAGCGAGCGCAGGAAGCCGGCCGCCAACCGCCGGGTGGCTCTGAGCGCGTCGGCGTGGTCGCGCCAGGTTGCCTCGAGAATGCCCTGGCTGTCGAGCACGCGGTCAGGGCGCGTCACCCAGTCGCGGACGATCTCGGGCGTCACCTCAGGGTGAAACTGGACACCGAGGTGGCCATTGACGGTGAACGCCTCTGGACCGACCGCGCTGCTGGCCAGAACGCGAGCCGCGCGCGGCGGTCTGACCACATCCTCGCGCCACGCCAGCCACGGGCCCGGCGCGATCCACCGCGGAACCGCGCTCGACACGTGGATCCACCCATGCTGCGAACGCGCGGCCGGCTCAGAGCCGCCGCCCAGCGCGACAGCGAGCGCATGGGCGCCGGATCCGATCCCGAGCACTGGGGTGCCGGCGCGGTCGGCTTCGCGAAGCCAGTCGAGCTGTGCGTCGGTCCACGTGCGGGCCAGCTCCTCCGCCGCTTCGTCGGCGCCCAGCGCGACCGCGAGCCGCACCGACGCGGGATCCGGCAGCGGCTCGCCGAGGTCCGCGCGCACGGTAACCACGCGTAGACCATGATCGGCGAGAGCGTCCTGCAGCAGGCCCGCCGGTGCGTCAGCGCGGCGTTGCAGCACCGCGGCGATGCCCGCGCCGGCCTCGCCGCCGGAGACCCGCCACCGCCGCCGGACACCCCGGGTCGCGATCGGTGAGCCCGTGCTGATTTCCTTAATGCTGTCAATGCTCATCAGATGCACCTCATGTGAGTTTCGTTTCTTCGAGCGGCGCGACGGATCGCCGGCGCCGACCTCCTGGCGGTCCAGCGGGCCTCGTACATCGCGAGTCGCATCTGCGTGGGGTCATGGTGAGCGCGTGGAAACCAGACAATGTTGATCGACATTATCGAGAAAACTGGGCATGTCAAGCACATGAAGCAACTAAGGGGGGTCACCATGAGAATCTCCGCGAAGGCCGACTACGCGGTCCGCGCCGCCATCGAGCTGGCAGCCGCTCCTGACGACAAGCCGGTCAAAGCCGAGGCAATCGCCGCCGCGCAAGGCATCCCGCAGAACTTCCTGCAGAACATCCTGTCCGAGCTGCGCAATGCCCAGATCGTCTGCAGCCAGCGTGGCGCCGATGGCGGCCATCGGCTCGCCCGCGACCCAGACCAGGTCACGATCGCCGACATCATCCGAGCTGTTGAGGGTCCGCTGGCCACCGTTCGCGGGGGCCGACCCGAAGACGCTGAGTACCCGGGCGCGGCCAGCCAGCTCCCGCTTGTATGGATCGCGGTGCGCAAGAACGTCCGCAGTGTCGTCGAACTGGTGACGGTCGCCGACGTCGCGAACGGGCGCCTACCCACCTCGATCGTCGCGCTCGCGGACGACCCCGAGGCCTGGGTGACGCGCTAGCCGACGGCCGCCAGATCGAACGACTTCCCCAATGACAACCCCGCCGTCCCGCGGGTTCTCGCCGCCCTCCAGCCAAGCCTATGCGCCGGCTAGCTTTTGGAGCTCTTCGAAAGCCTCGGCGTCGAGCAGCGCCGTGCAGGCCGCTTCGCACGCGCGACAAGCCGTGGCGCAGATTGCACAGTGACGATGATGCTCGGCGTGCCGGGCGCACTCCTCGGCACAGTTCGCGCACTCGCGCGCGCAGGCTTGCAGCAGCCGGTGAACCACCGTGTGGTCGGACTGGGCGGGCCGGGAGAGGATCCTCGCGGTTCCGTCACACACGTCCGCACAATTCAGGCAGAGGGCGATGCATGCGCGGAGTTCGCCGACCTCGGGTTCCATGAGGTCTCCGTTTGCGCACGAAGTGCAGGCTCCAAGACAGTTCAAGCAAGCGTCGATCGCCGCTGCGACCTGATTGATTCCGAGCGGGACGCCGCCCGGCAGGGCCTCCAGCATCTCGCGCGTGTTGGTCACATCCTTCTCCTTGACGAGGCTCGATTATCTCTCACAGCAGCAGTCAAGTACGTGCTCACCAGCCATTGCGATGCACGACCTCGTCAAACGGCCGACGCTTCAGGCGAGTGCCGGGCCTGAGCGGCCGGTCCGCCGGATAACCGAGATCGATGACGAACGCGACCAGCTTATCCTCCGGAACGTGAAGCACTGACCTCGCCAGATCCTGATCGCCGACGGCCGAATGACCCGCGCCGATTCCCCCATCTGCGGCGGCGATCATCATCTGCATCGTCGCTTGACCGACATCGAAGCGATTGCGCTCGCGGGCACGTGGCTCCTCCTCGTCGGCGACCACCACCGCGATCGCGGCAGCCGCGTTTGCGATATGGCCGCCGCCCCGCCACACCCCGGAGAGCTCACGCAGCATCTGCCGGTCGGTCACGACGACGAAGTCCCACGGCTGGTGGTTCTGCGACGAGGGGGCGATCCGGCCCGCCTCGAGCACGCGGTCGAGGTCCGCGTCGGGGATCACTCGGTCGGCGAACTCGCGGACATTGCGCCGAGCGGTGATGGAATCCCAAGTCTCCATCTACAACCTCCTGACTGAGCGGTCTAGAACCGAAGCAGCGCTCCGGCAGGGTGGTCCGCCCCACGGAGTGTTTCATCCGTTTCGGGGACCACGAGCAGCGTCGCGTCCTGACGGACCGCCGAGGCAATCATCGGCTCACGCAGGTCAGGAATAGGGCCTGTCGCTGTGCCGTCGACCGGGCACTCCGAGACGTCTGAGGGCAGCAGCATCCGGCACCGCGAGCACTGCGCGCCGGCGGCATGGAAGTCGGCCGCGAGCAGCAGCGTCTCCACGCGCCGCTCGGCGAGCGCCTCGAGCACGTCGGCGACTCCGGCCACGGCGCGTGCGGGACCGTCCTGGCCTAGCGCCGCGGCCAGCTGGTCGCTGAATTCGGCAAGCGTCTGCTCCTGCGCGTCCGCGTGCGTCTTGGCCAGCAGCTTGCCGACGGCGGCCGCCACGTCGGCCTCGGTCGCGGCGGACGGATCCACGTCGAGCCGTCCGGCTAGGGCGGACTGCAGGTCGTCGGAGAGGCGGCCCTCCAATCCCGTCAGGGCGTCCACCGGCCCGCCGATCGCCAGCACGTCGAAGCTTCCGGCTCGGTGGTCGCCGGCCAGCCGCCGCGAGACGGCGATCAGGTGGCCCTCGATGTCCTGCTCTCGGGTGCGCTCGTCGTTGCCGTCGGACTGGGTATGCCCGCGGACGTAGTCCGAGCCCGTCCTGCGCGTGACGACGGTCGCGCCAGCGCCCATATCGATCGTCACGTCTCGGGCCGACACGAGCACCGCGCACCATCGCTGCGCGGCGGGCTCGATGACGACCGGTTCGATGTGGGGTTCGCGATCGAGATAGATCGAGGAGGTCGAAGGCTGCGACAGCGCCACCGTTTCAAACAGTCCAGAGCCGTGGGAGGCGAAGATCGCCAGCGCCCCGGCACCCGAGACCGGCAGGTCGTCGGACCCGAGGTAGGTCTTGAGCCGCTCGAGGTCGGAACGGATCGCTTGGCGGGCGTCGTGGTTGAACGTCTGGTCGGCGGTCTCGAGGTTGTGCGCGGCGTCCAACAGCGAGGTTGCCTGGGTGGCGCGGGCCGGCGCGGTCCCGAACTCCGCGGGGTTCAGGTCAAAGACGACCGAGATGACGGGGTGCTCACCAGCGGTCGCCTCGAGGAGGCGCTTGGCGATCGGCGATGCGCTCATCGCTCCCCGGCGCCGGATTTGAACGGGGACCTCACCGACCCGAATTATGGCCGAAAGCCGCGCCCTAGACGAGAGGCCCGGCGGGCCTCACTCAGGAGGCCCGCCCAGGCCGCTCGGGGAACGCCCCCACTCGTATGCCGCCACTCCGGCTGGGCTCGCCCAGTGGTGGGTCCTTTCTGATCGTGGCGGTGAGAGGCTCTCCGGCTGTGAGCTTGTGGCTGCGGGTCAGATCAGACAGAATGAATAGGTCCGCTTTTGGATCGCTAATCGATCGCTAAGCAGATGCAGTTTCGAATTCTCGGCCCACTCGAGGTTGCCGACGGCGACCGTCTGGTTTCGCTCGCGGGGGCGCAGCGGTCGCTGTTGGCGCTGCTGCTGCTCAGCGCGAACGAGGTTGTGTCCGCTGATGGATTGATCGAGGAGCTATGGGGCGAGGAGGTTCCTGAGTCGGGGCGGACGGCGTTGCAGGTGCGCGTCTCGCAGCTGCGAAAGGCGCTCGGCGGTGCCGGCGAGCGGATTGCCACCCGCGCCCCGGGATATCTGCTGCGCGTCGATCGCGACGAGCTTGACCTTTGTTGCTTTGAGCGGCTGGTGAGCGAGGCGGACGGAGCCGAGCCGGCCGAGGCGGCCGCAAAGCTGCGCGAGGCGCTTGGCTTGTGGCGCGGGACTCCGCTCGTCGATCTGTCCTATGCGTCGTTCGCGCAGTCGGCGATCAGGCGGCTGGAGGAGCTGCGGCTCGCGGCGCTTGAGAAGCGCATCGAGGCTGATCTTGAGCTCGGGCGCCAGGCTGACCTGGTCGGCGAGCTTGAGACGCTGGTTGACGAGTATCCATTGCGCGAGCATCTGCATGGACAGCTGATGCTGGCGCTGTACCGGTGCGGCCGGCAGGCCGATGCGCTCGCCGCCTACCAGAGTGCCAGGCGAGTGCTGGTCGAGCAGCTGGCGATCGAGCCGAGCGCGCCGCTACGCCGGCTCGAGGAGGCGATCCTTCGCCAGGAAGCGTCACTTGAGCTCGCAGCGACGGTCGCTGCGCGCGCCCCGGTGGTCGCTGGGGTATCGGAGTCCTCGCGGCCACCTACGCGCGAGGACCTGAACGCGCCTCACAACCTGCCGGCCCAGCTCTCCAGCTTCATCGGTCGAGAGCGCCAGCTGAGCGAGCTTCAGCAGCTGCTGTCGCGCGCCCGCGTGATCACGCTGACTGGCGCCGGGGGCGTGGGCAAGACGCGGCTCGCGCTGCAGCTCGCAGCGGGCGTCTTGGACGGATCGGGCGATGGGGCCTGGTTTGTCGATCTCGCGCCACTGACGGACGCAACCCTGGTCGCCGCGAAGCTGGCGGGCGTCCTCGGGGTTCCGGAGCAGCCGGGACGATCGCTGCCGCAGGCGCTGATTGCCGCCTGCAGGGACCGACAGTTACTCGTGATCTTGGACAACTGCGAGCACGTGATCGGCGAGGCCGCCAATGTCGTCGACCAGCTGGCGCGCGGATGTCCGAAGATGATCATTCTCGCGACCAGTCGCGAACCGCTCGCGATCGAAGGCGAGCATCTATATCGCGTCCCCTCGCTATTTGTGCCGCCGGCCAGCGCCGACCCCGACCGCCTGCTCTCGTGCGAAGCGGTTCGGCTGTTCGCTGACCGCGGGCGCCAGCAACGCTCCGACTTTGCCGTCAACGCCACCAACGCGTCTGCGCTCGGAAGGCTATGCCGACGCCTGGACGGGATCCCACTCGCGATCGAGCTCGCTGCTGCCCGGCTGAGCACGCTGTCGCTCGACGAGATCGACCATCGGCTCGATCAACGCTTCCGGCTGCTCACCGGCGGACGTCGCACCACCGCGCCGAGACAGCAAACCCTCCAAGCCCTGATCGACTGGTCATATGACCTGTTGACCCCAGGAGAACAGGAGATGCTCGAGCACCTATCGGTGTTTGCGGGCGGGTTTGACCTCCACAGCGCTGAGGCCGTGGCAGGCGAAGGCTTGGACTCCCCGGTCGGCGTCCTCGATCGGCTCGCCGCGTTGGTCGACAAGAGCCTGCTCCAAGCCGACGACGTCGCCTCGGGCCGCTACCGGTTGCTGGACACCGTGCGCGACTACGCAGCCGCAAAGCTGCTGGCGCGCAGCCAGACGGCAGCCAGCGCGTTGCGCGCCGCGCACCGCGATCACTATCTCGCCTTGGCCGAGACCGCGGCGCCGCACCTGATCGGCCACGGCCAGATCGAGTGGCTTGACCGCCTCCAACTTGAGTTCGACAATCTCCGCGCCGCAATCTCTTACAGTCTCGAAGACCCCAACCCCGCCGCTGGACTGCGGCTGGGCCGGGCGCTGTGCTATTTCTGGCTCTACCGAGAGCCGCGAGCCGAAGGTGCGGTGGCACTATCCGCCGCGCTTGACCGGCCAGATGCCCAGCAGCCCACACTCGCCCGCGGCCGCGCTCTTGTCGCCACCGGCATCCTGCTCACGATGATCACGGGTGAGTACAACGCGGCAGCCGCCCGCGCTCAGGAGGCACTGGCGATCGCCCGCACGCTTGCCGATGAGCACCTCCGCGCCGAGGCGCTACACGTGCTTGCGCTCATCAACGAGAGTCAAGGTGACGAGCAGGCCCACCTCGAACTCACCGGCGAGGGGCTCGCCTTGGCCATGGCGCTGGACGACCCGCATCTCACGGCGCTGCTACTGATGACGAGGGGATCCTCTTCGCACCTGAGTCGTGCCGAGCGAGCGCGCATGGTCGAGAAGAGCCTGGAACTGTCTCGCGAAGCCGGCAACAATGTGCTGTACCTCCACACTCTCAACAATCTCAGCTACCTCGAGCTGGAAGGCGGAGAAGTCAGCGTGCCGCGCGCGCGTCTTGCCGAGGCAGTCCGTCTCGCACGAGACATCGGCGACCGACGGGGCCTGAGCTTCTATTCGTGCACGCTCGGTTTCGCGGCACACCTCGACAACGCCGACACCGATGCCCGGGCTATGTTCGATCAATCGCTGGCCATCGCGCAGCGCACCGGCGATCAATTGATGGTCGCCTACGCGAACCTCGGCCTAGCTTTGATAGCCAGTCGCGCCGGAAATGCGCAAACGGCCGCGACGCTGCACGGCGCCGCCGACGCGATCCACGACAAGCTCGGTACACGCTTCGACAGCCTGGAATCCCGGCTGCGCGATGCCGACCTCACCCGACTGCACGCGGCGCTCGGCGATACCGCATTTCAGACCGCGTACAACGCGGGTCGCGCACCTGACGTCCCCGCTAGAGCGGTCATCCTCGACTCCACGGATCGATGAACACGTCATCGATCCGTGGACTGCCAGCGAGGGCGGTGAATGTCAGAGACACCCGAGCGGTGCCCCCGGACACCGCCCCCAGCACCGCCGCGCTCGTCAGCATATCCAGCGTCGGCGACCATTCGCCGCCGGCGATGGCAACGCCGGCAGGGATCACCAAACTCCCGTCCACGACGTTGACCTCAACCAATCCCCTGCCCGCAATGAAGAAACGGATCGAAGGGTAGGCCGCGTCGACGCACGTCAGGGGCGACTGGGCTGATGAACCGGCTGGGAGAGACAGCGAAGTCGAGCCGAGGGTGCCCGTTGCCGCGTACGGCTCGCTTCCCGCGACAGGCTTGGCCCCGCCAGTCATGGTCCACGTCGAGCTCTCGAAGTCGCCGCCAGGCGCGAGCTCGTAATCGGCTGAATCCAGCCACCGGACGAACGGCTGGCTCAGCGCCGAGAGGTTGCAGGCGCCGAGGTTGACCACAGACGTGGGGTCGACCACGTTGGCCTGCGCGTCCGAGACGATCGGCGCGAGGAGAGCCGTAGCCCCCAAGGCGCACGCGACCGAGGCGGTCCTGATCAGGCGACGGGCTGAGTTGATCATTGGGTTCCCCTTCACGGGTCGGGAAAAAACAGATCCGCCTGCCACGGGCGGCTCATCCCACTGATGGAGGACAAGCCGCGTGAGATATATACCCCGGTAGCGACGGTTTCTTCCGTGAAATCCCTGTTCGCGGGACCTCTGGCTTCGTCAGGCCACCGAGTTGCGGCGCTTATGCCCAAACCCTGCCCGCCCGAGAAGCGCTCCGACCCATGAGAAACCCCGCATTTGCGGGGCTTTATATCGGGGCGCCCGGATTTGAACCGGGGACCTCACCGACCCG
>CAWCRO010000008.1:0-34746 GCA_963797955.1 uncultured Solirubrobacterales bacterium | reverse complement strand
GCCCGCACCCCTAGCGATCGTTACCCGAGGGATAATCGCCGGCATGACCGCGCTGGCGCAGACGATCGCCGCCCAGGCCGAGCTGCTGCAGCCGGTGCTGGCACTGGACCTGACCGACGCGCTGGCGCGGATCGAACCAGCCCGGCGGATCTGGCTGGTCGGCACCGGCTCGAGCCAGCACGCCGCCGAGCTGGGCGCGTGGATGTTCGGCACTGGCGACCGTGAGGCCCGATGGAGCTCGTCGGCGGCGTTCGTCTCGAGCGACCGCCGGCTGGATGTCGATGACGCGGTCGTGATCATCTCCCACACCACCGAGACCGCGTTCGCCCGCCGCGCTCGCGAGCAGGCGCTGGTCGCGGGTGCCCGCGTGGTCTCGATCACCGGCCGGGGCCGGGGATGGCCGGAGGCGGTCGAGACCGTCGAGGCCGAGCACTCCGAGACGTACACCGCGAGCTACCTGTCGGCGCTGATCGTGCTCGCGCGCCTGGCGACGGGACTCGGCCAGGCCTCCTTCGAACACGCAGCAACTGGCCGGGCTCCCGGCGCGGATCGACGCCGCCGCGCGGGCGCCGGTCGCGCTGCAGGCCCCACCGCCACGGCTGATCGTGCTGGCCGGCGCCGGCCCCGCCGCGATCACGGCTCGCGAGGGCGCGATCAAGCTGCGCGAGGCTGCGCGCCTTCCGGCCGAGGGCTTCGAGGCCGAGTACCTGCTGCACGGCTCGGCGGTACCGCTCGGCCCCGACGACGCGCTGCTGGCGATCCAGCCGGGCGACGATCGCTTCGGGCTGCTGGGCCTGCTCGCCTCGACGGCCGCGAGCGAGGGCCTCGCTGTCGCGACCGTCGAGGAGCCCGAGGGCCTTGACCCGGTGCTGGCGCAGATCCCGCTGACGGTCCGCCTGCAGAAGCTCGCGTCCGACCTGGCCGACCGACAGGGAACGAACGCCGACAAGGTGATCGTCGACGGCTGGGAGGACGACCGGCTCTGGCGGGCCGGCGATCCCGGCTGATCAGCCCGCGCGGCTCGGCCTACAAGGAGTTCGCGCACGTAAAAGCCCCGCCGCGGCGGGGCTTTGAAATGGGCCGTGAAGGACTCGAACCTTCAACCTTGGGATTAAGAGTCCCCTGCTCTACCAATTGAGCTAACGGCCCGGGGAGGGCGATGTTACCCGGGGCTAGTCGGCGGCGGGCCTCAGCACTGCTGGGCGAGCTGCTGCGCCGTCTGCGGTGACGTCTTGGCCTGTTGGAATGCCTGCTTGATCGACGTCTGGCCGGCCTTGGGCAGGATCGTCAGCGCCTTGGCCGAGGCCAGATCGCCCTTGCGGCTCTGACTGGCGCCGTATGCGTTGAACGCAAGACACTCGTACGCGGTGGCCTGGTTCGGATTGGCCGCGCTCACGTCCTCCCAGGCGTCCGCCGCGCCCGCGTAGTCGCTCTCCTTCGCGTACGCCCTGGCCGCGAGGATCGCCGTGTCGGCGTCGGGGTTCTTGGTCAGCGCGCTGTAGTGCTTGTAGGCCTGGGTAAGCGAGGCCAGCTCCTTCTTGCCCGCTGCGGTGAACGCCCCGGTGTTGCTGTCGTAGTTGGAGCCGTCGGTGGTGGCCGAGGTCCAACGGGCCTGCACCAGCGCGGCCCACGCCGCGGGGTCGTTGGGGCGTTGCTGCGTCGCCTTCAGCGCGGTCTTCTCCTGCTGGCTCACCACCGAGTTCTGGCTGTTGCCCCCGCCGCCTCCGGTGAACGCGTTGAGGATCCCGCCGAAGCCGTTGCCCGCCCCGACGCCGAACAGCACCAAGCCTGCGCCGAGGATGATCGCCAGGCCTAGGTAGACGGCCTGCACGGTGCGCCGGCGGCCGCGGCTGCGGAGGTCGAAGAGCATCTACGGGGTCGGGTCCAGGCTGTCGCCGAACGGCGATGACTCCGCCTCTTGGGCTGCCCGAGCGGCCGCACGGCGGTCAGCGATCTTGAGCAACACGATACTTGCCAGGAAGAGGATGACCAGCGGGAGCATCTCCAGTCCGGTGGTGACCGGGTCGGCTCCTGGCATCGCCGCCGCGATCACGGCGATGATCACGACAGCGTAGCGCCAGTGCGTGGTCAGGGTTTGACCGTTCACCACGCCGATCCGGTGCAGACCGAGGAGCGCGAGGGGTAACTGGAAGGCCAGGCCGATCCCCGCCATCGTGAAGATCTGGAACGTGTAGTACGTCTTTGCCTGGACGAGGATGTCGAAGTTCTGGCTGTTATAGCCCTGCAGGAATCTCACCGCCGGCGGGAGCACGACGAAGTAGCCGAACGCGACGCCCCCCAGGAACAGGATCGGCGCGACCAGCATCAGTGGGATCGCGGTCCGTTTCTCCCGCGGGTTCAGCGCCGGGATCACGAACGCGTACAGCTCGTAGAGGAGCACGGGTAAGGCGAACAGCAGCGCGAAGTACGCGGCCACGGTCAGTGTCGTGGTGAACGGCTCGCCGACACCGATCGTGATCGGCAGCTTCTTGGCGGTCTGCGTCGGCAACGCCTTGGCGGCCTCGGTGGCTCCGGCGGCGACCTGTGCGTGAGCGGCGCGGTCGGCCGCCGACTGGGTCGGCGAGTTGGCCAGTTCCCTGGCGCCGATGGCCATCTGCTGCAGTCCCCTGCGCTCGTTGGCGAGGTCCCCGGTAGTGCCGGAGATGTGGTTCTGGCTGGTCGAGGGCTCGTTGGGCAGCGCCCGGTTGAGCGCCTTCAGCAGCGCCTGGTTCTGCCAGAAGCAGATCCCGAACGCAACCGCGAGCGCGAGGCCGCAGATGATCAGCCGCGTGCGGAGCTCATCGAGATGGTCGATGACGCTCAGGCGATCTTCGTGCGCGATGGGCCGGAGGACCTTCGACACGCGAGCTGTTTCCTAGGGCGTCGCTACGAGCGACGCTCTGGCGACGCGACTTCGGCCGTGTCGCGGTTCTGTGGCGTCACCGGAGGCGCTGCCGCCGGTGCCGTCGTGTTCTGGGTGAGCTCAGGATGCTCGACCGCCTCGTCGTCCTTGTGGTCTCCCGTGATCGAGTCCTTGAACTCGCGGAAACCGGTGCCGAGCTGCTTTCCGAGCCCCGGCAGACGCTTGGGACCGAAGATCAGTAGCACGATCACCAGAACCACGATGACATCGGCTGTTGGGTTGCGGAACATGGGTTACTCCCCTCCGGATCGGGCCTGCAAGGTTAGCGACCGCGGCGAGGCCGCACCAGCGACTAACGAAACGTTCGCACGCCGGGCCGGTCTAGATGCCCGAACGGGTGAATTTCTTATGAAAGACCTAAGCGGAAGTCTCAAGTCCTGCCTTCTGCGCGCCGATGAAATGGACATCCGAGAAGCTCCTATGAACCAGGATCCCAAACACACCGTGCGGCGCATCGTTCTCCCTAGCGGCAAGAGCATCGAGGTCGTCCGTTTCAACGACGACGGTGCCCCGGCCACGGGCGGCCTGCACGTGTGCCCCGACTGCCGCTCCGAGCTCGTGCAGCCGGTGACCTGGGCCGAGGCCTCGGGCGAATGCTGGGACCTGGTGCTGTGCTGCCCCAACTGCCGTTGGTGCGAGGAGGGCCTGTACAGCCAGCAGGAGGTCGAGGACCTCGAAGAGCGTCTCGACGCGGGTCTCGCCGACATGCTCGACGACCTGCAGCGGCTGGCGCAGGCCAACATGGCCGACCAGGTCGACCGCTTCATCACCGCGCTCGACGGCGACCACATCCTCCCCGAAGACTTCTAGGCCGCTAGCTGTAGCGCTCGACGACGCCCTCGGCGACGAGCTCGAGCGCGGTGCGCTGGCGCTCGGGCAATCCGGGCAGCTCGCGCTTGGCCTCCTCGACGAGTTCTAGAGCGCGCGACCTCGCGGTCTCCAGCGCGCCGGTGGCCGCGATCCGCTCGCACACGCCGGCAGCGTCGGCCGGGCTGCGGACGGCACGGACGTCGAGGGTCTGCAGCGCCGGATCTCGCTCCCGGGCGACGATCAGCGGCAGCGTGACGGTCCCGTCGAGCAGGTCGGCGCCCCGCGGCTTGCCGGTACGCTCCGGCGGGCCCGAGACGTCGAGCACGTCGTCGAGGATCTGGAAGGCGAGACCGATCTGCTCTCCGAAGGTCCCCAGCGACTCGGTCTCGCCGCCACCCTCCAGCGCGCCCAGTTCACAGGCGGCGCGGAACAGGACCGCGGTCTTCAGCCGGCAGCGGTCGAGGTAGCGATCGAGGCTTACCTCGACGTTCCACGCGTCCGCCCGCTGCATCAGCTCGCCTTCGGCGAGCTCCGAGCTCGCGCGCGACAGCGTCTTGACCGCCGCCACCGACCGCCCCGCTGCAAGCTCGGCGAATGCCCGGGAGAACAGGAGGTCACCGGTCGCGGTGGCCACCTGACGACCGCCGGCGGCCACCACGGTCGGCCGCCCCCGGCGCATCGGCGAGCCGTCGAGCACGTCGTCGTGGACGAGCGTGGCCCCATGGACGAGCTCGACCGCGACCGCGGCGCGGACCAGGCCCTGGCTCTCGGGCGGGGGCACGCCCGCCGCGACGCAGACCAGCAGCGGGCGCAGGCGCTTGCCGCCGGCGGCAATCGTCTCGCCGGCAAAGCGCGCCAGCACCGGCCCGTGACCGGTGGCCAGCTCGGCCATGCGCTGCTCGACGCGGTCCATCAGCCTGCCGACGGCGGCGCCGCCAACATCGACGACCGCCTGGACGGCCTCGGTTGTCACGCGACCACCCCCACGTGCAGCGCGATGATCCCACCCGCGGTGACCACGTAGTGGATGTCGTTCATGCCCGACGCGGCCATCGCCGCCGCCAGCTCTTGGGGTCCGGGAAATCGCCGCACGGAGCTCGGAAGATAGTTGTAGGCCTGGGCGTCGCCTGCAATCCGACCGAGCGCCGGCACCGCACGGTCGAACCACAGCTCGAAGAACATAGACAGCGGCGGGTGCTGCGGTGTGGTGAGCTCGAGTACCACGACCCGGCCGCCGGGCGCGACGACGCGGGCCATCTCGCGCAGGCCCAGTTCGAGGTCTGAGAAGTTGCGCGCGCCGAAGCCGACCGTGGCCGCGTCGAACTCGCCGTCCTCGAATGGGAGCGCAAGCGCGTTCGCGCTGCGCACGACCACTCGCGTCCCCGGCCCCAGCGACCGGGAGTCGAGCTTCGCGCGGGCGTGCTCGAGCATCCGCTCGGAGAAGTCGGTGGCCACGATCTCGCCGCCGGGGCTGACCCGCTCGGCGAGCTCGATCGCCAGGTCACCGGTCCCAGTGGCGACGTCGAGCGCCCGGCCGCCGGGTCCCAGACCCGCCAGATCGGCGGCGCGCCGCCGCCACTGGTGGTGCAGACCAGCGGTCATCACCGAGTTCATCCGGTCATACACGCCCGAGATGCGGTCGAACATCGCCCGCACCTGGGCTTCCTCGAGGATGCCTGGCGCGCCACCCGGCGCGGAAGGTGCGCTCCCGGTCACGGGATCCTCAGCTCGCAGGCCTACTGCAGCTCGGAGAGGAAGCCGACGAGGTTCTGGAATTTCTGCGGGTCTTGCTGGGCCAGTGACTTGAACGATGGCATCGGCGCGGTCGGGTTGCGCAACGTCGACGCAATCGCGCCGGGCGGCAGCTTGGACCCGATGTGGGTGAGCGGCGGACCCGGTCCGTTGTTGCCGTTGTCGCCGATGACGTGGCAGGCCAGACAGCCCGACTGGCCGACGACGAGCTTGCCGGCATTGAAGGTGTGTATCTCCGCCGGGGTCAAGCCGGAGGGAGGATTCATGTCCACGGAATTCGGCGATCCGGTGTTGGCCCCGGTGTAGGTCAGGTAGGCCATCGCGATGATCGTGGCCACGCCGGCCGCAAGTGCCACGGGTCGGCGCTCGATCCGGCGCTCGGGGCTGCGGTCGTAGAACGGCAGCAGGAACAGCAGGACCATGCAGATCGTCGGGACCCCGATCGTGGCCATCGGGGTGAACTCCGGGACGTTCTTCATCACCCGGAGGACCTCGAACAGGAAGAAGAAGTACCAGTCCGGCCGCGGCACGTAGGTGGTCGTGGTCGGATCCGCCTTCGGGCCCAGCTCCGCGCCGAACAGCAGCGCCAGGAACGCGATCAGCAGGATCACGATCATCGCCATCAGCGAGTCCTTGGCGACCGAGTACGGGAAGAACGGCTCGCCCTCGTTCTTCAGGATCGCGTATTCGCGGAGATATGCCTCCTTCTCGGCCTGGTTCACGCGCGGGACCTCATCAGATCTCGGCCTCCGGCACGACGTCGGGCTCGGTCTCGGCCTTCAGCCACGGCGGGGCCGTGATCCCCAGCTTGGTCACCAGGTACAGGTGCGCGCCGATCAGCGCCACGATCAGGCCAGGGATCAGCAGCATGTGAATCGCATAGAACCGCGACAAGGTAGTCGCGCCGAACTCTGGCCCACCTCTCAGGAAGTCCGACAGGAACGGACCGATGAACGGGCCGGTGCCGTTGATGTTGACGCCGACGATCGTGGCCCAGTAGGACCGCTGGTCAAACGGCAGCAGGTAGCCGGTGAAGCCCATCGCCAGCGTGAGGATCAGCAGTACGACGCCGATGATCCAGGTCAGCTCGCGCGGGTACTTGTAGGCGCCATAGAAGAACACGCGCCCCATGTGCAGGAAGATCAGGATGATCATCACCGAGGCGCCCCACTTGTGCATCCCGCGGACGAAGCCGCCGAGGAACACATCGTCGGTCAGGTACCGCACCGACTCGTACGCGCCCCCGTAGGCGTCCGGCCGGTAGTACATCGCCAGGAACACTCCGGTGACCGCCTGGTTGAGGAACGCGAACAGCGTCGCTGAGCCGAGCGTCTGGGCGAAGTTCAGGCCGCGGGGGACCTTGCGGAACAGCAGCCACCTGATTCCCGGCGACATCGACGTGCGCTCGTCGAGCCAGTCGACGACGGTGACGCCCGCCTCGACCGGAGTGAGCTTGTCGGCTTCCTCTCCCGGGCGCTTGGGCTTCGGGAGGAGAACCTTGGGCAGTGGCGGTGCTGGAAGCTTGGGCATAGCTAGGGACGCTGGGGGGTCGAGAAGCGCTTCGGGTAGAGGTACTGACCGATCCCGTCCAGCGGCTGGCCGGGATCCCGTGGCGAGAAGCGGTGCAGCTCGGAGTTGACCGAGTAGCGCGGACCGAGCTCGACCAACCCGGTCGTCTGGTTCAGGCGCGTGTAGAAGCGGTCGAGCGGGCGCACCGGCGGTCCGCCGGCGACCATCCCCCGGATGTCGTAAACGCCGCCATGGCACGGGCAGATGAAGCGCTCGGCGGCGATCACCCACCGCACCGGGCAGCCCAGGTGCATGCAGCGAGACGACAGCGCGACGAAGTGGTTGTACTGGTCCTCGGGCTCCTTGTCGATCGCCGGGTTACGCGAGCGCACGTAGGCGATCGAGTTGCCAGCCTCTCCCATCCCGGGCACCAGCACGATCACCTTGGTGACGTAGTTGTCGTCGGGAAAGTCGCTCGGCTTGCCGATCGCCTGCCACTCAAACGCGGTCTGGTGGAACACCGGCGCGACCGCGAAGCCCAGCGCGGGCAGCGCGAACGCGGCGACCGCGACGGCCCCGGCGCCCTGCACGGAGAGGTTCATGAAGCGCCGGCGGGTAACGGTCTCGCCCTCGAAGGCGCCCGGCATGTCCCGATCGATCGTGTACTTGGACTTTGCCTTTTTGTGTCGATCTGGCACGTGCGCCTTCCTGCTTACGGCTACCTAAAGGGACGACTTCCGACAGCGTACCGACTAGCGAGCGCGAGGTGTCGGGCGGCAAGCGGCTCGCTCGGAGCGCTTGCTACAAGTGTCACAAACCTCTCGATACTCAAGTTACAAGCGGGTTTGAGGCGCTCGTCACAAGTCGGTCCTACGGCGGGCCTGCGCCGCGGTGCGCAGCTCCGAGGCAGCGTTCGGGTCGTGCGCCCGTGCGAGCGCCTTGGCCCGCGCCAGCGGCTCGCTCAGACCCCAGCCGACGGCCGTCGCGCCCGCCTCCCAGACGGCCTCGGCCAACTCCACATCGCCGGCCGCCTGAGCCTGCGCCACCAGCGAGATCAGGTCGGCGAGCTCGGCAACAGCGTCGAGGTCGCCGAGCGCGGCCAGGCGCGACAGGCCCAGCGCGTACAGCTGATCTCCGAGCAGCAGCGCGAGCTCGGGATTCTCCGGGCGGACCAGCCGCGGTTCGCCGTAATGCAGGCAGGAGCCCTCGAAGATCATCTCGAGCAGCAGCTCGTAGGCGTGCTCGCGGCCAGCGGCCCGCGGCCCCGCGGCCCCCATCTGCGCCGGGCCAGGCGTGCGCTCGGCGGACGCCGGCGCCGTGGACTCGAACCCGACCAGCTCGGCCAGCACTCCGCCCTGGCCCAGCATGGCATCGACGAACCCCTCGTTCATCGGCCCTCGGCAAACGCGGCCGCCGCGGCGCTCACCGTTCGCTCGATCTCGGCCTCTCCGTGCACGAGCGAAGGAAACCATGCCTCGAACTGCGACGCGGGCGGATAGACGCCGCGCTCCAGCAGTCCCCGGCACCAGGCCCCGTAAGCGTCGAGGTCACAGGCCGCGGCATCGGCATAGTCGTGCACCGGACGGGCGGAGAAGAACACGGTCAGCAGCCCGGGGACGTGCTGGACCTGGACCGCCGTGCCAGCGCTGGCAGCGACGTCGCGCAGCCCGGCCGCGAGCGCGTCGGTCGTCCGCTCGAGTTTCGCGTAGGCGGCAGCGTCGAGCTGGGCGAGCGTGGCCAGCGCGGCGGCGACCGCGACCGGGTTGCCCGACAGCGTGCCCGCCTGATAGACGTCGCCCGCCGGCGCGATCCGCTCCATCAGCTCCCGGCGCCCGCCGTACGCCGCCGCCGGGAAGCCGCCGCCGACGATCTTGCCGAGGATCGATAGGTCGGGCGTCACCCCGTAGCGTTCCTGGGCGCCACCGCGGGCCACGCGGAAGCCGGTTATCACCTCGTCGAACACGAGCAGTGCGCCGGTCTGCTCGGCGCACTGCGCCAGAAGCTCGAGGAATTCGGGCTCCGGGGGCACCACGCCCATGTTGGCCGGGATCGGCTCGGCCAGGATCGCCGCTAGCGGATCCGACTGTGTCGCCTCGACCAAAGCGTCGCGGTCGTTCCAGGGCACGATCACGGTCGCCGCCGCGGCGGCCTCTGTGACGCCCGGGCTCGCCGGGATCCCGTGGGTGGCGAGGCCCGACCCGCTCTGGGCTAGGAGGCCGTCGACGTGGCCGTGGTAGGCGCCGGCGAACTTCAGGATCCGCTCGCGCCCGGTGACGGCGCGGGCGAGGCGGATCACGCTCATCGTCGCCTCCGTCCCCGACGAGGTCATCCGCAACATCTCGACCGACGGGATCCGCCGCACCACCTCGGCGGCCAGCTCGACCTCGCCCTCGGTGGGAGCGCCGAAGCTCGTGCCCCGGGCGGCCGCGTCGCATGCGGCGCCCACGACCTCGGGGTTGGCGTGACCGAGGATCAAGGGTCCCCACGACGACACCCAGTCGACGTATTCGTTGCCGTCGGCGTCCGTGATCAGCGGGCCTTCACCGGTCGCGATGAAGATCGGATCGCGTCCGATCGAACCCATCGCGCGGACCGGCGAATTGACCCCGCCGGGGAGGACCGCCTGCGCCTGCCGGTACAGGTCCGAGGATCGGCTCACACGCCGGCGTGCTTGCGTTCCCAGGCCCGGTAGTCCGCGGTGAAGTACAGCAGCCGGATCTTCTTGAACTCCGTCGAGGAGTACAGAGTCGCCCGGTCCTGCACCCCGGTCGACTCGCCGATCGAGTCGAGGATCGCGTCGCACTCCTCCTTGGAGCGCCCGTGGGCCATCGTGAAGATCGAGTACGGCCAGTCCCGGTAGGTGGGCCGCTGGTAGCAGTGCGAGATCCCGCGGAACGCGGCCATCTGCGGCCCTAGCTCCATGATCCGCTCGTCGGGGACCTTCCACACGCCCATGCCGTTGGCGCTGAACCCGGCACGACGGTGGAACAGGATCGCCGCCACCCGGCGCAGTAGCCTGCGCTCCTGCATCCCCTCGAGGTGCTCGAGCAGCTGATCCTGGGTCATCCCGAGCTGCTCGGCGGCGGGCGCGTAGGGCTCGGCGATGGTCGGCATGTCTCCCTGGAGTGCACGAATCACCGCGATGTCGCGCTCGTCGTAGGGCTGGCGCTCGATCTCAGCGGGCGGCGCGGCCTCGACCGCCTTGGCCAGGGCGTCGGTGCCTCCCTCCATCTCCAGGTCCATGCGGATCTTGAACAGCTTCAGCGTCGGCAGCTGGCGGATCGAGTCGGCGCCGGCGATCTCGCCGAGCACCTCGAGCGTGCGGTCAAGCCCCAGCGGCGAGTCGGGCTCGGTGGCGATCGTGAACCAGATGTTGAAGTCGTGGTTACGCAGGTAGTTGTGCGAGACACCGGGGTGCTCGTTGATCACCTTGGCCGCGCGCCAGGGGTTCTCGGGGTCGACCTTGGCGGCGACCAGCATCGACGAGTAGCCGAGCGCTCGGGTGTCGAAGATCGGCGTGACCTGGCGGATGATCCGCTGGCTCAGCAGCGCGTCGACGCGCTCGATCGCCTCCTCCTCGGTGATCTCGGCCTTGGCCGCGACGTGCGCATAGGGCCGGGTCGCGAGCGGGAACGAGCCCTGCATGAGGTTCAGCAGACGCTTGTCGAGCTCGTCGAGCGGAACCGCAGCGCCGTGCTTGCGGCTGCGCAGCTTAGGGCCGTAGGAGGAGCTCATCGAAGCCATTGCGCGGCGTCCTTTGCGTGGTAGGTGATCACGATGTCGGCGCCGGCGCGCCGGATGCAGGTCAGCGTTTCGAGCACTGTCGCGCGCTCGTCCAGGTAGCCGGCGGCGGCGGCCGCCTTGACCATCGCGTACTCGCCGCTGACGTTGTAGGCGGCCACCGGCATCGACGTCTCGGTCTTGACCCGGTGGATCAGGTCGAGGTAGGGAAGCGCCGGCTTGACCATCACGATGTCGGCGCCCTCCTCGACGTCAAGGCGCGTCTCGCGCACCGCCTCGTCGCCGTTGGCCGGATCCATCTGGTAGCTGCGACGGTCGCCGAACGCAGGCGCAGAGTCGGCGGCCTCGCGGAACGGGCCGTAGAAGGCCGAGGCGAACTTGGCGGAGTAGGCCATGATCGGGGTGTCGACGTGATCGTCGTCGTCGAGTGCGGCCCGGATCGCTCCGACCCGCCCGTCCATCATGTCGCTGGGGGCGATGATGTCTGCGCCGGCGCGGGCCTGCGACGTGGCGGTCCGCGACAGCAGCTCGAGCGTGGCGTCGTTATCGATCACGCCGTCGGCGCGGACCACGCCGCAGTGGCCGTGGCTGGTGTACTCGCACAGGCACAGGTCGGCGATCACCAGCAGTTCGGGGTGGGCCTCCTTGATCGCGCGGGTGGCCAGCTGCACGATCCCCTCGTCGTCCCATGCGCCCGAGCCTTCCTCGTCCTTGGCGGCGGGGAGCCCGAACAGCAGCACCGCTGGGATCCCGAGCCCGGCGGCCTCGCCCGCCTCAGCCACCGCGTGCGCGATCGACAGGCGGTCGACTCCCGGCATCGACTCGATCGGCTCGCGGCGATCGATCCCGTGAGCCACGAACATCGGATACACGAAGTCCGCGGGAGACAGGTGGGTCTCCCGGACCAGTCCGCGCAGAGCACGCGAGGCGCGCAGCCGACGGAGTCGGGTCTGTGGGAACGGCATCAGCGGAAATCGAGGGAAGCCACTAAAACCGAGCATACCGCCGGGTCGCCCACGGGCTCGCCGGGCGGGTTAGACCAGTTTCCAGGCCTCGGCGCGCCAGCTGGTGACGAGTCCCGACTTCACGTACGGGTCGTCGCGCACGAACGTCTCCACGTACTCGGGGTCGACGCCCTTGAACACGAGCGCGCCGCCGACCGGCGGGTCGCCGAGCGCGCCGGCCATCACCAGGTTGCCGGCCTCGCGCTGCTCGGTGATCTTCGCCAGGTGGGCCTCTCGGTGAGGCGTCCGGCGCTCGAGCATGTTCTCGACGTAGTCGTAGACCAGCAGGATGTGGCTGTCGGGGTCCGCCATCGAGAGATAAGCCTACATCTGGTGGTCGGGGCACCGCCGCGATACGCTCAGTGCGTGGCAGATCTTCAGAAGCGCGGCAGCTATACCCCGCGGCGAGCGCGCGAGCAGCGCGCCTACCGGCTGGTCGTGACCGGTGGCGTGGCGGGCGCCGTCGGCGTGGTAACGCTCGTGCTCTCGTTCATCGGCGTGATGGGGGCGACGATCCCGGTGATCGCGCTGATCGTGGCCGTCATCTGCGCCGTCCTGTTCCGACGCACCGTCTCGAGCCGCTAGCCCGCGGGCTGGAATCCGCCCGGGCGCGGATGCCCGAGAGGATTCGTGCGGGCAGCGGCCGGAGTGCATAACACGGCAAATCCGACGGCGAAGCCGAGGCTTGCCGTCCTGAGCACGCATACGGTGCCTGGCACGGCAAGCCTCGCCGGATGGTTCGGATTTGTCGCGTTATGCACGGTCCTGGCGATGATCGTTCAGCCAGCGCTCCCGCCCTGCCGATCCAGCGCTCACGGCTGCGCGAACCGCCGCATCGCCACCCGCGCGAGCGCCCCGAACACGACGGTCAGCACCGCCAGATGCAGCAACGGCCCCGCGATCGCGGGCTCGGTCCCGCTGAACGCGTTGCCGACAGCCTGCAGCGCGGCCTTGAACGGGAACACGAACGAGACGGCGTCGAGCACGGTCTTGACGCCGCCGGACACCGCGTTGGCGGGGACGAGCGCGACGAACGCGATCGGCAGCGACAGCAGGAACGCCATCAGCGACGCGGTGCTGACCTCGCGGGCGAACCCGCCGATCGCGACCCCGAGCGCCCCGAACGCCAGCCCCGACAGCGCCAGCGCGAGCACCCATAACGGAAACCGGGCCCACTCCAGGTGCACGAAGAGCGACACGAAGATCGCCATCGCCAGCGTCACCAGCCCGGCACACGCAGCCGACAGCGTCACCTTCTCCGACAGCAACCCCAGCGGCGACACCAGCCCCCGCACCAGCCGCGAGTAGGCGTTCTCCGAGCGCTCGACGGCCAGCAGTCCGGAGGCGAGCAGCAGCGTCACGAACATCAGCGAGACGACCACGGCGATCGTGGCCGCGTACGCGTCGGTGGGCGTGGTCTTGCCCGACAGCTCGGTGGTGGTCACAGTCAGCGGCTTGCCGATCGAGCCCAGCACCGGCGACGCGAACCCCAGGCCCTCGATCGCCAGCGTCGCGAAGTCGACGACCTGCGCCAGCGCGGGTCGCAACTGCGAGTCCTTGGGCAGCGCGGCGATCGTGCCCTGGATGATCGCCCGCGAGTCGCGTAACCCGAGCAGCGACACGGTCTGGCCGAGGAACTGCAGCCGACCCCCATTGAGCACCTGGCGCAGGTCCTGCACCGCAACCCTCAGCACCTGCTTGGAGACGGCCTGCTCGACGTCGTTGACGCGGGCATTGATGGTCTGCTGCGCGAACTGCCGCTCGAGCGGACTCTTGGAGTTAAGGATCAGTTCGACCGTGGGCGTGCCGACACCCTGGGTGACCAGGCTCTGGATCTGCTTGGTGATGTCGGCCGGCACGATCAGCGCGGCGGCGGCTGCGCCCGAGCGCACCTTCGAGATCGCCTCGTCGCGCGAGTCGACCCTCAGCGGCTTGACCGACTGATACAGCTGACCGGCCAGCGAGGAGACGTTGATCTGCTGGCTGCCGAGGTTGATCGTGCCCTGGCCGGGCGGCACCTCGTCGAGGATCGCCACGGTCGGCTTCCCGGGCGGGCTCGAGATCGCGAAACCGATCATCAGCGCGATCGCGATCGGGTAGATCACCAGCAGCGCCACCAGCAGCGGCGAACGCTTGAGGATCTGCAGGTCCTTGACGAACAGCCAGCGCATCGGGACGACCGGGCGTCAGTGGGCTCCGCCGGGCACTAGTGACCGCGCTCGTGCAGGAACCGGACGAACGCGGCCTCGAAGTCCCGCGACTGGCCACCCACCGCCTGCTCGAGCTCGACGGGCGTCCCCGCGAACAGCAGCTCGCCGTCGACCAAGACCAGCAGGCGATCGGCGTAGCGCTCCGCCTCGGCGACGTTGTGGGTCGAAAAGACCACGGTCGTCCCGTCAGCCGCCAGGCCCCCGATGAATTCCCATAACCGCTCGCGCTGGCGCGGATCCAGCGACGCCGAGGGCTCATCGAGCAGCAGGACAGCCGGCTCGCACAGCAGCCCGATCGCGATGTTCACACGCTGCTGGTTGCCGCCCGAGAGCTTGCCGATCTCGTCGCCGGAGCGATCCTCCAGCCCGGTCTGGCGCAGCATCCGCTCCACCGACGCCTCCGGATCGCCGACCTTCTCGAGGCGGGCGAACAGCCGGAGGTTCTCGGCGGCCGAGAGCTTTGAGTAGAGGGCCGGCTGCTGGGGAACCCAGCCGACCTTGCCCGCCGGCTGGACCACCTCGCCTCCAGTCGGCCGCGAGACCCCGGCGAGAATCGACAGCAGTGTGGTCTTACCGGCGCCGTTGGGCCCGATGATCCCCACCAGCTGTCCCGGCTCGAGCTCGAAGCTGATCGGTGCGAGCGCGGTCCGGGAGCCAAAGCGCTTGGTGACCGCGCGAACCGTGAGCGTGGCGCCTGGTGCGGTGCTCGTCGACAACGCGCTCAAGGCTATTGGTTGAGCGCGGCCCGCCCGCCTACCCCGGGGTGCTGACTCTCGGCAGCAGCGAGGCACCGCACGAGCGGCAGAACGCGTCGCCTTCGCCGGCGGCCGCGCCGCAGTCGGGGCAGTGCTCGGACGCGATCGGTGACTCGAGCACCAGCGGCGGCTCCCCGACCGGGTTGCGCGTCCACGGCTCCAGCACCAGGTGACGGCGCAAATACAGGACCGTCTGGCGAATGATCGCCGCGATCGGCAGCGCCACCAGCGAGCCGATGATGCCGTACAGCTGGAAGCCGATCAGCAGCGACAGGATGATCAGGATCGGGTTGATCCGCAGCGATAGCCGGAACACCTGCGGGGCGACGAAGTGGCCCTCGAGCTGCTGCAGGGCCACGAACACCGCCACCACCCACACCGCGCTGATCGGGTTGTCGAACAGCGCCACCAGCACGGCCGGGATCGGCCCGATGATCGGCCCGATGTATGGGATGAACTCCATCAGGCCGTAGAACGCGCCGAAGAACACGCCGAGGCGCTCGCCGTCGGGGAAGATTCCGATCACCCCGAGGATCCACAGCGCCAGTGCGGCGCTGGCGCCCATGATCAGGCTGAACAGCACCTGCCCGCGGACATAGCCGAACACCGCCCGCTGGATCAGCAGCGGGTAGTCGTCGTCGGGCGTGCCGTCGCCGCGGGGCATGACCCGCCGCGCCAAGTCGCCGATCTGCTTGCCGTAGACCAACAGGTAGATCGACAGCACCAGCGTCAGCACCAGGTCGAACCCCAGCGTGACCGCCTGCTGGAGCAGGTCGCGCGAGAACGAGAGGATGTCGCTGGAACGCTTGAGGACGTCCTTTTGCAGCGTCTGCAGCGCGGTCTGGCCCTGCTCCTGGATGTGGACCTTGATGCCCCGGTCGTTGAGCCAGCTCTGGAGCTGCACGAGGTCCTTGTTGGCCTGCTTGACCAGGTCCGGCACGTCGTGCTGGAAGTTCGTGATCTGCGTGGTGATCGGATTGGAGAGCAGCAGCCCGATGCCGACCAGCGCCGCGACCCCGCCCAGGTACACGGCGAGGATCGCCAGCCCGCGCGGGACGTGGGCCCGCTCGAGTATCCGCACCAGCGGGTTGAGGACCAGCGCCGCGACCGACGCGACCATCAGGATCAGCAGTACCGAGCCCGCCGCCCGGGCCAGCGCCCACAGGCCCAGCAGCGCCAGCGGGAGCACCACCAATTGGATCCAGCGCGGGACCAGCACTGGCGGGACCGGCGCGGCCACCGGCGCTGTCGTGGTCGCCGGCTCGTCGGTGCCGGTCGGGAACTCAGTCGCCTCCGGCTCGGCCGGCTGCGAGTGACCGTTCTCATCCCCGCCCAGTTGCTGCGCGCCTTGCTCGGGTGGCGAGACCGGCTCGCCACGCGTCCGCCTGGGAAGCCTTGGACTCATTCACATGGAAGTATGCGCCAGCAGAGGATGTCCAACCAGACCAGCATTCTGTTCGTCGGCGACGTCGTCGGCGGGATCGGCCGCCGCACCCTGCTGACGCTGCTGCCCGGCCTGCGGGAGCGCCTGGCCCCGGACTTCGTCGTGGTCAACGGCGAGAACGTCGCCGGAGGGATCGGGATCACCCCGAAGATCGCCCGCGACCTGCTGGCCAACGGCGTCGACGTGATCACGCTCGGAAACCACACCTACCGCCACCGCGAGGTGTACCCGTACCTCGACCAGGAGGAGCGGATCCTGCGCCCCGCCAACTTCCTGCGCAGCCAGCCCGGGCATGGCTGGTGCGTGGTCGCCCGCGCCGGCGTGCGGCTGGGCGTGGTGTCGCTGTCGGGCAACCTGTTCATGAACGCCGGACGGCCGGCGTTCAGCGAGGCCGACGCGGCGCTGCACGCGCTGCGCGGCAAGGTCGACCACGTGCTCGTCGACATGCACGCCGAGGCCACCAGCGAGAAGGTCGGGATGGGGTGGCACCTGGATGGGAAGGTGACCGCTGTCGTCGGCACCCACACCCACGTTCCGACCGCCGACGCCCGGGTCCTCCCGGGCGGCACCGCCTACATAACCGACGTCGGCATGACCGGCCCTCGCGGCGGCGTGATCGGCGTCAAGCGCGAGCAGGCCGTCGAGGCGATGGTCACCAAGATGCCGGTCCACTTCGAGACCTCGACCGAGGACCCGTGGCTGAACGGGGTCGTGATCCGGGCCGACGCACCGATGCGGGCGACGTCGATCGAGCAGGTGCTCGAGCCGGCTACGGGACTCAGCTAGCGTCGCGATTCAGGCGACCGGGATCGGCTGCTGGGCGGCAGCGGCGAAGTCGGTGCTACGAGCCGTCGTCAGCGCGCCCGCCCGCTCCGGGTAGGCACCCAGCAGCGCGACCATCACCAGCGGGAAGAACCACACGATGTAGAGGTAGAACCAGTGGGTGATCCCGAGCTGAAGCGCGATCAGGATCGCCGCGCCCAGCGCCGCGACCACGACCACGTCGCGCCGGCTTGGCACGAACACGAGCGCCAGCGCCAGGCCCACGGCGGCGCCCTGAACCAGGTGCTGCTCGAAGTTCAGCCCGCCCCACAGGCCCCAGATCGAGAACGGCGAGCCGCGCCCGGCCTGGTAGGCGACCGAGTCGTGCCAGAACGCGTGCAGGTTGTGCTGGGTCAGCACCGGCAGCATCACGACCACGGCCGTCGCCGCGAATGCGATCACCGACACGAGCAGGGCACGCTTGCGCGGCCAGGGCCCCACGCCGCGAAACAGCAACGGCGCCAGCGCCAGCGGCGCGAACTTCGTGAAGGCGGCTAACGCCCCGGCGATGCCGCGGCCCGGGGCCGACGTGATCACCAGCAGCGAAAGCACCACCAGCATCGCGACCAGCGAGTCGTTGCTGTTCGAGCTCAGCACGTAGATGGTGAATGGGTAGGCCGCCCACGCGTAGGCCAGCACCACCCCGAGCGTGGGACCGCGGATCCTCCGGCCCAGGACGTACAACCCCAGCAACGTGAGCAGGTCGAACGCGATCGCCGCCGCGCGCGCCGCCGGCAGGTCGTCCCACCTGCCGCTCCAGCCGAAGATCGCTCGAGCCGGCACGTACGCGTAGTAGTTGACCGGGCCGTACGTGTCGCCATTGGGGTTGTCCTTAGGCCAGTGCCCGTACAGCTGTTCGCCGTGGATCACCTTGTCGGCGCCGATCACGCCCGCGTAGCCGACGTCGATCACGTTGGAGTCGGTGACATTGAGCCCGACCCGGAAGCCGACCAGGAAGATCGTCGCGATCGCCAGCCACGACACCGGCACGATCAGTCGCAGCGGCTCGCGCGGGCGACCGCGCCCGAACGCCAGCAAGAGCATCCGCACCAGCAGGTACAGCAAGAACGGATACGCCAGCGGCACCGAGATTCCGATCAGCGCGTGGTTGAAGAACGCCAGCGAGATCGAGAACGCCAGCAGCACCAGCAAGTCGAGGTGCAGCAGCGACGGCCGACGTCGCCACGGTAAGAACGGCGCCACGAACAGGATGCACAGCGGAACCCACACGTACCACGAGTTGACCCTGCGCCCGAACGCGCCCGGGTATCCCCGAGCCATCGTCCACGCGACCTGGAAGCCGGTCCATGCCTCGGTGACCTTGCCGCTGTAGTCGTCGACGTACACCTGCGCGAGCTCGGTCTGCTTGGGCCCGGCCGAGAACCAGCTCACCTGCCAGCGCCCGGGACCCTTGGTGTACTCGTACGGGGTCGCCTTCGGGTGGCGCTTGAGCTCGGCGATGATCTTCGGCGAGTCGGCGGCGATCCGCTCGACGTTGGCGGCGGTCAGCCGGTAGCCGGGCGGCGACTTGTTCTGCGAGGTCACCAACACGGGCGTGTTCGGGTCGACCGTCGTGGTCGTGGTCGCCGTCGCGCCGGTCGACGCCCCGCTGGTGCTTTGAGCGGTGCCGGCCGCACGGGCCTGGCCGGCGAACAGCGTCAGTGCTGCCACGGCGAGGGCCGCGAGCAGGGCGAGGAGTGTCCGCGGAGAGAAGTGCCCTACGCCTTGAAGCTCCAAAGCTTCTGCCCGATGAATGACAGCGGTGTACCGGCGACGATGGCGATCGCCTGGGCGACAACCTTCGGCATCCCGACGTCGCCGACCAGCGTGATCAGCACCACGTATGTGAATCCGAACGTGACCAGCGACACCGCGAAGAAGCGTATGGCCTGGAGCATCGGATGGTCCTGCTTTGCGTCGAACGTCCAGTGCCGGTTCAACCAGAAGTTGTTGACGACCGAGACTACGTAGGCGATCACCGCCGAGAGCCGGTAGTCGATCCCCAGCAGGTGCACGCACACGGCGAACGCCGCCAGGTTGACCAGGTATCCGCTGGCTCCGACGGCGGCGAATCGCCCGAGCTGCCACCAGTTGTGCGGGTGGCGCACGCCATCGCGCACCCGCGCATGAATCGGCAGCGCGGCGGTCGCGGTCGCGGTCGTCGTCAACTCTTCGGGCATGTCGCCAATCTACCCTCGCGGCTTCGGGTCACCTGCGCTCCTGGCGCCCGGTTAACCGGCTCCTAATCCGCCGGGAAAATGATCGCGGATCATCGGCGCGACGTCGCGCAGCGACCACTGCTCGCGGGCGGAGCGGGAGTCAGGGCCGGTGCCGCACCACATCAGCGCGCCAAGCGAGTCCGAGCGGTGCATCGATCCGTGGCTGCCTGCCGCCGACGTGATCGGCGCCGCCCCAGTCGACGAACTCGTAGCCCGGCGCGGCCGACAGCAGCACGTCGCCGGCGGTCGGGCATTTCAGCGCCGACCACGCCCGCGCCAGCACGTCCGGATATTCGGTGCACAGCAGCCGGCCATCCTGGACCTCAGCCCGGATCGTGGCCAGGTCCCCCTCGACGCTCCAGGTCCCGCCGCGGGGATCGGTCAGCTCGCCGCCGGGCCTGAACCGCAGCTCTCCGCGGCCGCTTCGGATCGCGGCCTCGTCCGATGACGGGTTCGGCATCCACAGCGCCAGGTCGACGCCGTCTAGCTCGGCGACCGCCTCCAGCGACCGCTCCACCACGGGGTCGCGCTGCTCAGGGTCGAGTGCGTAGATCATCGCCGCGCGCTGCGCCGGACTGAGCGCGACCTCGGCGTCCGCCGAACGGGCGGCGCTCTGGGTGGCGACGTCGAACTCGGTGAACGCCTGATCGAGCCGGATCCGCTCCTCCACGGCCGCCTGCGAATGGTCGGATGTGACGATCACCGCGTAGCTCTCCAGGAACGCGTCGGCTCCACCGGCAGCGTGCATCAGGCGCTCGAGCTGACGGTCCGCGGCGGCGATCGAGGTCACCTGCGCGTGCGGGCCGTTGCGGTGCGACCACGCATCGTTGTCTGGCAGCGAGAACAGCATGAAGTCGAACAGGTCGCGCTCGATCAGGTACGCCCCCACACACCCGGTGTGCTGGTCGCGGATCCCGGGCATTCCCAGCTGGCCGCGGCAGCCGGTCTTGCGCGACGCGTAAAGGTCGGCATAGAACAGCTCCAGCGGGCCGTCGATCGTGCGCCGGAACAGCGTCGAGGTGACGATCCGGGCCAGCGCACTCTCGTTGGCGACCTCGTGCTGGTGACGTCCCCGGTAGATCAGGTAGGTCGTGCCGGCGGTGCGGACATCGCGGTCGTCGAGCGACTCGAACACGGTCTCGACGTCGTGCGAGAGGTGCTCGGCGTTCATCCGGTAGACCGTGTCGGTCAGCGACCGCAGCACGCCGAACTGGCGGCTGGCCGAGAAGCTCGAGCCGTACTCGACGTAGCGGCCCTCCTCTCGGTGGTACCAGTTCATGCTCGGGATCAGGTGCTCGTCGGGACCGACGCCGGTGGTGATCGTGGCCGCACACACCGGCGTCACCGAAGGAAACGCGGCGACGCAGTCGTCGACGTACACGCCCTCCTCGCGGATCCGGGCCAGCGCCGGCGCGCGGCCGGTGGCGATCGCCCGGCCGAGCATCGCCGGCTTGAGCGCGTCGATCACCACGAGCACGAGCTTCTTACCGTCTGTGCTGCTCACGGGGCGGGTCGCGGGGTCACCGGAGGATCCGCAGACCGGCGTACTTCTGGTCCTCGCGCCGCCGGCCGGCAATCAGCAGCCACAGCAGCAGGAGCAGCGCGATGATTCCCACCGGCGGGGCCACGATCGACAGCGCAGCGAGCACGACAGCACTCGCCTCGGCGTAGAACGGGACCGTCGAGGCGGTGGCCTTGTCGAGCCGCGAGCGCACCCGCGCCAGCAGCGGACGGGTGGCGGCGATCGCGACAGCCGCGCACAGCGCGCCGCCGATCAGCCCCGGCCACGACGTGTAGTTGTCGTCGGCCAGCGCGCCGGCGAACAGCAGCGCGCCGATCACCAGAGCGAGGACGCCCAGCACCACCGCTCCCGGTCCGCGTTCGAGCGCCTCCGGGGCCAGCCGGCGCTCGGCGATCAGCAACAGGATCGCCAGCACCAACATCACAAGCAGGAAAGGAACGTGCTCCAGAAAAGAGTAGTCCGTGCCCTTGAAGTCGATCTCGAGGTCGCCGGCGGCGAGCGCGCCGGTTACCAGCGCGGGCAGAAACGGTCGGATCCCCACCGCCGATGCCACGCCGATGCCCTGGAAGATGTCGAAGACGAGATGCACCGTGCTGTACCGTGAACAGGCGTGACGATAGAGGAGAGCGGAGCGTGAGCGGCGCCGGCCGTGCGCTGGGGCCGCATTCCAAGCGCCCGCGGTCGACGACCCGCGACATCGAGCGCTACGCGGCCCTATTCGCCGAGCGGACGAAGGTTATGAAGTCCTCGGCGATGCGCGATCTGATGGCCCTGACCGAGCGCGACGACGTGATCTCGCTGGCGGGCGGGATGCCCGACACATCGACGTTCCCGCCCGACTCCTACGCGTCGGTGATGAGGACGGTGGCCGCCGAATCGTGCGCCCGCGCGCTCCAGTACAGCCCGACCGAGGGGCTCGAGCTGGTCAAGCGCTGCATCGGCGAGGTGATGGACGCTGAGGAGATGGAGATCGACCACGACGAGCTGCTGGTGACCACCGGCGGCCAGCAGGTGATCGATCTGGTCTGCAAGACGCTGCTCGACCCTGGCGACGTGGTCGTCACCGAGGCGCCCACCTACCCGGGCGCTGTGCCCACGTTCTGCGCCTACCAGGCCGACGTCGTTCAGGTGACGATGGATCGCGATGGCATGCGAGTCGACGAGCTCGCCGACACGCTCGACCGCCTCGAGCGCTCAGGGCGCCGCCCCAAGTTCATCTACACGGTGCCCAACTTCCACAACCCCGCCGGGGTGACGCTGTCGCTGCAGCGGCGCGAGCAGATGGTGCGGATCGCCGGCGAGCGCGAGCTGCTGGTGCTCGAGGACAACCCCTACGGCCTGCTCCGCTACGAGGGGACCCCGCTGCCGACATTGCGCTCGCTCGACGGCGGCGAGTTCGTGATCTACGCGAGCACGTTCTCGAAGATCCTCTCCCCCGGAGTGCGGCTCGGGTGGACCAGCGCTCCGGCGCCCGTGCTGGCCAAGATGAACATCGGCAAGCAGGCCTCGGATCTGTGCTCGTCCTCGATCTCTCAGCACTTCGTGGCTGCGTACTTTGACTCGGGGGAGTGGCAGCAGTACGTGCGCTCGCTGATCGAGATCTACCGGCGGCGGCGCGACGTGATGCTCGACTCGCTGGCCGAGCACTTCCCCCGCGAGGCCGAGTGGACTCACCCGGAGGGCGGATTGTTCATCTGGGCGACGCTGCCCGACTACATCGACACCACCGACCTGCTGGCGCGGGCGCTGGAGGAGCACGTGGCGTTCGTGCCCGGTCGCGCCGCGTTCGTCGACGGTCGGGGCGGCTCCTCGATGCGGCTGAACTTCTCGGGCGCCGACGAGGACGAGATTCGCGAGGGGGTCCGGCGGATCGGCGAGGTCGTACGCGAGCAGGTCGCCCTGTACGGCACGCTGACCGGAGCCGCGCCGGCCGCACCCCGACAGGCGGCGCGCCCGCCCGACGGGCAGCGGCCCGCCGCCAAGCACGGTCCACGGGGTGCGGACGCCGCCCCGCCGCTCCCGGACTCCGAGCTGGCCAAGGTTCTGCGGCTTCCGGCACAGCGCACCCGGGCCGGATGACCGCAGCAGCATCGTGGCGCCCGTGAGCCGGATCGCCGTGCTCAAGGGCGGACGCTCGCTCGAGCGGCAGGTTTCGCTCAAGTCGGGCGCGCGGGTGCAGGACGCGCTTGAGCGACTCGGCCATCAGGTGATCGCGATCGACGTCGGCGCCGACCTGGTGGAGCGGCTCAGCGTCGAGGCGCCGGAGCTGGCGTTCGTGGCGCTGCACGGACGCGACGGCGAAGACGGGACCGTCCAGGAGCTGCTCGAGGTGATGGGCATCCCGCATACGGGGTCGGGGGTGTCGGCGTGCATCCGCGCCGCCGACAAGGTGCTGGCCAAGCACGCGATGCGCGACGCCGGGATCCCCACCCCCGACTTCTACGCGTTCAACGAGACCGCGTTCCGCGAGCTCGGGGCGGCGCAGGCGCTCCCGGCGATCCAGGATCGGCTGCAGTTCCCGATCGTGGTCAAACCCGCCGGACAGGGCTCGGCGCTGGGAATCAAGTTCGCCCGCACGACCGCGGACGTCCCCAGCGCGCTGGTGGCCGCGTTCTCGTACGACCGCAAGGTGCTGCTCGAGCGCCACGTGTCAGGCCGCGACCTGGCGGTGTCGATAATCGAGCAGCGCGGCGCCCTACAGGTGCTGCCGATCGTCGAGGCGGTTCCCGAGCAGGAGGATTTCTACGACTTCGAGTCCCGCTACGAGATCGGTCGGACCCGGTTCGTGTGCCCAGCCGAGATCGACGACGAGTTGGCTGCGCGGGCGTCGGCGATCGCGCTCGACGTCTACCGGCTGCTGGGCTGTTCGGGGTTCGCGCGCGTCGACCTGATGCTCGAGTCGGCCACGGACGAGCTGTTCGTGCTCGAGGCCAACCCGATCCCCGGGCTGACCGAGACCAGCCTGCTGCCCCAGGCCGCGGACGCCGCCGGTATCGGCTTCGACGAGCTGATCGGCTTGATCGTCGAGGCGGCGGCTCCCGTCAGGGCGTGAGACCGCAGCCTGCTCCGGGACGGCCGGGCGTCCGGCCTGCCCTTATTCCGATCCGCCCGCGAAGTCCTCGGGGGTGACCTGGTCGAGGAAGTCCTTGAACTTCTCGACCACTGACTCGGTGTCCTCGACCTCGTGCTCGAACTCGATCGCGGACTCGGCGATCACCTCGTCGGCGGCGAAGATCGGGGCCCCCGCGCGGACGGCGAGCGCGAGCGCGTCGCTGGGACGCGAGTCGATCTCCAGGTCGCGGCCGTTGGCCCGCAGGCTGATCGACGCGTAGAACGTGTTCTCGCGCAGCTCGGTGACCGCGACCCGGGTGCACTCGATGTCGAGCTCTCCGAGCATGTCCGAGAGCAGGTCGTGGGTCATCGGGCGCGGCGTCGACGCTCCCTGCAGCTTCATCAGGATCGCCGCGGCTTCGGGATGACCGATCCAGATAGGCAGAAACTTGTTGCTCTCGACGGTCTTCAACAGGACGATCGGCTGCTTACCGACCATGTCAAAGCTCACGCCGTAGATGACCATCTCCTGCACAAGCAGCTCCTAACGTGGGTGCTCGGGCAAGTATAGGCCGACGCTGGCTGTAGCCGAGAGCGTCGATCGCCTTGCGCTGCCGCGCCCTTAATTGGTGGCGGACGCACCCTGGGTGGCCGTAAGCTAACCGGCGTAGACATGGTTGGTGGTGAGATCCACGGAGCCAGAAGGCGTGGGGTTCAGCCCGGCGGACGGCCGCCCGCGCCGGGGGATCTGGCGCTCGCGCAGGCGTTCGTCAACACGCACTACGACCTCGAGTTCGAGCACGGGTCCGAGCTGCTGGCCACCCCCGCGGGATTGTGGCGGTGGCTGGCCGCGCGGGAGCTGATCGAGGCCGCCGGTCCGCCGCTGACGAGCCGCGACCTGGCTCGGGCGATCGCGGTGCGCGAGGGCCTGCGCTCGCTCGCCCGGGCCAACTCCGATGACGATCCGGCGGCTGCCGCCGGCCGTGGCGCAGGCGCTTGCGGCGCTGAACGATGCCGCCGCGGGCGGTGCGGTCGAGCTTCGGTTCGCGGCGGACGGGCCACGGTTCGTCCGTTCCGGGCGCGGCGGACTCGACGCCGCGCTTGGGTCGGTGCTGGCGATCGCCGCCCGTGCGATGCTCGACGGCAGCTGGGAGCGCCTGAAGATCTGCCCCGGTGAGGCCTGCGGCTGGGCGTTCTACGACCACTCCCGTAACCGCTCCGGGCGCTGGTGCTCGATGTCGGTGTGCGGTGGGCGCGCCAAGGCGCGCGCCCACTACCAACGCCACCACGGCGGGGAGCGCTGACATGCGAGCACTGTGGGCCCCGTTGTCGCTGGCGGCCGCGCGCGCCCGACGGCGCCCCGGTCGCTGGCTGCTGCCGGCTCTGGGGGTGGCACTGGCCGCCGCGTTCGCCGGCGCCGTCGTGGCCGAGGGGACGATCGCCGCCGACCAGAGCGCCCGCTCGGTGCTCACCGGCTTGACACCGGTGCAGCGCGCAGTGCGGGTCACCTGGCAGGGCGTCGTCACCGATTCCGTGAGCCGCCGGGCGCACGCGCTGCTCAGCGGCCTCGGCCTATCGCACCAGACCGAGGTCGTGCTGCTCAACCCGGTGCGGCTGAATGGCACGCTCGTGCGCCCGGCCGCGATCGAGTCGCTGAACCGGTGGCTGGGGCCCGGATCGCCCCCGGCGCCGGGCGCGTGTCGCCCGAGCAACTGCCCAGTGCTGATCGCGGGAAGCGTCCCGCGCCGGACGCTCACGACCGACGGGGCCAAGCTCTCGATCCTCGGCGTGACCCAGCTGCGCTCAGCGGTGCCGCTCGGGTTCGCCGCGGCGGCCGGGGCCAACGAGCATCCGCCGCTGGCGCTCACCGCCGACGTCGCCGGCCTCGACGGGCTCGCAGGCCTGGCCGGGATCTACCGCTCCCACAGCTGGCTGGCGCAGCTGCCGACCAGCGGGCTGCACAGCTGGCAGCTCGCCTCGCTTCGCGACCGGATCCAGAACGCCCAGGCGGCGTTGTTGTCGAGCGCCAGCAACTTCACGCTGAGCGCCCCGTTCGACGGGATCGACCAGGCCAGGACGCAGGCCGGCGCGGCGCCCAACCGGCTGCTGCTCGCCGGGGGCGGCGCGCTGGCGGCGTTCGCGCTGTTCATCGTGCTCGCCGCGGGCGCGCTGCGCGCCGATCAGCGCGCGGACTCCGAACGGCTGCGCATGGCCGGTGCCCGCATGCGGACAGTGCGGTCTGTTCGTGATCGCCGAGTCGGCTTGGCTGTGCGCGATCGCGGTGATCGTCGGCGCCTGCGTCGCGGTCGTCGCCGCGGTCGTGCTCGCCCACGCCGCGGGCGTCCCCGCGGGTGGGGTCCTAGCCCACAGCCTGCTGACCCCGGCCGGCCTGCTCGGGCTGGTGGCCGGGTGGGTCGGGGCGACGGGTCTGCTGTCGCTGGCGCTGATCGGGGCCGGATCCCGCGCAGCCGACGTCGCCGCGGTCGCGGCGGCCACGGCGCTGACGATCGCGCTGATCATCGGCACCGGCAGCGGCGACCAGGTACCGGTGCTGCTCGCTCCGCTGTGCTGCGTGGTCGCAGGGGTCGTCATCTACCGGGTGGTGGCGGCTGCGCTGCGCGGCGGCGAGCGGGTGGCGCGCCGGGGTCCGGTGCTGGTACGCCTCGCGGTGGTCGGGCTGGCCCGCGCGCCGGCCTCGCCGTCGCTGGCGATCGCGTTCGTGGCGGTGAGCGTCGGCCTGGGCGGGTTCGCGCTCGCCTACCGCGCGACGCTGCTGCGCGGCACCGCTGACCAGGCGGCCGACGTGGTTCCGTTCGATGCCACCGTCTCCCCCGCGGCCGACTTCGCCACCCCTTTGGCGCTGGCTTCGCTGGACCGCTGGCGCTCGCTGTCGCGCGGGGACGTGCTGCCGGTCCGCGACACCGAAGCGACCTACGCCAGCGGCGGCGGCACTGTCACTGTGCCGGCGCTCGGAGTCCCAGCGGCCGGGCTGCCGCTGATCCATGGCTGGCGGTCGGGCGACGGCTCGGCCCCGCTCGACACGCTGGCGTCGCGACTGGCTCCCCAGGGGCCGACGCGCACGCCCGGCTCGCCCGTCGTCGCCGGCGCGCGGTCGTTGGCGGTTCGTGTCACCTCGCCGGACCTCGGGGTCGCCGTGACGGCGGACCTGCGCGCGCCGTCGGGATCGGTGACCCAGGTGCCGCTCGGGTCGGCGAGCGGCCGCAGCTCCGAGTTGCACGGCCGGATGCCCGCCGGGAGCTGGGAGCTGCAGGCGCTCGAGCTCGACGAACCGACCGGCCTCGAGGTCACCACCGGTCATCAGAACGCGGAGGGGTCGAGCGCCCCCACGCAGACGGTTGCGGCCGTTGGCCTGGGGCCCGTGAGGATGGCCGCGGGCAACGGTCGGACGCTGCTCAGCGTCGACCTCGGCGGCTGGCGCGGGGTGGGCGCGGCGTCGGCGCGCCCTCGGTCGGGGAGCGCTTCGGCGGAGGTCCGGTTCACCGAGAGCGGACGGTCCGGCGTGTTGCGGCCGTCGCAGCCGAGCGATACGCGCCCCCTGCCGGTGCTCGTCGACGGCCACACCGCGTCGGCGGCGGCGACCGGCGGCCGACTCGAGCTGACGGTCGATGGGCAGTCGGTGAACGCGCACGTGGTCGGGGTGCTGCGGCGCTTCCCGACGGTGGCTGCGAGCGCCGCTGGGTTCGTGGTCGCCGACGAGGCCACGCTCGCCGGCGCGCTCGACGCGCAGATGCCCGGGCAGGGCGCTGCGGACCGGCTGTGGATCTCGAGCACGGACCTCGGGCCGCTGCGGACCGCGCTGCACACCGCACCGCTGTCGCGGCTGAACCGGTCGTTCCGAGCCGACATCGAGCATGGTCTGCAGGTGGCGCCAATCGCACGCGGCGTGCTGGGCACGCTGCTCGCGGCGGCCACGCTGGCGATCGCACTCGCCGTGCTGGGGCTGCTGGTGACGCTGCTCGGCCCTGCCCGCGAGGAGCGCGTGGAGCGTGACCTCGTGGTCCAGGGCGTCGGCCCGCGCGGGCTGCGCCGGGAGCTGCGGTTGCGATTGCTGCTCGCCGGCGTGCTTGGCACCGTGATCGGACTCGGGGTGGCGGTGCTGCTGACCCGGCTGGCCGTGGCCAGCGTGCGCGCCGCCGGGACCGCTGCGGTTCCGCGGCCGGGGCTCGTCACGGTGGCGCCGTGGAGCGAGTTGGCGGTCTGGGGCCTGGTGGCGATCGCAGCGCTTGCGGTCGCGAGCTGGGTGGCATCGCGATGACCGATCCGGCATCGATCGCCGAACCGGTGGTGCGGCTGCGCGAGGTGTTCTGCGTGCACCGCACCAACGAGGGCGACGCGGCCGCGCTGCAGGGAACCAACCTCGACCTCGGCGACGGCGAACTCCTGTGCGTGCTCGGGCCCAGTGGCGCCGGCAAGAGCACGTTGCTGCGGGTGATCGCCGGGATCCAGCAGCCGTCGGCCGGAGTCGTGCAGGTGCTCGGCCGCGACATCGGGCGCGAGCCCTCGCGCCGTCGCGCGCGGCTACGTCACGAGCGGATCGGGTTCCTGGGACAGCACGCGGATGCCGCGCTGCCGCCCGACCTGAGCGCCGCCCGTGCGGTCGAGCTCCCGCTGGCCCTGCGGGGGGTGGCTCTGGACAGCCGGCGCGAGCGGGTGGCGGAGCTGCTGCGCGCGGCCGGTCTGGCCGATCGCGCCGAGGCGCTACCCGCCGAGCTGTCGGGCGGCGAGCGCCAGCGGATCGCGCTGTGCGCGGCGCTGGCCCACCGCCCCTCGCTGCTGCTGGCCGACGAGCCGACCGGAGAGCTCGACGACGACAGCGCCGGAGCGGTGCGGACGCTGATCTCCGAGCTGGCGCGACGCCACGGCACCAGCGTGGTGCTCGTATCCCACGACGCGGCCACGGCCGAGATCGCCGATCGCTCGGTCCGGATCCGCGATGGCCGCGTGGTCGAGGACCGGCGGGGCGGCGAGACCGCGCTGGTCGTCGGGCGTGGCGGCTGGTTGCGGTTGCCCGCGGAGCTGCTCGAAGAGGCCGGGATCGGCGAGCGCGCTCGTGCCGAGGTGCTCAACGGCGGGGTGATGCTGACCGGGGTGGGCGATCCGCGCCCGCCTGACGCCTCGGTCCCGGTTGACACGTCCGGGCGAAGCGAGCCGTGGGCGGCCGCGAGAGTGCGGCTGCAAGGCGTCGTCCGCGGCCACGGAGGCCGGGCAGTGATCGACGGCCTCAGCGTGAGCTTCTCCGCCGGGCGGATGACGGTTGTCAGCGGCCGCTCGGGGTCGGGCAAGACGACGCTGCTGCGGCTGATCGGTGGGCTCGACCGCGCCGACGCCGGCGAGCTGACGATCGACGATGTGACCCTGGCGGCGCTGGATGCCGAGGGACTGGCGGCGCTGCGGCGCGAGCGGATCGGCTATCTCCCCCAGGAGCCGACGCCCGTGGGCTTCCTCAGCGCCGAGGAGAACGTCGTGCTGGGGTTGCGGCTGCGCGGCTGGGATCAGGCAGACGCGGCGCAGCGCGCCGCCGTGGTCCTGAGCCGGGTCGGGCTCGCCGACCGGGCGCGCCAGCGGGTGTCGCGGCTGTCCGCGGGCGAGGCCCAGCGGGTCGCGCTGGCGCGGGCGCTGGCCAGCGCCCGAGGGCTGCTGATCGTCGACGAGCCCACGTCGCGCCTGGATGAGTCAAACGCGGTCCGGGTCGCCGACCTGCTGTCCGAGGCCGCCGCCGCGGACGGCCAGACGGTGATCTGCGCCACGCACGATCCCGAGCTGATCAAGCGGGCCGACGACGTGCTGCGACTGGAGCGGCCGGTCCGTGGTGAAAAAGTGGCCATATAGACCACAAATTCATCACAGAGCGAGCCCTAGATCACTCCGTCCTCGGCCAGCACCTCCTGGGCGATCCGGAATGCCGAGTTCCCCGCGGGCACGCCCGCGTAGACCGTCGTGTGCAGCAGCACCTCCTGGATCTCCTCGACGGTCAACCCGTTGCGAAGCGCCGCCCGCACGTGCATCCCGATCTCGTTCTCGGCCTTCAGCGACACCAGCGACGCGAGCGTGATCGCGCTGCGCATCCGCCGGTCCAGCCCGGGGCGCGACCACGCAGCGCCCCACGCGAACCGGGTGATCAGCTCCTGGAAGGGCTCGCCGAACCCGGCCGCGCGCTCGGTCGCCCGGTCGACGTGCTCGTCGGTGAGGATCTCCCGGCGCGTGCGCATCCCGTCCTGCAACAGCTCGTTATCGGTCATGGCTTGCTCCCGTCTAGTGTCGCGATGAACCCGAGCATCAGCGGTGTCACCTGCTCGGCCCGCTCGATGTTCGCCAGGTGCGCGGCGTCGGCGATCAGCTCGAACCGGGAGTCGGCGATCCCGTCGGCGATCGCGCGCCCGTGCTCGGGCGGTGTCGCCGGGTCCGACGCGCCGGAGATGACCAGCGCGGGCGCGGTGATCGACCCGAGCTCGGGCCTGAGATCCAGCGCGGCCAGCGCCTCGCAGCAGCCGGCGTAGCCCACGCCCGAGGTGCCGGTCAGGCCGCGTCGCACGTGCGCCATCAGCTCCGGGTTGGCGGCGCGGAACGCGGGAGTGAACCAGCGCGCAAGCGCGCCGTCGGCTACGGGCTCGACGCCCTGCTCGAGCACGAGCTTTGCCCGCTCGCGGTACACGCCGGCGGCCTCGGAGCCGAACTTCGAGGACGTGCAGCACAGCACCACCCGCTCGACGCGCTCGGGGGCGTGAGCCGCCACCCAGATACTGGTCATCGCCCCGATCGACACCCCGCACAGCGTCGCCCGCTCGATCTCCAACCGGTCGAGCAGCGCCAGCAGATCGCCTCCGAGATCGGCGATCTCGTACGGGCCCGGCGGCGCGGGAGAGGCGCCGTGCCCGCGGAGGTCGTACCGGACCACGCGGTGGCGCTCGGACATCGCCGGGACCTGTGGGTCCCACATCGAGCGATCCGTCCCCAGCGAGCAGCTCAGTACCACGACGGGGCCGTCCGTCGGGCCGAGCAGATCGTGGCTGACCTCGCAGCTCATGCCCGCTCCCTCCGTCCTCGGTGATGGGCGGCGACCGCCCGGGATATCAGCTCCTCGCAGACGCCCAGGTAGCGGCTCGGGTCCAGCGCGTCGTCGACTCCGGACGGCCCAAGGTGCTCGCGCACCTCCGCGAACCCCAGCAGCGCCTCGCGAAACGTGCGGCTTCCGTCCGCGGTCGCGCGCGCGGCCTCGGTCGCGAGCCGCTGGGCTCTCGGCCGCCCGAGCGCGTCGGTCAGCGCGGTCGCCACGCTCTCGCTCATCAGCAGTTCGCCGGTCGCGTCCAGATCGGACCGCATCCGCTCGACGTCGACGTCCAGTCCGGCGAGCAGCTCCGCCACGGTGGCGGCGGCCGAGCCGGCAAGCCGGAGCAGCTCGAGCAGCGGCTCCCACTCGGACTGCCATGCGCCGGCGGCGCGCTCGTGCTCCTGGACCATCGCGGCCAGGATCGTCGCCACCAGCCCGGGCGCACGCTGGGCGCACGCCACGACCACGACGGCGCCGGCCGGGTTTCGCTTGTGCGGCATCGTCGAGGAGCCCCCGCGCCCGTCGCCGCCCTCCGCGGCCTCGGCGACCTCGGTCTGGGCCAGCAGGGTCACGTCGCGGCCGATCTTGCCCATGACCCCGAGCGCGGCGCCCAGCGCCGAGGCCAGGCGCGCGGGCCGCAGTCGCTGGGTGTGCCAGGGCATCAGCGGATCGGCGAGCCCGAGCTCGGCAGCGATTCCAGCGGCGACCTCCGGGCCGCGATCGCCGAGCGCGGCGAGCGTCCCGACCGCGCCGCCGAACTGCACGGCGAGCACATTGCGCCGGACATCTGACAGATCCCGGCGCGCGCCGTCGAGGCCCGCCAGCCAGTTGGCTGCCTTCAGCCCGAACGTCACCGGCAGCGCCTGCTGCAGCAGCGTCCGCCCCGGCGCCAGCGACGCGCGGTGGCGTTCGGCCAGCTCCGCACAGGCGTCGCCGGCCTCGGCCAGCTCGTCGATCAGCGGCGCCAGCGCACGCTTGGCGACCAACATCAGCGCGGTGTCGACGACGTCCTGGCTGGTGGCGCCCTGGTGCAGGTGCGCCGTCGCCTCATCACCGAGCCGGGCCCGCAGCTGGCTCAGCATCGCGGGCACCAGCGTTGCCGAGTCCGCCGCGGCGCGGCCGATCGCGGCCAGGTCGAAAGCGGCGGCGTCTGCGGCGTCGGCGATCTCAGACGCCGCGCGATCGGTGGCGATGCCGGCGCCGGCAAGCGCCCGTCCGAGCGCCACCTCGAAGTCGAGCATCGCTTGCAGGAATGCCCGTTCGCTGACCTCGGCGGCCACGGGGCCGCGCGAGAACATGCCGCTGAACAAGCCGCCCTCGGTCATCGACCTCGGATGCTATGCGAGCGGCGACGAACGCCGAGCGCCGTCAGCGCATGTTCGCGGTCGCGTGGTGCCCGGCATCGGCCAGCATCGCCACATGCACGAGCACGATGACCGCGAGGATCGCCGCGACGATCCACATGACCACACAGAACCCGGCGTGGACGCTGCGCCAGTTGACGAACAAGAGAGGTTTCATCAGCCCCGGCCTTCCTTCCGCAGGTTCCGCAAGCCCCATGTCCATAGGTGATTCACGGCACATTCACTACCCACTCACCGCCGCGAGCAACCAACGGGCCCTGTCGGTTCGGTTACAGGTCGCGGGGTTTGGGCAGGTTTCACCGTGACCGTATCCCAAGCCACCAAAGGGAGAGGGAGGCGATGACTTCGACTGAGCAACTCAGACGGGGGCGATACGGGGGCATGGGACCCGATCTCCGCGACCGGCCGACGCGGCCCGCTGCTGTCCGCGAAGGCGCGCGCCCGGCGCAGAAGCACATCTTCTGGGCCAGTTACTTCGGCTGGATGTTGGACGGCTTCGACACCACGATCTACGCGTTCGTGCTGGTGCCCGCGCTGAAGGTAATCCTGCCGGCCAGCGGTGTCCCAGCGAGCGACACGCCCCATTGGGGGTTGACGTTCTTCGCGATCTTCCTCGCCGGATGGGGAGCCTCGTTCCTGGTCGGACTGCTCGCCGACCGGATCGGCCGGCTGAAAGCGCTAGGAATCGCGATCGGGCTGTACGCGATCGGGACCCTGGCCTCGGGACTGGCTCAGAACATCCCGGAGTTCGCGGCGGCCCGGTTCGTCGCCGGGTTCGGCCTGGGGGCCGAGTGGTTCATCGGCGGCACCGGCGTCGCCGAAGCGTTCTCGGAGGAGGAGCGCCCGAAGTGGACCGGCCGATTCCACAGCGGCTGGTACGCGGGCTTCATCCTCGCCGCGGCGATCGTCCCGTTCATCGTCGGGCCGATCGGCTGGCGAGGCGTGTTCTTCATCGGGATCGTCCCGGCGGTTCTGCTGTTCTACATCCGCTTCAAGGCGCGGGAGCCCGAACGGTGGCTGGAGGCCAAGCGCAAGCTGGGCCCGAAGCTGAGCATGACCAACTCGCTCAAGACGATCTTCGATCCCGAGCATCGGCGCGACACGATCGTGCTGGCGCTGATCATGGTCCCGGTGATCACCGGTCTGTACGGCGGCACGCTGTTCGTCCCGACCGCGCTGACCACCCTGCACGACCAGCTGGGGATCTCGCTCAAGGCCCCCTACCTGATCGCGATCGGAGGCTCGATCGTCGCCGCGTTTACGCTGGTGACCTGCCTGATTGTTCCGGCGATGGCCAATCGCTGGGGCCGCAGGCGGACGCTGGCGGGCCTGATGGGCTGCATGGCCGTGGGACTGCCGCTGGTGTTCGCGTTCGCGTATGACTCCGGCGACCTCACGCTGTTCCTGGTGTTCCTGGTGCTGCTCGGGGTCGGGGGAGCCGACTTTGCGGTGTTCTCGCTGTGGCTGCCGGAGGTGTATCCGACCCAGGCAAGAGCGGGCGGGTTTGCGTTCGTAACCACGTTCGGCCGGCTCGCCGGAGCCGGGCTGACGTTCGCGATCGGCGCGATGAACGATGCGATCGGACTGGGCACCTCGCTATCGCTGACCGCGATCTTCTTCGTTCTCGGGCTATTGCTGCTCCCGCTCGCGCGCGAGGGTCGTGGCCGGCTGTCGTCAGAATGACGGCATGGGTGACCCCGCAGAAAATGATGCCGTGAGCAGCGAGCGGCCGTATCGGATCGGGCTGATCGTCCCGAGCTCGAACACCACGATGGAAACGGAGATCCCGGCGCTCCTGCGGCGCCGGGAGGAGGTGGCGCCCGAGCGCTTCACGTTCCACTCGGCGCGGATGCGGATGCAACGAGTCACCGAGGAGCAGCTGCGAGAGATGGACGACAGCAGCGTGCGGTGCGCGGTCCATCTCTCCGACGCCCGTTGCGACGTGCTCGCCTACGCGTGCCTGGTGGCGATCATGGCCCGCGGCGCCGGCTATCACCGCACGTCCGAGCAGCGACTGGCCCGGGCCGCCGCCGACAACGGCGCCCCGGCACCGGTGGTCTCGAGCGCCGGGGCCCTGGTCACGACGCTGCGGGAGCTCGGGGCGCGGCGAGCGGCCTTGATCGCACCGTACGTCAAACCGCTCACCGCCGCGGTGGCGAGCTACATCGAGGAGTGCGGGATCGAGGTCACCGAGACGGTCAGCCTGGAGGTCGAGGACAACGTCGCGGTCGGGCGGCTCGACCCCGGCGAGCTGCCGGCGATCGCGCGCCGCCTGGAGCTCGGCGGAGCCGACGCGCTGGTGCTGTCGGCCTGCGTGCAGATGCCGTCGCTGCCGGTCCTGGCCGAGCTCGAGGGCGAGCTGAGACTGCCCGTGCTGTCGGCAGCGACCGCAACCGCGCGCCAGATCCTCATCGCGTTAGGCCTGGACCCGACGATTCCGGACGCCGGCCGCGCGCTGGCAGACGACGCACTGGCGGCGAGACAGTGACCACCGAGCCCACCAAGACGAGCGCCGACGGGACGGCGTTGCTGGGGTCGCTGGCAGCGGCGA
>CAWCRO010000007.1:0-673685 GCA_963797955.1 uncultured Solirubrobacterales bacterium | reverse complement strand
AGGCCCTTGCGTCCACACGAGGGAGCCCTCGTACACCGTGGGCTCCGGGACGCAAGACGGGGTCAATTCTGGCACCGCCGTGCGAGGGACCCGAAGACGGGTTTCGACGGCGGCGTCGAACCTGGACACACATCTCGACCGAGGGTCGGTCGAAGTGTGCGCATGCTGTTGAGTTTTCAAAGACCGTCGCGCACCTCTCGTAGAAGGGGTCTCCTTCTCAGGGCGCGTCCGGGATCCTGGCGGATTCCGGAGCGGACCGGTGAGTATAGCGCCGAAATCGTGGCCCTTGGAAGGGCTTGGCGGCGACGCCTCCGCAACCGGTTACGCGTCGGGAGCCTAGCGGGTCTCGGGCCGGCGAGCGGTCACATGGGCCGGCGCGAGTCTCCGGAGGCCTTCACCGGCTCCCCGCAGAGGCTCAGGACAGGACCTGGACGGTCACGGTCCGGCTGCGCGGCCGGTCGTCGAAATCGATCAGCACGATCTGCTGCCACGTGCCCAGAACCAGCTCGCCGGCGACGATCGGGATCGTCTCCGACGGCCCGATCAGCGCCGCGCGCAGGTGCGCGTGGGAGTTGGTGTCGTGGTTGAGGCGGTTGTGCTCGTAGTCGCCCTCGGCCGGGATCAGCGCCTCGAGCAGCCGGCGGAGGTCGTGCACGCCGCCGGGCTCGTATTCCATCGTGGTCACCGCGACCGTGGAGCCGCTGGCGAACACCGACGCGATCCCGCGGTCGACCGACGCGGTCGCGACCACGCTCGCCACGCCTCGGGTGAGGTCGACGATCTCCCCGTTGCCCGGCGTGTCCAGCCGCAGCAGGCCGCCGTGGACCGCCATGTCTAGTGGGCCGCCATACGTTAGATCACGCGGACGCGCGCGAACCGGCGCTTGCCCATCTGGAGCACCTTGCCGTCGACCTCGCCGCCGTCGACGTCGAGCGACCCGTTGGCGACCGGCTCGCCGTCGACCCTGACGCCGCCCGAGGCCAGGACCCGCCGCGCCTCCGACGTCGACACCCCGAACGCACGCGCCAGCAGCGCCGGGAGGTGCACGGGCGACCCGTTGGCCTCCCACTCGACGTCGGGCACGTCGTCGGGGATCTGATGGCGCACATGGACGCGATCGAACGCTTCCTCGGCGCCGGCGGCCGCCTCGGCGCCGTGGAAGCGCTCCACGATCGCCCTGGCCAGCGCCCGCTTGGCGTCCCGGGGCCCGCGTCCCGGCGGGGGCTCGGTCCCCAGCAGCAGCGCAAACCAGTCCGGGATCGAGCCGTCGGGGATGCTCATCGTCTTGCCGTACATCTCCTCTGGCGGCTCAGTGACTCCGATGTAGTTCTCCAACGATTTGGACATCTTGCGCTCGCCGTCGGTGCCCGTCAGCAGCGGCATCGTCAGGATCACCTGCTCGGGCTTGCCGTAGGCGCGCTGGATGTCGCGGCCCAGCAGCAGGTTGAACTTCTGGTCGGTCCCCCCGAGCTCGACGTCGGCGTTGACCGCGACCGAGTCCATGCCCTGCATCAGCGGGTACAGCAGCTCGAGCACCGAGATCGGCTCATTGGCCGCGAACCGCTTGGCGAAGTCGTCGCGCTCGAGCAGCTGCGCGACCGTGGTCGTCCGCAGCAGCCGGAACAGCTCCGCCATCGACATGTCCAGCCACTCGCCGTTGAAGCGGACCTCGAGCCGGTCGGAGTGCAGGACCTTGCCGGCCTGCTCCTGGAACGTCTTGGCGTTGGCGTCGATCTGGTCCGGATCGAGCACGGGGCGGGTGCTCGACCGGCCGCTGGGATCGCCCACGCGCGCGGTGTAGTCGCCCACGATCAGCACCACCGTGTGGCCCAGGTCCTGGAACTCCCGCAGCTTCTGGAGCACGACCGTGAACCCGAGGTGGATGTCCGGCGCGGTCGGGTCGATCCCGAGCTTCACTCGCAGCGGACGGCCCAGCGAGAGCTTGTGCTCCAGGCCTCCCTGGGGCAGGCAATCCACGGCGTTTCGCGACAGCCAGGCAGCCTGTGCTCGGGCCGTCTGCTGGTCGGGATCCATCTGCCCCAATGCTAGACTCTCGCGCCCGGCGGGACCCGTTGTCGCCACGTCCCCAGAGACCCACGCGTGGCGCGCGCCGGGAGGCTCGCGGCGGCGAAGCGGCCGCCCTTGACGTATGAGCGACGACGTACAACACCCAAGGCAGGGCACCGACCCCGATGCGCCGATCCCGTTCGCGCCGCCGAAGCGGCGCTGGCGGCGGCGTGGGGATGACGGCCGGCCGCGCAAGCCCCGCATGCGCAAGCTCCGGCTGATGCTGGTCCTGATCGGCTTCGGCGCCCTGGCGATCACCTCGACCGTGTTCGGGATGATGATGGCGGTCGCCTCCGACATCCCCCAGATCGAGAACGAGCAGCAGTACAAGCACGATCTGGCCAACTCGTACCTGTACGACGACCAGGGGCGCCCGATCGGGCTGTTCGCCCCGCCCAACAATGTCGTGATCGACTCGATCGGCGAGATCTCGCCGACGATGCAGGACGCGATCGTGTCGATCGAGGACAAGCGGTTCTGGACCAATCCCGGCGTCGACATCCGCGGCATCGCCCGCGCGTTCATGGCCGACGTGACCGGTCGCTCGCGCCAGGGCGCCTCGACGATCGCACAGCAGTTCGTCAAGAACGCGCTGTCGGAGCAGAGCAACCGGACCGTGCTCGAGAAGCTGCGCGAGGCGGCGCTCGCCTACCACCTGACCCGGGAGTGGTCCAAGCAGAAGATCCTCGACGAGTACCTGAACTCGATCTACTTCGGTAACGGCGCCTATGGGATCGAGTCGGCAGCGCGCGTGTACTTCGGCGAGGAGCACGGCTTCAGACCCGGCGGCAATTCCAACCCGACCCTGAGTGCCGACGGGACCACACCGGCGCGCAGCGGCTGCGGCGACGCACCGCTGCCCAAGTGCGCCTCGGTGCTGGCCCCGTGGGAGTCCGCGCTGTTGGCCGGGATGGTGGCCTCACCCACCGCCTTCGATCCGGTCTTGCACCCCAAGGCCGCCAAGGGCCGCCGCAACCTGGTGCTGACCAACATGTGGCAGCAGGGTTACATCACCCACCAGCAGTACCTGGTCGGGATCAACAAGCCGCTGCCGACCGCCGCCGACGTCCAGCAGCCCTCAGAGCCGACGGTGGCGCCGTACTTCACGAGTTGGCTGCGCCCGCAGATCCTCGCCGCGATGGGCCTGGGCCGTGGTGTGCCGGCGCGGATCGCCGAGTACCGCGCGTACTTCGGCGGGCTGAAGATCCGCACCACGCTCGACCTCAAGCTCCAGGCCGCGGCCGAGCAGGCGATCTCCGGCGAGCTGCCGACCGGGCAGGGCCTGCCCAGCGCCTCGCTGGTGGCGATCGACAACAAGACCGGCGAGGTCCGCGCGATGGTCGGCGGCCCGATCGTCAACGGCAGCGAGGACTTCGCCCACCACCCGTTCAACATCGCCACCGAGGGCCACCGCCAGCCGGGGTCGGCGTTCAAGCCGTTCACGCTGTCGATCGCGTTGGAGTCGGGCTTTACGCCCGACTCGGTGTTCACCTCTGCTCCCGCCAACTTCGTCGTGCCCAACAGCGCCGGCAAGGAGCACTTCATCGTCCACAACTTCGGCGACACGTACTCGGGGCAGACGACGCTCGCCCAGGCGACCGCCGTCTCCGACAACTCGGTTTACGCGCGGCTGGGTATTCAGGGCCTCGGCAAGACCGGGACCAAGCGGATCGCCCATCTGGCCAAGACGATGGGGATCCGCTCGCCGGTGTCGAGCAACTACGCGATGATCCTCGGCGGACTCAAAGAGGGGGTCACCCCGCTCGACCTCGCGCACACCTATGAGACGTTCGCGACCGGCGGGCGCAAGGTCTACAACCCCAAGCTCGGCGCGCCCGACCAGGGCCCAACCGGGATCCAGCGGATCAGCTGCCCCACCTGCCGCCAGAAGGTGATCACTGACAAGCCCACCTACAAGCAGGTGCTGCCGCCGGCGGTGGCAGCGACGGTCCAGCAGGTGCTCGAGGGCGTGGTGCAGAACGGCACCGCGACCAGCGCGCAGATCCCGGGCGTGATGGTCGCCGGCAAGACCGGGACGACCTCAGACTACGGCGACGCCTGGTTCGTCGGCTGGACCCCGGAGATGACGACCGCGGTCTGGGTCGGCTACCCGAACGGTCTGGTCTCGATGGCTCACGACTACCAGGGTTCGCCGGTCGAGGGCGGCACCTACCCCGCGATCATCTGGCAGAGCTTCATGATGCAGGCGCTCCAGATCCTGGCGGCGGAGGCGCCCAAGCACGCCAAGGACAAGAATTCGCAGACCAACACGACCGGGACCGACACGACGATCACGAACTCCGGGGCGCCACCTAGCACGTCTGGCACCCCCACCTACACCGCGCCCACTGACACCGGCAGCGGCGCCCCCTCAACCGGCGTTCCCAACACCGGGGCGACCGGCGCGGGCGGCGGCACGGCCGGCGGAACCGGCGCGACCGGGGGCGGACGGCGGCGCCACCGGTGGCGGGACCACACCGCCGGCGCAGGCACCGGTCACCGGCGGTGGCGGCGGAGACACCGGGGGCGGAGGGGGCGCCACGGGCGGTGGCGGCGGCGCGACCGGCGGTGGCGGCGGCGCGACCGGCGGAGGCGGCGGCAGCACCGGTGGAGGCGGGGCGACCGGTGGCGGCGGCGGCACGTCAGGCGGAGGCGGCACCGGCGGCGCCGGCATCGGCGGGCACTAGTGTCCCGGGGCGGCTCGGACCGCTCCCGGCACCCGTCTCGACACGAACCGGTTGCCGGCGGCCACAAACCGCCAGGGCAGCTCGACGGCCTTGGTGATCCCGATCCGCGTGTCGATGTCGACCTCGACGTCCCGCCACGCCGCGCGCCGTGCCGAGAACACCACCGGCCCGCGCTCGAGATCGCAGCCGTTGTGCTCGAGCTCGATCCCGAGCGCCTGCGTGAGCTTGCCGGGGCCCGAGCACAATCCCTCAAGCCGCCCGAGCCCCCTCCGTAACCGCATCAGCTCGATGCCGTCCAGCGGCTCCAGCGCGCGGATCAGCACCGCGGCGCCGACGCCCTCGGGCTCGCAGACTGCGTTGAGCAGCGCGTGGATCCCGTAGGACCGGTACACGTATGCATAGCCGGGCGGGCCGAACAGGAGCTTCGTCCGCGGCGTCAGCCCCACGAACGAGTGGGCGGCCGGCTCGGAATCGTGGTAGGCCTCGGTCTCGACGATCACCCCTGAGGTCTCGCCATGGGCCACCACGCAGCCGATCAGGTCGCGGGCGACCTCGAGCACCGGCCGGTCGTAGAAGTGGTGCCTCACCGCCCGAGCGTCGCCCGAGCTCGCTGCAGCTGCTCGCGCACCCGCCGCACGCTGGTGCCGCCCTCCGAGACCTTGGACTCCAGCCACGCGCCGTCGGACAGCACCGCGTAGAACTCCTCGTCGAGCACCGGCGAGTGCTCGCGCAGCTCGGCCCCGGTCAGCGCCGACAGCGGCCTACCGCTGTCGACCGCGGTGCGCACCAGCCCGGCGACGACGCCATGGGCCTCGCGGAACGGGACCCCGCGCCGGACCAGCAGGTCGGCGATGTCGGTAGCGGCCAGGAACTCGTCGGAGGCCGCGGCGGCCAGCCGCTCGCGCCGGAACCGGATCGTGGCCAGCATCCCGTCGGCGGCCTGGAGGCACAGCTCGAGCGTGTCGGCCGCGTCGAACAGGTGCTCCTTGTCCTCCTGCATGTCCTTGTTGTAGGTGAGCGGGAGGCCGTGCATCACGCCGTGCAACCCGACCAGGTGCGCCGCCAGCCGCGGCGCCTTGGCCCGGAGCAGCTCAGCCGCGTCGGGGTTCTTCTTCTGGGGCATGATCGACGAGCCCGAGGCCCAGGCGTCAGAGACCTCGCAGAACCCGAACTCCTCGCTGGACCACAGCACGATCTCGGCGCCCAGGCGCGACAGGTGCGTCGCGCAGGTGGCCGCCGCCGCCAGGTAGTCGAGCACGAAGTCACGGTTGGAGACCGCGTCGATCGAGTTCGGGGAGACGTCCGAGAAGCCCAGCTCGCGCGCCACCGCCCGGCGATCGGTGTCGAAGTTCACGCCGGCGAGCGCCCCCGCCCCGAGCGGCATCGACCCGGTCGCGGCGTTCACGGCGGTGAAGCGGTCGCGGTCGCGGATCAGCATCCAGAAGTACGCGAGCAGGTGGTGGCTGAGATACACCGGCTGTGCGCGCTGGAGGTGCGTGTAGCCGGGCATCGGCCAGTCCAGGTGGGCCTCCGCCTGGGTCAGCAGCTGTGGCCCCGAGCGTCTCGATCAGCGCGACCGCCTGGCTGGCGTGGTCGCGGACGAACATCGCAACGTCGGTGGCCACCTGATCGTTGCGCGAGCGCGCGGTGTGGAGCTTTCCGCCCACGGGCCCGACGATCTCGGTGAGCCGACGCTCGATCGCCATGTGGATGTCCTCGTCTCCGTCGGCGAACGGGAACGACCCGTCGGCGAGCTCGCGCCCGACCCGGTCCAGCCCGCGGTGCAGGACGTCGCGCTCGGGCTCGGAGATGATCCCCTGGGCGGCGAGCATCGAGGCGTGCGCGCGTGACTGCCGGACGTCGTACGGGCCCAGCCGGCGGTCGAACCCGATCGAGTCGTTGAGCGCGGTGAACGCGGGGTGCTGTGGCTCGGAGAAGCGCGACACGGCGCCGCCGCCTACCGTCCCAGCACCTGCCGCAGCGCCTCGGCCACGCGCTGCACCTGGCCGTCTGACATCTGCGGGAAGAACGGGAGCGCGATCGAGCGCGCGGCGACGTCCTCGCACACCGGGAACTCGCCCTCGCGGTGCCCGAACCTCTCGCGGTAGAAGCTCATCAGGTGGATCGCCGGGAAGTACGGCTTGCTCGGGATCCCGAGCTCGGCGAGCGCGCGCACACAGCCGTCGCGGTCGACTCCCCGGGGCAGCTGGATCACGTACACGAACCAGCCCCGCCGGACGCCGCCGGCCTCGGGACACGGCGGCTGTACGCCCTCGATGCCGGCCAGCGCCTCGCCGTAGCGCGCGGCCACGCGCGCCCGATCGGCGAGCATCTGGTCGAGGTGCTCGAGCTGGGCCAGCCCAAGCGCGCAGGCGATGTCCGAGAGTCGGTAGTTGAAGCCGAGGCGGTCGTGGTCGAGCCAGTCGAGATCGGGCGCGCGACCCTGGTTTCGCTCGGAGTCGATCCGCTCCTTGATCGAGGGGTCAGACGTGGTGACGATCCCGCCCTCGCCCGTCGTGAGCTGCTTGTTGGCATAGAACGCAAACACGGCCGGGTGACCGCTGGCGCCCACCGGCGTCCCGTCGGCGTGCGCGGCGCCGAGCGCCTCGCAGGCGTCCTCGACGATCGGCAGCCCCAGCCGCTCCAACGCGGAGATGTCGGCCGGGTAGCCGAACACATGGACGGGCAGCAGCGCGGCGGTCCGGTCGGTGACGGCCGCGGCGGCGGCGCCCGGGTCGAGGTTGAGCGTCACCGGGTCGATGTCGGCGAACATGGGCCGCGCCCGCTCGAAGATCGCCACGTTGGCGCTGGCCACGAACGAGAACGGCGTGGTCACGACCTCGTCGCCGTCGCTGACCCCGACCGCACGCAGCGCCAGGTGCAGTCCAGCGGTGCCGCTCGAGACCGCGCTGGCGTGGGCGGCCCCGGCGCGCGGGGCGAACGCCCGCTCGAACTCGCCGAGCATCGGACCCAGCGACAGCCGGCCGGAGCGCAGTACCTCGAGCACCCGCTCCTCCTCGGCGGCGCCGAGCACCGGGCGGGCGAGCGGAATCACCTCGACCGTCGTGTCGGCCACGACCTCGGCGCGGCTCACGAGCCCGGAGCGGCGGCGGTCTCGCCGCGCGCCCTGAGCCGGGCGCCCTGCATCCCGAACTCGAGCGAGTCGACCAGCGCCTCCCAGGAGGCCTCGATCACGTTCTCCGAGACCCCGATCGAGCCCCACACCTGGTCGCCGTCGGACGCGTCCAGCAACACGCGTGTGACCGCGCCCGTGCCCTTGGTCTCGTCGAGGATGCGGACCTTGAAGTTGACGAGGTCGATCTCGCGCAGCTCCGGGTGGATCTCGACCAGGGCGTCGCGCAGCGCCCGGTCCAGCGCGTTGACCGGACCGTTGCCCTCGGCGGTGCGCACGTAGCGCTCGCCGTCGACCCAGATCTTGATCGTGGCTTCGGTCTCGACCCGGCCGTCGGCGCGCTTCTCGACGATCGCGCGCCAGGACTCCAGCCGGAACAGGGGCTCGTAGTCGCCCGTCTCCTTGCGCAGCAGCAGCTCGAATGACCCGTCGGCGGCCTCGAAGTGATACCCGCGGTGCTCGAGCGCCTTGACGCGATCGATCACCCGGCTGGCGTCCTCCTGGCCGAGCTCGATCCCCGCGTCACGCGCGCGGGCGTGCACGGTGCCCCTGCCCGACAGCTCGGAGATCAGCAGCTCGCGGCGGTTGCCGACGACGTCAGGGTCCAGATGTTCAAACGTGGCCGGGTCGGCGTTGACGCCGGCGACGTGCATCCCGCCCTTGTGGGCGAACGCGTTGCGACCCACGTACGGCTGGTCGGCGTTGGGCGTGAAGTTGAGCAGCTCGTCGAAGAAGTGGGCGGTCGCGGTCAGCGACCCCAGCTGCTCAGAACTGACGCACTCGTGGCCCAGCTTCAGCTGCAGATTGGGGATGATCGTCACCAGGTTGGCGTTGCCGCAGCGCTCGCCGTAGCCATTCATCGTCCCCTGGACGTGGCTGGCGCCCTCCCGGACCGCCGCCAGCGAGCAGGCCACCGCGCAACCCGAGTCGTCGTGACAGTGGATCCCGACCCGGACTCCGGTCGAGGCGAGCGCCGGCACCACCGAGGCCATCGCTGAGGCGATCGCATCGGGCAGCGTGCCGCCGTTGGTGTCACAGCAGACCACGGTCTCGGCGCCACCCTCGATCGCCGCCCGCAGGCAGGCCAGCGCGTAGGCCGGGTCGTCGCCGAACCCGTCGAAGAAGTGCTCGGCGTCGTACACGACCCGCTTGCCGGCGTCGACCAGGAACGCGATCGACTCGGAGATCATCCGCAGGTTCTCCTCGCGATCGACCTTGACCACCTTCTCCAGGTGCAGCCCCCAGGTCTTGCCGACCAGCGTGCACACCGGCACGAAGCTGTCGGCCAGCACCCGCAGCGCTGGGTCGTCGGAGGCCACGCGCACGTCGCGGCGCCGGGTCATCCCGAACGCGGCGATCGACGCGTGCTCGAACGTCTCGCGTCCGAGCAGCTCGAACAGCTCGAGCTCCTTAGGGTTGGAGCCGGGGAAGCCGGCCTCGATCAGGTCGATCCCGAGCTCGTCGAGCCGATGGGCGACGCGCAGCTTCTCCTCCGCGGAGAGGGACATCCCCTCGCCCTGCATGCCATCGCGCAGGGTGGTGTCGTACAGCTCGATCGCGCTCATCGGGTCCTGCTGGGGACCTGCACGACGTCGACCCACTCCACGTAGCGGGGGTCGCGTCCGTGCAGCGCGTCGTCGAACACGCGTTGGATCTCCTCGGTGATCGGCCCGCGCTCGCCGCTGCCGATCCGGTGGTCGTCGATCTCGGTGACCGGGACCAGCTCGGCGGCCGTCCCCGACAGGAACACCTCGTCGCAGAGCGTGATCTCGGCCCGTGCGATGTCGCGCTCGACGACCTCGTGGCCGAGGTCGCGGGCGATCCGGATCACCGACTTGCGGCTGATCCCGTCGAGGATCCCGGCGGTCTGCGGCGGGGTCACGATCTCGCCGTCCTTGACCATGTAGATGTTCTCACCCGAGCCCTCGCACACGAAGCCGTGGGAGTCGAGCAGGATCGCCTCCTGATAGCCCGCCTTCGAGGCTTCGATCTTGGCCAGGATGCTGTTCAGGTACTGGCCAGACGCCTTGGCGTGGGGGATCATCGCGTCGTGCGGGATCCGGCGCCAGCTGGAGACCTTCGCGCGTATGCCGGCGCGCTTTGAGTCCTCGCCGAGGTATGCGCCCCAGGGCCAGGTCGCGATCGAGACCTCGACGGGCGCGTCGAGCGGGTACAGACCCATGTGCCCATAGCCGCGGAACGCGATCGGGCGGATGTAGCACTCGCGCAGATCGTTGGCGACGATCAGCTCGTGGATGGCCGCGCGCAGCTCCTCGAGCGTGTAGGGGATCGGCATGTAGTAGAGCTCGGCCGATTTGAACAGCCGGTCGAGGTGGTCGTGGTTACGGAAGATCCCCGTGCCCTGCGGAGTCTCATACGCCCGGATCCCCTCGAACACGCCGGTCCCGTAGTGCAGCCCGTGCGTCAGTACGTGAATCTTCGCGTCCTCCCAGGCGACGAGCTCTCCGTTATGCCAGATGAGGTCCGCTTGTTCCACGACGCTGCTCCTTGGGAGGCCCGCGAGGGCCGCTGTCTAGAGGTGTTTGAGGACTGCCTGGGTGGCGTCCGCTGTGGTCGCAGCGCCCCCCAGGTCCCGGGTGCGCAGACCCTCGGCCAGCGCCCCGTCGACGGCCGATTCTAACGCCGCCGCCTCAGCTTCCATCGCGAATCCGTGGCGCAGCATCAGCGCCGCCGACAGGAACATCGCCAGCGGGTTGGCGGCGCCGGTGCCGGCGATGTCCGGGGCGGAGCCGTGCACGGGCTCGAACACGCCGGGGCCGTCGCCGCCCAAGCGAGGCGCTGGGCAGCATCCCGATCGAGCCGGTCAGCATCGCGGCCTCGTCGCTGAGGATGTCGCCGAACATGTTCTCGGTGAGGATCACGTCGAAGTGCCGCGGCGCGGTGATCAGGCGCATCGCGGCGTTGTCGACGAGCAGGTGCTCGAGCTCGATGTTGGGGAACTCGCGGCTGTGCAGCTCGGAGACGACCTCGCGCCATAGGCGGCTGGTCTCGAGCACGTTGGCCTTGTCGACGCTCGTCACCCGCGAGCGGGCCGCGGCGAACCCCACTCGGCTGATCCGCACGATCTCCTCGCGGGTGTACACGCAGGCGTCAGACGCTCTGTCCTCGGTGCGGGTCTTTTCGCCGAAGTAGATCCCGCCGGTCAACTCGCGCACGACCAGCAGGTCGGTGCGCTCGATCACGTCGAGCTTCAGCGGGCTGGAGTCATACAGCGCGGGCAGCGGGCGGACCGGGCGCAGGTTGGCGAACAGGCCCAGGCCCTTGCGCAGATCCAACAGGCCCTGCTCGGGGCGGGGCCTGGCCGGATCGGTGCTGTCCCACTTGGGGCCGCCGACGGCCGCGAGCAGCACGGCGTCGGCGGACTTACAGGCTGCGAGCGTCTCGTCGGTCAGCGGCGTGCCGTGAGCGTCGATCGACGCACCGCCGAACGGATGCTCGGAATAGTCGAAGTTGGCGCCGACGGCGTCGAGCACCTGCACCGCGGGGGCGATGATCTCGGGCCCGATCCCATCACCGGGCAGGAGTACGACGGTGGGCGACATGAGGCGGCAAACTAATGGATTCCGGGTGAGACCTCCCCTCCGGGGTGCCGCGGGCGCAGCTGGACGGCGGTGGCGACCAGGATCGGAAGCATCACGGCGTGATAGGCGAGGTCGATCGCGGCGCCGCCGGAGATCGTGAACGTGAGCCCGACGACGAAGCCGAAGTCCGTGGACGGCACGCACCACCGGGATCATCGTGGCGCTGTTCGCGATCCATTTCGGCGCGTACGCGATCGGCCACGGCTCGGTTCCTGGGGTCGAGCTGGCAATCGGGGCGCTCGTCTGGGCGGTCGCCTGGTTCGCCGGAGACCGTGCCCGGCTGCGCCGCCGCCAGATCGACGAACTCCGGCGGCTCGCGGTCGCCGAGGAGCGCGCCCGGATCGCGCGCGACCTGCACGACTCGGCCGCCCACGCGATCAACGTGATCGCGGTCCAGGCCGGCGCCGCTCGGCTGCTGCAGGAACGCGACCCGTCGGCCTCCAAGCGGGCGCTGAGCACGATCGAGGACGTGGCCGCTGAGACCGTCAGCGAGATCGACCGGATCGTCCAGTCGCTGCGCGACCACCCGGCCGGCGGCGAGGTCGAGCCCGCACCCGGGCTGGGGGCGCTGGACACGATGGTGGCCCGGCACGCGGCCGCGGGCGTGCCGGTCGAGGTGACGCGCCAGGGCGAGCCGCGCGCGCTGCGCCCCGCCGTCGACCAGGCGGCATACCGGATCGTCCAGGAGGCGCTCACCAACGCTGCCCGCCACGGCAGCGGCGGCGCGGACGTGAACATCGGCTTTGGCGCCCAGCGGCTGACGCTGACCGTCACCAACCCGGTCGCCACCGACGCCGCCACGCGGGTCAACGGCGGCCACGGACTGGTGGGGATGCGCGAGCGGGCGGCGCTGCTGGGCGGCGAGCTGAGCGCGGAGCGCGCCGGTGAGCCGCCTACCGGGTGGAGGTTGCGATCCCGTACGGCGCGGTCAGCCCGTGACCCGGGTGCTGGTGGCCGACGACGACGCGCTGATGCGCGCCGGGCTGGCCGCGGTCCTGTCCAGCGACCCGTCGGTCGAGGTGGTCGGTGAGGCGTCGACCGGGCGCGAGGCGATCGCGCTGGCCCGCGGCCGGCGGCCCGACGTGATCCTGATGGACGTGCGGATGCCCGACCTCGATGGAATCGCGGCCACCCGCGAGCTGTCGGCGACGCTCCCGTCCGCGCGCGTGCTGATCCTGACCACGTTCGAGGAGGACGACTACATCTTCGGGGGCCTGCGCGCCGGCGCCTCGGGCTTCCTGCTCAAGCGGACCCGACCCGAGGAATTGATCGCCGCCGTGCATACGATCGCCGCCGGTGAGTCGCTGCTGTCGCCGTCGGTCACGCGCCGCGTGATCGACCGGATGGCCGAGCAGCCCGACGCCGGGATCGGGTCAGCCGAGCTCGACGAGCTGACGCCCCGCGAGCACGACGTGCTGGAGCTGCTCACCCGGGGGCTGTCCAACGCCGAGATCGCCGAGGCGCTGGTGGTCGAGCCCTCGACGGTCAAGACCCACGTCAAGCGGATCCTGATGAAGCTCGGGCTGCGCGACCGGGTGCAGGCGGTGATCTACGCCTACGAGCACGGGGTCAACCGGCGCCCCTCGTAAGCGGGGCCCGCCCCGGGCGTGCATAACACGTCAAATCCGCGCGTCCGGACCGAGGCTTGCCGTGCCGGGCACCGTATGCGTGCATCCGACGGCAAGCCTCTGGTTCGAAGGGTGGATTTGACGCGTCATGCACGCCTACGACCCACACCCACTACCTTGCAGCCCCGATGACCGTCGACGCCGACCGCGCGCTGCGAACCGTGACCGCCACCCGCTACGTGATGGCGCTGCGCGAGGGCGGGTCGCTGCCGGGGCTGGTCGAGGCCGACGACGACGGGATGTACGTGATGAAGTTCCGCGGCGCCGGACAGGGCCCGGGCGCGCTGGTGGCCGAGGTTGTGGCCGGCGAGCTGGCCCGAGCGCTGGGGATGCCGGTCCCAGAGCTGGTGGTCGCCGATCTCGAGCCCGAGCTCGCCCGCGCCGAGCCCGACCCCGAGATCCAGGAGCTCGCCCAGGCCAGTGTCGGCGCCAACCTCGGGGTCGACTTCCTGCCCGGCGCGCTCCCGTTCACATCCGCCGCGGCCGCCAACCTCGACCGCGACACCGCCGCCGACGTCGTCTGGTTCGACGCGCTGGTCACCAACGTCGACCGCACGCCCCGCAACCCCAACCTGCTCGAGTGGCACCGTCGCACCTGGCTGATCGATCACGGCGCCGCGTTCTTCCGCCAGCACGGCGACGCGCCGCTGGCCGCCTCCGCAAACGCCCCCTTCCCCCACATCCGCGACCACGTGCTGATCGGGGTCGCGGGGCCGATCGCCGAGGCCGACGACCGGCTGGCGGCCGCGGCCTGCGCAGCGACCCCGAACGCCGTCGCGGCCGTCCCGGACGAGTGGCTCGGCGAGGACCCCGACGCCCGCCGCGCGGACTTCGCGGCGTTTCTGATCGAGCGGCTGACCGAGCCGCGGGTGTTCGTGGCGGAGGCCGATAGTGCCCGACCGTAGTGACTTCCAGTACACGATCCTGCGGGTCGTCCCCCGGGTCGAGCGCGGGGAGTGCATCAACGTCGGCGTGGTCCTGTTCTCGCGCCAGCTGCGCTTCCTGGGCGCGCGGATCGAGCTCGACCCGCTGCGGCTCAGGGCGCTCTCCCCCGGCGTGGACCCGGCCTCGATCCAGCCGCATCTGGACGCGATCCAGGCGGTCGTCGAGGGCGACCCCGCCGGCGGCCCGGTCGCCCGCCTGGACCCGTCGGAGCGCTTCGGCTGGGTTGCGGCCATCTCCTCGACGGTGATCCAGCCCTCGGAGGTCCACACGGGCCTCACCGACAACCCGGCCGGTACTCTGCGCCACTTGTTCGACGCGCTCGTCACCGTCGACCGCCGGCCCGGCCACATGACGCAGGCCGGACGCGCGGTCCTGGTCACGGGCGCCTCCCGCGGAATCGGGGCCGCCGTCGCCCGGGCGTTCGCTGCCGACGGCGATCGTGTCGCGGTCCACTACGGCGCCAGCGCCCAGCGCGCCGAACAGGTCGCCGACGAGCTGCCCGGCGACGGCCACGTGGTCGTCGGCGCCGATCTCGCCGACCCCGACGCCGCTCGGCAGATGGTCGACGACGCAGCCGGCCGGCTCGGAGGCATCGACGTGCTGGTCAACAATGCCGGCATCTGGGAGGCCCACCCGATCACCGACACCTCTTACGAGGAGTGGCAGCGCGCATGGCAGCGAACGCTGGGCATCAACCTCGTCGGAGCCGCGAACGTCACCTGGTCCGCGGTCGGGCACATGGTCGCCGCCGGCCGCGGCGGCACGATCATCAACGTGGCCTCGCGCGGAGCGTTCCGGGGCGAGCCCGAGCACCCCGCCTACGGGGCCAGCAAGGCGGGGCTGATCGCGTTCGGCCAGTCGCTGGCCCGCGCGCTGGGCCCGCACGGGATCGTCGTCAGCGCGGTCGCCCCCGGATTCGTCGAGACCGACATGGCCGCCGCCGAGCTCACCGGCGCGGCCGGCGAGGCCCGCCGCGCGGAGAGCCCGCTGGGCCGCGTCTCGACGCCCGAGGAGATCGCCGCCGCGGTCGTGTTCCTGGCCTCGCCGCAGGCAAAGATGGCCAGCGGTTCGGTGCTCGACGTCAACGGCGCGTCGTACCTGCGCATGTAGAAGCGCTCCGGGACCCCGTCCGGGACGCGATCTTGACGAAATCTCTACGGCCGGAGGCTGATTCTTAGCGGCCCGTTGGCGGATCGCGAGCCACCATGGAGTGGTGACTTCCACCACTTACGATGGCGCCGCGCCGGTCGCCGCCGGGAGGCGCCCGGCATCGATAGACGCAGGCGATCGCGGAGCGCTGCTGGCGCTCGCCGTCCGCTTGCGGTCCGACGCCCTGGACCGCGAGCTCGTCGCGGGCACAGATCCGCTGTCCACCGGCTCCCTGCGACTCCGGGCGCGTCAGCTGGTGGGCCGCCGCAGCCGACGGTCGCTGAGCGCAGGCCTGTCGCGGACGCGCCGCGCGGCCGAGTCCGCCTCCTGGGAGCTGACCGCGGCGGTGCCGCCCAACCGCGCGGAGGTGCTGGCCGCCCGCCCGGTGCTCGCCGAGGTCGAGCGCCGCCTGCGGGCCGCCGGTCCGATCCATCCGCGCGGGGCGGCGATGCTGCGCCGGCTGCTATGCGAGGGCGCCGGCCCGCTGTACCAGCCGTGTGCCGCCGGGGAGCTCACCCGGCAGCTGGCGGAGATCTCGCTGGCGCTCGAGCCGACCGCCCCCGAGCGGCTCGCCGGCGCCGGCGCGAGCCCGGGCGGGGATCGGTGACACCGGCCTCCCGGCCCCAGGCCGGCGCGATCGCCGAGCCCGAGCGCCGACCGGTCGCCCCCGGGCCGGCGGCGCGTCGCCCGGGCGGCCGGCCGGGACTGCGCCGCAGCTTCAACGAGGCCGCCCACAAGCTCGGCGAGTGGCCGGTCCGCGAGGCCGCCCTGCGCCCGCGCCGAGGCCGCTCCGCCGCGCTCGCGGCGGCCGAGGACGACGATCGCGACGTGGTCGCCCACGCCGGCCGCACGGTGCTGGCGCTGGGGGCGCTGGGGATCGTGTACGGCGACATCGGGACCAGCCCGCTGTACACCGAGCAGGTGATCTTCACCACCCACAGCCAGGCCGCGCAGCCGACCACGGCCGGGGTCTACGGAGTGGTCTCGCTGATCTTCTGGGCGCTGATGATCGTGGTGTCGGTCAAGTACGCGGGATTCATCATGCGCGCGCACAATCGGGGCGACGGCGGAATCATGGCGCTGACCGCGCTGATCCAGCGACGCAAGCTCGCCCACGGCGCGCTGCTCGTGACCCTGGGCATCTTCGGGGCCGGCCTGTTCTTCGGCGACGGGATGATCACGCCGGCGATCTCGGTGATCTCGGCAGTCGAGGGCCTGAACGTCGCCACCCCAAGCCTGGCGCATCTGGTGGTGCCGATCTCGCTGGGGATCCTGATCGCGCTGTTCACCTTGCAGCGATTCGGAACGGGCGCGGTGGGGTGGCTGTTCGGGCCGGTGATCCTCGTCTGGTTCGCGGCGATCGGGCTGCTCGGGGCTCGCGAGGTCGTCGCGCACCCGGGCGTGCTCGAGGGCCTGTCGCCGATCTGGGGCGTGCGGTTCATGGTCGACCACGGGTTCCTGGCGTTCCTGGCCCTCGGCGGCGTCGTGCTGGCCGTGACCGGCGCCGAGGCGCTGTACGCCGATCGGGGGCACTTCGGGGCCGGGCCGATCCGGCTCACCTGGTTCGCGATCGTGGCGCCCGCGGTGATGCTCTCCTATCTCGGCCAGGCGGCGCTGATCCGCGAGCACCCGAGCACGATCTCCAACCCGTTCTTCCTGCTCGTCCCCGCCGGGTTGCGGATCCCGATGGTGATCCTGGCCACGCTGGCCACGATCATCGCGTCGCAGGCCGCGATCACGGGTTCGTTCTCGGTGGCCAAGCAAGCGGTGCGGCTGGGGTTCCTGCCGCGCCTGAAGATCGTCCACACCTCCAAGCTGGAGGGACAGATCTACGTCCCGCTGATCAACTGGGCGCTGTGCATCGGCGTCGCCGCGCTGGTGCTCTGGTTCCAGCACTCGGTCAAGCTGGCCAACATCTACGGTGTCGCGGTCACCGGGACGTTCATTCTCAACACGGTCCTGTTCGTCGCCGTCGCCCGCTCGCGCTGGCAGACGCCGAAGTGGAAGCTCGGCCTGCTGGCCGCGCTGTTCTTGACGGTCGAGGTGTCGTTCTTCAGCGCCAACCTGGCCAAGATCGGCCACGGAGCATGGCTTCCGCTGGTCATCGGGCTGGCGATCGCGCTGCTGATGATCACCTGGCGGCAGGGGCGCGAGCTACTGACCCGTAACCGGACCGCTGAGGAGGGATCGCTGACGGAGTTCCTCGACGGCCTGTGCGACGCGGACCCGCCGCCGCGCCGGGTGCCGGGCGTGGCGATCTTCCTCAACCCCAACAAGGAGACCACGCCGCTGGCGCTGCGCGCCGAGGTCGAGCACAACCACTCGTTCCACGGCAAGGTCGTGATCGTCTCGGTCGAGCCGGTCAGCATCCCGCATGTCGCCGACGCAGACCGCCTCGAGAGCGAGTGGCTGGGCCGCAACCTGTTCAAGATCGTCCACGTCACCTACCGGGTCGGCTATCACGACAAGACGAACGTCCCCTGGGCGCTCGCCCAGGCCCGCAAGCGCGGCCTGCTCGAACGCAACCTCGACCTCGAGCACGCCTCCTACTTCGTCTCCCGGATGACGATCACCCCGACCGACGACGCCGGGATGGGCCGCCGGCGCAAGCATCTGTTCGTGATGATGGCCCGCAACGCGTCGAGCCCGATCTCGCACTTCGGGCTGCCCAGCGCCCGGACGGTGACGATGGGCTCGGAGGTCACTCTCTGAGGGCGGTCCGCGACCGGCTGCTCACCTGCGCCGCGCGGTGATGTTCAGCCGCACGTAGTGGAGCACGAACGGGTGCTCATAGAGTTCGAGCACCCGGTCGACGAACGGTCCGTGCAGCTCCTCGGGCAGCGGATCGAAGTGGCGCACCACGCACACCGTCTGCACGAACGACCGCGGGTCCGCCGGGCTCACCTCGCGCGGCTCAAGCCAGCAGTGGATGTCCTCGAACCCGACCCTGCGCATCCGCTCCTCGGTGGCCTCGGGACCCTGGTAGTTCCACGGCCCCGTCCAGTCGGTGAAGTACGGCGCGAACGGCTCCGTGTGCGCGACCTCGTCGGCCAGCACCCGAAACGAGTCGATATTCCCAGCGCCGCCGCACTGGGCGACGATCCGGCCGCCGGGCTTCATCGCCGCGTACAGCCGCTCGAACAGGCGGTCGTGGTCGGGCACCCAGTGGAACGTCGCATTCGAGAACAGCGCGTCGACCGGCTCGGGGAGCTCGAGGTCGACCAGGTCCTGGCAGAACACCGTGGCCCGATCGCCGAGCGCCTCCTGGGCGTGCTTGGCCATCGACGGGGCCACGTCGACCGCATACACGCGGCCGCGCGCAACCAGGTCGGCCAGCTGCGCGGTCACCCGACCCGAGCCGCACCCGGCGTCGAGCACGACCTCGTCGCCCCGCAACGCAAGCCGCTCGATCAGCTCCCCGCCCCAGCCGGCCTGGACGTCGGAGACGCGGTCGTACGCCGCCGCGTCCCAGTCGCGCGAGGGGCTCGCCTGCGGGCTCACAGCGCCGTGGTGACCGGGCCGCTGCGCTGCCGGTCGCGCTCGTAGGCGTCGATCGCCTCGCTGTCCTCGGCCAGCGTCGCCGCGATGTCGTCGAGCCCGTTGAGCAGCCGGTGCTTGATCTGCGAGTCGATCTCGAACCGCGCGGTACCGCCGGGCCAGCGGACCTCCTGCTCGGCGAGATCGACCTGGGCCTCCCCCGCCTCGGCGATCGAGGTGCAGTCAGCGGCGGAGAGCGCCACCGGCAGCAACCCCACCTTGGTGCAGTTGGAGCGGAAGATGTCGGCGAAGCTCGGCGCGATGATCGCCTGGAAGCCGTAATCCTCCAGCGCCCAGGCGGCGTGCTCGCGGCTGGAGCCACAGCCGAAGTTCTCGCCGGCGACCAGCACCGGGTTCTTGGGCAGGTTCCACCCGGGCTGCTTGGCCCAGTCGAAGAACAGGAAGTCGCCGAAGCCGACGCGGGTGACCTGCTTGAGGAACTGCTTGGGGATGATCTGGTCGGTGTCGACATCGGCGCGGTTGAGCACCGACACCCGGCCCGTGATCGTCTCGACTGCCTTCATGACTGCCACTCCCTGATGTCGACGAAGTGTCCTTGCACCGCCGCGGCGGCGGCCATCTGCGGGGACACCAGGTGCGAGCGCGCGCCGCGCCCCTGGCGTCCCTCGAAGTTGCGGTTCGAGGTCGAGGCGACGCGCTCGCCCGCGCCCGCGACGTCGGGGTTCATCCCCAGGCACATCGAGCAGCCCGCGCCTCGCCAGTCGAAGCCGGCTTCCTTGAAGATCGAGTCCAGGCCCTCCTGCTCGGCCTCGGCCTTGACCTGCGCGGAGCCGGGCACGACCATCGCGTAGACGCCGTCGGCCACCTTGCGCCCGTGGACGACCTCGGCCGCGGCCCGCAGGTCGCTGATGCGAGAGTTCGTGCACGAGCCGATGAACACCCGGTCGAGCTTGAGCTCCTGGATCGGCGTGCCCGGGGCCAGCCCCATGTAGTCGAGTGCACGCTCGTCCTGCTCGGTGCTCGGCTCGGGCACCGAGTCGGTCACCTGGACGACCATCCCCGGGTTCGTGCCCCACGTGACCATCGGGCTGATCGCGCCGGCGTCGACCTCGATCTCGCGGTCGAACGTCGCGTCGGGGTCGGACTTCAGCTCGCGCCAGTCGTCCGGGACCTCCGACGGCGCTCCGGGACGGCCGATCACCCACTCGAACGTGGTGTCGTCGGGGGCGACCATGCCGGCGCGGCCGCCGCCCTCGATCGTCATGTTGCAGACGGTCATCCGGCCCTCCATCGAGAGCCGCTCGATCGCCGGGCCCGCGTACTCGATCGCGTGGCCGACGCCGCCGGCGACGCCCATCTCCCCGATCGTGGCCAGCACCAGGTCCTTGGCGCTGACCCCGAAGCCGAGCTCTCCCGCGTAGTTGATCCGCATCGACTTGGGCCTGGCCTGGACCAGCGTCTGGGTCGCCATCACGTGCTCGACCTCGCTGGTCCCGATCCCGAACGCCAGCGCCCCGAACGCCCCGTGGGTCGCCGTGTGGGAATCGCCGCATACGATCGTCATCCCGGGCTGGGTGATGCCGAGCTCCGGTCCGATCACGTGCACGATCCCCTGGTGCTCGGAGCCCAGCGAGTACAGCGGCACGCCGAACTCCGCGCAGTTGCGCTCCAGCGCCTCGACCTGTATGCGCGCGAGCTCGTCGCGGATCTTCGCGGCCACGACTGTCCCGTCGGTGGGAACGTTGTGGTCGACGGTGGCGAGCGTCCGGTCGGGGCGACGCAATGCGCGGCCGGCCAGCTTGAGGCCGTCGAACGCCTGCGGGCTCGTCACCTCGTGCACCAGATGCAGGTCGATATAGATCAGGCTGTGGGCGACCTCGTGGGCGTCCCAGATCTTGTCCAGCAGCGTTTGGGGCATGGGGTTTCCTAGCTCCTTCTCAGGCCCGCGCTCACGACCGCGAGCAGCACGGCCTCCTGCGGTCCAGGGTTTTCGAAATGGTGCGGAAGGTCGGCGTCGAACGTCACGCTGTCGCCCGCGGCAAGCTCGGTCCGCTCGCCGTCACAGACGAGCACGACGCTGCCCGCCTCGACCAGCGCCGTCTCGCGGCTGCCGGGCTCGTGCATCGGCGGGTCGCCCGGGCCACCGGTGACCGCACCGCCCGACAGCGTGTGACGCGACAGCTCGGCGCGCTGACCCGGCAGCGGTGGCGTCAGGATCTCGTAGCGGTGGCCGTGGACCCGGCCCGGGCCCTTGCGGCGCTCGTCGGCGCGGACGACGCTGACCGCGCCGTCCTCGTCCAGGCGCAGCAGCTGCGACAGCCGCAGCTCCAGGCCGGCGGCGATCCGGCGCGCCACCTGCAGCGTCGGGCTGGTCTCGCCACGCTCGACCTGCGAGAGCATCGGCGCGCTCACCCCCGAGCGCTCGGCGAGGTCGCGCAGTGACAGGTCCATCGCCTCACGCAACGCGCGGACGCGGGCGCCCAGAGCCTCGGGAGCGTTCGCCACCACCGTCATACAAACGTACGCTATCACGTACGAGACGGCGGCCGCAGCGGCGCGGGGTAGCCTGGGCCGCATGATCACCCCGCCCGACGTGCTCGTGCTCGGCGGCGGCGGCGTCCTCGGCGAGGTGTGGATGATGGGAGTGCTCGCCGGGATCGAGGACGCGACCGGCTTCGACCTGCGCGAGTGCGAGTACTTCGTCGGCACCTCGGCCGGTTCGATCGTGTCCGCCCACCTGGCCGGCGGCGAGTCGCCGCGTCGGCCCGAGGCGATCGAGTCCGACGATGACGTCGATGAGGCCGGCGAGGAGCCGGTCGCCGGGCTGGCCACGTCCGCGCTGCGGGCGGCCCGGCGGGCCGGCGCCTGGGCGGTCGCCACCGGCGCCACGTTCGCGCCGCTGGCGCTCGGCGTGGCCGCTCCCGGCGGAGCGGTCGTCCGCGCGCAGATGCTGAGACGGGTTCCCCGCCCCCCTGACGACCTCCGAAACCTCCGCGCCCGCATCCAGGAGTCCGGCGTGCGCTTCGACGGGCGCCTGCGGGTCGCCACCGTCGACCGCCGCACCGGCCGCCGGGTGATGTTCGGCAGCCCGGGCGCGCCCATGGCGACCGTCGCCGAGGCGGTCGAGGCCTCGTGCACGGTCCCGTGGCTGTTCGCGCCGGTGGTGATCGGCGGGCGCGAGTACGTCGACGGCGGCGTGTGGAGCCCGACCAACCTGGATGCCGCGCCCGCCGGCCGCGACACCCACGTGCTGTGCCTCAACCCCACCGCCAGCCTCGCGGGCACCCACAACGCGCTGGCGCTGATCCGCACGGTCTCGCGCTCGGCCGTGTCGGTCGAGGCGATGGTCCTGCGCCGCCGCGGCGCCGATGTCCGGGTGGTCGCCCCCGGCGCCGAGTGCGCGTCGGCGATGGGGACGAACTTCATGGACCCCGAGCCGAGCGACCGCGTGATCGCGGCCGCCTACCGGCAGGGGTCTGCGCCTGGCGCGCGATCAGACGGCTACGGCGCCCTGACGGCCCGGGCCTCGTCGGCCAGCGCGTCGGCGGCCTCGTCGACGATCGAACGCCGGCGATAGGCGTTGGACAGCGCCCGGACGTAGGCGCGGGCCCCGGCCTCGAGCACGTCGGTCGACACGCCCTGGCCCGAGCCGGTCACCCCGTGGATCTCGAGCACCACCGACGCCTCTCCGAGCGCGTCCTGGCCACCGGTGACCGCGTCGACCCGGAACTCGCGCAGCTTGGCCTCGCTCGCGGTGGCGGCGTTGATCGCGCGGAAGATCGCGTCGACCGGGCCGTCGCCGGTGAACGAGCCGGTCAGCTCCTGGCCATCGGGCGAGGTCAGGCCGACGGTCGCGTGCGGCGGCCGCCGCGAGGAGGCCTCGACGTCGAACCAGTCGAGCTGATAGCCCGCAACCTCCTGGCGCAGCTCGTCGGTAACCAGCGCCTCGAGATCCATCGCGGTCACGTGCTTCTTCTTGTCCGCGAGCTCCTTGAAGCGCTTGAACGCGGTGTTCAGCGACTGTCCGGCCAGCTCGATCCCCAGATCCGACAGCGCCTGCTGCAGCGCGTGGCGGCCCGAGTGCTTGCCCAGCACGATCGAGTTCGCGTCCAGCCCGACGGTGGTCGCATCCATGATCTCGTAGGTGGTCCGCTCCTTGAGCACGCCGTCCTGGTGGATCCCCGACTCGTGGGCAAACGCGTTGCGCCCAACGATCGCCTTGTTGGGTTGGACCGCATATCCGGTCAGGCGCGAGACCATTCGTGAGCTGCGCGCGAGCTCCTGGGTGACGACGCCGGTGCTCAGGCCGACGTCGGCCTCGCGGGTGCGCAGCAGCATCACGATCTCCTCCAGCGAGGCGTTGCCGGCGCGCTCGCCGATCCCGTTGATCGCGCACTCGACCTGACGGGCGCCGGCCAGCAGCCCGGCGAACGAGTTGGCGACAGCGAGCCCGAGGTCGTCGTGGCAGTGCACCGACAGCGTCACGCCCGACAGCTCCGGGATCAGCTCGTACAGGCGCTTGAGGTAGGCCGTGTACTCGTGCGGCATCGTGTACCCGACCGTGTCGGGGATGTTGATCGTGGTCGCGCCCTCGGCGATCGCCACCGCGCACACCTCCGCGGTGTACTCGATATCGGCGCGGGTGGCGTCCATCGGCGAGAACTCGACGTCGTCGACGTACTGCTTGGCGTGCACGACCGCGGCTCGGGCCTGGCCGAGCACGTCCGCGCGGGTGCTCTGCAGCTGGTGCTCGATGTGGATGTCAGAGGTCGAGATGAACGTGTGGATCCGCGGCCGCGGGGCGTCCTTGACCGCGTTGTAGGCCGCGTCGATGTCGGCCACGTGGGTGCGCGCAAGCCCGGCGATCACCGGGCCCTCGACCGTGCGCGAGATCGTCTGCACGGCCTCGAAGTCGCCGGGGGAGGTGATCGGGAAGCCCGCCTCGATCACGTCGACGCCCAGTCGCGCGAGCTGCTGAGCGATCTCCAGCTTCTCCGACGTGTTCAGCGAGATCCCCGGCGACTGCTCGCCGTCGCGCAGCGTCGTGTCGAAGATCAGTACTCGGTTTGGATCAGTCCCGTCCGCCATGTCACTCCTATCGCTCTCGAAGTTCGCTTCTTCTCGGTGCTGGTTTCGCGGCTACGTGCGGCCGCCAACGCGCTATTCCCCCCGAAGGGGGAGGAGAAGAAGTCGAAGGTCGAGGCGGAATGCCATGCACGCGCAAGCCTACCAGCCGCGGGCGCGCGGCCGCCCCTCGCCTACGCGTACAGCTCCTCGATCTCGTCGGCGTACTTGGCGTGGATCGGCTTGCGGCGCAGCTTCATCGTCGGCGTCAGCTCCTCGCCGCCCGGTACCCAGTCGCGGTCGAGCACCTTGAAGCGCTTGATCTGCTCGACCCGGCTGAGGTGGGAGTTGGCGCGGTCCACGCCCTCGGTGACCTCCGCCAGCACCGCCCGGCTCGGCGGCCATCGTTGCCGCGGACGGGTCGGGCAGACCGACCTGTGCGGCGAACGCGGCGCAGGCGTCGGGGTCGAGCACGATCAGCGCCACGTTGTAGGGGCGGCGGTCGCCGATCGCGATCGCCTGGCCGATCAGCGGGCTGCCCTGCTTGAGCTGCTGCTCGATGTTCGCGGGCGACATGTTCTTACCGGCCGCGTTGATGATCAGCTCCTTCTTGCGATCGATGATCGTCAGGAACCCGAGCTCGTCGATTCGGCCGATGTCGCCGGTCCGCAGCCACCCGTCGGCGTCGATCGTGTCGGCCGTCTTCCCGGGCTGGTTGCGGTAGCCCGCCATCACGGTCCCGCCGCGGACGAGCAGTTCGCCGTCATCGTCGAGGCGCATCTCCACCCCGGCGATCGGCACGCCCACGGTGCCATAGCGGATCGGGTCGGCGGGCACGATCGTGGCGATGCTGCACAGCTCCGACATCCCCCACACCTCGCGGATCGGGATCCCGATCGCGCCGAAGAACTCGAACATGTCCAGCGGCGACGGGGCCGCGCCGGTGACGTAGGAGCGGCAGCGGTTCAGGCCCAGCCGCGCGCGCACGGGCCCGAACACCGCGGTCTCGGCGCGCTCGCAGGCCTCGGCCAGCACGGCAGGCACCAGCTCGCCGGCCTGCTCGAAGCGGACCTTCTCGATCCCGAGCGCGAGCGCCTCGCTGATCGCGGCGCGCCGGGCCTCGTCGGGCTCGGCGGCGAAGCCGGCCTCGAGCGCCGCCTTGAGCTTCTCCCACACCCGCGGGACCGCCCCGAACCGGGTCGGGCGGGCGTCGGCGACGTACGCGAACACCTGCGTGACGTCGGGGCAGCAGCTGACCGTCGATCCCCACACCATCTGGCCGTAGTGGGTGAGCCCGCGATCGGCGATGTGGGCCATCGGCAGGAATGAGATCGTGCTGTCGTCGGGCTCCGCGGGCATCGTCTCGTCCAGACCCCGACTCTCGGCCAGCTGGTTGGCGTGCGTGAGCTGGACGCCCTTGGGCGGCCCGGTGGTGCCCGACGTGTAGATCAGCGTCAGCACGTCGTCGGGCCGGACGGCCTGCCACGCGGCGTCGAAGTCGAACTCGCCGCCCGGGCTGGGCGGACTCGAGCTCGCTGAGCGTGATCGAATCCGCCGTGGCGCCGTCGAGCACGATCAGGTGCTCGACCCGGTCGTGGTTGGCGAGCGCCTGACTCGTCCTGTCGAGGAACCCCGCCTCGACGATCATCACCCGGTTGCCGGCGTCGCCGAGCAGGAACTCGATCTGCTCGGGCGAGGACGTGTTGTAGATCGAGAACGGGGTCGCGCCCAGGTGGGCGACGGCGGTGTCGAGCAGGTGGAACTCGGGGCGGTTGGTGAGCATGAACCCGACCGTGTCGCCGCGGCGCACGCCGAGCTCGTGCAGCCCGCCGGCGAGCCGGCGGACCCGCTCGGCGTACTCGGCGAACGTGATCGAGACCGCGTCGCCGAGCGTGCGCAGCGCGACCTTGTCGGCGTACTGAGCCGCGGTGATCTGGAACGCCTCGCACATCGTGCTGGCGTCCAGCGCCCGGCGCTCCCGGAGTTCGGCCGTCGTCACAACGAGACCGTCCGCCCCTCTTCGAAGCCGTCTCCCGCGACTATCTGCGCCACCAGCTCACGCGGCACCGCGGAGTCGGTCGTGATCGTCATCGCCGCCAGACCCGAGCGGCCGCTCTCGGCATCGACCGGCTGGCGGCCGACCGCCGCCGAGACGATGTTGATCCCGTGGGCGCCGAACGTGGTGCCGACGCGGCCGAGCATCCCCGGCAGGTCGCGGTAGCGGAAGATCGTGACGTGGTCCTCGAGCTGGACGTCGAAGCGCTGGCCCCAGGCCTCGAGCAGGTGCGGATGGTTGCGCCGGCCGATCAGCGTCCCGGCGACGCGCACGCTGTTGGAGCCGCTGGTCACGCGGACTCGGACCAGGTCGGCGTAGTCCCGGACGACCGTACGCTTGGTCTCCTCGACTTCGATCCCGCGCTCGTCGGCCATCGTCGGCGCGTTGACCTCGTTGACCTCCTCCTCGGTGTGGCCCTTCAACACTCCGAGCAGCACCTCGATCCCCAGCAGGCGAGTGTCGCGCTCGGCGATCCGGCCCAGAAATTCGATCTGCACCCGGTCGACCGACGAGCCCGCGGCCAGCTCGACCGCGATCCGGCCGAGCGCCCGGCACAACGCGACGAACGGCCCGAGCACGTCCATGTCCTCCGCCGGAATTGCGGGGACGTTGACCGCGCTGGTGACGACGCCGCCGGTGAGCGCGGCGATCACCTGCTCGGCGGCCTGATAGCCGGCGCGGTCGGTGGCCTCCGTCGTCGAGGCTCCGAGGTGCGGGGTGACGATCACGTTGGGATAGCCGAACAGAGGATGGTCGGTGACCGGCTCGGACAGGAACACGTCGAGCGCGGCGCCGCCGACCTTGCCCGAGTCAAGCGCCGCCTTCAGGTCCTCGTCGACGACCAGCGGCCCGCGGGCGACGTTGAGCACCCGCACGCCGTCCTTGCAGTTCGACAGCGCCTTGGCGTCCAGCCAGCCCCGGGTGTCGGGCGTGTTGGGCAGGTGCAGGGTGAGGAAGTCGGCGACCGCGTACACATCCTCGGAGCACTCGGCCTTCTCGACGCCCATCTCGCGGTAGCGCTCGGCGGCCACGTACGGATCGAACGCCACCACCTTCATCCCGAACGACAGCGCCCGCTGCGCCACCAGTTGGCCGATCCGGCCGAAGCCCATGATCCCGAGCGTCTTCTCGTAGAGCTCGATCCCGGAGAACTTCGAGCGCTCCCACTTGCCACTGATCAGCGACGCGTGCGCCTGGGGCACGTTGCGCGCGAGCGCCAGCAGCAAGGCCATCGTGTGCTCGGCGGCGGTGATCACGTTCGACTGGGGCGCATTGGCGACAACGATCCCGCGCTTGGTGGCCGCGGGGACGTCGACGTTGTCGACGCCGACACCGGCCCGGCCGACCGCGCGCAGCCGCAGGGCCCTGACGATCAGCTCGTCGTCGAGCTTGGTGGCCGAGCGGATCAGGATCCCGTCGTAGCCGCCGATCTTGGCGGCCAGCTCGTCGCGCGACCAGCCGACCCCGAGCTCGACGTCGAAGTGCTCGCGCAGCAGCTCGATCCCCGGGTCGCCGATCCGCTCCGCCACGAGCACCTTGGCCCGCGGGTTCACAGCCGCTCCAGCACCCAGTCGATGCAGGCGGTCAGCGCGCGCACGTCGGCGGGGTCGGTCGCCGGGAACATCGCGATCCGCAGCTGGTTGCGGCCGAGCTTGCGGTAGGGCTCGACGTCGACGATCCCGTTGGCGCGCAGCGTCGCGGCGAGCGCGGCTGCGTCGACCTCCTCGTCGAAGTCGATCGTGCCCACCACCAGCGAGCGCTTGGCAGGGTCGGCCACGAACGGCGACGCGCTCGCGTGGGCGTCGGCCCACGCGTACAGGTGCGAGCTTGACTCGGTGGTGCGCGCGACCATCGCCTCCAGGCCGCCCCGGTCGAGCATCCACCCGAGCTGGTCGGCGAGCAGGACCAGCGTCGCGATCGCGGGCGTGTTGTAGGTCTGGTCCTTGACCGAGTTCTCGAGCGCGATGCTCAGCGACAGGAAGTCTGGGATCCAGCGGCCGCCGGGGCGCTCGCCGGTCAGCTCGGCCACCCGCTCGACCGCCGCCGGGCTCATCAGCGCCAGCCACAGGCCGCCGTCCGAGGCCAGGCCCTTCTGCGGCGCGAAGTAGTAAACGTCAGCCTGATTGACGTCGAGCGGCAGCCCGGCCGCACCCGAGGTCCCGTCGATCAGCACCAGCGAGCCGTCGCTGCCGGCCGGTCGCCGGACGGGCGCCATCACCCCGGTCGAGGTCTCGTTGTGGGCCCACGCGATCGCGTCGGCGGCCGGGTCCGCTACCGGCTCTGGCGCGTCGCCCGCGGCGCGCCTCGATCACCAGCGGTTCGGACAGGAACGGCGCGCCGCGCGTGCACGCCGCGAACTTCGAGGAGAACTCCCCGTAGGCCAGGTGCAGCGCCCGCTCGCGGACCAGACAGCAGGCGGCCGCGTCCCAGAACGCGGTGGTACCGCCGTTGCCGAGGACGACCTCGTAGCCGTCGGGTACAGCGAAGAATTCGCGCAGGCCCTCGCGGACCCGGCTGACCAGCTGCTTGACCGGCCGCTGCCGGTGCGAGGTACCCATCAGCGTGGCGCCGGTCGCCGCCAGGTGCTCGAGCTGCTCCGGGCGCACGCGGGACGGGCCCGAGCCGAAGCGGCCGTCGGCGGGCTTTAAGTCCGCGGGTATCTGCAGGACGGTCGAGGTCTCGGCCATACGTCGATCTTCGAAGGTAGCGGGTGGCTCGCGCCGGCCGCCGGACCGGCGACCGGGTCCGCCCTACTCCTGGAACTCGGTGTCGATCCAGGCCATCTGCGAGCGCAGCTCGCGACCCACGACCTCCACCTGGTGTCCGGCCTGCTCCTCGCGCATCCGCTTGAAGTTCTCCTGTCCGGCCCGGTTCTCGGCGATCCACTCGCGAGCGAAGTCGCCGGACTGGATGTCGGTCAGGATCTGCTTCATCGCCTCCCGAGAGGCGTCGGAGATCACCCGGTTGCCGCGGGTCATGTCTCCGTACTCGGCCGTGTTCGAGATCGAGTACCGCATCCCGGCGATGCCCTTCTCGTACATCAGGTCGACGATCAGCTTGAGCTCGTGGAGGACCTCGAAGTAGGCCAGGCGCTCGTCGTAGCCGGCCCCGACCAGCGTCTCGTAGCCGGCCCGGACCAGCTCGGTGACGCCGCCGCACAGGACCGCCTGCTCGCCGAACAGATCGGTCTCGGTCTCGTCCTTGAAGGTGGTCTCGATCACCCCGCCGCGGGTGCAGCCGATGCCCTTGGCATAGGCGAGCGCCAGCGGCAGCGCGGTGCCGGTGGAGTTCTGGTGCACGGCCACCAGGCCGGGCACGCCGCTGCCCTCGAGGTACTGGCGACGGACCAGGTGGCCCGGGCCCTTGGGCGCCACCAGCGCGACGTCGATGTCGGGCGGCGGCACGATCTCCTCGTAGTGGATCGAGAAGCCGTGGCCGAACATCAGCAGGTTGCCGGCCGCGATCCCGTCCTTGACGCCGGACTCCCACACCTGCCGGTGCAGCTCATCGGGGGTCAGCATCATCACGATGTCGCCCTCGCTGGCGGCGTCGGCGGGCTCGGCGACGCGCAGGCCATGCTCCTTGGCCTTGGCGACGCTGGCGGAGCTCGGTCTGAGTCCCACCACGACCGACACTCCGGAGTCCTTGAGGTTCAGCGAATGGGCGTGGCCCTGGGAGCCGTAGCCGATGATGGCGACGGTCTTGCCGTCAAGGAGTGAGAGATCAGCGTCGTCGTCGTAGAACATGCGCGGGAGCGTATACGGCGCCGCTCCCGCGCGATTTCTCGGCCGACAGCCCGGGGGCCCGGGACCCTAGGGGATCAACCGCCGCCGAAGTGCTGCTGGAGCGACAGCACGCTGCGGACGTATTGCTTGGTGTCCGAGTACAGCCCGTTCTGGCGGACCGAGGACAGGCCCTGGTAGTAGCCGGCCGCGGCGGTTGCCGCGCTGTCGCCGGTCGAGTTCAGCAGCGAGCGCAGCAGCAGCACGCCGCCGCGGACGTTGTCGGCCGCCGACGCCGGCGCGAGCGGCACGCTCGGGGTGAGCGTGTGCTGGATCCAGTCCCAGGTGCCGGGCAGGATCTGCATGATCCCGCGGGCGTCGGCACTGGACACGAGGTCGTTGTTGAACCCGCTCTCCTGCCACGCGATCGCGTCGGCCAGCGAGCTGGGCACGCCGTGCTCGGCCGCGATCGACCCGATCTGCGAGGCGCTCAGCCGCTCGGGTGTTGGGTACGGCGGGTTCGTCGGAGAGCCCTGGGCCGGCTCGCCGACCGGCTGGGTCTCCGCTCCCCCTGTGGTCGAGGTCGTGGTCGACACCGGCACGGCGGTCGACGCGGTCGAGCTTGAGCTCGAGGCGCGAGACAGTCGCGGTGGAGGACGCCGTCGGCGACGCGCTCGGTGGCAGGCCGAACACGGTCAGCCTGCGCCCGGCCGCCAGGAGCCCGTCGGCGTCGAGCCCGTTGGCCGCGGCGATCGCGGCGATCGAGGTTCCGGCGCGGGTCGCGATTGACGTCAGCGTGTCGCCGGGACGGACCAGATAGTCCCCCCCGCCAGAGCTCGAGCTCGTGCTCGTGCTGGTGCTGCTGCTGGTGCTGATCGGGACCGACGCAGCCGAGGTCGTGCCGGTGCTCGCCGACGTGGTCGAGCTGACGCCTGCCGCGCTCTGCGGCGGAATCTGGACGACGCGGCCGGTGACGAGCAGTTGGTCGGTCGACAGTCCGTTCGCCGCAGCGAGCTGTGCGACGCTCAACCCGTCCTGCGCCGCGATCGAGCTCAGCGACTCCCCTGGCATGATCGTGTGCTGGAAGAAGGCGGAAGCGGAGGCGGGGGCGATCATCGTCGCCGCGGCCACCAGCGGGATCAAGAATCTGGCTCTCATGGCCGGCGATTGTCGCCGAGAACCCCGGCTCGACGCCATCTGCAAGCGACGTTTCAGCATGCAAGATTTTCTTCGTTTGCCCCGACGGCCCGAAATCGCCGCCGGCGCGGGCGACTCGGTCAGGAACTGGCGCAGGCTGCCAGCGAGCTCCCAGGCAACATAAGACGGCCGTCCCCATCCGTGAACGGCTCGGCGAGCTCGCGGACCCGGTTCTCGACGGCGGCGCGGCGGTCGGCGGACATCGGCTCCAGCGCCCCGCTGACCATCTGCGAGAGGTCGACGGTCTCCGACCAGTACTCCTCGAAGCTGTCGTAGCCGCGGTCCAGCTGGATCGGCTCGACCCGGACGTCGACGAACCCGGCTTCGCCCAGCATCGCCTCGAGCACGCCCGGCTTGGCCAGCGCGAACATCCCGGGGGCACCCGGCTGCGGGCGCTCCAGCGCGCCCTCCTCGATCAGCGCCTGGCTGGTGATCGTGGCCCACGGGTTCTCGCCCGGCTGGTCCCATACCGCCAGCGCGATCCGGCCACCCGGGCGCAGCACCCGCCGCGCCTCCCCCATCGCGGTGGCGGGGTCGACGATCAGCATGAACCCCCAGCGGCACAGGACCGCATCGACGCTCGCGGTCGGCAGGTCGATCCACTCGAGCTGGAGTTGCTTGAACTCGACGTTGGTCAGGCCGAACGACTTGGCGCGCTCGCGGGCGACCTCGAGCATCCCCTGGGTCGCGTCGCTGGTGATCAGCGTCCCGCCCGGAGTGATCAGCTCGGCGGCGAGGAAGCCGGTGTCGCCGGGGCCGGCGGCGAGCTCGAGCACGTTCTGTCCAGGCTGCAGCGAGAGCTGCTCGATCATCCAGGTGGAGACCGGCATCCCGAGCTCGCGGGTGTGCTGGGCGTGCCGCCCCCACCCGGCGGCGGCGCTCTCCCAGCGGTCGAGCATCTCCTCGCGAAGCGTGTCGGGATCGGTCTGCTCGGTCATTCTTTGGTCCGTTCTGATAGGCGCCGGGTGATCTCGGAGAAGGCGCTCTCGATCTGGCTGCTCAGCCTCCGCTGGAAGATAGCCATCAGCGCCTCGGAGGCGATCGGTCGCAGGCGCGCCACCGCGGCCTCGACCTCCGGCCAGCGCTCGGCTGGCATGTCGGCCTGGGCGAACGGCTTCCAGATCTCGGCCAGGAACAGCTGCACGAACGATCGCGACACCGAGTCGCTGTGGCGCTCGATGTCCTCCAGCACCGACATCGCGCTGTCCAGCGAGATCCCGCGTTGCACGACCTCGTCGCCGACCTCGAGCAACGACGGGCTCGGCACCTCGTAGCGGCCGCGGCCGACCGGGACGAGCACGCCGAGCTTCACCGCCCGTGCCAGCACGTCGGCGCCCTCGGCGGCGTCGACTTCGAACCGGCGGCTGAGCTCCATCGCGGTGACGGTCAGCGGGGCCTCGTCGCTGCGCGGCGCCGCGAACGCCTGCTTGAACTCGAGCAACCGCTCGGCGGTGCCGTCGCGATCCTCGAGCAGCCGCTTGATTCCGGCGAGGTTGAAGCCCTCGTCCTGGAGCTCGCGGATCTTCTGCAGCTGGGCGATGTGGTCGGGCCCGTAATACCCGACCCGCATCCGCACCTGGGGCGCGTCGAGCAGGCCTCGGGCCTGGTGGGCGCGGATGTTGCGCACCGACATCCCGGTCGCCGCGGCGAGCTGCTCGATCGTCAGCCCGTTCGGCGACGGGTCCGCAAGCGCGGTGGCGCGTCTCGACATCGCGAGCGCATCATATCCGCCACCAACGTCACATCGAACGACGTCACGTCGGTTGGTGTGACGACCGTAGCCGTGAGCGTACTTTCGTGGCGGCCACTACACCAGCTCCCGCCGCAGCAGCTTGCCGGTCTGGCTGCGTGGCAGCGCGGACACGAACTCGAACCGCTTGGGGACCTTGAATCCGGCCAGGCGAGCCGCGCAGTGCGCCCGCAGCTCATCCGCGGACACGCTGAGCCCGTCGGCCAGCACGACCGAGGCCACGACCGCCTCGCCCCACTCAGAATCCGCGCGCCCGTGGACCGCGGCGTCCCCCACCGCGGGATGCGACAACAGCACGTCCTCGACCTCGACCGGCGCCACGTTCTCGCCGCCGGTGACGATCGTGTCGGCCTTGCGCCCGGTGATCACCAGCCGCCCGCGTTCGTCGAAGCGCCCCAGGTCGCCCGTGTGCAGCAGGCCGTCCCGCGCCAGCGCGCCCGCGGACACCATCGGCCCGCCCGCCAGCACCTCGCCGTCGCCCGCCAGCTCGACCTGGCCGCCCGGCAGCGGCCAGCCGAACGTGGCCAGCTGGGAGCACGTCTCGGTCATCCCGTAGCTCGGCGCCACCGGGACGCCGGCCGCGGCCGCGCGCGCGAGCAGCGCGGTCGGGATCGGCCCGCCGCCGAGCAGCGCCCATCGCAGCGTGGGCGGGTTGCACAGCCCCGCGTCGAGCAGTCGCGACAGCATCGTCGCCACCAGCGAAACGAGCGTGATCCTCCGCTCTGGGTTCATCAGCTCCTCGAGCGTCGCCGCGGTCTCAAAGCGTCCGTGCACGACCGCGGTGGTGGCGTAGATCGCGCTGCGGATCGGGATCGACAGCCCGCCGACATGGGTCAACGGCATCGGGCACAGCCACCGCTCGGCGGGGTCCAGGCCGAGCGCGACGGCCGACCCGAGCGCATTGGCCATCCAGTTGCCGTAGGTGAGCACCACCGGCTTGGGGGCCGCGGTCGTCCCCGAGGTGTGCATCACCGCCACCGCCGGATCGCGGTCGTCAGCCGCCGCGTGTGCCACCGGCGCGGACCCCAGCGGCTCGGACACGACCAGGCGCGCCCCCGCCGTCCGCGCGGCCCGCTCGGACTCGGTCATCCGCAGGTCGATCGGGACCGCAGCCGCCCCCGCCAGCAGGCACCCGTGCAGCGCGACCGCGAAGTCCTCGACCGACGCCAGCGCCAGCGCAACGCGGTCGCCCGATCGGACGCCCAGCCGCTGCAGCGCTCCCGCCGCGCCGATCGCTCCCGCCGACAGCTCGGAGTAGGTGAGCGTGCGCGCCGGGCCCTCGATCGCGGCGCGTCCCGGCTGCTTGCCGGCGGCGGTGTGGATCCAGTAGGCCACGGACGAAACGGTAGTCTCGGCCCAGTGAACCAGTCGTGACGGAGCAAGCCCAGCCAGTCGCCTGGCAGTCCGCCGGCGACTACGAAGACATCCGCTACGAGCTCGGAGCCGGCGAGGACTCGGCGATCGCCAAGATCACGATCAACCGCCCGGAGGTCCGCAACGCGTTCCGGCCCGAGACCGTGATCGAGCTGACCGACGCGTTCGAGCGTGCCCGCGAGGACCTCGGCGTCGGCGTCGTGATCCTCACCGGAGAGGGCCCCGATGCGTTCTGCTCGGGCGGCGACCAGCGCGTCCGCGGCCACCGCGGCGGCTACGTCACCGGCGCCGATCCCAGCCAGGCCGGCCGCCACGAGAACGTCGGCCGCTTCCACGTCACCGACCTGCACATGCAGATCCGCCGCATGCCCAAGCCCGTGGTGGCGATGGTCGCCGGCTACGCGGTCGGCGGCGGCCACGTCCTGCAGGTCGTCTGCGACCTCACGATCGCCGCCGACAACGCGCGCTTCGGTCAGACCGGCCCCAAGGTGGGCTCGTTCGACGGCGGCTTCGGCGCGACGGTGCTGTCGCGCCTGGTAGGACCGAAGAAGGCCAAGGAGATCTGGTTCCTCTGCCGCCAGTACGACGCCCAGCAGGCGCTGGACATGGGACTGATCAACACGGTCGTGCCGCTCGAGCGGCTAGAGCAGGAGACCGTGCAGTGGTGCCGCGAGATGCTCGCGCTGTCTCCGTTCGCGCTGCGCCTGCTGAAGGCGAGCTTCAACGCCGACGAGGACGGCCTCGCCGGGATCCAGCAGCTGGCCCACGACGCCAATCTGCTCTTCTACATGAGCGAGGAGGCGCAGGAGGGCCGCAACGCCTACCTCGAGAAGCGCAAGCCGGACTTCGCGAAGTTCCCCCACCGGGCCTGATGTCAGCCACACGCGCGCAGGAGGCAGCACCCGCAGGCAGCGGCGTTCGCATCTGGCTGATGGCGGCGCGCATCCGCACGCTGCCGGCAGCGATCGCGCCGGTGCTGGTCGGCACCGCGCTGGCCGGCTACCTGCACGTGTTCCACCCGCTGCGGTTCGTGGCCGCGCTGGTCGGCGCGATCTTCATCCAGGTCGGCACGAATTTGTCAAACGACTACTCGGACGCCCGCCGCGGCGCCGACGCCGAGGACCGCCTCGGCCCCGTGCGGGTCACCGCCGGCGGGCTGGTGCCGCCCGACCAGGTGCTGGTCGCCACCTATGCGTCGTTCGGGGTAGCGGTGCTGGCCGGCGTCTATCTGGTGTTTGTCGCCGGCTGGGAGCTGCTGCTGGTCGGCGCGGCCTCGATCCTGGCCGGCGTCCTGTACACCGGCGGCCCGCGGCCGTACGGCTACGAGGGCCTGGGCGAGGTGTTCGTGTTCCTGTTCTTCGGGATCGTCGCGGTCGCGGGCTCGTTCTTCGTGCAGGTCACGCACCTCAACTGGGAGGCGTTTGCGCTGGCCGTCCCGGTCGGCCTGCTGGCCTCGGCGATCCTGGTCGTCAACAACTACCGCGACATCGACTCCGACCGCCGCGCGAACAAACGCACGCTCGCCGTCCGGTTAGGGCGGGGCGGGACCCGCACGATGTTCGCGGTGATCGTCTACCTGGCCTACCTGCTGGCCACCGTCACCTGGATCTTCGGGCCGTTGAAGCCATGGCTGCTGCTGTCGTGGCTGACGCTGCCGCTGGCCGCCGACATCGTCCGCACGGTCCGCAACCGGACCGACGGCCCGTCGCTCAACCAGGCGCTCGCGCATACCGGCCTGCTTCAGCTGGCGTTCTGCGTGCTGCTGTCCGCCGGTCTGCTGCTCAGCCGGTGATCCTGCGGATCGAATCGATAGAGGCGCGCTTGCGCGCGCCGTTCGTCAGCGCGCGGACGTCGGTGCGGGCGCGGCGTCTGGTGCTCGTCAGCATCGAAGCCGCCGACGGCACGATCGGGTTTGGCGAGGCCGCGCCGCTGGAGGGCTACGACGTGGTGTCGGCCGACGACGTCCGCGCGGCGCTCGAGGACTGCCGCGGGCCCGTGTCCGAGTCCGACGGCGAGTCGCGCCCCGAGCTGCTGACCGAGTGCGCCCGGGTTGCGGTCCTCCCCCACGCGCTGGCGGCGATCGATCTGGCGCTGTGGGACCTGGCGGGCAGGCGCATCGGCGCGCCGGTGTGGAGCCTGCTCGGCGCGCGCACCGCGCCCGCGGTGCGCGTCAACGCGACGATCGCAGCGCCCGATCGCGCCGGGGCCGTAGCCGAGGCCGCCGACGCCCGTCAGGCCGGGTTTCAGACGATCAAGCTGAAGGTCGCCACCGGCGACGATGCGGGACGGCTGGCCGCGGTGCGGGCGGTGGCCGGCCCGCAGATGCAGATCCGCCTGGACGCCAACGGCGCCTGGTCGGTGGCCGAGGCCGCCGCGGCGCTCCGGACGCTCGCCCCGGCCGGGGTCGAGCTGTGCGAGGAGCCCGTGCCGAGCATCGAGGAGACCGCCGAGCTCAACGCCCAGACCTCGGTGCCGCTGGCGATCGACGAGAGCTCGGCGCTGCCCGGCGCGCTGGACCGCAAGGTGTGCGACGCGGTCTGCCTGAAGATCGCCCGCGGCGGCGGGATCACCGGCGTGCTCGAAGGGGCGCGGCGGGCCCGAGCAGCCGGTTACGAGGTGTACCTGGCCTCGACGCTCGACGGCCCGCTGGGGATCGCGGCAGCGCTGCACGCCGCGGCCGCGATCAAGCCCGACCGGGCGTGCGGGCTGGCCACGCTCGGCGTGTTCGAGGGCCGCGAGCCGCCGTTTTACCCTGAAGCGGGCGCGATGGCGCCGCCGGCGGGGGCGGGGCTGGGCGACGGACTCAGCGCCTGGTACCGCTAAAGGGTCGCCGACGCCACGAAGCCGGGCGCCTCCAGGTGGACGGCGTGGCCGGTGCCGCCGACGACATCGGTGCGGGCGTCCGGGATCGCCGTCGCCATCCGGCTCGCGAGCGCCTGGAACTTCTGATCGCGCTCCCCCACGATCAGGTTCACCGGCATCGTCAGCTCGCCCAGGCGATCCCACAACGGCGGCAGCGCGCCGGTGCCGAGCCCGCGCAGAGCGCGGGCCAGTCCGGCCGGGGTGCTGCGCAGGCGGTCGGCGTGGGTGGCGGCCGCGACCTCGGGCGCAAGCCCGGCCAGCACCGGCGTCCGCGCCCACCGCCGCGCGAACTCCTCGATCGTCGAGCCCTGCACCTCGTCGGCCAGCGCGTCGTCGTCGGCCCGGCGCCGCGCGCGCTCGACGGGGTCAGCGAGACCGGGGCTGGCGCCGATCAGCACCAGGTTCCGCACCCGCTCGCCGAGCCCGAGCGCGGCGTGGAGTGCGATCCGCCCGCCCATCGAGTAACCCACCAGCGTGAACCGCTCCGGCGCGAGCTCGTCGATGTCGCCGATCACGGCCTCGAGCGTCACCGGCTCGGCGCCTGAAGCGTCACCGTGGCCGCGGATGTCGGGCGCGATCGCCGTGTAGCTTTCGCCCAGCGCCGCCACCACCGGATCCCAGCTGCGTCCGGTGTGGGTGAAGCCGTGCAGAAGGACGACGGTCGGCGCCATCGCCCCATCATGACCGCCACCGACTCCTACCTGCTGCTGCGCGCGTTCTGCGACGAGCTTGCGCGCTGCGGGATGCGGCACGCCTGCACGTCGCCGGGGTCGCGATCGACCCCGATCATGCTCTCGCTCGTGCGCGAGCCGAGGATCCGCTGCTGGTCGCACGTCGACGAGCGCTGCTCGGGCTTCTTCGCGCTGGGCGCGGCCAAGGCCTCGGGCCTGCCGGTCGCGGTCACCTGCACGTCCGGGACCGCCGCGGCCAACCTGGCGCCGGCTGTGATCGAGGCCCACCAGGCGCGCGTGCCGATGATCGTGTTGACGGCCGATCGCCCGGCCGAGCTGCGCGAGGTCGGCGCCGGCCAGACGATCGACCAGCTCAAGCTCTACGGCGACGCGGTCAAGTGGTTCTTCGAGGTCGGCGTGCACGAGGCGACCCCGGAGTCGCTGCGCTGGGTCCGCACGCTGGCCTGCCGGGCGTACTGGACGGCAGCCTCGGGCCGGCCCGGGCCCGTCCATCTCAACTTCCCGCTGCGCGAGCCGCTCGTCCTCGATGGCCCGCTGCCCGCTGATCGGACCGCCCGCGGCGACGGCCAACCGTACGTGATCGTCGAGCCACCCGCCGGGAGCGCGGGCGGGCCTGGGCGCGGCCCCGGGCCACATCCGTCGGGTCGACTGCTGATCGTGGCCGGCGCGGGAACCCCGGAGCCGGAGCGGCTGGCCGAGTACGCCGCCCGGCAGGGGATCCCGGTGCTCGCCGACCCGTTGTCCGGCGCGCGGCGCGGCCCGGCGGCGATCGCACACTACGACCTGCTGCTACGCGAGCCCGCGTTTGCCGACGCCCACCGGCCCGCGGTCGTGTTCAGGATCGGTGATCTGCCGACTTCCAAGCCGCTGCGCAGCTGGCTCGGGTCGCTGGCCGACATGGCCCAGGTCGCGTTGGACCCTTACGGCGACTGGCAGGATCCCGCGGGGGTCGTCGGGATGAGGCTGCACAGCGCTCTGCCTCAGCCCGAGCACCTCGACGTGGAGCCAGGCTGGCTCGCCCGCTGGCGCGCCGCCGATGACGCCGCGTCTGCGGCCATCGACGAGACGCTCGGCGACGAGCTGTCAGAGCCGCGGGTCGCCCGCTCGCTGGGCGATTGGCTGCCCGCCGAGGCGACGCTGTTCGTGGCCTCCTCGATGCCGGTCCGAGACGTCGAGGAGTTCTTCGCCGCGCACGAGCTCGCGCCCCGGGTCCTCTCCAACCGCGGCGCCAACGGGATCGACGGAACCGTGTCCTGCGCGTTCGGCGCGGCCGCCGCCGGCGAGGGTCCGGTGGTGCTGTTGATCGGCGACGTCGCGCTGGCCCACGACATCGGCGGGCTGCTCGCCGCGCGCCGGCTGGGGCTGAGGCTGACGATCGTGCTGCTCAACAACGACGGCGGCGGGATCTTCCATTTCCTCCCGGTCGCCGGCGAGCGCGACGCGTTCGAAGAGCATGTGGCGACCCCGCACGGGCTCGAGTTCGCCCGGGCCGCGGAGCTGTACGGACTCGCCTACAAAGCGCCGGGCACGGTCGACGCGCTGCGGGACGCGGTCGCGCGCTCGCTCGATGCCGACGGCGCGACGATCATCGAGGTCCGTACCGACCGCGAGGCGAACCTCGCGCTGCACCGGCGGGTGGCCGAGGCCGTGCGCGGCTCCGCTTAGCCCCGGGCGTACCCGGAGACCGTGCATATCGCGTCAAATCCACTGGATTGGGCGAGCCTTGCCGTGCTGTGCACCGTATGGGTGCCCCACACGGCAAGCCTCGGGATCGCGGCCGGATTTGTCGTGTTATGCAGGCCCAGCGGGCATGGGCGATCGCTAACCGGCCAGCACCGGCAGCATCACCTGCAGCTTGACCTCGGTCTCGGCCAGCTCGGCGGCCGGATCGGAGCCGCGGACGATGCCGCCCCCGGCGTAGGCATGGGCCAGCGCCCCGCGGACCAGCGCGCACCGCAACGCGACGCAGAACTCGCCGTCGCCGATCGCGTCCGTCCACCCCACCGGCCCCGCGTACCAGCCGCGGTCCAGGCCCTCCAGCGCCGGGATCAGCTTGGCCGCCCGGTCGCCCGGCTCGCCGCCGACGGCCGGCGTCGGATGCAGCACCCCGGCCAGCTCGATCGCCCCCATCGGCGAGGCCAGCTGAGCGCGGATCGGCCGTGCCAGGTGCTGGATGTTGGCCACCCGCACGACCACCGGCTCAGGCGCCGCGGTCACCCACACGGCATGCGGCTTGAGCGCCCGGGCGATCCGCCGGGCGACGATCACGTTCTCCTCGCGGTCCTTGTCGCTGTGCAGCAGCTGCTCCCCGAGATGGTCGTCGACCGCCGGGTCGGCGCTGCGGCCGATCGATCCGGCCAGCGCAACCGTGCTGGCCCGCTGTCCCTCGCGGCGCACCAGCAGTTCGGGGCTGGCCGCCATGAACGTGGCGTCGCCGCGGCCGACCGCGAACACGTAGCAGGACGGGAACATCTCCCGCAGCACGCCGAGCACCGCGCCGGGATCGTGGTCGATCGGCGCCCTGATCTCCACGTCGCGCGCCAGCACGATCTTTTCGAGCTCGCCGGCCCGGATCCGCTGCACAGCCCGCACCACCGCCTCCTCGTAGTGAGCCGGGGGCATCGGGCTCGACACCGAGTAGGTGCCGGCCGGCGCCGGATCCAGCAGCGGCAGCGGCGGCGCCCGCAGCTCGCCCAGCCGCCGGCGCGCCCGCTCGAGCAGGTCGTCGACGGTGTCATCGGGGGCCACGTCGAGGTTCAGGGTCAGCGACACCTGGGCGCCCTTGCGGGCGATCGAGACCTCGGGCACGACCAGCGACGCCGGCGCGAACCCCTGCCAGCGCGGCGACCCGGCGCCGTCGGGCGCGAAGGCGAACCCGCCGACCGCGATCAGCCCCGACCCCGGCGGGCCACCGCCGTCGTCGGCGACCGCGTCCTGCGCCAGCTCGCGCCAACGGCCCGCAACCCGCTCGAACCGGTCGGAGCCTTCGTCCTCCAGCGCCCGCACCGATCCGATCGCCGCCAGCGCGCAGCCGTCCCGATCGGGCTGCTCCAGACAGAACCAGGGCTCACCCGGCCGGCGCGAGGCCGACGCCAGCGCGGTCGGGTCGGTGGCCGGGTCCACCGGGGAGGTGACGCTCGCCACGGTCCCGGCGCCGCTCGAGCGAGCGCGACGTAACGCCGCGTGCACCCGGTCGTGCAGACGAGCGGTCGCCGCGACGTCGAGCCACGGCTCGGGCGATCGGGTCGCAGTGGCATCCATCATCCGCCGAGACCCTAGCGTCCGCGCTGGGCGCTCCCGGGCGTCAGTCGATCGAGCGTCCGGTCCAGCGCGCGATCCATGTGCTCCTGGACCAACTGCTGGAGCCAGATGGCGCGAAACATGTGGTCGCGCGTCGGGAGCTGTTTCACGGTCAGGTTGGGCCACCGATCGAGCTGATCGAGTTGGCCGTTGCGCGACAGTTGGTCGTAGAGCGGCTCGCCCTCCGCCAGCAGCAGCAGGGTCTCTGTCTGCTGGTCGCGCAGCTGGTCAAGCGCACGCTCGACCGCCTTGTTCTGGGTGCGTTCCACCGAGCGTGCAGCGCCTCGCCGAATCCGGGTCGGCCGCAAGCCCCTGACCGCCGTCAACAGCTGATCGCGGGTCACGTCCCGGCGCACCAGCCGCCGCCAGCCGTGGCCGCGCAGGCGCCCCAGCATCTCGGACGCGGACCGTTCGGCGACGAGCGCATCGCTCCACCAGAACGAGTACAGGTTGATGGTCAGGGCGCCGACGACGCGTGGGTCGGCCAGGGCCGCCTGCAGCGACCAGTAAGCGCCCGAGCACAGACCTCCGAGCACGAACCGGTCGGCCAGGCCGCGATCGGCCAGCTGATCAAGCATGCGGAGTGTGGCCGCTGTCGCCTCCGGCGAGTACAGCGCGGGATTGGACACGTGCTCGCGCTCGTCGCCGTCGGCATCGCCGATTCCGGGCAGGTCGAGCCGCACGGTCTTGACGCCGCGGGCAGCCCACCGCCGGGCGAGCTCGACCCAGGCCCGGTTCGGTCCGGTATGGCGCAGCGCCCCGCCGTTGAGCAGCACCGCGCACACCGGCGCCGGCTGGCGGGCGACTGGCTCAGTCAGCACGGCCACAGTCCTGCCGGCCTCTACGCTCAGCTCCAGCGGTGTCTCGCGGACCGGGCCGGTCGGATGCTGCAGCTCGACCGACGTGCGCTGCGCCGCCGAGCGGGCGGGCGGGCGCCTTGCCGTAGCGGGGCCGTGGCCGAGCCAGTCGACCGTCCGGGCGATAGTCGCGGTGGGCACTTGGGCCTCCTGCGGGTGGGCCATCAGTGCGGCGTAATCGTCGGAGTCTGCGGTTGTCAGCTCCGTGCCGATCTCGTCGAACCGGCTCCGCAACCGCTTGTCGGCGGGCAGCCCGTCGCGTCCGAGGAGCAGGATCCGGCGCGAGCTGGCACGAGGGAGCTCGAGCTCTGCGAGCTTGATCGCCTCGAGGTCAGCGGCCGTCTCGCCGCGTGAGCCGGAAGCCGATCAGCTCCAAGGCCCCCCCGGACGGCTCCTGTGCTCGCACGTCGGCTGGGTAGCGAGCGGCGACGACTCCGGCGAACGTCCGCAGCTCGCGGACCAGCTTTCGGCCGTCGGCGGGGACGGCCCACAGGATCAGATCGTCGATCTCAGCCCCTTCGGCGGCGGCCCGGCAGGCGACGACCCCTCCGAGTCCGATCCCGATCGCTGCCACTCGCTCGCAGCCGCTTCGCTCGCGCAGCCATGCGCCCGCGCCAATCGCGGCCGTGATCCAGGCGCGGACGCGGTCTGGATCCCCGGGGTCGCCGCCGCTGTCACCGGTGCTCGGCAAGTCGAACCGCGCCGTCGGGTACCCGCCGGCGGCAAGCGCCTGCGCCCAGCGGCGTCGCGCCCGGTAGGAGCACATCTCCTCCCAGCCGAACGGCGGGCAGATCAGCACCGCCGTCCCGGCCGGCTCGACTGACCCGTCTGGCTCGTGCAGGAACGCGAGGACCGGATCGGGCTCCAGCGCCAGGAACACCGGTGCCGGCCCGTCGGCGTGAGCGGATCGGTCGTGGAGGCTCACCGCGGCTCCCGTTCGATCGCCACCCGCCCGGTCAGGTTCAGCGCCGTCAGTGTGGCGCGACCGGGCTCGCCGGCGCCGGGAACGGCGGCCAGCTCTACGTCCCGCCGATGGCCCGGCTCGATCGAGATCGCGTCCTCGAGCGCGCGGTAGCCCGCGACGACGACGCGCGCGTTGTGGACGAACCGCTGGGCCGAAACCGTGACGACCGCCACGCCGGGCCCCGGCGAGCGCAGGCTCGCGCGCACCTCCAGGCGTTTCGCGGACTCGCGCTCGGTGGACCGTCCGCCGATCGACCGGAAGTCCTGCGAGATCGGTTGCGCCGGGTCGCCATCGGGGTGCTGAAGTGTGGTCACGATCAGATCGTGAGCGGGCGGACCGAAACGGTACGCCCAGGCCGCGTCGACGAAACGACCGAGCAGTCGTTCCAGGTTGTCGGTGAACTGGCCGTGAGGGTCGACGTCAAGCGGGACCACGCACTCCTCGATGCACAGCTCCCGCTCACGGTAGAGCGCCACACGCAGATTCGCCTCCAGCCGCTCGGCCCGGTCGTTGGCGACGTGGATATCGATCCCGCCCAGGCCCTCGTCGGTGCTCCACACCGCCACCGGGGCCAGCGCCCGTCGCAGCCGGTGGTAGGCGCACTTAGGCCGGCCCCGATCATCAAGCAGTCCCCAGCCCGCGCCGGGCACGAGGTCCTTGAGCCACAGAACGATCCCACCGCCGCACGGCGACCCCGCGCGACGCCACTCGCCGAACACCTCGGCCATCAGCTCCCCCGTCACCGCGCGCGACAGCTCCAGGTAGCGGTCGTGATCGACCCAACGCAGGCTGACCGGATCGACGCCGAACAGGAGCCCGAGGTAGTGGTCGCGGACGTCCTCGAAGTCCCATCCCGCGCCGGCATCGCGAGGCACCCCGGCCTTCCAGCCGGGGTGGTGGACAGCCAGTCCCCCCGGCGCCTCGATCTCCTCCAGTGCCTCCTGGTCGGGCACGTTGGCGAACGCAAGGCACTCGGCGGCGAATCGCACCTCGGAGCGGCGGGCATCCTCGAGCGGCCGCCGGTACGCTCCGACGCCGTAGTAGTTGGCCACCCCGCGGTTGGTGCGAAACGGGAGGTCGCCGCCCCACGGCGCCGAGGGCACGTACGCGGCATCGAGCTCGGCAGCCTGGACCACCTCGGGCAACAGCTCTCCGAACAGCGGTCCGCGAGCCAGCGCCGGATCGAGCCCGAGCATCGCGATCTGCTGGGCGACCTCACTGCCTCCGCACAGGACCGCGAGCGACGGACGGCCGCCGATGCGGTCGAGCTCGGCGGAGGTCTCGCGCTGCACCGCCGCCATGAAGTCCGAATCCTGCTCGGGGTAGTCGAGGTTCGCGAACATGAAGTCCTGCCACACCAGCAGGCCGAGCTCGTCGCACAGCTCGTGGAACCGCTCGCTCTCATAGCAGCCGATCCCCGGAACCCTGAGCATGTTCATGCCACCGTCAACCACCGCCTGCAGTAACCGCCGAAGGCTCTCCTCTGACCCGTGCGGGGAAGTCAGCTCGATGGGTGTCCACACGGCTCCCCGAGCGAACACCGGGGCGCCGTTGATGTTCAACTGGATGCCGTCGCGCTCGAGATCCCCCGCGACGCGCAGCTCCCGGAACCCGACTCGCCCGAGCTCAAACCGCACCCCGCCGACGATCAATCGGGCGTCGTACAGATGCGGCGGGCCGTGCGTGTGCGGCCACCACGGCCGCACGTCGGGGATCGTCACCGCGCCGTCGAAAACCAGCGCGTCGTTTTCCCGTCCCACCCCGATCTCGGCCCTACTGACGACGGCATCGTCGGCGAGCTCGATCGACACTGACTCCGGCGGTGCGGTGCCGTCGAGCCACCGCAGCGCGCCGCCGACGGCCAACACTCCCCGGCTGTCGTCGATCCTCGGACGGAGCCGGAGCTGGTCGAGTGCAGCGCCCCGATGGCGCTCGAGCCGGACCGGGCGCCACGGGCCGACGACCGGAGGCCCCGGCGCAAAGCCGGGAGCCCGGCCCAGCAGCATCGTGCGAAAGAAGCGGAGGTTGCCGTCTGACACGAGCCTGGTGCGCCAACGAGCGCGTGGGCGACGGCGGACCTGCAGCAGCGGGCCCAGCGCCCGGCAGCAGATCGCTAGCTCGTTAGCACCGGCGCGGACCCGGCCGCCGATGTCGAGCCTTCGCGGTTCGAACATCGAGCAGGAGTCGACCACGCGCTCGCCGTTCAGGTAGACCTCGGCGACCGTGGCGATGCCGTCGAGCGCCAGCACCAGCTCCTCGCCGATGCCGGGGACATCGGCCTCAAAGCGGGTGCGAAACCACCAGTCGGCGCCGTCGAGCTCGTCGCCGCCGAGGGCCGGGAACGCCGCGGCCACGGTTCCGGGCACGCTCGCTGGAGCCCAGCCCACGTCGCACAGCGACGACGGACCCGCGAACGCGGCGGGGGCCGTACCCGCCAGCTCCCAGCCACTGGAGAGCTCGCGGATCTCGTGTCGGTCGCAGCTGACGCGGCGCATGGCGGCGGCAGGCGGCGATCAGCTGGTCATTTCGGCGAGTGCCGCGATCGACTGGCTCCAGCCGGCTGCCATCGACTCGATCAGCGCCCCGGGGTCGAACTGGCGGCGGCGGGCGAGCCGGAACGACATCGCCTTGCACCCGGCGACGATCTCGGCGGTCGCGTCGGCCGCAGGGTCCGCACGCTCGTCGAACAGCCACCGTGCGTGCGAACCGAGGATCTCGAACGCCGACCCGGCCATTCGGACGGTCGCAAACGCGTACGCGTGATAGTCGTCGAGCCCGCGCTCGAGCAGCGTCGGAAGCTCACGTTCGAGCGCAGCGCCGAAGCGCTCGAACGGGTTGTCGCGAGGTCGCTTGGCGAGATGACCGCCGGAGCACATCGACCGATGCAACCCTCAACTCGTCCCCACGGAGTGCCGAGCCGGAGTCGAAGCGCACGAGCTCTGCGTACGGCGGGAGCACGTCGTCGGAGAAGCCCGGCTCCAGACGGAACACGCCCCGGTAGTCCTCGCCATCGAGCTCGAACAGGCCGGGACCGTGAAAGTAACGCAGCGTCTCGGCTTCGGGATCGATCGCATCGGCCGCCACCGACGTTTTCACGTGCTCGGTCCGATAGCTCGTGGTCTCGGTGTCGGGCAAGTACCACGAGTCGAGCTCGACGATGATCGTCCGACCCCGCTCGATCTGCTCGGCCATCTGAACCGGCAGCGGCCGGTAGGGCTGCATCTCGTGGATGTCGATCCCGAATAGCCATTCGAGGTCCTCGGGCGGCGGCTTGAAGAACGTCCACTGATCCCCTTCGAAGTCCATCCGCACGAGATGCCCGAAAGCCGCCATCGGCTCATAGCCGCAAGCATGGAGCAGCTCGATGATGATGTCGCTGTAGCAGTTGCTCTCCAGGTAGCTGCGCCCCTCAGCGTGGAGCGCGTGCCGACCGTAGCCGACGGGGTCCCTGCCCGACAGGCTCGTCAGGCCCCTGACGGCCCGGACCGTCACCAGAGCTCCGCGCGGACGTTCTCGGGCCACGCTTGCGGATCGAGGCCGTGAGTGCGCAGCAGCGCGAGCACGATCCGCTCGTGGCCAAAGCCGAGGCAGGCCGTGTGGGCCGTCCCGCCGTCCGACAGCTCGATTCCGTAAGTGGCGCCGAAGTGATCGAGATGGTGGTTGAAGGACGCCATCGCGGTGGGCTCGGGCCCGGCGATCTGAACAAGCAGCTCCAGCTTCAGCGACTGGTCGCGCTGACTGGCGGCGAGCATCCGGCCCCGCCGACCAAAAAACGGATCGTTGGCGTCGTCTAGAGCCGCGTCGAGACCCAGTGAGCGGAGGATCCCCAGCCCCCGCGCGGCCCATTCGTCCCGCCAGGCCAACACGGTCTCGGGCTCGCCGATCCGGACGAGCTCGTGCTGATGGAACATCTGCCTGCGAGCGGGGTCGTGTGACGGCTCGTGGCGAAACACCCAGGCGCCGCCGGCGTCGACGAACACGCCGCCCTCGGGCAGCGCCCCCCGGGCCGCGATCGCCGGGTACACGGGGTAGCAGGCGGCCGGCATCAGCGCCAGGTCCGTCATCTCCTGAAATTCGCTCCAGTCCTCGTGGCGTTGCGCCCGCTCCGCCTGCTCCGCCGCCTGTCGCTCTCCGCCGTCGAACGAGAACACGCTGCCGGCCAGGTGAGGGAACGAGTTCAGATAGCCGCTGCTCTCCAGCTGGCGGCGCGGCAGCACGGGCGGGAACCGAAGCCGCTCGGCGCCCCGGGAGGCGGCCTCGGCCGTGAGACGGTCATCGAGGCGGCCCCGAACCTCCTCGAACACCGCGCTGTGTCCGTATATCCCGGGAACGCCGCAGTCGATCAGCAGGCCGCGCGCCAGCAACTCGGCGAGGAACGCGGCCTGGTCGGCCGACGCCGGACGTACCTCCACCGACATCGTCCTAGACCTCCTTCGCGATCGCCAGCAGGCCGGCGTCGATCGCGTGAATCCGCTCGTTGGCGACCATCAGGCGAGCCGACAGGGTGTCGCGCAGGTGCCGGCCCACGCCGTAGGGAGAGTCGTTCTTATAGGCCATGATCCCGATCACCTCGAGCACGCCCATGCACACCCGGGGAGCCTGCTCGGAGGCGGCGAGCTTGAGATTGTTGAAGCGCAGCACCGAGGCCATCGTTCGCAGGGACTCGCGTGCGCCGTCCTCGCCGGCGGCGTTGAAGTCGCGCAGCCCCGATTCGACCTCCGCGCGCAACAGCGCGAGCTCGCTCATCACCCGCGACAGGGCGTTGGCCGCCGGGACGGGCTCGCCCGGCTTGCGGCGCATCGTCGCGCGGACGAAGCTGCGTCCACGCTCGAACGCGTCGGTGGCGATCCCTAGCCACGCGAACGACCACAGGATATGGGACAGCGGGACGATCGACTCGTTCATCACGTCGGAGAACGGGGCCGCCAGGACTTGCTCGGGTGCAAACCTGGCGCGCACCACGAAGCCCGGAGAGCACGTGCCGCGCATTCCGATCGTGTCCCAGGTTCCGGCCGGCTCGAGCTCGGTCTCGGAGGCCCGGCTGAGGACGAGCACCTGATCGCCGGCCTCGGCATCGGGGCCCCGGCGCAACGTACTGAACAGGTCGTCGCTATGGGCTCCGTAGCTGACCGTCGGCGCCCGCTTCTCGAACTCCAGGACCCCGTCGGCGACCGGCGTCACCGCGGCGATCGATCGGCCCATGTCGCCACCGGTACCGACTTCGGACGTGACCGAGGCGATCAGGCGCTGCTGGGCGCTGAGCTCTCGCAGATAGGACTGAAACCACGGTGCTCCGTCCAGGTGGCGCACGATCGTCCCCACCTGGATCTGATGCATCGCAAACACCATCGCGCTCGACGAGCAGCGCCGGCCCAGCGCGAAACAGCCCAGCGCGATCGCGTCCAGCGACATCCCACCCCCGCCGAAGCGCTCGGGAACGTGGGCTCCGAGTGCTCCGGCCTCACGCAGAGCATCGATCGTCTCGTGCGGAAACCTGGCGTCGCGATCGACCTCGTCCGCATGCGTGGCGGCGACATCGTCGGCAATCGCTGTGACGGTGGCTACGAACTCCGCGGCGCTGTCGACGACAACGGTCATGCGGACTGAGGCTGAAGCTCTGAGATCGCCGCGGAGATGCCGGAGATGCTCTCGAACACGTCGCGCGTCAGCATCCGATCCGGGAACTCGATGTCGAATCGATCCTCCAGGGCCAGCATCACGTTGACGCTGGCGTGCGAACTCATGCCGGCCGCAAACAGATCCTGCTCATCGCCGATCGAATCCACGCTCGATGGCAGGCGCGCGTGCTCGCTCAACACCCGACGTATGCCCGCACTTAGCTGGTCGCTCATCCGCTACCTCCTGTCCGCAAACACTATCGCCGCCGCCGACGATCTCCAATGCGTGACGCTGACCGACAGCCGCTGAAACCCTCGGCGGCGTGCAGTCGTCGCCGCCACCCCGGTCAGGTCGATGCCCAGGCCCCCGTCGCGTCGGGCGTGGATTCCGATCGAGCGCCAGGGCAGCGGCTGGTCGGCCTCCTTGAGCACCTTCATCGTCGCCTCCTTGGCGGCAAAGCGTCCCGCTAGCCGCCGGGCGTCGCGTCCGCACTGGCTGGCCTCGAGCTCGGTGAACACCCGTTCGAGGTACCGATCTCCGTGCGCGTCGAGGGACTCCAGCACCTCATCGGTGTCGACCAGATCGATCCCCACGTAGATCGTCACGATAAAAGCCCAGGTTCAGGCCCCGATCGCTCGGCGCTCACTTTGAGACGGCTGGACGGGCTATGTAGTGCAACCACGGAGACGACGATCGCTCGCCGGCGGGCACGGGGTGGCCGTCGGCGTCGAGGCACTCGATCAGCGCATAGCCCAGCTCCGCGAGCTGCCGGGCCTGGTCGTCGCGGCGGATGTAATAGTGCAGCAGCGCATAGTCGTGGGCTTCGTCGTTGATGATCGCGTGATCGCGCTCGCGCCGCTCCAGCGGCGCCAGCCGGCGGCGGTTGCGAATCCGGACCGGCATCCGCACGGCGACCCGGACCGCGTCCCCGACCGGGCGTGAAGCCGCCTTGCGCAGCAGCTCCCGGGCGCGACCGAGCCCGCGCCGGCCATCGCCCGCCGTGCGCCGGCCGTCGTCGTACTCGAGGTTGTGCGAGGAGAAGATCAGCAGCCCGTCGGGCTCGAGCAGCTCCAGCAGCTCGCGCAATACCCGGCGGCGCTCTGGGTCGTCGAACACGTCGAGCACGTTGTCCATCGCCAGGACGGCACCGAAGCGACCCTGAACCACGGCACGCACGTCGGCGAGGTCGCCGACACGGACGTGGGCCAGCGGGTAGGCCGCCCGGCAGTGCGCGACCATATCCTGGGAGATGTCGATCCCCTCGACCTCGCCGCCGAGCTCAACCAGATAGCCGAGAATCCGCCCCGCGCCGCACCCGAGGTCGAGCACGCGGCCTGAGAGCGCTTCGCGGTAGCGCGCCAGCAGCAGCGCCTCGACGGGGATCAGTCGGCGGTTGGCGTAGTCGGCGACGTAGCCGCCGCGTTCCCACGCCCGCCGGTTGATCGGAGTCTGCCCGCCGCCGGCAGCTACGTCTCAGTCCGCCCGCGGGAGATGGCGATCTCGCCGGTGCGGGCCATCTCGATCAGGCCGAACGGCCGTACCAGCTGCTCGAACGCGTCGACCTTGTCGCAGTCCCCGGTGACCTCGATCACCACCGAGCGCTTGGTCACGTCGACGATCTTGGCGCGGAAGATCTCGCACACCTGCATCACCTCCGCGCGGCTGGGCCCGTCGGCCGACACCTTGAACAGTGCGAGCTCGCGCGCGAGCGTCTCCCGCGGCTCGAGATCGCGGATCTTGAGCACGTTGACCAGCTTGTGCAGCTGCTTGGTGACCTGGTCGATCGGGTGCACTGCACCGTCGAGCGTGAGCGTTATCCGCGAGACCGAGTCGTCGTCGGTCGGGCCGACCGCGAGCGTGTCGATGTTGAACCCACGGCGGGCGAACAGACCGGCGATCCGGGTCAGGACGCCGGGCTTGTTCTCCACCAGGATCGAGAGGATGTGCTTGCGACCGGTGCGCAGTCCGCTGACCGCCTCGAGTTCGTCGAGCGACAGGACTTCCTTTGTGGCTGGTTCGCCCATCGTGACCGCCCTAGCCGACCATGTTCCGCGCCGGCTGACCGGCGGGGATCATCGGGTAGGTGTTCTCCTCGCGGGTGACGCGGACGTCGACGAGCACCGGCCCCTCGGTGGCGAGCGCCTGCTTGACGTCATCGACCAGCGTGGCCTTGTCCGACAGCCGCATCCCGGTGGCGCCGTAGGCCTCGGCGACCTTCAGGAAGTCCGGCCACTGGCCCATGTCCACCTGGCTGTAGCGCTTGTCCCAGAACAGCTCCTGCCACTGACGGACCATGCCGAGGTAGCCGTTGTTGACGATGAACACCTTGATCGCGATGCCCTCCTGGGCGCAGGTCGCGAGCTCCTGCATGTTCATCTGCACCGAGCCGTCGCCGGCCACGCAGATCACGGTCTCCTCGGGGCAGCCGACCTTGGCGCCCATCGCCGCCGGCAGGCCGAAGCCCATCGTCCCGAGGCCGCCGGAGTTGATCCACTGCCGCGGCCGGCCGAAGTGGAAGTACTGCGCGGTCCACATCTGGTGCTGGCCGACGTCGCTGGTGACGATCGCGTCGCCGCCGGTGGCCTCGTACAGGGCCTGGATCAGGAACTGCGGCTTGATCTCGGAGTCCTTGGAGTCCTCGTAGCGGAGCGGATGGCGGTCCTGCCAGGAGCGAATCCGCGACCACCACTCCTCCAGCCGCGCCGGATCCGCCTCGAGCGCCCGGTACTCAGCGGTAAGCCGGGGGATGATGTTGCGCGCGTCGCCGACGATCGGAATGTGGGCGGGCACGTTCTTGGAGATCTCCGCCGGGTCGACGTCGATGTGGATGAACTTCGCGCGCGGTGCGAACTCCGACAGCTTTCCGGTCACGCGGTCGTCGAAGCGGGCGCCGATCGCGATGATCAGGTCCGCCTCGTCCATCGCGTAGTTGGCGGCCCTGGTGCCGTGCATCCCCAGCATCCCCAGCCACTGCTCGTGCGGGGCCGGGAACGCGCCCAGGCCCATCACCGTGCAGGTGACCGGGAACCGGTCGACGGTGGCCAGCTCGACCAGCTCGTCGGATGCGTTGGCGCTGACGACGCCGCCGCCCGCGTAGATCACCGGGCGCCGCGAGTTCGCCAGCGCCTTGGCGGCCAGGCGGATCTGCTTCTGGTTGCCCTCGGTGGTCGGCTGGTAGCCCGGCAGGTGCACGTCGGTGACCGGCTCGTACGGGATGTCGGCGCGGCTCAGATCCTGGGGAATGTCGACCACCACCGGGCCCGGTCGCCCGCTGCGGGCGAGGTGGAACGCCTCGTGGATCGACCGGGGGATCTCGAGCGGGTGCTGGATCAGGAAGCTGTGCTTGACGATCGGCATCGTGATCCCGATCGTGTCGGCCTCCTGGAATCCATCGGTGCCGAGCAGCTCGGTGCGCACCTGGCCGGTCAGGAACACCACCGGGACCGAGTCCATCATCGCGTCGCAGATCGGCGTGACCAGGTTGGTGGCACCGGGACCACTGGTCCCGATCGAGACGCCGACCTTGCCGGTGGCCTTGGCGTATCCCTCCGCGGCGTGGCCGCCGCCGGCCTCGTGCCGGACCAGGATGTGCCTGATGCCAGCGTCGTAGAACGCGTCGTAGGTCGGGAGGTTCGCGCCGCCCGGCAACCCGAATACGACATCGACACCTTCAGCTTTGAGACATTCCATCAGGGCGTCGACTGCACGCATGGCGCTTGCCTCCTTTCACAGGGCTCGTCACGAGGGCGCGCAGACCTGTCCGCGCGCGGGGAAGAGCGAGTCTAACGCCCGCTACGCGGGCCGGTGCAGCCCGGCCTCGGGCGCGATTGCGACGTCGGGGAACTCGAGCTCGGAGCCGCAGCTCATGCAGACCGCGTCGTGCAGCTTGAGCACCCGGCCGCAGTCGGGGCACTGCCGGCGCAGCTCGGTCTTGTCGTTGCGGTAGAAGACCGCGGCGAGCAATCCGAGAAACGGGATCGCGCCGGAGACCAGAAACCAGATGAAGAACGAACTGCCCTTGATACGACCGATGACCCCCCCGGCCACGCCGAAGAAGAACATGATCACCACCAACCCCATGCTCTGCATGGGCCAGCCCTCAGAGGATGGTCTTGAGCGCCCAGAGCACCGCGATAATCGCCGCGATCACGACAACAGTCCAGAAGATCGCCATCACGAAACCGATGGCGAGCTTGATGATCAGTGCCGCCGCAACGACCAGCACGACCCCTGCGACCGCGCGCTTGAGAACGGGCGGCTTGGAGCGGGATGCTTCGATCTGCGAGTCCATGCTCAAAGCGTAGCGCGCGCCCACCTCGGGTCACGCGGATCGGCGGTCCGTGAGGCCCGGGTCAGTCGTACGTGCGCTTCAGGTGCTCGTAGGGCGAATCGGCACCGGCGGGCCGGCCGTCGAGGCGCAGCCGCGCGAGGCGGTAGCGCCTGACGACCGCCGCGCCCGGCTCGGTCTGCTCGCAGCGGCGGTCCTTGACCAGCAGGACCTTGGAGGAGGCGGCTGTGCGTGTCATGGCAAGGATGATCGGCGGATTCCCCGCGCGGCGCATTGGCCACTGGGACAAACATCGCCCGTCCGGGTACGCCGCAGGGCGCCCGCCTCGCGCACGGCGGCGGCGAGCGCCTCGCGGGCCGGCGCAGCCAGCCGCCGACGAAGGCGCCACGGAGCGCCCGAGAACGCCAAGTTCGCGACCGTGGCGAATCCGGCCTCGTCGGTGCGCAGCGCGAGCAGCAGGTGGGCGATGCGGTCGCCGGAGGGAAGCCCGGGATCCGCGACCTTGACGCAGTAGCAGTGCACGCGCCGCCCGCCGGGGGCGACCAGCAGCGCGCCGGCCTCGCCGATCAGCCACACGCCGAGCTTGCCGCGCTCCAGCACAAGTCCGGTCGCCCGCTGGAGCTCGCGTGCGTCGTGGCCCAGCAGGTCGCCGAGCAGCCCGACCGACACGTGCTCCTCGTGCGCCCCCGCGGGAGGCCGGGCGCGGACGACGTTGGCTCCGCGCGCGGCGTAGAGCTCCGGGATCACCCACGCGTGCGCGATCAGGATCAGCGACACCGGGATCGTCAGGGGGCTGAGCACGCCGAGCAGGATCGCGGTGGCCACGAAAGGCACCGTGTGCGCGGTTGTCACCGCCGTCCAGCGGCGGCCGGATCGCCTCAGCGAGCCCGGGCTCGCGCGCGGGCGCCAATAGACGCTCGCCAGCTCCGGCAGCGAGCCGGTCAGCGGCAGCGCATCGTCCGCCGCGTACCCGGGCGACGAGACCGAGCTCATCCCCCGGCGATCGGCCGGCGGAGGATCACCAGCGGCGCGTCCACGGGCAGCTCGCGGACCTGCTCCGCTGTCCCCTCGCCCGCCGAGCTGACCGCGAAGTAGCCCTGCTCGAGCTCGACGCGCAGCGCCTCGGCGGCCGCGCCGACGCTGGCAGGATCGTCGGTCGTCCACTCGGCCAGGGTCGTGTGGCCGGTCTGGTCCATACGGATGAGTCGGGACATGAGGCCTCCTGACGACGGGTTGTCCGCAAATGCTACGCCGGGGGCTGGGAAGTTTTCGGCACTTGTGAACGTCCTCGCCTGCAGATGCGCTTGCTCGCCTCCAGATCAGCTGCGGCCATTCTGGCCGCCACCGCGATCCCGCTGCCCGCCTACCTCGCCGTCGCCACCGACGCGGCCGCGTCGACGCGCAGCGAGGCCGCGGCGCAGGCCCACGCCGCCAACCGCGCGCAGCGGCGCGCCGAGCATCGCGCGCGCGAGCACGCCTCCGGGCATCACCGCCACCATGGGCGCGCCGTCCGGACTCACGGGGCCGCAGCCGCCGAGCACCCGGGGCGCAGGGCGAATGGCAAGTCCTGGAAGCTGGCGTTCCCGGGCGCGAGCGTCGGCGGTCGCGCCCGCGTGCACGCGAACGCCAGCGCCCGCGCGGCCGCCGGCGACCCAGCGGACACGATCTCGGACTTCAAGTTCACGCCCGGGTCGCTCACGATCCACGTCGGCGACACCGTGACCTGGACCAACAACGGGCCCACCGATCACACGGCGACCGCCAACGACGGAAGCTTCAACACCGGAACGTTGAAGAAGGGCCAGAGCGCCTCGCACACGTTCACCAAGGCGGGAACGTTCGCGTACATCTGCTCGATCCACCCGTTCATGAAGGGAACGATCGTGGTCGACGCCTCGACCAGCACCTCGACGCCGAGCTCGGGCAGCTCGGGCTCGAGTGGCTCGGGCTCGGGCAGCTCCGGTTCTGGCAGCTCGACGAGCGGTACGTCTTCAGGCGCCGGCGCCACCACCGGCTCATCGGGTAACGCCGGATCCTCCTCGGGCGCGACCGGGACGAGCTCGGGCACCGGCAGCAGCGACACCGGCTCGAGCCCCTCGCTGCCGAACACCGGCCTGGACCTCGGCGGGGCCGTGCTCAGCGGGCTCCTCCTGATCGGGGCGGGCGCGGTGCTCCGGCTGCGCACGCGGAACACCTCCAGACCGAGTCCGTAGAAACTACGTATACAGATCTGCACCACTTCCGCCGACATATCTTGTAGAGCAGTAAGGGGAAGGTCGGACACAAGAAGCGCGTCCGAAGGCCCGTAGATACTGCGGGTAACAGGCTCCGGCCGCCGGCGAGATTCAGCTGGATACCGGCCGGGTACCTAACAAAAGCTGCGACCGAGCATGAGCTCGATCGCCACAGCAGTTCGCCAGCGCGATGGGGGCTTATCGCGCAGGCAGTGACAACCGAAAACGCATCCGTCCGCCGACCGGCATAGATCCGTCGACGGAGAGCGACGAACTACGGATCAGGAGCTAAAGAACTGCATAAGTTCGGGGCGCAATGTTGTACGATTTTCAACATAGGGGCATTGGAGCACCGGGGTGCAGAACTCGACGGGGTTTCGTCCTTGCCGGGCGACCGTTGAGTGCACAACCGAGGGCTCTCCGCATCACGAGCAGGGCAACCGTCGACGACCGTTGACGGCCGGAAACGAATAGATCTCTTATGACGCCACCAACAGCTATTGGGCATGCCGCGAGCGCGCACGGATTCCCGGTCACGACCCGGCCGGCATCCGACGCTGATCTCGCCCGCTCGTTCGGCCGCGCCGTCGCGGCCCGGACGTGGCCGCGGCTGCGGCTGCTGGTCGACGTCGTCGTCCTGTACCTCGCCGCCGGCGCGGCGCTCCTGGCCGAGCCCGGCTCAGCCACGGCGTCCTCCCGCCTGCTCGCCGCCATCTTCCCGATCGTGGCCCTGGCGGTCCTGTACGGTCACCGCCGCGGCGCCGATGACCGCCTGCAGCGGACCGCACTCGACAGCGCCGTCAACGCGGTCACGGTGATCGCGATCGCCACGGTCGTGACGATCGCGGCTGCGACCGTGATCGGCGCGCCGCACACCGTGGAGCTGCCACTGCGGCTCGGCCTGTTCGGCGCCGTGTACCTGGCGATCGCCCGGGCGATGATGCTGATGTTCCGCCGCCAGGCGCTGCGCAACCAGGAGCTGGCGACCCCGACCCTGATCGTGGGCGCCGGAGCGGTCGGCGAGCACCTCGTCAAGCGGCTCGATGGCGACACCCGCTACGGGCTGCGTCCGGTCGGATTCCTTGACTCCAACCCGCCGACGCGCTCGGACTTGTCAAGCGCGCCGCTGATCCCGCTGCTGGGTACGCCCGAGGATCTCGCGGAGGCGATCGAGCGCACCGACGCCCGGCACGTGATCGTCGCGTTCTCCTCCGAGCCCGACAGCGAGCTGTTGGCGCTCGTGAGGCAGGCCCAGGAGCTCGGCGTCGAGGTTTCGCTGGTGCCCCGCATGTTCGAGGTGGTCAACGAGCGCGCGACGCTCGACCACGTCGGCGGCGTGCCGGTGCTGTCGCTGAACCCCACTGACCCGCACGAGTGGCGGTTCGCGGTCAAGCACGGGATCGACCGGGCGTTCGCGCTGCTCGCGCTCGTCGCTGTCTCGCCGGTGATGGCGGCGATCGCGTTCGCGGTCAAGCTGACCTCGCCCGGGCCGATCATGTTCCGTCAGCGCCGCGTCGGGCGCGACGGCCGCACCTTCGACGTCCTGAAGTTCCGCACGATGCGCGAGCCGTCCGCCGGCACGCGCCGGTTCAAGCCGCGCAGCGGCAGCGCTCCGGGTGGAGTCGAGGGCGAGGATCGCCGCACGCCGATCGGCCGTGTGCTCCGGGGCTCCAGCCTCGACGAGCTCCCCCAGCTGATCAACGTGCTGCGCGGCGACATGAGCGTCGTCGGTCCCCGGCCCGAGCGTCCCGAGTTCGTCACGCTCTACACGGACGAGATCGAGGGCTACCGCGACCGTCACCGCGTCAAGTCCGGAATCACCGGCTGGGCGCAGGTCTGCGGCCTGCGCGGTCAGACCTCGATCGCCGACAGGGTCGAGTGGGACAACCATTACATCCAGAACTGGTCGCTTGGCATGGACTTCAAGATCCTCGCGCTGACGGTCGCCGAGGTCCTGCGCTACCGCGACGACGCGTAGCCGTCCTCGGCCCACTAACCGAGCCGAGCCTGGCGCTCGCGGGCGATCCGAGCCACGTACAGGGGACGGATCAGCCCCGGCAGCGGATCCCGCAGCTGGAAGTAGGCGTGGGTGACCCCAGGACCCGGCCAGAGCGCCCGCAACGCCCGTCGGCCACCGCCGTTCCGCGCCCGCCACAGGACGTGGCGGGCGTCGGCGTCCTCCCATCGGTATCGGACCCCGGCGCGCGCGATCACCGGCGAGATCGGGGCCGACCCGGACAGCAGCCAGTCGCACCAGATCGCGGGCAGCGGCGCGCCGGCGGCGATCGCCAGCGCCATCGACCCGTACGCGCGCGGGTTGAAGTCGATGGCAGCGAGCGCACCGTCCGCGGGTGCCGATGAGCTCGAGCTCGAACATCCCCGACCATCGGAGCGCGCGGACGAGCGTCGCGACGCGCTCGAGCAGCCCGGCGGGCGGCGTGATCGTGTGCGAGAAGCTGACGTTCCCGCCCTCCACCGGCCACGTGCGGTCGTATTGAGAGACCGCCGCGGCCAGCAGCCGGCCCCCGGCCATCACTCCGCCGACGGAGATCACCGGTCCCTGCAGCCGTCGCTGGACGACGGATGGGCCGAACCTTCCGGCGGCATCCTCGAGCGCGGCCGGATCGGCGACGACCACGCTCCCCCACCGTCTAAAGGAGCCGTCGACCTCGACCACGGTGTGCAGCGGTTTGACCACCGCCGGATAGCCGAGCTCCGCAGCCGCGGCGAGCGCTTCGTCGGTGGTCTGGCAGACGCGCCCCTCCGGCACGGGCACTCCGGCCTGCGCCGCGGCGGCGACGAGCCCATTCTTGTCCAGCGACCGCAGCACGATCTCGTGGCTGGGCAGGCCGAGTTCGACGCGGCCGGCGAATCGCTCCCGGTTGCCGGAGATCGCCAGCAGCGACGCGTCGGCCCCGGCGAGCAGCGCGTCCTGACCGCCGTCGGCGACGATTTTCTCCAGCGCCGCGACGAAGGCGTCAACCGAAGCCCGCGGATCCGGCGCCACCCGGCGGCGCTGCGGACCTCGCGACCACAGGCCGGGCGCGGCGCGCGTGGTGGCGACGGCGGTGACCCGCGAACCAGCCGTCGCCAGGCAACGGATCATCGCCAGCACGGCGCGCTCCTGGGCGTCGGTCACGACGATCCGCGCCGTCATCGGTTCATCGCGTGGCATAGTAATCGCGCTGTCTGGCTCCCTGGCACATCGCACCCGCACCGCTGCGCTGAGACGGATCTGCCGCAGTCGTTCGGTGATTCTCGGCTACCACGGCGTCGCCGACAGCGCGCGCAAGGACGACCTGTTCATGCTCCAGCTACCCCCGGAGCGGTTTCGCGCGCAGCTGCTGGAGCTGCTCGGAGCCGGGTTCCGGTTCATGACGGTCGCCGAGCTTGCGCTGCTGTCGGCTGGGCGAGAGCCGCCGCCGGGGATCGCCGTGGTCAGCTTCGACGACGCCATGCGTAACAACGTCACCACCGCGCTGCCGATCCTGCGCGAGCTCGGGATCCGCGCGACCGTGTACGTCCCGACCGGCTGGCTGGGGGGCCGCAGCCCCTGGATCGGGCCGGGCGGCGACGGGGCGATCATGACCGCCGAGGAGCTGCGCGAGCTCGTGGCAGCCGGCTGGGAGCTCGGCGCACACACGCTCGGCCACGTCGACCTGTCACAGCTCGACTACGCCGCCGCCCGCCGGGAGATCGAGGACAGTGCGACGGCGCTCGCCGAGCTCTCGGGGGCAGAGGTCCGGACGCTGGCATATCCGTTCGGCCACTACGGCCCGGCCGCGGTCGCCGCGGCGCGCGACGCAGGGCTGCTGGCGGCGGTCACCACGGGCTCTGGCAAGTGGGACCGCTACGAGCTCACCCGCGCGATGATCGGACCGGCCGATCCGTTCCCCGTCACCTGGCTGAAGCTCACCGACCGCTATGAGCCGTTGCTGGCCAGCCCGCCGATGCGATTCCTGCGCCGCGTCACCAAGGAGCTGCGGGGCCGGGTCAACGCTCGGCGCCACGGCGACATGCCGCCCGCGCCGTGACCCGCGTCCTGCTCGTCCACCAGCCGATCGACGGTGGCGTCGCCCGGCACATCTCCGACCTGTTCGACGGGCTGACCACGCGCGGACACGAGGCGGTGCTGTGCGGGCCGGCGCTGCCGAGCGCCTCCTCGCTGGAGCGCTCGGAGACCGCCGGCGCGCCCCATGTGACGCTCGACATGCAGCGGTCGATCGCCCCGCGAGCCGACCTGCGAACGCTGGGCCGGTTTGCCCGGATCGTGTCCGGCGTGCGTCCGGACCTGATCCACGCCCACAGCTCCAAGGCCGGAGCGATCGCGCGCATCGGGAAGTTGCTTCATCCACGGATCCCGGTCCTCTACACCCCGCACGGATATGCCTTCAACGGCTACTTCGAGCGCGAGTCCGAGCGGACCCTGTACCGCGAGGCCGAACGCGCGCTGGCCCCGCTTCACCGGTTCGCGCTGACCGTGTGCGAGGCCGAGGCCCGGTTGGCCCGTTCGGTCGGCTCTCCGAGCCGCGTGCGGGTGGTGCACAACGGCATCGCGGCGCCGCCGGAGCGACCCGCGGATCCCCGGGTGCTCGATCTCGCCCGCTCCGGTGCGACGGTGATCTGCACGCTCACCCAGCTGCGGCCGGGGAAGGGTGTCGAGACGCTTATCGACGCGTTCTCGCGGGTCGCCGCGGTGCACCCGGACGCCCGGCTGGCGATCGCCGGTGACGGGCCGCTGCGCGCGGAGCTCGAGCAGCGCGCCCGCGACGGCGGCGTCGGGCACGCCGTCTTGTTCCTGGGCGAGGTGTCCGAGCCGATCCCGGTGCTGCGCGGCGCCGACGTGTTCGTGTTGCCCTCCTGGGCGGAGTCGTTTCCGTACGTGATCCTCGAGGCGATGTCAGTTGGGCTGGCGATCGCCGCCAGCGACGTCGGCGGCGTCGGCGAGGCGATCGTCGACGGCGACAGCGGACTGCTGTTCGCGGCTCGCGACACCGAGGCCACCGCCGCCGCCCTGCTGAGGCTGCTCGTCGACCACCGGCTGCGGGGCGCGCTCGGCGAGGCCGCGCAGGCGCGGGAGCGGAACATGTTCAGTAAGGACAGGATGGTCGACGGCGTCATTGGGGTATATGAGCAAGCTCTTCGCGGCAATCGGCCGGCGTAGGCTGGCGTTCGCGGTCGTGCTGGTCGCGATCGCCGGCGGCGTCGCCGTGGCGGCGCTGGCCACCCGCCACGGGCCGTCCCGGACGACGGCGTCGGTCGCTCTGCGCCCGCCCGCCCAGCCGGCAGCGCCGGCGAGGACCGCGCCTTCGCACGGCGCGACGGGACACCGGCTGCGCCAGCATCCGGCGGCGAAGCTAAAGCACCCGCCGTCGCGGGCCAGGCCTCATCCCAAGCGGTCAAACCCCGGCGCCGGCGCGGCCGACGCTCGCCCACGCGCGATCCCGGCCAGCGCGATGCGGCCGGTCGCGGTACCGGCGCCGCGAATCACCCGGGTCGCGTACTTCGTCTCCCCCAGCGGCTCTGACCGCAACCCCGGGACCAGCCCCGAGCGCCCGTGGCGCACGGTCGCGCGGGTCAACCGGGCCCACCTGGCGCCCGGCGATGGCGTCCTGTTCGAGGGCGGACAGCGGTTCTCCGACCAGCCGCTCAAGCCCGACGCCTCGGGCGCACGCGGGGCCCAGATCGTGTTCGCCTCCTACGGCTCGGGCCAGGCCGCGATCACCGGGGGGGTGTACTTCATCGACCGTGGCGGGCTGACGTTCTACAACCTCTCGATCGGGCCGCAGGCCGGTCTGCAGGGCGGCGACGAGGCCGGCCACACGGCCGACAACATTGTCGTCCAGCACTGCACGATCAGCCTCAGCGCCGACAACCCCGCGGTCGGGATCAACGCCAACGGCGATGACTGGACGATCGTCGACAACGACGTCGCCGAGATCGGCAACTCGGGGATGCTGCTCAACGGGGACACGTTCCTGATCTCGGGGAACACGATCGAGCGGACCGGCCTGGACCCCGGGATCGGCTACGCCAAACACGGCATCTATCTGAAGGTTGCGCATGCCGTGGTGGTGGCCAACACGATCTCGGGCTTCTCCTCCGACGGGGTCTCGGCCCGCTACCGCGACAGCCGGATCACCGGCAACCGGATCTCCGGTGGCGCGATCGGCATCGCCTGGTTTCAGTACGACCCCGATGCGGGCACGAGCCATTGGGCCGACAACGAGATCACCGGTACCAGCGACGCCGGGATCTACGTGTCGCCCTCAGACCAGGGCGGCGACACCCGCGAGAGCTTCGTGATTACCGGCAACAACATCTCCAGCGACGCCGCCTCTCCGCGCTGGCTGGCGCTGAACCTGCAGCCGACGAGCGGCACCTACCGGGTCGCCGGCAACTGGCGCTGACCGCCGCGCCGGCGTGCTCAGGCGGCCGATTCGCGCAGCTTCCCCCGGTGAAGCTCAATGTTTTGTCCAATTCGGGCCGTAATCGCCCCGCTGCGCACGTTTTTCCCGGACAACACCATGCGTGAGGGCTTCCAGGGGTCTCGGTTTGGCGACGCTCATCGCTGCGCTCGCGATCCCCGGCGTCGCGGCCGCCGCACCGCGCAAGCCGCGCGCGCACGGTCCCGCCGCGCACGTATCGGTGGCCCCGGCCAAAATCGCCGCGCGCACCTTCTACGTCTCGCCGTCGGGCTCTGACTCGAGCTCGGGGACGAGCGCGGCGCATCCGTGGCGGACCGTTCAACGCGTCAACCAGGCACGGCTGTCGCCCGGCGACGGCGTCCTGTTCCAGGGCGGGCGGACGTTCTCCGACGACGCGCTGATGCCCCAGGGCTCGGGCGCGTCCGGAGCACCGATCGTGTTCGGCTCCTATGGCTCGGGAGAGGCCTCGATCACCCAGGGCGTGTGGTTCGTCGGCGCCGACTGGCTGACGTTCGACAACCTCTCGCTCGGCCCCGAGGCCGGGTTGCAGGGGGGCAACGACGGCGGCCGCCGCGCCGACCACATCCGAGTGCAGCGCTGCACGATCTCGCTCACCGCGGGTAACCCTGCGCCGGGGATCAACGCCACGGGTGACGACTGGACGATCGCCGGCAACACGGTCGCGAACATCGGCAATTCGGGGATGCTGCTCACCGGCGACAGCTACACGATCCTCGGCAACACGATCGACCGCACCGGCCAGGACGCGGGACTGGACTACGGCAAGCACGGGATCTACCTGAAGGTGTCCCACGCGACCGTGACCCGCAACACGATCACCGACTTCTCCTCCGACGGGATCTCCGCGCGCTACCGCGACAGCACGATCACCCACAACAGCATCGCCAATGGGCCGATCGGGATCGCGTTCTTCCAGTACGACCATCTTGCCGGCACGAGCCACTGGAGCCAGAACCAGATCTCCGGCACCACCGCCGCGGGGATCTACGTGTCGGCGTTCGACCAGGCCGGACCGACGATCGAGAGCTTCGTGATCACCGACAACAGCATCCGGCCGGCGTCCGGCGAGACGATCAATATCGAGCACACTCAGGGCGCGTACCTCGTGCGGCACAACCGCCGCCGGTAGCGGGGCACTCACCGGTGCGTAGGTTCCCCGGACCACCGAACCGCCATCTATGATGACCGGCGTCTAGGGTCACGTGATGGACGAGCTCGAGCCAACCAACAAGCAGCGCATCGGGCCGATCCTGTGGCGGGAGAAGTGGATCATTCTCGCCTCGGTCGTCGTGATGATCGCGCTCGCCGTGGTCTATGTGGCCACCGCGTCCAAGACCTACGAGGCCAAGTCGATCCTGCAGGTCAACGTCACGAACTCCAACCCAGGGAGCTCGGACACGACCAGCACCAACCAGGCGCTGGCTCAGAATTACGCCGCGCTGCTGACCTCCGCGGGGTTCCTCAACCAGATCCGACCGACCGTCGAGGGCGGCCAGCTGAGCGTCGAGGAGCTGCAGGGACGGATCAGCGCCACCGCGCCGGCGATGAGCGCGCTGGTGAACCTGGACGTCACCGGACCCTCGCCCGAGGAAGCGCAGACGGTCGCCCAGCAGGTGATCACCGGCTTCCTGGCGACTCTGCAACGCCAGGCCACCACCCGCACCGCCCGCCTGGAATCCCAGCTGCAGCGCCAGATCGCTCAGCTGAGCACGCAGATCTCGAACCTCAGCGCGCAACCGCAGAGCGCCACGACCACCGAGCAGATCAACTCGCTGAAGGCCTCACGTCAGGCGCTGATCAGCCAAAACGCCACGCTCGTGGCCAACGGGCTCGCGCAGGGCACGAGCGCCACCGAGTCGGCCGCTCCGGTCGCCTCGTCATCGCCGATAAGCCCCAAGAAGTCGCTGGCGATTATCGCCGGGCTGCTGCTCGGGCTGCTGCTCGGGGTGATCCTCGCCTGGCTGCGCCAGCGGCTGCGGCCGGCGATCCACTCCGCCGAGGAGGCCACCCAGCTGGTCAACCTGCCGCTGCTGGCCTCGATCCCGCTCAAGCCCCGCCTGACCGCCGACGACCCCACGCTGGCCGAGGCCTACGGCGTGTTGCACGCCAACCTGATGTTCGGCCTGCGCGGCAGCGGCATGAGAGTGGTCACCTGCGTGGGCTTCAACCCCCAGGTCGGCAAGACCTCGACCGTCGAGGGGATCGGCAAGGCCGCCGCCCGCGGCGGCGACCGCCGCGTGCTGATCGTCGACGGCGACATGCGGATGGCGACGCTGTCGGCCCGCTTCGGCCATCGCGACCACCCGGGTATCGTGGACGTGCTCCAGGGCATCGGGACGCTCGACGACTCGCTGGTCGCGGTCGAGGAGGGCCTTTGGCTGCTGCCGGCGCGCCCGTCGCGGGTCAACGCCGGGAGCCTGCTGTCGGGCAGCCGCACCGCGGCGCTGATGGGCGATCTGCGTGAGCGCTTCGACCTGGTGCTGATCGACTCGCCGCCGATCTCGGGCCTGGCCGACGGCTTGATCCTCGCCTCCCACTCCGACACCGTGGTGATGATCGCCCGCGCCGGGCTGACCAAGCCGGCTGACCTGACCTCGGTCACTTCCAGCCTGCAGCACATCAGGACGCCGATCGCGGGGCTCGTGGTGTTCGAGGACGTGTCGACCGAGCGCTACTACGGACCTTCGGAGTCAGCCTCGCAACCGCGTCCCGAGCCCGTCGCGCCCTGACCGCACGGCGCTCTCAGCTGCTGCTGGCCGCTGGGTGGTTGCTCGGCGTGCTGCTGCTCGCGCCCGCGCTGACCCAGCCGATGATCGCGATCGCGATCGTCGTGTTCGTGGCCGCGTTGTGGCTGGCATGGAAAGACGTCGCCTACCCGCTCGCCCTGGCCGGGATCCCGACGCTGATCAACGCCGTCGTCGGCACAAACCCACTTCCCAAGGGCGGCGCCACGTTCCTGGTGGGAGCCTGGATCGCGCTGGCGGTGCTGATGTCAGCGATGCGCGGCGAGCGGTCGTTGGCGGCCGGCGCGTTGTGGTCGGCGCCGGTGGCGCTGGCGGTGCTCCTCCTCGGCCTGATGGTGTTCCGCCTCAGTGCATCGGCCGACGAGGCGTACGGGTCGACCAAGGTCCAGCTGTACATCGCCGACAACCTGCTGTTCCTGGTCGGAGCGGTGTTCGTCGGCGCCAGGCGCTCGAGCCTGAGGTTGTTCTTAGGGCTGACGTTGGTGATCCTGTCCGCGGGCGCGGTGCTGCTGCTCGGCAAGCTGCTCGGCGGCGGCGCCCAGCAGCAGTTCAGCGGCCGGTTTGCGATCAGCGCTCAGCAGGGGGCGATCAACCTCGGGCGCGACAGCTCCAACGGCGCCCTGATCGCGATCGCCGTGATCCTGATCGCCAACCGCCTGTGGGTGCGAATGGCGGCGATCGCGGTACTCCCGGTGCTGCTGGTGTCGCTGCTCGCCGCCGGCTCGCGCGGGCCCGTGCTCGCGTTCGTCGCGGGGCTGATCGTGCTGATCGCGCTGGTCGCCGCCAGCGGCCGCGCGCGCCGCCAGCTGGCGATCGTCGGGGCGGTGCTGCTCGCGGCCGCGATCATCGTCCCGCTGGTCGTGCCCGGGTCGTCGATCGGGCGCTCCCTGTCGACGATCGTCGGCAGCGCGGGCGGGCTGTCCAGCAACGGCCGCTCTGGCCTGTGGGCGCTTGCGTTCTCGACGTTCGGCAGCCACCCGCTGCTCGGGATCGGCACCGGCGGGTTCGCCGCGCTCAACCCCGAGACGTTCCCCCACAACCTGCTGCTGGAGATGGCGGTCGAGGTGGGAATCATCGGCCTGGTCGCGGTCGCTTCGATGATCGTGATCATGGGCCGGCGGCTGCTGCTGGCCTGGCGGCACACCACCGGCACCGAGCGGCTCGAGGTCACGCTGGTGTTCGCGCTGTTCGTGTCGGCGATCGTCAATGCCCTGTTCTCCGGAGCGATCCAGGACAACACCGACGTGTGGCTGTGGGGCGGGCTGGGGCTCGGGATCTACGCCCGACACCGCCGCGCCTTGCGCCCGCGTACCGATCGCGCCTGGCAGCCGATCGCCCTGCCGTAGCGACGCCGAGATGCTCGTCATCCGGCACCCCGAGACGCGACCACACGAGCGCGCCTACGTCCTCGACGTCGTACTCGGAGAGTTCCTCGGCCTGCAGTGGCGCGCGGAGCCCCGCGATCCCGGCCCGGTCGAGATCACCTGGTCCCAGGACGCCGACGCCCGCACGCTGACCGTCGCCGACGTGCTGCTGGCCACGCCCGCCGACGCCTGGCTGACGCCGCGGAGCATGCCGCTCGTCCCGCTGGCGCGGTGGCGCCCGGAGGAGATCGGGCTGGCGCCGACGCTGGTCTCCCCCGAGGTCCCGGTGATCTTCGGCGCCGAGCTCGAGGGCGGCGGCTTCGGGCGGGCCGCGGACGACGGGATCGAGCTGGGGGTCGACCTGTTCGGGGGCATTTTGTTCCAGCTGACCCGCTACGAGGAGATCGCCCAGCCCGCATCCGACGAGCACGACCGCTACCCCGCGGAGGCGACGCTGGCCCACCGCGAGGGCTTCCTGACGCGCCCGCTCGTCGACGAGTACGTCGAGATCCTGCGCGCCGCGCTGTCCCGGCTGTGGCCGTCGCTGCCGATCGCTCGCTCCGAGTTCGGGGTCCGGGTCAGCCACGACGTGGACTGGCCCGTCCAGCCGGCGGTGTCGCTGCCGCGTGCGGCCAAAGCGATCGCCGGTGACCTCGTCCGCCGCCGCGACGCCGCGCTGGCCGGCCGCCGGCTGCGCTCACAGCTGCGCCGCGACCCCACCGACGACCCGTACTACACGTTCGACGAGATCATGGAGGCCAGTGAGCACCGGGGCCTGCGCAGCGCGTTCTACTTCATGGCCGGATCAAGCGACCCGCGGTTCGACGGGACCTACCGGCTCGACGAGCCCTGGGTCGCCGCGCTGATGGCGCGCATCCACGAGCGCGGCCACGAGATCGGCCTTCACCCCAGCTATGAGACCTTCCGTGACCCGGCGCGGCTGGCGGCCGAGCGCGAGACGCTGGGGCGCTGCTGCGAACGGCTGGGCATCGAGCAGGAACGCTGGGGCGGGCGCCAGCACTTCCTGCGGTGGTCCAACCCGATCACCTGGCGGGCCTGGGAGGACGCGGGGCTGGCCTACGACGCATCGCTCGGCTACGCCCGCGCGCCCGGGTTCCGCAGCGGCGTGTGCCGCGAGTACCCGGCGTTCGACCTGCCCGCCGGACGCAGGCTGAACCTACGTGAGAGCCCCCTCGTGGCGATGGACATCTTCGCGATCGAGCGTCCCGTGGACGAGCGGGCGCCAGCGCTGCAACGGTTCGCCGAGCTGAAGCAGACCTGCCGCCGGTTCGGCGGGGAGTTCACCCTGCTGTGGCACAACTCCCACCTGGCGGCGCGCGCGGAGCGCGAGCTCTACGAGGCGGCGCTCCGGTGAACTCCGAGCGAGTTCGGGAACGGGCGCGATGCTGCGGCTGATCCGCAGGTCGGTCCACGCGCTGCGCGGCACCGAAGGCAACGTGCTCGCCAGGAGCGTGACCGTGAACCTCGCCGGCCGCGTCGGCTACCTGCTGGTCGGGTTCGTGGCGGCGATCGTGCTGGCGCGGCTGCTGGGGCCGTCGGGCCGCGGGCTGCTCGGCCTGATGCTCTCGTTCAACTCGGTCGCGCTCGTGGTCACGACGATCGGTCTGCCGCTGGCGATCGTGTACTTCGCCAGCCTCCGCGACGCCGATCAGGGCGCGCTGCTGGGCAACAGCCTGGTGCAGGCGATCGTCCTGACCGCGGTCTTGGTACCGCTATCGATGCTGTTCTACGACGTGCTCGCCGACGCGTTCGGCGAGGGGCACGGCGGCAGCACCTGGATCCTGGTGGCCGCGCTGGTCCCGGTCACGTTCCTGGACTGGACCACCCACGGCCAGATCCAGGGAATGCTGATGTTCGGTCGCTTCAGCGCGATGCTGGTCCTCTCCCGAGTCGCCTATGCGGTGGCGATCGCGTTGCTGGTCGGCGCGCTGGACCTCGGCGTCGCCGGCGGTGTGCTCGCCACCGGGGTCGGATCGCTGGCCATGATCGCCGGCTCGTTGAAGCCGATCCTGGCCAAGGCGAAGTTGCGGCTGGACCTGCCGCTGATGCGCGAGACGCTGCACTACGGGTGGCGGGTGCAGCTGGGGTCGATCTTCCAGCTCACCAACGGCCGCCTCGACGTGCTGGTGATGCAGTTCTTCCGCCCGCTGTCGCAGGTCGGCTACTACGTGGTCGCGCAGACGATCGCCGAGCTGGTGATCACGCTCGCCAACGCGTTTCAGTCGAGCGTGATGCCGCTGATCACCAGCTACGAGGGCGACGAGCGCGCCGAGCAGACCAGCATCGACTCGATCCGCCACCACGGGATCCTGGCCGCGGTCGCGGTGGTCGCCAACGCCGTGTTCGGGACGCTGGTGATCCTGGTCGGTTACGGCAAGGAGTTCCAGCCGGCGATCGGCCCGATGCTGATCCTGCTGCCCGGGATCTGGTTTTTGGGGATGGGGATCGTGATCCAGGGGGACCTCTCCGGTCGCGCCCGCCCCGGCCTGTCGTCCACGCTGGCCGGAATGTCGGCGGCGATCACGATCGTGCTCGACTTCGCGCTGATCCCGCCGCTGGGCATGTACGGCGGGGCGATCGCGTCGGTCGTCGCCTACACGGCGTTCGGGATCGCGTCGCTGGTGGCGCTCGGGCGCGTCACCGGGATCCCCTGGCACGAGCTGGCGATCCCCACCCGCGCGGACTTCGCCGGCTACTGGGTAGTGATCAGGAGAGCCTCCGCGGTGGTCAGGCCGGGTAAAACCAGGAGCGCGTCGTGACGGTATCGTCCCGCCGCGTGTCCGACGGCCTGGTGATGGTGTGCGACGTGGACCTCGCGGTCCCCGACGCCACCCGGGTGCACACCGTCGAGGTGGCGCGCAACTTCGCCGCCGAGGGCCTCGCGGTCGACCTCGTGGCGCGCGGCCCCGACCCCCACCTCGAGGGCGTCCGCTACCTCCAGGGACAGGGTGCCGACAGCCAGCGGGCGACACGGGTGGCGACGCTGAACGCGGGCGTGCTACGGCTGCTGTGGAGCCGGCGGGGGCTGGCCAGGCGGCTGTACGTGCGCTATCGCTGGAGCCTGATGCCGGTGCTGATCGCGGGGCGCCTGCTCGGCTACCGGGTGGTCACCCAGGTGGACGACATCCCCTACGGCCGCGGCTACCAGTTCGAGATCTCGCCGGTGGCCGACCACGTGCAGCGGCTCGGGACGATGCTGATGGGCCGCCTGGCTCGCGGCGTGGTGGCGGTCACACCCGAGCTCAAGCGGCTGCTGGTCGAGCAGTTCCACGCCCCCGCACGGCGGATCGCGGTGCTGCCCAACGGCGTCGACGTCGACTTCTTCATCCCCCAGCCTCGGGCCGGTGCGATCAACCGGCTCGGGCTCGACCCGTCGCTGCGCTACGTCGTGTTCTGCGGCCACTTCGCCCCGTGGGTCGACTTCGAGACGATCATCCGGGGGTTCGCCGTGGTCGCGCGCGCCCGGTCTGACGCGCGGCTGCTGCTGGTCGGCGAAGGTGGCGAGCGCGAGCACGTGGAGCGGATGATCGACGACCTTCGAATCGGGGATCGGGTGATCCTCACCGGCTACGTCTCAGACCGCGAGCGCGTCCGCGACTACGTGGCGGCGTCGACGGTGGCGCTGTCTGCCAACCGCTATGACTACCGCGCCCGGATCGGGGTCAGCCCGGTCAAGCTCGCGGAGTACATGGCGGCAGCGCGGGCGGTCGTGGCCACCGAACTGCCCGGCCTGCGCGAGACGCTCGAGGCCAATGGCGCGGGTGTGGTCGTGCCGATCGACCCCGACGCGATGGGCCAGGCGGTCCTGGCGCTGCTCGACGGCGACCGCGCCGACGAGCTCGGCGCCCGCGGCCGCAGGCTGGCCGAGGACAGCTTCTCCTGGCGGTCGATCGTCAGGCGGACCGTGCCGCTGTTCGGCCTGTGACGCGCACATAGCAGCGGTGGTAGAGCTCCTCGAGCCGCCTCACGACCACGTCTAGGTCGTACTCGGCCCGCTGGCGCTCACGCGCCGCCTTCCCCAGGCGCCGCGCCAACTCCTGATCGCCGAGCGCCCGCTGGAGCGCTCCGGCGAGCGCCGCTGGGTTCGACGGGGCGACCAGCAGGCCGCTGACGCCATCCTCGAGGATCTCGGGGATGCCGCCCACGGCGGTGGCGACGACCGGCGCGGCGCCCGCCATGTACTCGAGAAGCGCCAGCGGGCTCCCCTCGCGCGTCGAGCACATCACCGCCACGTCGAGCCCTCGGATGAAGTCCGCGATGTCGGTGCGCCGGCCCAGCAGCCTCACGCGGTCGCCGACGCCGAGTTGCGAGATCAGGTCGCGCAGCCGCTGCTCGTCGGGTCCGATCCCGACAATCGCGCATTGCACAGCGTCGCCGCCGTCGAGCAGCGCCATCGCCCGGATCAGATCGTCGTAGGCCTTCTCCGGATACAGCCGCCCGACGGCGCCGATGAGGCGGTCGGAGCCGGTGAGCCCGAGTCCGGGCCGCACATCGGCTCCCGACACGGGCGGCGCGGCGATCCCGTTATGCAGCACGTCGATGCGGTCGGCGGGAATCCGCTCGAGTTCGATCAGCTGGCGGCGGTCCCATTCGGAGACCGCGAGTACGACCGTGCTGAGGCGAGCCACGACATGCCGGTCGAGCAGCGGCCGAATCCGCTTACCCTCGATCGCCGAGCCGTGCTCGTGACTGATCACCACCGGGACGCGCGCGAGCCGTGCGATTACCGAGCCGGGGACGCTCGCCCGCGGCATATGCGCGTGAAGGATGTCGATCGACTCGCGGCGCATGATCCCGTAGAGCCTGCGCCACGGCGACGGCCCCAGCGGGAACGCCGACCGCTGGTCCAGATCGAAGTGGCGCACGCCCGCCGCCGCCAGCTCGGCGCGGTCACGCTCGGTGGCCTGGACGCGATCGGGAAACGGCGCGCGGATCGTGCACAGATAGCTCCTGATCCGCTGCGGATCGAGCCTCACGGCGAGTTCGTAGGCGAGCTTCTCGGCGCCCCCGTAGCCCGAGCCGGCGTCGAGCGCGAGCGTGAGCACGCGGAGCCTGGAGTCTGTGTGTCGAGTTGGTGCCACCGCTGGCCTTATGCTGACGAATCGATGACCGCCACGCACAGCCCGACCGCGGGGACGGCCGGCAGGCGGCTCCGCGAGCTGGCAGGGCCGCACCTGCCCGCTGCGGTGCCGGGACTGGCGGTCGTCGCGCTGCTGATCGTGTGGGCGGCCGATAACGGGGGCTACGACCCCGGCACGTGGTACTGGGGCGCGCTGGCGCTGCTGTCGCTGGCGGCGATCACGATCGCCGTGCTCGGGATCGATCGCATCGGGCTGTCGCCGGCGAGCCGGCTCGCGGTGGCCGCGTTCGCGGCCTACGTGGCCTGGTCGTATCTGTCGATCCTTTGGGCACAGGCGCCCGGTACCGCCCTCGAGGGCTCAAACCGCGCGCTGCTGTACCTGATCGCGTTCGCGTTCATGGCGGCGCTGCCGTGGACCGCGCCCGGGGCGGCGGTCGCGCTGTCGGTGTTTGCGCTGGCGATCGGAACGATCGCCGCCGTGATGCTGCTGCGCCTGGAGTCAGCCAGTCACCTGTCAACGCTCGTGGTCGACGGACGGATCTCGCCTCCGACCGGCTACTTCAATGCCACCGCCGCGCTGTTCACGATCGGGGCGCTGGTCTCGATCGCGCTGGCCTCGCGACGCGAGCTGCCGGCCGCGCTGCGCGGGATCCTGCTCGCGATGGCGACTGCCGGGCTGCAGCTGGCGGTCGCCGGCCAGAGCCGTGGCTGGCTGTTCACGCTTCCGCTGGTGGCGCTGGCCACGCTGGCGATCGTCCGCGACCGGCTGCGGTTCGTGGCGGCCGCGGTGCTGCCGGTGCTGGGCACGCTGATCCCGGTGCACGCCCTGATCGGCGTGTTCAACTCGGACAGCCCGGCCGCTCTGGCCGACGCCGCCCGGCACGCCGGAAAGGTGTCACTGGCGCTGTGCCTGGCGGTGCTGGTGATCGGGACCGTGATCGCCTGGGCGGAGGGGCGCTGGCAGCCCCGCGGGCTGTCGCCGCGCGGTTCGCGGGTCGTGGGCGGGCTGCTCGCGGTGATCGCAATCGTGGCCGTCGTTGCCGGAGGGACCGCAGCCACCCATGGCGACCCGTTCGGGTTCGTCAAGCGCCAGTGGAACGGGTTCAGCCACGTGCCCACCGCCGACGCCACCGGCTCGCACTTCGGCACGGTCGGCAGCGGGCGCTACGACTTCTGGCGGGTATCGCTGGACGCCCTGGTGGCGCACCCGATCGGCGGCCTGGGCCAGGACAACTTCGCCGACTACTACCTGCCGCGCCGCCACACCAGCGAGGAGCCGGCGTGGACGCACAGCCTCGAGATGCGGCTGCTGGCCCACACCGGCGTCGTCGGCTTCGTGCTGTTCGCGGGATTCATCGTGGCGGCCGTGGCGGGAGCGATCCGGGTCCGGCGACGCGCGCCGGGCGCCGCCCAATGGGTCGCCGGCGCGGCGCTGCTACCGCTCACCGTATGGCTGTTCCACGGCTCGGTCGACTGGTTCTGGGAGATGCCGGCGCTCAGCGGCCCGGCGCTCGGGTTTCTCGGGATGGCGCTCGCGCTGGGCCCGGCTCGCGAGGCACGACGCTCGGAGGCGGGACGCGGGCTCCCGCGGTGGGCGCTGGGCGCCGCCGGGGTGATCGCGCTGGTGGCCGCGGCGGTCGTGCTCGGCTTCCCCTACCTGTCGGTCCGCGAGCAGGCTGCGGCGGCGGCGGTCCGAGACCACAATCCAGCTGCAGCGCTCGACGACCTCGCGGACGCCGGCAAGCTCGATCCGCTGAGCGCCGATCCGGGCCGCACCGGCGGCGCGATCGCGCTGCAGAGCGGCAACTACAACGAGGCGATCACCCGCTTTAGCCAGTCGATCTCACGGGAGCCCGGCGGCTGGTTCGCCTGGCTCGGCCGCGGCCTGGCCGAGTCTGCGCTCGGCAACGCCGACCAGGCCCGCAGCGACTACGCGATGGCGGCGTCGATCAACAAGCGCGACCCCACCGTCAAGCAGGCGCTCGCCCGCGTCAACACGACCCACCCGCTGACGCCCGCACAGGCGTTCAAGTCGCTCACGCTGGTCAACTAGACGCGGCTCCCCATAGGGGTGCAAACCGTTGGCCCCAACCGGTACTCTTATTGGTCAGGCTTTCGGGCCGGACGTCCGAAGGGAGACAACGCCGCGGTCTGCCGTGGGGCTGCGGGTGACCGCTCAGGGGAAGGAACGCATGAGACGCATCACGATATTGGGGGCGATTGCGATCGCACTGCTGGCGATTCCGAGCGCCGCACTGGCGCAGGGCAGCTCGACCTGCCAGGCCTACAACCCGCAGCTGTGCTCCTCGGTCGGTGGCGGCACCAGCTCCGGCACCTTGCCGTTCACCGGAGTCAACGTAGTCCTGTTGCTGGCCGGCGGCGCGACACTGCTGGGCGCCGGGTTCGTCGTTCGCAGGCTCGCCCGCGACCCCAGCTGAACAACCCGCCGGCGGCGGTTACTCCGCCTGCAGGCGCTCCAGCAGCATTCTGGTGACCTCGCCGCCGTCGGCGCGGCCCTTCGTTTCGCGCATCACGTAGCCCACCAGCGGGCCGATGGCCTTGGGATTGCCGCCGCGGACCTTCTCGGCGGCGTCGGGGTCGGCGGCGATCGCGCGATCGACGACCTCGCCGAGTCCGCCGTCGTCGTCGCTGATCGCGCCCAATCCCTCGCGCTCGACGATCGCCCGCGGGTCACCGCCCTCGTCGACCAGCCGGGTCAGCACCTCGCGCGCCGCGTCGCGGCTGACCTGCTTGGCGCCGACCATCGCCGACAGCGCGGCCAGGCTCTCCGGGGAGACCTTGGAGTCGGCCGGATCTCGATCTGACCCGATCCGCTCGATCAGCGGCGGGATCCAGTTGGCCAGCGCGCTCGGGTCATCGCCGTCGGCGCGCAGCGCCCGCTCGTAGTAGTCGCCCAACTCGGTGCGAAACGCCAGCAGGCGCGCGCTCTCTCCACTGAGCCCGAGATCGCGCTGGAAGCGCTGCGCCCGGTCGGCCGGCAGCTCGGGCAGCGCCGCCCGCGCGGCCGCCACCATCTCCTCGGTGGCGACCAGCGGCACCAGATCGGGCTCGGGGAAGTAGCGGTAGTCGTGCGCCTCCTCCTTGGAGCGAAGCGGCGTCAGTTGCCCGCTGGAGGGGTCGAAGTGGAGCGTCTCCTGGACGACCGCCCCGCCCGACTGCAGTAACCCGATCTGGCGCTCGATCTCGGCTCTGACCCCTCGTTCGAGGAACCGGAACGAATTCATGTTCTTGAGCTCGGTCTTGGTACCGAATTCCGAGGAGCCCTGGGGACGGACCGACACGTTGGCGTCGCAGCGCAGCGAGCCCTCCTCCATGTTGACGTCGGACACGCCGAGCACCCGCAGGGTCGAGCGCAGCAGCCGCAGCCAGTCCCGCGCCTGATCGGCGGAGTGCAGATCGGGCTCGGTGACGATCTCGACCAGCGGCGTGCCTCCGCGGTTGAAGTCGACCCAGCTGCGGTCGGCACCGTGGATCCGGCCGCTGGCGCCGAGGTGGTTGAGCTTGGCCGCGTCCTCCTCGAGATGCACCCGATGGATCCGAACGTCACCGACCTGCCCGCCGCGGCACAGCGGCACGTCGTACTGGGAGATCTGGAAGCCCTTGGGAAGGTCGGGATAGAAGTAGTTCTTACGATGAAACAGCGAGCGGTCGGCGATCTCGCACCCGAACGCCAGGCCGATCATCAGCCCGAAGTGCACCGCCCGCTCGTTGACCACCGGCAGCGCGCCCGGCAGCCCGAGGCACACGGCACAGGTATGGGTGTTGGGCGGGTCGCCGAAGGAGAGCTCGCAGCCGCAGAACATCTTCGTGACCGTGCTCAGCTGGACATGGATCTCCAACCCGATCACGGGCTCGTAGCGCACCGCGGCGGCGCTGGCCGTCTCGCTCATCGCCGGGCCGCGCTTCCGTCAAAGCCGATCGCCCGCTCGAGCGCATACGCGGCGTCGAGGATCCGGCCCTCGCTGAACGCCGGGCCGGCCAGCTGGAAGCCGACCGGCAGGCCGTCGCTGAGGCCCGCGGGGATCGAGATCGCCGGGATCCCGGCCAGCGGCATCGGGACCGTGCAGAAGTCGTTCAGGTACATCGCCAGCGGATCGTCGGTCTTGGCGCCGAGCTCGAACGCAGTCCACGGGCTGGTCGGCGTGACGATGAAGTCAAACCGCTCAAACGCGGTCTTGAAGTCGTCTGCGATCTTCGTCCGAACCTTCAGGGCGGTCCCATAGTAGGCGTCGTAGTAGCCGCTTGACAGGGCGTAGGTGCCGAGCATCACGCGGCGCTTGACCTCGGGACCGAAGCCGGCCGCCCGGGTGCGCTCGTACATCGTCGTCAGGTCTGAGTCGCCGTCCACCCGCAGCCCGTAGCGAACCCCGTCGAACCGGGCCAGGTTGGCCGACGCCTCGGCCGGGGCGATCAGGTAGTAGGCCGACAGCGCGTGCGGCGCATGCGGCAGCTGACAGGTCTCGATCGTCGCGCCCAGCCCCTCGGCCAGCTTCAGGATCGCCTCGAAGTTCTCGCGCACGCCAGGCTCGACGCCGCCCTCGGATCCGGTCAGCTCCTCGGGGACGCCGAGGCGGATCCCGCGCAGGTCCTCGGCGCTCGGGAGCGCGATCTCCCCTGGGAACGCGAGCGAGGTCGAGTCACACGGGTCCTTGCCGATCATCCGCGAGAACAGCAACGCCGCGTCGGTGACGTCGCGAGTCAGCGGCCCGGCCTGGTCGAGCGAGGACGCGAACGCGATCATCCCGTAGCGCGAGACCGCGCCGTAGGTCGGCTTCAGCCCGACGATCCCGCACAGCGCGGCCGGCTGGCGGATCGACCCGCCGGTGTCGGTCCCGATCGCCCACGGCGCCAGCCCGGCGGCGACCGCGGCGGCGCTGCCGCCCGACGAGCCTCCGGGAACGCGTCCGCGGTCCCACGGGTTGAGCACCGGCCCGAAGGCGGAGTTCTCGTTTGATGAGCCCATCGCGAACTCGTCCTGGTTGGTCTTGCCCAGCAACGGCGCGCCGGCCTGGGCGAGCTGGCCGACGACGGTCGCGGTGTACGGCGGCCGGTAGCCCTCGAGGATCCGCGAGCCGGCCTGGCTGGGAACGCCCTCGGTGCAGAACAGGTCCTTGACCGCGAGCGGCACGCCGCCCAGCGGGGCGCCGGCGTAGTCACGCGCCGGCGCCTCGGGTGCCACCCACAGAAACGCGTTGAGCTCGTCGGCGCCGGCCCGCTCGCGGTAGGCGTCAAACAGCTCGCCGGCGTCCAGCTCGCCCGCGCGCACGCGCTCGGCCGCAGCGGCGGCCGTCAGCTCGATCAGCTCGCTCATTCCGGCGACGCGCCCGGGCTGGGAACTCCGAAGCCGCCCTCGAGCCGCTCGGGAGCGGCCCGCAGGATGACCTCGGCGGGGAACGAGGGGACCGGCACGTCGGGACGCAGCGCGTTGACCACGTCGACCACGTGCGACGTCGGGGCAACGCCCTCGAGGTCGAGCTCGGTCATCTTCTCGATGTGGTCGAGCACGTGCGACAGCTCGGCCGACATCCGCTCGACCTCGGGCTCGCTCAGTTGCAGCCGGGCGAGACGGGCGACGTGCAGTACCTGATCGCGATCCAGCATCCGGTTTTCATTCTAGTGTCGAGGGTCGGAAGTTCGGTGCCACCGAGAGTGACCACTGGGGGATGGCGCGCAAGGACGCAGGAGCCGCGGCGTAGCGGAGCTACGCGAGGCGACGAGGACAGCCGGATGACGCGGGCGCGGCCCGTTAAGCGAGGCGGGCGCGGCCCGTCAAGCGAGGCGGGATGCCGAGCGGGCCGCATAGCCCGCGGCGACGCCGCCAGGGGACACTCGAATGGCATCCAATTTCCGATTCGCGACACTAGGAGTCGCGCTAAGAGTCGGCCGAGCCGAGCTTCACCGTCGGGATGTCGGTCGGCTCGTCCACCGGCGCGACCCCCTCCTGGCGCAGTGAGCGGTACCCGCCGTAGGCGACCAGGATGGCGGCCACCAGCCCGATGAAGCCGCCCGCCTGGCGATTGACCACATCGTTGGCACCGGGCACGTCGATCAGCACCCGGTAGACCAGCGCCAGCGCCATGATCACGCCAAGGACGGTGACGATCAAGCTGAACGCCGCGGGCATCGCCGGCGCGCTGCGGGTGCCCTGCAGGTACACCAGCGCCAGCGCCGCGAGCGACGTGATCAGGATCAGCCACCGCAACGTCGTCAGCGACTCCCAGCCTGTGCGCGAGGTCGACACCCCGAGGCGCTGGGCGATCGTCGCCACCGAGCTGTCCAGGCCGTACCACGGCAGCGCGAACAGGCAGACCAGCAGCACGACGGCCGCCACCCCGGCCAGCATCTCCCCGGATCGGAGCCTGGAGGTCTGAAAGCGCATCGGCCGCTTGCTCCCGTGGTCCCGGTCAGCCCCGGATCGGCTCGTAGTCGCTCGCCGCGGCAAAGCCCCCGTAGGCGATCGCGACCGCGCCGACCAGGCCGAGCCACCCCCCGATCCCAGCGTTGGCGTTCTCGAGGACCCACCCCAGCGCCCAGCCGATCGTCCCCACGCCGAGCAGCCCGAGGATCCACGCGGCATTGGACGGCGTCTTGATCGTCGCTCCCATCGTCACCGCGGCGGTCAACACGATCGCCGCCAGTCCGACGAGCGCCATCAGGATGTCCATGCCGGAGAACACGTCCCAGGCGTTGCCGCTGGTCGAGAGGCTCGCCGCTCCGACGGTGATCGTCACCCCCGAGATCCACTCCAGGAACAGCGAGATCAGCAGCACGACTCCGCCGATTCCCGCAATCACGTACCCCTGACTCAGCCTCGAAGACTCCATCCCCGCTCCTTTGTGTCGTTCCGTCGAAGCTTCTGCGCGAGCCGAACGTTACACCCGGATCGGCGCGCTCAGGAGCGCTCCGCGCCCCTGGCAGCCACCCGCCGGGCGCCCCTCGACCCGGGCGCCGCGCGGGCCCGACGGGCGCGCTCCTCGAGCATCTGCTCGTAGCCGCCGAGCGCGATCCCGACCGCGCACAGCAGCCCGATGTAGGCCCCGAGCTTCTGGTCGACGACCGAGTTGGCCGACGGCAGGTCGATCAGCACCCGGACGATCAGGGCGGCCGCCGTGAGCGCGCCGAGGCCGGCCACGACGGCGCCCGTGTCGGTTTTGGCGCCGTGCGCGTGTTGGCTGCCGTGCAGCAGCACCGAGCCGATCGCGACCACGATCGTCAGCAGCATCAGCCACCGGATCAGGCTGAGCGCGTCCCACGCGTTGACCGCATAGGACAGCGGCATCCGCGCCGCGACCCGCCCCGGGATCTCGTCGACGCCGTACCAGGCCATCGCGAACATCACGATCCCCAGCGCGATCGCGCTGCCGGCGGCGATCAGCGCGCCCTGGCGCAGTCTCGGAGTCCGCTGGACCTCGCTGGTCGTCTGGGTGGGCGTCTCGGTGGCGGCCATCAGCGCTTGCTGATCGGCGCCAGGTCGGCCACCAGCTTGCGATCGGTTCCGTCGCGGCTGAAGTGGATCACGACGATCCCACCCGGCTCGATCCCGGTGACCACCCCCTCGCCGAACTTCGGGTGGGCGACGTCGTCACCGAGCCGGTAGGCGACCGGCGCGGGCTGATCGGCAGCCGAGGGCGAGGACCACGAGGTCGCGCGGGCGCGGATGCCCGCGTACGCCTGCGGCTGCTGCTCGCGGTCGGTCAGCTCGTCGGGGATCTCAGAGATGAACCGGCTGGCCAGGCCGTAATTGCGCGCGCCGAACACCGTGCGGCTGCGGGCGAACGTGATGTACAGGTCCCGCTCGGCCCGGGTGATCCCGACGTAGCAGAGCCGGCGCTCCTCCTCCAGCCCGCCCTCGTCCAGCGCCCGCGAGTGGGGGAACACGCCCTCCTCGCAACCGATGATGAACACGATCGGGTACTCCAGGCCCTTGGCGTTGTGCAGCGTCATCAGCGTCACCAGGCCCTCGTCATCGGCACGATCGTCGGCATCGGCGATCAGCGCGATCTGCTGGAGGAACTCGCCCAATGACTTGTCGTCAGCGTCCGCGGCGTCGTACTCCGCGGCGACATTGACCAGCTCCTCGAGGTTCTCGATCCGTCCCTGCGCCTCGATCGTCCGCTCGGCCTCGAGCGCCTCCAGGTAGCCGGTCTCCCGCAGCACCTCAGTCAGGAGCTTGGCGATCGGGGCGTCGGACTCCGCCAGCTCGCGCAGCACGTGCATCGTCCCCATGAACCGCCGCAACGCCTTGATCGCCGCGGCGCCGAGCCCCGGCACCTGCTCGGGATCCGAGGCGGCGTCCCAGATCGGGATCCCGATCGTGTTCGAGAACGACAGCACCCGCGACATCGAGGTCGCGCCGATCCCCCGCCGTGGTGCGTTGACGATCCTCGTGAACGCACCCACGTCCTGCGGGTTGATCAGCGTCGTCAGATACGCGATCGCGTCCTTGATCTCGGCCCGCTCGTAGAACTTCGTGCCGCCGATCACCTGGTAGGGCATCTCCGCCCGCACCAGCGTGTCCTCGAGCACTCGCGACTGTGCGTTGGTCCGGTAGAAGACCGCGATCTCGGCCCGCGACGTGCCCTCGTCGACCAGCTGCTGGATCTCGCCGGTCACCATCCGCGCCTCCGCGTGCTCGTCCTCGAGCTCGCGGATCTTGATCGGGTCGCCCCTCCCCACGTCGGTCCACAGCACCTTGCTCTTCTGCCCGCGGTTGTTGGCGATCACCGCGTTGGCCGCATCGAGGATCGTCTGCGTCGAGCGGTAGTTCTGCTCCAGGCGGACCACGTGCGCGTCGGGGAACGCATCCTCGAAGTCGAGGATGTTGCGGATGTCGGCTCCTCTGAACCCGTAAATTGAGTTGTGAGTGACGATCCCGTCGGCGATGAAGTTGTGGGTGTGCTCGATGTCTAGGTCGTAGACCGGGCGGTCCAGCTCGACGCGCACGACAGTCTCGACGATGTCGTAGTCGCCGTGTTCGTCGAACATCACCATCCCTGGGCGGACCGACGACGCTTGGGTGAACGGGAGCGAGTTGCCGGCCAGACCCTCGCGGTTGGAGCCGAGTCGCGCGGTCGGCCTGACCGCGACGTTGCCCAGCGCGCCTTCGATCTCGGTCGCCACTCGATGGATGGTCGCCATGTCCTTGCAGCTGGTCTCGAACCGCCAGCCGTCGGAGCCGCGCCGGGCAGGACGCACGCTCAGGCCGCGGGCCTCGAGCAGCCGTCGCCCTTCGTCGTCATAGCCGAACAGAGCGATCCGGTGCATCGGAGTGCGGCCGCGATGGTCGCCGCAGAGGGAGATCGCCAGGCGCCGCCGGCGGACCTCTGTTGCGGTGTGCGTACCCGACTGGAAATGCGGACGGTCGAAGCTCAGGCCGTGATCGGCCAGCAGTCGCCTGCCGCCCCCCTCGGTGTCGAGCTCGCCGAACAGGCGATCGAGCAGATACTGGTCGCCGACGAGGCTGCGGCCGACGCCTTTGCCGTTGGGCCTCGCTGAGAACGGCACGGTTGGAAGCCCGTATCTCGCGGCCATCAGCGCCTCGGCGAACCGCGCGTCGGCCTCGGTGCCGTGCGTGGACACCACCCAGCTGGCGTCCGCGCGCTCGTGGCGCGTGCGCAGAGCGACCCCGACCACAGGCTTAACCTGGCCGTTGGTGTAGGTCCGCGAGGTGCCGAGCCGGAAGCCTCGGTCTCGGCGCCACATGAGGTAGGTCATGTGCAGCTGCGGGGTGCGGCCCAGCATGTACCCGGCAAAGTGCACGTGCTCCGGCGTACTTACCAGCACTCTGCCGGAGCGCGTGGTGATCCTGATCCCGTCCGACCGGATCGAGCGGTGCGTCCGCAGCACCTTCGCGGCGCGGAAGTCGCCGCTGCCGTACCCCGAGAGGACCTCATCCCCCACAGTCACGTCCTCGATCGGACGCTGGCTGCCGTCGGCCATCGTCACCGGCGTTCCCTCGATCAGGCACTGCGCATCATCCCCGACCACCATCAGGTTGCGGTGCTCCTCGGCGAGCAGCTGCAGCCAGCGGTACTGGGCGTGGTTGGTGTCCTGATACTCGTCGACGAGCACGTGGCGGAAGCCGTTGGCGTATACGTCGCGGACCTCGGGGAACATCTCGAGCAGGTTCACCGAACGGACCAGCAGGTCGTCGAAGTCCATCGCGTTCATCCGGTGCAGCTCGCGCTCGTAGAGACGGTAGGCGTCGGCGACGGTCTGCTCGAAGAACGACTCGACCATCCGGCCGTAGCCCTCGGCGTCTCGGAGCTTGTTCTTGGCGGCGGAGATCTGCGACTGGATCCCGGCGGGCGTGAACCGCTTGGGGTCGACCCCGAGCTCGTCCAGGCAGCGCTTGACCAGCCGCCTCGAGTCGGCCTGGTCGTAGATCGTGAACTGGCGGGTGTAGCCGAGCTTGTCGGCATGGGCGCGGAGCATCCGGGCGCAGGCGGCGTGGAACGTCATCACCCACATCGCCCGGACCCGGCGGCCGACCAGCAGGCCTGCGCGCTCACGCATCTCCCCCGCCGCCTTGTTCGTGAACGTGATCGCCAGGATCTCGTTGGCCTTGGCGGCGCCGGTCGCGGCCAGGTAGGCGATCCGGTGGGTCAGCACCCGGGTCTTGCCCGAGCCCGCACCGGCGAGAATCAGCAGCGGTCCCTCGCCGTACGTGACGGCCTCTCGCTGGGGCTCGTTCAGGCCCTCGAGCAGCGTCTCCAGATCGGTCGCGATGTCTGCCATTCCGCGATTTCTACGGTAGCGGCCGGGGAGGTCGTCGCGGCGCCGCACAATCGGTCTCGAGGGGCGCCGATCTCGGGTGCATTACGCGTCAAATCCGGCCGCGGATCGGAGGCGTGCCGTGTGGTGCACGTATACGGTGCTCCACGCGGCAAGGCCCCTCGCCAGCACCGGATTTGACGCGTTATGCACGCCCTCTCGCCGGTCGCGGGGCTCCGGGATCGAAGCCGCTAGCTAGCTGTCGAGTGCCTGCGACCGCATCCGCGCGATCGCCTCGGCTCCGTCCTCGCCGACCAGCCGATCGGGCCGGAGCGTCCCGGTCGCGGCGACGTCGAGCGCCGGGAACCGGCCGGCGGCGGCCGCCTGGGCGTCGAGCGCGATCACCGTGGTCTCGCCGCCCAGCGGCGCCGAGGCGGTGGCGATCACGGTGAGCGATCCGCCGTCGACCACGTTGCGGGCGCTGGCCAGCACCTTGCGCGCGGCGGGCGGGTGCAGACCATCGAGCGAGTCGATCAGGACGACCGCGTCAGAACCGCGCGCGGCCCACCGGCGGGCCTGGTCGACGACCGGCTCGACCAGCTGGACCTGGGCGTCGGCCGAGGCGGCGAAGTTGAGCGAGCCCTCAGGCTTGACCGTCCCGTCCTCCCATTCCGAGAGCTCCTCGGGCCGGATGCCGGTCAGCACCAGCAGCACGTGCAGGTCGTCGTTGTCGCTGAGCGCGGCGGCCAGCCGGCGCAGCGTCTCGGTCTTGCCCGACCGCGCGGCGCCGGCGATCGTCACCCGGGAGCCCTTGCCGATCGGGGCCAGACCTTCGATTGCGGTAACCGTGGCGTCGTCGGTCCGCAGCGGCAGCATCTCCTGCGCGAACGCCGACGGGAGGTCGTCGAAGCGTGTGCTGTCGGCCACCTCGTCCGCCGGACGCCCGTTGATCGTGTCGATCCGGACCAGCGAGGCGAAGCGCTCGGACCGCCGCGGCGGGCGGCGCGGCCCGGTGATCCGGTCGCCCGACAACAGCTCACAGCGCTTGACCTGCGCCGCCGACACGTAGACGTCGTCGTCCGAAGGCTCCGGCGGGTTCGCGCGGACGAAGCCGGACCCGTTGCCCACCAGCTCGACGACGCCATCGACAACCTCGTCCTCGGCCGGGCCGCCGCGCGACTCCTCGGCCTCGTCGTCCTCGGGCTCGGCCTCTGCCTTGGACTCCTTTGGCCGCTTTGGCTCCTCGGGTTCTTCGTCGCGCTCGCCGTCGCGATCCTCATCGCGAGCGCTGCGCCCGCGACCACCGCGCCGTCCGCGGCGCCGGCGACGCCCGGTTGACTCGCCGTCGCGCACGGCGAGCTCGTCGGCGATCGCCTCGGCGAGATCCTCGGCCTCGACGAGCCCCTCGGCCTCGGCATCGCTGTCGTCCTCGGCGTCGCTGTCAGCCTCAGTGGCCTCGGAGTCCTGGGCGGCCTCCGGGTCCGTGGCGGCCTCGGCCTCTTTGGCGGTCGCCTCGTCCTTGGCCGCGTCAGCGGTGTCCTCGGGCTCGGGCTCGGACCCGGACTCGGACTCGGCCGCCTCGGTGCCCTCCTGGCGTGCCAGGATCGCTTCGATCAGCTGCTGCTTGCGAAGACGGCGGTAACCGTCGATCGAGAGTTCTGATGCGATCGCGTGTAGATCGGCCAGCGGGCTTGCTTGCAGTCCTTCACGGTCGATGATCGACATGTGGGGGGCCTCCTCGGGGTTGATCGGTGGGCTCCGGTCGCGTTGGGCCAGCGACCGGCGATTCGCACCTCAATCTAGCGCCACGCCAGGCGACAACGCCACGCGGCCGGTCAGCCGTCGCCCTGCTGCCAGCGCAGCTCGTCGACCAGCCGCGCGTCGTGCTCGAGCGCCACAGCGCCGCTCAGCACCTCCGCCACGGCCAGGAAATCGGCCACCTCGGCCAGGTCGTGGACCCGCAGCACGTGCGCCCCCGCCGCAACCCCGTGAGCGACGGCGGCCAGCGTCCCGGCGAGCCGCTCCCGCGGGGGCCGGCTGGTGATCGCGCCGACGAAGTCCTTACGCGAGACGGCCAGCAGAAGCGGCCGGCCCAGCTCGTGCAGGTCGCCCAGCGCACGCATCACCTCGACCGTCTGCGCCGGCGTCTTGCCGAAGTCCGGCCCGGGATCGACGATCAGCTGCTCGAACGCCACGCCGCGCTGAGTCGCCAGGGAGATCCGCTCGGCCAGGAAGCATCCGCACGTCGTCGACGACTCTCCCATCGAGGCTGGGGTCGAGCAGCTTCTGCTTGGGCGCCGCGCGCGTGTGCATCAGCACCAGGCCAGCTCCGGTCTCAGCGCACACGTCGGCCAGCTCGGGGTCGCGCAGCCCGCTGACATCGTTGACGATCGCCGCGCCGGCCGCGATCGCGGCCCGCGCCACCGGCGGCTTGTAGGTGTCGACCGACACGAGTGCGCCGAGCCCACCCGCAATCCGCTCGATCAGCGGGACCACGCGCTCGATCTCGTCCTTGGGATCCACCGCCGGACGGTTGGTGACCCCCGACTCCCCGCCGATGTCGATCACGTCGGCTCCGCTGGAGATCAGCGACTCGGCGAGCGCCACCCGGGCGTCGAGCGTGCGCGGCAGATCGCCGTCGGAGAACGAGTCCGGCGTGGCGTTGACGATCCCCATCAGCCACGGTCGGCCGCCGAGCTCGACGTCGCCGCGCGTGCTGCGAAACGCCCGCCGCGGCGCGATCACCTGACGATCTCCGGCGCCAGGTACTCGGTTCGCGCCTCCTCGCCGAACCGGTCGACCTCGAGCGCGGTCCGCACCTCGTCCCAGCCGAGCTCGGCGCCCATCGCCCGAGCCACTCGGGACGGGCCGTCGGCGCCGGGCGCCAGCAGCGAGGGCGCCGCCAGCAGCCCCAGCCGGGTGCGCCTGAACAACACGTCGCCGACGGTGCGGGCCTGTTCGTGGGCGGCCGCGTAGGACGCCTCGGCGAGCAGGTCGGGATGGCCGGCCACGATCGGCTCGCCGGCGCCGGCGCCCCGCGCGGCGAGCCGCAGGAGCTCGTGGGCGCCGTGTCCGTAGCGAGCCGGCGAGCGCGGGGTAGGAGGCATCGCCGACCCCGTCGACCCGCGGCAGCGCGTCGGGATCGACCGGGGCCCCGAGCGGGATCTCGTGCGTCCGGCAGGGCGCCTCGCGGCCGTCGCGCTCCACCAGCCGGTCGACCGCGAGCTTGGCCATCCGCCGCCAGGTGGTGAGCTTGCCGCCGGTGATCGTGATCAGCCCGCTGGAGGTCTCATACAGCTCGGCCTTGCGCGAGATGTCGACCGACTTGCGGCTGTCGCCGGCGGAGATCAGCGGCCGCACCCCCGCGTACGCGCCCGTCAGGTCGGCCGTCGTCAGGCTCGATGCGAAGAACGCGTTGGCGGCGTCGAGCAGGTACTCGATGTCCTCGCCGGCGGGGCGCACGTGGTCGATGTCGCCGTCGTAGGTGTTGTCGGTCGTCCCCAGCAGCGTCGAGCCCAGCCATGGAAGCGCGAAGATCGACCGTCCGCGCCCGGCCGGGATGATCGAACCGGCGCGCACCGGCAGCTCGCGCTGAGAGACGGTCACGTGCGTGCCGCGGCTGGGAACGATCGTCGGCAGCTCGGCCTCTGAGTGCAGCTCGCCGGGACGGATCCGGTCGGCCCAGACGCCGGTGGCGTTGACGACGCTGTCTGCGCGCACCGGGAACTCGCCGCCGCTCTCGCGGTCACGGACGGCGATCCCCCGCCCGGCGCGATCGCCGGTCAGCAGCTCGGTGACCTCGAGCTGGTTGGCGCAGATCGCCCCGAACCGCTCGGCCTCCCCGAGCACGGTCAGCACCAGCCGGGCGTCGTCGGTCTGGCAGTCGTAGAACAGATAGCCGCCGGTGGGGTTGCGCCGCTCGAGCGCCGGGAGGCGCGACACGACCTCCTCGGCCGGGATCACTCGGTGGCGGGCCGGGCTCCAGTCGCTCTGTCCGTTCTCGACGGCTCGTCGGCCGCTGCGGCGGCCCCGGAGCCGCGGCGTGGCCATCACGTCGTACATGTTCAGGCCGATCCCCACGATCCGGTCAGGACGGGCGCCGTCGAACGCCGGGACGACCATCTCCAGCGGCCTGACGAGGTGCGGCGCAAGCTTGACCATCAGCTGGCGCTCGAGCAGCGCCTCCCGGACCAGTCCCAGGTCGAAGCTCTGCAGGTACCGGAGGCCTCCGTGCACGAGCTTGGAGGACCGGCTGCTGGTTCCCGAGGCGAAGTCGGCCTTCTCCACCAGCGCCACGCTGTAGCCGCGCGAGGCAGCGTCGAGCGCGACCCCGGCGCCGGTGATACCGCCACCGATCACGGCGACGTCGAACTGCTCACTGCTCAGCGTCTGGATCGCACGCTCGCGGCTCAGCATCCGCCGCAGCGTAGCCAGGTCAGCCTGTCGGGCTCACCACACCTGCCGCGCTGCCCCCGCGGCGCTCGGGCTCGCCGGCGGCCAGAATCTTGCCGCCGCCCAGCAGCTGCAGGCCCGTGGCGACGCTGATCGTGGGCGCGATCTGGATCGAGGGATCGAGCGGCGAGGTATCGGTGATCGAGAACGTCTGCCCGAGCGCCTCGAGCCCCGGCGTCGTGGGCTGCGCGATGAAGGCGGGCTCGGCCTGAGTGGTGGCGCCGTTGCGCTGCGACGCGCGCGGCGCGGCGATCGCGTCGGGAAGGCTCATCCCGAAGTCGATCTTGTCCATCAGGATCTCGAGCACGCTGGTGATGATCGTGGCGCCGCCGGCCGCGCCGACCGCCATGAACGGCCGCCCGTGGCGGAGCACGATCGTCGGCGACATGCTCGACCGCGGCCGCTTGCCGGCGGCGGGGAGGTTCGGGTCCGGAACGCCGGCCTGAAGCGGCGTGAAGTCGAAGTCGGTGAGCTCGTTGTTGAGCAGGAAGCCACGACCCGGGACGACGACCGCGTTGCCGCCGAGCTCCTCGATCGTGTTCGTGTAGGACACGACGTCGCCCTGACGGTCGGTGATGACGAAGTGGTTGGTGCTGACGCCGTCGTTCGGCTGGCCCGCATCGGTCGGCTGCTGCGGAGTGCAACCGCCGTCGCCGGCGAACGGGTCACCCGGCGCGACCGGGCTGGTCAGCGCGTGCGCCGGGTTGATCAGGCACGCCCGCTGGCGGCCGAACGGCTTGGACAGCAGCTGCGCGAGCGGGACGTTGACGAATCTCGGGTCGCCGACGTAGCGGTTGCGGTCGGCGAACGCGAGCCGGGTCGACTCGAGGAAGTGGTGCAGTGCCTGCACGCGGGTCTCGCGCGACAGGTCGAAGTTGCCGAGAATGTTCAGCGACTCGCCGACGGTCGAGCCACCGCTCGACGACGGCGCCATCGAGTAGACGTCGTAGCCGCGGTAGTCGACGTGGGTCGGGTCGACGAACGGCGCGGTGTAATCGGCGAGGTCGCCGAGCTCCATCTTGCCCGGGCGCGGAACGAGCGTCGCCCCGGGGGCCAGCGGCAGGTTGTGGACAGCGTTGACGACGTCGGCCCCGATCGGGCCGCCGTACAGCGCGCCGATTCCCTGGCGGCCGATCTGCTGGTAGGTCTGCGCCAGGTCCGGGTTGCGCATGATCGACCCGACCTCGGGCAGCTGACCGCCCGGCAGGAACATCGACGCCGTCGAGCTGAACTGGTCGAACCGGAAAGCGTTCTCGCGGTCCTCCTCGCGCAGCGTGTCGGTGACCTTGAACCCGCGCTTGGCCACGTGCTCGGCGGGCTTGAGGTCGCGGGCGAGCGAGAACCGGCCGAACCGGTTCAGTGCCCGCTGCCAGGTCATCAGTGTCCCGGGCACGCCGACCGACAGCCCGCTCGTGACCGCGGTCGGGAACGCCAGCGGCTTGCCGGTCGCGGGGTCGATGAACAGGTTCTGGTCGGCTGCCGCAGGTGTTGTCTCGCGCCCATCGATCGTGTACACGCGATGCGTGTGAGCGTCGTAGTAGACGAAGTAGCCACCACCGCCGATCCCCGCGACGAACGGGTCGGTGACGCCAAGCGTCGAGGCGACGGCGACCGCGGCGTCCGCCGCCGTGCCGCCACGTCGCAGGACCCTCAGCCCGGCGTTGGTCGCCTGGGTGGTGTCGGATACCACCGCGCCGCCCCGGCCGACGGCAACGGATTGCTTGGCCGCCGCGGTCGCGACTGGCCAGGTCGCGAACAGACAGAAGCCGGCTACCAGAACGCTGAGGAGCTTGGTGCGCGCTCGCACGGCTCCCAGCCTGCCCAGGGCTCGCGTTGATTATTCGCCGACTGCCGCTACCGGTCCGAAGGCTGACCGTCGCCGGCCGTCGCCCGCGGGGCGAAGTGGGCGGGGTCGGCGAGGCCGGAGCGCTGGCGCTCGGCGATGATCTGCTTGATCCGCTCGAGCGTCTCCTCCGACATCCGCCGGACCTCCCAGTGGGTGAGCTTCAGCAGCCGCATCGGCGAGGTCGCGATCACGTCGGCGTTGCGCGGCTCGCGCAGCAGCAACCCCATCTCGCCGATCAGGTCGCCCTGCTTGAGCGAGGCGATCTTGATCCCGTTCTGGATCACGTCGGCGCTGCCCTCCTCGATCGCGATCAGCTCGGTCGAGTAATCGCCCTGCTTCATCAGGATCTGACCTTGGGCAGCGCTCGTCTCGGTGGCGAACGCCGCCAGACGGTAAGCCTCCTCAGGCGAGAGCTGCGAGAAGATCGGGATTGCCGTCAGGCGGTTCGGGTCCATGGTCCATGACTCCTCCGGCCGACCCTACAGGGCCTGTACCTCCGAGGTGATCTCGCTGACCGACGTTTTGGCGTCGCCGAACAGCATCGCGGTCTTGGGGTCGTAGAACAGCGGATTGTCGATCCCGGCGAACCCTGAGGCCATCGAGCGTTTGAGCACGATCACCGACTGGGATCTGTCGACCTCGAGGATCGGCATCCCGTAGATCGGGGAGCCGGGCTCGTTCTTGGCGGCCGGGTTGGTGACGTCGTTGGCGCCGATCACCAGCGTGACGTCGGTGCGCGAGAACTCGGGGTTGATGTCGTCCATCTCGCGGAGCAGGTCATACGGGACGTCGGCCTCGGCCAGCAGCACGTTCATGTGCCCGGGCATCCGCCCCGCGACCGGATGGATCGCGTACTTGACCTCGACGCCCTTGGCCTCGAGCGCGCGCTCGAGCTCGCGGACGGCGTGCTGGGCCTGGGCGACCGCCATCCCGTACCCGGGGGCGACCACCACCTGGCGCGCGTAGGAGAGCTGGATCGCCACGTCCTGGGCAGACGTCGAGCGGACCGGGCCGCGGTCGACGTCGCCGCCGGCCGGGGCCGCCACCTCCCCGCCGAAGCCGCCCGCGATGATCGCCGGCACCGAGCGGTTCATCGCCTTGGCCATCAGGTTGGTCAGGATCGTGCCCGACGCGCCGACGATCATGCCCGCGACGATCAGCGCGGTGTTGTTCAGCGCGATCCCGGTGGCGGCCGCCGACAGGCCCGTGAACGCGTTGAGCAGCGAGATCACCACCGGCATGTCCGCGCCGCCGATCGGCAGCACCATCATGTTCCCCAAAGCGGCCGACGCGACCAGGATCCCGAGGATGAACAACGCCTCGGAGTGCACGCCGGCGGCCAGCGCGATCGCTGAGCCGACGGCGATCACAAACAGTCCGCCGTTGATCAACGCCTGTCCGGGGAGCTTGATCGGGTTGCCCGGCAGCAGCCCCTGGAGCTTTCCGAACGCGATGTTCGATCCCCAGAACGAGATCGACCCGACGATCGCGGCGAACAGCGACGGGATCTCGGTCTTGAGCGGAAAGTCCCCGCCGAAGTGGTGGCGGTACTCGACCCAGGCGATGATCGCCACCGCGCCGCCACCGACACCGTTAAACAACGCCACCATCTGCGGCATCGCGGTCATGTGGACCCTGCGCGCGGCGGGGACGCCGACCGCGGTCCCGATCACCAGCCCCAGCGCGATCAGCCACGGCGTGCTCGGACCGCTGAGCACATGCGGGGTCAACAGCGTCGCGATCACCGCGATCGCCATCCCGACCGCCGCCAGCTTGTTACCCCGGACCGCCGTGCGCGGCCCGGTCAGGCCGCTCATCCCATAGATGAACAGCGAAAACGCGACGATGTACAGAGCATCGATGAAGTTCGAGCTCTGCAGGAAGATCGCCGGAACGATCACTTAGGCTCGACCTCGACCTCGGCCTTGGCCTTGGCCTCCTCGTCAGCTCCGCCGACCGGCGGATCGGGCTTTCGCTTGAACATCCCCAACATCCGGTCGGTGACCAGGAATCCACCGACGATGTTGATCGTCCCGAACGCGATCGCGATCACCAGCAATACGTGCTCGAGGATCCCGCGAGCCTCGTGCATCAAAAGCAGCCCGCCGAGCAGCACGATCCCGTGGATCGCGTTCGTGCCCGACATCAACGGGGTGTGCAGCGTGTTCGGGACCTTCGAGATCACCTCGAAGCCCACGAACGCGGCCAGCACCAGGATCGCGATCTCGGTAATCGTGCTCACTGACGACTCCTAGGTGGTGGCGGCGCCGGCCGCGGCCTTGGCGCCCTCGTTGACGATCTCCCCATCCCGGGTGATGCACGCCCCCGCGATCACCTCATCCTCGAAGTCCAGTTTCAGCTCGCCCTCGGCGATCATCAGCCCGAGCAGCGACTGGATGTTGCGCGCGTACAGCTGCGAGGCGTGCTCGGCCATCGTCGAGGGCACGTTCAGCGGCGCCAGGATCTTCACGTCATGGCGCACGATGCTCTCCCCCGGCTCTGACAGCTCGCAGTTGCCGCCGGTCTCGGCCGCCAGGTCGACGATCACCGACCCCGGCTTCATCCGCTCCACAGCGTCCTCGGTGACCAGGATCGGCGCCCGGCGCCCCGGGACCGCGGCGGTCGTGATCACCACGTCCACCTTCCCGATCGCCTCGGCCATCAGCTCCTGCTGGCGGGCCTGCTGCTCGGCCGAGAGCTCCTTGGCATAGCCGCCGGACCCCTCCAGGTCGCCACCCAGATCGAACTCCAGAAACGTCGCCCCCAGCGACTGCACCTGCTCCTTGACCGCCGCGCGCACGTCAAAACCCTGCACCACGGCCCCGAGCCGGCGCGCGGTCGCGATCGCCTGCAGCCCGGCCACGCCCGCGCCCAGCACCAGCACGGTCGCCGGACGGATCGTCCCCGCCGCGGTCATCAGCATCGGGTAAAACCGCCCCAGCTCCTGCGCGCCGATCAACGCCGCCCGATAGCCCGCGATGTTCGCCTGGGAGGACAACGCGTCCATCGACTGCGCGCGGCTGATCCGCGGCACCGACTCCAAAGCAAAACTCGTCACACCCCGCTGGGCCAAAGCCCGCACACCATCACCGTTGGTCAACGGCGCCAGAAACGAGATCAGCACCGAATCGGGACGCAACAGCTCGGTCTCCTCGCCAGTCGGGGGCGCGACCTTCACGCACACCTCACAGCCCAGCGTCGCGCCGCTGTCATCGACCATGCTCGCCCCCGCCTCCTCGTACTGGGAGTCCGGGATCAGCGCGCCGGCACCCGCGCCCCGCGCCACGACCACCTCCAGACCGTCGGAGACGAGCTTGCGGACAACCTCGGGCACCAGCGCCACGCGGCGCTCGCCCTCGACCGATTCCCTGGGGACTCCTATCCGCATGGGGCGCGAGAGGCTACACAACGCCGGTCTGAAGGCCGCTGGCCAGGGTATGCTCAGCGTCTCTTGGTGCACGGCCGAGCAGGGTCAACATCCCCGCCCGGGCTGGCGGTGCGGGTCATCGGGCAGGTGGACGAATTCGAGGCGCTCTCGCAGCGTTGGGACGAGCTCGCCCGCCGCGCCCGCGCGACCCCGTTCATGCTGTCGGGCTATCTCGCCGAAGTGTGGCGCTGGACCTCGGCGCCCGTGTCCTGCATCGTCGCCGAGCGCGGCGACCGGCTCGTCGGTGGACTGCCGCTGAGGGTGCAGAGACGGCCCTGGGGGCGCGAGGCGGTGCTGCTGGCGGGAGCCCACCGCTCCGACCTGTTGTGCGATCCGGGCGAGCCGCGCGATACGTCGCGCGCGCTGCTGGACGCCGCGCGGGAGCTCCCGCTGGACTGGCTGCCGGTGCACGGGGTGATGCCCGACGGCGCGCTCGCGCGATCGTTGGGCGAGCGCGCGCTCCGACCTCAGCGCGAGCGGATCTTTCACCTCGACATGCCCGACGGCTGGGATTCGGCCTACCGAGAGATCGCCTCGTCGAAGCGACGGACTCGCGACCGTCGAAACCTGCGAAAACTGGCCGAGCACGGCGAGGTCGACTTCGACGTGGCCACCGATCCCGGTGACGTGGACCGGGTCCTCACCGACGCCTTCGACGTATATAGCCGCCGGTGGCAAGGAGAGGCGGGTGAGTCCGGCGGCTTCGGCTCCGGGGAGCAATCCTGGCGGGCGGTCGCCGCGCGCCTGGCTGCTTCAGGGAACCTGCTGATCGTGGTCCTGCGCGTCGCCGGAGAGCCCGTCGCGTTCACCTACAACTTCGTGTTCAACCAGACCCTGTGGGGCCATCGGCTCGCCTACGCGCATGCGCACCAGGCCTACTCTCCGGGCAGGCTGACGCTGCTTCACACGTTCGAGACCGCCGCACGGGCCGGCGTGACGCGAGTGGATCTCGGACTCGGCTCGGATCCTTACAAGGCCACGCTGGCCACCGGCAGCACCCCGCTGCTGTGGGGCACTGCGGTCACCCGCGGTGCGCGTGGGGCGCTGACCGCGCGCTTGGACGAAGTGCGGTTCTCGACGCGTCAACGGGCCAAGCAGAGCGACCTTGTGCTCGCGATGCGACAGCGGGTGTTCGGGCTGCGCAGGCACCTCCCCGCCCGAACCTGAGCGCCCGTCAGCTCGTTCCCGCGACCGGCAGCGAGATCGCCGAGCCGCGGCTGACTGCGACCGCGAAGTGGCGCTTGAGGTCCGCCGCGGTCAGCGCCCGAGCGGCGGCGTTGACCCCGGCCGCGTCGGTGCCCGTGATCAGCCACGTCGGCTTGGACTGGCTGTCGCTGGTGGCGGCGACCAGCCCGGCGCCCGCGTGCAGCGTCCGCACCACGTTCCCGCGCGCGTCGAGCAGCGCCAGCGCCGCGCCGCCGTCGATGAACTTCGCGTAGATCCCGCTCGCGTCGGGCCCGTGCTCGACCAGCCGCGCCACCAGCTGGGGCGTCAGCTCGCTCCACCTTCCGACGACCACGCCGAGCGAGTCCTGCCCGGAGCCGGTGCCGAGCAGCGACGTCGCGATCGGGACCTTGTCGGCACTGAGCGCCGAGGAGACGGTGTTGCAGGCCGCCTTGGAGTCGGTGGCGCACTGCAGCGTGGTCGGCAGCCGGCGCCCCGCGGATCCGTGCGCGAAGGGCTCCGGGTACTCCCCCACCACCGCGCGCACCGTCCCGGTCGCGGTCGCGTCGTGCAGGTCCCACCACACCGCGTCTCCGGGGTGAACCTTGGTCAGCTTGAGCTGCAGCGGCGCCTGCGAGGTCGAGATCCCGTTGATGAACCCGAACCAACGCCTGCCGCCGGCCGACGGCAGGCCGTCGATCGACTCGATCGCGCCGTCGTGCGCCAGCCGGGCATGCAGCGAGCGCTCGAGCAGATGCGCCATCGTCTCGGTCGAGTCGTCGCGCGGGACGGTGACGGACGCCAGGCGCCGCGCGCCGAAGTCGCGGGTGACCACGACCGTGACCGACGCGTGCCCGGAGTTCGGCTCCAGCCCGCAGGCGGCGGGCGCCAGCGCCACCACGACCGCCCCCGCCGCGACAATCCATCTCCGCGCTCGTCGATCCATCTCGCCTCCTAGACTGGCATCTAGACGATGACGGTGAACCTGACCCGCATCTACACGCGCCACGGCGACGCCGGCGACACGCATCTCGGCGACATGAGCCGCGTCCCCAAGACGCACCCGCGGATCGACGCCTACGGGACCGTCGACGAGCTCAACTCGCACGTCGGCCTGGCGCTCACGCTCGAGGATCTCCCCGCCGGCTGGTCGGAGTGGCTGAGCCGGATCCAGAACGACCTGTTCGACGTCGGCGCCGACATCTCCGCGCCCGAGGACCCCGAGCGCGAGCGACTGCGGGTCGCCCCTGAGCAGACCGCGTGGCTCGAGCAGCGCTGCGACGAGGTCAACGGGACACTGGCGCCGCTGAAGTCGTTCGTGCTCCCGGGCGGCACCCGCACCGCGGCGCAGCTGCACGTGTGCCGGACGGTGTGCCGGCGGGCGGAGCGGCTTGCGGTGGCATGCGGCGATCAGCTCAGCCCGGAGGTCGTCCGCTACCTCAACCGTCTGTCGGACCTGCTGTTCATCCTCGCCCGCGCCGCCAACAACGGTGATGAGCCGCTGTGGCAGCCGGGCCGCTACCGCTGAGCGCTCGGCGCCGACCGTAGGCGCCTAGTGTCGCGAGTCGAAAATTCGGTGCCACCAAGAGTGGTCACTGGGGGATGCGGCGCTCGACGCCCAGCGGCCGGCGCGACCCCATGATGACTTTGCGTTGCATATGAACGAAGATTCAGCGTTGACACCGAAGGGCAGCGCCGCATGAGCACCGTCGACGTACCGCACACTCCAGACGACGCCGGGAGCGCCGAACCCAAGCGCCGCAAGCCGCGTGACCGGCCGCTGCTGATCGTGATCACCGGCGAGGGCAAGGGGAAATCGGCGTGAGCGGCGCGCTGGTGGGCGTGGGCGTCGGCCCCGGCGACCCTGAGCACATCACGCTCAAGGCGCTGCGCGAGCTCCAGGCCGCCGACCGGGTGTTCGTGCCCGAGACCGACGCGAGCGCCGGCAGCGTCGGGCGCGCGGAGCGGATCGTGTCCGCGCACATCCCTTCCTCCCAGATCGAGCGGCTGATGTTCGCGATGCGCGACGCCGACGAGCGGGCGGCCAACTGGGACCTGGCCGCGGAGGCGATCGCGGCGGTGCTGCGCCGCGACGAGACCGCCGCGTTCGCGACGATCGGCGACCCCAACCTGTACTCCACGTTCACCTACATCGCGAACACCGTCCGGGCGCTCGTGCCCGACGTCGAGGTCAGGACCGTCCCGGGGATCACCGCGATGCAGGACCTCGCCGCCCGCACCGGGATCGTGCTGGCCGAGGGCGCCGAGCCGGTGGTGTTGATGCCCTACACCGCCGGCGACGAGGCTCTGCGCGCCGCGCTTGACCGCGGCGACACCGTCGTCGTCTACAAGGGCGGGCGCCACCTCCCCCGCCTGCTCGAAGCGGTCAAGGCGTCGGGGCGGATCGACGACGCCGTCTATGGCGAGGAGCTCGGCTCCAAGGAGCAGGCGCTCGGTCCCGCGGGCACGCAGGATGGCGAAGGACCGTACATGTCGACCGTGATCATCCCGGCGTCTCGCAACGGCGCACGCGGGGAGAAGCTGTGAGCAGCGCCCACCGAACCCCGGCGCCGCCGGTGCAGACCGCGCTTCACCGGCTCGCCCCCGAGGTCAAGGTCGCAGCGGTGATCGTGTTCGTGGTGTCCGAGGCGCTCGTGCCCCGCGGCGTGTGGTGGCCGTACGCGATCGACGCCGCCCTGCTGGCCGGGGTCGCCGTGTGGGCGCGCGCCTCGCCGGCGCTGCTGGGCAGCCGGCTGCTGGTCGAGCTCCCGTTCGTGGCGTTCGTGATTCTGCTGCCGTTCGTCGGGCGCGGCCCCGACGTCGAAGTGCTCGGCGTCTCGGTGTCACGGGCCGGACTGATCCTGGCCGGGTCGATCGCGTGCAAGGCGACGCTCGCCGTGCTGGCCACCGGCGTGCTGGCCGCGACCACCTCGCCGGCCGCGATCGTCGGCGGGCTGGGACGGCTCCGAGTGCCGGCGATCGTCACCAGCATCGCGGCGCTGGCGCTGCGCTACGTCCAGCTCACCTTCGAGGACCTGGCCCGGGCGAAGCGGGCGAGGATCGCCCGTGGCGATGACCCGCGCTGGATGTGGCAGGCGCGGGCCACCGCGCGCGGCTTCGGTGGCCTGGCGGCGCGCTCGCTGGCACGCGGCGAGCGGGTGCACGCCGCGATGCTGGCCCGCGGCTTCGACGGCCGGATGCCCGTGCTGACGCTGTCGCCCCAGGGCACGACGGTCGCCTGGACGGTGGCGGCGATCGCGCTGCTGCCGGCGCTGGCGGCGACCATCTTCGCGATCGGCGGGATGCGATGACCACGATCATCAGGACGCCTGACGGCGTCCAGACCGCCCCGGCGCTGCTGGTGGTCGGGCACGGCAGCCGCGACGCCGACGGGGTCGAGGAGTTCTGGACGCTGGCTGAGACGATCCGCGATGCCGCCGGGGCGCTCCCGATCGACTTCGGGTTCATCGAGATGGCCCAGCCGCTGGTCGACGAGACGCTCGACCGGCTGGTCGAGTCCGGCGCGCGACGCGTGGTCTCGGTCCCGCTGGTGCTGCTCGCCGCCGGGCACCTGAAGAACGACGGCCCCGCTGCGCTGGCCCGGGCGCGGCTGCGTCACCCCGAGGTCGAGTTCGCGATGGGTCGCGACCTCGGGATCGACCCGGTGGTACTCGACGTAGTCGAGGACCGGATCCGCGCGGCCGTCGGAGACGCCGACCCGGAGACGACCGCAGTGGTCCTGGTCGGACGCGGCTCCAGCGATCCCGACGCGAACTCCGACCTCTACAAGCTCGCCCGCCTGCTCAACGACGGACGGGCGCTGCCGATGATCGAGCCGGCTTTCGCCGGCGTCGCCCGACCCGACGTGCCGGCTGCGCTCGAGCGCTGCCGGCGGCTCGGCGCCAACGTCGTCGTCGTCGCCCCGTTCCTGCTGTTCACCGGCGTGCTCGTCCGCCGGATCTATGAGCGCGCCGCGCAGTGGGCGCGCGACCACCCCGGGATCGCCGTCAGGGGCGCCGAGCACCTGGGGCCCGACCGCCGCCTGGCCAGGGTCGTGCTCGAGCGCTACCGCGAGGTGCTGGAGGGCGACGTGCGGATGAACTGCGACCTGTGCACCTATCGGGTCCGCCTGCCCGGCTACGAGGACAAGCTGGGCATGCCGATCTCGCTCACCCCGCACGGCGACACCCCCGCTCGCGGCAAGCGCCGCGCCCGCCGCTCAAGCCGCGCCCCGGCGCCGACCACGCCGACGGCACCCCGCGCCGGGTTGCGGCCGGTCGTGGTCGCGCAGGCCGCGCACGATTCGCCCCCGGCCGTTTCAGTCAGCCACCTCAGCTACACGTATCCCGACGGCACCACGGCGCTCAGCGACGTCAGCTTCTCGGTCGCCGAGGGCGAGCGGGTGGCGATCCTCGGCGCCAACGGCGCCGGCAAGACGACGCTGCTGCTGCACCTCAACGGGATGCTCGAGGGCGGCACGGGCGAGATCCGGATCGGGGAGGTCGTGCTCGACCAGTCCACTCGGCGGGAGCTGCGCAAGCGGGTCGGGATCGTGTTCCAGGACTCAGACGACCAGCTGTTCATGCCGACGGTCGAGGCCGACGTAGCGTTCGGCCCCGGGAACCTGGGCCTCCGCGACGACGCCCTGCGCGCGCGAGTGGCCGAGGCGCTGGATGCGGTCCGGCTCGCCGACCAGGCCGAGCGTGCGCCGCATCTGCTGTCGGCCGGGCAACGGCGCCGGGCGGCGGTGGCCGGCGTGCTGGCGATGCACCCCGACGTGCTGGTGCTCGACGAGCCCTCGTCACACCTGGACCCGTCGGCGCGGCGGGAGCTCGTCGACGTGCTGCGGTCGCTGCGGCTGACCACGCTGCTGGTCACGCACGATCTCCCGTACGCGCTGGAGCTGTGCCAGCGGGCGATCATCCTCTCCGGCGGCGCGATCGCCGCAGATGGGCCGACCCGCGAGCTGCTGGCCGACGAGGGCTTCATGCGAGCCCACCGGCTCGAGCTCCCCGCCGGGTTCAACCCATGGGCGGCATGACCGGCACGCTGCACATCGTCGGCCTCGGCCCCGGAGCGCCCGAGCACCGGACCGGGGCGGCCGCCGCGTCGGTCCGCGGCGCCCAGACCGTGATCGGCTACGGGCCCTACGTCGACTATTGCGCCGACCTGCTGTCCGACGGGCAGACGGTCATTCGCCTGGCAATCGGGCGGGACTCCGAGCGCGCCGAGGAGGCCGTCCGCCGCGCGGCCGCCGGCGACCGCGTGGCGCTGATCTCGACCGGCGACCCGGGCGTCTACGGGTTGGCGGCCCGAACGTTCGCGCTGGCGGCCGAGCTAGCGGCCGAGGACCGACCGACCGTCGAGTTGATCCCGGGGGTCACGGCGGCGCTGATCGGAGCGGCTCGGCTCGGGGCGCCGCTGTCGGACGACTTCGCGGTGGTGTCACTGTCAGATCTGAACCTCGAGTGGGACACGATCGAGCGCCGGTTGGAAGCGCTCGCCGCCTCGGGCATCGCGCTGTGCCTCTACAACCCGCGCTCGCGCAGACGCAGATGGCAGCTCGGACGCGTGCTCGCGCTGCTGCGCCGCCACCGCGACGACGACACCCCGGTGGGGATCGTCACCGACGCCAGCCGGGAGCGCGAGCGCGTGACCCGAGCGACGCTGGCGACCCTCGAGGCGGAGCAGGTGACGATGCGGACCGTGCTGATCGTGGCCGGCGAGAGCACCCGCGAGCATGGTGGTTGGCTGCTGGCCCAGCGCGCCGGGGGACGCGAGGGGGCCGCGCGATGACCGTCCACCCGGGTGCACGACGAGGAGCGGCGGCCGTTGCACATCCCTGACGGATTCCTGACCGGCGAGGCCGCCGCGGTCGGCGCGGTGGTAGGCGGCGGCGCGCTGGCCTATTGCATCCGCCGGGCCAGCGCCGAGGGGCGCGAGCGCGACCTGCCGGTGGCCGGGCTGGCGGCGGCGTTCTTTCTCGTGGCCGACGCGCCGTTCTTCCCGATCGCGGTCGGCACCGACGGCCACCTGCTGGGCGGCACGCTCGCGGTGGCGTTGCTGGGGCCCTGGCTGGGGGCCGTGACGATGGCGGTCGTGACCGTGCTCCAGGCGCTGGTGTTCGGCGACGGCGGGATCACCACCCTCGGGCTGAACATCTTCAACCTGGCGATCCTCCCGGCGCTGCTCGGCTACCCGCTGATCCTGCTGTTGCGGCGGGTGGCGCCACTGCCGATCGCGTGCGGGATCGCGGCGTTCTGCGTGGTCGTGGCGGCATCCTTCTGCTTCGTCGCCGAGTCGGCGATCGGCGCCTCGAAGACCGTCGACATCGGCACGCTGGCGGGAACGATCATCGGCACCTACGCGGTGATCGCGGTGATCGAGGGGGTGCTGACGGCGCTCGTGGTCAAGGCCTTGCTCGGCGTGCGTCCCGAGCTGCTGCGCGCCCGGGTGAGGGCCGCGTCGTGAGCGCCACCTGCGGGTCGCGGTCCACGGAGACCCGCTCGATGCCGAGCTCGTTGCCGCGCTGCGGGCTATCTGCGCACGGCCAGCATCAAACCGGCCGCCAGTGCCAGCGCGGTCGCGCCGATAGCCACCGCCCCGGCCATGAACGCCTCGTGAGCCCGGGCGTAGCTGAGCACCTCGTGAGGGCGCGCCAGCACCGCGCCGACGGCGAGAAAGATCGCGGCCAGCACGGCGGCCGCGGACGGGCCGAGCGCTGAGGTGACCGACGGGCGGACCGTCCGCCCGCCTGGGCCGGCGCGGCGCTCCTGCATGGCCAACAGCCCGCTGACGGCCGCCAGCGTCCAGCTCGTCGCGACCAGGAACCCGCCGAGCACGTCGCTCGGGTAGTGCCAACCGAGAGCCAGGAACGAGTACACGACCGCCACCGTGAACGCGGCCCCCAGCGCCGCCGCCGCCGGCCGCCACCGGCCCGGCGCCACCAGCACGCAACACAGCGCCAGCGACATCGCCGCGGTGGCATGCCCACTGGGCCACGACTTGGCGCCCACGGGCGGGAACGACCCCTGGATCAACAGCGGCCGAGGCACAGCCGTGACCGACTTCAGGACCTCGGTGGTGACGTTGGCGCCGACCAGGATGACCGCGACCGCGATCGCCAGGCCTGGCCGGCGACGCAGCAGCGCGACCGCAACCGGGATCCACACCAGGTAGATGTACGGCGTCGGGTTGCACAGGTGCGCGATCCAGTTCGCCACCGAGCGGACGCGGCCGCGCTGTCCGAGGCCGTAGAACCCCTGCAGGATCGACTGGTCGGCGTGGCGTGCGAAACCGACGTGGAACGCGAAAAACCAGACGACGACCAGCAGTGCGACCCCGATGGCCGCGCCGATCAATGCCGTCCGGGCGGTCAGGCGCGTGGACACAGGCTGAGGTTAGCCCACGTCGCCAACGCCCCCTAAAGGGCTGCTAAGAGCTCCATGCGGGGCGCGCTACGTACGGGTGATACGGATCTCGGGCGGGAGCCCGGTGCGCCGCATGTGCGAGTAGTGCTCGATGTGCTCGGGCGACGCGACCTCGACGCTGAGGTCGGCCGCGAGCTGCACCCGGCTGGCCTCGTACAACAGCTCCTGGAAGCTGGGATCGCTGTCGCGCCGGCCCTCGATGTCGAGGTCATGCTCGCCACAGCGCACGGTCCACAGCTGACCGCGTCCGAGCTTCTCGGGGGTCAGCTTGACCTGCATGAGCTCGGTGTCGCCACCGTCGCCCGTGTCGACGCGCACGACGCCGTTGGCGGCGACGAGCGCGCGCGACAGCCGGTCGAAGTTACGGCCGTACGGCGCGGGCACGATCGAGACCGGACCGGTGACGTCCGAGGCGCCGCGGACGGCTTCGGCGGCCGCTCCCACGAGCACGAAGTCGACGCGGTTGGCCTTCAGCCACTGAAGCACCGCGACCCACTTCTCGTCGAGGTGCTCAAACCCCTTGTTTGTGGTCGGCGGCCGGGTGTCGATGCGAGGCGGGCGATGTCTGAGCAGCATGCTGCGCGTTTCGCCCCCGCCGGGCGGACTCCTTCCTGAAATCTCCGGAAACGGCTCCCTGGCCGTTGCTCGTGCCGTTGGATCCCTGCGCGCCATCGCCCCCTCTTGATGGTAAGACGGACAACGTCAAGGACCGGCTAAGGATCCGCGGCGGGGCGTAGAGATTCCGCTAAGACGCCGTCGGGTCCAGCAGCCGGTAGCCGACCCCGGGCTCGGTGATCACGTACTGCGGCCGGGACGGGTCGGTCTCGAGCTTGGCGCGGATATGGGCCACGTGGACCCGCAGGTAGTGGGTCTCGCCCCCGTACTCGGGCCCCCACACCTCCCGCAGCAGCTGCCGGTGGGTGACCAGACGGCCCTGGTGGGTGGCGAGCACCCGCAGCAGGTCGAACTCGATCGGGGTCAGGTGCACCCGCTCCCCCGCCTTGGTCACAGTCCGGTCGGGCAGGTCGATCACGACCTCGCCGACCCGCAGCTCGGGGTCGCCGCCGGTCTCGGCCGACCGGCGCATCACCGCCCGCAGCCGCGCGAGCAGCTCGTCGGTCCCGAACGGCTTGGTCACGTAGTCGTCGGCGCCCGCATCGAGCGCGCGGACCTTCTCGCGCTCGTCGCCGACCGCCGACAGCATCAGGATCGGCAGCCGGCTCCACTGGCGCACCTCCCGGCAGATATCGACGCCACGACCGTCGGGCAGCACCAGATCGAGCACCAGCGCGTCCGGCGGCCGGGCCGCCAGCGAGGCCATCGCCTGCGCCTTGGTCTCGGCCGCCTCGACCACGTAGCCGGCGTTGCGCAGCACGATCTTCAGCCCGCGGACGATCTGGGGCTCGTCGTCGACGACCAGCACGCGCGGACCCGAGGCGTTCATCGGGGCGCGGCAGCGGGCTGGCGCACCAACGGGAAGCTGACCGCGAACGACGTTCCTCGGCCGCTTCCGGTCTGCAGCACGATCCGTCCGCCGTTGGCCTCGACGAACCCGCGGGAGATCGCCAGGCCCAGCCCCGAGCCGGGTCCAGCCTCGCCGCGGCCGCGGAAGAACGGCTCGAACACGCGCGCGCGCTCGGACTGCGGGATCCCACGCCCCTGGTCGGTGACCCTGACCGTGACCGTTCCCGAGGTCGTGCCGCCGGTGATCCGGACCGGCGACGCCGACGGCGAGAACTTGACGGCGTTGCCGATCAGGTTCGAGAACACCCGCTCGAGCTGCGCCGCATCGGCGCGGATCAGCGGCAGGTCGGGGGGCAGCGCGAACTCGATCGGGTGGTCGGTGTGCAGCTGAGCCGCCGCCGACGCAACCACGTCGTGCAGATCGCACCAATCGCGCTGCGGCGCGGCCGCGCCGGCCTCGATTCGCGACAGGTCGAGCAGATCGTCGACCAGGCCCGCCAGCCGCAACCCCTCCCCCTCGATCACGTCCACGAGCTCGGCGCGGTCCTCGTCGGTGATCGTGTCGCTGCGCAGCGCCGACCCCGCCGTGGTGATCGCGGTCAGCGGCGAGCGCAGGTCGTGCGAGATCGCGTGCAGGATCGCGGTCCGGGCCACGTCGGCCCGCTGCGCCGCCTCGTTCTCGGCGGCCCGCTCGGCGATGTTGGCGCGCTCGACCGCGACATCGATCAGGCGCCCCAGCGGCTCGGCCAAGCGCTCGATCTCGGCCAGCGGCCAGGCGCTGTCGCCCGACAGGTACAGCCAGGCCCGGCGCACGCGGGCGTCCAGCCCGATCGATACCTCACCGGGCTCCGGCGACGGCACTGCCTCGAGCGCGATTCGCGCCCGGGCCGCGCCGGTGGCCTCGGCGATCCGCCCACCGATGCTCTGCAGCTGGGCCTCGACGCTGTGACCGGCCAGGATCGCCGAAGCGACGTCGGCCAGCAGCTTGGCCTCGCGCTCGCGCGCGGAGGCGACCCCGGCGCGGCTCTCGGCCTCGGCCGCCCGCTGGCGGGCGAGCGTCGCCAGCCGCCCGACCACGACCGCCGCGATCAGCAGCACGATCAGCTGAACCACGTCGCGGGAGTGGGCGATCGTCAGCCGGTGACGCGGCGTGATGAAGAAGAAGTTCAGCGTCAGCACGCTGAGCACCGCGGTCACGAGACCCGCGACCTCCCCGCGCCGGATCGCGACCGCGAGCACCGCGAGCAGGTACAGGCTGCCCAGCCCGGAGGCCGGTGTGACCCCCTCCAGCGCCGCGATCACGCCGGTGGCCACCGCCACCGCGGCCACCACCTCGACCGCGGTGATCGCGATCGAGCCGGTGGTCCGCCTGGAGCGCACTCGCGTCTAAGCGGCCAGCGGGTGCGGCCGCGCGGCCGACGTGGGCGAGGACTCCACGATCACCCGGCAGGGGCGCTCGCGCAACACCGTCGCCAGCGCCCGGCCGAACCCGGACCCGTCCGTCGGCATCGGCATCACGATCGCCTCCGCCCGCAGCGCCCGTGCCTCGTCGACGATCTGCCGCCCGGTCTGACCGGCGCGCACCTTGACCCAGTGGCCCGACACGCGGCGGCCGGCCTGCACCTTGGCCTCCTCGATGATCGACTGCGCGATCTCCTCCTGATTGGGCATCCGCGCGTCGATCGGGCTGGTCGACGGCACCGAGATCGTGACCAGCACATGGATCCCCCGGCGTTTGCGCGCCGCCAGGCGCATCGCGGTCGTGATCACGTCGGGCTCGTAGCCGCCGTGCTCGTCGAACGCGACCAGCACCGACTCGTACTCGGCCTCGGTCTCGGTCGCCGGTCGCGGGATCGCGACCTTGACGGTGCTGGTCAGGTCAAGTCCCTGCCGACGGCGGTACAGGATGTAGACGAGCACGCCGGTGGCCAGCCATCCCACCCCGGCGGCGGCGACGGCCACGTGCAGGGCGGTGACGGTCACGAACGCGAACCCGGTGCCGATCCCGCCCAGCACCGCGAACAGCGGCAGCTTGCGTCCGGCGATCGTGAGCGTGCCGGGACCTCGGTAGGGCCGCTCTCGGTCGGGGTCCTTGATCCGCAATCGGATCACCGCGAGGTGGGCGATCGTGAACGACAGCATCGCGCCGAACGCATACATGTTGCCCAGGAACGTCGCCTGCCCCGGGATCAGCGTGATGCAGGCGATCCCCCCGAACACGATGATCCCGATCCACGGCGTGCGGAAGTGCGGGTGCAGCTGGCGCAGCTTGTCCGGCACCTGGCGGTGCAGGCCCATCGAATAGACCAGCCGCGAGACACCGATGATCCCAGCGTTGGTCGCGATGAACAGGATCGTCGCGGCCAGCAGGCCGACATAGATCTCCCCGGCGTGCTGCAGCGGCCCCAGGTTGAGGTGCTTGACGATCCCCAGCACCGGGTCGCCCGCGTAACCACCCTGGCTCTCGCTGAGGCCCAGCAGCGTCTGGCATTTGCCGGCGGCGTTGCAGGTGACCGGCAGCGCCGACAGCGCGACCGCGGGCAGCAGCGCGTAGATCGCGAACACGGCCAGCACCACGCCCTTGATCGCCGCCGGGATCGTGTGACGCTCGTCCTTGGCCTCCTCGGCCATGTTCGAGATCGTCTCTATGCCCGTATAGGCGATCATCGCCACCGGGATCGCGATGATGAAGTCCTTCCACGGCGGGACGACGCCCAGCTGCACGTTGTGGATCAGCGTGTGCGGTGACAGCACCAGCACGCAACCGAGGATCACCAGCATCAGCTGGGTGCTGAAGTCGGTGAAGGCGAGCACGACGTTGAGCCCGGCCGCCTCCTTGACCCCGACGACGTTGATCGCACACAGCACCACGATCACGCCGATCCCGAAGATGATGTCGCCGGGCGAGGTCTTCAGGTAGGACCAGAACAGCCCCCCGATGTAGTGGGGCACGAAGAACGCCGAGATCGCGACCGTGATCACGTAGTTGAGCATCTGGCCCCAGGCCGCGAAGAACGACCAGAACTCGTTGAAGGCGTGACGCGCGAAGCTCGACGAGCCACCGGCCTCGGGGTACATCGAGGTTGCCTCGGCGTACGTCGCGGCGGTCAGGTAGAAGATCCCGCCGGCGATGATGAACACGATCGGCGTGAGGCCCAGCGCGAACGAGGCGACCAGGCCCAGCGCGTAGTAGATCGACGAGCCGACGTTCCCGTAGGCGGTCGCGAACAGCGCGTTGGTGCCGAGCACCCGCTGCAGACCGGGAGTGTGGCGCTCCGCCATCAGCGGGCCCCGGTTGCTGCGGATATGCGGCTAGCTGCCATCGCGACGAGTTCCTCCCACCGCCCGGCGCTCACTCCGATTCGGATCCTCCGTCCGAGCGGGCCCGCCAATCCGCGGGAGGAGCAGTGAGGATAACCCGACACGGCGCCTTGTTGACTACGTACTTAGTCACCGCGCCGACGTAGTTGTCCATCGGGCCGCCCGCGCCGCCCAGCCGCGAGCCCCCGCGGACCCGCGTGGGCTCCTCGGCGCCGAGCACGATCGCCTCAACCCCGCGCCGGCGCGCCTCGTTGACGATCGCCTGCCCGGCCCGGCGAGCGCGCACGATCGCGGTCGCGACCTCGACCCCCTCGTACTCCTCCCCGACGAGCTTCGCCCGGGCCAACGCATCGCGCGCTCGGCGCACCTGGGCGTCGGACAGCGGCGCGTCGAGCGGCACCGCCAGCGGCATCTCGAACACCCAGATCGCCTCGATCACCGCCCCCTCCTCCTCGAGGTCGTCGTGGGTGTCACCGGCGAGCCGGCCGGCGGTCTGGATGATGTCGTCATCCAGCGGCGAGCCGGAGATCGGGACCAGGATCGAGCCGAACTCGGGCTCGAGTGCCTCGTGGCGTAGCGCCCGCTCAGGGATCGTGACGCGGCGCAGCAGCGGCTTCTGCTCGCTCTTGCGGTAGATCACGTAAAGCACCAGCCCGCCGAGCAGCCAGCCGGCGCCCACCCACCGTGCGCCCGAGTGGAACACCAGCACCGTGACCCAGCCCGCGCCTGCCAGCAGCGCGCCGAGCACGCTCGGCAGCGGCACCTTGGTCCCCTTGACGGTCACCGACAGCGGCACCATGTAGCCACGGGGACGGTCGGGCTCGCGGAAGCGCAACGCGATCACCGATACGTGCGCGATCGTGAACGCCAGCATCGCCCCGAACGCGTAGATCCCGACAAGCAGTTCGAGATTGCGCGGAACGACCAGCGCGGCGGCGCCGATCGCGGCGAAGCCGATCACCACATACGGCGTCCCCCAGCGGGGATGCAGGCGGCCGATCGCGCTGGGGATCTGGCGGTTGGTGGCGAGCAGGTACCCGACCCGGGAGACGCCGAGCATCGAGGCTCCAGCCGCGGTCGTCAGCCCGACCGCCCCGCCGATCGCGACCGCGTACTTCATGACGTCGCGCACCCAGGCCGGATGCAGCGCCTCGACGACGCCGACCAGCGGGGCGTTGATGTGGCTGGTGCCGAGCGCCGTGACACCGTCGTTGACCGGCAGCACACCGACGCCGACGATCGCGATCCCGACGTAGATGATCACGATCAGGGCCGAGCCGGGACCGACGAGCCATTTGATCTGCTTGCGGCTGGCCATGACCTCGCCGCCGACGCTGGCCCCGGCCTCGAGCCCGGTGAACGCGATCACCGCGATCGTCAGCGCGAACGCGAGATCCGACGCCTTGGGCGCCGTCCACAGGTTGACGCTCTGGGTCAGGTGGTCGGGGTGAAACGCGAGCGCCAGCCCGAGCACGATCACCGCCGCCTGCAGCACCAGGTCGGCGCCGGTGATCAGGACCCGGCGGCGTACGCGGACCGCGCCGATCCCGGTCAGGTTGTCGATCACCACATAGACGATCACGGCGAAGGCGACGATCAGCTCGAGCGCTCCGTGACCGATATGGCCCCAGAACACCGCCAGGTAGGCCGGGACCGTGAGCGCCGTGACCGCGATCAGGATCGTGTAGTCGAGCACCAGCGCCCAGGCCGCCACGAAGCTCACAAGCTCGTTGAACGCGTAGCGCGCGAACACCGGCGAGCCGGAGCGCTCGGGGTGCAGCGACGCACCCTCGACGTATGTCATCGCGGTCAGCTGGAAGAAGATCCCGGCGGCCAGGAACACCGCCCAGGTGAGTCCGTTGGCGCGGTGGGCGACCACGCCCAGCGCGAAGTACACGGAGCTGACCGAGGTGGTGTAGACGACCGCGAACAGCGCGCGGTAGCTGAACGGGCGCTCACGCAAGGGCGTTGTGGCGGCCACTCATCGTCCTCGGAACTGCAGGTACAGGCGGGCGGTGCCCGCGGCCACAAACAGAACGCCCAGCAGCACGCCCGCCGAGATCGGACCGCCGCCGGCGGCGATCGTGCGGACGAGGATCACGATGCCGATCACGATCATCACGGTCGACATCACCCGCGTGTATGAGCGGCGGACCTGGCGCTGCGGGGGCATGTAGGACGTAGATTAGGGCGCGCATCGACGGAGGTGTGCGACCGGGGTAGCATCGAATCGGATGGCCGAAACGGTGCAGCACTCCCCGGCGGCAGGGCCGGGGCCTGGACGCGAGCCGCAAGGCGACCAGGAGCTGACCCGCCGGCGCCGGCTGCTGATCCTCGGGATCTGCTCGATGAGCCTCTTGATCGTCGGCCTGGACGTGACGATCGTCAACGTCGCGCTGCCGGCGATCCACGACTCGTTGCATGCGAGTGTGTCCGAGCTGCAGTGGACGATCGACGCCTACACGCTGACGATCGCGAGCCTGCTGATGCTGTCCGGCTCGACCGGCGACCGGCTCGGGCGCCGCCGGATCTTCCAGCTCGGGCTGACGCTGTTCTCGGCGGGATCGCTGCTCTGTGCGCTGGCGCCGACGCTCGAGCTGCTCGTCGCTGCGCGCGTGCTGCAGGCGATTGGTGGTTCGATGCTCAACCCGGTGGCGCTGTCGATCATCCGCAACGTCTTCGACGACCCGCGCGAGCGCGCCGGAGCGATCGGCGTGTGGGGCGCGACGGTAGGGGTCAGCATGGCGCTCGGCCCGGTCCTCGGCGGCGCGCTGGTTGACTCGGTCGGCTGGCGATGGGTGTTCCTTGTCAACGTCCCGGTCGGCGTCGCGGCGCTCATCCTGACGGCACTTTTCGTGCCCGAGTCGCGAGCTCCGCGGGCGCGCCGGCTGGACCCCGTCGGGCAGATCCTGGTGATCGTCGGGCTGGCCTCGGTCACCTACGCGATCATCGAGGGCAACCAGGCCGGCTGGACGTCGCCGGAGATCATCGGTCTGTTCTGCGTGTCGGCGCTGTCGTTCGGCACGCTGGTGTTCTACGAGCTGCGCCGCTTCGAGCCGCTGCTCGAGATCCGGTTCTTCGGCAGCGCCCCGTTCTCGGGCGCGAGCGCGATCGCGGTGTTCGCGTTCGCCGCACTCGGCGGCTTCCTGTTCCTGAACACGCTCTACCTCCAGGACGTGCGCGGACTGTCGCCGTTTCACGCCGGCCTGTACATGCTGCCGATGGCCGGCGCCACGCTTGTGTTCTCGCCGATCTCCGGACGGATCGTGGGGCGCAGCGGGACCCGGCTGCCGCTGCTGATCGCCTCGGTCGCGCTGATCGCGGGCTCGCTGATGCTCACCCAGATCTCAGCCGGCACGGCGCCCGTGTACCTGTTCGCCGCCTACCTGGTGTTCGGCATCGGGTTCGGGCTGATCAACCCTCCGATCACGAATACCGCGGTCTCGGGGATGCCGCCGTCGCAGGCCGGCGTCGCGGCGGCGGTCGCGTCGACCAGTCGCCAGGTGGGCTCGACGCTCGGCGTGGCGATCGTGGGCGCCGTGGCCGGGGGCGGCCTGTCGGCGACGATCGGACAGCAGTTCGCGACCGCGACACATGCCAGCTGGTGGATCATCTTCGGCCTCGGCGTGGCGATCCTCGTGCTCAGCCTCCTGACCACCACCGGGTGGGCCCGGGAGACCGCCGCACGCACGGCGGCGCGGTTTCACGAGGGAGGCCTGCCTGCCCAGCCCGCGCAGAGCCGCGTCCCCGTCGGCTGACGCGTCCGCCTACCGGGGAGCAGCGCGCTCGAACAGGAAGATCTCCGCCGAGACATCGGGATCGACGTGCGTGGCGCTCAACGTGGCCCGCACCACACGCCCGGTGGCCCGCTCGACTCCGGCCTGCAGCTCGGGCTCGACGATCTCCTGCAGCAGCCGCCGCCCGCCCAGCAGTTCCTTGGCGTAACCCTTGTCGCGCAGCGTCTGCTCGGCGTCGTTGTGCCCGTCCTCGAGCATCACCAGCAGGATGTCGGGGGTGGCCCAGTGGGCGGTCGTCTTCACCGGCCCTCTCCCCCAGGCTCTCCTGAACGCCGCCGCAACCTCACCGCAGACATCCGCGAGGACGTCGCCCAAGGGGGTCACCCGGTTCCCGCCGGCCGTCATCAGGCTCAGACTAACCGCTCCGACTAGGCCGGGAGGCGAACGTGATCGGCGTAGCGGTTCGGGTAAGAAAACCCCCTAGGACCGACGCGTAACAGCGTCATAGCGAGCCGCCCGGCCCCTCTGCCGGGTAGCGTTGCACCGAGATCGACGCGAGCCCCGAGGAGACCTGGATGACCGACACCACATTCGCCATCGTCGGCGCGAGCCTGGCCGGCGCCAAGGCCGCGGAGGAGCTGCGCGAGCGCGGCTTCGACGGACGTATCCTGCTGATCGGCGCAGAGCCCGACCGGCCGTATGAGCGACCCCCGCTGTCAAAGGAATTCGTCCGCGGAGAGCAGGAGCGCGACAAGGCCTTCGTCCACGACCAGGGCTTCTACGACGAGCACCAGATCGAGCTGCGCACGCGCACCACCGTTACGTCGCTCGACACGGCCCACTCCAAGCTCACGCTCGAGAACGGGGACGTGCTCGACTACGACCAGCTGCTGCTCACCACCGGGTCCGAGCCCCGCCGGATCCCGGTGCCCGGCGCTCAGCTGGAGGGGGTCCACTACCTACGCACGGTCGAGGACTCCGAGGTGCTGCGCACGCGGCTGGCCACGGGCAGCGGGAGGGTGGTCGTCGTCGGCGGCGGCTGGATCGGCTCAGAGCTGGCCGCCTCGGCGCGCCAGAGCGGGCTGGAGGTGGCTCTGATCGACCCGCTCGAGCTTCCCGCCGGAAGGATCTTCGGCCCCGAGGTCGGCGCCTTCTACCGCGACGTTCACGCCCAACACGGCGTCGAGCTCCTGCTCGGTGACGGCGTCGAGGCGTTCGAGGGCAACGGCTCGGTCGCGGCCGTGAAGACCAGCAGTGGCCAGACGCTCGACTGCGACTTCGTGATCGTGGGGATCGGCGTGGCGCCCCGCGTGGACCTGGCGCGGGACGCCGGAATCGATGTCGACGACGGCATCACGGTCGACGAGCACCTGCGCTCCTCGGTGCCCAACGTGTTCGCCGCCGGCGACGTGGCCGGCGCCTGGCATCCGTTCTACGAGCAGCGGATCAGGGTCGAGCACTGGGCCAACGCGCTCAATCAGGGTCCGGCGGCGGCGCGCGCGATGCTCGACGACCCCGCCGCCTACGACCGCCTGCCGTACTTCTTCTCCGACCAGTACGACGTCGGGATGGAGTACTCCGGATACGCGACCGACTGGGACGAGGTGGTGTTCCGCGGCGATCGCGACGGCGGCGAGTTCGTGGCCTTCTGGCTGAAGGACGGCCGCGTGATCGCCGGGATGAACGTCAACGTCTGGGACGTCAACGAACACGTCCAGGCGCTGATCCGCTCGCGGGCAGAGGTTGACACGTCAGCCCTTTCTGATCCCGATACGTCGCTAGAGTCACTTGCAGGCAACGGCAACTGAATACGGGAGAACCATGGCACCCAACCCCAACACGCAGCGACTTCATGACGCAGGGGTCTCGATCTGGCTCGACATGCTTTCCCGCGACCTCCTGCAGGACGGCGATTTCGCCAACTACATCAGCGAGTACTCCGTCACCGGCGCGACGTCCAACCCGACGATCTTCGCCAAGGCGCTCGGCAACTCCTCGCTGTACGACGACCAGCTCAAGAGCCTCGGCGCCCAGGGCCAGACCGACACGCGGGAGCTGTTCTTCGCGCTCGCGCTCGACGACATCCGCGAGGCCGCGCGCCTGCTGCGTCCCGCCTACGACGCGGCGCGCACCGCAGCGACGGCCTGATCTCGTTCGAGTGCACCCCCGACCTGGCCGACGACACCGAGGGCACGCTGGCGCAGGCCAAGGACCTGTGGGGCCGCCTCGGCCTCCCCAACGTGATGATCAAGGTGCCAGGGACCGAGGCCGGGCTGCCCGCGATCGAGCAGCTCACCCGCGAGGGCCTGAACATCAACATCACGCTGCTGTTCTCGGTGGCCCGCTACGAGCAGGTTGTGGACGCCTACATCCGCGGGCTGACCGCGCGCGCCGACGCCGGCGAGCCGGTCGACCACATCACCTCGGTGGCGTCGTTCTTCCTGTCGCGGATCGACACCAAGGTCGACAACCAGCTGCCCGAGGACTCGCCGCTGCGCGGCCGCATCGCGCTGGCCAACGCCCGCGTCGCCTACCAGCGCTTCGGGGCCAAGTTCCAGGGGCCCGAGTGGGAGCGGCTGGCAGGCCTCGGCGCTCGGCGCCAGAAGCCGCTCTGGGCCAGCACCGGCACTAAGAACAAGGCGTACTCGGACGTCATGTACGTGGCCGACCTGATCGGCCCGGACGTGGTCAACACGATGCCCGAGAACACGTTGAAGGCGTTCGCCGACCACGGCGAGGTCTCCCGCACGCTCGACCGCGACCCGGACGAGGCCGAGCGGACCCTGGCCGAGGCAGCCGAGGCGGGCATCGATCTCGATCAGGTCACCTACGAGCTCGAGCGCGAGGGCGTCAAGGCCTTCGACGACTCCTACACCGAGCTCAGCGAGACGATCGAGTCGGAGTTCGCCGCGGTGGTCGGCGCCTGACCGCGCTCTACGCAGGCGCCGAGGACGACCCCGCCCTCGACGTCGCGATCTCCCATGCGCTGCTGGACCACGCCGCCCGCGACGGCGCCGAGTCGGTGCGCCTGTGGCGGCCGCGGCGTCCCGCGATCTCCGTCGGCCGGCTCGACCTGCGCGACCCGCGGGCGCCGGAGGTGCTCGAGCTCGCCCGTGCCGCCGGCGTGCCCGCGGTCAAACGGCTGGCCGGAGGCCGTGCGGCCACGCTCGACGCCGGGTGCCTGTGCTTGGGCTGGGCGCAGCCCAACCCACGTATGGAGGAGTCCGGGCGCCGCTACGAGCTGCTGGCCGAGACGATCGTCGAGGCGCTGACAGCGCTCGGGGTCGACGCGTCACTGGCGCAAGCCGTGGGCGAGTGGTGCCCGGGTGCCTGGAGCGTGCAGGGGTCAGCCGGCAAGCTCGCCGGGCTGGCGCAGCGCGCGATCTCGCGCGGAGCCTGGTGCGAGGCGCTGATCGTGATCGACCGCAACCCGGCACTGACCTCGCTGGCCAGCCAGGTTCACGAGACGCTCGAACTGCCGTGGAGCGACGGCGCGCAGGGTGATCTCGCCCGGCTGCTCCCTGATGGGGGCGACCTGCATGCGCGCCTGAGCGAGGCGCTCGCGGCCGGGCTGGGACGCCGCTTGCAGGCACTGCAGCGTGCCCCGCTTCCGCGGCTCCGTCCGCGAGCGGGCGACGCTCCTCGCCGGCGAGCACCGCTGGGAATGAACCGGCGTCTGCCGAGCTAGGGTCGCGACACTAGAGCTCGATCCCGACCAGGGTCGGCTCCGGATCCAGCGCCACCCCGAACGCGTCGCGCACGCCGTCTCGCATCTCGCGCGCGAGCGCCACGAGCTCGGCGCTGCTCGCGCCGCCGCGGTTGATGATCGCGAGCGTGTGCTTGCTGGAGATCCCGGCAGGCCCGTCGCCGTAGCCGCGGTGAAACCCGGCGCGCTCGATCAGCCACGCCGCCGACGTCTTGACCGACCCGTTGGCGTCGGGCCACTCCGGGATCCGGACGTCGTCGCCCAGCCGAGCCGACGCGCGCCGCCCGAGCGCCGCGAATTCGGCGGTCGTGAGGATCGGGTTGACGAAGAACGAGCCGGCGCTGACCGAGTCGGGGTCCCCCGGATCGAGCACCATCCCCTTGCGCCGCCGCAGCGCCAGGACGGCTTCGCGCGCAGCAGCGAGCGGTGGGCGGCTACCGGGCACCGCGCCCAGTGCGCGCGCCAGCTCGCCGTAGCGGATCGGCAGCGCCAGCGGGCTGCGCTCGAGCACGAACGACACGGTCAGCACGACGTGGCGGTCCGAGCGCTTGAACGCGCTCGACCGGTACGCAAACCCGCACTCGGCTGGGCTCAGCTCGGCGACCGAGCGCGTCCGGCGGTCATACGCCCGCACCGACACGATCGTGTCGGCGACCTCCTGGCCGTAGGCGCCGACGTTCTGTATCGGCGTGGCGCCGACCGAGCCCGGGATCCCCGACAGGCACTCGACGCCGGCGAGCCCGTGGGTCACGCAGAAGCCGACGACGTCGTCCCAGCGCTCCCCGGCGCCCACGTCGAGGCGCACGCGGTGGCCCTCGTCGGATACGGCGATCCCGTTGACCGCGACCCGCAGCGCGGTGCCGTCGAACCCACGATCGGCGATCAGCAGGTTCGAGCCGCCGGCGATCACCAGCACCGGCTCGCCCGCGGCGTCGGCGCCGGAGACGACCTCGACCGCCTCGTCGGCGCTATCAGCGCGGGCGATCCGGCGGGCTGGCCCGCCGACGCGCAGCGTCGTCAGCTCCGACAGGGGCACGTGCTCCAGCGTCTGCATCGTCTCCAAGCTAGTGGGAAGCGCGGTCGGCGATCATTGCCGGACTGCACACCGCGATCCAGGAGGCGACGATGTCAAGCAGCTCGGGGTTCATTTCAGGAGTCGATTTCGTCGGGATTCCGGCTCGCGACCTGGCGGCCGCGGCTGCGTTCTACGGCGAGACCCTCGGGTTGCCGCGCTCGGTCTACATCGAGGAGCGCCACTACGCCGAGTTCGAGACCGGCAACCTGACGCTGAGCGTCTACAACGCCGAGCGGATGGGTCTGGGGCACAACGTCAACCGCAACCCGATCGCGCTCCACGTCGACGACGTGGCCGCTACCCGCCAGGAGCTCGAGAGCCGCGGCGTCGGCTTCCACGGCGACACGATCGATACCGGCGTCTGCCACATGGCGCTGTTCGCCGACCCCGAGGGCAACGCCCTGATGCTCCACCACCGCTACGCGCCCCGGCGGACCGACGACTGAGCCAGCGCCGGTCAGGCGCTGGCGGCACGCGCGCCGGCGTCGGCCTGCACGTCACTGGCGCGGAGCGTCAGCAGGATCACGGCGAGGTCGTCGTCGAGGGCGTCGGTGCCCTCGGGGAACACGTCCGCGAGCATCTCGTCGATCGCCTGCTCGGGCGGCTTGTTCAGCAACGCGTCGGCGTCGAGCCGCGGCGGTAGCTCGTCGACTCCCAGGCGCTCGGGCCGGACCGCCGACCGGCGTTCGGTGAGGCCGTCAGTGAACAGCATGATCGCCGCGTCGGGCGGCAGCGCAATCCGGCGGATCGGCCAGTGCGCCGGCATCGCCAGTCCCAGCGCCGGTCCGTGCACCCGGTCCAGCGCGGCCACCCTTCCGGGGGTGATCAGCAGCGGCGCGTCGTGTCCGGCGCGGATCAGCCGCAGCTGCGTGGCCGCCGGGTCGATCTCGGCCAGGCACACCGTGGCCAGCGTCGGCGCATCGCGGTCGGCCTGGTTGATCAGCAGCCGGTGGAGCATCTCCGGGATCTGCTCGAGCGCGACGTCGCCCATCACCGCTCCCAGCCACGACGCCCGGAGCATCGCTCCGGTCCCCGCGGCGGCGGGACCGTGACCGGTGACGTCGCCGATCAGCAGCGACAGCGCGCCGTCCGCGCGCTCGGCCACGCCGATGAAGTCGCCGCCCAGCAGCATCGTGTTGAGGCTCGGCCGATAGCGCCACGCCAGCTGCCAGCGGTCGTCGACGCGCATACGCGGCACCAGCGCCTGCTCGAGCTGGCGCAGCAACTGCTTGGAGATGTCGCGGATTGCGGTCGAGACCAGCAGACGGCCTTCGGACTCGAGCGGGCTCAGGCTGATCTCGGCCACGAACTCGCTGCCGCCCTTGCGGCGCGCCAGCAGGTCCATGCCCGCGCCCATCGGGCGGGCCCGCGGCTCGGTCATGAACTCCTCCCGGTGGGCGATGTGTCGCCGGCGCATCCCGCGCGGGAGCAGGACCTCGATCGGCCGGCCGATCAGCTCGTCCCGGGAGTACTCAAACAGCTCCTCCGCGCGGGCATTGACCAGCACGATCTCGCCGCGCTCGTCGACGATCACCATCGCGTCCGGCGCCGACTCCAGCAGGCCGCGGAACCGCTGCTCGGCCTGGCGCAGCGCCCTCTCGGACCGGTCGCGCTCGGTGATGTCGGAGTTGATCTCGATGATCGCCACCTTCTTGCCGGCGTCGTCGCGCACCAGCGCCTGGCGGGAGTCGACGAGGATCTGCTGGCCGTCCTTACGGACGTGCACCAGCTGCCCGTCCCATCGTCCGCGCTCGCCCAGCGTCACGTCGACCTCGTCGCGGGACTCGGGGAAGACCGTCTGCAGCAGCTCGTGGGTCGCCCGGCCGCGGGCCTCCGCCGCCGAATACCCGTAGATCTCCTCGGCCTCCCGGTTCCAGTAGGTGATCGCGCTGGCGGTGGGCTCGCGGACGATGATCGCCTCGTTGGCGAGGTCGAACAGCCGGCGCTGGGCCGCAAGCTCCTCGAGCAGCTGCTCTCTGTCCCTGTTGTCGCGCGAGCCGCTCATTCCGTTATCGCGTTCCGATCACGCTCGATTGTCTCTCCTTCGCCCGGGTCCTGTGGGCGCCTTGACGCGGCAGTCTAGAGATGCTGCTCGGCCAGACGGGCGAGGGCGGTCAGCGAGCTGCTGATCACCTCCCGCTGGCCGTCCAGGCGCCCGGCTTCGGCCTCGGGGATCTCCACGTGCACGCGGATCCGCGTGCCGGAGGCGTCGTCGGCGGGCTCCAGCCGCCACTCGAACACCAGGTCTGAGACCAGGCACGAGATCGTCACCAGGCCCTCGTTCTGGCTGGTGCGCAGCACCTGCGGCATCGGGAAGTCCGGATAGCCGTCGGGGAACATCGTGTAGCTCTGAGTCCCGTCGGCGGTCGGCTCGGCCTGCACGGACTCGATTCCCGTCCACCACTCCGGGAAGCGGACCGGGTCGTACAGCACCTTCCACACCTCCTCGGGCGGGGCGCTGGTGGTGGCAATGTCGTCGAACGAGGGCATCTGGATGCTCCTGTCTACGCGGGTGGTCCTCACTGCGCGGGTGTGGCGGCGAGCTGGGCGAGCTCGGCCTCGACCAGCGCGAGCTCTCGCGCGGGCTCGATCAGGCCGAGCACGGGCGGCCGCGCGAAGTCTGCGAACGCGCTGGCGTAGCGCTCGCCGTCGGCGGTCCGGTCGACCAGCCGGCGCCATCCCGAGGCCGCCTCCTCCAGCCGGCGGACGGCGAGTTCGCGATCGCCGCAGGCATCGGCGATCAGCCCCTGCACCCGGGTCAGCCGGGGGACGAGCGCCTCTGGGAAGTCGCCCGGATGAAGCGGCTCCAGCGCGGTCGCGCGCACGGCCGCCTGCGCCTGCTCGCACCGACCGGCCTTGAGCAGCGCCTCGGCGCGGGCCAGCTGCGCCAGCGGGCGGCTCACCGGAGCACCGTGCTCGAGCGCGCGCTCCAGCAGCTCGGCGGCGCGGTCGTAGCTCCCGGTCGCCAGCGCGACCATTCCGCGGTCGTGCTCCGCGGTGGCGATCAGCTCTGGGGAGTCGATCCGTTCGGCGGCCGCCCACTCCTGCTCGGCAGCCCGACGAGCCTCGTCCAGCCGGCCGAGTCTGATCATCACGTGGGCTCGGGCGGCGAGCATCTGGACTTCGAACCAGGCGATGTGCTCGCCGCTGATCGCCGCCCAGCCCCGGTCGATGAAGTCCAGCGACCGCTCCGGATCACCCGCACACGCCGCGGCGCAGGCGGCGTTCAGCCAGCAGCCGCAGGCCAGGTCGGGACGTCCCACTCGCAGCGCGGCCTCGCCGGCGGCGATCTGCGGCGCATAGCTCTCGGCGAACCTTCCCTGCCGGACCAGCGCCAGTGCCCGGGCGTGCCCGACCGAGTGCACGAGCGTCGCGTCGGTCACCTCGCGTCCGACCGTCGCGTGGACGTCGTCGAGCAGCTGCTCCGCGCGCGCTGGCTCGCCGGCGATCGCCTCCGCCCAGGCCCACATCGCTAGCGCCCCGGCGCGCGTCTGCGGCGCCGCGACGCCCGCGTCATCGAGCGCGGCGATCGCCCGCGGCGCCGCCATCAGGATCCCGCGGGGGTTGCAGAGGACGCCGCGGTTCCACTCGGCCCGGCGCAGCCACGCGCGCGCCGGCTCCTCGCCCGCCGCGGGCATCCGCGCCAGCGCCCGGTCAAACGCCGCCTCGGAGTCCTGCGCGCGGGTGCGCCAGGCCTCCACCTCGGCGAGCTCGACCAGCAACACGGGGTCGTCGGGGGCCAGCTCGCTCGCCTCGCGAAACAGCGCGGCAGCCTGGTCCAACGCACCCACGGCGCGGGCGTGCGAGGCCGCCCGGGCGAGGTCGCCGACCGCCAGCTCGTCGCGCCCGGCCAGCCGCAGGTGCCGGGCGATCTCGGCGGCCTGCACCGGCGAGTCGTTGCGCCGCAACACACCGGCGAAGCACTCGTGGAGCCAGGCCCGGTGAGGATCGGGCAGCTCGGCGTAGGCCGCGTCTCGCAGCAGCGCGTGGCGGTAGCCCACACGGCCACGGACCGCGAGGAACAGGCCACTCTCGAGCGCCGCCGTCGCCGCCTCGGTCGGTCGGTCCAGCGGCAGCGCCTCCAGCTCGGAGCGCACCAGCTCGCGTCCGGCCACGGCCGCGAAGTCCGCGAGCAGGCGCGCGTCGCGGTCAAGCGGCCCCAGCGAAGCCTGCACCGCGGCCCGCAGGCTGGCCGGTGGCTCGCGCTCCCCGCGAGCCAGCGCCCGCGCGCGCTCGAGCGCGAGCAGCGGGTTGCCCTCCGACGCGCGGACGGCGTCGGCGACGGCATCGCCGTGGAGATCGGCGGCCGCGCTGACGAGCGCCACGAGCGAGTCGCTCGCGAGCGGTCCGAGTGATAGCTGCGCCCGCAAAATCCCCCGGGCACGAACCAGCTGCGCCAGGGCGTCCAGCTCGGACCTGTGCGGAAGCGGGCGGCTGGTGAGCACGATCAGCACCGGCAGCCGGGCCAGCCGCCGGGCGACGTAGCCGGCGAGCTGCAGGCTCGCCGCGTCGGCCAGGTGCACGTCCTCCATCACCAGCAGCAGCGGGCGGGCGCGCGCGGCCCAGTTGATCAGCTCGAGCGTCGCCTCGTACACGCGGGCGCGCTCGAATTCCGGCGAGGCCACCGGGCGGTCGACGTGATCGCGATCGAATCGGCGCTCGAGCTCGGGAACGAGTGTCGCCAGGTCAGACGGCCACGAAGCCTGCAGCGGCGGTGCCTCCAGCGTGCCGCAGAGCTCGGAGATCAGCTCGGCCCACAGGCCCATCGGGGGTGCGCCGGCGAGGTCGAAGCCGGCGCATATCGCGGTCCGGGCGCCCGCCGCGGTCGCCCGCGCGGTCAGCTCGGCCGCCAGCCGGGTCTTCCCGATCCCGCCCTCGCCGGTGATCAGCACCACGCCGCCGGCGCCGCCCGCTGCCGTGTCCCAGGCAGCGAGCAGCTCGCCGAGCTCACGGTCACGGCCCACCAACGCCGGCACCCCGGCCTCATGCTCGACCGTGGGAAGCGGGGGTTCAGGCAGGGTCGCGTCCTCACGCAGGCGCTCGGCCAGCCGGCGGGTGCTCGCCGACGGGACGAGACCCAGCTCACGCCGCAGCCGTTCACGCAGCGCCTCGTACACGCCGAGGGCGGCGCCGGTGTCGCCGGCGGCGGCGAGGCGGCTCATCAGGCACCGGTTGGGCTCCTCGGCCAACGGGTCGAGCGCGACCTGGCGCCGGGCGAGCGCGACCGCCTCGGTGAGCGCGCCACGGGCATCGGCCGAGCGCGCCAGCTGCTCGAGCGCTGCCGCCAGGCGCTCACGGTGGGCCACCCGCGCGTCGGCCGCCCACAGCTCGTCGAACCCCGCCAGCAGCTCGCCGTCGCCCAGCTCCACGGCCCGTTCGAGCTCTCCCGCATGCACCAGTCGCTCGAACTCGAGTGCGTCGACCCACAGGCCGCCGGCGTCGTCGAGGCCGACCTGATCGCGGCTGGAGCGCAGGTAGGCGGCCCCCGTGTCGCCGAGCGCGCGCCGCAGCGCCCACAGCGAGCTGCGCAGGCTGGCGCGGGCGCTCGCGTCCAGCACGTCGGGCCAGAAGCGGGCCGCGAGCTCCGCACGCGCGTGGGTGCCGGGATTGATCGCCAGCCAAGCGAGCAGCGCCCATTCACGCCGGTTGGCCGGTGTCTCGATGGCCGCCCCGTCCAGCTTCAGTCCCATGGGCCCGATCACCCGGACCGTCAACATCGCAGGCGGAGCGTAGACCGCCCCACACCGTCAAGCAAGGATTTCGCACCCTCGGCCAGGTTTGACGCTCGTTTGACGGTCGGCTGACGGACGCGCGGGAGGCTGCTCGCAGATTCCGCTCGACCAGAGGAGCAGACATGGCGACGTTAGACGGAACCGAGGCCGCCGGCGTCCTGCAAGGGGCGCTCAGAGGCAGCTACATCGATCGCCGGGCGCCGGAGTACGACTCCGCGCGAGCCCTGTACAACGCGATGATCGACCGCCGGCCGGAGGCGATCGTGCAGTGCGCCGACACCGCCGACGTGATCGCTGCGCTGGCCTACGCCCGCGAGCGCGGTCTTCGTGTGGCGGTCCGCGGCGGCGGCCACAACGGCGGCGGGCTGGGCAGCGTCGATGACGGACTGGTGATCGACCTCTCACCGATGCAGGGGGTGACGGTCGACCCCGAGGCGCGGATCGCGCGCGTCCAGGGCGGCGCCGAGCTGGGCGCGGTCGATCACGCCACTCACGCGTACGGCCTGGCCGTCCCGGCCGGGATCATCTCGACCACCGGCGTCGGCGGGCTGACCCTCGGCGGGGGCCTCGGCCACCTCACCCGCAGGTGCGGGCTGACGGTCGACAACCTCATGTCGGCGGAGGTTGTGCTCGCCGACGGCTCGTGCGTGACCGCGGATGCCGACCGCCACCCCGACCTGTTCTGGGCGCTGCGCGGCGGTGGCGGGAACTACGGGATCGTGACCTCGTTTCAGTTCCGCTGCCACGAGGTCACCGACGTGCTCGCCGGGCCGGTGATGTACGACATCGACGACGCTGCGGAGCTGCTGTCCTGGTGGCGCGAGTTCGGGCCGGCGCAGCCCGATGAGCTCAGCGGCTTCTTCGCGTTCCTGAGCGTCCCGCCGGGACCGCCGTTCCCGGAGGAGTTGCACCTGCGCAAGGTGTGCGCGGTGCTCTGGTGCTACTCGGGCACGGACCCAGATCCCGAGTGCCTGCGCGAGGCGCGGGCGTTCGGCAAGCCGCTGCTCGATGGCGTCGGTCTGATGCCGCTGCCCGCCCTGCAGTCGGCGTTCGACGGCGTCTATCCCAAGGGCGACCAGTGGTACTGGCGCGCCGACTTCATCCGGGAGATCCCCGACGAGGCGGTAGCGATCCATGCCGAGCACGGCGCGGCACTACCGACCTGGAAGTCGACGATGCACCTGTACCCGATCGACGGGGCGGCGTCCCGCGTGGGCTCCGACGAGACGCCGTGGGCGTATCGCGACGCCAAGTGGGCCCAGGTGATCGTCGGGGTCGACCCGGACCCGGCCAACGCGGGGACGATCCGCGACTGGTGCGTGGACTACTGGAACGCCACGCATCCGTACTCGATGGGCGGCGCGTACGTGAACTTCATGATGGACGAGGGGCAGGACCGCGTGCGGGCCACGTACGGCGACAACTACGCGCGGCTGGCGCAGGTCAAGCGGGTCTACGACCCCGACAACTTCTTCCGCGTCAACCAGAACATCCAACCGAACTGACCGACAGGAGGCAGCAGATGACCACCGACACAACGCGGGGGTTCGACCTCGCCGCTCTGGCTCGTGCGATCGAGGAGCGCGATGCCGCCGCCCAGCTCGAGCTCTACGACGACGCCGCCGAGGTGACGCTGATCGACCGGGCCAACCCGCCCGGCAGCCCCCGGGTGCTCGCCGGTAAGGACGCGATCCGAGAGTGGATCGAGGACGTGTGCTCGCGCGACATGACCCACCACGTCGAGCTGACGCTGCTCGACGGCGATCGCGCGGCGTTCAGTGAGACCTGCCGCTACCCCGACGGGGCCGGGGTGGCATGCGCGGCGTTCATAGAGCTGCGCGACGGGCGGGTCGCGCGGATGACCGGCGTGCAGGCCTGGGACGAGTAGGGCTTGGGGGCCGCACTCGGGAAGGGTCACGCTCCGGCGATCATCGCCCCGTGACCCTTCCAGTGCGGCGCGCGCAGCTCGCGCTTGAGCACCTTGCCCGCGCCGGACTTCGGCAGCGGGTCGGTGCGCAGCTCGATCCGCTTGGGGACCTTGTAAGCGGCGATCTGCTCGCGGCAATGCACCAGCAGCTCGTGCTCGGTGACGTCGGCGCGGAGCACGACGACCGCGTGCACGACCTCGCCCCAGCGCTCGTCGGGGATCCCGAACACCGCCGCCTCGAGCACCGCGGGATGGCCGTAGAGAGCCTCCTCGACCTCCGTGCTGTACACGTTCTCGCCGCCCGACACGATCATGTCCTTGGCGCGGTCGACCAGGTACAGGAACGAGTGGTCGTCCATGTAGCCGAGATCGCCGGTGCGATACCAGCCGCTGGTGAGCGCCTCGGCGGTCTCGCGCGGCTTGTTCCAGTAGCCGGCCATCACGTTGTCGCCACGGATCGCCACCTCGCCGACGACGCCCGGGCGGGCCGGTGACCCGTCGTCGAGGTCGAGCACGAGCACCTCGACGCCGACGGCCGGCTGGCCGCAGGAGCGGGCTTGCGGAGCGTCCAGCAGCAGCTCCTCATGGGGGAGGATCGTCGCGATCGGCGCGGTCTCGGTGGCGCCGTAGAGGTGCATCAGCTGCGCACCTCCGAACGCCTCGTGCGCCCGGCGCAGCGTCTCGGTGGCGACCGGGGCGCCGCCGTGGCTGATCAGGGCCAGCGACGAGGCGTCGCGGGGCCTGGCCAGCTGCTCGTCGCAGATCGCCGCCAGCATCGTCGGCACCACCAGGGTCGCGGTGATCCGCTCGGACTCGATCAGGTCGAGCGCCGCGCCTGGGTCGAACGCCGACAGCACCACCTGGCGGCCGGCGTGCCAGATCATCGCCAGGACCGCGATCGACCCGGCCGCGTGGAACAGCGGCGGGATGATCAGCCACCGGGTGTCGGGGCCGAACTGCCAGGCGGCCTGGAAGTGCATCGCGTTGGCGATCAGGTTGCGGTGGGTCAGGATCACGCCCTTGGCCGCCCCGGTGGTGCCGCCGGTGTAGAACAGCCCCGCGATCGCGTCAGGCGCGAGCGAGTCGGGGAACTCGGCGGGCCGCGCGCCGGCCAGCAGCGCCTCGTAGCCGTCCTCGAGGTCGATCACGCGCTGCGCCGCGCCCGATGGCACGTCGACCCCAGCGCCGGCGAACAGCACGCTCGCACCCGAGTCCTCGAGCGCGTAGGCGAGCTCGGCGGCCGTGTGGCGCTGGTTGAGGGGCACCAGCGCCAGCCCCGAGCCCGGGACGCCCTGGTAGAGCTCGAGGTACCGGTGGCAGTTACCGCCGACGACGGCCACCCGGTCGCCCTGCTCGAGGCCGAGCTCGCGCAGGCCCCCGGCGAGCCGGCGCGTGCGCTCCCACATCTCGGCGTAGGTCAGCTCGACGTCACCGCAGCGAACGGCTGAGCGCTCGGGGGCGACCTGCACCGCGCGGCGCAACGGTCCGATCATCGTCGTCATCCGTACTCCTCTCGCGCCTGGCGCCCCGGCACCGCCAGACGCTGACGGTACCGCAAGGGGGAGCCGGCGGCGGGATGCAAGGACGCGGGGCGGGCAGCGCGGAGGGGCGGGACGTGAAACGTCCCTATGTGGGACGTTTCACGTCCCGCCCCCCTCCCGCCCCCGGCTTCCGAGGCTCGGGCTAGCCCGTGAGGACCACGGCGGCCTCGGGCGTGGCCACGTGGAACGAGAAGCTCTCCTCGAGATACAGCCGGACCACGTCGCCGTCGTGCGAGTCGTAGCCGATCGACAGATCCTGGCCGGACTCGAACAGGAAGTCGCCGCCGCGGAGGCTGACCACGACCGCGCCCTCGACGCCCGGCGCCCACACGATCGGGCCATCACCCAGGATCCGCCCCAGGTGGTCGAACAGCGGGTAGCCGCCGTGCTCGGCGGTCTCGGCCACCAGCCGGTACTCCTCGCGGCCCAGGGCGAGCCCGTAGGGTCCGGAGATCCCGTTGCGCAGCAGCCGCTCGACCGCGGTGGCCACCTGGCGGGCGTAGAGGTCGACCTCCTGGCCAAGCTCGAGCTTGTCGTGCGGCGTCGTCTCCTCGATACCGGAGAGCACGCCGTGCCAGCCGTGGAACACGGCGACGTTCTCGGCGACCGCGATCTGGTGCGCGGCCCGGTCCAGCGCCTCCAGGTCGGCGTCATCGGCCCCGCGATCGGCGTCGCGCAGCTCCGAGCGGCTGAGCTCGAAGTCCGCGCGGACCTCGACCAGCGGCAGCACCTGGCGCTGGAGGCCGCTGACGCCCTCGCACGGCGCCGCCGTCACCGGCTTGGTGCGGCCGAGGTTGGTGGCCGAGTACTCCCACCCGTGCGGGCCCGAGTAGTCGACCAGCTTGCGCGCGGCGAGTGCCGGGGTGAGCCGCTCGCGCGCCTCCTCGTCGAGCATGCTCCAGCCGGCGTCGCTGATGGGCGCGTGTCCACGAAGCAGATGGTTCATCGCTGAGCTCCTCTCAGGCCGCCGATACCCAGTGATCCGTCGTCGAAGCTGCCGCCGGCGCCCGCGCCGCCGTCCTCCAGGACCTCCGCCTCCGCGGCCTCGCCGTTCTCGACGATGTCACCGCCCTGGAACAGGATCCCCTGCGCCACCTGGCGCCACGCGGGCGTCCGGCGCAACAGGAACTCGAGGTCCATCGCGAAGTGCTTGAACTCCTCGCCCTGGGCGTCCTCCATCACCGCAACCGCCTCGGGATCGGTCTCCACCGCCAGGCGCTGCTGATACCAGCCGATCGCCTCGGCCTCTTCGGTCAGCGACGCGCACAGGCGCGCGAACGTCCGCGTAGCCGGGGGCAGCTCGCCAGGCGGCTCGTGGTACTGATCGAAGCCCATCGGCCCTCCTTATGCCACTGCGTCTAGGTTTCTTGAACGGGCCCCGCAGCCTAGCGGCTCGCCGGGGTCAAGCGAGGCGAGCAGTCAGCTGTCTAACCCGCTCAGATCCAGCCGATCCAGGCGCTCGGGATCCACCAGCACGTCGATCGCGACGATCCGCCCGTCGGACACCGTGAAGCTCATCACCGAGAACGCTCGACCGCGCGGAGCCACGACCGCGCCGGCGACCCCGTTGACCACCGCCGGGCGCACGTCGGGGGCCAAGTGCCCGAACGTGACCGCCCGGCCGGCCACGGTCTCGGCGCCGCGGATCAGCACGGACATCGCCGGACGGGCGCTGCCGCCGTCGGAGCGCAGCACCACGTCGGGGTCGAGGACCGCGACGAGCGCGTCGAAATCGCCGTTCCGGGCGGCCGCGAAGAACGCGTTGACGACCTCGCGCTGGCGTGTGAGATCGACGTCGGGAGCCGCCGCGCCGCCGCGCACCCGGCGGCGGGCTCGGCTGGCCAGCTGGCGCGCGGCGTCCGGCGAGCGATCGACGATCCGCCCGATCTCGTCGAACGGCACCCCGAACATGTCGTGCAGGACGAACGCCAGCCGCTCGGGCGGGGTGAGCGTCTCCAGCACGACAAGCATCGCCAGCCCGACGGAATCGGCCAGCAAGGCCTCCTGCTCGGGGTCGGGCCCCTCCTCACGGGCGATGATCGGGTCCGGCACGTGCGCGTCGAGCGACTCCTCCCGGCGCGACTTGCGCGAGCGCAGCATGTTCAGGCACACCCGGGCTACGACCGTGGTCAGCCAGCCGCCCATGTTCACGACGTCGTCGGTGTCAGCCCGGCTGACCCGCAGCCAAGCCTCCTGGAGCGCGTCGTCGGCCTCGGCGGCGGAGCCCAGCATCCGATAGGCCACCGCCCGGAGATGCCCGCGGTGCTCCTCGAACTGGGCGAGCAGCTGCTGGTCGTCGTCCATCACAGGATCCTTGCTCGGCATACCCATGCTCACAGGGCTGACACCGCAAACCTGCCCGATGTGACCGGGCAGCCGGACCCGGCGGCTAACGGCTAGTAGCTACCGGGAGGCCCGGTGTTGGTCGGACCCGTGGTCGTCGGGATCGACGGCGGCTTGGAGTGCGTGGTCGTCGGCGGCGACGAATGTGTCGTAGTCGGGGGCGGCGACGAGTGCGTGGTCGTCGGCGCGGGAGCCGAGGCCGTGGTCGTCGGCGACGCCGGAGCCGTCGGCGTGGGCGCGGACGACGTGGTGGTCGGGGCCGGAGCCGAGGACGTCGTGACCGGGGCGGCCGACGACGTTGTCGTTGGCGCGCTCGCGGCGGTCGTGGTGGGCTTGGGCTTGGGCTTCTTCTTGTGGTGGACCTGCTTCTTCTTCTTCGGCGGGTCCTGCTTGTTGTTCTTCGTGGTCGTCGGCGTGCTCGTCGCGGCCGCCGGAGTGCTGGTCGAGCTGGTGCTCGAACCGCCCGAACTGCCACAGCCTGCCACCACCACAGCAATCGCGATGGCGGAGATCAAGGCTCGTTTCATCGGCTGGACTCCTCTTCGCTCGCAGACGTCGGTCCCCAGGGTACAAATGTTTTCGGCGACCGATAGTTGCTGTCCCCGGCGCAAGCGCCATGCCCAGATGTCGCCTGGGCGGTTGAGTAGAATCGGCGCGCCTTCCAGGCCCATGTCGTCCCGGCATGATCTGAACGGGAGGGACGGCATCTCAGGACCTGATGACAGACGGCGGTGACTTGGCACAACGGCAAGGCGGTGGCGACGGCGCGGTAGCGGCGCCGCCAACGACCGACGGTCCAGCCGGCCCCGCGGGCGCGTCGCCGAACCCGCCGGGCGGCCGCCGATCACGCCTGGATTCGCGCTCGACGTGGATCCTGGTCGTGTGCTGCGTGGCTCAGTTCATGGTGATCCTGGACCTGAGCATCGTCAACGTGGCGCTGCCATCGATCCAGGCGGCGCTGAACTTCTCCTCGGCGGACCTGCAGTGGGTGGTCGATGCCTACGCGATCACGTTCGCGAGCTTCCTGATGCTCGGCGGCCGCGCCGCCGACCACTTCGGGCAGCGGCGGACGTTCGTCGCCGCTCTGATCCTGTTCTCGCTGACATCGCTGGCGGGTGGACTGGCCCCGAGCAGCGGGCTGCTGATCGTCGCGCGCGGAGTGCAGGGCTTCAGCTGTGCGTTCATGGCCGCCTCCTCGCTGGCGATCATCACCTCGTCGTTCCCGCCCGGCCCGCAGCTGCACCGCGCGATCGGGCTGTGGGCAGCGATGAACGGCGCCGGCGGGGCCGCCGGCACGCTGCTCGGCGGCGTGATCACCGAAGAGCTCAGCTGGCGCTGGGTGCTGCTGATCAACCCCCCGATCGGGCTCGCCGCCGCCGCGATCGCCTATTGGGTCGTGAGCAACCGCCGGCGCGCGCCCGAACGCTCCTTCGACTTGGCAGGAGCGATCACGCTGACCGCCGGACAGATCATCCTCGTCTACGGCGTGGTCAAGGCGGGGACCAACGGCTGGAGCGCGTTCACCGCGCTCGGCCCGATCATCCTCGGCCTCGTGCTGCTGGCCATGTTCGTGGCGATCGAGACACGCGTCGCCTCTGACCCGCTGGTTCCGTTCAAGGTCCTGACCAAGCCGCTGAAGGTGGCGAACTGGATCGTGCTGCTGTTCAGCGCGGCGCTGTTTCCGATGTGGTTCATCAGCTCGCTGTACCTGCAGCAGGTGCTGGGGCTGTCGCCGCTGCACACCGGTCTGACGTTCCTCCCGATGACGCTGGTGATCATGATCGTCGCCTCGCGCGCGGGCAAGCTGGTGAGCCACTACGGCGTGCGGTTGGTGCTCGGCGGCGGGCTGATCATGATGACCGCGGGGATGCTGCTGTTCACCAAGATCGCGGCCAGCGGCAGCTCGATCCTGTACGTGATGATCCCGGGGCTGCTGACCGCGGCGGGGATCGGGATGTCGATCGTCCCCTCGACGATCGCCGCCACCCAGGGGGCCAAGGAGGGCCAGACCGGCCTGGCCTCGGGACTGGTCAACACCTCGCGCCAGATCGGCGGCGGGCTCGGCCTCGCGGTCCTGATCACGCTCGCCACCCAGCACAGCACAGGGCTGATCGGCCATGGCCACAGCGTCCCCCAGGCGCTGACCGACGGCTTCCGGCTCGCCTACCTGATCGGCGCGTTCCTGACCGCCGCGGCCGCGGTGGTGACGTTCACGATGGTTGCCAAGGGCCCTGCCACGGAGTCGCGATCGCGCCGGCCGCTGGTGCTCGGTGGCGTCGCGCTCGTCGTCGTCGCGTTCGTCGCCGTCGACTTCGCGTTCGGCGGCTCCCACGGCGCACCGATCGGCGCCTACACCACGCGCGACACCTACGGCTACGTGTCCGAGCCGGGCCTGCATCCGCCGATCGCGCGGGCCGCGGTCGTCCCCAAGGACCTCAACCAGCTGCCCGATGGCGACATCTTCGTGGCCAACTTCTACGACCTGTCGCACCCGCCGATCGCCGGGCAGAGCGGGCCACTGATCTACGACAACCATCTCTCGCCGGTGTGGTTCAAGCCCGTGCCCGAAGACGTCGTCGCCTCCAACCTCGATCTGCAGACCTACCAGGGCAAGCCGGCCCTGTCGTGGTGGCAGGGTGAGCTCACCAACGCCGGCGCCACGATCACCGGCGAGGACGTGATCGTCAACCAGCACTACCAGCAGGTCGCGACCGTCAAGGGCGTCGACGGCTGGATCCCGACCTTGCACGAGCTGCTGGTCCGCGGCGACCACGCGTGGGTCACGGCTAACAAGAACATCCCGATGGACCTCTCCAAGTACGGCGGCGCCTACAACGGCGCGCTGATCGACTCGGCCGTGCAGGAATACGACATCAAGACCGGCAAGCTGCTCTACAGCTGGGACGCGCTCGATCACATCCCGCTGGACGACTCCTACGCGACGCTGCCGACCAACGGGTTTCCGTGGGACGCCTACCACGTCAACGCGATCGACCTTCACCCCGACGGCACGTTCGTGGTCTCGATGCGCAACACCTGGGCCGCCTACAAGGTCGACAAGGCCACGAGCAAGATCCAGTGGACGCTCGGCGGTAAGCACTCGAGCTTCAGGCTCGGCCCGAAGGCCGACTTCGCCTGGCAGCACGACGTCGCGCTGCACCCGGACTCGACGCTGACGATGTTCGACGACCACTGCTGCCAGATCACCGGCGGCGGCACGTATGTGACCCCCACGGCCCCATCGCGGGGGCTGGCGCTGAAGCTCGACCAGCGGGCCCACACGGCGACACTCGTCAGCGAATACTCACACGGCGACAGCTTCGACGCCGACTACATGGGCAGCACCCAGCCGCTGCGCAACGGCGACACGTTCGTGGGCTGGGGATCGCAGCCGTTCTTCTCCGAATTCGACGGACAGGGCAAGCTGATCTTCGACGTGGTGCTGCCCAAACCCGACCTCAGCTACCGGGCCACGGTTCAGAAGTGGGCGGGCCAGCCGCTGTACCCGCCCGCCGGCGCCGCCCAGCTCAAGGCGGGCAAGACGACCGTCTACGCCAGCTGGAACGGCGCCACCGCGGTCGCCTCCTGGAAGGTGCTCGGCGGTTCGGGCGGCGGCGCGCCGGCGGTGGCCACCGCCGCCAAGTCGGGGTTTGAGACCGCGATCCCGGTCAAGGCCGGCGGTCAGCAGTTCACGGTGCAGGCGCTCGACGCAAACGGCCGGGTGCTCGGCACCTCCCGGCCGTTTCGCGCGTCGAGCTCTAGCGACTCCGGCTCCTAGAAGTCCAGCGCCGCCATGATGTGCTTGACCTGCGTGTAGTCCTCGACGCTGTACATCGACAGGTCCTTGCCGTAGCCCGACTGCTTGTAGCCGCCGTGGGGCATCTCGCTGGTCAGCAGCCCGTGGTTGTTGATCCACACGCAACCGAACCGCAGCGCCGCTGACACCCGCAGCGCCCGGCTGACGTCGCGCGTCCACACCGATGAGGCGAGCCCGTACGGCGTGCTGTTGGCCCACGCGATCGCCTCGGCCTCGTCGGAGAACTGCTGCGTGGTGATCACCGGGCCGAAGATCTCGCGCTGGATCATCTCGTCGTTCTGGCGCAGCCCGGAGATCACGGCGGGCTCGAGGTAGAACCCGGGCCGGTCGGGCTCGGTGCCACCGGTGACGATCTCGGCCCAGTCGGGCTTGCGCTCCAGGAAGCCCTCGACGCGCTCGCGCTGACGCTGGCTGTTGAGCGGCCCGAGCGTCGTCTCGGCGGAGGTGGTGTCGCCCAGCACCTGGCCCTTGGCCTGATCGGCGAGGCTCGCCACCAGGTCGTCGTAGATCCTCGCGCTGGACAGCACCCGGGTGGCTGCGGTGCAGTCCTGTCCGGCGTTGTAGTAGCCGAAGCCGGCGATCGCCTCAGCCGCGGCCTCGATGTCGACGTCGTCGAACACGACCACGGGTGCCTTGCCGCCGAGCTCGAGGTGCACCTTCTTCAATGAGGCGGCGGCGTGCTCGGCGATCCACTTGCCGGTCTCGACCGATCCGGTCAGCGACACCATCGCCACGTCATCGTGCTCGACCAGCGCCGCGCCCGGGTCGTTGCCGCCGAGGACCACGTTGAGCACCCCCGCGGGGAAGATCTCGGCGGCCAGCTCAGCGAGCCGGACGGCCGATGCCGGGGTCGAAGGAGCCGGCTTGAGCACGGTCGTGCAGCCGGCGGCCAGCGCCGGGCCGATCTTCCAGATCGCCATCATCAGCGGGTAGTTCCAGGGCGCGATCTGCCCGACGACCCCGACCGGCTCGCGGCGGATGATCGACGTGTAGCCCTCGAGGTACTCGCCGGAAGACTTGCCCTCCAGGCAGCGGGCGGCGCCGGCGAAGAACCTCAGCGGGTCGACGATCGCCGGGATCTCGTCGGCCTTGACCGACTCGATCGGCTTGCCCGCGTTCTCGGACTCGATCGCCGCGATCTCATCGCCGTTCTCCTCGATCGCGTCGGCCAGCTTCAGCAGCGCCAGCGAACGGTCGGCCGGCGTGGTGCGGCTCCAGGTCTCAAATGCCTTCGTCGCGGCCTTGACCGCACGGTCGACGTCGGCGGCGTCGGAACTGGCGGCTTGGCCGATCTCCTCGCCGGTCGCCGGGTTGATCACCGGGTCGGTCGCGCCGGCCTGCGAGGCGACGAACTCGCCGTCGATGAAGTTCTGCAGATTGCTGACGGTTACGGCCACGAATCACTCTCCTGTCTCGGTCTCCGGCGCTCATCGCCCGGCCACGGCCGGGGGAGCCGATCATAGTCAGGCCGGGAACTTCATCGCGTACGCGGCACTAGCTGTCGAACCCCAGACCGAGCCGGTCGAGCGAGCGCAGCCAGATCCCACGTCTCCCCTGGTTGCGGTCGGCGGCGGCAAGCCGGCCGCGCGTCAGCTGGATGACCGCGCTGCGCAGCGGCTCGGGCGGGAACGGCAGCGGCCGGCGGCGCACCAGCGACAGCGCGGTCGCCTCGGTGGCGCGACCATCGAGCAGGTCAACCGCCACGCGTCCGCCGAAGCGGCTCGCCCCCACTCCCAGGCCCGTGTAGCCGAGCGCATACACGGCGCGCCCTTCGAGGGCACGCCCGAAGAACACCGAGAACCGGCTGCAGGTGTCGATCGCACCGCCCCAGCGGTGACTGAACCGCAACCCCTCGAGCTGAGGGAACTGCGTGAAGAAGTGCTGTGAAAGCCGGGCGAACGTGGGGTCGTGGTCGTCGAGCTCGGGGCCGACCGGGCCGCCCCGGCGATACACGGCGTCGTAGCCGCCCCACAGGATCCGGTCGTCGGCTGTCAGGCGGTAGTAGTGGAACTGGTTGGCCATGTCGCCGATGCCCTCTCGGCCGCGCCAGCCGATCGATTCCCGGCGGTCGGCGTCGAGCGGCTCGGTGACGAGCGCGTAGTCGTACACCGGTGCCACATAGCGCCCGATCACCGGCAGCAGCGGCGGATACGCGCTGGTGGCGAGCAGCGCCCGTCGCGCCCGGACGACGCCGCCGTCGGTCGCGACCGATACGCCGGTGGCGGTCTTGTGCAGCGTGCGTACGGGGCTGTACTCGCAGATCCGCACCCCCGCGCCGACGGCGGCCGCGCGCAACCCGTCGCACAGTCTCGAGGGGTTCACCAGCGCGGCACCGGTGCGGACGAACAGACCGCCGAGCACCAGCGGCGAGTTCAGCCGTGCGCGGGCCTCGTCGCCGTCGAGCGCCTCCGCCTCCTGGCCGAATCGCCGCAGCAGCGCCGCGTCTGACTCGAGCTCGTCCAGCTCGTGGGCCTCGAGCGCGACCAGCAGGTCCCCGGTGGCCTCGTATTCGGCGTCGATCCCGTGGTGCTCCAGATCCTCGGCTAGCGCGTCGAAGTTCTGCAGCCCCAGCCGCTCGAGCGTCTCGAGCTCATCGGGGAAGCGGCTCTCGCCGTTGGCGATCCCGTGCGTCAGCGACGCCTGCAGGAACCCGCCGTTGCGGCCGCTGGCACCGTGCCCGCAGCGGGTCGCCTCGAGCACGACCACGTCGCGCCCCGGATCCAACTGCTTGGCATACAGCGCCGCCCACAGCCCGGTGAACCCGCCGCCGACGATGCACAGATCAGTCTCGACGATCTCCGACAGCGGCTCGTGCGCGTCGCGCGGCGCGAGCGTATCCCACCAGAATGGCCGCCGCTGCGCGTCGGCGTAGGCCGCCCGGTGACCGGCGGTCGGCGGGCTCTGCGGCCATGGCGGTGCCACGCCCAGATCGTAGAGCGACGGTGTGCGCTTAGCCCGTGACCGGCGGCACCGGAGGCCTGGGCGGCTTCGGCGCCGCCGTGACCCTGACCCGAGCCTGAGCCACGTTGTTGGCGAGGTTCGAGTCGGCGGTGGCGCTGCCGACCGCCACGTGGTTCACGAAGCTCGATGTCACCCGCAGCGGGACCACGCGCGCCGGTGATCACGACCCGCGCGCCCTTCTTCAGGTTCCCGAGAGAACACCTCACCGTCGGCCGGAGCCGGCAGCTACCCTTCGATGTGCGGATCGACTCGACCCTGGCCACGAGGCGCGACTGGTCCTCGACGTACACCTGCTGTGCGACCGCGGGGCCGCGGTTGCGGACGATCACCCGGTAGGTGACCACGTGGCCGACGGTCACCGAGCCTGTGCTTGCGTGCTTTGTCACCGACAGGTCGGCGTTGGCGTAGATCGGGTTGATGTCGGGCTCCGGCGGCGGAGCGGGAGGCATCGGCGGAAGCGGGGGATTCGGTGGCGGAGTCGGCGGAGTCGGCTCCGGAGGCGGCGGGATCGGCGGGGGCTTCGGGGTGAACGTGTCGGTGTAGGTGCAGTGGACGTCGGGCTCGTGCCGCGTCAGGCGAACCTCGACCACGCCGGAGGTGAACGGCTGCGCGACGCCGTTGCAATAGACGGACGACACCGCCCAGGCGTTCGTCGGGTCCGAGAGCGGGAGCTGCTCGCCGATGAGGTATCGGCCGAGCTTCAGATGATCGGTCGCGTCCAGTCCTGTGACGGGCTCCGCGTTGGCCGCCTGGCCCTGGGCGGTGGTGGTGGCGCGCTGGTGGTACTGCATGCCGGTGTCGTTGTCGCGCAGCCCGACCAGGAACGCGAACGTGCCGGTGGCGCCCTGGCTGATCTTCGAGATCGAGATCGACCCGGCCGGGATGAACCGGTTGAAGAAAGTGCAGACGCTCGCCTGCCCGCTGGTGACCGTGACCGTGACCGAACCATGGAACGCATGCCGGTCGCCGTTGCAGTTGACCGATACCGCTCTCCAGTGCCCGGCCTCGGAGTCGGGGGCCTTCTCCCGGATCTTGTAGGTGCCGGGCCGTAGCGAGTCCAGCGACGGCTCGGCCGCGGCCGGCACGCCCGGGTCGGTGGTGGTGGCGGTCACGTGATGCGCCTGGCCGCCCGACGAGGGGTTGACCTCGTAGTCGAAGCTGCCCACCCCTCCGCGCGTGACCTTCTGGATGACGAGTCCGCCCGGCGGCTCCTGGAACGTGTTGGTGAACACGCACGTGATGTGCTCGCCGGCGACGAGGTTGATGTGGGCGGTGCTCCCGTCGATTACCGCGTTGCTCTTCCCCGGGCTGGCCGTGGGCGTCGACCGACGTGCAGACGACCGACGTCAGGTCGTAGTTCGTGACGGCGCCCTCGGTGACCGTCCACGTGACCGGCTGGCCGTTGAGCTCCTGGCCGGCGCGGAAGAAGTCCTCAGACCCGCCGTTGCCCAGGTTGAAGCCGTCAGGGTTGTAGGAGAGGTCGCCGTTGAACGGGAACGTCGGGGACGTGCCGACCGGCTCGCCGACGACCTGTTTCTGGATCGTGATCTCGCCGGAGGTCGGCGGCGGCTTGACGTAGATGCCGTAGCAGAAGACGTGCTTGTACCCCGCGGGGAAGTAGATGTACTCGACGTTGTCGCCGTTGAGGTCGTCTGTGGCGCACCGCAGCGCCCCGAAGCCGTACTCGGGGCCGGGAAAGCTGCTGACCAGGACAGGGTCACCTGGCACTCCGCCCTGTGCCCACAGCGAGCCGCTGTTGCCCGCCTGCTGGCGCTCGGCGTTGGTGAGCTGGGTCGTGGTCGCGCCGTTGATCGTCTCGCTACCGATCTGCTGAGCGTTCTGGTTCAGCAGCGCCGTCGAATCCTCGGTCGTGATGGTCGTGTCAAACGGGTTGGTGACCTTTGACAGCGACCCCCACACTCCGGTGTCGGCGCGGCCCTCGATCCCGGTTCCCAGCTTGAAGTTCCAACCGGAGATCGGACTGCACTTGTCCTGCGGCGGGAGGCTCTCGAAGTCGGGGTTGACCAGCGCGTCGTTGTTGAGGTACTGCGAGTCGGGGCCGAGGTCGCGCAGGCTCTCGAGGATGTCGTTGCGCGACTTGTTGGCGAAGATGTCGGTGTAGTCCGGGCACGACAGCGCCACGAACGTCACGTAGTAGCCCGACGGACCGTCGGGGTCCACATCGCGCGCGACCCGCTTGTGCCCCGCCGCGAGTGCCGAGCCCGCGAACGCAAGCAGCCCGAGCATGCACACCAGCGCCAGGGCCGCAACCCTCGCCATACCTCCCCACTCGATACGACCGCCACGCATCGCTGCCCGGCACCCTACACCCGTCGCCCGACGGGAGTGCAAGAAGCTCACCAGGCCGATGACCCCTTACCGACGCGGAGCTGACGTCGGGCATACTGGACGACGCCATGCGCGTGCAGCAGATCAGCGCCGGTTGGGTCGTCGACCGGGTATGGGCGATCTACCGCGAGCACGCGGGTGTGCTGATCGGCACCGCGCTGGTGCTGTTCGCAGTCCAGTTTCTGGTGTTCTGGGTTCTGTCCGGGGTGACGCGGTTTCTGAGCACGCTGCTGTTCTGGATCCTCAGCACCGTGTACCAGGGCTTCGTCGTCGAGCTCGTCAAGGACATCCAGGACGGACGGCGCGACAGCTCGATCGGCGACCTGATCGAGAGCGTCTCGCCGGTGCTAGGCCCGCTGCTGCTGGTCTCGCTGATCTTCGGAATCGGAGTGGCGATCGGGTTCGTGCTGCTGATCATCCCGGGGCTGATCCTGATGACGATCTGGGCAGTCGTCGCGCCCGTCACGGTGCTCGAGCGGCCGGGCGTGCTGCGCGCGTTCGGCCGCAGCCAGGATCTGGTCAGGGGCAACGGCTGGAACGTGTTCGGCGTGATCGTCCTGGTCTACATCGCGGTCGTGGTGGCGAGCCTGCTGGTCGGGATCGTCGCGTCCCCACTGGGGTCCGGCGGCCGGGCGCTCGTGCAGTGGGGCGTCAACGCGGCGATCGCCCCGATCACGGCGCTCAGCGCCTCGGTGCTGTACTTCGCGCTGAAGGACATCCGGGAGCCGGCCACACCTCCCCCGCCCTCCGCGGCCCCGACCCCAGATCCAGCCCCGCCCACCCAGCCGACAGCCTGAGGTCGGGATCCGGGGCGCCTCGGGCCCCAAGCCCCCACGTTTTCGCACACTCGTCGCACGCCGGCGGCGCCGCTGATGTTCTCGGCGGATGTGGCGCGCAGCCATCGCGGCCCTGATCGCGAGCCTCGCCGTTTCTTCTGCGGCACAGGCTGTGGATCGCCACCGCCCGATCACGCGCGACGCGGCGCTGCTTCGGTCGGTTGGCGCCGCCCGGCAGTTCTGGGCGGGCTGGACGCCGCGCTGCGGTCAGCCGTCGATCCTGGTGGCCAGGCTCGACCGGCCGATCTCGGGCCAGGCGGAGTTCGACCCCTGCCGGATCGACCTGCAGGCGGCACTGGTCGCCAACGCCGCCAAGTACCCGGGTGGCTTCTACAACCTGTGTCAGACATTGGCCCACGAGTGGGGCCACGAGGTCCTCGGGCCGGACTACTTCGCCGCCTCGAATCCGTCCGACCCCGGGCACTCCCCCGATCCCGACTCGGTGATGGCCGCGCGCCCGCTCGCGACCACGCCGCAGTGCCTGTCGGCACTGAACGCTTCCTACTTCAGCTTCGGCCGCCAGGTCCGCCGCGCGCGGGTCCAGGTCGACGGCCACAGGTGCCGCGTGTTCCTGGGCCAGTTCCGGGTCAAGGAACTGGCCCGCTGCGTCAACGTCACCCCGGCGCAGACACTTATGTGATCTTCATCACGACCGGCCTTGCGTGCCGGAAATCGGTACGTCATGCTTGGTGCGCTGGACCGGTGGCAACAAGGGGGTCTCATGTCAATTACCAGCGAGTACGACGTCGCCGTAGTCGGCGCGAGCGTCGCCGGCTGCACGACGGCTGCGCTGCTCGGCCGCGCGGGGGCGAAGGTTGTGCTGCTCGAGCAGCGACCCGACCCGGGGGCTTACAAGACCGTTTGCACGCACTTCATCCAGGCGAGCGCCACGCCGACACTCGAACGCCTCGGGCTGACCGAGCAGATCGAGGCCGCCGGCGGGATCCGTAACAGCGCGCAGATCTGGACCCGCTACGGGTGGATCCGTCCCGATTTCGACGACGACTACCGCCACCCGCGGTACGGATATGACATTCGCCGCGAGAAGCTCGACCCGATGCTGCGCGAGCTCGCCGGTCAGACCACGGGCGTCGAGCTGATGCAGGGACAGACCGTGACCGGGCTGCTCGGGGGAAACGGCCGGCCGACCGGTGTCCGGGTGGCCGACCGCGACCGCAACCAGCGCGAGCTCACCGCCCGGGTGGTGATCGCCGCAGACGGACGCGACTCCGACGTGGCCCGGATGTCGGGCTCCAAGACGCGGACGATGCGCCACGGGCGGTTCGCTTACTTCGCCTACTACAGGGATCTCCCGCTGTCCACCGGCGACCGGTCGCTGATGTGGCTGCTGGACCCGGACGTCGCCTACGCGTTTGCCCAGGACGACGGGTTGACACTGATGGCCGCGTTCATCGGCAAAGACCGCGCGACCTGGTTCAAGCGCAACCTCGAGGAGAACTTCGAGGGCTACTTCCGTGGGCTGCCGGGCGCGCCGGATTTGGCCAAGGGCGAGCGAATCTCGAAACTGATCGGCAAGCTCGAGATGCCCAACACGACGAGACGAGCCGGGCAGTCCGGGCTCGGGTTCGTCGGCGATGCGGCGATGGCCGCCGACCCGCTGTGGGGCGTCGGCTGCGGGTTCGCGCTGCAGTCCGGCGAGTGGCTCGCCGACGAGCTGGCGCGCCCGCTCAGCCGCCAAGCACCCGACGCCGATGTCGACGCGGCGCTTGACCGCTACCGCCGCAAGCACCGCCGCCGCCTGCTCGGCCACTTCCTGATGACCTCCGACTACGCCAGCGGACGCCCGTTCACCGCGGTCGAGCGGCTGCTGTTCTCCAGCGCCTCGGCCGACAGGCGCTGCGCACAGGACTTCTGGGCGTTCGGGTCTCGATCCGTCACGCCGACTGACCCCGAGTTCGCCCGGCTGGTGCGCCGCGCGGTCGCGGTCCGGTTGTCCGGTCGCAAGTCAACCGAGGTCGAGCCGCTGGTCGGGTCGCGCGCCGACGGGCCGCCGCTGCCGGCGGGTGTGACCGATGAGCGCATCACGGTCGACGGGCTCTCGATCCCGGTCTCGAGCACCGGGGACCCGAGCGCCGAGGAGGCGATCGTGTTCGTGCACGGCAACCCCGGCTCGCGCCGCGACTGGGACGACCTGCTCAGCCGCGTGTCGCCGTTCGCCCGGGCCGTCGCCTTCGACCTGCCGGGGTTCGGACGGGCCGACAAGCCCAACACGTTCGAATACACCGTCGAGGGCTACGCGCGGTTCCTCGAGCGAACGCTGGATCAGCTGGGAGTGCAGCGAGCGCGGCTCGTGCTGCACGACTTCGGCGGCCCCTGGGGGCTGGAGTGGGCCGCGCGCAACCCCGACCGCCTCGACAGCGCCGTGCTGATCAACACCGGAGTGCTGCTCGACTACCGCTGGCACTACCTCGCCCGGATCTGGCGCACGCCCGTGGCCGGCGAGGCGTTCCAGGCGAGCACCACCCGGACCGGGTTTCACACCGCGCTCAAGCACGGCAACCCGCGTGGCCTCCCCCGCGGGTTCGTCGACCGCATGTACGACGACACCGACGCGGGCACGACGCGGGCGATCCTCCGCCTCTACCGCGCCACCGACGACCCCGCGGGTATGGGCCGGCGCCAAGCGGACGCGCTCAGGCCGCTCGACCGCCCGGCGCTGGTGGTGTGGGGCGCACACGACCCCTACCTCCCGGTGGCCCTGGCCTACCGCCAGCGCGAGGCGTTCCCCAGCGCCGAGATCGAGATCCTCGCCGACAGCGGCCACTGGCCGTTCGCGGACGACCCGGACGCGGTCGGACGCGTGGTCGAGCCGTTCCTCAGGCGGGTAGGAAGTCCAGTAGCAGTCGGTTGAGCTCGTCGGGCGCCTCGAGTTGCATCCAGTGGCCGGCGCCGTCGATGCGCTCATAGCGCCAGGACTCGGCCACCTGCTGCGCTGAGGCGGTCATCTGCGCCTCGGTCAGGGCGAAGTCGCCCGAGCTCCACACGCCCATCGTCGGCACCTGGATCGGCGGCAGCTGCAGTCCGGTCTGGAGCCAAGACTCCGGGGGCACGTTGGCCCGGTAGTAGTTCAGCCCCGGCGTCAGCGCTGCGGTGGCCTCGAGCTCGGCGACCACCTGGTCGGCGTCGGGGTGGGACGACCAGCGCCGGAAGTTCGACCAGCCGTCGCCCGACAGCCACTGCTCGGCGACGCCCTGAAACTGGAACAACAGCATGTACCAGGAGCGCTGGAACTGCTCGAGGTTGCCCGAGCGAAACGCCGCGGGATGCCCGACCGAGATCGCGACGAGCCGGTCGACGCGGTGGCCGGCGACCATGGTCAGCACCCAGGCGACCGCCGCGCCCCAGTCGTGACCAACTACGTGGGCGCGCTCAGCGCCTGCGTGGCTCATTACCGCCAGCACGTCGCCGACCAGCAGATGCATGGCATAGGCCTCGACGGCTTCGGGCTTGTCGGAGGCGCCGTATCCGCGCATGTCAGGGACGATCACCCGGAAGCCCGCCTCGGCCAGCACGGGGACCTGCTCGCGCCACAGCCGTCCCGAATCGGGAAACCCGTGGAGCAGCACCACCGGACGGCCTTCGCCGGTCACCTCGTATTCGATCCCGACCCCGTCGACGTCAGCGCGCATGGCCAGTCACGGTAGCTGGACGCCGGTGATCGCGGCACAGCGCTCCAGCAGACCCTCCTGCAGGTCCACGCTGCGAGCGTCGGGGTTGGGCTCGCGCTCTCGCTGGTGGTAGAGGTAGCGCCCGCTGACGAGCGCACCGGAATCGTCGCTGACCGCCAGCCACGACTGCGTGACCGCTCCGGCCTCGAGATCGTCGGGCGCGCCCGACCCGCCCATCTTCGTCGCCACCCACCCGGGCTCGACCGCGTTGGAGCGAACCTCGGGCCAGCGCCGGGCCACCGCAAACGCCAGCGTGGTGTCCCAGAGCTTGGAGTCCGAGTAAGCCTGCGAGCCGTTCCAGCGGCGGCGCTCCCACAGCACGTCGGTCAGGTCGGGATCGCCGCCGAAGTGCATCCCCGAGCTCAGATACACGAGCCGCTCGGGCGCGGGCACCAGCGCGGTCAGCAGGTACGGCGCCAGCACGTTGATCGCGAACACGTGGGGCAGTCCGTCGGCGGTCTGGATGCGGCGCGGCTCGCGGTAGCCGATGCCGGCGTTGTGGATCACCGCGTGAAACCGGCCGGTCGCTGCCGCTTGTTCGGCCAGGTCGTGGGTTTCGGCGATGCTCGATAGGTCTCCGACCAGCACCGCCTCGGCCTCGGGCAGCGCCGCGCGCGCGTCCTGCGCCCGGCGGTCGCTGCGCGCGTGCAGCGTGACCGAGTGGCCCTGATCGGCGAGCCGCCGGCCCGCCATCAGCCCGAGGCCGTCGCTCGAGCCGGTGATCAGCACCCGGCGGCCTCGCTCGCGGTCCGTTGCCGCGTCACTCATCCGAAGTTCACGCCCTGGGCCAGCGGGAGCTGGTCGGAGTAGTTGATCGTGTTCGTCGCCCGGCGCATGTAGGCCTTCCACGCGTCCGAGCCGGACTCGCGCCCACCGCCGGTGGACTTCTCGCCGCCGAATGCCCCGCCGATCTCCGCTCCGGAGGTGCCGATGTTGACGTTGACGATCCCGCAATCGGACCCGTCGCTGGCCATGAACCGCTCGGCCTCGCGCTGGTCGCGGGTGAAGATGCTCGACGACAGGCCCTGCGGGACCGCGTTGTGGATCGCGATCGCCTCGTCGAGGTCGCGATAGGTCATCGCGTACAGGATCGGCGCGAACGTCTCCCGGGTCACCAGCTCGGTCTGGGCGGGCATCCGCACGATCGCCGGCTCGGCGTAGTAGGCGTGGGGATACCCGGCCGCCGGCCGCCGACCGCCCCCGACCAGCACCTCGCCCCCGTCGGCCCGAGCCTGCCCGAGCGCGCTGGCCATCGCGTCATGCGCGCGGGCGCCGATCAACGGCCCAACCAGCGTCCCGTCGGCCAGCGGGTCACCGATCGGCAACCGTCCGAATACGTCCGAGAGCCTCCCCAGCAGCTCGTCGGCTACGTCCTCGTGGACGATCACGCGCCGCATCGTCGTGCACCTCTGTCCTGCGGTGCCGGCGGCGGCGAACACGATCCCCCGGCCGGCCAGCTCGAGATCGGCCGAGGGGGTGACGATCGCGGCGTTGTTGCCGCCCAGCTCGAGCAGCACCCGCCCCATCCGGGCCGCCACCCGCGGCGCCACCGCGCGCCCCATCCGTTCCGAGCCGGTCGCACTGACCAACGCCACCGTCGGGTTGTCGACCAGCGCCTCGCCTCCGCCGGAGCCCGCGATCACCACCTGGTTGAGGTTCGCCGGCGCGTCGCAGTCGGCCGCGGCGCGGTCCAGCAGGGCACCACACGCCAGCGCGGTCAGCGGCGTCGTCTCCGACGGCTTCCACACGATCGCGTCGCCGCACACGAGCGCGACCGCGGTGTTCCACGACCACACCGCCACGGGGAAGTTGAACGCGGTGATCACCCCGACCACGCCGAGTGGGTGCCAGGTCTCCATCAGCCGGTGCATCGGGCGCTCGGAGGCCATCGTCCGCCCGTCGAGCTGGCGAGACAGGCCGACCGCGAAATCGCAGATGTCGATCATCTCCTGGACCTCGCCAAGCGCCTCCGAGACGACCTTGCCGGCCTCGATCGACACCAGCTCGCCGAGGTCGGCCTTGTGGTCGGTCAGCAGCTCGGCCAAGCGCTTGACCACCGCTCCGCGCGCCGGGCCGGGAACCGTGCGCCATTGCCCGAAGGCGCCAGCAGCACGCTCGACGGCCGCGCCGACATCCTCCGGGGTGGCGCCGGGCACCGCGAACAGGTCCTCGCCGGTGATCGGAGTCCGGGCGGTCGCTGTCGCGGCCCCGCCTCGGGCCGCGTGCAGCGCGGCACCGCAACGCTCCATTGCCGCGCGCGCTCGGTCGCGGAGCTCGTCGGTCGGGGTCACGGCCAGGTGTCCGGATGTGGCGGCTGACGTCATGCGGCTAAACGATGTTGAACTCGGGCCGGAGCATCTCATCAGTGAAGCGCTCGACGCCCAGCGGCGCGATGTCCACGAACGGCGCGCGCTCCAGCACCAGGTCGCGGAGGATCTCCCCCACCGCCGGTCCCTGCAGGAACCCATGGCCGGAGAAGCCGGTGGCATAGATGAACCGTGACGGGGACGTCGCCGCGCCGATGATCGCGTTGTGGTCCGGGCTGACCTCGTACAGGCCCGCCCAGCCGCCCTTGATCCCGGCCTCGGCGATCCGCGGCGCCCGCCGCGACGCGATCTCCAGTAACCCCGGGACCCAGTCCTCGGTCGTCTCCAGGGAGAACCCCGGCCGCTCGTCGGGATCGGACATCCCGATCAGCAGTCCCGGGCCCTCCCGATGAAAGTAGAAGCTCGACGCGAAGTCGATCGTGAACGGCAGTTCCGCCGGCAGATCGTCGATCGGCTCGGTGAACAGCACCTGGCGGCGAAGCGGGGTAACCGGTAGCTCGACGCCGGCCATCCGGCCGCAGCGCCGCGACCACGCGCCGGCGGCGCAGAGCACCGTGCCGGTCGCGACCGAGCCGTGGCTGGTCACGACCTCGGAGATCACCCCGCCGGCCGCCCGGATCGCAGTGGCCTCGCAACCCACGCGCAGCTGCGCACCGAGCGCCCGCGCCGCGTACGCGTAGCCCTGGACGACGGCCTCGGGGGTCACGTGTCCGTCGTCGGGGGAGAACGCCCCGGCGACGATGTCGTCCCCCGCGAGCAGCGGGCACAGCGCCCGGGTCTGCCGGGCGGTCAGCATCCGCGACGGGACCCCGTACTCGTTCTGCAGGGCGACGTGGTTCTCGAACACCCCGACGTCGGCGTCGCGGCTGAGCACGAACAGGTAGCCGACCTGCTTGTGGCCGATCTCCCAGCCGGGACGCCGGGAGAACTCGCGGAACGCCGCGAGGCTGCGCTGCGCGATCTGGATGTTCAGCGGATCCGAGAACTGGGCCCGGACGCCGCCGGCCGCGCGCGAGGTCGAGCCGCTGCCGAGCTGGTCGCGTTCGAGCAGCAGCACGTCGACGCCGGCCTCGGCGAGGTGAAACGCTGCGCTGCACCCGATCACGCCGCCGCCGATGATCACGACCGACGCGGATTCGGGCAGCGGAGCGGACAGTCGGGGCATCGCTCACTCCATGATCGCGGATCGCTTGACGCGCACGAGGTCGATCCGGTTTGACTGGACCGCCTCGACGGTGATCGCGTACCCGTCGATCGTGACCTCGTCTCCGTTCCTGGGCAGGTGGCCGAGCGCGTCGAACACCAGGCCGGCGACCGAGTTGAAGCTCGCGCTCGAGGTCTTGAGGTCGATCCCGTAGTCGGGCAGGTCGCTCAGCCCGACCTCGCCGCGGACCAGCCACTCGCCGTCGGCCACCTGCCGCACCGGCCCGGCCGACGGATCGGTCTCGTCGGCGATCTCGCCCACGATCTCCTCGACGATGTCCTCGACTGCGACGATTCCCGCGGTCCGTCCGTACTCGTCGACCACCACCGCGATCGAGTTCCGGGTTCGGCGCAGCTCGGCGAGCAGATCGTCGAGCGGCTTGGTCTCCGGGACCACCAGGGCCTCGCGCACGGCCCCCTCGATTCCGGCTCCGGGCCCTTCGGCGACGATCAGCTCCAGCAACGAGTTGGCATGGATCACGCCGCGGATGTGGTCCGGGCTGGAGTTCTCGGTGACCGGCAGCCGGGTGTGGCCGGATTCGATGCAGCGCTGCGAGGCGGTGCCGGCGTCGTCGGAGACGTCGACGGTGACGACCCTCGGCGTCGGTGTCATCACCTGCCGGGCCTGCTGCTCGTGCAGGGTGAACACCCCCGACAGCATCAGCGCCTCCTCGGGATCGAGATGGCCGCCCTCCAGCGACTGCATGATCAGCAGCTTCAGGTCCTCGGGCGTTCCGCCCTCCTCCAGCACCATCGTCGGATCGACCCGGAGCATGCGCAGGATCGCGTTGGAGGCGCCGTTGAGCAGGACCACGAACGGATGGAACGTGATCGTGAACCAGTACAGCGGGCGCGCCACGAGCCGCGAGATCGACTCGGCGCGCGAGATCGCGTAGATCTTCGGCACCTGCTCGCCGATCGTGATGTGCAGAGCGGTCGTCAGCACGTAGGCGACCGTCAGGCTGATCGCCAGCGCCAGGCCGTGCGACAGCGTTCCACCGATCCAGGGGTGGATCAGGTCGGACACGGCCGGCTCCCCGAGGAAGCCGATCCCGATCGAGGCCAGCGTGACCCCGAGCTGGCAGGCCGACAGGTACTCGGTCAGCTCGTCCATCTCGCGCAGTGCCAGACGGGCGTTGGCGTCGCCGTCGGCGATCTGCTCCAGGCGCGAGCGGCGCGCGCGTATCAGCGCGAACTCGGCCGACACGAAGAACGCGTTGACCAGGATCAGCACGGCCATCCCGCCCAGCAGCACCGCTGTCATCGAGCGATCCTAACCGCGGGTGCCGGCACCGGCTGATCTCCGCGAGTCAGTGATCGCGCACGCCGCTAGGCGGCGCGGGCGTGCGGGACCAGCCGCAACCGCTCGGGCAGGAACGGCAGCACGCCCCGCTTGACGTACTCGGCGCCCCCGGCCACCAGCGCCTTGCGGACGAACGCCGGCGGCACCGGCGCGAATCCGTACTGGCTGCGGATCGAGTCCGGCAGCAGCGCGATCGTCACGAAGTTGACGGTCTCGAGCAGCGGCCGGGCCTTCCACGGCACCGGCGGCTCCAGCACGATCCGGCGAGCCTGGCGGCGGGCCCAGTCGGTCACGAACAGTCGGTCGCCCCCGAGCATCTCGGCGCGGTAGTCGTCGAGGTCGGCGATCGTGTCGGGCACGTCGGAGTCGCGTAACCCGAACAGCCTGCCGATCACCTTGTATTCCTCCCAGTAGGCCGCCTCCTCGGCGCGCGACAGCGAGCCCACGTACTTGCGGTAGACGACCAGCGCGGAGTCGACGAGCGTGAACAGGACCCACAGCAGCAGCTCGGGGTCGTCCGCGCGGTAGGGGGTCCCGGCCGGGTACGGCCCCACCGCCCCGGGCAGCCGGCCGCGCACCCGGCGGTGCATGGCGCGCACGTTGCGCCCGACCTCGTCGGCCTGGGCCCGGGTGCCGAAGCCGATCGCGCTGAGGGCCTCGGACGTTCGGGCCAGGCGTTCGTAGGGCTCCTCGATCGCGGTTGAATGCGCGAGCAGGCCGGACACAGCGAGCGGATGCGCGGCCTGCATCAACAGCGCCCTCGGACCCGACAGCGCGACTGCGCGCTCGCGGTGGATGCGGCGGAGAATCGAGCTGTCGTCGAAGTATCCGTTCACGGCTATCGCGCCACGTGGACCGGCGCCCGCTTCAGCATACCCAAACGCCTGCATCAGGAAAAGCTGGACACGCTGTTCAGGCTATGCGGGACCCCACCGCCGCCGCCAGCTCGGCCGAAAGGTCGCCGCGGCCGGCGACCGAGACGCCACCGAGGCCGAGCCACTTCGCCACCAGCCACAGCTCGTCGGCGAGCTCAGCGGCGACCACGGCGCGGTCGACGTCGGGCTCGGCGAACGAGCCCTGGACGAGCAGGACGCCGCGCTGGCGATCGGACTTGAGGTCGACCCGGGCCACCAGTGCGTCGCCGAGCAAAAACGGCAGCACGTAGTAGCCGTGCACGCGCTTGGCGGCTGGGGTATAGATCTCGATCCGGTAATGGAACCCGAACAGTCGCTCGGTCCGCTGCCTGAACCAGATCAGCGAGTCGAACGGCGACAGCAGCGCGCGGGCGCGGAGCTTGCGGGGGCGCCGCGCCTCGGGCCACAGATAGGCCGGCGCACCCCACCCCTTGACCTCGACCGGGATCAGCTCCCCGCCGGCCACGAGCTCGGCGACCCGCGCCTTGGAGTCGGCCCGCGGCAGCCGGTGGTAGTCGCCCAGGTCTGGCTCCGTCGCCACGCCCAGCGCCCGGGCGGCGACTCGCACCAGCTCACGCTGAGCATCCTCGGGCGCGGGCGTGGGCAGGTCGAGGATCTCGGCCGGCACGACGCGCTCGGTCGTGTCATACAGGCGCTCGAAGTTGACTCGCCGCGCGGCGGCGACCCGACCGGTGAAGAACAGGTGCTCGAGCGCGACCTTGCCCTCGTGCCAGTTCCACATGTGCCCCGGCCGGGGCGGCGGGCGCACCGCTCCGGTGTCGCGAGCGCGGATCGGACCCTGCTGTGCCACCAGCGCGAGCGTCTCAGCCACCAGTTCGGGCTGCTCGCGGGCGATCCTCGAGATCGAGCCCCACGCCTCCCGGTCGACGTCAGCCATCCGCCAGCGCAGCAGCGGCTGGCGCTCGAGCGGGATCAGCGATGCCTCGTGCGCCCAGTACTCGAACAGCCGGCGGTCCAGCCGGCCGGTGCCATGGCCCGCGATCCGGTCCAGGCGCTCGCGGTCATACGGACCCAGCCGGGAGAACACCGGCATGTAGTGAGCGCGCAGGAACACGTTGACCGAGTCGAGCTGGAGCACGCCGAGGCGGCCGATCAGGTTGGCGATCTGGTTGACGCTGGGCGGCCGTCCCGGGCGCGGGCGGTCAAAGGCCTGGGCGGCCAGCGCGATGCGTCGCGCAGCGGCGGCGGTGAGGGTGCTCGGCGAGGGCAGCGGCGGCATGGACGCCGCGGGATTGTGGCGGTTGACGGCGACGACGCCGTCGCCGGCGCGCTGCCCTCGCTGAGAAACGGGTCTAGCGCAGCATGCTCAGGTTGATTGCGTTGGCCATCGCCTGGTATCCCGCGTCGTTGGGATGCAGGTGATCGCCGCTGTCGAACGCCGGGTTGAACATCTGCGGGTGGTTCGGGTCGGCGGTGGCGGCCGCGAAGTCGATCACGCCGTCGAACTCGCCGCTGTTACTGATCCAGTCGTTGACGGTCTCGCGCTTGCGCTCGGCCGCCGGCGACCAGTAGGCCGCGCCCTTGAACGGCGTCAGCGTGGCGCCGAAGATCTTGATCCCGGCCGCGTGGGCGCGGGCGATGATCTGCTCGTAGCCCTGGATGATGTCCGCCGCTGACACGTTCGTGTTCGGCATGGTGCAGCCGCTGTTCGGAGTCTGCGAGAACCCGATGTCGTTGATCCCCTCGAGCAGGATCACGTCGCGCACCCCGGCCTGGGTGATCACGTCGCGGTCCAGCCGCGACAGCGCGTCGGTCCCGAAGCAGGCGGAGTTGTTCAGCACGCGGTTGCCGCTGATCCCCTCATCGACCACGCTCAGCGGGTTGCTGGGGTTGGCGGCGACCAGCCGGCGGGCCAGGTCGTTGGGCCAGCGCGCGTTGGCGTTGGCCTGGGACTGGAACCCGTCGGTAATCGAGTCACCGAGCGTGACCACCGCGCTCTTGGCCGTGCCCGGCGCGAACACGTTGACGTTGTCGAGGTAATACCACGATTGGCTCGTGGTGGTGAACGCGGCGCCGCTCGTCTGACCGGCGAAGTTACCCGTGGTCGAGATGTAGTTGGTCTGCTCTCCCAGCGAGTGGTACGTCGCCGGGCCGGTCTGGGCGGGCAGATAGATGCTGACCGCGAGGTCGGTCAGCGCCGGGACGTCCATCGTGGCCGCGTCGCTGACCACGTCGGCGCCGGGCGGGATCGTGATCGCCCGCTTGCCGCCGAACGTCAACACGTGGTCGGTCCCGGACTGCAGCCGCGCGCCGCTGCGCTCGACCGCGACGTCGACCCGTCCGACCTTCAACGGCTGATCGGAGAACGCGTTGCTGAGGCGAACCTGGACCTGGCTGCCGCCCGCGCTGGTGAACACGATGTTGCGCACCGTCTGGTTGTTGAACCCGGTCGACGACACGTCGCCGGTGCCCGCCAGCGACGCCGGCGTCGGCGGCTGCGCGCTGCCGCCCCAGGTGCCGGCCCAGTGGCCGGCGGCGGCGGCGCCGCCTTGTCGGATGCTGCCCCAGCTGTGCCGATCAGGAGCAGACCGGCGGTCAGCGCAAGCCCTACGCTCGCGCACACGAAAACGACCATACGACGACTGGCTCGAGCGAATGGAACTCGCACTCGATCACCCAACCTCTCTGACACGCGTACTACAGAAATTGTGGACACAACCTGTCTAGTACCGAGGTCAGCAAGCTGTCAAGCGGGAACCGTCGAACGGTCACCAAGCTGACTGAACCCGTGAAAACTGACTATTGACCATCTCTCACCCGATCTCCTTAGGATTGGTGATCGACAACGACCGGGATGAGGGGTTGACCATGGGTTTCCTACGTCGCGCAAGCGACCCGGATCGGGACCGAGCCGCGCGGGCGACCGCGCTGGTGGTCGAGGCTTCCGCGCCGCCCGAGGGCAGCGCTCGGATCGGGCCGGGATCGCACGGGTCCGTCCGCGTTCTCGTCGACTCGGGCTCGCAGCGACGGGTGGCCGAGGCCAGGGTCCAGATGTCAGCCGAGCAATGGCTCGTGCCGGGGATGGACGTGCAGGTCGTGGTGCATCCCTCCAGACCCGACCGCGTCGAGATCGACTGGGCGACGGTGCCCGAGATCGAGGCCCGCGTCGCGGCCGGAGATCCGGCCCTGGCCGACCCGATCGGCGCTCGCCGCCGGGTCGCCCACGCGCTCGGGATGACCCAGCGCGACACCGGCACCACACGCACCGACCGCTTCAACCGGGCGCTCGAACACGCGTCGACGCTGGCGGCCCCGACCGGCCGGAGGCGCGCGGTCGTCCTGATCGCGACGATCCGCGGCCGGCGCCGGATCGTCGGCGACGGTCAGGACGCGTCCACCCACGACCAGGTCACCTACGGCCGAGTCAGCGCCGCCGTCCTGTCGGTCCACATCCCCGGGCACGCGCCGTACGCGGTCTATCGCGAGCGGTTCAAGCTCGGCGCGGACGTGCTCGAACCGCTGTGGATGCCGCTGCCGGCGCTGGTCTCAGACGCTGATCGCCACGACGTCGAGATCCTGTGGGACGAGCTGCCCGGCCGCGATCAGCAGCTCGCGGATCGCGTCGCCGGGTCGCGTGTCGTTCCCTCGGTGGCGGCGGACCAGATGGCGCAGCTCGCCACCGACAACGCCAAGCGCGCGCTGCAGTACGTCCAGGATCCGAAGCTGCGCCGGATGCTGATCGATCAGTACCGGGCGGCCGGTATCGACGTTGGAGAGGATTGAAGGGGCTCAGCCGGGTCATCGCCGGCCGCGGTCGAGCACCTTGCGCCGGAACAGCTCGCCGCCGGCTGCCACGAGGATGCTGACGCCGGTGGCGATCAGCACCGGCACCCACAGGTTGCGCTCGAACGCCGCGCCGCCGAAGTACCCCAGCGCCGACGAGAACAGGGCCCACAGCACGGCCGCGGCCGAGTCAAACGGGAGAAACCGGGTCTTCCACGGCATCTCGAGCGTGCCGGCGACGTAGGTCGTCGCGGTGCGCCCGCCCGGGATGAAGCGCGCGACGATGATGATCCAGCCGCCTCGATCGCGCAGCTGCCCTCGGGCCCACTCGATCCGCCGCTGGTTGGACTCAGACCCCAGCAGCCGGTCGGTGAGCCGGCGCAGACCGCTGCGCCCCAGCCAGTAGGCGGAATTGTCGCCCAGCAGCGCGCCCACCGCCGCGCTGACCGCGACCAGGCCGATATTGAGACGGCCACGCGAGGCCAGCACGGCCGCCGTCACCACCACGGTCTCGCTCGGGAACAGTGGCAGCAGCGCATCCCCAGCGCAGATGGCCACGATCAGCAGGTAGGTTCCGGGCGAACCGCTTACCGAGTTTGCCAGCGAGTCGAACATCTGCGCCGGCCGCGGGCGTCAGCCCGCGCGGGCGCGTGAATTGGCGGCGCGGCTCGACGGCGAAGCGGGATCGGTGCTCGAGTACGGCGCGTGCCGGTCGACGGACTCGTAGACGACCTCGGTTCCCGTCATCCGGTCGTGCCACGCGCGCCGCTGCGGGTCGCGCAGGATCGCGAGGAACCCGAGGCCGAGCGGGATGATGCTCACCAGCAGCGCTCCGACGCGCCGGATCGCCGTCCGGGCGCTGATGTCGGTGGCCCCCTCGTGGACGAGCCGGATCGACAGGAATCGCATCCCCGGCGTCTGCCCAGCCAGCGCCCAGAACGCGGCCAGGATCCCACCGGCGACCAGGAACGCGATCACGCCGAGCACGATCGCGCCGACGAGCGTCAGCTGACCTCCGAACGCGAACGGAATCACCGAGGCCACGAACGTGGACGCCAGCGAGTACAGGAGGAACAGCAGACCGAGATCGATCCCCGCCGCGACCAGCCGCGTGGCCAGCCCGGCCTGGTCGATCTCCGAGTCCTGGGTCTTGGGCCGGACCACCCGCTCCAGAGCGTCGTCCAGGGCCTCGGTGAGCTTGGTCAACCGCACTCCGATGTCGGTGATCAGCCCGGCGCTCTGCGCCGCGATCGCGGCCCGGAGCTCGGGGGCACCGGCGATCCGCTCGACCAGCATCTGCACCTGCCGGCTCGCGAGCACCTCGGCCCACACCTGGTCGGTGGCCTCGGACTCGAGCACGTGCTTGACGATCTGTGCGATGTCGTCGCCGCTGAGCTCGGCGGTGGCGGCGTGGTCGGCGATGGCGCGCTCGATGGCCCGCCCGATCGCGGGGTTGCGCAATGCCCGGACGATCGCCTCTTCGACGGCCTCGTCGAGCGCCCGATCGACGCCGGTGGCCTGGGCCAGCCGGTCGGCCCCCCTGGCGCCGACCGACAGCAGGCGGGCCATCGGCGGCTTGCTCGAATCGGGGTCCACGCCGGAATGATCGCGTACGGCCCGGCGGGGTGCGCTGAGCGGTCAGACCGCGAGCCCGGGGCGCGGGGGCGGGCGCAACGCGGTCAGATGATCCCGGCGAGTACCAGCGCGCCGATCACGACGAGCACCAGCGCGGTGCAGGCGTTGCCCCAGCGCTCGAGCCAGTGGCCGCGGATCTGGTAGCCGCTCAGCGTCGCTACCAGCGTCAGCGCGACGATCGTGCCCACGGTGACACCGGCAAAGATCACCACCGAGCCGACCGCGGTCGCGACGCCGGCGGCGGTGGCGGCCAGGAATACCGGCAGGATCGTCAGGTCGGGGGATGCGGCCGCACCGAACGGCACCATCACCGAGGCCAGGCCGCGGACCCGCCCCTCTCCCCCTTCGGGTGCATGCGAGTGCCCGCCGTGGCCATGTCCCCCGTGGTCGTGGCCGTGCTCGTGCGCATGGGCGTGCCCCCGCCCGCTGAGCTCGAGCACGATGAACGCAAGCCCGGTGGCCAGCAGCACCCCCCCGACGACCGCGTCCTTGGCGCTCTGCACCGACGAACGGAACTGGAGCCCGACGAGGATGACCACCGCGCCCAGCGCGATCGAGACGAGCACGTGCGCGATCCCCGCCACGCCCGACAGGCGGGCCACCCGCCCGAGCGGATAGCGCCGCGTGCGCCCGAGCACGGCCAGGGGCAGCCAGTGGTCGGGAAGCACGGCATGGCCGAATCCGACGCCCGCCGCGGCCGCAAGCAGTGCAGGCCCGTTGGCGCTCACGCCGCCAGGGCCTGGCGGGCCGGGCTGGAGGCGAGCCCGAGACGAAGGTGCTCGGTGTGTGAGATCGCCTCCCCGAGCAGCGCGCCGACGTGCTCGTCGTGCAGGGCGTAGATCACCTGGCGCCCATCGCGCTCGCCGACGACCAGACCGAGGTGGCGCAACACCCGCAGCTGCTGGGAAACCGCAGGCTGCTCCATCTCGATCTCGCGCGCGAGCCGGCCCACCGAGCACGGCCCGGCGGCCAGGCGACTGAGGATCCGCACCCGGCTCGGCGTGGCCAGCGCTTGCATGGTCTCAGCCACCGACCTCGCGGTCCGGGTGGAGACGAACGTGAGGTCCGGCTCGGCTCCATGACTCATGCACGCATTATCGCATGCACAGCCGTGCATGGCAACTTAGTGTCCCGAGTCATAAATTGGATGCCAGTCGAGCGGCCCCTGGCGGCCTCGGCCGCTGGCCCGCTCGGCATCCAGCCTCGCCACGACCGGGCCGCGCCCGAGTCGTCCGGCTGCTTCGTCCTCGTCCCCTCGCGTAGCTCCGCTACGCGTCGGGTCCTGCGTCCTCGCGCCGCATCCCCCAGTGACCACTCTTGGTGACACCGAATTTCCGCCTCGCGACACTAGGACCGATGATTTCGCTGCGGCAACGCGGTCTCCAGTCCCACAGCCCAGCGCCCGCGCCGCACCGACCACGAGGTGAACGAGTGAGATCCGACCGCCAGATCCGCACCCGCTCAAAGGGTGTTAACGCGCCCGAGTGGCATGGTTGCTACGTTGAGGCACGACGATGATTGGGCTCAGTCGTTGGTGCATCGCCCACCGCCGTTGGGTCGTGGTGGGCTGGATACTTATCGCGGTCCTGACGACCGTGATCGCCACGGGCGTGGGACGCAACTACGCCACGGACTTCAGCCTGCCCGGCACCGAGTCCCAGCACGTCGTCGACCTGCTCAAGAGCGAGTTCCCCGCCCAGAGCGGCGACACCGACACGATCGTCTGGCACAACGCGCAGGGCTCGGCCACCGCCCCTAACGTCCGCGCCCAGATCGCGCCGCTGCTGGCGAAGGTGGAGCGGATGCCCCACGTGGTCGCGGTGGGCAGCCCGTTCGGGCCAGGCGGCGCGGCCCAGATCTCCAAGGACGGGCACACGGCGTTCGCGGTCGTCGACTACGACAAGCGCGCGAACCTGCTGCCCGACAACACCGGCAAGCCGGTGCTCGACGCGATCGATCAGATCAAGGTCCCGGGCCTCAAGCTCGCCGCCGGCGGCCAGGTGATCGAGATGGCCGAGGGCTTCAGCATCGGCCCGGCCACGACGGTCGGCGTGATCGCGGCGCTCATCATCCTGCTGTTGACCTTCGGATCGCTGAGCGCGGCCGGGATGCCGCTGATCACCGCCGGGCTCGGCCTGATCACGGGGATCGCGCTGGTCGGGCTGGCCACGCACGTGACCAGCATGTCCAACATCGCGCCCGAGCTGGCGATCATGATCGGGCTCGGCGTCGGCATCGACTACGCGCTGTTCATCCTCACGCGCTTCCGTGAGAACTATTCGCGCAACGGCGACATACCGGCGTCGATCACGGGCGCGATGGACACCTCGGGCCGCGCGATCCTGCTCGCCGGCGCGACCGTGGTCATCGCGCTGCTGGGCATGTTCGCCACCGGCGTGACCTTCCTGTACGGCCTGTCGATCGCGTCGGTGGTGGCGGTGCTTTTGGTGCTCGCCGCTTCGCTGACCGTGCTGCCCGCGCTCCTGGCATCGTTTGGCCACCGGGTCGTGCGCCCCACCCGGCGGGCCCGCCGCCGCGAGGCCAAGGGTGAGCCTCCGCGCGAGTCAACCTGGCGGCGCTGGAGCATCACCGTGCAGAAGCGACCGTGGCCGCTGGCGATCGTCTCGCTGGCCGTGATGCTGGCGTTCCTGGTGCCGTTCTTCGGCATGCGTCTCGACACCAGCGACGCCGGCAACGACCCCACCAGCACCAGCACCTACAAGGCCTTCAACCTGCTGTCCGACGGCTTCGGCCCCGGCTTCAACGGCCCGCTGACGATCGCCACACAGATGTCGACGCCAACCGAGCGGGCGCAGCTCCAGAACGTCCGCGCCGCACTCGCGCGCACGCCGGACGTGGTCGCGGTCACCAACCCGCGGATCTCGCCGTCGGGCCGGGTGGCGGTCATGCAGGCCTACCCGGCCTCGGCGCCGCAGGCGCAGGCCACCACCGACCTGGTGCACCACCTGCGCGACGACGTGCTCCCGCAGTTCAAGGGCACGTTCGGGACGCGACCACTCGTGGGCGGGTTCACCGCCGGATCGATCGACTTCTCCCAGGTCCTGGCGGGCAAGTTGCCGCTGTTCATCGGGATCGTGGTCGTGCTGTCGGCACTGCTGCTGTTCGTGATCTTCCGCTCGCTGGTGATTCCGGTGCAGGCGGCGCTGATGAACCTGCTCAGCATCGGCGGCGCGCTCGGGGCGACCGTGCTCGTGTTCCAGGACGGGTTCCTGGCGGATGCGCTCGGCGTCACCAAGGGCCCGGTCGAACCGTGGATACCCGTGCTCATGTTCGCGGTCGTGTTCGGCCTGTCGATGGACTACGAGGTGTTCCTGATCTCGCGCGTGCGCGAGGAATGGATCCGCCAGCGAGACGCCACGGCGGCCGTGGCCGATGGGATCGCCTACACCGGCCGGGTGATCAGCGCGGCCGCGGCAATCATGATCTGCGTGTTCCTGTCGTTCATGCTCGGCGACGAGCGCTCGGTCAAGGAATTCGGGTTCGGCCTGGCCGCGGCCGTGTTCCTCGACGCGCTCGTGATCAGATGCGTGCTGCTGCCGGCAGTGCTCGAGATCCTCGGGCCGCTCACGTGGAAGCTGCCGCACTGGCTGGACGCGCACCTGCCGCGGATCCGGATCGAGGGGCACGAGGCCGAGACCGCGGGCCTGGCCAGCCAGCTGGACCCTGACGATCCCCGGGCCGCGACGCCGGAGTCGACCCGCGCCTGAGCAGACGCTCGAGACCGATCGGCTGACGCTCGAGCGCTGGAACGAGTCCCACGCCGGGATGCTCGGGCGCCTGTCGGCGATCCCGTCGATCGTCCGCTACGTGGGGTCGGGCGAGGTCTGGTCGCACGACAGGGTCCGGGCGGTCCACGACCGTAACCTCGAGCACTGGCGCCGGCATGGTTTCGGTTGGCGCGCCGCCGTCGAGACGGCCGACGGCCGGCCGGCCGGACTGTTCGCGCTGAACTTCGCGGGCGAGGGCAAGCGGGGCCTCGAGCCCTGCGAGTACGAGATCGGCTGGTGGCTGGACCCCGCCGCGCAGGGCCGGGGTCTGGCCCGCGAGGGCGCACTGGCGATCCGCGACGAGGCGCGCGACCGGTTGGGCGCGCCCGGCGTGGTGGCCAGGATCCAGCCCGCCAACGGAGCATCGATCGCGGTCGCCGAGGCGATCGGCCTCGAGCTCGACGCGATCAGCACGGGCGCCTACGGCGAGCCCGTCGCCCTCTACCGGGGCGTTCTTCAGAACAACTCAAACTCCGTTTAGCCACCCGATATGGCCGGGCGCCATCCTGATCGCATGCACCCCGGCCACTGCCCACAATGCGGAGAGCGGGTCACCCCGTACGCGGCCGGCTGCGCGCTGTGCGGAGCCGACCTGGACCCCAAGCGCTGGCAGCGGCCGCTGCCGCTGCGCAGCCGCCTCACCTCCGGCGCTCGGGCAGCTCGCAGCAGACGGCTTTCGGCCGCCGCTCGGATTCCGCAGGCCGGACGGTGGCTGCGGCGGATGCGGGTGCCACAGCGCTAGCCGTCCCGGCGTCGCACCGCGGGGCTCATCGCCTCGCCGCCGGCAGCGGCGCTACGTGGGCGGCCGCCCAGCAGGAGTCGGCCGTGTGGCAGCCCTCGAGCCTCGCCAGATCGTCGTGCAACTGCTCGAGCCGGTGGGGCGCCAGCCTCGGGGCGAGGTTGCGCAGCTCGTAGGGGTCGGTGCGCAGCGCGTAGAACTCGCGCTCGCCGTCGATGTACTCGACATACAGATAGCGGTCGGTCCGCATCGCCTCATATGTGGTCGGGTTACCGCTGGCCCGGCTCTGGCGATCGGGGTCGTCGGGGTCGATCGCGGGGCCGTGATGCTCGATCAGCGCCGCGTTGCGCCAGTCCGCGGGCCGCTCGCCGCGCAGCAGCGCCAGCAGGCTGTGCCCATCGTTGGCGGGCATCGGCGCCCCCGCGATCGCCGTGAAGGTCTTGGCCAGGTCGATGTTCTGGCTCATCGCGCGTGTCCGGCGGTCGATCGGGACCCCCGGTCCGACGACTATCAGCGGCACGTGGATGTCGGTGTCAAACGCCGTCAGCTTGCCGGGGGTCAGCCGGTACTCGCCGGTGTGCAGACCGTTGTCGGAGCTGAACACGAAGTACGTGTTGGCGGTGAGGCCGCGACGGTCGAGCGTCATCTCGACCTTGCGGATCATCGAGTCGATCGCCTGCACCGACTCTGCGCGGCGGCGGAAAGCCCGGTTGATCTCGTGCAGCTTGTGCCGGTCCAGCGGCGGGTGGCCGGCCAGCCACTGCGGCGGGTTGGTCGGGAGCTCGTCGAAGTTCGGCGGCCGCGGCGCGCCGAGGCCCGGGAAGTCGTGGCGGTCGCGCGGCGCGGGGGTGTACGGCCGGTGGGGCGCGAACGTGGCCAGCTCGAGGAAGAACGGCCTGTGCGCATCGGCCGCCGCGTTGATGAACGCGACTCCCTTGCGGGCGATCACGTCGGTCAGGTAGTCGCGCGGCCGGTGCCCGAACCGGTGGATCCGGCCATTCTCGTTCATCGGATAGCCGAACTCGGGATAGCCGAAGCCGGCGACGTCCCACTGGTTCCACCCGGGCGGGACGTACGTGGGCGGCGCCGCGGGCTCGCGCGACTCGAGGTAGCCGTTGAGGTACTTGCCCATCAGCGCGGTGCGGTAGCCGGCTCGCTGCAGGGCAACGTTGAAGCTGCGGTCCTGCTCGTGGCGGGCGTAGAACGCGTCGAACCCGCCTTGCGGCCCGACGTTGTCGAACACGCCGGTGTCGTGGGGAAAGTCACCGGTGAAGATCGACGCCCGCGACGGGCAGCACAGCGAGTCCGACACGAAGTAGTCGTCGAACGTCAGCCCCCGCGTCTCGAGCGCCTGGACCTGCGGCATGTACGCCAGCAGGTCCAGCGACAGATCGTCGGTCAGCACAAACACGATGTTCGGGTGCGCCGAGCGGGCCGGGGCCGAGCTCGGCGGAGCCTGGCCGGTCGCGGTCGACCCGGGCCCGCTCGCGGTCGACGAGGCCGTGGTCGTGCTGCTGCGCGCCGACGACGACTCGTGGTGGGATCCGCCCGAGCCGCAGCCGGCGGCGAGCGCGACCAGTGCCACCACGGCCAGGGCGACGGCGAGCATCCTGCGCGGACCCGAAGCTGGCATCGGCGCCGATCGTAGCCACGACGCGATCTTCAGGGGTTTGGTCCGTCCCCGGTCCTAGGACCAATTGCCGGTGGTGATCGGCGCGACGCGGGCCTACTCTCGATGCACGACACCGACTTCTGGAGACAGGCGATGAGCACAGACAAGATCGCAGTGCTCGGGGTCACCGGCGACGACGTCGTGCGGCTCGAGCTCAACGGAGGCCGACCCGCGCGGGCGCGCGCGCTGATCTCGGGTATCGGCGCGCAGCGGCTCGCGATCGACCCGCGCGATCCCGCGCGGATCTATGTCGGCAGCTTCGACGACGGCCTGTACGCCAGCCGCGATGGCGGGCGGACCTGGCGAAACGACGGCCAGGGGCTCGCCGACCGGCGGGTGATGTCGGTCGCCGTGTCACCCTCGCACCAGGTGTCGGGGATCTCGGTCGTGTACGCCGGGACGGAGCCGAGCAACCTGTATCGCTCAACCGACGCGGGCGAACACTGGGAGCCGCTGCCGGCCCTGCGCGACATCCCGAGCGAGCCGCAGTGGTCCTTCCCGCCCCGGCCATGGACCCATCACGTCAGCACGATCGCGCTGCACCCGACCGATCCGAGCTGGCTCGCGGTCGGGATCGAACTGGGCGGCGTGATGCGCTCCAACGACGGTGGCGCCTCGTGGTTCGACCACAACCCCGAGGCTCACAGCGACGCTCATCAGCTGCTCACGCATCCGCTCGCCCCAGACCGGCTCTACGAGGCGGCCGGCCAGGGGATCGCACGCTCGGAGAATCTCGGAGACAGCTGGAGCCGGCCCGAGGACGGTCTGGACCGGCACTACGCCTGGGCGGAGGCGATCGATCCCGCCGACCCAGACCTCTGGTACGTATCGGTCAGCCGAGGGCCGTTCGCCGCTCACGGCGGCGGCGACGGACAGGCGCACCTGTGGCGCTCGCGCGGCAACGGTTGGGTCGCGGTCGACAGCTGGGGCGACTTGGCGCAGCTGCGGCGGATGCCCTATGCGCTGGCGACCGTGCCCGGCCAGCCCGGGACGCTGCTGGCGGCCCTGCGCGGCGGGACGCTGATGCGCAGCGACGACGCCGGCGACAGCTGGTCGCGCATCGACGCGGAGCTCGAAGATCTGATCGCGATTCAGGCGACCTCAGGATGAGAGCGACTGCAGCAGCGCCGAGCCGTTCGGCGAGCCCAGGCCCGTGCACGCGTCCCACCCGGCCCGGGCGGAGTAGGCGCCGTTGTCGCCGCTGACGATGTCGTGGAACCCGGCTGACCCGGCCGAGCCGTACAGCCGCGGCTGCGCGAATCCCAGCGGCGCGCCGAGCGACTCATTGAGCAGCGCGATCAGTCCAGCCCACAGCGGGGCGACCGCGCTGGTCCCGCCGATCGTCTGGTCGCGACCGTCGACGCGGATCGTGTAGCCGGTCTGCGGATCGGCATCGCCGGCCACGTCGGGGACTCCCCTCCCCGACTGGTTCGTGTCGACGTTCACCGGGACGCCGGCGCTGCTCTGGTAGCTGGGCAGCCCGAACTCGACGCTGACACCGCCGCCGGTGGCGCCGTCGCCGGTGTCGTTCCACACGGTCTCGCCGGTGATCTCAGTGCCGCTGGCCTGCAGCGCGGTGCCGCCGCAGGCGAGCGCGTGCGGCGCCGAGGCGGGAAAGTCGACGTGCTGCTGTCCGTCGCTGACGCCGTCGGTAGAGCCGCCGTCCCCCGCGGCCGCGGTGACCGTGACGCCGAGGCCGCCCGCGTCGGTGAGGATCTGCTCCATCTGCTCCCGTGCCTGCGCCGTCCAGGTGTCCTCGGGTCCGCCCCAGCTGATCGAGACGACCGACGGCCGGTGGGTGGTGTCGTTGACCGCGGTCGAGACGGCGTCGATGAACCCGGCGTCGGTGTTGGGCGCGAAGTACACGACGATCGAGGCCGCCGGAGCGATCGCGCCGATCATCTCGATGTCGAGCATCACCTCGCCGTCGGCGTTGGTGTCGATCCCGGGCGAGTTCGCGCCGCCGTCGACGCTGACGGCCGTGACGTTCGGCGGCGTCAGTCCGAGCCCTTGGAAATATGCGTTGAGGTCGTTGGTGTCAAACCCGCCGCCGAGCTCGACGATCCCGACCGTTTCTCCGTCGCCGGTGGCCTGCGCCGGGAAGCTGTAGGCCTGGCCGACCTCGACCGGCGTGTAGGAGCGCGCCGCGTGGGGGGCGAAGCGGATCTTCGGCCGTGCCTGCGGGCGGTCGTCGATCCCCAGCACGCTGGTGACCACCCCGTCGAGCGCCACCGGGATCGTCAGCGCGCCCTCGCGGCCTCGGTAGCGAACTCCCGAGGGGTGCTCGTAGATTCCCTTCAGCTGCGCTTCGAATGCGCCCCCGATCGCGTCGGCCGTGCCGCGCAAGCGGATCGCCCGCCGGGGTTGGTCCTCCAGGACGAGCTCGAGCCCGTATTCGGAGGCGAATTCCGAGACCGCGGCGAGGTCGTCGTATTCGGCCCGGGGCCCGCGCACGTACAGGGTGACCTCGATCTCCGAAGCGCCATCGACATCGCCGACGCGCCGGTGACCCGGCTCCAGCCGACGCTCGCTGCCTGGGACTGTCTTGCGGTCTGCCAACGGATCGCCTCCTTGAAGGGGTTCCGGCCTTCCATACCACCTTCGCCGACGCGAGTAAACATCGCTTGCGGAGCGCGCGAACGCCCAGCCATTTGGCTATGTTGGGCGAAGCGATGACGCGACGCGAGATCCACTCGTGGCTGATGGACATGGACGGGGTGCTGGTGCACGAGGAGCGAGCGATCCCGGGTGCCGATCAGTTCATCTCCCGATTGCGTGAGCACGAGGTCCGCTTCCTGGTCCTCACCAATAACTCGATCTACACCCCGCGGGATCTGGCGGCCCGGCTGCGCACCAGCGGACTGGAGGTGCCCGAGGACTCGATCTGGACCTCGGCGCTGGCCACCGCCCGGTTCCTGGACGACCAGCGGCCCGGCGGGTCGGCGTTCGTTATCGGGGAGGCCGGCCTCACCACCGCGCTGTACCAGGCCGGCTACACGCTCACCGAACGTGCGCCCGACTATGTCGTGCTGGGCGAGACGCGGACCTACAGCTTCGAGCGGATCACCCAGGCGATCCGGCTGATCGAGGCCGGGGCCCGGTTCATCGCCACCAACCCCGACGAGACCGGGCCGAGCGCCGACGGGCCACTCCCGGCAACCGGGTCGGTGGCCGCGCTGATCACCGCGTCTACTGGCCGCCAGCCCTACTACGTCGGCAAGCCCAACCCGCTGATGATGCGCTCGGCGCTGAACGCGATCGACGCCCACTCCGAGACCGCGGTGATGATCGGCGACCGGATGGACACCGACGTGGTCTGTGGGCTGGAGGCGGGCATGGAGACGATTCTCGTCCTCACCGGCCTGACCACGATCGAGGACGCCGAGCGCCACCCGTACCGTGCCTCCAGGACCATCGACTCGATCGCGGACCTCATCGACGAGGTAGCGCCACCGCCGTCGCGCGGCCCGTAGCCCGGCGTGCCCATAACCCCGAGTACGGCGGATCCGTTCGCGACGTGACGCTGCTGCTGGTTACAGGAGCCAGTGGCGCCGGCAAGTCGACAGTCCGCCAGGGGGTGTCCGCGGAGCTGCCGCCCGAGGTCGAGTGCATCGAGCTGGGCGACCTCGTCGACGTCCCCACGTTCCCGGACATCGCCTGGCGCCAGCGGGCGACCGAGACAGCCGTCCAGCGAGCCGTGGTCCTGCAGTCCGACGGGCGGCATCTGCTGCTGAGCGGGGACCCGGTCGCCGCCGGGGAGGTGCTGGCAGCTCCGTCGGCGACGCGGCTTGGAGGCGTCGCGGCGTGCCTGCTCGACGTCGGCCGCAGCGCCCAGGCCGCGCGGCTTGAGCGCCGCGGCGACGACCCCGCGCTGCTCGTGCACCACCAGGCGTTCGCGGACTGGATGCGCGGCCACGCGCGCGACCCCGGTCACATGCCCCACGTCTTGACCAGCGGCGGCTGGGATGAGATGCGGTGGGAGCGCTGGATCGGCGCCGACCCGGCCGGCCGCGATTGGTCGATGCACGTGATCGACACCTCTGAGCTGACCGAGGACGAGGTCGCCGAGGAGGTGCTCGGCTGGTGCCGGCGCGCGCTGCTCGGCCAGGCGCCGATGCTGCGCGTGTCTGACGCCTAAAGCACCAGGCGGGCGAGCGCGGTGGTGGCGGCGGCGATCAGGATCACGGCGGTCATTGGCAGCTTGGCGACGATTGCGCCGCACGCCGCGAGCTGGCCGATCACCCGCTCGTCGACCGTCACGCCCGACGACGTGCGGCTGAACGTCTCGTACACGACGAGCGCGCTGACGATCGCGGGCGCGACCAGCGAGACCACCGACATCGCCCGCTCCGGCGGGCGCCGCCCGCCCAGCGCCATCGGGCCGGTTCCCTTCAGCAGCAGCGTCGTGATGATCAGAGCGACCAGCACGCCGACCGAGGTCGCGGTCGCGATCACCGGCGACGCAGCCCCCACAGGGATGTCAGCGCGGCGGCGATCAGCGGAACCCCGGGCGGCGCGAACGTCATGAACACCAGCGTGACGGCGGCCGCCAGCCCGGCCACCACCCGGCGGTCGTGGTCCCCGAGCTCCCCGGCCAGCAGCACCAGGAAGAAGGCCGGGAAGATCGCGTCGATTCCGAATGCGTCGGGGTTCGAGAGCACGCCCCCGAGCGCCACGCCCGCCACGGTCCCCAGGCCCCAGGCGAGGTACTGCATCAGCGACGTGCCGAACAGGATCGAGAGGTCGAAGGTCCCGTCGCGGCGGTTGGCCAGCACGAACGACGCGTCGACGACCGCCTGGGATTCGGCGAATCGCTGCCACCGGGGTCCCCGCAGCGACGGCGCCAGCGCCAGGCTCATCGCCACGAATCGGGTGTTCATCAGCGATCCGGCGATCACCGCGGCCACGGCTGTCCCACCACCCTGAAGGACGCTCAGCGCCGCGAACTGCGCGCCGCCGCCGAACACCAGCACCGACATCAGCACCGACACGACCGACCCGAGCACCGGCCGGGCCAGCACTCCGAACGAGAGACCGATCGCGAATGTCGGGACCACTACCGGCAGCCCGATCCGCAGCCCCGCCCGGAAGCTGGTTTGCTCCATGCGCTAGACCTTACCTGATGAGCCCGTCAACCGGTAAGGCGCCGTGGACCGCCGAAGACACCCCTCTGCGGGGCGGGGCCCTGTGCCTGGACTACGCCAACACCCTCGACCGAGACGCCGACGATGAACCCTGGCAGCCGGAGGCCAGCGACGTCCTCACCACCCGCGACAGTCTCAAGACCTGGGCCGAGCGGATGGGGATCCCCGCCTCGGGGCGGCCGTCGGCCAGCGAGCTGCGCGAAGCTCGCCTGCTCCGCGACGCGGTCTACCGGGCGTTCTCAGCGATCGCCCGCGGCCGAACGCCGAGCCCGGACGATCTGGAATCGATCCGGAGCACGTACGCCGCCGCCGTGCGGGCGGGCGCGCTCGAACTGGGCGACGGCGGGTGGTCGTGGTCGTGGCCGGCGACCGAACGGCGCGGGGTGCGGTTCGCCGTCGCCGCTGACGCGGTTGGATTGCTGCGGGACCCCGAGCGGCTGGGCCGCGTCAGCCGCTGCCCGGGGGCGAACTGCGGATGGCTGTTCGTCAACGTCAGCGGCCGGAGACGCTGGTGCGCGATGAGCGCCTGCGGCAGCCGTGAGAAGTCGCGGCGCGCGTACCGGCGCCGGACCAGCCCGTGACGATCACGCGCAACTCGAGCGGACCGCCTGCGTTCTAGCAACCGTGGTGAGATTCGTGGGGAGGTCGATTGCGATGGCGATTGCGATCTTCGCGATGCTCGCTGCTTGCGCCGCCGCGGCGACCGACAGCTGGACGCTCACGCCGGCGCCGGGCTCGCCGTATGCGCTCGAGGGCGCGGTGTTGTCACTGGCCTTCGGCGACTTCAATCGAGACGGGCTGGAAGAGTTTGCCGCGGCCACCAACTCCTCCAGCCCGCACGACCCAGGTGGCACGGGGCTCGTGTCTCCGTTCCTGGCCACCGGTGACGGGGGCCTCGCGCTCGTGGACGGAACCTCGATGAGCGCACCGATCGTGCTCGGCAGCGGCCTGAACTCGATCGTGTCGGCTGACTTCAACGGCGACGGCAAGCCCGACCTCGCTGAGGGCAACGACGGGCAGCTGTGGGTGCAGCTTGGAAACGGCGACGGCACGTTCACGCAGGTGCCGGGTGCTCGGGCGGCGCTGGGCGATGTGCCCATCGAAGTGGTATCCGCCGACTTCAACGGCGACGGCAAGCCAGACGTCGCCGCGGTCAACTTTGGCCCCACCCTGTCGCTGCTGCTCGGCAACGGCGACGGCACGTTCTCGCCCGCGCCGGGATTCCCACTCGTGTTCGACAGCAACAATTGGGGCTCGATCGCGACGGCCGACTTCAACGGCGACGGCAAGCCGGACCTCGCGGTTACCGATGCCGGAAACAACACCTTGAACGTGGTCAGCGGCGTCGGGACGCCGTCCGTCGTCGTGCACTCTCCGATCACGCTCGACGGACCGCCCAGGACGGTGGACGTCGGCGACTTCAACGGGGACGGGATGCCTGACGTCGCGCTTGACGACACGCAAGCCGGCAAGCTCACGGTGCTGCTGGGCCAAGGGCACGGGAACCTCTCCCCCGCCCCCGGGTCGCCGGTGGCGCTGGGCGCCTCGATCGACGTTCACGGGCTCGCCACGCTCGACTTCAACGGCGACCATATCCAGGATCTGGCGGCCGTCGGCGACTCGGCCACAGACGGGAGCGTCTACCTCCTGGCTGGCGACGGACATGGCGGCTTTCGGGTCGCGGGCAACCCGGTCGAAGTGGGACCCTCGCCTCAGATGCTCGGCGCCGGCACGTTCGCCGGCCGCCCCGGCCTGGTCATGACGCCCCAAACCTGCTGCGGTTCGGGCCTGCCAGGCGAACTGGCGGTCCTGTTCCCGACTCCCGCGCCGCCCGCGACCGGACCGCTGCCGAGCTCACGGCCGCCCTCGGCGGGCCACTCCGCTGTCCCGACGACGGCGCAGATCAGGGCGACGCTGCTGCGCTCGCTGAGGGCAACGAAGCGGACGATCGGGATCCGGTGGCTGCTCGCGCACCACCGGTACGCCTATCGCGTTCGCGCGCTCGGGGCCGGTCGGGTCACGATCGGATGGACGGCGACGAACACAGAAGCCCGCCGCGCTCACGCCCGCAGCCGGATGCTCGCATCCGGCTCGGTGAGCTTCGCTGCAGCCGGCGAGAAGCGCGTCGCGATCAAGCTCACGCGCGCCGGCCGGCGAATTCTCACCCGCTCGCGCGCGTGAAAGCGACAGCGACGATCTCGCTGCGCGTCCGCGGTCGGGCGACGATTACCGCGAGGCGGACGATCGTGCTCGCCCGCCGGCGTTAGAGGCGGATGTCGGTCGTGCCGCGGACTGGGGTCATAGATGAAGGTCGCCGCGGTCGATGACCCGGAGACAGCCCGCGTCGCCGATCTGGTTGGAGAACACCAGGCTGCCGTCGGGCAGGAACCCCATCGAGGTTGGCGTCGCACTGGACGGCCCCCGGCGTGGGCTGAGTCTGGACGGGCGCGCCGCCACCTCCCCACCCCCGCCGCCGCCGTATGACGGCCCCTGGTGTTGGATACCGGCTTCCGGGTAGGGAACCGGACATGACTGAGCAGAACACGAGCAAGCCGGAGACGGCCGAGGTCGTGGTCGTCACGGGCGCCTCCGGTGGAGTCGGCCGCGCGATCGCCCATTCGTTTGCCCGCCGCGGCGCCCACCTCGGGCTGCTGGCGCGTGGCGAGTCCGCTCTGCACGAAGTGCGCCGGGAGGTCGAGGAGCTCGGCGGCCAGGCGCTGGTAGTGCCCACCGATGTCGCCGACGCCGACGCCGTCGAGGCCGCCGCCGAGCAGGTCGAAGCCCGGTTCGGGCCGATCGACATCTGGGTCAACGACGCAATGGCCACGGTGTTCGCGCGATTCGTGGACGTCTCGCCCGAGGAGTACAAGCGCGCCACCGAGGTCACCTATCTGGGCACGGTGTACGGGACGATGTCCGCGCTGAAGCGGATGGTCGCGCGCGACCGCGGGACGATCGTGCAGGTCGGCTCGGCGCTGTCGTATCGCTCGATCCCGCTGCAGTCGGCCTACTGCGGCGCCAAGTTCGGGATTCGGGGCTTCACCGATTCGATCCGCACCGAGCTGCGCCACGACAAGAGCCGCGTGTACATCACGATGGTGCAGCTGCCGGGCGTCAACACGACCCAGTTCAACTGGTGCCGCTCCAAGCTCCCCAACCACCCGCAGCCGGTCCCGCCGATCTACCAGCCCGAGATCCCCGCCGAGGCGGTGTACTGGGTGGCGCATCACCGCCGACGCGAGCTGAAGGTCGGCTACAGCGCGATGGAGGCGATCCTCGGCAGCAAGCTCGCGCCCAGCGTCGCCGACTGGTACCTGGCCCGCACGGGTTTCTCCGGCCAGCAGGTCAAGGACATGCCGGCGGCCCCCGATCGCCGCGACAACCTGTTCGAGCCGCTGCCCGAGCTGGCCGCGACGCACGGGATGTTCGACGACCAGGCCAAGTCGCGCAGCCCACAGCTGTGGGCCAACCAGCGCCGCTCGGCGCTCGCGGGAGTCGCGCTGGCGGCCGCCGCGGCGACGGTGGCCGGCGTCGCCGCCCTCCGACGGTGAACGCCGTCGGCGTGCCTCACGTCCTGCGTGAGTACGCCCTGATCGCCGACGGGGAGCGCGGTGCCGTGATCGGGCCACGCGGAGACTACGCGTGGCTGTGCTTCCCGCGCTGGGACTCCGACCCGTGCCTGGCCACGCTGATCGGTGGCCAGGGGACCTACCAGGTGACGCCGGACTCCAGGTTCGTGTGGGGCGGCTACTACGAGCACGGCCTGATCTGGCGCAGCCGGTGGACCACCGACGACGGCGTGGTCGAATGCCGCGAGGCGCTGGCGCTGCCGGCGCATCCCGGCCGCGCAGTGGTCCTGCGGCGGATCCTGGCCCGCGAGGGACGCGCGCGGGTTCGCGTGGCGCTCGACCTGCGCGGCGAGTTCGGCGCGCAGCGGGCCAAGCGCCGCACGCTCCGCGACGACGGCGCCTGGACGTGCCGGATCGGCGACGTGCGGATGACCTGGGTGGGAGCTGCCGACGCCCGGCCGGCGTCAGACGGCGCGGGCGGCCGGCCGCTGACGATGACGATCGAGCTCGAGGAGGGAGCGTCCCACGACCTGGTACTGGTGCTCGATACCGGCGGGGCCGACGAGCCGCCGCCGGACGCCGACCGAGCCTGGAGCGCGACCGAGGCGGGCTGGACCGAGCGTCTCCCCGAGCTGCAGTCCGCGACCGCGTCGCGCGACGCCCGTCACTCCTACGCGGTGCTCAGCGGGCTGACCAGCAGCGGCGGCGGGATGGTTGCGGCGGCCACGATGGCACTGCCCGAGCGTGCCCGCGAAGGCCGCAACTACGACTACCGCTACGTCTGGGTCCGGGACCAGTGCTTCACCGGCCAGGCGATCGCCAAGGCCGGACCGATGCCGCTGATGGATGACGCCGTGCGGTTTGTGACCGAACGGCTGCTGGCCGACGGACCGTCGATGGTGCCCGCCTACACGGTCACCGGGGACCCGGTGCCCGACGAGCGAACGCTGGGCCTGCCCGGCTACCCGGGCGGAAACGACGTGGTCGGCAACTGGGTCAACGGGCAGTTTCAGCTCGACGCGTTCGGCGAGTCGCTGCTGCTGTTCGCCGCGGCCGCCGCGCACGACCACCTCGATGCCGACGGGTGGCGCGCCGCTCAGGCCGCGGCCGACGCGATCGAGACGCGCTGGCGTGAGCCCGATTCGGGCATCTGGGAGCTCGAGCCGGATGCTTGGACCCACAGCCGCCTGGTGTGCGCGGCCGGGCTGCGCAAGGTCGCCGAGCACCAGCCCGGAGAGCGGGCGGCCCGCTGGGTTGCGCTCGCCGACGCGATCGTCGCCGACACGGCCGCGCACGCGCTGAACCCGGCCGGGCACTGGCAGCGGTCGCCGACCGACTCGCGGGTCGACGCGGCGCTGCTGCTGCCGGCGATCCGCGGCGGCATACCGGCCGAGGATCCGCGGTCGATCGCCACGCTCGAGGCGGTGGCGCGCGAGCTGACCGACGACGGCTTCTGCTACCGCTACCGGCCCGACGAGCGGCCGCTGGGAGAGTCCGAGGGCGCGTTCGTGATGTGCGGCTTCCTGATGGCGCTCGCCTACGCGCAGCAGGGCGACCAGGTCCGAGCGGCGCGCTGGTTTGAGCGAAACCGGGCCGCGTGCGGACCGGCCGGGCTGCTGTCGGAGGAGTTCGACGTGGCCCAGCGCCAGATGCGCGGCAACCTGCCCCAGGCGTTCGTGCACGCGCTGCTGCTGCACTGCGCGGTCACCGAGCCCGCGGGGACGTGATGACGAGCCGCCCGCTGGCCGTCGCGCGGGCCGTCTACGGCGCCGGGTTGCTGCTGGCGCCGCCCGCGGTCCTGGAGCGGCTGGCACGGGCGCCGCTCGATCGTCGGGCACTGACGGTCGCCCGGGTGCTCGGCGCGCGCGAGCTGACTCAGGCGGCGCTGATCGACCGAAGGCCGACCCGGGTCCGGCGGGCCGTGGGCGTCGGCATCGACTGCGCGCACGGCGCCTCGATGGTGGCCGTGGCCCACTGGGCACGCAGCGCGGACCACGCGACTCTCGCCGCCCGCAACGCCCGCTCCGCCGCGGTGCTCGCGGGGCTGGGCGGTCTGTCGCTGGCAGCGTGATGAAAAAGTGGCCAATAGCACCACTTTTTCATCACGGAGCCGCTAGATCACCGGCATCGAGCGGTTGATCCCGACGTCGCTGCCGAGCGCCTCCAGCCAGCCCGCTCGCACCGACGCCAGCAGCTGCTCGCCCAGCGAGAACGCCTCGTCGTGGCGGGTCAACACGCTCTTGGCGGTCTCGCGGATCTCGGCCAGGATCGCGGTCTCGTCGACCCCGGTCACCTGTCCGTCGCGCACGACCCAGCGCCCGCCGACCATCGTCGAGTTCACGGCCGACGTGGTCGATCCGAACACGACGTGGTGGAGTGGGTCCGACATCGGCGTGAACACCCGGCTCTCGAGGTCCAGCAGCACCAGGTCGGCGCGCCGGCCGGCCTCGATCCGACCGAGCCCGGCCTGATCTCCGGCGGCCTGGGCCCCGCCGGCGGTGGCCATCCGCCACGCCTCGTCGGCTCCGAGCCAGCGCTCGTAGTCGATGTCCCAGAGCTTGTGCAGCAGGCCGGCGACCTTCAGCACGGCGAACATGTCGTTGCCGTCGTTGGACGACATCCCGTCGGTCCCGAGCGCGACGTTGACGCCATGGCCGAGCAGCTCGGGCACCGGGCAGATGCCGCTTCCGAGCTTCATGTTCGAGATCGGGTTGTGGATGATCGTGGTCCCGGTGTCGCGCACCAGCTCGATGTCGTGCGGGGTGAGCCAGATCCCGTGCTCGAAGTTCACCCGCGGCCCCAGGAAGCCGAGCGCATGCATGTGCTCGGGCAGCGTCTTGCCGTACATCTTCTGGCCCGACAGCGCCTGCATCCGGGTCTCGAGCACATGGATGTGGATCTGGAGGTCGAGCTCGTCGGCGAGCGAGGCGCAGCTCTGGAGGAACTCGTCGGTGCACCGCTGAGGGCCCGACGGGCCCAGCGCGATCGTGATGCCCTCGTCGGGGCGGTGATACTGCTCGACCGCCCGGCGGGTGAACTCCTCCCACTCGCGCCACGTCGGCGGCTTCTCATCCTCGAGCCGGTCGATCAGCGCCCGGTCGACCAGCCCCTCGTCCAGCACCACGGTCTCGTGGTAGGCGCGGTCGCCCATCCCGAGGACGATCAGCGCGCGCAGCCCGAGATCGCGGTAGGCGGACACGACCGCGGCCAGCGACTCATCCGTGAACCCCGCCATCTCATAGAGGAAGTCGACCACGCAGGTGGCGCCCGAGTGGACCATGTCCAGTCCGCCGATCAGCGTCCGCAGATACGTCTCCCGCGAGCTCTGCACCGGCCCCGCCAGCGCGGGGTAGGAGAACAGCATCCAAGGTTCCAGCGGCAGGTTGTCCCAGCGCCCGCGGAACCAGTTCTCGTTCGAGTGGCAGTGCGCGTTGACCATCCCGGGGACGATCGCGAACCGGCCGCAGTCGACGACCTCGCCCCCGTCCCCCGCGTCGCCGTCGTTCCCGATCGCCGCGATCCGGCCGTCGTCGATCGCCAGGTCGGTGCGTTCGAAGTTGCCGTCGCCGACGTCGACCAGGCCGTTCTGCAGGATCACGCGCGCCATTCAGCCTCCGTCCTCGGTATATGTGTGGCTCCCGGCGTCAGCTGCAACGGCGATCCCACGTTCGCTAGTTGCGAAGTTGGACTTTGGCAAATGCTTGCAATTCCGCCGGGGTCCCCAATAACGTTCCGCACTGTATACGTCGAGCCGAGCTTGGGAGAGGTTGATGTCCGACACAGGCGATCAGCAGGCGAGTGAGCATCACCACAGCCATAACCCCGAGGAGTTCTTCGAGAGGGACATTGAGATTGAGCGCGAGTCGTTGCATGACTCGGTCGCTCATGATTATTCGACGAGCGATACGGGCTTGGTTCCGTTGGATAAGCGTCGTCCGATTGGGCATTTCATCGCGTTGTGGACGACGTTCGCGGCTGGCTTCTCGTTTTTGTTTGTCGGTACGGAGGTGCATGACTCGGGGTATACGTTGTTGGGGACGATTGGCGTTACCGCGTTGGGGATCGGGATTTATTTCGCGTATGCGCTGTTCGGCGCGTATTTGGGTTCGCGTACGGGGCAGACGCATTCGCTGTTGACGCGTTCGATCTTCGGGGTGACGGGCTCTTACATCGTGTCGGTGTTGGTCGTGATCGGGGCGTTGGGCTGGGTCGGGTTCCAAGGTGGTCTGATGGTCCAGATCTGGCAGGGGTTGTATGGGTGGAGTGCGGTGGAGGCGTTGACGATCATCATGTGCGGCGTGATGATCTTCAACAACCTGTTTGGGTTTACGGGGATCAGCGCGTTCGCTCGGTATGTGGTGACGCCGTTGGTGATGTTGTGGGTGATCTACATGGTCATCCGTGGCTTGGTCGATCATTCCGCGTTGCTGGGCCACCATCCCAAGAACACCGCGGGGCTGGCGTTCTGGCAGGTGGTCGGGGTGGTGATCGGGTTTTCGCTGTGGGGCAATGAGCCCGACATCTTCCGTTACGGCAAGCCGAAGTTCACGTGGCCGATCCCGGCGTTCGCGTTCGCGCTGGGCTTCGGGTTCATTCTGTTCGCGGTCGGCGGGTGGATGATGGCGGAGTTCGCGGGCTCGTCTGACTTCGGGGCGGTGATCAAGTACGCGACGCACTTCTCGCTGTTCGGCGCGTTCTGGATCGCGTGGATCCTGGCGACGATCAGCCAGTTCGCGATCAACGACGGCAACTACTACGAGGCGATCAACGCGTTTCAGAACATTTTCGGGGGCTGGAGCAAGTGGAAGCGGCTGTACACGTGCGCGATCTGCGCCGCGATCGGCGCGCTCGCCGGCTACCTGGTCAACTATCAGATCACCAACGGGTTTTTGAAGGTCGCGGCGTTCCTGGCGGTCACGGCCCCGTCGGCGACGGTGATCATGTGCGTCGATCACTTCCTGCTCCCTCGCCTGTTCGGGATCTCCCGCCCGCTGCTGAAGATCCCCGGCTGGAGCGAGACGTCGGTCGGGAACTGGCCCGCGATCGCCGCGCTGGCGATCTCGGTGCTGTACGGCACCTGGGCCACCGGGATCCTCCCCGGCGAGGACGCCAACCGCTACTGGGGCCCCGCACCGCTCGAAGCCTGGGTGATGGCCGGCGTCCTGTACATCGCGTTCGTCGCGATCGCCCGAGCCGCAGCGCCAGCCTCGCTCACGCTCAAACGCATCCTCGGCTTCTCCAAGGTCGTGATCGACGAGCCACTCCCCAGCTACGCTGTCGTCGACATGGCCACCGAAGCCGAAGGCACCGTCTCGCCGCCGCTCACCCCGGCCGTCGCCACCGCGGAGGGGTCGTAGTGATGAGCCCCGCCCGGTGAGCTATCGGATCGCCGTCGACACCGGCGGCACGTTCAGCGACGTCGTGGTGGCGGATGCCGCCGGCGGCGAGCTGTGGGTGAGCAAGGCCCCGACGACCCCCGACCGGGTGTTTGACGGGATCTCGGAGGCGCTGGCCTACGGCGCCTCCGAGCACGGGCTGACGTTCGAGCAGCTGCTCGATCAGACGTCGGTGTTCATCTACGGGACCACCCGCGCCACCAACGCGATCCTCACCGGCTCAACGGCGCGCACGGCGTTCCTCACCACCGAGGGCCACCCGGACACGCTGGTGCTACGCGAGGGCGGCAAGCTCAACCCGTTCGACTTCCGCCACCAGTACCCCGCCCCGTACGTGCCCCGGCGGCTGACGTTCGAGATTCCCGAGCGCGTCAACTCGGAGGGCGAGGTCGTCGTCGCACTCGACGAGGACGCGGTGGGAGCGACGCTTGACCGGCTGGCCCAGCTCGACGTCGCGGCGGTGGCCGTGTGCCTGCTGTGGTCGATCGTCAACCCGGTGCACGAGGAACGGGTCGGCGAGCTGCTCGCCGAGCGCCTGCCGGGAGTCCCGTTCACGCTGTCGCACCGGCTGAACCCGATCATTCGCGAGTACCGGCGTGCGTCCTCGACCGCGATCGACGCATCGTTGAAGCCGCTGATGCAGGGCCACCTCGACGAGATGGCCGACGACCTGAGGCACGCCGGGTTCGCCGGCGAGCTGCTGGTGGGCACGTCGTTTGGCGGGGTGCTGAGTGTCGAGGACGTGGCCACCCGCCCCGTCTACTCGGTCAACTCGGCGCCCGCAATGGCGCCCGTGGCGGCCCGCGTGTACGCGCCGCAGGAGCCCAACGTGATCGTCTGCGACATGGGCGGCACCAGCTTCGACGTCAGCCTCGTCCGCGACGGCTACATCAAGTTCACGCGCGAGACATGGCTGGGCGGGCAGTTCACCGGGCACATGACCGGGCTGTCTGCCGTCGACATCAAGAACATCGGCGCCGGGGGCGGAAGCATCGCCTGGATCGATCCGGGCGGGTTGCTGCGAGTCGGGCCCCAGAGCGCCGGGGCCCAGCCCGGACCCGTCTGCTACGGCGCCGGCGGCACCGAGCCCACCGTGACCGACGCTGCGCTGGTGCTCGGGTACATCGACCCCGACTACTTCCTCGGCGGGCGCATGCGCCTGTCCCCCGACGCCGCGCACGAGGCGATCTCGCGCCAGATCGCGCAGCCGCTGGGGATGGACGCCGAGACAGCCGCGCACGCCGTGCTGACGATCGCCAACGAGCACATGGTCGGTGCGATCCGCGACATCACGATCAACGAGGGCTTCGACCCCCGGGGCTCGCTGGTGGTGGCCGGCGGCGGCGCCGGCGGAATGACGATCGGCCGGATCGCCGAGGAGCTCGGCTGCCACGACGTGCTGGTGCCCCGGACCGCGGGGACCCTGTCGGCCTGCGGTGGCCTGTTCTCCGACATCGTCAGCGAGTTCAGCATCAGCCAGCGCGCGGACACCAACCGCTTCGACTACGGCGCCGTCAACACCGGGCTCGCTCACCTGGCCGAGCAGATCGACGAGTTCTTCACCCGGCTGCAGACCCCCGCACAGCTGCGCTCGACCGAGTTCTTCGTCGAGGCGCGCTACCCGTATCAGGTGTGGGAGCTCGAGGTCCCGCTAGCGGCCGGCCAGTTCGAGTCCGGCGCGGACGTCGAGACGATGGTGCAGGCGTTCCACCAGGTCCACGAGCGGGTGTTCGCGGTCAGCGAGCCCGGTCAGCACATCGAATGCATCTACTGGAAGGGCCGGGCGACCGCCCACCTGGCCAAGCCGGCGCTGGCCGCGGCGAGCCTGAACGGAGCCAGTCCGCCCCAGCCGGCCGCGGTTCGCGACGCCTGGTTCGGGGCCCAGGGGTCGATGCCGACCGGCTGCTTCAAGGCCGAGAGCCTGTCGGCCGGACACAGCCTCACCGGGCCCGCGATCATCGAGGAACCGACCACCACCGTGGTGGTGTACCCAGGCTGGACCGCGACCGTGACCGACACCGGCGACTACGCGCTGACCCGAGGAGCCCAGAGCAGATGACCATCTCCGCGCCGTCCTTCGATCCCGTCCTGCTGGCGGTGCTGGCTAACCGCTTCGAGAGCATCGTCCGCGAGATGACCAACACGCTCCTGCGGTCCGGCCGCTCGGCCGTGCTGAACATGGCCCGCGACTTCTCCTGTTCGCTGATCACCTCCGACAACGAGCTGCTGGCCTCGGCGGAGGGGCTGCCGGTGCACGTGATCGGCACCGAGTTCCTGGCCGAGGCGATGACCGAGCTTCACCCCGACTTCGCCGACGGCGACGCGTTCCTGCACAACGACCCGTACATCGGCAACACCCATCCGGCCGACCACGCGATCCTGGCTCCGGTGTTCTTCGAGGGCGAGCACATGTTCACCGCGTGCGCGAAGTCCCACCAGGCCGACTGCGGCAACGCGCTGCCCACCACCTACATGCCGGGCGCCCGCGACGTGTACGAGGAGGGGGCGCTGATCTTCCCCTGCGTGCGGGTGCAGCGCGACCGCCGCGACATCGACGACATCATCCGCATGTGCCGCCGGCGGATCCGCGTGCCCGACCAGTGGTACGGCGACTACCTCGCGACGCTCGGCGCGGCCCGAATCGGCGAACGGCGGCTGAAGGAGCTGTGCGCCCAGTACGGCGTTCAGGTGGTCCGCGAGTTCATCCGGGAGTGGTTCGACTACAGCGAGCGCCGCATGGTCGAGGCGGTGCGCCAGCTGCCCGCCGGCGAGCTGGTGGGCCGGGCCACGCACGACCCGTATCCGGGCGTCCCCGACGGCGTGCCGCTGACCGTCAAGGTGTCGATCGATCCCGACCAGGGGACGATCGAGCTCGATCTCCGCGACAACCCCGACAACTATCCCGGCGGGCTCAACGAGTCTCGCGCCTGCGCCACCAACAACGTGATCACCGGCGTGTTCAACTCGATCGACCCCGACGTGCCCCACAACGCCGGCAGCTTCAGGCGGATCAACGTGATCCTCCGCGACGGCTGCATCGCCGGCAATCCCCGCTTCCCCCACTCCTGCTCGATGGCGACCACGAACATCGCCGACCGGTTGGTGTGCCTGACCCAGGCCGCGTTCGCCGAGCTCGGCGAGGGCTTCGGGCTCGCCGAGGGTGCACTCGGGATGGGCATCTCCTACGCGGTGATCTCCGGCGAGGACTCACGGCTGGACGGAGCTCCGTACGTCAACCAGATCTTCCTCGGCAGCACCGGCGGTCCCGGCGGCCCCTCGGCCGACGGCTGGCCCACCTACTACCTGCCGGTGGCGGCGTCGCTGATGTACCACGACAGCACCGAGGTCGACGAGCAGAAGTATCCGATCCACGTGCACGTCAAGCGCCTGATTCCGGACTCAGAGGGCCCCGGCCGCCACCGCGGCGCGCTCGGATCCGAGGTCGTCTACGGGCCCAAGGATCTGCCGATGACGATCGCCTACACGTTCGAGGGCCACGAGAATCCGGCGCGCGGGGTGCGCGGTGGAGGCACCGGAAGTCCCTCGGACGGCTGGAAGTACGATCGCGAGGGCAACCGGGTCGACATCCCGATGGCGGCGGCGATGACGATCGAGCCCGGCGAGCGCGTGCTGTCCAGGACGGGCGGCGGAGGCGGCTACGGCAGCCCGCTGACCCGAGATCCGGAAGCGGTCGCCGACGACGTACGCGAGGGCTGGGTCTCGCTCGAGCGGGCCCGAAGCGAGTACGGGGTGATCCTCAGCGGCGACGGAGGCGATCCCGCCGACCTGGCTGTGGACGACCCCGCCACCACATCAGAGCGAGAGGAGCGGCAACGGTGAGCGACGACTCGATGCAGCGCGCGGTGCGGATCGAGACCGACCCGGACCCCTACGAGCAGTTCCTGATTGCCCAGGCCTACCGGGTAGGCAACCTGATGTTCGTCTCCGGCCAGGCGGCGACCACCCAGGAAGGGGAGGTCGTCGCCGGTGGCTTCGACGCTCAGGCGGAGGCCGTGTTCGACAACCTCCGCCGGGTGCTCGCGGCAGGCGGCTCGTCGCTGGAGAAGATCATCAAGGTCAACATCTATCTGACCGACATGGCGAACTTCCCCAAGATCATCGAGCTGCGCCGCCGCCACTTCACGCCACCGTATCCCGCCGACACGATCGTCGAGGTCGGCGCGCTGGCGCTGCCCGAGCTGATGATCGAGATCGAAGCCGTGGCACTCGTGGAGGGCGTGGTCGGCTAGGCCGTTGTCTCCTGGACGGGGGCGATCCGGGAGATCGAGGTCGAGAGCAGGTGCGCCACGGCCAGCGGCGTCATCGCCATGAACACCGCGACGGTGCGGCCCATGCTCGTCGGCAGCAGGAAGCTGAGCGGCTCCGGGGTCGTCGTGTACAACCACAGCAGCGCGAGGACCATGGCCCAGAACGCCGCCAGGTAGAACCACACGAGGCGGCGGGTGCCAGGTGACGCCAGGCACACGGCGCACACCACGAGGAAGATCGCCACCAGCCAGCTCCACTCCCCCACGCTCTGGGTGACCATCGCACCCGCCGTCTGCTTGAGCTCGGGGCCGCGGCCGGCTACAAACGCAGGGTTCAGCGCGTGAGGCATCGGCGGCTGCACCGAATCGGTCAGGCGGTGGGCCCGCAGCCACAGGCGCCAGGGGGCCACCAGCAACGTGAATAGGCCACCAGTCCGATCACCGGGCCCAGGTACTCCCGAGCCCGGCGCGCGCGATCCCCTGCCAGGACATGGCCGGCGGCGCCGACCACGAGGATCCCGCACACGATCGCCGCGGCGAGCAACTCCTCGTCCTTGGTGCTGGCCGCCGCGGTCAGCAACACCGCGCTCAGCGCCAGGTAGCGCCGACCGGCTCGGTCGAGCCACAGCCCCGCGCACAGCACTCCGAGCGCCAGTAACAGGCTCCCGGTCGTGTCGGCGTTGCCGCCGATCAGGTTCGAGACCTCTGCCGGGATCACGGCCAGCACGGCGACCGCCGGGGCCCAGGCAGCCACCGCGACCGGTCGGCGAAGCGGCCGCCGCCGCCAGAGCACGTATGCCGCCGTCCACACGCAGCACACGAACAGCAGCCACAGCTCGGCGTGGAAGAACGATGGGGCCGCGTGCCCGAGCGCACGCGACACGGTCGCCTCTAGCTCGGGCTGCAGCAGGGGGTACACGGGGTGGTTGCCGGACTGCCCCTGGTTGAGGAAGATCTCGGGGGCCAGCCGCGAGTAGTAGGCGAGCGTCAGGCCCCGCAGCGACCAGATTCGCGCGTCGTCGCCGACTGTGGGCAGCCGCGACATCACCACGAATGCCCACGCGACCAAGCCGGTGAGCACGACGAGCGCCAGCGCGGCCAGCGCGCGCGGTCGCAGCCGCGGCGCAGCCGCCCGCCACGTGCTCACGCCGGGCCGCCCCAGCCGGTGCCCAACCGCCAGCATCACGGCGAATCCGAGGACCGACACGATCACCGCGGTGCCGAATGTCACCGGGATCCGCAGCAGCAGGACGATCACCAGCCAGGGCATCAACAGCGCCACGCCGAACACGTGGGCCGGCCCGAGTGCGGCGCCCAGGCCTCGCAGCGCGCCGTCACGGGGATCGATCAGGCCCGCGGCCCATAACACCGACCCTCCCAGCGCGATCAGCACCGCGTGCAGCTCGACCAGGCCGAGCACCGCGATCATCGGCTGACCCGTTGGATCGCCAGCCCTGGGGCGTACTCCGTGACCGACGGGTCGTGGCGGTCGATCAGCGCCTGCATCGACGGCGGGATCGCGCCGAGCGCGATCACCCACTGCGCGCGATCGTCCCCGAACGCCGGCAGTCGCGGGAGCAGAGCGAGCGCGACGCACCAGAGGTCGGGCTTGCCGGCGACCGTCGCCACATAGACCGCGCGTGGCGGCACCCGCGCTCGCACCACCTGCAGGAAGGGGATCAACGAACCGGTGCCGGCCTCCTGAAAGCACTGATCGATCCCGTCGCGCCCGTCGTCGGCGACGGCGCGGTTCGCTCGGGCGATCGCCCTCCCCGATCGCGCCAGATCCTGCACGGTCACGACCACAGCCAGCACGCCGATGACCATCGTGGCGGCGATCACCAGCGCCCCGCGGCCTACGGCGAACCTCGACAGAAGCGCCGCAACCAGCCCGATTCCCGCAGCCAGCGCGACGATCTCGAGAAGGAGCTTCGCAACTGCGGAGATCGATCCGAAAACCGCCACGCCATCGTCTGCAACGCAGGTCGGTGAGCGAAGTTGCGACCTAGCCGACCCGGCCTCACATCGCATAGCCGCCAGCCGGGTATGGTCGCGGTCGATGGTGGTGCCTGGAGCAACGCTGGCGCCGTGACCGGCGCGTCGGATTCCGAGGCGCGCGAGTTCGCGGCGGCGTTCAGGTCTTTCCTGGAGTGGATCCACGCCGACGCGGACACCGGCGACCGCAACGAGGTGGCCGCGCTGGTGGCCGACTTCCTCGGCGATCACGCCGCGGACCGCTCGGTGGTCACACGCTCGCTGGCCCCGTTCGAGCATGTCAACCTCCAGACGGCGCTCGACGCCTGGTCGCGAGAGCCGGGCCGCGAGGTCGTCGTCCAGGGCCTGATGCTGCCTCCGCACTTCGGCAGCGTGACGCTCCAGCAGATCGTCACCGAGGAGATACACCAGCCCCTGCGACTGTCGGCACCGCCGCTCGTTGACCTTCCCAACGGACCTGGCTCGACGCTGGCCTGCCTGCGGCTCGCGCTGTTACTCGTGACCGACGAACGCGGGAAGTACGTGCTGATGGTCAACGGCCCGGGCGAGCAGGATCCGGACCTCGCGCTGGAGATCGCCGGCCTCGAGGTCGACCAGGCGCAAGCGGTGCATGCGCACCTGGGCGAGCTCCGCAACCGGCTCAACGTGTATCGCGGACACGTGCTCGACGTCGCGGTGCATCCGATGAGCGGCGGCGTCATGCTCGAGTTCGGCGACGTCCCCGCCACCGCCAGGGACGATGTGGTCCTGCCCGAGTCAGTCCTCGGTCGGGTGGAGCGCCACGCTCTGGGGGTGGCCGCTCACCGCGACGCGCTGCTCAGCGCCGGCCAGCACCTCAAGCGCGGACTCCTCCTGTATGGGCCGCCGGGCACGGGCAAGACCCACACGATGCGCTACCTGATGGCCCGGATGACCGGCTATACGCGGCTGATCTTGACCGGACGGGCGCTGCACGGGATCGGCCCGGCGGCCGAGCTGGCCCGAGACCTGCAGCCTGCGGTGGTGGTGATCGAGGACGTCGATCTCGTCGCCGAAGATCGGAGCTTCGGATCGGGAACGAGCACGGTCCTGTTCGATCTGCTCGATGCTATGGACGGAGCCGCCGCCGACGCCGATCTGCTGTTCGTGCTGACCACCAACCGCGCCGACCTGCTCGAGCCGGCGCTCGCGGCGCGGCCCGGACGCGTCGATGTCGCGATCGAGATCGACCTCCCCGACGCGGCGGCCCGCGAGCGGCTGCTCGCGCTATACGGCCGTTCGCTGCCCCTTCGCCTGTCGGATGCCGAGACCGGCAACGTGGTCGACCGTACGGACGGCGTCACCGCGTCGTTCCTGAAGGAGTTGCTGCGCCGCGCGATGCTCGAGTCGCTCGACGACGGTACGACCGGCCCGGCCGTCACCGCGACGCACGTGTCGCGTGCGCTCGACGACCTGCTCGACAGCACTCAGGAGCTGACACGCAGCCTGCTCGGCGTGGGCTACGACCCCGACAACCCGCCCGCGGGCCCCTCCCCCGGGCCGCCTGCACCGATGGGCGGGCGCGGCTGGATGATCGCCCAGGCGCGCGCTCAGGCACGCCGCATGGGCCGATAGGTCAGACGACTGGAAGGAGGGTCCAGATGGCCACGACCGACGCATTTGACGTGGTGCCGGAGACGATGCTGTGGAATCTCCACCACCGCGCCGCCGAGGCCCGACGCCCCGATGCCGTGCTCGCCGACCCGGTCGGCGTCGAGCTCGCCGACCGCCTCGGGCCGCGGCTCGAGCAGCGGTTCGGCGCCGCCCATCCGCTCCTGGCGCAAGCCCAGGCGCTGCGGGCGCTGGGCTTCGACCGCGAGGTTCAGCGGTTCTTGGCCTCCAACCCGGCCGGGACGGTGGTCGCTCTCGGCGAGGGGCTCGAGACGCAGTTCTGGCGGGTGGACAACGGCCGCGTGCGGTGGCTGTCGGTCGACCTCGCGGAGGGGACCGCGGCGCGTGCGGCGCTCCTGCCGAGCCCGGACCGCCTGCGGTCGGTGGCCGGCTCAGCGCTCGATGAGCGCTGGATGGACGAGGTCGACGGATCCCGTGGGGTCCTGATCACGGCGCAGGGCCTGCTGATGTACTTCCAGCCCTGCACCTTCACTCGTCTTCTTATCTCTTCCCTCTCTCACCGATTCACCCCCACTGGCAGGCACGGCCGGGCGCCCTCGCCCCCCGAACCGCAGGCGCCGCGCCGGGCTCGCCGCGGTCTGCCTCGACGCAACAGCCCGCAGTCTCGCGCAACGACCGAGCGAGGCAGCCGCGCTATCACTCTAAGTATACTCCCCGCCCATGACTACCGCCCCACTCGCCCTCTCACAATCCCCCGCTCCCTCACGAAACTGCACTGGCCCAACAACATTATCTTATACAAGTCTTTATCACAGTTCACAACACACTCACCAGCTTCGCCCTCTCCCGGCTCCTGCCCTCTATCGCTGTCTTGTCGTTCTTTTTCGTTTCCTCTTTTGACTGCCTTTCGGTCACGCGGGGCGCGTCGAGGCGACCGGCTAACACACCGCTAGCAACTAACACAGTCAGACACTATATTTCTTTTTTATTTCGACCAGGCCCGCGGGATCGTGGACACCTGCGCGCGGTGCTTTGCGCGGGCGTGGCTGGTGTTGGACGTGGTGCAGCCGTGGTTCAGCGAGCGCACGGTCAGCGGGCTGCGTAACACCGCCGGCTACCGAGCGCCGCCGATGCCGTGGGGCGTCGACGCCCGCGAGCGCGCCCGGCTCGCCGGCCTGCCGGGCGTGGCATCGCTCGAGCGGCTTCGGTTCCCGCGCGGACGCGGGCCGTTCTTCGGATTCGCCGCGCCGCTGGCTCGCGGGCGTCTCCCGCGACCGATCAGCTATCTGATCCCGTGGACGATCCTGCGGATCTCGTTCGCCGGGTGAACCTGTGCGAACGCTGACGACGATTGGCCGGAGGCCGATCTCGGGTATAGGTCGGTCGCCTGTCCTGGCTCCGGACGGCACAAAGCCACTGGTTTCCTGGGATTTCGACGTCGAGCTCGACTGAGCGACTGAGGACCTCGGACCGCCCTCTCGGATCTCAGCCGGACCACCGACTGGCACCCGACTTCGCGCCGCCGGTGCGGGGTAGAGTGCCCGACGATGTTTTCACAATTCCTTCACATCGTCTGTACTTGATGCCATCGCTCGGACAGCTGCTGCGGGGCAGCGACCGCGAGTTCTTCGACTTGTTCGAGCGGGCCGGAGCCAATGCTGTGCGCGCAGCGACGCTGCTCGACGAGCTGCTGGCGGGGTTCCCGGAGACGCAGCTGCTGGCGCGCGACATCACTGTCTGCGAGAAGGACGGCGACCAGCTCACTCACGAGCTCGTCAAGCGGATCAACCAGAGCTTCGTCACGCCGATCGATCGCGAGGACATCCTGCGGCTGAGTTCGGCGATCGACGACATCGTCGACTACATCGAGGAGGCCGCCGACTATCTGACCCTCTACCGGATCGAAGCGCCGATGGCCCAGGCCCAGGAGCTGGCCCGGGTGCTGCTCGCGGCGACCCGCCAGATCAACTGGGCGATCCCGCGGATGCGCGAGTTCAAGAGCATCAGCAACCACACGATCGAGGTCCACCGGCTCGAGAACGAGGGCGACCAGATCGTGCGCGGCGCGATCGCGGCGCTGTTCGAGGGCGGGATCGACCCGATGGTGGTGATCCGCTGGAAGGACATCTTCGAGCTGCTCGAGGACGCGATCGACGCGACCGAGCGGGCCGCGTTCGTGCTCGACGGAATCGTGATCAAGAACGCCTGAGCATGACCGGCGACATCATCCTCGTGATCGTCATCGGGACCGCGCTGGGTTTCGACTTCACCAACGGCTTCCACGACACAGCCAACGTCGTCGCGACCTCGATCTCGACACGAGCGATCGGCCCCAAGCAGGCGGTGGCGGTGGCTTCGCTGCTGAACTTCGCGGGAGCGTTCATCTCGCTGAAGGTGGCGGCCACGATCGGCCAGGGGTTCGTCGATACCGGTGCGGTCACGCCGACGGTCGTGTTTGCCGGCCTGGTCGGAGCGATCGCGTGGAACGTGATCACCTGGGCCTACGGGCTGCCGTCGAGCTCGTCGCACGCGCTGATCGGCGGCCTGGTCGGCTCGGTCGCTGCCGCCCAGGGCTTCTCGGCGGTCAACGGCGACGGCCTGGTCAGCGACCTGATAGTCCCCGCGATCATCGCACCGATCATCGCCTTCGCCGGCGCCGGCGCATCGATCCTGCTCGTCTACCGGATCGTCGGCAAGCTGCGCCCGGGGCCCGTCAGCCGGGGCTTCCGGCTCGGAGAGCTCGCCTCGGGCGGTCTGCTGGCGCTGTCGCACGGAACCAACGACGCGCAGAAGACGATGGGCGTGATCACGCTCGCGCTGGTCGCCAACGGCGATATCTCCGCCAGCAACTTTCACGTCCCCGACTGGGTCGTGGTCTGCTCGGCCACCGCGATCTCGCTCGGCACCTTCACCGGCGGCTGGCGGATCATCAAGACGCTGGGCACGCGGATCATCGAGATGGACCCCGCGCAGGGCTTCGCCGCCCAGGGCGCCGGCGCGGCGGTGATCCTCGCCGCCTCGAGCGTCGGCTACCCGCTGTCGACCACGCACGTGATCTCTGGCGGGATCATGGGCGCCGGCGCGGCCAAGCGCTTCTCGGCGGTGCGCTGGGGCGTCGCCGGAAACATCGTCTGTGCCTGGGTGCTGACGCTTCCGGCGGCCGCGATCCTCGGCGCCATCACCTACGCGATCACCACGCTGTTCGGACACGGGGCGGTCGGACCTGTGGTGATCACCGCGGTGATGCTGTGCGCGCTCGCCGCGACGTTTGCGCGCCGTCTGCAACAGGCCACGCCCGCCCCGAGCACCACATGATCCGCGCCGCGATCGACACCACGGCCCTGCTGAAGATGCTCTACACATCGCTGGCTGCCTGCATCGCCGTCGCCGTGATCTTCTCCACCGCGCTGCTGGGGGCGATTCGGGCGTCCGACATGCGCCGCGCCAACCGCAGCGGGGCCGCGGTCGCCTACGGGGCCCTCGCCGTAGTCGGGCTCGGGCTGGCCGCGGCGATCGTCGTCTACGGGATCACGGTTCTCGCCCACAAGGGCTGATACCGCTAGCCCTCGGGGACAGTCCCGACCGCGCACCAGGCGCGCGCCTGCAGCGAGAACGGCCCGTCGGGCAGCTCCGCGCGGCACATCTCGCGCACCTGCACCCGCTGGTCGTCGGGCAGCGAGTCCAGATATTCGCCGGCCGGCCCGACCACGAACGTGAACGGCCTCCAGAAATCCTCGAAGCCGGCGTACTCGGCGCGCGCCACCAGCGTCGGCCCGGCCACGTCGTTCAGCCCCGCCCTCTCGAACCGGGTCACGAGGTCGCCCTCGGATGTCCCGGCCCGCCGCCGCTCGCCCTCGACCCCCGGATCGACCTTCCGCGCGGCGTCCCAGAAGATCCGCAGCATCGTCATCCTCCCGCCGGCGATGTCCCACATGCACGCGGCCACGGTGCCGCCGGGCCGGGTCACGCGAGCCATCTCGGCGATGCCACGGTCGGGATCGCGCATGAACGCGACCACGAGCGACGACAGCGCGGCATCGAACCCTGCATCCGGCCACGGCAGCTGCTCGGCGACGCCCTCGCGAACGTCACCGCCCGGAACACGCTGCCGGCACGCCGCCACGAACTGCGGCGCCGGGTCGATCGCGGACACGTTGGCGCCACCGACGCGCGCCGCCAGCTCCACGGCGAGCCCGCCCGGCCCGCAGCCCACGTCGACGACCCGCATTCCCTCCCGCACCCCAGCGCAATCGGCCAGCGCGACCGCCAGCGTCGGCAGATATCGCCCCATGAAGCGGTCATAGCCCTCGGCGGGCGCGGTGAACTGCATCGGTCGATTCAACCCCACCCACCTCCCCAGGGTCAAGCATGCGCCTGAGGGCTCGCACGGCAGTTCGGGTAGACCACGACCATCGTGTTCGTCGCAATCAGACGTCGACTCAGCGATCCGATCACCTGGTCGCACGTGTCGCAGCTGGTCAAGACAGCGCTCGCGGCCGTGCTCGCCTGGCTGGTGTCGGCCCGGTTGCTGCACGTCACCCAGCCTTTCCTGGCGCCCTGGGCCGCGCTGCTCACCGTGCACGCGACGATCTTCGGCTCGGTCAAACGAGGGTTGCGGCAGGCCGCCGGCGCGCTGCTCGGCGTGCTGCTCGCATTCGGACTCGGCCACGTGGTGGGGCTCAACGCCGTCTCGCTTGGGCTGGCCGCGCTGCTCGGGCTGATCGCCGGCTCCCTGCGCGGGATGCGCGCCGACTCCACGACCGTCGCGGCGACCGCGATCATCGTGTTGACCACCGGTTACAGCGACGACAGCGGCATGCTGGGCGGTCGCGTGCTCGACACCGCGATCGGCATCGGGATCGGCCTGTTGGTCAACCTGATCGTGTGGCCGCCGCTGCGCGATCGCAGCGCCGTGGCCCAGATCGAGGCCCTGAGCGAGCGGATCGGGGCCCTGCTGACCGAAATCGGACGCGAGCTGGGTCAGGGCTGCACCGACACTGGACCCGATGATTGGATCTCGGCCACCGACGATCTGGACGGCGACCTCGATCAAGCGTGGGTGATCCTCCAGCAAGCGCGCGAAAGCGGGCGGATGAACCCGCGGCCGGCCGTAGCCGATCGGATGCGCGCCACCGAGGGCCTGCCTTCCGTGCTCGGCCGGCTCTCCCAGGCGGTCGCGGAAACCCGCAGCATGGCCCGTACGATCGGCCTGGCACGCCGGCCACCCGACCGGTGGCCCGGGCAGTTCCGCCGGTCTTTCGCCGACCTTCTGGATCGAGCGGGCGCGGCCGTCGCGGAGGCCGACAAGGCCGCCGTCGGCGCGGTTCGCCACGAGCTCGAGGCGTTCGCCGAGAAGCTGGCGGTCGATGCCCTGCCCGACGGATTCTGGCCGATCACCGGAGCGCTGATCGTCAATCTCCGCAACATCCTGGATGCGCTGGCCGGCGTCGCCGACGCGCGGCCGATCCGGATCCCGTCGCGCCGACGCGGGCGAACGCCGCGAGTGCCGATTCGCAAGCCGGGGACGATTCGACATCCTGCGTCGGGTATCTGACGCCGGGTAGCTACTGAACCTGAAATGGCCCCACGCCTTCTCGAGCAGCCACCGGCTCCGTCCGCTGACCCGTTCGTCACCAAGCGCTCGATCCGGACGCTGCGCGGCCGGCGGATCGACGACGAGATGCTGGCGGGCCACGTGGCCGACCGTCACGACAGCGCGTTTGGGACGCTGTATGAGCGCTATCACCAGCCGCTGTACCGCTATTGCCGTTCGTTGCTGCACGACGATGGCGACGCCCAGGACGCGCTGCAGTCGACGTTCACCTTGGCGCTGGTGGCGCTACGCGAGGGGAGACGCGACGCTCCGCTGCGTCCGTGGCTGTTTCGAATCGCTCATAACGAGGCGATCTCGCTGGTCCGCCGCCGACGCGTGGGCGACCAGGAGCTGTCAGAGGCGCTGCTTCCCACGGTTCCCTCGGCCGCGGACGAGGCCGCCGAGCGGGCTCGGTTGGCGTTGCTGGTCTCCGATCTGACCCACCTGCCTGACCGCCAGCGTGGCGCGTTGCTGATGCGCGAGCTGAGCGGGCTTTCTCACGCGGAGATCGCGGTTGCGCTGGGCACCTCAACCGCAGCGGCCAAGCAGGCGATCTTCGAAGCCCGTCAGGCGCTGTCGGAATTTGCCGAGGGTCGCGCCGCGTCGTGCGAGGAGATCCGGCGCAGGCTGTCTGAGCACGACGGGCGGATGTTGCGCAATCGCCGGCTTCGCTCCCATCTGCGCGACTGCTCGACTTGCGACGCGTTCGCCGCGGCGATCGGCCAGCGCCGCTCGGATCTGCGCGCGATCGCACCGGCGCTGCCCCTGGTCGCGTCAGCTGGCCTGATCGCTCGAATAGCCCGCGGCGGCGGCCACCAGGGCCCGGTTGGGCTAGCCGCCGCCGGCGGGGCGGCGGCCGGGGTCGCCGTGAAGTTTGGCGGGGCCACCCTGATCTCTAAGAGCCTGGCCGCGATCGCGGCGGCGCTCATGACCGTCACGGGGGTCGCCGGCGTCAGCTCGACGCCACACTCCGGCGGGCATTCCCCCCAACACGTGCAGCATCCCCAGGCTCCCGCGGTTTGGCATGCCGTCCGCCGCCCTGCGCACAGCGGCAGCACCCCCGTGCACCGCAGCTGGCGGCCGGCGGCAACCCATCCTTCGCATGTCGCCCACCCCTCGGCCATGGCCCGCTCGCGAGTCGGCGAAAAGCGCTCGGCCAAGCCCGCGCATACCAAGCCCGCTCATACGCCGGCGCTCGCGCAGCAGACCGAGGTCGCAGTCACATCGACCCCCACCACCCAGGCCTCGAGCAGCAGCCCGGCGCCGACCAGCCAGAGCGTCGCGTCGCCGGGAAAGAGCAGCGCCGCCCCCGGCCACGGCGGCACGTCTCCGGGCAACAGCGACAGCTCGAACGGCGCCAGCAGCTCGGCACCGGGCCACACGAGAGCCACCCCCGGCCATGGGGGCACCCCACCTGGCCGGGGCGCGGCGCCACCGGGGCAGACGACCATCGCTCCCGGCCCGACCGCCACCGCCCCTGAGCGCAGCGACGCCGCGCCGGGCAATAGCGCAGCGGCCCCGGGACACGGAGGCATCCCGCCCGGCCAACTGAAGAAGTAACTCCTGACCTTCGCACTCCCCGCGCGTAGTCCCAAGAGAAGCTTGTGACCACAGGCGATCCCGTGGGGATCCGATCGAAGGGAACGGATGACGAAGCGTCCGCTGCTGTTGGCGTGCCGGTTGTGTACGGCTCCGCCGCCGCTGACGCCTTGTGAACAACCAGCTCTGGCAATCCAACCCCGACGGGTCCGTGTCGCCGGGCAACCTCCCGGGGGTAGCCAACGGGCTCGACCCCGGTCCCGGTTCCCCCACCGGGGCTGGGGTCGGGGCAGCCACATGAACTGTGGATGCCGCAGCCGCGCTCTATGAAGAACCTGTTGCGCCTGCCCAACCGCCCGGTCGGGCAGGCGTCTTTCCGTGACAGGTCAGTAGTAATGTCGCCGGCCGCCGATGGCTCTCCCGGTCGAGCCCATCACGGCCAGGATCAGCCCCACGATTAACACAATGATTCCGAGCGTCCAGAGAATCGGAATCGCGGCGATGAAGCCGATTAGGAGCAGCAACAATCCCAAAATGATCATTCCTCACCTCCTCTCTCGTCGTCGAAGGTCGCGAGGTCAGCGACCGGAACATATCCGCTTGCCTACTGCCCGCTCGCGCAATCTCCCAACCACTAACTGTCATAAATCGTCGAGCACTATCACGTCGCGACAGGCGTGTCAGGTCGGAGCATGGCTGAGCTGATCCTCGGACCGATCCTGCGGTACGTCGACGCTACGTCGGCCACCGTCTGGGTGGAGACGGACGTCCCGTGCGAGGTCGAGATCCTGGGCCGGCGCGTACGGACGTTCCACGTCGACGGGCATCACTACGCGCTGGTGACGATCCGGTCTCTGCCCCCGGGCAGCGCCACGTCCTACGAGGTGCACCTGGACGGTACGCGGCGGTGGCCACCGCGCGACTGGACGCTTCCCGCCAGCCGCATCCAGACCCTGCCGCAGGACCTGCCGATCAAGATCATGTGGGGCTCCTGCCGCGTCGCCGCGCCGCAGGAGCCACCGTACACGCTCGACCACGAGCAGGATGAGCGCGGGGCCGGGGTCGACGCACTGGACGCCGCAGCGCGACGCATGACGACGGAGTCGCCCGAAACGTGGCCCCGACTGCTGCTGCTGATCGGAGACCAGGTCTATGCGGACGAGGTCTCCCCGGCTACCAAGGGGCTGATCCGGTCACGCCGCGACCCCGCCGGAGAGCCGGGGGACGAGGAGGTCCTCGACTTCGAGGAGTACACGTTGCTGTACCGCGAGGCGTGGTCGCAACCCGTCATGCGGTGGCTGCTGTCGACGATCCCCAGCGCGATGATCTTCGACGATCACGACGTCCACGACGACTGGAACACGTCTGCCGCCTGGATCGAGGACATGCGCCGCAGCGACTGGTGGGAGCAGCGAATCGTCGCCGCGCTCAGCAGCTACTGGGTCTACCAGCACCTGGGGAATCTGTCGCCCGACCAGCTTGACCGGGATCCCCTGTACGCACGGGTGCTCGCGGCCAACGACGCCGGTCCGGTGCTCAACGAGTTCGCGACCGCCGTGGATCGTGAGGGTGGCGGCCGTCTGTGGAGCTTCTCGCGGATGCTCGGATCCACCCGGCTGGTGGTGATCGACGCCCGGGAGGGCCGCGTGCTCAACGACGGCCGCCGGGAGATGATCGACGACGACGAGTGGGCCTGGCTCGAGCGCGAGCTGACCGGAGACCATGACCACGTGCTGGTGGCCAGCACGCTGCCGATCTTGCTGGCGCCGACGCTCCACTATCTGGAAGCGTGGAACGAGGCCGTGTGCGCCGGCGCCTGGGGGCGGTGGGCCGTGGGGCTGTCGGAGCGCCTGCGCCGGGCGGCCGACCTCGAGCACTGGGCCGCGTTCCAGGATTCGTTTCACCGGATGATCGCGCTGTTGACCGAAGTCGCGGCCGGCCACCGTGGCCGACCGCCCGCTTCGATCGTGATGCTGGGCGGTGACGTACACCAGGCCTATCTGGAGACGGTCGCTTTCAGACCGTCGGCGGGCGTGTCCAGCGCGGTGTATCAGGCGGTGTGCTCACCGTTTCGTAACCAGCTGGGCAGGCGCGAGCGGCGCTTGCTGCGGATCGCACGGCGCTCGCGCCTGATGGGCCTGATGGCGCGCAGGCTCGCCCACGCCGCCGGAGTACGAGACCCCAACGTGCGCTGGCGGGTGCTGCAGCCGCCGACCTGGCGTAACCAGCTCGGCTGGCTGACGCTGCACCGGCGTGAGCTGCGCCTGACCATCGAGTCCACGCGCGAGGGCCCTGAACCCGAACTCGAAGTGACACTCGACCGTCAGCTCGCCGGCCCTCGCTGACAGCAACCTGACCGTATTGTCCGCGCCCGGACATTCCCAGCATGCGCAAATGCGACGGTCGCAACAGTGTAGTGACTCGTCACTCTCCGCCGACGTCACGGGCGTCACCCGAAACCCGGCGGTGCGCCCAGCACGGTCCTCACCAGCCGGCCCGCCTCCGCTGGAGCGAGCGGCACCGCGGTCATCAACCGCCGGTAGAAGATCGCTCCCAGCAGCGCGGCGGTGGCCAGCTCGGGATCGACGTCGCGGGCGATCGTCCCCTCGCGCACGCCGCGGTCGACCAGCTCAACGAGCACGCTGCGCCGCAGCGCCGAGTAGCGGTGGTGGAAGTCGCGCACCCGCGGATCGCGTTCGGCACCCTCGATCAACGCGGGGATGCACCGCGAGAACGTCGAGTCGGTGACGACCTCAGCCACGTGCGTCAGCAGTGTCGCGATCGTCTCGCGCGGGGGACTCCCGGTGGTGTCGGGCACCATCCGCTCGTGGAACGTCTCGAACGCGTCGGCGATCAGCTCGAGGCGGTCGGCCCAGTGGCGGTAGATCGTGGACTTGGCGACGCCGGCGCGCGCGGCCACGCCCTCGATCGTCACGCCGCCGTAGCCGTGGTCGGCGAGCTCATCGACGGCTGCCTGGAGAATCACGATCCGCGAACGGGCAATCCGCGGATCCGTGCCGCGGTCGGCCCGGGCGCTCATCGAGCGGCCATCCAAACTATGCGACGTTGACGTTTCGCTGTGAAACGGCTACGTTTCATACTCGTACTCTACCGAGGGAGCCCCGATGGCCAGCGTCAGCGTCCGCTACATCGTCGACGACGTCGACGCCGCGATCGACTTCTATTGCGGGAGCCTGGGCTTCCAGGAGCTGATGCACCCCGCCCCCACGTTCGCGATGCTCCAGCACGGTGACCTGCGGTTGGTGCTGAGTGCTCCCGGAGGCGGACCGGGCGGCGGTCAGGCGATGCCCGATGGCTCGATGCCGCAGCCCGGCGGTTGGAACCGCTTCGCGCTCGAGGTCGAGGACATCGAAGCCGCGGTCGACGGGCTACGGGCTCACGGCGCACGCTTCCGCAACGAGATCATCGACGGCGTCGGCGGACGCCAGGTCCTGGTCGAGGACCCGGCCGGGAACCCGGTTGAGCTGTTCCAGCCGACCCGGCAGGAGGCGCGACTCGGCGCCTCTCCTCAGGCCGAGTCGGAGTAGACCAGGAACCCGGCCAGGCTGTCGTGGTCCTCGGCACACGCCGAGCACCCGCGAAGGTGGGCGCTCATCCCGGGGATCGCGGCGTCCGCGTCAGCGCTGGCCAGCTCGAGCTCGACATAGCGGTCGAGCTCGGCGAAGCACTGCTCGCAGGTCAGCTCGGGGTCGGCCGGCCCGAGCAGGCGCGCCAGGATCCGATCACCAGGGGCGAGGCCCGCGCTGTTCACGAACTCACCCATGGCTCCTCGATCGACAGGCCGCCGGCGGCGAGCGCGGCTCGCAGTTTCCGGCGAGCGTCGTGGATCGTCTTGTAGAGCGCGCCGCGGCTGGTGTTCAGGCGATCGGCGAGAACGTCGATCGGGACGTCGTTGACGGCGACCGACAGCAGCACCTCGCGCTGGTGGGAGGTCAGCTCGGATCTGATCGCCCGCCCGAGCGCGGCGAACAGCTCAGAGCTCTGCGCCCGCTCGTCGGGAAGCCGGCGGCGCTCGTCGGCGAACGCCGGCCAAGCCTCGTCGGTCAGCGGGATCTCGCGTCCCTGCCAGCTGCGTCTACGCACGTGCGCCGCCGCCTCGTACAGCGCGAACTTGTAGGCCCAGGTGGTGAAGCGGCTGTCGCCCCGGAACTCGTCGAGCTTGCCGAGGATCGAGACGAGCGCGTCGTCGGCGCTCTGCTGGGCGAGGTCGTCCTGATCGCCGCCCCGCAGGTGCGGGCCGACGGCATGCCGCCGGGCCACCTCGAACCTCGCCGCCCGGAACAGCAGCTCGTGCAGCTCGGCGAGCGCCGCCACCCGCTCGGGTCCGACCGCGCGCAGACGCGTGAGCCACCGCTGTGAGTCCTCGTCGACGCAGCTGCGGCCCGCCGCAACGTCGGCGCGCTTGGCGGCCTGCGAGGGCACGCCGGTCGTCCTCAACGTTCCGTGTCCTCGAGCGGGGCCAGGATCCGGGCCGCAAGCTCGGCCGGGCATCCCCGGTCGATCAGCTCCAATAGCTCGTGCAGGTCATATCTGCGGTCCCGGGCGAGCGTGTGAGCCAGCGTCGCCGGGCACCCCGCGTCCCGCAGCAGCGAGATCCGCCAGGCGATCACGCGCTGGGCTTCGGTAGGCGGTGTGGCCTGTCGCTTGGATGCTCGCATCTCGGTCTCCTGAATACCGCGGGATCCGCGGTATTGCTCTGTGTCGAGCGCGGGCGAGTTCTTACGCGCTCGGGTCAGCGTCTCACGTTGCGGTAGTAATCCGCATTGAGCTCGATGAAGTGGCGCCACTCCGGGGGGACCTCGTCCTCCGGGGTGATCGCGTCGACCGGGCAGGCCTCGACGCACGCATCGCAGTCGATGCACTCCTCGGGGTCGATGAACAGCTGCTCGACCTCGTCATAGCCCGGCTCGTCCGGGGTCGGGTGGATGCAGTCGACCGGGCAGACCTCGACGCAGGACAGGTCCTTGACGCCGACGCACGGCTCATTGATCACGTACGCCATCCAGCCTCCTTCTGCCGGAAACGGTGGACGCCTGAGTTTACACAGTCAGATTGTGTAAAAGATGGAGGCGGGATCGTTGCGCTCAGCCGACCGCCGCGGCGCTGCGCAGCTCCACCACGCACCCCGCCTGCGCGGGGTCGTGGGGCACGAACCGCTCGAGCTCGGTGCCCGGGGCGAGCACATCGAGCAGTCCCCGGGTGATCCCCTTGTGCAGCGCACAGATCGCCGCCTGGTTCTCGTGCACCACGTCCCGGTACGGGCAGTTGCCCAGGCACACCGTCAGGTGGTCGCCGTGCCGCGACTGCACGTATGGAGCGAAGCCCAGAGCGGCCAACGTGCGCTCAACCGCCTCCAGCCCGGGATCGGCGTCCGCGGGAGCGAGCTCGCGACCGATCTCTCGCCCCGTGCGCTCAAGACCTCCGATGTCGGTCGATTGCTTGGTGATCGAGCGCGCCAGCCACCGTCCCAGATCCCGATAGGCCCGCGGCGGCTGACCCCCGGGCCGGGCGTCCGGCGCGATCGTCCACGCGTCGGCCGGACGGCCGCGACGGCCGCGCACCCGAGCGCGCGCGACCAGGCCCGCCTGCTCCAGGCGATCGAGATGGATCCGCACGCCGTTGGGATGCATGTCCAGCCGCGCGGCGAGCTCGGTGGTCTTCGCCGCACGCTTGAGCTCGGTCAGGAGCTCGAACAGGCGCGCCCGCGAAGGCTGTGCCAGCGCGTCTTCCCCACTCACTTCGAGATCGCCGTCCAACATCTGATCAGTCTGGCATAGCGACCCCGGAAAACGGCTTCGAACGCTGCCGGGCGCGCCTTTTGCACAAGCAAAGTAGGTAAATTGCTCGGCACACGCCAGGGCGACGGCCGCTGAACACGGCCGCCGCCCCGATCAGATCCTCGGGTGGGTCAGGAGGTCGGGCCCGGAATCGTCCCGATTCCCTCCATCGCCTTGGTGAACTCGATCGCCTGGTCCTCCATCACGGCCCGCGGGTCGAAGGACGGATCGGCCATCACGCCGTGCACTCGGCGCCGCTGCATCCCGAAGTTGCCGGCGTCATACAGCGGCAGGACCGCGGCCTCTCGTAGATACCGGTGGAAGTTGTGCTGCTTGTCCACCGCGTTGACGCCGACGACCTGCATGCACTTGTAGACCGCGTCGAACAGCATCTCGGTGCAGTGCACCTTGCACATCGCGCCCAGCATCTCGCCGTGGTAATCGTGCTGATCGAGATAGTGCGCCGTCTTCCAGCAGAAGTACCGGGCCGCCTCGATCTTGGCGGCCACGTCGCCGAGCACATAGCCCGGGTACTGGTAGTGGATGATCGGCTTGGGCCCGCCGGCGGTGTACGTCTTGGCCCAATCGAGCGCATCCTCGTAGGCCGCCCTGGCGACCGCGACCGCACCGATCCCGGCCACGGGGCCCGACCAGGCGAAGTTGCGGTTGATCAGCAGGTCTCCGTTCCCCTTCGCGCCCTCGACCATGTTGGCCGCCGGCACCCGGGCGTTGTCGAACGTGATCTCGCAGTTGGGGGCCGTCCGCTGCCCGAGCGTGCTGATCGACTTGTAGGTGATCCCCGGTGTGCCGCGCTCGATGATGATCGCCGACAGTCCGGAGGTCCCGCCGGCCGACGGGTCGCTGCGCACCACCACGAGGTTCAGGTCCGCGCCTTGGTTGTCCCAGCCGCCGACGTTGCACGGCCAGTACTTGCGGCCGTTGATCACGTACTCGTCGCCGTCGAGTGTCGCGGTGACGCCCATCCCGGCTCCGTCGATCGCGGGCGCGTCGAAGTTCGCCGTGCCGCCGGGCGAACCTGCAGGCTCGCTGGCCGCATAGCCGACGATGAACTCATTGCTCGTGTCCGACGTGGCGCCGCCGATGAAGCGCTGCTTCTGCTCCTCGGTGCCGTAGTACCAGACGGGCATCAGGCCGAGGCCGTTGACCAGCACCGCCGTGCCGAACCCGGGATCGACGGCCTGGATCTCCTCGGCCGCGATCACGAAGTCGACGTTCGACATGCCGCCGCCTCCGTACTCCTTGGGGAGCATCGAGAACGCGATGCCCCGCTTGCACGCCTCCGCGTAGACCGGCTTGGCGAGCTGCCAGCCTTTGAGCGGGTCGGGCTCCTCGTCGATCTTCGGTGTGACCGGTCCGAGAACGTTCTGCGCGAAGTCTCGCGCCGCGGCCTGGATCTCCTGCTGAGCCGTGCTCAGCGTGAAATCGATCGCCATTCGCTTCTCCTCTCATCACCTGCGAGTAGGCACCTGCGATGTCGGCTCGGCAATTTACCTAATTCAGTTGTGAAAAAAAGGGAAATTTCGCGAGATCGCCGAAATCGCCGCGCAGAGAACTACTTTTCTTTGTCCGACATGACCGGCGCCCCGTAGATGTCGACTCCGGCCAACGGCGCCGGGGTCCCAGCCGCCGTCCTGGTCCTCGGGGATCGGGACGCGCTCACCGACGCGGTGGCGCAGCGATTGACCGACGCGGGTGCGGCGGTCGAGATCTCGGCGGACTGCGAGGACGCCGAGATCAAGGAGGCGCTGCTGCAGGACCACTGGACCGCGGTCGCGGTGGTGAGCCGCGACGACGCGCTCGCGCTGCGCCTGACGCTGCTGTGCGCCCACGTGCGATCCGACCTGCCGCTGTGGGCGACGCTGTTCGACCGAACGATCGTCCATCAGCTCCACAACCTCGTCCCGAAGGTCCGGATCCTTTCTCCGGCCGAGCTCGCAGCCGAGGAGCTGGCCGCGCGGTGCCTGACCGTGGGCGCGCGCCCACGCTCGCGCTGGTGGAGCGGGCGGCGACTCGTCGACGACGCGCTGCGCCTGCTGGTGGCGGCGGGGACGAGCCTGATCGCCGTGCTGGTCGTCGAGGTCGTGATCTCCCTGATCGCGCTGCACGAAAGCCTGGTCGACGCGATCTTCTTCAGTGCCCGCGTGGTGGCCACGATCTCTGACTCGCCCGCCGCCGCCACCGCTCCGGTGTGGTTCAAGCTCGTGTCCGCGGCCACCTCGCTGCTCGCCGTGGCGCTGCTCGCGGTGTTCACGGCGGCGCTGGTGCGACGGCTGAGTCGGCCGCGGCTGACCACGCTGGTCGGCCGGCGCGCGGCACCCCGGCGCGGCCACGTGATCGTCGTCGGCTTCGGACAAGTCGGCTTACGTCTCGCCCAGACGCTGATCGCGCGCCACGTGCCGGTGGTCGCCGTCGAGCGCAATTTCGCCGCGCCTGCCGTCCGCCTCGCGCGTCGCGCCGGGATCCCCCTGGCGATCGCCGACGCCGAGGACCGCGCGACGCTCGAACTGCTGGGCCTCCGCCGCGCGGTGGCCGTCGCCGCGGTCACATCCGACGACCTCGTCAACGTCGCGGTCGCGCTGTCGGCCGGTGATCTATCGCCGAACGTGCCTGCAGTCCTGCGCCTCGGCGACGGTCAGGTCGCGACCGAGACCGAGTCACTGCTGCACCTCGGCGAGATCTGCGACCTGCACGACGTGGCCGCGCGCGAGATCACCAGCGAGATCCTGGGATCGGACGCGTCCTCACCGGAGCATCCGGCCAGCCGCCGAGAGTGACGACGGTCCCGTCGCGCGCTACGAGCCGGGCCGCGAGCCGGTGCTCGTCGAGCCAGCGGGGCGCGCGCGCACCCAACCCGAGCACCGCCGCGGCCGCGACCTTCGCTTCCACGCAGCTTCCGGCGGCCACGCTGGCCGCGAGCCAGACCGCATCATCGACCGACGAGATCGGCGACGGGAGGCTCGAAGTCGCCACGCCGCCGGAGCGCAGCGACACGGTCCAGTCCGCCGACGCATCCGTCGGGTCGAGGGCTCTGACGGTCCACCACCCGGACGGGGGCGACCCGCACGTCGCGATGTCGCCGCCCAGGGCCACCAGCACCGCTTCGCCGCCGACCGACTCGCCGACCTGGGCGGCGCGGTCGGTGGCCATCGCCTGAGCGGTGGCACCGAAGTCCAGCCGCGAACGGTCGCAGGCGGACAGGGCCACAAACTGGCGCCGCGTCGGATCGGCTCCGGCTCCGGTGACCAGCGCGGCCGCGACCGCGAATCGAAGCGCGCTCGGGGCGACGGGGATCGCCGCTCGGCCGCCCAGCCGCCGAACCGCGCGATCGATCGCATCCAGCTCGCGCCCCACAGCGGCGCGGACGTCGGCCGCACGGTCGGAGTAGGTGCGCAGCAGAACAGTCGTACCGAGCGCTTCCCAACTCTCGGTACAGCAACCGACCACGCACCCGACGCTACGCGCTCAACATGAGAAACCGATGAGACGGGCGTGGCTCTGTAGAGTCGCGTGGTGGCGGTTTCGCAGAGCACCGGTTCGTCGGACGCGGACCTGGGGTCGCTGGACTTCTGGGGACAGCCCGCAGAGCACCGCGACGTTCTGTTCGCGCGCCTGCGCCGCGACCAGCCGCTCTCCCGCCACGAGCCCCCGGAGGACATCCTCGGGCTGCCCGACCAGGGCCGGATGCACTACTGGGCGATCGTGCGCCACGAGGACATCCGCCGAATCTCCCGCGACCCGGCGACGTACTGCTCGGGCCGGGGGGTCCAGTTCTCCGACGCCCCGCCGGAGATGCTCGAGGCATCGCAGTCGTTCCTGGCGATGGACGCGCCGCGTCATACGAAGCTGCGCGCGCTCGTGTCGGCCGCGTTCACGCCCCGCCAGGTGGCGCGAATCGAGGACGGGATCGGCATCAACGCCAAGCGGATCGTCGACGAGGCATCAGCCACCGGCGGCGGTGATTTCGTCGAGCTGTTCGCCAAGCGGCTGCCGCTGCAGACGATCTCGGACATGCTCGGAGTGCCCGACGCCGACCGCGAGCGTGTGGTCCAGGCGGCGGACACGCTGGTCAGCGCGGCCGACCCCGAGGTGTTCGGCGACCGCCATCCGCTCGAGGTGCTCGGCTCGGCGTTGTGGACGCTGACCGAGTTCGCCACCGAGCTGGCCAAGCATCGCGAGCTTCACCCCGGCGACGATCTGATGACGGCGCTGGTGCAGGCCGAGGTCGACGGCGACCGACTCACCCATCCCGAGATCGCGGCGTTCCTGGTGCTGCTGTCGGTGGCCGGCAACGACACCACCCGGCACACGACCTCGCATGCGATGCGCGCCCTGTCGCGCAACCCCGACCAGCGGGCGTTGCTGATCGAGGACCTCGACGGACGGCTGCCCGACGCGGTCGAGGAGTTCGTCCGCTGGGCGTCTCCGGTGATGACCTTCCGGCGCACCACGACCCGGGAGGTCGAGCTCCACGGACAGCCGCTGCCGGCCGGCGAGAAGGTCGTGCTCTTCTATAACTCGGGCAACCGCGACGAGCTGGTGTTCGAGCGTCCTTGGAGCTTTGACATCACCCGCAGCCCGAACCGCCACCTCGGGTTCGGCGGCGGCGGCCCGCACTACTGTATGGGCGCCTCGCTCGCCCGCGCCCAGCTGCGCGCGATCTTCGGCGAGATGCTCCGGGTGGTGCCGGACATCGAAGTGGGCGAGCCCGAGTTGCTGCGCAGCGCGTTCATCCACGGCGTCAAGCGGATGCCGTGCAGCTTCACCCCGCGCGCCTAGGCCTGGTCCGCGTCGGCCGTCAGCACCAGGATCAGGTCGCCCTGCTCGAGCCTCCGGCCGGTCTCCGCGGCCACCCGGCCGACGCGGCCGGCACGCGGCGCGGTGATCGTCGACTCCATCTTCATCGCCTCGAGCACGGCGACGGACTCGCCCTCGGAGACGGTCTCACCCTCGCTCACGCGCATCGTCACCACGCCGGCCAGCGGAGCCGCCAGGTGCTCCGGGTCGCGCGGGTCAGCGCGTTCGGCGCGAGCCGCGGTGACCGCGATCGACTCGTCGCGCACGTCGAGCGTGCGCAGCTGCCCGTTGACGCGGGTGACGACCGTCCGCATCCCCCGCTCGTCCGCGTCCCCAACGGCCTCGAGCTCGATCACCAGCCGCACCCCGGGCTCGAGGTCGACCTCGATCTCCTGGCCGGGGGCGAGCCCGTAGAGCATCGTGCGGGTGGGGATCACGGACACGTCGGAGTAGCGCGCGCGACTCTCCTGGAAGTCGCGGTAGGGGCCTGGGAACATCAGCTCGGCCAGCGCCTCGCGGCGGCCCTCCCCCGGCTGCTCGGGCAGCTGCGCCGTCGGCGCCTCGCATGCCCCGTCCTGCGCTGACTCGCCGCGCAACGCCTGGGTCGCAAACGGCTGCGGCAACCCCTGCGCGGGCTCCCCGAGGCTGCCCCTCAGATACCCGAGCACCGAGTCCGGGAGGTCGAAGCGCTCGGGGTGGCGCTCGAGCTGCTCCCAGTCGATGTTCCCGGAGACGACGAACAGCGCGAGATCGCCCACGACCTTGCTCGTCGGGGTGACCTTGACGATGTGGCCGAGGACCTCGTTGGCGCGGGCGTAGGCGAGCTCCACCTCCTCGAAGCGATCGCCGAGCCCGAGCGCCTCGGCCTGCTGGCGAAGGTTGGACAGCTGGCCGCCGGGCATCTCGTGGCGATACACGCGCCCGGTCGGCGCCAGCAGCCCGGTCTCGAATGGAGCGTAGGTGGCGCGCACCTCCGTCCAGTAGGGCTCGAGGTCCAGCAACGTGTCCAGCGACACCTCCGACCCGCGCTCGGTGTGCGCGGTCGCGGCGACGATCCCCGACAGCGCCGGCTGGCTTGTCATGCCGGCCAGCGGCGCGGCAGCCCCGTCGACGGCGTCGACGCCGGCGTCGATCGCGGCCAGGTAAGTGGCCAGCTGGCCACCCGCGGTGTCGTGGGTGTGCAGGTGCACCGGCAGCTCGAACTCCCGCCGCAGCGCCTGCACCAGCGTCCGCGCCGCCGGAGGCCGCAGCAGTCCCGCCATGTCCTTGATCGCGAGGATGTGGGCGCCGGCCGCCACGAGCCGTTCGGCCAGGCGTAGGTAGTAGTCGAGCGTGTAGACCTGTTCCGCCGGATCGGACAGGTCGCCCGTGTAGCAGAGCGCGGTCTCGGCGACCGCGCCGCATTCGAGCGTCGACTCAATAGCGGCTCGCATCGGCTCGATGTTGTTGAGCGCGTCGAAGATCCGGAAGATGTCGACCCCGGCGGCGCTCGCCTCGGCCACGAACGCCCGCACAGCGCGGTCGGGGTAGGGCTCGTAGCCGAGCAGGTTGCGCCCGCGCAACAGCATCTGTAAGCAGACGTTGGGGATCCGCTCCCGGAGCTGGGCGAGCCGCTGCCACGGGTCTTCGGACAGGAACCGCATCGCCACGTCGAACGTGGCCCCGCCCCACACCTCCAACGAGAACAGCTCGGGCAGCGACGCGGCGATATGGCCGGACACCGCGAGCATGTCGAACGTCCGCATCCGCGTGGCCAGCAACGACTGGTGGGCGTCGCGCAGCGTGGTGTCGGTGATCAGCACCGGCCTGACGTCGCGCATCCATCTGGCGAACCCCTCGGGACCGAGCTCCTGGAGGCGCTGGCGGGACCCTGCCGGTGGCTCGCGGCCACCGAGCGGCGGCAGCTTGGCGCGGGGATCGGGGCGGGCGGGCGCACTCCCGTAGGGCCGATTGACGGTCACCTCGGCGATCCGCCGCACGAGCCGCGAAGCACGGTCGCCGCGGGCGCCGACGGTGGTCAGCCACGGCCGTTCGTCGACGAACGTCGTGTAGGTGCGCCCCGCCTGAAACTCGGGGTCCTCCAGCACCGCGCTGAGGAACGCCTGGTTGGTCGAGACGCCGCGGATCCTGACCTCGTCAACGGCCCGATGCACGCGCGCGATCGCCGTCGAGAAGTCGTTGGCCCGCGCGGTCAGCTTCAACAGCAGCGAGTCGTAGTACGGGAGCACCTCGGCGCCAACGTAGGCGGAGCCCTCGTCGAGGCGGATCCCGGCCCCGCCCGGCGCCCGGTAGGCCGAGATGCGACCGCTCGCCGGTCGGAACCCGTCGGTCGGATCCTCGGTGGTGATCCGGCACTGGAGCGCAAACCCGCGCTGGGAGATCGACTCCTGGCGCAGGCCGAGATCGTCAAGCGTGCGGCCGCCTGCGATCAGCAGCTGGGAGCGGACCAGGTCGACGTCGGTGGTCTCCTCGGTCACGGTGTGCTCGACCTGGATCCGGGGATTCATCTCGATGAACACGTGCTCGCCGCGCGCGGGGTCGACCAGGAACTCGACGGTCCCGGCATTGACGTAGCCGATCTCGCGGGCGAAGCGGACGGCGTCTGAGCACAGTGCCCGACGAATCCCGGGATCGAGGTCGGGCGCGGGCGCAAGCTCGATCAGCTTCTGGTGTCGGCGCTGGATCGAGCAGTCGCGCTCGAACAGGTGCACGACCTCTCCGCCGGAGTCGCCGAGCACCTGGACCTCGATGTGTCGGGGGCGCATGATCGCCTCTTCGAGGTACACCGACCGATCCCCGAACGCGCCCTCAGCCTCGCGCATCGCCGCCGCCGCGGCATCCTCCAGGACGTCGGGATCCTCGACCAGTCGCATGCCTCGGCCTCCCCCGCCCGAGACCGCCTTGATGAACAGCGGGAAGCGGAGCTCGTCTGAGGCCCCCCCGACCTCGGCGACCTCGGTCAGCACCCCGGTGGCCGCTGGGACCGGGAGGCCCGCGCGCCGGGCCGCCTCGCGCGCGCGGATCTTGTTGCCGGCGATCGCCAACACGTCGGCCGGCGGACCCACGAACGTGATCCCGGCAGCCGCGCACTGGCGCGCGAGCTCGGGGTTCTCGGACATGAACCCGTAGCCCGGATAGATCGCGTCGGCTCCGATCCGCTGGGCGAGCTCGACGACCAGCCCGATGTCAAGATACGCGCGGACCGGATGACCGGGCACACCGAGCTCGTGGGACTCGTCGGCCTTCAGACGGTGGGCCGAGTTGCGGTCCTCGGGCGCATACACCGCGACCGTCGGCAGGTCGAGCTCGTACGCGGCCCGGAAGGCCCGGATCGCGATCTCACCGCGGTTGGCAACCAGCAGCTTCCGGAACACGCGAGCGGCCTATCGGCGAAGAGGGTGTCGTTGCAGACAACGAGGATGGCATGCATGACGCTATCTCGCGTCCCTCACATCGCGCGGTACTGCCGAACCAGATCGGCCGCCGGGAGTGGGCGGTCGAACACGGCGACCTTGCCGATCGCGCCCTGGAAGTAGGAGTCGCCGGTCAACGTGCCGATCGAGAACGCAGCCGGCCGTGGGCTGGGCACGACTTCGAACTGCCAGTCGATCCGCTCCGAGACCTGGCGTCTGCAAATCGCGCCCTGTGCTCGACACCTACGGCTCATCGGTCTCGATCCGCTTGACCCGGGCCGGTCGCGCGCTTGCGAAGGGCGAGCGACTACGGCGCCGCTAACCGGTAACGCGCGGCGGCGGCGGCTTGGGTAGGCGGGGCCGGAAGGTGTCGGTGAGATGAGCGGTGGCTCTGCGATTGGCGCGTATGGTCACCCGCTTGCGTCTGCCTTTCGCGACCACAGCGACCCGGGCGGTGTGGCCGTTCGCGACCTCGATGACGGCGCAGCGGGATCCGGCCCCGAGGCCGTTGAAATGGCGCGACATAGAACCGGCAACATGACCTCGGATGTGGAAGGCGTAGGCGTGGAATGGACCGCCACAGGCGACCAGGATCGCGATGCGGCCGTGCTGGCGGGCGGCCCGTCCGCCGATGGTCTTGGTCACTTTCAGAGAGCCGGGCGTGCCCCTGTAGACATCGATCAAGTTGACCGGTACCACCTTGCCCGCCGGGACGTGCACCCTCTGGCCATTGCCGGCCACGGTCGCCGCGACCGTGGTGGTGGCGCCGTCCGCGGTCTCGGTGACGGTGCATACCGAGCCAGCCGGAATCCCGTCAAAGCTGTGCGACACGCTGCCCGCCGGGGTCCGCGAGTGGATCACGAAGTCCGGCGATAGGGCGGTGCCGTTACAGGTCACGTGGATCCTGACCGGTCCCTGATGGCCAGCGCGCCGGCCTGCGATGGTCTTGGTCACGAGCAGCGAGCCGGGCGTGGCGCCGTAGGTGTCAGTGATGTGGGCGGCCCCACTCCCGCCGGCCGGGACGGTGGCGGTGTGCGGGCTGCCGATGACGGCAGCCGAGACTGCGCTGGTGTGCCCGTCCGTGGTCTCTGTGACCACGCAGCTGGCCGGCGTGGGGATAGGCGAGTAGATCTGCGACTGGTCGCCCGCGGGCGCCCCGGCCGGGATCACGAAGTCGGGAGTGAGGGCGGTGCCGTTACAGACCGTGTGGATCACGACCATTCCCTGTTGCCCGGCGAGCGGACCGGCAATCGTCTTGGTCACCTCCAGCTGACCGGGGACGAGCCCGTAGGTGTCGCTGACGTCCGCTTCGACGATGTCGCCGGTCGGGACCGACACGGTCTGCCCGCTCCCCTCGACGACGACCGACACCGTACTGGTGTGCCCGTCCGCGGTCTCCGTAACCGTGCACTTGGCCGGAACCCGGATGTGATCGTATTGCTGGGTCTGGTCCCCCGCGGGAGTTCCGGCGGGGATCACAAAGTCGGGGGTCAGGGCGGTGCCGTTGCACTCGCTGTGGATCCGGATCTCCCCTTGCTGGCCCGCACCCGGGCCCGCGATCGTCTTTCGCACGAGCAGCGAGCCGACGTGGTGATAGGTATCGGTGACCTCGACCGTCTCGCTCTTGCCAGAGGGGATTGTCGCCTCCTGCCCGTCGCCGGTCACCACCACCTCCGTACCGACCACACTGCCGTTCGAGGTCTCGGTGACGAGACACTTCGTCCCGGCCGCGATCGGCTCGTAGGTCTTCGACGTCGTGCCCGCGGGCGTACCGGCGGGAATGACGAAGTCGTCTCGGGCCACGCCATCGTCGCAATCCACGTGGATGACGACGTGCGCCTGCGATCCGGCTGCGGGACCGGCGATCGTCTTCTTAACCACCAGCGAGCCAGGGGCGAGAAATTCGGCGGTGCCTTGAACAGTGCTCTTCAAGGTGGCCGTCTCGGCCAGAATCAGATGCTGGGCGTCGCTGACCCCGCCCGTATACCCGTCATAGAGGTAAACGTTGCCGTGCGGGACCGTGGCCTTGGAGGTGGCCTCCAGCACCGCGACGGTGGGACCCGTGGAGCGCACCCAGATCTTCTGGCCAGACGGCACCATGGCCCCATTAGCGATCGGCACCGTCCCTGCCGCGTCCGAGAACATACTCCCGCCCGTGGCGGTGACGGCGGCAGGCGGATGGTTTGTCGTGACCGTGAACGGTCCCAGCACCTTATGTGCGGGGCCGCTCACATGCGACGGCGTGATGGTCAGGCTGGGCGCCGGCTGCTCGCCCAGCGGACCCTCGGATCTGATGTGGTCCACGATCTTGACCACTTCGTCATGCAACGGATCGGAGGTGTTCAGCACGTAGCGGTCGGTGAAGAACCAGACGGCCGCCTGCACGGCGGCGGCCCTCTGATTGAGATCGGTCAGCGCGGCCGGCTCTTGCTTATTGGGGAAGTACTCGTCCAGCAGCCGGGCCACGTAGTCCACGTTGGGAACGTTGGCGGAGTTCCAGGTCCCCAAGGTGTACCCAATGCCGCCGTACGTAGCGGTCAAAATGTCTATGCAATAGAGGTCGAGCTCCGGGCTGCCATCGGTCGGCTGGGCGTGAATGATGCCCGCGAAGGCCTCGTCCTTGGCGGTGAAGCCCGTATCCGGATTGCTCGAGGGATAGCCCTCTTTGACCGGGTCAAACGGGTTGGAGGAGTCGGCAATGAACCCCCGGACCGACTGGCCGTTGCCGGTCCCGGACATCACCAGCTGAGTGGCAGCACCATGCGTCGGTCGCACAGGCGCCGGGCCACGCCAGACAGCGCCAGCAGAAGCCGCCTGCAGTAGGAGCGCCCCTACTGCCAGCACCAGGAGAACAGGCACGCGCCACCCTCGGCGAAACATAGGACCAGCTCCTCCAGGTCGAGTACCGCCCTACACTACCTCAGCCGCTGGGCCCGTGATCATTTACTTCGGGTGACGCGTAAGGATGAGAAGCGCGGCGAGGGCGCGTATCGCGAACGGGTTCTCTCGGCGCCCCCGGCTCGCGCGTCAGCGTGGCTGTGCGGACGAATCGCGACACGCCTTAGCACTAGCGTTGAGCCGCTTCTCGGATCAACTCCTCCCCAGCGGTGAAGCTGATCGGGGTGCGTGTCGCGCCTTTGGCGGCAGCCGCTTCACTAAACCACACCAAGGATCACGTCATGAAGCGCTCCATCATCACCCTCACCCGATCAATTCCTCCGAGCGTGCAATCCCGCCACCGGTCGTTGCGGTCAAGTCCCGCGCGCCCGTAATCGCTCGCCCATACGGCCCGCCCGCATCGCTGAGGACCCCTGCGCCCACCGACACGCTCGACGGCATTGACCTCGCCGCCCTCTGACATCAAACACTCCAGTTGAGCTTCGCACCCCCTCGGTCGGGTCGTCGCTCTGACTAGGTCGCCGCCGCCTCCCTGATAGTTCCTGTGTGGTTTCCGAGGCCAGAGGCGTCCTCGGTCCCGATACGGATTCCACGGCAGAAGATCCGAACCGCCGTCATCGCCGCTCCTGACGATCAGGTCGGCGCCAGCGCGATCGTTACGTAGCGGATGGTCGACCTCTTGCCGCGGCAGCTGCGCGCGATCCAATCGCCCAGCCCTGGATCGATCCGGCCCACCCAATGCGGCTGAGAGGACTTGAACCTCCACGCCCCGAAGGGCACAGGCACCTGAAGCCTGCGCGTCTACCAATTCCGCCACAGCCGCGGGGCGCATGACGTTATCAGGCAGACGATCACCGACTGGCGACCGGACCCGCTACCCTCAATCACCGTCTCTCGCCGCTATCGTCTAGGGGACTAGGACGCCGCCCTCTCACGGCGGAAACCCGGGTTCGAATCCCGGTAGCGGTACCTCACAAAAGCCCTGTGTAAGCGGGGTTTTTTTGGTGGCCGCACAGCGGGTCCTCAGCCTCTGCGACTGCCCTGACGCACTCCTGACGCACGCCAGATCGAGCAAGCGTCTCATCGGGCACGACGCACTTCCAGCGCACGTTCGCTCGCGCGTGCCTTGGCGATCTCCGCCTCGGCGTCAACCTGCTCGGTTCGCTCGGCGTACTGATCGATCAGGTGCGCGTAGGTCGAAACCAGGACGGTCAACGAGTGCCCATGCTGCTTAGCAACGCAGAGCGGCTGGCGCCCCTCCGCGAGCAGCAGCGACGCGAAGCCGTGCCTCAAGTCATACGGCCGGGGGACCGGATCGAGGCCGACAGCTCCGCAGGCCGGCGCCCAGCGGTCGGCCCGCCACATCTGCCATGCGGACTTGTCCCAGGGCCGACGGTCGTCGTTGGCCAGCAGCGGCGCCGAGTCGGGCGGTCGGCCGATCGCAAGCCGGCGCTCGCGCAGGTCCTGGGCGAGCGGTGAGAGCAGCCTTACCGCTCGCTTCGGTGCCGTCTTGGTCGGCTTGATCAAGCCGTCCGGGTCGGCCGCGCGCTGCACGAGAATCGTTCCTTCGCGCACGTCGGCCAGGCGCAGGGCCCGTAGCTCGCCGGGACGCAGACCGGCGTAGGCGATCAGCGAGACGAGCAGCGCGTCGCGCTGGCGGTAAGGCACGTAGATTCTGGACGCGGCTTCTGAACGCAGCGGCGGTCGGCCTTGACCCCGTCTCGGCGCGGCTTTCGTAATCGCTCGAATATGAGAGAGGAAGCTGGGCACCATCTCCTGCTGCGATCCAATTCGGGCAGCGCCCCTCCCCCGGCGACCGCTTCCCCTCTTAGCCCGATGCAGCAGTCCTGGTCGCGCTGCCGGTTCGGCGAGCGACGGCAGTCTGAGGGTACCGACGCAGGTGGAGGCTTGGCGAAGCCGCCCGCGCGGACCTCCGCGCCGGAATCGTGAGGTTTGTTGTGTTCGGGGTGGCTCCGCGATTTTCGACGAGAGCGTGAGCGACGATTTGCTTGACCCGCCGTCAGCTATCCGCGAGGATCGTGACGCTGTTGTGTGGGTCGATTTGGGGAGCGGACGGTTATGGAGCGTGCTGGGATGGGTGCAGGGGTTTTGTCGGGCTGTGTGCTTTTCGGCGTCTCGGCGTTGAACTCGCGGTTGTGACTGTGAGCGTGCGCCGGGTGTGGGGGCGGGCAGCCGTCGCGTTCGTGGCGGCGTTGGCAGCGGCGTGCGTGTGCGTCCCGGCGGCGCAGGCGTGGTCGAAAACCATGCAGATCGCGTTCCAAGCGAACACCGGCAATCTGTGGAATTGGACCATCAACGATCCCGGTAGCGGTACCGCCTATGGGATGGCGGCGGGCACCAGCCCGAGCGAAGCCCCATCAGGCTTAGGCTGGGACCATGAGATCGCGTTTCAGGCGAACACCGGCGCTCTATGGACAACCGGATCCGGTGGCCAGGGTGCCACCCCCTATGGGATGGCGGCGGGTACCAGCCCGAGCATCGGCGGTTCCGAGATCGCGTTTCAGGCCAACGGCGGCGATCTCTGGACAACCGGGACGAACGGAACCGGTGGCGATGGCGATACTGGCCTGGGGATGATGGCGGGTACCAGCCCGAGCATGGCCGGTTCCCACATCGCGTTTCAGTCGAACACCGGCGAGCTTTGGGGAGACCTCGGACTCTCGAACGTTGGGCCTGTTACTCCCGACGATTGGATGGCGCCGGGTACCAGTCCGAGCGTCAATGAGAAGGATGTCGCCGCGTTCCAGGAAGCCGCCAACGTGGGTAGCAACCTGTGGACCGGCCCGATGAACGTTCTCTTCAACGCCAACGACACTGGCCTGGGGATGATGCCGGGTACCAGCCCGAGCATCAATGACAACAACGACGTCGCGTATCAGGGGAGCAACGGCGATCTCTGGGTCATTTGCTGCGGCGGTGGTGGCGATACGGGCGCGAAGATGATGCCGGGCACCAGCCCGAGCATCGACGATCAAGACGACATCGCGTTTCAGGGGAGCAACGGCGATCTGTGGGTCTGGATAGCACCGGCCTCTGGAGTGGCAGATGGCGCTCACGATCTTCAGCTGGGGATGAAGGCGGGTACCAGCCCCAGCATCTCACGGGATCCGGGGCTGGTCGGAGGGGCCCGGCCGCAGACCTCGCAGATCGGGGGGCCCGGCAGCAACCGGCTCAATGGCGGCCGGGGCAACGACCTCATCGCCGGCGGCCGGGGCAACGACCGCATCTCCGGCGGCCGGGGCAACGACCAGCTCTACGGGGGGCCGGGCAACGACCGCATCTACGGCGGGCCGGGAAACGACCTCATCTACGGCGGGCCGGGCAACGACCGCATCTACGGCGAGGCCGGCAACGACCGGATCGTCGACCACGGCGGCGCCACAACCGTGTTCCCGGGATCGGGTACCAACCGGGTCGACGTCGCCGATCGCCACGGCGACGATCGGGTGCAGTGCGCGCCCGGTTCGACTAACCACATCGTCGCCGACCGGGGTGATCGGATCGCGCGCAGCTGCCGAGGCAAGAGGTCGACCATCCGCCGTCCAGCAGCCTCGCAGCGCGCACTAAAGCGTTCCAGACCGGTACAACGGCTCACCCGACACTTCACCATTCACGAACTTCCAGCAGTCCCAAACCCCAAACTGCGGGAAGGCGGTGACACAGCTGCTTCGATCGAGTTGCAGCAGTCTCGACGTGCCGCTGACCTTTAGCCAAGGGGAGCCAAGAGACTCGCTGGGCAGGCAGCCCCGTCGGGCGAGGATGAGCCCCGCGGTGCCCGGATTCACAAGGGGCTCGATTTTTGAGGGGAGTATTCGCCAGCTGTGAGAGCCGCCGGCGTCTTTCTTGTCGATGATTTGGTGTCGGCGGCTACCGGGCCCGCGGTCCCCGTATGCGCCTGGCGTTTGTTTGCGAGCTCGGCCTCGCCGGCGATTCGGCGAGCGCGCCAGGCGAGCCGTCGATACCCCGTGCGAGCGGAATCCTGCCGACGCCGAAGGAACCGATACATTCCATGATGGCGATTGGTGTCGGCGCTGGGTGTATCGGATTCGGATCGCCGACTCGGCTCGGAGCTCGCTCGCGGTCCGCGTCGCTAGCCGTCCGTTCGCCCTCGGTGCGGTTACGGGCCGCGAGGTGACCGGCCGGCGGGTCGTGTGCTCGGGGAGGGCGGTCCTGCTAGGAGGTCGCGCGGGCGGTGGGGTCAGCGACGCCGGCGGCGGTTGTGCTAGGGGTCCTGGATCTCGACTGGATTGAGCTCGGGCGGCAGCCGATCGAGCGGTTCGAGCGAGGTTCCAGCACTCTCCGCACACGCGAGGTACGCCCTCAGCAGCTGGGCGCCCTCCTTGTTCAGCTTGTCCGGGTCAAGGTCGGCTGAGGCGAACGAAGAGACGACAGTCACGGGGGCTTCGGCGTTTGAGTTCGACCATCGCGGCGCCACGACCGTGTTCCCGGGATCGGGAACGAATCAGGTCGACGTCGGCGATGGCCGGGGCGACGATCGGGTGGTGTGCGCGCCTGGTTCGACCAACCACATCATTGCCGACCTCGACGGGACCGGGGCCAAACCTCATTATTCCTGCTTGACATGATGTAAACATCGGGATAACTTCTGATCCCTGCCTAGCAAGGACGCAACACATGGCGGGGGCCGCAGTCGGCCACTTTCGCACCGCGAGCGGGAGATCTTCGATCTCCGGGCCTCTGGCTGGACGCTGCGCGAGATCGGCGAGCGCTATGGGATCTCCCGGCAGCGGGTGGACGAGATCGTCCGCGATCGCGGAGGCCCTCAGCTCGACGAGGTGATCGCCGCCCGGCGTGCCCGGCAGGCGGAGGTGATCGAGGCCCGCTCGGACGAGATCCGAGGCTGGTGGCGTGACGGAGAGCCGATCGACACGATCGCCGAGCGGCTGGATCTTCCTGCCGCGTGCGTGCAGCGTGGTATCGGCGATGTCGTCAACCCACTCGACCGAGCCCATCGCAACCGGGCGATCGTCACCCGCACCCGCACGCGCCGCTACACCGACGAGGAGCTGCTGGCCGGGATCCGAGCGGTCGCGCAGGAGCTCGGCCACACTCCGACCCAGGAGGAGTACCGCTGCCGGATCCATGAGCTCGGCCTGGCCAGCATCCTCACGCTCGCCAAGCGCTTCGGTGGCTGGCAGCAGTCGCTGCTGGCGGCGGGCCTGACGCCGCTGCCGCGCGCGCGGGCGCACACGACCCGCCGCAGGTGGGACCCCGAGGCGTGCTGGCAGGCGCTCGAGTCCGTCGCGGACCAGCTCGGTGACCCGCCGCGGTTTCAGACCTACGTGATCCTCTCCACCGGCCGCGACGATCTTCCGTCGGGCCCGACGGTGCGCAACCAGCTCGGCCGCTGGATCGACATCGTGATCGAGCTCGCCGCGCGGCGGTCCGGCCTCGCTCACGCCGCCTGAACGGGAAGTCGCCAGTGGCCCTCCCGCTAGAGCCAGCCGTTGTGCTCGGCGATCTTGACGGCCTCGCCGCGGTTGCGGGCGTCTAACTTCTGCATCACCGCGGAGAGATGATTGCGGACGGTCCCCGGCGACAGATACAGCGCGCCGGCGATCTCGGCCACCGTCGCATGCTCGCGCGAGACGGACAACACCTCCCGCTCGCGGGCGGTCAGCGGGCTCTCCCCCTGGCTCAGCGCCGCCGCGGCCAGTCCCGGGTCGACCACGCGCTCGCCGGCGACCGAGCGTCGGATCGCGGACGCGAGCTGGTGAGCCGGAGCGTCCTTGAGCAGGAACCCCGAGGCCCCGCTCTCCATCGCCCGCCGCAGATAGCCGGGCCGCCCGAACGTGGTGAGGATCAGAATCCTGATCTCGGGCAGCTCGGCGCGCAACTGGTCGAGCGCCTCCAGGCCAGTCGCGCCGGGCATCTCGATGTCGAGCAGCGCGACGTCGGGACGTGCCTGCTTCGCCGCATCGGTCACCTCGTCGCCGCGCGACACCTCCGACACGACCTCGATGTCGGGCTCGAGCTCGAGCAGACTGGCCAGGGCGCCGCGGACCATCGCCTGGTCCTCGGCGAGCAGGACCCGGATCACCGCGCCGGGGGCGGGACGATGACCGCGAGCCGGAAGCCGCCTTCGGGTCGCGCGCCGGCCTCGATCCGCCCGTGCAGCCGCTGCACGCGCTCGCGCAATCCCTCGATCCCATGACCGGAGTGACCGTTGGCGTACGCCGGCGCCAGGTCGTCGCCGCGACCATCGTCGAGTATCTCGACCCCAGCCTCCGCGAGCCCGGCGGTGACCTTCAGCGAGCAGCGCTCGGCATGGCTGTGGCGGATCACGTTCGTCGCCCCCTCGCGCACCGTCCACGCCAGGACGGCCTCGACCGTCGGGTCGAGCGTCACCGCCGGCCGCAGGACCTCGGCCTCGATCCCAGCCGCTGACAGCGCCACCCGGGCGCCCTCGAGCTCGTCGTCGAGCGTCATCCGCCGGTAGCCGCTGACCGCCTCGCGGACCTCGGTCAGCGCGCCGCGCGCGACGTCCTCGATCTCCGAAACGTGCACGGCGGCCTCGCGACCCTGGTGGGGCAGCAGCCGGCCCGCCAGCTCGGCCTTCAGCGCGATCAGCGACAGGCTGTGACCAAGCAGGTCGTGCAGGTCCCGTGCGAACCGCATCCGCTCCTCGGCCACCGCGAGCCGGGCGAGCTCGGTGCGGGCCTGGTGCAGCTCCGCGTTGCGGGTGCGCAGGTCCGCCATCACCAGCATCAGCATCCCGATCCCCGCGGTGGAGATCGCGTAGCTGACCGCAGTCCCGAACGAGGCGCCGCCGACCAGCAAGGCGGCTATGCACACGCCGGTGCACAGCAGCACCGCGTGGAGCGCCAGCCGTTGGCGCAGGCACATCGCGCCGACCGCGACCGTGTAGACGAACAGCGTCGCCCAGCTCTCGCGATCGACCACGGTGAGCGTCGTCGCGATCCCGAGCAGGAACGCGATCGCGGCGAACGCGATGAGATCGGGGAGCGGCTTGCGCTCGACCCTGGCAGCCGCGATGAACACGGCGACGAACGCGGCGGCCGCGGCGATCGTCAGTCCCTTGGCCAGCCCAGAGGTATCGCTGCTGATCGCGTTGATCAGCGGGATCGCGATGAACACCAGCCAGACCAGCATCCGCAGCCGCCCGACCGGCGTCCGGCCGCGGTAGCGGTCTCGGAGGCTCGGGGGCGGCGGCACCGACTCGCTCACGCGGCCTCACCCTGGGGCTGGCGCAGGAACCTGAGCATCAGCACCACGCCGGCCACCGCCCACACCGCGAGCGTCCGGACGTCGTGGCCGTTGAGGCCCGCACCGGTGGTGCGGGGATCGAACGCGTACTGCAGTCCGTCGGCGAGCGCCCGGATCGGGAAGATCTTGGCGATCGTGTTCAGCGCGCTTGGCATGTTGTCGGCGGGAAACCAGATGTTCGAGATGAACGTCAGCGGGATCACAACGAGGTTGATGATCACAGGTGCGGTCTCGGCGTTCGGGATGAACCGTGTCATCCCTATCCCCAACGTGGTGAATGCCGCCGTGCCCAGTACCAGGGTGACGATCAGGCCGGGAAGCGTCTGCGCGCGGATGGTCACACCGAACGCGGTGACCCCGAGGATCAGCGTGAGCGCGGTGAGCGCGCCGACGATCACGAGCGTTGAGCCGATCCGCGCCGCGACGTACGCCCAGCGGGGCAGCGGGGTTCCCTGCATGCGCTTGAGGATGCCCTCGTCGCGCAGGACCGCCGTGCTGATCGCCATGTTGATGAACGTGGTGGCGATCAGCGCGTAGGCGAGGATCCCGGGGACGATGAAGTCGTTGTACGGGATGCCCCCACGCGAAGACAGGTGCCGGCCCTTATTCAGCGTGGCGACGATCACCAGGAACAGCAGCGGGAACACGAACGTGAAGATTCCCCGGCCGCGATTACGCCAGTACGCACGCTGCTCGTAGCGGATCTGCCACCCCACCAGGCCGACGTCGCGTCGCAGATCGGGTGTGAGAACCGCATTCATCGGGCAACCTCCAGCGTCGATGTGTGACCGTCTTCGGTTGAGCCGGTGAGCTCGAGGTAGATGTCCTCGAGCGTCGGCTGAGTCACCGAGAAGTGACCGAGCTCGAGGCCGCGCTCGAGCGCCCAGCTGGTGATCATCTGCGTGGCCACGACCGGCTCGGTGGTGAGAACAGTCACCCGGTCGCCGTCCAGCGAGCGCTCTGTCGCGGGCACGTCCGGGACGTCGCCGACCGACCGGCCGTCCGGCAGCGCAAACCGGATCTCGGCCGGTCGCAGGTCGCGACCGCCGAGCTCGTCCGGCCGGCCGGTGGCGATGATCTCGCCGTCGGCCATGACCGCGACGCGATCGGCCAGCTGCTGAGCCTCGTCCATGAAGTGAGTTGTCAGGAACACGGTCTTGCCGAGCTCGCACAGGGAGCGGATCGTCGACCACGAGTGACGGCGGGCGGCAGGGTCGAACCCGGTGGTGGGCTCGTCGAGAAAGATCAGCTCGGGGTCGCCGACGAGCGCCAGCGCCAGGTCCAGGCGCCGCCGCTGGCCGCCCGACAGGTTCTTCGCGCGGACGTCGCGCTTCTCTTCGAGCCCAACCAGCTCGATCACCTCGTCGACCGGGCGGCGCCGGGCGTGGTAGCGCCCGTACATGTCGACCAGCTCGGCGACCGTCAGGTCCTTCTGGACGCCGCAGTCCTGCAACACGATGCCGATCTGCTCGCGCAGCTCGCGGCCGCCGGACTCCGGGTCGGAGCCGAGCACGCTGGCGTCGCCGCCGCTGCGCACGCGGTATCCCTCGAGGATCTCGACGATCGAGGTCTTGCCGGCGCCGTTGGGGCCCAGCAGGCAGAACACCTCTCCGCGGGCGACCTCGAAGCCGACTCCGCGGACCGCCTCTACGTCGCCGTATGACTTGCGTAGATCGCGCACGTCGATGGCGAGCTCATGGGTCAGTGAGTGTGTCGATTTCATGCTCCAGACCCTAGGTCTGGGCGGCCCCGCGCGTAAGTGGCGAGCGGCCGAAATCGACCATGACATCTGTCATGGGCGCCGCTAGGCGGTCTGCATGCACGAGCCGTCCGCGCGGCCGTCGCGCGGACGGCGCCCGCCTTACCCGGGAAGCAGGTTCCAGCCCTGCAGCGCCTCGGTCTCGCGCTCGAACCCGAGCGTCGAGATCGCGCCCGGCGCCAGCACGAACCTCGCGCCGGCGGCCACCGGCATCTGCAGCCACCGCGCCGTGACCACGCGCAGGATGTGCCCGTGGGCGAACGCAACCGCGTCGCCGTCGGCGGCTCGCATCCGGGCGATCACCCGGTCCGCGCGCGCGCCGACCTCGTCGGGCTTCTCGCCGCCCGGGCAGCCGTCCGTCCACAGGTTCCAGTCCGGGTTCTGCTCACGGATCTGCGGAGTGGTCAGGCCCTCGTACTCGCCGTAGTTCCACTCGCGCAGGTTCTCGTCGATCTCAGCCCGGTCGCTGAGTCCGGCGATCTCGCAGGTCTCGCGCGCCCGGCGCAACGGGCTACAGAGGACCAGCGCGAACTCCCGCTTGGCCAGCTCATGGCGCAACGGCCCCGCCCGCTTGCGGCCGTCCTCGGTCAGCGGCAGGTCGGTGTTGGAGGTGTGCTGCCCGGACTTGCTCCACTCGGTCTCGCCGTGGCGGACCAGCAGGATCTCGCTCATCGTGCTGCGCTCCCTTCGCTGTGTGCCTGGCCGCCCATCCGCTCGACCTCGTGGAGCGCCAGCAGAGCGGCGCCGAGCACGCCCGCGCGGACGCCGTGCCCCGCGGCGCGGATCCTCGTCTTCTCCCCCAGGCCCGGAACCACGTGCGCCCGGGCCACCCGTTCGGCCGGGCCGAGCAGCAGCTCACCGGCCTGTGCCGCACCGCCACCGACGACGACCTCGTCGGGGTCAAACGTGTTGATCACATTCGCGATCCCGATCCCGAGTCGCTCGCCCCACAGCTCGACGATCCGCACCGCCACTCGGTCGCCGTCGCGCGCCGCCTGGACCGCCTCGCGACCGCGCACCGGCTCGCCCGCGGCCTGCAGCCGTCCGAGCTCGGAGTCGGGGTTCTCCGCCGCGGCCTTCTCGGCGAGCCCGTCGAGCGCCAGGCCCGCCGCCGCGCACTCCAGCGACTCGGGCAGCGGAAACTTGCCCGCCCGGGGCACGGGTCGGCTGAGGTCCAGGCCGATGATCGTATGCCCGAGCTCGCCGGCGCCGCCGGTAGCTCCGCGGTAGATCCTCCCGTTGAGCACGATCCCGCCGCCGACACCGGTGCCGATCGTGAGCAGCACAAGGTTGTGGGCCACGAGCTGCAGGTGCTCGTCGTGGGCCTCGGCCAGCGCGGCCACGGTCGCGTCGTTGTCGACGAACACCGGCAGGCCGAGGCGGTCGCGCAGGACTTCGCGCAGCGGCACGTCCCGCAGCGGCACGTTGACCGAGCGCACTACCCGGCCGGTCTCGAACTCGACGATCGAGGGGACACCGACGCCGACTGCGTCGAGTCCATCGGCGTCAACGGACTGGACCATCTCGACCAGCTGGTCGATCAGCGCGTCGGCGCTCGAGCAGTCGGTCGGCCGCACCATCGACTCGCCGAGCTCGTCGCCCTGCAAGTGGGCCAGCGCGAGCTTGGTGCCGCCGAGGTCCACCCCGATCGTGCTCGCGCCCGCCACAGACTGCCTCAGGTCACAGCCGCTGCGCCGCGGGCGGGTCGAGTAACACCAGAAGCTCCTTGGCGTTGCCCGGAAGCAGCGACGAGGGCACGTGCGGATCGGGCTTGGAATCGGGACCGAACGCTTTCGCGACCGCTTGCGCCTTGGACTCGCCGGTGGCCAGCACCACGACCCGCTTGGCCTTGGCGATCAGCGGGAACGTGAACGTGACCCGCGCGACGAACGGCTCCAGGCCGGCCTCCGGCACGCCGGCGACAAGCTTGGCGCTCTCGGTGACTGCCGGCTTGTCGGGAAACATCGAAGCGGTGTGGCCGTCGGAGCCGAGTCCGAGCAGCAGCAGGTCGAACTCGGGCGGACCGTCGGCCACAACCTCGCGCTCGTACTCCTCCGCCCCGGCGTCGGGGCCGAGCTCGCCCTTGATTCGCTTCAGGCACGGGACGGTCAGGTCCGCCAGCGGCTCGAGCAGCGACTCCTTGATCATCCGGTAGTTGGCGCGCGGGTCGTCGGGCGCAACGCAGCGCTCGTCCCCCATCCAGAACGTGGTGTCGGCCAGATCGAGCCCCACGATCCGCACTGCCTCGGCGAACTCGGCGTATGCGGCCTTCGGCGTCGAGCCGCCGGTCAGGACGACGTCGCCGCCCCCGATCGCGGCCCCCACCATCATCGCTCCGCACGCCCGCGCGGGATGATCGAGCACCTCGATCTCGAGCGTCATGGCGTGAGCTTACGTGCTGCGGCCAGCGCGGGGCCGTACGTCGGGTCGCGTAACAGCGCTTGCCTGACGCCTTCGCCGAGGATCCCGCCCTCACCGCGCGAGGTACCGAGGACCTGCCATTCGTGGTCGCCGCGCGGACTGTGCTCGCGGGCGATCAGGCCGCCCCTGCCGCGGTCCAGCGACAGCGAGAACTCCGATCCCGCCGACGCGGTCACGCCGACCAGACCGGGCACCATCTGGTCGACGGGCTCGAGTGCGATCTGCACGGTGCCCTCGTGACGGTGGGCGGTGCTGATCGGGCTGCTGCCGTTGTCGGTGCGCAGCGGCTCGAGCTTCCAGCGCAGGCGAGAGGCCAGCCAACCGGCCAACAGCAACGCGCTCGCCGCCGACGCGGGTTGATGGCGAACCGCCAGCGAGTCCAGGCTGCCCAGCAGCGACTGCCGGTCGGGCAGATCGAAGCTCGCGGCCAGCCGCTCGCGCCACGGCGTCGTCCGCAGCCACGCCAGGTCGACCACGTAGGCGGACTCGAGCAGCTCCGACGCGCGGTCCAGCGCCGCCGCCGGGTCGTTGAGATCGTCGGAGTCCAGCAGGATCACGTCGGTCAGCTTGAGCAGCGCGCGCATCGCCTGGTCGTGGCCGTGCGGACACCACAACATCGTCGGCAACTCGGACACCACGACCGGGTCGACGATCGTGTCGATCCCCTTCAGGTGCTCGGGGCCCATGTCGATCTCGACTCGCTCGTGCATCACGCTGGGGCTGTCGGAGTCCGGGTCGTCGTAGCTCATCACCGCGACGGCGTCGAGCTTGGTCCGGCCCTCCTCGACCGCGCACAGGATCGTGCGCGAGGCGTGATAGCGGCCCACGCGCTCGAGCCGGTTGGCGATCTCGCCCTTCCAGGTGCGGTCGACGATCACCACCAGGTTGAGCACGCGCGCCGGGGCCAGGGCCGCATCGGCGGCATGGCTCTCGCGCAGTAGGTTCCGGAACGCGGCCTCGACGTCGTCAGGCGTCGTGTCCTGCGCTGACCAGACGGCCTCGGTCACGCGCTCACAACCGCCGCCAGCGCTGCCCGTCCTGGAGCAGCTCGTTTGCCTCCTCGGGGCCGGCGGTTCCAGCTGCGTACTGAGGGATCGGCGACGTGCTGTCCTGGTGCCAGGCGCTCAGGATCGGGTCGATGATCGCCCACAGCGCCTCGATCTCGTCGTTACGCGTGAACAGGGTGGCGTCGCCGCGCATCGCGTCGAGGATCAAACGCTCGTAGGCCTCCGGTGACTGCGACATGAACGCGGTGCCGTAGCGGAACTCCATGTTGACCGGACGGATGCGCATCCGCGCGCCGGGGATCTTCGCCCCCAGCGACACCGACACACCCTCGTCGGGCTGCACGGTGAGCACGATCTGGTTTGACTGCACGCCGACCGAGCCGATGCTCCGGAACGCCAGGTGCGGGACCGGCTTGAGCGTGACGACGATCTCGGTGACCTTGCGCGCCAGGCGCTTGCCGGTGCGCAGGTAGAACGGGACGCCGGCCCAGCGCCAGTTGGACACGTGAAGGCGCAGCGCCGCGTATGTCTCGGTGCGCGAGTCGGGCGCCACCCCCGGCTCGTCGCGATAGCCGGCCACGTGCTCGCCGCCGGACTCACCCGCGGCGTACTGACCGCGGATGGCCATCGACGCGACCTTGTCGATCTCGGGCGGCACGATCGCCTCGAGCACCTTGAGCTTCTCGTCGCGCAGCCGGTTGGCCTCGAACGCGGCCGGAGGCTCCATCGCGAGCAGTGACAGCAGCTGCATCATGTGGTTCTGGACCAGGTCGCGCAGCGCGCCGGCGCCCTCGTAGTAGCCGGCCCGGGTGCCGATCCCGATGTCCTCGGCGGCGGTGATCTCGACACTGTCGATGTAGTTGCGGTTCCAGACGGGCTCGAACAGCGCGTTGGCGAACCGCAGCGCCATCAGGTTCTGGACCGTCTCCTTGCCCAGGTAGTGATCGATCCGGTAGATCTGGGACTCGTCGAACACGTCGAGCAGCTGCGAGTTGAGCATCCGCGCAGACTCGAGGTCGTAGCCGAACGGCTTCTCGATCACCAGCCGGACGTCGGCCTGCTCGCAGGCGTCCATCCGCTGGCCGCCGATCTTGCCGGCGATGATCGGGAAGAACTCGGGTGCGGTCGACAGGTAGTAGATGCGGTTGTGCTGAAGCCCGGCTCGCTCGTCGAAGTCGCACAGGATGCGGTCGATCTCGTCGTAGACCTTGTCCTCGTCGAACGTCCCCGATACGTAACGCATGTCGCGCAGGAGCCCTTCGAGCACGGCCGGATCGGGCCGGTGGCGCGAGTACCGCTCGATCGACTCCTTCGCCATCTCGCGGAACTCGTCGTCGGGCTTCTCGCGCCGCGCCACCCCGATCAGCTCGAAGCGCTCGGGCAGCGCGCCCTCGTGAGCGAGGTTGTAGAGCGCCGGCAGCAGCTTGCGGTGGGCGAGGTCGCCGGTGGCGCCGAAGATCACCAGCGCGGTCGGGTGGACCGGCAGCCGCTCGAGGCCCTCGACGAGCGGATTCTCGTCGGCGAGCTGACTCTCGACCAGCGTGCTCATCCGGATACGAGCTCCCGCGCCAGGTCCGCCACCCGGTCGGCGGTGATCCCGAAGTGCTCGTAGACGTCCTTGGCCGGCCCGGACTCGCCAAATGTCTCCATGCCCACGAACCGGCCCGCCGGGCCGATCCACTTGTCCCAGCCGAACGGGCTGGCGGCCTCGACGGCGATCCGCGCGGTGCACGCCGCCGGCAGCACCTGCTCGCGGTAGGCCTCGTCGGCGTGGGTGAACGTGTCCATGCACGGCATCGACACGACCCGGACCCGGATCCCGTCGAGCATCTCAGCGACCTCGAGGCACAGCGACACCTCCGAGCCGGTGCCGATCAGAATCAGCTCGGGGTCGCCGCCCTTGGCGTCGCGCAGCACATAGGCGCCGCGCTCGATCGCGTCGTCGGGGACCGCGGCCGGGTCGAGGATCGGCAGGTTCTGGCGCGACAGCGCGAATCCGGTGGGAGCCTCGCTGTTACGCAGCGCAAACCGCCAGCCCAGCGCGGTCTCGTTCGCGTCCGCCGGCCGGATCATGTTCAGCCGCGGCATCGCCCGCAGGCCGGCCAGCTGTTCGATCGGCTGATGCGTGGGGCCGTCCTCGCCGAGGCCGATCGAATCGTGCGTCCACACCCAGACCACCGGCAGCTTCATCAGCGCTGACAGCCGCACGGCGCCCTTCATGTAGTCCGAGAACGTCAGGAACGTCGCCCCGAAGGCACGGAAGCCGCGGAGGCCCAAGCCGTTGACGATCGCGCCCATCCCGTGCTCGCGGACTCCGAAGCGCAGGTTGCGACCGCCGTAGGTGCCCTTCTCGACGTCACCGCCGTCGGCGATGTCGGTGTTGGTCGAGGTCGCCAGGTCGGCCGAGCCGCCGATTAGCGACGGGACCTTGCCGGCAGCCCACTGAATCGCCGCCTCGGACGCCTTGCGAGTCGCGATCGGCTTGTCGGCGGGGTCGAACTTCGGCACGTCGGCGTCCCAGCCCTCGGGCAGCTCGGAGGCGTGGATCTGGCGCAGCAGCTTTGCCTCCTCGGGGAACTCCTCGCGGTAGGCCTCGAAACCGGCTGTCCCACTCGGCCTGGAACTCGCGCCCACGCCGGCAGCACTCCCGGAAGTGGGCGAGCGCCTCGTCGGGGACGTAGAAGTGCTTGTCGGGGTCCCACCCGTAGAACTCCTTGGTCAGTCGCACTTCGTCCTCGCCCAGCGCCGAGCCGTGCGCGCTGGAGGTGTCCTGCTTGTGTGGGCTGCCGTAGCCGATGTGCGACCGGACGATGATCAGCGACGGGCGGTCCTCGACCGCCATCGCGGCCCGGGTTGCCTCCTCGAGCCGGTCCAGCGACATGTCCTCGCCGACGTTCTGGACGTGCCACTCGTAGGCCTCGAATCGCTTGCCGACGTCCTCGGAGAAGGACTGCGAGGTCGGTCCGGCGAGCTGGACCTTGTTGTCGTCGTAGAACGCGACCAGATGGCCGAGGCCCAGATGGCCGGCCAGCGAGCAGGCTTCGGAAGCGACCCCCTCCTGCATGTCACCGTCGGACGCGATCGTGAACGTGTGATTGTCGACGATGTCGTAACCCTGGTGGTTGAATCGCGCGGCCAGCATTCGCTCGCCCAGCGCGATCCCGACCGACATCGCGATGCCCTGGCCGAGCGGGCCGGTGGTGGCCTCGATCCCGGGGCTGTACTTGCGCTCGGGGTGGCCGGCGGTCGGCCATCCGACCTGGCGGAAGTGCTCGATGTCCTCGAGCGTCATCGGGTAGCCGGTCAGGTACAGCATCGAGTACAGCAGCATCGACGCGTGCCCGGCCGAAAGGATGAAGCGGTCGCGGTTGAGCCAGTCGGGGTCCGCCGGGTTGTGGCGCATCACGCGCGTGTAGAGGACGTAAGCGAGCGGCGCCAGGCCCATCGGCGCGCCCGGGTGCCCGGAGTTGGCCTTCTGCACGGCGTCGATCGACAGCGTGCGGATCGTGTCTACGCAGAGCTTGTCGAGTGCGGTGCTGCTCTCGGTCGCGGTCACAGCGCGCCTCCCTGGTTTTCGGACACTACGGTCAGCATAGTCAGCTGGAGCATGGCTCCGGTGGCGGTCAACTTAGCCGAAGAGGACCCCGTACCGCTGGTACTCCTCGGCGGGAACGGTGCGCAGCTGCGCGACCGCGTCGGCCAGCGCCACGAGCTCGATATCGGTCGACCGCAACGCGGTCATCATCCCCCACTGGCCCGCGTGCGCGGCGTCCACGGCGGCGAGGCCGAACCTGGTGGCCAACACCCGGTCGAACGCCGTCGGCGTGCCGCCGCGCTGAACGTGCCCGAGCACGGTGGCACGGGTCTCGTATCCGGTCCGCTGCTCGATCTCCTCTTCGAGCCGGTAGCCGATCCCGCCGAGCCGGGGATGGCCGAACTCGTCGAGCGCGCCGGCTGACAGCGCCATCGTCCCCTCCTTGGGGACCGCGCCCTCGGCCGCGACCACGATCGAGAAGTAACGCCCGCGGGCGTGGCGGCGGCGGATCAGCCGGCAGACCTCGTCGATGTCGAACGGGATCTCAGGGATCAGGATCACGTCCGCGCCGCCGGCGACCCCCGAGTGCAGCGCGATCCAGCCTGCGTGGCGTCCCATGACCTCGACCACGAGGATGCGGTTATGGCTCTCGGCGGTGGTGTGCAGGCGGTCGATCGCTTCGCTGGCCACGTGCAGCGCGGTGTCGAACCCGAACGTCACGTCGGTCGCGGCGAGGTCGTTGTCGATCGTCTTGGGTACGCCGATCACGTGCAGCCCGTCCTCATTGAGCCGCTTGGCGACGCCCAGCGTGTCCTCGCCGCCGATCGCGATCAGCCCGTCGAGGCCGTGACGCTCGAAAGTGGCCCGGGCGATCTCGGGTCCGTCGTCGCGCGCGTAGATGTTCGTGCGCGAGCTGCCGAGGATCGTCCCACCGCGCGGCAGGATTCCGCGGGTCGACTCGATCGTCAGCTCCTCGCAGGAGTCCTCGAGCACTCCGCGCCAACCGTCGCGGAAGCCGATCACCTGATCGTCGTGGGCGTCGACCGCCTTGCGCACGATTGCGCGGATCACCGCGTTCAGCCCTGGGCAGTCGCCGCCTCCGGTCAGCACTCCGATCCGCATCGGCTGCAACTCTTAGCACAGAGGGAGCTCGGACAGGCTAGGCCGTTGTAGCCTTCGCGCGCTGATGCCGGGAGGACGAAAGACGTGGACCTGGACCGCCGCCGGCGGCGCCGCACTGGCGGGTGCCGCAGTCGCCGGGACCGCGGCGCAGCGCCGGCACATGCAGCGGATCGAGGCAGACCCCGAGCAGGCGCGGCTCACCGATCCGCCGAGCGGACGGCCGCTGAGCGTCGGCTCGGCGGACGGCACGACGCTGCACGCCGAGGTGTTCGGCTCCGAGGATGGCGCCACCGTGGTGCTCGCTCACGGCTGGACGGAGACGCTGAGCTTCTGGACGTACGTGATCGAGCGGCTGTCCCAGCGAGGCCTGCGGGTGGTCGCCTACGACCAGCGGGGGCATGGCCGCAGCGAGCCCGCGGCCGAGCACGATTACGAGATGGAGCGCTTCGGCCAGGATCTCGAAGCGGTGCTGGATGCGTGCCTGCGCGACGGCGAGCGCGCGATCGTGGCCGGACATTCACTCGGCGCGATGTCGATCGCGGCGTGGGCCGACGACCACGACGTGCAGCGCCGGGCGCGCGGCGCCGCGCTGATCAACGCCGGCGTCGACGACCTGATCGCCCAGCAGCTGATCCTTCCGCTGCCGGCGTTCGCCCAGGCGGTCAATAAGGTGATTGCGGTTCGCGGCTTCCTCGGCTCGCGGACGCCGCTGCCGCAAGTGTCGACGCCGGCCAGCCACGCGGCGATCCGCTACTTGGCGTTCGGCCCGGAGGCCACGCCCGCTCAGGTCGCGTTCTACGAGCGGATGTTGGTCGCCACCCCGCCTGACGCGCGCGCGAGCATCGGGATCGCGATGTCGGCGATGGACCTGCGCGACGCGCTGCGATGCCTGACCATCCCGACGATCGTGATCGCCGGCGAGGATGACCGGCTGACGCCGCCCTCGCATTCCCGGCGAATCGCGGAGATGCTTCCGGTGCTCGACCGGCTGATCGTGCTCCCCGACACCGGCCACATGGCGCCACTGGAGCGCCCGGCCGAGCTCGCCCGGGCGATCGCCGAGCTGGCCTCGGGCTCCGCCGAGCCGACCGGGGCCTCCGCGAGCGGCGCGCGCAACGGCAATCCCGCCGAGGTCGGCTGAGCCATGCACATCGATCCCTACATCGTCCTCGGCAGCGCGATCATCGGCCTGCTCGTCGGGATGACCGGCGCCGGCGGTGGCGCGTTGATGACCCCGATGCTGATCCTGCTGTTCGGCGTGACCCCGGCGGCGGCGATCTCGAGCGACCTGGTGGCGGCGGTGGTGATGCGGCCGATCGGCGCCGGCGTCCACCTGCGCGCCGGCACGGTCAACCTGCGACTGGTGCGGTGGATGGTGATCGGCTCGGTCCCGGCCGCGTTCCTCGGCTCCTACCTGTTGCGATTGCTGGGCCATTCCAGCAGCGCGCAGCAGAACATCGAGCGCGTGCTCGGCGCGGCGCTGCTGATCGGCGCTGCCGCGATGGTGCTCCGGTTCGTGCTCGACCGCCTCGCGGGCAACCGGCGCATCGGCCGGATCGTCGACGTGCAGCCGCGCCCGGCGCTGACCGTGGCGATCGGGATCGTCGGCGGGATCATCGTCGGCCTGACCTCGGTCGGCTCGGGGTCGCTGATGATCGTGCTGCTGCTGTTCGTATATCCGGCGATCGGCGCCAACCAGCTCGTCGGGACCGACCTCACCCAGGCGGTGCCGCTGACGCTCGCCGCCGCGCTGGGAGCGCTGATCTTCGGCCACGTCGAGATCTCGGTCACCGGCTCGCTGATCATCGGCAGCGTCCCGGCCGTGCTGGTCGGCTCGCTGCTGTCCTCGACGATCCCCGACCGGTTCGTGCGGCCCGCGATCGCGTTCGTGATCTACGCCTCGGGGCTGAAGTACATCGGGCTGGCCACCACCACGCTGGGCTGGGTGCTGTGCGCGACGCTGCTGCTGATCGCCGTCCTGTGGCTGGTGTTCGCGCGCCCCTGGCGGCTGCAGCAACTCCCTCCTCCCCCCGTCCCGGCCGAGGGCCCGGGCGAGCCCAGCGAGCAGGCGGTCGGTGTCCGCGATTGACCTCGGCGTGCTCGACGCGGCCGAGCAGCTGCGCCGCGGCGAGCTCTCGTCGGTCGAGCTGACCGACGCCTGTCTGAGCCGGATCGACGAGCGCAACGGCGGCTCGCCCACTCACGAGGGCGCCCCGGGCGCGATCAACGCGTGGGCACGGCTGTATCCCGAGCTCGCGCGCGAGCAGGCCCGGGCGGCCGACGCGCGGCTCGGGCGCGAGCGTGAGGATGCGCCGCTGCTGTGCGGGATCCCCCTGGCGCTCAAGGACCTCTACGGCGTCGCCGGGCTGCCGCTGACCGCGTCGAGCCGGGTGCTCGACGACCACGTGCCCGACCACGACGCCGTCGCCTGGACGCGGCTGCGCGAGCGCGGGATGGTGTTGCTCGGCCACACCCACACGCACGAGTTCGCGGCCGGCGGGACCACCGACCAGGTCGGCAACCCGTGGGCGCTCGACCGCGTCGCCGGAGGCTCGAGCGGCGGCAGCGCCGCCGCTTTGGCCGCGCGGATGGCCCCGGCGGCGCTCGGCAGCGACACGTGCGGATCGCTGCGGATCCCTTCGGCCTGTTGCGGAACCAGCGCGATCAAGCCCACCCACGGCCGGATCCCGCTCGCCGGAATCATCCCGCTGGCGCCGTCGCTGGATCACCCCGGACCGATGGCGCGCTCGATCGCCGACTGCTCCGCGGTGCTGGCAGCGCTTGTCGCCGACGGGCCCGAGGCGACGCCGCTGGCGCCGCCGCCGGCGCCGGTTGGCGAGCTGCCGCTGGCCCCACGGGCGGGACCGCGCCCGCTGGACGGGCTGACGGTCGCGGTGACCGATCGCACCGCGTTGGTCGACGTGCAGGACGCGGTCGCGGACGGTCTCGACGCGGCCGCCGCGGCCTGCGAGCGTCTCGGCGCCGGCGTGGTCGAGCTGCCCGCCGCGTGGATGTTCGACTGGGACGATCTCAGCGTGATCCTGCTCGCCGAGGCGTGGGCGCTACCACTCCCGCCACGGCGAGTTGCGCGAGCTCTACCGGCCGGCGATCGCGGAGTTCGTCGAGGCCGCGCGCGAGTTCGTGTCGCTGGCGCCGTACCTGGCTGCCCAGCGACGTCGCGCGGTCGGCGTCGAGACCTGGGAGCGGTGGTTTGAGGCAAACGGGGTCGACCTGGTGCTGGAGCCGACGCTGCCGCTGGTGCCCTACGAGCGCGGGCCGGGATACGACCGCGGTCACGCGGGCGGGCCGGGCGATCCGATGATCGCCCTGACCTCCCTGTGGGACATGACCGGGATGCCGGTCGCATCGCTCCCGGTCAGCTGGGAGGTCGGCGTCTCGCTGATCGCGCCGCGCGGGCACGAGGCGGAGCTGATCGCTGCCGCCATCGACCTCCAGGAGCACGCGCTCGGCCTGCCCGACTGGCCCGCGTAGTCCGCGGCGGAGTCAGCCGCGGGTCGCGCCCGCGGACGCCACCTTGTGCTCGCCCTCGGCGAACTCCTCGACGATCTTCGAGCAGAACGCCGGCAGGTCGCCGGGGTTGCGCGACGACACCAGGCCCTGATCGACGACGACCTCCTCGTCGACGACGTTGCCGCCGGCGTTGCGGATGTCTGTACGCAGGCTCGGGAACGAGGTGAGCGTGCGGCCGGCGACGAGATCGGCCTCCACCAGCGTCCACGGGCCGTGGCAGATCACCCCGACCGGCTTGGCGTCCTTGAACAGGTCCTGTACGAACGAGAGCACATCTCCGTCCATCCGCAGGCGATCCGCGTTGACGGTGCCGCCCGGCAGGATCAGCCCGTCGTAGTCGGCGGCGCTGACGTCGCCGATCGCCCTGTCGACCTTGAACTTGTCGGCGGGCTCGATATCGCCGTTCATCGCCTGGATCTCGCCGGTGTCGAGCGATAGCAGCTCGGTCGCGCCGCCCGCTGATTCGACCGCCTTGCGCGGCTCGACGAGCTCGACCTGCTCCACGCCGTCGGTGGCGATGATCGCGATCCTCTTTCCGTTCAGGTTCTCAGGCATGCGTTGTTCCTCAATCCTGTGATCGGTTTCGTCCCCGGCCCGTAACCTGGCGTTACCCAGCCTCGGCGGGCCGACACGTCGATTGACCACGTCGTCCGGACGGGAACGCCGGACGGTTCGGCCGGCTGACACCGGGTAAGCGCTTGAGGTGCGCCGCAGCAACTCACCGGCGTCGGCATCGCCTGCCGGGCGGTCGCTGGCGCTCACGTTCGACGACGGGCCCGACTCCACGTGGACCCCGCGGCTGCTCGATCTCCTCTCCGAGCTCGGCGCGCGCGCCACATTCTTCGTGATCGGGCCGCGCGCCTCCGAGCACCCGCAGCTGATCGCCCGGATGCGCCGGGAGGGGCACACCGTCGGGCTGCATTGCGACCGTCACGTTCGGCACTCCCGGGGCGGGATCGACTCGGGTCGGTCAGACACGGCGCACGCGCTGGAGCTGCTCGCCGGCGTCGGCGTGCGGCCGACGCTGTGGCGAACCCCGTGGGGCGATCTGGCGCCCTGGTCCGGGCAGGTCGCTTCCGAGCACGGGCTTGCGCTGGTCGGCTGGACCGTCGACACCCATGACTGGCGCGGCGACAGCGCCGAGCGGATGTTTGCCCACACCGTCGATCGCTGCCGCGCCGGCGCGATCGTGCTGGCGCACGACGGCATCGGTCCCGGCGCCCGCCGCGACGGCGCCTCCCAGACGCTGCGATTCGTCTCGCTTGTCGCCGCTCAGGCCCGCCGCGACGGCTTGGCGCTGGAGCCGATCGCCGACGAGCCAACGGCCGTCGAATGACCGTTCGGCCGACGCCCACGGCGCGACCCCCCGCAATCGAGGATGCGCTGGAGCTGATCGCCGCCTCCGCCGCCGATCGCGACAGGGCGCCCGCGCCGCGATTCCCGACCGACGCGATCGAGGCTCTGAAGCGCGCCGGAGCGCTGACCTTCAACGCGGCCCGCGGCGACTGCCCGGCCGCCCGCTGAGGCCGAACTCGGGCTGGTGCGGCGGGTCGCGCGTGCCGACGGCTCGGTCGGCCGGATCTTCGACGGTCATCTCAATGCGGTCGAGCGTTTGGCCGTGCAGGCGCCCCCGGAGCTGCGCGATCGGGAGCTCGAGGCGGTTCGCGCCGGCGGGCTCCTGGCCGGCGTATGGGGCGGCGATCCGCGCCCCGGCGAGGGACCTCCGGCCGGCGTCGTTCGCTCCCGCTCGGGCGAAGTGCTGCGCGGCGTCAAGACGTTCTGCTCGGGAGCGGGCGGCCTCGACCGCGCCCTGGTGCTCGCCCGAGACCCCGACGGCGGACCCCCGCCGGCCGTGTGGGTGGACCTGCGGGACGCTGACCGCGTCGAGGTCGACGAGGGCTGGTACCGCGGGTACGGGTTGAGGGCATCGGTGTCACACCGCGTGGTGTTCCACGACGCGCGGATCCTGGCTCGGTTCGGTGCGCCGGGAGCGCTCGCCGAGCAGCCCTGGTTCGGCCGCGACGCATTGCGGACGGCGAGCACCTGGGCGGGAATGGCCGACGCCGCGGCCGAGGCGGCATACGCCGAGCTGGCGATCCGACCCGGGCGCGGTGCGCTCGAGGGCCTCGCCGCCGCGCGGATCGAGACCGCCGCGCCGCGCGATCTCGATGTGGGTCGACGCCGGCGCTGGCGGCGATGGACAGTCGCATCGATCTTCCCGGCGTCGCGCTTCACGCCCGAGCCGGGATCGCGCGCGAGTGCCGCACGCTGCTCGACGAGGCATCCAGGGCCTGCGGCTCCTGGACGTTCGCCCGGGCAGAGACCCTGGACCGATGCAGGCGTGACCTCGAGGTGTTCCTGCTCCAGCATCGACTCGAGCCGATGCTCGCCCGGGCGGGGACGGCCGCACTCGACGCGATCGACGCCGAAGTGCTGGGGTGACCACGATGCGACCGGGGGACTTCGAGGCTCGTTACCGCGCCGACCCGGATCCGTGGGACTACGAGGACAGCGATTACGAGCGGCATAAGTACGCCGCCACGCTCGCGGCCTGCGGCGACGGTCCGTTCGCGCATGCACTCGAGCTCGGCGGCTCAATCGGCGTCTTCAGCGCGCTGCTGGCGCCCCGCTGCGAGCGCCTGGTGACGATCGACGTCGCGCCGACCGCGATCCGGCAAGCACGCGAACGCCTCGCCGGCTTTCCTCGGGTGACCGCGATCGAGGGCGCGATCCCGGCGGACATCCCGTCCGGGCCATATGACCTGATCGTCGCCTCGGAGATCCTCTACTACCTCAGCGACGACGAGCTCGCCGGCACGTTCGCGATGTTCGAGCGCGAGTTGCTCACCGGTGGATCGGTGGTCGCCGTGCACTGGCGCCCCGCCGGCGGCGAGCGACCACGGGACGCGGCGCAGGCTCACGCCGAGCTGGCCGGCCTGCCGTTCCTCTCGCTGACAGGCTCCGCGAGCACCGACGACTACCTGCTCGAGGTGTTCCGCCGTTGACCAGCGCATTCGAGCTCCTGGTCCTCGGCGGCGGTCCGGCCGGGCTGTCCGCGGCCCGCGGGTACCGCGGCGCCGGCGGCACCGGCCCGGTGGCGATCGTCACCGACGAGCACCGGATGCCCTATCGTCGCCCGCCGCTGACCAAGGACCTGCTGCGGGGCGAGAGCACCGAGGCCGACCTGCCGCTCGAGGACGAGGCTTGGCTCGGCGCTAACGCGGTCGACCTGATCTCGGGCCGCGCCGCCACGCTCGACGCCGAAGCCCGGTCCGTGACGCTGTCGGGCGGGCGCCGGCTTCAGTACCGACGTTGCGTGATCGCCACCGGCGCCGAGCCAACCCGCCTCGATGTTCCGGGCGCCGATGATCCCGCGGTCCGCGTGGTGCGGGCGCTTGACCACGTCCGCGAGCTTCAGCGGCGCCTGAACGGCAATGCCGCGGTCGTGGTGATCGGCTCGGGTTTCATCGGCTGTGAGATCGCGTCGTCGCTGCGCATCCGCGGTCACCCGGTGAGCCTGGTGTCCGACGAGCCCCAGCCGAACGCCGCCCGGCTGGGCGAACCGGCCGGCGCATTGATCGCCGGGTGGCTCGAGCGTCAGGGCGTGGAGCTGCACCTCGATAGCGCGGTGCGGCGGATTGAGCGCACCGGAGACGAGCTCGAGGTGATCGCCGACGGAGCGAGCGCCCGGGGCCGCGTCGTGGTGATGGCGACCGGCGTTGCGCCCCGGGGCGAGCTCGCCGCCGCGGCCGGCATCGAGCTCGACGGCGGCGCGGTGCCAGTCGACGCCTCGATGCGCTCGGTGGACCCCGGCGTGCTGGCCGCCGGCGACGTGTGCAAGGCACAGAACGCGTCCGCGGGCCGGCCGCTGCGCGTCGAGCACTGGGGCGACGCGCTTCGCCAGGGCGAGATCGCCGGCGCGGTCGCTGCGGGGGCCGCTGTCGCGTGGGACGAGGTCCCCGGGTTCTGGTCGACGATCGGCGACCGCACGCTGAAATACGCCGCGTGGGGTGACGGTCACGACGGGTCGCGCATCGACCGGCACCCCGACGGCGGCTTCAGCGTCTGGTACGGGCGCGACGGTCGCCTCGTCGGAGTCCTCACCCACCGCGCCGACGCGGACTACGAACACGCCCAGGGGCTGATCCGCGAGGGGGCGTCATGGAGTTAGACGCGGTCGTCGTGATCCCGGCCCGCAACGAGGAGCATCTGATCCCGCGGGCGCTCGAGGCGCTGGCGCGACAGACGGTGCCGCGCGCCTCGTTTCAGACGATCCTCGTCCTCAATGGCTGCACCGACCACACCGAGGGCGTCGCCGTCGACGTGGCGGCGCGGCTCGACCTCGAGCTCAGCGTGCTGCGGTCGCCGGCGATCGGCGCCGGACCGGCACGGCGCGCCGGAATGGACACTGGCGCCGAGCGCCTGCTCGAGCTCGGACGCGAGCACGGTCTTGTCGCCTGCACCGATGCCGACTCGCGGCCCGATCCGGACTGGCTCGAGCGGCAGCTCCAGCACGTGAGAAACGGCGCCCGGGCGATCGCCGGGCTGATCGAGCTAGACGAGGATGACTCCCGGGCACTGCCGGAAGCGGTGCTGCGCCGGCGCAGCCGCGACGCCGCGCGACGGCTCAGGCGCGTCCGCGAACGCGAGCCGGCCGCTGGGCATCATCACTTCGCCGGCGCCTCGATCGGCGTGACCGCCGCCGTGTACCGGCAGGTGGGTGGCCTCGAGCCGGTGGCCGCGCTCGAGGACGCGACGTTCGAAGCTCGCCTGCGCGCGCATGGGATCGCGATCCTGCGGGCCGCCGACGTGCGGGTGCGCACCTCTAGCCGAACCGACGGGCGTGCGCCGCGGGGGCTGGCGATCGACATGGCGGTCTCGACCTGGTCCGAACGCCGCCGGTACGACGCGACCGAGTTCCCGCTGCGACGGCTGGCCAGCGCCAAGCGCAAGACGTCGGTGACCGTGATCATCCCGACCAAGCAGTGCGCTGACACGATCGCCGGAGTCGTGGCCCGCACGGTCGCGCCGCTGCGCGACGCGGGGCTGGTCGACGATGTCGTCGTCGTCGACGCGGCATCGCGCGACCGGACCGATCTGATCGCGGCCCAGGCGGGCGCACGGGTCCTCCAGGAGGGCGACCTGCTGCCCGAGTACGGCACGGCGCTGGGCAAGGGCGACGCGATGTGGCGCGCGCTGCACGCGACCTCCGGCGAGGTCGTCTGCTTCCTCGACGGTGACACGACCGACCCCGACCCGCGTCACCTGCGGGGGCTTCTCGGGCCACTGCTCACCGACCCGTCGGTGGCGCTCGTCAAGGGAGCTTTCGACCGGCCGCTGCGAGTCGGGGACGCCGAGTTTGCGCACGAAGGCGGCCGCGTCACCGAGCTGATGGCGCGCCCGCTGATCAACCTCCACGAGCCGCGCCTGGCGGGCTTCTCACAACCGCTCGCGGGCGAGTTCGCCGCCCGCCGAGAGCTGCTGGAAGCGATCCCGTTCCCCGCCGGCTATGGCGTCGAGATCGGGATCCTGATCGACGCTCTTCGGGCCCGAGGGCTCGACTGCCTGGCCGAGTGCCACCTCGGTACCCGCCACAACCGCCACCAGCCGCTGCGCGCGCTCGGCGAGATGGCCTATGCCGTCCTGGCGGCCGTCGAGAATCGCCTCGAGCTCACCGCCGGCATGGCCTGCGGCCCCTACCTCCGTCCCTGGGACGGCAACACGGTCGCGCAGGTCCCCGTCCAGGAACGCCCGCCGCTCGCTTCGCTGGAGGTGACGGGCGTCCTGGCAGGAGCGGCCGGCGATCAGAACGCCGGCCGGGCCAACAGCCGGCGAAGCCGGGAGCGGGCGTAGCCCACGCCGTTGCCCTGGCGCAGCACCTGATAGCGCGCCCGGCGCAGCACCTGAATGTCGTCGGAGCTCTGCGCCTCGGGCGGGGCCAGGACGGCCCCGGAGCCGAGCTCGATCGCGGCGACGACGTCGCGGTCTCGCTCCGCCATCAACACGTGGCCGCGCGGGTTGCGGCGGTGCGATGCGATCGCCAGGCGCGACAGCTCGTCGCGGTCGGCGGTGGTTGCTGCCCTGATCACTGCCTCGTGCATGTGCATGTTGCGACCCCCTTGGGTTCCTGCTTCGGTTTCTGTTGATGGGTACGTCTCAAGTCGTCGGGCGGTTCGGGACGACCACGCAGGCCCCACGCGAGATCGTGGCCAGCGCGCCGAGTCCCGGTGCCCGTGCCGCGCGGTCAGAGCCGGCGAGCAGGTCGCGGTGGGTCATCGCGGCGGGCCGGACGCAGACCGGATCGTCCGCGCCCACCGAGGCCTCCCGGAGGGCCAGGTCGCACTCGCTGACGTGCGTGCCCTCCTCCAGGAACGCGTGCCACTCGCCGTCGAGCATCACCACGCAGCGCAGCTGCGGGCAGCGGTCGCGGACCTGTGCCAGCAGAGCCTCGTGATCTGCGTCGCGGAACCAGCGCGACATCGCCACCAGCCTGGCCCCGGTCGCCGCGAGCGCCTCGCCGAGCTCGGCCGCGTCGCAGGCGGGGTCGATCGCGACCAGGATCGCCCCGGCCCGCGCGGCGCCGAGCCCCAGCACGAGCCACTCGTAGCGGTCGGGAGCCCAGATTGCGACGCGGTCGCCGTGAGCCACGCCGGTGGCCATCAGGCCGCGGGCGGCGAGCCCGGTCTGCTCCAGCAGCTCGGCGTAGGTCGCGCGGTACTCCTGGTCGCGGGCGACGAGCGCCTCGCGGTCGGGGTCGAGCTGAGCGATCATCCGCAGGTGACCGCCGACCGTCTGCTGGTCAACCGGGGTCCGCGTCGAACTCGAATCGCTGTGTGCCATTGGGGCATGGTCCGCGGCGCGCACGCCGATTCGCACCGTGGCGACCCCCCTGTCTTTCGCTCCGCTGCTACCCCTCGGGTAGCGCTGCAGCTCGCCCGGGGCGGGGCGGGACGTGAAACGTCCCGTATGAGGACGTTTCACGTCCCGCCCCGGACCTCGCGCCCCTCCCGCCCCTCGCGCCCGTCCCCCTACCCCTCGGCCAGCGCCGCCGGGATCTGGTCGCGCGAGTCCAGCAACAGCTTGCGGAACACGCTCGTCAGATGCCCCTCGACGGTTCGCGCGGTGACGAACAGCGACTGCGCGATCTCGCGGTTGGTCAGCCCCTCCCCCGCGAGCTCGGCGACGCGGCGCTCGCTGGCGGTCAGCGACTCGACCCCGGCCAGGACGACGCGCCGGGGCCTGGCTCCGGTAGCGCGCAGCTCGGTATCCGCCCGCGCCGCCAGCGGGCGCGCGCCGGCGCGGGTGGCGACGTCGAGCGCCTCGCGCAGCAGCTCCCGGGCCTCGCGCCGCCGATTGCCTCGGCGCACGAGCGCGCCGAGATCGGTCAGCGCACGAGCCCGCTCGAGGACCGCGTCGGCCCGCTCGTGCATCTCGAGCGCCTCGCGCAGCAGCGCCTCGCCGGCGCGGCCGCCGCGCGTCAGGGCGGCCGCCCGCATCGCCACCGCCTGCGCCCGGGGCGCCGTGAACGCTCGGGCCAGCTCGAGCTCCTCGTCGGCGAGCCGGCGGGCCTCGTCCTCGGCGCCGAGCATCAGCTGGCCAAGCGCCGCCTCCGACCGCCAGGGCAGGAAGCTCGGGCACGTCACCAATGCCTGGGTGAGCAGCGCGCCCACCCCCAGGAGGTCCTCGAGCCCCTCGGCCGTCCGCCCCTGGGCCACCCGTAACCGTCCGCGGCCGAACCGCAGCACCGCGGCGGTCAGCGACCCGCCCTCGGCCTCGGCGTCCATCGGCGCCAGCGCGACCTCTGCGGCCTCGAGCTCGCCCTGTTCGATCAATGCGTCGATCAGGATGCCGCCGTTGAGCACGCGGTAGAACGCAGGCGCGGGCAGCTCGGCGGCCGCGAGCGCCATCCGCGTATCGGCCTCGGCATCCGACAACCGGCCTCGCCGCAGGGCCACCCACCCGCGATGGGCGAGCCCGACGGTGAACCGGCCGCTGTCGCCGGTCGCCCGCGCGCGGGCGACGGACGCGTCGAGCAGCGGCTGGACCTGCTCGTAGCGCTCGGTCCACACCAGCGACACAGTCGTCTGCGAGAACCAGGTGGCATTCGCGTACCAGGGACGGTCGGTCTCGCCCGCCAGCGCCTCGCGGCCGGCTGCGATCGCGCGCGTGGCGAGCTCGGCCGCGACCGCGGCCAGCTCGTTGGTGAGCACCGACGCGAACGCCGCCACCGCGAGCAGCTCCGGTGGCGCCGACCGGTCCGTGGAGGCGCGCTCGCGGACGGCGTCGCGCCGCCGGGCCATCCCCGGTGCGGTCGCGACGTCGATGATCCCGACGCCGACCGTCACGGCCTCCAGACGAGTGGCCAGCGATTCCTCGCCTGGATCGACCAGCGACGCGGCGCGATCGAGTACACCGACCGCCGCGGCCGATCGGTGCGCGCGCCCGAGCGCGAGCGCGAGCACCATCGCGGCCGCAATCCGCCCACCGTCGTCGCCGGCGCCGTCGAGCGCCGCCTCCAGGTGGTCGGCCCACCCGCCCAACCCAGCGCTCGCTTCGGCCATGCCGAGCTCGAGTAACAGACCCGGCAGCTCTCCGGGCGGTGGCGGCTCGACCAGCACCCGGCGCAGGTAGACCGCTGCGGACTCCGGTGCGCCGCTGCGCGTGGCGGCGCGGGCCGCCCGCACCAGCCTCTGCACCACCCACTCGTCGGACGCCGGGTCCGACAGCAGCAGGTGCTCGGCCACGCGCTCATAGGCGCCCGGATCGTGGGCGAGCAGGTCCGCCGCCTGGCGATGGCCGCGGCTTCGCTGACCGCTGGAGAGCTCGGCGTAGATGCCGGCGCGCACGATCGGGTGCGCGAACGTCAGCGGTCGTCCCGGCTCGAGGATCTCGGCGGCGGCCAGCAGGTCGGCCGCCGACGCCGCCTGCTCATCGTCGAGCTCGGCCAGTCGCGCGGCCTGCTGCAGGTCGCCGCGCTCGAGGATCGACACCGCACGGGCCAGACGGCCGGCGTGCGAGGGCAGCCGGTCGAGCCGCAGGACGATCGAGCGGCCCACGGTCCGGGCGCCGATCCGCTCGACGTGCGCGGCCGACGACGCGGTCGGCTCGACCTGTTCGTCGCGCAGCGCGGCGACGAGCTCGCGCATCAGGAACGGCGTCCCTCCGGTCGCGTGGCGGCAGGCGTCGGTGAACGCCCGCTCGGGTGCACGGCCCAGCCCGGCCTCGAGGAAGTCGGCGATAGCCACGCTGGTCAGCGGCGCCAGGCGCAGCACGTCGGCCGCCGGGTCGGTGGTCAGCGTCGCCAGCAGCCCGGCGTCGGCGCCCGACTCCCGCGGCCTCGCCCCGAGCAACACGGTGACGCCCAGCCCCTCGAGCCGCGGCAGCAGGAACGTCAGGAACCGCAACGACGGCGAGTCGGCCCAATGCGCGTCGTCGACGGCGATGCACACCGGTCCGGCCGCGGCGAGGTTGGCGCACAGCCAGTACAGACCGTGGAGCACCGCGAACGGCGGATCCGGCCCGACCGCCACCGCGCCCGCATCCGAGCTCGCGCCGGGGAGCCCCAGCAGCTCGGCCGCCACCCCGGCGGCGCCCTGCAGCAGATCGGCTCGCTCGGCCGGACGGGCGGTCGCCAGCGGCACCTCGAGCAGCTGGCGCGCGACGCCGAACGCGAACTCGCGCTCGAGCTGGGCCCCGCGCGCCCGCAGCAGCCGCATCCCGCGCGCCTGCGCGACCGCCAGCGCGGCCCTGAGCATCGCGGTCTTACCGATCCCGGCGGGACCCTCGATCACCAGCATCCCGCCGTTGCCCTCCCGGCCGCGGGCCAGGACCGACTCGATCAGCTCGAGCTGCTCGCCGCGCTCCAGCAGCTCCGGCCCGATGCTCGGCGGCCGGTCGGGCCGGGGGGCGCCGGCCGGAGATTCAGGAAGGTCCGGGAGCGACATCCGGTCCGCTCGGAGGCGGCGGGCGCGTCTCCACGGGGGGGGCCGGCGGCGGCGCCGCCTCGCCTGTTCCCAGGATCGAGCCGAACGAGCGGACCCGGTCGGGATGGGTCGTCATCAGCCAGGCCAGGACGAGGATCCCCGCGCCCAGCCACCCCACCGCGATCCACGGCGACCAGGTGTTCGGCGCGGGCCCTGGAGACTTGAACGACTCGTAGATCGTGTATCCGCAGATCGCGATCGCGCCCAGCGGCAACAGCGCGTCGAACACCACGTTGAACGCCGTGTCGCTCGATCGCGAGCGCCAGAAGAAGATCATCCCGGCGACCGCGATCAGGATGTAGGCCCCCAGGATCGGGAACGTGGCCGTGGTGGCCATGAACCCGAAGTACTTGAACGGGTCGTTCCACACGATCCGGCCGAGCACCACGACCAGTGCCAGCGTCAATACGAGCGCGGCGCCGATCGCCGCCCACGGCGTCCCCGAGCGCGGGTGAGTCCAGGCGAACACGCGTGGCATCCCACCCTCGCGGGCCATCGCGAACACCGTGCGCGCCGTCAGGTTGACGCCGGCCAGGGCCGCCACGAACGCGCCGACCGACACCGCCAAGTCGACGATGATCGCCAGCCACGTTCCCGCGTAGCGCGACGCCAGCGCGTCGAGCGCGGCCGGGTTCGTGGCCCATTGATCGATATGGGCCACGCCGAAGCCGACCGCCATAACCCACGACAGGAACACGTAGTAGACGATGCCGACGCCGATCGCGATCAGGATCGCGCGCGGGATCACCCGCAGCGGATCGGCGGTCTCCTCGCCCAGCGACGCCGCCGCCTCGAACCCAATGAACCCGGTGAAGGCGAGCACCACCGCCAGAAACAGGCCGTGAACGCTCGGCAGCCGCCCGGGATCAAACGGCGTGAGCGTGACCCCGGCGTCGCCGCCCTTGGCGAGCACGATCACCAGCAGCAGCGTGATCGCCGCCACGCTGGCGACGCCGATGACCAGCTGCGTGCGGGTTGAGATCCTGATGTCCCGCAGCGCGATCGCGGTCAGCAGGGCCATCAGAATCAAGAACCACCAGAACCAGCCGTCCGAGCCGAAGTGGATGCCGACGTGGGCGTCCATCACCTGGTTGAGGAAGAAGCCCGAGATGATCATCACGAACGAGATCCCGGCCGCAAACCCGCCGGCGTACAGCCAGCCGCCGATGAAGCCGCCCTCGGCCCCCAGCCCCCGCGAGGTGTACGTGTACAGCCCGCCGGCGCTCGCCATCCGCCGGGTGAAGCGCACGATCACGGACGCCAGGCACAGGCTCCCCGCGCCGGCGACGATGTACGCCCACGGCGCCGCGACACCGGCATCGGCCGCCACCAGGCTCGTGGCCAGCGAGCTGGCGAGCGCCAGCGACAGCAGCGCAAACGACTGCGCGAACGCGTCGCCCAGGCCGAGGACCCCATGTTTGAGCTCCCCAGCTCGTTCCTGCGTATGGCTGGTCTGGGCCATTGCGCGTGACTCCTCGGGCGCCGACTGTGCAAACCGTAACCGACGCTCCCCGCTCAGGCCAGCATTTTCATCGAGCGCCACGGTGAGCCACGTGCGGATCGCGGCCGCGCCCCGGCGAGCTGATGGCCTCAGCGATCGGCGAGCGCCATCACGCGCAGGCCCAACTGCACGAGCGGACGCAGCGGCACCGGCACGACCGCGAGCCGGAACACGTCGCCATAGCTGGTCACGGCCTTCGCCATGGCCGGGCCCGACGGCCGCTTCGTCCCGCCCTCGCTGAGCCCGTCGATCGTTGCGAACCACTGCGCCGTCCGCAGGCTCGGTCGCGTACGCCACACCGCCGTGGCGGTCTCAGTGCCGGCGTTGTACATCTTGTGGGGCGTGTCGCGGGGGACTCGGAGGGTGTCGCCGGGGCCGAGCCTGCGCTCGTTGCCGTCGACCACGGCGATCAGCTCCCCGGTCCGGATCTCGAACTCCTCGTCCTGGGAGGGGTGATAGTGCGCCGGCGGCGGCGAGCCGCCGGCAGTCCATGTCCCCTCTACCTCGAGCTCGTCCACGGTGTCGCGGACGATGTGGAGGGTCTCGTGTTCACCCAGGTGAAGTAACTGTGCGCTCATGCGTCCGAGTTGTACGCCTCCGCGAGCTCGCTTGTGACTGCGGCGCGCAGCAGATACGTGTCAACTCCGACGGTGATCAGCTTGAAGCCCTCCTGGGCGCGGCCGCGCGCGGCGGCGCCGGCCCGGCAGTGCATGCCGGCGATCAGCCCGTGCGCCTCACACGCCTGGCGCACTCGCCCGATCGCCTCCTCGAGCTCATCGCCCCCCTCACCGGGTGCGTGCCCGAGCGCCAGGGCGAGGTCCGACGGCCCGATGTAGATGCCGTCCAGGCCCGGGGTCGAGGCGATCTCGTCGAGCCGTTCCAGCCCGTCCCGAGTTTCGATCATCGCGAAGCACATCGCCGACTCGGCGAGCTTGTCCGGGGACGCGGAGCCGATGATCAGGCCGGCTCGCACCGGGCCGTAGGAGCGGTCGCCGTGGGGCGGGTACTTGCAGGCCCGGACCGCGCGCAGCGCCTCGTCCCCGCTGCCCACCAGCGGGACGATCACACCGCGCGCGCCGAGGTCGAGCGCGCGCATGATCATCCACGGCTCGGTCCACGCGATCCGCGCCATCGGGGTCGCGCCGCCTGCCATCGTCGCCTGGAACATCGACACCATCGTGCGCTCGTCGCTCATCCCGTGCTGGAGGTCGACGCAGACGTAGTCGTAGCCGGCAAACGCCGCCAGCTCGGCCGCGAGCGAGCTGTCGATACCGGCCCACATCCCGAACGCAGGCTCGCCGGCGTCCCACTTCGCACGGAGGCTCCGGGCCTCGGCCATCTCGGTCACCTCCCGGGTGTCCCTGACGGGGTTTAGCTAATACAAGCCCTCGCGACGCGCGTAGCGTTGCTTGCGCTCGCGGTCGTACTCGTCGGCGTCGAACTCGGGGTCGGTCAGCGACCGCAGGATCTTGCCCGAGCTGGGCAGCTCGGAGCGGTCGAGGTGCCGGTCGGGGTCCCACAGCTGCGAGCGGATCAGCGCCTTTGGGCACTGGGTGTACGCCTCCTCGATCGAGACCAGGATCCCCAGCCGGGGGGGCTTGCCCTCGATCGCGCTCGGCGCGAGCAGCTCGAGATCGTCGGTGATCACGGCGCGCCCGTTGACGCGGAACGTGTCGCCGATCCCGGGGATCAGGAACAGCAGCGCGATCCGCGGGTCCGCTAAGAGGTTCGTGAGCGTGTCCGCGAGACGGTTGCCGGGGCGCTCGGGCAGCAGCAGCGTGCGCTCGTCGAGGATCCTCACGAATCCGGCCGGGTCTCCGCGCGGGGACACGTCGAGGCCACCGTCAGGGCTCGCGGTCGCCAGGCAAACGAACGGGGAGCGCTCGATGAACTGCCTGGTCAGACCGTTGAGCCGGTCGGCGATCTTCGCCACGATCAGGTCGGCGGGCGATCCGATGATCTCGCGCAGCTGCGCCTCGTCGCTGACCGTGCGGATGCTGTGGACGCTCACCGGGTCGAGACTACAGGGGACCGCAGGTCATGCTTCCACCTCGCTCCCGTCGTCGCCCCAGCGCACGTGGAACGTGCCGTCGCGGTCGACCCGTCGATAGGTGTGGGCCCCGAACAGGTCGCGCAGCCCCTGGATCAGGCTGGCCGGCCCGCGCGCCCGGCGGTATCCGTCGTAGTAGGCCAGCGACGACGAGAACGCCGGGGTCGGGATCCCCAGCTCGGCGGCGCGCGCGACCACGCGGCGCCATGGGTCCTGCGCCTCCTCCAGCGCGTCAGCGAAGAAGTCGGCCATCATCAGGTTGGCCAGGTCGGGCTGGCGGTCGTAGGCCTCGCGGATCCTGTCCAGGAAGCGCGCGCGGATGATGCATCCGCCGCGCCAGATCGTGGCCATCGACCCCAGGTCGACGTTCCAACCCTCGTCGCCCGAGGCGGCCGCCATCTGCGCGAACCCCTGGGCGTAGGAGACGATCTTCGACGCGTACAGGGCGTGCTCGAGGTCGTGCGCCAGCTGGTCGCCGTCCGATGCGCTCGCGCTCGGCCCGGCCAGCCGCTCGGCGGCCGCCTCGCGCTCGCCCTTCAGCGCACTCAGCGTGCGCGCGAACACGGCCTCGGTGATACCGGTGAGCGGGACCCCCAGCTCGAGCGCGTTCTGGGCAGTCCAGCGGCCGGTGCCCTTCTGCTCCGCGGCGTCGAGGATCACGTCGACCAGCGGCCGGCCGGTCGCGTCGTCGGTCTTGGCCAGCACGCGCGCTGAGATCTCGATCAGGAACGACTCCAGCTCGGACTCGTTCCAGTTGCGGAAGTGCTCAGCGATCTGCGAGACCTCGAGCCCGGCGCCGTTTCGCAGCAGGTCGTAGCTCTCGGCGATCAGCTGCATGTCGGCGTACTCGATGCCGTTGTGGACCATCTTCACGTAATGGCCGGCGCCGTCGGGTCCGACGTACGTGCAGCACGGCGTCCCGTCGACCTGTGCGGCGATCGCCTCGAAGATGGGCCTGACCGATTCGTCGTAAGGCTCGCGGTCGCCGCCGGGCATGATGCTCGGGCCGTTGAGCGCGCCCTCCTCGCCGCCGGACACCCCGGTTCCCAGGAAGTTGACCCCGCTCTGGGCGGCTGCGTCGTGCCTGCGCTGGGTGTCGCGGAAGTTCGCGTTGCCGCCGTCGATCAGCACGTCGCCGGAGTGCAGCTGCGGGAGGATCTCCTCGATCACGGCGTCGGTCGCGGGGCCGGCCTGGACCATGCTCATCAGAACCCGCGGGCGCTCGAGCGCGCCGATCCACTCCTGCGTCGAGGCGTATCCGGCCAACGGCCCCTCCGAGCCGTGCTCCTCCATGAACTTCTCCATGCGGCTGGTGGTCCGGTTGTGGACGGCGACCGGGATGTCGTGGTGGGCGACGTTGCGGGCCAGGTTCGCGCCCATCGTCGCCAGGCCGGTCAGGCCGAAGTGCGGATTCGAGGTCATGGTTTGGAATCTAGTGATTGCATGCGAGTCTGAGCCGAGCCCGGGGTAAGCTGCCCGGGCGCCCGGCCCACGGCAGGGACTAATCGGGTAGCCGAACGCCGATCGACACTCAGGAGGGCTACTGGCATGCAAATGGGAATGGTTGGACTCGGGAGGATGGGAGCCAACATGGTGCGGCGCCTGATGCGCGACGGCCATGAGTGCGTGGTGTACGACGTGCGACCGGCATCGGTGGCCGAGCTCGAAGGCGAGGGCGCCACCGGCTCGGAATCGCTGGAGGCGTTCGTGCAGAGCCTGCAGCCGCCCCGGGCGGTGTGGGTGATGGTCCCGGCCGCGTTCACCGATGACACCCTCAATCAGCTGGCCAAGCTGATGGACACGGGAGATGTCCTGATCGACGGCGGCAACAGCTACTACCGCGACGACATCGACCGTGCCGACCGCTTCGAGCCCCAGGGCATCCACTACGTCGACGTCGGCACCAGCGGCGGCGTGTACGGCCTCGAGCGCGGCTACTGCCTGATGATCGGCGGCACCAACGAGGCCGTGACGATGCTCGATCCGATCTTCCGGTCGCTCGCCCCCGGCCTCGGCACGGCCGAGCGCACCCCCGGGCGCACCGGCGACCCGGTCCCCGCCGAGCTCGGCTACCTGCACTGTGGCGCGGCGGGCGCGGGCCACTTCGTCAAGATGGTCCACAACGGGATCGAGTACGGGATCATGGCCGCCTACTCCGAGGGGCTGAACGTGCTCAAGCACGCCGACATCGGCGCAAAGTCCCAGGAGGAGGACGCCGAGACCGCCCCGGTCCGCGACGCCGAGCGCTACTACTCCTACGACTTCGACATGCCGGCGGTGGCCGAGGTCTGGCGCCGCGGCAGCGTGATCGCCTCCTGGCTGCTGGACCTGACCGCGGTCGCGCTGGTCGAGTCGCCCGACCTGGCCGACTTCAGCGGACGGGTGTCCGACTCCGGCGAAGGTCGCTGGACGCTGGCCGCGGCGATCGACGAGAGCGTCCCCGCCAACGTGCTCAGCGCAGCGCTGTTCAGCCGCTTCAGCTCGCGCGGCGAGGCCGAGTTCGGCGACAAGCTGCTGTCCGCGATGCGCAAGCAGTTCGGCGGCCACGCGGAGAAGCCCTCAGCCGGGGTGTGACCGGGATCTCGGCGGGCGCAGGCTTGCCACCGGAGTCGGCCTGTGGGATCTTCTGGGCGTGGCCACGCGCGTCAGCGAGATCTTCATGGGCAGCCTCGGACGGCTGCGCTACGAGCCGATCGACAAGCGGATCCGGGCGACGCTCGAGGGCCGGACCGTGGTCGACACGGGCCGCGCCGTGCTGGTGTGGGAGCCCAAGCGGGTCGTGCCCAGCTACGCGGTCCCTAGCGGAGGACATCGACGCCGAGCTCGCGCCCGCAGCCAAAGCCAGCGACAACGAGCCGGTCACGCCGCCGCACCTGGGCGAGCGGCCCGTCTACGACCCGAGCGTCCCATTCTCGGTGCACACCGCCGATGGTGAGCCGCGTGATCTCACGGTCGACGGCTTCGTCAAGGCCGGGGAGCGCCTTTGCGATCGCCGACGAGCAGCTCGACGGCTACGTGGTGCTCGACTTCAAGGCATTCGACGCGTGGCACGAGGAGGACGAGCTCAACGTCTCGCACCCGCGCGACCCGTTTCACCGGATCGAGATCGTCCACAGCTCACGCCCGGTGCGGGTCGAGCTCGACGGCCGCGTGCTCGCCGACTCGTCTCGGCCGTACCTGCTGTTCGAGTCGATGCTGCCGGTCCGGTACTACCTCTCCGTCGGCGACGTCGCCCGCGAGCTGCTGACGCCGAGCGACACCCGCACCGCGTGCGCGTACAAGGGCCAGGCGTCTTACCTGTCACTTCCGGACGTCCCCGACATCGCATGGACGTACCCGGACCCGCTGCGCGAGGCGGCCGAGGTGAAGGACCGGATCGCGTTCTTCAACGAGCGCGTCGACCTAGTCATCGACGGCCGGCCGATGCAACGACCGGTCACTCCCTGGTCGAGGCGCTAGCCAACGCGATGAACGCGTCGGTGCCCGCGCGAACGCGGGCACCGACGGACTTCATCACGGAGTCGTGATCGCCGAACCCGTCGGGGTGACGAGCCACCACTTGGCGCCGAACCCGTTACTACCTTGGCCCGCGATCGTGCCGGAGTGAGTGTCACCCACGAAGTAGTACAGCGGGTGTCCCTTGTAGGTCACCTGCTTGGTGCCGTTGGAGCGGCTGGTCGTGCCCAGATCGCTGGACACCGCACCGCCCGAGGCCTTCGGTGTCGCCTTGGCGATCACCGGAGGCCATGCTTGGGCGCATGCGCCCGAACACACCGACTTGCCGTTAGTGTCAGCCACCCAGAGGTAGATCGCCTTACCGGACTCACCGGTCAGGTGAATACCGTCTGGACCCTTGGCGGTGCTGATTGCCACCGCCGATCCGGTCGAGCTGCTCGATCCGCTCGATGCGTTCGCCGAGCTCGATCCGCCATATCCGTTAGAGGACGCCACCGGTGTCCCTGACGACGCGGCGCTCGAGCTCGGGCTCGAGCTTGAACTGCTTCCACAGGCAGCGACCGTCAAGGCGACAGCCGCCACCGCTGCGATTCCGCCCACGCGGAACCGCAGACTCTTCCACCTGTTCATAGTTGCTCCTGCGTTGAAGTTCACTCACCGTCGGTAACTCAGACGGTCATGAACAGAGACCCCGACTGGCACGGGATCCTTCCCGCGATATCAGGAGTGAGCGCCGGCCTCGATCGCCGCTCGGACCTCATCGAGCCGAGGCTGGCTCCCGAAGCCGGTCAGGACCCAGGTCGCGCCGGCCCGCACCCACGGCTGCGGATCCTCCCCTGCGGAGATCTCCACGACCAGGTCGAACGCCCCGTCGTTTGTGGGCGCGCCGGCTGCCTCGCGCAGTTCCCGTACCTCCTGTCCGAGCACCGCCAGCTCGTCTGGCCCGGGCAGCTCGATCGGGAACAAGCCGTCCCAGCGGGCGGCCCTCCGCAGCGGCCGCCGACTCGGCCAGCGCGACGCAACCCAGATCGGGATCCGGGGCCGCTGCACCGGGACCGGCTCGAACTCGCCGCTCCACAGCTGCTCGAGCCTGGTCAGGCCGTCGTCGAGCAGCCTTGCGCGCTCCCGGGGCTCGGCCACTTCGCCGAACGGGCCCAGCTCGCCGGTGGTGTCGCTGCCGAGCCCGACCCCGAGCGTGAGCCGCCCGTCGCTGAGGCGATCCAGAGTGACCGTCTCGCGGGCGAGCTTCTGCACGCGCCGGCGCGACAGCGGCGTGACCATCGTCCCCAGACGCAGCTCGGTCGTCGCGCACGCGATCGCGCTCAGCACCACCCAGGGATCGGAGATCGCGCGCACCGGCGACCGGTAGGCGACGTGGTCCCACACAAACACCCCGTCCCAGCCCGCGGCCTCGGCCCGGGCGCCCAGGTCGGCCAGCAGCCGGGGGTCGACCAGCTCGTCGAACGGCGCCAGGAACAGACCGCGCTTCATCGCCGCGCGAGCCTAGCGGACCGCCACAATGAATCCAGGCACAACCTCGATCGGAGCAACGAAATGGCCCAATGCACCCATCTCGACCACGTTCACATCACGCAGCTGCCCGAGTCCGTCGACGGCTGCCAGGAATGCCTGGCGACCGGCGGCAAATGGCTGCATCTGCGGATCTGCCTGGAGTGCGGCAACGTCGGGTGCTGTGACGACTCCCCCAACCGACATGCCACCGCCCATGCAAACGAGACGTCACATCCGATCATCCGCTCGCTCGAGCCGGGCGAGGAGTGGTCGTGGTGCTACCTCGACCAGGTCGCGATGCTGATCCAGGGTGTCGAGGGCAACACCCGGATTCCCCCCTCCCCGCTGCTGTCCTAGCCGGATGGCGCCCCGGTGGGGGTGGGCAGCGGCTGGACCTCCCGCGCGGCCTCGGGCATGAGTAACAGGGCCCCGATCAGGAAGCACACGCCGCCCCCCGCGGTGCCCGCGTTGGCGATCCTCGCGCTGACCGGAACCCCGGTGGACGGCTCGAGCAGCGACGCCACCGCGGAGACCCCGAACGCGATCGACCCGAGCAGGTTGATCGCGACGATCCACCACTCCAGCGACCGGCAGCGCAGGCAGAACCAGCGATGGCAGACCTCGGCGAACGCGAGCTGACTGGCGATCAGGAACGCGATCGACCCGAACGCATCCGGCGCCCACACCCGGTCGTTGACCTGATGGGTGCTGAGGTGATGGTTGAGTGCGGCGAACGTGCTGATGTTGAACAGCACGGTGCCGACGAGCTGCACCACCGCGGCCAGCCAGTCGATCCGGTGCGGCTCCCAGGACGCTGGGCGCCAGCGCCGGCGGCGCCTCCGGAGATCGACGTCGTGCTGGACGTTGGCGGCCTCGGCGTACTGGAGATACGCCGCGCTGGTGAAGAACAGCGAGCCCACGAAGAACGTGATCCCGATCCCGGTGTGCGAGGGGCCACGCCACTGTGACGCCACGCCGCCGTACACGAAGCACGCCGCCCCGATCGAGAACAGAACCGCCATCCACCAGCCTCGGGTGCGCGGACGCCACCACACCGGCTGGGACCTGCTGGAACCCCGCGCCCGCTTGCGATGAGCCCGCGAGCTCCACTGCACCTCGGTGCCATCGGGGCCGCGGAACACCTCGCTGGTGACGAACGGCCCCGGCCCTTGCGCAGAGACCCGCGTCCACCCCTCGGGCAGCTTCAGATAGCCGCGCACGGGCGGACACTAACCGCTGCCCCGGAGGGCGGGACTCAGGGTGGGCCTGCGAGCAGCTTGTCCGGAGTGATCGGCAGCTCGCGGATTCGGCGACCGGTGGCGTGGAACACGGCATCGGCGACCGCCGCGTCGACGCCGGTGGCCCCGAGCTCGCCGATGCCCTTGCCGCCGATCGGGCTGGCGTGCTCGTCGACTTCGTCGATGAAGCCGACGTCTATGTCGGACGGGATATCGGCGTTGACCGGCACGGCGACGCCGGCCAGGTTCTGGGAAATCCACCGGCCCAGCCGGCGGTCATGGTGGCTGGCCTCGAGCGTGGCCTTTCCCCACCCCCACACGATCCCGCCGACCATCTGCGCACGAGCCGTCCGCGGGTTGACGACGCGGCCGACGCTGTAGCGCCCGACGACGCGCCGCAACCTGACGAGCCCCAGCTCTGGGTCCACCCCGACCTCGACGAACACCGCGCCGAACGTGCGCAGCGCGTAGGGGATATCGTCGTCTGGCTGGAAGTGCCCGCTGCCGACCAGCTGGTCGATCCCGGCCTCGCTCATTGCGGCCGTCAGCGCCCCGACTCCGGGCGCCTCGCCGAGGTCCTCGCCAGAGCGCTCTGCGAGCCTGTCGAGCGCGTCGTGGGCGGCAGCCATCACCGCGGCGCCCACACCCATCGTCGACGACGACCCGAATGTGGGTCCGGCCTGGGGCAACGTGGTGTCGCCCATCTCACAGCTGACCATCCCCGGCTCCAGCCCGAGCACGCCGGCCACGATCTGGGGGAAGATCGTCAACGTTCCGGTGCCGATGTCCTGAAAGCCCGCCTCGATCACCGCGGTGCCGTCGGCGTGCAGGCGTACGTCGGCGTCCGAGGGGTTGCGGAAGCACCCCATCGCGCAGTCGGCCATCCCCTGCCCCACCAGCCAGTCGCCGTCGCGCTCGGGCTCGCTCGGCCGCCCGCGCCAGCCAAACGCGCGAGCTCCGTCGGCGTAGCACTCGCGCAGCTTCTTGGACGACCACGGCTGCCCGGTGACCGGGTGGTTGTCGGCGTGGTTGGTCAGCCGGAGCTCGACCGGGTCGATCCCGAGCCGGGCGGCCAGCTCGTTGATTGCGCCGCCCAGCGCCCACAGACCGCAGCCCTCGACGGGGGCCCGCATCGGGTTGGGCAGGTTCACGTTCGCGCGCTGGACGCGCTGGGTCAGGCGGATGGCGGGCGACGCGTACGTCGTCCGCGACGCCTCGGTGGCGAACTCGACGAAGTCGTCGCTGACCGAGGTGACGTTGACCGACTTGTGGTCGATCGCGGTCAGCCGCCCGTCGTCGTCGGCTCCGAGCGCGACGGTCTGCACGAGCTGGGGCTGGTAGGCGATCACGCTGTACATCTGGGCCCGCGTGAGCACGATGCGGACCGGACGCTGCATGACCCGCGCGGCGACCGGCGCGATGATCTGGTGGGGCCACACGAAGCCCTTGCCGCCGAACCCGCCGCCGGTGTGCGGCGAGCGAACCCGGATCTGCTCGGGGGCCAGCTCGAGCACCGCCGCCAGCACGATCCTCACGCCGTACACCCATTGGGTGGCGTCGATCACCGTGAGCGTGTCGCCGTCCCACTGAGCGAGCGTGGCCGACGGCTCCATCGGGTTGTGGTGACGGGAGGGCTGGACGTAGGTCTCACGCTGGCTCACGCCGGCCCCGGCGAGCCCGGCGTCGACGTCGCCGTGTTCGAAATCTATGTCCGAGAACAGGTAGCCGCTCTCCCGAGGCACCGCCCCGTCAGCGGGCTCGCCCGCGGGGTGCGGGATGAACTCGCTCTCGGCTACGTCGAGCCTCACGAGCGTGGCTGCATGCTCGGCGTCCTCGAGCGTGTCGGCCAGCACCAGCGCCACCGGCTCGCCCTGGTGGCGGATCTCGTCATCCTGCAGCGGAATCCGGGTCGACGCGGCGGGCGGCATCGGCGGCGGCGCCAGCCGCGGCAGGTCGCGATGGGTGAGCACCCGGGCCACTCCGGCCAGCGCCTCCGCGTCGGCGACATCGATGCGCCGCAGGCGTCCGGCGGCGACGGGAGCGCCGACGAACACTCCATAGAGCATCCCCGCGGGGCGGTTGTCGGCCGTGTAGCGGGCCGCGCCGGTGACCTTCAGCGGGCCGTCCTGGCGAGGCAGCGATTGGCCCAGCGCCGGGCTGCCGACGCTCACCGTTGCTCCCCCGCGGCCATCCGCAGCGCCCGGCGCGCGGCGCCGACGGCCAGCTTTGCCTTGTAGGAGCTGTCGCCGAACGCGCGCGCGCCGGCCAGCGCCCGCTCGAACACCTCGCCCACGGCGGCGTCGTCGGGCCTCAGTCCCACCAGCGCCTGCTCGGCATCGTGTAGCCGCCACGGGCTCAGCGCCACCGATCCGAGCGCGATCCGCGCGGCCGTGATCGCGCCGCCGTCGTCGAGCTCGACGGTCGCGGCCACCGACACCAGCGCGTACTCGTAGGAGGCGCGCTCGCGCACCTTCAGGTAGGCGGACCGGGTCGCCGGAGCCGACACCTCGATCGCCTCGATCAGCTCCCCGGGCTCGAGCACGGTATCGGCATCCACGCGCTCGGAGGGCAGCACGTACAGCTCGCCGATCGGGATCCTCCGCCCGCCGGCGCCGGCGGTCCGGGTCACGACGTCGGCGTCGAGCGCCGCGAGCGCTACCGCCGGATCGGCTGGGTGGGTGGCACCGCAGTCCTCGGTCCAGCCGAACACGGCGTGGCGATCGCTGCGCCCGTGCAGCGCGCTGCATCCCGAGCCGGGCTGCCGCCGGTTGCACGGCACTGGCTGCTCGGCCCGGAAGTACGGGCAGCGCGTCTTCTGCAGGAGGTTGCCGCCGATCGTGGCCAGGTTGCGCAGCTGCGCCGACGCAGCCCGGTGAATCGCCTCGCTGAGCACCGGCCAGCCGGCGGCCACGCGCGGATCGGCCGCGACGTCGTTGAGGCGCGCGGTGGCCCCGATCCAGACGCCGCCGCCCGGGAGCTCGTCGATCCGGTCAAGGCCCTCGATCCGGCTGATGTCGACGACCCGTCCGGAGCGCTCGATGCCGAGCCGCATCCAGTTGAGCAGCTCCGTGCCGCCGGCCAGCACCGCGGTGTCGGGCTGCGCCGCCGCCTCGGCCGCGTCGTGCACGCTGACGGCGCGCGCGTAGGCCAGCGGGCGCATCAGCCCCGGTCCCGGAGCTCGGCGGCGGCCGCCTGCACGGCGGCCACGATCTGGGGATAGGAGCTGCAGCGGCAGATGTTGCCGCTCATCCACTCGCGGATCTCGTCGGGGTCAGAGGCGTGGCCCTCGCGGATGCAGGCCACCGCTGAGATCACCTGGCCGGGGGTGCAGAACCCGCACTGGAACGCGTCGTGGTCGATGAACGCGCGTTGCACCGGGTGCAGCGCGTCCTGCTCGCCCAGACCCTCGACGGTGAGCACCTCGCGGCCGTCGGCCGCCGCCGCGAGCACCATGCAGCCGTTCACCCGGCGGCCGTCGAGCAGGATCGTGCAGGCGCCGCATTCGCCGCGATTACAGCCCTTCTTGGCGCCCGTCAGATCGAGGCGCTCGCGCAACAGGTCCAGCAGCGTGGTGCGCGCGTCGACGTCTGCCAGCTCGTGGTCGGCGCCGTTGACGGTCAGGCGGAGGGTGACGCGCTCGGAGAACACGCACCCAAGGCTGCCACGTCGGGCCTACGCCCGTCTTGAACGAAATTGACCGACCGCCCGCGGGAGCGCCTGGCGCGCGTACGCGGCCGGCGTGACGCCGCAGGTCCGCAGGAACCAGCGCGTCATGTGGGCCTGGTCTGCGAAGCCCACGTCGATCGCCACGGCTGCGGGCGCGGCGCCCTCGGCCAGCAGCTCGCGCGCGCGGTTGACGCGCAGCATCACCACGTAGGCGTGCGGCGTCGTGCCGAGCACGTCGCGGAACTGCCGCACCAGCGAGAACTTGTTCAGTCCGGCGGCCCCCGCGATCGTCTCGAGGTCCGGACGCGAGGGGAATGCGGCGTGCATCAGCTCGCGAGCGCGTCCGACCGCGCGCGGCGCCGCGTGACCGGCCGCCAGCTCGAATCCGCCGAGCTGCTCGACCCGCATCAGCAGTCGCGTGAGGCGCTCCTGCACCAGCAGCGCGGAATCGGCGGCCAGCAGCATCTGGGCCTGCAGGTCGAGGTCGGGAACCCCGCGGGCGGCGAAGCGCATGCCGCCTCCGGCCACCGGGGCGTCAGCGAAGAAGCCGGTGGGGATGTCGATCGACACAAATCCGGCGAGCTCGGTGGTGCATTCCCACACGCACCCGGGCAGGCGCACGCACAGCGCGTCGGCGGGGTAGCTGAGCTCGCGGCCGTCGACCCGGACGGCGTGAGCGGGTCCGGACTTCAGGCATAGGCCCAGGGTCTCGGACAGGCGGGGCGGGAACCTCCGCCGCTCGGGCCCGGCGAACATCACCTCGACTCCCGACGAGACGCTCGGGCGGATGATCTCCGCACTGGCCAGCGCCACTGACTCGGTCATCTCATCCAGGCTAGCCCGGGCCGTCGGGAACCGCCGGTGCGCCGCGTCACATGGCCCGCAGCACCCGAGCCCGGTCATACATCGCCCGCCGGGCCAGCGCCGACTCCGGGGCGTAGCGCTCGTAGCCATGCGGCGCGCCCGGGTGCAGATGAAACTCGACCGGCACCTTCGCTGCGGCCAGCCGCTGCGCGTAGGCGAGTGACTCGTCGCGGAAGATGTCCAGGTCGCCGACCTCCACGTATGCGGGCGCAAGCCCGCGGAAGTCGGTCAGCCGTGCGGGCGCAGCCACGGCTGAGACCGCATCGGTGCCGCGGGCACCGCCGAGCAGCGCCGTCCAGCACGTGAAGCTCATGTCGTAGTCCCAGGTCAGCAGCCCCTCGCGCGCCTCGTCGGGGGTCACGTTGCGGTCGTCGAGCATCGGATAGATCAGGACCTGCCGCGCCAGTTCGATGCCCTCGTCGCGGGCCCGGATCGCGACGCCCGCGGCGATCCCGCCGCCGGCGCTCTCGCCCATCACCGCCACCCGGCTCGGGTCGACCCCCAGCTCGGACGCGTGCTCGAGCAGCCACCGCAGGCCAGCGAACGCGTCGTCGGCGGGCGTCGTACCGGTGACCTCCGGCGCCAGCCGGTACTCGACCGACACGAACGGCACCCCGGTGACGTCCGCGTAGCGGCTGACCATCGGGTCGTACACGTCGAGGTCGCCGGCGATCATCCCGCCGCCGTGGGCGAACAGCACCGCTGCCCCGGGGTTGGACTCGAGCCGGGCGTACCAGCGAAGCCTGATCCGGGCTCCGTCGGGCGAGACCGTCTCGAAGTCGCGCAGCTCCACCTCCGGCATCTGCTGACGCTCGAGCTCGGCCAGCCAGCGCATGTTCGCGTCGGCGATCTCCCGCAGCGCGCGCCAATCGCCGCGGGCCGCAACCGGATCGCCCGCGGTGCGCTGTGCCATCTCGGCCAGCACAGGCGCGAGCTCGGGGTCGACCGCGTAGCGGGCCGGGCTCACGCCTCGTCGAGCCCGAACAGCTTCTCGGCGTCCCCCGAGAACAGGGCGACCTGCTCGTCAGGGCTCATCCCGGAGATGATGTCAGCGTAGGCGTCGAGCACCGGGCGCTAGGAGCGCCGCGTCGGGAACTCGCGTGTCGCCCAATCGGCGTCCAGCACCGGCCGGCGGTAGCTGCGGCCGTTGATCAGCCGGTAGTCGCGCGTACGGATGTCGATCGGCAGCTGACGCTCGATCGGGAACCAGTCGTTGTGCTGGCCGATCAGCTCGTTGAGGCCCGCGTCGAAGTGCCATCCGGTCAGTCGCTCGGTCCACGCGGCGGCGAACGCGTCGTCGTCGTCGGGGTACTCGCGCGCGAGCTGCTCGTACGCGGCGGCCAGCTCGCGTCGGGTCCGGGCCACGCCGCGATCGATCTCGCTCAGCCGCAGCGACCACCTGGGCGGGTCCGCCGCGCGCAGGTAGTTCTCGAGCACCTCCGGCGAGTTCAGTGGCCTCCGGCTACTGGCCGACATAGCCCAAATATTAAGCACGCACGTCCCTGGTCGCACCGTCCCGGGTCGGCTACCCGGTGGCGCGCTGACGCTAGGCGGCAGCCTCCGCGGCCGGCTCGGTGTGCTTGGCCAGGAACTGGTCCCAGGTCGCAGCGCCGGTGGGCTGCGCCGGGTCCTGAACGAGCAGGCTGCCCTCGCGAATCGGCCCCAGCTTCGGCATCCACATCTGCACGACCGGCCGATGCCGCCCGGTGGCCCGCAGGTAGGAGCGAAACAGGTCCGCCATCGTCGACTGGTCGGGACCGGCCAGGTCGGGCACCAGCCCGGCCGGCGCGGACAGCGCGAGTTCGACGAGCCGGCCGGCGACCTCGCCGGAATCGACCGGCTGCACACGGAAGCCCGACGGGGCGGGGACCAGGGGCAGCCTGCCCGCTGCCTTGGCGCTGGTCAGCACCAGGTCGTAGAACTGCGCCGCCCGCAGCGTCGTCCACGGCAGCCCCGACTCGGCGATCGCCTTCTCGGCGGCGAGCTTGGCCCGGAAGTAGCCCAGGTCGACGCGATCGGCGCCGATCACCGAGACGAACACCAGGTGCGGCGGGCGCGGGAGCCGCCGGGCGGCGTGCACGAGGTTGCGCGCGGCGACGTCGTCGCCCTTGCGGGCGCCCGCGCAGTGGATGATCGTGCCGACGCCCTCGAGCGCGGCGTCGATCCCGTCGTCCTTGACCAGGTCCCCGGTCACGAACTCGACGTCGTTCTCGGCGTCATGCGCCCGGCGGCTGAGGACCCGCACCGGTAGCCCGGCCTCGCGAACGCGCGCCACCACGAGCCTGCCCAGCGTGCCGGTGCCACCGGTGACCAGGATCGGGCCCTCCGGACTGCGCCCGGGCCCGTTTGCGATGCTCACCATGCTTGCCTCCATGTCGTTTCTTGTCACATCTGACGCGGCTGACCGGTCTATCCCTATGACCGATGAAACGGCGGCGATGTGACAGCGCCCGGCCAGCGGAAGCGAACGAGACCGAGGAGGTGCCTGAGCGATGGACCAGAGCGACTGTCTGGCACAGCGCTTCGAACAGCACCGGTCCCGTCTGACCGCGTTGGCCTTCCGGATGCTCGGCTCGCGCGGCGAGGCCGACGACGCCGTCCAGGAGGCCTGGATCAGGCTGAGCCGCGCTGACGCCGGCGCGATCGACAACCTCGGCAGCTGGCTGACCACGGTCGTCTCGCGGGTGTGCCTGAACATCCTCCAGGTCCGGCGGGCGCACCCCGAGGTGCCGCTCGGCGGCGGCGATGCCTCGACCGAGCCGGTGGCCGAGGCATCGATCGAAGCGGACCCCGAGCACGAGGTCCTGCTCGCGGAGTCGGTGGGGCTCGCGCTGCTGGTCGTGCTCGACACGTTGACTGCGCCCGAGCGGGTGGCGTTCGTGCTGCACGACATGTTCGGGGTGTCGTTTGACGAGATCGCCCCGATCATCGGGCGCAGCGCGGCCGCCGGGCGCCAGCTCGCCAGCCGTGCCCGCCGGCGCATACGCCGCGAGGACGCCGGCCCCGAGTCCGCCCGTGTCCGCCAGGCCGAGCTGATCGAGGCGTTCCTGGCGGCCTCCCGCGACGGCGACTTCGACGGGCTGATGGCACTGCTCGACCCCGACGTGGTGCTACGCGCCGACCCCACCGCGGTCGCGATCGGCACCGAGCCCGAGACCCGCGGGGCCACCGCGGTCGCGCAGTTCTCGCGCTACGCGCGCGGCGCGACCCGGGCGCTGCTGGCCGGCAACGCAGCGCTGGTGTGGATCGCCGGCGGCCAGCTGCGGGTGGTCTACCGCTTCACCACCAGCGACGAGCGGATCACCGGGATCGACCTGATCGCGGATCCGGAGCGGTTGCGCGAGCTCGATCTGGTGATCGCAGACGGCTGACCGATCTCACGACTCCGAGCCCTGAGACGTCCCATACGCGGAGAGGCGCACCGCTCCGGTCGCCTCGAAAAGTCAACCGCGTCGAAAGGCGACACATGTCTATCGAGGACAACAAGGCCGTGGTCGGCCGGTGGTTCACCGAGTTCTGGGGAAGTGACTACAACCCCGCCGTGATCGACGAACTCGCTCACCCCGACATCCGGTTCGAGTACTCCCTGCATAGCCCGCTTCGTGGCCGTGAGCAGGTCCGCAGGTTCGCGTCGGAGTTCCGTGCGGCATTTCCCGACCTCGGGTTCGCCGGCACCGCCGACCTGATCGCCGAGGCCGACTACGTCGTGGGCCAGTGGGAGGGCGGCGGTACGCACACCGGCGAGCCGTTCAGCGACCTCCCGGTCGGGTCGCTTCCCGCCGGGTCGGGCAAGACGATGCACTTCACCGGCACGACCGTGATCCGCGTGCAGGACGGGATGATCGCCGAGGAGATCGGCCTCGACGACGGGGTCACCGTGCTCCAGCAGCTCGGCCTGATTCCGCAGGACTAGCCAGCGGATCCGGGCCGCCGATCGCGGCGTCCTACGACCAACGTCCAATTGTGTTCGGGATGTGAACGCGGCTAGAACCTGGCGCAACATCAACCGACCCCTAGGAGGGTTCAATGCTCAAGCGCCGCCGTAACGTCTCACGCAAGGTCCGCAAGGTGACCGTCGCCCGCCATGGCGGCCGTCACGGCGACTCCTCGTCGCGTTCGCGGTCCCGTTCGCGCTCCAACCACTAGGGATCGCGAGCTTCGACGCAAGACACGGGAGGCCCCGCTGTCGGGAGCGGGGCTTCCGTGCGTCTCGATGTTCGACACACCGACGATCCGGGCGCTGGTCCGGGCGCGCGATACCGACGCCGTGTGGGGCGATAGCCAGCGCCTATCGCTGCGCGCGATCGCCACGCGCTTCTGGCCCTACATGCGGCGCTACAAGCGGCGGGTGGCCGCGATCCTCGCGCTGGTGGTGATCGCGCCGCTGCTCGAGACGGCGATGATCTGGATGTACAAGCTCGCGGTCGACGAGGTGATCGCGCCGCACGATCTCGCCCGCCTGATCCCGGTCGGAGCCGCGCTGGCGGTGCTGACGATCTCGCAGAGCGCCGCCGTGTTCGCCGACGAGTACCTCTCCGCTTGGGTGGCGGAACGATTTCTGCTCGGCCTGCGCGCCGCCGTGTTCTCGCACCTGCACCGGCTGTCGCTGTCGTTCTTCGAGCGCCGCCGCCACGGCGACGTGATCGCGCGGCTCACCGGAGATGTGAGCGCGATCGAGACGCTGATGCTGTCCGGGCTCGCGGACGGCCTCACCTACGCGCTGCGGATCGTGCTGTTCACCGGCGCGCTGTTCGTGCTGTCGTGGCAGCTGGCGTTGCTCGCGCTGGTCGTCAGCCCGCTGTTCTGGCTGGCCACGCGCCACTTCTCCCGCGAGATCAAGTCGGCCTCGCGCGAGCAGCGACGGCGCAGCGGGATGGTCAGCGCGGTCGTCGAGGAGAGCCTCGGCAACGCCGCGATCGTCCAGGCCTACTCCCGCGAGGCGGGCGAGCTCGAGCGGCTGCTCGAGCAGGGCGAGGGCGCGGTCGCCGCCGAGATCGATGTGGCCCGCCTGCGCGGCCTGTTCTCGCTGCTGACCGACTCGCTCGAGCTGGTCGGCGCGCTGCTGGTGCTCGGCCTCGGGACCTGGGAGCTGTCGGCCGGCAACATCTCGATCGGCGGGTTGGTCGCGTTCCTGGCCTACCTGAGCCAGATGTACAGCCCGATCCGGCGGCTGGGCAGGCTGATCAACACGATGCACGCCGCGTCGGCCAGCGCCGAGCGGATCATCGAGCTGCTCGACGAGCAGCCGGCGGTTACCGACCCGGCCGCGCCACGATTGCTCGGACGGGCTCGCGGACGGCTCGAATTCGACGCGGTCGACTTCGCCTATCCGGACACGGCACGCGGCGCGCTGCACGGTCTGTCGCTGTCGGTCGCCGCTGGCGAGACCGTGGGGATCGTCGGCGCCAGCGGCGCCGGCAAGTCCACGCTGGCCAAGCTGGCGCTGCGCTTCTACGACCCCGACCGCGGCGCCGTTGCGATCGACGGGATCGACGTGCGCGAGCTCACACTCGAGACGCTGCGGCGTCAGATCGCGCTCGTCCAGCAGGAGACGCTGATCTTCGACGGCACGATCCGCGACAACATCGCGTTCGGCCGGGCCGGCGCGACCGAGGGGCAGGTGCTGGCGGCGGCTGCGGCCGCCGGCGCGTACGAGTTCATCGCCGATCTGCCCGACGGCTACGCGACGCTCGTCGGACAACGCGGGCGGCGGCTGTCTGGCGGGCAGCGACAGCGGATCGCGGTGGCGCGGGCGATGGTCAGGGACGCGCCGATCCTGATCCTCGACGAGCCGACCACGGGTCTCGACGCGGCGTCGGCTCGACAGATGCTCGAGCCACTACGGCAGCTGATGCGAGGTCGGACGGTGCTGATCATCTCCCACGACCTGGCGGCGATCCACGACGCCGACCGGATCGCGGTAGTCGACAGCGGGCGGCTCGCCGAGCTCGGCGCCCACGCGCAGCTGCTGCGCAGCGGCGGGGAGTACGCGCGGCTGTTCGCCGGCGTGCGGCCGCAGGCGCCGCAGCCCTCGGTTGCAGACGAGCCGGTCGCCGTGGGAGCGCGACCGTGAGCGTCGCGGCCCTCGGCGACGGGCTCACCGTGCTCGAGCACCTCAGCCGCAACGAGGTGATGGATGTCTACGACGTGTGGGACGAGCGTCGCTATTGCCGGTGCGTGGCCAAGCTGCTGCGCCCGGACCACGAGGATCTCGACCGCGACCGCGAGCGCCTGCTGCGAGAGGGCCGGATGCTGCTCGGCTTCACCCACCCGCACATCGTCCGCGCGTACGAGCTGCGCGAGACGCCGGCGTTGCTGCTCCTGCTCGAGGCGCTGTCGGGCGAGACGGTCTCTCACCTGATCGACAACCGGCCACGGCGCATGGGGCTCGACGAGCTCGCGATCCTCGGGCTGCAGGTCGGCTCGGCGGTGCGCTACGTCCACACCGCCGGCTGGCTGCACCTCGACCTCAAGGCGGCAAACGTGATCATCGATGCCGGCTTCGCGAAGCTGATCGACTTCAGCCTGGCCAGGGCACCTGGTAACCACCGGTCCGGGATCGGCACCCGGCCCTACCTCGCGCCCGAGCAGGCGGCGGGTGGCGAGCTCGGCGCCGCCGCCGATGTGTGGGGACTCGGGTCATTGCTGTTCGAGACCGCGACTGGCGCGACCCCGTTTGAGAGCCCCGTCGGCGACAGCTATCCCCAACTCGTCGACCGGGCGCCGCCGGTGCGCACGCTGCGCCGGCTGCCCGCCGCGCTGAGCGCGGTGATCGACGCCTGCCTGGAGATCGAGGCGGAACGCCGCCCCTCGGTCGAGGAGGTGCTGGAGGCGCTCGAAGCGTTCGCGTGATCTTTTGTCGTGAGCTGCGTCCCCTTCAATGTGGAACGCCCCGGCCCGTCGCTCGCTCGCCTGTTCGCTCGGTTTGCCCTGAGCGGGCTCGTCGCGGTGATCGTGATCGGAGCGGTGGCGTTCGTGGTCGTCCGTCGTGCTGCCTCGGAGGGAGCGATCCGCCAGGCCAAGGGCCTGACCAGGCTGGCGGGTCGCGGTATCGCCGAGCCCGCGATCACCCCGGGCGTGCTGGCCGGCCGCCCGGCGGACCTCGCCGCGCTCGACCGCGTGGTCCGCCACCGGATCCTCGACGGGACCCCGATCGTGCGGGTGAAGGTATGGGACGCGTCCGGGCGAATCGTCTACTCCGATTCCCGGCAGCTGATTGGATCGGTGTTCCCGCTGGACGAGGACGAGCAGCGGACGCTCGCCACCGGCGGCGTCGAGGCCGACGCCAGCGATCTGAACCGGCCCGAGAACCGCACCGAGCGAAGCTTCAAGCGCCTGGTCGAGGTGTACGTGGGGATCCGCGGACCGGACGGGGAGCCGCTGCTCTACGAGGACTACGAGCGGTCGAGCACGATCTCGGCCAGCAGCCGGCGCCAGTGGATGGTGCTGCTGCCGGCGCTGGTTGGCGCCCTGCTGGTCCTGTACCTGGTCCAGGTGCCCCTCGCCTACTCGCTTGCGCGGCAGCGTCCGCGCGCGCCAGCGCGAGCGCGAGCAGCTGCTGCGGCGTGCGATCGAGTCCTCCGACGTCGAGCGCAGGCGGATCGCGGCCGATCTCCACGACGGCGCCGTCCAGCGGCTGGCGGGCGTGTCGCTGTCGCTGTCGGCAGCCGCCAACGGCCGCGAGCTGGCCGAGCACGACGCCGCGCGCGACGCGTTCGTGGCGGCGTCGGCCGAGACCCGCCAGACGATGCGCGAACTGCGCACGCTGCTGGTCGACATCTACCCGCCGACGCTCCAGCGGTCCGGATTGTCGACGGCCGTCAACGACCTGGTGGCGCCCCTGCGCGCCGCCGGGATGCAGGCGCGCGTGCAGGTCCCGGCCAGCCCCGAGCTCCCATACGACACCGAAGCGCTGTTCTACCGGGTGGCGCAGGAGGCTCTGCGCAACGCCCGCGCGCACGGCGAGGCCACCGCGGTGTCGGTCAGCGTCGAGCGCCACGACCACGACGCGGAGCTGACCGTCACCGACAACGGGCGCGGGTTCTCGCAGCGTTCGGACGAGGACGGGGGCGAGCCTGGCCATTTCGGCCTGCGGCTGATGCGCGACCTGTCCGACCACGCCGGTGGCAGCCTCGAGGTCCGCTCGACCGTCGGCGCGGGCACCTCCGTCAACCTGGTGGTGCCGCTCCGATGACCAGCGTGCTGGTGGCCGATGACCACCCGCTCGTGCGCGACGCGCTCACGCGCCTGCTCGGCAACGAGGACGACATCCACGTGCTCGGCGCCGCCGCCGACGGCCGGGAGGCGGTCGCGCTGGCGGAGCGCACGTCCCCCGACGTGCTGCTGCTGGATCTCGAGATGCCCGAGCTCGACGGGATCGAGGTCACGCGGGCCCTGACGGCATCGGGATCGCCGCCCCGGATCGTGGTGCTGACCACGTTCGCCGATCGCGACCGCATCCTCGGCGCGCTCGATGCCGGTGCGCTGGGCTACCTGCTCAAGGACGCCGACCCCGACGAGATCATCCGCGGCGTACGCGCGGCCGCCCGCGGCGAGTCCCCGCTGGCCCCGCGGGCCGCGCACGAGCTGGTCGCCGAGCGCGCCCAGGGCCGCCCCGCGGTCGAGCTCAGCGCCCGCGAGCGCGAGGTCCTCGAACTGGTCGGCGAGGGCCTTCCGAACAAGCTGATCGCCCGCCGGCTCGAGATCAGCGAGAAGACCGTCAAGGCCCACCTGACCAAGGTGTTCACCCAGATCGGGGTCACCGATCGCACCCAGGCGGCGCTGTGGGCACAGCGTCACAAGATCGTCAGCGGCTGACGATCTCGACCGGCTCGGCCTCGCGGACAACCTCGAGATCGTCCGTGGATCCCTCGGCGGCCGGGCCAGCCTCAGCTTCAGCCGGTTGGGAGGCTCCAGGCCGCATCAACCCCGTCGCGATCACCGCACCGAACGTCGCCACCATGATCGCGGCCAGCGCGAGCATCGGCACGGCGTCCGTGGTCGCCTGCGAGATGCTCGCGGCCGCGGGCGCGCCGATCGTCTCGCCGATCGCCCACGCGATGTTGAACAGCATCGAGGAGACGATCAGCGCGATCCCGATCCGCTCGGCCGAGTCGGTGATCACCGACATGGCGGGGATCGTGTAGGCGGTCAGCGGGCCGCCGACCGTGATCACGCTCACCGCGGCCAACAGGAACACCGTGTGCGGGAGCGGCATCAGCAGCAGCAGCACAGCCGTCGTCAGCAGGCCCGCGCATAGCGGCAGGCCCGCACCCCGGCGGTCGGTGACGCGACCGATCGCCGGCGCCACGAGCGTGCTCAGCACGGAGGCGAGCACGAACGTGATCCCGACCACAATCCCGGACGCGCCGATGTGAGACAGGCGCAGCGGTAGCAGCGTGGCCAGCGCCCCGAGCGTCCCGGCCTCGAGTAGCACCAGCCACAGCCCGAGCATCATCCCCGGGCTCGATCGCAGCGCGCGCAAAGGCGCGCCTCCGCCGGTCTCGGCAGGCGGCGGCTGCGGGTGGCCGAACGTCCAGACGGCGAGCACGACGGAGACCGCTCCCAGCAACGTGAACACGACGTCGGTCCCGAGCGCGACCGCGAGGGTCCCCATCACCGGGCCGAGGATCGTCCCGAAGATCGCGGCGGCGATCACCGCACCGAGCAGCTCGCCGCGGCGCTCGCGCGGAGCGACCGAGATCACCCAGGTCAGCCCGCCGCTCCAGATGCAGCCGCAGGCGATCCCCTGCACGAACCGCAGCACGTCGAGCGAAACGATGCTCGTCCCGAACCCGAACGCGATGATCGAGGCCGAGAACAGCAGTAACCCGACCAGCGTCGTCCGGCGCACGCCAAATCGAGTGGCGATCCAACCGCCGAGCAGCGCCCCGGGGATCATCCCCGCGGGATAGGCGGCGACCAGCAGGCCGATCGAGGTCTTCGACGCGCCCAGGGTGTGGGCGTAATGCGGCAGCACGGGCGTGACCACCGAGTACAGAATCGACTCGAACAGCACGAGCGCCTGCACCAGCACCACGATCCGCTGCTCGGGGCCGCGCTCGCGCCGCGCGGGCGCGAACCTGCGGTTGCGCAGCGCGCTCATGAGCGTGCCACCAGAGCGCTCGCCAGCCGGCGCAGGCGCGAGGCGACGTCACCCCCGGTCCCCGACGCCAGCTGCTCGATCAGCAGCCCGTCGGCGGCGGCCAGCAGCAGCTCGGCGTCGATCGTCGGGTAGGCGGAACCAGCCTGCTTGAACAGCCGACCGAGCAGCTTCAGGTAGGCCTCGGTCCACTCCCTGGCGATCGCGCGCAGGCTAGGCCGACGCGCCGCCTCCAGCAGCAGCAGATAGGTGGCCAGCAGTGAGCCGCGACCTGCCTGCAGCGACTCGTCGAGCGGCTCGAGGATCGCCGCGACGGCGAGCTCGAGCGGGTCGTCCGAGTCGCCCACCGGCCCGGCGGCGAACTCCTGCAGGCGCGCGATGTCGCGCTGCGCCGCGAGCTCGAGCGCCGCGGTCAGCAGCTGCTCCTTTGACTCGAACCAGTACGTGGTCGAGGCCAGCGGCAGATCGGCTACCTCGGCGACACGGCGGTGCGTGACCGCATCCGCACCGACATCGGCAACGATCTTCAGGACCGCCTCGAGCAGCGCCTCACGACGCGCGGCGCCGCGCGGCCGGGGGTCCTTACGTGCCGATTTGCGTGTCGAGGCGGCTACACCCATACTGGTACAATTGTACCAAATTTCGGTACAAATGTGCCGTTTACCGGGCGGACGTCGGCTAACTGCGGCGACGCTGCAGCGCCACGCCGGTCAGCATCGCCGCCGCGAACGCGATGACCGCGATCCCGATGATCACCGGCGTGCTCAGGAAGCTCGACCCTCCGCCCTGCTGTGAGTCACCCGACGCGGCGTGCAGGTGACCGATGTCGGCCAGCAGCGCACGCTGGATCACGTCGTAGCAGTCGGTGTACTCCTTCTGATCGGCCGGCATCGTCCGCAGCGCGGTCTGAAGCTGACCCGCCGAGTAGGTCTCGGTCAGCGCAGCGTGGTCGTTGCAGTCGGCCAGGGCGCCGCCGGCGCCGCTCGAGGCCAGCGCGGGCGGCGCGCAGGCCCACGCGCAGAGCGCGAGCAGCGCGAACAGCAGAGCGAGACGGTGTCGCATGGTCTGAGAGAGAACGAGGATCTCGGGCCGAAGTTGTGCACTGCCGTGGGCGCTAACCCCGCCGTAATGCCGGTTTGCCAGCGGCCGCGATTGGGCAGGAAATCGGCGGGATGAACTGAGAGGATTTGAACGAGAGGAGCCCGGGGCGATGAGCGTTGCCGTCAACTGCGACATGGGCGAGGCGTTCGGCATCTGGAGTCTCGGCGACGACGAGGCGCTGATGCCCGAGATCTCGATGGCCAATGTCGCCTGCGGCTTTCACGCCGGCGATCCGCTGGTGATGCAGCACACGGTTCGCCTCGCGAAGGACAACGGCGTCAGCGTCGGCGCGCACCCCAGCTACCCCGACCTCCAGGGGTTCGGCCGGCGCGCGATGGCGATGGACCCCGACGAGCTGACGGCCTCGATCGTCTACCAGGCGGGAGCGCTGAAGGCGTTCCTGGATGCCGAGGGGATGTCGCTCAGCCACCTCAAGCCGCACGGGTCCCTGTACGGGCGAGCCGCCGCCGACGAGGCCACCGCGCAGGCCGTCGCCAACGCCGCCGAGGCGCTCGGCGGGGTACCGGTCATGGGGATGGCGCGCACCAAGCACGAGGAGGTCTACACGGCCCACGGCCTCCCGTTCCTGGCCGAGTACTACGCCGATCTCGAGTACGCCGACGACGGCTCGCTACTGATCACCCGTCACCACGTCGCCTACGACCCTCAGCAGGTCCGCGAGCGGGTGCAGCGTGTGCTCACCGACGGCGTCGCGATCTCGCAGTCGGGCCAGGAGATCCCGATGCGGGCCGATTGCGTGTGCGTGCACTCCGACACACCCGGGGCTGTGGAGGTTGCGCGCGCGGTGCGAGAGGCTATCGGCGAAGTCACGTCATCCCAACCACAGTGAGGTGCCAATGGCCAAGCAAGAGGTGGTGACCCCGGTCCCCGGGACGTTCTACCGCCGCCCCGACCCGGAGTCCGACCCGTTCAAGTCCGAGGGCGACGCGGTCGCGTCCGGAGAGACGATCGGGCTGGTCGAGATCATGAAGAACTTCCAGGAGGTTCATGCGGAGACAAGTGGAGAGCTCGTCGAGTTTCTCGTCGAGAACGAGGACACGGTCGACGCCGGACAGCCGGTCGCGGTGCTCGACGACGGCGAATGAAACGGATCCTCGTCGCCAACCGCGGCGAGATCGCCGTCCGCGTGATCCGCGCCGCGCACGACGTCGGGCTCGAGGCCGTGGCCGTGTACAGCGAGGCCGACGCCGAGGCGCCGCACGTGCGGATGGCCGACGAGGCGCTGGCGATCGGCCCGGCCGCGGCGGCCCGCTCCTACCTGGACATCGACACGATCGTCAAGGCCGCGCAAGCCAGCGGCAGCGAGGCGGTGCATCCGGGCTACGGATTCCTGGCCGAGCGGGCCACCTTCGCCGCGGCGGTACAGGACGCCGGGCTCGTGTTCATCGGCCCCAAGCCCGAGCACATCGAGCTGATGGGCGACAAGGCGCGCGCGCGCGTGGCGGCCATCGACGCCGGGGTGCCCACCATCCCGGGCAGCGAGGACACCGTCTCCAGCGCGCAGGAGGCGACGAAGGTGGCCGGCGAGATCGGCTATCCGATCGCGCTGAAGGCCGCCGGCGGGGGCGGCGGGCGCGGGATCCGGATCGTCCACGACGCCGACAGTCTCGAGGGCGATTACCGGACAGCCGCCCGAGAGGCGTCGGGAGCGTTCGGCGACGAGCGGCTGTACGTGGAGCGGTTCGTGGTGCCGGCCCGCCATGTGGAGGTGCAGGTGCTCGGGGACGGCGAGTCCACGATCCACCTGCACGAGCGCGACTGCTCGCTGCAGCGCCGGCGCCAGAAGGTGCTCGAGGAGACGCCGGCGCCGCTGCTGGCCGACGACACGCGCGCCCGGCTGTGCGAGGCGGCGGTGTCGCTGTGCGCCGCGATCGGCTATCGCAGCGCCGGCACGGTTGAGTTCCTGGTCGACGCCGACAGCGGCGAGTTCTTCTTCATCGAGATGAACACCAGGATCCAGGTGGAGCACCCGGTCACCGAGCTGGTCACGGGCGTCGATCTGATCGCCGAGCAGCTGCGGATCGCCGCGGGCGAGCGGCTGACACTCTCGCAGGACGAGGTGCGAGCCGACGGCTGTGCGCTCGAACTGCGGATCAACGCCGAGGATCCGAACAACGGCTTCGCGCCGAGCCCGGGTCGCCTGGACCGAGTCGTGCTCCCAGCCGGCCCCTGGGTACGCGTCGACACGTGGATGGAGCCCGGCGGCACGGTGCCGCCGTTCTATGACTCGCTGCTGGGCAAGGTGGTGTTGTGGGGTCCGGACCGGCCCGCCGCGCTGGCGCGCGCTCGCCGCGCGCTGCGCGAGCTCGAGGTGGACGGGATCAAGACCAACCGCTCATTCCTTGCGGTCCTACTGGATCAGGAGTGGTTTGCGCGCGGCGAATTTCACACGGGAACGCTAGAGACGTGGCTCGAGGAGTTCACGGCTCAGAACGGAGCACGATGACCACACAGACTGGCTCACGGCACAGCTGGGGTGCGGACGAGCACCTGTTCGTGGAGGTCGCCGAGGACATGAGCCTCGAGGCGTACTTCCGCTCGATGGCGATCGTGACCGCGCTCGGCGAGCGGCGGCCCGACGGCGTGATCGACATCTGCCCGGCCAATGCCTCCTACCAGGTGCGCTTCGACCCCGATGTGATTTCGCCGGGTGAGCTCGAGGAGCTCGTGCGTGAGGTCGAGGGCGGCATCGGCGACGCGCACGACTTCGAGCTGCAGACCCGAATCGTCGAGATCCCCGTGCTCTACAACGACCCCTGGACCCACGAGACGCTGATGCGGTTCCGCGACCGCCATCAGGACCCCGACTCGACCGACCTCGAGTACGCCGCGCGGATCAACGACTTCGACAGTGTCGAGGAGTTCATCCAGGCGCATTCGGCGGCGCCGTGGATGGCGTCGATGGTCGGGTTCGTCGCCGGCCTACCGTTCCTGTACCAGATGGTCCCGCGCGAGCGCCAGCTCGAGGTGCCCAAATACGAGCGGCCGCGCACCGACACCCCCCGGCTGACCGTCGGGCACGGCGGCTGCTTCGGGTGCATCTATTCGGTTCGCGGAGCCGGCGGCTATCAGATGTTCGGAATCACCCCGATGCCGATCTACGACCCGGGCCAGGACCTGCCGGATTTCTCGGACTTCGTGTGCTTCTTCCGGCCGGGGGACATCGTCAAGTTCGAGGCGATCGACCGCGACACCTATGACGAGCTGGATGCTGGCGCTCAGCGGGGGGAGGCCAGGATCCGGCAACGCCCGGTCACCTTCAATCTCCAGGAGTTCCTGGCGGACTCCGATGCCTACAACGCACGACTGCTGGAGGAGCTCCATGCCGATTGAGGTCGTCAAGCCCGGCCTGTCGACGACCGTTCAGGACGTCGGACGGCTCGGCTTCTACAACGTCGGAATCCCACCGTCGGGCGCGCTGGACCAGTTCTCTCTGATCGCGGCGAACCTGCTGGTGGGCAACGATCGGGGCGCCGCGGCGTTGGAGTGCGCCTACATGGGACCGGAGCTCCGGTTCGGCGAGCCGGGCGTGGTTGCGGTCACCGGCGCCGAGCTCGAGCCGCGGGTGAACGGCGAGGCGCGGGAGCCGTGGTCATCGTTCGCCGTGCAGGCCGGCGACGTGCTCTCGTTCGGCCATGTCAAGCGCGGTGCCCGGATGTACATCGCGGTCGGCGGCGGCATCGACGTCCCGGTGACGCTCGAGAGCCGCTCAACCTACGTGCTCGGTGCCCTGGGGGGCTTTGCCGGACGCCCGCTGGCCGAGGGCGATGAGCTCGCCCTCGGATCCGCATCCGGGGCCGCCGATCGCTCGGTCCCCGAGCGGCTGCGCCCCGCGATGCCCAAGGAGCTCGAGATCCGTGTGGTCATGGGTTTGTACGACCACCTGCTGACCGACGCCGGACGGGCGACGTTCTTCGAAACCGAGTGGACGCTGACGCCGGTCGCCGACCGCGTCGGCTTTCGCTACAAGGGCGAGAAGCTCGACCTGGTCAAGCGCAAGCAGCCGTTCGGCGCGGGCAGCGACCCCTCGAACATCGTCGACTCCCCGTACCCGATCGGGTCAATCCAGATCCCCGGCGGCGTCGAGCCGATCGTGCTGCACCGCGACGCTGTGTCGGGCGGCGGCTACGCGATGATCGCCACCGTGATCAGCGCCGATATGGACACGGTCGCGCAGTCCGCCCCGGGATCGAAGACGCGGTTCGTGCCGGTCGATCTCGATGGCGCGCTGACAGCGCGGGCCGAGCGCAAGCGGCGGCTGCAGGAGCTCCAGACGGCGCTCACCTGATGGGCACTCCGGGACGCGTCGCGATCGCCTGCCAGAGCTCGATCCGCCGCTCGATCACGTTGCGGGCGAGACCCGCCATGCGCGCCTCAAAGTCGGGCATCAGCAGCTCCAGGCCCAGCGACTGCTGGGCCGGCGACGGCGTCAGCTGCTCGGCGGCGGCGAAGATCGACTCGAGCACCGCCTGACCGCGATTCACCGGACCGACCGCGAGGCCCTCGGCCTCCAGCAGCCCCTGCAGCTCTTCGGCGCCGACGATCGAGCTCTGGTCGCTCGTGTCCGCCCACGGCACCGGGTACACCAGCGGTCCGCCTGGTCCGGCCACGAGCTCGAACATCGCCAGGCGGCCGCCGGGCCGCACCACTCGGGCCAGCTCGGAGATGAAGCGGCGCTTGTCGAAGATGTTCTGGCTCAGTGCCTGGGTCCACACGATGTCGAACGTCCCGTCGGCGAAGGGCAGCGAGAGCGCGTCGCCACGGACGACGGTCACGCGGTCTTGAAGACCGGTTCCGCGGGTGAGCATCTCGGCGACCCGACAGAACCGCTCGGTGGCGTCCAGCGCGGTCACCGCAGCGCCCAGACGCGCGGCCAGGAACCTGGCCGGTCCGCCGATCCCCGAGCCGACGTCGAGCACCCGCTCGCCCGGTCGCAGGCTGGCCAGCCGCGCCAGCGCGATCGTGGCCGCACGTCCCTGGGCGTGGAACTCGTCGAGCGCCGCGAGGTCGTCGATATCGAGCTTGTGCTCGTCGAGGCCGGCCTCGTGCAGCGCGTCGATCAGGCCCGCCACGAGGTCGGGTCCGTCGTAGTAGGCGGCGCCAGCGCTGGTTGTGCTATTTGAATTTACGGCTTCAGTATTCATTCCAGATAGTATGTAACTAATGTCTGAGTCTGTCAACCCGTCGAAGCGCCGTTACGACGGCTCGGGGCGCCGCGCCCGGGCTCGCCGGACCCGCGAGGAGATCGCCGATGCGGCGCGGAGGCTGTTCGAGGAGGGCGGCTATGCGCAGACGACAATCGGCGACGTGGCCCAGGCGGCCGCGGTCTCGCCGGAGACCATCTATAAGGCGTTCGGCTCCAAGGGGTCGCTGCTGCGCGCTGTGCTGAGCGCCGCGATCCGGGGCGACACCGAGGCGACGCCGCTGCGCGGACGCCCCGAGATCGATGCGATCCGCGAGGAGCCGGACCCGAGGCAGCAGCTCGAGCGCTACGGCCGGCTGCTCGCGGACGTCAATCCTCGTCTGGCGCCGCTGGTCCGCGTGATGCGCGAGGCCGCGCCCGGCGACTCGGAGATCGCCGCCGCCCTGGAGCAGCTATACGCCGACCGCCTCGAGGGGATGGCCGAGTTCGCGGGGGTGCTGGGCCGCCGCGGGGCGTTGCGGGCGGGCGTGTCGCGCCGTCAGGCGCGGGACGTGCTGTGGACGCTCAATTCCCCGGAGCTGTACGAGCTGCTCGTGCTCGAGCGTGGCTGGAGCGCACGGCGCTACGGACAGTGGGTGGCCGAGCAGCTCGCCGCCGCGTTACTACGGTGAGCGCCGGACGGGATCGCAGCTGACCGAGGTCAGCCCGTGGGCGCGCCCACCGGGTGGACCCGGCGCTCGATGTCATCGGCGATCCGTCCAAGCGCGTCCTGGTAGCCGCTGGTATGCAGCCGCCGCGGAAAGCGCTCGAGCGTGGCATCGAAGCGCTCGTGCAAGGCCGGTGGGAGCGGACGCCCGGCGGCGGCGATCGTATGCGCGGCCAGCACCGCAAGGCTTGCCAGGCCGGCCTGCAGGCAGGCCCCGGCGTCTTCGGCCAACCGCCAGGCCAGCAGCGCCGGCGACGACGTGTCGCTGGGCGGGCTGCCGCCGAGCGAGATCAGCGTGGGCGCGGCGGCCAGGCGCGCCTCCTCGGCCCAGCCGAGCGCGGTCATCGACAACAGCGTCACCTCGGGCTCTGACTCGGACGCGGCCAGGCCGCGCGGGGTCCTCGGCCAGCCGTGTGGCCTGCACGGCGGCCAGCGACGCCAGGTCGGCCGACGCCGCCGCAACTGCATTGAGCATCGGCGCGGCGCGGGCGTCGTGGTATCCGGCGTTGGAGAGGATTCGCGCCGGTCCGTCGGCGTCCTCGGGCGCGAACATCGGGTTGTCGCCCGGCGCCGACAGCGAGATCTCCGCGCACTCCTGCGCCCACTGCTGCAGGCGCCGCTGCCATCCGAGCAGCCGTGGAGCGTCGCGGAACGCCACCGCTGCTTGGTGGCCGTCGGGTGCGGCCTCCCCCCCGTCGATCAGCTCGCGCAGGCGGCCCAGCGCGGCGGCCTCGTACGGGTCGCGCCAGGCCGCGTCGAGCGCCGGGTCGAGATGGGCGTCGAGCGCCCCGGCGGCGTAGAACGCGAGTGCGACGACCTCATCTGCGACCTCGAGCCGGCCGCGACCGGCGAGCGCGACATCGGCGAGCACCGCGGCGGACGTGGGCGCGCCGTTGACAAGCGCCATCCCCTCCTTGGCCTCGAGCACGACGTCGTGCTCGAGCCCGCCGAACAGCGCGCGCAGCGTGCCGATCTCGCCGGGCTCCCCGTGGCCGCGGGCCGGGACCGACGGCATCGGCCTGTCGAGCATCGCGGCGACCGCGCGGGCCAGCTCCGGGCGCACCGCGGCGGTGCCGCCGATGAATCCGGCCACCCGGGCGGCGACGATCCCGCGCACCACGCGCTCGGGCAGCGGCGGGCCGACGCGAGGCCGGTGTCGGCGGGATGCGCCGCGCGTAGGCGACCCGGTCGGCGGGCGAGAGCAGCGTCCGCGCGCCGCGGTGATGGGCGGTTGTGATCCCGTACAGGTGGCGGTCGGCCGAAGCGGCCACGAACTCGTCGAACGCCCGGCGGGTGAACGCCATCCGGTCGATCGCCTCGGGGGCGAGCTCGACACCCTCCCCGTTCCATGCCACCCGCGCGAACGCGGCGAGGTCGAGGTCGGTCGGCTCGGCAAGGGTGACGGTCACGCCCGGCACCCTAGCCCGACCGGTGCTCGCTCAGCTCAGATGGTGCCCTTGAACGTGAGATACCCGGGCCGGGGGGTCCGAGTTCGCTGGCTGGGTTACGCAGCCACCGCGTGCACCGGGTCGACCTCGGAGCCCCGCTCGACCAGCAGACCCAGCAGTGCGCCGATGATCGACAAGCAGCCCGCGACGATCATCGCCGTACGCAGGCCGTGCAGGAACGCGGCGTTCGCCGCGTCGGTGATCGCCTGCTGCAGCGACGCGGGCATCTGCGCCGAGACCGGGGCGATCCCCGAGCCGACGATGTCCTTCTGGGAGAGGACCGTCTGCGCCACCTGCCCGTGCACTCCGGCCTTCGCTAGCTCGCCACCGAGCACCGAGCCGACCGAGGAGACCAGGATCGAGCCGAGCACGGACGTGCCGAGTACGCCGCCGAGCTGGTTAGCGGTCGTCTGCAGCCCGCCGGCGATCCCGCCGCGGTCGACCGACACGTTCCCGACGATCGCTTGGGTGGTGGACGTGATGATCAGACCGAGCGCCAGCCCGATGCACACGAACCAAGGCCATACGGCTGAGTAGGCAGAATCGACCTCGAGCCCCGTGAGGCCGAAGAACGCGGCCGCGAGCAGGAGCATGCCGGCGACCACCGGAGGCCGCGGGCCCAGACGCTGCGTCAGCACGCTGCCGAGGATCGGGCTGACGATGAACGTCGCGGTCAACGGCAGCATCTTCACGCCGGTCTGGACCGCGCTGTAGTGGTGGACGTTCTGCAGGTAGAGGGTCACGAAGAACAGCACCCCAAACAGCCCCATGAAGCCGATGATCACCAACAGCGTCCCGGCCGACACCGATCGCGAGCGGAAGATGTCCAGCGGCAGCATCGGCCAGCGGGCGCGCGCCTCGCGGATCGCGAACGCCGCCAGCCCGAGCAGCCCGGCGATTCCGAACGACAGCACGTAGGCCGACAGGAAGGCGTGGCTCTGCGCCTTGATCAGCGCCCACACCAGCAGCGACAGGCCGGCGGTGAGCAGAATCAGCCCGGGGAAGTCGAACCGCTCGTGGACGGGCTCGGTGGACTCCTTGACCACCAGCAGTGTCGTCGTCAGCGCGATCGCGCCCAGCGGCAGGTTCAGCAGGAAGATCGATTCCCAGGAGATGTGCTCGACGAGCAGGCCGCCGACGATCGGGCCAGATGCGACCGCCAGTGCCGACGTCGCCCCCCAGATCCCGACCGCGCGAGCGAGCTGGTCGGGGGGGAAAGTGGCGCGCAGGATCGCGAGCGTGTTGGGCATCAGCATCGCTCCGGACACGCCCTGGATCACTCGGAAGCAGACGAGCACCCCGATCGACGAGGACAGCGCGCAGCCGAGCGACGCCAGCGCGAAGCCGGCGATCCCGATCGCGAACATCCGCCGTCGCCCGAACCGGTCGCCGAGCTTCCCTCCGGGGATCAGCAGCACCGCGAGCGCGAGCAGATAGCCGTTGGTCACCCACTGCAGGCCGGCCAGGGTGGCGTTCAAGTCGCGCTGGATCGTCGGGTTGGCGACGCTCACGACGGTCCCGTCGAGCGCGACCATCATCACGCCGAGCGAGATCGCGACCAGCGTCAGCGTCGGATTGCCGCGCAGGCCGAGATGCTGCGAGGGCGGCGCAGGAGCGGGTCTCTCAGCAACTTCGGTCATGGCGCCTCCTCGGGTCGGCCGTCAATTCCCTGGATCAAAACGGGTCAAGCGTGTACCGCTTCATAAACGGTACAACGTTGTTCCGATTCCTGCAAGACTGTAACGCAGCGATGTCACCCACACCCCGCACGATGCGCAGCGACGCCAACCGCAATCACGAGGCGATCCTGACCAGCGCGATGGCGGTGCTGGCCGCCTCCCCCCAGGCGAGCATGCGCGAGATCGCAGACGCGTCGGGCACCGGCCGCACCACGCTTTATCGGCACTTCCCCGACCGTGAGGCGCTCGTCGCCGCGATCTACGAGCGCGTCCTCAACGAGGCCGACGAGATGACCGCGGCACATCTGGACGGCGGCCGCGACGCCGACCCGGTCGAGGTTCTCGCGGATCTTGCCGTCGCGCTCGCCGGACTGGGCGACCGCTATCGCTTCCTCGAGCAACACGACGCTGCGGTCACCGCCAAGGACCCCGACTACGTCCGCCGGCGCGGCGGCCGGTTACGCGACTACCTGCGCGCCGCCCAGCGCAAGCGCCGAATCCGCGCCGACCTGACCGTCGACTGGCTGTTCGCGGTGCTGGTCGCGCTCGTCACCGAGGCGGCGGGCAACCGTTTCAGCGCCCGAGACGGCGCAAGCAGAGACGAGATGCTGCGCGCCACCGTCCACAGCCTCCTTGCTCCGGGCAAATGACCGATCCGGCCGCATCGCTGGCGCCCTGGATCGAGGCTCGAGCCGACGCGATGGCCGACCTGCTCGAGCGGCTGGTCGCGATCGATACCGAGAACCCGCCGGGCCGCGGCCTGGCCGCGTGCGCCGAGGTCCTGCGGGACGCGCTGGACCGCCTGGGACTCGCACCGGAGGTGATCGAGCTCGACGCCGCCGAGGGGCTCGGGGAGCCGCGGATCGTCCGCGGGGCCGCCGGCGAGGGAGACCGCACGCTCTACTTCCACGGCCACTTCGACGTCGTCCCCGCGCAGAGCCGCGAGCAGTTCACCCCTCGCCGGCGCGACGGCCGAATAATCGGCCGCGGCACCGCCGACATGAAGGGCGGCCTGGTCAGCATGATCTACGGCGCCGCGGCCGCACGCGAGCTCGGGCTGCTCGCCACCGGCCGGGTCGTGATCCACTGCGTCTGCGACGAGGAGACCGGCAGCGCGGTCGGGTCGGGGCACCTGCGCGAGGCCGGGCTGATCGACCCCGGCGCGCTGGCGATGGTGACCCCGGAGCCGACCGGCGGGATGGTGTGGCATGCGGCCCGCGGCGCGATCACCCTGCGCGTCAGCGTCCGCGGGCGCGAGGCCCACGTCGGCCAGGCGAACCTCGGCGTCAACGCGTTCGAGCAGATGATCCAGATCGCCGAGCCCCTACGGCGGCTCGCTCGCGACCTGCTCGATCAGCGCGGCTCGATGCTCGTCGTTGGCGGCGCCGCGGGATCGGGCGCGAACTTCAACGTGGTCCCCGGCAGCGCCTGGTTCTCCGTCGATCGCCGCTTGCACCCCGACGAGCAGCTCGACGAGGAACTGTCGCGCCTGACCGACGTGATCGCCGCCGCGGCCGAGGAGATCGGAGCCGACGTCAGCGTCGATGTGCTTCAGCGCCAGCCGTCGGCTGGGACGGATCCCGGCCACCCCGTCGCCCGGACGGTGGCGGCCTGCGTCGCCCAGGTCGAGGACGCGTTGCCGAGCTTCGACGTCTGCCCGGGGACGCTCGATACCCGCTGGTATGCCCAGCTCGGAATCCCCGCGTTCGGCTACGGCGCGGGCCGCCTCGATGTCTCCCATGGGCCCGACGAGTTCATCGACGAGGCGGCGATGCGCCGCTGCGCCGTGTCCTACGCCCTGTTTGCCGCCGAGATCCTGGGATGATCCCGACATGCGAACCCTGTGGCGTGTCCTCGCGCTGGCCGCGCTGCTCGCGTCTGTGGCGGTTCCGTCGGCATCCGACGCCGCCCCGGCCGCGGGCGGCCCCTCCCCAAAGACCACCTTCTACTTCGGGCTGACCCGGCCCGAGAGCGCCGCGCGGGCGGCGTTCTTCGCGGTGCAGCGACCCGGCTCGTCGACGTACCGCCGATTCACGAGCCCGCGGCGGATCGCCGCCGTCTACGGGGCGAGCCCGTCGGTGCGCCGCCGGTTCCTGCGCCTGGTGCGCGGCTACGGATTCACGGCGAAGATCGACGCGAGCGGCGTGTTCGCGCGCGTGCGCGGGCCGGTCGCGCTGTTTGACCGCGTGTTCAAGGTCAAGGTGGTCGAGGAGAACGGCGACGAGCCGCCGGTGCACGCCTTCTCGGTCAAGGGCGCTCCGCACCTGCCGGCGCCGCTGCGCCCGCTGGTGGACGACGTCGTGACCTCGTTCGCGCAGCAGATCCCGGCCGGCCACGCTTCGGCGAGCGCGGTACGCGCCCGCGCCGCCGCCAAGCGCCATGCTCCGAGACGCACCGGGACCTGGGCGCAAGGCTGCGCGAAGGCGAAGGCCACCGGCGCGTTCAGCTACGCCCAGGTGCGCCGGGCGTATGGCATCGACCGGGTCGGCTCGGGCGCGGGCGCGTCGGTGGCGCTACTCGGGCTCCAGGAAGCGCCGTCCAAGCGCGACATCGCCGATAACGCCCGCTGCTTCGGCTACGGCCGCCTGCGGTCCAACACGATCCTGACCGACGGGCAGATGTTCCCGATCTCGCCCGGCAATTCATTCGAGCCTCAGCTCGACACGGCGATGGTCAGGGGCATGGCGCCCCGGGCTGCGATCACGTTCACCCAGGCGGACTCAAACGGCGACCAGTGGTTCCTGGGTGCATCACAGGTGCTCGACAGCCGCCGGCTGCCCGACAGCTTCTCGATCTCCTACGGGATCTGCGAGAGCGACCCGGTCAACGGGCCGCATGGCACGCCGTCCAACCGCGCCGGGGCGGACCTGCTCGACTCGCTGCTGGCGCGTCTCGGCCTCGCCGGGGTCGGCAGCTACGCCTCCGCAGGCGACGCCGGGTCCAGTTGCAACGGCGCCCTGAACCCACGGAGCAAGCCCTACCCCGGCGTCACGTGGCCGGCCTCCTCACCGTTCCTGACCGCCGTCGGCGGAACCCGGCTGACGCTCACCAAGGCCAATCAGCGCAGCAACGAGGTCGTGTGGAACGATCTCCCGTGGCGCACCCGTAAGAATGGGGCAGGCGCCGGCGGCGGCGGGGTGTCGCTGTTCGAGCAGCGCCCGCCCTACCAGGCCGGACTCGGACTCCCCGGACGCGGCCGCGCGATCCCCGACGTCTCCGCTCAGGCCTCGAGCTTCCCGGGATGGCCGATCGTCGACGGCGGCACCTGGATCGTGGACGGCGGGACCAGCGCGGCAGCGCCGCTGGTCGCCGGGGCGATGGCCGTGATCAGCGCCGAGTTACAGCGCCGCCACCTGCCGCCGATCGGCCCCGCCAACGGCCTCCTGTACTACCTGTCGAGCCAACGGCCCACGGCGCTGTGGGACGTGATCCAGGGCAACAACCATTACCTCCCGAGCGTGCCCGGCTTTGCGGCCAAGCGCGGCTACGACCTGGCCAGCGGGGTCGGCGTGCCGCAGTTCGCCATCGCCGCGCGCGACCTGCCGGCGCCAGCCCCACGGCGCACGTCGGGTCTGGGCTGAGGTGGGTCAGCCCGCCCCGTAGGGCGGGATGTTCCGGAACACCGCCGGTCGCGGGTCCGGCGGCTCGCCGGGCTCCGGGCGTTGCTCGGTCGCGGTATGCCGATCGGAGCTGAGGTTCATCCCGGGCACGGTCACCTTCAGCACCTGCCAGTCGCCGGGCTCGAGCTTCCTCGCGATCCAGCGGTGCTCGGAGCGGCCGGAGGCGGCGGCATTGAGCTCGTCGGCGCGGGCCTGTGCCTCGTCGCGGTTCATGCCCTCAGCTTAGGGCGTGCGGCGTGACCGCATCCCAGAACCCACAGTGGTGCTGGTGGGTGATCGTCGCCGAGGTGTTCACCGCGCTGTCGCCGGCCGGCACCAGCGCCATCAGGTTCTGGTCGGCGTCGGTGAAGCGCGGCCACAGCGGCGTACCGGCCGCGACGGGGTCGGCGGAGTGGCTGTAGCCCGTCGCCTGCGCCGTGAACTGCATCGCCAGCGCAGCCTGATCGGGCGACAGCGTGATCGCCGCCTGCGGGAACAGGAACGGGTCGGCCGCGATGTGATAGGCGCCGTAGGGCTTGGTCGGGTCCAGGAACTGCGGGTAGAACCCGGGCGGCATGTCGGCGTCGTCGTTCTCCCACGCATACACCGGCAGGTATCGCGACAGCTCGCGGTCGGCCGTGATCGCCGGGCACACCGAGTCCGAGTCCGCCACCACGGTGCGGTACGCGATGAACGGCGACGGGAACCGCACCAGCGGATAGATCCGCTCCACGGGGCGGTTCGCGTTCTACGCGCACTTGAAGCCAGGCAGCATCCGCGTCCACCGTGGTGAGAGGGTGCGCCTCGGCCAGGTGATCGCGCGGCTGGGAAACTCGGGCAGCTCGTCCGGGCCCCACCTCCATTTCCAGGTGATCGATCGGCCGTCGGCGCTAGCGTCAGATGGGCTGCCGTTTGTGTTCCGTCGGTTCCGGCTCGACGGCCGGATCCCGCCGCTCGACGCCTCGCTGGAGGCCGCGGTCAACGCTGGCCGGCCGGTTCCGGTCGATCGCACGGGCGCTGGACGGCGAGTCGATCAGTTCCCACTCGGACGAGACGTTCTGAGCTTCGCTGGTCGCTAAACCAGCAGTGACCGGGCACCGTCGAGGCGTCGCCCGCAACCGAGCTAACAATCGGGGAGACAGGGATTTGAACCTGCGACCTCTCGCGTCACTGTTTGCAGGTCGAGGGCACTTTGCTAGCGCTAAGGAGGTCCTGCGCCTGACGGCTCGGAGGTCAGGCGGCTGGATATCACAAGCTGGCGTGAGCGCACTCCAGGTGCGCACCGACCTCGGTGATCCCCCGGTATCATGGGGCGGCCGGATGGTTGTTGGGGTTGGGGTCGGCGCGTTAGGATTTTTGGGTCGTGGAACCTATGCCGGGGGGTCCGTGTGGCTGAGTCGGTTCAGCTAGGAACGATCTGGCTGGTCGATCTGGTCGGCTCGACCCGGTTGGCGACGTCGGTCGGGCCGGGTCGCGCGGATGAGCTGCGCGAGGAGTACTTCACGCTGCTGCGCGAGGCGATCGAGCCGTCCGGCGGCGAGGAGTTCAAGAACACCGGCGACGGGCTGATGGTGGCGTTCAGCTCCGCCTCGGCCGCAGTCAAGTGCGCGGTGTTGACGCAGCAGCTGTTCGAACGGCGCTTTCGCGGAGCCGAGCAACGGTTGCGCGTGCGGATCGGGGTAGGGACCGGGGAGTCGCTGGTCAAGGACGGGGACTACTTCGGGATGCCGTCGATCGAGGCCGTTCGGTTGTGCGACGAGGCGCCGACGGACGGGATTCTCGTCTCGCCGATGACCAAGATGGCTGCCGGGCGGGTCGACGGGGCGCAGTTCGAGTCCTTCGGAGAGCTTGAACTGAAAGGTATCCCGGAGCCGGTGGAGGCATTCAGGGTTCTCTGGGAGCCGTTGGATCCGGAGCAGTCCGGGGCCGATGTGGGGCGGTGGCCGCTGCCCGAAGCGCTGCGAACGGTGCCGCGGATCGCGTACGTCGGTCGTGAACTGGAGCGCGGGCTCATCGAGGTCGCGCGCAGCCATGCGCGGTCAGGTGCCCGGCAGCTGGTGCTGCTGTCGGGCGAGCCGGGTATCGGGAAGACGAGGCTGGCGTCCTACTCAGCACTCGGCGCGAACGGGGACGGATTCGCGGTCTGCTGGGGTTCGTGCAGCGAGGATCTGGCGGCGCCGTATGAGCCGTGGATCGCGGTCTGCACGCAGATCGTCGAGCACGCACCGAATGACGTGCTCTCGGAATATGCGCAGCTCCACGGCGGCGAGATGGCGCGGCTGGCGGGCAACCTCGCCCGCCGTATTCCGGACGCTCCAACCCGACAGACCTCTGATCCGGAGACTGAGCGCTTCCTGTTGTTCAAGGCCGTGACGGAGTTGCTGCGGGCAGTGGCCGCGTCGGTGCCGTTGTGCGTCGTACTCGATGACTTCCAGTGGGCGGATGGCCAATCGGTGGCGCTGCTGAAGCACATCGCGCGCAATCTCGAGCACGGGCCGCTCCAGCTGCTGGTCACGTATCGAGACTCTGACCTGACCAAGGAGCATCCGCTGAGCGCGGTGCTCGCCGATCTTCGACGGCTCGACGGCGTCGAGCGGATCGCGCTGCAAGGACTCCGAGCGGAGGACGTGCAGGCGATGACCGCCTCAGCCGCCGGCCACGAACTCGACGCGGACGAGATCGCCCTTGCCGCGGAGATCGCGGCGGAGACCGGTGGAAACCCGTTCTTCGTCGGTGAGATCCTCCGCAACCTATCCGAGTCTGGGATGGTCGTCTACGACGAGCAGCGCGACCGGTGGGTCATTGATCGCAGCTCCGGGGTGGCCTTGCCCGAGAGCGTGCGTGAGGTTGTTGAGCGGCGGGTCGAGGTGCTCGGCACTGGCGCACGGCAGACGTTGACTGCGGCGGCGGTGATCGGCCGTAGCTTCGACCTCGACCTGCTCGCGCAACTCGTCGACCTCGATGAGGTCACGTTGCTTGAGCAGCTCGAGGCCGCTGTGCAGGCGTCGCTGTTGGTCGAATCGTCGGACCGCGTCGGGCGATTCTCGTTCGTGCATGCGCTGATCAATCACACCCTGTACAACGCTCTCGGCGGGACACGGCGGGCACGGATGCACCTGCAGGTCGCCGAGACCCTCGAAGCGCTGTACGGCAGCGATGCCGAGGAGCGTTTGGCGGAGCTGGCGTTGCATTGGCGGTTGGCGACCGTGTCGGTCGACAAGCACAAGGCGGCCGGCTACTCGCTGCGCGCTGGGCAGCGTGCGCTCGACAGTCTCGCCCCGAGCGAGGCCGCGAAGCTGTTCTCCGACGCGCTCGAACTGCTTGGACCGGGGGCCACGATCGCGCGCTGCGAGGCGTTGATCGGCCTCGGCGATGCGCAACGCGTCACGGGCGATGCGGCGTACCGGGAGACGCTGCTGCAGGCGTCTCGGATCGCGTCTGACCTTGCGGACGCCGACCTCGCCGCCCGGGCGGCGCTTGCGAACAACCGCGGCTTCGCGAGCGGGTTCGGGGTGGTCGATGTGGAGCGGGTCGCGGCGATCGAGCGCGCGCTCGAGCTCGATCACCCGCCGCAGCCGGCCCGGCACGCGCGGCTGCTGGCGCTGCAGGCCCAGGAGTTGACATTCGAGCCGGAGCACGCGCGGCGGCGGGCGCTGGCCGGGCAGGCGATCGCGCTCGCGCGCGAAGCGGGAGACCCACGGACGCTCGCCGCGGTGCTCTCGGACGCCTACTACGCATGCTGGGCGCCAGACACGCTCGCTGAGCGCGCCGGGCACGTGCTCGAGCTGCAAGCGCTGCTCGCGCACGTGAGAGATCTCAACGTCGAGTTCCTCGCCGGGCTCTGGGAGACATTCGTGGCGGTCGAGCTGTGTGAGTTTGTGCGGGCCGGTGCGGCGCTCGCGCGTATGCGCGCGATCGCTGAGCAGACGCGGCAGCCGACGCACCGCTGGATCGCGGGCTACGTCGCGGCCGCGGTGACGTGCATGCACGGCGAACTGGACGCCGGCGAGCGTCTCGCCGAACAGGCTCTGCAGTTCGGGCAGGAGGCCAGCGAACCCGACGCGGTGATGGTCTACGGCGCCACGCTCCTTGAGAACAGAGGCGCGCAGGGCAGGGGCGCCGAGGTGATCGCGATCGTGGAGGAAACTGTGGCGAGCAACCCTGGCATCCCGGCTTGGGAGGCCGGGCTGAGTCGCTTGTACTGCTTCACCGACCGCCGGCCGGAGGGCGCTGCGGTACTCGCGCGCGCAGCAGCCAAGCACTTCCAACACATCCCCTACGACACAATTTGGATGAGCGCGCTGACGGCGTACGCGGACACGGCCGCGCAGACCCGCTCGCTCGAGGCCGGCGGGATGCTGTACAAGCTGCTCGAGCCCTATGCCGACCAGTTCGTTTGGAACGGCGTCGCGGGGTACGGACACGCGCGCATGTACCTAGCACTGCTCGACGCGACGCTGGGCCGCCACGAACACGCCGACGCCCAGTTCGCGATCTCCTGCGACTTTCACCGCGAACACGGCCTGCGCCTCTGGGAAGCCCGATCAGAGCTCGGCTGGGCCGAAGCGCTCGCCGACCGCGGCCAACCCGGACCCGCTCGCGAACACGCCACCCGCGCACTCGAGCTCTCCCGGGAGCACGGCTACGGCGCGTTCGAACCACGCGCAGCCGCCATCCTCGACGCGCCGATCGGCGCTGGGACCTGAATCACGAAGTCCTGCCTATCACCCCCCTCAGCGAGTCAATCGCCCGCGTGGGCGCGCTTCTGGATCGTCGCCAACGCGGGGGAAGTCGGCCAGGACCGCGGGCCGGCTTCCGGTGCTGGGGAGGTGCGCAAGCGCATGCCGGCGAACGCCGACCCGATCAGGACACCGGAGGCAAGCCTGCCGCGGAAGCCGGTCAGCAGGCGCATCTCGGCGTTGCCCAGGAGCGAGATCGGTCCGGAGCAGACTGGTGGTCTGACCAGGAACCCCGAAGCGGCAGCGCCAGCTCGCGCGGCAGAGATTCCGTTCACCGCCCTCACGGATAGATATCTCTCGGGTTGCCAATTCACCGTCTGGCGAGACGTTGGAGGCGCCTCACTGTGATGGAGGCTGCGGTTGCTGGTGGCGACTAAGACGAGGGCCACGGTCAGTCCTGCGACGGCGGTGGTCGCGATCGCAAGGAGTGCTCGGACTAGTGACATGAGGAACCCCTTCGTTAGGTACCGACCAACCTGCTTGGTTGGTTGGCGGACATTCCGTGAAGTGGATGGTCGGTTAGGGGGTGCTCGCCACTACCCAGTTCTGAGTGATCCGAGCGCCCACTTGTGGCTGCACCGGGTCGGCGCGGCTTGTCAGCGGCAGGTCTGGCCGCGAGAATCGGATCGGTGACCGCGCTGACCGACAGTGGAGAGTTGCTGGAGCCCGACAGCTTCGCGGCGCTGCTGGAGGCGGAGGATTGGGCGGCGTTGCAGGCTCGCGGTCATCGCAGGACGGTGGCGCGCGAGGCGGTGCTGATGTATGAGGGCGAGCCGGGCGACCGGGTGATGGTCGTGCTCGCCGGGCGGGTCAAGGTCACGACCACGGGCGATGATGGGCAGGAGACGCTGCTCAGCGTCCGCGGGCCTGGCGAGATCCTCGGCGAGCTGTCGTTCCTTGACGATCAGCCCCGGTTCAGCACGGTCACGACGCTGGAGCCGGTCGAGATCCTCGCGATCGCGGCGGCCGCGTTCGGGCGCTACCTCGAGGAGAGGCCGCGGGTCGCGCTGGTGATTCTGCGAACGCTCAGCGCGCGGTTTCGCGATGCGTCACGCAAGCGCGTGCAGTTCCGTGAGCTCGACACGGTCGGTCGGCTGGCCGCGCGTCTGGTTGAGCTGTGCGAGCGCTACGGGGAGGTCACACCGGAAGGGACGATCATCGGCCTGCCGCTCACGCAGGAGGAGCTCGGTGCCTGGACGGGCGCATCGCACGCGGGTGTCGCCAAGGCGTTGCAGACGCTTCGCGAGTTGGGCTGGATCCAGACGCAACGCAAGCGCATCGTGTTTGCAACATCGATGCGCTGCGCCACCGCGGCTCGTAGAACCGACACGCCCGGCCGGCTGGCAGCCGGCCGACGGTGGGGTCAGCCGTGGCGGCGAGCGGTCACCAGCGACAGGACGAGCCAGCGCCGGCGCGCTGACTTACGGCGCGGCTTGGCCGGCTCGGCGTTAGTCGTGGCCGCGAGACGCCGGTGGTCTGCCGCGCGCTGTAGGTCTGCGATGTGGTGCTGGGCGAGAAGGTGTGTCATGTGAGAGGTCATCGGAATCCCCCGTGAGTGGTTTGCGATGTCATGGAGGCTCGAGGATTCGGCGTCGGTCATCCACCCAGTTGTGGGCTGTTCAGACACCCAAAATTGGGTGCGCGCCGATAGACTGCGCGGACCTGGGCGCGCTGTAGTTGCGGGTTGGATGGCTGCTGAGACTGTCGAGCCGGGGACGATCTATCTGGTGGATCTGGTTGGTTCGACGCGGCTGGCGCTTCGGCGTCAGCGGCGGTCGGTTGTGCGAGACCAGCGGTCAAGCTCGCCGGCGAGCCGGTCGGCCATCGGCACTGACCGGCGGGTCGAGAGATCCGACTTGCCGTCGGTCGAGTGCTCGCCCCGAACGAACGCGTCGCGGACGCGGATGGGCTGGATCGTCCAGTCGACGTCGCGCCAACGCAGGCCAAGCAGCTCGGACTGGCGCAGACCAGTTGTGGCGGCGGCAAGGATCAGCACGCGCAACACGGGTCCGAGGACGTCGGGCGGCCGAGGAGGCGCCGGCCCGGGCCTCCCCTTCCTGCCTGGCTTCGGTGCGCGAACGACCACGTCGTCGGGGATCGCTCGAATCACTGCGTCGAGCTCCTCGACGGAAAGGAACGGCAGGTCGTGGGTTCTACAGGTGGCCGATGACGTCGCTTCGCCAGCGCTCGCTCGGGCACCGAGCCCGGGAGGCCTGCTTGCACTGTCCGACGAAGTTTGATCCCCGTTTGATCCCCGCGGGAGCTTATCCTGGCGTCAGATCCGAGCGAGAAATCCCGCTTTGAGGACTTCGGATAGTCGGGGAGACAGGATTTGAACCTGCGACCGCCCGGCCCCCAGCCGGGTGCGCTACCAGACTGCGCCACTCCCCGTGGTGATCGGATTCTAGGGCCAATCGCCGGCCGCCCGCCAGTCGACGGCCTCAACGAGGGGACGGAGTACCGGGCCGCCGCGCCAGGTTGAGCGCTACGCTCGACCTCGTCACGGGGCCGCCGCGCCGCAAAGGCCCCCGCCGCGGTGGTAGCTCAATGGTAGAGCCTCGGCCTTCCAAGCCGATGATGCGGGTTCGATCCCCGTCCGCCGCTTCCGACCTGATCCGAGCGCCCTCCGAGGCGGGCCTCAGCGGGTGGTTCGCTGCTCGGTCGGCACCTCGCCGCCCGGGGCCAGCGCGGGCGGCGGCCACGGCCCGGTCCAGTTGTCCAGGCCCCCGTCGATCGTCACGACCGAACCCGACAGGGCCTCGCCGAGCGGCGACGCGAGCAGGGCGACCAGCCAGCCGTACTCCTCGACGTTCCCGAGGCGCTGCAGCGGGACGCCGGCGGCGGCGCTGCGCCACAGCTCGGCGGGGTACTTGCGCAGCGACTCGGTGTCGAATCTGCCGATCGCGACTGCGATCACCGACACGTGGTCGCTGGCCCAGGCGGTGGCCAGCTCGCGCGTAAGCGCTTCCACGGCGGCCCGCGCCGACCCCGTATGCGCCATCGCCGGGAAGCCCTGGTGGGGCGAGACCGTGACGTTCACGATCGTCCCCGCTCGAGCTCGGCTCATCGCCAGTCGGTACGCGGCCTCGGACATCGCCAGCGTCCCGTCGACGTTCAGCCGGTGCACCGCCCTCCACCCCTTCGAGGTGATGCCCTCGGCCGGGACGAAGTACTGGCCGCCGGCATTGTTGAGCAGGATGTCCAGGCGGCCGTGGCGGTCAAGCGCGGTCGCCACGGTCCGCTCCGCGTCGGCGTGATCGCGGATGTCTGCCGCAACCCAGGTGCATCGCTCGCCGATCTCCGCTGCAGCCGCCTCGAGCACGTCCTCGCGCCTGCCCGCGATCAGCACCGAGGCGCCACACCGAGCCAGCTCCGCCGCGGCGGCCTTGCCCAGGTTGGTCCCGCCGCCGGTGACGATCGCCACGCGCCCGTCGAGCGCGCCGTCGGCGAACAAGCGCGACGGCTCCACGACTATTCCCCGAGCACCTTGATCACGAGCCGCTTGCGCCGCCGGCCGTCGAATTCGCAGTAGAAGATCTGCTGCCACGGACCGAGGTCGAGGCGCCCCGCGGTGACCGGCACGATCACCTGGTGGTGGACCAGCAGGTTCTTCAGGTGGGCGTCGCCGTTGTCCTCGCCGCCGCGGTGATGGCGGTAGTCGCCGGGATTGGGCAGCAGTTCGCGCGCGACGTCGCCGTCGGGCTCCTTCCAGCTCGGCGGCGCGAGCTTGTCGAGCCACTCGAGCACGTCCTCCTGCAGCCCCGGCTCGTCGTCATTGATCCATACCGCGGCGGTGATGTGCATTGCGCACACGATCGCCATCCCCTCGCTGATCCCGGCCTCGTCGACCGCGTCCTGCACGTCCGCGGTGATCCGCACGAACTCGCGGCGTTGCTCGGTGTTGAACGTGTGGTAGGCGGTGTGCGATTTCATGGGCCGGGATCGTATGCGCTGCGGTCTGGGGGCAGCGGACGTCCCCTGGCGGGCTACGCGTCGAGCATCGGTCGATACGATGGCAGCACCCGGGGGGACTGGTCTATCGGCTACGACGGCGGTCTCCAAAACCGCAAAGCGAGGTTCGACTCCTCGGTCCCCCGCTTCTTGCCTGCCGCGTGCTGAAAATGGTCGCAATAGCAGACCTTTTTCAGCACCGGCCAGCTGAACCACCGGGGTGCCCGTACAATCGCCGAGGCTTCGTCGCGGGCGTGGCGAAATTGGTAGACGCGCCGGCTTTAGGTGCCGGTGGGCTTGCGCTCTTGGGGGTTCGAGTCCCTCCGCCCGCACTCCTCGGCCGTTCAGCCGCGCGCCGCCGCGATCGCGTCGTCTGGATCCGGATAGTGCACCATCTCGACGACCCTGCCGTCGCGGAACGTCGTGAGGTTGGCGACCGTCGTGACGTTCTCGCCTGCCGTGGGGGCGGGTCGCATGATCACGACGACCTGGTCGCCGGCATCGACCACGTCGACGAGCTCGACTCGGTCGCGACGTCCGAGCGCGGCGCGCATGAACTCGAGTGTCTGATCGCGATTTCGGCAGGCACCGGGCGCGTTGGGATCGCCGCCGTGCCACTTCACGTCCGGATCCAGCAGATCCGCAATCACGTCCAGATCGCCGCGGACCGCGGCCTCGAAGCCACGCCGGGCTCGGTCCGCGTTGGTCTCGGCCATGGGATGGATTGTCGCACCGGCGAGCGACCGAGCAGCCGGTTCGGTGGTCCGGTCCGCCGGATAGATTCGGCGCCGAAGCGGCCTCGCCCCGTGAGGCCGGCTCGCCAACCCCGTGCCTGGCATCCGCAGACAACAGAGCGCCGGAGAGGATGGCCCGCGACGCCCGGCCGCCCCGGCCAATCTCGTCTGGAACTGGACGAACGCAGCGGCCGGCGCGGTGTATGCGATCCCGGGCGCACTGGTGATCCTGGCCGACCCGGCCAAGGGGTTCGGGTTCACGGTCGGCGTCCTGCCGGCGGCGATCATCGGGCTCGCGCCGACGAGGCGCCTGCGGGTCCGGTCTGTCAGCGTCGGAGTGCTGGCGGGGATCTCGATCTTCATCGGCGGGGCGCTCGCCGACATCCCGGTGCTCGCGGTGGTTGCGATCGGGCTGCTGGCGGTCGGGGCTACGTGGCTGGCGGCACGGACGCCGGTCGGCTCGCTGGCGCTGTTCTTCTCGCTGCCGATGATCGGGGTCGGCCTCAGCTACTCGGCGAGCAAGGCCGCCGGAGTCGCCCTGCTGATGATCGCGGGCTCGGTGTACGCCGCCGCGGTGTCGTTGCTGTGGCCCGAGCGCGCCTCGCCTCCGGGAGCCCGTTCCGGACCGGTGGCCGCGCCCGGCGCAACACTCGAATACGGCATTCGGCTGGGTCTGGCCGGCGCGATCGCGGCGGCGATCGGGTTCATTCTCGACCTCGATCACGTGGGCTGGGCGTGCGCGGCCGCGCTGCTGGTGATGCGGCCGGTGGCCGAGATGCAACGGCTGCGCAGCGTCGGCCGGATCTGCGCGGTGGTGATCGGAGCGATCGCGGCGATCGCGATCGTGGAGCTCGGCCCTTCGCACGCGGTCTACGCGGTCGTGGCGGTGCTCGCGCTCGCCGGGGCCGCCGGCACGCACGGCAGCCGGTGGTACGTGACGCCGGCGTTCACCACCTTCCTGGTGTTCCTGCTGCTGCTCTACTCGCAGCCGTCGTCGGCGGCCTCGCGCTTCAACGAGCGCCTGCTGGAGACGGTGCTCGGGGTCGCCCTCGCCTACCTGTTCGGCCTCGCGATCCCCTCGCTGTTCAGGCCGAACGCTAGTGCCCCTCCCCACTAGAGCCTGGACACCGCGGCCGCCAGGAAGGTCTCGTCCTCGGGGCTGGGCTCCTCGTCGGCGTCCTCGTCCAGCCCGCCCAGCACCGCCGAGATGTCCCAGTACGGGTCGTACTCGTCGTCGCGCCCGGCAGCGACCCGGTACAGGTCCAGGAACCGGTCGGCGGCATCCTGTCCCAGCTCGCCGGCGAGGTTCACGCGGCAGTGGCCGACGTCGGCCCAGGGCGAGCCGATGCTCGCGTTCACCCAGTCGACGACACCGCTCAGCTCTCCGCCCGTCCACAGCACGTTGCCCGGGTGATAGTCGCGATGGATGAACAGCCGCTCGTGGCCGGGCACCGGTCCATCGAGCAGCTCGATCCCCCGGGTCCACGCCTCCGGGCGCTTCGCCCAACGAGGGGGTCGCGGCATCTCCACGCGGTAGGAAGCGAAGTCGGGAAGCGACACGCTCACGGGAACCGGCGTTGCGTGGAGCACTGGCAGGATCTCCGCCAGCGTCCGCAGGAACGGCTCGACCTGTGCCGGATCCCACACCAGGTCACCCGGCAGCCGAGTCATCAGCACCGCGGGCTCCCCTGCCTCTCCCCCGTTCTCGTCGACCGCGACCAGCCGCGGTGTCGGCACCCGGCAGCCGGCGGCGACGTTCAGCGCCGTCGCCTCGTGCGCAGCGAGGTCCGGCTCCTCGGCCAACCAGTCGCTGCGCACGAACCGCCGCAGCACCAGCTCCTCGATATCCCCGTCGGCGGTCGACGCGGTGAGCGCATGAACGGCCGACGAGGTCCCGCCGGCGAGTGGTCGCGACGCGACGACTCGAGCCCCTTCGCCGACCGCGCGCGCAGCCCAAGCCAGCGCACGCTCGGGCACCGGTCCGCGCAGCAGCCGGTCGTCCTCGGCGCTCAGCACAAAGCCGTGCGGCTGTTGATCGCGGCCCGCGGCCATCCGGGAATGATGCCCCCAAATGCCAGATACACCGGGCAATAGCCCGACCGAGAATGTATGGTCCGCCAATGGCGCCCAGACGGATGCTGACTCCTGGCTACGTGGTCGTCTATCCCAACCGGGAGAAGTCCACGAGCAAGGTGACCAAGGCGGCCGTTGCGTTCATCCTGGTGGTCTCGGTCGCGCTGATGCTGCTGATCACGATCGGCGGCTGGTCCAAGCTCGAGGGCCTCAAGGCGGTCAACTTCGCGTGGTGCATCGCCTACCTGCTGATCGCCTACTACGTCATGTTCCGCTGGACCCGCGGCCTGCTGCCGATGGCCGCGGCGCTCGCGATCCTGTTACTGATCCTGTCGGTGATCTCGGCGACGGGGATCTCCGGGACCAGCTGGTTTGACCGCGCCCACGAGGGATTCGCGCCGCCGCAGTCGCTGTTCGGCGGCGACGGGCTGGATCCGAACATGCTGGGGTTGCTGACCGTGATCCTGGCGCCGGTGCAGATCCTGCTGGTCTTCTGCGCGATGCGGGGATTCGCCCAGGCTTGGAACGTCGAGCTCGAAGTACCGGAGGAGGAGGCCAAGCGCCGCGGCTTGACGGCCGCCGGGCCGCCGCCGCCGAGCCCGGCCGCAGCCTGACTACACTCCGGACGCTGGCGGCGGTGGTGGAACGGTAGACACGATGCTCTCAAAAGGCATTGTCCGAACGGACGTGTGGGTTCGAATCCCACCCGCCGCATCCATGTCCCTCGCGCGGGCGGTGGCACCAGGTCCGTCGAGGGCGACCGCGTGTATAACGCGTCAAACCCGCTGCGCACTTTGAGGCTTGCCGCGTACGGCACGCATACGGTGCACAGCACGGCAAGCCTCGCCGTGGCCGCCGGATTTGACGCGATATGCACGGTTGGGGCCGGCCGACGGGCCGGATCGCGATAGGACTACCCGACGATCAGCTCGTACAGCTCGTCGACAATGTTCGCCGGCGCGGTCATCACGCCCCACGGCTGGCCATCGGACTCCGGGATCTCGCGCACGACCAGCCCCGAACGCTCCGCGACGAGCGCGCCCGCAGCCAGATCCCACGAATGCAGCCCGCGCTCGTAGAACGCGTCGAAGCGCCCCAGCGCGCTCCACGTGAGATCCAGCGCCGCGGCCCCGACCCGGCGGATGTCGCGCACGTGCGGCAACAGCCGCGCCACCACCTCGGCCTGCCCGGTACGTACTCCCTGGTCATATCCAAACCCGGTCGCGACCATCGCCACGCCGAGGCGCTCTGGCGGGTTTGGTCGCGCGGGCAACGGCTCGCCGTTGAGCGTGGGCGCGCCCGACCGCGTCCCGGCGAACACCTCGTCGCGCACCGGATCGATGACCACGCCCGCGATCGTCCCGTCGGCATCCTCGACGGCCACGCTGACCGCGAATGCCGGGATCTCGTACAGGTAGTTGATCGTGCCGTCCAGCGGATCGACCACCCACCGCAAGCTGCCGTCGCCGGTCTCTCCCCCCTCCTCCCCGATGATCGCGTCGCCGGGGCGCCGTTCGGCGAGCACCGCGCGGATCGCGGACTCGGCGGCGATGTCCGCGTCGGAGACGAGGTCGGTCGGCCCGCTCTTGGTTCGCACCCCGCTCTGGCGCCGGCCGTACCGAGACTGAAGCTCCGACGAAGCGGCCCGGGCAGCCTCCAGCGCCACAGCGAGAAGCTCCTGCTCCTCGGTCTGCGTCATGCCCGCCGTTCTACACGATCCGCGCCCTCGCTGCGATCATCCGCAGGCGATGCGGCTCACAGAGACCGCCGCGGGACTTGCGGGCTTTGAGCGGCGGGGCCCCGGCACGGACGCCGAACGGAGGGCAGCGCTCTGGCTGGCCGAGCAGCTCGAGTGCGGCGGGCGCGAGGTTCGGATCGAGCCGTTCTGGTGCCGCCCCAATTGGGCGCTGGCCCACGTGTGGCACCTGATCCTCGCGATCGGGGGCAGCCTGCTGGCGATCCCCAGCCCGTGGGCCGGCGCCGCCCTGGTGCTGATCGCGCTGCTGTCGCTGCTCGCCGACGAGCTGTTCGGAGTCTCGCTCGGCCGCCGCCTGTCACCCGAGCGCGCCAGCCAGAACGTCGTCGCCGCCGCCCGGACCGCCACGCAGGAACCGCAGCCGAGCCAGGCCCGCCTGATCATCACCGCCAACTACGACGCCGGTCGCACGGGCCTCGCCTACCGCCCTTTTCTTCGCTCGACCACCGCGCGCATCACGAGATCTCTCCGCGGCTTCACCCTCGGCTGGCTGGGATGGACCGCGATCGCGATCCTGTGGCTGCTCGGGACGGCGGTACTCCGGATCGCCGGCGGCGTCTCCTCGCCGACGATCGGCGCGATCCAGATCGTCCCGGCGGTCGGGCTGCTGAGCGCGCTCGCGTTCCTGGTCGACCTCTCGGTCGCCAACTTCAGCCCCGCAGCCAACGACAACGCCTCCGGCACCGCCGTGGCGCTCGCGCTCGCCGCGGCCGTCGACGCCGACCCGCCCCCGGGGATCGCCGTCGACGTCCTCCTCCACGGAGCCGGCGAGGGCGGGGGCATCGGGCTGCGTCGCTATCTCCGCGCCCACCGCAGCCACCTGGACCCTGCCGACACGGTTGTCGTCGGAATCGCCCCGTCCGCCGCCGGCGGCCCGAGCTGGTGGCACAGCGACGGTCGGCTCGTGCCGGTTCGCTACGCGCCGGTCCTGCGCAACCTCAGCGCCCGTGTCGCCGCCGACGAGCCGCACCTGCACGCCACGGCCCACCGAGCCCGCGGGGTGAGCCCCGCGTATCTGGCCAGGGCGCGGCGGTTGCCGGCGATCGCGATCGGATGCCTTGACGGCCGGGGCATCGCGCCGCGCTCCCATCAAAGCTCCGATCGCGCTGACCAGCTGGACCCTGAAGCGCTCGACCGGGCGCTGCAGTTCGGACTGCTGCTCGCCGACGCGATCGGCGGCTACTTCGAACGCGAGCGCGCCGGACGGCGGTCGTCTACGCCGGCGTGACCGGATTGCGCTTGGCGGGCCACTCCCGGTGCTTACCGGCGGCCAGCGCGAACCGACGGATCAGCTCGGAGCGCAGCTCCTCGGGCTGGATCACCGCGTCGATCACCAGCTCCGAGGCGAGATGGAGGATGTCGATGTCCTCGGCGTACTCCTGGCGCAGCTCCGCCGTCCGCCGAGCCCTCTCGTCGGGGTCCTCGATCGCCTGCAGCTGGTTGTAGTAGACGGCGTTGATCGCGGCGCTCGGGCCCATCACCGCGATCGACGCGGTCGGCAGCGCAATGCAGCAATCGGGATCGAACGCCGGGCCGGCCATCGCGTACAGGCCGGCGCCGTAGGCCTTGCGGACGATCACGGAAATCTTGGGCACGTTGGCCTCGGACACGGCGCTGATCATCTTGGCTCCGTGGCGGATGATCCCCTCGCGCTCGACCTGAGTGCCGATCATGAACCCGGGGACATCGGCGAGGAACAGCAACGGGATGTTGAACGCGTTGCAGGTCCAGATGAACCGCGCGGCCTTGTCGGAGGAGTCGACGAACAGCACGCCGCCCTTGACCTTGGGCTGGTTGGCCACGATCCCCACGGCGCGCCCGTCGATCCGGGCGTAGCCGACGATCACCTCCTTGGCCCACCGGGCGTGGATCTCGAGGAACGACTCGGCGTCCACCAGCGCGTCGAGCAGCTCGCGCATGTCGAACGGCTTGTTTTCGTCGGCCGGGATCAGCTCGCGGATCGGCCGCTCGGAGGCAGCGGCGGCGGGCGGCGCGTCCGGCGGCTCGCCCTCGAAGGAGCCCGGGAAGTACGACAGGTAGCGGCGGGCGAAGTCGATCCCCTCCTCGTCGGTCTTGACCAGCACGTGGCCGACGCCGCTCTTGGACGTGTGCATCCGGGCGCCTCCCATCTCCTCGAGCGTGACCTTCTCGCCGATCACCATCTCGGCCATCCGCGGGGAACCGAGGTACATCGAGGCGTTGCCGTCGCGCATGATCACGATGTCGCAGAACGCTGGGATGTACGCGCCGCCGGCGGCGCTCGGACCGAACAGGACGCATACCTGCGGCACCACGCCCGACAGCCGGACCTGGTTGAAGAAGATCCGTCCGGCGTGGCGGCGGCCGGGGAACATCTGGACCTGCTCGTTGATCCGCGCTCCGGCCGAGTCGACCAGGTACACCAGCGGGGCGCGCAGCGACATCGCGCGCTCCTGCACACGGAGGATCTTCTCGACCGTCCGCGGTGCCCACGAGCCTGCCTTGACGGTCGGGTCGTTGGCCATCACCGCCACGGTGCGCCCGCCGATCGTGCCGATTCCGGTGACGACTCCCTCGGCGCCGAGCCCGTCCTGATCCCAGCCGGCCAGCAGGCCCTCCTCTGAGAACGAACCCGCATCCAGTAGCCGCGCGACGCGCTCGCGAACGGGCAGCTTGCCCTGCTCGGTCGCCTTCAGGCGGTGGCGCTCGGGCCCGCCCGCGACCGCACGGCCGGTGGCCTCGTCCAGCGCGTCGCCGCGCTCGACATCGGTCATGCCTCGTCGTCCTCTCGCAACGGGATCGTCTCGGCTAAGGGCGTCGTCGGCCGGGGTGGCGCGGGCGTGGTCGGCCGCAGCCCGAGCACGAGCCCGGCTGCGCCCACGACCAGCAGAAACAGCGGCCAGCCGACGATCGACCCCCGGCCGGAGGGCGAGAAGGCGGCGAGCTGGATGAACGCGAGCACCACGACGACCCCAATGTACGCCGGGCCGGGCTCGCGGTCGGATCCGGCGTAGGCGATCAACCCGAATCCGATCGCGAGGATCCACAGCTTCCAGCCAAACGAGGCGCCCCCGGCCCGGGCCCCGATCGCCGGGGCGCCAAGCCGCGAGACCACGGTGGCGATCGAGCTCTCGATCACCAAGGTGAGCGCCAGAACGAGCGTGGCCAGCCCGGCTGCGTTGACCAGCGCGACCGCGTGCCGGCGCTGCCCGTCGCGCAGCCGCAGCGCCCCGACGCCGAACCCGAACGTCAGCGCGAGCAGCACCCAGCGGACCGCGTTGAGGCTGATCGGCGCCAGCAGCCAGCCGACCAGCCCCTCGAGCGCGATCCCGCCGGCGAGTGCCGCGATCAGCGTGCAGACCGCCGAGTTCGCCCGCCGGGCGCACGCTGCCGCGACCGCGCAGACGACGCCCAGCGTCCAGAAGTCGGCGCCCGCACCGGGCGGCCGCGAGCTTCCCAGCGCCTCGGCCAGCAGCTGCAGCGCGACCGCCAGCACGATCAACCCCGTGATCAGCAGCATCGAGTGATAGGCCCGCGGGGACGGCCCCTCCATCGGCGCCAGCCATCCCATCGTGAGGATCAGCGCCGCCACCACCCCGACCACGATCAGCCGCGGCCCGACCGCCCACTGCGTCATCCGCAGCTCGATCAGGATCGCACCCGCCGCCAGCGGGATCGCGCCCGCCGCAATCACGTCGCCGCGGAACGGCGCCGGCCGCAGCCACTCCAGCACGGAGCTGATCAGACCGCGTCCGATCTCAGCACTCCACAGGGCCGGCCGACAGCACGTGGCTGCCTAGCGGCCGCCCGAGCACCCGATCTCTCGGACCCGGACGTGCTCTGGCAGCTCGCTCATCCCTACTTGTAGATCAGCTTCTGGCCGAGAAGCTGCGTCACGGTCACGAACGTGTAGCCCTCGCTGCGGAGCGTGTCGATCTCCCGCGGGAGAGCCGCGAGCGTCTCCGCACGGGGGCCGCCGCCGTCGTGCTGGAGCACGATCGAGCCGCTGTGCGCGTTGCGCACGACCGTGTTGTAGATCGAGTCCGTGCCCGGGGTGGACCAGTCGCGCGGGTCGACGCTCCACTGGATCGTGGTGAACCCCATCGACCTGGCCTGGGAGATCAGCGCCGAACTGACCGCGCCGCCCGGCGCCCGGAACAGGCAGGGCGTGAAACCGTGCGTGACGCTGCGGATCTCGTCCGCGGCCCGGGAGATCTGGCTGGCGGCGCCCGGTCCCGCGCCGGACACGTCGACGTGGCTCCAGGTGTGGTCGCCGATCATGTCGCCGTCGCGCAGCATCCGGCGTTCGATCGCCCCGCCGTCGCCGTAGGTCGGGATGTACTCGCCGACCTCGAAGAACGTCGCGACCACGTGGTTGGCCTCGAGCAGGTCGAGGAATTTCGAGGTCAGGATCCACGGGCCGTCGTCGAACGTGAGGGCGATCTCCTTGCGCCGGGTGTTGATGCTGTTGACGAATGGCGCGCCGCTGGGCACGCAGCCGACGACCTGAGGGGTGTGCAGGCGCGCCAGCGCCGGGTGGCTGGGGAACTTGACGAAGCAGCCAATCCGGTTGGCGTTGGGGGGCTTGCAGGCGGGAGGCCGCAGCGTGCTGATCACCTGCCAGCGCAGTGACGCGTACGAGCGCCCGGCGTCCTTGGGCAGGAACGTTGCCGTGAAGTCGTGCGCGCCGCTGCGCGAGATCTGCGCCGGGATCACCTTGAGCGTCCCCGGGCCTTTGCGCGTGATCGGTGCGTAGGCGACCCGCGCGTCGCCTCCCTTGCTGGCCGGCGGCGCGATGCACAGCTGAGCCGCCACGCTGCCGTTCCCGGGGCGCTCAAACAGCAGGCACAGCGAGCGGCGAGCCTGCGTGAGCGCCGCCGGCGAGAACCGGTCGTTGAGGTCGACCTTCCACACGAGCTGCTGCCCGGACTGGGTCAGCGAGGCCGAGTCGATCGAGAGCGGGCGCTTGGACACCGGCGGAGCCTTCGCCGCGCCGGCGACCGGAACCGCGACGGCCAAGGCCGCTACCACTGCTGCTACGACATACCTCGCTCGCACGCCGTTGGGATATTAGAACCGCCCCCGGCGCCAATCTGGCGGGCTATCGGGTCTCGACGACCCGCCGCTCGTGGGTCCCGACGCCGATCGTGCGCCCGTCGACGGTCTTCACCTCGACCGAGAACCGCAGCTTGCGGTCATCGACGACCTCGTCGAGCCGAGCGCGCGCGACCAGCCGTGTCCCCTCGACCGCGCCCCCGACGTGCTTGACGCACACCTCGAATCCGACCGTCGCCTTCCCCTCCCCCACCAGCGGGTACACGAGCCTCGCCGCGGTCCGCTCCATCATCGCGATCATCCCCGGCGTCGACAGCACCTGCTGGGGCAGCGTCCCGCCAACATCCGTGAGCAGCGGTCCCTCCACTTCGAACTCGTAGGTGGCCTCGAGGCCGGTCTGGGAGGCGGCGTCCATGAATCGCGGACCCTACATCGAGCGAGCCAGACTCGCCCCGAGATCCATACACTCCGCCGCCGTGCCACCAACCGTCTGCATCATCGGCTGCTCGGGAGCGCTGGGGTTCGGCCTGGCGCTGCGCCTCGGCCAGGCCGGCGTCCCGATCGTGGTGGGCTCGCGCGACGCCGGACGCGCCCAGGAGACCGTCAGGAACCTGAGTGAGCACGTCCCCGGCGGCTCATTCGGGGGCTACACGAACGAGGAGGCCGCGACCAAGGCCGAGATCGTGCTGCTGAGCGTCCCGTTCCGCACCCAGTCGGAGACGATGACCCACCTCAAGGCGGTGCTCCAGCCCGAACAGCTGCTGATCGACGCGACCGTTCCGCTGGCGGCGGCCGTCAGCGGCAAGGCCACGCGCACGCTCGGCGTGTGGCAGGGCTCGGCCGCCCAGGCGGCGCAGGAGATGGCGCCAGACGGCGTCCAGGTCGTGGCCGCGTTCCATACCGTCAGCGCCGCGCTGCTGCGCGACCTCGGGCACGAGCTCGACGAGGACGTGCTGATCTGCGGTGACCGCCGAACCGACAAGGACAAGGTCGCCGCGCTGGTCGATCTGATCCCCGGCCTACGCCCGGTCGACTGCGGTCCGCTCGAGATGGCGCGGATCGTCGAGCAGTTCACGCCGCTGATCATCTCGATCAACGTCCGCAACAAGGTCCGGGCGGGCATCAAGATCACCGGGCTGTGAGCGGTCCGGTCGTGGTGCTGGCGGGGGGCACCGGCGGGGCCAAGCTCGCGCGCGGGATGCTCGATGCCGTGGGCCCCGACGGGCTGGTCGTGATCGCCAACACCGGCGACGACATCGAGATCTACGGCGCCCACGTGTCGCCGGATCCCGACCTGATCACGTTCTGGCTGGCGGACCTGATCGACGAGCGCGGCTGGGGCCTGCGGGGCGACACGTTCCACGTGATGGACGGCCTCCGCGACCTGGGCGTCGAGATCTGGTTCAACCTCGGCGACCACGACCTCGCGATCGGCCTGCACCGCGGCCAGGCGCTGAACGGCGGCGCCCGCCTGACCCATGCGCACGCGGAGATCGCCGCGGCCCTCGGCGTCCGGGCTCGGGTGCTGCCGATGAGCGACGCACCGGTCCGCACTCGCGTGCTCGCCCATGACGAGTGGTGGGCGCTTCAGGAGTTCATGATCAAGGGCCGCGGCGAGGGCCCGGTCGACGGCGTCGACTTCCGCGGCGTCGCAGCCGCCGGCGCCACGCCCGAGGTACTCGACGCGATTGCGACCGCGACGGCCGTCGTCATCGGGCCATCGAACCCGGTGATCTCGATTCGCCCGATCCTGGAGACCCGCGGCGTCCGCGAGGCGCTGGCCGAATCGAAGGCCCCGGTCGTCGCGGTGAGCCCGCTGGTCGCCGGCCAGGTGCTCAAGGGGCCGACCGCCGCGTTCATGCAGTGGGCCGGCCAGCCTCTGTCGGCGGACGGGATCGCGGCGATCTACGATGGCGTAATCGACGGGTTGGTGGCCGACGACCGCACCGAGCTGGTGCCCCTGCTGCAGGACGACGTGCTCCTGAACACGCCCGCCGAGCGCCGCCGCGTCGCCGAGGCGACGCTCCAGTTCGCGGGCGAGCTCGCCGCCTGAGAACGTCGCCAGCCGCCCGACTCGCACACGAGCGTATACCGTTCGCCGCCATGCGCACCGCCGCGATCCTCCCGATCAAGAGCTTCCCCGACGCCAAGCAGCGCCTGTCCAACGGGCTCGCCGCCTCATGGCGCCGCGCCCTGGCCGAGGCGATGTTCTCCGACGTGCTGGTCGCGCTCAGGCGCACCCCGGCAATCAGCGAGATCATCGTCGTGACCGGCGACAACGGCGCCCAGCGGATCGCCGGCGGGTATGGCGCGACCGTGATCGGCGACTCAGACCAGGGTCACAACGTGGCGGCCGCCAACGGGGCGCGGCAAGCGCTCAGTGGCGGGGCCGAGCGGGTGCTGATGGTCCCCGGCGACTGTCCGCTGCTGGACCCCAAGCAACTCGAATTGCTGATCGAGCGCCCGGTCGGTGAGCGCTCGGTGTTGATCGTCCCCGACCGCCACGGCACCGGCACCAACGCGCTGCTGCTGACGCCGCCCGACGTGTTCGAGCCCGCCTTCGGCGAGGGCAGCCGTCAGCGCCACGTCGACAACGCGAAGGCCGCCGGCGCGGTCCCCGAGGTCGTCGAGGTGGCCTCGCTGGCGCTCGACGTCGACACCCCCGAGGACCTCGACCAGGTCCGCGACACGCTCGCCTGCACCCACGGCGGCGCCGCCCGCACCCGCGGGATGCTCAACCAGATGAGCCGGAGTCTCGCTTGAGCGAAGTCGCCGCGGTGGCGCTCGAGGGGATCCCCGAGGTGCGGCCCGGCGACGACATTGCGGCGCTGATCGCAGCGGCCGCGCCGCCGCCCGGCGGGGGCATCGGTCCGGGCGACGTGGTCGTGATCGCCCACAAGATCGTTTCCAAGGCCGAGGGCCGCGTGCGGGCGCTCGCCGACGTGACCCCGGGTCCCGGGGCGCTGAGCCTCGCCCGCGCGCATGGCAAGGACCCCCGCCACGTGCAGGTCGTGCTCGACGAATCCCAGGAGCTGTTGCGCGCGGCCCGCGGGGTGCTGATCTGCGTCACCCGCCACGGGTTCGTGTGCGCCAACGCCGGCGTGGACGCCTCCAACGCTCCTGGCCCAGACACGCTCGTGCTGCTCCCGCTCGACCCCGACGCGTCAGCACGGCGCATCCGTGCCGGGCTCGCCAGCCGCCTCGCGGTGAGACCCGCGGTGGTGATCACCGACTCGTTCGGGCGCGCCTGGCGCCACGCGCAGTGCGACGTCGCGATCGGCTGCGCCGGGATCGATCCCGTCGAGGACTGGCGGGGGCGCCCAGACGGCGCCGGACGCGAGCTGCACGCGACCGCGATCGCGGTCGCCGATGAACTCGCCGCCGCGGCCGACCTGGCGCGCGCCAAGGACGGATCCCAGCCGGTCGTGGTCGTGCGCGGCGCGGGCCCGCACGTGACCGAGGAGGACGGGCCGGGCGCTGCCGCGATCGTCCGGCCCGAGGCCGAGGACCTGTTCAGATAGCGTGGCCCCACGGCCCTTTCAGGTAGCGTGGGCGCGGAACCGAGAAGCCCCATTGGAGAGAGCATGAGCGACGAGACCGTCAAGTACCTCCTGGACGAGAGCAGGATCCCCACGCACTGGATCAACCTGCTCGGAGACCTCCCGGGCGACCCGCTCCCGCCGCTGCATCCCGGGACCAAGGAGCCGGCCGGTCCCGACGACCTGACACCGATCTTCCCCATGTCGCTGATCATGCAGGAGGTCTCGCCGGAGCCCGAGATCGAGATCCCCGAGCCCGTCCGCGACGCCTACAAGCTGTGGCGCCCGACGCCGCTGTACCGGGCCCGCCGGCTCGAACGCGACCTCGACACCCCGGCGCACATCTACTACAAGTACGAGGGCGTCTCCCCCGCCGGGTCGCACAAGCCCAACACGGCCGTCGCCCAGGCCTACGAGAACGCACAGGCCGGGATCAAGCGGCTCTGCACCGAGACCGGCGCCGGCCAGTGGGGCTCGGCGCTGGCGTTCGCCTGCTCGCTGTTCGGGCTCGAGTGCGAGGTGTTCATGGTCGGCTCGAGCTACGACCAGAAGCCCTACCGGCGCTCGATGATGGAGACCTGGGGCGCGACCTGTCACCGCTCGCCGTCGGATCTGACCCAGTCGGGCAAGGCGAACGCCGGGCACCCCACCGGGTCGCTGGGGATCGCGATCTCCGAGGCCGTCGAGGTCGCCGCGCAGCGCGACGACACCAACTACTCGCTGGGCTCGGTGCTCAACCATGTGTGCCTGCACCAGACGATCATCGGCCAGGAGGCGATCGAGCAGATGGCGATGGCCGGCGAGAGCCCCGACGTGATCGTCGGCTGCGTCGGCGGCGGCTCGAACTTCGCCGGGCTGACGTTCCCGTTCATCCGCGAGGTCCTGCGAGGCAACGCCTCGACGCGCTTCTTGGCGACCGAGCCGACGGCCTGCCCGACGCTCACCCGCGGCGTGTACCGCTACGACTTCGGCGACACCGCCGGGCTGACGCCGCTGATGCCGATGTACACGCTCGGGCACGACTTCGTGCCGCCGCCGGTGCACGCCGGCGGGCTGCGCTACCACGGCGACGCGCCGATGCTGTGCGGGCTGGTCAAGGCCGGCGTGATCGAGGCCCAGGCCTACAACCAGAACGACATCTTCGCCGCGGCGATCCGGTTCGCCCGCAACGAGGGGATCATCCCAGGCCCCGAGCCCGCTCACGCGATCAAGGGCGTGATCGACGAGGCGCTCGCCGCCCGTGAGGCCGGAGAGGAGCGGGTGATCCTGCTGGGCCTCTCAGGCCACGGGCACTTCGACCTCGGGGCCTACGACTCGTTCCTGGCCGGCAAGCTCGAGGATCCGGAGTTCTCCGAGGAGGACATGGAGGCCGCGATCGCGCGGTTGCCCGAGGCGCCCGCGATCGCGTAGCGCTTTCTCGAGAACGGTCGCCTGATGGCCGCCGCGGTGCCGGGCGGCCGGGTGGCGCCGACCACGGCCGCGAGCACGACCGCGACGCCCACGAGCTGGAGCCAGCTCGGAGACTCGCCGAAGATCAACGCGGCCAGCGCCACCGAGGCGACCGGCTGGATCGTCAGCAGCAGCGAGGTGATCGCCGCCGGCAGCCGCGGCAGCGAGCTGCCGATCAGCAGCCAGCCGAACACCTGGGAGGTCAGCGCCAGAGTGATGAGCCACCAGGCGCCCGGCCACTGAGGCGCGAGTCGGGCGTCGCCGATGACGATGCCGATGATGATGCTCATCACCATCGCGGTGGCGGTTATGTCGAACAGCGGGCCGGCCGGGCGACGCAGGTCAGAGCCGCTGTGGCGCAGCAACAGCAGGAAGCCGACATACGCGACCCCGGCCCCGAGCCCGAACAGTGTGCCCCGCGCCGGGTCCGTCCCGTAGGCGCCGTGCTCGAGCACGCCCGAGATCAGCAGCACGCCGAACAACGCGACCGGCAGCGCCGCCAGCACCTGGCGCCGGGGGTGCTCGGCCAGGACCGCCCAGGCCACGAGCGGCACCAGCACGACCTGGATGTTGGCCAGCACGGTCGCCAGCCCGGCGCCGACGTCCTCGATCGCGTTGTGCCACAGGATCAGGTCGACGGCCAGGAACATGCCCCCGGCCAGCGCGGCCCGCCGGTCGCGCCAGGGGCGCCGTCCGTGGCGGCGATCCTCGAGCCAGGCGAGCAGCGCCAGCGCCGGCAGCGCGTACGCGCAGCGGTAGATCGCCGCGGTCGACGGGGATGCATGGCTGAGGCGGACCAGGATGCTCGAGAACGCGATCGTCAGCGCGCCGATCACGGCGCACAGGCGAACGTTGCGCTCGGTGGCCAGCCAGCGCTCCATGTCCTCCAGGGTACGTCGGCGGGGCGCCGGGCGCTTTCGGTGGGAAGAACTCAGCGGTCGGTGGGCGCGCCGACGGCGTGAAACCCGCCGTCCACGTGCACGATCTCGCCACTGATCGCGCGGGCGTAATCCGACAGCAGGAAGCAGATCGTGCTCGCAACCGGGGCGGGGTCCTCGATGTCCCAGCCCAGCGGAGCCTGTGACACCCACAGCTTGGCCAGGTCGTCGAATCCCGGGATACCGCGGGCGGCGACGGTGCCCAGCGGCCCCGCGCTCACCAGGTTGACGCGGATCCCCTGGCCGCCGAGGTCGCGCGCCAGGTACCGCGAGACCGACTCCAAGGCGGCCTTGGCGACGCCCATCCAGTCGTAGATCGGCCAGGCCACGGCGGCGTCGAAGTCCAGCCCGACGATGCCCGAGCCGGGCGGCATCAGCGGGGCCACCGCGGCCCCCAACGCCTTCAGCGAGAACGCGCTGGTCTGAAACGCCTGCGTCGCGCTGTCGGCCGGCGTGCTCAGGAACTTGCCGCCGAGCGCGTCCTCGGGCGCGAACGCGATCGCGTGCAGGGCCCCGTCGAGCCCGTCCCAGCGCTGGCCCAGGTCCTCGACGAGCGCATCGAAGTCCTCTGGCTTGTTGACGTCGAGCTCGAGCACGTCGGGCGGATCGGGCAGCCGCTTGGCGGCGCGCTCGGTCATCCGCCGCACTCGCCCGAAGCTCGTCAGCACCACCGAGGCGCCCTCGCGCTGAGCCTGCTCGGCGACGTGGTAGGCGATCGAGTCCCTGGTGATTACGCCGGTGATGAGAAGGCGCTTGCCCTCGAGGATCACGAAGCTGGCCTCGCCAGCGCCCTCAGCGCCCAGGCAAGCCGCTCTCGCGTCTCGACAGGCTCGACGATCTCATCGACGTAGCCAGCGGCGGCCGCGGCCTGCGCGCGGAGGTGCTCGTCGGCGTAGGCGGCGGCCAGGCGGTCGCGCTCCTGGTGGGGATCGGCCGCGGCCAGCAGGTCACGACGGTTGACGATTCCCACGGCTGCCCGCGCACTCATGATCCCGAGCTCGGCGTCGGGCCAGGCGAGCACCAGGTCGGCGCCCAGGTCGCGGGAGTTCATCGTGATGTAGGCGCCGCCGTATGACTTGCGCAGGATCACGGTCAGCTTCGGCACGCGGGCGGCCGCGAACGCCCGCACTAGCGAAGCGCCGTGGCGGATCACGCCGGCCTGCTCCTGCTTGGAGCCCGGCATGAACCCCGGGGTGTCGACGACCGCGATCAGCGGCACGCCGAACGAGTCGCAGAAGTTGACGAACCGCGCCGCCTTCTCGGAGCCCACAGCGTCGAGCACGCCGCCCAGATGGCGCGGCTGGTTGGCGACGACCGCCACCGGGCGGCCGTCCAGCCGGGCGAGGGCGGTGACCACGTTGCGTCCCCAGCGCGGCTGCAGCTCCAGCAGCGAGCCGGCGTCGACGATCCCCGCGAGCGCGTCGCGGACGTCGTAAACGCGCCGCGGCTCGGCCGGCACCACGCTTCCGGGGTCGGCGATCGCGGGTGGCATCGGGGCCGTCACCGGTGGCGTCTCACCGGACGCCGACGGCAGGAAGCCGAGCAGCTCACGGACCCTGGCCGCCGCCGTGGTCACGTCGGCCTCGACCAGGTGGCAGACGCCGTTGCGGTCGTGCACGTGCGGGCCACCGAGACCGGCGGCGTCGATCTCTTCTCCGAGCGCCTCGCGGACCACGCCGGGGCCGGTCAGGAACATCGCCGCGTCCTCGGTCATCAGGATCAGGTCGGTGAGGGCCGGCGAGTAGGCGCCGCCCCCCGCCGAGGACCCGCTGACCACCGAGATCTGCGGAACCACGCCGGTCAGCCCGACCGTGTGGCGGAAGATCCGTCCGTAGCCGCCAAGCGCCGCCGTTCCCTCCTGCATGCGCGCGCCGCCGGACTCCACGAACCCGACGACCGGGATCCGCGCCCGCTCGGCCGTCTGCAGCACCCGGACGATCGTGTCGGCGTGGCGCTCGCCCAGTGACCCACCGAGGAAGGTCCCGTCCTGCGCGTAGCAGGCGATCGGCCGGCCGGCGACCATTCCGATCGCGCCGACGACGCCGTCGCCCTCGACCGCCCGAGCGCCGAGTCTGGACGAAACGATCCGCGAGCGCAGCACCTGCACGGTGCCCGGGTCACACAGCGCCTCCAGACGCTCGAGCGGCCCCAGGCGCTCGGTCCGCTCGCGAATCAGGGTCGCGGTCATTGGGGAGCTCCTCGCAGCACCAGGGCCACGTTGTGACCCCCGAATGCGAATGAGTTCGAGATCGCCACCGGGGGTCCTCCGTTGGCGGCCAGCAGCGGCCGCGCCTCGCCGGGTACATAGTCGAGGTCCAGCTCGGGATCCGGGACCTCGTAGCCGAGCGTCGGCGGGATCACGCGGGTGATCAACGTCTCCACGGTCGCAACCGCCTCGACGGCGCCGGCGGCACCGAGCAGGTGCCCGATCGAGGACTTGGTCGACGACACCGGGATCTGCTTGGCCCGCTCCTCCCCGAACGCCCGCTTGATCGCAAGCGTCTCGGCGGAGTCGTTGAGCTGGGTTGAGGTCCCGTGGGCATTGATGTAGGCGACTTCGCCGGGGGTCACGCCGGCGTCCTGCATCGCCAGCTCGATCGCCCGCGCGGCCGGCTCGCCGGTCGGCTGCGGGGCGGTCAGGTGGTAGGCGTCGGCAGTGGAGCCGTACCCGACCACCTCGCCGAGGATCGTCGCGCCCCGGCGCCTGGCCGCCTCGAGCTCCTCGAGCACGATCATGCCCGCGCCCTCGCCCATCACGAAGCCGTCGCGCCGCGCGTCGAACGGGCGCGACATGCCGGTCGGAGACAGCGCCTGCATCGAGTGAAAGCAGGCGAACCCGAACGCGGTCAGCGTGGCCTCGGAGCCGCCGGCGATCGCCGCGGTGGCGTCGCCGTACTGGATCATCCGCATCGCCGAGCCGATCGCGTGGGCGCCGCTCGAGCAAGCCGAGACGACGCCATACATCTGGCCCTGCAGCCCGTAGGTCATCGACAGCGCCGCCGCGGCGGCGTTCGGCATGTACTGCGGGATCCCCAGCGGGGACACCATCTTCGCCCCACGGTCGCGCATCACGTCGTGCTGGGACTCGACCGTCTCGATCCCGCCGATCCCGGTGGCGATCACGCACCCGATCCGCATCGGGTCGTACGGCAGCCCGTCGCTCCAGCCCGCCTGCTCGATCGCCTCGTCGGCGGCGACCAGCGCGATCTGTGAGAACCGGTCAAGGCGCCGGATCTGCTTGACCGACAGCCGCTCCTTAGGCTCAAAATCGGTGCAGGCCCCGGCGCCGTCGACAATCCCGACTTCGCCTGCGGCCCACCGCTGGTGCAGCTGCTCGGCGCCGATCCCGAGCGGCGTGACCGCGCCCAGGCCGGTGACCACCACGCGCAGGCGCGCGGGTCTTGAGCCGTTGTCGTTGGAGGACATCAGGACTCCTCCCGCTCCGCGCCCGCTACTCCGCGCGGCTGACGATCAGGTCGACCGCGTCACCAACCGTCTTGAGGTCCTTCATGTCCTCGCCCTTGAGCACGACGCCGTACTCGTCCTCGACGACCTGAGCGAGCTCGACGAGGTCGAGCGAGTCGATGTCGAGCTCCTCGAACGTGGATCCGCGGCTGATCTGGTCGGCATCGGGGCCGAAGCTCGCGAGGGTCTCGACGACCCGGGTCTCGACCTGCTCAGTGGTTACTGCTGACATTGATACTCCTGTCGGTCAATGGGTTTGATGTGTCGCCCGGGTTTCGTCCACCTAGGCGGCAAGTCCTCCGTCGACGCTCAACACGGCGCCCGTGATGTATCCCGCGTCCTCGGACACGAGGAACCGCACCGCCGCCGCGACCTCCTCAGGCTTGCCCGCTCTGCGTGCCGGCACCGCCTGCAGCAGGTCGGTCGAGATCCCCTCGGTCATCTCGGTCTCGATCCAGCCGGGAGCGACCGCGTTGATCGTGACACCGCGACGGGCGACCTCGACAGCTGCCGTCTTGGTCATCGCGATCAGGCCGGCCTTGGCCGCCGCGTAGTTGGCCTGCCCCGCGTTCGCGCGCAGGGCGACGACCGATGAGATGTTGACGATCCGCCCGTTGCGGGCCCGCAGCATCGCCTTGAGCGCGCGGCGAGTGAGCCGGAACGCGGCCGTGAGGTCGGTCTCGATCACCGCGTTCCACTGCTCGTCGTCGAGTGACGGCGTCAGATCGTCGCGGCTGATTCCCGCGTTGTTGACCAGCACCAGAACGGGCGCGTCGAAGTGCGACTCGAGCTCTGAGAACAGCTTGTCGGCGGCGTCGGGATCGACCACGTCGGCGCCGAGCGCGACGGCGCGGCCGCCGTTGCTCTCGATCTCGCTCACGACCTTGTCGGCGGCATCCTTGTCGGAGCGGTAGTTGACGCCCACCGCCCAGCCGTCGGCGCCCAGCGCGTGGGCGATCGCGGCGCCGATCCCGCGGGATCCGCCGGTTACCAGCGCGCAGCCTTCCCGCTCAGCCATCGCCGCCGCCTCCCCACTCGATCACGCCGGCGCCCCAGGTGAAGCCGGCACCGAACGTGCCCAGGTGCACGCGTGATCCCGGTTTCAGGCGCCCGTCGCGCTCGGCCTCGGCCAGTGCCAGCGGCAGCGTCGCCGCCGAGGAGTTGCCGAGGTGTGAGATCACGTCGACGACGCGCTCGGACCGGAGTCCGAGCCGCTCGCCCAGCGCACGGGTGATCCGCGCGTTGGCCTGGTGATAGACGAACAGATCGATGTCGTCGAGCGTCAGCCCGGCGAGCTGCACCGCCTTCAGCGTGGACTCGCTCATCCGGGCGACCGCATGGCGATAGACCTCGGGGCCGTCCATCTCCAGCCGGGCGTCGCGCGGAACCACGATCGCGCCCGCCTGCGAGCCGTCGGCGCCAAGCACGACCGGGCCGATCGCGCCGTAGTCACGGCTGGCGGGCGCCATCACGACCGCCCCCGCGCCATCGCCGAACAGCGGCGCCGAGCGCTTGTCCTCCCAGTTGGCCACGCGGGAGACGAAGTCGGCGCCGACCAGCAGGACGTTGCGGGCGCGGTTGCTCTCGATCTGGGCCGCTCCCAGCGACAGGCCCGACAGGAACGCGGTGCAGGCCGCACCGACGTCGACCGCGCCGGCGTTCTCGGCGCCAAGCTGGTGGGCCACCAGCGGCGCCGCGTTCGGCGTGATCTCGTCGGCGGTCAGGGTCGCGACGATCACCAGGTCCACGTCGGCCGGCTCGATTCCGGCGCGGCTCAGCGCGGTGGCGCCGGCGCGGGCGGCGAAGTCCGAGAGCCGGTCCTCGGGCTTGGCGATCGGGCGCTCGACCACGCCGGTGCGCGACACGATCCAATCCTCGCTGACGCCCAGCTTCTCCGACAGCTCGGCGTTGGTCAGCCGGCCCTCGGGCAGCTCGGACGCAACCGACAACACCGCCGGCCGGGCGAGCGCGGACTGTGGCCGACGTAACTCGCCTTCGGGGTGGACGGCGGGAGCTGACCCGTTGGCGTCAACCACCGACACCGACCAGCTCCACATCGCTCAGGGTGCGCTTGACCAGGCCGCTCAGCACCCGTCCGGGGCCGACCTCGACGAACCGGTCGGCGCCGCGCTCGTGCAGCGCAATCAGCGTCTCGCGCCACCGGACCGGGCTGGTCAGCGCCTCGGTCAGCTGGGCGGCGACGTCCTGAAACGGCGCCGCCGTGACGGCCGAGAGCACCTCGACGCGCGGCGGCGAGATCTTGACCTGGTTGACCGCCTTCTCGAACTCGGGGACCGCCGCGGCCATCATCGGCGAGTGAAACGCCCCGCTGACCGACAGTTCGATCGCCCGCAGGCTCAGCTCCTTGGCGGCGTCGGCGGCCTCGGGCAGGGCTTGCTTGGCCCCCGAGAGGACGACCTGCTGGGGAGAGTTGTCGTTGGCGACGGACAAGCCGTGGGCCTCGGCGAGCTCGGCAGCGTGATCTGCGGCGCCGCGGCCGAGCAGCGCAAGCATGCCACCGTCCCCGGCTGCCTCGCCCGATTCCTGCATCAGCCGGCCGCGCAGCGCGACCAGCTCGAGACCGTCGCGCTCTTCCAGCGAGCCGGCGGCAACGAGCGCGGCGAGCTCCCCGAGGGAGTGTCCGGCCATGAAGTCCGCGTCGGGACGCCCGAGGCGGTCCCACCCGGCCAGGCTGGCGCAGAAGATCGCCGGCTGGGCGTAGTTCGTGCCTTCCTCGGCCTTCGGGAACGGGTCCTCACCGACGATCTCGGTGACCAGCTCGAGCAGATCCGGGCGGTCGCGCTCGACGTCGTCGCGCATCTCGGGGGTCTGACTTCCCTGGCCCGGAAACAAGATTGCTGTCTTTGACATGCGTTTGAACCTACGCACGCAGCGGGCAGCAGATACAGCCCGGCTACGGACTTCCCCCCGTTCGGGGGGAGGGATGTGCTCCAATCCCGGCTGTGGTTCGTTACGGAAGTACGGTGACACCGAGAGATGTTCACGATGGATGCTGGGCAAGGACGCAGGAACCGATGCGCAGCGGCGCTGCGCGAGGTGACGAGGACGCCGCCCAGCGCCAGCGGGGGCGTCTCGAATGTCAGCGTATTTCCGTGAGGGACCACTGATCGATGTCGCTTCCGCCTCCAGATTCTGACTCCGCGGCTGTGATCACCGGTGCATCGGCCGGGATCGGCGCCGCGATCGCCCGAGAGCTGGCGTCCCGGGGTCACAACCTGGTGCTGGTGGCCCGGCGCCGTGAGCGGCTGGTGACGCTGGCCCAGCAGCTGGCCGACGAGCACGGGATCCGCGCCGAGGCCGTCGGCGCCGACCTCTCCAAGGCCGCGTCGGTGGAGCGGTTGCCCGGGCGGGTCAAGGGACTCGGCCTCGAGGTCGAGATCCTGGTCAACAACGCCGGCTTTGCCACCGGCGGCCCGTTCTACCAGTCAGACCCCGAGCGCGAGCTCGAGCAGGTACGGGTGCTGGTCGAGGCGGTGGTGGCGCTGACCTCGGCGTTCTCGCCCGCGATGGTCAAGCGCGGCCGCGGTGCGATCCTCAACGTGGCCTCGACCGCAGCGATGCAGCCGATGCCCTATTCGGCGGGGTACTCGGCCGCGAAGGCTTACGTGCTCACGTTCTCCGAGGCACTGCACCAGGAGCTGGCGGGCCGCGGCGTGACCGTCACCGCGCTGTGCCCCGGGCCCGTCGAGACCGATTTCTGGCAGATCGCCGACTGGCAGGTGGCCAGCGGCCAGTCGTTCGAGCGGGCCATCCCGCGCCCGGCGCTGATCACCCCCGAGCAGGCCGCAAAGGCCGGCGTCCAGGGACTCGAGTCAGGTAGCCGCGTGATCGTGCCGGGCCTGCCGATGCGCGCGGCGATGGAGGCCTCGCGCGCGATCCCGAACGCGATCAAGCTGCCCGTGATCGAGTGGGCGATGCGGCGGCGCTGAGCGTTTCCGCGGGGCCACCGGCCGCGGGTTTGCTGCGGGCGATCTCGCTCAGGCGACCTTGCTCAGGCGACCTTGCGCTCGGGCGCTACGACCGGCTGCTCGGGCGGCGGAATCGCCTTGCCGGCGCGGCGCAGCCGGTTCGCAACCCATCCCAGCGCAACCGGCATCCCGGCCACACCGCCGCTGATGTGGTCGACCCCGCCGCGGGTCACGTACAGGCGGACGTCGCCGCCGCGCCGCTCCCACGCCTTGTGCAGGTTCAGGCTCTGCTCGAACGAGACGATCTGGTCGCGGCGGGCGTGATGCAGGAGCACCGGCGCCTCCGGCACGATTTCGCCGAGGCGGTTCTCGCGCAGACGCGCGCGCCACTCGGGCAGCTCGAGCACGTTGGGCCGGGTCAGGTCCGAGGCCCGGGCGAACCGCGGGCCTGACAACATCGCCTGGTAGATCGTCGACTCACGCAGCGCCTCGATCCCCTTGGCGGCCCTCGGTGTCAGATATGCGTCCAGCTCGAGCTCGGGATAGGCGGCGGCGTAGCCGATCCCGCCGTAGGAGATGAAGAACGAGAAGAACGTGCCGTCGACGGTGGATCCGCCCAACTCGACGTCGGCGGCCGCGGCGCCAGCGGCGACCGCGGTCAGCGGCACGTCCGGCGCGTAGCCGGGCTGCAGCTGCGCCGCCCATGCGGCGGCGGCGCCGCCCTCCGAGTAGCCGACGATCGCCGCTGGGCCCTGCTCGGGGAGCTCGGACGGATGCAGCTGCCGGGCAGCGCGCATCGCGTCCAGCACGTTCGGGCCGAGCGCACGGCCGACCATGTAGGTGTGGTCGCCCGGGGTGCCCAGGCCCTCGTAGTCGGTGATCGCCACCGCCCAGCCGCGGGCCAGGATCATCGCGATCATCCCGCTCTCCCACTCCAGGCCCCTCGCCAGCAGCCGCGACGGCGCCGCCGAGTCGCCGATCCCGTGGGTGCCGACGCCGTAGCCGATCAGTGGGCGGGCGGCGCGGATCCGCCCGTAGGGAACCAGCACCGTGCCCGACACCGCCGTGGGCCGGCCGATCGCCGACGTCGAGCGATACAGCACCCGCCACGCGCGGGCGCGCAGGCGCACGCCGGGCGCCAGGTACGCGTCCATCGGCTCCGAGCGGATTACGTCGCCGGGCTCGCCGTCGCCGAGGGGGTCGGGGGGCTCGTAGAAGCCTTCGCTGGTCGCAGTGCGGCGGCGGGGCGGCGAAACCAGCCGAAGCTGGCCACCGGCAATGCGAGCTACGTCCATGACACTCACGGCACCACCCACTCCTTTGGACGACCTGGAACGCCCAACCCGTCACTAGACATTGTATTGGACCAACGTGTCGAGCTTTAGCGATCTTCCCCGCGACTCCTGCAGGAATTCGCGCCCGGCCCCCGCGGCGCGCGGCGAAGCTCAGCCGGCCAGCGCAGCCGCACGGATGCCGAAGAACTCGAGCGCCGCGGACCGTTGGTTGCGAGCGGCGATCAGCTCCGCGTAGGACAGAACGGCCCCGGGAAATGCGGTGGCCTGCCACAGGCCCCCGTGCGGCTGGGCGACCCAGGGCGCCACGTACAGATACGGCTCGGGATGCTGCTGGTCTCCGGGCGAGAGCCCGTAGGTCGCGCGCGATCCGGCCCGCTCGGAACCGAGCACGAGCGCCAGGTCGAAATGCTCGGGCCATAGCTGCACACGCGACGCGTCGCCGTCAGCCTGCGCTCCCGCTCGGAGCTCCTCGAGCACCGAGGCCCCAAATCCGTACCAGTCGCCCAGAAACGCGGCCGCCACGGGGTCGACGCGGAGCGGGTCTGAGCCGAGCTGGACGTCGCCGGGGAGCGCGTCGCGCCCCACGAGCTCGGCGGCCGCGTCGAGCGTGGTGATCGATGCCCGCCGCTCGTCGCCGTGCTCGTCGACGATCAGCTCCGCGCCGGCGACGCGGATCTGCACGTCGCCACCGAAGAACGGCGTCCCGAAGCCACGATGTGTGTAGCGCAAGCCGATCTTGCCGTTCGCGTGGCTGCGGGCCGGCGACATCACCCGCGCGGCGAGCCGGTGCAGCGAGGTCCGGGTCGTCGGCCAGGGATCCGGGCGCGGGCACCAGGCGCTTGTAGGGGCCCAGCCAGCGGTCGGCGCACCAGGCGCCGAGCTCAGGGTCTCCGGCAGCCAACTCCACCCAGGTGATGTCGCCGGTGGCTACCGGGGACACGACCGTGCGGCCGGGCTCGAGGTCGCCTCGGGCGACCGGGTCGTCGGCGAACCACGGCGGCTCGGGGACGGCGGGCGGTGAGGGCTCGAGCACGCGCGGGTCGCAGCGCTGGCCGATCCGGTCCGCCGCCTCTCGGCGCGGGTTCATCCGACGACCGGGGGCGGGGCCGGAGCCGGGGCCGGGGCCGGGACCGGGGCCGCCATCAGCTCAGCAGGCCGATCCGCTGAGCCCGCTGGACGGCCTCGGCGCGATTGCGAGCCTGCAGCTTGCGATACAGCGCGCTGGTGTGCTCCTTGACCGTGTGCGGCGACAGAAACAGGTGCTCGGCGATCTCGCGGTTGGTCGACCCGGCCGCGATCAGGTCGAGCACCTCCTGTTCGCGCTCGGTCAGCAACGTCGACGGCTGGTCGGCCTTGGGCTGGAACATCGTCATCCCCAGCCCCACCATCCGCACCGCGCTCGCGACCTCCTGGGCATCCCAGTCCTTGGACACGAACCCGGAGGCGCCGGCGGCGCGGGCGGCGGCGGGCGACATCCGCCCGGCGCCTGAGATCAGCAGCACACGCGTGGACGGGCACGCCTCGCGGATCGACTCGCACAGGTCGGCGCCCGACTCGCCGGCCAGGAACAGGTCGACGAGCGCTACGTGCGGCTCGAAGCTGCGGGTCAGGGCGATCGCCTCCTCGCCGGTGCGCGCCGCCAGGCAGCGCTCGACCCACGGCTGTTCGCCGAGCAGCACCCGAAAGCCCCAATGCACGACGTCGTGGTCGTCGACGACCAGGACCCGCAGGCGCTTCTCCTCCAGCCGCGGGGACAGCGGCGCGGTCACGAGGCCTCCTGCTCGAGTGGCACCACCAGCCGGACCCGCCACCCGTCGTCGCCCGTGGGCCCGAACTCGAGCACGCCGCGCTGCTGGATCGCCTCGAACGCCGCCAACCGGAGGCCCATCCCGGCGTCGCGCCCATCGGTCCGAGCACCGTCGTTTCGCACCTCGAGCGTGAACGTGTCGTCGTCGCGGCGGATCACCACGTCGACGCGGGTGGCGGCGGCGTGCTTGGCCACATTGCGCAGTGCCTCGGTCAGCACCGACTGCGCCAGCGGCTCGAGATCGGGCGGCACGATCACGTCATCGGGCCACGTGACGTGTAACGGCGCGCCCGGGGCGGCGCGCAGGCGCTCGAGCTCGGCGGCCAGCGTCGTCCCGGTCTCGGGCGGCAGCGGGGCCAAAGGACGTTCGAGCGCGCGGCGCAGGTCCCCCACCGCCTCCTGCATCTCGACCCGGCAGCGCTCGCGCTCGGCCGGGTCCAGCGGCTGCGCGGCGCCCAGCGCCAGCGACACCCCGAACAGGCGCTGCATCACCCGCTCGTGGATCTCGCGCGCCAGCTCCAGCCGCTCCCCGAGCCGGCGGGCGCGCTCCTGCTGTCGGGTGGCGTTGCGGGCGGTAGCCACCAGCGCGGCGGTCTTGCCGAGCGTCCACAGCAGGTGGCGCTCGCCGTCTGAGAGCTCGAAGCGGCCGCCCCCGCGATCGGCGCAGATCACGCCGTACGCCCGGCCCGCGGCGCTCAACGGCGTGCACACCAACGTGGTGATTCCCAGCAGCTCGGCGTACTCGGACGGGACCGCCTCCCCGATCCGATCAGACACCACCACGACGCTGTCCTCGAGCAGCGCGCGCTGGGCGATCGGCGTGTTGACGAGCGTCGGGCGCAGCGTCGCCAGTTGCGAGAACGAGGTTCCGTGGGAGCCGACCGCGCGGACCCGGCGGCGCCCGGCGTCGGCCATGAAGATCGCCGCCCGGCGCATCGTGGTCAGCCGGCAGATCGCCTCGCAGATCCGGTCGTAGAACTCAGTCGAGGACGTGTCGGTGTCGAGGTCGGCCAGCAGCTCGACGAACACCTCCAGCGGCTCGACGCCGGCGAATAGGGCGGCAGGGCGGTCGGTGGCGCTCATGCAGCCACCGGTAACTCGTACCGGCGGCGGATGTCGTACAGCGTGGTGCGTTCGGCCGCCGGCCGGCCGGCTCGATGGGCAGCGGCGACGAGATCCTCGGGCTCGAGCCTGACCCCGTGGTAGCTGCCGGCCATCCGGGAGATCGACTCCTCCATCAGCGTCCCGCCGAGATCGTTGACGCCCCACTGCAGCGCCTCGGTGGCCGCGTCGAGCCCCATCTTCACCCAGCTGGCCTGGACGTTGCGGACCGTGCGGCCGAGCGCCAGCCGGAACGCCGCCGTGTGCTTGAGGTTCTCCTCGCGGGAGATCTCCTCGACGCCGTGGGTGCGCCCAAGCAGCGTGTGGAACGGGATGAACGACAGCGGCACGAACTCGGTGAAGCCGCCGGTGCGCTCCTGCAGCTCGCGGACCACGCGCATGTGCTCGGCCAGCTCCCAGGGCTCCTCGATGTGGCCGAACATCACGGTCACGGTCGATCGGATTCCCTCGGCGTGGCAGGCCTCGATGATCTCGACCCATCGGGCCACCGGGAGCTTGTTCGGCGAGATCCGCTCGCGCACCCCGTCGTGGAGCACCTCGGCCGCGGTACCGGGCGTCGAGTCCAGGCCCGCCCGGCGCAGGCGGTCGAACACGCGGCGAGGCTCCAGCCCACTGACGTCGCACATGTGCGCGACCTCCATCGGCGAGTACGCGTGCAGGTGCAGCTGCGGCGCCAGCTCCTTGGCGAACCGCAACCACTTCTCGTAGTCGTCCAGATCCCAGTTGGGATGGATCCCCGACTGAATGCAGATCTCGGTTGCGCCCGAATCCACCGCGTCCTCGATGCGCTGGGCGAACTCGGCCTCGGAGTGCTCGTAGGCGTCGGGGGACCGGCGCGCCTGGCCGAACCCGCAGAACGCGCAGCCGACGATGCAGACGTTGGAGACGTTGATGTTGCGGTTGACCACGAACGTCACCGTGTCGCCGGCGAGCTCGGCCCGCAGCTCGTCGGCGGCCGCGCGCATGTCCTCGATCACCGCCGGGCGCCGCTCCGCGAACAGCGCGGTCAACTCCTCCGGGGTCAGCGACCGGCCGTCGCGGGCGCGCTCGACCGCGCGCGGCGCGGCGTCATCGGACACCGACACCTCGGCGCGACGGCCAGACCCCCGGCGCGGGATGAACGACCAGTAGCGGCTCTTGATCACGTCTAGCACCGGCTGAGCGACCCACTCGGGATCGATGTACTCCGGGTACACGCACAGCCGCTCGGTCAACGCCAGGCCCTCGGCCTGGAGCTTGTCGCGGACCTGGGCAGGCGACGGGAACGGGTGCTCGGGCGAGATGTGGTCGCCGTTGGCGCTGAGCCCGCCGAGGTCGGTGGCGCCCGCGCGCGCGAGCTCGACCCACCAGTCCGACAGGTTCGGAGGCACCTGAATGCCGACGTCGGGCATCAGCCGGCGGGCCTCGCCGATCAGCCGCTTCATGTCTTCGATCGTCACCTCGCAGGCCCACTTGGGGGCGTCGAGCTGCGGCCCGTTGGCGACTCCGGTCCGCCAGTACTCCTCGGCGGCGGCGTCGGCGATCTCGGCCGGCTCGCGACCGTAATAGCTCTGGTGGGGGACGAAGTTCTGGAGGATCACCTCCTGGACGTGACCGTGCCGGCGGTGCTGCTCGGCGATTGCCTCCAGCGACGCGACGCGCTCGTCCTCGGTCTCCCCGATACCGACCAGGATCCCGCTCGTGAACGGGATCTTCAGCTCGCCGGCGGCGGCGATCGTGGCGATCCGGTGCGCCGGATGCTTCGTCGGAGAGCCGGCGTGCACGGTCTCCATCAGGCGCTCGGAGACCGACTCCAGCATCAGCCCCTGTGAGGCGGTCACCTCGCGCAGGCTGGCCAGGTCCTCACGGCTGAGGACGCCGAGGTTGGTGTGGGGCAGCAGGCCGCGCTCGAGCGCCCGCTCGCACGTCCACACGACGTAGGAGGTGAAGTCGTCGTGCCCGTACTCGGCCAGCAGCTTGGCGACGCCCGCGTTGACCTCGGGCTTCTCTCCGGTCAGCACCAGCAGCTCCTTGACGCGGTGCCGGCCGGCGGCGCGGTCGAGGATCTCCAGCACCTCGTCGGGCGCGTGCAGGTGCGGCTGGTGGGTTGCGAACGCGCAGTACTTGCAGTAGCACCGGCACGTTCGCGACAACGACAGCGTGAGGTTACGGCTGAACGTGACGCGGCGGCGCATGCGGGTGCTGGATTCTAGGGAGCGGGGTCCCCGGGGTCCGCCTCGGAGCTTCCGGGGTACGCTTCCCCGGGCTCGGCGACGAGCAACCGGTCGACCAGCGCTGCTCCCTCGCGGGCCATCCGCGAGCGAGGCACGACCAGGTCGAAGCCCGCCTTGCGGCCGCGGTCGCGGACGTCGGTCTCGACATGCGAGTAGAACGCGAGCGTCCGGACTCCGGCCGGCCGGGTCAGCCGCACCAGCTCGATCCGCTCGGGCGCGTCGAACGTCAGGTCGACGATCAGCACCTGGGCCTCGGGGAGCTCGCGCCGAAGCGAGTCGCCGTCCGAGACGAGCGCGGGCTCGTGCCCGGCCGCGGTCAGCGCGCCGACGACTGTCGACCCGAACAGGAGGTCCGGGACGAATGCGACTACTCGGGCCATTGAGTGGGCTCGTCGGCCGGCGGGCCTACTGAGCCCGGAGCCGCCTGAACGTCTCGCGGGCGGATTCGGGCCGGCCCCAGCCCTGCGTGACCTCGACGCGGCCTGTGCGCTGCTCGCGGACCGCAAGCTCGCCCTCGATGCCGGCGTCGTCGAGCAACTTCAGCGCGGTGTGCACGGCGGGCACCGCCGCGGCGTGGCCGAAGCGGTGGGCGACCAGCAGCCGCCAGTGCCAGTCGGCCTTCGAATAGGGCTGCGCGTTGCACGTGACCATCCGCACCGCGGCGTCGACGTAGCGGCGCTCGTCGAAGATCCGGAGGTCGAGCTCGAGGTCGGTCCAGTCGTCGGGGAGCGAATCCACGACCTGCATGAAGGTGTCGGCGAGCGGGGGCATCAGGCTCCGAACTGGAGGACGAGCAGGACGACGTTCATGGCCGTGATCAGGCCGGCGACGCCGTAGGCGGCGAACTGGGTCAGGCGTCCGTTGACGTGGACCCGCATCACGTCGCGGCGGCCGGTGAGGATCACGAGGGGCACCAGCGCGAAGGGTATCCCGAACGACAGCACGACCTGGCTCAACACCAGCGCGTTGGTCGGGTTGACCCCCACGGCGAGCACGATCAGCGCCGGGAGCATCGTCACCGCGCGGCGGGCCAGCAGCGGGATCCGAACGTTGATGAAGCCCTGCATCACCACTTGGCCGGCCGCCGTGCCGACGCTCGAGGAGGAGACGCCCGAGGCCAGCAGCGCGACCGCGAAGGCGAGGGCGGCACCGCCGCCGACGAGCCGCCCGATCTCGCCGTGCGCCGCCTGGATCGTGTCCAGGTCAGAGAGCGACGGCGTGTGAAATAGCTTCGCGGCGACCGCGAGCATCGCGACGTTGATCAGCCCCGCGAGGCCGAGCGCGACCAGCACGTCGAGCCGCTCGAAGCGCAGCACCCGGCGGCGCTCGGTGTCATCGCGCACCGGCATCCGGCTCTGGGTCAGCGCCGAGTGCAGGTAGATCGCGTGCGGCATCACGGTTGCACCGACGATCCCGACCGCGAGGTACAGCGACTCGGTCCCGGCGAAATGGGGCACCAGCCCCGACAGCGCCATGTGCGCCGACGGGCCGATCTTCAGCGTCTGATAGAGGAATCCAGCGAGGACAATCCCGAGCAGGGCCGCGATCGCGAGCTCGAACCGGCGGAAGCCGCGGCGCTGTAGTTCGAGCAGCACGAACGTGATCGCGCCGGTGATCAGGCCGGCGACGATCAGCGGCACGCCAAACAGCAGGTTCAGTCCGATCGCCGCCCCGATGAACTCGGCGATGTCGGTCGCCATCGCCATCAACTCGGCCTGCACCCACAGCCCGACCGTGACCGGCTTGGAGAACCGCTCGCGGCACATCTCCGGGAGGCTGCGATCGGTGACGATCCCGAGCTTGGCCGACAGATACTGGATCAGCATCGCCATCGCGTTCGCCAGCACCACGACCCACAGCAGCAGGTAGCCGAACTTGGCTCCGGCCGTGATGTTGGTGGCGAAGTTGCCGGGATCGACGTAGGCCACGGACGCCACGAACGCCGGCCCGAGCATCGTCAGCACGGCCCGAACCCGGCCCCGCGAGAGGATTCCGTCGAGCGCGCTCGGGCCCTGACCTGCCGCCGGGCCCGCAGCTTGTTCGCCGGCGGCGACTGCCTCGAGCGCCGGCGTTACGACCGGAGGGGGCGGCGTCACCGGCTGACCTGCACCCGCATCGCCTTCGCCAGCATCCCGCCCAGGACGTGCACGTTGTCGCCGAAGCGGACGAACAGCGGCCCTTCGAACGGCTGCTTCTCGATCACCTCAAATTCCTCGCCCGGACTGATTCCGCGCTCGGCCAGAAACCGCAGCATCTCCGGGTCGGAGTCCGACACCCGCGCGAACGTGCCGCTGGCGCCGGCCTCGAGCGATTGCAGGCTCTGAGTGGGGCCCTCCTCGATCGTCAGCTCGCGCGTCGGGATCGGGTCGCCGTGGGGGTCGTGGGTCGGGTCGCCGAGCTTGGCCGCGATCAGCTCCTCGAGCTCCTCGGACAGCACGTGCTCGAGCACCTCGGCCTCGTTGTGGACGCGGTCCCAGGGAACGCCGAGGCTCTGCACCAGGTAGAGCTCGAGCAGCCGGTGGTGGCGCATCACCTCGAGCGCGACGCGCCGGCCATCGGATGTCAGCGACACGCCGTGGTAGGGCATGTGCTCGACGAGCCCGAGCTCGCCGAGGCGCTTGACCATCCCCGAGGCGGATGCGGCGGTCACGCCCATTCGCTCTGCGAGCGAGTTCGTGCTGACCGCCTCGCCCTCGCGCAGCTCCAGCGCGTAGATCGCCTTCGCGTAGTCCTCAATCGCCGATGAGATTGCGCGCTGCTGTTCCTGGTGTGCCATTACCAAAGTTATGGTAGGCCTAAATTTCAGTTTTGGCAAGGGGAGCGAGATCCGGCAGGCGCTATTTTGTGAGTCATGACCGCGATCGCCCTTCCCTCCGCCGAGTACGAGACCGTGACCGAGGCGTGCGGGGTGCTGGATCGCTCCGACCGCGGCAAGCTCGCGCTCGCCGGGTCGGCGGGCAAGGACTTCCTGCAGGGCCAGGTGTCAAACGACGTCGAGTCGCTGTCCGCCGGCGAGGGCTGCTACGCGGCGTTTCTGACGCCGAAGGGCAAAATGCTCGGCGATCTACGGATCCTCGACGCCGGCGACGAGCTGCTGCTCGACACCGAGCGAGTCGCGCTTCAGGAGCTGTTCAACATGATCCGCCGGTTCAGCATCGGCTATGACGTCGAGCTGCACAAGCGAACGGTGCAGCGCGGGCTGTTCTCGCTGCTGGGCCCTGGGGCCGAGGCCGTGATCGGCGGCGCGGGCTCGCTCGCCGAGGCAGAGCACGCGCATGCGGTCGTTTCGATCGGGGGGGTCGGCGCCCGCGCGATCCGCACCGACGTCGGGGTCGACCTGCTCTGCGACTCCGCCGACTCAGAGGCGCTGCTGGCCGCCGTGACCGAGGCGGGCGCGATGCCGGTGTCCGAGGCGGTGGCGGAGTGCGTGCGCGTCGAGCACGGCCGGCCGCGCTACGGCGTCGACCTGGACGACAGCGTGATCCCCCAGGAGGCGGGGCTCAACGAGCGCGCGGTGTCGTTCACCAAGGGCTGCTACGTGGGCCAGGAGACGGTGGCGCGCCTGTACTACCGGGGCAAGCCCAACCGGCGGCTGCAGGGGTTGCGGCTGTCGGCCGCCGCCTCACCGGGCGATGAGCTGGCGTTCGAGGGCCGCGTCGTCGGACGGGTCGGGAGCGTCGCGCTGTCGCCGCGGTTCGGGCCGATCGCGCTGGCGCTGGTTCGGCGCGAGGCTCCCGTCGGGGCTGTGGTGCAGCTCGGAAGCGGCGTTGCCGCGGAGGTCGTGGGCCTCCCCTTCTCCTAGCTTCCTCATGTTTTGCCGCTATGCGCGGCATTCGATGAGGAAGCCCTCGAGGTCCGCGGGACCCGGCGGGGGATCTAAGACCAGCTGGGGGGTATCGGGGTGCGAGGCCAGGTAGGTGGCCATGATCCGCATCTCGTCGACCTCCCCCGGCGGCAGGTGTGTGGCGAGCTCGCCGGGCCGCGGCGCCCGGGTCAGGGCGGCCTCGGTGCGACGCTGCAGCTCGTCTGGATCCGGGCGCTCGCCGACCGGCCCCCAGTCGACCAGCCGTCCCGCCACCAGCCAGAACGCTTCGACGCTCGGAGCCACCGGGTGCTGGGCCAGCACCAGCCGCGGGCGCGCGTGGGTGGCCTCGAGCACGCCGCCGAGCCGGTCGAGGATCGCCGACAGCCGGCGGGCGCGCCGCCGCAGCCAGCCGGCGCGCTCGAACCGCTGCTCGGCGGCGGCGCGGCGCATCTGAGCCTCGACGTGGGCGATCAGCCGGGAGCGGCCCGCGCCGGCGCCGACGAACATCCCCAGCGCCTCGTCCAGCCGCCGGCGGTACAGGTTCGGGTCCAGGTCACCCAGGCACGGTGACAGACAGCGTCCCATCTGCCCGTACGCGGACGGGTGTTCGCGCCGCGGGAGCTTGCGCCCGCAGTGACGCAGGCCGAACAGCGAGTCGAGCTGCTCGACCAGCTCGAGCGCCAGGCGCCGACCGCGCAAGGGGCCGACCGTGACCGATCGGCCCGGCGCCGGCTCGGAGGACACCTCGAGGATCGGGAATGGGATGTCGAGCCGGCAGCGGATGTAGCAGAGCCGATCGTCGCCGCGGACCAGGCGTCGGTTGCCGGGCGGCCGCAGTTCCTTGATCAGCCGGTTCTCCAGGATCAGCGCGCCGAGTTCGGAGCTAGTCGTCCGGTAATCGACGATCTCGGCGTGCGCGGTCCAGTCGGCCTGTGGGCTCGACGGAGCGAAGTGCGCGCGGGCCCGGCTGCGGATCGACACCGACTTGCCGACGTACAGGGTCTGGCCCGAGCCGTCGCGGAACAGGTACACGCCGGGGTCGCGCGGGAGCTTGGCGAAGTCGAGCTGGGGGAGCTTGGGGAAGGACGGCGCGGCCGCCACCCGGATCGACGGCGGCTTGGCCCGCCGCCGCCGTCGTGGCGCCAGCATCGCCACCGCGTCGCGGATCGTGAGCGCGTTGGCACACAGCCGCGGGAACAGCGCGCACAGCACCCGCGCGCACGTCTCGGCGTCCGCCAGCGCCCGGTGCACGACGTCGACGTCGATCCCGAGCGCGTCGGCGACCGCGCGCAGGCCGCGGCGGCGTTGCAGCGGCAACAGCGTCCGGGCCAGTGCCGCGGTGCACAACACCGGCGGGTTGGGCCAGTCCAAGCCGATGCGATCGAACGCCTGACGCAGCACCCGGCGGTCGAACGGGGCGTTGTGGGCGACCATCACCCGCCCCTCGAGTCGCTCTGCGAGAGCGGGCAGCACGACCTCGAGCGAGGGCGCGCCCTCGACCATCGCCTGGGTGATCCCGGTCAGCCGCTGGACGCCCCGCCGCAGCGGCGACGCGGTGCGCACCAGCGAGTCCCAGCGGTCGTGGAGCTCGCCGCCGCCGATGAGCACTGCGCCCACCTCGGTCAGCTCGCAGCCATCGCCGCTGAGGCCGTTGGTCTCGGTGTCGACGGCCAGGAACTCGGCGGTCGCGATCGGTGCGTCGAGAAACTCCAAGGACCGCGTGATACGCGAGCCTCCGGACGACATGCAGCCGCTCTTGCGAACTGTCGGCGGGCGCCCGCCATGGGGGACGATTCGTGGCATATCTCATGGTTGGCGACCGCGGTCGGGGGTAGCATCGCGAGGCAGAGAGCTACTAAGGAGTCGGGACATGGCAGCCATCGCCCATGACGCCGAAGAGCAGCAGCGCGAGCTGGACGCGGACACGCAGCGCGCATGGAGCGCGTACAGCGAGAGCCTGCGGGACCGCGTCGGAGACGACTACGAGCACGCGGAGCGTGAGTCGTGGGCCGAGCTCCAGAGCGAGCTGCAGCGCTTGGAGCGCCGGCGCCAGACGCTGAATCAGACCTCTGGCTGAGTCCGGCGGTCGCGCAGGGGTACGAGCGGCTCGGTGAGGCCGAGCCGTTTTGACTTCGCAGGGGTTTCTTCAGTTAGGGTTTGATCGATCCTCCGGGCCGCGGTCGGGGCGGCCGGCGGGGACATCGAACAAGTCTTGACACGGATGCGTAGGACGATCATCTGGATGGTTGGGCTGTGCGCCCTCGCGCTGGCGGGGTGCGGCGGTAGCGGCAGCTTCGCCAACGACCCACGGCCGCCGTCGCCGGTCAACCTGAGCGTGTACATCGACAACTCGCGGGTGTCCCTCTCGCCGCAGTCCGTCGGCGCCGGGCCCGTCGTGTTCATCGTCACCAACCAGGCCGATAAGTCCGAGTCGCTGGCGATCGTCCACAAGGGCAGGACCAGCATCGCCGACGCGCTTGCCGACACCGGCCCGATCAATCCCCAGGCCACCGCCCAGGTCAAGGTCAACTTCCGGCCCGGGGACTACACGATCTCGACCTCGACCGCGGGCGGGACCCAGGCCCAGAAGGCCACCGCCAAGCCGGTGCGCGGTGCCAGCCTGCACATCGGACCGCCGCGGGCCTCGGCGAGCAACGAACTGCTCCAGCCTTAGCCCGCCGCGCCCGTAAAGCCCAGTCCTGGTTTCGGGTCTAATGAGGTTTGGCCGCTTTTTATAGGGGGAAGCGCACTCGTAATGGAGGGCGCTGCCGAGGTGTTGATCAGGCCCGGGAGAGGGGCGAGATTTTTAGCCTGTTTGGTTGTGATGCTCGTGGCGGCGCTGATCATCGGCGGGGGCGTCGCGAGAGCCTCTGGGCTCGGCCAGGCGGTATCGGGAGCTACAGCGCCGGTTACGAAGGCGGCAGCTCCGGTCACGAAGGCCGTCGCGCCGGTCACGAAGGCCGTCGCGCCGGTCACTCAGACGGTCGCCAAGGCGGCGGCTCCGGTGACCCAGGCCGCGGCTCCCGCGGCGTCGTCCTCGACCTCCGCGGCACCGGCCGCTCCGGCTCCGGCCGCACCGGCCGCTCCGGCTCCGCCGGCTCCGGCCGCTCCGGCTCCGGCCGCGCCTGCCGCTCCGGCTCCGGCCGCGCCTGCCGCTCCGGCTCCGGCCGCGCCTGCCGCTCCGGCTCCGGCGACCCCCGCTGCGAGTACCCCGGTGGCGGCGGTCACGAAGGCTGCGGCGCCGGTCACCCAGACGGTCGCCAAGGCCACGCGCTCCGGTCGTTCAGACGGTCGCCAAGGTGACGGCGCCGGCGACCCGCGGCGCCGTCTAAGCCCGCCTCGCCGGCGACCCCGGCGGCGTCTACTCCGTCGACTCCGGCGGCGTCGAGCCCGGCCGGCCCGGTCGCGCAGACGCTGGCCAAGGTGACCGCGCCGGCGACCCAGACCGTCGCCAAGGTCACCGCCCCGGTCACGCAGACCGTGACGAAGGTCGCCGCGCCGGTCACGCAGACCGTGACGAAGGTCGCCGCGCCGGTCACGCAGACCGTGACGCAAGGTGGCCGCGCCGGTCACGCAGACCGTGACCAAGGTCGCCGCGCCGGCCACGCAGACCGTGACGAAGGTCGCCGCGCCGGTCACGCAGACCGTGACCAAGGTCGCCGCCCCGGTCACCCAGACCGTGACCAAGGTGGCCGCCCCGGTCGACCCAGACGGTCGCCAAGGTGACGGCGCCGGCGACCCAGACTGTCGCCAAGGTGCTCGCGCCGGTGACCCAGACGATCGAGAAGGTCGCCTCGCCGGTCACCAAGATGGTGGCGCCGCTGACCGCTCCGGTGGCGCAGCTGGTCGCTCCGGTCGCCGCTGCGGTGGCTCCGGTCACGAAGACGCTGGGCCAGGTCGTCGCTCCGGTCGTGGCCCCGCTCGCTCGAGGTCGTCGCCACGACGGTCGGCAACGTGCTGGCTCCGGTGACCACGACGGTCGGCAACGTGCTGGCTCCGGTCACGGCCCCGCTGGGCGGCGTTGTCGCTCCGGTGGCCCAGCTGCTGGCTCCGGTCACCGGTGCTGTGGCTCCGATCGCCGCGCCGCTGACTCAGGTGCTGGCTCCGGTCACGGGCCTGCTCGCCCCGGTCACGCAGACGCTGGCGCCGGTTATCGGCCCGGTGCTGGCGCCGGTCACGCAGACGCTGGCGCCGGTCACGAACACGCTGGCGCCGGTCATCGGCCCGGTGCTGGCGCCGGCGTCGAGCGACCTGTCCCGGGTGCTCGCGCCCGGTCACCGGCCCCGTCGGCAGCGTGATCGCGCCGGTCGGCGGCTCGCGTTCGACCGGCTCGGGCTCGGGCTTGTTGATTCCGGCTTCTGGTTCGGTCGTGTCGGTGGCTTCGGTCGCTCCGATGATCGTGTCGGCGTCGCAGCGCGCCGCGATCGTCCCGCCGGCTGGCCTGGCGGCGCCGGCCTCCCAACTGCCTGCGGGCGCGTCGCTGGCTCCGGCCGGCGGGCTCTCGGTCCCGGCCTCGACGCTGGTTATCCCGCCGGCCGCCACTCCCGGTCTGCGGCTGACCACGACGATGTCCTCGAAGTTGGCTGTGGAGCTCGCCGGCCTGGCCAGGACCGGCAGCGTCTCGTTCCTGTCGGCGCTGTCGGCGGTTGGTACGAGCGCCGACCCGGGCCTGGCTCCGAGTCTCGCGGGCGGTTCTCGCGCCCCGGCGGGGTCTGTTCCGGTGGCGCCTGATGGTCCTGCTCCGCAGGCGCCTGGCGCTCCCGCGGGCGCGTCTGGGGCGGCGGCCGGCGCGGGCGCTTCGGGCGGCCATTTCTTCTTCTCGTTTGGAATCTTGTTCCTGGCGGCGGGGTTGTTGCTGCCGGGTCTTTTGCGTCGTCGGCGTGAGTCCACGCTCGGTCGCCCGGCGCCGTTTCTCGCTCTTTCTGTCTCGCCTGACTAGCCCGACGGCCTGTTCCAGGTCGTCGTGGCGCGATGGGCCCTTGGGGCTTGCGCGCCGTCCATTGGCTAGTCAGGAGTTGAGATTGAATGTCACGATCAATGTGGGCGACAGCGCTGGCGGCTTGTGCCGTGGCTCTGGTGCTCTTCACCGCGGCGTTGTTGCCGGGCGTGGCCCTCGCGGCCCCCGGTCATAACGCCTCTTCAGGCACGCATCATCCGGTGCTGCTGGCCCTCGGCAGCGGGTATCAGACCCCGTCTGGCGCGGTCCGGTCATTACAGGCCAAGCTCACCACCGACGGGTTCTCGCCCGGCCCGGTCGACGGCCGGTTTGGCCCGTTGACCCGGGCGGCGGTGGCGCGTTTCCAGCGGGCCGACGGGCTGGCGGTCGACGGGATCGTCGGCCCCCGTACCCGCCACGGGCTCGCTGCCGGCGGCCTGCTGCCGGGCGCGGGCTCGATCCAGCCCGCTAACCGGTCAAGGCGGCTGCAACGCCGCCTTGCAGCGCTCCGGGTTCTCGCCCGGCCGGGCTGACGGCCGTTACGGCCCCCGCACCCAGGCGGCGGTGAAGCGTTTCCAGCACGCGCGTCACCTCCCCGCCAGCGGGATCGCCTCCGCGGCGACGCTGCGGGCGCTCACCAACCACACTCGCAGGCCCACCCTGCACCCGGCCCCGTCCGCGAAGCCGAAGGCCCAGCAGCCCCGGCCCGGCGAAGCCCCGGCCGCACCCGCCCACACCAACCCAGCCCCGGCCAAGCCGGCCGTCCATAAGCCCTCGGGCTTCCCGTGGACGCTCCTGCTGCTGCTCGGCGCGCTGCTGTTCGGTGCGCTGGCGATGCTCGCGCTCCGCGGCCGCGCCCGCAAGCCCGGCCGGCGCATACCGGCCGAGCAGACCGCAACCCCGCAGGTGTATGAGCCGCCCGCCGGCCAATCGGCCGCGGTCGACGCCGATCCCGGCCCCGACCCCGAGCCCGAGCTGGTGTCCTCGGTCATCGCCGGGGCCGCTGCGGATCCGACCAGCTCAGCGGCGCAGATCGCCGCATTGGAGGCCGCGGTCGCGATGCCGTCGGCCGGATCACCCCGAAACCAGGAGGTTCACACCACACACGACACGCCAGCCGAGCTGGCAGTCGACAAAACCGAGCCGCCCGAGGAACGCGTCGAACGCGTCAAAGCACTACAGCGCCAGCTGACCTGGCTGGGGTTTCGCCCCGGCATCGTCGACGGGCGCTACGGGCCGCTGACCACCGACGCCGTCCGCGAGTTCCAACGGGTCCGCGAACTCCCCTCAGACGGCGTCGCTGACGCCGCCACGCTGACCGCACTACGCGCCGGCACGCCCGGACCGGCCGTTCTCCGGCCGCGTCCAACGCGTCAAGGAGCTCCAGCGCGAGCTCACCCTGCGCGGGTTAGAACCCGGAGCGATCGACGGACGCTACGGGCCGCGGACGACCGATGCGGTCAAACGCTTCCAGCACGCCAAACGCCTCCCCGAAGACGGGGTCGCCGACCAGGTCACGCTCGACGCGCTGCACGGCCGCACCATCACCCAACCGTTCTCACGACGCGAAGACCGCGTCAAAGAACTCCAACACCAACTCACAGCGCTCGGCCTCCAACCCGGACGCATCGACGGGCGCTACGGACCGATCACCACCGACGCGGTCAGACGCTTCCAACGCGCCCACGACCTCCCCGTCGACGGCGTCGCAGACCCCGTCACCCTCAGCGCGCTGAAAGCCAGCGTCAAAGGCAGCCCATTCCTCGTCCGCGCCGAACGAGTCAAAGAGCTCCAACGCCAACTGCACCGCCTCGGCCTCGAGCCCGGCATGGTCGACGGCCGCTACGGCCCGCTGACCACCGACGCGGTCAAACGATTCCAAGAAGCCCACAACCTCCCGCCCGACGGGATCGCCGACCCCGAAACACTCAACCAGCTCAAGACCAACACCCCCACAACCCCCGAACACCAACTCAGCCAAACCCCAGAGCAATAACCCCAGGCTCACCCCGTGACCCGAGCGACCCCCTCGGGTCACGGGACCACCTTGGCCACGAGGGTGGACGTGAAACGTCCCGTATGAGGACGTTTCACGTCCCGCCGCCCCCGACGCGGAGGAATCCACCCGCCCCGGACAACCTTTCCAAATTGTGCAATACTTGCATGCATGCAAGCAACTGCTTCCGGGCCGGCGACAACCGCCACCCACGTCGACCCCCGCGAACGACCTCGCGGTCGACATCTACGCGCTGATCGTCTACCTGCACAAGCAGTGCAACAACGACCTGTTCGAGGCGGTCGGGTCGCTCGAGCTGTCGCTCTCCCAGATCAAGCTTCTGGGCCATCTGGCCGACGTCTCGGGCCCGATCTCGCTCAAGGAGGCCGCCGAGTTCGTGCACGTCTCGCTGCCGGCAGCCAGCCGGCTGGTCGAGGACCTCGTGCGCCGCGGCTTCGTCGAGCGCAACGAGGACGCCGAGGACCGCCGGATGAAGCGCGTCCGCCTGACCGACGAGGGCAGCGCGGTGATCAGGCGGCTGAACGCGGCCCGCTTCCGGCGCCTTGCGCAGTTCGTCGACACCCTGTCGGCCGAGGAGCACGACCAGCTCGCCGCCGCCCTTTCCGCGCTGATGCAGCGCGAAGACCTTGCCAATTGCCGACCCGAGGAGGCGATCCAGTGACAGCCCGGCTTCTAGCGCACCGTCATCGCCTCGTGACCGAGGAGAACAGCCGCTGGTGGACCCTCGGCGCGATGTGCTTCGCGCTGTTCATGATCATGCTCGACAACACCGTCGTGAATGTCGCGCTGCCGTCGATTCAGCGCGACCTGCACGCGTCGCTGTCCGCGCTGGAGTGGACCGTCAACGCGTACACGCTCACGTTCGCGGTGCTGATGGTCACCGGCGGCCGCCTCGGCGACATCTTCGGACGGCGCCGCATGTTCCTGTTCGGCGTGGTCGTGTTCGGCGTCTCGAGCGCGGCGATCGGGTTCGCCCCCACCGACACCACGCTGGTGGCGTTCCGGGCGGTCCAGGGCGTCGGCGCGGCGTTCATGATGCCCGCCACCCTGTCGATCATCACCCAGGCGTTCCCGCCCGAGCAGCGCGGCACCGCGATCGGCACGTGGGCGGGCGTGAGCGCGCTGGCGCTCGCGATCGGACCGGTGCTGGGCGGCTTCCTCACCGAGTACGTGAGCTGGCGTGCGATCTTCTTCATCAACCCGCCGATCGCCATCGGCGCGGTCGCGGTGACGCTGTTTGCGGCGCGCGAGTCGCGCGATGAGACCGTCGACCGCACGGTCGACTACCCGGGCATCGCCGCGATCACGGTCGGGCTGACCGCGCTCGTGCTCGCCCTCGTCCAGGGCAACAGCTGGGGCTGGGGCTCGACCCGATTGATCGCGCTGCTGGCGGTGGCCGCGATCGGACTGGTCTCGTTCGTGTTGATCGAGCGGCACGTCAAGGCGCCGATGGTCAACTTCAGCTTCTTCAGCTCTCGAACGTTCCTGGGCTCGAACCTGGTCGGCTTCTTCATCAGCTTCGCGATGCTCGCCCAGTTCTTCTTCCTCGCCCTGTACATGCAGAACATCCTGGACTACTCGCCGCTTCAGGCCGGAATCCGGTTCCTGCCCTCGACCCTGATCCTGGTCGTCCTGGGTCCGCTGGCCGGGCGTCTGACCGATCGAGTCGGCCCGCGCCCGCTGATGACGCTTGGGCTGGTCGTGGTTTCGGCAGCGCTGTTCACCCAATCGGGAATCACCGTCCATACCAGCTATCTGCGGCTGCTCCCAGGCTTCGTGCTGATGGGCATCGGCATCGGGTTGGTGATGTCGCCGATGAGCACCGCCGCGATGAACTCGGTCGATCGCACCAAGTCGGGCGCCGCGTCGGGCGTGCTGTCGATGAGCCGGATGGTCGGCGGAACCTTCGGCGTCGCGGTGATGGGCGCGCTGATCGCGACGCTCGGCCGCAGCAAGATCGACCACAGCCTCCCGCAGGTCCCAGCCCACACCCGCGGAGCGCTCGCCAACTCGCTGGGCGCCGGCGGCGGCTCCGGACACGGGTTGCCGGCGAACGTGGTCTCGGCCGTCCACGAGGCGTTCGTCTCGGCCCTGGGCACCGGCCTGGCGATCAGCGCCGCGCTCACCCTCGGCGCCGCGGTGCTCGCCTGGATCTTGATCGCGCCCCGCGTCGTGGCCACCGAGCCCGTCGAGCCCGAGCCGGCCGAGCACCCCGAGGAGACGCCGGCGCCGGAGCTCACCACCGCCTGAACCAAGCTTGGGCGGGGGGCGCCGCCCCCGCCCGAGGTCCTTTTCCCCACGCCGCCGCGTGCCTCCCGGCCCGGGTACGATCAGCGTGAGCATGGCCGTCGATTTCAGCCAGATCGCGCACGTCGACACCGAGCCGGGAGAGCTGCCGGCGACGATGGCGGCCTGGGTGATCCGCGAGGAGCGATTCGGCGAGCCCGCGGACGCCTTTCAGGTCGAGCAGATCGAGGTTCCCGAGCCCGGCGCGTTTGAGGTGATCGTGCGCGTGATGGCTGCCGGCGTGAACTTCAATAACGTGTGGGCGGCGCTCGGCGAGCCGGTCTCGGTGTTCCGCTACCACCCCGAGGACGACCACCACATCGGCGGCTCGGACGCGTCGGGGATCGTGTGGAAGGTCGGCGACGGGGTGACCCGCTGGAGGCCCGGCGACGAGGTCGTGGTGCACTGCAACCAGGCCTCTTATGAGGACCCGGAGGTCCACGGCCTGGACCCGCTCGCGGCTCCCAGCCAGAGGATCTGGGGGTATGAGACCAGCTGGGGCTCGTTCGCGCAGTTCTGCAAGGTCCAGGCCCAGCAGCTGCTGCATAAGCCCCAGCACCTGGCGTGGGAGGAGGCCGCGTCCTACGGGCTGACGTACTTCACCGCCTACCGGATGCTGATCGACCGCTGCAGGCTGCAGTCCGGACACCGGGTGTTGATCTGGGGCGCGGCCGGCGGCCTGGGCGTGTTCGCCACCCAGCTGTGCGCGCTGACCGGCGCCGACGCGGTCGGGGTCGTCTCCAGTGACGCGAAGGGCAGGCTGATCGAGCAGCTGGGAGCGATCGGCTACATCGAGCGTTCGCAATACGCCGGGATGATGCGCGAGGGCGGCGAGACGCCCGAGCAGGAGACGGCGCGGTTCAAGGAGTCCCGCCGCTTCGGTAAGGCCGTCGAGGAGGTGCTCGGAGGACCGCCGGACATCGTCTTCGAGCACGTCGGCAAGGCGACGTTTCCGACCTCGGTGCTGATCGTCAAGCCGTTCGGGAAGGTCGTCATCTGCGGCGCCACGTCCGGCTACCAGCTTGACTTCGACGTGCGCTACCTGTGGATGCGCCAGAAGGAGATCATCGGCTCCCACTTCGCCAACGCGTGGGAGGCGACCAAGGCAAACGAGCTGATTGAGGAGTCCAAGATCCGACCTGTTCTGTGGAAGACGATGGGATTTGACGGCGTCGCCGAGGCCCACCAACTGCTGCGCGACAACAAGCACCTGGGCAAGATCGCGATCCTCGTCGGAGCAGCGGCCGAGGGCGAGGGCAAGCACGCCGAAGGACCGGGCGCGATCCGCGCCGAGGTGGGGGCCTAGTGGTGCGTCGCCTGGAGGAGAAGCACTGATGGCCGGCGTGATCTACGTCAACTGGTACGCGACCGTGATGCGGCAGTACACGTTCGCCGAGGAGGTCGTCAAGGTGGCCCCGTTGGCGTTGCGCTACGGCGCCACCCAGTACTCGGTCCACACCTCCCGCGACGACCGCTACCGGATCACCCAGATGTCCTGGTTCGAGAGCAAGGCCGACTGGTACCGCTACTGGGAGGGGCCCGAGATGATCGAGTTCCGCGCGCGCTTCTCCGGGCACTACCAGATCCCGATCGCGTACGTGTGGCAGGACGAGATCGTCGCGGGAGCGCTTGGCCCTGAGGTTCCCAACGGCGAGCCCGCGCCCGAGCCGACCCCGGTCCAGCCCGCCGCAGCGCAGTAGACGCGACCGTTACCCGTCGCCGGCACGCAGCGCCAGCTCGAGCCAGAACCGCTCATCGGGATCGTCGAGCACGTCGCCGAACAGCTCTCGCAGCCGCGCCAGCCGGTAGCGCACCGTCTGCGGGTGGACGTCGAGCCGCTCGGCAACCCGGCTGAGCCGGCCCTGCTCCGCCAGCCACGCGCGCAACGTCTCGGTCAGCCGGGTCCGCTGGCCGGGCGACAGGTCGGCCAGCGGCGCGAGCCGGTCGCGCACGAGCTCGTCGGCGAGCGCCTGGTCGCTTCGCAGCAGCAGCCGCCCGGCCTGCTCGCGGGCCACCACCAACGCCGGCGCCCCGTCCGCCAGAGCCAGAGCCGCCCGCGCTCGGACGAGGCTCATCGCAGCGCTGCCCCACTCCACCGTCGGTCCGAGCCCGGCGACAGCGTCGGCATCGGCCACGGCGCGCTGGACCGCGGCGCGCCTGCCCGGGCCGTCGGGATCGGGCATCACGGCCACCAACGCGTCGCCGATCGTCTCCGCGATCACCCCTGAGGGCAGCCGCGTGACGACACGGTCGCGCCCGGGTCCTGCGATCGCGAGCACCGCCAGCCGCCGGGGCAGCTGCCAGCCGGCCTCGCTGGCGGCCGCCCGGACCGCGCGCGCCTCGGCGGGCGGCTCGCGGACCAGCAGCGCCACCAGCCGGCGCCGGCGCTGCTCGGCCTCGCCGGCGACGGCCGACTGCTCGAGCGCGTGTCCCTCGGCCGACTCGGCCGAGAGCACGTCGATGTAGGCGAACAGCGACTCGGCCAGCAGATACAGCGTGTCGGGTTCGAGACCGGCCTGGACCCCGACCGCGGCGAACCGCCGCCACGCCACCCGGGCGCCGATCCGATAGGCGCTGAGCAGCGAGTCGAGGCTTCGGCCGGAGCGCATCTCGCCGCGGCCAAGATCGACATACACATCGGGACGTGGGACGGAACGGCCGGCCTCGATCTCGACCAGGAAGTGGCGCAGCGCCTCCTGCACGCCGATCCGCACGCCGGCCCCGAACTCGCCGTCGATCGGGCGCGAGTAGGCCGGGACGGTCCGCACTGCATCGATCATCTCGTCGGACACGTCGGCGAGCACAGGCCGGAGAACTCCGGCGATCTCGGGCGGAAGCTCATGCCAGGGCTGAACGGCCATTTTTATGTGAAAGCTACAACTTCTCGAGCCATCGTCGTGGCAAGCGTAGGAGAAATTCGCCGGATTTCCACGTATGCTGCCGTTGGCAGATGAGTCGCACGAATAAAATCGTGAACCTGATCGGCGTGCCGTTGCCGCTGATCGCCCTGGTGGTCGCCGTGGCCCTGCTGTGGGACCGTGCGGTCGGGCCGTTGGAGCTCGGGCTGATGGTGTTCTTCTACGTGGTCACCGCGCTCGGGGTGACGGTCGGCTACCACCGGATGTTCACCCATCGCGCGTTCGAGTCCTCGCGCGCGTTTCGGGCCGTAATCGGCGTGTTCGGATCGATGGCCGTCGAGGGCTCCGTGATCACCTGGGTCGCCGACCACCGCAAGCACCACGCCTTCACCGACCAGGAGGGCGACCCGCACTCGCCACATCTCGCGGGCCCGGGCTTCGTCGGCGCCGTCAAGGGGCTGTGGCATGCGCATGTCGGCTGGTTGTTCGAGACGGTTGGGACGGCCGAGCGCGAGCGCTTTGCTCCCGACCTGGTCAAGGACCGGGTCGTGCGCGCGATCGACAAGCTGTTCTGGGTGTGGGCCGCGCTCGGGTTCGTTATCCCGTTCGTGCTCGGGTGGATCGTGGGCGGCGGCATCGGCGCCGCGGTGACCGCGTTGCTGTGGGGCGGGTTCGTCCGCGTGTTCCTGCTGCACCACGTCACCTGGTCGATCAACTCGGTCTGCCATTTCGTCGGCCGCAAGCGCTTTGACGTCGACGACGAGTCGCGCAATGTGTTCTGGCTCGCACCGTTGTCGATGGGCGAGGCCTGGCACCACAACCACCACGCGTTCCCGACCTCCGCGTTCCACGGACTGAGCCCGATGGAGCGGGTCGCCGACCCGGCTGGGCTGTTGATCCGGATCCTCGAGAAGCTCGGCGTGATCTGGAACGTCGTCCGGATCAGCCCGGAGCGCCAGGCGGCCAAGGCGCTGCCCGACCACCGTGCCAAGGTGCTCCCGAACCAGGCCTAGGGCCCCGGATCGGGCCCACCTGACCTAGCGCCGGGCCTCCGTCACACCGCAATAACACCGCTCCACGGGCGTTGGAATAGCTTCGCCGCCGCGCTGATTGCAGGCGCAACGAAGCCACGACTCAACATGGAGGGGCAGATGTTCCACGCCACGCGCGGCTCTGAGCGGCCGCGCCGGCCACGGCCACGATCCACGTCACCGACGGCTCGGCGTTCACGCCGCGAGGGGGTGGGTTGGCGCCCCGCGGTTGGCGCCGCGCCGTTGGCGCCCCGCCCCCTCGTTCAGCCCTCTTCGAGCGGGCCCATCGTCAGGCCGGCGCCGTCGAGCTGCGCCCAGTACACCTCGGCGTCCTCGCGCGGACCGCTCCACACGATCGCGCAGCCGGTGTGATGGATCCGGTCGGCGTACCGGTAGCCCTCAGCCAGCGAGACGCCCGGGATCACATGGGCCAGCGTCTCGGCCACGTGATCGAACGTGTTGTGGTTGTCATTGAGCACCACCACACGCCACAGACCGCCCAAACCGGTCCCGGGACCGCTGACGCGAGGCAGCTCGACTGTCCTCGACATACCCCGTCAGGATACCGGCGAGCCGCCACCAGCCGGACCGCTGAGCACTTCTGCACGCTTTCGCAAATAGCGCTCCATGCCCTTGTACATCTGATCCGCCGGGGCTGCCCGAGCGTACATCGGCAGCAGCTCCCGGCCGGCCTCACGCTCGATCTGGCTCTGAAGCCAGGCGATGAACGACTGCTCGTCGTGGCCCGGGACGATCTGGACCCATTCGTCGAGCTGGCGCGCCAGCTCTCCGAGCTGCCCGTCGACGTCCTCGGTCAGCCCGAAGTGGGTCATCGCCAGCCGGCGGGGCTGCCAGGCCGATATGAGCTCGATCGACCGGTGCCAAGCCTCGACGTCGATGTCGGGCGGTGGCGTGGGTGGCTGCACCATCGACGACGGCGGGATCCGCACGCCACCGACGTCGCCCACGAACGCCGTGTCCTTATGCAGGTAGGAGACGTGGTGGGAGGCGTGCCCCGGCGTATAGGCGACCTCGAAGGCCTCACCCAGCACCCGCTCGCCGCCCGACAGCACGCGGAGGTTGGCCTCGGGCACCGGGAGCATCTCGCCCCACAGGCGGTCCATGTCCTCGCCGTACAGCTGTCGTGCACTGTTCATCAGTCGCGAAGGGTCGATCAGGTGCGGCGCGCCGCGCTCGTGGACGTAGACCTCCAGGTCCGGCCACCGCTGCACCAACGCGCCACTGGCGCCGGCGTGATCGAGATGGATGTGGGTCAGCAACAGCGCTCGAGGAACCTGGTCCCCGAGCCCCCCGAGCAACATCGGTAAGCATGACCCCGGTCCGGGGTCCACCAGGACGTCGTCCAGCTGAAAGCACCCGATCACCCTGGGGAGACCGGTCTGCATCAGGTCGATCAGCCTCATCTGTGCATCGGGTGCGTTACCTCTGGTCCCGCTCCTGAGAGCCGTCGGCGGGACGCGGTGGCATCACGATCGTGGACTCCTTGTCGGCCGCCTCATCCTCGATCGCGGCGCGGTCGATCACGACGGTCGGCGAGTCGTCTGCGTCCTGGAACGCGGTGTCGGGGTCGCCCTCGATGTCGTAGGGCTGGTCCGAGTCGTCCTCGCCGGTCTCGTGGACGCCGTCCTCGTCTGTCCCGGGCTCCGTCGCACCGGTATCAGTGGGTCCGGGCTCCCCCTCGCCGCCGGGCTCGTAGAACTCGGGCGGCTCCGCCGGCTCGGGCCTGTCGCCGAGCACCGGCTCCTCGGAGGTCTCGGCCGCCGGGAACCGCTCGGCCGCGGAGTCGGTGAGCCCGAGCAGCTGGCCCGCGAGCTCGCGGGTGTCCTCGACGATCTGCCGGCGCTCGGCCCAGATCCGGTCGGTGTCGGCGTCGAGATCCTTGAGCCGCTGCTCCGCCGCGGCGGTGATCCGCGCGGCCTCCTGGCGCGCCGCCTCGAGCCGGTCCTCGCCCTCGCTGCGCGACTGCGACGTGATCTGCTCGGCGGTGTCGTGTGCGCGCTGCAGGATCCCCGAGATCTGCTCGCCGACGCGCTCGAGCGCGCGCTTGATCGCGGCCTCGGGAGAACGCGTCGCCTGGAGCTCGGCGACGAGCTGGCTGGTCTGCTTGACGTAGGCGTCGACGGCGATCCGGTCGTAGCCGCGGATCGCCACCGGAAAGTGGGGATCGGCGGCAACCGAGACCGGATCGTCGGGCATCGTCGAGAGCGGCGCGGTGATCTCCTGGATGATCGCGTGCTCTGAAGCAGCTGAGCTTTGATCAGGCATGGCTTGACCTTACCCCAGTGGTCGGCCGGGGAACAGTCGCTCTGGCGAATCCCCGTGGTTCGTCTGAGGATTTCCCAGATGCCCGCCACGACGGGCCTCCATACAATGGCCCTCCCATGTCCGAGACGCCTCCGCCCCGGCTGCCGGAGCCCGATCGTCCCTGGATGATGCGGACCTATGCGGGCCATTCCGATGCCCGTCGGTCCAACGAGCTCTACCGCCGCAACCTGGAGAAGGGGCAGACCGGGTTGTCGGTTGCGTTCGATCTCCCCACCCAGACGGGCTATGACCCTGATCACGAGCTCGCCCGCGGCGAGGTCGGCAAGGTGGGCGTGTCGATCGCCCACTCGGGCGACATGCTGACGCTGCTCGACGGGATCCCCCTGGACCAGATGAACACTTCGATGACGATCAACGCCACGGCCGCATGGCTGCTGGCGCTCTACATCGTCGCCGCCGAGCAGCACGGGATCGACGAGCGCCAGTTGCAGGGCACCACCCAGAACGACATCCTCAAGGAGTACCTGAGCCGCGGCACCTACGCGTTCCCCCCGGGGCCGAGCATGCGCCTGATCGCCGACACGATCGCCTACACGGTGCGGCACGTCCCCAAGTGGAACCCGATCAACATCTGCTCGTACCATCTCCAGGAGGCGGGCGCCACGCCTGTGCAGGAGATCGCGTACGCGATGAGCAACGCGATCGCTGTACTGGACGCGGTCCGCGAGCGGGTCCCGCAGGAGCTGATGGGCAGCGTGTTCGGCCGGATCTCGTTCTTCGTCAACGCCGGCGTGCGGTTCGTCGAGGAGCACGCCAAGCTGCGCGCCATGGCGGCGTTGTGGGACGAACTCGGCCGCGAGCGCTACGGCGTCGCCGACGACAAGCGCCGGCGGTTCCGCTACGGGGTCCAGGTCAACTCGCTGGGGCTGACCGAGTCACAGCCCGAGAACAACGTCTACCGGATCGCGCTCGAGGCCCTGGCGGTCACGCTGGGCCGCGGCGCCCGGGCCCGCGCGATCCAGCTGCCGGCGTGGAACGAGGCGCTAGGACTGCCCCGCCCCTGGGATCAGCAGTGGTCGCTTCGGCTGCAGCAGATCCTGGCCTACGAGACCGACCTGCTCGAGTACCCCGACATCTTCGAGGGCTCGAAGGTGATGGACGGGCTTGTCGCCGAGCTGACCGAGGAATCCCGGGAGGAGATGCATCGTGTCGCGGAGCTAGGCGGAGCAGTCGAGGCCGTGGGGTACATGAAGTCGGCGCTGGTGGAGTCCCACCGCGAGCGCTGGGGCCGGATTGAGTCGGGCGAGCTGACGATCGTGGGCATGAACCGGTTCGAGTCCACCGAGCCCTCGCCGCTCACCGCCGACGCCGACGGCGGCATCCTGGTGGTCGATCCCGAGGTCGAGGCCCAGCAGCGCGAGGCGGTGGCGCAGTGGCGTCGGTCGCGCGATCAGGCTGCGGTCGACGCGGCGCTCCAGGAGCTTGCGCGGGTCGCCCGCGAGCATCACGAGAACATCATGCCGGCGACGATCGCCGCCGCCCGTGTCGGGGCCACCACCGGAGAGTGGTCGCAGACGTTGCGCGACGTGTTCGGCGAGTACCGTGCGCCCACCGGGGTCGGCGAGGCCGCGGCGGTGTCGAGCGAAGAGATCGCCGAGGTCCGCGACGAGGTCGAGCGCGTCAGTGAGGCGCTGGGCCGCCGGCTGAAGTTCCTGGTCGGAAAGCCCGGTCTCGACGGTCACTCCAACGGAGCCGAGCAGATCGCGGTCCGGGCCCGGGACGCGGGGATGGACGTCGTCTATGAGGGCATCCGCCTGACTCCGTCGCAGATCGCCACCTCCGCCGCCCAAGAGGGCGTCCACGTGATCGGGCTCTCGATCCTGTCAGGCTCGCACCGCGAGTTGATCCCGTCGGTGCTCGACGCGCTGCGCCAGGCCGGCGTCGGCGACGTGCCGGTCGTGGTCGGGGGGATCATCCCCGAGATCGATGCGGTGGCCCTGCGCGAGCAGGGGGTGGCCGCTGTGTACACGCCCAAGGACTGGGACCTCAACGCGATGATGCGAGACATCGTCGCGCTGGTCGGCGAACGGCACGATGTCGATTCACCGGCCGTAGCTTGAGCACCGGTGGGGCGGAGCTCGGGGCGCGCCTCGCCGACGGTGACCTGAGCGCGGCCGCGGCCGTGCTGAACCTCGTCGAGAGCCGCACCCCGCACGCGCGTACGCAGACGGCGGCGCTGCTTGCCGCGGTCTCCCCCGCATCGCTGGGCCGCGAGGCGTCCGCCCACGTGGTCGGGATCACGGGGCCGCCGGGCGTCGGCAAGTCGTCGCTGCTGTCGCGGCTGGTTGCGCGCTGGCGCGGATGCGGGCGCTCGGTGGCGGTGCTGGCGGTCGACCCGACCTCGCGCCGGTCGGGCGGCGCGCTGCTGGGCGACCGAGCCCGGCTCGAGGTCGACCCCACCGACCGCGAGCTGTTCATCCGCTCCACGGCCGCCGGCGACCGGCTGGGCGGCCTCGCCCCCGCGACACGAGCCGCGGCGAGCGCGCTGGCGACGGCGTTCGACGTGGTCGTGATCGAGACCGTCGGCGTCGGGCAGTCCGAGACCGAGGTCGCCGACGTCGCCGACACCGTTGCGGTCGTGGTCCAGCCCGGCGCCGGGGACGTCCTGCAGTTCCTCAAGGCGGGCATCATGGAGGTGCCCGACGTACTGGTCGTGACCAAGTCCGACCTGGGCCGGATCGCTGACCGGACGGTCGCCGACCTGCTGGCGGCGCTGCGGTCGCTGGGCGCCGCCCACGTCGAGGTGGTCGCGGTCTCGTCGGTGGCGCCTTCCGGGATCACCGAGCTCAGCGAGGCGCTCGACCGCCACCGCGACGGGCTCGACCTCCCGGCGAGGCGGGTACGGTCGCGCCGGATGCACGCGCTGGCTGACTTCGCCGCCGAGTTCGGCGAGCGCGGCCTGCGCTCGGTCGGCGGACGCCGCCAGGCCGAGCGGTGGCTCGCCGATCAGGAGCCCGGGCTCGACGTGCCCGCGTTGGAGCGGCTGTTGGCGTCGCGCGCCGACAACATAATCGAGCCGTGAACCGGATCGTGCTCCCCGCCGAGCCGCTCGTCGATGGGCCCACGGCGCTGCGTCCCTGGCGCGACTCCGATCTGCAGCAGATCGTGGGCATCTGCCAGGACCAGGAGATCGCTCGCTGGACGCGGGTCCCGGAGCGCTTCGGCGAGGCCGACGGCCGGGCATACCTGCTGTCGCGCCACGACGCGATCATGTCCGGGGTGATGGCGCCGTTCGCGGTCGTCGACGCCGAGGACGACACGCGCGTGCTCGGATCGACGTCCTTATTTCGGATCAACTGGGAGCACCTCCGCGGCGAGGTCGGCTACTGGCTCGGGCGTGAGGCCCGCGGCCGGGGTCACGTAACCCGTGCCGTGGGTCTGATCTGTGGCTTCGGCTTCGATTCGCTGGGCCTGGAGCGGATCGAGCTCTACGCCGCCACCGAGAACCCGGCGTCCCAGCGCGTCGCCGAGCGCAGCGGGTTCGTGCGCGAGGCGGTCGTGCGCTCGTTCCTGCAGGGCAAGGGCGAGCGCCAGGACATGGTCGCGTTCGGCCTGCTGCGCGGCGAGCGCTGAGCGCGGGCGCCGCCGCGGGCCAGCGAGCCGCGCGGCGACGCCCACGGTGGGGGCTCAGCTCGGCGGGATCAGGACCGCGTTGATGACGTGGATCACGCCGTTGGACGCGAGCACGTCGGCCTTGGTCACGCGAGCTTGGTTGACGAACACGCTGCCCTTGCGGACGTGGATCTTCAGCTTGGCTCCGTTCAGCGTCTTGACGGAGTGGAGCTTGACCACCTGCTTGGCCAGCACCTCACCCTTGACCACGTGGTAGAGGAGCACGGCCTTGAGCAGCTTCGTGTCGTGCGCGAGCTTGTTCAGCGTCTGCTTGGGGACTTTCCTGAACGCCGCGTTGGTCGGGGCGAACACGGTCAACTTCTGCTTGCCCGACAGCGCCCCGGCCAGGCCAGCGGACTTGACGAGCTTGACCAGCGTCGAGAACTGCGGCGCGGAGGCTGCCGTCTGGACGATGTTCTTCTTCGGCGCGCCCATCGCGACTGCACCTGCGGGCACCGCCACCAGGGCGATTGCGGCAACTGCCACTATGACTGTCGTGATGCGTTTCAATCGAGGCTCCTTTGCTCGTGGCGTTCTCATTGGTTGGTACGAGCCGATGGCCGAGATCGGTTGGGAAACTTTTCGGAGCCCGTGACCCCGGCTCGATCGACCCTTGATTCGCTGCGAGACCGCAAGCTCGAGCGCGACCTGCGCCGCCAGGATCCGACCGCCGTGGAGCGGATCGGCAGCCGCTTCGGACCGATCGTGCTCGGCTACCTGACGAGCGTGCTCGGTGATCGAGGGGCGGCCGAGGACACCATGCAGGTGACGATGGTCGAGGTCTGGCGGCGCGGCCCGTCCTACGACCCCGACCGCGGATCGTTGGCCACGTGGGTGCTGACGATCGCCCGCTCGCGCGCGCTAGACCAGCTGCGCCGTCGCGTGCCCGAGCCGCTGCACCCCGGCGCGGTTGCACAGGCGCTCGACCGCGATGCCGAGGACACCGTTGACGCGCTGCTGGAGCAGTGGCGAATGGCGGCGCTGATGTCCAACCTGCCCAAGGAGGAGTCGAGCCTGCTGTCGATGCGGTTCTACGAGGGGCTTTCCCAGCGCGAGATCGCGCAGCGCACGGGGGTCCCGCTCGGCACCGTCAAGATGCGGATGGTCCGCGCCCTCGAGCGGCTAAGAGACTTGATCGAACGGGAAGACCGATGACGGACGAACAGGAACTGAGCGACTACCTCCTCGACGAGCTCGACGCCGAGGCCCGGCGGCGGATGGAGCGCCGGCTGGCCGAGGATCCCGAGCTGCGGGCCCGGGCCGAGGGCCTGAGCCCGCTCGTCAGCAGCCTGCAGACGCTGCCCCCGGCAGCCTGGGAAGCGATCGACACCGACCGCGGCGAGGCCGCGACCGCACCGCCCGCCGCGGCGTTCCCGGCGCCTGACCCCGCGGGTGGCGATCGCGCTGGCCACCGCGGCGATCGTCCTGTTCGCAGCGGGGATCGGCGCCGGCGTGCTGCTGGAGCGCGGCTCGGGGCCGTCCGGTGCCAAGGTCGCGCTCAAGCCGCTGCCGGGGAGCCGGTCGGCTGCGAGCGGCACCGCCCGGGTCAACGGGTCCGAGCGGCTGGACCTCGTCGTCAGCGATCTGCCCCCCAACGCGGCCGGCTCCTATTACGAGGCGTGGCTGATGTCGAGCACGACCAAGCTCGTGCCGATCGCCTCGTTCACCGTCGATTCCCACGGGCACGCGCACCTGCAGTCCAGGCTTCCGGCGCCGGCCAGCAGCTACCGGTACATCGACATCTCGCGGCAGCTGCCGCGCAACGGGACCGCCCATTCCGGCGACTCCGTGCTGCGTGGAGCCACCTGAGCTCAGCCTGGCCCGACCAGCCCCCGGAACTCCTGGTCGTCGCACAGCGAGGCGAAGTCGTCGTCGCTGCGGGCCCAGTCGGCTGCCTCCGAGCGGACGGCGATCGCCGTGCGCAGCTCGCTGATCGCGGCGTTGCGGTCGCCCTGCAGCGCCTCGAGGCAGGCCAGGTTGTAGTGCAGCGTGGGCGCATCCGGGTTGGCCTGCAGGCCTTCCTCGAGGATCCGCCGGGCCCGCTCGGGATCGGACCGCAGCAATGGACCCGCGCGAAACGCCCACTCCCACGCCGAGGGCTCGAACGTCGGCGGACCGCCGAAGCTCAGCACGGTCGTGCCCGGCTCGGCGGCGATCGCGTGGCGGTGCGACGTCGGATCGGGCACGAACACGTAGGTGCCGGCCGGGGCATCATGACTCTCGCCGTCGATCTCGAACGTCGCCCGTCCGGCCGCGACGAAGTACAGCTCCTCGTGGGCGAGCTTTGGATCCTCGCTGTGGGGCTCGACGACGTCGTCGCCGGCCTCGTCGGCGGTGTACGCGTTGGCGCCGAAGGCACGGATCCCGAGGGTCAGCCGGACCGGGTGCCAAGTGAGGCTCCCGGGGCCGGGAACCGACTCGATCTCGTCCAGATGCACTATTCGCGGGGGTATTGGCATGATTCGGGCGCGGCGGGAGGAAGCGATGTGGTGCCCGGGCAGCGACAGGGTAGCCTCTAGGTATGGAGTCAGTGTCGCCACGAGAGCCCCTGCGCGATGGTCACGGCCGCCTGATCGGCGACCTGCGGGTGTCGGTTACCGACCGCTGCAACTTCCGCTGCCAGTACTGCATGCCCGCCGAGGGCCTGCCCTGGCTGGAGCGGGCCGAGATCCTCACGTTCGAGGAGATCACGCGGCTGGTGTCGGTGATGTCGAGTATGGGCGTCCACGACGTCCGCCTGACCGGCGGCGAGCCGCTCGTGCGGCGGGACTTCCCGCGGCTGGCCGAGATGCTCGCAGCGGTGCAGGACGTCCACGAGCTGTCGGTGACCACCAACGGGTTCCTGCTCGAGCGCGACGCCGAGGCGCTCGTCCGCGCCGGCGTGGACCGCTTCAACGTCTCGATCGACTCGCTCCAGAAGGATCGCTTCTACGAGCTCACCCGCCGCGACGCGCTGCCCCAGGTCCTGCGCGGGCTCGAGGTGCTGGGCAGCTTCCCGGAGGCCCAGCCGATCAAGATCAACGCGGTCGCGATCCGCGACTTCACCGAGGAGGAGGCGCTGCCGTTCGCGGAGTTCGCGCGGCGCACCCCATACGAGGTGCGCTTCATCGAGTTCATGCCGCTGGATGCCGACCACGCGTGGAGCGAGGACCAGGTGCTCACCGGGGCAGAGATCCGCGATGCGATCAGTGCCGTCTACCCGCTCGAGCCCGAGCCGCGCGAGCCGCACGCCACCGCGCGGGTGTACCGGTTCGCCGACGGTAACGGCAGGATCGGGTTCATCAACCCGGTTTCGGAGCCCTTCTGCGCCGACTGCAACCGCATCCGGCTGACCGCCGACGGGCACCTGCGGACGTGCCTGTTCTCGATGAACGAGACCGATCTACGCGACCCGATGCGGGCCGGAGCCGGCGACGATGAGCTCGAGCGGATCATCCGCGACGCGGTGTGGCACAAGGAGCTCAAGCACCACGTCGGCGAGCCGGGGTTCATCCAGCCGATGCGCACGATGTCCGCAATCGGCGGTTAATAACTCCGCAATGGCGTAGCGGCATCATCGGCTCCGTGAAGGGCCACTAGAGATGCCGTTGTTGATGTTGTTCGCGCTGATCGCGGGCGCGGGAACCGCGATCACGCCGTGCGTGCTGCCGGTCCTGCCCGCACTGCTATCGGCCAGCGCCGTCGGAGGCCGCCGGCGGCCGCTGGGAATCGTGCTCGGGCTGGGCACCACGTTCACGATCGCGATCGTGGCGCTCGCCCAGCTGGTCAAGGGCGTCGGCCTGGCCAGCGGCGCCGCCCGGACGATCGCGATCGTGGTGCTGATCGCATTTGGGCTGCTGCTGCTGATCCCGAGCCTGGCGGCGCGGGTCCAGGCGCCGCTTTCGCGACTGGCGCGGTTTGGGCCGCGTACCCGTGGCGATGGGTTCTGGTCGGGCGTCGCGGTCGGCGCCGCGCTGGGCTTCGTGTGCGCGCCGTGCGCCGGTCCGATCCTGGCCGCGGTGACGTCGGTGAGCGCGTCCAGCGGGGCCACGGCGCAGATCGTCGCAGTGGCGCTCTCTTACGCGGTCGGCCTCAGCGCGGTGCTGCTGCTCTATGCGGTGGGGGGCCGGGCGGTGATCGACCGGGTCCGTCGCTCGGCCCGGGGACACGTGGTCGAGCGCACGCTCGGGGTCGTGCTGCTGGCCACTGGGGTGCTGATGCTGACCAACGTTGACGTGCGCTTCGAGGAGGCGCTGGCCAAGGATCAGAGCCTGCCCGGGTTCCTGCTCGACCCCACGCGCTCGCTCGAGAGCTCCCACGCGGTCCAGAACCGCCTCGCCTCACTACGCCCCCAATCGCGCTTTGTGACCCGCCAGAACGAGGCATCGACCAAGCCCGTGCCGGCCACCGAGGGAGTCTCGATCCCGGGCGTCAAGACGCCGCAGCTGCCGACCCTGGGCGACGCTCCGGATTTCGCGGACACGCAGCGATGGTTCAACACCCCGAACGGGGCGCCGCTGACGCTCGCGAGGATGCGCGGTCACGTGGTGCTGATCGACTTCTGGACCTACACATGCATCAACTGCATCCGCACGCTGCCGTTCGTCGAGGGCCTGTACTCGACCTACCACCGCTACGGGCTGGACATCGTCGGCGTGGAGACGCCCGAGTTCACGTTCGAGCAGAACGCGTCCAACGTCCAGCAGGCGATCCACTCCGACGGACTCACCTACCCGGTGGTCCAGGACAACCGCTACGGGACCTGGAACGCCTGGCAGAACCAGTACTGGCCGGCCGAGTACCTGGTCGACGCAAAGGGCCAGGTCCGCCACGCTCAGTTCGGCGAGGGCGACTACAAGCAGGACGAGGCGGCGGTCCGACAGCTGCTCTACGACGCCGGCGCCCACCAGCTGCCGCCGCCGATGACCGCCACGGCGATCATGCCCTCCAAGTCGCTGGGCACGCCCGAGACATACCTCGACGACCAGCGCTCGCAGGGGTTCGCCGAGAAGCTCCGGCCAGGCGTGAGCTTGTACGCGGGCACCACCGACCCCGCGCTGAACCAGTTCGCGCTGAACGGCACGTTCAAGGTCAACGGCCAGTCCTCCACCCCGGTCTCGGACGGCGCCTCGATCATCGGGCGGGTCGAGGCCGCCCACGTGTACCTGGTCCTGACGTCCGCCGGAGACATCCCTCGCAAGGTCAAGGTGCTGCTCGACGGCAAGCCGATCTCCGACAAGCAGAGCGGCGCCGACGTCAGCCACGCTCTGGTGACCGTGCGCGGTCAACGCCTGTACTCGCTGGTGTCGCTGCCCGACGACCAGCAGCATCTGCTCACGGTGCAGCTGCCGCGGGGCGTCAGCGCCTACGACTTCACGTTCGGCTAATTGGTCGCGGGGTGCGGACGGGACGCCCGCAGGTCGAGCATCGCCGAAGCCTGCAACAGGTCGTCGGGCGTGTTGACATTGAACAGCAGGTCCGGATCAGAGACCTCGAGCGTGGCCGGTCCGATCTCCGCAATGCACTCGCGCAGCGGACGATCGCCGGCGGAGCCTGCCGGTGCGAGCAGCTCCAGCGCCCTCGGCTGATAGCAGCCCAGCAGCGGCTGGACGTTGCCGCCCGAGGCGGCCAGGACGGCCGGCGCGCGGCCTGGATCAGCGGTGGCCAGCTCGGCGACGAGCTCAGCGGTCACGAACGGCAGGTCCGCGGCGCAGATCAGCACCGGCCGGCGCTCGGCGAGCGCCAGCGCCTGCATGATTCCGACCAGCGGATGCCGGGGCTCGTCGGGCTCGATCCAGACCGTGACCCCCGGCAGGCTGGGCAGCTGGGTATCGGTCTTGGCGACGATCGCGACATCGCCCAGCGCGTCGCGGACGGCCTGCAGTGGATAGGCGATCAGCGGCGTGCCCGCGAGTGCGACGATCGCCTTCGATCCCCCGATCCTGCGGCCCGATCCGCCCGCCAGGATCACGCCGATCGGCTCCCGTCGGCGGCGCATCACGCCATTTCGCCGTGGTCACTCACAAAAGGATCCTAGAATCAACGTGATGGAGGGCTCAACCTCGGTCAGAAGCTGGTTGCGCTGCTATCGGTGCTGGTCCCAGAACCTCGAGGTGCAGGTGCATTACGAGGGGATCCACAGGATCGACCCCGAGACCGGCGAGCGCGGCGAGGTCGTCGACGAGATGCAGGAGGCGGTGGTGCAGTGCCTCGAGTGCATGCACGACCAGCCCCACCTCGGCTTCCACAACGGCCGTGTCGAGCCCATCGAGGACCGCTGGGAGCGGATGATCGCCGGCACGCCCTGGGTGGCGTCCTGCACGGTCACGGTCGACGCCGACGACGTCGAGACTTGCTCCGGCCCCGAGGCGGGAGACGCGCTGTCCTACGCCGCGTTCGGCGATCACGGCACCCGCGAGTTCTTCACGCATGTGCGTTTCCACAAGCACGACGACGACCGCATCGTCGTGCACCTGCTGGTCGAGCTCTACGCGCGGTCGGCCGACGAAGCCACCGAGGTGCTCGAGGAGGCCGCGCGCGGCCAGCTGGCGATCACCTCGCTCGCCGAAGAATCGCGTCCGCCCGCGTCAACGGGCGAGGATAAGCAGCACTAGCGGGCGCCACCGCCGCCTCCGCACGCGACGCGGCTCGGCGGCGGCTTGCGCTCCACACCTCGACGCAGATCAGCGCCACGGCGACCGGCACGGTCGCCGGAAGCTCGTCGACGACGAAGAAAAGCAGGTCGAACACGCCCGCGAGCACGAACGTCAGCACCGCCGCCGACAGCTGTACGTTGCGCCGATCGGCGAGCACCGCGCCGAGCACCGCGGCGATGAACAGGTCGCCGTAGCCCATCGTGACCGTGCCGAATCCCTCCGCCTGCAGCTGTGGGAGGCCGACCGGCGGGGCCGCGGCGCCCAGCGTCGCGTTGGGCGCCTGCAACAGGTCCGAGGCCACCAGCCAGACGTCGGCGCCGGCCATCAGGAGGATCCCGACTTTCAGCCAGGCCGGAGGGGTGACCGCGGCGAGCAGCACCCCCAGCGTCACGCAGCTCAGCCCCGACAGGATCGCCCCCGCCGCCTGGCCGGCCAGCGAATCCTTGGCGGCCCAGGCGAGCACGAACAGCGGGATCACCGCGAGGGCGGCAAGCGGCTTGGCTCCGCGCATCGCCCAGGCCAGCGTGATCGCCGCCAGCACCGGCACCGCGATCAGCGCCAGCCACGTCAGCCCGTTGGCCGTGTCCGACACGTACCGGATCGCGAAGATCACCGCGACGATCGACCCGATCGGGACCAGCGCCCAGCCGCGGCCTCGCAACCGCTGGAGCGCCTCGATGCGCGAGGCGGCCCTCGGCGCGGCGACCATCCCGGCCTGTAACGCCAGCAGACCCGCATCGGACGGCACGAACGCAAGCGCCATGACGCTCAGCTTACGTGGCCGCCCGCCATTTGCCCGCGGCTCTTCTCGACTTCTTAGGGTGGCCCGGAGGCGGACGCTAGGACTGCAGCCGCTGCTCCAGCGCCGCCAGCTCGGCCCGCAGCTCGTCGGGCAACTTGTCGCCGAACTCGGCGTAGTGGTCGTGCATCTGCGGCAGCTGGTCCTGCCAGCCGTCCGCGTCGACCTCGAGCAGGTGGCCCATCGTCTCGTCGGAGATGTCGAGCCCCTCGAGCTCGATGCCCCCCTCGCCGACCGGCGGAACCAGGCCGATCGGCGTCTCGACGGCCCCGGCCGTGCCCTCGCAGCGCCGGAACACCCACGCCAGTACGCGCGAGTTCTCGCCGAATCCGGGCCACATGTACTTGCCGTCGTCGTCCTTGCGGAACCAGTTGACGTTGTAGATCCGCGGCAGCTTGGCCCCGTTGCGCTGACCGATCGTCAGCCAGTGACGGAAGTAGTCGGCCATGTGGTACCCGCAGAACGGCAGCATCGCCATCGGATCCCACCGCACCTGGCCGACCTTGCCGGCCGCCGCGGCGGTCTTCTCCGACGACATCGTCGAGCCGAGGAACACTCCGTGGGCCCAGTCGCGAGCCTCCACGACCAGCGGCACCACGGTCGAACGCCGGCCGCCGAACAGCATCGCATCGATCGGGACGCCCGCGGGGTCCTCCCACTCGGACGCGATCGACGGACACTGGGAGGCCGGAGTCGTGAACCGGGCGTTGGGGTGGGCGGCCGGGTGATCGGCGTCCGGCGTCCAATCCTTCCCGTGCCAGTCGATCGCGTGGGCCGGCGGCTCGCCGGTCAGCCCCTCCCACCACACATCGCCGTCGTCGGTCTTCGCGCAGTTGGTGAACACCGTGTTCCGCTCGATCGTGGCGATCGCGTTGGGGTTGGTCCGCTGGCCGGTGCCCGGGGCCACGCCGAAGAAGCCCGACTCGGGGTTGACCGCGCGCAGCCGGCCGTCGGAGTCGAACTTCATCCAGGCGATGTCGTCGCCGATCGTCTCGACCTTCCAGTTCTCGAGCGTCGGGATAAGCATCGCCAGGTTGGTCTTGCCGCAGGCGCTCGGGAACGCGCCGCTGATGTACTTGACCTCGCCCTCGGGCGAGGTGAGCTTGAGGATCAGCATGTGCTCGGCCAGCCACCCCTCGTCGCGGGCCATCACCGAGGCGATCCGCAGCGCGAAGCATTTCTTGCCCAGCAGCGCGTTGCCGCCGTAGCCGGACCCGAATGACCAGATCTGCCGGGACTCAGGGAAGTGCACGATGTACTTGTTCTTGGCGTTGCACGGCCACGGCACGTCCTCGACGCCGTCGGTCAACGGCATTCCCACCGAGTGCAGGCACGGCACGAACTCGCCGTCGTCACCGAGCACGTCGAGCGCCGGCTGTCCCATCCGGGTCATGATCCGCATCGAGCAGGCCACGTAGGACGAGTCGGTGATCTGCACGCCGATGTAGGAGATCGGCGAGCCCAGCGGCCCCATCGAGAACGGCACCACGTACATCACTCGGCCCCGCATCGAGCCCTTGAACAGCCCGGTCAGCGTCTCGCGCATCTCCGTCGGATCGCGCCAGTTGTTGGTCGGCCCGGCGTCTTCCTCGCGCTCGGAGCAGATGAACGTCCGGTCCTCGACCCGCGCCACGTCATCGGGGTCAGACAGCGCAAGGTAGGAGTTCGGACGCTTGGCGTCCGACAGCCGTTGAAAGGTTCCCGCATCTACCAGCCTCTGCGCGAGCAGGTCGTACTCCTCCGCGGACCCGTCACACCAGTGAACGTCGTCCGGCTCGGTCAGCGCCGCGACCTCGTCTACCCACGCCCGCAGGCCGGCGTGGTTGGTCGTGGCTTGAGGCTTGGGTGCGGTATGGGCCATTTGTGTTCAGGCACTCCTTGGGGTATGTGGTTCGGCCCAGAAAAGCCTACCCGCGCGCGCTACCCGATGGTGGGCGCCAGTCAGATGCACGACGCCCTCGCCTTTCGGTCGAGGGCGCCTCCTGCACCGGATTCCGGACCTATGGCTAGACCAATAACGGTTCCAACGGGCGTAAACGCGCGCTCAGTCACCGGGGACCAGGCGCGGCACGAGCACGAGGCGCTTGAACTCGGCCACCAGGACCCCGTCCTGGTTGAGCACGCGGGTGTGAACCCGGACCGTCCCCCGGTCGGGCTTTGACTGCGACGGGCGGACCTCGAGCACCTCCGACTCGCAGAACAGCGTGTCGCCGTGGAACACCGGCGCGGGATGCTTGAGCTCCTCGGTCGCGAGGTTGGCGATCGCCTTGCCGCTCACGTCCGAGACGCTCATCCCGAGCGCGAGCGAGTACACCAGCGGCCCCACTACGACGTTGCGACCCTGCTGGGACTGCTTGGCGTAGACGTCATTGATGTGCAGCGGGTGGTGGTTCATCGTGATCAGGCAGAACAGGTGATCGTCTGACTCCGTGACGGTCTTGGCGGGCCAGTGCTTGTAGACCGCGCCCACCTCGAACTCCTCGAGGTAGCGGCCATATGGGTGCGCGCCCGACGCCTCGCGAGCTGCCTGGTCGGTGTCCACTTGGGTCATGTCCGGCGTTCTCCTGGGGATGTGGTTGGCCCGGGAGGATGCCATCCCGCCCGCTATCAGGGCGGTTCCGCGCTACTCGCCAGCGCCGGCGAACGCGGTTAACCGGGCGCGCCCCACGAGCGCCGCCGGGACCAGCGTGCCCGCGAGGCCGAGCGCCGCCGCTCCGCCGAGCACCAGCGCCGCCTGTCCGAGCGGGACCGCGAGCGATCCTCCCGTGGGGTCGCTGCCGGCGCCAGCGAGGGAGATCAGCGTCACCACGCCTCCAACGGCGATCCCCGCAGCCGTGGTGAGCACCGCCTCGAGCGCGAGCGCGCCCATGACCTGCGCGCGCGTCGCTCCCGACAGGCGCGCCAGGACAAGCTCGCGGCGGCGCTGCGAGGCGGCCATCGCCCCCGTGTTGAACGCGGCCATGACCGCCACCAGGATCATCAGCGCGACGACCACCCACTGGGCGCGAGCGTTGTCCTGCTGCTGCGCCCTGACGTCCTGGAGATACCGGGCCCGGGTTTGCAGCGCGGCGGTGGGAGTCGAGCGGGTCAGCGCGTCGAGGGCTCTGGTGGTGGCCGCGGTCTGGGGGGCCCTGATGAACACGGCGCTGTCGAGCCCAGCCTGCGCATGCTCGAGCGCCAGCGCGCGCGGGAGGACCACGTCGCCCAGGCCGTTGGAGCGCCGGTACACCGCCACCACCCGCAGCAGCGCCGGGGTCCCGTCGGCCAGCCGCGCGTGGAGCAGGCTGCCCGGGTGAACGCCGTGGCGGGCGACGGTCTCGCTGACCGCCACGCGGTCGCCGGTGATCTGTGCGAGCGAGCCTTCGGCCGCGCCGAGGTCGAGGCTGGTACGGGTGGCGGCCGGGTCCAGCCCGGCGGCGTCCCAGCCGTCGCCCTGGTTGGTGAGGCCGCGGTCGAGCAGGTACACCTCGGTGGAGACGATGCCCGCGGCGTGGACGCCCGGGATCCGACCGGCCGCGCTGGCCACCGACGTCGGCAGTCCTCCCCCCTGGGTCGCCACGAACACCTGGTCGGCGTGGACTCGTCGGGCGGTGGTGTGCTCAGCCGCCCGCTGTGCGGTCGCGAGGCTGAGCACCTGCGCGCCCGCCAGCGCGACCACGAGCGCGATCGCCGCCGCGACGCCGCCGACCCGGAAGCGTCCGGTACGCAGCGCGCCGGCGGCAAGGAACCCGCTCCCGCCCGTCGCCCGGAGCGCCTGCCCGGCCAGCGCCGCCGGCCACCCAATCAGTACGGGGCCGAGCAGGGCCACGGCGATCATGAAGCAGGACGCGGCCAGCGTCGCATAGGACAGCGCCTGCTGGGAGAGCGCTACGACCAGCGTGATGGCGCCCCCGAGCGCGACCAGCCCGAGGAGCGTACGGATGACACCCATCCGGCGGTCGGGCAGCGCGGTCTCGGTGAGCGCCTGGCCGGGCCTGATCGCCAACGCGCGGTGGGCCGCGACGACGGTCGCGAGCAGCGCGACGACGCCGCTGGCTCCGATCGCGATCGCGTACGGGATCCACAGGGGCGTGACCGAGAAGCCGTTGGGGGCGATGCCGACCGAGGTGAGCGCATGGGCGAACCAGCCGGACAGTCCGCTCGCGGCAAAGCAGCCGGCGACGCCGGCTGCCAGGCCGATCAAGGCGGTCTCGGCCAGCAGCATCCGGCGCACCTGCGACGGAGTGGCCCCGATCGCGCGGATCAGCGCGATCTCGCGCCGCCGGGCCTGGATCGCGAACGCGATCGTGCCGGCCAGCACGAAGATCGCGATCCCGAGCGTGATCCCGCCGCTCGACGCGACCACCGCGACCAGCTCGATGCGATCGAACGCACTTGGATCGCCGGCGTCGGCCGCCGCCGCGTGCCGGTGGTCGAGCGCCTGGGCGTCGTTTCCGGCCGCGTTCGCGATCCCGCGGGTGAGCGCTCTGGAGTTCTGTCCCGGGTCGGCATCGACCGCGATCGCGTTGAAGCCGGCGCCGAGGCCCGACAGCTGCTGTGCCCGCTGCTCGGTGAGGAACGCCGCGGACTGGCGCTGGCGCTGAGAGCGTGGCGCGGTGACGATCCCGCTGAGGCGGAGCTTGGCCGGGCCCGCGGGCGTGACGATCCTGACGGATCCGCCGACCCGCACGTGCCCGGCGTCGGCCAGCGGCGCATCGATCGCGATCTCGTCGGATGCCGCGGGCGCGTGGCCGGCGACGAGTCGATATGGCGTGAGCGCCGCGCTCGGCCAGCCGTGTCCGTGCGCGGGGCCGCCGCCCTGTGCGTGCAGCGGGTGGCCGTCGCGGGCGATCACGGTCAGTGGGAATGCGACGTCGCCGATAGCCGATTTGACTCCGGGGAGGGCGGCGACCCGCTGGAGCGCGGCCGGCGCCAGCAACGCCGTTCGCTCGACGTCGACGGTGTCGGCGTCGTCGCCGTGACCGAGCGTGACTGTGGGGTTCGCGCGCACGACCGCGTCCGCCGCGGCGAAGCGCCCGGGGCCGGGCGCGCCTAGTCCCGTGGCCATGATCTGTCCAGCGGCGGCGGCGATCGTCGCGGTGATCGCGATCATCACGAACACGCCGGCCATCGAGCCGGCGCGCATCCTCGTGGGGCGTCTGCGCATCGTCACGCGCCCAGATCCATCATGCGGTCGGCGACCGCCTCTGCGGGCGCGCCGGCGATGTCGTCGACCACATGTCCGTCGGCCAGGAACACGACCCGGTCGGCAACGGCGGCGCTGGCGGGGTCGTGGGTGACCATCACCAGCGTACGGCCGTCGTGGTCGGTCATGCCGCGCAGGATCGCCAGCACCTCACGCGCACTGCGCGTGTCGAGCGCGCCGGTCGGCTCGTCGGCGAAGATCACGTCCGGCTCCGTGACGAGCGCGCGGGCGATCGCGACCCGCTGCTGCTGGCCGCCGGAGAGCTGTGCGGGTCGGTGCCCCGCGCGGTCGGCGAGTCCGACCCGGGCCAGCGCTTCCCGGGCCGTGCGGCGGCGCGGGTGCTCGCCGGCCAGCCGCAGCGGCAGGATCGTGTTCTGCGCGGCTGTCAGCGACGGGAGCAGGTTGAACGACTGAAACACGAAGCCGACGCTCTGGCGCCGGAGCCGGGCCAGGCGACGCTCGGGCATGCCGTTCAGCTCGGTGGCCCCGATCCGGACCGAGCCCCGGTCGGGGCGATCGAGACCGGCCGCGCACTGCAGCAACGTGGTCTTGCCCGAGCCCGAGGGGCCCATGATCGCGGTGAACGTGCCTCGCTCGAACACGAGCGAGATGTCGTCGAGGGCGCGCACGGCCCCCTCGCCGCGGCCGTAGGTCTTGGTCACGCCGGTCAGCGACACGGCGGGCGCTCTCGTGTGGAGGGTTGTGATCGACATGCGACCAGGCTGACCCCGCGAAAGCCGCGCAACAATGGGGCGACCGGGAGCGCGGGCGGGGGGTATCCCCCGAGACAGAATCTCGATCATGCGGCAAGCTGACGCCATGAACGCAGCAGCCCCACGCAGACCGCTTCCGGGCCGGACCACGCTGATCATCGAGCTGACCGCGGCCTGGACGCTGGCGGTGGCGATGACGGTGATCTGGGCGGTCACCAGCCGCGGCTACTTCTGGCCGATGTGGGTGTACCTGGCGATCGCGATCGTGCTGAGCGTGCACCTCGGGGTGGTGTGGGCCTGGGCACAGCCCGAGGGCCGCCGCCGCCAGCTCGCCATCCACGGCGTGCTGACCGCGATTCTGGTCGCGATCGAGGTGGCGGTGTGGGCGATGTCCGGCGGCGGGCTGTTCTGGCCGATCTTCCCGCTGGTCGCGCTCGGCGGGCTGTTCGCGATCCACGCCGCCGTGCGCTGGCCCCAGGCGCGCGAGCTCGAGGTCCGCGTGCAGGAGCTGACCCGCACCCGCCGCGGCGCGCTCGACGTCCAGGGCGCCGAGCTGCGCCGGATCGAGCGCGACCTGCACGACGGCGCCCAGGCGCGGCTGGTCGCGCTCAGCATCCAGCTCGGCCGCGCCGAGGAGCGGCTCGAGGATCAGCCCGAGACCGCCGAGCTGGTTCGCCGCGCCCGCCAGGAGGCGACCGCGGCGATCGGAGAGCTGCGCGACCTGGCGCGCGGGATTGCCCCGCCGGTGCTCGCCGACCGCGGCCTCGCGGCGGCCGTGCAGGCGCTGGCCGACCGCTCCGCCCCGGACGTGACTGTCAACGCGCTGGTCCCGGCCCGCCTGCCGTTCGTGGTCGAGACCGCCGCCTACTTCGTCGCCGCCGAATCGATCACCAACGCCGCCAAGCACGCCCCGGGCGCCGCCGTACGGATCACGATCGCCGAGTCCGGCGACAAGCTGGTCGTCTCGATCAGCGACGACGGCCCGGGCGGCGCCGACCCCCACGGCGCCGGGCTGACCGGCCTGCGACAGCGCGTCGAGGCGCTCGACGGCCGCCTCGACATCTCGAGCCCCGTCGGCTCCGGCACCACGATCAGAGCGGATCTCCCATGCGGGTAGTGATCGCCGAGGACCAGGCGCTGCTGCGCGAAGGAATCGTCGCGCTGCTGCAGGAGAACGGGATCGAGGTCGTGGCTCAGGCCGAGGACGGCCCGGGGCTGTTGCGGATCGTGGCCGGCCACAAGCCCGACCTGGCGATCGTCGACGTCCGCCTACCCCCCACGTTCAGCGACGAGGGGATCCGGGCCGCGCTCGAGGCGCGCCGGCAGCGTCCCGACCTGGCGGTGCTCGTGCTCTCGCAATACGTCGAGCCCGTGTACACGGGCGAGCTGCTGGCCACCGGCGAGAGCGGCGTCGGCTACCTGCTCAAGGAGCGCGTCAGCGAGATCCGCTCGTTCCTCGACGCGGTCCGGCGGGTGGCCGAGGGCGGAACGGCGCTGGACCGGGAGGTTGTGGCGTCGCTCGTGCGCGAACGGGATCGGGCGAGCGCCGACGGCGGGCTGGATGTGCTCACCCAGCGCGAGCGCGAGACGCTCGAGCTGATCGCCCAGGGGCGGACGAATGCCGCGATCGCCCGCGACCTCGTCGTCACCGTCGGCGCCGTCGAGAAGCACATCTCGAGCATCTTCGCCAAGCTCGACCTGCCCGCGAGCGACGACGATCACCGCCGGGTGCTCGCCGTGCTCACCTACCTGCGCGCGTCCGAGGCGGCGTAGCTCGCCGCGTGCCGGGAACTTCGTTCCGTTCCGGTTTCGAGCGCACCCGGATTTCGTGGCCTGAGGCGAGGCACGCCGGTCGTGGGCCACGAAACCCGTGTCCAGCGCGGAGTACGTGGCCCGGGATGTGACCGCGAGACCGCGGGCGCACGAAATCCGGGCTCCGCATCCGGCTCACGACACCCGGCCGGGACAGCGGGGGTCGCGGCCACCAGAGGACACCCGGCCCGCGCCCCGCTAGCGTTCGGCCCACGACACCGACCAGGAGCCCCTCTTGAGAAACCCCCGTGACTTCGGAAAGCCGCTGGCGATCGGCGCCCCGGCGCCCGTCCTCGAGATCCCTTTCAGGCCCTCGCGGATGATCCACTTCCTCGACTTCTCCAACGAGAAGATGGTCGCGAAGGTAGCCGACATCGCGCCCACGGTGGACATCCTGCTCGGCAACCTCGAGGACGCGGTCCCGGTCGACCGCAAGGTCGCCGCCCGCGACGGCCTCGTCGGAGTCGGTAAGGAGACCGACCTCGGTGAGACCCAGCTGTGGACTCGCGTCAACAGCCTCGAGTCGCCCTGGGTGCTCGACGACCTGACGATCCTGGTCAAGGAGATCGGCCACAAGCTCGACGTGATCATGGTCCCCAAGGTCGAGGGCCCCTGGGACATCCACTACGTCGACCGGCTGCTCGCGCAGCTCGAGGCCAAGGCCGGCCTCGACCGGCCGATCCTCGTCCACGCGATCCTCGAGACCGGCCTGGGCGTCGTCAACCTCGAGGAGATCGCGACCGCCAGCCCCCGCATGCAGGGGATGAGCTTCGGTCCGGCCGACCTGGCGGCGTCACGCCGGATGAAGACCACCCGCGTCGGCGGCGGCCACCCCGGCTACCGGGTGATCAACGACCCCGACCCCGAGCACCCCGACGCGCCTCGCCCGACCGCCCAGCAGGACCCCTGGCACTACTCGATCGCCCGCATGGTCGACGCCTGTACCTCCGCCGGGATCCTCCCGTTCTACGGCCCCTACGGCGACATCCGCGACGTCGAGGGCTGCGAGACCCAGTTCCGGGCTGCGTTCCTGCTCGGCTGCGTCGGCGCCTGGTCGCTTCACCCGGTCCAGATCGAGATCGCCAAGAAGGTGTTCAGCCCCGACGCCGACGAGGTGCTGTTCGCCAAAAAGGTGCTGGAGGCGATCCCGGACGGTCGCGGCGTCCACATGATCGACGGCAAGATGCAGGACGACGCCACCTGGAAGCAGTGCAAGGTGATGGTCACGCTCGCCGAGATGCTCGCCCACAAGGACCCTGAGCTCGCCCGCGCCTACGGGTTCGAGCAATCCGTGGTGGGCGCCGCGTAGGCTGCGTGCATGCGGATCTCAGCAAAGGCCGACTACGCCGTGCGCGCGGCGGTCGAGCTCGCCGGCTCGTCGGGCGAGAAGCCGGTCAAGGCCGAGCGGATCGCCACCGCCCAGGACATCCCTCTCAACTTCCTGGAAAACATCCTGGGCGAGCTGCGCCACGCCGGGATCGTCCGCAGCCACCGCGGCGCCGACGGCGGCTTCCGCCTGGCCAAGCCGCCCGACGAGGTGACGATCGCCGACATCATCCGCGCGGTCGAGGGTCCGCTGGCCAGCGTCCGCGGCGGCCCGCCCGAGGAGACCTCCTACCCCGGGACCTCGCAGGCGCTGCCGCGGGTGTGGATCGCGGTCCGCGCGAACCTGCGCCGGGTGGTCGAGCACGTCACGGTCGCCGACGTGGCCAACGGCACGCTGCCCCCGGACATCGACAAGCTCGCCGAAGACCCGGAGGCCTGGGTCACCCGGTGACGGTCAGCCGTCGGGCGGTACCTCGGCCGCCGGCACACCGCTAGCGGCCGCGGCAGCGCCGGCAGTTGCCGGCGCGCTTGCCGCCCCTTCCATCGGGGGGCGCACGTAGACGATGTCGCCGGGGGCGAGCTCGAGCTCCTCGGTCTGGGATCGGGTGAGCTGCACCCGCGCGGGCTCACCGCCCGGAAGCTCGATCTCGATCCGGACCTCGAAGCCGAGGTGCACCACGCGCGAGACCATCGCCTCGATCGCGTCGTCGGCCGGCTCCAGCGAGATCGCCATGTCGTGGGGGCGCACCAGCCGGTCGCCCAGCTTCGAGACCGGCCCGACGAACCCCATCACGAACGTGTTGGCGGGCGAGTCGTAGACCTCGCGAGGCGAGCCCACCTGCTCGATGTGACCGGTCTGCATGACCGCGATCCGGTCGGCGACCTCCATCGCCTCCTCCTGATCGTGGGTGACCAGCACCGTGGTCACGCCCTGCTCGTCGTGCAGCCGCCGCAACCAGCGGCGCAGCTCCGCCCGCACGGTCGCGTCGAGCGCGCCGAACGGCTCGTCGAGCAGCAGCACCTGGGGCTCGACCGCCAATGCACGCGCCAGCGCCATCCGCTGGCGCTGGCCGCCCGACAGCTGGGCGGGCCGCTGCCCGCCCCACGCGGTGAGACCCACGAGATCAAGCAGCTCGTCGACCTTGGCCTTGATCTGCTCGCGGGGGCGCTTGCGGATCCGCAGCCCGAACGCCACGTTGTCGCGCACGCTCATGTGCGCAAACGCCGCGTAGTGCTGGAACACGAAGCCGATCCCGCGGTCCTGGGGCCGGGCGTCGGTCACATCCTCGCCCTCGAGCAGCACCGTCCCAGCGTCGGGCATCTCCAGTCCCGCGATGATCCGCAGCAACGTCGATTTGCCCGAGCCGCTGGGCCCGAGCAGAGCGGTCAGCGAGCCCTTGGCCACCTCGAGCGATACGTCGTCGAGCGCGGTGAAGTCACCGAACCGCTTGGAGATGTCCTGAACTTCGATCCTCATCGGGTCTCATGCCTCCCGGGCGAGAGAAGGGTCATCGCAACCAGCACGATCAGCGACATCACGGCGAGCTCGGTCGCCGCCGCGTAGGCGCCGGTGACCGAGCCGGCGCCGAGGTCGGCGTCTCGCTGCTGGACCAGCAGCGGCAGCGTCAGCGTCGATCCGGGAACGTTGGAGGAGACCACCGCGACGGCCCCGATCTCGCCAAGCGCCCGTGCCGTCGTGAGCACGACGCCGTAGGCAACCCCCCAGCGGATCGATGGCAGCGTCACGCGCCAGAACGTCTGCCACGACGACGCCCCGAGCGTCGCGGCGGCCTGCTCCTGCTCGTCGCCGACCTCGACCAAGACGGGCGCGACCTCGCGGACGACGAACGGAAGCGACACGAACACGGTCGCGACCACCATCCCCGCGGGGTTGTAGATCAGCGTGACCCCGTGGTTGATCAGCCAGTCGCCGAACCAGCCGCCCTTGCCGTAGACCAGGATCAGCGCCAGGCCGACGATCACCGGCGAGACCACGAACGGAAGGTCGATCAGCGCGTCGAGCAGCTTGCGCCCGTGCGTCTTGCCCCGGACGATCACCAGCGCTGCGCCGACCCCGAAGATCGTGTTCAGCGGCACCGCGATCGCGGCGATCAGGATCGACAGCCACAGCGCGCTGATCGCCGCGGGGGTCGTGACCCAGTTCCAGGCCACGCCGAAGCCGTGCTCGAACGTGCGCACCAGCACGACGCCGAGCGGAAGCAGCAGCAGCAGCGTCAGGTAGAGGATCGCGATCGACCGCAGGGACAGCCTGGCTGTACGGCTAGTGTGCAATCCGCCCTCCCCAGGCGCGGAGCGCGAACAGCACGACCAGCGAGATCACCAGCAGCACGATCGACAGGGAGGCCGCGGCCTTCGGAGCATCGCTCTCGATGTCGGCGAAGATCACGATGCTGGCGATCTGGACCTTGCCGGCGAGCAGCACCAGTGAGCCGAACTCACCGACCGCGCGGGCGAACGCGAGCGCCGCGCCCGACACGATCGCCGGGCGCAGCGACGGCAGCACCACCCGGCGGAACGTGGTCAGGTTCGAGGCGCCCAGCGACGCCGCCGCCTCCTCGGCCTCGGGGTCGAGCTCGAGCAGCACCGGCTGCACCGAGCGCACCACGAACGGCAGCGTCACGAACAGCAGCGCCAGCAGGACCGCGCCGCGGGTGTAGGCCAGGTGCACGCCGAACGGGCTCTCGGGCCCGTAGAGGGCCAGCAGCGTCAGCCCGGCGACGATCGTCGGCAGCGCGAACGGCAGGTCGATCAGCGAGCTGACGAACCGCTGGCCGGGAAATCGGTCGCGGACCAGCACCCAGGCCACGAGCGTACCCATGACCGCGCCGATCACAGCCACCACGGCGGAGGAGCCGAGGGTCACCGCCAGCGCGGTCAGCGCCGTCTTATTGCTGATCGACTGCCAGAACTCGCTGGGGCTCTGCGAGACCCCCTTGACGATCACAGCAGCGAGCGGGATCAGCACGATCACGCTCATGTACAGGATCGCGAGTCCCAGGCCGAGCGCGCCGCTGCCCTGGCGCCGCGCATGGCGGCGGGGGACGGCGCGCGCGGCCGGGACCGCGTATGCGTCAGGTGGCAGTGGGAACCCCCGCGTCCTGCTCGATCTTGGTGATCGACCCGTTGTCGGGGTCGAAGAACTGGTCCTTGACCTTCGACCAGCCGCCCAGGTAGTTGATCGTGAACAGCTGCGGCGGGGTCGGGAACTCCTTGGTGAACTGCTTGGCCACCGACGGCATCACCGGTCGGTATCCCTGCTGCGCCCAGATCGTCTGGCCCGCGCTCGACCACTGGTAGTCGAGGAACGCCTTGGCCTGGGTCGGCGTGCTTGCTCTTACTGGTGACGGCGATCGGCGTCTCGATCAGGAGCGTCTGCTTGGGAATGATGTACTGCAGCGAATCGCCGGCCTTCTGGGCCGCGATCGCGTCTGACTCGTAGTCGAGCAGCACGTCGCCCTTGCCGCTGTTGAACGTGTTCAGGGCCGCATTGGCGCTCGAGTCCTGCACGCTCACGTTCTTGGTCAGCAGCGTCTTGACGTAGGCAAGCGCCTGGTCCGGGGTCTTGCCCTCCTTGAGTTGGGCGCCGTAGCCGGCCAGGATGTTCCAGCGGGCGCTGCCCGAGGTCGACGGGTTCGGGGTGATCACGTCGATTCCGGGCTTGATCAGGTCGTCCCAGCCGGTGATGTGCTTGGGGTTGCCCTTGCGGACGACCATGACCACGACCGAGTCACTCGACATCCCCTTGGCGGGGTTGGTGTCCCAGCTCTTGGCCACGAGTCCGTCGTCGACCAGGCGGGTCATGTCCGGCGTCGTCGAGAACGCGACGACGTCCGCGGGCTGGCCGGAGTCGACCGCGCGGCTCTGCGACCCCGACGCGCCGAACGACTGGCTGAACGTGACGCCCTCGCCGCCGCTGGTCTTGGCGAACGCGTCGGTCAGGGCCCCGTAGGCCTTCTTCGGCGTCGAGTAGCCAACCAGCGCCAGTTGCGTGCCGCCGCCGCTGCCGCTCGAGGACCCGCCGCTCGAGGCGCTACTGGTGTCGGAGGACCCGCCGCAGCCGGTCAGCGCTGCGCCCGCGCCCACGGCGGCGGCGACAAGCGCCAGGGCTCCGGCGCGGTTGTAGAGCCGGCGGCCGGCTCGAAACGGTGTTCTCATAGAGGCTCCTTTTCCCACAAGACCAGCTTTGTCAATCGAGATTATCGAAATTATGCGAGCGGTGAGGATAGTGAAGAAGGCGGCGGAGGTGCGCACGACGAGTTAGGAATGCGTTGTCTTGCACTCCGGTACGCTCCGCCGCCCGATGCGCTTCTTCGAGTACGAGTCCCGCGCGATCGTCGGCCGCGCGGGCATTCCGGTGACCAGGCACGGCGTCGCCAGGACCCCTGGGGAAGCGCGCGAGATCGCCGCCGAGATCGGCGGCCCGGTGGTGATCAAGTCGCAGGTGCTGACCGGCGGCCGGATGAAAGCCGGTGGCGTCCAGTTCGCCGATACGCCCGACGAGGCCGCACGCCATGCCGAGCACGTGCTCGGTCTCGAGATCGGCGGTCACATGCCTCGGGGCGTGCTGGTCGACTCGCGCGCCGCGGTCGCCCACGAGTACTACGCGGGCATCGTCTGGGATGGGCTGCGCAAGCGCCCGGTGATGCTGTTCTCGGACATGGGCGGGATCGACATCGAGGAGGTCGCCGAGCACCACCCCGACCACGTCGCCCGCGGGCATTTCTCGACGCTCCGCGAGTTTCCCGACTGGCGGGCCAAACAGGTCGTCGCTTCGCTCGGGATCACCGGCTCGGACCTGAACCGGATCACTCCGATCCTGGCCCGCCTGGCCAGGCTGTTCATCCGCTACGACATGACGCTCGCCGAGATCAACCCACTCGGCCGGCTGCAGGACGGGTCGTTCGTGGCGCTCGACGCGCACATGGACATGGAGAACGAGGCCCGCCCGCGCCAGCAGGCGCTGCTGAGGGAACTCGGGGTCGGCGACGAGGAGACCCGGCAGGCGCGGGAGGCGACGCCGTTCGAGCTCGCCGGCGAGGCGGTCGACGCCCAGGACCATCGCGGCGTGGCCGGCAACGTCACCGAGTTCGACGGCAACCTGGGTCTGGTGATCGGTGCCGGCGGCGGCTCGCTGACGCTGTTCGACGCGGTTCGCGCCCACGGCGGCCGGCCGGCCAACTACTGCGAGATCGGCGGCAACCCGTCGGTCGCCAAGGCCTGCGGCCTGGCCAAGCTGGTGCTGGGCAAGCCGGGCGTCGACAAGATCGCGGTGATGATGTCGATCGTCTCCAACACCCGCGTGGACATCGTCGCCCGCGGCGTGATCAAGGCCTGCGTCGAGCTCGGCTACGACCCCGCCGAGAAGATCGCCATCTTCCGCATACCGGGCGCGTGGGAGGAGGAGGGCTTCAAGATCCTCGACAAGTACGGAATCGAGTACGCCGACCGCAGCGTGTCGCTGCACGAGGCGGCCCGGCGGGCGGTCGAGAAGATCCAGGGCGTGGCGGCGTGAGCATCCTGCTCGACGAGCACACGACGTTCATCGTCCAGGGGATCACCGGCCGCGAGGCGGTGAACCTGACGCGCGAGTGCCTGGACTACGGCCGGGGCGCGAAGATCGTCGGCGGCGTCACCCCCGGGCGACTGGGCCGCGACGTCCACGGCGTGCCGGTGTTCGACACGGTCGCCCAGGCGGTGGAGCACCATGGCCGGCCGATCGACGGCTCGGTCGTGACCGTCCCGCCCGCGTTCACCAAGGACGCCGTGTTCGAGGCGCTGGAGAACGGGATCAAGCTGGTGGTGATCGTCACCGAGCGGATCCCGCGCGGCGACGTGGCGCAGATGGTCGAGCTCGCCTCCGAGCGGGGCGCCCGGATCATCGGCCCCAACTGCCTGGGGATCATCGTCCCCGACGTGATCAAGATGGGCGGGATCGGCGGTCCCGCCAAGGACGCCGCGAAGTCCTACGCCCCGGGCCCGGTCGGCGTGATCTCCCGCAGCGGTGGGATGACCACCGAGATGTCCTCCACGCTGACCGCGGCGGGGCTCGGCCAATCGACGGCGGTGTCGATCGGCGGCGACGCGATCATCGGTTGCAGCTACGCCGAGCTGATGCCGCTGTTCGAGGCCGACCGACAGACCGAGGCGATCGTGATCTACACCGAACCCGGCGGCCGGATGGAGGCCGAGCTCGCGCGCTGGGTCAGCGACAACGACTCGCGCCTGCCGATCGTGGCGTTCATGGCCGGACGGTTCATGGACGAGATGCCGGGGATGAGCTTCGGACATGCCGGCACGATCGTCGAGGGCAAGGAGGACACCGCGACCGAGAAGATCGCGCGCCTGGCCGCCGCCGGGATCGTCGTCGCCGAGGAGATCTCGCAGATCCCCGAGATCGTCAAGCAGCAGATCGGCGCCCGGGTGTGAGCCCAGCGCTGTTCATCGACATCCAGGTCGCCGAGTCGGTCGCCCACGACGCCGAACTCGCCGCCAAGCTGGCGGAGGTGTGCCCGGTCGACATCTTCCGGGCGGGCGCCGACGGAGTCGAGGTTGTCGAGGACAACCTCGACGAGTGCGTGCTCTGCCAGCTATGCCTGAACGCCGCGCCGGCCGGCGCCGTGCGCGTGATCAAGCTCTACGACGGCGGAGCGCTGCTCGGAGCCTGACCGGCGCCCGACCGTGCCTGACGGGTCAGCCTCAGCCGCGCCGCCACGGTCAGTGGCCGGTAGGTGTGGCCCGAACCGTCGAGGTACCAGATGCCGCCCTGCTCGGACGGCGCGGGGAGGCCGGCGTCGCGCAGCGGCGCCGTGAGCGGGCGGTACCACGTGGTCACCGGGATCCGGTTGACGACCTGCACGACCGCTGGGCGTCGGTGCGCCTCGAGTCTCGCCATCGCCGCCGCGAGCTCGCGCGCGGTGAACTGGTGGCCAGCCCGCAGCGTGATGGCGGCCACCGCCAGCTCGCTCGCGTCGTCGGCCGGCCTGACCCCGTAGGCCACCGCCAGGTCGACCGCCGGGAGGTCGTAGAGCGCATCGCGGATCGGCGCGGTGAACACGGGCCCTGAGCCGGTGCGGATCACGTCGGCGACGCCGTCCACGCGCCAGTAGTCGCCGTCAGCGTCGCGGCGGAACAGGTCGCCCGTGTCCAGCCACGCGTCCTCGCGGGCGAACACGCCGCGCAACGGCGTGCTGCTGAGCTGGTCTCCGGCACTCACACGCGCGAGCAGGATTCCCACCTCGCCGACGCCGCACTCGCGCGCGAACCCATCCGCGTTCGGTTCGAGCTCGCCCGCGCCGAGGTCATAGGCGGCGATCCGCAACCGCGCGCTGCCCGGCAGCGGCCGGCCCATCGACCCGGGCTTGGCGCCGCGCACGTTGACCAGGATCGCCCCGGCTTCGGTCGAGGCGTAGAACTCGACCACCCGAGCGGGCGCGAAGCGGCGCTGCACCCGGCGCCACAGACCTCTCGGCATCCCCGATCCGATGAACAACCGCACCGGGTGGCCGCGCTCCGCGGGGTTCGGCGGCGCCTCGACGATGTCGTGGAGCTGCGTCCAGGTGTAGGACGCGACCGTCACCCCGTATCGACGGACCTCCTCCCAGAACGTGTCCGGGTTGAACCTCCGAGCCATCGCCAGCCGCGCGCCGCCCGCGATCGCGCCACCGATGCTCGTCATCAGCCCGGACGCGTGGTACAGCGGGGCCACGCTGTAGACGGTGTCGGCCTCGCTCAGCGCCGCCGACGAGGCGGTGCCGAACGCCGACAGGACCCAGCGCCGGTTGGTGATCCGGTTGATCCGGATCCCCTGGCCCTCGCCGCTGAACAGAACGAACGCCAGGTCCGCCGCCCGGCCGGGGTTGGGCCGGTACCAGGCGGGGAGCGTGACCGCCGCCGGATCGATCTGCTCCATGTCCCCGGCCACCGGGACGTCGAACTCGCGAGGCGCCGCGCCCCCGCCGAGCACGAACGTATGCACCTCGCCGTGTCCCACGGCAGCCGCGGCGCGCTCGGGGTCGGCCACGATCCGCCGCACCTGGCCGAGATCGATCTCGCGTTGCAGCTCGCCGTCGGGCCGCAGCAGCACCGCCACCGCTCCGAGCCGGTTGAGCGCGATCGTGAGCGCAAGCGCGCTGGGGCGGGCGCGCATCAGCACGCCCACGTGCTCGCCCTGGCGCACCCCGATCGAGATCAGCCCTCGGACGATGTTGTCGATCCGGGCGTCCACTTCGCCCGCCGCGTACGCGCGGTCGTCGAACAGGAAGAACGTCTCGTCGGGTGCGTGGCGGCTGCGGTCGCTGACCAGCAATCCGATCGAGATCCGGGTGTGCGAGCGGATCTGTTCCAGGCGCACCAACCGCGGCAGCTCGGCGACCGCCTCACGGGCGAGCTCGCGCACGCCGCGGGCGGTGCGCCGGGCGGTGCCGAGGCTCGAACGCGCGATCCCACCACCGACCGCCCCGGTCAGCTCGATCGCGTATCCGAGCCGGTTGCGCACCGCCGGAGCCGGGGCTACGGTGCGACCCACCTTGAGCACCGGGTCGGGCAGCTCCCCGTCTCCCGCGAGCCATCTGGTCCAGGCCGCAACCGCCGGCCACGTCACCGCATTGGCCTTGGAACCGACCACCAGCCCGAAGTGTCCGGCCGGGAGCGCCAGCTCGTAGACCTCGGCTCGCGGCGCGGCGCGGCGGATCGCGCGGACCCCGGCCGCCGGGGCGATCTCATCGACGGTGCCGACGACCGAGAGGATCGGGCAGGCGATGTCGGCGAGCGAAAGCAGGCGCTCGTCGATCACAAACCCTCCCTCGAGCATCCGGTTGTGCGCCACGAACTGGCTGACGAAGTCCGCCAGCGCCGGCCCGGGCCAGGCCACCCAGCCATCGGCATCCAGGAACCTGCGCTGGCCCTCGCGCGGGAGCAGAGCCTGGCGATCGTGCAGCTGAAGGATGAACTCGGCCTGGCTGCGCAGCGCCTTGACGGGATCCAGCAGCCGAAAGCCGTTGCGGCTGGCCCAGGCCGGCAGCGCTCCGCCGCGGAGCAGGTCGGCCAGCAGGTCGGCGGCGCCGACCGCCAGCTGCTCGGGGAGCCCGAACGGCATCCCCGCGCGCGTGTCGACTGGGCTGCCGAACGTGACCAGCGAAGCCAGGCCGTCGTTGCGGCGGTAGGCCGCGGCCTGATAGCAGAACATCCCGCCCTGGGAATAGCCGGCGAGATGGACGTCCGAGCCGGTCGCCTCGCGCACCCGGTCGACCGCGTCGGACACCGCCAGCACGTGGTCTGCGAGCGTGCGCTCCAAGCCACCGGCCTGGCGCTCGGGCGCCCCGAAGTCGACCACCCACGGATCGGAGCCGCCATCGTGCAGCAGGCTGACCGCGCTGGTGGCCGGCGCCACGTCGTAGATCTCGGCGGCGAGCATCAGCGGCGGCACCAGCAGGACCGGGGGTCCGGCGGCGTTCTCCGAGGGGTAGTAGTGGCGCAGCCGGTACACGCGGTGCTCGGCCGCTAGCTCGAACGGAGACGGCTGCTCGTCGGTCGCCAGGCCGCCGAACCGGGCGACCTCGAGCGCGTTCTGCGCCGCCGCTCCGAGGCGGCCGACCGGCCGGATGATCGTCTTGCGCAGGCTCGGCACCGAGGCCGCGTATGTTGTCCGAAATCCGCGGTCAGCGTAACTGCAGCGCCGCGATGTAGGGTGCGCTGAGATGAACCTGGCCTCGATCATGACCGACGCCGCCAGGCGCGATCCCGACCACGTCGCGCTCAGGCTCGACGACACCGAGGTCAGCTACGCGATGCTCGAGGAGGCGACGGCCCGCTTCGCGGGCGTGCTCACCAATAAGGGTTTTCAGGTAGGTGACCGCGTCGGGATCATGCTCCCGAACGTCCCCTACTTCGCCGTCTGCTACTACGGCGTGCTCCGGGCCGGCGGGGTCGTGGTGCCGATGAACGTGCTGCTCAAGCGCCGCGAGGTCGCGTTCTACCTGCGCGACCCGGGCGCCCGGCTGCTGTTCGCCTGGGAGGGGTTCGCCGAAGACGCCGAGACCGGCGCCGCCGAGGCTCAGGCCGAGTGCGTGACCGTGTCGGTCGGGCCGTTCGAGGAGCTGCTCGGCGCGGCGCCGGCGAGACGCGACGTCGTCGAGCGCGAGCCGCAGGACACGGCCGTGATCCTGTACACGTCGGGCACCACCGGCACGCCCAAGGGCGCTGAGCTGACCCACGCGAACCTGCAGCGCAACGCCGAGGTGTCGAGCGCGATGTTCGGCCTGGGAGCCTCGGCGATCACGCTCGGGGCGCTGCCGCTGTTTCACTCGTTCGGCCAAACCTGCGGGCTCAATGCCACGATCGCCTCGGGCGGGACGCTCACGCTGATCCCGCGGTTCGATCCCGGCAAGGCGCTGGAGATCATCCAGCGCGATCGGGTCAACCTGTTCGAGGGCGTGCCGACGATGTACAACGCGATGCTGCACCACCCCGAGCGCGACCAGTTCGACACCTCCACGCTCGAGATCTGCGCGTCCGGCGGCTCGGCGATGCCGGTCGAGCTGATGCGCGGCTTCGAGCGGGCATTCGACTGCAAGGTGCTGGAGGGCTACGGCCTGTCGGAGAGCTCGCCGGTCGCGTCGTTCAACCCCCGCGATCGCGAACGCAAGCCGGGCTCTATCGGAGTGCCGATCGAAGGCACCGAGATGAAGGTCGTCGACGACGGTGGCGGCGACGTTCGCCAGGGCGAGGTCGGCGAGATCGTGATCCGCGGCCACAACGTGATGAAGGGCTACTGGGCCAACCCCGAGGCGTCCGCCGAGACCCTGCGCGACGGCTGGCTGCATACCGGCGACATGGCCACGGTCGACGCGGACGGCTACTTCTTCATCGTCGACCGTAAGAAGGACATGATCATCCGCGGCGGCTACAACGTGTACCCGCGGGAGGTCGAGGAGGTCCTCTACGAGCACCCCGACGTGATCGAGGCGGCGGTCGTCGGGCTACAGGACGAGCAGCTCGGCGAGGAGGTCGGGGCCGCGGTCGCGCTAAAGGACGGCGCGAGCGCCACCGCCGCGGAGCTGTCGGCGTTCGTCCGCGAGCGGGTGGCCGCCTACAAGTACCCGCGTCGCGTCTGGTTTGTCGACGAGCTCCCCAAGGGGCCTACCGGCAAGATCCTCAAGCGCGAGATCAAGCCGCCGGACGGCGACTGAGCGGCGTGGCGAGCGTCGGCCCGGGCGCGGTGACGGACCAGTCGCCGCCGGGCCCGGCGCCTTCGCTGGCGACGATCGCGGTGCAGTGGGGCCGGATCGGCCTGACCGGGTTCGGCGGACCGCCGACGCACATCGCCCTGTTGCGCCGCCTGGTGGTGGACCGGCGCCACTGGATCGACCCGCGCGAGTTCGAGGACGCCGTCGGCGCCTGCAACCTGCTCCCGGGGCCCGCGTCCACCCAGCTGTGCATCTTCTGCGCCCGGCGGCTCGGCGGTCCGCTCGGCGCGATAGTCGGGGGACTGTGCTTCATCGTCCCCGCGGTCGTCCTGATGCTGGCGCTGTCGGCGCTGTTGCAGTCGCAGTCACCGCCCGCTTGGGTGCGCGGCGCCGGCGCGGGCGCGGGCTCGGCGGTCGCCGCGGTCGCGGTCCAGGCCGCGATCCTGCTGTTGGTCCCGAGCTGGGGGCGGGCCGGCAGCCGGAAGGCGCGGCGCGCCCGGTGGGCCGTCTACCTCGCGCTCGGGATCGCCGCCGGCGCGCTGGTCGGCCCCTACGTGGTGCTGGTGTTGCTCGGCTGCGGAGTGCTCGAGCTGGCGATCACATCCGGCCTCGCCGGGCGCTCGGTCGCGTCGGTGGCGCTTCCTGCCCTGCCCTTGGCGGCCGCCGCCGCGGGCGGGATCCCGGCGCTGGTCTGGGTGGCGTTCAAGGTCGGCGCGCTGTCGTACGGCGGCGGGTTCGTGATCGTGCCGCTGATGCAGGGCGACGCCGTGAACACGTACCACTGGATGACCTCGGGTCAGTTCCTGAATGCTGTGGCCCTGGGTCAGGTCACCCCGGGCCCGGTCGTCGCGACCGTCGCCGCGGTCGGGTATGCCGCGCATGGCGTCGCCGGCGGCGCGCTGGCGGCCGCGGTTGCGTTCGCGCCGTCGTTCGCATTCGTGCTCGCCGGAGGACGGCACTTCGAGCGGCTGCGCAGTGATCTGCGCGCGCAACGGTTCCTCGACGGCGCCGGCCCCGCGGCGATCGGAGCGATCCTCGGTTCGGCGATCCCGCTGGCCCGGGCGCTTGAGGAGTGGTGGCAGTTCGTGCTGCTGGCGGTCGCGGCGGCGGCGTTGCTGGTCGCCCGCCGCGGGATCGTCCCCACGCTGGTGCTCGCCGGCGTTGTCGGCGCGATCGTGGCGCTCGCCGGCGGGCCGCTGCCGCGCTGAGCCCCGGACGCCGCGATCGACGCCCGGGGCCACGCGTTTGCAATCAGCGTCCGGTGTCCTGCTTGGAGTGACCGGAGAAGCTGAGCACCTGCTGGATGCCCGTCGGGCGGTTGGTGTAGCGCATCGTGAACGGCAGCAACCCGGGCACGAAGCTGATCCGTTCCGGGTTCGCCGACACACGCCAATGGCTCGGGTTCGAGCCCTGTGATTTGGCGAGCTGCTTGCCGGCCGCATCGATCGCCTTCCACAGCTGCGAGCGGCAGCGCTTGACGTTGCCGGCCCCGCAGTAGCGGACGTTGTATTTCCCACGGACGTTCATCTTCAGCATCGTCCGCAGGTCCTTGTCCATGTAGATGTGCCAGCCGGTGTACTGGCCGGCGGGCGGCTGGTTGAACTGGCTCTCAAACGACGCCAGCTCGCCCGACAGCTTGGAGCCGAGCACCGACGACGACCACGCGTTGGCCAGCAGCGGCCAGGACTTGTCCATGATCGCCGCCCCCGGCGAGGTGATGTTGCCCAGCCCGGACTTGTCCGTGCGGTCGAGGCGGCTGCCCCCCTTCTTGCGCCACTGGTCCAGCAGCGACAGCATCGTCGCGTCGCGGGCGTTGGGAGCCTTGCCGCCGTGCAGCAGCTTCGACAGGACCGGCTCGAACGTCATCTCGCGCACGTCCTGGGTGGCGGCCGCGTTCATCGCCGACACAACCTTGGCGGGCGTGATGTTCTTGCCCTTGCCGAGGTTTGAGATCAGCAGGTCGACGCGCTGCAGGGCACCGAGCGACCAGTTGTCGTCCGGGGCCTCATAGCCGGCCTGCGGCCGGTTGTTCCAGTTGATGATCTCGCCGCTGGGCGGGTTGATCCCCTGTGGGTGGTTCTTGAAGGAGACGAATCCCTTCCACTCCTCCTTGCCGGTGCCGTTGATCGGCATCGCCGGATCCACGTTGGAGGGGCGGATCGGGACCAGGCCGCTGGTGAACACGCCGATGTCCTTGTCGTCGACGTAGAACGAGTTGAACGTCTGCGGGGTCTGGTCGGCCGCCTTGAAGAACTGGTGGACGTTGTGCACCTTGTTGTGGGCGAGGTCGTGGTAGAAGAGCAGGTCCAGGGTGTCCTTGCCGTAGCTGGCGCGCTTGCGCGCGAGCGCGACGAGCCGGCCGTGCACGCGGGCGTAGCCGACGATCGGGCCGTGGACGGTCCTGTAGAAGCTGATCTCCTTCGCGGTCTTCGTTCCGGGGTTCAGCGTGCCCGCGTCGAAGAACTGCATCGAGCGGCACTTGCCCTTGAACTGGTACTTGTGGTCGCTGTGACCGCACAGCGTCTCGACATAGGTGTCGATCTGGTCGAGACCGGCCGACGTCAGCGACCATCCGGAGTCCTGGCTGCGTCCGATGAAGATGTACCCGGGAAACGGCGCCGAGCTCACTCCGCGCTGGCTGATGCCGGGGCCCTCGAGGTCCTCCTCGAGCGTGAGCCCCGGGTAGAAGTAGCCGATCTGCGGACCGGCAACCATGATCGGGTGGTGCGTCGAGGACCGCGCCCCCGACACCATCAGCTCGTTGCTGGCGTGCGCGCGCTCCTGGTCTGAGGCGGCGATCGCCTTGGTGGCCGAGACTGACAGGCTGCCGGGGTCGAGGTTGACGTTGCCGCTGTCGTTCTTGGGCGGCTTCTGGAACTGGACCTTGCCGGGGACGCTGGCCGGCGCCTCGGGGTCATTGGCCTCGCGGAGGTCGTTCCAGATCTTGCGGCCCTTCGTGGGCCCGAACTTGCGCTGCAGCGCCGTCAGGAACTCCGAGCGCACCGGCTCGTCTCCCCCGCCCTCGCCGACGAACTGGTCCTTCAGCGCGTTGAACGCGTAGATGTCGGTACGGGTGAACGGCGGCGTCGTCCCGCCGTGGGCACGGAAGTACGCGTTGATGCCCTGCACGTAGACGTCGATGTCGTGCAGCACCGCGCGTCCCTTGGCGCCCTTGGCGAGCAGTGTCCCGGTCTGCTTGGCGACCTCCCGCTCGGTCTGCGCGGATGGCTTGAACGTCTCGAGGTTCGAGACCAGGCCCAGTGCGCTGACACCGGGCGCGTCGACGGCGGCCACGAGCGAGTCATACCGGCCCTGCTGGAGCAGCAGACCGCGATCCTCCGCCAGGACCCATCCGGCCCCCCAGGTGACGTCATCACGGGTCTTGCCGAAGATGTGCGGCACGTCGAACGAGTCGCGCTTGATCGTCACGCCCGGATGCGGGACGGGCTCGCTCAGGTAGGGCCCGGGGCCGGCGGCGCCGAGCGATTCGGCCTTGAAGTCGGCGTTGATCGCGCCGCTCGAAACCTTGTTGAACAGTGGTGTCAGCGCGTTGTACATCTGCGCCTGCTCGTCGGCTCCAGCAGGCGGCGGGACCGCTCCCGGCTGGCCCGAGGGCACGATGTCGCGCGCGATCGTCGCGTGGTCGGAGAATGTGGGCGCAGACGGTGCCGCGGCAGCGGTCGCCGGCGCCAGGCAGGCAGCAGCTAGCGCCGCCCCCAGCACGAACTTACGGCTCAAGGGTCCCTCCTTGTCGTGTTGCAGCGGCGACGCAATGTAGACCATCGAGTAGCACCGCGGCCGCGGTACGCGTTCCGTCGCGCCGCGACCGGAGCGCCGCCGGGTCAGCTCTCGGCCGGGACCGGAGGCCGGTGGCAATAGAAGAGCCCCGCCGGAGCGGGGCTCTCCCGTAGCAGACCTATAAGCCGGATCCTGTCGTGAACAGCCATCCATCTGTGCGGCCTACCCGGACCTTGGCGGGCCACCTACAAGCGGTCCTGCTTGGCCTAGCATCAGGTGGGGTTTGCCTGGCCGCCGCGTCACCGCGACGCCGGTGCGCTCTTACCGCACCATTTCACCCTTGCCGTCCTGAAGCGCTGCAGCGGCTCCAGGCTTAGGCGGTGTCATTTCTGTGGCACTTTCCCGCGGGTTTCCCCGGGTCGGCGTTACCGACCACCTTGCCCTGTGATGTCCGGACTTTCCTCGAAGGCGTTACCTCCGCGGCTGCTCGGCCTGCGCCGCCGAGCATAGCGACGGATCACGCCGCCGTGGGAGCGCCCGCCGTCAGTTCAGCGTCGTGGCGCAGTTCTTGCAGCGGCCTCCCACCGGCCGGGAGTGCGCGCCGAACTCGGCGTGCATCTCGCCGCCGCACACCGGGCACTGCGCGACCCGATGAGCGGTGAGCCCCTCCCACACGCCGACGAGCAACTCGTCGAGCATGGGCTCACCGCCCGTCGCGTCGAACAGCGTCGGCGGAGCGCACTCCGCTGGCGGCGCCAGAACGCTCACCTCCCCGTCACCTCATGCTCCGCATCAGGCCCACCACCTTGCCGAGCACGCGCACGTCCCGGCTGCGGATCGGCTCCATCGCCTCGTTCTCCGGCTGCAGGCGCACGTGATCGGACTCCTGGAAGAACCGCTTCACCGTCGCCTCCTCTCCGACGAGCGCGACCACGATGTCGGCGTCCTCGGCCGTGTCCTGCGGCCGCACCACGACCAGGTCCCCGTCCAGGATCCCGACGTCCTTCATCGACTCGCCGCGCACTCGCAGCAGGTACCCGCCGTCGTCGCCGCCCGCGAACGTCGGCGTGGCCACGTAATCCTCGATGTTCTCCTCGGCGAGCACCGGCTGGCCGGCCGCAACCTGGCCGACGAGCGGCAGCCCGGGCTTGACGAAGCTGCGCATTCCCGCCGCCGCCCGGTCGAGCAACTCGATCGCGCGGGGCTTTGTCGGGTCCCGGCGGAGCAGGCCGATCCGCTCGAGGTTCGCCAAGTGCGCGTGGACCGTCGACGACGACGCCAGTCCGACCGCCTTGCCGATGTCGCGCACGGTCGGGGGATAGCCGTTGACGGCCGAGTAGCGCTTGATGAAGTCGAAGATCTCCTGCTGACGCTTGGTTAGGTCCACCGCCAACTCCTTACTCGTTTGACCCGGGCTGATCCCGTACGTCGAACATGTGTTCGAAAGACTAGCGCGGGCCAAGGACGGACTCAACCCGCGGACGCACGCGCAGACTGGCCATCCGGGCCCGGCCAGCGGCGGCCGGCTCCGGGCTATACTGGCCGCCTCAGCGCCTGTGGCGGAATTGGTAGACGCGCAAGGTTGAGGGCCTTGTGGACTGAATGGTCCGTGGAGGTTCGAGTCCTCTCGGGCGCACTGAGGATCGGCCCAGAGGTGCTGTCGTGCCGCCTGGCGGCGATCGGAGGAGCGGTCGGGCAGGGCTGTCTGCCGAGACCGTCTATGTTGGAGACAGCACCCGATGAGCCCCGAAGATCTCACCGTAATCGAGCAAACCCGCCGTCGCTGCTCCATATGTCGCACGGGGCGCCGGTGGCGTACCTTCGAGGTTGTCCGCCACGAGGGCCGTCAGGCGGTCGTCATGTGCGGGGCGTGCCGAGCCCGCTTTGGCGACGCTCCTCCGGGACCCGGCTCCGGGGAGACCGAGGGCGCGGGCGAACCGGCGGCCGAGCAGCCGACCAAACGGCCTGCTGAGCGGCGTCACAAGCGACGGCGTCCGCCGCGCCCCGTTGAGTCCGAGGACCGACTCAAGCGAGCGCTGCGCACGCTGCCCCCGGGCGGACATTCCACCGCGCGGATCGCCAAGGCGGCCGGCCTCAACGAGGCCAAGGTGCTGGCGCGTCTGCAGCGACTGGAGGACGCGGGCGAGGTCCACCGAGTCGGCCGGCGGTGGTCGACGGAACGGCCGTCGACGGATCTCGATGCGGCATTCGATCGCCTCCAGGCGCGCACGAGCAACCTCCGCATCGTCAGAGACGGCGACCGGGCTCGAGACCGAGCCCGCTGAGCCGGGCGCGCCGCAGCGGCGCGGCTTCTAGGCCGCCGCTGGAGCCATGCGCGCCTGAGCGAACGTCACCAGCTTGCGCCGGTCCTCGTCCCACAGCTTGAGCCGCACCGTCCGCAGCGCGTCCCACAGCGACAGGGTCGGGACCTGTGCGAACACCGGGTTCTCGTCGTGCGCCCGCTGCAGGTTGTAGTTGGGGATCCGCGCGTTCAGGTGGTGGACGTGGTGCAGGCCGATGTTGCCCGTGAAGAACTGCAGCACCTTCGGCAGCCTCAGATAGGAGCTGCCGCGCAGTGCGGCATCGGCGTAGTCCCACCCGTCGGCGCTCTGCCAGTAGGCGTCTTCGAACTGGTGCTGCACGTAGAACAGCCAGATACCCACGGAGCCCGCGAGCATCGCCGGCGGCGCCCACACGAGCAGGAAGTCTCGCCAGCCGATCAGCCAGCACAGGCCGGCGAACAAGGTGACCAGCACGAGGTCGGTTGCGAGCACGCTATGGCGCATCCGAGGTCGCTGGGCGCGGGTTGCGATCCGCGGTCCCACGACCATCGCGATTATCGGGCCGAGCCCGAACATCACCAGCGGATTGCGGATCATCCGGTAGGCGAGGCGGCCCCGCCACCGGCGCCCGCGGTATTCGGTGACCGTCAGCGTGATCACGTCCCCCACGCCCCGGCGTTCGAGGTCTCCCGACGTAGCGTGGTGGACCGCGTGGTCGTGGCGCCACCGCAGGAACGGCGACAGCACGAACAGGCCCATGACTCGCCCCACGTAGCGATTGGCCCGCTTGGAGGCCAGGAACGATCCATGCGCGCAGTCGTGAAAGACGACGAACGTGCGCACCAGAAAGCCTGCGGTCAGGACGATCAGCACGAGCGTGAGCGCCAACGAGACGCCGAGCGTCAAGTAGATCAGCACCGAACCCACCAGGTAGGGCACGACGGAGGTGGCCAGCTCAAGCAGGCTTCGCGCCAGACGGGGCTGGGCGTAGCAGGCAAGCGCTTCGGGGCCTGTGCGGCAGCTTTCTTCACGCGACATGGTCGGCTCCAGTGCAGGGGTGGACGCTTCAGAGCGCAACACCCCCGTGTGCCGTCAGCAGACCGCCACGAGCGCGAGCTCTAAGTTCGTCATAACGATCCGGCCGCACCTGGATGGCGCCGCCGACTCGCCTAGACGCTGTCGAGCTTACTCGATGCGGCCCCGCATGAGGGGTCAAATCCCCACGCCCGGCGGCGGCCTGGGTCAGTGACTGGGCTCGCCGGGCTCCGCGGGTGGCGGGTCGACCAGCTCCAGCGCACCGAAGCCCGGAACCGGCCCGTCCATCAGGAATATCTCGATCGTCAGATCGGGCTGGACATGGGCCTGGCTGAGGAACGCGAGCACCTTGCGGCCCGTCAGCTGCTCGATCATCGTGCTGTAGCGCTCCTTCATCACCCGCTGGAAGTCGCGACGCATGTCGAGCACGCGGTCCGGTTCGCCGCCCTCCATCATCGTCCGCTCGATCGCGGTGAATCCGTTGCTCAGGACGCAGACGATCAGGTTGTCGAGCACATAGGTCTTGGCTTTGATCGGTCCCCGACCGTAATGCTCGCGCATGAACGCGACGATCCGGTTGGTGATTTCCGCCAGGAGCCGACCGCCGGCAAGCGGTTCGGCCGGCGCTTCGCCGGTGTCGCCGGCGCTCACGCGGCGCCTCTACATACTGGACCCTGTGGTGTGCTCACTGATGGTTCGGATGCCATCACTCACGCTCCGGCCCCGGAACGCTCTCCTCTGAACTCAGGCGGATCGTACAGGGACGGATCTCGGTGTTGCATCGTGGCCCTGAGTCGTGGCGCAGATCATGCGCCGCATGTCGTCGCAAGCTCGTGCCGATTGCCGGAACCCCCGGCAGGTGCTAGCTTCGCCTTGCGGGCGCCGCCCGCGACGGTTGGCTCGGCGACGCCGCGGGTTTCCGCACAATCGGGTCGCGCCGGCAACGAGGGGAGCAGGATTTGCTGTCACGAGGACCAAGCGATCCGCCCAACGACGAGACCCGGAGCGACCGCCAGGCCGCGCTGTTGTCGGACCAGACCGAGGACGGTCGATGAATGCCCCTGAGCGCCCACGAGCGATAGCCGGGATTCGTCAGGTCCGGAGTGCGTTCCCGGCCGCTGCGACGGAGTCCCCGGTCGGGCACTCGGAGGGCGACGCCCCGTCCAGTCAGCCGCTTGAGGCACGGATCCGACACCTGGAGCAGCTGGTCGAAGGCCTACAGGACGCGATGTATCGCGAATCCCAGCGACAGGCGCAGCGAATCGACGAGCTGGAAGCGCGGCTCGACCCAGCTGCCCTCTCGGTGGCGCTGAACAAAGATGCCCGCGAGCGAGGGCTGTAAGCGGTGACCGCGTTCTTCATCCCCGGGGTCATCGACAATCTGTCGGTGCAGTCCACCTACGAGCAGATGCGCATGCTGGCCGAAGAACGGATGGGCCGTGCGCCACGCGATCGGCGGATCATCGAGCTGTGGACCCGCAGGGGCAACGTCGATTGCGTGACCACCGTCGGCGAGCCGGATCCGATCTGCGGAGACACGGTGCTCGCAATCTTCGACATGGGCCCTCACCAGCCGTTTCTGGTCTACCAACGGCGAGGCGATGTCCCGTTTGACATCCGCTGCGATGTGCTGGAGGGCAACGCCTACGACGTGGCGGAGTTCGACTCGTGAACGGGAGCCGTCGCGCCGACGGATCATCGCCGCGGTGAGGCCGACGGCCGAGGTCACGATGATCGGCGGCGAGAGGCTGCTCGTGGAGGAGAACGCGGCGACGGTGGAGGCGGCGATTCTCAGTGCCGCGCGCGGCTCGATCATGGAGCTCGCCTGGATCACCGACGCTGAGACCGGTCAGAAGATCGGAATCAACCCCGATCACGTCGTGATGCTGCGCGCCCTGACCGAGTAGCTATCGGGACCTAGGGCGCCCACTCGGAGAGCAGCTTCAGCCACACCTCGGTGCGCGTGGGGAACGCCGGGATCGCGTGGACGAGCCGCCGGAGCGGCACTTCGCCGACGATCGCCACCGTGGCGGCGTGGAGCGCCTCGGCCACCTCCGGCCCCACGAACGTCGCTCCGATCAGCACGCCGCGCGACTCGTCGACCACGAAACGCGCGCCGGTGCGCGCGCCCTTGCCGGTGAAACTGGCGCCCGCGGTGGACCCGGGATCGGAGTCGACCGCCTTGGCCGCGATCCCCGCGTCGAGCGCCCGCTCCAGGGTCAGGCCGGCGGCGGCGACCTGCGGCTCGGTGAACACCACCCGAGGGGTGTGCTCGCCATCCCAGACCGCGCTGGCCTCGCGGTTCATGATCGTGGCCACCGCAACCACCGCCTGGTACTTGCCCGCGTGCGTGAGCAGCGCCCGGCCGTTGACGTCTCCGATCGCGTACAACCAGTCGCGCCCCGGCACCCGCATCGTGTCGTCGACCGCGATCGAGGCGCCGGGCTCGAGGTCGATCGTCTCCAGTCCGAGTTCGTCGGTGTGGGGCTTGCGCCCGACGGCGACCAGCAACTCATCGCTGCGGAGCTTCTCGCCGCCCGCCAGCTCGAGCGCGAACTCGCCGGCGTCGCTGCGGGATGCCGCGGTCGCGTTGGTGGCCACCCGCACGTCGACGCCCAGATCCGAGAGCGACTCGGCCACCAACTGCCCCGCGAACGGCTCCTCGCCGGGCAGCAGGCGTTCAGACGCCTCGACGATCGCGACGCGCGCGCCCAGCGTCGACCAAGCCTGCCCTAGCTCGCATCCGACCACGCCGCCGCCCAGCACGGTAAGTCGCTTCGGGACCTGCATCGACGTGGTGCCGGCACGGTTGGTCCAGGGTGCGATCTCCTCGAGCCCCGAGATCGGCGGGAACGCCGCCCCGCTACCGGTGGCGATCACCACCGCGCGCCGCGCCTCGATCAGCTCGTCGCCGACGCGGATGCGGCGCTCGCCTTCGAACCTGGCCTCGCCGCGGATCAGGGTGATCGACCGCTCCTCGAGCCACGGAAGATGGCCGGAGTCGTCGAGGTCGTGGATCACCTGGTTGCGCCGCTCGAGCGCGGCCTCGACGTCGAGCTTGCCGGTCACCGCCTGCTTGGCGCCGGGTACTCGCTGGACCTCGGCGAGCAGCTCGGCCGGGCGCAGCAGCGCCTTGGACGGCATGCACGCGTAGAACGAGCACTCGCCGCCGACGAGCTCGCGCTCGACGAGCGCCACGTCGAGGCCTTCGCCCGCGAGCTTGCCCGCGCATACCTCACCGGCCGGGCCCGCCCCGATCACGATCACGTCGTGCTGGCTCATTCGCACCAACCGTAGAGGACATCCGCGGCAACGGTCTGGGCGACTTGCTGCCTATGATGTGCCCAGGCAGGATTTGCGAAAACTACGTGGGGACGGAGGTGCGCCGATGCTGCGCAGGTGCTGTGTCACGATCGCGATCGCGATGGGGTTCGCCGGGTTGACGGCCGGGGCCAGCGTCGCCTCACCGCGGCATCACCACCGTCTGCATCGTCCGCATTACTCGGGCCTGAGCGTCGGCGGCGCGGTCGCCGCACCCACCACGTACTCGCTGGCGCAGCTCAGCGCGATGGCGCCGACGGGGTCCCCAGGAGTGTCGGTCGAGGACCTGGTCAACGCCGCGCAGCCCACTCTGCCGGACGCCAAGAACGCGCTGCTGCGCGTGACCGTGACGCTGAGCAACCGGTTCGAGCCACCCGTCACGCTCGCGCTCGGCGAGCTCGACGCCGGATTCGGAAACCACCCCGCTTACCTCGCGCTCGAGCGCCACGGGCACCTGCTCCCCGCCCCCGAGCTGATCGTGCCGAGCGACGCCAACCACGCGCGGACGATCCCGTTCGTCAACCGGATCGACGTCGGCGTGCAGAGCCCCACGGCGACCACGCCGCCCTCGGCCGGCGCGCTCACGATCGCGGACGGCGCCCGCACTCGGGTGCTGACCGCGTCCACGCTGGCGGCGCTGCCGTCCCAGACGCTGACCGTGAGCTTCCAGGCCGGCACCTCGCCCCAGCAGCACACCGAGATCGGGCCGTCGCTGGCGACCGTGCTCCGCGCCGCCCGCGTGCCAGTCGACGGCAACACCTGGGTGGCGGCGGTCGGCTCGGACGGCTACGTGGCGGTGGTCACTCCGGCCGAGGCGTCGGTCGGCGGTCGCCCGCTGCAGATGTCGCTCAACGAGGACGGCGTCGCGCTCGACCAGCCGCGGCTGGTCGTCGACGGGGACGTCAAGGGCGGCCGGTACGTGTCGGGCACGGTCGATCTTGTGGTCGGCCACGGCCCGATTCCGTGGCCGCCCCGCCACCACTGGTAGCTGGGGCGGGACGTGAAACGTCCCGTATGAGGACGTTTCACGTCCCGCCCCGTTTTTTCACGTCCCACGCAGCTCAGCCTCCATCTCGTCGGCCAGCTCCGGGTGCCGGTAGGGCCCGGCCGCCCGCAAGGCGGCGATCACCTGGCGCCGGGACACCGGGTCCTTGTCCTGGCTGAGCTTGCGCTTGAACTGAAACCGGGAGATCGGCAGCCGGATCCCGACCGTGCCCCGGGCGATCCGCGCTCCCCACTCCTGATCGAGCAGCATCGGCTGTTGCACGCGGCGCTCGAAGTGCTCGACCAGCCGGGTCAGCACCCGCAGGTTCTCTTCCTCGCCGAGCAGCTGCGGCACGCCGTGACAATGGGCGGCGGTGAAGTTCCAGGTCGGCGCGCGGGTCGCCCCGGGCGCGTACCAGCTCGGCGAGATGTAGCCGTGACGTCCCTGGACGATCAGCAGGATCTCCCGGTCTGAGAACCCGTGGATGTCCTCGTCGGGCCGCCCGACGTGGGTCACGATCGCCAACCCGTCGGCTTCCTCGTCGAGCAGCACCGGGTAGTGCGAGGCGACGAGCTCGCCGTCGTGATGGCTGACCAGCGTCCCCCAGGGGTTGTCGCGGATCAGCTGCCTGACGTCGTCGGCATCCCCGCGCGCGTGATGCGGGTTGAAGCGCATGGGGTCCGGATCAGAGGCTGACGCCGCGGTCGGCGAGCCAGTCCACGACCGCCTCGGGAGGGTCGCGGTGCCACTGGGCGCGGGCCGACAGCTTCATCAGCTCACCGGGGTCGCGGTCGTAGTCCGCGTGGCCGTGGCGCGAGGCCATGTACAGGACCATCGCCAGCGCGACCGCCACGGCGGGGTTCTCGGCCTCGTAATCGGCGCCCTCGGACGCGATCGCGAGCCGCTCCTCCAGGTTGTCGACCGCGGTGATCGGCTCGTCGTCGTCCTCGAACTGCTCCTCCAGGCTCGCGAGTGCCCCATCTCGATCGTCCGGATCGGCCACCTCGACGGCGCGGCGCACGAGCTCGCTGACAGTCGGCGTGTGGCGATCCATGGTCCTCCTCGGCGTAGACGAAATGGCAGGCGCCGGCGGCGCACGACAGCCAGCGCGCCACGGCCGGCGGGTGCAACGATACGCCGACGGTCGCCTGTACGATGGACCGCTCAGCAGCGCCGTCGGACTGCTCTTCCAGAAAGGACAGCCAGATGGGCTCGATGCTCGCGACGGCGGCCGCGTTCGTCCCGGTCGACCAGCACTATCTGCTGCAGGCGCGCCAGATGCAGGCGCTGTCGTTTGCGGTCCACATCCCGCTGGTCGCGTTCGGGATCTCGTTCCCGGTGATGGTGCTGTTCGTCGAGTGGCTGTATGTGCGCAGCGGCGATCGCGTGTACCTGATGGTGGCGCGGCGCTGGACGCGGGTGATGGTGGCGCTGTTCGCCGTCGGGGTGATCACCGGCACCGTGCTGAGCTTCGAGATGGGGCTGCTGTGGCCGAAGTTCACCGGCACGTTCGGGAGCGTCTTCGGCCTCGGGTTCGCGATCGAGGGCTTCTCGTTCTTCATGGAGGCGATCTTCATCGGGATCTATGTCTACGGCTGGGGCCGCCTGTCCCCGCGCGCCCACCTGGCCACCGGAATCCCGATCGTGATCACCGGCTTCACCGGCTCGTGGATGGTGATCGCGGTCAACGCCTGGATGAACCATCCCGGCGGGTTTCGCCTGGTCGGCGGGCGCGTGGTCGACGTCGACCCGTTCAAGGCGCTGTTCGCCAACAGCTACCTGTGGCACGAGCTGATCCACATGTACATCGCCGGCTACATCGTCACCGGGTTCATCATGGCCGGGGTGTACGCGGCCTGCCGACTGCGCGGGCGCTGGGGCCGCTACGAGCGGGTGGCGCTGACGATCCCGCTGACGATCGCCGCGCTGGCCTCACCGGTCCAGGTGCTCGTCGGCGACTGGGCCGCGCGCGCCGTGGCCGAGAAGCAGCCCACCAAGCTCGCGGCGATCGAGGGCCTGTACCAGACGACCAGGGGGGCGCCAGAGCACATCCTCGGCTGGTACACCGACGACCAGGTCAAGTACGGGATCGAGATCCCGCATCTGCTGTCGCTCCTGTCGTACCACAGCTGGAACGCGAAGGTTCAGGGGCTCGACGCGGTCCCGGCCAGCCAGCGACCGCCGGTCAACGTCGTGCGGTTCGCGTTCCAGACCATGGTCGGGATCGGAACGCTGCTGGCGCTGCTGGGCACGCTCTACCTGGTTGTGTGGATCCGGCGAAGATCGCTGCCCGACTCGCGCCTGTTCTACGCCGCCGTGGTGCTCGCCGGCCCCGCAGCGCTGGTCGCGCTGATCTCCGGCTGGGTGGTCACCGAGGTCGGCCGCCAGCCATGGGTGGTCTATCGGGTGATGCCGACCTCTGCGGCGGTCACCGGTGCTCACGGCATCCCGATCGGCTACGGCGTGCTCGCCGCCAGCTACGTGGTGATCGCGTGCGGGCTGGCCTGGGTGTTGCGGCGGCTGGCCGGTGCCCAGCTTCGGCTGCCCGGAGAGCCCGAACCCGACCTCGGCTCCGACCCCCAGCCCGCCTGACCGATGTTCCTGCAAGCGCTCCCCCTGGTGTTCGTGCTGGCCGGCGTGGCCCTCTACACGGTGCTCGCCGGCGCCGACTTCGGGGCCGGGCTCTGGCAGCTGTCGGCCGGCCGTGGTGAGCGCGCCGAGCTCGTCCGCGAGCACGCCCACGAGTCGATGGCGCCGGTGTGGGAGGCCAACCACGTGTGGCTCATCTTCGTGCTGACCGTGTTGTGGACCGCATATCCGCAGGTGTTCGAGGCGATCTTCACGACGCTCGCCGTGCCGCTGTTCATCGCCGTGTTCGGGATCCTGTTCCGCGGTGCCGCCTACGCGCTGCGGGCCGGCGCGTCGAGCCTGCGGGAGTCCAGCGCGATCGACACGATCTTCTCGCTCTCGTCGATCCTGACGCCGTTCGCGCTCGGCGCGGTGGTCGGCGGGATCGCCTCAGACCGCGTACCGGCCAGCGGCATCGGCGACATGTGGTCGAGCTGGCTGAACCCGACCTCGATCTTCATCGGCGTGCTGGCCGTCAGCAACTGCGCCTACCTGTCGGCGGTGTATCTCGCCGCCGACGCCGCAGGACGCGGCGAGGACGAGCTCGAGCGGGCGTTCCGCAACCGCGCGCTGGCGATCGGAGTGATCTCGGGGGCAGTCGCGTTCGGCGGCCTGTTCATCGTCAAGGGTGACGACAACCAGCTGTTTCACTCCTTGCTGCGCGGGGACGCGCTGGTGGCGGTGATCGTCTCGGCGCTGGCCGGAGCCGGGACCCTCGCGCTCGTCTACGTCCGCCGGTTCGAGGCCGCGCGATACACGGCGGCCGTAGCGGTCGCGGCGGTGATCCTGGGCTGGACGCTCGCGCGGTGGCCGACGATCCTCCCCGGGCTGACGATCTATCAGGCCGCCGCCGGCCACGACACGCTGGTGTGGGTGGTGATCGCCGTGCTCGCCGGCGGCGCGATCCTGTTCCCGTCGCTGGCGCTGCTGTTCCGGCTGGCCGTCACCGGTCGCTTCGCTGCCGCGGAGGAGTCGCCGCCTCAACCAGCCGCCGGCGGGCTGCCGAACCTCCGGACGGGGCTGCTAGGCCGGGTCTCGGCGGCGCTGCTGATCGCGGGGTTCGGCGGCCTGACGGTCGCCGACGCCGGCTGGGCGCACGCGATCGGAGTGGTCTGCCTGCTGGCGTTCGTGGTCACCGCCTTCGTCGCGATTGTCCCGAGCGCCTTGACCGGGGACTCCACCGGCTGACTCGTCGTCGACGCGCCGGCCGGCGACGAGCTTGGTGCTCATCTTGATCGCCTTGACCGCGCCGGTGGCGCCGGCCTGCAGCGCGAACCCAACCGCCATGAAGATGATCCCCGGGATCAGCAGCGCCCGGCTTCCGAGCATCAGCACCCCGATCCGTCCCAGCGCGTACGGGGGTGCGCAGACCACGCCCCCGAAGGCCCCGCTGACCGCGCCGGCGATCAGTTTGTCGCGGCGCGATCGGACCGGCTTGGCACCGATCAGCCGCGACGGGATCAGCACGTAGCAGAGCATCATCACGCCGATCACGATCCCGAGTGAGAGCACGAACCAGGGCGGCCCGTAGCGCGCCGCGATCATGGTCGCGAACCCCAGCGCGAGGCCGACCACGAAGCCCGACCCGAGCACGACGGCCAGATGACGGCGGGCGCGAGCCACGGCGGGCCGGATCTCGTGGGTGTCGCTGTCGGCGATCGCGAACGCGAACACCGCGTTGAGGAAGAAGCACGCCGCGGTGATCGCGGCGATCAGGATCACGATGGGGATCAAGATCGGGCCGCGGATCACGTTGAGCTGCCGGCCGTGCAGCAGGTGCAGCTTCAGGTCGAACGTGGCCAGCCAGATCCACGATGCCGGCGGGATCTGGATCAGCGTCAGCCGCCAATTGGTGAACACGAGCCGCAGGCCCTCGAACAGCATCGCCAGCGCGCCCACCGCGAACGCCAGCGGGGCCAGCCAGCGCTTGCGCTGACTGAGCCGTATGACAGCGTCCTCGACCATCTTGTCGTCGCCGTCGCGGATCGCCCGGACCAGTCCGCTGATGCGGGAAATCAGACCGTCCGGGCGGACCAGCAGGCGGATGCTCATGACCACCGGGAGTATGTACGGCTAGCACCGGTGGCGAGCGATACTCGCGATTTCTCCGAGGATCGCCGGTCAGCCGAGGCCCGACAGCGCCGCCACCTGACGATCGACCACCGCGTGCAGGCGCACAGCGGCATCGGCGGGCTGCTCGCCGCGCTCGTGGGCACCGCCGAGCTCCTCGATCAGCAGCTGCAGCAGCCCCGCGAGCGCCCAGCCTGCGATCCGGTCCTCAGGCGAGGGCGAGGGCGAAGGCGAAGGCGAGAGGCGAGGGCGATGGCGAGGGCGAAGGCGCGGAATCGCCCAGCGCCCGGGCGATCGTCGCGGCATGCCGGCGGGTGCGCTCGAGCCCCGCCCGCTGCAGCGCGGGGCTCGTCGCGGCCAGGCTCGGCATCCCGCCGCTGTGCCGATCGAACGTCAGGCCCGAGATCCGGTCGAGGATCCCGTGCAGGATCGGCGCCACCGCGACCGCCGCGGGCATCCCGGCGACCCGTTGCGCCACCGCGGCCTCGAGGGCCTCGTCGAGCTCGTCGGTGCGGTCGAAGACCAGATCCTCCTTGGTGGCGAAGTGGTTGTAGACGGTCTGCTCGGACACGTCGGCCGCTTCGGCGATGTCGACGACCGACACCCCCTCATAGCCGCGCTCGCCGAACAGCATGCCCGCCGCCAAGGCGATCCGTTCCGCCGTCTCGCGCTTCTTACGCGCGCGTCTGCCCTCGACCACCGCCACGGCAATCAGCGTAGCAGAACGTTAGGGCGACTCAAATGCTATAGTCACCCAAATGATCCGCCAGCGAAGATTCCCGATTCTGACCGTGATCACCGTCGGACTGACGACGATCCTCACCGCGACGCGTCTGTTGGGCAGCGGTCCGCTCGATGCGCTGCGGCGCGACCCCGCGGCGCTCGGCCACGGCGAGCTGTGGCGGCTGATCTCGCCGGTGCTGGTGCAGAGCGATCAGGGTCTGCGAAACGTCGTGCTGGTGCTCGTGGTGTGCGCGGCGATCGGCGCGGTCGGCGAGCAGTTCCTGAGCCGCCGCCGCTGGCTGGCGCTGTACCTGGTTGGCGCGCTCGTGGGGCACGCGATCGGCGACGTGTTCCAGCCGCTGGAGGGCGGGACCTCGGTCGCGTTCGTCGGGATCCTCGGTGGGCTGGCGGCCTACTCGCTGGTGGGCGGCGTCCCCGAGCTGCAGCGCGTCAGGCTTCAGGCGGCGGTGGCGATCCCGCTGGCGGTCCTTGACACGGCGCTCGGCGACATCCACGGCCTCCCGTACCTGGCCGGCCTGACGCTGGCCACGGCATGGCTGGTCCGCGACGGATCCGCCCAGCCGCTGCGGCCGGCGTTCGCTCGTCGTCGCTCCGGTAAGGCGAGCCCGAGCGCTCGCACCCGCAAGCTCACTGGAATATGATCTGAGCATGGAGGGCGTTGCGGATTCTCGTGGCCTCCGACGCGCCGATGACAGCCTCACCCGCCCCTCCTACATCAGCTCCGCCCCGTGATCGCTTGTCCGACAAGCAGCTGGTGGAGCTCCTGGAGCTGACCCGCGGCGCCGACAGCGTCGAACTCAAGCTGACGATCCCGCTCGACCGGCAGCGCTCGACGGTGTTCGAGCTGGGCATGGATCCACTCGACGCGCAGATCCGCATGGTGTACTTCTTCGACACGCTGAACCTCGATCTCGACAAGGCCGGGGTGATCGTCCGCGGCCGCCGGATCCAGGGCAAACCCGACGACACGGTAGTCAAGCTACGCCCGGTGTCGCCCCAGAACCTCCCCGATTCGCTGCGATCTGCGACAGGTTTCGTCGTCGAGGTCGACGCGATGCCCGGCGGCTACGTGTGCTCGGGCTCCTACAAGGCGTTCCCAAGCAAGTGCAGCGTGGATGAGGCCGGCAGCGGCGCGGCCCCGCTGCGCAAGTTGTTCTCTAAGCAGCAGCGCGAGTTCTACCGCGAGCACGCTCCCCAAGGGATCGAGCTCGATGACCTGGCGGTGCTCGGCCCGGTATTCGTGCTCAAGGCCAAGGGCACGCCGCGCGGCGCGAAGCGCAAGATCGCCGTCGAGTGCTGGCTGTACCCTGAGGGCCGGATCCTCGAGCTGTCGACCCGCTGCGCGCCCGGCGAGGCGATGCAGGTGGCGGCCGAGACCCGCGCCTGGTGCGCCGAGCGCGAGACCGACCTGCTCGGCGAGCAACAGACCAAGACCCAAACCACACTGGACTACTTCGCAGAGCACGTGGCCTGAGCGATGAGCGCACTCGGATACGCAGAGCGCCCCCAGGCCCGCAGTACGCCGGCGCTGTTCGGCCGGGTCATGGGCCTGGTCGCGGTCACGGTCGGCTTCGCCACGCTCGGAGTGTTCATCGCGCGCAGCTGGGGCGGCGGCGGCTGGTTCATCGCGTGGCTGCTGGCGATCGGCTGCCTGTTCGGGCTCCAGTTCGCCAATGCCCGCGGTAACACCAGCCTCGCGCTCGTGCTCCTGTTCGCGTTCGGTCTGCTGATCGGCGTGAGCGTGTCGGCGACCGTCAACTACTACGCCGCCACCGATCCCACGGCGGTGCGCCAGGCGTTCGGGGCCACCGCGCTGTTCGTCGGCTGCCTCGGCTCCGTGGGTTATGCGATCCGCCGCGACCTCTCCTACCTATACCGGCTGGCGTTCTGGCTGCTGCTGGCGCTGCTGGTCGCGGGAATCGTGCTGATCTTCGTCCGCATCCCGGCCGCCTACACGATCTACTCGATCGTCGGCCTGGGCGTGTTCGGCCTGTACACGGTGATCGACTTCAACCGGCTGCGCCGCGCCGGCAACGACCAGGCGATCCCGCTGGCCGCCTCGATCTTCCTCGACGTGCTGAACATCTTCCTGTTCTTCCTGCAGATCTTCGGCCGCGGGCGCTAGCGGCGCCGCGGACCTACAGCAGCCCGCGCGCGCGCAGGCGCTCCAGGCTCGCGGGCGTGTCCCCCTCGGGCGGCACGTATTCGAGCCCGATCCAGCCGTCGTAGCCGATCGAGTGCAGCGCGCCGAACACGGCGTCGAAGTCGATCTCCCCGGTGCCGGGATCGCCGCGGCCGGGGTTGTCGGCGAGCTGCACATGCGCGATCTGGGCTCGGTGGAGCTCGATCGAGGCGGTCAGATCCTCCGCCATGCGATCCATGTGGTAGGCGTCGAACTGCAGGCGCATGTTGGGCCGCCCCACGGCGCGTGCGAGCTCGGCGGCGGCATCGGTGCCCGCGATCAGGCAGCCCGGCGTGTCGTGCCGGTTGAGTGCCTCGATCAGCACCACGGCGCCGTGGCCGGCGGCCGCGTCGGCGGCGACCGCCAGGTTGTCGCGCGCGAGCGCGAGCTGGTCGTCCAGCGGCATCGACTCGATCCGCTTGCCGACGAGCGCGTTGAGCCGCGTGCAGCCGACGGCCGCGGCAAGCTCGAGCGCGACCGGCACGTTGTCGAGGAACTCCGAGCACCGGCCAGGGTCGGCCGCCAGCCCGCGGTCGCCGGCGGCGGTGTCGCCACCGTCGAAGTTCAGCAGCACCAGCTGCAGCGATGCGTCGGCTATTGCGGCGCGGACGTCGCCGGGCTCGGCGTCGCGGTGCCAGTGCATCTCGACGGCGCCGAAACCGGCAGCGCGAGCCGCCGCGAACCGGTCGAGCAGCGGCAGCTCACCGAACAGCAGCGACACGTTGGCGCAGAACCGGCGCATCGCCGCCGGAGACTACGCGTCCGGCGTCGGGCGGCGTAGGATCGTCCCTCACCGACCGACCCACAAGAGGAGAGAGCGCGATGGCGATCGACACGCTGATGGCCTACGTAGGGGTTTACGACAGCGTCGCCGACGCGGAGGCCGACTACCAGCTGGTCAAGGAGCTGCACGTCGAGGCCGGGTTGATCGACGCCTACGACGCGGCCGTGGTGCAGCGGCGCGAGGACGGCAAGACGAAGATCGTCAAGAAGCACGAGACGCCCACCCGCGTGGGCGGCGTGCTCGGTGGCGGCGTCGGCCTGGCCACCGGGCTCGTCGTCGCGCTGTTCCCGTTTGCGGCGATCGGCGGCGGCCTGCTGGTGGGCACCACCGCCGGCGGCGCGATCCTCGGCGCGGTCGCAGGGCATGCCGCGATGGGTATGAGCCGGCACGACCTCAAGGACCTCGGCGAGCACCTCGACCGCGGCGAGGCCGGCCTGGTCGTCGTCGCCGTGTCCGACATGGAGGCCAAGGTGCAGCGCGCGATGAAGCGAGCGGCCAAGGTCGAGCAGCGCGAGCTCAAGGCCGACAACGAGCAGATCGAGCGCGACGCCGCCGAGGCCGGGAAGGTCGCGAGTTAGCCCACAGGCGGCCCGCCGGGTCCGGGCCCGGACAGGCGGCGGTCGCTCAGGCCAAACGCGACACCCTGGGTCATCCTTCGGTGGCCGGCGTGCCGCCGGGAGAGGCGGTCAGGATCACCGTTGCCTCCAACCGATCTTGGCAGTCGGCGTTCCGCCTCGGATCGGGGTCTCGAGCATCCTGGTGGTCGCCAGCGGACTGATCGGCGCCGCCGGGACCCGTAACCCCGATCACGTCCCTGCCGGCGCCCAGGCGCCGCAGACGCCGGCTGAGCTGCTTTGGTCACGTTGCCGCGGCGCTGGTCAACTGACCATAAGCTTTGACAGTTACCAGCAGGCCTGGTTCGACCCGGTGACACATGCGCAGCGTCATATCGCCAACCTGAATTGCGGTGTGTCATAACGATGACACAATCACGCGCTGACATTTGACAGTCAAAGCGAGTGAGGAGTAAGACGCAGATCCGTCTGGACCGTGTTTCACTCGACCGGAGGGAGCTGGCATGAGTATTGACGGCCGCGCCAGAAGGTGCGCTTTTCTGATCGCAGCGGCAGCGGCGATCACCGGCTTGGTGGTGGTGCTGCTGGCCGCCGGCGGGTCGCGCCCCGCCGCCGCGGCAGCCTCGGCCACCCCGGCGTGTACGCCGGGCACCGACGTGCAGACCCGGGACGGCCCGGTGTGCGGCCTGACCGCCGACGGCGTGACCTCCTACCTGGCGGTCCCCTACGCCGCCCCGCCGGTGGGGGCGCTGCGCTGGCGCCCGCCTGCGGCCGTGACTCCCTGGTCGCAGACGCTGCAGGCCACGCAGGCCGGACCGGCGTGCCCGCAGCCGCAGAACCCCGGCTCGACCTCGCCGCCGCCGGCGTCGAGCGAGGACTGCCTGACCCTCAACGTGCAGGTCCCGACCGACGCCGGACCGGGGCCGCTGCCGGTGATGGTCGAGATCCACGGCGGCGGGTTTGTGATCGGGAGCCCGCCCAACCAGGCGCATCTGGCGGCCACCGGGCACGTGATCGCGGTCGCGGTCCACTACCGGCTGGGGATCCTCGGGTTCCTCGCCGAGAAGGCCCTCGGGCAGCACTCGGGCGACTACGGCCTGCAGGATCAGCAGGCGGCGCTGAGATGGGTGAAGCGCAACATCGCGCGGTTCGGCGGCGATCCCGGCAACGTGACGCTGTTCGGGCAGTCGGCCGGAGGAGCCAGCGTCTGTGACGCGGCGGCCTCCCCCACCGCCGCCGGCCTGTTCCAGAAGGGGATCAGCGAGAGCGGGTTCTTCAACTACTGGGACAACACGATCTGGGCCAACGGCGACTGCAAGTCGACGATGGAGAGCGAGGACCAGGCCCAGCAGGACGGCGCCGCGTTCGCGGCAAAGGTCGGCTGCTCGGGTGCGAGCGATGTCGCAGCGTGTCTGCGCAACGTTCCCGTCCAGACGCTGCTCAACGACGGAGGCCAGATCCTCAACCCCACGGCCGGAGGCACGATCGGCCCGACGATCAACGGCACGACGCTCCCGATCTCGGCGGCGGAGGCGATCCGGACCAACCGCCTGAACAACATCAGGCTGATGATCGGAGTCGCGCGCGACGAGTTCAACGGAGGCATATACACCTCGCAGGTTGCGAACACGCCGGCCGACTATCGGACGCTCGTGCGCCAGCAGTTCGGCTCGCTCACGTCGACCGTGCTGGCTCTGTACCCGCTGGCGAGGTTCCCCGACTCGTCGCCGTTCATCGCCTACCGGACCGTGATGGCCGACTCGGCCTCGGTGTGTCCCGCGCTGGTCGCCGACCAGCAGCTGGCCAAGGACGTGCCCACGTACGCGTTCGAGAACGACAACGCGGACACCCCGACGACGTCGACGCTACCGCTCGGCGCATTCCACAACGCGGAGAACCCGTTCCTGTTCCCCAGCGGGACGTTGACGTTCACCCCGGATCAGGCCGCGTTCGGCGACCAGATCGTGGCGGAGTGGAGCGGGTTCGCCCGCACGGGCAACCCGACCGTGCCCGGCGCCCCGCGGTGGAACAGCTACACGACCAACCGCCAGAACGTGATGTCGCTGGTGCCGGCCGGAGACAGCGCTCTGGTCTCGACGGCCTCGATCAACCGGCAGCACAACTGCGGGTTCTGGAACGCCGTGAACCGCAACGCCCCCTGGGCCGGCTAGGGACGCGGATCCAAGCGTGAAGGCGGTCGCGCCCTTCGGCCGGGGGCGCGACCGCCGCCACGCTGCTCAGGCGGCGTCGTACCTCGAGGCCAGGCGGGCCAGCGTCAGGGCGCCGAGCATCAGCCCGAAGTCGCGCAGCGCGATGTCGTAGTAACCCGAGTAGGTGAGCAGGTTGATGACGATCCCCGCCAGCCACGCGGCGACCAGGTAAGCGCCGTAGCGAGGCCTGACCGCCACCGCGATCCCGGCGACGATCTCGATCACGCCGACGATGTGCATCGTGTGCGACGCGCTCAGCGGGCTCAGATCGCGGATCCAGGGAGCCAGGTAGCTCTCCCAATTGACCATCAGGTTGAAGAACTTGTCGATGCCGAACAGGATCGGCGCAACCGTGAACGCGACCCGCAGCAGCAGGAACGCCTGATATCCCGCGTCGTCGCGAATCCGATCGCGCACGCTGCTGACCGCGGGCGTCTGCCGGGGCAGCCGGCCTGTGACTGTTGCTTGCAATTTGATTCCTCCAGAGCGTGACTGATTGGTCACCGCTTTGTGTCACCCGGCCGCCACTCCTTACCCCGCCGACGGCTCGCCGCGGGCCAGCGCGTAGCCGCGGTGCAGCATCGCCCCGAAGACCACGAGCCACACCGCGACGGCCACCCACACCCACGCTCGGCCGAAGTCCCTGATCACGGGCGCGTGGACGGCCGACCCGACGAGGAAGCTGCAGGCCGAGTACATCCCCAACGGAAACACCGTCGACCAGCGGCGTTGGTCATAGCCCGGGCGCGGCCAGCGGAGCTCGACGAAGATCAGCACCGGCAGCCATGCGATCGACGCGCACCACAACACGATCGTCACCACCTCGAGCGTGCGGTTCAGCCCGGTGAGCATCCCCAGTCCGGACGCGGCCAGCGTGATCTGCGCCGCCGCGAGCGCGCAGATCGCCAGCGCCCCACCCGTGACCCAGTGATCGCCGCGCGCGACCCGCAACTGCGCGAAGTCAAACCGAGCCATCACCAGCGCGTACAGCCCGAGGCCGATCACGAACGGCCCCAGCGCCGCGATCAGCAGCCAACCAGCGCGCTCGACGTCGGCGACGTCCGTCGCCAGGACCGCCAACGCCTCGACCGACACGGACAGCAGCAGCGAACCGCCGACGGTCGGAACTGTCCAGTGGCGCACCACCGGTCCGATCAGCGCCAGCCACGCCCCCCAGGCAATCACCAGGCACGTCACCCCGGCCCAGTTCCAGCCGAGCAGCAGCGACCGCGTTCCCAGCACTTCGGTCGCGACCACCGCAGCCAGCGCCGCCGGGGCCTGGGCCTCGCGCCGGACCCGCTTCCGATCGCTCCGCACGCGAACGCCGAACACGAGCCCGAGCGCCGTCCACATCGCCGCGCAGATGACCAGCAGGATCCGCGAAGGCGTCTCCCGACCGTCGAGCGCCAGCGCGACCGAGACGATTCCGGAGGCCATCACCGCCGCGCCCGCGGCGGGAGAGATCAGAGCGTAGATCCGACGCAGGGCGCCGCCCCCGCGAGGATCCCCCATCCCAGCGCGGCGCCCGACGAGGCGCCCCAGGACCGCAGACATCGCGCCGCAGTGCCGGCCTCCGCCGCCGATCCCGCGAGTACCGCCCCAAGCAGCGCGGCGCCCGCGTCCGGGAGCTCCCCGTGCTCGGCGGCGCGCAGGTACGCCAGACCGAGGGGCGACGAGCGAACCCGCGCGAGCTCCGCCACCACTCGCCGCCGGCCGACCGCCGCGGCCCAGGCGGCGTAGCCGGCCAGCACGTCGTCGCCGGCCGGCGTCAGCCCGTCGCCGAGGCCGGCGAGCGCGCGGACTCCTGGTTCGACCGCACCGCACCCGAGCTGCTCGATGCCCCCGCGCAGCCGTGCCGGCGGGGTGCCGAGCGCGGACAGCGCCGCCCGCCCGGCCGCGCCGCAGCCAGGCCGGCAACCGGATGACCCAGGCCGCTCCACGGCCACGCAGCGCCGCTCGCGGGCCCCCTGCAGGGCGATTGCGCACGCGCCGAGCACCAGCTGACGGCCGGCGACTCGCACGGGCTCCCCCGCTACCGCGCCCGAGAGCACTCCCGGCAGGCCCCGGACCGCCACCGACAGCGGCCCGAACTCCGCGCCGGGCTCCGCCAGCCCGACCCAGTCATCGCCGAACCGCACGTACATCCCCCGGCTGAGGACCAGCTCGACGACCCCGTGGCGCCGGTCCCGCAGCGCCTCGAGCGCCCGCGGCGCAGCGAACGTCGCTGCCGCCGGACGGGCGTTCACGCTCGATCGAGCTCCGCGGCCAGGGCCATCACCGCCTCGCGGAACGGCGCTGACGGCTGATGCGCGACCCCGGCGCCGATCTGGCCCGCGCCGCTGGAGGCATGCAGCACGCCGGTGGTGATCTGAGGCGTCATATCGAGCTGGGCGACCAGTCGCGCGTCGATTCCGACGGGCGTGCCCGCGAAGTCGAGCGCCGGGACCGTGAACCGCTGCGAGCGCGCCCAGGTGATCTGACCCATCAGCTCGGTCCGCGCGATCGCATCGGCGGCGGCCCCGCCGAAGAACGAGGCGACGACCGGCGAGGCGGCCACCGCCATCCCTCCCAGGCCGACACATTCGATCACCGCCGAGTCGCCGATGTCGGGCGCGGCGTCGGATTCGGTGTTGCCCTCGCGCAGCAGCGCGTCCTGTACCAGCGCTGCGGGTGCCCGGAACCAGCGCCCGGGAAGACCGGCCACCTGGATGCCCATGTCGGTTCCGTTGCGCGACATCAGCACGACGATGCTCGACCCGGGGACGTCGGAGGCCGCGATCGAGGCACACTTCGCCGCGGCCATCGTCAGGTTCAGGAAGAAGTGGTGGTTGCCGGCCATGAACCTGGCCGCGCGCTCGCCGCCGAGCGCCGCGAATCCCGCCAGCAGGTCGCGCATCAGCAGGTTACCGGTGGCCTGGCTGCGCATGTGGAGCTCGTCGCCCATCTGCAGGCCCTGCGCAGCCAGCGTGAACACGTCGATCGGGCCCTCACGCTCCAGCAGCCGGGCGAGCGCCGGACCGAGCTCGTCGCGGAAGAACCGCAGCCGCTCGATCGACTCATCGTCGCCGACGCCGAACCACAGCGTCCGCCCGGGCCCCTCGTTCAGCGTCGAGTAGGCCCGCGCGCCAGACGCCTCGTCGCCGACCACCCACACCGGCATCGACGGCGAGCAGACTCCGGTCATCGGCCCGACATGGCTGTGCTCGTTTCCTGGGTGCAGGACGATCTCCCCCGACGCCAGCAGCCGGGCCGCCTCTTCGCGGTCGCTCGCCCAGCCCTCGAACAGGCACGCGGCGATCATCGCCCGGCGCTGGGGATCGCAGACGCGCCCGAACTCGATCGCGGTCCCGGAGTGCAGCAGCGTCCGACCCTCCAGCACCTCGAGCACGTCGCCCGCCCGGGCGACCGCCACGGCCGCCGGGCTGGTCGCCTCGATCCGCTTGACGGCCTCGTCGTTGGCCTGCGCGACGCGCTCGCCGTGACGGCCCCACAGGCGCTCCAGCGCGCGCACGGTATCCGGGTCGCCGCCGGCCGGAGGGCGCCACTGCACCTCGGCCAGCTCCGTGCCCTGGGACCTGAGCGCATCGGCGAACAGGTCGAGTCCGACGTTGATCGCCGCCACTCGCGTCAGCACCTCCGTACGCAACACACGTGCCATCTGCTATTCCAGTCGGCCGCCGATGACGTCCGTGACCGAGCTCGCCGAGATGATCCGCAACGCCCCCGCGATGCAAGCCAAACGGGAGCTGTCGATCGTCCGCAGGCTCGCCGCCGCGATCGACGGCGACGACGCGGCGGCGATCCCGCACGGCGACGAGTACCTGATCGTGTGCGGCGAGGCGATCGTGCCCACGTTCGTGCAGGCCAACCCGCACGCCGCCGGCGCCGCGGCGGTGATCACCAACGTGTCCGACATCAGGGCGATGGGCGCCCGGCCGCTCGGCCTGGTCGACATGCTCGTGAGCCCCGACCGCGAGCTCGCCGAGACCGTGCTCGACGGGATCGCGTGGGCCGCTGCGCTGCTCGGCGTCGACGTCGTGGGCGGGCATCTGACGCTCGGGCATCCGCCCGCGTTGTCGGCGTCCTGCACCGGTGTGGCCAGGCGTCCGCTGCTTGGCTCCAGGGCCCGCCCCGGCGACGTGCTGCTGGCCGCGTTCAGCCTCGAGGGCAGGTACACCGAGGGCACCACGTATTTCAGCTCGCTGCGCGATCGCGCCCCGGAGTCGCTGCGCGACGACGGCGAGGCGCTGGTCGAGGTCGCCGACCTCGACCTCGTCCATGCCGCCCGCGACATCTCGATGCCGGGCGTCGCCGGATCGCTGCTGCAGATGCTCGAGGCGACCGGCTGCGGCGCGACGCTGGCGCTCGAGCAGATCCCGCGCCCGCCCGGGGTCGACCTCGACCGGTGGCTGATCACGTTCCCGAGCTTCGGGTACCTGCTCACCGCCCGCTCCGGAGCGTGCCCAGGAGGCGACCGAGCCGTTCACCCGGCGCGGCCTGGCCTGCCGGCCCTGCGGTCGGCTCGACGACTCAGGCGTGCTCAGGCTCGAGGCGGGAGGCGAGACCGCCGCGGTGTGGGACCTGCGTCGGGAGCCGTTCACGCACCTAGGCGGAGGCTCGATCGACACCGGCGCCCCGCGTTAGCCCGATCGACATCAGCTGGTGGATCGCGCCGTGAAACGGCGCCGGGTCTTCCTCGACCCGCCAGCCGAGATGCTCGAAGAACCGTACGTTGGGCAGCTGTACGTGAGCGATCATCGTGCTGCCCCCGACCCAGCCCGCAGTCGAGACTGCGAATCGCACGAGCCGGGCGCCGAGATGGTTGGCGCGGTGCTCGGGGAGCACCGCCAGCCGATCGCCCTTCCACAGCCGCGCGGTCGAATCGATCTCGTACAGGCGAACCGCGCCCGATGCGATCCCGTCGACGTAGCCGACGGCGTGCCGGGTGGCCGGATCGGCGTCGCGGCCGTCGCGGTCGTCGTCGGCGAACAACCCCTGCTCGGAGACGAACACCGCCCTGCGCAGCTCGAAGTGGGTCTCGAGCTCGGCGAGCCGAGCTCGCCAGCCGGCAGCCAATGGCCGGCGGGCTAGTTACGAGCGTAGATGGGGAGCTCGCCGCGCTCACGTGCCTCCTCTCGCTTGAACAGTCGCTCCCACGCCGATAGGCCCGAGCAGGCCTGACAGCGGGCGCAGCCCGCCTTGGCCTCGACGTGGTCGAGCCCGGATTCGGCCAGCATCTCCGACACCGACCGGTACACGGACGCCACGTAGGAGGACTCCGGCGGGGGCGAGTCGGCCATCAGCGTGCCCGGGACCGGACGCAGCGGGACCACGAACGGGTACACGCCGAGCTCGATCGCCCGCCGGCAGCCCTCCTCGATCAGCTCTGGCCGCTCGCCCATCCCGAGGATCACGTAGGTGGTCACGCGGCCTCGCCCGAACAGCTCGACGGCCCGCTCCCAGCAGCGGAAGTAGCCCTCGACCCCGCACTTCGCCTTGCCCGCGGCGACGCGCTGCAGCACGTCAGGGTCGAACGTCTCGATATGGATCCCGACCGCGTCGACACCGGCGCCCTTGACCTGGTCGAGCACCGCCAGGTCGTCGGGCGGCTCGAACTGCACCTGAATCGGCAGGCCCGACGCGTCCTTGATCTCCGCCGCGCAGCGGCTGATGTACAGGGCGCCGCGGTCCCGCCGATTGATCGAGCCGGTGGTCAGCGTGACGTCGACGGCGCCGTCGAGGTCGCGCGCGGCCGTGCACACCTCGGCCAGCTGGGCGGGCGTCTTGACCGCGATCGTCTGCTCACCGCGCGTCAGCTCGATCCCGCAGAACCCGCACTGCTCCTCGGTTCCCCAGTAGATGCACTTCTGCACCACGGTCGAGGCGATCGAGTCGAGGTGCAGCAGCGCGATCTTCCAGTACGGGATGCCGTCCGCCGTCTCCATGTCGTAGATGCGCGGCCGTCGCGGCAGCTTCACCGGGCCGACGAGGTCCTCGCCCCGGTATAGGGTCGCACCGTCGTCGGTGAGGTGCACGGTGTATGGCGACCTCCGCACGAACGATGCCTGCCACGGCACGGTCAGCGGCAGCCCGCGCACCCACATGAACAGGGCGTCGGATGGGCCGGCGCCGCCGCGACGCCCCGAAGCGCCGCCGCGTCCGGCGGACTCCGCGGGCCGCTCGTCCTGGACGTTGACGCCCAGCGACTGGAGCTCGACGAGCAGGCTGCGCTCGTCGAGGTCGGGCAACCTGAGCGCGCCCTCAGCCACGGCCGGCGAACAGCGCTTCGTAGTTGCCCCAGAACACCCGGTCCTTGAGCTCCTGGGAGATCCCGCGGATCCCGTTGATCTTCCAGTACTCGCTGTCGAAGTCCGACCAGGGCTCGTCGGACCCGAAGAACACGCGGTCGCCGCCGACCCCGGTGCGCTCGATCTCGGTCAGCAGCCAGCGGGCCCCGAAGCCGACCGCCCACGAGGTGTCGGTGTAGACCTTGTAGCCGTCCTGCACCCACTGCAGGAACTTCGGGACGAGCTTGATGTGGCCCGACACGCCGCCGCCGAAGTGCACCAGGTAGATCTTGCAGCGCTTGCCGTAGCGCTCGACCAGCGGGATGAAGTTGTTGATGTCCGAGTTGCCGCCGGGGCTGGTGTGGAAGTGGAACACCAGGTCGTGCTTCTCGCACGCGTCGAAGCACTCGTCGGCCAGCGCGCGCGTCTCCTCGTCCCAGGTGTTGGGGTCAGGGTTGCCGCCCAGCAGGAACGTGGTCTTCAGCCCGACCACCCGTGTCTCGCCGGCGAGCTTGAGTGCCTTGCGGGTCATCTCAGCGTTGCGCGGGAGGAACGAGACCCAGATCGCCGCCAGGACGCGGTCGTTGGCGGTGGCCGCGTCCATCACCACGTCGTTGAGGTCAAACGAGATCTCGTGCACGGGGACGCCGTAGTTGGACATCGCCAGCGCGCGCTCGATGTTGAACTCGTCCATGTGGTTCTTGATGAACTCGTTCGTGTTGCGGTAGTCGTAGACGGTTGGCTTGACCGGGTGCTCGAGGTCGTAGTACTTCCACGGCGGGATCTCGCCGATGTGGCAGTGCGCGTCGATGATCTTCTTTGGGTGAGTCGTCATGGTCGTCACTCAGTCCTTTCCGAAGTGCTCGCGCGCCTGCGCGACGCGCGCCTCCCACTCGTCGTGGCGCGTGAACGTGCGCGCCGGCATCAGGGGCGGCTTGTCGAGCAGCCACGCTCCGTCGCGCGGATCAAGCTGCACGACCTCGAGCTCATACGTTGCGCCCCCTTCGGGCTCGGTCTTGGCGGACGCGTGGATCGCCCGGCCGGATGCAACATGCATCTCGAGCCGGTGCGACCCAAACGGCGTCACGTCCTCGAACAGGACGACCCACGGGGCGCCGGTTCGGCGTGCCTCGAGTAGCCGCTGCTGCGCGATCTCCTTGGCGTGCTCGCGCGTCGTCTCGCGATGTCGCTGGCAGAAGGCCGCGTCGCGCACCGCGTTGACGTCCATCAGCGCGGCCATCGACGGCGATAGCCGCCTCACGGTGTCGGCTCCGAGGCCGCGCTGTTCGTGCCAGGTCCGGACGAGGTCGTCCTCGGTGTGGACGTCGCGCAGTTCATCTGCGATCGCCCGGACCACGGTCACGTACTGCTGGTACAGGGTCGCGTTGACCATCACCGACGGGTACACGACGGCTTCGGCGTGACGCCACGCTGCCACCGCGGCGTCACGGTCATGGATCCCAGCCTCGGTCAAACCGTCCAGGTGTTCAGCTGGAACGCGCCGGCCCGCCACGCGGTCAGCGCCGCATCGAGCACGTCGAGCGGATGAAACGGCTTGACGCCATCCATCAGCAGATCCTCGGGGAACCCATACAGCGCTCCAGAGGCGAATCTGCACGCGTAGACCGTGCCGCCCTCGTCGAGGAACGTGCGGATCTGGTTGTTGATCGCCATGTGCCCCGGGAACGCCTCGTCCCCGACCTTCGGGAATCCGCGCGTGCCCGACGCCATGAGCACTCCGGGGCCGTACAGGACCAGCGTGGTGTCGAAGCCCTTGCGACGAACCCGGGTGGTCGTGAGGAGGTTCACCAGCCCCACCGAGCCCTCGTAGGGCACGGTGTGCATGAACGTGAAGGCCTTCTCCCCCGGGTTTGCCTTGATGTCCTCGAACACCTTCTCTGAGGTGTCGAACAGCTCGGTCCCAGCTGTTTTGGACTCCGCGAGGTCGCTGTTTACTGTCACCTGCTTCCTCCTTGGGAAGACGTGGAGCGGCCACTGCCGACCCCGTCGCGCGAGACGCGTGATGGCATCGCAACCGCGTATCGGATCGTAGACGCCCTATTCATATCGCGAGCGGCTGCTCTGGTCAAGCGATCCGTGGATCGCCCGTAAACGCAGGCAACATTTCACTCATCGGAGCTTCGGAGCTCATGTACTATGGTGTACGACAACGACCTGGAGAGGCTCGCAGCCGCATGACACCAACAGGGGCGACAGCCGAAAAAAGATCCGCCAGCGTCTCCTCGCCAAAGCACATCCCGGAGATCGAGCGAACGGTCTCCGAGATCGGGGCGAAGGTCGCGAAGGCCCGCGCCGAGCGGGGCTGGTCACTGTCGCAGCTGGCCGAGCGGGCGCAGCTCTCGACCGCCGCCGTGCACAAGATCGAGAAGAGCGGGATGACGCCCACGATCGCGAGCCTGATGAAGGTCGCGGCGGCGCTGGGCAAGAGCGTCGGCTACTTCGTCGACGAGGTCGAGGCGACCCGCCCGGTCACCGTCGTCCGAAAGGATGAGCGCTCCCGTCTGTACACGTCCAAGCAGGGACTCGAGCTCCAGAACATCTCTGGACGGTACGGTCCGTTCTGGGTCGCCGGCGCCGAGGCAATCGCCGAGCCGCACGCCGACAGCGGCCCCCAGCCGATGAGCCACCCCGGCGAGGAGCTGGTGCTGATCCTCGAGGGCCGGATGAAGTTCACGATCGACGGCGAGCCCTACGAGCTCGAGGGCGGCGACTCGATCCACTTCCGCACTGTGCGGCCCCACTCGTGGGCAAACCCCGACGACCGGCCCGCCCGCGCGGTGTGGCTGTCGATCCGAGGCTCGTAGGTAGGCGTGCACTGAGGTGAGGAGCCACTAGTGCACCGTCCGGCAGTTAGGGCACACTGATGCGCATCGTCGTCGCGATCGGCGGCAACGCGATCACCGCCGAGGACGAGCGCGGTACCTGGGCTGAGCAGCGGGCCAACGCCGCAGCCGTGGCGCGCGACCTGGTGGAGCTCAGGCGAGCCGGCCACGAGCTCGTGTTGACCCATGGCAACGGCCCGCAGGTAGGAGCGCTCTACGCCCAGCAGACGCGGTCGGCGCGCCAGGTGCCGCAGCTGCCGTTCGACGCGCTGGTGGCGATGACCCAGGGGCAGCTCGGCTACCTGATGCAGACCGCGATCGAGGAGGCCGATCCGGATGTGACCACGGCCACCGTGCTCACGCGAGTGCGCGTCGACGCCCGCGACCCCTCGTTCAGCGTCCCCAGCAAGCCGATCGGACGCTTCTACGACGACGAGCAGGCCGCGCGCGACGCCGCCGGCGGGCTCGCCGTGACCCCCGACGCCGGCCGTGGCTGGCGGGCGGTCGTGGCCAGCCCAGGGCCGCGCGAGATCGTCGAGTTCGAGCACATCCGGACGCTCGTCGAGCATGGGGTGCTGGTGATCGCCGCCGGGGGCGGCGGGATCCCGGTGGTCCGCTCGGACGGATGCCTGAGCGGGGTCGAGGCGGTGATCGACAAAGATCGCTCGTCGGCCGCGCTGGCGCTCGCAGTCGGCGCCGACATGCTGGTGATGCTGACCGGCGTTGAGCGGATCGCGCTTGACTTCGGCACCCGCTGGCAGCGGGATATGGCCAAGCTGACCGTGTCCGACGCCGAGCAGCTGCTCACCGCCGGCGAGTTCCCCGCCGGGAGCATGGGACCGAAGGTCGAGTCCGCGATCCGGTTCGTCAGCGGCGCCGGCAGCGCCGCGATCGTGACCTGCGCCGACCGGCTGGTCGCCGCCGTGGACGGCGGCGCCGGCACGCGCGTGGTTGCGGACGCCGAGGGCCCATCCGCCACCGCCTGGACGAGCGCCGCTGCCGAGGCCGCGTGAGCTGGCAAGTCAAGGTCGTCGAGAATCGCTACGCGGACAGCGTCCGCCTGATGAGCATCTCGCGCTCGGTCCGCGAGCGCGAGGGCGTCCGCCGGTGCGAGCTCGGGATGGGTACCCAGGCCAACATCGAGTTCCTGGCGCAGCTGGGAGCGAACGCGGCCGCATCTCCCGCGGACCTGATCATCGCGGTCGAGGCCGATGACGGCGACGCCCAGCAGGCGCTGGCGGCGGCTGAGCAGGAGCTCGCGTCGTTGCAATCCGCCAACGGCGGGGAGGGCGGGCCGAACACCGAGCGCGCCCGCCCCCGGTCGCTGCCGGTCGCGGCCCGCGAGCTGCTCGGCGCCAACGTCGCGCTGATCTCCGTGCCCGGCGACTATGCCGCGCTCGAGGCCCACCAGGCACTGTCGGCCGGGATGCACGTGTTCCTGTTCTCCGACCATGTGCCGCTCGAGGCCGAGCTCGAACTCAAACGACGCGCCGCCGAGCTCGGGCTTCTGGTGATGGGCCCCGAGTGTGGAACCGCGATGCTCGGCGGCGTCGGACTGGGATTCGCCAACGTCGTCCGCGCGGGCAACGTCGGGATCGTCGCCGCCGCCGGCACCGGCGCACAGGAATGCGCCTGCCTGCTCGACGCCGCCGGGGTCGGCGTCTCGCACATCATCGGCGTCGGCGGGCGGGACCTGTCCAGCGACGTCGGCGCGATCATGTTCCGCCAGGGGATGCAGATGCTCGCCGAGGACGAGGACACCGACACGCTGCTGCTCGTGTCCAAGGCGCCGTCGGTGCATGCCGTCGCGCGGGTGGTCGAGGCGGTGCCGCCCGGTGTCCGGGTGGTCGCCGCGTTCGTGGGTTGGGATGGCGAACAGGGGTCGCTGGAGATCCACCCCACGCTGGAGGCCGGCGCCGCGGCCGCCGCGGGCGTGGTGGTCCCCGACGCGCGCGGGCTCGAGCAGGAGCTGGCCTCGAGAGCATCGGGTCCGCTCGACGGTTCGCTGCTGGGGCTGTACTCCGGTGGCTCGCTCGCCCACGAGGCCGCGACGATCCTCGAGCCGGTGCTCGGACCGCTGGCCGGCAACGTCGGCCACGGGCCGCCGGCGGCAGGGACGGGCGAGCCGGGCCAACACCGGCTGCTGGATCTGGGCGAGGAGGAGTACACGCAGGGCCGCCCCCACCCGATGGTCGACCTGACCGCCCGAGTCGGGATGCTCGAGGAAGCGGCCGCCGACGACCGGATCGGCTGCGTGCTGCTCGACGTCGTGCTCGGCTACGGCGGCCATCCGGATCCGGCCGGCGGCCTGGCCGAGGCGATCGGCAGGGTCTGCGAGCGCTCGCTGGTGATCGGGCACGTGTGCGGGACCTCGGAGGACCCGCAGGATGCCCGTCGCCAGGTCCAGACGTTGCGGGACGCCGGGGCGCTGGTGGCCCCGTCGAATGCCGCGGCGGCCCGGCTGGTGCTCAAGGCGCTGCGATGAGGCGACTGCGGATCGCGATGCTGACCTACTCGACGCGCCCTCGCGGCGGCGTCGTGCACGCGCTGGAGGTGTCGGGCGCGCTGGCGCGCCGCGGGCACGACGTCGAGGTGATGGCGCTCGGACGCGCCGACGAGCGGTTCTTCCGAGACCCCGAGGTGCCCTCGCGGATCGTCCGGTTCGAGCCCCCCGACGCACCGTTCGACGAGCGCATCCAGGCGATGCTCGAGGCGTATACCGACGGACTCGAGCAACCGCTCAGCGAGGGCGGCTTCGACCTGATCCACTCGCAGGACTGCCTGTCGGCGAACGCGGCGCTGGCGCTGCGCGACCGAGGCGCGATCGACCACGTGATCCGCACCGTGCACCACATCGACGATTTCACCTCGCCATCGCTGATCGCGTGCCAGGACCGTTCGATCCTCGGCCCAGACGCGCTGCTGTGCGTGTCGGAGCCGTGGGTGCAAAGGCTGGCCGAAGAGTTCGGGGTCAGCGCCCGAATCGTGCGCAACGGCGTCGACGCCCGTCGTCATCGGCCGCCCGCCGACCGGGCCGAGCGCGACCGCGACCGCGCGGCCGCCGGGCTCAACGGGCAGCTGACGATCCTCAACATCGGCGGGATCGAGCCGCGCAAGGGGTCGCTGACGCTGCTGGAGGCATTCGGCAGGCTGCGCGAGCTCGCGCCCAAGCTCGACCCGGTGCTGCTGGTCGCCGGCGGGGCGACCCTGTTCGACTACCGCAGCGAGATCGACCGGTTCCACGACCGCGTCGGCGAGCTCGAGCTCGGCGACCACGTGAGGGTCCTGGGCAGCCTGTCCGACGACGAGCTCTCGCGTCTGTACCGAGCCGCCGACCTGTTCGCGTTTCCGTCGACCAAGGAGGGGTTCGGGCTGGCCGCGCTCGAGGCGCTGGCATGCGGGCTTCCGGTGGTGGCGTCCGACATCGATGCGCTGCGGACCTTCCTCGAGCACGACCGCAGCGCGCTGCTGGTGCCGGCGCAGGACGGCCACGCATTCGCCCGCGCGCTGGCGACGCTCGCCGGCGACCCCGATGCCCGCGACCGGCTCCGGGCCGGCGGCCAGGCGGTCGCCCGGGAGTTCACCTGGGACGCCGCGGCCGCCGCCCATGAGCGGGTCTACACCGAGCTGGTGAGCTCGCTGCCCGTTCCCGGCACGTAGCCATGGCGGATCGGCTCGAGGTCAGCGCCAGCTGGAACGGCGGGTACGAGTGCCGCGTACGCGCCCGAGAGCACGAGATCACGATCGACGAGCCGGCCGCGCACGGCGGCGGCGACGCCGGGATGATGCCGACCGAGGCGCTGTGTGCCGCGATCTCCAGCTGCTTCTGCCTGTCGGTCGCGCACGTCGCAGGCAAGCGCGGGATCGAACTCGAGGGACTGAACGTCGTCGTTACGGCGTTTCGTGCCGGGCGCGAGCTGCGCTACGAGCGTTTCGAGGTGGAGACGCGAGCGCAGGCGCCTGCTGATCTGCTCGCCCGGCTGGTCGAGTCCGCGAAGCGGTTCTGCTGGGTCTCGAACACGCTCGCTTCCGGAGTGCGTCTCGATTACACTTCCACTTCTGTAGACGGACGTACACCAAGGTAGAAAGGAGCCGGTGGGTGCTTGACAACCGCTCAGAGCTCGAGCAGGTGCTTTGCGACCCCGATGTGCTCGGTGCCGTGTTCACCCGGCACGCCTATGGGATGCGGCGCTGGGTGGACCTGTTCTCGCAGCGGATCCCGCAGATCGACGACCCCTATGTGACCGAGCTCGTGGCCGAGATCGTCGCCATCAACGCCCGCCACACGGTGCTGTTCCGCGAGCGGGCGATCGCGCACGGCGTCGACCCGGACACGTATGTTTGCCCACCGGAGGGCGAGCAGATCTACGAGCGCCTCGCTCCGCTGCAGGGCGATGACACGCTCGCGTACGCGCTCGGCTCGCTCGAGCACTTCGGCGACCTGCTCGCCGTCTACGCCGAGGCCGCGATCGATCCCGACGATGCCGCGGTGCTGTCGATCGTGCGCGCGGACAACGACGCGGCGCTCGCCCGCCTGCGCGAGTTCACCCACTGTCCCGACGGTCCTGCGGCCGCCGCCGCGCACGAGCTCTACCGGCTGCGCGAGCTCGCCGAGACGCCGCTGTATGCCAGCCGCGTCTGACACGGTCACCGGCCCCTCGTTCGCAGAGCTCCAGAGCGAGCTCTCCCCGCTGTCGCCACGCGCCTGGCGGTTCGGGGCGTTGTCGACGGTGTCGCGAGCCGGGGCGCTGGTCAGCGACGGGCTGCGGATCGGCTACCGGCACGGGTTCGATTCGGGTCCGTTCATGGCGCATGTCTACGCCAACGAGCCCACCGGGCACACCGCGCTCGGGCTCGCCATCGACCGGCGCCTGCTCGCGCGGCGGACCTGCCAGGCGTTTCGTGAGATCCGTGGGCTCGCCGCCGACGCCGTGCGGGAGGCGATCGATGCCGACCCCTCTCCCGCTCCGGTCGTGGCCGACCTCGCGGCCGGCCCGGCGCCGTATGTGTTCGACGCGCTGGCGGCCAGCCCCCGCGCGCGGGCGACCCTGTGCGACATCGATCCGGCCGCGCTCGAGCAGGCCCGGCGTGGGGCGACGGCGAGGGGGCTCACCGATCGGGTGCAGTTCGTGCAGGGCAGCGCTTTCGAACGCGACGGGCTGGCCGGGCTGGATCCCCGGCCGAGCACGGTGATCGAGCTGGGCCTGTACGGGATCTACCACGACGACGAACTGATCCGCCGCCACTACGTCGACCTAGCCGAGATCGTCGCTCCCGAGCAGATCGTTTTCAACGTGCAGACCCAGAACCCCGAGATCGAGCACATCGCGCGGGTGTGGCGTGATCACCGCGGGGAGCGCTGCGTATGGCGGCTGCGCCCGCTGGAGATGATCCTCCAGTGGGCTGCGGCGGCGGGCTACGAGCCGGCGACGGTCCGCGCCGACCGCCACGGGATCTATCGCGTGGTCCGGCTCACCCGCACCCGCGGAGGCGCAACGTGAGCGTCCTCACCTGGACCGAGAACCGGCCGATCGAGCTGGCCGTGTCCGAGCGCCTACGGCGAGTTGCCGCCAGCCATCACGGCATGTGGAACTACGTGACCTACCGCGACGCGATCGGGCTGCTAGGCCTGGATCCGGCTGAGATCTATCCGGCCGGCACCACCCGGCTGGATCCGGAGACGTGGGCCGATCTCGGCTGGCTGACCTGCTTCTGCGGGCCGCCGGCGTCGGCGCTTGACGCGATGCGCGACGCGGTCACCGAGGAATCGCTGAACCAGTACACCCCGGATCTGATCGAGCCGCTGCGCGACGAAGCAGCCGCGCAGTTCGGTCGCGCGCGCGACGAGCGCTTCGAGGTGGTCGGCACCGAGGGCGCCCAGGCCGGGCTGGCCCTAGCGCTGTTGGCATCGGTGGATCCCGGCGACGAGGTGATCGTCTCGGACCCGGGGTACTTTCACATCCCGTCGGCCGTGCTGGCCGCCGGAGCCACCCCGGTGGCCGTCGCGATTCGTCCGGACACGGGCTTTCGCCTGGATCCCGCCGCGGTAGCCGCGGCGATCACCCCGAGGACCCGGGCGATCTGCATCGTCGACCCGGTCAACCCGTACGGGACCGTGCAGACGGCGGCCGAGCTGGAGGCGCTGGCCGAGCTCGCCGAGCGCCACCGGCTCCTGCTGATCCACGACGTGACCCACGCCCCGCTGGCGATCGGAACCCGCGATCCGTTCTTCAGCCTGCCGGCGCTCGACCTGACCGACAACGCCGTGGCGGTGATGTCGGTGTCGCACTGCTTCGGGATGGCCGGCGCGCGGATCGGCTTTCTCGGAGGACCACCCGGGCTGGTGCGCGGCTGCCTGCAGCTGAAGGCTGCGCTGACCCGCCTGAACACCAACCTGATCTCCCAGCACGGGGCGCTGGCGGCCCTGCGCGATCGCGACTACCTCCAGTCGGCGGCCGCCACGATCGCGGCAAACCTGGCCCACCTCGAGCGGACCCTCGAGGACGTGGACGGCGCGCGGCTGGTGGTCCGCCCGCTCCGCGGCCTGGCCTGCGCGGTCGATGTCTCGGGCACCGGCGCCAGCGCGCAGGAGCTGATGGTGTCGCTGTTCGCCCGGCGGGTGGCCGTGTATCCGGCCGATGGGCTCGGGGACACCGCCGCGGGCAGCACGATCCGCCTCAACCTGTCGCGGCCCGACGCCTGGGCGATGGACCACCTGCGCGAGGTGCTTCCCGACGCCGTGCGGGAGGCAGCCTCGGGGCGCTGGCGCGGTCCGGTGCTCGAGCTTCTGCAGCGCAAGGGAACGCCGCGCGCCGCGACGCTCGCGCAGGAGATCCGGCGGCGACCGTGAGCGTCGCCGCGCTCACCGAGGAGTTCGGCTCGCCGCTGTGGCTCGCCGACGTCGACCGCTTCACCGGCAACGTCCGCGCGTTTACGGCGGCGTGGCGCCGGCACTGGCCCGCGACGCGGGTCGCGTACTCGTACAAGACCAACCGGCTGCCGGCGTTCCTGCAGGCGGCCGATGAGGCCGGCGCGCTGGCTGAGGTCGCCGGCGCCGCCGAGTACGAGCTGGCGGCCGGCGCGGCGGAGACCGACCCGGTGAACATCGTGGTTGATGGGCCCGCCAAGTCCGACGCGCTGCTGGCGCGCGCCGGGGCCGGTGGCGCGCTGGTGCTGGCGGACTCCGCCGCCGAGCTGGCACGGGCCGCGGCGGCGGGGGTGCGGCGCGTCGGCCTGAGGGTCGCGTTGGACAGCTTCACCGGTGCGCGCACGCGGTTCGGGATCCCGCCGGCCGAGGTCGGCGCGGCGGCTCGCGCGGCCTCCGGCCACGGCCTCGCGGTGGAGGCTCTGTCGACCCACCTGGTGTCGACCGACTTTCACCCCGACACGGGCCGGGTGCTGGTCTCGTGGCCGCGGGCGGCGGGAGAGCACGCGGTCGCGGCGCACCTGCTGGCGACCCTCGCGGACGAGCTCGCCGATGACGGGCACCCGATCGCGACGATTGACCTCGGCGGCGGGTTTCCGCCGACCGCGGCGACCGGCGAGCACGCCCGGGCGGTGACGTCCGCCCTGTATGACCGCGGCTTCGCCGGCGAGCTGCTGCTCGAGCCCGGCCGAGCGCTCGTCTCCGACGCCGTCGACCTCGCGTTCAGCGTGGTCGCGGTCAAGACGCTGGCCGGCGGCGAGCGCTGCCTGATCTGCGACGCTGGGACGAACTTCCTGCCGGGCGCGTTGACCGCCCCGCCGCGGCTCGAGGTGCCCGGCAGCGCCGGGCCGACCGCGCCGGCGCTGGTCACCGGCCCGCTGTGCCTGAACATCGACGTGATCCACCCGCGTGCGCAGCTGCCGGCGGTGAGCCCGGGCGACGTGCTCGTGGCGCGCGCGGTCGGCGCCTACCAGCAGTCCGCGTCGACGCAGTTCGGGGAGGCACCGCCGCGGGTCCTGCACCGCCAGGGCGGCCGCTGGACCGCGCGCGACGGCGCGCGCGACGACGTCTTGCAACCAGCCGGTAAGAGCAGTAGGTAAGAACGAGAGAGGAGCAACATGAGCGAGCGCCTGATCGTGATCGGGGGAGGCGGCGCCGGGACCGCGGCGGCGACGATCGCCAAACGCGTAAACCCCGACCTGCACGTCACCGTGTTCACGGAGTTCCCGGACATCGCCTACTCCCCGTGCGGGATCCCATACGCCCACGGCCGCGAGATCCCGGAGTTCGAGAACCTGTTCCTCTCGACCGTCCAGCGCTACGTCGACGACGGCCTCGACATGCGAATGGAGACCGTGGTGACCGACGTCGACCTGGCGCGGCGCACGGTCACCTCACGTAACAAACATGAGGGCTTCGACAAGCTGATCGTCTGCACCGGCTTCCTCTGGGAGCAGCCCGACGTCCCCGGCTCAAACCTCGAGGGGCTGCACTACGTCAAGGACATCCGCCGCGCGATGGAGTTCGACAAGGAGCTCGACTCGATGAAGCGCGCGGTGGTGATCGGCGGGATGTGGCTCGGGGTCGAGATGGCCGGCGCGCTCGCTCGGCGTGGCCTGCACGTCGACTTCATCGACGAGGGTCCGTGGCTGCTTTCTGAGCTGGTCGACCCTGACGTCGCCGAGCCCGCCCAGGAGGCGCTCGAGAAGCTCGGCGTGAACGTGATGATGGGCACCAAGCTGCTCGGATTCGAGGAATCGGACGGACGCGCGCGGGCGGTCGCCACCTCGGCGGGCGAGCTCGAGTGCGATGTCGCGGTGGTGTGCCTGCACAAGCTCCCGAACACGTCGCTCGCCAAGCAGCTCGGGCTCAAGCTCGGCACCACCGGAGCGGTCGCGGTCGACGACCACATGCGGACGTCGGCTCCGGGCGTATGGGCGGCAGGCGACGTGATCGAGGTGCCGCACGGGCTGTCGATGCTGCCGATCAGCGGGCTGACCGGCTCGCACGCATACTCCCAGGGCCGCACGGCCGGGGCCAACGCCGCCGGCGAGGACCGCTCGTATGACCCGGTGTGGATCCCCTGGGGGTTCATGTCGGGCGACTACACGATCGGCGGGTTCTCGATCGGCGAGACACTCGCCGAGGCGATGGGGATTCCCTACCTGGTTGCCAAGGGCGTCGGCGTCTCCCGCGCCCGGTACTTCCCCGGCGCGGCGCGCACGCACGTGAAGCTGCTCATCGAGCCCGGCACGCTGCGGCTCATCGGCGCGCAGCTACACGGTGGTGAGGGGATCAAGGAGCGCTGCGACTTCCTCGCGTTCGTCGGCAAGCGCGGCGCCACGCTCGACGACCTGGCGTGGATGGAGAACATCTACTCGCCCCCGATCGGGGCGCTGTTCGAGCCGATCCAGATCGCCGCGCAGAATGGCCTCTCCGAGGTCCGCGCCAAGCAGCGAGAGCAGGTGCCGGCATGACGTTCGCGGACCGCCAGCGCCAGCTGCGCCAGCGCTCGGAATACGTCCTGCGGCTGGCTGCGATGGATGAGATCGGCCGCCGCCACCCGGGCAGGATCGCGCCGTCCGCCCTGCCCAAGGAGGGGCCGTTCTGGCGCTACGTGTTCGTGCCCCTGTACCGGCGGGTGCCGTGGGAGTTCAAGCGCAACGCGATGCGAAGGATGAAGATGACCGCCCAGGGGTGGCCCGAGGACGCCCGCCGTTTCGGCGAGCCGTGGCGCCCTCCGGCCGCTCCCAAGCGCTGACCGCCGGCTCCGTCGGCGCGTCGCTGTAGCCCAACGAGCCCATCAGCTCGTGCAGCCGCGCCAGCCCCGTGTCGCTCGCGGCCGCCTCGCGGATCCGCTCGCTCGGCTCGTGCAGCAGCTTGGTGGTCAGCGCGCGGGTCACGGCTTCCAGCCGGAGCCGCTCGGATTCGCGCATCTCGGGCGAGCGGGCGAGCGCCCGTTCCAGCTCGCGACGGCGGATCTGCTCAGCGTCGCGGTGCAGGGCGGCCAGCAGCGGCTCGGCTTCCAGGCCGGCCCGCCACCGCTGGAAATGCTCGGCCTCGGCGCGGACGATCGACCAGGCACGCGGGAGCTCGCGCCGGCGCTCGTCGAGGTTGCGCGCCGCGATCTGCTGGATCTCGTCGATGTCGCGCAGGACCACTCCGGGCACATCGTGAGCGGCCGGCTCGACGTTGCGCGGGACCGACAGGTCGAGCACCACGATCGGGCACGGGCCGCGGGCCGCGGTCAGCATCCGGCGGGTCACCAGCGGCGCGGGCGCGCCGGTCGCGCACACCACCAGCTCGGCGTCGTGCAGCGCCTCGTCCAGCGCATCCAGCGGGATTGCCCGGCCCCCCGTCTGCCGCGCGAGCGCCGCGGCGCGGGCCGGCGAGCGGTTGGCGATCAGCAGCCGTCCGGCGCCGGTGCAGCTGAGCCGGTGGGCGACGGCGGAGGCGACCTCACCGGCGCCGATCACCAGCGCGGTCCGGTCGGCGAGATCGCCCGTCAGCCCGCGCGCCAGGTCGACCGCCACCGAGGACACCGAGGTGACTCCCCGGGCGATCGCGGTGTTAGTCCGGACCCGGCGGCCGGCCGTGAACGAGTGGCGCAACAGGCCCTCGAGCACCGGGCCGAGCGTTCCCTCTTCGCGGGCGACCGCGCCGGCGGCCCGCACCTGGCCGACGACCTCGGGCTCACCGAGCATCGTCGAGTTGAGTCCGGCGACCACCCCGAGCAGGTGCTCCGCCGCATCGCGATCAGTGCGGTCGTAGCCCAGCTGAACGAGCTCCTCGCGGTAGATGCTGGTCTCGCGCGACAGCATCTCCCGGATCCGATTGGGGGCCTGCGCGACCTCGCCGGGCGCGACCAGCGCGTACACCTCGGTGCGGTTGCAGGTGCAGAGCGCCAGCGCCTCGCCGACGGCCGGTGTGCGGCCCAGCGCGCGCAACAGCCTGCGGGTCGCGGGCTCACCCAGCGACGCCCGCTCCCGGACTTCGACCGGAGCGGTCTCGTGGGAGAGACCGACGACAAGCAGCGTCGCGCGCCGGGCCTCCGTGGCAGCGCTCACGACCGGCGCTCTCGCAGGTGGTCGTCGACCTCCGAAATGCGGCGCTCGGTCCGGGACAGCCGCCGCGCCATGATCGCGATGTAGATCCCGAACAGCGCGAGCGCCACGACGTAGGCGATCGCCACGTACTTGCCGGCTTCTCCGAGCGGAAGGGCGGGCATCAGTCAGCTCCTTATCGGTACCGCGGTCGGCGACCGCGGGGTGAGGTCTGCGGCGGGATGCTCGATCACGTCCTCGGCCTCGCTCGCCGCCGCGCGCTCGAGCGCCCGCAGCCGCGCTCGCATCGCCTTGGCCCGGAGCTCGAAAGCGCACATCGTCACGAACAGGAGGCCGATCGCGATCAAGGCGGCCACGAACGTGACGCCCATCGACAGCGGCAGCTGGGCGCCGGTCACCTGGAACACGCGCGGGTGGGTGTAGGCCGCGGCCATCCGCACCGCCATGAAGTTGACCGGGATGAACGCGCCACCGGTGAGCGCGAACACGGCCGCGTAGCGCGCCTGTCTATCGGGGTCCTCGATCGCGAACCTCAAGGGTTGGTAACAGCAGAACAGCAGCACGATGATCAGGAACGACACCAGCGTCGGCTCCTGCCACACCCACCAGTGGCCCCACGACGCCTTGGCCCAGATCGATCCGGTGATCAGCGCGCCGACGCCGAAGATCTCAGAGATGTGAATCGCCACATACGAGCGGACGTCCCACCGGCGGTCACCGGTGCGCAAGAACTGCCCGGCCAGGACCGCTCCGGCGACCAGCCCGAACAACGTGACGATCGCCAGGGGCACGTGCAGATAGAAGATCTTCTGGACGAACCCCTGGTCCTCCTCGATCGGCGCGTAGAAGAACACCATCGAGTACGCACCCATCAGAGCGCCGGCGGTCGCCAGCGCCAGCGCGGTCTGCCTGCGGGTGCCCCGCTCACCGATCACAGCGACTTCAGGTACTGGACGAGGTCGCCCTGCTGGCCCGAGCTGAGGTGCAGGTTGAAGCAGCCGTTGTAGTGAGAGACCACGGACTGAAGCGTCCTGAACCTGCCGTCGTGGTAGAAGCCGCCCTTCTGGTGGGTGAACAGCCCTCGCAGCGGCGCGATCCGATACTGGTGCGTCGGCGAGCGGTCGGCCTCGAATGAGTCCTCACACACCTGTGACGGGTCCACCAGGTTCTGGCCCGGCGCGCTGAACGTCGGCGGCACGTGACAGCTAGAGCACGTCGCCTTGCCGTCGAACAGCTTCTTGCCCCGCATCGCCGCGGCCGCGTTGAAGCTCTTGGACGACGGCTTGGGCACCGCCAGACCGAGCTGGTAGTACTGCAGCGCGCCGAGCACCGGAGAGATCAGATCGCGGCTGTGGTGCACGTGTCCGAAGCCGTTCTTGGCCGCGATCGGGAACTGCTGGGCGTTGTCCAGCCGCGCGTCCGTGAAGTTGCCGATTCCGTGCATCTCCAGGTTGGCCACGAACGCGTTCCAGTAGGTGATCGAGCCCCAGCCGGTCCACGTGTGCAGGTTCACGCCGTCCAGGCCGAACGCCGGCGGGATCAGCGCCGCGCCCGACGTGCCGTTGGGCTGGAACGCCTTGCCGTCGAGGAACAGTTCGGCGTCGAACTTGCCCGGGCCCCAGCTGGCCAGCACCTTCTTGACCGTGGCCTCGTCGACCCCCAGCAGGTTTGTCACCGGCGTGAGGTTCGGCGCCAGCGAGATGACGGCGCCGACGTTCAGGTCGCGGTTGGCCCAGCCGTCGCGGCGCTGGCCGATCCCCGGCGCGACCGAGTTGTTCACGGTCGAGTGGCACACAGCGCACGTCAGCCCGACGCTGCTCAATGTGCCCTCCTTGTTGAAGAAGCCCTTGACGCCCACCACGGCGTTGAGCTTGAGCAGCGCGAGCGTCGTCTTCGGGCTGTCGAGGTCGACCTTGCCCTGCTTGAGCGATGTGATCAGCGACGCCGGCAGCGCGTTGGCGTCGACCTTGAGCCCGACCGCGAGCGCGGTCTTAGGGCTGACGCCGGGACCGACTCCGCCGAGCTTGGCGCCCTCGATCGCCTTGTGCAGCTGCAGCTGGCCGCCCCAGAACGCCTGGTCGCCGAATGTGTCGTTGCGGAACACGTTGCGGCCCTGCGCATACAGCTTCGCGTTGACCGGCTGCGCCGCGGCCGGCTGCTTGCCGGCGTTGCCGGAGCCGTGCTTGGGGCGCGCCACCGCGCTCATCCCGAAGAGGACGGCGCCGAGCGTGATCAGCGCGGCCGCCGCGGCGGTCAAACGAGCCAGCCGCCAGATCCTGTGGGTCATGTCCTCCCCGCTTTCAGATGAGTTGAGCACATCGTTGATTTATTGACAACAGAAATTTAGATCTATATACATGGAACCTACACCCATGGTCAACGCGCTGTCAAGCCTCATCTCGTCAACAGGGAGGGTCCAATGGCTCCAAATCGCCGACGGCGAACCCGTCTGATCGCCGCACTCTCGGCGGCCCTGGTCCTGGCCGGAGTCCTCGCCTATACGAGTTTCAGCGCCGCCGCCCAGGTCCGCAGCCCCAGCCAGCTCGCGAGCGCGACCAGCGGACGCTCCTACCAGGTCACCGGCAAGGTGCTGCCCGGATACACGCAAGACGGGACCGTCCTGAACTTCAGGCTGATCGACCGCAGCGGCTCCTCACCGACCGCGATCGCGGTCCGATACACGGGCGAGGTGCCCGACCCGTTCAAGGCTGGGCGCGAGGTGATCGTCACCGTGCAGAAGTCCGGCAACGGTTTCATCGGTCAGAAGGACTCGCTGATCACCAAGTGCCCGTCTAAGTTCGCCACCGCGCCCGCCGGCTCGACGGCGTCGAGCCCGGGGCAGTGACGTGGCCAGCCTGACGATCGGACGCGCCTGCCTGTACCTCGGCCTCGCGATCGCGCTGGTCGGGATCGGCGCCTCGGTCTACGGCGCTGTGGCCCGTGCTCCCCACTGGGTCGCGGTCGGTCGCCGCTCGGTGTTCACGCTCGCGGGGACGATGACGATCGCGATCCTCGTACTCGAGCTCGCGTTCATCCGCTCGGACTTCCGCTTCGCGCTCGTCGGCAGCCATTCGAGCACGACCACGCCGCTGTTCTACCGGGTCACCGCGATGTGGTCCTCGCAGGAGGGGTCGCTGCTGCTGTGGGTGTGGCTGCTGTCGCTGTGGTCGAGCCTCGCGCTGGTTCGCGGTCCGCCGGAGGCTCGCGCGACGATCACCCCCTGGGCCACCGCCGTGCTGCTCGGCTTCGCGGCTGTTCTTCGCTGTCGCTGGACGCGTTGATCGGCCAACCCGTTCGCGGGTCGCCAACCCGGTGCCGGCGCGAGGGCGTCGGACTCGAGCCGCTGCTCCAGCACCCGAGCATGATCATCCACCCGCCGATGCTGTACTCCGGGTACACGCTGTTCACGATCCCGTTCGCGTTCGCGATCGGAGCGCTGATCACGCGGCAGCTCAACGCCGAGTGGATCGCGCGCCACCCGCCGGTTCGCGCTCGCTGGCCTGGCTGTGCCTGGGGATCGGGATCCTGCTCGGCGCCCGGTGGTCGTGGACCGAGCTCGGTTGGGGCGGCTACTGGGCCTGGGACCCGGTCGAGAACGCCGCGCTGATGCCATGGCTGACCGGGACCGCCCTGTTGCACTCGGTGATGGTTCAGGAGACGCCGCGGAATGCTGAAGACCTGGACCGTGTCGCTCGATCCTCGCCACCGGGATCCTCGCGGTCCTGGGCACTTTCCTGGTCCGGTCCGGGCATCCTCCAGTCGATCCACGCGTTCGGCGCGTCGACGCTCGGGGTGCCCGTTCCTGGCGTTCATCGGCGTCCTCTCGCTCGGCTCCGTGCTGCTGGTCACCTAGCCGGCGCGAGCGAGCTGCGGTCCAAGGGCCGCGCTCTATTCGCTGCTGTCGCGCGAAGCGGTGTTCCTGCTCAACAACGTCGTCCTCGTCGGACTGTGCTTCGTGATCTTCTGGGGCACGTTCTTCCCGCTGATCTCCGAGGCGCTGACCGGGCACAAGGCGTGCCGTCGGCCCGCCGTGGTTCAACCGCTACACGGTTCCCCTGGCGATCGTGCTCGTGCTTCTCTCGGGGATCGGACCGGCAGTCGCCTGGCGGCGAACCACGCCCGCCAAGCGCGGCCCGAGGTTCCGGATCCCGGCCTTGGCGGCGGCGGTCACCGCCGCGGCGTTGCTGGCGCTCGCCGTCGACTCGGTCGAGTGGCGCGCTCGGCGCGCTGCCTGTTCGCGCGCGGTCGCGTTCGCGGTCTCGGCGATCGGTCAGGAGGTCTGGCGCGGCGTGGCGCGTCCGCCGGGCGCTCACGCACGAGAGCGCCGCCGGTCGGCGCTGCTCTCCGTGGTCGGCCGCAATCGCCGGCGCTACGGCGGCTACCTGGTGCACATCGGGATCGCGGTGCTCTTCGTCGGCGTCGCCGCGTCGTCGGCCTTCCAGCACATCTCCGAACGTTTCGCTGCGGACCGGGCAGAGCGCGGTTGTCGGCGGCTACCGACGTGCGCTACGTGCGACCGACCGCGACGGTCACGGCCCGGCGGGTCAGCCTCGGGGCAGTCGCTCGACGTCAGCAAGGGCGGCCGTCGCGTCGACACGTTGTCGCCCGTCGATGGGCTACTACCCGATCGTCGATGCGGGGCTGGGGCCGGTCGGGAGCTATCTTCGACGGCAACGCGGAGAGCGCGATCGGGCTGAGCGCCGGGGCGCGCCGGGACATCTGGACGTCGGTGGAGCCCGAACCTCGACTCGCTTCAGTCAGCGATCGCCGGCATCGACAAGCGGTTTCCGCGCGCCGGGGGCTCGACACAGCTGCTGCTGCTGTCGCTGATCGCCGCCCGCTACCGCTCCAACCCTCCGCCCGCGACGTTCCGCTTGATCGTCTCGCCGCTGGTCGAGTGGATCTGGCTCGGCGGGATCATCGCCGGAGCGGGCGGCCTGCTCGCGCTGTCGCCAGCGCTGAGCCTCCGGCGGCGGCGCAGTCGAACGGCCAGTAGGCTCCGCCGGGACGTTTCGCCGGGAAGGGCGTGGTCCGGGGGCCGTCAGGCAAGGACGCAGAAGCCGCGGCGCAGCAGCGCTGCGCGAGGCTTCGAGGACGCCGCATGACGGTCATCCGGGGCCGCCATAACCGGTGGAACGTCCCGGTGGGGTCCACTATGCGAGTCCGGGTCGGCCTGCCGCCGGGACCCGTCCGGGAGACGGCGCCGCGATGACCAGCCAGGCGATCGCACTGGTCGGCGTGATCACGCTGCTGGTGGCCGCCGCCACGGCGGTTCTGTGGCCCCTGCGCCAGGCCCGGCGGGTTCTCCGTGACGGCGAGGCGATCGGCTCCGGAGAGGCGGCGCAGCGGATGGCGCGGGACTCCAAGCTCGGCGAGATCTCAGACCTCGAGCTCGACTACCGGCTCGGGAAGCTCTCGGCCACCGACTATGAGTCGCTGAACTCGACCCTTCGCGCCGAGGCCGTCGAGGTCCTCCGGGAGCTCGACTCGTGACCCCCCCGGACCGTGGCCGCCGTCTGCTCCCGGGTCCACGTGGCCTGGCGGTGCTGGCCGCGACGGTCGGCGTGCTGGTGTTACTCGCCTACGGTCTGTCGGCCAACCGACCGAGCCGAACGCTCGATCAGGCGATCGCCAAGGGCTCCCGCGCGCCCGCCCCCAACTTGACGTTCACCGAGCTGACCGGCAGCGGGAAGGCGTCATTGGCGTCGCTGCACGGCCGCGTAGCGGTCGTCAACGTTTGGGCGTCGTGGTGCGGTCCCTGCCAGGGCGAGGCGCCGGTGCTCGAGCGGTGGTACCGGCGGATCAACCGGCTCGGCGGCACCGTCGTCGGGATCGACACGTTCGACGTGCGCACCGACGCGCTGTCGTTCATCGCGCGGTTCCACCTCACCTATCCGATGCTGCGCGATCCGGGCGGGCAGGTGAAGGGCAAGCTCGGCGTCACCGGGTTCCCTGAGACGTTCGTGCTCGACCGCTCCGGCCGCGTGGCCGCGCTCGATCGTGGACCCGTCGACGACGCTTTCATGCAGCACACGGTGCTGGCGCTCGTACGGGAGCCGGCGTGATCCTGGCCGCGCGATGGCTGCGCCCGGCGCTCGTGGCGCTGGCCGCGTGCGCTGCCCTGTGGGCGACCGCGACCCCGGCGCTGGCCGCCGCCAGTTGTCCAAAGACGACCGAGCTGGCGATGGAGAGCAAGGTGATGTGCCAGGTGTGCGGCGTACCGCTGGCGCTCGCGAACTCGCTCGAGGCCGACCGGGAGCGGGCGTTCATCACCAAGCTCGTCGACCGCTGCAACAGCGTGCAGCAGATCGAGGCGGCGATGGTGGCCCAGTACGGGCCGACGATCCTGGCCAGCCCGGGCTCCCGCGGGTTCGCGATCACCTCGTGGCTGGTCCCGGTAGCCGGCGTGCTCGGAGCGGCGCTGGCGATCGTGGCGGTGGTCGTGGTCACCCGGCGCCAGCGCCGGGTCGAGGAGGCCGCGGCGAGCGTTGGCAACGTGTCGGCCTCCGATGACGCCCGCCTCGACGCCGCACTCACCCGGTTCGACGCCCGACAGTAGAACCGATCCGATTGTCTACAGTCCCAGTGGCCTCAGCTGGGCAGGAGGACCTCCCAACACTTCCAATGCTCGAGAGCATCGCCGATCCCGTCCGTCTACGCGTTGTGCGGTATCTCGACGAGAACGGCGCGGGCTCGCTGACCGAGCTGGCCGACGCCGCACAGGTTCACGTCAACACGGTCCGCCCCCATATCCAGGCGCTTGAGGCCGACGGCATCCTCGGCAGCCGCCAGCGCCAGGCCCGTGGGCCCGGCCGGCGCGTGATCGAGTACTACCTGGCCGAGCCGCTCAGCGTGACCGACGCCGACGTGATGGCGATGGCGGAGCTGCTGGCCGCGGCGCTGGTTCGGGCCCAGGTCGACGAGCAGGCGCTGCGGCGGATCGGCGCCGACTGGGGCCGATACCTGGCGGGACGCCCCGGCGATCAGCAGCCCGCCGAGCTGCTCGACGTGGTGCTGGGACGGTTCGGCTACCGGGTCCGCGCCGAGGCCGACTCCGTGCGGCTTGACCGCTGCCTGTGCCCGCTGGTGTCGCCCGACAACCCGCTGAACATCTGCATGCTGATCGAGGGGGTCGTCGACGGCGCGCTGGCGGCGAGTGGCGCCGACATCGCGGTCTCAGGCAGCGATCACGATCCCGAGGCCCGCTCGTGCGTGATCAGGTTGTCGCCGTCGGGGCGCGCCTGACCCTCGCGCGGTCGCGGAGGTTTCCTCGGCGACCCGGAAAGCGTGCATATCACGACAAATCCGCCATTGGAAACGAGCCTTGACGCGCTGTGCACCGTATGCGTGCGCCACACGGCAAGCCTCCGCGATCGCGCTGGATTTGACGCGTTATGCACGGTCGGGGCGACCCTAGGCCTCGGCGTCGACCGCGCTGCGCATCCGCTCCAGCGCCGCCGCCAGCGACTCGCCGGTCCGGACATTGGCCAGCTGGGCGGGGTCGAACCGATAGCGCTCGGCGAGCAGATCGACCACCTCGAGCACGAACCGGACCTGACGGCGCTGGTCACCTGAAAGCTCCTCCTGATCCAGCCCCCGCAACGCATCGCGGACGGACATGCCCACTGAGTGTGGACCCGTCCACGGGTCTTACGCCCGGGGTCGCCCTGGCAGCCCGCTCATAGACGCAAGGCTTTCAATCCCGGCGCTCATCTAGTTAACTCCCAATGCCCGGGCCACGGCGATGGCGATCACGATCACCCAGCTCACGACGTTCCTCGCGGTGGTCCGCGGCGGATCGGTGACGGCCGCGGCCGACGAGCTCGTGGTCACGCAGCCGTCGGTGTCCTCCGCGCTGGCGGCCCTGGGGCGCGAGCTCGGGTGTGAGCTGTTCGAGCGCGCGGGCCGGGGCATCCGGCTGACCGAGGAGGGACGCGCGTTCGCCCCGTACGCCCGGGACGTGCTCGGGGTCCTCGAGGACGGCCGCCAGGCGGTGCTGGAGGCCTCGGTGAGCGCCGGCAAGCGACTCCAGATCGCCTCCGTCACCACCGCCGCGGAGTCGTTCGTTCCGCCCCTGATGCGGGCGTTCTCCGAACAGCACCCCGAGATCGAGCTGACGCTCGACGTCGGCAACGCCGAGTACGTGTTCGAACGGGTGCTCGGTCACACGGCCGACCTGGCGATCTGCGGCCGGCCGCCCGCCGATCCGCGGCTGACCGCCGAGCCGCTGGCCACCAACGAGATCGTCTGCATCACCGCCCCCGACGATCCGGTGTGCGCGGACGGACCGGTCGACGCCGCGGTGATCGCGGACCGGGCCTGGCTGATGCGCGAGCCGGGCTCGGGCTCGCGCAAGCTCAACGAGCAGTTTCTGGCCGACCGCGGGCTGACCCCGCCCACGCTGGTACTCGGCTCAAACGGGGCGATCAAGCAGGCGGCGTGGGCCGGGCTCGGCGTGTCGCTGGTCTCCCGGGCGGCGGTACAGACCGAGCTCGCGTCGGGCAGGCTCGCGGAGATCCGGCTCAGTAACGGACCGCCGGCCCGCCCCTGGTTCGTGCTGCGATCGACAGTCGGGCCCGCCAAGCCGACGCGCGAGCTGTTCGTGGAGTTCGTGCTGGCGGCCTCAGCTGACCCGGGCTGAGACCGCCGCGGACCGCGGCGCGCCGGCGACGTAGCAGAGCGAGGCGCCGAGCCCCGGGTCCGGTGCCAGCGTCCCCCGGTCACAGCCGGTGAGGCGCACGTCGAGGTCGGGTTCGAACGCGATCTCCTCCTCGACCACGTCGGCGACGCTCGCGGCCACGAGATCGAACAGCAGCGCGCAGACCTCCCACTGCTGTGTCGGCACGTCGACGCAGACCTCCAGCACGCACCAGCCGCCCCGGCTGATGATCGATTGCGCCGCCGCGACCGTCCGCTCGCGTTCGTATGCGACCACAGGGAATGGATACACACGGGCGTCGCCGCGGTCCATCGGACATCGCCGTCGCCGGATCGACCTGCGTCTATGCCTGCCGGCCGACTGGCTCACCGCTAATCATAGAGAAGACTCTATGAGAACTTGCAGAAGAAGTGCTTGTTCTCTATGTCGAGGCCCAGTAGCTTCGCCGTCGAGTCCAACCGAAAGGCTCGGTTTTCGATGACCGCGACTGCTGCCACGACCACAGACCATAAGAAGGACCGCTGGGCCTCGGGCGTCACGCCCTACGCCGAGATGGGCTATTACGACGCGGACTATGAGCCCAAGCCGACCGACATCCTGTGCGCATTCCGGATCACTCCCCAGCCGGGTGTGGACGCGATCGAGGCGGCGGCAGCCGTCGCCGGCGAGTCGTCGACGGCCACCTGGACGGTGGTCTGGACTGACCGGCTGACCGACCACCAGCACTACCAGGCAAAGGCCTATGACGTGCAGCCGGTGCCCGGTCGGGAGGGCGAGTACATCGCCCGAATCGCTTACGACATCGACCTGTTCGAGGAAGGGTCGATCGCGAACCTGACGTCGTCGATCATCGGCAACGTGTTCGGCTTCAAGGCGCTCAAGGCGCTGCGCCTCGAGGACATGCGGATCCCCACGCACTACGTCAAGACGTTCCAGGGGCCACCGCACGGCATCGTCATGGAGCGGGAGTACCTCGACAAGTTCGGCCGTCCGCTGCTCGGCGCGACCGTCAAGCCGAAGCTCGGCCTATCGGCCAAGAACTACGGGCGGGTGGTGTACGAGGCGCTACGGGGTGGACTGGACTTCACCAAGGACGACGAGAACATCAACTCGCAGCCGTTCATGCGGTGGCGAGACCGGTACCTGTACGCGATCGAGGGCGTCAACCGGGCGTCCGCCGCCAGCGGCGAGGTCAAGGGTCACTACATGAACGTGACCGCCGCGACGATGGAGGACATGTACGAGCGGGCCGAGTTCGCCAAGGAGATCGGCAGCGTGATCGTGATGATGGACCTGACGGTCGGCTACACGGCGATGCAGTCGATGTCGAAGTGGGCCCGGCGCAACGGCGTGATCCTGCACCTGCACCGCGCCGGCCACGGCACCTACACGCGCCAGAAGAACCACGGCGTCTCGTTCCGGGTGATCGCCAAGTGGTGCCGGCTGCTCGGCGTCGACCACGTGCATGCGGGCACGGTCGTCGGCAAGCTCGAGGGAGACCCGGCGATGATCCGCGGCTACTACGACACGCTGCGACTCGACCACGTCCCCGAGAACCTCGAGCACGGAATCTTCTTCGACCAGGACTGGGCGTCGCTGCCGGCCGTGATGCCGGTCGCCTCGGGCGGGATCCATGCCGGCCAGATGCACCAGCTGCTCGAGTACCTCGGGGAGGACGTGGTGCTCCAGTTCGGCGGCGGCACGATCGGCCACCCGATGGGGATCGCCGCCGGCGCGACCGCGAACCGCGTGGCCGTCGAGGCGATGATCCAGGCCCGCAACGAGGGCCGGGACTACTTCCTGGAGGGACCGGACATCCTCGAGCACGCCGCCAAGGGCTGCCCCGAGCTCAACGCCGCCCTTCAGGTGTGGAAGGACGTCACGTTCGACTTCGCGTCGACCGACACGCCCGACTACACGGTCACCCCCACGATCGCCTGACGCGACACCTAGGAGGTAGAGCATGCGCATCACCCAGGGGACCTTCTCGTTCCTGCCCGACTTCACCGACGAGCAGATCGCTGCCCAGATCCGCTACTCGCTGGACCACGGCTGGGCGATGTCGGTCGAGCACACAGACGATCCGCACCCGCGCAACCAGTACTGGGAGATGTGGGGACTGCCGATGTTCGACCTCGCGATCGACGAGGCCGACGTCGTTGCGCGCGAGGTGCGCGCCTGCCGCGAGGCGCACCCCGACTGCTATGTCAAGCTGATCGCCTACGACGCCACTCGCGGGCGCCAGACCACCGCGCTCAGCTTCATCGTCGGCAGGCCGGCGCACGAGCAGAGCTTCCGCATCGACCGGACTGACTCGCACGACCGCGTCGTCCGCTACCGGCTGTACGCGGCGCAGGCGGCGGCTCACAACGGACGGGCCGAGCGCAACGGCGGGGCGGCGTGACCGTGCTCGAGCAGACGCAGGACCGCGCCGACCAGATCGGCGCGCTGCTGCGCGACGCCGACATCGAGGCGGTGCTGGGCGAGCTCGACCGCGACCTGATCGCGCTCGCTCCGGTCAAGACGCGGATCCGCGAGATCTCGGCGCTGCTGGTCGTCGACCGCCTGCGGCGCGAGGTCGGCCTGGACTCGCGCCGCCCGACGTTGCACATGTCGTTCACGGGGAACCCCGGGACCGGCAAGACCACGGTCGCGATGCGGATGGCCCAGATCCTGCACCGGCTCGGGTACATCGAGCGCAACCATGTCAGCGCGGTCACTCGCGACGACCTCGTCGGCCAATATGTCGGGCACACCGCGCCGAAGACCAGGGAGGTGCTCAAGCGGGCCGCCGGGGGCGTCCTGTTCATCGACGAGGCGTACTACCTGTACCGTCCCGAGAACGAGCGCGACTACGGCGTCGAAGCGATCGAGATCCTGCTGCAGGCCATGGAGAACGAGCGAGAACGCCTGGTCGTGATCCTCGCCGGCTACAAAGACCGGATGGATGAGTTCTTCGCGTTGAACCCCGGGATGTCGTCTCGCGTCGCCCACCACATCGATTTCCCCGACTACACGGCCGGGGAGCTGATGGAGATCGCGAAGCTGATGCTCGCGGCCGAGGCGTACGAGTTCTCCCCCGATGCCGATGACGCCTTCGAGGAGTACCTCGAGCTGCGGATGCTCCAGCCCCGGTTCGCGCACGCCCGCAGCGTGCGCAACGCGATCGAGCGCGCTCGCCTGCGCCACGCCAACCGCGTCTACGAGGCCGCGCGCCAGGGACGCCCCCCGACGCGCGATCAGCTCGCGCGGATCGAGGCGCAGGACATCCGCGCCAGCAGCGTGTTCAGGCAAGCTGAGCGGAGCGAGCCATGCCCCGCCCCGTGATCCTCGGAGTCGTCGGCGACTCGGCGGCGGGCAAGACGACGATCACGCGCGGTCTGGTCCGCGTGCTCGGCGAGGACAACGTCAGCCACATCTGCACCGACGACTACCACCGCTACGACCGCCGGCAGCGAGCGGAGCTCGGGATCACTCCGCTGCACCCCGACTGCAACTACGTCGACATGATCGCCCAGCACCTGGTCCACCTGCGCCGCGGCGAGCCGATCCTCAAGCCCGTCTACCGGCACAGCGACGGGACCTTCGGACCGCCGGTGTACGTCCGGCCCGAGCGCTTCATGGTGATCGAGGGGTTGCTCGGCTACCACCTGCCCGCGATGCTCGACATCTACGACGTGCGCGTGTTCCTGAACCCGCCCGAGGACCTGAGGCGCCGATGGAAGGTGCAGCGCGACTGCTCGCGCCGCGGCTACACCACCGACCAGGTGCTCGAGGAGCTCGATCGCCGTGAGCCCGACTCCGAGGCGTTCATCCGGCCGCAGCGACGGCATGCGGACATGATCGTGTCGTTCGTGGCCCCGGAGGGCGAGGCGGACCCCACCCACCTCGACGCGGAGCTGACTCTGCACGAGGGCCTCCCCCACCCGGACCTGTCGGCGCTGATCAACGACGCGCCCAACGGCTTGACGCTGGTCGAGGCCGGCGACGACCGCCTGCTGCGGATCCCGGGCCGGATCGACCCCGATCACGCCGCCGCGATCGAGGAGGCGATCTGGGCCCGGATGCACTTCGCCACCCACCTGCGCGCACGCCGTCTGGGCGAGTTCACGGTCCGCACCGAGCTGTATCGGTCCGAGCCGCTGGCGCTGGTTCAGCTGCTGATCCTCTACCACCTGGTGACCGCGCGGGCTGCCGTGGCGCTCGGTGGGGACGGGGCCCGCAACGGTCAGGCTCAGGTGGCTCCCGGCGAGCCGGCGGCCGCCCGCCCTGCCTGACCGGCCTGCCTCCTGGGTGAGCCGCCCGGTAGGCTGCTGACACGCTGCGCCGGCGATACTCCATAAAGTGGAGCCCGTGAAGTGATCGATCAAAAGGCCCCCGTGCTCATCGTCGGAGGCAGCCTCGCAGGCCTGACCACGGCCGCGTTCCTGGCCCAGCACGGGGTGCGCTCGCTGGTGATCGAGCGCCATCGCGGCACCGCGATCCATCCGCGCGCCGCGCTCGTCTATCAGCGCTCGATGGAGATCCTGCGCTCGATCGACGTCGAGGCGCCGATCCGCCGCCGGTCGCTGGAGCAATTCGAGCCCGACGGAGCGATCATGTCCGTCGAGACGCTGGCCGGCGAGGAGCTCAACTGGGATGTCGCCCAGCTCAACGAGGCCGTCCGCGACCTGAGTCCCACCGAGCGCATGTTCGTCACCCAGGACGCGCTCGAGCCGGTGCTCCACGAGCGCGCCGCCGAGCTCGGAGCGGAGCTCGCGTTCGGGACCGAGATGACCTCCTTCGAGCAGGACCCCGACGGGGTCACGGCGACGGTCCGCGACCGCGACACCGGCGAGACGTCGACGATCCGCGCCGCCTACCTGGTTGCGGCCGACGGCGGCCGCAGCGCGATCCGTGAGCGGCTGGGCGCCAACCTGGGCGGGCAGGGAGTGCTGTCCAGGAGCCTGACGATCTACTTCCGGGGCGAGGTCGGCCCGCTGATGCGAGGGCGCAACCTGAGCGTGATACTGGTCCGCAACCCGACGTTCCGGGGTTTTTTCCGAATCGAGAAGCCGTACCGGTCGGGCTTTTTGATCGTGCACATGCTCGGCGACCCCGACCGACCGGTGACCGACATCTGGGACCGCACCGAGGCGCAGTGCGTCGAGCTGATCCACGCCGGCCTTGGCGTCGACGACGTCGCGGTGACGATCGAGGACATCCAGCGCTGGGAGTGTCGCGCCGACGTCGCCGATCGGTTCACCCACGGCCGGATCTTCCTGGTCGGCGACGCCGCTCACGTGATGCCGCCGTACGGCGGGTTCGGCGGCAACACGGCGATTCAGGACGCCCATAACCTGGCCTGGAAGCTCGCGCTCGTGGTCAACGGCGTGGCCGACCCGACGGTGCTAGCCACCTACGAGCAGGAGCGGCGACCCGTCGCGCAGCTGACCGTCGACCAGGCGTACCTGCGCTACGTCGTGCGCGCCGCGCTGTACCGCGCCGGCCCCGGGCTACCCGAGTTCGTCAGCGACGCCAACGTCGACCTCGGGTACGTGTACCGCTCGGCCTGCGTGGTCGCCGAGGGCGACAGTGCCGGCGCTGTCCACGAGGACCCGCGCGCCACCCGCGGACGCCCCGGTACCCGGGCCCCGCATGTCCGTCTGCGGCGAGGCGATCAGGAGCTCTCCACTCACGACCTGCTCGGACGAGGGTTCGTGCTGCTCGCCGGTCCCGACCGCCCCGAGCCGGGCGACGATCGCCTACGCGCGGCCGGCCTGGAGGTCGACATTCACCGCGTCGGCGGACGGGGCGAGGTCGCCGATCCGGACGGGCGCTTCTGCGAGGAGTACGGGATCGCCGCCGACGGGGCGGTGCTGATCAGGCCCGACGGCTTCGTGGCCTGGCGCCAGCGCGCGGCGGACGCCCACCCGAACCGGTCGGCCGGGCGGGCGCTGTCGGCGGTGCTCGGACGCGCCGGCGCCGACGAGCTAGCCCAGGTGTGAGCGCACCCCGGCGCCGAGCTCCTTGGCGTACTCGGGGAACGGGCCGAGCTGCGCGTCGACCCGCTGGGTGACCTCGTACAGCCCGGTCTGGCCGGCGGCCACCGATTCGCGGACCGCCGCCTCGACCGAGTCGACGAACGCCAGGGAGGTGTCGCAGAACTCCTGGGCCTCGAGGGCCGACATCGGCGGGTAGTGCGCGGTCAGCAGCAGCTCGGGGTCGAGCTCACGGATCCGCCGGATCGAGTCGCGGTAGGCCTCGGCGTCGTAGTAGCGCGGCGGGATCAGCTTGTTGCCCGCGCGGTCATAGATGCCGTCGCTCAGCGCGGCGTCGATGATGATCGCGATCCGGCGGTCGGCATCCCAGAAGCCGATGTGCCCCAGCGTGTGTCCGGGGAGATGCAGCACCTCGACCCGGAAGTCGTCCGACAGCCCGAACGTCTCGCCGCCGCTCAGCCCGAGGTCGATGGGGGCGTCGCCCCCGAGCAGCTCGAGCATTTCCCCGCGCTCCTGATCGTCGACGGGGTCGAACCCGTGGTCCTCGTACCACAGGTAGTTCTGCTCGAGCATCGCCGCGTTGGAGGCGATCCAGGGACGATCGAGCTCGTGGCAGGCCAGCAGCGCGTCCGGGTAGCGCTCGTGCATGCGGCGGTTGCCGCCGCTGTGATCGAGGTCCGCGTGGCTGATCGCGATCACGTCGGGCTCGATGTTGAGCTGCTCGAGCGCGGGGATCAGCGCCTCGTCTGGAGTCTGGCCGATGCCGGTGTCGATCAGCAGACTGCGCGAGCCGCCGACCAGCAAGTACTGCGCCATGAACCTGACGCCCAGATCGGACTCGATGCGGTGGATTCCAGAAGCGATCTCGTCGACTGTCATTGCGTCCTCGGGTTGGGTCGTGAGCCGGCGGTGATCGTATAGCCGCCGTCCAGCCTGAGGATCTCGCCATTGACCTGATCCGCATCGTCGGACAGCAGCCAGGCGATCGTGCCCGCGAGGTCGTCATCTGAGATCAGCCGCCCGCTCGGGGTGTCGGCGAGCGCGAGCTCCGCGTCGAGCCCCTCCGGGATCGCCCCGACGCGCCAGCCGGCCGCGATCGCGTTGGCGCGGATTCCGTGCGAGCCGTACTCGGCGGCGGCGATCCGCACCAGCGTCTGTAGCGCCACCGCCGAGGCGCCGTCGGGACCGCCGCCGGGGAACGGCTGCGCCCCGAGCGTCGTGGTCACCGCCACCCAGCGCCCGCCTTGGCCGCGCTCGAGCGCGCGCGCCAACCAGCGCTGGAACGCCCAGAACGGCTCCTGTGCCCAGACGCTGAAGCGCTGGGTCCACTCGTCCGGGGTGATCTCGGCCAGCGTCTGCAGCCGGGGCGGCGGCCCCAGCGACAGGAACGCGTCGGCGTCGGCGTCCGCGGCACGCATCAGCTCGAGCTCGGAGCGCTGGGTCAGCGCGACCTCGAGCGGTGGATCGCTCCCGTGCACGAGCACCCTGGGCATCAGTACTTCCCGATCACCGAGCCGCCGTCGACGCGCAGGTACGCGCCGGTGGTCATCCCCGCGCCGGGAGAGGCGAAGTACGCCACCGCGTCTCCGATCTCGGCCGGCTCGACCGGCCGATGGCGCAGCGGGATCGTCTCTCGTACCGCCGCACGCAGCTCGTCGGTCGCGAAGTCGGGCGAGCGATCGTTGATGTTCGAGTCCACCCAGCCCGGCCCGACGTGGTTGACCGTGATCCCGTCAGCCGCCCATTCTCGGGCCATCACCCCGACCAGATGCGCGACCGCGTGCTTGGTGGCGCCGTAGACGCCGAGCGTCGGCGACGGACGCACCGCGTTGACCGACGAGGTGACGATGATCCGGCCGCCGTCGCCCTGCTGGCGCATCTGGGCGGCCGCGGCTCGGCAGCCATAGAAGCAGCCGTGGAGGTTGACCGCGACGATCTGGTCGAACGCCTCCTCGGTGACATCGGCGAGCCTCTGCCAGTGCGCGACGCCGGCGTTGGCGCAGAAGATGTGCAGCGCGCCCAGCCGCCGGACGGTCTCGGCGACCAGCCGCTCGCACTCGTCCGGGTCGGCGACGCTGGCGGAGATGAACTCGCCACGGCGCCCGAGCCGCTCGATCTCGGCGACGCCGTTGGCCGCCTCGTCCTCGAACCCGATGTCGTTGAGCGCGACGTCGGCGCCGTCACGGGCCAGCGCCAGCGCGATCCCGCGCCCGATCGAGCGGTCGCGGGCGGCGCCGGTGACGAGCGCGACCTTGCCGTCGAGCTCGTACACGAGGTTCAGATCACCACCAGCAGCTCGCCGTCGCGCACCAGCACCTCATAGGTGCGCAGGCGGATCTCGTGAAACGCAACGCACTGCCCGGTGGGGACGTGGAACTCGAGCGAGTGCCAGGGGCACGTGACGACCTCCCCCTCCCAGATCCAGGCGAGCTTGAAATCGGTGTGCGGCCCGTAGTCGATCGTCCCCGACACGCCGCCGTCGCACAGCGGGCCACGCTGATGCGGGCACAGGTTCGGGATCGCGTGGAACTCGCCCCGGATGTTGAACACGCCGATCTCGCGGTTGCCGACCCGGACGACGCGGTGCTGGCCCTCCGGGATCTCCTCGGCCCGGCCGATCGGATGCTCGCGGGGCACCGGCGGTCGTCGCCTCCTATGCGTAGCTCGGGGGAACGTCGAGACCGAAGAACTCGGCCGCGTTGAGGCCCATGATCCGCCGGCGCGCCTCGGGCGAGAAAGGCAGCCCGAACACGTGCTGGGGGTGGTCGAAGTCGTGGTGGGGCCAGTCGGAGGCGAACATCGCGCGGTTCTCGCCGTCGAACAGCTCGAACAGCGACACCAGGTCGGCGCGGCGCTCGGGCTCCTCGATCGGCTGGGTCCCGTAGTAGAAGCGCCGCATCGTTGCACTCGGGCGCTCCTGCAGCAGCGGCACCTCCCGCCGGCGCTCGATGTACTCCTTGTCGAGGCGGTTGGCGATGAACGGGACCCACGCCGTGCCCGCCTCCATGAAGCCGATCTTCAGCTCCGGGTAGCGGACCGGCACGCCGGTCTCGATCATCGACACCAGGTTGGCGACCATCGACAGCGGGTGGGCGAGCGCGTGCACCGCCATCGAGGTGCGGAACTGCTCGAGCTGGAACGGGAACGCCGGGTACACGGCCTCGACGCTGTGGATCACGACCGGCAGTCCGGCCTGCGACGCGGCCGCGTACACGGGGTCGTAGCGCTCGTCGCCGTACAGCGTCTTCAGGCCCGAGGCCGGCAGGTACACGCACGCGAACTCGCGGCCGCCCGCGTGGGCGAGGATGTCGCGCGCGCCGGCCTGCGGGTTCTGCGGCGCCACCACCAGCGCGCCCTTCAAGGATCGCTCCTCGGTCAGCCATCGCTCGTGCAGCCAGCGGTTGTAGGCGCGGGCCAGCGTGGTCGCGAACGCGGGGTCGCGGACCATCGCCAGCGCCAGCAGGTGGTCGGGGAACAGCACCGCCTGATCGACGTGCAGGTCGTCCAGGCCCTCGCGCATCTCCCGGGCGCAGGTCACGATCTGGCGCCGGTTGGAGCCGCCTGGGAACGGGACGCGGTACTCGGCCCGCGGGGACATGCCCGGCAGATCCAGATAGCGCTCCTCGACGGTGGCGATCTCGCGCAGGCCCACGTCCCACGGGGGCTCGGCGTACTCGGCCAGCTCGGCCGGATCCTCGTGCACGTGCACGTCGGCGTCGACCACGAACGTGTCGGCCAACGTCTCGCGCCGGCGGGCCGGGCGCTCTCCGGTGGAGACCTCGGTGGTCATCGGCGCCTAGTGTCCCAATTTATGAATGGGGACAGCGAACGGGCGACCGACGCCGGCGGCGTCGCGGCGTTCCATGTCCACCCCGGGCATCTGTTCGAGGGGTTCGAGCTGGTGCGGTGCGCGGGCGAGCCCCCGGTGCTGCTCGCACGGTGCTCCTGCGGGGAGGTGCTCGACACCGCCCTGGCCCGGTTCAGCCGCTGCCCCGGGTGCCACGGCGCCGGCGGCGAGTGCACGCGCTGCGCCGGCACCGGGCAGGTGGTCGATCACGCCGCGCTGCAGTGGACGGCGCCCGACCGCCCGGGCTAGGCGTAGATCCTGAGCACGTTGTTCATCCGGGCCTCCTTGGAGGCCGAGCGCTGCGGGAGTTCGGCGACGAGCTCGACGCGCCCCTCGCGGCCGAGAGGCTGTGGGCGTGACCACGCTGCGCGTGAACCCGATCGCCTGCGATGCCCACGGGCTGTGCGTGGAGCTGCTCCCCGAACTGATCCGGCTCGACGACTGGGGCTATCCGACCATCGACGAGTCGACCATGCCGCCCGAGCTCGTCGGGCTCGCCCGGATGGCCGCCGACGCATGCCCGACCCTGCCGCTGCTCGTCGACGCGGACCGCTGATTCGAACTCCGTGATGAAAATTCGGTCATATGCACCACTTTTTCATCACAGAGCCGTCGGTTCCGCGAGCTGCTGATCGATCGGGTGCACCACCCCGCGCACGAGTGGTTGGGCGCTACCGCGCCAAGGGGCACGACGCGCCACTGGACCGTTCCTCGGCGCCAGCAACCGTCGCGAACCGCACCGACGAACGTCGCGTCGAGGTGATCGCTGCGCTGCGTCGGCTGCATCTCACCGGCCTGGAGATCGCCGAGTGCCTCCAGATGGCTCATTCCACGGTCCCAGGGATCCTCGCCAATCGCCGCCGACCACACGCCGCCCTCAGCCACCGGCCCCCGCTCACCCGACGAGACGAGCTAAACGGGAACAACCTCCTCGGGTCCTACACCTAGGTCACGGTCGTGTAGACCACCATCGCCGCCCCGAACACCAAGCAGTAGATCCCGAACGGGATCAGGTTTCGGGTCTTGAAGTAGCGCAGCAGGAAGTGCACCGAAACGATCGCCGCGATCGCCGCACATACTGCCGCGACAACCGCCTGACCGCGGATGCCCGCTCCCAGCGGCCCGGTGAGGTCGGAGAACTTGAAGATCCCGGCGGCGAGGATGATCGGGGTGGCCAGCAGGAATGCGAACCGCGCCGCGTCCTCGTTGTCCAGCCCCCGCAGCAGGCCGGCGGTCATGCACACCCCGTCGCGGCTGATCCCCGGGATCAGCGCCGTGGACTGCGCGAGCCCGATCCCGACGCCCTCCTTATAGCTCAGGTCGGTGACCGCCCGCGTCTGGCCGGGCCCGGACCGCGCGGCCAGCGCCCGCACGTCGGCGCGGCGGCGCAGGCGCTCGGCGCCGAGCAAGATCACCCCGTTGACCATCAGGAACACCGCGGCCGCGGTGGGCTTGGCCAGCGCGACCCGGATGGGATGCTCGAGCACCAGCCCGAGGATTCCGGTGGGGATCGTGGTGGCGATGATCAGCCACGCCAGCTTCTCGGTCGTGGTCTCGATCCGCCTCCGCGCCAGCGTGCGAAAGAACGCCCTCACGATCTCCACCCAGTCGCGCCAGAAGTAGATCAGCAGTCCGACCGCGCTGCCGACGTGCAGCATCACCACGAACGCCAGCCAGAACGACTCCGGATCAGACTGGGCCGTGACCAGGGAGTCCCACCCGAACAGCGTCGGGAACAGCACCGTGTGGCCGAGGCTGGAGATCGGAAACAGCTCGGTCACGCCCTGCAGCAGGCCCAGCACGACGGCCTGGAAGTACGTCAGCGGAGCGGACGTGGCCATGCTGATATGCGCAATGCCGGCGAAGGTCATCGGCGCGGAGTTGTAGGCAGTGCACATGAGATCTCGATGAGAACCCCCAAAGCGCGCTTTCATCCATGACTCATGTTGATCTCCCACCCTTGGTGACATGCGAGTACTGGTGGTCGAAGACGATCCGAAACTAGGCCCGGTGCTGGTGCGCGGGTTCGCCACCGATTCGATCGCCGCCGATCTGGTGACCTCCGGCCGGGACGCGATCGTCCGCGCCGGAGCCACCGAGTACGCGGTGATCGTGCTCGACGTGATGCTCCCCGACATGGACGGCTTCGAGGTGTGCCGCGAACTGCGAGAGGACGAGACGTTCTCGCCGGTGCTGATGCTCACCGCGCGCGACGCGATCCGCGACCGCGTGCACGGCCTCGACAGCGGCGCCGACGACTACCTGGTCAAGCCGTTCTCGTTCGAGGAGCTGCTGGCCAGGGTGCGGGCGATGAGCCGGCGCGGGCCGATCCAGCGCAAGGTGATGCTCGAGACGGGCGACCTGCGCCTGGACTCCGCGCGTCACCAGGTGTGGCGCGGTGACGTCCCGATCGACCTGTCGCGCACTGAGTACGCGATTCTCGAGGCGCTGATGCGCCACCCCGGCGACGTGCTGTCGCGCTTTGACCTGCTCGAGCAGGTCTGGGGGTACGACTATGAGAACCGCTCGAACATCGTCGAGGTCTACGTCCGTTATGTACGCGAAAAGGTGGACCGTCCGTTCGGGCGCAACAGCATTCAGACGGTGAGAGGAGTCGGCTACCGGTTGTGCGGAGAGGAATAACCCCCGACTACCAGCCCGCCGACCTCCAGCGCTGGCTACGCCGGCTGCCGATCCGCTGGCGGCTGACGCTGATGTTCGCCGCGGTCATGGCGGTGCTGCTCGCCGGCCTGATCGCGTTCCTGTACTTCCACTTCCGCTCGGACCTGGACTACAACATCAACCAGGGCCTGCGCACCCGCGCGCAGGATATCGCCGGCCTGGTCCGTCAGCAAGACGCCCAGCAGACCCGCGGCGCGCTCGGTCAGCTGCCGACCACCGAGAACAACGTGGTGCAGGTGCTCGACGAGCACGGGCGGGTGCTGGGCGCCAGCGCCGGCGCCTTCAGCCCGCCGCTGCTGCATCCGCAGGAGATCCCCGCGGCAGCCGCCGGCGCCAAGCTGATCCAGCGGGGAAAGGAGCTTCGCCTGTATGCGATGCCGCTCCCCAATGACCACAAGGTCGTGGTCACCGGCGTGTTTCTGGCCGAGCGCGACGAGGCGCTCGACAAGCTCGACGACGCGCTCGCGATCGGCGTGCCCCCGGCGCTGCTGCTGGCCACGCTCGCCGCCTACCTGCTCGCGGCTGCGGCACTGCGCCCGGTCGAGCGGATGCGCAGCCGCGCCGCCACGATCTCGACCGTCGAGATCAGCAAACGGCTGCCGCTGCCCGAGAGCGATGATGAGATCCGCCGCCTCGGCGTCACCCTCAACGAGATGCTCGACCGGCTCGAGGAGGGCCTCGAGCACGAGCGGATGTTCGTGGCCAACGCCAGCCATGAGCTCCGCATGCCGCTCGCGGTGCTGAAGGCCGAGCTCGAGGTGTCGCTGCGCGAGCGGGGCGGAGAGCGCCATCTCCGGGCGGCGCTGGACTCGGCCGTCGAGGAGACCGATCGGATCATCAAGCTCGCCGAGGACCTGTTGCTGCTGGCCCGCGCCCAGGACGGCACGCTCCCGATCGAGTCCGCGGAGGTCGACCTCGACGGGCTCCTGTCGGAGATCCAGGCCCGGTATTCGCCGGTGATCGAGCGCGAGGGCCGCTCGCTGACGGTCGAGCCGGTGACGATCCCCGAGGCGATCGCGGTCCACGGCGACCGGGACCGCATCGCCCAGGCGGTGTCGAACCTCATCGACAACACGGTTCGCTATGGCGCCGGACCGGTCACGTTGAGCGCGCGACCCGCGCCGGGCTCGGTCGAGATCCACGTGACCGACCGCGGCGCGGGCTTCGGTGAGTTCCTCCCCCACGCGTTCGACCGCTTCAGCCGGGCAGACTGGGCCCGACGGCGCGGCGGGGTCGGGCTGGGGCTGGCGATCGTCCGGACGATCGCTCAGGCCCACGGCGGCGACGCCGGTGCTCGAGACCTGCCCGATGGCGGCGCCGACGTGTGGGTGAGCCTTCCCGCGACCGCGTCCCGCAGCCGCGACCCGGCGCTCGCCCGCTAGTGGTCGCCCACGCGCCGACGACCGCTGGGCGGCAGACTCCGTAGACGATGTCCGGTACTGAATTCGGTCTGGCGCTGTCGGTGTTCCTCGCCTGCGCGGTCGAGGCCGTCGAGGCGCTGACGATCGTGCTCGCCGTCGGGGCGACGCGGAGCTGGCGCTCGGCGCTGTACGGCGTCGGCGCGGGCGTACTGGCGCTGGCGGTCGTGGTGGCGGCGCTCGGGCCCGCCCTGACCGCGCTGCCGATCGACGCGCTGCGGATGGTCGTGGGGGCGCTGCTGCTGGTGTTCGGCCTGCAGTGGCTGCGCAAGGCGATTCTCCGGGCGGCCGGGCTCAAGGCGCTGCACGACGAGGCCGCGGCGTTCCAGTCCGAGACCGGCCGCGCGGCGCAGGCGGGCGCGGTATCGGGATCACTGGATCACTACTCGTTCGTGATCTCGTTCAAGGGCGTGTTGCTCGAGGGCCTCGAGGTGGTGTTCATAGTGCTCACGTTCGGGGCCACCCAGCAGCGCGTCGGACTGGCCGCCGCCGCCGCCGCGCTGGCGGTGGTGGTGGTCACCGCGGCGGGGTTGCTGATCCGCTCTCCGCTGCAGCGCGTGCCCGAGAACCAGCTGAAGTTCGTGGTCGGCGTGATGCTGACCTCGTTCGGCATCTTCTGGAGCTCCGAGGGGGCGGGCGCGAGTTGGCCGGGCGGCGACGCGGCGCTGCTGGCGATCATCCCGGGCGTGGCGCTCCTGGCGCTCGCGCTGGTGTCCCGGCTGTCGCACGCCGGGAGCGTCTCGCGCTCGCTCGATGAGCCGTCGCTGGAGGGCCCCAAGTGAGCCGGCTGGCGGGCATCCTCGGCGCCGTCTGGGAGTTCGTGGTCGGAGACGACTGGGTCACGGCCGTCGGCGTCGTGGTTGCGGTCGCGCTGACGGCGGCGATCGCCGGGGCGGGCGCGCCGGCGTGGTGGGTGATGCCGGTCGCGGTCGCGGGCCTGCTCGCGGCCTCGCTGCGCCGCCGCTGATTCGGGGCGCCCACAGTCGCCGCCACACCGGCCGCTTTTCGGCCGATCTTCAGCGGCGCTTAACCCGCGCCCCGATACGCTCGGGGGGCTCAGATGAGCGGGGCGCACAACCCAACCAGCCGCGCGCGGGCGGATGGCCTGCTCGAGCGCGACGACGAGCTCGGGGTCCTCGACGGCCTGATGCTCGACGCTGCCGCGGGCGAGGGACGATTCGTGGTGATCGAGGCGGCGGCCGGAGTCGGTAAGTCGAGCCTGCTGGCGGAGGCGCGCGGGCGCGCCGGACGGCTGCGCGTACTGGCCGCCCGCGGCGGCGAACTCGAGCAGGAATTCCCGTTCGGCGTGGTCCGCCAGCTGTTCGAGGCGGTGACCGCGGACCCCGAGCAGCGCGAGACGGCGCTGGCGGGGGCGGCCGCCGCGGCGGCACCGGTGTTCGCTGCGGTCGGCGACCAGGCCGGCGAGGAGGGCAGCTTCGCCGCGCTCCACGGCCTGTACTGGCTCGTCCTCAACCTCGCCGAGCGCGACCCGTTGCTGCTGGCCGTCGACGACCTGCACTGGTGCGACCGCCCGTCGCTGCGCTTCCTGTCGTATCTGGCCCGGCGTCTGGACGAGCTGCCGGTGTTGCTGATCGCCACGTTGCGCAGCGCCGAGCCGGGCACCGATCCGAGCCTGCTCGCCGACCTGGCCCGGGATCCGCTGACGGTGTCGCTGCACCTGGGCCGGCTGAGCGGCGAGGGGTCCGCGCGGCTGATCCGCCAGGTTCTGCCCGATGCCGACGACGGATTCTGCACCGAGTGCCACGGGGCGACCGACGGTGTCCCGTTGATGCTGCGCCAGCTCGTGCGCGCGCTCGAGGCCGATCAGGTCCGGCCGACCGCGGCCAACGCCGAGGTGGTGCGAAGCATCGGCCCGCGGGCGGTCTCCCGGACGGTGCTGGCGCGGCTGGCGCGGCTCGGTCTGGACGCCACCGGCGTGGCGCGCGCGATCGCCGTGCTCGGCGAGGGAACCTCGCTGGCCTACGTGGCGGCGCAGACCGAGCTGGCCGAGAGCGACGTGGTCGACGCGGCCCGGGCGCTCGTGCGCGCGGAGATCCTCCGCGCTGACCCGCCGATCGGGTTCGTGCACGCGCTGGTGCGCCACGCCGTCTACGACGACCTGACCGCGGCCGAGCGCGAGCGCGAGCACGCCCGCGCGGCGGCGATGCTCCGCGAGTCCGGAGCGTCGCCCGAGCTGGTGGCCGGGCAGCTGCTGCTGTGCCCGCCGGGACTCGGTGGCTGGGCGACCGAATTCCTCGAGCAGGCCGCCGGGGCCGCGGTGTCCCGCGGCGCCCCCGACGGCGCCGTCGCCTACCTGAGGCGGGCGCTGACCGAGGGTCCCGCCACCGAGCACCGCGCCCGGCTGCTGCTGACGCTCGGGCGGATCGAGCAGGAGGTCGACGCCGCCGAGAGCGTGATCCACCTACGCGAGGGGTACCCGATGCTCGCCGACCCCGAGGACCGAGGGTGGGCCGCGTACACGCTGGTCAACACGGCCGCGTTCGTGGACGCGTCCGACGCGCTGACGATCGTCAGGCATGCGCTCGCCGAGACGCCGCCCGAGCTGGGCGACCTGACCCGGGCGCTGCGGGCGCTGGAGGCGGTGTGCGTGTTCTTCGGAGCGGGCCATCCCGACGACGTCGCCGACATCTACGAGCTCGCCGGCGGTGTCCCCGAGGAAGGCTTCGGCGCCCGGGCGCTGGAGGCGATCGCCAGCACGTACCTGGGGATCGACGGACGCGACGCGCGCGCGACCGGCGAGCTGGCCGCACGGGCGCTGTCCGACGGACTGCTGCTGGCCGAGGACTCGGGGCTGTTCTGGGTCGCGGCCACGAACACGCTCGCGCTCGCCGACCGGGTCGAGGACGCCAGCCGCTACTTCGCGCTCGCGCGCGAGGTCGCCCACCGGCGCGGGTCGCTGTTCACGGCGCTGACCGTGCACCTGTGGGAGGGCGCACTCACGCTGCGTGGCGGTGACCTCGAATCGGCCGGCGCGCTGCTGGCCGACGCCGCCGAGGAGATCGAGCTGTGGGCGGGCAGCCGCCGGCACACGACCGGCTACACGTACGGGATGCTCGGGGTCAGCCTGCTCGAGCGAGGCTCGCTCGACGAGGCCGAGCGCGTGATGGATCGCGCGGGTGCGACGATCGCCCACTCCGACGGCGAGAACTTCCTGCGCCGGGGACGGCTATGGCTGGAGCTGGCGAGAGGCCGGCCCGATCACGCGCTGGAGCTGGCGCGCGAACTCGGCCAGGCCGCCCGCCGCGTCAACAACCCCGCCTGGATGCCGTGGCGAACGCTGACCGCGATCTGCCTGGAGGCACTCGGCCACGTCGACGAGGCGGTTGCGCTGGCAACCGAGGAGCTCGAGCTGGCCCGCCGCTGGGGCACGGCCAGCGCGGTCGGGCGCAATCTGGCGATCCTCGGCCGGCTCGAGGGAGCGCCTGGAATCGACCACCTCCGGGAGGCCGGCGAGCTGCTGGCGGGATCGCCGGCCCGGCTGGAACAGGCCCGGGCGCTGGCTGCCCTGGGTCGGGCGCTGCGCCTTCACCGCCGTCCCAGCGACGCCCGCGAGCCCCTGCGACGCGCGCTCGAGCTGGCCGAGTCCTGCGGCGCCGCGCCGCTGGCGGATGAGATCCGCGCCGAGCTGCATGCGGCGGGTGCCCGCCCGCGCTCGGCTGCGCTGTCGGGTCCGGGCTCGCTGACGCCGAGCGAGCGCCGGGTGGCCGACCTGGCCGCAGAGGGCAGGACCAACCGCGAGATCGCCCAGGCCCTGTACGTGACGCCGAAGACCGTCGAGGTGCATCTGTCGCGGGCGTACCGCAAGCTCGGCGTCGGCTCGCGGCGGGAGCTGGTCCCGGCGCTGACGTCCCGGTAGCACTAGAGCCCGTGCGGGTGCAGGTGGTCCTCGGCCATCCGCTTGAGCCCGACCCGATCGATCTTGCCGGTCGGGTTGAGCGGCATCTTGTCGAGGAAGACGACCTCCTCGGGCGCCTTGTAGCCGACCCTGTCGCGGCAGAACACGATCACGTCGGCGCTCGACGGACGGGCGGCCTGCTCACGCAGGGTCACGTACGCGCGGACCGTCTCCCCGTGCACGGTGTCGTGGACGCCGACCACGCCGGCGAGCCCGACCGATGGGTGCTCGAGCAGCGCCCCCTCGACCTCGAACGGGCTGATGTTGGATCCGTCGTGGACGATGATCTGCTTCTTGCGGCCGAAGAACCACAGGTAGCCGTCCTCGTCGGCCCGGGCCAGATCGCCTGAGTCGAGCCACCCGTCCGCGACGACGTCGTCGGTGGCCGTCGGGGCGTTCCAGTAGCCGACCATCCGGCTGCGAGTGCGGATGAAGATCCGCCCGACCGCGCCGGGCGCCACCGGGTTGCCTTCGTCATCGCGCAGCTCGATCCCGAAGCCGTCGATCGGCGGCCCGATCGATCCCTGCTTGTTCAGTCCGGACGGCGGGTTGAGCGTCGCCAGGCCGACCTCGGTCATCCCGTAGCCCTCGACGATCGGGAACCCCGCCGCGGCGGCGAACTCGGTCAGCAGCTCGGTCGAGACCTTGTCCGAGCCCGCGCGGCAGATCCGCAGCGACGAGAAATCTTCGGGCTGGAGGTCGTGGTCGCGCACCAGTGCCATCAACGCTGCCGGGATCATCGCCAGCACGGTCGGCCGATGCTCGCGTAGCAGGGGGAGCAGCTCGTGGCTGTCGATCGTGCGCACGACCACGACCCGCCCGCCGACCCACAGCGCGGTCAGCGTCCACAGGAACGAGCCGAGGTGCGACATCGACGAGCCCGGGAGGAACACGTCGCCCGAATCGAGCTCGAACGCCGCTGCCGCGCTGGCGATCATCCACCGCAGCGACTCGCGCGTGTGGGTCACGCCCTTGGCCGGCCCGGTGCTCCCCGAGGTGAAGAAGATCGCCGCCGGAATCGTCGGATCGGGCGACGGGTCGTAGACCAGCGGCTCGGCCTTCAGCAGCGTGGCGTAGTCGTGCGTCCAGTCGACGCCGGCGTTGCCGTCGCCCGGCTCGTCGCGATAGGCGATCAGGCCGCAGCGCAGGCCGCCGGCCAGCGTGCTCGCGGCCACGTCCTCCTCGCGCTCGACGTGGACCAGCAACGCGTCGGCGCCGCTCACCTCCAGCGCGTGATCGATCTCGCGGAACGTGTAGCGGTAGTTGAGCGGGGTGGCGACCAGACCGGCCTTGAAGCAGGCCAGGTAGTGCACGGCCAGGTCGATCCGGTTGGGCATCAGCGACGCCAGCCGGTCCCCTTCGTTGCACCCGAGCGCGCGATAGCCGGCGGCCACCGCGGAGCTCTCCCGATCGAGCTCGCGCCACGTCATCGAGCGCACGATCGACACCATCGCGGTCTCGTCCGGGGCCCGAGCCAGACCGGCCGCCAGCAGCTGGTTGAGCGGTGCCGCCGGCGACGCGAGCGCGGGCCCCTGGAGCTGCATGCCGCGATCGTAGCTGGTGTCACGAGGCCGATGTAGGGGGTCCCCACCCAAAAGATTGGGGTCAAGGATTAGGGATCCACCTGACGCGCGAGGGGGCCCGGTCGCGGATGCTCGGAGGCGTGAACACGAAGCCCATCTCCATCGAGCTCGACGTCACCCTGGCCGACGACCATCCATCCGGGCGGGCGCACGTCGCCCACGCCGAGGATCGGGAGTTCTCGGGCTGGCTCGGGCTGATGTCCGCGATCGGCGCACTGTGCGCCGCGGCGGAGAGGCCTGAAAGGAACCCGATGACCACAAACACGCTCTCCCAGTCGCCACCCGCCGAACTGCCGCCGCTCGTGCTCCCCGACTCCGAGGAGTACGACAGCGCCCGAACCGCATGGAACCTTCACGCCGACCAGCGCCCGGCGGCCGTCTGTGTCGCCCGTACCGTCGAGGACGTACAGGCGGTCGTTCGGTTCGCACGCGAGCAGGGACTCCGCGTCGCCCCGCAGGCGACCGGCCACATGGGCGCCGTGCTGCCGTCGCTGGAGCGAACCGTGCTGTTGAAGCTGGCCCTGCACGACGGCCAGGTCGAAGTCGAGCCGGAGGCGCGCGTGGCGCGCGTGAGGGCCGGGGCAGTGTGGGACGACGTCGTCGCCGCCGTGACCCCGCACGGGCTCGCCGCGATGCACGGCTCGTCGCCGTCGGTCGGGGTGATCGGCTACCTGCTCGGAGGCGGCCTGTCGTTCTACGGCCGCAAGCACGGTCTCGCCGCCAACCACGTCCGCGCGTTCGAGGTGGTGACCGCGGACGGCAGCTGGCGCTGGGTTGACGAGGAGCACGATCCCGAGCTGTTCTTCGCGTTGCGCGGCGGTGGCGGCGGCTATGCGATCGTCACCGCGGTCGAGATCGGCCTGCTCCCATACGCCGAGGTGAACGGGGGGGCGATGTTCTTCCCGGCGCAGCACGCATTCGCGCTGCTTCGCACCTGGCGCGACTGGACGGCCCACGCGCCCGAGTCGGTCACCACCACGTTCCGGGTGCTGTGCCTGCCGCCGATGCCCGAGGTGCCCGAGCCGTTGCAGGGTGTCCCGACGGTGTGCATCGACGGCGTCGCGCTGGGCACCGACGATCTGATCGGGCTCGAGCAGCGCCTGCGCTGGGTCTCGTCGCCGATCCTCGGAGGCTTCGGGACGATGCCGAGCGCGGCGGTGGCGCGGCTGCACGGCGACCCCGAGGCGCCGGTGCCGGCGATCGGAGACGCGATGCTGCTCGAGAAGCTCGACGACTGGGCGATCGAGGTGTTCCTGCGCTGCACCGGGCCCGGCTCGCCGCTGCTCGCGGCCGAGATCCGGCACCTGGGCGGCGCGCTGGGGGCCTCGCCGGACGGGGCGGGCGCCCGCGGCCACCTCGAGGGCGAGTACCTGCTGTTCGGCGTGGGGGTGCCAGGGATGCCGGCTTGCGCCGAGGACCTGTCGGCGCACCTGGACCGCTACCTGGGCTCGATGCGCCCGTGGGCGACCGGGACGATGTTCTCCAGCTTCGCCGAGCGGCGCGACACGCTCGAGGGCTGCGTGCCCCGGCGCACGCTGGAGCGGCTGAGCCGCACGCGCCAGCTGATGGACCCGCACGGGATCCTGGTGGCGCCGCATCTGCCGCCGGCGGTCTAGAAGGCGGCGCTCGCGGTCAGAGAACTCCGCGGCGCTCGAGATCCAGCTCGATCCCGTCGAGCAGCCGGCTGAGGCCGCGCTGGAATCGCCCGGTGTCGCGGACCGACGCCTCGAGCTCATCGAGCACCTCACGCGGGTCGCGATCGCCGATCAGCGCGTCGACGTTCGGGTAGTTCCCGTCGCCGAGCTGGGACTTGATCCACTCGACGATCGCGTCGATCGCCGATTCCTCGGCCAGCGGGCTCTCGCGCTCGGCTCGCAGCCCCAGCTCGCGCGAGATGAAGCCGAACGCGAAGTCGTCGACCATCAAGATCACCTCGAGCCGGGTCACGCGGTCCGCGCCTAGGCTCGACACCGCGGCCAGCGACTGCTCGAAGTGCGCTATCGCATTCGGGCCGCCGCTGGTCGGTGGCGCCGAGATCGCCCACGAGTGGCGCAGGAAGGTGTCGCGGGTGCGCCGCGCGATCGCCTCGAGCGCGCCGCGCCAGTCCGACGGCAGCTCCCCGTCGGGCACGAGCACCTCGGCCATCATCTCGTTCTGCATCAGCTCGATCAGCTCGTCCTTGGTGCGGACGTAGTAGTACAGCGTCATCGTGCCGACGCCCAGCTCCCCGGCGATGCGTCGCATGGACACCGCCTCGAGGCCCTCGGCGTCGGCGACCCGCAGCGCCTGCCCGGCGATCTCCTCACGGGTCAGCCGGGCGCGCCGCGCTCCCGGCTCCGGGCGCGACCAGATCAGGTCATACGGCTCTTGACCCTTCGCCGCTCGGTCGCGGCCACGGGCCACACGTCGGTCGTCGCGCGCCTCGATGCGCTGCTCGCGAGTCGGACGGCTGCGGGGGTGTCGTTGCGCGCGCTGGCGGCGGCCACCGCCAGGTCTCTCGAATTCCTCGCTTGACATGTCGTACAGTGTACTGCTAGCTTCGTCGTACCATGTACGAATCTACGGTACAACATACGAATAACCACCCCGGGACTGCCGTGCGGGCCGAGGGACTCGGCAAGCGCTATGGCGACCTGTGGGCATTGCGCGACCTCGACCTCGAGGTCCCCGCCGGCAGCGTGCTCGGGCTGCTGGGACACAACGGCGCCGGCAAGACCACGGCGGTGCGGATCCTCACCACGCTGGCGGTGCCCACCACGGGCCGCGCCTACGTGGCCGGTCTCGACGTCGTCGGCGACCCGGCGGGTGTCCGGGCGAGCATCGGTCTCACCGGCCAGTACGCGAGCGTCGACAACCTGATGACGGCCCGAGCGAACCTCGAGATGGTCGGCCTGCTCTACCACCTACCGCGGGCGATCGCCCGCAAGCGCGCCGACGAGCTGTTGGAACGCCTGGGGCTCGCCGACGCGGCCGACCGGCTGGTCAAGACCTACTCCGGCGGCATGCGTCGCCGGGTGGACCTCGCCGCGAGCCTGATCGCCGCCCCGCCGGTGCTGTTCCTCGACGAGCCGACCACCGGCCTGGATCCCGAGAGCCGCAGCGAGATCTGGGAGCTGCTCGGCGAGCTCGTGCGCGATGGCACGACGCTGATCCTGACCACGCAGTACCTCGACGAGGCCGACCGCACCGCCAATCAGATCGTGGTCCTCGACCACGGCCGGATCGCCGCACAAGGCAGCCCGTCAGAGCTCAAGCAGCGCGTCGGCGGCGAGCGCATTGCAATCACGCTGGGCGCGGGCGATCGCGCGGCCATGGTGGCCGAAGCGCTGAGCCCGTTCGCCGACGGCGAGATCGTCGCCGATCCGGCCGAGTCGGAGGTGGTCGCGCCCGTGCAGCCCGGCACCCGCCTCGTCGAGATCGTGCGCGCGCTCGACGCCGCCGGAGTCGACGCCACCGACGTGCACCGGCGCGAGGCGACGCTCGACGACGTGTTCCTGACGATCACCCGCAACCAAGCCCAACCCGACCCGCAGGAGGCACACCGCCAATGAGCGTCCTCACCCCCCACCCCGGCCTGTTCACGCGGCTGCGCTGGCAGCTGCAGGACAGCCTCGTGCTGGCGCGGCGCAACCTCGCCCACGTCCGGCAGATCCCCGAGAAGCTGATCGACGTGACGCTGCAGCCGGTGATGTTCGTGCTGCTGTTCGCATACGTGTTCGGCGGCGTGATCCACGTCCCCGGCGGCAGCTACCACGAGTACCTGCTCGCGGGGATCGCCGTGCAGACGATCGCGTTCGGGATCATGGGTCCCGGAGCGTCGATCGCCACCGACCTGACCGAGGGGATCGTCGACCGCTTCCGCTCGCTGCCGATGGCCCGCTCGGCCTACCTGCTCGGACACATGATCGCCGAGCTCGCGACCTCGGTGCTGGCGATCACGGTGCTCGCGGTCAGCGGGCTGGTGATCGGCTGGCGGATCCACACGGGTGTCCCGGAGGCGGTCGGCGGCTTCGCGCTGCTGATCCTGATCGCGTTCACGATGCTGTGGATCGGGACCGGGCTGGGCGTGACCGCCCGCTCGCCCGACGCGGTCCAGGGAATCGTGTTCATCCTGGTGTTTCCCGCTGACTTTCGTGGCCAGCGCGTTCGTGCCGATCGGCGGCCTCCCGGGCGTGCTCCAGACGGTCGCCCAGTACAACCCGATCAGCGCCTTCGCCGCGGCGATCAGGACGCTGTTCGGCAATCCGACGGCGATCCCCCACGGAGCCGCGTGGCCGATGGAGCATCCGGTGGTCGCGTCGCTGGCCTGGTGCGCGGCGCTGCTCGCGATCGCGGTGCCTGCGACGCTGTGGGCGTACCGCAAGCGGACCACGGGGTGAACGCACCGGCTGCCCACGGCCCCGGCGTCACAGCTCGGCCCTGACGATCGCCGCGCCGGCGCTCAGGGCCCGCAGCTTTCCGAACGCCCGCTCGCGCGAGAGGTACTTCATCCCGCAGTCTGGGGCGGGCACCAGCCGTTGTGCGGGAACGTGGGCGAGCGCGGCGCGGATCCGCTCCGCCACCCGCTCCGGGGGCTCGACCTCGGGATCGCCGAGGTCGAGCACCCCGAGCAGGATCGTCTTTGGGGCCAGCTCGCACAGCTGAGCGAGGTCGAGCCGTGGCTGGGCGGCCTCGATCGAGATCTGATCGGCGGAGCTGTCGCTGAGCTCTCCGAGGAAGTCGTAGCGGTTGCGCGGCTTGGGGCCGACCAGCGCCGCGTAGCCGAAGCACAGGTGCACCGCGGTCGTGACCACGAGCCCGTCGAGCGCGCGGTCGATCGCCGCGACGGCGGTCCGCCGGGCGGCCTCGGGGTCGTTGCGCAGCCAAGGCTCGTCGAGCTGGATCACCCCGGCGCCGGCCTCCTGCAGCGCCCGGGCCTCGCGATTGACCGCGGCGGCGAGATCGAGCACGAGCTCGTCGGGGTCGTCGTAGTGCTCGTTGGCCGCCTGCTGGGCCATCGTGAACGGGCCCGGGAGGCGTGATCTTCACGATCCGGTCGGTGTGGTCGCGCAGGAACTCGAGGTCGCGCACCTCGACCGGCCCGCACCACCGGACGGGTCCGATGATCCGCGGCACGGTCCGCTCATCCCCCGCGCGCGTCGTGATCGTGGCCGGGTTGTCGGCGTCGACCCCCTCGAGCGCGGTCGCGAACCGGTTCGAGTAGCTCTCGCGTCGGATCTCGCCGTCGGTGATCACGTCGATCCCGGCGAGCTCCATGTCCCTGATCGCCAGCCGGGTGGCGTCGTCCTGCGCCTCTTGCAGGAACGGCTCGCCCACGCGCCAGGCCTCACGTACCCGCACGCGGGGCACGAAACCGGCGCCGAGGGCGGAGCGGTCGATCAGCCAATCGGGCTGCGGATAGCTGCCGATGACGGCGGTCGTCAGCACTCCGAGATCATCCCCACCGGCGCCGCCGCTTTCAATCGGCCGCGGGTCCTGCAAAGATCGTTCGCGATGCGCAGGTTTTCAAAGTGCCGTGTCGGGTAGCAGAATTTTCCAAAGCCATGATTGAGAGCGCACGCTTTTCCTCAACCTATGCCACCGGCCTCAACGACCGGCCGTATGTCCGCGAGTCGTTCCCGGCGGTGGCGGCGTCGATCCCGCTCGCTCGGAGCGTAATCACCGACTGGGCCGAGGAAGCCGGCGCTGGTCGCGAGCAGGTCGACCAGATGCGGCTCGCCGTGTCCGAGGCGCTGACCAACGTGGTGCTCTACGCATATCCGTGGCGGACCGGCGACATGCACGTGACGGCGAGGATGGCCGGCAACGAGCTGTGGGTGCTGATCGCCGACAGCGGTTGCGGGGTTCACGCCGGTCGCGACAGCGAGGGCCTCGGGCTCGGGCTCGCGCTGATCTCGAAGATGACCGACGGGTTCTCGGTCGTCGAGCGTTCCTCCGGCGGCACCGAGCTCCGCCTCCGCTTCTACGCTCGCTAGACATCAGGATCTCGGGTCGGCGGCCTCGGCCGTCCTCCCCGCCTCCTCTCGCTTCTCCACGACCACATAGTCGTCGTGGACCTCGACGACGGTCTCGAGCGCGGGGATGTCGTGCCCGACGGCGACCAGGAACCGGCGCGGATGGGCACGGACGCTTTCGTACTCGCGCGGGCTCATCTCGATCATCCGGGTGCAGCCGAGCGCGGCGCACTCGCAGCGAAACGCGATCGTGCCGCTCTCGCCCGGCCAGCGGCCTCGCTCGATCGCCTCGTTGACGTCTCGGAACGTGGCCTCGTTGGTGGCCAGCCGCTGCTGCAGTCGTTCGTCCATGCCCGGGATCGTGGCATTTCTCGGGGTCTGGCGCGGTCGCGCGATTTCAGCCGGCAGCCGCGACGCGGGCGGTCCCTTGCCTGCGCTTGCGGTCTTGGTTATCTTGCGGAATGCCGTCGCATCGCGGCGGCAGGGGTTAGTCCGTCCGAACGGGGGAGCCGTGCTCCACAGACCTGGGTCGCTGGTAGTGCGGTTCGCTCACTAGGTCGTCGGTGCGGCGCTCGGGCACGATCACCAGGATCGCCGGTGTTGCCGCGGTCGCGATCGTGCTCGTCGCGGTCGTGGTCATCCTCCTCTCGGGCGGCTCGAGCTACCAGGTCAAGGCGGTGTTCATCAACGCCAGCCAGATCGTCACCGGCGATCAGGTCACGGTCGCCGGCAACTCGATCGGCAGCGTGTCGGGCATCTCGCTTACCCCCGATGGTCGCGCACAGCTGACGCTGACGATCGACAACTCGACGTTCAGCCCGCTCCACCAGGGCACCGAGGCGACCGTCCGCCAGACCTCGCTGTCGGGCGTGGCCAACCGCTATGTCGACCTGCGCCTCGGGCCTGCCAGCGCGCCAGAGATCCGCGACCACGGGGTGATCGGCACCACCGACACGACCAGCGCCGTCGATCTCGATCAGCTGTTCAACACGCTCAACCCGCCGACGCTCAAGGGCCTCCAGGACGTCTTTCAGGGATCGGCCTCCCAGTACGTCGGGCGCGGGCGCCAGGCGCAGCAGGCCTGGGCCTACCTGAACCCGGCGATCGCCTCCAGCAGCGCCCTGTTCGCCGAGCTCAACCGCGACACCGGCCAGTTCACCGACTTCATCGTCAAGTCCAGCGGCCTGGTGACCACGCTGTCGAGGCGCAGCAGCGATCTCAGCGGGCTGGTCAGCAACCTGTCGCAGACCACTCAGGCGCTGGCCGCGCAGCGGGACGCGCTCGGACAGTCGATCCGGCAACTGCCGGGATTCATGCGGCTCGCCGACACCACCTTCGTCAACGTGCGGCACGCTCTCGACGCCCTGACCCCGCTGGTCGACGCGACCCGGCCGGTCGCGCCAAAGCTGCAGCGGCTGTTGGCTGCGCTCGGTCCGCTCGCGCAGGAGGCGGTGCCGACGGTCCGGACGCTGGCGGACGCGGTCACCCGGCCCGGCCCCGACAACGATCTCACCGACCTCACCCGCCTCGGCGCTCCGCTGGCGGCGGCGACAGTAGACCCGGTAGAGGTGCACGGCGAGCGCCGTCCCGGGGCGTTCCCCGAGTCGACGACCGCGCTGAACGATTTCACCCCCGAGCTCGCCACCGCCCGGCCATACGCGGTCGACCTGACCGGGTGGTTCGAGGGCTTCTCGCACCCGGGGACGATCGACGCCAACGGCGGCTCGAGCCGCGTCGCGGCCACGCTCAGCGTGTTGTCGCCGACCGACAGCGCGCTGCTCGGGCCGCTGCCGCTGGACCAGCAGATCGCCAAGGTGATCCAGTTCCTGACCGGTCCCGGCGGCGGACTGACCGCGTTCCAGGGCGACCGCTGCCCGGGCTCGATGGAACGCGGCGCGGTGTTCTTCCCCGAGAGCGGCTTCCCCTGCAACCCGCGCCAGGTGCCCACCGGCCCATGAGGCGGATCCTGGCCGCCACCGCCCTGCTGTGCGCCGTCGCGGCGTTCGTCGCGATCGTGTTGATCGACGGCGCGGCCGCCGATGGCCCGAGCGCCGAGGGCAGCTACAAGATCGAGTTCGACAACGCATTCGGTCTCGTCGACGGCAGCCAGTTCAAGGTCGCCGGCGTGCCCGCGGGCACGATCTCTGCGATCGACCTCGACCAGAACACGCTGCACGCGGTGGTGACCGTACACGTCTCCCAGGGCGGATTCGGCGCCTTTCACGCCGACGCGTTCTGCCAGTCGCGGCCACAGTCGCTGATCGGCGAATACTTCGTCGACTGCCAGCCCGGGGATTCAGGCCCGGTGCTGGCGCCCGGAAGCACGATCCCGGTCAGCCACACGCAGTCGACTATCCCGGCCGACCTGCTGCAGAACGTGCTGCGCCTCCCCTACCGCCAGCGCCTCGCGCTGATCATCAATGAACTCGGCGCGGGCGTCGCCGGGCGCTCCGGCGACCTGCAGGCCGCGCTTCGCCGGGCGGTCCCGGCGCTGACCGAGACCGACAACCTGCTCAAGCTGCTCGCCGACGACTCGCACACGCTGCAGCGGCTGACCGTCAACGCCGACACGGTCGTCACGGCGCTGGCCCGGAACAAGCGCCAGGTCGCGCGCTTCGTCACCGAGGCCAACAACACCGCGACCGCGACCGCCAGCCAGGGTGCCGCGCTGCAGGACAGCCTCGCACGGCTGCCGGGCTTCCTCGAGCAGCTGCGGCCGGCGATGGCAAAGCTCGGCCAAGCCACTACCGCGAACGAGCCGGTGCTGGCCAACCTCGACGCGTCCTCGTCGCAATTGGACCGGTTCTTCACCGATCTGGCCCCGTTCTCCCGGGCGGCGCTGCCCGCGGTCAAGTCGCTCGGCCGCGCCTCGGCCACCGGCACCAAGGCGGTGCGGGCGGCGGCGCCCACGGTGAATGACCTGGCCGCGTTCGCCAAGCCGACCCCGGAGCTCGCTCAGAACCTCTCGATCGTTCTGCGCGACCTGGATGACCGCGGCCGCGCGGTCGAGCCCGATCCCCGCAGCCCGGGCGGGAAGGGCTACACGGGTCTGGAGGCGCTGCTGCAGTACGTGTTCAACCAGACGCTGGCGATCAACACGTTCGGGCCGTTCGGACATGTGCTGGCCGTCGACGCGTTCGTCGACCCCAAGTGCACGCCGTACGCGACGCCGGCGACGATCGCCTTGAGCCTGCAGAAGTTCGGGTCCAGCTACCGGCAGTGCTACGCCTGGCTGGGACCGAGCCAGCCGGGCGTCAACGAGCTCGACCCGACCAACCCGCGGGCCTGCGTGCCCGACCCGGGCGGAGCGCCGCCGGGCGACCGAGGGCCGCGCACCAGCGCCTGCCGGCTGACCGCGTCGGCGGTCGCCCGGGGCAGCGCCGCGGTCACCCGGACCGGTGCCCCGGCCGCGGACGTGGCCGCCACGGCAGCGGCGGCCGCGTCCGCACAGCGGTCCGCCCAAGCCCAGAGCGGCCAGGCCCGCCGGCTCCTGAGCTACCTGCTCGACCCATGAGACGTCGCAACACCCAATCGGCCTTCCGCAACCCCGTGCTGGTCGGGGCGGCGACCGTGCTGGTGTTGCTGGTCGCCGTATTCCTGGCCTACAACGCGAACACCGGACTCCCGTTCGTTCCCACCCGGGAGCTCAAGGTCGACATCGCCAGCGGCTCGAACCTGACCGTCGGCAGCGACGTCCGCGAGGGCGGCTACCGGGTCGGGCTGGTCTCGGGGATGACACCGATCCGCCTGGCGAACGGGCCGGTCGGCGCGCAGCTGACGCTGAAGCTGACGCGCAAGTACGGAGACGTGCCGGTCAACTCGACGGTCTCGGTCCTGCCGCTGTCGGTGCTCGGATCCAAATACGTGGACCTGCACAAGGGCGACTCCCCCCGCGTGTTCGCCGACGGCGGGACGCTGCCGATCTCCCAGACGCACGTGCCGGTGCAGTTCGACGAGATCTTCCAGACGTTCAATCCCCCGACCCGCCGAGCTATCCAGGACAACCTGGTGGGAATCGGCGGTACGGTCGCCGGCCGCGGGTCCGCCGTCAACGACACGCTGGCCGCGCTGCCGGCGCTCCTGGGCCACCTTGGGCCGGTGGCGCGCAACCTGTCGGATCCGAGCACCCGGCTCACCCGCCTGATCGGATCGCTGAACACGTTCATGGCCACGGTCGCGCCGGTCGCGCCGGTCGCGTCTCGCCTGTTCACCGACATGGCGACGACGTTCGAGGCGATCTCCCGCGACCCGGCGGCATTGGAGGACGCGATCGCCGAGTCGCCCTCGACGCTGGCGGTCGGAACCGAGTCGCTGCGGGTGGCCCAGCCACTGCTCTCCGACCTGACCACGCTCGGGCACGCGCTCACACCGGCGACCGCCCAGCTCGAGCGCACCCTCCCGGTGCTAAACCCGGCGATCGAGGCCGGCACGACCACCCTGACCCGGACCCCGGCGTTCAACGAGGACCTCCAGCACCTGTTCACCGCGGTCCAGCGCCTCGCCGTCGCGCCGACGACCAACCAGGCGCTCAACGGGCTCACGGCGACCGTCGACACGCTCAACCCGATGGTCCGCTATCTCGGGCCCTACCAGACCGTCTGCGACGACTGGAACTACTGGTGGACCTACCTCGCCGACCACCTGTCCCAGCCCACCAGGTTCGGGTTCGCCCAGCGGGCCCTGCTGAACCTCGGGGCGCCGTCCGGAGGCGGTGTCGGCCAGCAGGGCGCGACCACGCCGGTCAACGGGACCTCGGGCAGCGACAGCCCGCCGCTGACCGTATTCGGCGGCCAGCAGTTCCTGCACGCCCAGTCCTATGGGGCGGCGATCGACGACCAGGGCAACGCCGATTGCGAAACCGGCCAGCGCGGATATCCCAAGAAGCTCAACAACTTCGACCCCGAGGGCCGCAACCTGGCGGTGGACCCACACACGCCCGGCGACCAGGGCCCCACGTTCCACGGCCGCTCCCGCGTACCCGCCGGCGAGACGTTCAGCCGTAACCCACAGACGGGCCCCCAGCTCCCGACGTCTGCGAGCGGCCGATGACGCGCAAACGGCGGCGCAGAGGTGTGAGCGCGTTCGCGGCGGGCGTGATCGGGATCGTTGTGATCGTCGTGTTCACGTACCTCGCGTTCACGAAGTTCGCCAATCCGTTCGCCAACCCGTTCACGGTCCACGCGACGTTCTCCAGCGCGGGCGGGCTGCGCCCGGGATCGCTCGTACGGATCGCCGGCGTCAACGTCGGCAAGGTCACCGGCATCGGCCAGGTGCCCGGCTGTGACCACGACCAGCCCGGCCGAGCGAGCTGCTCGGCCGCCGAGGTCACGATGACGATCGACGACGTGGGCTTGCCGCTGCACACCGACGCGAAGTTCGCGATCCGCCCGCGCACGTTCCTGGAGGGAAACTTCTTCGTCGACGTCAGCCCGGGCACGCCGGATGCGCCGAAGGCGATCGACGGCCACACGTTCCCCGTCCAGCAGGGGATCCAGCCGGTCCAGCTCGACCAGGTGTTGACCTCGCTGCAGGCCGACACCCGTCGCAACCTCCAGACGCTGCTGGCGCAGTACGGCACAGCGGTGAAGCGAGGCGGTCCCGCGTACAACCGCTCGATCCCGTACTGGCTGCCCGCCTACCGCTACAGCTCGGTCGTCGCCCACGACGCGCTCGGGATCGGCCCGCACGACCTCTCGAACTTCATCGCCGCCCAGGGAACCGTCGCCGGCGCGCTCAACGCCAACCCTCAGCGCCTGGGCAGCCTGGTCACGGACTTCAACACCACCGCCAACGCGTTCGCGCGCCAGAGCGCCGCCCTGCAGGACGCGCTGGCGGAGCTGCCGCGGACGCTTTCGGCCGCGATCCCGGCGTTCAACGCGCTCAACGCGTCGCTGCCGCCGCTGACCACACTCGCCGAAGCGCTGCTGCCGGGTGTGCGATCGGCGGGGCCGGCGATCGACGCGACACTGCCGCTGATCACGCAGCTGCGGGGACTGGTCGCGCCGAACGAGCTCGGCGCGCTGGCGACCACCCTGCAGCGCGCCGCTCCGGCGCTGTCGCAGCTGACGAGGGGCACGATCCCGCTCATGTCGGGCGGCGTTCGCCCGGCCTCGAGCTGCCTGGCCACGGTCGTCTATCCGTGGTCGCAGCTGACCCTGAAGGATCCGCACTTCAACGCCTCCAACGGCTTTGAGCCGCGCAAGGTCTACGTCGAGGCGGTCGACTACCTCCCCGGACTGGCCGGCGAGTCGCGCAACTTCGACGCCAACGGCGCCTACATCCGCGTGCTGCTGACCGCCGGCTCGTTGACGTACTCGCTGACCCCCGGGGCGTTCGGCCAGGCGGTGGCGCCGCTGATCTCGACCCAGCCGACGCTGCCGCCGGGTGGGAAGCGACCCCCGCTACGGCCCGACGTGCCGTGCGAGACCCAGACCCCGATCCACGACCTCTCATCGCCGACCGGCCCCCCGCTGGCCGCAGCTGCGATGAAGCGCGCGATCCGCACCCATATCGGCGACTTCGTGGCGATCCTCGGGCTGCTGATCCTGGCCGCCGCGGTCGCCGGCTACATCCTCGAGCACGAGCGGTTCCGCTTCCCGCTGATCGAGTCGGCGCCGTTCAAGATCGACGCCGAGTTCTCAACCGCGCAGGCGGTCGCGCCCGCCCAGGGCCAGACCGTCCGCGTGTCCGGGGTTCAGATCGGAGACATCGGCGGCGTCCGGCTGCGGAACGGGCTCGCGGTCGTCACGCTCGACATCGACCAGCGCTACAAGCACCTGATCCACTCCGACGCGACCGCGCTGCTGCGCCCGCGGACCGGGCTGAAGGACATGTTCGTCGAGCTCAATCCCGGGTCCAAGGTCGCGCCCATGGTCAAGCAGGGCTTCACGATCCCGGTCGCCAACACGGCCCCCGACGTCAACGTCGACGAGATCCTGTCCTCGCTCGACGGCGACACCCGGGCGTACCTGAACCTGCTGGTCAACGGCGCCGGGCAGGGGCTGAAGGACGGCGGCGGCGACGAGCTCGCGCAGGTCCTCGAGCGCTTCGAGCCCACCCACCGCGACCTCGCCCGGGTCAGCCAGGCGCTCGCGCAGCGCGGCACCAACCTGCGCCGGCTGATCAACTCGCTGGCCCAGGTCAACACCGCCCTGGCCGGAGAGCAGGGTCAGATCAGCCAGCTGGTCGACTCGAGCGCGACCGTGTTCAGGGCGTTCGCGTCCGAGGATCAGAACGTCAGCCGAGCCGTGGCCGACCTGCCGGCGACGCTGCGACAGACGACCGACACGCTCGGCAAGGTGCAGGCGTTCGCGCAGCAGCTCGGCCCGACGGCGACTCACCTGCTGCCGGCGGCTCGCGCGCTGCCGGCGGCCAACCAGGCGCTCACCGCCCTGGCCAAGCCGGCCACGCCGATCATCCGCGACCAGGTGCGCCCGTTCGTGGTCGCCGCCGACCCTGTCGTCGCAGACCTCACCCCCGCCGCCGCGGACCTGGCGAAGGCCACGCCCAACCTGAGCGGCGCGTTCGGCGTCGTCAACCACCTGACCAACATGCTCGGCTACAACCCCGGCGGCGCTCAGCACGGATACCTGTGGTGGCTCGCGTGGCTGGGGCACAACACCCGCACGCTGTTCTCGATCCAGGACGCCAACGGCCCCTACCGGCCCGTGTTCATCCAGTTCAGCTGCAGTCAGGTGAACCTGCTGACCGCAGCCACCTCGCCGTTCAGCCTCGTCGGAAGCCTGTTGAACCTCGCACCGCTGCGGGCGCACTGCCCGGCCACGAGCTGACCCCATGGACACCGGCACCCCATCGATTGCCAAGGTCGTGACGATGGTGCTGTTCGCGCTGTCGTGCGTGGGGCTGCTGCTGTTCCTATGGCTTTCGTTCGGCGGCACGATCCCCTTCAACCCTCAGGGCTACCGGTTCGAGGCCTCGTTCCCAAACGCCCAGGAGCTCGCGATCCGCGCGGACGTCCGGATCGCCGGCGTGTCGGTCGGCAAGGTCGTGGCGAAGTCGCTCGACCCGCAGGGCAACCGCACGATCGCGACGATCCAGATGGACAACAGGTTTGCGCCGATCCACCGCGACGCGCGGGCCATCCTGCGCGAGAAGACGATCCTCGGCGAGACCTACGTCGAGATCGCGCCCGGCTCACAGGACGCGCCGTCGCTCCCCGACGGCGGGATGCTCCCGCGCTCGAGCGTGCAGCCTGCGGTGCAGCTCGCCCAGATCTTCGATGCGCTGGACCCGGCCACCCGCCGCGCCTTCCAGGTCTGGCAGCAGCAGCTGGCGATCGCGGTCAAGGGCAACGCCCAGAACCTCAACAACGTGCTCGGCAACCTGCCGGCCTTCTCGGCCGACGCCACCGACGTGTTGAAGGTGCTCGACGTCGAGCACACCGCGGTGACGCGGCTGGTCCGCAACGGCGGCACCGTGTTCTCGGCGGTCACCCAGAACCAGTCGGCGCTGCGCAACCTGATCACCAGCGCAGGCGCGACGTTCGCGACCACCGCCGCCAACAACGACCAGCTCGCCGCCACCGTGCAGCAGCTGCCGGAGTTCCTGCGTCAGACCCGGGCCACGCTCGGTCAGGTGCAGTCGTTCTCGCTCGACGCCGATCCGGTCGTCCGCGAGCTGATCCCGGTAGCCGATCAGCTGGGGCCCACGCTGCGCTCGGTCGGCGTGCTGGCGCCCAGCCTGGAGCGCCTGTTCGTCGACCTCCGGCCGCTGATCACAGCATCCAAGACCGGCCTGCCCGGCTTCCGGCGGGTGGTCGACGGGGCCGTGCCGCTGCTCGGCGCGGCTGCCCCGTTCCTGGGGCAGCTCAACCCGATCCTCGACTGGCTGTCGCTGCACCAGCAGCTGCTGTCTGACTTCATCTCGGTCGGCGCGGTCGGCGTCGCGGCCAAGACCAGCACCTACGGCGGCGCGCTGAAGTGCGGCGCGTCGGCGTGCGGGCACTACCTGCGCCAGTTCTCTCCGGTCGGCCCTCAGACCAGCGGGCTGGCCGCCAAGCGCGACGCCAACAGTCGCGGCAACACGTATCCACCATCGCTGTGGCTCGCCGATCCGCTTGCGTTCTCGGCCGGCGGCAGGTTCCCGGGCAGCTTCACGTTCCCGTCGTGGGACTGCACCCAGACCGGTGCGCCGGGTAACGGCGCCCGTCCGGCCACCGACACGACCCAGGCCTGCTGGGTCGCGCCGCCACTGCCGGGGGCCAAGCCCGGCCAGATCCCGCACCTGCTCTCGGCTCACTTCTCGAGCCGGTAGGCGGTCGCGCCCACCGGGAGCTCAGCGGTCGCGTGGGGCGAGCGCCGGCTTGACGTCGAGGATCGGGGTGCCGTCGATCGCCTCGAGCTCGCTCACCTGGATCCGGTTCCCGTCGACCGCGGCGATCGTCACCCGGTGCAGCCCGACCGGGTTGGGCCGGTCGGCCGAGCGGGTGCTGAAAACACCCCGCAGTGGATTGAACGCGTCGTCGCGGGGGTGGACCTCGAGCACGTCGCGCCGCGCGCGGTGAAGCCAGGTGAGCACGATCACCTCGTCTCCGGGCGCCAGGTCTCGCATCGCCGCGCGGACGCTGTCGTCGAGCTCGAGCCAGGCCCCCGGGCCACCCTCGTCGCCCTGTTTGGGGGCGATCGCAGGATCGGTCAGCGTCGAGCGCACCGTGCCGATCGGGCGGAGCTCGTAGGGTCCGGTGGCGTCGTTGCCCGTCATCGCCGTGGAGCTTGCAGGAGAGTGGACGGTGGTATGTCGTTGAACACGATGGAGGCGATCCTCGACGGTTTCATCTCCAGCGGCGGTCCGGCAGGGGCCACGGGACGACGAGAGGGGCGGGGATGCGTATATATATCTGGGCATGCCTACTGGGTCGGAGGACCGAGCCTGAGCTTCGACCGCCGCTCGCTGGCCTCCCTCGCCCGTCGGCCCACCCATCGCCGCTCCGCCAGCCGGCGGGTCGCTGCCGAGGCACAGCGCACGCTGACCGAGATTGCGGGTGGCCGGCTTGCGCGGCTCCCGGTGACGTTGCGGTTCTGGGACGGGAGCACGCTCCCCGGTGGCCCACCGGTCGTCGAGGTCCGCCACCGCCGGGCGATCTCGCACCTGTTGCACCATCCCAACCAGCTGGGCCTGGCCCGAGCCTGGGTCGACGGCTCGCTGGCCGTCCCGGACGACCCCGAGGACGTGCTCCACACCCGCAAGGCGTTCGAGGGCCTTGAGCTGTCGGCCGCCGACCGCCTCCGGGTGACCGCGGCCGCGGTCCGGATCGGCGGCCCGGGCATCCTACGCAGCCCGCCCGTGCCGTCGATCGAGGCGTCGGTCTCGGGCGGCCGGCACTCGCTCACGCGCGACCGGCAGGCCGTCCGCCACCACTACGACGTCTCCAACGACTTCTACCGGCTGCTGCTCGGCCCGACGATGGTCTACTCGTGCGCCTACTTCGCCACCGAGCAGGACTCGCTCGAGCAGGCCCAGGAGCAAAAGCTCGACCTGATCTGTCGCAAACTGCGCCTGCAGCCGGGCGAGTCGCTGCTCGACCTCGGCTGCGGCTGGGGCTCACTGCTGCTGCACGCGGCCGCCCACTACGGCGTGCGCGCCGTCGGGGTCACGCTGTCGGAGCCCCAGGCGGCGCTCGGCGCAGAGCGGATCGCCCGGCAGGGCCTCCAGGATCGGGTGGAGATCCGCGTCGCCGACTACCGCGAGGTGCACGACGGGCCGTACGACAAGATCGCCAGCGTCGGCATGTACGAGCACGTCGGCCACGAGATGCTCGACGAGTACACCGGGCTGGTCAGGCGCCTGCTCGTCCCCGGGGGCCTGTTCCTCAACCACGGGATCGCGCGCCTGCACTCGCCCGGCCCGGGTCGCGACGCGTTCACCTATCGCTACATCTTCCCCGACGGCGACCTGCACCCGGTCTCAGACCTCACCAGCTCGCTGCAGCGCATCGGTCTCGAGGTCCGCGATGTCGAGTCCCTACGCGACCACTACCCGCTTACGCTGCGGCGCTGGCTGGCCAACCTCCGGGCGAATCGTGACCGGACGGTCGGACTGGTCGGCGCCGAGCGCGAGCGAATCTGGGAGCTGTACCTGCTCGCGTCGGCGATTGGGTTCGAGGACGCTGACGTCACCGTTTACCAGGTGCTCGCAACCCGGCCGGACGGCCAGCACAAGCTTCCTCTGACGCGAGCACAGCTACTGAAGCCGACGCCGGAGGACGTCGCCCGACGAGGTCAACCAGGCGCTGCTCGATTTCCTGGGCTGAGCTCTAGCGCCCACACGACCAGCACCTGACACGCCGCGTGGTCGACGACGAAACGCGTGCGGGGCCCGAGGCTGTGCGGGCCGACGCGCGCCTCGCCGTCGCGGGCCAGCACGAGCAGATCGGCGTCGGCGCAGGCGGCGAGCACCTCGCGCTCCACGTGCCCGCGTCGTGAGTCGACCTCCGCGGGCCGGTCGAGGCGCTCGCGTGCGGCCTCGAGCAGCGCCTCGGCCTCCTCGGCAGCGATCGCTCGCAGCGGGGGGCCCGGAGGCGGCGGCGGGCGGCGACCCAGCAGTCGCGCCGCGCCGCGTGTGGCGAGCTCCTCGACGTCGCTCGGCGCCACGTGCAGCAGCGTGAGCTCGGCGTCGGCGGGGACCAGCTCGCGAGCGTGGTCGACGCATGCCTCCCAGGTGTTCTCCGAGATCCAGATCAGGGCGCGCATCACAGGACCTGCAGAGCCAACCACAAGCCGACCGTAGAAGCCAGCAGCACGGCCGGGACCGTCTTCACCCCCAGCCGCGTGAACTCGGCGATGTCGGTCTCCTGCTCATGGGCGTGGACGATCCGCCGCCACAGCAGCGTCGCCAGCGAGCCGACATACGTCAGGTTGGGGCCGACGTTGACGCCGACCAGCATCGCCAGCACCGCGCCGGGGCCGCTCGCCGCGACCACGGGGAGGATGATCAGCGTCGCCGGGAGGTTGTTGACTAGGTTGGCGGCGACGGCGCTGATCGCGGCGACCGCGAGCAGCGCCGGCAGACCGCTGCCGCCAGGCAGCACAGAGCGGACCGCGCTCGAGAGCCCGTGGTCTCCGGCGGCCGCCACCACGATCCCCAGGCCGAGCACGAACACCAGCAGCGTCGGCTCGGCCGCGAGCACCAGCTCCCGGGGCGCGGGCCGGTAGCGCAGCTCGAGCACGAGCGCCCCGGCCGCCGCCACCCACACGGGGGCGATCCCGATCGCCGAGGTCAGCACGAAGCCGGCCAGCGTCGCCCCCACCACCCACAGCGCGAACGCGGGCAGCGGCCGCGGCTCGATCGCCCCGGCCTCCGTCGGCGGGCGCTGCAGGTCGCCCGCGAACGACCGGCTCAGCACCAGCCACTCGACGGCCAGCGCCAGCAGCCAGGGCAGAGCCATCAGGCCGCCGAACCGCGCGAACGACAGGCCGCTGCGGTGAAACGCAAGCAGGTTGGTCAGGTTCGACACCGGCAGCAGCAGCGACGCCGAGTTGGCCAGGTGCGAGCAGGCGTACACGTGCGGGCGCGCGCTGGTTCGCAGCCGCGCAGCGGTGGCGAACACGATCGGGGTCAACAGCACGATCGTCGCGTCGAGGCTCAACACCGCGGTGGTGACGCCGGCCACGACGAACACCATCGCCAGCAGCCGACGCGGCCGGCGCCGTGACCCGGCGGCCATCGAGGCGCCCAGCGCCTCGAACAGCCCGGCCCGCCGGCAGCCGTCGGCGAGCAGCAGCAGCGCCGCCAGGAACCCGACGGTCGGGCCCAGGTCGCTCAGCGCCGACCGCGCCCCGGTGAAGCTGATCGCACCGCTCGCCACGACCACGACCGCCGCGGCGACCGCCACGGCCCAGTCGGGCGCCCACCGCGGCCGGGTGATAGCCGCGACCAGGCAGGCCGCGAGCGCGACCAGCGCGATCGCCTCCTTCACCGCACCATCACCGGGCCGGGCATCACGTCAATCATGCCCGTGTGCGGGCAATAGACTCACCGCCGGTGCGCGCCCACGTCCCCAGCGGCCCGCTCACCACGTCCCGGCGGGGATCGTTCTGGATCGGCGCCGAGCCGGTCCACGGGGAGTTTGGCACGGTCGCGCGAGGACCGATGTACGTCGAGTGGGAGTCCCCCGCGCAACCATCGGGCGGACCACCGTGGGTGCTTGTGCACGGAGGCGGCGGCCAGGGCACCGACTACCTGACGACGCCCGACGGCCGCCCCGGCTGGTCGCGGCTGCTGGTCGCCCAGGGTCACACTGTGTACGTGGTCGACCGCCCGGGCCACGGGCGCTCAGCGCACCATCCCGACGTGCTCGGCCCGATGTCGCCGCCGCCGAGCGCCGAGGGGCTGCGTGCGATCTTCGTGCCGCCGGCGCAGGGTCCCGACAGCCACCCGACGGCGCACCTGCACACCCAATGGCCCGGCGGTCGCCAGCCCGGCGACGCCGTCTACGACCAGTGGCTGGCGCCGGCCGGGCCGACGCTCGCGGACTGGTCGGAGATGCACCGGCTCGAGCAGACGCGGCTGGGCGAGCTGCTCGATCGGGTCGGCCCTGCGGTGCTGGTCGCCCACTCCGCCGGCGGCCCGGGAGCGTTCCTGGCCGCCGACGCCCGGCCGGAGCGCGTCGCCGCGATGGTCGCGATCGAGACCGTCGGACCGCCGTTCGCCAAGCGGCAGGCGACCGGGCTAGACCTCGCCTGGGGGCTCGCCTCCGCCCCGCTGCGCTACGACCCACCCGCGGCCGATCCGTCGGAGCTGTCGCTGGTCACGACCGAGCCCGTGGAACTGGCGCCGGTGCCGTTGACGCTCCAACGCGAGCCGGCGCGGTCGCTGCCGAACCTGGCCCGCTTCCCGATCGCGGTGGTGACCGCAGAGGCATCGATGTTTGCGATGTTCGATCGCCACCTGGTCGCGTTCCTGCGCCAGGCCGGCTGTGACGCCGAGCTCGTCCGGCTCGCCGACCACGGCGTCCACGGCAACGGACACGGGATGATGCTCGAGCGCAACAACGAGCAGGCGCTGGCGGTGGTCACCCGCTGGGTCGCCGAGAACCCGCGGAAGTAGCCGGTGGTGCGCCTTCGGTGCGAGCGGATCGTCACGCCGACCGCGGTGATCGCCGGCGAGGTCGCAGTCGACCGCGGTCGCATCGCGTCGGTCTCGCGACGGCCGGCCGATGGCGGCGAAGTGCTCGAGCTGGGCGAGCGGTGGCTCGCGCCGGGCCTGATTGACACCCACGTGCACGGGGGCGCCGGGGCGCAGTGCAACACCACCGACCCCGACGAGGTCGATGCCGTCGCGGCGTTCCATGCGCTGCACGGCACCACCGCGCTGCTGGCCACGACCGTCGCCGCGCCTCCCGACGAGCTGGAGGCGAGCCTGATGGCCATCGCCCGCAGCGGCCCGATCGTGCTCGGCGCCCACCTCGAGGGCCCGTTCCTAAGCCCCGAGTGGCCCGGAGCGATGGATCCGTCGGCGTTCGCGGAGCCTGATCCCGGCGCGGTCGCCCGGCTGCTGGAGTCCGGCGCCGGCACGCTGGCGATGATGACGCTCGCGCCCGAGCTCCCCGGCGCGCTGGAGCTGATCGGCGCGCTCACCCGTTCTGGCGCGGTCGCCTCGTTCGGCCACACCGATGCGAGCTACGAGCAGGCGCAGGCCGCAGTAGCCGCCGGCGCTCGCTCGGTCACCCACCTGTTCAACGCGATGCGGCCGCTGCACCATCGCGACCCGGGCGCGATCGGTGCGGCCCTCGACCTGCCGCAAGTCGCCTGCGAGCTGATCTGCGACGGGATACACGTCGACCCGGTCGCGTTGCGGCTGGCGCACCGCATCAAGGGGCCGGCCCGTGTCCGGCTGGTCACCGACGCGATCGCGGCCGCCGGGATGCCGGACGGGCGCTATCGCCTCGGAGCAGCAGCCGTCGACGTTTCGGGCGGGACCGCCCGGGTGGCGGGCCGCGAGTCGCTGGCCGGGAGCACGCTGACGATGGAGGCGGCGGTAGGCCACGCCGTCGAGTTCCTCGACGTGCCCGTGCCCGAGGCGCTCGCGATGGCGTCCGCGAATCCGGCTCGGCTGCTGGGAATCGACCACCGCAAGGGGGCGATCGCGCCCGGGCTCGACGCGGACCTGGTGATCCTCGATGACGAGCTGCGCTGCCTCGCGACGATGGTCGCGGGCAAGTGGGTCGCGGAGCCGCCTGCGGGGGCCTGACCGGCCCGGATCAGCTGCCCAGCGGGATCCGTCGCGGCTCCCCGAGCGCGGCGCGGCCGATCTCGCCGTACCACATGTCGCGCAGCTGCAGGTTGCGGTGCGCGGTCGCGACCGCCATGTCCCGGAAGATCCGAGCAGTGCGCTCGCCGTCGCGCGCCACCGACGCGCCGACTGTCTGGAACAGGTCATCATCGATCACGTTCCAGCACATCAACAGCACCTCGCGGGCGATCCCGGCGACCAGCATGTCGTCGCCGTAGGTGTAGTCGATCCCGTCCTCGACATTTCGCCGGCACAGGTCCATGTGCCGGTCGGCCGCCTCGTAAAGGGCGGCCTCGGCGGTGGCGATGTGGGCCAGCGCCCGGCCGTAGAACCGCTGGTACTCGCGGTCCTCGATCCGCGGCCCGAACGGCGGCAGCCCGGTGGTCTTCGTGCGCATCAGCCGTTCGTATTCGTCGAGCATGTTGTAGGCGGCGCCGACCGTGACCGCGGCCAGCGAGATCGTGAACACCGACATCGCGCGGCCGGCGTACATCGGGTTGCCGTGCAGCCGCGAGCCCGGGGTGCCGCCGGCGACGTCGATGTCGATCATGTTGCCCTGAAAGCCCCAGTGCTCGGGGATCCGGGCGTGGTCGAAGCGGATGCTATGGGAGCCTGAGCCCTTCAGCCCGAGCATGTCGCCCCAGTCGTCGAGCATCTCCCATTGGTCCCGCGGGGCGACGAACAGCAGCATCGGGGGCGGCCCGGCGCCGTTGGGATTGGGGAGCATCGCCTGGCCCATGTAGTAGGTCGAGTAGGGCGCACCCGATGCGAACGCCACCTGGCCGTTGATCTCCCAGCCGTCGCCGGTGGCGGCGGCGGTACCGACCGGCGCGGCCACCGAGCCCGCGCGGAAGTCGCCGCCGGCGAAGATCTCGTCCTGAGCCTCCTGCGGCCACCACGAGCCGACCATCAAGGCATGGTTCATCGCCAGTCCCATGCACCACGCGGTCGACACGCACCCGCGCGCGATCTCCTGGACCACGCGCACGTACGCGGGCACGCCGAACTCGTAGCCGCCGTACCGGCGCGGCACGTACAGGTGGTAGAAGCCGGCGGCGAGGAACTCCCGGTGCATCTCCTCGGAGTAGTAGGTGCGCCGCTCGGTCGCCTCCTGCTCTGCGACCAGCCGCGGGCGCAGCGCCACCGCCCGCGCGATCATCGCCTCGACGGTGAGGCCCGGTTCCGCCGGCGGGCGCCGGGCGACGGCGTCCTCGGAAGCGCTCACCGACTCAGCCTCCCCCGCGCCGGAAGCTGTCCTCCTCCTCGATCGTCCGCTCGGCCGTCGGCAGCGCCCGCAGGCGGTCGTCGGGAATCGGCTCGCCGCTCTGGACCGACAGCCCGTAGGTGCCCTCGCTGAGCCTGGCCTCCGCCCGCTCGACGCTCGTCAGATCCTTGCGGAGGTCCTCGCGGCGGCCCTGGTCGTACTCGTCCTGGTAGAGGTCCTCGGTGCCCTCGTCGCCGGGCTCGATGCGGTCATCGCCCTCGAGCGGACCGTCGAGCCCCGCGAGCGCCTGTTCGATGCGCTTTCGCTCGGTTGCGAGCAGCTGCGCTGCCTCTTCTCTATCCATGCCCACAAGAGTATTCGCTGGCCGCCGCCAGAGGCTCGCCGCGGATCCAGGCTGTGCTCGGCGACGCAGCCGTCGACGCTCCGGCGCAGTAGCTTCCGCGGTGCATGGGTTTGTCGGCTCTCCGGGGGCAGGCGCAGGATGCAGCGGACCGCTTGCGCGGCGGCTTCCTGGGGGCATGCCTGCAGCGGGCACTCGAGATGGACGCGATCCAGCGCGCGATCGTGCTGGCCTCGCAGGCGTTCACCGCCGGGATCCCGCTGACGATCGTGGTCTCGGCATTGACCCCGGGGAGCCGCGGCGCGGTCGAGCGGCTGATCGCCCGGTTCCACGTCACGGGGTCGACCGCCGATCAGGTTCGCGCGCTGTTTCTGTCCGGCGATGACGTCCGCGGCGCCGCCACCTGGCTCGGCGTGGTGTTCCTGCTGGCGTCGGCGGTGAGCCTCGCGACGTCTCTGCAGAAGGTCTACGAGCGGGCGATGATCGTTCCCCACGTCGGGCTGCGCAACGGTTGGCGAGCGGTGGTGTGGCTGCTGGTGACCGCCGCCTACGTCGAGTGGTTCATCATCCTGCGACCCAACGTCTATGACGGGGGCACCGACATCCCACGGCTGCTGCTGTCGATCGTCGGCAGCTTCGTCTACTGGCTGTTGACGCCCCGGATCCTGGTGGGACCGCGGGAGTCATGGCGCCGATTCGTCCCGATCGCCGGGTTCACCACGATCGCGGTCACGCTGCTCGAGCTCGCCTCCCCCCTCTACATGCCGCGGATGATCCGCGACGACGCCGCCCGCTTCGGGATGATCGGGATTGCGTTCGCGCTGATGTCGTGGCTGGCGGTGCTCGCGTTCCTGATCGTCGGCAGCACCGTCGTCGCCAGCGAGCTCGGACGCCGGGGCCTGCACCCCGCCCGCCGACCCCAGCGGACGCCCGAGTTCGACCCGCGCGGTGACCCCGACGCCGAGTAGCAGCCCCATCGACGCGAGATAACACGTGATCAGCACGCCGGCCAGCATCAGGAACAGCTCGACCGGGGTGTGCCCGGCGGTCCAGCGCAGGTAGTAGCCCGCGATCGTCGGGGTCACGAGCAGGATCAGGCCGGCGACGGCTCCCGCCGGCGAGCGCGCTGTGACTGTGCACGCTGCCGTTGGCCAGCAGCCAGTAGACGCCGGCGCAGACGAGCATCGTGACCGCGATCGACAGCAGCGGAACCGCGATCGCGACCAGCGTGGAGTTCAGCCCCACCTTGTGGGCCAGCCCGGTCCCGACCGAGGCGACCAGGACCATCAGCACGATCAACGTCGTCAGCACCGCGGCGACCCCCAGGTTGCGGAGCTTGCCGAGCACGATCCCGGCGCCGCGAAGCCCGAGCAGCCGCACCAGGCACCGCGCCAGCACCCCGACCGCGCCCGAGCAGGTCCACAGCATCCCGGCGATCGAGCCCGCGATCAACAGCGGCGAGTTGCGTCGGGTGCGGAGGATCAGATCCACGATCTGGTCGTGGACATCCTTGGGCAGGACCTCTGTGACCCGGGTGGCCACGTCCTGCGCGCGGGCGTAATCGCCGAGCACGAGCGTGGCCAACGCGGTCAGCCCGAGCGCGAGTGGGACCAACGACGACAATAGGAACCAGGAAAGCGCCGGGACCTCGTCGCCGAGGCCCGACTCCCAATACAGGCCAACCAGCTCGCCAAGCGCGCGGCGCGCGGGTCGGAGGATGCCGTGCGGGGGTTTCACTCGGGTGGGAGGGCGCTCCGGCGGGCCGGGGGTCGTACGCTACGCGACCGCAGCCTGGCACGGTGCAGCGCGATATGAACGAGCACGACGACGAGCAGCTCGCGACCGGACGTCTCGCCGGTGCGCTGGTCGTGCTGGCCGTCGTCCTCGCCGTGCTCGCGATGGTGCTGTCCTACGCCGGGCGGGCGCTGCTGCGCCCCGAGCCGTTCGCCGACAGGGCGGTGGCGGCCCTGCGCGATCCGGCGGTCCAGGACGACGTCGCCGATCACCTGACCTCCGCCGCCGTGCAGGCCGGTCGCGGAGATCTCGTCACCCTGCGTCCGGTCGTGCGCTCGGTGGCGGGGACGATCGTGGCCAGCCGGCCGTTCGCCGCCCTGTTCCACACCGCCGTGCTCAACGCGCACAGGTCCGTCGTCGAGGGCAACAGCGGCGCGATCCTCCTCAACGCAGCGGACGCGTCCGTGCTCGTGCACGGCGCGCTGGAGCGCTTCTCCCCCGAGACCGCCGACCAGCTGCAGACCCAACGGATCGCCGCCCTGCTGACGCTGCATCCCGGGAGCGGACTGATCGAGCTCGTGCGCGTGGCCAGGCGCGTCTACGGGCCGCCTGGATCCTGGCGGCGCTGGCCGCGATCGCCGCCGCGGTGGCTCTGTGGCGGTCGGCAAACCGCCGGCGCACCGCCCGGCAGCTCGGGATCGGCCTGACCATCGGCGGCCTCGTGATCGTCGCCCTGTATCTGGTCGGGCTCGCGCTCGCGGCTCAGGCCGCCCCGCGCGGGCGCGGCGCAGTCGCCCGCGCGCTGTGGCGGACGTTTCTCGGCGGGTTGCAGCTGCAGGCGCTGATCCTCGCCGCCGGTGGGGCGATCCTGGCCGGCGCCGTGTCCGGACGGTTGCGACCGATCGGGGTGGATACCGCGTTGCGCCGAACGTGGCGAGCCCTGACCGACCCGGCGCTCGCTCCCGGCAGGCGCCTGCTCGCGTCGCTCGCCCTGCTCGCGATCGGCGCGGCGATCCTGCTGGAGCCCGTTCCCGCGGTGACGATCGCCGCATTCGCCGCCGGCCTCTACGTGGTCTCCAAGGGCGTCGAGGGGACCGTTGCCGCCGTGGACGGCCTGCGCCGGGCGCCGGCTCTCGGCGCGGCCGCGACGCCGGGCTCGGCCGTACGCCGCCGGATGGCGGGCCTGTTGCGGTTCGTTCCGGCGGCAATCGGGATAGCGGCGGTCGCCGCGGTCACCACGATCCTCGTCGCCGGAGGCGAGGACCAGGCGCCGGCGGCAGTGCCGCTGGCGTGCAACGGATTCGCCGCGCTGTGCGACCGGCCGCTCAACGACGTGGCCCTCGCCGCCACCCACAACTCGATGGCATCGGTGACGATCCCGACGTGGCGGCTGGGGCAGCAGGACGGCACGATCGCCGATCAGCTCGACCACGGGATCCACGGCCTGCTGATCGACAGCTACTACGGCGAGGCCGTGCGGGGCGGGGTTCGGACTGACCTGGAGAGCCTCCCGAAGCGGGAGACCGCGGTCCAGGAGATCGGGGAGCCGGCGGTGCAGGCGGCGCTTCGGATCCACGACCGGCTGAGCCGGCGGGGCGGCGGGCGACGAGACATCTTTCTGTGCCACGGCTTCTGTGAGCTCGGTGCGATCACGCTGTCCTCCGCGCTGGGCGACCTGCGCACATTCCTGGTCTCGCACCCGGGGGAGGTCGTGGTGGTGATCAACCAGGATGAAGGCGTTACCCCAACCGACATCGAGCGGGCGTTCGAGCAGGCCGGGTTGCTGGACCTCGTCTACCGGGGGGCGATGGGGCCGTTCCCAACGCTGCGGCAGATGATCGACTCCCACCAGCGGCTGGTGGTGATGGCGGAGAACGACGCCGGCGACATCCCCTGGTATCACCCCGCATACGAGCGGGCTCTGCAGGAGACGCCGTTCAGGTTCACCCGTGCGTCCGAGCTCACCGATCCGACGAACCTGGCGGCGAGCTGCCGGCCACACCGCGGCCCCGCGTCGGCACCGCTGTTTCTCGTCAACCACTGGATCGACACGACGCCGTTCCCGCGCGCGTCGCTGGCCGAGATCGTCAACGCGCGCCAACCGCTGCTCGCGCGGGCGCAGGAGTGCCGCCGGATCCGCGATCGGCTCCCCAACCTGCTGGCGGTGGATTTCTTCAGACGCGGGGATCTGCTCGGCGTGGTCAACGAGCTCAATGGCGTCCAGGACGGTAGTTAGACCGTTCGTAGTGTTCTCTTCGCCAGTTCTCAAAGCTTTCTTACTGGCCGGACGTACGTTCATGTTCGACTCAAGACCAACCGTGCCGCACGGACCCCGGCGGCGCGCAGAAACGGATCACGAACATGAACACTCCACGTCTGATTTCCGCGCTCGCAGTCGCTGGTTCGATTGCGGCCGCGGCGGCGCCCTCGGCGTCGGCTGCGACGACGGAGGGGCAGACAGCGTCCAGCGCGAACTGGTCCGGATACGTCGCCGGCGCCGGGTCCGCAGGAGACACGAAGTTCTCAAGCGTCTCGGGAAGCTGGACCGAACCCAACGTCGACTGCAGCGCCGGTCAGGGCTACTCGGCCTTCTGGGTCGGGATCGGCGGCGCCGGACAGCAGTCCCAGGCGCTCGAGCAGACCGGCACCGAGGCTGACTGCAGCTCCGGTGGCTCGGCCAGTCACTTCGCCTGGTACGAGTTGGTTCCGGCCGCGCCGGTCCGGATGGACCTGAAGGTCTCCCCGGGCGATCACATCACCGGCAAGGTGACAGTGAACGGCACGAACATCACCGTGACGCTGTCTGACAGCACCACTGGTCAGTCGGCCACAAAGAACCTGACCATGCAGAACCCTGACACCTCCAGCGCCGAATGGATCGCCGAGGCTCCGTCACAGTGCGGCAATGGCAGTGGTTGTCAGCCGCTTCCGCTGACCGACTTCGGCACCGTCAACTTCAGCGACGCGTCGGCCACCTCCAACGGCCACACCGGCACGATCTCAGACTCGGCATGGGCCTCAAATCCCGTGCAGCTGAGCGCCGGAGCCAGCCAGCTCGGTGACGGCGGCGGCTTCGTCTCCGACGACACCTCGTCGGCCGGCGCGACCCCGTCGAACCTGTCCTCGGACGGCTCCGCCTTCTCGGTCAAATGGGGCTCGAGCACTCAGCCGGCTGCCGACTCCGGCAGCTCGGCCGGCTCGGGCTCGGGCTGGGGCGACGGCAGCAGCTCCTCGTGGAGCGACGGCAGTAGCTCCTCGTGGGGCGACGGCTCGAGCTCCGGCTGGGATGACGGCTCGGGCTCGAGCTCGAGCTGGGGTGACGACGGCGGCGCGGCCTACGGCGACGGTGGCTGGGGCGCGTACGTCCCCGGCTACGCCTACTGGTAGCCCCCACCCCGGAAAGTTGAAGGACCCGTGCTCCCCGCCTCCCCCGGCGGGGAGCACTTCTTTTGGATTCCCGCAGGCGATCTTCACAGGATCTTGATACGCCGGGGGTCGATCTGAATGTGGGCTTTATGAGACGCGTCCTACGTTGATACGGACACGAATCATCTTCAGGAGCTTTCCGATGGCAACGATCTCAGATACCTCGACCTCACCCTACTTTCTGCCGTACTCGCCGCTGCCGCTGCGCACGCGCGTCTACGTGCACCGCCATGACCTCACGCACGCGCTGGCGCGCGGCACGGCCCCGGAGGCACGTCCCGAGCTCGCCTTGCGGGCCGTCCAGCTGACCAGCCGGCGCAACCGCCGCGGCCTGGTGCGAACCCTGCGCCGCACCGTGGACGACGCCCACCGGCCGGTCATCAACGCGTTCCGAGTCGCGCTGATCCGCCGCGGCGCAGTGCTCGAGGCCGAGCCGGCGATCGTCGAGATGATCGAGCGACTCGACGGCCCCGCCGATGTCGCCGCCGAGGGCATGGCGATGGCCGACGAGATCATCGCCAACGCCAACCGCAGCCCGCTCTACAACCCCAGCGAGCCGGGCACGCTGCGACGTCAGATCAAGGTTGCGACGGAGGCGCTGGAGCCTCCCGTGGCGATCGCCGCGTAGCCGCCCCCGCCGCGCTGTCATCGGTCCCGGCCAACTCGACGAGCTGCGCCAGGCCGTGCTCGATCCCCGCACACAGCACGTCGATGTCGGGGGCGGTGTCATAGTCGCCGCTGACCCCGAAGCTGAGCGCACCGTCGTAGGAGAAGATCGCCACCGCGATGCGGACGCTGGCGAACAGCGGGATGTAGGGAAACGACTCGAGCATGCGCCGTCCCGCCAGGTACAGCGGGAACTGCGGGCCCGGGACGTTGGTGGTGCCGGTGTTGAGGCTGCGCTGCGGCACTCGGCTGGCTGCGCGCGCTCCCAAAGCCAGCAGCATCGGCGGCGCGAACCCCGACAGCGACGTCAGCACCTCACCGGCCACGGCCTGTTTTGACTCCTTCAGATCCGCCATCTGCTCGCTGATCGAGCGCAGCCTGCGCTCGGGGTCCTCGATCCCGACGGGGAGCTGCGCGAAGATCGCCGACACGCGGTTGTTATAGGTCCCGCGCTCACCGGGCCGGCGAACCGACACCGGCACCAGCGTTCGAAGCACGCGGTCGACCGACTCACCGCGCGACTGCAGCAGCTCGCGGAAGCCCTCGGTGATCGCCGCCAGCACGACGTCGTTGACGGTGCCGCCGATCGCCCGGCGGACCTGCTGGACGTCCGACAGCCTCCCTCGCGCCCAATCCCAGCGCCGGTGCGGGCCCAGCGGCCCATTGATCGACGAGCCCGACGGGATCCCGGCGGCGCCGACGAATCGGAGCAGCCCGCGGGAGGTATCGACCACCGTGCCCGCGAGCTCGCGCGGCGAGCGCAGGCTGCCGAGCGCCTGTCCAGCCGCCGCGAACGGGTTGCGCGTCCGATCGACGATCGCGTCGGCCACCAGCCGGGCCGTGCCCGGGCCGGGGGCGGGGTCCCACACGGACGTCGGCAGCGTCGACGCGTCGCGCGCGCGATCGAGCACGACCGTCATCAGGTCGGTCCCCGCGATCCCGTCGACCATGCAGTGATGGACCTTGGACAGCAGTGCCCACCGCCCCTGCTCCATACCCTCGACGAGCCACAGCTCCCACAGCGGCTTGGCGCGATCGAGGTTCTGCGACATCACGCGCCCGACCAGCGTGCGCAGCTGTCCCTCGTCGCCGGGCGCGGGCAACGCGGTTCGCCGGAGGTGATAGCCGAGGTTGAAGTGGGGGTCGTCGACCCAAACGGGCTCGGCCAAAGACAGCGGCACCTGGCGGATGACCTGGCGGTACCGCGGCACCAGCGGCAGCTTGCCCTCGATGATCGCCACGACGTCCGCAAACGGCGGCGGCGGCCCCTCGAAGATGCTCACGCCGCCGACGTGCATCGGGCTGCTGTCGCTCTCGATGTGCAGGAACGATGCGTCCTGCGCGCTCATCCGGTTCACGGCCGCGCTCCTTCCTCGACGGTGAGAGTCTATGTGCTCGGACACAGCTCGGACTCCGCCTCGGGGCCGTAGACGTCTACCTTTCCCGGTCGTGCCCGTCAGCGACGCCGAACGCACCCGCCTGCAAGACGACACGTGGCGCCACTGGGGCCCGTACGTCAGCGAACGCGCCTGGGGCACGGTACGCGAGGACTACAGCGCGGACGGCGACGCCTGGTCGTACTTCCCCCACGATCAGGCCCGCTCGCGCGCATACCGGTGGAGCGAGGACGGCCTCGGCGGGATCTGCGATGACCGCCAGCTGCTGTGCCTGGCGTTCGCCCTGTGGAACGGGCGCGACCCGATCCTGAAGGAGCGCATCTTCGGCCTCACCGGCCCCGAGGGCAACCACGGCGAGGACGCCAAGGACTACTGGTGGTATCTCGACTGCACGCCGACGCACTCGTGGATGCGCTGGCGCTACGCGTATCCGCAGGCCGAGTTCCCCTACGCCCAGCTGATCGCCGAGAACGCCCGGCGCGACCGCGAGGCTCCCGAGTACGAGCTGATCGACACCGGGGTATTCGACGACAGTCGCTACTGGGACGTGACCGTCGATTACGCCAAGTCGGCGCCCGACGACATCTGCCTGCGCGTCCAGGTCCGCAACGCCGGGCCCGAGGACGCGACGCTCGAGTTGCTGCCGACGCTGTGGTTCCGCAACCGCTGGTCCTGGCGCCCAACGGCCCAGCGCCCGTCGATCGTGGAGCGCGGCGGGAGCCTGGTCGCCGCCCACGACGAGCTCGGCACGATGGTGCTCGCCGGCGACGGGACCGCCGAGCCGTTGTTCTGCGAAAACGACACCAACACCGCCCGTCTGTGGAACTCGCCGGGGCCGCAGTACCCCAAGGACGGGATCAACGACCACGTGGTCTCCGGCGCCCCGACCGTCAACCCGGCGCACACCGGGACCAAGGCCGCGCTGCGCTACCGGCTCGATGTCGCCGCCGGCGAGACCGCCGAGGTGCGGCTGCGGCTCGCGTCCACGCGCCGGGGAGTCGGGCGCGGTTGGGCGTCGACGATGAAGGCTCGAGCCGAGGAGGCCGACGCCTTCTATTCCTCGCTGGCCCCCGCCGCCACCGACGACGAGGCGCTGGTGATGCGCCAGGCGTTCGCCGGGATGCTGTGGAGCAAGCAGTTCTACAACTACGACGTGGCCCGCTGGCTCGACGGTGATGCCGGTCTGCCGCCGCCCCCGCCGAGCCGCCTGACCGGACGCAACTCCGGCTGGAGGCACGCCTTCAACCGGGACATCATCTCGATGCCCGACAAGTGGGAGTACCCGTGGTACGCCGCCTGGGACCTCGCGTTTCACTGCGTCACGCTGGCGCACGTCGACCCCGAGTTCGCCAAGGAGCAGCTGCGGCTGATCACGCGCGAGTGGTACATGAATCCCAACGGGCAGCTGCCGGCGTACGAGTGGGACTTCGGCGACGTCAACCCGCCGGTGCACGCGCTCGCCGCGCTCGCGGTGTTCCGGCTCGACGGGGCGCGCGACCGCACATGGCTGGTACGGATCTTCCACAAGCTGCTGCTCGGCTTCACGTGGTGGGCCAACGTCAAAGACCCGCAGGGCGACCACCTGTTCGGTGGCGGCTTTCTGGGGATGGACAACGTGGGGCCGTTCGACCGCTCCAAGCCACTTGCGCCCGGACTCGTGCTCGAGCAGGCCGACGGCACCGGGTGGATGGCGCTCTACTGCCTGAGCATGCTCGAGATCTCGATCGTGCTGGCCGCCGAGGACCCCGCGTACGAGGACGTCGCGGTCAAGTTCTTCGAGCACTTCGCGTTGATCGCCGAGGCGATCAACGACAAGGGCTTGTGGGACGAGGCCGACGGCTTCTACTACGACCAGGTCCGCCGGCCCGCCGATGGCATGGTGTGGCCGGTGCGCACCCGCTCGATGACCGGCCTGATCCCGCTGTGCGCCGTGGCGATCGGTCCCGGGGGGCTGGCCGACCGGCTGCCGGAGTTCTCGGCGCGCGTGCGGGACTTCCTCCGCGTCAGGCCGCAGTACGCCGGCGTGGTCGCGCCGTCGGACCGCGGCGACCAGGCGGCGATGGTCGCGCTGGTCGGCGACGACCGCCTGCCGCGGCTGCTCGAGCGCCTCGGCGATGAGCAGGAGTTCCTGTCACGGCACGGCGTGCGGTCGGTGTCGGCGGCCTACCGCGGGCATCCGTTCGAGTTCTGGCAGGACGGCCACGTGGTGGCCACGATCGACTACGAGCCGGCCGAGTCGACGACGGCGCTGTTCGGCGGCAACTCGAACTGGCGCGGGCCGATCTGGTTCCCGGTCAACTTCCTGGTGATCGGAGCGCTCGACCGTTACGCGGCGCGGCTGGGAGACTCGTTCACGGTCGAGTATCCGCGCGGCTCGGGTAGTCAGCGGACGCTGGCCGAGATCACCACCGACCTGTCGCAGCGCCTGGTCGACATCTTCCTGCCCGACGGCGACGGCCGCAGGCCGGTGTTCGGCGACCGCCAAGACCCCGACCCGAGCTGGCGCGACGCGCTGTTCTTCCACGAATACTTCCACGGCGACGACGGCCGCGGGCTGGGGGCGTCACACCAAACCGGCTGGACGGGGCTGGTGGCCGACATGGTGATCCGGCTGTCGCGCGCCCGCGAGGCCGCCGCGCGATGACGCTCCCGACGCTGGGCGCGCGGGTCGACGGCGACGGCGTCGCGTTCGCGGTGTTCAGTGGCGTGGCCGAGTCGATCGATCTCTGCCTGTTCGACGACGCCGGCGCCGAGACCCGCATCTCGCTCGAGGCCGACGAGGGATTCATGTGGCGCGGCCGTGCCGCAGGCGCGGGCCCGGGCACCCGCTACGGCTTTCGCGTGCACGGTCGGTGGGATCCCGCCTCGGGCAGCCGCTGCAACCCGGCCAAGCTGTTGCTCGATCCCTATGCCCGAGCGATCGCCGGCGGCGTGCAATGGCATCAGGCGGTGCAGGGCGAGGACCCAGGTGACTCGGCGCCCTACGTGCCGCGATCGGTGGTGGTCGAGTCACAGTTCGACTGGAAGGCCGATCGGGCGCCCGGGACGGCGCTCGAGGAATCGGTCATGTACGAGCTGCACGTCAAGGGCTACACGAGGCTTCACCCGGAGGTTCCGGAGCGCCTGCGGGGCACCTACCGCGGACTTGCGGAGCCGGCGGTGATCGAGCACCTGCAGCGGCTCGGGGTGACCGCGGTCGAGCTGCTGCCCGTGCACCAGTTCGTCCACGACGGCCCGCTGGTGGCTCGCGGCCTGCGCAACTACTGGGGATACCAGTCGATCGGCTACTTCGCGCCCCACAACGAGTACTCGTCGGCCGGCGACGGCGGCGAGCAAATCGACGACTTCAAGGCGATGGTCCGCGGCCTCCACGCGGCCGGGCTGGAGGTGATCCTCGACGTCGTCTTCAACCACACCGCCGAAGGCGACGAGAGCGGGCCGACCCTGTGCTTCCGCGGCCTGGACAACGCGGCCTACTACCGGCTCGCCGAGGACCGCTCGCGATATGTGGACGACACCGGCACCGGCAACACGTTCGACACCCACCAGCCGCAGGCGCTGCGCCTGGTCATGGACTCGCTGCGCTACTGGGTGCAGGAGATGCACGTCGACGGCTTCCGCTTCGACCTCGCCGCCAGTCTCGGCCGAGGGACGGCCGACTTCGATCCCCACAGCGCGTTCCTGGAGACGATCGGCCAGGACCCCGTGCTCGGCGCCGTCAAGCTGATCGCCGAGCCATGGGACATCGGCTTCGGCGGCTACGAGCTCGGCGCGTTCCCGCCCGGGTGGAGCGAGTGGAACGGCCGCTACCGCGACACCGTGCGCGACTTCTGGCGCGGGACCGAGGGGACCCTCGGTGACTTCGCCACTCGAGTGACCGGCTCATCTGACCTGTACGGGCGCGGGCGCCGCCCGACCGCGTCGATCAACCTGGTGACGGTCCACGACGGCTTCACGCTGGCCGATCTGGTCAGCTACGACTCCAAGCACAACGACGCCAACGGCGAGCACAATCGCGACGGCACCGACGATAACCGCAGCTGGAACTGCGGCGTCGAGGGTCCGACGGATGACCCCGAGGTCACCGCCCTGCGGGCCCGCCAACGCCGCAACCTGCTCGCCACCATGCTGCTGTCCGAGGGCGTGCCGCTGTTACTCGGCGGCGACGAGCTGGGCCGCACGCAGGGCGGCAACAACAACGCCTACTGCCAGGACAACGCGGTCAGCTGGGTCGACTGGTCGCTGGCCGGCGGCGAAGGGGACCTGACCGAGTTCGTGGCCGGCCTGGTCGCGTTGCGGATGAGCCACCCGGCGCTGCACCGCCGGCGGTTCTTCGCCGACGGCGACATCCAGTGGCTGCGGCCGGACGGCGGCGAGATGACCGACTCCGACTGGTCGCAAGCGTTCGCCCGGGCGGTGGCCCTGACCTCGGCCAAAGGACAGCTGATGCTGTTATTCAACGCCTGGTGGGAGCCGCTGACGTTCCGGCTTCCCGAGCGGCTGCGCACGTCTGCCATGTCGGTGCTCGTCGACACCGCCGGCAACGGCGCTGGGGTCGCCGCCAACGAGGTGACGGTCGACCCCAGGTCGCTGCTCGTGCTTTCGCGCTGACGATGTCCGGCTGTCGCTAGACCCGTCCGCGCCGCGCGGCGTCAGCCTGCGCGGCGAGTTTCTTCATGAACTTGAAGAACGCCGGCGACTGGCCGCGGAACAGCCCGTCGTCGGTCAGGAACTTCAGCGCCCCCATCGCCGCCCCCTGCGTCTCGGTGGGCCGAATGATCGAGCACTTCGGGAACTTGCGCTTCAGGAAGACTGTCGGCTCGGGCATGATCAGGTTGGTCTGGAACAGCTCCCCGCCGAACGGCGGCGCGTTCAGATCCGGGAACACCAGTCCGTTGGTCGGGTCGGTCAGCGGCGGAGCGTTGCCGGCCTTGTCGCTCCAGGTCTGCAAGTGCATCGTCTCGGTCGGGCCGATGCTGAGCACCACGCGGAGCACCTCGACATCGGTGACCCGCTGGGCCAGCGACGGATACAGGCTGGTTCCGCCCTGTTCGATCGTGGCGAAGTGAAAGCCGGCGGTGTTGGCGATCGCCTGCAAGTGGTTCGCCGGCGCGAGGTCGGCGTTGGAGCGGGGGATCGCCGGGAACTTGCCTTTCAGCAGCCCGGGAACGGCGGGCGGGAACGTGTCGCCGAGATCGGGGTTCTTATTGGCGCTGCGATATCGCGTCCACCACGTGGTGTCGACGGTTAGCTCCATCAGGTTCGTCAGGCGCTTGATCTGCTGCGCCCCGCTGGCTTTGCTGCTCGGCAGCGTCTTGAACCTGTCGAGGTTGACGGCCCGTCCGCCCCGCGACTGCAGGTACGCGTTCAGGAACGTGAAATGCGTGAACTCGTCCTGGGTGTTGTCGTGGACGTACTGGGCCATGTCGGAGTCGAGCATCGACAGTGCCGCGGTGTAGGCGGCATTGCCGGTCCCGCCCGGGACCTGGCTGTCCTGGATGCCGCCGAGCTCGTTGTACTGCTGCCACAAGTCCGTCTCGAGGATCTCGGCCGCCGACAGGAACCGGAGGATCGCCTCGTCACCCTTGGTGAGGCGGGTCTGGGCCTGCGCCAGCGGCAGGTCGGCGAAGAACTCCGCGCCCAGCGCGGTGGCCCCGGCCCCCACGAGGAAGGCGCGGCGATTGGTGTGGCCCGAGCCGACAGGGGCCGATGAGGATTCGCTGCTCATATGTGGTGCTCCAATGCTTGAGTCGGTACTACGTCCATCCCCAGTTCCTCCTCCGCCAGCCGGCGGTCACGGGCCGCGGGGCTGGTGCAGTCCGAGTCTCCCTCGCTGTCGGGCTCTCGAGCTCGCGACGCGCCAGGAGCGGCGTGGAACATCAGACTCAGACGACTCGATTCGGTGGGCGATCACAGGCATCCTCCGGAGCGGAGGAGTCCCGGCCCCAAGACTCAGCTCCTTACCCCCCGTGACGCCGGGTGACCGCGGTTCCTTCCCTCGATCTCAAACGCGCGGGCAGCCTCGCCCGGCGCCGAGCCACCATGCCCGAGATCAGGGGGCGATCACGACCGCGCGGCCGCCCGAGCTCCCCGACAGCGCGGTCTCGAGCGCCGTGGCGGCCTGGTCGAGCGGGAACATGCAACCCACCTCAATGCTCAGCCGCCCGTCGGCCAGCAGCTCGGCGAGCCGCTCGAGCTGAGGGCCGTCTGGCCGAACGTACACGGTCGAGATCGTGATCCCGCGCTGGGCGTCGGGCGGGTCCGAGGTGATCGTCGCCAGCCGGCCACCGTCGCGGACCGCGCCGATCGTGGCGCCGGCGCCGCCGGGCACGGCGTTGACCGCTGCGTCGACACCTAGTCCGGCGAGCTCGCGCGCCCGGTCGACCCACTCCGGATCGTGATAGTCGAGCACGTGCGCTGCGCCCAGAGCCTCGAGTCGCGGGTGGTTGGAGGGGCTCGCCAGCGCGGTCACCTCAGCGCCCAGGTCCGCGGCAAGACCTACCAGCAGGCTGCCGCTGACGCCGCCCGCGCCGTTGACCAGCAGCGTCTCCCCCGCGCCGATCTGCAGCGCCTCGCCGAGCGTCTGGTCGGCGGTCAGCGCCGGGACGGGGAATGCCGCGGCCTTGTCCCAAGGGACCGCCGGTGGCTTGCGGGCGAGCGTCGCCGCGGGAGCGATCAGCTGAGGAGCCCATGTCCCCTGGTCGCGCAGCGGCAACGGGTGAGTCAGCACGGCATCGCCCTCGGCCCAGCGTCCCGCGTTCGCGCCGACCGCGACGACGACGCCGGCGGCCGCGGTGCCAAGCGCCATTGGCGGCGAGATCCCGACGTCCCAGTCGCCGTCGCGGACGATCGCGTCCCAGTTGGCCACGCCGGCCGCCTTGACGTCGATCAGCGCCTCGTCGGCCGCGAGCGGACGTGGGTCCGCGAGGTCGATCAGCTCGACCGGTTCCGACGCCACCCTGATCCCGGCCGCGCGCATTACTGCACGGTACAAGGAGCCGGTCGAGAGCCGCCCTGTGTCCGACGGGAATTCGGCGTAGCTTCCCGGGCATGGCGCTGCGGGCCCTGATCTTCGACCTCGACGGCGTGCTCGTCGACTCGGAGTCCGTCTGGGATCGAGCGCGACGGGGGATCGTGGCCGAGAACGGCGGTACCTGGAAGCCCGAGGCGACGGCCGCGATGATGGGGATGAGCTCGTCGGAATGGTCGCGATATCTGCACGACGAGCTCGGCGCCGCGCTCGACCCCGAGGAGCTCAACACCCGTGTGGTTCAGCGGGTGCTCGACGCCTACCACCGCGAGGTGCCGGCACTTCCGGGCGCGGTCGATACGGTCAGGCGGCTGGCATCGCGGTGGCCGCTGGGGCTCGCCTCGTCGGCCAACCGGCCGGTGATCGACACCGTGCTCGAGAACACGGGACTCACCGACTGCTTCGCGGCCACGGTCTCCGGGGACGAGGTCGACCGCGGCAAGCCGGCGCCCGACGTGTACCTGGCGGCCGCCCGCAAGCTCGGCGTCGATCCCGCAGCCGCGGCGGCGGTCGAGGACTCCAGCAACGGCCTGCGCTCCGCGGCAGCCGCCGGCATGGTCGTGATCGCGATTCCCAACCGCGAGTTTCCCCCGGCAGACGACGCGCTGGCGCTCGCCGACCTCGTGCTCGACTCGATCGGAGAGCTGACGCCCGAGGCGATCGACCGGTATACCTCCGGACCGAGATGAGCACGGGGCAGAGCACACCGCCAAGGACGATCGTGTTGATCCACGGGCTGTGGATGACACCGCTCAGCTGGGAGCACTGGGTGGCGCGCTACCGAAAGCGCGGCTACGACGTCCTCGCCCCCGCCTGGCCCGGCATGGACGTCGATCCGCAGCAGCTGCGCGCCGACCCGAGCCCGATCGAGCACCTCGGGATCGAGGAGATCGTCGATCACTACGACGCGATCATCCGCGAGCTCGACGCCCCGCCGATCATCATCGGCCACTCGTTCGGAGGCGCGTTCTGCGAGGTGCTGCTCGACCGGGGCCTCGGCGCCGCAGGCGTGGCGATCGACGCCGCCGCGGTCAAGGGCATCGCCCGGCTCCCGTTCGCGCAGCTGAAGTCCGCGTTCCCCGTGCTCAAGAACCCGGCCAACAACCACCGTGCCGTGCAGCTCAGCGCCGAGGAGTTCCACTACGCGTTCACCAACCCGCTGAGCGAGGAAGAGTCGCTCGCGGCCTACGAGCGCTACGCGGTGCCCGGCCCGGGACGCGTGCTGTTCCAGGGCGCGTTCGCGAACTTCAACCCGCACGCGGCCACCAGCATCGACTTCTCCAACGACGATCGCGCGCCGCTGTTGCTGATCGCCGGCGAGCTCGACCACACCGTCCCCGCGGTCGTCGACCACTCCGCCTTCAAGCGCTACGACAAGTCCAGGGCGGTCACCGACTACAAGGAGTTCGCGGGCCGCTCACACTTCATCATCGGTCAGCAGGGATGGGAGGAAGTCGCCGACTACGCGATCGATTGGGCGGAGGGACAGCTCGAATCCCAGGCCACAAGCTGATGCAGTCGCCGATCACGCACATCGCCGCCGGCTCCGACGGCACCGACGAGGGCAGGGACGCGGTTGCGCTCGCTGCGACCCTCGCCGACGGCACCGGCGCCGGCCTGACGCTCGTGCGTGTATTCCCCACGACGCTGTTTCCGGCGGCCGGGATCACCGACCGCGAGACGCTGCGCGAGCAGGCCGAAGAGGGCCTGCGCCGCGACCGCGATGACCTCGCACCGGAGGCCTTGCTGCACTCGGTCGCGGACCTGTCGGTGTCGCGCGCGGTGGCGCACTTCGCCGAGCGCACCCATGCCGGCCTGGTGGTGATCGGATCCTCGCCGACGGCTCCCGAGCGGCGGACCGCGGTCGGGCGGCGGGGCCGGCAGCTGCTCCACGATGTGCCGTTCGCGCTCGCGGTCGCCCGGCGGGGACTCGCCGCACAGCCGGTTTTACTGCGCCGGATCGCGGTCGGCGACGACGGCGGTCCCGAAGCGCAGGTCGCCAAGGCGACCGCGATCGAGCTCTGCCGCGCGACCGGCGCCACCCTGGTGATCGCCGCCGTGACCGACGACCGCTACCCGCTGGTCGTCGGTGCCGTCCCGTCGGCGCTGCCCGAGTTCGAGCGCGCCTGGGCGGAGCAACGGGCTACCACCGAGGCCGAACTCGAGGAGGCGGCGTCCAAGCTCGACGTCGCCGCCGAGGTGCGCTCGGTGGTTGGCGATCCGGGTCTCCAGCTTCGGCGACTGTCAGACGAGGTCGACCTGGTCGTGGTCGGGTCGCGCCGCTGGGGGCCGATCGCCCGGACGGTCAACGGCGGCGTCGGCGAGACGCTGGTCGCCGACGCGGGCTGCTCGGTGCTGATCGTGCCGCGGCCCGACGACCACGCCGGCTAGCCCGCGGCTCGGACCTGCGGCTAGGCGCCCTGCGCGGCGGTCTCGGCCTCTGCCTGGGGAGCGAGCTCGACTGGGCGCATCTCCACCCCGGCCGCCTTGTACGCGTCGGGGGCGTCGAGCGTCTCAGCCTCGAGCAGCGCTCGGGCCAGGCTTTCGAGCTGGTCGCGATGGTCGCTCAGCAGCTGCGTCACCTCCTCGTGCGCTTCGTCGACCAGCCGGTGAACCTCCTCGTCGATCAGATACTGCGTCTGCGGTGAGGTCTCGCTCGCCCCCGGTAGCAGCGGCCCGTCGCCGTTGCTCGGCAGCACGGTAACCGGCCCGACCTTGTCGCTCATCCCCCAGCGGCCGACCATCTGGCGGGCGATCTGGGTCAGCTGCTGCAGGTCTGACTCGGCTCCGGTGGTGATCTTCCCGTAGACGACCTCCTCGGCCACTCGGCCGCCGAGCGCCACGTTGATCTTGGCCTCGAGGTCCTCGCGCGAGTACGACACGCGATCGGCGTCCGGCGTCGACAGGGTCACCCCGAGCGCCATCCCTCGCGGGATGATCGACACCTTGCGGACCGGGTCGGCGTCGGGGGTCAGCATCCCGACGAGCGCGTGACCAGACTCGTGGTAGGCGGTGCGCTCGCGGTCCGCCACACTGAGGACGATCCCGCGCGGCGCGCCCAGCAGGATCTTCTCCAGAGAGTCGGTGAAGTCGGACATCTGGACCTTGTCGTGCTGCCGGCGCGCGGCCAGCAGCGCGGCCTCGTTGCACAGGTTGGCGAGGTCGGCGCCGACCATCCCGGGAGTCGTGGAGGCGAGCGCGCCGAGATCCACGTCGTCGGCCAGGGGCAGGTTGCGCGTGTGCACCTCGAGGATCTTGCGGCGGCCGACGCGATCGGGCGGCTGCACCGCGATCCGCCGGTCGAAGCGCCCCGGGCGCAACAGCGCCTGGTCGAGGACCTCCGGACGGTTGGTGGCGCCGAGCACCACGACCGCCTGGTTTGATTCGAAGCCGTCCATCTCGGTGAGGATCTGGTCGAGCGTCTGCTCGCGCTCGTCGTTGGAGCCGACCGAGATCGAGCCCTGGCGCGAGCGTCCGATCGCGTCGAGCTCGTCGATGAAGATGATCGCCGGGGCTGCCTCCTTGGCCTTGGCGAACAGGTCGCGCACCCGCGAGGCCCCGACGCCGACGATCGCCTCGATGAACTCCGAGGCGGCGATCGAGAAGAACGCGGCATGTGCCTCGCCCGCGACCGCTCGCGCCAGCAGCGTCTTGCCCGTACCGGGCGGGCCCGACAGCAGCACCCCGTGGGGGATCCGGCCGCCGAGGCGCTCGTAGGGGGCCGGGTCGCGGAGGAAGTCGACGATCTCGGTCAGCTCGGCCTTGGCCTCGTCGATCCCGGCCACGTCGTCGAACGTGACCCGGATCCGCTCGGGGTCGATCCGCCTGGCCTGTGAGCGCCCGAAGTTGCCCAGCGCGCCCGCGGCTCCGCCGCCGGACATCGCGCGCCGGGCGAGCAGCACGAACAGACCGACGATCAGCAGCGTCGGGCCGAAGCCGAGCAGCAGCTCGAGCAGCAGCGGCGTGTGTTTGGAGGTCGACTGGGCGTTGACCTCGACGCCCTTGGACTGCAGGTCCTGGGTCAGCTCGGTGTTGTTCCAGAACGTCGGCACCTCGGTCGAGAACTGTGTCGTCGGGGTCGCCTTGTCGTCATTCTGGGGGTAGCGCTGCTTGCTCTTGAACGTGCCTTTGATCGTGTCCCCCGTCGATTCGATCGACTTGATCTGGCCGGCGTCGAGCTGGTTGAGGAAGTACGGGCTGAACGGCACCTTCACCCGGGGCTCCGACGACGGCTGGAAGATCAGCACCGACAGCCAGTTGATCGCCAGGATGATCGCCACGAAGATCCAGAAGCCCATCCAGCGGTGGGGCGGGCGGGGCTTGTGCTGATCGGGGGTGCCGCGGCCGTCGGGGGCAGGCGCGACCCGCCAGCCCTGCTTGTCGCGGGGCATCGGCGAAGCCGGCCCGGACTTCTGGGTGGTCCGGGAGCTGTCGGTGGCGGGCGCGGTGTTGTCGGCGTCGGGCGGCGTGCCGCTCATTATGGTGCAGCGGCTTCAGGCACCCCGCCCGGGAGGCGGGCGATACGCTGCGGCCGTGCCATCCGGAGACGAGCGCGCGCCTCGGAAGGGCCCGTTCTGGGATGTGCGTGGAAGGCCGTCGCGACCCACCCCCGGCGGCCGTGCTGCTTGGCTTCAGACTGGTCGCGGTGGACCCCGAGGCCGGCACGATCGAGGTCGCGTTCGACGCGGGCCAGCAGTTCCTCAATCCCGCGGGGCATATCCAGGGAGGGTTCCTGGCGGCGATGCTCGATGACACGTTGGGCCCGGCGCTGGTGGCCACGCTTGGCCCCGGCGAGTGGGCCCCGACGATCTCGCTCAACGTCCAGTTCCTGGCCCGGCTGCCCCGGGAGAGCTACGCGGACGCGGCCGCGTGGTGCGCCGCGGCCGCGATATCGGGTTCCTCGCCGGCGAGCTCACCGCGCCCGACGGGGCCATCGTGGCCAGCGCCACCGCCACCGCCGTGATCCGACGCAGGACGGTCTAGTGGGATCGTCGCCGCGGTCCGGCACTGGCTGCACACCGCCGCGTCCCGACCACCGGCAAACGTCCCACTCGACCCCATTCAGAGGGACCGTGGGGCGTTAGCCACGTCCCACATGGTCAACGCCCCACGCTTGCGCCGAGAGGCGGCGAGTGGGACGTTGGGCCGGGTCACTTCGCGTACGTCTCGATGTCGGAGTCCAGCGTCCCCTGGGAGTCGTACTGGCCGGTGTGCACGTAGGCGACCTTGCCCCGGGAGTCGATGAAGATCGTCGTCGGCAGCCCCTGGACGACCGCCAGCGAGTGCAGATCGTCGAGGCTGGCCTGGTAGCTGGGATAGCTGACCGGATGCTGGGCGAGGAACGACTGGGCGTCGCCCGCTGAGTCGTTGGTGTCGGCGCCGAGGAACGCGACCTTGCGGCCGTAGCGCGCCGAGGCGTCGGCGAACAGTCCGAACTCCGAACGGCACGGCGTGCACCAGGACGCCCAGGCGTTGATCACCACCGGGTAGCCCTTGAGCGCCCCGAGCCGCTGGGTCAGCGCGTTGGTCGACCCGAGCAGCTTCGAGGACTGCTGGTGAAGCGCCGCCAGCGGCGCCGGGGAGCCGGCCAATGCGCGCTGGGTGGCGGCCGCGCCGGCCGGCGCCTTGGGCGCCCTCGACAGCGCCGCGCGGACGTGGTCGGCCAGCTGCTTCGGGCTCAGCCACCCGGAGCTCGACACCTCCCAGTACCAGAGGATCTGGCCGCTGGGCGAGGTCAGGACGAACCACGGCTGGCCCTGGACCTCGTACCCGTCGGCCACGCGACCGTCGCCGTCGACCGCGACGGGGTAGGAAAGCTTGTGCCCCAGGCCGCCCAGAAACGACGGCAGCGCGGCCGGCGACGGCTCGACGGCCCCCTCGTCGACCGCGGTCAGCGCCGGCAGCTTCGAACGCGCCGACGACGACTGGTACTGGTTGAGCCGCTGTAACTGCCCGGCCAGGCTGGTCACCTCCCGATCCCAGGTGGCAAAGAACACCATCAGCCGCGGCGAGTGCCCGGGCCCCAGCGAGACCGTCCCCCCACCCGCGCGGGGCAGGTTCACCCCGACGGTCGGGCTGATCCCCGAGATCCGCGAGTAGGACACGTTCGAGCGGACCTGGGGGTGATCGGGCAGCAGCCCCGAAACCTCCTCGGCCAGGACCCGGCCGAACTGCCCGACGGCGGCGTAGGACTGCTGGGTCACGTACAGCTTGGCGAGCCTGCCCTCGGGATCGATCACGAACACCGCGGGCGAGTGGTCCACCTGCTGCTGGCTGATCTGGACCCCGATGCTGTAGGCCTTCCAGACGGCCTTGAGCTGCGCGGTTGACCCCGTCAAGAACCGCCACTGATGCAGCATCCCGTGGACCTCGGAGTAGGACAGCACGTCCTCCAGCGAGGTCGCCTTCGGGTTCGCGTCGACGCCGAGCAGCTGCACCTGCCTGCCGTCCGAGCCGAGCATCGCCTTGGCCTGCACCATCGCGCTGGTGGTCAGCGGGCAGATCGTCGTGCACTCCGAGTCGTTGAACGCGAGCACCACGACCTTGCCGCGGAACGAGCTGAGCGAGACCTGCTTGCCGAACTGGTCAGAGAGCGTGAAGTCCGGAGCCCGGCCGCGCAGCTGCGTGCCGGAGTCGAGGTCGGGGTTGCTGGCCAGGGCGCTGAGCTGAGTGGTCTTCGGCGATGCGAGCACGCCGAACGCCACGATCGGGACGCCGGCCGCGATCACCAGGAACGCCGCCACGGGGATCCCGACGCGCAGCGAGCGACGCGGGATCGCCTTCCGCGCCGGGGTCGGCCCGCCCGCGGCCACACCGCCGCGCCTCCGCCTGACCGCATAGCGAATCCCCACCCCGGCCGCGACCAGCGCGACGACCACGCCGAGGAAGATCAGGACGTTGTCGCTGTTGCCGCTCTCAGAGGCGGTGGCTTCAGTCCCCGACCCGGCGCTGGCGGACCCGCCGCCCGCCCCCGAAGCGGCCGCCGGCGCGGTGAGCTTGACCCCGGCGTCCGTGGCCAGCGACTGCACGGCGGTCTGAGCGGCGGTCGCCAGGCCGCTGCCTCCGGGCTTGATCGAGACCTTCTCGAGCGTGCGGTAGGCGTCGGCGGACGCGTGCCCCGGCCAGTTGAAGCCGATCCCGTTCGGCATCACCACGAGCAGCCGCCCCTTGTAGGACAAGGACAGCTCCAGCCCGAGGAAGCGGGCGTAGTTGCGCGGCTGGCGCCACAGACCGGTGACCGCGCCGAGGTCGTTGCGGCTGGAGATGATCGCCACGCGGACCGGGAAGCCCTGGCGCGCGGACGACCTCAGCAACCCGCCGAGCTGGGACTGCTGGCTGATCGAGACGCCCGAATCGGCGCCCAGGAACAGCGGCTGGTAGACCAGCACGTCGCTGCCGGGGTCTCCGTCGGCACGGGCGACCGACGCTGGGATCATCGCCAGCGCCACCACCAGCAGTCCGAGGACGCAACGACCTACCCTCGAGCCGCGGATCCACCAAGCCGCTCGAGGGCCGAAGAAACGACGCTCCATCGGCCCCGATGCTACGCCCTGGCTTGACTCCACCACCCGCCGCGCAACAATTCAGGGACGCCGTCGGCAGATCACAGGAGGGAATCGATGAGCAGCGACTACAGGCTTGGCTACGGGACCCACGCCACTCCCGAGGACGGGCGTTGCGCGATGGAGTGGGTCAGCTACCTGGCCGGCGAGCCCCACAGCGACCATCCCGTGTGCGTGAGCCCGGTGTTGCGGGCGTTCTGCATGACGCTCAACGACAGCCTCGAGGACGCTCCGCGCCAGCGGTTGCGGCCGTACCTGGCCCGTACGATCGGAACCGCCGACGACGGCCTGGACGAGACGCGCTCGTGGATGGCGCTCGACTGGCTGATCCGCACCTACGCCCCCAGCTGGCTGGCGATGGCGGGGCTCGCCGGATCTGCCCACCGGCTCGATTCGCTGCCCGCCGTGGTCGACTCGGTCAGCCTGCAGAAGGCGTTGGCCGAGCTGGGCGTCGCCCGCCGGGACGCCCGCGCGGCGTGGTCGTCGGTGCTGGGCGCGGCCCGCGCGGCGGCGTGGGCGCCCTGGGCGGCCGGCCGGGCGGCGGCGCGCGAGGCGGCGTGGGCCTCGGCCGGAGCGGCGGCATGGGCGGCGGCCCGGATCGCGGTCGGCGACATCGCCGGCGACCGTGCCCGAGCGATCGCGCGCGAGATCGCGGGCGATGCCGCGGCCACCGTCGCCAGGGAGGCCCGCGCGGGCGCCAGCCGAGCGGTGGCGCGAGACGCCGCGCGAGCCGCGCTGGCCCCGACGGTGGAGGATCTGCAGCGCTCCGCGTTCGAGCTGCTCGACCGGTTGCTGCCGACGGTTGCGCTGACCGCGCCGGTCGCGCTGGATGCCGACGAAGTGTGCTTCGCGCCCGTGGCCTGAACGGTCGCTCCCCGCACTTCTCACGCACTCCGTAAAGGACTACGCTCCCCTCCGCAGGTCTGCGGCGAGGGGCGTTTGCGTTGAGCGATTCCACGAGAGAGCGTTCGGGTACTGAGGCGACCGAGCCTGCGGGGGACGAGCACTCGTTCGCAGGTCACGTCGCGGCGCTGCGGGGAGCACCGCACCCGCGTCGCCGGCGAGTCGGCAAGCACACCGACGAGGGCCACGACCTGTCGGTGCTCGGTGGCCTGGCCGCGCTGAGCCTCGACGCGATGTCGAGCGTCGCGTACGGGCCCGAGGCGATGGTGCTGGTGCTGGTGGCCGCCGGCGCCGGGGCGCTGAAGTTCACGGTCCCGCTGACGCTCGTGATCACCGGGATGCTCGTGCTGCTGGTGCTCTCCTACTCGCAGGTGATCGCCGCCCACCCCGAGGGCGGCGGGTCCTACGCGGTCGCGAAGGTCAACCTGGGCCGCATCCCAGCACTGCTGGCGGCCGCCTCGCTGGTCGTCGACTACGTCCTCACGGTCGCGGTGAGCCTGTCCGCCGGGGCGGCCAGCCTGGCCAGCGTGTTCCCGTCGCTGGCGCACCATCTGCTGCCGGTGTGCCTGATCGAACTGGTGATCCTGACCGCGGTGAACATGTTCGGGATCACCGAGTCGGCGAAGTTCCTGATGCCGCCCACGGCGATCTTCCTGGTGAGCATCGTGGCGCTGCTGATCATCTCGCCGTTTCATCCGCATCCGGTGGCGGTGATCGGTACCGAGGAGCCAATCCACGCCACCGAGGCGGTAGGGATCGTGCTGCTGCTGAAGGCGTTCGCGGCCGGCTGTTCGGCCGTGACCGGGGTCGAGGCGATCGCCAACGGAGTCCCCGCATTCCGAAAACCGAGGATTCGAACCGCCCAGCGGACCGAGATCTCGCTCGGCGTGATCCTCGGCGTGGTGCTGGTCGGCCTGGCGATCCTGATCCGCGCCCACAACGTGCTGCCCCGCGGCGGCGTCACCGAACTGGCCCAGCTGATGGCCGGCGCGTTCGGGACCGGCTGGGCGTTCTACGTCTCAAACCTCGCGGTCACGGTCGTGCTCGGCCTGGCGGCGAACACGAGCTTCGGCGGGCTGCCGGTGCTGATGAGCATCCTCGCCCGCGACCACCGCCTCCCCCACGTGTTCTACCTGCGCGCGGAGCGCCCCGTGTACCGGTTCGGGATCTTCTCGCTGGCGGTGCTCGCGGCGCTGCTGCTGGTCGCGGTCAACGCCGAGACCAACCGGCTGATCCCGCTGTACGCGATCGGCGTGTTCATCGGCTTCACGCTCAGCCAGGTCGGGCTGGTGCGGCACTGGAACCAGGAGCGGTCCTCGCGCTGGCGGCTCCGGATCGCGCTGAATGGAACCGGCGCGGTGATGACCGCGGTCGCGGTCGTGGTGTTCCTCGGCAGCAAGTTCCTCGAGGGAGCGTGGGTCGTGGTGGTGATGGTGCCGTTGCTGATGCTGCTGTTCTCCCGGATCGAGAACTACTACGCGCGAGTCGCCTCCGAGCTGCGCCTCGGCAGGACCCCCGACCTCCCGCGCAAGCGCGAGAGCGTGGTGATCGTGCCGACCTCGACGGTCAGCATGCTCACCGAGCGCGCGCTGAACGCGGCGCTGTCGCTCGGGAACACGGTCGTGGCGGTGGCGGTGGCCGGAGACGACGAGGAGCGGGATCGCCTCCAGGACGACTGGGCGATGTGGAAGTGCGCGGTGCCGCTCGAGGTGATCGTCGACCCCCACCGTTCGCTGGTGCGCACCGTGACCAAGTACGTCGACTCGGTCGAGGAGGACGACGAGGGCGAGGGCGTGACCGTGACCGTGCTGATCCCCGAGATCGTTCCCACCAAGCGCCGCTACGAGATCCTCCATAACCAGCGGGGACGCCTGCTCGAGACCGCGCTGAAGTCGCGAACCGATGTGATCGTCGCCACCTACCGCTACCACGTGGACGAGGGCGACCACTAGTGGCCACGCGCCGTCTCGGCGACGAGGACGATGACGGACGGGAGCTGCCGCGATGGGGCACGGGCCGCGTCGAGGCGTTCAGCGACGGCGTGTTCGCGATCGCGATCACGCTGCTGGTGCTCGAGATCAGGGTCGACCCGGCCGACTTCGACCATCTGGCGCGCGCACTCGCGCACGAGTGGCCGGCGTATCTCGCCTATGTGACGAGCTTCCTGACGGTCGGGGGCGTGTGGCTGTCGCACCACGCCCTGTTCAGCCGGCTTCGCTACGTCGACGCCGTGCTGCTGCGGATCAACCTGGTGCTGCTGCTCGTGGTGTCGTTCCTGCCGTTCCCCACCGGCGTGCTGGCGCAGGCGCTGCACGCCAACAACCGAGCCGAGCGGGTGGCAATCGCGTTCTACGGCCTGACCGCGCTGGCGCTCGACATGGTGCAGCGGCTGGGCGTGCGCTATGCGGTCGCCCGGCCCGACATGCTCGAGGGGCCACCTTCAGATGAGGTCGACGTGCAGGACGAGCCCACGCGACACGAGAACCGGGCGGCGGCGCTGAGCGCGGCGGTCTATACGGCCGTGATCGTGGTCGGGATCGTGCTGGTACCCCGGCTGGCGGTGATCGCCTACCTGCTGGTGGCCGTGCGCAGCGCGCTGGTGATCGGCGCCGGCGGACGCCTCAGCGTCCCCTGGGTCTCAAAGCAGGTCAGGCGGATACCGGGATTCCGCTGAGCCGGCCGTGCGCGGCCAGCGTAGCCAGCGCCCGAAGCGTCACGATCCCGCGCCACTCGACCGACTGCCCGGGTGACCAGCCCAGCCAGTCGAACGTCCAGCCGCCGTCTTCGTGCTGAGCGCGCTCGAGCGCGTCGAGCTCGGCCTGGATCTGGGACTCCTCAAACAGCGCCCTGCTGCGGCGGTCGGGGCGCTCCGAAAGCACCAGCGGCCGCAGCTGCTCGTCCTCGGTTCCGCCGGCCACGGGTATCGAGCCGTCCGGCCCGAGCAGCGGGCGCAGCCGCTCGATCGCCTCTCGGGCCCGGGCGTCGTCGGGCACCTGATCGAGAAACTCCAGAGCGAACTTGACGGCCCACCCGCCAACGCTCTGCGGACCCTCGAGCCGCGACCAGCACCATTCGGTGCCGCGCTGGCGCCAGGGAGCGTCCGAGCCCACCTGCGTCAGCACCCCCGCGAGCGCGAACGTGAGCTGCGATCCGCCCTCGGACGGCACCATCCACGGCCCCCGCGGATACTCGGCGGCGGCCGCTGTCACGAACGGCACGCCGCCGTCGGGATCGGCGATCCCGTTCACCCACGCCGCGGCGTCGGACACCATCGGATCGTCGCCCGCGCCCACCGAGGCGAGCGCCTCGAGCGCCTGCAGCACCGCCGCGGGCTCGCTCGCGGGGCCGCGGACGTCGGGCTCGAGCGCGTGGCCGAAGCCGCCGTCTGGATTGCGGTACGGGCGCAGCGCGGCCACCACCGGATCAGCCGGCGCGCCGTCGAGCAGCGCAGCCACCCGGTGGCGCTCCAGCACCCGCGCGTTGGCATAGATAAACGTCCGGGCCGAGTCGAGGTCGATCGTCATGCGCTCAACCTACGCCGCCTGACCCGAGCCGTCTTGAACGAATCGGACGTGTGCCGACAGCCCGAAGGCGCGGCGGTCAGAGCTCGCCGGAGGCGATCTCCGCGCCCTGCGCCAGGGACTGCAGCTTCAGCCAGGCCACGTCGGGATCGACTTGCGAGAACCGGATGAACGTGTCAAATCCGCAATCGGTGCCGCCGATCACCCGCTCCTTGCCGACGATCCGGCCGAGCGCGACCAGCCGGTCGGCCACCAGCCGCGGATGCTCGACGCAGTTGACCTTGACGTCGATCACGCCGAGGATCACCGACTTGTCGTCGGGCAGCTCGACGTCCTCGAACACTCGCCACTCGTGGGCGTGGCGCGGGTTGGCGCCCTCGACGTAGATCGTGCCGGCATTGACCCGCAGGGCCTCCCCGACGATCTCGTCGAGGGCGACGTCCTTATGGTGGGGGCCGGCGTAATTGCCCCAGCACACGTGCAGGCGAACCCGCTCGGGCGGGATCCCCTCGAGCGCGGCGTTGAGCGCGTCGACGGCGAGCGGGAGGTGATGGTGCCAGTCGCCCACGCTGCTGCCGACCGACCGGCAGTGGGCGGCCATCGCCATGTCCGGGGAGTCGATCTGGAGGCTGAAGCCCGCGTCGGCAATCGCCCGGTACTCGTAGGACAGCGCGTCGGCAAGCGCGCCGAGGTACGTCTCGTGGGATCCGTAGTGCTGGTCGGGGTAGTTGAACGCGATCTGGCCGGGGCTGATCGCGCCCATGAACGCGGTCGCGGGATCGGCGTCGCCCAGCGCGCGCTTGAGCCGGTCGACGTCGTGGTGCACGGCGTGCTTATCGCTGAGCGCCACCGGCCCGACGCAGTTGGAGAAGACGATGTGACCCATCGACGGGGTGTTGAACAGCCGCATCGCCAGGTTCGGGAAGTCAGCAACGTCGTCGGCCTGGAACTCCGAGCGGCCATCGAACCCCGAGAAGCGCTCGTTCACGTACGTGCTGAAGCCGGTCTTGGAGAGCTCTCCGTCGGAGATCAGGTCGATCCCGGCGGCGCGCTGCTTGGCCACCACGTCGGTCACCCCGGCTTCGATCTGCTCCTGCAGCGCGGTCTCGTCCACCTCCTGGCCGTCCAGCCGCGCCCAGATCATGTCGGCGAGCTCGTCCGGGCGGGGGAGGCTCCCCGCGTGGGTGGTCAGGATTCGATCGGACATGGGGCCACCTCGGGCTCTCGGGGTCGTGACCGTGGCCTTGTATCAGACCCCGGCGAGCCGCTCCACCTCGTCCCACAGCCGCTCGCGGTCGTGGTCGGACTCGCCGCTCCAGGGCAGGACGTGGGTCGGGCGCCGGGCATGGTCCAGCCAGAAGCCGCCGCTGACCTCGCCGGCGGGCGCGGCCGCCCCCAGCCACACGATCGTGTCGGCGCCCTGCTGCGCCGTCCGCAGCAGCGGGCGCATCAGCTTGTGGAACCCCGGCAGCGACTCGCGCAGGCCCGCCGTGTCGACCCACCCCGGGTGCATCGAGTTCACCACCACCCCGGCGCGCTGCAGCCGCCGGGACCAGAGCTCGGTGAGGATCACCTCGATCCGCTTGCTGCGCGAATACGCAACCGCGCCGCGGAACCGTCCCTCCGTGCCCTGGAGGTCGTCCAGATGCAGCCCCTGCGTGTACATGCCGCCCGAGGAGACGTTGATCACCCGCGACGGCGCGCTTGACTCGAGCACGGGCACCAGCAGCTTGGTCAGCAGGAACGGGCCCAGGACGTTGGTGGCGAGTGTGAGCTCGATCCCGTCGGCCGACAGCGACCGCTCGGGGGTGAGCACCCCCGCGTTGTTGACGAGCACGTCCAGCCGCGCCGACCGCTCGCCGAACTCGGCGGCAAACCGCCTGACCGAGCGCATCTCGCTGAGATCGCAGGTCGCCACCAGCAGCTCGTCGCTGCCGGTCTGCTCAGCGAGCCGAGCCCGCGCGTGCTCGCCGCGCTGCGCGTTGCGCACGACCAGCCAGACGGTGGCCCCCAGCCGCGCGAAACCGGCCGCGGCAGCCTCGCCGAGCCCGGACGTCGCGCCGGTCACGATCACGACCTCGCCGTCCATACGGCGCAGCTCGGCGTCGTCCCAGTGCGAGCTGCGCAACGCGTAGCCGAGGCGGGTGTAACTGCCCACGACGGTGCGGTCGAGCAGCGCGTCGGGCAGCGAGGCCGAGCCGGGGCTCACGCGAGCTCGCCGCGCGCGACCTGCAGCGGCGCGGTCCGCAGTCGCGCGCCCTCACCCGCCGGACGCCACCTCGGCTTGGCCAACAGCAGCTGTACGTCGCAGATCCGGCGCTCGGCGAAGCCTGCCTCACAGTAGGCCAGGTACAGCGTCCACAGACGGTGGAAGCGCTCGTCGTACCCGAACCCCGCCAGCTCGGCGGCCTTGGCGGTGAAGTTCTCCCGCCACTTGCGCAGCGTCGGCACGTAGTGCGCGGTGATGTCCTCGAGGTCGACCTCCTGCAGGTCGGTCTTGCGCGTCAGGTGGCGCGCGATCACCTCCAGCGAGGGCAGGCAGCCGCCCGGGAAGATCCGCGTGTTGATGAACGACTTGGAGGCCTTCTCGGCCTCGTAGGCGCGGTCGTCGATCGTGATCGCCTGCAGCAGCATCGCCCCGTCGGGTTCCAGCAGCGCCGAGCATCTGGCGAAGAACGAGCCGAACTGCCGCCAGCCGACCGCCTCGATCATCTCGATCGACACGAGCTTGTCGTAGCGGCCGGCGAGATCGCGGTAGTCCTGCATCAGCACCGTCACCTGGTCTGAGAGCCCTGCGTCGCGGACTCGCTGGACCGCGTACTCGTACTGGTCGCGCGAGATCGTCGTCGTGGTCACGTGGCAGCCGCGCGTCGACGCGGCGTGCACCGCGAATCCGCCCCAGCCGGCGCCGATCTCGATCACCCGATCGCCGGGGCCGAGACGGAGCTTCTCGCAGACCCGCTCGAGCTTGGCCACCTGCGCCTCCTCCAGCGACATCTGCGGCCGCTCGAACACCGCACAGGAGTAGCTCAGCGTCGGATCGAGTATCCGGGCGAACAGCTCGGTGCCGAGGTCGTAGTGAGCCGCGATGTCGCGACGGTTGCGCGCGCGGGTACTGGGCGAGCGCAGTGCCAGGAGTCGCTGGATCGGCGACCGCAGCGGCGCCAGAACAGTCCGCGCCCGGTCAAAACCGGTTGCGTTCACCGCCGCCAGCCGGATCACCGAGACGACGTCGGGCGAGTCCCACAACCCATTCTCGTAGGCGTCCGCCAGCCCGCGCGAGCCGCGCAGCAGCATCCGCCAGGCGCGGCCGCAGCGAATCTCGACGGTCGCCGTCGGCGCCCCGGTGCCGAACCTCCGGCGCTTGTCGGACTCGACCACCAGCAGGCTCCCGACCGAGATCCGGCGCAGCAGCAGGTAGCCGAGCAGTCGGGCGATCCAGTAGCTCACGCCGATTGCGTCCTGGGGTGCGGATGCACGCGCGCGCCGCGGAGCTTGAGGCCGACCGCGTGGCCGTAGATCAGCGCCAGCACGCGCACCGTCGCCAGCGGGTAGCGCAGCGTCAGCCGCCGCGCCGAGGAGCGCGTCAGCTCGCGCCGCTTCAACGACAGCGTCGCGTCGAACGCCCTCCGGCCCGCGTCGCGGTTCTCGATGTGCACCGACAGCGTCGGCCCGGGAGTAGTCGCGCGCGCTAGGTACGTCTGCTGCATCGGCATAAAAGGTGACACATGCATCGCCTTGTCGAAGCTTCCCCCGAGCACCGGGGACCCCGCGGCCGCGATCACGTAGCCGTGGCGCTCGCCCCAGGGCGTGTTGGTGACCTCGGTGAGGATCGCCTCGAGCCGATCGCCGTCGGCGGACATGCAGTAGTAGAAGCTGACCGGGTTGAAGCAGTGCCCGAACGACCGCAGCTGAGCGAGGACCCGGACCGGGCCCGCCGGGCGCGACCCGGTGTGCGCCGCCACGGTGTCGCGCACCGCGTCGGCCAGCGGCCGCTCCGGCTCGCCGTGATAGTCGCGGCGGCGGAACCGTAGGAGCCCTGGGCGCGCGCGCTGCAGGCGCCCCTCGAGCAGCGACGGCAGCTCGTCGAGATCGACGAACACCATCGCCAGCCGGTGGGTGAACTCGTTGGCCGGCTTGGAGCGGCGGTGCCGGACGGTGCCCTCGTAGATGCAACTGGCGCTCACAGTCGGCCACCGAAGCGCGCCGCCACCCGCGCCGCGCTGGTCACCCCGTCCTCGTGAAAGCCCCAGCCCCAGTAGGCGCCGCAGTAACTCGTGCGGTTGCGCCCGCTGATCTCCTGGTTACGGCGTTGGGCGCTGACTCCCTCGCGCGTGAACACAGGATGCTCGTAGGTGATCGTCCGGATCACCTTGTCGGGATCGATCTCGGAGGTCCGGTTCAGGGTCACGCACAGCTCGGTGTCGGTGGTCAGCGACTGCAGACGGTTCATGTGGTAGGTGACCGTCGTCCGGTCGCCGGGCTGCTCGAGCAGGTGGTAGTTCCAGCTCGCCCACGCGCGGCGCCGGCGCGGCAGCATTCGGGCGTCGGTGTGGACGACGACCTCGTTTGGCTGGTAGGGGATCGAGCCGAGGATCTCGTGCTCGCGGTCGGAGGGGTCGGCGAGCAGCGACAGCGCCTGGTCGGAGTGGGTGGCGAACACCACCTGATCGAACCGCTCGGGGTCGCGCCCCCGCGGGGTGACCAGCACGTGGTCAGGGTGCCGGCTGACCGATTGCACCGGCATGTTCAGGCGCACGCGATCGGCGAACGGCCGGGTGAGCGCCTCCACGTAGCGAAACGAGCCACCACGGATCGCCCGCCAGCGCGGTCGGCCCAGCAACGACAGGGCTCCGTGGTTGTCGAAGAACTCGGCCAGGAACCGAGCCGGGAACGCCCACCGCTGGTTCGGGTCGGCCGACCACACCGCCGACACCTGGGGAATGATCAGCCGCTCCACGAACGGGCGCGAGAACGCGTGGCGTTCGAGCCACTCACCCAGCGAGATATCGCTGTCTTGCCGCTCGAGCAGCCTCCGCGCCTGGTGGTTGAACCGAGCCAGGTCGGCGACCATCCGGTGAAACCAGGGCGTGACCAGGTGCGCCCGCTTGGCGAACAGCCCGTTGGGCGAACCGCTCGAGTACTCGAAGTCGCCGGTCCCGTCGCTGACGCTGAAGCTCATCACCGACGGCTGCGACACGACCCCGAGCCGCGCCAGGAGGCGCTCGAAGCGAGGATAATTGCGGTCGTTGAACACGATGAAGCCGCTGTCCACGTACAGCGTCTCGTGCGCGGTGTCGACGCGGATGGTGTTTGTGTGCCCGCCGGCGTACTGGCCCGACTCGAACACCGTCACCTCGTGATCTCGGTGCAGCAGGTACGCCACCACCAGGCCCGACACGCCGGCGCCGACGATCGCGATCCTCATCGCTCACACCTGGATCTGCCGTTACCGGACACGCCCACGGATTCGGATGCGCCCGGCGGATGGATCACTTTGTCCGCGTCGCTCCGTCGCTCAGATAGGCGAGCATCCGATGGGCCTGCTTGACCGCGGAGCGGAGCTCCGGGGACGTTGGCACGGCCGGCTCCTCGAGTGCCGCGACGAGCTTGCGCGCCACCGCCGGCGCCAGCGGCTCGATCAGATCCGCCGCAATCGACGCGGCCGCGAACGCCACCTCGGGCTCGGGCGACCACAGCACCTCGAACCGCCGCTCGTCGTCGCGCGGCACGCCGCCGGGCTCGGGGATCTCCCAGCCGGCCAGGCAGGACGCGGTGCCGGGAGCCTGGAATACGACCGCCCACTCACGCGCGAGCGGGTGATCGCGGCGGATCGGCACCTCGATCGGCCGTCCCGGGCGCTGGCCGAGCTCATCGAAGTCGGCCAGCGCGACCGCGACCTTCGCGGTCCGCGCCAGCTCCTCCCAGCGCGACTCGGACAATCGGTAGAACGCAGCGGTCTGAAAGCTGCCGATCACGACGCCGGCGCTGCCGCGCGCGCAGTGCTCGTCCTCGACCGCGCGCGACAGCGCCAGCATCGCAGGCTTGTTCAGCGTCATCGGCTGCAGGTCGGGCCGGCGCTGCGCGAGCCCGGCGAAGATCGATGCCGGCTTGGACGCCTCACCGAGCGCGCGGCCGATCGCCGCCGCCAGCGACAGCCCCTGCTCGCGCTGCTTGATCACCGCGCGGACCAGCTCGACGTCGGTTTCGCTGTAGCGGCGGTGTCCACCCGGCAATCGAGCGGGTACCGGGAAACCATGGCGCGCTTCCCACATCCGCAAGGTCGCAGCCGGCACGCCGGTGAGCTCCGACAGCTGCGTCGTGGTCAATCCGGTACCGGCCATTGCGTTTGGCGCCGTCATTGGAGGGAATGATACAACTCGTTGAGCAAAATTCAACACCCCGTTATAGTCCGAGAAGTTACGAACGTCCGAGTTGCTCGGAATACCCGCTAGAGGGACATCAATGCGAATAACCGTCACCGGCGCCACCGGCACGATCGGCACCGCCGCAATCGAAGCGATGCGCTCCCGCGGCGATGAGGTCGTCGCGCTGGTGCGAGACACCGCCAAGGCTCAGTCGAAGCTCGGCGCCGGCGTCGAGCTCCAATCCTGGCCGGATCCCAAGCAGGGTCCCCCGCCCCCGGCGGCGCTCGAGGACGCCGACGCGGTGCTGCACCTGCTGGGAGAACCGATCGACCAGCGCTGGAGCGACGAAGCCAAGCGCGAGATCCGTGACTCCCGCGTGCTCAGCACCAGGTCGCTGGTCGGCGGCCTGGCTGCCGTCGACGCCGGGCGGCGGCCCCGCACGCTGGTGTCGCAATCGGCCGTCGGCTACTACGGCCCCCACGGCGACGAGCCGATCGACGAGTCCGCCGGCGCGGGCGCAGACTTCCTCGCCGGGGTCGTGCGCGACTGGGAGCGGGAGGCCGCGGCCGCGGCCGATTCCGGCGTCCGGGTGGCCTGCACGCGAACCGGCGTGGTCCTGTCCCCGAAGGGCGGGGCGCTGGCCAAGATGCTGCCGCCGTTCAAGCTGGGCGTGGGCGGACCGGTGGCCGGCGGCCGGCAGTACGTCCCGTGGATTCACCTCGACGATGTGGTGGGCGCGATGCTGCGGTGCATCGACGATGCCGGCGCGCAGGGCCCGGTCAACCTGTCGGCGCCGTCGCCGGCGACCAACGCGGACCTGTCGCACGCGCTCGGGCGGGTGCTGCGCCGCCCCGCGTTCCTGCCGGTGCCGGGACTGGCGGTGAAGGCGCTGTACGGCGAGATGGCGATGATCGTGCTCACCGGCCAGCGGGCGATCCCCGCCAAGCTCGAGCAGCTCGGCTACGCGTTCAAGTTCCCCGAGCTGGAGCCGGCGCTGCGCGACGTCCTCGGCGGCTGATGGCCTCAGTCGCGCTGCTGTGGCTGCGGCGCGACCTGCGCGTCAACGATCACCCGGCGCTGGCCGCCGCGCGCGACGCGGCCGACTCGGTGGTGCCGGTGTTCTGCCTCGACCCGGCGTTGCTCGAGGGGCGCCACCGATCGGGTCCGCGCACGCAGTTCCTGCTCGAGTGTCTGCACGACGTCGACGGCTCCCTGCGCGAGCTCGGCAGTCGCCTGGCGATCCGCGAGGGCCCGCCCCAACGTGAGCTTGCGGCGCTGGCCCGCGAGCTCGGCGCCCGGGAGGTGCACGTGACCGCCGATGTCGGTCCCTACGCCCGTCGCCGCGACCGGGCGGTGCGAGACGCGCTGCGCGAGACCGACTGCGAGCTGGTGTTCCATCCCGGGCTGTTCGCGGTCGACGACCCGGCGGCGATCCGCACTCAGCAGGGGGGCCCGTACACGGTGTTCACCCCGTATCACCGGGCGTGGTCACAGGCCCCGCGCCGCGAGGTGCGCGACAGGCCCCGCGCGCTGCCCCCCTCCCCGTCGAAGCTGCGCCACGGGCGAATCCCGTCGCTGGACAAGCTCGGCCTCGAGCAGGAGGTGTCCGACCCGGCGCCCGGTGGCGAGCGCGCCGGGCGCGAGCTGCTGAGCTCGTTCCTGTCAGACCGCGTCGGTCACTACCGCGACCTGCACGACACGCTGGCCGACACCGGCACCTCGAGGCTGTCGCCCTATCTCCACTTCGGCTGCCTGTCGGCGCGCGAGATCGAGGAGCGCCTGCCCCACGGCGGCGCAGCCGGCGCCGGCGAGTTTCACCGGCAGCTGTGCTGGCGGGAGTTCTACGCCCAGGTTCTGCGCTCGTTTCCCCGCAACGCCCGGTCCGAGCATCAGGACCGCTACCGGGGGATGAGCTGGAGCCACTCCCGCCGCCGATTCGACGCCTGGTGCGAGGGCCGCACCGGCTACCCGATCGTCGACGCCGCGATGCGCCAGCTGCGGCGCGAGGGCTGGATGCACAACCGCGGACGGCTGATCGTCGGGTCGTTTTTGACCAAGGACCTGGGAATCGACTGGCGCTGGGGCGAGCGCTGGTTCATGCGGCTTCTGCTCGATGGCGACGAGGCCAATAACAACGGCAACTGGCAGTGGATCGCGTCGGTCGGCGTCGATCCCCAGCCGCCGGCGCGCCGGATCTTCAACCCCGCCCGGCAGTTGCAGCGCTTCGACCCCGACGGCGTGTACGTGCGCCGCTACGTTCCAGAGCTCGAGCGCGTCGCGGCCGAGTACCTGGCCGAGCCGTGGACGATGCCCCAGTCCGTGCAGCGCGATGCCGGCTGCGTGATCGGGCGCGACTACCCCGAGCCGATCGTCGACCACGCACAGGCCCGGCGCGAGGCGCTCGAGCGCTACGCCGCGGCCCGCTGATCAGCCCAGGTAGCGCTCGACGGTCCCCGAGTCGCGCAGCTCGGCGCCGTCCGGGTCCTGCCCGGCGTCACGTAGCGCACGCCGCTGGCGCAGGTAGTCCCACAGCTGGTCGAGCTCGACCCGGATCGCCTCGAGCCGCTGGGCGTCGGAGCCCACCTTCTCGTCCCGCTCGGCGTTGGCGGCCTCTGTCTCGTCCCGGCGCAGACGGCGCTCCTCCTGCTCGAGCTCCTCGATCCGCGCCTGGACCTGTTCGTCGTTCAGTTTTGGCATGTGTCGAATCGTAGAGGCGGCGGCGCGCATGGTCCGTGATGAATTTGGTCTGTATATGCGACCTTTTTCATCACGGACCGCCTGATTAGAATCCGGAGGATGAGCGCCGGAGCGCGTGAGCACGGCAAGATCTCCCGCGAACAGGCCGCGGACCTCCGGGTGCGCGACGTGATGTACCAGGCCCCGAAGACGATGTCCGGGGCGACCACCGTCGGCGAGCTGCGCGACGAATTCGAGCGCCGGCCCGGGATGCGCACCGCGCTGCTGGCCGACGGCGACCGCTTCCTGGGGGCCGTCGAGCGCGGCGACCTCGAGGCGGCCGGGGACGCGCAGGCGCCCGCGGCCGAGTTCGCCCAGCGCCGGCCCGAGTCGATCGGCCCCGACCAGCCTGCCTCCGAGGCGCTGTCCCGGCTCGACGCCTCCGACGACGCCCACCGTCTGGTGGTGCTCGACGCGGGCGGGACCGTGCTGGCCGGGCTGGTGTGCCTGAACTCGGCCCGCACCCACTTCTGCCTGGACCGCTGACCGCGGCTACAGCGAGAACCAGCCGGCGCCGTCCGGCGCCACCGCGCCCGCATCGGTCAGCGGCGCGCTGAGGAGCAGCGGCGTCGCCCCCGGCGGCGGCGCCACCGGTTCGGCGGAGATGTTGACCACGCACGCGAACGCGTCGCCGCGCCGGAACGCGACTGCGCCCTCGGGCGCGTCGAGCCACTCGAGCGTCCCGTCGCCCAGCTCGGCCCGCTCGCGCCGGATCTCCAGCGCGCGGCGGTACAGCTCGAGCATGGAGCTAGAGTCGCCGGTCTGCACCTGCGCCGTCAGCGCCGCCCACGCGGCCGGCTGGGGCAGCCACGGCGGCGCCGAAGCGCCGTTTGGGCTGAAGGCGAACGGAGGCGCCGAGCCCGACCACGGGATCGGCACGCGAGCCCCGTCGCGGCCCCGCTCGGTGTGACCCGACATCTCCCAGCCGGGATCCTGCAACACGTCGTCGGGCAGGTCCTCGACCTCGGGCAGCCCGAGTTCCTCACCCTGGTAGACGTACGCTCCGCCGGGAAGGGCCAGCATCAGCAGTGCCGCCGCGCGCGCTCGCCGGCGGCCCAGATCGAAGTCGGCCGGGAGGCCGTCGAGGTCCTTTAGCCGGCGCACGGGCCCGCCGTCCTGCGGACGCGCGTACCGCGACACCTCGCGCACGGTGTCGTGGTTGGACAGGACCCAGGTCGGCGGCGCCCCGACCGCATCGTGGGCGCCGAGCGCGTCCACGATCGCCTCGCGCACCGCGTCGGCCCGCCACGGCGCCAGCAGGAACTCGAAGTTGAAGGCGGTGTGAAGCTCGTCAGGGCGGACGTACAGGGCCAGGCGCTGTGGGTTGTGGACCCACGCCTCGGCGACGAACACGCGCGGCGGCTCGTAGGCGTCAGCCAGGGCGCGCCAGCCCCGGTAGATCTCGTGCACGCCGTCGCGGTCCCAGTACGGATGGTCGACGCGCTCGGCGGTCGGCGGCGGCCAGATCGTCGCGCCCATATCCGGCAGCCCCTGGGCCTTCACCAGGCCGTGGGCGACGTCGATCCGGAACCCGTCGACGCCGCGGTCAAACCAGAACCTGACCGTCTGCTCGAAGTCAGACCGGACCTCCGGGTTGGTCCAGTCGAGATCGGGCTGCTCGGCGGCGAACAGGTGCAGGTACCACTGGCCGGGGCGGCCGTCGGCCTCGGTGACGCGCTTCCAGGCGCTGCCGCCGAAGTTGCTGCGCCAGTCGTTGGGCGGCCCGCTGCCATCGGTTCCCCGGCCGTCGCGGAAGATGAAGCGCGCGCGCTCGGGCGACCCCGGCGCGGCCGCGAGCGCGGCGCGGAACCAGGGGTGCTGGTCGGAGACGTGGTTGGGGACGATGTCAAGCAGTACGCGCAATCCCATTCCGTGAGCCTCGGCGATCACCGCCTCCGCTTCGGCGAGCGTCCCGAACATCGGCTCGATCGCCCGGTAGTCCGACACGTCGTAGCCGGCGTCCTTCATCGGCGACGGGTACCAGGGGTTGATCCAGATCGCGTCGACTCCCAGCTGCGCGATGTAGGGCAGGCGCGAGCGCAGCCCGGCGATGTCGCCGATGCCGTCGCCGTTGCCGTCGGCGAAGCTGCGGATGTAGACCTGGTAGATGACCGCGCTGCGCCACCACGCGGTTGCGACCGACGGCCGCAGAGCTGTTGGCGGGCTCAGAGCTTGTACTCGCGAAGGCCGGACCAGTACTGCTTGGCACACCATCGCTCGGCGCGCCACAACGCGAGACCGAGAGCGAGCAGCAGCATTCCGTAGCCGGCGAGGCCACCGAACGCGGAGCTCACGACCGGCACCAGCGCCATCAGCCAGCACCACGCCGCGATCCACGCGAACGGGCGCCACGGAAGATGCCACCCGCGTCGTCCGGGCGGCGGCGGCTCCGGGGGCTGATCGGGCGGCTCCCAGCCACTGTCGTGAATCAACCCAAGGACCAGCACAACTCCAATAACGGTAACACCCCCGCACGGGTGCGCAAGCGGCTCGGCCGCGAGCCTCGGCCCGGCACCAGACGACCCACCGCCTATCATCAGGCCGAGTCCGCGTCGGCCAGTCGGGAGCTCGTGATGTCGTTCAGAGACACGGGACTGCCTCAGCAGGACGCGCAATCGGACTTTGCCCGAGAGCGCCGCCGCCGCGCGTTCGCGAAGGCGATCTCCCGCCTGCGGTTCGAGCCCGACGACGTCGGTGTGATGCTGCCGTTCGAGGAGGTCGTGGGGGCACTCGGCCGAGTCAGCGAGCGCGACCTCGGCACCCAGGAGATCCGCCTGGATTCGATCGTCGGCACCGTCGCCCGACGGCGGGGTGAGTTCGATCGCGACTTCCGGCCCACATCGTCGGGCGTGCGCACGCGCTGGGAGCGGATCGCCGCCGCCCGCCGGCGCGGCCAGACGATGCCCCCGATCGACGTCTACCGCGTCGGCGAGCTGCACTTCGTCCAGGACGGTCACCATCGGGTGTCAGTGGCTCGCGCGCTCGGTGACACGGACATCGAGGCGCATGTCCGCGAGGTGCGCACCGCACTGGGCGCCGAGGCGCAGCTGCGGCTGCGCGACCTGCCGCTCAAGCGTCACGAGCGGGTCTTCAACGAGCGGGTCCCGCTCCCGCCCGAGCTGCGGGCGAAGATCAAGCTGTCGGACGAGTGGCGCTACGCCCAGCTGGGGACGCTGGTCGAGTCGTGGGGCATGCGCGCGAGCCTGGCCCGGGAGCGACTGCTGTCACGCGAGGAGATGGCTGAGGCCTGGTATCACGAGGAGTACGAGCCGGTCGTCGAAGCGCTGTCGGAGGCCCACGCCGGCGGGACCGGCACCGAGACCGAGCGCTACCTTCGCGTCGCGATGCTCCGGTACCTGCTGCTGGCCACGCACGAAGGCACCGACGAGATCATCGACACGCTGCTCGGGCCGTCGCCGCCGGCCGACAGCGAGGACACGATGGTGCACCTGATCCTCGAGGACATGGACTAGTGGCCGCTGAGGTACGGGCTATCCTGATCTGAGGCGATGAAGCTCGCCTTTGACCGCGCCTCCTGGCGCTGATGGCTTCTACGACCGGCCCGAGCTCCGGGCGTGGCCGCACAGGAGGTGACGATGTCGAGCGGTGGTCTGAGACGTCCAGATGTCCGAGAGCTGGCCGCGATCTTCGCGGGCGGTGCCGTCGGCGCGCTGCTGCGCGTCGGACTGATCGAGACCGGTGCTGCCGGCGCCCCCGGGTGGCCGTGGATCACGTTTGCCGTCAACATCGCCGGCGCGTTCGCGCTCGGCTACTTCGTCACCCGGCTGCAGGAGCGACTGCCGCTGTCGGCCTACCGCCGTCCGCTGCTGGGGACCGGCTTCTGCGGCGCGCTGACCACCTTCTCCACGGTGCAGGTGGAGCTGCTCGAGATGCTCGACGCGCATCGTTACGGGCTCGCGGCCGGTTATCTGTGTGCGAGCATCGCGTTCGGATACGCCGCGATTCACCTCGGCACCGCGCTGGTCCGCCGCACGAGGACGCTGGCATGAGCGCGCTCACCTGGATCGCGGTGGCGGCGCTTGGCGGTATCGGGTCGCTGCTGCGCTTCTTCGTCGACGGGACAGTGGCATCACGGGTGGGTCGCGTGTTCCCGTTCGGCACGCTCGCGGTCAACCTCAGCGGCGCGGTTGCGCTCGGCCTGGTCGCCGGGCTCGCGTTCACCGGCGACGCCCTTGTGCTCGTCGGCACCGCGACGATCGGCTCGTACACGACATTCTCGACCTGGATGCTCGAGAGCCACCGGCTCGCCGAGGACAGCGACCTGCTGGCGGCGCTCGGGAACATCGTGCTGAGCGCGGCGCTGGGAGTCGGGGCCGCCGCATTGGGACGACTGATCGGATCGCACCTGTGAACGATGACTGCCTGAAGATCACCACGTACTTCGGCGAGCGCCACCGGACCGAGGACCGGTTCGTGGCCGACGCGCTGCTCGACGTATACGGCCGCACCGGCGTGGAGCTCAGCCTGATGCTCCGGGGAGCCGAGGGGTTCGGCGTCAAGCACCACCTGCGCACCGATCGGCTGCTGACGCTGTCGGAGGACCTGCCGCTGGTGTCGATCGCGGTGGATACACGGGCGCGGATCGAGGGAATGCTCGACGACGTGCTGGCGGTCAAGCGCCACGGCCTGATCACGCTCGAGCGCGCTCGGCTGCTGACCGGCTCCACCGGCCCGGTCGCGCTCGCCGAGCAGGTCCACGACGCGACCAAGCTGACGGTCTATGTGGGCCGCCAGGAGCGTGCCGCCGGCGTGCCCGCGTTCGTCGCGATCTGCGACCTCCTGCACCGCCGTGGGATCGCCGGCGCGACCGCGCTGCTCGGTGTCGACGGCACCGTCCACGGGGTTCGCCGTCGCGCCCGATTCTTCGGCCGCAACGCCGACGTGCCGATGATGATCATCGCGATCGGCTCCGGAGCGCGGATCGCCGCGGTGCTGTCGGAGATCGAGGCATTGCTGACGCGGCCGCTGCTGACCCTCGAGCGCGTGCGGGTGTGCAAGCGCGACGGCGAGCTCCTGGCCCGCCCCACGCCGCTGCCCCAGGTAGACCATTCCGGACTCGGCTTGTGGCAGAAGCTGATGGTGTACTCGTCGGAGCGGGCGCGCGACGGAAACCTGCCTCTGCACGTATCGCTCGTCCGGCGCCTGCGCTTGGCCGGCGCCGCGGGAGCCACGTGCGTGCGGGGCATCTGGGGGTTTCACGGCGACCACCTCCCCCACGGCGACCGGCTGCTCCAGCTGCGCCGACGCGTGCCGGTCATAACCACGATCATTGACACGCCGGAGCGGATCGCCGCGTCGTTTGAGATCGTCGACGAGCTCACCCGGCACGCCGGGCTGGTGACCAGCGAGATGGTCCCCGCGATGGCGACGATCGCCGACGGCGTGCGGCGCCGCGGGGGGTTGCGGCTGGCGCGCCACAGCTTCTGAGCCGGCGCGGCCCTGCTAAGTTCATTCCCAGCGGTCGGCGCCGTCGGCCGCGAGGCAGCTCGCTTGGGTCCCGCAATCAGCGGTTCGGGTCAGCCATAGCCTCCCGAATCGTTCGCGGCCCTCAGCGCCGCCAAGGAGTTTGATGTCCAATCAGTCTTTCGCCGATCTCGGCGTGTCCAGCGCGGTCGTGAACGCGCTTTCCAGCGACGGGATAACCGAGCCGTTCGCGATCCAGCGCTCGGTCATCGGCGACGTGCTCGCCGGGCGCGACGTGCTGGCCAAGTCGCCCACCGGGTCTGGCAAGACCCTCGCCTTCGGCGTCCCGATCGCCGACCGGATCGCCGCCAACAGCCGCCGGCCGGCGGCCCTGATCCTGGCGCCGACGCGCGAGCTCGCCACCCAGATCGTGGATGACATCCGCTCGATCGCCCGCGCCAGGGCGCTGCGCGTCACCGCCGTCTACGGGGGCGTCGGGCTGCACGCCCAGTCCAAGGCCGCCGCGGGATCGCAGATCCTGGTCGCCACGCCCGGCCGGCTCGAGGACCTGCTCGCGCGCAGGGCGTTCGATCTCCGCGCGATCCAGATCCTCGTGCTCGACGAAGCCGACCGGATGCTCGACATGGGCTTCAGGCCCGCGGTCGACCGGATCGTCGCCGCCTGCCCGGCCGACCGCCAGACGCTGTTCTTCTCCGCGACGCTCGACGGCGAGGCCGGGCAGGTCGCCCGGCGCTACACCCGCGACGCGGTCGTGCACGAGCACGGTCCGACGGCCAGGCGCGCCAGTGTCGACGTCGAGCACCGGTTCGTCGAGATCGCGCATGAGCACCGCCTCGAAGCGCTGGTCGCCGAACTGCGGCGCGACCGCGAGCTGACGCTCGTGTTCGTCCGTACCAAGCACGGCGCCGACCGGCTGGTCAAGCGGCTGCGCCATCACGGCGTGGAGGCGGTCGCGATGCACGGCAACAAGTCACAGCGCCAGCGCGAGCGAGCCCTCGCCCGCTTCGAGTCCGGCGAGATCGACACGCTGGTGGCCACCGATGTCGCCGCTCGCGGGATCGACGTCAGCGGGATCTCGCACGTGATCAACTTCGACCCGCCGGCCGACCGCGACACCTACGTGCACCGGATCGGCCGCACCGGGCGCGCCGGCGCCAAGGGCATCGGGATCACGCTGGTCGCCGCCGACCAGCGCCAAGACGTCAGCCAGCTCGCGGGCCAGCTGGGGCTCGACTACCGCCACGCGGCCCCACGGCCGCGTCGCTCTCGGCGCCCCCGCTGATCAGGGAGTCCCAGGCACGACCGCGACCGGCTCCTCGCCCGACGGCAGGTCGGCGGTATCGACGCTAGGCTCGTCGGCGCGGTGAACCTGGCCGAACGTGTCCAGGAACTCGTCGGCGGGCTCGAGGAACCCGATCCGGTGGGTGCGGTAGTGCATCGGCACGACCCAGCGCGGGCGCAGGCGGTCGACGATCGCCCGGGCCTGGGCCGCGCCGGCGGTCGGGCCGCCGCCCACCGGCAGGAACACCAGGTCGACCTCGCCGATCGCCGCGGCCTGCTCGTCGCGCAGCGCAGCCTGACCGAAGTCTCCGAAGTGGGCGACCCGGACCCCATCGAGCGTGAACACGAAGATCGTGTTGGGCCCCCGCTCGGTGCCCGCGGCTTCGTCGTGCTCGGACGCCACGGCCACGATCTCTCCGATCGGCGACTCGAGCTTGCCGGCCGTCGACCGGAGGACCGTTGGCTCTCCCTCGATCGCCTCGACCCCGTTGTGGTCGAGATGCTCATGGGTGATCAGGAGCAGGTGCGGCTGCTGTGCGGAGATCGCGGGGTACTCCCACTGCACACCTCTCCCCGCCAGCGGCGTCATGTCCGCAAACGGATCGATGAACACCGACGCCTCATCGCCGGTCAGCGAGAACGCCGACTGTCCGTACCACTGGATCCGCATGCTGCTCCTCCGTGTCGTCGTGGTGATAGATCCCGCCGCGCATCAGCGAGGCTACTGCCGCGATCAGGCACGCCACGATCGCGAAGATGAAGGCCTCGTGCAGCCCGGTCTTGAACGGGCCGGAGATCAGCTGCGGGAAGAAGCTTCGGCCGGTGATCACCGCCTGAGTGTGGGCCGGCAGCGACGCCAGCACGTGGGCGCCGGCGAGGTGCTGGATCGGGTTGTAGCCCAGGAACGCGGCGAACAGGACCGACACCGGGGGCGTCTGTCCAATCCGGTGGGCGTCGGCGGCGGCGACGCCGTGGGCCTGCAGGCCGGCTGACATCGTGTGGGGCAGCGAGCTGGCCAGCCCGAGGATCATCAACGAGAAGAAGATCCCGACCGACAGCACCTGGGCGGAGTTCTGGAAGGTCTGGTTCATGCCGCCGCCGGAGCCGCGGTCACCCGGTGGGAGGCTGTTCATCACCGCGGCGCGGTTGGGCGAGGCGAACAAGCCCATCGAGACGCCGGTCATGAACAGGATCAGGGCGAACACCGGATAGGAGAAGTCGATCGGCAGCAGCATCAGCAGCCCGAAGCTGACCGCAGCGGCGATCATCCCACCGGTAGCGAATGGTCGCGCCCCGTAGCGGTCTGACAGGTATCCCGAGGTCGGACCCGCGAGCAGCATTCCGATCGTCAGCGGGAACATGTAGATCCCCGCCCACAGCGGCGTCTGGGTGAAGTCGTAGCCGTGCTGGGGCAGCCAGATCCCCTGCAGCCAGATGATCAGCATGAACATCAGGCCACCGCGCGCGATCGCCGACAGGAACGTGGCCAACGTCCCGAACGTGAACGCGCGGATCCGCAGCAGCGCGAGGTTGAACATCGGGTCCCGGGCGTTGAGCTCGATCACCCCGAACGCCACCAGCGAGGCCGCGCCGGCGGCCAGCAGCCAGATCACCCGCGGGCTCGTCCAGCCGGTGGGATGGCCGCCGTACGGCCGGATCCCGTAGGTGATAGCGACCATGATCAGGATCAGGCCCAGCGCGAACGTGATGTTCCCCGGCCAGTCGACGCTGGTACGCCGCGGCGTGCTGAGCTCCCGCAGCTTCAAGTAGGCCCAAACCGTCCCGAACAGGCCCACCGGAACCGAGATCAAGAACACCATCCGCCAGCTGATGGGCGCCAGCAGACCGCCGAGGATCAGCCCGACGAACAGCCCGCTGACGCCGACGATGTTGTTGATCCCGAGCGCCATCCCTCGCTGGTTGGCGGGAAACGCGTCGGTCAGGATCGCCGCCGAGTTGGCCAGCAGGAAGGCGCCGCCGATCCCCTGGAAAATCCGGAACACGATCAGGTACGTGGCGCCGGCGCGACCGGTCATCCAGTCGATCGTCAACAGCAGCGAGGCCACCGTGTAGATCACGAAACCGAGGTTGTAGATCTTGACCCGGCCGAACATGTCGCCGAGCCGGCCGAGGCTGACGATCAGCACGCTCGAGACGACCAGATAGCCCAGCACCATCCACAGCAGGTAGAAGCTGTTTCCGGGGACCAGCGGATCGAGCTTGACGCCGCGGAAGATGTCGGGCATCGCGATCAGCGTGATCGATGCGTCCAACGTGGCCAGCAGAACCGCTAGCGTTGTGTTCGACAGCGCGATCCACTTGTAGTTGTCCGATAGATCCGAGTGCCCGTTTGAGGCTGCGGAGGTGCCGTTGACGCGAGATCGGACGTTCAGATTGACTGCCACGCCTCTCCATAATACACAGGCAAACTGTTCAGTTGGCCTTCCATGTCCTATAGTTCGTTCATGCCAGTGCGCACGGACACAACCCTGCTCGCATCAGAGCTGCGGGTCGTCCTCGGCCAGCTGATGCGACGCCTGCGGGCGGAGCCCGGGTTCCCGTTGACCCAGGGAGCGGTCCTGGGACGCTTGGACCGCCAGGGCGCGCAAACCACCGTCGCGCTTGCGACTGCCGAACGCGTGCGCCCGCAGTCGATGGGACAGACGCTGTCCGAGCTCGAGTCCCAGGGCCTGATCAGCCGCCGTCCCGACGAGACCGACGGTCGGCGAACGCTGCTCGAGCTGACCGACGACGGACGCCAGGCGCTGGCCAAGGACCGCCGGCGCCGCGACGGCTGGCTCTCGGAGGCGATGGAAACCGGCTTCACGCCCGAGGAGCAGGGTGTGCTCGCCAACGCGATCCCACTGCTAGCCAGGCTGGCCGAGATCTAGCTCAGAAGCGATGGCCGCCCCCTCAACCCGACGCGAGAGCAGCCGGAGGGCAGGTCTCGGTCATGGGTCTGAGCGGGTCCACCCGAATGTGATCCTGGCCGTCCTGTCGCTGGCCGGGCTGGCCTACGCGATCTTGAGCTCGGCCGTGATCCCGGCCCTGCCGACGATTCAGCAGGACCTCCACACCAGCGAGACGGGCGTCACCTGGCTGCTCACCGGCTTCCTGCTGTCGGCCTCGGTCGGGACCTCGATCATCGGCCGGCTCGGCGACATGTACGGCAAGGAGCGACTGCTGCTGTGGACGCTCGTGATCCTCGCGTTCGGGACGCTGCTGGCCGCGGTCTCCAACTCGCTGGGGGTGCTGATCGTCGCCCGCGTGATCCAGGGCGTCGCCGGCGGGATCTTCCCCTTGGCGTTCTCGATCATCCGCGACGAGTTTCCGAGCGAGCACGTCGCCGGCAGCATCGGGCTGATGTCGTCGATCCTCGGCGTCGGCGGCGGGGCCGGCCTGATCATCGGCGGCCTGATCGTCCAGCACCTGAGCTGGCACTGGCTGTTCTGGCTGCCGCTGGTCGTGACCGTGCTGGCCGCAATCGCCACCTGGCGATTCATCCCCGAGTCGCCGGTGCGCTCGCCCGGCAGGATCAACTGGCTGGCGGCCGCGCTGATGACGGTCGGGATCTCGCTGGTGCTGATCGCGATCGCCCAGACGACGGTATGGGGCTGGGGCGGTCTGAAGACGATCGTCCTGTTCGTCGTCGGCATCCTGGTCTGCGCGCTGTGGGTCATGGTCGAGGTCCGCAGCGACGAACCGCTGGTCGATATGTCGATGATGCGGATCCGCGGCGTCTGGACCACCAACCTCGTGGCGTTCCTGCTCGGGGCCGGCCTGTACGCCTCGTTCATCATCTACCCCGAGTTCGCTCAGCTGCCCAAGAGCACCGGCTTCGGATTCGGCGCCTCGGTCGTCGTCTCGAGCTTGTACCTGGCCCCGTCCGCGTTCGGGATGGGCCTGCTGGGTACGGTCGCCGGCCGCGTGGCCAGGGCATACGGCTCCAAGCTCGCGCTGGTCGTCGGCACGGCGGTCACCGGGGTCTCGTTCACCTGGCTGGCGGTGGCGCACGCGCATCCCTGGGACATGCTGGTCTCCTCGACGCTGCTCGGGATCGGGATCGGCCTGGCCTTCTCCGCACTGGGCAACCTGATCGTTCAGGCGGTTCCGCCGACGCAGACCGGGATCGCCTCGGGCATGAACACTGTGATGCGAACGCTCGGCGGCGCACTCGGCGGGCAGCTGTCGGCGACCTTCATCGCCGACCACATGGCCAACGGCTACCCCACCGTCACCGGGTTCACCCTGTCGTTCATCATGGCCGCCGCGTTCCTCGCGGTCGGCGTGCTCGCCGGGCTGCTGGTCCCGAGCCTCCCCACGCCCGGCGCCGCCCCGCCTTCGGTCGAGGCCTCCCGCGCCGAAATCGAGATGGCCGGCGAGCGCACCTCCGGCTGACCCCGATCAGGCGGCGGCCTCGTGCGGCGCCGGCGCGGACCGAGTGGCCACGGGACGGCGTTGCGCCAAGCGCGCGCGGAAGCTGAGACGCGAGCGGTGCTCCAGGCAGAGGATGATGAACGCCACGGTCACCGGCACGGTCGCGGGCAACCACCCGACCAGCGGCAGCAGCATCCCCGAGCCGGCTGCAAGCGCGACCAGCAGCATCGCTGCTCGGCCCTGGTAGCGGTGCCCGGCGAGGAAGCCGCCGAGCACGCCCGCCAGCACCAGGTCGGGATAGTCGGTGGCGATCGGGCCGAACGATGCCTCGTCGAACCTCGGCAGGTGAACGCCCGCCGTCGCGCTCGCCATCACTTGCGAGGCGGCCTCGCCCGCGCCCGACATCAGCAGCACCACGTCGGCGGCGCACATGCAGACCACGCCGACGAGCATCCACCTGACGGGGATCAGCCGCACCAGCGCGGCCCCGAGCGCCAGGCACCCAAGCGCGGTGATCAGGCTGTCGGACGTCTCCCCGAGCCAGCCGCTCACGTGCGCGGCGCCGACCGCGAGCCCGAGCCCGACGGCGATCAGCGCGAGCCTAGGTCCCCGGACGACCCCGATGATCGCGATGACCGCGAGCGCCGGCGTCGCAATCGCGGCGAGCACCACCAACGCGCGCGCCGTCGACGGCGCGGCCAGCGGTCCGAACGTGCCGAGCAGGATCGACCCCGGCAACAGCGCTGCCCATGCCGGCGACCGCAACCGGTTCAAGTAGTCGAGCGCGTTGGCCCTCGGAAGTGCCACCAATGCGCCCTCGATCGTCGCCAGAACGATGATCGCGAAGAAGCTGGCGAGGCTCAACGCGTGTTTCTGAACGACGCTTGCACGACGTCTTATGACTACCCAAGGTAGTTGCTAACTCAAACATAACAACACCTTAAGCGTTTCCTAACGTTGCGCTGAATGAGGGCTATGCAACCGCCTTGGCGGGCACCGCCGCCGCCTGGAGGACTCTGAGCTCCTCTGCCAGGGCCCTGACCAGCGGTGAGTCAGGAATCCGCTGCTCCAGCAATAGCAGACAGCGGTCGTAGTGATCCAGGCGCCGCCGGCGGATCTCGGAGGCCAGCCGGGCTCCCGAGCGCAGTTCGCGCGCCTTGGACACCTTGTCCGCCGCGAACACCGTCTGCGCGTCCGGCCCGGCGACGCCGACCTGCTCACGCAGCGCGGCCTTGCGCCGCGCGTAGCTGGCGATGCTCTCGTCCTCGCTGACCGCCAGCACGAGCGTGGCGACGCGGTCGCCGAACCGGCGCGACAGCTCAGCCGGGTCGGCGCCCGTTTTCTCCAGCGTGTCGTGCAGCACACCGGCGGCGACCACCTCGTCTTCGGCGCCGGTCTCGGCCAGCAACAGGGCCACCTCCAGCGGGTGCGCGATAAACGGCGCGCCGTCGGACTGGCGGCGTTGGCCGTCGTGCAAATCCGTTGCGAAGGTGAGCGCGGCGCGCGTCACCGGGAGCTCTGAGAGGAACTCCAAGGTCGGTTCCGGTCCAACCACTGCCAGCAGTTTAAGGTAAGCCGCAAATTCCGGGAAGAGTCCCGCGCCTGCCCCTGTGGCCGTTGCCAGCGGCTGCGAGTTGTGGTAGCGCGCCGTTGCGCTGTCCCGCCGATCACGAACGCCTGGAGGTGCCGTCATGTCTCAGCCCGCGGATCGCTTGCCGCCGTTGCCGCTGACCGAGTGGGAGCCGGCCAAGATCACGCTTCACCTGTGGACCCAGATCGTGGGCAAGATCAAGCTCGCGACGAGCCCGCCGCGCAATCACTGGTGGCACGTCCCGCTGTATGTCGACGTGCGCGGCATGACCACGAGACGGCTGCACGCGCCCAGCGGGATCACGTTCGAGATCGTGTTCGACTTCGTCGACCACCGTCTTGGAGTGCTCAGCGGCGAGGGCGCAGAAGCGTCGTTCGAGCTCCACGACGGGCTCTCGGTCGCGGAGTTCGACGAGCAGCTGCACTGGACGCTGGCGACGCTCGACGTCGACGTGGCGATCCTCGAGCACCCGTTCGGGGTGCCGATCACGACGCCGTTTCGGGAGGACCGAGAGCACGCCTCGTACGACCCATCCGCCGTCAGGAGATTCTGGCGGATCCTTGACTGGACCGACTCGGTGTTCGAACGCTTCGCCGGCTGGTACTGCGGCAAGACCAGCCCGGTCCACTTCTTCTGGCACTCGTTCGACCTCGCCTTCACCCGCTTCGGCGGGGCTCGCGCGCCGGCGATTCCCGACGCCGATCCGGTGACCGCCGAGGCATACTCGCACGAGGTCGTGTCGTTCGGGTTCTGGGCGGGCGACGACAACGTACGGGAGCCCACCTACTACTCCTACACCGCGCCTGAGCCGTCGGGCCTGCGCGACCGGCCGCTCCAGCCGCAGGCCGCCCACTGGAATGCGCAGGGCAGCGGGTCGATCGCTTTGCTGCCCTACGAGGCGGTCCGCACCGCCGCCGATCCCGAGCGTGTGCTGCTTGCGTTCCTGCAAAGCGCTTATCTCGCCGGGGCCACCGCGTCTGGGTATGACACCGGGGACCTGACCTCGTCGTGGTGCCCGGCGCCGACCACATTGGAGGACCTCGTTGGCTGATAGCACGGCGCAGCAGGCGGCCGCGAGCATCCGCCACCCGCTCACGATCACGCTGCTGATGCTCACTTTCTCGACCGGCCTGATCGATGCGGCCAGCTATCTGGGCCTCGGTCGGGTGTTCACCGCGAACATGACCGGCAACGTCGTGCTGCTCGGCTTCGGTCTCGCCGGCGCCGGCGGGCTGCCGATCATCTCGCCGATCCTGTCGCTGGCCGCGTTCCTGGTCGGCTCGGGGCTCGGCGCGGTGCTCGGCCGCCTGCCCGAGCGTGCTCACACGGCGCACCTGGGCGCGACGCTGGCGCTGGAGGTGACGCTCGTGGGCGCGGCCGCGATCCTGGCCGCGACGCTAGACGTGCGCCCGAACTCGTTCGGGGGTGACACGATGGTCGTGATCCTGGCGTTCGCGATGGGCGCCCGCAACGCAACCGTCCGGCGGATCGGCGTCCCCGACATGACGACGACCGTGCTGACGATGACGCTCACCGGGCTGGCGGCCGACTCGCGTCTGGCCGGCGGACCCGGGACCGGAACGGTGCGCCGGACCTCGGCGGTGGTGGCGATGCTCACGGGCGCGATCTCCGGCGCGCTGCTGCTCAAGGCGAGCCTGGCGCTCCCCCTCGCGCTGGCGGCCGCGCTCGTGTTGGCCGCCGCGATCGGCTATGTGCCGCCGCGACTGCGTGGGGAGGCGCCGGCGACCGGCTGAGTCCGGTAGCCCCAGACCGCGTACCACACCGGTCCCGGCTCGACCGTCTCGGCGTCGGAGAGCATCGCGATCCCGGCATCGACGCGGGGGTGCGGCTGCATCCGGTGCCGGACGGCCTGCATGGTGAGCCTGAGGAGCTCGGCGCTGGCGGTCGCGCCCCGGATCACGTCGGCGTGGACGAGCCCGGCGACGTCCACCAGCCCGGCATCCTCGAGCGTTCCCGGCAGCCGCCACGCCCACGAGTAGTCGGCGTCGGGCACGGCGGCGTGAAAGGCGCGCCACAGCGCGACCCAGTCCCGGCTGCTCGAGGTGAGCACCGGGTCGGTGAACGGCGCCTCGGCGAGCAGCACGCCGCCGGGAACCAGCGCCGCGGTCAGCGCCTGGACGGCGTTGCGGGCGCGCGGCCCGAGCTGGTGCAGCACGGACCGGCAGTGGATCAGGTCGTAGTGGTCGGCCTTGAGTTCATCGTCGAGGTCGGCGGTCACGACCGACCCGTCCGGACCGACGCGGTCGCGCAGCCAGCTCGCGATCGAGCTGCTGGTCGGGCCGATCTCCAGGCACCGCGATGCGGGCCATACCCCGACCCGGTGCAGCGCGGCCGCCGACCACGGGACGATGCCGTCGGGGACCGCGGCGGCCGCCGCAATCGGGTCCTCGCGGCGAATCGTCTGAAGTTCGAGGCTGGAGTTCAGCATGGGGGCGCCAAGGAACCTACGCGACCGGAGCGCGGCGCACATCGGCCTGTGGTCGGATCTTCCGATCCTCCTTTCGGAGGAGTCGGGCTGGTCGACTAGACGCCGATCTCCCGCAGGAGTCTCGTCGCCGTGGCCGCGTTGGCCGGATAGAACGCCTCGATCGACAGCTCGGCGAGCGTTATGTCGACCGCGGTCCCGAACGTGGAGATCGTGCCGAAGAACGCGAGCTCCTGGTCTCCGTCGCGCAGCCGCAGCGGGAGCACGATCTCGGCGCCGCTGATCTCGTCGTGAGGCGGCTCGGTGCTGACGCCCGGATACGCCGCGAGCTCCTCGTGGAGGCGCTCGAGCCCAGGGTCGCCGGTCACCGACGCCTGCCGGGCCAGCCGGTGCAGCAGATGGCCGCTCCACTCCTCCAGGTTGATGATCCTCGGCGCCATCCCCCGCGGATGCAGGGTCACCCGCAGGGCGTTGGCGGGCGGCTCGAGCAGCTCGGGGGCGACGCCCTCGGTGAGCAGCGACAGCGCGTCGTTGCCCGAGATCAGGTTGTAGCGGCGGTCGACGACGACCGCTGGATAGGGCTCGTGCGCCCGCAGGAACCGGTTGAGCGCCTCGCGCACCGGAGCCATCTCCGGGGTCTCGAGCTGGCGCTCGGCGTATTGGGGGGCGTACCCGGCGGCGAGCAGCAGGCCGTTGCGGTCGCGCAACGGCACCTCCAGATGCTCGGCCAGGTGCAGCACCATCTCGCGGCTCGGACGGGCCCGGCCGGTCTCCAGGAAGCTCACGTGGCGCGATGAGACGTCGGCGTTCAACGCGAGCTCCAGCTGACTGAGGCTGCGGCGCTGGCGCCACGTCCGGAGCAGCTCCCCGACTGGTGCACGCGCGTCCTGGACTCCTGCTTGTGCGGTGGTGACTGCCACGGCAGCAACGCTAGCGCGGGCGAGACGGCCGCACGATTACCCCGGAGGTAACCGTGCGGCGCCCCGTGTGCGCCGGGCCTCATGCGTGCTCTCGCCCGGGGAGCAGCCGGGTCAGCCCCGCCACCGCCAGCAGCAGCGCCGCCAGCTCGGCCAGGCTCAGCTCCAGCGCATGGGCATAGCCGCCGCCCAGCGCGCCGAAGAAGATCACGCCGGTGATCGCCACTCCGAGCGAGCCGCCGACGTTCTGCATCGTGGTCAGCGCTCCAGAGGCGGATCCGGCGTATTTGGCGGGCACGCTGGAGAGGATCGTGGTCGTCAGCGGGACGATCAGCAGCCCCATCCCGGCGCCGATCAGCAGCAGCCCGGGCACGAGCGCGAGCACCGAGCCGCCGACGCCGATCTCGGCCACGGCCCCGAGCAGCAGCCCGTGGCCGGCGGCCAGCACGAGCGCCCCGGTCGCCAGCAGCCGGCGTCCGTGGCGGGCGATCAGCTCCGGCGCCCGCGCGGACGCGGCCACGTAGGAGGCCGCCAAGATCGTGAACACCAGGCCCGAGTTCAGCGCGCTCAGGCGCCGCCCCTGCTGCAGGTACAGCGCCAGCACGAGGAAGAACGACGCCTGGCCTGACCAGAACGCGAGCTGCGTGAGCAGCCCGGCGCGCAACGCCGGGGCCCGGAACAGCGCCGGGGCGATCAGCGGCTCACCGCCCCGGGCGGCCAGGCGCCGCTGGTGGGCGGCGAAGCCGACCAGGATCAGCGGGGCGATCCCGAGCGACACCCAGGTCCACGGTGGCCAGTCGTGCTGGCGTCCCTCGACGAGCGGCAGCACCACCGCGGTCAACCCGACGGTGAGCAGCGCCGTCCCGACGAGATCGAGCCGGCTGCCGCTGCTCCGAGCGCGACTCCGGCACGACCCGCCGCGCCAGGATCACCGCGATGAGGCCGATCGGCACGTTGATCAGAAAGCAGCTGCGCCAGCCGAGGCCGGCGATATCGGCCTGGATCAGCGCTCCGCCGATCAGCTGGCCGCTCACCGCCGCAAGACCCATCACCAGCCCATAGACGCCGAGCGCCCTGGCCAGATCGGGGCCCTCGTAGGTCACGCCGATGATCGCCAGCACGTTTGGCATCAACAGCGCCGCGCCGATTCCCTGGACCAGCCGCGCCAACACCAGGATCTCCGGGCTGCCGGCGACGCCGCAGGCCGCCGAGGAGAGCGTGAACACGGTCAGCCCCAGCACGAACGTGCGCCGGCGGCCGATCTCATCCCCGAGCCGTGCGGCGACGATCAGGAACACCGCCGAAGTCAGCGCGTAGCCGGCCACGACCCATTCGATCGCGCCGCCGCTGGCATGCAGCTCGCCCTGGATCGACGGCAGCGCGACGTTGACGATGAAGAAGTCCAGCACGACCATGAACGTGCCAGCGAGCACGACGGGCAGCGCCGCCCATCGGCTGGCCCGTGCTCGGGCCAGGCCCGCGAACAAGGGTGCCGGGAGAGTTGATGTGTTCTGTGGTGTGGTCATGCCGCCAAGGTGCCTGGCGGCGGCGGCGGTGTCGATTACCCGGCCGGTAAGCGCCGCCGGGTTTCATTACCTGACCGGTAATGGACTTCGGCGGCGGCGGGTGCGAGCTTGCGGAGCGTCACTGCCACCCGCCTCAGGAGGACCAGATGGTCGATTCAGAGCAAGTCGTCCACCGATACATCGAGATGTGGAACGAGACCGACCCGCAGCGCCGGCGTGAGCTTGTCGCTCAGACCGTCACCGAGGACGCCAGCTACCTGGATCCGCTGATGGCGGGCGAGGGGATCGACGGGATCTCGGACATGATCGCCGGCGCCCAGCAGCAGTTCCCCGGGCATCGGTTCGCGCTCCTCGCCGGCCCCGACACGCACCACGACCGGGTGCGCTTCAGCTGGTCGCTCGCCGCCTACGACGGCGATTCGGCCGCGATCGGCACCGACTTCGTGACGGTCGCCGAGGACGGGCGGATGCGGGCGATCACGGGGTTCCTCGAGCCCGCCGCCGCATAGCGGCCCCGCTCCACGGGCGTCAGCCGCGGTGCTCGAGTTATCCCCAGAGGTGCTCGAGCACCGCCAGGTTGAACGCGTCGGCCTGTTCGACGTTGGCCAGATGCGCGGCGCCGTCGAGCACCCGCAACTGCGCGTCCGGGATCCGGGCGGCGATCAGCTCGGCTGCGACCGGCGGCGTCGCGATGTCGTGCGAACCGGCCATCACCAGTGTCGGCGCGCGGATCTCGCGCAGGCGCTCGCGCAGATCGAATCGGCCGGCCGCGCTCAGGGCCAGCGCGTACTCCTCGCGCGGCTTGTCGAGCTGCATCGCCAGGAACGGCTCGCGGTCGTCGAACGCCGGCGTAAACCACGACTCGAGCATCCCGGGGGCCACCGCGTGCACCCCGCCCGAGCGCACCAGCGCGACCCGCTCGTTGCACTCGGTCTCGTGACCGAGCCGCGCCGACGTGCAGGCGAGCACCAGCCGGTCGACCCGATCGGGCGCCGCCGCCGCGATCGTCATTCCCACCATCGCCCCCAGCGATAGACCGCAGAACGAGAACTGCCGCACCCCGACTCGGTCGAGCGCGTCGATGATCGAGTCGGCCAGCTCGGCCACCGACGGCCGCGGGGCGTGCTCGTAGCGCACCACCGTGAAGCTCCGCGAGAACGCGTCGAGCTGGCGATCCCACATCTGCGACGAGGTGCCGAGCGCGTTTGACAGCACCAGCGGCGGCGCGCCCTCCGGCCCGGTCACGGTCAGGTTCAGGGTCATACCGGCGAGGGGGTCGTCCTCTGGAGCTCGGCCGCGGCGTTCTCCGGGAAGCACACGCCCCCGGTCACCCGCAGGCGGACCTCGTCGCCGGTCATCGGGCCGGGCAGCGCAGACACCGCGAACAGCCGGCCCTCGTCGAGCGTGAGCTCGAGCCGGACGCCGTCCTCGAGCGGGATCGACCTGGTCACCCGCGCGCGCAGCGGCCCCGCCGGGTCGATCACCACGTGGTGGGCGCGGACGAGCTGGATCTCGCCGCTGTGCAGCGCCAGCGTGCCGTCGAAGCCGAGGAACCGGGCCACCTCGACGGTCGGTGGGCGCTCGAGCAGCTCCCGGGGCGACCCGTCGGCGACCAGGCGTCCCTCCAGCAGCACCAGCAGCCGGTCGGCCAGAGCCCACGCCTCGGCTCGGTCGTGGACTACCACCAGGGCCGCCGTGGTCCACGCGCGCAACGCGGCTCCGGTGTCGTCGAGCATCGCCGCCCGCGTGGCCGCGTCGAGCCCGGCGAACGGCTCGTCGAGCAGCAGCACATCGGGGCGCACCGACACAGCCCTGGCCAGGTGCACGCGCCGTCGCTCGCCGCCCGACAGAGTGCTTGCCGTGCGGCCGCTCAGGTGATCGGCCTTCATCGCCGCCAGCGCGCCGGCGGCGCGCTTTCGCCGCTGGGCTCGGGGCACCCCCCACCAGCCGAGCGCCAGCTGGACGTTGGCGGTGACCGTGCGCCGGGCCAGGTCGGGCGACTGCAGCGCCAGCGCCACGCGACCCGAGCGCGTGACGCTCCCACTGGCGGGTGCAAGCGATCCCGCCAGCGCCTCCAGCAGCGTGCTCTTACCGGCGCCGTTGGGCCCGAGTACGGCGACCAGCTCGCCGGCCCGCAGCTCGAAGCTCACGTCGCTGACCACCTCCCGGGCGCCCCTGCGGACGCTCAGGTGCTCGCAGCCCAGCATCGGATCTCCGGACACGGCGGCCATCCTCACACCGCCGGCGCCGTCCGGAACCGCAGCCGCAACCCGCCGCCCTGGTGCTGGAGCAGGCTGAGGCTGCCCATCAGTAACAGGATCAGAACGATCAGCACAAGCCCGGCCGCGACGGCGTACTCGTAGCGCGACTGGTTGACGTAATAGAGCGTCGAGCTGGCGAGCGTCTGGTCGTAGCCATAGGCATTTCCGCCGACGATCACGATTGCCCCCACCTCCGAGAGGCTCGTCCCCAGCGACGCGATCAGGGCCGCCATCACGCCGATCCTAGCCTCGCGCAGTGACAGCGCGGACAGCTGGAGCCCCCCGGCGCCGAGCAGGCGGGCCTGCCCGAGCAACCCCGACGGCAGACCCTGGATCGCGGCCGCGCCGAGCGCGACGACGTAGGGCAGCGCGAGCACGGTCTGCGCGACGATCACACCCCGGCGGGTCACGTTGAGGTGTAGCCCGCCGAGCGGCCCCTGGGGAACGAACAGCAGGAACAGGATGAAGCCCACGACCACCGGCGGCAGCGCCAGGCTGGCGTTGGCCAAGACCTGCAGAGCCCGCCTTCCCGGAAACCGCGCCAATCCGATCAACAACGCGATCGGCAGCCCGATCACCGCCGCGCACGCGGTCGCCACGACGGCGACCTGGATCGTGAACGAGATGATCTTCCACAGCGTCGGATCGCCATTGAAGATCAGCGGCACCGCGTGGCGGAACTCGTCCCACAGCAGCCCCATCTCAAGCCTCTCTGAAGCGGAGGTGCAGGCCGCCCCCGCGCTGCTGGAGCACGGTCAGGATCCCCACCAGCAGCAGGATCAGCACGAGCAGCACGATCGCGATCGCCAGTCCGTAGGGATAGTCGACGTAATCGGTCACCTGCTGGAGCACGGCGCTGGCCAACGTCTGGTCGTAGTTCTGGATGTTGCCGCCGACGATCACCACCGCGCCGACCTCCGACAGGGCAGCCCCGAGCGCGGCGATCACCGCCGCGAGCACCCCGATCCGCGCCTCGCGGAGCGCCAGCAGCCCCAGCTGCCAGCGGCCGGCGCCGAGCACCCGCGCCTGGGCCAGCAGCCCGGGCGCCAGGCCCTGCACCGCGGCCGCGGTGAGCGCGATGATGTAGGGCAGCGCGAGGATCGTCTGAGCGACGTACACGGCCTTGATCGTGAAGGCGATGTGCATCCCGCCGAACAAGCCGTTGGGCAGCGTCAGGAGCAGCACGCCCAATCCGGCGAGCACCGGCGGCAGCGCCAGGCTGGCGTTGGCCAGCACCTGCAGCGCGCGCCGGCCGCGAAACCGGCCGAGCCCGATCGCCAGGCCGATCGGCAGCCCGATCACCAGCGCGATCGCCGTCGAGATGAACGCGATCCGCAGCGTCACCCAGAGCAGGCTGCGAATGTAGCCGTCTCCGCTGAAGATCAACGGGATCGCCTGCCGAAGCTGATCCCAGAGATACGACATTCAGCGCGTCTTCTGCGGCGGAGCGTTCTGGACGTAGACGAGCTGGCCGTTGTCGAGCCGGTAGACGACGCCGGCCTGCGCCCCGCGCCCGATCGTCCGCTGTCCGGGCTTGGGTAACGGCGCCACCGTCTGGCCGGGCTTGACCGTGATCTCCCTGGCGGGATTGGCCTTGAGACCCGTCTTGGTGATCGTCCCCGCGAGGTGCAGCGAGGACAGCGCGGCCAGCAGGAACGCCACCGACAGGACGATCCCGAGGTCAAACAGGTTGACCAGGCCGTCGAGCGGGTCTCCGGCGCGGTCCTCGCGACGGCGCGAGCGTGGGGTGACGCTGATCATGTGGTGGGTGCCTCGTCTGCCGGAGTGGTGGTCTTGTCCGCCGCGGCGGTCCGCGGATCGTTGAGGATCGCTGCGATGTACTCGAGGTCGGAGAGGTCCTGGCCGTACATGTTGTCGCGCGACAGCGAGATGCCGAACGCGACGGCTCCGACGAGCAACCCGACCACGGTGACGCTGAACGCGACCTGAAGGTTCGTGCTCAGCGCCGCGGTGTCCCCGTTGGCCAACCCGGTGAGCGCCGGCGACAGTGGGATCAGCGTCCCCATCAGCCCCAGCGCCGGACCAGCCCGGACGAGCAGCCGCGTACGCCCGAGTCGCCGCTGGGCGCCGAAGTCGAAGTCGGCGAGCGCCTTGTTGATCTCGTGGTCGCTGCCGTCGGTCCGCGAGCGCTCGACGATGAACGACAGCGTGGCGGCCATCGCCTGGCTCTGAGCCAGGCCGCTGACGGCCGCGTGAGCGGCCTGGCGGTCGCCCTCGAGGAGCGCCTCGCGCGCCCGCTCGGCCCCGCTCGACAGGGTCGCGTAGCGACGCCGTCGCCGTCCACGCAGCTCGACGACGAAGCTGCCGAGCTCGAAGATCACCAGTGCAAGTGCGACCAGCGCCAGGATCAGCACCGGCACCCGCAGCGCGTTGGCGACGTGGAAGATGACCTCGTCGATGTCGTGGGTGGTGAGGGCGAAGATCACGAGAACGTCGGCGATGGTGCCACGGCCAGGCCGTTAGTGACCGGTGGGCACTGCCCGTCCGCGACGGCGGCCGCGCAGCTCGTACCACGCGCCGAGGCCCAGCAGCGCGGCTGCCGCCAGTCCTGCGGCGATCGCGGCCAGCGGCGAGGTGGTCGTGGCCTGCCGGACGGTCGGCGCGGGCGCGGCCGCCGCCGTCACTCGGACGAGCGGGCTCGACTTCTGCGGTAGCGGCGTGACGTCCGCGATCAGCCTGCCGGTGACCAGCGGGCCGCTGGCAGTCGGAGCGGACTTGTGCGACGTCGTCCGTTTCGGGGGCGCAGGGTGGGGAGTCGGCGGCGCGGGCGTCGTCGCGGGCGTGGTGGTGGCCGGGGCCGACGTGGTCGGCGCCGTGGGGGTAGAAGTGGTCGGCGCCGGAGTCGTCGTCGGGTTCGACTGGCCCGACGATTGGCCGTTCTGGTTCGAGTTCCCCGACTGGTTCGAGCCGCCGGTGCCGGGGTGCTGGTTTGAGGCGCCGTTGTCCTTGCCGGTGGGGGACTTCGAGTTCGTGTGCTTGTGGCCGCCGCTCTGTTTGTGGTTGCCGGGAGCGGGCTTGACGGGGCTCGTGACCAGGATCGTGTCAGTGCCTGCGCCACCGAGACTCTGGTCGGTGACCTGGACGCTGACGTTGTAGGAGGCTTGGCTGGAGGTGTGACTCGGGGACGACAATTTCGAGGTGGTGCCGTCGTCCAGAAAGCTCCACTGCCACTTCAGCGAGGATGCCGGCACGGGCGCTCCATCGGCCGTCCGCACGGTCGCCGACAACCTCACCGCCTTGCTGCCCGGGACCGGGTGCTGGGTGGCCGTGACCATCAGCGGCTGGCTGTTGACCCACACCAGGATCGTGATCGGCGCGCCATCGATCGTCACGCTGTCGGTGGCGTTGAGGTCGTTGCCACCGCGGTACGGGCGGTTATAGCTGTTCTGGCCGGAGTCGCCGTTGACCGAGATGATCGGCAGCGCGTCCGGGGCCTGCGGGTCTTGATAGCTCGCGGTGTCGATCAGGTCGGCGTTTGACAGGGGATCCTCGAACGCGCCACTGGCGCGTTGCACCTCGACGCTGGTCACCTGACCGATCGGTATGTGCATCCCGCAGCTGAGGACCGTGGCCAGCGTCCACGTGGACGCCGTCGGGAACGTGTCGGAGCTCCCCCCGGGGTGCATCTGAAACTGGGTGTCGACGGCCAGCGGGCACGGCCCGAGAGCCTCCGACGTGGCGGTGCGCGTGGTGACGCTCGCGTGAGAGCCGGGATACACCGTCGCGCTGACCACCGGCACAGCGGCCGACGCGGTCGCCGCCGGGCACGCCGAGACCACCAGCGCAGCCGCGAGCGCTAACGACAACCGCCGTCCCGGGAGAACCCCGGGACGGCGGTCAGATCTACCAGATTGGGTCCGGCGCAAGGCCTACTTGACGTTGATCGTCTTCAGGCCCGTGTTGCTCGAGGCAAGCCCGTTCTGGTTGTTCACCATCCGGAGCACCCAGCGAACACCCTGCTTGAGCTTGAAGTGCGCCGTGAACGCGGTCTTGCCCTGCTTGACCTTGACCTTGGTCTTCTCGCCGAAGCTGGCCGAGCCGCCGGACGTCCTCATCGCGAGCACCTCGACGGTCGCGCCGCCCTTGACGGCACCCGGCTTGATCGCGCCCTTGAGCGTGACCGAGCCCTTGCTGACCTTGACCGACTTGAAGCTGACGCCGGTCTTCGGCTTGGCCTTGACGTTGACCTTCGTGGTGCGCGTACGCGCGGCTGTGACGACCTTCGAGTCGCCGTACTTCACCTGCAGCAGCCACTTGCCCGGCGCGAGCTTCGCGACCGCCGCGAAGTTCGCGTCACTGGCGGCCAGCTTCGTGGTGGCGACCTTCTTAAAGCCCTTCTTCGAGCCGACCTGCTTGGCCAGGATCGTCACCGCTGCCTTGCTGGAGTGGCTGTTGCCCGGCGACACCGTTCCGAAGATCAGTGCCTGACCGGTCTGCGCCCGCACGGTCAGCTTCGTGATCGCGCTGGTGACCGAGACCTTCGACTGAGCGGTCACGGCCGGCGACAGCAGATCGCCGAATACGGGGTTCAGCTTGCTGTCCTCGATCATGGAGATCTGTGCGGTCGACACCACGTAGTTGCCGGTCTTGGGCGGGACGAAGCTGATGCTGAACTTGCCTGTGCTGTCCGTCTTGCCCTTGGCGACCTGCACCTGCACGCTGCCGTTGAGGTTGGCGATCGTCACCTGCTTGCCCGACAGCGCCGGATAACCGGGCTGTGCGTTGGTCAGGGTGCCCTTCACCGTCATTTTCTTACCGGCGCCCGCGAAGAACTTGCTCGCGAACCGAGTACCCGACAGGATCGGCGACGCGGTCGGCGAGAACGGCGCGCCGCCGCTGGCGCTCGCCAGGTATGCGCCGACCTGCTTCTGCACGTCCGGCGAGGTGATGTAGTTCATGAACGCCGTGGCGGCGGGCAGGTTCACCGTCTGGTTGGGCTTGTTCGGGTTGATGATGTAGCCGTGGAAGTAGTTGGTCAGCTCGAACTGACCTCCGGGCGCCGACGCGCTGTTGTCGTTGGAGACGACCGTCAGCGCGGGGATCGTGCCGGCCGGGTCGGTCCCGGACGCGAGGTAGTCGTACGTGCCACCGTCGGTGAACACGTAGCACGAGTTCGGGCCGCTGGGGAAGCCGTTACACGCGTTGGCGGCCTGCACGTTGGGGCCCTGGGTGAGGCCCGTGGCCACGTACCACTTCGGCAGCGCGGCGCCCTTGGGCAGCGCGCCCGCGCCGGGGCACTCCTGGCCGGAGGCGGTCACGCCCTGGCCGGCCGCGATCGGAGTCCAGCCGCCGCCGTTGGCGGAGCTGACGCCGCACAGCAGCAGGCCGGCCGGGCTGAGACCCGACTGCCCCATAAGCTGCCAGATCGCGTGCTCCTGGACGGTCGTTCCGGGGGTTCCCCCGCGGGAGACGAACGTCGACTTGCCGGCCATGCCCGACGCCGCGACGGCCGCGAACGCCCTCGCGATGTCGTGCGGAGCGCCGGTCTTGATGCCCGCCGGATCGGCAGTGTTGCCGCCGAGCACGAAGTCGTTGATCCACAGCGCCCGGCCGTACTGCTCCTGCGAGTAACCGTCCGCGACGAACTGGTTCTCGAGCGAGGCGGCGTGCACGATCAGGTTGCTGGCGCCGGCGGCGCCGGACTCGGCCATCGAGATCGCGTTACCGGTGCCGGTACCGATGTACTTGAACGCGTACTGGGGGAACTGCTTCTGGAATCCGGGCTGGATCACGTTCGACATCAGCCCGGAGTCGCTCACGTCGCTCGTACCGATAACGGTCAGGGTCGACGAGGTATCGGCACTCGCGATCGCGGGAGCGATCATCATGATCGCCGCCGCGGCGAGGCCGAGGACGGGAGCCAGGACCAGCTTGCGAGCCCCGGCTCGTCCCCGTATTTGGCGCGTCCATCCGAGACGGCTGCGCGGGTTAAGCAATTTAGACATCCGCCGAATATATAGGCGCTGCTTATGCAAATGCCGTGCGCGGATGGGTCCCTAACGGAACGCGCGGCGACGAAGAGTCCGGTGTCGACGGCGTCACCGCTCTATTTTGAAGGGGTGCCGCGTGCCCGCGAAGTTCCCCCGAAACCCATACGCGGACCGGGTTCCCGCCGGTTTGCACCGCCGCTCGCGCTGGCCGCCGTCGCAGTCGGGCTGGCGGCATGCGGCAGCTCGTACACGAGGCAGAATTTCGTGGACCGAGCTAACGGGATCTGCACCGACACACTGGGCCAGACCCGGGCGATCGCGCCCGCCGGCGCGCCCCAGAGCAATCGCGCGCTGGCCGCGTATCTGCGCCAGGTAGTGCCGATCCTCCAGCAGGAGGCCAGCCAGTTGCGAGCCCTGCAGCGCCCGCCCGGCAGCGACGCCGACAAGGCGGCGCTCGACCGCTACCTGTCGGCGCTCGATGGCCAGGTGGCCGCGACCAAGCGGTTGCGGGACGCCGCCGCCCGTAACGACGGCGACGGCGTATCCGCGGCCGAGACCGACCTGCAGTCCAGTCAGGCTGCGTCGCTCGCCGCCAGGTACGGCTTGAAGTCCTGCGCGGCGCCAGGCTCAACCGCCGTCTGAGGCGGTACCTTCCGGGTCCACCTATGCCTGCGGATCTGTCACTCGGCGAAGCTGCGGCGGCGCTCGGCGTCAGCGTCGACACGCTGCGCCGCTGGGATCGCAATGGTCGGATCCAGACCAAGCGCGACAGCCGTAACCGCCGGCTGGTGCCCGCGTCGGAGATCCGGCGGCTCAGCGCGCGCCCGATGAGGCATCGGACCGGCACCGAGGTCTCCGCGCGCAACCGCTTCACCGGCGTGGTCCGATCGGTCGAGGCCGATGGCGTGATGGCGCTGGTCGAGCTCGAGGCCGGCCCGTTCCTGGTCACTGCGGCGATCACCCGAGACTCGATCGAGGAGCTCGGCCTGGCCGCCGGGGTCGAGGCGACCGCGGTCGTCAAGGCCACCTCGGTGATGATCGAGCGCGGCGGGACCGCCTAGCCCGAGCGCAGCAACCCGTCGATGAACCGGATCGCGGCGTTGGTCGACTCCAGCCGCCACCGGATCAGCACCTCGTCGAAGCCGTCGGCCGCCTCGGCCACCTCGATCAGCCGCGCGGCGTGAGCGGCGAAGCTCTCCCGCTGGGCGCTGAGCAGCGGTGCCGGGTCCTGGCCGCGCCGGGTGAGGAACAGCAGCTTGAGCATCAGCAGCGAGCGCGCGTCGCGGACGTGACCGACCGGCTCGACCAGCCACGCGTCGACGGCCGCACGCCCCGCCTCGGTCGCCGCCACCACCGTGCGGCGCGGCCCCGAGCGGCTGGGGACGGTCCCGGTCGGGGCGGCGAATCCAAACTCCGACAGCGAGTCGATCGCCCGGTAGACCAGCGGCCGCCGGACCGACCAGACCTTGCCGATCTCTCCGTCGGGCGCGAGCGCCTTGCCGACCGCGAACCCGTGCGTGGGTTCCTCGGCGAGCAGTGCCAGCACGGCCCAGTCGCCGACTCTGAGCTCATCCTCTGATCGCGCCATCTGACCCTGGACGCTAACGGCGCCCGGCCGGTTTCGATTCTCTCTTGCGTGGTAGTCAGATTTGGACTACCTTGGGCAACTAGCGCCGGTAGTCAACGCCGGACTACCGAGAGCGCGGGTAGCACCCGTCATCCGCGAGCGCCGCTCGCGCAGAGAGGAGAACACCATGGCCGTAGCCGTACCCGAACAGCAGGCGGACAGCTTCGTTCGCTCCCAGCACAAGCTCCTGATCGACGGCGACTGGGTCGAGCCCGCATCTGGCGAGACCTTCGAGACGATCAACCCTGCCACCGAGGAGACCCTGGCCGAGGTGTCCTACGGTCAGGCCGAGGACATCGACCGCGCCGTGCGCGCGGCCCGCAAGGCTTTCGACGACGACTCTCCGTGGCGGAAGATGAACGCGTCAGACCGCGGACGGATGATCTGGAAGATCTCCGAGCTGATCGAGGAGAACGCGGATGAGCTCGCGATGCTCGAGACGCTGGACAACGGAAAGCCGTTCGCGATAGCGCGCGCCGCCGACGTGGCGCTTGCGGCCGACCTGTTCCGCTACATGGCGGGCTGGCCGACCAAGATCGAGGGCACGACAGTCCCGATCTCGGCGCTTCCCGCCCCCGGCGAGTACCTCGCCTACACCCTCCGCGAGCCCGTCGGCGTCGTCGGGCAGATCATCCCGTGGAACTTCCCGCTGCTGATGGCGGCCTGGAAGCTCGGCCCCGTGCTGGCCTGCGGCTGCACCGTGGTGCTCAAGCCCGCCGAGCAGACGCCGCTGTCGGCGTTGCGCCTGGGCGAACTGCTCCAGGAGGCCGGCCTGCCCGACGGCGTCGTGAACATCGTCACCGGATTCGGCGACACCGGCGCGGCGCTCGCCGCCCACGACGACGTCGACAAGGTCGCGTTCACCGGCTCGACCGAGGTCGGCAAGCTGATCGTCCAGGCGGCCGCCGGCAACCTGAAGAAGGTCAGCCTCGAGCTCGGCGGCAAGTCGCCCAACGTCGTCTACTCGGACGCCGACATGGAGGCTGCCATCCCGGGCGCGGCCAACGCGATCTTCTTCAACCACGGGCAGTGCTGCAACGCCGGCTCGCGCCTGTATGTCCAGAAGCAGATCTTCGACGACGTCGTGTCGGGCGTGTCCGACATCGCCAACTCGATCCAGGTCAAGCCTGGGACCGACCCCGAGGCACAGATGGGGCCGCTGATCTCTGACGAGCAGTTCTCCAAGGTGCTCGGCTACCTCGAGTCCGGCAAGCAGGAGGGCGCGCAGGCGGCCGTCGGTGGCGACCGCTCCGGCGATAAGGGTTACTTCGTCCAGCCGACCGTGCTGACAGACACCTCCCCCGACATGAAGGTCGAGCGCGAGGAGATCTTCGGCCCGGTCGTGTGCGCGATTCCGTTCGACTCGGCCGACGAGATCATCGCCCCGGCCAACGACACCACCTACGGCCTCGCGGCAGGAGTGTTCACCCGCGACATCTCCAAGGCACACCGCACCGCCAAGCGTCTACGGGCAGGGACCGTGTGGATCAACACGTACCACGTGTTCGACGCCGCCATGCCGTTCGGCGGCTACAAGCAGTCCGGTTGGGGACGCGAGATGGGTCACGCCGTCCTCAATAACTACCTGGAGACGAAGTCGGTCGTCACGGCCCTCTGAGCCTCCAGGAGAGATCGGATCAATGGCCAGCGTCCGCCCGGCTTCGGCGCCCACGAGCGACCGGGCGGCGCTTGCCGGATCGCCCACTCCCTACGCCCCGTTGCTGCATCCAGGCAGCCCGGGGCGTTGGGGTCGGGACTCGATCATCGGCGCGCTGCGGGACTGGGCCGCCGAGCTCGGGAGCGCCCCCCGCCGGCAGGACTGGTCGGGGGAGCGGCCGCGCAGCGCGGCGCCGGCCCAGCGCAAGTGGATGCGGGAGCACCCGCGCTGGCCGTCGAGCTCCTGCGTCGCGGCCCACTTCGGCTCGTGGAGCAAGGCGCTTTCAGCTGCAACGCTGCCGTCGCGTTGCCTCACGTTCGAGGACTCGGTCTCCGAACGGGTGGAAGCGACGTGGCGGCTGGCCGCCGCCGGACACACGTTGCGGTCGATCGCCGACCAGCTCGGGGTGTCGGTCTCGAGCATCAACAACTACCTGCGCGCCCACGCCTGCCCGGACTGCGGCGGACCGGTCACCAACCCGCGTGCGACCCGCTGCCGGACGTGCACCGCGCACGAGCCGACGATCCCCAGGGCGTGGAAGCGCGAGGGCGTGCGCCAGGCGATCCGCGAGTGGCAGCTCGAGCACGGTCGTCCGCCCCGGTACCACGAGTGGACCCCGTCGCGCACCGAGCCCGGGCGGTGGGAGGCCGAGAGTCCCCGCTGGCCCAGCGCCGCCGTCGTGTGTGAGCTCTACGGCGAGCACGGCGATCCGTGGAACGCGGCGCTCGCCGACGCGGGCGCCGAGATCCGCTTCCGCCGCTGGTCAGACGACGCGATCCGCGCCGCGCTGGCCGGCTTCTGGGCCCGCACGGCGCGTGCTCCCAGAGCCGCCGACCTGCGCACAGACGCGTGGCAGGGGCCGACGGCGGCGACGATCAGGCGTCGCTACGGCACGATCGAACGGGCCTGGGACCTGCTCGGCCCGGTCCCCGTGTCGCCTGACTGACCCCACCACACACTCACGGACACGGAGGGCGCGATGACGACCGTTGACCTGGCCCGCCAGCAGCTTCTGATCGGCGGCGACTGGACCGCAGCACGATCCGGACGCGAGTACCAGCAGACGTTCCCGTTCACGGGCGCCGCGGTGGGGACCGCGGCAGCCGCGGGACGCGACGAGGCCCGGGCCGCTGCCGACGCCGCCGCGGAAGCGTTCGGTGAGTGGTCGCGCAGCGCACCGGCGATGCGACGGACGATCCTGTCCAAGGCCGCGGAGCTGCTGATGGAGCGCCAGGTGGAGATCGCGGGGATCGTCACGGAGGAGACCGGCGGGGTCTTCGGCTGGGGCATGTTCAACGTCGAGCTGGCCGCGGGCATGCTCCGCGAGGCCGCCGCCCAGGCCTATGGGCTGGTCGGCGAGGTGATCCCCTCAGACGTGCCGGGCAAGCTGGCGATGGGCGTCCGGCAGCCCGCCGGCGTGGTCGTCGGCATTGCTCCCTGGAACGCACCCGTGATCCTGTCGGCCCGCGCGGTGGCGACGCCGCTGGCGTACGCCAACACCGTCGTGTTGAAGGCCTCCGAGGTGTGCCCGCGCACGCACGGAGCGGTCGTCCGGGCGCTGTTCGACGCCGGCCTGCCGCCCGGCGTGATCAACCTGATCACCAACGCGCCGGAGGACGCGGCAGACGTCGTCGACGAGCTGATCGCGCATCCCGCCACCCGTCGGATCAACTTCACCGGCTCGACCAAGGTCGGGCGGATCATCGCCGAGAAGGCCGGCCGCCACCTCAAGCGGGTGCTGCTCGAACTCGGCGGCAAGGCCCCGATGCTCGTGCTCGCCGATGCCGACCTGGACCGCGCCGCCGCCGCAGCGAGCTTCGGGGCGTTCTTCCACCAGGGCCAGATCTGCATGTCCACCGAGCGAGTCATCGCCGACCGCGCGGTCGCTGACGCGCTGGCCGAGAAGCTCGCCCACCGGGCGCGGGCGCTGCCCGTCGGCGACCCGCGCGAGGCGAGCACGGCGATCGGGCCGCTGATCGACGATGCGGCGATGCAGCGCGTGACCGGGCTCGTCGAGGATGCGGTGGCCAAGGGCGCGACCGCGCTCAGCGGCGGCGACCCCGACGGGCCGTGCTTCCCGCCGACCGTGCTCTCCGGGGTGAGGCCTGACATGCGGGTCTACTCGGAGGAGTCGTTCGGCCCGCTGCTGGCGATCGTCGCCGTCGACGGGCCCGACGAGGCGGTGCGGGTCGCCAACGACAGCGAGTACGGGCTGTCGGCCGCCGTGTTCAGCGAGAACGTGCCCGCCGCGCTCGAACTGGCTCAGCGGATCGAGAGCGGCATCTGCCACATCAACGACACGACCGTGCACGACGAGCCGCAGATGCCGTTTGGCGGCGTCAAGGCCAGCGGCTTCGGGCGGTTCGGCGGCCGCGCGGCACTTGAGGAGTTCACCGAGCTGCGGTGGATCACCGTCCAGGATCTGCCGCGCGACTACCCGATCTAGCCGGCTAGGACGTCGCCGCGGCCGGGGTGACGATCGACGGGGCATTCGCGCTGGGGGTGATCGCCGCGGCCAGCCGCTGGTGTATCAGGCGGACGGCCATCGATCCCTCGCCGACCGCGGAGGCGACGCGCTTGATCGAGCCCGCGTGCACGTCGCCGACGGCGAAGATCCCAGGCTGGCTGGTCTCCAGGAAGTAGGGCCGCTCGCTGCCGTAAGCGCCCAGCTGGTCGTCGCGCAGATCGCGCCCGGCGACCAGGAACCCGTGCTCGTCCATCTCCACGTGGCCCCGCAACCAGTCGGTCCGCGGCTCGGCGCCGATGAACACGAACAGCGCTTTGACGTCCAGCTCGTGGCGCTCGCCGGTGCGCTTGTCGTTGACCACGACCGCTTCCAACGACTGCTCTCCCTTGCACTCGACCACCTCGGACTCGGTGATGATCTCGACCTGCGGCCGGCTGGCGAGCTCGTCGATCAGGTAGCGCGACATCGACTTGGCCAGGTCGTCGCCGCGGATCATCAGGTGGCAGCTCGAGGCGTGCTGGGAGAGGAACATCGCGGCCTGACCGGCGGAGTTGCCGCCGCCGACGATCAGCACCGGGTCGCCGTAGCAGAGCTGCGCTTCGGACTGGGTCGCGGCGTAGTACACCCCCACACCCTCGAAGCGCTCGAACTCCGGGACCGGCAGCTTGCGGTAGTGGGCGCCGGTGGACACGATCAACGTCCGGCCGTTGACCTCGTCGCCGCCGGCGAGCTTGACCGAGAAGTGCCCGTCCTCGCGGGCCAGGCCGACCGCCTCGGCCGGGACCACCATCCGCGCGCCCAGGCGCCTGGCCTGGATCTGCGCGCGCTCGGCGAGCTCTGAGCCCGACACCCCGGTGGGGAAGCCGAGGTAGTTCTCGATCCGCGCCGAGGTGCTGGCCTGGCCACCGAACGCCACCGCGTCGATCGCCTGCGTGTCCAGGCCCTCCGAGGCGCCGTACAGCGCCGCCGACAGGCCCGCCGGGCCGCCGCCCACGACCACCAGGTCACATAGCGGCGGCGGCGCCCCACGCGCGCTCAGGCCGAGTAGGTCGGCGACCCGGGCGTTGGAGGGGTTCCGAAGCACCCCGCGCGCGCCCACGACCACCGGGGTATCGGACACGGAGACGCTCAGGGCCCGCAGCAGCGACTCGGCCTCCTCGTCGGCCTCCAGGTCGAGCCAGTGGTGGGGCACCCGGTTGCGGGCCAGGAATTCGCGCAACCGGCGCGTGTCGGGCGAGTAGCGCGAGCCGATGACCCGCACGCCGCCGCCGATCTCGATCAGCAGCGACCGGCGGGCCAGGTACGCCCGGAGGATCAGGTTGCTGAGCTCCTCGTCGCCGGCGACCAACTCGCGCAGGCGCTCGAGCGGCACGTGGATCACCTCGCCCGCGTCGCGGACGACCGCGCTCAGGTACACCCGGCCACCGGTCAGCAGGTTGAGCTCGCCAAGGAACCGATGCGGGCCATGGATCGCGATCACATGGTTCTCGGTGCCGTAACCGCGAACGATCGCCACCGCCCCGGACTCGACCACGAAGAAGTCGTAGCTGTCGTCCCCTTCCTGGAACAGCAGCTCGCCTGATGCGACCTGGCGAAGGTCGCCGATCGCGAGCAGCCGCGCCCGCTGATCGTCGTCGAGCCTCGGGAACGCTCCGTTGCGGTCCGGCGGCTCCTCGATCCCGACGCCGAGGGGTTCCCCGGCCGCCGCCTCGCCGTCGGAGCTCATGCGGGCTCCCGCGAGACCCGCGGGTTGACCAGCGGCGTCAGCGTGGCCTCGAGCCGCTCGCGCAGGTGCTCATGCTGCGGGGGCAGGCGCAGCGCCTCGCCGAGGTGCTCGGGGTCCTCGTCGGTCGCGAACCCCGGGCTGGGCGTCGCCAGCTCGAACAGGATCCCGCGCGGCTCGCGGAAGTAGATGCTCAAGAAATATTGCCGGTCGATGATCGGCGTCGGGTGAGCGCCGGCCAGCCTGAGCGCGTCGCCCCACAACGCGTGCTCCTCGTCGCGGTCACACCACGCGATGTGGTGGACGGTCCCCGCGCCCTGCAGGCCCACGTCCGCCGGCGGCTCGTCGTAACCGTAGGTCGCGGTCCGGCGGCCCCCGTTCAGCTCGTACTCGCCCGGTGAGGCGATCGTGAACCCGAGCGGCCCGGTCAGCAGGTCGTTCTCGCGCTCACGCGCCGCCCCGTACGCGCGGACGCCGTCGAACCCCTGCAGGGCATGCTCGGCCGGGATGTCGTCGGCGCGGGCCACGAGCGGCTCGTCGTCGGTCTGCACGACCGCGAACTCGAGGCCCAAGCCCTCGGGGTCGCGGAATTGCAGCGCCCGGCTCGCCGCCGTTGCTCTCGAGCGTCACGCCCTCGCCGCCCAGCCGCTGCGCCCAGAACGACAGCGCCTGCTCGGAGGCCACCCGCCAGCGCAGCCGGTGGATCATCCCGGCGCCGGCCCGGCCGGGAGCCGCGTCGGGAAACTCAAAGAATGTGAGGATCGAGCCCGGGGCGCCGCGCTCGTCGCCGTAGTAGAGGTGGTACACGTCGGGGGCGTCGAAGTTCACGGTCTTCTTGACCATGCGCAAGCCGAGCACGCGCGCGTAGAAATCAACGTTCTGGGGCGCGTTGGCCGTGATGCAGGTGATGTGATGAATGCCGTCGAGCTGCATGGGTCCGCTCCTCGATTCGTTCTCGCCTGACATCACATTGACGAATTTGTCAAGCGGACGTGTGATCACGCTGCCCACACTGCTCGTGCACTTCTTCCCAGCCACAGGCATGAAGGCCCCGGGCGTGATCGGGATCGACGCGCCGCGCCATGGCGCGGTTAGAGACGCTTTTCCAGAGATGTAGCGAGCTCTTCGTATCCCATCCGGTCCTCCCAGAAGGGGACCGAGAGCGGGCTGCTCTGGAACGTGGTCGTCTCGGCGACCGTCGCGCCGGCCCGCCGGCCCCATTCCTCGGCGGTCTGCACCAGCCGCGTCCCGATGCCGGTGCGCCGACGGTCGGCGACGGTCGCCAGGTAGCTGATCTGCAGGCGTTTCTCGTCTGTCTCCGAGTCGCCGCCGTAACCGTTGTCGCCGCCGGTCACCCTGGCGGCGAGCACCCCGACGATCTCACCGTCGACCTCGGCGACCAGGCGCAGCGCCTGGCCGTCGGCCGCCGACGGGCGCTCGGCGGCGTGCGGGGCCCCCTGGTCGTAGTACTGGGCGACGTCGGCGTGGACGACTTCGAGCGCCTCGGTGTCGCCTGGCAGCGCCTCACGGACGCTGATCTCGGCGCCTTCCATGGGGCTAGCTTAGATTGCCGCCCCGCCGTAACGCCGTCCGGTGGGTGCCACTTTTAGGTGGCGGCACTTGAATTCGGTCGGCGCTCCGATGTACGTTGCACGGACAATGGACGGGCGCAGAGCAGGTATTCCGCCGACGGCGGAAACGTGGAGGCTGTTCGAGCGGTGGCGTGAGGATCGTGATCCCCGGGCGCGCGAGATGTTGGTCGAGCGGTTCATGCCGCTGGCGCGCAAGCTCGCCCGGCGCTACGCCGGGCGCGAGACGTCCGACGATCTGATCCAGGTGGCGAGCCTCGGGCTGCTGAAGGCGGTCGACCGGTTCGATCCGTCGCGCGGCACCGCGTTCAGCTCGCTCGCGGTCCCGACGATCCTGGGCGAGCTCAAGCGCTACTTCCGCGACGCGGGATGGTTCGCGCACGTGCCCCGGGGTGTCCAGGAGCTCACGTTGAAGGTCCAGCAAGCCGAGCGCACGCTCAGCGCCAAGACCGGCCGCTCGCCCACGGCGCAGGACATCGCCAACTATCTCGAGCTAGACCTCGAGGAGGTGCTCGACGCGCTGTGCGCGATCGCCGCTCACCGTTCGGTATCGCTCGACGCGCCCGTCGGTGACGGCGACGGCGATTCAGATCGGCTCGCCGAGACGTTCGGCGAGGAGGACGAGCGCTACGAGCGTGTCGAGGCGGCCGCCACGATCGCCGGAGGCCTGCGAGGCCTCGCCAAGCTCGATCGCGATGTGCTCACGATGTACTACCTGCAGGAGCGCACCCAGGTGCAGGTGGCCGAGCAGATCGGGGTCTCCCAGATGCAGGTGTCGAGAATCCTGCGCCGGGCCACGCGGCGTCTGCAGGAGCTGACCGCGTCCGAGGGGTCCCGCGCTGGACGGTAGTCCGGATCCGGCGGCGCCCGCGCCGATCAGTACCAACGGCAATCAGGCACGGTCAGGCCTCGAGATCGAGCGCATCGATGATGAGCGCGACCAGATGCTGGTGCTTCGCGGGGAGTTCGACCTGACCGGGGTGCGCCAGTTCGACGACGCCATCGCCGGCCTCGCCCCGACCGAGTCGCTCGTCCTGGACCTGCGCGACCTCTCGTTCATGGACTCGTCGGGCCTGGGCGCGCTGATGGGCCTGTACCGCCGCGGTGTCGCCGAGGGCTGGTCGCTGGTCCTCGCCGCTCCTCAGCCTCAGGTCACACGCCTGCTGGAGATAACGGGCGTGGACGCGAGGCTGACGGTGATCAACTGATGCCGACGCTCCCCGAGGTCGTCGTCGCCCATCGCGACGACATCCTCGGCGAGTGGGTTCTCGTGCAGCGTGACCCGGCCGGGGGTCGCGACGATCGCCTCAGCGACCTGGATCTCGCCCGGGACTCCCAGCAGTTCCTCGATCTGTTCGCGCCCGCCCTGACCAACGATGAGTCGGGCGAGATCGGCGGGCCCGGATGGGAGCCGGTTCGGTCGTTTCTGAGCGAGCTCGCGCGGGCTCGCGCGGCGGCCGGCTTCTCCCCGGCCGAGTCGGCGACGTTCATGTTCTCGCTCAAGCAGCCAGTGTTCGCGCGGCTGGCCAACGAGTTTCAGGACGACGCGGTCGGGCTGATCGCCTCGATCCTCGAGACGACCGAGCTCGTCGATCAGCTGGGGTTGTTCATGGTCGACGAGTACGGCAAGGACGGCCACTAGCTCCGTCCGGGCCACAGCTGCGACGGGTAGTAGTCGCCGACGGGCTCCTCGAGCATTGCGAAGCGGACGCCGATCCTGAGCATCCGTTCCAGCAGCAACGTGTCCTGCGGAGCACCCCATAACCAGTCGGTCGGCTGAAGCGGGAGAAACCGCAGGCCGGAGTGGATCAGCGAGAACGGGACCGACCACTGTCCGGACTCCGGCGGAAATCTGCCGAGCACGGCCGGGTCGGCGCCGGGCGTCATGTAGCGAAACTGGCCGTAGGCGACCTCCGCGCGCTCGGCGCGGGCGACCTCGAGCAACCGCTCGATGTACGTCGGCGACAGCACGTCGTCGTCGTTGACCCCGCCGATCCACCGTCCCGCGGCCAGCGCCAGCCCGGTGTTGAACGGTGCGGTGCCGCCGATCAGCCAGGCGTCGGCCGGATCGGCGGGATACGGCCCGCGATACGGGAGGTTCACGAACCGGAGGCGCTCGTCGCGCAGCGAAGCGACCGCCTCGGCCGCTTCCGGCGGCGCCGCGTCGCCGACGACGATGCACTCGAAGCGCTCGTAGGTCTGGGCCAGCACCGATGGCAGCGCCAGCTCGCGCAGCAGTCTGGTCCGGTCATACGTGGTGACGAGGATCGTCACCAGCGGGCGCGGATCCTCGAACGCCGTCGAGTAATCGTCTGACCGCCGCAGCTCCCACAGCCGCTCCCACGTGGCCGCGTCCTGGTCGCGGACCACGCGCAGCGCCTCCATCGTGCGCTGGTGCTCGGCCGCCGTCCGCGAGCTGAGCTCGTCGACTCGCCGGGAGACTTCGGCGAGCTCCTCGCGGCATGCCAGCAGCTCCCCCGACAGCTCGGCCGAAATCCCCACGAGCTGCTCCGCCCGCGCGCGCGATGCCCGCAGGTCGGCCCGCGCCGCCCGCACGCGCTGCCACTGCTGTCGCCACCTCAACGCGACGGTGCTCATCTCCCGGCCTTGCGCCACGCGCTCAGCGTCCGCCCACGGCCGTCGGGTCCGCCGCCGCCACCGCGGCGCGCAGTGTCTCGAGCTCCTCGACGGTCAGCTGCATCCGCGGCGGGCGGCACGGTCCGCCTCCGATCCCTAGCTCCTCGAGCGCGGCCTTGAAGTACTGGACGAGCTTCGGCGTCATGTCCAGCCGACCGAGCGGCAGCAGCTCGGCGTAGACCTCTCGGGCGGACTCGAGATCGCCGGCCGCGCAGTGCTCCCACAGCCGGACGCTCTGAGCCGGGAACACCACCCCCACGCCCGAGATCCATCCGGCCGCACCCGCGCAGAAGCCCTCGAGTGCCCAGTCGTCGCCCCCCACCGTCACGTCGATGTCCGGGCACAGGTTGACGAGCTCGGCGATCCGGCGGGCGTCGCCCGAGCTCTCCTTCAGGGCCCCGACTGCCGGGAGCGCCCGGACGATCTCGGCCAGCAGCTCCGGAAGCAGGTCGGACCCGCTGGCGGTCGGGTTGTTATAGATCATCATCGGCAGGTCAGCCGCCGCGGCCACGTCGCCGAAGAACCGCAGCAGCTCCCGGCGGTCGGCGCGGTACAGCAGCGGCGGCAGCGTCATCACGCCGTCGGCCCCGGCGCTTTTGGCATCGCGCGCGTACTCCGTGGCCTGCTCGGCGGTCGGCGCCGACACACCGGCGCACACCGGAACCCGCCCGGCGGCCGCCTCGACGACCGTCGCGATCACTGCGCGGCGCTCCTCGCGGCTGAGGCTGCCGCCCTCGCCGACGGTGCCGTTGGGGACGATCCCGTGGATCCCGCCCTCGATCAGGCGCTGAACCTCGGCTGCCACCGCCTCGTGATCGACGGCGAGGTCGGAGTCGAAATGCGTGACGATCGCGGCGTGAACACCCTTCATTGAGACCCTCCGATGGTGGCTTGGTGGTTGCCCGGCGTCGCGCGCCTGGCAAAGCGCGCCGGGTCGAACGCCGACAGCAGCGGATCGCGCTCGCCGTCGAGCAACAGCTTGCTGATGAGCTCGCCGGTGGCCGGCGCGAGCGTGATCCCGAGCGTCGCGTGACCGGTCGCGAGGTGGAGGCCGTCGAGGCCTGGCAGCGGTCCGATCAGCGGCAGCCCGTCCGGCGACATCGATCGCATCCCGGCCCAGTCGCGGGGGCGCTCGGGCATCTCCCAATCAGGCATCGCCCGCTGGGCGGCACCGGCGATCGCGGCCAGGCGACGCGGCGAGAGCGCCAGTCCGGTGGCGCCGAGTTCGAGTGTCCCCGAGACGCGCACGCCACCGTCGAACACGCTGACCGCGACCTTCGGGCCCTCCAGATACAGAGCGCGACGCGGCGCCGTCGGGCCTGGCGCGTACGTGCGGCTGTAGCCCTTGGCGGCGGCGATCGGGAGCCGCACGCCCAGACTGGCCAGCAACGGTTGCGAGGCCACTCCGGCCGCGAGCACCACGTTGCCGGCCCGGATCGTCGTGCTCGGCGTCCGCACCAACCAGGCGCCGCCGTCGCGCGCCAGCGCAGTGACCGGCGCGCCCTGCCTGACCTCCGCGCCGTGCGCCTCGACGGCCCGGCGCAGGCCCGCGGTGAATAGCTCCGGGCGCACCCGCCGCTCACCCTCGGCGATCACGCCGCCGATCAGCCCGGGCCCGAGCGCGGGCTCGAGCTCGCGCAGCTCGTCCGCCGACACCTGTCGCAGGGCCTGCCCGCCGCCGGCCTCGCGCAGGTCGGCGGCGATCTTCAGTAGCAGCTCGAGCTCGCCGCGCTCGAAGGCGGTGTACAGCAGAGGCTGGTCGTGGTGCTCGAACTCGACGCCACGCTCGGCGAGTCGATCGAACGCGGGACCGGCGACCGCGGCGGCGCGCTGCAGCGTCGCCAGCCCGCGCGTATAGGCCGATCGCGAGCAGCTCGCCGTGAACCGCGCGATCCAGTCCAGCAGCGCGGGCGACAGCGTCGGGCGGATCCACAACGGACCGGAGGGGTTCACCAGCCACCGCAGCGACTTGCCGATCACCCCGGGTCCGGGAACCGGGATCGCCAGCGACGGCGTGATCCAGCCGGCATTCCCGGCCGATGCGCCGGCGCCGGGGCGATCGGCCTCGAGCACGATCACGTCCGCGCCGCGGCTGGCCAGCGCCTCGGCCACCGCGAGTCCGACGGCACCGGCGCCGACCACCACCGTCGGTCCCGAGGACACCGGCGGTCGTGACGACGCCGCCGCGGTCACAGCGAGAACCCGGTCGGGAACGGATCGGTCGGGTCGAGCAGGTACTGGCCCATCGCGGTGATCCAGGCCCGCCCGCTGACCTCGGGGATCACACCCGGAAGGTCGCCGACGGCGGTCTCCTGCACCAGCCGGCCGACGAACCGGCTGCCGATCACCGACTCATTGACGAACTCCTCGCCGATCGCCAGCTCGCCGCGCGCGTGCAGCGCCGCCATCCGCGCCGAGGTCCCGGTGCCGCAGGGCGAACGGTCGAGCCAGCCCGGATGGATCGCGGTGGCGTTGCGGGCGTGCGCGCCGTCGTCGCCGCTGCGGTGGAAGACGACGTGCTTGCAGCCTCCGATCGCGGGGTCGAGCGGGTGGACCGGGCGCGCCGCGCGGTTGATCTCGCCGGCGATCGCCAGTCCGGCGTCGATCAGCTGCTGGCCGCTGGCGGGAACGGGATCCAGCCCGACCGAATCGGCCGCCACCAGCGCGTAGAAGTTGCCGCCGAACGCCATGTCGTAGCGGACCGTCCCGAACCCGCCGACCTCGACCTCGGAGTCGAGGCCGACCACGAACGCGGGCACGTTGCGCAGCGACACGCGCTCGGCGCGGCCGTCGCGGACGCTGACCGTCGCCTCGACCAGCCCCGCGGGCGTGTCGAGCCGGATGACCGTCTCGGGCTCGGTGACGGTGACCATCCCGCACTCGACCAGCACCGTGGCCACGCCGATCGTGCCGTGACCGCACATCGGCAGCAGCCCGGAGACCTCGACGAACAACACGCCCCAGTCGGCGTCCGGGCGCGTCGGGGGCTGCAGGAATGCTCCGGACATCGCCGAGTGCCCGCGGGGCTCGCGCATCAGCAGCAGCCGCAGATCGTCAAGGTTGCGTTCGAAGTACAGCCGCCGCTCCTGCATCGTCGCGCCGGGCACGACCCCGAGCCCGCCGGTGACGACCCGCGTGGGCATGCCCTCGGTGTGGGAGTCGACGGCCGAGAAGTAGCGGGACGCCCTCATCGCCGTGTCATGTACCTGCGGACCCGGCGGATGTGCTGTCGCGAGTACAGCTCCGCCGCCTCGGCATCGCCCTCGATGACCGCCTCGTAGATCATCCGGTGCTCGGCGATGTGGATTCGCATCCGGCTCGCGTCCGACAGCGAGTCGTCTCGCAGCCGCCGCCACAGCGGCTGGTCCATGATCTCCGCGAGCTGGTCGCAGATCGCGATCACCACGGGATTGCCGGTCATGACGCCGATCTGGCGATGGAACATGCGGTCGGCCTCGGACCAGATCGCCCGCTGATCCGGGCTGGCGGGATCTGATAGCTGCTCCATCTCGGCGAGCAGGCGTTCAGCGAACGCATCAGTCCGGGCGCGGTCGGCCGCCATCCGGGCGACGGCCGGCTCGAACGCCTCGCGCGCCTGCAGCAGCGCGAACGGGCTGGCGTCGTGGGCGTCCAGCACCGCCGGCAACTCGTCGCTGAGGCGGGCGGTTGCGTCGGCGGCGACGAACGAACCCGAGCCGGGACGCGTCTCGACGATGCCGTCGACCTGGAGCACCCCGATCGCCTCGCGCACCGACGAGCGCCCCACCTCCATCTGCCGTGCAAGCTCACGCTCGGAGGGAAGCCTCTGGCCCGGGACGAGCAGCCCGGCCTGGATGTCCTGAAGAATCCGGCGCGCGATCTGTTCGTACACCTGCTCGACGCGAAGCGGACCTATCGTCAAACCAGTTTCCACGACCACTGGTTTGCACCTTACACCACCTTGCGCCGCAGTTCTGATATGAACCAGTCGATGGCCGACACCACCTTTCAGGCGCACGACCCGCGGACCGGCGCTGTGCTCCAGACCTACACCGACGCCACCGACCGCCAGATCGCCGCGGCCTGCGCCGCCGCCCGCGACGCCGTCCCGGCGCTGCGCGACGACGCCGTGCGCGCCGAACTGCTGCGCGCGGTCGCGCGGCGGCTGCGCGACGCCGGCGACGAGCTGCACGACATCTGCGAGCTCGAGACGGGTCTCCCCCGCGCCCGCCTCGAGGGCGAGCTCGAACGCACCTGCGTGCAGCTCGAGCTGATGGCCGACGCGGCCGCCGAAGGTAGTCACGTCGAGGCGATCATCGACACCGCCGACCCGGAAGCTCCGATCGCGCCGCGCCCCGACCTGCGGCGGATGCTCGTCCCGCTCGGGCCCGTCGCCGTGTTCGGCGCCAGCAACTTCCCGTACGCGTTCAGCGTCGCCGGCGGCGACACCGCGAGCGCGCTGGCGGCCGGCTGCCCGGTCGTGGTCAAGGGTCACCCGTCGCACCCGGGCACCTCGGAGCAGGTCGCCGCCTGCGTCACCGCGGCCGTGGCGGAGCTGGAGCTGCCGGCGGGCATGTTCTCGCTCGTCCACGGCGCGTCCAGCCACGTTGGCGAGCAGCTTGCGCGCGCCGAGCAGATCGAGGCGATCGGGTTCACCGGCTCGCTCCTGGGCGGCCGGGCGCTGTTCGACGTGGCCGCCTCGCGGGATCGGCCGATCCCGGTGTACGCCGAGATGGGGTCGGTCAACCCGACGGTGATCAGCCCGGGCGCGCTGCGCGCCCGCGGCGTCGCGATCGCCGAGGGGCTGACGGCCTCGATCACCGGCGGGACCGGCCAGTTCTGCACCAAGCCTGGCGTGGTGCTCGTCCCGGCCGGCGCCGACGGGGATGCGTTCGCCGATGATGTTGCGGGCCGTCTGGGCCAGGTCGAGGCCGCGCCGCTGCTCAACGCCCGGATCCAGTCGGCGCTGAGTGCCGCGCTGGCCGACCTCGATCGCGATCCGGACGTGAAGCGGCTCGGGTCGGCCTCTGACGCGACTGACGACGACGGCGGCGGCGGCTATCTGCAGGTCCCGGTGCTGTACGCCGTCGACGCGACAGCGGCCACGCGCCGGCCGCAGCTGCTCGAGGAGCATTTCGGGCCGACGGCGCTGATGATCCGCTACGACGGGCTCGACTCCGCCCTGTCGGTGATCGACTCGCTCGGCGGCCAGCTGACCGGGACGCTGCACTCCGAGTCCGACGAGCTCGAGTCCCTGCGGCCCGTCGTGGCGGCGCTCGAGGGGCTCGCCGGGCGGGTTATCTTCAACGGGTTCCCGACCGGCGTCGCGGTCACCCGCGCGATGCAGCACGGCGGCCCGTATCCCGCCACGACCGCGCTTCACACGTCGGTCGGGACGACCGCGATCCGCCGCTTCCAGCGCCCGGTGACGTGGCAGAACGCCCCCGCCGAGCTGCTGCCGGCCGCGCTGCGGGATGCCAACCCGCTCGGGATCTGGCGGCTGGTCAACGGCGAGCTCACGCGCGACGCGGTCTAGTGGTCTAGTGGTCTAGGGGTCGGCGGTCTAGCCGTGCCGAAGCCGCCGCTGCCAGCCAGCCTCAGCCGGTTCCTGGCCGAGCCCAACCCCGCGGTGATCGCGACGATCGCGCCCGACGGCGGGCCGCATACGGTCGCCACCTGGTACCTGTGGGAGGACGGCCGCCTGTTCGTGAACATGGACGAGGGCCGCAAGCGCCTGGAGCACCTCCGTCGCGACCCGCACGTATCCCTGACCGTGCTCGGCAAGGACGACTGGTCGGTCCACGTGACGCTCGCCGGCCGCGTCGTATCGCTGGAGCCCGACCCGGAGCTTGCGGGGATCGACCGGCTGGCTCGCCAATACACCGGCGAGCCGTTCTCGCGGCGCGACCGGGGGCGGGTGAGCGCCTGGATCAGCGTCGATCGCTGGCACGGGTGGGCCGGGGCCGGGCCCTGGGAGGGTTAGAAAGCGAGGCCGAGCGCGCCCGGCCTCGGGGGGTTTCCACATGCCTAACGCCCCACTCGAGGCCTCGCGGCCGGACCGTGGGGAGTTGACCACGTCCCACATGGCTAACGCCCCACGGTCCGTCCAGAACCGGTCGAGTGGGGCGTTTGCCTGGTGGCGCCGTGGCGCCGTGGCGCCGTGCGCCGTGGCGCCGTGGCGCCGGGCGCGCGGCGCCGGGCGTGGCACCGTGGCGCCGGGCGGGCGTGGCGCCGGGCGGCTGCGCGGGCGGGCGTGGCGCCGGGCGGGCGTGGGCCGCCGGCGCTCTGCTCGCACCCGGCGGCGGACTGCCGACCTGTCCGCAGGAAATGGTAAGTTTTCGCAGGATTTTGCAACTCTGCGGATCTGACCCATTGCAGTCAGGTGGGATCCGTGACGCAGGCTCGGGACCGGTCGACAAGCCCCTGTAGACCGAGATCCGGAGACTGCGACGCAGGCTCCGGCGCCGATCGTTCGCCTGGCGATCGGCGCCGTAGCTCTGCCTTCAGGATCGCGGAGCCGACTCGGGCCGGCCAGAACCCCCGCCGGACCGCGCCTCGCGCCGCAACCGCCGCGCCAGCTCGCTCGCCTGGTCCAGCGCCACCGATAGCTCCTCGCACCGGCTCGCCGCGACCGCGGCGAACTCGCGCAGCTTCCCGGTCGCCAGCTCCCGCCCGGACGGGTCAGTGCACGGATCGCGCAGGACATCCCTGGCCTGCAGCAGTGCCCGCGTCTCGTCGATCGTGAACCCCAGTGGCTTCATCTGCTTGATCAGCGACAGCCGCTCGATCTGGTCGTCGGAATACAGCCGAAAACCCCCGGCGGTACGGGTCTCGGGCACGAGCAGGCCCTGCTCCTCGTAGTAGCGAACGGCCCGCAACGAGACCCCCACTTCCTCGGCCACCTCGCCGATCCGGTGCAGCCGCGAGCCAGCAGGCTCCGCCGGGATCCCACTTGGTTCGCAAACGGACGAGACCGCCTCTTGAACCTTTACTTCGCTGGGCACCTCCGGTATCCTATCCCTCACGTTACGGAAGAGTTGAACCCACAGGAGCAGATGACGAAAAAGGACACTTCACGCACTCTCAAGGGCCCGGGAACCGAGACGAGCCACCGACAGCGCGAACGCGCTCGCCGTCTCGTAAACCATGTACGCGATGAGCTCAACGCACATGCGCGCCGACCCGGGATCAAGCGCGGATCGCGCCCTCGCAGCACAGCAACCTGACCCCGCCGCAACCGTCGATGGGAATCCGGTCGCAGGCTCTCGATAGCCTCGACCGGATGCAAGCCGCACGCTTCAGCCGCTACGTGGCGATCGGCGACAGCACCACCGAGGGGCTCGACGACCCATCCCCGGACGGGCTCGGCTACCTCGGCTTCGCCGACCGCCTGGCCGCCCGGCTGGCGCGCGACCAGCCCGGGCTGCTGTACGCCAACCTGGGCATCCGCGGGCGCAAGCTGCGCCAGATCCGAGACGAGCAGCTCGAGCCTGCGCTGGCGCTGGAGCCCGACCTGGCCAGCGTCGTCGGTGGCCTCAATGACATCCTCCGCCCCCGGTGCGACATAGACACGCTGGCGGCGATCCTCGAGCAGATGGTCGCCGCGCTGACCGCGCGCGGGGCCACCGTGCTCGGCATGACGTTCCCCGACGCGGCCAAGGTGATGCCGGCCGCGCGCCCGGCTCGCCGGCGGATGCAGGCATTCAACGCCGCGATCCGCTCGATCGGCGAGCGTCACGGGATGCTGATCGCCGACCTGGACCGGCACGGCGTCATCGACGCGCGCCTGTGGGCGATCGATCGCCTGCACGCCAACACCGCCGGGCACGTGCGGATCGCCGCCGCGATGGAGCAGGCGCTGGGCCTCGAGCCCGCGGAGGATCCCTGGGCGCTGCTGCCCCCCGCCGACCCCGTTGCCCGGGCGGCCGTCTGGCGGCGAGAGGCCGTGTGGGTCGGCAAGCACGCCGTGCCGTGGGTGATGCGCCGTATGCGCGGCCGCTCATCGGGCGACGGCCGCAGCGCCAAGCGGCCTGTGCTCGCGCCCGTCGTGCTCACAAAGCACGACGCGGCCGCCGAGCCCATCTGAGGCTCGACGACCGCGTCTGAGACTTTTGGATTCAGCGGCGGCTGCTTAGGCGGCGTTGCGAAGCCCGTCGAGCTCCGGCCGTCCGGCCAGCCGGGTCAGCGCGCGCTCCTCGAGCTCGCGTGCCCGCTCGGCCGAGAAGCCGAGCTCGCTGCCGGTCTGACGCAGCGTCCGAGGCTCGTCTCCGGCGAGGCCGAAGCGGAGCCTGATGACGTTGCGCTCCGCCTCCGGGAGCGTGTCGATCACCTCGCTGAGCCGCTGGTCGCGGTCAGCCGTGGCGACCTCCTCGATCGGCTCGGGACGCTCGCTGGCCAGCAGGTCACCGAGGGCGGTCTCCCCGTCCTCGCTGACGGCCTGGTCCAGGCTCGCCAGACCCCGGCTCAGCTCACGCAGCTCCGTGACCTCGTCGACGGACAGCTTCGCCACTTCGGCGACCTCTTCGTCGGTGGGCTCACGGCCGAGCTTCGTGCTCAGGTCGGCCTCGATCTTGCGGACCTTGACCTGACGCTGAGCAACGTGGACCGGGACCCGGATCGTCCTCCCGTGGTTCTGCAGGCCGCGCTGGATCGCCTGACGGATCCAGAGCGTCCCGTACGTGGAGAACTTAAAGCCACGCCGCCAGTCGAACTTCTCGACGGCACGGATCAGTCCGAGCATCCCTTCCTGTACGAGGTCCTCCATCGGCAGCCCGTGACCCTGGTACCGGCGCGCCTGCGAAACGACCAGGCGCAGGTTCGAGTTGATCATCCGATCCTTTGCCTCGAGGTCGCCGCGCTCGATCCGCTTGGCCAGCTCGACCTCCTCGGCGGCGGTCAGGAGTGGATGCGCACGAGCGCTGCGGAGGAACAGCTCAAGCGAGTCGCGAACCCCGGCACCACTGTCGGTGCCGGTTGCAGCCCGGAGCTCAGGCGCGTCGGCGTGAGCGCCCCGCCTGCGGTTCTGCCGCTTGTTTGAGGCCGCGGCGGCAGGTCGCCGGGCGCGACTTCTTTGAGTGGTGTTTTCTTCGCCACGCACGCGGGAAACGTCGCGGCGCTGGGATTCAGTATTCAGTTCTATCTCCGTGGAATGAAGATTGTTCGATAGGCATCGAATTATAGCATTGTTCGACCGTGATCGAACAATGCCCGGGAGCCCCAAAAGGCAACGCCATGCTCCACGAGAACCTACGTTCGAGGACGCCACGAGTTACCGCGGAGTTCCCGTTCTTATGAAGGCTTTCGGTTGGATTCGGTTCAGGACGTGAGGGCCGACTGCGCAGCCGCCACACGGGCGATCGGCACGCGGAACGGCGAGCACGACACGTAATCCAGGCCGGCTGCGTCGAAGAACGCGATCGACTCCGGATCCCCACCATGCTCCCCACAGATGCCGAGTTTCAAGCTGGGATGCTCCTCGCGACCCACCCAGGCGGCCAGCCGGACCAGCCAGCCGACGCCGGGGCTGTCGATCGTCTCGAACGGCGAGCGGTCGAGGATCTTACGGTCGATGTACGTCGGCATGAACTTGGATTCGGCGTCGTCGCGGGAGAATCCGAGCGCGGTCTGGGTGAGGTCGTTGGTCCCGAACGAGAAGAAATCGGCGTGGCGGGCGATCCGGTTGGCGATGAAGCAGGCTCGGGGCAGCTCGATCATCGTCCCGACGGTGTAGTCCTCCCCCGCCTTCATCTCGTGCTCGTTGCCGATCCGCACGACCAGCTCGCGCATGATCTCGATCTCGTGCTCGTAGGCCACCAGCGGGATCATGATCTCGGGGTGTGGACGCTGGTCGACGGCCTTGGCGGCGCGCATGATCGCGTGCGTCTGCATCTCGTAGATCTCGGGGTACAGGATCCCCAGCCGCACGCCTCGGGTCCCCAGCATCGGGTTGCCCTCGTGGATCTCCTCGACGCGGCTGAGCAGCGTCTCGAGCTCCTCCAGGTCATCTGACTCCTCGAGCCGCGCACGCTCGACCTGGGCGCTGAGGTCGGGGAGATTGGGCAGGAACTCGTGCAGCGGCGGGTCCAGCAGCCGGATCGTCACCGGCAGCCCCTTCATCGCCTCGAAGATCCCGACGAAGTCCTCCTCCTGGAGCGGCAGCAGCTCGGCGAGCGCGGCCCGTCGCCCCTCGGTCTCGCGGGCCATGATCATCGCCCGCATCTTCGGCTGGCGGTCCTCGGCCATGAACATGTGCTCGGTCCGGCACAGGCCGATCCCCTCGGCCCCGAGCTCGCGCGCCCGGATCGCGTCCTCGGGGGTGTCGGCGTTGACCCGTACGCGCAGGCGCCGCAGCTCGTCGGCCCACTCGAGCACCGTGTCGAACCGCTCGTCGAGCTCGGGCTCGATCAGCTTGGCGCCGTGGTCGACGACCTTGCCGTCGGTCCCGTCGATGCCGATCAGATCGCCCTCGTGAAACACCTTGCCGTCGATCCGCAGCTCGCCCGAGCCGACGTCGATCGCCACTTGGGCGCCCGTCACCGCCGGCACTCCCATCCCACGGGCCACCAGCGCGGCGTGCGAGGCCTTGCCGCCCTCCGAGGTCAAGATCCCCTTGGCGGCGTGAAACCCGGCCACGTCGTCGGCCTCGGTGAACGGGCGGGCCAGGATCGTCGCCTTACCCGCGGCAGCGGCCGCAACGGCCTCCGGCGCACTGAACACGATCTCGCCGACCGCCGCGCCTGGGGACGCCGCCACGCCGTCAGCCAGCACCGTGTACCCATCGCCGCGGTCGAAGGTCGGATGCAGCAGTGCGTCGAGCGACGCCGGATCGATCGTCCGTATCGCCTCCTCGCGCGTCAGCAAGCCCTCGGAGACCGCGTCGACGGCGAACCGCACGGCGGCCTGAGCGGGGCGCTTGGCGTTGCGCGTCTGGAGCATCCACAGGTGCCCCTCCTCGACGGTGAACTCGGTGTCCTGCATGTCCTTGTAGTGGGCCTCGAGCGTGCGCAGGATGTCCATCAGCTGCTCGTTGGCCTCGGGCATCGCCTCGCTGAGCTCGTGCAGGTCGCGCGGGGTGCGTACCCCCGACACCACGTCCTCGCCCTGAGCGTCGATCAGGAAGTCGCCTGAGGGGTCGGGCTCGCCGGTCACCTCGTCGCGACTGAACGCGACGCCGGTGGCCGAGTTGTCGCCCATGTTCCCGAACACCATCCGCTGCACGTTGACCGCGGTGCCCCAATCGTCGGGGATCCGGTTGATCCGCCGATAGGAGACCGCGCGCTCGCCGGTCCAGGACTCGAACACCGCGCGGATCGCGCTGGCCAGCTGCTCGCGGGCGTCGCCGGGGAAGTCGTAGAAGCCCTTGAAGGTCGCGACCAGCTTGCGCAACACGTCCACCGACAGCTCGGTGTCGTTCGTGACGCCCTCCTCGCGCTTGGCGGCGGCGATCGCGTCCTCGAACTTCTCCGACGGGACGCCCTGGGCGACGTTGCCGAACATCTGCACCAGGCGGCGGTAGGAGTCCCAGGCAAAGCGCTCGTTGCCGGTGGCCGCGGCCAGGCCCTCGACCGCGCTGTCGTTGAGCCCGACGTTGAGGATCGTGTCGAGCATCCCCGGCATCGACTCGCGTGCGCCGCTGCGAACCGATACCAGCAGCGGGTCCTGGTCGTCTCCGAAGCGCTTGCCGGCGGTCTGCTCGAGCCGCGCCAGCGCCTCGGCGATCTGCTGCTCGAGGCCGTCTGGCTCGTGGCGCTCGCGCATGTAGGCGACGCACGCCTCGGTGGTGACCGTGAACCCTGGCGGCACTCGATCGTCCCCGAGCACCCGGGTCATCTCGGCGACGTTCGCGCCCTTGCCGCCGAGCAGCTCGCGCATGTCGCGAGACCCCTCGGAGAACTCGTAGACCCACTTCTCGGATGTCATCTCAGGCCTCCCTCGAGACGCTTCATTGCGCGCTTGGTGACGAGACCCTACCCACGGCGCGCCGCGAGCCGTCGGCGATCGGTCGTGAAACGATCAGTTCTCCTGGATGTGGTCGGCCTCGCGGGCGCCGCCGAACGGACGCGTCAGGCAGAAACGGTTCAGCGTCGCCTCCGGGACGCCCTCGACCCCTGGCGTGTCCGATGCCTCGCCCTTCGTGTGCGGGTCGTCGGAGAAGCCGCCGACCTCGACCGAATGCGCGGGGCTGCGATACCCCGAGATCCCGACCAGATGCAGCTGCAGTGCCCGCCCGAGCTGGTCGAGCCGGGCGGCGATGATCGGCTCCTGGTTGACGCTGTAGTCAGTGCCGGCGGCAGGGAAGAACCCGTAGGAGCCGCTGTGGGCGACGAACGGCGTGTTCGCGCAGGACCCCAGCGGCACCGGGGCACCGCCCGACGGCGCCGCGCCGGCGCCCGCGGCGCGAGCAGCGGCGGCGGCCTGGCGGTCGAGGATCGTCGCCTGGCGGCTGAGCGTCTTTCGCAGCGCCGTCAGCTCGGTGGCCTTGCGGCTGCGGGCGTCCACGAACGCCAGCCGGCGACCGACGATCGACAGTCGCAGCTGGGCGACGTTGTCGCGCTCGGTCAGCACGGAGGTGACCGCGCGCTGCTTGCGCGCCTCGATCGACGCCAGGCGCCTGGTCTGGGCGGTGACGGCCACCCGAGCCTGCTTGACCTGGCGGATCGTCTCGGTGTTGTGGCGCTCGACCGTACGCAGGTCGTTGACCCGGTTGAGCAGGTCGTCGAAGCCGTTGGCGTTGACGACCACGTTCATCAGTGTCGGCTGGGGCGATTCGTACTCGGCCACCAGCTCGGCGGCGAGGATCCGCCGGCCGCGGTCGTACTGCGCCTCCAGGCTGATCAAGCGCGTGCGCGCGTGATCCAGCGACGTCCTCACGTCCGAGAGCTGGCCCTCCTGCACGGTGATGCTGCGCTGGATCGCCCCCAGCCGCTGCTCGAGGTCGCCGATCGAGCCGTCGAAGCCCTGGATCCGGGTCGAGTCTGACTGGATCTCCGACTGCAGCTGGCCGGCCCGTTGCTTGCCCGCCTGATAGCGGTTGGAGAGATCGGCGCTGCTCGATCCGGCGAGCAGCGCGGAGGCCACGATCGCCCCCAGCAGCGGCAGGGCGGCGATCGCAGCAGTCCGGCGGACAGCAGTAAGTGGGGTCGATCGGCGTCTCAGACGGCGGCGAAGCTACCAGGGGGTCGGTCGGTCCCGAGCACTCCGGAGGCCCGTGAAGCGAAACTTGCAGCGACAGGATCCGTTGCGTAGGTTCAGACGGCTGGTCTGTGTAGGGGTACGATCACCGCGCAGGGGCGAGCCACGACCCTCCATTTATGACAGTTATGCAGCGGCTTTCGATCGCCCGATCCCTCCGCCTTGCGCTCGTCGGCTTGACCCTGGCGCTGGCGATTGTGGCCGGGTTTGGGGTGGCGACCCTCTACAAGTCGCGCCAACACTACGAAAAGCGCCTGATCGAGACCTCGGCGCTGTCGACCGCGGCGGCCAACCTGACCAGCGCGGGGGTAGCAGAGGACGAGGCCCTGCGCGACGCGCGCGGCCCCGGCTCGGCCGGACAGCGCGCCCAGGCCCAGGTCGCCTATCTGACCGCCGCCCGCACGGTCAGCACGCTGGCGATGCAGGACGCTCCGAGCCGGGTGTTGGCGACCAAGCAGATCGCGGCCGAGACGAGGGCCCGCCGGCTGGCCGCCGACGGCCAGTACGCCGCCGCCACTGCGCCCGACGGGCCGCTGGACGAGGCGCGCACGCTGGCCACACAGCTCCAGGCGCGCCAGGTCACCCGCCAGCAGATCGCCCACGACGACGCTCGCTCGGACACTAAGAACGCGATCATCATCGTCGCGATCTCCGGGCTGGTGGCGCTGGCCGGGGCCCTGACGCTGATCGCGCTGCTGATCCGGGGCATGCGCCGGCCGCTCGACGACCTCGTCCAGGCGACCCGCAGCCTGGCCTCGGGGGACCTGGGGCGTCGGGTCGAGCCCTCTGGCCCGCGGGAGCTCCAGGAGCTCGGCAACGCGTTCAACGCGATGGCCGACGACCTGCGCGGGGCGCAGCGCCAGATCGAAGAGGAGCGCCGGGCGCTGGCGATCACGATCGAGAGCCTCGGCGACGCGCTGATCGTCACCGAGCCGAGCTCGAGCAAGATCTCGGCCGTCAACCCACGGGCCGCCGAGCTGGTCCCCGAACTCGTCGTCGGATCCTCCGCCGACGACGACGAGAGCCCGCTGCCGCCGCTGGCCGAGGCGCTCAGTGGCGAGTCGATCGTCCGCCACCACGATCGCACGCTGGCGGTGACCGCCGCGCTGCTGGGCAGCGAGACCGACGGGGTCGTGTGGACTGTCCGCGACATGAGCGAGCGCGCGCGACTGGAGCGCGCCAAGAGCGAGTTCGTGGCGACCGCCTCGCACGAGCTGCGCAGTCCGCTGACCTCGATCAAAGGGTTCGTTGAGCTGCTCGAGCGCTCCCCCGAGGGCATGTCCGAGCGCCAGCGGGAGTTCGTCGACATCATCCTGAAGTCAACCGACCGGCTCGTGGATCTGGTCAACGACCTGCTCGACGTGGCACGGATCGAGGCCGACCACGTCGAGATCAACCGGCGGCCGATCGACGTCGGCGAGGCCGTCACCGAGGTCACCGAGCTGATCGGCCCGCGGATCGCCAACAAGGGCCAGCAGCTAGACGTCCACATCGCTCCCACGCTGCCGCTGGCGATGGCAGACCCGAGCCGAGTGCGACAGATCGTCGCCAACCTGGTCACCAACGCCCACCTGTACACGCACGAGGGCGGCCGCATCCAGGTGGCCGTCGAGCCCGACCGGGCGTGGGTTCAGATCAAGGTGTCGGACACGGGGATCGGGATGACCGCGGAGGAGACCTCGCGGGTGTTCGAGCGGTTCTTCCGTGGCGGCAACGGCAGCGCCGTGAGCCCCGGCACGGGCCTGGGGCTATCGATCGTGAAGTCGCTGGTCGATCTGCACAGCGGCGAGGTCGAGGTCGAGAGCGAGGTCGGGCGAGGCACCACATTCCGGGTGCGGCTGCCGGCGGCGATCCGCGGCCCGCAGTCGGCCGAGTCGCTGACCGCGATCCGCGGCCGCCACGTGCTGGTCGTCGACGACGAGCCCGAGATCGCCGAGCTGATCGCCGGCCAGCTGGCTCCGCTGGACGTGACGGCGACGATCGCCACCAGCGGTGGCGAGGCGCTCGAGCTGCTTCGGAGCCACCGCTACGACGCGATCACGCTCGACATCCTGATGCCCGGGCCCGATGGCTTCGAGGTGCTGCGCGCGATTCGGCAGGACCCGCTGCTGCGCACCACCCCGATCGTGTTCGTGTCGGTGTTCTCGGGCTCGCATGCGCTCGCCGGCGAGTGGGTGGTGGCCAAGCCGATCGACGCCGACGAGCTGCGCGACGTGCTCGGGGCCGCGGTCCGCGCGGGGCGCTCCAGCGTGCTCGTGGTCGGTCGCCCCGAGCTGCAGGCGATGCTCGAGTCGGCGCTGGACGAGTTCGGGATCGAGCACCACTGGGAGCTGACCGGCCCGGCCGCCGCCAGGGTCTGCGAAGAGCGCCGGTTCGAGGTCGCGCTCGTCGACGTCGGCATTCGCAACCCTCAGGCCGTACTTCAGGCTCTTGACCTGAGGGGTCGTCGGCTCCGGCGGGCGGTGATACTGTTTTCGGACAGCGAGACGCCTACTCCTAACGGAGTAAACGGGCTTGGCATGGAAGTCATTCCGGCCGAAGAGGCCGCCGGGGCAGTATTAGCAGCGCTCCGCGGGGAGCGGGAAGGGTGAGCCCGAAGGAATGGCAGTCCAGAGCGATGTCGAGTTGATTGAAGAGCTCGAGCGTCTGCGTGGCGAGCTGGCTCTGCGCGAGCAGGAGGCCGCCGACAAGGACCGCCAGCTCGAGCGCTACGCCGCCGATCTGCGCGAGACGTTCAAGCAGGAGCGGGCCCGTGCTCACGAGCTCCAGCGCTCCTACATGGCGACCGTGCGCGCGCTATCCAACGCTGTTGAGGCCCGCGACGCCTACACCCGCAAGCACGCCGAGCGGGTCACCGCCTACGGCATGCGGATCGCCCGCGCGCTCGGTCTGTCGGTGCCCGACGTGGCCGACCTGGAGTTCGGCTTCCTGCTGCACGACATCGGCAAGCTCGCGATCCCCGACTCGATCCTCTACAAGCCCGGCCAGCTGACCGCGGAGGAGCGCGCGCTGGTCGTTCAGCACCCGGTCGTCGGCGCCGAGATCGTGCGCGACATCGAGTTCCTGGCGCAGCCGATGCAGGTGGTCCGCCATCACCACGAGCGCTGGGACGGCACCGGTTACCCGGACGGTCTCGCCGGCGAGGACATCCCTCTGTCGGCGCGGATCTTCGCGGTCGCCGACGTGCTCGACGCGCTCACCAGCGATCGCCCCTACCGCACCGCGTCGCCGCTCGACGTCGCGCGCGACATGATCGTGGCCGAGTCCGGCCAGCACTTCGACCCCTGGGTGATCGAGGCGTTCAAGAAGATCCCCGACGAGACATTCGAGCGGATCCGGCGCGAGACTCGATGACCCGCCGGGCGTCCGCCGGATGAATCGAGGCGTGCTGATCGTCGACGACGACCAGTTCATCCGCAAGCTGATCGCGACCACGCTCGAGGATGTCACTCAGTTCGACCTGCACGAGGCCGGTGACGGGCTCGAGGCGGTTGAGGTCGCCAAGCGCGAGCGGCCGGCGATCGTGTTTCTCGACGTGGACATGCCGCGCCTCGACGGGATCGAGGCCTGCCGTCGGCTGCGTGCCGACAGCGACACCAGTAAAACCACGATCGTGATGCTCACCGCTGCCCACGGGGACACCGTCCAGGCCGAGGCCGAGGAGGCCGGCGCGGACCTGTTCCTGACCAAGCCGTTCAGCCCGCTCGACCTGCTCAGGCTCGTCGACCGACTCGCCGAACAGCGACACTGACGCTCTCGTGACGCGTCAAGCCTGGCTCGCGTTCTCGGCGATGTCGCTGATCTGGGGCGTCCCGTACCTGTTCATCAAGATCGCCGTCGACGGCGGCGTGACGCCGCTGATGCTCGCCTGGAGCCGGGTGGCGCTGGGGGCGATCGTGCTGCTGGCGCTGGCTTGGCGGGCGGGCACGCTGACCTCGGTCCGCGGTCGGTTGCGCTGGCTGCTCGCCTACGCGATCGCCGAGATCTCGCTGCCGTTCCCGCTGATCGCCGCCGGCGAGGTGCATGTGGCCTCGTCGCTGACCGCGATCATCATCGCCGCGGTCCCGCTGGTCGGCGCACTGCTGGCGATGCGCTTCGACCACTCCGAGCGGCCCACCGCGATCCGCGGGTTCGGCCTGATGCTCGGGTTCGGCGGCGTGATCGTGCTCGTCGGCGTCGACATCGCCGGCAACGCTCAGGAACTGCTCGGCGCCGGCGCGATCCTGCTGGCCGCGTGCGGCTACGCGGTCGGGCCGATGGTCATCAAGCACCGCTTGGCCGGGCTGGACCCGCGCGCGACGATGGGCACTTCGCTGGCGATCGCCGCGCTGGTGCTGGCGCCGGGTGCCGCGCTCAACCGGCCCCATTCGGTGCCCACGCTGGGCGCGATCGGGTCTGTGGTCGTGCTCGGACTGTTGTGCACGGCGCTGGCGTTCGTGATCTTCACCGTGCTGATCCGCGAGGCCGGCACCAGCCGCGCGACCGTGATCACCTATGTCAACCCGATCGTCGCGGTCGCGCTCGGCGTGGCCCTGCTCGGGGAGCGTCCCGGCGCCGGTGCGGTCGCGGGCCTGCTGCTGATCCTGGCCGGGTCATGGCTATCGACTGACGGGCGGCTGCCGCCGCCGCTCAGAAGAGCGTTCGGGCACCGCCGTGCTACCTGGGCGCCCCCCGGCTCCGGGCCGCTACCATCCGGCAGCGATGGTGGTAACGATCCTCGGTGTCGTGCAGGTGCTCATCTGCATCGTCCTGATCTTCCTGGTGCTGATGCACTCGGGTAAGGACGCCGGCCTGTCCGGCGCGTTCGGTGTGGGCACCGGCGCCGGTCCGTTGGGCGGCGGCTCGCTCGTCGAGCGCAACCTGAACCGCTGGACGGTCGGGTTCGCAATCGCGTTCGCAGTCAACACGATCATCCTCATCAAGATCAGTTAGTCGGCGCCCCCACGGGCGCCGTTGGCTGAGCTGCCCCCCGTCGGGGACGTGGGCGACTCCGGGTTGGGCTCGTCGTCGGGCGACTCCTCGGGCGGCTCTCCCCGCACGCGGTCGAGCTCGGAGAGGATCTCGATTGCCTCGGCTCGCAGCCCGCTGTCCACCGCCTCGAAGTCGGAGTCCGAGAGCTTGCCGGTGCGATGGTCGAGCTGCGCGTCGCGGATCTCTCGGTACTTGGCGTCGCGCGCCGCCTCGAGCTCGGCGACCTCGTCGAAGCCCACCCCTCCCGCCTCCGACCCGGGCGCCGTCAGCGCCTCATCCGGATCGACCGGTCCCGTGAGTCGCGCGATCCGGGCCCGGCGGATCGGCATGCCGACGATCACCACGACGGCGGCCAGAATCGCGAGCACGATCACGAACTGCAGCACGAGCTAGCGTCGCACTAGACAGGCTCGCGGGCGGGCAGCGCCGGCTGGGTCCGGCGGCCGCCGGCGCCCGAAGCCGCCCGCGACGTCGCCCGTCGCCGTGCGAAGGCCGGCACCGGCCACAGCGCGATCAGCCCGCCCAGCGCGATGATCAGCGCGCCCAGCCAGATCCAGGTGACCAGCGGCGAGACGATCATCAGGAAGTTGACCGCCCACGGGTGAGTGACGAATCGCTGGGTGAGGCCGGTGATCGCGGCGTCGCGCTCGGAGAACAGCGAGTTCAGCGCCTGCTGGGTCTGGGCCGGAGGCAGCGAGGCCGCCTTGGACATGATGTTCGCCTCGTCGGCGGCGAACAGCTTGTCGCCCTTGTTGATCAGCGGCTGCAGCGGCGTCAGGTCGGGGTTGATCACCGTCCAGATGTCGTGCGTGATCCCGGCGTCGAGGCCCACGTTGCTGTCGGCCTGGCCGTTGAAGAAGCGCCCGATCACCCCGAGGCTGGCGTCCTGGGCGGGATAGAACCCGCGCGTGGTCGTCAGCGTGGTCACGTGCTTGCCCTTCTTTGACACGTCGAGCACGGCGCCGAACGAGACCTTCTGCGCCGATGCGGATGCGGTCGGGTGGACGTAGCGGATCGCGTAGCCGTTGACGACGACGGACTGGCCGGGCCTCAGCGTCACGTCGTGGGAGTGCTGGAACGATGACGACGCCGCCACGCCGACGAGCAGCACCGCGAGCCCGGCGTGGACGATGTAGCCGCCGTAGCGACGGCGGTTGCGGCGGATCAGCTGGCCCAGGGCGATCGGCACCGGGTCGGGCGTCATCGCGCGCCGCGCCGAGACGCCGCGCCAGAACTCCTGGACCACCGTGGCCACGACGAACGCCGCGAACACGAACATTGCCAGCGCGAACGGGCGCGAGCTGGTGCCGCCGCCGGCCACCAGCAGCACGATCAGAGTGGCCACCCCGACGCTCACCGGGATCGTGAAGTTGCGCCGCAGGTTCGCGGCCGTCACCCGGCGCCAGGCGATGATCGGGCCGATCCCCGACAGCAGCACCAGCACCAGCGCCAGCGGCACGATGAACGGCCTGAACGCCGGCGGCCCGACCGAGACCTTGGTGCCAGTCACGGCCTCGGAGATCAGCGGGAAGAACGTGACCCAGAAGATCACGAACACCATCGCCACCAGGACCACGTTCTGGAACAGGAACACGGCCTCGCGGGACAGCAGCGAGTCCAGCTGGGAGTCCGAGCGCAGCTGTGGCCGCCGCCATACGACCAGGTAGATCGAGCCCGCGACCATCGTCGCGATCAGCAGTACGAACGGGACGCCCAGCGTCGAGGCGCCGAACGCGTGGATCGAGTCCAGCACTCCGGAGCGAACCAGGAACGTGCCGATGATCGCGAGCGTCGCGCTCCCCAGGATCAACGACGCGTTCCACACCTTCAGCATCCCGCGTTTCTCCTGGATCATCGCCGAGTGGATGAACGCGGTCACGGCCAGCCACGGCATCAGCGCGGCGTTCTCGACCGGGTCCCAGGCCCAGTAGCCGCCCCAACCGAGCTCGGTGTAGGACCAGCGCGCGCCGAGCAGGATCCCGATCCCCAGAAACAGCCACGCCGCCAGCGCGAACCGCCGCGTCACCGCGACCCACTCCGACCCGAGCCTGCCGGTGACGAGCGCGCCGATCGCGAACGCGAACGGGATCGTCAGCAGCGTGTACCCCGAGTAGAGCATCGGCGGGTGGATCATCATGCTCGGGTGCAGCAGCAGCGGATCCAGGCCGGCGCCCTCGGTTGGCGGGTTGTGGGTGGTGGCGAACGGGTTGGCCCAGAACACCGTCAGCATCGAGAAGAACGCGGCGAAGCCGAGCAGCACGGCCGTCGCGTACGGGGCGATCTCCCTGACCCGGCCGCGGGTGAGGAACAGGACCAGGCTCGACCACAGCGACAGCAGCCACACCCACAGCAGCAGCGAGCCCTCCTGCGAGGACCACGCCGCGGTCAGCTTGTAGAACGTCGGCGTGGTCGTCGAGGAGTGTCCGGCGACGACGTTGAACGTGAAGTCCGAGCGGATGAACGCCGACTCGAGGATCACGAACGCGATCGTCATCAGCCCCGCCAGCGCGTACACCGAGCGTCGGCCCGAGTCGATCCACTCGCGCCGCCCAGTGCGCGCGCCGTACAGCGACGCTCCGGCTCCGTACAGCGCGACCAGCAGGCCGATGATCAGCAGTGCGCGACCGGTCAGCGCCATCTCACTGCCCGGCCATCAGTAAGACGAGCTCGCTGCCTGGTACTTGGAGGGACACTTGGTCGTCAGCGAGTTCTGCTCGCCGACGAACGTCGAGGCCGCGCTCGCGCCCTGCTCCTTGACCGTCACCAGCACGCCCCGGCCCTCCGCGAACGGGTCCGGGACGATGCCGGTGTAGCGCACCGGCACCGACATCTTGAGCTTCGGGTCGCGCACGCGGAACAGCAGCGTCGAGCCCTGGTGGCGGACCGAGCCGGCGAGCACCGTGCCCGCCAGGATGTAGGACTGCCCGGGCTTGGCCTTGTGGACAAGCTGCGATGCGGTGACCTCATCGCGACCGGCGGCGAAGCTCGTATAGACCAGCGCCGACGCCAGCAGCAGCGCGGCGGTGAGGGCGACGGTCAGGCGGATGGCACGCTTGCGGCTTGGATCCATGCCTCGACCAATTCTCCCACACGAGGCCGCTGCGCCGTCCTGGCCCGATCGGCCGCCCCCAGTGCCAATGGGGCCTTCCGGCCAATTAGCTTCTTGTTAGCACCGGGAATTAATCGCCCCGAACGCGAAACAAAACCCGGGCAAGGGCGTTACGAGTTATGAGCATGATCGTCAGATCAAAGCGGGGAAAGACCAACAGCCGGCTTCGCGCTCGGAGTCGGACCGGCCGAAACGTCGAGCGTTTGACCGTCGTGAACGAGCCGCTGCCCGAGCAGCGCGGAGGGATCGTGTCCGAGCGACCCACCGCGCCGAGCTCCCGCAAGCGCCACGGCGGACCCTCGGAGGACCGCGCTGTCTACAGCTGTCAGTGCGGCTTCGTGTTCGAGGAGCAGGTCTCGACGACCGTCGGCTGTCCGCACTGCGGGCACACCCAGGCCTGGTAGAGCGCCAGAGCCTGCCGGGACCGTGCCACGCGCGCGGCGCTTGCGCCTGCGCGCACGTCGACGGACTCACGGCTACGCACGCGTAGCTTCGTGCCGCGCCCGCCGGTGAATCGTGATTCAATACCCGGCTGGAGAGAGACGTCGCGTTCTGCACGGAGGAGCGAACTTGAGACGAGCAGTCATCTGCGCAGTGATCGGTGTGGCGACCGCGCTCGCGCTGTCGGCGCCGGCTTTCGCGTCCAGCGGAGTCGAGCATCTGCACTTCGCCGCCGGCCCGTACCTGGTCAAGCCCGGCGCGAATCTGATCCTCACCGACACCGACAGCGTCCCCAAACCCGACCAGAACGGGTTCATGACCCGGGTGGCGCCGAATCTCCACTACGCCAAGGCCAACGGCAAGTGCTGCGGGGCGATCCCGCGCGTCGACATCATCCACCTGCACCACGGCGTGTGGCTGACCGACGGTGCGGCCGGGCAGGGCGAGGGCAACGGCCAGGCGGGCCTGTATCCGTTCATGGCCTCTGGCGAGGAGAAGACGGCCTATCAGCTGCCCAAGGGCTACGGCTACCCGGTGGGCGCGGCCGACCACTGGATCCTGAACTACATGATCCACAACCTCCGCCGCAAGCCCGCCAAGGTCTTCATCACCTACGACATGGACTTCATCCCCGACGGCTCGCCCGCGGCGAGGGGGATCACGCCCGTACACCCGATCTGGATGGACGTCGAGGACCACAACCTGTACCCGGTGTTCAACGTCTACCGCCACAGCGGCCGCAACGGCAAGTTCACGTTCCCCGACATGGCGAAGAACCCCTACAAGGGCGGCCCGCCGCTGAACCTGTTCACGGTCGACCACCCGGGCACGCTCGTGGCCACCGCCGGCCATCTGCACCCGGGCGGGCTCTACGACGACCTCGACCTGATCCGTGCGGGCACCAAGGACACCAGCAAGACGCCGCGGGGCACCCAGCGCAACTCCGTCCGATTGTTCCGGTCCAGCGCCGACTACTTCGACAGACGCGGGCCGATCTCGTGGGACATGGCGATGACCGCGACCTCGAAGAACTGGCGCCCGCACGTCAACGCGGGCGACGTGATGCGGATCAGCACGACGTACGAGACCAAGCGGGCGTCCTGGTATGAGTCGATGGGGATCATGGTCGTGTGGGAGGCCTGGGACGATCAGACCGGCCTGGACCCGTTCACCGGCGTGCGCGACACCAGGGCCCGCGTCGCCGCCGGCGTCGACCCGTTCACGCGCACGGTCGACGAGGCCGGGCACATCACGCACGGCCACCTGGCCGAGAACAACCACCACGGCGGCACCACCTGGCTGACCGTCGACCCCAATACGCTGCGCAGTTGCAAGACCCACACCGTCCAGATCGCCGGCTTCACGTACACCCCCGGGGATCTCGAGGCGCCGCCGACCGCACAGCGGTGCGCCCCCACCGCCCGCGAGGGACAGTCGGTGACGTTCCACAACGACGACGCCAGCCCCCTGTCGCCGGGGCTGCCCGGCCTGGATCCCAGCGCGGCCTACATGCAGTCGATCTTCCACACGATCACCGCGTGCAAGGACCCCTGCGGCCTCGACACCGGGATCTCTTACCCGCTGGCCAACGGCGCCGGCGGGTTCGACTCAACCCAGCTCGGCGTTGGAACGCCCGCCTCCGGGCAGCTCAGTTGGAGCACCCCGAAGAACCTCAAGCCGGGCGTGTACACGTTCTACTGCCGGATCCACCCGTTCATGCGCGGCGTGTTCCGGATCGTCGGCTAGGCCCCAGGTCGGACTCGGAGGACACTGCTCGGCCGCGTAGGCCTCCAGACCGCGCTCGCGCAGCGCCTTCACCGGGGCGCGGAACGTCACCTGGACGACGCCGGGGTGGCGGCCGATCTCGATCGCGCCCGAGATCGTCGCGCGATTCGATGACCTCGGGCACCGACATGCCGAGCAGCTCAGCGGCCCGGGCGAGACCGTTGTCGGTGGCGCTGTTGAGGTCGGGGCCGGTACCGATCACCGAGATCGGCAGCGACTCCTCGAGCTCCTCGACGCCGTAGCGGCGGCCGAGCGCGAGCGCGCGGCTTCGCTCCTCCTCGGTCAGCGGGCGGGCCAGGAACGGCAGGTCCTCGGCCACCGGGAACAGCAGCGGCCCGTCGATCCCGAGGCCCTTGATCACCTCGACCTCGAGCGTGACCGTGCCGGCCACGTCGCAGGTGTGGCCGGCGATCTCGCCGTCGCCCTGGAGTGCGTGCATGTCGCCGAGGTAGACACCGGCGCCGTCGACCTTGACCGGGCACACCAGCAGCGCGCCCTCGCGCACCGCGTCGATGTCCATGTGACCGTCGGTCTTGTTGTCCTGCAGCTCCTGCGCCGTGACGGCGTAGCGGTGCTGAGCGCCGATCAAGAACGAGCCGAAGTCGCCCGCGTTGTGGGAGTCGGGGAGCATGATCGACGGCGACGTGCCGATCTGACCCAGGAACGGCCGGCACCGGGTGGCCAGCGCGACCAGGTCGTGGGGCGCGAAGCCGAGGATCGGGTTCTGCACCGACCGGTCGGGCAGCGCCGCGAATCGAGCGGCCTCGTGCGCGAACCCCTCGGCGGCCTCCTGGGGCACGGTGACGCCGACCGTGTGCATCTCGTCGAACGCGATCGTGTAGCCGTTGGTGAACGTGAACGGGGTCGCGTCGGCGCCGCATTTGGCGCAGCGGACCGACTCCGGCCCGATCCCCTCGACGACCGTCTCGGGCCATTGCGCCCCGCAGCCGGGGCACACCGGCGCGCAGAACGGATCGCCGACGAACCGGCCCTCCATCGGCTGGTCGTTGCCCGACGAGGTCGCCAGCGAGGTCACGTCGATCGCCTTGATCCGGATCGCGATCGCGTCGCCGACCTCGGCGCCCGCCACCGCGACCGGAGTGCAGACCTCGTGGCCGCCGCGGATCGACGGCGTGATCATCGGGCCCCAGCAGCCTGGCGTCGAGTTCCACACGATGTGGCCGCCGTCGGCTACGGGCCCCGCCATGTAGACCTCGGGTCCGAGCAGGCCGTCGGTGAAGGTGTCGACGAAGACGGTCCGCTGAGCGGGCTTGGTGTCAACTTCGGCCGGTTCGATCGCCATGGTCTGCTCCCTTCGAGAGCTAGGAGTGGGGTTGAGGTGCGTCTGGGCTCCGGGTCATCCGCCGGCCACCGGGGACAGCAGCGCGACCTCGTCGCCGTGCGCCAGCGCGCGGTCGCGCTCGACGTGCGCTCCCGCGACGACCGGCAGCGCCGACCGGAGCGCCGGCGCGAGCTCGGGGTGGCTGTCGGCCAGCCGCGCGTACAGGTCGTCGACCGTGGCGCCGTCCGGCAGCTCGAGGCTCATCGAGGGCGCCGGCGCGAGCCTCGCGATGGCGCTGCCAAGTCGGATCCGGACCTTCACGGTGATTGCTCGCGATTAACAAAGACGTGCCCGCGTGGCTGTGATGTTACGCACACTTGACCCCTCCGAGGGCCTTGCTATACACGAACTCGTGGAGCCTGAACCAAGCCAAGCGACTCAGGTAGGAGAGACGCCGCGGCCCGGCGTCGCGGTCGGCGCGCGCGACCTCGAGCGCACCTACGGCCAGGGCGACACGGCCGTGCACGCTTTGCGCGGCGTGACGCTCGAGGTGCCCAATGGCGAGCTGCTCGCGGTGATGGGCCCGTCGGGGTCCGGTAAGTCGACGCTGATGCACCTCCTGGCCGGCCTGGACAAGCCGACGAGCGGCTCGGTCACGATCGCCGGGACGGAGATCTCGAACCTTGACGACGCTCACCTGACCCGCGTGCGCCGCGAGCACATCGGCTTCGTGTTCCAGTTCTTCAACCTGCTGCCGATGCTGACCGCCGAGGAGAACGTTGTGCTGCCGCTGTCGATCGCCGGTGAGCAGCCCGACCGCGCCTGGCTGGAGGAGCTGCTGGCCGCCACCGGGCTTTCGGACCGCCGCAAGCACCGCCCCTCGGAGCTGTCGGGTGGCCAGCAGCAACGCGTCGCACTCGCGCGGGCGCTGGTGACCCGGCCGACGATCGTGTTCGCCGATGAGCCCACCGGGAACCTCGACTCCAAGACCAGCGAGGAGATTCTCGAGCTGCTCCGGTCCTCGGCCGAGAGGTACAGCCAGACGATCGTGATGGTCACGCACGAGGCCCATGCCGCCGCGATCGCCGACCGGATCCTGGTCCTGGCCGACGGGCAGATTGTCAGAGAGCTCACCGACGCGACCCAGGGGGAGGTCGTCGAGGTGATGAGCACCCTGCAGTCGTGACCAAAGTCGCCCTCGCCGGACTCGCTGGACGCAAGCTCCGGGCGGCGCTGACCGCGATCGCGATCGTGCTCGGGGTGACGATGATCAGCGGCACCTACGTGCTCACCGACACGATTCAGTCGGCGTTCTCGACGGTGTTCACGCAGGCCAACAAGAACTCCGACGCCGTCGTCAGCGGTAAGAGCGCGATCAGCAGTAACGACAACGGCGGCAACGATCCCTCGACGCCGTCGCTGCCGGAGTCGCTGCTCACCCAGGTGCGGTCGCTGCCCAACGTCGCCCAGGCGTCCGGCGGCATCTCCGACAGCGCCCAGCTCGTCGGCCGCAACGGCAAGGTGATCTCCCGCGGCGGCGCTCCCGGGCTGGCGTTCAGCTACACCCCCCAGGGCCAGCGGTTCAATCCGCTGACGCTGACCGCGGGTTCCTGGCCAACCGGGCCCGATCAGGTCGTGATCGATGCCGACACGGCCAGCAAGGACAACTTCAGGGTCGGTCAACGGATCGGCGTGGTCGCGCGCGGGCCGGTGCAGACGTTCCAGATCGCGGGCACGGCCAAGTTCGCCGGAGTGTCGTCGCTCGGCGGGGCGACGATGGCGATCTTCTCGCTCCCGACCGCCCAGCGGATCTTCCGCAAGGTGGGCCGGGTCGACTCGATCGACGTCGCGGCCAAGTCCGGCACCAGCCCCGAGCAGCTGGTCAAGGAGATCCAGCCGATCCTGCCGCCCGGCAGCCAGGTCAAGACCGGTCAGCAGCAGGCGGCGCAGCAGACCCACGACACCAGCTCGTTCCTGAACATCTTCCGGTCGTTCCTGCTCGCGTTCGGCGGCATCGCGCTGTTCGTGGGGAGCTTCGTGATCGCCAACACGCTGTCGATCACGGTCGCGCAGCGAACCCGCGAGCTGGCCACGTTGCGCACGCTGGGCGCGACCCGCCGGCAGGTACTCACCTCGGTGTTGCTGGAAGCGTTCCTGATCGGCGTGTTTGCGTCGGTGATCGGGCTGTTCTTGGGACTCGCACTGGCCAAGGGGCTGAACGCGCTGCTGGTCTCGTTCGGGATCGACCTGCCGTCGGCCGGCACCGTCTTCAAGACGCGCACGATCGTGGTCTCGCTGCTGGTCGGGATCGTGATCACGATGCTGGCCGCGCTGCGTCCGGCGTTGCGCTCGACGCGCGTTCCGCCGATCGCCGCCGTTCGCGAGGGCGCCGTGCTGCCTCCGTCGCGTTGGGCGCGCTACGGGGGCACCGGCTCGTTCCTGACGGTCGCCGCGGCGATCGCGCTGCTGCTGGTCGGCTTGCTCGTCGGTGGGCTGTCCACGCCGGTGCGGCTGATCGCGCTCGGCCTGGGCACGGTGCTCGTGTTCATCGGCGTGGCGATGCTGTCGTCGCGCCTGGTGCCGCCGCTGGTCCGCGTGCTCGGTTGGCCGGCCACGAAGATCGGCGGAGGCGCCGGCAAGCTGGCCCGCGGCAACAGCGGCCGCAATCCCAGCCGGACCGCCTCGACCGCGGCCGCGCTGATGATCGGCCTGGCGCTGGTGACGCTCGTCGGCGTGCTGGCCGCCGGGCTGAAGTCGCGTTTCTCGGACGCCGTCGACAAGGTGTTCGTGGCCAACTACGCGGTCACCGCGACCGACAACTTCTCGCCGATCAGCGTGTCCTCGGAGAACACGCTGCAGCACGTTCCCGGGGCCACCGTGGTCAGCGGCGTGCGCGCCGGCGACGGCAAGGCGTTCGGTTCGAAGATCAACGTCACCGGCGTATCGGGCGACGTCAGCCGCGTGATCAAGGTCGACTGGCAGGACGGGAGCCCGGCGACGCCGGCCACGCTCGGCAGCACCGGCGCGTTCGTCAACCACGACTACGCCAAGGCCCAGCACCTCCAGATCGGATCGCCGATCGACGTGCTGACGCCGACCGGCTCGACCCTGCACCTGAAGCTGCGCGGAATCTTCTCCCCGCCCAAGGGCGGCTCACCATATGGAGACGTCACGATCTCGACGGCGCTGTTCGACCGCAGCTACCAGAACCCGCAGAACCTGTACACGTTCGTGAACATGGTCGGCGGCGTGACCGACGCCAACACCCACCGGCTCGATGCGGCGCTCAGCGGCTTCCCCGACGCCAAGGTCCAGACCAAATCGCAGTTCAAGGCCAACCAGCTCAAGGGGCTCGATCAGCTGCTGAACATCCTCTATGTGCTGCTGTCGCTGTCGATCATCATCAGTCTGTTCGGGATCGTCAACACGCTGGTGCTGACGGTGTTCGAGCGCACGCGGGAGATCGGGATGCTGCGCGCGATCGGGATGAGCCGCCGCCAGCTGCGGCGGATGATCCGCCACGAGAGCATCATCACCGCGCTGCTGGGGGCGACGTTCGGGATCCCGCTCGGGGTGGCCCTGGCGCTGATGGTCGGGGTGGCGATCAAGTACCCGGCGTTCACGATCCCCTGGGGCACGCTGGTCGTGTTCGTGATCGCCGCGGTCGTCTGCGGGATCATTGCCGCGATCTTCCCAGCGCGAAGAGCCGCGAAGCTCAATGTGCTGCAGGCGCTCCAGTACGAGTAGCGGTCATCCGGACCAGCCACCCGCGCACGGCCGCGGCGACCCCGTTGAGGTCGCTGGAGAGGCTGTGGTTGCCGCGCACCGTCACGACCTTGCGGTTGCGGGCCCGGGCGGGCAGCCCGAACGGGTCGCTCTCGCCCTGGACGATCAGCGTCGGCACCCGGACGGCATCGAGCTCGGGCTGTCGCGTCTTGTCCGGCTTGCCGGGCGGATGCAGCGGGAACGCCAGGCACAGGACGCCGATCGGCCTGCGTCTGCGCGGCGGTCCGGCAGGCCACGCGGGCGCCCGACGATCGGCCGCCGGCGATCACCGGGAGGCCGTCGAGCTCGCCGCCGCGCAGCGCGGTGACCACGGCCAGCCAGGCGGTGTCGAGCTGCGTCGCGGGGGCCGGGCTGCGCTTGCCGGCGACCTTGTAGGGCTGCTCGACCAGTGCGGTGACGAATCCGAGCGCCACCGCCACATCGGTCGCGCATACCAGGTCGCGGGCCCCGACGGCTCCGTTGGCGCCGTGTCCGAGGATCAGCGCGCCGACCGGTTGCACCTGCGCCGCGTGCAGGTGCACGCGGGCAGCCCCGTACGGGGTGTCGACCTCGATGACGGGAGCTGTCATCCGGACGGATCGTAGCCCGGCCGGCGCGAGATTCACTAGCCTCGTCGCGGTGGCAGGCGTCACCCCCTCCCGGATGGCGCGCGCCGTGAGGCTGCGCGCGGCGGTGCGCGCCCATCGCGGGCACGCCGTCTTCTGCCCGCTGTGCGAGGGGCGCTTTGACCGCTTCAAGGACGACTGGAACCGCGCCGACGCCCTGTGCTGGCGGTGTGGCTCGCACGAGCGCCACCGAGCGCAGTGGCTGCTGTTCCAGCGCCGCCCGGCGCTGCTCGGTGAGGCCGGGTCGCTGCTGCACTTCGCCCCCGAGTGGGCGCTGCGTCGTCGGTTTGAACGTATAAAAGAGTTGCGGTATGTAACAGCCGATCTGGACCAGCCAGGGGTCGACATGTCGCTCGACGTCCGGGCGCTGGCCCTCCCGGACGCCAGCTTTGACGCGGTCGTGTGCTCGCACGTGCTCGAGCACGTCGACGACGACGCGGCGGCGATGTCCGAGCTCGCCCGGATCACCGCCTCCGGCGGCTGGTGCCTGGTGATGGTCCCGCTCGACCTGGGGCGCGAGCGGACCTACGAGGACTGGTCGATCACCGCGCCTGCCGACCGCGAGCGCGCGTTCTGGCAGAGCGACCACGTCCGCCTGTACGCGCCCGACATCGGGCAGCGCCTGACCACGGCCGGCTTCGAAGTCGAGCGGATCCGTCCCGAGGCCGAGTTCGGACCCGAGCTGATGACCCGCTGCCGGCTCGGCGCGGCCGACGACATCTGGCTGTGCCGGCCGACGCGTGCATAACACGACAAGTCCGGCCGCCATCCCGAGGGTTGCCGTGTGGTGCACGCATACGGCGCATAACGCGGCAAGCCTCGCCGTCACCGGCGGATCTGACGCGATATGCACGCTACGCCCGCAGCCTAGGCCCCGGCTCCCGCCTCGGTCAGACACCGAGCCCCACATCGGGCTCCCAACGCCGCGGCCTCGGCCACCGACACCCCCTCGGCCAGGCCGAACGCCACGCCCGCGGCGAACGAGTCGCCGCACCCGTAGGCGTCCCGGGGCTCGCCCGGAGGCGCGACCGCCTCCCAGCGCCCCTCGGACTCGCCCCACCAGCGCCCGCCGGCCGCGCCCTGGGTGGCGAACAGCAGCCGCATGCCGGCCTCGACGCGGCGCGCCCATTCGCTCTCCCCCGCGTCGCGGGCGCTGTAGATGAGCCCGTCGATCGGCGAGCCGGCCCGCTCCAGCGCAGCTCGACCCCGCGGCGAGGCGACCACGATCCGGGCCCGGCGGGCATGCTCGAGCGCGCGCTCGTCGCCCGCGGTGAAGTACACCCCGTCGGCATCGCCGAGTCGCGACCACTCCAGCTGATCGCTCCCCAGCGGCGCCAGCCGCTCCCCGAGCGTGATGATCGTGCGCTCACCACCGTCGTCGAGCAGCGTCACCGCCCGCCGCGTGGGTTCGTCGCGCCAGGCCACGTGCGTGTGCACGCCATGGCCCCGCAACCGCTCCTCGGCGTCGTGACCGAGGCGGTCGTCGCCCAGCGCGCAGAAGAAGTCGACCTCGGCGCCGAGCCGGGCGAGCGCCACCGCCACGACGCTCCCGCCCCCGCCGGCGCGGGCGAACGAATCGTGGGCGTGGAGGATCTCGCCGGGCGCCGGAAAGTGCTCCACCGGGACGAAGTCGACCCACTCGACGTGGCCGACTACGGCGACGCGCGTCATCGAGGCGGCGGCCTCAGCCGGCCCGCAACAGCTCCTCGGGGGACTGGGCGACGATCAGCAGGTCGCCCACGCCCGTCAGATCCAGCAGCCGCTCGATCTGCGCGCCCCCCTGGACCACCGCGAACCGACGGCCGGCGTCGTGGGCCTGCTTATGGGCCTTGACGAGCGCGTGCAGGCCCGTCGAGTCCATGAACCGCAGGTCGCGCAGGTCGACGATCAGGAGATCGACGTCGGCATCGCGGACGCGCTCCAACTCCTGCTCGAGCGCCGGGCTGGTGGCGAGGTCGAGTTCGCCTGCGACCGCGAACACGATCGCCCTGTCCTCGCTGCGCACGTCTACGCGGAAATTATCTGGCCCGCTCATCGTCGGAGATCCTGCTCCACAATTTCATCGTATCCGGGAGCGGGTCGGCCGACCGCGAACCGCTCACTTGCCAGATGGCTGCCCCGGGTCCGCGGCGCCCTCGTGCTCGTCCCGATCCGCCCATTCCAGCAGCGCGTCCAGCGCGAACACTGCCTCGTCGATCCCATGGTGAAGGTCTCCGAGCTGGGCGAATCGGTCGGGGACGGTGGCGATCGTGAAGTCCTGGGGCTCGACATCATCGATCTCGTCCCATCTGACGGGGGTCGAGACCGTCCCCTGCTTGACCCCGCGCACGGAGTAGGCGCTGGCGATCGTGTGGTCCCGGGCGTTCTGGTTGAAATCGACGAACACCTTGTCGGGCTCGCGGTCCTTGCGCCACCAGGTCGTGGTCGCGTCAGCCGGTGCGCGGCGCTCGACCTCGCGGGCGAACGCCAGCGCGGCCCGGCGGACGTCGCTGAAGCTCAGTCGCGGCGGGATCCGCACGTAGATGTGAATCCCCGAGCCGCCCGACGTCTTCGGCCACCCGACCGCGCCGAGCTCGTCGAGCACCTCGTGGGCGACGCCGGCCACCCGCCGGACGGTCTCGATCCCGCATTCGGGCATCGGATCGAGGTCGATTCGCCACTCGTCCGGCCGCTCGACGTCGGCGCGACGCGAGTTCCAGGGGTGAAATTCGACGGTCGCCATCTGCACCGCCCAGATCACGCTGCCGAGCTCGGTCACGCACAGCTCGTCGGCGTGGCGGCCCGACGGGAAGTCCACGCGGACGGTCTGGACCCACGGCGGGGCGCCCTTGGGGATTCGCTTCTGGTGGACCTTCTTGTCGTCCACGCCTTTGGGGAAGCGGTGGAGCATGCAGGGGCGCTCCCGCAGCGCGCGCACGATCCCGTCGCCGACGCTGAGGTAGTAGCGGGCCAGGTCGAGCTTGGTCTCGCCCCGAGCTGAGAAGTACACGCGGTCAGGACTCGAGATCGGGACCGTCCTGTCCCCGACCTCGAGGTCGACTGCCGCTGAGCTGTTCGCACTGGTCACGGTCATGGCAATTAGACCGCGCCGGCGCATTCCCTTCATCGCCCATACGGGCGGTCTTAGCCGTTCGTCAATCTCCCCGTGACGGCGGCGGGTCCGCGGGCGGATCGCGATCGGGATCCCTGCCGACCAGTCCCCGGCGCTCGGCCGCCTCACGGTCCACCTCGACGGTGGCGCGCCCCGACGGGTCGCGGCCGGCGGCATCGCCCCGATCCGCGGCGCCTCGGTCGCCGGCGTCCTCGTCGCGCAGAGAGCCGTCCTCGTTGGTGAGCTCGTGGTCGGCGAGCCCCTGCTCGTGGGCGCGCGCGGTCTCCTCATGGATCTGAGCCTCCGCGCGCTCGCGGTCGGCCTCGGCAGAAGCGATCCGGGCTTTGCGCTCGGCCACGTCTGCTCGCTGCTCCCGGGCCTGCGCAACCTCACGGTGCTCACCGGCGGCCTCGCCTCGGCGACGCTCCAGCTCGCGCTCGTGCCGGCGTGCCGCCATCCGCCCGCGCATCGAGAACAGCACGAGCAACACGACGATCAACACCACCACGACGATGATGACGACCAGCAATCCGGTCGACATGTCCTCAACCTCCCTGATTTGACTGTCCGAGGGCTTTCCTGCCCCGCTCGGCGCAGCCCAAACTCAGCTTGCCGCTGAGGCGCCCCCGACGAACTCCAGCCGGTTGCCGAACGGATCCGCGGCGAAGAACCGGCGGACCCCGCCGATCGCCGCGTCCCAACCCACCTCCACACCCGCCCCGGCGAGGCGCTGTGCGAGCGCGTCGAGCTGATCGGCGCGCGCCCGCAGCGCCGGATGCGCCTTGCGGGCCGGGGTGAACGGCTCCTGCACGCCGACGTGCAACTGCTGGTCGCCGAGGGCGAACCAGACTCCGCCGCGCGCCCGCAGTACCTCGGGCTTCTCGAGCTCGGCCAGCCCCAGCAGGTCGCCGTAGAACCGCCGGGCGCGCGGCTCGCAACCCCGAGGCGCGGCAACCTGCACGTGATCGAGCCCGACCAGGGCGCTCACGAGCGCTCGGACGGGTCGCCGTTGCGCGCCGCCGGATCGGCGAACAGCCGCTCCAAGACCCGCGCGACGCCGGCGTCATCGTTGTCGGCGGTCACCTCGTCGGCGATCGCCAGCACGTCGGGATGCGCGTTGGCCACCGCGACCGCGTGGCCGGCCCACTGGAGCATCGCCAGGTCATTGGGCATGTCGCCGAACGCGACCACTTGCTCGGGCGCGATCCCGTGCTCGGCGCACACGTGCGCGAGCGCGGTCGCCTTGCTCACACCGGCGGCCGCGATCTCGATCAGGCTCTCGGCCGAGTTGGAGTGCGACAGCTCGGCGCGATCGCCGACCAGCGCCCGCGCCCGCTCGAGCAGCGCGTCGGCGGTATGCAGCTCGTTGCGGAACATCAGCTTGTGCGACGGCTCGGTCACCAGCGCCTCGATCGCGGCCACGGTCGTCCCGGGCGGTATCGGCCACCGCGACCAGTAGTCGGGCTCGCGGCCGAAGCCGCTGGAGCGCTCCACCGCCCACACGCCGCCGGGCAGGTTTTCCTGCAGCAGCGCCACGACCTCTCCGGCGATCGCCGGGTCCAGCGGGTAGTCCTCGAGCACGGACTCGGTGTGCAGATCCCACAGCACGCCGCCGTTGGCGCAGATCGCGACCCCGCGGTGACCGGTGGCCTCCGCCAGCGGCCGCATCCACCGCGCCGGGCGCGCCGTGCAGATCACGAACATCGCGCCGGCCGCTTCAACCGCGGTCAGCGCCCGGCAGGTGCGGTCGTCGACCGATCCGTCGGATCGCAGCAGCGTGCCGTCGAGATCGGTGGCAACCGCCTTGGGAAGCGTCGCGGGCATCTCCCCTGATGCTGGCAGGTCACTTCGGAACGGTCACGCCGTGGAGCATCACCGGTCCCTGCGTCGGGTCGAGCTCGGTCGCCTGTGAGACTCCGTCAGGGGTGATCGTGTCGATCACCTTGGGGACCGTCGCGGGATCGACCGAGCAGATCTGGCTCGAGTTGCCGGGTTGGCACACCCCGAACGCAAACGGCTGCGGGTTGGCGGCGAACGCCCGCGCCTGATCGGGGCTGAATCCGTCCTGACCGGTCAGCGCGACCGTGAACTTCCAGCCGCTGCCGACCGTCCCGAACTGCGCGGTCGGGACCATGATCGTGGCGGTGGCGTTGGCGCTGTCGACCACGAACTGCGCCGAGCCGACCGTGTTGCCGGAGGGGTCGACCCAGGCCGGGCCGACGAATCCCTGCACCTCGAGCCGCTGGCTCCAGGCGTCGTCGGGCGCGATCGTGTAGTTGCGCGTCGCGAACGGCGCGGCGGTCGACGTGGCGGTCTTGGACGGATCGCGGACATAGAGGTCGAGCAGCTGCGCGCCGAAGTTCGCCCCGAACGTCGGCGTGAGGTCGCGGAGCTTGAACTGGATGAACACGTCTGCCGCGGTCTGGTTTACCTGCATGCCCTCGAGGTCGAACGCCCCCTGCTTGAAATCGGCGCTGGTCGGATACCCGTACGTGCCCGGCCCGTTGTCGTCGCCGGTCGGGTCGGCGGCGCTGAACACGGTGGTGCCCGGCACCAGCGCGTTGGTGACCGACGTCTGGGCGTAGCCGGTGCTGCGGCCGAGCGTGCTCGTGGCGGTGATCACCGCGGGCCCGAAGCTGACGGCAACCGGCACCGACCATGCCCCCGAAGCGTCGGCGGTGGTCGTGGCGATCGCTGTGCCCAGCGTCCCGGAAGACTCGACCACAACCTCGGCTCGCGGAGCGGTGGTCCCGCTGACCGTGACCGAGGGGCTGTCGATCGTCGTCCCCGGCGCCGGCGAGCCGACCGTGAGCGGCAGCGACCCCGGCATCCCGTGGGCGATGTAGCGATCGGTGACGATCGCCGGCGTCTCGAGGTTACGCCCGGCCCCGAGGTCAACGGTCAGGCGCGCATAGGTGGCCTGCGCCCAGGTCAGCGGACTGGCCGAGCCGGTCGGCTGTCCCGGCTCGAACCCGATCGACGCGGTCGTCGGATCGCTCCCGAACGGCGACGGCGCGACCGCCGGGTCCTCCCACGCCTGCTCGGGCTCGAGGTAGCCGCCCGACGTCATGCTCGAGATCGCGCCGAGCAGCGTGCTGGCCTGGCCGCGGTTGCCGGCCGCCACATCGAACTCGCCGCGCTCGCCGGCCAGCACCGGCCACAGGTGACCGGAGCCGGTGTCGGTCGTCGGCCACGGCTGGCCGGTCAGCGGACAGCTGGTCGGATCGGGCTCGTAGCAGTCCCCATAGCCATCCTCGGATCCGGCCCCGTCGGTGCCGTAGCGATAGAAGCCGGCGCCGTTGCGCGTCTGGCGCTCGATCACCCGATCGACGACCGCCAGCGACGCCCGCATCGTGGGATCGCCCGCCGGCAGCACGCCCAGGCGCACGAGCTCGAGGAATCCGGCGTCGACCACGGAGCGCTGGTCAGCCGTGACGCTGCCGTTGCCCAGGTTGTAGGTGATCGCGGCGTTCGGGTCGCCGGTCTTCGACAGCCGGATGAAGTAGCTGGGCCCGTACGGCCCGGTCGTGGTCACCGTCCAGTTTTTGATGTTGCGGGCGAACTCGTCGGCCGTCGCCTGATAGATCGCCGCATGGTCAGAGTCGCCGTTGACCCGGGCGATGCTCGCGGCCGCGGTCAGCCCGGCGATCTCAGCGGCGATCGTCGACGGCGAGTAGCCGGTCTGCTCCTCCCAGCGCTCGACGCCGTCCGACGGCCCGTGGGCCACCAGGAAGTCGGCGGCGGGCACCACGTGGTCGCGGTACAGCCGGCGATTACCGGCGAGCCCCGACTGCCAGTCCATCAAGATCGGGTACGACGTCTCGTCGAGCTGCACGCCGCCGGTGTCGGGCGCGACCTTGCCGTTGAGCAGCGAGTTACGCGGCATCGAGCCATCGGGTTGCTGCTGGCGGTGAAACAGGAAGCGCGTGGCCGCCCGCGCGGTCCGCAAGTCGCCTGCGACCAGCAACCCGGTGAAGGCCTCATACAGATCCCGCGCGAACACCTCGCGGTAGGAGCCGAAATATGTCGCCTTGCCGTTCATCGCCTGTCCGGCCGGCACCGCCTGGCCCCAGGGAGAGGCCAGCCCGGCGGCGATCGCGCCGTGGAACGTCTTGTCCTCGCTGGCCTTGACGACGTTTACCGACCGGTAGTACTGGCGGGCGACCGCCGCGCCCAGCCGCGGCGAGGGCCGGCGCAAGCGCGAGTCATATCGCTGCCACGCACGGTCGTAGCGCGCCCAGGCGCGGTCGAACGACTGGTCCGCCGAGCGGTCGGCGGTACGGAGTGCCCGGTTCTCGGTGGTCCCGAAGCCGAGCGCGAGGTTGACGCCGCGGTCCCCGCGCAGACGGAGCTGCGCGGTCAGCGCGACGTGGCCGTCCGGGGCCGAGTCAAACGCGGTCAGCGCGTGGTCTGAGTCGAGCATCTGCTGGCCGTCCGAGGCCGTGCCCGCGTAGCCGACGCTCGCGGCGGAGAACCCGGCCGAGGACTGCAGCGCCTCGAACGTGGGGACCGCATAGTCGCGGTTGACCGCCTGGGTGGTGGTGTTGGTGTTGAACGCCACCGGCACCGGAGCGCCGTGGAGGCTGTCCACCCGGGCGCTGTTGGCTCCGGCGTTCTGGGCTCCCCCTCCGCCGCTCCCGCCGGCCAGCGGGTCGAGCCGCACGTACACCCGATCGGCCGCCGGGCCGTCGAACCGGGTGCGCATCAGCACTGCGTCGCGTCCGGGGTCGGCGAGGTAGGTGGTGACCAGCCGGTAGTGGTGAGCGGCGCTCGAGGCCACGACCGTGCACGCCATCCCCGTCGCGTCGGGGAAGCTCCGGTAGGTCATGTCGCGCGTCTGCAGATCGGTGAAGCTGCGCCCGTCGGTGACCTCGTACTGGAGCGTCTTGACGTTGGTGGCGTCGACATTGGGCCAGTACACGTCCGACAGGACACCGTCGGCGATCGTGAACCACACCTTCGAGCCGTCGTCTCGCGCCGTCCCCACGCAGTCCTTGCGCGCAAGGTCGTAGTAGCTCGGGGTCCCCGGAGCACCGGGGGCGACGGCGGCACGAACCGCCGGGGCCAGGCCGCCGGCTAGCGCGCCGGCGACCACCAGGACGCTGATGACACGACGTTTCATCTCCCGACCTCCCTCAGGTGGACGGCCACTCGTGCGGCCGGCGCAGATGATCTCATGCCCGGCGCGGACGTGGCGCCGTCAGGCCCGACGCCGCAGCGGCCGCGCGCGGAGGCTCGCCGTCCACGCCGCGAGGATCATCGCCGCGCCGCCCGCGAACACGATCCAGGGGATCACCGACCGCGACGACGAGGAGGACGCCGGGGCCGACGCCTGTGGCGTCACGAGCCGGTGCCCGGCCGCGGCCGCCAGCCGCTGGACGGCGGTCAGCGCCGCGGACGCCAGCCCGCCCCCGCCGCCCGATATCGGGACCCCGTGCAGCGCGGACTCGCCACCGGCGACCGTCTGAGCCGGACCGCTCAGCCCGAACCCGTTGGGCATCACCACCAGCAGCGGCCGCTGGTTTACCAGCGACAGCTCCTGGCCGAGGAACTTCGCGTAGTTTCGCGGCGAGCGCCACAGCCCGGTCACCGAGCCGAGGTCGGTCTTGGACGCGATCAGCGCCACCCGGATCGGGTAGCCGCTGCGCTGCGCCGCGTCGAGCAGCGCGCTCAGCTGCGCCTGCTGCGCGGCGGGTATGCCCGCGTCTGACGGGAGAAACAGCGGCTGGGAGGCGAGCACGTCGCTGGCCGGGTCGCCGTCGGCCAGCGCGGCGGCCGGCCACCACGCCGCCGCCAGCATCAGCGCGGCGATTACCGCGGCCAAGCGGCGGGGCCCGTGGGGCCCACTCCACCGGCGTTGATCGTCAATGCGCGTACAGTCAGGCAAAGCTGGGATGACTCCGAACGACGCCAAGTGTATGGATCGCCCGCGGACGATCCGGCGCGCTGCGGCGCTGACGGCGCCGCTGCTGATCGTGGTCACGGCGGTCGCGCTGTTCGGCCTATTCCCGGCGGCGGCCTCCGCCCACGGGCCGGTCGCTCCGATCGCCAGCAGCTACCTGGCGAGGGTCTCGCAGGCCCCGGCCGGGCTCGACGCCAAGGTGATCGACGGCGACCAGCGGATGTGGTTGCGGGTCCCACGCGGACGCGCCGTGGTCGTGCTCGACTATCGCGGCGCCCCCTATCTGCGCTTCACCGCGACGGGCGTCGAGGTCAACCACAACTCGGCGATCTACTACCTCAACCAGACGCCGGTTGCCGAGGTCCCGCCGGCAAACCTGACGCGGACGACTCCACCGAGCTGGCACCGCGTCAGCGCCGGCAATACCTACAGCTGGCACGACGGACGGCTGCACGCGCTGGCCACCATCGCGCGCTCCCCCGGCGCCTCGTACGTGGGGCGCTGGACGGTCCCGATGACCGTCGACGGGCGCGCGGGCGCGGTCGCCGGCGGCCTGTGGCACGCCGACGATCCGTCGATCGCCTGGTTCTGGCCGGCGTTGGTGCTCATCGCCTGCGTGCTCGCGGCCTGGCGGCTGCACCGGGCCGAGCTCGACGAGCGCCTGGCCCGGATCCTGGGATTCGCGGCGCTGGCGGGGGTGACCGTCGGCGGGATCGCCCGGCAGCTGCATGGGCGTCCGACGGTCTCGGCGTTCCAGATCGTCGGGTTGGCCCTGATCCTCGCGTTCGTGGGCTGGGCGCTGTCGCGGATGGTGCTGCGCCGGCCTGGGTACTTCTTCTACCTGGTCGTGGCGGTGGCGGCGCTGTGGCAGGGGGCGGAGCTGTTCCCGACGCTGCTGGACGGATTCGTGCTGGCGGCGGTCCCCGCGTTCGTCGCCCGCGTCGCGGCGGTGGTCTGCCTGGGCACCGGCATCGGGCTGCTCGTGATCGTGTTCGCGATGTCGCAGCGACGCGGCGAGGACGAGGCCGAGGAGCCCGACGAGTCCGACGACGATTACGAGCTCGACGACGAGCGCGCCTGGGGGGTCGAGGTCTGAAGCTGATCGCGGTGGCGGTCGTGCTCACGTGCGCGGTCGCGCTCTTGGGCTGTGGTTCGAGTTCGAGCCACTCGACGAGCTCGACCTCGGGGATCCCTCGCGACCTGCTGCTCGAGGCGCGGCCGATCGGTCGCGGCCCGCGGTTTCACCCGCCGGCCCGCGGACCGGTGATCGGCCCGTGCCGCGCGCCGTTGGGACGACGCGACGGCGTGCACATCGAGCTGTTCGCCGCCAACCGAGTGGTGATCGTGCCCGCGAGGATCGGCGTTCGCGGGCCACTCACGACGTCCGCGGGACGGATCACCCACGCGCGCTGTTACGGCGAGGCGGCCACGCTCGAGCCCACCGGCCTGGTGCTGGTGCGTCCCGGCTCACATCTGACCGTGGCCGACCTGTTCAAGAGCTGGGGACAGCCGCTGTCAGAGGTCAGGCTCGGCCCGTTCCGCGCCAACCCCGGCCACCGGGTCGAGGTGTTCGTCGACGGGCGTCGCTGGAGCGGCTCGCCCGGTCAGCGTCCCGCTGACCCGGCACTCCGAGATCGTGCTCGAGGTCGGCCCGCACGTTCCCCCGCATCACGCTTACACCTTTCCGCCCGGAATCTAGTCGCCGCGTCCGCGAGTGGCGTCGGTATCCTGATTGCGGACATGCCGGTGCCTGACCCCAGGGGCGTGGTGTTCAGACGGCTCGCGCCTCTCGCGTTGATGCCGGCGGCGGCGTTCGCCGTCCATCAGCTTCGATACTGGCTCGCCTTCCATGGCGCTGCGGGGATCGAGCTGCAGCGTCAGGGCCACGCGTATCTGCATTCGCTGGTCCCGTGGATCGTGTTGCTGATCGCGCTCGCGGTCGGCGCGTTTTTGCGGGCGTTCGGCCGGGCGCTGGGTGGGCATTGTTCGCTCCCGCGCTACACGGTCTCCTTCGCGGTCCTGTGGGTCGTGTGTGCGGCCTGCCTGTTGGCCGTCTACACCTCCCAGGAGTTCCTCGAGGGCATGTTCGTGACGGGCCACCCGGCCGGACTGGTCGGGATCTTCGGCTACGGCGGGTGGTGGGCGGTTCCGGCCGCGCTGGGCATCGGGCTGGTGCTCGCTGCCGCGTTCCAGGGCGCCCGCTGGATGCTCCGCGAGACCGCTCGCCGCTGCGCCCGCACGGTGGCGCGCCCTGCGCGCGTCGCGATTCTCGCCCGTGCTCCCCGCGACGTGCTGCTGCCCCGAGCGGCGGCGCTGGCGGGTGGCTGTTCGGGCCGCAGTCCTCCTCGCTGATCGCGCGCCGTGCGCCAGGCACGGTGAGCGCTTGCGTCGGTTACACGCCTGAAGCGAGCGGTCACCTGTATCGGCTGCCGGCCTGGCTCGCCCGTGGGCGAGCCGACCCGATCAATCAGCGAGGAGGACGAACGAACTGTGGAGGTCAAAGTGAAAAGACGGGGACGGCTGGCGCTGGTGGCGCCGGCCGCAGTCGCGGTTGCGCTGGCGGTGCCGGCGGCCGCGCTTGGCCATGCACGAGTGAGCCCGGCGGTGTCGGTCTCAAAGCAACTGCAGCTGTACAGCCTGGCGGTGCCCACCGAGAAGGAGAACCTGACCACGAGCAAGATCGTGCTGACGGTCCCGTCGGGGTTCGGGATCGACTCATTTGTGCCTCCGCCGGCCGGCTGGCATCAGCAGGTGGCGCAGACGGGCTCTGGCGAGGAAGCCGTCGTCACGAAGGTCACCTGGACGGGCGGCAGCACGCCCACCGGCCAGGACTCGCTGTTCCAGTTCCTGGCCCAGGCATCGTCGGCGAAGACGTACACGTTCGACGTCCAGCAGACGTACTCCGACGGCTCGATTGTCAACTGGTCGGGCCCGGAGTCATCTGACGCGCCGGCGCCGACGATCTCGGTCGAGGACTCGCTCGGCGGAGGGGGCGTCTCGACGCTGACGATCGTCGCGCTGGTGATCGGACTGCTGGGGCTGCTCGCCGGGGCGTTCGCGCTCGTCAGCGGGCGCGGTGGTGGTGGCGCCGGCGGGAGACCCCTGGCGTGAAATCGCTGGGGCGGATCCTGATCACGCTGGCCGCGGTCGCGGCCGGACTGGTGCTGCCCAGCGCCGCATCGGCGCACGCGTACCTGATCAGGACCTCCCCGGCCGCCAGCCGCGTGCTCGACGGTCCGCCCCCCAACGTCCAGCTGACCTACGACGAGGCGGTCGAGCCACGGTTCGCGATCGTCTCGGTCACCAACGCCGACGGGCGCCAGGAGACGACCGGCCCGCCGCAGCGCTCGCCCAGCAATCCCGACACGCTGATCGTGCCGGTGCGCCCGCAACAGGCCGAAGGCTGGTATCTCGTCTATTGGCGGGCGATCTCGGTCGACGGCCATCCCGTGCAGGGAGCGTTCACGTACGCGGTCGGCCCGAACCCCGGCCCGGCGCCGCAGTTCCCGGTGCCGAGGGTGTCGGCGACGGCCGCCACCCCGCAGCTGCTGATCGCGCGCTGGGTGATGTTCGTGTCGGTGATGAGCGCGATCGGGCTGATGGTGCTGCGGCTGCTGGTGGCGCGTCCGCTGGTCAAGCGGGTGCCCAGCTCGAGCCTGCGCCCGGTGTCGGTGGCGCTGGCGATCTCGTCGGTGATCGGGCTGATCGCGATTCCCGTGTACCTGGACTTCTCGACCGCGAACGATTCGCTGAGGTCGGTGTTCGACGTCGGCGCGCTGGTGCCGCTGTTCCGGGTGACCGCGTTCGGCCGCGCGATCGTCGACTTCGAGCTGTGCTTCGCGCTGTTCTGCGTGGCCGCGTGGATCGCGGTGTGGGTCGACCGGCCCGACCGTGAGCAGCGCTCGGTCGCGGGCCTGGTCGCGGTCACCGGCGCGCTGATCGCCGCGGCGGCGGTGCTGATCGTTCCCGGGCTCGCCGGGCACGCCGCCCAGACCTCGCCCCGTGGGCTGATGCTGCTGTTCGACTGGGTCCACCTGATCTCGGGCTCGGTGTGGATGGGCGGGCTGCTGGGGCTGCTGGTGATCTGGCGCACGGCGCCCAAGGTCCAGCGCGTGCGGGTGCTGTCGGCGGTGGTCCCGCGCTTCTCGAACGTCGCGCTGGTGTCGGTGATCCTGCTGGCCGCGACCGGGGTCGGCGAGGCGATCATCCACATGCCCGCCGTCAACGCGCTATGGGAGACCGGATTCGGTCGGGCGCTGCTGGTCAAGGCCGGGCTGCTGATTGTCGCGCTGGGCCTGGCCGCGGGCAACCTGCTGAGAACCAAGCCCCAGCTGGCCTCGGCGGGCGAGCGGGCAGATCACGGCGAGCCGGCCGCTAGCCTGCTGAGCAGGCTGATCAGCGGCGAGGCGATCGTCGTCGCCGGCGCGGTGTTCGCGGCCGCGGTTCTGTCGAGCCTGCCGCCACCACCCCCGGCGTTCGCCGAGCAGAACTCGGCGATTGCGTCGGTCGGACCAGGCCATGTGGCCCAGTCCGTCAGCCAAGCGGGCTATCGCCTGCAGGTCCTGGTTTCGCCGAACAAGGCCGCCGCGCCGAACTCGTTCGCGCTGCGGATCACCAAGAACGGCCAGCCGGTGCGAGGGGCCAATGTGACCCTCGCGTTCAATCACCTGGAGATGGAAATGCCACAGCAGGAGTATCAGCTAAAAGAGACCAAGCCCGGCATCTACTCGCACTCGGCGGCGGCGCTGGTGATGGTTGGCCGGTGGGGGCTGACGTTCAACATCACGCCGAAGTCGGGCCCGCCGTTCACCGCCCTGATCGTCGACCAGGCGGACGGATGAGGAGGCTCGCGTTGCACATAGGTCTCACACGCCGCTCCGGCGCCGCGGCGCTGCCCGCGATCGCCGCCGCATGCACGCTGGCGATCGCCGGCTGCGGGGGCAGCTCGGGCGGCGCCACGGTCAGCGTCCCCACCGTCGGGGCCGCGAAGGTGTTCTCGCTGGGCGGCTTTGCACCCCAAGGCACGATCCACGCCGGCAAGCCGGTGACGGTGTCGTTCACCGTGAAGATGCCCAACGGCAAGCCGCTGACGCAGTACAAGACCGGGTCGGGGCCGCACACGGGCGTGCACCTGATCATCGTCCGCGACGACCTCGCCTACATCATCCATCAGCACCCACCGGTGGGACCCGACGGCAAATTGCGCCAAACGGTCACGTTCCCCGCCCCGGGCCCCTACAGGGTCCTGATCGACCTCTACCCGAACATCCCCGGCGGGCAGCCCAACTTCCAACTGTTCAAGACCGTCCACGTGGCCGGCGCCTACCACCCCAAGTCGCTGCCCTCGTTCACCTCCAACCAGACCGTTGACGGCTACCACATCGACATGCACGGCCACCCGTCGCTGAAGGCGATCCAGGCGCAGTTCGTCGACGTCAACGTGACCGACCCGCAGGGCAAGAAGGTCACGTTCGTTCCGTGGTTCGGAGCCCTCGCCCACGCGATCTTCTTCCACCAGGGGACGCTCGACTACTTCCACACGCACGTGTGCGCGCCCAATGCGCCGAACTGCTCCACGCTGGTGGGCGCGGCCAAGATCGCCGGGAAATCGAGCTCGCCCGGCAAGCTGACGATCGGCGTGCTGCTGCCCGAGCCCGGCACCTGGAGGCTGTTCCTGCAGATGAAGCTCGGCGGCAAGGTCGTCACCGCCCCCTACACGCTGAAGGTGAAGTCGTGACCCCCACTCAGGTTCGGCTCCGGCTACTGGCCTCGGTGATCGCGCTCGCCGCCGGCGTGGCCGCGATCGTGATCGCAATCCTGCTCGTCCGCAGCGTGCTCGGCTAGCAGGCGCCGACGGCGGGTCAGCCGTCGTCGGCGCGCAGGAAGCGAACCAGCGTGAGGATCGTGAGCAGCGTCATCAGCACGGCGCTGCCGACGCACCACTGACAGATCGCGTGGATCGTGAACAGCTCGCGGTAGGTCAAGTACATGCTGAACGCGAACCCGACGAGCGCCAGCGCGAACCCGACCGCGCGGCCCAGCTCGCCCTTGATCGCCAGCGACCCGAGGATCCCGATGTACCCGGCCAGCCCCAGCACCGCGACCGGCAGGCCGCCGATCTTCGCGTACTTGGAGGCCTGGACGGTCTCGCAGCCGCCGCCGCCCGACAGGCATACGACCTTCAGGCCCTCGTAGTGGACGTAGGTGAGATAGCCGGCGTCCCCGATCCCGAGGATGCACAGGATCACGATCGCGATCTTGAGCCGCCGGTCGATCGCGGCGGCGCGCCCGACCGACTGGGTCAGCGCGGTCATGAGACCTGGTTGATAGCCGCCTTGAGCTGGCTGTAGCTGGGCACTGCGGCCGACGGGGTGGTCTTGCCCTTCGGGCCCGAGACGATCAGCGTCGGGGTGGCGTTCACGCCCGCGCTGGTCCCGGTCTGCTCGTCGCCCTGGACCTGGGCGATCAGCGCCTGATCATTGCGCGCGGTCTTCCAGGTGTTGACGTTGAGCCCGGAGACCTGCTTGGCCAGGCCGGTCAGGTAGTCCTCGTTGACGTAGTTGGTGTCCTCCTGGCCCTGCTCGTGATAGAAGAGCTCGGTGTAGTCCCAGAACTTGTTCTGCTTACCGGCGGCGAGCGCCGCGGCCTGTTGGGTCTGGAACGTCGTCGGGTTCGGGGTGGCGGTCTGGAACGCCTTGTAGTCCACCTTGACCTTGCCGTCGCGAACCTCGTTCTGCACCAGCTGCGGGAAGGAGCTGAGCGTGAAGTCGCGGCACACCGGGCACTCTAGGTCGCCGTAGTAGGTCAGCGTCACCGGCGCCTTGGGGTTGCCCAGGACCGCGCCGGACTGCGGGATGCCGTTGAGCAGCTTCTGGACCGAGGCGACTGTCGCGCCGCTCTTGGAGCCGGACTGCAGCCCGCCGGACTTGTTACCGCCCAGCGAGATCGCCACCACGATCGCCACGACCGCGACCGCCCCGACGACGATCCCGAGCACGATCCGCAGCCGGCGGGTTCGCCGCTGCTTCTCGGCGCGGGCCTTTTCCTCGGCCAGCCGGCGGGCTCGGGCCGCTTCCTTTTGCTTGGTACGTGACGCCATAAGCCTGAAGAGGATGCCGCATACATCTGAACTAATGGGGTCCTGGGGCGAAGAATTGCGTAAATCCGCCCCGGGGCGATGCAGCGCCCACACATAGTAAGTGGTCGACGTCGGGATATGAGGCACCACCCGTCCGCGATCGGCAGCGAATTGCCGATGCGCCGTGGTCGGTCGTAGTGGAAGCTGTCAGGCACGCGAGGCCGGACCACCGAACAGGAGACGAACACATGGCCACCGACAGAAGCTCCCGCGCGGGCCGGGTACTGGGTCGCATCAGCGAGACGTTCGAGGAACTGGAGGAGGCGCGGCAGCGCAGACTCGAAGCCCGGATCGAGTTGTTCGCGCCGGGACGACCCGGATCGTGGCGCGGCGGGCAGCGCGGCGTCGACGAGTCGCGCGCCGACTACCGGCGGCGGGCCTGGGACGAGTTCACCTGCTGAGCCCCCGCGCCCCGGGCCCGAGCGGGACAATCCGGGGATGTCCGACACCGCCATCCCCTCCAGCGAGGCCGCGTCCGGCACCGGGTCATGGTTCCCGGTACCCGACGAGGACGCGCTCCCATCCGACCTGCGCGGGCTCTTTGCCAAGTCGCGGGAGCGGCTCGGCTTCGTGCCCAACGTGTTCCGCGTCTACTCGTTCCGGCCCGAGCGCCTGAGCGCCTGGTTCACGCACTTCCGCGAGCTGCACAAGCCCACCGAGCGGCTCGACGCCGCCGATCGCGAGATGATCGCGGTCGCCGTCAGCTCCGCCAACCGGTGCCTGTACTGCCTCGTCGCCCATGGGGCGGCGCTGCGCGAGGCGCTCGGCGATCCGATCCTGGGCGAGCGGATCTCCTATGACTGGCGCCGCGCCGACCTCGACGACCGCCGGATGGCGATCTGCGCGTACGCCGAGAAGCTGACGCTCCACCCCCAGGAGCTGACCCGCGACGACCTCCAGACGCTGCTGGACGTGGGACTGAGCCTCCAGGAGGCGTGGGACGTCGCCGAGGTCGCGGCCATGTACAACTTCACCAACCGGATGGCGATGGCCACCAACATGCTCCCCAACGAGGAGTACAGCGGCCAGGCCAGGCCGGCCTCGGTGTAGGACCCTCGGCGCGGACCGCGAGCTCAGGCGAGGCCAGGAACTCGAGCAGGAGCGCACGGAACTGATCCGGAGTCTCCATCGGCGCCAGGTGTCCGGCGCCCGGGATCAGCGCGTGCCGCGCGTTCGGCAGCGCCCGGGCCAGCTCCCGTGCGCCGTCGAGGAAGTCGGCCTTGTCGCGGTCGCCGACCACAACCAGCACCGGGATCCGAACCTCAGCCACGGCGTCAGGCCGCTCCTCGACAGGGTCGGGAGCCTCGGCCACCTCGTCCTCATCGGTCTGCAGCTCGAACGTCCGGCGCTGCATCGCGGCCACGCGTTCGCGCAACCCCGCCGGCGCGTCGGACAGCGTCCAGGTTCGCACCACGACCTCGACGGCGGCGTCGATGTCGCCGCGCTCGAGCGCCTCCTCCTCCTGCGCCCATGCCGCCGTCAGCTCCGGCGAGGGCTCGAGGCCCGGGGCGGGCGCCGAGACCAGCGCCAGCGAGCTGACCTTCGCGGGCGCGACGACCGCGACCCGCAGCGCCACCGCTCCGCCGAACGAGTTACCGACCAGCGCCACCGGCTCGATCCCGAGCTCGTCTATCGCCTCGATCACCTCGGCCCACGGCGCCGGGGTGAACGGCGTCGCACCGAACCCGGGCAGCTCCAGCGCGACCGCGCGGTACCCGGCCGCCGCCAGCGGCTCCAGGTGCTCTGACCACATGCTCCGATCGGCCACGCCGGCGTGCAGCAGCACGATCGCGGGGCCGGCACCGAGCTCGTCGTGGGGGAGCATTCGCCTCGGCTCCGGCGACCCGGTCAGCCCCGCCCGATGTAGGGCATGTTGGTGGCCATCACCGTGAGGAACTCCACGTTGGCGTCGAGCGGCAGGCTCGCCATGTAGACGACCGCGTCGGCGGCGTGGCGCACGTCCATCATCGGCTCGACGCTGGTCGAACCGTCGGCCTGCAGCGTCCCCCGGCCGATGCCGGCGCTGAGCTCGGTGACGGCGTTGCCGATGTCGATCTGGCCGCAGGCGATGTTGTAGGGCCGCCCCTCCAGCGAGATCGTCTTGGTCAGCCCGGTGAGCGCGTGCTTGGTGGCGGTGTAGGCGACCGCCCGCGGCCGCGGCACGTGTGCCGAGATCGATCCGTTGTTGATGATCCGCCCACCCTGGGGCCGCTGCGCCTTCATCGCGCGGTAGGCCTCCTGCGCGCACAGAAAGCAACCCGTGAGGTTGACGTCCACGACCTCTCGCCACTGGTCGACGCCGAGATCCTCGAGCGGCGACGGCGGCCCGAACATGCCCGCGTTATTGAACAGGACGTCGACGCGGCCCCAGGCGTCGCGCGTGCGCGCGAACAGGTCTCCGACGGCTGTCGGGCTGCTGACATCGGTCGGGATCACCAGCGCCCTGTCGTCCGCGGCGCCGGCGCGCGCCGCGGTCTCGCGCAGAGCGTCCTCGCGCCGTCCGGCGAGGGCCACGCGGTCCCCCGCGGCGAGCAGCAGTTCGCTGACCGCTCGGCCGATCCCCGAGCCCGCGCCGGTCACGACCACGACTCGAGGGCGCTCGGTCATCTCGACTGGGTCAGCGGCCGTCGAGCGTCCGCTCGAGCAGCGCGAACAGCTCGCGGAAGTGGCGCTCGGCTGCCGCCTCGTCGTAGACGGCCGTGTCGGACATCGTGTAGCCGTGCAGGGCGCCCTGGTACAGCTCCGAGCGGTACGTCGCCCCAGATGCGTCGAGCGCGTGTTCCAGCGACGCCGATCTGCTCGGGGGTCATGCTGGCGTCCTGGTCGGCGTGACCGAAGTACAGCTCCGCCTGGAGTCGGTTGGCGGAGCGATGCGGGCTGTCCGGCGCGTCGGTCACGAACCCGCCGCCGTGGAAGCTCCCCAACGACGCGACGCGGTCCGGGTGCGCGGCGGCGACGCGCCACCCGTAGCGGCCGCCCATGCAGTAGCCGGTGATCCCGACCGGGCCGGTCGCCCGGTCCGACAGGTAGTCCAGGTAGGCGGCGCTGTCGCGGGCGGTGACCTCGGGCGTGAGCTCATTCATCAGCGGGCGCACCGACTTCATGAAGTCCCGGTGGCTCTCGGGGTCGGTGTGGTCGGGCATCGGCAGCACCGGCGCGCGCCCGGCGCGGTAGAACACGTTGGGGGCGAGCACCACATAGCCCTGGTCGGCGATCCGATCGGCCATCTCATCGATCCGGGGCCGCAGCCCGTAGGCGTCCATCACGAACAGCACCCCGGGGAGGTCGCCGTCGCCATCCGGACGGGTGAGGTAGGCGTCGGCGGTGCCATCGGGGGTCCTGACCTCGACCGTCGAGCTCTGCATCGGCCGAGAGCATTACAGGTGCGCGCCCGCGATGCCTCAACGCGGCATTAGAACAGCTTGCGCACCTGGTGCAGCACAGCACCGCCGACGAAGATCTCCAGAAGCACTCCGGCGGCTCCGATGACCACCCCGAGGATGACCACGATGATGTCCTCGAGCAGCACCCCGAGCGACAGCAACACCACGCCCAGCGCCGGCAGGGTGTCCAGGCCGGTGAACGGCGGCGCCAGGAACGCGCCCGCCGTCCCGCCCAGCACCAGCAACCCGAACACCGAGTTGCTCACGCGGTGGTCGAACAGGAACCTCAGACGCGGACGCGACAGCCGCTCCAGACGCCGGATCAGCTTCATCAGCCCGCTGAGGAAGCGCTGCTGCTTGGGCCCCGCCAGCGACAGCCTGCGCCACCGGTCGGGGAGCCAGATGCGGTCGCGGCCGGCGACCAGCTGCAGGGCCAGCAGCGCCGCCACGATCTCGAACACGTGGGTCGCGCCGCCGGTCGGCAGCGGCAGGGCCGGCACCCCGAGCAGGAACACGAACAGGATCGCGAAGCTCTTCTCCTCGAACACGTCGATCAGGCCGCCGACGGTCTTATCGCCGTCGCCGTTGAGCCAGGCCTCGATCTCGCCTGAGACCTTGTGCCGCTCGTCCTCGGCGGAGGCGATCGCAGGCATGCTTCGCGTTGCGCTGGACTCCGGGTGCGCCATGGAGACACGATAGTTGTCTCACCGATGAGTTTCCTAAGCGCGAGTGGTCCCAACGGCCACATCTACTCCAACCAAAGGAGGGCGCAGTGTCCGCAACCAAGAGCAGGATCAGCACGATCAACCTGGTGGCGATCCCATCAGTCGACCAGGACAAGTCGATCGAGTTCTACGAGCAGATCGGCTTCGACAAGCGCACTGACGTCCCGTTCGGCGACAAGTACCGCTGGGTCGAGGTCTACCCGCCAAGCGGCAACACGGGAATCGCGCTGGCCCCGCCGCGCGAGGGCGACGCCACCGGCGTCGAGACCGGAATCACGCTGTCGACCGACGACGTCGACGCCACCCACGAGTACCTGAAGTCCAACGGAGTCGACGTCGACGAGCAGGTCTCCCGGATGGGCGACCCAGTGCCGCCGATGTTCTGGTTCCGCGACCCCGACGGCAATTCCCTGATGGTGGTGCAGGTCTGACCCGTCAGAGCATGAGGTTTGAAGACCGCCCTCGCGCGGTAGATATTTGACTGAGTCACACAACTACCGCGAGGAGGCAAGGGACATGGCTACGGCGAGGTTCACCGGCAAGATCGAGGGTTGGGACGAGAACACGATCACCGAGATCGAATCCGGCGGCAAGCTCACCCAGGCGAGCGTCAAGCAGTCGTTCTCCGGAGACGTCGAGGGCGACGGCTCGGTGGAGTGGCTGATGTGCTATCGCGCCGATGACACCGCGGAGTTCGTGGGGTTGCAGCGCGTGGTGGGACGGATCGGCGACCGCTCCGGGAGCTTCGTGATGCTGCAGACCGACGGTACGTTCGACGGCAAGGTCGCAAAGGGCAAGCTGACGATCGTCTCCGGTTCGGGCACCGACGAGCTGACCGGGCTGCGCGGCGGCGGCGAGTTCAACGCCCCGCTGGGCGGCGAGCCCTCCTCCCAGCTCGAATACGAGCTCGGCTGACCCGCGGCGGTGAGTTCGCCCACCCCGTCCGCCGGCCCGCCGCTGGACCACACCGGGAACCTGCTCGGCGCCCTGTCGCTGTCAGTCGCCGACCGCACCGCCGATGCGGTCGGCGACGCCGCGGGGCAGTCGCAGACGGCCGCGATCGCGCTCTCGGCCCTCAACGACTTCCTCGACGCCCCGTCGATGGACCGGCTGCGCTCGGTGCTCGGGCTCACGCCCGTCGGGCGCCGTGCGGCTGGTCGACCGCCTGCAGGACTCCGGCTACGTCACGCGGCGCCGGGGTGAGGACGCGCGGTCGGTGTCGGTGCACCTGACGCCCGCCGGTCGCCGCGTCGCGCGCCGGGTGGCGGCGGCCAAAGCCCAGGTGCTGCGGGAGGTGCTCGGAGATCTGACCGCGGCCGAGCGCGCCACGCTCGACGGGCTGCTGTCGCGCGTACTGCCGGGGCTGATCCGCGGCCCCGGCGCCACCCGTTGGATGTGCCGGTTCTGCGACACCACCGCCTGCGGACGCGGCGAGGGCCGCTGCCCGGTGGCCAACGAGGCACTGCGCCGGTATGCGGCGCCGGCCCCGTCGACGCCGGCGCTAGACTGAAATGCCGTAGTTGCCGACTCAACTAAGGAGCTCTTGTGGACGTCGAAATCTGGTCCGATATCGCGTGCCCCTGGTGCTACATCGGTAAGCGCCGGTTTGAGGCCGCCCTCGCTCAGTTCGAGCACTCCGACGACGTCCGCGTCACCTGGCGCAGCTTCGAGCTCGACCCGTCCGCCCCGCGCGAGCGCGAGGGCGATCGGATTGCGCGGCTCGCCGACAAGTACGGGATCCCGGTCGACCGCGCCCGCGAGATGGACAACGCGGTGACCGAAGCCGCCTCCGGCGAGGGCCTCGACTTCCACCTCGACAGCGCCCGCAGCGGCGCCACGTTCGACGGTCACCGGGTGATCCACCTGGCCGGCGAGCACGGGCTCCAGGACGCGATGAAGGAGCGACTGCTGCGCGCGTACTTCTCCGAGGGCGAGCTGATCGGCGACACCGACACGCTCGTCCGGCTGGCGGTCGAGGTCGGCCTCGACGAGGACGAGGTCCGCGCGATGCTCGCGACCGACCGCTTCTCCGAGGAGGTCCGCGCCGACGAACGCCTGGCGGGCCAGTTCGGGATCAGCGCGGTCCCCACGTTCGTGGTCGACCGCGCGCTCGGCGCCTCCGGCGCTCACCCTCCGGAGGCGCTCCTGGGCCTGCTCGAGCAGGGCTGGGCCAACCGCTCGCCGGTATCGGTGATCGCCGGCGGCGAGAGCTGCGGCGTCGACGGCTGCTGAGCCGCGCCCCGCGCCGGCGGCTCGCTCAGCGCCCGATCATCTCCAGCGACACATCCCACAGCCGCTCTGCGAGCCCCGGGTCCAGCGCATACCAGGCGACGCCCCCGGCGGCCGGGCCGTCCGCGCGCCGCTTGCGCAGCGTCTCGGCCTCGTTGCAGTCCTCGAAGTAGCGGCCGCCGATGCCCTCGAGCTGGGGTGAGACCGCGAGCAGCACGCTGGTCGCCGCCCCCTGCTCGATCGACTTGAAGCGGATCCGCCCGCCAGACTGCGCCCGGGCGCGCTCCATGTACTCCGCATCGACATGGCGCTGAAGGTTGGTCTCGATCCCGCCGGGCATCAGCGCATTGGCGGTGATCCCGTCGCCCGACCAGCGCCGCGTGGCCTCGACCGCGAGCAGGATGTTGGCGGTCTTGGACTGCCCGTAGGCGAGGAATGGCTCGTACGGGCGGAAGTCGAAGTTGATGTCCTCGAAGATCACCGGTGAGCGCAGGTGCCCGGCCGAGCTCACCGACACGATCCGCGCGTTGCCGTCGGCGGCGAGCGCGTCGTGCAGGCCGAGCGTGAGCGCGAAATGGCCGAGATGGTTGGTGGCGAACTGCAGCTCGTAGCCCTCGGGGCTGAGCTCGAGCTCTTGGATCGCCATCACGCCGGCGTTGTTGACCAGCAGGTGCAGCGGCTCCTCCCAGGCGGCGACGAACGCGGCGATCGTCTCGCGGCGAGCCAGATCGAGCTCGGCGACGACGACGTCCGCGTTGCCGGTGGCAGCGGTGATGTCGGCGGCGACGCGTTGGCCGGCCTCGCGATTGCGCACCGCCAGCGTTACTCCCGCGCCGGCGGCGGCCAGCACCCGGGCGGTCTCGACGCCGATGCCCGAGGAGGCTCCGGTCACGATTGCTCGCTTCCCGGTCAGGTCGATGCCCTCGGCCACCTCGGCCGCGGTCGACTCGAACCCGAACGGCGTCTTGATCAGTTCGTGTGTGGCGCTCATCTGTGTCGGTTCTCCTGGAGCGGGCGGCGCGGCGCCGCCGGGGGTAAGATGAAGCGGAGGGAACCTCCGGTCCGGACGGAGCATAGCATTATCCGGAGGTTTCCTCCGCTTACGTTCGTGCCAAGCTTGCATCCACAGGGACAATGTCCGCCACGAAACCCGACCGCCCGCTCCGCGCCGACGCGCGCGAGAACCGCGAGAAGCTTCTGCGGGTGGCCAGCGAGCGCTTCGCCGCTGGTGGGCCCGACGTGCCCCTGGAGCCGATCGCCCGCGAGGCCGGCGTAGGGATCGGCACGCTCTACCGCCACTTCCCCACGCGCGAGGCGCTGATCGAGGCCGTCTATCGCAATGAGGTCGACCAGCTGTGTTCCGCCGCCGACACGCTCCTGGCCGACCGCGCTCCGGCCGACGCGCTCGCCGAGTGGATGACGCGGTTCGTCGCCTACGCGGCGACCAAGCGGGGGCTGTCCGGCGCCCTGAAGTCGATCGCAGCGTCGGATGCCTGCCTGTTCGCGTCCACTCGAGAGCGGATGAGCCAGGCGATCGGCAAGCTGCTCGACGCCGGCATCCTGGCCGGCGAGATCCGCCCCGACGTCACCGTGGAGGACGTGTTCACGTCGATGAACGCGATCTGGACGATCGACGGCGACGGCGACCAGTGGGCCGCGCGGGCGCTCCGGGTGCTGGCACTGCTCATGGACGGACTGCGGTTCGGCGCGGTGGCTCCGGCGGGCTTCACCCGATAGGCGACCGATGACGATCCCCGAGAATCTCGTCGATGCTCGCTTGCCCGAGGCCAGGACTCCGTCCTGCATCGGGCTGGTGGTCCACCCCACCCGATCGCTCGAGGAGCCGTTGGGGACGGTCCGCGACTGGGCGGAGCGTCACGGCGTCGACCTGATCCAGATCAGCGGCTTTCACCACCAGCAGCAGGTAGCCGACAAAGGCAATCCGATGACGTGCGACCTGATCGTCTCGGTCGGCGGTGACGGCACCACGCTGGCGGCGCTGCATGCTGGGATCGAGGTGGGCCGCCCGGTGCTCGGGATCGCGTGCGGCAGCCTCGGGGTGCTGACCACGGTAGCCGTCGACGGGATCGCCGCTGCGCTGGACCGGTTCAGCGCCGGCGACTGGATCGCGAAGTCGATCCCCGCGCTCGACGTCCAGCGCGAGGCCGGAGCGCCGCTGGTCGCGCTCAACGACCTGGTGGTGATCCGGGCCGGCGAGGGTCAGGTGCGCGTCGGCGCCAAGGTCGACGGCGCCCTGTTCGCTCGGATGTCGGGGGACGGCTGCGTCGTCAGCACTCCAGTCGGATCCAGCGCCTACACGCTGTCGGCCGGCGGCCCGCTGATCGTGCCCGGCACCGAGGCGTTCGTGTTCACTCCGCTGGCGCCGCACGGCGGCTTCTGTCCCCCGTTCGTCGTCCCAGCCGGATCCGAGCTCACGCTCGACACTGCGGCCGGCTACGGCGGCGCACGCCTCGAGCTCGACGGCCAGGTGGCCGATTCGCACATGGGCAAAATGACGATCACGCTGCGGTCCGACGCGGCCACCGTCGTAAAGTTCGACGACCAGGAGCCGCTGATCGCGGGCCTGCGGCGGCGCAAGATCATCGCCGATAGCCCTCGGATCGTCGCCGACGACCTCAAGGCGGGACGACATTGCGACTGATCCTCAACATCATCTGGTTCGTGCTGGCCGGCCTGTGGATAGCGATCGCTTACACGGTGGCGGCGCTGATCTGCTTCATCCTGATCATCACGATCCCGTTCGGCATCGCGGCCCTGAGGATCGCCGTGTTCGCGCTGTGGCCGTTCGGCAAGACGGTGGTCCGGCGCCACGACGCGGGGGTCGCGTCGGGAATCGGGAACATCATCTGGTTCATTCTGTGCGGCTGGTGGCTGGCGCTCGGCCACCTGGTGACCGGGGTCGCGCTGTGCATCACGATCATCGGGATCCCGCTGGGCCTGGCCAACTTCAAGCTGATCCCGATCTCGCTGATGCCGCTCGGACGCGAGATCGTCCGGACCGACGAGGTCGGCACGTTCGGCGTCCGGTAGCAACCCCGGCCCCCGGGCTCAGACCTTCAGCTCGTACAACCGGTTGAACGGGTCGCCGATCGGCAACTCCCGGATCGCCTCGAAACCGCCGTCGCGCCCCAGCTTCTCGACCACCGCCGGCGGGCAGCCGCAGGTGCCCAGGCCCGCGCCGCCCTGCGCTAGCGACGTCGTCATGCAGTACAGGACGCTGAATCCGTACAGCAGGGTCGCGATCGGACCGGTGTTGTCGGCCGGATCGTCGGCGCAGTTCATCTCCAGCATCAGATACGTGCCGCCGTCGTGCAGCGACCGGCGGATCCCCGCAACCAGGCCGGCGGGGTCGAGCGAGTCGTGCACGACGTCGAATGTGGAGATCACGTCGTAGCGTTGGGGCAGCCCGCGGGAGCCGTCGGCGACCTCAAACCGCACCCGGTCGCCGACGCCCGCCTCCTCGGCCTCGCGCCGAGCGCGATCAATCTGCGCCCCGAACGCGTCATAGCCGACGAACGTGCAGCGCGGATACTCGCGGGCCAGCCGGATCAGGGCCCGACCCCCGCCGCAGCCGACGTCGGCCCAAGAGATGCCCTCGCGCAGGCGCTGCTCGAGTGCGGGCACCAACGGCAGCCAGGTTCCGGTCAGGTGATGGTCGAACCAGGCCTGGCTGAGCCGGGACATGCCCGTGTACGCGTCCTCGGAGTACGCGGCCTGGGGCACGCCGCCGCCGTCTCGGAACGCGGCCTCGATCCGGTGCAGCGCCGGCAGCATCCCGACCAGCTCCTGGTAGCCACCGCCGAGGAACCAGACCCCACCCTCGTCGGCGAGCACCGGCGCGTGGGCCTCGGGCAGCACGAAGCGCCCGGACCCGCGGTCGCGCTCGACGTACCCGCTGGCCGCCAGTCCGTGCAGCCACTCGCGCACGTAGCGCTCGTTGACGCCGGCGCGCTCGGCTAGCTCGGACGGGGTCGCGGGACCGTCCGCGGCGAGCGCCCTGAACAACCCGAGCTTGTCGCCCAGTGCGCAGAAGATCGTGGTCATCGTTGCGGCGACGTCGCCGACCACCCGCCCGGCGAACTCGTCGGTCCCGGCCGGCGGTGCCTGCGCCTCTGTCGTTGTCATCGAAGCCTCCTTTATCTGGGAACGAAATGCGATGACCCGGCCAGTCTCGGTCGAAGCCGTAAACGCTCCGCAAACGAACCAAAAAGCCGCGCCCGCCCCCGGCCGGGGTTACGCTCGGAGCCGACATGCTGAGGGTGCGGGTCGTCGGGGGCCTCGAGCTCGAGGTCGATGGCGTGCGGGTTGCACCGCCGGCCGGGCGGCCAGCGCGGGCGCTGCTCGGGTGGCTCGCGATCCACCCCGGCCCCCACCCGCGCGGAGTGGTTGCGGCCGCGCTGTGGCCCGACGTGCGCGACGAGAGCGCGCGGGCGAGCCTGCGGACGGCGCTGTCGGCGATGCGCGACGCGCTGGGAGAGCAGTCGCGGACCGCGGTACGCGCCGACCGGCAGGGTGTCGAGCTCGCCGGCGAACCCGCCGCGTGGGTCGATTTGCGTGCGTTCGACGAGATGATCGAGGCGGGCCGTGAGGCCGAAGCGGTTGCGCTGGCCGGCGGCGAGCTGCTGCCCGAACTCGACTCCGACTGGGTGCTGCGCGCGCGCGACCACCATCGCGACCGAGTCGGCGCCGCAATGGCCGAGCTCGCGGTCGCGGCGAGGGCGGCCGGGCAACAGACCGACGCGCTGCGCTGGATGCGTCGGCGGACCGAGCTCGACCCGTTCGACGAGCAGGCGCACGGCGAGCTGATCAGCGCCATGGATGCGGCCGGGGATCGAGCCGGAGCGATCGCCGTCTACGACCGCTTCGCGACGAGGCTGCGCCGCGAGCTGGCGGTCGCGCCGTCCGCCCGGACCCGCAGCCTGGCGGCTGCCTTGCGGTCAGGTGGCGGCGCTCGGGCAGATCAGCCGACCGGCCGCGAGGCGCCGTCTCCCCCATTGCCGGCCTGGCTGGCCCCCGCACGGTGGCGCCGGGGGTTCGTGGGACGTGCGGAGCCGCTGGCCCGTCTACATCGCGCCCGGGACGGGGTGCGGGCGGGGGCGCTCGGGTTCGCCGTCGTAGTCGGCGAGCCCGGGATCGGCAAGACCCGATTGGTCGCGGAGTTCGCGGCCGAGTCCCACTCGCTCGGGGCGACTGTTCTGGCGGGGGCGACCGAGGAGCATTCGACCGAGCCCTACCAGTCGATCGTCGAGGCGCTGGCCGTGCCGTCCGGTCGCCCGGATGATGCGCCGCCGGTCGTGGCCCTCGTCGACGACGTTGCGGCTCGGGCCCGGCTGCACGACCGCCTGGCCGGCTCGCTGGAGCGCGCGGCGGCCGGACGTCCGCTGCTGCTGGTGCTCGACGACCTGCATTGGGCTGATCCCGACACGCTCTCGTTCCTGCGCCGGCTCGCCCGGCGCGGCCTGGCTGTGCCGACGCTCGCTCTGGCAACCGCCCGGCTCGGAGAGCTCAGCCCCGCCACACCGCTGGGACGCGCGCTGATCGCGATCGAACGCGACGCCCCCGTCACGCGGATCGAGATCGACGCGCTCACGCTCTCCGACAGCGCCGCGCTGGTCGCGGACCGTGGGGATCTGGGCTCCCCGGGGCAGACCGACATCGAGGCCCTGGTCGCCCGTACCGGCGGCAACCCCTTCTTTCTGGAGGCGCTGGTCGATGCCGGCCTCACCCGACCGGGCGCCGTACTGCCGGTGGGGATCGCCGAGCTCGTGGCTTCGCGGCTGCAGACACTCGGCCCCGAGGTCAGCGCAGTGCTCGAATCGGCCGCCGTCCTAGGCCGCGAATTCGATGCCCGCCTCGCCGGGAGAACCGCGCGGATGCGGACCGACGAAGCGCTCGCGGCGCTGGATCGAGCGGCGGAGGCGCACCTGGTGAGGCCGTCAGCTGGCCGTCCCGGGCGGATGGAGTTCGTCCATGCCCTCGTGCAGCAGGCGTTGACCTCGAGGCTCGCCCCCGGGCGGCTGGCCGCGCTGCATGCCGCCGCGGTCGAGGCGATCGGCCCTCGGCTCGAGTCCGAGTCTGACGAGGCGTTGGCGAGCGCCGCCCGACACGCGATCGCGGCGCTGCCGGTGCTCGATGCCGACCGCGTGGCGGAGCTGTCGGAGCGCGCCGGCCTGGCGTTGATCGCCGCACAGGCGCCGGCGGATGCGGCGGAGGTGCTCTCGCGCGCGCTGGCGGCGTGCGCGCATGTGGGCGCACGGACCTCGCTGCGGATCCGCCTGCAACTGGCGCTCGGCGACGCGCTGCGGGCGTCCGGCCGCGGCGAACCGGCGGTCGAGGCGTTTGCGGCAGCTCGGTCACTGGCCCGCCGCGGCGGCGACGGCGGGCTGCTGGCTCGTGCCGCACTCGGGGTGGTCGGCCCGTCGGTCACGATCGTCGGCGCGGACAACGAGGCGGTATCGGCGTTGGAGGAGGGGCTCGCCGCGGCGCCCGTCCACGCTGCCGGGCTGCGCGCGCGGATTCAGGCGCGGCTCGCGATCGAACTGGCCTACCACCCGGATGAGGCGCGCCGCGACCGCCTGAGCTCGGAGGCGCTGGCAACCGCGCGGGCAGTCGGCGACGCGCGGACGCTAGCCGCAGCACTCGGGGCGCGGCACGTGGTGCTGTGGGGGCCCGATCACACGCGCGCGCGACTCCCGCTGGCTGACGAGATGCTGAGCCTGGCGATGCGCGCCGAGGATCCGGCGCTCGAGCTCCAGGCGCGAACCTGGAGGATCGTGGACCTTGAGGAACTCGGCGACGGGGCGGCGGTGGACTGCGAGCTGGAGCTGTTCGCAGCCACGGCGAGCGCCACTGGCCAGACGGCGTACGCCTGGTACGTGCCGGCGTGGCGAGCCGCCCGGGCCTACCAGGCCGGGCGACGCGAGAGTGCCCGCGAGCTCCAGCGCCAGGCCACGAGACTCGGAGAGCAGGCCGGTGACTTCAACGTTCAGTTCGCCTCGCGGGTTCAGTACATCGCGCAGCTGGCCGACGGCCGGCTCGACTCGATTGACCTCGAGTGGCAGGCCGATCGGGTGCGTCGCTCTCCCGTGAGCTGGGCCTATCGGTCGCTGTACACGTGGGCGCTGGCGGCGATCGGACGCGAGCGCGAAGCCCGGCGTGAGCTCGCAGCGCAGCGCGCCGCGGGGGCCCCGGGGAGCTGGCCACGCGACACCAACTGGCTGTCCGCCGGCAAGGAGCTCAGCGAGGCCGCGTGGCTGCTGCGCGACCGGGCGGTCGGAGCCGAGCTCGAGCGGCTGTTACTGCCGTTCTCAGACCGGATCTTCGTCTCGGCCCGGGCGTTGATGTGCATGGGCAGCGTCGCCGGAGCGCTGGGCCGACTGGCCGAGCTGCGGGACGACCTCGACACGGCCATCGGCCGCTACGAGCAGGCGATCGACCGGGAAGAGCGGGCCGGAGCGACGATCTGGGCCACCCACCACCGCTGGCGCCTCGGCGACGTGCTCGTCGCCATCGGTCGGGGCGAGCCCGGTCGCGCCGTGCTGACCCGGGTCGTCCGGGAAGCCCCGGGCGTGGGGATGACCCGTACCGCCGGCTTGGCCCGCGCCCGACTGTCGACCTGACCCCGACGGCTTTGCATATTCCGCGTCGGAGGCGGGAACCTCCAGGGAGTGCGCATCTTCCTCGCAGGAGCCAGCGGCGTGATCGGGATCCGGCTGACACCGCTGCTGATCGACGCCGGGCACGAGGTCGCGGCGATGACGCGGTCGGCCTCCAAGGCGGATGCGCTGCGCGAGCTGGGCTCCGAGCCGGTCGTGTGCGACGCCTACGACGCGGTGGCGCTGCGCGACGCGGTCGTGGGATTCGCGCCCGAGGCCGTCATGCACCAGCTGACCGACCTCCCCGACGACGCCTCGCAGATCCAGGAGTTCGGCCCCCGTAACGACCGCATCCGCCGGGAGGGGACTCGCAACCTGCTCGATGCGGCCGCCGCGGCGGGCACGAACCGCTTCCTCGCCCAGAGCATCGCCTGGGAGCTCCCCGGCGAGCGCGGCGCGGCCAACGCCGAGTTCGAGCGCACGGTGGTCGAGGCCGGCGGCGTGGTCATCCGCTACGGGCAGCTGTACGGGCCGGGGACCTATTACGAGCTCGAGCGACCGGACCCGCCGCGGGTCTCGGTCGACGAGGCCGCACGGCGCACCGTGCCTCTGCTCGACGCAGAGTCCGGGATCGTCGAGGTCGTCGAGTAGCTCAGGGCCTCCGGGCGCCGCCCGGCGCTCAACAGTCGATCGGCGCGAGCGCGCTCGTGTATGCCCCCTGCAACTTCTGTCCGGCGGTCTTGACCTGGCTGGCCGCGCTGCTCAGCGACAGGTTGCTGGTCAGCCCCGAGGCGATCGACTGCAGCTGCTGGGAGAACTCCTGGTTGGCCTGGGTGATCTGCTGCTTTCGATCACTCGACAGGTTCTTCTCGTTGTCGGCGATCTTCTGGACGTTGTTCTTGATCGAGTTCAGCTCGTCCTTGACCCCGTTGACGCTGGCGGTGGTCAGCGTCAACGACTTGAGGTTGTTGACGCTCTTCTGGATGTCGCCGCGGGCGGAGCAGACCGCCTTCATCGCCTTCTGCTCCTTGGATTCGCCGCAGCCCGCCAGCGCGACGCCCATCGCGGCCGTCGCGAGGACGAGCATCAGCGGGCGAAGAGAAATCGTGAACGGCATCTCGTCATCCCCCTGGGGTGGTTTGAAGGTCCGGTTGGGCCGGGGTGGAGGCCTGCACGACCTCGTCTGCGGGCGCGAGGCGGCCCCGAGGCAGCCAGCGCACCGCGATCAGGAACGTGAACGCCATCACCCCGGCCATGATGTAGAAGACCGTCTGGGTGGAGTGGGCGTAGGCGAGCTGTACGTCGTGGACCAGGGCCGCCGGTTGGTTTCTCGCGCCCCCCGAGCTCGCGCTCGCGGTACCGAGTGAGGCGGCGACGCGGTGGGCGACTCCCGACGGGACGCCGGCCTTGGTCAGCGCGTCGACGACGTGAATGTTGTTCTGGGCGATCAGGATCGCCCCGAGCACCGCCAGGCCGAGGCTGGCGCCGAAGTTGCGCGAGGTCTGGGTGATGCCGGTGACCTCGCTGTAGCTGGTGCTGGGAGCGCGGTTGACCGCGTCGGTGCTGGCGGTGCCGAGCATCAGCCCGATCCCGCCCCCGGCCAGCATCACGTACGGCCACTGGGAGCTCAGCGACAGGTCGGTGAGCTTGCCGGCGAGCAGAAAGAATCCCACGGCGGAGATCACGCAGCCCGCGACCACGGCCGGCCGGGCGCCGCGCTGGTCGAGGATCCGCCCCCCGACCTGCGCGAGGATCACGAAGCCGAGGAAGAAGTACAGGAGGTAGACGCCGGCGGTGGAGGCCGAGTCTCCCAGCGAAACCTGGGCGTACACGCTGGCGAAGAAGAAGAACGGGATGAACGCGACCGACATCAACCCGAGCACCGCGGTCTCGGTCGAGAACCCGCGGTCGCGGAAGATCCGCAGCCGCAGCAGCGGGTTCGGCGTGCGCATCTCCCAGAGCACGAACGCGATCATCAGCAGCGCCCCGACGACCACGCACCCCCAGGTGGCGACGCTGCTCCAGCCCCACACCGCCGACTGCTGCAGCCCCAGCACGATCAGCCCCATCGCGCCGGTGATCAGCACCGTGCCGCGATAGTCCAGCGGTGCCGGACGCCGCTTGTCGTCGGGCTTGGACAGATAGATGAGGATCAGCGCGATGATCGCCACCGGGACGTTGATCCAGAAGATCGACCGCCACGTCCACTGCGTGAGATAGCCACCGGCGATCGGCCCGATCGCGGTCAGCCCGCCGGTGATCCCGAAGAACAGCGCCATCGCCTTGCCGCGCTCCTCGAGCGGGAACGACGCCACCACGATCCCGACCGCCGCGGGGAACATCAGTGCGGCTGCGGCACCCTGGAGCACCCGGAAGAAGATGATCCAGCTCTCGCCGATGCTCCCGGTCGGAGTCAGGCCACAGAACACCGAGGCGCCGGCGAACCCGATCACGCCGATGGTGACCATCCGCCGGCGTCCCAGCACGTCGCCGAGGCGGCCGCCGAACGCGAACAGCGCCGACAGTGAGAGCAGGTAGCCGTTGATGATCCATTGGGATCCGGTGGCCGACAGCGAGAGGTCCTTCTGCAGGTTGGGGACCGCGATTGCGACGATCGTCTGGTCGATGAACGTCATCGCGACCGCGAACACCATCGCGGCCAGGACCAGCCCCTTGTTCGAAGCGCCCGTCATCTCGAAACCCCCCTGGGGAGTTGACATCCGCCGCGCACCACGATACGCCTTCCCGATGACCGACAGCGCACCCAGATCCGATCGGGAGATCGTCTCCAAGCCGAGTCCGTTGTCGGTCGACGACACAGTCCAGCGGATCGCCGACGTGCTCGCCGACCGCGGGCTGAGGCTGTTCGCGGTGATCGACCACAGCGGTGAGGCACGCGCGGTCGGGCTCCAGCTCCGCGATACCAAGGTCGTGATCTTCGGCAACCCGAAGGGCGGCACGCCCGCCATGCAGGCCGCGCCGCTGTCCGCGATCGACCTGCCGCTGAAGCTCCTGGTGTGGGCCGACGGGGATCAGACCAAAGTCAGCTACACCGACCCGGCCGCCCTGGCCGCCCGCTACGGGCTGAGTGACGAGCTCTCAGCCCCGCTGAGCGGAGTCGTGGCCATCGCCGACGCCGCGGTCGCTACAGCTTGATCTTCCTCGACAGCGTCTGGTAGGTCGGCACCTTCTGCCAAGACGACGGCGGAGCCTATACCGGATACCGTTGCGCGAATGGAGCAATCCCAGCCATTGATCGTGCAGGTTCCCCGTGGCGGCGAGGTCGCCACACAGATGGCCTCGCAGCCGCCCCCGAGCGTCCAGCGAGGCGACGTCGTGATCGAGCACGCGACCACAGACTCCGAGGGCCGGCTCGAGGCGATCGAGGCCGGACAGGCGCTGCTCACGCTCCCATCCCCGGAGGCGATCGAGCGCGAGGCCGACCAGGTGCGCAGGGTGATCGGGCAGGCCGGCACCGGCGTCGAACCGATCGTGCTCGTGCTCGAGACCGGAGAGGAGCTCACCGAGGAACAGCTGCAGATCGTGCTCGGGGCCGCCGGGCACACGTCGCGGGCCGTGATCCTCCGCGTGATCGCCGACGCCTGACCGCGTCAGATCTCGAGCCGGGACTCCTCGAGGTCGAGGTCCTGGATCACCGCGTTCATCACCTCGTTTGAGATCTCGCCGGCGTTGCGCGCCCGCACCAGCGCCTCACGCTGGGCGGCGAGTACGAGCTGGACGATCTGCTGGTAGGCGAGCGAGCGGTCCTCGTACCCGTCGTCCTCGATCTTGCCGGCGCGTGCCGCAAAGCGGCGCTTGCGGTAGTTGTAAGCGCCCCGCATCCGCTCGATCGTGTCGTCGCGCGTCCACTCCTCGCGCTCGAGCTCGTCGAGCTGCGCCAGCGCCGCCTTGGCGGCGACCAGGCGCGCGCGGATCTCCTCGCTCTCCTCGCTGCCGTCGCGCTCGACGTGCAGCGCCTTGATCAGCCCGGGAAGCGTCAGTCCCTGGAGCACCAGCGTGGCGAAGATCACCCCGAACGTCAGGAAGATGATCAGGTCGCGATCTGGGAACGGCTCGTGGGCGTGCGTGGTCAGCGGCAGCGACAGCGCGGCCGCCAGCGACACCGCGCCGCGCATCCCCGCCCAGGCGAGGATCAGCCGCGGGCGGGGCCCCACTCTTCGCGAGCGCTGGCTGGGGCGGCGGTCCAGAGCCCGGATCAGGTACGGAGTCGTGAAGAACCAGGCGATCCGCGTCAGGATCACCGCGAGGCTGACCATCGCCGCGTAGAGCGCCAGCTTTCCCGGCGGATACGCCCCGAGTCGCTCAACCACCGAGCGCAGCTGTAGCCCGACCAGCACGAACAGGCTGGCGTTGACGATGAAGTCGAGCATCTCCCACACGAACGTCCCCTGCAGGCGGATCCGCGCCGGAATCACGCTCGGCCCTTTGATGCCCATGTACAAGCCCGTCGTGACCGCGGCCAGCACGCCCGAGGCGCCGATCGCGTTGGCCGGGATGAACGCGGCATATCCGCTGAACAGCGAGATCGTCACACTGGTCTGCGCGTCGCTGGTGCGCGCCCGCAGCTCGGCGATCAACCACCCCACCGCCAGGCCGATCGCGATCCCGCCGGCGGCGGCGGCGAGGAACTTCCAGCTGGCGTCCAGCAGCGAGAAGCTGCCGCCGACGACGGCCGCCACCGCGACCCGAAAGCACACCAGCGCCGTGGCGTCGTTGAACAGTCCCTCGGCCTCGATCGCGCTCACGAAGAACCTCGGGAACTCCAGGCGGCGCATGATCTGAGCCCCAGCCAGCGTGTCGGTCGGCGACACGATCGCCCCGAGCGTGAACGACGCCGCCCACGACAGCCCGTCGACCAGCTGGTGCGCGACGACCGCGACCGCCACCATCGTCGCCAGCACCAACCCGACGGAGCTGAGCGTGACCGCTCGCAGGTTCGAGCGGATGTCGTTGAGGTTGGCGAAGAACGCCGCGCCGTAGACCAGCAGCGGCAGGAACACGACCAGGACGACGTTCGGGTCGAGGTTCACCTCCGGCATCCCGGGCACGAACCCGAGCAGCGCGCCACCGATCACCAGCACGATCGGATACGGCAGCGACAGCCGCCGGGCGAGCGCGCTCAGCCCCGCCACGGCCACCAGCAGTCCCGCTATCAGCAGCTCAGCTTGACCCATCGCCGCAAGTCTGCCCTGTCGGTGCGGCGATCAGTGCTCGGGCTCGACCACCGCGGCGAGGTCGCGGCCGGTGGCGCGGACGATCTGCGCGACCATCGGCGCGCGGTCGACTCGGGTGAGCGGTAGGTCGTGGACCGCATGCCAGGCGATCGCCGCGACGTCACGTGCCAACTCGGGCGGCCACGGCTGCTCCGTCGCCGCCAGCTCCCGCAACGAGCTCGCCAGCGACCCGATCTGCTCCGACAGCCAGTCGGGCAGCTGCTCGCGCTCGTCCGCGCCGAGCGCCATCGCCCGGACCAGACTCAGCACGGCATTGGCCAGCAGGTCAAAACGCGCAATCCGGCGGTCCTCCGCCGCGACCACCGGCCGCAGCCGCCATCGGCGCGGAGCGATCTTCACGTTCGCCTTCGCCCGCACCCGCGCCTCCGCCAGCGCGGCCAGCCTGCGGTGGATGTCATACCCCGTGGCCAGCGTCCACTCCGCCGGCACCGGCTCGCCCTTCGCGACGCGCGCCAGCGCCCGCTCGAGCGCGACCGCCAGCGACTCGAGCAGCGCCCGCTCGGCCGCCCACAGGCGCGGCAACGGCGCCGCCGGGAACAGGACCAGCCCGACCAGCAGCGCCGCGCCGCCGCCGACGAGCGCATCGATCGCGCGCTCGGCGCCGGTGCCGTGCCGCTGCAGCGCCACCACCAGGATCGCGGACCCCGCGGCCTGGTTGACGAACATCGGACCCTCGCCGACGAACCCGGCCCCCACGACCAGCGCGATCCACATCGTGACCAGCACGGTGACGCCGAGAACGACCGTGTTGGGGCCGAACAGCTTCAGCATCGCCTCGGCGATCACGATCCCGAGCAGCACACCGACCACCATCTGCACGGCGCGTCGTCCCCGCCCGAAGTAGTTCACGCTCATCGCGACCGCCGCCGCGATCGGCGCGAAGAACGGCTGCGGGTGACCGAGCAGCCGGTGGGCCACGAACCACGCCAGCGTCGCCGCGAGCGCCGCCTGTACCGCCGCCCACGCGGACTCGCGCAGCCGCTCTCGGGATCCGGCTACACCCTCGTGCCAGTCGAACGTGCGGTCTGCGAGTGGGCGGTGGGCTCTCACCGCCTGCAATTCTGCCCGCCTTACAAATCTCCCATCGCGCGCCAGCACAGGCACCGCTCGGGCGCCAGCCCAAGCAGCGGGCCCGACGGCGGTTCATCTCGATACGGCGCGTACCTGGCGGCCAGCGCGGCCATCGCCTCGGGCGCGGCGGCCGCGTCGACGATCCGCACGTCGCCGAGGACCTGGACCCAGGCCAGCCGCGTCCAGTCGTCGTCGTAGCGGTCGACGGTCAGCGCGGCGCGGGGGTTGCGGCGCAGAAACCGCACGCGCGCCAGGCGTTGCGGTGGGACGCGCTTGGGCTTGGCGTCGACTGCGCTCCACACCGTCGACCCCGAGACGGCGAACGTGACCGGCTGCACGCGCGGCCTGTCGAGGCCGTCGAGCAGCCCGAGGTGCGCGACCCGGGCCTCGTCCAGCAGCGCCGCGTGCCCACGCGGGTAGCTGAGCTAGTGGCGCGTTTGGAGAGTTCGTGGGCACCGAGAGGGACCGTTGGCGGATGATTGGCGAGGACGCAGAAGCCGTGGCGTAGCGGAGCTACGCGAGGCGACGAGGACGACGACAAGCGCCGCCAGGGGTGCCTCGAATGTCCGCGAGCTCTCCAAACGGGACACTAGGGTGGAGATCGTCATCGCGGCGAGCATACGAGCAACGAGGGAGACATCATGGATGTAGGAATTGGGCTGCCCAACGCGGTCCCCGGCACCACGCGGCAGCAGCTCCTCGATTGGGCCAGGGAGTCCGAGCGGGCTGGCTTCTCCTCGTTGGGCACGATCGACCGGATCGTCTACGACAACTACGAGCCGATGACCGCGCTGGCCGCGGCGGCCGCTGTCACCGAACGCATTCGGCTGGCCACGACCGTGATGCTGGGGCCGCTGCGGATGAACGCGGCGATGGTGGCCAAGCAGATGCTCTCGCTCGACGCGCTCGCCGGCGGCGGTCGTGCCGTGCTCGGGCTCGGCCTCGGCGGGCGCGACGACGACTACGAGATCAGCGGCGGCGACATGGCCCGCCGCGGCCAGTGGCAGGACCAGGCGGCCGCTCAGATCCGGCGAGTGTTCGACGGCCAGGACGGGAACGAGGCCAAGGTCGGCCCGCGACCGCCGAAGGGAGGGCCGTCCCTGATCATCGGCGGTGCCGTCGAGGCCACATTCGAGCGGGCCGCCAAATGGGGCGACGGCTGGATCATGGGCGGCGGCACGCCCGACCAGTTCCGCGCGGGCGCCGAGCAGCTCAACGCAGCTTGGGCACGGCACGGCCGCGACGGGCACCCTCACACGATGGCGCTGTCCTACTTCGCGCTTGGCGACGACGCCGAGGCCAACGCCAACAGGTATCTGCTCGACTACTACGGGTTCCTCGGCGAGGAGCTGAGCGGGATTATCGCGGGCAGTGCGGCCAAGGACGCCGACACGGTGAACGCGTATGTGGCGGCATTCACTGACGCGGGTTGCGGCGAGCTGGTGATGATGCCGACGTCGAACGACCCAGCGCAGGTCGGGCTGCTCGCCCGGGCGCTGGGTCGCTAGCGCGGGCGCGTACCGGCTAGGAGACCGTGATCGTGAGGTCGACGTAGCCCGACCGCACGGGACCCAACCCGGCGGTGGTGACCCACTTCAGCGCACGGCGTCGGCGATCGCCGAGACGGCCCGCTCGATCTCGGGGGTGGTGATGTCGAGGTGGGTGACTGCGCGCACGCGCGTTGCGTCCAGGGGATTTAGCTCGACGAGGTCGGCCACTCTCTCGACCAGCGCCCGGGCATCGCTGACCTCGAACACCACGATGTTCGTCTCGACCGTTTCGGGATCGAGCGTCACCCCGGAGACCGTGGCCAGGCCGTCGGCCAGCATCCGGGCGCGCTCGTGGTCCTCGGCCAAGCGGTCGACGTTGTGGTCGAGCGCATACAGGCAGGCGGCGGCCACGATCCCCGACTGGCGAAACGCTCCGCCGGTCATCTGCTTGTAGCGCCAGGCTTCGGCGATCAGCTCGGCCGAGCCGGCGAGCGCGGCGCCGACCGGGGCGCCCAGGCCCTTGGTGAAGTCGATCCAGGCGGTGTCGAACCCGGCGGCATACTCGCGGGCGGGGATCCCCGAGGCGACGACCGCGTTCATCAGTCTCGCCCCATCGAGGTGGACGCGGAGGCCCAGCTCTCGGGCGGTACCGAGCACCTCGCGGATCGCCTGGACCGGCCACACCTTGCCGCCGCCGGTGTTGGTGGTCTGCTCGACCCAAGCCAGCCGGGACCGCGGCATGTAGCGGCTGCCGGGCGACCTGACCGCGGCGCGCAGCTGGTCGGGGGTGTAGATGCCGCCGTCGCCGTCGAGCGTGCGGACCATCGCGCCGGCCAGCGCGGCCGGACCGCCGGCCTCGGAGTTGACCGGGTGGGCGGTCCGGTCGACGATCAGCTCGTCGCCGCCCGGGCGGATGTGCAGGCGCAGCGCGATCTCGTTGCACATCGTGCCGCTGGGCAGGAACACCGCCGCCTCGTGCCCGAGCAGCTCCGCGACGCGTTCCTCGAGCGCGATCGTCGTGGGGTCGCGCCGCCGCTGCTCGTCGCCGACCTCGGCGCCGGCGATCGCTGCGCGCATCCCATCTGAGGGACGGGTCTGGGTGTCGCTGTAGAGGTTGATCGGGGTCATGCGACGTGGAGGCTACGCGACGGCCGGGGCTCGCCGATGCTCGACCAGCTGGCGCTGGCGACGTTGATCGAGTCCGGCCGCTTCGACCGTCACCTCCGGCGGATGCGGGGCGTCTACTCGAGCCGGTGCCAGGCGCTGATCGACGCGCTGGCCAAGCATGCCCCCGCCGTGAGCCCGCGATCTACCGGGGGATCGCGGCGATCGCGGACCTGCTGGGCTGACCCGCGCTCAGCCCTGAGCCCGCAGGTCGGCCACGCGAATCGAGCCGTTGCGCGGCCACGCCGCGGTCACGCAGGCGCGCGCGATCTGCCTCACGTGGCGCTCGTCGGTGCCGCAGCAGCCGCCCAGGATCGTCAGCTGCGGATGCCGGACCATCAGGCGCGCGTACTCGCCGGCGAGCTGCTGCGGATCGCCCGCGTCGAGCTCGTCGGCGGCGTCGAGCTCGGCGTGGCTCCGGCGGGACGCGTTGGCCCGGATGCCCCGCAGGCGGGCCAGCCAGGTCCCGGCCTCCTCCAGCGCCGGTCCGAAGTGCACCGGATGCGCGCAGTTGATCATGTAGTACGCCGGGCCGTGACCGGTGGCCGCGTCGACCTCGCCGATCGCGTCGCCGAGCGAGATCCCGCACGGCAGCATTCCGTCGGTCTCGACCGTGAACGAGATCACCACGGGCATCGACGCCGCGTATGCGGCACGGGCGATGCCGATTGCCTCGTCGGGATAGGTGATCGTCAGCGCTGAGACGAGGTCCGCCTGGGTGTTGGCGAACGACCCGATCTGCTCCGCGTGATAGCGCTCGGCCTCGTCGGCCGACATCTGCTCGGACGCGTCATAACCGTCGCCGCGCGGACCGATGCAGCCGCTGATCACGTAGTCGCCGGGGTCGCGGTCCTCGCGATCACGCAGGTCGGCGAGCATCGTGATCGCCTCGGCGTTGATCGCGTCGAGCGCGGGTGTGTCGTAGCCGAGCTTGCGGCCCCACTCGGGGTTCGCGCGCCACGTCGGAGACTCGGCGATGAAGCCGCAACCGGCCTCGCGAGCGATCGCCGAGTGAGATTCGAAGTAGTGGCGCAGGCGCCGCCGGCCCTCGGTCGATTCGAGCAGCACGAATGCCGCAAACTCGGGGAGCTCGATCCCGTCGATGTAGATCAGGGCGGTCTCCAGGCCGCTGTCGGTGAGGAACGGCCGGTGCTCGAGCTGCGGCAGAGTTGGATCGTGATCGATCATCGCAGTCCTCTGCGGTCGGTTATGACGATGACATGATCCTGCATCGGATCGCGCCCGTGTCCTATAGGGTCGGCACCCCATGTTCCGCGCTGCCCCGCCGGTCCGATGATCGCTCGCGTCTGGCGAGGCGTGGTGCGGCTGACCGACGCCGACGTCTACGCCGACTACATCCGCGAGACCGGCTTTCATCAGTACGCCCAGACCGCCGGCAACCGCGGCGCCTGGCTGCTGCGCCGCGACGAGGGCGAACGGACCGAGTTCGTCACCTACTCGCTGTGGGATTCGCTGGACTCGATCCGCGCGTTCGCGGGCGACGACATCGAGCGGGCCGTCTACTACCCCGACGACGAGCGGTATTTGGTCGAGCGCGACGACCGGGTCGCGCACTACTCCGTCGAGGACCACGTCGCTCCGTAGCTACAGCTTCAAGGGCTCCGGCGGGTTCGCGCTGGCCTACCACGAGCTCGGGACAGGGCCGCCCGTGCTGCTGCTTCACGGCTACATCACGAGCGCCCGCGACGCGTGGGTGCAGACCGGCATCGCCGGCAGGCTGGCGGCCGACGGGCACCGCGTGGTGATGCTCGACTTCCGCGGCCACGGCGACAGCGCCAAGCCCCGTGATCCGCACGCCTACCCGCCCGACGCGCTAACCGCCGACGCGCTAGCGCTGATCGACCACCTCGGCGTCGACGGCTACGACGTCGCCGGCTACTCGCTCGGCGGGCGGATCGTGGCGCGCATGCTCGCGCTGGGCGCCACGCCCGAGCGGGCGATCATCGCCGGGACCGGGCTCGATCCAATCGTCCACGCCGCCGGCCGCGGCGACAGCTACAGGCGCATCCTGACGAGCCCGGGCACGTTCGAGCCGGGTTCGGTGCAGGCCCAGATCGAGGCATACCTGACCAGCGTCGGAGCGGATCCGGTCGCGCTGATCAACGTCCTCGACACGTTCGTCGACACCCCGGTTGCCGCGCTGGCGCAGATCGACGTGCCGACGCTCGTGCTCGCCGGGGACTCCGACAACGACCGCGGCTCGGTCAGCGAGCTAGCAGCCGCGATTCCGGGCAGCCGGCTGCGACGCGTCCCGGGCGACCACGTGACCGCGCTCAGCGCTCCCGAGCTAACCGACGAGATGGCCGACTTCCTGCGCCGGCGCAGCTAGCTGCGCGCGCCGCTCGTAGAGATGGAGCGCAGTACCCATATCGGTGGGCGGCGCTGCGACCGATGCTGATCGCTACTGATGCACGTCCTGCCGAGCGCGTTTGGGTTGTCCGTCGCCGCACTGACCGTGTGGAGCTGGAGCCGGCTGGGCTGGCCGGCCAGGGCCGCGGGCGCCGTGCTGTCGTGCCTGCTGCTCGTCTACGGGACGGGCGTCGTCGGCATCCCTCCTCCGGAGGCGCTCGTCGGCACGGTGGGTCAGACGCTCGGGCCATACACGTATGTGCTCGTGGGCGTGATGGCATTCCTCGAGACCGCCGCGCTCGTCGGCCTGGTGATCCCCGGCGAGACGCTGGTGATCGTCGGCGGCGTCGTGGCCGGGCAGGGCCATCTCGACGTATTCGCACTGATCGGGCTGACCTGGGCGTGCGCGCTGTGTGGGGACCTCAGCGGCTACGCGCTCGGCCGCCGGCTGGGACGCCGGTTCCTGCTCGAGCACGGACCCCGCGTGCGGATCACCGAGCCGCGGTTGGGCCAGGTCGAGGACTGGTTTGCGCGACATGGACCGGCGACGATCCTCGTGGGCCGGTTCGTGGGCGTGGTCCGGCCGCTCGCGCCGTTCCTGGCCGGGGCGTCTCGATATCCCGGGGGCCGGTTCGCGGTCGTCGCGCTGCTCGGCACGGCCATGTGGAGCGCCGCGTGTGTGGTCCTCGGGTTCCTCCTGTGGAACTCGTTCGATCAGGCGATCGCAATCGCCCAGCAGGGCACGATCGTGGTCGGGATCGCCGCGCTGGTGGCCGCGGCGGGTCTGGTGGCCCACCGTCGCCTCCGGGCGGTGAAGCGATGACCGTCTAGCTGCTCTTCGCGCTTGCGCTCGTGAGGACGAGTTCGACCCGCCTACGCCGATAATTGGTGGATGGAGCGGCACGTCACAGCGATAGCCGAGTCCTCTGGGGCACAGCAGCGGACGGCCGCCGTCTCGCTGGCGGCGGCGTTCGTCCTGGTGGCGCTCAAGCTCGGGACTGGGCTTGCCACCGGCAGCCTCGCCCTGGTGTCGGCCGGCGTGGAGTCCTCGGGCGATGTGATCGCTGCGCTGCTGACGCTCGGGGCGATCCGGATCGCGGGCCGTCCGGCCGATCGCGAGCACAACTACGGCCACCGCAGGGCAGAGAACATCGCCGCGCTGGGCGAGGCCGGGATCGTGTTCGTCGGCGGTTGCATCATCGCCTTCGAGGCGATCCGGCGGCTCGTCCAGGGCGGCAGCGACCTTCACGCCAGCTGGTACCTATTCGCGGTCGTCGGCGTTGCGCTGTGCATCGACGTCACCCGGATCGTCGTCTCGCTGCGCGCGGCCAGGCGCTACGACAGCGCCGCGTTCCGCTCGAACGCGTTCAACTTCTCGGGGGACCTCGCGGGATCGCTGGCTGTGCTGGCGGGACTGCTGCTGGTCGCCGCCGGCGTGCCGGCGGGCGACGCGATCGCCGCGCTCGTCGTCGCGGTCGTGATCTTCGCCGCGGTCGGGCGGCTCGCGTTCGAGAACGTCCGCGCGCTGATGGACTACGCGCCGCCTGGCTCCCGCGCGGCGATCGCCGACGCGATCGCCGAGGCCGAGCCAGCCGCCCAGCTGCGGCGTCTGCGCGTTCGCGACGTCGCCGGGCGGATCTACGCCGACGTGACGGTGGGCGTGCCACCGGCCAGCCCCGCCAGCAAGGCCCACAACATCGCCGATCGTGTCGAGGACGCGGTTCAGCAGGCCGCTCCGGGGAGCGACGTCGTCGTGCACACCGAGCCCGCGATGTCGAGCGCCGATCTGAGGGAGCGGATCCTGGCCACGGCGCTCGCGGATCCGAGCGTCCGCGACGCCCACGACGTGAGCATCTATATCGACGCGTCGGGGCTGTTCGCGGTGGCGCTGCACCTCAAGCTCGACGGTGACGCCACGCTCCAGGAGGCCCACGACGCCGCCGAGCGTGTCGAGGCCGCGATCGGCCGCCTCGACGGCCGGGTCACCGCCGTGCAGTCACACCTGGAGCCGCTCGAGAAGCCGGTCACCGACACCACCGAGAGCTCCGACGAGGATCTCGCCCGGATCGTCACCGAGCTGCTCGGCCGCCCCGCTCGGGACGTTCAGGCCCGCAACACGGAGGCGGGTCCGGTTGCGTTCCTGACGATCGGAATCGACCGGGACACGGACCTCGCCGCCTCCCATGGACTCGCCAGCCAGCTCGAGCACGACCTCAGGCTAAAGCGCCCCGACCTGGCCGACGTGGTCGTCCATACCGAGCCGGATTAGGCGAGACGACCTGCATGCCTTGACAAAGTCAGGCGGCCACCGCGAGCTGCGTCACGTCATGCACGTTTGCCATGCACGATCTGACGCGGCCTCGCGGTCGTCATCGGAATTGTCACCCGATGCAGGTCCATCTGCGGCTCCGTTGCTACTTGTTTTTACATAGTGGTCACTTGCTTTTCTTGTCTTGATGCTCTAGAAACCCTGAGACCAGCGGCCGGGCGCCTCCGCCGGCCGAGCACCACCGACAGGAGACCGAGCACATGACCAGCGGACAACTCACGGCCAACATCGACCCCGCGCTCGAACGCAACCGGGCGTTCGCCGCCGCCGGCGGCCACGAGGGCGCGATCGTGTTCCCCAACCTGCGCCTGTTCGTGATCACCTGCCTGGACCCGCGGGTCGACCCGGCACACTTCCTCGGGCTCGAGCTCAGCGACGCGATGGTCGTCCGCAACGTCGGCGGCCGGGTCACCCCCGAGGTGATCAACGACGTCGCGTTCATCGGCCAGCTTTCCGAGGGCGCGCTGCCCGACGGGCCGCTGTTCGAGGCCGCCGTGATCCACCACACCCAGTGCGGAACCGGCGCACTCGCCGACGACGGGTTCCGCCGCCGCTACGCCGAGCGGATCGGCGCCGACGAATCAACCCTGCGCGACCACGCGGTCCTCGATCCGGCCTCGACCGTCGCCGCCGACGTCGAGCGCCTCCGCTCCGCGCCTGCGATCTCTCCGCGAGTCAGAGTGTCGGGGCACGTCTACGACGTGGTCACGGGCCTGGTCCAGACCGTCGTCCCCGCCGGCCGCTGACCCGTTCAGCCGCCGACCGTCCCCCAGGCGCCCACCACGTCGGGCATCAGGACGACCGCGTCAGCCGCCTGGATCTCCTCGGACAACCTGTGGCGCAGCGTCTCCAGGTCCATCTCGCTCGCGGTGGCGATGCGCTCCGAGAGGATCGTGGGGGCCAGTGACCGGACGACTCCCGCGATCGCTGTCGACGACGTGGGATCGTCGGGAGCCAAGTAGCTCTGCACCCCGAACGTCATCACCTCGCCGAGGCCGGCCGCCCGCAGCATCACTCCCAGGCGGGCGCCGATGACCGGGTTGGCACCGGCGGCGCGGAAGGCGTCCATGATCCAACCCGCCGCCGTTGTGACCAGTGGCACCGGTGGCTCGCTCCTCGCTGCTCCGATGTCGAAGTCGATCGCGACGAACGTCCCGCCCGGAGCGAGCGCCCGGGCGTGATGGCGGATCACGTCGACCGGATCGGGCACGTGGAACAGGACCAGCCGCCCGACCACCGCATCGAAGCGTTGCTCGGCGGTGAACGTCCGCACGTCGGACCGGCTGAAGCGCACGTTGTCGATCCCCGCCGCCGCCCGCCGCTGTTCGGCGGCCTCGATCATGCGTGGGTCCTGGTCGATCCCAAGCACCTCGCCGCTATCACCCACAAGCGCGCTGACCGCGCAGGCCACGTGCCCGAGGCCGGTGCCGAGATCGAGGACGGACATTCCCGGCTCGATCCCGGCGGCACGCAGCAGCAGCTCGGTCGGCGCCGCAATCGATCTGGCCTGAGCGTCGAGACGCTCGATCTCGTCGGGATCGCTGCCGAGTGCGTACTGCTGCGCCACTGCTGCCTCTCGTCCGTCACCATCGCCGCGAGTGACACTCACGCCGGTGATTCACATTCACATGGTGTACGACGACTCCCTTCAGGTTGGAAGTTACCGTCCGACCACCGTGATCGTCAAGGGCTCGCTTGGCGGACTGCGCGACATGAGGGCTCGACCCCATTGGCAGCGAACCGTCGCCCGCCGATGCTTGAGCAACCGTCTATCACCGGACCTCGAGATGCTCAATCACCACCCGCACAGTCAACCGATCCGCGTCCTGCTGGTCGACGATCATCCCGCCGTCCGGCTCGGCCTGCGCAAGCTGATCGATGATCAACCAGACATGAGAATCGTCGTCGAGGCCGCAACAGCGCGCGAGGCGATCGGGCGCGGCGACCGCCGCTGCGATGTGGCGATCGTGGACTACCACCTTGGCGGGGCGGAGGATGGCCTTTGGCTCACCACCGAGCTCAAGCGCATCGAGCCTCCGCCCCGTGTCCTCGTCTACTCGGCGTTCGCCGACGGCGCGCTCGCCGTCAACGCGCTGATCGCCGGCGCGGACGGGCTGCTCGGCAAGCACGAGCTCGGCGAGGAGATCTGCAGCGCGATCCGCCGGCTGGCCCACGGCCGGCACAACCTCCCCGCGGTGACCTCGTCGATCGCCGACACGATGCGCTCCCGCCTGCAACCTCGAGACCACGCGCTGTTCGGTCTGCTGCTTCACGGGCTGGCCCCGGAGGCGATCGCGGCCGAGCTGCAGCTCACGCCCGACGAGCTCGCCGCCCGCCGCACCGCCATGCTCCGCTCGCTGAGCCCGGCGCGCTACGACCCAGCCGCACCCCCCGGCCCACGAGCACCGCTGGACTACGAACGTCCCAGGCGCCGTTCCAGCCGCCGAGCCGCCTGAACGGACGAAACCAGTGACATAAGGGCGCCCTAATAAGGGTGCCCTAATTTGTGGTACGGTCCTCGCGCGTGATCGCCACCTACGTGATCGGACTGCGCGAAGGCCTCGAGGCCGCGCTGATCGTCGGGATCGTCGCGGCGTTCCTGCGACAGCAGGGCCAGCGGGCGGCGCTGCGCTACGTCTGGATCGGCGTGGCGATCGCGGTGGCCCTGTGCATCGCGGTCGGGATCGCGCTCCAGATCGTCGACCAGGAGCTGCCCCAGCGACAGCAGGAGCAGCTCGAGACTCTCGTCGGCCTGTTCGCCGTGCTGATCGTGACGTTCATGATCGTGTGGATGCGGCGCCACGCCGCCGGGCTGCGCGGCGAACTCGAGCGCTCGGCCGCGTCGGCGCTGGCGACCGGCTCGGTGTTCGCGCTTGTCGGGATGGCGTTCTTCGCCGTGCTGCGCGAGGGCCTGGAGACCGCCGTGTTCCTGCTGGCGGCGTTCCAGGCCGCCGACAACGCGGTGATCGCCGGCCTCGGGGCCCTGCTGGGAATCCTCACCGCCGTCGTGATCGGGGCCGGGCTGTACCGCGGCGGCATCAGGATCAACCTCGCCCGCTTCTTCCGGCTCACCTCGGTGTTCCTGGTGCTCGTCGCCGCTGGCCTGCTCGCGAACGCCGCCCACACCGCGCACGAGGCGGCCTGGCTCAACGACCTACAGGGTCAGGCGGTGGACCTGAGCTGGCTGGTCGTCCCGGGCACGGTCACATCTTCGCTGCTGACCGGGATGCTCGGTCTGCAGCCGCTGCCCACCCAGGCCGAGGTGGGCGTATATCTGCTCTACGCGGTGCCGATACTGGCGTACGTGCTGTGGCCCCGCCCCGGCCGCAAGCCAAGCGTCCGGCCGACTACGACAACTCCGGAGCTCAGTGCATGATCAGCTCCAGGACCGGGGCCGCGATCTGCTGTGCGATCGTGGCCGCGGCGGGCGTCGCTGGCTGCGGCTCGAGTGGCGGCGGCTCAAAGGACTCCAGAGAAGGTGGCCGTGACACTCTTCGACGGTGGCTGCACGCCGAACCAGATCAAGGTCGCCTCCGGCCCGGTCACGTTCAACATCACCAACGGCGGCACCTCGAAGGTGTCCGAGATGGAGCTCAAAAACTCGTCGGGGATCATCCTCGGCGAGAGCGAGAACGTCGTCGAGGGCGTCCCCGGCCGTTTCTCGCTCAACCTCAAACCGGGCAACTACGTCGTCAACTGCCCCAACGGCGACAAAGAGGACCAGGGCAAGCTCGTCGCCACCGGCACGGCCACCGGTCAGCCAGCGGGCGCGTCGGCGACGCTGTTGCGGACCGCGACCGAGCGCTACCGGACCTACGTGGTCACTCAGACCGCACAGCTGCAGCACGACACTCAGAGGTTCGTCGCCGCGCTCAAGAGCGGCTCGGTGGAGCGGGCCAAGGCTCTGTACGGCCCCACCCGGATCCACTACGAGGCGATCGAGCCGGTGGCCGAGAGCTTCGGCAACCTCGACCCCGAGATCGACGCGCGCGTCAACGACGTCACCAACCCCAAGCAGTGGACCGGCTTTCACCGGATCGAGCAGATGCTGTGGGAGCACAACACGACCCGAGGAACTCAGAGGTACGCCGACGAGCTGATGGCCGACGTCAACACGCTGTCGAGCAAGGTCCAGGACATCCAGTTGCAGCCGGCCCAGCTGGCCAACGGCGCCGTCGAGCTGATGAATGAGGTGTCCAACTCGAAGATCACCGGCGAGGAGGACCGCTACTCGCACACCGATCTGTCGGACTTCCAGGGCAACCTCAGCGGGTCCCAGAAGGCATTCGAGCTGCTGCGCCCCGCGCTGAACCAGACCGGCAACGCGAACCTCGCGACCACGATCCAGCACCGCTTCGCCGCCGTCCAGGCCAACCTCGACCGCTACAAGCGCAACACGGCGCTCGGGTACGCGCTCTACAACGATCTCACCCCGGCCGACCGCCAGAAGTTCGCCGATGAGGTCGGAGCGCTCGACGAGCCGCTGTCTACGGTCGCCGCCAAGGTCAGCGGCGCGTGAGGCGCCTCGCCCTGGCGATCGCGCTGGGGCTGGCGGTGCTCGCGCCGTCGGCGGCGAGCGCCGCTTCGGCACCCTCGAGCGCCGACCAGGCCGGAGCGATCGCGTCGCTGCGGCTGATCGCGTCGGACTACATGCTCGCCGACCGGACCCACGACTCCGCCGCCGCGATCCGGATGCGGACGCTGGCCGACGGCGTCGTCGCCCGCGCCAGGCAGTGGGGCGTGGCCAACGCCGCCCGGTCGGCGGACCAGCTCCGGCGGACGCTGCGGGCGACTCGCGTGCGCCTGCGGCCGTGGCCGCTGCCCCAGCGGGTCGCCGCGCTGACGGCCGCGACCGAGCGGTCGCTGGGCGCCGCCGGAATTCACGCCCACACGCAGGCCGACCCATACGACCAGATCCGAGAGCTGCTGCCCGAATCGCAGACCGGCGCCGGCGAGGCCTACGCGCTGTTCGAGCTCGGCCCCGGCGGGCGGCTGGAGGGTTCAAACCCGGCGCTGGCCGACCAGACTTCCGCTGCGCTGTGGAAGGCCGTGGCCGCCGCCGGCCCGCAACGTGCGAAGGCCGCGAGCGAAGCGGCCGAGCGTGCCGTGGAGATGGCCTCGGCGTCGCTCGGCGACACCACGGTGAGCCGCGCCACCGTGGTCGCCGACGCCGGTGTGATCGTGTTCCGCGAAGGACTCGAGGCGGTCCTGATCCTGGCCGCGATCACCGCCTCGTTCACCGGTGCCCGCCGCCGCCTGCGTCGCCCCGTCCTGCTCGGCGCGCTCGCCGGCCTGCTGGCGACGGCGATCACGTATGTGCTCGCGCAGCAGATCGTCCAGGCGCTCGGCGACGGAGGCCTGCGCCTGCAGGCGATCACCGGCCTGCTGGCGATCGCGGTGCTGCTGCTCGTGACCAACTGGTTCTTCCATCGGATCTACTGGAGCGAGTGGATCAGCCGCTTCAACCGACGCCGCAAGCACCTGGAGCGAATCGACCGGCTCGGCTTCATCTCCGGCCAGACCGCCGGGTTCCTGCTGCTCGGCCTGACCAGTGTCTACCGCGAGGGGTTCGAGACCGTGCTGTTCCTGCAGAACCTGCAGGTCAGCGCCGGGACCGGCGCCACGATCCTCGGCGTCGCGATCGGCCTCGGGGCGACGCTGGCTGTCGGCACGTTCACGTTCGCGCTCGAGCGAAAGCTGCACTACCGGCGCATGCTGATCGTCACCGGAGTGCTGATCGGCGTGGTGCTGGCGATCATGACCGGCACCACGATCCACACGCTTCAGGGCCTGGGCTGGGCGCCGGCGACCCCGACCAGCTTCGACATCCCCCTGGCCTGGAGCCGCTGGCTGGGCCTGTATTCGACCTGGGAGGGGATCGCCGGCCAGGTGGCCGCGATCGTGGTCGTGTACGGCTCCTACGCCGCCGCCCGTGGTTTGCAGCGGCGCCGGCGCAAGCGCGTACTCAACGGCCCTTCGCTCGCCGCACCGGCGCGATCGTCGACACCGGGTCAGTCATCAGAAAGTCGAGCATGATCCGGTTGCAGAGCGCGGGCTTCTCGTGAAGCAGTCCGTGCGAGGTGCCCGGCACGACGGCGAGCTCCGCGTCGGGGAGGCCACGGTACATCGCGATCGCGTGCTCGAGCACGACCTCGTCGTCGTCGGCGACCATCACCAGCGTGCGGCTGGTGATGCCGGCCAGCTCGGTCACGTCGAGCGTGGGCTCTTCCCAGCCCATCCGCGCCAGCTTGGCGTGGATCACCGGGAAGTGGTCGGCGCCGTCCGGTGAGATCTGCGCGTAGCCGGCGACGATCGCCGGATGCGCGTCGGCGTCCGGGTCGATCGCGGCCCGGATCCAGCCGTCGCGATGAAACACGCCGCTGACCAGGATCACCCGCTGCGCCAGGTCGGGCCGGCGGAGCGCCACCAGCATCGCCACGATCGCGCCGGCGCTGCAGCCGATCAGGTGAGCCGGGCCGCCCACGACGGCCTCCAGGAACGCGATCGTGTCGCGGGCCATCAGCTCGTAGTTGATCGGGCCGTCCACGTCGGGCGTCCGGCCGTGCCCCCGCCGCTCGGGCGTGAACACGTGGAATCGCTCCGACAGCACGCCGATGTTCGGCGACCACGCGCGGGCGTCGGCGCCGCCCGGATGCAGCAGCACGAGCGGTTCCCCGTCGCCGAGCTCCTCGTACCAGGTCCGCACCTCGCCAAGCTGTACCTCGCCCGTCATCCCGGGTCCTCCTGTCGTTGGCCGATCTGCTGGCATGTTTGACCGGGCCGGCCGCTCGAACTCATCGCCGGCCACATAGGATCGCCCCATGACCCACCACATCCGCGTGCTCCAGCCGGACGCCGACATTTACGCGTTCTACGACGGCAGGATCGACGGGTACCGGTTCGCCGACGGTCCGAACTGGGTCGATGCCGGCGCGCTCTCGCTAGGGATCGCGAGCTACGCGCTGGTGTCCGGCGAGCAGGCGCTCGTCTACGACTCGCACGTGTCGGTCGAGCATGCCGGCTACGTGCGCGACTACCTCGAGGGCCTCGGCGTGCGGGACTTCACCGTGCTGCTCAGTCACTGGCACCTCGACCACATCGCCGGCACGGCCGCGTTCGGCAACTGCGAGGTGATCGCGTGCGATCGCACCGCCGGACTGATGGCGCAGCACCGGACCGCGATCGAGCGCGGAGAGCACGAGGGACCGCCGGCGATCGATCCGCTGGTGCTCCCCACCTCGACGTTCTCCGGCCGCCGGACCCTGACGCTGGGGAACCTGTCACTCGAGCTGATCCACACCGATATCCACAGTGACGACGCGACGGTGATCTGGATCGCGGACCGGCGGCTGCTGCTGTGTGGAGACACGATGGAGGACACGGTCACCTACGTGGCCGAGCCCCAGCGCCTCGCTGCTCACATCGCCAACCTCGATCTGCTGGCCGAGCTGGACCCGCAGCGGATCCTGCCCAACCACGGCAGCCCCGACCGGATCGCCGGCGGCGGCTATCCCAAGCAGCTGATCGCGGCCACGCAGGACTACATCGGGATGCTGCAGCGCGCGCAAACCGACTCGGCGGTGCGCGACGCCCCACTGCGCGACCTGGTCGCCGACTGGGTCGACGCGGGCGCCGTCGACTACTTCGCCCCGTATGAGGCGGTGCACCGGGAGAACCTGGAGACCGTGCTCCGGATTACCGGCTGAGGGGCCCGGCGGCCGTTGCCCCGTGTAACTTAAGCGGCCAATGGGCGCAGTTCTGGCGGACATTTCAGTCTCGCCGCAGGGGGTCGATCTGGTCGCAAGCCAACCTGCCGGCCGCTCGTCGGCGTTCCTGATCCTGCTCGGGTTCTTCGTGTCGTTCGCGTTCATCCGGACCAGCACGCGCCTGATCAGGATGGAGGTGAAATGGTGGCCCGGCAACGTCGAGACCGCGAGCGGGCTGCACATCCACCACCTGTTCTGGGGGATCATCCTGATGATCCTCGCGGGCTTCGTCGGCGCGTTGGAGCTCAGTTCGCCGTGGTGGCAGATCACCGCGGCCGCGTTCGGAGTCGGCGTCGGGCTGACGCTCGACGAGTATGCGCTGTGGCTGCACCTCGACGACGTCTACTGGTCCGACACCGGCCGGTCCTCGATCGACGCGGTGGTCATCGCGTTCCTGGTCTTCACGCTGATCGTGATCGGCGCGCGGCCGTTCGACGTCGACCAGGGCGGTGACATCGTGGGGACGGTCATCTACACGCTGGTCGACGTGTGCCTGGCCCTGATCACGCTGGCCAAGAAGCGGCTGTTCCTTGGCGTGCTGGCGTTCTTCATCCCGTTCATCGGGCTGTGGTGCGCGTGCCGCGTCGGCAAACCGAACTCGTTCTGGGCCACCCGGTTCTACACCGACAAGAACGAGCGCGGGCGTCGCAAGATGGCCAAGTCGCTCAAGCGATTCCCGCCCGACCGCTGGACCAAGAGGCTGGGTCGCCGGCTGCAGGACATGATCGGCGGGACCCCCACGCCAGAACTCGGCTCGGCCGAGACCACGCCCAAGCCACCGACGGGCTGACGCTCTCGCGGCGATGGAGATCGTCCTCGCAATCGTCGCTGCGATCCTGTTCGCACTCGGCACGGTGCTGCAGCAGAAGGCCGGGCTGGACGAGCCGGTCGAGGTCGAGGGGTCGGGGCTGCTGCTGCAGATGGCGCGCCGGCCGGTGTGGCTGGCCGGGATCGCTGCCGACGCGCTCGGGTTCGTCGCCCAGGCGATCGCGCTGACGATCGGAAGGCTGGCGGTAGTGCAGCCGCTGCTGGTGATGAGCGTCGTGTTCGCGCTGCCGCTGGGCGTGCGGCTGACCCATCAGAAGGTTCGAAGACTCGACATCGTGGCCGCGGCGCTGGTCGCCTGCGCGCTGGCCGTGTTCCTGATCGTCGCCGACCCGTCGGGCGGTCGTAACAACGCGCCGTTCGGACAATGGCTGATCGCCGGCGCGGCCTGTTCCGCGATCAGCGCGGCGCTGTATGTCGGGTCGCGAGGCGCGCGGCCGGGATTGAAGGCGACGCTGCTGGGGATCTCCGCGGGCGTGCTGTTCGGGCTGTCGGCGGCGCTGACCAAGGCTGTCGGCGACCAGTTCGAAAACGGCGTGTTCACGATCTTCGTCCATGGGCACCTGTACGCGCTGATCGCCGTCGGCTATGCCTCGATGACGCTCAACCAGATGGCGCTCAACACCGGCGTGCTCGCCCCAGCGGTCGCCACCAGCATGGCGTTTGACCCGATCGTGTCGGTGGTGCTCGGGATCACGCTGCTCGAGGAGACGCTGACCACCGGCACCGCCGGCTCGGTGGTCGCGGTGCTGGCGCTGGCGGTCGCGCTCGGTGGGCTGGCTGTGCTGGCGCGGCGGCGCGAGGGGGCTGCCGCCGCCAAACCTGCGGCCGGGACCGGCGTCGTCTCGGCGGCTGCCACGACCGGAACCTGATCGCGCCGAGCCCTGATAGTGCCCGTTAGGTGCCGATCGCCGGCGCCGGCGGGGCGACCACGCGCCGGCCGAACTGACGGGGCCGCCACACGCGCCACGACCGGTGGGGCTTGGCCGGCTCGGTGGCCGCGCGGGTCTCCAGATCGAAGAACAGCAGCGTCTCGCCGAGCGCCTTGTACGGGATCAGCAGCGCGTAGATCAGCGACCCGATCAGGTTGATCAACACCAGCGGCAACGTCGTGAAGATCAGCGCGAACGTGAGGATCGGGCCGGCGACGATCGTGATCGCGTAGAACAGAACGATCACCCGCATCGCCCGCCACCAGTGCCCGCGGACCAGCTCGGAGCTGGCCTTCAGCGACTGGCGGATCGACTTGTCCTCGAACAGGACCTGCTGCTGGGCGAACGCCCAACCGACCAGTTTCCAAAGCGCAAACGGGATCCCGATCACGGTCACCGCCATCAAGATCACCAGGACCGTGGCCAGCACCGACGAACCGACCACGCGCCAGAACCGCTGGGACATCCCGCGCCAGGAATCGGCGAAGCCTGCGCGGCCGACCGCGACCAGCGAACGGACGAACGCGATCACCACACCGGAGACGATCGCCGTGGCGGCAGGCCGGACGAGCCCATCGAGCAGGTCGCCGACCGCCTGCGTCCCCCGAGTGGCCGAGGAGACGAGCTCGACCACGTACTGAGTGCCGCCGATGATCGGCACGGCCACGGCGGCGATCGCCAGCATTGGCAGCCAGTGGCGGCCGTACAGCTGGCGCGCCGCTCGCACGATCTGCCCGAACGCCCGGCGGGCTCTCAAGTGCTCGAGGTCGATCGGGCTCCAGCGGGTGAACCCGACCACCAGCGCGATCACGGTCGCCAGCCCGATCAGCACCAGCACCGTGGCCAGCGAGTTGCCCTGATTGGCGTTGATCACGTCCGACGCGGTGGCGACCGCGCCGCAGAAGGCCGACGTCACCTGCGGCCCCACGACCGAGCCGCCGGGCATCCGTGGGCTGGTGCTGCGCTGCTTGTCCATCCACGTAAACGGCTCCTTCCACTGCCCCTTGGTCTGGGGACCGGTCGGCCCGTTGTTGAAGCCCTTCGCCTTCTGCCCCCAGTGCCCGTAGTAGCTCAGCCAGGCGAAGGGTCCGGTCTCGGTCACAAACTCCGGGAGCAGGACCGGCCGCGGGCGCAGCTCGCGCAGCGGCGCGCTCGTGTTGTCGCACCCGAGCCCGGAGCCATGTCCACCGTTCTGCACGTACACGGCCGAGTCGTAGAACGTCGCGTGCGAGCCGGCGGCCGGATACACGATCGGGTGGTTGCCCTCCTTGTGAACCTTCGTGGCGCCCCAGCTGGCGCGCTCGCCGCCAGCGTGCTGGAACAGGATCATCTCGTCAGGCGGCTGCGTGAGCGCCTGCTCGGGCGTGGCCGTCTCCCACGCGAGCTGCATGCCCTCCCAGTCGCCCTCGTGCAGATCGTTGAACTGGTTGAAGTACCAGAAGAACCAGTACTGCAACGCGAAGCCCGAGTGTCCGGTCTCGTGAGCGATGTGGGCGTAGGTGATCACCGGCGCCTTGCCCTGCGCCACGAGCTTGGCGAAGTCGCGCGCGTACACGCAGGTATCGCCGAGTGGGCTGCCGGGCAGGTTCAGGTAGTAGTTGGGCCCGAGGCCGGCGACCTGCTGCGCCGACGGGCCCTTGCGGATCGGCTGCAGCCGCTTGCGCCCGGGCACCGTGCGCTCGAGCGTCACGGTCGGATTGCCGAGCATCGTGTCGACCGTCGTCGGCTCGTACTGCTCGGCGCTGGTCTGGCACGGCGGATCGGTCTGCTTGCGGATCTCGAGGATCGGCGAGTACTCGCTGACCAGGCGTTGCTGCACCGACGCCTGGTCAGCCGCCCGGCCACTCGCAGGGAGCGCCAATGCGAGTAACAGCGTCAGTGCCGCCGCCACGCCTGCCAGCCCCTGTGCCCGGTTACCCCAGCGGACACTCATGTCCAGCAGAATAGTCCACCTCGCGGGCTGATTTTCAGGCGACCTGCCACGGCGGCCCAGCCGCGATCTCAGGTCATCTGGCGAAGCGGGTTGAGGTGATCGCGCAACCGCAGCAGGCGCGGCTGGGCCTCCTCGGAGTCGATCAGCACCGCCGTGCCGGGCCAGCCGTTGCGCAGGTACGCGAGGTACCCCTCGCGCGAGCTCAGCTCGGGCTCGTAGATCCACGAGCCGGTGTTCCAGTAGCGAACCGTGCCGCCCGGAGCGGTGACCCCATCGAGCGCCTGATGAGTGTGGGCGAACACGATCTGATCGGTGTCGCGATCCCAGCCGAGGTTCCTGACCACCTGGTCGATCGCCTCGACCGCGGGCAGTGCCGAGTCGCTCGGGTTGACCAGCCGCACCAGCGCGTGGCTGGCCGCCTCGCCACCGCTGGGCGCGCCGGTGTGCCTGCGCCGCGCCTCCTCGCGGGAACGGGCCTCCTGGTACCCGGCATCGGCTCGCCGCGCGTGGCGACGCTGGATCTCGGTCATCGAGGAGTCGACGTGCTCCCGTAGCCAGGTTCGGGCGTGCTCGGCGCCCCTGAGCGGCGCCCGCGCTCCTCGGATCATCCGCTCGAGTCCCTCGAACGCGCCGAACGCCCGGCGCTGCGCCTGGGTGCCGTTGGGCAGCTGGGCGATCGTGTACAGCAGCGCCGTCAGCAGCGTGATCGTAGCCTCGTAGTCCTGGATTGTCGGCGAGTGCTCCTCGCCGCCCACCGCGATCGCCCACAGCGCCCGTGCGAGCAGCCGCCCGGGCGCGGTCCCGCTGCGGCGGGCGTGGAAATCCAGGTAGTGACCATGAGTGCACAGCACGCCCGCGAACGTATAGGTCGGGTAGCAGATCTCGACCTCGACGCCGTCCAGCCGCTGGTCGAGGATCCGGCGGAAGAAGTCGGTCCGGCGCAGGTCGTCCTGCAGCTCCTGCGGGGTCTTGCCGGTGGCCAGCTCGAGCCCCACGAGCTCCTCGGCCTCGCGCCTGACGAAGTAGTGGTCGTGGTTTCCGGCCAGGAACACGAACCGCTTGCCCTGGAGCTTTGAGCGCAGCAGCTCCATCAGCCCCTCGGAGGCTCGGAACGCCTCGCGCAGCGAGCTGAACATGAAGTCGAACATGTCGCCGAGCAGGATCACCTCGTCGACGCCGTCGAGCGCCGGCTCGAGCAGAGCGAGGTTCTCGGGCTCGCGCAGGATGTCCTCTCCCGTCCAGGCCCCGAAATGGGTGTCTGAGATCACCAGGGCACGCACCGAGAGCATTGTGGCCGAACCGGGCCAGCCGGCGCTGACCGCCTCGGTTTGCAGGGTTTAACGGCCCGATTCCGTACTTCTGTCGCGATGGCGACAACTACTCCCCGTCCGCCCCGCCGGCCCCAGACGCAGGGCCCGCGCCGGACGCCGCCGCGCCGACCGCCGCCCAGCCCGGCGGTCAGACGTCGCCGGGCGCTGACCCTGATCGGGCTGGCGCTGCTGCTGGTCGTCGCGGTGTTCGCCCTGCTGCGCTCCAGCGACGGCTCGAGCTCGTCGCACGCCCACGCCGTGGCGACGGTGTCGACCGCTCACCGGCCCACCCGCGCGCCCGTGCGCCGAAAGCCGGCCGCCCCACCGCGCAAGCCGGCGTTGTCTGGGCCGCCCTCAGACCAACGACAGCTGACGTTGCTCAAGACAATCGGCGGTGACATCTCGCCGAACTCCGTGGCTGCCGACGGCGCCGGCCTGGTGTTCGCCCAGAACATGATGAACAAGCACACCGTCACCGCCTACGACAGTTCCGGAAAGCTGGTCAAGACGATCCCCGACACCGTGGACATGTCGAAGTTCGGGATCCAGGGACATCCCGGGATCACTCACGGCGCGCCCAACGAGGCGGCCACGACCCCCGACGCCAAGTATGTGTACGTGTCTAACTACTCGATGTACGGAACCGGCTTCGGTCCGGAGGGGAGCGACACCTGCACCCCCACCAGCGCGCAGGACGCCGGGGACACCGACAGCTACGTCTACCGGATCGGCACGTCGTCGCTGTCGATCGACCAGGCGATCAAGGTCGGGCTGGTGCCCAAGTCCCTCGCCGTCAGCCCCGACGGCAAGTACGTGGTGGTCGCCAACTGGTGCTCGTTCGACGTGAGCGTGGTCGACGTCGCTCAGGGGCGCGAGATCGCGCGGCTGCCGATCGGCGCCTACCCGAGCGGTGTGGCGGTCTCGCCCAACTCGAAGATGGCCTACGTGTCGGTCATGGGCTCGGGCGTCGTCACCAAGGTCGACCTGACGACGCTCAAGCTGGACGGGAATTTCAACATCGGCCCCAGTCCTAGCAACCTGGTGGTCTCGCCGGACGGGGCCTACCTGTATGCGTCGCTGAATGGCCCCGGCGAGGTGTCCAAGGTCAAGGTGGCCACCGAGGAGGTGGTGGGCACCCAGGCCACCGGTACCGAGGCCCGCTCGCTGGCGATCTCCGCCGATGGCCGCTCGCTGTACGTCATCAACTACGGCTCGGACACCGTCACCAAGCTGCGCGCGTCGGACTTGAGCGTGCTCCAGAACTTCAGTACAGGCGAGCCCCCGGTCGGGATCACCTACGACGCCGATACCGGCAACGTGTGGGTGGCGCTCTCCAACGGGAAGTTCGTGGTGCTCGCCGACCGCAAGCCGACGTGAGCCGGCCGCTCATCCGGCGGGAGCGGCCCCACCGATCCCCAGCCGGTCGGCCGCCTGGGCGTGCGCGAGCTCGACCGGGTCCGAGTAGGCCGCGCTGACAGCGGCGTCCAGCCGCGCCAGCTGCGCCTCGACCGCCTCACGGCAGATGTCCGGGACCGTGTCGGTGAGGTTGACCAGCAGCGCGCGCAGGCGGCGGGCGATCTGCGGCGAGTCGGCGCCGTACACGCGGATCTCGGTCACGCCGAGGTCGAGCAGCTCGGTCCAGCTCGGGTTCGGATACACCAGCCGGAGCGCGCCGGCCGAGTCGGTGATAGCCCCGCGCTCGAGGTCGCGCGCGGCCAACTCGATCAGCAGCTCCTCGATTCCGTCGAGCACCTGCACGGCAGTCGTCGGGTCGTTGACCGCGGGCGACAGCGCCCGGAGCGCGACGTCGACCAGCGCGCGCAACGCGAACGCCGGGTCCTGCGCCATAGTGCGCTCCTCGGCCAGCAGCGCGGCCCGACGCAGCTGCACCGCATCGAGGCGGTCGGCCGGGCCGTGGACGAAGAACAGCGGCGCGTTGGTGGGCACAGTCGCGCCGATGCCGAGCGCGACCTCGACGATCACGTCGGCAGCGTGGGCGATCCGTACGATCCGGCCGCGATCGAGCGCCGACAAGACCCGGGGCCGGCCGGGGTGGCGGATTGTGGCGGTCACCGGTGTGACCGCCGGCGGCGCCGAGCGCGGGCCGCCGCCCACCGGGAACGGGTACGCCTCGCGGATCGCGCTGCCGCCGCGCTCGACGACCCTGGCCACGACGCGCCGCGGTCGCATCAGGTCCAGTAGGCGCCCGACCAGCACGAAGAACACGATCAGGGCGGCGATCAGCAGCAACATCCCGATCACCACGGTCAGGCTGGGCACGCTGGTCGCGCCGTAACGCCCGATGTTCCGGATCCCCACCAGCGCGTAGATCGTCGGCGCGACGAACACGCCGAGTGCATGCTTGACCAGCGGATCTCCGCGGAACCCGGCCACCAGCCGCGGCGTGTACTGGGTCGCGGCGAACTGAACCACGACGACCGCGATCGTTACCACCAGGCCGGTGAACGCGATCATGCCGCTGGCCACCGAGGACAGGATCGTCCGCGCCGTGTCCGCGTCGAGCCCGAGCGACAGGAGGTCCCGGCTGCCCTCGATTCGGGGCACCAGCTCGCCGAGAACGCCGGCGGCCACGATGTACGCGCACGGCACGATCACCAGGCTGTGCGCCCACGCCTCGCGCAAGCGAAAGCGCCACGCCCACGACTCCGAGCGCTCGCGCGCGGAGAGCTGCCGGTCAAAGCTCACGGCCGAACTCTGACTGACGACCCGGACGCGCCGCGGAGCGGACTGCGCAGCGCCCGGGCGATCCGGGTCGGCCCCGCCAGCCACGCCCCGACGACCAGAATCGCCCCGATGACGATCTCGATGTAGGCGGCGTTGCGCAGCCACGTGGTCGCGATCAGCCATGCCTCGTTGGCAGCCGGGCGCACCGAGTCGTCGGTGACCAGCACGCCCACGATGTGCGGCTCGATCAGCGCCCGCGCGACCAGCAGCAGCGCGCCGCAGACGATCAGGCACCAGCCGATCGCCCGGAACACCCGCCTTCGCCAGCCGGTGGCGACCAGCAGGGCCAGCAGGTACAGGACCACCGCTGCGATCGGGAGCGCGACCGCCAGCCCGCGAACTCCCTTGACCACATTCTGGGCCGTGCGCAGCTGGTCGGAGCGCACGATCACCAGCTGCCCGGACTGATCGGGGATCGCCGCGACCAGCTGATCGCGGACACCGCTGGGCACCAGCGACAGCGGAGGCGTGCCCGAGAGTGACTTGGCGACCTCGTCGACTAACGGCTTGAGGTTCAGGCTGACCACGCCCTCGCGGGTCGAGACCGTCCTGCCGCCGCCGTTGAGGATCTCGATCAGCTGGCGATGGGCAGCCCGATTGGCCTTTCGCCAGGCCCGCTGCCCCGGCTGTGTCCGCAGCTCGCGCGAGACCACGTTGGCCGCCACCGGCCGCAGCGCGGCGACGACACCCTCTCCCCCCGGGATCTGGCTCAGCGCGTCGGACACCCCGGGTGCGGTGATCACCTGGTCGACCAGGAACGAGCTGAGCGCCTTGTCGATCTGCTGGTTTGAGATCAGCTGCGAGCTGGTCGTCACCCAGTTGTCGGTGTCGAGCAGCTGGCGGCGGACCCACAGCGCGAAGCTCCCCACGAACAGCGCGAGCGTGGCGAGCACCAGCAGCATCCACACCAGCACCCCGCGTGGTGCGGAGCCGGTCGAGGGACTACTCTTGTCGGCGAGGGCGTGCTGTGGGCTCAAGGGGCATGACAATCATGTCGGTTGGCCGGACCGGGCGATGAGCGTCGCGGCGGTCGTCATCACGCTGTCGCCGGCCAAGTTCCTCACGATCGTGCTCGCCGCCGCCCTGTCGGGCACGCTCGCCGCGATCGCGTCCACCCGGGGGATCGTGCTCCCGGTCGTGGTCGTCGAGCTGATCGCCGGCGTGATCGTCGGGCCGCACGTGATCGGGCTCCAACCCGACGGCTTCATCTCGTTCTTCTCAGACCTCGGCCTCGGACTCCTGTTCTTCTTCGCCGGCTATGAGATCGACCTCAAGCGGATCAGCGGTCAGCCGTTGCGGCTGGCGCTGGTGGGCTGGGCGATCTCACTCGCGCTCGCCTACACGATCGGTGGGATCCTGGCCGCGCTGGGGATCGTGCTGTCGCTCCTCTACACCGGATCGGCGCTGGCCACCACCGCGATCGGGACCCTGATCCCGATCCTGTCCGACAGCGGCGAGCTGCGAACGCGGTTTGGCACCTACCTGCTCGCAGCCGGCGCGGTCGGCGAGTTTGGGCCGATCGTGCTGCTGACGCTGTTCCTGTCGACCGCCAAGATCGAGAAGCAGGGGCTGATCCTGCTCGCGTTCGTGCTGGCGGCGGTCGCGGTCGCGGTGATCGCGGTGCGCTCCTCCAGCCGGACGATCCCGCTGTTCGAGCGCACGCTCGAATCGAGCTCGCAGCTCGCCGTGCGGTGGATCGTGGTGCTCGTGTTCGCGCTCGCCTACCTGGCCTCTCAGCTCGGGCTCGACCTGCTGCTCGGCGGCTTCGCGGCCGGGATCATCACCCGGCAGGTACTGAAGACCCGGGAGATCCCGGCGTTTGACTCCAAGCTCACCGGGGTCGCTTTCGGCGTGTTCGTGCCCTTCTTCTTCATCGCCAGCGGGATGAGCCTCGACGTGACGGCGCTGTACGCGAGCGTCGGCTCGGTGCTGAAGCTGTTCCTGTTCTTCTTCCTGTTCCTGGTCGTCCGCGGCACTCCGGCGCTGCTGCTCTACCGGCATGTGCTCCCCGACCTGCGCACTCGCAAGGCGCTCGCGCTGATGTGCTCGACGCAGCTACCGCTGGTGCTCGCGATCACCACGCTCGCCCGCGACAGCGGCCACATGCGGGCCTCGACCGCCGCCGCGCTCGTCGGCGCCGCGGTGCTCTCGACGCTCGTGTTCCCGGTACTCGGACTGCGCTTCCGCGGGGACCTCGACCCCGACGCCGAGGCCGAGCCCGAGACGCACATGACGCCCGCCCAGGTGGCCTGAGCGGCCACGCGCGGCTACTGGACGAGGCAGCTCGCCGCCGGCGGCCGGTCCCGCGGGAACGCGTGCACCAGCCCCTCGGCGATGTCGTGCGTGCGCGCCACGTAGCCAGGCGAGTAGTAGTGGATCCCGTCGGGGATGAACCACTTGCGCTTGGCCTTGTCGGGCCAGTCGTACACCCGCATGTTCGGGTATCGCTTGCAGGCCTTGAGCAGCTCCTGGTTCCAGTGCTGCATCCCCGCCTCGGAGTACTGGCCGGAGCTCAGCAGTGAGATCGCGCCGATCCACATCACCGGCTGATCGCCGACCGCCTTCATCATGTCGTTGATCCGCGTGGTCACGCTCACCGGCGAGGTCACCGCGTTGGCGACGTCATTGGTCCCCAGGGCCAGGATCCAGCAGCCGTTGTAGCCGTTGTCGACGTGGTCCCGGGCGACCGTGGCCGCGTTGGGGAACCCCTCGTAGGTCTCGACGATCGAGCGAGCTCCCGAGATCTCCGGGTACAGGGTCTTGACGCCGACCCTTTTCAGCTGGGCGGGCAGGCGCTTGCGGGCGTTGGGGATGTAGTTGGTCGACGTCTCGCCCTCGGAAGTGGAGTCGCCGATGTAGACGACCGAGCGACACGAGGTCTTGGTGGCCGGCGGGAGCTTCTTGGCCGCGTGGGTCGTGGTGGCAGGGTCGGACGCGCCAGACGAGCCCGACAGCTTCGGCGGCAGCTTTGCGATCTTCTGGGGCGCGTTGTGGCCGTTGGACAGAACCGGCAGCGCACCGGCGAGGCCGACCACGACCAGCGACAGCGCGAGCACGGCGGTCGCCGAGATCCACATCGCGCGGCGCCGGGCACGGGTCACCGCGACCCGCGAGCGCGACCGCTGGCGCAGCCGCTTCAGCGCCCCCTGGCGGATGGGCTCTTCCACGAATCTCCACGACAGCGCCGCCACGACAAATGACGCCGCCACCTGGAGGATCGCCTGAGGCCAGTTCACGCCGGTGTGGGGCGCGCCCCATAGCACGATGATCGGCCAGTGCCACAGGTAGATCCCGTACGAGCGGACGCCGATCCACCGCATCGGGCGGCAGCCGAGCACCTCGCCCAGCGTGCTCGACGGGTTGACGACCGCGGCCATCACCGCGGCGGAGGCCAGTGACAGCAGGATCATCCCGGTTGGGTACAGGAACGAGCTCAGCGAGCTCGTCCGCCAGACCAGCAGCAGAATCACGATCAGCCCCACCAGCCCGACCGCGTCCAGCAGCGCCGGGCTGCGGACCGACCTGCGCAACGCCAGCCTCGACATCCGGGTCGGCCACACCATCGCCAGCGCGGCGCCGACCAGCAACCCGAATGCGCGGGTGTCGGTCCCCTCGTAGACGCGGGTGGGGTCGACGCCGGGGTGGTACAGATGCGCCATCAGCCAGGCCGACACGACCGCACCAACCATCGCCAGCAGCGCCAGCGCCCGCCGGCTGCGCACCAGATGCAGGAGGATCAGCAGCAGCCACGGCCACACCAGGTAGAACTGCTCCTCGATCGACAGCGACCAAAGGTGGTCGAGTGGCAGCGGCGCCTGGAAGCGCGCGAAGTACGAGCCGTGGGCGGCGATCGTCGACCAGTTGGCGAAGTACAGGGCATGCCGACACGACCTCGCGCCGCACCTGGGAGATCTGGGACGCGTCGAACAGCGCCACCCAGATGCTGACCACGATCAGCATCAGGAACAGCGCCGGCAGCAGTCGGCGGGCGCGGCGCAGCCAGAACATGCCCAGCCCGAGGTCGCCGTGGCGGTCCCAGTGGCTCAGCAGCAGGTCGGTGATCAGGTAGCCCGACAGCGTGAAGAACACCCCGACGCCGAGCAGGCCGCCCTTCGCCCAGCCGACGTTGAGGTGATAGGCGATCACCGCGAGCACGGCGATCGCGCGCATGCCGTCGAGGCCCGCTACATAGCGGTGACCGGCCTCAACCGGCCGTGGCATCGCCGGCCACCCCTCTGTGGGTCTGTGTCATCGATCCGGGTGTTCGCACGTTAAACAGGCACGAGCCGTCGACTCCCGCGTGGTCCAAGCCTGTCCTGCACCACGCCAGACCCTCGGCTCGCGGCATAACAGCAACCAGACGTCGCCGAGCATAGCGATGCCGTCGGCCGCCGCTGGGCCCATAGAATCGTCGCGCAACCGATGATCCTGCACACCGACATCCCCACACGGGCCAACATCGACCGACTGCTGCTGAGCCGCGACCCGGCGAGCGTGTCGATCTACGTACCCACCGACCCGGCCTCGTCCAACGCCGGCCCCCGCACCGGGCTGCGCAACCTGGGCGAGAGGGCGCTCCAACAGCTTCGCTCGGCGGGAATCGAAAGCGCGCGGGTCGCCGCCGTCGAGGACGAGCTCGCCGATCTGCTCGACGATCAGGCGTTCTGGCGCTATCAGGCGCGGACGCTGGCAGTGCTGCTGACGCCCGATCTACTGCAGACCTTCCGCCTGCCCAACCGGCTGCTCAGCATTCTCGAGGTCTCCGACCGCTTCTACCTCAAGCCGCTGCTGCGGGCGGTGACCTTCCCCCAGGTCGCGTTCGTGCTCGCGCTCGCCCAGAACTCGGTGCGGGTGATCGAGGTCTCGGCCGACGATGAGCCCGCCGAGGTACGCGTCCCCGACCTGCCCTCCGACGCCGCCTCGGCGGCCGGCCGCTCGTCGCTGGCAGACCGGGCGCCGACGCGGCGGATCCAGGGAGATGAGGGCCAGAAGCTCCGGCTACGCCAGTATTCGCGCCACATCGACCTGGCGCTGCGACCGTTCCTCAACGGGCTCGACGTGCCCCTGATCCTCGCCGCCACCGAGCCACTGGACAGCATCTTCCGCTCGGTCAACAGCTACCCGCACTTGGCCCCGGAGAGCATCGCCGGCAACCCCGAGGCCAGCTCCGGCGCCGAGCTCGGGGCCCACGCGCGCGAGATCCTCGATGGCCTGTACGCCGCGGAGCTCAGCCGGATCCAGGAGCTGTTCGAGGAGCGCCGCGCCCAGGACCGAGGGCTGGTCGACATCGGCGATGTCGCGCGGGCGTCCACCTACGGCGCGGTCCACACGGTCCTGGTCGACATCGACGACGTCGTCCCCGGCACGGTCGACGAGCAGACCGGGGCGGTGACATTGGCCGATGAGCAGTCCGCGGACCGTTACGGGGTCATCGACGAGATCGCCCGCCGCGTGTGGCTGGCCGGGGGCACCGTGCTCGCGGTCCGCCGCGACGACGTCCCCGGCGCGACCGGAGTCGCGGCGATCCTGCGCTACCCGATCTGAGCCCGCAGCGCGAGCACGCGCGCCGCTGAGGCACGCGCCGATGCCCGGCTGAGCTGTGCGCGACGCAGTGCCTTCGTGAGCGCCCGCCGGACCGCGATCCCCTCGTCGGGCGTGCTGCCGCTGACCAGCAGCAGGTCGGCACCGGCCCGCGCGGCCATCAGCCCCCGCCGCGGCAGCGATCCGTAGGCCCGCAGCGCGCCCGCGGCCAGCGAGTCGGTGATCGTGACCCCGCGAAAGCCCAGCCGTCCCCGGAGCTCTGTCTCGATCACGGTCCGCGACAGCCCCGCCGGCCGACGCGGATCGAGCGCGGGGTACACCGCCCAAGAGCTCATCACCAGCTTCACCCCGGCGGCTATCGCAGACCGATAGGGCGTCTCGTCGACGTTGCGCAGGCTCGTCAGCGACGTGTCCACCGTCACCGGGCCCTCGTCGGTGTTCTGGTCACTGGCGGTCGCGCCCAGGCCGGGGAAGTGCTTCGCGGTCGCCAGCACGCCGCCTCGCTGCTGGGCGGCGATGAACGCGGCCCCCAGCCGGCCGACCACCGCGGGGTCGCTGGAGTACGAGCGATGGAACTCGTCGTCGAAGTCGCCCGGCGTCCTGAATACGTCGAGTACCGGCGCCAGGTTGACCCGCATCCGCGCCTCTGCGAGGTTCCGCGCGGCGCCGGTGCCCGCGCTGCGCGCCAGAGCCACCGGCTGGGCGCCCTCGCCGATCAGCTTCTCCGACAGCTCGGGCGCGCCCGGCAGACGCCGTACCTCGCCGCCCTCCTGGTCGGTCATCATCAGCAGCGGAGCGCGAACCGGGCTGGACTTGCGCGCGTTCTGCAGGCGACCGATCACGCCGCGGATCTGGCCCACGCTGGAGATGTTGTTCTGAAAGAAGATCACGCCGGCGGCCTTGCCGGTCCTGATCGCGTCCAGCAGCGAGCTCGGCGGCCGCAGGCCCGAATAGGCGTAGATGATGCGCTGGCCGGCGAGCTGGTCCAGCGACATCCGCTGGGCGGCGGCAACGTACGGCGAGACGCGGTGGGCGCGGTGGGCGCGGTGAGCGGCGGTGCCAGCCGCGGGGGGCGCGGACGGTCCGCGGGAGTCGCCCGCGCCCGATCCGTCGCGGAGCATCAACGCGGCGGCGACCACCGCGACCGCAACGAGCACGCCGGTGAGGACCAGCGCCCGGGGCCTGAAGCCGCCGATCGGAGTCTCCTCAGGTGATCTGCAGGCGGAACACCGGGTGGTCTGGCGAGATCCGCTGCAGCTCCTCATCGCTTGAATCGGGCCCGACGCCCGCGAAGAACGCGCCCACCTCGAACTTCCACTTCTTCAGATAGGCCCGCAGCACCGCTGGACGCTCGTCCACGGACAGCTCGGTCGCGGTGAACGTGTTCGTGCGCCTTCCGACTCGGAGCCGCCCCTGTCCGCTGGCACGCAGGTTCTTCACCCACTGGGTCTGCCCTCTCGGCGCCACCAGGTAATCCGCGCCTTCGAACCGGAGCAGGTTCACGGGGGTCTGGCGCCACTGACCCGACTTACGGCCCTGCACCTCGAGCACCCGCGAGCCGTACAGGCTGATGCCCAGGCGCGTGAGGCCGGCCACGAGCGGGTTGAACACGTGGGCCGTGAACCACCCTGGGGGCTGGTAGTGCTCGGGCACCGACGGGATTGTGCCGCACTCGACGGCCATCTATACGATCCGCTGGGTAACCGGCTACGTGGAAGGGGCGGGACATGTCCGAGGAGTCGATGCTCGAATTGGTGCAGGGTGCCTTGCGCGATAGCGGAATCGAGGACGAGCTGATCGCGGTCGGCCAGTTCAACCCTCGCGGGCACACCGGCGGACTGTTCGCCGGCGGCCTGGCCGGATCAGACGTCGCGGGCCACCTCGGCGGCAACATCGCCGGCGACATCGGCCTGGCCGCGGGCTCGCTGGCCGGCATGCACGCGGCCGACCGGGCCTCCGGCCTTCCGTCGAGCATGCTCGTGGCGGTCTCGGCCGACAACGTCTATGGATTCGACGCCCCGACCCGGCACTCCGAGCCGCGGGGGATCGTCTTCAGGCTGCCGCGCGGCAACGTCGAGGCCAAGGTCCACCAACGCGTGAACGTGCGGATCCTGGAGCTGATCGACTCACAAAGCGGCGACAAGATCGAGCTCGAAGGCAACCGGCTCCCGGTCACGCACTCGGGCGACGTGATCAAGGCGCTCACCGGCTGACGACGAGGGAGCATCCGCGGCCGACCGGGGATATAATTGCGCTCTCAATAGTCTTCCACGAAGGGATACGTCCATGAACTTCGCTCGTCTGGTTCTACGCGCGTCGGTTGGAGCCCTGTTCTTCGGGCACGGGACGCAGAAGCTGTTCGGGTGGTTCGGCGGCTACGGCCTCGACGCGACCGGCCAGGCATTCGAGGGCCTGGGACTGCGTCCGGGCCGGCGTCACGCCGTGGCCGCCGGAATCAGCGAGGGCGCCGGCGGGGCGGCGCTCGCCCTCGGCGCGGCCACGCCGCTGGCCGCGGCGTCGCTGACCGCGACGATGCTGACCGCGATCGACCGCGTGCACTTCAAGAACGGCCCGTGGGTCACCAACGGCGGCTACGAGTACAACCTCGTGCTGATCGCCGCTGTGCTCACGATCGCCGAGACCGGGCCCGGCCCGCTGTCGGTCGACCGCGCGCTCGGCGTCGAGCGGTCCGGCCCGGCCTGGGCGCTCGCCGCGCTCGCCGCCGGCATCGTCGGCTACGCCGGCGCCCGACTGGTCAACGCCGCGGAGCCCGAGGTCGCCGAGGCCCCGCCGGCCCCCGCCGAGGAGCCCTCCCCCGCTCCGGCCACCGCTGCGACCGAGTAGAAGGCGCGCAGCGGCGTCGCTGGTGCCGGGCGCGGTGGCTGTGAGCGATGGTCTATGAGACAGATCCCGACAGCGCTGCGGACGGGGAGTTCGTAACCGGCCGGCTGGAGCTGCTCGTGCCCGGCAACCGGGGGCGCCTGCTCGACGCGCGCAGGACGCCGATCGTGGTCACCGCGGTCGAGCCGGGTACGGGCGGCTTCGAGGTCGAGCTCCGGGGGTTCGAGGACATCGGCGCTCGGTGGGAGCTGCCGCTCGCGGACGTGGTCCGGTTCCAGTTCGAGCATTCCGCGGCGACCGTCGATGGCGCCGATCTGACCCAGCTGCGCCGGGCCCTGGCGCGGTTCGATCGGCCGCTGACCGTCGAATGTGGCCGCTCGGCCGCGCGACGGACCGCTGATGCGATCGACGGTGCAAAGGAGGGCCGCCGGCGAGTGGATCGCCGCCCACGGCGGAGCTCCGGCGCTCACGCTCGAGCGCCGGATCGGCTCGCGCACGGGCGACCCAGCGGTGTACGAGCTGCTGGCTGGATTTCTGGCGCAACGGGGCGTGGCCGAGCTCGACACCCGGTTAGCGGAGCGGTTCGTCAGCAACCCGGCGTCGGGCGAGCTCGTCAAGGGTCACGCGATCGTCCTGGCCGAGCTGGGACTGTGCCCGTACCGCGGCAGGGCCGTCCGGGACCCGGGCACGTTCCAGCCGCCGCTGACCAGGGATCGGCGGGCGGCACACATCGTCGCCCGCCTCGCGTTCGTGCGCGAGCTGTGGTCGGCGTGGGGTGTCGATGCGGTGACCCTGTACCGCGGCCTCGCGGTCGACGGCCCGCTCCCCGAGTACGTGCCGCCGTCGTTTCCGTCGGCGACGTTCTCGGCCGAGGTCGCGGAAGCTCACTTCGAGGGCGGCTCGGCTACCCGGACGGCGGCCCTCATCCGCCAGCTGGTGCCGACGCAGCGGCTGTTCATGACGTTCCTCGAGACCCCCGCGATGAACCGCCGGTTCCTCGAGGCCGAAGCGGCGCTGATCGGCGATCCGGCCAACCGCGCGTTCTGACCCGGGCGCGCGCCGGCGGTCGCGGGGCCGATTAGAACTCGGAGCGATCGTGGTCATCGTCTGTGCAACGAATTGGCGCCGAATTCAGGAGGAACCAGATGCGGAACGTGATCTATTCGATCGGGGTGTCGCTGGACGGCTACATCGCCGGGCCAGACGGCGATTTCAACTGGGCGGCGCCCGACGAGGAGCTGCACCGCCTCCACAATGAGCAGACCCGCGAACTCGATGCCCATCTCGTAGGCCGCAGGCTGTACGAGACGATGCTCCCGTGGGAGACCACGGACCGTGACCCGTCGGAGCCGGCGGTGACCGCCGAGTTCGCACAGATCTGGCAGGCGCTGCCGAAGCTCGTGTTCTCCCGCACGCTGAACGCGGTGGAGGGCAACGCCCGCCTGGCCGAGGGCGAGCCGGCCGAGGAAATTGCGCGGCTGAAGGCGCAGCCCGGCCGCGACATCGGCGTCGGCGGCGCCGGGTTGGCCGCTGACCTGATCGAGCGCGGACTGGTCGACGAGTACCGGTTGTTCGTCAGTCCGGTGGTGGTGGGAGGCGGGACGCCGTACTTCCCGCCATTGGACTCGCCGATCGAGCTCGAGCTCGTCGAGACCCGGACGTTCGCCTCACCGGTCGTGTACTTGCGCTACCGCCGTGGGTCGTAGTCGGACACCGAGCGGTTGCAATCGTCCGGGCCCCTTGTTACACCAAGGCGGCAGTGGTCCCGAAAATCGTGTCCGCGGCGGTTGTCGCCGTCGCGCTGTTGATCGCCGGTTGCGGGGGCTCGCATAAATCGGCCGATACGGCGACGCACGCTTCGACGCCCACAGAGCGCGACGACGCCGACGGCCACCGCCGAGACCCGCCCCGAGGTCCCCGCCGATCATGCGATCGCATCCGGCGCTCTGCTGACGCTCCCCGACTTCCCGACGGGCTGGGAGCAACAGGACCAGTCCGCGGGCAAGAGCTCGCTGACCTGTCAGGCGATCGCGACCGCCCGGGCGTCGCTGTCCGGCCGCGCCACCAGCCCTCAGTTCGCCAAGGCCTCCGACGACTTCGTGGACGATGTCGTTTACGTGTATCCGAGCGCGTCGGAGGCGCAGACGTCGTTCGCAGGGCTGAGCGGCGCCACCGACCGCCTCTGCATCGGCAAGGCGCTGGGCGACCAGCTCGCCAAGGCGGCGGAGTCCAGCAGCGCCACCAAGGTCACGTTCGGGCAGCCGTCCGCGGGCGCGCTGTCGATCTCGCCAGTCGGCGATCAGTCGGCGGCCGGCCGGATCACGATCCCCTACACGGTGCAGGGTCTGAACCCCGACGCGGTGGTCGATCTCGTGTTCGTCCGCGTCGACCGAGGTATCCAGATCCTGTCATTCATCGGCTCCGCCGATGCCTTCGATCCCACGGTCGAGGCCGATCTGACACGGACCGCAGCCAACCGGCTGGCCGCGCAGCTGCACGTGGCGGCGCCGGGGGCCGCGACCACGACCACGACCACCCCGACGACGACCACATCTACGACGCCCAGGACGACGCCGACGTCGACGGCCCGGCCCACACCACCACGACGCCGTCCACCCCGACGCAGCTGACGACCACGCCGGCGCGGACGACGACCACCACGACGCCGACCACGACTACGACGACCACTCCGAGCGGGTCCCAGCCGTCGGCCAGCGCCGTGGCCAAGGCGGAGCAGCTGCTGCCGATATGCCGGCGCGAGCAGCCCAACATCACGCTGCAGGAGCTCGAGCGCGAGGCCGAGAGCCCGCTCGGGATCCAGTGCTAGTGTCGCGAGCCGGAAATTCGGTGGCACCAAGAGTGGTCACCGGGGGATGCGGCGCGAGGACGCAGGACCCGACGCGTAGCGGAGCTACGTGAGGGGACGAGGACGTTGCGCAGCGCCGCCAGGGGCCGCTCGACTGCCATCCAATTTATGACTCGGGACACTAGTCCCCGTCGTCGTCGCTGACTGAGTGGTCGCGCCGGTCCTTGAGGAACGCGAACGACTGGCCGAAGAAGCTGAACGAGGGCCCGCCCACGAGCTCCCAGGAGCGGGCTATGCCGAGCAGGAAGCAGATCACCACAAGGATCGCGATCCCCTGCGCCGCACCGGTGTCGTGGCCGTTGGCGACCAGCCGCAGCCCATACCGAATCTGCAGGCCGAACACCACCAGCTGCCCGATCAGGAACGTGGCGTCGCGAAGCGCCGCGCGGTGTGCGTGGCGCTCGCGCAGCAGCGACATCAGCGACCCGGCGACGAACAGCACCCCCACGATCCCGACGCTGACCACTGCCCACGAGATCCCGACCCCGGGAATCAGCGCGAACAGCGAGATCGTCAGCGCGTTGGTGAAAGCCGTCAGCGCGGCCGAGGCGCGCACCTGGTGGACCGGATCGGCGGTTTCTGACACCAGCCGATCCTGAGCCACCGAGATCGCCACAAACAGCAGGCCGATCAGCGCGCCCGCCACCCCGGCGGTCGCCACGAAGAAGTCTGCGAGGGACTCGGGAACCACCGGCGCATCGTGCCACGTGCGATAGTCATCGGCGATGTCCGACACGACGCTGACCGAGCCGTCCTCGGCCGCGGCGCCCGAGCGCGAGCGCCGGCCGGCGATCCTCGCGGTCGACGACGATCCGGCTGTGCTGGCAGCCGTCGCGCGCGACCTGCGCCGCGGATTCGGCCGCGACTACCGGATCCTCCGTGCGGGCTCCGGCGCCCAGGCGCTGGAGATCCTCCGCGAGGTCCGGACCCGCGGCGATCAGATGGCGCTGCTGATCGCTGACCAGCGGATGCCCGGGATGTCGGGCACCGAGTATCTCGTCCAGGCCCGCCAGATCGTGCCCGACGCCAAACGGGTGCTGCTCACCGCCTACGCGGACACCGAGGCGGCGATCGCGGCGATCAACGACGTGGCGCTCGACTACTACCTGCTCAAGCCCTGGGATCCGCCCGAGGAGCAGCTGTTCCCGATCATCGAGGACCTGCTGACCACCTGGGAGTCCGGCGCGGCCCTCAGCGCCGGCGGCGTCCGCGTCATCGGCCACCGCTTCTCCAAGGAGTCCCACGACCTGCGCGACTTCCTCGCCCGAAACCGCGTCCCCGCGCGCTGGCTCGACGTCGAGCGCGACGCCGAGGCGCGCGAGCTGCTGCAGGTCGCCGGCGTCGCCGAGGAGCGACTGCCGGTGGCGCTGCTCGAGGACGGGTCGGTGCTCGAGCGCCCGACCGTTATGGAGCTCGCCGAGCGGCTGGGCGTCGCCGGGACCCCCGCCGCCCAGGACCATTACGACGTCGTCGTCGTCGGCGGCGGCCCCGCCGGGCTGGCGGCCGCGGTGTACGGCGCCTCCGAGGGTCTCAAGACCGTGATGGTCGAGCGCGAGGCCCCCGGCGGGCAGGCCGGCACCTCGAGCCGGATCGAGAACTACCTCGGCTTCCCCGTCGGGCTCACCGGCTCCGACCTGGCCCGGCGGGCCACTGACCAGGCGCGGCGGCTCGGCGCCGAGCTGCTGACCGTCCGGGAGGCGGTGGGGCTGCGCGCCGAGGGCGCTGGCCGGCTGGTCGAGCTCAGCGGTGGCGGCTGTGCTCAGCACCAGCTGCGTGATCGTCGCCTCGGGCGTGTCCTATCGCCAGCTCGACACCCCCGGGTTCCCCGAGCTGACCGGCGCGGGCATCTACTACGGCGCCGCCCTGACCGAGGCGCGCTCGTGCTCCGACCAGCACGTGGTCGTGATCGGCGGCGCCAACTCCGCCGGCCAGGCCGCCGTGTACTTCAGCAACTACGCCTCGCGGGTGACGATGCTGGTGCGCGGCGCGTCGCTGCAGAAGTCGATGTCCACCTATCTGATCGAGCAGATCGCCGGGCAGCCGAACATCGACGTGCGCACGCGCAGCACCGCCGTCGAGGCGCAGGGCGAGGACGACCATCTGGCCCGGCTGGTGGTCGACGGCCCCGAGGGCCACGAGACGCTCGAGGTCGACGCCTGCTTCGTGTTCATCGGCGCCCAGCCGCGCACCGACTGGCTCGACGGCGTGGTGGCGCGGGACGATCGCGGGTTCATCCTCGCCGGGCGCGACGCCCAGTCCGCCGGCTGGCCGCTTCCCCGCGAGCCCTACACGCTCGAGACCACGGTTCCCGGAGTGTTCGTGGCTGGCGACGTCCGCGCGCGTTCGATCAAGCGGGTGGCGAGCGCGGTCGGCGAGGGGTCGATGGCGATCTCGCTGATCCATGACTATCTGGTCGAGGCGTGACCGAGCCCGAGGTGACGCTGCCCGAGCTGCGGGCGGTGGACCTCTTCGATGACCTCAGCGACGAGGAGTTGGGCGAATGGCTGCCGGTGACCACGGTCCGGCGCCTGGAGGCCGGCGACGTGATCGCCGAGCTCGGTCAGCAGCCTCGCGGGCTGCAGCTGCTGCTCGAGGGAGAGGCCGCCTCGCTGATGGAGGAGCACGGGCGCGAGGAGCCCGTCGGCCGCCAGCACGCGCCCACCTGGATGGGCGCGATCGCGGTCCTGACCGAGGCTCCGCTCGGGGTCCGGATGCGCGCCGCCACCCCGGTGCGAGTGGCGCTCGTGCCGGCCGAGGACTTCCGCCGGCTGGCCTACTCGCAGCCGACCGTCCACCGCCGGGTGATGCAGCAGGTGGCGCCGGTGATGTCGCGCCTGACCTCGATCGAGCAGAACCGCGAGCGGCTCGCCTCGCTGGGGACGATGGCGGCCGGGCTCGCCCACGAGCTCGGTAACCCGGCCTCGGCCGCCGAGCGCGCCGCCGACCAGATGACGGGAGCGCTGAAGGTGATCAACTCGGCGCTCGCCAAGTTCGTCGCCGCCGGGGTCGAGCGCGCCGAGGCCGAGAAGCTGGTCGGGCTCCAGCAGGAGGCCGTCCGGCGCGCCGGAGATTCGACCGCGCTGAGCGCGCTCGACGCCGCCGACGCCGAGGACGAGCTGCTCGATCAGCTCGAGGAGCTCGGCGTCGAGTCGCCGTGGGAGGTCGCCGAGCCGCTGGCCGCGGCGGGCCTGGATAGCGACTGGCTGCGGCGCGTGTCAGACGCGGCGGGACCGGCGACCGGCCCTGCCCTGGCCTGGGTCGCGGCGACGCTCAACGCCGCCCGGCTCGCCACCGAGATGCGCGAGTCGACCTCGCGGATGAAGGAGCTCGTCGGCGCGGTCAAGTCCTATGCATACATGGACCGCGGCGCCATCGTCGAGGTCGACCTCCACGAGGGCCTGGAGACGACCCTGGTCGTGCTCGGACACAAGCTCAAACACACCGAGATCAAGGTCGTTCGCGAGTACGACCGCGACCTCCCGAAGCTGACTGTCCGCGGCTCCGAGCTCAACCAGGTGTGGACGAACCTGCTCGACAACGCGATCGACGCGCTCGGCGAGCGGGGCACGATCACGATCGCGACCCACCGCGATAACGACTGCGCGGTCGTCGAGATCACCGACGATGGCCCCGGGATCCCGCCGGAGCTGATCGACCGGATCTTCGACCCTTTCTTCACCACCAAGGACGTCGGCCAGGGCACCGGGCTCGGGCTGGCGACCGCGCGCCGGATCGTGGTCGACCGTCACGACGGCTCGCTGACCGTCCAGAGCCGGCCCGGGGAGACGACCTTCCGGGTCCGTCTGTCGCCGGCCAGGCCGTAACAGAACTTTCTTCGGCCCAGCACGCGGAAGCTGCAAGAGTGCAGGCGTTTCCATCTTCGGCTCGGCGCGCGGCTCACAACGTCCGCGACAACGCCGGGAAGGCCGACGGCCCCGAGGCCTGAGGCGCCTCAGGCCACCGCCGTTTGGGCGGCGGCGGCAGCGGGCTCGCGCCCGCGGATCAGGTCCGACGCCCTCTCGGCGAGCGCGATCGTCGGCGCGTTCGTGTTGCCGCGGGGGACCGCAGGCATCACCGACGCGTCGACGACCCGCAGGCCCTCGAGGCCGCGCACCCGCAGCTCGGGATCGACCACCGCCAGCGGGTCGACGCCCATCTTGCAGGTGCCCACCGGGTGATAGATCGTCTGCACGGTCCCCCGGATGTAGGCGAGGATCTCCTCGTCGCTGTCGCCCTCGGGCGCGAACAGGGCGCGCTGGGAGTAGCGGGCCAGCGGCTCGGTGTGGGCGATCTGCTCGCACATCCGCACACCCTCGATCAGCGACCGGCGGTCGTCCTCCTCGGCCAGGTAGTTGTGGAGGATCAGCGGGCGCGCCAGCGGGTCCGGTGAGACGACCGCGACCTGGCCGCGGCTGGCCGGCTTGAGCAGGCAGGCGCCGACCGCCCAGCCGTGCTCGGGCGCCGGCAGGAGGCCCTCGTCCATGAACAGCGCCGGCACCGAGTGGAACTGGAGGTCCGGCGCGGGCAGACCCTCGCGGCTGCGGTGAAAACCGCCGGTCTCGGCGATGTTGGTGGTCAGCGGACCCTGGCCCTGGGCAAACAGCGCCAGGTTCTCCTCGGTCAGCGCGTCCTTGATGCTGACCGGCTCGTCGGTCGCGTAGTTGACGCCGGCGTTGGGATGGTCGTGGAGGTTCAGCCCGACGCCGGGCAGCTCGTGCGCGGGCGCTATCTGCAGCGCCATCAGCTCGTCGGGCCGCCCGACGCCCGAGTGGGTGAGGATCACCGGCGACAGGTAAGTCCCCGCCGAGACGATCACCTCGCGCTCGGCCGCGTAGGTCTCGACCTCGTCGAGCCTGACGCCCTCGATCCCGGTCGCGCGGCCGTCCGCCAGCAGCACGCGGGTCGCGCTGAAGTGGGTGATCACCTCGAGGTTGGGACGCTGCATCGCCGGGTGCAGGTAGGCGACCGCCGCCGAGCAGCGCATGCCGTTGCGATGGGTCACCTGGTACCAGCCGAATCCGTCCTGGCTGGCCGCGTTGAAGTCGGGGTTCTCCGGGTACCCGGCGGCCAGCGCCGCCTCCAGCCACACGCCCGACAAGAAGCTGTGCGCGCGCCCGTCGGAGACCGACAGCGGGCCGCCGACGCCGTGGTACTCGTCGGCTCCACGCTCGTTGTCCTCGGCGCGCTTGAAGTACGGGAGCATCTCGTCGTAGCCCCAGCCCGCGCAGCCGTACACGTCGCGCCACTCGTCGTAGTCGACCTTGTTGCCCCGGATGTAGACCATCGCGTTGATCGACGAGGAGCCGCCGAGCACGCGGCCGCGCGGCAGGTAGATCCGCCGCCGGTCAGCGAACGGCTCGTGGTGGCTGGAGAGGTCCCAGTCGTGGCGGCTGCGGTAGAGAGCCGCGTAGCCGGCGGGCATGTGGATCAGGTCATCATTGTCGCTCCCGCCCGCCTCGACGAGCAGGACCTTGACGTCCGGGTCCTCGCTCAGGCGGTTGGCGAGCACACAGCCCGCCGAGCCGGCGCCGACGATGATGTAGTCGTAACTGTCCACAACTGTCCTCCGAGATCGGGGTCTGGAGCCGATTCTCCCCTGCCCGATGCCGGGGGGTCAAGCTGGTTGGGGCCGGCTAACCGGCCGACAGCACATGCGGCGACCAGGCCGGAAGCACCTCACCGAGCGCCGCGAACGCCTCGCCGTCGAGCGAGCGGCCGGCGTCGCGGCCCATGATGCTGAGCACCTCGTCGGGCCCCAGCGCGGGGCGGTACGGGCGGTTGGCGCTGAGCGCCTCGGCCACGTCGGCCACCGCCAGGATCCGCGACGCCGGGTCGAGCTGGCGGCCGGTCAGCCCGGCGAAGTAGCCGCTGCCGTCGAGCCGCTCGTGGTGGGCGGCGGCGATCCGGGCCAGCTGGCCGAACGCCGGGACGCGCGTGAGGATCTCCAGCGACCAGCGGGGATGCGAGCGCATCACCGCCCACTCCTGGTCGGTGAGCCCGTCGCGCTTGTCGAGGATCTGGTTTGAGACGCCGAGCTTGCCGATGTCGTGCAGCAGCGCCGCGCGCCGGACGGTCGCCATCGCGCCGGGGTCGATCGCCAGCAGCGTCGCCAGCGAGACCGCGATCTCGGCCACCCCGGCGGAGTGCCGGGCCGTGTAGGGCGACTTGGCGTCGACCACCCGCGCGAACGCCCTCGCGACGCGATCGAGGCGGTCGTCGTCGGCGACCACCACCCGATCGGCCGGCTCGACCGCCGACACCGACGGGATCCGCAGCGTCGTCCAGAACGCCTCGTCGTGCTCGAGCGCCACCAGCGCGTCGACGAGCGCCGGATCGAACCAGGTGCCGCGGCGCCTGCGCGCAATCTCGCAAGCTGCCGCAGGACCGCCGTGCTGCCAGTAGACCTCGGCGGTCTGAGCCAGGCAGATCACCCGGCCCACCGGCGAGATCGCGTCCCCGGAGACCCCGCGCGGATAGCCGCCGCCATCCCAGTGCTCGTCGCCGTCCATGATGGCCTGCGCTGCCACATCGCCGAGTCCGATCCCGCGCACCACGTCCGCTCCGCGCTCGCAGCGCAGCGCCACCAGCGAGCGGGCGCCCTCGCGTCCGGAGCGCAGCACCGCGCCGACGTGGCGAGCCCGCTGCACCGGCGACCGTCCGGGAGCGGCGTTGCGCAGCAGGTGCCCGAGCGCCTCGGCCGTGCTGGAGGTGTCGGTGAGCCTGCGCGTGCTCTTCACGGTGGCGTCGTCGGCGCCGAACAGCGCCGATACCCGAGCGGCGTTCGAGGAGCAGCCGGCGTCCTTCAGCAGCAGCGCGTAGAACGCCGACGAGCTCGTCGCCTCGTCGAACCCCATCGCCTCGGCCAGCCGCATCCCGATCAGGCAGCTGCGCTCCGCGTGGCCGCGGGGCTGGCCCTCGGTGATGTCGAGCGCGTGCGACAGCGCCGACAGCACCTCTGAGAGGCGCAGCTCGATGCCGCTGCTCGCGGGGGGATCGGTTGACCAGTCGGCGCCCATCGCCCGAACAAGCATGCCGCACTCGTGGGCGTCCCGGGACTCGCCGCGATCCATGGACGAAATCACGTGCATAACACGACAGATCCGACGCGCCGGCCGAGGCTTGCCGTGTGCTGCACGAATACGGTGCTCAACGCGGCACGGCTCGCCGATCCCGGCGGATTTGTCGCGTTATGCACGTCCGCCCGCTGGGCGGAGGCCCGCAGCGCGTGATCCGGGCCGCCCGAGCCGGTCAGGCCTCGCCGCGCTCGCGCTTGAGCTTGCGCCAGCCCCCGGCGCGATTGTTGGCGATGATCGCCTTGAACATCGCGGTCAGCGCCGGCGCGTTGAGCTCCTGGTCGCGGCGGATCGCGACGGTCCGGGCGGTCTTGTTGTCGTGCCCGGAGGTGATGATCCCCTCAGGGTCGGGCACGATCGCGCCGTCGTACAGGAATACGTTGACGTGATCCTTGGCGGACAGCAGCGCGCACACATTGCCCTCGAGCACGAAGTACGGCTGGACCCGCCGCTTGACCGTCTCGGCGACCTCGGGGTCGGCGGAGTGGACCAGCTCGCGGACCTGCCGACAGATCGCCTGCTGCCACTCGGGCAGGGCGTCGATGTACTCGTCGACCCGCGGATCGGCGGCATAGCTCAACGCTCGAGCTCGCCCCGCTCGGCGGCCCGGCGCAGCTCCTTCTGTCGCTTGCGCTCGGCTCGCGACAGCTTCGGACCCTGTTTGACGTCGGTCCCGCCCATGATCGAGATCAGCCGCAGACGGATCACCGGGGCACCCAGCGGCACCGGCTCGTTGTCGAGTTCGACGTCGTTGCCGCCCATCAGGCCCAGCTTCGAGACCTGGACGTCGACCCCCCTGGGGACGTAGATCTCGGAGCCGCCCATCAGCGAGAAAACCGTGATCGTGACTTCGCGATCCGACAGCTCGGCCTGATTGAGGTCGAGGTCGCTGCCGCCCATGATGTTGATGACCTTGCAGTGCTTGGCCACCCGCCAGCGGCCCTTGCGGTCGTTCCCGCCCATGATCGAAAGGATCGTCCCGGTGCCCCCTTCGCCGGCCCGGACGGTCACCCCGCCGGCCGGTTGCGCGGTAAGCGCCTCGGCCGGCGTCAGATCGGCGATCAGCGGCCGCAGCTCGGCGACGGTCTTGGTCGCGTAGGTGCGCTGCAGTCGCTCGTCGAGCTCGTCGACATCGAGCCGGCCGTCGCCCGCGGCCTGGCGCAGGATGTCGACCACGCGCTCGCGGTCGGCGTCCGAAGCGCGCAGCGCCGGCGGTCCACCGGGGCCGGTGGTGGGCTCGGCGTCGGAGTGACGAGGCGTGAGATCGCTCATTCGGACGGGCCGCGCCGGGGCACGGTGAGCCGATGATAGGCGCTCACGGCTCGGCTTCCTCGATCGCCATCCCGGACCTCCGGTGGATCGGGCGAGCCCTGGTTTGAGGCGGCCGCGGTGGCTACGTCGGTGGGATACGTCGACCGCGCCTTCAGCAGGAACACCCCGGCGGCCGCGAGCGTGCTGACCAGCAGCAGGAAGCTGATCTCCAGCCCGCGCGCCGTGCTCGGAGAGATCACCCCGGTGTGGGTGCCGACCGGTGCCTGCGCGGGCGCGATCCCGGCGATCACCTGCGACAGGCCGCCGAACACGATCGGCGCGAGTGCCTGCGCCAGCGAGCGCAGGACGGTCCGGGTGCTCTCCGCCCGCCCCCACAACCCGGCCGGCATGATGTCCAGCCGCGCCGCGTCGAGGGGCGGGTTGGCGGCCGAAAGCAGCGCCGCGCCGGCGGCGTCGAACCACAGCGCCGGGGTCAGGTGGCTGCTGAGGATGCCCGGAATCAGCAGCCCCGCCGCGCCGAAGTAGCACATCGCCGGCACCCAGACCCTCGCCTCGAGGTGGCCGGCGCGGACCATCGCATCGGTGACCCGTCCGCTGACCAACGTGCCCACCATCGCGCCCAGGACCAGCATCGCCAGCACCAGCTCTGCGCTCGCCTGGCTGGCGTGGTAGTGCCCGCGGACGAACAGCAGCGCGAACGTCTGCAGCCCCGAGAAGAAGAAGTAACCCAGCGACGAACTGATGATCATCAGCACGTTGGTCGGGATCGAGAGGATGTAGGTCACGGACTTGATCAGGCTGAGCCCGCGTGGGTCCTCCTCGAGCACCAGCTTCGGATCCGGCTCGGCCCCGAGGCGCCGCGCCGCCTCGTGCGCGAGGTCGTCGGCCGGCGGCGGTTGGTCGGCCTCGGACGGGTCGGGCGGCAGCTTGGAGGCGGACTCGGCGACCGCCGCGCCGAGATCCTCGACCCCGGGCTCGAGCCGGCTCTGGCCGCCCCGCAGCGGCTCAGGGACGGTCCGGTAGAGCTGTCGGGCCAGGAAGAACCCGGGGATCGCCAGCAGCACGAACGAAGCCCGCCAGTCGATCAGGCTGGCGACGCTGCTGCTGATGATGAACCCGAACGCGGTTCCGGCGATCTCTCCGCCGAGGATGTAGGCGTATACGCGGCCTCGCTCGCGCGCCGGGAAGTAGTCGCCGGTCAGCGACGCGATCGCGGGGCCGGCGGTCGCGGTCACCGCGCCAAGCAACAGCCGCGTCAGCAGCAGCCCGGAGTAGCTGCCGGCGAACGCGCTGAGCAGCGAAGCGACGCTCCACAGCACGATGCTGAGCGACAGGATCGGAATCCGCTTGATCCGGTCGACCAGCAGTCCGACCGGGATCGTGAACACGGCGCCGACGATCAGCGCGGCGGAGCTGAGCAGTCCGATCTTCGTGTTGCCGATGTGCAGCGCGTGCTCGAGCTGGGGCGCGATTGCCCCGACCGTCGCCGTATCGGCGCCGTTGAGCGCGAGCACGGCCCCGAACAGCGCGATCACCCGGGCCCGCGCGGGGCCGCCGACGCGCTTGATGAACTCGCCCCTGAGCAGCCGGCCCGTCCACCGCGTGCCGCGGGCCGCCGCAAGACCTCCGCGGGCGACGGCGTCCCTGGCGGTCACGGCGCGATCAGGTGGCTCAGGTCATCGCCTCCGGATTTCCCCACGCCGATCATCGGAACTACAGACACCCCAATCAGTATTCCCGACTGGGGCGCCGTACTCCCGCCGGGCCGTCCGCGGTCAGACCGGCGCCGTGTGCGAAGCTGCACGGCATGGACCTCGGCCAGTTCGGGATCTGGACCTCATATCGGCACTTCGGCCAGGAGCACGCGGGCGAAGCAGCGCGCCTGGTCGAGCAGCTCGGCTTCGGCACGTTCTGGCTGGGCGGCTCCCAGCAGCTGCCGGCGCTGCGGCCGCTGTTGGAGGCGACGACCAGTCTGGCCGCGGCCACCGGGATCCTCAACGTCTGGCAGAGCGATCCCGCCCAGGTGGCCCGCGACTTCACCGAGCTCGACCGCGACTTTCCCGGCCGGGTGCTGCTGGGAATCGGTATCGGCCACCCCGAGGCCACCAGCCACTACGCCAAGCCGCTGACCTCGATGCGGGAGTTCCTCGACGGGCTCGACGCCGCGGCCGATCCGGTCTCGCCCGACCGTCGCTGCCTGGCCGCGCTGGGCCCGAAGATGCTCGACCTTGCCCGCGAGCGGTCGCTCGGGGCGCACCCGTACTTTGTCCCGCCCGCCCACACCCGAGCGGCCCGCCGGCGGCTCGGCGACGGCGCGTTGCTCGCCCCCGAGATGGCGTGCGTCGTAGACCCGGACGCCCAGTCGGGCCGCGCGCGGGCGCGAGCGTATGCCGAGCTGTACCTCGGGCTGCGCAACTACACGAACAACCTCCTCAACCACGGCTTCGACGACCGCGACATCGCCGACGGCGGGTCGGACCGCCTGATCGATGCCGTGGTCCCGCATGGCAGCGCTGACGAACTCGCGGCCGCCGCCCGCGAGCACCTCGACGCCGGCGCCGACCACGTCTGCCTGCAGACCGCCGGCGTCGAGGGGATCCCGCGTGCCGAGTGGACGGCGCTCGCGTCGGCGCTGGGTATCAAGCGCTCCTGAGTCGCTAGATGACCGGCGCCAACGCGCGCTCGCGCACCTCCGCGGTGCAATGGCTGTTGATGCAGGCCTGCACGGCATCGGGATCGTCGGGCGTGATCAGCGGGCGGACCCGACGGCCGAGGTCGAGCACGAGCCCCCGCCGCTTGCGGGGACGGCTGGGATCCAGCCCGGCCCAGTGGCGCGGGTTAGCGGTACCCCAGATCCGGGCGCGTCCTCTGAACGTGGCCAGGTCGACGGGCGCAACCGAGCGGATCGACTGGTACGGGATCCGCTTCGTCCCCCAAGGGAAGTAGTAGCCCCGGATCGACAGGGCGTCGCCGGTGCAGGTGATCCATTTGTCTTGATAGAGCTCTGGCATGTTGCGTTACCTCCGGTGTTGTGTCTCCCTACTTGGACTCGGACGGAAGGACGAAGAACCCGGCCACGCGCCGCTCGGCATCGAACGCCACCCGGCCGGTGGCCTGCTCTCGTTCGAACGCGATCGGCACGTCGACGACCGTGTAGCCGCTGCGAACCGAGACCGCCGGCGTCCCGAGCTCGATGAGCTCGCCGCCGGTCTGCCGGGCCTGGCCGCGGACCGCCTGGAGCATCTCGACCGTGCATTGCTCGAGCATCCGCGCGTCGAAGTCGCGGCGCACCTGGTCGTAGCGCTCCTGGAGCCAGTCGGCGATGATCGCGGTCGCCTTCTCCTCGGCACCCGGGATCGGCTTCATCACTCCCTCCTCTGCTCGCGGGTCGTCGGCCGCTGCGCCGAAGCGCTGAAACGCCGCCTGGCGGGTGACGTGCAGCACCTCCCCGATCTCGGCCCAGGTGCGGCCCTCGGCCCGCGCCTGGCGCACCAGCGCGTGCAGGATGTCGTTGACGATCAGGTCGAGCGTGCGGGTGGCCGACACCGCGGCCATCACCGACGGCCCGTCGGCCGCGCCGGCGCCGCGGAGCACCCCGCTGACGAGCTCTGCGTTGGTGGTCAGCACCAGGCCCATCACCTCGCGCTCGCCGCCGCTGGTCACGACTCGATTCCCACGATCGATGCCACGTTTGTCAAGATACGCTTTACAAGCGGATTGTCAACCTCGCCTTTACAAAGGAGCCGCCATGTCCGACAGCCGCCCGCCGTTTCCGCCGTTCGATGCCGAGACCGCCGCCCAGAAGGTTCAAGCCGCCGAGGACGGATGGAACACAACCGATCCCGAGCGTGTCTCGCTCGCCTACAGCGTGGACTCCGAATGGCGCAACCGGGATCAGTTCTTCACAGGCCGCGAGGCGATCGTGGCGTTCCTCACCCAGAAGTGGGAGCGGGAGCTCGACTACGCCTTGCGCAAGAACCTGTGGGCGTTCGAGGGCAACCGGATCGCGGTTCGCTTCCAATACGAGAGCCACGACCCGGCGGGCAACTGGTGGCGCTCGTATGGCAACGAGCTGTGGGAGTTCAACCACTCCGGACTGATGGTCAGGCGCGAAGCGTCGATCAACGACGCCGCGATCCAGGAGACCGACCGGCGCATCTTCGGTCCCCGCGGCGACGACGAACGCGGCATCGAGTTTCCCCTGCACTAAGGGCACCTGACGGCACCTGATGGCCGAGGGCCTGCACTACTTCGCCTACGGCACACTTCAGCGCGGGTTTCCGAACTGGCCCGATCTCGCCAGCCTGCTCGGTGAACCGCTCGGGCGCTTTCGCACGGTCAAGCCGCACGCGGTGGTCGTGCCGATCCAGCCGGGCTGTGGGAACCCCGGCTGCGGGATGCTGCACCGCATGGCCGCGCTCGTCCCCGGAGTCGACGGGCACCGGGTGCAGGGCGACCTGTTCGCGATCGATCGCTCCGGGCTGCCGGCGATCGACCGGCTCGAGGGCTACGACGAGCGCCGCCACCCACCGGGGCTGTACGTCCGCTGCGGGCTCGAGGTCGAGCCGGTCGCCGGCGGCGAGCCCCGCGTCGCGCTCGCCTACCTGGTCAGCGAGCCCGAGCTGTGGCAGGCGCTGGCAGCGGGCGGCGCGGCGGAGCTGGTGGAGCACTACGAGTCCCGACACGCCGAGGTCGAGCCCAAGGGGTGCTGCGTGGCCGCCCCCGGGCACCCCGGTCCACACGATGTGATCGACCCGCTGGCGCAGGTCAGGTAAGCGCTGCGCTCAGATGAGCGAACCGGCGCCGAGCCGGACGCGCACCGCCACCCGGGCCGGCCGGGTTGGCACCGCCAGCGACAGGAACTCGCGCACCGGTCCGCGATGATCGCAGTACGGGCAGATCAGCTCGGCGCCGATCGGCAGCGGCGCCGGCCCGATCGCGATTGGAGCGTCGCAGCGGCCGCAGGCGAGCGTACCGGTGCCGAGCCGGGTCGAGCGGATCGACCGCCGCTTCTCCTCGTGCCCGACCGCGACCCGGGCCTGCAGCGGCCCCGTAGCCGAGAACGATCGCCCGAAGCTGCGAATGGAGCTCATGTCTTCAGTCTAGGTGGAGACCCATTCGCGCCCGAACCAGCGCTTGGCGCGGCTCGAGCCGAACTGCACCTTGTCGGCCATCAACGCCTCGGACGGACCGACGAGCGCCCCAGTGCGTTTGTCGCCGAAGAATGTCACGTCGACGGTCGCGATCTGGTCGCGACCGAACTCGAGGTAGCAGATGCCCCGGCCCCCGTACTCGGCCGAGCTGCTGGTGCCGTTGATCTCGGCGGCGATGCGCTGCGCCGCGACCGCGGCATGGCCCTCGGCGAACACGCCCGCCCGGGGCGTCCCGACCGCGGCGACATCGCCGATCGCATACACGCGCTCGTACGACGTCTCGAGTGTCAGCGGGTTCACCGCAATCCAGCCGTTCTCGGTCATCCCCGACTCCACCACGACGTCTGGCGCGCGGTGGACCGGAACGCCCAGGAACAGGTCGTAGGGCATCTCGCCGCCGTCGCGCAGCGTGGCCACGCTGCGCCCGGGGTCGAGCTCGCACACCTCGCGGCTCGGATGCCATTCGATCTCACGCTCGGCGAACGCTTCGATCAGCGCCTGCGAGGCGTCGGGCGACGGCGGGATCGGGCGGCCGAAGTCGACCACCAGCGCGATCTCCGACTTGTCGCGGAGCCCCCGGTCGACCAGGTACTGGTTCATCAGCAGCACGGTCTCGCTCGGTGCCGGCGGGCACTTGTACGGCGTCGAGAGAACCCCGACCACGACCCTCCCGCCCTCGAAGCTCTCGATCGCATCGCGCGTCGCGAACGCCCCGCCGACCGTGTAGAAGTCGTGGCCGCCCTCGAGCAGCCCCGGCGTCGCCGCCGGATCGAGGTCCGCCCCAAGCGCTACCACCAGGTAGTCGCCCTCGAACTGACCGGCGTCGGTCTCCACGCGCCGGGCGCTCGGATCGATCGAGCGGATCGTCGTCTGCACGAACTTGACGCCGGGCTTGACGATGTCGCTGTACGGATGCCGGACGTGGTCTGGAATGGTTCGGCCGAACATCACGTCGAGCTTTGAGAACCCGAACACGAACGCGTCGCTCTGATCGATCAGAACGATCTCGACGCGGTCCCCGAACTCATCCGACAATCTGCTCGTGAGCTCCAGCCCGCCAAACCCGGCCCCTAGTACAACGATCCTCACTTCCCGAGACGATATCCGTTCGCGCCTCGCCGGGTCGAACCGTGTGACAGCGATGCGCCGCGCCGACGGTCTGACCGTGACCCGCGGACCTCTGGCTAAGTCGGCCGCGCTGGCCTACGGCGCCCGCCGGCTCGCCCGCTGGCGGGGATGAACACGGCTCGGGCCGGTTGGACGTGCGCTTGTGTGATCACGAGATGCGCATCTTGAACGCCCCATCGGAGTTCACGATCGTGACCGTGGCGCTCGTGTGGCGGGTGGCGTTCTCGACCAGCTTGCACGCGAATCGGTGGCCGATCACAACCGGGACGTGCTCAGGGCAGACCGCATTCGAGGGGATCCCCTGCGCAGGGAGCGTGGCCATGATCCCGCGTTCGACATTGTCGGCGAACATCTCGTCGGCGACGAGGTGGACCGTGCCGTTGTCGTCGAGCTGCGTGGCCCGCATCCGGATGACGTGGCCACCCCGGTTGACGGCGGTGCAGTGGACCACCACACCCTTGCCGAGCTTGGCGTGCTTAGGGCAGCTGACCGACTGCACCTGGAATCCAGGGTGCTGGTCGAGCCTGGTGCGGATCATGTTCCCCAGCTTGGACGTGTCGTAGCCCGGAGCGCTGCCCCGCAGGCGGCGAGCCCCAGCACGAGCGCGGCAGCGATCAGGAGCCGGCGAAACATGTTCATGCGTGCATGACGCGGCGCCGGGCCGGGACCTTCCCGGCGCTCAGCCGATGTCGCGTCGGCGGTCGACGAGCACCGCCGAGACGACGAATAACAGTGCCCACGCCAGCAAAACCCCGACTGCCGCGGCCCACGGCAGCGTCTGCCCCCCGGTGTCGCCAGCGATCGCGGTGGCAGCCTGGCCGATCGTGAACTTCGAGATCGAGCCGACCAGGTTCGACAGCGGCTCGATGATGAAGATCCAGACCAGCGACCCGATCACGGCGGCGATCTGGTTTCCGACGAGCGTGCCCACGCCGACGCCGAGGATCGTGCTGAGCACGATCGTCAACAGCCCGCCGCCGGCGGCCCGGAGGTAGTCGATCCCGCCCAGGCTCGGGCCGGGCTGGCCCGACAGCAGTGGCAGGCCGATCGCGAACGCGACGGCAGTCATCACCAGGCCGATGATCAGCCCGGCGAGCGCGTACGCGACGATGCGCGCGCTCAGCAGGCGTCCCCGGGCCGGCGCGACCAGCAGCGCCGGGGCGAGCGTGCGGTGGCGGTACTCGGCGCCCGCGCCGACGACCCCGAAGAGCAGCAGCAACGCCGAGATCGTGCTCCCAACGGCGAGCGCGGAGCGCTTGTCGGGGATCGTCTTCGGATTCCCCGCCAGCACCGTGATCAGCACGATCGCCAGTGTCGCCAGCGCGACCCCGGCAGCGAATCCCAACGCCGTGCGGGTGGTCCGCAGCTTGATCAGCTCTCCGCGGATCAGCCCGGTCACGCCGCCGGCTCCTCCGCGGTCAGCCGGAAGAACACGTCCTCTAGCGATGCCGTCTCGAGCGTGAGCTCGTGCAGCGGCACACCGACCGAGAAGGCCAGATCGCCGACCTGCTCGGTGGTCCGGCCCTTGACCTCGAGCGCGACTCCATCCGCGGTCACGTCGGCGCCGTCGCGCTCGAGCGCCGCCGCGAGCTCTGCGGCCCGCGGCGAGCGGACGCGGACCGCGCCCTCGGTCACGAGGCCACCGATAGGGCCGCTGGTCACCAGCCGCCCGCGGTTGATCACGATCACGTCGTCGACGGTCTGCTGGACCTCCGACAGAACGTGGCTGGAGACCAGCACGGTTCGCCCCTCCGACGCGACGCCCCGCAGGAAGTCGCGCAGCCAGCGGATGCCCTGGGGGTCCAGGCCGTTGGCGGGCTCGTCGAGCACCAGCACCTCGGGATCGCCGAGCAACGCGGCCGCCAGCCCCAGCCGCTGGCGCATCCCGGTTGAGTACCCGCCGGCGCGCCGGTTGGCCGCCTCGCGCATCTCGACCAGGTCGAGCACCTCGTCGACGCGCGCTCCCGGCAGCCGGGCGATCGCCGCCAGAGCGCGTAGGTGGTTGCGGCCCGAGCGGCCCGGGTGCATTCCGCAGATCTCGAGGTTGGCCCCGACCGATCTGGCCGGCTCGGGCAGCGCCATGAACGGGCGGCCCAGAATCGTGGCGCTCCCCGCCGTCGGCCGGGCCAGTCCCAGCACCATCCGCAGGGTGGTTGTCTTGCCGGCGCCGTTTGGCCCGAGGAATGCCGTGACAGCCGCCGAGCGGACGGAGAACGAGAGGTCGTCGACCGCGGTGACCGCGCCGTAGCGCTTGGTCAGCCCCTCGGCGACGATCGACCGCTGTGAATCGTGCGCCTCCGCCACGGGCGAAACCGTAGCCTGCGCAGGCTCACTTCGGGGACTGGGTCAGCGGCCCGCAACGCACGCAGCGCGCGGTCCACCCCAGCGGCAGCACCTGGACCACGAGCTTGCGCCCGCAAACGACGCAGAACCGCGGCGGGTCGGTCGCCGCCCTGCGAGCGTGACACCGGGCGTGGTCTGACCCCGCGACCGGCCGTCCGCAGCCGTCGCAATAGGGCCCCTCGCTCATGCCGGCGCGGAGCGCTCCTTGATCGGCATGGCCAGCTCGGCGAGCAGGTCGAGATCCTCGTCGGGCTGCCTGCCGAGCGTCGTCAGGTAGTTGCCAACGATGAGCGCGTTGATCCCCCCGAGGATGCCCTGACGGGCGCCATCGTCTCCCAGCGTAAGCTCGCGGCCGCCGGCGAACCGCAGCACGGTCCGCGGCAGCGCCAGCCGGAACGCCGCGACCGCCCGCAGTGCGTCGTTCGCTCCGACCGGCTCCATCGCGGCGAACGGCGTGCCCGGCCGCGGGTCCAGGAAGTTCATCGGCACCTCGTCGGGGTCGAGCTCGGCCAGCTGCAGCGCCAGCTCGGCGCGCTGCTCGAGGGTCTCCCCCATCCCGATGATCGCGCCGCAGCACACCTCCATCCCGTGCGAGCGCACGAGCTGGAGCGTGTCCCAGCGCTCCTCCCAGGTGTGGGTGGTGACGACCTGGGGGAAGTACGACCGTGCCGTCTCGAGGTTGTGGTTATAGCGGTGGACGCCCATCTCGGCGAGCTCCAGCGCCTGCTCCGGGTCGAGGATCCCGAGGGAGCACGCGACGTTGATCTCGACCTCGTCCTGGATCGCCCGGATCCCCTCGCGGACCTGGCCCATCAGCCGCTCGTCTGGCCCGCGCACGGCCGCGACGATGCAGAACTCGGTGGCCCCGGTCTGGGCGGTCTGCCGCGCCGCCTGAACCAGCGACGGGATGTCCAGCCGCGTGGCGCGGACGGTCGTGTCGAACCGGCCCGACTGCGAGCAGAAGTGGCAGTCCTCCGGGCAGCCGCCGGTCTTGACGCTGACGATCCCCTCGACCTCGACTTCGGGCCCGCACCAGCGCATGCGTACCTCGTGGGCCAGAGCCAGGGCTTCGCCGAGTCGCTCCTCCTCGAGCGTCAGCACCCCGAGGACGGACTGTTCGTCAAGCCCGGACCCCGTCTCGAGGACGGAGGCGCGAGCGTGTTCGAGGATGTCGGTCACCGGCGGGATTGTTTCAGTTGCAGCCGTCGTCGGCGGGCGCCGGCGCAATGTCACCGGTCACCCCGGCGGCGGCGCGGTGGTAGACCGCGTGCGCGCGGCCGGCGATCACCGGGCTGCTCGACGTGCTGTCGGTGCAGCCACCGTCGTTGAGCCCGCCGATCACGCCGACGATCTCTGGCCCTCGCGGCGTGGCGTGCAGCCACGGCGACCCGCTGGTCCCGCCGACGTAGCCCGCGCAGTCGAACGAGGGGAAGTCGCGATTGACGTAGATGTTCGCCGTGCAGCCGATGGGGTCGTTGGTCGTGCCGGCCGGATAGCCGATGACCGTGACCCGCTCGCCGCCGACCGCGGTTGAGCCGAGCCGGTAGCCACCGGTCACCGGCTCGATCTGGGTCAGCCGCCCGTGGATCCGCCGGGGCGCAACCGTCAGGAACGCGACGTCGTCGTGCGGATCCTGGCGCTTGACCCAGCCGAGCGTGAGGTGCACGGCGGTCACCCGCCAGCGCCCGTACGGCGCCCGTCCGCCGTGCTCCCCGGGAGCGAACACCATTCCGGCGCCACTGCCGGACACGCAATGTGCCGCGGTGATCAGCGTGTTCCCGCCGGGGCTGTCGACGACGCCGGCGGTGCACGTGTGGCGGGCCGCGCTGGATCGCCGGTACAGGGCGCCGACTTCCTGCACGCCGGTCGTCGGCGTCGATTTCGGGACCGCCGTACGCGCGTGTCCCCGGGAGGACAGCGATGCGCGCAACACCAACCCGAGCGCGGCCGCGGGCAGGGCCAGCCCAGCCAGCACCACCGTGGCCGCAGCAGACATCCGGCGATTGAGCCTCATCGCCGGTCAAGCTAAGCAGACGCGTGTCCGGTTGGTGTCTGGTGTCGCCTTCCGATCAGGGCAGCGGGTGGTGGAAGTCGTGGCTGGCCATGACCAGCATCTGGTCGACATGCGGAGTCCATGTGTTCCAGCTGTGGCCGCCTGGATACACCGCCCAGGACTCCCGTGCCCCCTCGGCTCTCAGAGCCGCCGCCATCGCCGGGATCTCGGACGTTTCGGCGTCGTCGCGCCCGCCGTAGATGAAGATCCGAAGCGGCAAGCGCCGCAGCGTGCCGTGGATGGTGCGGACATAGTCGAGCGGGCTGTTGTAGGCCATTACAGCGCGGTCGGCGTCGGCGAACACGCCATTGTGGGTCTCCACGAAGTAGCCCGACCAGACCTGAATCAGGCCGAACGTCGCGTCCTGGTGGAGGCCGACGTTGATGGCGCCGTATGCACCCGCGGACAGCCCGGCGATCGCCCGGTCCTGTCGGTCTGGCAGCGTGGCGAACCGCCGGTCGACGTCGCGGACGACGTCGGTGACGTAGTCCTCGAAGTTGCCCGACGGGGTGTTCGCCCACTCCGAGTCGGTGGCCGTGTGGCCGTCGATGCGGCCGTCCGGGAACACGAGGATCATCGGCTTGATCCGACCCTGGTGGATCAGCTGCTCGAGCTTGACCTCGACGTTGGCGTTGACCGTGAACGCGACGGGCTTGCCCGGCATGCCGTGCAGCAGGTAGAAGACGGGGAGCGGTTCGGCAGCCGAGTAGCCGGCGGGGAGATCGACCAGGTAGTCGGCACGCTTGCGCAGCGCCGCCGAGTAGAAGTGCACGGTCGCCAGGGTGCCGCCGGTCTCGCGGTCGATCCGCGTCTCCAGCGCTGGTGCGATCTGGCGTCCGCCCGAGAGCTCCAGGGCCGCGCCACGGCCGGCAGCAGACGACGTGTGGCGAGCGCTGGCCCCGGCGCCGCACATCGAAAGGCCGACCGTGACGGCCGCCAGCATGAGCACCAGCCCGGCGATCGTGGACCGGCGGGACGGGGAACCGACGAGCGGACGGATTCTGTGGGACCAGGCCCTCATGGCACCAAGAGGCGCACGGTACGGAGCGAGGCTGAGATTCCCCTGGGAGTGACGGCGCTCGCGTCCTGAGTAGACCTGAGTCGTCCACCGCAGTAGGGTCGCGCCGACATGATCGGCGTGAGCGTCATCTTCCAATACGACGAGAACTTCGATCACGCACGCGTGGTCGCGATCGCTGAGAACGCACGCCACACGTTTGAGGGGATGCCCGGGTTGCGGTCCAAGGTCTTTACCGTCGACGACGCGCATCGTCGTGCGATGAACTTCTACGTCTGGGACTCGGCGGACGCAGCGAGGCGGTTCTTCTCAGAGGAGCTACGGGAGCGAGTGACCGGGCTATACGGCGTCGAGCCCACGATTGATTTCGTGGAGATCGCTCAGATCGTCGATAACTCGGGCGCGTAGGATCAACGCTGACCGGGCGCAGTAGGTAACTGCACGCGGTCGGGGCTCACTCGCGCTCGAGCCTTCGCAGCCCGCGCGTCGGCGTCCACCACTCGACGACGAGCACCGTGGCCTCCTCGTTGAGGTGGGTGTGCACGACCTCGGCAATGTCGGCGCGGAAGCGGTCGCCATTCGCGCCTTCGGTGATCGGTCCGGCAGCCATCGCCCGGCCAGAGATCTTCGCCTCGCCCGGCCACTGCGCCTCGGAGCCCTCGATCGGGTCGACCGTGGCGCTGTGCAGGGCGAACCGCGGATCCCGACGGAGATCCGCGCCCTTGCGAGCGTTCGGCATCGAGGCAAAGACCAACTCGCCATTCTCGAACACGGACTCGATCCCGGAGATCCGCGGCGACCCGTCGGCCCGCAGAGTGGCGAGTGTCTTGTGCCTGTGAGCGTCGAACAGCGCCCGCACGCGGTGCGCGAACTCGGGCTCTGCCTGTTCGACGTCCAGCCATGCCGTCATACGCCCATGCTCGCACCGATGGTTATACAGATTGCGGTGGCCGCGTCCGTTCTGCCAGAGGGGACTCCCCGTCTCGCGCCGACCAGGCGGAAGGCTTGGCAACGTCACTGGTTCTCGGGTAGTGTCGAGCGCTCGCTGGGCAAGCCACCGCGTTCATGCGCAGAAGGACCGGGATCAAATGGCATTGGGGTTCTACATCACCGCCAAGGGCTTCACGCAGGAGAGGTACGACAAGACACTCGGCCAGCTCGAAGCAGCGGGCGCAGGAGCGCCCGACGGGCGAATTTCTCATGTTGCGCTGGAGACAGACGGTGAGATACAGGTGTTCGATATCTGGGAATCGCGAGAGGCATTCGAGGCGTTCGGGGCAACCTTGCTCCCGATCCTCACCGCAGCCGGGATCGAGATGAACGAGCCGATGGTGGCTCGCGTTCACAACGAGATCAAGGCTTAACTGGACCCATCGGTTGCGCGTTCATCCGCGCACTCAGTAATCGTTCTTGAAGGCGAAGTAGGAACCGCGAATGGTTCCGGCCAGCTTCGACTTCTGCCTCGCGAACTTGAACCGCGAGGCGAGCTCCGCAGGGACTTCCATCCCTTCGGAAAGCTTGAACCCGACCGCCCGCTTGTCGGGGTCGTCGATGGTGTACATCACGTTGATCGACAGACCGCTCTCGTAGAAGACGTAGGCGATTCGGATGTTCTCGACTTGGAAGGCGGTCGCCTCGAGCGGGCGAGACGAGATGACGAGCCCGCGCTCTTCCTTGAGGATCCGGTGCACCCAGTCGATCGCCGTCTTGGCGTCGCTCGCAGGCTCCACCGTGAAGACGTGGTCGTACTTGTTCTTGAAGTAGCGGGCCTCGTGCGCCCGCAGCCCAGCGAGAGCCGCCGGGACCGGTGAGGACTCCAGACCGACCGTCGACACATCGTCGAAATCCACGGTGTAGGGCATGACGCGTTCTCCTGTCATTGCTTGGATGTTGTCCGTCTACCGGCCCTTACCCAAACCCAGGCCGTAATGTGACATGGACGAGCTGAACTTGCGAGCAGATCCGATCGCGAGAGCCCGGCACTGTCACGGACGGCGGTTCGGCTGTGTCTCATGAGGGAGCGTGAGACGAAAGGGGACGGATCATCTCCTGGCAGCCGGCCGCGCCGTGGATGCACGGCGGTTCGTCGCGCAGAGCTTCACGGCTTTTCGATGGGCCCGTAACGGCGGGCCGGTGCTGACCGAGGCCGATCCCGTCGATGACAACCCGCCGGCGGCGCTACGCGCTCCGCTGGTGGGCATGCTCCATGTGGAGCGGACGGTGCCGACGATCAGGTGGGGCGAGGGCCTCCTATTGCGTTACGGCGGCTTCTATGGTCCGGGGACCGCGATCAGCCAGGCTCCGGACGCGCCGATGGCGGCGCCGATCCGCAAGCGCTGGTTCCCGATCATCGGCGACGGTGGTGGTATCTGGTCGCACGTCCACATCGATGATGCTGCGGCGGCGACCGCCGCAATCGACCGCGGCGAGCCGGGTATCTACAACATCGCGACGACGAGTCGGCGCCGGTGCGAGTCGCGAGGCTCCTCGAGCGCGAAGGCCAAGCGAGCTCGGCTGGCAGCCGCGCTACGCGAACTGGCGGCAGGACTTCGCGCAGGGACTCGGCGAGCCGTGACCGACCAACACCGTCTTGGTCGCGGTCAAGTCCTAGGGCCGCATCCCGGGCGTCGCGCACCCCAAGAGCTCATCTATCGGCCCACCCTGCACGTCTGAGCCCGTAAGCGCCCGAGCCCGTCGAATTCATGCGTCCCCGGCTGTCACGTTTACTGCTCGCCAGGTGTCAGGGGAGTAGTGACAACGACCACTGGAGGAACAGCAATGCTGGAGAAGGTTTTTTACACGAGCGTGCTCGTCAGCGACCAGGACAAGGCGCTCGACTTCTACACGAACGTCCTTGGCCTGGAGAAGCGGGTTGAGAACCCGACGCCCGACGGGCCGCGGTTTCTGACCGTCGGCGTCAACGGTGACGACTTCCAGCTGGTTCTCTGGCCCGGGACGCCCGGCCGAGCCGAGCCGGCGATGGGACGCCCCCCGGCGTCGATCACGATCGAGAGCGACGACTGCCGCAAGACGGTCGAGGAGCTGAAGTCGCGCGGCGTCGAGTTTGTCTCGGACGTGCTCGAGTTCCCGTGGGGCTACGTCGCGCAGTTCCAGGACCCCGACGGCAACCGGCTACAGATACGAGAGGGCCGCTAGCCCTAAGAGAGATGGCTTAGCGCCTCGGTCGAGCCTGGCGCTGCTGAGATCGAGCATCTCGGTAGCGCCAACAGGCCGGTTTTACCGGAGCTCATCCTTCTTGAGGGTCCGCGAGCAGTTCTAGAAATGCCGCGCCGGCCGGTGATGGTTCGCGCTCGAGTGGCGTGACGAGGACCAGTTCGCGTGGGATCGGCGGATCAGTGGCGACACCGATCGCCCGACCGGTCGTCAGCCGGATCGCTGCCGGCGGGAGCAGCGACACGCCAATGCCGACTGCCACCAGGTCGACGAGATCGCTAAGAGCGTCGACTTCGCAGACGATGTGGCGTTGCAGACCGACAGCCTGACAGGCGTGATCAATGCGCGCCCGCAACGAGGAGTCCGGCCGATACTCGATGAAGTCTCGGTCCGCTAGATCGCTGAGACGGACGCGGCGGCGGCGAGCGGCAGGATCGTCAGCGGCGACCGCGAGCTGCAGTGGTTCGGTAGCGATCGTGCGTGCCCGGACGCGGTGACCTTGCGGACCGAGCGGCAGGTCGACGACCGCCAGATCGATCTCTCCGTCAGCGGTGTGGCGTACTAGCTCGGCAGCGCCGACGTGATGGATCCTCAGTGTCACCGCCGGATGCCTGCGGTGAAACCGAGCGACCAGCGCCGGGAGGTTCATCCGGCCAAGTGCCTGGATCGCGCCGATCGCCAGGTGCCCACGCACCAAGCCGCGGATCGCCGCAACCGCGTCTCTGCCGTCCTCGGCCGCTGCGATGGTCCGCCTGGCCGCGGGAAGCAGCGCCCGGCCAGCTTCGGTCAGCTCGACCTGGCGCGTGCTGCGGACGAACAGATCGCTGCCGAGTTCGCGCTCCAGCGCGCGTACCGAGCTGGACAGGCTCGACTGCGTGAGATGCACCCGGGCCGCCGCCCGCGTGAAGTGCCGCTCCTCGGCGACCGCCAGAAAGTGCGACAGCTGCCGCAACTCCATTCATCGAGTCTATCGCTCAGTGTCATCTCCAATATCGGTTGGACAGATCCGGGACCGTGGCCGACACTTCGAGACATGGCCCAAACAAACCACTCTCATCAACCCCAACGCGCGCACAGAACAGCGTGATCACCGACCTCGCATCCGGGCTCGCCGGTCTGCTCGCCCTGGCGATCATCCTTATGGGCTCTCGATACCTCGTTGACCCGCAGCCTGCCGCAGCCGGATTCGGCATCCCCGATCACCGGGGCGAACCCGTGAACAGCCGCGCATGGCTGGCTGTCAAAGCAGTGCGCGACATCGCCGTCGGCATCGCCATCGTCCTACTCCTGATCGACGGAGCCCACAAGCAGCTGGGCTACGTCATGCTCGCCGTCGCAACCATCCCAGCCGCCGACGGCACAATCGTGCTGCAAGCGGGCGGCCCCAAAGCGATCGCCTACGGGGTTCACTGGACCACGGCCGCACTCATCCTCGCCACCGGCGCACTCCTGCTCGTCTAAGTCCCGCCGTCGACATCGCGGTCGCACTGCGGCGACGCGGAGGCTGGGGCGACCTTGGTGGACCCGCCGGGTTGAGACGACCCTGGTCGGCGGCCTTGAGGTCGTCGCTATGACCCCGCGATCTTTCTGCACTGGGTGTCAGCAGCCCGCTTGACCGAGTCGATCGGGATGTTGGCTGCGGCGGTCAGGCACGCCTGCCTGGCCTTGCTCAGCGCGGCATTCACGTTGGCGTTGTTGGTGGTGATCTGATCGCAGGCCTGTTCGGCGACCGACTGGGCGGTTGAGTTCTGGATCTTCTTGGTGGCGTCAAGGCACTTCTGCTTGGCGGCCGCGACGCCGCTCTTGACGGATGAACCCGCCGTAGAGGACGTCGAGGAGCCGCCCGAGCTGCCGCACGCGCTGAGCGCGATCGCGGCGAAGACGAGCCCGACGAGCAGTAACCGGCGGTTATGGATCATGCAGCCATCATCGCGCACTCGACCGCTCGACCGGTGCAACGGCCGGCAACGCCGAGCAGTTGCCTCGCGTCGCGGGCCACGCACAGCGCCGGCCTCGTTGATCCACTGGTACTGGACGCCGTCGCATCTGCGATGGTCAGCCTCATGACCGATACGACACCCCTCATCACCGGCGTGGACTTCGTCTGCATCCCGGCGCAGGACTTCGACGCGATGACCGCCTTCTACGGCGAGACGCTCGGCCTGCCGTTCGTCAAGCGTTACGGGAGCCGACCGGGCGCCGAGTACCAAGCCGGCAACCTCACGCTGGCCATCATGCGCACCGAAGACTTCGGCGGCACATTCTCGCCCAACGCGATGCCGGTAGCTCTGCAGGTCGACGACGTGGCCGTCGCGCGGGAGCGGCTTGAGGAAAAGGGTGTGCGCTTCGTCAGCGACACGTTTGACTCCGGCGTCTGCTGGCAGGCGATCTGCCTTGACCCTGACGGCAATCCGCTCTCGCTACACCACCGCTACGCGCCGAAGGACGATCGCCCCGCCCCGCAGTAGCCGGTCTTGGCCGCGGCTGCGGCCCTCGGATGGCCGGGCTTAAACACTGTGGTGGTTACCGAGATGCGTGGCGTAGCGAATCGCTGGAGGCTGCCTCCATGTGGATCTCAACGCATCTCGATATTGCCCGGCGGGCCCGGCTGGTGGGGGTGCTCGGGCCGATCGCCTTCATCGCGGTGGCGGCGCCGGCCGGCGCGACTGGCCCGACGTATCCGGGTGAGACGCTCACGGTTGCGCAGAGCGCGCCTGCTGTCGTCGGCCTGGAGACGGGCTTCGTGGCCAGTGGCCAGCAGGCGGATATCGAGGACTATCCGCTCGGGTTCGACTTCGCCGCGTTCGTGAAGGACGCGAGCGTGGATCCGACCTGCTCGCCGAGCTACACGGAGGAGCAGGCCGATTCGCTCAGTGACCCCACCGAGCAGCCTCTGACCGCGCCGACGCTGTTCCAGGGCACCGATCCGACTTTCAGCCTCTCGTTGAAGGTCAACTTCGCCCGGCCGGGCACCTTTCTGGTGTGCGCGTACAGCGAGTACCTCGAGGACACGGCCGCTGCGACGAGCGTGACCGTGAGGGTCACCGGCGGCATCACACCGCCGCCCATTCCGAAGCCCGCGAACACGAGGCGGCCTACGGTCACGCGCTCCGGCGAGCGACTCACGTGCCGCCCCGGGGTCTGGTCGGGCGCGCCAACCGGCTACGCGTATGCCTGGTTTGTGAGCGGGCGGGCGAAGACCGGCGCCCATGCCCGGACGCTGCGCATCTCCCGCGTCCTGCGTGGTCACCGGCTGCAGTGCGGGGTGACGGCGTCCAACGCGACCGGTAGGACGACGGCCCGGAGCAAGAGCTACCTCGTGCGCTGAGTGCCGTCGCTGTCCCTCCGGTGTTCGCGCAAGGCGGCTGGAAGGTCGGCGCGGCTGACCCCGAGCTTTGTGTAGACGTTGGTGAGGTGCAGTTCGACCGTCCGGCGGGTGACGAATAACGCTTGCGCGATCGCTCGATTAGTCATCCCATCAGCGGCCATCTGTGCGACGCGCAGCTCGCTCGCGGTGAGCGCGTCACGTCCGCGAAGGGCGTCACGACGGGGGCGGGCGCCGGCCACGCGCAGTTCACGGCGGGAGCGTCGGGCGACCGCGATCGCGCCGCAGTGGTGGGCGATGTCGAGGGACTCGCGCAGCAGCTCCCGCGCTCGCGTGCGGTTGCCCGATCGGCGGGCGAGCGCACCCAGATCGGCAAGCGCTCGCGCCAGCTCGAGCGGCGCGTCGGCGCCTCGCAGCACGTCGACGGCCCGCGACAGCGACCGACCACCGTCGCGACCCGCGGCGACGCCCGCTGCATGCAGGGCGATCCCGATCGGCCGTGGAGCGCCCCAGCGGCGGGCCAACGTGAGTTCGACGGAGGCGAGGCGTTGCGCCTCCGCGAGCTCGCCGCGCGCTGCCAGCGCCAATGCCAGCTGCGAGCGCCAGGGCATCATCGCCGGGTTCTCGACGCCCCAGACCGTCGCGAGTTCGCCGCTTTGACAGAGGTCCGCGATCGCACCATCGAGGTCTCCGAGCGCGGCGGCAACCCGCGCTCGGTGCTGCAGGAGCACCGCGGAGGACCACGCTTGCGGCAGCGGACCGTCGACGCCCTGGTCGACGACGGACCGCCACGCGCCGGCGGCGTCGTCGCGCTCGACCAACGCCGATAGCAGGTGCGCGAAGCCGACCACGCCGATCCACGTCTCGCCTCCTGAACGCACCGCTTCAGAGGCCAGCGCCGAAGCGTCGGCGACCGCGCCACGCTGTGCGGCGGCGATCGACGCGACCGTCGACGTGGCGGCGGCGCTCAGCACCCAACCGCTGCCGCGACTGGTCTCCTGCATGCGCAGCAGCGCGGCGTCGGCATCCGCGTAGCGCTCGGCGAACACGAGCACGCCGACGACCTCTGGCAGCAGGCTCGCGTCCGCGGGGCCCGCCAGCGCCTCGGGCGCCGCGATCACCCGTCGAGCGTGGCCGGCTGCCACTTCGGCATCGTCGCCCAGCGCACACGCCTCGATCGCCAGCACTGCGGCCAGCCGTGAGTCCAGTCCCTGCCGCGTGCGCGACGCACGCGCCTGCAGGCTGCGCACCAGCAGACGACGGGTCTCCTGCGTCTGGACGCCGAGCCGTGTCGCGGTCAGCCGTGCCGCCACGACAGCCGGATCGTCGTCCCCGTCCTCAGCCAGAAGCTCATCGGCTGCGGTGAACTCCCCCGCCAGGACCAGTACCTGGGCGAGCGCCAGCGTGCACCGGCGGCGTGTCTCGGACGCAGTCGCCAGCCGCCGCGCCAGTAGCAACTCATGGCGTGCGGCGTCGGGATCTGAGCCGAGCAGCAGCGTGCCGAGCTCGAGCGTCAACTCGGCTCGATCGTCTGGCTCCGGCGGCTCTCGCAGCGCGCGCCGGAGGTACTCGGCCGCGATTCCCGGGGCGCCGCGGGCCCGCGACGCGGTGGCCGCCTCGTGCAACGTTGCCACGACCCACGGGTCGTGGCCGGCCGCGGCGCCCAGCAGATGGGAGGCAACCACCGTGGCGTCTACGCCCTCGGTCGCCAGCAGCCGCGCCACCGCGAGCTCCATCTGCGCACGCAGCGGACCGCCGAGGTCGGCAACGATGGTGCTGCGCACGAGTGGGTGGGAGAACGCGAGCACGTCGCGCTCGACCAGCAGCTCGGCTCGGATCAGCGCCGTGGCAGCGCGCGCCGCCGTTGCGCCGTCGAGCCCAGCAACCGCGGCGGCGCGGCGCAGCTCGGCGTCGGGACCCAGCAGCGCGACCGCACGCGCGAGCTCCGTCGACCCGGGCGGAAGCCGAGCGAGCTGCCCCGCGACCCGTCGGCGCACCAGGTCGGGGGTAATTGCGTGGACCCGTGCCGGCGCGGCAACGCCGGCGTCGACCAGCTCGGCGGCGAGCTCGCGAAGCAGGAATGGATTACCGCCGGTCAGCTCATGGCAGGTGTTGCACAACTCGGGGGGCGCGTCAGTAACGGTCCGGCGGATCAGCGCGGCGGTGGCGGTAGTTCCCAGCGGCGCCGGACGCAGGATCGTCACGTCGTGCAGCGCCAGCAGCTCGCGCAGCGCGCTGCCCTCGTCCTCGCCGGTGCGAACGGCGGCAAGCAACAGCAGCGACAATTCGTCCGCGCGCCCCAGCAGGTGTGCGAAAAAGCGCTGCGACGGCTCGTCGGCCCACTGCAGGTCGTCGACGACAAGCACGACCGGCCCGCGCTCGCAGAGGTCGGCGGTGAGCCAGTACAAACCATGTACGAGTGCGGACAGCGCCCGGTCGTCCTCGACGGCGTGATCGACCGGCGCGCCCCCGAACAGTGGCGCAGCCAGCGCCGCCGCGCCATCCAGTGCGACCAGGCGGTCGCGCGTCGGCGCGGTCAGCAGCTGGCGGGCCACACCCCATGGGAACCCCTGCTCGAGTTCGCCGGCGCGCGCCGTCAGCACTGTCGCGCCGGCTTCTCCCGCACGCGAGCGACCGGCCTCAAGCAGCGCCGACTTGCCGATTCCGGCGGTCCCGCGGACCAGCACGGCCTGACCCTCGCCGCGGCGTGCCGCCGCGACGGCGGCATCGATCGCGGCGAGCTCCGACTCACGTTCGAGCAGTGCGATCGATGTACCGGCGCCCATCGGCGAGCGAGTCAACCAGACCGATGGACCCGGCGTCGGGTGTCGCGCCTGCGAATCGGGTCGAGGTGCGTGCCCGCACCAGCTACGGCGAGATCACTGTCCGCCGCTTCGACCCAGTCGTCACCCATGGCCCCAACCGCGACGAAACAGACACATCCGATCAATGAGAGCATTCCGCCGGGCGTGACAGCGGGTGTTGACTCGCGGCGGCCTACCTGTTTAGGTGACATGCCTGACTTCGCACTCGCATATCAGGGATGACTGACCCGCTCATACTGACCGGTCGGTTGGTTACGTTCGACCGCAACCAACCCGTGATCGAAGAGGGCGCCCTCTACATCGGCGCGGACGAGAAGATCGCTGCCGTGCAGAAGGCCAGCGACGCACCGCCGAGCGGTTTTGACACCGCACGGAGGGTGTCGACTGGCGGAGTGATCTATCCCGGCCTGATGGATCTTCATGGGCACATGGTCTACAACTGTCTGTCGCTGTGGTCGCCGCCGGGTAGGACCGAGCCTTACACCTCCCGCTATCAGTGGCCTGGCGACAAGAGCTACGAGGGCATGATCTCCGATCCAGCCAATGCGCTGGGGGCGCTGGCCGGCAAGGCGATGCTCAAATACGTCGAGGTCAAGGCGGTGATCGGCGGGACTACCGCGGTACAGGGCTCCGCCAAGATGGCCTATCCCTACGAGGGCTGGCTGGTCCGCAACGTCGAGTACGAGACCTTCAAGACCAAGAAGAAGAGCGTGTACCAGTCGGCGCTCCCCCTGAAGGAGACCGACTACCCCAAGCAGGCCAAACACCTCGAGGACGGCGATGCCTTCATCTACCACCTCTCCGAGGGCACCGATCCCGCCCTGGTCTCGGAGTACACCAAGCTGCGCGACGAACACTGTGTCGCCAAGGGCTTAGGCGCCATCCATTGCTCTGCGCTAGCAAAGGCGAACTTCGACGACTGGGGTTCGCGGGGCGGCGCGGTGATCTGGTCTCCGTTCTCCAACCTGTGGCTGTACCGCGACACCACCCACGTCGAGGAAGCCAAGATGGCGGGCATTCCGGTCTGCCTGGGCTCGGACTGGTCGCCGTCCGGCTCAAAGAACCTGCTGGGCGAGCTGAAGGTGGCGGACGTCTGGAACCGCGATCACCTGGGCATGGCCTTCAGCGACCAAGAACTCTGCGAGATGACCACCTGTAACCCCGCCGACGCGCTCAACTGGAGCGACCGTCTGGGCCGCTTGAGAGTGGGTCTACACGGCGACGTACTTGTGACTACCGACCGGGGCGGCGATCCCTACCGGAACCTGATCGAATCGCTCGAACGAGACGTGCTGTTCGTGGCGATCAACGGCCAACCCTTCTACGGCACCGCCAAACTGATGACGGCCACCGGGGCACGCAACGCGGAGCCGATCAAAGTCGGTCGCCTGCGCCGCTCGGTTGTGTTGATTTACCCGGATGTGCCGGACGCGGACATGGGCTGGGGCGAGGCCCTGGCCGACATCGCGACCGCCAAGGCCGACCCGGTGGCGCGCTACCTCGAGATCGAGAAGCTCCACCGGGTGGGCAAGCCGCCGGCCTGGCTCATGACCGACAAGCCCTGGGATGACCCCTCGCATACCGGCAAGCCGGTGCCGGTGACGGTGGAGATCCCGCCGCTCGACACCCTCAGCCACGACGTCGCCTACTTCAAGGCCGTCCAGCGCAGCCCGGTGCATGGAGGCCTGCTTGATCCCGTCCGCGACTATTACGGGAGGCTGTGAAATGGCCCACACATTCGATCTCGGTCCGGTGGAGGAACCGTTCGCCTCGCTGGTGGCCGACTACCCCGGCACCGACACCTACCCTGCTAGCGGCTTCCGCGTCGAGTGGGGACCGATCTTCCATCGCGGCCGCCTCGACGGCAGCGCGCGCTTGCTGGTGATCGGCCAAGACCCGGCGCAGTCGGAGACGATCGTGCGCCGGATTCTGGTAGGCGAGGCCGGCCATCGCAGCCAGGGGCTAATGGCCAAGCTGGGGATCACCCGCAGCTACCTGCTGATGAACACCTACCTGTACTCCGTCTACGGGCAGACCGCCGGTGAGCAGAACGCCACCAACAAGGACATCGCCAAGTACCGCCACCGCTGGCTCGACGCCATCTTTGCCAGCAACCAGATCGACGCCGTCATCGCCCTGGGCCATCTGGCCGACACCGCGTGGCAGACCTGGAAGCGGACCACTGCGGGCAAGGCGGTCTCGCCCGCCTACCAGCACGTCACCCACCCGACACAGCCAGAGAGCAGCTCGGGCGGAGACAGAACCAAGCTCAAAGCGGCGATCGGAGCCATGCTGGCCAACTGGAACCAAGCGCTCGAGCAACTCCACCCTCTCCCCCACCCCGATGTGCCAGGACCACTATTGCCCTACGGCTCGAACTTCAAGGCGGGCGAGCGCATTGAGATCCCGGAGTTCGACGTGCCTGCCGGCCTGCCAGACTGGATGCGCTCCCCGCGCACCTGGTCGGATCGGGTTGGTAAGACTGCCAACTCCAAGCGACGAAACATCACCATCACAATCCCCGCCGGCGTGGTGTAACGACGACCGTGCGAACGGGTTGTTTGGCGGTCGGTCTCTGTGTAAATGTCAGCAACGGCGGCGTGTGGCAGTGGGAGATAGACGAAGGTAGCTAGTTCAGCTGCTGGCCCGGAACTACTCTCGGGTGGGCAGCGAATCGGGTGCGGAATTCTGTCCTCACTGAGATCGTTCATGCCCTCCACGAGCGCCGAGCGCCGATAGTCCCGGTCACCCACGCGCAGAGATTCGCTTTCCTTCTACTGAGCCCGCCAAGCCAAACGAGCGAAACGTCGCCAAAGCGCTCGCAAACTCCGTGACCGCCGCCCCGAGCAGCCGATCGGACCACACAACCAACGACTATCGCGTCGCGACCAGCACATCAACGATCCGCCGGCGCGATCGTCACCTCCCACGCCGAGCGGGCTCCACGACGTTTCCGCGACGGCCTGTCAACCGCGCGGAATCGACCGTCTAGGGAACCTTCGCCCGGGCGGCCTCCTGGATCAGCCGGAGGCCGTCCGGCACGGTCAGGAACCGCTCGGCCACGAGCCTGGCGGTGTCTCGCGCGACCTTGCTCACGTAGTCGCCGTGGTTTCGGTAGAGCTCGGCCAGCTGCGCCTCGCTGAACGGCACCTCGTGCCCAGCGATGCTGCAGAACGAGGGGCCTGTTGAGCTGCCGAACCACGTGCTCGTCGGCACGTCGAGGTATGGCGAGCGCAGGCCGCCCTGCACGTTGCCGAACTCGTCGAGCACCGGTGCGGGCGGGCTCCCGGAGACGAGGATCGGGTCGGCGTGGGGCGGGGCGATGCCGAAGCGCACCCACCAGTCGAGGTTGCGCAGCGCCGCGTCGAAGAAGATGCTGCTGGGGAAACGGCTGCGCGGGCCCTCGTTGCACGACCCCGGCGGGACGGGACGGCCGGCCTTGACGATGTCCGCGGCGCGCGGCCGAGTAGAACAGCTCGTCGGGCGTCGCATGCGCGGCGCCGGCCATCTCGTAGTGCCGGTATCGGTCCTGTGGCGCGTCACTGTCGGGCCGCCGCGCGTCGATCCCTGTCAGGTAGTCCGACTGGGACATCATGTGGATGATCGGCGTTCCGGCGTCCTTGAACTGCTTGCGCGGGTCGCCGTTGGGCGGCGGCGGCTCGCACTGGTTGATCGGGGCTGCGCCGATGAACCTCCCGCCCGCGACGGCGACGATGTAGCCGTCGAACATCGGCCGGCCGTCGGTCCGCTCCACGAGCGGTTGGATCGCGTTGATGTAGTCGTACTCAAAGCTGCCGGTCTGCGAGTAGCCGAAGTCGTAGACACGATCGACCGGCGAGCCGTGACGCTTGCCGTAGGTCAGCGGGTTTGAGCGAGCGCGACTTCGCACCCACGCGCCGATCTGGCTGGTGATGTCGTAGACCAGTCCGTCCTCGGTGGTGCGTGAGGCCGGCGTGATGAACGAGACTGGCGGGTCGCAGTTGCGCGGATCGTTGAGCGGGAGCGGGTTCGCCATCGACAGCGAGCCGTAACGGACCGGGTCGAAGTTCTTAAGCGCGTCGATCGAGATCGGCTTGCCGGTCACCCCGACCCACGCGTCGCCGTCCGCGACGATCTGGCGCTGGGCGAGCGCCCAACCGATGTTGAGGTCAAACGCGTTGGACGGGTTGAGGATCTCGACGATCACGGTGCCGCTAAAGCGCGCGGGGTTCGCCGGGCGGCGCACAAGCACGCGCGTCGTATACGGGGCGTCCGGCGTGCGCACGACGGCGGGACCGGGCGCAGGCCAGCTATAGACGTTGGCCTTGCCGCTGGCTAGGTACTCCTCCTCGACGTAGCCGATCTTGTGCAGGTCCTGGGGGACCTCCTGGTGGTCGGCGGCGCCGAACGGATACGAGGTGGCGCTGACCGGCAGAGGCCCGGTCACCTTCGGGACCGGGGTCGCGCCAGCCGCGGCCGGCAGGGAGAGCGCCAGTGCGCACACAAGCGTCGCGCTCACACGAACACGCTTCACGTCTCCTCCTTCTTCCGCAGACGCTCCTCCGAGCGCCCGACTCCTCCAGCGGTAGACAGCCTCCAATCCTACGACGGGCGGTCGACATCGTCAAACCGCGGAGCTTCTCCGATTCGTCCCAATCAGCCACCGGCTCAACCGCGCGGCCGACCGCCACTCGGCCCGGAGATTGCGTTGTCGCGTCGTGGACCCGTCTGAGGTGGGGTCGTAGGTCTCGAGCTCGCGACGCCCGTGCTTCGGTCGCAACGTCCCCCGAGGACGATCTCGGTCGGCCGATCGAGCGCCCGAGACCGAGATAACACTAATTTGTGATATCTCCGTGATGCATGCTATGCTTGTCGCATGCCACGCGATGAAGAGATCACATTCGCCGACCACCTGGGCCGCTTCTACGCCCACCGCTACGCGTTTCCGCCGATGGTCGGACGCGTGCTCGGCTACCTGCTGGTGTGCGAACCCCGCGACCAATCGATTGCCGAGCTGAGCGAAGCGCTGCTGGCGAGCCGCAGCGCGATCACCGGCGCGCTGGACGTGCTGGAGCGCCTGCATGCCATCCGTCGCTCGCGAGCAGCGGGAGAGCGGATGGACCGCGTCCGGACTGACTTCTCCTCCGCGGAAGCGCGGGGGTTTGACATCACGGAGTACCAGGAGCTCGGTGATCTGGCCCGGGAGGGGCTCGAGGTGCTGAGCGATGCGCCGCCACAACGCCGGGCGGACCTGCTCGAGCTGGCGGCGTTCGCGGATTTCCTGGTCGAGGGCACCCAAACGCTTCGCCAGGAGTGGGAGGCGCGTCGTGACGCCCTCCGTGCCTCGGGCGAGTTGCCCTCGTGAGCTTTGTGCCCCTGCAACCACTTGACATCAAGAAACCGATCGGAAAGAAAGCCATGACAGATCAATCCTCACCGGCTATCAACGCTGACGCTGGAAAGGGCGGCTTCATCTCAAAGGTGATCGGCCCCAAGAAGCGGTGGCGGGCGTATAAGGCGCGCGTGCGAAAGCTTCCCGAGAACTACCGCACGGCGGTCGATGCGATCGAGCGGTATCTCATGCACTTCGTGCCGGCGGACGGCGACAGCGCGGCGTCTGAGTTCGAAGACCTCGCCGACCTGTTCGAGCGGGCCGCGGCGGACGGAACCCCGATCCGCCAGATCGTCGGCGACGACCCCGCGGAGTTCGTCGAGGCGTTTGCTCAGAACTACACGAAGGGCGGATATGTCCCCGACCGGGAGCGGAATCGCCTGACCAGCGCCATCGCGCGCGCGGCAGGAGACGACACCGGAAATGAAACGAGGGCAGTCTGATGACAACCCAGCAAACCCCGGCGATCCACGTGCAGGGCCTGGAGAAGTCCTATAAGAAGCTGGAGGTGCTGCGCGGCGTGGACTTCGACGTGCCGCGAGGCAGCATCTTCGCCCTGCTCGGCTCCAACGGCGCCGGCAAGACCACGGTTGTGAAGATCCTGTCGACGCTGCTCAGGGCCGACGCGGGCACTGTCAACGTCAACGGGTTCGATGTCGCCACGCTGGCGGCGGAAGTGCGGGAGTCGATCAGCCTCACCGGACAGTTCGCGGCCGTCGACGAAATCCTCACCGGGCGGGAGAACCTCGTGCTGGTCGCGCGGTTGCGGCAGGTCAAGGAGCCGGGCGCGATCGCGGACGACCTGCTCGACCGCTTCTCACTGACCGACGCAGCGGCGCGGAAGGTGTCGACGTACTCGGGTGGCATGCGCCGCCGCCTCGACATCGCGATGAGCCTGATCGGGAATCCGCCGGTCGTCTTCCTCGACGAGCCGACGACCGGGCTCGATCCCCAGGGGCGCATCGAGGTGTGGCAGACCATCAAGCACCTCGCCGAGCACGGCACCACGGTGCTGCTCACGACGCAGTACCTGGACGAGGCCGAACAGCTCGCCGACCGGATCGCGATCCTCCACCAGGGTCGAATCATCGTCAACGGCACCCTCACCGAGCTCAAGCAACTGCTCCCGCCCGCCAAGGTCGAATACGTCGAGAAACAGCCGACCCTCGAAGACGTCTTCTTCGCCATCGTCGGTGACAACGGCAAGCACGACGACGCCGGCCAGACCGTCAGCGTCGGCGCAACAAGTAAGGACCAACCATGACCACGCAATTCCTCGGCGGCACCGCCGCCCTGACCGGGCGATCGCTGCGCCACATCACGCGCAGCCCGGACACCATCATCACGACCACGATCATGCCGATCGCCTTCCTGCTGCTGTTCGTCTACGTGTTCGGCGGCGCGATCAACACAGGCTCGGATTCCTACGTGAACTACCTGCTGCCCGGCATCCTGCTCATCACGATCGCCACGGGCATCTCCTACACCGCATTCCGGCTCTTCCTGGACATGAAGAGCGGCATCTTCGAGCGATTCCAGTCGATGCCGATCGCACGCTCATCCGTGCTGTGGGCGCACGTGCTGACCTCGCTGGTCGCCAACCTGATCTCGGTCGTGGTCGTCGTGCTCGTCGCGCTCCTCATGGGCTTCCACTCGGGCGCGGGCGTGCTGGACTGGCTCGCGGTCGCCGGCATCCTGATGCTGTTCACGCTGGCGTTGACGTGGATCGCCGTCATCCCCGGTCTCACCGCGAAGTCCCCGGACGGCGCGAGCGCGTTCTCCTACCCGCTCATCTTCCTGCCGTTCGTCAGCTCGGCATTCGTCCCCACCGACAGCATGCCCGGCGCGGTGCGCGCCTTCGCCGAGAACCAGCCGGTGACGACCATCGTCAACACGATCCGGGACCTGCTCACACAACAGCCCGTCGGCACCGACATCTGGATCGCCCTCGCCTGGCTCGTCGGCATCCTCATCGTCGCCTACACCTTCGCCATGGCCACCTACCGCCGCAAGATCTCTTAGTTGCAGTTCCGCCACGACCTCTGTGCTCAGCGGTCGGCTGGCTGAGTCCTGGGCTCTTGCGGTGTAGAGTGATGCCGATCTAACCGGGGGCCGGAAGGCGGAGCCTTCGGGGCAACGCGGGCATGGCTTGTCGATCGATTTGACCGTGCGGTGCTTATGGAAGCGCCGTGAGGGTTGTGAATGGATTCATCGTCGTTGGTAAATGGTGGTCTCGGGGCTCGCTTTAGCGGCCTGGATGACCGAGTTCGTTATGTCGTGGCGGTCATCGCGGTCGCAGCGGCCTATGCCGCGTCGGGCAAGCTCGGGTTGAATCTTGCGTTCGCCACGCACAGCGTCACCGCGATCTGGCCGCCGACCGGAATCGCGCTTGCGGCCCTGGTCCTCGGCGGGTATCGACTCTGGCCGGCGGTAGCGCTCGGCGCGCTGCTCGCGAACCTGAACACGGGTGTGCCACCGGTGACGGTGTTGGGGATCGTGTGCGGCAATACGCTTGAGGCGCTGGTGGGAGCGTTCTTGCTGCGGCGCGTTGCGGGCTTCCGCCCAGGCTTGGCGCGGCTGAGGGACGTGCTGTCACTGGTCGTGTTCGGCGCCGTCATCAGCACGATCGTGAGCGCAAGCATCGGCGTGGCGAGCCTGCTGATCGGCGGCATGGCTTCTTGGGCGGACGCTCCGTCGCTGTGGCGAACGTGGTGGCTCGGTGACATGGGTGGAGATCTGATCGTTGCACCGGCTCTGCTGATCGCAGCCACCCAACGTCGTTGGCGATGGCTGCCGGGGCGGGCGATCGAAGCTGGCGTCCTTGCGCTCCTCCTTGTCGGCGCCACAGTGTTGGTCTTCTCGCAGTCGACGGACATCGTGTATGCGCTGTTTCCGCTTTTGATCTGGGCCGCGCTGCGCTTCTGGCAGGCGGGAGCGGCGGTCGCGAGCCTGGTGGTCGGGGCCGTGGCGGTGTCGTTCACGGCCAACGGGAAGGGACCGTTCGCGATGAGCGGACCGGACGAGCGCCTGGTATTGGCGCAGACGTTCGTGGCCGTTGCCAGTGTGACGGGCCTCGTGCTGGCCGCGGTGACGAGCGAGCGCCGACGGGCCGAGGAGGCGGAGCGCGAGATCGCGGAGACGCTGCAGCGGAGCCTGCTCCCGGATGCCGCGCCGCGGATCGCGGGCTGGGAAGTCGCAACGCTGTACCGGCCCTCGGGCGCTGCCGAGGTAGAGGTCGGCGGGGATTTCTACGACTTCTTCGCGACCCCCAATGGGTGGATTGTGATTCTCGGAGATGTCGTCGGCAAGGGGGTGCAGGCGGCTGCAATGGCCGGACTCGTACGACACGGGGCTCGATTTGTCAGCCAGGCGGAAAATCGGCCGGGCGCGATTCTCGCCCGGCTCGACGACGCATTGCGTGAACAGCCAACGTTGTCGCTGTGTACTGCGCTGTGCGTGTGTATTCACACCGACCGCGTGCTGATGAGCTCTGCGGGTCACCCCGCGCCGATCGTTGTCCGCCTTGATGGCCGTATCCGCGAGATCGGCGGCGGCGGCCCGATCTTGGGCTTGTCTTCGGGAGCCAGCTGGCCCGAGCGAACGGTGAGAGTAAGCGCCGACGAGACCGTCCTGCTGTACACAGACGGTGTAACCGACACGCACGGTGAGACGGAGAGGTTTGGACAGCAGCGACTCGCCGAGCTGTTGATCGAGCATTCGCACCTGTCCCCCCCGGAGTTGCTCGCCGAACTCGAGACCGCACTTGACCGCTTCCAGGTCGGCCGCCAGAGCGACGACACCGCGGCCCTCGCCCTCCGGTTGCAGCGCTCGCCGGTCACAAAGAGCACGCGTCCGCCCACCGCCGCACGGCGAATCAACCACGGGATCGGGACAAGGACGCCGAACTTTCACCTCGAAACGGTCCCGAACGGAAACTCCGTGGTCATCACGGTGTCCGGAGAGATCGACCACACGACAGCCGACCGCGTGGCCGTCGCGTTCGAAGGAGCGAGCCAGGACGCCGGAGCGCACGTAGTGCTCGACCTGGCGGAGGTCACATTTGTCGATTCGGCCGGCCTCCGCGCGCTCGTGCGGATCGAACGGCGCGCGCGCGACCGAGCCAGGACGATCCGGATCGCTTCACCACCCGACCACGTACGTGCCGTGTTTCGGTTGTCGGGTCTGGAGCCTCTGCTCGATCGCTCGGCAGATCACGGCGAGGAATGGCAGGACTTTGAGGTTTCCGAGCGAGTGGTGCTCGAGCTTCCGGTCAGCGATACAGCTCCCCGCCAAGCACGCGCGGAGGTGCGCGAAGCGATCGCGGGACAACTCTCCCAGGCCGAGTCGGAGATCGCTGTGCTGATCACTTCCGAGCTTGTGACCAATGCTGTCGTACACCCGCAGCACCAAGCAGGCGACGCGATCCGGCTGCGGATCGGCACCGACGCAGGGCGCGTTCGAATCGAGGTGGCCGACTCGGGTCGCGGTTTCGAACCGGCTGAGCTGACACCGGATAACGACGCCCCGGGCGGACGTGGACTGGTGATAGTCGATCGCGGCGCAACCCGCTGGGGCACCAGCAGGAACGACCGTTTCTCGGTCTGGTTCGAACTGACTCAGGACCGCGCGCCCCGTAAGCGTGAGCCCGCCGAGTCGTGTCGTAGCTAAGCGCTCGTCTGGAACTCGGCCCTCCGCATCGATCACGGGCTCGCCAACGCGATGGTCATCAATGAGCTGACGATCGGGGTCGTGGCCAAGCGCTCGTCAATCGCCCGTGCTCACGATCACCTTGTCGCCAAACCGATCGCGCGGTTCGCGGGGTCTGAGCGCGGGGCTACGCGGGGCCGATTTGTGCGCTATGTGACGAATATCCCCCCGACGACGCGGGCGGCAGGTCATGATCTGGGCATGGGAGTTCGGGGTGTTGTTACCCGGGTAGGCATCGTGATCGCGGTCGCGGCTTTGTTTCCCGCCACGGCGGTTGGCGCGGCGCCAACCCCGCAGGATTTCACCGACTGGACCGCGATCAGCGGGACCCCGGCGGTCGCGACCGGGACGTTGCACGGGCAGACGGTGACGCTGTCGGGGACGCACGTGTTCCCGGTGCCGGTCAGCCGGCTGGATGGCACCTGGCCGAACTTCGCCGGCCCGGACTTCTCGCCGCCGCTCGCGAGCACCGACGAGATCCAGATCGGCGCGACGCTCGCGAGCCAGTCCTACACGCTCAGTTTCGGCGCGCCGGTCACCGATCCGGAGCTTGAGATCGGCTCGCTCGGATCGCGGATCGACTTCCCGGCGGTGACGGTGATCAGCCGGATCTCCGGGCAGAGTGGGTTCACGGTGTCGGGCAGCACGATCAGCGGTGCACCCAACTCGGCGCTCGGTCCCGACGGCGTCAACGACTCGAACGGGTCGGTGCAGCTGATCGGGACGTTCACGTCGATCTCGTTCACGACGACCTATTCCGGCAGCACCGAGGACGGGATCATCCTCCAGGTCGGGGCCGCCGTGCCACCACCGCCACCACCGCCACCACCGCCACCACCGAGCGGGACCAAGCCGCTCGCACGCCTTTCGCTTTCGCGTCTGCTCGGCACGCACGGACTTACCCTTCTCAGCGCGGCGAGCACGGTCGGGACGGCCAAGCAGTTCAACTGGGACCTCAACGGTGACCATCAGACCGACGTGACATGCCCGGGCAGCACGCCGTACCTCGGAATCCGGAGCGTCAGTCCGCTCACGAGCTCGGTCACGCTGACCGCGGTCGGCACCGGAGGCAGCACGTCGACGTCGCAGCGGCTGGGGCTCGCCGGTCTCAGCCTCACGCACCGGCTCTCGATCACCCCGCCGACGACGGCCACATGTGCTCCGAGTCAGAGCATCATTCGGGGGACCGCGGTACGACAGGCGATCCAGACCGTTTGCTTTGCCCCGTCGACGGTGACGTTCGGACTCGTCGAGGCGAAGGGCTGCTTCGCCCATGTCCTGAGCGAGGACGACGTCCCGTCGGCTGAGCGGCCTGTCGTCCACGAGTACTACAACGAGGCGAAGGTCGCGGCCGCAACCCAGCGGGCGTGCGCTTCCAATCCGACCGGCTCCGCATGCACGGACGCGATCTCGCGCGCGGGCGCGCTCGACCTGTACGTCACCAGAAGCGCCGTTCACCTCAACGGCATGACCCTCATCCCGGGGTCCGGTGCGTCGGTCGTCGTCTTCCCGGCGCTGCAGCGAGTCGTCTCATCGAAGGCCACAGTGTTGCTCGGGCGCATCCCGATCACGAGCGGGCCTGTTGACTTCGACCTCAAGAACAGAGTCAAGACCCTTCTCGGCTCGACGATCGGAGCGTCTGCGCCGCTGCTCACGATTGACCCGGGACGGTCTCTGCCATCAGTGGGCGGATTCACGGTTGCCGGCCAGATCCAGCTCTCGCTGCTCAGGCGGGGGGCGACGCGTTCCACGCAGGCGTCGATGCGCCTGACCCTGCCGCCCCTATTCGACGCGTTCGGAGGCCAGCCGCCGAGCGGTGGCGTCGTCGCCTTGAGCGACAACACGACGAACGGCCTGGTCCTCGACCACCTCGACGTGTCGCTTCCCGAGGCTGACATCGGACCGCTCAGCTTCCGCCAGATGTCGTTCGTCTACAGCGCCCATGGCAACGTCGATCCGCCGTGCGGCCGGGACTGGTGGAAGGCAAACGGAGAGATCAGCCTCGGTATCGGGAGCAACCCGACCCTAAGCCTCCTGCCGCCTCCGAGCCAGAACGGAATTGCGTTTTGCGCTGGAAGCTTTCGCAGCGCGGGGGCGTCGCTCAGCTTCCGCAACCCGCTCGACGCGCCCGAAGTGTTTCCGGGCGTGACGCTGCAGCAGATCGCGTTCGCGCTCGCGACCCACCCGACACTCATCCGGGGGGGCGTCCAGCTCGGGGTCCTCGGGTTCGGCGACGTCCATGGCACAGTCATGGTCGGGTTCCCGTCGAACAACGAGCCATACACCCTGTCGCCGGCAGACGCGAGTAACCCCGGCGGGCCAGGGAAGGCAGGCGATCTGACGCCCCTTGCGGGTCGCAAGATCATGACGCCGTTTGTTGCCGCCGGCGGCTCGGTCTCCGTCGACCTCCCGGAGCCGATCGGCCCGACTCGCCTGGGGAGTGGCTACTTCTTCGTCTCCGGCGACGAGCTTGCGCTCGGGGGCGACGCGGGCGGCTCGGTCCCCGGGATGAGCGTGCACGCGAGCTTTAGCGGGGATTGGGGGCTGCACACCCACAAGTTCCAGATCATGGGACAGGGCGAGGCGTGCGTCGCGGGCTTCGAGCACATCCCGCTCCTCAACGACATCGCGTGCTTCGGTGGCGGCGTGTGGGTCGGCAGCAACGGCATCGCCGCGTGTTACGGCAACATCACGAACGACGGGTGGCATCCCGGGGCCGCCTATCACTGGGGTGACACGTGGCCGACGATATGGCTGGACCTGCCGGGCCTGAAGGACGGCTGCAAACCGAGCCAGTACTGGATCACCGACGTCACCCGTGCTCGCGCCGCCGCCGGCGCGCTGACGTTCACGGTCGCGCATGGCGAGCGCAGCAAAGACCTGAAGCTGGAGGGTGTCGCCGCTGCACCGAACATCGTCATCCGCGGCCCGGGAGGTGCGGGCATCTCCTCCGCCGCTCAGACGTTCGTTGAGAACAAGACGTTCGCCGTCCTGCGCCAAGACGCCGGCCACGTGACCTGGGTCGGCCTACGCAACGCCGACCCCGGGCGATACACGATCAGCCTGCTACCCGGCTCAGCGCCGATCAAGGGGATGGCCGGAACACGCCCGCACTCTGACGTTCTGACCACGACCGTGACCGGCACCGGCGCCCACCGAACGCTCCACTACGTGATCGGCTCCCCGGCGGGTAAGCAGGTCACGTTCCTCGAGCGCGGCCCAGCGGCGTACCACCAGATCGGTGTCGCCCACGCCGGACGTGGGACGATCCGGTTCACTCCTGTCGCTGGCCCCGGGGCCGTGCGTCAGATCGTCGCGCAGACCGTGCTGAATGGCGTGCCGGCGCCTGACCTCGTCGTCGCGCGGTTCCGCGTCGCAACGCCGCGGCAGGTTTCCCGGCCGCGGGGGCTCAAGGTCGCGCGCCGCGGCACCTCGCTCGTCGTCTCCTGGCGACCGGTCGCCGGCGCGACGCGGTACGGCGTGGTGGTCACTCAGCGCGCGGCCGCCCAGCGGCTGCTGAAGCTGAGCTCGCGCCACCACATCATTCGCGTGCGCGCCGTGGCTCGGACCCAGGCCGGTACGGTCGCGGTCTCCGCGCAGGGGTCGACACCCGGATGGGGGAGACCAGCGAGCGTCAGCTTCGGCGCGACACGCAAGCCATTCACCGTGCTGCACCCATTCAGGTTGCTCGGCAAGCTCCCGAACCGCCGTCACTAAGGGCCGCAACTGGCGCGCCCACAGCCAATCCGGGGCCACCGGGTGGTCCGGCCACGAAATCGGTAACACCAGGTATCACACCAATCAACGGCCCCAAGCGCACCATCCCGACCCGCCGCCACCAGGTCACTATCCGCGGGATCGCCGCCTACGGCGGCGCGATGCAACGGTCGGCCAGCGGCGTCTGCCGACACTGACGATCACTTCATCCTGAAGCTGCGTTCTGGCTCGCGACCGCTTCGGCGACGGACCGCGTGTCAAGGCGTTCGGGCTCGCGAGTGCTCCGCCTCACGACCATGGTCGTCAACTCGGCGTCGGCGCGCGACGCAACTGACGAGACCCTGGCCTCTGGCAGATGCACGAAGAGTCCCCTGCGGGCAGACGGGGTCTGGCTGTCGCCCTCCCCAGGGTTTCTTCGCGCATGCGTGCTGTGGTTTCCCCCGGTTGAATGGGGCGGCGTCAGTGGGTAGCGTGCGTGGTGACTGCGCGGTGGCTGCGCCGGGACGCTCGGTGTCGATGTCCGCGCCGTGGCTGTTTGGTCATCAATGGATGCGCTGCGCAGCGCGTTTGAGGGGTTCGGCGAAGGAGGGACTGAGATGAAGGGAAGGGGTAGGCGGCGGTTATCGAGGATCGCCGCGCTGGGATTGACGGTCGCTTTGCTTGGTCCGGACGCCGCGGTGGGGGCGGCCCTGCATCCCAAACTGCTGGCCAAGGTGGGCTACGGCACGGTTCCGATCGGGTTTGCGCGGTCAGCGGACGGCAGGTTGCACGTGGCCTTCGAGACAAACACCAGTTGGGGCGACTCGGCCAGCGGCGTCGGGGCGGTGGCCATCAGCCCGTCCGGCAACGTCGGGCCGCAAGTGCAGGCGCTCGCCTGGAGCGGCCTGACATCCGGCTCGCCTAATGGGATCCCCGGGCTTGCGGTCACGCCGTCCGGGGCGCTGCGGGCCGTATTCGGCGGCTCCCCAGGCGGCGTTGACGGCCCATGGAGCATCACCTCCACCGACGGCGGCGCCACGTGGTCGGCGCCCGCCAACGTCGGGAGCGGGTCAATGGCGTTCGGCGACAGCAACCTAACGGTGCAGATGTCCAACGGCAGCCCGGTGCTGACCGCCGGCTGTTGCGGCAACATCGTGATCCAGAAAGGCTTCGGCACGGGCTCCCCGACCTATCAGCTCACCAACGCCAGCGACGACGCGGCGGGCAACACCGCCTCTGCCATCGATGCCAAGACGGGTGCGGTGGTGGCGAGCTGGGACTCGAATGCCGGCAGCGGAGGCATCTGGCTGCAGCAGGCGGCGCCGGCCGTGGGTGCGGCACAGAAGGCACCGATCCCGTCTCAGTATGGGACGGGCGCGCCGCTCATCGTCGCGGGCCGCGATGTCGGACCCGGCGTGTTCGCGGCCTACCCGGCCGACTACGGTCCCACGACCCACGTCAGGCTGCTTCGGTATGGCGGTGGGTCGGTAGCGGTCGGATCGGTCAAGGGCCTGCATGCAGCGGTGAGCAGCGTTGCCACTAGCCTGGATGGCAGGCTCTGGGCCGTCTGGGCGGGCGAGATCAATGGTCACGGGATCACCGCCTTCACCCGTTCAAACAAGGCGGTCACGCGCTTTGAGCCGATCCAGACTCGTCGTTTCACCTGGGCACAGCTGTTCACTCTTTCCGGGGATGGGCGACTCGGACCGCTCGACGCGCTGATGAGCGGGACGCCTGACGTCAAGACCGGGCCGCTGGTGGAGGGGATCTACTACGCGCGCCTGCTGCCCGAGCTTTCCGCGACCATCGCATCGACAAGCCTCGGCAAGGGGAAGTTCAAGCTCAAGGCCAACGTCACCGACGCTGGCGATGCGGTCAGCGGGGCGACAGTATCCGCCAAGGGTCAGAGCAAGACGACCAGCACGACCGGCTCGGCCAAGCTGACGATCAGCGGATCATCGGGCGGCCACGTCAGCGTCACCATTACCCATCCCGGCTACCGCAGCTTCAAGATCAGAGTCAAGCTCTGACACTGCTAGGGCGCTCCCGTCCCTCGACCAACGCGGATGCTCGGGCATCTGGCGCTGACCCGCAGCCGTTCCGTGCCGTCCATGCTCACGATCGCTTCACTCGCTCCAAGACCGCCCACCGCCACACCGTGGCGGCGACCGAATGCCACGCAGGATTTCCTCGCGCTCACGAGTGCAACGCCAGGGACTCGATAGCGGGCTCCGGACGGCCGCGGCGATGCGCGCCGGAGGGCAAAGGGCCCGGACGTCAGAAGGACCTCGTAGGCAACAGCAGGATGGCGCGACAGTTTGATCCAGACGTCACGACGTGCCTGGGCTAGGGAACCTGATCCACGGACAATTAAGCGACAGCCGCCGCCATTGGACTGAGTGACGCCGAGGGGGTCTTAGCCGTTAGTCGTGGGCGGGCTCTCCCGAGCCGATCTCGTCGAAGTAGTCCACCCATAGGGATGACATGTCGATGCCGTCCGCCTCCATTGCCGCCCGCGTTTGGGCTGACGTCCATGCCGCCTGGGCCTGGGCGCGCGTGTCGAAGGTCTCCTCGATCATGACGAGGCTCGGGTCGTCTTGTGCGCGCCACGCACGGAAGCCGCGTACGCCCGGCGTGACCTTCACCGCGTAGTCGTATCCCTGTCGCCAGACCTCGTAGTCGGCAACCCGGCAGTGGCAGAGCACGGTTGTCATTCGTCCCCCTTTGTCGGTCGCCGCAGACGCTAACACGGGGTGCTAGCAGAGCAAAGGCAGTCACGGAGCCGCGGTGGACGGACCCGCGCCCCCGCTCACCATCGCCTCGAGGGGCTACGCTCTCACGGCCCCCGGTCGCCGAAGCGCTCGCCGGTTCTGGGCGGGCGAGAACACGAAGGCCATCGTGCGACCTGAGCGCGTCAACATTCCGATCGTGCCGCCCCCGGAAACTCGACGCTCGAACTTGGGCGCAGTCGTAATCGCCGGGACGACCGGCGGACGCATCCTCAGTCGCCGAAGCACATGCTTCATCGGCATCGCACCGCGCACCGGTTCGAGTGGATGGGCCACCTGGATAGCGACACCCCATCAAATTCCTCGTTCTCGGTCAACGGCGACGTCCAAAATCAGGCGATGCACTGGCTTGGCAGGCGCCGCTAGGCGTCCGCTCCTGCGATGACCGCGCCGAGATCGCGGAACGTGCAGTGGCTCCAGTCGGCCAACGCGCGAGCCTGTTCGGCAGCGTCGTGCCCGGCATCAACCCCCGGAATCTCCTGGGGTGGGCAACCCGAGCTGGCAGCGGCTGGTACCGATTGGTTACACAGAACGCTGTCGGAGGGGCACGAACCTTCCCATCCTTACTAAACATGACCGGCCTGCTTGACGCTCTATCGTCCGAGCGTAGACTGCGATCAGCCATGGGAGGAGGTATCCGGTTGGTGGCCTGAGGTGTGGTGAGCGAGGTGGTCCAAGGGTCAATCGCGGAGGTATGAAGATGAGCAAGCTAGTTTCGCGTCTGCTAAGGCAAACGGTGGTGAGGTCGCGTCGGCCGACGAGGGTGTTCTTGGTGGCGGCAAGCGCCGCGATCCTGGTGGGTGTGAGTCTCCTCGCGACGGTCGGGGACGCTCGCTCGCCGAAGAGTGACACGGCGAAAGCTCCGGTCTATGTACGTGCCTGTAACCAGAGAACTGGACCGAGCGAGAGCATCGGTGATCTGAACATCCGGCTCGGCATCGCATGCGCCAAGGGACAAAAGGCGCTCAAGCTCGCCCTTTACCCGGCAGCTGGGGCGCGCGGTCCCGCCGGCCCTCGCGGACCTGCCGGTCCCAAGGGCCCCAACGGACCCAAGGGGCCACAGGGTCCGCAGGGTCCGCGGGGCTCGCAAGGTCCCGCAGGGGGCGACGCTTCGGCCGCTGAGTACGCAGTCGCCAACGTGCTCGTAAGTAGAGGCGGTGCTAGACCAGTGGTCTGGGCGACGTTCTCGACGACCTTCGGCTCGCCGGTTGGCACCACGGCTGGAGGACTGGTGCGTTTCTCATGTTCGGCCGCCCAGGCGCCTTGCAAGGTCTCCGTTGCAGCTGCCGTGCTCTCTCGGCGGACTGGTTCGGCACACCTCTTTCCGAGGGTTCTGATCCAAAAAGAAAACGGGCCGCGTGCACCTCAGACCTTCTGCGAGTACGCGAACGGCGCCGACAACAACGGTGCCGTAGATCACATTTCCCGGATCGCTATGGACACTCACGTGACGTCAATCGACACGCCGCTAGCGATGGGAATCGGCGGAACGCTCGACTGTGACTCCGACCAACCATTCAGCCCCACGGTCAAGCAGATCTGGGTGCCGAACGCATCAACGGGCGGCACCGCTTTCTACGACGTATGGACGACGTTTACGTTCTTATAATCACAACCCAAGGTGACGCTCCGTGTTGATGTTCGGAGCATCGAACCGGCGCGCGGACGACGCAGGCTGCCGCCGATGCCCATCACGGGGTCCACCCGCAGGTACCCGACGCCGGCGAGCGCTATGCCGCACCGATAGACGAACGCGCGGGGGAAGCCGCGCCTAGAGAGCATCAACCCGGATCTCGTCAGCCCGACGTCGCCCGTGACTCTGGACAAGGTCTCCGAACACGCTGCGGACGACCGAGTTCTGGGGGACGTTGTGCAGGCCTTCCTGTTCGGCTCGGGCGATGAAGTCGCGGACGGTCTGGGTCTGAGCGGCGGTTGGGTGAATGCCGCGGCCCGCCAAGCGAGCGAACAGGACATGAAAGTAGTAGCTGAGTTGCAGCGCGCTGAGGCCGGCGATCCCGATCGCGCCACCCAGTTGCTCGGCGGTGTTGATGATCCCGGCGGCCTGGCCGCGATCCGCGTCGGCGACTGCGTTCATTCCCACGGGGTCATTGAGGGTGAGCACGATCCCTAGCCCGAGGCCTTGGAGCAGCAGACCAGGGATCAGCGCGACGGCGCTGTCCCCCGTCGCCCCGAGGCCGAGGGCAAGACCAGACAGCGCGAGCACGACGAAGCCCGCCACGAGCGGCCAGCGTCCTCCGCGTCGGTCAAACGCGCGCCCTGCCAGCGGGCCGGCGAGGATGATCGGGATCGTGCCGGGAATCAGTGCGATGCCGGCTAGGACGGGCCCGACGCCGACGACGAGCAGCAGATAGAACGGCAAGAGGTAACCGAGGCCCAGCTCGAGCGCGCCCGCGAGGACCTGGCTGATCGTCGCGGCCAGGAAATTCAGGCGCTGAAACAGCCGAAAATCAATGAGCGGGTCGTGGCGCGGCGTTCCACCCAGCCGAACATCGCAACCGCGACGACACAGACGGCGAGCGGCCCGAGCGCGCTCGGGCTCCCCCAGCCGTCGGGTTGCCCGCGCGACAGGCCGTAGATCAGGGCGACGATCCCCACGGCGAACACCCCGTGCCGGCCCAATCGATGCGGCGACGCTGCTCGGAGACGGCGGGCGGTAGGGCGGGCGCACCGGCCAGGGTGAGAGCGATCGCCGCCACCGCCAGCGGCACGTTGATCAAGAACACCAGGCGCCAGCTGATCGCGGCCGAAAGACCGCCGAGCACCGGTCCGAGTGCGGCGAAGAAAGCTGACCCTCCGGCCAGAACACCGAGCGCGTAACCCCGGCGCTCCCTAGGCCAGACCGCACTGGTGATCGCTACCGCCGTCGGCATCATCAGGGCTGCCGAGGTCCCCTGAACGGCTCGCATGCTGATGATCCAAACCATGCTCTGCGCCGCGCTTGCCAGCGCAGTGGAGACCGCGAATAGGACCGCGCCGCATAAAAAGACGCGCCGCAGCCCGAACAGATCGCCCAAACGGCCCCCGAGCACCATGAACGCCGCCAGCGGCAGGATGTTCGCGGTCAGGATCCACTGGCCATCAGCGATGTTGCCGCCAAGCCCCTGGACAACTCCGGACTCGCGAGCGGCACCGCGGTCTG
>CAWCRO010000006.1:0-460818 GCA_963797955.1 uncultured Solirubrobacterales bacterium | reverse complement strand
ACTGGGTTCTTCGACCGGCTCGCGGCCGGGGCCGGTAGCTCTAGCGGCGATAAGGGCCTGCTCGATCGCGGCCGCTAGCGCCGGCAACCGTCCCGGATCGGGAAACTCCGCGATCGCACGTTTCGCTCGCTTGAGGTCACCGGTGCAGCGCGCCAGGCGTGATCGCGCCAGGCGCACCTGGGCGAGTACGAGCAGCGCGTGCGCGTGGCCTACGGTGGGCTGCGGTGAGCGTCTCAGACGCTCACCGCGTAACGCCTCGCGCTCCGCCTCGTCGAGGCGTCCTGTGGCGACACATGCCAGCGCCAATCCCAAATGCGCCGGCGAGGCGACCCACGAGTTCGCCTGAAAACGGCGGCGCGCGAAGGCCAACGCCTGCCGAGCCCACCCCTCCGCGCTCTCAGACCGTCCTTGCTCGGCGTCAACCAGAGCAAGTACCCCGAGGCTCCCGACATACCCGTCGGGGACGTCGGGCGCGTCGGGCCGCTCGACCGCCCGCAGCGCGACCCGTCGCGTCTCGTCGAGTTCGCCGGCGAAGAACTGTGCGTGAGCCAAGCACGCCAGGGCGCTCACGCTCAGCACGTCCGCGCCCTCCTCAGCCACCGCGAGCGCGCGCCGAGCGTGTCCGACGGCTGCCCCCACGTCACCGCCCTCGATCATCTGTGAACGAACGACCTCAACGCCCGCCTCGAGGTATGGCAACCAAAGCTGCGGCCGCTCGCGTCGAGCGCGCTCTGCGACCGCCAAGAGGTGATGAACCTCGACCTCGGGAGCGGCGAGCAACGCGGCGGCCACCGCTCCCGCCCCCGGCAGGACGGGATGCTGCACGAGCAACTCAGCGGGAAGCCAGCGCACCCACCCAAGGAACTGCCCCAGCCGCCCGCCCCAGATGAACTCGAGATGCCTCTCGATCAGCAGTTCGGCCACCATGCCTTGGTCCCCAGCAGCGGCGGCGTACTCGATCGCCTCCTCGACAAACCCGTGCGTGACACACCAAGCCGCCGCACGCCGGCGCAGCTCGCCGGCAGCCTCGCGACCAAGCTCGAGCTGCAGAACCTCGGCGAACAGGTGGTGGTAGCGGTACCACTCCCCGCGGGCGTCGAGCGCCACCAGAAACATGTTTGAGTGGGCGAGGTCCGCAAGCACCGCAGCCGAATCCTCGCGACCGAGGACCGCGTCGCACAATTCAGGCGTCAAGCGGCCAAGCACGGACGTGCGCACGAGGAAGTCCTTGACGTCTGGCGCCAGCGCCGTCAGGACCTCGTCCGTCAGGTAGTCGGCGACGTGCCGCTCGCTGCCTGCGAACTCACGCACCCCTCCGTTGGGGTCCTGAAGATCGCGAAGCCACAGCGCAGCTAGATACAGGCCCGCCGGCCATCCCTCCGTACGATCGACGAGCAACTCGACGCTGTCGTTGGACAACCCGATCCCCTCACGAACGACCAGCTCACGCGTTTCGTCCACGGTGAACGCCAGCTCCCGGGCGCGGACCTCCGTTAGCGCCCTGCGAGCCCGCAGGCGGGCGAGGCCGATCGCCGGGTCCGAACGAGTCGAGGCAACCAGGCGCGCATTCGCGGGCAACCGCTCGAATCGCGTAGGCGATCGAGCCCACCGAAACATTGCTCCTGACCGCGTGCAGGTCGTCGAGCACGATCGTCACCCGCCGGCCATAGGCGACCAGGCCATTCATCAGCTCATCGACCGCCGACTCGACCGGCGCACCCCTGGTCCCGAGGCACGAAAGCGCGTGTCGTCCGAAGCCCTCACCGAGCCGCTCGACAGCTGTCGCCAGGTGCGTCCACAAGCGCACTGGGTCGTCGTCGGCGGAGTCGAGCGTGACCCATATCACCGCTTCGGGACGCTCGATACACCACGACCGCACCAGCGTCGTCTTGCCATAACCGACCGCCGCGTTCAGCACCGTCAATGGTGCCCCGACGTCACGATCGAGCATCTCGAGCAGCCGCGCCCGGCGCAGCATCCCGGGATGGACCCTCGGCAGCATCAGCTTCGGCTCGATCACCCGAAAACCCGGGCCATCCAGCTGCGCCGACGCTGAACTCATCACTTACGACCCCGCGTCCAACTCTGCGGCCAACGTGTGACCGCTGAGTCGTTGCGCTCTCGAACCTGCAAGCCCAGCACAATCAGTGACCGCCATCGCGGATCGCTGTGCGCCAAACACTAGCGCTCCGCCGCCGGGGGTCGTCAAAAAGTTTGCTGAGGCCCGAGTGCGCATCAATCACCCGGGTGAACGTTGCTCCAAGTCGATGACACGCGGGATCTTTGCGGCGAACATCTTCGCGGTCTAGGGATCGAGGCATTCCGGGAATTCCCCGCCTCGGAGATCCGAAACGACCGATGGAGGACGATGATGGATGACAACGATGTAGACGAGCTCGGGCCCGTCGACTACGTGGTGGTGGAGTTCCCGGCCGATCAGGCCAACTTCTCCGGTGAGATGGCAACCGAACTTCTCGCCCTGGTCAAGAGCGGCGTTGTCCGCGTGCTCGACCTGCTGTTTCTCAGGAAGAACGCCGACGGTTCCGTCGAGGCCTTCGAGTCCCACGACTTCGGCGATGGCGAGCTCGGGGAGCTGCGCGCGCTGGAGACAGAGCTCGCGATGCTGCTCGCCGAAGAGGATGTCGCGTCAATCGGGGCCGCGCTCGAGCCTGGGAGCGTCGCGGCCGTCCTGATCTGGGAGAACGTCTGGGCCGCGTCGTTCGGTTCCGCGGTCCGGAGGTCAGGAGGCCAGCTCGTGGCCGGCGGACGGATTCCGATCCAGGCGCTCGCGGCCGCGATCGAGGCGGATGAGACAACCACGACGGAAGGAGTCTGAGATGCTGGGTAGAGGTCGGGTTGGCAGACGAGGTGTGCTCGGTGGACGACCGGTCGCTCGGACCGCCGCCGTGGCCGGTACCGCGGCCGTCGCGGCGCGAGGAGTTCGCCGCCGAGGCGACCGGCGCGAAGACCGGCGAGACGACCGCCAGGACCGGCGCGAGGAGCGGCGTCCGTTCCGTTGACAACGCCGAGTCCGGCCCCACCACGCCACGCCCCAGATGACTCGGAGCGACATGGTCGCAGAGCTGTCCGCCGAGCAGGCCGACGCGACGATCCGCGAGCAAGGCTTACGTCGGCCTGCTGGTGGCTGTCGCGGCCATCGGCGTGGTCGTCTCGATCGCGGCCTGGTGTCTGCTCGAGGCGATCTTCCAGATCCAGCAGGAGCTGTACGTGCATCTCCCGCATGCGGTCGGCTATCAGAACGGCCCACCGAAATGGTGGTCGCTCCCGATCCTGGCCGTCGGTGCGCTGATCGTCGCGCTGGCGATCACGCGCCTCCCGGGCGACGGCGGGCACATCCCGGCAAAGGGCCTGTCGACCGGCGGCCCGTCGGGCCCGGACATCGTCCCAGGAGTGGCCCTCGCGGGGCTGGCGACGATCGGGTTCGGGCTGGTGCTCGGCCCCGAGGCCCCGCTGATCGTGTTGGGCGCAGGAGTCGCAGGGGCGACGATCAGCCTGGCTCGCCGCGACACGCCGCCGCAGGCGCTGATGCTGATCACCGCCGCCGGAAGCTTCGCCGCAATGTCGTTCATCTTCTCCTCCCCGTTGATCGCGGCGGTGATCCTGATCGAAGCGACCGCGATCGGCGGCGCCAGGCTCCGGCTCCTGCTGGTCCCCGGGCTGCTGGCGGCCGGAATCGGTTCGCTCGTGTCGCTCGGAATCGGATCGTTGTCGGGGCTGAGCACACACGATTACGCGCTCGGACCACTTCCCCTGTCGACGCTAGGCCACCTGCAGGCCAGTCAGTTCGGGTGGACGATCGCGCTGGCGATCGCTGTCGCCGTCGTAACAAGCTTTGTGATGCGCGGCGGTCTGCTCACTCATCGATTCGTCTCTCGCCGGCAAATGCTTCTGGTCCTGCCGACGATCGGGCTGATCATCGGCGGGCTCGCGATCGCGTTCTCGCAGATCACGGACAAGAGCCTGGACGAGGTTCTGTTCTCCGGTCAGGACCAGCTTCCGGGACTGGTCAGTCAGGCCGGAACGTGGTCACTGGCCGCGCTCGCCTGGCTGCTCGTGTTCAAGGGCCTGGCGTACGGTCTGTCACTCGGCAGCTACCGCGGCGGTCCCACGTTCCCGGCGCTGTTCCTCGGGGCTGCCGCGGGGATCATGTGCTCGCATCTTCCAGGCTTCCCCCTCTCGGCAGCCGTGCCGGTAGGCATGGGCGTCGCGATCGTCGCCGTGCTCCGGCTGCCGCTCTCAGCAGTGGTGCTCGCGACGCTGCTGACATCGCACGCTGGACCTAAGGCCGAGCCCCTGATCGTCGTCGGCGTCGTAGTCGCATACGTCGTGACGCTCGTGATGGCTCGCCCGCCCGCGCCGGCGTCACCACCAACATCCCGGTCGGTCCCTGCGCCCGGCCCGACCTCGCCCCTATAGCTCCGGTGTCGATCGGTCCGACTTTGGATATGGCCACGCGACCGCGAGCCCCAGCCCGGCGCTACGACCCGGACGGCCTGTTCCGCGCCAACGACCGTTTGGCCGCGATTCGCGGCGCGGGCCGGTATCGCCCTTGAGGCCCGCCGGACCCTGAGGACCGATGGCGCCAGTCGCTTCCTGGGCACCCGGAGCGCCCTTGGTGGGATGCATGGTGCGCCGGATGGCACGTTGAGCAGCTGGCTCAACCCATTGGTCGGGACGGTGCAGGGTTGTTTTCCGGGTGCGCCGCTTATAGGTTGCGAGTGTGGATGCCGGCTCCCGGGTCTGGGTGCGTGTCATCAGGCAGCGCTCGTCTCGGAGATTGTGGCGCTGGCTGCCCGTCCTGGCGCTCGCTTGCGGCGTCTGGCTCGGCGTCGGCACGGCTCCCGCCGCCGCGCAGGGGACCGGGTACTCGGTCACGTTCGCCGCGCGCGAGTGCAACAGCTACAGCGACATTTTCGCCAACAGGTTCCGCGACGACCTGATGCAGACCCTGCAGAACGTGGGGCCCGATTCGCCCTACGGGCCCAGTGATCTGGTCAACCCGAACTTCGAGGACCTGTCCCCGCAGAGCAACTGCACGCCACTGACCGGCTGGGAGTTCACGATGGGTGGGCTGCCCGACTTGGCGCCGCTGGCCGGTCCGTGGGGTTCGCTGACGGTCGTCAACCACGATTTTCCTCCGGTCATGACCGAAGCGCACACAGCCCTGCTCGACCAGGACGGCGAACCGATCGGCAATGACCAGATCGCCGGGGCGACGACGTTCGAGCTGACCCAGGAGCAGCTCGACGTGGCCAACCAGGGGCAGTGGTCCCTCAGGCTGCAGGGCGGTACGCCGACTGACCCGGTCCTGGCACAGAAGTTCTTTGAGAGCGTGCCGGGAGACCCGTCGCATGCGTTCGGCGCGCTGCGCTGCGGCAACGACAACAACTACGGGGACAACGTCGAGGGCATCTCTTTCCCGGACGGCGTCAAGCACATCTTCTGCTACGAGTACCTGGTGATCCCGCCGCCGACGAGCGGGACGATCACGATCCAGAAGCACGTCACCGGCGCCCCCGCCGGCGACAACCCCCTCTTCCCGTTCAACGGGAACATCTCCTACGACGTCAACGGCTTCACGCTGCCAAATGCGGGGTCGATGGTCTTCTACCGCGCCGGCAGCAAGACCTGGAGCGTCACCGAGGGCACGGTCGCCAACTATCGGCTGGATCGCATCGACTGCACCAGCGCCGCTGGGACGAGCACTTTCACGGTCAGCGGGCCGACCGCCCACATCCATCTGGCGGCGGGGGATCATGCCACCTGCGTCTATACGAACGCCTACGTGCCCCCGCCCGGCGGGCTGACCATCCGCAAGGTGACCCTAGGAGGCGTGGGCACGTTCTCCTACGCGGTAACGCCTTCGCCGAGCCGGGGGGAGGTCCACCGGGCGCACGCGACCACCACGCAACCAGGAGTGCCTGTCGACGCGGTCCCGTCGCTGCTCAGCCTGGCGCCGGGCCGCTATGTGATCGCCGAGCGGCGGCCAAGGTCGCCCGATGGGAGCTGGCATTTGCGACACGTGAGCTGTAACGGCGCGAGTCGATCGACGACCAAGCCGTTTCCCGTTGAGATCCGCAGCGGCCAATCAGTCGTCTGCACGTTCGTCAACAGCTTCGTTCCGCGCGGCTCGATCTCGATCGCGAAGATCACCGAGGGCGGCACCGGTACCGCCTCCTTCGTGGTCACGCCGGCCACGGGGCCGCCGACGCCGCACCTCCAGAACGCGACCACGACAAGCCCCGGGGTGGCGGCCGATGCCCAGCCGCAGACCCCCGCCGACGCCACCGGTCACCTTCGCCTCGGCGCCTATCACATCGTTGAACAGCCGCCCCTCAGCTCCACCGGAGACTGGGCGCTGACCACGGTCGTGTGCAACGGAGTGGCGATCCCCTTCGCCCAGGGGACGGCGACCATCGAGCTGACCCGCAAGGTCCCCCACGTCCACTGCGTGTTCACCAACACCTTCTCCGCGACTCCAAAGCCGCCGGTGCCCCCGAACCCAACGCCGGTCCCCCCGGTACCTCCCCTGCCGGCGACGCCCGCCCCCACCTATCAGATCGCCGACCTGATCGTTACCAAGGTGGCCTCGGCCCCGGTCGTCACCCGTGGGCAGGTGATCGGGTTCCGGATCACCGTCAAGAACCGCGGACCTGACGCCGCACAGCGCGTGGTACTCACTGACCAACCACGCGCAGCGGCGACCGTCGTGGCGGTCCACCCGACGATCGGCGGCTGCCACCACAGAGGACGACTGACCGTCTGCCCGCTGGGCACGCTCAAGCGTGGCCATAGCGTGACCGTCACCGTCCGCACCCGCGTCCAGACTCACGCTACCCGCTTCGTCAACCGCGCCGTCGTCGGAACATCGACCCTGGAACAGACGCTCCGGAACAACGTGTCCTCCGCCCAGGTAACCGTAGTCGGCGCGCCACGGCCCGTCGTGGGCTGCTCGAGCTCCGTCCACGCGCAACGGACAACCGCCCGCATCGCCTGCTGAGGCCGGCGACCTAACCTTTCCCGCCGGCCTCGAGGAGAATCGCAGGCGAGATTCGCGAACGATTGGAGGCCGACGTGCCGCTCTATCTAGGTCGCTTCAAATACTCCGCCGAGGCGATAAAGGCGATGGTCGAGAAGCCGCACGACCGCGGCGCGGTCGCCGCCGAGGCGGCGGAGTCGCTTGGATGCAAGCTGCACGGCATCTGGTGGGCGTTCGGCGAGCACGATGGCGTGTTCCTATTAGAGGCGCCGGACAATGTCGCTGTAGTCGCGCTAGCGATGGCGGTCGGCGCGAGCGGACAGATCAGCACCGAGACCACTGCGCTCCTGGACATGAACGAGGCACAGGATGCGATGCGCAGGGCCGCGACCGCGACTTTCCGCCCGCCGAGCTGATCGGCCGCTGAGGTGCAGCCTGAGATCGACTGGGTGGATTGGTTGCGCCGCTGGGACGCCCAACAGGAGGGATACGTTCCCGAGCGCGAAGCGCGCTTTGCGGCGATGTTCGACGTGTTGGCTGAGCTGATGCCCGCGTCGTTTGTGGCGTTGGACCTTGCCTGTGGGCCGGGGTCGATCAGCCAGCGGCTGCTCGCCCGCTTTCCTGCTGCGCAGGCGATCGCGGTGGATATCGACCCGGTGATGCTGGCTATCGGAAAGGGCGCGCTCGGCACGGTCGGCGGCCGTCTGCGCTGGATCGAGGCCGATCTGGAGTCGCCCGGTTGGCTTGAGGCGCTGGGCGAGACCCCGGTGGACGCTGTGCTCAGCAGCACCGCGCTGCATTGGTTATGGCCCGATCCGTTAGCTCGGCTGTATCACGATCTCGGTCGCGTGCTGCGCCCCGGTGGCGTGTTCCTCAACGGCGACCACCTTGCGTTTGGGCCAGCTCTGCCGACATTTGCGCGGCTGAGCGACAGCGTGCTGGATGAGCAGTGGACCGATGCCGCGTTTGTCGCACGGGCGATCGAGACCGCTGAGCAGTGGTGGGACGCAGTTGGCAACGAGGCCGCGTTCGCGTCGCTGCTGGCCGATCGGGCCGCGCGCTTTGCCGGCAAGCAGCGCCAGCAATCGCCGCCTGGGTTCGACGTTCATGTGGCGGCGCTGCGCGACGCGGGGTTTGCGGAGGTGGGAACGATCTGGCAAGTGCTCTCCGATCGTGTGCTGCTCGCCGTGCGCTAGACGCATCCGCCCCTACCCAGATGCTAGGACTGGGGCGCGGGTAGGCGCAACAGTCGTCCCAATGGCTGAGGCATCCACCAGTTCCATTTTCCCAGCATCGCGGCAAGCGCGGGGATCAGCAGGCTGCGTACGACCACGGCGTCGATGATCACGCCGACCGCGAGGCCGGTGGCGGGTACTTGCACGGAGATGTCGTTGGTGGTGCTGAGCGACGCGAACGAGATCCCGAGGATCAGCGCGGCGCCGGTGATCAGCCGCCCGGTTCGTGCCATCGCGGAGATGATCGCGGTGCGGGTGTCGTGGGTCGCGTCGTACTCCTCGCGCATCCGGGCCAGCACGAACACTTCGTAGTCCATCGAGACGCCGAACAGGAACGCGAAGATGATGATCGGCGCCCAGTTGCGGATCGCGTGCGTCGCGTGAATGCCGTAGATCAGGTTCGAGCCGTGGCCGGACTGCCAGAAGATCACGATGAACCCGAACGCCGCTCCGAGCGAGATGAGGTTGAGCAGGACGGCCTTGAGCGCGAGCGTGACAGACCTGAACGCGCGAGCGATCAGCACGAACGTAATCAGGGCGATCGCGCCGAGCATCAGCGGGAAGCGGCTGTAGATCGCGCTGGTGAAATCCATGTTGGCGGCGGTGTCACCCCCGACCTGTACCTGGCCGGGTTGCCCGACCAGCGCGTGGCGCAGCCGAGTGACTGTATCGGTACCGGCGTTCGTGTTCCCGGCCGCAGTTGGGATCACCGTCAGCAGCGTGCGTCCGGGCGCGGTTCCCGGCGGCAGCGTCGGCGTCAGTACGGCCCAGACCCCGCGGGTGCGCGCGGCGAGCGCTGCTGCGTTGCGGGCGTTCGCGTCGCCGCCGTGGACGAGCAGCTGCGACCGGGAAGCTGATCGCCTGTGGCACGCCCTGGCGCTCGAGCGCGTGGAACGCCTGCGCGGCCTGACTGTTGCCGCCCAGCGATCCGGCGCTCGGCTGCCCGGAATTCATGCTGAGCGCGGGGATCGCGAGCGCGATCACGATCGCGAGGCCGGCGATCCCGGCGGCCCAGCGCCGGTTGACGATCAGGGTCGCCCACCGCTCCCAGCCGCGGCTGTACGTCGTCGATCCCCGGTGGAAGCGGTGACGGTCAAGCGCCGGCCCCCATGCCGACAGCACGACCGGCAGCAGCGTGATCGCGGCAGCGATCGAGGCGAGCGGGATCAGCACGCTGCCGACGCCGATGCCCTGCAGGAACTGGACGGGAATGATCAGGAGCGACAGCAGACCGACGATCACCGATCAGTCCGCTCAGCACGACGGCGCGGCCGGCGTGCGAGTTGGCGGCGATGATCGCATCGCGGTTTGCCAGGCCGCGCTCGCGCTCCTCGCGCCAGCGCGTGACGATCAGCAGCGAATAGTCGATCGCGATCCCGAGCCCCAGAAACGCCACCAGGTACTGCTCGAGGTTTGAGACGGGCATCAGCTGCTCGAGCCCATAGAGCATCAGAAAGGTCGTGAGGATGCTCGGCAGCGCCATCAGCAGCGGCACGACCGCGATCGCGGAGCCATACACCAGCGCGAGCACTGTCAGCGCGGCCGCCGCCCCGATCAATGTCTCGTCGAGCGTGCTGAGGCTCGATCCACCGCCCGATCCGGTCGACTGCAGTGCCTCGTTACCGGTCACGGTGACGGTAGCGCCGGCCGGCAGCGCCTGCCTGAGCGCCGGCGCGATCACGTGCTGAGTATTCGTGTAGGCCCCGGTGTCGGGGTTGGGCATGTCGAACACGGCCCAAGTCGTCTGGCCATCGCCGGAGACCAACCGGTGGTTGTGCGAGGTCGCGTAGTCGATCAGGCCGACATGACCGCGCCGTGCGGCGGCGGTGAACACTCGGGACGCGTCCGCCTGACCGGCCGCCGTGTTCATGCTCTGGCCCGCGGGTAGGCGGAGAACCGCGATCACCGGCGCTTCGCCGCCGTCGAGCCCGAGCTGGCGGACCATCGCCTGGTTGGCGTCGTATCCCTGCAGGCCGGGCGTCGCGAAGCTGTGCGACAGGCCGCTGTTGGCCTTGCCGACGAACAGCGCCCCGACCACAAGCAGTGCGATCCAGACGAGCAATACCCCCAAGCGGTTGCGGAGAACGAGAGCGGTGAGCTTGTGCACGTGGGGAGCCTCCTCGGCGGCAGTCGACGGACCGGCGCCGCCGACAGTAGGTCTCCTACGAGCCGCTGTCGTCGGCGTCGCGGACGCACTTGCACTACTGCTCGAGCAGTACGCGGGAGCGCAAGCCGCAGCCAGCAGTACCTCTCGCGGACGACGGCGGATCGCCCGCTCGCCCGATGCGCCGGGGCAGGTGCACCGCTAGCGTCCAGTGGATGCCACCGCGATACCGCCGCGCGATCGACCTCGCGCTCGTTGCGACTGGCGTCCTGACACTCGTGCTGCAGGCGTGGCCGCTGCGAGCGGTCCACCCCGTGGCGCTCGCCGCCGCGCTGGCGCTGGTCACCTGCCTGCCTTGGCTGTGGCGCGAGCGGTGGCCGATCTCGACGCTGCTGATCTGCGGCGGGGGTCTGGTCGCCTCGATCCTCGTGCTGCACGCGTATGACTGGGCGAGCGTCACTGCCGTCGTACTCCTGTTCCTCGTCGCATTGGACGGAGACCGCAGGCGGTCTGTGGTCGTCGGCGTGGCGAGCGCGGCAATCCTGGCCGGGGTGGTGGTCGCGCTGATTCCGGTGATCGACCGGGCTGATGGCCTGTCGGCGGCTGGGACCCGGGTGCTTGCCGCGCTTGGCGCGCTCGTCGTCGGGGACCTCGTGCGATCACGGCTCCGGCTGCGGGCTGCTGCTCGGGAGCGGGCCCAGCGAGAGGTGTCCGAGCTGCGCGACCGGGCCGACCGCCAGGCGACCATCGAGCGGCTGCGGATCGCGCGCGACCTGCACGACACCCTCGCCCATGCGCTGGTCGCGATCAACGTCCGCGCCGGCGTCACCGCCCACCTCGGCGTCTCGCCCGAGGCGGCCGAGGCGCTGACCGAGATCAAGGACGTCTCCGCGCAGGCACTGACCGACCTGCGCGCCACCCTCGACGTGCTGCGCGACCGCGACTCCTTGGCATCCCGCGAGCCGACGCTCGGGCTGGCGGCGGTCCCTCGATTGCTCGATCAGGCCCAGGCCGCCGGGGTCGAGGCCGAAGCCGACCTGTCGTTGGACGGCGCCACGATCCCGAGCGTGGTCGACCACGCCGGATTTAGGATCGTCCAGGAGTCGCTGACAAACGTCCTGCGCCACGCCGGGGCCGCGCGCGCCTGGGTACACGTAGTAGCCCAGGCCGACACGCTGGTGATCGAGGTGGCCGACGACGGGCTGGGCGCGATCCGCGCCATCGGGCTGGACGGACCCGGCCACGGCCTCGAGGGGATGGCCGAGCGGGCCGCTGCCGTCGGCGGCACGATCACCGCCGGCCCCCGCCCCGACCGAGGCTGGCAGGTACACGCGACCCTGCCGTTGAACGCCGACCGCCCATGAGCATCAGCGTCGTTATCGCCGAGGACCAGCCGATCGTGCGCGGCGGGTTCCGCGCGCTGATCGACGCCCAACCCGACATGACCGTCGTCGCCGAGGCCGCCGACGGCCGCCAAGCCATCACTCACGCCCGCCGCACACGCCCTGACCTGGTGTTGATGGACATCCGAATGCCCGACATGGACGGGCTCGCCGCGACGCAGGCGATCACCGCCGACCCGACCCTGTCGACCACCCGAGTGCTGGTCCTCACCACCTTCGAACTCGACGAGTTCGTGTTCGGGGCGCTGCGCGCGGGCGCGAGCGGCTTCCTGCTCAAGGGCGGCGAGCCGAGCGACCTCCTGCACGCAATCCGGACCGTCGCCGCCGGCGATGCGCTACTGGCCCCGAGCGTCACCCGCCGGCTGATCGCGAGCTTCGCGGCCCGTCCCGCGCCGCCCGAGCCTCCCGCCGGCCTCGACGAGCTGACCCCACGCGAGCACGAGGTTCTGCAACTCATCGCGGCCGGACTCACCAACCTCGAGATCGCCGACCGGCTCGGCCTCAGTCCCTACACCGCCAAGACGCACGTCTCGCGGATCCTCACCAAACTCGGCGCCCGCGACCGCGTCCAGCTCGTCGTCCTCGCCTATCAGACGGGAATCGCGAACTCCCAGCAGGCGATGCCCACCCGCGAGCCATGATTCCGGCCGCCGACTCGTCCTGGGTTCTCAGGGGTCGGCAGGTCGCGTGCCTGCGAGCGCCCCGACCGGGCGTTCGGAGACCGCAGCCGGGGCCGGCTCGATGAGCAGGGTGACGGTCGGATGTCGGCCGCTGCGGGTGACCGTCAGGCGGGCGCCTTGGGCGTGGGCTAGTGAACGGGCGAGCGCGAGGCCGATCCCGGTCCCGTCTCCCATGCCGCGAGCAAAGGCTTGCTCGGGGTCCTCACCGAAGCCGGGGCCTTGGTCGGTGACCTCGAGCGCAAGGGCGTCACTGGTCGGCCGCACCGAGACAGTCACCGAGCCGCCGCCGTGTCGAAGCGCATTATCGATCAGGACGTCGAGGACCTCATCAAGGACCGCCGGGGACATGCGCCCCGGCGCGACTCGGTGAGGGGTGACGATCCGCAACGGCCGCCCGGCGGCGGCGAGCCGCCCGTGCCAGCGTTCGCGGGCTCGCTCGAGCGCGTGGCCGAGCTCGACACGCGCCGCCTGGTCGCCCGGCCGGTCGCGGGCGTGGGCCAGCAGGGTGTCGATCGTCGCCTCCAGTCGCTCGGCTTGTCGGAGTGCCGCCCGCAGCGCCGGGTCCTCGTCTCCTAGCAGCAGGCCGCTTTCGAGCTCGAGACGCAGAGCGGCGAGCGGTGTGCGCAGCTGATGTGACGCGTTGGCAGTGAATTCCCGTTCTCGCGCGACCAGCTGGGCGATCCGCTGCGAGCTGGCGTTCAGCGCCGCCGCGAGCGCGTCAACCTCGGCGATCCCCTCGCGTGGTGCGCGGGCCGCGAAGTCACCGGCGCCGACACGGCGCGCCACCGCTGCGAGCGACTCGAGGGGGCCGGCGAGCCACCTGCCGAGCCCGAACGCCGCGAGGATCGCCAGCGCGATCGAGCGCGGCGGCTCCGGCTGCCAGCCACAGCCAAGCATGGTGGGTGCGGGCGGTTACCGCCGTCTGGGTGCGCGCGCCGCGGACGGCGCCGACGATCCGTTCGCTGTGGAAGATCGGGATCGCGGCGATGAACGCATCGGCGGTGGTGGTCCGCTGCGGGGCGCGTGATGCGATCGCGTGCCGCACAGTCGCATCTCCTCGTGCGGGACCCGAGCCGGCGATCCGGCCGAGCGCCTCTCCGTAGAGCGCAACCTGCCCGGCAAACTGAGGCAGCTCGGGTCGATCGTTTGACGCGGCGCCGGTGTCGATGCTCCGGGTCGCGGCGATGGTGTCGCGTTGCAGGCGCAGTACCTCCTCGTCACGGTAGGTCCGCTGCAGCACGATGGCCAGCGGGATCCCGAACAGGATCACCGCGGTGGCGGCGACGGCGGCGATAGCCCAGACCAGCCGGCCCTTCACGACGCCTCGAAGCGGTAGCCGACCCCGCGCAGGGTGGTGATCGATTCGGGGCCGAGCTTCTGGCGCAGGGTCAGTATGTGCGTGTCCAGCGTGCGGGTTGAGCCGGTCCAGGTCGTCTCCCAGACCGCATCGATGATCCGCTCGCGCGTGAGTGCGGCGCCGGCGTTGGTGGCGAGCATGACGAGCAGGTCGAACTCCTTTGGCCGCAGCGTGAGCTCACTGCCCGCCGACCAAGCGCGGCGGGCGAGCCGGTCGATGCGCAGTGTGCCCAGCTCAAGCGGTTCGGGGCCGGCTTGGGGTTCTGCGGCCCGGTGGCGCAGCAGTGACCGGATGCGGGCGAGCAGCTCGGAGAGCCTGAATGGCTTGGTCAGGTAGTCGTTGGCGCCGGCGTCGAGCCCGGCGACGATGTCGAGCTCGTCGTCGCGGGCAGTGAGAACGAGGATTGCCACGTCAGGGCGGAGCTCACGCAGGCGCCGACACACGTCCAGCCCGTCACAGTCGGGCAGCCCGAGGTCGAGGATCACGAGCTGCACCGGTGGCTCGGCGGCGCGGATCGCGCCTGTGCCGCGGGGCAGACATCGGACGTCGTAGCCCTGGCCGTCGAGCACGCGCTGCAGCCCACGAGTGATTGCCTCGTCGTCTTCGACGATCAGCAGCGCGCGGCGATCCATGCCGACACAGTTAACCGAACCGCCGGCGGCCCCCTCAGCGTTTTGACCCGGCGTTGACATGACCGCACACGCCGTTGACCGTGGCTCGCCTACGGTCGCCGGCATGCCCTTGAATGACTTGCTCTCGCCCCGCGCTGCGCCGGCGGCTCTGGCAATCGTGGTTGTGCTCGCCGGCTGCGGCTCCTCGGGCTCCGGCTCGTCGAGCCAGGCGACGCCGGCGGGCGCCACGCCGTCGAGTCAGAGCACATCCACCACGACCTCATCCTCCAGCACCGGCATCAACCCCAACCAGCACGAGACGCTGCCGCCCGGTGACATCCCGGACACGATCGCCTACGTCCCGTACATCGATCGCGCGCTCAACCTGACGGTGGCAACGCCGGAGGGGTGGTCGCGCACCATCCGCGGCGATCATCTCGTGTTGACCGACAAGCTCAACCGGGTTCGAAGTGTTCCCCGCCCCGAGCGCGCATGCGCCGACGCCCGCGTCGGTCAAGACATCCGAGCTGCCGGCCATCGAACGGTCAGTCAAGACGTTTCGCCTGCAGTCGATCTCGACTGTCGCACGCCGCGCCGGCCCCGCGGTCCGGGTCGCCTACTCGGGCGACTCGCATCCCGATCCCGTGACCGGAAAGGTCGGGACGCTCGCCTTCGAGCGCTACGACTTCTTTCACAACGGCCGCGAGTACGTGGTGCTCGTGTCCTCGCCGAAGGGCTCAGACAACGTCGACCCGTGGCGCATCATCACCAACTCGGTGCGCTTCGGGCGATGAACACCGTGCGCATTCGAGGCCCACAGCCTGTACCGCTTCTTTCACGTCGGCGACGACGAGACGTTCGCACTCCAGGGGGTCTCGCTGAGCCTCAGGCCGGGCGAGATCGCCGCCGTCACCGGCCCGTCGGGATCGGGCAAGTCGACGCTGCTTGCCTGCCTGGCGGGTCTGGACGAGCCCGACGGCGGCCACGTCGCCGTCGAGGGCGTTCGGCTGACCCGCCGGCCCGAATCGGTGCGCGCGAGGCTGCGAGCCGCGCACATCGGGATGCTCTTTCAGCAGACGAACCTCGTCGGCCACCTCTCGGTCGCCGACAACGTCGCGCTGGCGCAGCGGATGGGCGACAGGTCGACCGGGACGGCGTGGCGCGAGGAGGTGCTCGCGCGCTGTGGGATCGATCACCGCGCCGGGAACCGGGCGCCGCAGCTCTCGGGTGGCGAGCTGGCGCGGGCCGGCCTCGCGGTCGCGCTCGCCAACGATCCTGCGGTGATCCTCGCTGACGAGCCGACGGGCGAGCTGGACTCCATCTCGGCAGGGCGGATCCTCGAGCTGCTGCGCGACCGCGCGCAGGCGGGCGCGGCAGTCCTCATCGTCACCCACAGCGAGGAGGTCGCCGGCCTCGCCGACCGCGAGATAGGGCTCCTCGACGGGCGGATCGTGCGATGAGCGTCGCGCCCCTCCTCGATTGCCGGCAGGCATCACGCACCTACGGCCGGGGGTCGACGGCGACCGTCGCGCTGGCGCCGACCGACTGCAAGATCCACGCCGGCCAGCGGGTCGCGCTCACGGGGCCGTCGGGATCGGGCAAGTCGACGCTGCTCTACCTGCTCGCCGGCCTCGACGATCCGACGACCGGCTCGGTCTCCTGGCCGGGGATCGGCGACCGCGGGCAACTGCGACCGTCCAGGCTCGCGATGATCTTCCAGGGGCCGAGCCTGCTCGCCCCGCTGACGGTGGCCGAGAACGTTGCGCTGCCCCTCGTCCTCGGCGGCATGCTCCATGTGCGCGCGCATGCACGCGCCGCGTGAGGTGCTCGCCGACCTGCGACTCGACGAGCTCGCCGACAAGCTCCCCGACGAGATCTCCGGCGGCCAAGCCCAGCGGGTCGCCGTCGCTCGCGCGGTCGCGGGGGCGCCACAGCTCATCCTCGCCGACGAGCCGACCGGTCAGCTCGATGCCGCCAACGGCGCGGCGGTCATCGAGGTGCTCATCGAGGCCAGCCGACGCAGCGGCGCCGGCCTCCTGGTCTCGACCCATGACCCGGCGATCGCGCAGCGGCTGCCCAACCGCTGGGAGATCCACAACGGCGAGCTCGCCGGCTCTGCCCGCCAGTTCGCATGATCGCGCTGACCTGGCTGCGCGGGCTCATTGCCCACCGCCCGGCGCGCGTGCTGGCGACCGCGCTTGGTGTCGCCGTCGGCGTTGCCCTGATCGCGTCGATCGGGACCTTTCTGTCGGCGACAAACGCGAAGATGACTCAGCGAGCGATCGGCCGCGTCGCCGTCGACTGGCAGGTGCAAGCCCAGCCGGCGTCCGCGCCCGCCCAGGTGCTCGCCCAGGTCCGCGCGTTCCCCGGCGTGCGCAACGCATTGCCGGTCACATTCCTGACCAGCCCAGGTCTGTCGGCGACCGCCGGAGGCTCTGCGCAGACGACCGGCGCTGCGCGCGTGCTCGGTCTGCCGGCCGGCTACGGGTCGGCGTTCCCCGGGCAGCTGCGGCTGCTGTCGGGCAGCCTGAACGGCCCGCTACTCGCCCAGCAGACGGCCTCCAACCTGCACGCCGCGCCGGGCACGACGGTCGGCGTCGCGCTGCCGGGCGGCCGCCACACACGAGTGACGATCGCTGGTGTCGTCGACCTGCCTGGTGCCGACTCGCTGTTCCAGAACGTCGGCGCGCCGCCGGGCGCGCAGCTGAGCGCCCCGCCAGACAACGTGCTGCTGCTCCCGCAGGCGGCCTTCGCCCGGGCCGTCGCGCCGGTGGCGCGCTCGCGGCCCGACCTCATCACCACGCAGGTCCACGTCCGGCTCGCTCACGATCTGCCGGCCAGCCCGAGCGCCGCGTTCTCCGACATCACGGCGCGCGCACACCACCTCGAGAGTCGGCTCGCCGGAGCCGGGATCGTCGGCGACAACCTGGGTGTGGCCCTGGACAGCGCTCGCGGCGACGCGCTCTACGCTCAGATTCTGTTCCTGTTCCTCGGCGTCCCCGGCGCCGTGCTCGCCGGCCTGCTGACCGCGCTGATCGCCTCGGCCGGTCGCGATCGGCGCCGGCGCGACGCCGCGCTGCTGCGCACGCGCGGCGCCTCGACCCGAGCGCTCGTGGCCCTCGGCCTCGGCGAGACGCTGCTCGCCGGTGGCGCCGGCGTGCTCGTTGGCCTCGGCGCCGCGCTGCTGATCGGCAGCGCGACATTCGGCACGGCCTCGTTCGGCGCCGGCAGCGTCAGCGCGATCCTGTGGGCCGCGGGCGCCGCGCTCGCCGGGCTGGCGATCGCTACGGGCGCGATCGGGCTGCCGGCGCTGCGCGACGCCCGATCACTGACCGTCGCCGGTCAGCGCCGGCAGGTCTTCCGCGAGCAGCGCTCCCCGCTGTGGGCGCGCTCGGCCTCGACTTCATCGCGCTCGCGCTCGCCAGCCTGGTCTACTGGCAGGCGTCTCAGAACGGCTACCAACTGGTGCTCGCCCCCGAAGGCGTTACCCAGGTGTCGGTCAACTGGTACGCGCTGCTCGCACCCGTGCTCGGCTGGACGGGACTGGGCCTGCTCGCCTGCCGGATCGCCCTCGGCCTACTCGCCCACGGCCGCCGACCACTGTCGCGCCTGCTGCGCCCGCTCGCCGGGGAGCTATCGACGACCGTTGCGGCGACGATGGGCCGCCAGCGTCGGCTGCTCGCTCAGGCCGTCGCCCTCGTCGCACTCACCGCCGCGTTCGCCGCGTCGACATCGGTGTTCAACTCGACCTACCAAGCGCAGGCCGAGGTTGACGCCCGGCTGACCAACGGCGCCGACGTCACCGTCAGCGAGCCCCCGGGGCGCGTCGTCACCCCGGCGCAAGGCCAGGCGCAACTCGGGCACGTGCCCGGGGTGGCCAGCGTCGAGCCGCTCCAGCACCGCTTCGCCTACATCGGCGCCGACCTCCAGGACCTGTTCGGCGTGCGCCCGCAGACGATCGGCCGCCAAGGCAAGCTCCAGAACGCGTGGTTTCAGGGCGGGACCGCAAGCAGCCTCATGAGCGTGCTCGCCCGCAAACCCGACGCGATCCTGGTCAGCCAGGAGACCGTCCACGACTACCAGCTCCATCCCGGCGACCGGCTCAACCTGCGTCTGCAGGACGGCCGCACGCATCGCCTCATCACCGTGCCGTTTCGCTACGAGGGTGTCGCCCTGGAGTTCCCGACCGCTCCGAAGGACTCGTTCTTCGTCGCCAACCAGTCCTACGTGGCCTCGCGCACCGGCTCCGCGGCGGTCGGCCGATTCCTCATCCAGACCGACGGCACGAGCCCGGCCACCGTCGGCACCCGCGCCCAGAGCGTAGTCGGCACCGGCGCCCAGGTGACCAACATCGTCGACCAGCGCCAGGTCGCCGGTTCCAATCTGACAGCCGTCGAGCTGTCGGGGCTGACCCGGATCGAGCTCGGGTTCGCGTTCGTGCTCGCCCTGACCGCGTCAGCTGTCGCCCTCGGCCTCGGGTTCGCCGAGCGCCGCCGGACATTCGCCATCACCGCGGCGCTCGGCGCGCGCAGCCGCCAGCTCGGCGCGTTCGTGTGGAGCGAGTCGCTGTTCGTCACCGGTCTCGGGGCGCTGCTCGGCGCCGGAACCGCCGTGCTGTTGTCGATCATGCTCGTCGACGTGCTCACCGGCGTCTTTGACCCGCCGCCCGACGTGCTGTCAATCCCCTGGTTGTATCTGGCGACGCTTTCCGCCGCGGTCATCGCATCCGTCGTGGCCGCAGGAGCCCTGACGCTCCGCTCGCTGCGTCGCCCCACCGTCGACGAGCTGCGCGACCTGTGAGCCGGCACCGCTAAACCGGCGGCCGACATGCGGACCGGGATAATCCTCGGCTGGGAGGCGTGTGACGACTTCGGCGCCTCTCCGCGGAGCCGGGTTGCTCGATCGTCTCGGCGCGGCGACTGGCTCCGGTGCCGCGAGCACCGGATCAGCGGGCCGTCGACGCCGGTGTGGCGCCCGTCGTCGTAGAGAATGGGTGACGGCTTAAAGCCCTTGACGATGAGGTAGATCCCCAGCGACAGCTCCCAGACCGCCTCCGGCAGCGTCAGGATGAACGACGCCCCGGAACTCTGGTCGTAGGCGCCGAACAACACCAGAACCGCCGTGACCAAAGCGAGCGAACCGCCGGCGATGCCGAACTGCGCGAAGCGCCGCGGCACAAGCCCGTACCGCAACATCAGGTAGCCGAGGATGAGCCCGTTGCCGATGGCCGCGCAGAACGCCGGGCCAAGCAGGAACGTCGGTCATGGACGGCGACCAGCGACCGGCCGCTGAGGATGAGCGACGCGTTGTCGGTCCCGGCGGCGCCGGCGAGGTCCCGGCGCAGCGTCACCACCGCGAGCAGGCTGACGATGCCCACCGCGATGAGGCATGACTCGACGACGCGCACGGTCACGTAGCCCAGCGCGAGGCTTTCGCTCTGGCGCCTGAGGACGGGGTACAGCGTCACGGCCATGCCGATGCCGGCGATGAGAGTCAGGATCTCGAACAACGCACCCACGTACACGCGCGCGTCGCCGCCGGAGCCGACGACGAAGTTCGTGTGGTGGAGCACCCGGTCATACAGCGGCAACGCCGGGATGGAGATGAAGGTGATGACCATGAGATGCCCGCGATCCGCGCGACCCTCCTCGACGGCGGGTCTCGGTCGATCAGATGTGCGCGGAGCGCTGCTCCGGCGGTGCGGAAAGCGTCATTACCGGCTCCTTTGTGCGAGATGCGCGGACCGCTGAGGGTCGACGTGCCAAAGGCCGGCCGGGAGTGGGAGCCGCAAGGCCTACCCCGCCACCTTTCAGGCGAGGCTTCACGCGACCATACACCCTGCCGACTGACCGCGACCGGCGTCGCCTGCTGTCGTTGGCGGATCATCCGATCGGGGTGACGACCGTTGCTGGTTTGTCGCCGAGGATCGGACTGGAATGACGGCCGTAGATCACGACCCGCCTCCCGTGGCGATCCACGACCTGCACCGTGCGCAGCGACTGCTGATGCTCGAGTTCGGCTCGCGGGAGGACTTCGCGAATCCCCGGCTTGAGTACCGTCGCCTGTTCTCGGAGCTGTTGGGCACGTTCATGCTCGTGCTCGTAGCCGCGGGCGGCGGGCTCCTGCACGGCAAGGGGCAGATCAGCCTCACAGCGGCGGTCGTCGCTCCCGGCCTGATGGTGCTGGCGATCATCCTGTTCATGGGCGCGGTCTCGGGAGCCCACCTGAACCCGGCTGTGTCGCTCGCGTTCGCGGTCCGCGGCGACTTTCCATGGCGCCGGGTGCCCGGCTACATAGTCGCCCAGCTGCTCGGCGCCACCCTTGCGTGCCTGTTCCTGCTCGCGGTGTTCGGGAACGTCGAGCATCTCGGGGCGACGTTGCCCGGTCCTGGATACCACGACTGGCAGGCGCTGCTGATGGAGATCGCGCTGACCGCCGTCCTGCTCAGCGTGATTCTCGGCACGGCGTCCGCCGCGCAGAACGTCGGCGCCATCGGCGCGTTCGGGGTCGGCGGCTATATCGCGCTCGCGGGCCTGTGGTCAGCACCGGTCAGTGGCACATCGATGAACCCCGCCCGCTCATTCGGGCCCGCGCTGGTCAGCGGCGACTGGACCGCCTACTGGGTCTACGTCCTGGGACCGCTCGCGGGCGCGGCGATCGCGATCGGCTGTGCCGTGATTCTCCGCGGCCGTGGCGGGGACCCGATCTCCCACGCGGCCGGGTCCGGCGTGCTCACACCGGGCCGGCGAGGCGAGGCCACGAAGCTCGCACAGGAGATCGACGCCGGGGCGACGGCGCCGGCTCGACACCCAGACGACCCTTGACCCGTGCGAGGTATGTATCGCCGCTGAGTCCGCTTAACTTGGCTTTCACATCCGTGAGGAGCGGCGGAATAGGCTTGCACCGCAGGACGATCGACGCACGCTCTGAGTTGGTGCGAGGGCGCAGCAGCGCCCGGTCCCGATGGGCTACTCGAGGACGGGAGTGGAGCGAAAGTTGAATGAGAAGAGGCAGAAGCGGCTGGCGGAGTTCATCGCGCCGTTTCGCGTCAAGCCGGGCGCGAAGGTAACCCTCGCCAAGAATTTCGATCCGCGGTTCAAGGCCGGGATCAAGAAGAAGAAGGAAGGCGTCGCCCTGCTTGAGGAGGGCGTGCGGCTCATGTCGGAGTACCAGGCACGGTTGGCGGCTCAGGACACCTGGGGAGTCCTGGTCGTGCTGCAGGCGCTCGATGCCGCCGGCAAGGACGGGACGATCCGCCACGTGATGAGCGGTGTCAACCCGCAAGGCGTCAGGGTTCATAGCTTCAAGGTTCCTTCGGCCGAAGAACTCGACCACGACTATCTCTGGCGCTACGAGCGTCGCCTCCCCGAGCGCGGCGAGATCGGCATCTTCAACCGCTCTCACTACGAGGAGGTCGCCGTCGTCCGGGTGCATCCTGAGAACCTCGACCGCCAGAGGCTCCCTCCGCGCGCCAAGAAGCGCGATGTGTGGACGCGCCGCTATCGCGAGATCAACGATTGGGAGCGCTACCTGACCGACAACGGATTCCGGATCGTGAAGCTGTTCCTGAACCTCTCGAAGGAGGAGCAACGGACTCGCCTGTTGCGGCGCATCGACCTTCCGGACCACAACTGGAAGTTCTCGGCCGCGGATGTGAGGGAGCGCGACTTCTGGGACGACTACCAGAAGGCCTTTTCCGCGGTGCTCTCGAACACGAGCACGGAATCGGCACCGTGGTATGTGATCCCGGCCGATCGAAAGTGGTTCGCGCGGATCGCGGCCGCGGCGGTGCTCGTTCACACGCTGATGGAGATCGATCCCCGCTATCCACGCGTGACCAAGCAAAAACGCGACGCGCTGATCGAGGTCAAGCAGGCGCTTGAAGCGCAGGCGCCGGAGGGCGCTGCGCCGGACCCGTTCGCTCAGGAGCAGCGAGACGACCACGCCGACAGCGAGCCGGCGCCGGCGACAGGTGACGGTGACGACCGCTAGCGGATCCAACGTCGCGCGGACCACGTCCGCCGACCGGTGGTACAGCCTCTCGCCCGACGACGTCGCATCCAGGCTCGGCGTAGACCCCTCAGCTGGGCTATCGGGCGACCAGGCCGCCACGCTGCTCGAGCAGCACGGTCCGAACGCGCTGCCGGCTGAGGCACAGGTACCAGGCTGGCGACGGTTCGTCGATCAGTACAGCAGCTACATGCAAATGATCCTGCTGGGCGCGGCGATCGTCTCGCTGGCGATCAAGGAGTGGAGCACGGGCGTCCTGTTGCTGTTCATCACCGTGCTCAACGCCGTCGTCGGCCTGCGTCAGGAGGGCAAGGCGGAGAGCGCGATGAACGCGCTCAAGGCGATGGTGAAGGCCACCGCGCGTGTCCGTCGCGACGGATCCGAGGCCGAGATCGCCGCCGAGGAGGTCGTCGTCGGCGATGTGGTTCTGTTGGCTGCCGGAGATGACGTGCCCGCGGACGGGCGGATCATCCAGGCGAGTTCGCTGCAGATCGACGAGTCCGCGCTGACCGGCGAGAGCGTCCCAGCCGCTAAGGGCGTCGAGATTCCCGACGGGACCGATCTCGCTCCCGGCGATCTGACCGACATGGCGTTCATGCACACGCCCGTCACGCATGGCAGCGCAGTGATGATCGTGACCGCGACGGGCAGCGACACGCAGGTCGGACGGATCGCCGGGATGCTGGCGACGACGACAAAGGAGCAGACGCCGCTCACCAGGCAGCTGAACACGCTGACGCTGTGGATCGCGGCCGCCGCCGGCATCACGATGATCGTGATGTTCGTGCTCGGAGCGCAGCGAGACCAGTCCGCGACGCTCGTGTTCACGAGCGCAATCGCGCTCGCGATCGCCGCGATTCCCGAGGCGATGCCGACGGTGCTGCAGGTGATCCTGTCGCTGGGTGCCGGCGAGCTCGCCGCGCGCGGCGCGGTCCTCAAGGATCTGGCCTCGGTCGAGACGCTGGGTTCGACGTCGGCGATCAACTCGGACAAGACCGGCACGCTGACGATGAATCAGATGACCGCGATCGAGGTCGTCGACCCGACAGACCGCTACACGATCTCCGGCTCCGGGTACGAGCTGGAAGGGAAGGTGCAGCACGCCGCGGGCGTCTCGGACACGATCGACGAGGCGATCCTTCCCTACATCGTCGCGAGCGACGCCAAGCTCGTTGACGGCAAGGTCGTCGGCGATCCGACCGAGGGGGCGCTGCTGGTCCTCGCCCACAAGGCGGGGCTCGACACCGACGCGACTCGCGAGCGCTACCCACGGCTGGCGACGTTGCCGTTCGATCCCACCTACAAACTGATGGCCGCGTTCACGAGGACCCCCGACGACTCGGGCAAGGACGTCGTGCGCTGTTATGTGAAGGGCGCTGCGCCCGCCGTCATGAGTCACGCAGCGAGCGCCCTGTCCGCCGGCACGAGCATCCCGTGGGACGAGGAGCTGCGAGCCAAGGCCCAGGACAACGTCCAGCGCATGGGAGAGGACGGGCTGCGCGTGATGGCCGCGGGCTTCCGCGACATCGAGGCGGCGTCGTTCGACCCCGACGGCGACTTGCTGGGCTATGTTGACGGCCTCGAGATCACGAGCCTCGTGGGGATGGTCGACCCACCACGCGCGGAGTCAAAGCAGGCGGTGGCCGATGCCCAGAAGGCCCACATCCGCGTGCGCATGGTCACCGGCGACGACGTGGTCACCGGCGCGGCGATCGCCAAGGAACTCGGGATCGACGGCGAGGCGATCCTCGGCGCCGACTTCGCCGCGCTCGACGAATCCGAGCGCCTCGAGCGGATCGACTCGATCGGCGTCGTCGGCCGCGTCGCCCCGGAACACAAGGTGCTGCTCGTCGACACGCTCAAAAAGAACGGCGAGCTCGTGGCGATGACCGGCGACGGCGTCAACGACGCTCCGTCCATCAAAGCCGCTCATATCGGGATCGCGATGGGCAGCGGCACCGAGGTCGCCAAGAACGCCGCGCGCATGATCCTCACCGACGACAACTTCGCGACGATCGTGGTCGCGATCGAGCAGGGACGAAAGCTCTACGACAACCTCACCAAGTACGTCCGGTTCGTCCTCGTCTCGCTGGTCGCGTTCGTCCTCACGTTCCTCGGCGCGACGCTGCTGAACATCGCCTCCGGCCAACCGTTCACCCCGCCGCAGGTGCTGTGGATCCACTTCTTCATCAGCGCTCCGTTCGGCGTCGCGCTCGGCCTGGATCAGGCGACCCCTGGCCTGATGCAGTTGCGCCCGCGGCCGCGCACCGAATCGATCATGACCACCGGTGTGAAGCTGACCTCGGGCCTGGTCGGCCTGTACATGGCGATCGTCCTCGACGTGCTGATCTACTTCGGCAAACAGCACTACGGAAGCACGGTGATCGGATCGTCGATCGGATTGACCGCGTTCGGCCTGATGCTCGTCGTCGCCGCGTACGAGAGCCGCAGCGTCTCCCTCACCACGCTCACCACAAGCGCGTTCGACAACGCCCGGATGAACTGGATCGCGTTGGCAGAGCTCGGCCTGGCGGTGATGGTCACGCAGACCGACCTGTTCAATCGGCTGCTCGACACGACGCCCCTCAAAGTCGGGCAGTTCGGACTGGCGCTCGGCGCGGCCGTCCTGCTCCTGGTGCTGTGGGAGATCGGCAAGCTGATCGCGCGACGACAGGCAGCGGCCGCGTCGCCAAGCGACACCGGCGCGCGTCGGGCGTGACGGGCTAGCCCGACGCGCGCGAAAGCCCCGCCAGGCTCGGCGAATTCGACGCAGCCTGAGCGGCGGTCTCGATGCTAGGTCGAGGCCACGCCGATTCGGTGTCCGTGAGCGTCGGTCAGGACGCCGAAGCTCACGCCCGGCACTTCCTGCGCCGGCTGAACGATGGCGCCGCCAAGCTCCTCCGCGCGGCTGAGGGTGCCAGCGACATCCTCGACCGCGACAAAGAACAGAACCTCGTCGTCGGCGCCCTGGCGCGGACTGATCGCGACCGCCGGCCCTCCCTCTACGCCGGTGTCCATGAACGTGTAGCCGGGGAACCCGCCCTCGCCGGCAACCTTCCAATCGAACAGCTGCGCGAAGAACTCACGAGTGGCGTCGGGATCCTGAGAACGGATCTCGGCGTGGATCACTGGATGCGGCATCGATACTCCTTCGCTCGTTTGCGAAGACCCGGGTGGTCCTCACTCGCATGTAGACGATCGAGCCACGCCGATGGGGACATCGCGTTCCCAGCGCGTTCCCAGCGCATTTCCGGCGAGGCCGTCCGCACGGCGCTGGTCACCTGACGGTGACTGGGCGGCAGTCAGTGACTGTAGTGACACCCCGAAGCAAGCAAAGTTAGCTTAACCTCAGCGTAGTTGTGGATTCCGCGCGCTACTCGGTAGTAGCCGCCTTTGGGTACCGGATCAAATCTGCACATGGACGGCATGCTGTGGTACCGTCACTCGCCCTCTGACGGCCGTGAATGGAGACGTCGGCGTCGGGGGGTTTTAGGGGTGGACGGCGCGCCCGCGTCGGCCACGGGTTCGGACCGAGGGGGCCTGTTTTGGGCGTTTGCTCACACTCTGCGCATGCCTGCCGTACCCACCGCCGCATGCTGCTCATGACAGTAGCTGTCGCAACCTTGGTGGCATGCCTCACCGTCGGGACCGCCACCGGCGGTGCGGCGCAGTCCCGCGGTTCGGGGCGCGCTCAGGTCATCGCTTCGCTTCAGCGTGTCGCTTCCGTCCTTGCGCGCGACGATCAGCTCGTATCGGTCGCACAGGTGCTGCCCACGGCGCGTGCTGTCCGCCACGGCGCAGAGATCCCAGCCCCATCGAAGCTGTTAGGAACTGAGCGCACAGCGATCGCTGATCGGCGGGACGACTCCCGGCTGATCGGAACGCTCAGGTCGTATGAGCGTCGACTCAGGGGCGTTGCGCCACGGCCCGAGATCGCCGCACTCGAGCGAGCTGTAGAGCTGCTCGGACGCGAGCGCGCGGCCCTCGGATCTGCAGAGCGAGCCCTCTCGCAGGACGCCTCCGCCGTGCGACGCAATGCGGCTCGGGACCGGTCTTCGATGAGCCACCGCCTCGCTGCGTCGGCCGTCGCGACTGGTCCGCCATCGGGACCACCGGCCGTGGTGAGCCTTGGCGACTCCTACATTTCCGGGGAAGGCGGGCGATGGGCCGGCAACAACCACGACGGTCTCATCTACCTTCGCAGCGCCGACACCGGTTCCGACGCGTATTTTCCCCCTGGGCGCAACAGCGAGCAGATTGCGGGTTGCCATCGTTCCCGGTCGGCCGAGATCGGCATCTTCACCGGGCAGCGGTCGGCGATCTCGGAGAACCTCGCGTGCTCTGGCGCGACGACGTCGACGGTCGACGGCGACCCGTTCAAGCCCGGGATCGACTTTTACAACCGCAACGGCCACCTCGGGCAGGCTCTCATGCTCGAAGACTATGCCCGCACGCACGATGTGCGGATGGTTGTGTTGTCGATCGGCGGAAACGATTTCCACTTCTCGTCAGTGATCAAGACGTGCCTTGCGGACTTCCTCCTGTCGAGCGTCTTCAAGCAGATCCACTGCAAGGATGACCGATCCGTACTGAGCCAGATTTCTCCAGGTACGGTCGCGAACCGCGTGGGCGACATCTACAGGGCGATGGTCAATGTCGGTGAGGCACTCCGTCTGGACGGATACCCGCGGTCCCACTGGAAGTTCGTCCTACAGCTCTATCCAGCACCGCTGCCGCCGGGAGCGAGCAACCGCTATAAGGAATTCGGCTACGACCGTCAGGTCACCGGCGGATGCGGCGTGTCGAACGCCGATACGGATTGGGCACGCGGGCAGTTCCTGCCTGCCGTCAACCAGGCTGTCCTCACCGCCGGGCACCGACTTGAGAGCCAGCTTCTCGGGCCGGGGATCGACAACGTCGTCTACCTGCAGACCGATCCGACGCTCTCGCGCCACCAATTGTGTGCCAAAGGTCTGCAGCAGCTCACGAGGCCATACACGACACCCGGGACGGCGAAAATCGCCGAGTGGTTTACCCAGATTCGCACCGTCACCACCGCCGGCTCGCACATCCTCTCCCCCTATGAGATCCAGGAGGGTCTGCACCCCGACTACTGGGGACAGCTAGCCATGCGTAACTGCCTGCGCCAGCTATGGAACAACGCCGGTGTCCTCAATGCGGCCGCTGGGAGCTACTGGCATTGCAACGATGTGAGCAGCACGACGACCACTGGCCTCGACCCGGAGGGCGAGCCACTCGTGCGGCTGGCGAGCGGGCTCGGGTAACGCGGCGTAGGCGACGAGAAGTGATCAGTCGCGCGCCAGCGCTGCGGCCAGGTGTTGTTCGAGATCGATGTAGGCGTCGTCTGCGATGCTGACCTCGACTCGGTGGATCGTGCCGCCCTCGAACGGGAAGAACGGGGTGTATTGCTCGCTGACGGCGTCGCCGGTGTCTCGTCCGATGGAGAGGCCCTCGCCGCACAGGGAGAAGTGGCCGGTCTGGGTGCGGAGTGCTCCCTCGGTCACGACGTCCGCCCCGACGTACAGCTTGGCGGTCCCATGTGACTCGCGGCGCTCGCCCTGGCTCTCCTTGATGAACTCGACTCCGAGCACGTACGGGCCGGCCTCCAGCGGCTCTGACTCGAGGTGCTGCTCGGGCTTGAGGCCGATGAAGTTGTAGACGTAGTGCAGCTTGCGGTCCTTGATGAACAGGGCGTGGCCGCCGAACCGTGAGCCCTGCGCGAGGATCACCCCTGCGCGCTCGCGTCGGCGATCTGAACCTCAGCGAGGATCTTGTAGGAGACGCCGTGGAAGTTGACGGCGGAGCGCTCGGGGATCTCGGCGGTGTCGGGGAAGAATGTGTACAGCCCGCTCTTGGGGACCGGCGGGTGAAACTCGTAGCTGATGTAGTCCAGCAATCCGAGATCACACAGAGGTAGGACGTTGTACTTCTTGGCCTCCTCAAACCACAGGTCGACGAGCTCCTTCACCTTGTCGGGGTGCTGCTCTGACAGGTCGGTGGCCTCGGACCGGTCCTCGTCGGTGTGAAACAGCTGCCAGCGGTCCTGGTCGAAGTGGCCCTTGTCGGAGGGCATCGGCGCGTGCTCGGTCACGGCCTTCCACCCGTCGCGCCAGATCCCGCGCGTCCCCAGCATCTCGTAGTACTGGATGTGCTTCTCGGTGGGAGCGTCGGGCGCGTCGAAGCTGTAGCGCATCGAGACCCCCGGAAGCTCGGACTGCTCGTAGCCGAGGACCGTGTCCGGCGGAGTGATCCCGCAGCACTCGTAGATCGTGGGGACGATGTCGGTGCAGTGGTGATACTGGCTGCGGACCTCACCCCGCGCTCGCATCCCCTTGGGCCAGTGGATCACCAGCGGATCGCACACGCCGCCCTGGTAGCTGTAGCGCTTGAACATCCGAAACGGCGTGGAGAACGCCATCGCCCACCCGGTCGGATAGTGGTTGTAGGTCTCGGGAGATCCGAGCTGATCGATCATCGCCAGGTTGTCGTCGATCGAGGACGGCCAGGCGTTGAAGAACGTGTTCTCGTTGACCATCCCGTTGGGGCTGCCCTCACCCGAGGCGCCGTTGTCGGCGGCATAGAAGATCAGCGTGTTGTCCAGCTGCCCGGTCTGCTCCAAGTAATCGATGATCCGGCCGACCTGGTGATCGGTGTACTCCGAGAAGGCCGCGTACACCTCCGCCATCCGGGAGAACAGCCGCTTCTCGTCATCAGACAGCGCATCCCACGGACGAACGGCATCGTCTGGGTTGGCGGTGTCTGCGGACATCGGGTTCATCGGCGTCAGCTGCGTCCCCTCGGGGAGGATGCCGCGCTCGATCATCCGCGGCAGCACCCACTCGCGATAGGCCTCATAGCCGTCGTCGAACTTGCCCTTGTACTTGTCGATGAACTCCTGCGGCGCGTGGTGAGGAGCGTGGTTGGCGCCCGGGCAGAAGTGCATATACCACGGCTTGTCGGGCTGGCTGGCCTTCCCGGTGCGGATCATCTCCAGCGCCCGGTCGGCGAGGTCCTTGGAGAGGTGGTAGCCCTCCTCGGGCAGGTAGGGCTGATCGATGAAGCGGTCGTCCTCGGTCAGGCTCGGATACCACTGGTTGGTCTCGCCGCCGATGAACCCGTAGAAACGGTCAAACCCCCGACCGAGCGGCCAGTTGCGCTTGGAGGAGCCCATATCGGACTCGTCCACGGGCACATTGTGGTTCTTGCCCACCCAATAGGTCGCCCAGCCGTGCTCGCGCATCACCTCGGCCTGGAAAGCGTTCTCCATCGGAATGTGGGTGCTGTTGCCCGGAAACCCGGTGGCGGTCTCAGCGATCGTCGCGAAGGAGTTCTGATGATGGTTGCGCCCGGTGAGAAAGCACGAGCGGGTGGGGCCGCACAGCGCCGTGGTGTGCCACTGCGAGTACGTGAGCCCGTCACCGGCGAGACGATCCATCGTCGGCATCTCGATCCGCCCGCCGAACGGCGACCAGGCGGCCAGGCCCGTGTCGTCGTACAGGATCACCAGCACGTTCGGGGAGTCCGGGGGCGCCTTATCCGCCAGATACGGCGACCAGTCCGGGATCGAGTCGCGAATATCAAGCTCGATCTTGCCCTTGAACTCCTTCGCCATCCCAACCTCCATCCAAGCTCCGGTATCAGCGCCGTCGACCCGACGGTCGTCCCGCAGCGACGCAGCCTACCTTGCAGACAGCGGGGTACGTGGAGTCGGCGATGAGCCCGCGGGCCCGATCACGCCACGCTTAAACGGCGACTACGGGCTGCGGCGCGCACTCGGCAAACGCTTCGACCAGTCGCCTGCGCTGAACCTCGGCGGTGGTCGGGCCGACGTCCTGCCAGCGTTCCTCGGCAAGGCTCTGCATCAAGCTGTCGAACGTCGTGCGCCCCTCGACGGCTTCAGCGTCGGTCGGCGAGTTTGCGAGCAGTAGCCCTTCGGCTGCCCACAGGATGCTGTCGGCTTCGGCGTCGGACAGCTTTACGTTGCGGAGCTCGTCAACCAGGCCACGAACTGCCTTGTAAGCGTCGTAACGGCTTGTTCGGCTGGTGTCGATGAGATGCTCCCTCCGCTGAAAGATTCGCCGGCTATCCACTGACTGTAGTGCGTATCGGCAGGTTGACCGGACTACTGCAGCCGGGTTTCAATCCACGAAGCGCGTGTGGGCCGCCTTCAGCGACGACGCGGGGGACGAATTCGGCGCTCTGACGCCGAGCAGTCCAAGCACAACACGCCGTCGGGCATCGCTTTCAACCTACCGCTGGAGATCGGCCCGCCACACACATCGCAAATGCCGTAAGTCCCCTCGTCCAGCTTCGTCAGTGCTCGCTCGGTGCGATCCAACCCGCGCTCGAGCGCCTCGCCAACACCGATGTCCGTCAAGCGGCTCACCGCCTCAGAGGTGCCATCGCCGATCCGTTTGCCGAAGCTGACCGCGCTGCCAAGCTCGGGACGCTCGGCCAGCACCCCCAACCGCTGACGGTCGCGGTCGCGACGTGCCTGCAGAGCAGCACGGACGGCGTCGAGGTCGAGATCGTTGGAAGCCACCACCCCTACCGTACCCCCAGGGCGTCCTGAGATGCGATCGCCCGGTGATCCAGCCCCGCCACATCATCCCTTCCGGGCGATGCCGATTCCCTGCGGGTCGGCGATGCTCGAAGGCGCGCCCCTGAGGGGTGCGCGCAAACGACCAGTGGAGGGCGATGTGAACGACAGCGATGTAGATGAGCTTGGGCCCGTGGACTACGTGGTGGTGGAGTTCCCCGCGGACAAGGCCAACTTCTCGGGCGAGATGGCGAAGGAGCTGTCGGCACTGGTCCAGCGCGACGTCGTGCGCGTGCTCGATCTGCTGTTTCTGAAGAAGGATCTCGATGGATCGGTGGAGGGGTTCGAGTCGCACGAGTTCGACGACTCGGAGGTCGGAGCGCTGCGCGAACTGGAGACAGACCTCGCGCTGCTGCTCGCCGCTGAGGACGTGGACTCGATCGGAGCAGCGATGGAGCCGGGCAGCATCGCGGCGGTGCTGATCTGGGAGAACACCTGGGCCGCGCCGTTCGGCTCCGCCGTGCGCCGATCCGGCGGTCAGTTGGTGGCCAGCGGCCGGATCCCCATCCAGGCCTTGGCGGCCGCGCTCGAGGCCGACGAACCCACTACGGAAGGAGTCTGAGATGCTAGGCAGAGGTCGTGTTGGCAGGCGGGGTGTGCTCGGTGGACGACCCGTCGTGCGCACTGCGGCGGCAGCCGGTACCGCAGCCGTGGTTGTCAGAGGCGTAGACCGGCGAGGCGATCGGCGCGAGGACCGGCGAGACCGCCGTCGCCTGCGCTGAGGTGAAATAGGCTCGAGGGCGCTGCCGACGGGGGGTTGTCGGCGGCATGGCGGAGGGCAGGAACACCGGGTCCTGGCGTCTGCTCGTCGCGATGGCGCTGGCGAGCGGGATCACGTCGGTTCCCAACGCCGCGATCGTGCTCGCGATCCCGACGCTGCACCGGCAGTTCGGCGCATCGCTGACCCAGCTCGAGTGGACGGTGACCGGCTATCTGCTGGCGTACTCGGCGCTGTTGATCGCGGCCGGGCGGCTCGCGGACGTGTTCGGCCGAGTCCGGGTGCTGACGATCGGAACCGTGCTCTACATCGCCGCCTCGGTCCCGGCGGCGCTCGCCGGTTCCGCCGTGATGCTGATCGTTTCGCTGGCCGCAGTGGGGGCGGGGGCGGCCGTGCTCACGCCGGCATCCCTGGCGATCGTGACCGACAGCTTCCGGGGGGAGCAGCGGGGCATGGCCGTCGGCCTGTGGGGCGCGTCGACCGCGTTGTTCTCGGGAATCGGGCCTGCGATCGGCGGCGTGTTCACCGCCGAGCTGTCGTGGCGGTGGATCCTGTGGCTGAACGTGGCCGTCGGGGCGCTGATCCTGCTCTGGGTGCGCGGCGCCCCCGAGAGTCGCGACGAGGATGCATCGGGGAGGATCGACTTCACGGGCCTCGCGCTGTCGTTCGCCGGCCTTGGTGCGCTCACGCTCGCGCTCAACGAGGCGCCGTCCCCGTGGGCGTTCGCGTCGGCGAAGTTCGTGATCGTGCTGGCCGCCGGGGTCGTGCTGCTGTTCGGCTTCGTGCTGATCGAGCGGCGCTTGAGCGAGCCGCTGGTCGACGTGCGGATGTTCGGCCGCCGCAACCTGAGCGGCGCCAGCATCGTGGTGTTCGTGCTCGACTTCGCGTTCGGCGCGGTCCTGTTCTTCATCCCCACCTACCTCCAGGACCTACTCGGGTACAACGCGCTCCAGGCCGGGCTGTTGCTGCTGCCCTCGAGCGTGACGATGATGATCGCGATGCCGATTGGGGGCCGATTGTTCGAACGGCTCGGTCCGGTGATCCCGATCGTCGGCGGGATGGCGATCGCGAGCGTGGCGATGCTGCTCCTCGCCGGGATCTCGAGCTCGACCGGCTATGCCGAGCTGTGGCCGCCGCTGGCGCTGCTGGGACTTGGGATCGGGACCGCGTTGACACCGATGAACCTCGCCGCGCTGAACTCTGTTCCAGCCCGCAGCCACGGATCGGTCGCGGGGATCATCACGACCCTGGGAGGCCTCGGCTCGACGTTCGGCGTGGCCCTGTCGGGCGCGCTGTTCGAGGCGGTCCAGACGAACCGGACGGTGTCAGACGCCGCCGATCACGGCGTGCATCTGACCGCCTCAGCCGCCCGCCAGCTCGAGGGGCTGCTGAACGGCACCACGACCTCGACGCAGGCACTGGCGGGATATCCGACCGCTCAGCACGCGGAGCTGCACGACGCCGTCCGCGACGGCTTCATCTCCGCGCTGGGGACGACGATGAAGCTGTCGTTCGCGCTCGTGGTCGCGGCGGTGATCCTGGCAGTGGTGCTGATCCGAGCCCGGCGCGCCTCGGTGCTGCCGCGACCGAATGTCACCGAGCCGTTCTCGGGGCTGGCGCCGCGGCCTTGACGTCTCAGCTCACGCCTTCTGAAAGTTCGGGAGGCGAATCCCGTCCTGGTTGGGTTCCTCGAAGTGCAGACTCACCTCCATTTCCGCAGCGATCTCGTCAGGCGAGCACCCGGCGACATTGCCGACGACGCGCACTCCCTCCTCGAGGTCGATCATCGCCACCGCGTACGGCACCTGATCAACCAGGACCGGGTCCACCGGATGGGTCACGACGACCCAGCTGTAGATCCGCCCTCGTCCCGACGCCTGAATCCACTCCGTCTCGGTGCTCTGGCACACGGGACACATGGGACCGGGAGGCCACCGCCGGTGCTTGCAGTGCCCGCACTGTGGAATCAGGAATTTCTCTTCCCGACACCCGTCCCAGAACGGTTCGGTATCGAGGTCTGGCCTGGGGCGTGGCAATCCGGTCAAAGACACAGATTCAGTCCTTTCTGAGGTCACAACGGTCGACAACGGGCTCCGCGCTCGTTGTCGGCAACAGCGTTTCACGGGCCTCGGCGATCGTCGTCGTCGGCACGACGGTGGCCAGAGAACTCACGGTCGCCTCATGGGCATCGGCGCTGAACGCCGCACAGCCGTCGGCGACCAGGGTCGGCGCAAACCCGCGCGTATGCGCATCGCGCACGGTGCTGGCCACTCCGCCGTTGGTGACGATTCCCGCCACTAACAAGCGCTCGACCCCGAGCGCGCGGAGGATCCACTCCATCCGTGACTGATGAAACGCCGAGTAGGCGACCTTCTCGACCGAGATGTCCACGGGGCCGAGCTCGTCTACCAGTCGGTGCCCGGGGGTACCGGGACAAAAGTCCCCGCGCCCGAGAAATGGGCGAAGCCGACGCAGCTCCGGAGCGATTATCGGCTCTCCGTCACCCACCGGCGCGAGGGTGAAGTGCGAGGCGATCACGGGGACGCCGGCAGCGCGCGCGGACTGCGCCAGCGGTCTCAGCCGGTCCGGCAGGCCTGCAATCACAGGTGAACTGACGCCACCGCGCGCGTACGCCCCGTCAGGTGCAATGAAGTCGCGTTGCAAGTCGATCAGCAGAACTGCAACGGTCACCGGCCAGATACCTCAACGAACACATTCCCATACGCGTCCGTGCGAGCTCGCATGCCCGGTTCGATCAGGATGGTGGTGTCGGGCTGCTGCAGGAGACACGGGCCGTCCAGGAGTGCCGACGGTGGAAGCTCGAATCGTTCGTACACCGGCGTGTCGCGCCAGTCACCATCGGTCCAGATCTGACGGCTCGCGACCTTCGCGTCATCGACCGAGCCCGTTTCAGTCGGCGCCAGCAGCGACAGATCGACCGGCGGCCTGTGGCCGATCACCGCCGTCCGCAGGGTCAACAGGTTGACGGGGACCCCATCGAGCGTGCTCCCATAGGTGCCGCGATAGCAGTCATCGAACGCACTCGCAATCTCCTCGCGGCTCAGCGACATATCCTCCGATTTGGGGTCCAGCGGCACCGCCACCGCGTGCGACTGTCCCTCATATGCCATGTCGCACTCGAACTGAACCTCGGTGCCCTCGACGGCGACACCCGACTGCGCGATCAGCGCACGTCCGTCCTGGGCGGTGCGCCGCATCTCCGCTGCCAGGCTCTCCGGATCGAGATGAATCAGCGGTGCGTTCATTGTGTGAACGAAGTCGTGGCGTAGATCCGCTAGAACGCACCCGAGGGCGCTGGTCAAGCCCGGCATGCGCGGCACAAGGGCCCGCGGACATCTTATGGCCTTCAGCATCGCCCCGACGTGGAGCGCTCCGCCTCCACCGAACGACACGAGGCAGAAGTTCGCCGGGTCTTGACCGCGTTCGATGGAGATCAGACGGACCGCGCCCGCCAGGCGTGCGTTGGTCACTTCGATCACGGCTTCTGCCGCCTGCTCGACCGTGAGCCCGAGCGGCTCTCCGACGTGCCGGGCCAACGCGCGGCGCGCCGCGTCGACGTCGAGCCGCTCGAGCCCTCTTCCGAGCGGACGGTCCGGGTCGATTCTTCCCAGCGCGAGGTTTGCGTCAGTGACCGTCGGTCGGTCGTTGCCGCGTCCATACGATGCCGGCCCGGGGTCAGACCCGGCCGATTCCGGACCCACCTTGAGGATCCCAGCAGCGTCGACCGCGGCGATCGAGCCGCCGCCCGCCCCAATCGTCGTGATCTCGATCATCGGCGTGCGGACCACGAGTCCGAAGTCCACCGACGTCTGCTGCGCGAACGTCGGCTGGCCGGCGGCGACGAGCGCCACGTCGAACGAGGTACCCCCCATGTCGCAGGTGATGATGTTCTCGATCCCGGCTTCGGCCGCGGTGCGAGTCGCAGCGATCACCCCGGCGGCAGGACCCGACAGGGTCGTCCGAACGGGGAATCGCCGCGCCTGGGCCGCAGTCGCGACGCCGCCGTTGGACTGGACGACCAGGAACTCACCGCCGAATCCGGCCTGCCCCAACGCCTGCTCGAGGTTCTCAAGATACGTGCTGACGACCGGCTGCAGGTACCCGTTCAGGGCGCTCGTGGAGGTGCGCTCGAACTCTCGTATCTCGGCAAGCATCGACGTCGACGTGGTGACGAACTCGTTCGGCCAGACATCTCGGACGACGACTTCGGCCGCCAATTCGTTGGCTGGATTCGCGTAGGAGTTGACAAACGCGATCACCGCCGCCCTGGCTCCCCGTCTGAGCAACGTCCTCGCGGCCGCCGCAACCTCGTCGGGGTCGATCTCAGCGACAGTGGCCCCGTCCGCTCCCATGCGCTCGGTGACCTCGATTCGCAACTGGCTTGGCACGACCGGTCGGAAGTCTCCGCGCAGCCCCCACGTTGTCGGACGGTCCCGTCTGCGCATCTCGAGCACGTCGCCAAACCCGGCCGTGGCGATCAGCCCGCAGGGGGCGCCCTTTCGTTCGAGCAGGGCGTTTGTCGCCACGGTCGTTCCGTGCACGATCGCGGTTACGGACGTCGGGTCGCCAACGCCCGTTAGGGCCTCCAGGAATCCGGTCGCCTCGGCGGTCCGGGTCGACGGGACCTTCAGGGTCTTCACCTCACCGGATCGCTCCTCGAGCAACAGGATGTCGGTGTACGTCCCACCGACGTCGATGCCGACGACGGTCGTCACTGCGCATCCCGCCGCAGCGATTCCGACGCCGACTGATCGATGCGTCCTTCCGCGTCGATCACCGCGCCGTAATCGCTGGCAGCCGCCGCGCGGGTGACGTAGCCGGCTTGCACGTCGGCTCGGATCGCTTCCAGCGGCCGCTGCATCGGCGAGCCGTAGCCGCCGCCGCCCGGGCTCTCGATTCGAATCCGGTCCCCGCGCTGCAGCGTCACGCCCGTCACCTTGGAGGCGAGCGCCGGCCGGGAACTGACGCCGCTCTGCTCGTAGCTGATCACGTTCAGCGCGCCGTCGCCACCGCCTGCCACTCCCCGGGGCGCGTGGAGTGCGCGCTCGCCGAACACGGATAGATCGACGTCGTCGGTCAATGCCTCCACTTCGTAGATCGCGCCGAGGCCGCCGCGGTGAAGTCCCGGTCCGCCGCTGTCCGGACGCAGCGACCAACGCGAGAACCGGACCGGAAACCGGGCCTCGAAGACTTCGACGGGTGGGATCACGGCGGTCGACAGCGGCGCGTTGCCGTGGTTGAGGCCGTCCCCCTCGACATTTCCGCCAAGGCCCCCACCGAAGAACGTGAACATCACCCACTGACCCCCCTGGCGGCGTCTGCCCGTCAGCGCGACCGCATTGATCGTGCCGTACGAGGCACCCATGGCCCGCTCGGGCGCCGCCTGCGCGACGGCATCGAAGATCACGTCCATGATCCGCAGGATCGTCTCCGTGTATCCGCCGACAGGCCGCGGTGAAGTCGCATCGAGCAGGCAACCTGGAGGAATCGAAAACTCGATCGGGTCCAGACATCCGGCGTTTGCCGGCACTTCGGGGAACAGATGCTTGAGTGCCACGTAGCACGCGGCGATCGTCGTAGAGCGAGCGATGTTGACCGGGCCCTCGCAGGCGGGCGAGGTACGCCCGAAGTCCAGACGCAACGAGTCGCCGCGGACCGTGACGTCGATCGCAATCCGCAGCGGCGTGTTGCGGATCCCGTCATTGTCGAGGAGATCCTCGCTCGAGTAGCTGCCGTCAGGAAGCTCCTGGATGTGCGATCGCATCAGCTGTGCGCCCGCGGTCCTGAGCAGCGCCAGGGCCCGTTGCACCACCGCGTCGCCGTACTCGTCGAGCAGATCGTTCAGGCGCCGCACCCCGAGATCCAGCGAGGCGACCTGAGCGGTCAGGTCGCCGATCGCATTGACGGGGGAGCGTCCGATCGCCTTGAGGATGTCGACGATGTCCTCGCGGACGACGCCGGCGTCGTAGAGCTTCACCGGCGGTAGCAGCACCCCTTCCTGGTGGCTGTCACGCGCGATCGGGTTGTAGTTGCCCGGAACGTTGCCGCCCACATCGGTCCAGTGGCCGACGGACGCCAGCTGACAGAAGACCCGTTGGTCGCGGAAGAACGGCCGCACGAGGCGGACGTCGTTGAGATGCGTGCCTCCCAGGTAGGGGTCGTTGAACACGAACACGTCCCCATCACGCATTCCTCCGTCTCGCGCTGCTCTCTCGATCGCGGCGCGTACGGCGAACGACATGCTCCCCACGAAGATCGGCAAGCCGCCCGTCCCCTGGACGAGCGTGTCGCCGCTACGCGCGTCGTATATCCCATGGCACGCGTCGTGCGCCTCGGCGATGATTGGATTGAACGAACTGCGGTAGAGCGTCGCGTCCATCTCGTCGACGATCTGCTCCAGCCGGCCCTTGAGCACAGCCAAAGTAACCGGGTCTAGAGTGCCGCTTGCGTCATCCATAAAAGGTCGTTGTTTCCCTGAGAGGAACGGCAGGAAATCCGCGGTGTTAGCCTATCAGGGGAGATATTCGTGGTAGGCTGCGTCTGTCGTTCACGGCCGTTCCCACCAGCGATACGGGGCAACTATGTCGTTAATCGAGGCGATCGCGAAGGGCGTGCAGGTCTACGACCTAGCTCAGCCCCTGCATCAGGGCATCCCGTGCTCGCCAAACCATCCCGGGTTTCGGTTCGCGCTGCAACGGCGCCACGGTGACGTCGTCCGGGCGGACGGCGGCTCCGCCGCGAGTGAGCTCATCGTCACCGGTGGCCACGTGGGCACGCACGTGGATGCGTTGGCGCATGTGTCTCAGGACGGACTCTTGCACGGCGGCGTGTCGGCGTCCGAGGCACAACAAGGCGGCCGGTTCTCCACGTACGGCACAGACGAACTGCCGCTGATCGTCGCCCGAGGCGTGGTGCTCGATCTTGTGCCCGAGACCGCCGATCGGCTTCCCCCAGCGTTCCCGGTCGATCCCGATGATTTGATTGTGGCGGGAGCCGAAGACCTGCGTCCCGGGGACGTGGCACTCGTGCGCACAGGATGGGCGCAACTCTGGGATGACCCCGAGGCGTTCGTCGGTCACGCAAGCGGCGTGCCCGGGGTGACTGAAGCCGGCGCACAGTGGCTCGCCGAGCGCGGGGTGCTTGCGACCGGGAGTGACACCACCGCGTACGAGCACATTCCGGCCGGGCAGGGACACGCTGCCCTGCCCGCGCACCGCGTCCTGCTCGTCGAGGCTGGGATCCCGATCATCGAAATGCTCAACCTCGAGGCCGTGGTTCGCGACGGTATCCGGGAGTGCTGCTTTGTCCTCGCGGCGCTGCCGATCATCGGCGGTACCGGGTCACCGGTACGTCCGCTGGCGCTCGTCGACCAGGCCGGATGACGCCGCCCGACGGGCAGCCTCCCACCGTGGTGACGGAACTCGCTCGCCTGGGCATCGGCTGCCGTGACGGCGGGGCGTTCCCCGAGCGACTGGTCACGGTCGCCTCAGATCATGTCCGGGATACGCTCGGCGTGGCGCTCGCGTCCTCGGGCGAATGGCCCGAGGATCCGGTCACGGCGCTCGTTCAGGGATGGGGCGGCGCTGGCCGCAGCAGCGCGATCGGCCGGCCCGGAGCACACCCAATGGGACACGCGGCCCTGATCGGCGGGACCTTCGCCCACGCGATCGACTTCGACGACACCCATCTGCCATCTGTACTGCACCCAAGCGCGGCGATCGTGCCCGCCGCCCTCGCCTGCACCGAGGCGGCCGGCGCTGACGGCCGAACGTTTCTGGCTGCTGTGGCGTTCGGCGATGAGGTGAGCTGCCGTCTGGGAATGGCGGGTTATGACAAGCAGCTTCGCAACTCGATCTTCTTCGAGAACGGCCTCCACGCAACCGCGATCTGCGGCGCCGTTGGAGCGGCCGGGGCCGCCGCGCTGGCGCTCGGGCTGGGCGAGAGCGAGGTCGCCGATGCTCTGTCGATCGCGACCAGCCTCGGGTCCGGGATCCTCGAAGCCAACCGCACGGGCGGCATGGTCAAGAGGGTTCACTGCGGCTGGGCCGCGCACGCGGGGGTCACAGCCGCCGAGCTTGCGGGTGCCGGATTGACGGGAGCACCCACCGCGATCGAGGGCCGGTTCGGATTCCTCCGGGCGTTCTGTGGAGAGACCGCCGACGTCGAGGCAGTCACACGCGATCTCGGGGACCGGTGGGAGCTGGACTCGTTGCACGTCAAGCCGTATCCCACCAACCACTTCACCCACACCGGAATCGACGCCGCCGTTACGCTGCGAGAGCGTGGCGTCACGTCTTCGGACATCGACCGCGTGGAGATCGGCTTACCCAGCCCGGTCCTGCGCACGGTGGCCGAGCCACGAGAGCTCAAGATCCGTCCCCCGTCGGGTTATGCGGCGCGCTTCAGCTCGCCGTTCACATTCGCCGCGGCGCTGCGGGGCGGAGGTGGACTGGGTCTGTTCCTCGACGATCTGACTGATGAGAGGGTCACCGATCCGACGACGCTGGCGCTGGCCGCCAAGGTGACCTGCGTCGCCGATGAGCGCTGCGATCAGATCTTTCCAGAGCACTTTCCGGCGATCGTCACCGTCCACCTGCGCGCCGGCGGCACGGAGCGCATCGAGAAGCTCGAGAACCGGGGCTCGCCGGCGCGGCCACTCACGGACGCGGAGTCCGAGAAGAAGTTCCGGGCATGCGCCTCGCGCGTGCTTCGCCGCGCCGACGTCGACGAACTCGATCAAGCGCTCAACACGCTCGACCGCCTCGGCGGCATCGACGCATTCGCGAGTTCGCTGTCGGTCGAGTGAACCGCTCAGACCGGCGCTGAGCCTTGCCGACCCGCCAGATAGCCCAGCCCCACCGCCGCCAGCAGACCGTTGCCCGCGAGATACCCGGCAGCACCGTGGCCGGACATCCCCGCTGCCGCGCCACCCGCGGCGAACAGGCCCGGGATCTCCACCCCGGCGCGCAGCACCCCGGCCCGGGGACTGACGAGCAGACCGCCCTGGGTGTGAAACAGGGCGCCGGTCACTCGGATCGCGCCGTAGGGCGCGCGCAACTCACTCGCGAAGGTTCGGCCGAAGCGCGTCGGCCCCGTCCCCGATCGCGGCCGAGATGCCGGCGAGCGTCTCCTCGATCCGTGACCCGGGTCCGATCAGTCGCTGCAGTGCCGGGGCGTCATCTGCCCACCGGATCGCCCGCATCTCGACCAGCCGCTGATAGTCGGTGAACCGCCGGCATTCTCCGTCGATCCGCTCGTCGATGATCAGCCAGGCATGTCCGCCGGGCTGGGCCAGCACCAGCGCGGCATATTCGGAGTAGCCGATCGTCTCATCCCCGAAGCGCTCACCGCGCTCGTTGACGACGATCGCGCCATGCATGACGGCCGCCCACGTGGCCATCACACCGTGCGGATCGGCCACTGCACCATGGCCCTGGTAGGCGTCGAGATAGCCGGTCTGCGCGCCGAGTTGGTTTCCGATGTCGAGCGCATCGCCGGTCGATCCATCTCCCCCGAAGTAGATCGCGTCGGCGATCTCGGGCATGTGCGCTCGCACCAGGTCGGGTCGAGCTCCGAATCCGTTGGTGGCGAGGATCACGGCGCCGGCCGTCGCCGGCTCGCCTTCGCCGCCCGGTGGCGCAACCACCGCTCCGGCCACTGCCCCGTGTTCGTCGAGTGAGACATCGACCAGGCGCATCGGCACCGCGAACGTCACCTCGCTCTCCCTCGAGAGCGCGGCCAGCAACTGAGCGTGAAGCGTCCGGCCCGAGCGATCGGCGACCGCGTGGCATCGATGCGCGCTGTGCCCCGGGTAGGTGAAGTCCGTCACCAGTTCGAGCTCCACGCCGCACTCGTCGACGAGCCATTCGACAACCGTGGCCGATATGGAGGTCAGGGCGGAGGCGACGACGGCGTCGGCCTGATCATCCGTCTTGGCCTTCACGTCGGCCAGAAAGCGCTCGGCAGAGTCCTCGATGCCCTGCTTGCGCTGCCAGCGGCTGCCGGCCCCGGGAATCATCGCCGTGGACAGCGCCGTGTTGCACGCCTCCCGGTAGTTCTCCTGCGCCTCCAGGAGTAACACCGAGCGTCCCTGCTGTGCGGCGGCCAGCGCGGCGGTGAGCCCGGCAGCTCCCGCGCCGGCCACGATCACATCGAAATCTGGCACCCGCTAGACGGCGCCGGCCGAGGTCAGCCGCTCGAGCTCCTCGTCGTGCTTGTCCAGCAGCTCGCGCAGGATCTCGGCGTTGTGCTCACCGAGCAGAGGCGAGCGATCGATCTCCACCGGCGAGTCCGACAGGGTGAACGGACATCCCACGGTCTTATAGGGACCGCGCTGCGGATGCTCGACCTCGACGATCATCCGGCTCGCCCGCAGATCATCGTCCTCGAGCAGCTCCGAGGTGTCGATGATCGGGCCGCACGGAACATTGACCTCGTTGAGCTCGGCGAACGCCTCCCACTTGGTCTTGGTCAGCGTCCACTCCTGGACCATGTCGAAGATCTCGGTCAGGCGGGTCAGGCGCGCCTCGGGCTGGTCATAGTCGGGGTTGCCGAGCAGGTCGGTCCGCCCGATCTTGGTCAGCAACGCCTCCCAGATCTGTGGCTGGATCACCATGTAGATCCAGTCGTTGGGACCGCCGGGTTTGCACCGCAGCGCCCAGCCGGGGTGACCGCCGCCCGAGGCATTGCCCGAGCGCGGGACCGACGTCCCAAACTCCTCGTTCGGGTACTCGTTGAGCGGCCCGTTGGCCAGCCGCTGCTGGTCGCGCAGCTTGACGCGGCAGAGGTTCAGGATCCCGTCGCGCATCGCGATCTGCACGCGCTGCCCGCGGTCGGTGTGGGTGCGCTGGTACAGCGCGGTCACGATCGCCCCGAACAGGTGCACGGCGTTGCCGGAGTCGCCGATCTGCGCGCCGGTGACGACCGGCGGGCCGTCCTCGAACCCGGTCGTGCTCATCGAACCGCCGGTCGCCTGGGCGATCGGCTCATACGCCTTGGCGTGCTCGAGCTTGCCGGGTCCGAAGCCCTTCAGCGAGGCGTAGATCACACGGGGGTTGATCTCCTGGATGCGCTCCCAGGTGAAGCCGAGGCGGTCCAGCGCCCCCGGCGCAAAGTTTTCGACCAGGACGTCGGAGCGCTCGAGCAGCTGGGCGAAGATCGCCTTGCCCTCGTCTGACTTGAGATTGAGCGTCAGGCTGCGCTTGTTGGCATTGAGCATCGTGAAGTAGAGGCTGTCGACGTCCGGCAGGTCGCGCAGCTGCGAACGGGTGACGTCGCCGCGCCCCGGTGGCTCGATCTTGATCACGTCCGCGCCCATCCAGGCCAGCAGCTGCGTGCACACCGGGCCGGCCTGCACGTGGGTCATGTCGATGACCCGGACTCCCTCGAGTGCCTTGTCCACGTCGACCTCCTTACTTGTACATCGTCTGGTTGCGGGTGCCCGGGGCGAACGCGTCCGGATCGATCCAGACGTTGATCAGCGACGGCTTGCCCGACTCGCGTGCGCGCTGCAGCGCCGGGGCGATCTCGCGCGGGTCGCGGACCTCCTCGCCGTAACCGCCGAGCATCTGCGCGAACAGGTCGTACTTCACGTCTCCGAGCTTGTTGCCGATCTCGCCGCGCTGCACACCGTACTTCTGGATCTGCCCGTAGCGGATCTGGTTCATGTGCGAGTTGTTGCCGACCACGCCGATGAACGGCAGGTTGAAGCGGACCATCGTCTCGAAGTCCCAGCCGGTCAAGCTGAACGCGCCGTCGCCGAACAGGCACACGACCTCGAGGTCGGGCCGGGCCTGCTTGGCGGCGAGCGCGAACGGCACGCCGACGCCCAGCGTTCCCAGCGGCCCGGGGTCCATCCACAGGCCCGGCGCCTTCGGCTGCACGACGCCACCGGAGAACGTGACCACGTCTCCCCCGTCGCCGATGTAGAGCGTGTTCTCGCCGATGAACTCGTTGATCTCGTGGGCGAGCCGCAGCGGATGGATGGGAGCGCTGTCCTGCAGCAGGCGCGGCATGCGCTCGGCGATCAGCCGGTCCTCCTCCTCGCGCAGGCTCGCCAGCCACGGCTGGCGCCGCGCGGCGCCGTTGTCGCGGTGAGCGGACGCCGCCTCGGTGACCGCCGCGAGAATCGCGCCGGGATCGCCGACCAGCCCGAGCTCGACGTCTCGGTTGCGCCCGACCGTCCGGTAGTCCAAGTCGATCTGGATCACGGTCGCGTCCTGAGACAGGCGCTTGCCATAGCCCATGCGGAAGTCAAACGGCGTGCCGACGATCAGGATCACGTCCGCCTCCTGAAAGGCGAGACGTCGGGTCTGGTGGAAGTGATGGGGGTCGCCGGGCGCGAGCGTGCCGCGGGCGGCGCCGTTCATGTAGGCGGGGATGTTCAGCGCGCGCACGAACTCGGTCGCCGCGTCGGAGCCTCGGCATGTCCACAGCTGGCTGCCGAGCAGCACGCACGGGCGCTCGGCGCTGACGAGGATGTCGGCGAGCCGCTCGATGTCCGCCGGGTCACCGACGCTCCTGGTCGACGCGCGGTAATGGCCGGCCTGCGGGATCACCGCCCGCTCGAGCGGCACCCGGCGGTCGAGGATGTCGCGCCCGATCTCGAGATACGCCGGCCCCGGGGCGCCGTTGAGCGTCTCCCGGAACGCCATCGCGACCATGTCGGCCACGCGTTCTGTCGTCAGCACGCTCGATGAGAACTTCGTGATCGGCCGCATCATGTCGACGTGCGGGAGGTCCTGGAGCGATCCCATCCGGTGCTGGTCTAGGGCGCCCTGCCCGCCGATCAGCAGCATCGGGCTCTCGGCGCGCAGCGCGTTGGCGACGCCGGTGACCGCGTCGGTGGTGCCGGGCCCGGCGGTCACGACCGCGCAGCCAGGTCGGCCGGTCACGCGCGCATAGCCGTCGGCGGCGTGCGCCGCGACCTGCTCGTGGCGAACGTCGAGCACCTCGATTCCCTCGTCGATGCAGCCGTCATAGATGTCGATGATGTGGCCGCCGCAGAGCGTGAAGATCACATCGATCCCCTCGGCCTTGAGCGCCTTGGCGACGAGGTGGCCCCCGGAGATCGTCTCGGCGTCGTTCGGTGGCGCCTCGCGCGGGGCGCTTGCTCTCGGCTCGGTGGTCACCGTCAAGTGATCGCTCCTTCGGTCGCCGGTCAGGTCAACTGCCACGTGCGCTCCACGTGGCGAGCCAGGTTCAGTGCGTGGTCGCGGACGAGCCGCTCGGCGACGTCTGCCTGCCGGGACTCGAGCGCTTCGATGATCTGCATGTGGTCGACGATCGACCGCTCGACGCGGTCGGCCTCACCGATCGTGTGGCGCCGGATCGCGCGCACGTGAACCAGCAGGCTGTCGGCCATGCCGGCGATCAGCTCCGAGTGCCCGAGCTCGATCAGCCGCTGGTGAAAGCGCAGGTTGGCGACCGAGTACTCGTCCAGATGGGATCGCAGCTCCTCGTCCTCGAAGCTCGAGAACAGCGTGCGCAGGGTGGCGATCTCGTCGTCGGAGGCGCGCTCGCAGGCCAGTCGGGCCGCCATGCTCTCCAGCGCCGCCCAGGCGATGATCATCTCGATGATCTCCGCCTTGCTCTTCCGCGCGATGTACACCCCGCGGCGCGGCACGATCGTGATCAGCCCCTGGTTCTCCAGCCGGGCCAGGGCCTCGCGCACCGGCGTGCGGCTCACGCCCAGCTCGGCGGCCAGCCGCTTCTCGTCGAGGCGCAGGTCGACGTCCGGGTCGTAGGCGTCCACGCGCAGGATCGCGCTGCGCAGAGCGTCGTAGGCGAGCTGCGCGATGCTCGTCCCGGCCTGCGGAAGCTGCCGGTCGATCACCACTGCCTGGTCGGTCGTTTCGAGGATCGTCATCATCACTGGTATACCTAATACCACATATCTGAGCGGCCCGTCAATGCCACGCAGCCCAGCTTCGTAGCACGGCGGCTACTCCGCGCGTCCGGGCGGCCGAGGCGCGCGGCACACGTGATGTGACTGGCCGTCGGCGGCCAGGTCCTCATACAGGCCGACCTTGTGTCCGATCAGGTCCAGGCAGCGCGAGAGATCGCGCATCTGTCCGGCGACCCGGTCCTGATGCTCGCGAAGCAACTCCAGACGCTGCGGCTCTGTGCCCTCGCCGCGGTCCATCAGCTCGGCGTAGTCGCGGATCGCTCGCAGCGGCATGCCCGACGTGCGTAACACGCGACACAACGCCAGCCACTCGACCTGCTCCTCGCTGTACACCCGGCGCCCGGAGACCCGCTCCACCGGAGAGGCCAACAACCCCTCGCGCTCGTAGAAGCGCAGCGTGTCGATGCTGAGGCCGGTGCGCTGGGCGGCCTCGCCGATGCTCAACGCGCTTTCCGTGGTCATCTCGGCAAGGTACCGCCTTGACCTGGAGTGCGGTCCAGGTTGTAGCGTCGCGCGGCATGCGGTATCGCTACCTCGGCGCGACCGGGATTCAGGTCAGCGCCTACTGCTTGGGGACGATGATGTTCGGGGCCGTCGGGAACCCCGACCACGCCGACTGCGCGCGGATCATCGACGCCGCGCTCGACGGCGGGATCAACTTCGTCGACACGGCCGACATGTACTCCGACGGCGAGTCCGAGACGATCGTCGGGGAGGCGCTGGGCCGGCGCCGGGCCGAGGTCGTGCTCGCGACCAAGGGCCACTTTCAGATGGGCGAAGGTCCGAACCGCAGCGGCAACTCGAGACGGTGGCTGCAGACGGCCGTGGAGGACAGCCTGCGCCGGCTGCAGACCGACTGGATCGACCTCTACCAGGTGCACCGGCCCGACCCGCATACCGACATCGAGGAGACGCTGACCGCGCTCACCGACCTCGTGCACCAGGGCAAGATCCGGGCGTTTGGGTGCTCGACGTTTCCCGCCGAGCAGATCGTCGAAGCCCAGCACGTGTCCGATCGCCGCGGCCTGCTTCGCTTCCGCACCGAGCAGCCGCCGTACTCGATGCTCGCCCGAGGGATCGAGGCCTCGGTGCTGCCGGTGTGCGAACGCTACGGGATGGGCGTGCTGACGTGGAGTCCGCTGGCGTCGGGCTTTCTCAGCGGCCGAGTGCACCGCGGCCACCCAGTGCAGAGGACGATGAACCGACCCTCGATCCAGCCCGACCGATTCGATCTCTCCCGTCCGGAGAACCTGGTCAAGCTCGACGCCGCCGAGCGACTCGGCGAGCTCGCCGCCGATATCGGATGCTCCCTGCCCGATCTGGCCGTCGCGTTCGCGATCGCCCACCCGGCAGTGACCTCCGCGATCATCGGCCCACGCACGACCGAGCAGCTCGACAGCCTGCTGGCGGGAGCTGGGTTGAGGCTCGACGACGACACGCTGGACCGGATCGACGAGATCGTTGCACCCGGGACCAACCTCACCACAGACGGCACCTGGCGCTCCCCGGCGCTCAGCGATCCGGCGCTGCGCCGGCGTCCAGCCGCCGGTCGGGCGGCTGCCTGAGCGCCAACACCGCCGGCGAGGCTCAGCCTCCGGCACTGGCGAGGTCGTCCGAGCGCCCGGCCTCCAGCCGGGACCACTGGGACATCGGACGGCCGTCGGACCGGTAAGGATGCCCGCGGTCGCGTCCCCAGCGCCGCGGCCAGCCATCGGGTGAGTCCTCCCACGTCTCCTGGCGGCCATAGACGGTCAGGTCCAACAGCCCGTAGGTGGGGGCCATCACCTCGACCCCGCGGCCGTTTAGCCAGTACGTCTCGAACACCCGGTCGTCGTGGCGGACATAACAGACCACGCAGAATCGGTTGAACGTTCGTCCGGCCAGCAGTGCCTCGGCGCTGGGCAGCATCGAGTACCACGGCACATCCCACCCCATGAACTCGCGATAGCGCTCGCTCTCTTCGTACGGGCCCTGGCAGAACGTGGCGTAGGTGACATCGCGCGAGTGGATGTAGGAGAGCTCGCGGACCTGCCCGTTGTAGAACGTGCACCCCTCACACTGGTCGGCGGCGGGCTCGCCGTCGAACCACATGTGGAAGTACGCGATCAGCTGCCGCCGGCCCTCGAACGTGTCCAGCAGCGTGACCGGACCGTTCGCGCCGACCAACGTCAGGCTGGAGTCGACCTCCACGATCGGCAGCCGGCGGCGCGCCGCCGCGATCGCGTCGCCTTCGTGCGTGTGCGCCTTCTCGCGGGCCAACAGCGTGTCCCGCTGCGCCTGGAAGGTCGCCCGGTCGACGATCCTCGGCAGCTTCGTGGTGTTGAGCCCGCCGGTCATCGCGCCACGCTCCCGGTTGCAGTGCCGGGTTCGATCGAGATCGTCTCGCCGGTCTCGAGCAGCGTCTTGAGCCCGGAGAGCACCTGCGGCCAGCCGTGACTGACGAGTTCGGCCGCCCGGCTGGCGGGCGGAAAGCCGTCGTGCACCACGGTCAGCTTCACCGCGCCGCCGGCCGGCTCGAGTTCGAACGTGACCTTGGACCTCGGCTCCTGCGCTGCCGCGGCGAGATCGTCCGCGCTCACGTCGCCGGTCTTCGCCAGCTCCTGTACGAACGTGTGCCAGGTGAACGCCAGGCGCCGGTAGGGATCGGATTCGATCACGACCTGCTCGGGGTCGGAGATCCGCAATCCCTGGCGGCTCCAGGTCATCTCCGACCCGGGCTCCCAGTCGGTGTCGAACGTCATGCCCCAGTAGCGCTCGGTGAACGCCGGGCTGGTGAGCGCCTCCCACAGCTGCTCGGGGGTCGTCTGGATGTAGGTCGTGTAGACGAATGAGGGTCTGTCCATCGTCGGGTCCTCCAGGGCTCGTTTGAGGTCGGCGAGCGCGTGGACCCGGTCCTGTTCGTAGGAGTTGATCCAGCGCTCGGAGATGTCGGTGATCGGGGCGGGGTTCAGGTAGTGCAACTTCTCCCGACCCCGCCAGACCGTGGTCACGAGGTTGGCCGCCTCGAGCACGGCCAGATGCTTGCTCACCGATTGACGGGCCATGTCCATGCCCGTGCAGAGCTCGCGCAGCGTCTGGCCGTTGCGGCCGTTCAGGCTGTCAAGCAGCCGGCGGCGGCCCGGGTCCGCGAGCGCCCGGAACACGCCGTCGATCGCCTGTCTGTCGAAATGAGCAGCCATCTGGCTGCATGATTATAGGCAGCCGATTGGCTGCATGTCAACGCCGCCGGCTGAGACCGCGAATAATCCGGCGATGCCCTCGGAGTTCGAGCTGGGTTGGAGGGACCGCGCGATTGCGCTCGCGACGCTCGGGGCCGCCGCCCTGGCCCGGGATGGCTTCGAGCGCCACCGGACCGGCGGCCTCAGCGTGCTCGAGATGCAGGTGCTGGCGAGCCTGGCCGTGCTGGGGGACGTCGGCGTGACGGACGAAGGGCCTGACATCGGGTCGCTGGGGACCGCACTGCGCTGCGATGGGGACCTGCTCGTTCGCACGCTGGACGATCTGGCGATGCGGGGGCTGCTCGTGTACCGGCCGGTCGACGAGGACGCGCCGCAGCCGGGCGTCCTTCACCTCACTTCACGCGGTGTGGACCGGCTCGCCTGGTGGCTGCAAGCCGTGCGGCCGCTGTTCACCGGCTGGCCGCCGGACCGCCCGGACGTGGACGACGCGGCCGACTGAGCTGCCTGGTCGCGCCCGACCATCCATACTTCGCGGTCGTCGTGACCGTCACGCGGAACTCCGAGCGAGTCCTCAGCGAGATCGAGGCCGGCCGCGCCGAGCTGCTGGCGGCAATCTCCGAGGCCGTCCGGATCGACAGCGTCAACCCCCGCTACCCCGGTCAGGTCTACGACGAGGTGGTGGGCGGCGAGGGACGGGTGTCGCGATTCGTGGCCGAGATCTACGAGGGCCTGGGCGCCGAGGTCGACGTGTTCGCGCTCGAGCCCGGGCGCGACAACGCGGTCGGCGTGGTCCGCGGGACCGGCGGCGGCCGCTCGCTGATCTATAACGGCCACGTCGACGTCGTGCCGCCTGGCCCGGTCGAGAACTGGACCCACGGCGATCAGTTCTCCGGCCATGACGATGGCGAGCGCATCTGGGGCCGCGGCTCGACCGACATGAAGGCCGGCGTGCTCGCGCAGGCGTTCGCGGCCCGCGCGCTGCAGCGCGCCGGTGTGCGGCTCCGCGGTGACCTGATCCTCGAGGCGGTCGTCGGCGAGGAGTGCATGAACAACGACATCGGCGTCAGCGCCACCGTCAGCCGCGGCTACCGCGCCGACGCCGCGGTCGTGTCCGAGCCCACCACCGCCGGCCGTCCGCTCGCGGTGATGCCGACCTCCGCCGGTCAGCTTTGGTTCACGCTGTCGGTGCAGGGCAAGGTCACGCACGCGGCGAACCGCGGCCGGACGCTTCACCCGGTGCAGGGCGAGCAGCCGCCCGGCGTCAGCGCGATCGACAAGGGCTTCGTCGTATACGAGGGGTTGCGGCGGCTGGAGCAGCAATGGGCGTTCTCCAAGCATCACCCGCTCTACCGCCCCGGCCACTTCACGATCATGCCGGGCATCCTCGAGGGCGGTACCACCGGCGTGCAGTTCCCGCTGTTCGTCCCCGAGTTCATGCGCACCGAGTACCTGCTGTGGTATCCGCCGGGCGACGACCACGAGGCGATCATGCGGGAGGTCGAGGAGCACGTCCGCGCGGTCGCCGCGACCGACGACTGGCTGCGCGAGCACCCGCCCGTGATCGACTGGCGGCTGCATTGGCCGGCCAACTCCGACCCGGCCGACGAGATCACCGCTGCGATGTCAGCCGCGCACGAGCAGGCCGCCGCCGGCACCCGCTTCGCCGGACCTGCCGAGGTCGCGGGCTTCCCCGCCGTCGACGACGCGTCGTGGCTGTCGCTCGAGGGGATCCCGGCGATCAGCTACGGACCCGGGAACCTCGCGGTGGCGCACGCCGACGACGAGTTCGTCGTGATCGACGAGGTCATGTGCGCGACCCGTGCGTTCGCGCTGCTGGCGATGCAGTGGTGCGGCGTCGAGGGCTAGCCGCGACGAAGCGACCGGCAAACGTCCCACTCGAACCCTCCCGCGAGAAGCGTGGGGAGTTAGCCATGTGTGACGGTGTCAACTCCCCACGCTCGCGCTGAATCGCCTCGAGTGGGGCGTTGACCGGGCCCGCGGGCGACTACTAGGCCGAGACCGGCGACCCGCTCTCGTCCCGCTCGACCGGCGCGAGCTCGTCGAGGTAGGCGAGCACCCGCTCGAGCGGTTCGACGTCGCCGAACTTCGAGTCGATGTCGAACAGATTCCACTCGACCACGCCGGGCACGCGGTCGCCGACGGCCTCGCGCACGACGATCGGCCGGAAGCCCTCGGCGATCGCGTCCTCGGTGGTGTGGCGCACGCAGCCGGCCATCGTCACGCCGGTGATGATCACCGTGTCGACGCCGTTGGCGTTGAGGAAGCCCGACAGATAGGTGCCGTGAAACGCGCTCGCGCGCTTCTTGACGATCACCTGCTCGTCGGCCAGCGGGGCGATCCGCTCGTCGATCGCGACCTCGGGGGTGCCGAGCTGAAGCTTCTCGACGGGGATCTTGTGATGCCACAGGCCCATGTCGGTGTTCGGGCCGCTGGTGACCGCGTAGGCGGTGGTCGTGTAGACGACGGGGATCGCCTTGGCGCGCCCGGCCTCGTTGAGTCGCTGCACAGCGGGGATGATCACGTCCATGCCGTCGCAGCTGAACGCGTGACCGGGCCGGGTCCAGGCGTTGGCGAGGTCGATGTGGATCAGGGCTGGACGCTTGCCGAAGCCGACCCGCCGCTGGAAGCCACGGTTCTGATAGATGCCGGAGTCGGCCGAGAAGATGCTCTGAAGGGCCGCCTCGATGTTGTCTGACATTGCCACCTCTCTCGCTGTCGGGGGTGCGCCGGAGACCGAGCTTGCGGACGGCCGACCCTACCACGCCTCTGATAGAACTCGGCCGAGTTCGAGACGCGCACGCGCGTGCGCGAAGGGAGAGAGATCAGATGCTCGACTTCGGGGCGACCTTCCTGCCGGATCCGCCTGTCCAGACGTTCGTCGATCGCGTGGTGCGGGCTGAGGAGCTCGGCTTCCGCTACGCCTGGACGTACGACTCGCACATCCTCTGGGAAGAGGGCTACATCTTCCTCGCGCTGGCCGCCGCGGCGACCTCACGGATCAAGCTTGGCCACTGCGTGACCAACCCGGGCATCCGCGACCCCACGGTCACGGCCGCGGGCTACGCGACCTTGCACGACATCAGTAACGGCCGCGCGGCGCTCGGCATCGGCCGCGGCGACTCGTCCCGGCGGGTGGTCGGGCTTGACCCCGTGCCGGTCGCTCAGTTCGAGGCCGCCCTGGAGATGATCAAGGCGATGATGAACGGCCGTCCGGTGCGCTGGAACGGCAAGGACCTGGTGCTCGAGTGGGCCCGTGAGGAACCTGAGATCCCGATGTACGTCGCCGGTTACGGCCCGCGCGCGCTGCGGGTCGCCGGGCGCGTGGGCGACGGCGTCGTGATCCAGCTCGCCGACCCCGAGATCACCAAGTGGATCATCGACCGCGCCAAGGCCGCGGCCGTCGAGGCCGGGCGCGACCCGGATGAGTTCGCGCCGGTCGTGTGCGCGCCGGCGGTGGTCGACGGCGACCTCGATCGTTGGCGCGAGGAGACGCGCTGGTTCCCGGCGATGGTGTCCAACCACGTCAAGGATCTGATCGCGCGCTACGGGACCGACGGCGAGATCCCCACCGCGCTGACCGAGTTCGCGCAGGCGGTCGAGGAGTACGACTACCAGGACCACAGCCGCGTCGGCGCCGAGCACGGTAAGTACATAAGCGACGAGATCTGCGACCGCTTCTGCATCCTCGGAGAGCGCGACGCGCACATCGAGAAGCTGCGCGAGCTGGAGGCGCTCGGGGTCAAGCAGGTCAACCTCTACCTGATGACCACCGACTTCGAGACCACGCTCGAGCGCTACGGCAAGGAGATCATCCCGGAGTTCGAGCCTACGCCGGTGGCGTAGCTTCGTCGTCCTCGCAGGCGACGTTCACATACCCCGACCGGAACGGCTTGACCTCGCTCGTGCCCGGCTCGTAGCGGTGGCGCCACACGCACCCGGTGTCGTTCGAGAGCAGGTGGATCGACACCGACGTCTTGGCCGACGTCGTCCGCACCCGGTGGATGTCGTCGCGCGGCGGCAGCAGCGGGTAGAAGTCGCCCGGTGACAGCGAGCGCTTCTCGACGCACTCGAGCGTCTCGCCCTGGTGCGCGAACACCTCCTCGTCCTGGGTGCCGGCGTAGAGGCCAACCAGACCCCAGGCGAGGTGGTCGTGCACCGGCGTCTGCGCCTGGGAAGGAACCACCAGTGAGAACAGCGACAGCGAGCCGTCGCCGGCGCGGAACAGCAGCCACTGGCCGATCCCTCCGCCCATTCCGCTCTCGGGTGCGTCCGCCTGGTATTCGGCGGGCAGCCAGTCGTCGTCGGCCAGCAGGCGGGCGAAGTGGGGGCGGATCTGATCGCACGCCTCCTCCGGGGACGCCGCCTGGGCGACGACCTCCCGCGTGTGCGCGATCAGGTCGCGGACGGGCTGCGTGTCGAGGATGTACTGGTCCTCGCCGTTGCCCTCGTGGCCGCCGTGGCTCATCAGCTCATGCATGGCTCTACTCCTCGATGATCCCGACCGCCCGCACGGGCGATCCGTAGGCGACCTCGAGCCGAAGCGGGAACCCGTAGAAGTCCAGCCGCTTGCCGGCGACCTCCTGAAGGTTGTTCAGGTTCTCGTAGTGCGTGATCCGGTGATCGGCGCACGCCTTATGGGTCTTGTAGTCGCCGTTCTCGTAGACCAGGTCGGGGCTGATCGTCTCGACGCCGAAGATCTTCACCCCGTGATCGGCCATCCAGGTCACGGTCTCGGGCGCGATGCCACTGAACCCGTCGAGGAACGCCTGCGTTCCAGCCGTCTGGTTGAAGTGGTCGGTGCAGAACAGCAGGATGTCTCCCCGCTGGACGTCAGGCTCGATCTTTGAAAGCGCGTCCTCGACCTCGGCCGGCGTGACTTCGTGGCTCTTACCGCCGTAGGGGCGCACGTCGATGCACACGGCGGTACCGCAGAACGTGTCAAGTGGCATCTCGGCGATCGCCTCGGCGCCTTCGGAGCGGTCGTAGTGACCGAAAGCGTCGACGTGGGTGGCCGCGTGGTTGGAGGTGATGATCAGCTCGGCATTGAATGACGGCTTGTCCGGCGGCGAGTCGGCGTGGATGATCTCGCGCACGATCTTCGGCGTGGTGAAGAACGGATGCACTTGGCTTTCCCGGTTGAGCGGCTGGCTGAGATCAATGACTCTGCGTGGCACATCGGCTCCTTTGAGATGACTTCTCCCGCGCCGCTGCGGCTGGTCTGATTGACCGCGCGGAAGCCTGGATTGGCGACCCTAACCGAGTCCGACATTTTCTGTAGGCTCGCCGAATACGGCATATGTATGACATCAGCCCGAGGCCAGCCCGGCTCGGATCCGGCGCATGAACGACTGGCCGAAGATCGACCGCGCCCGCGCCGCGGAGCGAATCCGCAGCGACGTCGAGACGCTTGCCGGGTCGGACTACACGCTGTCTTCAGAGGCGATTCGCCGCTACGCCTACACGGACGTCTACCGGGCCACGCTCGACTACTTCACCCGGGCGTGGGAGCAGCTCGGGTTCACGGTCACCGAGGACCCGATCGGCAACCTCGTCGCCCGCAACCGTCCGCCCGGCGAGCCCGTGTTCGGGATCGGGTCGCACTGCGACTCCAACCGAAACGGCGGCAAGTGGGACGGAACGCTCGGCGTGGTCAGTGCGCTGGAGGTGTGTCGGTGCAGCGCCGAGCTCGGCCTCGACCTGCCGCTGCAGGCGATCTCGTTCCTCGAAGAGGAGGGCTCGGGCTTCGGGCAGATGGTGCTCGGCAGCCGAATCGTCGCCGGACGTGTCGAGGAGCGGGAGCTGCGCGAGACGTTCGTGGCGGTCGACGACGGACGCCCGTTCTGGGCGCACGCCGAGGACGCCGGATACACGCCCGCGAATTGGCGCGAGTGCGCGCACATCCTCGATGACCTGACCGGCTGGATCGAGCTCCACATCGAGCAGGGACGAGTGCTCCAGGACACCGATAAGAAGTTCGGCGTGGTGAAGACGATCGCGGGCTACGTGCACGGCGACATCTACGTCGAGGGCCGGGCGGACCACGCCGGCGCGACGCCGATGGACATGCGCTGCGACAGCGCGCTGGTGGCGGCAAAGACGATCGTCGAGCTCGAGCGGCTGGCCCGGGAGGCCGGTGCCGCGACCGTGGGTACGGTCGGCGAGATCGAGGTGGAGCCGGGGCTGATCAACGCGATCCCCGGGCGCACCCGAATCTCGGTCGACGTCCGGGGGCCGGATGACGAGCTTGTCCATGGGGTTGTGCGGGACATCGACGCGTTCGCGCAGAAGACCGCGTCAGACGGCGGGATGACCGCGACCTACCGCCAACGCCAGACCGTGCCGGCGACCCCGATGGACGAGCGGATCGTGTCCGCGCTGGAGGCGGCCGGCGCCGCCACCGGCGAGCCGGGCACGACGATGATCTCGGGGGCCGCCCACGACACCATGTGTGTGGCCGACCGGGCTCCGACCGCGATGCTGTTCGTTCCCTGCAAGGACGGCCTGAGCCACACGCCGGTCGAGGACGCCAAGCCGGAGGATGCGGCGGTGGGCGTCGAGGTCATCCTCGGCGCGATCAGCTCTCTGGTCTGACCGGTCGCTGCGATCGGGCTCCCCTCCCGGGATGTCACACAGCGCTTACGCCGAGGTCGGCTGGGGCGCAGGACGTTGACCCGGACAGGGCTTGCCGACGCCAATCCGAACCGATCGCTGCCGTTGATGCGCTGCCACGATCAACGGCACGCACACGGGGTCGCGGACGTCGAAGCCGCCAGCGTAGGCAAGCCATCTGGCACGGCGAGGACCCTTGCACCGGTCCACCACGACCGTGGTCCCTCGATGGTCCTCATCGGCGTTGCCCCAGCCGATCGAGACCTGGTGTCGAAGTCGCTGTGGAACGATCAGGCGCAAGTTTGTGCCGGGACGGATTACCAGTCCCGACTTCGCGAACAATCGAGCGGCGGGATCTCGGAGGCCGGAACGCGCTGTCTGCAGCGCGCGCTGGCGCCCGGGGCTCGCTGGCAGCGCGGCGACCCCGAGGATCACCCGCATGTCGCGCTCGGGCGGCTGACTGCCGATCGACTCACGGCACGGCAGGTGCCGTACACCCGCCGCGGTGGGGTTGAGGTCGGGTCGGTGCGCGCCACCTCCGCAGGCGCCCAGCGCGAGCACTGACGCTGCGACGCCGACCCTGGACCACCGCATCGCGCCACTCTAGTCTGGGCTCCACGGGAGAGACCGTACGAAGTTTGTCGCCCACGGCGACCGCGTGCCGGCCCAGGCGACGTTGTCCGCGTATGGCGCGGATTTTGTGACCCTCGGCGCGGCTAACTCGCCGTGGGTCACGTTATCCGCGCTGGCGAGCTCACTCGCTCCCGTTACTAGCGCGCGCGAGGAGCAGCCGTACCTGCGTTCCGACCACGGTCGGCCATGGGGCCTGCACGTCCGGCGTGGCCTCATACAGCGCAGTGCGCGGCCGACAGCACCTTCCACTCGCTCCAGGGCGGCCCGGTGAACTGCACCGCGACCGGGATGCCGAGCGCGTCGAACCCGGCGCGGACGGCGCACGTGGGCAGCCCGGTGAGGTCCTGGGGCACGGTGTAGCCCATCACCAGCTCGCGGAACTCGACCTCACGACCGAGGTGCTCGACCCGCTCCTCGCCGATGATCGTCGGCGAGCCCGCGCTGACCGGCGTGAGCAGCAGGTCGACCTCGGCAAACGCCCGGTTAAACCCGGCACGCAGCTGCTCGCGGCTGGCGATCCCGCCGAGGTAGTCGGCCAGCGTCATCGTCTCGGCCAGCTCGAGACGGCCGCGCACGTCCTCGCCGTACTCCTCGCGGCGGGCGGGGAACAGCCCGGCCTTTACGTGCGAGGACAGCGCCTCGCAGCGCTGGACCACCCCGAACGTCTCATACACCGTCTGCGCCTCGGGCATCGCCACCTCGACGATCTGCCGCGCCGAGTCCCTGCACCGCCGACACCGCGGCCTGGTAGGCGGCATCGACCTCCGGCGCGAGCTCGACCACGTGCAGGTCGGGCGATAGCCCGACCCGCAGACCGGACAGGACCGACGACAGCAGCTGCCCGTCCGCCGGCGCGCCGATCAGGGCAGCGAACAGCAGGGCCGCGTCCGCGGGGTTGCGCGCCATCGGCCCGACGTGGTCCAGCGAGGCCGCCAGCGGGAACACGCCCTCGGTGCTGATCCGGCCGAGCGTCGGCTTCAGACCCACGGTCCCGCAGAAGTTCGACGGCACGCGGATCGAGCCGCCGGTGTCGCTGCCGAGCGCCAGCGGCGCCATTCCGGTGGCCAGCGCCACGGCCGAGCCGCCGCTGGACCCGCCGGACACGCGCTCCGGCGCCCAGGGGTTGTGGGCGCTTCCCATCAGGAAGTTGACCGACGTGATCCCCCACGCGAACTCGTGCGTCTGGGCCTTGCCGATCAGGATCGCCCCGGCATCGCGGACGCTGCGCACGGAGACGGCGTCGCGGTCGGGGACGTGGTCGGCGAACATCGGTGAGCCGTAGGTCGTCCGCACGCCCTCGGTGTCGAACAGGTCCTTGACCACGAACGGCACGCCCGCCAGCGGCCCCACGACCTCGCCACGCGAGTACGCGGCCTCGGCGGCGCGCGCCTCTTCGCGAGCCCGGTCCAGGCACACGGTGTACAGAGCGGTCAGCGAGTCGTTCTGCTGCTCGATCGCCACGCCCAGCGCTTCGACGACCTCGACCGGCGAGATCGTCCGACGCCTATAACCGTCGAGCAGCTGGCTCGCGGCCAGGCGCGTAATCTCCGCCATAACTTGATTATGTCGCAGGCTTAGGAAAGGATGTAGCGCATGTGGCGGGAGCGCTATCGGTGCGCAGTGACGCTGTCGGTCGACTTCGACGCGGAGACGTTGTGGTCGGGCACGTTCAACCTGCGGACGCCCAGCCCGATGTCGCGCGGCGACTACGACGTGCGCGCGGCACTGCCCCGCATCCACGAGCTGCTGGACCGCCACGAGATTCCGGCGACGTTCATGATCCCCGGCCAGGTGATCGACGAGCACCCCGACGCGTGCGCCGAGATCGCGGCGCGCGGGCGCCACGAGGTCGGCTACCACGGCTATCACCACGAGAGCGTGCTCGACGTCCCGATCGAGGAGGAGCGCGAGCTGATGCGCCGCGGGATCGGACGGATCGAGGACGTGTTCGCGACCGAGCCGAAGGGCAACCGCTCGCCCCCGTTCGCGCTCGGGCCCAACACCGCCGACCTACTCGAGGAGTTCCGGTTCGCCTACGACTCGAGCCTGTTCGGCCACGACGAGCCCTACCGGCCGCGCGTGCCGGTGACCGATGGCCCGTTGCGAGACTTCGTCGAGCTGCCGGTCAGCTGGGAGCTCGACGACGCCCCCTACTTCCTGTTCAGCTTCTTCCCGTACATGTCGGGGCTCAGCACGCCGAGCCAGGTGCTGGAGATCTGGAAGGCCGAGTTCGACGGCTCCTACCGCGCCGGAGCCTGCTTCCTGCTCGTCGTCCACCCGTTCTGCATCGGCCGCCATCCGCGGATCGCGATGCTCGACGAGCTGATCACCTACATCAAGGGCTTCGGCGACGTGTGGTTCGGAACACACCTCGAGGTCGCGGAGGAGTGGCGCCGCAACCAGGAGGCGCAGGGGACGTGGGCGCCACCGGCCCAGACGGCGGTCAGCTGAGAGGCTCGCCAACGTGTCACCCGGCGGGGTGACGGAACGCACAGCTCGTCGCTTGCGCCCCAGGCCGGCGATCGCGAGGCTCAAACCTGATCGGTTCAGCCGCCCCGCACAGCTCCCGGAGGTCCAGATACATGAAGCGCATCGGTGTCGACGTTGGAGGAACCTTCACCGACCTGATCCTGGTCGACGAGGACGCGGGCCGGATCACGGTGGACAAGCTCCGCTCGACGCCGGAGGACCCGGCGCTGGCGGTGGTCGAGGGCGTGCGCGGGTTATGCGAGAAGGCAGGGGTGTCGCTGTCGGAGGTCGACAACCTGCTCCACGGCACGACGGTCGCGACCAACATCGTCCTGACCTACACCGGCGCCGAAGTCGGGATGCTCACCACCGAGGGCTTCCGCGACATCATCCACATCGCGCGCCATAAGAAGCCCTACAACTTCTCGCTGCAGCTCGAGCTTCCCTGGCAGTCGCGCCCGATCGTCAAGCGCCGCAACCGGCTCACCGTCAGTGAGCGGATCACCGTGCCCGACGGCGACGTGCTCACGCCGCTTGACGAGGAAGAGGTGCGCGAGCGCGTGCGGGAGCTGCGCGCCGCCGGCGTCGAGGCGGTGGCCGTATGCCTGCTGCACTCCTACCTGAACCCCGCGCACGAGCAGCGGATCAAGGAGATCGTGCTCGAGGAGCATCCGGACTGCTACCTGTCCGTTTCCCACGAGGTGCTGCCGCTCTATCGCGAGTTCGAGCGCTTCTCGACCACTGCGCTGAACGCCTACATCGGCCCGAAGGTCTCGCGCTACGTCGCCCGGTTCGACGAGGCGCTACGCGACGGCGGGTTCGAGCACGGGATCGCGCTGATGCAGTCCGCCGGTGGAATGGCCACCGTCGAGTCGGCCACGCTGACGCCGGTGAACCTGCTGATGTCGGGCCCGGTGGCCGGATTGATCGGCGGGATCTGGGCCGGCCGCGCGGCGGGCATGGAGAACGTGGTCACGCTCGACATCGGGGGCACGTCGGCAGACATCGGCGTCGCCGCCGGGGGTGAGCTGCGGATGCGCCACCTGCTCGACACCAAGGTCGGCGACTACCAGGCGATGATCCCGATGGTCGACATCGACACGATCGGCGCCGGCGGCGGCTCGATCGCCTACGTCGACGAGGGCGAGGTGTTCCGGGTTGGCCCGCAGTCCGCAGGCGCCGACCCCGGACCGGCGTGCTACGGCCGCGGCGGCACCGAGCCAACCTCGACAGACGCCCAGCTGCTGTTGGGCCGGCTGCGTCCCGACCGCGGGCTGCTCGGCGGTGACATGAACCTCGACTCAGAGCTCGCCGAGCAGGCGATCGCAGCCGCTCGCCGACAGGCTGGGGATGTCGGTCGAGGAGGCGGCGCTCGGCGCGCTGCAGATCCAGAAGTACGGAATGACCCAGGCGATCGAGCTCAACTCGGTCCGCCGCGGCTATGACCCGCGCGAGTTCGTGCTGGTCGCCGCGGGCGGTGCCGGCCCGCTGTTCGCGTGTGACATCGCGATGGAGCTCGAGATCGCTCGCGTGCTCGTGCCCCGGTACCCGGGGATCGTCGCCGCCACCGGGCTGTTGGCGACCGACCTGCACCACGAGTTCGTGGCCACTGAGCGCCACGCGCTGGCCGACGCCGACCTCGACCGGCTGCGCAGCCGCTATGAGGACCTGTCGGCCCAGGCGACTGGGCAGCTCGAGCAGGACGGCGTGCCCGAGGACCGTCGGGTGGTGCGGCTGCTGGCCGACTGCCGCTACGTCGGCCAGGGGTACGAGGTCCGCTTCGACATACCGGCCGGCGAGATCGACGACCGCTGGCTGACCGAGCTCGGCGAGCGCTTCCACCAGGCCCACGAGGCCGAGTACGGCCACCACTTCGAGGCCGAGATCGAGCTCGTCAACGTCCGCGTGGTGGCGATCGGGCAGATCCCCGACCTGCCGCCCGAGCGGTTGGAGCGCGGCGACGGCGACCCGTCGCGCGCGCTGACGCTCGAGCGCGAGGTGATCTTCGACGTAGGCGGTCAGCCCGACCGGAGGGCCACGCGGTTCTACGAGCGCGAGCGGCTGCTCGCCGGCGACCGGATTGAAGGTCCCGCGATCATCGAGCAGTACGACACGACGACGGTCGTTCCGCCCGGTCTGCTCGCCGAGATCGACGACCACGGCAACATCGTGATCGACTGCACCACGCGCGCCAGCGCGGCGGGCGAGCAGAGCCTCGAGCTGGCGACGCCGATCCTGATGCGCGTGATCGGCGGCGCCTGCACGGCGATCGCCAAGGAGATGGCCGGCGTCCTGTTCCGGATGTCCTACAGCTCGATCATCCGCGAGTCCGAGGACCTCGGCGCCGGGATCTTCGATGCCCAGGGCAACGTGCTCGCCGAATCCGACTCGACGCCGATGTTCATGGGCGCGATGCCGAAGATCGTCAAGAACGTGATCAAGCTGCTCGGCGACGACATCCACGAGGGCGACGTGATCCTGCACAACGACCCGTACGGCGGGGCAACGCACTCCCCCGACGTGGCGATCGTCGTGCCGATCTTCTTCGAAGGTGAGCTGACCGGTTTCTCGGGCGCCTCGGCCCACCTGCTGGACATCGGCGGCGCCTATCCGGGGCTGGCGATCGACCTGGTCGACAACTGGTCGGAAGGCAACATCTACCGCGCGATCAAGCTGTCCGATCGGGGGGTGCGCCAGGACCAGATCTGGCGCCACATCCTCGAGAACATGCGCACCCCGACGTACAACCGGGGCGACATCGAGGCGATGATCGCCGCCTGTGAGCTGGCGCGCAGGCGATACCTGGAGCTGCTCGGCCGCTATGGGCGCGACGCGGTGCTCACCGCTGCCGACGGCTGGCTGAACTACTCGGAGCGGATGCTCCGCCAGGAGATCGCCAAGCTGCCGGACGGAACGTATGAGACCGACGTCGGCTGGCTCGACGACGACGGCCGCACGCGCGGCGTCAAGCTGCCGGTCAAGGTCGCGGTCAAGATCGAGGGCGACGAGATCACCTTCGACCTGACCGGATCAAGCCCCGAGGTCCCGACTGGGTTCAACTGTCCCTACGAGGGGACCACGGTCTCGGCGATGACGTTCATCACCCGGATGCTGTTCCTCGACGAGGTCGCCTATCCGGTGTTCGTGCCCCAGAACGAGGGGATGCTGCGACCGGTCAACGTGATCGCGCCGAAGGGCTCGATCTTCAACCCCAACTTCCCGCGCGCGTGCTTTGCCCGCTTCTGTCAGGTACAGCGGGCGGTGGACCTCGCGCTGCGCGCGCTGTCGCCGATCGCCCCCGAGAAGATCACCGCCGGCAACTCGGCGCACCTGCACTTCATCGCCTATTCGGGCTTCGTGCCGGAAAAGGGCGAGTACTGGGTCTACCTCGAGGTCGACGAGGGTTCCTACGGCGGCCGCCACGACAAGGACGGGCTGGACTCGATCGACTGCCTGATCGCCAACACGCGTAACAACCCGATCGAGGAGCTCGAGTGGCGCTACCCGATGCGCACCGAGCGCTACGAGCTGCGCGACGACGCGTGCGCGGCCGGAAAGTGGCGCGGGGGCATCGGCATGATCCGCACCAACCGCTTCCTCGTGGACACGATGGTCAGCTGTGAGGGCGAGCGCACGGAGTCAGACCCGCCGTGGGGGATCTTCGGCGGCCACGATGGTGTCAACGCCTCGACCAAGATCATCACGCCCGAGGGCGAGGTCGAAGTGTGGCCGTCGAAGTTCACCGGCCACACGCTGTCGGCCGGGTCCGCGATCGAGGTCGCGGTGCCCAACTCCGGCGGCTTCGGCGACCCGCTGGAGCGCGACCCCGAGCTGGTGCTGTCCGACGTGCTCGACGGGTTCACCACGGCCGAGCTGGCCGAGCGCGACTACGGCGTCGTGATCGACCTCGACCACAAGCAGGTCGACGCCGACGCGACGAGGCGTCTGCGCGAGCTGGCCCGCGCAGACGCCGGAGCGCGGGCTACTTAAGGGGGTTGGTCCCCGCCATCCAGATGATCATGCGCGTGATCCTGCCGTCGGCGCCGACGTCGAAGAAGTTGCAGTTGTGCATGTCGTTGCGGCTGCCGTCGGTGAGCTCGCCGATGTAGCTCTGCTCGGTGGCCACCTTGGCGGCATCCACCTCGACCACGATGTTCTTGATCTCGTGGAAGATCGAGTTGGAGTTCGAGAAGAAGTCGGTGAACATCCGGTGGATCTCACCGGCACCGTTGAACGTGACGTGGTCGGTCTGCACGGTCACCGTCGCGTCGTCGGCGAAGTGCGCTACGACCGCGTCAGCGTCCTGCGCGTCGACGGCCTTGAAGTAGCTCGCCGGCAGCGCGGCGAGCTGCTCGCGAGTGAGTTCGGTGCTCTGCGTGGCCATGGGTTGGGCCTCCTGATCGGGTTGTTTATGCCATCACTTCCGCGGCCTCGACGAGCGCCCCGCGGAGTCCGTCGACCATCTCGTCCAGCTGGGCCTCGGTCGAGATCAGCGGGGGCGCCACCTGCACCACGGCGTCGCCGCGGTCGTCCGGACGCGCGATCATGCCCGCCTGCATCAACCGCCCCGGCAGGAAGCCGCGGAGCAGCCGCTCGCGCTCGTCGGCGTCAAACCTGCGGTTGTGCTCGTCACCGACCAGCTCGACCGCGAAGAAGAACCCGGCCCCACGGACGTCGCCGACGATCGGTAGCGCCAGCAGCTCGCGCAACCGGCTCTCCAGGTGCCCCTCCAGCGCCTTGACGTTCTGAAACACGCCGTCGCGCTCGAAGATCTCCAGGTTCTTCAACGAGATCGCCGCGCAGAGGGGGTGCCCGGCGAACGTGATCCCGTGCAGCAGGCTGCGTTTGGGATCGTCGTACAGCGGCTCCACCACCCGGTCTGAGGCGAACACGGCACCCATCGGGGCGTACGCGGACGTGATCCCCTTGGCGGTGGTGATCAGGTCGGGCGTGGCGCCGACGCGCGTGGAGGCGAACCATTCGCCGAGACGCCCGAACGCGGTGATGACCTCGTCGGCGACGATCAGGAAGCCGTACTTGTCGGCCAGCTCGCGTAGGCCCTGCCAGTAGCCGTCCGGGGGCACGAAGCAGCCGCCGGCGTTCTGGACCGGCTCGGCGATGAACAGCGAGATCGTGTCCGGCCCCTCCTCGAGCACGACCTCCTCGATCTCGTCGAGCAGCGCCTTGGAGAACGCGGCGTCGTCGTCGACGGTGCCGGCGAAGCGCGGGTCCTCGCCGAGGCGGAACGGGTTCGTCGGCGACACGTGGCGGGTGTGGATCGCGGGCTCTCCGAACGGTCCCTTGTAGGCGTCGACGCCGGTGAGCGCCAGCGCGCCCAGGGTGGAGCCGTGATAGGCCACCTTGCGCGCGATCGCCTTGGTGCGGCCCTCGCCGCCGGTGGCGTCGTGGTACAGCCGCGCGAGCTTCCATGCGGACTCGACCGATTCGGAGCCGCCGCTGGTGAAGAACACGTGCCCGAGCCCGGGAGGCGCGAGCCCGGCTAGCTTCTCGGCGAGCTCCACCGCGGTGGGGTGCGCCATCCCCCAGACGGTCGAGAACGGCAGCTTGGCCATCTGCTCGACCGCCGCGGCTCCCAGCTCCTCGCCGTACGAATAGCCGATCTGCGAGCAGAACAGCGCCGACAGAGCATCGAAATAGCGATTGCCCGCGGTGTCGAACACGTACGGGCCCTCGCCGCGCGCGAGCACCTTCACCGGCTTGCGGTCAGGCCCGAACGAGCCGTTGCGCGTGTAGTGCATCAACAGGTGCTCGTGGGCGCTCTCGTCTAATTGCAGGACAGAGTTCATGGGCGGCTCGCTCGGGTCGTGGTCGTGGTGTGCGTTGCGGTTTGGCTCACGCCTCGGCCATCACGTTGCGGTCGGGAACGCGAGGTCGATCTTGGCATCGGCGGACTCGGGCCACCGAGAGGTGACCACCTTCCCGCGGGTGTAGAAGCGCAGCCCCTCCGGCCCGTGCATGTGCACGTCCCCGAACAGCGACGCCTTCCAACCGCCGAACGAGTAGTACGACATCGGCACCGGGATCGGCACGTTGATGCCGACCATCCCGGCGCTGACGCTGAGCTGGAACGCGCGCGCCGCGTTTCCGTCGCGGGTGAAGATCGCCGCGCCGTTCCCCCAGGGGTTGGCGTTGACGAGCTCGATCGCCTGGTCCAGCGAGTCCGCCCGGACGACGACGAGCACCGGCCCGAAGATCTCCTCGCGATACACGCGCATGTCGGTGCCGACGTGGTCGAACAGGCACGGACCGACGAAGAAGCCGCCCTCGTGGCCGTCGACGGTGACCTCGCGGCCGTCGCGGATCAGCTCGGCGCCCTCGTCGACGCCGGCGTCGACGAGGCTCTTGACGCGGTCGCGCGCGGTCGCGCTGATCAGCGGCCCGACCTCTGAGTCGGGCTGATCGCCAGCGCCGACGACCAGGCGGTCGAGGCGCTCGTTGAGCTTGCCCACGAACTCGTCGCCGGTGGCGCCGACGGCGATCGCGACCGACACCGCCATGCAGCGCTGACCGCTGGATCCGTACGCGCCGGCCACGATCTGGTCGGCCGCGAAGTCGAGGTCCGCGTCGGGCAGCACGACCGCGTGGTTCTTGGCGCCGCCGAGCGCCTGCGCCCGCTTGCCGTGCGAGGTGGCGGTCTCGTGGATGTACTTGGCGACCGGGGTCGAGCCCACGAACGACACGGCGTTCACGCGGGGATGCGACAACAGCGCGTCGACGGCCTCGCGGTCGCCGTGGACGACGTTGAACACGCCCTCGGGGACGCCCGCCTCGGCCAGCAGCTCGGCCAGCATCATCGACGCCGACGGATCCTGCTCGGAGGGCTTGAGCACGAAAGTGTTGCCCGCCGCCAGCGCCAGCGGGAACATCCAGCCGGGGACCATCGACGGGAAGTTGAACGGGGTGATCCCGGCGACGACGCCGACGGGCTGGCGCAGCGAGAAGCTGTCGATTCCCCGGGAGACCTGCCAGGAGTGCTCACCCTTGAGCAGCTGCGAGAGCCCGCACGCGAACTCGACCAGCTCGAGCTCGCGCTGCACCTCGCCCTGCGCGTCCCCGGTGACCTTGCCGTGCTCGGTGGTGACGATCCGGGCCATTTCGTCGCGACGGGCGTGCAGCAGCTCGCGGAACGCGAACATGATCGAGGTCCGCTTCGACAGCGACGCCGACTCCCAGGCGGGCGCTGCCACCACGGCCGCCTGGACGGCGGCATCCACCTCTTCGGCGTCGGCGAACGGGACCTGGGCCACCACCTCGCCGGTGGCGGAGTTCGTCACCTCCCCATGGCGGCCCGAGCGCGAGCTCTCCTCGCGTCCCTCGATCCAGTGGCTAAGCAGCGTCTCCGTCGTCGTCATCGAGCAACACTCCCATCGGTTCTAGGTGCCGGCGGGGGCGGCGGTCAACGCCGGGATGATCTCGCTGCCGACACGGCCCATCTGATCGAAAGCACCATTGTTATACGCGACCGATACTTCATCCACGCCTATCTCCGACAGCGCCGCCAGCTTGCGCAGGCAGTGGTCGGCCGGCCCCGCGATCGCGTAGTCGTCGATCAGCTCGGGGGTCAGGTAGGCCGTGTGCTCAGCACCGGAATCCAGATGCCCAGCGTAGTAGTCATAGTCCTCGCGGGCTTTGACCAGGCTGAGCATCACGCCGGGCATGTCGTTGTCGGGGTTGTTACGGGCCATGTCCGCGATGTGGTTCGCGCAGGCGGCGGGGGCCCACCGGCACGCGTCGGCGGCGGCCTGCTTGTCGTCGGAGACGTGCATCGCGGTCAGGATCGACACCTTCACGTCCGACGGGTCCCGACCCGCCGATTCCGCGCCCTCATGGACATAGTTCAGGGCCCATTGCACCGCCTCGGGGGTGACGCCGACGTACAGCATCACGCGATCGGCAAGCGTGCCGGCCAGTCGCAGGTTCTTCGGGCCTGTCGCCGACATCATGATCGGGACACCCGCGGCCTGCCCGTCCAGGTAGCGCAGATGCACATCGGTCCCGTCGAGGTCCACGGTGCGCCCCCCCATCAGCTCCTGCAGCGAGCGCACGTACGCCTCCAGCTCGGTGGTGCGGGCGGGCCGCACGCCCATCGTGCGCAGCGAGCTGTCGCCGCGGCCGATCCCGAGCGTGACCCGGCCCGGGTGCAGCTTGCCCAGGGTGGCGAAGTAGCTCGCCGTGACCGTCACATGCCGGGTCACCGGATTGGTGACCGCGGTGCCGAACGTGATCCGCTCAGTCGCGTTGAGGCCGTTGATCATGTAGACGGCCACGTCCTGCCAGAGGATCTGCGAATCGATCAGCCACGCGAACTCGTACCCGGCTTCCTCGGCCTTCTGCACCGAGGCGATGTACTCGTCGAAGTCCTGACAGAGGAACTGTGCTCCCAGCCGCATCTCTAGTGGCCGTCCACGTAAGTACGGTCGAATGCGAGTGTGTCTATGGGGAGGGTCATTTGGCTCCTTTCAGCCCGTGAGCAGCTCGTTGGTGGGGTCGTAGAGAGGCGCTCGCACCACCTCGGCGGTGCGGCGGTGACCGAGGATCTCGACTGTCAGCCGAGTGCCCGGTTCTGAGTAACCGCGCGGCAGGTACGCAAGCGCGATCGAGCGGTCCACGCGAAAGCCGTAGCCGCCGGAGGTGACGAAGCCGACAATCTCCTCGCCGTCGCGTACCGGCTCGAAGCCGTGCGCGTCGGCCCCGTCGGCGTCGACGACCAGGCATTCCAGGCTGCGGGGCGGCCCGCCATTCTCGGCCACGTGCGCCAACGGGTCGCGCCCGATGAACGGCTTGTCGAAGCACACCCAGCGCTGCATGCCGGCCTCGAGCGGCGTGTACTGCACCGACAGGTCCGAGCCCCACATCCGGTAGGCCTTCTCCAGCCGCATCGAGTCGAGCGCCCGGTAGCCGAAGTCGACGAGCCCAAGCGGCTCGCCGGCGCCCAGCAACTGCTCGTAGATGTGGCGCTGGTACTCGAGCGGATGATGGAGCTCGTACCCGAGCTCGCCGACGAACGACACCCGCATCGCCCGGACCGGCGCCATCCCGACCTCGATCTCCCGGCAACTGAAGAACGGGAACGCCTCCGGTCCGCAGTCGGCGTTGGTGACGGCGGCGAGCAGCGCGCGCGAATTCGGACCGGCCAGCGTGAGCACGCCGAGCCGGGCGGTGACGTTGTCGACGCGCACGCCCTCGCCCTCGCCTCGGGGAGGTGCGCCCGCAGCCATGCCTCGTCGTGGGACTCGCCGGCGGCGGCCGACACGACGTAGAACCGATCCTCGGCCAGCCGCGTGACCGTGACGTCGCACTCGATTCCGCCGCCGGGGGTGCACATCTGCGTCAGCGCCATCCGTCCGACGTGGGTCGGCACCGCGTTGGCGCAGAGGCGTTCGAGATAGGCGCCGGCGCCTGCGCCGCTGACCTCGAACTTGGCAAAGCTGGTCTGATCGAGCACGCCCACGCCGGCGCGGACGGCCTCACACTCTGCCCTGACGGCTTCGTGCCAGCTGGCTCTCCGGTAGCTGTACTCCTCGAGCGCGTCCGCGCGGCCGTTGCGGAACCACACCGGCCGCTCCCAGCCTGATCGCTCGCCGAACACCGCGCCGCGCTCGCGCAGACGGTCGTACAGCGGCGAGGTCTTCAGCGGTCTGGCGACCGGGCGCTCCTCGAACGGGAACTCGATCGCATACTCGCGCTGGTAGGCCTCCAGCGCCTTTGGAATCAGGAACTGCCGGGCGGCGGCGTAGTTGCCGAAGCGGCGGACGTCGAGCTCGGACATGTCGTCGCTCGGCTCGCCGTCGAGGATCCAGTCGGCCGCGGCGGCCCCGGCGCCGCCGCCGAACACGATCCCGAAGATCGAGAAGCCCGCGATCACGTGAAGGTCGCGCACGCCCGGCACCGGCCCGATCAGCGCGCGGCCGTCGGGGGTGTAGCCGTCCGGTCCGTTGATCAGCGTGCGCAGGCCGGCGATCTCGAATGGGGGAATCCGGCGCGCGGCGGCGAGCAGCACATCCTCGATCACCTCCAGTCGCGCCGGCAGCAAACGCCCGTGGAAACCCTCGGGAACTCCGTCGAGCGCCCACGGCGTCGCCTGCGCTTCGAACGGGCCGACGAGCAGCGCCTCGCCCTCCTGCCTGGCGTAGAACGATCCCTCGGGGTCGCGCAGGACCGGCAGCTCCTGATCGAGCTCCGCAACCACTTCGACCGGCTCGGTCACCACGTAGTGATGCTCCAGCGAAACGATTGGCAGCTCGACGCCCGCAAGCCGGCCCACCTGCGGCGCCCACTGACCCGCGGCGTTGACGACGATGTCGGCGCGGAGCTGTCCGTTGGGCGTGTCGAGGACCCAGCAGCCTCCCTCCCTGGCCAGCCCGCGCACCGGCGTGTGACGGTGGATCGCGCACCCGAGCTCGGTCGCCCCGGCGGCCATCGCGTTTGTGACGCCGGAGGGATCGACGTGCCCGTCGGTGGGAAGATGCGCCGCCGCCAGCACCCCATCGGTCTGCATCAGCGGAAACAGCGCCTGTGCCTGGTCGGGATCGATGATCTCGAACGGGACCCCGACCTGCTCGGCGATCCCGCGCACGTGATGGAACTGGTGGATGCGCTCGGCGGACTGGGCCAGCCGGACCGACCCGCAGCGGTGCAGGCCCACGGCCTGGCCGGTGCGATCCTCGAGCTCCTCGTAGAGGTCGAGGCTGCGCCTGAGCAGGCTCATCGTCTGTGGGCTGGCCGCGAACTGGGTGCACAGGCCCGCCGCGTGCCATGTCGAGCCCGACGTCAGCTCGTTCTGCTCGAGCAGCGCGACGTCGGTGGCTCCCCGGAGCGCAAGGTGATAGGCGACGCTGCATCCAGCGACGCCGCCGCCGATGATCGCGATGCGGACGCGCTGCGGAACGCTTCGGCGCCGTCGGCCGCCCGCCTCTGGCGTCGAGCTCACGAGTGTGCCGGACAGCCCACTAGACGCTCACGGCGGGGCGGGCGACCGGCAGCGCACGCACCTCGTCGAGCGCGCTCTGGAGCCCCCGCACCTCGGCCCATCCGACCTGCATCATCTCCAGCGCGGGGTCGTGTAGATGCGGCAGCGTGGTCCCGGTCGCCTCCTCAACCACGATCGGCTTGAAGTCGCGGAACATCGCGTCCTTGCCGGTCGCGGCCACGCACTGATTGGTGAGCACGCCGGTGATCAGCACGGTCTCCGCGCCGATCGCGCGCAGCTTGAGCTCGAGGTCGGTCTGGAAGAAGGCGCTGAGCCGCGTCTTCTCGACGTAGCGGTCGTCGTCGCGCGGGTCGAGCTCCTCGAGCACCTCGTAGCCCCAGGTACCGCGGCGCAGGCCGCCATCCTGGAGGAACGGGCGCAGCGCCACGATCCAGCCGCCTTCGTCGACGTCACGGAACCCGTGGCGCGTCCAGATGACCGGCACGCCGTGCTCGTGGCACGCGCTGGCGAGCTCTTTGATCGGCTCGATCGTGCGCCGCATATGGTCGATGTCCACGCCGCGAAGCGAGTACCAGCCGTCACGGTGGAGAAAGTCGTTCTGCGCATCGATCACGACCAGGGCCGTGTGATCGGGCACGAGGTTCCAGCTGATCGGCTCAAACGGGGTGGTCGACATCGGTTCTCCTCACGGTGCGGGTCGTGAGCGAGATCGTCGCCCTGACGCCACCGCCAAACCAGTGACAACCCGTAACCAACATCACCTTCGCGGGGTGCACGGTGTCCGGCGGCGGCCCTGCCGCGGGGGCGCCTCAGCGCTCGCCGGCGCTCTCGAGCGCAGCCAGGTAGCTGCGCGCCCGCAGCGCGAAATGCAGCCCGAGGCGTGTGTCTGGATCCGCCAGGTCACAGCCCAGCAGCTCCTGGATGCGCTCGATGCGCTTGTACAGCGACTGGCGCTGGAGGTGAAGCTCGCGGGCGGTCTCGGCGATCCGACCGCTGTGCCGGCAGTAGGCCTCGACCGTCCCCAGGAACTGCGTCCGGTGCTCGCGGTCGTGCCCGGCCAGAGGATCGAGGCGGCGGCGCACGAACGACCGCAGCGCCTCGTCGTTTCGCAGCGCCCACAGCAGCGGCTCCAGCCGCACGGCGGTGGTGTCGAGCCAGTCCTGGTGCGGCGCCCGCACGACCGCGTGGCTCATCTCGAGCGCGTCGCGCAGCTCCGCCCCGACCTCGGTCCAGGATCGGGTCACCGACCCCGCGCACACGATCAGTTCCTGGCCCGACAGCCGGCTCTCCCCGGCCGAACGCAGCGTGCGGCTGATCCGGCCCGCGACCTCCGGACGATCGGACTCGGAGCGCAATGCCACCACGATCGCCAGGCCTTCTCCCGGCAGCACGCCGGCGAGCGCCGACATCCGCATGCTGTCGAGCTCGCGCGTGATCTCTCGCCACAGCGTGGGCCACGGCGCCTCGTCGCTCTCCTCGGGCTCAAGCCACCTCGAAGCCCGGATCGCCACCAGCGACAGCCGCAACAGAGCCCTTCGGTCGAAGCCGAGCTCAGCCGCCATCTCGGTCGCCTCGCGTTCGTCGATCGCGGCACCGGGACGCATGAGGCTGGCGATGAACTGTCCGCGACGGCGGGCGGCCATGCTGGGCTCGGCGTTTCGCCGCAGCATCGAGAGCGCGATCACGCTGGCGCCACGATCAAGCACGATCCGGTCGTACTTGCGAAGCGGCGAACTGAGCGCGAGCGCGATCAGCGTGCCCCAGGTTCGTCCGTGCCCCACCTCGACCGGCACCGACACGTGCTCGAGAGCCTCGGGGAGACGATGCGTGACCGTGTCCCAGGCGGCGAGCACAGCCGCGTCGGTCGCCGTATGCGGGTGGTGGTACAGGACCCCCTCATCGGCCTTCTGGAGGAGCACCGGGTTGCCGATCAGGTCGGCGAGCTCCTCGAGTACTTCGGGCACCCCGGCCCCATCGAGGATCAGTTCGGTGAACCGCCGGTGGGCCTGCTCTGCATGCTCGAGCGCGAGCGCCTGCTGGCCGACGATCTCGCGGTGAAGGGACTCGGTCACCTCGACGAACGGAACCTCTCGGTGAAGCACGATCAGCGGCAGGTGGCGGGCCTCGGCCTCCTCGACGACGGCCCTGGGGACCTGGTCGATCGACGTGTGGAGCTCGATAACCAGTCCGGCGATCGAGCGCTCGGCCAGCGAGGCGATGAACTTGCGCTGGGCGGAGGGACTGTCCGGGAACCCCATCCCGGTCGTCAGCAGCAGCTCACCGCCGCGGAGCACCGAGGCCATCTCCAGCCACTCGCCGGAGTGCACCCAGCGGATCGGATTCTTCAGCGAGCCGGCCCCGGCCAGCACCTCGGGCACGCCCTCGCTCAGCGGTCCGAGCCGTAGCGCGGCGGCGACGGTGATCTCCTCGTCGTGGCCGTTGCGCATGCTCACACCCGCGTGGCCCCGAAGCGATCCGGACGCAGCGCCGCCAGCTCCGGTCGCTCCCGCCCGTCGAGCAGCTCGTCGGCCACCAGCTCGGCCAGCGCCGGCGACAGCGTCACGCCGCTGTGGGTCGCCACGGCGTACAGCCCGTCCAGCGCCCAGCCGGCAACCGGCAGCAGATCGCCGGGCAGCGCCCGCAGGCACACGCGATCGTCGAGCACTCGCGCGCCGTCGGCGCCGCGCACCCGGGTGCTCAGAATCGCAGTCAGCCGATCGGATGCGCCCGCCGGCGCGGTCTCGCCGCCGAGGGTGCGGTCCAGCGCGTCGCTGTGGACCAGCAGCCCGCCTCCTGGCTCTGACCGGATCAGCAGGCCGTCGGCGAGCACGACGCCGTCGATGCGCGTCGCCACCGGGGTGGTGCGCGCCACCAGGCCGGGGACGCGCGAGCCCGGCTCATCCGCGGTGAGCATCGGCACGTGCACGTCAGCGGTCGCCAGCAGCGATTGCGTCCAGCGCCCGGCGCAGCTGACGACCGCGTCGGTCGCCAGCTCCTCGCCACCTCGCAGGGTGACGCCGGTCACGCGACCCGCGTCGTCACGGTTCAGCCGGCTTATGCTCGCGGGCGTCCGCAGCTCCAAGCGGTGCGCGTCCGCCGTCGCGAGCAGCGCGGCGATCGCCTCGGCGGTCTGCACCCACCCTTCGCCGGCGAACCGGTAGACCGCGTCGACCCCAGCGCCGATCACCAGATCGGGCTCGTGGCGCAGCGCAGCCGCAGGGGTGATCCGCTCTGGCGGCCAGCCGCCGGCTCGGAGGCGCTCGCAGTGCTGTTCAAGCTCGGACTGGGCGGCCGGATCCGAGGTCCAGATCGTGGTGCCCCGCAGGTGCAGCCACGACGGCCGGCCGAGCGCCTGGTCCTGGCGGCGCCACGCGTCGAGCCCGAGCAGCCGGAGCTCGAGGTACTGCGCCAGGCCGGGGTGGCTTGCATCGATCCAGGCGAAGCTTCCGCGCGTCGTTGCGCCACCGGGCTCCCCGCCGTCGAGCAGGGTCACGTCCGCGCCACGGCGCGCCAGCTCGACTCCCACATGGACGCCGACGATTCCGGCTCCCACCACGGCAACGCGCATCTCGTCTGCCAGCGTATACGGTGGAATACCGCGGCGCGAGCGTCCGGACCGGTCGCGGTGCATCCGGACAAGTGGCGCCGGGCGATCTCACCGTGCCCCGGGGCGCTAGATCCGGCCGATGCTGCATGGCTTGACAAATCCGACACCGAACGGGGGACCGCGTCACGGCATGCATGCATTTCATGCATCACGTGACCCGGCTCCGGCCCGACCCCGGATTTGTCACGTGATGCACGTGGCCGGCTGCGGCTGCGGCGGCGGCCGCGGCAGCTAGGCGAGTGCGTCGATCGTCAGCTCGAGCGCGCCGTCGACAGGCGCCAGGACCGGCAGCTCGACGCCCGCGGCGCGGTATTCGTCCAGGCGCCGCCGGCAGTCCTCGACCGTCCCGGCTGCGGTCAGCAGGTTCACCACGTCGTCGCCGACCAGCGGCGCGGCGGCATCGACGCCGCCCTCGCTGAACACGGCTCGCAGGTGCTCCACGAAGTCCTCGTCCAACCCGGTCTCGCGCGCCACGTTGGGGAACAGCGACAGGTACACCGCGACGAACCGGCGCGCGCCGTCGCGTCCCGTCCGTGCGTCGGCGTGCGGCGAGACGACCACGCACATCGCGATCTCGGCCGGTCCGCCGGTCCGGCCCGCCCGGCGCGCCGCGGCCAGCATCCGGTCGCGGCGCTCGGCCGCGTAAGCGGGCGGGAGACACACGTTCAGCAGCACGCCGTCGGCGACCTCGCCGGCGTACTCGACGGCGCGAGGGCCGGTCGCAGCCAGGAACAACGGGATCGGCGTCCGGCGCCCGGCGCCGCCGTCGCGCGCCAGCACGTCCTCGATCCGTGCGCCCTCGAGGTTCACGACGGCGCCGTGGTAGGTGACCTCCTCGCCGGCGATCAGCCTCGGAATCACCTCGCAGTACTCGCGCAGCCGCGTCAGCGGGCGGGCGAACTCGACGCCCTGCGGCGCCAGCACCCGGGGAGATCCGGCGCCCAGACCCATCACGATCCGGCCGGGGGCGAGCTCGTCGAGCGTCGCGAACGTGAGCGCCAGCAGCACCGGGTTGCGGGTGTAGACGTTGACGATCCCCGTGCCGACCTTCAGGCGCTCGGTCCCGAGCGCGATCGCCGCGACCGGAGCGACCGCGTCGCGCGTCAGCCGCGTCTCAGCAACCCACACGGAGTCGTAGCCGGCGCGCTCGGCGCGCTGGGCGAGCGCCACCATCTCCGGCACGGCCGGAGCGCCCAGGAACAGCAGGCCGGTGCGCGCGCTCACGCTTGGACCGCTGCGGCCGCGGGCTGAGGGGCGAACTGCATCGCGATCAGGATCAGGAGCAGCGAGACGCCGCCATACAGCGCGAACGGCAGCGCGTAGGAGCCGGTCAGGTCGCGTAGCGCGCCGGTCAGCAGCGGCCCGAGCGAGGCCAGCAGGTAGCCGATGCCGAAGCCCATCGCGGCCAGGCGCGCGGCGTGCGTCGGATCGCGCCCGTAGTCGACCGGAAGCACCAGCATCACCGGGAACACCAGGCCGTTGCCGAGGCCCAGCAGCAGCGCCCACACCACCGGCACCGAGAACGGCGACGCCGCAACGCCGGCCATCCCCACAGCCATGATCACCAGCGAAGCGATCAGCGCCGGCCGCCGGTCGTGGATGCGCGAGGCGCGCACCGTCACCGCGATCGTCGCCGCCGCCTGGGCGACGCTCAGGAGCGTCAGCAGCAGCCCTGCCTTGGTGTCGCTCCACCCGTGATCCTCGTAGACCGGCGCCAGCCACGCCAGCATCACCCAGTACAAACCCGACGCGCCGCCGTAGAACAGTGAGATCTGCCAGGCCCGGCGCTCGCGCCACGGCGGGGTCACGATGCCGCGCCGGGGGCCGGGCCGGCTGCGGCGGGCGATCGGCACCAGCACGACGATCGCGGCGATCGCGAAGACCGCCCAGAACGCCAGCGCGGCCTCCCAGGAGTTGGTCAGGTTGTTGATCGCCGGGCTCGCTGCCGCCGGGATCGCCGCCCCGAGCGTGATCCCGAGCGAGTACAGCGCGGTGACCAACATCGAGTGCTCGGCGAAATACGTGCGGACGAGACCCGGCAGCAGCGGCTGACCCAGCGCGATCCCGGCGCCGACGGCGAGCGTGGTGGCGAACAACACGGTCGTGTTGCCACCCCAGATCCGGGCGGCTGTGGCCAAGCCGATCACGACCATCGCGTAGGTGAGCGCGCGCTCAGCGCCGAGTCTGGCGGCGATCGGAGGGACCAGGAACGCGCCCACGCCCATGCACAGCGTGGGGATCGTGGTCAGCAGCCCGCCCGCCGTGTGGCTCAGGTTGTCGTCGGCCCGGATCGTGTCCAGCAGCGGCGACACCGACGCGACCGCCGGCCTGAGGTTCAGCGCCGCCAGGAACAGCGCGGCCCCCAGCATCGAGGGGGCGACCGCGCGCGCGGTCGCGGCAGCCCCGCCCGTCGGGCCGGGCCGCGGATCAGGCTCGGGGACGCGCGGCCCGTCCGGAGTGCCGGCCGGGGCGGTTCCCGCCGCGCGGCCGCCGACGCGGGCCATTACCGGATGCCGGCGCGGTCCACTAACTGACCGCCGGCTACCTAAGCCGCCCGGACAGTGATCGTCGCCCGCTCGGGCTCGGTCGCAAACAGTTCGTGGCGGAAGGCGTCCCCGTCCGGCCACTCGCGCTTGGGCACCAGCCGCCGAACCAGCGAGAACTGCTGCTCGCCGCCCCCGAACGGGTACGGGGTCATCGCCAGCACTCCGGCACCCTCGCCGCGGAAGCTGTATCCCCCGAATTCGCCGCCGCCGGGCGCCAGCGTGTCGTTCATGCAGAACAGCAGCGAGATCCGGTCGTGCATCTGGAGCAGCTCGTAATCCTTCTGCCGCTGCTCCGCGCTGACACCGAGCTCGGCGTCCTTGGCCTCGAACCCGCCCTCCTGCTCGGCCACGAACGCGTCCACCTGTTGGCGGGCACCGTCGGCGAAGGTGAGCTGCAGCTCCGGCTGCAATCCGTACCGGCGGCGGTAGATGCCGGCACCGTGCATCGACACCAGCAGACCGGCGTAGGGGTCCTGCTCGGTGATCGCCGCGATCCCGGCTCGGTAGAACGCCAGGTGCGCGAGCACGTTGACGTCGAGAAAGTTCACCGGCTTGTTTGCGCCCGGGTCATACGCCGGGGATTGCTCCCATACAGCCCATCCATCGTCGTGGCGTTCGGCCGCGATCATCAGCGACTCCGGACGCTCCGTGCGGTCCGCCCATCGCCGTGCGAGCTCGCCCGACAGGTCGGCGTGATCGGTCTGCATAACAACCTGCCAGTGGTCCCCGACATCGCACACGATCATCTTGCCCTCCGTTTCTCGGTCGTCGCCCGGAGCTTACGCATCGCCGCAAGCAGGATCGTTCACGCCAGGGCGAACCCGAGCTAAGGTTCGCCGCCCTGATTGATCTGAGTGCTTCTAAAGCATCCGCCATTCGAGTCAAGAGGAGAGACCATGAGCGTGCTGATCAAAGGCGGCCACATCGTCACCGCGGCTGACGACTACGTGGCCGACATCCTGGTCGAGGGAGAGACGGTCGCCGAGATCGGAAGGTCGCTCGACGTCTCCGCCGATCGTGTGATCGACGCGTCGGGCAAGTACGTGATCCCGGGCGCGATCGACCCTCACACGCACATGGAGATGCCGTTCGGCGGGACGGTCACCTGCGATGACTTCACCTCTGGCACGACATCGGCGGCGTTCGGCGGCATCACCTCGCTGATCGACTTCTGCCTCCAGGCTCCAGGCCAGTCGATTCCCGACGCGCTCGCCACCTGGCACGAGAAGATCGAGCGCTGCCCGCCGGTGATCGACGTCGGCTTCCATCTCGCGATCACCGACCTGCACGACGGCGGCAAGCTCGAGGACGTGGCCAAGGCCCCCGACCAGGGCGTCACCAGCTACAAGCTGTTCATGGCCTATAAGGGCGCGATCATGGTCGACGACGAGACGCTGTTTCGAGTCATGCAGGTCGCGGCCGAGACCGGCGCGCTGGTGATGGTCCACGCCGAGAACGGCGACGTGATCGACGTGCTCGTCAAGCAGGCGCTGGCCGAGGGCAAGACCGAGCCGAAGTGGCATGCCGCGACTCGGCCGCCCCACACCGAGGGCGAGGCGACCAGCCGCGCGATCCAGCTCGCCCACCTCGCCGACTGTCCGCTGTACGTGGTCCACGTCTCCTGCGAGGAGTCGATCGAGCCCGTTGCAGCGGCGCGCGCGGCCGGCTGGCGGATCTGGGGCGAGACCTGCACCCAGTACCTGTTCATCGAGCAGAAGGACCTCGAGGAGCCCGACTTCCAGGGCGCCAAGTACGTGTTCACGCCGCCGCCGCGCCCCCCGCACAACCACGAGAGCTTGTGGCGCGCGATCACCAACGGGACCCTGTCGGCGGTATCGAGCGACCACTGCCCGTTCCGGATCGCCGATCAGAAGACCCTCGGCAAGGACGACTTCTCAAAGATCCCCAATGGAGGACCCGGGATCGAGAACCGGCTGCACATGCTCCATCACTTCGGGGTGCGCGAGGGGCGGATGTCGATGAACCACCTCGTGGACCTGTGCTGCACGCAGCCCGCCAGGCTGTTCGGGCTGTTCCCGCGCAAGGGCACGATCGCAGTCGGCAGCGACGCCGACATCGTCGTGTGGGACAGCGATAAGCCTCTGACGCTGTCGGCCAAGACCCATCACACGAACGTCGACTACAACCTGTTCGAGGGCACCGAGGTGGTCGGGGCGCCGGAGCTGGTGATGCTCCGCGGGCAGGTCATCGTCGACGGAGATGAGCTCGTCGCGTCGCCCGGAGCGGGCCAGTTCCTGTCCCGGGCGCGCTTCGGCAAGCCGCTCGCTCCCCAGAGCGCGACGGTCGCTTCCTGAGTTCCGGCGGGTCCCCAATCCTGAATTTCGCCGGGCGCGGCGAGATCGCGCCCGCCGCAGGATTAGTGTTGTCTTTTCACTCCCTGAGACGCTTGACGACCCCCGACGTAATCAGGTATACAAACGCATACAGAACTATTGGAGTCGCACGACCCGCGGGACGGCTTGCTTTGGTTCGCGCGGGTCGAGGCGTTGGTTTCTGGGGCTGAGTTGTGCCCGAGGTGCTGTAGGACTTCGCGTTCGTCGAGGAAGGAGCAGGTATGGGAATCCAGGTCGTGAACGAGCCGCCCCCTGAGGAAGGCTCGGAATCAGGGCGGACAAGACGGGATGTCCTGGTCAAGGGGGCCGCGGGTCTGGGCGTGCTGGCCGGCGGTCCGCTGCTGGCCGCCTGCGGCGGGAGCGCCAGCTCCAGCAGCAGTGGCAGCTCGAGCGGAGGCTCGTCGGGCGGCGCGCAGAAACTCCGCGTCGTCGGGATCGGGGTGGACCAGAACCCGGCGCTCATGGCTCAGGCCAAGAAGGATCTGAACATCGACCTCGAGTACACGATCACCGACACGCCAACCCTGACGCAGAAGTCGATCACCCAGCCGCAGAACTTCGACGTCGGGCACCTGTACGTCCACCAGATCCCGCAGATCCTTCCCGCGGGCGTCACCCAGCCGATCGACACGAGCAAGATCCCCGGCTGGACCGGCGGCACGACGCTGTGGAACGCGCCGTCTAGCCAGCCCACGAACCTGTCAGCGTCGGACCCGGGGTTCCAGGACCCGAAGCTGATCCCCGGGGTCGCGCCGGTGCTGACCCAGGGGAAACTCACCGCTCAGGGCACCTTGGGAGTCGGGGACGCAGCGTTTCGGATGCTGCCGCTGGACACCAGCGACCCGTCAAAGCTGACCGGCGGCGCGCCTTTTGACGCGGCCACCGCGCAGACGGTCAAGACCTCGGCGATGCTGAGCGGGATGCCGGGCGTGTTCAACTCGGACTCGATCGGCTACGACAAGACTGTGGTCCCGCACGTCGACAGCTGGGCCGAGCTGTTCAACCCCCAGTACAAGGGCAAGGTCGCGCTGATCAACGACCCGCAGATCGGCCCGATTGACGCCGCCCTGGCCGCCCAGGCGTCGGGCAAGCTGAAGTTCGGCAACATCGGCAACATGACCAAGGGTGAGATCGACAACCTCATCAAGCTGCTGATCGACATGAAGAAGGCCGGTTTCTTCCGGGCCTTCTGGTCGACGTTCACCGAGTCCGTCAACTTGATGGCCGGTGGCGAGGTCGTGATCGAGAGCATGTGGTCTCCGGCCCAGACGATCCTGCTCGAGGCCGGCAAGAAGGTCGGCTTCGCGGCCCCCAAGGAGGGCATGCGCGGCTGGTGCGGCTGCACCGTCATCTACAAGCACGTCAGCGGACCGACGCTCGACGCGGCCTACAAGTACCTGAACTGGTGGCTGTCGGGGTGGCCGGGCGCGAACATGGCCCGCCAGGCGTACTACAGCCCCCGCCCCGACACGACCAAGAAGTTCCTGTCGAAGGCGGAGTGGGACTACTGGTACGGCGGCAAGCCCGCAGCCACGAACCTCGTCGGCCCGGACGGCAAGCAGGCGATCCCGAAGGGCGCGGTCCGCGAGGGCGGCTCGTTCACCCAGCGGATCCGTCTGTACGCTGCCTGGAACACGACACAGCCGCAGAACGACTACATGGGGACCCAGTGGAATAACTTCATCTCCGCGTAGCTGAGAAAGGGCGATTGGGCAGTGACAACGGGAGGTAGGACTGAGAGCGAGCCCGAGGTGACCGAACAGGCCGTCGAGCCTGGTACCTCGGGCTCGGGAGGTGCGCTGGAGCTCAGGAACGTCGCCAAGCAGTTCGGCGACGTGGTGGCCGTGGAGGATGTCAACCTCGAGATCGACAGTGGCGACTACGTCGTGCTGCTGGGGCCGTCCGGCTGCGGTAAGACGACGATCCTTCGGATGATCGGGGGCCACGAGTACCCCACGACCGGAGACATCGTGCTCGACGGCCGGTCGCTGGTCGGGATTCCCCCGGCCAAGCGGCCGACCACGACGGTGTTCCAGCACTTCGCGTTGTTCCCGCATAAGAGCGTGCTGGGCAACGTCGAGTTCGGCCTGCGCATGCAGGGCATGCACAAGGAAGAGCGGCAGAAGGTCGCGATGGACATGGTCGACCTCGTCGGACTCTCCGAGATGCGCTTCCGCAAGCCCCAGGAGCTGTCCGGCGGTCAGCAGCAGCGCGTCGCCCTTGCGCGCGTGCTGGTGACCAAGCCCAAGGTGCTGCTGCTCGACGAGCCGTTCGGCGACCTCGACCGGCTGCTGCAGCTGCGGATGCGCGTCGAGCTGCGCGAGCTCCAGCGCGAGCTGGGCATCGCGTTCGTGCACGTGACGCACAACCAGGAAGAGGCGCTGTCGATGGCCGACAGGATCGTGGTCATGGAGGGCGGCCACATCCAGCAGGTGGGCAGTCCTGCCGAGATCAGCCAGCGCCCCGCCAACGTGTTCGTCGCCGCGTTCATGGGCGACAACAACATCATTCAGGGCTCGGTCAGCCAGGTCAACGGCGACCAGCTGGTGCTCGACTCCCCGATGGGGCCGCTGAAGATGCAGGAGTCAGGCTCGCACAGCGTCGGCGACAAGCTGACGATGGCGATCCGAGCCAACTGCCTCCGGGTCGCCGGCGACGCCGGCAACGGCAACTCGAACGAGCTGGAGTGCACGATCATCGCGACCGAGTACCTCGGCGACACGATCAAGGTCCACATGCGCTCGGGAGAGCACGCGTTGCTGGCCAAGCTGCCCGAACAGCGCTACCCCGAGCTGGCGGACCTCGCCGGAAAGCCGGTGAAGGTGAGCTGGGATCCCGCCGACGCGCAGCTGCTCAGTGACTGAGCCAAACGGGAAGGACACACGCGAGGTCGCCGAGACGCTCGACGAGCGCGAGCTTCCGGGTGACGTCAAGCTGTCGTCGGAGGCTGCCGCCCAGATCTACGGCGAGGAGAAGTCGCGCGGGGTCGTGAGGACCTCGCCACCGGGATCGTCGAAGCTGGTAACCCTGCTGTGGGCGCTGCCCGGGACGTTGTGGCTGCTGATCTTCCTGGTCGCTCCCGTGATCGTGGTGCTAGTCGTCTCGTTCTTCACCGGAACGATCACCGGCTTCAGTAAGACCTGGACGACCGAGAACTACACGACGATCTTCTCGAGCACGTCGACGTATCTGTCGACGCTCGGCAAGGTCGCGCGCAACTCCGCGATCGTGACCGCCGCCTGTCTGGTCATCGGCTACCCGGTGGCCTACTTCCTCGCGGTCAAGATCAAGAAGGTCCAGTACTCGTTCGCGCTGTTCATCATCGCGCTGGCGCCGTTCTTCACCAGCACGCTGATCCGCGCCGAGGCCTGGATCCCGACGATGGGCAAGCAGGGCGCGGTCAACCAGATCCTCCTCAAGATCGGGATCATCAGCCACCCGCTGTCGATTCTGCTGTTCAGCGACTTCGCGGTCAACGTCGCGCTGATTCAGCTGCTGGTGCTGTTCATGGTCACGCCGATCTTCTTCCAGCTGGCGGCGCTGGACCAGAGCGCGATCGAGGCCGCTCGCGACCTCGGCGCCAACGGCTTCAAGGTGTTTCTGCACGTAACGCTGCCGCTGACCCGGGCGGGGATCATGATCGGGTCGGTGTTCGTGTTCGTGCTCGCGATGGGCGACTTCGGCACCTACAAGCTGGTCGGCGGCGGTGAGGTCGGCTCGATCGGAGTCAACATCCAGAACCTGGTTTCGCTGCTGCAATACCCGGCGGCCGCCGCGCAGGCCGCCGTGCTGGTCGTGGCGATGGTCATCGGTGTGGTGTTACTGCTGCGGTTCGCCAAGCTCGAGCAGGGGTTCTAAGCTCATGACCCAGCAACTCAAGGACCGCATATCGAAGATCGGCCTCGCAGTTTGGTTCGGGATCTTCCTGGTGTTCCTGTATGGCCCGATCCTGGTGATGCTCGTGCTGTCGCTACAGGACGAGTCGGGAGGCTCGACGTTCCCGGCGAAGGGGCTGATCAGCGGCTACTGGTACAACTACCTGAGCCTCGATAATGCCGCCGCGATCCGCACCGCGGCCGGCGTTTCGGTGATCCTGGCGATCGTCGTCGGGCTCATCTCTAGCGCGCTGTCGCTGTCGATGATCATGGCCTACAGGCGGATGAGCCGTCGGATGGGCCGAGCGCTGCTGTATCTGATCCTGCTGTCGCTGATGACGCCGGGAATCCTGCTCAGCCTGGGCATGAGCCTGTGGTGGAAGCTGCTCGGGCTCAACGTGGCCCTGTACCCCACCGCGCTCGGCGTGCACGTGGTGTGGGCGTTGCCGTTCGGGTTCCTGGTGATGCTGGCGATCTTCAACCGCTACGACGTCGCCGTCGAGGAGGCCGCCCGCGACCTCGGCGCCAGCGCGATGCAGACGTTCACCCGGGTGACGCTGCCGATCATCTGGGGCGGCGTGTTCGGCGCGGCCCTGTTCGGGTTCACGCTCTCCTGGAACGAGTTCGAGCGCACGCTGCTGATCTCGCCCACGCCGACGCTCCCGCTGGAGATCTACGGTGAGCTGATCTCATCCGCGCTGCAGCCGGATCTATATGCGCTGGGCGTGATCTTGACGTTCGGCACGATCGTGCTGGTGTTCCTGATGCTGATCATCGTCGCACTGATCGTCCGCCGTACCAGCCGGGCCCAGACCGCCGCGCTCGAGCGGGATGATGCCGAGATCGAGATCGCGACGACCACGGCCGCTCCGCAGCCGGCCTAGTAGTGGACGACCACTGATGCCCAACCCTCGCAGTAAGTCGACCGCGACCAAGGAGAACGCGCTCACCACCCAGGAGCGCGATGCGCTGCTGGCCGTCCAGCAGGACGCCCGGCTGGGCACCAACCGCGGCGACGGCTGGTGGCATATCACGCCGATCTGGTACCTGTGGGAGGACGGCCTGTTCAGGCATACGCTGGGCGCCGGCCGCCGGCACCTGCGCAACCTGCGCACCGATCCGCACGCGACCGTGTGCGTCGACCAGGATCCGCGTCTGGCCGAGGGGCTGCAGGCGGGAGCACAGGCCGTCGTCTGCTTCGGGAACGCCGAGCTGTCCAACGACGAGGACCTGATCCGCGACGTCACCGAGCGGATGCTGGTCCGTTACCTGGGCCCGGACGCGACCGCGTATCTGGACCCGATCATGGCCGAGGGCCGCACGATCGTGACGATCACCCCCCAGGACTGGTTGACCTGGGACTACAACAAGGACTGATGGCCGCCGATCCCCAGCGCATGCTGGCCAACCTGCGCGAGCTGGCCAAGCTCACCGGCACCGACCGGGGCGCTCAGCGAGTGGCCTGGACGGACACCTGGAAGCAGGCCCGCGAATGGGAGCGGGGACTGCTCGACGAGCTGCCGGTGGCGGTCGAGATCGACGAGGCCGGCAACCTGTGGGCCACGCTGGAGGGCGAGTCGCCCGACACGCTGATCATCGGCAGCCACATCGACTCGGTGCCCGACGGTGGCTGGCTCGACGGGTGTCTGGGGGTGCTGTCGGCGCTCGAAGTGCTGCGCGCGCTCGCCGTCGGCGACAAGCCGCCGCTGACTGTCAAGCTCATCGACTGGGCCGACGAGGAGGGCGCCCGCTTTGGGCTGAGCCTGGTCGGGTCGAGCGCGGCGGCGGGAACGCTCGACCCCGAGATGCTGCGTCGGCTGACGGACGTCGACGGCGTCACGGCCGGAGATGCCCTAGCCGCCCATGACGTGGACGTCGCCGAGATGCACCGCTCGGGTTCGCGACTGCAGGGTGCGGTCGGCTATATCGAGTTGCACATCGAGCAGGGTCCGGTGCTCGAGGCCCGCGACCTGTCGCTGGGCGTCGTCACCGGGACCTACGGGACCGAGCGCTGGGCGGCCAAGTTCACCGGCCAGGCGGCGCACTCGGGCTCGACCCCGATGGACCAGCGACGGGACTCGCTGCTGGCTGCATCACAGCTGGCTCTGAAGATCCGACAGCTCGCACTCGACAACGGCGGCGTCGGCACGGTCGGCCGGATCGGCGCCGAGCCGGGGATTCCCACGGCGGTCGCCGGCGTGGCCACCGCGCTTGTCGACCAGCGCCACGAGAACGCCGACGTGCTGGCCAAGGTGCGCGGCGAGGCGGAGCAGACCAGCCGCGTCATCGCCGAGCAGGAAGACGTCGAGGTCGAGTGGTCACCGCTGTTCCGGATCGCGCCGATCCCGTTCGACGCGGGCCTGATCGAGACCGCCGGCGGCATCATCGAGCAGCTGCAGGGAACCGACATGCGGCTGCCCAGCGGACCGCTGCACGACGCGGCCCGGGTCGCCGAAGCCGGGCGTTCCGACCGTGATGTTGTTCGTAAGGAGCAAGCGGGGCCTGTCGCACACGCGCTTCGAGGACACCGACGACTCGGACCTCGAGCTCGCGCTGCAGGCGCTGGACCGACTGGTCGCCGCCAGGCTCGAGCAGGCCGCCGGGGGATGATGCAGTCACAGCCGCGCCCGCAGGATCGTCTGCGGTTGCGCGAGGACGCACCCCGTCCCGAGGAGCGGCTGATCGAGCCGCGCTCGGCGGCGCTGTGGACGGTTCTGTCGCTGCCGCTCGTCGGCTATTTCTTCTGGTACTACCTCGCCCACCGCGACTGCTCCCAGCTCGCCGAGGACGACGCCACGAACCCGTGGTTCTGGCTGGCGATGATCTTCCCAGGGATGGTGCTGGTGATCCCTTACGCCGCGGCGCAGGCGAAGATCGTCGCCCGGGTCGAGATCGCGACGCGCAAGCCATTCTCGACCGCGGCGTACCTGGGGCTGTGCATCGGTGGCTTCTTCATCCCGGCGGTGCTGCCGCTGTTCCTGCAGCCCCGGCTCAATGAGGCCGGCCGGGTCAGTCGCTGACCGTCAGGCGCCCGTCCAGTAGCTTCACCGGGCGCGCCGGTGCAGCCGAGCGACTGAAACGCGCGGCCGATGTCGTCCACCGGCGCGCCGGCGGCGAGCAGCATCCGCAGCAGCATGCGAGCCCGCGCGCCCGTCATCGCCCCGGCGGAGATCAGACCCCGGGCCTCGAGGTCGACCTCGGAGCCGGTGAACATGTACGTGCGGTGCAGCGCCTCGCCACCCGCGGTCCGCGATGCGAGCACGACCGGCATCAGCGTCGCCAGGCGCTCGAGCTCTGGCACGGTCCGGGCGGTGACATGGCCGCCGCCGGTCCCCTCGACGACGAGCCCCCGGTAGCCCGCCCGCCCGACGGCGTCGACGAGCAGCCCTTCCTCGCCCGCGCCGAACGTGATCAGCGCCACCGGCGGGGGCTCGGTCACCCCGTCGAGCTCGAGGTGCCGGCGACCCACCGGCCGCGCTCCGATCCGTACCTCCCCCTCGGCCAGCCAGCCGATCGGACCCACCGGAGAGGACTGAAACGGGGAGACGGCCTGCGTGTGCGCCTTACGGACGAACCGGGCGGCATAGATCTCGTCGGCGAACACCACCAGCGTGCCCATCCCCCGCGCCTGCCTACTGGCCGCGGTGCTCACGGCCGCCAGCAGGTTCGCCGGCCCGTCAGCTCCGGGCAGCGTCGGGTTGCGCATCGCGCCGGTCACGACGACCGGGGCATCGGAGTCGACGAGCAGGTCGAGCGCGAACGAGGTCTCCTCGATCGTGTTCGTGCCCTGGGTGACGACCACTCCGCTGTCGCCGCCGGCCAGCCTCCGCTCGACCTCCCGGGCCAGCGCGACGAGGTCGGTCAGCGTCAGCTCGGGCGACGGGACCTGGCGGAACGTGTCGGCGCTGATCCGGGCCACGTCCTCGAGGCCGGGGACGCTCTGCACGAGCTGCGCGGCGGTCAGCGTCGGGGTCACCCCCTGTCCTGAGCCGGTGGAGGCGATCGTCCCGCCGAGCGCCAGCACGCTGACGCTGGGTGGCTGGCCGGAGCCGTTCACGCCCGAACGCCGTTACCCGCGCGCGCGAGCCGCTGGAACGTGTCGAACGATTCCCGGAGCCGGTCGGTATCGATCCCGCGCGTGATGAACACGAGGTTTGATGAGGGATCGCGGACCGATCCGGGCGGGAGGTGCTCCGGCTCGTGGACCACGTGCTGCACGCCGTTGACCGACACGAGCGTGCCGTCGTCGAGCTCGAGCAAGCCCTTGACGCGCAGCACCTCCTGACCCCGGGCGTGCAGCAACATGCTCAGCCACACCGCGAACCCGAGCCAGTCGACCGGCCCGTCGGCATTCAGGCTGAGGCTCCCCACGTCGGCTGTATGCGCGCTCGGGTCGTTGCGGGGCACGCCGCCGGCGGCACCATCGCCGCCGGTCGCGGACTCGGTTGCCGCGTGAGGCGGAGTCTCGCCGACCACTCCGTGGACAGCCGTGCGGATCGCGGCGGCGGGGTTGAGTGCCCGCAGCGCGGCCGCCACCGCGGAGATCTGCTCGACCTCGACCAGGTCGACCTTGGTGATCACGAGCTCGTCGGCCACCAGCACCTGCTTGGCCGCCTCGGGGTGGGTGGCCAGTTGCTCGGTGCAGTTGACCGCGTCGACCGTGACCACCAGCCGCTCGACGTCGAAGTGGTGGCGCAGCATCGGGTCGTGAGTGATCGTGAACACGATCGGCGCCGGATCGGCGAGGCCGCTGGTCTCGATCACCACGCGGCGCAGACCGGCCGTGCCCCGGTCGCGAGCATCGAGCAGCTCGCGCAGCACGCGAACGAGATCCTCGCGCCGGGTGCAGCAGGCGCATCCGCCGCCGACCAGCTCGACGCGCTCCTCGCAGGCTCGCAGCAGCTCGTGATCGAGTCCGACCGCGCCGAACTCGTTGACGATCACGGCGGTGTCCGGCTCGCCGTCGAGCATCTCGCGCAGCAGCGACGTCTTGCCCGAGCCGAGGAAGCCGCCCACGATCAGGACAGGGATGCGCGCCGAGGCCATCAGACCGGCGGCGTCTCGGCCTGCAGGCGCGCGAGCAGCTCGGGGTCCAGCGGGTCCAACGGTCGCTTGGCCAGGTGCTCGCCGGCCGCCCACACCTCGCCGAGGTTGCGGGCCACCTGGACGCCGCCCTTGCGGTCGGAGACCATCGCGGTGAACCCGCTCGGGTCGTCCTTGTAGGCCAGGCCATGGGCACCGACGATCTGGGTCAGCAGCGCGCGGCGCCTGGCCCGGACGCTCGCGGTCGGCTCAGCGCCTACGCGAGCGTCCGTCCAGTGCTCCTCGCCGGTCAGTCCGTAGCAGAGGATGCACACGGCGAGGCTCCGGTTCGGCGGTGGACTAGCCCGGGAACGGCTGCCGGCGGCGGAAGTCGTCGGCGGCCTGCTCCATCGTCACCCACTTGACGCCCTCGTGCCCGTTGAGGTACTCGATCAGGCGCTCGAGCATCAGCAGCACCTGGGGACGACCGCTGACGTCGGGGTGGATCGTGAACGGGAACACCGCGTAGTCCATGTTCGCGTAGACCCAGTCGAACTGGTCACGCCACATCTCCTCGATGTCGCGCGGGTTCACGAACCCATGGCTGTTCGGCGACCCCTTGATGAACATCATCGGGGGCAGGTCGTCCACGTACCAGTTCGCACCGATCTCGACGAGGTCGATCTCCTTGCCGCGGACGAGCGGCTTCATCCACTCGCCGGCTTCCTTGGTGTAGTCGATCTTCGTCCACTCGTCGCCGATGCGGGCGTAGAACGGGGTGAAGTCGTTGTAGCCCTGGCTGTGGTCGTAGGTGAACCCGTACTTCTGCAGCAGCCCGGCGGTCGCGTTTGACATCTCCCACCATGGAGCGACGTAGCCGCGTGGCTTGCGCCCGGAGACCTTTTCGATCAGATCCACGCACCTGACCAGGACGTCCTCCTCCTGCTTGGGGGACATCGCGATCGGGTTCTCATGGGAGTAGCCGTGGGCGCCGATCTCGTGGCCGGCGTCGACGATCATCTCGACCGAGTCCGGAAACGTCTCGATCGAGTGGCCGGGGATGAACCAGCTGGCCGGAATGTCGTACTTCTTGAACAGGTTGAGCAGACGGGGCGTTCCCACCTCGCCCGAGAACATTCCGCGCTGGATGTCGGAGGGCGAGTCCTCGCCGCCGTAGGAACCGAGCCAGCCTCCGACCGCGTCGATGTCGACTCCGAACACGGCCATGATCTCCTTGGGCACGTCTCTCTCCCTTCGTCGGACAGCTCTCAGCGTCTTTGCGTACGAATGTATACCTTCGACGCGGAGCATGCGCACCGCCGGTACAGTTCACCTGTGGCGTTATACGAATACCAGTGTGCGAAGGGTCATAGCGTCGAGGTGTTCCACCGGATGGACGACACCCCGAAGGTCGTCTGCGATCAGTGCGGAGGCAAGGCCGAGCGCGTGCTCAGCAAGCCGATGATCCACACGCAGTACTACTTCTCCCCGCAGGTGCACGGGGCCAACCGCCCGCGCCACAAGCCCTCGACCGACAAGTCCTAGCGGGCCCCTAGGCTGGGCGAGGCACCAGCGGTTCGCCGTCGAACACACGCTGCAGGCCGCCCATCCCCCAGTGCGTGCCGCCGTCGCCGGTCAGCACCGAGGGCACGCCGCGCACATCGACGCTCGCGGCCTCGGCACGCACCTCGCCCAGCCGCGCGATCTGCGCCGGCGAGTAGGCGGCCGCGATCGCCCCGTCGACGTCCAGGCCCGCTTTGTCGGCGGCGCGGGCGATCTCCGCGTCGCTGCCGATGTCGCGGCCCTCGCAGAAGAACGCCTCGTAGAGAGCCCGGCGAAACGGCCGCAGGCTCCCCTGGTCGTCGGCCCACAGGCACGCGGCCAGCGCCAGCGTCGAGCGCGGCTGGTACCGAGGCAGGTGGATCTCCACGCCGAGCGCCTGCGCGCGTTGGTAGACCGTGCGCGTCCAGTCGACCCGGAGGTGGTCGCCGCGGGGATCGAGCAGCGGTCGCGGCGCCGGCCGCAGCTCGAACGGCAGCCACGTCACCGACGCGCGGCCGGAATCCTCGGCCTGCTCGACGACGTGTGACTCCATGTAGGAGTACGGGCACACGACGTCGTAGTAGAAGCGAACCTCACCAGCCTCCGGCATAGCCGTCCTTCCGGGAGTCAGAGCCGCCGATCAATGTCCCAGAGGGGTTGCGCAGGATCGCCTGTCCGCCTCCGAACACGTAGACGTCGGGCTCGGCGACCGGCTCGAGTCCGAGCGCCGTGATTTCGTCGCCGCGGTCCCACAGGCCGCGCTCCAGCGCCACGCGCTTGCCGCCGACCCGGAAGCGCGGCCGGTCCAGGGCCGTCTGGGGATCGAGGCCGTCACTGAGCAGCCCGTGGACGAGCTGCAGGTGCGCCTGCGCCTGGATGAACCCGCCCATCACGCCGAACGGGCCGGCTAGTTCGCCGTCCTTGAGCAGCATCCCGGGGATGATCGTGTGGTACGGGCGGCGTCCCGGCACCACCTCGTCACTGTTGACCGCGAAGCCGAAGCAGCGGTTGTTCATGATCACGCCGGTGCCCGGGATCGAGAGCCCCGACCCGAACCGCTCGAAGATGCTCTGGACCATCGAGACGGCCATCCCGTCGGAGTCCACCGCGCACAGGTAGACCGTTCCGCCGGCGGGCTCCCGGGCCAGCCCGGCGGGCTCGCGCACTCGCCGCGCCACCGCTTCGGGGTCGATCAGCCCGCGCACGTCGGCGCCGTCTCGGACCTCGCGGAAGGCGTCCTCGAGCGCCAGCCGGCAACAGTTGATGCGGTCGCCGAGGGTGCTGTCGGTGTGAGTCAGCAGCGCCAGGCCCTCGAGTGCGGCCACGCCCTGCGTCGGCGGCGGCAGCTCGAGCACGGTGTGACCCTCGTACTCGACCGCCAGCGGCTGCAACGTCCCGGCGCTGAACCCCTCCAGGTCGTCGGGCTCGAGCCACGTCGCGGCGCAGATCGCCTCTCCGATCTGCCCGCCGTAGAACCCCTCGGGCCCTTCGCGGGCGATCGTCGCCAGCGTCTCGCCGAGCTCGGGCAGCTTCACCAGGTCCCCGCAACGAGGCGCCGGGCCGAAGCCTTCGGGGAGGTTCGGCGACGTCGCCCACGATCCGGTGCAGCGCGCCCCGACCGCGAACCCGTCGTTCGCCAGGGCGATCGCATCCTGCAGGCAGGCCTCGAGCCCGAGCCTGCCGTGGCGCTCGGCCAGCAGTGCCCAACCCGACACCGCGCCGGGAACGTCGCACGAGCGCGGGCCGTAGCGCTCGGGCGTCAGGTCCCCGTCGGGGTTGCCCGGAGACGGGCCAGCGCCGTCGATCGCGTCGATGCTCCCGCGATCGAACACGAGCGCGAACATGTCGCCGCCGGGACCGGTGGCCATCGGCTCCGAAACGCACAGGACGGCGGCCGCGGCCAGCACCGCATCGGCGGCGTTGCCGCCCTCGCGAAGCATCCGTAGCCCGGCGGCCGTGGCCGTTGGCTGGCTGGTCGCCACCATCGCCTCGGTGGCGAGCGCCGGCGGCCTGCCAATCGCGCCCGGCGCCGTGTCGTCGCCGTCCCGGGCGGCGCTGCTCACAGCACGTCGTCGCGGCGGAGCTGGTCGATCTCGTCGGACTCGAGCCCGAGGTCTTGGAGGACCGCCTCGGTGTCCGAACCGACCTCCCAGGCCGCCGGCGAGCGCACGCGGCCCGGCGTTTGGACGAGCCGGGGCACGACGCCCGGCGCCGTGATCGTGCCGTGGACATCGTCCTCGTACTCGATCAGCAGGCCGCGCTCCTTGAAGTACGGGTCGTCATAGACGTCGGCGGCCGAGTACACCGGCGAGCACACGACGCCCGCGTCGTTGACGATGCGGTCCAGCTCCTCGGCGGTGTGCTGGGCGGCCCACTCGCCGATCAGCTCGTCGAGCAGGTCCTCGTTCTCACCGCGCGTGCGATGGCTGTTGAACCGCGGGTCGTCGGCCAGCTCGGGCTTGCCGATCAGGGCCGCCAGCCGCCGCCACAGGGTGTCGTGGTTGGCGGCGATCACGACCCAGTGATCGTCCTTGGACCGGTACACGTTCGACGGCGCGATCTTCGGCAGCCTGGTTCCGGTCGGCTCGCGGACGACGCCGGTCTTCTCGTATTCCAGCACCGCCGACTCGGTGACCGCAAAGCACGCGTCGGTGATCGAGGCGTCGACCACCTGGCCGACGCCGCCGCGCGCGTCCCGGGCGTACAGGGCGAGCAGGATCCCGGTGAAGGCCGACTGCGCGGCGAGCGTGTCGCCGATCGAGATGCCGTAGCGCGGGGGCGCCTGGTCGGGATACCCGTTGATGTAGCGGAGGCCCGAGATCGCCTCCGACGCCGACGCGAACCCGGGGCGGTCGCGGTAGCGGCCGGTCTGGCCGTAGCCCGTGACCCGCGCGTAGATCAGGCCCGGGTTGACCTCGTGAAGCTCTTCGGGGCCCAGTCCCCAGCGCTCCATCGTCCCCGGACGGAAGTTCTCGAGCACCACGTCGGCGCGCTGGGCGAGCATTCGAGCGACCCGCTGGCCTTGCTCGAGGCGCAGGTTCAGCGTCACCGACTGCTTGTTACGCGACAGGATCGACCACCACATCGAGCGTCCGTTGTGGCGCAGGCGGCCCCACTCGCGCATTGGGTCGCCGGCCGGCGGCGCCTCGATCTTGATCACCTCGGCACCGAAGTCACCGAGCAGCGTCCCAACAAACGGTCCGGCGAGCAACTGCCCGAACTCGACCACCCGGATCCCCTGGAGGGGACCGTCTGCAAGCTCGGCTGCCGCTGGCTCCACGGCCGCGACATCGCTGCTGCGTTCTTCGCCGCTAGTTACTGGCTCCACGTCCCTCCACCTCGGTAGGCCCCACACACTTACGGCCGCCGAACCCGCCTTTGTATACGGCAGCATACCACGAGCCCAAGGGTCGCTGCCAACCGTGTTGAGCGGTCACGGACGCGCCGTTTCGCACCGCCCGAGCGGCTCACAGACCCCGCGTCCCAGACGCGAACGGCGGGCGACGCTGCCCGTGGGGGCTTAGAACTCGCCGGCTTCGCCGGCGGCGAGGTGCTGGGCCAGCACGTCCCCACCGCGCTGCAGGTGGCTGCGCCAGTGCCCCTCGGCGGCGGCCCCGTCACCGGCGCGCAGCATCTCGACCAGCTCGCGATGATCGCGGTCGGACCGCTGCCGGCGCTCCTCGTCGAAGTAGGCGTATGCCTTGTAGAGCAGCGGCAGCTGGAACACCTGGACGAAGCAGCGGTCCAGCGGCGCGCTGCGAGCGCAGCGCACGACCAGCGCGTGAAATCGTTGGTTGTGCCTCGAGAGCGTCCGGATGGCCTCGCCCGAGGGGTCGAAACGGTCGTGCTCCATCTCGTCCTGGATGCGCGTCAGCGCGGCAAGCTCACCCTCCGTGATCCGATCGGCGGCGAGCCGCGCGCCATAGCTCTCCAGATGGGCTCGGAGGCTGTAGATGTCGCGGACCTCGTCGCTCGAGTACCGGCGCACCGCCATCCCACGGCCGATCCGCGCCACCAAGTTCTCGCGCTCGAGCTTGAGCAGCGCCTCGCGGACCGGGGTCCGGCTCACCCCGAGCGTCTCCGCCAGCTGCTGCTCTACGATGCGCTCTCCAGGGCGCAGCGTGCCGTCCAGGATCGCTCTGCGGATCGAGGAGTACGTCTCTTCGCCTGGCGTGGTCGCCACTACCGGAGCCTGAAGATCCCTCACCAATCCCGTATGCAACTGCATACGGCAACAGTACAGTAGGCGGCCCCGTTGCCGAACCTTCTGTGGCATCGGTGCAACTTTTTCGCCCGAGTTTGCCCGCCCCGACCGCATTGCCGCAGGATCCGAGACCGGACGCACCTGTCCCGGAGGACGATCGCGGCGCGGGGCGCCTGGGGCGCGCTGCGTCGTGGCGCCGCGATCTCGTCGCAGCGGTGCTGTGGGCGGTGGCCGTGATCCCCGCGGCGATGGGCTTCTGGCTGGTCGCGGGCTCGGTCGCCGGCGTCAAGCCCGACCAGATCGACACGCTCGTGATGGCGTCGCTGCTGGCACTCGGGCTGGCCACGCTGCTGCAGGTGGCGTTCGGCTTCCGCCTGCCGATGTACGAGGGCCCGGCGGCGGCGTATCTCGCCTCGATCACGGTGATCAGCGCAGAGGGCTATCACAGCCTCGCGGCGGTCACCGGGGGTCTGCTCGCCGCCGGCGTGTTCGTGGCGATACTCGGGGTCGTCGGCGCCGATCGCCTGATCGCGCGGGCGTTCACGCCGCTGGTGGGGAACGTGTTCGTGATGACGGTCACGCTGGCGATCGCGCCGGCCACGATCGAACGAGCGATCGGCGCGACCCACGGCCTGCCCGGCAAGGGGCCAGCGTGGGCGGCGACGATCGTCGTGGTCGGGGTCGCGCTGTTCGTCCGCCGCTGGCAGCGCCTGGTCCCCTACAGCCTGTTGGCCGCGCTGGTGGCGGGGACGGCGACGTACTTCGTGCTCGCGGGATGGCCGCACGTCGACATCGGCGGCGGCCTGCAGCGACCCCACCTGTTCCCGTGGGGAGCCCCGCGCGACAACTTCGGGGTGATCGGGCCGTTTCTGCTCGCCGGCGCGCTGGCCGCCTTCAACACGATCGCGTCCGGGAAGGTGTCGGCCGTGGCCCACTCAATCCCGATCCGCGACGGCGCTCAGCGCAACTCGTTCTACATGCACGGCGCCGCCCAGGGGATCGGAGCGGCGTTCGGCAACCTCGTCGGGACGGTCTCGCGACTGGACTCGGTGGGGATCGTGCGGTTACTCGACCACCCGGGTCGCGCGCCGCTCGTGCTCGCCGGATCGCTGGTGGGAGCGCTGGCGTTCGTGCATCCGGTGATCAGCATCGCCGCGGCGCTGCCGCTGAGCGTCTCCGCCGCGCTGTTGGGCACGTTGCTGGGGTTCGTGCTGGCCCACGGTGTCTCGGGCGTCGCCCAGGAGCCGCGGCAGATCCAGATGCTCGTCGTGCTCCCGGCATTGATTCCGACCGCGATCTGGATCGCGATCGGCAGCTCCCTGTCGCCGGCGGTGCAGCTGATCGCCAATCCGATGCTGTGGGGCGTCCTGTTTGCGCTGTGCCTGGAACGGGTGGTGCGGCCCCGGCTCGGAGCGGCCGCCGATCCCGCCCCGTCGTAGGATGCGCGCTCCATGAGCAACTTCACCGACACCCCCGCTGGAGACATCCCCGGCCGCACCCACCGCGTCGCCGTGCTGCGCGGTGACGGCATCGGCCCCGAAGTGATCGCCGAGGCGCAGGCCACGCTCGAGCTCGCCGCGTCGTTGGGCGGCTTCGACATCTGCACCGAGAGCTTCGAGGCAGGGAGCGCCCACTATCTCGCGACCGGAAGCCCGATGGCGCAGGACACGCCCGACCGCCTGGCCGGCTTCGACGCGATCCTGTCCGGGCCGTTCGGCGATCCCCGCGTGCCCGACAACGTGTTGCTGTGGGGGACGATCCTGGGCCTGCGCCAGCGTTTCGACCAGTTCGTCAACGTCCGTCCGGCGGGCCCGCTGCCGGGCGTCCCGGGGCACCTCAGCTCGGGAGTGCTCGATGTCGTGGTGATTCGCGAGAACACCGAGGGCGAGTACTCGGGCGCGGGCGGGCGCGTGCACCGCGGCCGCGATTCGGAGGTGGCGATCGAGGCGGCAGTGTTCACCCGGCAGGGGACCGAGCGGGTGATCCGCTACGCGTTCGAGTACGCCCGTTCGCACGGGCGCCGCCGCGTCACCAGCGCGACGAAGTCCAACGCTCTGCGCCACGCGATGCCGTTCTGGGACGACGTGATGCACGAGGTGCAGGACGACTACCCCGACATCGAGCACGACGAGATCCTGATCGACGCAATGGTCGCGCGCGTGCTCACGCACCCCGACTCGCTCGACGTGATCGTGGCCAGCAACCTGTTCGGCGACATCCTCTCGGACCTCACTGCGGCGGCCGTCGGCGGGCTGGGGACGGCGCCGAGCGCGAACCTCGATCCGAGCCGGACCAGTCCAAGCCTGTTTCAGGCCGTCCACGGCTCGGCCCCGGACATCGCGGGCCAGGGCATCGCCAACCCCGTCGCCGAGGTGCTGTCGGTGGCGATGATGCTCGAGTTCCTGGGCGAGGAGGCCAGCGCCGCGGCAATCGTCCGGGCGGTTCACACCAGCACGGCACGGCCCGAGACCCGGACCCGGGACCTGGGCGGCACCGCGAGCACGCGCGAGGCCGGCGATGCGATCCGCGCCGAGATGCGGGCCGCGGTCGAGGTCGGCTAGGCCGGCCGTCGGCTAGTCGCGGTCCGCGGAACCTGTCCAACGTGACAAATCCGGGCCGCCGGCGAGGCCGCGTCACTCCATGCATGCTGGTCGTGCACCACGTGACGCGGCTCGGGCTCGCCCGCCGGATTTGCCACCCGGTGCAGGTCGCGCCCGGGGGCGCCTGTCGTCGTCGCTAGGACTCGAACACGTCGAGCGGCAGCCGGCAGCTGACGACGGCGTTGGGCACGTTGACAGCCTCGGCGACCCGCAGGTCGGCGGCCACGCTGGTGAGCACATAGGCCTGCTCGCGGCTCAGCCCGCGCTCGGCGGTGAGCCACCCGATCATCTCCTGCAGCGCCTGCCGGGCCGCCAGCCTCAGGTCCATGTCGCCGTTGGCGCCATCGTCGTCGAGCGGGATCCCGAGCGTCTGAAAGCAGGGACGCGCGCCGGGACTGGGCGCCTGCTCGTACTCGATCGCGGGGAACGTCGGGCGCCAGCTGAGCGTGTCGGCCAGGCGCAGCGAGACGTCCACGGTGACGGTGCCGGCGACCTCGATCGCGGTACCCGAGACCTCGCCCTCCCCCTGGGCGAAGTGCATGTCGCCGATCGACAGCAGCGCGCCGGGGACGTGCACCGGGAGCAGCAGCCGGCTCCCCTCGCGCACCTGAGCCACGTCGAGATTGCCACCGTTCTCGCGCGGCGGGATCGTCCGCAGCGCGTGTGACGCGTACGGCTCCACGGCCGGGACCGCAGAGCGCGGCTCGGGCTCGAGGACGAACGCTCCGGAGCGGGCGAGCACGCGCTCGCGCGCGGTCGCGCGCTCGAGCAGCTCCTGGGACGGAGCCACCGCGACGCAGCCGAGGAACGGATGGCCTTGGATCGCGATCCCGGGCATCTGCTCCGATCGGGCGACCCCGTCGGCGATCTCCCACAGCACCAGGAAGTACGAGTCAAACAGATCCCCGAGCACGCCGAACCCGGGCACCACCGCGGTCGCCCCGAAGCCGTCGGGGACGATCCGCCGCGGAGTCACCACGAGCACGTCGCCGGGCGCCGCTCCGCGGACCTCGATCGGGCCGGTCAGGGGGTGGTTGGTGTCGAAATCGACGGTCTCCAGCGAACCTGAGTCACTCGAGGGCGAGAGCGCTCCGTCCATGCCGTCGCGCAGCTCGAGCTCGAGCTCCTCGCCGGGATCGATGCTCGCGACCGGATCGAGGTCGGGCCAGATCCGGTTGTGGCTGTTGACCGGGCTGACGACGATCGACTTGTGACGCTCGACGGCGATCCGGGTGGCCATCGATTCCTCCGATCAGGCCGATCCAGCCGGGAGCGGCAACGCGTCGCCGGCGATCCGGGCGACCAGGTCGGCCCCGTCCCGCGGGATCGCGAGCTCGCGCTCGGACCACTCGCGGGGACCGCCGAGGTGGTGCAGGGAGATGATCCCGAGCAGCCGCTCACCGTCTCGCACGGGCGTGACGATCTGCGCGCCCATCCCCCCGTAGCTGGCGAGCATCGCCTGGAACCTGGGGTCGTCGGAGGCCGAGGCGCAGTCGGGCTGGATCACCTGCTCGATGCCGCCGAGGATCGCCTCCACGACCGGCTGGCCCTTCAGCGACACCTCCTGGTCTCCGATCAGCGTGCGGACACCGTCCAGCCGCGACTCGTAGACGACCGGGAAATAGTCCTGCTCGACGTCGAGCCGCAGCGTGCAGCGTCCCACGCCGACGCGCTCGCGCATCTCGCGCACGAGCCCGTCGAGCGCCGCGCCGATCAGCTCTCCGCGGTCCTCGCCGTCGCTCATCGGCGGCATCCAACACCGCGCGCGGGGAAATGTCAAACATTGGGACAGCCGGCGTTCATATCGGTGTGCAATCGCATACAGTTCCCGCATCCGCGCGGGCCGACCCGCGCCACAGCGGCAAGCGAGAGGAGAGCCGATGCCGTTCGCCGACGTGCACGATGTGCGCCTGTACTACGAGTTCACGGGCCCCGAGGACGCACCCCTGATCCTGCAGTTCGGAGGCTCGCTGTTCGGCCGCCAGAACTTCGATGCCGTCAACGACGGCTTCCGCGAGAAGTTCCGCCTGCTCAGCTTCGACGCCTCGGGGTACGGACGCTCGACCCAGCCGCTGACCCAGTACACGATCGAGAACTGGGCGGATGAGGGCGCGGCGCTGCTCGACGCCTTGGGGATCGAGCGGGCGCTCACCCACGGCACGTCGATGGGCGGGATGATCGCGCTGGCGTTCACCGCCAAGTACCCGGACAAGACGATCGCCAGCTGCGCCGACTGCGCGATGGCGCGGTGTGACACCTACCGCCGGGTCATGTTCCGTAACTGGCGGCAGCAGTGCGAGGCCCTCCCGCTCGACGACTTCTGCGATCTGCTGACGATCCAGGCCGTCGGGGCGACATTCCTGGAGGAGAACCCCGAGGTGTTCGCCAACGTCAAGCGGATCGTCGCGATGAACTCCCCGTACACCGTCAGGCAGGCATGCCTGGCGATGGAGGAGATGGACCTCGAGCCGCTGGTCGATCAGATCCGGCGGCCGATCCTGTTCACCAACGGATCGCGCGACATCATGACCCCGCCCGACCTGGCACCGTCCGGATACAGCGCGCGCCAGATTGTCGAGCGGGTGCCCGACCACGCCCGCCTGCACGAATTCCCGACGATCGGGCACGCCGACCTGCTCGAGGCCCCCGACGAGGCGGTCCGCGTGGTCACGGCCTTCTTCCAGGACGTGCTCGCGGCTGAATCGTCCGCTGCCACCGCCGGCGCGACGGCCTGATCGCACTGACCATGGGACGCCTGGACGGAAAGTGCGCCGTGATCAGCGGCGGCGCCTCTGGGATCGGCAAGGCGGCCGCCGACCGCTTCCGCGCGGAGGGCGCGAACGTGCTCGTCGGCGACGTCAACGCCGGCGACGACGAGATCGTCCGCTGCGACGTGGCCAACGGCCAGGACATCCGCCGGCTCGCTGAGGCCGCGGAGCAGCGGCTCGGTCCGGTCGACATCGTGTTCGCCAACGCCGGCATCGCCCCGCACCACGACACGACCGCGATGACCGAGGAGCAGTGGCAGACGGTGTTCGACATCGACGTCAAAGGCGTCTGGCTGCTGTGCCGGGCGTTCCTGCCGGGGATGCTCGAACGGGGCTCGGGGTCGATCATCATCACCGCAAGCCAGCTCGGCCTGGTCGGCTACCCGGGGCTGGCCGCCTACACGGCCGCTAAGGCGGCGGTGATCAACCTGGCCCGCTCGCTCGCCGCCGAGACCGGCTCGCGAAACGTCCGTGTCAACGCGCTGTGCCCGGGCCCGACATTGACGCCCGGGCTGGAGACCTGGAAGGACCAGACCGGCGACCCGACCGTGTTCGACCGGCTCGCCGGGTCGACCCTGCTCGGGAGGCTGGCCACGTCCGACGAAGTCGCGGCGGGCGCGTTGTTCCTGGCCAGCGACGACTCCACGTACGTGACCGGCTCGGCGCTCGTAGTCGACGGTGGCTACATCGCGATCTAGCTCCCGCCCTCGGCCCCCGTCCGCGATCCGGATATGCTCAATTCGCTTTTACCGTGCCGATCGCTTGCAAGCACCATGAGTAGGGGGAGTGGCGAACCGGCCGCGGTGCTGTCGGCGGCCCGCGCCCGATCACGCCGTGATCCGCACGGCGCCGCGGCGCTCCAGGAAGCCGCGATCGGCACTCCCGTGCGCCGGGTGCGCAAGGCCTACGAACAGGTCTACGACCAGCTCCGCGAGCTGATCATGCGGGGCGAGCTCGCCCGCGGTCAGCGGCTCCCCGGCGAGGCCGCGCTGGCGAGCGAGTTCGGCGTCAGCCGCGGGACGGTCCGCGAGGCGCTGAGGCTGCTGGCGGCCCAGAACCTGATCCGCACCTCCAAGGGCGCCGGCGGCGGGAGCTTCGTGACGCTACCCACCGCCGACCACATCTCCGAGCTGCTGCAGGCGAACATCCGCCTGCTCAACGAATCGCGCGAGGTCACGGCCGAGGAGATGCTCGAGGCGCGCGAGCTGCTCGAGTCGTTCGCCGCGCGGATGGCGGCGCGCCGGCGTTCGCAGTCCCACCTCGAGCAGCTGGCCGCGTGCATCATCGAGGACCCCGACGAGCTCGGGACCGAGCAGCAGCTGATCTGCAACACCGCGTTCCACACCGGCTTGCTCGAGGCGGCCGGGAACACGCTGCTTTCGATCTCGGCTGGGCCGGTGTTCGGGATCCTGCAGACGAACATGCGCCGCAGCGAAATCGGCCCCCACACGCTCGAGCACGTCAACCACGACCACCGTGCGATCCTCGACGCGGTCCGCGCGCGGGACGCCGACGAGGCCGAGCGCAAGATGCGCGAGCACCTGGCAATGCTGCGCGAGACCTACGTGCGCCTGTGGACACCCGACGGAGCGCGCCGGGCCGCCGGGTCTGGCGCAGGCGTCTGACGGCGATGCGGGTCGCGATCGTCGGGGCCGGCAGGATGGGCGCGCCGATGGCGATGCGGCTGCTGGACGCGGGACACGACGTCGGCGTGTTCGATCCCCAGCCCGAGGCGGTTGCGCGGCTAGGAGAGCGCGGAGCCTGGGACGCCGAAGACCCGGCGAGCGCGGCTGCGTCGGCCGAGGTCACGATCACCTGCCTGCCGACGCCCGCAATCGTGGAGGACGCGATGCTCGGCGAGCGCGGCGTGTTCGAGGGAGCGCGCGAGGGCTCGCTGGTGATCGACATGAGCACATCGCTGCCCAGCCTCGCCCGGCGGCTGGCGCGGGAGGGGGCGCAGCGCGGCCTGGCGGTGCTCGACGCCCCGGTGAGTGGCGGCCCGCGCGGCGCCGACAAGGGAACGCTCGCGATCATGGTCGGGGGCGATGCGGCCGCGTTCGACCAGGCAGAGCCGCTGTTGCAAGCGCTCGGGGCGGTGATTCGCCACATGGGCGGACCGGGCTCGGGCCAGGCGACCAAGCTGACCAACAACATCCTTGCCGGGGCTCACATGGCGGTGCTCGCGGAGGCGGTCGCGCTCGCCCGCAGCGAGGGCCTCGACATGTCGCGCGTGTACGAGATCGTGTCCAACGGAACCGGCGACTCGCGCGTCCTGCGCAACCGCTACCCGGTCCCCGGCGTGCTCCCGGATGCGCCCGCCAGCAACGACTGGGCCGCGCTGTTCCCGGTCGACCTGCTCGCCAAGGATGTGGATCTGGCGCTGCAGACGGCGTCCGAGCACGGGCTCTCGATGCCGGTCGTCGAAGCGTCACTGGAGCGCTACCGCCTGGCTCAGGAGCAGAGCATGGGAGCGCTCGATTACTCGGCTGTCTCGCGCTTGTTCGACGACGCCGACGGTCGGTCGGCGGAGTAGGCGCTGACCGCCGGAAGCATGACCAAGCGCGGATGTCGGACATCTGGACATCCGTGGCTCCGAGCCCATAGACTCAGCCCGTGCTGAGGCTCGGGATCGACGTCGGTGGGACCTTCACCGACCTTGTGCTGCACGACACCGAGTCGGGGCAGCTGTGGGTGGCCAAGGTGCCGAGCACGCCCCAGGATCAGTCGCTGGGGGTGGTCGACGGAATCCGCGCGATCGCCGAGACGGCCAGCGTCCCGCCCGAGCGGATGGGCGCGATTCTTCACGGCACGACGGTGGCGACGAACGCCGTACTCGAGAAGCGGGGAGCCCGCGTCGGGCTGCTCGTGTCCGACGGCTTTCGCTCGATACTGCACCTGGCCGAGGCGTGGACCCCGGGGCCGCTGTTCGGCTGGATGATCTACGAGAAGCCAGAGCCGATCGCCACGCTGCAGGACACGCGTGCGCTCGACGAGCGCGTCGGATCGGACGGCGTCGTGCTGCGTGAGCTCGATGTCGAGGGCGCCCGCACGGCGATCGCGGAGCTCCGCGACCGCGGGGTCGAGGCGCTCACCGTGTCGCTGATGAACTCGTTCACCAACCCCGCGCACGAGCGCGCGGTCGCCCAGCTCGCCGCCGACGAGGCGCCGCTGCTGCCGGTCTCGATCTCGTCGGAGATCATGCCCGAGTTCCGCGAATACGAGCGCACCGTCACGACCGTGATGAACGCCTACGTCTCCCCCGTGCTCGATCGCTATCTGTCGAGCCTGCGTCACCGGCTCGAAGAGGTCGGCGCCGGCCGCGACCTCCAGGTGGTCCGCTCCGACGGCGGCCTGATGAGCCTCGACTCGGCGCGCCGCACGCCGGTCCATACGGTGCTGTCGGGCCCCGCCGGAGGAGTCCAGGGCGCCGCGTACGTGGCCGCCCACGCCGGCTTTGACCGGATCCTCACGTTCGATATGGGCGGCACGTCGACCGACGTCGCCACGTGCGTCGGCGGCGAGCCCTCGATCACGCGCGAGACGTCGGTCGGAGAGTTCCCGGTACGGGCGCCGTCGGTAGAGGTCGAGAGCATCGGCGCCGGCGGGGGCTCGATCGCGTACGTCGCCGAGGTCACCGGCGCGCTTCGCGTCGGGCCCCGTAGTGCCGGGGCAGATCCGGGGCCCGCGTGTTACGGGCGCGGCGGAGCCGAGGCGACCGTCACCGACGCCAACCTCGTGCAGGGCCACCTCCCGCCGCGGCTGCTGGGCGGTGCGATGGAGCTCGACGTCGATGCGGCCAACGCCGCCGTGGGCCGACTGGCGCAGAGGCTCAGCCTCGATCCGCGCGCCACGGCGGCGGGGATCGTCGACATCGTCACCGAGAACATGCTCGGTGCGCTGCGCGTGGTCACCGTCCAGAAGGGCCTGACCCCGAGTGACTTCGCGCTGGTCTCCTTCGGAGGCGCGGGCGGGCTTCACGCCAACGCGCTGGCCGCGCTGCTGGGCTGCTTCCCGGTGCTCGTGCCGCCCGAGTCCGGGGTGCTGTCGGCGCTCGGATTCGTCGCCTCGGAGGTCAAGAACGAGTTCAGCCAGACGTTCATCCGCGACGCCCACGCGGCCACGGCCGAAGAGGTGCGCGAGCGGTTGCGGGAGCTCGCCGCGCGCGGAGACAAATGGCTGGAGGCCGAACAGGTCGCCGCTGCGGATCGCACGACCGACTACGTCGTCGACATGCGCTACCGGCGCCAGGGCTTCGAGATCCCGATCGAGGTGTCGGCCGCGGAGCTGGGCAGTCTTACCGTGGACCAGCTGGTCGAGCGCTTCAACGAGGTCCATCACCGCCTGTACGGGTTCGGGCTGGAGGGCGGTGCCGAGCTCGTCAACCTGCGGGCGATCGCGCGCGGAAGCGTGCCGACGCCGGGGATACCGGCTCACGATCGCGGGCGCAGCGATCCCGCCGAGGCTCGGATGGGCAGCCAGACCGTGTGGCTCGAGGGCGAGCGTCGCGAGGTCCCGACCTACGAGCGCTCGCGGCTGACCGCCGGTATGCGGATCCCCGGCCACGCGATCGTCGAGCAGTACGACGCGACGACGGTCATCCTCCCGGGCCACGTGGCCGAGGTAGATCCCTATCTGAACCTGCTGATCTCACCGGAGCGCTAGCGGACATGACCGACACCGCCATCGACACGATCACGCTTGACCTGATCGAGAACGCCCTGCTCAACGCCCGCTTCGAGATGGACGAGGTCGTTCGCCGGGCCGCGATGTCGCCGACGATCCGCGTCCAGCACGACGAGTTCCCGATGATCTGTAACGCGCGCGGGCAGATGGTCGTCGGCCAGTTCGGCTCCTACATCCCCGAGGTGATCGACCGCTTCGGCGGCAACATCGGCGAAGGCGACGTGGTCCTGCTCAACGACCCCTATCTGTGCAAGGGGTCGATCTCACATTGCAACGACTGGCTGGTGATTGTTCCGATCTTCCACGAGGACCGGCACGTGGGGTTCAGCTCGATGTTCGGTCACATGATGGACGTCGGTGGCAAGGTGGCGGGCAGTCAGGTCAACGAGGCGACCTCGATCTGGGAGGAGGGCCTGCGGATCCCGCCGATCAAGATCGTCGAGGCGGGCCAGCTCAACGAGACCGCGCTCGCCGTGATCCTCAACAACACCCGCACGCCGGAGACCAACCGCAGCGACCTGATGGCGCTGATCGGCGGCTGCCGCGCCGCCGAGCGCCGGGTCGTGGAGATCTGCGACCGGTTCGGCTCAGACACCTACGAGGCGGCGTGCGAGGCGCTGCTGGACCGCACGCGCACCGCGATGGGCCGGCTGATCCGCGAGTACATCCCCGAGGAGCGGGTCACGTTCACCGACTGGGTCGACGACGACGGCCTCGGCAACGGGCCGTTCAAGATGGTGCTGACCGTGTGGCGCGAGGGCGACGTCTGCCACGCGGACTGGACCGGGACCGCCGACCAGGCGCCGGGCTCGATCAACTTCCACATCCACGAGGGGCTGTGCAAGCTGTTCTTCGGGATCTACATGATCATGGCGTTCGACCCGCAGATTCTGTTCAACGACGGGCTCTACGACGTGTTCGAGGTGACGCTGCCGGAGGGGTCGCTGCTGAACCCCAAGTTCCCCGCGCCGCTATCCAATCGCCTCAATGTGCACACCCGCTTCTTCGATTGCCAGAGCGGGGCGCTCGGCCAGAAGGCCCCGGACCTGTCGATGGCGGCGGGGTACGGCACCAGCCCGGTGTTCGTGTTCTCCGGGGTCGACCCGGCCGGCGAGTACTTCCAGTTCGTGGAGCTGCTGTTCGGCGGGATCCCCGGACGTCCGATCGGCGACGGGCTCGACGGTCACTCCTGGTGGCCGATGTTCCGAACCACCCCGGCCGAATACACCGAGGCCTATTACCCGGTCGTGATCGAGCGCTACATCCCGGTGCGCGACTCGGGCGGCGCGGGCCTTCACCGCGGCGGTACCGGGGTGGAGAAGGTCTACCTGTTCACCGGTCCGGGCGAGTTCACCGTTCACGACGATCGCGCGCTGATCAGCCCCTGGGGCATCGGCGGCGGGCGGGCCGGCGGGCGCAGCGCCAAGCAGCTGATCCGAGCCGACGGGACCGTCGTCGAGCTGCCGTCAAAGCTCGACGCCTATCACGTCGAGGGCGGGGAGCGGCTCGTGTTCCGCACGGCCGGCGCGGGCGGTTGGGGCGATCCGCTGCAGCGCCCCGCCCACCTGGTGGCGCAGGACGTGCAGCGCGAGCTGGTCTCCAGCGAGGTGGCCGAGTCCGACTACGGCGTGGTGATCGACGGCGGTGCGGTCGACGAGGGCGCCACCGAGGAGCTTCGGTCGCGGCTCGCGCGGGAGCGGGGCGAACCGCCGCAGTTCGACTACGGCGAGCTGCCCGAGGGTGTCAGTGTCAGTACCGGTTGACAGAGATTCAGGAGGGTGACAGTGGACGAAGAGACGCGAAACCTCTACGACGAGCGGGGCTTGGGCCGACGCCAGGGAGCGGGCACGCGCCCGGCGCTGGTGATCATCGACCTCAACCGCGGATTCACCGACCCCGCGTCGCCGCTGCATTGCGACACCGACGCCGCCGTCGAGGCCACGGCCAAGCTGCTCGAGGCCGCGCGGGAGTCAGACTGCCCGATCGCATTCACCACGATCCAGTACGACGAGGGCGGCAAGAAGGTCGCCAAGGCGTTCATCGACAAGGTCCCGACGCTGCTCACGCTGGCTCCAGGGTCCCCGTGGCCCGAGATCGACGAACGGATCGCGCCGCGGGAGGGTGAACCGGTCCTCAACAAGCTGTTCGCCTCGGGCTTCTTCGGCACCCCGCTGGCACCGATGCTGGCCGCCGCTCACGTCGACACCGTGATCGTCACGGGCGCCTCGACGTCGGGATGCGTGCGCGCCACCGCGGTCGACGCGATGCAGTACGGCTACCGGGTCGTCGTCCCCCGCGACGCGGTTGCCGACCGCGCCCCGGGCCCGCACGAGGCGACGCTGTTCGACATCGACGCCAAGTACGGCGACGTGCTCGACCTGGACGAGACGCTCGGGCTGCTGAGGGCCGCTCAGTTCAAGCAGCCTGCATGACCGCCCGAGCCGAGTGTTCAGGCCTCGCTCTCGACGGCCGCGCGCAGCATCGCGTGGATCATCTCGGGCTTGGGCACGTCGGGGCTGCGATAGGCAAGGCGGCTCTGCGACAGCCGCAGCGCCAGCAGCGACTCGGCGAGCTTGTAGGTCAGCGGGCCGGGGTTGATGACGGGCACCGGGAGGTTCTCATTCAGAAATTCGGCGGCGTCGTGCATCGTCGTCGAGCCGAGGCAGATCACCTGCGCCCCGTCCTCGACGCAGCGCATGCCCTCCTCCTGGAGCATCGGGAACACCACCTCCTCCTTGCCCCCGAGCAGGTTCTCGAGGTCGGGCATCATGTTGATCGAGCGGATCGAGGCCAGGTGGTCGCTCAGGCCAACCTCCTTGACGCCCTTCTCGTAGATGGGCATCCAGCCGTCCCACTGGGTCAGGACAGAGAACTTGTTGCCCAGCATCAGGGCGGTGAGGTATGAGGCCCGGCCGGGCGACACGACCGGGACGTCGAGCATCGAGCGCAGCGCGTTGGCACCCGAGTCGCTCATCGTGTCGATGCAGATCGCGTCGTAGCCCTCCTCGGCAGCCTCCAGTCCCACCTCGAGCAGGGCCAGATCCCCAAGCACGTAGTCGTGGTGGCTGTCCAGCAACGCCGGCCCGGCCTTCACCGGCTTGTAGTCCAGCTGCATGTCGGGGCTCAGCTTTACCGCCTTCTGCTGTCGGCGCCGGTTTTCGACGCCGCTCTCGTCCAGCGGGAACGGCACCAGTACGCATACTCGGGGCATCTGCTCTCCTGACGCTGGGGAACGCGAACAGCGGGCACGTTATCTGTCAGTGCATGCGCCGGGAGTGTCATGCAAGCCACTGAACCGCACCACGTCTTTCACCTCGGCGTCGATGTCGGTGGCACGTTCACGGACCTGATCCTCTACGACGAGCAGGCCCGGCTCATCCACGTGCACAAGCTGCCCTCGACGCCCGCCGATCCGGCGATCGCGATCGCTCAGGGCGTGCGCGAGATCTGCCAGCAGGCAGGTACCCAACCGTCCGAGCTGTCGGAGCTGCTGCACGGCACCACGGTTGGGACCAACACGATCCTCGAGCGCAGCGGCGCTCGCGTGGGGATGGTCACCACCGACGGCTTCCGGGACGTGCTGCACATCGCCCGGCACCGCAAGCCGCTGAACTTCAGCATCATGCAGGACATCCCGCAGCAGTCGCGGCCGCTCGTGCTCCGCCAGCACCGCCGCTGCGTGCCCGAGCGCGTGCTCACCGACGGCACCGTGCTGACTCCGCTTGACGAGGAATCGGCCGAGCGCGAGCTGCGCTACCTGGCCGGGCAGGGCGTCCAATCGATCGCGATCTGCCTGTTGGGCTCCTTCGTCAACGACGCCCACGAGCAACGATTGCGGGAGCTGACCGAGCGGCTGTGCCCCGGCGCGTTCGTGTCGGTCTCCAGCGAGATAAGCCCGCAGCACCGCGAGTACGAGCGCTTCTCGACGACGGCGATCAACGCCTACATCGGACCACGCGTGGGTCGCTACCTCAACCGGCTGCACGAGTCGCTCGAGCAGGAGGGGATGCGACGCCCGCCGCACCTGATGCAGAGCTCGGGCGGGATGACGACGTTCGACGAGGGCCACCAGTCTCCGGTCAACCTGGTGCTGTCGGGGCCGGCGGCAGGCCAGCTGGGAGGCATCGACGCCGCTCGCCGCAGCGGCTTTCAGAACATGATCACGCTCGACGTCGGCGGCACCTCGGCCGACATCTGCGTTGCCCCCGGCGGCCAGGCGCGGATGAAGCACCTGCTGGACTCGTCGATCGACGGCTACCCGGTGATGGTCCCGATGCTCGACATCGAGACCATCGGCGCCGGCGGCGGGTCGATCGCCACCGCCGAGGACTCCCGCGTGATCCGCGTCGGCCCGCAGAGCGCCGGCGCCGACCCGGGACCGGCCGCCTACGGCCGCGGCGGCACGGACGCCACCGTCACCGACGCGAACGTCGTGCTCGGGCGGCTGCATCCCGAGGCGTTCCTGGGCGGACGGATGAGCCTCGACGCGGAACTGGCCAGGTCCGCAGTGATCGCATCGGTGGGCGAGCCGCTGGGGCTGTCGGTCGAGGACGCCGCGCTCGGAGTGGTTGCGGTGACCGTCCACAACATGGTCAACGCGATCGAGACCAACTCCGTGCGCAAGGGCTATGACCCCCGCGACTTCGTGCTGGTCGCCACCGGCGGCGCCGGGCCGCTGCACGCGGCCGAGATCGCGCGCACGATCGGGATTCCGCACGTAGTGGTGCCGCCCCACCCCGGCGTCACCGCGGCCGCCGGGCTGCTCGCCTCCGACGTCCGCTACGAGCGCGCCGCCACTGCCTGGCAGGATCTGTCGGCGCTCGACGCCGACTCGCTGGGGCGCAGCTATGAGACGCTCGAGGCGGCCGTCCGCCAGCACCTGGCCGGCGCCGGGTTCGAGGACGACCGCGTCGAAGTGCAGCGCTGGGCCGACTGCCGCTACCAGGGCCAGGGCTACGAGCTGCGGGTCGAGGCTCCCTCCGGGGCGGTCGACGACGGCTGGTCGTCGGCGGTGCGCGACGCGTTCGAAGCCCGCCACGAGCGCGAGTACTTCGGGCGCTTCGGCGACCTCGGCGTGCAGCTGGTCACGGTGCGCGTCACCGGGGTCGGCCGGATGCCGGCACTGCACTGGCCCGGCGTGGGGCGCCGCTCTGAGGCGCAAGCGCCACCAGTGCAACGGGGGGTCGTGTTCGCGGTCGACGGGACGGCCCAGCTCATGGACACCCGCGTGTATGCGCGGGCGGACCTGCGCGCCGGCGACGAGTTGGCCGGTCCGGCGGTGATCGAACAACCCGACTCGACGACCCTGGTCCCGCCGGGAGCGCGGGCCCGTGTCGACGAGATCGGCAACCTGGTCCTGGAGGTGGCGCCGTGAGCGAGCTCGACGCGATCACGCTGAGCGTGCTCGGCGGGGCGTTCAAGGCGATCGCCACGCAGATGGCCCAGGTGCTCTATCGCATGTCGTACTCGAGCATCATCCGCGAGTCCGAGGACTTGGGCTGCGGGATCTTCTTTCCTGACGGCGCCGAGCTCTGCGAAAGCGACACCACGCCGATGCACGTCGGGTCTATTCCGGGGTACCTGCAGGGGATCATCTCGGTCGTCGGCGACGACGTCCACGAGGGCGACGTGTTCCTCCACAACGACCCGTACCTGGGGGCGTCGCACACACCGGATCTGTGCGTGGCGATCCCGATCTTCCACGACGGCCGCCTGTGCGCGTGGTCATGCGCGAACGGCCACCTCGCAGACGTCGGCGGGATGTCCCCGGGGCTGATGGTGCACCCGGTCGACGTGTGGGCCGAGGGCCACCACTACACGGCGCTGCGGATCGAGGATCGCGGCGAGCGAAACCAGGAGCTGTGGAAGCACATCTGGGCCAACACGCGCACGCCGACGCTGAACAGCGGCGACACCGAGGCGCTGATCGCGGCGTCGCGGCTGGGGCGCGCCCGGTTCCTGGAGCTGATCGACAAGTACGGATACGACACCGTGTTCGCCGCCGGCGAGTACTGGCTCGACTATTCCGAGCGCAAACTCCGCGCGGAGATCGGGCGGGCCCCTGATGGCGTCTACCGGGCGCCCACACAGTGGCTCGACGACGACGGCGAGCATCTCGGGGAGCCGTTGCGAGTCGAGGTCGCGATCGAGATCGCGGGCGACCAGCTGAAGGTCGACCTGACCGGCTCAAACGACCAGGTGCCGACTGGCTACAACTGCCCGTTCTCCGGCTCGACTCAGGTGATCGTGTTCTCGATGGTCCGCTCGGTGCTGCTCGACGAGTTCACCAACGGGGCCGTGATCCCGCAGAACAGCGGCATCTTCCGGGCGATCGAGGTGATCGCTCCCGAGGGCTCGATCTTCAACCCGGTGTTCCCCGCCGCGTGCACGGCGCGGATCAACCAGGTGGCGAAGATGGCCGACTCGATGAACCTGGCGCTGTCGGAGGTGTACCCCGATCGCGTGTGCGCGGGCAGCGCCGGCCACACGTTCTTCGTGTCGTACTCGGGGGTGGCCGAGGGCGCCAACGAGTACTGGGTGTACATCGAGGTCAACGAGACCAGCTATGGCGGCCGCCCCGACAAGGACGGGCTCGACGCGGTCGACTGCCTGATGGCCAACACCCGCAACAACCCGATCGAGGAGCTCGAGCTTCGCAACCCCATGCGCTGCCTGGAATACGAGCTGCGGCCCGGCCCGGGGGCGGGTCGCTGGCGTGGCGGGATGGGCGTGGTCCGGACCTGGGAGTGCCTCACCAACACGCTGTTCAGCGGCGAGGGCGACGGCTCCACCGGCGTGAGCCCGCCCCGCGGGCTGTTCGGCGGCCATGACGGGGTGCCCGGCGAGATCATCGTCAACCCGGGCCGCGAGGACGAGCGGCGGATCCCCGCCAAGGCGACCAACTATCACCTGTCGGCCGGCGACGTGATCTCGCTGCGGACGGCGAACTCGGCCGGATACGGCGACCCGACGGAGCGCGATCCGGAACGGGTGCTGCGTGACGTGCTCGATGAGGTGATCTCCGCCGAGGAGGCGGGCCGCGTCTACGGCGTCGCGGTCGACCTCGTCAGCGAGGCCGTCGACCACGCGGCCACCGCGAGCCTGCGCGGCCGATGAGGCTTTGTAGACCATCAAACCCTGGAGTCCCGCATGACACTGCCCCTCGCTGACGTAAGGATCATCGCCGTCGAGCAGTACGGGGCCGGGCCTTGGGGGACATTGCAGCTGTCAGATCTTGGCGCCGAGGTGATCAAGATCGAGGACCCGGCGTCCAACGGGGACGTAGGCCGCTACGTCCCGCCCTACGCGGACGGCGAGGACTCGCTGTTCTTCGAGACGTTCAACCGTAATAAGAAGAGCGTCTCGCTGAACCTGCGCTCCCCCCGCGGCCGCGAGGTGTTCGAGACGCTGGTGGCGAAGTCCGACGCGGTCTACTCCAACCTCCGCGGCGACCAGCCCCACAAGCTGCGGATCACCTACGACGACCTGCGCGAGGTCAACCCGCGGATCGTGTGCTGCTCACTGTCGGGCTTCGGGATGACCGGCCCGCGGGCCGCGCAGCCCGGCTACGACTACGTGATGCAGGCGATGGCCGGCTGGATGAGCCTGACCGGCGATCCGGACGGGCCGCCGACCAAGAGCGGGCTGTCGCTGGTCGACCTGTCCGGCGGCTACGTTTCGGCGATCGCGCTGCTCAGCGGCCTGTGGCGGGCGCGCCGCGACGGGGTCGGGTGCGACTGCGACATCTCGCTGTATGAGACCGCGCTGCACGAGCTCGTGTACATCGGCACCTGGGCGGCCAGCGCCGGCTACGTGCCGCAGCGGATCGCCGAGTCCGCGCACCCGTCGATCGTCCCGTTCCAGGCGTTCCAGAGCGCCGACGGATGGCTCACGGTCGCGTGCGCCAAGCAGAAGTTCTGGGAGCTGCTGTGCCGGGCGCTGCACCGCGAGGACCTGCTGGAAGATCCCCGCTTCATCGACTTCGCCGCTCGCAACCAGAACCGCGAGGAGCTGCTGCCGGCGCTGCGCGAGACGTTCCGATCGCGGACGACCGCCGAATGGCAGGGGATACTGTCCGTGGCCGGCGTGCCCCATGGGCCCGTGTACGAGGTCGGCGAAGCACTGCAGGACGAACAGGCGGTCGCCCGCGGGGACGTGGTCGAGGTCGAGCACCCCGAGCTCGGGACCGTTCGCCAGATTGCGTCGCCGCTGCGGCTCAGCGGCGAGCCCAACCCGCTGAGCCGCGGTCCCTACCGCGGCGAGCACACCGACGAGCTGCTCCGCGATCTGTGCGGCTACTCCGAGGACGAGATCGCCGCGCTGCGGGCGGAGGGGGCGTTCGGAGTCGCCGGCGAGGTCCCGGCTCGATAGCCGGGCGGGTGCTTGGCGTCAAGGGTGGACGTGAAACGTCCCGCATGGGGACGTTTCACGTCCACCCCGCCTCTAGGCGGTCCGCTCCAGGGCAGGCGGGCGCCGCAGGTGCCAGTCGGTGACCTGCTGATAGGCGTGGGCAGCGGCCAGCACCGTCGCCTCGCCGAACGGCTTGCCGACCAGCTGCATGCCGATCGGGAGCCCATCGACGAACCCGATCGGCACGCCCGCCACCGGCGTGCGCGACAGCACCCACATCGACACCGTCTGGGTCAGGACCGCGGTCGTCTCCAGCGGGTCGCTGTCGGCGATGCGCGGCGCGGGCCGGCCGCACGATGGCGACAGCAGCAGGTCGCGTCCGTCCAGCGCCTCGAGCACGCTGCGGCGCCAGGCGCGCTGGCGCTGGCGGCCCTCGGCGTACCCCGGGCCGGTGATCGCGGCGCCGCGGCGCAGCCGCGTGACGACGTCGGGGGCGAAGATCTCCGGGCACTCCGCCAGCCGCTGGGCGTGGAACGCGGCGGCCTCGGGCAGCACCACCTCTGCGGTCTGTTCAAACGCGGCAGCTCGTCCCGGGAGCTCGACCTCCTCGACCGTCGCCCCCAGCCGCTCGAGCTCGGCCGCGGCGGTCCGAATCGCCTCGGCGACCGCCGGCAGCGGATCCTCGATCCAGTCGCCGACGAGCATGCCCACGCGCAGTCCTTCGACCCCCCGGGCCAGCGCGCCGACGTAGTCGTCGACGGCGACGTCGATCGATGCCGGATCCTCCGGGTCGTAGCCGGCGATCACCGCCAGCACCTGCGCGACGTCGGCGGCCCGGCGCGCCATTGGGCAGATCGAGTCGAACGTCCACGCCACCGGGATCGAGCCCCGGTTTGAGACGCGTCCGGCCGACGGCCGGATCGTGCTCAGCCCGCACAGCGCGGCCGGCACCCGCGCCGACCCGGCGGTGTCAGTTCCCAGCGTCGCGACCGCCATGTCGGCGGCGACCGCGGCGCCCGAGCCTCCCGAGGAACCGCCGGTCAGGCGCTCGGGATCCCACGGGTTCCGGCAGGGCCCGTAGTGGATGTTCTGGGCGGTCGCACCGATCGCCCACTCGGACATGTGCAGCTTGCCCACCAGCACCGCGCCGCTGTCGCGCAGGCGCTCCCATACGGGAGCGTCACGGTCGGGCACCCGGCCGTCGAGGTATGTGGTGCCCGCCGTCATCGGCAGCCCGGCGACCTCGATGTTGTCCTTCAGCGCAACCGGGATCCCGGCCAGCGGGCCCAGCGGGTCGCCCCGCCGGGCCGCATCCTCGATCCGCTGCGCCTGCTCGAGCGCCCGCTCGGCGGCCACGCGTGCGAAACACGTTCAGTTCGCCGTTGGCCCGCTCGATGCGCTCCAGGTGCGCCTCGGTCAGCGCCACCGGCGACAGCTCGCCCGCGACGATCTGCTCGTGGGCCTCCGCGATCGAGAGGTCCGCCCAGGCCACCTCAGTCCATGCCGAAGATCTTGTTGCCGGCGGCAGACACGGGGCTCTTGGACGGGATCAGCTTGCCTTCGTCGCGCGAGAACACGTCGTTTAGCGACTGGCGGCCGCTGCGGGAGCTGCGGATCTCCGCCCGCTGCTTCTCCGTCGCCCCCTCGTCGATCACCAGCGTGTTCTCGTCGGCGAAGATCACCCCGTAGGCGTCGCGGGCCAACTCGATCGTGGTGAAGTCGTCGAGCACGTCCTCGCGCACCAGCGCGGGGTCACGCTCGAGCGGATCGCCGTAGCCGCCACCGTTGGGCTCGCGGAACTCGATGTACTCGCCCGCCTTGAACTCGACGCCGGTGACCTTCGCCTCGAGGTACTCCTCGCGGGCCGTGTCGGGGTTCTTATAGGTGGAAGCGGTCATCCCGTCCCAGCCGCCGAAGATCCCACGCGGCGGGTCGTACTGGCGATCGCCCTCGCAGGAATAGGTGCCGTCGACCAGGAAGCGGTTGCGCCGGATGATCCCAACGCCACCGCGCCACTTGCCGGGGGCGGCCGGCTCGGGCCGCAGCTCGTACTGGTCGCAGCGGACCGGGAAGCGAAGGTCGAGCTCCTCGATCGGGTTGTTACGAGTGTTGGCCATCAGGTTGTCGACGGAGTCCATCGCGTCCTTGCCATAGCGGCCGCCGTACGCGCCTTCGTTGACCTCGAGGTACAGCCAGTACTCGCCGCTCTCGGGCTGAAAGCCCGAATAGGAGCAGAAGTGGATCCCGGCCGAGTTGCCGGCGGTCACCTGCTGCGGGAGCTGGTCGGAGAGCGCCAGGATCGTGTTGTCGACCACCCGCTGCACCTGGCAGAAGCGCGAGAAGCACGCCCGCGGAAACTGGGGATTGAAGATCGTCCCCTTCGGCGCGATCACATCGACGGGGCGGAATACCCCGTCGTTCTGGGGCACGTGCTCGGGGAACGTGACCTCGTCGAGCAGCAGCGTGCGCACCGCGTAATAGGCGCCGACCAGCAGCGAGCCCTCGAACGGGACGTTGAATCCGGTCGGGACCTCGGCTTCGGAGCCGGTCAGGTCGATCGTGATGCTGTCGCCCTCGACGATCACCTTGGTCTCCACCCGCAGCCGCCGGCCCCGGTTGCGCGCGTCGTCGTCCAGCCACGCGGTCGGGGCCTTGTACTCGCCGTCGGGGATCTTGGCGATCTCGGCGCGCAACATCGACTCCGAGTAGTCCATCCACCCATAGGCCGCGCTCATCACGGTCTCCGTCCCGTAGCGCTCGACCAGTCGCAGGAACCGCTCACAGCCGAGCTGGCAGGCGGCCATCATCGCGTTCATGTCGCCGCGGTTCATCGTCTCGGTGCGGACGTTGTCGAACATCATCCGGTCGACGTCGACGTTGAGCTCACCTTCGCGGTACCAGCGCAGGCCGTTGTAGAGCTTGGCCTCCGCGTAGACGTCGAACGCGTCGGCGTTGATGCCCGGGAACGAGCCGCCGACGTCGAGCACGTGTGCGGTCACCGCCGCGAACCCGAGCAGCTCGTCGCCGTCGAAGATCGGCACCGCCACCGCCACGTCGGGGCTGTGGGAGGCACCGAGGAACGGATGGTTGTGGACGATCACGTCGCCCGGGCGGATGTCGCCGTCGAGCCTGTCGAGGAAGCCGCGGATGTACCACGGCAACGAGCCGATGTGCATCGGCGTCGAATCCGATTCGCACAGCTCGCGGCCCTGGGCGTCGAAGATCCCCGCCCCGAGGTCCTCGGACTCACGGATGATCGACGAGTAGGACATCCGGAACAGGACGCCCGCCATCTCCTTGGCGATGGCGTGGTAGGCGCCGCCGAGCACCCGCATCGTGATCGGGTCGACCTCGACCCGCTCGCGGTCCGGAGGTCCGGGCGTGCGTCCAACCTCATAAGTCACGATCGACATGCCAGGTTCCTTTCTCTTCCGGCGGTCAGGACCGGGCCGCGACCCCGGCGGCACCGAAGTCGGCGGTTCTCGCGGATTCCTCGAGCCAGATCACGATGTTCCCGTAGCGATCGATCTCGGCAGCCAGTCCCGGCGGTATCACGGTGGTCGTGTCGTACTGGTTGATCACCGCCGGGCCCTCGATCCGGTGTCCGGCGGCTAGCCGCTCGCGGTCGTAGAAACGGGTGGGCAGCTCGCGCAGCTCGCCGTCGACGCGGAACCAAGCGTCGCGCGTGTGGTGCAGGGCGATGTCCACAGATTCATCGCTGCTGGCCACCTCGGGCATCGTCAGCGGCTCGATCAACCCGATCCCGCGGACGCGGATGTTGGGGATCTCGATGTCGGACTCCTCGAACCGGCGCGAGTATTCGCGCTCGTGCGCGTCGTGGAAGTCGGCCGCGAGCTTGCTCGACCATTCGGCGTCGATCGCGCCCGAGCCGGCCTCGACGCGCAGCTCGTAGCCCTGGCCGAGGTAGCGGCAGTCGGCCACGCGCTGGATCACCCAGCGGTCCTTCGCGATCCCGTCGGCCTCGAGCTGGCTGCGGGCCTGCTCCTCGAGTTCGGTGAACCGGGCCTCGAGCTCCTCGGCGTTGAGCTGGGACATGCGCTGATAGGTCGTGGTCACATACTCGTAGACCGAGTCGGTGACGAGCAGACCCAGTGCTGCGGTGACGCCGGGATACGGAGGCACGATCACGGCCGGGGTGCCCACCTCTGAGGCGATGTTCGCGGCGAACATCGGGCCCGCGCCGCCCTCGGCGACGAGCGCGAAATCGCGCGGGTCAAAGCCCTTGCGCACCGAGTTCTCCTCGATCGACTGGACCATCGAGTGGCTGACGATCTGGATCGCGCCCATCGAGGCCTCCTCGACGCTCATCTCGAGCTCCTTGGCCATCGGCTCAAACGCCTGGCGAGCCAGGTCGGAACGGAGCTCCATCGTCCCGCCCAGGAACGTCTCGGGCTGAAGCCAGCCGAGGTTGACCATCGCGTCGGTCGAGGTCGGCTCGGTGCCGCCTCGGCCGTAAGCCGCCGGACCGGGAACCGCTCCCGCCGACCGGGGTCCCGAGCGGAAGATGCCGCCGCCGTCGACGTAGGCGATCGACCCGCCGCCGGCGCCGATCGTGTCGACGTCGACCATCGGGATCATCGCCTGATAGGGACCGACGCGCGTGTCCAGCAGGTGCTTCATCCGCAGCTTGCCGCCCTGCGACAGCCCGATGTCCGCCGAGGTGCCGCCCACGTCGAGCGTGATCACGTTCTGGAAGCCCGCCTGCCGGCCGACCCAGATCCCGCCGACGACTCCGGCCACCGGACCCGACATCAGCAGGTTCACCGGGCGCCGCACGGCTCCGTCGGCCGTGACCACGCCGCTGGCCGAGCTCATCAGTTGCAGCCCGGTGCCGACGCCCAGGCTCCGCAGCTCATCCTCCAGCCGGCGTACGTAGCCGGCCACCTTCGGACCGACGAACGCGTTCAGCGCGACCGTCGAGAAGCGCTCGTACTCGCGGTACTGCGGGAGCACCTCGGAGGACACCGACAGGAACGCATCGGGGAATTCCTCGCGGACGATCTCGGCGACGCGCTGCTCGTGCTCGGGGTGCAGGAACGAGAACAGGAAGCACACGGCGACCGCTTCCACCTGCATCTCCTTGAGCTTGCGCACCTGCTCTCGCGCTCGCTCCTCGTCGAGCTCGACCAGCACCTGGCCGTCGGCGGCGATTCGCTCGGGCACGGTCAGGCGATGGCGGCGGCGGACCAGCGGGTAGCGCTGCCAGGGCAGATCCTGGTAGTTGGAGAAGTTCAGCGGCTTCTTGTGGCGCGCGATGTGGAGGATGTCGCGGTAGCCCTCGGTGGTGATCATCCCCACGGTCGCACCGTTGTGCTCGATCACGATGTTGGTCGCGATCGTGGTGCCGTGGAACACCTGGCCGAGGTCGGCGGGCGTCACGCCGGCGCGCTCGGTGAGCTCGGTGATGCCCTGCACGGTCCCGCGAGAGGGGTCGTCGGGCGTGGAGGCGAGCTTGTGGATGAGGATGTTCCCACCCTCGTCGTCGATGTAGATCAGGTCGGTGAACGTGCCGCCGACGTCCACTCCGAGGCGTTTCATAGCTTTCTCCAGGATCGGGGGATGGCCGGGGTCATCACGGACGTAGGAGGATCTTTCCAAAGAAGTTCCGGCTCTCCATCATCGCGAACGCGTCGTGCACGTCCTCGAGCGCGAACGTCTCGGCCACGAGGGGCTTTAGCAGACCCCGCGCGGCGAAATCGAGAACCTTGTCGAGCTCGGCACGGTCGTACACGAACGAGCCGATGAAGGTGTGCTGGCCTCGGAAGAACGGGATGATGTCGAACGGTACGACCTCGCCGCCGTGCCCGCCACACGTCACCAGCCGCCCGTTCTGGGCGAGCGAGTCGACCGCCTTCTGGAACAGCTCGCCGCCGACGTGCTCGAACACCAGGTCGACGCCGCGGCCGCCGGTCAGCTCCATGACCCGCGACGGCACGTCCTCGGACGTGTAGTCGATGCCGGCGTCCATGCCGTTGCGGGCGGCTTCGTCGAGCTTCTCCTGCGAGCTCGAGGTGCCGATCACGAACGCGCCGGCCAGCCGTGCCAGCTGTACGGCGGCCGAGCCGATCCCGCTCGAGACGGAGTTGATCAGCACGGTCTCGCCGATCCGCAGCCCGCCGCGCCCGAACAGCATGTGCCAGGCGGTCCCGAACGCGGTCTGCAGCGCCCCCGCCTGCTCGTCGGAGATCTCCTCGGGAACGCGGACCAGCTGCTTGGTCGGGGCTAACACGTAGTCGGCGAACCCGCCGGGGCCGGCGACGCCGATGAACACATCGCCGCCGAGCAGGTACGGCATCACCCGATCGCCGGCCCGGAAGCCGTCGACGCCGTCGCCCAGCCGGTCGATCCGGCCGACGGGCTCGAGCCCGAGGATGTGCGGGAAGCCGATGTCAAAGCGCGAGGTCCCCTCGCGGATGTCGACGTCGACGTGGTTCAGGGCGCACACGTCGACCTTGATCCGCACGTGGCCGGGACCGGGTTCGGGGTCGGACACCTCCTCGACCGCGAGCACGTCCCGCCCGCCGAACTCGTGAATTCGCACCGCTTTCATGGGGGCGGCCATTCTTATGCCGGACATCGGTCGTGTCAAGCCGCAGGAGCCCGAGAAGCGCCTTGAACGGGTTGACTTTGACTTATGTCTGACATATAACCGGCTGGACCGACGCTGAAAATCCCAGACCGATGAGGGAGCAAGCATGGCCGTACAACCCGAAGCCGCCCCAAAGGTGTGGCGGGGTCGCTTCTACGACGACTTCGAGGTCGGTGACGTGTTCCAGAGCAGACTCGGGCGCACCGTCACCGAGACCGACAACATCTGGTTCACGTGTCTGACGATGAACACCAACCAGGTCCACTTCAACAACGAGTTCGCCGCCAGGACCCGCTTCGGCAAGCCGCTGGTCAACAGCGCCTTCACGCTGGCTCTGGTGACGGGCATGAGCGTCCCCGACACCAGCGAGAACGCGACCGCGAACCTCGCCTGGACCGACATCAAGCTCCCGACGCCGGTGTACGTAGGAGACACGCTGTGGACCGAGACCGAAATCCTGTCCACCCGCGAGTCCAGGTCCAACCCGAACGTCGGGATCGTCGGCGTGCGCTGCCGAGGGATCAACCAGCGGCGGGAGGTCGTGATCGAGTTCCAGCGGACGTTCATGGTCTATAAGCGCAGCGCGCCTGAGGTCACCAGCACGTTCCCGACCACCGACACTGACTGGACAGTCTGAGGTGCAAGCCATGGATACCGCAGCCCAACGTTTCGCCGCCTTCAGCTCGTCGCTGACGCTCGACGCGATCCCCCAGGACGTGGTCGAGGCCGAGAAGCTCCACATCCTCGACATGCTCGGCTGCGGCCTGGCCGCGCATGCGCTCGACACGGCTCCAGCCGCCCGCGAGGCGATGACCGAGACCGGGACCACCGGGCCGGCAGCCGCGATCGGGGTCGCCGACGGCCTGCCCGCTGCGGACGCAGCGCTGGTCAACGGCGTCACCTGCCACGCGCTCGACTACGACGACACGCACACCGGGTCGATCGCCCACATCAGTGTCGCGGTCGTGGCCGCGGCGCTGGCGCAGGCGCAGGCCCAGAGCGCCTCGGGCGCCGACTTCGTCGTGGCCGCCGTCGCCGGCAACGAGATCGTCACCCGCCTGGGGATGGTGGTCGGCGACGCGTTCCACGCTCGCGGATTCCACCCGACCTCGGTCTGCGGGGTATTCGGTGCCACGGCGGCCGCCGCGCGACTGCAGGGCCAGGAGCCCGGGATCGTCACCAACGGCCTGGGGATCGCCGGCAGCATGGCGTCGGGGTTGCTCGAGTACCTCGCCGACGGCTCCTCGACCAAGCGGCTGCACCCGGGGTGGGCGGCGCACTCGGCGATCATCGCGTCGCGCCTGGCGGCCCACGGGGCCACCGGGCCGTCCTCGGTGTTCGAGGGCCGCTTCGGGCTCTACGGCGCGTTCGTCGACCGGCACGACGTCGACGTCGACGCGATCGCCTCCGATCTGGGCGAGCGCTGGGAGACCCCGCGGATCGCGTTCAAGCCCTACCCGGCCTGCCACTACATGCACGCCTCGCTCGACGCGACCGCGCAGGCGGTGGCCGCCACCCCGGTAGCCGTCGATCAGATCGAGGAGATCGTCGCGCTGACCACCGAGGCGGGCGTCTCGCTGGTGCTCGAGCCGCTGGCCGACAAGCACCGGCCGCGTTCGGAGTACGAGGCGAAGTTCAGCCTGCCCTACTCGGTCGCAGCGCTGCTGCTCCGAGGCAAGGTCGACCTGTCGACCTACACCGACGACGCGATCACCGATCAGGAGGTGCTCGAGCTGGCCTCGAAGGTCAGCTACGAGGTCAAGGAGTATGAGACGTTCCCCCGGGCGCTGCCCGGCGGAGTTCGGATCCGGACCCGCGACGGACAGGTGCTCGAGGCCGAGCTGCCGTATCAGCGCGGCGGCCCCGAGAATCCGATGAGCGCCGACGAGGTCCGCGACAAGTTCCGCACCAACGCGTCACTGGCGCTGGACAGCGGCGACGTCGAGCGGCTCGAGGAGACGATCATGACGCTCGAGCGCCGCGACGATCTGGCCGGGCTGCAAGCGCTGTCGCGCGCCGCCCGCCGAGAGCACCTGGCGGCAGCATGAGCACGGTCACCGAGCTCACCGACGAGCAGCAGGAGATCCTGCGCACGATTCGCGACTTCGTGGATCGCGACGTGCTGCCCAACGTCTCGCGCTACGACCATGCCGATGAGTTCCCCGAACCGCTGGTGCAGACGATGCGCGAGCTCGGCCTGTTCGGCACCACGATCCCCGAGGAGTACGGAGGTCTGGGCCTCGACCTGACCACGTACGCGCTGATCGTCAAGGAGCTGTCGCGGGGCTGGATTTCGCTCTCGGGCGTGGTCAACACACACTTCATCGCCTCGTACATGATCAAGACGTTTGGCACCGACGAGCAGAAGGACCGGCTGCTGCCTCCGATGGCGCGCGGCGAGATCCGCTCCGCGTTCTCGATGACCGAGCCCCATGCCGGCTCCGACGTGCAGGCGATCCGGACCCGCGCGGTCCGCGACGGCGACGAGTACGTGATCAACGGCCAGAAGATGTGGGTCACCAACGGCCTGCGGGCGGGGATCGTGATGCTGCTCACGGTCACCGACCCCAGCGCCCAGCCCCGGCACACCGGCATGACCGCGTTCATCGTCGAGAAGGAGCCGGGCGTGGCCGAGCTACCGGGGCTGACGATCCCGCCGCCGCTGAAGAAGCTCGGGTATAAGGGCGTCGAGTCCACCGAGCTGGTGTTCGACGGCTACCGGATCCCCGCCTCCAGCATCCTCGGCGGCTCCGACCAGGTCGGCGTTGGGTTCAAACAGTTCATGGCCGGCATCGAGCTCGGCCGTGTCAATGTCGCCGCGCGTGGACTGGGGATCGCCGAGTCGGCGCTCGAGAACGCCGTCCGCTACGCCCGCGAGCGCGAGGCGTTCGGCAAGCCGATCGCCCACCATCAGCTGATCCAGGCCAAGATCGCGATGATGGCCACCAAGATCCGTGCCGCCGAGCTGCTGATGATCGACGCCGCGCGGCTGAAGGACACGGGCGCCCGGGCCGACATGGAGGCAGGGATGGCGAAGCTGTTCGCGACCGAGGTCGCCGAGGAGGCCGCGCTCGAGGCGATGCGGATCCACGGCGGCTACGGGTACTCTCAGGAATATCCGATCGAGCGGCTGTACCGGGACGCGCCCGTGCTGATCCTCGGCGAGGGCTCCAACGAGATCCAGCAGCTGCTGATCGCGCGGCGGATCTTCGAGCGCTACGGGAAGGGGCCGAGCTGAGCGCATGGCGCCTCCCGTCGTCCGTGTCCGCAAGGCCTACGAGCAGGTCTACGACCAGCTCCGCGACCTGATCATCCGCGGGGAGCTGCCGCGGGGCGAGCGGCTGCCCGGCGAGATCGTGCTCGCCCGCCAGTTCGGCGTCAGCCGCGGCACCGTCCGCGAGGCGCTGCGGGCGCTGGAGGCCCACAACCTGATCCGGACCGCCAAGGGCGCGAGCGGCGGGAGCTTCGTGACGCTGCCGACAGTCGACCACGTCTCCGAGTTCCTCGAGGCGAACATCAGCCTGCTGTCGGAGGCCAACGACGTGACGCTCGAGGAGTTCCTGGAGACGCGCCGTCTGCTCGAGGTGTACGCCGCCCGCCAGTGCGCGCTGCGGCGCGACGACGACGACCTCGCGCGAATGCGCGAGACGATCCTCGAGAACCCCGACGAACTCGGCACCGAGCAGCGCTACGTCTACAACCAGCAGTTCCACACCGCGGTGCTCGACGCCGCCGGCAACACGCTGCTGCGGATCGCCGCGCAGCCGATCTTCTCGATCCTCCAGACCAACCTAAGCCGCGAGACGATGAGCCCGCGCTTCCCGGCGCGCGTCAACGACGACCACCGGTCGATCCTCGAGGCAATCGAGGCCGGCGACGGCGATGCGGCTGCCGAGGAGATGCGCAAGCACCTGGCCTACCTGAGCCGTACCTATAAGAGCATGTGGCGCCAGGGCGTTCCCCGGGACCGCCCGCCGGGCGCTCGGGGTCCGACGGACCCTCAGGGTCCGTCGGAAAATTAGTGTGGTGATTGGACGGTCGACCCGTGGATGCTGGGCGCCGCACGCGAGCGAAGGCGTGCCGAGGCACGACGAGCGAGTGGGTGGTCATCCAGCGCCGCGGGGCGGCCGGACAAGCCCGCAATAATTTCCTACGGGCCCTCAGTAGGACCGGGGCAGGCCCAGCACGTTCTGGGCCAGGAACGACAGGATCATGTTGGTCGACACCGGAGCGACCTGGTACAGCCGGGTCTCACGGAACTTGCGCTCGACGTCGAACTCCCGGGCGAAGCCGATTCCGCCGTGCGTGTCCAGACACGCGTTGGCCGCCTCCCAGGAGGCATCGGCCGCGAGCAGCTTGGCCATGTTGGCCTCGGCCGCGCACTTCTCGCCGCGCTCATAGAGGTCCGACGCGCGCCGGCGCATCAGGTCGGCCGCCTCGATCCGGGCGTGGGCCCAGGCGATCGGGAACGCCACGCCCTGATTCTGGCCGATCGGCCGGCCGAACACCTCGCGCCGCTTGGCGTGGTCGGCGGCGCGCTCGACGAACCAGCGGCCATCGCCGACACATTCGGCCGCGATCAGGATGCGCTCAGCGTTCATCCCGTCGAGGATGTAGCGAAATCCCATCCCCTCCTCACCGACCCGGTTGGCGGCCGGGATCTCGAGATCGTCGATGAACACCTCGGTCGTGTTGTGGTTGAGCATCGTCTCGATCGGCTGGATTCGCAGGTTCTCCTCCGACGCCGAGCGCAGATCGACGAGGAACGTGGACAGCCCCCACCACCGCGGCTGGTCGCCCTCTGGATCGCCGGTCCGGGCCAGCAGCAGCATCAGGTCGCTCTCGAGCGCGCGCGAGGTCCAGATCTTCTGCCCGTTGACCACGTACCGGTCGCCGTCGCGCCGCGCCCGCGTGCGGATCCGCGTGGTATCCAGGCCGGCGTCGGGCTCGGTCACGCCGAACGCCTGCAGGCGCAGCTCGCCCGAGGCGATCTGGGGAAGCCACTGCTGCTTCTGCTCCTCGGAGCCGTGTCGCAGCAGCGTGCCCATGATGTACATCTGCGCGTGGCAGGCGCCGCCGTTGGCGCCCGAGCGGTTGATCTCCTCCATGATCAGCGCGCCCTCCGAGACCCCCAGCCCGGCGCCTCCGTACTCGGACGGGATCAACGCCGCCAGCCAGCCGGCCTCGGTCAGCGCGACGACGAACTCCTTCGGGTAGGCCTCCTCGCGGTCGACCCGGCGCCAGTACTCGTCGCCGAAGCGCGCGCACAGCTCGCGCACCCCGCTTCGCAGCTCTTCCTCGGTGATCGTCTCTGTCGTTGTCATTGGCTCCAGATTCCTGAGGTCAGACCGCCGTCGACGACGACCACTGAGCCGGTGACCCAGCGCGACTCGTCGGAGGCGAGGTACACGAACGCTTCGGCGACGTCGGCCGGCTCGCCGAACCGCCCCAACGGCTGCATCCCGATCGCGGCCGCCCGGGCGGCCTGCGGATCGGGCTGGTCGCTGAAATAACCATCGATCATGGGGGTGTCGATCATGCCCGGACACACGCAGTTGACGCGGATCGAGTCGCGAGCCCCGTCAAGCGCCATGCACTTGGTCAGCATGATCACGGCCGCCTTGGAGGCGCCGTAAGCCGCGTTGTCAGGGGTGCCCCACAGGCCGGCGATCGAGGAGGTCGAGACGATGCACCCGGCACCGCGACGCTTGAAGATCGGCCACGCCGCCCGCGACACCAGATACACGCTCTTCAGGTTGATCGCGAGCTCGCGATCCCACTGGGCCTCGGGCAGCTCATGGGCGGCGCCGACGATCGTTACCCCGGCGTTGTTGACGACCACGTCGAGGCCGTCGAGTTCTCCGGCCGCGGCGTCGACCGCGCTCCCCACCGCCTCGGCGTCGGATACGTCGACCGCAACCGAGGACGCGCGGCCACCGGTCCGGCCGATCATCTCCGCGGTCTCCGAGGCGTCGTCGGCGACGATGTCGGCCACCATCACGGCAGCGCCCTCCTGCGCGAAACGCACCGACATGGCCCGGCCGATCCCTGACCCGCCACCGGTCACCAATGCAGCTTTGCCGTCCAGCCTGCCCACCGGGCGGGTTCCCCTTTCGGCGTAGTGTCGCGACTCGGGACACCTGTTGACGTTTGCCAGCAGCGCATACTAGGGTTCTTAGTGTGCAATTGCATACCAAGCCGATCATGAACCCGATAACGATCTGCGACGTCGGGCCCCGCGACGGGCTCCAGAACGAGACGGCCGTGCTCGAGCCCGCCGTCCGCGCCGAGTTCTGCAACCGTCTGGCCCATGCCGGAGTGCCGCGGGTCGAGGCGGTCAGCTTCGTACACCCCAAGCGGGTCCCGCAGATGGCGGGGGCCGAGGAGGTCGTCCAGCAGCTCGATCGCAGCGGCCCCACGGTGTACGCGGGCCTGATCGTCAACGAGCGTGGCTACGACCGCGCCGTCGACGCCGGCATCGACGAGATCCACTATGCGTTCCCGGCGAGCGAGACGTTCTGCGATCGCAACCAGGGCATGACGCTGGCCGGCGCCACCGAGGTGGCCGTCTCGCTGCTGGATCGCTCAAACCGCGAGGACGTCCGCATGTCGGTCACGATCGGCGCCTCCTTCGGATGCCCGTTCGAAGGCCGCGTCGAGCCCGACCGCGTGTTCGAGCTCGCCCGCCTGATGCACGAGCACCACTCGGCCGAGATCATGCTGGCGGACACGATCGGCGTCGGCGTGCCGTCGCAGGTACGCGAGCTCGTCGCCGGGGTCGCCGACCTGGGCGCGATCGTCGGCTGCCACCTGCACAACACGCGCAACACCGGTTACGCCAACGCGCTGGCCGCGGTCGAGGCCGGCGCGATGCTGCTCGACGCCTCCTGCGGCGGCGTGGGCGGGTGCCCATTCGCTCCCAAGGCGACCGGCAACATCGCCACCGAAGATCTCGTGTACATGCTGCACGGCATGGGGATCGAGACCGGGATCGATCTGGCCGCGCTGGTCGACACCGCCGCGTGGCTCTCCGAGGCGCTGGGCAAGGAGCTTCCGGGCCAGACGTACAAGGCCGGGACGTTCGCGCCGATCGCCGCCTGACCGCCCGCTCGAGCCGCTCGAGATCACGAAGGAAGGGAGTGCAGTGAACGACGACCTGTTCGAAACCGGCCTGGAGATCCGCCGCGAGGTGCTCGGCCGCGACTACGTTGACGCCAGCATGGCGAACGCCGACGAGTTCAGCGCAGACTTCCAGCGGCTCCTCACCGAATACTGCTGGGGCGCAGCCTGGGGGCGCAGCGCGCTCACCCGGCGCGACCGCAGCCTGCTGAACCTCGTGATGCTCGGCGCGCTGAACCGCGCCGCCGAGTTCAAGCTGCACCTGCGGGGCGCGATCACCAACGGGTGCACGCGCGAGGAGATCAAGGACGCGCTGATCCAGCTGACGATCTACGCGGGTGTTCCCGCGGGCGTCGAGGCCTTCCGCAACGCCCGCGAGGTGTTCGCCGAGCTCGACGCCGGTCAGCCGGACTGACTCAGCGGGGCGGTCCCGGTCCGCTCGATCGCGTGAACGAGCGCGGTCACGGTCCTGTTGACCGGCGCCGGAACCCCGAGCTCGTCGCCCAGCCGCGGGATCGCGCCGTTGATCACGTCGACTTCGCTGGCGCGGCCGGCGAGGACGTCGAGCAGCATCGACGGTCGCGCGCCGGGGATCGCCGAGCCGAAGTCGCGTACCCAATCCACCGGGTCGTCGAACCCGAGCTCGACGCCGCTGGCCACCGCGACGTGGAAGGCCTCGGTCGCGCACGCCTGGGCCACCGGCCAGGCATCGGGGTCGTCGATCACGCCGCCGATCGTCGCGCCGGTGATCGCGCAGGTGCCGCTGAAGGCCACGTTGCAGATCAGCTTCTCCCACACCAGCCTGTCGACGTCGTCGAACGTCCGCACGGTGAACCCGGCCTTCCGCCAGGCGTCGGCCACACGCTCCACCCGCTCGGTGACCGGGCCCGAGCGCTCACCGAAGCGGACCAGCTCCATCCCGTGATGGTGGACGTGCCCGGGCTCCACGATCGAGGCGCCGAAGCCGCCGATCACACCGGTCATAACGCGTTCGGGACCGACGATCGCGGCCACCCGCTCCCGGCTGCCGAGCCCGTTCTGGATCGGCAGCACGATCGTGTCGTCGCCGAGCAGCGGCAGCGCCGCGGTCGCCGCGGACTCGACGTCGTGGGCCTTGGTCGCCACCACGACCAGGTCGACCGTCCCTACCTCGGTGGGGTCGGTGGTAGCCGACAGCGTCGCGGTCCGGTCGCCACTGGCACCGGTGACGCGCAGGCCGTGCTGGCCGATCGCCTCCATGTGCTCGGGCCAGGCGTCGACCGCCGTCACGTCGTGGCCGGCCGACGCCAGCAACCCGGCGTACACCGACCCCGTGGCGCCGGTCCCAACGATCGCAATTCGCAACGGGGCGCTCAATCGTCGGACTCGCCGCGCGCCGCCATCTCGGCGTCGAAGTCGCGGCGCTCCTGGGCGATCTGCTCACGCAGCACGTTTGGCTCCGGCAGCGGCCCGAAGTCGAACTGACCGGTCTGCTCACCGCCTCCGCCGAGCTCCGCGCGTCGCGACTCGGTCGCAGCGGCGTCGGGGGCGCCGTCGGGACCCAGCACGACTCCGTACTCCTCGCGAGCCGCGTCCGCACTGACTAGGCCGGCGCGCACGTCCTTGGCCACCCGCTCGGGCTCGCGCGTCAGCGGCGAGCCAAGCCCGCCGGCCCCCGCTGTCGAGAACACGAGCTTGTCGCCGCGGCTGACCGGCAGGTTTTCGACCTTGGAGGGCAACTGCTGCTCGGTGCCGTCCTGGCGGATCAGCCGCTTTGACGAACTGGCGCCGTAGCTCCCGCCGCTCACGCCCCACGGGAACGTGTGCGCCCGGTCGTCCTGGAAGCTGATCTGGCCGTGCTCGAGGAACGTGTAGATCTTGTCGACGCCGTGGCCGCCGCGGTGGTAACCGGCGCCGCCGGAGTCCTGACGGGTCCTGTAGGCGTCGACGCGCAGTGGGTAGTACTTCTCCAGGTACTCGGTCGGGACCGCCTTGAACAGCGGCCACCACGAGTGCCCGTCGAGCCCGTCGCCGACCGGGCGGGCCGGGATGCCGCCGTAGAGGATCTCGAGGATCTGGTAGGGCTCGCCCTTGGAGTCGACTCCCGAGTAGACGAAGTTCGGGCTGGTGCCGTAGCTGCCCGACACCGAGAACTGCGACAGCGCCTTGGAGAACACCGCCCCGACGACGTCGAAGTGGCGCGCCATCAGCGTCAGCCGGTTGCCCAGCGGCGCCGGGAAGTTCGGCCGCAGCACCGACCCCTCGGGGATGTTGACGTTGATGATGTCCGAGTAGCCGTCATTGAAGGCGACATCGGGCGCGAACGCCATGATCAGGAACACCCCGCAGAACATCTTGAACATCTCGGGGTTCAGGTAGAAGTTGACCGAGCCGGGGACCTGCGGGTCACAGCCGTCCCAGTCCACGTTGAGCGTGTCGCCGTCGCGCCACATCGTCATCCGCAGCTTGATCGGCCCGGTACCCAGCCCGTCGTCGTCGGCGAGGTCCTCGAAGCTGAAGCGCTCGCCGTCGGGCAGGTGCTGGCGGATCAGCTCGATCACGGCCGAACGCGTGCGATCGAGGATCGCGTCGCAGGCCTCCAGGTAGGTGTCCTTGCCGAACCGCTCGCACAGCTCGATCACGCGCGCCGCGCCCGCCGCGGTGCCCGCCGCGATCGCCTTGATGTCGGCCTCGACGTGCGCCGGAACGCGCGTGTTATGGCAGAACATCCGCAGCGCCTCTTCGTTGAGCTTGCCCTGGTCATAGAGCTTGATCGGTGGCATCCGGATGCCCTCGTGGTAGATGCTGCGCGCGCTGATCGGCATGCTCCCGGCGGCGGTCCCGCCGACGTCGATCAGGTTGCCCCACTGCGACGTGTACCCGACCAGGTCGCCCTCGTAGAAGATCGGGCGCAGGATCATGAAGTCGGGTGTGTGCGAAACCGACCCCTCGCACAGGTACGGGTCGTTGAGCGCGATCACGTCGCCGTCGCGCAGGTCCTCCACCTCGTAGGGCGAGTGCTCGATGATCGTCGAGATCGCGCACCCGAACTGCCCCATCACCATCCGCGCGTGGCGGTCGGCGATCAACGGGAACTGGTCTGACTGCTCCCGGATCACCGGGCTCACCGCGGTCGTCTCGAGCACGCGGTCCATCTCGTAGCGGGTGTTCGAGAGCGTGTTCTCGATGATGTCCAGGGTGACGTGGTCGATGTCGTGTTCGCGAACGAAGTCGGGCAGTGGCGCTATAGCCTTCTCGGTGACGCTCATCGGGCCTCGCTTGGGGTGATGATGATGTTGGCGTACTCGTCCACGGCGCCGGCGTAGCCGGGCTCGAGGACCACAGTGCTGTCGTCCTGCACGACGATCGCCGGCCCCTCGATCCGGTGGCCGGGGCGCAGTCGTTCGCGGTCGAAGATCGGAGTCGACACCGACTCGCCGGCGAACACGGCCTGCTCGTGGCGATCGATCGCGTCCTCGAGCGACGCGGTGTCGGTTCTCGCCGGTGCTCGCGGCGGATCCGGCGTGACCCCGCGTCCGACCACGCGGAGCGTGGCGATCTCGATCGGCGAGTCGAGCTCGAAGCCGTAGCGCCGGCGGTGCTCGCCCTCGAAATCGGAGCGCAGCGCGGTCGCGTAGCCGTCGTCGAGCGCGCCCCGATCGAGCGCGCACGGGATCTGGATGTCCTGGCGGTAGTAGCGGCAGTCCGCGTAGACCTCGAACTTCTGGTCGGCGCTCGCCACCTCCTCGCCGGTCAGCCACTCCCGCGCCTCGGCCACCAGCGAGTCGACCGCCTCGCGCATCTCGGCCGCGGTCGTGACGTCGCTGGTGCGCAGGTAGGTGCGCGCGAACTCGTTCTGCACGTCGGCGGCGATGAACCCGTAGGCGCTGAGCACGCCCGGCGCGGAGGGGACGATCAGCGGTGAGGCACCGATCAGCTTGACCAGCGCGTTGGCGTGCAGCGGACCCGCCCCGCCGAACGCGACGAGTCCGAAGCCTCGCGGATCGAATCCACGCTCGACGCTGACCACCCGCAGCGCCGCGTGCATGTTCTCGTTGGCGATGTCGATGATCGCCTGCGCCGCGGCGATCGCATCGATGCCGAGGCCCGAGCCGACCTTCTCGACAGCCCGGTGCGCCGCGTCGACGTCGAGCTCGAGCGAGCCCCCGAGCCGCGAGCGGGCGGGGATCCGGCCGAGCACGACGTTGGCGTCGGTGACCGTGGGCTGATCGCCGCCCTGGCCGTAGCAGGCCGGCCCTGGGTCGGCGCCCGCGCTGATCGGCCCGACGCGGAGCGCCCCGGCGAGGTTCAGGTAGGCGATCGAGCCGCCGCCGGCGCCGACGCTGTGGATGTCGGCCCCGCGGGCCTGGAACTGGTAGTAGCCCAGCTGCGCCTCGCGCTTGATCGTGACCGCGCCGTCGACACACAGCGACACGTCGGTCGAGGTGCCGCCCATGTCGAGCGTCAGCACGTTGGGGACGCCGGCCTGGCGAGCGAGGTAGGCGGCGCCGACGACGCCGCCCGACGGGCCCGAGAACGCGATGTCGACCGGGCGGTCCCGGGTCGCCTTCGCGCTCATCGTGCCGCCGTCGGAGCGGACGATGTTGAAGCGGCCGGTGAAGCCCTCGTCGTGGAGCTGGGACTGGAGGTGGTCGACGTACTTGAGGACCTGCGGCTGGACGTAGGAGTTCAGCACCGCGGTCAGCGCGCGCTCGTACTCGCGGTACTCGGACATCAGGTCCGAGGAGAGCGAGACCGGCAGCGACGGCTTGACCTCCAGCGCGATTTCGCGCGCGCGCCGCTCGTGGGCGGGGTTCACGTACGCGTTGAGGAATGCGATCGTCAGCGACTCGATCCCGTCGTCGATCAGCTGCTGCACGGCGTTGCGGACCTCGTCCTCGTCCAACGGCGCGACTGGCGTGCCGTCGGCGCCCATTCGCTCACCCACCCCGTGGGTGCGCCACAGAGGCACCAGCGGATCGGGCTTGATCATCCCCATCCAGGCGTACAGCGGACCGGGAGTCCAGGCCCGCGCCAGGTGCAGGATCTGCTCGTGGCCGGCGGTGGTGATCAGCCCGCCGGCGGCGCCCTTCTCCTCGAGGATCATGTTGGTGACGACGGTGCTGCCGTGCAGGATCAGCGCGAGATCGGCCGGCGGCACGCCGCGCGTCTCACACGCCTGGCGCACGCCGGTGATCACGCCGGCGGACTGGTCCTCGGGTGTCGAGAGGACCTTGGCGATCGTGAGCTCGCCGGTCTCCTCGGCGAGCAGCAGCACATCCGTGAATGTGCCACCAACGTCGACTCCGAGCTTCAGTGTCACTACTCCCTCTCCTTGGCGCTCGCTGGAACTTGAACCATCGCCCGTCTTGCCCTCACCGCTGCGCTCCCGACTCTGTCAGACATCGGGCGCGCGGTTGGTATGCGAGCGTATGCAGCGGAATATACCGCCTGTCGAGCGGCGGTTTTTTGGGGGAGGGGCCTGATCGAGGCGTTCGCTAGTTAGCTAGCGGTGGCCGCGGCCTCGCGTACTGCCGGCAGCACCTCCTGCGCCAACAGCCGCATCGAGCTCAGGACCTGGGCCTGGGGCATCCCCGGCCACTGCACCCGGCACACGAAGTGATCGGCCCCGAGCCGGTCGATGTGGTCAGCGAGGATCGCGGCGCACGTCTCCGGCGATCCGAGCACGAACCGGCTGCCGGCGGTCAGCTCCTCGAACTCGCGTCGCAGCGTGTCGGTCGGCGGCAGCACGTCGCTCTGGCCCCACTCGACGTACGCGTCGTACTTGTTCTTCAGGTACGGACGGGCGATCTCCATCGCCTCCTCGTCGGTGGCCGCAACACACACCTCCTTGAGCACAGGCGTGGTCTCCGGCATCGGCAGGCCGTGGGCCGCCCGCTCCCGTTCGAACAAACGCATCTGACGCTCGAGCTCATCCAGGCGGGTGTGCGGGTTGACGAACCAGGCGTCGCCCAGGCGAGCGGCCCGGCGCACGGCCTGGTCGCTGTTGGCCGCGATCCACACCGGTGGCGGCCGGTCGGGAACGAGCGCCAGCCTCGCGTCCTCGAGCTCGAAGCCGTCGCCGCTCGCGGTCACCGACTCGCCCGAAAGCAGGCGTCGGACGACGTCGAGCTTTAGCTCGAACAGGTCGGCCCGCCGGCTGCGGACCCCGAATGCGGCGTTCTCGACGCCGCGGTAGCCGAATCCGACCCCCAGCACGAACCGCCCACCGGCGATCGCGTTCAGCGTGGCCACATTCTCGGCCGCCTCGATCGGATTGAGCAACGTCAGCAGCAGGATCGCGGCGCCGACGGTCATCCCCTCGGCCTCGGCCGCCATCCGCGCCAGCAGCGGCACGCTCTGGAACATCTGGAACGGGTGCGACAGGAAATGCTGTCCCGCCCAGACCGAGTCGAGCCCGAGCTCGCGCGCGAGTGCGACCTGCTCGATGTGGTCGCGCACCGCCGCGGTGGCCGACAGCTCGGGCGGGTGCTGCCCGGAGAGGAACACGCCCAGGCGGACCGTGCCGTCTGACCGCGCGCCGGCCGCCATCAGCTGAACGCCACCTCCACGTTACCGAGCCCGCCGAACTCGGCCATCACGGCGTCGCCAGGAGCGATCGGCATTGGCGGAGCGGCGGCACCGGTCAGCACTACATCGCCGGCGTTCAGCGACCAGCCGTGGCCGGTCACCTCGTTGGCCATCCACACGAGCGCATCGCGCGGGTCGCCCATCACGTTCGCGCCGCGCCCCGCTGAGCGCTCTTCGCCGCCGACCAGTAGCCGCGCCTCCTGGGCGGCGAGGTCGAGCCCGCGCCAGTCGCCGATCTGGGGCCCGAGCAGGAAATGGCCGCCGCACATCGCGTCAGCCACCAACGAAGCGATGCCAACGCTGCCGAAGTCGACGAATCGCGAGTCGGGGACCTCGATCGCGAGCACGAGCGAAGCCACCGCGCCGAGGACGTCGTCGGAGCTCAGTTGCGCGGATCCGGCCTCGAGGCTCTCTCCGAAGATGAACGCGAACTCGGGCTCGACCGAACGCATCCGCATCGCGTGCGCCGACAGCGTGCTGCCCGACCGCCGGCGCTGAAACTCGTACAGACGACCGATCAGCGGGCCGTCGGCGCCGATGTGGGCCTGTCCGGCCTTGCTGGTCGCGGCGATCTTCCACCCCGCGGGCGCGCCGGCGAGCTCATCCAGCTCGCGCTGGACCGCGTAGCCCTCCTCCACATCGGCGGGGCGGGCGTCCTGCGGGATCGCCGGCAGCGGATGCTCCGACGTCCATGCCTCCCAGATCGACCGAGCCGCGTCCAGGTGCCTGTCGCTGTGCGCCACGACCGCGATCATATTCACGCGCGTGCTTGATCGCCGGGCCGGGAAATGAAAGGGTGCCGCCCGATGCCCCCGGCCGACCCCAACGAGCGCGCGATCGCCGACGTCCTCGCCGTGGCGCCCCGGCTGGTCGCAGTCAAGCCCGCGATCGAGGTGGTCCCGGGGATGCGCCCGGACCTGCTTCTGCATGCCGCGCCCCCGACCGACTGGGACTCGCTGGCGCCCTCGGTGTACGCCGCGCTGGCCGGAGCCGCCGAATTCGAGGGGCTGTCGCCGTCCGAGACCGAGCTCGGAGCCGCCCAGGATCACCAGGCGATGGCCGGCGGCGCCGGCGCGATCACCGCCTCGACGCCGGTCGTGGTCGTCGAGGACCAGGTCAGCGGCGAGCGCGCGTACCACTTCCTGATGGAGGGCTTCGGCCGCGCGCTGATCCTCGGGATGACCGGCGAGGACGTATTCGCACGGCTGCGCTGGCTGCGCGACGACGCCGCGCCCGCGCTCGACGCGGCGGTGCAGGCGCTGGGCGGGATCGACTGCGACGAGATCATGTGTGAGGCGCTGCGCCGCGGCGACGAGCTGCATAACCGCAACGCCGCCGCCAACTCGATGCTGGCCGAGCGCCTCGCCGCGGGCATGGCCCGCGCCGGGGCGTCCGCCGAGCTTCAGCAGCGTGTGCTCGAGTTCCTGCGCGGTAACCCTCAGTTCTTCGTCGCGGTGTCGCTTGCCAACAGCCGGCTGATGCTCGATCGGGGTCACGGCGTCGAGGGCTCGAGCCTGGTGACCGCGGTCGGCTCCAACGGGACCGAGTGCGGGATCAAGGTCTCCGGGCTCGGTGACCGGTGGTTCGTGGCCCCCGCAGAGAGCGCTGAGGGAGTCGCGCTGGAAGGGGCGGACATCGCCGACGCCGCGCCCGCCTGCGGCGACTCGATGCTGGTCGAATGCGCGGGGCTCGGGGCGTCGGTGCTGCCGGCGGCGCCCGCGCTGTGGCCGCTGCTCGGGGTCGACGGAGAGCGGGCTAACCGTCTGTACGAAGACACGCGCTCGATCGCGCTGGCCGAGCATCCGCGCTACCGGGTGCCGGTCCTCGGCGACCGCGGGGCGCCGGTCGGGATCGACGTCCACAAGGTGCTCGAGACCGGCGTCCGGCCGGTGATCGACATCGTGATGATGCACCGCGAGGCCGGGCGCGGCCTGGTTGGCTTCGGCCTCGTGTCGCCGCCGATCGCCTGCTTCGAGCAGGCCGCGCAGGCGCTTGTCAGCGCCGGTGAGCCCCGGTAGTTTCCAGCGGATGATCGAGATCGACGGGCGTCAGATACTGGACACGTTGGACGAGAAGGTCTCGCCGGAGCACACGGCGGTGATCGTGATCGACATGCAGCACGAGTTCATCGACGAGGGCGGCTTCTGGGACGGGCTCGGCCAGGACACGAGCGAGACCAAGGCGGTTGCGGGCCGGATCGCGGAGTTCCTCGACGAAGCGCGCAAGCACGGCGTGAAGATCGTGCACGTGCGCGCGATCTACGACGCCAAGTACATGAACGACCCGATGTTCGAGCGCCTGCACCGGCATGGGAGCCGGCTCTACTGCCAAAGCGCTGATCCCGCCAGCGGGTTCTACGAGGGGCTCGAGCCGCGCGAGGGCGAGCCCGAGGTCGTCAAGCACCGGTTCGACGCGTTCTATGACACCGAGCTCGAGCTGATGCTCCGCGCCTGGGGAGTCAAGACCGTGATCCTCACGGGACTGGTCACCCACGGCTGCGTCGACTCGACCGCCCGTCACGCGTACTTCAACGGCTTCTACGTGGTGTTCCCGCCCGACCTGACCGGCGGCGCGTCGCCCGAGGTCAAGCGCGTGACGGTCGGAGTCGATGAACGTGCTGTTCGGGGTCACACCGTCGGTCGACGAGATCGTCGCCTGCTGGGCGCCCGTGGGCGCCGCGGCGGTTGCCTGAGCGCCGGGCCGCTGCCGACTTGTCGAGCTTGGTCCTCCGGAACGCCCGGATCGTCTACCCGGACGGGTCGATCGTCGAAGGCGGACTCGTCTGCGAGGACGGCAAGATCGAGCAGGTGTTCCGGGGCGAGGGTCCGTCCGGCGACGGCATCGACGCCGGCGCGCGCTACGTGATCCCCGGGGTGATCGATCCCCACGTCCAGCTGTCGCCGCAGCCCGATTGGGATCACTACGCGACCGAGACGCGATCGGCGGCGATCGGCGGCGTCACCACGATCATCAAGATGCACCGAGATCTCGACGGCTACGAGGCCGACACGTTCGAGGCCGAGATCGCCGGCGCCGAGAGCCGCGCGCAGATCGACTTCTGCTTCCACCTGGCGCTGATGACGGCCGAGCAGATCGCTCGCGCCCGGGAGTTCGCGGCGGCGTTCTCGATCACCTCGTTCAAGCTGTTCATGGCCTACAAGGGCGAAGAGGGCCACCAGATCAACATCCAGGGCGTCGACGACGGGCTCCTGTACGAGGCGTTCGAGCAGGTCGGCGGGGTGCCGGGCGGGGTCGTGCTCGTGCACGCCGAGAACCAGGAGCTCGCCGCCCGGGCGGCGAAGCGGGTGCGCGGCGAGGGGCGCGACGACCTGGGCGCGTTCGCCGACAGCCGGCCGTGGCTGGTCGAGGCCGAGGCCGTCCAGCGGGCGGCCCTGCTGGCCGACGCCGCGGGGTGCCCGTTGTACGTCGTACACGTGACCTCGCGCCAGGGACTCGCTGCGCTGACCTCACGAAGGGACCGCAGCTCGCGGCTGTACATCGAGACCGAGGCTCACTACCTGACCGAGACGCGCGACACCCCGGCCGGCGCCCTGGCCAAGGTGATCCCGCCGATCCGGGAGGAGGCCGACCGCGAGGCGCTGTGGGGGGCGCTGCAGTCGGGCGAGCTCGACACGCTGGGCTCCGACCACGTGGCCGCGACCCGCGCGCGAAAGGCCGGTTCGATCTGGGATGCCCAGCTGGCGTTCCCGGGGATCGCGACGATCCTGCCGGTGATGCTCGACGAGGGCTATCACCGGCGCGGTGTGCCGCTGTCCCGGATCGTCGAGCTGTGCTGTGAGGCGCCCGCCCGGATCTTCGGCCTGGCGTCCAAGGGCGCGCTGCTGCCCGGCCGCGACGCCGATTTCGTCGTGCTCGACCTCGAGCTCGAGCGCGAGGTGACCGCCGAGATGCTCCACTCGAGCTCTGACTTCTCGATCTACGAGGGCCGCCCGATGCGGGGCTGGCCGGTGCTCACCGTGTGCCGCGGTGAGGTCGTGATGCGCGACGGCGAGATCGTCGGCCCGGAGGGCCACGGCCGGTTCATCAGGCGAGGCGCGGGCGTCGCGGTGGAAAGCCACGTGGCGTGAGCGCGGCCGGAGCCCGCTTCAGGGAGATTCTGGGCCGGCCGGGCTGCGCGATGGCGGTCGGCGCCTATGACCCGAGCGTCGCGCGGCTGGTCGAGGGCGCCGGGTTCGAGGTCGTGTACGTGAGCGGCTCGGGCTCCGCGACCGCCGTCAACGGGTTCACCGACGTCGGTCTGATCAGCTTCAAGGAGATGCTCGACAACGCACGCAACGTCGTCGCGGTTACCTCGCTGCCGACGCTGTGCGACATCGACACCGGCAACGGCAACGTGATCAACGTCAAGCGCACGATCGGCGAGTACCAGCAGATCGGCGCGGCCGGCGTGCACATCGAGGACCAGACGTTCCCCAAACGCTGCGGCCAGACCGCCGGCGCGTCGCTGATCCCGACCGCCGAGATGTGCGCGAAGATCTACGCGGCCAAGGAGGCCGCGGACGATGAGTTCGTGGTTGCGGTGCGGACCGACGCCCGCCAGACCGAGGGAATGGACGGGGTGCTGGCGCGCAGCCGTGCCTACGTCGACGCCGGCTGCGACGCGATCTTCCCGGAGGCCCTCCTGGAGCCGGACGAGTTCCGGCGTACCCGCGAGGAGCTGCCCGGGGTTGCGCTGATGATCGACGTGCCCGAGTGGGGACGTAGCTCGACGATGACGGTCGACGAGCTCGAGGACTGGGGCTTTGACCTGGGGATCTTCGCGATCTCGGCGATGCGCGTCGCGCTCGGCGCCGTGCGCGCGTTCCTGGGCGACCTGCGCCGGGACCGCACGCAGCGACCGTGGCTCGACCGGATGATGACCCGGGCCGAAGTCGACGAGCTGCTCGGCCTGCCTGGCTTGCGCGAGGACGAGGAGCGGTTACTCGCGCTTGGGGAGCGGGCCGCTGCGGACGTCGCGGCCGCGGCCGCGACGCGGCGCGATCGCTGAAACTCCGGGAGCGGGGCGCGCCCAGAGGAACGTTGTTCCGAATTCGTGGCCCAGGGCGCCACCGGCGCGCTCCAGGTCACGAAACCCGCGTATGCCGCGGAGAACGTGGCCCGCGGCAAGCGGACCGAGTCCCGCGCCACGTTTTCGGGGTCCAGCCAGCGAGTCCGAGCGAGCGCCGGCGCTACCGCCGGCTCTTCTTGCGGTTCTCGACCAGGAACTCGAGGTTCGCCGCGGCCCGCTTATGGCCGCGCTGGGCGCACCGGCGCCAGGCCGCCTCGGCGCCGTCGAGGTCGCCGACCTCGTAGAGGAGCACGCCGAGGTTGAAGGCGGCGTCGGGGACGCCGGTCTGCTCGGCCCGCAGGTACGCGCGGGCGGCGCCCTGAAGGTCGCGCCGCTTCTGCAGCAGCAGGCCGAGATTGGCCGCGGCGCGGCCGTGTCCGCGCTGGGCGGCGAGCCGCCATGAAGCCTCCGCGGCCTCCTGGTCTCCGGCCTCGTAGAGCAGGATCCCGAGGTTGAATCCGGCCTGGGAGTTCCCGCTGGCCTCGGCGCGGCGGTAGGCCGTGATCGCCCCCTGGGCGTCGCCGTTGCTCTGGAGGCGGACGCCGGTCTCGAACGGGTCCTCGACGTGCCTCTCGGGCTCGCGACTGGGTCGGGCCTGTATGTCGGGTTCCGCCGCTCGCGCCACGGGCTCGGCCGCGGTTCGCTGGGCCGCGATGGCCGGCCGTGGGCTCGGCCGAGGCCGCCGCGGCAGCGGCACGACGGGCGTCAGCGCGCGCTCGGGCTCGGGGGCGGCCCTCGGCGCAGGTGCAGGCTCGGGGGCGGCCTTCGGCGCTGGTGCTGCCCTCGGTGCGGGTGCGGGCTCCGGCTCGGGGGCGGCCTCCGGCTCGGGGGCGGCCTGCGGTGCGGGTGCGCGCTCCGGCTCGGGGGCGGCCTGCGGCGCGGGTGCGGGCTCCGGCTCGGGGGCGGCCTGCGGTGCGGGTGCGCGGCTCCGGCTCGGGGGCGGCCTGCGGCGCGGGCGCAGGCTCCGGCTCCGGCTCCGGTGACAGGCATGGGTTCCGGGGCGAGCGGGCGCGGGGGGGCGGACGCGGGTACGGGGCAGGCGCGGGCTCGGGCTCGGGCTCGGGCTCGGGCGGATCGGGCCGCAGGGTCTCGAGCTCCTCGGCGGGCTCCGGCTCCATCGTCCCCGTCCAGGCGTACGCGGCCCCGCGGCCGCAGCTTCGGGCGCAGACGGCGGACTCGGCTCAGACGCGGCTTCGGGCGAACGCGACGGCGAGGCCCGGCGGCGCATCCGGTACATCGACGCCAGGCCGGCGGCCGCCAGCACCGCAACCGCCCCGACCACAATCAGGATCACTCCCGACGACCCGCCATTGCTCGAGCTCCCGGTCGACCCGCTCGAACCGGTCGCGGGCTGCGTCGGCTGCGTCGCCGGCGTCGAAGTCTGCTCGCTCGGCGTGGTCTGCGACGTGGCGGTCGACGTCGTCTGGGCGCCGCCCTGGATCGTCTGCGAGCCGAGCGGATACGCGTTGGTCAGCTGCTTGGGTGCGGGCGTGGTCGAGCTCGATCCGCCGGCCGCGGCGGACGCAGCAACGTCGACCAGGCCAGCGCCGAGGATCAGGCACCAGACGACGACGAGCAGGCGAAGCCGGCGGCGAGGTCTCACTTGATGATCACCACCGTGCCCACCGGCATCAGCTTGCCCAGCCGGAGGATCGCAGCGTTGGTCATGCGGACGCATCCGTGCGAGATCCGGCCGGGGATCAGACCCGGACTGTCGGTCCCGTGGATGCCGACAATGCCGCCATCGGGCCAGTCGGTCAGCGTCGGTGACCGCGCGTTCGTGCCGAATGCCAGGGGTCCGTACATCGGACTCTTGAAACCGCTCAACCGATCGCGAATATAGAACCGTCCGGCCGGCGTCGGCGTTCCGGGGGCGCCGATCCCGACAGGCGCGTGAAAGACGAGGTGCCCACCGCGATACAGCGACGCGTCCAGCCGGCTGCGGTCGACGACCAGCCGGGTCTGCACGAACGACCAGCCGCCGAGGGCGCGCCGAGGAACCCAGCCGTCGGTTCCGTTGGGCAGCTCCGTCAGCCGGACGCGCTCCCACAGGACCCCCCGGCGCACGGCCTCTCCGTCGGCGACGACGATGTTGCTGGTCCCGTCCCCGGTCCGCGTCGGCAGGAACCCGGCGCGGGCTGCATGGCCGTCGGGCGCGCGGCGGGCGACCGTCGCGTGCAGGACGGGCGCCCAGCGCGTGGAGTCGCTCCTACCGGATGGCGGAGGCGGCCGGCCGGAGGTGAACGCCGCCGGCGGCGCGACCAGCTTGAGCTCTGACTGCGGCACCACGTTCGCCTGGCGCACGGTTGACGCGGTCGATCGCGGCGCGTGAGAGCTCAACTCGGCGGCCACGCCGGCGCTGATCACGCACCCCGCCGCCGCCAGCAAGAGCCCCCGCCTGGACCCCGCCCCGTTCCACCGAGTGGCGGCCCCGGCTGACCGTCATGCGGCGTCCTCGAAGCCTCGCGCAGCTCCGCTGCGCCACACCTTCTGCGTCCTTGCCTGACGGCCCCCGGACCTCGCCCTTCCCAGCAGAACGTTCCGGCGGAGCCCCTCGAGCCCAAGCGGACGCCTGCCATCGCCTATCCCGTGAACCCGGGTGAGCGCGGCGCGCTGGTGCGAGGGGTCTGGAGCGACACGAAGTGGGTCGAGTTGACGATGTCGACCACCTTCTGGTCGGGCATCGGTTCGTCGAGCGCCTTCGCCGCCGGCAGCACGCCCGCCAGCCTCCGGATCCAGGCGGCGTGGCGCGCCTCCACCGTGTGAATCCCGAGCGCCGCGGCGAGATAGCTCTTGGACTTGAGCTTCGGAGCCTGCTCCTTATAGGCGGCAACGGCCAGGTCCTCGAACGCGACCGCGGTACTCCGGAACGCCTTGGGGTTCTCCGTGACCCCGTGGAAGTTGAACTTCGGCTCCTTGATCGCGGCCGACTTGAGCTGCGCCTTGAACGCGCGCACGTGGTCGCGCTCGTGGCCGCCCACGACTCGCGCCTGGTGGCCGAGAGCCCCGTGCAACGCGCCGATGCGATCGGCCTCGGTGTAGAACGAGGACTGGAGGTACTCGAGCGCCAGCGCGAAGTTGAGGATCGCGACGTCGCCCGAATGCGAGCTCGCCGCCGAGGCGATCGCCGGTCGTAGCGCGAACGCGCCCACAGCGGCGACTCCGACCCGCCCGGCGCGGATCAGGAAGCGCGATCGGGTCTCGAGCGGGATCCGCTCGAACGTCTCGCGGACGGCGCCGTCGCGATCGAAATCATCGAGCGTGAATGTCTGGGTGTGATTGGAGCTCATGGTCAGGAGAGAAATGGCGCAAGCGCCTTCTTGGCCTGGGCGACGGTGATCGGCGCATCGACTGCGTCGGGTGCCGGGAGCTGACCCGCAATCGCCCGCGCCCACGCCGCGTGGCGGGCCTCGACCGACACGATCTTGGCGGCAGCCGCGAGCGTCGCCGGCGTCAGGTTGACGCCCTGGCCGTTGTAGGTGGCAAGTGAGGTTGACTCGAGGGTCACGGCGGTGGAAATGAACTTGTCCGGATCCGTCACCGCGTCGCCGAACCGGAAGGCCGGGCTCTTGGCCGCGTGGGATCCAAGCGCACCGGATAGGAATTTGACGTGCTCGCGCTCCTGCCCGCCTGCGACCTGCGCGAACTGGTGCTTCTCGCCGTTCAGCTTCCCGCTGCGCAGCGCCTCGGCATAGAACGCGGCCTGCAGCCGCGCCACCAGCAGACGCCAGGTTCAGGATCTCCCGATCGCGCGCCGCTGATGTGTGCGAGCCCGGCGCGGCGGCCAGCTCGGACGCGCCGAACGCGGCGCCGCCCAGCGCTCCCACCACCGCCAGCGAGCGCGAGAACAGCCCGGCGCGGGACAACCCTCCAACGTCGTCGATGCGCCGTTCGTCGGACGGCGCGTCCAGCGACTTCATTCGCATATGCACGGAAACCCCTTCACCGGCCCCACCGGTAGATAGCGAAACGACTGTGCCCCTTCCGGGTTGATGCTACCCAAACACCATGTTTCGTCACCAAGCAACGTCTGAACACCCCGTCTGCGTGCGCGCCCCGGTTGAGTTCCGGTTAACTGCACAGCGGGCACGGGGTGAGTCCCACCGCGGGCGCGGCTACTATGCGCCGGCGGGCAATCCAAGGCGGATATGCGGCAATGCCGCGTGGAAGGAGCTGTTATGAGACGTATGTTGAGATCGCGCGCCATGGTCGCGTCGATCGCGGCGTTCGGGGCGGTGGCCGCGGTGGCGGCCGGTCCGGCGGCCGCATCGGTAACCAAGAACCCGAGCACGAAGACCTTCTCGGTGATCGCCAAGAACGGCCAGAAGGCGAAGGTCGCGGTCAACGTCGACGGGCTGACCATCAACGCCCGTTGCGGCACCGGCTCGGCCGCCGGTACCCCGGTCGTGTTCGCGTTCTCGGGCGTGCCGGCGGGCGACCTGCTCGGCCACATGTTCGACGGCGCCGGCCGCACCCACATCATCCACAACACCCAGTTCAATAAGGGCACCAACGGCGTCCGCTTGACGCCGACGAGCAGCGACTTCGACGGCTCGGGCGTCGTCGCGTTCGAGTCCTCCAAGGGCGTCGTGGTGACCGTCACGTACGCGTTCGACAACGCGACCACGCTGAACAAGCAGAACGTCTGCACGTTCTACGGTTCGTACGTCGCGACCTGATGGATCACTCGGATCGGGCTCCCCGCGCAGCCGCGGGGAGCCCTGGTCCGGGGCCTTCCTCCTCGATCAGCGATCATCCGCCCAAACAGATTGAGGAGGCAATATGTCTGATGAAAACGCCGCGGCCGGCGGCTCCACTCACGCGCTGGGCGACGGTAATGAGATCCCGGCACTCGGGCTGGGCGTGTGGCAGGTCCCCGACGGTCCCGAGTGCGTCAACGCGGTGCGGTGGGCGCTCGAGGCTGGCTACCGCCACATCGACACCGCTCAGGCCTACGGCAACGAGGAGAGCGTGGGCCAAGGGCTGCGCGAGAGCGGGGTCCCGCGCGAGGACGTGTTCATCACCACGAAGTTCAATCCGGGCCGCAAGGACCCAGTGGCCGAGGTCGAGCGCAGCCTCCAGCGCCTCGGCGTCGACCGCGTGGACCTCTACATCATCCACTGGCCGCGCGGCGGCGCCACGTGGGCATGGCCGGGGATGGAGCAGGCCAAGCAACGGGGCCACGCCCGCTCGATCGGCGTCTCGAACTTCTCGGTCGCCGAGCTGGACGAGGTGATCGGTGTCGCGTCTGACCGGCCGGTCGTCAACCAGGTCCAGTTCAGCCCGTTCGAGTACCGCAAGGCGCTGCTGCAGGCCTGCACCGAGCGCGACATCGCGCTCGAGGGCTACAGCCCGCTCGGCACCGGCAGGCACCTCTCCGAGAGCACCGTCACCGAGATCGCGCAGCGCCTCGGGCGCACGCCGGCGCAGGTCCTGATCCGGTGGTCGATCCAGCGAGATGTGATCGTGATCCCGAAGTCGACGCACCAGAACCGCATCGATGAGAACGGGCAGATCTTCGACTTCGAGCTGTCCGGCGAGGACATGGCCAAGCTCGACGCGCTCGACCGAACCGGCGGGACCGAGGCGGCTCGCGAGCAGAAGTGGTGGTGAGGCGGGACGCGAAAACGACGCAGGGCTTCGCTTTGGCGTCCAGCGCGGGCGCTTAGGCCAGCTCCTGGATGCGGATCAGGTTGCCCGCGGGGTCGCGGAAGGCACAGTCGCGGACCCCGTAGGGCTGCTCTGTCGGCTCCTGGACGACGTCGGCGTCGTTGGCCTGCAGCCGCTCGAACGTGCCGTCGAGGTCCTTGCTGGCCATGACGATCGTCGCGTAGGTGCCCTTGGCCATCATCTCGGCGATCGTGCGTGCCTCGTCGTCGGTGACGCCGGGGGTGGCGGCCGGCGGGTACAGCACGATCGACGTGCCGGGCTGGTCAGCGGGCCCGACCGTGATCCAGCGCATCCCGCTGTATCCGACGTCGTTGCGGACCTCGAAGCCGAGCACGTCGCGATAGAAGGCCACGGCCGCGTCGGGGTCGTCCTGCGGAAGGAAGCTCGAGAGAATCGTGATGTCCATGGCGGCCATCTTAGGAGCGGCCTGCAGCCTGCGCTTCTCGATTCCTGATGGGTTTGGTGACCTGTTTGGCCACGCACGCCGGCAGCCCCGCCGTCGCCTGCGCCGCCTCCCGCCGATACGCGCTCGGCGGTGTGCCGACCAGTTCGGTGAAGCGCGTGCTGAACGTACCCAGCGACGAACAGCCGACCTCGAAACAGACCTCGGTGACGCTGAGGTCACCACGCCGCAGCAGCGCCATCGCCCGCTCGATCCGCCGGGTCATCAGATAGCCGTACGGCGGCTCGCCGTAGGCAGCCCGGAACTCACGGCTGAAGTGGCCCGCCGACATATTCGCGTCGCGGGCGAGCGCCTCTACGTCCAGCGGCTGCGCGTATTCCCGGTCTATCCGGTCGCGAACCCGGCGCAGCTGCGCCAGGTCGCGCAGGTGCTGCTCCGTGGCGGGTCCGCCGGTCATCCCCGAGACCCTGCCACGTCGCGGCACCGTCGCATCAGGTGCCCTGAATCGTCGTCTGTCCCGGAAACACCACCGTCGCGGGCACCGGGGCGCCGGCCCCGGCGGGCACGGTCAGGAACTGCGTCGTGTCGAGCAGCACCGGCGTGTTGTTGGCCATCACCTTGAGCGCGAATCCTCCGAGCGGGGGCGTGAGCGTGATGCACGGCGCGGGCCCGGCGGCGGTGGCGAACGGGCACGGGGTCAGCGGCACGGCCTGATCGGCGATCGTGATCACCGGGGCGCCGCCCACCATCACCGTCGGCGCCGTGCTCGGGACGAACTGGAACGTCCCGCCATGGCTGCACATCACCTGAGCGTTCGCGTTGAGGATGAACGGCACCGCGGCTCAGGCTACAGCGTCCCGGTGGCCTCCCCGACAGGCGCCGAGCGGCGATACTGGATGGGTGCTGCGCGTGGCGGTCCTCGACGACTATCAAGGGCGGGCGCACGAGTTCGCCGAGTGGGATTCGCTGGGCGCTGAGGTCCAGGTCACGTTCTTCGGGCGGCCGGTCCCCCCAGACGCGCTGGCCGACGCGCTCGCCGAGTTCGAGGTGCTGGTGCTGATGCGCGAGCGCACGGCCTTTCCGCGCGAGGTTCTCGAACGGCTGTCGGGGCTGCAACTGGTCGTGACCACCGGAATGCGCAACGCCTCGCTCGACGTGGAGCATCTCCGCGAGCGCGGCGTTCCGGTGTCGGGAACCGGGATGACCGGCAGCTCGGCGCAGGGACTTGCCAGCACGGTCGAGGTGGCGTGGGCGCTGATCCTCGCCGTATGCAAACGGGTCACGCACGAGGACCGCGCGCTGCGCGACGGCCAGTGGCAGCTCGACCTGCCCACGAACCTGGGCGGAGCGACGCTCGGCCTGGCCGGACTTGGGCGGCTCGGCGGCGCGATGGTGGCTCCGGCCCGCGTGTTCGGAATGGACGTGATCGCCTGGAGCGAGCACCTGACCGACGAGCGCGCCGCCGAGTTCGGCGTCAGCTCGGTCTCCAAGGAGCAGCTGCTCGGACGGTCCGACGTGCTATCGATCCACCTCGTCCTCAGCGACCGCACCCGGGGCCTGTTCGGCGCGGCCGAGCTCGCGCTGATGAAGCCGACCGCGGCGCTGATCAACACCTCGCGAGGGCCGATCGTCGACGAGCGGGCGCTCGTCGAGGCGCTGCGGTCGGGCACGATCGCAGCGGCCGGGCTCGACGTCTACGACCAGGAGCCGCTCCCCGCCGACCACGAGCTGCTGTCGCTCGAGAACACCGTGCTGCTCCCGCACCTCGGCTACGTCAGCGAGCAGGCGTTGCGATCGATGTACGCCGACGTGGTCGCCGACATCGCCGCGTTTCGCGCGGGCGCCCCAATCCGGTTACTGACGTGAGCGAGCGCCCGCGGGCGGACACGCTCGGCCTCGAGACCGAGCGCATGCGCGAGCTCGGCTACTGGGTGGTGGACCGCGTGGTCGAGCACTTCGAGCACAGCGCCGACGGCCCGGCGATCCGCGAGGGATCCGCGCACGAGCTCCGCGCCGCGCTGGGCGGTCCGGTGCCCGACGAGCCGGGCGATCCGCTGGAGGCGATGCAGACGCTCGTAGACGTCGCGCTGGCCAACATGCAGCACGGCGATCACCCCCGCTACTTCGCCAGGGTGCCCGGGCCATCGTCGTATGCCGGCGTGCTCGGCGAATGGCTCGGGACCGGCTTCAACGCGATTGCGTCGTCGTGGGCGGGAGCATCGGGAACGGCCACCGTCGAGCTCGTCGCGGTCGACTGGCTGCGGGAGCTGCTGGGCCTGCCGGAGGGGACCGAAGGCCTGCTGATGAGCGGCGGGTCGCTGTCGAACATGACCGCGCTCGCGACGGCCCGCCACATGATCGGGCCCGGCGTCGCGTACATGTCTGACCAGACGCACGCCTCGATCCGCCGCGGGCTCGACGTGCTGGGGTTTGCCAGCGACGACGTGCGGGCGCTGCCCAGCGACGACGGGCTCCGCCTGACTGCGGCGGCGGTGCGTGACGCGGTTGACGAGGATCGTCGTGAGGGTCGCGAGCCGCGGTTCATCGTGGCCACGGCCGGAACGACCAACACCGGCGCGATCGACGAGCTGGAAGGCCTGGCCGAGCTGGCGACAGCCGAGGCGCTGTGGTTCCACGTCGACGGCGCGTACGGGGCGCCGGCGGCGCTGTGCGAGCCGGGCCGCCGCGTGCTGAGCGGCATCGAGCGCGCCGACTCGCTGGCGCTCGATCCGCACAAGTGGCTATTTCTCCCTTACGACGTCGGCTGCCTGTTCGTGCGTCGGCCGGGGGCCCTGGAGCACACGTTCGGGATGCGGCCCGAGTACCTGGCCGACGTGCGCACACAGGACGCCGAGGTCCACTTCGGCGACCGCAGCCTCGAGCTGACCCGGCGTTCGCGGGCGCTGAAACTGTGGCTGATGTTCAAGGTCTACGGTGCCCGGCGGATCGCGTCTGGCGTCCAGCGCGGGATCGAGCTGGCCGAGCTCACCCAAGAGCTGCTGGACCGCGATCCCGGCTGGGAGGTGATCACACCGGCCCAGCTCGGGATCGTCACGTTCACCCGACAGGGCTGGAGTGCGCAGGACCACGCCGACCGCGCCGCCGCGATGTCGGACGGCGGCTATGCGGCGGTGACCAGCACCGTGCTGCGGGGACGGCCGGCGCTGCGGCTATGCACGATCAACCCCCGCACCACCGAGAACGACATCGCCGAGACGCTCCGCCGGCTGCGCTCCTGAGCCGTCGGCGGGTTCGACCGCGAGCTCACCCTCGCGGGCGCGCGCGGGCAGCAGACTGATCAGCGCCAGCAGCACCGGCGTCGTCGCCAGCTCGACCAGCAGCGAACGGCTGAGTGCGGTGACGAACCCGGAGTGCGCGAGCGTCGAGAAGAACAGCGTCCCGATCGCAGCCACGCCGATCGCGCCCCCCAGCTGCTGGATCGCGTTGAGCACGCCGGACGCTGAGCCGACCTCGGTGTCGGTCACCGAGGCGAGGATGAAGTCGAACAGCGGCGAGATCATCATGCCCATCCCGATCCCGAGCACGAGCTGCGGGGCGACCAACATCAGCGTGCTGGTGTCGAGCCCGTGGGCCTCAACCGTCTGGCGCAGCCACAGCACGCCCGCGGCCATGATCACGCATGCGACCTGGAGGACGGTGCGCCCGAACCGGGGGACCAGCAGCGCCCCCGCCAGCGTTGCACCGATCGCGGTGCCGACGGCGAACGGTGCGAGCGTCACGCCGGCGTGGATCGCCGAGAAGTGCTCGCCGAGCTGCAGGAACAGCGTCAGCACGAGCAGGGTTCCGATCATCCCGGCGAAGAACACGACGATCGTGCCCAGCCCGGCGCTATAGGAGCGGTGCTTGAAGATGGAGGCCTCGATCAGCGGGTCGCGGCCACGCCGGCGTTCCCGGCGGCCCCACAGCCCCACCGTCGCGAACGAAGCTGCGCTGGCAGCGATCATCAGGTAGGTCCACGCCGGCCATCCGGCCTCGCGGCCCTGGATCAGGGGGTAGATCAGCAGCCCCATCCCCAGCGCGGCCAGCAGCGTGCCGACGACGTCGAGACTCGGCGGTTCGGGCGAGCGCGACTCGGGCATGATCCGTGCCGCTCCGATCGCAGCGATCAGGCCGAGCGGCAGGTTGACGAAAAAGATCAGGCGCCAGCCACTGCCGAACGCGTTGGCCGCGATCAGCGCTCCCCCGACGATCGGCCCCAGCACCGCCGACAGGCCGATCACCGGCCCGAACACGGTGAACGCCTTCTGCAGGTCGGCCCCCACGAACGCGTCGCGCACGATCCCCAGCCCCTGCGGGATCAGCAGCGCCGCCGCGGCTCCCTGGGCCAGGCGGAAGCCGATCAGCATCTCCGGACTCTGCGCGAACGCACACGCCATCGACGCGGCCACGAAGCCGAGCGAGCCGAGCACGAACAGCCGTCTGCGGCCGAAGATGTCGCCGAGGCGGCCGCCGGCGATCAGGCCGACCGCGAACGCCAGTGCGTAGCCACCGATGATCCACTGCAGTGCCGCGCTGCCGGCGTGAAGGTCTTCGTGGATCGTCGGCGCGGCGACGTTGACGATCGTCGAGTCGAGCAGGTCCATGATCTCGGCGGCGAGCACCAGCGCGAGGATCGTCCACTTGCGGGGGTGGCTGAGTTTGATTGGCGAGGACATTGAAGGCCTTTCTGCGTACGATGTTCGCTGTGGCGAACGATTATCGCGAACAGTGTTCGCAAATGGTGTTCTACACTATCGGCATGAGCCCGTCAACCCCCGCCCGCCGTAGTGCGGTGCCGAGGACGGCGCAAGCCGCCGGCGCCGCCAGCGCGGCGCTGCCGCCTCCGCCGCGGTTCCCTCGCCGTCAGCAGACTCCGGCCCGCCGGACGGGCCTGTCTGTCGAGGCGATCGTCGCTGCGGCGATCGAGGCGCTCGACGAGGGCGGTGTCGCCGGCCTGTCGATGCGCAAGGTGGCCCAGCGCCTGAACACCGGCGCCGCCTCGCTGTACGCGTACGTGTCGGGCAGGGATGAGCTGCTAGAGCTCGTGTTCGACGAGCTCATCGGCCAGGTGGCGCTCCCCGAGCCCGATCCCGAGACATGGCGCGAGCAGCTGATCAAGCTGCTGCGGGACTTCCACGACGTGCTGGTGTCGCACCGTGATGCGGCGCTCGCCGGGCTCGGCCGGATACCGACGACGCCGCGGGCACTGGTCGCGGCCGAGGCGGTCGTCGGCCTGATGCGGGCGGGCGGACTGTCGGACCGCGTGACCGCGCTGGGGGTGGACCAGCTGATCCTGTACGTCGCCGCCAGCGCGTTCGAGCAGAGCCTGTACGAGTACGGCGAGATGTCCAGCGAGGAGGTCGAGCAGTACTTCGAGGACGTACACGCCTTCTTCTCGTCGCTGCCCCCCGCGTCGTTCCCGGTGCTGGCGTCGATCGCCGACGACATCGTCGGGTTCGACGGCGAGTATCGGCTTCAGTTCGGCCTCGAGGCGCTGGTCGCCGGGCTCGAGGCCCTCACCGCCCGCGAGCAGGCGGACCTAGACCGGCGATGAGGGCCGGGCAAGGCCCTCTGCCAGGTCTCCGAACCCGGGCGCGATCACCGCGCCGGGCTGCGCGACCAGCTCCTCGGCGACCAGCGCCTCGGTGGTCAGCATCAACGCGGCCACCGACGCCGCGTGCTGCAGCGTCAGACGCGTGACCTTCAGCGGATCGATCACGCCGGTCTCGAACAGGTCGCCGAACTCGCCGGTGAGCGCGTTCAGGCCGTGGCCCGGCGGCATCGAGCGCACCTGGTCGATCACGGCCTGGCCGTCGTAGCCGGCGTTGGTCGCCACCCAGAACAGCGGCTCGGCGAGGACATCGCGGATCACGTGCACGCCACGCAGGTAGTCGCCCTCGAGCCCCGAATCGGCGAGCGCCGCATCGGATCGCAGAAGGGCGGTCCCGCCGCCGGCGACGATCCCCTCCGAGACGGCGGCGCGGGTCGCCGCCAGCGCGCCCTCGGTCCGGCGCAGCTTCTCTTTGAGCTCGGGGCCGGTGGCGGCGCCGACGTGGATCACCGCAAGCCTGCTCGACAGCTTGGCCAGGCGCTCCTGGAGCACCTCGATGTCGGTGTCCTGGGTGGCGCGCTCGAGCTCGATCCTGATCTGCGACAGCCGGGCCTCGAGCTGATCGGCGGTGCCCCCGCCCTCCACGAGCACGGTCGCGTCGTCGGTGATCACCACGCGTCGCGCACTCCCGAACGTCTCGGGCTTGACGTGCTGCAGCGTCAGGCCGGCCTCGTCTGCGATCACCTGGCCGCCGGTGAAGGCGGCGAGGTCGTGGAGATGGGCGATCCGGCGGTGGCCGAACCCGGGGGCCCGGACGGCGACCGCCTTGAGCGTGCCGTGCTGGTTGTTCTGCACCAGCAGGCCGAGCGCCGCGCCCTCGATCTTCTCGGCGAAGATCACCAGCGGCCGCGGCGACTTCATCACCGCGTCGAGCGTCGGCATCAGGTCCTGCACGTGGGTGATCGGCTTGTTGCTGAGCAGCACATAGGGGTCGTCGAACACGGTCTCCATGCGCTGCGTGTCCTGAACCAGGTACGGGGAGAAGTGGCCGTTGTCGACCGGCATGCCCTCGACGAATTCGACCTGGATCCCCGGCTCCACGGACTCCTCGATCGTGACGACGCCCTCGGGGCCGACACGGTGAAGCGCGCGGGCCACGGCGTTGCCGATCCGCTCGTCCTCCTTGGCCGCGATCGTCGCCACGTGCTCGAGGTCTTGCCCGCCGTCGACCGCGCGCGCCCCGCGGCCGAGCTCGGCCACGACCAGCTCGGTGGCCTCCTCGATCCCGCGGCGCAGCAGCATCGGGTTGGCGCCCTCGTCGAGCGCCTTCATTCCCTCGCGGATGATCGCCTGGGCCAGCAGCGTGGCCGTGGTGGTGCCGTCGCCGGTGAGGTCGGAGGTCTTGTTGGCGACCTCGCGGACGAGCTGGGCGCCCATGTTCTTCAGCGGGTTGGACAGCTCGATCTCGCGCGCGATCGAGACGCCGTCGTTGGTGATCATCGGCGCGCCGGTCAGGCGCTCGAGCACGACGTTGCGGCCCTTCGGCCCGAGTGTGACCTTGACCGTGTTGGCCAGCTCGTTGACGCCGGCCTGCAGCAGCTGCCGCGCTTCGTGGTTGAAGTAAATGACCTTGCCCATGGTCGATCAGAGCTCCCTCTCGTCAGGCGGCTTGCGGGATGAGGATGCCGCGGCCTTGGAGGCGGCCGCCGTCGAGGTCTGCCATCGCGTCGTTGATGTTTTCTAGGGGGTAGGTGCTGGTGTGGAGGCTGACTTTGCCTTGGGCGGTGAGGGTCATCAGTTCGGCGAGGTCGGTGTAGGTGCCGACGAGGTTGCCGATGAAGCTGATCTCGCGGCTGATCACGTCGATCGTGGGAATGTCGATGTTCTCGCCGTAGCCGATCACGTAGTAGAAGCCGCCGTCCTGGACCATCTCGATCCCGTCCTGGATCGCGCCTTTCTCTCCCACGAAGTCGATGATCGCCTCCGCGCCGTGCCCGTCGGTCAGCTCCCGGACGGTCTCGACCTGGCTGCCGTCGACCTTGACCAGTTCGTCGGCGCCGACGTCTCGGGCAAGCTGCAGTGCTTTCTCTGAGGGGTCGATCACGATGATCTGCGCCGGCGTGTACGCCTTGAGGCACTGGATCCCGATATGCCCCAGCCCCCCCGCGCCGATCACCACCACCTTGCGTGCCCGCTCCCAGCACCGGAATCGCTTTCTTGACCGCATGGATCGCGGTCAGGCCCGCGTCGGCTAACGCCGCGATGTCCTTGGGATGCAGACTCGGGTCGAGCTTGACCACCGACCGCGCGCGCGTCATGCAGCAGGTCCGCGAATCCGCCGTCGCGGTCGATCCCGGGAAACGACCCGTTGACGCAATGCATGTCATCCCCCCGCCGACACGGGCCGCACAAACCACACGAAATGTAGGGATGCACGATCACCGTGTCCCCCACCGCCACGTTCGACACGCCCGACCCGATCTCGTGCACCCACCCGGCGTTCTCATGCCCCGGCGTGTAGGGCAGCTTGACCTGGGACTTCTGCGCCCACTGCCCCTCCTGAATATGCAAATCCGTCCGGCACAACCCCGCCGCGCCGATCCGCACGATCACATCAAACGGCCCCACCGCCCGAGGCTCATCGACGCTGTCGAGCTTCAACGCCTCCTGATACGCATGCAACCGCGCCGCCTTCATCACTCAATCTCCTGTTCGAGGTTATGCCGAAACTCCAACATCGACCTGCAAATCCCCCCGTTGGCCTCCAAGCTCGTCCCCACCAGACGCGCCATCCGCCGCCACCGCCCCAGTCCCGCGGCATCCAGCGGCTCGCCGGCCGCCGTCACGAACGCCGGCGCCGCCGGCCCGGCCGCGATCCCCAGCCGCTCGCGCAACTCCAAGCACCGCCTGGCCTCCCCCTCGCCCGGCAGATCCGCCACCCGCATCGCCACCACCCGCTCCTGCGACACCCCCGACCTCAGAACAGCCTCACACACCCGCCCCTGCCGCGCGACCAGCGCCTTGCGCACAAACAACACCCGCAACGCCTCCAGATCATCATCGGCCGTCTCCCCCGGAAACGCCCCAGTGAACCCGTCGCCGCGCGCGATCGCCCGGTTGATCTCATCGCCCGTGTAGTGATCCTCCAGCACGATCGCTCACCGCCCGCACCCCGGGCACCGCCGACACCGCCCGCCGCGCGTCCGCCGCCATCAAAAACGCGAAATTCGGAGCGCACTGCGGCGTCGGCAACCGCAGCGCAACCCGAACCTCCCCATCCGCGGACACCTCACACGCGCTCACGAACCGCAAACTCGTGATCGACTCATCCAACTCCGGGTCATACACGCCCGCGAGCGCAGCCAACACGCTCGCGGGCGTCAAGACCCCAACCGCGGTCATGCCGACTCGACCAGCTGCGCGTCCTCCTGCGCGCCCGGCGTCCCCGCCCCATCAGCCAACCGCAACTCCTGCAGGCACATCAATCCCATACAGCTTCGCCGCGTTCAAACCCAGAATCTTGCGCTTAGACGCGTCACTGACCCGCGGATAATCGCTGTAGCTCTCATCCGGGTAATCCCAATCCAAAAACCCCTCGATCTGCCACTTCGGCTCCCAAATCCCATAGTCCGAACCGAACAACATCTTGTCCTCACCCACCCAGAACAACAACTCGCCCATCACCTTCGCGAAAAACCGCGGCCGCGCGTGCATCAACCCGCCGATCACCACCGACAAACCCGCATACACATTCGGCTCCTGCGTCGCCATAAAACAAAAATCCTCGATCCGCGGCAACCCAACATGCTCAATGATGAAATTCAGATCAGTGTTCTCCGTCGCCGCCTCATCCACATCCCGCGGATCAAACGCATCCTTATCCAACGGCCAGATCGTCGGACCCTTATGCACATGAATGTTCCGGATCCCCAACTCCCGACACTTCTCCAAAAACGGCTTAGTCTGCTCATCATCCAACCGCCAACCACGCGACCCGTTATTCCACTCCGCCGTATACAACTTCACGCCCCGAAGCTTGTAAGTCTTCGCGTCCTCCTCCAACTGCTTCAAACCCAAATCCCCATCCCGCGGATCAAACCGACCATTCACGATCAACCGATCCGGAAACTTCTCAAACAACTCAGCATTCTGCGCCGCCGTATTAAACCCCGTCTTGTACCACTCACGCAAATACGTCGACTGGAAAACCCCCACATCCACGCCGCCATCCTCAAACACATCCTTGACAAAATCATCATGCGTATAGCTCATAAACTTCTCAATCGGCCAATGCGTCTCCGGCGGCCCCAACCCCATATACGCATGAAAACAATCAATCCAACCCTTCGCATACCGCTCCTGGCCCACCACCCAATTATCCGGACCCGCCGACCACATATGCAAATGACTATCAACCACAAAATACTTCTGGCCGTTCTTCTCGTACATATCCGTTTCTCTCCTACTCGCTGACAGCCTGGAGGTCGAAGCTGATGTACTCAGCCGCGTCCTCGGGGTTGGCGAACATGATGATCTTGTCGTCGAGCACGACCATGCGCCCGTAGTGCGTCGACATGATCTCCTCGAAGTCGTCGTTGCCGAAGTCGTCCCAGCCAAGGGCCTCAGCGCACTCGTCGTAGTCGATCTCGAACTTGCCGACGCCGTCGACGCGAATCATCGACGGCAGGACCTCGACGGTCACGTTGTCCTTGCCCCGCATCACGTCGGCGACCACGTACCCGACCTGGTTGTTCATCAGGGTGACGCCGGCGCGGTTCGAAGACGTGGGATCCGACTTGAATCGATCGTCAGCCATCAGTCGAGCTCCTTCGAGTTGAGGTTGATGTCAGCAAGGATCTCGTCGAAGCGCCCGCGGGCATGCTCGAGAGACTCCTCGAAGCGGATGACCTTCTCGCCCGGCTGCGACCAGATCGGTTGCATCGCGCGGCCGGCGGCAAGGCTCTTAGGCGTCCACTCCTCCAACCAGCCCTGCATCGTGGCCCGGTTCTCCTCGCCGAACTTCTCGTCGTTCGCGAGCATCGAGAACAGGCGGCGCGCCACGCGGGCGTCCCGGGCCGTGTCGGCCTCGCCGGCTCCCATCAGCGTCGGAGTGACGAAGTCGCCCTGGGGAGCAGCCGCCTGCATGATGAACTCCGAGCGGAACAGTTCGCCGACCAGCGGCTCGAACACCACCGCGGCGCCGAAGAACGCCTCGGCCCAGTCCCGCACGGCCGTGAGCCGCTCGACGTTCTCGCGCACGCCCTGCCAGATCGGATCGTTGGCCCAGGCGTCCTTGTGCGCCTGGCCGTCGAACCCGTCCACGGAGTCCGTGAGGTCGAGGTTGTAGAGGATGATGTCCTGACCGAAGCGCAGCTTGTGCGCCGAGGCCACCGACAGCGCGTTGTTGATCATGTTCGTCGGGGCGTCGCGCTGTGCGGGCAGGTAGATGTGCATCCCGATCCCGTGCTCGACGTGGGCCCAGGCGCCGACGTGGCGCTCGACCGTCTTGATCCAGCCCCGGTTCCAGCCGTCAAAGGCCCGCGCCGCCTTGGCATTGGCCAGGTTCTGGCTGATCTGCCGCACCACGTTGGCGTTGTTTCGGTAGATCGTCTGCTCCCACTCCTCGTTGGGGTCGAGGAACTCGTGCCAGTTGGACGACTGCAGCTTGGTCCACTCCACCGGATAGCCGCCGACGCCGTCGCGGAAGCCATAGATCCAGCCCTGGAGCAGGTAACGGTCGGGATCCGGCTGGACGTCGACGGTCACGTCCTCGTAAACCGTGGCGCGCCGCTTGGCCGGTGTGAAGTAGTTGTAACTCCGGCTCGACGACGAGGGGAACTCGCGAGCGCCCGCCTCGGCGTCGGTGAACACCGGCTTGGGGACGCTGCGCTCCGTAACGGGAGGCGGGACGTCGTCGTCTTTCGACGGGCCCTCGACTGCACCCACGTTGTCTCGGGTGGTGTCAGTTGCCATCAGGTTGCGCTCTCCTCTCCGCGCTCAGGGCGCGGTCGTCGTGAACTTGTCGTAGTACACCCGCGACTCGGGAACACCGCTCTGGTCCAGCATCGCGATCGCGGCGTCCACCATCGGCGGCGGACCGCACAGGTAGGCGTCGACCTCGCCCAGCTGCTCGTGCAGACGTTTCACCACGTCGGTGATCAGCCCGCGCTCGCCACTCCACTCCTCATCCTCGCCGCAGTCCGACAGCGCCGGCACGAACCGGAAGTTCGGCAGCCGCTCCTCGAGCGCGGTGAGCTCCTCGAGGTGAAAAAGGTCGCGCGGACCGCGCGCGCCGTAGTAGTAGACCGCCTCGCGCTCGCTGCCCGATTCGGCCATCGCCCGCAGCAGCGCCAGGATCGGCGCCATGCCGGCCCCGCCGCCGATGAACAGCAGTGGGCGCTCTGACTTCTCCCGCAGCGTGAAGACCCCGTACGGTCCGTTGACCTCGACCTCGTCGCCTTCCTTGAGCCCACCGTCCGCCAGCAGGCTCGAGAACTTGCCGTCGGGATAGATCTTGATCATGAACTCGAGCTCGTCCCCGGGCAAATTTGCCATTGAGAACGAGCGGACCTCTCCGCCACCAGGGATCGTGATGTCGATGTACTGGCCTGGCTTGTACTTCAGCGCGTCGCCGCTGAGCACCAGGCGACGGATGTCATCGGTGAGCTCCTCGATCTTCTCGACGCGCATCTGCTGCGTCTGCAGCGCCACGCCGGAGCGCAGCACCTCTTCGTCGTAGTTGATCAGCTCCACCTCGAGGTCCGATTCGGCGTGCGCCCGACACAGCAGCGTCCAGCCCTCCTCCTTCTCGAAGTCGTTGAGCGCGAACGTGGAGTACTTCTCGAGGTCCACCTCGCCGTCGAGCAGGAACGACTTACAGGCCGCGCACTGGCCCTCCTTGCAGCCGTGCATCAGCATCAACCCCTGGCGGAACGCGCCTCTGAGGACCGTTTCGTCCTCGTCGACCTCGAACTCGATTCCGACAGGTTCCAGTCTGACGGTGTAGGTCTCGCCCATTGATTCGCCCTCAGAAGACGCCGAAGAGGCGACCGGCCCCCGGAAGCCGATCGCCTCTCGCGACAAACCTCTGGGCTAAGCGGACGCCTCGGTTGGCTTGCGGCCGGCGGGGCCTCCGCGCTTGTACTCGGCGACGTGCGCCTCGCGGTCTTCAGCCGACATCTCGTTGAGGAGGATGTTGGGACTCTGCACGGTGTGCCCCTTCATCTCCTTCAGCGTCCACATCTTCTTCGGATCGAGATCCAGATGCGGCTGCGGGACGAGCGTCTCGCCGTCGTCGCGGACGTACCCGAGGTCGGAGATGCACTCGGCGAGGTCGTAGCCGTGGTACATGGTCTCCCACTCGCGCTTGCCGGTGAGCGTTCCCATCGACGGCGTCGGGCGACCGTTGTACTCGCCGCGGAACGCGACCGCGTCGGTCCAGTGGCAGGTCTCCGAGCAGTACGTCCGGACCTGGCCGTCAACCTCATCGACAACGGTGTCCTCGCGGATCAGGCACGGCACCATGCAGCTCCAACACCGGTGCGGGTAGACGTAGTCGGTGTCCGCGTCGAAGGGAATCGGCGCGTGGCCGTTCTTCTTGGAGAGCTCGGTGTAGCGCTCCCACCACTTCCCGTACTTCTCATACCAGCCCGGGTACTTGAACTCGAACCACTCGAAGTCGTTGTCGTCCATCCCGTCGATCCGCCAGTAGTTGAACGGCCAACCGGTGGCGAAGAACTGGGCGACTTCGTGGATGTAGCCCTTGTTCCAGATCCGGTTCCAGGACTCCTCGATCAGATCGTGGGGGATCGTCAGCCCATACTTCTCGAGCGGCAACAGGTAGCTGCGGTAGTAGTCGTCGTAGATCCAGCGGCGCCACGCCTCGGCGTAGCTCTCGCGGTCCTTCCGGCGGTCCTTGGTGCCGTACTCGATAAACGTTCCGATTGCGGCGTCCACGACCGCGTGGTTGTTCCACCAGGCGTAGCGGAGGTCACGCTCGAGCAGTTCCCGGTTGCGCTCGTCGGCAAGCGCCATCAGGATGATCGAGTAGCCATTGGAGATGTGGCGCGACTCGTCGGACTGAACCGAGTGGAATACGGTCGGCAGCAGGTAGTCGCCGTTGGCGGCGGCCTCGCCGGGCATCGCCACGAACAGGACGTTCGTGAACGCGGTCTCCGCGACGATCGTCAGGTAGATGTTCGCCGCCGTGATCGCGTCACCCGTGATGAAGCCCTCGCCGAACTGCCGGCCGATCGTTCCGGCGTAGCAGTTCTGGAATGCCCTCTCAGTGATGTCGAACCCAGCGGGGTCGATGTAGTGGTTCATGTACAGGCGCTTGAGGTTCATCTGGATCGTCGAGTGGCGGACCTCGTCGATCATCTGGATCGCAAGACCGTTGTGAACCTCGGGGTTCGGCACAGTGCCGATCGTCAGCGGCATCGCGCGCGCCGCCGAGATCTCCGGGAACGGGATGATCGACAGGAACAGCTTCTGCCATTCCATCCACCGCTCCTGGACCTGGCGGAACATGTTGCCGCGGATCGCGCCGTCCATGGCTCCGAAGACGCGGTTGTCCTTCTCCTCCTCCATCGGGAAGTAGGACCGCAGGACCTGCTTGAGCGGGTCCTTCTTCGGCGCCTTCTCAAAGGTGTAGTCGGTCGAGTACTTCTCGACCGGCGATACGTAGGTGGGCTCCCAGGAGAGCTCCTGGATCTTGTTGTGAGCCTTTGTGATGCTCGCTCTACTCACCCTCACTCCTTCGCTGGATTGCCATAGCTGGGGGTCGCCTCGTTGCAGCAACCAACATTGCCGCTGGACCGGCCTCGTTTCCGAGCCTAAGTGGGCACCACGTTTGTGGCAAGAAGCTCGTGTTTTCTGCAGGTAGTTGCAAAATCAACGCACAGAGGCCAGCCGTCCGGCGCCTGCGCGATCGGTGTTGCCGGTCCGCGTCGAGGCGGCCGGAGCGGCGCCCTGGGCGACCTCGATCACGATCGCGGCCAGCTCGTCACGCTCGACGTCGAACACGTGGGGCGTGATCGACAGCCCCAGCGCGGCCACGAAGCGGCCGTTGTCGTCGAGGATCGGCGCTGCGATGCAGCAGAAGTCCTCGTCGAACTCCTCCCGGTCGACGGCGAAGCCGTCGCGCCGGACGAGCTCGAGCTCCTCGGAGAGCACCTCGGGGGAGGTGATCGTCTGGGGCGTGAACGGCTTCAGCCCCCGGGCCACGTAGCGAGCCAGTCCAGCCGGCTCGAGCAGCGAGAGCACGACCTTGCCCATCGCCAGCGCGTGGGCGCTGGCACGAATCTCCGAGCCCAGACCGGGCATGCGCCGCACACCCTGGCGGCCGCGGACAGCGACGATCTCGATCCGCCCCGGCTTCACCGTGCCGAGATATGAGCGCTTGCGCGTCCGCCGGAACAGCTCGTCGACGGCGCTCTCGAGACCCTCGTGCAGGCTCGTGGACTGCTCCTGCTCGGCGGTCAGCTGCTCGAGGCCCTGGGCCGACCGGTAGACGCCCTGGCTCTCGTGCACCGCGAACCCCTCCTCGCACAGGCTGGTGAGCAGGTAATACGCCGTCGAGGTGCTCTTGCCCAGCGCCTTGGCAACCTCGTCGGCGCGCACGCCGGCCGGCCGCTCGATCAGCAGGGCCAGGACCCTGAGAACCGCGCGCGCCGTGCTGAGGCTGCGGCTCGATGTCGAGGCAGCGCCCCGCGTGAGCGCACGCACGCGTGCGGACTCGGTCTTCAACTGAGTTCCTCTCTCCGTGGGCCGGTGGTTTCCGGCCCAATCGACACTAAAGGAGAGTTACCCGGATCGGCGTTACACGGGCGTTACAGTCCGGCGCGATCTGACTCGTGCGCACGCAGCTGACCCAGCCGCGAGGCCGCCAGGCTGCGGCGGGGATCGGCGAACGGGAGGTTGGCGAGCAGCCGCTGCCAGGCGGCGACATCGCTGCCGCCGCTGGGGGTCTGCAGCCAGGCCCACAACGCCTCCTGATCACCCGCGCTCATCACCGACTGACGCATCCAGCGCTCGAGCTGCTCGCGCTCTTCCACGACACCGGGCGCGTCGGACTTCGGCAGCAGCGGCCCCTCGTAACGGGCCGCGGCCTCGCGTACCTCGCCGCGGTGCAGCAGCCCGCAGACGGTCGACACGTCGCTGTTGACCGCGCATTTGAAGCGGTAGCGCTCGGACTCGATGCAGTCTCCCAGGAGCTTGCGCAGGCGGGAGATCTCGACCCGGATGCTGCCGGCCTGGCCGGCGTGGCCGTACACGCCCGCGCTCAGCTCCTCGCTGGTCAGCCCATCCGGATTCGCGCTCAGCAATGTGACGATCTCGCTGTGGCGCAGCCGCAGCTCCAGCCGCTTGCCGCCGAGCTCGGCCTCGGCGCGCGCGCGCCCGAGGAGATGCAGTCCGAGCGAAGGCCCGCGACGCCCGCGCGGCGCCGCGGTGGGGACGGCGCGTACGAGGTAAGCCTCCTCGCAGCCGAGCGCCTCGGCCTCGAGCGAGTGGTCGTCGCCGAGCGCCAGCTGGCCGCCGCCCGCGGGCACCGCGAGACGTTCCACGGGGAGCCAGCCCAGCGGCTGGCTGGCCACCACGCGCCCGCTCGGGCTCACCAACGCGCGCGGCTCCGCTCCGTCGACCAGCCGGCCGCCGTAGCGGGCCAGCAAGCGGCCGTCGCGGTCGAGCATCTGGCAGCGCAGCTGCGCCTCCACGGCGGTCGCGGTCGCGGTCGCGACCGCCATGCTGTGGGGGTGGACGGTGGCCATCTCGCCGGTCAAATCGATCACGCCGATCACCTGGCCGGTGTCGGGATCGTGGACGGGCGCGGCCGCGCACGTCCATTGCTGCACGACCTCGTTGAAATGCTCTGAGGCGAACACCTGGACGGCGTGCTCGGCCGCCAGTGCGGTCCCGATCGCGTTCGTCCCGGCCCCGCCCTCGCTCCACAGCGTGCCCTCGGCGAAGTTCATCGAGTCGGCGGCCTGAAGTCTCACGCGCGCGTTGCCCTCCACCCACAGCAGCACGCCGTTGGCGTCGCTGACGACGATCAGGTGACGCGACTCGTCGGCGCTGGCCGCCAGGCAGGACCGAATCAGTGGGGCCATCTCGGCGAGCGGGTGGACCTCCCAGCGCGCTGTGGTCTCGTCGGCGTCGGCCACAACCGGGGCGATCCGCAGCCCCGAGGGATCTACGCCCGCGGCGGCAGAGCGGCGCCAGGACGCCGCGATCGGCGCGCGAATCGACTTCGTCTGACCGGCATCGCCGTCGTCAAACTGCTTCCGGGCACCTGAGATGAACCGCTCCCACGCGACCCTGACCTCCCGCGCCCGTTTCGCTGGAGCGGTGGCCACATCGATGGCCAGCCACTGGTTGGGCATGCCAAAGCGAGTTTACGGCATCGACCTGCGCCGGCCGACTGGCTGGTACGCGGGCTTACTCGGACGGATGCGGCGGGTCCTGGGGCGTCGGGAATGCCCCGTCGATCAACTCGATCCGGTAGCCGTCGGGGTCGCCCACGAAGCAGATCCGGTACTCGTCCCGCCCGCCCGGGCCGTACGGCGGGCGCTCGGGCTCGATCCCGGCCTTCGCCAGCTCGGCCAGGAGCCCGTCGAGGTCGTCCACGGTCAGCGCCATGTGGTTGTAGCCGTCGCCGAGGTCGTAGGGCTCCTCCTGGCCGACGTTGACCGTCAGCTCTAGCACGTCACCGCCGCCGGGCAGCCCCATGTAGATGTTGTAGGCCGACTCGAACCGCAGCCGGCCGCGCTGCTCGAAGCCGAGCCGTCCGTAGAACTCCTTGGACGCGTCGATGTCCCTGACGCGGATGCACGTGTGTACGAAACTTGCGCTCATGGCGGGGCAGCTTAGTGGTCCGCGCGACGCGGGCACTTATTCAGAAGAGGTCGCGCCAGGTGAACTTCGCCTCGTAGCCGAGCATGCGGCGTGCCTTGTCGATGCCCAGCAGCGTCCCGAACTCCTCGATCTCGTCGGCGACCGGCACGCCGGGAAACACCTGGCTCATCAGCTCACGGCTGGGCGTGCGCATCACGGTGTCGCGCGCGGCGATGATGAACGCCTCGGCGCCGGTGACGTCGGCCTCCAGCGCGCGGCGGACGCTCTCGGCCACGTGGCTCTCGTCGACGTAGCCCCACAGGTTCCATTTGCGCAGGTTGGGGTCCTCCCAGAAGCCGGGGAAGCGGTCGTAGTCGTGACGCTCCATCACGTTCGAGAAGCGCAGTCCGATGTGCGGGATCCCGTTGCGCCGGTTGAACTGCCGCGCGGCCTCTTCGCCGAGGACCTTGGACAGCGAATAGGACGTCTCGGGACGCAGTGGGTGCTGTTCGTCGATCGGGACGTAGTCGGGCGGCGTGTCGAACGGGAGCCCCAACGTGGTCTCGCTGGAGGCCCACACGACTCGCTTGAGCTTCAGGCGCTCGGCCGCCGAAAACACCGTATAAGTGCTGGCGATGTTGGTCTGGAACACCAGGTCAGGCGTGGCGTGGCTCGGGGACGGGATCGCCGCCAGGTGGACGACCGCCTCGATCCCGGGGATCCAGTCAGCGCCGCTCAGCGCCTCGAGCGTCTGGCCGAAGTCGGTCAGGTCGGCGTACAGGAACGGCGCCGGCGAGTCGGGGGTGGAGGACTCGTCCGACGGCACACGATCGATGTTCAGCACGTCGTGCCCGCGCTCGAGCAGGTCGCGCACGACCGCCCGGCCCGCCTTCCCGCTGCCTCCCGTCACCGCGATCTTCGCCATCGAGCCAGCTCCTTTCGCGCGCCCGCACGCGCGTGATTCGGTTTCAGTTCGTGGGCCTCACCTTATTGCGAGGCCTGGGCGGCCAGCTGCGCCGCGCGCTCGACCCACGCCTCGTAGAGGTCGATGAAAGCGTCCATCGCGGCGTCGACGCCGGCCACATCGCCGGTCGCCAGCAGGTCCAGCAGCAATCCCCGCGTGATTGCGATTCCGGCGCGGGCGTGAGCCCTGGCGAGCTCGCGGGGAACCCCGCGGGCCACGTTGATCTCCGTCGCCGGCTCGAGCCAGCTCTCGACGATCCCGTCGAGGAACTGGGTCGTGTGACCGCGACCCTGGAGCGCCTGGCCGTATAGCTCGAAGAACAGGCGCTCGTTGGGCCACAGCGACGGGTCGGAGATGTGCTTCCACCAAGTCCACATCGCCTCCCGGATCGGCTTGTCTGGGTCGGGCAGCAGCTCGCCGAGCATCTCGCGCTGGCGCGCCTCGACGGTGTGGACGATCTCGATCCACAGGCCCTCCTTGGAGCCGAAGTGGTGGATCAGCATCCGGTGGCTGGTCCCGAGCGCGGAGGCCATCGACCTGAGGCTCAGTTCGCCGATGCCGTTCTCGGCCACGTAGTCGATCGCGGCGTCCAACAGGCGGTCCCGAGGGCGCTTGTCATCCATGCGCGCTCACTGTACCATCTGGTACATGAAACCAGTCAGAGTATCCATAGATGTCCCTCAGCAACGCGAGCAGGTCTACGACTTCCTCGACGTGATGTCCAACCACGAACCGTTCACCGACCACATCCTCAAGGACTGGAAGTACTCCGGTCCGGATCGCGGGATCGGCTCCAAGGCTCAGGTCCATGTGACCGCCGGCGGACGCACCGATACGGTCGACATCGAAGTCGTCTCGGCGCACCGGCCCGAGACGATCGTCGAGCGCAACATCGGCGCCGGTGGCAAGCGAGTGGCCAACGGCACCTATGTGCTGGAGCAGCGGCCCGACGGCGGCACGCGGATCGTGTTCGAGTACTCATGGCAGCAGGCGCCGCTGAGCGAACGGATGGCCTCGCCGCTCGTCCGCGGGGTGCTCCGGCGCAGTAACGAGCGCGCGATGCAGCGGCTGGCCGAGCAGCTCGACGCAAAAATCCCTGCGCACGCCACATAGCCCGCGCGCCGTCGGGCACGCAAGCGTAGAATCGGCTCGCTGACCGGGCCGTCGACACATCCTGAGCCGGAGGCCAGTTGGCTCAACCTCCACTGGCATATCGCTGACGCGCTTTCGCGCTCGCGATCGCTTGCGCAAGCGGGGCCCTCGGTCCTGCGGTCGCTGGGCGAGTCGCTCGGGCTCCAGAGCGCTGCGATCTGGCGCGCCAACGGTGGCGAGCTGCTGCACCGCGTCGCCTGGTGGAGCGCCACCGAGAAATCCTCGCGCAGCCCGGACCGGAGCTCGCTCCGGCCGGGCGAAGGTCTGGCCGGCCGCGTACTGCAGAGCGGCGAGCCGGAATCCTCTCCGGCGGGCGCGGCGTTTCCGATTGCGAGCGCGAGCGGCACCCTGGGGGCACTCGAGCTCTACGGTGCCGGCGTCGTCGACTCCGAGCTCTCACAGGTGCTGCTGGCGATCGGCCGGCATCTGGGCGAGCGGATCGAGCGAGAGCGCGCCTACGAGCACGGGCAGGCCAGCGAGCAGCTGCTGGCCGAGGCGGAGCGGGCCGCGGGCGCCGGCAGCTTCGAGGCCGATCTGCGTACGGGGGTGGCCGAGTGCTCGGCGGGGTTGATGCGGATGATGATGGCCCCGAACGATTCGTCGGTGACGCTTGAGGCGATGCTGGCGCGCGTGCACCCCGACGATCGCGAGCTGGTGACGAGGTCGGTGATGCGCCGGCCGGGCACCGAGGAGCCGCTGAGCGTCGAGGTGAGAGCGCTGCGCTTCGACGGCGTGACCCGGATCGTGCGCGCACGCGGGATCGCTACGTTCGACGATCAGGGTACGGCGATCCGACTGGTGGGGACAGTCCAGGACGTGACCGACGAGGCGATGGCGCGGGCCGGGCGCGATCTCCTCAGCTACGTGGTCGACTCGTCCGACGACGCGATCCTCACCAACGACGACGGGGGGACGATCACCAGTTGGAATCGCGGCGCCGAACGGCTGTACGGATACTCGGTCGACGAGGCGATCGGGGAGTCGGTCGCACTGATCGAGCCGCCCAATCGCGAGGGGCAGCAGCTCGAGATCATCCACCGCGCGTTCGGCGGCGAGTCGATCGATCGGGTCGAGACGACCCACATCCGGAAGGATGGCACCCCGGTCACGGTCTCGATGACGGTCTCGCCAGTGCGGGAGGCGAGCTCGCGGATCGTGTCCGCGGCGATCATCGCCCGCGACATCACCGAGCTCAAGCGCGACCAGGAGCGACTGCGACATCTCTCCGACCGCGATCAGCTGACCGGCCTCTACAACCGCAGGCGGTTCGACCAGGAGCTCAAGCGCGAGCTTGCCCGGGCCGGCCGTTCGCAGTCGCGAAGCGCGCTGCTCAGTGTCGACATCGACAACTTCAAGGCGATCAACGACTCGGCCGGCCACGCCGCCGGCGATGCCGTCCTGTCAGAGCTCGCCGGGATCGTCACCAGCCGGTTCGGATCCGGCGACGTCGTCGCGCGTCTGGGTGGCGACGAGTTCGGCATCCTGATGTCGGCGGTCGAGCCCGGGGAAGCGCGCGCGGCCGCCAACGACCTGCTGTCGGCGATCCGCAGCAGCCCCGTGATGTACGGCGACAAGCCGTTTCGGGTCACGGCAAGCATCGGCGCGATCGCATTCGAGTCAGACGACGCCATCGCCAGCGACCTGCTGGTCAACGCCGATCTGGCGATGTACGCCGCCAAGACGTCCGGCCGCGATCGCGTCGTCGTCTACACCGCCGCACAGGCCCGCAAGGCGCGCGCGATGGTCAAGCTGACCTGGGCCCAGCGGATCCAGGACGCGCTCGAGCAGGACCGGTTCGTCCTGCATCTGCAACCGATCATGGAGCTCGCCAGCCGCGAGGTCAGCCACGGTGAGCTGCTGCTGCGCATGCGCGGGGACCGCGGCCGGCTGATCGCGCCCGGCGCGTTCCTGCCCGCGGCCGAGCGGTTCGGACTGATCCACGCGATCGACCACTGGGTCGTGAAGCAGGCGATCCAGCTGATCTCCGCCGACACCCCCGCGCTGGGGCTACGGCTCAACGTGAACCTCTCCGGCGAGTCGGTGGCCGGCGACCCGCAGCTGCTGTCGATGATCGAGCGCGAGCTCCAGAACGCCGACGCGGATCCGTCGCAGCTGATCTTCGAGATCACCGAGACCGCCGCGATCGCCAACATGCCCGAGGCGACGAACTTCGCCAAGGGGGTGACCGGGCTGGGCTGCAGCCTCGCGCTCGACGATTTCGGCACGGGCTTTGGCTCCTTCTACTACCTCAAGCACCTCCCCGTCCGCTACCTGAAGCTCGACGGGGAGTTCATCCAAAACCTCCCGCGCAACCAGGTCGACGAGCATATGGTCAGGGCGATTGTCGGCGTCGCCCGCAGCATGGGAATCAAGACCGTGGCCGAATCGGTGGCCGACGACGAGACGATCAGGCTGCTCGAGGAGTACGGCGTCGACTACGCACAGGGTTTCCACATCGGCCGGCCAGAGCCGGTCGCTGTGCCGGTCGCATAGACCGATGCGTGCAGCGCTGGCGTGCACCGCGCTCGTCGCGGTCTTCGGTTTGCTCGCGGCGTCGTGCGGCGGGTCAGGCGAGGCTCACACCGCGACGGTGACGATCACCACCGCGGCCAACACCAGTAAGACCACGGGTGGCGCTCCGCTGCGACCCACGCGCCCAGCACCCCGTCCACATCACATCAGCCCCCACTATGGGTTCTCGGCGGTCAAGCTGACCCCGGCGCTCCGCGCGCAGCTTCGCCGCACCTCGTGGCATCCCGGATGTCCGGTCGGGCTCGACGGGCTGCGCTACCTGCGGATCTCCTACTGGGGCTTTGACCACAAGCCGCATCTGGGCGAGATGGTCGCCAACGCCTCGGCGGTCCCCGCGCTGCGGCGCGCGTTCGCCTCGCTGTTCTCCGGACGCTTCCTGATCCGACGGATGCGGCTCGTCGACCGTTACGGCGGCAGCGACTACGCCTCGATCCAGGACGACAACACGTCGGCGTTCAACTGCCGCAACGCCACCGGCTCCTCGCGGTGGTCAGAGCATGCCTACGGGCTGGCCGTCGACATCGACCCGATCGAGAACCCGTACGTGAACACAGACGGCACGACCGCCCACGCCGCATCGAACCCGTACCTGAACCGCAACCGGGTGCGGCAGGGAATGGCCGTTTCCGGCGGCGAGCTCGTACGGGCGTTCGACGCCGTCGGCTGGGGATGGGGAGGGCGCTGGCCACTGCCGACCGACTTCCAGCACTTCTCGGTCAACGGGCGCTGACGGCCACGAGCGAAGGGCCCGGCCCCGGGACAATCCCGGGACCGAGCCCCTCGGACTCGATCAACCCGAAGACGGGTTGAGTCCTCGTATCAGTGGCCGTGTCGGTGCTTGGCCCCCTTGAACACCACCGTCTGCGCCGACACGTTGACCGTGTGGCCGTTGGCCAGCGTCTGGGTGATCCGCAGCGTGGTCTTCAACGGGTGGTGGCGCGCCAGCAGCTGACGTCCGGTGCGATTGAGACCCACCTTCACGGTGCGCGACTGCCCGGCGTTGAGGCTGACGTGGGTGCTACCAACGAGCACCCGCTTGTGAGCCTTCAGCGTCAGCGTGAGCCGGCACCGGGCGGTTGACGTGCCCTTGCACGACATCCGCACGCTCGCCGTGTTGCCCGACACCTTGGCGTGGGCCGCCGACGCGTGTCCGTTTACCACGGGCGGAGGCGGGGGCGGCGGGTTCGATGCCGTACGCAGCGTGCGGTCGGGTCCGACGAACGTCCCGAAGTCGCTCGTCACCACGGCCCGGTAATGGGTCGTGGTCCCGGCCGCCAGCCCGGTGAGCTGAGCGCTGAACAGCGATCCGGAGTCGCTCGGGGTGAGCGTCTGCGGCGCCGTGCTCTGGCCGTAGGCGGTCGTCGTCCCGAACTGGAACGAGGCGCGCACGGCGGCTCCCTCGGGGTTGTCAGCGCCGGCGACGATCGCCGACGTGGTGCCGATCGAGCCGGCGCCGCCGGTGATCGGCGTGCCCGGCGCGTACGCGTCGGCGAACAGGCCGCGCGGGTTGGTCCCGTTGGTGAACAGGAAGAACGGCGTGCCCACCGCTGCGCCCTGGCAGGCCTTGCCGTCCTGGTTGAACGGCGTCGCGATGCAGGTCGATGAGATCGGCTCGCGGACGTCTGCCTGGGTGCTCGGCGTCAGCGGCACGTCGCTGTTGTCGAGCACGAACGTCGGGTTGGCCGCATTGACGAAGTGGCCGGTGAAGGCCTTCTCGACGCCGCCGCCCACGTCCTCGCGCCACGACACGTAGGGCGTGTTGCCCGAGAACGTGATGTCGGCGCGGGTCGAGTCACCGGTGCCGGTCGAGATCGGTGCGCCGCCGTTGACCACCTCAAAGTGAGCGGCCGCGCCGGTGCCGACCAGCCGGGACACGAACACCTGGTGGTGCGTGCCGACCGTCTCGTCCCAGGTCACCCACGGCGAGGTGGGGTTGGCCGGGTTCATCGTGCCGGCCGCGACCCGCGGGTCCTCGGCCCCCGCGCCGGGGTTCTTATTCAGTGAGCACTGCCCCTCGGCAGTCGCCGTCTCGGCACACGCGCCGAAGTGGTTGTTGGCGCCGCTGGTGTCGAGCGTGCCCTGTAGCTGGTTGCCGACTGCGACCCAGTGGAAGCCGCCGTTGGCGCCGACGCCGTCGCTGATCCCCTTGGCTGCGAACACCATCTCGTTGCCGTGCAGGCCGGTGATCCCGGAGTCGTTCTGCTCATACCAGACCACCCACGGGACGCTGTCATTGGCGCCCGTGAACGCGATGTCGGGTTCGATTCCGTCGCGCGTGGGGTCGACGTTCAGGCTCGGATCAGCCGGGCTGCCCAGGCGCGGGATCCCGGTCTGCTGCCAGCAGAAGCCGCCGATCGCCGGGATGTGGCCGGTGCCGTCGGCGACGCCCTTCGGCGTCACCGTGTCGCAGTTCTGCTGCCCCGGCCCCACCGGCCTGGACACGAAGATCTGGTGCTTGGCGTTCGCCGGCGAGGTCTCCTGCCAGGTCACCCACGGACCCGGCTTGGTCGGGTCGACGGCCGATCCACCGGCCACCGACGGGTTCTCTGCGTCCTGGTCGGTGTGGATGTTCAGCGATGGAACGGGCACGCCCGAGCCGCCGTTGCCCCGGCTCTGGCCGGCGAAGATCCACTTGCCCTGGTTGGCGTCGCCGGTGTTGTCGAAGCGGCTGGCGAACACGTTGTTGTTCGCGAAGCCGGTACCGGCAGTCTTCTCATACCAGGTCGCCCACGGGACAGTCCGCCCGGCGCCGGCGAAGTCGATCGCCGGGGCCTCGCCGTCCTGAGCCTGGTCGAAGTTCAGCGAGCCCTTGAACTGCGGGGCCGCGCTCGATCGGCCGCCGACGGTGCCGTTACCGCGCGTGGTCCACGCGCCGCCGGCGAACGATCGGGAGAACACCTGGTCCTTCGCGCCCGCGGCCTCCTGCTGGCGAAATACGGCCCACGGCACCGCCGGCTTGCCGGCGGTCAGCGCGCCGCCGACCACGTCCGCGTTGGTCGGGTCCTCTCCCGAGACGTTGAGCGCCTTGTTGATCCCCGCGGCAGCATCGTCGTTGACCTGCGATCCCGCTGGCAGCCCCTGCAGCGCCGCAGCCGCTGTTCCAGCCGTCGCCAGCGCCACTGCCGTCGCGGCCACGGCGGCGCGAAGCTTCCGGCTGGTCCCCCTTCTGAACCCCATCACGTCTCCTTCGGTCGATGTTGGACTTGCGTCCTCGAAGGGCGATACGGCGCGTATCGCGCGACGGTTCTCGGAAAATCAGGGGGACTTCGTGATCGTCCCGGTGAGCACGCGCTGACCGGACGACGCCGGGTTGCCGTTGGCCTGCTGGCGGGTGACGGTGAGCGTCTGGAACTGGGTGACCGGCACCCCGGACCACAAGGTCACGTTGACGGCGTCGTTGAAGGTCCCGATCGGTACCAGGATCCCGGCCGAGTTCTTCAGCCAGGCCTGGTAGTAGCGGCCGTTGGTCAGGTGCGGCAGGCCGGCGGCTTTGAGCGTGATGTGCCAGCCCGAGCTCTCCTTGACGAGCGAGGCCGAGCCGTGCGCGGCGGGCGCGAGGTCGGTTCCGTTGACGACCATCGCAAACCGCAGCTGCGACGACGGGCTGCTGTCGCTGCCGCGAGTGGTGGCGTACGTCACCAGCGCGATCACCGCCACGAGTCCGGCGAGCGCGCCCGCCATGTATATCGGGCGCTCGAGCAGGATCGAGGGGAACCGTCGCCTGGGCTTGTAGGCCTGACGCTGGCGCTGAGCCTTGGGCTTGGCCTCGGCCGGGGCGGGCTCGGCTGCCGGGGCGGGCTCGGCTGCCGGGGCGGACTGGGCGGACGGCGTCGGATCGGCGGGCATCGGGTCGGCCTGGGTCGCCCGCGCCTGGTCGGCGATCGCGGTCACCACCCGGTCCTCGAGCTCGAGCGGCGGCTCGGTCCACACGGATTCGTCGTCGAGCAGGTTGCGCAGCTCGTCGAGCTCGGCGCGCTCATCCGGCGCGAGCGCGTCGACATCCTCCCCCGCAAGGTAGGAGATCCGGTCGTTGTCGCTGGCGGCCACTACGAATCCTCTTTCTCGGTCTTACGGTAGAGCAAGGCGATCGGTTTCATTCCCGCAGGTGGCCGAGCGCTGCGGCCAGTCGCTTGTGGGCTCGGAACGATCTCGACTTGACCGTTCCGATCGGCATATCGAGCTTTTCGGAGATCTCGCCGTGGGTGAGGCTGCCGAAATGCTGCAGGCGGACGATCTCCCGCTCCTCGGCGGGCAGCCCGGCCACCGCTTCACGCACCGCCCATACGTCGTAGATCGTCTCCGCCGATTCCGGGCTGGTGGCCAGCGCCGGGTCGCCGGGCGCGACCGAGTCGATCGGGTCGGCGGCGCGCACCGCCTCCCGGCGCGACACGTCGATCGCAGCCCGCCGCGCGATCGACGTCAGCCACGGCCCGAGCTCGCGGTCGGCATCGAAGCTGCCCGCGGCCCGCCAGGCCTTCAGGAACGTCTGCTGGGTGGCCTCCTCCGCGAGGCCGCGGTCGCGGAGGATCCGGAAGGCCACCGCGAACACGAGGCGGCCGTACTCCCGGTAAACGGCACGCACGGCATCGGGATCGCCCTCGCGAAACTGCACGCTGACTCCCCGGCGCTCCATGCGCCGACGCTACCAGCCGGGATCGACTCAAATCAGCCCGGTGTGCGCTCGCCCCACCGGCGAGCCCACGCGTCGATCGGAGCGAGCGCGCGCAGCAGCTCGCGCCCCTCGTCTGTCAGCCCGTAGCCGCCGCCCGCCCCAACGTCCACGATCCCGGCGTCGCGCAGCTCGCGTAGGCGATCGTTGAGCACGCTCGAGGAGATCTCCCCACAGCGCGTCTGCAGCTCGCGAAACGTCGCCCGGTCGCCCTCACGCAGCTCCCACAGCACCCGCAGCGCCCAGCGGCGACCCAGCAGGTCCAGCAGCGCCATCACCGGCCGACCGGTGCGCGAGCCGCGGACCGGCCGCCCGGGCGCCGGGGTCGTCTCCGGGCTAGCGCCGCCGGCGCTCACACCGCGGTTCTGACGAAGCGGTCGCGCAGATCGGTCTTCTTGAACTTGCCGGTGGCCGTGCGGGGCAGTGCATCGATGTACTCGAAGCGGTCGGGCAGCTGCCACTTGGCGAACTCGCCGGCGAGATGCTCGCGCAACGCATCGGGGTCCGCCTCCTCCCCTTCGCGGAGCACGACCACGGCCAGCGGCCGCTCCCCCCAGCGCTCGTCGGGAATCGCAATCACCGCGGCCTCCTCGACGGCCGGATGTGCCATCAACGTGTTCTCGAGATCGACCGACGAGATCCACTCGCCCCCGGACTTGACGAGATCCTTGGAGCGGTCGCAGATCCGGATGCACCCGTGCGAGTCGATCTTGACCACGTCGCCGGTGGCGAACCATCCGTCGTCGGTGAACTTCTCCTCGCCCATCCCGCGGTGATATGCGGCGGCGACCCACGGGCCGCGGACCTCGAGCTCGCCCATCGCCCGGTCGTCCCACGGGATCATCTCGCCGTCCTCACCCCTCGCGCGGATCTCGACGAACGGGACCGGCACCCCTTGGCGCGCGCGGTAGTCGTACTGCTCGTCGAGCGGCGCGTCGAGCAGGTCCGGCGTGAGCCTGGCCACCGAGCCCAGCGGCGAGGTCTCGGTCATCCCCCAGGCCTGGATGATCGTCAGGCCGTGGCGGTCGAATCCCTCGAGCAGGCTGCGCGGGACCGCCGAGCCGCCGACCAGCAGCCGCTGCAGGGCGCTCAGGTCCCAGCGGTCCGGCTCCTCGTCCATCGCACGCAGGACCGCCATCCACACCGTCGGCACGCCCGCGGTCAACGTCACCTGCTCGTCGGCCATCAGGTCGAGCACGCTGATCGGGTCCAGCATCGGCCCCGGAAGCACGAGCCCGGCGCCGACGAACGTGGCGGTGTAGATCAGGCCCCACGCGTTGGCGTGGAACATCGGCACTACCGGCAGGATCGTGTCCTGCGACGAGGCGCCGTTGGTGTCGGGCAGCGCCGCGATCAGCGAGTGGAGCACCAGTGCGCGGTGTGAGTACACCACGCCCTTGGGGCGGCCGGTCGTGCCCGACGTGTAACACATGGCCGCCGCGCGCCGCTCGCCCAGCTCGGGCCACTGCATCGGCTCCGCGTCGGCGATCAACGACTCGTAGTCGATGACACCCTCGGCGGGCTCGCCGCCCTGGGCGACCACGATCACGTGCTCGAACTCGTGGCCGTCGCGAAATCCGTTCAACGCGCCGAGCAGCGTCTCGTCGACGATGATCGCCGCGTCGTCGGCGTCCTGGGCGATGAAGCTCAGCTCATCAGGATGCAGGCGGGGGTTCAGCGTGTGGATCACGGCGCCCATCAGCGGGATCGCGTAGTACGCCTCGAGGTGCTCGGGCTGGTTCCACATCAGCGTGGCGATGCGGTCGCCCTCGCCGAGCCCCAGGCCGGCGAGCGCCGTCCCGAGCTGCCGAGCACGGTGGGCGCACTCGCCCAGCGTGGTGCGGTGGATCTGGCCATCGGGCCGCCGGGAGACGACTTTGCGCGGGCCGCTGAGGAGCTCCGCTCGCTGCACAGCAAGGGTCAGCGACAGCGGGTAGTCGTCCATCATCAGTCCGTTGAGCATCGTCTCGGGCATTCTGGCCTCCCATTCGACGTAGTCCGTGCGCGTAAGCATGAGCCGATAGCTCTGCCAGCGCAAGCGCAGTGAGTTTCCCGGGAAGGCCACCAGCGCTACGGTCCAGCGCAACCATGGCCCTCGCGCGACCGACCGACCGCTACCCCGACCCGTCATGGTCCGGATGGGGCGACCCGTCGCTCAAGCCGGCGCTGTCCGGCGACGTGCTGGAGCTGGTGACCGCCAGCCTCGGGATTCGCGAGCGCGGCCGCCCCGCTGGGTCGATCGCGGACGTGACATTGCCTCCGGGCCGGATCGAACCCTCCACGACCGCGCGGCTGTCGGAGCTGCTGGGCGCCGATAACGTGGCCGCGGAGTCAGAGGCGCGGCTTCGGCACATGCGCGGCAAGTCGCTGACCGATCTGCTGCGTCTCCGCGACGGCGAGCTCGGCGGGGCGCCGGATCTGGTGGTGCTGCCCAGCACGCACGAGCAAGTGCTCGAGACGCTGCGGATCTGCTCCAGCGCGCGGATCGCGGTCGTGCCGTTCGGAGGCGGGACCTCGGTCGTCGGCGGGCTGGAGCCGGTTGCGGACGGATTCACCGGCGTGGTCGCGCTCGACCTGCGGCGGATGAACGCGCTGGTCGAGCTTGACCGCGAGTCCCGTCTGGCGGTACTCGAGCCCGGCCTGCGCGCCCCCGAGGCCGAGCAGCTACTCAACGACCGCGGCTACACGATCGGCCACTTCCCCCAGTCGTTCGAGTACCTCACGCTTGGCGGGGCCGCGGCCACGCGCTCCAGCGGCCAGGCGTCAGCCGGCTACGGCCGCTTCGACGACCTCGTGCTTGGGCTCGTGGTGGCGACGCCGGCCGGGACGATCGAACTCGGACGCGCGCCCAAGTCGGCCGCCGGGCCCGACCTGCGCCAGCTGCTGCTCGGATCCGAGGGAGCCCTCGGGGTGATCACGCGGCTGACCGTCGCCGTCCGCCCGATTCCCGAGTCCCGCGTGTACGAGGGCTGGCGCCTTGACTCGTTCGCGGGGGGCGCCGCGGTGATGCGTCAACTGATCCAGGACGGACCGCCGCCGACGGTCCTGCGCCTATCCGACGAGGCCGAGACGGCGCTCAACCTGGCCGGCCCATCGGAGCTGGGCACCGGCGAAGGCGGCTGCCTGGCGATCGTCGGCTACGAGGGCTACCCGGCAGACGTGGCCGAGCGCCGCGAGCGCGCCACACATGTGCTGCAGGCGGCCGGCGCGGTCCCGCAGCCGGGGACCGGGGAGCGGTGGGCCGGCGACCGCTATAAGGCCCCGTACCTGCGCGACGCGCTGCTGGACGCGGGCGTGATGGTCGAGACGCTGGAGACCGTGACGTTCTGGTCGGGCGTGGCGCGGCTCTACGAGCGCGTGTCGGCGGCGCTGCGCGAGTCACTGTCCGCGCAGGGCATCAACCCGCTCGTGCTGTGCCACATCTCGCACGTCTATCCGTCGGGCGCCTCCCTCTACTTCACGGTCGCGTGCGCGCAGCTCCCGGATCCGGTCGCGCAGTGGCGCGCTGCCAAGGCCGCGGCCAGCGACGCGATCCTCGCCGCAGGCGGCTCGATCACGCACCACCACGGTGTCGGGACCGACCACGTGCAGTGGTACCAGGACGAGCTCGGCGAGCTCGCCTTGCGCGCGCTGGCGGCGGTCAAGCGCGAGCTCGACCCCGTTGGCGTGATGAACCCTGGGGTCCTGATCCCGCCCGAGTAGCGGCGCGGATCCGCGCCGCGGCGACGGCCTATCCTCTCGGCGATGTCCGAGCCCCAATCGATCCCGGAGCTGACCGCCGCGCTGGCCGAGCTCACCGTCCGCTTCGGAGCCAACCTGCAGCCCGGCCAGATCATGGGGATCAGCTCCCAGCCCGGCAAGGAGGAGCTGACCCGAGCGATCGCCGACGCCGCCTACGCCCACGGGGCGAAGTTCGTCGACCTGTTCGTGTTCGACTACCACCTGAAGCGCTCCCGGGCGCTAAACGCCGATCCCGACACGCTCGGCTTCGTCCCCCCGTGGTACGGCCAGCGGATGCGCGCGCTCGGAGAGATGCGCTGCGCGCTGGTGTCGATGACCGGTCCGGTCGAGCCCCATCTGCTCGATGACGTGCCGCCGGAGCTGCTCGGCAAGGACATCCTCCCCGGGATCAGGGAGTCGATCGAGGTCGTCAACGACCGCACCGCCAACTGGACCGTGATCCCATCGCCCACCCGCGGCTGGGCCGAGCTCGTGCACCCGGACCTCGAGCCCGAGCGCGCACTCGCCAAGCTGTGGGAGGAGATCGCCTACGTCACCCGGCTGGACACGGGCGACCCGGTGGCGTCCTGGACCCAGCGCATGGACACGCTCGAGACGGTCGCCGAGAAGCTCGGCGGTCTGGGCCTCGACCGGCTCCGGTTCGAGGGTCCAGGGACCGACCTGAGCGTCGGCGTGTTCCCGAGCAGCCGATGGCTGTGCGCGCGGCTCGCCACCGTCGACGGGATCGTGCACGCTCCGAACATCCCGACCGAGGAGGTCTTCACCACGCCCGACCCGGAGCGCGTCGAGGGGACGGTGACCTCGACCAAGCCGCTGTTCGTGTCCGGAACGGTGGTGAACGGCCTGCGGGTCCGCTTCGAGGGCGGCCGCGCCGTGCAGATCGACGCCGACGAGGGGGCCGACGTGCTCCGGACGATGTGCCGGCACGACGACGGCGCCGCCCGGCTCGGCGAGGTCGCGCTGGTCGATCGCGACAGCCGGATAGGCCGGCTCGGGACCGTGTTCTTCGACACGCTGCTCGACGAGAACGCCGCCAGCCACATCGCGCTCGGCCAGGCGCTCGACTTCGCGGTCGACGATCCTGCGGACCGCGAGCGCACGAACTCGAGCGAGCTGCATACCGACTTCATGATCGGCAGCGACGAGGTCGCGGTCAACGGCGTGCTCCGGGACGGCACCGAGGTGCCGCTGCTGCGCGGCGGGGCCTGGCAGATCTAATGAGTCCGCCGTCCACGGCGGACTCGGGAATACCCGCGCGCTAGGCTAGGCGCGCTCCAGGAGAGGTGCCGGAGCGGTTGAACGGGCGCGACTGGAAATCGCGTAACGGGGGTTGACCTCGTTCGGGGGTTCGAATCCCCCCCTCTCCGTTGTTCCCGCCGCCGGGGCCACCAGCAGCGTTCCGACCGGGCCTCCGATCATCATTCTGCCGATCGCACGATCAGATGGTTGATCTTTCGCCGAGCAGGGTATGCACTCCGCATCGTGGGCGATGTCGAGGTAGGGCGACGGCTAAAGGGGTGGGCGTCAGGTGCCGATAACAAGGTGGTTAGGACTCGCTGAGCGCACAGATGGGGCGCGCGTAGAAGGGGTTTTTGGCGAGGTCGCAAATTGCATAAGGAAGCTCTACATCTTGGAGATCACCGTTCTCTGCGACCGTCACCCAAGCTACGCTGCGGCTGAGGGGCAATGACGCCATTGCAATCATCACGTCCAGCTTTGAAGCTCGTCCACGGGGCCGCCGTCGCACCGGCAGAAGTCGAGTGGTCTTGGTTCTGCGGACACTGCGCCGCACCGTCGCCGAGTAGCTCACCGCCGCCCCCCACGGCCCGGGTCTGCGCCTCCTGCGGACTGGGACTGCTGCTGGAGACGCGTGCGGACACGGCGCCGGGCCCGCGAGACGCTTTTCTCGTCATCGACACCAGCCTCCTCGTTCAGGCGTTGTCGCGCCGAGCTCAGGCGCTGCTCGAGCTCACCGAGGCCGAGGCGGTCAACCGTCCGGTCGCCGAGTTGCTTGTGGCCGCAGACGCCGAAGCTTCGTCGTCATCATCGCTCGCCCGCGCGATCGTCGGCGCCGCCGGCGGCGGCGAGGACGCGGTCAGCGCGGTCGTGCGGCCCTGGAATACGTTCGGCGTCCGGATGCGCGCGAAGATCGCGCCCTGCGGGCCCCCGCGCGCGGCGCTGGTCGTGCTCGAGGATCAGGCGTCCCGGCGCCTGCGCGCCGTCGACTGACGCTCACGCTGCCGGCGCAAGCAGGCCGGACGCGCCGTACTGCGTCAGTACCTCGGGCAGCCGCACCGATCCGTCGTCCTGCTGGCCGTTCTCGAGCAGCGCGATGATCGTGCGCCCGACCGCGACGGCCGTGCCGTTCAGCGTGTAGAGCGTCGTGGGCCGGCCGTCGGTCGGCCGGTAGCGGATATCGAGCCGCCGGGCCTGGTAGTCGGTCGTGTTCGAGCAGGACGTGAGCTCGCGGAAGCGTCCCTGGCCGGGCAGCCACGCCTCGCAGTCGTACTTCATCGCCGCCGAGGCGCCGAGGTCGTCGACCGCGATCGCCACCACGCGATAGGGGATCTCGAGCTCCTGGAGGATCGACTCCTCGATCGCCAGCAGCCGCTCGTGCTCGGCCTGGGCCTGCTCGGGCGTGACGAAGCAGAACATCTCGACCTTGTCGAACTGGTGGACCCGGAAGATCCCGCGCGTGTCCTTACCCGCGGCGCCGGCCTCGCGACGAAAGCACGTCGAGAAGCCCGCGTACCGGATCGGGAGGGCGTCGGCGTCGATGATCTCGTCGCGGTGCATCGACGCCAGCGGCACCTCCGAGGTGCCGGCCAGGTACAGGTCATCCTCGGCCAGGCGGTAGATCTGCTGCTCGGTGTCGGGCAGCATCCCGGTCCCGTACAGCGCGTGCTCGCGCACCAGCACCGGCGGGACCACCGGCTCGAATCCCTCGCCCCGGACCTTCTCGAGGCCATAACGGACCAGCGCGAACTCGAGCATCGCCAGATCGCCGCGCAGGTACGCGAACCGTGAGCCGGACGTGCGCGCGCCGCGCTCCATGTCGATCCGGTCGCCCGCGAGCTCCAGGTGATCCTTGCCGGTCTTGCCCGCTTCGCCGACTTCGCGGATGACGGTGTCCTCGTCAGGGGCCTCCGGCGACGGGAGGCTCGGCAGCGATGCCAGCTCGCGGTCGCGCTCCTCGCGGACCGCGTTCTCCTCGTCGCTGAGCGTGCGGCCGCGCGCGGCCAGGCTGGCCAGTTGCTCGCGCTCCTCGGTGGTGGGAGGGCCCTTGCGGCCCCTGCTTGCTCGGTTCTGCTCGGCGCGGAGCTCCTCGAGCTCGGCCCGGCAGCGAGCGCCACTTGCGATCGAGCTCGATCACGTGGTCGAGCGCCGGCGCGAGGCCGGCGCCGCGGCGAGCGAGACCCTCCCGGACCGCCTCGGGCTCGCGACGGATCAGCTGGATGTCGAGCACTGCTCGCCCCGCGCGCTCTAGCTCACGGTCAGCGTTCCTTGCATGCCCGCCTGCCGGTGGCCGGGGACGCTGCAATAGAACGTGTACGTGCCTGGCTTCAGCGTGACCGTGAACGTCTTGCTGCCGCCCGAGAACACCGGCGTCTTTCCGATCACGGAACCGCTGCTGCCCTGCTGGATGACCATGTCGTGGGGCACGGGCGACTTGTTGGTGAAGTCGATCGTGACCTTGCCGGACTTGGCGGTCAGCGAGCTCTTCGTGAACTTCAGCTGGCCGGTGGGGTCGGCCGACTGGCTGACCGTCGCGCCGCCGTTGCTGGCCGCCGGCGTAGTGGTCGTCTGGGTCGTGGGCGTTGTGGTCGTGGCGTTGTGGTCGGGGTAGTCGTCGTCGCGGTGGTGGTCGTCGCCGACGGGGTCGTGTTCGAGCCCGGGGTTGTGGCGGTTGCGTTCAGTGGCGTGATCTGCCCGATCTGCTGCTGGTCGCATTGAGGCACGCCCGGAGATGCCTTGGCCTGGCGCCCCGCATAGGTGGCGACGAACTTGGCAACGTCGATGGCCTGCTGGCCGACGACGATGTTCTGGGGCATGATCGCGCCCGAGAAACCACCGTTCTTGATCGCGTACAGCACGCGGTCGACGGGGCGCTCACAGCGGACGTCGAAGTTAGGTCCGTTGACGACCTCGGCGGAGCGAGGGTTGGACGCCGAACCGTGGGTGGCGGCGAAGGAGAGCGTGTGGCACCCGGAGCACCGCTGGTTGAACAGCTCGGCGCCCGTGTAGTTGGGGTTGGTCTGAGCCACTTCGACCTTCTCGGTCCCGCAACCCGCCGCGATGCCGGCGAGGGCGATTGCAGCGATCAGCATCAGGAGGACCTTTCCGGGCCGGCTCATGAGGCGCCTGATCATAATCGCATCCCCATGCCAGGGCTCCGTGCGCCGAAGCTCGCCGTTCTCGCGGCCGCCGCTCTGCTCGTCGCCGCGTGCGGTCACACCACCTCCGCCGGCTCGAGCCGGACGGTGCGCGTCGAGCTGACCGAGTACCGCCTGCATCCCCAGTCGATCCAGGCCGACACCGGGCCGCTCACGCTCGTGGTCCATAACCGCGGCGTGCTCGCCCACAACCTCGTCGTGTCCCAGGACGGCACCACGATCGACTCGACGCCCTCGATCCTGCCGGGCCAGACGGTCGACCTGTCGGTGAACCTGGCGCCCGGGAAGTATTCGGTGGCCTCGACGATCCAGTCCGACGAGACGCTGGGGGAGTACGGGACCCTGACCGTCGGGTCCTGATCCGGCGCCGATCGCCAGCTCGTTTCAGGCAGGACACGAGCCGCGGGCGGCGAACTCTCCGCCATCCCCGGCGCCGGCCAGAGACGTTCGCCGATCTACCATCAAGCGCGACCGTCCCAACGGCGGCAACCAAGCGGCCGGCGCCGGGGCCGTGCAATTTCGTCCGCCGCCCGTCCTGTGGTGCCTGGGCGGGCGTCACACCGGCCGAGGGACGCTATAACCACGCGCCTATGCCACCGGTCTCGGATCTCGAGCTGTTCAGGGAGGTGTTCGGCCGGTTCGCCACCGGCGTCGGCGTGATCACCGCGTCGGGCCCGACCGGCTCGGGCGGGATGACCGCGAACGCGATCTGCTCGCTGTCGCTCGAGCCGCTGCTGGCGCTCGTGTGCTTCGAGAACCGGGCCCGGACGCTGCCGATCGTGCGCGACGCCGGCCGATTCGCGGTCAACGTGCTGAGCACCGATCAGGAGGACATCGCCGCCGTGTTCGCCTCCAAGCTGCCCGAATCCGAGAAGCTCGAGGGCGTAGAGCACCGTTTCGAGCACGGCATCCCGATCCTCGTCGGCTCGCTGGCCTGGGCGGCCTGCGAGCTGCGCGAGCTGATGCCCGGCGGCGATCACACGATCGCGATCGGCGAGGTGATCGGGATGGGGCTCGGCTCCGGGGACCCCTTGCTGTGGTACTCGGGGCGCTACCACACTGCGCCGCCGCACGACCGTGCATAACGCGTCAAATCCAACGCGAACCCGGAGGCCTGCCGTGTAGGGCACGCATACGGTGCACAGCGCGTCAAGCCTCGCTTTCCGCGGCGGATTTGTCGTGAAATGCACGCCCAGGAGGGAGCCGCTGCCAGCCCGGGCCAGGGCCGGGCCGGGACCGGGCCGGGGCCGCGCGGGACCGGGCCGGGGCCGCGCGGGACCGCACCGGCGAACGCACCTAGGCGGTCGCCGCCGCCCGCGCCAGCAGCACGACCACGACCACCGCCGACAGGGCCATCACCCCGATCTCCCGCTGGAGGATCGTCATCACCAGCCCACGCTGCTCCTCGGCCGGCAGCTGTCCCACCTCCTCGTTTGACTCAAATCCCCGCGCGTCGAGGACCAACTGCGCCGTCGACGCCCGCAGCGACTCGGCCAAGATCGAGACCAGCAGCGGCAGCACTCCGTAGAGGATGTGCAGGCTCGAGGTCTTGCGCCCGGTGAGCTCGAGCACGCCCCCGAACGCCGCCTCGACGACCACCACAACCTGCGCCAACCGCAGCACACGCCAGAACCCCCGACCCGCTTTCAGCCGCAGATAGCACCAGCCCCCGTACAGTGCGGCGATCACGTTCAAAGCGATCGCGATAACACCGAGGACTACATGGACGTCCTTCATGGGTATAAGACTGCAGTTTGCACGTCGCGGCGATCGCCGCATCGAGCGTTTGCGCCTCCCCCCGCGGGTAGTAGGGCCTCGGTGCCCTGTGACTTGTGGCGGGAAGCACTAAGTAACACCTTGTTACAAGCTACCCTGCCCCGGTGATATAACGGATTCATCGTGCTGCGTGACTACCTGCCAGCGATCGTCTTTTTGATCCTCGGAGGACTCGTTGGCGCGTTGTTCTCCGTCCTCAACATCTTCGTCGGCAAGCGCAGGCCGAACCGCTCCAAGTCCGATCCGTACGAGTGCGGCTTGCCGTCCGAGGTCAAGCGAGGGTTCCGCTTCGGGATCACCTTCTACCTGATCGCGATGCTGTTCATCCTGTTCGACATCGAGGTGATCTTCCTGTACCCGATTGCGGTGCAGCTGCGGGCGTTCGGCACGTTCGCGATGACCGAGACGATCGTGTTCGTGGTCCTGCTGACGATCGCGCTCGTATACGTGTGGCGTAGAGGAGCCCTGGAATGGAACTGAAGCGCGAACCCCTGTCCGATTTCCGCGTCCGCCAACTGAAGGCGCGCGACATGCTCCGCGGCGACCTCGAGGACGAGGAGCTCGAGCGTTACGTGGAGCAGGGAGTGATGACGACCACGGTCGACAAGGCGGTCTCCTGGGCCCAGGGCAATTCGATCTACCCGCTCACGTTCGGCCTCGCCTGCTGCGCGATCGAGATGATGTCGGTCGTCGGCGCCCGCCTGGACATCGCCCGCTTCGGGTTTGAGGCGTTCCGCGCCTCACCGCGCCAAGCGGACCTGATCATCCTGTCGGGCCGCGTGTCGATCAAGATGGCGCCGGTGATCCGCCGCATCTACGACCAGATGCTCGAGCCCAAGTGGGCGATCTCGATGGGTGCCTGCTGCTCTTCGACCGGGGTGTTCAACAACTACGCGCTGGTTCCGTCGGACAAGTTCATGCCGATCGACGTCCACGTCCCGGGCTGCCCTCCGCGCCCCGAGGCCCTGATGCACGGGATCCTCCGCCTGCGCGCCAAGATCCAGGGCCACCCGCCGGACGGTTGGCGCGACCGCTACGAGGCGGTCGGCACCGAGGAGCTGCTCCCCGGCGAGCCCGTCCACGACGAGCACATCAACGTATTCAGGCCGGGAGACACCTCGGGTGCCTGACGCGACGGAGCTCGAGCTCACCGCCCAGGAGCTCCGCGAAGTCGACAGCGAGTCGATCCTGGACACCGAGTTCCAGCGCACCCGGGCGGTGCTGATCGCCAACCCGCAACGGCTCGTCGGAGTGCTCGGGCACCTCAAGGACAAGGGCTACACGATGCTGGCCAGCCTGCACGGCGTTGACTACTACCCCGACGAGCCGCGGCTGGGCGTTCTTTACGAGCTGCTCGACACCACGCGGGTTGACCGGCTGAGCGTCAAGGTCCGCGTGTCCACCGAGCAGCCGCTCGTGCCGTCGGTGATCGACCTGTTCCCCGGCGCAAACTTCCCCGAGCGCGAGGTCTACGACATGTTCGGCGTGGTGTTCGACGGTCACCCCGACCTGCGTCGGATCCTGATGCCCGAGGACTTCGAGGGCCACCCCCAGCGGCGCGACTTCCCGGTCGGCGGCGAACCCGTGCTGTTCACCTACAACGAAGAGCAGAACTACGGGAAGTGGGTGTGATGAGCGACGACCGCCCATCGCAGCCCGCAGCCCCCGAGTCCGCCGGCACCGCGGTCGCCGATACCGACGAGCAGCGGCGGATCAGCGAGGAGTACCGCGAGCGGGAGTCCTCGATCACGTTCTCGTCGGAGTCGGCCGGCGAGGGCGAGACGCACGAGCTGCTGACGCTCAACATCGGGCCGCACCACCCCGCGACCCACGGCGTGCTGCGGCTGATCGCCACGCTCGAGGGCGAGGTCGTCCGCGACATCAAGCCGATCATCGGCTACGTCCACACCGGGATCGAGAAGACCGCCGAGGACAAGTCCTATTGGAAGGTCATCCCCGTGATCGAGCGGATGGACTACCTCAGCTACTACTTCAACGCGATGGCGTTCTGCGGGGCGGTCGAGGACCTGCTCCACTGCGAGATCCCGCCGCGCGCCCAGTACCTGCGCGTGATCCACCTCGAGCTCAACCGGATCATGTCCCACCTGGTGTGGCTGGGGACCAGCGCCCTGGACCTCGGCGCGATCTCGATGTTCTGGTACTGCTTCCGCGAGCGCGAGACGGTGCTCGACCTGTTCGAGATGTCTTCGGGGCAGCGGATGCACACGCGCTACATCCAGGTCGGCGGCGTGTTCGAGGACATCCCCACCGGGTTTGAGGCGAAGCTGCGCAAGTTCATCAAGGAGATGCCCACCCGGGCCGACCAGTACGCCGACCTGCTGGAGAAGAACCAGATCGTGCTCGAGCGCCTGCGCGGGACCAACATCCTCGACGAGGAGACGCTGCTGTCGCTCAACGTGACCGGGCCGCTGCTGCGCGCCGCTGGAAACCCGTGGGACCTGCGCAAGGCGGCTCCGTACTCGAGCTATGACCATTTCGAGTTCAAGATCCCGGTCGGCACGGTCGGCGACAACTACGACCGCTTTCGGGTCCGCCACGCCGAGCTGTACGAGTCGGTGAAGATCATCGAGCAGGCGCTCGACGGCCTCCCCGAGGGGCCGTTCATCACCACCGACCGCAAGATCGCGCTGCCCCCGCGCCACGAGCTCGCGACCTCGATGGAGGCGCTGATCCATCACTTCAAGCTCGTCACCGAGGGCTTCCGGGTGCCGCCGGGCGAGGCCTACCACGCGATCGAGGGACCCCGCGGCGAGCTCGGTTGCTTCGTGCGCTCGGATGGATCCTCCAAGCCCGCCCGCGTTCACATGCGCGACCCCAGCTTCGTGAACCTGCAGGCGCTGGCGCCGATGGTTCGCGACTCCTACATCGCCGACCTGATCGCGACGCTGGCGATGCTCGACCCGATTCTCGGCGGGATCGACCGGTGAGCCCGAGCGACCTGCGAAAGGTGCCGCGGTTCGGCCACGGCTCGCGCGTCCCCGGCTGGGACGAGGCCGCGGACCTGACCAAGCCGCCCGCGACCGTCCCGGACCCGTCCACGACCGTGGTACCGCCGCAGCTGCGCGAGCAGATCGTGGCCGCGATGGCCAAGTACGACGACCGGCGTTCGGCCGCGATCCCGGCGCTGCACGCCGCCCAGGAGCTGCACGGCTGGTGCTCGCCCGAGGCGATCCAGCAGGTCGCCGCGGTGATGCAGGTGACTCCGGCGTACCTGACCTCGGTGGCGACCTTCTACGACATGCTCGAGACGCACCCCAAGCCCCGGCACGACGTGTACGTGTGCACGAACATCTCATGCTCGCTGCGCGGCGCTGACGAGTTCTTCGAGGCGATGGAGGAGGCCGCCGCCGACTCGATCGACATCAACGTGCGCGCGTTCGAGTGCCTGGGCGCGTGCGATATCGCGCCGATGGCCTCTGTCGACGGCGAGTACGTCGGCCCGCTGGTGCCCACCGACGCCGTCCAGATCGTCGAGGACATCCACGCCGAGGCGCCGGTGCTGCAGGCCAAGCAGCTGCGCTACCGGCCGTGCGTGGATCCCGGCGTCTCCAGCGGCGCCGGAGAGTTCGGGCCGCCGCCGCCCGAGGCCCCCCGCACGGATGCCGCCGGACTCGGCCCCGAGGACGTGGTGGCGGACCGCCCGGGTCCGTCGGCAGCGATCGAGGTGCCGACCGAGGAGCCAAGGCCCGAGCCCGCCGCAGACGAGCATCCCGACCCCGAGCCGGAGTCACGTGACGCCCCGGACGAGCCCCCGAGGAACGCCCCATGAAGAAGCTTCTGTTCGACGGCATCGACGAGCCGGGCCTGAACACGCTCGACGTCTACGAGCGGCGCGGCGGCTACGAGTCGTTGCGACGGGCGCTGATGATGGAGCCCGACGCGGTCCTCAAGGAGATCTCCGAGTCGGGGCTGCGCGGCCGTGGCGGCGCCGGCTTCCGGACCGGTCAGAAGGCCTCGTTCCTGCCTCGTGGGGACATGGAGAAGTACCTGGTCTGCAACGCCGACGAGTCCGAGCCCGGCACGTTCAAGGACCGCGAGCTGCTTCAGAAGAACCCGCACATGCTGATCGAGGGCATCGCGATCGCCAGCTACGCGGTCGCGATCAACAAGGCCTACATCTACATCCGGGGCGAGTATGCGCTGCAGGCCGACATCGTCGAGGCGGCGATCGCCGAGGCCGAGGCAGCCGGGCTGCTCGGTGAGCTGATCCTCGGCTCCGACCACTCGCTTCGGCTCGTGCTTCACCGCGGCGCGGGCGCCTACATCTGTGGCGAGGAGACCGGACTGCTCGACTCGCTGGAGGGCAAGCGGGGCAACCCACGCCTGAAGCCGCCGTTTCCCGCGATCGAGGGCCTCTACCACGGGCCGACGCTGATCAACAACGTCGAGACGCTGTCGACGATCCCCACGATCATCCGCATGGGCGGCGAGCAGTACGCCGAGATCGGCACCGAGACGTCGGCCGGCACGAAGCTGGTGTCGGTGTCGGGCGATGTGCGGCGGCCAGGCAACTACGAGATCGAGCTGGGAACGCCCTCGCGCGAGATCATCTTTGACCTCGCCGGCGGTCCCGAGGAGGGGCGCGAGGTCAAGTTCTGGTTCCCCGGCGGCTCGAGCTCGCCGATCCTGACCGCCGGCGACCTCGATCTGGCCTACGACTTCGACACGATGGCCAAGGCCGGCTCGATGCTCGGATCGGGCGCGATCATCGTCGTCGACGACAGCCACACGGTGCTCGAGGTCGCGATGAAGCTCGCCAAGTTCTACGCGCACGAGTCCTGCGGCAAGTGCGTCCCGTGCCGCGAGGGGACCAACTGGACCGTGAAGATGCTGGAGCGCATCGAATCGGGCGAGGCCACGCCGATGGACCTCGACATCATGGCGTCCGTGCAGGATCAGATCATCGGCAATTGCCTGTGCGTGCTGGGCGACTCGATGGCGATGCCGGTCGGATCGATGATCGCGAAGTTCCGCGAGGAGCTGGAGGCAGAGATCGAGGCCGCACGGGAGCGCGCGGCCGCGGGGCAAACGGAGGAAGTGATCCCGATCGGCGTGGCCGATGAGCACGCCGGACCGATCCCCGTGCACTGACAAGTGGCATAACCCCGGAGACATTCATGCCACGGCCAGAGCAGAACATCATCCAGCTGACGATCGACGGCCGCGAGGTCCGCGCGATCGAAGGCTCGATGCTCGTCGACGCCGCCCGCCTGGGAGACGTCGAGATCCCCTATTTCTGCTACGAGCGCAAGCTCGGCAACCCGGTCGGCGCCTGTCGTATGTGCCTGGTCGAGATCGAGGGGATCCCCAAGCTCCAGACCTCGTGCTCGACTGCGGTCAAGGACGGAATGGTCGTCCACACCCAGACCGAGCGCGTCCACCAGGCCCAGAACGCGATCGTCGAGTTCCTGCTGGTCAACCATCCGCTCGACTGCCCGGTTTGCGACAAGGGCGGGGAGTGCCCGCTCCAGGACATCACGTTCGGCTGGGGTCTTGGGCGCTCGCGGTTCATCGACCCCAAGCGCCACTTCGAGAAGCCGCTGGCGCTGTCGCCGGTGATCGCGATCGACCGCGAGCGCTGCATCCTCTGCTACCGCTGCGTGCGCTTCTCCCAGGAGATCTCCGAGGACTACCAGCTGGTGTTCGCCGACCGCGGCGCGCACACGTTCGTGTCGACCCACGACGGCCACCCGTATGTGGCCCCGTTCAGCGGCAACATCGTCGAGCTGTGCCCGGTCGGGGCGCTGACCTCGCAGCCCTACCGCTTCCGCGCCCGTCCCTGGGACATCGAGGGCTCCGGCGGGATCTGCACGCTGTGCCCGTCGCAGTGCAACGTGGACTTCACCGTCCGCGACGAGAAGGTGCTGCGGGTGCTGGCCCGCGAGAACCCCGACGTCGACGACGGCTGGCTGTGCGATAAGGGTCGCTTTGCCTACCAGGCAATCCATGTCGACGAGCGGATCACCCGGCCGCTGGTCCGCGACGGCGGCAACCTCCGTCCGGTCTCGTGGGAGCGCGCGCTCGAGGTCGCCGCTGGCCTGCGGCGCCACAAGGGCCACGTCGGCGCGCTGGTCGGCGGCCAGGCCACCAACGAGGAGGGCTTCCTGCTGGCGCGCCTGATGCGCGAAGCCCTCGACTCGCCCCACGTCGACTCGCGGACCGGCGAGCGGATCGCGCTCGGCCACGTCCGCGCGCTCGCGGACCCCGCGCTGCAGGCCACCGTTCCCGACCTCGAATTCGCCCACACCGTGCTGGTGGTCGGCTGCGAGCCGCTAGACGACTCCCCGATCCTCGACCTGCGGATCCGCAAGGGCGTGCGCCGCCGCGCCGTCAACCTGGCGATCGCCACCGCCCGGCCGAGCGCCCTCGACGTCAACGCCAAGCTGGTGCTGCGCTACCCGCCCGGCGGCGAGGCCGCGTTCCTGCGCGAGCTGGCGGCCGCGCTGGAGGGAGGCGAGGCCTCCGAGGAGGTCCGCGGCCTGGCCGAGCTGCTCCGCAACGGCGGCGAGGACATCGTGATCCTGTGGGGCGAGCGACTCGGTGCCGCCGCCGGCGGACTGCTCGAGATCGCCGGGCAGCTCGACCTGGCCGGCCGCGACGGCGCCGGGCTGCTGGAGGTCCCCTCCGGCGCAAACGGCCGCGGGCTTCGCGAAGCCGGCGCACTCCCCAACGCCGGCCCCGGCTATGCCGACGCGCCCGCGATCGGATACGGCGCCTCGGAGATCGGAGCCGCTGCCGCCGACGGCGAGCTGACCGCCCTGTACCTGTTCCAGACTGACCCGCTTCGCGACCTGCCCGACAGCGCGACCTGGCAGCAGGCGCTGCACAGCGCGGCGCTGGTCGTGGCCCACGCCTCGGTGCTTACCGAGGGCCTGCACGAGCACGCCAACGTCATCTTCCCCGCCGACTCCTACGCCGAGAAGGAGGGCACGGTCGTGCACCCCGACGGCCGGCTGCAGCGGCTGCGGACGGCGATCGCCCACCCCGGGGAGGTTCGCGCCGGCTGGTCGGCGCTCGCCGAGATCTGCCGCCTGAACGGGCTCGACACCGGCGTGCTGACCAGCGGCATGGTGTTCAGGCAGCTGGTCGACGCGGTTCCGTTCTACGCCGGCGTGACACTCGAGCAGATCAGCGGGCGGGGCGTCCGCTGGCCCGAGCGCGAGCAGGCCTCGGCGATGCCCGGAGCCGGGCCCGTGTCGACCCAGGCCTCAGCCGATGAGCCCGCCCCCGTCGAGCCGTCCGGAGCGACCAACGGCACCCTGCGCCTGGGGACCTACCGCCCGATCTGGGCCGCGCCCGAGGTCGAGATCTCGCCGGCGCTGCACTACACCGTCGCCCATCAGCAGGTTGAGCTCGCTCCCGAGGACGCGGCGCGGCTGGGCATCGTCAACGGCGATGCCGTGCAGGTGTCCCAGAACGGCACCCGCCTGAAGGCGACCGCGGCGGTCCGCACCGGCGTGCCGGCCGGCACGGCGTTCCTGGCCGAAGGGATCGCGACCGACTCCGCCAACGCGCTCACCGAGCGCGAGGTCGAGGTGAGCAAGCCGTGATCCACATCGCCGAGGTCAACTACTTCGAGCCGTGGTGGATCCAGATCGTCAAGTCGCTGGTGATCTTCCTGGTGGCGTTCATCATCCTGCCGATGCTGACCGTCTACGAGCGCAAGCTGCTCGGCCGCTTCCAGGGCCGCTACGGGCCCAACCGGGTCGGGCCGTTCGGACTGCTGCAGCCGATGGCGGAGATCGTCAAGTTCGCGCGCAAGGAGCCCTCGCGGCCGACCTCGTCGGTCGGGTTGCTGTTCCGGATCGCCCCGGCGATCGCGATCCTGACCGCGATCGCATCGCTCGCGCTGGTGCCCTTCGGCGACGTGCAGAAGATCTTCGGCACGCCGGTGGGCCTGTACGGGATCGACGTCTCGATCGGCCCGTTGTACGTGTTCGCGTTCGCCGGGATCTCGTTCTACGGAATCCTGCTCGGCGGTTGGGCGTCCGGGTCCAAGTACTCGTTCCTGGGCGCGATGCGCGGCGCCGCGCAGCTGATCTCCTACGAGGTCGCCCAGGGCCTTTCGCTGGTCGGGGTGGTGATCACCGCCGGGACGTTGTCGCTGACCGGGATCGTCCACGCACAGGCCGGCATGTGGTACTTCATCCCGCAGATCGTCGGCTTCTTGATCTTCATGACGGCCTCGTTCGCCGAGACCAACCGGGCGCCGTTCGACCTCGTCGAGGCCGACTCGGAGATCATCGGCTACTTCACCGAATACGGCGGCACACCGTTCGTGGCCTACCTGTTCGCCGAGTACATGAACATGTTCGTGGTTTCGGGAATCGCGGTGACGATGTTCTTCGGCGGCTGGCTGATGCCGTTCGGGATCCATCCGCCGGGCTGGGTCGACCCGTTCGTGGTGCTGGGGAAGATGATGCTGTTCGTGACCTTCTTCATCTGGATCCGCGCCACGCTTCCGCGGCTTCGCTACGACCAGCTGATGGCGCTGGGCTGGAAGGTGCTGCTACCGCTCGCCACCTTGAACCTGCTGGTGACCGCGATCATCGTCGCCTCATGACAACCGAAGGCACTCTGTGATGACTCCATATGACCCCGGCGCCGATGTGATCGAGGTGATCCGGGTCCCCGCTCCGGGCCCGATCGCCGGTGCCTACCGCACCTTTGGCGAGACCCTGCGAGGGCTCAAGACGACGTTCGCGCGGATCGTCGAGGGGCCCTCCACGATCCAGTACCCCGAGGAGAAGACGCCGGTCTACCCGCGCTTCCGGGGTCGCCACAAGCTCCACCGCTTCGAATCATCGGATCCCGCCCACCCCAACCTGGAGAAGTGCGTCGGGTGCTCGCTGTGCGCCGCCGCCTGCCCGGCCGACTGCATCCGCGTCGTCTCGGCCGAGAACACCCCCGAGAACCGGGTGTCGGCCGGTGAGCGCTACGCCGCGGTCTACGAGATCAACATGAGCCGCTGCATCTTCTGCGGGTATTGCGAGGTGGCGTGCCCATTCGACGCGATCACGATGGGCCACGACTACGAGCTGTCGGACTACATGCGCTCGGATCTGATCTTCACCAAGGAGATGCTGCTCGCCGAGCCGATCGAGCGCACGCCGCTGCGCACGGAGGGTGAGTGAGCGCGGTCATCTTCTTCATCGGCGCGATCGGCGCGCTGGCCGGAGCGATCGGCGTGGTGACGGTCCGCAACCCGTTCTACGCGGTGCTGATGCTCGTCATGCACCTGATCTCGCTGGCGGTGCTGTTCCTGCTGCTGCGAGCCGAGTTCGTGGCCGCGGCGCAAGTCGTCGTGTACGCCGGTGCGGTCATGGTGCTGTACGTGTTCGTGGTCGCCTACGTCGGCGGCGGCGAGCAGATGCTGGGCGGCCCCGTGCTCCGGGTGCTCGGCCCGCTGTTCGGACTGGCGGTCGCGATCGAGCTGTGCATCGCGATGCTGGGATCGTCGCTCAAGGGCATTTCGAGCAAGGGCGCCCATTACGTGCCCGGGTACGGCACCCCCAAGGAGATCGGGACGCTGTTCCTCACCAAGTATCTGTTCCCGTTCGAGGTCGCCTCGATCCTGCTGCTGGTGGCCGCCATCGGCGCGGTCGTGCTGGCCCGCCGCCGCCGCGGCCTGGATCCCGAGGGCGACGAGCTCGAGCGGCGGCTGATCGACACCCCGCGGCCGTCATATACAGGGACGATGGCCGAGGCCGCCGGAACCCGCGTGGCCGAGCCGCAGACTCCTGAGGGCGAGCCGGTAGGCCGGCGGTCGGGCTCCGAAGGAGATCGGGGAGGCTGGTAATGGCGATCGGCTGGTACCTCGTCGTCTCCGCACTGATCTTCTGCATCGGCGCCGCCGGCGTGATGACCCACCGCAACCCGCTGGTGATCCTGCTGTGCCTCGAGCTGATGCTCAACGGCGCCAACCTCGCACTTGTCGCGTTCGCGCGCATGTGGGGAGGCGAGGACGGGCAGGTATTCGCGCTGATCGTGTTGGTTGTGGCCGCCTGCGAGGTGACGGTCGGACTGGGCCTGATCGTCGCGATCTACAGACGCCGGCTGCCGATCGACGTCGACGAGCTGAACGAGCTCCAGGGATAACGGGGCACCACCCATGAGCGCCACAACCTTCGGCTGGCTGGTCCTGCTATTCCCGCTGCTCGGGTGCACGCTGATCGCGCTGAGCTTCAACCGCCTCCCTGGCCGCACCGCGGGCTGGCTGGCCACGCTGGCGATCGCGCTGGCATTCGCGTCGGCGATCGCGATGCTGATCAAGCTGCTGGGCAACAGTCCCGACCACCGGGAGCTGACCTCGACCCTGTGGAACTACGACGTCAGCTCCGGGGTCGACGCGAAGCTGTCGATTCTGGTCGATCCGCTGTCGGTGTTCATGGCCCTGATCGTGTCGGGCGTGTCGATGCTGATCCACCTGTACTCGGTCTCCTACATGAACAAGGACCGGGGCATCTCGCGGTACTTCTCGTACCTGAACTACTTCGTGTTCTCGATGCTGGTGCTGATCCTGGCCGGCAACTTCTTGATGCTGATCGTCGGCTGGGCGTTCGTCGGCGCCGCCTCCTACCTACTGATCTCGTTCTGGTACCGGCGCCACACCGCGACCAGCGCCGGCATGAAGGCGTTCGTGATCAACGTCGTCGGCGACGTCGGGCTGGTGCTGGCGACGTTCTTCCTGTTCAAGCACACCGGCACGGTCGACTTCGTCAAGACCTTCAACTCGGTCGACCACGTGTTCACTACCAACCAAACCGACCTGGTGGTGGCATGTCTGCTGCTGCTCGTCGGCGCGTTCGCGAAGTCCGCCCAGGTCCCGCTCCACACGTGGCTCCCGGACGCGATGGAAGGTCCCACGCCGGTGTCCGCGCTGATCCACGCCGCCACGATGGTGACCGCCGGCGTGTACCTGATCGCGCGCATGCACCCGCTGTTCGAGCAGGCCCCCACCGCCGCCGACGTCGGCGCGATCGGGGGCTGTCTGACGCTGGTGCTCGCGGCCACGGTTGCCCTAGTGGTGACCGACATCAAACGCGTGATCGCCTACTCGACGATGTCGCAGATCGGGTACATGATCATGGGCGTCTCGGTGGGCGCCTACTCGGCCGGCCTGTTTCACCTGATGACCCACGCGTTCTTCAAGGCGTTGCTGTTCATGGGCGCCGGATCGATCATCGGCGCGATGGCGGGCAACCAGTCGCTTGACCGGATGGGCGGCTTCCGCAAGGCGCTGCCGTTCACGTTCGCGTGCTTCGTGATCGGCGGTCTCGCGCTGTCGGGGATGCCTCCGTTCTCCGGCTGGCTATCCAAGGATGACATCATCGCGTTCCTCGACCACCGCGGGGGCGGCTTTGAGATCCTTGGAATCGTCGGCTACGTGGGCGCGCTGCTGACCGCGATCTACACGTTCCGGATGATCTTCCGGGCGTTCTTCGGCAAGCCGTGCCCCGAGGCCGAAGAGCTCGAGCATGGCCACCTGCACCACGCCGAGGTCCCGACCAACCCGCTGACCGGCGAGGAGGAGGACACCGACGTCGGCTTCCCCGGGCCCGGCCATTACATCGCCGAACGCGAGGTCCCGATGAAGGTCGCGATGGGGACACTCGCCGTGCTGGCCGTGATCGCCGGCGCCCTCCAGATCCCGGGCGTCGACGACGTCGTCACCCGCTTCCTCGAGCCCACGTTCGCCAACTCGAAGTACGCCAACGTCGACGTCACCACCGGTTCGGCCTGGGTGGGTCTGATCATCGGCGCCCTGATCGGCGTGCTCGGGGTCACGATCGCCTACCGCATCTGGGTGGCCAAGCCCGGGACCGCGTTGCGGATCCGCGAGCGCGTCCCGGCCCTGCACAACTTCCTGGTCCACAAGTGGTATTTCGACGAGCTGATCGACTTCCTCGTGGTCCGCCCAACCCTGTGGGCCGGCCGCTTCATCAACTCCGTGCTCGAGCGGGTGGTGATCGGCGGCGCGGTCACCGGCGGCACCACCGGAATCGTCCGCGCCGGCTCGGCGGCCGTGCGCCGGGCGCAGACCGGGTTCCTTCGCTACTACGCGGCCGTGATGGTGATCTGCATCTCCGGCGTGGCCCTCTACTTCCTGATCTCCTCGACATGACTCTCTCGATCCTGATCTGGGTACCGCTGGCGCTGGCACTGATCGGCGCGACCGTGCCGCGCGACGAGGTCGGGCGCTACAGCGCGATCGCGAGCCTGGTCCCGCTGGGAATCGCGATCTCGTTCCTGGTCCGCTTCAAGATCGGGCACACCGGCCTGCAGTTCGTGACCGACCAGGTGTGGATCTCCGCGCTGGGGATCCATTACAAGCTCGGCCTCGACGGCCTCAACGTCGCGCTGGTGGTGCTCACCACAGTCCTGTTCAGCGCCGCGCTGGTGTGGGCGTCGTTCCGCAAGTGGGACCGGCCGCACATCTTCTACTTCCACTTCGGGCTGGCGGAGAGCGCGGTGCTCGGTGCGTTCTGCGCGCAGGATCTGGCGCTGTTCGTCGTGTTTTTCGACCTGATGCTGATCCCGTTCTACTTCTTGTGCGGGATCTGGGGCAGCGGCGACCGTGTGCGCGCCACCACCAAGCTCGTGATCTACACGCTGGTCGGATCGTTCTTCATGCTCGCGGCGGCGATCGCCACCGGCGCGCTGGCCTCGTCGCAGCACCACACCGGGCTGACGTTCGTGATCTCCGACCTGCAGCGGCTGCCGCTGTCGCATACCTCCCAGGACTGGATCTTCCTGTGCTTCGCGCTGGCGTTCGTGGTGAAGATGCCGCTGGTCCCGTTCCACGGCTGGCTGGCCGAGGGCTACAAGTCGATGCCGATCCCCGCTGTCGCGGTGTTCTCGGCGATCCTCTCCAAGGTCGCCGCCTACGGCTTCCTACGGATCGTGCTGCCGCTGTTCCCGTACGCCTCGGTGCACTTCCAGACGCTGATGCTGGTCGTGGCGCTGGTCTCGATCCTGTGGGCCACGGCGGTCGCGTTCACGACCCCGGACGCCCGGCTGGTGATCGCCTATTCGAGCGTCGCGCAGCTGTCGTTCATCACGTTGGGGATCTTCTCGCTGAAGTCCCAGGGCGGTCAGGGAGCGCTGCTGCAGATGGTCAACCACGCGTTGGTGACCGCGCCGGCGTTCTTTATCGTGGCCGCGCTGGCGGCCCGCGCCGGCGGCTCTGAGCTGCTGTCGGACATGGGCGGCCTGGCGTTCCGGGCACCGGTGTTGGCATCGCTGTTCCTAATCGTGATCCTGGCCACGCTGGCGATGCCCGGATCGTCGAACTTCATCGGCGAGTTCATGATCCTGCTCGGTGTGTTCAAGGCCAAGCTCGCGATCTCGGTCATCGCGTTCGCCGGAGTGGTCGGCGCCGCGGTGTACGCACTGCGATTGTTCATCAGCTCGATGCACAACCGGGTCGGCCCGCGCGCCGAATCTCGTGAGATCGGCTTCGCCGACGCGGCCGCGGTCGTACCGTTCGTCGCCGTGATCCTCGTGCTCGCGTTCTATCCGCAGTTCGGCCTGCGCCGCTCGGAGTCTTCGGTCAACTCGGCGATCGCCCCCGCGCAACAGCAGCAGGCCGCGGTCAGGACGGCCTCGCGATGAACACGCTGATCCTCGCCGCCTCGCAGGTCAAGGGCCCGCACATCGACTGGGCGGCCCTGTCGCCGATCCTGGCCCCCGCCGTCGGCGGTCTGATCGTCCTGCTGGTCGGTCTGCTCAGCAGCTCGCTGGTCCGCGAGCGCGTGGTGCCGGCCCTGGCCCTGATCGCGTTCGCCGCCTCGATCGGCTGCGCGATCTGGCGCTTCAACGATCCCGCATCGATCGTTTCCGGTGCGCTGCGGATCGACGACTTGGCGCTGATCCTCGACATGCTGTTCTCGGTTGCGGGGATCGGCACCGTGCTGCTGTCGTTGGGCGGCGTCGCTCCGCGACAATCGGGACAGGGCGAGTACTACGCGCTGCTGTTGTTCAGCGTGATGGGCATGGCTGTGTTCGTCTCGGCCCAGAACCTGGTGACGCTGTTCATCGGGATCGAACTGCTGTCGATCCCGCTGTACGTGCTGTGCGCATCCGAGACGACCAACGAGCACTCGCTCGAGTCCGGCCTCAAGTATCTGGTGATCGGGTCGGTCGGGTCGGCCACGCTGGCCTATGGCCTGGCGCTGATCTACGGCTCCACCGGCGCGACCGACTTCTCGGGGATCGCCTCCGCGATCGCCCACGGCAAGCTCGGCGTCGGCATCGCCGGCGACCCGATGCTGCTGACCGGCGTCGGGTTGTCGATCGTCGGGTTCGCGTTCAAGGCGTCGGTGGCCCCGTTCCACCAGTGGACCCCGGATGTCTACGAGGGCGCCCCCACGCCGATCACGGCGTTCATGGCGACGGCGACCAAGGCCGCCGCGCTCGGCGTGTTCCTGCGCTTCTTCGACGTCGCCGCGATCGGCATCCATGACAAGTGGGCGCCGCTGGTGTCGGCCGTGGCCGCGATCACGATCGTGGTCGGCAACGTCGGCGCCCTCGGCCAGTCCTCGCTGAAGCGGATCATGGGCTACTCCGGCGTCGCCCAAGCCGGCTACATGCTCGGCGGCGTGGTCGTGGCCACGAGGCTCGGGGTCCAGGCCACAGTCCTATATCTGATCGCCTATCTGATGATGAACTACGCCGCGTTCGCGGTGATCGTGGCCCGCGAGCGCGAGCGGCCCGATGGCGCCGACCTGTCGGCGCTCGCCGGGCTGGGCGCCCGTAACCCGTGGCTGGCCTGGCCGATCACGATCTCGATGCTGGCGCTCGCCGGGATCCCGGGCACAGTCGGCTTCATCGGCAAGTTCCAGCTGATCCACGCGCTGGTCGACGGCAACTACACGTGGCTGGCGATCGTGCTCGTGATCGGATCGATGATCTCGCTGGGCTACTACCTGCGGGTGGTGGCGGCGATCTGGATGCGGGCGCCGGTGCCCGCTCCGCTTCCCGCTTCGACCGGCCCCAACCCCGGGCTGGCGCCGATCGCCGGAGGCTCGCCCGAGGCCGATGTCGCCGATGAGCCGTCGGGCCCGTTCGCGCATCCTGCGGCGACGTTCGTGGCGCTGGTGGCCGCGGCGGCTGTGATCTTCTTCGGGATCTTCCCCTCGCCGCTGTTCAACCTCGCCGCGCACGCCGCCCAGGGGCTCGGGCTCCTGTAGTGGGCGCCGCCGGGGCGTTTCGCCGGGAAGGGCGAGGTCCCGGGATCGTCAGGCAAGGACGCAGAAGCCGTGGCGCAGCAGCGCTGCGCGAGGCTTTGAGGACGCAGCCTGGCGGTCATCCGGGGCCGCCATAACCGGTGGAACGTGCCGGTGGGGTCCACTGCAGAGATCATGCCGCGCGCCGACCGGCGCTCGCTCTGGCTGCTCTTCGCGATCACCGTGATCGGCGCGGCGATCCGGTTCACCACGGTCGATCAGCAGAGCTTCTCAACTGACGAGGCGGCCACGTGGGCGATCATCTCCCACGGGTTTGGCCACGTTTGGTCGGCCGTGATCAACCACGAGTCCACCCCGCCGCTGTACTACGTGCTGGCGTGGCTGTGGTCACGCGTGTTCGGGACCGGCGAGGTGGGCCTGCGGTCGCTCTCGGCGCTGTGCGGGACCGCGACGATCCCGGTGATGTGGGCGGCCGGGCGCCGGCTGGCGTCCGGCCGGGTGGGGTTGATGGCGGCGCTGCTGACAGCGATCAACCCGCTGCTGTTCTGGTACTCGCAAGAGGCGCGCGCGTACTCGCTGATGGTGCTGCTCAGCGCGCTGTCGCTGCTGGCGATGTCGTGGGCACTGCAGCGCGCCACCGGGCTGCGGCTCCTGGCCTGGGGGCTGACCGGCGCGCTGGCGCTCACCTCCCACTACTTCGCCGCGTTCGCGGTCGTGCCCGAGGCGATCGCCCTGCTGGTGCTGCTGGGCCGCCGCGGATCGCTGAACGACGACCGGGTGGTGCTGGCCCTGACACCGGTGGTCGTCGTGGGGATCGCGCTGGGGATCCTGGCTCGCCACCAGAGCCACGCCAGCGCGAGCTTCGCCACGGCCGCGACCGGGTCGCTGGCCGTCCGGCTGGCGCGACTGGTGCGCCAGGACGCCCTCGGGCTTGGTCAGCCGCTCGAGGTGTTGCTGGTGGTGGTGGGAGCGCTGGTGATCGCGGGGGCGCTGGCTCTGCTGATCGCGCGCGCGAGCGGGCGTGAGCGCGACGGCGGGCTGCTGGCGTTGGGGATCGGCGCCGGCGGGGTGGCGCTGGCGCTGGTCGTGGCGGCGATCTGGACCGACTACTTCGACACCCGCAACCTGCTCGCGACCTGGCCCGCGCTGACGCTGGCGGTCGCCGCCGGGCTGGCCGCGGCGCCCGCTGGGCGCCTCGTCGCGGTCGGTCTGGGCGGCCTGGCGATCCTCGGGCTGGTGTGCATCGCCAACGTGATCCTGGACCCCGACTTCCAGCGCGACGACTGGCGCGGCGCGGTGCGGGCGATTGGCCCGGTCGGCCAGCCGCGCGCGATCGTCTCGGGCGTCGCGGGCGTGCCGGCACTGCAGCCGTATCTGAGATCGGCGTCGCCGTATCCGGCGACCGGCACGCCGATCCGCGAGGTCGACGTGATCTGGCTCGTCCGTCCGTCCTACGGCCAGCCGCTTGAGCCGCTGAGTCCGGCGTCGCTGCCGGGCTTCTCGCTGCACGAGATCCGCACGTCCTCCTACGTGGTCCTGCGCTACCGGGCGTCGTCGCCGGCCACCGTCCCGCCCCCCGCGTTGGCCCGCCTGTACCCGGCCGCGGGGCAGGGATTGGTGCAGTTGCAAGCGCCCTGAGTGCCGCCGTTGGGACGGCCGGGGCGGCCGCTACGATCAGCCGCCCGTGCAGTATCCGGTCGAGAGCTTCACCGACGCAGAGCGCGAACGCCTGGCGCCCCATTTCACGAACCTCGACCGGCCCGTGTTCGGGCTGGTCAACCTGCCCGAGACGGTCAAGGGAGCGCTGTTTGCACGCTACTCGCGCTACCAGGGGACGCTGCGGCGGCTGTTCCTCGACGAGTTCGCCGACGACGTTTCGGCCGCGAGCCGGTGGGATGCCGCCGAAGGCGAGCGCGCCGCCCAGCTGTACGAGCGAATCTTCCTGGGGTACGGCGACGACTCGGTCGCCCAGCTCGGCGGCGCCCACGTCGCCTGCGAGTGGGTCTCCAACGTGCTCACCAAGATCCTGCAGCGGCCGCGGCTGGGCGCCTACCTCGAGCAGTCCACGCGCTACATCGCCTACGACACGCCGATCCCCGACCCGCCGGGCGGCTACCGCTACTACCGTGACGGCGAGCTCGGTCCGAGCTACGGCGCCGCGATGGACGGGCTGTTCGGGATCTACTCGCGCTCGCTGCCACGGGTGGCGGCGTGGGCCTCCGAGGAGTTCGCGATGGCACCCGGTGAGGCCCCCGCAGCTCATGAGCGGGCGATCAGGGCCAAGGCGCTGGATCTTCTGCGAGGGCTGCTACCGGCCGCGTCGCTCTCGCACATGGGCATCTTCGCCACCGGCCAGACCTATGAGCAGTTGATCCTGCACCTGCTCGCGCACCCGCTGCCCGAGGCCCGCGACTACGGGCGGATGATCCTCGACGAGATCAAGTCGGTGATGCCGAGCTTCGTGGCGCGAGTGGAGCGCCCCGACCGCGGCGGCGAGTGGGTCCGCTACCTGGAGGCGCGCGCCGAGGCCGGCGAGCGCTGGTCGCGGCGGCTGGGGCTGGGCGACGCGGCCGCCGGCGATGACGCCGGACCGTCGGTGACGCTGCAGCGAGTCGACGGCGACGAGGACGACCTGCTGGGCGCGCTGCTGTTCGAATCGAGCAGCGCCTCCGAGGAGGCGATCCGCGACGCCGTCACGGCGCTGGACTCCGACGAGCGTGCCGAGCTGCTGTCGGATCTCGTCGGCGAGCGAGCCAACCGCCGCTATCGCCCAGGACGTGGCTTCGAGGCGCTGCGCTATCGGTTTGAGATCGTGTCGGACTACGGCGCCTTCCGCGACCTGCAGCGTCACCGGATGCTCACGCCCCAGTGGCAGACGCTGACGCCGGACCTGGGGGCCGGGGTGCCCGAGCAGGTCGAGCTCGCCGGTTGCGGCGATGAGTACCGCCGCGCGCTCGAGCTCTCACGCCGCGAGTACGAGCGGCTCGCCGATGCCGGGCTCGCCACCGCCGCCCCTTACGCGCTGTGCCTGGGCTACCGGATCCGATACGTGCTCGACCTCAACGCCCGCGAGGCGATGCAGCTGATCGAGCTGCGCTCCGGCCGCGAGGGCCACCCCAGCTACCGCGCCGTCGCCCACGAGATGCACGCCCAGATCGCGGCGGTGCATCCGGCCGTCGCCGCGACGATGGTCCACGTCGACCGCGAGACCGAGCCGCGGCTGGAGCGGATCCTTTCTGAGCTGCGGGCCCACGCCCGCGCGGGTTAGGACGCTCGCACCGGTCAACTCCCCAAACCAGCTCTCCTCGAGGAAGCTTGGGGAGTTTGCCGTGTTGGACACGGTCAACTCCCCACGGTCCCCAGCCGCGACGTCGAAAGGGGAGTTGACCTGTGGGCGGGTCGGTAGCGCCCTACCAGGTCTTGACCCGTGCGGGCGGGCGCCGATCCTCGGCCCGGATCCGCAGGTCGAGCACGACGCATCCGCGGGGCATGCACCGCACCGGGTTGAGGTCGGCCTCGACCAGCTCGGGGCATTTGTCCAGCAGCCGCGCGAACCGTAATAACAGCTCGCGAAGGGCGATCCGGTCCAGCGCCGGCCCGCCGCGGAACCCGGCGAGCTGGATCGCGACGCTGTGCGACGCGTCGATCAGCTCGTCCGCCTCGACGTCTGTGCCGGGCAACGGTCGAAACGCGGCGGACGAGCCGAGCCCTGCCTGACGCCCGCCCAGCCCGACGGCCATCACCGGCCCGAGATCCGGGTCGCTGACCGCGCCCACCAGCACGTCGGCGCCGGGCCCGACCAGCGGCTGCACGATCGCGCCGGTCCACGCGCGACCCGACAGGCCCACACGCCGCTCGAGCTCGAGCCAGCCCGCCCGGACGGCCGCCTCGCCGTCGAGCCCCAGCAGCACGGCATCGATGTCGCCGGCGTCGGCCGGCGGCTCGAAGTCCGCCTTCAGGGCGATCGCCCCACCGACCCGATCGGCGGCAACCACCGCTTCGGCGGCCGAGGCGCAGCGGGCCGTGTCGACGACCGGCATCCCGTGGGAATCCAGCACCGCCTCGGCGTCGCCCGGGGCCAGCCAGCCGCCCGACGGGCCGGCTCCCTCCAACGCCGCGCCGATCGTGGCCCGGGCGGCGGGGACGTCGAGGTCGGTGAACTCCGGGCGCTCGCCCAGCGGCCGCGACAGCCACTCGCGGCGCCCCGCGGCCCGTTCCAGCACTGCCGCGCACTCGTCTGCAAACAGGTAGTTCGGCACGCCCGCGCCGGTCGGCAGCGTCCCGTCGGCGCGGACGATCGACGCGATCACGGGCTTGCCGTGCGGCGTACCCTGGGGCGAGATCGCGGCCAGCACCGCCTCGGGATCGCCGCCGTAGCGCCCGCTGTAGGTCGCGATCACCGCGTCGACGTCGGCGTCCGCCAGCGCCGCCGCCAGCGCCGCGGCGTACTCGGCCGACCCGGCGTCGAGTCCGAGTATCAGCGGGTTGGGCTCCTCGGAGCTGGCAGGCTCGACCACCAGGCCGAGCCCGGCGCAGGCGTCGACGGTCAGCGTCGCGATCCCCTCTGAGTTGCTGATCACCATCACCCGCCGCCCCAGCGGCAGCGGCTGGCTCTCGAAGAACTCCGCCGCGTTGAACAGCTCTGCCCCGCCGCCGAAGCGCAGCACCCCGGCCTGCCCGAACATCGCGTCGACGGCGGCGTCAGAACGCAGAGCCGCCGCCGTGTGCGACCGCGCACGGTCGCTATCCCCCCGCGGCGCCCGGCGGCCCTTGACCGCCAGCAGCGGCTTGCGGCGCGATACACGCTGGGCGATGCGGGCGAAGTGCTCGGGGTTGCCGAACGTCTCGACGTACACCATCACCGCGGCGGTCCGGGGGTCCTCCTCCCATAGCTCGAGCAGGTCGTTGGTGGAGACGTCGACCCGGTCGCCGAGCGACACGAAGCTCGAGACGCCCAGACCACGGGCCGCGGCCTGGGCCAGCAGCCCAACACCGATCGCGCCCGACTGCGAGCAGATCGCCAGCCGCCCATTGGGTACGCCGGGCGCTGCCGGGGTGGCGTCGAGCGTGAGCTCGGGGTCGGTGTTGAGCAGACCCAGCGAGCTCGGCCCGATCATCCGCAACCCTCCGGCCCGCACCGTCTCGAGCAGCCGCTCTCGGCGCTCGCGCACCTCGCGGGGATCGTCGCCGGCATCGCCGGACAGGACCAGCAGCCCCTTGGATCCGCTGACCGCCGCATCGGATGCCACCGCGGCGACATGCTCGGGGCTGCTCGCCACGATCACCAGCTCGGGCGGCGAGTCGAGCTCGACCAGCCGCCGGCCGTCCACGCCGGGACCGCCCAGCGCGCTGACCGGCCCCCGGAAGCCGCCCGCCCGGATCCCGGACAGCACGGCTCCCCCGAGTCCCTCGGGGTCGCCGACAACCCCAATCGAGGCCGGCGCCAGCAGCGGCCGGCAGGACGCGACCGCGCCGATGTGGTCGCGCTCGTCGATCCGGTCCTGGATCGTGTCGCTCCGGTTGATGTCGAGTGAGACCGTGTACTCGATCCCGAGCCCGCGGCGCCTGATCGCAAACCCGGCGCGTTCGAACACGCGCAGCATCGGCCGGTTCCGGGACAGCACCCAAGCGTCGAAGCGGCGGATCCCGCGTTGGGCCGCGACCACCGCCAGCTGCTCGAGCATCCGCGTCGCTGCGCCCCGCCCGCGGAAGTCCTCGGCGACCGTGAAGGCGACCTCGGCCACCCCCTCCTCGCGCAGCACGTCGTAGCTGGCGGCGGCCACCACCCGGCCGCCGTGGCTGCCGACCAGGGCCAGCCGATCGACCCCGCCCGCGTCGGCGTAGGCCCGCGCGGCCACCGCGGTGTTGGCGGACCCGTGGAAGCGCAGGTAACGGCTGTCGGGTGACAGCTCGTCGTAGAACGCCTTGATGTCGTCGTAGTCCTCCGGCGTCGCCGCTCGCAGGCGAAGCGTCGAGCCGTCCAGCAGCAGGACATCCCTAACCAGCTGAGGCGCGTCGAGCACTGGTGGTCGTCGGCGATCGCGAGGCGAGCCCCGCCTAACCGGCGGGGTCGCGCTCCTGCTGGCGCAGCTCGATCCGCCTGATCTTCCCGGTCAGCGTCTTGGGCAGGTCGGACACGAACTCGATCCGGCGCGGATACGCGTATGCCGACAGGTGGTCGCGGACATAGGCCTTGATCTCCTCGGCGAGCGCGTCCGACGGCTCGTAGCCGGAGGCCACCACCACGAACGCCTTGACCACGTTCCCGCGGCGCTCGTCGGGTGAGGCCACCGCCGCCGCCTCGGCCACCGCGGGGTGCTCGAGGCACGCCGACTCGACCTCGAACGGGCCGATCCGGTACCCGGCCGAGATGATCACGTCGTCGGCTCGGCCCTCATACCAGTAGTAGCCGTCCTCGTCGGCGCTGGCCGCGTCCTTGGTGTGGAACCAGTCCCCGCCGAACGTCTCCTCGGTGTCCTGTGCCGGGCGGTTCCAGTAGCCCAGCGGGTAGTGCGGGTTGGTGCGCGCCCTCAGGCAGATCTCGCCGCGCTCGCCGGTGGCGACGGGGCGCTCGTCCTCGTCGAGGATCGACACCTCCCAGCCGGGCATGGGCTTGCCCATCGACCCCTCGCGGACCTCCATGAACGGGTAGTTGGCGCACAGTGGATAGGACTCGGTCAGCCCGTAGTAATCGAGCACGGTGATCCCGTACTGCTCGCGGAACCACCGGATCGCCTCGGGGTTGAGCGGCTCTCCGGCCGAGCACACGATCCGGAACTTCTGTGGGTAGCGGGTGCCGGCGTCGCCGATCGACATCATCGAGCGGATCGCGGTCGGGGTGCCGAACACGTTCGTGACCTCGTGGCGCGACAGGAAGTCCAGCTGCTTTTGGGGATCAAAGCCGCCCTCGCGCTGGTAGACCGCCTGCACCGCGCCCCAACGCCACGGGCCGATCAGCGGGCAGATCCCGGCCGCCCACGCCCACTCGCCCATGCCGTGGAACAGCTCGCCGTCCCGCACGTCGTGGCAGTACAGGAACTCCTCATGTCCGAGGATGTAGCGGTGGGCATGGAGGATCCCCTTGGCCAGCCCGGTCGTCCCCGACGAGTAGTAGAGCTGTCCCGGATCCTCCGACGACGTGTCCACGCAGTGAAACGAAGTCGATCCCCGGCTCAGCAGGGCATCGTCGAGGATCAGCACGTGCTCGACGAGCGAGCGCTCCATCCGGTCGGCATTGGCCTCGTTGGTGACGAGCACCTTCGCCTGTGAGTCGGTCAACCGGTGACGGATCCCGTCGTCGCCGTAGAGCACCGACATCGACAGCAGGATCGCCCCGACCTTCCAGGTTCCGAAGAATGCCGCGGCGGTCTCGGGGGTAGGAGGGAGCAGCATCGCGACCCGATCGCCGCGCTCCACCCCGTGCGCGGTGAGCACGTTCGCAAACCGGTTGGAGAGGTCCTGCAGCTCACCCCAGTTGACCCGGCGGACGTTTCCCTGGAAGTCCTCATGGATCATCGCGAGCTTGTCGCGCGGATGGCGGTCGCAGACATCGGCTGCGATGTTGTAGCGCTCGGGCACCTCCCACCTGTGGGCGGCGCGCGCTTCGTCGTAGGAGGAGATCGTCGGTGTGGAGCTCATCGGAGCATCATCGCGCCCCGGGCGATCCGACTCAAGCCGTCTGTAGTCTTGACGGGGGAGGAATCATGATCTTCGCGCTGGGCGTTCTGCTCGGGACCGGGTTCGCCGTCATCGTCCTGTTCGTTTGGCGGGAGATTCGTGCGCGCCGGGAAGCTGATGCGCCAGCCGCGGCCGGGATGCAGTCGGCGCTGCACGCCGCCACGTCGACGTTGCCGCATCTGCGCCGCGGACTCAGCCCCCGCACCGCTGAGCGCGCCGTCCCGTACCTGCGCGAGCTGACCGGAGCCGCCGCGATCGCGCTGGCCGACACCCGAGCCGTGCTCGCGATCGACGGCGAGGGGCGCGAGCAGGTTCGCCCCGGCGATCTGCTCTCGCGGCTGCTGGAGAAGACGCCCGACCACCGTGTGCACGTGGTCCCGCGGCTGATCTCATCGGACCCGACATGCCCGCTTCGCTCGGCCGTGCTGGCGCCCTTGACCGTGCAGGGCCGGCGGGCGGGCACGCTGATCATGTTCTACCGGATGTCCGGTCGCCCCCGGCCGGCCGAGCTCAAGGTCGTCCAGGAGGCCGCCAGCCTGGTATCCGCCCAGGTCGAGCTGTCGATCGTCTCCGAGCAGGAGGAGCGGCTGGCGCAGGCCGAGCTGCGGGCGCTTCGGGCCCAGATCTCTCCGCATTTCATCTACAACGCGCTCGCCGCAGTCGCGGGCGACATCCACGTTCGCCCGGACGAGGCGCGAGAGCTGCTCAGCGACTTCGCCGAGTTCACCCGGTACCTGTTCCGCGACGGCCGCTCCTATGTGACGCTCGGGCGAGGAGCTCGACCACGTCGAGCGCTACCTGCGCCTCGAGCAGGCACGTTTCCGCGACAGCCTGCACGTGTCGGTGGATGTGCCGCCCCAGACCCGCGACGCGGTCGTCCCGGCGATGTCGGTGCAACCGCTGGTCGAGAACGCCGTGCGCCACGGGGTCGAGCGGCGTGCCGGAAGCGGCCGCGTGAGGATCAGCGCCGCGGTCGACAACGGCGATGTGGTGCTGCGGGTCACCGATGACGGGGTCGGGATCGAGCCCGAGCGGGTGCCCGCTGTGCTCGCGGGCGCCGGCGGTGGGATCGGGCTGTCCAACGTCGATGCCCGGCTGCGGGCCACGTTCGGAGAGCGCTACGCGCTGCGGATCGAGTCGATCCTCGGCGCCGGCACGACGACCGTGATGACCGTGCCCAACCTCCGCGGCGAGCCGGCCAAGGGTGAGCTCGCTTGGATGGTGTGATCCGGTGAGTGCCGACAGCCTGACGATCCTCGCGGTCGACGACGAGCGCACCCCGCTCGACGACCTCGCGCGGCTCCTGCGCAGCTTCGCGGTGGTCGAGGAGGTTGAGTGCGCCTACGACGGACACGACGCCCTGGTGAAGGCCTCGTCGCAGCGCTACGACGCGATCTTCATGGACGTGCGGATGCCCGACATCGACGGGCTCGAACTCGGGCGGGTGCTGACCAGGTTCGCGTCGCCGCCCGCCCTGGTCTACATCAGCGCCTACGACGGCGCCGCGGTCGACGCGTTCGAACTGCACGCGCTGGACTACCTGCGCAAGCCGGTCAGCCGCCGCCGGGTGCAGGAGGCGCTCGAGCGAGTGACCGCGGCGGTCGAGGCCGCTCCTGCCGCCAACGGCCAGTCGACCCCCGCCGCCGGGGCGCGGGACAGCGAGATGATCGCCGTCGCCAATGCCCGCGGCGGCACCACTCGGCTGATCAGCCGAAACCAGGTGCTCTACGTCCAGTCCAACGGTGACTTCGTCCGGATCGTGACCGACGACGGCCGCTACCTCCTACGGGCGACGCTGGCCGAGATCGAGAGCCGCTGGGAGCCGCACGGCTTCGCGCGGGTGCACCGTCAGTACGTCGCGAACCTGAGGCGCGCGGTCGAGCTGCGCCCGCTGCTGGGAGGGACGGCCGAGCTCGCGTTCGGCGACGGGCAGGCGATTCCGATCGCCCGCCGCCAGGTCAACGAGCTCAGCCGGCGGCTGGGCGTCTGACCGTAACGTCAGTCGCCCTTCGCCTGCTCCTCCTTGATCTGGTCCTCGAGCGCGTTCATCACGTCGGGGTCGCGTAGCGTGGTCACGTCCCCGAGCGCGCGGCCCTCGGCGATGTCGCGCAGGAGCCGGCGCATGATCTTGCCCGACCGGGTCTTGGGGAGGTCGTCGGCCCAGATGATCCGCTTGGGCCGGGCGAACTTCCCGATCCGGTCGCCGACGTGGCCGCGGATGTCCTCGCACGAGCTCGTCGGTGCCCTCCATGGTGCCCTGGAGGGTGACGAACGCGCAGATCGCCTGGCCGGTGTCCTCGTCGGTCTGGCCGATCACGGCCGCCTCGGCGACCTTCTGGTGGGAGACGATCGCCGACTCGACCTCGGCGGTGGACAGCCGGTGGCCCGAGACGTTGACGACGTCGTCGATCCGGCCGATGATCCAGAAGTACCCGTCCTTGTCCCGACGGGCCGCGTCGCCAACGAGGTAGGTCTCCTTCCCGAACCGGGCGAAGTAGGTCTCGACGAACCGGTCTTCCTCCTTGTAGAGGGTGCGGAGCATCGACGGCCACGGCCGCCGGAGCACCAGCAAGCCCTGTCCGTCCACGGGCTTGCCCTCGGTCTCGTCGACGACCTCCGCCTCGATCCCGGGGAACGGGCGGGTCGCGGAGCCGGGCTTGGTCGACACGATCCCGGGCAGCGGCGTGATCATGATCGCCCCGGTCTCGGTCTGCCACCAGGTGTCGACGATCGGGCAGCGCTCGCCCCCGACGACCTTGTAGTACCACAGCCATGCCTTGGGGTTGATCGGCTCGCCGACTGAGCCCAGCAGCCTCAGCTTGGACAGGTTGAACTTCTCGACGTGCTCGACGCCCCACTTGATGCAGGCGCGGATCGCGGTCGGGGCGGTATAGAACTGGGTGACGCCGTAGCGCTCGCACAGCTCCCACCAGATCCCCTTATGCGGGTAGTCAGGGGCGCCTTCGTACATCACGCTGGTGGCGCCGTTGGCCATGGGCCCGTAGACGATGTAGGAGTGGCCGGTGACCCAGCCGACGTCGGCCGAGCACCAGTACACGTCCTTGTCGGGCTTGAGATCGAACACGTACCGGTGCGTGGCGCTGACCCCGGTCATGTAGCCGCCGGTGGTGTGCAGCACGCCCTTGGGCTTCGCGGTCGAACCGCTGGTGTAGAGCACGTACAGCGGGTGCTCGGCGTCGAGCTCCTCCGCGGGGCACTCGGCGTCGGCCGCCTCGGCGACCTCGTGGAACCACACGTCACGGCCATCCTGCATCTCGCAGTCCTCGCCGGTGTGCTTGACCACGACGATGTGCTTGAGCGTGTCCAGCCCCGCCATCACCTTGTCCACCTGCTGCTTGATCGGCGCGGTCTTGCCCTTACGCCGAGCGCCGTCGATCGTGATCAGCGCCTTGGCTTCTGAGAACTCCATCCGCTCCTTGACCGAGTCGGCCGAGAACCCGCCGAACACGACGTTGTGCGGCGCGCCGATCCGCGCGCACGCCAGCATCGCGACCACGACCTCGGGAATCATCGGCAGGTAGATCCCGACCACGTCGCCCTTCTCGATCCCGAGATCCTTCAGCGCGTTGGCGAACCGCTGGACGTCGCGGTGCAGGTCGGCGTAGGTCAGATCTCGCTCCTCGCCCTCCTCGCCGCGCCAGTGAAACGCCACCCGGTCGCCGTTGCCGGCCTCCACGTGACGGTCCAGGCAGTTATACGACGCGTTGATCTTCCCGTCGGCAAACCACTTGTAGAACGGCGGATTGGAGTCATCCAGCGTCTCAGACGGCTCCTTGAACCAGTGAAGCTCGTTGGCCTGCCGCAACCACCATCCCTTCCAGTCGCGTTCGGCCTCCTCGTAGATCGCGGGGTCGCTCAGCAGCGCGTCCTTGACAAAGTCCGGGGGCGGGTCGAAACGCTCGATCTCGAGCATCTCCTCGAGCTGAGCCTCGAGCGTCTGACTACCGGGGGTTGTCGCTGCGTCTGCCATCGTGAGGGCCCCTCCTTCTGGATTGCGGTCCGGCGGGCGTGTAGCTCTGTATTTCTACCCGACGGTGAGCCTTCTTTGAACAGCGGTGGGCGCCGGCAACCCGCGCCGGCGCCCATACCGCGTGCACTATGGACTACCGGGCCCTACCGGCCCAGCGGGAAGATCGGGAAGCACGTTCCCGTCCGAACGTCGACGCGAGCACGGCCGCGATCGCCGTGTACCAGGCCGCGATCGCCGTGACCAGGCCGAGGTAGCCGCCGATCTTGATCGTGCTGTTTTGCGTAGACAGGGTTCCGGCCAGCGCCGAGTTGCCGATTGCCAAGAAGATGAACGTGATCAACAACAGTAGGAGCACCACCACGATCGCTCCCGTCGTGCGCAGCGAAGCGATGAGCATCAGCCCCGTGAAGATCGCCCACGTCCACAGGTAGAGCCCGACCACGCTGTGGACTTCTTTGAGCGGCACCCCCTTGAGCGCGACGGTGACCAGGAAGTAGAACGAGATCCAGAACGCTCCGTAGGAGCAGAACGCCACCGCGCCGAACGTGTTGCCGGTCCGGAACTCCCAGATCCCGGCGATCAGCTGGGCGATGCCGCCATAGACCAGCGCCATGCTCAGAACGCCGCTCAGGGCGGTGTGCGAGACGAGGTCCGAGTTGATCATGCTCAGCATGAACGTGGTCCCGGCGAACCCGGCTAGCCCCAGCGGCGCTGGGTTGGCGGGAATCCATCCCCCGCTTGAAACGGTGGGATCGGGCGCGGGCGCCACGTCGGCTTCGCGCGGGCCGATGTTTCCAGCTTCCATCTATCTCCTCCTACTGGTCAGTGGAAGTTGTCAGCGGTCACCGTGCTCCTCCGGACGGGGGTCGGCAACGACGGATCGCCGAGCGGCCGCGATGTACCCGCCAACGGCGGTCAGGGCACGACGAGCGGCGACCGCGGGTCCGACCAGCGGCTGGCTCAGCGCTTGGTGGCCGACGTCACGGGGCCCGGGAGGCCCGGGAGATTGTCAGCGGCGGCGCTTGCGCTTGCGCTTGGCAGCCGAGCCGCCGCCCCGGGCGACCGCTGGCTGTGTCTCTGCCACCGGTTCGGGCTCGGGCGCCGGCGTGGGGGCGGGCTTTCCGCGACCGCGCCCGCGCCCGCGGCGCGAGGCGGCCGCCTCGGCGCGCTGCTGGCGCATCGCCTGGCTGGTCGGCCACGGCTCCGCATTGCCCGTCCGCCAGGCGGGCGGCACGCCGCTCGGCCAGCGACCCGAGAACAGGTAGGCCAGCGCGCCCAAGAAGTACGCCTGGACGATCGGCAGCTGCACGATCGGGAGGATGATCAGCACGCCGGAGAACATCCCCAGGTAGCCGAGGAATCGTGGGAGCAGGCCGACCCGCATGGCCTGCAGCGCGATCAGCACGGTGGACACCGCCAGCAGCAGCGACGCGGCCTGGGCCGCAAGCTGGGGCGCCACCAACGTCGCGGAGCTGGTCAGCGCGTGGGCCTGCTCGTAGGTCTGGTCGCCGGTGGTGACGAACTGGTGGGCCTTGATCGAGATCACCACCGCGGAGGCGACGCCGGCGATCGCGGCGAGCCCGCCGCCGACGAGCGCTAGATATTTGATCCACGAGAACTGCTGTGGCGCGCGCGCCTTGGTCGAATCGACCAGGAACACCAGCGTCGCGGCCAGCGCCAGGTAACCGATCGCCTGGATGACCGCGCCGGCGATGTCCAGCGCCACCCGCTTGTGCTCGGTGATCAGCCCGAGCGTCAGCTCGTTGACGTGGGCGTGCGGCCCGAGCAGCTGCAGGATCGCCGCTCCGATCAGGCCGATCGCCGCGATCGCGGCGATGACAGCCTGACGGGGCCGCACCTTCGTCTCGTAGAGCAGTCGTTGGTCAGCGGTCATCGGTCAGTCGGAGCCAGTGTATTGGGGGTCTGAGCCGGGCGCACGAGGATGGCTACCATTGATCGTATGGAAGGCAGCGGATTTGGAGATCTCTTCGGCGACCCGGACGACCTTCAGCGTCGGCTGGGCGAGTTTGCCGAGCAGATGCAGGGCGCCCAGCGTCTCGCCTGGGCCGATAACGCGATCAAGCTTGCGGTCGACCTCACGGTCGCGTCGCTCCAGCGCGTCAACATCCAGGGCACGACCGAGCAGCAGGCCGAGCAGCTCCGCTCGGTGATGGCGGTCGTGTTCCCGGAGGCCGTCACGCTCGTGCGCGAGGCCCGCGAGGGCCTGCAGTAGCAGCGCCGCTTCGGTTCAGAGAGCGCCGAGCACGAGTTCGTCGTGCTCGGCCGGCTTGACGCTGCGCAGCACCTCGCGCACCTTGCCGTCGGGGCCGATCACGAACGTCGTGCGCTCGTTGCCCATGTACGTGCGGCCGTAGCGCTGCTTCTCGATCCAGACGCCATACGCCTCGGCGACCGAGTGGTCCTCGTCAGACAGCAACGGGAAACCCGAGCCCGTACTTGTCGTCGAACTTGGCGATCGGCTTCACCGGGTCCGGCGACACGCCGAGGACGACGGCCCCGGCCTGCTCGTAGTCGGTCCGGTGGTCGCGGACGCCACAGGCCTGGACGGTACAGCCGGGGGTGTCAGCCTTCGGATAGAAATACAGGACGACGGTCTTGCCGCGCAGGCCCGACAGCGACACGGAGTTGCCGTGCTGATCGGGGAGCGTGAAGTCCGGTGCCTCGTCTCCGACTTGCGGTGCCATCGCGGGTGGGAATCCTACTTACTTGAGCAGCCGCGACAGACGACGGTCCTTCATCAGCTTGCCGTCGGTCTGGCACTTGGGGCAGTAGCACATCACGTAGTCCTCGTAGAAGACCGCCTCGAGCCGATCACCGCAGCGCGGGCAGGGCTCGCCGTTGCGACGGTGCACCGACAGCGGCATCGGCAGCTTGTCGGGGATCGGCAGCACGAGCGTCTGCTCGTAGTGCTCGATCGCCTCCCCGAGGCGTTGCACGATCGCCGTGCGCAGCCGCTCAGCCTCGTTCGGCGTCGAGATCGGAGCCCCGCTTGAACGGGGAGATCATCGCCGTGTGGAGGATCTCGTCGACCCAGGAGCGGCCGATCCCGGCGATCACGTGCTGGTCGCGCAGCAGCGCGTACAGGGGCCGGGGCTGGTCGAGCAGCGGCTGCAGCGGCGGCGGGTCCGGCCATGCCTCGGGTCCGAGCGCGGCGAGCGTCTCCTCCCGCTCGACCTCGGAGCGGCGCAGCAGCTTCACCCAGGCGCGCTGCTTGGTGCCGAATTCGCGCAGGCGCAGCTCGCGGCCGTCCTCGAGCCGGACCAGCAGACGCGAAGTCCGGTCGCGCAGCGACGCCCTGGCGTCGAACACCTGCAGGCGGCCGGCCGACATCAGGTGGATCAGCAGCGTCATGTCGTCCTCGATCTCCACCAGAAACAGCTTGCCGCGACGCCGGATCCCGGTGATCGTGCGGCCGTCGATCGCGTTCAGGGGCGGGTCGAACGTCTTCAGAGCATTGATCCCCGGAGCAAGCGCCGACTCGACGACGGCGCCGGTGACGGCGCCACCGATCAATCGCGCGGTGATCTCAACCTCAGGTAGCTCGGGCATCGCTAACCACTGAGATTAGTCCAGACCAGGCGGGCATCTGGGGCGGCCTGGTGGATGGGCGGGACGTAAAACGTCCCCATACGGGACGTTTTACGTCCCGCCCTGGCTATCGGTCGGCAGCAAGGTGAAATCCCCCGGTGGGGTCCGCAAAGTGCAGCAAACTGTTCGGCCGCGTTGACGATGCCTTTAAGGGCCGAGAGAAGACTCCCGGACATGAGCGACCTACTTGCAATCGTGGGGGACGAGGAGAGCGATGAACAGCTCCTCGCGGAGATCACGCGGCGGCATCCCGACCGCGTGACCGTGCTGGTCGAGGACGGCGACGCCGATCTCGGGCTGGATGAGTCGACCGCCGGGGGCGCGCTGCGCGACCGGCTGGCGACGCTGCTGCGGGCGATCGAGCAGCGCACCGGGGCGGTCGTGGTCGGCCTTGCCGGGAGCCGTAGCCAGCTCCGTGGCTGGCGCTTTGACCGGGTGGTCGGGGGCCGCGGGCCGGTGACGGCCTGAACGCAGATCGGGCGTAGTGCTCGGCCCGCGGGCGGTTACGCCGCGGCCGCGGGAAGGCTGAAGCGCACCCGGGTGCCGATCGCGGTGTCGGCCAGCCAGATCTGGCCGCCGTGCGCCTCGACGATCGCGCGCGAGACGGCGAGACCGAGTCCCGCGCCGCCGCCGGTCCGGGCAGCGTCGGCGCCGCCCCGGTAGAACGCGGTGAACACGTGCTCGCGCTGCTCGAGAGCGATCCCGTCACCGGTGTCGGCCACCTCCACCTCGATCCGGTCCGCCACCGGCTCGGCGCGCACGACCACGCTGCCGTCGGCGGGCGTATGGCGGATCGCATTCTGGATCAGGTTGAACAGGACCCGCTGGAGCTTCTCGGGGTTGGCGCGCGCGGCGCACAGCGCGTCTGGCACCTCGGCCAGCACCGCCACCCCCTTGGCCTCGGCCTGCACGCGCATTGCGGCCACGGTCTCGCCGACGAGCTCGTCCAGCGGTACCTGCTCGAGCGACCAGCGGATGTCGCCGGCCTCGAGCCGGGAGAGCTCGAACAGGTCGTCGATCAGCGCGCTGAGCGCATCTATGTGGGTGCTCATCCGCCGCAGGTAGCCGCGCCTGACCTCGCCGTCGACAATGTCGTCCCCGACCGCGTCCGCCAGCAGCCGCAGCGAGGTGATCGGCGTGCGCAGGTCGTGCGAGACCGCGGCGACCAGGTCGCGCCGGGCCTCGTCGGCCTGATCGCGGGCCGCCTCCTCTACGCGCAGCCGGGCGATCATCGCGTTGGCCGCAGCCGCGAGCTCGGACAGCTCGTCGGGTGCCGAGGTCTCGATCCGGACGTCGCGCTCACCCCGGCCGACCGCTTCCAGCCCGTCGCGGATCGTCTCGACGTCGCGCAGGATGCCGCCGGCCAGGACTTTCGTGGCCACCACCGCGAACGCGCCGGCCCCGACGACGATCGCCGCCAGCAGCGTGACGTCGTGGCCGGAGATGACCATCAGCAGCCCAACCACGACCAGCCCCAGCAGCACCGGAGCGATCACGATCGCGACCACCATCGCGAACTGGCGCGACAGCGATCCCGCCCAGGCGCGCACGCGGCCGATCGCTCCCAGCCGCCGCTCGGCCTCGATCACGGCTGAAACCGGTAGCCGACTCCCCAGACCGTCTGGATGTGACACGGACGGGAGGGATCGGCTTCGATCTTCGAGCGCAGCCGCCGGATGTGGACGGTGACCGTCGAGGTGTCGGTGTAGAACGAGTACTGCCAGATCGCGTCCATCAACTGGTTGCGCGAGAACACCTGGCCTGGGTGCCGGGCGAGGAACAGCAGCACGTCGAACTCGCGCTGGGTCAGCTGCACCTCCTTCCCCTCCACGAACACCCGGCGCGCCGCCGGGTCGATCTCGAGCTCGCCCACGATCAGCGACGACTCGTGCGCGGGTGAGGTGTCGAAGCGCCGCAGCACCGCATCCACGCGCGCCACCAGCTCGGCTGGCGAAAATGGCTTGACCACGTAGTCGTCGGCACCCAGGCGCAGGCCGACGACGCGATCGGACTCCTCGCCCTTGGCGGTCAGCAGGATCACGGCGATCCGGTCTCGGTCGGCCTCGCGCAACCTCCGCATCACCTCCAGCCCGTCCACGCCCGGAAGCATCAGATCGAGCACCACCAGGTCGGGCCGCTGGCTGGCCGCGGCGGCGATCGCTTCGAGTCCGTCGGCGGCGACCCGCGTCCGATAGCCGGCGCGCTCCAGGTACCGCGCCACCACCTCAGCGATCGTCGGCTCGTCGTCGACGACTAGCACCGAGCCCCTGGCGTGGTCATCCATGTGTCGATTGTCGCAGCGATCGCGCTTGCCGACGCCGTCTCAACGCGCGTGTTAAGCGCCTGTTCAGACGCCCCCGCCGGTACGCTGCGGGGCGCTGTGAGCGTGGCCCTGGCACCCGACGACATCGTCCGCACCCACGCGGAAGCGTCCGCCAACTCGCGCGAGCCGCTGCTCGTGCTCGATCCCCTGATCGAGTTCCTCGGCGCCAACGGCCTCGATGCGCCGGCCGATCTGCTTGCGTCGCCGATCGGCGAAGGTCACTCGAACGTCACGTTCGGGCTCTCGACCGGCGTCGTGCTGCGACGTCCGCCGCGCGGGCCGCTCCCCCCCAGCGCCCACGACGTTCTCCGCGAGGCGCGGCTGCTGCGCGCGCTCGGGCCGACTCCGGTCCGGGTTCCGATGGTGCTGGCCGTGTGCGACGACGAAACCGTGATCGGCGCCCCGTTCTACGTGATGGCGCGAATCGACGGTCAGGCGCTGACCACCTCGTTGCCCGAGCCGCTCGACAATCCCCAGCAGCGCGACCGGGTGGCCGACGAGCTGATCGACGCACTGGTCGAGCTGCACTCTGTGGACTGGACCACGATCGGCCTGGAGGGATTCGGCAAGCCGACCGGATACCTGGAGCGCCAGCTGCGCAGGTTCACCGGCCTGTGGGAGCACAACCGCACCCGCGACGTGCCCGAGGTCGAGCAGGTCGGGGCTTGGCTGGCCGACAACATGCCGGCCTCGCCCCCAGCCACGATCGTGCACGGCGACTACCGGCTCGGCAACACGATCTACGCCCCCCGGGCGCCGGGGCGGATGCTCGCGATCCTCGACTGGGAGATGGCGACGATCGGCGATCCTCTGGCCGACGTCGGGTACATGATGATCCACTGGACCGAGTCCACCGACCCGCCCACGAAGTTCAACCTCCAGAGCGTCACCACCCGCGACGGGTTCCCGACGCGCCGCGAGATGGTCGCCCGCTATGAACAGCGCTCGGGCCGCTCGATGCAGGCGCTCGACTGGTACGTGACGCTGGCGCTGTGGAAGGCGATCGTGTTCATGGAGGGCAACTACAAGCGCGCCGTCGCCGGATCGACCGACGACCCGTATCTGAAGACGTTCGGCGAGGGCGTGCTCGAGCTCGCCCGCCGCGCTGTGGAGGTCTCCCGGCATGGGCTCTGAGGACGGCGGCGGCGGACGCCATTACCGCGGTCTGCTGGTCGACTGGGGCGGCGTGATGACCAGCAACCTGTTCACCTCATTCAGCGCGTTCTGCGAGGGCCACGGGCTCGAACCCGACGCGATCCGCCGGCGCTTCCGCGAGGACGCAGACGCCCGGAGGCTGCTGATCGGGCTCGAGACCGGGGCCGTGCAGGAGTCCGAGTTCGAGCCGCGCTTCGCGGCGATGCTGGGCGTCAACCCGACTGGCCTGATCGATCACCTGTTCGCGGGCTCGAGCCTGGATCAGGAGATGGTCGACGCGGTTGGGGCGGCCAGGCGGGCCGGGATCAGCACCGGGCTGATCTCCAACTCGTGGGGCACGCGCCGCTATGACCGCAAGCTGCTCGACGAGCTTTTCGACGGGATCGTGATCTCGGGCGAGGAGGGGATGCGCAAGCCCGACCCGCGCATGTACGAGCTGGGCGCCGGCCGGATCGGCGTCGAGCCGGTCGCGTGCGTGTTCGTCGACGACCTGCCGTTCAACCTCACCCCGGCTGCGGATCTCGGGATGGGCACGATCCACCACGTCTCGGCCGAAGCGACGATCCCGCAACTCGAGCGGCTGCTGGACGTGCCGCTCACGCGGGCCGCGCGCACGCTCGTGACCGAGGCGTGACCGAACAAGGTCCTGCAACACGACCCACGCCGAGCCCGTAACCTGGTCGCATCCAGGCGGGCCAAGTCGTACATCCGTTCCAAATATCGCGACGTTTAGCGAGCCGGCGTGTTGTATGCGGGCGAATGACGTGTGCGAGCGCCCATCGCATCCGGGGCCTTGGCTTGCTCGTGGTCGCGGTTCTGTTGTTCGGTCTGGCCGGCACGGCTTCGGCGCGCCCGGCCACCAAGTCCGTTCGCTACCACGGCTACGCGCTGAGCGTGCCCCGCTCCTGGAAGGTCGTCGACCTCAGCCGGCACCCCGAGACCTGCGTGCGGTTCGACCGCCACGCGGTGTACCTCGGGCACCCCGGCTCCCAGCAATCGTGTCCGGCACACACGGTCGGCCGCACCGGAGCGATCCTCGTGCAGCCTGCGACCGCCAATGTGCGGCAGGCGATCGCGAGCTCCGCCGCTGCCGCCTCCGCCGCCGGGGTGCCGCACCTGGAGGGGTCGACCTCGACGTTCGTCGCGCCCCGGGCCGGTGTGCTGGTCACGGCGACGTGGGCGCGCGACTCGGGGGTCGTGGCCCGCGCGGTCCATCGCCGGTCGCTGTCGCCGACCCGGCTGGCCCACGCCGGGGCGCCCACGGTCAAGCCCGCCGCGGCCAAGCGCCGCCCGCCGTTAGCCCGCGCGGCGGCCGCGAGCTTCAGCGGTCTCGGCTTCGATGCCTGCAGCGCGCCGTCGCCGAGCGCGATGACCGCCTGGGGATCGTCCCCGTATCAGGCGATCGGGATCTACATCGGCGGCACCAACTCCGCCTGTGCACAGCCGAACCTGAATGCCACCTGGGTGGCCGGCGAGGTCGTGGCCGGCTGGCACATGATCCCGATCTACGTCGGGCTGCAGGCGCCGACGAACTCGTGCGGATGCGCCGGCATCAGCCCGTCGAAGGCGTCCGCGCAGGGCGCCGCGGCGGCGCAGGACGCGGTCGCCGATGCCCAAGGCATCGGGCTCCCCGAGGGCAACCCGATCTATGACGACATGGAGGCGTACTCGACCACCGCCACCAACACCACCGCGGTGCTGGCCTTCCTGTCGGCCTGGACCTCCGAGCTGCACGCCCTCGGGTACCTGTCGGGCGTCTACAGCAGCACCGGCTCGGGGATCGCCGATCTGGTCAAGAACATGGGCACCACGTTCGAGGAGCCCGACGACGTGTGGTTCGCCGAGTGGAACAACTCCAAGTCGGCGACCAGCTCGACGATCCCCGCCGCCGACTTCGTCAACCACCGCCTGCACCAGTACCGAGGCGGCCACAACGAGACCTACGGCGGGTCCACGATCAACATCGACAACGACTTCATCGACGGCGACACCGCCGACACGTCGGGCACGGTCACGAGCGCGGCTCCGCCACCGACGCCCCCGTCGCTGAGGGTCCGCCCGGCCGCCAACGGGACCACGGCGCTACAGGTCAACTGGGCCGGGGCCAGCGGCGTGGCTTCGTGGCAGGTGCTGGCCGGCCCGACGCCGACCGCACTGACCAACGTGGCCTCGGCGCGCGCCCGCGGCGCCAGCCAGCGGATCTCGCTGCGCAGTGCCGCGGCGGCGTTCGCGGTCCAGGCCCGCGACTCCGCCGGCAACGTGCTTGCCACCAGCGCGGCGGTCCCAACGCCGGCGCATATCGCCCTGTTCGGCAAGAGCGCGTTCGTGCCCGCTAAGAACGGGTTGGGTGGCGTGCCGGTCGGCTGCTACATCGGGACCACGTGCCACGTGACCACGACGGTGTTCGCAGGCCGCAGGGTGATCGCCAAGACCGGGGTCGAGCGCGTCACCACCAACGGCGCTGGGATACTCCACTTCAAGCTCACCTCCAACGGCCGCCAGCTGCTCACCCACGCGCGCGGAGGCCGGCTCGCCGTCCAGGTCAAGGTGCTCGACAGCACCGGCACCAAGGCGCTTGTGCCGATGACGCTGATCCCGTTCACCACTTCCGGCCGCGCCCCCGCCCACACCAACACGCCCGCGCCGCCGCTGCGGGTGGTCGGGAACACGCACTTCGTCTCCGCTCGCGGCACGGGCGGGATCCTGGCCGGCTGCTCCAGCACCACCACTTGCTCGGTGAGCGCCGTGGTCACCGCCGGGCGCACCGTGGTGGCCAGCACCGGGCGCGAGAACATCGGCGCCGAGGAGCTCGGCTACCTGATCTTCAAGCTCACGCCCAAGGGCCGGTCGATGATGGCCCACTCGCACTCCAACCAGGTCGGCGCCAGGGTCACGATCTCCTCGTCGGGCCTCGCCGCGGCGGCCGCCAGCATCGCGCTGGTCGGGTTTCACTAGCAGGCCGTTAACGCCTCGAGCCCGCCCGCGGGAAGCGGACGGGCTCGGAATTCAGACGTAGCTGACTAAGCCGCGGCGGGCTGTGACAGCTTGATCTTCGAGGTGCAGCTGAAGTGGACGCCGTCGTTCGACGAGCACTTCAACGTTCCGTTACCGGTCGCCTTCCTGTAGGAGCCGGTGCCACCGGCCACGGTCATCGTGCCGGTGTAGCTGATGTTCGCGAACGTCGTGGTCGACGACGGTGCTCCGGTGTCATCGGGAGTCAACACGAAGCTCCCGTGAACAGTCCCGGTCCCGAAGTACTGAGCGAACTTGCCCTGCACGTCGCCGCTGTCCATCAGCTTGAACGTGTCGGACTGGACGCCCGACCCCGTCGCGCCGCCGCAGTGGACGGGGCCGTACTGCGAGCCCTGCGCCGCGGGCGGAACGACCGCGGCCTCACCCGGCGCGCTCATCGTGCCGATCGAGATCTTGCAGGACACGGTCGTGGTCACCGTGTTGCGCGCCTTGGACTTCGACTTCGACTTGGCGGCCATCGCCTGAGTGGCTCCGACCGCCAGCACGCCTACGGCCATGACGGCCACGACGAGCCAGATGCGTCTCAAAACTACCTCCCCGTTCTCGAGGAACGATCCTTGGGTTCGTCCTGATTGTGGTTATTGGATCTTCTTGATCGTCGCCTTGGCCGCGTCTAGGACGACCTTGGGGATCGGTGCGAAGTCGAGCGCCGGACCAAACTGCTGACCCGGGCCGATCGCGTAGCTGATGAAGCTGCGCAGCAGCCCCGCGTTCGAGGTCGAGGACGGCACGATCGCGTAGGTGAACGTCGAGATCGGGTACGCGATCTTGGCGCTACGAGGTGGGTTGACGATGTGCAGCTCGTTCGACGCCGGCACGTGCTTGACGGTCCGCGCCGCGTTCTCGATGTTCGCCAGGTTCGGGTACTCGAACCGTCCGGCAGCGTTCTTGACTGCCGCTGCGGGCAGCTTGTGAGCGATCAGGTACGACACGGCCACGTAGGCGATCGAGCCGTTGGTGGACTCCAGGACTGACGTCACACCAGAGTTACCGCTGCCGCCGACACCGGTAGGGAAGCTAACCGACGTCGCGAACCCGACCCTGTGCTTCCAGGTGCCGTTCACCTCTGACAGGTAGTTCGTGAACGCGTAAGTGTCGCCGGAGCCGTCGCTGCGGAACACCGGAGTGATCTTCAGGTTCGGCAGGCGCACGCCCTTGTTGAGCGCCTTGATCCTCGAGTCGTTCCAGGTCTTGATCTGTCCCAGGTACATCCCGGCCAGCACCGGGCCGCTCAGGCGCAGCTTGCGGACGCCGGACAGGTGGTAGCCGACGCCGGTCGCCGACAGCGCCCACGGGATCATGAGGCAGCTGTGGCAGCCTGCGGCCTGGGCCGACGTCATCGGCGCGTCAGAGGCACCGAAGTCGACGAGCCGGTTCGAGATGTCCTTGATCCCGGTGCCCGAGCCGACGGGGTTGTAGGTGATCGCGTTGCCGGTCTTGGCATCGAATGAGTTAGCCCATTCGGCCTCGATCGGCGCGACGAGCGTCGAGCCGGCGCCGGCGGCGGAACCAGCCGCCATCGCGGACGCCGGAACGACCATCAGAGCGCCTGCGACCAGCGCTCCGAGCGCCATATGAATCAACTTCATACGGTTCAAGGTGAAGCCCCTTTACGGTTGGGTGAGCGGATGCTCTTCAACGTTGCGCTCGCCCCCGGACCGGCCACCCTGGAGCGAGCGGGCCGAAGCATCGCGGGGCCACTGGCAGCACTTGTTGCCAGCTTGTTTCGGAGATTTCAAAATGTTGTGTCGACGATGTCGCGGCGGCTTCTCGCGGGCATGCACTTCTTTACGCTCGCGCCCGGTGTCGAGCACGAGCCCCTCCATTCCGCGCCCGCGGGTTCCCGCCCGGCGGTCCTCGCAGGTCACCTCATTCGACCGCTTCGGCGACCGGATGCTGAGGGGCCTGTGCGCGCTCGGCGGGCTGATCGCGGTGGCCGTGCTGGCGGACATCGTCTACCAGGTGATCTCCGGAGCGCGGCCGGCGATCTCGCGATTCGGCCTGGGGTTCGTCGGCCACGCCGTGTGGGCTCCGAACTTCAGTCATTTCGGCGCGGCCACGATGCTCTACGGCACCGCCATCAGCTCGCTGATGGGGCTGCTGATCGCAGCGCCGCTGGGAATTGCGATCGCGATCTACCTGGCGATGCTGGCGCCGCGCGGCGTCCGCGCGATCGTCGGGCCGCTGGTCGAGATGCTGGCCGCGATCCCCAGCGTCGTGCTCGGGTTCTGGGGCGTGGTCGTGCTGGCACCGTTCGTGCACGAGTACGTCGAGCCGTGGCTCCACGCGACGTTCGGTTTCCTGCCGATCTTCGGGCCTGCGCAGACCACCGGGCTGAGCATCTTCACCGCGGGCCTGATCCTGACCGTGATGATGCTCCCGATCATCGCCTCGCTCAGCCGTGACCTGTTCCTGACCGTCCCGCGCGAGCTGCGGGAGGGAGCCGAGGCGCTCGGGGCGACGCGCTGGGAGGTGATCCGGGGGGTGGTGCTCCCGACCACCGGCTCCGGCGTAGCTGCGGCAACGGTGCTCGGCCTGGGGCGCGCGCTGGGCGAGGCGATCGCCGTCACCCAGGTGGTGGGTGACGGAAGCGCGATCCACGCGTCGCTGTTCCTGCCCGGGACCACGCTGGCCAGCAAGATCGCCAACGACTTCCAGAACACCGTCTCGAACCTGCACGTGGCCTCGCTGTTCTATCTGGCGCTGATCCTGCTGGCGATCGGGATCGCCACCAGCCTGATCGCCCAGGCGATCTCGCACCGGTTCGACGTGTCGGCCTCGCTGCCCCGATGAGCGCGATCCCGGACCCGACCGCGCCGCTCACCGCCAGCGGCAACCTCCGCCGCCGGATGTTCGTCAGCCACGTGGTCTCTGGTCTGGCGATCGCGTCGGCGCTGGCCGCGGTCGCCGTCCTGGGGATCGTCGTCTATGGCGTGGCCAGCCGCGGTGCCAGCGTGCTCAGCCTGTCGTTCATCACTCACAACCCGGTCGGGCTGGCGGGCGGAGGAATCGCCCCCGCGATCGTGGGGACGGCGCTGATCGTGGCCTGCGCGACGTTGATCGCGACGCCGCTGGGGGTGCTGACCGCCCTGTACCTGACCGAGTTCGCCGGCAGCGGGTCGCGGCTGGGCCGGGTGCTGCGAACCGTGCTCGACCTGATGCAGGGAATCCCGACGATTGTCACCGCCGTGTTCGTGTTCGGCCTGATGGTCCAAGGCCATAAGGAGTCGGGTTTCGCCGGCGCGGTGGCACTGTCGATCGTGATGCTGCCCCTGATTGCACGCTCCGCCCAGGAGGTGCTGCTGCTCGTGCCCGGCTCGCTGCGCGAGGCGGCCGATGCGCTCGGCGTCGCGCGCTGGCGGACGATCCTGACCGTGATCCTGCCGGCGGCGCTGGGCGGGATCGTCACCGGGACGATCCTGGCGGTCGCCCGGGCGGCCGGCGAGACAGCACCCTTGCTGGTCGTCGACGGGATCTTCAGCCCCGACCAGGTCCAGCTCAACATCTTCGGCCACGGCGTCCCGAACATCCCCGTGCTGATTCTCGAGACCTCGGACCTCGGCGTGCCCCAGGCGTTCGCCAGGGCCTGGGGCGCCGCGTTCGTGCTCCTGGCGATGATCCTGGTCGCCAACGTCGGCGCGAGACTGCTGCTCGCCCGTTACCGTGCCCGGCTGTCGCAGTGATCGCCCCGGACGCCGACACCACCCCCGAGCCGGCCGACGGGCTGGCCGAGACCGAGGTCCGCCCGCGGATCCGACTGCGGGCCGAGCCGCTGCCCGAGGTCCGCGACTGGGAGACGTCGGAACGCCGTCGGCCGGAGGTCGCGCGCGAGACCGTGTTCGACATCCGCGACATGTCGGTCGCCTACGGCGAGAAGCGCGCGCTCGCCTGGACCACGCTGAAGATCTACCGCCACCTGATCACCGCGGTGATCGGACCGTCGGGCTGCGGCAAGTCGACGTTCCTGCGCAGCCTCAACCGGATGAATGATTCGATCCCTAATTTCAGGATCTCGGGTCAGGTGCTCTACCACGGCCACGACGTCTACGACGGCCGCGTCAACCGGGTCGAGGTACGCCGCCGGATCGGGATGGTGTTCCAGAAGCCCAACCCGTTCCCTAAGTCGATCTACGACAACGTCGCCTGGGCCCCGCGCAACCTCGGGATGAAGTCCGGCCTGGACAACCGAGTCGAACGCGCGCTGCGCGACGCCGCCCTGTGGGACGAGGTCAAGGACCGGCTGCGCGACAGCGCCCTCGGGCTCTCGGGCGGACAGCAGCAGCGGCTGTGCATCGCCCGCGCGATCGCAATCGAGCCCGACGTGGTGCTGCTCGACGAGCCCGCCTCGGCGCTGGACCCGATCGCGACCGCTTCGATCGAGGACCTGATGCACTCGCTCAAGGACCGTTACACGATCGTGATCGTCACCCACAACATGCAGCAGGCCGCGCGGGTGGCCGACCGCACCGCGTTCTTCAGCCTCGACCCCGTCGAGCGGATCGGGACGCTGGTCGAGTACGACGAGACCGAGGCGATCTTCACCAACCCGAGCGACTCCCGCACGCGGGACTATGTGACCGGGCAGTTCGGCTAGTTCGCTGCCGGGGTGGCCGGCTCCAGCAGACGCTGGCCGCACTGCCAGCAGAACGCGGCGCTCGTGCTGTGCGGCGCACCGCAGTTCGGGCACGCGCCCGCCGTCCCGGTCTGCTCCACCCGCAGGATCCGCTCGACCTCTCCGAGCTCGGCGTCGGCGTCCTGAAGAATCGCCGCGCGCTTGACGATCACGTCGGTCCGGATGCGGTCGCGGATGGCCATCTCGTAGACGAGGCCGCCGAGGTCGAACTGCAGCTCGGCGACGCGCGCGGCGAGCTGGTCGCGCCGCCGCCGGAGGTCGATCGAGCCCTCAGCAGCGGCGGGCTCGGGCGGCCCGAACGCCGTCGAGGGGCCGGAGCTTCGCTTGCATCCGAGGCGGTTGCGGATCGCCTGGTCAGGTCGCATCGAGGTCAGTTACTGCCCGAAGAAGGTGCCGGTGAAGTGGCCGTGCTGGAAGCCGGGGCCGTGCCCCTTCTGGCCCTGGGTGACCGTCGGCGGCGGCAGGTTCTTAGCGTCGGAGCCGAGCACCTTGGTGGCGGCGGCCTGGGCCTGCGCCGCCTGCTGCTTGGTCACCACGACCTTGACCTTCTTCTTGGTAGCGGCGTGCCTGGTCTTCGACCCGTTCGATTTCGAGACGGCGTTGGTCGTCGAGTGGGCGGCGGTCGAGGTGGGTGTAGCGGCGGCCGAGCCCCCGCCCTGGCCGGCGACGGTGACGACCTGCACCGGAGGTGCGGAGGCGGCCTTCTGGTTGCCACTGGAGTCTGTTCGGCCGATCAGCACTCCGACGCCCATCGCCAGCAACAGCGTGCCCACCCCCGCGACCAGCGCGGTGGCCGAGGAGATCTTGGGCTTGCGCCGTCTCGGCGGGGATGGTGGGGATGCCGCGGCGGCGGCCGGAGCCGCGCTGCCGAGCCCGAACCGGGGCTTCCCGCGGCGCTCGCCGCAGTTGATGCAGTAGTGCTGGTCTGAGGCCATCGGCGCTCCGCAGCTGGCGCAACGGTCACCGACGGAGGCTCCGACGAGGTGCTGGGTCGGCGGCTGCGTGCTGGCGTCCTCGAGTCTGGCGCGGTTCGCCCCCATGCGGTCCAAGTATCAGGTCACGCCAACGCGAGGTTGTGAACGAGCGGTTACCGAGATCTTCACACCTGCAGGGCGGTGGCGGCCTAACTTGCCCGGCGGTGAGTGCCGTGGAGAGCGATAGGGGAACTGACGCTCCGCACTCATCCAGATGCACGGAGTGCTCGGCGCCGCTGGCGTCCGATCAGCGCTACTGCATCAGCTGCGGGGCCCGCCGCGGCGAGCTGCCCGCCGAGTTTGCGGCGCTGATCGCGACGACGTTCGAGCAGGGGCCCGGTGACGGACGGGAGGGGTTGCCGCCGGCGGCCGATCCCGATCCCGATCCCGACCCGGGATCGGAGGAGGCCGAGAGCTCGCGGCCCCCGTGGTTGCCGCCGCCCCGGGCGACCGCGTTCGCGGTCCTGTGCATGCTCGGCTTCGGCGTGATCGCCGGCTCGCTGGTCAAGCCCAACCCGGCGAGCCTCGCCCACACGCTGCTGGTAGCGGTGCCGCCCGCGAGCGCGCCGGCGGCCACGGGCGCGAGCGCGCCGGCATCGGGCGATGTCGGCGGTGGGGGCGGCGGTAGCGGTGGCGGTGGCGGAACCGAGACGATCACTCGGATCATCAAGACGGTTGCGCCGCCCGCCCAGCAGCAGGCGCCCGCCCAGTCGTTCGCTCCGCCGGTTCCGGCAGACGGGGGCGGAGGAGGAGCCGGCGGCGGCGGTGGTGGCGATGGCGGGTCAGGAACCCCGCCGGCGGGGTCGGGCGGGCTGCTGGGACTGCCTGACGTCAAGCACGTATTCCTGATCGTGCTGTCAGATCAGCGCTACATCGACAGCTTCGCGCCCGGATCACCCGACAAGTACCTGTCGAAGACCCTGCCCGCCAAGGGCGAGCTGCTGCAGAACTACTACGCGGTGGCACAGTCACCCTTGGCTAACGGGATCGCGCTGCTCAGCGGCCAGGGGCCGACGGCGGACACCGCCGCCGACTGCCCGACGTATGCGCGAATCACCCCGGCCACATTCACCGCGGGCCAGGTCCGCGGTACGGGCTGCCTTTACCCGCCGGCAGCGCTGACGGTGGCCGACCAGCTGACCGCCAAACAGGACACGTGGAGGGCATACATCCAGGGGATGGCCGACGGGCCCGCCGGGCAGGCGAAGACCTGCCGGGCGCCGGCGCTCGGGACCGCCGACGTCAACCAGGCACCCCGCCCCGCCGACCCGTACGTGACCTGGCGCAACCCCTTCGTGTACTTCGGCTCGCTGCTCGTCGGCACCGCCTGCCACAAGGACGATGTCGACCTATCGCAGCTGAGCGCGGATCTGAAGAGCACGAGCAAGACCCCATCGCTGTCCTACATCGTCCCCAGCCCCTGCAACGACGGCTCCGACGTTCCGTGCGCCCCGGGCGCCAGGGCCGGCCTCCCTCAGGCCGACGTCTTCCTGCGCCAGGTCCTGCGCCAGATCGAGCACTCCCCGGGCTACAAGGACGGCGGCCTGATCGCGATCACATTTGACGAGGCCCCGCAGACCGGGGCCGACGCTGACCCGAGCGGCTGCTGCGGCAATCCGAAGTATCCGAACCTGGCGGGCGTCCCCGCAGCGGCGCCGCCGGGCGGTACGACGACCACGCCAGCGGTGACCCCGCCGCCGACGACGGCCCCGGCCCCGCCGGTCGCCACCAACCCGACAACTCCCACGACTCCGACCGCGACCGCGCCGCCTACGCCGGTCGCCACCACGCCGACCACACCCACCACACCCACCACACCGACCGCGCCGACGACTCCGACCACTACGACCCCTGCACCGACGACCGGCGGTCCCACAACCCCGACCGGCGGCGGCGGACAGGTCGGGCTGCTGCTGATCTCGAAGTTCGTCCAGGCGGGCAGCACCGACCTGGTCGACTACTACAACCACTACTCGCTGCTGGCGAGCGTCGAGGACCTGTTCGGCCTCAAGCACCTCGGGTACGCCGACGTGCCGTCGCTGCCCAGGTTCGACTCGGCCACCTACAACGGCACCACCAACCCGTAGCGGCGGTAACTGGTCAGTCGCGCGAGCCGCGCCCGTACATCGCGTTGAGGAACTTGCGCAGCAGCTTCGTGCGGCCGGCCGTGTAGGGGAACATGAACGGCTCGCGCTTGAGCGCCCGCTTGGTCACGAACAGTGACTGGGTCTTGGTGTACTTGCGGATGCCCTGGGCCCCATGGCGGGTGCCCAGCCCCGAGGCCTTCCAGCCGCCCATCGGCAGGTTCAGCGCCGAGTAGTTCATCTGGGCGTCGTTGACGCATACCGCGCCGGCCTCGATCCGACGCGCCAGCTGCTCACCGCGCTCGACGTCGGAGGTCCACACGCTGGCCTGCAGTCCGTACGACGAGTCGTTGGCCAGCCGCACGCCCTCCTCGGCGTTGGCGATCCTCATGATCGGCAGCGTCGGCCCGAATGTCTCGTCGCGCATGATCTTCATCGAGTGGTCGACGTCGACGAGCACGGTCGGCTCGTAGAAGCGCCCGGGCCCCGCGCCCGGGTGGCCGCCGGTGACGACCTTCGCGCCCTTGGCCACGGCGTCGCGGACGTGGCTGTCGACGATCTCCAGCTGCGGCGGGAACGTGACCGCGCCGATGTCGACGGTGCCGATCCCGCTCGGCACGCCCTGGCGCAGGTTGCGGACGTTGTCGGTGACCGCCTGCACGAACTTGTCGTACACGGGCGCCTCGACGTAGGCGCGTTCGACCGAGATGCACACCTGGCCGGCGTTGTTCATCGAGTAGAACGCCGCCGCATTGGCGGCGCGCTGCACGTCCGCATCGGCGCACACGATCATCGGGTCCTTCCCGCCCAGCTCCAGGTAGCACGGGATCATCGCCGACGCGGCCGCGCGCAATGCCTTCTTGCCGGTCTTCGCGGAGCCCGTGAACATCACGCAATCGACCTTGGAGATCAGTGCGGCGCCGGTGGTCCCGTCGCCGGTCGCGACCTGGAAGACGCCGGTCGGCGCTCCGCACTCGAGCATCATCTCCTCCATCAGCAGCGAGCTCAGCGGGGTCACCTCGCTCGGCTTGAGGATCACGGTGTTGCCGGCCGCCAGCGCCGGGATGCAGTCGCCGAACGAGTTCGCGATCGGGTAGTTCCAGGGCCCGATCACGCCGATCAGCCCCATCGGCGAGTAGCGGATCACGAGCTTCTTGCCCGCCGCCATCGGGTTGTTCCACGACGGGACTCGCTCGTCGGCGAGGTACTTCGGGGCCTCCTTGGCCCAGAAGCCGAGCGCCGTCACGGTGTAGCCCAGGTCCGCCAGCTGCGCGTCCTCGTGGGTCTTGCCGCTCTCGGCCACGACCACGCCGATGATCCGGTCGGCGTTGTCGAGCATCCATTTCTGCGCGCGCCTGAGCACCTTGGCCCGTCCCTCGAAGCCGACGCCCTCCCAGCCGGGCTGGGCCTCACGCGCGCGGGCCACCAGCGCGTCCAATTCCTCGGACCCGAGGATCGGGACCGTCGTCAGCTGCTCGCCCGTCGCCGGGTTCTCGACCAAGATCGTGGCGGTCGCCGAATCACCATTGGTGTCTGCCGCCGTCCGCCCCGTGGCGCTCGCCATTCGCTCTCTCCTTGTCCTGAAGCCTGAAATGTGGGCCACCTAGGCTACCCGGAGCCCGGAGAGCGCGGCCGAGGGCATCCGTGCCCACGGCTGGGTCCCTACGTCTCTTGCTTGTGGTCGATGTCGAACTTGCCCGACAGCGTCACGATCATCGTGCAGCCCGTCTCGGTCACGAGAGGCCCGTGCACCTGGCCGGGCGGGAAGTACATGTAGGCCGGAGCCTTCATCTTGATGTCTCCCATCGTGGCCTCGCCCTCGATCAGGATGTCCTCCTGCGCGACGCTGTGGAACTCCGGCGCCGGGGTCCGCCAGCCGGGCGGGCATCGCAGCAGGGCTGTCATCGCCCCCGTCTCCCTGTCGAGGCTGAGGATCTTGCCCTCCGACCCCCCGGGAACGTTGAGGTTGGTTCCCACCCCCCAGATGTTGGGGCCGGGCTGCCAGTCGAACTCATCCCACTCGTTGCCCATCACTGGATCGCGAGCCACTTCTGCCTCCTATTCGTTGTTGTCATGACGCGTAACTTCAGGCGCCCGAGCGATCGACGCTTCACAAGCTCCTGCCGAGCTTCTCGCCCTCGTAGATCGCCTCGGCCGGGGTGCGGGGGGCGAGCGCGTCTCCGATCCGATGCACCGTGCGCCCGTTCGTCCCATTGCATGCCTGCCAGAGCTCGTCGTTCGGGGTTCGCTGTAGCGCCAGGACGACGCTGTCCACTGCGGCTGACCTCGGCTGGCCGCCCCAGAGGCCATAGATAAGCGCCTCTCGATCGCCGATCGTCTCTACGAACGCCTGCGGCGTCAGCCTGACGTTCAGCTCGGCGAGGCGCGGCATCACGAACGGGAACTCGTGATTCTTCGTCAGGTCGTTGCCGACTACGAGGTGTGGGCTGACCACCTCGACCTCGGCACCGCCCTGGGCCAGCAGCTCGGCGAGGCCTAGTGGCAGGTACCCGCTGGTCTCATCGACGATCAGGACGCGAGCACCCAGCGCGCTGGGATCGTCCAGGGCCAACTCCGTGGCCGTCCCGATCTCGAACACCGTCTCCTGATCGGCCCCCGGCATCTCCTCGCGATCGGGTCGGAAGACCGAGAATCCGGTTCTGTCCCACCGCGCGCCTGTGGCGCACACGACCGCATCAGAGCTCAGCTCGAGCAGACCCGACGGCGTCACCTCGGCTTCCAGATGAACCTCGACGCCGGCCCGCTCCATCGCCCGACCCAGGTCCTCGATCGCCAGCGCCCAGTCGCCTCGGGTAGGCAACCGACTCAGCGGGCGCAGGTGGCCGCCGACGTCGGACGCCCGGTCGTAGATCTGGACCTGATGGCCTCGGCGCGCCGCTGTGGCCGCGAGCCGCATGCCCGATGGACCGGCCCCGACCACGACCACGCGCTTGGGCTCCGGGGCGGGCTTCAGCGTCCCTTCCCCCCAATACGCCTCTCGCCCAGCTGCCGGATTGACCGTGCACGTCAGCTCCTGATTGGAGGTGACCGCGGAGATGCACTCGTTGGCGCCGATGCAGTGCGTGATCTCCGCGGAGCGCCCCTCCCGGGCCTTGCGAACCAGCTGTGGGTCCGCGATGTGCGCCCGCAGCATCGCCACCATGTCCGCCGCGCCCATCTCGATCGCCTTCTCGGCCAGGGCGAGGCTCTTGATCCGCCCAACGGCAAACACCTTCGCCCGATCGCCGGCGATGTCCTTTGCCCGCTTGGCGTACGGCAGCAGGAAGCCCTCTTCCATGGTCCCCATCGGGACCACTCCGTAATGGAGCGTGTGGTACCCGCCGCATGAGATGTCGAGGAAGTCGACGAGCCCGCTCTCGCTGATGATGTCGACGTACTCGTCGGCCAGGTCCGGCGTGAGCCCGGCCTGGCCGAGGTACTCGTCGTAGGAGATGCGGATCCCGATCGTCAGCTCGGACCCAACGCGCTCGCGCATCGCCGCGAGCACGTCCAGGATGAAGCGACACCGGTTCCGAGCCGATCCGCCGTAGGCATCCGTGCGTTTGTTGAACGCGGGGCTCAGAAACTGCATGAACAGGTATCCGTGAGCAGCGTGCATCTCGACACCGTCCACTCCCGCGACCAGCAGATTCAGCGCTGACTGGCCGAAATCGGCGGCGATCTCCCGCATCATCGAATGCTCGAGCACGGCCGGCAGTTCGTGCATGACCGGAGACCTGACCCGCGATGGGCCCCACACGGGGTGCCAGTCGTCGATATAGGTCCGCCCTCGGTCGTTCACGCCCACGCCGGCCAGTTCGACGAACACGCGGCAGTCGTACTCGTGGATCGCCGCCGCGAGCTTCTCGAAATGCGGGATGCTTCGTCTCTCCCAGGCTGTCAGGCCCTTCGCCAGTGCTCCTTTGCTGTGACGGTGACCGGCCGTCTGCTCGATCCCAACTAGCGCCGCCCCGCCCTTGGCTCGCTCACGGTAGTAAGCAACGTGGCGATCGCTCGGGACGTTATCTCGACCGTACAACTGCCCATGCGGGGTTGTCATGATTCGGTGCTTCACCCGCGTGGGCCCGATGTCGAGCGGCTCCCAGATTCGCGTCAGGCCGTCCGTCATCATCCGGCCCCGGTCACGTGTAGGTGATGTCGAACTTGCCGTCGAGAATCGACAGCATCGTGCATCCGGTCTCGGAGACCCTGGGGCCGTGGACCTGGCCCGGCGGGAAATACATATACGCCGGCGCCTCGAGCTTGACTTCGCCCATCATCACCTCACCCTCGACGAGGATGTCCTCCTGGCCGACGCTGTGGTATTCGGGTGCGGGCGTCCGCCACCCGGGCGGCACGCTCAGCAGCGAGGTCCGCGCCCCGGTCTCGGGATCCACGCTCAGCACCTTCACCTTGATGTCGGGCGGGATGTTGATCCCCGTCCCCGCCCACAGGTCAGTTCCGGTCTGCCAGTCGTAATCGTCCCACTGCTTGCCCATGACGGGTTCTCTGCTCATCGGCTCGTCACACCCTTCTTTGGTCGGTTGCTGGTCATTGCCCGGGCCTAGCCGTGGAAGTACGCGAAGCTCGTCAGGAACGGCGGTGACGTCTTCCCGTAGTAGCCGCTGATGCCCTTCTGGACGGCGACCTGGCTCTTAACCTGCACGACCGGGATGTCAGGTAGGTCGTCCATCAGCGTCTGCTGCGCGGAGGCAGACAAGTGCTTCACGGTCGCCGCGTTGGCCGTGTTCTGCATGATCGCCCAGTAGCGGTCGATGGTCGGTGAGGAGTAGTTCTCCGAGTTCTCGAGCCCACCCTTGGCGCTCGACACGAACTGCAGCTGCAGCGCGTATGCCGGGTCCGGGCCGATCGGCCGAATCTGGTCCAGGATGTAGAACGGCAGGTTCTTGCTGACCGCCTCGCGGGTACCAAAAATTGCCTGCGGCACCGGGTTGAGGGTGATGTGGATCCCGACCTGGGCAAGAGCCGTTTGAATCTGCTCGGCGATCGGCTCGAGCAGCGATCCCCGTTCGGCCACGTAGCTGAGGCTCAGTCCCGGACCGGAGAGACCGCGGCCGTCCGGATAGCCGGCCTCCGCCAGCAGCTGCTTCGCTTTGGCGACATCGGTCGAGTAGGTTTTGATCGGCGTGTAGCCCAGATAGTCGGCGGGCACCAGGCTGTACCACTGTCGCGCTTGGTCGTAATACGCGTTCTTGACGATCGTGTTGTAGGGGACCGCGTAGGCCACAGCCTGCCGGAGCAGCTTGGCCTTCTTTGAGCCATTGGGCCCCCAAGGCGCGTCGTTGTAGTTCAGGCCAAGCTCGATGTCCTGGTTGGAGTAGAACGACAGGACGTTGGCCCGTCCGCTCTTGGCGATCTGGTCGAACTCCTGCGGGTGAGGTCGCCAACGACCTGCGCCTGTCCGCTCTCAATCGCGGCAATCCGGTCCGCATCCTGAGGTACGGCACGCTCGATCACCGTCGTGAACTGCGGCTTGGGCCCGTAGTAGCGAGGGTTAGCCGTCAGCGTCATTGACTCGCCCGGGGTCCACGACTTCAGGCAGTACGGCCCGAAGCCCGCAGCGCCGCTGCTTTCCATCCACTTGTGAGCCCACGGGTCGCTCGCGGTCGCGTGGGACATCGCGGCCTTTGAGTCTACGATCGCGGTGCCGAACGCCTCCAGCATCGCCAGCAGCGTGCCGTTGTAGGGCTTAGTGACGATCTTGACCGTGTACTTGTTGACAGCAGTGACCTCGCCATGCAGCTTCTTCACCGACGCCGGCGCCTTCGGGTCGAGCACGGCAGATCCCAGAACGTTCGCGTGGTTCCACAGGAACCAGGCAATCGGCGCTGACCCCGACACAGACTTAGCACGCGCTGCCGACCACACTACATCCTGAGCCGTCAGTTCATTGCCGGCGCAGCTGTACACGCCGTGGCGCAGGTGGAAAGTCCAGGTGTCACCCGAGTGCGACCACGACGTCGCGAGCTGTGGCGTGAACTTTGTGTAGTCAGGGATGTAGATCCCGTTCTGCTCAGTGGTCTTAAACTCGGCCAGGAAGTCGTAGAGGTTGGGGACCGTGCTGCCTGTGCCCTCGGTGGCAGCCTCCGCTCCGTCCCAGTCCAGCCCCTGGGCAACTGTCGGCTCCAACGCGATCAGCGTGTGGCTGGTGGTCGAGGCCTGCGATCCACCAGAGCTCGAGCTCCGGCCGCAGGCTGCCAGCGCGATCGCGACAGCGCCAGCGGCGATCACCGCCAGGGCGGGTCGCCAGAGTGCTCTGAGTGGCCGTCGTTGCAGCAGGCCGGGTTCGACGTCGTTGCGTCTGGACACTGAAGCTCCTCCTCGTATGATCTGGGAGCGGCGGATCCCGGTCCGACCGCTCTTGAAGCGCTGCAACCTCACCGGCCCGCCCCCGTTTCCTCGGCCGGCCTCGTCAGATCGAAGGTCAGCCTCACCTCCGGCTTGAGGATCACCAACGTTCTCGGCGTGCTGTCCTCACCGATCCCGCCGTCGACGATCCGGTCGGAGTCGGACCCGAGGTACCGCCTCGCCACCTTGCGCAGCGTCGGCAGAACCTCGGTGTCGCCTGGCGTCACCACAATCGGTCCGCGCAGCTCCACCGGGCCACAGAGCATCGCGGCGCGTGCAGCTCCCGCGGGGCCGATCTCGGCTCGCTCGTCCTGGCTTACACAAACCGTGGCCCGTGCCGTGCGTCGCAGGTTCTTCAGGTGTCGCCGACCCTCGACCAGTGTGAACAGGACCACACCGTCCTCCCACAGGTACCACAGTGGGGTTACGTGGCAATAGCCGTCGTCACGTTCGGTCGCCAGGGTCATCGAGTATGTGCCGAGGAGGAACTCATCGAGCTCCTCCCGCGACAAAGCGTTCGCCTTGGTAGCCGTGGAGCGGCCTCGGGGTGCCATCGATCAGCTTCTCGCCACTACTCGTTGCCCGGGTAGTGGACATCAACCGGGCCGTCGAACGAGCAGAACATGACCATCCCCTCGCGGGTGGACGCAGGTCCGTGGACCGACCCCGGCGGGAAGCAGAAGTACGCCGGCGCGTGATACTCGACGCCGTTGAACGTAATGTCGCCCTCCAGCAGAAACTCCTGCTGGGTCGCGGTGTGGTACTCCGGGGCGCGGGTTCCCCAACCGGCCGGCGCGTTCAGGATCACCGTGCTGCCGCCCGTGTCCGCGTCGGAATGCAGCGCCTTCACCTGGTTGCCGCTCGGAACGTTGAATCCGACGTCACCCCACAACGAGTTCGACGGCTGCCACGAGATGTCAGCCACGTCGACCCCGAGTTGCGCTGCGCTGGGAGGCTCCGGCTCGGCACCGTCGATGTACTCAATGTCGAACGGACCGTGCAGCAGAATCAGCGCGGTGTGCCCGTCTGACTGCGCGGGGCCGTGGATCGTGCCCGGGGGATAGCAATAGTACGAAAGCGGCTTGAGGGCTTTGCTTCCCTTGACCTCGGCACCTTCCAACAGCAGGCCCTCCTGCTTGACGCTGTGGCGCTCGGGCTTGGGAGTGAACCACCCCGGGGGCGCCTTCAGAATCGTCGTTCGCGCGCCGGTGTCCGGGTTCAGCCGCAACATCTTCACCTGAACGCCACCCGGCACGTCGAGATTGGGAGTGGCTCCCCAGATCTCCTCACCCTTCTGCCACGGCACGTCGTCCACCTGCACCAGCGTGGGCTCCTCGGTCATGCGTTCTTCTCCTCGTGGGTGGTTGCTTGCGTCTCCGTCCCCTCGCCCTCCACCAGCTCTTTCTGACGCGCGGAGCGTGATGCCTCCGCACCGGGGTGCTCGGGTGCTTCCGAGAGCGTGCCCTCCGCGACGCGCCAACATCTCACGGAGCGCCCGTCATCCATGACTCCGAGCTCCTGCGGCTCCTCGCCGCACCGCGGCTGTGCGTAGGCACAGCGCGAGCGCAGGTAGCAACCGCGCGGCAGATCGATCGGGCTTGGGATCTCTCCCGCCAGCCGATCCTTGCGGGTGGCTCGCGCGTGGCGCTGACGCGGATCACGCGCGAGCGCCGCGGCGAGCAGCGCCCGGGTGTACGGGTGGCGAGGCTCGTTGAATACCTCCGTCTGCCCTCCGCTCTCAACGATCTGACTGAGGTACATCACGACGACGCGGTCACAGAACGCACGCACCAGTCCCAGGTCATGCGAGATGAACACGTAGGCGATGTTCCGGTCGGCTTGAATCTCGCGCAGAAGTCGCATCACGTCGGCCTCCGCCTCGGGCGCGAGGGCGGAGGTGGGCTCATCCAGGACCAGCAGCTTGGGGTCCGTAGCGATCGCCCGCGCGATCGCGCATCGCTGCATGACGCCGGCCGAGAGCCCACCTGGGCGCGCGCGAGCTAGGCCAGCGGGAAGCCCGACGAGCTCGAGCAGCTCTCCAACCCTCCGCTTGCGCTCCTTACGCGACAGCGATGTGTGGATGCGCAGCGGCTCTCCCACCTGCAGCCCGATCGACAGCTGTGGATTCAGCGACTCGGCCGGCTCCTGGAAGACGATTTGCATGTCTGATCGCGCGGCGCGCAGCGCTCGCTGATCGAGCCCCATCAGATCGCTTCCGGCGAACGTGATCGTGCCGCCGCTGGGCGGGATCAGTCGCAGGATGCAGCGCCCCAGGGTCGTCTTCCCGCTGCCACTCTCACCGATGACTCCCAACGTCTCTCCGGCCCGGACGGTGAAGCTCACGTCTTGACAGGCGTGAACCGCCTTGTCGCTGCCCTGAATCGGGAAGTACTTGGCGAGCTCGCGAACTTCAAGCAGTGCGCTGGATTTCTCCGTCATGCTGTCTCTCCGTGTACTCGGCCACAAGCTTCTGGCGATGGCATCGCACTCGATGGCCCGCTTCGGCGTCCATGAGCTGCGGGTGCTCGGCCATGCACCCCGCAGAGCTGTCAGCCAGCGGGCAGCGTGGGTGCAGGTAACAGCCGTCCGGCAGGTTGCGCCCGTCCACGGGCAATCCCTTCAGCCGCCACATGGTGTCGTCGGTCCGCGTGTCGGCGGTCAGCAGCGCCATGCTCGCCGGATGACGCGGACTGTCGAAGAACCTCTCGGTCGCGCACTCCTCCACGACCTCGCCGGCGTGCAGCAGGTAGATCCGGTCGCAGTAGTTCGCGACCATCCCCAAGTCTTGTGTTACCAGCACGACGCTGGAGCCGACCTCGTCCGCGGCGCGGCGGAGATCGTCGAGGATCTGCGCCTGAACTGTGACGTCGAGCCCGCTCGTGGGCTCGTCGGCGATCAGCAGCTGTGGCTCGCACGACAGCGCGATCGCGATCACGACCCGCTGTGCCATCCCGCCCGAGAGCTCGTGCGGGAACGCCGCCATGCGGCGCATGGGGTCGTTGATCCCGACGAGCGCCAGCAGCGCCTGCGCCCGCTCACGCGCCTGCTCCTTGGTGACGCGGTTGTGGGCGCGGTAGAAGGCCTCGATCTGATCTCCGACGCGGAGCATCGGGTTCAATGACGCCCGCGGATTCTGTGTGACCAAGGCGATCCTGGCTCCCCTCCATCCCCGCCACTCGTCCTCATTCATATCGAGCAACTGGTGTCCGTCCATCTTCACCGAGCCGCCCTCGATCGACCCTCCGTGTCGCGCCAGTCCGAGGCAAGCGAGCACCGCGGTCGACTTCCCGCAGCCGCTTTCTCCGACGACTCCGATCACCTCACCGGCGTCGACCGAGAAGCTCACGTCGGTTACAGCAAGATTCCGGACGCCAGCCGAGGAATAACTCACCGTTAGGTTCTGGACCTCGAGGAGCATCTTTACGTTCGCCTCAGCAGGATCGCCTGCATGCCGATTCCAACCGCCGCGAACCCGAACACAGTCAGAGAGATCGCAGCCCCTGGAAACAGCGCGGTCCACCACTCACCGATGATCACGCCATTCGCGCCGCTGCTGATCATCGCTCCCCATTCCGCCGCCGGCGGCCGCACGCCCGCCCCGATAAAAGACAGGCCTGCGGTGATCAGGATCGCACCACCGAGCGTGATGCTGAGCTGAGCCGCCGCCGGGGTCAGAGCGTTTGGAAGCACCTGGCGAACGGCGATCGATAGACCACTGTCCCCGGCCGCCCGCGCGGCCTCGACGAACGTGCGGTCGCGAAGTGAGAGGACCTGGCTACGGACCAGTCGCACGAAGATCGGCACGTTCAGGAGCGCGATCACCAGGACGATGTCGGTCGTGCTCCTCCCCGCCATCACCACGATGACGATCGCCATGATGAAAAGCGGGAACGCCTGCACGGTGTCGGAACCGCGCATCACGAACTCGCCCAAAAAGCCGCGGAAGAAGCTGGTTAGCAGCCCGATTCCAGCACCAACCACAAACGACAGGATCGTCGCCACCAGCGCGATCACGACATCGACGCGTGGCGCGGCCAGGACCCGAGAGAACACGTCGAAGCCGCTGGGATCGGTGCCGAACCAGTGGCTCCCGCTCGGCGCTGCGTTGACGGCATCGGTCGCCTTGGTCGGGTCAAACGGAGCTAGGTACGGACCAAAGATCGCGAGGAACACGGCGACGGCAACGATCACGATTCCGATGAGGAACATCGGGCTGGTCCGCAGCAGATGCTTGAGGTGAGCCACGAACCCGGCCGACGTGATCACGTCGTGGTCGACGTCGAGCGACTGCACCATCTCCCGTTCTGTTTCGATCCCGAGATCGGTCATGCCGTCGCTCCGTACCGAACGCGCGGATCGAGCACCGCGTACAGAATGTCCATCACGATGTAGATCAACAGCGCGAACGCAGTCATCACGATCACCGTGCCCTGCACCGCCGGGAAGTCCAGGGCGAGAGCGCTCCGCAGCGCATACACACCCAGGCCGTTGAGTGAGAACACCGTTTCGATCAGAACGGCGCCGCCGAGCATGAACCCGAACAGGATTCCGACGAGTGTGACCACTCCCGCCAGTGATGTACGCAGCATGTAACGCTGGACGGCGCGCGATGGCAGCCCGCCCGCACGCGCGTACAGGACGTACTCGGAGTTGGCGACCGATGCGACCGACTCGCGGGTCATCTTGATGATCGGTCCGCTGAGGATGAACGCGAGCGTCAGCACGGGCAGTGCGTAGTGCCACAACGCATCGAAGAACACGTCGATCTGACCCCGGAGCAGCGCGTCGATCAGGATGAAGTGCGTAACCGGTTCGGGGGCCGTGTACTCGGGAGACAGCACACCCAGAGGCGCCGGGAAGATATGGACCTGGAAGTAGAAGAGGAAGATGAACATCAACCCCCACCAGAAGTCCGGCTGAGACCCCGCGAACAGCGAATAGACCATCGTCGTCTTGTCGCTGACCCCGCCCGGATGCGCGCCGATCGTCCTGCCCACTGGGATCCCGACGGCTAGCGCGACGATAAACGCCAGCACGATCAACTGAAGCGTGATCGGGAAGCGTTGGATGATCTCGGTCTTGACCGGGGCTCCGGAGCTCCACGATCGCCCAAAGTCGCCATGGGCGAGGTTCTTGAGATAGATCCACAGCTGGCTCCCGACTGAGTGGTCGAGCCCCAGGCTGTGCCGCGCCAGGGCGTACGCCGCCTTGGATGAGTTCAGTCCCACGAGGTTCGCGACCGGGTCCGCCGGCAAGATCCGGAGCAGCAGAAAGATCCCGATCGCGACCAGGATCAGCTGCGCAATGACGATCACGAGCCGTTTGGCGACGAAGGACAGCATGTCTCGCGGTTATCGATCGAGGCGGCGAGCTACCTACGCCAGGACGTGTGCTCGCCGAAGATCGCCATGCCCTTCCCAACAGGCGCGCGAGCCGCTGTCGTCCGTGTTGCGCCCAGCGTTCGAGATGTTCCGCTCAGCGGGACATATGAGATCATATCTGGTGCGGTCACAGGAACGGCTCCCTCTCATTTCCATTGCCGTGGCGCATGCTAAGCCAATACAGTTCGACGAGTCAAGCGGATTAGCCGCCGCAATTGGGCGCAACACTACGCTTTTGTGAATTTCGATGAGCGAAACAGGTGGAATGACTGAGCGGAACGCTCGACTCCGTGTGCGCTTGGTCGATCCACGGTTATGCCTTGACGCAGGTCGCGCCGCAGTCACCCCGAGGCAGGGTTGACTCTCCGGTCCGTCGTGTGCGCCGACGGCGACGGCGACCGCACGCCGGTCGTCGAAACGCCCGTGTGGCGACGGCTAGTGAGCCGGCGAGCTGATTTGGGTTCGCCTACTCCCCGAGCAGGCGCTGCGAGACCTCACGAGCGGCATCTCGGATCAGTGGCGCGTAGGCGGTCACAGTCGTTTGCTCGAATCGCGCGGCCGGACCGCAGAGGCTGATGCATCCGACCACGCGCTCGTCGGGGCCGAAGACCGCCGACGCTACGCTCGCGGCGCCTGCCTGTCGCTCGTTGGATGAGTGAGCGACGCCGGTGCAGGCGATCTCGTGCAACTCCTGCTCGAGTCGTTCGAGCCGTGCTGGCTCGAGCTCAGCGTCGGCCAGCACCTGTTGGCGCACATCCTCAGGGCTGGCCGCCAACAGCGCCTTGCTCGACGCGCCGAGATAAAGCGGGAACGGCCGTCCGAGCTCCACGGTCATCTTGATCTCCTGCGGACTCACGACCTGGTCGAGGTAGGTCCGCGCGGTGCCGAGCAGCACCGACACGGTCGCTGTCTCGCTTGTCTCGGCTTGGAGCCGGCGCAGCACCGGCATAGCCGCCTTCCGAAGGTCGAGATCTCCGAGCGCGCGCGCCCCCATCGCCGCGGCCGCAGGTCCGAGCGAGTAACGCCCCTGCGATCCATCCGCCACCACGAACCGGCGAGACTCGAGCGACCTGAGGATTCGATGCACGACGGCCTTATTGAGGCTCAGGCACTCGGCGATCTCGGTGACGCCAACCCATTGCTGCTTGGCGCTGAAAACGAGCAGGACATCCGCCACACGCGTCGCGGATTCCGTTCCGGAGCTGGGCGTCGGATGCCGCACAAGCTTGCTCGTTTCATTCAGAGCAACGCGACCTGATTCGTCCACCATTTTCATATTCACCACTCTACCCCCCGGCCATTATAACTTTACGCGCGCCGCCCCAAGTGCGGACGTTCGGACGATGCATCGCTTCGTGGCGATAGGTTTCGCTGGCCGCAACGCGTCCGTGCCTACCCCGGATCCGCCTTATCCCACTATTTTCCGGATCGGCCGGACGCGTGTCCACTCCGACCGCTCCCACACGCCATGCAGGCGATCGAACAGGTCGAACGCCCGCTCCTGAGCGCCGGGGCCGTACCGCTCGATCTCGTCGCGAAGCTGACCCTCGTCGACGCCGTAGGACTCCCACTTGGGTCGCGCCCCCTTCAGCCACATCTCGGCGCATCCCGTGTCGGCCTCGGGATGGAACTGCAGCCCAACGCTCACTCCACTGACGAACGAGACCGTCTCGTCCGGAGTGCCGGCGAGCAACCGCGCACCCGGCGGGAGCGTGAACAGGTCCTCGTGCCAGAACAGCCAAGGACCCTCAGGGATCAGCTCGGGCTCCGCGCTGGGCACGGCGCGCCACGTCACCTCACGGCTGGGGGCCCGCGACACGCGTGCACCAAGTGCCTTCGCCAGCGCCTGCCCGCCAAAGCAGATCCCGAGGACAGGGATCCGGCGCTCATGTGCGCGGGCCAGCAGCTCGATCTCGCGAGCGACCCACGGCACGTCTGACTGCATCGCGGACTGCTCGGAGCCGAGGCTTACGATCGCGTCGAAGTCGTCGATCGCTGGCCAACTCCCAGGCTCCCGGCCCGCGACCACGTCGAGCTCGTGGTCGCGGCTCTCGGCCCACGCGACCAGCAGCGCGGCGGGCGCGTCGGAATCGTGCTCGAAGACGAGTATCCGCATCGCCGCCCCCGCGACCGGCTCGCCGCTAGCTCGGGTCGAGCTCGATCGTCTCGATCACCGGCGGCTCGAGCGGCCGGTCCTGCCGACCCGTCGGCAGCCCTTCGATCGCGTCGACCGCGTCCATCCCGCCGGTGACCTGTCCGAATACGGTGTGCTTACCGTCGAGCCACGGGGCGGCGTCGACGGTGACGATGAAGAATTGCGAACCGTTGGTGTTCGGACCCGCGTTGGCCATCGCCAGCGCCCCGCGCACGATCTTGTGGTCGTTGATCTCGTCCTCGAACGTGTATCCGGGCCCGCCCGTACCGACTCCGTCGGGGCATCCGCCCTGGATCATGAAGTCGGGGATCACGCGGTGGAAGATGATCCCGTCGTAGAAGCCGTCGCCGGCCAGCTTGCGGAAGTTCTCGACGGTCTTGGGCGCGTCGTCGTCGAACAGCTCGAGCGCGATCGTCCCATGGCTAGTGTTCATGTTGGCTGTGCTCATGGGGCCCGAGAGTAGCTGGCCCGGGCGGCGCGCGGTCCGTGCGCGCCGCCCGGGACCGATGATCCTCAGCTAGCTGTTGCTGGCGGTCGCGACCGCGTTCAGGGTGCTGACCGCGGTGACCGTCGGGTCGGGCGTCGTCGGACTTGACGCCGTGTGCACGCAGTCGACGTGCGCGGTGCCCTGCGGCGACGCGACGGCGGCGGGGAATGTCAACGGGATCGCCACTCGCTGGGTCGGCGTTCCCGTACCGATCTGGAGGCTGACCGTCCGGGTCTGGCTCGAGCCGCTGGCGACCTGCAGCGTGCAGGTGACCGACACCTGCTGGCCTGCGGTGCCGCCGGAGATCGTCGCGTACACGTTTGAGTTCAGGAGGTAGTTGCCCCCGGGCAGGAGCTTTGACACGACCGTGGCCGACGTCGTCGGCACGGCGGCCGAGTCGGAGGCCGCGCCGAACTGGGGCGGCAGCGTCGAGTGGCACGTGACCTTGCCGCCCTGGGCGACGGTGTTGATCGCCGAGTTGCCGGCGCAGGTACCGCTCACCCGGGTCTGGATCTTGGTGTTGTCGACTCGCTGCAAGCCGATCGTGTGGCTCGCGATCTTCTTGTAGTTGACCGAGTTGTCCTTGATCTTCGAGTTGGAGACCGCATTGTTCTTCAGCTGCGAGTTCCCGACCGAGTTGGCCGGGATCTGGACGGCGGCATACCCCACGCCGCCCATCGCTACGAACAGTGCGATCACCGAGATCACCAACGACGCCGAGGGACGGCGCCGGAAGAGCGATTGCATACGCATCGCGTTACCTCCGTGGTTGCTTACAGGCCGAAAGGGAGGGCCCCTGTCTGACCTCCAACACGGTACGGCCGCAGGAGTCGCGGGCCGCTCGCGGTGCGTCCGGCCGCTAGGACCGGGCGGCCTCCAGACGCAGCGATTGCCCGTTGATCTCGGTGCCGTTGACCTCTTGCAAGATCCGTTGCGCCTGACGCTCGGGGACCTCGAGGAATGAGAAGCGCTCGAGCACCCGCACGTTTCGCACCGACTCGCCGTCGAGCCCGGTGGCGGCCGTGATCGCGTGGATGATGTCCGACGGCTCTAGCCCGCCGGCGCGACCGGCGGCGACGATCAGCTTTGTGGCCGGCCCGTCGCCGTCGCCCGAGACGCGCGGCTTGGAGTGCCGCCGCGGCTTCGGGATCACGGGGGTCGGCGCGACGTGCGCATCCTTCACCCAGGGGGCGAGCTTGACGCCGGCGTGCTTCTCGATCGCCTCGATCTCGCGGCGCTGGCGCGGCTCGTAGAACGTGATCGCGCGGCCGCTGCGACCGACCCGGCCCGTCCGCCCGATCCGATGGACGTACACGTCGGGGGAGGTCGGCACGTCGTAGTTGATCACGTGCGAGATGCCCGTGATGTCCAGTCCGCGCGCCGCCACGTCAGTGGCGACCAGCAGCGGCAGGCGCCCATCCTTGAACGAGATCATCACCCCGTCGCGCGCGCCCTGGGTCATGTCGCCGTGCAGCGCCTTGACGTTCATCCCGCGGTCGCGCAGGGTGCGGTAGAGCTGGTCGCAGCGGATCTTGGTCCGCACGAACACGATCGCCTGCTCGGGCCGCTCGGCCTCGAGCACCTCGACCAGCTGGTCGGCCTTCTCGCGCGGCTTGACCTCGAGCGCGAACTGCTCGACGGTGTCCACCGTCAGCGTCGCCGTGGCGACCTTGATCGTGACCGGGTCATACAGGTAGCGCTCGGCCAGCCGGCGGATCGCGGGCGGCATCGTCGCCGAGAACAGCGCCGTCTGCCGGCTGGAGGGGGTCAGCGACAGGATCCGTTCGACGTCCTCCAGGAAGCCCAGGTCGAGCATCTCGTCGGCCTCGTCGAGCACCACGAAGCGACACGCGTTGAGCAGCAGCGAGTGACGAGAGATCAGGTCCTTGACGCGCCCGACGGTGCCGACCACGATGTGCCCGCCCGCGCGCAGCTGGGCCGTCTGGGAGCGAATCGGGGCTCCGCCGAAGACCGCGACGACGTCGACGCCCTTGCGCCGACCGTAGGTGCGCAACGCCTGCGTGACCTGGATGCAGAGCTCCCGCGTCGGCGTCAATACCAGGGCCTGGACCTCCTGCTCGGAGGGATCCACGTACTGCAGCATCGGCAGCCCGAACGCCGCCGTCTTGCCCGATCCGGTCTGCGCCTGGCCGATCACGTCCAGCCCTTCGAGCAGTGGCGGGATCGCCTCCTCCTGGATCGGGCTCGGCGCCTCGTAGCCGACGTCTCCGATCGCGTCGAGCAGGTCCTGGTCCAGCCTGAGGTCCGTGAACGTGGTCATTTCCACTGAAGATAGACGGCCGGGGCTCCCGAGTAGGGGCCGCCGTGGGTCCAAGGGGCGGTTGACAGATTATGCTTCGGTTCCTAATCTTTAGGGTCCAAGCTATTTCCGTCCACAACTGAGAACTCAATCTATGTCTGCAACCTCAAGCGATCGCATCGACGCGTACGTCTGGCGCATCAGCGCTGTGGTGATCGTCGGTTCGATCATGTCGATCCTCGACACGACGATCGTCAACGTCGCGCTCGACACGCTCGCGCGCGAGCTCCACAGCACGATCGCCCAGATCCAGTGGGTCGTGACCGGCTACCTGCTCGCGCTCGCGGCCGTGATCCCGGTCACCGGCTGGGCCGCCCGCCGATTCGGCGCCAAGCAGGTATATCTGGTCTCGCTGGTGCTGTTCACGCTCGGCTCGGCCCTCTGCGGCCTGGCCACCTCGACCAACGAGCTGATCCTGTTTCGCGTGATCCAGGGTCTCGGCGGCGGCATGATCCTGCCGATCGGCCAGCTGATGATGGCCGAGGCGGCCGGGCCCAAGCGGATGGGCCGCGTGATGAGCGTGGTCGCGGTTCCGGCGATGCTCGCGCCGATCTTCGGCCCCACGATCGGTGGTCTGATCCTCGACAACATGAGCTGGCGCTGGATCTTCTACGTGAACGTCCCGATCGGGATCATCGCCGTGATCGCCGCGCTGCGGATCCTGCCAACCGTCGAGCGTCAGCCGACCAACGCGCTGGACTACCGCGGGCTCGCCATGATGGCGACCGGCCTGCCGCTGCTGACGTACGGCCTCGCCGAGATCGGCACCACCGGCAGCTTCACCTCGGTCAAGGTCGTGGTCCCGATCATCCTCGGCCTGCTGCTGGTCGCCACGTTCGTGTTCCACGCGCTGCGCGTCAAGTACCCGCTGCTCGATGTACGGCTGTACCGCCGTCCCACGTTTTCCTCGGCCTCGTTCGCGATGTTCTGTCTCGGTGCAGCGCTGTTCGGCGGGATGATTCTGCTGCCGCTGTACTGGCAGGGAGTCCGCCACGAGAGCGTCGTCGACACCGGGTTGCTGACCGCGCCGCAGGGTCTCGGGATGGCGCTGATGATGCCGCTCGCTGGCAAGCTGACGGACCGCTTCGGCGGCGGTCCGCTGGCGCTGTTCGGCGTGATCCTGACGACGCTGGCGACGATCCCGTTCGGGATGATCGGCGCGCATACCTCGGTGCTGTACCTGTCGGTCGCGATGTTCGTGCGCGGCATGGGCATCGGGTTCGCGTTCATGCCCGCGATGGCGGCGGCTTTCGCCGCGCTGGATCGCTCCGAGCTATCCGATGCGACGCCGCAGCTCAACGTGCTGCAGCGCGTCGGCGGCTCGATCGGCACGGCCGTGCTCGCGGTGGTGCTGCAGCGGGCGCTCGTAGGCGCGGACTCGCTGAGCGCCCAGGCCTCGGCCTACGGGACCGCGTTCTGGGCCGCGACCGCGCTGACCGCGCTGGCGATCATCCCCTGCATCATCCTCGTCCGCGCCGAGCGCCAGGCCCGCGCGAAGAAGGCCGCGGCCGGCGACACCGAGACCGAGCGCGAGGCGTTGGCCGAGGCGGAGGCGATGGCGGCGTGAGCGAGCTGAAACCCGACGAGCAGCTGGCCCGCTCGTTCAAGGCCGCGATGGCGGCCGTTCGCCGCCTGCGGGGCCGCGAGTCCCACCGCCCCGGAGAGCTGTCCGACGCCCAGTACAGCCTGCTGTTCTGCATGCGCTCCCAGGACGCGATGCCGACCAGTGACCTGGCCGACCTCGCCGACCTCAGCCCCGCCAGCACGACCGAGATGCTCGAGGGCCTGGCGGCCGCAGGCCTGGTCATGCGCGAGCGGTCCGAGCGCGACCGGCGAGTGGTGCTGACCTCGTTGACAGAGCGCGGCAGCGAGCTGGTCGAGGCGCGGCGGGCGCGGTATGAGCCGCGCTGGCGCGCGGCCCTGGATGAGTTCACTGAGGAGGAGCTGGTGGTGGCGGCGACCGTCCTGGACCGGTTGCGAGTCCTGTTCGACGAGATCGTGATCGAGAAGGCGGGCGCCGCCGCCACCGAGGAGCGCGCGGCCTAGGGCCGAAGCGTCCCGTCGAGGTGACGGGTTCGCTTCGCCCCGTCGCGGACCGCGAACCGCACCTCGGTGTCATCGGTCGCCTCGGCGAACGTCACCGTGGCGGGCAGCAGGATCGGCTTGCGGAAGCTGACCTGGACGGTGAATGCGTCCGCGGCGCGCGGTCCGAGCGCGGCCAGGCACCGGGCCTTGGTCCACATCCCGTGAGCGATCGCGGACCGGAAGCCGAACAGCTTGGCCGACAGGGCGTGCACGTGGATCGGGTTCAGGTCACCCGAGACCGAGCCATACCGGCGCCCGAGGTCGCCGGGCAGCGTCCAGCTGGCGGTCGGCTCCAGGTCCGGCGCGGGGGGATCGGCGCCGGCCGCGGCGGACGCGTCGCCGGCGCCGCGGGAGAGGTTGGTGCAGTGCTCATCCCACACCAGCTCGTCGCCCACGCGGACCTCGGTGCGCAGCGTGAACTTCCGCCCCCGTGGATGGGGCTGCAGCGGCGTCGCCCACACCCGCAGCGACAGACGCTCGCTGGCCCGGAGCGGGCGGTGCTGCGTGATCTGGTTGGCGATGTGCACCAGCCCGATCGGGGTCACGGGGAAGCGCCCGTCGGTCATCAGCGACAGGTGAAGCGGGAACGCAAGCACGTGCGGATAGGTGGCGGGCAGCTCATCGCCGACGTCGTACCCGCACACTCGGTCATACGCGGCCAGCCGGCCGCGGTCGACCGCCAGGTCGTCGAGCACCAGGGCGACGTCGGGGACGTCGCCGCCGCCGCCCGCCACGAACGGCAGCCTTGTCGCGCCGGGCACCACCGCCACGCCGGCGCGGGCGAACATCGGCAGCGTCGCTGGGGACCCACTCAGGCGGCGTTCGCTCACGCCCCTCAAGCTCCCAGCAGGCTCTGCCCGCACACCCGCACGACCTGGCCGTTGACGCCGCCCGACCCTGGGCTCGCCAGCCACGCGATCGTCTCGGCGACGTCCACCGGCAGCCCGCCCTGGGCGACGCTGTTCATCCGCCGGCCGGCCTCGCGCACGGCGAGCGGCATCGCCGCGGTCATCCGGGTCTCGATGAACCCGGGCGCGACCGCGTTGATCGTCGCCCCGCGCTGGGCAAGTGCCGGCGCCGGACGTCTGCACCAGCCCGATCACGCCCGCCTTCGATGTCGCGTAGTTGGCCTGGCCGGCGTTGCCGCCGATTCCGCTGATCGACGACACGCACACGACCCGTCCGTGCTCGCGCAGGGCGTCGCGACCGAGCAGCTCGCGGTCGATCCGCGCCGGCGCGACCAGGTTGATCGCGAGCACCATGTCCCACTGGTCCTCGGTCATCCGGCCGAGCGTCTTGTCGCGGGTCACGCCGGCGTTGTGCACGACGACATCGACGCCGCCGCGCTCGTCGAGCAACCGCGAGGCGATCGTCGCCGGCGCCTGCTCTCCGGCGATGTCGACCGTCAGCGTCGATCCGCCGATCGCGTCCGCAACGGCCTCGAGCTCATCACCCGCCCCCGGCATGTCCAGGCACACCACGTGCGCGCCATCGCGCGCCAGCACCTCGGCGATCGCCTTGCCGATCCCCCGCCCGGCGCCGGTCACCAGCGCGACGCGGTCGCGCAGCGGCTGCTCCCAGTCGATCGGGTCGGCGGACGGCGCACCCACGCCGATCCGCACCACCTGCCCGGATACATAGGCCGATTTCGGCGACAGCAGAAACCGCAGCGTCGACTCCACGAGGCCCTCGGCCCGAGGCTCCACGTACACCAGCTGCGCGGTGGCGCCGCGCTTTACCTCCTTGCCGATCGACCGCGTCAGCCCTTCGAGAGCCCGTTGGGCGATCGCCTGCTCGGGGGTCTCGCAGAGCTCGGGCGGGGTGGCGAGCACGACCACGCGGCCGGAGGGCCGGATTTGCCGGATCACCGGTCCAAAGAACGCGTAGGCATCGCTGAGCGCCTCCGGCCCGGCGATCTCGGAAGCGTCGAACACGAGCGCCTTGAACGTGTGCTCTCCCCGGATGGACTCCGGCGACAGGACCTCGTCAGCGATCGCTTCGAGCAGCTCGCGCGCGACCCTGACCAGGCGGCCCTTCGGCGGACCACCCAACAACACCGGCCCCGAGACCGCCGCCATACCCGGCTCGTAGCGCTCGAGGCGCTCGGGGTTGGGCAGCCCGATCTGCTTGGTGACGATCCGGCCGATCGGGGTGTTGACGAGCTGCGCGTAGCGGTCGCTCACGCCCGGCCTCCAATCGTCATCACGCCGCCTCCATGGTCGCGGTGACCCCCAGTCCGCCCGCGGCGCAGATCGAGATCACGCCGCGGCCCGAACCGCGCTCGTGCAGCAGCTTCGCCAGTCCGGCGACGATCCGGCCGCCGGTGGCGCCGAACGGATGACCCGCTGCGAGCGAGCCCCCGCGGACGTTGAGCTTTTCGCGGTCGATCGCGCCGAGCGCACCGTCGAGCCCGAGCCGGTCGCGGCAGTACGCGTCGTCCTCCCAGGCCTTCAGGGTGCACAGCACCTGCGATGCGAACGCCTCGTGGATCTCGTAGTAGTCGAACGCGTCCAGGCCAAGCCCGGCGCGCTCGAGCATCTTCGGCATCGCCCGGGTCGGAGCCATAAGCAGCCCCTCGCGCGCGTGAACGTGGTCGACCGCCGCCGTCTGCGCCTCGGTCAGGTACGCGAGCGCCGAGAGCCCGCGCTCGGCCGCCCAATCCTCGCTGGCCAGCAGGACCGCCGACGCCCCGTCGCTGAGCGGCGTCGAGTTGCCGGCGGTCATCGTGCCCTCGGGGCCGCCGAACACCGGCTTGAGCTTGGCGAGCTTCTCGGGGGTGGAGTCCGGGCGCAGGTTCTGATCGCGCTCGAGGCCGAGGTACGGGGTCACGAGGTCGTCGAGAAATCCGTCCTCGTAGGCGGCGGTGAGCTTGCGGTGGCTCGCAGCCGCGAGCTCATCCTGCTCGGGCCGCCCGATCCCCCACTCCCGCGCCGTGATCGCAGCGTGCTCGCCCATCGACAGCCCGGTCCGCGGCTCGGCGTTGCGCGGGATCGCCGGGACCACGTGCTGGGGGCGGATCCGCGACAGGGCGCGCAATCGCTGGGAGTTGGACTTCGCCCGGTTGACTTCGAGCAGCGCCTGCCGTAGATCCTCGTTGAGCGCCAGCGGCGCGTCCGAGGTGGTGTCGACGCCGCCGGCGACCCCGGACTCGATCTGACCCAGCGCAATCTTGTTGGCGACCAGGATCGTCGCCTCAAGCCCGGTTCCGCAGGCCTGCTGGACGTCGTAGGCCGGAGTATGTGGGTCGAGCCGAGAGCCGAGCACGGACTCGCGCGCGAGGTTGAAGTCGCGGCTGTGCTTGAGCACCGCGCCGGCCGCGACCTCGCCCAGTATCTGCCCGCGGAGCTCGAACTTGTCGACCAGCGCATCGAGCGTCGCGGTCAGCATGTCCTGATTGGATGCCTTCGCGTAGGGCCCGTTCTGCCTGGCGAACGGGATCCGGATGCCGCCGAGCACAGCGACTCGGCGCGGCGCTGAATTCATGTAGTTACACCCGTGTAGCTTTGCTTACGGCGGCGTAGCTTAGCTCAGGAAGCTGCGGGCGCAGCTGAATCCGGATCCGAGCCGCTCGCGGTCGTAAAGGCGCCGCCGCGAGTCGCGCGCCGGACCAGCGACGGCGCCAGCAGGCGCGCCGCCGCCGCCAGGAAATATGGCCGCGGCGTGTAGCGCTCGGCCTTGCCGCCGGGGCCCGCGTCGACGATCGCCTCGGCGACCGTTGCCGGCTTGGCCACCAGCCAGCGGGTGGCGGCTTTCGCCCGAAGCTCCGTCGCCGGGAAGCCGTCGGTGGCCACGAAGCCAGGCAGCACGAGTCCGACGTGGATCCCGTGGGCGGCCTCCTCGGCGTGCAGCGCGTCGCTCCAGCCCACGAGCGCGAACTTGCTCGCCGAATATGCCCCGGCGGCGGGCCGAGCCACGCGGGCGGCCGTGCTGGCGACGTTCACGATCGCGACCCGGCGGTCAGCCGGTCCCGCCGCCGTTGCGCGCAGCAGTGGCAGCAGCGCCTCGGTCAGCTTCACCGGCGCCTCGAAGTTCAGCCTCATGTGACGCTCGACGTTGTCCCAGCCGGCGTCGCCGAAGCTCCCTCGCCACGACGCGCCGGCGTTGTTGACCAGCAGGTGCAGCGCGCCGTGCTCGCGCTCGATCGCGTCGCGGACGGTCTCGGGCGCCGCCGGCGACGTCAGGTCGACCGCAACCACCGTGGCGCCGCCAAGCTCGTCAGCGAGCGCGCGCAACCGCTGCTCGCGCCGGGCCGCCAGCACCAGCCGCGCCCCGGGCTCGCGGGCCAGGCGCCGAGCGGTCGCCTCCCCGATCCCGGTGGAGGCTCCGGTCACCAGCGCTACGAACGGCTGGGGCATGCGGGCCACCCTACCCGCCGGCCGGCAGGCCATGCTCAGGCGGGCTGCGGCTGCTCGCTGGACGTCGCCCCGGCAGGCAGCGCGCCGCCGGGACAGTCGGCGCAGCGCACCCGGCCGCGGGGGTTGGTGATCCCGATCAGCGCGACCACGCCGCCGAGGATCGCCAGCCCGGCGGCGATCACCATCCCCAGCCGGAAAGAATGGACCGAGGAGTCGACGAGCGCCTCGTGCACGGTGGCCCGCTGGGGCGCGGGCACCGCGCTTGCGTCGATCACCAGCGGGCGCGTGCGGGCGGTGGCGACCGCGGCCTTGGCCGGCGGGCTGAGCACGTGGTGAGCGAGGTCGTTGTCGAGCCGGCTGGTGAAGCTGCCCGCCACGACCGCGCCGAGCGCGGCGATCGCCAGCAGGCTCGCCACCCTCGACACCGCGTTGTTGACGCCGCTGGCCACGCCGGCGTGGCCCTTCTCCACCGACGACAGTACGGTCGCGGTCAGCGGCGCGACCGTCGCCGCCAACCCCAGCCCGAACACGGCCACCCCGGGCAGCACCATCGTCAGGTAGTCGGCGCTGGCGTCGGTCCGGGCGAGCAGCAGCAGGCCCAGCCCGGCCACGATCGGACCGCCGCCCATGAACAGGTGCGGACCCAGCCGGTCGGCCAGGATCCCGAAGCGGCGGGCCAGCAGGAACGTGATGATCGTGATCGGCAACAGCGACAACCCGGCCTCCAGCGGCGTGTAGCCGCCGACCTGCTGCAGGAACAACACCAGGAAGAACGTCGCGACCCCAAGCCCCCCGTAGAGCGCGAGCGTGGTCAGGTTGCCCACGGCGAAGTTGCGGACCTTGAACAGGCTCAGCGGCATCATCGGCGCCGGGCTGCGCTGCTCCCAGGCCAGGAACGAGCAGAACAGCGCGATCCCACCGATCAGCGGGATCGCCACCCGAGGGTCGCCCCACCCATAGCTGGGCTGCTCGATCAGCGCGAATACAGGACCTCCCAGACCGAACGCGCACAGCATCGCCCCGACCACGTCGACATGGCCGGGCTCACGCGTGTCTGCCGGCAGCCGACTGACCAGCATCAGCGTGATCGCCACCGGGAGCAGGTTGATCGCGAAGATCCAGCGCCACGAGGCGAACTCGATCAGAGCGCCGCCGCCGAGCGGGCCGATCACGGTAGCGATGCCCGTCCACGCCGTCCAGGTCCCGATCGCCCCGGCTCGCTCCTCGTCGTCGAAGGTGTCCATGATCAGCGCGAGGGTGCTCGGCACCAGCAGCGCGCCGGCGATCCCCTGAGCCGCCCGGGCTCCGATCAGAAACGCGTTGCTCGGGGCGATCGCGCACAGCAGCGAGCACACTCCGAAGCCCATCAGCCCGGCGGCGAACACCCGGCGTCGCCCGAGCAGGTCCCCCAACGACCCGCCCACCAGCAGCAGTGACGACAGCGTCAGCAGGTACGCCTCGACGATCCACTGCTGGTCGGCGAGGTTGCCGTGCAGGTCGGCGCGGATCGACGGCAGCGCCACGTTTACGACCGTGCCGTCGAGGAACACGATGCCCGAGCCGAGGATGCTCGACGCGAGCACGATCTGCTTGCGGCTCACAGCCGCAGAGTAGACCCGGCTCGGGAGCCGCGTTCAGTCGTCCGACGGGGGCGCGATCAGTTGTTCAGGAACGTCATCTCGGCCTCCGCGTAGCGGGTGCCGACGACCGAGTCGTGTGCAACCGCATCGTCGAGCGCCGCGACGTCCTGCGCCGACAGCTCGACGTCGGTGGCCGCGACGTTGTCCTCGAGGTACTTCACCCGCTTGGTCCCGGGGATCGGCACGATGTCCTCGCCCTTTGCCGCCACCCACGCCAGCGCCAGCTGCGCCGGGGTGATGCCGCGCTGCTGCGCGAGCTTGCGGACCTCGTCGGCCAGGTGGATGTTGTCGCGCAGCGCCTGCTCCTGGAAGCGCGGGTTGGTGCGCCGCCAGTCGTCCTCGGCGAGGTCGTCCATCGAGCGGATCTGACCCGTCAGGAAGCCGCGACCCAGCGGCGAGTAGGCGACCAGGCCGATGCCCAGCTCGCGGAGCGTCGGGATCACCGCGTCCTCGGGATCGCGCGTCCACAGCGAGTACTCGTTCTGCACGGCGGTCAGCGGATGTACGGCGTGCCCGCGGCGGATCGTCTCCGGCGACGCCTCCGACAGGCCGATGTAGCGGACCTTGCCGTCCTTCACCAACTCCGCCATCGCCCCGACGGTCTCCTCGATCGGGACGTTGGGATCGACACGGTGCTGGTAGTAGAGGTCGATGTAGTCGGTGCCCAGCCGCTGCAGCGACCCCTCGACCGCGCGGCGCGCGTTCTCCGGGCTGCCGTCGAGCCCGCGCCGGCGGGGGTTGTCGGGGTCGATCGCGAACCCGAACTTGGTGGCGATCTGGACGTCGCCGCGGCGGCCGGCCAGCGCCCGGCCGACCAGCTCCTCGTTGACGAATGGGCCGTACACCTCGGCCGTGTCGAAGAACGTGATGCCGAGCTCGAGCGCGCGGTGGATCGTGTCCGTTCCGCCCTGCTCGTCGCCCGCGCCGTAGGCCCATGACATGCCCATGCAGCCGAGCCCCTGACCCGATACTTCCAGGCCCTGGCTTCCAAGCTTTCTGGTGTTCATCGGAGTTTCTCCTCGTATTTCTCGATCTTGTGCTCGACGAAATCGAGATGCCGGAGCACCTCGTCCAGCCGAGCTCGCACGTAGTCGCGGTGCTCGCACAGCAGCTCGAGCCGCTGTGCTTCGTTGCCGTCCCCCTCGCGGACCAGCTCGGCGTAGCGCCGGATCTGCCGAATCGGCATCCCGGTGGCGCGCAGGCACTGAAGCGCCTGGATCCACGCGATGTCGGATTCGCTGTAGCGGCGGTGGCCCGAGCCGGCTCGGTCGACGCCGTCGATCAGCCCCGCGCGCTCGTGATAGCGCAGCGTGTGTGCGCTGACGCCAGTCACGCGGGCCGCGTCGGCGATCGTCAGGCTGGTGGCCGTTTCGGAGGACAACGTGATTCGAGCTTAGGACTTAGAGCGCGCTCTAAGTCAAGCCCAGACGACCGACCAAACGCCGACCGACGCGGGTTGCCTCCGGTGCCGGAGACGGCGCCGCGTCCCGATCGTCTAGCCGGTCCCGCGCTCCATCACCTCGTTGGATTCATACCCGGCGAAACTGACCGACCGGCTGAACGGGAGGTTGGTCTTCACGATCACGCAGTACGTCCGGTGGCGGGTGTCGTTGGGCACGCACGTGCGGTAGATGCTGCCGGGCTGGATCGCGAACGTGTCGACGTACTGGACGTTTCGCCGGAACTCCGCCGGCGCGCGGTCGCCGATGTACGCCTGCGCGCGCGTGATCGCGTCCTGCATCGTGTTGCGCCGCGCGATCAGCGACGGACGATGGGCCAGACCGGCGACCAGGAGCCCGGCCGCGATCACCGCCACCACGCACGTGCCCGCGTAGTCGCGCGCGACGATCGACGGCAGGTCGCCGCGGGCGCGGCGCAGCAGCGCTCCGAACGGCCGCGATAGGAGGATCACCGCGATCAGGTTCAGGACCAGCGCGAGCAGCCCGGCACCGACCAGTGTCTGGCTGTCGCCGGCCGGCGGCAGCAGGTGCCCGAGCACCGCGTCAGCGACCGTCAGGGCGGCGAACGTCGGCCACAGCCAGGCGCCGCGGCGTCGCCAGCGCATCCGGTGCAGCCAGGCACCGTCCATGGCCTCAAGGGTAAAGGAGCGCGTTGGCAGGGCCGGGCGGAGGAGTAATCTCGTCCCTGCCCGATCGAGGGGCCGAGCCGGCGATCCCGGGGCGGCCCGAGGAGAGGGCCGGCGGAGATCCCGCTCCGGCCCACGGAACGGAAGGGAAGCATCTAGATGGCTACTCCGATGGCTGAGCCGGCGTCCGGCACGGCCGACAGCGCCACCGAGCACCTCACGCTCGACGACCGCATCTGGCTGCTCCGAGCGATGCTGCTGATGCGGGGAATCGAGGAACGGGCCATGACCCTGTACCGGCAGGGCAAGGTCCCGGGCTCGTTCTACGACGGCTTTGGACAGGAGGCCGTGTCCGCCGGCGCCGCGTTCGCGATGGCCTCCGAGGACCGGCTGTGCATCCTGCACCGTGACCTGGCCGCCCACATCATCCGCGGCGTCACACCCCCCCGGATCCTGGCTCAGTACATGGGTCGCGCCAACGGGATCACCGCCGGGCGGGATGGCAACGTCCACTTCGGCGACCGCAATCTCGGGTGCGTCGGGATGGTCTCGATGCTGCCCGACATGATGCTTGTCGCGACCGGAATGGCGATGGCCTTCAAGGTCCGCGGCGAGCGCCGCTGCGCGCTGACCTGGTTCGGCGACGGCTCGACCTCGCGGGGTGACTTCCACGAGGCGATGAACTGGGCGGGGGTTCAGAAGCTCCCGGTGGTGTTCGTGCTGGAGAACAACCAGTACGCCTACTCGACGCCGCTCGACAAGCAGTTCGCGGTCGATCCGGTCGAGCGCGCCGCCGCCTACGGGTTCTCCGGCGAGACGGTCGACGGCAACGACGCCGAGGCGATGTTCGAGGCCACGCGCGCCGCCCGCGAGCGGGCCATCAGCGGCGGCGGCCCGACGCTGATCGAGGCCGTGACGATGCGGATGCACGGCCACGCCGCCCATGACGACATGAAGTACGTGCCCCAGGAGCAGGTCGAGGAGTGGCGCAAGCGCGACCCCGTCGAGCGCCAGGAGCATCGCCTGCTCGAGCTCGGCGTGGACGTCGACGAGCTGCGGACTTCGATCCGCGCCGAGATCGACGCCGCCGCCGAGGAGGCGCTGGCGTCGCCGATGCCCGACCCGTCCGACGTCACGACCGGAGTGTTCTGTGAGGGCGAGGCCGAGCCGCTGTCTGACGGGATCGCTCGGTGGAGCGGCTTCACGAGTAAGGCGGTGGCGTGATGCCGGCGCTGACCTACCTACAGGCGATCTCCTCGGCGCTGCTCGACGAGCTGCGCGACGACGACCGAGTACTGGTGATGGGCGAGGACATCGGCGTGTTCGGCGGGGCCTTCAAGGTCACCGACGGATTCATCGAGGAGTTCGGCCCCGACCGGGTGATGGACACGCCGCTGGCCGAGTCGGCGATCATCGGCACCGCGATCGGAGCCGCGGTCGTCGGGATGCGGCCGGTGTGCGAGATGCAGTTCTCCGACTTCATCTCGTGCGGCTTCGACCAGCTGGTCAACGTCGCCGGCAAGATGCATTACCGCCAGGGCCTGGCCGTCCCGATCACCGTGCGGCTGCCGTCCGGCGGAGGCTTCTCCGGCGGCCCGTTCCATTCGCAGAACCCCGAGGCGTGGTTCATGCAGTCGCCGGGGATCAAGGTTGTGGCGCCGTCCACGGCCGAGGACGCCAAGGGGCTGCTGCATGCCGCGATCCGTGACCCCAACCCGGTGTGCTACATGGAGCACAAGCACCTGTACCGCCGGATCAAGGGCGAGGTGCCCGAGGGGATCTACGAGACGCCGATGACCGCGCGTGTGGCCCGGGCGGGGACCGACCTGGTCGTGATCGCCTATGGCGCGATGGTCCACACCGCGCTCGAGGCCACCGACGACATCGACGGCGCCTCGGTCGAGGTGCTCGACCTCCGGTCGCTGGTCCCGCTCGACGAGCAGGCGATCCTCGACTCGGTGGCCCGCTGCTCGAAGGTGGTGATCATCGACGAGGCGAACTCGACCTGCGCGGCCGGCGCCCAGGTCGCGGCGCTGATCGCCGAGAAGGGCTTCGAGGACCTCGACGGCCCGGTGGTACGGGTGGCCACACCCGACGTCCCGATCCCGTTCTCACCGCCGCTGGAGGCAGCTGTGCTCCCGTCGGTCGACCGCGTGAAGGAGGCCTGCCGTGAGCTCCTCGCCTACTGACGCCCCCGCGGGCGCCGCGCTCGTCGATGTCACGATGCCTCAGATGGGCGTATCGGTGGCCGAGGGCACGATCGTCGGCTGGCGCGTTGAGGTGGGCGACCGGATTGCCGCCGACGACACGATCTGCGACATCACGACCGACAAGATCGACACCGAGGTGCCGGCGCCGGTCACCGGGATCGTCGCCGAGATCGTGGTGCCGGTCGACGAGACGGTGTCCGTCGGGGCCGTGCTGGCCCGAATCGCCGTGGGTTCCGATGGTGCGCCGGCCAAAGGTTCAGACGGTCCGCCCGCGGCGCCGGCCGCAGCCACACCGGAGTCCGGGATCCCCGAGGTAGAGCCGCAGCCGTCCCGGGCCGCTCGGGTTGCCAACGGTGCGTCGGCGCGTGGCGAGGGCCGCCGCTACTCCCCGGTCGTGATGCGGATCGCGTCCGAGCACGGCGTGGATCTGTCGCGGGTGCACGGCACCGGGCGCGGTGGTCGTGTCCGCAAGCAGGACGTGCTCGCGTTCCTGGAGTCGGGGGCGGTCGAGACCGAACAGGCGCCGGAGCCGCCGCTGCACATCGAGAGCCCGTACCGGCCCGACCCGGTGCCGGCCGGAGGCGGCGACCAGTTGTCGAGGATGCGCCGGCAGATCGGCGAGCACATGAAGCGCTCGCTGGACACTGCGGCGCACTGCACGACCTGGATCGAGGTCGACATGAGCCGGGTGGAGGCGGCGCGCGGGCGGCTCGGCGTGACCGGCCTGGCGTTCGTCGCCCGGGCCTGCATCGACGCGATCCGTGAGCATCCGGCTCTGAACGCGTGGCTCGAGGGCGAGCGCTACACCCGCCACCAGGACGTCAACCTCGGGATCGCCGTTTCGCTCGGAGAGGACGGCCTGATCGTCCCGGTGATCGACCGCGCGCACGAGCTGTCGGTCGAGGGCCTTGCCGGCCGGATCAAGGATCTCGCGCGACGGGCGCGTGCGCGTGAGCTCAAGCCCGACGAGGTCCAGGGCGGCACGTTCACGATCACCAACCCGGGCCAGTACGGGTCGATCATGGCGACGCCGATCATCAACCAGCCACAGGTTGCGATCCTCGACTTCGAGGCCGTGGTCAAACGGCCGGTGGTCGTGACCGACGGCGACGGCAACGACTCGATCGCGATCCGGCCGATGACGATCCTCGGCCTCAGCTGGGATCACCGGGCGCTCGACGGCGCGCTGTCGGCCCAGTTCCTGGCCTCGGTCAAGCGTCACCTGGAGGCTGTCGCGTGACCCTCCCCGAGCTCTGGGTCTGCCACCTCGGCGTCATCGACTACCTGGAGGCGCTCGAGCTGCAGGAGCGGATCCGAGCAGCGCGCCAGCGCGACGAGGTCCCCGACGTGCTGCTGACGCTCCAGCACCCGCCGGTCTACACCCGCGGCCGGCGGTCGGGGCCGGGCGAACTGCCGATGGGCGAGGATTTCTACCGGGCGCAGGGGATCGAGGTGATCCAGACCGACCGCGGCGGCAAGGTCACCTACCACGGTCCCGGACAGCTGGTCGGCTATCCGATCGTCCGCGTCGACGACGTGGTCGCCTACGTGCGCGAGCTCGAGCTGGCGCTGGTGGCGGCGCTGGCGCAGGAGGGAGTGCAGGCCCGAGCGCGGCCGGACGAGGGCCCGGACTACACCGGCGTCTGGGTGCAGGACCGCAAGATCGCGTCGATCGGCGTGCACCTGTCACGCCAGGTCACCACCCACGGGTTCGCGGTCAACGTCGAGAACGACCTGCAGCCGTTTCAGTGGGTCGTCGCCTGCGGCCTGGATGGGGTGCGGATGACCTCTCTGATCCAGGAGACCGGACGAGATGTCGGGCAGATGCACTGCTTTCGCAAGCGCGCGGCGTGGCAGGTGGCCGAGGCTCTGGGGCGGCGCCAGCGGCTGGTGAGCCTGGCTCAGCTCGAGTCCCGGCTCGGGGTGCTCGTCGGGTCATCCGCGGCGTATTAGTGAGGCGATCGTCGCCGCCACCTGCTCGGGGCGCCTGGTGACCTGGATCCAGGTCGTGCGGATCACGGTCCACCCGGCGACTATCAGCCGCTGATCCCGGCGGCGGTCGTGCTCGAACGCCAGGTGGGTGCGGTGCGTCCTATGGCCGTCGGTCTCGACCACCAGGCGGTGCTCGCGCCAGACGAAGTCGGCCCGGACCATGGCGGGATCGTCGTCGCCGGGGTCGATCCACACGTTGACCTCGGGTTGCGGGAGGTGGTTGACGCGGCACATCCGCAGGAATCGCTCCTCGAGCTCGCTCCAGGTCGGAGTGGCGCCGAGGTAGTGGTCGTTCAGCGCGGCTCGCAGTCGTCTGGAGGCGGCCCGGGCCGAGTTGTGGTCGATCTGGTCGAGCATCGCGTCGAGGTCGAGAGCGTCGTTGATCTCGGCCTGGTTGCAGGCGCGCTCGACGCCGCGCCGGTCCACGACCTGGGAGAGGTCGAGCATCGTCCGGGCGATCGTCGTGACGGGGATGCTTCTGATCTGCGTGGTGTCCTCGGGCCGCAGCGTGGTCGAGCGGTGTAGGTCGATGCCGGCGTGCTTGCGCGGTGAGCGCCCCGGGATCGTGACGTCGATGTTCGAGCGCTCGGTGCGACGGAGCTCGAGAAGGGCGGCCGCCGAGCGGTAGGAGATGACCGCGTCCGGGCCGCACGCGAGCGCCGCCGCCATGTAGCGCCCGTCGAGCGTGAGCAGCGACGGGGGCGCGAGCGAGTAGACCGCGTGGTGGACGCGGTGCAGGCGTCCCGAGGCGGCCCGGTTACGGACGCCGCTCGCCGAGATCCCGAGGCTCTCCAATTGGCCGAGGGAGAGCACCCCATGCTGGCTCGCGGCCTGCGCCGCCAGGGCCCGATCCACCCCAGGCGGGACGTGAAACGTCCTTATACGGGACGTTTCACGTCCCGCCCCATCGTCGGCGTCGCCCAAGAACCCCACGCCCCTCATCGTCCCGCGCATCGCGTGACACGTGGGTAACGGCGAGACACAACTCTGCGCAGCGCTAGCCTTGAGTTGTGGATCAACCTGAGCGCGCAACCAGAGCTCGATCCAACCCCGGCGGGATCGCCGACGTGCTGACCGTGCTGGGCCCCGAGGTCCAGCCCCACCGCAGCCGCAAGCCGCCCTGGTTCAAGGTCCCCGCGCCCGGCGGCCCGCGCTACCGCGAGCTGCAGAGCCTGATCAAGTCCGAGAACCTGCACACGGTCTGTCAGGAGGCCGCCTGCCCGAACATCGGCGAGTGCTGGCAGCGAGGCACCGCGACGTTCATGATCCTCGGCGACACCTGCACGCGACGCTGCGGCTTCTGCAACGTCAAGACCGGCAAGCCGACTTGGAACGACCCGCTGGAGCCCGCCCGCGTCGCGCGCAGCGTCGCCAGGATGGGCCTGCGCCACGCGGTGATCACGAGCGTCGACCGCGATGACCTGCCCGACTACGGCGCCTCCGCGTTCGTCGGCGTGATCCGGCAGATCCGCCGCCAGGCCCCGCGCTGCAAGGTCGAGGTGCTGACCCCAGACTTCCGCGGCGAGGAGATGCCGCTGGCCAAGGTGATCGCCGAGCGGCCCGACGTGTTCAACCACAACGTGGAAGTGGTCCCGCGCCTCTACCCGCTCGCCCGCCGAGGCTCGAAGTTCACGCGCTCCTGCCGGGTGCTGCGAACCGCCAAGGAGATGGGCGGCGAGGAGGTAGTCACCAAGTCCGGCCTGATGGTCGGACTCGGCGAGAGCTTCGAGGAGATGGTCGACGCGCTCGGCACGCTGCGCGAGCACGACGTCCAGGTCCTGACCGTCGGGCAGTACCTCCGGCCCACCGAGAACCATCTGCCGATCGTCCGCTACTGGCACCCCGACGAGTTCAAGGCGCTCGAGACGGCCGCGTACGAGCTCGGTTTCGAGCACGTCGCCGCCGGGCCACTGGTGCGCTCGAGCTACCACGCCGACCAGCACGTGCCCCAAGACCAGCCTGGCACCGGCCCCCTGAAGGAGGTAGCGACCGCATGACCCCGCACCGCCGCCGCATCCTCCTCGCTGCGATGCTCGCGGTCGCCGCGGTGGTGCTGATGCTCGCGCCCGACGCGCTGGCCGCGGCCGGCGGAGGCTCCGCCGGCTTCAGCGGTGGTGGCGAAGGCGGCGGCGGAGGCGGCGGCGGAGGCGGCGCCGGGCTGTTCATCCTCTTCCAGCTCCTGTTCCGGATCGCCCTCCTCGGCCACGGGATCGGCGCGCTGGTCCTGATCGGCCTGTTCGTGATCTGGTTCGTGCTGACCCGCGGCAGGGGCGGGGCGAGCGCGTTCCGAGCGGCCCGCGGTAACCAGGGCCGCGCCCAGCGCGCCCGCACCGCCAAGCGCCAGCGCCGTGTCGAGCTGGCCGCCGCCGAGGCGGCCGAAGCCGACCCGGCGTTCGCGCCCGACGTGGTCAAGCCAGCCGCGGCGCGCCTGTTCCTCGACGTCCAGGCCGCCTGGGACGCCAACGACCGCGCGGCGCTCACCCGACTGGTCGCCCCCGACCTGCTGACCGAGTGGGAGCGTCGCCTGGACGACTTCGACCGCCGGGGCTGGCGCAACCGCATCAAGCCGCTCGGCGACCCGAGCGTCGACTACGTCGGCCTGATCCACCGCGGCGCCGCCAGCGACCGCGTCGTCGTCCGGATCGAGGCCAAGGTCCGAGACTACGTCGAGGACCGCGCCGGCAACCACCTCAGCCGCGCCGGTGAGCTCCGCGAGACCGTCCAGCTGCGCGAGTTCTGGACGCTGCGCAAGCGCGGCTCGGGCTGGATGCTGGTCTCGATCGAGCAGGGCGCCGAGGGCTCCCACGCACTCGACGACCAGATCGTGGCCGACGCCTACGCCGACGAGCAGACGATGCGCGATCAATCGCTGGTAGAGGGCGCCGTGGCCGACGCCGTCCCCGAGGGGACCAGCGTGGCCGAGGTCGCCGACCTGCAGTTCGACGGCGACGCCCACGCCGCGGCGATGGACCTGAGCGTGGCCGACGGCCGGTTCGCGCCCGACGTGCTCGAGGTCGCCGCGCGGCGCGCGGTGGACGCATGGGCCGAGGCCGTCGATGGCTCCGACGGGCCGCTGCAGGCGATCGCTCACCCCGACGCGGTCCGTGAGCTGCTGCACCCCGGCGGCGCGTCGACGCGACTCGTCGTCCGCGGCCCCAAGGTCAAGCAGATCCGGGTCGCGGCACTCGACGCCGGGTCCAAGCCGCCGACGATGTCGATCGAGGTCGACCTGGCCGGCCGGCGCTACGTCGAAGACCGCGCCACCACCTTGGTGGTCTCGGGCAGCCGGTCCCGCGAGGTCAGCTTCACCGAGCACTGGACGTTCGCGCTGGACGGCCCGCCGGAGCAGCCTTGGCGGTTGACCGCCGCGGGCGCCCCGCTCGCGCAGGCCTAGCTCTCGGGTCCCGCGACACTAGCGACCCGCCCTCGCTGGATCGCCTCCGCCTCGCGATCGGCGACGATCCAGCTGCCGCTTGTTCCCGATCAAAGACAACATCCCGACGGACCGGTTCCCGTTCGTCACGCTCGCGCTGCTGATCGCCAACGTGGTCGTGTACGTCCTCGCGATCTGGCACGGCGGATCGCTGTGGAGCGGGCCGGACACCCACGAGATCCTCAAGTACGGCGCGATCCCCTACTCGCTCACGCACTCGGGCGCCCACTGCGCCGAGTTCGGTCAGCAGACCGCTTCGGGCTTTGAGTCGGTGGGGATCTTCTGCAACGGCCAGACGCTCCCCGACGGCACGATCGCCCACGTCAGCGCCGTCGGCACGATCCCCGCCTGGGAGACCGTGTTCACGGCGATGTTCATGCACGCCTCGCTGCTGCACATCGGTGGGAACATGCTGTTCCTCTGGATCTTCGGCAACAACGTCGAGGACTCGATGGGGCCGGTCAAGTACATCGGCTTCTACCTGCTGGGAGGGATCGTCGCCCTCGGCCTCCAGGTCGCGATCGACCCAAGCTCGACTGCCCCGACGATCGGCGCGTCCGGGGCGATCGCCGCCGTACTGGGCGGCTACATCGTGCTGTACCCAAGGGCGCGGGTACTGACCGTGGTGTTCATCATCCTGTTCTTCACCGTGATCGAGCTGCCGGCCCTGTGGATGCTGGGGATCTGGTTCGTCGAACAGGCCCTGTTCAGCGTGTTCGACCTGACCAACCCGACCGGGAGCGGCGGCGGCGTGGCCTACTTCGCGCACATCGGCGGCTTCATCTTCGGGCTGCTGACAATCCGGCTGCTCGCGACCAAACGCAAGCAGGTACCGCCGACCTCCGTCGTTTACTGATCAGTTGCGCATCGTCGTGTTCACGATCGCGCTGGTGTTCATCGTCGGCCTCGGCGTTTTGACCGTGATGGACATAGTCAACAACGGAGTCACGCCAATCGGGATCATCGCCGTGCTGCTGCTCGTGGTAATCATGGTCGGCATCGTGGGCGCGCTCGGACAACGACCCCGCCAATGAGCGCGCCCAGATCCGTGCTCGAGGAGGGCCGTGCCCGCGAGCTCCGGCGGCGCCGCCGGGATCAGGACCGCCGCCGCCGGCGTCCTCCCAAGCCACCCCGGCGCTGGCCGAAGTGGGCAGCGTTCGGAGTGGTCGGCGTCGGCCTGGCCGTCGCCGCGGTGCTGATCCTGATGGCGCCCGGCGCCTCGGACCCGAGGCGCGTCAAGGATGCCGCGACGACGCCCGAGGCCCCTCCGCCCGCCCCCCACGCTCCGGCCAGGTCTGAGTACGGCGTCGCGCTCGCGCTCCCGCCCCACCGTCTCCAGGGCCGTGTCGTCAAGGGCAAGCTGGCCAGCGGACTGCTGTTCGACGTCCACGACGGCCGGGTGATGTGGGAGCGCAACCCGAGCCAGCAGCTACCGATCGCGAGCCTCACGAAGATGATGACTGCGCTCGTGGTGGTCGACAAGGCCAAGCCGAACGCGCGCGTGCTGATCACCCGCGAGGCGACTCGCTTCACGGGCTCCGGCGTCGGCGAGCTGCCCGTCGGAAAGCGCGTCCCGCTGACGCCGCTGCTGTATGGACTGCTGCTTCCGTCCGGCAACGACGCGGCGATCGCGCTGGCCCTGCACGTCGCCAGGACTCAGACGCGGTTTGTGGCGATGATGAACAACCGGGCCCACAAGATGGGCCTGACCTGCACGCACTTCACGACGGTGTCGGGGATCGTCGACCGGGGCAACCACTCCTGTGCCGCCGATCTGGCGCTGCTCGCCCACGCGATGCTCAAGAACAAGCTGCTGGCGAAGATCGTCCGCACACGCAACGCGGTCCTGCCGTTCCCGATCAAGTCGCACCGGATCTGGCTGAATAACAACAACCCCCTCGAGATCACCCGCTACCCCGGGATCGACGGGGTCAAGACCGGCTTCACCGACGCCGCCGGGCTGTGCATCGTGGCCACCGCGCGCCGGGGGCGCGACTGGCTCGGCGTGGTCCTTCTGCACTCCGAGAACTGGAGCACTCAGGCCGAGCAGCTGCTCGACGCCGGTTTCGCCAAGCTTGCCCGCACCTGAGCGCATCCGGCCACCAAACGGTTGCATTGACCGCCCCGAATCCGGGCATCCTGATCGGTGAGAAGCAGCAAGCAGTCCACGCACGATTCACGGAAGGGGCAGATGTCTCCCGTCACCTACCAAACGATCAAGCTCGGCAAGGGCAAGCACTCATCCCCCGACGACGGCGCCTGCGTGATGGAGCTGGCGTCGATGCTCGCGGGTGAATCGTTCACCGATCATCCGTCGTCGGTGTGCCCCGTGATCGGTTCGTTCCTGAGGGCGTACAACGACTCGATCGACGACGAGCGTCGCCAGGATCTCTATACGTACGCGTCCAAGGTCGTGGGAAGCCGTACTTCGGCAGACATCCAGCGAGCGCGCGCCGAGCATCTGTCCGCCTGGGCCAAGCAGTTCAAGCGCACCTGGTGGACGCGCTGGCTCGTTCCCGAGCGCCTGCGCGCGCTGGCCAATCATCGGCACCCCTCGCTGGAGTCGGTGGGCACGCACGCGGTCCATTCGATCTCCAGGCACAGCGACGACTCGCATGCCGCCGCGATGAGAGCGATCGACGAGCTGCTGGGGATCGGTTCAGAGCGCGGTGCCAAGCCGCCTGCGGCGACCGCTCGACCCACCTCCGATCGGTCCGACATCACGGTCTGAGGGCGAACGGCACCACGCCGGAGCAGGCCCGGCTGGCCGGCGAGCCGGGCCCTTCGCGTCCGGGCCGCCGACGATTGGTGAGTCCGGAAGCCCGAGTCGGGGAATACCTACTGAATGGGTGTGATCAAAGATCACGTGTTGATTGACACAAGCCAGGTTCTGCTGGAGGATGCGGAGCTCGCGCAAAGCCTGCGTGGGGAGCGGTTGACGACCGCCACGCGGGAGTGCGTGGCACGGGCGATCCACGTCCCCGCGGGGCCCTGGTCGCCGCGCCACGACATCGACGGGATGCACTACGGGATCGGGCTGCTGATGCTCGACGGCCTGCTCGTACGCCGGGTCGGGGTGGCGGGCCGGTTCGGCGCCGAACTGCTCGGCGACGGCGACCTGCTGCGGCCGTGGCAGCAGGAGGACGACAGCACCACGCTCGCGCACACCGGCAAATGGAGAGCGCTGCGCCCCAGCCGTCTGGCGGTTCTCGACACCGAGTTCGCGATCCATGTCACCCGCTACCCGGAGGTCCTGTCGACGCTGTTTGGCCGGGCTCTGCGCCGCTCGCGCAACATCGCCGTGAACATGGCGATCGTCCAGCAGCCCCGGATCGACTTGCGGCTGCACATGCTGTTCTGGGAGCTCGCGGATCGGTGGGGCACCGTCCGCCAGGACGGCGTCCATGTCCCGCTGTACCTCACCCACTCGATGCTGGCCGACCTGGTGGCGGCCAGACGCCCTACGGTGACCAAGGCATTGGGCGAGCTGGCCGACCGCTCCACGGTGATCTGGACCGGGGACGACTGGCTGCTACCCGGCGACCCGCCCGACGAGCTCGACTCGGTCGCTTCGGTCCGGGTGCCCGCGGCGATCCAGTAGCGGCGGTTGCATATCCGCCCCGGCACGCGCCCTGCGGGTGTACCCGACCGCGTACGCTTGGAACTCAGTGCCAGCCTCCGTCGACAGCCCCCAGTCGCCGCGTAAGAGCCACGCGCTGGAGCTGTTCGCCGACCTCCCGTCGCGCTATGACCGCGTCGGCGCCCTGATGAGCTTCGGCCAGGATCCGCGCTGGCGCCGTGCGCTGGTGGACGGGATCGCCGCTCGCCCAGATCAACGCGTGCTCGACGTCGCCACGGGGACGGGGATGGTTGCGGCCGAGCTGATCCGGCGCAGCGGCTGCCGCGTCGTCGGCCTCGACCAGAGTGAGGACATGCTGGCCGGCGCCCGAGCCCGGCTGGCACGCGATCCGGCGCTGGCCGGGCGCCTCGAACTGGTCCGCGGCGAGGCCGAGCAGCTGCCGTTTGCCGACGGCGAGTTCGACGCGCTCACGTTCACCTACCTGCTGCGCTACGTCGACGATCGCGCCGCGACGATGGCGCGAGCTGGCAAGGGTGTTGCGTCCCGGCGGGCGGATCGGGATGCTCGAGTTCGGAGTGCCCCAGGCCGAGCCGCCGAGGACTGCCTGGCGCGCGTACACGCGCGTGGGGCTGCCGCTGATCGGCAGGGCCGTTTCGCCGGCCTGGCAGGAGGTGGGGAGGTTCCTGGGGCCGAGCATCGAGCGGCTGGAACGCCAGGAGCCCGACCTGCCTGCGCTGTGGAATTCAGCCGGGATCCGCAACGTCCGCGAGCGCCGGATGAGCTACGGCGCCGGACTCCTGATGTGGGGCACGAAAGATGGCGACCGCTCGGCGTGAGCTCAGTCGCCCGGCGTTCTACGCGCTGCCCTCGGGCGGCTGGCGCGACCTCGTCACGATCCTGCACGCGCCCTACACGTTGTGGCATCTCAGCTACGTGGCGCTCGGCGCGGCCGCTGCGCCGACGCTGCACGCCAGCCGTCTGATCGCGGCCCTGGGGGCGTTCTTCCTCGCGGTCGGCATCAGCTCGCACGCGCTCGACGAGCTCCGCGGACGCCCGCTGAACACCACGCTCGGCAGCGGCTGGCTGATCGGGATCGCGGTGATCGGTCTGGCCGGAGCCGTCGCGATCGGGGTGATCGGGGTGTTCGTGGTGTCGCCGCTGATCGCGCCGCTGGTGATCGCCGGCGGCCTGCTGGTGCCCGCCTACAACCTCGAGCTCGCCGGCGGGCGCTTCCACAACGACGCCTGGTTCGCGATCGCCTGGGGGGCGTTTCCAGCGTTCACCGGCTACTTCTCCAACGCGCTACAGATCCGGCCCGCCGGGATCCTGGTGACCGTGGCCTGCGCGCTGATCAGCGTTGCCCAGCGGCGCCTGAGCACACCGGTTCGCGAGCTCCGGCGCCGTACCGACGCGGTCGTGGGCGAGCAGCGGATGACGGACGGTCGGACGGTCGAGCTCAGCCGCGAGCGGCTGGCGGCACCGCTGGAGGGAGCGCTGTCGGCGATGTGGCTTGCGCTGGTGCTGCTGTCCATCGGGCTGGTAGCGGTTCGTCTGTAAGCTCTGCGCGCCTTGGCGAACGTAATCGGACAGCGAGTCCGCCGACGGGAGGACCCGCGCTTCCTCACTGGACGGGGACAGTACGTGGACGACCTCGGGCTCGACAACGCCCTCCACGTCACGTTCGTCCGCTCGCCGTGGGCGCACGCGAAGATCACCAACATCGACGTCTCGGAGGCTGCGGCGCTGCCCGGAATCCAGGTCTTCACCGCGGCCGACGTCGATGTCGCGGTGTTCCCCCAGGCGCCGTTCCTGGGCTACGACGAGCGGATGTTCAGGCCGTTTCTGGCCTCCGAGAAGGTGCGGTTCGTCGGCGACATCGTCGCCGTGGTACTGAGCGAAACCCGGGCTGAGGGAGTTGACGCGGCCGAGTTCGTGCTGGTCGACTACGAGCCGATGCCGGCCGTCACCGAAATCACCGAGGCGGTCCGCGACGAGGTCCTGCTGTATGAGGACGTCGGCACCAACATCTGCCTCCACCAGCCGCTCGAGGCCGACGAGAACCTGTTCGCCTCCTGCGACGTGGTGACGAGCGGGGCCAATGTCAGCCAGCGCCTGGCGGTGTGTCCAGTGGAGCCGCGGTCGACTGCGGCGATGGTCGACGAGCAGGGGCGCCTGACGGTGTGGCTATCCACCCAGACGCCGCACCAGGACCGCGACGGACTCGCCGGGATACTGGGGATGGAGCCGAGCCAGGTCCGCGTCATCGCTCCCGACGTCGGCGGCGGCTTCGGCGGCAAGGGGCTGGCGGCCGAGGACGTGCTGGTCGGTTCGCTCGCCCGCAGCACCGGCCGCACGCTGCGGTGGACCGAGACCCGCAGCGAGAACATGGTGGCGATGCACCACGGCCGCGCCCAGCGGGTCGATTTCGAGATCGGCGGCAAGCGCGACGGCACCGTCGAGGGCCTGCGCCTGCGGATCCTCCAGGACGCGGGGGCATACCCCGGGATCGGCGGCTTCCTGGCCACGCTCACGGCGATGATGGCCAGCGGCGTCTACAAGATTCCCAAGATCGAGATCGAGGTCACCGCGGTCGTGACCAACACGACCCAGACCGGCCCCTACCGGGGCGCCGGCCGTCCCGAGGCCACCCAGGTCCTGGAGCGGGCAATCGACATGTTCGCCTCCGACATCGGGCTGGACCCGGCCGAGGTCCGGCGTAAGAACTTCATTCCCAACGAGGCGTTCCCGTACAAGACCGCGAGCGGCGCCAACTACGACATCGGCGACTACGAGACCGCGCTCGACGCGGTGCTCGAACACGCCGACTACGCCCGGTTGCGCGAGCAGCAGGCCGCCCGCCGCCAGAACGGGACCTCGCGCCAGCTCGGGATCGGCCTCAGCGCCTACGTCGAGGTCACCAACGGGATCAGCGAGGGAGAGTTCGGCGCGGTCGAGATCACCGCCGACGGCTCGGCGATCATCAAGACCGGTTCGTTCTCCCAGGGCCAGGGCCACGAGACGACGTTCGCGATGATCGCCTCCGAGCGGCTGGGCATCCCGATCGAGAAGATCACGGTCGTCAAGGGCGACACCGACGTGGTCGCCCGGGGGACCGGGACCTACGGCTCCAAGTCGACCCAGATCGGCGGCGTCGCCGCCGGCCAGGCGTCGGAGGCAGTGGTCGAAATCGCCAAGCGCCTGGCGGCCGACGAGCTCGAGGCGAGCGCCGAGGACATGGTCCTGGACCTCGACCTGGGTCATTTCCACGTCGCCGGCTCGCCGCAGGCGTCGATGTCGTGGGGTGCCCTCGCCGGGCGCCTGGAGCAGCTCAACCGCCTATCCGAGCTCAGCGCCGACGTCGACTTCGCGCCCTCGCAGCCGACGTTCCCGTTCGGCGTGCATCTGGCGCTGGTCGAGGTCGACACCGAGACCGGCAGCGTCGATCTGCTGCGGATGGTGGCGCTCGACGACGCCGGGAGGATCATCAACCCGCTGGTCGCCGAGGGCCAGGTCCACGGCGGCGTTGCCGCCGGGGTGGCTCAAGCGCTCTTCGAGGAGGTGACCTACGACGAGGACGGCAACCCTCAGAACGCGAACCTGGTCACCTACATGTTCCCGGCGTGCCCCGAGTTCCCGCAGTTCGAGCGGCTGAACATGGAGACGCTCACCCCGATCAACCCGCTCGGCGTCAAGGGCATCGGCGAGTCCGGAACGATCGGCGCCACGCCCGCCGTCCATAACGCGGTCATCGACGCGGTCTCCCACCTCGGCGTCCGGCACATCCAGATGCCGGTCAACGGCGAGAGTGTGTGGCGGGCCCTTCAGGACGCCAAGAGCCCGTGACCGACGCCGCGAAGGTCCTGTGGACGCCCCGGGCCGACGCGCTGACCAGTTCACAGGCCGGCCGCTTCATCGGCTGGCTGCAGGAGAACCGCGGGATCTCATTCGACGGCTACGACGAGCTCTGGCACTGGTCGGTATCCGAGCTCGAGCAGTTCTGGGGGGCGCTGTGGGAGTTCTTCGGGGTGCGGGCGCACGCCCGCTACCACCGGGTGCTGAGCTCGCGGGAGATGCCGGGCGCGACCTGGTTTGAGGGCGCGCGGCTGAACTACGCCGAACATGCGCTCGGCCTCGACGAGGACCGCAGCCGCATTGCGGTGATCGCCCATTCGCAGACGCGCGCCCCGATCGAGCTGACGTTCGGCGACCTGCGCGAGCAGGTGGCACGGGCGCGCGCGGGCCTGAAGCGCCTCGGCGTGGGCCCCGGCGACCGCGTGGTCGCCTACATGCCGAACATCCCCGAGACGCTGATCGCGTTCCTGGCCACGGCGAGCATCGGAGCGGTATGGGCTGCATGCGCGCCCGAGTTCGGGCCGCGGAGCGTGGTCGCGCGCTTCGGCGTCGTCGAGCCCAAGGTGCTGCTGAGTGTCGCCGGCTACCGCTACGGGGAGCGCTCGATCGACCGGCGCGCCGACGTCGCCGCGATCCGCGCCGCGCTGCCCACACTTGAGCACGTGGTCCAAGTCCCCTATTTCGGCACGGGCGACGATGCGGTGCCAGACGCGCTGCGCTGGGACGCGCTGCTGGCCGAGTCCGGCCCGCTGGAGTTCGCCTCGCTGGAGTTCCACCACCCGCTGTGCGTGTTGTTCTCCTCCGGCACGACCGGCCTGCCGAAGGCGATCGTCCACAGCCACGGCGGACTCACCGTCGAGCACCTGAAGAACCACGGGCTGAGTTGGGACCTCGGCCCCGGCGACCGGTTGATGTGGTTCTCGACGACCGCGTGGATGATGTGGAACGCGCTGATCTCGGCGCTGCTGCTGCGGTGCGCGATCGTGATGATCGACGGCAACCCGGCGTATCCCGACCTCGGGTTCCAGTGGCGGCTGGCCGAGCAGACCGAGACGACGATGATGGGGCTGAGCCCGGCGTTCCTGATGGGCTGCCGCAAGGCCGGCCTGGCTCCCGGGAGCGAGTTCGACCTTTCGCGGGTACGTGAGATCGGCGTCGCCGGCTCGCCGTTGCCCGCCGAGGGCTTTGACTGGATCTATGAGCAGCTCGGACCCGACGTGTTACTCAACAACGGCAGCGGCGGCACCGACGTGTGCACCGGGATCGTCCAGGGAAGCCCACTCCAGCCCGTCTACCGAGGCGAGATCGCGGGGCGGTGCCTGGCGGTCGATACAGCCGCGTTCGACGCCGACGGCCGGCCCGTGGTCGGCGAACTCGGGGAGCTCGTGATCCGCTCTCCGATGCCGTCGATGCCGGTCGGCTTCTGGAACGACCCCGACGGCACGCGCTACCGCGACGCCTACTTCGACTACTTCCCGGGGATCTGGCGCCACGGCGACTGGATCGTGTTCACCGAGCGGGGCAGCTGCGTGATCACCGGCCGCTCGGATGCCACGCTGAACCGCGGCGGCGTGCGGCTGGGATCGGGCGAGCTGTACGCGGTCGTCGAGGAGCTGCCAGAGGTCTCAGACAGCCTGGTCGTGCACCTCGAGGACGATGCCGGCGGCCCCGGCGAGCTGATCCTGTTCGTGGTGCCCGCAGCCGGACGTGAGCTCGACGACGCGCTGCGCAAGCGGATCGCAGACGCGCTGCGCCAGGCGCTGTCGCCGCGGCACGTGCCCGACTCGATCGAGGCGGTTCCGGCGATCCCGAGAACGCTGACCGCGAAGAAGCTCGAGCTGCCGGTCAAGCGGATCCTCCTGGGCACGCGGCCCGACCAGGTGGCCAGCCGCGACGCGCTCGTCGACCCCGGCGCGCTCGACGCGTTCGTGGAGTTCGCCGCGGGCCGCCGGACCTAGGCGCGTCGGTCGATCACCCGGACCGCCTTGCCCTCGCTGCGCGGGATGCTGCCCGGCTCGAGCACCGCGACCTCGACCCTCAGTCCCATGTGCTCGCGCAGGTGGCGGGCGATCCGAACCCCCAGCGCGTCGGGATCGGTGCCCGGCATCGACTCGCACTCCAGCAGCAGCTCGTCGAGCGTGCCGCTGCGCTGCGCCACCAGGCGGTAGTGCGGGGCCACGCCGTCGACGCTCATCATCAGCTGCTCGACGTGGGACGGGTACACGTTGACGCCGCGGATCACGATCATGTCGTCGCGGCGGCCGGTCAGCGAGGTCAGCCGCATCGTGTTGCGGCCACAGCGGCACGACTCAGTCGACGCGGTCACGAGGTCGCCAGTGCGGTAGCGAATCAGCGGCATCGCCTCCTTGGTGAGCGTGGTCAGCACCAGCTCACCCACGGTCCCGTCCGGCACCGGACTGCCGGACTCCGGATCGAGCACCTCCGCGATGAAGTGATCCTCGTGCACGTGCAGTCCGTCGCGCGCGACCAGGCATTCGGCGGCGACGCCCGGCCCGCACATCTCAGACAACCCGTAGAAGTTGAGCGCCTTCAGACCCAGCTCGCGCTCGATCTCGTCGCGCAGCCCCTCGCTCCAGGGCTCTCCTCCGAGCAGTCCCAACTTCAGGCGCAGCGACGCCGGCTCTGTCCCGGCCTCCGCGACGGCCTGCGCGATCGCGAGCGAGTACGACGGCGTGGCCACCAGCACGTCGGCCGCAAGGTCGACCAGCAGCTCGGCCTGGCGAGCCGTGAACCCTCCCGACACCGGGACCACGGTCGCGCCGATCCGCTCGCCGCCCTGGTGAAAGCCCAGCCCCCCGGTGAACAGCCCGTAGCCGTTGGCGTTATGGATCAGCATCCCGCGCCGGACTCCCGCCATCGTCATGCAGCGGGCCATCAGCTCCGTCCAGGTGTCCAGGTCGCCCGCGGTGTAGGCCACCACCGTCGCCTTGCCGCCGGTTCCGCTGGAGGCGTGGACGCGGACGAGCTGCTCGCGGGGCACGGTCAGCAGCCCGAACGGATAGCCGTCGCGCAGGTCGGCCTTGACCATGAACGGGATCCGCTCGAGATCGCTCAGCGAGCTGACGTCCTCGGGTGCCCCGATGCCGCCGGTGGCCAGCCGCTGCGCGCCGACACCGCTCGCATCCACCACCCGCCGAACCGCAACGCGCAGGCGCTGCAGCTGGAGCTGACGGATCCGGTCGCGAGGCAGCGTCTCTGCCGCGTCCCAGATCCCCGGCTCAAACGGAGCGCTGGTGGGCATTCCAGTGGGTCTCGAGATTCGCCACCAGCGCCGGGCTGAGGTGACAGTAGGCCTGCTCGCGCGAGTAGGTCGCCATGTACTCGCGAAACAGGTCCAGCGGCTCCTGGCCGACGCGCAGCGCCCGCCGATTGGCCGCCGCGTTGATCAGCCCCGAGCTCGTCAGTGCCTGCACTCGAGCATCGAGCGCGCCGTCGACCTCGGCGGGGTCGACGACCTCGTCGCAGATCAGATCCGCGTCGGCCTGGCCCGCGGTCCACTCCCGCCCCGACAGGATCGCCTGGCGCGCGGCCCGATCGCCCACGAACCGCGGAAGGCGTAGGTTTGAGGCGCCCGGGATGATCCCCTCCTTACGGGCGGGCAGGTACAGCCGCGAGCCTCGTGCGGCGATCACGTGGTCCATCACGTGCAGCAGTTGGCAGCCGCCGCCGATCGCAAACCGCTCCACGGCAGCGACCCACAGCTTCTCGACGGGGCCGGCCGGCGTCCCGACCCCGCGGTAGATCTTGTTGACGTAGGCGAGGTCGCGAACCAGGTAGAACAGGAAGTCGATCCGGCCGTGGTACAGGTGGGTGAGGTTGATGCCGGAGCTGAACACCCGGTCGCCGGCGTACCGGGGATGGTCGACCAGCCCCCCTCGCATCACGCCGACCTCGATCTCGGGATCGAGCAGGATCAGGTCCACGGCCCATTCGGTCGGCGCCAGCGTGAGGCCGTCCTCGGCGTTGAGGTGGCGCGGGTTGCGGATCTCGAGGATCCCGACCCGGCCGCGTCGGGCCACGTGCGTGAACCCGAAATCGACGTTGCCGGTCGCCCGCAGCTCGTCGAGGCGCTCGACGGCCTCCGGGGTCGGCAGCAGCATCGTCTCGACCAGGTGCCGGCCGGGCTGCGGCGCCGCCAGAACGTGGGCTGCGAACAGGCCCTGGGCGAGCTCGACCCCCTGCTTGTGGGCGAGCCGCCGGTCGCGCTCGGCGGCGAGCTGCTCGCGCGTCGGCGTCAGTCCGGGGACCAGAATGCCGGCCTCGAGCACGAGCTGCTCGAGTCGCACCGCCTTGCGGTACTCGTCGGTGAGCCTCACGTACAGCTCGGTTGCGTGCGCCGCCAGAAAGCCGTCGCGGGCGCCGTTGAGCGTGTCGTCGATCGCCTGCGCGGCGGCACGTTCGGATTCCGAGCGGTCCTTGGGCTCGGGCAGGCTGTCGACCAGCTCCTGGCCGCGGGACAGGAACGCGCCGGCCGCCGGCGCGGCCGCGTCGAAGGTCGGACGCTGAGGCGGAGCCGCGTCGACCCAGGCGGCCACCTCGGCCTCGGACAGGCCCGCCGCCACAGTCACTTCGCGAAGGGAGGGAATCGTGCTCACGACGCGACGATACCCAGCGGGTAGGGTTGCGGCCACCATGGGCGGGTCGATGGACGGCAAGGCGGGTCTGGTGACCGGCGCCGCGAGCGGCATCGGGCGAGCCTGCGCACTGCGGTTCGCGCGCGAGGACGCGGCCGTGGTCGTGGCCGATCTGGAGTCGGCCGCCGGGGGCGCCAGGCAGACCGTCGAGGAGATCACGCAGGCCGGCGGCCGGGCCGAGTTCTTCGCCTGCGACGTCTCTCGCTCGGAGGACAACGCCGCGCTCGTGGCCCGCGTGGTCGAGCGCTACGGCCGTCTGGACTTTGCCCACAACAACGCCGGGATCGGCGTCCATCATCTCCTCCACGAGACGCCGGACGAGGAGTTCGACCGCGTGATCGCGGTCAACCTGCGGGGCACGTTCCTCGGGATGAAGCATCAGATCGCGCAGATGCTCGTCGCCGATCCGCCGGGCGGCGCGATTGTCAACACCTCGTCGAACGCGGGGCTGCGCGCGGTCATGCGGCTGAGCGCATACGCCGCCAGCAAGCACGGGATCATCGGCCTGACCAAGAACGCCGCGGTCGAGTACGCGGATCTTGGGATCCGCGTCAACGCGGTCTGCCCGGGGGCGATCATGACCCCGCTGATGTCCGACCAGCCGCCCGAGCGCCAGCGCGAGATCCTCGCCCCGCAGGCGATGAGCCGCTTCGGCGACCCCGCCGAGGTCGCCGCCGCCGTCGTCTGGTTGTGCTCCGAGGATGCCTCGTTCATCACCGGCGTGTCGCTGCCCGTCGACGCCGGCTCGGTCGCCTGGGTGTCCGCGCACTCGGCGTAGGCCCGGTTCCGGGCGCGTGCACTACCATGGCCGGACCGCGGCACGGAGCCGTGGGGTCGGAGAGAGAGACAGCCAGGAGACGTGGAGGAGCGGACTCAATCCGCGGTACCGCGAGGCGCTGCGGCACCACACCCGGAACGCTGGCGCGTCAGCGGCGCGGGGCCTGCACGGCGCCTGCAGTCGTGGTCGGAGATCCTGGCCGACACTCATCTCGCGTTCGACGTCGCCGACACGCCCGCCACGCCCGGGCGGTTCGATGGGATCGTCACGCGGCGCCGGTTCGCCGACCTGGTGCTGGTCGACTGCGCGGCGTCCCCGTTCTTCGGGCATCGCGGCCGGGCGCTGATGGGCGGCGCCGGCGAGTCCCGCCAGCCCGAGGACATCCTCGGCTTCCAGTTCGTCTACAAGGGCGTGGAGAAGGTCAAGGAGGGCGATCGCGAGCTCGCCCTGACCGCCGGCGACGTCGTCCTGTGGGACGGACTGCAGCCCACCGACGTCGAGATCGTCGAGGCGTTCCACAAGCGCACGCTGCTCTTCCCGCGCGACCGCGTGTTGGCCCTGTGCCCGCGGCTGGGCGAGGTCAGCGCGTTCCCGTCACTCAACGACAGCGGCCCGGCCAGGCTCCTGGTCCGCTACATGAACGCCTTGGCCGCCGAGTTTCCCCGGCTCGATTCCTCGGCGTCGGCCGCCGCCGCCAGCGCCGCGCTCGAGCTGCTGCGCGCCGCGATCGAGCCTTCGCTTCCGGCCAGCCGGTCGGTGACACGGACGGCGCTGCGCGTGGAGATCCGGCGATACGTGCGGACTCACCTCCACGACCCGGCGCTGAGCCCGGCCACGATCGCGAAGGCCTATGCGATGTCGGTGCGGGCGCTGCACGCGCTGTTCGAGGACGCCGACGAGTCGGTCGCGGGACTGGTTCGCGGCGAGCGCCTGATGCGCTGTCTGGAGGACTTGCAGCGTCCCAATGCGGGCTCGGTCACCGACATCGCGTTCCGCTGGGGCTTCTGCGACGCGGCGCACTTCTCGCGCGTGTTCAAGCGAGAGTTCGGGGCCACGCCGAGCGAGATCCGACGCGCCGCGGTCGCGGGGTCAGATTAAAGGAGGGGCAGCAGGTCGCCTACGCCGTCGACCACGGCGTCGGGACGCCGGCGCTCGGGCACGCGCCCGAGATCGATCTGCCCGCTGATCCCGCTGCGCACCAGCACGGTGCGCGAGCCGCCCATGCGCCCCAGCGCGACGTCCATGCTCAGGTCGTCGCCGATCACCGCCAGGTCAGCGGTGGGCAGCCCGAGATGAACGCCGAGCTCGGCGACCGCCGCGCGCGACGGCTTGCCCAGAACCTTGGGGCGGGCGCCGGTGACCTTGGCGATCGCCGCGGTGATCATCGCCCCGCGGCTGAAGATCATCCCGTTGGCGCCGGCGTACCCCGGGACGTAACTGCCGGTCAGCAGCGGCGCGCCCCGCGACACGGCTCGCGCCGCCCGCTCGAGCGAGCCGAAGTCGATCTCGTCGACGTGGGCCACGAACACGAGCTCGGCCTCCTCGTCGCCGGCCAGCGGGATCCCGGCTGCGACGAACAGCTCGGTCGCCTCCTCGGATGCGAACAGCAGCGCCGGGCGGCCGGCCATCCGGCGGCGCAGATACGTGATCGCGCTCTGCACGGGGGTCAGCACCTCGTCGTCTGCGATCGGCAGCCCGTCCTCCCGAAGGCCCCGCGCAATCGTCTCGGGCGCCACGTGGCTGCCGTTGGTGAACAGCACCAACGGCCGGCCCGAGTCGTGGATCCGGTCGAGCACCTCCACCGCGCCCGGCTGGGGGCGCCCGCGGCCGTCGGGGCCCCGGTGCACGAGCGTCCCGTCGATGTCGAACATGAACCCGCGGACGTCGTCGAGGCGCAGGCGATCAGGCACGGCGCCAGACCACCGTCTCGCCGTCCTTGACCAGCGAGAAGTCCATGATCGCGCTGCGCCGTTCGAGCTCCTGCAGGAGCGTGACCAGCGGCGCGCGTCCTGGCCTGGCGGCGGGCGCCGGCGAGCTCGACGGTCGGTCGCGGTTGTCGACCATCGCGTCGACCTGCTCGACAGGCATCGTCAGCCGCAGCAGCAGCTCCTCCTCAGAGATCCTCCGGCCGAATCGCTCGCGGGCGCCCTCCAGCGTGATCGGAAGCAGGTCGCGCAGCTTTGGCACCTGCGGCAGCGACAGGACGCGTTGCGCGATCTCCGGGTCGACCGGCGCGGCCGGCGCGCCGTAGTGGCCGAGGAAGTAGCGCACGGTCTCGTCGGACACGTTGCGCCAGCGCTCACCGTCGATCACGTTGCGGGCGGCCTGGCTGGCCACGAACTGCGACACGGGTGTGACCAGAATCGGATAGCCCATCTCCGCGCGGACCCGCGTGACCTCCTCGAGCACCGGATCGAACAGCTCGGGCCGGCGCAGCTCCTCGAGCATCCGGCGAGTGGTGGTCACCATCCCCCCGGGCAGCTGATGGCGGTAGTAGGCGCCGTCGAACTCCCGCGGCGCGCCGGCGGGCAGGCCCTTGACGCGCGCAAGCTCGGTGAAGTGCTCGGACACGGCGGCCTGGGCGTCGAGATCGAGCGCGTGGGAGTGCCCGGCGGCCTCGAGGTTGCGCACCGTGCTGAACACCTCGGGCTGGGAGGTCCCGCGCGACAGCGGTCCGGCGGCCGTGTGGACGACCTCAAACCCGGCGTCGACGCCCTCGACGTAGACCAGCGGCGCAAGCCCGATCGTGCAGTGGCTATGGAGCTCGACCGTGCGCCCCCCAGCGGCGGCGATGAAGTGCGGCGCCAGCTCGCGCACCGCATCGGGCGTCAGCAGCCCGCCGGGGTCCTTCAGGTACAGGCGGTCCATGTCGGCGCAGCCCGCGAGCGCCGCCGCGCGCTCGGCGTAGTACTCGTGGGTGTGGACGGCGCTGATCGAGTACGTCAGACCGATCACGACCTCCTCGATCCCCTCCTCCCGCGCCATCGCCGCCAGCCGCCTGAGGCGCGGCGGATCGTTGGAAGGGTCGGCGATCTGGAAGCGCCGGATCCCGTTGCGGGCCACCAGCCGCAACGACAGCCGGATCACATCCTCGTCTGCGGGCACCCACGAGATGAACCGCATCCCGGTCCCGATCATCCCCAGCGGCGTGTTCGGCATCGCGGCGCTCATCAGACGGATCCGCTCCCACGGGTCCTCCCGATGGAAGCGGACCGACACCGCCATGTGCGTGCTCGAGGTGAAGTCGAGCGCGTGGTAGCCCACCCGGTCCAGCGTCGGGGCGATCGCCACGACGTCGGGCGTGGTCAGGCCGGTGGCGCTCCACAGGCTCTGGTTGCCGTCGCGCGTGGTTGTATCGACGAACTCGATCGCGCGGGAGGCAGCGCCGGTCACGAGTGGCCGTCCACTTAGCCGGCCCGGACCCTGAACAGCGTCTCGCCGTACTCGACCAGTTGCGCGTTCTCCGGGCGCACCTCGACGATCGTCCCGGCGACCCCGGCCGGGATCGAGTTCATCATCTTCATCACCTCGATGATGCAGACGATCGTGTCGGGCTGTACCTGGGTTCCGACGTCGACGAACGGCTGCGCGCCGGGATCGGGGGCGGCATAAAACGTGCCGAGCATCGGGGACGCAATCGAGAGCGCCCCGTCATCAGCGGCTTCGGACTCGACTGGCTCGCTGATGGTCGCCGGGGATGCGGGCTCGACGCCTCCTCGACTACAAGTAGGCGGCGAGCCGACATCCCCGCCGTCCTTGCGGACATGGAGCGAGAAGCTCTCGGTTTCGATGCGGAGCTCTTGGACGTCCGACTCGTCTATGAGCCGCAGGATCTCGCGGACGTCTTCGTCGCTCAGGGCCACGGTTAGCTCTCGTCTACTCACGTTGGCGCCGAACGTCGCCATGACGGCCGAGATCGCTGATTTCGGTGGAGGCTTCGGGTTCGGCTTGGCGGTGGCCGTCACGGGGCGGGACTGGAGGATGTAGAGGTTGTCGGGCGGGTCCTCGCCGCGGGCGAGGGCCCATTCGATGTCCTGACGTGAGCCGAGGTGGCGCTCGATCCGCTTGGCCATCGCGAGCAGGGATTGCAGCCCATCGTCGTCGAGGCAGCGCGCGCTGGCACGCTCGGCCGAGACCTCGATCCCGACAGCGCCGTGACCGTCGGGGTCGGGGACGTACTCGACGCGCTTGTCGCCGACCTGGGCGCGCACGATCTCGCCGGTGACCTTGCTCAGCAGGTAGTCGTCGGGCGTGACCTCGCCGCCGACGACCGCCAGCCCGAGTCCCCAGCTGGCGTTGACCGCGACGATGCTCGGGTCACCGCTGAGCGGGTTGCAGGTGAACATCACGCCGGACACCTCGGCGTCGACCATGGCCTGCACGGTCACGCCCATCGCCGCGTCGTCGGCGGACCCGAGCCTGGCGCGGTAGCTGACCGCCTCGGGCGTGTACAGGCTCGCCCAGCAGTCCCGGACGGCATCGCAGACCGCCTCGGCACCCCGGACCCACAGGTAGCTCTCCTGCTGGCCGGCGAAGGTGGCCTCCTCGCTGTCCTCGCCCAGCGCGCTCGAGCGGACCGCGACCGGCGACCCGCCGAGCGACCTGTGGCGGCGCTCGATCTCCTCGCGGACGGCGTCCGGGATCGAGGCGGCCCGGATCGCCGCACGGATCGCCTCCGCGTCCTCGCCGGCGACGAGGTCCCGTAACCGGGCCGCGTCCAGGAACGCCCGGTAGGCGTCGGCCGACAGCGCGAACCCGGGCGGCACCGGGATCCCCGCCGCCAGCAGCTCCCCGAGGCTCGCGCTCTTGCCCCCGAAGGTCGACCGATCACTCCCTCGGAGCGAGTGCAGCGTGCTGCTGTAGGCCTCGGCCGCCACGGCGCTACTCGTGCTCGAGCAGCGTGACCGTGCCCCCGGATCCGTCGACCCGGATCATCTGCCCGGTGCGGATCTGGGCGGTGGCGCGGCCGGTGCCGACGACCGACGGCAGCCCGTACTCGCGGCAGACGATCGCCGCGTGCGACATCACGCCGCCGATGTCGGTGACCGCGGCTCTGATCTTGGAGAAGATCGGGGCCCACGCCGGCGAGGTGATGCTGCAGACGAGGATCTCGCCGTCTCGCACGTCCGCGATCTGGTCGACGGAGCGGACCACGCGTGCCGGACCCTCGACGACTCCCGGCGAGGCGGCCGCGCCGTTGAGCACGAGCCCGCCATCCTGCTGGCGCGCCCACTCCTGGACGCGCTCGGTGGTCACGCCCCAGAGCATGATCGTCATCGGGTCGGTGATCGCCTCGGGCGTCACCCCGAGCGCGGGCGGCGGCGAGTGCTCGCCCAGCCGCTGGATCAGCTGCGCCCGGCGGGCGACCACCTCCGGCCAGTGCAGCGGGCCGAGCGCCTCGCCGCCGGTCGCCCAGGTCAGGACCAGCTCGTCGAGCGCCGAGGCGACCTCGTGGCGGGTCAGCTGGAAGATGTCCTCGGAGTCGCCGATGAAGCGATGCTCGGCGAGCAGTGCACCGAACTCGCGGACCTTGTTCCACCACCGGGTCAAAAACCAGTAGTCACAGAAGAACTTGTGCTCCTCGACGTACGGGAACACCGTCCGCGACAACCCCAGCAGCTCGCGGAACGCCGCTCGCACCTCGCGTTCCAGCAGCGACTCGTACTCGTCGGCAAGCCGCTGACGCTCGCGCTCGATCTCGGCGGTCGGCCGCTCGATCTGCTCGCCCGCGTTGAGCGCTCTGACGTAGCCGATCAGCGACGCGTACGGGATGCTCGGATCGTCCAGCCAGCTGCGGTAATAGTGGTACAGGCCGTCGCCGGTGGCCATGTTGAACCACGGATCCTTGACCCGCTCGAGCTCAGCCAGCCACGCCCGCCCGGCGTCGCTGCCTGCGAGCTCGGCGTCGATCTCGGCCGGCGATCGACCCTCGACGAACGCGTCGTCGACACCGGAGTCGATCGCCAGCCGGGCCAGCCGCCGAAGCTCGGCGTCGGGCTTGAACAGCAGCACGTCGATGCCGGCGACCATCTGCGCGATGTGCTGGTCGGGGATGTCGGGGAGGTTGCCCTTGCAGAATTCCGCGAACGTGGCGTACGCCCCGTAGCCGAGCAGCAGGAACTCGAAGTGGTGCTGCCACATCAGATCGCCGAGCCGGAGCACGCGGCCGTAGCGGTCGAGCACCTCGTAGAAGGCCGTGTTGCGGTCGTCGCCGAACGCGACCTCGTCGGGCTCGTATTTCGGCAGGCTCGGGACCTCCAGCTCGTTCAGCTCGGCGATCAGCGCCTCCATCTTGGCCCGCCACTTGCCGTACAGCTCGGTCCAGTTCTCGTAGTAGTAGCCCGCGCGGGCCTGGAAGAATCCGGCGCGCTCGGCGATCTGGTCGGGGTCGGTGACCGGGTTGCCGGAGATGTACACGTATCCGTTGACGATCCGGTAGTCGATCCCCATCGCCGGCGGGACCGCGAACACGCGGTTCTGCCACGAGCCGACGGCCTGGTAGGGCGAGTCGATGCAGATCACGTCGAACGCTGGCATCGGCACCGGGAAGTGCATCGAGTTCCAGAACCAGAAGCGGTTCTCGTCGTTCGCGCGGCGGCGCTCGTCGAACACCGCGTAGTAGGGGTACATCTCCTGCCATCCCTCGCAACCGGCGGGAGTCTGGATCGAGTAGGGACTGGGGAAAGCGCCGGTCGCGGGCGTCGTGCTTGCCATGTGTGAAACCTCCCTCGTCGCGGCGGCGCCACGTCGCACCGTTCCTATCGAACCCTCCGCACGCAAGTCAAGACGCTTGCCGCTGCGCGCAGGCCGGCTTGAGCGCGGACGCTCCCCCGAAATAGGATCGGTTCGCCCAGTCGGCGAACAGGAGGTCTGAGGGTGGCAAGGATCGTGCTGGTTCATGGAGCGTTCAGCGGAGCCTGGTCGTGGGAGCCCGTGCTCCCGGGCCTGACCGCGGCGGGTCATCAGGCCCAGGCGGTGGACCTGCCCGGCCACGGCGAGGACGACACGCCGGTCGCCGACGTCACGCTCGACGCCTACGCCGACAAGGTCTGTTCGGTGCTCGCCGAGGGACAGCCCGCGGTGTTGGTCGGACACAGCATGGGCGGCGTCGTGATCACGCAGGCGGCGGGCCGCTGCCCGGAGCGGATCGCGGGGCTGGTGTATCTGGCCGCGTTCCTGCCCAGCGACGGGCAGAGCCTGCTGGACCTCACCCAGCTGCCCGAGGGCGCCGGCGACCAGGTTCAGGCCAACCTCGTGGTCGACGGCGACCCGCCGGTGGCGACGATGCCGCCCGACGCCGCGCGCACCGCGATCCACGGGTGCGCCGACGACGAGGCCGCGGCCTGGGCGGTTGCGCGCCGAGGACCTCAGCCGGTGGCACCGTTCGGCCAGCCGGTCCGGATCGAGCCCGCCAATCGCGAAGCCTTCGAGGGGCTACCGCGCGCGTACGTGACCTGTCTGCAGGACCGCGCGATCCCGCCGGCGCTTCAGCGGCGAATGTTCGAGACGGCCGGCTGCGATCCCGTGATCGAGATCGACACCGACCACGCCCCGATGCTGTCGCGCACCGACGAGACGCTCGCGGTGCTCGACCAGCTCGCCCGGTCGCACGAGCCGGCGGGCGCCCCGGCCGATTGACCCCCATCTGAGCGGCTGCGATCATCGCGGAGGCGATGGGCGACGCGCGGGGAGTGACCGAGGCCGCCGGTGCGACGCCGGAGGCGGTGCCGGAGAACGGGCCGTCCGCGCTGGCGCGGGCGGGCGTGGACGCACCGGTCAGCGCGCGCGAGGCCTCCGAGCTGCACGCCCAAGCGCTCGGCCGCCTGGCCTCCGACGGGGCGCGGCGCGAGTACGTCCGCCGGCTCGGCGTACACGGCAACCGCCACGTAGCGCGCGTGCTCGCCCGGCGCGTCAGCGCCGACGCGCTGAAGCAGATCGCCACCGGCGCGAAGTCCAAGAAGGGGGATCACCACGCGTTCGAGTCCATGCATCTCGCCTGGGAGCTCGTCAACTCCTACTGCCCGGAGAAGGGATTCGCTCTGTCAGGATCGAGGTACTCGGCCGGCCAGAAGGGCGGCGCGCTCGACGGGACCACGCTGGTCGTCGGCGACGACATCGTCGATCGCGTCGCGGCAGGCGACGCCGACACCGTCGGCAAGGAGCTCAAGTCGCTGCTGGCGAAACTTCCGGACCCGTTCGGGACGCTGGCCAAGGGAGGAGTGGGCGAGGCGACCGCTCCCGAGATCCTGGCGATCCCGCTGGCGCTGGACGTGGCGATGGACAAAGCCTGGTCGAAGTCGTTCCCAAAGGGGAAGTCCCAGGAGCAGGGCGGGGTGCTCGTAACCGATAAGAAGGGCGAGTACGTGTTCCACCCGGGGAAGGCGGGAACCAGCGGTGCGTTCACCCCTAACCGCGGCTCGGTCAAGAAGAACGAGAAGCTCGTCTCGATCGCCCATACGCACCCGTACGACAAGTCCGAGGGCGGCTTCACCGACGTCGCCTTCAGCGGCCAGGACATCGCGCTGATGGCAATCAGCCCGGAGAAGATGTCGTTTGTGCGCTCCGGCGACCATGACTTCCTGATGGCCCGCACCACCGAGTTCGACGCCCTCGTCAAAAAGGCGAAGAACAAGGACAAGTTGTTCAGGGAGATCCGAAAGCACTGGACCGACCTGTTCAAGGGCGGCACCGGATCGCTGCCTGAGCGTGCGCGGGCGGCGACCAGGGCAACTTGCCTGAAGTACCACCTGCTGCTGTACGAGGGCGATAAGGGGGTGCTCCGCCAGCCTCAGGAGATGCTCGCGGCGCATCCGAAGAAGCCATGACCGGCGAGCACGAGCTGTCGAGCGTTCGCATAACCCGGCGCCACGGCGACCAAGTCGCCGATGGCGAGGTCCGGGTGCCGCCCGCAGAGTCCGATCACGCCACCGCGCTCGCGGCCGCGCTCGCCTGGGAGACACTGGGCCGCAGGTACCTGGAGGCCGGCGACCCCGACGACGCCGTGGCCGCCGCCCAAGCCGGCCTCGACGAGCTCGGCGACCCGCCGCCGGACCCCGATGTCGTCGACGACACCGAGCTCAAGCTGTACGCCGCCGAGGAACGGGTACGCCAGGGTCACACCCGCGACGGCGCGTCGAACATGCTCGACATCCTTCGCGTCAGGGCCGAGCTGCACGCGCGCGTCCTCGGGGCAGACCTCGCGAGCTGAGCTCGCTGCGTTGAAGTTTCACCTCGTGATCCATCGCCGGGGTTAGAATGCGCTGCACACAGGAGGTGCAGTGGGCGAAGTGAGGGCTTGAGTCGATGCGTCCGCTCGTCGATGGTTACGACGAACTGCGGCTCAGGATCGACCGTCACGCTACTGGTAAGTATCACGTGCTGGCGAGCAACCAGCTCGCGGAGGCATCGGAGGGTTTCGAGCTCCCGTTCGAGGAGCTGGAGATCGAGAACTTCATCCTCAGGTTGAGCCGTCCGCGGGGTCGCCGCCGGATCGACAGCTCCGCGATCGACGAGGCTCGGCAGTTTGGTGGACGACTGTTCAAGGGCCTGTTCCATGGCGAAATTCACTCCCTGTACAGAGACACACTCGCCGACGCTCGTGGGCGCGGCCGCGGTGTACGCATCACACTGTGCCTGAGTGGGTCACCCGAGCTGATCGACGTGCCGTGGGAGTACCTGTTCGACGATCCCGACTTCCTGGCCATGTCAGCGTTCACCCCGGTGGTGCGCTACCTGGACCTCCGGCGCGCGCACCGGCCGCTGCTGGTCAAGCCGCCCTTGCGCCTGCTCGGCGTGGTCAGCAGTCCGGCCGATTACGAGCAGCTGGACGTGGTCCGCGAGCGCGCCAACCTCCAGAGCGCGCTGGCCACGCTCACCGAGTCGGGCGCGGTCGAGCTGCAGTGGCTCGAGCGACCAACGCTGGGCGCCCTGCTCCAGGCGCTGCAGGCGCAGGCGTTCCACGGGCTGCACTACATCGGGCACGGCGCTTACGACCGCGATACGGGGCGCGGGGCGCTGCTTTTCGAAGACGACGGGGGCTGGGCGCGCCCGGTCAGCGGCGACAAGCTCGGGATGATCTTGCACGACTTCTCGTCGCTGCGCCTGGCGATCCTCAACGCCTGCGAGGGTGCCCGGACCGCGCGCAACGACCCGTTCGCCGGCGTCGCCGGGTCGCTGGTGCAGCGCGACATCCCGGCCGTCGTGGCGATGCAGTTCGAGATCAGCGATGAGGCCGCGATCGTGTTCGCCAGCGCGTTCTATGAGCAGCTCGCAGCGGGATCCCCGGTCGACGCGAGCCTCGCCGCGGCCCGGCTGGCGATGCTGGCGCAGCGCAGCGACGACGTCGAGTGGGGCACGCCGGTGCTGTTCATGCGCGTGCCCGACGGCCGGATCTTCGATCTCGGACCCGCCGGCTTGAGCCCGGGCGCTTCGCCCGGCCGCGGACCGCGGATCCTGATCAACTACCGTCGCGAGGACACCTCGGGGCACGCGCTGCTGCTCGCCGACCGGCTCAAGCAGCGCTTCGGCGACGACCGCGTCGAGTTCGCCGTCGACGGGGCCGACGGCGATCGCTTGGCGAGGCTCGACGGCGACGGTGCGTTCCTCGCCCTGATCGGACCGGGATGGACCGAGAACCTGAGGACCGCGGTTGCGACGCGCCACGCCGAAGACTTCGTGCGCCAGGAGATCGAGCTGGCCCTGCGCGATCTTCCCGACGCCGTGATCCCTGTCCTGATCGACGCGTCGATGCCGAAGGCCGACTCGCTTCCCCGATCGCTGCGCGGGTTATGCCGCAGAGAACCAGCGCAGCTGCGTCACGTCTCGTTCGAGCACGATCTGACGGCGCTCGTCGCGCGACTGGAGGCGACCTCGGACCGCCCGTCGCCCGTGCCAGAGCCGGACGAGCGGCCGGCGACGCCCCCGGTCGTCCGGACGACCGCATCTCGGACGACCGCAGGAGTGAGCAGTCCCTACGACGACCACTACGCCGATGTCGTCAGGGGGATGCTCGACGGCGCGGTCGTGCCGCTGCTTGGGCCCGGTGTAGCCGGCGCAACGGCGACGGCGGATCACCTCTCCGATCAGTTCACGACGGCGTCGGCCGGACTCGCCGAAGTCGCCCAGCGAGTCGCGGTCACGCTCGGTGAGCGACGGTTGTACACGGCTCTGAAGAGCCTCGTCGCGGCTCAGTCGGAGCCCGGTGAGATACACCGCTTCCTCGCCGAGTTCCCCGGTCAGTTGCGCCGGCTGGGGATGCCCCCCGTCATCAGCTGATCATCAGTGCGAACTATGACTCGGCGCTCGAGCGGGCGTTCGAGGATGCAAATGAACCGTTCGACTATGCGGTGTACATCGCAGGGAGTGGCTGGTTCGTTCACGTTCCCTGGGGCGAACGGGACTCCGAGCCGGTCGCGACCACGATTCTCGAACCGAAGAAGTACATCGGCTTTCCGATCGACGATGACGGTGAACTCGAGCGCACGATCATCGTCAAGATCCATGGTGGCACGGATGGTCAAGAGGGTGGTGTCACCTGGCGCAACAACTACGTCGTCACCGAGGACCACTACATCGACTACCTCCCCACTCACAACATCCAGGATCAGCTCCCGATCCAGATCCTGGACAAGCTGACCGGCAGCCGCTGCCTGTTCCTCGGGTACGTGCTGCGCAACTGGGATTCGCGAGTGTTCCTCCGTCGCATCTGGAGAGGCAAGCCGATCAGCGAGAGCTCCTGGGCGATAGAGCCGGATCCCGATCCCATCGAGAAGGCCTCGTGGAGCGTGATCGGGCACGTCGAGCTGCTGGCGGCGTCGCTGGCCGACTACGCGGACACCCTGCGGACGGCGCTGCTGCACCACGCCGACAGCTCCGAAGGTCTCAGGGCCCCGCGATGACCCCCGCCGTGGGCGCCCCGACGGCCGGAGGCGTGCCTGGGCAGCGGAGTCCGTTTCAGGGGTTGGGGTTCTACACCGAGGATGACGCGAAGTGGTTTTTCGGCAGGACTGCGGAGCGCCGGGTCATCCTCGCCCACCTGCGCACAGCCCCGCTCACGGTTCTCTACGCCGAGAGCGGCGTGGGCAAGAGCTCGCTGCTGAGGGCGGGCGTTGCGGCCCGGCTACGCGAGCTGGCCGCCCGTGGCGCAATCGCCGGCCGCGGGCCCCGGTTCGTCCCGGTCGTGTTCAGCGCCTGGAAGGATGACCCGATACAGGACCTGATCGCGGAGATCGAGCGCCAGGCGAGCCCGCTGATCCCCGCCGCCACTCAGGCGAGCAACGGCGGCGAACCCGAGCGGACGTCGGCGCTGCCCCCGGGCTCGCCGTCGACCGGTCTGGCCGCCGCGGTTCAGCGCGCCGCGAACTCGCTCGACGCGACGCTGGTGATCATCCTCGATCAGTTCGAGGAGCACTTCAGCTACCGGATCGGGACGCCTGAACCGAATCGACTGGCCGAGGAGCTGGCGAACTGCATCCGCTCGCCCGACGTGCCGGCGAACTTCCTGATCGCAGTGCGCGAGGATGCGTACGGGCGGCTCGGCGACCTTTTCGGCGGCCGGATCGCCAACGTCTACGACAACTACCTCCACCTCGAGTATCTGACCCGCGACGCGGCTCGCGAGGCGATCGAGAAGCCCGTCGAGATCTATAACTCCGAGCGGGATTCCGGCGACGCCGTCGTGCTCGAGGACGATCTCGCCGACGCGGTGCTCGACCAGGTCCGCCGGGGCAGGCTCGATCTCGGCGGAGGGCGCGTCGACAGCGACGGCGATCGCTCCCGCAACGGCGGACCAGACGAGATCGAGACCCCTTTCCTGCAACTGGTGATGACGCGGCTGTGGGAGCGCGAGCAGACCGAGGGCTCGCGGGTGCTTCGCACCGCCACGCTCGACGATGAGCTCGGCGGCGCCGAGACGATCGTGCGCAACCACGTCAGCGGCGCGCTCGCCGGTCTGGCCGGCCCGGAGCTCGAAACCGCCACCGACATCTTCCGCGACCTGGTCACGCCCTCCGGCGCGAAGGTCGCCCACACCGCCATCGACCTGGCGCAGATGACCGCGCACTCGCAGGACACGGTCGCGACGGTCCTCAACCGGCTCTACGAGGAGCGGATCTTGCGCGCGGTCGACCCGGCGCCCGGGACGACCGACGCTCGCTATGAGATCTACCACGACCGGCTGGCGGCGCCGATCCTCGACTGGCGCGACCAGCAGGAGAATGCGAGGCTCGAGCGCGCCAGGCAGCGCGCCGAGCTCGAGGCCGAGACGCAGCGACACCAGGCTCGCCGCTTCAAGCGCCGAGCCAGGATCATGCTCGGGCTGGTGGTGGGTCTGCTCCTGCTGCTGGTCGCCGTCGCCGTACTACTGAAGTACGCCAACGATGCGAGCAACACGGCCGGCCGGGAGCGCCGCTCGGCGACGTACTTCGGGCTGGCCAGCCGCGCTCAGGCCCAGTTCTCCAACCGGCCGGACGTATCGCTGCTGTTGGAACTCGCCGCGTACTCCGAGAACCCCCAGCCGCTGGCCGCGCGGAGCCTGGTGGCGACGCTGCAGGGATCGAGGCGCTCGGGAGCGATCGGGCTCCTGCACGGACACACCGATGCGGTCGAGGACATCGCGTTCAGTCCGGCCGGCGGCACGCTGGCGTCGGTCAGCGGCGACAAGACGCTGAGGCTGTGGAGCGTCACGCGGTCGGGGCACCGTCCGCTTGGCAGCCCGATGCGCGCGAGCAGCCCGCTGTACAGCGCAGCCTGGGATCCAACCGGACGTACGATCGCGTCCGGCGGCGTCGACGACGTGATCCTCTGGAGCATCGCCGATCACAGGCAGGAAGCAGTGATCCCGTATCAAAGCGGCGCTGTGACCAGCGTGGCGTTCAGCTCACGCGGGAACCTCCTCGCCGCCGGAGGCTCGGATGGAACGGTCCTGGTGTGGAACCTCACGACTCACCACGGCAGGCTGCTGCACGTAGCGGGCGGCTCCCCTGTCACCAGCGTCGCGTTCAGCCCGGATGCGGCGCTGCTCGCCGCCGGCTCCGCCAAGGCGGTCTCCCTGTGGAGCACCGCGGACGACCGTCCATTCGGAAAGCCGCTGACCGGAGATACCGGCTCCGTCTACACGGTCGCGTTCGGTCGCGACGGAAACTCGATCGCCGCCGGCGGCAGCAGCGGCAGGATCATCCGTTGGGCGCTTGACACTCGTCGCCCATTCGGACCGTCATTGGTGGGCCTGAGCGCGGTGTTCAGCATCGCGTTCAGCCCCAACGGGAAGGAGCTGGCCGCCGGAGGCGCGACGAGGACGATGATCTGGCAGCTGTCGACCGGCCAGCGGGTCGGCCAACCGCTCGACGTCCGGCAGGGGGCGGTCAACAGCGTCGCGTTCAGTCCGGACGGTCGGTTGCTCGCCTCGGCCGGCGCGGACCAGATGATCACGCTGTGGAACAATCCGCCCGGCCGGCAGTACGGCATCCCGATCCTGCGGGGCACCAACGGCAGGCTCGCGATCAGTCCCGATGGGCAGCTGCTCGCCGCTGGGAGCGCCGGGGGACAGATCTTCCTTTTGAACCTGCGAGACCGCCGGGTCGTGCAACTGCCGAACCTGGGCAACGACGGTGTCGGCGCGCTCGCATTCGACCGCAGGCGAGCGCTGCTCGCCGCGGCGTATTACGACGGAATCGTCCGGCTGTGGCGCTACCGATCGGGAACCCCGGTTGGGCCTGCGCTGAGAAGCGACACCTCCGCGCTCTACGCCGTCGCTTTCAGCCCCGACGGCACGCTCCTGGCCGCGGGGGGAACCAACGGGACGATCCGGTTGTGGAACCTCCGCACGCGCAGCCGGCAGGCGGCGTCGCTCACCGGCGGCACGGGAGCGGTGTATGCCGTCGCGTTCACTCCCGACAGTCGCGTGCTCGCATCGGGCGGCGCCGACCGGGCGATCAGATTCTGGGACGCTCGCACGCACGCGCGGCTGGACCCGGCGCTGATCGCTCAGAACAGTGCGGTGTTCGCGTTGACCTACTCGCCGAGCGGTCGCCTACTGGCATCCGGCGGCTCGGACGACACCGTCCACGTCCGGGCCGTCCGCCCGCACAGCTACCCGACCGTTCACACGCTCGCCGTCGACACGAACCTGATCCGCGCGCTCGCGTTCAGTCCCGACGGCCACACGCTCGCCTCGGGCAGCACGGACGACATCGTTCGCCTCTGGGACGTCGGGTCCGGCCAGCAGCTCGGGGGCGCACTGACCGGCCATCGGGCGTCGGTCGAGAGCGTGGCGTTCACGCCGAACGGTCAGTTCTTGGCCTCCGGGAGCAGCGATGGAACCGTTCGCCTCTGGGAGGCGGCCGCGGTTCCGCCTTCCACCGCCGCGTTGCGCAACCAGGTGTGCAGCTTCGTCGGAGCCGGTCTCAGCCGGGCCGAGTGGGCACAGGACGCGCCGGACATCCCGTTCCACGAGAGCTGCCCGCTCGCCACGCCGAGCTGACGCCAGTCCGCCAGGCGATCACGGCCACCGGACGACCCCGGCCTCCATCCGGAACCCGAACTCGGCGGCGAAAGCGCGGTCGATCGTCTGGGCCGGCGCCAGCCCGAGCTCGTCCTCCAGGGGATGGCTCTCCAGCGCGCTGATCGACAGGTCGTAGGCGCCGCGCAGCCGCCGCCAGCGCAGCGACCCGGGAGTGACGCTCGACCGCGCCTCCACCACCTGCTGGAGCACCGCCAGTTCGCCGTGCTGGGCGTCTCGGATCTGCTTGAGGAACACGTGTCGCACCGCCTGCTGAGAGATCAGCTCCCTGAGCGCCGCCGCTCCGGACCGCGCCGCCGCGACGCGACGAGTCAGCATCGACCGCCGCGCGCCGGTCGCCGCGACCAGCTCGGCGCCGGGCTCGAACTCGGACCGGAAGTGACGCGTCAATCCCTCGAAATCGACTCCCGCCGCGTCCTCCCGCGGTCGACGATCACGGCCATCGCCCCTGCGGGCCCCGGACGCCTCGATCGTGATCAGCCGGGTGCGCCCGAGCTCTGACCCCGGCCCATACTCGGCGGCGCCGTAGACGTCGAGCGCCAGCTCCGGAGGCGGATCGGGCGGCCCACCGTCGTCCGGGCGATCCGCGCGCGGGTCGGGGAGCCGGCGCATCCACCCCTGGGTCTTTGCGAAGCCGTACACCTCGCGGCCGGACGCGAACGCGATCGGGTCGTCGACCCAGATGTAGGGCATGAAGATCGTCAGGTGGTCGTCGACGTAATGGCCGTCCTCGAGACGCTGTGCGACCGCCGGCACCCAGATCGCGGCCTCCGGCTCGGACGCGCTCCCCCTTCCCGCGTGCGCCGGGTGCAGCGAGCGCAGACCCGCGATCACCCCGAACGTGAGGATCACGGGCGCCAGCCGCGGGACGCGGTAGCGCAGCGCACCGCCGGTGGGCTGCTTGAGCACCCGGTCGCAGAGCTCCTGGACGCGGGCACGGTCGGCCGCAACGAAGAAGCAGTACAGCCGGGCGCGCTCGCACAGCAGCGGCCCCGGCGCCGTGGCCAACGCGCCGTAGTCGACATAGCGGGCCCCCGGCCCGGGCTCGGGTCCGCCGCCCCCGTGCCGGGCGATCAGACCGCGCGGCGGCCCGCTCGCCCGAGATCACGGCCGCTTCGACGCAGCCACCGTCGATCCCGCTGTGCGTCCAGTCCCCGGCGAGAGCGAGGTTCTGAAAGCCCGATTGCTCTGGGTCGAGCCGGGAGTCGACGGTCCCGGCCGCGGTGGTCACGTAGCGGTCGGTGGCCGCGACGTTGGCACGGAAATACTGCGCCTGCAGCCGGTCCGGCCCGGTCCGGCCGACGGGGTCGAACAGGACGTCCCAGTCGAACCGGCCGTCGGTGAACGCACCCGGCCAGAACGCCGCAGCCCGCTGCTCGAGGTGCTCCCGGGCGGTGGCCCGAACGGCCTCCTCGGGCGTCGACCCGTCGAGCTCGTCCGGCAGCACGGCACAGAAGTAGGCCACCGACTTCGGCCCGTCGACGCCCTCGTACGCCTCGGCGCCGAGCAGGTGGCTCATGTCGCAGTACGTGTCGAACGGCTCCGCGTAGGCCGTCGAGGGCGGATCGAGCTCGTCGCCGCCGGACCGTTCCCGGAGCTGGCCGATCGACTTGGTCAGCCACACCTGGAAGGCCTTCGTGCGCACGGTCTCGCAACCGTCGAGCATCCGCCGGAACCTCGGACTTGCCGCGGCCAGCTCGGGGCAGATCTCGCCAAGCGCGCCGACCGGGATCGCCAGCACCACGTCGTCGAAGTCGACGCCGCGAGCGAGCCTTTCGGGTATCGCCTCGGCTCCGGTCAGCTGGCCGCTGTCCGGGGCCGCCGGCCAGCACCACCAGCCTTCGATCGACACCAGCGGCTGGTAATGATCCGGTCCTGCGGCGATCGCCGCCTCCCGGACGAGCTCAATCGAATCGACCAGCGGCCGTCCCGGCATCAGGCCGAGCCCGGTTATCCGCGAGAAGAACCGGAACCTCACGCCGCGCCGCAGCAGAGCCAGGTACAGCGGGGCGAACACGGCGTCGCCCATCCCGGCGCGCATCCGCCACATGAAAGCGCCGTCGTAGTTGACCATCATCAGCAGCGACTGCAGCCCCTTGCCGGCGGCGAGGCTCGGCCGGCGTTTGTCCCCGCCTCGGTACGCGAACGTCAGGTCGTAGAGGCCGCGCAGCACCGGCGACCGATCGAGCGTCTCCTCGCTCGCCCCGTGGCGGCCCAGCCAAGCACGCAGGTCGTACTCGTCGAGCACTGCGAACCCTCGCCACAGGATGTCGTCGCGGACGATCCCGGTGAGCGTGGCCGAGACCAGCTCGAGCACCCCGCGCCAGAGGCGCACGCGGTCCGAGATCGCCCGGCCGCCCACGGCTCGCCGCAGGCCGCGAACCTGCTCGGATAGGGCCTCCAGCAGCGGTTCGATGGCGGCGTTTCGCACCCGCTGCACCGGGCGCGCCCCGACCCCTGCATTGCCTCGCCAGATCTCCGGGGGAAGCTCGCCGCCGTCCACGGTCAGCGGCGAGGGCAACCGGTCTAGCTCATCGGCGATCCCCTGCAGCGTCGAGACGGTCGCGTCCAACTCCGGATCGCTCGCGTCGCCCGAGCCACCCCGGGCGGAGCCTCCGGCCGCGAGGTCGGACCGCAGCCCGGCGGCCAGCAGCCGGATGGTCCGCGCGAGCACCCGACCCAGCGGTGCCCTGACCGGGTCGATCGGAGGCCCGCGCCGGCTCCCGCCCCGCGGCGGCAGGCTCACCAGCTGCCTGACCCAGGTGTCGTCTTCTCGTCGCTCGAACAATGACACCGAGTGGCACTTCTGAAACGGCACCGTCCACCAGTCCTCGCCGTCGGCGAGCCCGGCCTCGGCGTAGGCCTGGCGCAGCATCCGGAAGGCGTGCTCGTAGAACCCAAACCAGATGTGCAGGCCGTGCTCCTCGATCCGCTGTCCGCCGTGCGGGCCGCCGCCCGGATGCGGGTTTCGGCCGCTGGCTCCCTTCCCGCCCAGCTGCCAGCCCCGCTGATGCACGGTCACCTCGAAGCGCTCGCGCAGCTCCGGCGTGGCCGACAGGGCCCACGCCGCGGCCAGACCGCCGCAGCCGCCGCCCAGGATCGCGACCCGAATCGGCCTCCCGGTCCGGGTCTGGCCCGGCCCGCTCACCGTCCCCTCTCGCGCAGTTGCCCGAGCCGCCGCTCGGCCCGAGCCGCCCAAACCGGCGCACCGATCCGCCCGGCGAACCCCGCCGCCTCTGAAAGGTAGCGTTCGGCCGCCCCAGGCTCGCCGAGCGTGCCCGCCAGCGAGCCGAGATACAGCGCCCACCGGACCCCACACCCCGAACGCCGGGAACGCGATCTGGCGGTGCCACGGAGCCAGCAGCTCGTAGAGCGTCTCGGCCGCTTCCACGGCGCCCAGCTCGGAGGCCACGTGCGCGTAGATGCAGGCCACGGCCAGCCAGGTGACGTCGTAGGGCAGCACGTTGAAGCTCGACGCGGCGGCCTGGTCAAGGAGCGCCCGCGCGTCGCGTTCGCGCCCGTCCTCGGTCAGCGCGAGCGCGAGCGTGGCCTGGAAACCGGGAACGCCGGGGTTCTCCTCGATCGCCTGCTCCAGCAGTCCGGTCAGCTCCCGCAACCGTCCCAACTCGAATGCGATCGAGGTCTGCTGGGCGGCGAAGCACGCCAGCGCATCGGGCTCGCTCTGGCGGCCGGTCTCCAGCGCGGCCGCCGCGAGCTCGGCGGCGGCCTCCAGCTCGCCCGCCACGATCGCGAGGTTCGCTTCGTCGGCGTCCGCCAGCCACAGCGTCGTCGGCTGGCGGAACCGATCGGCCAGCTCGCGCTCTCGCGCCGCCCACGATCTGGCGCCGGCGATATCGCCTTCCTCGATGCAGGCATACGACCGCCAGTGATAGGCGAAGAACCGATCGACCGGATCGTCCAGCCGCTCGGCAACGGCGACGGCGTCAACCGTGTTGGCACTGCGCTCGGGGAGAGTTTCAGGCGCGAGCAGGGTGACGAACCGCATGTTGAGCACAGCGATCAATGCGTCCGGATCATGCAGCCGCCGCGCGGTCGCTAACGCCTCGTCGCTGACCGACACGCGGCGCTCCCATTCGCCCGAGTACATGAGCTCGGCGGCCTCCATCGCCAGCAGCCGCGCTCGGGCCGCACCGTCCCCCGGCCCCACGACCCTGAGGGCCGCGTCCAGCGTTGCGATCCGCTCCTGGTCGACGACCCCGGTCTCGCTCTGCATCCCGCGGGTGTTGGCCAACGCGGCCCGGACCAGTCCGGCGTCGTCGCCGATCCGCTGGGCGATCGCCGCGGCCTCCAGCAGCGTCTCGCGAAAGCGCGGGTCGCCGGCCTGTCGCTCGGCCTCGCCGCGCTTGACCAGCAACCCGCATTCCTGAGCGTCGTCGGATGCGCGGATGCGTGTGAGCAGCTCGAGCGACACCTCATACCAGCGGCGGGCGTCATCAGGGGCGAGCTTCTCCAGCGCCTCGTCGCCGGCACGCGCTGCGTACGCGAGCGCATCGGGCAGTCCGAGGTCTCCGGCAGCGATCAGATGCCTGGCCACCACCGCGGCCGGGGACCGGCCCGCCCGGGCCCGGCGCTGAAGCGCGAGCCCGATCTGGCCGTGCAACGCCGCGCGCCGTGCGGCGCCCAACTCGCGGTAGAGGTAGCGCTGCATCAGCGCGTGCGAGAACCGGAACCGGGTCGCCTGGCCGGGCACCTCGATCAGGACCGCGTCCCTCACGGCCTCGTCGAGCGCGTCCCCAGCAGCGGGGTCGTCGATCAGCTCCGACAGCAGGTCGAAGTCGAACTCCTCGCCGAGCACGGCGGCCACCCGCAGGCACTGCTGGACCGGCCCTCGCATGCGCCGCACCCGCCCGGCGAGCGTCTCGGCGATGCTCACCGGGAGCTGCGCGCCGACGTCGGCCCCGGCGGTGAGCTGCCACTGCCCGTCGGCGTTGATCACCGTGCCCGACTCCACCATGTCGCGCACGAGCTCGGTGATGAAGAACGGATTCCCGTTGGTGCCAGCCTCGAGCGCGCGGGCCAGCCGATCGTCGGCGGTCTCAAGCGGCTGATCGGAGATCCCTCGCAGTAGCTCGGCGACGTCGGCTGTCTCGAGCCCCGCGAGGTTGATTCGCAGCACGTGCGGCTCGCGATGCAGATCCACCAGCAGATCACGGAGCGGGTGCTCGTCGGGCAGGTCGACCACCCGGCAGGTGGCCAGCACCACCAGCCTCTGACTCCGCGGCGAGGTGAGCAGACGCCGCAGCAGCTTCAGCGTCGGCAGCTCAGCCCAGTGCAGGTCCTCGAGCACGAGCACGACCGAGCCATCGGCGCACGCGGCCCCGAGCAATCCCTCGATCGCCCTGAACAGCACATAGCGCTCGGATTCACTGGACTCGTGCGCGGTCGCGGGCGGTCGCCCCAGCCGCGAGGCCAGCGCCGGAACCAGCCGGGCCACCGAGTCGCCGCACTCGAACACGTGGTCGGCCAGTAGCTGCTCAGGCGCGTGCTCGACCAGGTGCTCCAGCGCCTCGACGAACGGCTGGTAGGGCAGGTTCAGCGTGTTGTCGCACCGTCCGGCGAGCACGAGAGCGCCCGCCTTGGTGCGCCGCGGCGGCGACCTCGCTGACCAGCCGCGTCTTCCCTATCCCGGGCTCGCCGGTGACGAACGCCGCTCGCCGTCCGTCGGCCGCGGCCTCGCCCAGCGCGCGCTCCAGCGCGTCGCGCTCGGCACGGCGGTCGACGAACCGGACGGGGCCGTACGGCTGCAGACGCGTCGGCAGCGGCGCCTCGAGACGACGGCGGGTCTGTGCGGGCGCGACCGAGAGCTCGCCGGCCGACGCGGTCACGCCATCGAGCTCCGGGGCGTGCTCGAGGATTTGGGCCTGCAGCGCCCGCAGTGCCGGCCCCGGCTCGAGGCCGAGCTCCCGTGTCAGGTGGACCCGGGTGCGCTGGTAGACCTCGAGCGCCTCCGATTGGCGTCCGCACCGGTACTCGGCGACCATCAGCTGTCCAGCGAGCCGCTCGCGCCCGAGATGCCCGAGCACCAGCGCATCGAGCTCGCCGACCAGCTCGTGATGTCGCCCCAGGCGGAGGTCGGCATCGATTCGCGTCTCCAGCGCGGTCAGCCGCAGCTCGTCGAGCCGCCGGATCTCCCCCTGGGCGAAGTCCGCGAACGCGACCTCGGCGAGCGGTGGCCCGCGCCACAGCTCGAGCGCGGCGCTCGACAGCTCGGCGGCGCGAGCGTGCTGCCCGCTCTCGAGCGCGGTCCTGGCCTGTTTCATCGACGCCTCGAATACGTCGGTGTCGAGTTCGCCCGACGCGACCGACAGCAGATATCCGCCGCCGACGGTCCGAAGCATCGCCTCGCCGTCGACCTGCAGCGGAGCGAGCGCCTTGCGCAGCCTGGCGATCGCCATCTGCAGGCGGTTGTCGGCTCCCGAGCGATCTGACCCCCAGACCGCGTCCAACAGCGCGTCGCTGGAGGCAGCCCGGCTGCCGCGCAGCAGCAAGAACGCCAACAGCCCCAGCTGGCGCTGCCCGCCGAGCGGGAGCTTGCGCTCGCCGTTCCATGCCTCGATCGGCCCCAGGATCCGGAAGCTAGCCATCCTCTTCTCCCTCGGTTGGCAACGCTAACAACCACGTTCCGGCGCAGCAACAGGTGCTACCGAGAAGAGGCAGGCGCTGATCGGCAAGAAGGACAGCGCGGGATGGCTGGACCGTCCGGGAGCGCCGCGCTAGCTTGACTTCGGTTCCCTGGGCGCGAAGAGGAGAGGCGAATGGGCGACGTCGAGCTGCTGGCGCTGTACTGGACCGTGTCGGGTCCGGTCGAGGTGCACGTGGGGCGCGAGTGGAGCCTGTTCGAGTGGCGCGATCGCTGCGCGCAGGCCGCGCGGGTCGGGTTCAGCGGCCTGGGGCTGTGGCACTCCGACATCGAGCATCAGCTCGAGTCGAGCACGTTGCGCGAGATGAAGCAGATCTTCGACGACGCCGGGCTCAAGTACCTGCAGGTCGAGTTCCTGGCCGACTTCTTCGCGCCCGACGGCAGCCCCGAGCGCGCCGAGTCAGATGAGCGCCGCACGCTGCTGCTCGAGACCGCCGCCGCGCTGGACGCCCACCACGTCAAGGTCGGCAACATCCCCGGGACGCCGTGCGAGCTCGACAGGCTGACCGAGGAGTTCGCGGCGCTCTGTCAGGACGCCGCAGCGGTGACGTCGGCTCCCGTGGCGTACGAGTTCATGCCGTTCGATGTCAACGTCAACACGCTCGACACGGCGCTGTCGCTCGTTCAGGACGCCGATCAACCCAACGGTGGGCTGGCGATCGACACCTGGCACATGAGCAAGCTCGGGATCTCGCCCGACGACCTGCGCCGGATACCTCAGCGGTACCTGACTTGGGTCGAGCTGTCCGATGGGCAGTTCGAGAATATGGACGACCCGATCGACGAGGTGGTCAACCACCGGCAGCTGCCCGGCGAGGGCGAGTTCGACATCCCCGCCTATGTCGAGGCCTGCCGGCAGATCGGATACGAGGGCCCGTGGGGGGTCGAGGTCCTGTCGGAGGCCCTGCGCAACCTGCCGATCGAGGAGGAGTTCGACCGCGCATACGAGACGACGATCGCGCAGTTCGGCGCGGGCGTCGCCCGAGGGCCCGGCTATGAATAAGTTGCGGTCTGAGGCGCCCGATGAGCCTCCTCGCGACCCCTCATTCCCGCCCCTTATCCAGAGCCGAACCCTTGAACGAGAGGAGCGATGGTGAGCAGCACCGACAACCTGGCGCAACTCGACGCCGACCGCTTGATCTGGATGTTCACCCAGATGATGCGGATCCGCGAGTTCGAGGAGCGGGTCAAGCGAACGTTCGAGGAGCACCCCGGGGTGATCCGCGGGCACACGCACCTGGCCGACGGCGCCGAGGCCTCGATCGTCGGCTCGCTGGCCACGCTCCGGCCCGACGACCAGATGATGGCCACGTACCGCTGCCACGGCTACCCGATCGTGCTGGGTACGGACACGAAGGCGATCATGGCCGAGATCTACGGCCGCAGGGACGGGCTGTGCGGCGGCTACGGCGGGTCGATGCACCTGGCCGATCCCGAGCGCGGCTTCCTGGGCACGTCGGGGATCGTCGGCCAGGGAATTCCCCAGGCCACCGGCGCCGCCTGGGCCGCCCAGTTGCGCAAGCAGGACCAGGTCGTCCTGTGCTTCTTTGGCGACGGCGCCTCCAAGCAGGGCGCGTTCCACGAGTCGCTGAACCTCGGATCGCTGTGGAAGCTGCCGATCGTCTACGTGATGGAGAACAACAACTACAACGTCGGGACGCGATCCGACCAGGAGGACGCCAACGCCGCCGCCGGCGAGCCGCTGTCGGTCAAGGCCACGGCGTACAGCATGCCCGGCGTCACTGTCGACGGCGGCGACCCGCTCGCGGTGTTCGAGGCCGTGGGAGCGGCGGTCAACCGCGCCCGCGCCGGCGAGGGCCCGACCCTGGTCGAGTCCAAGGTCTACCGCCTGTCGGCTCACGGCAACCTGATCGCCCCACCGGGCGTCCCGCTGCACTATCCCGAGCACGAGGCGATCACGGTGTTCGGCAACCGCGACGAGTACGAGGCCGCGCTGCGGGGCGACCCCGTGCCCCGCTTCCGGATGCGGCTGGTCGAGCAGGGCACGATCGAGGCCGCCCGCGCCGATGAGCTCGCCGAGGAGGTCCGCGCCGAGATGGATGAGGCGGTCTCGTTCGCGCTCGACGACCCGTTCCCCGCGCCCGAAGCCGCGCTTAACCACGTGTACGCCTAAAGGCCAGGAGACAGCCATGGCACGAGAGATTCCCTACATCGCTGCGGTCAACGAGGCGATCGCGGTCGAGATGGGACGCGACGACAGCGTCCTGTTCTACGGCCAGGACGTCGCCCCTAACGACGACCACGACCTCGTCAAGGCGTTCGGGCGTGAGCGCGTCCGCGTCTCGCCGATCTCCGAGACGGCCGAGATCGGGATGGCGATCGGCGCCGCGCTCGGCGGCTACCGCCCGGTGGTCGAGTTGCTGATGGCCGAGTTCATGCTGGTGGCGATGAACCAGGTCGTCAACGAGGCCCCGCGGCTGCGCTACATGAGCGGCGGCCGGGTCAAGGTCCCGGTGGTGTTCAAGGCCGGCTACGGGTTCACCGCCGGATGGGCCGGCCAGCACACCGGCTCGATCTACGGGATGTTCCTCGGCATCCCCGGGCTGAAGGTCGTGCTGCCCTCCACCCCCGCCGACGCCAAGGGGCTGATGGCCTCCGCGATCCGCGACGACAACCCCGTCTGCTACCTGATGCATTACCTGCTCGTGCTCGAGCACGGAGATGTGCCCGAGGGCGAGTACGTCGTCCCGTTCGGCGAGGCCGCGATCCGGCGCGAGGGCGGCGACGTCACGATCGTCGCCACCGGATGGACCGTGGGCAAGGCCCTCGCCGCGGCCGAGACGCTGGCCGGCGAGGGCATCCAGGCCGAGGTGATCGACCCGCGCACGCTTGCCCCGCTCGACACCGCGACGATCCTGTCGTCGGTCGAGAAGACCGGGCGCCTGGTGATCGCCGACCAGAGCACCCGGCATGGCGGGGCGTCGCCGGTGATCGCGGCCGAGGTCGCCGAGCATGGGTTCTCGTCGCTGAAGGCGCCGATCGTCCACGTGACCGCGCACGACGTGACCGTCCCCTACAGCGAGCCGATGGAGGCCTTCGTGCTCCCCGACGAGGAGAAGATCGCCGGGGCGGTACGCGGCGTGCTCGGGTCCGCGCCGGTGGCTGCCTAGCAGTGGGCTAACGGAGCCGCTGCGCCATGGCCGCACAACTGGACGCCGCGACCGCGTCGTCGGTGCTGAGGACGATGTGGCGGATCCGCTGCTTCGAGGAGCGCGTCGCGCAACTCAAGCGGACGCTCCAGGTCCACGGCCTGATCCACCTCAGCATCGGCGGCGAGGGCGTTGCCGCGGCGGTCTGCGGACAGCTGCGCGACGACGATGCCGTCTACAGCGGGCACCGCGCCCACGGCCACGCGATCGCCAAGGGCGCCCCGCTCGAAGCGGTCATGGCCGAGCTGATGGGCCGGTCGGGCGGCCTGTGCCGCGGCCTCGGTGGATCCATGCACCTGGTCGACTCCGAGCACGGACTGCTCGGCGCCACCGGCGTCGTCGGGGGAAATGTCCCACTGGCGCTCGGCAACGCGCTCGCCGCCCGGGTACGCGAGTCCGATCAGGCCACGGTCGCGTTCTTCGGCGACGGCGCCGCTCAGGCGGGACACTTCTGCGAGTCGGTCAACCTCGCCGCGCTGTGGGAGCTGCCGGTGATCCTGGTCTGCGAGAACAACGGCTTTGCCGAATTCACGCCACGCTCGGCCCACACCCGGGTCGAACGCGTCAGCGACGCGGTCGCCCCGTACGGGTTTCAACGCACGACCGTCGAGGGCAGCGACGTGCCGGCCGTGTACGAGGCGTTCGCCGGTTTTCTGGCGGAGGCTCGGGAGGGCCGCGGCCCGATGCTGCTCGAGTGCCTGACCCACCGTCGCCGCGGCCACTACGAGGGCGACCAGCAGCACTACCGGGACCAGCTGGCCGAGGAACAGTGGCGCCGTCACGATCCGATCGCGGTATTCGGCGAGGAGGCGGTGCGTCGTGGCTGGCTGACCCAGTCTCGGCTCGACGAGCTCGAGGCCGCCGCCCGGGCCGAGGTCGACGCCGCGGTCGAGGTCGCTCGGGCGAGTCCGTTCCCCGAGCCGTCGCTGACCGAGGAGCTCGTGTACGCCCAGACATGACCGACACCGAGACGACATTCCTGGAGTCGATCAACGCCACGCTCGCGCGGGCGATGCGCGCCGACGATCGGGTGATCGTGCTGGGCGAGGACGTCGCCGAAGGCGGCCCCTATGGCGGCACCGCCGGGCTGGCGGAGGAGTTCGGCGCCGCCCGGGTGCTCAACACGCCGATCAGCGAGGGCGCCGTGTGCGGCGTCGCGATCGGAGCCGCTCAGGCGGGGCTGCGGCCTGTGATCGAGATCATGTTCATCGACTTCCTCACGCTCGCGCTCGACCAGCTCGTCAACCAGGCCGCGAAGGCGCACTTCATGTCGGGCGGCCAGCTGTCGGTGCCGATGGTCCTGCGCACCCAGGGCGGGGCCGGCAGCCGCAGCGGCGCCCAGCACTCCCAGAGCCTGGAGGCGTGGCTGGCGCACGTGCCGGGCCTGAAGGTCGTGATGCCCAGCTGCGCGGCGGACGCCGCGGGGCTGCTCGAGAGCGCGATCGCCGACCCGGGCCCGGTGGTGTTCGTCGAGAACAATGCGCTGTACTTCCGCCGCGAGCCCGCGGCGCCGCGCGCCGAGCCGGCCCCGATCGGCCTCGCCCGGACGCTGCGCACGGGCACCGACCTGACGATCATCGCCACCTCGCGGATGGTCGGAGAGGCGATCCGCGCCGCCGGCCGGCTCGGGGCGATCGGGATCGAGGCCGAGGTGATCGATCCGCGGACGCTGGTGCCGCTCGACATCGACACGCTGGCGGCGTCGGTGCGCCGCACCGGGCGGGCGGTGGTGGCGCACGAGGCGGTTGCGGTCGGGGGGTTCGGGGGCGAGCTCGCGGCACGGCTCGCCGATGTCGCGTTCGACTGCCTCCAGGCGCCGATCCAGCGGGTCGGCGCGCCGTTCGCCCCGGTGCCGGTCAGCCCGCCGCTGGAGGATGCGTACCGCCCCGGCGCCGACCAGATCCTGGCGGCGGCCAGGCGGGCGATCGAGTGGGACTGGCCGGAGTCCGAATCGCTGGAGCTGCCCGTGGTCGGGGCGTCCTGATGGCCGGTTGGCGCTGCTCAGTGCGGGATCGGCTCGTCGAGCTCGTGCGGCAGCGAGATCAGCGATGCCCCGGGCAGCCGCTCGAGCACCTCGCGATGATGGAGCACGATCTCGAGGTTCTTCAGCGCCACACGGGCGTGCTCGCGGGCGAGCGCCTCGGCGCGGCCGCTCTGGCGGCCCTCGATCGCGTCGACCATGGCCTGGTGATGGTGGTAGGCGACGACCAGCATCGCCCGGGACTCGGGCAGCTCGGCCTCGGTCATCACGAATGCGCTGGCGCCGCCGAACGGGAGCGACAGGATCCCCTCGAGCGCGCGCTCGAGCATCGGGCTGCGCGCGATCGCCAGGATCTTCGCGTGGAATCGCTCGTTGATCTCGACGTAGCGCTCGAACGAGTCGTAGTCGCCGAGCCCGACCAGCGGCGCGATCCCGTCGTTGAGCGCGCACAGCGCCGACAGGTCCCGGCGGGTGACCCCGCGCTCGGCGGCGAACCGCGCGGCGGTGCCCTCGAGCACGCCGCGGAGCTCGATCGCGTCGCGGATGTCGGTCTTGGTGAACTCGCGCACCGCGTACCCGCCGCCCTCGAGCCCGCGCAGGAGTCCCTCGTGCTCGAGCGACGCGAGCGCGAGCCGCAGGGGCGAACGCGACACGCCCAGGCGCTCGACCAGCGGGAGCTCGGACATCCGTTCGCCGGGCGCGAACTCGCCGTTGAGGATCAGCTCTCGCAGGCGCAGCAGCGCCCGTGTCATCTGAGTTCGGTTGGGCTGGCTGGCCACGGAATCCCTACACGCGCCGCTGAACGGGGAGCGAACTCTAACCGCGACGGTGCCCTGTATGCAGAAATCCTCAGAAACGATCAGGAACCACACCTTTGCAGTCACGTTAGGCAGATCTTGCATACAGCCAGCGGCACGATTAGTATCGGCTCCCGCCTCAGCCACCTGAGGCGGGGTTCAAACCGGATCACTCGAGGAGGAGAGATCGTTGAGGATGCATGAGCATTCGCCGCGCACGCGGCTGGTCGCCGCATTGATCGCGGTGATCGTCGGGGCGGCGATCCTGGCCGGATGCGGGAGTTCAAACAGCAGCTCGAGCAGCACCGCCGCCGCGAGCGGCGGGTCCAGCTCGTCAACGTCGTCGTCGAGCTCCGGCTCCAGCGGCGGCTCGACCGACACGTCTTCGTGCGGTCCAAAGCCGGGCCAGAAGGCGACCGGCACGCCGATCAACATCGGCACGATCGACACCAAGCAGCCCGGCACCGACTTCAGCGACGGGCCGAACATGATCACGGCGTACTACAACTGCGTCAACGCCAACGGCGGGGTCAACGGCCACCCGGTGAAGCTGTTCGTCGAGTACGACCAGACGCAGCCCGCGCAGATCGCGGCGGCGGCGAAGAAGCTGATCCAGAACGACCACGTGGTCGGGATCGTGGGGGTATTCGACCTGCTCGAGTGCACGATCGATCAGAGTTACTGGAAGCAGCTCGGCATCTATGAGATGGGCGCCGGAATCGCTCCCGAGTGCTGGTCGACGCCGAACAGCGCGGCCGTCAACATGGGACCGCGCTACAGCTCCGACGGAGCGGTTCAGTACGGGCTCGCTCAGAAGCCGTCGAAGATCGTGTTCGTGCAGTCAAACGTCCCGGGCACCGGCTACATCGCCGCGGGGCCGACGGCGCTCGCGAAGGCCGCGGGCGTGCCGATCACGGCGCTTACCGAGAACGTGCCGATCAACGACGCGAACTCGGTGGCGTTGGACCTCGTCAACAAGGCCGGTTCAAACGGGTGGGTGGTGCTCAACTTCACGCCGCCCGAGGCGCTGGTGATTCTGCAGGCCGCCCAGAAGCTCGGACTCGAGGACCGGGTCAAGGGCTGGGGTTGCTCGACACCGTGCAACACGGACTTCCTGGCCAAGACGCTGGGACCGAAGTGGAACCACAAGCTGTTCGTCAACGCCGAGCTGACCTCTCCCGACGATCACAACGGGCCGGAGATGCAGCTCTACAAGAACATCCTCGCCCAGTACGGCAAGAGCGTCGCCGGCGGGCTGGGCTCCTTCAGCGAGATGGGGTACCTGCTCGGGAAGTTCTCCAAGGACGCGCTCGTTGAAGGTCAAGGGCCCGTACAACATCAAGAACGTCAACACGGCGTTCAAGAACATCAAGGATGAGAAGACCGAGTTGCATCTGTCAGCCGTGGGTGTACGGGCCGTACCCGCTGCACATCCCTAACAACGCCGACTTCACAACGACGCCGGAAAACGGGAAGATGGTGACCGCCCAGAACTGCTTCAACGTGTCCTCGGCGGATCCGCAGATCGCGCAGTACCGCAAGGCCGCCGGGACGGCCCCGTCGACCAACCCGCCGACCTCGTAAGAGGAGTAGGAGGACAACGCAAAGCGATCAGGGCGCGAGGAGACTATGCCTACCTGGACTGACGTCGAGCAATTCCTGGTGACCGGACTGTCGCTCGGCGGGGTGTATGCCCTGTCCGGAGTTGGCATGGTCGTGCTGTACCGGGCCACCGGGGTGCTGAACCTGGCGTTCGGCGCGGTGGGCGCGATGGGCGCCCTGATCGCATGGCAGTTGATCAACCATTCCGGCTTTGGGTTCTGGCCGGCGTTCATCGTCTCCGTGCTGTTTGGCGGGGTGATCACGTTGGCCTACGGGATGGTGTTCGGACCCGCGCTGGCCCAGCGCGACCCGTTGGTGAAAGCCACGGCGACGCTGGGCCTGACGCTGGTGCTGCTCGGGGTGATGGACCTGTTGTGGCCGTCGAGCGGCGGCGCCTCGCGAGCGCTGACGATCCCGACCGACAACAACACGTTCCAGATCGGCGTGATCTCGGTGACCTACACGAACGTGATCGCGCTCGCGCTTGGACTGGTGATCACGATCGTGACCGCGGCGTTCCTGCGCTACACCAAGCTCGGGACCGCGATGCGCGCGATGGCCAACGACCGCGACATCACCGCTACGCTGGGCGTCCCGGTGCGGCGGGTGACCGCGGCCGCGTGGTTCGGGTGCGGGGTGCTGTCGGGAATCGCGGGCGTGCTGCTCGCCGACCTGGTCGCGCTCGACTCCACCAGCCTGACGTTCCTGGTGATCTCGACGCTGGCGGCCACGCTGATCGCCCGGCTGCGGTCGATTGCAATCACATTCATCGCCGCGATCGTGATCGGCGTGATCAGTGCAGAGCTGACGCCGATCCAGTCGGTCAGCAACTACCGCGACATGACCCCGTTCGTGCTGGCCGCGATCGCGCTGCTGATCCTCAACCGCCGCCGGGTGATCTCGGTCGGCCGCCAGGGAATCTGACAGCGCCAGTGGCTCAGTGATGGAATCTTCCGGCGTGAAGACAGAGGAGGAGACCGCCGCTCAGGGAAGCGCCGAGACCGTGCCGGGCGGACCGCGGGCACGCCGCCGCTGGGGGACGGATCCGCGGATGTTCGCCAAGCCCGCCGTGATCGTTGCGCTACTGGTGTTCGTGCTGCTGGCGTTCCCGTCGATCTTCAGCCAGTACTACGTCGACGCGTGGACCCAGGTGGCGATCTACTCGATCGTGACCCTCGGTCTCGGCGTGCTGGTCGGGCGCGTGGGGATGGTGTCGCTGGGCCAGGGCGCGGTGCTGGCGATGGGCGCCTGGGTCTCGGCCCGGATCCTGTTTGCGACCTCGCTCCCCTTCCCGCTCGTGCTGCTCGGCGCCGGGCTGATCACGATGGTGCTGGGCACCCTGGTGGGACTCCCCGCGTTGCGGATGAGCGGCCTGTACCTGGCGCTGATCACGCTGATGCTGGCCGGCGCGATCACGGTCGCGTTGACCACGATCAACTTCCCCAACGGCGGCGGTGGCTTCACCGGCTATAACGGCGGCAGCGTCCACATCCCGCCGATCCGCCGTCCCAGCATCGCCACCACCGATCCCGCGTTCTTCCGATATTCGGTGATCGTGGCGATCCTGATGTTCCTGCTCGTGCTGGCGCACGTCCGCGGCCGCCCCGGGCGGGCGTGGGCGGCGATCCGTCAGAGCGAATCCGCCGCGCTGGCGGCGGGCATCAACACCACCTTCTACAAGCTGTGGGCGTTCGCGTTGGCGTCGTTCGTCACCGGCGTGGCCGGGGGCCTGGTCGCCGCGAGCTTCCGCTATCTGAACTCGCTGACGTTCGCCACCCAGGACTCGATCACGCTGCTGGCGGTGGTGCTGATGGGCGGCACCTACAGCATCTGGGGAGCGATCATCGCCGCGTTTCTGCTGAAGTTCCTGCAGGCGCTGCTCAACAGCTGGGGCGTCTCGCCCGACTGGCTGACGATCCTGTTCGGGATCGGGGTGCTCCAGGTCCTGACCACCGCGCCGCGCGGGATCGTCGAGCAGTTTCCCAAGGACATGGCACGGCTGGGCCGGCTGATCAGCCGTCCGTTCCGCAGCACCCCACCGGCCGAAGGGCAGGCGGAGTGATCCAGGTGTCGGGACTGACCGTCCGCTTCGGGGGAGTCACCCCGCTGGACGGGATGGACGTCAAGTTCGACGCCGGCACCTGCGGCCTGATCGGCCCCAACGGCGCGGGCAAGACGACGTTCTTCAACGTGCTCAGCGGGTTCGTGCGCCCGGCCACGGGGACGGTCGAGGCGTTCGGCGAGAACCTGCTGAAGATGACCCACTACCGCCGCGCCCGCTGGGGCGTGCGGCGCACGTTTCAGACCGAGCAGGCGATCGAGGAGCTGTCGATCTACGACAACGTGGCGATGGTCCACGAGCAGTCGAAGATGAGCAAGGGCTCGCGCAGCGACGAGACTCTGGCCGCGATCGGGTTCGTCGGGATCAAGTCGGACCCGTACGCGAAGGTGGGCACACTGGGCGCGGGCGAACGGCGACTGGTCGAGGTCGCGCGGGCGGTCGTCGGCAGCCCGCGGGTGGTGCTGCTGGACGAGCCGGCCGCCGGACTTCCCGACGAGGAGACCGAGCACCTCAGCTCGGTGATCCGTCAGATACCGGAGCACACCGGCGCGCTCACGATCCTGGTCGACCACGACATGAGCCTGGTGTCGGGCTGCTGCGACACGACCGCGGTGCTGGACTTCGGCAAGCTGATCAGCTCGGGTCCGACGGCGGACGTGTTGCGTGACGACCGCGTGATTCGCGCCTACCTCGGCACCGAGGAGAACGTATGAGCGACACCGCCGGCGGTCCCGAGCGGCTGCAGATCGAAGGCCTCACCGTGCAGCGGGGCGGCCGCGCGGTCGTGCGCGAGGTCGACCTCGAGATCCCCGCCGGTGAGGTCACCGCGCTGCTGGGACCGAACGGAGCCGGCAAGTCGAGCCTGGTGCTGGCCGTCGGCGGGGTGTTGCGCCCGCAGGCGGGGGTCGGTCCGGATCGGCGACCGCGATTACGCGTCCCGGCGACCGGAGCGGATCCGCCGCGCCGGCGTGGCGATCGTTCCCGAGGGCCGCCGGCTGCTGCCCGAGCTGACGGTGGAGGAGAACATCCGCGTCGCCACCTACTCGCTGTCGCGCAGCGAGGCGCAGTCCGGCCGAGCACGCGCGCTCGAGCTGTTCCCCGAGCTCCAGAAGCGGCTCACCGCCCCGGCCCGGGCGCTGTCGGGCGGCGAGCAGCAGATGGTGGTGCTCGCCCAGGCGCTGGTCTCCCGGCCGCGCTACGTCCTGATCGACGAGCTCTCGCTCGGGCTTGCGCCGGTGGTCGTCAACCGCCTGATTCCCACGATCCGCGAAGTCGCCGAGTCGGGGATCGGCGTGCTGCTGATCGAGCAGTTCGTGACGGTCGCGCTCGGTCTCGCCAACCACGCCTACATCATGGAGGGCGGCCGGATCCAGTTCTCGGGCGCCGCCAGGGAGCTGCGCGAGAACCCGGAGCTGCTGCACACCGCCTACCTGCTGCGCGGCAGCAACGGCGTCGGACCGACGCCGGCGGTCGCCGGCGGCGAGCCAACGGGGTGAGCGTCTCGCGGATGGAGCATGTGCTCGTGCTCTGCGACGACGTCGAGCGCACACGCGAGTTCTACTGCGACGTGGTCGGGCTGACGATGGGCGACCGGCCGGAGCTCGCATTCCCGGGCCACTGGCTATACGCCGGCGACACCCCGTGCGTCCACATCGCACAGCGCGATCCCTACCTCGCTCACGCACGCCGGCTCGGCCTGCCGGTGACCACCGGCGTCGGATCCGGACCGGTCGACCACATCGCATTCAGCGCGACCGACTATGACCAGACGTGTGCGCGGCTGGAGCGCCAGGGCGTGCCGGCGGTCCTGAACGCCGTGCCGGGCGGCGGCCCGCGACAGGTGTTCGTCCAGGACCCGGGCGGCGTCCGGATCGAGCTGAACTTCAGTCCAGAGACAAAGGGAAGGTAGAAATGTCGGATCTACAGACAGCAAACGAGGCAACCGCCGGGCGGCGCTCCACGCCCCCGTTCCGCGCCGACCACGTCGGCAGCCTGTTGCGGCCGCCCGAGTTGCTCAAGGCTCGCCAGGACTTCGAGGCCGGTCGGATCGACGCCGCTGAGCTGCGAGGGATCGAGGATCAGGCGATCCGCGACGCCGTCTCACTGCAGCACGACGTAGGCCTGCAGTCGGCCACCGACGGAGAGTTTCGCCGCCAGTCCTGGCACATGGACTTCATCTACTCGATCGGCGGGATCGAGAAGGCCCCCGGCGACATCAAGGTCCAGTTCCGAAACGCCGACGGCGTGATCGAGTGGACCCCGGCCGCGATCCACGTCGGGGAGAAGCTCCACCTCGACCACACGATCTTCGGCGATGACTTCAAGTTCCTCCAAGGACTGGTTGCCGATGACGTGACGGCGAAGCTGACGATCCCGTCGCCGAGCATGGTCCACTACCGCGGCGGCCGCGCGGCGCTGGACCCGGACGTGTACCCCGACGTAGAGGAGTTCTGGGCGGACCTGACCGCTACGTATGCCGAGGAGGTCAAGGCCGTCGCGGGGCTGGGATGTCGCTACCTGCAGTTCGACGACACCTCGTTGGCTTACCTCAACGACCCCGCCCAGCGCGAGCAGATGGCCAGCAAGGGCGAGGACGCGGAGCACCTTCACGAGACCTATATCCGCCACATCAACGAGGCGCTCGCCGGCCGGCCCGAGGGCCTGACGGTGACCACCCATCTCTGCCGCGGCAACTTCCGCTCGTCGTGGGCGGCCGAGGGCGGCTACGACTTCGTCGCCGAGGCCCTGTTCGGAGATCTCGACGTCGACGGGTTCTTCCTCGAGTACGACGACGCCCGTTCGGGCGGGTTCGAGCCGTTGCGGTTCGTGCCCAAAGACAAGCTGGTCGTGCTCGGGCTGGTCACCACCAAGCGGCCGGAGCTAGAGAGCAAGGACGAGCTCAAGCGGCGGATCGAGGAGGCCTCGAAGTTCATCGGAGTCGAGCAGCTGTGCCTGTCGGGACAGTGCGGCTTCTCCTCCACGGTCGAGGGCAACGCGCTGACGCTCGACCAGGAGATCGCCAAGCTCAGGTTGATCGTGGAGACCGCGGCCGAGGTCTGGGGCTGACCCTCGGCTTTGAGGGCTGATCGGGACACACGAGCCGATGCGTGCGGTGGTCACAGAAGAGGTCGGGGCGATGGCGGTGCTCGATCGGCCCGAGCCTGCCGACCCCGGACCGGGCGAGGTGGTGGTCGCTCCCGAGGCGACCGGGATCTGCGGATCCGACTACCACTTCTTCACCGGCGAGCTGTCAGACGCCGCCGGGGGCTCGCAGTTCCCGCGCGTGCAGGGACACGAGGCGGCAGCCCGGATCACGGCCGTGGGTCCCGACTGCGACGAACGGCTGGCGGTCGGCCGACGGGTCGCGCTCTGGCCGCTGCACTCGTGCGGCCATTGCTACCCGTGCAGCGTCGGCCGCGGCAACGCGTGCGACAACTTCAGCCTGATCGGGATCCACTCGGACGGAAGCCTGCAGGAGCTGCTGCGGATCGACGCCGACCATGCCTTCCCGATCGACGCCGAGGACCCCGCGGTCGCGGCGATGGCCGAGCCGGTGTCGATCGCGGTCCGCGCCGTGAAGCGCGGCCGGATCCAGGCCGGTGAGCGGGTCGTCGTGCTCGGGGCCGGACCGATCGGGCAATGCGTTTGCCTGGTCGCGCGCGAGCGCGGCGCCGAGGTGCTGGTCGTCGATCTTCAGGCGGCCCGGCTGGCGCTGAGCCGCGAGATGGGCGCCGAGACGCTGGTGTGGAACAGCGCCGACGAGGTGGTCGCGGCCGCGCGCCGCTGGGCCGGCCCCGCCGGTCCGCCCGTCGCCGTTGACGCCACCGGCGCGCCGCCGGCGGTCCGGGCGATGATCGATATGGTCGCCTCGGCCGGGCGCGCCGTCCAGGTCGGGATGTCGGTTCACGACGTCGGGGTGCGGATCGGCAGTCTCACCGAAAAGGAGCTCGACGTGCTCGGCGTTAGCTGTTGCGGCGCTGGGGACTTCGCCGACGCGGTGGGCGTGGTGGAGCGAAACAGCGAGCTGATCGGTCCGATGATCAGCCACCAGTTCGCGCTCGGTCAGGCGCCCGAGGCGCTGCGGTTCGCGATCGAGAACCCCAGCGACGTGATGAAGGTCGTGATCCGCGGTGAGTGACGGCGGCTCGTTTGATTACGTCGTCGTCGGCGCAGGGTCGGCCGGGTGCGTGGTCGCGGCGCGGCTGAGCGAGGACCGCGACGTCACGGTGGCGCTGCTCGAGGCGGGCGCCGAGGACACCCAGCCCGAGATCCGCATCCCGGCGGCATTCCCCGCGCTGTTCAAGTCCAGCTGGGACTGGGACCTGCTGGGCGAGCCCGAGCCGGGGCTCGATCAGCGGCGGCTGTACCTCCCGCGGGGACGGATGCTCGGCGGGTGCAGCTCGATCAACGCGATGATCTACGTCCGCGGTAACCGCGCCGACTACGACGGCTGGGCTGCGGCGGGATGCGACGGCTGGAGCTACGACGACGTGCTCCCGTACTTCCGGCGCTCGGAGGACAACGAACGCGGTCAGGACGCGTTCCACGGCTCCGGCGGGCCGATGCGCGTGGCCGACAGCCGCTCGATGCACCCGCTGGTGGACACGATGCTGGAGGCCGCCCGGCTGGCCGGCCACGAGTCCAACCCCGACTTCAACGGCGCCCGCCAGGAGGGCGTCGGCCGCTTCCAGCTGACCCAGCGCGACGGCCTGCGCTGCAGCACCGCCGACGCGTTCCTGCGACCCGCCCAAGGTCGCGCGAACCTGTCGGTGATTCCGCGCGCGATGGCGACGCGGATCCTGTTCGACGGCGACCGGGCGACCGGCGTCGAGATCGTCCGGGACGGCCGCGTCGAGCAGCTCCGGGCCGAGCGCGAGGTGATCGTGTCGGCGGGCGCCTACCACTCGCCGGTGCTGCTGATGCTCTCAGGCATCGGCCCCGAGGACCAGCTGACCCCGTTCGGGATCGATGTGCGGGAGGCTCTCCCTGTGGGCCAGGGCCTCCAGGACCACTGCATGGCGCAGGTCAACTACCTGACCGACGAGCAGTCGCTGTTCATGGCGGCCACGCCCGAGAACATCGCGCTGCTCGAGTCCGAGGGCCGCGGGCCGCTGACCTCGAATATCCCCGAGGCGGCCGGGTTCTTCCGCACCCGGGCCGGACTTGAGGCGCCGGACGTGGAGTTCCACTTCGCGCCGTCGATGTTCTTCGACGAGGGCCTGACGGCTCCGTCGGATCACGGTTACTGCTTCGGGCCGGTGGTGATCCACCCGACAAGCCGCGGCCGGGTGATGCTACGGGCTCCGCTCCCGGACTCAAAGCCCCGGGTCCTGTGCAACTTCCTGACCACCGACGAGGACCGCCGCAGCATGATCGACGGCCTGCGGATCGCGCTTGAGATCGCGAGCCAGGAGCCGCTGCGGGCAGTCGAGCGGGCGCCCTTCAGCGTGCCCGAGTCAGACTCCGACGAGGATCTGCTGGCGTTCGCCCGGCGCGCCGGCCAGAGCGTGTATCACCCCACGTCGACCTGCGCGATCGGCGCGGTGGTCGACCCCGAGCTGCGCGTATATGGGGTGAACGGGCTGCGGGTGGCCGACGCCTCGGTGATGCCGCGCATCACCCGGGCCAACACCAACGCGCCGACGATCATGATCGCCGAGCGCGCCGCCGACTTGATCCGCGACGGCGCTGCCGCGAGCTAGGAATCCCCCGGGCTGGACGTGAAACGTCCCGCATAGGGACGTTTCACGTCCAGCCCTCGCCATCGCCTAGAGCTCGCCGCCGGCCAGCCAGCGCGCCCCGCGGCGGTACAGCGCTTCGACCTCGGGCCCGGTCAGGCCCGGCATGTCGCGCTTTACCTCGAAGCCCAGGCCGGTCTGCACGTACCCGAGGTGCCGGTACCCGGCCGGGAACCGCCCAGCAGCTCGGGGTCGAGCTCGAGCGTCGGCGGCCGGGTCGATCGGGTCCAGCCGGTCCTTCTCGTAGATCGGCTGGCGCAGCACGATCCCCCACCGTCCCTCGCGCCGCTCGACGAAGTCGTAGAAGCGTCCGGTGCAGACCACGTCGCAGGCCACATCGTGCACGTCGGCGCGCTGCGAGATCGTCATCTTCGTCTGGGCGACCGCGCGGTCCCCGGCCAGGTCGATCGCGGTCCCGCCGAGGAAGTGCAGGATGCTGACGCCGCGCTCGAAGCCCTCCCGGCTGACACGGATGAAGTCAGCGGCCGGGCCCTGGAACCACGTGGCCATCATGAACCCGTCGTCGTGCCACACGCGGGCGAAGCGCTCCCAGTCGCCGGCGTCGCGCCACACCACCCAGTTCTCGACGAGGTCGCGGATCAGCTGCCGGTCGTCGGTCACAGCGGGCCTGGCCCGGGGATCCGGCTGGTGGGTGGGATCGGCGGCCCGGTGGCCTCGCCGGTGGTATCCGGCGTGCCGTAGGTGTGGAACGTTTCGATCGTCTTCACGCCCCATGCCTGCCCGCGCGCGCGCTCGGCCTGCGTCCACGCCACCGGCTCGTACTCGGGGTCGTAGATGAAGTGCGTGCCAGTGGTGACCTCGACGCGGTTGCCGCCGGGCTCGTACACGTACAGGAACATGCCCTGGGCGACGGCGTGCTTGGATGGCGCCGCCTCGATCGGGACGTCGGCGTCGAGGAACAGGTCCGCCGCGCGGAGGATCTCCTCGCGGGTATCGACGAAGAACGCGAGGTGGTGAAGGCGGCCGTGGGCGCCCGCGTTGTCGGCCACGTAGATCAGCTCGTGGGCGGCGATCGTGAGGCTCATCCAGGCGCCGGACTCGGTGCCGTCGTCGAGCAGGATCTGCTCATACAGTCGGAAGCCGAGCTCGTCCTCGGCGAACCGGCGGTTGGCCGCGACATCGGCGGCGAGCACGTTGACGTGGTCCAGCCGCTTGACGCTCGCCCCGCGGCCGACGTATCGCTGGGGGACGTTTCGCAGCGCCGGGCGCAGGTGCTCGGGCGGCTTGTAGCGCTCGGCCTCGTAGTAGAGCTCCATGCGATGGCCGTCGGGGTCGGTGAACTGGTAGGCGGGACCGTGCCCGATGTCGCCGTCGATCCACCCACGGCCCAGGCCGGTTCGCTCGATCGACTCGACCCGCCGCTGGAGGGCCTCGGGACTCCAGGCGCGGATCGCCATGTGGCCGAGACCGGGAAGCTCTGACTCGGTCAGCTTGAGGCTGTAGCGCTGGTAGTCGCCCCATCCCCGCAGGTACACCGACTGGTCCTCGCGGGCCTCGATCTCCATCCCGAACTCCTCGACGAAGAACCGCAGGCTCTCGTCGGGGAACGGCGTCAGCAGCTCGGCGTGCCCGATGTGCGCGAGGTCGTGCAGCGGCTCGCTCATCGCGCCGACTCGACGCGCTCGCGCAGACCGTCGAGGTCGTAGGAAAGCGCGCCCTGCTGGAGCTTGACCCGCTTGACCCGCTCGTTCTCGGCCCGGGCACGCGAAGCCTCGAGCACCTCCTCGAGACGCTCCTGCTCGACCACGGCAGCACCGTCGGCGTCGAGCACGACGACGTCGCCCTGGCGGATCTGAGCGCCTCCGACCGTCACCGGCTCGCCGATCGCGCCCGCCGCCTCCTTGACCGCGCCGCGGACCCGGACCCAGCGCGCCCAGATCGGCAGCCCGATCTCGGCCAGCTCCTCGATGTCGCGCACCGACGCGTCGACCAGCAGGGCGGCGGCGCCCTGCACCTGCGCCTGCGTGGCCAGCAGGTCGCCGACCAGGGCCACCGGCCGGGCCTCGGGCATCGTCAGCACGACCACCTCGCCCGGCAATATCTCCGACATCACCGCGTGCACCATGAGGTTGTCGTCCTGCCCGCAGCGGACGGTCCGCGCGGGCCCGGCGACGCGGCTGCCCGGCACCACCTGGATCAGGTCGGCGTCGACGTACCCGCGGCGGCCGCCGGCCTCGTACACGGTGGCCGAGCCCAGCTCTGCCAGCTCTCTGAAGATGTCGCTCACAGCGCGCTCACCACCTGGGGAGTGACCCGCTGGAAGGCCTCGGCCTGGCGGATCTCGGCGTTGGCCGAGGAGCGCCGCGCGTGGTTGCCGCGATGGTCGGCGCGCTCGGTGTAGTAGGTCTGGAGGTATTTCTGGGCCTTCATCTCTGACATCGCGGCCACCTTGCGTTCCATCGCCGCAGTGATGTCGACGAACGTGTTCGGGGTGAAGTTGCACAGCTCCGGCTGGTGTGGCTCAAACAGGAACAGCGCCGGCGGGGTGACGGTTCCGAACGCGCTCGGGACCCCAGCGCCGGCGGCGAGCCCTCGCGCGCGAGCGACCGCGGCGTAAGCGACGGGGTGGTCGGGGTTGAACGGGTCGGTGTCGGTGTGGGTGATCAGCACGTCGGGCGCGAACTCTCGGATCTTGTCCGAAATCAGCCGCAGCGAGTCCGCGTCGATCTCCAGCGGGTAGTCGCCCAGGTCCAGGCACTCGAACTCGGCGCCGAGCGCGGCCGCGGCGCGCCGAGCTTCGCCGTGGCGGATCGTCTTGACGTTCTCGATCGTCTGGCCCTCCTGCTTCCAGAGCTCGCCTGACTCCCCACGCTCGCCGTAGGACAGCGCAATCACCTTCGCGACCCCACCCCCGGCGGTCGTCACCGCAACCGCCCCGCCCGACCGCCACACGAAGTCCGCCGAGTGCGCACCGATCACGAGCATCCGGGTCATCGCGCCACCCCGACGCCCAGCGGCGCTGCGCCCGCCACCCGGCGTGTGTTGACGACGGCCATCACGTGCACCTCCTGTTCGTCGAAGCCCGCGTCCAGCAGCCGGTCCACCATCAGCGCCATCCCGTCCTCGACCTCTGGGTTGAACACCTGTCCGAGGTCGGTCGACAGGACGGAGTTCTCCGGGCCGGCGGCGCGGATGTTGTCGATCCAGGCCTCCCACGAGATCTTGCCGGTGTGCGGCGTGGTGAAGCAACGCTCCAGCAGCGCGCCCCGCTTCACCAGCTCGTACTGGTCGGACCGGGAGAGGTCCTGGGACGGGAACTCCGGATGGGTGATCACGATCTCGCGCACGCCCTCCTCGAGCGCGGCGTCGACGATCGCGAAGATCTCGTCGCGCCCGAGGTGGCCGGTCGCCAACAGCATCTCGTGGCGGGCAATCATCGCCAGCACCTCGCGCGTCTGCGGCAGCACCTCGCCGCGCTCGTCGACGACCGGGACGGTCGCGATCTCCAGCCCCTGCTCGCGCAGGTCGAGCTGCAACCGCACCCATACCGGGACCTTCGCGTCGGGTGGGGCGTCGCGCTCGTGGGACTCGTTGACCGAGTCGACGGTCGGCATCCAAACGGTCCGGGCTCCCTCGCGGGCGGCAATCTCGACCGCGAGCGGGTTCATCCCGCCGACCGCGCGGTTCATCGAGATAGCTCCGAGCGCCTGGATCCCCGGCACTGCTGCGCGCACGACGCTCGCCCGCTCAGCTGTCGACGTGTAGTGCGACTTGAGGACGAACCCGGCCATCCCCAGCTCCTGGAAGCGCCGCGCCAACGACACGTCGTCGGTCTTACGCTCAACGACGTCGGGGCCGACGTGGATATGGGTGTCGAACGCGCCCTGGAGCAGCTCCCGCGCTCGCCTGGACGGAGATTCGCTCATCGGGTGGCGCTCCGCAGCGCGTCGGCGACATGTGACAGGTGCGTGCGCATCGCCTGCTCGGCGGCGTCGGAGTCGCCGACCGCGACCGCATCGACGATCGCCGCGTGCTCGGCGACCGAGCGCTCGCTGCGCCCGGGCAGCAGGATCGTCCGGTACTGGAACCGCACCAGCTGGGAGTTCAGCATCGAGATCAGGCGGGTTGCGGTGTCGTGTCCTGCGATCTCGAGCAGCTGGCGGTGAAGTGCCGCGTTCTGATCGGACGCGCCGAGCGGATCGCCGGCGTCCAGCAGCCGGCGCATGCGCGCGAGTATCCGTCTCAGCGCCGCGACGTCACGGGCGCTCGCCTTCGCGGCGGCCTGCCGGGCGGCGAGCCCCTCCAGCACGGCGCGGGCCTCGAGGATCTCGACCGCCTCCCGCTCGTCGACGAGGCGGACCCGGGCGCCGCGGTTTCGCTCGTGCTCGACCAGGCCCTCCTGCTCCAGCCGGGCCAGCGCCGTGCGGACCGCCGAGCGGCCGACGCCCAGCGCCGCGGTCAGGTCCGCCTCGACCAGCCGTTCTCTGGGCTGCAGGCGCCCGCTGACGATCGCGTCGCGCAGCTCGTCCTCGACGCTTGTCTCGGCGCCGTTTCTCGCAGGATTGTCGACAATCTTGTCGATGATGCACGAGATCGTACACCTCAGCGCCGCGGGCCGGCCGCCGCTTACCGGCCCGGGCCCTCCTGGAACCAGCTCGCGAGCACGGCCGCCGACGGCGTCCCGGGCGCTCCCGCGACCGGGGCCGCCACGCGGACCACCCCGCCCGTCCCGCCGAGGACTCGGGGGCGCAGGCTGAGGCGGATCACCCCGGTGCGCGCCGGGAGATTCGTGACTCGAATCCGGTGGCCGGTGATCGTCACCGTGATGTCGTTCGCGCTGCTGTGGCGGCCGACCAGCGGGAATCCGAGCGTCGGGTACCCCGACTGCGTGTAGTTGAACTGCCCAAGCAGGCGATGCCCGGCATGCAATGTCAGTCCGCGCGGCAACGTGATCGTGGTTGCGCCGAGCGCCGCACTCGCCGAGACTGCGATCGAGGTCGTGCGATCCGGGGCGCCCTGGACTCGGACCGCAACCTGGCAGTCCCCAAGCAGCAACGGCGCCGAGGTGGTGTCGTTTCCCGACCTGATCGTGAGCGTGTGGGTCCCGCTGGCCAGGGTCGACAGCGCTCGGGGGCTGACCGCAACGAGCTTGCCGCGGCCGACGGTGTGTCCGTCGACGGATACGCTCAGCGCCCGCTTGGCCGAGAGCGAGAGTGGGGCCCAGAGCAGTGTCGGCTGCGAGTACCTGACCGCGACTGCGGTTGGGCCGACCCTCAGCCGGTGCTCGACGCTGACAGTTCGGCAACCCCGGCGGTCCACGAACGAGCCGGGAAGGCGGGTGAGGTCCGTGGCCGCAACGGGAGCGGTTGCCGGGCTCGTGACCGTCTGGCCGGCGACCGCGTTGACCGCTGTGAGCTGACACGCCATCCGGGCGCCGACATCCGCATCGCTGGGCGTGAACGACGCGCCGGTTGCCCCGGAAAGCTCGTGACCGTCGCGTAACCACCGATAGGAGAACGCCGTGCCCAGGTCGTATCCATCCGGACGGCAGCCGAGCGCGCTGCCGGCGGCGGGCGTTCCGGTGACGACCGCCGTGCCCTGCGGGTTCGCCACCCCCGTGCCGGTGAACCCGATCGGCGACACCGGCTGTGGGGTGTTCGTGATCACGATCACGGCGCCGTCCCGGAAGCCGGCCAGACTCGGCTGGAAGCTCACCGTGAACCCGCATGAGGAGCCGGGATCGACGACCTGGCCGCTACAGCGGTCGTCCGTTAGCGGGAACGTGCCGGGGGTCCCAGTCACCAGGAATGCCTGCTGAATCTGCAGCGGATAATCCCCGTGGTTGGCGATCGTCACGGCCTGAGAGACGCTCTTTCCGATCGCGACGCTCCCGAAGTCGGTCTGCCTCGGAGACACGTCTTCGGTCGGGCCGTTCAGCGCCGTGGCCTGCAGCGGCACGCGCAGCGGGCTGCTGGAGCTGTCGCTGGCGATGTCGAGCTCGGCATGGAAGGTACCGGGCGCGGGCGGGTTGAATCCGATGCCGATCCCGCAGCTGTTGTTGGTACCGAACAGCTGCTGTTCGCAGTTCTGGCCGTACGCAATCGAGAACACCCCGGCGTCGGGCCCGACGATCGAGGCCGACGATGTCTGCGTGGAGAAGTCGTTGGAGTTCTGGAGGTTGACGTTCTGCGTCTGGCCGCCGGAGAAATACGGTTGGGTGTTGAACACGACCGGATCGGGGTTGGCCGTCAACGTGCCGGTCATGCCTGTGCCGGTGAGCGGGATATCGAGGACCCCATCGTCGCTGTCGGTGAGTTCGAGCGTCGCCGTCTTGGCTGCAGGGCTTGAGGGCCGGAATGTGATCGAGACTCCGCACGAGCTGCCCTGGGACAGGAACGCGTTGGTACATCCGTCGAAGCTCAGCTGGAACTGATCGGCATCGGCACCGGTCAGGCCAACGCTGACCACCGTGAGGTCGGGACCGGTGTCGTTGGAGATCGTGAAGTTCTGATTCGCGCCGCCCCCGAAGTGCACGTCGCTGTTGCCGAAGTCCCACGAGCTCGGCGACGGCGTCAGCACCGAATCGGCGGCCCAGGCGGTGGCCGACAGCGACAGCATGACGGTGATCGCCCCCGCCAACGCGATCCTCAACCCCCAGCGGCGCACCACAGACGTAAACAGCATCGCACCCCTCCAAATCCCCTCGACAGAGCCGGCCCGCGCAACGAGACTAACGCCGCACCCGCCACCGCGCCAGCGGCGACACGGCTTTTGCTCAGTTAGTGATCCGTTTTATGGCGCGATACGCGCTAACCGTGCCCGTGCACCCCCCTCGCCGCGTGGTTCGTCGCTATCGGTTGGTCGAGGGCCATCCTCGCCGCGATCACCCCGATCATGCAATCGAGCTGAGCGCCCGAGCGCAGGCGCAGACGTCGAAACTTTTCTCGGGCCGGTGATCCGTTTTCTGGCGCGCTGCGCATACCGGGTTACAGAGAGCCGGGTGCCCGTCTAGCTCGGCGACAACCGGATAGGAGGAGCATCATGAGCGATTTCACCAGGCGTGACTTCGTCAAGACCTCGGCTGGCGCGGCAGCCAGCGCCACCGCGATCGGCGCACTGTTGGCGGCCGAGGCAGAGGCCAAGGGACACGGTCACTCACACCCGATCGTCGCCTGGATCGGCGACCCGCGCAGCGGCAAGGTCACCGTCATGTCAGGCAAGCACGAAGTGACGATCCGCGATCACAAGCTCGCGTCCAAGCTGGCTCACGCCGCGAAATCAGGCCGCCGGTAACCGGCGGCAGGCTGCTTTCTCTCACCTAGAACCTATTCGGAGGCTTTCGAAATGTCGTCTCATCGTGAGGCACCGGCGACCAGCAAGGACCCGGTCGCGGATAACACCGACACATATGCGTTCGTGTCGCCCGACCAGCCGGACACGGTCACCCTGATCGCGAACTACCTGCCGTTCGAAGCGCCGTTCGGCGGACCGAACTTCTTCGAGTTCGCCGACGACGTGGCCTACTACATCTACATCGACAATGACGGCGACGGCGTGCCGGACATCACCTACGAGTTCACCTTCGCGACGAAGGTGGCCAACCCGAACACGTTCCTGTACAACACCGGGACGATCAGCTCGATTTCGAGCCCGAACTGGAACCGCAAGCAGTTCTATTCGGTGACCAGAAGCACACGCCGCGGATCACAGGTGCTCGGGAGCAACCTGGCCTGCCCGCCGTGCAACATCGGGCCGGCCTCGACGCCGAACTATGGAGCGCTCGCCGCGCAGGCGGTGCACTCCCTCGGATCCGGCAGGACGGTGTTCGCGGGGCAGCGCCTGGAGGGCTTCTACATCGACCTCGGGGCCATTTTCGATCTCGGTGACCTGCGACCGTTCGAGAAGCTGCACATCGGCGGAATGGCGAACTCGATGGGCGTCAACTCCACCAACGAGTTCGGCGTGCACTCGATCGCCCTCCAGGTCCCCAAGCGCGACCTGACGCGCTCATCCGGTTGGCACGACTGGCGCCACCGTGATTCGGTCATCGGCGTGTGGGCCGCGGCGAGTCGCCCGAAGGCCTCGATCCGCGAGCCGGGCGGTATCACCGGAGGATTTGGACCTGAGGTCCAGGTGTCTCGCCTCGGCAATCCGCTGTTCAACGAGGTAATCGTCCCGATGGGTAAGAAGGACCTGTGGAACTCGCTGACCCCCGCGGACGACAGTCAGTTCCTGTCCTACGTCCAGCATCCGGAACTGGCGCAGCTGCTTCCGGTGCTGTATCCGGGAGTGTTCCCGAACCTCTCCAAGCTCACCGCCGCGCGTGCCGATCTGGTGGCGATTCTCCTCACCGGGCTGCCCTCGGGCGTCGTCCCGGGGTTCCAGAACTTCACCGGCAGCACGTACGCCGATGAGCTGCGGCTCAACGTATCGATCCCGCCGACGAGCAATCCGAATCCGCTCGGCGTGATCGGCGGCGACCTGGCCGGCTTCCCGAACGGGCGGCGAGTGTTCGATGACGTCACCTCGGTCGCGCTGCGGGCAGTGGCGGGAGCCACCTACCCGCTCGTGAACCCGAGCTATACGCCCGACGGGGCGGCGTCGCTGCTGACCGACGGGCTGACCTCGGCCGACACGACCTACCTGCCGCAGTTCCCGTATCTCGGCACCCCCCAGAGCGGCTACAACACGGCGCCGCTGTCGGCGGTCTCGTGATGAACGCAACGAACGACCCCGGGGCGGCCGCCGCCCGCCCCGGGTGGCAGCGGTCCGCGACCGTCGCGCTGGACATCGGCGAGGACCGGGGCGCGCTCGTGATCTACCCCGATGACCGCTATCGGGGCCGCGAGATCGAGATCAGCCTCACGTGCGAGGACGGGCGCCGTGTCCACACCGGGGTACACGAACGCAACACCGAAGCCGGACCGGTACTGACCGCGATCTTCGGCAGCCTGGCGGCCGGCGAGTACGTCATCTGGGCGGACGCGGACACGGCCGGCCCGACGGTTGCCGTCACCGAGGCCGCGGTGGCCGAGATCCACCTGAGCTGACGCCATGAGGTTCTGGAGAGCGCTGGACCGGGGGCAGCGACGGATGCTGTTCCTGATGGGTCTCGTCGTGGTCGGCCTGCACGTGATCGGCTTCGTGACGCTGATCGCGCTCGTTGCGCCGCACCGCTACCGGGTCGGCAGCGCGGGAGCGTTCACGGTCGGGATCGGCATAACGGCCTACACGCTCGGCCTCCGTCACGCGTTCGACGCCGATCACATCTCGGCGATCGATAACACCACGCGCAAGCTGATGTCCGAGGGCAAGCGTCCGTTGAGCGTCGGGTTCTGGTTCTCGCTCGGGCACTCGACGATCGTGTTCGCGCTCTCACTGCTCCTCACGGTCGGGATCAAGGCGCTCGCGGGCCCGGTCAAGAACGGCGATTCCGGGCTGCACCAGCTGACCACCTGGATCGGAACCCTGGTCTCGGGCAGCTTTCTGTACTTGATCGCGGCGCTCAACATCGTGATCCTGATCGGCATCGTCAACGTCCTTCGCGCGATGCGGACGGGCCGTTACGACGAGGCGCAGCTCGAGGAGCACCTGGCCAAGCGCGGGCTCATGAACCGGTTCCTCGGCCGTCTGACCAAGGCGGTCACGAGGCCGTGGCAGATGTATCCGATCGGCCTGCTGTTCGGCCTCGGATTCGACACCGCGACCGAGGTATCGCTGCTCGTTCTGGCCGGCGGGGCGGCCGGAGCCGGGCTGCCCTGGTACGCGATCCTCTGCCTTCCGATCCTGTTCGCCGCCGGCATGTCGCTGATGGACTCGATCGACGGATCGTTCATGAACTTCGCCTACGGCTGGGCGTTCTCCAATCCGGTCCGCAAGGTCTTCTACAACCTCACGATCACCGGCCTGTCGGTGGCAGTGGCCCTGGTCATCGGCACGATCGAGCTCGGAGGGCTGGTCGCCTCGCAGTTGGGTCTCTCAGGTCCGATCTGGAACCAATTCGAGAACGTCGACCTCAACCTGGTCGGATTCGCGATCGCCGGCATCTTCGTAGCGACCTGGGCGCTCGCGCTGATGGTGTGGCGGTTTGGACGCATCGAGGAGCGCTGGTCGAGTCAGGTGGCGACGGCGACCTCGAGCAGCAGCGGCTCGCTGCGCGCCGCCAGCCCGGGCACCACGTCGTCGAGCGTCCGTTCGAGCTCCTCGTGCGACCTCACCCTGATCGCCGGGCAGCCGAACCCCCGCGCGATCGCGGAGACGTCGACCTCGCCGAACGAGGGCCATGGGCCGGCCCCGCCTGAGTCACGGGCGAGCTTGTCCATGATCGCGTAGCCGCCGTTGGCGAGCACCACCAGCAGCACGCCGACGCCGTACCGGGCGGCGGTCCACACCGCCTGGATCGCGTAGATCGAAGACCCATCGCCGAGCAACGCCACCACCGGACGCTCTGGCAGACCCATCCGCAGCCCGATCGCGCCCGAGATGCCGAACCCGAGTCCGCCGTTGGCGGTGCTGACGAACCCGAGCGGCTCCCGGATCGGGATCCGCTGGTAGAGCTCGGGCTGGCTCGAGGGCGTCTCCTCGATCACGACCGCGTCGGCAGGGAGCCGCTGCGCCAGCCCGGCGAACACGTGGCCGGGCGTCAGCGGCGCTCCAGGCTCCGGCGGCGAGGGCGCGGGCGGACGGGGCATCGGCTCCGGCGCGTCCCCGTCGCGCTGAGGCAATGCGTCGGCCAGCGCGCTGCAGGCCGACGCGATCGAGCCGACCAGCGCCAGCTCGCAGGGGCTGCGGTGGGCCTCGGCCTGGTGCTCGGTGATGACCGCCACGCGCGTGCCCGGCTCGACCACCGCCGTAGGTTCGTCGAACAGGTACAGCCGGAACGCGCCGGCGCCGATCGCGACGACCGTGTCGTACGCCGACAGCGTCCGGCGCATCGATCCCCGCCGCCACGAAAGGTGCCCGGCGAACAGCGGGTGGTCCTGGGGAAAGCCGGCGCGGCGCACGAACGGCTCCTGCCACACCGGACAGCGCAGCCGCTCGGCCAGCGCCACGATCGCGGCCCACTGCTCGCGCGTGTCGCACATCCCGACCACGAGCGCCGGAGACCGCGCCGCGGCGACCAGCGCGGCGAGCTCGTCGACCTGCTCGGGAGCAACCGACGCCGAGCGCAGCACGCGCGAGGGCGAGCCGGCGGCGAGCTCGTCGGCGGGCTCGGACCAGTCGCCCATCGGGACCACGACGAGCGCCGGTCCGGCGCCCGCGATGGCCTCGTTGTACGCGCGCGCGATCGCTCCCGGGACGTCCTGGGCGCGCACGGGGAAACTCGTCCACACCGGGTACTCACCGGCGAGCCGCTCGAGCATGCGGCCGGTGAGAAACGGCTCGTGCGCGATCTGCCTGCGGTCCTGCTGGCCGACCACGACGACCAGCGGCGCCCGGCAGTCGCGGGCGTTGGCTATCGCATTGATCGCGTTTCCGAGCCCGGCCGCCGTGTGCAGATTGACGAACGCCGGCTTCCCGCGCGCGATCGCGTAACCGGCGGCGATGCCGACCACGGAGCCCTCGTGCAGCCCGAGCACGAAGCGGATGTCGTCCGGGAGATCGGTCAAGAACGAGATCTCGGTCGACCCGGGGTTGCCGAAGATCGTGGTAAGGCCGAGGCGGCGCATCGTCTGCAACGCCTCGTCGCGAACGGTCTTCACGCGGCAGAACCCTAGCCGTCCGTCGTTGGCCGCTGCGTCTAGGACCACCGCCCGTGGAAGGTCGCGGTGTACCGAAAGGCTCCTCACGGCGGCCGCAGTAAGGCAAGATCCCTCTCACCTGATCTAGCGGAGGTAGTCAATGACCGTTCCGAACGTGCTTCATCCATTCGCGATCCCAGCCCGCCCCGAGGGCGAGTTCCTCGAGATCGTCCGCGGGGAGGGGTGCCGCCTGTGGGACACCGAGGGACGCACCTACCTCGACGGCACCGCGTCGCTTTGGTACTGCGAGATCGGCCACGGCCGGCGCGAGATCGCCGACGCGGTCGCGGCCCAGATGTCGCAGGTCGCGGCCTACCACACGTTCGGGAATTTCACCAACGGACCCGAGCAGCGGCTCGCCGGCATGCTGGCCGAGCTCGAGCCGATCCCCGACAGCCGCGTGCTGTTCACGCTCACAGGCTCGGAGTCTGTCGACAGCGCGATGAAGCTGACCCGTGCGGGCCACCGGGCGAACGGCGACGCCGGCCGGACCGTGTTCCTGACCCGCCACTACGCCTATCACGGGGTGATGATGGGCGGGACCTCGATCAGCGGCCTGCCGGCCAACCGCCGGCCGTTCGGGCCGCTGCTCGGCGACTGCTTCCAGGTCGAGCGCGACTCGCTCGACGCGATGCGGGCCGCGGTGGCCTACCACGGTCCCGAGCGGATCGCGGCGATCATCACCGAGCCCGTGCAGGGCGCCGGCGGCGTGTTCCCACCGCCGCCGGGCTACCTGCAGGGTCTACGGGAGATCTGCGACGAGTCGGGCGCGCTGCTGGTGTTCGACGAGGTGATCACCGGCTTCGGGCGGCTGGGCTCCTGGTTCGGGTCCCATCACTTCGAGGTCACGCCGGACCTGATGACGTTCGCTAAGGGGATCACCAGCGGCTACCTTCCGCTTGGCGGGGTGATCGTAGGACCACGAGTCCGCGGCTGGCTGGAAGCCGACGATGGCTACCTTCTTGCGCACGGTGGGACGTATACGGGCCACCCCAGTTGCTGCGCCGCCGGGATCGCCAACCTGGAGATCCTCCGCGCCGAGAACCTGCCCGAGCGCGCCGGCGCCGCGGGACGGCGGCTGCGGGCGGGACTCGATGAGCTGGCCTCCCAGCCCGGCGTCGCTGAGGTTCGAGGCGAGGGCCTGATGCAGGCGGTCGCGCTCGAACCGCCGCTGTCCGCGGCGTCGCTGGTCGCGGCGCTGCAGGCGCGAGGTGTCATCGGCCGCGGCCTGGCCTACGCCAACGCGGTCGCCTTCTCGCCGCCGCTGATCATCAGCGACGGCGAGGTCGACGAGTTGGTGCAGGCAATGCAGGCGGCGATCGCCGACGTGGCCGCCGTGGTCTGAACGGGCCGGCGTCACGCCGCCTCCTCGACATAGTCGGCTTCGGCGAGCGCCGCGAGGCGGTGATCCTCGACGTCGGCCTCTGGGACCTCCTGAGCGCCGGCGGCGCTTGCCGAGGGCAGCACGAACACCGCGAGTGCGGTCGCGACCACGATCAGAACCGCTCCAATCGTGAACGCCAGGTGGTAACCGTTCGTCAGCGATGACGCCAGCGAGTCGCCGTTGGCCAGCAGCGAGCTGCTCCGGGTGCTCGACAGCGTCGCGAGCACCGCCAACCCGAGGGCGCCACCGACCTGCTGGGTGGTGTTGACCAAGCCGGAGGCAATGCCGGCGTCCTCCGGGGTGGCGGACGACATCGCGATCGTCATCAGCGATGGGAACGCCAGACCGGCTCCAACTCCGAGCAGCACCATCGACGGCAGCAGATCCGAGAGGTAGCTGGCGTGCACCGGGGTACCGCGGAACAGGATCAACGCTGCCGCCGCGAGCGCAGACCCGGCGACCAGCGTCGGCTTGGCGCCGAAGCGCATGATCAGCCGTGCCGCGAATCCGAGCGACAGAGCCGCGATCCCGAGCGCGACCGGCAGGAAGGCCAGGCCGACTTCGATCGCGTCGTAACCCAGCACCCGCTGCATCTGCAGCGCGCCCAGGAAGAACATCCCGAACAGCCCAGCGACGAACAGCATCTGGATCGTGTTGGCGACCGTCACCGATCGGTTGCGGAAGATCCGCAGCGGGATCAGCGGGTTCGCCGCCCGCGACTGGCGCAGGATGAACCCGGCCATCAGCGCCACCGCCACCGCGCCGAGTCCGAGCGTGTGGGCCGAGCCCCAGCCGAAGTGACCGGCCTCGACGATCGTGTACACGGCGAGCATCAGCGAGCCCACCAGCAGCAACGCGCCGAGAAGGTCCGCTCCCTGGTCGAGCCCGACACCCTTGTCGTTGGGCAGCAGACGCGTGGCGAAGAAGCCGGTGGCGACACCGATGGGAAGGTTGACGAAGAAGATCCAGTGCCAGTTCAGCGCCTGGGTGAGCACGCCACCCAGCAGCAATCCGAGTGCACCGCCGGCGGCGGCGACGAAGCTGTAGACACCGATCGCCTTAGCCTGATCCGAGGGCCGGGTGAACATCGTCACGATCATCCCGAGGATCACGGCCGAGGTCATTGCCCCGCCGATTCCCTGCACGAAGCGGGCGCCGATCAGCAGGGCCTGGCTGTCCGCCAGACCGCAGAGCAGCGACGCGGTCGTGAACAGCACCAGGCCGGACAGGAAGATCCGGCGGCGGCCGATCAGGTCGCCGAGGCGCCCGACCAATAGCAATAGCCCACCGAACGCGATCAGGTAGGCGTTGACGACCCAGGCCAGGTTGGCCTGCGAGAAATGCAGGTCGGTCTGGATCGAGGGCAGTGCGACGTTGACGATCGTCTGATCGAGGATGATCATCAGGAAGCCGGCGCACAGAACCACCAGCGCCACCCAGCGCCGGCGATCCTCGCGCGCTTGCGAAACGGGTTGGGTTGCTTGGTTCATCAAACGTCTCCTGTCAGCAGCTCATTTGCGAGCGATTTGGACGACTCAAGAAGGAACCGTAGCAAATCGTCTGTTCCAAGACAATCTATCTTCGGAACTAATTGCCTCGTCCTTCCGTAAGGACAAGGATGAGCTGCGACAAGCGGCCGCACATCGGCACTAAGGAGCCGATGGAAGCCGGTATGGCCTTAGCTGAGGCGCAAAGGGCCTTAGCTATTTACAGCGCGCGGCACTAGCCCGTCTGCGAGGTCGCGACCTGCCCGGTGACGGGCGGGCGCGGCGGCTCTTGTGCGATCTGCGCGGCGCGCCGACCCTGCCGGCGTGGCCTCCAGACGCGCACGTATTGCGCGGCCAGATATGAGCCGACGACCAGTGCAAGCGCGATGAACTGGCCGATGAACGTCTCCCAGTTGTTGAACAGGCTCAACCAGGTGCCCATCCAGCCCGGGATGTGCAGCCAGCCGATCTCGGTGGTGCCGATCCAGCCGGCGAGCTGCATCTCGTTGACCTCCTCGCCGACCGCGACGACGAGGACGAACAGCAGCATGATGCCGGTGATGATCAGCAGCCGCTTGTAGGGCAGGCGCTGGTGCAGCGTGAATGTGAGCACGCCGACCGCGGCGGTGAACATCAGCCCGATCACCACGCCCTCGAGCACAATGCTCGCGCCGTAGAGCTCACGCAGGTTCTGCAGGAAGATCACGATCTCGAAGCACTCGCGGTAGACGGACGTGAACCCGAGCAGCGCCAGGCCCAGCAGCAGCCGGCGCTTGTTCGTGTCCGGATCGGACGACAGCAGCCCACGGCGGCGCTTGTTGTGATGCGAGATCCACCCGGTCCAGTAGACCTTGTGGAAAAACCAGTTCATCACCAGCAGCAGCACCAGCAGCGCCGGCAGCCCGGTGGCCGCCTGAATCGTCAGCTCGCTGCCGGGAAGGCTGTGGATCACCCACACAATCAAAAACCAGGTGACTACGCCGGCCGCTAAAGCCAGCGCGCTGCCCGCGGCTACCGGCTTGCGATACAGCTGGTTGCCGGCCCGGAAGCTGGCGACGATCGCGGCCAGCACCAGGATCGTCTCAAGCCCCTCGCGGAACACGAGGATCGCGCTGTCGAGCACAACCGTGGTGTGGCTCAGGCGATGGCTGGGCGCGAGGTCGGTTGGGTCCGTGGTGCCGCCCTTGGCGTGCCAGGAGAGGATCACGACAGCGACGCCGACGGCGAGCACCACCGCGGTCCAGATGTACAACCCGAGTTGTTCGCGGCGCTGCTTCCTACCGGCGCCTGGTCGCGAGAGACTCGCGCGAACCGCACTCACTGACTGCCTCCGCCCGTAATTCCAATCTGCCAGGTCGGCTTTGCGCTGTGGAACCTAGCACAGATTAGGAGATCCTAATTAGGACGTCCTAATGAGATTGCTTGCGAGGAGCTTAAGGCCGTTCCGGCGGCGCACCGGGCACGCAAGCCAGGGCCGTCTGGGCCCGTTCTTTTCCCGATGCTACGGGCAAAGGGCTCAGTTCGCTGGCTGGTTGGACTCGGCGTCGCACTGGCGGCGGCGGTCGTGCTGGCGATCGTCCTGATCGGCTCCGGCGACAAGCCGGCATCGGCGTCGACGACGGCGTCGACTCAGTATCCAGGCGCGTCGGAGCCGCGCCCGCTGGCGACGTACACAGAGCATGTGCCGCACGTGGCCAGCCAGCTGAACGTCTACGGCTACCAGGGCTCAGTCAAGGGCGCGCCGTCCGTCCCGCCGGAGACCCTGAAGCCGCTGAGCCCGGCGGCGTTCGTGCGTCCGGTCGCGCAGTACCGCGCCTACTCCGGCCGTCAGCTCGAGCTGATGGTGCCGGAGATCTCGCGGCTTCAGGATGCGCTGAGGTCGGGCGACCGGGCCGCTGCTCAGGACGCCTGGCGGGCCGCCTACGCCGACTACATGCGCCTCGGCGCCGTGTACCTCGAGGGACCCGTGGCCACCCTCGATCAGGCGATCGATGGAAACCCGGGCGGCCTGCCCGGCGGGACGTCCTCGCCCCAGTTCACCGGTCTTCACCGGATCGAGTACGGCCTCTGGACCGGCCAGCCGCCAGCGTCGCTGGAGCCCTACGCCAGCCGGCTGCAGACCGACGTGGCCAAGCTCCGCAAGGTCCTCCCCGGCGTACAGATCGTTCCGCTGGATTACGCCACGCGCGCGCACGAGATTCTCGAGGACGCGGTCCGCGACCTGCTCAGCGGAACCGATGTTCCCTGGAGCGGCGCCGGGGTGCTCGCCACCGAGGCAGGGCTGATGGCCACCCGAGAGGTGATCAAGACGCTGGCGCCGATGCTCCAGTACCGAGAGTCCGTGCTGCCCGTCGTCAACACCCAGCTGGACGCGCTGAGCTCGACCCTGTCCTCGCTGAAGACCGACCACGGCGGCACGCCGCCGTCGAACTCCGAGCTGACCCAGCCGGAGTCCGAGCGGCTCAACGCCTCGATGGGTGAGGCGCTGGAGGCGCTGGCCCAGGTGCCGGGAGCGCTCGAGACCGCCTACACGCCGGCGATCCCGCAGATCCCGGCCAACCAGAAGAGGATCGTGCCGTGAAGAAGGTAGACCGACGCTCTTTCCTGGCTCGCTCGGGCGTGGTCCTGGGCGCCGCCAGCGCCGCCGCCTACGTCGACCTGTCGCGGAGCGGGGGCGCCTCGGCGGCGACCAACGCCGCGGCGACCGAGGCCGGCGCCGCCGTCGCCGGCACCGACCTGTCCGCGGCCGAGCCGTTCACCGGCGTCCACCAGTCCGGGATCCTCAACCCGGCCCCGGCCCAGGCGACGCTCGTCGCGCTCGACTCGTTCGCCCCCGACACCCGCACGCTGATGCAGGCGCTGCAGGCGCTCAGCCAGCGCGCGCAGGAGCTCACGGCAGGCGGGCCGGTTCCGCTGCTCGAGGTCGACGCGCCGCCGCCCGACTCCGGAACGCTCGGTCCCGACAATGCGCCCGACGCTCTCACCGTGACGATTGGACTGGGGTCCTCGCTGTTCGACAACCGCTACGGGCTGGCGTCCAAGCGGCCCCGCGAGCTCACGCCAATGCCGACGTTCCCGGTCGACGAGCTCGACCCGGCCCAGACGCACGGGGACATCATGCTGCAGATCTGTGCCCAGCACCGCGACACGGTCGTGCATACGCTCCGCGAGCTGCTGCGCACGGTGCGCGGCACCTTCCAGCAGCGCTGGTCGATCGACGGCTTCGCGAGCGCGAGCCGCGGGCCGACCCCGAAGAGCAACGCCCGCAACCTGTTCGCGTTTCGCGACGGCACCGCCAACCCGCAGACGACCGACGCGAAGTTGATGGACGAGCTCGTGTGGGCCGGCGCGGGCGAGCCGAGCTGGGCCGCCGGAGGCACCTACCAGGTAGTGCGGATCATCCGCATGCACGTGGAATTCTGGGACCGCGTCGGCCTGCGCGAGCAGGAGAACATGATCGGCCGCTCGCGCGAATCGGGCGCGCCGCTGGGCGGCACCGACGAGTTCGAGGATCCGCGCTACGACCTCGACCCGAAGGGCAACCGGATTCCGCTCGACGCCCACATCCGCCTGGCCAACCCGCGGACCCAGCAGACCGCCAAGCAGCGGATCCTGCGCCGCGGCTACAACTACCACCGGGGCTTCGACAAGGCCGGCCAGCTCGACCAGGGCCTGGTGTTCATCGCCTACAATCAGAGCCCCACTCGCCAGTTCGTCAAGATCCAGAACCGCCTCAACGGCGAGCCGATGGTTGACTACATCACCCCGGTCGGGGGCGGCTACTTCTTCGTGCCGCCGGGGGCGCGCAACCGCAACGACTTCGTCGGCAGCGGTCTCTTCGCGTAGGCGGGGCTAGGCCCGGCGGCGCACGGTCTGAGTACAGGCCACGGGCTCCGACAGCCGACCGCAGGCCAGGCGACCCAGCGACCGCAAGAACACCGGCCGGTCCTCCTCGGGCAGCGTCTCCAGCACGTCCTCGCGGACCCGGTCGAGCACCTTCTCGGCGGCGAGCACCTGCTTGGCGCCGGCTGGGGTGACCACGATCACGCGAGCGCGGCGGTCGGTCTCCGAAGGCTGGCGCTCGGCCAGGCCGGCAGCCTCGAGCTCGTCGACAGTGACGACCATCGTGGTCTTGTCGAGGCCGATGAGCCGCGCCAGCTCGGTCTGGGTGTAGGCCCCGGTCATCGCGGTGACGAGCACCGTGTGGGATCGCGGCGACAGCCCCAGGTCCTCGAGAGCGGCGGTCATCTCGGTCATCAGGGCGTGGCTGGCTCGGGCCAGAAGCCAGCACAGATCCGAGGCCAGCGGCGCGGGCGGCTGCGCCTGAACGGCCATCCCCTCAACCGGAATCTGGGAGACCGGTGCAAGTGCCGTCATCGGTGTGCTCATGGTGACGATATTAACACCATTAGTTAACGGACTAGAAATTCTCCGAGCAGACGATCTTGCGAAGTGTCCGCTGGCAAAGGCGCTGCGGGGTATGGTTGCGCACATCGGCATCGGACCGCACAACCTGGCCGCGCTCGCCGAGCACTCCTTCGAGGTCCGCGGCGACTATCCGTCGTTGCTGTTCGAGGGTCGCTGGCACGGCTCCGGAGAGCTGCTGGCACGCTCGACGCGAATCGCCGCCGGCCTAGCCGCGCTGGGGATCGCGCCGGGGGAGCGGGTCGTGGTCACGATGGCGAACTGCCCGGAGGTCGCGATCCTCTACCAGGCGATCTGGCGCGCCGGCGCGGTGGTCACGCCGGCCACGTTCCTGCTTCCGTCCGAGGACCTGCGCCACGTCGTCGCCGACGCCGAGGCCGCCGCAGTCGTCACCACGCCCGAGTTCGTCGACAAGGTCAGCGCTGCGGTCGCCGACCTGCCCAGCGTGCGGGCCGTGATCTGCACTGGCGACGCCGCTGACGAAGTCACTGCGTTGGAGTCGCTCGAGCGGGCCGAGCCGGCGGCGATCGTCGACCGCGACGACAGCGATCTCGCGGCGCTGCTCTACACAGGCGGGACGACCGGTCGGGCCAAAGGCGTGATGCTTTCCCACGACAACCTGTTCTTCACCGGGTCGGCCGGTCACGACGCGGGTCACGTGCCCGGCGTCAACCGGTCGCTGATGACGCTGCCCCTGTCTCACGCGTACGGGCTCCTGGTCACGGTCGTGGGCATGCACTCGGCCGAGCAGGGGATCGCCGCGCTGCTGCGGTGGTTTGATCCGAGCGCGTTCCTGTCGCTGATCGAGGAGCAGCAACTGCAGCTCAGCGCGGTCGTCCCGTCGATGCTGCAGATCCTGCTCACCCAGCCACTCGAGGACCATGACCTGTCCTCGCTGGAATACCTGTCGTGCGGCGCTGCGCCGTTGGCCCCGGACGTCCAGCACGAGTTCTGCCGCCGGGTGCCGTCGGTTTCGATCCGCCAGGGCTACGGGCTGACCGAGAGCGCCGCGCTGGTCGCCACCAACCCCGCCGGCCGGGTGAAGGACGGCTCGGTGGGGATCCCCGTCCCCGGGACCACGATCCGGATCGTCGACGATCTCGACCGTGAGCTTCCCGCCGGCGAGCCCGGCGAGATCTGCGCGCGCTCGCCCGGCGTGATGAGCGGGTACTGGCGGGCTCCAGAGGTGACCGCGGAGGCGTTGCGCGACGGCTGGCTGCACACCGGCGACGTGGGATATCTCGACGAGGACGGCTACCTGTTCATCGTCGACCGGAAGAAGGACCTGATCATCCGGGGCGGCTTCAACGTCTACCCGCGCGACGTCGAGGACGGCCTGCTCGAGCACCCCGCGGTGGCGATGGCCGCCGTCGTGGGCAAGCCGGACCCGATCCACGGCGAGGAGGTCGTCGCGTTCGTGTCGCTTCGAGAGGTCGGCGCGATCACCGCCGACGAGCTGGTGGCGTGGGCGCGCGAACGGATCGGCGGCTATAAGTATCCGCGCGAGGTGCGGATCGTCGACTCGATCCCGCTGACGCCGGTGGGCAAGATCGATCGCAAGGCGCTGCGGGCCGGCGCCGCCGACGACCTTGCCGCCGCCTGACGACGCCCGCGCCCGGGCGCTGTGGCAGACTGGGGCCGGGGACCACGCGTGAACACGCAAGTTGTCGATAGGCAGAATCCAGCTCGGCCGATCCGCGTTGTCGCGGCCGAGGACTCCTACGTGATCCGGGAGTTCCTGGTCTCGACGCTGGACGCGGCGCCGGAGATAGACCTGGTGGCGGTCTGCTCGAACCGTAACGAGCTCGATCGGGCGATCGACTCGCTGCACCCCGACGTGCTCGTCACCGACATCCGGATGCCGCCCACCGGAGGGGATGAAGGGATCGCCGTGGCCGCGCGCCTGCGTGAGACCGACCCCAACGTCGGCGTGGTCGTGCTCAGCCAGTACGCCGAGCCGGAGTACGCCGTGGCCCTGTTCGAGGCCGGATCCGCCCGCCGCGCCTACCTGCTCAAGGAGCGGATTCGAAACCGCCAGGACCTGATCGGCGCGGTCGAGGCCGTCGCCCGTGGCGAGTCGGTGATCGACCCGCGGATCGTCGAAGTGCTGATCCAGGCGCGCGCCCGCGCGGACCGGTCGCCGCTTTCGGAGCTGACCCCGCGTGAGCTCGAGCTGCTGGGCGAGATCGCCTCCGGCAAAAGCAACGGCGCGATCGCGGAGTCGCTGGTGCTGACCAAGCGCGCGGTCGAGAAGCACGTGAACTCGATCTTCTCCAAGCTCGGCCTGCCGGAGGACCAGGACGTCAGCCGGCGCGTCAAGGCGACCCTGATCTACCTCTCGGCGTCGGACTGAACACGGCGGCAGGCAGGGGGGCCTGCACGTAGCGCTGACGCCTGCGCGCACACCTGTGAGCGGTCGCCGCCGATGCCAGACTCGGCGTCTGTGCAGGTAGAACGGGAATCGATCGACCCCATCGGGGAATCGGCGGTAACGGTCCTGCTGGTCGACGATCAGGAGCGGTTGAGGGGAGCCTTACGCGAGCTGATCTCCTGCGCGGACGGCTTCGAGCTGGTCGGCGAGGCGTCCACCGGTGAGGAGGCGACGCGCGCCGTGCAGCGGCTCGCGCCACAGCTGGTGCTGATGGATGTGGTGATGCCGGGGATGGGCGGCATCGCCGCCGCTCGGAAGATCATCGACCGGCGCCCGGCGCCGATGGTCGTGCTGATCTCGGTCGACGACCTCTCGTTGCATCCGGAGGCCGGCGAGCTCGGCGTGTCGGTGCCATACGTGCGAAAGCAGGATCTGAAGCCCTCGCGGCTGCGCGAGCTGTGGGACGCCCGCTTGGGCTGATCGGGCCCACCGGGGCCCGGTGGCCGCGGCATCACCCACCTTGGGCGATGCGCGGGAGGCGCCCGCGGGTAGCGTGAGATGAGATGGCGCAACCCGCGGAGGAGCTGCTCGCAGCACTGGCGGCCAACGACGAGGAGTCGGTGCGGATGGTCCTGGCCCTGCGACCGGAGGCCACGGCGACCGACTGCCCGGGCGCGTCGTTGACTCCTCGGGTCAGGATGCTGGTCCGGCTGGGCGCGCTGGTCGCGCTCGATGCGCCCACGGCGACGTTGCGCTGGGCGGTTGAGCTGGCCGGTTGCGCGGGCGCCGACGAGCGGGAGATCGTCGCTGTCCTGGCGGCAGTGGCTCCGGAGATCGGCCTCCCGCGGACCGTCGACGCCGCGCCGCGGCTGGCACTGGCGATCGGCTACGAGCTCGACGTCGACTAGTTGCCGAGCAATCCGGCGCGGGTAGCCTGGGCCACCGCCTCCGAGCGACTGGCGGCGTCGAGCTTGCGGTAGATCGCGTGCGCCTGTGTCTTGACCGTGTTGACCGACACGTCGAGGCGCTCGGCGATCTCGCGAAACGACTGGTGGCTCGGGAGGAACCTGAGGATCCGCAGTTCGGCGATCGTCAGCGATGACGGACCCGAGAGCGCACTCTCGGCGAGCGTGTCGATGTGCGCCCAGGCCTGCTCAAAGCAGCCCTGGAAGATCACCGCACCGTTGGTGCGCCGGGCGAGCCGGGAGGCCTCGGCCAGGAGCGTGCGAGCCTTGACGCTATCGGCCAGGCCGAGCGCAGCGCGCGCCAGCATGATCCGAGCCTCGGCGCCGTACCACGGGATGAAATCCCCGAGCGCGGCGAGCAGATCGGTGGCTCGCCGGTGGTCGTGCTTGGCTTCGTCGGTGCGCCCCTCGTGTGCGCGCGAAGCGGCACGCGCGGCGAAGGCGAGCGCACAGATCGGATACTCGGCGAGCCCGGCCCGCTCGATCACCGCGCCGGCGCGGTCGGCCGCGTCGGCGGCGCCGGGCCAGTCGTCCTGCTCGATCGCCAGCATCGCCAGCTGCGCCAGGCACAGCGACGCAATCGCCGGAACCCGGGTGCAGGCCAGCGCGACGCCGCGCTCCAGGGTGGCCGCAGCGGTGTCGCGATCTCCGCTGAGATGCAGCGCCGTGCCGAGCAACAGCTCGGCGTAGGGGCGCCAGGGGCTGTGCTCGGGCTCGAGATCGCACGCGCGCGCGGCCGCCGCCAGCATCGCATCGGTGCCGGTGGCCCCGGCCATCGCTTCGGCGATCGCCTCGGCGCCGCCGAGAGAAGGTGACTGTTGAGCTGCTGCCGCCGCCCCGGCGTGCAGACGCCAGGCGCGGGCCCGGTCGACCTCGCCGCGCATCAGGCAGCTGTGCGCCGCCGCGAGCGCGAGCGGGGCCGAGGCCTCGATCTGCTCGGCGCCGAAGCAGCTCAGCCACGTCCGAACTTCGGCGTTGCGACCGGCCGCGAGCAGCCCGGGGAGGTTTGCGCACAGCAGCTGACCGGTCCGGGCCAGGTCGCCGGCGGCGGCGGCGTGTCCGATCGCCCCGTCGAGGTCGCCGTGCCGCTCCAGCCACACGCTGGCCCGCCGGTGCAGAACCGGCTCGAGCTCCGGCTCGGCCCGACGCAGCTCCGTGGTCAGCGCCGCCCGGAACAGCGGGTGCAGCCGGAACCGCTGATGGCCGCGATCGACCGGCGCCAGCATCACGTTCGATCGCGACAGCTCGACGAGCATCTTCTCCCCTGCGGTCTGCTCGAGCACCGCGTCGCACAACGGCCCGGACAGATCGTCGAGGACCGAGACGCGCGTGAGGAAGCGCCAGCAGTCGCTCGACAGGCGGGACAACAGCTCGTCGCGGAAGTACTCGGCAATCAGGTGGTCGTCTCCGCGCAGGCGCTTGACCGCGGCAGGCAGATCGGGCTCGCCGCGCAGCGACAGCGCCGCCAGATAGAGGCCCACCGGCCATCCCTCGGTCAGCCCCAGCAGCGCTCGGGTCGACGCCGGGTCGAGCCTGAGCCCCGCCAGCGCCAGCAGGCTCGCGGCCTGCTCGGGGTCCATCGCCAGGTCCGCGGTCCGCAGCTCGATCAGCGACCGATGGGCTCGCAGGCGCCCGATCGCCAGCGGCGGCTCGGTCCGGGAGGCGACGGCCAGCTGTGCGCCTGCGCCGAGCTGTCCCAGCAGCGCGGTCACGACCGCCCATACCGCGGTGCCGGTAACGGTGTGGGCGTCGTCGATCACGAGCACGAACCCGTCGCCGCGCCGTTTGGCGACCCCGATCAGGCGGCGCAGGGCCGACGTCTCGTCGCCTGCGGTCGACCACATCAGCTCGGGCCAAGCGTCCGCGTCAATCGATCCGGTCTGCTCGAGCGCGCCCGCAATCGCCGAGGTGATCGCGAGCCGCGCGTCGTCGCACGGATCCAGCGAGACCCAGGCGAACGGGCGGTCGTCGCAACGGTCCCACTCGGCCAGGAGCGTCGACTTGCCGTAGCCCGCTGGGGCCGTGATCATCGCCAGCGCGGCGTCCCGGGAGGCGAGCAGCCGCTCGACAAGCTCCGCACGGCTGACGAAGCCGTCGGGGATGGCCCGGGCGGGGCGGCGATCTGCGGTTTTGGTCGCTGGCAAGAGAACGGGTGGTGGGGCGAGCCTGGGCGAAACCTCTCGCATCGCGGGCCCCGAGGCAAGAGGGCACGCCCGTCTATTGGAGTGTGTGGGCACCACCGGACGGCTGCGTGCTCGACATCGCGGGCGACCGCAGCCGCGCGGTCGGGCTCATCCGATTGGGATGATGCGGCGCCGGCGCCCACGCGGGAACGTCAGTGTCGTGCACACGAGCGAGCGATGAGACTGACCGACCGCAGCATCCCGTGGCCGGTGCGGAGCGTGATCGCGGGCACCACGGGCACCGCGATGATGTCGCTCGCGTACGCGACCGAGCGGCGGTTGCGCCCCAACCATCCGGGTCCCCTGGACTACGACGACAGCCTCGTCCCCGGGCAGATCGTGGCCAGCATCATGCACCTGCCGCATGTGACCGCCCGCGAGGAGAACGAACTCGGCCTCGCGCTGCGCTGGAGCTACGGCTCGGCGTTCGGTCTGTGGCACGGCGTGCTGCGGCGCACGATCGGCGAGCCGCGCGCGAGCGCGGCGTTCTTCGCGACCCTGATGACCGCCACGTTGACGCTGTTCCCGGCGCTGGGCCGCACGCCGCCACCGTGGCGCTGGCCGCCGAGCGTGATGCTCACGGCCGTGGGAACGCACGCCGCGTACGTCGGCGCGCTGGCGGCCGTCGACGACGCGCTGTGACGTCGCACAGCGGGCTATCTCAAGTAAGCAGCGTGATTACGCCGCGCAGCATCAACAGCGACCCGATCACCGTCAGGCCGGTGAGCAGGATCCGGCGGCCATGCAGTCGCACCGCCGTCTTCGCGCGGTCGATTGCCGTCGGGGTCCAATCCGGCGCCAACACGAAGCAGATCAGCGGCACCTCGATCAGCACCATCATCACGGCGTTGATCAACACCACCGTCAGGACGTCGCCGGCCAGGCCGTAGTCGAGCCTCGCCAGCGAGGTCAGCGCCGCCAGGTACGAGGCGCCGGGAAGCGTAAGCACCACCCCCACGGCGAACGTGATCTTCGGGTTGCCCCGGCCCAGCCACTGCTGCCAGCGCGGAGTCTTGGGCTCGGATCGGGCCTTGCGTCTGGCTCGCGCCTCCCGGACCCGCCGATCGTGGTCGGTACCAAGCACGAGCGCGACCACGAGCAGGATCGCCCCGAGCGCGACGTCAACGAACGGGTTGACCTGGTGCTTGGCGGTGCTCACCGCCCCCGAATCCTCGAGCGTGCGCACGATCACTATCCCAAGCGTGATGCTTGTCAACAGCGCGCCGGCGAGATAGCCGAGCATCAGCTTCTTCGGGCTGGGGAGCAGCAACATCACGGTGGTGGCGGCGATCAGCGTGGGGTTGAGCGACGCGGCCAGCGAGAAGGCGATGACGCGGCCCATCGATCAGCGCTTCTCGAGGCGGCGACCGATCAGGATCGAGATCACGGTCACCAGGTAGATCTGACCCATCAGCATCTCGAGCACGGCGAGGGCGCGGCCGACGCCGTGCGCCGCGGTCAGGTCTCCGAAGCCAGTCGTGGTCAGCACCGTAAAGCTGTAGTACACATGCTCGCTCGCGTTGCCGCCACCTCCCTGCGCGAAGTACGACGCTGACTCGACCGTGGACACGAACCCGATCGCCGACGCGAACCCGAGCCCGACGAGCAGGTAGATGGCCAGTCCGCCGGCCACCGCCTGGAGGGTCGCGCCGCGGGTGCGCACCAGCCGCACCAGACCGCCTCCCAGCGTGACCGGAATCGCCAGCGTGAGCAGCGCCGTCACCGCCAGCGTGATCGACCGCGGGATCAGGCCCGCCGCCGTGCCGATCGTGATGATGACCACAATGGCGCCGCCGACCAGCGTCCTGGTCCGTCGCACATCGGTCGGCTCGCGGGAGGTGCCGACCGAGACCATCATCGCGACGCCGACCAACGCAAACGAGACCGCCCGAGAACCGTCGCCGTCGGGCGCGACGATCGCAAACACGACGACGACCAGCACCAGCAGGAACACGGCTCCGTAGCGGAAGGCGGCCTCGCTGCTCTGAACCGGGCCGTTGGCGGCGGGCATATCCGCCGAGAGGCTCATCCGGCAGGCTTGGGCTGGCGCGGCGACAGCACGACTGTCGCCACATAGGTGACCACCACTCCCACGATGATCAGCGGCTCAACCCCGGCGCCCGCCGTGGCTGTGAGCACCGTCCCGATCACGACCGCGGTCAGGGGCAGACGCAGTACTGCGGTAACCCCGCAAGCCATCCCGACACCGACACCGGCATCTATCGGCATGCCGGGCAGCCGCGAGAACATGATCCCGGCGGCGACGCCGAGAAACATCGCCGGGAACGTCGGGCCGCCGCGGAAGCTGCCCAACGACAGGGAGTAGGCGATGCCCTTGCAGACGATCAGCAGCGCCAGCGCTCCCACCGAGTAAGTCCCGGCCCTTGTCACAAGGCCAGGTAAGTCGGACTGGCCGGAGAACAGGATGTCGTTGATCGTGTGCCCGGTCGCAGCCGAGTAGACGAGCGTGAGAATGCCGATCAGCAGGCCGACGAAGGGAAGCACGACCAGTGGTCGATGGTCGGCGATCCGGAACGTCTTCAGCCCACCGCTCATGATGAGCCGAGTACCGGCCGCGACCACGATCCCGAGCACGATCGTCCAGCCGAAGTTACCGATGTGAAGAGGGCCGAACTTCGACAGTGGCAGCGCGTCGAGCGCATAGGCGCTGGAGCTGAGGCCCGTGAACGACCCCATGCCGATCGAGACCAGCGACCCAATCCCGGCTGCCAACAGCCCGGGGAGCAGGATCAGCGGCAGCCGCGGGCCGCCGATGCCGGTGGCTTCGATCAGGATCACCGCTGCGATCAGCGGCGAGGCGAAGATGAACGACAGCGCGGCGAACGTCCCGGCGGCCGCCACCACCGTCTGCACCTGGGTCGGCGCGCCACGGCGCACGAGCCGGATCGAGAGCAGGCCGAGTCCTGAGCCGAGCGCGATCAGCGGAGCCTCGGGGCCGAGCACGACCCCCAGGCCGATCGTCGCGATCGCGGCCAGCATGATCCCGGGAAGCTCGCGAGGCGGGGTGACGCCGCCGGTCGCCAGGCCGCGGGCGGGTATGTGGCCTCCGCGGCCGGGGAGCCGCGTGATCGCCAGGGCAACCAGCACGCCGGCGATCGGCAATACGATCAGCGCCCACCACTTCGGCGCTCCGCCGCCGAAGCCGAGAGCGTGTGGCAGGTGCGTGTACACCTCCTGCTGGATCTGGTAGGTGAGCTCGAGGAAGCACCACGTGGCCAGCGACACGATCACGCCGACGATGGCGACCAGCACCAGCAGCACGGTGTACTGCCGGCTGCGGATCGTCGCGGCAGCCTGCTCCGCCGTGAGCGGCGGGGGCGCGCCCGCCGGGTCAGGCGCCGTGCTCGACATCCGCGGTCTCTTGCACGCCTGCAAGCTAGGCGGCGCCCATCCGCCGGTCATCACCCCGTTCGGATGAACCGCGGATGTCCGCCGGCACCTACGCTGAGTGGCCGCGCCAACGCGCCGGGCCGCCGATGACCACCCAATACAGACACGTCGTGATGATCGGGATGATGGGCGTAGGCAAGTCCACGGTGGGGCGGCTCGTCGCCGCGCGTCTCGGCTGGGACTACTGGGACAACGATGACGCGCTCGAGGCGTCGACCGGGACCACCGCCGGCGAGCTGCAGCGCCGGCGCGGGCAGGCCGCGCTGCACGCGACCGAGAACCGGCTGCTCCGCGACGCTCTGCAATCCCACGACCGGACGGTCCTCGCGGCGGCTGGCAGCGTCGTGCTCAAGCCCGAGTTGCTGGCCGGCGAATTGACCGTGTGGCTGCGCATGAGCCTCGCGCGCGAGCGCGAGAACATCGCCCACAGCGGCCAGCACCACCGGCCGCTCCCCGAGGCTGCGATGGCTGTGCTGCAGCGGCTCAGCGCGGCTCGTCTGCCGATGTACGAGCGCGTCGCCGACATCACGATCCAGGTCGCCGACACGCCCGAGGCGACGTGTGAGCTGGTGATGAATGCGCTGCACGAGCGCGGTCTCTGAGCGCCGTCGGCGAATTCCTCACCCGATCCGCATGATGTGAGCGCCGGCTCTCCTCGGTGGACTTCGGCCGTGGTGCAGAAACGGGCGAGGAGCGAGCGGGCGCGGCGGGGCGCCGTCGACCCACGGCTGCTGCGCTACGCCCACGCCACCCGCGCGTTCATCGCTGCCTCGGTCGGGCTCGGCACGGTCGCCGCTCTGCTGGCGATCTCGCAGGCCTGGCTGCTGGCGACCGTGGTGGCCCACGCGTTCACGGGCAGCGGGCTGTCACAGCTACGCGGGCCGATCGTCGCGCTGCTGGTCGTCGTGCTCGCGCGCGCGGCGGTCGCGTGGGGCGCCGAGCTGGTTGCCGGCCGTGCCTCGGCGCTGGCCAAGACACAGCTGCGCGGGGCTCTTTTGCGACGAGTGGCCGAGCTGGGGCCGGCGCGGATCGGCGCGGAGCGCACGGGCGCGCTCACGACCTTGGCGACACGCGGGATCGACGCACTGGACGACTATTTCTCGCTGTATCTCCCCCAGGTCCTGCTCGCGGTGATCGTGCCGCTGGCGGTCGTGATCGCGCTCGCAGCCAGCGACTGGATCTCCGCCGCGATCGTGGTGTTCACGTTGCCGCTGATCCCGGTGTTCATGGCGCTCGTGGGCGCGGCCACCCGGGACCGGACCGCAGCGCAGCTGAGGGTCCTGCAGCGGCTCGCCGGCCACTTCCTGGACGTGGTCAGCGGGCTGCCGACGCTGAAGGTGTTCGGCGCCGCCAAGCGGCAGGCCGGCGTGATCGCCGAGATCTCCGATCGTCATCGCCTGGCCACGATGGGAGCGCTGCGGGTGACGTTCCTCTCCTCGCTGATCCTCGAGCTGCTGTCGACCGTGTCGGTGGCGCTGGTCGCGGTCGCGGTCGGGCTGCGACTGCTCAACGGGCACCTGGACCTGCGCACGGCCTTGTTCGTGCTCGTGCTGGTCCCCGAGGCCTACCTGCCGCTGCGCGCGCTCGGCGCCAACTATCACGCCAGCGCCGAGGGCATCAGCGCGGCCGAGCAGGTGTTCGAGGTGCTCGAGACCCCGCCGGCGCCGCGCGGAGTCGACGTCGATGTTCCCGACCCGGCGAGCAATGAGATCGCCTTCGACGAGGTGACCGTCCACTACCCCGAGCGTGCCGAAAGGGCGCTCGACGCGGTCTCCCTGCGGATCGAGCCGGGCGAGATCGTCGCCGTCACCGGGCCGAGTGGCTGCGGCAAGTCGACGCTGCTTGGCGTGTTGCTCGGGTTCGTCGGGCTCGACCACGGGGCGGTCCGGGTCGGCGACCGCGAGCTCGCCGACCTGGACCCCGACGCCTGGCGGTCGCGGCTCGCCTGGATGCCGCAACGGCCTCACCTGTTCGCCGGATCGATCGCCGACAACATCGCGCTTCCCCGCCCGGAGGCGACCGACGAGGAGATCCTGGCAGCGGCGGACTCGGCCGGCCTCGGCGACCTGCTGGCCCGCCGGCCTGGTGGGCTGCGGGCGCCGGTCGGTGAGCGTGGTGCGGCACTGTCAGCGGGAGAGCGCCAGCGTCTCGCGCTGGCGCGTCTGTTCCTCCAGGATGCCCCGCTGGTCCTGCTCGACGAGCCGACCGCCAACCTCGACGGCGAGACCGAGCACGAAGTGCTCGCGGCGGTGCGGCGGCTTGTGGAGGGACGGACCGTGATCGTGGTCGCCCACCGGCCCGCGCTGATCGCGCTCGCCGACCGCGTCGCCGATCTCAGCGCAGCGACGGTGCCGGCGTGAGCGCGCTTGACCGCGGCGCAGGCGACTCCGACCGCCTCGGAATCCGCGCGACCGCAAGGTTCGCGGTCCCGTCGGCGCGGCGGTTGCTGCTGGCATGCGTGCTCGGGGCTGCCGCGGTGGGCGCCGGGATCGGGCTGCTGGCAACTGCGGCGTGGTTGATCTCCCGGGCCGCCCAGCACCCCCGCGAGACCGCGCTGGCGATCGGGATCGTCGCCGTTCAGTTCTTCGGACTGTCGAAGGGACTGTTCCGCTACGGGCAGCGGCTGGTAGGGCACGACGCCGCGCTGCGCGCGCTGGCGGATCTCCGCGTCCGGGTCTACCAGCGCCTCGAGCTGCTCGCGCCGGCCGGCCTGCCGGCCTTTCGCAGCGGCGACCTGATGGCCCGGTTCGTCGGCGACGTCGACTCACTCCAGGACCTGTTGGTGCGGGTGATCGCTCCATTCGCGATCGCCGTGCTGGTAGGCGCGGCGACGATCGCACTCGTGTGGTGGATCCTGCCGGCCGCGGGCGTCATCCTGCTGGTCGCGCTGGTGCTGGCCGCGACTGCGCTCCCGTGGCTGACCGGCAGGCTGGCCCGCCGCAACGAGGCCCGGCAGGCGCAGGCACGGGGCGAGCTGACGGCCGCCGTCGTCGACCTCGTGCGCGGCGCGCCCGAGCTGACCGTCTGCCGGGCGATCGATCGCCGGCTCGATCAGGCGCTCGCACTCGACGCGCGGCTGAGCCGAATCGCCCGCCAGGACGCGGGCACCGCCGGCATCGGCCAGGGGCTCGCGACGCTGCTGCCGGCGCTGGCGATGGTCGGCTGCCTGGCCGTGGGCGTCTCGGCCGTCGCCGCCGGTCGCCTGGACGTGGTGCTGCTCGCCGTGATCGCGGTGGTGCCGCTGGCCGCATTCGAGCTGGCCACCGGACTTCCCGCCGCGAGCCAGACGCTCCAGCGCGTGCGCCACTCCCTCGGTCGTACCGAGCGCGTCCTCGACGCAGATCCGCTCGTCGCCGAGCCCGCGGCTCCGCAGCCGATCGGCCCCGGACCACACCGGGTCGCGGTCCGGGGGTTGCGCGCGCGCTACGGCGACGCCGGGCCGTGGGTCCTGGACGGCGTCGACCTCGACCTGTGGTCGGGTCGCCGGGTGGCGGTCGTCGGGCGCAGCGGCGCCGGCAAGTCGACCCTGGCCAACGTACTGATGCGGCTGTCGCCCTACCAGGACGGGTCCGTCTCACTCGACGGAGTCGAGCTGTCCAACCTGGCCGGCGACGACTGCCGCAGGGTCGTCGGGCTCGTATCTCAGGATGCCCATGTGTTTGACACGACGATTGAAGGCAACCTGCGGCTCGCGCTCCGCGACGCCACCGAGCAACAGCTTCGCCATGCGCTGGACGGCGCGCGGCTGCTGGACTGGGTCGACGGACTCCCGCAGGGAACGGCCACCGAAGTGGGTGAGCACGGCGGCCGCATCTCCGGCGGCGAGCGTCAGCGGCTGGCGGCGGCGCGGGCGCTGCTGGCGGACTTCCCGGTGCTCGTGCTCGACGAGCCTGGCGAGCATCTCGACGCCGAGACCGGCGACGCGATCGTCGCCGACGTGCTCGACGCGAGCGCCGAGCGCGCGGTGCTGCTGATCACCCACCGGCTCTCGGGGCTCGAGGACGTCGACGAGGTGATCGTGCTCGAAGCCGGTCGCGTGATCGAGCGAGGAACGCACTCGCAGCTGCTACACCGCGGCGGACGGTACGCGGACATGTGGCGCCGCGAGCAAGGCTGATGCCATGAACTGGGCCGCTCGGTTTCGGATCGGCCAGTACGTCCGAGGGAGCCTGTGGGTGTTGCCGTTGATCGGCGGCGTGGCCGGAGCGGTGCTCGGCTCGATCGATGTGCTCGTCGACGAGTCGCTGACGCTGCCGCCCAGCCTCACGTACTCGGCGTCGACCGCGAGCACGGTGCTGGCCTCGATCGTCGGCGCGGCCGCGGCGCTGACCGGCTTCGTGGTCACGGTCACGGTGCTGGTGGTGCAGATGGCGACGGGCACGTTCTCGGCCCGCTACATGCGCCTGTGGTATCGCGACCGCGTGCTCAAAGCGCTACTGGCGCTGCTGATCGGGACGCTCGCGTTCTCGTTCGCGCTGCTGCGTCACGTCGAGTCCAACTTCGTCCCGGACCTCGGCACCTCGATCGCCGGCGTCCTGCTGCTCGCCGGGCTGCTGCTGTTCGTGATCTTCCTCGACCGCTTCCTGCACCGCCTGCGCCCGGTGGCGGTGGCGGAGCTGGTGTCGGGCTACGTGATGCGCGATTTCGCGCGCAACGAACGGGCGCTCGCGGCGGCGCCGGACGTGTACTGGGGTGTGGCCGAGCCCGGAGGGGAACCGGCGCTGGTGGTCCGCAGCGCGACGCGCGGCGCGATCCAGGCGGTCGACGTTCGCGGTCTGATCCGCTGGGCGAGGGAGCACGGGTCGCTGCTCGTGGTCCGACGCTCGATGGGTGACTTCGTGCCCAGCGGAGCGAAGCTGCTCGAGATTTACGGCGGCGACGGGATCGATGCCCGAGACGAGGTGCAGCTGCGCGACATGGTGGCGCTCGGCGCAGAGCGCACGATCGAGCAGGACCCGGGGTTCGCCGTCCGGATCATGGTCGACATCGCCGATAAGGCACTGTCAGCAGCGATCAACGACCCGACGACGGCGGTGCAGGTGCTCGACCACCTGAGCGACGTGCTGCGACTGATCGGCACGACCGATATGTCGGGGGCCCGATGGAACCCCGAGCAGCCAGCATCAACCGGAATGGTGATCCCGGTCCGGCGCTGGGAGGACTACCTGGTGCTGGCCACCACCGAGATCCGCGAGTATGGGTCGAGATCGATCCAGGTGATGCGGCGGATGCGCGCGATGCTGCTCGAGCTCCACGACGAGGTGCTCCCGAGCCACCGCCCGGCGGTCGAGGAGGAGCTGGCGCGGCTGGAAGCGACTGTGGCCAACGCGTTCGGCGACTCGATCGATATCGACCGGGCGAGCGTCGCCGACGCTCAGGGCATCGGAGGCCGGGTCACGCCCGGGAGCTCGCACCTGGCGCCGTCAGCTCCCGAGCCCGTCCGCCCTGAAGTGTCCGACGCCAGCTCGTGAGCAGCTCATGGACCCCGACCGCACCGACGATCGGTTCGGCCGGCACCGGGAGCTCGACCGGATGCAGGATGAACGGCCGGGTCTGGGGCCCGCCCAGTCCGCCGTGGAACGAGATCAGCTCCTCGAACGCGCAGCCCTCCTCGAGCTCGGGGTCATAGAAGCTGTTGACCATGATGTCGGCGACGTGCTCGAAGGAGTCTGTGCGGAGCAGGTGCGCCGGGGCGTTGACCGAAAACGGGGCCAGCGGGTCCTCGCCCTCGACGCGCCCCTCTGACAGGTAGTTGGCGCCGCGCGCGCCCAGCGCGACCGCTCCGCGCTCGCTGGAGCGAACAAGCAGGAAGCCGATGTGCGGATGCTCGCGCAGCGCCGGAAGCAGTCTGGGGTGCCGATCGGCGATCTCCTCCATCGTCAGGCGCCGGCGCTCCTCCATCAGGTAGATCAGCCCGAGGTTTCCCGACCCCAGCACGACCACGTGCTGCTCGCCGATCCGATCGGCGGGCTTGCCCTCGGGATCGGAGCCGGTCGCTTCGTTGACCGCGTGACCGACCGTCGCCTCGTTCTCGTCGCCCTGGGCGGCGCCGGTGACCGTCCCACGCTCGACCGAACGCTGCACGAGCTCGGACAGGTCGTAGCCATTGCGCTGCTTGAACGTCGCGCCCTGGGTCTGGCCGTGGTCGGACAGGACGACCAGCTTGTAGGGGCGCGGAGCGAACCGCCGGGCTCGGGCGATCCGGGCGAACTGCTGGTCGAGCTTGCGCAGGGCCTCGAGCGTGTCGGCGCGCTCCAGGCCGGAGTGGTGGGCGACCTCGTCGTAGCTCGACAGCGTCGCGTACATCACCGGCCGCCCGCGCATCATGTCGGTGAGCACGCCGAACACGATCAGGTCGCGCACACCCACGCACAACCCGGCTCGCAGCAGCGCGTACTTGGTGTTGCGCCGCCCCCGCGGCTCGATCCTCCGGCGGATTTGCTCCGTCGCCGCAATCCGCTCCAGCACGACCTCCCAGGCGAACAGCACCAGCAGTCGGGTGACGTTGAAGCCGTTAGCGAAGAATGCGCGATAGCCGGGGTTCGAGCGCTTCTCGGCGCTCATCCGGCTGACGGTCAGAATCGCCGCGTCGGCCTCGCCGGAGAACAGGTTGCCGCGGCTGGCTCCATCGTCGATCAGCAGTCCGTGTCCGTTGACGTGGCGCCGCTCGAGCTCGGCGCAATCCGACGGCGAGGAACACGCCACGAGCTTCCCGGACTCCTTCTCGACCCAGCGAAACGCCGGGATGTCCTCGTTTGACCCCAGCAGGATCCCGGCCTGGCTGGCCCCGGTCTGGGAGCTGAGATCGGTCTCCCACTCGGCCAGCCGGTGCGCGCCGGAGCTCAGCCAGCGGTGCATCTCGGGAACCACGCCGTCGCGCATCGCCCGCCGTAGGATCGGGAGTCCGAGCCCGTCGATCTCCAGGAAGATGATCCCGGGAGCGTCGGTGCGCTCCTGGCCGCCCTGGCGCCGGGCCACCCGGCGGATCACCCGCAGCATGTAGACCTCGTTGTCGTTGGCGCCGATGATCACCTCGAGCAGCACGGTCGCCGCGGCGATCACCAGCGCCGCCAGCAGCGCCCACCCGAACGAGTCCACGCTGATCGAGTCGGGGTCGATCTGGGAGGCCAGCAGCAGCACCACGGCGTCGAGCACCAGCACGGCGACGAACCCGGCCGCGAGCGTGAACGGCAACCGAAGGGCGGCCACCAGCGGCGACAGGATCGCGTTCAGGATCGCGATCACGGCGGCGGCGACCAGCGCGTCGAAGAACGTGTGCACCGTGACGTGGGGCACGAGCTCGGCGGCGACGAACACCGCCACGGCCGACACCAGCCAGCCGGTCGCGATCCGCACCGGCGAAAACCGCGGCGTCTCGGGGCTCCAGGTGACCTCCTCGCCGTAAGCCGGCGCATCCAGCTGCTGATCCACGGCGTCAGTATCGCGCCAACGAGCTCAGGGGTTTCACACTGTTGGGACGATGAGCCCGAGCGGAGCGGATCTCGAGGTCACGTGGCTCGGGCACGCGACGGTGCTGCTCGGCCTCGACGGCGTGCGCGTGCTCACCGATCCGGTGCTGCGGGGGCGCGTCGGACCGCTGGTACGGATCGCTCCGCCGGTCGATCTCGACGCGCTCGCCGAGGTGGATTGCGTGCTGCTCTCGCACCTGCACGCCGACCACGCCGATCTGGGTTCGCTGCGGCTGCTCGGCGACCGGACGCCGGTCGTGGCCCCAGCGGGCGCCGGGGAATGGTTGCGTGCTCGGGGCCTGCGCGACGTCCGCGAGATCGTCTGCGGGGAAGAGCTGCGCGTGGGCTCGCTGACGGTGCGCGCGGTGCCCGCGGTGCATGAGCCGCGGCGGCGGCCGTTCGGCGTCGCCGCAGAGCCGGTCGGCTACCTGGTCGGCGGGTCGCGCACGGCTTACTTCGCCGGTGACACGGACCTGTACCCCGAGATGCAGGACCTGCGCGGGCGCATCGACGTCGCGCTGCTGCCGGTGTGGGGCTGGGGGCCGAGCGTCGCGGAGGGGCATCTGGATCCTCCGCGGGCGGCTCGGGCGGCTGCGGCGATCGCGCCCCGGGTGGCGATCCCGATCCACTGGGGGACGCTCGCGCTTCCCCGGTTCCTACGCCGTGGCCCCGATGACCGCGCGGCCCCGGCCACGGAGTTCGCCGCGCTCGCGGCCGACTTCGCTCCGGACGTCGAGGTGCGCATGCTCGAAGTTGGCGAGCGCACCTGGGTGACCTGAGCGGCGCGCGCGAGGCCGCTGGCCTACGATCCCGTGATCGTGCAGGCGGCGGCGCAACGATGAGACTGCTCGGGGGCCGTCGGCGGACGGCGCCGGGCGCGGACATCGGACAGGTGCTGCCCCGGGTGGGCTTCACCGACCACTCGATCGCCCGGTTCATCGAACGCGCCGGGCTCGCGCCGGCTGGGCGCGACCGGGTAGAGCAGATCATCCGCGACCTGCTGAGCCGCGAGGGCAAGGTCACCACCGACCGGCCCCGCTGGGCCCGCTCGCACAACACGGCGGTCCTGTACCTGCAGGCCGGCGAGTGGATGCTGTTCATCCTCGAGCCGGATCGGCGGCGGGCTGACGATTACACGTGCGTGACCGTCGTCAACGGACCCGAGGACAACGACTGGGAGCACGCTCTCGCGCGCGGCTACATCCACACCCCGCCGCCGGCCGAGCTGCCGGTGATCCCGAAGCTGCGCGTGGGACTGTGGGACAGCCTCAGGATCGCACGAGCCCATCGCCGCCACGGGCGGCACGGGGGATCGCTGCTGGCGCACACGCTGTCGGTGCACCGCTCCCGGCGTCGGCGGGCCGGGCGCCGCTGACGGCCGCAGGCTCGCACAGCGACGGGCCGCCGGTGGCCTCGAGCGAAGTCGAGGCCACCGGGCGATCCCGATCACTGCTGTCAGTGCTTCCTGGCCGTGTTCGCCTGGAGCAGCAGGTGGTTGTGCAGCGAGTGTGCGTGCTTGCGTTGCATCTTCGCGGTCCTTGCCTTGGCCGAACGGACGGCACCCTTCAGCCGGTTCATCGAGACGGTCGTGTTCTGCACCGTGCTCGGCGGGTTCGCCGCCGGCGGGTAGAACATCGACGCGGGGTTCGCCAGCAGGAAGTCGTATGCCAGCGTTCCCGGCGGGATGTCCGGGCGCGTCGTGGCCTGCCACGGCACGACCGTGCGGAACGCCTGCCAGGCGGCCGTCGGCGGTGCGCCGAAGCTCCTCGGCAGGTTCAGCGCCTGTCCCTGGATCTGACGGATGTCCATCCACCGGGTGGCCGTCAGCAGATCCTGGCCCTGGAGCCAGGTCAGGTCGTCGACCATCAGGCGGGCCTTGGCCACCTTGATCCGCCCCTCGGCCTGGATGTCCTCGACCGTCGAGACGATCGCGTTCCCCTGGGCCGGGACCGGGTTCTGCAGGGTCTGGAGCTCGGCCTGCAGGTCGCCGAGCGTGTAGTCGGCGGCGCCGGGTGCCGAGTTCGTCAACTGGGCGGCCGGCAGACTCGGATCGTTGGCCGCGATCACCGTGAAGAAGGTGTTCTCGAACCGCTGCGGCACCAGGTCATCGTTGACCGCGATGTTGGCGAACGCGTTGGTCAGGGCCTCGATTTCGTTGTCGATCGGGTATGGATCCCAGTTGGCGTTGGACAGGATGTACCCGTGTTGGCAGCCAGTGGCCGGTCCGACGCCACCGCCGACGCAGGCGCTGTTGTCGGGGCCGCCCGTGACGTAGTACTGCTTGAGCCACGGCGTGTTCAGCCCGGGCGCCGAGGTCGGCGAGTAGCCCGGCGTGACCGACGGGTTGTGGTCGGACGTGTTCATCTGCGTGACCAGGTCTTTACGGAGCTGGTCCCACGCCTCCCACGCGGAGCCGTTGCGCTGGCTCAGCGCGCGCAGGCTCTCCGGGTCCTGGATGATCCGGAACGGCACGCCCGTGCCCGACGTCTGGTCGATGTCGAACAGGTAGCTGCCACCGATCATGTCGACCACGCGCGCGGCGTCGCCGTTGATCCACTTGAACGGACGGCTGTCCTGCACCGGCGCCACGAGCGGCGTCACGCTGCTGTTCATGCCGTCGAGCTCCATCGCGTAGATCAGGTCCTGCCAGTTGAGCATCCGCTGGGCGTCGTACTCGAGCAGCCCTGCCTGACCCATCGTGAACGCGTTCGTGCTCGTGACGGCCGCATCGTCGGCGGCGAAAGGAGCCCCGGGGGCCTCGAACTGCGCCGGCTGGTTCTGCAGCGGCCTCAGCCCCGCCTCCGCCAGAGCCTGCGACGCCGGCATCTTCTGCCCGTGGTAGTAGGCCTGGCCCGAGCCGACCATCGTCGCCTCGACGTTGCCCATCTGCGGAAGGTCGCCCTCACCCGGGGACCCCCTCGATTCGACCACTGGAGTCACGTCCTTGTTCAGCAGGTCGATCAGCATCTGCGTGACCTGCGGGGTGGCGGCCTCGTAGGACATCGTGTTGACGCGCTCGGCCATCATCGCGCGGACGATCTCCTCGTCGTTGACCTCGGGGCCCTCCCCGCCGCGGGCACCGTTCTGGAACGTCGCCAGCTGCCGTTGGAGGATGTAATCCCGGTTCGAGCACTGCTGCCCCGTGCTGGGGCAGGTGGGCGACGTCGAGGTGACGTCGGTGGACAGCGGGTCGCCGGAGAACAACACGTTCTGGCGCCCGGCGCCCGTCCCGCGGTTGAAGAAGTAGATCGGGATTCCCTCGCGGGAACCCTCCAGCAGGAGGTAGTAGGCGTTGAGCGACCGCTGGCGGGCCGCCTTGGACAGGTCGACCTTTGCTCCGTAGCGCGCGATCGCTACGAGCTTGTCGAGGGTCAGGTTGTGACCGTTGAGGACGTACTTCTGACCGGCGTCTGTCGGTGTGATCGGGTTGTACGCCGATGCCGCCGAGGCGAGTACGCCCAGCAGGACCAGCGACGATGCCACCACAGCAAGAATTGGCGCGATTCGGCGAGATCGCATTCGGGGTCTTTCACTCCTAACTGTTGCAGGTACGCCTCGTCGGGCCGCCCTGACAGTGAGACGACACGGTCATCCAACGCGCACTGACGGCTGTCACCGCCGATGCACGCGTAACTCGTCACCCGCCAGCGAGCTGACGGGCTAGCGGATCCCCACGCGAGGCGGATTCGTTCAGTACCTACTGAGGGTGAGGGCGTACGCCACTGTGCCAGACGCACGCGGTTGCATGCGTCTGGAACAAGTCGTCCAAGACTGCACGACGCGACTCCTCTCTGGTGGACGCAGACTGACTGGTGACACTACCATTCAGATAATCCCGATGCAACAATTTGTACATGGTTCGCATACACCGGCGTAGCCGGCACGGCGCAGCTGGCGCCGCCGTCCTCGCGGCGTGTTTCGCCCTGAGCGCCTGCGGCGGCGCGAGCCGCAAGCCGCCCTCCCAGGCCGACATCGCGAAGATCGCGGCCTCGGTGTCCGACATCGTCTACCAGTGCCAGTCGGTCGCGACCGGGTTCATAGCGGCCCCCGACGCGACCACGATCAAGCGCGACGTCAGCTCGCTGGTCAGCGCCAACCAGCGCCTCCAGGCTGATGCCAGCTTCGTGCTCGGCTCCCAATCGGCGCTCAGACGCAAGACCACGCTGAGTAAGGAGATCGCGCTCGCGGCGCATAACCTGCAGCTCGGCAACTGCTCGCCCGCGCAGGCCACGCGGCTACAGGACGAGGTCGGCCATTGACCAGGTCAGATCAGACCGCGCTCTCCTCCGTGACCCTGCAGTTCACGCGGGTCACTCTCCATCCCCCGGACCGCGAGTGCAGCTCGGTGATCGCCAGCGGCGCAACGTCGACGCGCCAGAACGCATGGCACGGGGCGCCCAGCGCATGGACCACCGACGCCCTGACGACCCCTGCGTGGGTGATCACGGCCGCAAACCCGTCGCCATCGGCGACACACTCGAGCCAGCTCCGCACTCGGGCCGCGAACGACGACAGGCTCTCGCCGCCGTGGGGCCTGGCATCCGGATCGGACATCCACAGCTCGAGCTCGCCGGGGAACCGCGTCTGAACCTCCTCCGGGGTGAGTCCGGTCCAGGCGCCGAAGTCGCACTCGGCGAGCATCGGCTCGACCGCGGGCCTGAGTCCCGCTGCCTGGGCGGTCTGCACACAGCGCCGCTCGGGGCTGCTGATCTGCTGGCACGATGACGGCAGCGCGCCGCCCAATCGGAGCGCATCGCGGGCGCCGGCGGCATCGAGATCCTCATCGGCCGCGAACGCCGCCGAGCGGGCCGCCGGCGTTGATGCGTGACGTACGAGCAGCAGGCGCCTCACTGGCCGCAAGCTAGCGGTCGGTCTGCGCCGACGACCGCCGCCACGCGTTAGGGTCGGCCGGTGGCCATCGACGGGGATCTCCTGCGCTCGCTCTCGACGCCCGTCGTCCAGGCCGGGATGGGCTTCGTGGCCGGGCACGAACTCGCCGCCGCCGTCTCCGAGGCCGGCGGCCTGGGGATGATCGCCGCGAGCGCCACGCCGCTCGCCGAGGAGCTCGCCGCCGCCCGGCGGCTGACCGACCGGCCGATCGCGGTCAACCTCCTGCTCCCGTTCGCGCGGCCCGCGGACTTCGAGGCCGCGGCCGCTGCGGACGCGATCGTGACGTTCTGGGGCGACCCGGTCAGGCCGGCAGCGGGCTTCTGGATGCATCAATGCGGTTCGGTCCAGGAGGCCCGGGCGGCGGCCGCGGCAGGCGCCGACGCGGTCATCGCGCAGGGCGTCGAGGCGGGCGGCCACGTCCGGGGCACCATGCCGATGCTCGACCTCCTCGAGCATGTGCGCGCGGCGGTCAGCGTGCCGGTGCTGGCCGCAGGCGGGATCATTGACGCCCCTGGGGTGCAGGCCGCGCTCGACGCCGGCGCGGTGGCGGCGGTCGTGGGCACGCGGTTTCTGCTGAGCGACGAGAGCCGCGCCCACCCCGGCTATAAGCAGCGCTGCGTCGAGGCCGACACGACCGTGATCACCGAGCTGTTCGGCCGCGGCTGGCCCGACGCGCCACACCGGGTGATCCCCAATGCCGCGACCGAGCGCGCAGCCACCGGCGAATCCGCGCCGCTGAGCCCGCAGTCACCCTGCGTTGACGACCCGCCCGAGGTGCTCGACCGCCGGCCGCTGTACGCCAGCGCCCGGATCGGCGAGTTGACCGACATCCGGCTCGCGGCTGAGCTCGTCGAGGCGCTGACTCCGTGATCACGCGACCTAGGCCGCGCCGCAACCGATCCTGAACCGGGCGCTCCAGCGCTCCCCCGGAGGCGCCCACGGGTGAGCATCGTCGCCGAGGGCGAGCGCGTTGGTCGGGGCGGTCATCGGCTCGGCGCAGATGTACTCCTGGCCGGGCGGCGCGAACACCTGGGCCACCGGATATCCCTCGTCGTAGTGCACCGAGATCGACTGCCCTGCGGCTGTGGCCTGGAACCGGTACGGCGGCTCGAGCCCATCGAACGCATCGTCCCAGGTCCGCTCGCCGATCTGACCGTGGAGCCCGTCGATCTCCTCGGCCTCGCCGGTGGGGATCGAGTGAGCGTCGAGCAACAGGTGACGCCGCACCGGGAACGAGATCTCCCACTCGGCCCGGGGTGTGCCGGTGAGCTGCAGGTAGGGGTGAAACCCGAACGCCACCGGTACCGCCTGTTCTCCGCTCGCGATCACGGACGTGGTGACGGACACCTCGCCGCCGGCGACGCGAACCTCGAACTCGACCCGGTGTGAGAACGGGAATGCGCTCAGCAGCTCCGGGCGGTCGAACTCGAACACAGCCGTCAGGCGGGCGCCGTCTTCGTCGGAGGCCAGGTCCGCGATCGACCAACCCGGATCGCCGTTGAGCAGGCCGTGAATCGGCAGCCCGTTCGGATCGAGCTTGAACTGTGAGGAGGCGGGATCGAGCACGACGTCGTGGCCACCGCTGCTGTACTTCAAGCCGGCGAGGCGGTTGGCCCACGGATACAGGAACGGGATCCCCATGAACTTGCGCTCGCGGGCGTAGGCGCCCACGCCGGCGCCCTGCCACAGCAGCTCCTGACCGCGATGCACCAGCGACGCGCCGAGCATCCCCGCGCCCGGCAGCCACGTCCCGTGCAGGTCGGCGCCGTCGTCGTGGAGCACGCACGCCGCGCGGCCCTCGACCTCGGTCGTCTCGACGCGGTAGCCGCCGGCCATCACAGCACCGCCACCGGGTTCAGAGGCGAGCCGGTGCCCCCGACGATCCGCAGCGGCGCCGCGGTGAACATGAACTCCCAGCGGCCAGTGCGCTCGCAGGCTTCGCGCAGGTCCTCGAGCTGCAGGTAGTCGAGCAGGTGGATCCCCATGGCCGCGATCGCCAGCACGTGGATCGGGAAGCCGACCCCCTCGGTGCTGCTCGGCGCGGTGTCGTTGTTGCCGTCGGAGCCCAGGGCAGCGACACCGCGCTGGCCCACGAACTCCATCGCCGAAGGGTGCAGCCCGGCCTTGTGCTCGGGCGTGTTCCACGGCCCGCACTCGGCCAGCCGGCGGACATGCCCGGTGCGCACCAACAGGATGTCGCCCTCTTGCACCGACACGCCGTGGCGTCGCTCGGCCCGCTCGAGGTCCTCGCTGAAGACGTGCTCGCCGGGCTCGAGCCAGTCGACCCCGCGGACCGCCGGCACGTCGAGCAGCACCCCACGCCCGACGAGCCCGTCCTTCAGCGTCTCGATCGCATCCACCGACGCCCCGTGGCGAGTCACCGCGGCCTCCGAGCGGCCGTTGTACAGCCAGCCCTCGTAGGCGACGTGGCAGAGCGCGTCGATGTGGGTGTGGCCGTCGTTGTGGTAGTCGAGCCCGACGTAGTCCTTGATGAAGTGCACCGGCTCGCTGGCCTGCGCCGTGGTGCCGAGCATCGTCATGTGGTGGTCGGCGGGGGTCGGGTTGTGCATCGCCGCGAGCGTGTTCAGCGGCAGGCTCAGCGACACGCTCACCCCGTCGCGGACCAGCCCGGTGGCGGCGGCGACGCGCTCGGGCGTCAGCAGGTTCAGCGTGCCGCGCTCGTCGTCGGGACCCCACCTGCCCCAGTTGGACAGCCGCGAGAACATCGAGCTGAACTCCTCCGCGCTGACGGTCGCGTCGGGCATCTCAGACCAGTGGCGACGGAGGTTCGAGGCCTTCGATCACCGCGATCACGTTCGCGGCGGCGAGCTTCGCCATCGCGCTGCGCGCGGCATCCGTGGCCGAGCCGATGTGGGGCAGCAGCACGGTGTTGGGCAGCTCGCGCAGCGCCGCCGGCACGTCGGGCTCGCCCTCGTAGACGTCCAGTCCCGCGGCGGCCAGCTGACCCGACCGCAGCGCCTCGATCAGCGCGGCGGTGTCGACCACCGGACCGCGGCCGGCGTTGACGAGGATCGCTCCGCGCTTCATCTGTGCCAGCGCCACCGCGTCGATCAGGTGGGTGGTCTCGGCCGTCAACGGCGCGTGCAGAGTGACGAAGTCCGACTGCGCGAGCAGCTCGGTCAGCGCGACCCGCTCCGCCGGGCCGTCGTAGCCGGCGCCGGATCCGTCGGTGTAGAGAACGCGCACGTCGAAGCCGCGCAGCAGCCGCTCCACGCGCTGGCCGATCCGGCCGAAGCCGATGATCCCGACCGTCGCGCCGATCAGCCCGCGGCCGAGGAATTGGTCGGGCTGGAACCCCCGCCACTCGCCGCCCCGGACCATCGCGTCCCCCTCGGCGACCCGCCGTGCGGCGGCGAGCATGAGCGTGACCGCCAGTTCCGCGGTCGCGCCGGTCAGCACGTCGGGGGTGTTGGTGGCGCGCAGGCCCCGGCGGCGGACCGCCTCGAGATCGATGTTGTCGTAGCCGACGCCGAAGTTCGCCACGACCTTCAGCGAGCCGCCGGCGCTGTCGAGCAGCTCCTCGTCGACGGGGACTCCGGTCGGGGTGACGATCGCCGCGATGCCCGGCAGCCGCTGCAGGAGTGCCTCGCGCGGCCGCTGGTCGGCGACCTCAACCGCGTAGCGCTCCCTGAGCAGATCGACGCCCGCCTGCGGGACGCTCCCAGCCACGACGACGCGGGGCTTACCCATTGCCCGGCACACTATCTGCGACGGGGCCGCGCGGGGTTCATCCGAACCGGGTGATGATGGGGCACCGCGGCGGGGCTACTGTCGCATTCCCAGCTTGCGATTACCAGCGACTTGCCGAGGCACCGCTCCCCGGCCGCGACAAGGAGACCGACATGGCAGTTGCCACACACCAGCAGCCCGGCGGCGCGAGCACCGCGTCCGGGGCCAACCAGGCTGCAGACGCACTCGTGGTGTTCGGGATTACCGGAGACCTGGCCAAGGTGATGACGTTCCGCTCGCTCTACCGGCTCGAGCGCCGAGGCCTCCTCAAATGCCCGATCGTGGGCGTGGCGGGCAACGACTGGACCGTCGAGCAGCTCCGCGACCACGCCCGCAAGTGCATCGAGGACTGCGGCGAGCAGATCGACGATGACGTGTTCCGGCGGCTGTCGGACCGGCTGTCCTACGTCGATGGCGACTTCACCCAGCCGGGCACGTTCTCCCGTGTGGCCCAGGCGATCTCGGGCGCTCAGACGCCGGTGTTCTACCTGGAGATCCCACCGTTCCTGTTCGCCACCGTGATCAAGGGCCTGTCCGAGGCAGGCCTGACCGGCAACGCCAGGGTGGTCGTCGAGAAGCCGTTCGGCCACGACCTCGAGTCGGCGCGTGCGCTCGCGGCCGACATCCACCAGTACATCGACGAGTCGCAGCTGTACCGGATCGATCACTTCCTCGGCAAGATGGGACTGCAGGAGTTCCTGTACCTGCGGTTCGCGAACTCGACGCTCGAGCCGCTGTGGAACCGCAACCACATCGAGAGCGTCCAGATCACGATGGCCGAGAGCTTCGGCGTCGAGGACCGGGGCCACTTCTATGACCCGGTCGGCGCGCTGCAGGACGTGGTCGTCAACCATCTGATGCAGCTGGTCGCGGCGGCAGCGATGGAGGCGCCCGCCGGTGACGACGCGTCCACGCTAAAGGACGCCAAGTACGCCCTGTTCCGTTCGATGCCCGACGCCGACCCGCAGCACTATGTCCGCGGCCAGCACGACGGCTACCTGAACATCGACGGGGTCGCGCCCGATTCGACGACCGAGACCTACGCCGCGCTGCGGCTCGAGATCGACAACTGGCGCTGGGCCGGGGTGCCGTGGTTCATCCGCACCGGCAAGCGTCTGCCGACCACCCAGACCGAGGTCCGGCTGGTGTTCCACCGCCCGCCGCGGCTCGGGTTTCTGTCGTCGGCCGGGCGCCGGCCGCCGATCCAGAGCCAGCTCATCGTCAAGCTCGACCCGATCACCGGCATCCGCCTGATCGTCGACGCGCACCGCGCCGACCGGGCGGGCCCCGAGGAGATCACGCTCGACATGGAGTTCGAGCAGGAGGGCGGCGAGGGGCCGACGCCGTATGAGGTCCTCCTGAACGCGGCGATGGAGGGCGACAGCGCTCCGTTCACGCGCCAGGACAGCGTCGAGGAGACATGGCGGATCCTGCGTCCCCTGATCGAGCATCCACCACCCGTGCACCGATATGCGCCGGACACCTGGGGGCCGAAGGAGGCCGACCAGCTGCTCGACGGCGTTGGCAGCTGGCTGGGACCGTGGGTGGCGTCATGAGCGCGACCGACAAGCAGCAGGCCAAGAAGGACGGGCGTGGCAAGGCGCCCAAGCAGGAGCCCGTCGAGATCCAGAGCGCCGCGGCGCCGTCGCCGTTCCCGCCGATCGCCGATTACGCGTTCCTGTCGGACTGTCATACGGGAGCGCTGCTCGCGCCCGACGGCTCGATCGACTGGCTGTGCGTCCCGCGGTTTGATTCCCCGAGCGTGTTCGGGACGCTGCTGGACCGCGAGGCCGGGTTGTTCCGGCTGTCCCCATTCGGCACCACGGTCCCCTCGGCCCGCTACTACGAGCCCGGTACCAACGTCATGATCACCACCTGGAAAACCCCCCAGGGCTGGGCGGAGGTCCGCGACGGGCTGACGATGGGGCCGACCGGCTCCGAGGACACCGTCACCCCACACACGCGGCCGCCCAACGACGAGGACGCCGACCACATGCTGGTGCGGACGGTCCGCTGCCTCGAGGGCGAGATCCAGATCGAACTCGTGTGCGAGCCGGCGTTCGACTACGGGCGCACCCCCGCCGAGTGGACGCTGATCGAGGGCAGCCGCCACCTGGCCGATGCCACCGGCGCGGGCCAGACGATCCGGCTGCATACCGACCTCGAGCTCGGCATCGAGGTCAACCGAGTGCGTGCCCGGCACACGCTCAAGCCCGGCGAGATGGCGTTCGCGGCGCTGTCGTGGGAGGACGACCTGCGCGGCCCCTCCACGGTCGCCGAGGCCACCGCGAAGCTCGACGCCACCGTGCGGTTCTGGCGACGCTGGATCGGGCGCGCGCGCCCGTTCGCCGACCACCGCTGGCGGGAGTCGATTCAGCGCTCGGCGCTGACGATCAAGGGCCTGACCTACATGCCGACCGGGGCGACCGTGGCGGCACTGACGACATCGCTGCCCGAGACGCCCGGCGGCGAGCGCAACTGGGACTACCGCTACACGTGGATGCGCGACAGCACGTTCACGCTGCAGGCGCTGCACCTGTGCGGGCTCGACTGGGAAGCCGATGAGTTCATGCAGTTCGTCGCCGACGTCGAGCCCAACGAGGACGGCGGGTTGCAGATCATGTACGGGATCGACGGCCGGCGCGACCTCACCGAAAGCTTCCGCGAGGAGCTGTCGGGGTACGCCGGCGCCAGGCCGGTACGGGTCGGCAACGGCGCGTTTGATCAGCGCCAGAACGACGTGTACGGGGCGGTGCTTGACTCGATCCTCAAGCACACGGTCCACAGCCAGCGGCTGCCGCGTCGCCTGTGGCCGATCGTGGTGGCGCAGGCGAAGTGCGCGACCGCGCGGTGGGGCGAGCCCGATCAGGGGATCTGGGAGGCACGCGGCAAGCCCCAGCACTACGTCTCCTCGAAGCTGATGTCGTGGGTGGCGCTCGACCGCGCCTCCAAGCTGGCCGAGATCCGCGGCGACCGCGACCTGCAGAAAACCTGGCAGGCGACGGCCGAGGAGATCCACGCCGACATCCTCGGTCACGGGCTCCGCGCCGACGGGGTGCTGCGCCAGCACTACGACACCGACGCGCTCGACGCCTCCACGTTGCTGGCGGCGCTGTTCGAGTTCCTGCCGGGCGACGATCCGCGGCTGCACGCATCGGTGATCGCCATCGCCGATGAGCTGACCGAGAACGGCTACGTGCTGCGGTACAAGACCAACGAGACCGACGACGGGCTGGCGGGCAAGGAGGGGACGTTCCTGATCTGCTCGTTCTGGCTGGTGTCGGCGCTGTCGATCGTCGGCGAAGCCCAGCGCGCCCACGACCTGATGGAGCGCCTGCTGCGGATCGCCTCGCCGCTCGGGCTCTACGCCGAGGAGTTTGACGCCGCCACCGACCGGCACCTCGGGAACTTCCCCCAGGCGTTCTCGCATCTGGCGCTGATCGAGGCGGCCGCCCGGATCATCCTCGCCGAGCAGCTCGCGCTGGAGGGACTGGGGCCGCCGAGTTCGAGCGCACTCGCGCGATCGATCCCCAAGGTGCCGTAGGAGGATTGGTATGGCTCACTACGACGTGATCATCATCGGAACGGGGGCCGGCGGCGGGACGCTGGCCCGCCACCTGGCCCCCTCGGGCAAGCGCGTGCTGCTGCTCGAGCGCGGCGGCTGGCTCCCCCGCGAGCCCCAGAACGTCTCCGCCGAGGAGGTGTTCGTCAATGGCCGCTACGTCAGCACCGACACGTGGCGCTACGCCAACGGCGAGGTGTTTCACCCGGAGGTCCACTACTTCGTCGGCGGCGCCACGAAGATGTACGGCGCGGCGCTGTACCGGTTGCGCGCCGAGGACTTCGGCGAGCGCAACCACCACGACGGGATCTCCCCGGCATGGCCGATCGGCTACGACGAGATGGAGCCGTACTACACGCTCGCCGAGCGCTACTACCAGGTGCACGGGGCCCGGGGCGAGGACCCCACCGAGCCCCCGGCCAGCGCGCCGTATCCGTTCCCCGCCGTCAGCCACGAGCCTCGGATCCAGAAGCTCGCCGACGACCTCGCGGCGCATGGTCACCATCCGTTCCACGCGCCGTGCGGGGTGATGCTCGACGAGCAGAACATGCCGTTCAGCGCGTGCATGCGGTGTGACAACTGCGACGGGTTCCCCTGCATCGTCCACGCCAAGTCCGATGCGGAGGTGCTCGGCGTGCGGCCTGCAATCGAGCATCCCAACGTCGAGTTGTGGACCGACTCCGAGGCGGTCCGGCTGAGCACCAACGACGACGGCACCGCGGTCACCGGGGTCACGGTCAATCGCGACGGCGCCACCGAGACCGTCACCGGCGACCTCGTGGTCGTCTCCTGCGGCGCGGCCAACTCCGCGCGGCTGCTGCTGATGTCGGCGACCGACAAGCACCCGACGGGCCTGGCCAACGGCTCAGACCAGGTCGGCCGCAACTACATGTTCCATAACAGCCAGGCGGTGCTGGCGCTCTCGCGTGAGGAGAACCCGACGATCTTCCAGAAGACGCTCGGGATCAACGACTTCTACTTCAGCGGACCTGACTTCGAGTTCCCGATGGGAAACATCCAGATGGTCGGCAAGTCGCAGGCGCCGATGTTCCGCGGCGAGAAGCCGGGTGAGACCGCCCTCGCCCCGAACTGGACGCTGAAGGCCGTGGCCCGGCACGCGATCGACTTCTGGCTGTCGACCGAGGACCTGCCCCGTCCCGACAACCGGGTGACGGTCGACGAGCAGGGCACGATCACGATCGCCTACACACCGACCAACGACGAACCCAAGAAGCGCCTTTACAACCAGCTCAAGTCGATGCTGGGGGATCTCGACATGCACCATCACCTGCTCAACCACGACGCCTACCTGAAGAACGAGATACCGGTCGCGGGCTGCGCCCACCAGGCGGGCACGGTCAGGTTCGGCTCAGACCCGCGCTCGTCGGTGCTCGACCCCAACTGCAAGGCGCACGAGCTCGACAACCTGTACGTGGTCGACACGAGCTTCTTCCCGAGCATCGGGGCCGTGAACCCGGCGCTGACCGCGATGGCCAACGCGGTGCGGGTCGGCGACCACCTGCTCGAGCGGATGGGCGCCACCGTGCCGTCGACGGACGCGACCGCGGTGAGCTCATGAGCGGCGACCGCAAGCACGTGGTGATCGTCGGCGGCGGGTTCGCCGGGCTGGGCTGTGCCGAGCGGCTATCCAAGCACGACGAGGTAGACGTCACGCTGATCGACCGCAACAACTACCACCAGTTCCAGCCGCTCCTCTACCAGGTAGCCACCTCACAGCTGGCCCCCAGCGACATCGCCAACTCACTGCGGACCGTGTTCGCCAACGAGGACAACGTCGACGTCAAGCTAGCCGACATAGTCAAGGTCGATCCCGTGACGCGCATCGTGACCGCGCGCAACGGCGACACCTGGACCGCCGACGCGCTGGTGCTCGCGGCCGGTGCGCAGCCGAACTTCTTCGGCACCTCGGGCGCGCCCGAGAATTCGTTCCCTCTTTACTCGCTCGATGACGCCACGAAGCTCCGGTCCCGCGTGCTCGGGCTGCTGGAGTACGTCGACCGCCGCCCCGAACTCGTGGACCGCGGGGCGCTGAACTTCGTGGTCGTCGGCGGAGGCCCCACCGGCGTCGAAGTCGCCGGCGCGATCGCCGACATGATGTCGATCACGGTGCCGGCGGAGTACAACTCGATCGAGTCCGGGATGCCAGCGGTCCATCTGATCGACCACGGCGACGCGCTGCTGAGGCCGTTCTCCGACGACGCCCACGACTACGTTTCCAAGGTGCTGACCGAGAAGGGCGTACAGATCCATCTCGGCGTCGGTGTAGATGAAGTCGGCACGGGCCACGCTCGCCTGTCCGACGGCGCGATCGTTCCCACCCGCTGCGTGGTGTGGGGCGGCGGCATCAAGGCCGCCGCGCTGGCCGCCGGCTGCGGAACCGCTCAGGGTCGGGGGGGCCGCTTCGATGTCGACGTGGACCTCACGTTGGCCGGTCACGAGCACGCGTACGCCGTCGGCGACGTGGCCAACATTCCCGACGCGGGCGGCCCGCTGCCGCAGCTGGGCTCGGTCGCGCTGCAGAGCGGCCAATGGGCCGCTGACAACATCCTCGCTGAATTCGCCGGCAAGCCCCGCAAGCCGTTCGCCTACCACGACAAGGGGATCATGGCGATGATCGGCAAGGGCGCCGCGATCGCCGAGGTCGGCAAGCGCCACCACGAGATCCACGGGGAGCTCGCGCACATGGCGTGGCTCGGGGTTCACGCCAGCCTGATGACCGGCACCAAGTCGAAGATCGAGGCGTTCGTCGACTGGGCCTGGGACGGCTTCTCCAAGACGGGCGGCCCCCACGTGCTCGACCGCGGCGACGCCGCGATCATCGACTGGGACGACGACGACCTGGTCGCCGCCTCGTCCGCCCGCGGCTGAGGCGCTACTGGCCTTGTGGGGCGGTCGCCGGCTCGGTCGGCGGGGCCTCGGGCGGCTTCTGCGTCCCGCCGCCGACGCGACCGCGGAACACGTGAAACGACCAGCCCTGGTACAGCAGCACGACCGGTGCCAGTAGCAGCGCGACCACCGTCATCACAACGAGCGCGTAGTGGCCCGAGGCCGAGTTGGACGCCGTCAGGTTATAGGCGGAGCTCGTGGTCGAGACCATCACGTTGGGATACAACGCCGCGAAGATCGACACCAGGCAGACGCCGATCGCGACCGCGGTGGCGGTGAACGCCAGGCCGTCCTGCTTGGCGTGCACCAGGTAGCCGGCGCCGAGCACCGCCAGTACGCCGAGCACGATCAGCGTGCTCGGGAAGTGGTCGCCCGAGATCGTCCGCGTCCAGATCATGAACCCGAGGATCGCGCCCAGCGACGGCCACACCAGGATGCGCGCGGCCACGGCCGAGCGCGCGCGGACGTCACCGGTGGTCTTGAGCATCAGGAACGTCGCGCCGTGCAGCAGCGAGAGGATCAGCAGCGTGACCCCGGTCCATAGGCCGTACGGGGTGAGCAGATCGAAGAAGTTGCCGGTGTACTCGTGGCTGGAGTCGATCGGCAGGCCGTGCAGGAGATCTCCGAGGCCGACCCCGATCAGCAGCGGGATCAGCGCGCTGCCGACGATCGTGGCCCATTTCCAGGCGCGGCGCCAGCGGGGATCGGTGAGCTTGTCGCGGAACTCGAACGACACGCCCCGGGCCATCAACGCGGCCAGGAGCAGCACCAGCGCCAGGTACAGCGCCGAGAACATCGTCGCGTACCACCCGGGGAAGGCCGCGAACGTCCCCGCTCCGGCGACGATCAGCCAGACCTCGTTGGCGTCCCAGAACGGCCCGATCGACTCGAGGGCGGCGTTGCGCTCCTCGTCGGTCCGGCCGACGATCGCATGCAGCATCCCGACCCCGAAGTCGAACCCCTCGAGCACGAAGAAGCCCGTCCAGAAGAACGCGATGATGATGTACCAGAGAGTGTGAAGCTGCAGCATCGGCGGCCGCCTAGTACGCCATGCCGGGGATCGTGTCGTCGGGAGCCGCGCCGGACTTCTTCTCGGCGCGCTTGCCGCCCTCGTCGGGTAGCCCCTTCTTGGCGTAGCGGAGCATCAGCTTCAGGTCGGCCGCCCCCAGCACGATGTAGATCAGCACGAACACGATCAGGCTGATCCAGATCTCGGTGGCGCTCACCGACGGCGAGGCCCCGACTACGGTCTTCATCAGGCCCTGCACGATCCATGGCTGGCGGCCGTTCTCGGTGAGCATCCAGCCGGCGGTGTTCATGAGGAACGGGACCGCCACGGCCCACACCGCGAGCCGGAGGAACCACCGCGACTTGTGCATCCGGTCACGGTGCAGCAGCCACCCGCCCCATGCGGCGAACGCGAACAGCGCCGCCGCCAGGTAGGCCATCACCCGCATCGACCAGTACTGGATGAACACGTTAGGGATGTAGTTGCCCTTGCCGTACTGCTTCGTGTACTGCTGTTGGAGCTGGTTGAGGCCGATGACCTTGCCGTTGAACGAGTTCGTGGCCAGGAACGACAGCAGGTAGGGAACCGCGATCAGCTTGGTCGGCGTCTCGTCTCGCTTGCCGCCCCCGACCTGGAAGGCGGAGAACGAGCAGGGCTGGCAGGTGGTCCACTCGGCCTCGGCGGCGGCGATCTTGACCGGCTGGTACTTGGCCTCCACCACCCCCAGCTCGCTGCCCACGAACAGCGCGAGCGCCAGCGCTGGGATCACCACCACCAGCGACAGCGTCGCCGAGCGCTTGAACGCCGACACCTCGATCCCCTTGCGCAGGTACCACGCCGACACCGCCAGCATCACCATGCACCCGGTTACGGCCGACGCCAGGATCACGTGCACGTAGCCCCACGTGAACGTCGGGTTGGTGAACAGCGCGAGCACGTTGTTGAGCTGCGGCTGGTGCGTGGTCGGGTTGATCGAGTAGCCGACCGGGTGCTGCATCCACGAGTTGGCCGCGAGGATGAACGCAGCCGACAGCATCGACCCGATCGCCACCAGCCAGATGCAGGCCAGGTGGATCCGCTTGGGCAGGCGGTCCCAGCCGAACATCCACAGCCCCAGGAACGTGGATTCGAGGAAGAACGCGGCGAGGCCCTCCATCGCCAGCGGCGCGCCGAACACGTCGCCGACGAACCGCGAGTAGGCCGACCAGTTCATCCCGAACTCGAACTCCTGAACCAGGCCGGTGACCACGCCGACCGCCACGTTGATCAGCAGCAGGACGCCGAAGAAGCGGGCCAGCTGCCGCTGTTCGGGGTTGCCCGAGCGGTGCCACGCGGTCTGCAGCAACGCGATCAGGAACGCCAACCCGATCGTCACCGGCACGAACAGAAAGTGGTAGATGCTCGTGGTGGCGAATTGCCAGCGCGCGAGGTCGGTGTTCACGGGGCCGATGCAACTCCAAAGCCCAGGAGCGCTCATCACCCCAAAGGGGTGAGGGCGCGAGCATCACCCGCTTCGGAGGATGTGAAGCCTCCCAGCCGGACCTACGTTGCACACGGCGTGGACCCCGCAGAAGAGCTCCTCCGTCGCCTGGCGCTGAACGATGAACGGTCGGTGGACACCGTGCTGGCCACCGGTTCTGGGCCCGGTGTCGAGGCCGCACTGGTGCCGAAGGTCGATCTTCTAGTGAGGCTCGGCGCGCTCCTCGCGGTCGGGGCCGCAACGGCCTCGCTGCGGCGGACCGTCGAGCTGGCCCAGTCCGCCGGCGCCACCGAATCGGAGCTCGTCGGGGTGCTGGTGGCGGTCGCCCCGACGGTGGGGCTCGCTCGCGTGGTGTCCACCGCACCTCGGCTGGCCGCCGCGATCGGCTACGACACCGACCTCGACGACTAGTCTGCTCCGCCGGCGCTAGCGTGTGGCCGATGGACGTACTCGTCTACGGAGACACGCTGACCACACCCGCGCTCCGCCACGAGGTGGCGGTGGCGATCGGCGATCCGTTCCTGTACATGGAGTCCGACGGACGGCGCGCGGTGCTCACCAATGCGCTCGAGGACCAGCGGATCGCCCGGACTGACTCCGCGTTGGAGCGGATCCTGGGCGAGCAGCTGGGTCGCGACGAGCTGATCGGACAGGGCCTGTCCTACAGCGCGATCGACCTCGAGCTTTGCCTGCGTGCGGTCGACCGCTTCGGCCTGAAGGCGGCTGCCGTGCCGGCGGCGTTCCCGCTGGCGCTGGCCGACCGCCTGCGTGCGGCCGGAGTCCAGCTGACGCCCGACGACGAGCTGTTCGTCGAACGCCGGCGCCACAAATCGGGCGCCGAAATGGCGGGGATCCGACGAGCCTCAGACGCGGCGATCGCGGCGATGGGCGCGGCAGCCGCGATGCTCCGCGAGTCCTCGATCGAAGGCGATCGCCTGGTCTTCAGAGGGGACACGCTCACCTCGGAGGCGGTCCGCCAGCGCATCCGCGAGGTGTGCGGCCGCGCGGGCTCGCCGGCCCCTGCCGACATCATGGTCAAGCCGATGGGCCCTGAACTCGAGGGCGGCCACGAGCCGGGTTCCGGCCCGCTGCCGCCGCACACTCCGATCGAGATCGACCTGTGGCCCCAGGACGAGGCATCGGGCTGCTGGTCAGACATGACGCGCACGTTCGTCAGAGGCGAGGTCAGCGACGCGATCGCCGAGCTCTTTCGGCTCGTGCTCGATGCCCACGAGCAGACTTGTGGCGCCGTTGCGGTTGGCGCCGAGGGGCCGCGCCTGTACGGGATCGCTTGCGATGTGTTCGAAGCGGCGGGGTATCCGACGGGCCGCTCCAAGCAGCCCGGAGAGACGCTGCGCGAGGGGTTCTACTTCGCGCTCGGCCATGGCGTCGGGCTCGAGGTCCACGAGGCGCCCTACCTCGGTCGGGCGGGTCACGACACGTTGATCGAAGGCGACGTGATCGCGATCGAGCCCGGAACCTCGGCCTCCGGGCTGGGGGGCTGCCGCGTGGAAGATCTGCTGGTGGTGACCGCGGCCGGCAGCGAGCGCTTGACCGGGGCGTTTGCGTACGAGCTGACGCCCTAGCGGCGGCCTCTCGCATCGGCTCTCAGACTCGCCAGTCGGCGCCCGCTCGCGGTGGGCGAAGAGTTGGCGAAGAAGTCCTCAATGATTCGTGCGCTAGCGCCGATGCTAGCATCAGCGACAGCACACGTGCTGTTGGGGGCAACTGGCGGGGGGCGACCCGATGACGGGCCGCCCCCCGTTAGTCATGCCGCGCCGGGCATCCGAGCCGACCAACAATCGTTTCTTGGTGGCATCACTTCCGGTCGGCCTCGCTCTCGGCGACCTTCAGCGCCTTCTCTGCGAGCGCGTACCCCTGGTCGCCGATCGCCCGCAGTTGCGCGGCGAGCGCGCGCATCGGGTAGGGGTTGTCGTCGGCGGCCATCGCCGCGCGCATGAGCGCGGCTTCGCGGACGAACTGCGAGACGCTTGATCCTTGGCGCTTAGCTGCTTCTCGGATCAAATCCATGCCCTCGCGGGTGAAGCTGATTGTGGTGCGGGTCATGGGCATGGCGAAAGGTTCCCGAAGAGCTTCTCAAGACGCCATCTGCTAGCGACTATGCTAGCAATGTGACAGCACGGATGCTATCAGACCCGAGTCACGGAACGGCTCCCCGAGTATTACCCGCGATGAGGTTCAACTGGCACCCACCCATCGTTCCAGCGGGCCCGCACGCACGTGCGGCTTGCCCGCGAGCCCCGCGTGTGTTATTTACCGGGGGGAGGTTCTCGGGGCACGAGCACCGGGCAACGCGGGCAACATGTCAATCACGAATACCGGCCGGGTCGATGGAGCACGAGCGCGTGAGCAGTCGCCGCCGGCTTGGGTTGGCACCGCGCTCATTGCGCTGATCACGACGATCGCGGTCGGGGTCACGGTCGGCGTAACCGCCGCGGGCGCTCGCGTCACCACCGGCGCGTCGGCCCAGACCGCCGGACTCGAGGCGATCGTGCGCGGCGTGATCGTGGGGATCCCGCTGGCGGTGGGCCTCTACGCGTGGCGCCACCCCGCGCACGAGAGGTTCGGCAGGCTGCTGCTGGCGTTCGGTGGACTGTGGTTCCTCGCGGCGCTGTCGACGTCATCCTCGCCGTTGCTGTTCAGCATCGGCCGCGTCGCTGGGTGGGTCGCCCAGCTCGGACTCGTCTACACGGTGCTGGCGTTCCCCGAGGGTCGAGTGACGGACCGATTCGATCGGGCGCTGGTCCTCTGCATGATCGGCATCGTCGCGCTGTACGTGGTGAGCGTCCCGCTCGTGGAGCGGTATCCAGCGCCATCGCCCTGGGCGAGCTGTTACCAGGGGTGCCCCGACAACGCGTTCATGGCACTCGATCACCAGCCCGGGTTCGTTGACAGCGTGCTCGCCCCCGCTCGCGAGCTGCTCACCGTGACCATGTTCCTGCTGGTCGCCGGCCGCCTCGCGGTGCGGATCGGCAACGCCTCGCTGCTGATGCGCCGGACGCTGACCCCCGTGCTCGCGGCGATGATCGTCCAGCTGCTGGTGTTCACCGTTGGCATCGGGTCGCGCCGGATCGCCGCCGATTCCGACGTCACAGAGGCCGCGATTTGGGCCGTCGCGTTCGCCACGCCGGCGGTGGCGGTCGGGTTCCTGGTCGGTCTGGTCCGCTGGCACCTATTCGTCGGAGCCGGGATCCGCACGGTCAACGGACGCCTGCGCAAGATGCCGGGTCCAGAGCTGGTGCGTGACCTGCTGGCCGAGGCGTTCCAGGACCCAGAGCTGGACATCGCCTTATGGTCGGGCCGCCACCCTCGCTGGGTGGACGCGGCCGGCCGCCCACTGACGGAGCCGATCGAGGGTTCGGGGCGATGGCTCACCGAGGTCAGCGACGCCGGCGCTCCAATCGTGGCGATCGTGCATGACGCCGCGTTACGCGACGACACGGCGTTCATCGAGTCGGCCGCGGCCGCGGCCTCGGTTGCGTTCGCCAGCGACCGCGTCGCGACCCGCACAGCCGGCATGGTGCGCGAGCTCAAGGCCTCGCGGTCGCGGATCCTTGCCGCCGCCGACAGCGAGCGCCAGCGGATCGAGCGAGATCTCCACGACGGCGCCCAGCAGCGCCTGGTCGCGCTCTGCATCCACCTCGAGTTGGCGGCGGAGCGGACCGCGGATCCGGTCGAGGCTGACGCGCTCCGCGGTCTCGCCGACGAGGTCGAACAGGCGCTGGACGAGATCCGTTCGCTGACCCACGGGATCTACCCCTCGACGCTGCTCGAGCAGGGGCTCGCGTCGGCCGTTCGCTCCGCCGCGCTGCGGTCGCCGGTGCCGACCAGTGTCAAGGTCGAGGGGCTGGGCCAATATCCGCGCGAGATCGCTGCTGCCGTCTACTTCTGTTGCGTCGAGGCGCTCCAGAACGTCGCCAAGCACGCCCCCGGCGCGCGCTCTGCGGCGATCGTGCTGCGGGAGACCGACTCCGAGCTCTGCTTCGCGGTGTCCGATGACGGCCCCGGCTTTCGGCATGACAGCGCCCGCGTCGGCGCCGGGATGGTCAACATGCGCGACCGCATCACCAGCGTGGGCGGCAACCTGACGGTGGACTCCCGTCCGGGCCGCGGGACCCGCGTCAACGGGCGGATTCCGCTGTCGCCTCCGGCCCGGTCGCCCGACGGCCGGGGCGACGGTCGGCCGCAGCGTTCGGCAGGCCCGGCGCGCCGTCGCGACCACACGCCGTCGTGAGCCGCTGATTCCCTACCATTCGCCGCGGAGGCCGAGACATGGAGATGGGAACACACGACCCAGGTTCGATGCGCGCGGCGTTGCAGCCGACGGCATTGAGGGAGGCGTTGGTCCCCGAGCGGCCGGTGTTCGGAAACCCCTGGGATTCCTCGGCCGACATGTTCGCCTGCTACGTCGCGGTTTGCTTCGTGATCCCGGGCCTGCTGTGGGCCGGCGGCAGGCTCATGGGCGACATCTTCGGGTTCGATCCCCACTGGGAGCTCGGCGTGTTCATGGTCGCAGCGCTGGTCGGCGCCGCGGGGTTCATGACGATCGTCGGCCGCGAGCGGACGCGGCTGGCCGTCGACTTTCTGGCGATCGGCATCTGGGTGCTGCTCGGGTTCGTGGTCGCGCCGATCCTCGGCCTGGCGCTTCCCACGGTCGCGGCCCTGATCTGTTACGCGATCCTGCTCGCGATCACGTTCGCGTACGTGCTATTCGTCGGCCACTTCGAGCGGGCGTTCCTGCGCACGATCAGCTGGCCGATCACGTGGTCGCTGTTGGCGCTGCTGTTCGCGTATGTGGCCTACCGGCTGATCTACTTCCAGTAGCTCCCCCGCCCGCGTTGAGCAGGGCCGCGACCGCCATGAACGCTGCCAGAGCCGCCATCGCGGCCGATCCGTGGCCGGATTCGAGCGCCGAGCCGACGATCGGGATCACCACCATCGGGACGACGTTGGGACCGGTCTGGATCACCGCCATCACTTCGGCGGCGGACTCGGGGAACAGCCGCTGGGCGCGTTCGATCACTACCGCGTAGGGCAGGGCGAACCCGACTCCCATCAGCAGCACCCAGAGCAGCGCCGGCAGCGAGTCGGCGTCGAGCGCGAGACCCGCCAGACCGAGCGCCGACACCAGCGGACTGACCGCCGCCAGACGCCGCTGGGTGGGACCGGCCTCGGCCATCCGTCCGCTGACCTGGCGGAGTATCGCGGTCTCGGCGAACAGCACGAACCCGAGCACGCCGGCCAGCCACAGCTGGTCGCCTCCGTGGCCGACCAGGTACTGGATCAGCCATGTGCCGATCACCAGTCCGATCCCGTTCGTGCCGATGAACAAGATCACCAGCCGCCACACCGCCGGCTCGCGCAGCGCCCTGCCCAGGAATCCCGAGGTCCGGCGGGCGGGCTGCGCGGTCCCGGTCACCTCGTGCGGCAGCGTGGCCAGCGCGGACGCCCCGACCACCGCCGAGATCGCCAGGCCGACCCGCCAGCTAACGCCGGCGTCGGCGAGCACGCTGCCGATCGCCAGCGCGACCGCGACCCCGATCGTGACCGCGGCGCCGAACAGCCCCACGAGCCGGGCACCGCCGCTGGCCCGAGCCACCACCGGGACGATCACGAACACCAGGCCTGCCCCCAGGCCGACCACCGCACGACCGACGAGCACGCCGGCGAACCACGGGCTGACCGTGCAGATCAGGTTCCCCACGCCCGCGAGCAGGCAGGCGAGGATGATCGACACCCTTGGTCCCAGACGGTGCGCGATCGGGGCCGCGCCCAGCGTGACGATCGTGATCGCGGCGAAGAACACGGTCATGGTCAGGCCGACGGTGGACAGCGAGATCCCGAACTCGCGGCTGATCGCCGTGGTGGCAGGCCCGATGTTGCCGCCGCCGTATCCCGCCCCGGCCGCGACCAGTACGACCATCGCCGTCACACTCGGGGACGGTGAGGCGCAGACGGCCGACATCAGCGACATGATCCTCCGAGACGGCCGCCGGTGCGCAAGGTGCTAGCAATCGTGACTTCCCGCGGATCTAAGGAGGCTTCCGTGACCGACTACCTGAGTCTGCCCAGCGACCTACCCGCGCCCGAGGACGACGGAGCAGCCGACCACCTGCCCGGCATGTCGATGCCACCCGTCGAGCTGATCAGCACCTCGGGCGAGCGGATCGCGCTCGATCGCCTGGGCCCCGGCCGCACCGTGATCTACGTGTATCCGATGAGCGGTCAGCCCGGCGTCGAGCTGCCCGACGGCTGGAACGAGATCCCCGGAGCCCGAGGCTGCACGACCGAGGCTTGCGACTTTCGCGACCACCACGCCGAGCTTCGAGACGCTGGGGCCGGGGTGGTGTTCGGCCTGTCGACGCAGGGCACCGAGTACCAGGCCGAGCTCGTCGAGCGGCTTCACCTGCCCTTCGCGATCCTCTCCGACGCGAGGCTCGAGCTCGTCGATTCGCTGCACCTGCCGACGTTCACCGTCGACCGGCGAGAGCTGTACAAGCGGATCACGCTGATCGTCACCGACGGCCGAATCGAGCATGCTTTCTACCCGATCTTCCCGCCTAACCAGCACGCCGGAGAGGTGCTCTCCTGGCTCAGGGGACGATCACGAGAACAGTGAGGCGGCTCAGTGGGCGCCGGTCACGGGCGGCAGCGTGTCCAGATCGAGCCGGCCGAGCATCCCCGCGGGCTGGGTCTGCAGCAGCGCCGCGGATACCGTGTTCCGCAGCACCCAGATGTCGGTGATCGGGCCGACGCCGCCGGGGACCGGTGATACTGCCTCGGCGATCGGCTCGACCGCCGCGGTGTCCACATCGCCGACCAGCGTCACCGACCCGTCGGGCTGCTCGACGGCGTTGATCCCGATGTCGATCACGATCGCGCCCTCGCGCACGAGGTCGGCACCGATCAGCCCGGGCACGCCGACCGCCGCGATCAGGATGTCGGCCCCGAGCGTGTGCTCGGCGAGGCGTCCTGCGTCGTAGGTGTGCCGGTGCGCCGAGATCACGGTCGCGTTGCGCTGCAGCCCTAGGATCGCAGCCGGTTTGCCGACGTTGTTCGAGCGTCCGACCAGGACCAGGTTCAGCCCGTCATAAGCGGTGCTGGGGTCGCGGCCGACCGACGCCGTGTAGCGATCGAGCATGTGGAACGCCGACGCCGGGGTCGAGGGGACGAACCGCGGCATGCCGAGCGACAGCAACCCGGCGTTGAGCGGGTGCAGCGCCTCGACGTCCTTGAGCGGGGGGAGCGCCGCGAACACGCGCGATTCGGGTAGATGCGGCGGCAGCGGTCGTAACACCAGGATCCCGGTGATCTCCGGGTCGGCATCGATCTCCGCGATCTTGCCGATCACCTGCCCGAGCGTGGCATCGGCGGGCAGCTGCTCGGGCCGCGACACGATCCCCGCCTCGCGGGCGTGGCGATCGATCCGCCGCTGGTAGACCTGCGCCGCCAGATCGTCGCCCACCAGCAGCGTCCCGATGCCGGGAGTCGCCTGCAGGCGCGACAGCTCCTCGTGGAGGTTCGCGGTCAGTTCCTGGGCATACGACTTGCCGTCGATCAGCACGTCGGCGACAGGTTACGCCGGATCTGACGTCAGGCGGGGATCCGCTCGGGCAGCTCGAATCCGGCGAACGCTGCCGCGTACTTGAAGATCGTCAGCTCTGCGATCTCGGACCCGCGCAGCGACACGACCGTGATTGCGTGGGACACGAACGCATCGGCCTCATCGCGCCAGCTGTAGTGGCCGAACGCCAGCTGCCCGTTGGCCCAGGTCGACACCATCCGGATTCGCGGCGCATCCGACGCGAACGGGAATGCGGCCAGGAACGCGCCGATCGCGTCGCGTCCGGCAAACCAAGTCGGCTCCGGCGGCATCGTCAGCACGGCGTCGTCGACGAGCATCGAGACGACCGCGTCAACGTCAGCGCGCTCCCAGGCGGCGACGAAGCCCTCGACCAGCTGCTTGAGGTCCGCATCGTCGAGCGAGCGTAGCGTCGCCTGCTGGCTGCGTTCGGGCAGCCGCGCATCCACCGACCGGTGCGCGCGCTGCAGGGCGCTGTCGATCGAGACCGGCGTCGTGTCGAGCGCCTCGGCCGTCTCGCGCGCGGAGAACCCGAGCACATCGCGCAGGATCAGCACGGCCCGCTGGCGCGCGGGCAAGTGCTGCAGGGCCGCAATGAACGCGAGCTCGACGGCCTCGCGCTGCTCGTAGCGTGCATCCGGCGTCGCCGTATCGGCGAGCATCGTGTCGGGCAGCGGCTGCACCCACACCGACTCGAGCAGCGGCTCACCGGTCGGATCGTGCGGGTCCGAAGCCGGGCCGTAGTCGACGGGAAGCACCCGCTTGGGCCGGCGTTCGATCGCCCGCAGGCTCGCGTTGGTCGCGATCGTGTACAGCCACGACCGCAGCGAGCTGCGGCCCTCGAAGCGGGGCAGCCCACGCCACGCTCCGAGCAGCGCGTCCTGGAGCGCGTCCTCGGCGTCGGCCGCCGAGCCGAGCATCCGGTAGCAGTGCGCGTGCAGCTCACGCCGGTAGGGGTAGATCAGCTTGGCGAACGCGTCTTCGTCGCCGCCGCGCGCGGCCTCGAGCACCTGCTGCTCGGTCATCGCCACTCCTTCCGTTGCCAAAGCGCAACCTCGCCGCCGTCGGGCGAGGACAGAACGCAGCGCCAGCCGGCAGGTCCTTCCCGCGGCCCGAGCAGCACCGAGGCACCGAGCTGCCGGCCGCGTTCGGTGACGGCGTCGATCCCGTCGACCTCGACGTACGGGAGCCACATCGGGCGGTCGGTCCCGCATTGCACGACACCGCCTTCGATGCTGCCGCCCAGGCCGAGCGCGACGTAGCACCCGTGCCGTGTATCAACGGGCTCCGGCTGCCAGTCGAGCAGGCGGGCGTAGAACTCGGTAGCGGCTCGGCGGTCGCGAGTATGGAGCTCGAGGTGAACCACTGGATACATGACCGATCTCCAGTCTCTCGTGCCCGGGTCAGGCGTGCGTCTCGAGCGCGCGCACGACGTTCACTCCCCGGGCGCGCCCTCGCCCGGGCAGCGCCAGTCCGGCGGCCGCCCCGGCTAGGGAGATTCCGGCGGCGACGCCGATCGCCGGCCCGAACCCGTCGATGAACGACGCCGGCGAGCCATAGCCACCGGCCGCCGCGAATACCGCAACCGCGGTCGCCACGCCGAACACTCCGCCCAGCTCGCGCATCATGCTGTTGGCTCCGGCCGCCTTGCCGATTGCGGCTTCGTCGATCGCGCCGACGACGGAGTTCTGCGCGGCCGGGATCGCCATCGAGGTCCCGACGCCGGCCAGGATGAACGGCGCGACCATGTGCGAGTAGGGAAGGCTCGGCTCGGCGATCAGCGCCAGCCAAGCCATGCCCGCAGCCTGCAGGATGAGTCCGGTGACCATCAACGGGCGCTCGCCGATCTTGTCGCTGAGGGCCCCGGCGATCGGAGCGATCGTGATGAACGTCGCCGTCCATGGCACCAGCCGCAAGCCGGCCCCGAGCGGACCGTATCCCTGGCCCACCTGGAGGAGCTGAGCGAAGAAGAACACCGCGCCCATCAGCGATGCGAACTGGAAGAAGATCGCCGCGTTGCCGGCCGAGAAGCTGCGCGAGCGGAAGAACTCGATCGGCAGCATCGGCTCGCGAGCGCGCCGCTCCCAGCCGATGAATCCGCGCCAGCAGCAGGGCTCCGGCGACGCCGGAGGCGATCGTCTCGACGCTCGTCCAGCCGACCTGGTTGCCGCGCATCAGCGCCCACACGACGCCCAGGGCACCGGCGGTCACCAACGCCAATCCGGGCAGGTCAAGGCCGGTGTCGGAGCCGTGGCTCTCGCGCAGCTTGGTCAGGACCAGCGGGATCGAGATCACCGCGATCGGGACGTTCAGCCAGAAGATCCACTGCCAGTCGATTCCCTGCACGACCGCGCCGCCGATCAGCGGGCCGCTTGCGACCGCGAGGCCGGTGATCGCGCTGAACATCCCGATCGCCGCGCCGCGCTTCTCGGGCGGGAATGCCGAGCTCAGTAGCGCCAGCCCCAGCGGCATGATCAGAGCCGAACCCGCGCCCTGTACGGCTCGCGCGGCGATCAGCACGCCCACGTTCGGCGCCACCGCGCAGACCGCCGATGCGATCGCGAACAAGCCCAGCCCGACCGCGTACAGCCGGCGCCGGCCGAAGCGGTCGCCGAGCGCTGCGCCGGTGATCAGCAGCACCGCAAAGCTCAGGTTGTAGGAGTTCACCGTCCATTCCAGCTGCTCGACGGAGGCGCCGAGGTCGAGCGCGGATCTTGCTCAGTGCGCTCGCCACCACAAGCGTGTCGAGCGCCGCCATCAGCGAGCCGATTCCCGTAAGGATCACGACCCACCGAGTGAGTGTCTTGCTGTTCGTACCCATGTTCGACTCCTCTCGAAATCGCGTTATCTCCAGTTGAGAGCCGGCGAGTCGCCGATATCCATCGCTCAACCGCAGGCCGATTTCCCGGTGGGCTCAGATCGCCTCGATCCCCTGGGCGGTCACGGCCAGCAGCGTCGCGCCGGACCGCTCCTCGCCCGACGCGATCGACACGATCGCTCGAGCCACCCCGGCGGCGTCCAGCGGAGCCGGAAACCGCCGCTGCATGTAGACGTCGACCGATTCGCCGGCCTCACGCCCGTACGCGGCGGCAGCGGCCTCGCCGATCACCGTGCCGGCCAGCAGCTGGCGGGGTGCCAGCGCGACGAACCGGATCGCGAGCTCGCCGGCATCGGCCTCACGTTGGAGATAGGCGGCCAGGAACATCTGCGTCCGCTTGGCGCCGGCGTAGCCGCCCGACAGCGGCGAGCCGTTCAGGGCGGCGCCACTCGAGACGATCAGCACGGTCGAGCCCGGACGCAGCGGCCGGGTCAGCGCGGCGCGTCCGACCTCGAAGGCGATCTTGACGTCGACGTTCCACGGGGCCGAAAACGACTCCCAGGTCTGCTGTCGGACCGGCGCCATCGTGGGGCGGGCGCCCGCGGCGACGACGACCAGGTCCGGATCGGCCTCGGCGAACAGGGCTGACACCTGCTCGGGATCGCTGGCGTCACGCTCACGACCCGACGCGACTACCTCGATCCCGGCCGAGCGCAGCACGTCGGCGGTGGCCCGACCGACGCCGCTGCCGGCGCCGATGACGAGGGCTCTCTGGATGGTCATGGTGTTCCTCCATGGGTCGTTTTGACCAGAGAGCCGGACGGGGGCCGAAATCCATCGGCGGAGCGGGTCAGCGCGCTGTCTGCGCCATCATCGCGGCCGCAGGTTGAAGTTGGCCGTGGCCAGGCACTCCCAGAGCATGTAGTCGCCGAAGGTGTCCGTGCCCAGCAGCGGAGTAATTGATCTGCAGCTTGCCGGTCACCCGGCCGCCCTTAGCGAGGTGAGTCGTGATGTGGTAGTGCTTGGTCGGGTCCCCGTAGTCGACCTTTGCCGCGATGCCCAGGCGGTACTTGTAGGGGATCTGCGACTCGGTGAAGTCGACCTTCGGGGTGCCGCCCTGCGCCGAGACGCACGTGGTCGGAAGCAGCGTGGAGAACTGGTCGACCCAGCCGTGGTCGACGACGAACGAGATCTTCGTGCCCTCCTTCGTCTTGCCCTTGTAGTGCGCGACGTGGGAGCTGGCCGCCGCGCTGGCCGGGAGGATCGCTGCCGTGGCCGCCACGGCGCCGAGGATGCGCGTGAACATCGTGAATCCCTTCGGATCGAGGTTTGCGCACCGAAGCCTCGTCGAGGCACGTTGCCATCAGATTGCCGCCAGCTTGTCGCCTCAGGCGCCGAGAATCACGCGGTTGGCGGGGTCACCATGTCTGCTCGCCGCGTCCGGTCATGTGGCCTCTCCGGGAGGGCTCGTTCCTGCTGACGCGGTCTGGGTGGTGGGAGCGTGACCCACCGGGAAGTTCACCGAGCGGGCGATGAAGCACATCGCATGAGCGTCGTCGTGTAGGGCGTTCGCGCGCTGGACCATCGACGGCTCGACCACGGTGACGGCCGGCCTCAGCAGCACTTCCGTGAACTGGCCGCCGCCGTCCGGTTGCTCGGCCATCGTGCCCAACGGCTCGTCGACGTACTCGGTCACGACCACGCCCGCGTCCGCCGCCAGGTGCAGATACCACAGCATGTGGCATTGAGCGAGCGAAACGACCAGCAGCTCCTCCGGGTTCCAGTGATCGCGATCGCCGCGGAAGGCCCGGTCGGCCGATCCGGGGATCGTCGGCTTGCCCGCCCCGGCGATCTCATGCGTCCGCGCGTAGTCGCGGTAGGAGCTGGTGCCCGTCCCCCGGTTGCCGGTCCAGTGGATCGTCGGCGTGTACTGATGCGTGCGTGCCATTTGTCCTCAGTCGCTGCTCAAGATAATCTACCCCTAGGTTGATTGACCGATCGCAGGGCAAAGCTTGCGTACTGGGGCGGTGTGACCCTGCCCCTGGTCTGATGCCTGCAATGAACAGCGAGGCGCTCCGCCTGGGGATCGAGCGTGTTGTGGCGCTCGGTAACCGGTTCGCTGGGAGCGGAGGCGAGGCCACGGCCCGCGCTTTCCTTCGTGAGGAGCTTCATTGCGCAGGCTTGGCCGATGTTCACGTGGAGGAGTTCGCGTTTCTCGCATACGAGCCGCGCGGCGCCGAGTGCCGCAATGTAGCTGGAGGTCCGTCATTGCCATGTGTCGGTTTGCAGAGCACAGCGGACGGCTGCGTAGAGGGCGATGCCGTGTACCTCGGCGCCTGTACGCCTGACGACATTCAAGCAGCCGAGCAGCAAGGCGTCACGCTCGAAGGAAAGGTCGTCGTTGCGCACTCCTACTTCACCTTCGCCGTCGCACCGGCGCTAGCCCGCAAGCACATCGCCGCTCTCGTCAACGTGAGTGACGCCCCGGATGGGTTGATCCCGCACTTCACGGCCTGCTTTTACCCACCTCCGGTAAACCCGCCGTGGACCGGAAGGGTGCTGGATTTCCCCGGCGTCACTGTGGAAGCCGAAGCGGCTCGACGGCTGCTCAGCGCGATGACGTTGGGAAGAGTACGACTTCGAGTTGAGCACCGCGCTCGATACTCACAACGTACCACCGGGAACGTGCTCGGGGAGATCCCCGGGAGTGACCTATCGAGCGAGCGTGTCATCATCGGCGCCCACTACGACACTCAACTCGAAGGGCCGGGCGCAGCCGATAACTCCACCGGAGTTGCGGTTCTCGCAGAGCTCGCGCGTGCGTGGCGCGAACTGAAGCCACCGCGCACGATTGTCTTTGCGGCCTTTGCCGCCGAAGAGCTCGCCAGCTGGGGAGCGTACCGCTATGTACTCGCTCACCGCGACAAGAACCCTCTTACCGTGGGGATGGTCAACCTGGATGCTCTAGGACTGCCGTTTCCTGGAACCAGGGTTGTTGTCGCAGACGCGTCAATGACAGCTTTCGCCAAGGAGACTGCCGAGAGGATCGGCTGGAGCGCGGAGGAAGAGATGGATGCCAGCGCGATTCCACTGGCGGACCTGAACCCGTTCATCGACGCCGGCATCCCATCGTGCTGGCTGTGGCGCTACCCACCGCAGCATCCGTACTACCACACCAGCGGAGACGTGATGCGATACGTCGCGATCGAGAACGTGACCGACGTTGCGAACGCAAGCGCGTACGTTGCGTTCAGGCTAGCTCACCTGCCCGACGCCGGCCTCGGTCGCGCCCGCCCCAGTCGAGTCTGGGCCGACATCACAGGTGAGGTTCGATGAGTGCCCACGGTGGCTGGCGAGTACCAGCTACGCGACTGCGTGCTCGCAGTCGATCTGACCGGGGTCCTCCACGCATGTGGATGCGAAGTGCTCTCACGGTTCGAAAGAGTTCGTTTTGCGACAATATCGGCTGCCGCCAGCATCAGTTCGTCGGTTCAGCGCGCGGTTGCTTCGATCACGTGCAGTGGCGTCGCGGTTGGAATGATCCGTTTGAGCTCATAGCCGGCTTGGTCGAAGAGCACGCCGTACTCGGCCTGTGTGCGCTCGCGTCCGCCCACCATCAGCATGAAAAGGTCGAGGATCTTCCCTGGGCTTGGCGCGTTGCCGGGCGGGAGGGCTTCTTCGATCACGAGCAGCCTGCCGCCCTCGACGGCCGCGTTGCGGCACCTGCGCAGAATCGCGACGCAGTGCTCGTCGTCCCAGTCGTGGAGGATGTGATTGAGGATGTGGGCGTCCCCCGTCGGGATTGACTCGAAGAAGTCGCCGCCCACGACCGTCGCTCGATCGGCAACCCCCTCCGCTGCGAATAGCTCAGCCGCGCCCTCGACCATGACTGGCAGGTCGAAGAGCACCCCGTGCATCGACGGGTTCGCGCGCAGGATGGACGCGAGCAGCACGCCCTGGCTGCCACCGACGTCCACCAGCGTCCCGATCCCGCTGAAGTCGTAGGCGTCCGTGACCGCAGCGGCCTCGGCTCCCGAGAACATCGTCATTGCGCTCTGAAAGACCGACGCCTCGTCTGGGTGAGCAGGGAGATACTCGAAGATCGGCGTGCCGTGCGCCAGGTCCCACGCCGTGGCTCCCGCCTCACGGACGGCCGCGGGAAGCGCGTTCAGCGCCCCGCTCCAGCCCGGTGTGAGCGCGAGGGCCGCGATGTCGCGCATCGACATCGGAGCACCCGCCGCAAGCGTCTCCGAGAGGCGCGTGTTGACGTACTCGCCGTCGCCGTTCTCCGCGAAGATGCCGAGGCTCGCCAGCAAGCGCAACAGCCGTCCCAGCGCGTCCGCATCCAAGCCCGTCGCGGCCGCGAGCGCCGAAACGGATCGCGGCCCTTCGAGCAGCAGATCGCCAATGCCCGCCTCGGCGACAATCGGGACTGCGATTCTCACCGCCTCCGCGGTCAGGTACAGATCCACCATCGCCACGACGGGCGGCTTCTCGGCCGCAGCCGCGCTCGTGCCCTTCTGGGCTTCGGGTATCGCGGTCATCAGTTCCCCCTGAGGTTGTCCACCAGGTCTGACGCGCGTCAGCCGTTCCCCGGCGACAGCGAGCCCACGTGCGAGAGCGGTAGTCCTCGATCCATGCGCCGCCTAGCTACGAAACCAACAATGACATCTCGAGCGACGTCCGTCCACCGATGACGGACAACTGAGCCAATACCGCTGCTTGACCTGAGCCCCCCGGTTCGCATGCTTGACATCGAACCTCCGCTTGATTGAAGATCGCTCACAGGCCGTCGCGGTCAGGACTCGACGATTCGCCGCGTTGCTTACGACCGCCGCTGCTCTTGTTCTTGTCTGGTTGTGGCTCCCCACGATGACCCGCCCTCGTGCTCTGAAGCTTGTGCCTCTGGTGTTGGTGATCCTGATCGCCGCGGTGCCTGCTGGCGCAGGCGCGAAGAACATCGACCGTTCGTTCCGACAAGCTGACCGCTACGTTCTCCGGGTGTTCGACTACGAGTGGAGACCAGCCGGATCCGGAGCCGTGCGACACCAACGGTGATGGATCCGTCCGGGCCAGGTTCTCCGGCCGGCTCGGCGAGTTCGAGGTCAGCTACTTACGCAAGGGCGTCTTCAGCACGTTCGGGTTGGGCAACAACACCACGCGGGTCAGTGGGTCGGTGACGGAAACGGACAACCGGAGGATCAATCCGGGGCCCGACCGGTATGGGTACCCGTGCGAACCACGGACCATCGACAAGTCCGGGTGTGGCACGCGCGGCTACCACAACGCCATGTTCGAGGTCGGTAGCACCACCAGCGACCGGCGGCTGTTCGGGCCCTTCACCCTGCACATGACCATGGACCTCGGAGGCACGCTCAACGCGTTCGCGCGCCACCCGTGCTACACCGGCGAGGGCTCACTGCAGGACTTCGACTACTTCGCGGGGAACTCGCCGAACGATTCCGACGGCGGTGGTGCTGCTAGCTGGGGGTACAGGCTCGGCGAACTAGTGGGCCCACGGTTGCGCGTGGCCATGTTTGAGCACCGCCGGCCCATCACGGTGACCGCCGAGGACACGCACCGGTCGACGTTTGCGGGACCGGCGAGCTACACCGGGCGGCGGGCCGCGACCGTCACGTTCACCCCGGTAGGCAACGAGCCGACAGTCGAGGAGCTGTCGGCGTCACCGATCACCGTCCTTCATCGCGGGGGCTTGAGGGCCAGATTGTTACCGCCGGGACCTGCGACCTACACGTGGCAGATGAGGCGATCGCACGACCCCCAGTGGACTGACCTAGGCACGACCACGCTTCCCGTTTTCTTTCATACGTTTAGGATCGCGGGCAACTTCAAGGTACGGGTGATTGCTCGGGTAGCCAGGCCGCCGTTTCGTCTCGTGTCCGGGGCGAAACCGCTAGAGGTGAGATTTCCAACCCTGGACCAAATCAGCAACAATCGGGCTGTTCAATCCATCGCCCTCGATGCGTGGGCGCTCACGCTGAGCTACGCGAACCCGCAGGTGCGGCGCGAGGTGGGTTTTTGGATGTCGCTCAATACATGCTCGGGAAGCTACGGCCATACGAGGCCGATTCTGGGTCCCGAGTGGAGCCACGTGACGACGGTTCGGCGACCCTCGGGTCGCGGCCAGCGGGCCACCCGACGAACCCGCGCCTGTTGATCGCTGTGCCACCTACATCGTCGCGTCGTTTCATACGCATACACCAACGACGTACCGCGAGCCGGCTGGCGGGAGCAGGCCGGTAGGGCCGAGCCGTCAGGACAAGACGAATGCCAGCAACAGGAGGTTGCCGGATTCGTCTTCGATTACGCTGCGAATCCGCCCGGCAGCATGAGGATTCCATTCGGGTATCGAAAGGACGAGGCGGCCTTCCTCTACCGATATGGACCGGTCCGCAGGCCTACGCCGCCATAGCCCCTCGGCAGTCGCGCACCAGGCCTACGCGATGCTCCGCTCGGCGAAGTAGCGCGTCAACGGCTCATGGTCGAAGATCGGGTAGCCGGTCTCGATGTGGTCGTGCCACTCGGCCGGGATTGCGTCGTGGTCGACGACGAACCGCGTCCGATCGCCCGCTGCCGTCAACGTGAAACGGACGATGGAGTACACGCCTGGGTTCCATGCATCCGGATGTGCATCGCCGAAGCGCCACGCCTGCACCACCCACTCCCCGGGCACGAGCTCGATCTGTCGGCCCTCGACTCGGCCGTCGAACAGCGAGAACGCCGAGCCCTCGCAATTCTCGAGCCGCGCCCCTTTGCCCGTCGCCGTGGCGAACGTTTCGCCGTCGGTCAGAAACGAGTAGACCTCCAGCGGCTTCGCGTCGATGACCGATTCTTGGTGAATGGACATGGTGGAACCTCCGGTGAGAGCCGGTCCGCTGCCAGCTTTGTTCTCAAGACGAAGGGACCGGGCCCCGACGGACATCCGCGCAATAGTTTTCGACGCTACCTGTAGGGGTCGGAGTGTTGTCCGGCATTTCTGGAGAAGCCGGCGAGGCGCCTCTCGAGGAACCGCTGCTCCGGCCCCGGCTGGGTTAGCTCGAGGGCGCGCGTGTAGGCGGCGCGCGCTTCGTCGTCGCGGCCGAGGCGTCGCAGGAGGTCGGCGCGGGTCGAGTGGTAGTAGCGGTAGTCGTCGAGCTCGAGGCCGTCGAGCAGCGCGAGCGCCGGCTTGCGGTCCTTCGAGTTCGGCGACGGCGATCGCGCGGTTCATCGTCACCACCGGCGAGCCCGTGATGCTGCTCGAGCCGCTGGTAGAGGAGCGCGATCTCCTCCCAGTCGCGTGGCTCGCCGGAGGTGGAGATCGGCGATTGCTGCCTGGATGATAGGTACGGCCCTCCGCTCCCGTGAAGCGCGAGCGCGCGTTCGAGCAGTTCCCGGCCTTCCTCGATCTGGTGCTGGTCCCATAGCGACCGGTCCTGGTCGTCGAGCAGGACGAGCTCGCCGCCCTGGAAGCGGGCGGCGCGTGCGCGCGTGGTTGATCAGCATGAGCGCGAGCAGGGCGTGCGCTTCGGCTTCGTCGGGCATCAGCTCGACCAGCGAGCGGCCGAGGCGGATCGCTTCTGCCGACAGGTCGACGCGGCCTCCGCCCCAGCCTTCGTTGAAGATCAGGTAGACGACCGCGAGCACGGCGTCGAGCCGCTCGGGCAGCAGATGGTCGGGCGGGACGGCGAACGGGATGCCGGCGTCGCGGATCTTGTGCTTGGCGCGCGTCAGGCGCTTGCTCATCGTCTCGAACGGGACGAGGAAGGCGCGGGCGATCTCCTCGGTTGAGAGCCCGCCGAGCGTGCGCAGCGTGAGCCCGACCTGCGCGTCGAGCGCGAGCGCCGGGTGGCAGCAGGTGAAGATCAGCTCGAGCCGCTCGTCCGGGAACGTCGCCGTCTCGTCCATCGTCTCCTCCGGTTGGTCTCGCAGCTCGCGCTCCAGCTGCTCGGTCTTCGCCGCCAGCGTCCGCTCGCGCCGGATGCGGTCGATCGCGCGGTTGCGAGCGGTCGTGATCAGCCAGCCGGTCGGGTTTGCCGGGATCGCCGTCGCGCGGCCAGCGCTCGGCGGCGGTCGCGAACGCCTCCTGCGCGGCGTCTTCGGCGAGCTCGATGTCGCCGAGAAAGCCGACGAGCGATGCCAGGACGCGGCCCCACTCGATCGCGGAAGACCTGCTCAAGCACCGACGAGCGGCTCCTCGCGGACCGGCCGGACCTCGATCGCGCCCGCGCCCTGCAGCTCCTGCAGTTCGCCGGCTACGGCGAGGGCGTCGTCGAGGTTCTCCGCCTCGACGACGATGAAGCCGCCGAGGAAGTCCTTGCTGTCCACGAACGGTCCGTCGGTCAGCAGCGTCCTGCCCTGTTCGTGGCGCACCGTCGTCGCCGACTCGACGTCCTGGAGGCGTAGCCAGCCGGTCACGTTCGGTCGCGCCAGAACCTCGGCGATCGCCGGCGTTGATCCGCCGTCGTTCGTCTTCGGGTCGTCCGGTCGCGAACCTCGATGTCGTTGTAGACCAAGAGCGCGTATCTCAAGACGTCTCCTTCCTGCGTGGATGCGGGTCGTTCCCTTGTAGACGAACAGCGTGCGCCGGAGACGGACACGCGTGCCGGTTTTTCGCGCCTGCGTGTCCGTCCGGCGTCTGTCCGTTCGTCACCGAGGCAGAACCGGCCGACGAGCCGGCCACGACGAAAGGAGGACAGATGACAGACACACCGGCAATCGACTCGCCGTCTCGGCTGGGTGGTCGGGCTGACCTCGACCGCCTACTTCATGGTGGTTCTCGACTCGGTCGTCGTGATCACCGCGCTGCCGCGCATGCAGCGCGACCTGCACGTGAGTCTCTCTTCGCTGCAGTGGACGCTGAACGCCTACGGCATCGCCTTTGCCGCCGGGATCATCACCGCCGCCGCGCTCGGCGACCGGTTCGGGCGGCGGAAGGTCTTCACGATCGGGCTCGCGCTCTTCACGGTCGCGTCCGTCGCCTGCGCCCTGGCGCCGAACCTGTCCGAGTTGATCGTCGCCCGCACGGTGCAAGGACTCGGCGGCGCGGTCGTGCTGCCGCTGAGCCTGACCATCCTGACGGCGGCTTTCCCGGTCGAGCGTCGCGGGATGATCGTCGGGATCTACGGCGGCCTCGCCGGTCTCGCGGTCGCGATGGGACCGATCGTCGGGGGCGCCGTCACGCAGAGCATCGACTGGCACTGGATCTTCTGGATCAACGTCCCGATCGGTGTCGTCGCCGTGCTCCTCGGCGTTCGGCTGCTACCCGAGAGCTACGGCGCACCTGAGCGACTCGACCTCGTCGGAGTCGGGCTCATCACCGCCGGCGTTGTCGCGCTGGTCTGGGCGCTCAGCCGCGCCAACGAGGTCGGCTGGTCGAGCGCCGAGGTCGTCGGCCCGCTGGTCGCGGGGGCGGTCCTGCTTGTCGCCTTCGTCCGGTGGGAGAGCTCGGTGGCGCGAGCCGATGGTGCCGCTGCGCCTGTTTGCGGTCCGGGACTTCGCGCTCGGCAACGTGACGACGTTCCTCATGTCGGGCGCGATCTTCGCCGGCGGGCTGCTTGGTCACGGAGGAGTTCCAGCTCGCGCGGCACTACTCGCCGGTAGGCGCCGGGGTGCGCCTACTTCCGTTCTTCGCGACGCCGATGTTCGTCTCACCCCTCGCCGGCGCTCTCTCCGATCGGATCGGCCGCCGGCCGATCATCGTCGTCGGGCTGAGCATGCTGACGGCCGGGTTCGCCTGGGTCGCCTGGCAAGGCTCTCTGAGCACGAGCTCGATCGAACTCGTGATCGCGCTCCTGATCGCCGGCGTCGGGATCTCGATGGCCCTCCCGACAGTGCCGACCGCCGTCTTGAGCGCCGTCGCCCCGAGCGAGATGGGCAAGGCGTCCGGGATCAACTACATGGCGCAGCGCTTCGGCGCGGTCTTCGCGATCGCGATCGGCAGCGCCGTGTTCGCAACCTACGGCGGCCTCGCAAGCCCGGCGACCGTGACGGCCGGATTCAAACCGGCGCTCTGGGCCTGTACCGTCTTTGCCGGCCTGGCCGCGCTCGCTGCCACCGCGATGTCGGCACGGCCCAAACCAGCGGCCGAGGTCGAGCCCGCGGGCCGGCCAATCGCCGCCTGAACCCCAAACGTGATCGCGCTCACGCGAGACTGCGGATCGGGTCGCGCCCATCCCAGCCACGCGCACCACCAGCCACCCTGTCGAAGAAGGCGTCGAGCCCCGGCACCCGCTCACGAACTCGTCACTGCTCGGATTTGAGCGATGTCGAGCGCGTGCTCGCTCTTTGCCGCAACTTTGTGGGCCCTTGGCGTGTCTTAAGCAAAGTTCGGAATCTCCGGCGCCGGCTGGCGTTGGCCGTGGTTTCGCGAGGGGCAACAGAAGGGCGTCGAGAGTTGTTTTTGCGGATGCTCGACCGGAGACCGCTAGACCCGCATGCACGTGGGTGTCAATCGATATAGAGAGGTGTGTTGATGCGTTCGCATCGAACGTTTGTCCGGGGCGCGGCCGTGCTCGTCTCGAGCCTGGTCGCCTTCGGCTCGGCGACCGGCGTCGCCCTGGCGCATGGCCATGGCCATGGGAAGGACCGGGCGAAGTCCGGGCATGGCCATAAGGGAGACCTGTACGTTTCCCCCGGCGGCAAGACCGGGTCCGCAGATCGCAATTGCGAGTCCGCTGCCTACTCGAGGGTGCAGTCGGCCGTGACCGCGGCGCCCAGCGGCGGGACCGTGGTCGTTTGTCGCGGCACCTACACCGAGGACGTCATCGTGTCCGCGCCGCTGACCCTCGCCGGCAGGCACGGCGCGGTGATCCACGGCTCGTCGACCGCCAACGGCATGTGCGACCAGCTCGGATCGGGTGGTCCGGGCAGCGCGCCTTGCCTTGCCGCAATCACGATCAAGTCAAGCCACGTCAAGGTCGAGGGGCTGAAGGTCACGGGCGCGATTGGCGAGGGGATCCTCGCTACCGGCTCGTTGGCCGGTGGTTCGATCAGCCACGTGACGATTGCGAACGACGCGGTGGTCGGCAATGACACCGGCGGTATCCCGCCGGCTAGTAACACGACCTATCCCCAGTGTGTCGGGTTTGGCGGAGCTCCGGGCGACTGCGGCGAGGGCATCCATCTGATGGGCGTGGCTCACGCCACGGTGACCGATAACTTCGTCTCGGGCAACTCGGGCGGCGTCCTGCTGACCGACGAGTTCGGACCAACCCACGACAACGTCGTATCGCACAACGTCGTCACCAAGAACCAGTACGACTGCGGCATCACGGTGCCGGGCCACAATCCGTTCGCGCTTGACTCCAGCGGCAAGCGCCAACCGTCGAAGGCCGGCGTCTACCACAACGTCATCGCCTTCAACCGGGTCACCGACAACGGCCTTAAGGGCGAGGGCGCGGGCGTGCTGTTCGCCAATGCGACGGCAGGCACGGGTTCCTACGACAACCTGGTCGAGCACAACTACATCGCGCGCAACGGGCTCTCGGGCGTGACGATGCACGCGCACACGCTCATGCCCGGCCAGTTTGAGGACCTCAACGGCAACCGCATCGTCGACAACACGATCGCCAGGAACAACATCAACGGAGACTCGCTGGATAGCCCTGCATCGCCGGTCGATAACGCCACGACAGGCATCCTGGTGTTCTCCGGCACCATTGCGGTGAAGGTCGACATCGCTCACAACCGGATCCGCAACAACACCAACGGTATCTGGCTGGGATCGGGCGGACACGTGACGGCCAAGCTGAGCCACAACGTGTTCCAGCACGTGACCAACAAGGTGGTCACCGCCCCGTAGCAGGCCGCGTTCGCGCGCCCGAGTCAGCCCCTGGAGGGCCAGGCTTGGGCGCGCGGGCGTCCAGGGCATCTCAGGACACCGCAATCGCCGCCGGGCGATCCTGCCCGAAATCAGCGCCGCGGCGAAGACGGCGCGCCCTTGGGGGGCTGGCCGAGGTTCTTGCAATCACGCGACCGCCTGATGTATCTTGGTTTGGCTCGGACGTCGAGCAGCTGGGCAGGGTAACGGTGAGAGGATCCTTTTCGCGCCATCGCGGTGTTGTCACGCTCGTCTTGGCGATCGGTGTGATCGCGACGGGCGCCGTTGCCCCCTCGGTAGCCATCGGATCGGTTTCGCCGCTCACCGATCCCGCGAAGATCGAGAAGCGGGCCGCGGATGCGTATATCTGGGGGGTCGCGCCCGAGTTCGTCTACCGTTTCTCGAAGTACAACGAGCTGCTGACGGCACCCGTCAACACGTTCGGTGGCGCCGGAGCGGCGGCGGCGTGGAACAACCAGGGCACGAATGCCGGCGACGCGTCGGTGCTGTACCTCAACGCGATGCTGGATCTCAGCGGGCAGAAGGGCCGTGGAGGCACCAAGGAGCTCGTGCTCACGGTCCCGCCCTCGCAACGCAACTACTACGTAGTCGTCCTGCTCGATGCCTTTATCAACGACGTAGGCAGCATCGGCACCCGCACGACGCCGTCGAGGCGCCCACAAACCTACCTCCTCGTAGGCCCGACTTCGCGCTACGCCCACGACCGAATCGCGCGGATCCATGGCTTCACCTACCGGGTGATGGCCTTCGACACCAACCGCGACTGGATGTTGATCCGAATCCGTGCCGACTCGCTGGTGCCGGCGGCCAACCCGGCCTCCGTCGCGTCGATCTCCAAGAACGTCGTACAGCGCTTCGGTCTGAGCAGTCTCGCCGAGTTCGAGGCGCGTGGGCATCGGCCGAAGTACTTCAAGCCCGGCCAGTACACCCCAACGCCGGAGCAGACAAGGCGCGCAAAGAAGTGGCACACCGCCCCGAATAAGGCGGTCGCTTTCTTTAAGCAGGTGGGCGAGGCGCTGAAGCTCAATCCGCTCCCCACCGCCCGGACCGGGCTCAATGGCGTCCCGCTGCGGACCCTGCCCAGCTGGGTCATTCCGCAGGCCAATGCCCGCAAGCGCTACCGCAATCCGTCCTACGGTCAAAGGGGCGCACTGGCCGTGTTCAGGCCCCTCGGTCTCACGGCGAACGGCTTCAAGGTCCCGCGCAACTGGGGCCGCGCGCAGATCAACGCCCTCCAGGCTGGCATGAACGCCGCTCGAAGCGACCGTCAGCACCAGAGCGTCCTCCACGCCCGTGACCCAGGCCACCAATTACTGGGCCTACGTCAACAGCGGGATCGGGACCTACCCCAACACGCCCCAGGGGTACCTCCAACGAGCTGTGTTCGTGGTCTTCGGCGGGGCCACCATCCCGCTAGACAACGTCTACGCCGGGCTAAACAACCTCGACGGCACGTCCACCACCCAGCTCAACGGCAATAACACCTACAAGCTGACATTCATGCCACCGGTCACGAACCCTCAGAACTTGCCGGTCGTCGGTACCCTGCCGCCGACCGTAAACAACAGTCAGGGCAATCCCCGAGGATTCTGGTCGATCACCGTCTACCAGCCGGATGCTACGCAGTCAGCCGCGCCGTTCATCTCCCAGGCGAGCGTTCTGAACACCGCGTTCTCGACCGCGAACATTTCGGTAACCGCCGTCAACGCGTCGACGGACACCCTCACCGTCAAGCCCTCCGCGTGGGGCCCACTGGCCAAGATGACCCCGATCCTGTTCGGCTCGACCGCAGCCCGGTACGGCCTCACGCCCGGCGTCCCGTACTACGTCGCGACCCCACCCACGCGCAATGTCGACCCGAAGACCAAGGCCACGACATACTCGTTCAAGATCTCGACGAAGTGGCTGCAACAGCTATCAGACAGCAACACGCCGATCCAGTACAGCGGCGTCGCGGGTCCGTTCGTCACACTGACCAACCCAGGCGGTCCGGTCAACCTGCAGTGGGGTCCGATCCAGCCGGTCTCGCAGCTGGGATCCCAGCAGCTGACCTCCGACAAGCTCGCAAAAAACCCCGATGGGTCGGTGACCATCTGGCTCGCCCCGATGCTGCCCGACCGAGGCCCCCGCCACCAACTGGATCCCGACCCCATCGACGGCGTACAACGAGAGCCTATACCCCGCCTGCGAGCCCCCAGCTGGAGGGATGTCTCCGTGCCCCACGGTGATCCAGGCGGTAATGCGCATGTACTACCCCGCACCCGGAAGCAACACGCAAGCATCGATCCTGCCCCCGCCGAACGGGTCGATGCGCGCCACCTACGTGTTCCCAGCCCTCCAGCAGGTGAGTAGCGTCGGCTCCGGCTGAATTTGGGACGAGCAGTGTGTGCACGACCTTCTCGCACGCTCGCTACTCGCGATAATCCGACGGTGCGGATCGCGTTCTCCGACAGCCACCGGCGACGCTCCCACGGAACCTGGCGTACTCCGGACTGGGGGAGCGTTTCCGCGAAGCAGGCAAGGCTTGGATAGCGTGCCCCTAGAGAACCGACTGGCAGTCGCCACGAAAGGGGCGCGTGATGCATGTGGTAATTCGGAGCTATTCCGGGCAGGGTGCGTCTGAGCTGTTCGACCTCGCTGGCCAGCGCGCGGAGGACCTTAAGACCATCATCAACGGGGTGCCTGGTTTTGTTAGCTTCGCAGCCTTTCGTACCGACGGCGGCGGGGTTGCCGTGACGGTGTGCCAGGACAAGACTGGCACCGACGAGTCCTCGCGGCGTGCGGCCGGGTGGGTGAAAGAGAATTTCAGCACGACGGTTGACCCGCCCGCGATCACGGAGGGGAGCACCTTTCTCCAGTTCTGAGCGCGATGAGGGCGATAGGCGTCGATCGTGACTCGCCGGTTGATCGCCTCGTGGCCCCTGTCCGCTCAGTCGAGCGGACCAAGTCGGTAACCAACACCGCGGACCGTCTCGAGCGCCGCGGCGCGATCGCCCATCTTCCTTCGCAGCCCGCTGACGACCGCTTCGACGACGTTTGAGCTTGCGCCCGTCCACTCGTGTCCCCACACCTCGCGCTGCAGCTCCTCGCGGGTGACCGCCACGCCCTCGCGGCGCTGCAGGTGACGTAGGACGTCCAGCTCTAGGCGGCTGAGGTCGACGCCGCGGCCGTCGAGCACGAGCCGCCGCGCTGCCGGGTCCAGCACGGTGGGCTCGTCGGCCGCGAGCTCCCGCCCGACGACCTCGCTGAGCCAGCCGTCGATCGAGCCCGGGCCGAAATCGTTCACCAGCGTCCAGTGAGCGTCTTCCCCGATCTGAACCGGCGCGCCTGGCAGCGCAGCGAACCCGAGCGGAGCGAGCACGGTCAGCGCGCGATCGACGTCCGGCACGGGTAGGTACAGCCGCCGCAGGTGCGGGCGTAGCTCCAGATAGACACGCTTGACGTCCAGCCACAGCGTCGCCATGGCGCTGTCGCGGCATGCCAGCGCATGGCGGTTGAAGAGCACGCGCTGGTGCGAAGGCACCGGATCGCGCCGCAGATGCTCCATCCATGCGGCGGTGACGGGGTCGCTGCGCAGCAACGAACGACTGACGTCCTGCGGCTGGCAGAGGCTCGAGAATCCCTGCACCATCCCCGCGGCGTCGCGCACGACCCGGAAGGCGTCCGGCGCCGAGCGCCACCAAGCATCGACGAGGGCGGTCGCCTCGGGACCCTGCTGGGCCGCGCTGATCGCGGTTATGGCTGCGCGATCAGCGGCGCGGGCGGGTTCGATCGTGAGCTCGTCGGAGCCGCTCGGGAAGAACGCATCGCGGACAATCGGGTTCTCGACGAGGTAGAGCATGTCGGCGGTGTAGCGCCAGAGATCGGCCCGCCCGGCCGTGCGCAGCTCCGCGCGCAGGCGGGTCCACGCGGCGCGGCGGTGGGCGCGGTGACGGGCCGGGTCGGATGCCTGGAGCAGCGTGCTCGTGGCCACCCGCACCGTGTCGTGAACTACCAGGCCCTCGGCGCCAAGCTCGACAAACGCGAGCGCGCGCAGCGCGCCGAACAGCTCGGCCGAGTCGTCGTCCGGCAGCATCGCCTCCAAGAGGGTGAGCGTCGTACGGCGGACGACCGCGGCGGCGTCGAGGGCGCGGCGGGTCATCCGATCGAGCCCATCGATGTACAGGCGGGCCAGCTCCTCCACCATCGGCCCCAGCACAGCGTCCTCCGCCGGCAGCCACGGCCGCTCGGCTAGCGCACCGGCGGCCAGCTGGAGCGAGAGCGGGTGCCCGCGTGCGACCCGAGCGACACGCCCGGCGACCGCACCGCCCACACCGGCCCGGCGCAGCAGGGTCCGCGCCGCCTCGTCGCTCAAGTTGTCGAGCCGGATCGTGCGCAGCAGATCGCCGAGGTCCCGTTGCCACGCGGAGGGAGTGTCGCGCCCGGCCAGCAGGAGACGCACGTTCTGGGGCAGCGCCGGCACGAATGACTGGCGCAGCCACGCGTCGAGAAGCCGTAGCTGCTCCTGCGTATCGATCGTCAGCAAGACGCGCGCATCGCCCGCGAGCGCCCCGGTCGCGTCGGCAATTGTGGCCAGGGGCGTGCCGAGCGCGTTCCCCAGCGAAGTGAGGAAGCCGCGTTCCGTCGGCTCGAACGCGCGGCCGTCGAGGGCGATCACGAGCGTGCCGCGTGCGCGCGCGTCGACGGCGGCGGCCTGAAGAAGCATCGACTTGCCGACACCCGCGATGCCGTGGACGACCGCGACAAGCGGCATGTCGCGCTCGACGAGCTCCAGTAACGCTGCCCGCTCCCGCTCGCGCCCGACTAGCGCGCCGGCGCGCTGATCGAGCGTCGACTGCAACGTGCGCCGCCTCATCGGCTCCTCGGCGAGTCTACACAGCCACGTTGGTGCCCACCAGCGGCCGGCGGCTGCGGTGTTGGAGGCCCGTTCATCGGCGGCGCGTGATCTCAGTCGGCCGCTCGAGGACGCCGAACTCGCGCGTCGTCACGTCGCCGATCCCCGGGTTCGCGAGCAGCGCGCCGAAGACTGGACCGCTGACATACGCCTCCATCGCGTCCCGGCTGTCCCAGGCGTACACCCCGCCGTAGGTGTTCGTGGAGGGGTTTGCGAGCCACGCCTTCGCGCGCAGTCCGCGGATCTCGGTGAACGCCGGTGCCGACGCCTCACAGTGTGCCCGGTAGGCGTCGGGCTCGAGGCCGGCGAGCTGGAACGTGACGACCTGGATGTGATCGGTGGGATTCATGTGTGCCTCCTGGTTCGGGGAGGCGCAAACGTAGACCGCCTACGTGCCCGCTCCCTGAGCTTTCCCTGAGGGGTTCCTGAAGTCCGGGTGGCCGCGGACGGCGGAGTGGCTCCGGCCCGCCTCAGACATCCCTCAGCCACATCTCAGGAATCACCGCCGATCCGGCGTACGGTGCTCGCCTCACGACCCGAAGGAGGACACCATGCAGACACTCGACCAGAGTCGTATCGAGGCATTCGCCGGTCAGATCGCCACCGAGGTCGGCGCCGCGCTGAACGCCGCGCTCGTCACCGTGGGCGACGAGCTCGGCCTGTACCGCGCGATGGCCGACGCCCAGCCCATCAGCGCCGGCGAACTCGCGGCGCGCACTAACACGCACGAGCGCTACGTGCGCGAGTGGCTCAACGCGCAGGCCGCAGGCGGCTTCGTGACCTATGACAGCGACGGGGACAGCTACACGCTGCCCGCCGAGCACGCGTTCATCCTCGCCGACGAGTCGAGCCCCGTGGCAATGACTGGGATCTTCCAGGCAGCGACCGCCGTGATGGACGGCCGGACGCGCGTCGCCGAGCGCTTCCGCACTGGCGAGGGCGTCGGCTGGCACGAGCACCACGACGGCCTCTTCTGCGGCACGGAGCGCTCCTTTGGCGCCAACTACCGCATGCACCTCGTGCCGGAATGGCTTCCGGCGCTCACCGGCGTCGTCGAGAAGCTGGAGTGCGGCGCCAAGGTCGCTGACGTCGGTTGCGGCCACGGCGCGTCGACGATCCTCATGGCGCAGGCGTTCCCGGCCTCGACGTTCGCCGGCATCGACGTCCATGCCGAGTCGATCGCCACGGCCCGTACACGCGCGCTGGACGCGGGCGTCGCGGATCGCGTGAGCTTCGAGGTGGCGGACGCCGCCGGATACGGAGGCAGCGGCTACGACCTCATCGCGTTCTTCGACGCGCTTCACGATCTCGGCGATCCGGTGGGCGCGGCCCGGCACGCCCGGGCCGCGCTGGCCGACGACGGCTCGTGCATGCTCGTCGAGCCGTTCGCCGGCGACGGGATCGAGGACAACCTCAATCCGGTGGGGCGCATGTACTACGGATTCTCCACGCTCCTCTGCACGCCGGGGTCGCTCTCGCAACCTGGCCGCGCCGGGCTGGGCACGCAGGCCGGTGAGGCCCGCCTGCGCGAGGTGATGCTCGAGGGCGGCTTCGGCTCGGTCCGCCGCGCCGCGGAGACGCCCCTGAACCTGGTGCTGGAGGCCCGCGCCTGAGGCGTGTCGTCGACCCGACCCGTGACTTCCGAGCCGCTCGCGTGGGGCATCGCTATCATTAACCCAATGGTTAACGATCCGTTCAGAGCGATCTCGCACCCGATCCGCCGCGGCATCGTCGAGCGGCTCGCCGCGGGTCCCGCGACCGTCGGTGAGGCCACCGCCGGGTTCGGTGTGTCCAAGCCGGCGATCTCCAGGCACCTGAGGGTGCTCGAGGACGCCGGGGTCGTCAGGCGCATCGTCGAGGGCCGGACTCACCGGCTATCGCTCGAGCCCGACGCGCTCAGCGTCGCGGCCGACTGGATGGATCGCCAGCGCGCCCTCTGGGGGCGCCTATTCGATGTCGTCGACGAGCACCTGAAGGAGGAAGCCCGCAATGAACATGCCACCGATCGTTTCGCCCCAGGAGTGGGAGACCGCTCGCCAGCAGCTGCTGGTTAAGGAAAAGGAACTCACCCGTGCCCGCGACGCGTTGGCGGCCGAGCGCCGCCGGATGCCGAGGATGGCCGTAGAGAAGGAGTATCGCTTCGAGGGCCCGGACGGCCCGGCGAGCCTGCAGGACCTATTCGACGGGCGCCGTCAACTGGTCCTCTACCGCTTCTTCTTCGAGCCCGGCGCGACCGGCTGGCCGGAGCGCGGCTGCTATGGCTGCTCGATGATGGCCGATCAGCTCGCAAATCTCGTGCACCTGAACGCGCGCGACACCACGCTGGCTTACGTCTCGCGTGCCCCACAGGCTGACATCGAGCGGTGGAAGACGGGAATGGGCTGGGAGCAGATCCCCTGGTACACGATCACGGACGACTTCGACGCCGACTTCGGTGTGGACGAGTGGCACGGCACCAATGCCTTCTTCCGCGACGGCGACCGGATCTTCCGCACGTACTTCGTCAACAACCGGGGCGACGAGGCCCTGGGCAGTACCTGGAGCTTCCTCGACCTCACCGCGCTCGGGCGCCAGGAGGAGTGGGAGGACTCGCCCGAGGGCTACCCCCAGACTCCGCCCTACGGATGGTGGAACCCTAATCCCGCGCGCAGCTACCGCCTGGCCGCATAGCGGCGCCCCGGACATGACCGACGCCACGACGCTGCGAATTGAGCGTGCCTACGAGGCGCCCGCCCAGGCTGTCTTCGACGCGTGGACCAGCGAGGAGGTGCTCCGCCGCTGGTTCCACGCCGAGCACGACTGGGAGACGACAGAGGCCGACGTCGACCTGCGCATCGGCGGCGTCGTGCGCGTGGTCATGCGCGACCCACACAAGGACGTCGAGCACGGCGGCGGCGGCCACTACACCGAGATCGACCCGCCGACGCGCCTCGCGTTCACCTGGATCTGGGACGGGGGCACCACGCGGCAGCTCATCGAGTTGGACTTCGAGGAAACCGACGGCGTCACCACCGTGCGCTTCACCCACAGCGGCCTGCTGAACGAGGAGGCCATCCGCTCCCACGACTACGGCTGGAACAGAGCCTTCGACAACCTCGAACGCACCCTCCACGCAACTCGCTCCGCGTAGATCGACGCACGACGTCGGTGTGACGGCTTCCCTCTCCGGGCCGTCGCGGGTCCGTCGTAGGACCAATTGCGGATCGAATTCGGGCCCCGCGCTGCTCTACGGTGAACGCGAGCAACGAAAGGAGCAGTCATGGCACCCGCCCGATTCGCACCTGATGAGCTGAGTTATCTGCGCGACCAGCGGATCGGCCGGCTCGCGACCGTTGACGAGCAGCACGAACCGCAGGTCGTCCCCGTCGGCTTCTTTATCGACGAGCAGACAGGCCACGTCTCGATCGGCGGCATCGCGCTGGGGTCGACGCGTAAGTTCCGCAATGTCGAGGCGACCGGCCGCGCCGCGCTCGTCGTCGACGACGTTGCCTCGACCGACCCATGGCGCGTGCGGGGGGTCGAGATCCGCGGTCCCGCGGAGGCCCGCCGAGACGTCGACCCACCGCGGCCCGGGCTGAGCCGCGAGCTGATCACGATCCACCCCGAGCGGATCCGCAGCTGGGGGCTGTCGGAGTCATGAGCGCCGAGGACAAGCTGGCCGTCCACGACGTGCTCGTCGGGTACTTCCGCGGGTTCGACGAGCGGCGCACGGACGACGCATTCCTCAAGGCGACGTTCACGGCCAATGCGCACTGGCGCTTCCCTCGCGGCGATGTCACCGGGCTCGAGCAGATCATCGAGCGCCGCGACCCCACGCTCGGCCTCTGGAAGCAGACTCTGCACTCGGTCTCGAGCGTCCTCGTCGAGCTCGATGGCAACTGTGCGGAATTCACGGCTACGCTGCTCGCCACGCACGTCCACCGCGACGACGACCCCGGTGCGCCGCTCCAGATCGGCGGCCGTTTGACTGGGGAGGCCGCCCGTGGCGACACGGGCTGGCGCCTCCACCGTCTCGAGCTCGACCTCGTCTGGACGGACGGCGACCCGCCGGGGCGAGCTGCCGGTTGACGGTAGTCGGGTGCAAGCGCGGAGTCCGGTCATGGCCACAGCCGTGGGTGCTGAAGCCCAAGTTGAACGGGTTTCTGCTTCTGGTGGCGGTTGATCGTGACGGACAGATGCGCGCCTAATCGCGCCGCGAGGCGAGCCCCCTCGCGTCCGGAAATCGCACGACGTTGCGGTCGAGCGGCATCTCGAGGCGGCGAGTACCCGACCGGCGCGCTGGGGCGAAGCGGAGCTGGCCGTTGGGCCGCAGGCCGAGGTTCTCATCCGAGAACGGGTCGGTGATCTGACCCAGGAACTGAAACCGGTCGAAGACGAACGGCAGGCCGTCGCTGACGAAGCTCGGCGTGATCTGCACCTGGAGATGCAGGTGTGGGGTGGCGGAGTTGCCGCTGTTACCGAGCTCGCCCAGCAGCTGGCCACGACGAACGCGCTCTCCAACATGAACACGGACAGAGCCAGGTTTCATGTGCGCATAGAGCAGGTAGATCCCCGGGCCGATGCGCAGCGTCACATAGTTGCCGGTGAGTCCCGCGAGCGATGGCGGCGGTGGATTGTGTGGCGGCGCTGAGTCGGCGACGCCGTCGCGGGCGATCACGACCGTTCCAGCAGCCGCGGCGATCAACGGCTGGCCGTAGCTGACGTAGCTGGACAGCCGGGCGGGGTTTCCGACCCAGGCCCGATGCCTGCGGTCGAGCATCATCCAGTCGATCGCGAAGCGCTGTGGGACGACCAGATCGCCGTCGACGGTGAGCAGACCGCGGCGATGATGGGTGTCAATGTCGCAGCATCCCTCATCCGCCACCCAGATGCCGCTGCGCACGGGCGGACCCAGCACCAACGGAGCTCTGGATCGCAGCAAGACGCGACCGACCAGGCTTGAAAACCGGACTGACTGACTGCCCGCCGCCGGGCGCGTGGAGCTCACCACGAGATGCTCGAGCGTGGCGGGGACATCCGCTCGGTGGCGCACTCGGACGTCGAACCAGATGACCGCCGAGCCCGAAGACCCGAGCAGCGTCGTGGCGGCGGGCTTGCCTCCCGCCGGCGTACCGCCGACAGGATTCATCCGGGAGGACAGGGCACGCCCGGCCAGCGACTGCAGCACCCGATGGGTCCGGCCATCGCGAACGTCGACCCGCTCGACATCCACCGCGAACGCCGTCGTGTCCGTCAGTATCAGCTCATAGACGACGTGAAAGCGCCCGTCGGTGCCCCGCACGGCGCTCGGGCGAGAGAGCACCCTCGCCGCTACCCCGGTGAATCGCTGGCCGGCCACACCGCGGCCGGGGTCAGCAGCAGTCCTCGCCTGCGTCGAGGTCGATATCCCGGCCATCACGAAAAACGCTGTCACCAGAACCGCGACCCGCCTTCCGCGATGCCGCATCCGACGGGCGGCGCGCCCAGTAGTCCGGCCCGTCTGTGCTCCGGTAGTCATGACTATCGGCCTCTCTGCTGGGCCTCGCCGCAGGCAGCGGTCACAGGATCGGTGGATTGGGGAGTGGTGTCCCGAAGTCCGGGTCAAACGGCTGTCGGTCTGCGTGGCAGGTTTGTCGTCGTGCGGTGGCGGGCCGGATCAGATACGCGGTGAGCGCGCGATCGATGCACCTGCTGGGGTCGACGTCGGTGGTGTGGCCGTAGCCGTCGAGGGTCAGCAGCCTGGCGTTGCCGAGCAGGCGCGCCACTCGGCGGGCGCCTGCGTAGGCGGTTTGCGGGTCATCCCGGGTGCCGATCACCAGGATCGGGTTGCGAGTCGATGCGTTCCACGGTCCGCTGTAGCGGTCAGCGTTCACCAGCGGCCACGCGGCGCACGGCACCGCCAGCCACCAGCCCTGCACCGCGAGGAACGGGCTGACCCGCGTCACCCCGCCGATGATGCTCGGCCACGCCTGCGGGCCCAGCCGCGACCGCGGCTTGTCCGCGCACTGCAGCGCCGTCGCTGAATTCAGTGCCGACTGATACAGCGGCCTTGACTCTTCTAGTGCGGTCTCGATCGCCGATCCGTCTCCGGTCGCGGCCTGCTCGAGCCCGGCCGCGATCTGCGGCCAGCCCGCTGGCCTGCCGAGGTTCGCGAACATGTAGAGCACTAGATCGCCGTAGCTGAGCCGATGCGGCGCACCGGCGCTGACGGCGCCGGGATCGGCCCGCGGCGCAGCCGCGCCAACAGCCCGCTCACCCGCGCGGTGACCGAGCCATGACCCGCCAGCGCGCACCGCGCGGGCCCCGCGGCCTGACATAACGACTGCAGCTTCGCGAACACCCGAGTGGTGTCAGCGCCACTGCTGACGGTACCCGCCTGGGTGGAGGTCGTGAACGGGACCGGATCAAGCACGCCGTCCAGCACGATCGCCCGCACCCGCCGCGGGAACATGTTCGCGTAGGTCTCGCCGATAAACGAGCCGTACGACAAGCCCCGGTAGGTCAGCCGCCGGTCGCCGACCAGCCGGCGCAGATAGTCAAGATCGCGGACCGTGTCGGCCGTCGAGTCATGCTCCAGCAGCCGGCCGCTCAGCGCGACACAGCGCTTCACGAACGCCACCGCCTTCGGCAGGTAGCGCACCGACTCTGACCTCGTGGTCGGGACCGACCACCCGGGCCCCCAGAACCGCGCCTGAGCGCGAGCGTTAGCGAAACACCGCACGTGCGTGCTCGCCCCGGCGCCACGCGGATCCCAACCGACGACATCAAACCGCCCCTGACCAAGCTTGTCCAACTCCGCCCCGGCCGCCTTCACGGTCGGTACCCCCGCCACGCCAGGACCACCATAATTTACGAACAGCGACCCGATCCGCTTCCCCGGCCGACTCGCCAGATGACGAGCCACCGCCAACGAAATCGTGCCCAAGCCCGGCCGGGCCCAATCCAACGGAACCCGCACCCGCGCGCACTGCAACCGCTTCCCGCACCCCTTCCACGCGATCCGAGCATCCGCAGTCTGACGCGCTGCGCCCGTCGCCTGCACGGCGGACGCGGACCCGGCCATGGCCGCAGCCGCCTCCGCGGCCGAGAACCCCGTCGCACATGCCAGCACAGCTGCGACAACGGCCCACAGCCTCAATCGATACATGTCAGCACCCCTCTGGTCGGATTGGGCGAGAGAGCCCCCTTGCTCTCGTTCACCCGACGAAACACGAATTCTTGTCTTGGATCGGAGGCCGGCCGTCGTGCGTAGCCCAGCGACGCCACAAGCATGGCAGCTTCCCGCGTCGCTGCCAACATTCATCCCGAGCCTGGGCCGTGTACACCGTCGAGGTAGACCGCCAACCGATGACCGCGCCGCTTCTTCTGTGTGGCCGTGCATCTGGGAGTCCTGGGGTCTAGTTCACTCCCTCTGGTGGCTTGCCTGCGGATCGCTGGCCCATGTAGTCAGTGCTGCCCTGGCTCAGGTCCGCTGCGCCGGTGTAGCGAGTTGTTACCCTCCGTCTCAATTCCTGAATACGTGGTGTAATCGACGCTGTAGTAGCGCTCTATCGCACTGGCGGTGTAATAGCGGCCGCACTGCATGTTCTTGGTTACCTTGTCGGCCGTCCAGATGAAGCTGTGTGGCGGCTTATCGCCGGCGCTCCCTGCGCTGTAGGGGCAATTCACTATATTCAGCCTGGCGACACAGAACAATGACTCCCAGCCGCGATCGTGGCCGTTCAGCGCCACAAGGTGGTTTCGAATCAAACTGGTAACGGATTGCCACCCGTAGCGCGATGACACGCCGCGCAAAATGACCCCGCGGCATCCGGGCCGAGGCGGTCCCGGACCATCTCCATCACCGCAACCTCACCCAGCGCCGACAGCCGGATCGCGACTGCGGCCGGATCATGCGCGATGTCCAGGATAAGCGCCGACTCCATGTTGGAGTCATCGACGCGCGCGGCGGTCGCGACCAGCACCCCGAGTCCCTCGAGTCGGCGACCGAGCACCTCGAGTTCGCGGTCCCGCTCGAGAAGCACATCACCTTCGTTCGCCCCGCACCGCACGAATCCAGTTCGCGTCGCCACCGTCGCAAATGATCCCGCCGACCCGCATGCATGCAAACCGCGTGCCGCAGCTGCTGGGCGATTTCGTTCACGGTGAAGCGCCTCAACGCGCTGTGCGAACATACGTTCGTGAAACACGGCTCCGCGTACGGACGATTCCGCCGAGCGCTCGATTCGGGCAACGAGGTGGTGATCCTGTCGGCCGCCAGGCAGCTTCCTCGGGTCCCGTTGAGTGACGCGCTGCGGATCTGTCTCGTGCTGCGCGACAGCGATCCGGACCGCTACGAGCGGGCCGCCGTCCGTTGGCTGGGGCGATTCGCGCTCGAAGCTCGCGATGTCACGGTAAACGCCGTCCGAGCGGCAGCTGAGGCGCTCGACGACCTGCCCGAGCAGCCCGCGGAGGCGATGGACCGGCTCCAGCGACTATGCGTCGCCCACGGCCTGTCCTAGACGAGTAGCTACGACGACGCGGGCGCCCAGCTCCCCGGAAGCCGAGCCGTTTGCAGGGACTTTCCAGGTGGAGCCAACGGGATTCGAACCCGTGACCTCCTGCGTGCAAAGCAGGCGCTCTCCCAACTGAGCTATGGCCCCGATCAGCAGTCGAGTCTAGCCCTCCGGCGGGCTTTGCCGGAGCGCGCGGAGTGCCGCGTGACGGCCTGAGTCAGCCGTCGAAGTCGAAGTCCTTCGGCGGGCGCTGCTCGAACCACAGGCGGTCGTGGTCGGGCGTGTCCTGCAGGAACTCCGGCGTCTCTTCGAGCACGTCGTCACCTGCGACGCCGAGCTCCTCGTCCTCGACTGCCATGTCGAACTCGGCCGTGTCGCCCTCGGTGGGCGCCTCCGGCTGTCCTGGCCCGGGGTCGCGCGGCTCGGGCGCGTCCGCGTTGCGGTCCGCGTGGGCTGGAGCGGCCTTGGGTGCAGCCGCGTCGGCCGGGTCGGCCTCGGGCTCGCCATAGGGCTCGGGAGCGGGGTGCGCGACGGTCGGGGAGTCGAACGGATCGTGGCCGTCGGACAGCTTGGCGCCGGAGCCTCGGGGCTCCTCGGGCTCATCCTCGAACGCCGGCTCGTAGTCCTCGGCGCCCGCGGGCTCACCCGCCGTCGGCTCGTCCCAATCCTGCTCGCCCTCGTGGTCGTAGGCGAAGCGCTCGTCGTCGTCCGGCAGCTGGTCGGGATCGGGCTCGTCGGAGCCCTCGGGACCCCGGCGGACGGGGCCGAGCGCGTCCAGCTCGGCTCGCTCGATCTCGGCCGGGTCGGCGCCCCGGCGGCGCTTGAGATCTAGGTGCTCGCGTATCGCGTCATCGAGTAGACCCATGCTCCAAAGCCTACTCGCCCCCGAACACGTTCGCAGTATCTGAACGGGCCCGGACTGTCCGGTTCTTGCCGGTCCGCTTGGCCTCATACAGGGCCGCGTCGGCCTCAGCGATCAGCGTCTGCTTGTCGCCGTCGGTGGACGCCGCGACCCCGACGCTGATGGTGATCCGCAGCTCGCCCTGGCCGTCCAACCGGGACACGCGCAGCGCCTCGACGGCCACGCGGACGCGCTCGGCGATCGCGTGAGCCCCATCGATGTCCGTGTGCGGGAGGATCAGCGCCATCTCCTCGCCCCCGTAACGGGCGGCGGAGTCGGCATCGCGCGAGTTCTCGCGGACCACGCGGGCCACCTGGCGGAGCACGACGTCCCCTTGCTGGTGGCCGTAGGTGTCGTTGATCGACTTGAAGTTGTCGATGTCGAGCATGATCAGCGCGACTGGATGCTGATAGCGGCGGACCTGCTCGGTCTCGGAGTCGAGCACCTCCTGAAAGCGCCCGTGATTGGCCAGCCCGGTGAGCTCGTCGGTGACCGCCTGACGGCGCACCTGGTAGTGCAGCTCGACGTTCTCGAGGGCAAAAGTCGCCTGCGTGGCAAGCGATTTGAGCAGTTCGCGGTCGTCCGTGGTGAACGGCCGAGCCCGGCGGGCGACCGCGATTACGCCGTGGGCGCGCTCCTGGGGCGCGATCGGCCCCAGCGGTGCCGCGAGCACCGAGATCTGCTCGTCGGTGAAGTCGCCGAAGTCGCCATCCATCAGCGCCAGTCGCTCGGCCTCGTAGACCGCGTCGGCGAGGCCGTCGAACGATCCCTCGCGGACGGCCTCCATCAGCGGCTCGTTCTGCGTCGCGCGGACGCTCAGGCGCCCGCAATCGGCCTGGACGGCATCCACAGCGGTCTTCAGGGCGAGCTCCACCAGCCCCTGGCGGTCCAGGTTGGAGGCGAACGCCTCGCCGATCCGCCGGATCGACTCGCGCAGCCGCGCCCGCTCGGACGAGAGCTCGTCCATCCGAGCGGCGAGCTGATCGGACATGTTGTTGAACTCCTGCCCGAGCGCCGCGAACTCGTCGTTACCCGAAACCGGCACGGGCGCCGAGAAATCGCCGGCCGCGAGCCGTCTGGCCGCTGCAAGAAATCGCCCAAGCTGAGCCTGCAGCGCGCGCGACGCCAGCACCGAGAAACACAGCGCCAACAGCAGAAACGCGAGGATGAAGGCGGCGGCCAGCAGCTTGCTCGACCCGATCGAGGAGCTGGTGGCCGACAGGTCCGACAGCACCGTCACCTGGACTGGCGCCGGGCCGAACCCCGGGAACGAGAGCGTCACCGCTCGGTAGCTCGTCCCGTCGACGGTGACGGTGCCCCGGGTCGGAAAGCCGCGACCGCGGGCGCCCGCGGTGGTCGCGGCCAGGGTCTGGCCGTTCTGAGCGACGGCGATCTCCACGCCGGGAGCGCTCAGATCGCGGGCGTAGGCGGCAGCGGTCGTCTCGGACACCGTGATCGTCAGCGGCGCCTCCCCCGAGCGGTTGATCGTGGCGGCGCCCGGGGCGATCGCCGTCTGCTCGCCGACGTCGGCGAGCGGGGTCGAGCCCTGCGAGATCGTCGCCCTGGCCAGGCCGGTGGAGGCGGCGAGCGCGGACAGCCGCTGGCGGCGGGTGGCGGCCCTCAACAGCGCCGGATCGCGTGCGATGGCGGCGGCGTCAGCGCGCGCGGCGGCAGCCTCGCTCTGATACAGGCTCGTCGCGGCGCTGGCCAGGCCGCTGGCCCGGGCGTCGGCCTTGCCGTTCTCGCTGTCTGAGATCAGCCGGAAGCCCAGAAACCCGATCGCCACCATCGGGACGACGACGATCAGCACAAAGAAGCTTGTCAGGCGGGTGCGGAAGCTCATGGAGGCCGTCCCCGGAGCGGGGCTACACTGTCGCAGAACCGCGCGGCACCCCGCCGCCGCTCGGGGCTATAGCTCAGTTGGGAGAGCGCCTGGATCGCACCCAGGAGGTCGGGGGTTCGAGTCCCCCTAGCTCCATCAAGCTGCTCGTCGAGCGCCTCGCGCGAGATGAGCGGTATAACTCGGCGCATGGCCCAGGCCGAGTCCGTGATCGAGGTCGACGACGAGCGAGTCCGCGCCACCCGCTGGACATTTCGCGACGGCGATGAAACCGGACACCACGTTCACGAGTACGACTACTGCGTCGTGCCGCTGACCGGCGGGACTTTCACAGTCACCAACGACGACGGAACAACGAGTGAGCTGGTTCAGCGCGCCGGAGTTCCCTATCGCGGGAGCGCGGGCACCAGCCACAACGTCGCGAACACCGGCGGCTCAACCGCCGTGTTCGTCGATGTCGAGCTGAAGCGATGAGAACCGCCCGGAAGAACGTCGCCCGAAGCGACGTTTATTGCTGAACGGATCAACGTTGCGCAGCTCGTGAGGCCGGAAGTCGCATGGGTTTGCACCATTTTGCGCCGCAGAACTGCGCAGTTGTTCACTGCGGGTAATCAAGTGCGGGCGTGGCGCCGAGCACCGAATGTAAGAGACTCCGTCCGTTTCGACGGAGCGCGTGCGTTGTCAATGTCCTGAATGCAGGAGGCAGGCAGTGATCTTGACCCTCGACGAGGCTGCAGTCTTTCTAGGGATTGGTCCCGACACCGTCGAGCTGTGGGAGCAGTACTTCGGATGTCCCCAGCGGCTTGACCGCGAGCACGACCGCCCCGGTTACGCCCATGAGGAATTGACCGCGCTGCGCGTCGCGCTCGACACGACGTCTTCGATCCCGGCTGCGGTCGCGGTCATCCGCGGCACCGCAGGCCGGCAGCGCCGAGCCGCTTAGGGGGCGGCGAAGCCCGACAAGGACTCGTCCTCGCGGGTTGCGAGTCCCGCCTGGGGTCCCATAGGCTCCGCATCGACCTCGACTCCGGTTAGGGGACTTCGAGCGTTTCGACGGTCACGGCGAGAGGAGGCACCATGGCGGGCGGTACTCGATCGGGCGCATCGAACCCCGACACGAACGGGTCAATGGCGGTCGGGCGGCGGGGGTTCATCGGTGCGGGGCTAGCGACGGCGGGAGCGGCGGTGTTCGCGCAGCGGGCGACCGCAGCAACGCCGGCTGCCCCAGCGCGTGAGCTCAACCTCTCGCCGCCGATTGTCGATCCCACAACGCAGTCGCTGGTCAGGATCCCGGACGGCCGGCCTGAGGCGGCGGTGCGCCATCTCGACGAGATCATCAGAGAGGTGCAGCGGCGCACCGGTGTCCCGGGAATCTCTGCGGCGGTTCTTCACCGCGGGAGGATGCTGTACGCAAAGGGGTTCGGCGTGCGCGACGTCAACACCGGCGTCCCGGTCAACGCCCAGACGGTGTTTCACCTGGCGTCGGTATCGAAGTCGCTGTCGGCGACTGTGGTTGCCCGGATCGTCGGCCGCAAGCGGATTCAGTGGATCGACCCGATCCTCGGTCACCTGCCTGATTTCAAGCTGTCGGATCGGTATGTCACCCGCAACGTCACCTACGCTGACCTGTTCAGCCACACCAGCGGGCTCCCGCAGTACGCGGGCGACCTGCTCGAGGAGCTCGGTTACCCGCGCCGTTACATCCTGCACGCGCTGCGGCGTCAGCCGCTTCACGCATTTCGCAGCGAGTACGCATATACGAACTTCGGCCTGACCGCCGCAGCCGTCGCGGCGGCATCAGCGGCCGGCGGCGAGTGGGCGACGGTGGCCGACCGGTTGCTGTTCCGGCCGCTTGGAATGACCAAGAGCACGTATCGCTACTCGCAGTTCATCCGCGACCGCAATCGTGCGGCGATGCACGTGCGGATCAACGGCAAGTGGGTGCAGAAGTTCACCCGCAACGCTGACCCCGAGGCCCCAGCGGGTGGGGCGCACTCCAACGTGATCGACCTGGCCAAGTGGATGAGTCTGAAGCTCGCCGATGGCAAGTGGAAGGGAAAGCAGCTGATCGAGTCTCAGGCGCTGCTCGATGCCGACACCCCGCGCTCGGTCGCTCAGCCGCCGTCGTCGGCGCCCAGCCGGACCGGGTTCTACGGCTTTGGAGTGGACGTCAGCTACGACGCCTCAGGTCGTCTGCGGCTGAGCCATTCGGGCGCGTTCGCGCAGGGGGCCGCGACGAACTACGCGCTGCTCCCCGACCATCAGCTGGGGATCGTGGTTCTGACGAACGGCATGCCGATCGGGGTTCCCGAGGCGATCGGCCAGTACTTCATGGACCTGGTCGTCGCCGGCAGGATCGAGAACAACTGGCTGGACCTGTACCTCAAGGCGTTCGAGGCGCTGTACGTCAACCCGAGCAAGCTCGCCGGCAAGCACCGCCCTCAGCACCCCAAGCCAGCTCGCGCGAACTCGTACTACGTCGGGACCTACCGGAACCCGTACTACGGCTCGATCCGAGTGGTGGAGAGCCGATCGACGCTGCACGTGTTGATCGGCCCCAGGCCGAACGACTACGAGCTCGACCACTGGAGCGGCAACCTGTTTTCGTTCCTGCCCACCGGCGAGAGCGCGCTGGGGATCTCGGCGGCGACGTTCACACCCGGGCAGCAGCGGGCCAAGAGCCTCACGCTCGAGTACTACGACACGACCGGCCTCGGGGTGTTCACCAGGTCGTGAGCGACCTGCAGGCGCTCATCCTGCGTCTCGTGCTCACACAGGAGCGCTGGGCGGCGTGAGCTCGGCGCTGAGCACGACAGCGTAGGAGCCGGCGCCGAGCAGAAGGCTCGCCCGGTGCTCGGTGGCGCCGACCACGATCTGGAGCAGCTCTCCACTGGAGGAGTCGAAGACGATGTCGTCGATGTTCCCGAGCTCGTTGCCGGTCTCCTCGAGCACGCGCTTGCCGAGCAGCTCGAGCTTGCCGCCGGCGGCTGCGTGCTCACGATCGTCGGCCGGCTCGTGCAGAGCGTCGTCGGCCTCGACGATCGCGGCGTCGGGGCCCATCCCGCTCAGCCGGCCCCACTCGACCACTCGCGCCCGGCGGCGCTTGCCGACGACCAGCGACGTGACGCGTCTGGTGCCGGGGTCGACGACCAGATGCGAGATCGTCCCAAACTCCTCGGCGCTCTCGCGGCTGACCACCTTGCGCCCGACCGCGTCAGAGAAGCGGTCGTTCATCGGACGCCGTGCCGAGCGCGGAACTCGCCGACGGCGGCGCCGAGCCCGACGAGGTCGTCGCGCGTGAACTGCTCGGTCTCGTCGGGCACGACCAGCGCGCTGCCCGAGATCGCGAGCTGGGCCGGCAGCGGGATGTAGGCGTCCTCGCCCGACGGCCGGCTGATCTGGTAGCCGACAACCTCGCCCGCGCTGCCGACGAGTAGCACGACATCACGCACCTCGCCGAGGCTGGTGCCGCCCTCGGTCAGCACGTCGTTGCCGATCACGTTGCGCTTCTGCTCGGGGGCTCCGACCGCGACGGGCGCCCGGCCCGGATCGCGCAGGCACTCCTCGTCGAGGATCATCACCGCGTCCGCGCCGATCGCGTGGACCTGCTCGGTGGGCAGCACCTCGCGGCGCTTGCCGGTGAACAGGCCCCGCTTGTTCAGCGTGAAGCCCTCGATCCGGCCGGCGTCAGCCTGGTAGACGATGTCCTTGACCTCGGCGACGTCCTCGCCGCCGCGGACCGTCACGACCGGCAGTCCCCGCACCGAGTTTCCGGCGACCAGCAGCATCAACGGGGCTTCTTGGACGCGATCACGGAGCCCGCCCGCCGTCGGCGCTGGATCAGCACCGCCGCCACGATCAGCACCAGGATCACGACGATCACTAATGGGATGATCACGCCGAGCGCAGAAGCCATGGAGAGTGGGGCGAGCGAGCCGATAGCAGCCAGGAGACTACTCCGAGTGGCACGCCGGGCCGGTTACAACAGGCTCTTCTGGAAGTAACCGGGGTTGTGGAATAGGGCCTCGGGGAAGCGACCGATCGGTCGCCAGCCCTTGCGCGTCATCGTCACGGTCGTGTCCAACGCGGTCACGTTCTGCGCCCAATCCCAGGCGTAGATCGTGAGGCGATAGCGGCCCGTCTCCACGGCCGGCGGCAACGGCGGCGCAAATCCTCCGGCGACCCGGTAGATCCAGTGCGACACGCACAGCGACTTGGTGGCGAAGCATCCGTACCCGGGGGCGTGGGCCCCCGGCGCGTAGACCAGTGCGCGGTCCACCCACGGGAGCAGGTGGGCGCCGCCGAACGCCCATTCGAGCGGCGTGACCGGAGCGCCGTCGGCGGCAAACAACCGGTAGGCGAGGGCGGCCGGAGCGAGCACGGGCGTCATGTACGTGGTCCGCTGCACCACGGACTGCGGGTCGTAGGCCCGGACGATCACCTGCCCGCCGGCCGCGACCGAGGGCCGGGCGATCTCGGGCGGGGCGCGATCGACGTAGGGCGACAGCACGCTCCCGCCCGGACGCAGCGGGTTCACATAGTCCCCGGCCGAGTTGAGCTCGGAGAACGCGATGTGTCCGTAGCCGCGGAGCACGGTTCCGAGCACCGTCTGGTAAGGGATCACCGCCTGCCCGGTGACCACGCTCGGCGCGATGTGCCAGTAGATGTAGTTGCCGACCTGCACCCGGGCGTTGGGCCCGACGGCCGCGAGCACCTGCGCGGTCCCGGCCTGAACGGCGTACACCGGCTGGCCGTTTCGGGCCTGGATGTCGAGCCCGACGTGGAGCGATCCGGGGCGGAGCTCGTTGAGGCCAGCGCGCAGCGGATGCTGCTGGTGAAACGGCTTCAGCGGCCAGCCGGGCTCGGCGCCGTAGGGCCTGCAGCCGGTCGAGCACCACAGGCCGTCGGCCCAGAGCGAGGGCACCTCTCCGGACCTCGCCAGGCGGTCGTTCGGATTGGGCGCGAACGGAAGCGTGTCGCGAGGGGAGCCGCCGGTCGACAGCGTCGGGCGCGGCGGCTTGTGACGGGCGACGGGGCGCGCGGCGACCTCGGTGCTGGCCCGCACAACGCGGTGCTCGTGACTGCCGGCGGCGAGCGCCACAACCGCGGCGACCGCGGCGCCGGTGGTGGCGATCGCGGACGCCGCGACGATCCGACGCCTGCGCGTCTGGCGGCGCCGGAGCTCCTCGCGCTGGAGGATGCGCGGATCCGGGGCACGGCGCCGCGGCGCCTGCGGCGATGAACGCGGCGTTGAGCGCGGCGGTCTTGAGTCGATCGTGCGAATGGTCGCCTCCGTCGCCGGCACCGGGCGGAGCCCGTCACGCGCGGCTGCGAGATACTAATCGGCGACGTGGATGCAAGATGGGCGGCGGATTGCGTAGCCGTGCGTGTCGCGGTTGTGCTCGGAGCGCTGCTGGTACTGGCGTTGACGCCGGTGTCGGCCCGTGCCGCGCGCGTCATCGTGCTCGACCGCCGGGGTCACGCGACCGTCCGCGACGATCCGTACGTGCCCTCGAACGCGCCCACGCCGGCCGCGGCGGCCCGGGTCATGGCGACCACCGGTGGCCACGAGACCGGGGCCGGGCGCGCGGCCGCTGGTCAAACGGTGCGCAGCGAGCTGACGCGGCTGTTCCGCGCGCATTCGATAACCGCCGGCGCCTATCGCCGGTACCGCGCGGACTTCAACGGAGCGCTCACCCAGGTCAAACACCTCAGCTCGACCCGCGGGCGTGAGCTCGAGGCGGTGGTCGAGAACCTGCACGACATCGCCGCGTCGGGCAAGCTCATAGCGTCGCGGCTGCCGGCGCTGTTCGCGACGCTCGAGCGCAACCGCCAGTGGTGGAAGCGAGGGCCGCTGCTCAGCTACGGCCAGCGCGTGGAGTTCGCGGGCTCGATGCTGGTCTGGGAGTTCTATCCGGGCCAGGGGCTCGAACTCCAGGAACTCGGGAGCTTCGGAAAGGCGCAGGGCCTGTGCGCCGCCGGACCCAGCGACGCCTCGCAGTGCCAGAAGATCCTGTCGGAGCTGATCCCCCTGGCGGCGCGGCGCGCCGGTGGTCTGACGTGGGAGTACTACTTCAAGTTCGACGGCGGGATCCCGCCATGGACGAGCGCGATGTCCCAGGGCACAGCGCTGCAGGCGCTTGCCGACGCGTCGCGATCGCTGCACGACCCCTCGTACCTCGACGTCGCGCGCCGGGCGCTGCCGGTGTTCACCCGGCGTCCGCCCGCGGGCGTAGCGGTCAGGACCCAACGCGGCGCCCGCTACCTGCAGTACTCGTTCGCCGCGGCGCCGGGCGACGACGTGATCAACGGCTTTCTGCAGAGCCTGATCGGGCTCGAGGACTACGCCCAGGTCAGCGGCAACCAGCTCGCCGAGCGGCTGTTCGCGGCTGGCGACGCCGAGGCCCGGTTCGAGCTCCCCCACTTCGACACCGGCGCCTGGTCGCTGTATCAGCCGGGCGAGGAGGACAGTCTCGACTACCACGAGCTGGTCACCGAATTCCTCCACCAGCTGTGCACGGTCACCTCCGCGCCGGTCTACTGCTCGACCGCGACCCGGTTCGACGAGGACCTCAAGACCCCGCCGGTGCTCGGGTTGCTCACGACGCAGCTGAAGGCCAAGCATGCGGCCGACGTCCGCTTCCACGTATCGAAGATCTCGCGCGTGGGGATCACGATCCTGCGCAACGGCAGGACGGTGTTCCTGACCAGCGCCAACTTCGGCTACGGTGACCATTCGTTCGCGATTCCGGCGCTCCCCCGTGCCGGCAGCTATTCGGTGGCGCTCGACGCCACGGACCTCGCGGGCAACTACGGTCAGACGACCGGCGCAATCAAGGTCACGCGTTAGCGCACGTGCTCACGACCTGCGCGACTCACATACCGCTGCCCCGGCTCCCGGCGCGCGTCGTGATCGTCGGGCACGGTCACCGCGCGGGGCGCACATTCCTGCAGGCCGGCGACCGGGTCCGCGTCACCGCGCCTGCCCGGCTCAGATTCCGCTACGGGGGTAACCGCTTCACGATCCCGCACGGCATCATCGAGCTCACGTGCGCCAACCGCGCGCTCGCGGTCGCGCTGCATTCCGGTCGAGTCGACGTCCGGTCCGGCGCCGTGAGCAAGCGGCCGCTCGTGGTCAGTCGCGAGATGCTCGCATTCGCCACCGCGCCGGCGACGAGCTTCGTGGTGGGACGCAATCCAACCTCGCGCGCCACGCGCGCGTGGACGCTGAACCGGCCGATTGTGGCGGCGCGCGCTTCGGAGCAGCATCTGCGGATCGACACCCGCGTGACGTACACGGCGATCTCGGACTCGCGAGGGCTGCGACTGGACATCTGGCCATTCTCGATCTCTCCGTTACAACGTCCGAGCGCCCCATCGCTGCCGGCATTCTGGGCCGACGGGGGGCCCTGCTCGGTCGGCTGCACCGCGCCGGGAGTCCCGGGCTGGCCGGTGAAGCCGTTTCACCAGCAGCACGCGATCCGCGCCGGGATCAATGAGCTGCGCCCGGCCAACTTCCACGTTGCGGTGGACATCGAGGCGCACAACTCCCAGCCGGTCTACGCAATCGAGTCCGGGTACGCGAGCACCCGCTACCCGGGCACCGCGGACGTGAACGTCGACGTCGGGCGCTTCTACTACTGGCACATCGCACCGGCCGTGGCCAACGGCCAGTACGTCGTCGCGTACCGAACCGTGATCGGACACGTCCTGAACGGGTTCGGTCATGTCGCGCTGTCGGAAGGGACCACCGCGGACTACCTCAACCCGCTGCGGCCGGGCGGGAGCCTGCGCCCGTATCGCGACTCGGAGCCACCGATCATCGGCGTCCCGCGCGTGTTCTCCGACGGCCGGGTGATCGTCGGCGCGTTTGACCCGCAGAGCTTCGTCCAGCCCCGCGAGAGCTATGAGACGCCGGTGTTGGCACCGTCGTCGCTGGCCTGGCGGCTATACGACGCGCGCGGTCGCGCGTTGACCGGGCTCGAGTGGTCGATGCGCGGCTCGCAGAACTACCCGCCGAGCCTGAAGTCCGTGATCTTCGCGCCCGGGAGCCTCAAACCCGGGGTTCGACTGCTTCCTGCGCAGGCGGCGCTGCGTCCCCAACTGGGTGTACTGGCTGGCGGGCGGGCTCACGCAGCCGCTGCCGCTGGCAGCCCTACGCCCAGGTCGGTATCGGCTCGCCGTCTACGCCTGGGACTGGGCCGGCAACCGGTCCGCGCTGGATTACTGGATCAAGCTCCCGCTCGGCCGCGCGGCGAGCCCGCCGGCGGCCGAGTTCGGCCCGTTGAGAGCACACTTCGACTAGGCAAGGGCTCGCGACGGTCAGGCGGACTCTGGAGAGAACACCGTGGACCAATCGTTCTTCACGCTGACCACGGTCCAGCCGTGCTCGCCCGCGAGCGACAGCGCCTGCTCCGCGCCGGCCGAGTAGTCGAACTCGCGCTCGGGGTCGTCGTGGTTGATCAGCAACCGCAGCGCCGGCCGATCGCGACCGCCGGCGAACCGAAGCATCGGAATATCCCCGTTGGAGTTGCCTGAGGCGATCGCCGGCCGCTGGCCGATCCGGCTCCAGATCCGCACGGGCTTCTCGGGACCGTCGTCGAAGAAGTCGATCCCGGACTTGTAGATCACCGCGCCGCCGTATTCGTCCTCCTCGTAGGAGAGCGCGAAGCTCGAACCGATCACGCGCTCGGCGGGAATTCCGTACATCGGTCCGGCCACCGGCCGCATGAAGTCGCGGTCGCCGCCCGAAGCGATGTAGGTCGAGAACCCGTTGGCCTCCAGGTAGCGCAGCAGCTCGATCATCGGCTGGAACGCGCAGCCCCGGTAGGAGCGCTTGAGCGTCGGATGCTCAGCCTCGTCGAAGAACGCCACCACGTCGTCTCCGTAGGCGTCCACGTTCATCCCGCCGAACGCCTCGCCGAGCGCGCCGACCATCTGGCGCAGGTCACCGTCATCTCCCTCGTAGTGCTTGGTGACCATGTCGCCGAGCCACTTGAAGTCGCGCTCGTAAGCGGCCTTGAACGGCTGGCGCTGCCGCAGCGCCGGATCCGCTTGCGACATTGCAAACATCCGCCTGAGGATGAAGTCGAGCTGGATCGGCATCGGCTTCTCGCACCACAGCGTGCCGTCGTTGTCGAACACCGCCACCCGTTGCTCGGGCGGGATCTGGTCGGACTCCACGAACTCGGCGATCGCCTGGCGGGTCGGCGTGTCGTTCCAGGAACGGAGGTGGCTGTTACTGGTGCCCGACATCGCGCCTAGGCGGTGAACCCCTGGATCGCATCCCCGATCAGCTTGGCGGCGATGACGAGGCAGAGGACGCTCATGATCGCTTGATTATTCCTCACCATCCAGGTCCGCAGCTTTGACAGCACGTCCGCCGACCGATCGCCGAGCGAGTAGTAGATCGCGAGCGGGATCCCCGGCCCGAGCGTCGCGATCAAGGCGAAGATCGCGAACACGACCACCTGCTGGCCCGCGGAGATGTCCGCCTGCGCGATCGCCGCGCCGGCCGCGATCGTGAGCAACAGGTTCTTCGGGTTGGGCCCGGCGAGTGCCGCGCCCAGACCGGCCGCCTTCAGCGGGGTGAACGTGTCAATCGTCTTCATCCATCCGGGGAGCTCCGGCTCGGCCTCACCGTGTGGGCGCCCGCGCCATTCCCGGACGGCCACGAGCAGCAGGCCTGCCCCGAGGACAACCTTGAGCACGCTGACCCAGGTCTTCGGCTCGCCGCTGCTGCCGGCGCCGATTCCACCCGCCAGCAGCAGCACGATCGCGCCGACGATCGCGAGCCCCGCGATCCAACCCACCACGAACGCCGGCCCGTTGACCTTCCCCCGCGGCGTCGCCAGCATCAGCACCACGGCCACGATCGGGATCGGGCTCAGCGCCACACCAAGGGCCAGGGAAAGGACGCTCCCGATCGCCTGGCCCACGGCGGCTAGCCTCGGTTAGCTGCTCTGACCTGCGGCGGTCAGCGCCTCGGTCAGGCGCTGCTCGGTGTCGTCGTCGAGCGAGGTCTGGATGACCTTGCCGGGGATCTTGATCTCGGGGAGCACCTTGTCCACGCTGACCTTGCGCACCAGGAAGATCACAGCCGCGCTGCCCGGCTCGAGCGCGGCGCCGAGCTGCTTCATGAAGTTGTCGTCGACGCCGTAGTCCGAAAGCGCGCCGGTGGCGGCACCGGTCGCGGCACCGAGCGCCATTCCGAACAACGGCATGAAGAAGATCAGCCCGATCAGGCCGCCCCACAGCGCCCCGCTGACCGCGCCGGCGCCAGCCATCGACGGCTGGTGCAGCTTGACCTTCCCGTCCTGCTGGCGCTCGACGACGACGAGGTCCTCGAGGTCGATCACATGGCCCTTCTGCGCCTCGGCCGCGTTGGCCGCGACTTCCTGCGCCGTCGCGAGGCTGTCGTAGCCGATGGCGACGAGATCACTCATCCGAGTTCCCTCCTGGTCGATGTTCGTGTGGACTGCCGGCCGCCCAGCTCCCTCCCGGCCCGCGGCGGCGGGAAGATTACCGGCGAGACCCTCAGCGGGAGGGCTCATCCTCCTCGTAGATGGCCAACCCGTAGATGATCCACAGACTCAGCGCGAACAGCGCGATCGACCACAGCGGATACGCGGGGATCGAGAACAGCGCGCCGATCGCGGCCAGCGAACCCACGGCGATCCCGAACCAGCGGCCGAACGTCCCGCCCGCGAACAGCGATACCGAGGCGCACAGCTCGAGGATGCCGATGATCAGCGTCACCCAGCCCCAGCTCTTTAGATTGGCGAACACGTAGTGCTGATCGTGCACGAAGAAATTCGAGTTCCCGATTGCGGCGATCCCGTACACGACGTTCAGGACGCCTCCGACTCCCAGCAGGACCGCGGCGAACAGTGCCCGGCCCGCTCCGCGCGGCTGACTCATCTTGCTTGTCCTCCTTGTCGCCTGGTCATACGCGATTACGTTGAGTCAGCCGAGGGTGAGTGGGCATCACCCGGGCTGGGGTGGGAATCACCCGACCAGGGTGAGGCGGGGTAACCCAGCGGTGCCGGAAACTAAGACCATGCTGGCTCGTCGACTTGCGGCAGGGCTCGCGCTGGCGCTCGCGCTAGCAAGCGTGATCACGGGGCTGGTGGCGACGATCACCACGTTCCCCCGCGGACTGTTCGTGCTGCTGCTGCTGGCGCTTGCGCTGATCGCCGCGTGGCACGGGGTCCTGCGCCGCGGGGTGCAGCGGTGGGTCTCAGCCGTGATCGCGGTGGCTGCGCTCGTCGGGGCGGTGGCGCTGCTGGTCAGCGGCCATCCGATCGAGACCGCGATCTTCGTGGTCACCGCGCTCGCGGCACTGGCGCTGGCCCGAACGGCGTTCGTGGTCCACGTCCATCTGCCTCGCGCCTCGCCGCCCAAGCAGCCGGTGCTGATCTACAACCCCTGGTCCGGCGGTGGGAAGGCGACTCGCTTCAACCTCGCCGACGAAGCGCGCCGGCGCGGGATCGAGCCGATCGAGCTGACGCGCGACACCACGTTGGAGGCGATCGTCGAGGGGGCGCTGGCTCGCGGTGCCGACGGGCTGGCGATGGCCGGGGGAGACGGCTCCCAGGCGATTGTGGCGGCCGCCGCGGCGAAGGCCGGCGTCCCCTACGCGTGCATTCCGGCCGGGACCCGCAACCACTTCGCGCTCGACCTCGGCGTCGACCGCAACGACGTCGTCGGCGCCCTGGAGGCGTTCGTCGACGGCGGGGAGCGATCGGTCGACCTGGCCGAGGTCAACGGCCGCGTGTTCGTCAACAACGTGTCGCTCGGCGTCTACGCCGACGCCGTGCAGCAGCGAGGGATATCGCGACGCCAAGATCAGGACGCTGCTCGACACGATCCCCGAGGTTGCTGCCCCGGAGGGCGAGGCCTTGCCGCTGGTATGGCGCGATCCCGACGGCGAGACCCACACCGGCGGCCTGGCCCTGTTGATCTCCAACAACCCATACCGCCTCGGGCGGGCAATGGCATCAGGGACGCGACCCCGCCTCGACACGGCGACGCTGGGGGTGGCGATCCTGGGGCCCACCGGCGGGATCCGCCGCGGGTTGCTGCGGATGTGGAGGATGCCGTGGATCGAGGTCGACGGAAATGGACCGCTGCCCGCCGGGATCGACGGCGAGGCCGCGATGCTCGAGACTCCGGTCCGGTTTCAGAGCCGGCCGGCGGCGCTACGCGTGCGCATCGCCGACAAGCACCCGGGCGCGTCGCCCTCGGCCGGGCTCCCCGAGAGCCCCTGGCAGAGCGTGGGTGCGCTGGCCCAGATCGCGCTGAGAGGCGCGCCCGAGAGCCAGGCGCAGCTCGATCCGGCCACCGGCGTCCCGGTAGCGACAAACGCCGAGCGGGTGGCGCCGAACTGGCCGCGCGGGCGATCTGATGCGCGGCTTGACGGGATCCGCGCAGCCGTGCACGGTTCGCCGGTGAGCCCGACCTCGTTCGATCACCTCGACAGCCGGCGGCGGCGGCGCTTGGCGGTGCGCTCCGCCGTGCGGATCACGATCACGACGGTCGCGCTGATCGCACTGTACGTGCTGGTTCCTGCCGCCAGCCGGTCAGACGCGCGCGCGTTGATCGAGCTGCTCGTCGGTCTGCTGGTGTTCGCGGGCCTGCTGGCCTGGATGGTGCACAGCATCATCGTCGCCGACTACCCCGAGTTCCGCGCGATCGAGGCGCTCGCGCTCGCGGTGCCGCTGGTGATCATCGTGTTCGCGTTCACGTACCTGTCGCTGTCGCGGGCGCACGCCGCGAACTTCTCTGAGCCAATGGATCACGTCGGCGCGGTCTACTTCACGATCACCGTGATCGGGACCGTCGGGTTCGGTGACATCGTCGCCAAGACCGATCTCGCGCGAGTGATCGTGTCGTTCCAGATCCTGCTCGATCTCGGGCTGGTCATCGGCCTGGTGCGCACGATCGTGTATGCGGCGCGGGTCGGCGTCCGCCGCCGGCAGAGCGGTCAGCCGCAGACCGAGACCGACGACGGCGCCTGACCCGGACCTGCCATCCGCCGCGACGGTCACCCGTGCCGGGTGAGGCCGCGTCACCCGATCGACTGCGAATCTGCCCGGCCTTGGTACCGACGAGCTACGAGATCAGGATCAAGGGAAGGCTCGGCGAGCCGACGGTGGCCGCGTTTGGCGGCTTCTCGGCGTCGGTGCGCGCGCCCGAGACGATCCTGTCGGGAGCGATCGCCGACCAGCACGCGCTGTACCAGTTGCTCGACCGGCTCCGCTCGCTGGGCCTCGAGCTGCTCGAGGTCCGCAGGCTCCAGGAACCCGGCGAAGCGGGCTGCAGCGGATCGTGACGGGCGGCAGGAATCGACGCCAGGGCGGCGTATGATGGAGACGGTGGATCACTCATGAGCTTTCCGATGAGAATGCTGACGTCGTGGCTGATCAACGCGATCGTGTTGTGGGTGGTCACGGCGCTGCTCACCAACGTCACCTACTCCGGTCTCGGGCACCTGCTGCTCGCCGCCGCGGTGTTCGGGATCCTCAACACGTTCCTGAAGCCGCTCGCCCGGCTGTTGACGCTCCCGCTGGCGATCCTGACGCTGGGGATCGCCTGGTTCTTCGTCTCGATGTTCATGCTGTGGCTGACCGCCGCGATCGTGCCCGGCTTCGCGATTCACGGCTTCTGGACGCTGGTCTGGGCGACGATCATCGTGTGGGCGGTCAACCTGATCGTCGACATCGTGATCGGCAGCTGGCGGGCGGACCGCAGCTCGCGCCGCCGCCAGCACGCCTGAGCGCGGCCGCGCTGGTCACGCGCCTAGGGGCGGATCACGCAGCGGAAGCCGATGTGCGACGTCGACGTGTCGACCGCCTCCGCTTGGCGCGCGGCGGGCCGATAGCGCAGGCAGTAGTTGGGCGCGCATAGGTGCGAGCCACCCTTGATCACCCGGCGCGGAATCGCCTCGCCGACCGCGTAGCTGTGCTCGTCTGACAGCACCCGCGGGTTGCGCGGCACGCAGCAGGGCTTGTCGGAATCGCCGGCGTGGCCGGGCGCGAACCAGTCCGAGGTCCACTCCCAGACGTTGCCGGTCATGTCGTAGAGCCCGTAGCCGTTCGGGGGGAACGTGCGGATCGGGCTGGTGAGCTCGTGGCCGCCGCTGCCCAGGTTCTGCCAGGGGAACTCGCCGTGCCAGGTGTTGGCCATCGTCCTGCCCCGGGGCGCGAACTCGTCGCCCCAGGCGAACGCCTTCTGCTCGAGGCCGCCGCGCGCCGAGTACTCCCACTCGGCCTCCGTCGGCAGGTCCTTGCCCGCCCATCGTGCATATGCCAGCGCGTCCTCGTACGCGATATGCACGACCGGGTGAAGCTCCCGGCCGCCGACGTTGGAGTCCGGTCCCTCGGGCCGGCGCCAGAAGGCGCCCGGGGTCCAGTCCCACCAGTTGCGGAAGTCGCGGAGGTCGACGGGTCCGCTCGTGGGTGCGAACACGAGCGACCCCGGGACCAGCAGCTCCGGATCGGCGTCCGGGTAATCGGCCGCGTCAGGCTCGTGCTCGGCGCCGGTCACGTGGCCGGTGGCCTTCACGAACCGGCGGAACTCGGCGACCGTCACCGGGTGCTCGTCGACCCAGAAGCCGTCGACGCCGACGCGGTGGACCGGCGCCTCCTCCGGATAGAACCGATCGGAGCCCATCAGGAACTCGCCCTCGTCGATCCACACCATGTCCTTCGGCGGGGCGCTGGTCGCGGGGGAGGCGGTCATCGGGCCCATCGTAATCAGTCGGAGTTGAGGTTCAGCCGGCGCTCCAGCGCGCCGGTTGTGAGCTGAGCGAGCGTGGTCCCCAGCAGCGACCCGACGAGCACATCGCCCGGGTAGTGGACCCCGGTGTGCACGCGCGAGTATGCGACCAGCGCCGCCAGCGCGCGCAGGGGCACGGACTCGCGCGGGAGCACCCGGCCGACGCCGGTCGCGAACGCGAACGCGGCGGCGGAGTGGCCCGACGGGAAAGACGTCGAGCTCGGGACGCGGACCTGGCGGGCGACCGGGACCTCGCGGGCATTGGGGTCCGGGCGCCGGCGGCGCCCGAGCGGCTTGATCGCGAGATTCACGACCGCGGACGTGACCCCAACCGAGACGAGCCCGGCGCCGGCGGCGACCCGGCCGTCACGGCCCTGGGTGACCGCGAGCAACGCGGCCGAGGCGAACGAAAGCTTGGAGTGGTCGGCCGCGCGCGTCAGCCGGTTCATCGCCCGGTCGAGCGTCGGCGTCTCGGTCACGGCGATCGCGCCGTAGATCGCGTGGTCGAGGCGTTCGGCATCGGCTAGCCAGCGCGGGGGCACCGGCACACTATGGCGCGGCGGCGGCCCGTCGGACCTGCAGGCCGTCGTAGATCATCAGCGCGCCGACCACGATCACGCCGTCCCGAGCTCGTGGACGTACCTGACCAGCCCCGCGCTCGGGTGCTCCTCGGACCCTGCGGTTAGCGCGCAGGACAGGCAAACGCCCCACTCGAGCCCTCTGCTCGGGACCTTGGGGCGTTTGCCATGTGGGACATGGCTAACGCCCCACACTGGCCTCGAACACCGTCGAGTGGGGCGTTTGCCGGTTCCGGAACCACCCCGACCGGGTGAGGCGTACTCACCCGATCGCCCCCGACGCTGGATGCGAACGTTTCGGCAACTAGGAAGGAGAACCACCCGTGAATGAGCCAAGAGGAGCCGGCAGAGCATTGTTTGCGGCCGTGTTCCTGATGGTGGGCGGCGTGCTCAACATCGTCTGGGGGATCGCCGCGATCGGAAGCTCCGGGTTCTTCATGAACAACCAGCACTACATCTTCGGGAGCCTGAAGTCCTGGGGCTGGGTCACGCTGATCCTCGGGATCCTCGAGATCCTCGCCGCGCTGTCGCTGTTCGGCGGCGGGGGGTTCGGGATCTACTTCGGGATCTTCGCGGGGAGCCTGGCGGCGATCGGGGCGTTGCTCGACATCCCGGCGTATCCGTTCTGGTCGATCGCGATCTTCGCCCTGAGCATCTGGATCGTCTGGGGTCTGGCCCAGTACGCGGGCGCCGACTCTATTTCGGCCGGTCCCGAGCGCCCGCCCGGCGCGTCGGTGGGCCCCCGCCCCCCAGCTTGAGCTCGCGTCTGGCGGCGTCGACGGCGTCCTGCACGCTCGGGTAGACGGTCTCGAGCTGCTGGTCGTCGCCGGCGCGGCGCAGCACGTCGCGGACGGTTCCGATGTCGCGCGCGAGCAGCAGCTCGACGCCGCGGCTGGCCAACGCCTCGTCGGCCTGGCCGAGCATCTCCGCCGCGGTCACGTCGATGAACGCAATCGACCCGGCGTCGAGCACGATCGCCTTGACCCCTGGGCGGGACGCGGCCTCGAGCAGGCGGTGGCGCACCCAGTCGGAGTTGGCGAAGAACAACCCCGCCTCGACCCGTACGACCACGATCCCATCCTGCACCTCGTTCTCGGGATGGCGCTCGATGTCCGCGTACTGCGCCGGTCGTCCGCGTCGGCACCTTCCCGAGTTCCGCGATCCGCGGGCGCGAAGGCCCGGTACACACGGACCAGCGCCGGGACGTCCAGCGAGTCGTCGATCACGGCGGCGATCACCACCGCCGACAGGGTCGCCTCGGGCAGCTTCTCGAACAGCCCGGTGAGCAGCAGCAGCGTGATGATCGTCATCACCGCCACGACCAGGCCCGACACCTGGCTGTTGGCACCGGCCGAGCCGTTGACGGCTGTCTTGGACAGACTGCCGTTGACGACCATCCCGCTGGACAGACCAGATGCCACGTTGGCGGCGCCAAGGCCGAGCATCTCGCGGTTGGCGTCGACCTCATAGTGGTGCCGGGCGGCGTAGGTCTTGGCCGCGCCGAGGCCCTCGGCGAACCCGACCAGCATCACTCCGATCCCCGAACCGGCGAGCTTGACGTAGTCGTGGAAGCTCAGGTCGGGAATGCCCAGCGTCGGCAGCCCGCGGTCGATGTGGCCGACGATCTCTACGCCGTGATCGTTCAGGTTGAAGATCACCACCGAGACCACCCCGAAAGCCACTGCCACCAGCGACCCCGGGACCATCGGCGCAACCCGTCTGAGCCCCAGCACGATCGCCAGCGAAATCACCGCGATCACCAGCGTCGTCACCTGCGTGTCCCCGAGCTTGGTGATGACGTCCCAGACCTTCTGGAAAAAGTCGCCCGAGCCCTTCTCGACGCCGAAGAACGCCGGCAGCTGGCCCGCGATGATCGTCAGCGCCAGACCGACGATGAAGCCCTTGAGCACCGGTTCGGAGATGAAGTTCGCCAGGAAACCGAGCCGCAGCAGGCCACCGAGGATCGCCACCAGCCCGGCGCTGATCGCCAGCGCCGCAGTCATCGTCGTGAACCGGGAGCTGCCCTGAGTTGCGTACGTGGCCACGATCGCGGCCGACAGCGCTGCGGTCGCCGACATCGGGCCAGTGACGAGGTGGCGCGAGCTGCCGAACGCGGCGTAGAAGATCAGCGCGCCGGGGGCGGCGTAAAGCCCCACCACCGGTGACACGCCGGCGATCGAGGCGTAGGCCAGCGCCTCCGGGACGAGCACCGCCCAGACCGTTAGGCCCGCGAGCAGGTCGCCGCGCAGCCACTCCCGGCGATAGCCGCGGAGCGACGGGAACAGGGAGATCATCGCGATCCCTCGGTCACCGGACGAGCCTCCTCGGGGTCCTCCTTGATCGCCCGCCGGTCTGGCGCAGCCGCAGCCGCCACACGATCACGCCCATCACCGTCGTGGTGATGGCCCCGGAGATCACCACCGAGGCCAGTGGGAAGTTTTCAAGCGCCGTACCGACCGCGTACGCGAGCAGGCACGTGTAGACGCTCCACAGGGCGCCGCCGATCGCCGACCACAGCGCAAACCGGCCGTACGGGAACTTCGCGGCGCCGAGGGTCGCGTTGACCACGAACCGAACCCCCGGAACGAACCGGCCCGCGGTCAGCAGCAACGGCGCGCTGTCGCCCAGAAACGCAAGCGCCTCGGCGACCGTCTCGCTTCGCTTGGCCTTCTCGACTCCAGGCGCCAGCCGCTTGGAGAACAGGCGTGCCATCCAGTACAGCGCCGAATCGCCGAGGATCGCGCCGACAGCGCCGGCGACGATCACCAGCCAGAGGTGAAGCTTGCCGTTCGCGGCGAGCGTCGAGGCGGCGTTGAGCGTCGTCTCGCCGGGGAAGATCGGGCAGACGGCGTCGAGGAACACGAGCAGCGCCACGCCGAGATACGAGGAGCCGGCGTTCTGGGTGACCAGACCGAACCCGTCTCCTCCCGCGGCACCGCTGAGCACGACGGCGACGGCGAGCAGACCCATGGCTACTCCGATGCCGATGATCACGGCGCGGCGGCTCACGTGCTCCTCACTTCGGACGGGGGAGATCGGCCGAGATTCTTGCAGCGACCCTGGAGGGATCGCCCGCCGCCGTTCGCCGGTACCCCGGGCGCCTCAGACCAGGTGCAGCGTCCGCGCCCGGCGCACCGCCTGCCCCCGATCGGTCACGTCGAGCTTGCGGTAGATGTTCTTCATGTGGGTCTTGACCGTGTTGACCGAGACGAACATCTCCGCCGCGATCTCGGCCTTGGACAGGCCGGTCGGGAGATACCGAAGCACAACGGCCTCGCGGTCTGATAGAGGCTCGAGCACGAGCGCGCTGCGCTGCTCGATGTCACGGTCCGAGCCGGGCGCCATCGCCTCGCCAAGTTCGCCGGCCAGCGCGCGATGCGCGGTTCCCGCGCGGATCCGCCTGGCCAGCAGCTCGCGCAACGGCACGCCGATCGCCAGAAACGGGCTGACGAACCGCTCCGGCTCAGCTACCGCCAGCGCCCGCTCGACGAGCTCGAGCGCGGACTGGTCGTCCCCGCGCTGATGCATCGCAACCGCGCCGAGCGCCCGCAGCTCGATCGCGCTCGACGGGTGCACGATCGACGCCGGACCGTCGACCGCATCGGCGATCAGCTCCGAGGCGCGTCGCGGTTCGCCCTGAGCCAGTGCCAGCTTGGCGCGAATCAGCTGCGCCTCGGCCCAGCGTCCGAGTCCGGGCGGGCGATCGATCCACTCGAGCGCCTGGCTCGCCCTACCGGCGGCGACCAGCGCCTCCGCCTGCGCGGTGGACAGCGCGCCGGCCAGCCGCAGGGGAATCTCCCAGTCGCCGGCGTCGTCGCGCGCGTCGCGCAGCGCGGCCTCGGCGGCGTCGGGGTCCCCGCGCAGGAGCGCGATCCGCGTACGCGTCACGCCCGCCAGTAAGGCGACGGTCGGTTCGCGGGAGGCTCGAGCGGCCTCCTCTGCGAGGTCTGCGTAGTGGCCGGCCTGCGCCAGCGAGTTGCGGTGGTACGCGCAGACCGCGAGCGCGCAATGGGCCGCGGCCGAGGCCGATCTCCGCATCCAGCCGTTGCGTTCGGCGAGGTCGACGGCCTCTTCTGCGAACTGGGTGGATCGGCGCAGCGCGCCGTTGGCAGCTTCGAGCAATGCCAGCTGCCCCAGAGCAGAGAACCCCAGGTACGGACGGCCGGCGTGCCCGGCCAGCGACAGCGCCTCCTCCAGCGAGGCGCGCGCGTGCCGCCGCCTGCCGGCCCATGCGTCGGCGATCCCCAGGTGGATCAGCGCGAGCGCGCGCCGCTCGCGGGCGGGCAGCGCCGCCGATGCCGCACCGTGGCCGGCCAGCAGCTTCCGCGCCGGCGGGCGGACCTCCGCAAAGCGCCCCCGCGAGCGGGCCTGGAACATCTGGGCCATCGTCCGACCCATCACGAAGTCGGCGCGCCGGGCGGGCTTGAGCGCGGACGCGGCGTCCTCGGCCATCCGCAGGTACGCCTCGCCCTGCTGGAGCTCGCCGCACCCCAGCAACGCGCCGGCGGCGGCCATCGCCAGCTCCGGCCGACGCGTGAGCACCGTGGCCGGGAAGCTCTCGAACAAGGCCGTGGCGTCGTGAGCTTCGCCTCCAACCAGCAGCTCCATCCACCCCGCTGACAGGACGTCGCCCGCGAGCTCCCAATCGCCTGCCGCGAGCGCGTGCCGGGTGGCCTCGACGTTGAGCGAGGCTCGGGCGTACCAGCGGGCCGCGGCGCGATGCTGGGCGGCGAAGGCGTCGGGAGCGCGGTGGCGCAGCTGGCTGCGCAGCAGCTCCCGGAACATAACGTGGTAGCGGTACCAGTCGCCGTGGGCGCCGAGCCTGGACACAAATGCGTTCGATCGCTCGAGCGTCTCGAGGATCCGGCCGCCGTCGGCGTGCCCGGTCAGCGCGTCCGCGAGCTCCGGGGTCAGCAGGTCGACGACGCTGGTCCGGAGCATGAAATCGCGGATCTCGCCGGGCTGGCGCTGGAGCACCTCCTCGACGAGGTAGTCGGCGACCGAGCGCTCGTCCCCGTTGAACGTCGCGATCAGATGGTCAGCGTCGTCGCCGTTGCCGAGCGACAGCGCGGCCAGGCGCAGCCCGGCCGCCCAGCCTTCGGTTCGCGACCGCAGCGCCCGTACCTGCGTGGCCGTCAGTCCGACCCCGGCCGCCGCGAACATCGACTCCGCCTCCTCGGTGGTGAACGCGAGATCGGTCGACCGGATCTCGGTCATGCGGCCCTCGAGCCGCAGCCGGTGCAGGGACAGCCGGGGGTCGGCGCGGCTCGCGATGACAAGCGCGAGCTGCTCGGGTGGGTGGCGAAGGAGCCGGTCGAGCTGCTCGCTGACGCGGGGGGCACGGAGCTCGTGGAAGTCGTCGAGGATCAGTGTCAGCGGACGCTCGAGAGCACCGACCGCGTTGGCGAACTCCGGTAGGAACCGCGATCCGCTGAGCGCGGCGCGCGAGGCCAGCGATCCCAGCCGGGTCTCCCCGGCCGCCACCACGGCATCGATCACCGCGCCCCAGAACTCGGCGGGCCGCGTCTCGCCGCGGTCCACCCCCAGCCAAGCCGCCGTCCCGGCGGGCTCGCGCGCGGCCAGCCACGACGAGAGCAGCTGGGTCTTACCGGCTCCCGCCGGTCCGGTGACGAGCGTCAGCGGACCGCGAACGCCGGCGTCGAGCCGCTCGAACAGCCGGCCGCGCGGGATCGTGCCGGCGGCGGCCCGGGGCGGCGAGACCCGCGTGCTCGAGACGGAGATCGGCGTCAGCCGCTCGGTCGTATGGGTTTCAAGTCCCCGCATGTCGTGCCGGTCCACGGGCTCCCGCTGGCGTCGTGGAACCGACGCTTCGAGTATCCGCGCGCTCCACGCGGCGGTCAAGGAAGTCGGCATGCCGGGCTGAGCCCGGGCTGGCGAGTGCCCGCACCCGATCCGCCATGGTGCGAACACTACTGGCCATCCCGGCCGTCTCTTTACACGGGACCGGGTCTCGGGTATCTACTCATAGGCGCGAGCTGCCCGGCTCCCGGACCTGCCGGATCTCGATCAACTCGAGCCCCAGCGCCTGGATCCGGTCGAGCAGCCCGAGCAGCTCGGCCTGGTCGGTGATCACGCCTCGCAGCACGGTCTCGGCCGGGCGGACGGACGCGTGGAGATCTCCGAGTGACTCGAGCACGGGGTCGCCGACCACTCCCTTGACCCGGATTTCGTAGCTCGGTGGCACCCTCGGCGAACTGTCCCAGCCGCGAGGGTGAGCGATCCTCACCCGACGGGGGTGAACAGATTTCCGGCAATTCGGCACGCGGAGGCGGAGCCTGCCGGAGCCTGGGAGAGTCAGCCGGTCGTGGACGTGTCGGCGTGGTCACGGTCACGGTGTCCGTCCGCGTCTCGGTCTGCGTTGGAGCGGTGGCGGTCGTGGTTTGCGTCGTCGTCTGCGTGCGGGTCTCGATCGTGACCGTGTTCGTGCCCTGCTTGGTCACGACCTTGCCCTTGCCCGTCTGCGTGACAGTCTCGGTGGAGCCGCCCGTGCCACCGATCGCGAACGCGATCGCCGCCCCGACCAGCAGCGCCACCACGGATGCCAGCACGATCGGCCAGATGTTCGAGTGGTCGCCCCCGATCGCGGTGCCGCAGTTGACGCAGTACCGGGCGTTCGGGTCCACCGGCTGGTGGCATTTGGGGCACAGTTGTCGAGGTTGGCGCTCCCTCGGGGCAGGGTCATAGCTCACGACCACGAACGATAGTTGCGAGCCGGACGGCTGTGGAGGCAATCACCCTCACGGGGTGATTGCCCCTCACCCGAGGCCGATGCAGGATTGACGCTCGAATATGGAAGGCCAAGCGGACAGCACGCCCGACGCACCCGCACCGTCGCCCGAATCGGCGGCGGCGACGCCGCCCGAGCAGCCGCCAAAGCACAAGGCGTCGCGGGCGCGGCGCATCTGGGCGCGGATCCTGTTGTTCATCGCGGCGCTGCTGACGGTGATCTCGATCTTCGCGGTGTTCGCCAACCGCCAGGTCCTGGATGCCAACCACTGGTCGGACACCAGCACGGCACTGCTGCAGAACGACGCGATCCGCACGCAGCTGTCCACCTACCTGGTCGACCAGGTGTACGCGAACGTAAACGTGTCCGGCCAACTGAGCAGCGCGCTGCCGCCGCGGCTGCAGCCGCTGGCGGGACCGATCGCCGGCGGGCTGCGGAACCTAGCCGACAAGGCGGCGTTCGAGATTCTGAGCCGACCGGCGGTGCAGAGCGCCTGGCGGGCGGCCAACAAGCTGACCGCCCAGCAGTTCATCAACATCGTCGAGGGCAAGTCGAAGCTCGTCCAGCTCAACGGCAACGCGGTGTTCGTGGACCTTCGCCCGATCATCGGCGACCTCGCCAACCAGATCGGGCTGCCGGCCTCGCTCACCGACAAGATCCCACCCGACGCCGGCCGGCTGAAGGTGATGACCGCCGACGAGATCAGCACGGTCCAGAACGGCGTGGACCTGCTGAAGGGGATCGCGATCGTTGCGCCGCTCGTGGCGCTGCTGCTGTTCGCGCTGGCCGTCTACCTGTACACCGGCAGGCGGCGCCATGCGCTGTGGATCGTCGGGATCGACCTCGTGATCGCGGGTCTGCTGGTGATCATCGTCCGCAACTTCGCCGGCCATCAGATCGTCGGCTCGCTGGTCAAGGACGATGCGGTCAAGCCGGCGGCGCAGGCCACGTGGTCGATTGGCACCCGGCTGCTCAGCGACGTGGCCCAGTCGGTCGTGCTCTTCGGCCTGGCGGTGATGCTGGCGGCCGCGGTGGCCGGCCCGCGGCGTCCGGCCGTTTGGTTCCGGCGGGTGATCGCCCCGTGGCTGCGCGAGCGGAGGGCCATCTCATACGGCGCCGCACTCGCGCTGCTGCTGCTGCTCGTATGGTGGGAGCCGATCCCGGCGCTGAGGATGCCGATCCCGGTGCTGATCATCCTCGGTCTGCTGTGGCTCGGCGTGGAGGCGCTGCGCCGCCAGACGATGGAGGAGTTCCCCGACGCCGAGCTCGGCGATCCTTTCGGCAGCATCAGAGGCCAGGCCGACCGCTTCACCGGCTGGCTCCAGGCTCGCCGCCACGCGCACTCGCCCGCTGCGCCTGCGACCGCAGCGCCCGCCGCGGCGACCGCGGTGACGATGGCCGCGCCGGCCTCCGCCCCAGGCCCGCCGCCGACGGGCGACGCCGACCGGCTCGCACGTCTGGAACGGCTGGCGGCGCTGCACAATTCAGGCGCGCTGACCGACGATGAGTACGCGGCCGAGAAGCGGACGCTGCTCGGCGGCTCCTAGACCCGCAGTCCGCCCTGAGAGACGTCGCCGAAGCCGTCACCCGGTTGGGGTGATTGCCTCTCACCCCGCCAACGGCGAGACTGTGCGGGACCACCCGACGAAAGGGCCACGATGTTGAGAAGAAGACGTCCGCTGCTGGGCGCGGCGATGCTCGGCGGAGCAGCGATGGCGGGACGCCACAGCCAGCGCACGCAGACCGAGAGGGAGGACCAGGAGGCGCGCATCGACCAGCTCGAGGCGCAGCAGGCGGCGGCCCCTCCGCCTCCGGCGGCGGCACCCGCGCCCGCGCCGGCTGCGGCAGCCCCGAGCCTCACAGACCAGCTCAAGCAGCTCGGAGATCTCAAGGCCTCCGGCGTGCTCACTGACGAGGAATTCGACGCCGCCAAGCAGAAGCTGCTGGCGAGTTAGGAGAGAGCAAATGCCAATCGGACCCGTGCAACTGCTGGTCGTGGGCTTCGAGAACCCCGACTTCCGCGGCGAGATCATGGCCGAGCTCGAACGGCTGCGCGACAACGACACGGTTCGGCTGATCGACCTGCTCGTCGTCCGTAAGAACGAGGAAGGGATCGTCGACAAGATCCAGATCAGCGATCTGGACACCGAGGAGGCGATGGAGTTCGGCGCGATCGTGGGCGCGCTGATCGGGCTCGGCGCCGGCGGCGAAGAGGGCGCCGAGGCCGGCGCCGAGATCGGCGCCGCGATGGGCGAGGACAACCACATACTCCCGGGCGACATCTGGTACGTCGACGAGGTGCTGCCGGTCGGCACCGCGGCCGCCGTGGCGCTGATCGAACACCGCTGGGCGCTGCCGCTGCGCGACAAGATCCGCAATGCCGGCGGGTTCCACATCGCCGACGCGTGGGTGCACCCGTTGGACCTGGTGGCGATCGGACTTGCTTCGGCCGAGGAGGCCGAGCAGGTCGGCTAGCCGCTAGCCGACCGAGAAGTGCTGCCCGGCGGCGGGCAGCACGGGCGCCTCGGCCTCGGGCGCTGGGATCGCCGGTTCGAGCACGGGGGACTCCGAGATCGTCTCGGAGTCCCACCGGACCGCGGTCTTAGCGAGCCAGTCGTGAAAGCCGCGACGGCGGTCGTCGACGAGGATCGGCAGAAAGCCCGCGCCGAGCGGCAGCGCCGCCAGCAGCAGGCCGATGAACCGCAGCACCGCCTGGCGGATTCGGATCCGGTCGCTCTTGGTGCTGAACACGCGGATCGACATCATGCGATCGCCGGGCGTCTGGCCGGTCAGCGTCCAGAAGATCACGAAGTACAGGCCCAGCCAGAGAAACCACACCGCCCCCCCGGCCAACGCCTGCCGGGCGTTGAGCGATTGGTCGCCGCCGAGCAGCTTCGCCAGCAGGTCGATCGCCCCGCCGGTGAGCACCGCGATCGCGTTGGCCGCGAACAGGTCGATCACAAACGCCACCACACGGGTGACCAGGCCAGCGTAGCCCGCGGGTACCGCTACGGGTACCGCGACGGACTCGGTCATGCGGCCGCCTCCGGGCGGCGCTTACGCCGGAACACGGCACGCGCGATCCGCTCGGCGGTCTCGTCGGCGGCGAACGTGCGGGTGCGCACCCCGACGGCCACGTCGTCGGCGAGGCCGGCGGTCTGGTGTGCGAGCGCCGCCCGCAGCTCGGGCGACCGGGTGATGTATTCGAGCACCAGCTGCAGCTCCTCGCTGGCGAGCAGCTGAGCGGTGATGTCGTCGACCAGGCGGCTCTCCATCACGCGCGTGATCAGCCTGTCCATACCGGGCTCGTCGAGCACGTTCGCAACCAGGGCCTCGGTGGCGGGGTGGTTGACCACGACCGCGATGATCCGGTCAAACGCACCGCTGCTCAGCACGCGGTCGAGGATCTCGTCGATCGCGCCCGATCGCTCCAGCTCGGCCTCCAGGCGGCGTACCGCGTCCGCACCGGCATCACGAGCGCCGGCCCGCGAGCGGGCGGCCAGCTCACGACCCTCGCGGGCCAGCCCGTTTGCGGCACTCGCCGTCCGTCCTCGGATCGGAGCGCTCAACGGCGAGCGCCACACCTGGGTCGCGGGCCACGCGGCCAGGCCGGCGGCGCGCACGCCCACCGACACCACGCCGCGCGTGCGCCGCTCGCCCTCGGCGGCGAGGCCGAGCGCGACAAATCGCAGAGGTGCTGGTTGTTCGCTCACCTGACGCGCACCAGTGTTGCACCCCCGAGGCGGCGAAACCAGTAAATCCGCGGGCTCTAGTGCGGACGGGTCCACTAGACGTTCACCGGCGACATGTCCGGGTAGCGGTCCCCGGCGGTCTGGCCGGGAGGCGCGGCCTGGTCGAGCCGTTGCAGATCCGATTCGCTGAGCTCTATCTCGGTCGCGGCCACGTTCTCCTCGAGGTACTTGACGCGCTTGGTCCCGGGTATCGGAACCACGTCGTCGCCGCGGCTCTGAACCCAGGCGAGCGCCAGCTGGGCGGCGGTCACGCCCTTCTCATCGGCCAGCTCACGGACCCGCTGCACGATCGCGAGGTTGCGCCTGAAGTTGTCGCCCTGAAAGCGCGGATTGCTGGCGCGAAAGTCCCCTTCCGGAATGTCATCGGGAGAGCTGAAGCGACCGGACAGGAAACCCCGGCCGAGCGGGCTGTAGGCCACGAAGCCGATCCCGAGCTCACGGGTCGTGGGCAGGATGCGCTCCTCGACGTCGCGCGTCCACAGCGAGTACTCGGTCTGCAGGGCCGAGATCGGGTGCACCGCGTGGGCGCGCCGGAGCGTCTCCGCGGAGGCCTCCGACAGGCCCAGATAGCGCACCTTGCCGGCGGCGACGAGCTCGGCCATCGCGCCGACGGTCTCCTCGATCGGGACCTGCTGATCGACCCGGTGCTGGTAGTAGAGGTCGATGTGGTCGATCCTCAGGCGCTGCAGCGACGCGTCGCAGGCCTGGCGCACGTACTCGGCGTCGCCGCGGATCCCGAGGCGCTCGCCGTTCTCGCCGCGGACGTTGCCGAACTTGGTGGCCACCACGACCGAGTCACGGCGGTCGGCGATCGCGCGGCCCACCAGCCGCTCGTTGGTGAACGGCCCGTACATGTCGGCGGTATCCAGCAGCGTCACGCCGAGCTCGAGCGCTCGGTGGATCGTGGCGATCGACTCGTCGTCGTCGCCCTCGCCGTAGAACTCGGACATCCCCATGCAGCCCAGCCCCTGCTCGGCTACCTCCAGCCCCTGCCTGCCTAGCTTCCGCGTGTCCATGTGGCTCCTCTGTGTCGCTTTGAGACCATTCGCCGGTACTCCCAACTTACTTCCCCGCTCAGGCTCGACAGAGGCGGTAGCGTCATCACCGTGCAAAACCCAGCGCCGACCCGCGAGTCAAGGACGCCGTCGCTGATCTACGTCGTCGGGCGAGTGAACCAGGGGATCCGACGGGAGATGCGCACGCGCCTGGCCGAGATCGGACTGAGCGTCCGGGAATACACGGCGCTGTCGGTGCTCGCGGCCCGCCCCGGCCTGTCCAACGCCCAGCTGGCCCGGCGGTCGCTGGTCACCCCACAGTCGATGATCGAGATCCTCGGCAGGCTCGAGTCCCGGGGACTCGTGGCTCGCGAGGTCGACCCCCGCCACGCGCGGATCCTGCGCACGATGCTGACCGCCAAGGGCCGCGAGCTGCTCGAGATCGCCGACCCCGCGGTCGCGGCGGTCCAGGAACAGATGCTCGCCGACGTGCCCGAGCGCGACCGCAAGGTGGTGCTCGAGGGCATGCTCAGCGCGATGAACCGCCTCTCCACCGGCCTGTAGCCGATCGAGGCCCGAGTCGACCGGCCGCCGGAAGCTCAGCGCAGGCCCAGCAGCCGCGCGGCGTTCTCCTTGAGCACCAGCGGCCTGACCTCGTCCTTGATCGGCAGCTTGGCGAAGTCAGACAGCCACCGGTCGGGCGTGATCAGCGGATAGTCGGAGCCGAACAGCATCTTGTGGCGCAGCTGGCTGTTCGTGTAGCGGATCAGGTTCTCGGGGAAGTACTTCGGCGACCAGCCCGACAGGTCGATGTAGACGTTGGGCTTATGGACCGCGATCGCCAGCGCCTCGTCCTGCCAGGGAAACGAGGGGTGGGCGAGGATGAGCTCGAGCTCGGGAAAGTCGGCGGCGACGTCGTCGACGGCCATCGGGTTGGAGTACTTCAGGCGCACCCCGCCGCCACCGGGCATGCCGGCGCCGATCCCCGTGGTCCCCGAGTGAAACAGCGCGATCAGGCCGGCGTCGGCGATCACCTCGTACAGCGGGTAGTGCTCGCGGTCGTTGGGCCAGAACGCCTGGGTGTTCGGGTGGAACTTGAATCCCCGGACGCCCGCCTCGACCAGCTCGCGGGCCTCGCGGACGGCGAGCTTGCCCTTATGCGGGTCGACGCTGCCGAACGGGATCAGCACATCGGGGTTGGCGCGCGCGGCGGCCAGTACCTCGCTGTTGCCCAAGCGCTTTCGGCCCATCCCGGCCTCGTCGTCGACCGTGAACACGACCGCGACCATGTCGCGCTCCCGGTAGTAGTCGGCGACCTCCTGGGCGGTCGGCTGAACCGGGGCGGCACCGAAGTACTCCGCGGCCGCGCCCAACAGCTCGTCGGTGACCGGATCCTGGGCCTCGCCGAGGTTGCGCTCGGCGTGCGTGTGCACGTCGATCGCGGTCAGCCGGTCGACGTCGATGGCGGTCACCGGTCGCGTCCTCGTAGTTAGCCGTAGAACCGGACCAGGCACTCGGCGACGCACACGGGCTTCTCGGAGCCCTGCGCCTCGATCGTGCCGCGGAACTTGACCTGCAGCCCGCCGGAGACCTCGGTCACCTCGAGGATCTCGCCGCCGCCCCGGAACTGGGCGCCGACGCGCAGCGGCGCCGGGAAGCGGACCCGATCGAGCCCGTAGTTGACCGCCATCTTCGCGTCGGTCACCTTCATCAGCTGCTGGGCCAGCGGCGCCATCAGTGACAGCGTGAGGTAGCCGTGCGCGATCGTCCCGCCGAACGGGGTCTGCTTGGCGCGCTCGGTGTCGACGTGAATGAACTGGTGGTCATCGGTCGCGTCGGCGAACTCGTTGACGCGGCCCTGGGTCATCTCCTGCCACTCGGTGTAGCCGAGATGGCTGCCCGCGCTTTCGCGCATCCCCGCCATATCGGTGACCAGTCCGCCCCCGTTCGTGCTCGTGCTCATCTCCAGCTCCTGGTGGGTGGCAATATCAGGTATCCGAACGCTACCAGCGCGTCCGCGAAGGGCGTTGAGACTACTGTGTGGACGATGACGCTCGTGGCGCTGTCGGCGGCGTACGGAGCCGGCGGTGTCCGGATCGGTTCGGCGCTCGCCGACCGGCTCGGGGTCCCGTTCCTTGACCGAGCGATCCCCAACGCGGTGGCCGCGCGGCTGTCGGTCTCGGTCGACGAGGCCGTCGCGTTCGACTACGAGGCCAGCCGGAGCTGGATCGAGCGCGTGTTGTCGGGATTCATCGGCTCGGACACCGGCGCACCGGCGCCGCTGCTCACCGGGGGGACCTCGGGCGAGGACTTCCGCCGCGCCACCGAGGAGATCCTCAGGCGCCAGGCCGAGACCGGCCACGGCGTGATCCTCGGCCGCGGCGCGGTGCTCGTGCTCGGAGACGACGAGCGGGTGCTGCGGGTCCGGCTGCACGGCCCGCCCGACAGCCGGGTCCGCCAGGCGATGGCGCTGCGCGAGGTCGACGAGGAGACGGCACGGGACACCGTGCGGCGGCTCGACCGCACCCACGCGGCCTACTACCGGCACTTCTACGGAGCCGATATCGACGACCCGTCGCTGTACCACCTCGTGATCGACTCGACCGCGATCGGGATCGACGCCTGCGTGGAGTTGATCGCGCGCGCCTCAAGCGCGCTGGTGGGCTCCGCCTGAACGTTCCGGCGGAGTCCACTGTCAGGCGCTTAACAAGGCGTACCATTGACGTATGACTGCGCTTGGCGTGTCGCTTCTGATAGTGGGGGCGATCGTGATCGTGGTCGAGGCCCACGTCCCCACGCTGGGGATCCTGGGCGGCCCGGGCGTGATCGCGGTTGGAGTTGGGGCCGTGCTCGCCGTGAGCGGGCTCGGCGGTGGTGCTGCGCTGGCGGCGATCGCCGCGCTCGTCCTGGTCGCAACCGGGCTCACGATCATCGGCGTCTCGCTGCGCAAGGGACTAGCCGTTCGCAGACGCCGGGTGCGGGCTGGACCGGAGGGGCTGATCGGGCACCTCGGAGTCGTCCGCAACTGGACCGAGCCCGACGGCAGCGTCCTCGTCGACGGTTGCCTGTGGCGCGCGCGGCGGTCGATCCTCGATGACGACGACGAGCCGGCCGAGCTTCACGCCGGCGACCGCGTGGTGGTCGAGCATCTCAGCGGCCTGACCGTCGGGGTCCGCCGCGCTGAGGATTGGGAGGTGATGGCATGACCGCTGTGATCATCGTGCTGGTGGTGCTGGTGGTGATCGCGCTGGCGGCCGCCGGCGCGTCGGTGCGGGTGCTGCGCGAGTACGAACGCGCCGTCGTGTTCCGCCTGGGACGGTTGATGGACCAGCGCGGCCCGGGCCTGGTGCTGCTGACGCCGACGATCGACCGGATGGTCCGGGTCAGCCTGCGAACGGTGACGCTGACCGTGCCGCCGCAGGAGACCATCACCCGCGACAACATTCCCGTGCGCGTCACGGCAGTCGTCTACTACCGCGTCGTCGACGCCAACAGCGCCGTCACCCAGGTGGAGAGCTTTCACAACGCGACGCTCCAGATCGCCCAGACGACGCTGCGGTCGGTCCTCGGTGGCGTCGACCTCGACTCGCTGCTGGCGGAGCGCGATCGTCTCAACGAGAGCCTGCAGCACGTGATCGACGCGCAGACCGAGCCGTGGGGGATCAAGGTGACCACCGTCGAGATCCGCGACGTCGAGATCCCCGAGCGAATGCAGCACGCGATCGCCCGGCAGGCCGAGGCCGAGCGCGAGCGGCGCGCGAAGATCATCAACGCCGAGGGCGAGTTCCAGGCGGCGGCCAAGCTCGCCGAAGCCGCCGACGTGATCGGCCGCAACCCGACCACTCTCCAGCTGCGCTACCTGCAGACGCTGCGCGAGATCGGCGCCAACCAGAACTCGACCGTGGTGTTCCCGATCGACCTGGTCAAGCCCGCGCTCGACGCGATCACGGGCATTGCCGCGGCCGCCGCCCAGGGCAACTCCGTGCCGCCGATACCGGCGCAGGACATCGGCGCCCAGCCCGGCAACGGCGAGCTGATCCCGGGCAGTGCCGGCCAGATCGGCGCCGGTCCGGCGCCCGAGACGAGCACGCCCGAGCCCGGCCGAGGACCACCTGTCGGCGCTGCCGGAATCCGACGAGGACTAGCGCGATCGGACGACGCTGACCCGCGCGGACGTGTCGTCGGCGAACATCCGGTTGTCGCCCTGCTCCTGGAGATATGCGCACACGGTCATCCGCCCCGCACGTACGGGCTTGACCGACCCCTTCACCGTGATCGCGTAGGGGCGGCCGCGGCGGGGCTGGGGCCTCAGCCTCAGGTCGAGCACCTTTACCCCCGGCGTGCCGGCGAACGTGCCGCCACACTCGCCGGCCAGCTTGACCCGCAGCCACAACGGGCCGGTCGCCGGATCGAGCGCGCCCTTGTCGGCGCTGACCACGACCTTGATCGCGAGCGGCTGATGACGCTTGACCTTGTCCGCGACTGTGACCACGAGCCGCACCGGGGTGAAGCTGTCGGCGGCCGCGAGCGCCACACCGGCGAACGCAACCGTGAGCGCCAGCAGCGCCGCGGCCACGAGCGGCCGGCGGCCCTGGCTCATACGCGCAGCCCCAGGCTGGAGGGGTGCCGGTAGAGCGTCGCCGGCGTCGCCGGCCGATAGCGGAAGCCGAGTCGCTCCAGGTAGCCCGAGGTCGCCAGCGTCGCCAGGTCGTGGGGCTTGGGGCGCTCGGGTATGGGCGCCGGCGTCGCGACAGATCCCGGTTCGCCGTGTGCGGCGGCGGCACCGGCCGCCATCGGCGCGTCGGTCGCGCACGGGGTGGCCATGATGTGCGCGGGCGTCGGCAGCTGCGGCGGATGCAGCCGGGGCTTTGACTCCCAGTCGAACCCGTGGGCGATGTTGTTCGCGTACAGGTCGCGCTCGGTCAACGGCGCCAGGCCGTAGCGGTAGCGGATCATCTTCAGGATCGACTCGAACCCGTAGATCGAATGGTCGACGTGGCCGTGCCGCGCGTACGGCGAGACGACCACCGCCGGGATTCGCAGGCCCATCTGGCCGAAGTCCTGGCTGAGCTTGCCGCTGGCCCGCTGGTCGGGCACGCGCGGCGGGCGGACGTGATCGAAGAACCCGCCCCACTCGTCGTAGACGATGAACAGGGCCCCGCGCTTGTATTGCGGCGACTCCATGAACGCGTGGACGACGTCGGAGACGAACGCCTGCCCGACGCGGACGTCGCCGTGGGGATGCTCGTCGCCCGAGGTCCCCTGCTCCTCGCCCGCGAACGCGGGATCGACGAACGACAGCGCCGGCAGCTTGCCGGCCGCCGCCCGCTCGTAGTAGTCCTGCACCTGGCTGGAGCGGGCGATTCCGGTCTTGCCCCACAGCGCCGTGAACGGGATGTCGGAGTAGAAGTAGTGGTTGGAGACGCCCTTGGCAGCCAGCGCCTGGAAGATCGTCGAGTCGGGGAATCCTCCGGCCGGCGGAAGCGAGTTGTCCATCTTCCCGAACGACTGGCCGGCGTGCATGTACTCGCGGTTGGGATACGTGGAGGCCAACAGCGAGCAGAAGAACCGATCGAACGCGGTGAACGCCTTGGCGATGTGCGGCGTGAATGGGAGGTCGGGCTCGGCGTAGTAGCCGATCGAGAACACGTCGCTGTCGGCCAGAAGGAAGCCGTCCATCCGGCCGCCGGCCATCTCGGTCCGCCCGCCCTCCCAGGAGTGGTCGGGGTCCAGGAACCCGCAGCCCTGGAAGTTGTTGACGAGGCGATGGGTCGAGAACTTTCGCCCGTGGCGATCGGCGAACCGCAGCCCGGCCTGCCGGCCGTCGGCGCCTGCAAGCCAGCCCAGGTAGTGGTCGAACGAGCGGTTCTCCATCATCAGCACTACAAACGTGTCGATCGGGAGGTTGCGCGGCGACGGCAGCTTCACCCGGCGCTGGCGCTTTGCGGCCGCCGCGAGAACCGTGTCGGGATCGAGCGCCAGGCCGAGGCCGGCGGCCATCCCGGCTGTCACCGCGGTGCGCGCCAGGAAGTCACGGCGCGAATGCAGCTCGTCGGGGGCGACGAGCTCGAGGCGCTCGGCCTCCAGCGGGTCCCGGATGTCGCTCACGCGACGATCATAGGGAGACCCCGTCGGAGGTTGCGCCAGTTTTTGTGTCTATCGTCAGCTCCGCAATGGCCACGCGAGACGACATCCGCAACCTGGCGATCGTGGCGCACGTCGACCACGGCAAGACGACGCTGGTCGACGCGCTGCTGTGGCAGTCCGGCGCGTTCCGCGCCAATCAGGACGTGGCCGACCGGGTGCTGGACTCGATGGACCTCGAGCGCGAGAAGGGGATCACGATCCTGGCCAAGAACACCGCCGTGCACTACGGCGGGGTCAAGCTGAACATCGTCGACACGCCCGGCCACGCCGACTTCGGCGGCGAGGTCGAGCGCGGCCTGACGATGGTCGACGGAGTGCTGCTGCTGGTCGACGCCAGCGAGGGCCCGCTCCCCCAGACCCGGTTCGTGCTCCGCAAGGCGCTGGAGGCGAGGCTGCCGGTGATCCTCGTGGTCAACAAGGTCGACCGGCCCGACGCGCGGATCGACGAGGTCGTCGACGAGGTCTACGAGCTGTTCCTCGACCTCGACGCCGACGAGTCCCAGATCGAGTTCCCGATCGTCTACACCAACGCCCGGGCCGGCTGGGCATCGCTTGACCCCAGCACCGAGGGCCAGGACCTGCAGCCGCTGCTCGAGCTGCTGCTCGAGCACGTACCCGCCCCCGAGTACGACCCCGAGCACCCGTTCCAGGCCCACGTGACCAACCTCGACGCCTCGCCGTACCTCGGTCGGCTGGCGATCTGCCGGGTGCGCCACGGCACGATCCGCCGCGGCGAGACGATCGCCTGGTGCCGCGCCGACGGCGAGGTGCAGCGCGTCCGCGTGTCCGAGCTGTACGTGACCGAGGCGCTCGAACGCGTCGAGGCCGACGAGGCCGGGCCCGGCGAGATCATCTCGGTCGCCGGGATCCCGGAGATCACGATCGGCGAGACGCTGGCCGACGCCGACGATCCGCGTCCGCTGCCGGTGATCACCGTCGACGAGCCGTCACTGTCGGTCACGGTCGGGATCAACACCTCGCCCCTGGCCGGCCAGGACGGCGACAAGCTCACCGCCAGCCAGCTGCGGGCGCGGCTCGACCGCGAGCTCGTCGGCAACGTGTCGCTGCGGGTCAAGGACACCGACCGCCCCGACGTGTGGGAGGTCCAGGGTCGCGGCGAGCTGGCGCTGGCGGTGCTGGTCGAGCTGATGCGCCGCGAGGGCTACGAGCTGACCGTGGGCAAGCCGCAGGTGGTCACGCGCGAGGTCGACGGACGCGTGTGCGAGCCGGTCGAGCGGATGAGCGTCGACGCGCCCGACGACTACGTCGGCGTGATCACGCAGATGCTGGCGACGCGCAAGGGGCGGATGGAGCAGATGGTCAACCACGGGACCGGCTGGGTGCGGATGGAGTACCTGGTTCCCGCGCGCGCTCTGATCGGGTTTCGCACGGAGTTCCTGACCGAGACGCGCGGCACCGGGCTGGTGCACCACGTGTTCGACCGCTGGGAGCCGTGGCACGGCGAGCTGCGCACCCGGCCGACCGGGTCGCTGGTGTCCGACCGCCGTGGGACAGTGGCGTCGTTCGCGCTGTTCAACCTTCAGGAGCGAGGCATCCTGTTCGTCGGCCCCGGCGAGGAGGTCTATGAGGGGATGATCGTCGGCGAGAGCTCGCGGGCCGAGGATCTCGACGTCAACGCCTGCAAGGAGAAGCACCTCACGAACATGCGCTCCTCGACCGCCGACGAGCTCGTACGGCTGGTGCCCAAGCGCCAGCTGTCGCTCGACCAGGCGCTCGAGTTCCTGCGCGAAGACGAGGCTGTGGAGGTGACCCCCAACGTCGTCCGCCTGCGTAAGGCGGAGCTCGACAAGACCGCCCGGCAGAAGCTCGCGCGCGTGGCGGCCCGGAGCGCTTGAGCCAGCCAGTCGGCGAACGCTCGGTCCGCCATCCGTTCCTGGTCTCGACGGTGGCCCAGCAGGCCGCGGCGAAGTCGGCCGCCAACCCGCCGGCAGCGCCCCCGGTCGACCTGCAATTGGTGCTGTTCGCGCTCGGCGCGCTGATCTGCGGCTTCACGATCCTGCGCGGGATCTCGCTCAACTACGAGGGCGCGATGCTGCAGGCCGGAGCGCGGATCGCGAGCGGACAGTGGCCCTACCGCGACTTCTGGAGCAACTACCCGCCGGGGCAGGGGCTCGTGCTGGCGGCCCTTCACGGGTTGTTCGGGGCCTCGCTGCTCGGCTGGCGGGTGCTGTATGCGCTCACCGGCGCGGCGGTCGCGCTGCTGGCGTACACGCTCGCGTGGCGACGGGCGCCCGGAAGCTACGCGCTGCTCGCGTGGGTGGCCGCGGTGTTCGCGATGGCGTTCGTTCTCGATCCGGGGCCGAATCCGCTCGCGCTCGCGCTCGGGCTCGGCGGACTGGTGGCGGCGCGGCGACGCCCGGCGCTGGGCGGAGGGCTGGCGGGGGTGGCCTGCCTGTTCCGGCTCGAGCTCGGGATCGCCGCGATCGTTGGGGTGCTGATCGAGGCGCCCCGTGGTCGGCGGCTGCGCGCAGTCGGCGTCGCGCTGCTGTGCGCGGTGGTGACGCTGGCCCCGTTCTTCGTGATCGCCCCGAGGACGATGCTCCACGACACGATCGGCTTCTACGGAATCGAGGGCCTGCAGCGGGCGCCGTTCCCGCTCGGCTATCACGGCCACGTCGGCTTCGGCAGCCTGCTCACGTACTACCTGCCACTGATCCTGCTCGTCGGCTGCGCCCTGTGGGCGGTTGCGATGGCGATCCTGCTGACGCGCCCCCGCCCGGTTCCCCATGCGAGCGTGACCCTGCGCGGCGGGATCGCCGCCCGCGCGCGCCAGCCGTCGGTCGACCGAGGCTCGCTCTCGGCGGCGCCGCTGGCGATCGTCGGCGTCGGGTTCATGCTCGCCCGCACCGACCTGCTGCATCTGGTGCCGCTTGCGGTGATGCTCCCGGTGCTGCTGGCGACGGCCGCGGCGAGCGCCCCCGGCGCGCTCCGCGTCACGCTGCTGGCCGCGGTGGCGGTGATCGCGCTGGTCGGCGTCGATCATCGAGTCGGGCAGCTGCTTGAACCCCCGCAGCTGGCACGAGTGCCGGGGCCCGCCGGCGACGGCGTCAAGACCTCCGTGGCTGACGCCCGCTGGCTCGCGTCGCTGCAGCGAACCGTCGGCAGGATGACCCGGCCCGGTCAGCCGATCTTCGTGACCGGGCCTGGCGGCGACCGGGCGGGACCGGGCGGCCCACTGCTGTACGTGATCCTCGGCCGGCCGAACCCGACGCGCTATGACGCGATGACCCCCGGGGTCGTCACCGCCGCCTCGACCCAGCGGGAGATCGTGTCCGCGCTTGACCGCTCGGACGTGCGGGTCGTGATCCGCGTGTCGGCTCCCGGAGCCGGGCAGGCGACGACCGCCGTCGCCAATGTCCTCAACGAGTACATCGCCGCGAGCTTCGCCCCCCGCGCCCGCTACGGGATCTACCAGGTGCTGACCCGCCGGCGCCCGGGTCGGTGATCGCCGAGGGTCAGTAGGGCCAGTTCGCGGACGGCCGTCCGAGCAGCCGCGCCAAGCGCAGCGTGATCAGCAGCTTGACCGCGAGGTTGCGGGCGAAGTACGCGAGTCCGACGGCCTGTCGCGCCGCGTTCGTGAGGCGCTGCCGCGTCCCGAGCGGCTCGCGTGTGTATTGGGCGAGCGAGCCCACCCGGCCCAGATAGCGCCAGCCGTCGGCGAGCATCAGCGATCGCGCCTGGGCCAGGGTCACGCCGATCGCGCTGAACGAGTCGTGGATCAGCATCGTCCCGCCGGGTCGCACGCGCGCTCCCCACTGCTCGATGTCGGCCCGCGCCGGCCCGTAGCGGTGCGCGCCGTCGACGTACAGCAGGTCGAGCCCTCCGCTGAGGTCCCCCAGCGCGTCGGCCGATCGGGCCCGCACGTGCGTGACCCGGGCGGCGACCCCGGCGCGCTCGAGGTTCGCGCGAAACGCCGCATGGTCCAGATCCCCGCGCGCCTGGTCGGGCGAGATCTCCTGCGGACCCCGGTCGCCCCCACCGTGCGGGTCGATCGCCACCACCCGGGCGCGCTCGCCGACGGCCAGCGCGAGCACGATCGTCGAGCGCCCGCGGAACGACCCGATCTCGACGATCGCTCCGCCGGCGGGCACCCGCAGCGCGGCGTCCCACAACGTTCGCGCCTGTGCCTCGGTCAGCCAACCTTCGACGCCGTCGGTCACCTCGAGCGCGTCGGCGAAGCTCACCACCGCCGGGCGGGCGCCACGCGGGCCTCGATCACCGACAGGATCGTGGCCGCGGTGCGGTCCCAGCTGAACGTCAGCGCCCGCGCGCGCGCCGCGGCGCCCATCCGCTCGCGCGCCTGCGAGTCGTCCAGCAGCCATCTCAGCCTCACGGTCATCTCCTCGGGCGTGCTCGACAGCACCCCGGTCTCGCCGTCGACGATCGACTCGCGCAACCCACCGACCGCCAGCGCGGCACTCGGCGTAGCGCACAGCGCGGCCTCCATCACGGTCAGCGACCAGCCCTCCGACGCGGACGCGGTCACGTGCACCCACGCCTGGCGGTACAGCGCCGCCTTGGTCTGCTCGTCGACGTGGCCGTGCACCCGGACCCGCTCGCCCAGTCCCCGACGGGCGATCTCGTCGTCGAGCGTCTCGCCGTGGTCGCCCTGGCCGGCGATGTCGAGCGTGACCCCGGGCAGCTCGGTGAGCATGTCGAGCAGCAGCTCGATCCGTTTGTAGGCCTTGAGCCGCCCGACGTACAGCAGTCGCGGCTGGCTCGCGCGCTCGCCGGGCCCGTAGGGCCCCGCCTCGACCCCGCAGTAGGCCAGCGTGATGTGATCGGCCGGGATCCCGTCGATGCTGACCAGTTCGTCGCGCGCGGACCCCGAGATCGTCACGAACGGGACCCGCCTGTACAGCAGTCGCAGCGGCAGCTCCTCGAACAGGGCGGACATGACCCTGCCCAGCCGGCGGCCGAACTCGCCGATGTAGAGGTCCCGGTGAGGGTGGTGTACGAGCGCGACCTGGGACTTGCGCAGCCACAGCGGCGTCAGGAACACGATCCCGTTGATCACCTCGAACACCACGTCGGCGTCGCGGGCCAGCCCGCGGAGCACTGCCCACGCCGCGCGAGGGAACACCGAGCCGCGGCCGCCCATCCGGTGGACCACGAGGTTGGGGGCGACCTGTTGCACCCGGATGCAACCAGGGTGCGCGCCGGCGATCAGCGTCACCTGGTGGCCCCACTGAGCCCAGCGCGACAGGTTCGCGTACACGTTCTCGCCCGTGCCTCCCCCCTGGGGATGCGTCCAGTCGCGATCGGCGAGTACGAGGATCTTCAGGCGCGGTCCGGCGCCGGGAGGGTCCGGCCCGGGCGGCTGCGCCGAGGGGACCACGCCGTTGCCGGCCGAGACTGGGCGTTCATGCCGGGCGGCCGCGACATCACTGGTGGGCTCCACGAACGGCGACACTCTACTGCGCCGATGAGCGATAACGGCTACACGCCCCAGCCTCTGGCCGCCCGCACGATGCGGGCGATCAGGGCGCGCGGCCTGCGACCGGTGGCCGGCGACTTCGCCCGCTGGGGCGCCGGGGCGGCGGCCGGGCTGCCCTGGACGATCCCCGGCGCGCACGGCAGCTTCGTGCTGGATGGCCTGAGCTACCCGTACCTGTACGCCCGCCATAAGCTGACCTGGCTGACAGAGCGAACGGTCGAGGTCCCGGTGATCCAGGCGCTCGTGGACCGCCATCCCCCCGACCGCGTGCTCGAGGTCGGAAACGTCCTGTCGCACTACCGCGCGCAGCGCCATCTGATCGCCGATCGCTACGAACGCGCGCCCGACGTGCTCAACCGCGACGTGCTCGCGCTGGGCGGCCTCGGCCCGTTCGATCTGATCGTGGGGATCTCGACGCTCGAGCACGTCGGGCTCGACGAGCTTGCACCCGACCCCGGCAAGGCGCTGCGGGCCGTGCACGTGCTGCGCGAGTTGCTGGCGCCCGGCGGCCGTCTGGTGCTGACCGTGCCGGCCGGCTACAACCCGAGCTTTGCCGCCGCGATCCGCAGCGGCGAGGTCCCGATCACTAGCCTCGCTGCGCTCCGACGCGAGGCCGGCCAGGGCCGGTGGCGCGAGGTCGCCCCCGAGGAGGCATGGGACGCGCCCTATGACTTCCTGCTCTACCGCGCCCGGGCGGTCCTGTTCGTCTGCGTGGAGGCGACCCGGGCCTGATCTACTCCTCCGAGTCTTCTAGATTGAGGCGCGTGGACGGCGAGGCCGAGACCGTGGTGGGCGACGAACAGTCGACTGCGGCGCCAGTCGTGGCCGCGAAGGTGATGGTTGTGATGCCGGCGCGCAATGCCGCGAGGACGCTCGAGCAGACGGTCTCGGCGATCCCGACCGGCGTCGTCGACGAGATCCTGCTGGTCGACGACGGCTCCACCGACGGCACGCTGGAGCTGGCTCGGCGGCTGCCGCTGCGACTTATATGGCATCCTCACAACGTCGGCTACGGGGGCAACCAGAAGACGTGTTACCTGGAGGCGCTGCAGCGGGACGCCGACGTCGTCGTGATGCTGCACCCCGACGGCCAGTACGAGCCATCGCTGATCCCGCGGCTGGTGGCGCCGATCCTCCGCGGCGAGGCCGACATGGTGCTCGGATCGCGGCTGGCGGTGCCGGGCGCCTGGCGGCACAGCGGCATGCCCCGCTACAAGTACCTCGCCAACCGGTTCCTGACGGGCGTCGAGAACGCCATCCTGGGCACCGACTTCACCGAGCTCCACACCGGCTACCGCGCGTTCTCGCGCCAGCTACTGCTGACCGTTCCGTTCCTCCGCAACTCGATCGACTTCGTGTTCGACTCCGAGATGATCATGCAGGCCGTGCACTTCGGCTTCCGTGTCGCGGAGGTCCCGGCCCGAACGCGGTACTTCAACGAGGCGTCGTCGGCCTCGCCGAGGCAATCGCTCGTCTACGGTCTGAAGACGTTGCTGACCGCCGCCAGGTTCGCGCTGCACCGACGGGGCATCCTGCGTTCCCGCAAGTTCATGCCGTGAGCTCACTCCTGGTCGCAGATCGCCACTAGGTCCAATGCCTCTGATACGCGCTCGGAGTTGAGGCTGAAGTCCTGCGGCGTGATCTCCAACGCTCCGGGGCGCGGAGTCGCACGATCGCTGGTCAGACGCCGGTCGTAGAGGATCTGACGCAGGCGGCGCGGAACGAGACGTCGCAGTCGCAAGGGATCCAGCGCCAGGAGACGGTCCAGCTCGCGCCGCTCGGCGCCGACGAGCGCGCGGTAGCGAGCGGAGCCGAACAGACCGGTGATCTGCACCGCGGCGAAGAAGCACTCACACATCGAACGCAGCTGTTCGGCGTCGTACTCGATGTGGTGGTAGGGGTCGATGATCTCCCCGGCGGCGCCGAAGGTCAGGCGGTTGGGAGTCACGAACACCGCCCGGCCAGGACGCTGGAGCACACGCACGACCTCCCGCAGCACTCGCTCGGGGTCCGGGACGTGCTCGATCGACTGAACCGCGATCGCCGAAGCGAACGAACCGTCGCCGAACGGCAGCTGGCGCATGTCGGCGGCCACGGTCTCGCGGGCTTGCCCGGCGAGCACGATCGGGTCGAGGTCGACTCCGACGCTCACGCGCGGCGCCAGCTCGAGGTGCGAATGGCCGGTGCCGCAGCCGAGGTCGAGCACCCTGCCCGGCGCCAGCAAGGGCGCGCACAACCGATACGCGGCGACGTGACGCTGGAAAGTGGGGTTGAAGCCGCCGTCGGCGGTACTGACGCGCTCACCGGTGATCACTGCCGCCGGGCCTCGACGTAGACGGTGCCGCCGGCACGGACGCTGACCTCGGCGGCGGCCATCGCCCCGGCCGCGGGAGCGATCGCGGTGCCGGCCGCCAGCACCGCCAGTCGCCGTACGCCCGCGATCGGTTCATCCTGCGCGCCGATGCGACGGATCGCGCTGTAGAGATCCGGGGCTCCGGGAAGCATCCGCACGAGCCCGTGCAGCCACCCGAACAGGACCTGGCCACCGCGCCAGTAGCTGGTTCGCTCGATCGTCAGTCCCCGCGCCCGCACTCCGCGCTGCAATGCCGACGCGGGCAAGTGCACCAGGTGCCGCGGTATGTCGAGGTGAAACCACCGCTCGCCGAAGCAGCGGGCCTGCCAGCTGGAGAGGTTGGGCGTAGCGATCACGAGTACGCCGCCCGGGGCGAGCAGGGCGGCGGCGCGGTCCACCGCCCGCGCTGGATCGTGCAGGTGCTCGAGCGAATGCCAGAAGACCACCGCCCCCCACTGTCCGGACCGGTCTTCGAACGTGTCGATCTCGCCGGCGACGACATCATCGCCCGCGACCCGCTCCAGACCGACCGCCTCACGTCCACGCGCCCGCAGGGCTCGAACCAAGGCGCCGTCGCCGGCACCCACGTCGAGCACCGGCCCCGGTGGCGCGATTCGATCCAGGCGCCGCGCGAGCGTCGCTCGAGAGAGAGCCAGCAGCGCGTCGCCGCCTCCTCCAAATCGGCCGCCGGCCGGCCGGTACCACGTGGAGTACGCGCGCTCGAGCTGATCGTCGCTCGGCACCGGGAACGTCGTTGCCGCCCCGCATGCGCAACACGTCGACAACGGCGACCGGCCAGCCGTCGTCACCGCTGCGCACCACGGGCAACGGACACCCTCGGCTCGCTCGCTGATGGCGGCCTGGTCGATCGTCGACGGCACCCGGTGAGAGTAACCGGGACCCCGTCCGATGCCGACCCGAGGGAAGATCGAGGATCATTCATGCGTGGCCGTGGTTCGTGCATCGATGGTCGCCCTGGCGGTGCTGGTGTGTGCCTGGTTCGCGCTCGCGGCGCGTGCCGCGCACGACACCGCCCGAGCGACCGCGATCGTGTCCGCTCCGGGCCGACTGACCGCCGCGCAGGCCGCGCACGCTCGATCGCTGCTCGACGCGGCCAGCACGCTGAACCCCGACAGCTCCGTCGACCTGCTCCGCGCCCAGGTCGCCCTGGAGCGCCATCAGAACGGTGCTGCGGTGCGGATGATCTTGAACGTGACCGACCGCGAACCGATGAACCTTCAGGCCTGGGTGGCGCTGGCTCGTGCGACGCTGAACCGAAACCCGAGCCTGCTCGAACTCGCGGTGCACCACATCGGTCGTCTGGCGCCGCAGGTCAAGTAGGACCGACCGGCGCGGCGTTGCCGCGCAAGGCAGGTGATCACCTGGTCCAGCAGTTCGTCCGCGAACGATTCGTCCCAGTCGCAGCTCCAGCGCACGCGACTCGCGCCGACCCGCTGGCCGTAGTCCTGCGCACCGCGCCACCGCGTCGCGCAACCCGCCCGCGATTCCCTGCACCGAAGGGTCGACGGTGATCAGGTTCGAGGAGATCGCCGTCATCGCGTCCGCGGTCTTGTTCTCGAAGCTGTTGGTGACCGCCAGCATCCCCGCCGACGCCATCTCGATCGGGACCAGGCTCGGGTGCGGCGTGTACATCAGCGCCAGGCCGACGTCGTGGTCGCTCAGCAGCGAGCGCGTAGGACCGCTGATCGGACGCGCGGCAGCAGCTCCAGCGTGGCCCCGCCGCCGAGCGAGATCCGGCTTCGCCGCTGCACGGTACCGATCCCGTGCAGCTCCCACCCGCCGTCGAACACGCCCGTCGTCGCAGCGCGCGCGAGAGCGCGAGCACCCCGAGCTCGAACATGTTGCGCGCGGCGTGGCGCTCCGGGCGGGCGTAGAACAGCAGCCGCCGCGCGGTCCGCGCGCGACAGGCGCTCCAGCGCTCGGCGGCTGGACCGGCGTGATCGCGTTCTCAAACGCCACCGAGGCGTCGTCTCCAGCCGCCGCCCCGGCCGCGTACACCCCGATTCCGTGGGCGCGGAAATAGCCGCGCAACAGCTCGCTAGAGAACAGCGCGAAGTGAGGAAATCGGTAGGACTCGGCCGCCAGCGCCGCGTAGGTTCCCATCGCGAACGTGAACGGCTCGTACTCCTGGATCAGGTAGAGGAACCGGTCGCGCTCGAGCGCCGCGCGCCGCGTGCGCGACGTGCGCGGTCCACCAGGTGGTGGCGATGAAGCGTCGGCGCGGCTGACCTCGAGCCTCGGCGACTCGCGCCCGAAGGCGACCTCGACCTGGTCAAGCAGCCCTCGAGCCCCTCATAGGACTCGAGCGTCCGCTGCCAGCCGCGGCGGCAGCGGACCGACCGGGTCGACGGTCACGATCCGGACGCGCAAGCCTCGCTGCGCCAGCCGCCGGGCGAGGTTGAACTTCGCGATGTAGCCGCCGAAGAAGTGCGGCAGATCGATCGTGGGGATCAGCAGGTTGATCCGTGCGGCGCGTCGTCGGAGACGGCCCAGCGCAGCGGAGCGATCTTGTCGGCGACCGCCCGCGCGCGCTCGTCCAGGCCGGTTCGTCCCGGCGCCTGGATCAGCGACGGAGGCGGCAACGCGTCCAGACGCAGGCGTCGCTGCGGGCGCTCGCGGGCGCTGATCGCAACCAGGCGCCGCCACGCGAACGCGTGGAACAGCACCCACTTCGGCGCCGAGCGTCTCGGGCGTTCCGACAGCTCGCGGGCTCCGCGGAGCCCGAGCTCGAGCCAGCGCCGGCCAGCGAGTCGTCGGCCGCGAGGAAGCGCTCGAGCGCGCGGCGCTTGGCCGGTGTCATTCGCGCGCCGCAACGGATCGCCAGCACGGTCGCGAACTGCCGCAGCCGCGCAGACATCGACGAAATAGTGCAGCCGCCACATCCGCACGCGCTCGGCCAGCGGCCGGCGGCGAAGGATCCGGTCGCGCAGCGAGACCATCTGGTTGGCGGCGGCATGCCCGAGCGAGGCGTCGCCGTGCTGGACGTAGTCGTACAGCGGCTCGGTCGACGAACGCGATCTCGCCGAGCGCGAGCGCCGTCAACGCGATCCAGTGGTCGTGGAAGTGGGCGAACTGCGCCGGAGGGAACGGCAGCGCGTGGTCGAGCAGGTCGCGCCGGAACAGCGAGGCGGCGCCGGTGACCGCAGTTGGCGACCAGCAGCGAGAGCAGATCGGAGTGGTTGTTGCGGCGAGCACCCCACCACGTCTCGGCGATCAGCCGTCGCCGTCGCGGCGACCACGACGCGGGCGTCGCTGTAGACCAGTTGGGCCCCGCCGATGCCCGCCACCAGCGGCTCGCAGCTTGTCGGGATGCCAGGCGTCGTCCTGATCGGCCAGCGCCACGTATCGCGCCTCGGCCGGCACCAGCTCAAGCGCTCGCTCGAAGTTGCGGTAGAAGCCCAGTCGCCGAGGCGAGCGCGAGACGACGAACCGCGGGTCGCCGGCGATCGCGCCTCGAGAATCGCCGCGAACCGCGCCGGGTCAGAGCAATCGTCGCTGATCACGCAGATCCAGTTGCCGTGGCGTCTGGGCGCGGATCGAGTCCAGCTGGCGTACCAACAGGTCGGCTGGCGGGTTGTAGGTCGCCATCGCGATCGCCACCGGCGGCCCGTCCCGCGCCCGAGGGCCACGCGGTGCGCAGCGGCGCCGGCCGCGACGCGGGGAACGATCCTGCCGACCACCGTCACTGACCTCGGCGCCGCCCGACCAGCTCGGCGCGCAGCGCCAGCTCGTAGGCGCCGCCGTCCGGCTTGGGACGATCCTGCACGATGCCCCAGAAGCCGCTGCGGTAGCTGTGCAGCCTGGGATCGTCGGCGGACGTAGGGTCGACGGCGATCCCGTCGGTGGCGTACGGGTCCAGACCGGGGTGCAGCGCGCGGAACGGATCGAGCCGCGGCATCCCCTGGGCGGCAACGGCTTGTGGCTCGCCGTCGAGCAGGAAGCTGAGTGCGCGGATCTCGGCTTCGGGCGAGAAGCACCAACCGCACACGAACAGAGCGGTTCCGGACCCGACCGCGATCCGTTCAGGAAGCTCGCACTCGAGCTGCACGCGCAGGGTCGGGGGCTCCACGACGCGCGAAGCGTAGACACACCCGTCGCGGCGGCACGCCGAGCGGGTACCGTGGCCCCGGAGATGACCAGCACGGAGATCCCGCCGGAGATCGACGCCGACGCGTTCTGGAGGGCGATCCGCGCCCGGCATCCGGGGCTGCGGGAGTCGCTGCGAGAGGACGCTCGGGTTACCGCGCAACATCGGGGCGAGCGCCATCGAGTTCCGCTCGCGGCTCGACACCGTCGGTCAGATCCTGCGCCTGGCGTGGGTAAGCGACGCGTTCCTGGCCCAGGCGCTGTACCGCGTCAAGGCGAGGCTACAGGCCGCCGGAGTGCCCGTGCTGCCGCGGATTGCCCACCGGCTGGCGATGGCGCTGGCGCAGATCTCGATCGGCGATCCGGTGGTCGTGCACCCCGGCGTGTACATCGTCCACGGGCAGTTCGTCGCCGACGGCCTGGTCGAGATCCACTCGGGCGTGGTGATCTCCCCGTTCGTGACGATCGGCCTGCGTGGCCGGGAATGTGCGGGGGCCGACGATCGAGCCGGGGGCGAGCATCGGAACCGGGGCGAAGGTGATCGGCCAGGTCTCGGTCGGCGCCGGAGCGAACATCGGCGCCGGCGCCGTGGTCGTCGATGATGTCCCGGCCGGAGCGACCGTGGTGGGGGTCCCGGCACGCCCGACCGGCGATCGCGACGACGCTTCCGGTTGACGATCGTCGTGTTAGCTTGCGCCCATGTGGAAGCCCAGGCGTAAAGCCCGCTCGGTCCGTCCGCGGCCGCGCGACGACCGACTCGACCCAGACGTTCGAGGGCAGCGACGAGCAGTTGCTCGCCGAGATCGAGCGCCTGTCCGCGCTCAACCGGGCCCGGCGCGACCGCGACACCGAGCGACTGCTCCTGCACCTGCGCAACCTCGCCGGCATCGGTTGCCTGGAGTCCGCCAATGATGGCGTCGCCCGGCCCGGATCCGGACTTTGCGAGGATCGGCCAGGCGGACGGACTCCCGGAGTTCTCGCGGGACGAGCTGACCCCGGAGCTGCTGCGGGCGGGGATCCTGCGCCACGGCTGCCTGCTCGTGCGCGAGCTCGTTCCGCGGTCAGATGCGGGCCGCTTTGCCGACCAGATCGAGCGAGCGTTCGCCGAGCGAGAGCGCCACGACGCCGGCGAGCCGCACGACAGTGGGCTACTACGCGGAGTTCGACCCCGATCCGCGCCGCGGAACTCACCTTGGACGCCACTGGATCAAGAACGGCGGCGGCGTGCTGGCGGTCGACTCTCCGATGCTCAGCTTCGAGATGCTCGAGCATGTTCGACCGGCCGGGCCTGCCGGATCTCGTCCGCGGCTATCTCCGGCGAGCCCGCGCTGATCACCGCCCAGAAGACCACGCTGCGCAAGGCCGAACCGTCCGTCGCCGGGGCATGGCACCAGGACGGCAAGTTCATGGGCGAGGTCAACGCGCTGAACCTGTGGCTGTCCCTGTCGCGATTGCGGCGACGACGCACCCGGTCTCGACATCGTCCCCCGCCGCCTCGAGCACCACGTGGCGACGGCGACCGACGAGGCGATGTTCGACAACATGGTCTCCCAACGAATGGCCGAGCAGGCGGCCGGCGACACGCCGATCCTGCGCCCGATCTTCGAGCCCGGGGACGCGCTGCTGTTCGACGAGCTGTTCCTCCATAAGACCGGCTCCGACCCATCGATGCCAAAGCCGCGATTCGCGATCGAGAGCTGGTTCTTCGGGGCCTCGGGTTTCCCGCCGACTACGCGCCGCTCGGCGATCTAGAGCTCGCCTGGGATGTTGAACGGCAAAGCGGTATCGGTCGTGCTCATGACCTACGCCGAGCGGGACTCGATCCGGGCCGTGATCGAGGGCTTCTTCGCCACCGGCCTCGTCGACGAGGTGCTGGTGGTCGACAACAACGCCCAGGAGGGCACCGCGGAGGAGGTGCGCGCAGACCCGCGCGCGGCTGGTCCGCGAGCCCCTGCAGGGCTACGGCCACGCCACGCGGCGCGGACTGCTCGAGGCCAGCGGCGAGCTCATCGTGCTGGCCGAGCCCGACGGGACCTTCCTGCCCGAGGACATCCTCAAGCTGCTGGTCTACAGCGCCGAGTGCGACGTGGTGTTCGGCACCCGGACCACGCGCGAGCTGATCTGGGCCGGAGCCAACATGGCGCGGTTCCTGCGCTGGGGCAACTGGGCCGTCGCCAAGCTGATCGAGGCGCTGTTCAACACCAGCCACCTGAGCGACGTCGGCTGCACCTACAAGCTGCTGCGCAGGGAGACGGCCAAGGGACGTCGCCGGGCGGATGACGGTCGGCGGCAGCCATGCCGGGGTCGAGATCATGCTGCTGACGATCCTCTCCGGAGCGCGGTTCGTCGAGGTACCGGTCAACTACCTGCCGCGCGTGGGCATCTCGTCGGTCACCGGCGAGCCAGGTCAAGGCGCTCGGCGTCGGGCTGCGGATGATCGGCCTGGTGCTGCGCCTGCGGCGCTCGGCCCCGCGGCGCCACAAGCGGCCGCCGGCGTTCGCGATGCATCGCTCCGCAGACGGACGAACGGCCCGTGAGCAACTCCCACTTTGACTCGATCGCGGCCGTCTACGACGAGTCGCTGCCCGCCCACGTCGTCGAGCACTACCTGCGCAAACGCACGGCCTTCGTCGCTGCGTACTTGCCCCGCGGGCCGGGCGCTCGACGTCGGCTGCGGATCTGGAGCGCTTGCAGCAGCGGCTGGCCAGCAGCGGGTACGAGGTCGTCGGCGTGGATCCCTCGGAGGGCATGCTCGAGGTCTTGCGCCGGCGCAGCCCCGAGATCAGGGCGATCCATGCGTCGGGCACCGCACTGCCGTTCAGCGACGACAGCTTCGACCTCGTGCTCACCGTCGCGGTGATGCACCACATCGCTGATCCGCACGATGTCCGCCAGACGCTGGCCGAGATGGTCAGAGTCGTCCGGGCCGGTGGACGCGTCCTGATCTGGGACCACAATCCGCGCAACCCGTACTGGGGACGCCTGATGGCGCGCGTCCCGCAGGACACCGGCGAGGAGCGGCTGATCGGCGAGGCCGAGATCGTCGCCGGGCTGAGATGCGCCGGTGCGCAGATCCTCGATGCATCCCAGCTCGGCCTGGTGCCCGACTTCACACCGCCGGGTGCGCATGCGGGCCGCGGCGGCGTTGGAGCGCCTGTTCGAGCGGACCCCGTACGTGCGACGGCTGGCGGCCCACAACGTGATCCTCGCGACGCAAGCCTCCGGCTGCTCACCCGCTCGCGTGGCGCGAGCTCGGCGACGATCAGCCCGTCGCCGTCGCGGTAGATCGGCCGCAGCACAAACCGGCGGTCGAGCTGGCGCAGGAGCCACTCGAGCTGCTGGTTGCCGCCGTCGATCGGATGGTCCTGCGGGTCGACGCGAGGGTGGGCTCGCAGGCCGGCCAGCACGGTCAGCGCGTCACGGTCGATCAGCAGCCGCTGGCCAGGCGTCAACCGCCTGACCTCCGCCGTCAGCTTCGCCATCCACAGCGACGGCACCAGACTGTCATCGACCGGGTCGGCGATGAACAACGGAGTTCGCGCGCCCGCCGCGCATCAGAATTTCGACGCCGAGGTCGGGGACCAGCGGCAACACCACCAGGGCTTTGTGGCCCGGCGACGTAGCGGTTCAGCAGCCGTACGCCTTCGGGCGCACGCGGGTCGATCGGCGGGGGGTGCCAAAGCCGGCGCATGGCCACCGGCAGGCCGCCACCGGGATACGCGTGGGCCAGCGCGGACTCGGCGAAGTTGCCGTGGATCGTGGGCCACGCGGCGGTGATCACGAGCACGGCCGTGGCCATTGCGAACGCGACGCCGCCTCGCCGGAGCGCGCGGGCGGACGCTCCGCGCTGGCGACGCAGCATCGCCAGCCACAGCGCGCCGGCGATCAGCAGCGGCAACGTGACGTAGGGCAGCAGGTAGGTCGACGAGCGGTTGTCGACGTAGCTGAGCAGCGCGATCTCGTAGGCGGTGCTCCCGGCCAGGGCGACCAGCGTGACCGGCTCGCGACGGGCGGTCAGCGGCGCCGCGAAGCACCAGCAGCACCAGCGCCGCCGCCGAGGCGACCGTACCGGCGCCAACCGCCAGGCCCGGCGACCATCGGGCGAAGCCGTAGCTGATCGCCCCGGCCTGTCCGCCGAGCAGGAAGGAGCGGATATAGGTCAGATACTGCCCCCAGTCGGGCAGATGCCCGGTGCCCAGCAGCGTGACCAAGGCGAGCAACAGGTGGGCGACCACGCACGCGACGGCCCCCCGCAGGGCCTGGCCGACCAGCCACCGGCGCCGCTCGCCGGCGGGTGCCAGCCACGCCTGCACCGCAGCTATCGCGACGAACACCAGCACGGTGTAGGCGAATGCCTCGAACGCCCACACCGCCGCCAGACCTAGCGCCCCGAGCGCGAAGCCTTCGCGCGACCGTCGCGTATCGCGGCCAGCGCACCTGCGCCACGCGCGCCAACACCAGCGCCATCGGCAGCCCGAAACGAAGTGGACCCGTCTCCGGCAGCGCGCCCACCGGGTACTGCAGGCCGTAGACCAGGCCAACGACGGCAGCCGCAGTAGCCAGCGCGGCGATCGCCCGGCCGGCTCCAGCGATCCGCAGCACCGCGTAGGCGGCTGACGTAGAACAACGCCGTCAGGATCGAGTCGAGCAAGCCGAGCGTCCCGTAGCCGATCGGGACGAGGTGAAACCAACCGTCCAGGAAATAGATCAACCCCACCCCGTACTGCGAGACGGGCACGTTGACGAGCAGCGCACCGCCCCCGAGCAGCTGATTTGCTGATCCGAGCAGATAGTCCTGCTGGTTCTGGATCACTCCCGGAGGCAGATAGATGTTCGGCAGCCGCCCCGAGGCGTGAAACACGACCACGTTGGCCACCGCGAGGGCAACGAGCACGACGAACAGACGAGTCGAGTACGACCCAGCGCCGTCGAACGATCGCCGGTAAGCGCAACCGCGATCCGGCGATCAGCAGGGACAATCCCACGACCGCCCCAAGCGCCAGCGGCACAACGTGCAACGAGCCGCGGTGGGTGACGCACAACAGCGCCCCGAACACGAGCACGGTCGCGGCCGGCCATGCGCCCCGGCCGATTGACCGCAGTGCCAGCACGCTCGGCCACGGCCCGCCTCGAGAGGCGCGAGCGAGCGCCACGCCGGCACCAAGCGCCCACAGTGCCACGGCCGCCAGCAGGACCTTCAGGCCGTCCCCCCACGGCAGGCGGTGCGAGAGCCGCACGGCGATCAGCGCAGCGGCCAGACCGGCCGCCATCAGTGCTGTAAGCGTGGGGAGGGCCGGCGCGTTGGGACCGGCGGCGATCGAGTCCGCCAAGCGTCCAGCCAACACCACCGCCAGAGGGAGGATTACGAGGAACGTCAGGAGATAGAGCAGCGACTTGGCGGTCTCGTTCTGCTGATTGACGAGGCCCGCGAACGCGCCGAGCCCCTGCACCTGAGGACGCGCCGCGAGTATCACCACCCCCATAACTGCAAGGAACGCCGCCAGCGCCAGCATCATCGCGATCGCCAGCACCTGGCCGTACGGGGCTCCGCGACGAGCCCCCGCTCCGGCGTCTCGCGCCTCGGGTGCGAGCGTGCCGGGAGGCGGCGCAGTGGTCATCTGGCGGTCAGACGGGAGTCTGCGTACACAGCCACGACCGTGCCGCCGATCCCAGCGTACGACCGACTTTCAGCCAGTCGATAGCCGGCCGGGAACTGACCCGGAGCCGGGTTGACGCGCGTCCGCAGACCCTCGATATCGGTCGTGAGCAGATTCGTGACCAGGAACACTCGGTGACCCCTGGCGGTCGCGACGGCTGACCGGATCGCCGCGTGCAAGGGCACGATCGGATCGGTGAAGCCGAACGGGTGCTGGCGCTCGGCTGGCGCCTGTCCCCGGAACACCGGCAGACGGCGGTGAAGCGACACATCGAGCCCGGTCAACGGTCCCGGGCTGAGTGCCCCGGTCTCGTCGACGACTACGTCCCCGGGGCGCGCATGCTCGGAGACGAACGTGGCCGCTGCCTGGTAGTCCGGGCGCTGGAACCGGGTGCCCAGCATCTTTACAGCGCCCAGACCCAGCGCCACGATCGCTAGTCCGGCCGCGATCACTCGCAGGCGCCGGCCCGACGCAGCGACCGCGACCGAGCACCCCAGCGCCAGATATGGCCACGATGCCGCGAGGTTGCGCACCCCAAAGATGTGGTTTCCGAGCATGCTGATCAGCGCCTCCCCGACTGGCGTAGCGCCGGCCAGCGCGAGCACCAGCCAGATCCGCTTGTTGATGCCCGCGCGGGGTGCGTTCCGGCGAAGCCTGCGCGCCAGACCGGCGAGCACGATGATCACCGCGCAGCCAAGCAGCACCAGGGCGACCGCGCCCGGCAACGCGCGTCAGGCCGCCCGCGAGCGTATACGGATAACCCACCGTCCAGTGCTCGAGATCGAGCCGGATGTCGTAGGTCGTGAACGGCGACAGCGCGGAGAGGATCTTCAGGGTCGGGGAGTCGAGATCATTGATCAGTCCCGGAAACCACGGCACGAGCGCGACAGCCGCGCCCAGATTCGCCAGCAACGCCGGGCGCCTGGCACCGGGCGAGGCCCATACGATCCAGACGAATTGCGCGCCGAGCACGAATGCTGAGGTGTAGTGCGTGTAGATCGCCGCGCACGAGCTGGCCCCGTACAGCACCCACCAGCGGGCCCGCGCGGTATCGAGCGCGAGCAGCATCGAGAGCGTCGATACGACCACCATCAGCATCATCAGGCCGTACGCGCGTGCCTCGGCCGAGTAGTAGATCATGAACGGCGACAGGGTCGTCAACCCCGCCGCGACGAGGGCGCCCCGCCTGCCGATCGACCGGATCCCGAGCAGATAGACGGCAGGGATCGTGATCGTGCCAGCGATCAGCGCCGGCAGGCGCAGCAATTCGGGCGTCCGACCCAGCCTCGTCGTCAACCAGGAGGCGATGAACGACAGCGGCGGCGTGATCTCCGGATGGGGGATTCGGTGGGTGCCGTACATCAGCGAGATGACGCCGCCGAACCCGTGCGTGGCCGAGATCCAGTAAGTAGACAGCTCGTCGGCGAACAGCGACTGCCTGGCGACGATCGCGCGCAGCACCGCACCAAGGAGGGTGAGCGCGACGACCGCTGCGCCGGTCACGGTCAACCGCGCGATCGGGGGGCGTTTGCCGGTCGTCGCGACGCTCGGAGGCGTCCCCTGTTGCCACTCGGCGACGTCTGCTGGCATCGGTGCCGGGACTGTAGCGGCCAGACGCGGGCCGGATCGCATCATCATTTTGGGTAACGTGATCGCCGTGTGGCGACCGCGACGCAGAGACGACGGGCACAAGCGCCGGGCGGCGACCGAGCTCGACCAGCCAAGTTCGCGCGATGGGAGCGAGCGCGCGCTTGACGTCAGTGCGGGCGCGCTCGACCCGAGCGTGAGCGAGAGCTCCGAGGTCCTGAGCGCCGAGATCGAGGGCGCTGACCCAATCAAACCTGGCGACACCTAGCCGCGAGACCGAGCGTCGGCTGCTCGCCCTTCGTCACGTGGTGGGTACCAGATTCGTCGACGAGGCCTCCGGCACCGCTCGGTTCGCCGGCGCCGAGACGCAGGGGCTACCCAGCAACGGCTCGCTGCCCGAGATTCCGGGGTCCGAGCTCACGCCCGGACTACTGCGAGCCGGGATCCTGCGCGACGGCTGCATGCTCGTGAGAGGTCTCGTGCCCCGCGATCCAGCGCTGCATCTCGCGCGAGGGGATCGATCGGGCGTTTGCCCAACGCGAGCGCCACGACGCCGGCGAGCCGGCTGACGCGGGGCTATTACGAGGAGTTCGCACCAGGCGAGCGCTTCGGCCCTGTCGTGGGGCGAGGCTGGATCCAGCAGGGCGGCGGCCTACTCGCCGCCGACGCGCCGATCCTGCATTTCGAGATGATGGAGCTGTTCGATCAAGCGCGCCTGGGCGAACTGGTGGGTGGATATCTCGGCGAACCGGCGCTGATCTCGGTCCACAAGACGACGCTCAGGAAGGCCGACCCGTCCGTCCCCGGCGCCTGGCACCAGGACGGCTTCTTCATGGGCGACGTCCGATCGCTGAACCTGTGGCTGTCGCTGTCTCGCTGCGGCGACGAGGCACCGGGGCTCGACATCCTCCCGCGCCGCCTCGATCACTACGTTGCGACGGCGACCGACGAGGCGGTGCTCGACTACACGATCTCCCAGCGCCAGGTCGAGCAGACCGCGGGCGACACGCCCGGTAATCAGGCCGATCTTCGAGCCCGGCGACGCGCTCCTGTTCGACGAGCTGTTCCTGCATCAGACCGGGTCGGATCCCGCGATGCCCAAGCCGCGCTACGCGGTGGAGAACTGGTTCTTCGGCGGGTCGGGCTTTCCGGGCGAGTACGCCCCGATCGCGGTCTAGCGGCACTGACGTACTAGCCGTATACCCGGCGCTCGATCGCCGCCCACTTCGGGTTGTGTCGGTACAGCCGCCCGATCTGCTCTTCGGTGAACCACTGGCCGCGGTCATAGTTGCCCACGTTGACGCGGCCCACCCCGCTAGCCGCGGCGCGAGCATCCGGGCCAGGCACACCGAGGTCGCACAGCAGTGCGATCACATCAGCTTCCAGCGTCTCTGTGCGCAGCCAGCGCTGGACCTCGAAGCGGCCGTGATCGGTCATCCACGCGAGCAGGTCGTCGGCATCGGTCTTGCTGGTCATCTCGTCCGCAGTCTCGAGTGCGAGTGGGCGGTACTCGGGGTGAACACCGTGGCGCGCCCTGTGGTGGGCGCCGCTCAGCGTCCAGGCGGGCAGCCGGCGGATGTTCATCACGAGCAGCTTGCCGGCGACCTCCGACTCGCGGGCGAAGAACGGCAGGTGCTTGTCGTTGGAGTCCGGCGGGTCAGCGAAGCGAACCAACCCCGCCACCGCGCCCAGCATGCGATGTGTCGCGTCGCCGCCGGTCTTGGGCAAGTGCGCCCAGGCGAAGCGGTCTCCGATTACCACGTCGAGGCGCACACTACACTCGCCGCCGATGCCGCCGGCCGCGCCAAAGTTCGATCCCTATCTCCACGACTCGCAGCGCTGGGGAGTTTCGCTCGCCCAGATGTCGGAGCTGATCGTTGCCTGCCTCGACGCTGCCGGCGCCGGATCCGTCGCGGAGATCGGCGCCTTCGCGGGCGACCTGACTCGGGTGCTCGTCGCCTGGGCAGCCGGTGCCGACGCCAGGGTGTCGGCGATCGACCCAGCGCCGCAGGATGGGCTGGTCGCGCTGGACCAGGAGTACCCGCAGCTGACGCTGGTCCGCGAGACCAGCCTCAAGGCGCTGCCGAAGATCGAGCTACCCGACGCGATCGTGATCGACGGCGACCACAACCACTTCACGGTCAGCGAGGAGCTGCGGCTGATCGGCGACCGCGCTCCCGGCGCGGAGCTCCCACTGCTGCTGTTCCACGACGTCTGCTGGCCGCACGCCCGCCGCGACGACTACTTCGACGCCGAGGAGATTCCCTCGGGCCACCGCCACACCGTGGCGGGCGACTCGGGGGGCATCTTTCCCGGCGATCCTGGGCTGCGCCCCGATGGGCTGCCCGTATCCCAAGTCCGCCGCCAGGGAGGGCGGCGAGAACAATGGCGTGCTGACGGCGGTCGAGGACTTCATCCGTGGCCGCGACGAGTGTGCGGCTTGCTGTGGTGCCAGCCTTCTTCGGTTTCGGCGTGGCCTGGCACATCGAGAAGCCTTGGGCCGACGCGGTGGCGCGGCTCCTCGAGCCGCTTGATCGCAACCCGATCCTTGAACGGCTGGAGTCCAACCGAGTCGACCACCTCGCTCGCGGCTATGCCCGCCAGGTAGAGCTGTGGGAGGCGCACGAGCGGATCTCCCGCCAGGAGGCAGTGCTTCAGCGACTCCTGGACTCGAGCGCGTTCTCGCTCGCCGAGCGACTGTCTCGCCTACGGGCCGCGGCCGGAATCGCGAGCTCCCAGTCGATCGTTTCCAAGGACGCGATCCGCGGCGTCCTCAGCTCTCGCGACGGCGGTCCGCCCGCTCCCTAAGCCGGAGATTGAACCGTCGCAGCGGCGCGGTGACGCGCCAGGAAGCGCTATCGGTCTTCTCGGCCAGCGCCCGTTCGAGCTCGAGCACCCGCGCGTCAAGCAGCAACGCCTGAGAGAACGCGATCGCTCGTGCAGCCTCGCGCCGGGCCTCGGCGACTCTTGCCCTTCGCTTCCATTGCTCGTCGTCGGGCGCGGAGGCCTCGTGGTCGGTGGACGAGGAAAGAATACCGTTCCACTTCTCCGCCACGCGGATGTGCGCCTCGACCCAGACCTCCAGATCCGCAATCAGCTCGAGCGAGCGGTGGTGCACGACCTGGAGATCGGCGACCAGCAGCTTACGCCCGGCCGCCCGGATCTGCAGCCCGAAGTCCACATCGAACCCATGATCAAGCACCAGCGCCTCATCGAAGCGTTGGTTGCGCACGGCCCACGGCGAGAGCACCAGTAGCTGTCCGTCAAGGGCCTCCACCTCCGCGGGCGGCGGCTCACGCTGGGTCCAGGAGATTGACGGCAGCTCGCCGCCGCCATAGTCCCCGTAGCGCTGGGTACCGCTAGCCGCCACCACCGCCCCCTCCCACCACGCGATGCTGTGGACGCCGTTGGCGCCCGCGCAACCGACGACCCCGACACCCACATCCGCGAGCGCTCGCCGTACCTTTGAACAGAAGTCGGGATCGACGATCTCGGTGTGCGGATGCAGCAGCACGAGCGCCTCCAGGTCGTCTCGCTTCGCGGCTGCCTCGAGAATCAGGTTGTAGGTGCGTCCGATCGGCTCCACCGACGCGAATGCGTAGATCGCCGAGTCGGGCTCGGCCACCAGCTCGACGCCCGGCTGGCCGTAGCGGCGGTACGCCTCCGCGCCGCTGATCGCCGTGCCGAACGCGATCACTGCGGACACCCGTGGGCGCGTGAGATGCTCATCCCGTCGAGCGCTTCGCTACCGCGCGGCGGGCTTCGCCCGGCCCGCCCGCAGGCTCTCGCCGGGCTCACGCGGGGCCGGTGGGGAAGGCTCGGTCGGACGCACGCGCGAAAGCCAGCGCAACGGGGCCGTGATCCGCCACGAGATGCTGCCGGTCGTCTCCTCCAGTCCGCGCCGCAGCTCCTTGACCCGCGCGTCGGACTCGAGCGCGTTCATGTAGGCGAGCACGAGCGCCGCGTCGGTGTCGGCCTCGGCGCGCCTGGCGCGGTCCTTCCAGCTGCCGGCGCCCGCGCCGATACCCATTCGCCCGTCCCACTTCTCGGCCACGCTCACGTGGGCCTCGACCCACGGCCCCGGGTCGGGGACCATCTCCAGCGGTCGATGGTGGATCGCCCGGAAGCCGGCCGTGACGACCTTGCGGCCCACGGCGCGCGTCTGCAGGCAGAAATCGAGGTCGTAACCATGGAACTGTCCCAGCGACTCGTCGAAGCGAACGTTGCTCACCACCCACGGCGAAAGCGCCAGGACGAAGCCGTCGAGCGTCTCGACCTCGCCGAGCCGCGCGTACGCGGGCGCCTCGTCCCAAGCGTACGAGAACGACAGCAGATCGCCGCCGCCGTGCTCGTCGTAGCGATTGATGAACGAGGCGCACGTGACTGACGCCTCCCACCAGGCGATGCTGCGCACCCCGATCGCACCGACGCACCCGACCAGGCCGGTCACCGGGTCTTGCAGCGCCTGGCGGATAGTGGCGCAGAAGTCCGCGTCCATGATCTCTGCATCCTGGTGCACCAGCACCAGCGCCTCGAGGTCCTCGCGGCCGGCGAAGTGCTCGAGCATAGTGTTGTAGGAGCGCTGGATCGAGCCCACCGAGGGCATCGCATAAATTTCCGAATCGGGCTCCCGAGCACGGCTGATCCCCGGGTGCGCGCACCGCTCGTAGACATCCGGCTTCGTGATCGAGGAGCCGAATGCGATCATGGGGCAGCCCTCAGCCGCATCGAGCACGAGTGTAAATGTCGCTGCACAGCCACACGATTCCAGATCCACCCATCCCGGAGGCCAAGCACGGCGCCCGGGATCACCGCGTCCGCGACGGGCGCCACCGAGGCCCGGTGGTGGTCGAGGTCCGCGACCTCGACAAGACCTTCAGGATCCCCGAGCACCGCATCGATTCGCTCAAGGAGCGCGCCGCCCGTCCCCTGCACACGGTCCAATACCGCGATCTACAGGCGCTGCGGGGGGTCTCGTTCGACGTGCACCAGGGCGAGTTCTTCGGGATCGGTGCCGGGGGTGTCGGTGAGCCCGTGGGCGAGGATCGAGGCGAACACGCAGAGCGCGGCCAGGTTGAAGATTCGCTCGGATGCGGGGAATCCGTCGGACAGGACGAGCAGGCTGAAGGTCATGGTCGCGACGCCCTTGGGGCCGAACCACCATGAACGCCTGGAGGTAGAAGGGCAGACGCGTGCCCACGAGCGCCACGGCGATCGCCGCAGGCCGGGCGATGAGGAGCGTGACGGCAACGATCGCGACCGCGGCCCAGCCGTCGCCGAACAACCCCTTGAGCGTGAGCAGGGAACCGAAGACGACGAAGACGCCAAGCTTGACGATCTCGACGATGTCGTCGGCGCGCTCCTCGAAGTGTGGCGCAGGTCCTGGCGGCGGATGCCGAGGGTGATCGCGCACACGAAGACCGCGATGAGCCCGTTGCCCTCGGGTGGCAGGCCGACCGTGACGCCGTAGGTGGCAAAGGCGGCACCGAGGGCGTAGAGCGACTGCTGGTGGGCTGGGATCTCGGGCGATCGCGGCATCAGCTTCGCCGCCGCAGCCGATTGCGATGCCGAACGCGAACCCGAGCGTGACGTCCTGGAGCACGAAGTGCCACCAGACGAAGCCGTCCTGGTCCGACGCGACGGCGAGGAAGGCGAGCACCGCAGGGAGTGCGAGGCCGTCGTTGAGGCCGGACTCCAGGTTGAGCGAATGGCGCACCACCCGCGGGACCCGCGGGTTGGTGACCACGCTCGAGGACAGCACGTATCGTCGGCGAGAGGAGCGCGCCGATCAAGAAGGACTCAGCCCAGCCGAGATCGGTCAGCACGTGCGCGGCGACGGCGATGATCACGCAGGTCAGCGGCATCGCCACCACGAGCTTGCGCAATGGCAGCCGCCACGCGGTCTGGAGCATCTCCGCCTCGACCTCGAGTCCGTCGCGGAACAGGATCACGATCAGCGCGACGATCGCCAGGTCGTGCACGAACTCGCCTCGTGGATCGATCGCCACCACACCGAGACCCCTCGCCCAGCAGGAAGCCGGCGAGGACGAACGCCGCCGTCAGCGACAGGAACGAGCGGTTGACCAGGCCCGAGGCGAGCGCGCCGGCCATCAGCAGCACGCCGAGGATCAGCGTGATCTCGTCGAATCCGGCGGCGGCAAACAGAGGGAGGTGAGTGGGCATGGGCGAGCGTCGCCGACCAGTCTTCCCGGCACACCCGGGCCGTCACGATACCGGGACTCCTCGGCGGGCCTCACAGAGAACCACAAGAGGGTTCTGTGACTCATGAGTCGTTCATGGAACCGTAAGACCGGCCGGTCAGGTCGGCTAGATTCGCGACGTGAAACGACTCGCCGCAGCTCTCATCTTCGCTGCGGTCGTGGTGGTCGCGCTGATCTGGACCTCCGCGCACGAGCCGGGCGGGCAGCAAGGAGGGTATCCCCGCGCCCGCGCTCTACACGCCTGGACGGCGACGGCACCTTCGAGCTCGCGCAGCTCTCCTCCGCGCAGACCTCGACGCTGTTGTGGTTCTGGGCTCCGTGGTGTGAAGTCTGCAGCGCCGAGGCGCCCGCGATCCAGCGACTTGCCGAAAAGGGGGGCGACGAGCTCGCGGTCGTGGCGATCGGCGGACGCGACGACATCGCCAACGCGCCTGGCTTCGTGGCCCGTCACCGGCTTCGCACACCCACGCTGCTCTTCGACGAGTCGATGGCCGTCTTCGCGCCTACCGCATCCCCGGACAACCCGGCGCCGTCCTGCTCGACCGAGACGGCCGCGAACGAGCTCGCTGGCCGGCCCCTTCGACACCGACCTGGCGCTTGAGGCGGCGCGCACGCTATGGGACTGATGCTGATCATCCTGGTGCTCGCCGCCATGGCACACGCCACCGCCTCCAGCGCCCACGCCGCCGGGACGCGGGTCACGGTGTCCGGTTCGGAATTCGGCCCGATGCTCTGGGGACCCGAGCGGCAAGCGATCTACGCTTCCAGAAGGACCGGTTCAAGACCTCCCGCTGCTCCGGCGAATGCGCGAAGGCCTGGCCACCCGTGTACACCACCGGAACACCGCTGGCCGGCAAAGGCGCGCGCAAGGCCCTCCTCGACACGATTCGGCGACGCGACGGACGACGGCAGGTGACCTACCGCGGACGGCCGCTGTACTCCTACGCCCACGAGGATCCGGCGAGGTCCGCTGCCACAACGTCGACCTCAACGGCGGTCTCTGGTGGGTCATCGGCGCCGACGGCAACCGCCGCCCCTCATAAACGCGTCGACGACTGCAGCCTCTGCGCTGGAGTCGTGGATCCGGCGCGAGCGTCTCTCCCTCGCGCGAACGAGATCCTTGAGCAGCGGCGCGGCCGAGCCGCGGGCTGAGGCCCTGTGAGGCGGTGGCGACGCTCGCCGAGCGCCGTGGCGGCAACGTCAGCGGCTTGCGTGACCGTTGCGCGCTCAATAGTGGATGCGGGCGGCGAGCGCGCGGTGGTCCGAGTACTCGGCCGGGTCGTCGCTCCCGGTCACCTGCCGCGCCGCAGCGTTTGCGGCTTCGAAGGTGACCGTCTTAAAGTCGGTGACGACGGCGGCCTCGTTCGCGGGCTCGTGGCGGGAGAACAGGAAGTCGATCCGGCGATGATCACCGGGGACCGTCCAGTTCTGTGCAGAGCAGTCCGGGTTCCGGCCGCAGGCGTCGCCGTAGCCGAAGGGTCCGGTGATGATCTGCTTCCACAGTCCCGGCGTGATGTTGGCGTCGCCGCCGAAGATGCGGAGCCCGGCCGGGCCGGCGGCGGCCATCCGCTTGGCTGCCTGGCGCGCGTTGTTGTTCGCGCACGCGTGGCCGTTGCGGTTGATCGTGGGCCAGTGGATCGACCCCGCGACGACTGTCTGGCCGTTGATCTTGTCGGTCAGCCGGACGAGCACGTTCTCGCTGCGGTCCAGCGTCTCGGGGACGCAATCGTTGCCGACGCGGCGCGTCGAGCGGAAGGCGACCTTGGAGCCCGGCTGGACGGCGAAGCGCTCGACCCGGAACACGATCGCGTTCGTCTGATGCGCCTTGGGCCCGTTGCAGGGCGAGTCGAACGGCCGCGGGCTGCGGCGGGCGATCACGCCCTTGTAGGTGCCGGGCAGATTCTGGCTCATGAACTTGACCAGTTGGTTCAGCTGGGCGCGCCCGGAGACCTGCTGGACGAGGAAGAGGTCCGGTGCGTACTTCTGGCGCTTCATGAAGTAGACCAGGTCCTGCCAGTCGCCCTTGCAGTACTCGTCGGGGGTCTCGAGGTTCTCGACGTTGTTGTCGTAGACCTGGAGGAACGTCGGGTCCTGGTTCCGAGGCAGCCGGGGATGTCGCCGGCGTAGAGGTCGGAGTCGAGGGGGCGGGGGCGGCGGTGGGTGGCGGTGGTGGCGGAGGCGTTGGCTGCGGCGGGACGCCACCGCCGCCCAGCGACGACGGCGGCCCATCGGCGTTGCACTCGGCCCTGCGGTCGTCGGCGCAGACCTTCAGCGACGCGGCGCGGTCGTCGAACGCGATCGAGGACATCGCGTTGTTCTCGGGTCGGGCGGTGTGCAGAGGATCGTCGACG
>CAWCRO010000005.1:0-53750 GCA_963797955.1 uncultured Solirubrobacterales bacterium | reverse complement strand
GGATCCAGGACTCGAACCTGGACTAACTGATCCAGAGTCAGCCGTGCTGCCAATTACACCAATCCGCAGTGCTGCGGCGAACCGGATACCCCGGCCGTCGCGGACCCGACGATAGCGGCTTTCCGCCACCTGCAGCGCGTCAGATCGACGCGAGATCGGTCGACAGGTCGCCGAGTGCATCCGCCCCGTCGCCGATCGCCGAGCCCGACTGCAGCCACCGCCGGGCGTGGTCGAGATCTCCGGAGCGACCGACGGATAGGGCACCGGCGACGTGTCCGTCCTGCAGGTAGAACACGCTGAACTCGCCGTCGTCGATCGAGCCCCGCAGGACCTCCCGCTCCCAGCGCAACGCCGGCCCGACGTACTCGAGCGATGCCCAGTCGGACAGGTCGGAGAAGAAGTAGGGCACGACGTCGTGGGGCCGGTCGGCGCCGAGCATGTTCAGAGCGGCCGTCTTGCCCTGATTGAAGGCCACGTCCCAGTGCTCGATCCGCATCCGCCGGCCGCCGTGGATCACGCTCTGGTACTCGGCGACGTCGCCGGCCGCATAGATCCCGGGCGCCGAGGTCCGCAGCCGGGAGTCGACCGCGATTCCGCCGTGGCGGCCCAGCTCGATCCCGGCGGCGCGCGCCAGCATCACGTCGGGCATCGCGCCCGTGCCCATGATCACCGCGTCAGCTTCGATCCGGTGGCCCTGCTTGGTGACGACGTGGGTGACGCGGCCGTCGGCGCCCTCAAAGCTGTCGAGCTGGTCGTCGCCGTACACGGTGATCCCGTGCTCCTCGAGGCGGTCCTGGAAGAAGCGTCCGGCGCGCTCGCCGAACCCGCGACCGAGGACGACCCGCTCGAGCATCACCATCGAGCAGGTGCTCCCGAGCTCGGTGAGCGACGCGGCGACTTCGCTGGCGATGTAGGAGCCGCCGATCAGCACCACCCGCTTGCCGGCCGCGTCCTCGCGGATCGCGTCGCTGTTCCCCAGCGCCCGCAGGTAGTGGATCCCGTCGAACTCCGATCCGGGCACGTTCAGCCGGCGCACGTTGGCGCCGGTGGCGAGCAGGCCATGGTCGAAGCTGACCGACTCGCGGGTGGACAGCGTCACCACGCGCTCCGCGGGGTCGAGCTTCATCGCCGACACCCGGGTGAGCGCCTCGATCCGCTGCTCCTCGTAGAACTCGGGCGGCCGGAACAACACCTCCTCCCGGCTCTCCTTGCCCTGCAGGTACCCCTTGGAGCACGGCGGCCGGTTGTACGGCAGGTCGAGCTCGCGGCCGATCAGCAGGATCGATCCGTCGGCGCCCGACTCGCGCAGCCATCGGGCGCAGTTGCCCGCCGCAAGGCCCCCGCCGATCAGCGCGTAGTCGACGTGGCGGTCAGACATTCCCAGCGGTCGCCCCGGCCTGGGCGAACTGGGGGGTGATCTCGGACTCCAGCCCAGGATCGAGGATCAGCAGCACCTGGTCGCCGGCCTCGATCACGGAGTCGTTCTTCGGCACGAACCCGGTGCCGCCGCGCAGCACCGAGATGATCAGCGAGCCGTCGGGGAGCGGGACGTCCTGGACCTTGCGGCCGGCCGCGGTCGATCCCGCTCCGACCTCGACCTCGATGATCTCGAGGTGCTCCTCCTCCAGCGCCAGCAGCTGGATCAGCCCGTATTCGGGGACCTCGTGCTCGATCAGCCGCAGGATCAGGTCGGTCGCCGAGACCGCCGGCTGGATCCCCAGCAGCCTGAAGTGCTGGAGGTTGCGCGGGTTGTTGACGCGCGCGACGATCCGCTGAACCCCGTACTTCTCCTTCGCGACCTGGCAGATCAGGATGTTGTCCTCATCGTCGCCGGTGACGGCGATCACCAGGTCGGCGCGCTGGATCCCGGCGCGCTCGAGCACCCACAGCTCGGTGGCGTCCCCGTACTGGACCGCGTGCTCGAGCTCCTCCTCGACCACCCGGTAGCGGTTGTGGTCGGACTCGATCAGCGTCACTTCTCGATCCTTTGCGATCAGCTCCCTCGCGAGGTTCCAGCCCACCTTCCCCGCGCCCGCGATGATCACGTACATGCCGGTACAGACCTCCTCATGTCTCGAGCACCAGGGCCTCGGTCTGGTCGATCGCGATCTGGGTCGGGCAGATCGTCAACAGGCCCTGCTCCGCATACCAGTTCGCACGACCCGGGTCGGCGACCCGGACGACCACCCGGGGCACGTTGAAACGCCGCTGGGCGATCTGAGCGATGACGAGGTTGGTGTTGTCGCCGCTGGTCGCGGCCAGGAACACGTCGGCGTCCTCGATCCCCGCCTCGATCAGGGCATCCACCTCGAGCGCGGTGCCGACCGTGAATCGGCCGCCGGCGTCCTCCCATGTCGTCGCCTGATCCTTGTCGAGCCGCTCGTGCGAGAGCGGATCGCTGTCCAGTACCGATACCTCGTGCCCCGCGTCGAGCGTGCGCTTGGCAACGGCGGACCCGACGCGACCTGAACCCACGATCAGGATGAACATGGTCGGCACTCTAGAGCTTGCGAGCACGGGGGGCGCCTCACTTTCGTGCCCGAGCGAGGCGCCACCCGTACCGGGCTCAGGTGATCAGCGGAATGATCAGCAGCGCGACGATGTTCGCGACCTTGATCATCGGGTTGATCGCAGGGCCGGCGGTGTCCTTGTAGGGGTCGCCGACGGTGTCGCCGGTGACCGCCGCGGCGTGGGCCTCGGACCCCTTGCCGCCGTAGGCGCCGTCCTCGATCAGCTTCTTCGCGTTGTCCCAGGCGCCTCCGCCGGAGGTCATCGAGATCGCCACGAACAGGCCGACCACGATCACCCCGATCAACAGGCCGCCCAGCGCCTCGACGCTGATCAGCCCGACGATGAACGGGATCACGATCGGGATCAGCGACGGGAGGATCATCTCGCGCTGAGCCGCGCGGGTGACCAGCGCGACCGCGGTCCCGTACTCGGGCGTTTCGGTGCCGTCCATGATCCCGGGCTTTTCGCGGAACTGACGGCGCACCTCTTCGACGACGGCGCCACCGGCTCGTCCGACCGCCTCCATCGCGAGCGAGACGAACAGGTAAACCATCAACCCACCGATCAGCAGCCCGATCAGGACAGCCGGATTGCCGACCTGGAAGTTCGGGATCGCGTGCCGGTCGGCGAGCTCGCGCTCGAAGGCGTTGAACAGCACCAGCGCGGCGAGCGCCGCGGAGCCGATCGCGTACCCCTTGGTGACGGCCTTGGTGGTGTTCCCGACCGCGTCGAGCGGATCGGTCACGTTGCGGACCTCCTCGGGAAGGTCGGCCATCTCGGCGATTCCGCCGGCGTTGTCGGTGATCGGGCCGAACGCGTCCAGCGCGACGATCAGGCCGGTCAGCGACAGCTGCGCCATCACCGCGACGCCGATCCCGTAGATGCCCTGGCTTCCGCCGCCGCCGAGCTTCCAGGCGCCGAGAATGCCGAGCGCGAGCACGATCGCCGGCGGAGCCGTCGACTGGTAGCCCTGCGCCAGGCCCTGGATGATGTTCGTGGCGTGCCCGGTCTGCGATGCCCGCGCCGTGCTGCGGACCGGCGCGAACCGCGTGGACGTGAAGTAGTCGGTGATCACGAACAGGCACGCGGTGACGCCGATCCCGATCAGCGCACACAGGTAGAACTTCCACCATGGGGGCGTGTGGCCCGCCGACAGCGTGACCTTGTGCATCATCCAGTAGGTCACGGGCAGGAACGCCGCGGCGGCCAGCAGGGCCGACAGGATCAGGCCCTGGTAGAGCGCGCGCTCGACGTTGCCGGCCTTGGAGCGGACGGCGAACGTTCCGATGATCGAGGCGATGATCGAGATGCCGCCCAGCACCAGCGGGTACACCGCGACCGTCGACTGCTGATCGAACAGCAGCACGCCCAGCAGCATCACCGCGACCGCGGTGACCGCGTAGGTCTCGAACAGGTCCGCGGCCATTCCGGCGCAGTCGCCGACGTTGTCACCGACGTTGTCGGCGATCACCGCCGGGTTGCGGGGGTCGTCCTCGGGGATCCCGGCCTCGATCTTGCCCACCAGGTCGGCGCCGACGTCGGCCGCCTTGGTGAAGATCCCGCCGCCGAGCCGGGCGAACACCGAGATCAGCGATCCGCCGAAGCCCAGCCCGATCAGCGCGTCGACCGCTGATCGCTGGCTCTCACCGAGGCCCCAGGTGAGGATCCCGTAGTAGCCGGCGACGCCGATCAGCGCGAGGCCGACGACCAGCAGCCCGGTCACGGCGCCGCCGCGGAAGGCCACTTCGAGCGCCGGCGAGACGCCGCCACGCGCTGACTCGGCCACGCGGGCGTTGGCCCGTACCGACACGTTCATGCCGATGTAGCCGGTGGCCGCCGACAGCAGCCCGCCGATCGCGAACCCGATCGCGACGCGGATGTTCTGGACCGGGATCAGAACGATGAACAGGATCACGCCGACGCCGGCGATCGTCGTGTACTGGCGATTCAGGTATGCACTCGCTCCCTCCTGTACCGCCGCCGAGATCGAGCGCATGCGCTCGTTGCCGGGCGACAGAGCCAGGAGAGATCGCGCGGTGAGGGCGCCATAGACGATGGCGGCCAGAGCGCACACGAGCGCCACCAGGACGCCGTGATGCGTCAGAAAGCTTGGCAAGAAGGTCCTCCGGAGAGCTCTTTGATCAGAAGCGCGCGCGGGCGCGGCCACAAAAACGGAAAAAAGGGCCCGCCACCGTACGTCGGCGGAGGCCCATAAGACGGCGCGAGTCTACAGTGCCCGGCGGCGCGACGTCCGGCGGCTGTCCGTGCGCGGACCTTCGGCTACTGACCGGGCACCCACAGGCGGCCGCTGCGCTGGGCCGGTCCCGGCTCGCCCGGCTGGGCAGGCGGGGGTTCCTGGGACGGCGGCGGGGGCTCGGGCTCGCCTCCCGACGGCGGTCCGGATCCTCCCTCTCCCCCGGACGATCGCTCCGATTCCGGGCCATCGTCGGGGCCTGGGCTGCCCTCGGGATCGGGCTCGGGCCCGGCATCGGGCGGGGTGCCGCCCGGGCCGGGGGCCGCCCCGCCGATCCGGACGTAGGCCAGCTGCAGCTGCGACAGGGCTTCTCGGATCGGCCCGATCTGCTCGGGCGCGCTCTGCTCGAGCAGCGGCAGCAGCGCCCGGATCGACTCGATCGACACCCGTACCTGGCCGGGGTCGCGCTCGGATTCCGTCCCCGGGGCCAGCCCGGTGCGGCGCATCCCGAGGTTGACCATCGTCACCACGTGCTCGAGCAGCACCTGCTCGACGCGGACCTTCTTGATCTCCGCCTCGTAAGCGGCTCGCAGTTCGTCCTCGGTGGGCGGGCCCTGGCCCGCGCCGCCCGGATCGGTTTCGCCCATGCTCATCTCGTCACCTCCGCGGTGCTTCCCAGCTCACCCGCGTATGTATCGCGGGTCTGTGCCACGTTCGAAGCGTAGATCTCCGGCAGCCCCAGGCCCGACGCCACCATTGCGCGCTGGCGCTGGGCGCCGTTGCGGTCGGGAAGCGCCACATCGATCCCGAGCTCCGCGCAGGCCGGAGCGCACCAGGCCAGCAGCCGGTCGAGCGTCTCGCCGGCCGGATACGGCTCGCCCCGCTCCAGGTCCAGAAGTTCGCCGTCGAGCCCGTAGCGGACCGCCCGCCACACGTTCTCCTCGATCAGCCGCCCCGGCAGGTCCCGAAACGGGACGCCGGCATCGATGTCGCGGGCGGCCTGGGCGACGCAGGCGACGATCAGAGCGGCCAGCGCCTCGGACTCGTCGGCGGTGGATTGCGCGTCGCAGATACGGACCTCGACGGTGCCGAACGCGAAATGCGGACGCACCGACCACCAGACCTGCGTGTACTCGACGATCGAGCGCGTGCGCACCAGGAAGTCGATGTACTCGCCGAACGCCGCCCAGCTCCCGTACGCATCGGGCACGCCGCAGCGCGGGAAGCTCTTCGTGAACGTCTGGGTGCGCGCGCTGTGCAGCCCGGAGTCGCGTCCATCCAGAAACGGCGAATTCGCCGAGATCGCCAGCAGCAGTGGCAGCACCGGCCGCAGCCGGTCGCACACCAGCACGGCCCGGTCAGCACCCTGGATCCCCACGTGAACGTGCAGCGAGAACGTGTTGTTGCGCCAGGCCACGTACTTCAGGCCGTCCTCGACCCGGCGGTAGTGGTCGGTCTGGATGATGTGCTGATCGCGGTAGTCAGACCAGGGGTGCGTGCCGGTCGCCCCGAGAGCGATCCCGCGGGCCTCCGCTACCGCGAACAGCCGTCGGCGCCGGTCGCGCTGGGCCGCAATCGCTGCCGCCAGGTCGTCGCCGCGGCCCGAGCGGATCTCGATTTCCGAGGCGATCAGCTCGCCGGCCACCGAGCTGGCCAGCACCGGATCGGCGCTGGCCGCGTCGCGCAGCTCGCCGAAGCCAGCGGTCAGTCCGAGATCCCCGGCGTCGAGCAGCGCGAACTCCTCCTCCAGTCCGACGGTGAAGTCCGTCGACGCGTCGAAGGCCGCCCGCGCGGTGTCGATATTCAGATCCACGTCTGCGCCGGAGATCGGTTCAGGTCAGATAGAAGTACAGCGCGTAGAGCAGATCGACAGCGGGGCTGGAAGTGTGCACGGTCACCTCCGGTGGGACTTGGAGCAGCGCGTCGGAGTAGTTGAACATGATCTTCATCCCGGCGTCGGCGAGCTCGTCGGCGAGCTCCTGAGCTGCGGCTGACGGGACCGCCAGCACGGCGACGACGATGTCCTCATCCTCGATCACCTGGCGCATCTCGGACTTGGGCCGGACCGTGAGGTTCCCGATCTCCGTGCCGACCTTCTCCGCGTCTGAGTCGAACACCGCCACGACCCGGAAGCCGTGGTCGGCGAAGATGTCCGAGGTCGCGATCGCCGTGCCCAGGTGACCGGCCCCGAACAGAGCGATGTTGTGCTGGCCCGAGGTCCGCAGGATCTTGCGGATCTGGGTGACCAGCGACTCGATGTTGTAGCCCACGCCGCGCTTGCCGAACTTGCCGAACCCCGACAGATCGCGGCGGATCTGCGTGGAGTTCACGTGCGTGTAATCAGCGAGCTCCTGTGAGGAGATCGTGGTCTTGCCCATCTTGCGGGCCTGGGTGAGGACCTGCAGGTAGCGCGACAGCCGCGCGGCGACACCGAGCGAGAGCTTCTCCCCCGGCTTGTCCGCGCCTGGCTGAGCGAATGACCGGTCATCGCGGCCGACGGTGTAGCTCATCCGGCGTTCAGCTTAGTGGTTCGCGCCGTGAAAACGTCCCATCGAGAGTGGTGCCGGCCGGATGGCTGGCGAGGACGCAGGAGGTGTGGCGTAGCAACGCTGCGCGAGCCTCCGAGGACGACGCCAGACGCCGGCCGGTGGCGCTCGAATGGGAGGGGATTCATGGCGCGGAGCACTGACCGAGCTTGGATGCCAGCTCGAACTCGTCGATCAACAGCTCGAACTCCTCCACGCCATCGATCTCGATCACCGGGATGCGCTCCAGGTAGTCCCGCAGCAGCCCGTCGTCGGACTCGATGTCGCGCTCCTGCAGCGCGAACGGATGGCGCTCCCGGATCCGCAGCAGCATCTCGCGGGCCTCGTCGCACAGGCAGCAGCCCTCGCGGCCGTACAGGATCACCGTCGTCATCGCAGCGCCCGCATCCGCTCGCCGGTGGCGTACACGTCGACTTCGAGGTAGTCCGGATAGGGCAGCGCGTCGACGAACCTCGCCGCGCTGGCGATCATCGCCGCATTGTCAGTGCACAGCTCCCGCGGCGGTACGTCGACGGCGACGGCGGGTGGGCCCAATCCTGAAAGCCGCTCGCGCAACGGGCCGTTGGCAGCGACGCCACCACCGATCGCGAGCTGCTCGAGTCCGGTCTGCGCGAGCGCCCGCTCGACCTTCAGCGCCAGCGACTCGACGATCGCGCGCTGGTAGGCCGCCGCCAGGTCGGCGCGCCGGCGCTGCGCTTGCGCTTCGCCCAGGTCGCGGACGCGGTACAGCAGCGCGGTCTTCAGCCCGGCGAATGAGAAGTCGAGGCCCTGCACCTTGACGGCGGTCGGGAACGAGAACGCGTCCGGGTCGCCCTCGCGCGCCAGCCGCTCGAGCGCGGGGCCGCCGGGGTAGCCGAGCCCAAGCAGGCGGGCGCCCTTGTCGAACGCCTCGCCGGCGGCGTCGTCGAGCGTGGTGCCAAGTCGCTCGAAGCCGGGGCCATGGTCGTCGACCCGCGCCAGCAACGTGTGCCCGCCGCTGGCGATCAGGCTGAGGAACGGCGGCTGCACCGGCGCTGGGTCCAGGAACGCCGCGGCGACGTGGCCGTGCAGGTGGTCGACCGGCGCTAGCGGGAGTTCGCGGGCGGCCGCCAGCGCCTTCGCGGTGGCCACGCCGATCAGCAGCGCGCCGACCAGCCCGGGGCCGCAGGTGACCGCGACCAGCTCGACCTCGTCGAGCGACAGGCCCGCGGTGGCCAGCGCGTCGTCGACCACCGGGCCGACCAGGTCGAGATGGTGGCGCGAGGCGATCTCGGGCACGACGCCGCCGTAGCGGGCGTGCACGCCCTGCGAGGAGATCACGTTGGAGAGGATCTCGCCCGACCTCGTGACGACAGCCGCGCAGGTGTCGTCGCAGCTCGTCTCGAGCGCGAGGATCAACCCGGGGCGCCCGAGGTCGACGCGGTCTCCGAGGTGCGCCACATGATCACGGCGTCCTCGCCGGTGTCGTGGTAGTAGCGGCGCCGGGTCCCGGCCGAGCGGAACCCGAAGCGCTCATACAGCGCGATCGCGGTCGCGTTGGACGGACGCACCTCGAGTGTGTAGGAGGCGTCCTCACCGGCGCGAGCCACCATCTGCTCGAGCAGCGCGGTCCCGACGCCCTGGCCGCGCACCGACGGGTCTACCGCGATGTTCATCAAGTGCCAGACGTCGGCGTAGCGCGCACAGATCAGATACCCGACCAGCTTGGAGTCACGGATCGCGGCCAGGCAGATGCCCGATGGCTTGGACAGCTCGAGCACGAACATCCCCAGCGACCAGGCGGTCGGGAACGCGCGGCGCTCGATCGCGATCACCTGCGGGAGATCGGAGTAGCCGAGCGGGCGGATCGTGGGGGACTCGGTGCTCATCTGTCGGCGGCGGCGCGGCGGTTGATCTCGGCGTCGGGGAGGCGAAGGTAGGCGGGCCGAACCTGATCCGGGGAGCTTGCACGCACGCCGAGCGCGAGCCTGCAATGGGCGATCGCGCTCACCCGGTGAAGCTCAGACTCATCGCCCGGAACCAACGCCCCCGCACGCTCGAGGACTTGCCTGAATTCTACCGCCCCCTCCCCCACAGCCAGCGAGGCGCAGCCGAGCTCTGAGACCACCTTCGCCAGCGCCTCCGGATCACACGCGCGCGGGGACACGAGCTCGGTGGCGCCGTCGGCGATCGAGGCCGCCGTCCAGCCGGCCACGAACGCCTCCCCGCGTCGCGCGTCGAGTACCGCCAGCACCGCCTCGGCGTCCTCGCGCGCGGCCGCCGGCGCCGCATTCAGCGCCACCGACTGAAGCGTCGACACGCCCGCGAGCTCGATCCCACGGGCGCGAGCCAGCGCGCGGGCGCTGGCGATCCCGATCCGCAGCCCAGTGAACGTCCCCGGGCCGATCCCGACCGCGATCCGGTCGACCGCCCCCCAGCCCACGCTGCCGCGCTCGAGCACCTCGGCCGCCAGCCCCAGCAGCCGCGTGGCGTGTTGCGGGCGCGAGCCGAGGGCCGGGTCGTCGCGCGCCTCGAGCTCAAGCCCCGGGCCCTCGCCGGGATCCGCGCGCACCAGCGCCGCCACGGTCGCCCTGGTGGCGGTGTCGAGACCGAGGATCAGCACTCGATCGAGACCTCCCGCCGATCTCCGCCGCCGTGCTCGATCCGTACCCGCCGGGCGACACGGGCCAGTCCCGCGATCTCCCGCTCGCCGGCCGCCGGCCACTCCACGAACGCGATCGTGTCCGGACCGAGGTAGTCGGCGAGCAGGTCGGGATCCTCGTCGGACAGGTCCGCCACGCGATACAGGTCGATGTGCGCAACCGGCACCCGGCCGCGGTAGCGCTGACCGATCGTGAACGTCGGGCTGGTGACCGTGTCCCGAACGCCCAGCGCCCGGCCGGCGCCGCGGACGAACGTGGTCTTGCCCGCTCCCAGGTCGCCCTCGATGAGCACCACGTCGCCGGGAACCAGTCCGGCGGCCAGCTCCGCGCCGAGAGCCTCGGTCTCAGCCGAACTGCTTGTGCTCACCCGGCGCGGCATCGGTGGCGCCACACTGTAGTGTCGGGCGTCGGGGACAGAGCTTGCGACAGCCGCTTAACGCGTCGATCCTCCGCCCCGTTCGGTACCGTCACGCCAGATGACCGCTCCCACGAGGCAGCCGGCGGGCCGTCTCGGCCGCTTGACAGCGCGATACGAGCCCCTGATCGCGAAGCTCCGCGACTCGGACACCGCCAAGGCCGCCGGCCTCGCGCTGGCGATGATCGCCAACAACGTGATCGCGCTGGGCTCGACGGTGGTGTTCGCCCGGCTGCTGTCCGATTACGGCTCGCTGGCGGCGCTGATCAGCTATTTCCTGATCCTGTCGGTGGCCGGTCAGGCGCTGCAGGTGGCGACGGCGCGCGAGGGTGTGCTCGGACATCTCGGCGTCGGCGCCGACCTGGTCGCCACGCTGAAGAAGTGGATGATCGCGCTGCTGGGGTTCACGGTGGTGCTAACGGTGGCGTCAGCGTTGGCGCGAGCCCCGATCGCCTCGGCCGTCGGCGTCAAGCACAGCGACCAATGGGCCGCCGCGATCGGAGTTCCGGCGGGCTGCATGTGGCTGGGCCTGTCGATCCTCCGCGGGGCGCTGCAGGGCATCGGCGACTACAAGACCGTCGGCCTCAGCCTCGTCGGCGAGCAGGCCGTTCGGCTCGTGTCAGGCGCCGCGCTGGCAGCGATCGGGCTCGGCGTCACCGGCGCGTACCTGGGCACGCCGATCTCGTTCATCGCGATGGGCGCTTACTGCACGATCGCGCTGCGCCGTTACGCCGCGACCGTCGAGAGCAGCCCCGGCCGGCGCCCCCGGGCCGCGTTCGGCCTGTGGCACCACGTCAGCCGCGCCTGGGCACCGATCGCCGGGCTGGCGGTGATCGCCGTGCTGCAGAACATCGACATCATCGCCGCCAAGCACCGCTTCAACGGGACGCCGAACCTGGCCAGCTCGTACGCAGCCACCGCAGTCGCCGCGAAGGTGCTGATCTGGGTCGCGATCGGCGCCGGCTTCTATCTCGTGCCCGAGGTCTCCCGGCGCCGCGCCGAGGGCGAGGACACCCGCCCGGTGCTGTGGACCGCGCTCGGGATCATCCTGGTGTGCGCGATCCCCGTGCTGCTGATCTTCGGGTTCGGGGCCACGCCGCTGCTGCGCGCCGCGTTCGGCTCCAAGCGGCTGCTGGCCAGCGACTCGCTGTTGATCCTCGGGGTCGCGTTCACCGCGCTTGCGGGCACGTACCTGGCGATCCAGTACATGCTCGCGCTGAAGCGGACGTGGTTCTTGATCGCGATCGGCGTGGTCGCGATAGCCGAGCCCGTGTTACTGCTGCAGGCCTCCCGCAAGCCGACGGGGTTCGCGGTGGTGGTGCTCGGCATCCAGGCGGTCGGGGCGCTGCTGGCGTTCGCGATGGCGTTGCGCAAGGACAACGCGCCCCCCAAGGCCCAGGAGCGCGAAGAGCCCACCGAGAAACCCGGCACCTACCTGGAGCCGGTCGAGACCGTCTGACGCGGCGCGGGAACCGCCGCGAGCGCGCGCTCTCAGAACAGACCGAGCTGCGCCGCCGGCTCTCGCTCATGCGCCCCCGGCGGTTCGTCGGGCTCGGGCAGCGCCTCGAGCGCCTCGAGCTCGCCCTCGGGCTCGGGTTCGGGCTCCCGGATCGGCTCGACCGCCTGCGGCTGCGGCGGTGGCCCGAGCGCGAGCAGCTCGGGCAGGCGCTGGAAGTCGGCGCGCAGCGTCTCGAGCATCGAGGGCGTGTACAGCGCGGCGGCCGGATGGAACAGCGGGTACAGCCGCACCGCCCGGGGACCGATGATCCGCCTCTCCTCCTGGCCGTGCAACCGGGAGATCCCGGTGGTGTCGCCGCGCAGCAGCTTGGTCGAGAAGTTCCCCAGCGTGCAGATCACGACCGGCTCGATCAGCTCGACTTGGCTGGCCAGATAGCTCTGGCAGGACTCGATCTCGTTCGGGAGCGGGTCGCGGTTGTCGGGCGGGCGGCACTTGAGCACGTTGCAGATCCATACGCTCTTTCGCTCCAACCCGATCTCGACCAGCAGCTTGTCGAGCAGCTTCCCCGCCTGGCCCACGAACGGGAGCCCCACCCGGTCCTCGTTGGCCCCGGGAGCCTCGCCGATGAACATCAGGTCCGCATCGGCGTTGCCCGCGCCGAACACGACGTTGGTGCGCGTCTGGTGCAGCGGGCAGCGGACGCACCCCCGTGCCTCCTCGTACACGGTCTTGAGCAGTTCGCGTCGCTCGGCGGCGCTCCTCACGATTCCGGATGGTAATCCCGGGCGACGACAGTCCGGGGGCCCGGCGGCACGCCGTTTCCGCTATCAGCGACGAGAATTGATGGTGGCGAGGAGTATCATCTGGGGCACGGCCGTCACCTTTCCGGGGCGGACCGGCATAGAGCACGTACACAGCCGACCGGTATCTCAGATGCGGGAACTGGAACGGAACTCGTCCGCTAACAACCCTGTCCTGGCGCGCCTGGCCATTGTCGGCCGGGGACGGTTGGGGAACGCGCTCGCGGCGGCCCTTCGGGAGACCGGGGCACCGGCGCTTGGCCCCTTTGGGCGCGGCTATGACGGGGCGGGCGCGGACGTGGTGCTGCTGTGTGTTCCCGACGGCGAGATCGCTGCCGCCGCGTCCGCGATCGCACCCGGCCCGCTCGTCGGGCATTGCTCGGGCGCAACCGGGTTGGACCCGCTGGTCCCGCACGAGGCGTTCTCGATGCACCCGCTGATGACCGTGACCGCGGCCGGAGCGTCGTTCACCGGCGCGGGCGCGGCGATCGCCGGCGGCTCGCCCCGGGCGCTCGACACCGCCGCGACGGTTGCGCGGGCGCTGGGGATGAGGCCGGTCCAAGTCGCCGACCGCGACCGCACCGCCTACCACGCGGCCGCCTCGATCGCCTCGAACTTCCTCGTCACACTCGAGGCCGCCGCCGAGCGGGTCGCCGGCACCGCCGGCGTCCACCGGGAGCTGCTGGTCCCGCTGGTGCGGGCCGCGGTGGAGAACTGGGCGGCGCTCGGGCCTGAGCGCGCGCTGACCGGACCGGTGGCGCGCGGCGACGAGGCCACGATCGCCGCCCAGCGCGACGCGATCTCAGAGCGCGCGCCCGAGCTGGTCGAGCTGTTCGACGCGCTGGTCGAGGCGACCCGCGAGCTCGCCGCCGCTTCGGAGCCCCCTGCCGCCGCGCGCGAGGTGCAGCACGCATGAGGACGATCCGGACGATCGGAGACCTGCGGGCCGCGCTCGCGCCTGACCGCCGCGCTCGGCGGACTGTCGGGCTGGTGCCGACAATGGGCGCATTCCACGACGGCCACCTGTCGCTGATCCGGCGCGCCCGCGAGTGCTGCGACGTGGTGGTGGTGTCGCTGTTCGTCAACCCCACGCAGTTCAACGAGTCGACCGACCTGGCGTCCTATCCGCGCGACGAGCAGCGCGACGCCGCGCTCGCCGCCGAGATCGGCGTGGACTACCTGTTCGCCCCGGCGCCCGAGGAGATGTACCCCGACGGCTTTGCCACGACCGTGTCAGTGGCCGGCGTCACCGAGCCGCTCGAGGGCGCCCACCGCGGCCCCGGCCACTTCGACGGTGTGGCCACGGTCGTCACCAAGCTGCTCAACATCGTGGGCCCGGACGTCGTGTACTTCGGCCAGAAGGACGCCCAGCAGGCGCTCATGATCCGGCGGCTGGCGCGCGACCTTGACATGCCTGTGCGGGTCGAGACCTGCCCCACCCGGCGCGAGACCGACGGGCTGGCGATGTCCAGCCGCAACGTGCTCCTCTCCCCCGGGCAGCGCTCGCACGCCGCGGCGCTTCATCGAGCCCTGGGTGCGATCCAGGGGGCCGTCGACGCCGGTGAGCGCGACCCGATGGCGGCCCGCCAGCTGGCGCTGGCCGAGCTGACTTCACCCGAGATCGAGGTCGAGTACCTCGAGCTCGTCTCCCCCGACACCCTGGCGCCGCTGCAGCGGCTCGACGGCGACGTGCTCGCGGTCGTGGCCGCCCGCGTCGGCGCCACCAGGCTGATCGACAACGAGACCATCAACATCAATCGCGGGGTGGCGACCCCGAAAGCGGCGCCAACCACCGCGTAAGGAGGTCTGTGCAGATGTCCGCAACCCCCCGAGTGCCCGTCCCGCAGCATCTCGGCGAGCCGATGCCGATGACGCTTCCGCGGCTGGCCGAGAAGAAGCGCCTCGGCGAGCCGATCGTGATGGTGACCGCGTACGACTTCCCGTCCGCCCAGGTCGCCCAGCAGGCCGGCGTCGACATCGCTCTGGTAGGCGACTCCGGCGCGATGACCGTGCTCGGCTACCCCAGCACCGTGCCCGTATCCACCGACGAGATGCTGATGCTGGCCTCTGCCGCGCGCCGGGGGCTCAAGACCCCGCTGCTGGTCGGGGACCTGCCGTTCGGCTCCTATGAGGCCTCCGACGAGCAGGCCGTCGCGACTGCGCAGCGGTTCATCAAGGAAGCTGGCTGCGACGCGGTCAAGCTCGAGCGAGGCGGCAGCAGCGTGCAGCGCGCGAAGGCGATCGTCGAGGCCGGGATCCCGGTGATGGGCCACGTCGGCCTGACCCCGCAGACGGCTACCGCGCTGGGCGGCTACCGCGCTCAGGGCCGGACTGCTGACCGAGCCCTCGCAGTGGCCCGGGACGCGCTGGCGCTGCAGGAGGCCGGGTGCTTCTCGATCGTGTTCGAGGCGATTCCGGCGGCCGTCTCCGAGCTGGTGATGGAGCAGATCGAGATCCCGGTGATCGGGATCGGCGCCGGCCCGGCCACCGATGGCCAGGTTCTGGTGTTCCACGACCTGCTGGGGATCTACGACGGCCACGCCCCGCGCTTTGCCAAGCGCTACGGCGAGCTGAAGGCGCTGATGGTCGCGGGCGTCGCCGAGTACGCGGCCGAGGTCCGCGGCGGCGTGTTCCCGGGGCCAGAGCACTGTTACTCGATCGATGAGGACGAGCTGATCGAGCTCAGGGAGGCGCTCGCGGCGCCCCAGGTGTAACCCACTCGTTAGGGCCGGGGTCCGGACGCTTTCGCGCCGGACCCCCGGCCACTACCATGGCTGGATGCCCCGTCTCGCGCAAGTGTTCGCTCCTCGAGACAGGGTCTACTTCGAGCTGTTCGAGGAGGCCGGCCAGAACGTGTTCCTGGCGGCCGACCTGCTCGACCGGCTGCTCGCCACCTACCCCGACGATCGCGCGCTGGCCCGCGAGATCCTCGACTGCGAGCACCAGGGTGACCGGATCACCCACGACATCATCGACCGCCTCAATCACACGTTCGTGACCCCGATCGACCGCGAGGACATCCTCGCGCTGGCCTCGGCGCTCGACGACGTCGTCGATTACACCGAGGAGGTCGCCGACTACCTCGGCCTCTACAAGATCGAGGCGCCGATGGACCAGGCGATCAAGCTCGCCGGCGTGCTCAAGGCGGCCGCCTACCAGGTCGCCGAGGCGATCCCGCGACTGCGCGGATTCCGCGATATCTCAGTGCAGACGGTCGAAATCAACCGGCTCGAGAACGAGGGCGATCGGATCACCCGCGAAGCAGTCGCATCGCTGTTCGACGGCGGGATCGACCCGATGGTGGTGATCCGCTGGAAGGACGTGTTCGAGCGCCTGGAGGCCGCGATCGACTCGACTGAGCGCGTGGCGAACATCCTCGAGGGCATAGTTATTAAGAACTCATAGCGCTTCGTGTCTCATGATTGCCACGCGCCCGGCAGGGGTATAGCTTGCCCGCGTGGAGTCGAGGGAGGTGGTCCTCACAGCAGCCGATCTTGCGGTGCGCGAGGTGACGGTCTCGTTCGGGGGGATCACCGCGCTGGACGGAGTCTCGGTCGAAGTCTCCACCGGCGAGGTCGTCGGGGTGATCGGGCCCAACGGCGCCGGCAAGACCACGCTGTTCAACGTGATCTGCGGGTTCGTGTCGCCCCAGTCGGGCACGCTGCGGTGGGGTGGGCGCGCGCTGCACGGGGTGCGACCCGACCGGCTCGCGTCGTTCGGGGTCGCCCGGACACTCCAGGGCGTGGGGCTGTTCGGGCAGCTGAGCGTGCTCGAGAACGTGATGGCGGGCGCCGACCGGTTCCGCCGCTCCCGCTACGGCGGCGCGCTGCTCGGGCTGTGGACGTCTGACCGCGACGAGCGGCGGCTGCGCGACCGCGCCCGCGAGACGCTGGCTCGGCTTGACTGCGAGGGGATCGAGGACCGGCTGCCGGGGACGCTGCCGTTCGCCGTCCAGAAGCGCGTGGCGCTGGCCCGAGCGCTGGTCTGCGATCCCAAGCTGCTGCTGCTCGACGAGCCCGCGGGCGGCCTCGGCGCCGACGAGCTGACCGAGCTCGGCGAGCTGATCAGATCGCTCGGGCAGTCGATCGCGGTGATGGTCGTCGAGCATCACATGGACCTGGTGATGTCGGCCTGCGACCGGGTTGTGGTGCTCGACTTCGGCCGCGTGATCGCCGCCGGAGAGCCCGACGCTATCCGGGAGGACCCGCGGGTGATGGAGGCCTACCTCGGCCGCGACGCCGAGGCAGACACCGGGGCCGGCGGGAACGCGGCGGGAGCCGCCGATGCTGACCGTTGACGAGCTGACCACCGAGTACGGGCCGGTGCGGGCGGTCGACCGCGTGTCGCTCGAAGTCGCCGAGGGATCGGTCATGGCCGTGCTCGGCGCCAATGGAGCCGGCAAGACGTCGCTGCTGCGGACGATTACCGGACTGGTGCGGCCCACCAGCGGCACCGTGACGCTGTTGGGCAAGCGAATCGACGGGATGGCGGTCGAGGAGATCGTCCGCCTCGGGCTCGCCCATGTGCCCGAGGGACGCGGTGTGATCGCGGAGCTGACAGTCGAGGAGAACCTGCGCCTCGGCGGCCTGTGGCGCCGGCGCGACGCGGCGCCGCTGCAGGAGCTGTTCGATCTGTTCCCGCGCCTGGAGGAGCGCCGCAGTCAGCCGGCCTCGCGACTGTCGGGCGGCGAGCGCCAGATGCTGTCGATCGGCCGTGCGCTGGCGGCGAGGCCGCGGGCGCTGCTGCTCGACGAGCCGTCGCTGGGACTAGCGCCGATCCTCGTCGCGCAGATCATGGAGGTGATCCGGCGGCTGGCCGACACGCTGGGGCTGGCCGTGCTGCTCGTCGAGCAGAACGCGCGCAGCGCGCTGTCGGTCGCCAACCGGGGGATCGTGTTGAACCTCGGACGGGTGGTGGTCGAGGAGGACGCCCGGCGCCTGGCCGCCGACGAGAGCCTTCGCCACGCCTACCTCGGATTCTGAGCCCGATCGCTGAGTTCCACGCACGACCGCCGACCACATGACCAAGTTCATCGACCTGACGCTAAACGGGATCTCGACGGGGGCGATCTACTCGGCGGTCGCGCTGGCATTGGTGCTGATCTGGCGGGCCACCCGGATCGTGAACTTCGCCCAGGGCGCGATGCTGATGATCACGACGTTCATCGCCTACGCCGTGATCAACGCAACCGGTTCCTACGTGGTCGGATTCGTGGTCGCGCTGCTGTCGGGGCTGGTGCTAGGGGCTGTCCTCGAGCGAGTGCTGATCAGGCGGGTGGAGAACGCTCCGCCGCTGAACGCGGTGATCCTCACGCTCGGGCTCTACACGCTGCTGGTCGCGGCCGCAGGGATGATCTGGGGCAACACGCCGAAGTCGTTCCCGGCGGCGTTCTCGCTGCACGGCTACACGGTCGGCGGCACGACACTGCTGTTCACCCCTAACGACACGTTCATCGTGCTGATCGTGATCGCGGTGGCCGCGGGCCTGGCGCTGCTGTTCCGGGCCACCAACCTCGGGCTGCAGATGCGCGCGGCGGCGTTCGCTCCGGAGGTCGCCCGGCTGCTCGGCGTCCGCGTCGGGCGGATGTTCACGCTCGGATGGGCGTTGGCGGCGATGGCCGGGGCGCTGGCCGGAGTCCTGGTCGCGCCGTCGGTGTTCCTGGGGCCCAACAGCTTTGATCCGATCCTGATCGGCGGCTTCGTCGCCGCGGTCCTGGGCGGGCTCGACAGTCCGCCGGGAGCGGTCCTGGGCGGGCTCATCCTCGGGCTGGCGCTGTCGTATGTGTCGGGCTACGAGGGGTCGGCGCTGGTGCCGCTCGCGGCGCTGGTGATCCTGGTGCTGGTGCTGATGATCCGTCCGGGCGGGTTGTTCTCGGCGCAAAAGGAGCGTCGGGTGTGAGCGCGGCGGGCGTCTGGAATCGGTTGCGCCGATGGACGCTGATCCGCTCGCTGTTACTGGTCGTGGGAGTCGGGCTCGTGCTGCTGGCGATCAGCGAGTCGGTCAGCGCCTACAACGACCTGCAGTTGGCGACCGGCGCGTACTACTTCGCCGCGCTAGCCGGGCTTACGGTATTGGCGGGCCTGAGTGGCCAGATCTCGCTGGGGCACGGGGCGCTGATGGCGATCGGGGCCTACACGGTGGCGCTGCTGATGGGCAACCAGCACTGGGCGCTCGTGCCGGCACTGGTGGCGTCGGTGGCGGTCACGTCGATCGTCGGGATTCCGCTCGGCGCCGCGGCCAGCCGGCTGCGCGGGCCGTACCTGGCCGGCGCCACGCTCGCATTCGCAGTCGGGCTGCCGGCACTCGCCGACAAGTTCCCGGCGACGTTCGGCGGTGAAAACGGGCTGGTGATCAACCCTCCGACGCCGCCCGCCTCACTCGGGTTCACGTTCCCGCTGGAGCGGTGGGAGGCGTGGATCGCCTGCGCGGGGGCACTGGTGGTCCTGTTCGTGCTCTACAACGTGATCCACAGCGGGCTCGGACGCTCGCTGCGGGCGGTGCGTGACGATGAGATCGCCGCGTCGCTGAGCGGGGTGCACGTGGGCCGTAACCGGACGTTCGCGTTTGTGCTGTCCGCGGCCTGCGCGGGCCTCGGCGGCGGGCTGCTCGCGGTCGTCGACCAGCTCGCCTCTCCGGGTGCGTTCCCGCTGCAGCTGTCGCTGTCGCTGCTCACCGGCGTCGTGCTGGGAGGACTGGGGTCGCTGGCCGGGGCCATGTGGGGCGCGGCGCTTTTGACGCTGCTGCCGAACTGGACCAACGACCTGGCGAACTCGTTCTCGCTGTCGAACAACGTCTCGCACAACCTGCCGCTGGCGATCTACGGACTCGTCCTGATCGTCGCGATGCTCGTCTGGCCGTCGGGGATCCAGGGAGCGCTCCGGGCGGTGGCCCACCGGATCAGGCGAACCCCGACGCGCCCGCCGGCGTCCGCTGACCCCGCGGAGGTGGCGTCATGACCTCGGCGGCTTGGCGACGCCGAGCAGCGCGGCCTCGACGTCGTGCAGGCGCCGGTGATCGCCACGGACCCCGATCGCCGCGTCGTTGTACAGAAACGCCTCGGCCAGGCGGACGATCGCGTACGCCAGCGTCTCGGGGTCCGCGGGCGGCTGAAACCTGCCCGCGGCCGCCTCGTCGGCGATCATCTCCCGCAGGCACGAGACCGCCCGTGGTTGCACAACGCCGTCGCTGGCGGTCAGCAGACGCATCGCCGCGGTGCGCTCCTGCTCGAGCAGCCGACGCAGCGCGGTCGACGTTGAGAGGCTCCGGTTGATCAGGTCGAAGACCTCGAGCAAGCCCTCGGCCCCGCGCCGCGTCACCCGGCGGCGCTTGTCGGCGATCAGCAGCTCGAGCTCGTGGGCCACTACCTCGCCGAGCAGCGCCTCGCGCGAGCCGAACCACCGGTAGATCGTGGCCCGTCCCACGCCCAGCTGCCTCGCCACGACCGTGATGTCGACCCGCCGCCCGCTCAGATACTGCTCGGCGACGGCCCGCAGGACGTCGTCTCTGGAGGCCGTCGCCGGCCGCCCTCGTTTAGCCGCTGTAGCCACTCCCACTCCGAAACCGGTCGGGCATGCCCGGGACCGGCTCCACCCCTTTCTAATCGGTTGCTACGCCCAGCTCGAAACCATAGTATTTGAAACGTTCAGGCGAAGACGTATCGAAATGTCGTCGTTCGCCGTTCCATCAGGAGGAGGAGGATCAAGATGCGCAGGAATCTGATCGCCGCGGCGGCGGTCGCGGTCGTTGCCGCGCTCGTGGTCGCGGGCTGCGGCTCGTCTTCGTCGTCGGGAAGCGGCGGCTCCAGCGGAGGCGGGAGCGGAGGCGCGACCGCGCCCGGCGTGACGAGCACGTCGATCACGTTCGGCTCCCACCAGCCGTTGACCGGCCCGGCGGCTCCGGGCTACTCGGAGATCGCACCGGCCTCGCAGGCGTTCTTCAACTACGTCAACGCTCACGGCGGCGTGTTCGGCCGCAAGATCCACCTGATCTACAAGGACGACGCCTACAACCCGACCAACACCGTCAACGTGGTTCACCAGCTGGTGCTGCAGAACCACGTGTTCGGGATCTTCGAGGGCCTGGGCACGCCCACCCACACGAAGGTCGTGTCGTACCTCAACGCCTCGCGCGTGCCCGACCTGTTCGTCGCCTCGGGGTGCCCGTGCTGGGACAACGGCAGCTCGCAGCCCTACACGTTCGGCTGGCAGCCCAACTACACGATCGAGGGGAAGATCCTCGGCCAGTACATCAAGAAGCACTTCGCCGGCCAGAAGATCGCCGTGCTCTACCAGGACGATGACTTCGGCAAGGGCGGGCTGGCGGGGATCCAGGCCGAGGTCCCGGCCGCGCAGATCGTCTCCAAGCAGGCCTATCAGCCCACGACGACCACATTGGGCCCGCAGATCACCGCGATCAAAGCCTCCAAGGCCAAGGTGCTGGTCCAGTTCACGGTCCCGATCTTCACCGCGGTAGCGGAGCTGACCAGGTTCACGTTGGGCTACAACCCGCAGCTGGTGGTGTCGAACGTCGGGATCGACCCGACGACCGTCGGCGCACTGCTCAAAACCGTCAGCAAGGGCAAGGCGTCCGGCACCGGGCTGATCGAAGGTGCGATCACCGACGGCTACCTCCCCTCGTCCAGCGACCTCTCGAACGCCTGGATCAAGCTGTTCAAGAAGATCCACGACCAGTACGACAAGAGCGCTCCGTTCGACGGCAACGTGGAGTACGGGATGGCGACCGCGTACACGTTGGTGCAGGCGTTGCAGGCCGCGGGCAAGAACCTCACCCGCCAGGACGTGGTCGAAGCGATCGAGCAGAACGGCAGCAAGTGGACCGGTCCCGGACTCGTGCCCTTCCGCTACAACAAGACCGAGCACGGCGGTTACGGCGGAACCGAGATGGGCCAGGTCCGCCACGGCAAGATAGTTCTGTTCGGCGGACCGCTGACGACGACGCCGGATCCGAGCTCGCCGATCACCCCATACACCACGCCGCAGCCGGCGCCTCCGGCATCCGGAGTGCCCAGCAGCTGAGAATCAGCTGGACTGGGAATCAGCCGTACTCGATCGTGCGCAGCACGCGGGCAGGGACGCCCGCGGCGATCGAGAACGCCGGGATGTCAGTGGTGACCACCGAGTTGGCGCCGATCACGCACCGCTCGCCGATCGTCACCCCGTTGGTGATCACCACGTTGGCGCCGCACCACACGTTGTCGCCGACGCGGGTGGGGCCCTTGGTGGTGAAGCCCTGCCAGGTGATCGGCTTGTCGGGGTCGTCGAACCGGTGCGAGCCGTCGGTGATGAAGCAGCCGTTGGCGAACATGCAGTGGTCGCCGACCTCGACCAGCTCCAGCGCCGCGATCATCACCCCGAGGTTCAGGAATGTCCCGGTCCCGATCCGGATCCTCGCCGAGCCGGGCGCGGTCAGCCACACACCGGGTTCGAGCAGCGCCTGAGCGCCGACCTCGAGCCGTCCCTCGATCAGAGCCTCCAGCACGTTGCCGTGGACCGGCCAGCGCACGAACGCCTCGCGGCGCATGAACTCGTAGTGGATCCGCGCGCGGTTCCAGGGCAGCGAGTTGCTCTCATACCAGCGCCACTTCTGGAGCCACAGCTTCAGCTGCGAGGACGAGATCCCGGAGAGGTCCGACATGGCTGAAAGCTAATCGGTTCCCGGAGCATCCGCGTCCGGCGTGCGCGTCCTCAGCCGCCCGGATCGGGCTCAGCCGGTCGCGGCGGCGGCCTTGCGCCGGGGCGCGCGCCGGCGGGCCGGCGCCTTCCGGGGCTTCGCGGCCGGCTGCGCGGGCAGCAACTCGGCCAGGAACCGGCCGGTGTAGGAGTCGGCCACCGCAGCAACCTGCTCGGGCGTGCCGGTCGCGATCACGCGTCCGCCCTCCTCCCCACCCTCGGGGCCGAGGTCGATGATCCGGTCGGCCACCTTGATCACGTCGAGGTTGTGCTCGATCACCACCACCGAGTTGCCGGCGTCGACCAACCTCTGCAGCACCTCGAGCAGCCGCTGGATGTCGGCGAAGTGCAGCCCGGTGGTCGGCTCATCGAGGATGTACAGCGTCGTCCCAGTCGCCACCTTCGACAGCTCGGCGGCGAGCTTGACCCGCTGCGCCTCCCCGCCTGACAGCGTCGTGGCCGGCTGGCCCAGCCGCATGTACCCGAGCCCGACGTCGCTGAGCGCCTGCACCCGGCGGCGGATCTTCGGGATGTGCTCGAAGAACTCGAGTGCCTCCTCGATCGGCATCTCGAGCACGTCGGCGATCGTCTTGCCCTTGAAGCGGACCTCGAGCGTCTCCCGGTTGTAGCGCTTGCCGTGGCACTGCTCGCACGGCACGTACACGTCGGGCAAGAAGTGCATCTCGATCTTGATCTGGCCATCGCCGCGGCACACCTCGCAGCGCCCGCCCTTGACATTGAACGAGAACCGGCCCGGCTTGTAGCCACGGGCCCGCGCCTCCTGGGTCTTGGAGAACAGCTCCCGGATCTGGTCGAACAACCCGATGTACGTGGCCGGATTCGACCGCGGCGTGCGCCCGATGGGCGACTGGTCGACCGAGATGATCTTGTCCACCTGGTCCAGCCCGTTGATCCGCCGGTGCACGCCGGCCCGCTGGCGCGACCGGTGCAGCCGGTTGGCCACCGCCTTGTAGAGGACCTCGTTGACCAGCGTCGACTTACCGGAGCCCGAGACGCCGGTGACGCAGCAGAACACGCCCAGCGGGATCTTGACGTCGATCCGCTGCAGGTTGTGCTGCGAGGCGCCCTCGATCCCGATGTACCCGCTCGGCTTGCGCCGCTTGGCCGGCATCTCGATCACCCGCGTCCCGGCCAGGAACTGCCCGGTCAACGAGTCGGGGACCTGCTCGACCTCGGCCGCGGTCCCCTGCGCGACCACGTAGCCGCCGTGCTCGCCCGCCGCCGGGCCCATGTCGACCAGATGGTCGGCCGCCCGCATCGTGCCCTCGTCGTGCTCGACCACCAGCACGGTGTTGCCCAGATCGCGCAACCGCTCGAGCGTCGCGATCAGCTTCTCGTTGTCGCGCTGGTGCAGCCCGATCGACGGCTCGTCGAGGATGTACAGGACCCCGACTAGCGAGGACCCGATCTGCGTGGCCAGCCGGATCCGCTGGGCCTCGCCGCCCGACAGCGTCGCCGCCGCCCGCTCCATTGACAGGTAGCCGACGCCGACGTTGTCGAGGAACTGCAGGCGCTCCTCGATCTCGCGCAGCACCAGCCGCGCGATCCGCCGGTCGTGCTCGGACAGGTCCAGGCCGCGGACCCAGGCCAGCGCCCGACGCGCCGACAGCGCCGTGTACTCGTGGATCGGCGTGTCGCCGATCAGCACCGCCCGCGACTCGGGCCGCAACCGGGCGCCCTTGCATTCCGGGCACGGCCGCAGCGTCATGTACTCCTCGATCTTCTCTCGCGAGTAGTCGGACTCCGTTTCCCGATAGCGCCGCTCGAGATTCGGGACGATCCCCTCGAACGTCGTCGCGTACGACCGCCGCCGGCCGAACCGGTTCCGGTATGAGACCTGCAGCCGCTGTCCGTTGGTGCCGTACAGGAAGAAGTCCTGGCACTCGGCCGGGAGCTTCTCCCACGGGATCTCGAGGTCGACGTCGTAACGCTCGGCGATCGCCTGCGTGAGCTGCTCGTAGTAGTCCGACGCGCTCGCCGTCCACGGCGCCAGCGCGCCCTCGCCGATCGACAGGCTCGGGTCGGGGACGACCAGGTCGGGGTCGATCTCCATCTGCGAGCCCAGCCCGGTGCAGCGCGGGCAGGCGCCGTGCGGTGAGTTGAAGCTGAAGATCCGGGGCTCGAGCTCGACCAGGCTGGGACCGTGCACCGGACAGGCGAACTTCTCCGAGTAGGTCTGGATCCGGTTGGCGGAGGTGGGCGAGCCGGGATCTGGTTCGTCGACGAGCTCGATCTCGACGAGCCCGTCGGCCAGCGCCACCGCGGTCTCGATCGAGTCGGCCAGCCGCTTGCGCAGCTCGCCCTTCATGACCAGCCGGTCGACCACGATCGCGATGTCGTGCTTGAACTTCTTGTCGAGCGAGATCTCCTCATCCAGGCGCCGCAGCTCGCCGTCGATCTTGGCCCGGCCGAAGCCCTCGCCGCGCAGCTCCTCGAGCTGCTTGCCGTACTCGCCCTTGCGCCCGCGGACGATCGGCGCCAGCACCATGAACCGCGTGCCCTCGGGCAGCTCCATGACCTGGTCGATGATCTGCTCGGCGGACTGGCCGCTGATCGGTCGCCCGCACACGTGACAGTGCGGATGGCCGATCCGCGCCCACAGCAACCGCAGGTAGTCGTAGATCTCGGTCACGGTCCCGACTGTCGACCGCGGGTTACGCGAGGTCGTCTTCTGATCGATCGAGATCGCCGGCGACAGGCCCTCGATCGAGTCCACGTCGGGCTTGTCCATCTGCCCGAGGAACTGGCGCGCATACGCCGACAGCGACTCGACGTATCGCCGCTGCCCCTCGGCGTAGATCGTGTCAAACGCCAGCGACGACTTCCCGGACCCGGAAAGCCCCGTGATCACGGTCATCGACCCGCGCGGGATCTCGACCGTGATGTCCTTCAGGTTGTGCTCTCGTGCTCCCGAGACAATGAGCTTGTCCACATAACGCAGTTTAGAGAACCGAACAGACGTTCCCATCGGCCGCGGAGGCCGAACGCCGCATAGTCCGGGGTATTTGAGGATCCGGGGAGCGTCAGCCTTCGACCGAGGAGTAGACCTCGTCGAGCAACCCGCCGCGGTCGTTGAGCTTGTAGTGCTCGGCGAGGTAGCGGTCGGTCTCATCGCGCGCAGCCCCGTTGAGGGCCATGTTGAGCGCGATCAGGCGGGCGCCCTCGGTGTCGTCGGGGCCCGTTGGGATCTCGGGCTCCGCGGGCTTCTCTGGCTCCACGGGCTTCTCGGTCTCCGCGGGCCTCTCGCGCTCCGACGCCCCGCCGGGTGCCTCCGGCGGCGCGGGAGCAGCAGCATGCAGCGCGCCCTCCTCGACCAGCCCGGAATGCTCCTCAGGGGCGATCGGGTGCGCCTGCGCCGTGTGACCCTCGCCGGCCAGTTCGGGAGCGCCGGTGGTCTCGCGGACCTGGCCCATGTGACCCTCGAGCTGGTCGAGCTCTGACTTCAGGCGCTCGGACCCGGTGCGCAGCGACTGAAACAGCGCGTTCAGCTCGCTCTTCATCGCCTCCAGCCGGGACATCATCCCGGCGGTCGACTCGCTGACCTTGCCGACGTCGGCGTGCGCCTGTTCCTTGGCCTGCTGGCGGATCGCGGCCGCGTCGGTGCCGGCGTCGGCACGGATCCGGTCGGCGTCCTCGACGGCGTGGCGCTGGATCTCGGCGGCGCTGGTCTCGGCGCCCTCGACGATCGCTCGGATCCGGTCGCTGGCGGTGTCGGCCAGCGACTGGTTGCGCGCGGCCGAGGCGTGCTGGAGCTCCTCGACCTGGTCGGCCAGCGAGCTCAGATGGGCGTCGACCGCGTCGCGGTCATAGCCCCCGTCACCGACGGGGAAGTTCTGCTTCTGGATGCTGCCTCGGTCAAGCGCCACCTGCGCTACCTCCGCGTCGTAATGGGGTCAGATTCGCCGGGCCAGCGTACCGGACCCCCGTCCAATCAACCTGCATAACGTGACAAACGCGGCCGTCCGCTCCAGCCGTGTCACGTCATACACGGCATACCTGCATAGCTTGACGCGGCTCCCGGATCACGACGGATGTGTCATCAAATTCATGCCGGCCCACCCCTGGCCCGCCGACGCGGCCGAGATCTGCGACCGAACCTCAGCTCGGGGCGAGTTTGCCGTCGGCCACGGCGACGTCGAGCTGGCGCTTGAGATCGCGGATCTCGTCGCGCAGCTTGGCCGCGTACTCGAACCGCAGCTCTTCGGCCGCGGCGAGCATCTCCTCCTCGAGCTCGACGATCGTCTTCTCGAGCTCGGCGGGCGCCATCCCGTCGACCTGGCGGCGGCGCCGGCGCGAGCGCGGGACCTTGGACTCGCTCTGCAGGAACTCCGCGATGTCGGAGATCCCCTTGACGATCGTCTCCGGGGTGATCCCGTGCTCCTCGTTGTAGGCCCGCTGGATCGCGCGTCGACGGTCGGTCTCGTCGAGCGCGGCCCGCATCGCGGCCGTCTCCTTGTCGGCGTACATCACGACCTTGCCCTCGATGTTGCGCGCGGCCCGGCCGATCGTCTGGATCAGCGACGTCTCGCCGCGGAGGAAGCCCTCCTTGTCGGCGTCGAGAATCGCGACCAGCGAGACCTCGGGCAGGTCGAGGCCCTCGCGCAGCAGGTTGACCCCGACCAGCACGTCGAACTCGCCCAGCCGCAGCTCGCGAATGATCTGGATCCGCTCGAGCGTGTCGATCTCGGAGTGCAGATAGCGCACCCGGAAGCCCATCTCCAGCAGGTAGTCGGTCAGGTCCTCGGCCATCTTCTTGGTCAAGGTGGTCACCAGCGTGCGCTGGTCGCGGTCGACCCGGCCGCGAATCTCGTTCATCAGATCGTCGATCTGGTTGCGGGTCTCGCGGACCTCGACGTCGGGATCGATGATTCCGGTCGGGCGGACGATCTGCTCGACGATCCGCTTGGAGTGGCGGCGCTCGTAGTCGCCCGGCGTCGCCGACACGAACACCATCTGCGGGGTGATCGAAAGGAACTCCTGGAAGGTCTGGGGCCGGTTGTCGAGCGCGCTGGGGAGCCTGAACCCGTAGTCGACGAGCGTCTGCTTGCGCGAGCGATCGCCCTCGTGCATGCCACCGATCTGGGGCACCGTCTGATGGGACTCGTCGATGAAGCACACGAAGTCGTCGGGAAAGTAGTCGAGCAGGCAGTACGGCCGGTCGCCGGCATTGCGGCCGTCGAGGATCCGCGAGTAGTTCTCGATCCCGGAGCAGAACCCGAGCTCGCGCAGCATCTCCATGTCGTACTGGGTGCGCTGGCGCAGGCGGTGGGACTCGAGCAGCTTGCCCTGCGCGTCGAGCTCGGCGCAGCGCTCGTTGAGCTCACGCCCGATCTCGGCGACCGCGTCCTCGATCATCCCCTCGCGCACGTTGTAGTGCGAGGCCGGCCAGATCCCGACGTGCTCGAGATTGTCCTCGAGGATCTCGCCGGTCACCGGGTCGAAGTGCTGCAGGTGCTCGACCTCATCGCCGAACAACACGATCCGGAACGCCGTCTCGGCGTACGCCGGGAAGATCTCCAGCGTCTCGCCGCGAACCCGGAAAGTCCCCCGGGCCAGCGCCGTGTCGTTACGCGTGTACTGGATCGAGACGAGCTTTCGCAGCAGCGCATCTCGGTCGATGTACTCCCCCAGCCGCAGCGTCTGCAGGTTCTCGTCGTACACCTCCGGCGACCCCAGACCGAAGATGCAGGACACGCTGGCCACGATCACCACGTCGCGCCGGGCGAACAGCGCCGCGGTCGCCGAGTGGCGCAGCCGGTCGATCTCCTGGTTGATCGCCGAGTCCTTCTCGATGTAGAGGTCCTTGCTCGGGACGTAGGCCTCGGGCTGGTAGTAGTCGTAGTAGGAGACGAAGTACTCGACCGAGTTGCGCGGGAAGTACGTCCGGAACTCGTTGCAGAGCTGGGCCGCGAGCGTCTTGTTATGCGCGATCACGAGCGCCGGCTTCTGCACGGCCTCGATCGTCGCCGCCATCGTCAGCGTCTTGCCGGTTCCGGTCGCTCCGAGGAGCGTCTCGAACTGCTCGCCGGCGTTGATGCCCTCGGCCAAGGACGCGATCGCCGGAGGCTGATCGGCGGTGGGGTGGTAGGCGGCTTCGAGCTCAAACTGCGGCATAAGAGCGGACCTATGAGCGTAGCGTCCGCCGCGGACGCTCCCATGTCCTAGGAGCCGTCGTGGTCCGGGTGCGCGCCGTTGCGAACCGCCGCCGACCCGTTGCGCGCGACCGCCTCCCGCGAATAGTCCGACACGTACTCGGGGATCGGCAGCGAGCACTTCTCGTCGGTCACCGGCTCACCCACCGTCATCGCCAGCGGGATCTCCCCCGCCCACACCGGCAGAGCCATGTCCGCGGCCGCGTCGCCGGGCGGCCCGGTGCGGATCTTCGCCGAGGCCTCGTCGATCGACAGTTCGATCACCTCGGTGGCCTTGAGCTCCTTGCGGTTGGGACCCCGTGCCTCGTCGGAGCGCCCAGGGACGATGTGCTCGACGATCTGACGCAGGGCCCGCTCCTTACGCTCGGGGTCGGTGATCTCGCGGGCCTGGCCGAGGATCACCACCGAGCGGTAGTTCATCGAGTGATGGAATGCCGAACGGGCCAGCACGAGCCCGTCGAGCAGCGTGACCGTCAGGCACATCGGCACGCCTTCTCCGAGCCGGCTCAGCAGCCGGCTGAGCGGCGACCCGTGCAGGTAGACGCTCTCGCCGTCGCGTGCGTACAGCACCGGGATCACGAACGGCTGACCGTCGTCGGAGCTGACGCCAACGTGAGCGATCATGCCCTCGTCCAGGATCTCGTGGATCGTCGTGCGGCGGTAGCTGCCGCGCCCGGCGCGGCGCCGGACCTTCGACCTCTCAGTTTTGTTATAGTACGTTCTCATGCTTGAGGTAGAACAATATCAGAACGATCCGCGGGAATCCAAGGACGCGGACGCGCGGGGCGCCACCGCGCTGGAGATCACCGGCGCCACGGCCCGCGAGATCGCCGCCAGCGCTGAGACGGCGATCCGCGACGGGACGCTCGACGCCGGCGACACGCTGCCCACGGTGCGCGCGCTGGCCAAGCGGCTGGGCAAGAGCCCGGCGACCGTCAACTCGGCCTACCGGATCCTCCGCCAGCGCGGGCTCGCGACGGCCGACGGCCGCCGGGGCACGCGGGTCGCACCCCGCCCCGCGCTGCGCGCGCCGGCCGCAGCGAGGCGCCAGAGCCACCCGTACACCGCCTCGCGCGGCCAGCCCGAGCGGCGCGATCTCGCGGCCGGCTTGGCGGACCCCGAGCTGCTGCCGGCAATCGGGCCCGCGATTGCCGGGATCGACTACGACGCGCAGCTGCGGGCGAGCGGGTCCGATGCCGTCAACGAGCGGCTGCTCGAGGCCGCGACCCGGTCGTTCGCTTCCGACGGGGTCGCCACCGATGCGCTCACGGTCGTGTCCGGGGCGCTGGACGGGGTCGAGCGCGTCCTGCAGGCGCATCTGGGGCCGGGCGACCGCGTCGTCGTCGAGGACCCCTGCTACCCGCCGATCCGTGACATCCTGCTGGCGCTCGGACTGGTCGCCGTGCCGGTCGCCGTCGACGACCTTGGGCTGATCCCCGAGGCATTCCAGGCCGGCCTGGCCCGGGGCGTGGACGCGGTCGTGACCGTCCCCCGCGCCCAGAACCCGCTGGGCGCCGCAGTCGGTCGAGGCCGCGCCGGGGAGCTTCGCTCGCTGCTGGAGCGCCATCCCGGCCTGCTGCTGATCGAGGACGACCATGCCAGCGTGGTCGCGGGCGCGCCGTACGCGAGCATGATCGGCTCCTCGTGGCCGCGCTGGGCGGTGATCCGGGCGATGTCGAAGATCCTCAACCCCGACCTGCGCGTGGCGATCGTGGCGGGCGACGAGACGACGGTCGCGCGGGTCGAGGGCCGGCAGGCGCTGGGACCGCGCTGGGTCAGCCACATCCTCCAGGCGACCACCGCAGAGCTGCTGGGCGATCCGGCCTTCGAGCAGACCTCAGCCGACGCCCGAGCCGCCTACGCGGCCCGACGCGGAGCGCTGATCGGGGCGCTGCAAGAGCGGGGCGTCGCCGCACACGGCGCGTCGGGACTGAACGTGTGGGTGCCCGTGACCGAGGAGGCCCCGGTCGTGCGGGCGCTGCTCGACGCGGGCTGGCTGGTGATGTCCGGCGAGCGGTTCCGGTTCCGGGCGCCGCCGGGGATCCGCGTCACCACGGCCACGCTGCACGAGCACGAGGCGCCGGCCGTCGCCGAGGTGATCGCCTCGGCCGAGCACGCCGCGCGCCCCCGGCGCATCTACTGATAGCCGAGCTGGCTCGCGTACTTCGTGCGGTAGTCGTGCTCGGCGCGTAGCACCTTCTTCACGTACGCGCGCGTCTCTGGGAACGGGATCCGGGCGATCGTGAGCTTGTGCCCCGATTTCTGGGCCTGCGCCACCCAGTGGTCGGCGTTGGTCTCTCCGCCGTTGTAGGCGGCCAGCGCGAACACCAGATTGCCGTGATAGTGGTCGAGCAGGTCTCGGAGCAGATAGCTGCCGTAGGCGATGTTGACCTGCGGCGTCGACAGGTCGGACACCTGGAACGTCTTGGCCCCTGAGCGTTTGGCCAGGAACCTGGCAGTCTCGGGCATGATCTGCATCAGGCCCTGGGCGCCCGCCGGCGAGGTCCGCGCGTCGAACTTCGTCTCGGCGTAGATCACGGCTGCGATCAGCGCCGGCTGGAGATGCTTCTCAGCGGCCTGCTGGCGGATGATGTCGGCGTGCTTGAGCGGCAGTGTCAGTTCTGTGACCGCCTTCTTGAACAGGGGCAGCGCCAGCACCACCGCGACGGTGAGCAACACCAGCGCGGCCACGGCCAGCGTCAGTCGGCGCCGGGCCACCGTCTTGCGGCGGGCCTGCTCCCTGCGGATCTCGCGTCGAGTGGCGCCACCGGTCACAACGGGCGCCACGGCTACTCCAGCCTGCTCACTGCTCAGCACTCCTCACGCTCAGCCGTTCAGCTTCTCAAGAACGGCCGACAACTTCGACTGCAAATCGTCAACCGTCCCATCGTTAACAACTACATATGTCGCACGTTGTGCCTTTTCCTTCTGAGACAACTGGCGGGCGGAGCGCTCGGCGAGCGCCTGATGGCCGCGTGAGCCGGCCCGCTGCCCGCGCACGTCCTCGTCGGCGATGACCGCGATCGTGGCGTCATAGACGTGCTCCATACCCGCCTCGAACAGCAACGGTACCTCCACCACCGCGGCGCGCGGGGGCGGCGACACTTGCTCCAGGCCCAGGCGCCAGTCGCTCACGCGCTCGCGCACGAGCGGCCACAGGAGCCCCTCGAGCCACGCCCGATCCTCATCGGTAGCAAACGCTCTGCCGGCGAGGGCAGCGCGGTCGACCACGCCGCCCGGGATGACCGAGTCACCGAACCTGTCAGCGACCGCTGCCTTCACCCGTCCGTCCTGGTAGAGGTCGTGGACCACCCGATCGGTTGAAATCACCGCGGCCCCGAGCCGCTCGAGCGCGTCGAGCGCTGTGGACTTGCCGGCGCCGATGCCGCCCGTCAGCCCGATGAAGGCGATCACGTCGGGCGCGGTCGGACGTCGGCGCGGTCAGGCGTCCGGCGCGGCCTCAGCCTCGGGCTCGGGCTCGGGCTCGGGCTCGGGCTCGGGCGGAGCCTGCTGCTCAGCAGCCTGTGGCTCGACCGGAGCCGGCTCCACCTCGGCCGCGGGAGCGGGCTCGGCCTCCACCTCGGGGGCGGGCTCAGCCTCCACCGCCGCAGGAGCGGACTCGACTTCGGCCTCCACAGCGGGAGCGGCCTCGGCCTCCACGGCGGGAGCGGCCTCGGCCTGAGCCTCGGGAGCGGCCTCGGCCTCCACAGCGGGAGCGGCCTCGGCCTGAGCCTCGGGAGCAGCCTCTGCCTGAGCCTCGGGAGCAGCCTCTGCCTCGGGAGCGGCCTCTGCCTCGGGAGCGGCCTCTGCCTCGACGTCGGGGGCGAAATCGACCCGGGCGGGCTCGTCGGAGCCGGCGAACACATCCTCGGAGAGCCCGAGCTCGGGCATGTCGTCCAGGTCGCCCGCGTCGGCTCCGGATGGCGGCACGATCGGCCGGACCGGGAGCACCTGGCCCTCGACTCGCTTGATCGACAGCGAGAGCCGCCGGCGCTCGGAGTCGATCTCGAGGATCTTCACCCGCACGGGGTCGCCGGGCTGGATGATCTCGCGCGGGTTCTCGACGTGGTGCTGGGCGAGCTCTGAGATGTGGACCAGACCCTCGACGCCGTCGAGGATCTCGACGAACGCCCCGAAGGTGACCACCTTGGTGACCGTGCCCTCGAGCTCGTCGCCGATGTTGTAGGTGTCGACAACCCGCTGCCAGGGGTCCTCCTGGGTCTGCTTGAGACCCAGCGAGATCCGCTGGCGGTCGCGGTCGATGTCGAGCACCTTGACGCTCACCGTGTCGCCGATCGAGAGGATCTCGCTCGGGTGGTTGACGTGCGACCAGGACAGCTCGGAGATGTGGATCAAGCCGTCGATTCCGTCGAGGTCGACGAACGCGCCGAAGTCGACGATGTTCGAGATCGTGCCCTCCACGACCTGACCGGGCTGCAGCCGGTCGAGGATCCGCTCACGGTCCTCCTTGCGCTGCTCCTCGAGCACCGCACGGCGAGACAGCACGACGTTGTTACGGGACCGGTTGAGCTCGATCACCTTGCACTCGATCGGCTGGCCCATGTACTCGTCCAGGTTCGGGACGCGGCGGATGTCGACCAGCGACGCGGGCAGGAACCCGCGGACGCCGAGGTCGATGATCAGACCGCCCTTGACGACCTCGATCACGGAGCCTGAGACCGGCTCGCCGGACTCCGCGGCGGCCTCGATCTTGCGCCAGGCCTTCTCAAATCGCGCGCGCTTCTTGGACAGGATGAGCCGTCCGTCCTGGTCCTCCTTGGTGAGGACGAGCGCGTCTACCTCCTCGCCGAGCGAGACCTCGTCAGAGGGGTCGACCGACTTGCGGATCGACAGTTCGCTGGACGGGATGACGCCTTCGGACTTGTAGCCGATGTCGACGAGCACCTCGTCGTTGTCGATTCGGACGACGTGGCCGGTGACGACATCCCCCTCCTGGAACGGATGCAGGGTGGCGTCGTAATTGGGGACTATCTGGCCATCGATCTCCAGCAGGAGCCCGTCTGAGCCCTCGACGACTCGAGCGTTAGGCTGTTCGGTGGCCGGCATCAAAGGTGTAGTTGTGGACATGCGTCTTCGCAGGATAGCCGCACAGGGCGTGCGGAGCGGCTCCACATCACGATTTCCTAAAGAGCCCGTCGCCGAATAGGCGTCGGTATTCTCGGACCACCTATGCCCCGGCGAGCGACCAAGCGCGGTGCGGAGCGCACCCCGCTGCGGCAGGACTGCGACGTGCTGATCTGCGGGGCCAGCTTCGCCGGACTCGCGGTCGCGCGCGAGCTCGCCGGCAGCGGCGCCGAGGTGCTCGTGATCGACCGCTACGAGATCGGCGAACGCCAGACGTCCGCCTGCGGGATCCCGACCGGCTGGCTGCACGCACTCGAGCTCACCGAGTCGCTGCAGCAGACGTTCGGCGAACTGGTGGTCCACACCCCCTACGCCACCATGCGCTACGACCTGCCGTGGACGTTCTCGACGTTCGACTACCGGACGCTGTGCGCGCTGCTCGCCGCACAGGGCTCATTCGAGTTCGAGACCGCGAAGGTCGACGGGCGCACCGGCGACGTCGTTCACACCGACCGCGGCGACGTCCGCGCCGGCCTGATCGTCGACGGGCTCGGGTGGCGCCGGGTGCTCGGCGTCGGCGACAACGTGCAGCCGCCGGACGCGCAGCTGTCCCGGGGCCTCGAGGTCCACCCGTTCGGCTCGGGCGAGGACATGGAGGTGTGGATCGACCGTTCATACGTGCCCGCCGGCTACGGGTGGCGCTTCCCGGCCGACACGGAGCTCAGGATCGGCGTCGGCTCGTTCGACCCTCGGTTTCACGTGCGCGAGCCGACCGTGCGGCTGGCCACCGACCTGCACGCCGAGACCGTCCGCTATCAGGGCAACTGGATCCCGCACGCCTTGCGTGACGCGACCGAGGACGGCGTGTTCTTCGTCGGTGACTCCGCCGGACACTGTCTGCCGCTGACCGCCGAGGGGATCCGCACCGCCCTGTACTTCGGGATCGCCTGCGGACGCGAGCTGCGCGCGGTGATCCAGGAGACGCAGAGCAAACAGCAGGCGCTGGCCCGCTACCACGCGTTCTCGGCGAGCCACGCGGCGCCGTTTCGGTGGATGCTGCGCGTCCAGCGTCTGGTCCCGCGGGTGGCGCCGCGTGTGCTCAGTCCGTCGCTGCGCGCGTTCGGCCACAAGCGCTTCATCGACTGGTCGTTCGGCCACTACCTGCAGGTCGCACACCCGGACTTCGTCAGCGGCGACGCTCGCGCGCGGGCGCTCGCGCCCGTCTAGGCGTCCGTCGACAGCCGCTACTTCGCGTTGAGCCAGTCGGTGCCGATCCCGGCCTCAACGGCCAGCGGCGGATCCATCTCAAACGCGCCGCTCATCTGCTCGATCGCGATCTGCTTGACCGCCTCGGCCTCGTCCGCGGGCCCTTCGAACAGCAGCTCGTCGTGGATCTGGAGGATCATCCGGGATTTCAGCCCGGCCTGCTCGAGCGCCTGCTCGCAGCGGACCATCGCCACCTTGATGATGTCCGCCGCGGTGCCCTGGATCACCATGTTGACCGCGAACCGCTCGCCTTGGCGGCGCAGCTCCCACCGGCGGGCGCGCAGCTCGGGGACCTGACGGCGGCGGCCGAACAGCGTCGACACGTACCCGTGCTCGGTGCCCTGGGTGATCGTGTCCTCGATGAACTTCGCCACCGCCGGGAACCCGGCCAGGTAGCGCTGGATGAACTCCTCCGCCTCCTCCTGGGGGATGTCGAGCCGATCGGCCATCCCCCACGCCGACAGCCCGTAGACGATCCCGTAGTTGATCATCTTGGACTTCGAGCGCATCCCGGGGTCGATCTGGTCGGGCGTGACGCCGAATACGCGGACCGCGGTTGCGGTGTGGACGTCCTCGCCCTTGCGGAAGATCTCCTTGAGCACGTCCTCGCCGGCGATGTGCGCCAGCAGCCGCAGCTCGACCTGTGAGTAGTCGGCCGACACCAGCAGGTTTCCGGGCTCGGACACGAAGCAGGAACGGATCTCGCGGCCAAGCTCGGTACGGATCGGGATGTTCTGGAGGTTGGGGTTGTTCGAGGACAGCCGGCCGGTGGTCGCGGCGGTCTGGTTGAACGTGGTGTGGAGCCGGTCGTCGGCGCCCAGCAGTTGGGGCAGCGCGTCGAGGTAGGTCTGGGCCAGCTTGGTCAGCTCGCGCCAGCGCTCGATCTTGGGGATCACGTCGTGCTCGCCGCGGATCGCCTGCAGCACGCGGGCGTCGGTCGAGTAGCCGGTCTTGCCGCGGCGCTTGCGCGACAGGCCCAACCGTCCGAACAGGACCTCCTCGAGCTGGCGCGGCGAGCCGAGCATGAACTCGGTGCCGCACAGGTCGAAGATCTCGCGCTCGAGCCGGTAGGCCTCGTCCTTGACCCGGTCTGAGATCTCCCGCAGGCGGCCCGTGTCGAGCTTGAGCCCGGACTTCTCCATGTCGCGCAGGACCCCGACCAGCGGCAGCTCCACTTCCAGGAGCAGGTCGGTCAGGCCGCGCCCGCGAATCTGTTCGCGCTGCCAGTCGGCGAGCGCGTGGGCCAGCAGCGCGTCGGCGGCGACCTCGCCATCGACCGCAGCGGCCAGGCCGCGCTCCTCGCACAGCTCGCGGAACGGGTACGCGCGGCGCGCGGGCTCGAGCAGGTAGGCCGCAACCTCGGTGTCGTGGGCGAGCACCCGCGGCACCTCGCCCAGCGCCTTGGCGTCGTGGGCGATAACCGGCCGCTTGCCGAGCTGCGCGACGAGATCCGCAGGCGTCTCACACGGTCCGGTCAGGATCTGGGAGCCGCCGTCGGCGTAGACCCCGAACGTCCAGGTCGCATCGGCCGAGAACAGCGCGTCCTCGGGGACGTCCGGGGGACGCACCGCGACCGCGACCTCGGTCTCGGGCAGCTGCGCGACGTCGGCGACCTGGCCCTGGCGAACGCGCGCGGTAAGCGACTCCTCGGCCATCGGCGCCGGCGCGGCGGCGTCGGCCGAGCCGAGTGCCTCCTCCAGCCGCCGCAACGGCTCGCGCAGCTCGTACTCGCGGAACGTGTCGCGCAGCGCCGACCGATCGGGCGCTACCGCCACGAACGACTCGAGGTCGAGCTCGATCGGGATGTCGCGCTTGACCGTGGCCAGCTGTTTTGAAATACGCGCATCGTCGGCGTGCTCGGTGAGGTTCTGCTTGCGCTTGGCGCCGCTGATGTCGTCGATGTGCTCGAGTACCTCCTCGAGCGAGCCGAACCGCTGCAGCAGGTCGGCCGCGGTCTTGTCGCCGATCCCGGGGACGCCGGGGATGTTGTCGCTGGTGTCGCCCTTCAGCCCGATGAAGTCCGGGACGAGTTCCGGCGGGATCCCGTAGCGGTCGACCACGCCGTCGCGGTCATACACCTTGGTGTCGGTGATCCCGCGCGAGGTGGTCATGATCCGCACCCCGTCGCCGACCAGCTGGTAGGCGTCGCGGTCTCCGGTCACGACCATCACCGGGATCGCCGGTTCCGAGCCGCGCGCGCGGGCGACGATCGACGCGATCACGTCGTCGGCCTCGTAGCCCTCGACCGCAAAGTTCTGATAGCCGAACGCGGCCACCAGCGGCTCGAACGCCGGCCACTGCTCCTTGAGCAGGTCGGGGCGCGTGCTGCGCTGGGCCTTGTACTCGGGATAGACCTCCTTGCGCCCGGTATATCCCTTGTCCCACACCACCACGGTCGCCCTGGGGCCGTAGTCGGTGAGGATCTTGACCAGCATCGAGGCGAACCCGAAGATCGCATTGGTCGGCACCCCGGTGGAGGTCGCGATCGACTCGGGCAGCGCGAAGAACGCGCGGTAGGCGAGGCTGTTGCCGTCGATCAAAAAGAGCTCGTCAGGCATCTGATACTGAATCTAGTAGCTCATGCCGACGCGGTCGCGCGGGGTCCTCGCAACGTGCACGGGGGGACCGCCGCCTGAGGAGTCCGTAGCATCCGCGGCGGGATGAGCACAGGCGAGGAACGCGGGCTCGAGCGGTCCGCGGGTGCTTCGACAAACGGGAATGACGCGGATTCGGGGTTCCAGGCGGGGATCCGGCAGCGACGCCTGGAGAAGCTCGATGGGCTACGTGGACGCGGCGTGGAGCCCTACCCGGTCCGCTTCGACCGCGATGCCACCGCCGATCAGCTGCAGCGGCAGTACGCGGGGCTGGCGCCCGGGACCGACACGGGCCGGGTGGTTCGCCTGGCCGGCCGGATGCTCGGGCGAGCGCCGTCACGGTGGCCTGGACTTCGCCGACCTGCGCGACGAGACCGGCACGATCCAGCTGCTGGTCACCCGCGACGAGGCCGGCCAGCAGGCCCTCAAGGACTTCTCCGACCTCGACCTCGGTGACTGGATCGGGGTCGAGGGGACGGTCGTCGCCTCCGACCACGGGGAGCTGTCGGTCCGGGTGGCCTCGTTCGAGCTGCTGTCCAAGAGCCTGCGGGCGATGCCCAGCGTTCGCCACGGGCTCGCCGATCCCGAGGCTCGGTACCGCCGCCGCTACCTGGACCTGACGCTGAGCGAGTCGACCCGGCGGACGTTCGCGATCCGTTCGGCGGTGATCGCCGCCACGCGCCGGGTGCTCACCGAGCGCGGCTTCCGCGAGGTCGAGACGCCGGTGCTGCTGGGCCAGGCCGGCGGCGCCACCGCGCGTCCGTTCATCACCCACCACAACTCGCTCGACATCGACATGACGCTGCGGATCGCGCTCGAGCTGCCGCTCAAGCGGCTGATCGTCGGCGGCATGGACCGAGTGTTCGAGATCGGACGGGTGTTCCGCAACGAGGGCCTGGACACGCGCCACAACCCTGAGTTCACGCTGCTTGAGGCCTACCAGGCATTCGGCGACTACCACGACATGATGGACCTGACCGAGGCGATCATCGCCGCCTCGCTGGACGAGGCGATCGGCACCACCGTGGTCAAGATCGGCGACCGCCAGGTCGACCTCAAGCCGCCCTACCGACGGGTCACGATGGCGGAGCTGATCCGCGAGAACGTCGGGTTCGAGATGCACCCCTCGATGCCGGTGCAGGACGCCCGCAAGATCGCCGACGAGCTCGGGATCGAGTGGCTGAAGGCGTGGGGCTCGGGGAAGATCATGAGCGAGGTCTACGACGAGAGCTCCGAGCACACGCTGATCGAGCCCACGTTCGTGATCGACCACCCGCGCGAGGTGTCGCCGCTCGCCCGCGCCCACCGCGACGACCCGACGCTGACGGAGCGCTTCGAGCTGGTTGTGGCCGGGCGAGAGCTCGCCAACGCCTACAGCGAGCTCAACGACCCGGTCGACCAGGCGGCGCGCTTCCAGGACGAGGCGCGCGCGAAGGCCGGAGGCGACGACGAGGCCGAGCCGGTCGACATGGACTATGTGGAGGCGCTCGAGTACGGGCTACCGCCAACCGGCGGTCTCGGGATCGGGATGGACCGCCTCGTGATGCTGATCGCCGGGCAGGATGCGATCCGCGACGTGATCCTGTTCCCGACGCTGCGCCCGGAGGGACACGAGGGCGCCGACGGGTCGGGTGCGGTGTCCGCCAAGGGAGCGCCGACCGCCGCGGATTTGCAAGCGCCGGCGCCCGTCGCGGCCGGCGACGGCACCGAGCGCGGCGCACCGGTCAGGGTCTCCCCCACCCGCCGCCCGCGCTCGCTGCGCCCGCTGGCCTGGGCCAGCGTGATCGTGGCGATCTTCTCGGTGCTGCCGACTGCTACCTCACTGCGGTTCTCGCTGGACAGCTTCTCGTTCGTCTCGCAGTCCACTCGCGCCGGTGGCGCCACCGCATCGGTCGTGATCGGGCTGGTGCTGATCGGGGTCGCCCGCGGGCTCAGCAGGGGCAAGCGCAGGGCCTGGGCGATCGCGATCGTCGCGTTCGCCGCCGCCGCGATCGTCAACGTGCTCCGGGGGCCCGAGCCGCTCGCGGTGCTGCTGTCGGTGGGGATGCTGCTGGCGCTGATCTGGTTCCGCGACGACTTCCGCGCTCAGTCGGATCGCGGGTCGCTGCCGCAGGCGCTGGCGTTCGTGCCGGTGTACCTGGTCGGCGTGTTCCTGTTCACGTGGATCACGCTGTGGGCCGAGCGCAACCACATCGACCCCGACCTCACCTTCTGGGGCGTGTTCAAGACCGCCTACGGCGGGATGATCGGTCTCGGCAACCCCGGTCCGTACATCTACCACCACGAGGGGTTCCGCGACTTCATCCACGCGTCGCTGATCGTGCTCGGGATCGTCGGCGTGATCATCCTCATGTACCTGGTGCTGCGCACGTTCGTACAGTCCCAGCCCCCGACGCCCGAGCGCCGTGAGCGGGCGCGCAAGATCGTGCGGGCCTGGGGCGACGACACGCTCGACTACTTCGCACTGCGCCGCGACAAGAACTACTACTTCTCAGACGACGGCCGGTCGCTGGTCGCCTACGTGTACGTCCGCGGCACCGCGATGGTCGCCGGTGATCCGATCGGCCCGCCCGAGGACACGGCCAAGACCGTCGACGAGTTCCTCGCGTTCTGCGCCCGCCGCGGCTGGCGGGTGGCGTTCTTCGCGGTGCGCGAAGCCGACGCTGCCATCTACCGCGCCCGCGGAATGCACGCGATCTACCTGGGCGACGAGGCGATCCTGCGCTGCCGCGAGTTCCACCTCGAGGGAGCCGAGATGAAGGCGGTCAGGTCCGCGGTGCGGCGAATCGACCGCAACCACGACTTCGAGCTGATCTCCGAGCCCGACGCGAACCCCGAGCTGATCGCCGAGCTCAACCAGATCAGCGCCGAGTGGCGCAAGGGCGCGCCCGAGCGCGGGTTCACGATGGAGCTCGGCCAGGACGTCGAGGGCACCGAGCCCGACTTCGTGATCGCGCTGGCCCGCGAGCGCAACGGGCGCATCGGCGGGTTCCTGCGGTTCGTACCGGTGTACGGCGACCGCCCGGGTACTCGCTGGACCTGATGCGCCGGCGGCCGGACTCGGCCAACGGGATCACCGAGTACCTGATCGCGCGGGCGGCGCTGGCGCTCGGCGCGCACGGCTTCTACCGCCTGTCGCTGAATTTCGCCGCCTGGGGCCGGCTGCTCGACAGCGCCGAGGACGCCGGTCTGTCGGGACGGGTGCAGCGGGCGATGGCCAAGGGCCTGAATCCGTTCTTCCAGATCCAGTCGCTGCGCGACTTCAACGCCAAGTTCGGCCCCGACTGGGTATCGCGCTCGGTCGTTATCGACGACGTGTCGGATTTGCCACGGGTCGCGCTGCTATACGCGAGCGTCGAGGGCTTCCTCGAAGTGCCGGTGGTCGGCAGGGTGCTCGAGCCCCCGATCCGCCAGAACGTCGAGCCCGTCAGCTAGCGGGACCAGCGCCGGGCCGGCGCCGAGTCCCCGTAGCGTTCAGCCGTGTGGGCGGGTTCGCTTGTCCCGCTTCGGGATCGGGCCGTCGAGCTTCCACTTGGACCCGGGGCGCCCGGGCAACAGCAACACGATCACGAGCCCGATCGCCGACAGCAACAGGCCGAACGTGAGCCCAAGGCGCTCGCCGTAGCCCTTGCGCTCGGCGAGCCACGCGGCGCCGGTCGCCGACAGCAGCCAGATGAACAGCAGATACAGGCCCTTGGCCCCGATCAGCGCGAAGACGGTCATGTCCCCAGGTAGGCCCTCTGTACTTCGGGGTCGTCGCGCAACTCGGCGGACTGGCCGCGCAGGACCACGCGGCCGGTCTCCAGCACGTAGCCGCGGCGGGAGACGTCGAGCGCGTAGTTGGCGTTCTGCTCGACCAGCAGGATCGCCACGCCGGACTTGTTGATCTCGCCGATCGTCTCGTAGATCCGCGCGACCAGGATCGGCGCGATCCCCATCGACGGCTCATCGAGCATCAGCAGCCGCGGGCGGGCCATCAGCGCGCGGCCGATCGCCAGCATCTGCTGCTCGCCGCCCGACATCGTCCCGGCCTTCTGGCGCTCGCGCTCCTGCAGCCGCGGGAACAGCGTGAACACGCGGTCGAGGTCGTCTGACACCTCCTGGCTGCGGGGCCTGCGGTGCGCCCCCAGCTCGAGGTTCTCGCGCACGCTCATGCGCGAGAAGCAGTGCCGCCCCTCGGGCGACAGGGCGATCCCGCGGACGACGATCTCGTGCGCGGGCACGCGAGTGATCTCCTCGCCTGCGAACCTGACCGTGCCCGCGCTAGCCGGGGTCAGTCCCGAGATCGACCGCAGCGTGGTCGACTTGCCGGCCCCGTTGGAGCCGATCAGCGTCACCACCTCACCCTCGTCGACGGTCAGCGACACGCCCTTGAGCGCCTCGATCGAGCCGTAGTGGGTGTGGATGTCTGAGACCTCGAGGAGAGGGGCGGCCACTAGTCCTGCTTTCCGAGGTAGGCCTCGATCACCCGCGGGTCTGAGCGAACCTCCGCCGGCTCGCCCTCCGCGATCTTGGTGCCGTGGTCGAGCACCGTCACCCGCTCAGAGACGCCCATCACGACCTTCATGTCATGCTCGATCAGCAGGATCGTGATCTGTAGCTCGTCGCGCATCTGGCGCATGAAGTCGGTCAGCGCGCCGGACTCCTGCGGGTTCATGCCGGCGGTCGGCTCGTCGAGCAGCAGCAGCTTGGGCTCTGAAGCCAGCGCCCGGGCGATCTCGACCCGGCGCTGATCGCCGTAGGAGAGGTGCGAAGCGATCTGGTCGAACACCTCCTGGCGAAGTCCCACGTATGCCAGCAGCTCCCGAGCGCGGTCGCGCACCTGGCGTTCCTCGCGACGGACCCACGGCGGGCGCAGGATCGATCCGAACATGCTGGCTTTCATCCGCGCGTGGCGGCCGATCATCACGTTCTCCACGGCGGTCATCGCTCCGAACAGCCGGATGTTCTGAAACGTGCGCGCCACGCCGAGAGCGGTGATCCTGTCCGGTCGCGACCGCGTGATGTCGCGGCTGCCGAGCAAGATCCGGCCGGCGGTGGGTTTGTAGAGACCGGTGAGCATGTTGAACAGGGTGGTCTTGCCCGCGCCGTTGGGCCCGATCAGCGACACGATCGCTTGCTCGGGAATGTCCAGCGTGACGTCGTCGACCGCGACCAGGCCGCCGAACTCCTTGGTCAGGCGGTCGGCCAGCATCACCGGCTGCGTGCCGGGGACCTCGGCGGTGGCACTCATCGCGGCGCCGTCCGCGGTCACGACGGCGCCCCCTGCTGCTCGACCAGCTGGGCGTCCTCGGCCGCGACCTGTCCGGTGAGCTCGAGCCTTCGCCTTCGCTCCGGGAACAGGCCCTGCGGACGCAGCACCATCACCAGCACCAGCAGGAAGCCGAAGATCCCGAATGACAGCTGCGTCAGGTCGAAGCTCAGCCCGAAGGTCCGCGGAAGCGAGTTGAGCACATCGGGGATCAGGTAGTAGTTGATGTAGGACAGCATCAGCGCGCCGAGCACGGCTCCCCAGATCGATCCCAGCCCGCCGACGATGATCATCGCGAGCACGAAGATCGAGAACGCGAACGCGAACTGCCCTGCATTGACCGTCGTGAAGTACGCGCCGAGGAACGCCCCCGCGATCCCGCCGAACGTCGCGCCGATCGCGTACGCGAGCAGCTTCGTCCGCACCAGCGGGATCCCCATCGACACGGCCGCAACCTCGTCCTCGCGCAGCGCCACCCAGGCGCGGCCCAGACGCGAGTCGCGCAGGCGCAGGTTGACGAACAGCACGATCAGCATCAGCACCAGGATCAGCCAGTACCACGGTCTGAGCTTGAGCAGATTGAACGAGCCGACGATCGGGAAATACGGCAGGTCGACCGCAGGGATGCCGAGGTTGCCCGCCGTCAGCGTCGCTCCGCTCCCCAGGTGGATGCTCTGCCCGTTGACCGCGAACACCCGGACGATCTCGCCGAACGCGAGCGTCACGATCGCGATGTAGTCGCTGCGCAGCCGCAGCGTCGGCAGACCGATGATGATGCCGGCCATCGACGCGATCAGGACCGCCGAGATCACGATCAGCACGAAGTTGAAGTGGATCCCGGGCAGCGTCGATTGCAGATGCGAGACGCCGACGTGGACGTTGGCATTGGAGAAGAAGCCCGAGCCGAACCAGCCCACGGTGTATGCGCCGAGCGCATAGAAGGCCACGTAGCCGAGGTCGAGCAGACCGGCGAATCCGACCACGATATTCAGGCCCAGGGCCATCACCACGTAGGCGAACGAGATGATCGTCGCGTTGAGGAAGCCGCTGGTCTGGCTGAAGAAGAACGGCAGGATGATCGCGATCACGATCAGCACCGCGGCCACGGCGCGGCTCCACCACGGCGGCAGCCGCCGTTGGATCCCGTGCTGCCACTCGCGGATCTGCGCGGTGAACTCGCCGCGGCCGTCGGGCGGAGGCTGGCCGCCTCCCGCCGCGCCCGGCTTGCCGGTGGGCTTCGCCTCGCCCTTCTGGACGTAGACCTCGCTGCGGACGTCGTCGTTGCGGTCGTCGGTCATCCGGCCTCCCGCGTCTCCTCGCCCAACAGCCCTCGGGGCCGTAGGACCATCACCAGGATCAGGTAGCCGAAGACCACAGCCGGCGTCCACTGGGGTCCGAGACGACCGTCGGACAGCTGCTGGATACAGCCGATGATCAGCCCTCCGAGGACCGCGCCTCGGATGTTGCCGATCCCGCCCATGACCGCAGCGGTGAAGGCGATCAGGCCAGCCTCAAATCCCTGGAAGTACCAGACATTGGTCTCATACAGCGCGTACACGATCCCCGCTGCACCGGCAAGCATGCCACCGATCAGGAACGTCAGCGAGATCGTGTTGTTGACGTTGATCCCCATCAGCCGGGCCGCCTCGGGATCCTGCGCGGTGGCGCGCATCGCTCGTCCGGCCCTCGTGTTTCCGATGAACCAGGTGAGCGCGAACACGAGCGGGACCATCACCGCGATCGCCAGCACATCGGCGCGGTGGACGATCACGCCGGAGATGTGGAACACGGTCTTGTTCTGATTGATCAGGTCCGGGACGCCGGTCGGCGAGCCGCCTCGCCACAGCAGGCCGACGTTCTGCAGGATGAACGAGAACCCGACCGCGGTGATCAGCGGCGCCAGCTTCGGCGCCCCGCGTAACGGACGGTAGGCCACCCGCTCGATCAGCACGTTGAGCGACCCGCACACCAGCGCGGCGATGCACAGGATCAGCAGCAACCCGCCGATCAGGCCGATCGCGCCGGTGGTGGTACTCAGCCCGAACGTCCCGTACAGGCCCACGGACACGAACGAGCCGATCATGAACACATCGCCGTGGGCGAAGTTGATCAGCTCGATGATCCCGTAGACGAGCGTGTAGCCCATCGCGATCAGCGCCCAGATCGAACCGTTGGACAGCCCGGAGACGATGTTGAACCCGAGCTGGCTGAGGTCGTGGTGGATGACCTGGTGGCCGTTGACGAACCCGGCCGAGTAGCCGTGGGTGAGGTCCCTGATCCCGTAGTAGACCGGCAGCGCGAGCAGCGCGATGATCAGGCCCCAGCGCCCGATGTAGCGGCGCAAGGCAGCCAGCGGCGCGGCCGCGGCCGCCGGCATCCTGGGCGTTAGCGAACTCGCTTCCACGGATTCGGAAAGAAGTATGGAGGGGGCGCCGGATGGGCGCCCCCTCCACAGAGCCTCTTATCGGGCGGCGATCAGAGGACCTTCGTCGGGGTCAGCGTCTTGAAGAACACCGGAACTCCGTCGGACCCGACCTTGTAGAGCCCGTAGGACTTCAGCGTCGTATCTCCATTCTTGTCGAACCCGTAGGTCCCCAGCACGGACTTGCGCGCCGTCAGCGCGAACAGCGCCTTGAGCACGGCGGACTTGCTGTTGCCCTGAGCGCCCAGACCGGAGATCGTGTCCAGGCCGAGCTTCATCGCCTCATATCCGTAGATCGCGTACGGGTCCGGGTCCGCCGTCCCGTACTTGGCCTTGTAGGCGGCGAGGAACTGCTTTCCGCCCGGGTAGGCGTCGAGCTTGAGCGTGGCGACCGTGCACTGGATGAGCGGGTCGATCGACGCGGGGACACCGCCCCCCTTCGCCTGCGTGTAGGACGAGGTGCACACGCCGTCGCCGCCGAAGATCTTCGCCTTCGGCAGTGCAGCGTTGACGTCCTTGGTGATCTGAGTGGCGCCGTTGGAGACGATCCCGGCGAAGAAGAAGCAGTCGGCTCCCTGGCCCTTGACCGTCGCCGCGTAGGAGCGGAAGTTCGGAGCCGTGGGGTCGATGCCCGTGTTGCTGACGACGTTGACCCCGTAGCTGCCCTTCTCGAGCTCTATCAGCGCGGCTAGTCCGGTGCCGTACGCCTCCTTGTCATTGGCCACCGCGACCTTCGTGCACCCGGCCTGCTTCATCGCCATCAGGTCAGATGCCGCCTGAATCGAGTCCCGCGGGACGATCCGCAGGAACGTGCGGTTCCCGGTCGGGTAGTACTTCTGCGGCTCGCCCTTAACGCTGCCGGGCTCGTTGGTGGTCAGACCGACGTACGTGTTGGCGGGGCTGACCTGTGGCAGCCCGGCCTCGTTGAGGATCGGGATCGAGACCTCGCTCGCGCCCGAGTTGAACTCACCGATGTAATAGACGGCCTTTGAGTCCGAGGCAGCCTTACGGGCGTCGGCGGCGGTCTGTCCGGGATCCCACTTGGCCGCGGCCGCCGTGGAATCGTCCAGGGACGTGTACTTCACCGTCCATTGGCCCGCCTTGTTGCCTGCCTCTGAGAGCGCCAGCTTGATTCCGTTGACCATCGGCTGCGTCTGAGCCGACGACGATCCCTGCAGCGGCAGGCTCGAGTAGATGTCGACGGTCTTGCCGCTGCTGCTGCCGCCACTGCTGCTGCCGCCACCACCGGCGCTGCTGCTCGAGTTGCTGCTGCTTCCACACGCAACGATCCCGAACACGGCGCCCGCAAGCAAACAGCCTGTGACTGCCTTGCCGAGGTTTCGCATACTCCTCCTCTGGTTGTTCTTCTCCCGGGGCTCCCAGCGGCCCACTTTTGCGCAGATTAGTGAGGGTGTCGGACCGCAGCAAGGCCCACGTGGTCCTACCCGCGCTCGCCTAACGTAACGGCAACGGCCCCTAATTCAAACGACCATGGCCCGCCAGAAGCGCAACTGGCCGTTCACGATCCGGTAGATCCCGTAGCGCCGCAGCGTCGTATCGCCGTCGCGGAGGATGTCGTAGGTGCCGACCGCACCGTGCCGATCGCGGGTGGCGAAGATCTCCTTGCGCACGGACGATCGCACCGCCGGAAGGGTCCCGTCGTCGGTGGCCCGCGCGATCGCATTGAGCATCAGGCTCATCGCCTCATAGCCGAAGATCGCGTAGGGCTCGGGATCCCCGTAGCGGACCTGATAGCCCGTCCAGAACGCCTTTCCGGCTGGCGGCGAGGCGCTCGGCCCGAGCGCGGCCATCGTCAGTGTCATCCGTGGGTCAAGCGAGCGGGGGATCCCCCCGAGCCTCGGGTCGGCGAACGTGCTCTCAGCCAGCCCCGCGGTCCCGAACAACATCGCCTGCGGCAGCGCGGCCGCAATCTGCTTGGTCAACAGCACCGCGTTGTCCTCGGTGATCGCGCTGATCAGCACACAGTTGGCCCCGGTCTTGGCCACCGCCGCGGCCAGCGAGCGGTAGTCCTTGACCCGCGGGTCAAACCCCTGCACTCCGGCCAGCTTCAGATGCCCGGCCCTGGCCGCGAACTGGAAGCTCGCGGCGGCGTCCTCCCCGTCGAACTCGTCGTCATCGAGCACGAAGGTCTTGGTGCATCCGTAGCTCTTCTGCAGACGCACCTGCGCGGCCGCCTCGACGGCGTCTGAGGGGATCACTCGGGCGAACGTGCGGATCCGCGTGGGGTAGTACTTCGCCGGCTCGCCGGGGGCGGCGCCGACGGCCCCCGAGGTCAGGCCTACCGCGGTGCTGGTCGGGCTGATCTGCGGAATCCCGGCACGGTTGAGCACGGGGATCGAGATCGCGCTGGCGCCGGAGTTGAACTCACCGACGTAGCCGATCGTCGAGTTGTCGCCGGCGGCCTCGTGTGCGTTGGCAGTCGTCTGCACCGGATCCCATGTCCCGCGCTTGGCGGTCGAATCGTCGAGCGACTTGAGCACGATCCGGTACTTGCCGATCCGGCCGTGCACGTCGGCGAGCGCCATCTGGGCGCCGCCGACGACGGCCTCGGCGCTGACGTTCGAGGCTCCGTGCAGTGGCACGCTCAAGTAGATCGTCAGCGTCTTGCCCGAGATCCGGTTGGCGACCGCGTGCTTGGATCCACAGCCGCTCAGCGCCAGCAGCGATACGAGCGTGCTCGCCAGGAGCGCCGTCCGCTTCGCCGCCCCCCAGACCGCCCAGCTGCCCGTCACCCCTGCGTTTGGACGGATTTGAACGGCACCAGCTTGCCGGCGACCACGCGGCTGAACACGAACGGCGCGATGCTGGTGTCGCCGTCGGCGTTGATCGAGTAGGTCCCAACCACCGAGTTGCGGTTCTTCAGGCCGAAGAAGTCCTTGACCACGGTCCCGCGATCGTCCGCCGAGTTCCCTGCCTGGCGCAGCACTGCAAGCAGCGCCGACATCGCCTCGTAGCCGAAGATCGCCTGGGGGGCGGGCGTACGGTGATAGGCGGTCACGAATGGCTGCACGAACTGGGTCTTGGCGGTTGCCGGCATGTCGTTGGGCTCAAAGCCCGGCGACGACACGTACACGTTGCGCACCGACGGCGAGAGCGCTGCGGCAAACGTGCTGCTGGCGAGCGCGGAGGGCGCGAATAGCTTCGTGCTCGGACTGCTGGACGAGGTCGAGTTAAACAGCCGCGCCGCCGCCGCGACCGTGCCGCCGGCATAGAGCACGGCGTCGGCTCCGGATGCGCTCGGCTGGACGGTGATCGAGGCCGACCCGGCGTCGGACCGGACCGACTGAGCCAGCGCGGCCCCGTACTGCGTGCCGTCGGTGGCGATGTACAGCTTGGAGACGTTCATCGCCTGCATCTGCGCGACCTGCGCCTTGGCCTCCGCGACGGTCGTCGGGACGACCCGGGCGAATGTGCGGTGGTTGGAGCTCAGCGACTCGTAGTAACGATCGGGTGACCGGGGCACTGCCGAGCTCACCTGAGTGAGCGCCGCGGCCGTGTCGGTCGGCGTCACCTGCAGGACATCCTCGGCGTTGGTGATCCCCAGCGAGTCCGCCGACAGACCGGGGATCACCTCGCCCAGGTACGCGATCGCGTTGTCGTCCTGGATCACCGTGCGCGCGTTGTCGGACGCCTTGGCGGCACTCAGCGTGATCAGACGGAGCTTGAAGCTCCCGACCTTCGCCCCAGACTGCTGGAAGGCCAGTTGCTCGGCGGCGAGCACGTCCTTGGCCTGCTGGCCTCCGGCGCCTGCGGCCGGCGCCGCTGCGTACACGACCAGGGTGCCACCGGAGGCGGTCTTGTTCGAGGCGGGAGCGGTGCAGCCGGCCACCAGCGCCGCCGCGGCGGCGAGTGCGCAAACGGTCAGCGCCAAGCGCCGGGCCCGCGCCTCACTGCTCATTGCGACAGTGACTAGTCCTGCCGACCAGGCAGGTACGGGAGCAGGTTCCGGACCCCGATCGTGATCAGCACCAGCAGAATCGCGATCAGGATGGCGTCGAAGCCGGACACGCCCAGCGCCCACAGCACGATCCATACGCACAGACCGGCGGTGCTGGTGATGATCAGGCCCACGCCCAGCATCCTAACCGAGACTCCGGAGGCGAGGCGGATGCGCAAGACCGGGGACCCAAACGGAAATCCGCCACAAACAATCCGCCTACAGGGCCGCGGAGAACTCGCGCACCAGGGCCTCGATCGCCGGCCCCGGGTCCTCGGCCTCGGCGGCGGCGCGAACCAGCCGACTGCCCACAATCACCCCGTCGGCGCCCGCAGCGGCCGCGGCGGCGGCCTGCTCAGGGGTGCCGATCCCGAACCCGACCGCGACCGGGACGTCGGTATGAGCCGCCGCTCGGGAGACGACCGTCTGCAGGCCGCCATCCAGCCGCTCACGTTCGCCGGTGGTGCCGGTGACCGACACCGTGTACAAGAAGCCGCGCGCCTGACCGCCGATCCGGGCCAGCCGCTCGTCTGGGGTGGTGGGCGCCACCAGCGGCACCAGCGCGATCCCGCGCGCGTCGCAGACGCCCAGCATCCCCGGCGCCTCCTCCAGCGGCAGGTCGGGCACGATCAGCCCGCTCGCCCCGTGCTCCACCAGCGCGTCGGCGAACCGCTCGACGCCGCGGGCGTAGATCAGATTCGCGTAGCACATCAGCACCACCGGGATGCGCCGGGCGAGCTCGCGGCCGACCTCGAGCACGCCGGGGAGCGTCGCCCCCGCCCGCAGCGCCTCGGTTCCGGCCGCATGGATCACGGGGCCATCGGCCAGCGGGTCCGAGAACGGGACCCCCAGTTCGAGCAGGTCGGCGCCGCCGTCCGCGTAGGCCAGCCCGATCCGCGTTGAGGTTCTCAGGTCGGGAAAGCCGCCCATCAGGTAGGGCATCAGCGCCGCGCGCCGGCCGTTGGCGCGCGCGGACGCGAACGCCTCGGCGATCCGCTCGGCCCCGCTGGTGGCCGCCGGGCTCTCGAGCCCGGTCATCCGCCGCCGGCGCGTGCGAGGAGCGCCATCGCCTCCGCCAGGTCCTTGTCGCCGCGGCCCGACAGGCACACCACGTCGAGCTCGCTGTCGGGGTTCGACATCACCCAGGCCAGCGCGTGCGAGCTCTCCAGCGCGGGGATGATCCCCTCCAGGCGCGTGGTGGCGGCGAACGCCTCGAGCGCCTGCTGGTCGGAGATCGCGGTGTACCGCGCCCGGCCCGAGTCCCGCAGCCAGGCATGCTCGGGACCACTGCCGGGGTAGTCGAGCCCGGCCGAGATCGAATGCGCCTCGAGGATTTGCCCATCCTCGTCCTGCATGATCGCCGAGTAGGCGCCGTGCAGCACGCCGGCGAGCCCTCCGGCGGTCAGCGGCGCGCCGTGTCGGCCGGTTTCGATCCCCTCCCCCGCTGCCTCGACGCCGACCAACTCGACGCCGGCGTCGTCGACGAACGGGATGAACATCCCGATCGAGTTCGAGCCGCCGCCGACGCAGGCGATCACCCGCTGCGGGAGCCGGCCCTCGCGTTCGAGCATCTGCGCCCGGGCCTCGTCGCCGATCACCCGCTGCAAATCACGGACGAGCGCCGGGTACGGGGCTGGGCCGACACAGGAGCCGATGATGTAGTGGGTGCCGCCGACGTTCGCGACCCAGTCGCGGATCGCCGCGGAGACGGCCTCCTTCAGCGTCCGCGCGCCCGCCTCGACCGGCTCCACGCGCGCTCCTAGCAGCTCCATCCGGTCGACGTTGGGCTTCTGGCGGCGCATGTCCTCGGTCCCCATGTAGACGACGCACTCGAGGTCGAGCAGCGCGCACGCGGTGGCTGCGGCGACGCCGTGCTGCCCGGCTCCGGTCTCGGCGATGATCCGGACCTTGCCCATCCGCTTGGCCAGCAGCGCCTGGCCGAGAGCGTTGTTGATCTTGTGAGCGCCGGTGTGGTTGAGGTCCTCGCGCTTGAGGTAGATCGGGTGGCCGGCCCGCTCGCTCAGCCGCGAGGCCAGGTACAGCGGTGACGGGCGGCCCACGTAATCGCGCAGCAGCGCGTCGAGCTCGCCGCGGAAGCCGGGATCGTCGCGCGCGGCGACCCAGGCGTCCTCGAGCTCGGACAGCGCCGGCATCAGTGTCTCGGGGACGTACTGGCCGCCATAGGGCCCGAACCGGTGCTCGACGGCGCTCATCGCGCCGCCAGCGGCGCCTGCGCGGTCGCGGCGACCGCGGCGCCGAACGCCCGTAGCTTGTCGGGATCCTTGCGGCCGGGGCTGCGCTCGACGCCGCTGGCGACGTCGACGGCGAACGGCCCCACCACCGAGATCGCCTCGGCGACGTTGTCGGGGTTCAGCCCGCCGCTGAGGATCACCGGGATCCGGCCGCGGTGCCCGCGGGCGATCTCCCAGGCGAACGTCTCGCCAGTGCCGCCCGGGACACCGCGCGAATAGCTGTCGAGCAGGTGAAAGTCGGTGTGGAACGGCGCCAGCGCCTGGATGTCGGCGCGGCCGCGCACGCGCGCGGCCTTGATCACCTTGCAGCCGGTGCGCCGCCCGGCCTCGGCGCAGAACGCCGGGCCCTCGTCGCCGTGCATCTGGAGCATCGTCAGCCCGGCCTCCTCGGCCGTGCGGGCGACCTCGTCGAGCGTGGCGTTGACGAACACGCCGGCGATCTCAGCGCGGCGCTTGAGCGCGGCGCCGATCTCCGCCGCGTCGCCGAGCTCGCACCGTCGCGGCGACCCCGGCCAGAAGATCAGCCCAACCGCCCAGGCGCCGGCGCTGACAGCGCGCTCGGCGTCAGCGAGGTTCGTGATCCCGCAATACTTGATCTTCGGGGCGTGGGGCACTCCGACAATCCTAGGGCCGTGTAAACGCATCCGGCTCCGGGCCGGTCCACGCTTCGCTCCAGAGAGTCCCGGAGACCGCTCCGCGCGCCCCGGCAGTCACCACAGCCGGACATCCGGTCCGGCTAGCGCATCCGGCTCCGGGCCGGTCCACGCTTCGCTCCAGAGAGTCCCGGAGACCGCTCCGCGCGCCCCGGCAGTCACCACAGCCGGACATCCGGTCCGGCTAGCGCATCCGGCTCCGGGCCGGTCCACGCCTATTGGGGCGCCGCCTGTGACCTGCTCCCCAGCTTCACCGCGAATGTCTGCATGTGGCTCCCGCGCTGAGTGCGGATCGCAACCGTCTGACCGGGCAGGTGGGCGTCGACGATCTGATCGACGTCGCTGATCGTGGCCACGTGACGGCCCGACACGGAGATGATCTTGTCGCCGACCGCAAGCCCCGCCACCGCGGCCGGGCTGCCCTGCTGGATGTCGCGAACGATCACGCCGTGCGACGTACCCGGGGCGGCGATGCCGTCCGCGCCGAGGTAGGCGATCTCGACCTTGGCGCCGTGCTTGAGGCTCGGCAGGAACTGCTTGGCGGTGTTGACCGGGATCGCGAATGCGATTCCGACGCTGCCCTGTCCGGAGCCGCCGCCGGTCTCGATCTGCGAGTTGATCCCGATCACGCGCCCCGCCGCGTCGAGCAGCGGTCCGCCGGAGTTGCCGGGGTTGATCGGGGCGTCGGTCTGGATCACGTTGTCGATGCTGAATCCGCTGGGAGCCTGGATCTGACGTTGCAGCGCCGACACGATCCCGCTGGTCAGCGTCCGGTCGAGGCCGAACGGGTTTCCGATCGCGAGCGTCGGGTCGCCGACCCGAACGGTGGTCGAGTCGCCGAGCTCGAGCGGGCGGACCTGCGGGACGCCGGCCATGTTGACCTTGAGCAGCGCGAGGTCGTTGTTGGGGGCCTGCGCAACGACGGCCGCGGTGCGGGTGACGTTGTCCTCGAACTGGACGCTGACGCCCTTGGACCGGTTGGCGCCCTCGATCACGTGGTAGTTGGTGACGATGTCGCCGGCGTCGTCGATCAGGAAGCCCGACCCGGTCGAGGTGCTGCGCTCCTGCTCGGGGAACAGGTCGAACGGATCCTGGACCTGCTGGATGATCTGCGCGCGGACGAACACGACGCCGGGCGCGTCGCGCTCATAGATGTCGTGAGGGGTCAGCCCGGCCTCTCCGCCGGACGCGGGTTGGGCGGATACGGGGGACTCCTCGATGATCGTCTGCGTACTCCGGTGCCCGGTCACACCAAGCGCGAGAAACGCGCCGGCGACGACCACGCCGCCAAGCACCGAAGCCGCGAAATACGAGCGGATCGGAGACTTCATCCAGACTCAGTCTGTGGGCATCGGTGAAGTGCAGCTAAAGGCAGCTTTGGCTGTCCGTAGTCATCCCCGCTCCGCGAGCTCTCTACACGTCGCCTCGATATCGCCGGCGCGCATCAGTGCTTCGCCGATCAGTACCGCGTCGACTCCGGCGTCCGCCAGCGCGTCGAGATCCGAGCGCGTGCGCAAGCCCGATTCGGCGACCACCGTGACCCCATCAGGGACGCCGGGCAGCAGCTCGTAGGTTCGTCGCACGTCGACCTGCAGCGTGGTCAGGTCGCGGTTGTTGATGCCGATCAGGCCGGCGCCGGAGGCCGCCGCGACCTCCAGCTCGCGCCGGTCGTGCACCTCGACCAGCGCCGCCAGCCCCAGGTCGCCGGCGAGCTCGTGCAGGTCAGCGAGCTGCGCACGGTCCAGCGCGGCCACGATCAGCAGGATCGCGTCGGCGCCGCCGGCGAGCGCCTCGTAGAGCTGGTAGCGGTCGACGATGAAGTCCTTACGCAGGATCGGGAGCATCGAGGCTTCGCGGGCGG
>CAWCRO010000004.1:0-142635 GCA_963797955.1 uncultured Solirubrobacterales bacterium | reverse complement strand
GAGCGAGCCGTGCACCCGTTCCACCGCACCGAATACCGCGAGCTCAGGGCGCTGCGCGACGTCTCGTTCGACATCCACAAGGGGGAGTTCTTCGGGATCGTCGGCCGTAACGGCTCTGGCAAGAGCACGCTGTTGAAGATCATGGCCAGCATTTACCGCGCCGACGCCGGCCGGGTGCGGATGGCCGGCCGGGTGGCGCCGTTCATCGAGCTCGGCGTGGGCTTCAACCCCGAGCTCACCGCCCGCGAGAACGGAATCCTCAACGGCGTGCTGATGGGGCTGACGATGCGCGAGGCCCGCCGCCGGCTGGACTCCGTGATCGAGTTCGCCGAGCTCGAGGAGTTCGTCGACCTCAAGCTGAAGAACTACTCGTCGGGGATGATGGTCCGGTTCGCGTTCTCGATCATGGTCCAGGCAGACGCCGACGTGATGCTGATCGACGAGGTGCTGGCGGTCGGTGACGCCGCGTTCGCCCAGAAGTGCATGGACGTGTTCCACGAGAAGCGGCGGGCGGGAGTCACGATCGTGCTCGTGACCCACGACATGGGCACGGTCCAGTCGCTGTGTCACCGCGCACTGCTGATCCACGACGGCGAGCTCGTCTACATCGGCGCTCCCGAGGACACCGCTCAGCGCTACTACCGGCTGAACTTCGCCGACCTGAAGTCGCTGGGCGGCGAGCCCGGCAAGGCGGCGGCCGAGCGCGATCCCGTCCACGAGCTGATCGTGCGCAACGTCAGCGCGACCGTGCGCAACCCGGCGGGCGACGTGGTGGAGACCGTCGAGCAGGGCACGCCGATCGAGCTCGTGATCGAGATGAACGCCGCCCGCGAGCTCGACTCCCCGCAGTTCATCTTCCACGTCGTCGACGCCGACGGGACGGTCGTGTTCGGTTTCACCCAGACGCTCGGGCAGCGGGTCGGCGCCGGCCGGCGGTTCCGGTTGGCTGGGCAGGTCGAGAACCGCCTGGTCGCGGGGCGCTACTTCCTCGACTGCTGGATCCGCCAGGACGAGCGCGACCGCGTGATGGGGCTGCAGGCGCTGCGGCTGATGTCCTTCGTGGTCTACGGGATCGCCCCGCGCCACGGGCTGGTCGTGGTCGACACCAAGATCGAGGGCCAGGTGCTCGACTGATGGCCACCGAGGCCCCCGAGCTCGAGCTGCGAGAGGTCCCGGGCCCGTCGGCGCTCGGCGGCGGCGGCCGGCGGGCGATGGAGCTCCTGTACCTGATCGCGATCACCGACTTCAAGCGGACCTACTTCGGGACCGTGCTCGGGTACGTGTGGTCGGTCGCGCGCCCGCTGATGCTGTTCGGGGTGCTGCTGGTCGTGTTCACCCGGGTGTTCCACCTCGGGTCCTCGGTCGCCCACTATCCGGTCTTCCTGCTGTTCGACATCGTGCTCTTCGGGTTCTTCCAGGAGGCCACGATGACCGCGGTGGGGTCGATCGTGGGCAAGGAGTCGGTGATTCGCAAGACGCAGTTCCCGCGCCTGGTGATCCCGCTGGCGACGGTGCTGACGAGCCTGTTCAACCTGCTGCCGAACCTGCTGGTGGCGTTCGTGTTCATCCTGGCGTTCGGGGTGGACCCGATGTGGACCTGGCTGCTGTTGCCGGTGCTGTTACTGGCCCTGACTGTGATCACCACCGCGGTGTCGATGATCCTGTCGGCGCTGTACCCGCGGTTCCGCGACCTGGTGATCATCTGGACGGTCGCGGTGACCGCGCTGTTCTATGCCACCCCGGTGCTGTACCCGCTCGAGGCGGTCTCGGGCCGGGTCCGCGACGTGATCGCGCTGAACCCGCTGTCGCCGATCTTCACGCTCGCCCGCAAATGGGTGATCGATCCCCACGCCCCCGGACCGGGCGCGGCCGTCTCGGGCGGCTACGGGCGGGCGGCGATCGCGCTGGCGATCTACGCGACGATCTGCGTGCTCTCGGTGGTCGTGTTCCTCCGCGAGGCCCCGCGGATAGCCGAGGAGCTCTGACCGGGCTCGGGCTGCCCGAGCGCGACGATCGCGGCGCCCAGGATCATCGCCACCAGCGACACGGCTGGCATCTGCCAGTCCCAGTCCAGCGGCGCGTGGGCGGCGTAGACGACGAATCCGGCGATCGGCCCGGCGGCCAGCGCCGGCGCCCGGCGAAGCGCGTCACGGGCGCTGCGCCCGATCCCCGCCAGGAACGCGATCAGCATCAGGATCCCCACGACCCCGAGCTCGGCGAGGGTCTGCAGCGGCAGCGAGTGGGCATCCTGGGCGAAGTCGTTGATCGGCCGATAGCGCAGCCAGTCGACCGCCCAGCCGCCGGCGCCGACGCCGCGCACCGGCTCGGCTCGGAACGCCCTGAAGGCGACGTCCCAGTAGTCGTAGCGGTTGCTCTCGAGCGTCACCAGGCGCGTGGCCCCGTTACTCAGCGGCGCCTTCGAGCTCTCCTTGGCGCCGACAGCGATCGCCAACGCCAAGCCCGCGCAGATCACTCCGAGAGCGATCCAGCCCGAGCCGCGGGGCAGCGCCACGCGCGTGGCGCTCGGGCTGCGGGCGGCTCGCCACTGCACCGCGACCGCGGCGAGCATGATCACGACCAGCAGAGCCAGCGTGATCGCGCCCTGGCGCTCCTGGGTCCCGAGCGGCCCGCTCATCGCGGTGACGCCCTTGAATGGAGCGGCGCACACCGAGGCCAACGCTCCGGCCGACGACGCACACCGCGAGCGCCCGCAGCTGGTCGCGTTGGGGCGCCAGCACCACCAGCGCGATCAATCCCGCCACGCAGGCGAACAGCGCGCCGCGCGAGAAGCTCAGATATAGGCCCATCGCCAGTGGCGCGGCGGCAGCCGTGGCGGCGAGCCGCACGGCCGCGGGGCGGTGACACGCGCCAGCCACGCGTGTGGCCAGGACGAAGCCGAGCGCGGCCAGCTCGCCCATCGCATTCCAATATGTGAGCGGCTGCTCGAGACGACCCTCGGCGCTGACCGAGCGTGCGAAGTGCAGCACGCCGGGCGCCAACCGCTCGGAGATGCCATAGCCGATCACGATCAGCGCCCCGGCCGCGAGCGCGGGCTCGACCAGCAGCTGGGCGCGCCGCGATCGCAGCAGCAGCATCCCGGCCAGCAGCACGCCGGTGTAGAGGATCGTTATCTGGCCGGCGTGGTAGGCGCTGCCAGCGACGGGAGCCCAGGTGATCGACAGCAGCGTCCACGCGGCGAGTGCCGCCAAGCCGCCCAGCGCCAGCCACGATCCGGTCGTCATCGCCGGGCGCGGAGCCGCGATCACGGCCACCGCGACCAGAGCCCAGGCCAGCAGGCCGGCCCAGGCCCGGGGGCCGTCGAAGTAGCCGCCGCTGAAGAACGCCAGGGCAGTGGGCCCGGCCAGCAGCGCCGCGCGGGCGGTGTTCAGCACGGCGGCGCGCATCGGTCAATGGGCTCCGCGACCGGGCACTCAGCGGTCCCGGGCCGCTCGCCTCACCAGCCGCGCGGTCGGCAGCGGCTGGCGGTCGCCGCCGCGGCGCGAACCCTCGCCGATCGCGGCCTCGACCTGCGCGAACATCGCCCGGCGGAAGCTGGCCACGTCGAACCGCGCCGCGTTGTGGATGCAGGCGTCGGAGTCGACCGCCGCGGTGTCGAATTCCCGCACCGCTTGCGCCAGCTCTGACGGGCCCCCGGTCCACAGGTGCCCAGTCCGGCCCTCGATCACGGTCTCCAGTACGCCGCCCTCGCCCCGGGCGATCACGGGCCGGCCGGCGGCCTGGGCCTCGACTGCGGCGATCCCGAACTCCTCGACCGAGGTGACGATCAGCGCCCGGGCCGTGCTGAGGATCTCGGCCACGGCGGCGTCGGGCTGGCGCCCCGCGAATTTGATGTGCGACCCGGCCTGCTGCTGCAGGCCTCTGGCTGCGGGGCCATCGCCGACCACGATGAGCGGGAGCCCCAGCTGGTTGAACGCCTGTACGGCCACGTCGATCTGCTTGTGGGGCATCAGCTCGGAGACCACCGCGTAATGGTCTGAAACCGGGCCGACGGTGAAGCGCGAGGTGTCGACGGGCGGATGCACGATGTCGGCCTCGCGCCCGAAGTACGCGCGGATCCGCGCCTGGGTGATCCGGGAGATCGCAACGTAGCGATCGGTTCGCTGCGCCGCGATCCAGTCCCACTGGCGCCAGCGCCGGAACGAGCGGCGCAGGAACGCGCGGGTGACCGGGTCGCGGCGGGCCAGCGTCGGCTCGCGGTCGTTCCACGCGTAACGAAACGGGTTGTAGCAGTAGCTCACGTGCGTGGTGTCCTCGTCGCACAGCACCGCGTGGGCCCACGCCGAGGAGCTCGACACGACCAGGTCGTAGCCCGACAGGTCGAACGACTCGATCGCCGCCGGATACAGCGGCAGCAGCGCCCGGAAGGTGCGCGCGGTCGGCCGCAGCTTCTGCAGGAACGAACTGTGCACGCTGCGCCCCGCGAACCTGCTCTCTGTGCCCCGCTCGTCGTAGACGGCGGTGAAGATGTCGGCGTCGGGCCACATCCGGCACAGCTCCAGGAAGGTGCGCTCGGCGCCCCTCAGATCCAGCAGGAAGTCGTGAACCAGCGCCACCCTCGGGTGCCCGGGCACACTGTGCAGCGGTCTCGGCACCGCGCGGAGTGTATGGGGAGCGCTCCCGGCGGTCCACGCACAGCCGTTCCGGGGCGCGGTTCACTCATTCCGGTCACGGACCCTTAGCCTCCATCGCGTGGTCCTGTTCGCTAGCTACTCGGGCGCCTTCGGAGGGGCGGAGCGGCTGCTGGTGCAGTTCGCGGGCGGCCTGCCGGGCGAGTGTGCGCTGGCCTGCCCCGAGGGGCCGCTGGCCGCCGCCGCACGTGCGGCCGGGCTGCGAGTGCTCCCGTTGCCCGAGCGCCGTCTCGAGCTGCGCGCTTCGGCGGCCGAGCGCGCGCTGGCGTTCGGGCGGCTCATAGCCCATGGACTGGAGCTGCGGCGGCTTGCGCGCGACCTGTCTCCCGACCTGGTGGTCGCTTGGGGGATGCGCTCCGCGCTGGCCTGGTGGCTTTCGCGGAGCCCGGGGCGGTTCGCCTTCCAGCACAACGACCTCCTGCCCGGACGGGTGATCGGGCTCGGCGTCCGCGCGGCCGCCCGCGGTGCGATCGTGGTCACGGCGCCCTCGCAGACGGTGGCAGCGGACCTCGATCCGGGCGGGCGGCTCGGCGACCGACTGATGGTGGTCTCACCCGGGGGTCGACGTCACGCGGTTTGACGCCGTCGCGCGGCCGGCGTCGCCACCGGAGGTGCTGGTGCTGGGCGCGCTGGCCGCCTGGAAGCGTCCGAACCTCGCGCTCGAGGCGGTCGCGATCGCCCGGCGGTCGCTGCCGGAGGTGCGATTGCGGTTCGTGGGCGCGCCCCTGGACGACGCCGGACGGGCGCTGGTGCGGCGGTTGCGGTCGCGTGCCTCGGAAACCGACCTCGCCGGCGCGGTCGAGTTCGTGGGGGCGACCGACGACCCCCGCGGCGACCTGGAGCGCGCGAGCTGCCTGCTTCATTGCGCCGAGGCCGAGCCGTTCGGTATCGCCGTGCTCGAGGCGCTCGCGGCCGCGCGTCCAGCAGTCGTCCCGGCTGCCGCCGGGCCCGCTGAGATCGTCGACGGGTCCTGCGGACGCCTGTATCCGCCGGGGAGCGCTGACGGGGCCGCGGCGGCGCTGGTCGACGTGCTGGCCGATCCCGGGCGGGCGGCCGCGCTCGGTCGCGCCGGGCGGGCGAGGGCCCGCGCGCGCTTCGACGCCACCGCGGCGCGCACGGCCTACGCCGTGGCGCTGGCCCCGTGGCTCGGCCGGCGTGCACCGGATGCCCGGAGCGAGATGCTCGCGGTCGTGACCGTGACTCATAACTCGGCGCCCCAGCTCGCCCGGCTGGCCGCCTCGCTGCGGCGCCATCTCCCCGGCGCGCGGCTGGTCGTGGTCGACTCGGCGTCAGGTGACGACACCGTCGCGGTCGCCCGGTCGCTGCCCGGAGCGGTGACGGTCGCGCTCGAGCGCAACGTCGGCTTCGGAGCCGGCTGCAATCGCGGGCTGGAGGCCGTCGGCGAGCCGGTCGTGGCGTTACTCAACCCCGACGTCGAGCTCGTCGACGCCTCGCTGCTGGAGCTCGCCGAGCAGGCGCTGGACCGCACGCAGCCCGAGCGGCTGCTGGCGCCGCTGGTGCTCAACCCCGACGGGTCGCGCCAGCATACGGTCCACCCGCCGCCCAGCAGTCCGCGCCGACGTGGCGCGCGCACTGGTGCCGCCCGGGTTGGCGCCGGGGACCGATCTGGCGCCCTGGGGCGCCCGCGAGCCGCGCGCGGTCGGGTGGGCGGTCGGGGCGGCGCTCGTCGCACGGGCGGACACGCTGCGGCGGCTGGGGCCGTTCGACGATCGGATCTTCATGTACGGCGAGGACCTCGACCTGGGGCTGCGGGCCGCTCAGGTGGGCGTGCACACCTGGTTCTGGCCTTCGGCGCGGGTGCTCCACGATCGCGCGCACGCCTCGGGCGCGGCGTTCGGGGGCGAGCCGTTCGAGCGGCTCGCACGGGCCAGGCGCGAGGTCGTCGCCGGCCGCCTGGGCCCGTCGCGCGCGCGGCTTGACGACGCGGCACAGATGACCACGTTCGCCACCCGGATCGTGGCCAAGCGCCTGCTGGGACGGCCGGCGGCCAGGGAGCGCCGCCAGCTCGGCGCGCTGGCGCGAGTGCGGCGGGCTGATGGCCGAGCCTGATCCCGGCTCCGCGCGGCGCGGTTCCTGGCGCCGCTTCCTCCCGCTCGCCGTGCTGGTCGCGGCCGCCGCGGTCGTGGCGGTCGCGCTGTCAACAAGATCGAACGGCGGCTCGGACTCGTCGTCGTCTGATAGCTCGAGCGTCCCCGCGGTGACGTCCACGAGCACCCCGAGCGTTCCAACATCGACCTCGCCCGCCGCCAGCGCGCCCACCGGCCCGGGGCCGCCCGCCACGCCGCCGCCGACGCGCCAGGAGTTCGGCGTCAACGTCAACCGTCTGTTCAACGACCGCACCTACACGCCGCGCCAGATCGACCAGCAGCTGCGCGCGCTGAAGGCCACCGGCGCGACCGTTGCGCGCAGCGACGCGCTGTGGGAGGCAACCGAGCCGACAGCGCCGGTCGACGGCGTTCATCACTACGACTGGAGATTCGACGACTCGATCGCCGCCGCCCTGGCCCGCCACCGCCTGCAATGGCTGCCGATCATCGACTATTCGGCCCCCTGGGCCCAGTCGGTGGCCGGCGTCGACCACTCGCCGCCGAGCTCGGCTGCCGCCTACGCGGCGTACGCGGGCGCGCTGGCCTCGCGATACGGCGTCGGTGGCTCGTTCTGGCGGGAGCACCCGGAGCTGCCCGCCGACCCCGTGCTGGCGTGGGAGATCTGGAACGAGCCCGATAACCCCACGTTCTGGTCCCCCAAGCCCGACGTCGCCCGGTACGCGGCCCTGTACGAGGCGGCGCGCGACGCGATCCTCGGCTTCGAGCCGACCGCAGCTGTGATCGTCGGCGGACTCACCAATCCGGTCGCATTCATCCCGGCGCTGCTCAGCGTGGCTCCCGACTTGCGCGGGCACATCGACGGGATCGGCCTGCATCCGTACGGGATCGACCCGGCGGGCGTGCTGTCGAACGTGACCAAGGCCCAGCAGGTGCTGGCCGCCGCCGGCATCGGCGACGTGCCGCTGTACATCACCGAGCTCGGGTGGACCACCCACCCACCGAGCAACCCCAACTATCTGCCGGAGTCCAAGCGCCCCGCCTACCTCGAGCAGACGATCGCCGCGCTCGGCCAGGTCCGCTGCGGCCTGGCCGCGACGATCGTCTACACCTGGGTGACGCCCGAGCGTAACCGGGCCGACGGCCAGGACTGGTTCGGCATCCACGGCCCGGACGGCGCTGGCACCCCCGACTCCGCCGCGTTCGCGGCGGGACTCAGGAGGGTTTCAGGCAGCGCGTCGCGACCGTGCCCTTCTGGCGGCAGCGCTCGAGCGCCAACGCCGCCTGTCGGAACGCTCTGAAGGCCGGCTTCTCGGACACCTTGCCCGATGTCAGCTTCAGGAGTCCCGCGAAGTCGAAAGCGAGGGCGTTGCGCTGCTCGGAGCCGATCCAGGTGTAGTAGTAGAACGCCTGCAGCCGGAGTCTGAGCCGGTCCTGGCCGAGCATCGGCAGGATCGCTGCGATGTTGCGCGCCTGACCGGCGGCCGTGGTGGCGAAGTCGAACCCCGTGTTGTGCGGCGTCTGGCCGCGCGAGGAGGGCCAGCTGATCTCGTCGGCGATCATCGGCTTGCGCCCGTCGCCGGCCGCGGTCATCGTCTGGCGGACCTTGGTCAGGATCGTGATCACGCCGCTGGGCTGCTTGGTGTACGGATGCACCGCGACGATGTCGAACAGCGAGCGAGCGCCCTTGACCGCATAGATCCGCTTGAGCGCGATCCACGAGAAGTTCGGGAAGCCGGCGAGCACCACCTTTGCCCCGTGATCGGCGCTTTTGATCGCCGAGTGAGCGGCCTTCAGCAGGCTGACGTACGTCTTGGCGTACGGCTGCGCCGACCAGAACGCCCGGATGTTCGGCTCGTTCCAGATCTGCCATTGGCGGATCGGCACCTTCACGACTCCCGGATTCAGCCTCCAGAAGCTGCCGTTGGGCCCATAGCGCTGGACGAGCGCCTTGAGGAAGCTCGCGTAGGGGCCGTCCGTCCGGGGCCGGTCGATGAGGCTGCGGGTGTCGTTGATCCGGTCCCACTTGGGCGCGTCGAGGACCGTCGGCAGGATCGACATCCGCCGCTGCGCCGCGAGCCCCACGAACTGATCGAGTTGGGTGAAGTCCGTCGGCACGCCGCCGATGTCGGTGAACCTGCTGAGCTCATCGTTCGGCACCTGACTGAAGTTCTGGTAGGGCTGGGCCGAGGACCAGTCGAACGTCGCTCTCATCGTCTCGACGCCGGTGGCCACCATCGAGTCCAGTTGCGTGGCCATGTCGAGCGGCGGCTCGGTGACCGGATACAGCGGCCCGTCGATCACCATCCCCACGAAACCGGGTGGGACCGGCGCGGGCTTGGCGGGCTTACGGGGGCGCGCGGAGACGGCTGCCGGGATGACCAGCAGCAGCATCACGGCGCACACGGTCAGGCGCCCCCAGTTGCGGCGTCTCGCACGCAGCATCTCGGCGAGTGAATCACACGTCGCAGACCAGCTCGCCGATCGCCGCGTCGGTCAGCGCCGCCGTTGCGCTCCATGGGAAGTTCGCCGCACGGAGCCGCCCGGCGGCGATCAGCCGCTCCCTGAGATCGGTCGTCACACGCCGCCTGCAGCACTGCCTGCGCGAACTCGGCCGGGTCGTCCGGGTCGGCGACCAGTGCCGCGTCGCCGCAGGTCTCGGGCAGCGCGCCGCGCGCGGCCACGACCACCGGGGCACCGCACGCCATCGCCTCCAGGCAGGGAAGCCCGAACCCCTCGTACGTGGACGGCATCGCCAGCGCGCGAGCTCCTGCGTACAGACCCGGCAGGTCAGCGTCGGCGACATACCCGAGCCTCCGGTGAGAGGCTTCGACGCCCCTGAGGTAGCCGCGATCGCTGCCGGCCTGGACGAGCTCGATCGCGTGGGCGCGCAGCGCCCGGGCGGTCTGCTCGAGCGCGCCGAGGTTCTTACGGGCCGAGGACGTGCCGACAATCAGCACATACGGGCCGGTGAGGCCGTATCGCGGCGGGGTCGGCGGGGCGGAGCCAGCCGGGTCGGGGGGCACGAGGAAGCGCTCCCCGACGCCCTCGGGGATCACCCTGATCCGGTCCGGATCGGCGCCGAGCACCTCGATGAGCTCGCCGCGCGAGAACTCCGACACGGTGATCACCAGGCGCGCCCTCCGGGCCAGCGCGGGCAGCACCCGGCGCTGGTAGGAGACGTACGCCCGTGAGTAGGCCTCCGGGTGGCGGAGCGCGGCGACGTCGTGGATCACGACCACATTGCGCGGGAACGCGAGCGGGGCCAGGTTGGCGGGCGAGTACAGCGCGCTGGCGCGAGACGCCAGCGCGGGAAGCACCGCCTGCTCCCACGCGTGGCCGGCGCGATGGGCCAGCTCGGCCGGCGGGCGGATCACCCGGTAGCGGTCGGGGCGCAGTGCGGGCAGCCGGATCGCCATCTCGCGCGCCAACCGTTCGACGCCGCCGATCTGGGCGCGGACGGCGGCACGCGCGTTGATCGCCACCGGCGCATCCGACGCCGACGCGTTCGCGGCGGCGCGGCGCGGCGTGCCCACTACCGGCTGGGCAGACCGCGGCGGACCAGAAGTCCCGAGCCGACCAGCGCGATCCCGATCACCGCCGCCAGCCACACGTCGAGGCCGGTGCGGGGAAGGGTCGCCGATGACGGCGGGTCGGCGAGCGTCGACGAGCTCGCAGTCGGGGTCGCGGCCGCGGTCGTCGTCGCCGAGCTCGTGACCGACGATGTGGTCGTCGCGCCGGAGCTCGCCGACGAGCTCGAGCCGCTCGAGCTCGACGGCGTCGAGGGCGCAGAGCTCGCCGGCGGGGACGAGGTCGTCGAGGGCGGCGGCTGCGAGTGAGTCGTGGTGGGCGAGCTCGGCTGCGTGGACCCAGAGAGCGGGTCGACGTACTGCTGATCGCCGGCCGATCCACCGCCCCCTCCACCGGCCAGCGCGGCGGCCGGGACGAGCAGCGAGAGCGAGGCGATCAGCGCGAGAATGCCGAGTGCCTGGCGGCAGGAACGCACCGCCCGAGTATTGCAGCAATCGGCTCGGCGGCACCCGGCTGCTGACGCCGCCGGCGCCGGCAGTGAAATCATGCAAACGGCCGCTTTTGCAGGATTTATTGCAAGGGCAGGGCGGCGCGACACGCTCGCGACGGCGCGTGTTAGGGTGCTCCCCGCCTGCCCCCGAGGCCATCGAAAGGCGGCGCAGCCCCCGGTCCGGGAGGCCCGCGTCGCCACTTTGTCGTTCCCCGACCCCGCCCCACCTTCCTTGAACTCACACACGCTTCGCCGCCCACGGGTCACACGCACCCTGGCGGCACTCATCCCCGCCGCGGCAGCCGCCACGGCGCTCATGCTCAGCACCGGATCGAGCTCCGGCGACCTCCAGGGCCAGATCAGCGCCAGCCAGTCGGCCGCCGACTCGCTGCGCTCCCAGATCGCCGCCGACACGACGCAGATCAACAAGACCGCAGGCGGCATCGCCGCCGCCCGCGACCGTCTCGCGACGCTCCAGCGCGACCTCGACAACCGCGAGGAGCAGCTGCGCAACGTGCAGACCTCGCTGATCCAGACCCGCGACCACCTGGTCGCGCTGGAGAACCGGCTGCACCGCGCCTCGACTGCGCTGGCCGCGAACCTCGTGGCCAAGTACGAGGGCGCCCAGCCCGACGTGATGAGCGTGATCCTCGACGCCCACGGCTTCTCCGACCTGCTCGAGAGGATGAACTTCCTGCAGCGCGCCGGCCACCAGGACGCCCAGGTCGTCGGCACGACGCGCGCGGCGCGCACCGAGGTCACCAGGGAGGTCACCCGACTAGCCGCGCTGGAGAAGCGCGACCGCACGCTGACCTCGCAGATCCTGGGCCGCCGCAACGAGGTCGCCGCGATGCAGGCGGCGCTGCTCACCCAGCAGCGCGACCAGCTGTCCGCCCGTACGCGCGACTCCTCCAAGCTCAGCGATATCAACAACCGGCTGGGCGCGCTGCAGCGCAAGGCCGCCGCCGAGGCCGCCGCGGCCGCTCGCGCCGCGGCCACCCAGAGCCGGACCAACAGCACGGTCGTCAGCGGCCTTTCGATCAACACCGGCGGAATGGTCCAGCCGCCCCCGGGCGCGCCACCGCAGATCGGCCAGGTGATGGCCGCCGGCAACGCGATCGCCACCCTGCCGTACATCTGGGGCGGCGGCCACGGCTCCTTCCAGGCCAGCGGTTATGACTGCTCTGGCTCGGTCAGCTACGCGCTCGCCGCCGCCGGGCTGCTGTCTTCGCCGCTGGACTCGACCGGCTTCGAGAGCTGGGGCGAGGCCGGGCCGGGCAAGTGGATCACGGTCTACGCCAACGCCGACCACGCCTGGATGACCGTTGCCGGCTGGCGCTTCGACACGGTCGCGCTGGCCGAGGGCGGCACCCGCTGGGCCCGCACGATGGCTTCGACCGCCGGCTTCGTGGTGCGGCACCCGGCCGGGTTCTAGCCCCAGGGCGGGCTGCAGCCGGAAGTCAGTGGAACAGCTGCCCGGCGCGCAGCGACGCGGCGTCGGCGCGGGCGACCGGGAAGGGGGACATCGGCACGACCGCGTAGTTGACCGCGAAAGCGCTGCCCCGGGACAACAGCGACGAGGGGTGTGCGGCGGCCGCAGACGCCCGGTCGCCCCCGTGGGTCGCGAACCGGCGTCCGCCGGGAGTGAGCGTGATCCGCGTCCAGCCCCACGCGGGGTCTGAGATCGTGCCGGCGTGACCGTTCGTCGACCGCACCGACGCGGCGCGGAACCGCGTCGGCCCGAACTTCGCCAGCGGCAGGGTCTGGCACGAGCCGGCGCTGACGCACTCAGACGGGGCCTCCACGATCCACTCGGCCGAGGAGACGTCGATCTTGGGCGCGAACACCGTCTTATGGAAGCTGCGGTGGCGCGTGAGGTCCTCGAGCCGGATCGTGGCCCGCTGGCCGGCAACCGCGACCGTCGCCCGGACCCGATCTCCCGGGCGGACGTTGAGCCTGATCGGCATCGAGGCAGCGGGCACGAGCTCGTACCAGACGGTCGAGACCACCCGGCCGCTGGGGCTGCAATCGACCTCGGTCCCGGTCTGCTCGAGCGCCGGAGCGTTCAGGCTGTAGCCGCCGAGGCCGACCCAGAAGGCCGAGTACGTCGCGTTGCCCGGACTGCAGTTGACCATGGGCTGCCGCCAGGTGCCGGTCACCGAGCGAAACGACACGCCGTGGCGATGAACTGCGTATCCGGCCCAGTTGGAGCTGTTGGTCGAGTCGGCGAGCGCAGGAGACACCGACACCGCAGCGGTCGCGGCGATGGTCGCGGCAACGATGAGCCAGAGACGCACCAACTCTGCTTTCGGTTGGTTGGACTGGAAACTTGAGCGCCGCGTCAGCTATCGCTGCTCCCCGAAGCCTGCAGAATCGCCGACGCCCGCCCCGAACAGTCATACATGGTGGCAGTGCTGCTCGCGGTGTTCAAGTTGACGGCGCGACAGGCCTTCTGCACCGCGTCGAACGCCGACTGGCTGCCCGAGCGCGTATCGCCGGGCAGGCGCATCCCGCCGTTGCCCTCGATCAGCACCCAACGCAGGCGACCGGAGCTCACCTCGGAGGCCAGCCACGAGGCGGTCACCGAGCTCTCCCGCCCCGAGAACCCGCCGAGGCCCGCCACGTCGGGGTCGCCGGCGAGAATCGCGGCAGCCGCGGTGCTCTGGCTCTCTACGCCGATCGTCCCGCCGCCATGGGCCTTGGCGTAGCTGGCGGCAGCCTTCAGCGTCGAGTCCACGCCGCCGAACATCCCGGCCCCGCCGGTGCCGCCCGCGGCGGGTCCGCCGCTTGCGCCGCCGCTCGGGGCGCCGCCGCTCGGGGCGCCGCCGCTCGCACCGCCGCCGAAGCCCCCCGCGGGCGGGGCGAATCCGCCGGCGCCGCCGCCCGGCGCCGCACCTGCCCCACGGCCGCCGCGGAATGCCCGCCCGACGCCGCCGGCGCCGCCGAACCCGCCTCCCGGGCCGCCACCGCTGCCGTTGGCGATCTGCTCCGCCGCCGCGGGGCCGCCGGTCGGGAACGTGGCACTGGCGGCATGTCCCAGCGTCTCGGTGGCCCACGTCGCGGGCGCGACCAGCAGCGCGGCGAGCGCCACCGCCACGATCACCGCGCGAGTCCGCCGCGACAGCGCCAGCGCCAGCAGCACGGCGGTCGCCACGCCGATGATCAGGACCAGCCACCGCGCCCAGCCGAGCAGGCCGTCGAGCTCGCCGAGCACGACCAGCTCGGTGACGATCCCGGCGGCGATCGCCAGCGGCGCGATCACGCGCGCTCGGCGGCCGTCCTCGAGCATCATCCCCGCACCGGCGCCGATCAGCGCCGCCGTGAACGGCGCCAGCAGCGACACGTAGTACGGGTGGAAGATCCCGGACGCGTAGCTGAACGCGACCGCGGTCGTCACGAACGCGCCGCCGATCGCGATCAGCCAGCCGGTCCGCGGGTCGCTGCGGCGCAGCCGCGAGACCACAAGGATCGCCAGGCCCGCCACCACGGCGAACCCGAGCAGCCACCCGGCCTGGTCGCCGAGGCTTGATTGCAGCAGCCGCAACGGCCCGGTGGGCCCGCCGAACATGCCGCCTCCGCCGCCACCGCCCGGGCCGCCGGTCTGTCCGGACAGCCGCCCGACGCCGTTGTAGCTGAAGATCAGCGACCAGATGCTGTTGTCCGACGTGCCCGAGATCCAGGGCCGGTCGGCCGCGGGCGTGAGCGTGACCAGCAGCGGCCACGCGCCTCCCACCGCGACCAGCGCCGCGCCGCCGAGCAGCAGCTGGCGCAGGGCGTGCAACCGCCCGCGCGCGGCCGGCGCGATCCACATCCAGGCGATCGCGATTCCGGGGACGACCATCAGCGCCACCGCCATCTTGGTCTCAAAGCCGAGCCCGACCGCCACCCCGCTGAGCACCAGCCACTTGGTTGAGCCGTTCTGGAGCCCGCGCACCGCGAACCACAGCGCGGCCACGCAGCACAGGACCAGTAGCTCGTCGGGATTGTTGTGGCGCGAAACCGCCACCACGACCGGCGTGGTGGCCAGCGCCAGGCCGGCGACGAAGCCGGCCGGACGCCCGAAGCGCCGACGGGTGAGGTCGTACAGCAGCGCGACCGCCACGACACCCATCACCGCTTGCGGGATCAGCAGGCTCAGCGGGTGAAACCCGAACACCCGCGCCGACAGCGCCTGGATCCACAGGCTCAGCGGGGGCTTGTCGACCGTCATCAGCCCGGACTGGTCCAGCGAGGCGAACAGGAAGTTATGCCAGCTGGTGGTCATCGACTGGACGGCGGCGCTGTAGTACGTGTTGGCCCAGCCGTTGATGCTGAGCCCCCACAGGTTCAGCACGGCCGCGAAGCCGATCAGCGCGCCAAGCTCCGGACGCAGGCGCAGGCGCGAGCGAGCGCGAGCGAGCGCCCGGGGCGCGGGATAGGGAAGTGAGCTCGTCGTCATCGCTAGTGGAGCCACTAGGACTGGTCCGGGGCGCGGTGGCGCTCGGCGTACACGCCGGCGAGCACGAGCGCGCCGAATGTCGCCAGCGCGAACGCGGCAAGCTTGCGGTCAAGGGCGGTCATCGGTGTCTCCTTGGGTGCCGGTGAGGTGCTGGTGAGGTCCACTGAGTCGGGCACGGCACACAAGATCGGCGCTGCGCGCAAGACACAGCGAAGACGTCTGTAAGACGTATGTAGGAGGCGCCGGATCCTCGATAACGACGGGGCCGAGGCGCTCGCCTGGTCATCTCTAGAGTGGTGCTTACACCGGACTAGGAGACTGACCTTGTCAACCAACAGCTTCGATTCCCGAGCGACCCTGAAGGTGGGGGATCGCTCGCATGAGATCTTTCGCCTCGACTCCCTCCAGGCCAAGTACGACGTCGCGCGGCTGCCGTTCTCGCTGAAGATCCTGCTCGAGAACCTCCTACGCAACGAGGACGGCGAGTCGATCCGCGCCCAGGACATCGAGGCACTTGCGAAGTGGAATGCCGGCGCCGCCCCCAGCGACGAGATCGCGTTCACTCCCGCGCGGGTGCTGATGCAGGACTTCACCGGGGTGCCCGCCGTCGTCGACCTGGCGGCGATGCGCGACGCGATGGCCGAGATGGGCGGCGACCCCGCCAAGATCAACCCGCTGGCGCCTGCCGAGCTGGTCATCGACCACTCCGTCCAAGTCGACGTGTTCGGGTCTCGCGGGGCGTTCCAGCGCAACGCCGAGCTCGAGTTCGAGCGCAACCGCGAGCGCTACGCGTTCCTGCGCTGGGGTCAGGGCGCGTTTCACAACTTCTCGGTCGTCCCTCCCGACACCGGGATCGTCCACCAGGTCAACCTCGAATACCTGGCCCGCGTCGTGTTCGTCAACGATTCGACCGGTCAGGCCTACCCCGACACGCTGGTCGGGACCGACTCGCACACGACGATGGTCAACGGCCTCGGCGTGCTCGGCTGGGGCGTGGGCGGGATCGAGGCCGAGGCGGCGATGCTCGGCCAGCCGATGTCGATGCTGATCCCGCAGGTGATCGGCTTCAAGCTCAGCGGCGAGTTGCAGGAGGGCGCGACCGCCACCGACCTCGTCCTGACCGTCACCGAGATGCTGCGCGGCCACGGCGTGGTCGGGAAGTTTGTCGAGTTCCACGGGGCCGGGCTGGCGAACTTGCCGCTGGCCGACCGGGCCACGATCGGCAACATGTCCCCGGAGTTCGGCTCGACGTGCGCGATCTTCCCGATCGACGCCGAGACCCTCCGTTACCTCGAGTTCTCGGGCCGCCCCGCCGAGCAGATCGCGCTCGTCGAGGCCTACGCGAAGGAGCAGGGCATGTGGCACGACGAGGACTCCGACGAGCCCACGTTCAGCGACGAGCTCGAGCTCGACCTGGCGACCGTCGTGCCGAGCATCGCCGGCCCCAAGCGACCGCAGGACCGTGTTTCGCTGACCGAGTCCAAGCAGGGCTTCCGCATGGCGCTGGAGGGTTACCTGCCCGACGAGGATGCCGAGGACGACGCCGTGTCGGGGAGCTTCCCGGCGAGCGACCCGATCTCCACGCACGTGCCCAACGGGATCGGCCACGAGCCCCAGCGAGCCACCGGCGGGGCCCAGGTGGCCGACCGCAAGCAGACCCGCGTCCCGGTCACGCTGGACGACGGCACCGACACCGAGCTCGATCACGGCCATGTGGTGATCGCGGCGATCACGAGCTGTACGAACACCTCGAATCCGTCAGTGATGCTCGGCGCCGGGATCCTCGCCCGCAACGCCGTGCAGAAGGGCCTGAAGGTCAAGCCGTGGGTCAAGACCTCGCTGGCGCCCGGCTCGAAGGTCGTCACCGAGTATCTGGACCGTGCCGGCCTGACCGAGTACCTCGAGGAGCTCGGCTATCACCTGGTCGGCTACGGCTGCACCACCTGCATCGGCAACAGCGGACCGCTCGCCGAGGAGATCTCGGCGGCGGTGTCCGAGGGTGACCTGGCGGTCGTTTCGGTGCTGTCGGGCAACCGCAACTTCGAGGGCCGGATCAACCCCGACGTGAAGATGAACTACCTGGCGTCGCCGCCGCTGTGCGTCGCCTACGCGCTCGCCGGGACGATGGACATCGATCTCTACGAAGAGCCGCTGGGCGAGGACGATCGCGGTAACCCGGTGTATCTGAAGGACATCTGGCCGACCGCAGCCGAGGTCGCAGAAACGATCGGCACCGCCGTGCAGTCGGACATGTTCCGTAAGAGCTATGGCGAGGTGTTCGACGGCGACGACCGCTGGAACTCGCTCGAGGTGCCCACCGGCGACAGCTTCGCCTGGGACGAGCAGTCGACGTACGTGCGCCGGCCGCCGTTCTTTGAAGGCCTGCCGTCCGAGCCCGAGCCGCTCGCCGACATCGAGGGCGCCCGCGTGCTGGCGATCCTCGGCGACAGCGTGACCACCGACCACATTTCGCCCGCGGGCTCGATCAAGCGCGACGGCCCGGCCGGCCGTTATCTGGTCGAGCACGGTGTCGAGCCGCGCGACTTCAACTCCTACGGCTCGCGCCGCGGCAACCACGAGGTGATGATGCGCGGCACGTTCGCCAACATCCGGTTGCGCAACCTGCTGGCTCCAGGAACGGAGGGCGGCGTCACGCTGCTGCTACCCGACGGGGAGGAGATGTCGATCTACGACGCCGCGATGCGTTACCTCGAGGAGGGGACGCCGCTGGTCGTGCTCGCCGGCAAGGAGTACGGGTCCGGCTCGTCGCGCGACTGGGCGGCCAAGGGCACTCGGCTACTGGGTGTGCGGGCGGTGATCGCCGAGAGCTTCGAGCGCATTCACCGCTCCAACCTGGTTGGGATGGGCGTCCTGCCGTTGCAGTTCGCCGACGGCGAGTCGGTGAAGTCGCTCGGCCTGACCGGTCGCGAGACGCTCTCGGTGGCGGGGATCGCCGGCGCCGACTCGATCCCGCGCGAGCTGAGCGTCAAGGCGGACGACAAGGAGTTCGGCGTCACGGTCCGGATCGACACGCCGAAGGAACAGCGGTACTTCCGCCATGGCGGAATCCTGCAGTTCGTGCTGCGCCAGCTGCTCGAGCCGTAGGCAGCTGACGCTCAGGCGGCCGGACGGAGCCCTTCGAGCTCGCGGCTCTCGGCAAGTTCGGCCAGCGCCTTTCGCTCGAGCTTGCGGACCGCGTCCGATGACATCCCCAGCCGCCGGCCGGTCTCGCGCAGCGCCGTGGGCTGCTCGAGGTCGATCCCGTAACGGAGCTTGACCACCTCGCGCTCGGGCTCGGGCAGCCGGTCAAGCGCGGTGCGCAGCGCGTCCTGGGCAAGAGCGATCTCGACCTCCTCGTCGGGGCCGCGGCCCTCGGCTGGCATCAAGGCGCCGAGCGTGGTGTCCTGCTCCTCGCCGACCGGCCGGTCGAGGCTGGTGACCACCCGCGCGACCTCGCGCGCCTGGTGGACCTCGGCGAGGGTGATCTCGGCGGTCGCGGCGATCTCGGCGTCGGTCGGCTCACGTCCCAGATTCGCGACCAGCTCGCGTTGGGCGCGGCCGATCTTGCGCTCGAGCTGGCCGATGTGCACCGGGATCCGGATCGTCCGCGCGCGGTTGGCGATCGCGCGCTGGATCGCCTCGCGGATCCAGAACGTGGCGTAGGTCGAGAACTTGAAGCCCTTGCGGTAGTCGAACTTCTCGGACGCGCGGATCAGGCCCAGGATCCCTTCCTGGATCAGGTCGAGCAGCGACAGATCGAAGCCGTCGTACTTGCGGGCGTTGGAGATCACCAGCCGGAGGTTCGAGTTGACCAACCGCTCCTTGGCCTCGAGGTCGCCCCGCTCGATCTGCTGCGCGAGCTCGATCTCCTCGTCGCGGGTCAGCAGCGGGTGCCGGCGGACCTCGGCCATGAACAGCGACAGGGCGTCGGTGGTGCGGTCGGCGAGGTCGTCGTTGCTGTAGCTGGTCTGGCCGGTGGTCGCGCGTCCGCAGTCGTCGCGCACCTCGTAACCACGCTCCTCGAGCACGTCCCCGAGCTCCTGCACCTCGTCCTCGGAGAGATCGTGAGCCTGAGCCACCTCGCTGACCTCAGACAGCTCAACGCAGCGGCCGCGGCGCGCGTCGCCACGCGCGCTCAGCTCTTCGAGGATCTCGGACAGCGAGTCTGAAACCTGCGGGGATACCGGTTCATCGGCCATATGTATTAGACGTTACCTGTCGGTTGTCGGCGAAGTTGTCCCAAGTCTTCCTGAAGTAGCCTTCCCCGCCGTGCCCGTCCCCGAACTCCTCTCCAAGCTTCTCACGGCGACCGGGCCCTCGGGACATGAGTTCGCGGCCGCCGCGGTGTGGCGCGAGGGATGCGCCTCGTTCGCCTCGGAGGTCGGCTCCGACAACGTCGGCTCGTCGTATGCGAAGGTCGCCGGCACCGCCGGCGGCCCGAGGCTCGCGATCGTCGGTCACATCGACGAGATCGGGCTGCACGTGTCGCACATCGACGACGACGGCTACCTGCGCTTCGGCCAGGTGGGCGGCTGGGACTCGGTCGTGCTCGTCGGCCAGCGCGTCCGTCTGGAGACCCGCCAGGGTGCGATCACCGGCGTGATCGCGCGCAAGCCAGTCCATCTGATGAAGGACGACGAGCGCAGCAAGGCGCCAGAGCTCAAGGACCTGCACATCGACATCGGCGCCAAGGACGGCGACGAGGCCCGCGAGCTCGTGAGGATCGGTGACGTGGCGGTGATCGACGCCGGCCCGGTGGAGCTCCGCCACGACCGCGTGATCTCGCGTGCGCTCGACAACCGTGTCGGCTGCTACGTGGCCGCCCAGGCGGCGAGGCTGATCGCGCAGGACGGCGGCGCTCGGGGAGACGTGATCGCGTTCGCGGTCGCTCAGGAGGAGACGACGTTCGCCGGGTCGCGCACCAGCGCGTTCGCCCACGAGCCCGACGTGGCGATCGTGGTCGACCTGACGTTCGCCACCGATCAGCCCGGCGTCGAGCTCGGGCAGATCACCAAGCACACGCTGGGCTCCGGCCCGGTGATCGCGCGCGGGACGATGCTTCACCCCCGCGTGTTCGAGCTGCTCTACGACGCCGGCAAGCAGGAGGAGATCCCGTTCACGGTCGAGTCGCTGGGCCGGGGCACCGGGACCGACGCAGACGCGATCCACCTCAGCCGCGGCGGCGTCCCCACCGGGCTGGTGTCGGTCCCGAGCCGGTACATGCACTCGCCGGTCGAGATGGTGTCGGTGTACGACGTCGAGGCCGCCGCCAGGCTGATCGCCGCGTTCGCCAAGCGGCTCGAGCCGGGCATGTCGTTCGAGCGCTGAGTGGCTGGTCGCTGGCGTCGCGAGTGCTCCTGCTGTTCGACATCGACGGGACGCTGCTGGCGAGCGCGACGCGGGCCCACCGCGACGCGATGCACGAGGCGCTGATGTCCGTGCACGGAGTCGACGCCGGGAACGGGCCGCCCACCGTGCAGCGCGCCGGGAGAACCGACGGGCAGATCGCCCGGGCGATCCTGATCGACGCGGGCGTCTCGGCACTTCGGATCGACGAGCTCGCCGACGCCGTGCAGGACGAATGCTGCCGCGCCTACGCCAGGTTGTGCCCGCCTGACCTGTCGGAGACCGTGATTGCGGGGATCCCCGGGCTGCTTGAGGAGCTGGCGGGGGACGAGGAGGTCGTGCTGGGGCTGCTGACCGGCAACTATGAGCCCGTGGGGCGGCTGAAGCTCGCCCGCGCCGGGATCGGGCATTGGTTCGCCGGCGGGCCGGGAGCGTTCGGATCCGACGCCGAGGACCGGGCCGCACTGCCGGCTATCGCCCGGCGCCGGGCGGGCTCGAGCGGTCACCCGTATCCACGCGAGCGGACCGTGGTGATCGGTGACACGCCCCTTGACATCGCCTGTGCGCGGGCCGACGAGGTGCTGTCGGTGGCCGTCACCAGCGGACCGTACGGCGCGCATGAGCTGCGGGCGGCCGATGCGGTCGCCGAGGACACCGGGGAGCTGCGCAAGGCGCTCGAGGCCCTCGAGTCGCTCGGGGCCTAGCCCGCCTTGGCGCCGGGCAGCGCCGGCGCTAGCCCCGGACCAGCTTCTTGTACGTGATCCGGTGCGGACGATCGGCGTCAGCGCCGAGCTGGTCGTGCCGGAAGCTCTCGTAGGCCTCGAAGTTGCCCTCGAACCAGCGCACCTGCGAGTCGCCCTCGAACGCCAGCACGTGCGTGGCGATGCGGTCAAGGAACCAGCGGTCGTGGGATACCACCACCGCACACCCGGCGAACGCGAGCAGCGCCTCCTCGAGCGCGCGCAGCGTATCCACGTCGAGGTCGTTCGTCGGCTCGTCGAGCAGCAGCAGGTTGCCCCCGGTGCGCAGCAGCTTGGCCAGGTGCAGGCGGTTGCGCTCGCCTCCGGACAACTTGGCCACCTTCGTCTGCTGGTCGGTGCCCCTGAAGTTGAAGCCGGCGACGTAGGCGCGGCTGTTGAGCGTGCGGTCACCGACCGTGATCTGGTCGGTGCCGCCGGAGATCTCCTCCCACACGGACTTGTCGGGATCGAGCGCATCGCGCGACTGATCCACGTATGCCAGGTCGACGGTGTCGCCGAGCCGCAGCGTGCCGGTGTCGGGCTGCTCCTGGCCGGTGATCATCCGCAGCAGCGTCGTCTTTCCGGCGCCGTTGGGGCCGATCACGCCGACGATCCCACCGCGGGGGAGCTTGAACGAGAGGTCGTCGATCAGCATCCGGTCGCCGTAGGCCTTGCGCACGCTCTCGGCGTCGACCACGACCTCGCCGAGCCGCGGACCCGCGGGGATGTGGATCTGGACCTGGTCGAGCTTGACGTTGCGGTCCTGGGCGAGCAACGCCTCGTAGGCGTTCAGGCGTGCCTTGGGCTTATTCCGGCGGGCGCTGGCGTTCAGGCGAACCCACTCGAGCTCCTGGTCGATCGTCCGCCGTCGTGCGCTCTCCTGCTTGGCCTCGGTCTCCAGTCGGACCCGCTTCTGCTCCAGCCAGCCCGTGTAGTTGCCCTCGTACGGGATTCCGCGTCCGCGGTCGAGCTCGAGGATCCAGCCGGCCACGTTGTCCAGGAAGTAACGATCGTGCGTGATCGCCACCACCGTGCCGCGATAGTCCTGCAGGTGGCGCTCCAGCCACGCAACCGACTCGGCGTCCAGGTGGTTGGTCGGCTCGTCGAGCAGCAGCAGGTCGGGTTGGCGCAGCAAAAGCCGGCACAGCGCCACCCGGCGACGCTCTCCGCCCGACAGCTTGGACACCTCCGTGTCCGGCGGCGGGCACCGCAGCGCGTCCATCGCGATCTCGAGCGTCGTGTCCAGGTTCCAGCCGTCGACCGCGTCGATCTGCTCCTGGACCCTGGAGAACTCGTCCGCGGTCTCGTCGGAGTAGTTCATCGACAGTTCGTTGAAGCGATCGAGCAGCGCCCGGATCTCGGCCACGCCCTCCTCGACGTTGCCGCGCACGTCCTTGCTGGCGTCCAGCTGCGGCTCCTGCTCGAGCAACCCGACCGACGCGCCTGGCGCCAGCTGCGCCTGCCCGTCGAACTCGGTGTCGACCCCGGCCATGATCCGCAGCAGCGTCGACTTCCCGGCGCCGTTGTAGCCGAGCACGCCGATCTTCGCACCGGGCAGGAACGACAGCGAGATGTCCGACAGCACCTCCCGGTCGGGCGGGTAGCGCTTGGCGAGCTTGTATGTGGTGAAGATGTACTGGGGCATGGTTCGTCGCCGCCCCTCAGCATAGGACGGCCGCGCCGCCGGGGGCAGCCGCCCCTTTGGCGCCCGAGACAGCCGCCCGCTGGAGGGGTACAAACGACACATGCGCGCGCTCGCGGTGATCTTCGCGGCGGTCGCGGTGATCTGCATGATCCTCGCGATCGCCGGCATCGTCACCGGGCGCCCAAGCGACCGGGCGGGCTACGTGATCCGGGCGATCGCTGTCGTCTGCTTCGCGGCCGCCGTGGTGTTGAACATCGTCGCAAAATGACCGAACCCCCTCAGCTCTCCGGCTGCCAGCCGGTGAGCACCCAGCCGCCGCCGGGCGCCGAAGTGACCGTGGCGATCGTCAGATGCCACGCCGGGCGCAACCCCTGATAGGCGTCGGTTGCAGTCGCGGTGGTCGTCTCGCGCGTCACCACTACGTAGCGAGCGTCGGATCCGATCAGCGGCGCGACCGCCTGGACCGAGCCGCTGTTGGCGATCCCGCCACGCTTCAGCTCGTAGTCGTTGGCGGTCTGAACCGCCGCGAGCTGCATCGCCGACCGGGCCTGGCCGATGCTGCGCGCCGCGAGCGCCCGCATGTCGGCCGCGACCGTCTGGGCGTTCCAGTTGATGTACGCGCCGGCGAACGACCGGATCGCGGCGATCGCGCTCGCCGCGCCCCCGGCCGTGGTCTGGCGCCGCACCGGCGAGGGGTACTCGTGGGTGGTCTGCGCTCTGGCGACGTCGCCGGTTGTGGCGCTCGGAGTCGACGGCGAGCCGAGGGCTGAGCATCCGGCCAGCGCGAGCGCCGCCCCGACGATCAGGATCGTCGCCCGGGCGCTCGCCGACGCTGCGGTCCTCACAGCCCCTCCGGATGCCGCGCGACGAACCCGGCCGAGCTGCGGACCAGCGGGTGCCAGCCGATCCCGGTGCTCCCGTCTCCCGGCCCGGCGGCGTCGTGGGTATCCCAGCGAAGCCCGGCGACGTACATGAACACGTGGTCTGCGTTGGCGTACAGCGTCACCCAGCGGCCGAGACCGGGATCGCCGAATGACTCCAGTCCACTCGATGCCTCGCCGTCGGTCACCGGCAGCAGGCGGGCGCCGTACAGGAGGTGCTCGACGCTGCTCGAGCAGTCATACGCGGGCGCGACGTCCGACAGCGGCGTCCCGTGGGCGGCGCCGTAGACGTACGGCTTGCCGGCGATCTGGTTGCCGGCCGCGATGATCTCCTTGACCGCAGCCGGGGCGTCGGCGGGCGCGGCGGCCTGGCCGTTGGGCAACAGCTTCGCCCGCGGCCCGGGGGTCTCGGGCACCCCGCTCAGCGACATCGGCGCGCATGCGGTCGGGTCGGCGCTCGCCGCCGTCGGGTCGTCGCTCGCCGCCGTCGGGTCGTCGCTCGCCGCCGTCGAGTCGGCGGTCAGCGCGGGCGCGTCGCCGCCCGCCAGCGCCGACGCCGAGCCGGCGCCCAGCAGGTTTCCCGCGCCGGCATCCGGCGGCCGGGCGATCCGGACCGGGCCCGCCCAGCCGCCGTCGGCCAGCGAGATCCCGAGCCGCTCGGCCAGCTCCCACCACAGGTCGATGACCCGTGGGAGCCCGTCAATCGGCCCCCCGCCGAACCCGAAGTCGCGCTTATAGGCGATCACGGAGTGCCGTCCCCAGGTGATCCGCAACGGCGTCCCGTACGGCAGGCCGCCCATCGCGGTCGCGGTCTGGAACGTCAGCCCGCCGAGCTCGGCGTAGCTGTCGGGGTGCGCCAGCAGGCTGATGCCGGCCGCGCCGACCACCCCGCTGACGTGGTCGCCCGGGCCGCCGTACTCGGTCGCTCCGACGAGCCGTCCCTGTCCTGGAGGCCCGAGCTCGATCGTGCCGGCACCCGAGGCCGTCCCCGAGCCGCAGTCGTCCCCGGACCCGCCGCCGGGAGGCATGATCACCAGCGCGAGCAGGCCGATCCCCAGCCCGGCGACGACTACGCCGCCGAACACGCCGAGCACCGCGATCGTCGCGGTCATCGAGCTGCGGTTGCGCCCCGGGGAAGTCATGCTCGCACCATAAGGCGGCAGATGACTGTTCAGTCCAATTGAAGCTAATTTGTTGCAATTGGCTGTGCCGCGACCACCTCCGGCGCGGAAACGAGATCGCCACGCGCATCAGGCAAACGTCGCTACCGTAAGAGAGTCATGCCACGGATCCTCGATGTCGAACAGGCGATGCTCCTGCTGGAGCTCGAGGCACCTTTCGACCAGCGTGCAGTCCAGCTGGCACGCCGGCGCATGGCGAAGCGCTGGCACCCCGACATCGCCCCGCCCGGCCGCCAGCACGAGCACCAGCGCCACCTCCAGGCGATCAACGAGGCCGCTGACCAGCTCGCGCAGCTGGCCGACACCGTCCGCGGCGGCCGCGTCACCCGCAACGCCGTCAAGGCGTCCGCGGCCGCCACGCGCAAGGCCCGCGAGGAAGCTGGACGCCGCGCCTACGAGGAGGAGCAGCGCGCCCGTGCGACCGCCGAGGACCGCGCCAAGCACGACCCGTTCGGCTCCCGCGTTCCCGACCACTCCGTCGTGCACCGCTACGCGCGCTGCGTCGCCTACCCCGAGTGGGGCGTCGGCACCGTCACCGGGATCTACTTCTCCGGTGACGACGAGGACACCCAGCAGTGGGCGCGCGTGCTGTTCTCGATCGGCGTGCGCACCGTGCCGGCCGGCTCGCTGCAGTTCGTCGACTTCTCGACGCCCGACCCGTCAGCCGACCGGGTGCAGCGGTTCATGACCGCGGCCCAACATGCGCTGGCCGAGGGCGACGCCGCGCTCGCCGCCCAGCGGCTGGTGTACGCGCGCGACGCGGAGCCGTCAAACCCGGCCGTGCTGCGGCTGCTGACGACCGCGTTCTGGCAGGCCGGCAACCTGCCCGCCGCCGCCCGGACCGTCCGCGACTGGGCCCGCGTCGAGACCGACCGGCCCACTCCCGAGCGGTTCGCGTCGCGGATCTACGAGGACATGGGCGCGGTCGCCTGGGCCGCCGAGGCCGCGCACCGGGCCACCCTCCGCGGGCCCAATGACGCGTCGGCCTGGGAGCGGCTGGGACGGTTGCGGCTGCGGCTGATGGACCGCCCGGGAGCGATCTCCGCGCTCGAGCGGGCCAAGGCCGTGGGTCCGTCGCTTGAGGGGTTGCTGGACCTGGCGCTCGCCTATCACCTGGCCGGTGACGTCGGCGCCGAGGTGTCGGCGGCGCACGCCGCGACCGTCGTCGACCCGGAGTCGCGCGCGGCCTGGTCGACCTACGCGCACGCGCTGGCGCGCACGGACCGGATCAGCGAGTGCCTCGAAGCCTGCCGGCAGCGGCTCGAAATTGGGCCCGATCCCGAGATCGATGACCTGATGGCCCGGATCGCCGAATCCGAGCCGCGCGAACTGTCCGCGCGCAGCGCCGCCTGAGGGTCGTCGCCGGGCCGCCGCGGGGCCCGCGGGGGCTGCGTGGAGCGTGGGGCCCGCGGGGAGCGTGGGGAGCCTGGCGAGCCTGGGGAGCCTGGCGCTCGAGCGTGCATAACGCGACAAATCTGACGCGTGCGGAGAGGCTTGCCGTGCAAAGCGCGCATACGGTGCTTAACGCGGCACGGCTCGGATTCCGATGGTGGATTTGTCGCGTTATGCACGCCGCAGACCGGCCCGAAAGGCCGGCGCAACTAGGCGATCGAGCCCTCGCGCCCGCACACGGGACAGGCCTCCTGGGGCGCGAGTGGGCGCCCACCGCAGGCCGGGCAGTCCTCGGCGCGCTCGAGCACGCCGAGCAGCTCACCGACGCGACAGACCAGCAGGCGCTCCTCGTCGACCTCGACCCACGCGCCCGCGGACGCCGGGAACACGACGTGGTCGCCGGGCTTGACCGGCATCTGGACGCCCACCTGCTCCCACCAGTCCAGTCCCGGGCCGACCGCGAGCACGATCCCGTGCTGGGGCGGCGGCTCATCGGAGCCCGGCGGGACCAGCAGGCCGGAGCGGCGGACCCGGTCGGGGTCGAGCTCCTTGATCACGACGCGGTCGAACAGTGGGCGCAGCTGTTGTCTCATCGGCCCTGCTGATGATAGGAGGACGCCGTCCGCGGGCGAATCTAGGCTGCCACCCTTCGATGCGCCTGCTAGTCGCCCGCTGCTCGGTCCAGTACTCCGGCCGCCTGTCCACGACGCTGGCCGAGGCGGTGCGGCTGCTGATGATCAAGAGCGATGGCACGTTCATGGTGTGGGCCGACAACGGCGGTCCCAGCGTCAAGCCGCTCAACTGGATGACGCCCCCGACGGTGATCGAGGAATCGCCGGCCCGGATGGTCGTGCGCAAGCGCGCCGGCGCGACCGAGGACCGGCTCGACATCGAGATCACCGAGGTCCTGTCCGACGTCACGCACGAGATGTGGTCGCCCGAGGACGACGCGCTGGCCAAGGACGGGGTCGAGGCGCACCTGCAGGAGCTGCTGGCCGAGCAGCCGACCTGGTGCGGCGAGGGCTTCCGTCTGATCCGGCGGGAGTGGCCGACCGACATCGGCCCGGTCGACCTGATGTGCCGGGACGCCGAGGAGCAGTGGGTCGCCGTCGAGATCAAGCGGGTCGCCGGGCTGGAGGCGGTCGAGCAGCTGACCCGCTACCTGGAGCGGATCCGGCTGGACCCGGCCCTGGGCTCGTGCCGCGGTGTGCTGGCGGCGCAGGCGATCAAGCCCCAGGCGCGGGTGCTGGCGCAGGCACGTGGCATCGAGTGCGTGGAGGTGGATCTGGCGGTGCTGCGCGGCGAGCGCCAGCCCGACCTGAAATTGTTCGCTGCATGACAGACAACGAAGCAGTGCTGCGTGAGCGCCGCGAGCGGGTGCTCCTGATCACGATCAACCGCCCCGATCAGCGTAACGCTGTCAACGCCGCGGTGGCCCGTGGCATTGCCGACGCGCTGGACGAGCTCGACGACGACGCGGCGCTGTCGGTGGGTGTGCTGACGGGCGCCGGCAAGGGGTTCAGCGCCGGCATGGACCTCAAGGCGTTCGTCGCGGGCGAGTCTCCCCACGTCGAGGGCCGCGGGTTCGGCGGGATCACGCAGCGCGCCTCGGCCAAACCCCTGATCGCAGCCGTCGAAGGGTTCGCGGTCGCGGGCGGACTCGAGCTGGCGCTCTCCTGCGACCTGATCGTGGCCGCCCGCGGAACCCGGCTGGGGATCCCCGAGGTAAAGCGCTCGCTGGTGGCGGCAGCCGGCGCGCTGCTGCGCCTGCCCCGCGCTCTGCCCCGGCCGATCGCGATGGAGCTGGCGCTCACCGGCGATCCGATCAGCGCCGAGCGGGCGTACGAGCTCGGGCTGATCAACCGGCTCACCGAGCAGGGCGAGACGGTGCAGACCGCGCTCGAGCTCGCCGCGGCGATCGCCGTCAACGGCCCGCTGGCGCTGGCCGCCAGCAAGCGCATCCTGGTTGAGTCCGTCGACTGGGCCGAGTCGGAGTTCTTCGCTCGTCAGGGCGAGATCGCCGGTCCGGTGATGGGCTCGGAGGACGCCCGCGAGGGAGCGATGGCGTTCGCGGAGAAGCGCGACCCCGTGTGGAAGGGCCGCTAGCCGGAGCGCTCGCCCCAGGCCGTCGCCACGACCGAGCGCGCACCTCCGTGGTTGCGGTGCTCGCACATATAAATCCCCTGCCACGTACCCAGCGCGGGACGCCCGCGCGAGATCGGGATCGTCAGCGACGGCCCGAACAGCGCCGCCTTGATGTGCGCGGGCATGTCGTCGTCGCCCTCGAGCGTGTGAGTCCAGAACGGGGCCCGCTCCGGCACTGCCGCGTTGGCCCACGACTCGAAGTCCCGGCGCACGTCGGGCGAGGCGTTCTCGTTGAGCGCGAGCGAAGCGGACGTGTGCTGGATCAGCAGGTGCAGCAATCCGACCCCGACCTCACCCAGCTCCGGTAGCGCGCCGAGCACCTCCCGAGTGACCAGATGAAATCCCCGGGGCCGTGCCTGGAGCGTGATCTCGCGCTGGACCCACATCAGAGATCGGGCAGCCGCGCCTTGCGCATGTCGACGCGGTCGCCGCGAAACGGGACGCCCTCGGCCTCGAGCAGCCGGCGCTGCTTGGCGCCCTTTGCCAGGGAGCCATCGGCGCGGACGATCCGGTGCCAGGGAAGCTCGGGAGCGTGGCCGTCGCTGAGCGCTGCCCCCGCCATCCGGGGCGCGCCGGGGCTGACGTCGCCGTAGGTGCGGACGAACCCCTCCGGCGTGGCCTGGATCCGCGCGAAGATCTGCCGCTTGCGCTCGGTGTCCATCCGCAGAGCATAGGGGTGCATAACACGACGATGCCGACCCGGGGCGCGGCTCCCGAGCTCCCGAGGGTGCGCGCCTGGACGAGCGACCCCTGGTAACGTCCGGACACGGGATTTCCCCGCTAATCACGGGAATTATGTCTACCAGGAGGCGCACCACATCGATCCGGATCTGGCTCGCGGCGATCGCCGCAGTCGGCGCCTGCGCGGTCGTGCCCAGCGCCTCCGCCGCCGACCCCAGCGTCAGCGACCTGAACTCGCAGCTGAGCCACGAGCAGTCGCGCCAGCAGAGCCTGAGCGCGAACATCGGCCAGCTGTCTCACAACATCTCTGCGCTCGACGGACAGATCTCGTTGGTGCGCTCCCGCGAGGCGTCGGTTCGCTCCGACCTCGACCGCGACAGGGCGCAGCTGACTCGGATCCGCATCCAGCTCGCACACGAACGCCACCTGTACGTCGCCGCTGAAGGCGCGCCTGGCGCGCGCCCGCACGTTGCTGGCCCAGCAGCTGGTCGGCGACTACGAGCGCGACAAGCCCGACCTGATCGGGGTCGTGCTCGACGCCCGCGGCTTCAATGACCTGCTCGAGCAGATCGACTTCCTCCAGCGGGCCCAGGGCCAGACCCAGTCGATCATCAAGATCACCCAGACCGACAAGGCCGCCGCCGACAATGCCCAGCACCGCCTCTCGGGACTCGAGTCGGCCAAGGTCCAGGTGACCAACGCCGCCTCCACCCGCGTCCGAGCGCTCGCCGGGATGAACGCGCTGCTGCAGTCCAAGCAGACCGCGCTGGCGCGGGCACGCAGCGCCCAGCGGATCACGCTCGACGCCAGCCGGGCAAGGGGCGCCCACCTTCAGACCGCGATCTCCCGCGCCCAAGCCGCCCAGGCCGCGGCCGCCCGCGCGGCGGCCGCCCAGCCCCAGGCTCCGCCCAGCCAGAGCTCGAGCTCGGGCCCGGCGCCCGCGACCGGCGGCCCGCCGCTCGGCCCCAACGGCGGCTGGGCGATTCCCTACTCGATCGTGCTGTGCGAGACCGGCGGGACCAACGTCCCGCCCAACTACGCCACCGCTTCGGGCTACTACGCGATCGTCTCGGCGGCGTGGCAGCAGTACGGCGGCAGCGGCCCGGCCGCCTACCTGGCGCCGAAGTCAGAGCAGGACGCAGTCGCCCGCCGCATCTGGGACTCGGTCGGGCCCAAGGCGTGGGTCTGCGCCGGGATCGTCGGGATTCACTGAGTCGCGCGCCAGTCGCCGCTGAGCGTGGTGCGGTGACGGTTGGCGCGCGTGAGGTCGTCGAAGTGCGCCAGCGCCTGTCCCGACCCGTAGGCGACGCAGGTCAGCGGCGACTGCGCCGGGAACACCGGCATCCCGGTCTCAGCCGCGACCAGATCGGCGAAGCCGCGCACCAGCGTCCCGCCGCCGGCGAGCAGGATCCCGTCGCGGGCGACGTCACTGGCGAGCTCGGGTGGCGTCTGCTCGAGGGTGTCGCGGATCGCCTGCATGATCTCGCGCACCGGAGCCGCGATCGCTGCGCGGACCTCCTCGGTGTGCAGCTCGATAGCGGTCGGTAGCCCGGTGATCAGGTGCCGGCCGCGGACCTCGATCGTCTCCTCGGGTGCAAGCGGCGTGACCGAGCCCGCCGCGATCTTGATCGTCTCGGCGGTGCGCGACCCGATTGCGAGCTGGTGGGCGGTCCGGAGGTACTGTGAGATCGCCTCGTCCATCTCGTAGCCGCCGACGCGGACCGAGCGCGAGATCACGATCGCGCCGAGCGAGATCACCGCCATCTCGCTGGTCCCGCCGCCTACGTCCACGACCATCCTCCCGACCGGCTCCTCGATCTCCAGGCCGGCGCCGATCGCGGCGGCGATCGGCTCCTCGATGAGGTGCACCCGGCGCGCGCCAGCGGCCAGCGAAGCCTCTTCGACAGCGCGCTTCTCGACCTCGGTCACGCCCGAAGGGGCGCACACGATCAGCCGTGGGTGGGCCATGCGACGGTCGAGGACCTTGCGGATGAAGTACCGCAGCATCTCCTCGGTCACCTCGAAGTCGGCGATCACCCCGTGGCGCAGCGGCCGTGTCGCCGCGATCGACGCCGGGGTGCGTCCGATCATCCGCTCGGCGTCGGATCCGACGGCGTGCACCTGGCCGGTGTCGACGTCGGAGGCCACCACCGAGGGCTCTGACACGACGATCCCGCGTCCGCCAACGTACACCAGGGTATTGGCGGTGCCGAGGTCGATCGCCATGTCATGCACGCCGAGCGTCGGCGTGAGATGGCGGCGGGAGGTGTCGCGACGGGAGCCGTCTCTACGAAAGCGAATGGCGAAAGACTGTCAGAAGCTGCCTAAAGTAGCGACCACGTCGCTGCTGGCGCAGCTAACGCTCGCCCGGCTGCTTGCGGGGATACTGGGAGACGTGCTCGCCGAGGTCGAGCGCCGTCGAGACGATCCGGTTCTGCTCCTTGGCGTGGGCCACCGGGTAGCCCTCGCCAGCGGCGGCGCGCTCGGGTCGGCCGATGTAGCCGAACTGCAGGTGTTCGGGAAGGATCTGTAGCAGCCGCGGTGACATGTGAGCGCGGGCGCCCATGTTGCGCGGCTCCTCCTGCACCCACACGACCTCTGAGAGGTTCGGGTACTCGGTCACCAGCGCAAGCAGCTCCTGCTGTGGGAACGGGTACAGCAGCTCGACGCGCCCGATTGCGATCTGCGGCTTGTCGGCGCGAGCGGAGTGCCCGGCGAGGTCGTAGTAGATCTTGCCACTGCAGAGGATCAGCCGGGTCACCTGCTCGGGGTCGTCTCCCGGGTCCGCCAGCACCGGCTGGAAACGGCCCTCGGCGAACTCGTCGATCTGGCTGGAGGCCTGGGGCAGCCGCAGCAGGCTCTTCGGCGTGAGGATCACCAGCGGACGCTGCTTGGCGATCCGCGCCTGGCGGCGCAACAGGTGGAAGTACTGCGCCGGCGTGGTCGGGTTGGCCACCCGGATGTTGCCCTCGGCGGCGAGCTGCAGGAAGCGCTCGGCGCGAGCCGAGGAGTGCTCGGGCCCGGAGCCCTCGTAGCCGTGGGGCAGCAGCAGCGTCAGCCGCGAGGTCTGGCCCCACTTGGCCAGGCCCGAGATGATGAACTGGTCGATGATCACCTGGGCGCTGTTGACGAAGTCGCCGAACTGCGCCTCCCACAGGACCAGCGTCTCGGGCCCCTCCTGCGAGTAGCCGTACTCGAAGCCCAGGCAGGCCATCTCCGACAGCGGCGAGTTGTGAAGCTCCATCGGCGCCAGGGCGCCGGGCAGGTGCTGCATCGCGCAGTGCTCCTGCCCGGTCGACGGGTCGTGGAGCACCAGGTGGCGCTGGCTGAAGGTGCCACGCTCGGTGTCCTGGCCGGTCAGGCGGATCGGGATTCCCTCGGTCAGCAGCGACGCGAACGCGAGCGCCTCGCCGTGGGCCCAGGTGATGCCTCCCTCCTCGCCGAGCGCGTTGCGGCGCTGCTCGAACTGACGGACCAGCTTCGGATGGACTGTGAACCCGTCCGGCACCGCCAACAGCTCCTCGTTGAGGACGTTGAGGCGGTCGGCGGAGACCGCGGTCTTGACCTCGGGCGAGGGCGTGCGGTCGAGCTGGTACTCGCCGGTGGCGTGCTCGAGCTCGCTGGCGTCCTCGATCCGTCGCTTGAGCTTCTGGTGCTCCTCGGTGAGCTCCTCCCACACCTGGTCGGTCATCTCCGTGGATTCCTCCTCGGTGACCGTCCCGCCGGCGATTAGCTCGCGTGCGAACAGCTCGCGCACGGGCGGGTGCTTCTTGATCACCTGGTACATCTCCGGCTGGGTGTAGGCGGGCTCGTCGGCCTCGTTGTGGCCGAAGCGGCGGTAGCCGATCAGGTCGATCAGGACGTCGTGGCCGAACTCCTGGCGGAATGCGAATGCCAGCCGGGCGGCGGCGATGCAGGCCTCGACGTTGTCGGCGTTGACGTGGATGATCGGGACGTCGTAGCCCTTGGCCAGATCTGACGCCCAGGTGGTGGAGCGAGCGTCATCGGAGTCGGTGGTGAAGCCGACCTGGTTGTTCTGGATGACGTGGATCGTGCCGCCGACGGTGTAGCCGTCGAGCGCCTGGAGGTTGAACGTCTCCGCGACCACGCCCTGCCCCGGGAACGCCGCATCGCCGTGAATGATCACCGGGATCGCCGCGTCGGTGTCGCGGTGGGCGTGGGTACCCTGGCGGGTGGTCTGGGCGGCCCGGGTGGCGCCGGCCGCAACCGGGGCGACGAACTCCAGGTGGCTTGGGTTCGACTCCAGGCGGACGATGATCGACTCGCGGCCGGGGAGCTGGTAGGAGCCCTGGGCGCCGTGGTGGTACTTGACGTCGCCCGTGCCTCCCTGGGGGATCGTGGTGATCGGCTCGAGCGTGGAAGTCCCTTCGAACTCGGCGAAGATCGAGTCGTAGGGCCGGCCGAGGTTGTGGGCCAACACGTTGAGCCGCCCGCGGTGGGCCATCCCGATCACGACCTCGCGCCCGCCGCGGGCTGCCGACAGCTGAATCAGCTCGTCGAGCATCGGGACCGTCATGTCCAGGCCCTCGATCGAGAACTGCTTCTGGCCCAGGTACGCCTTGTGCATGAAGCGCTCGAGCGCGTCGACCTCGGTCAGCCGGCGCAGCAGCGCCTTCTGCTCGTCGGTCCCGAGCGACTGGCGGAAGCGGTTGGACTCGATCGCCTCGCGCAGCCACAGGCGCTGGCGGTGCGAGGAGATGTGCTCGATTTCGTAGGCGATCGGCCCGCAGTACGTTTCGCGCAGATGCGGCAGCGCGTCCAGCAGCGTGTCGCCCTCGACGTACATGCGCAGGATGTGGGACGGGAGCTTGCTCATCAGCTCCGGAGTCAGGCCGAGTGGCTCGGGGTCGAGCGCGGGGTCGCCCTCGGGCTCGCGGCCGAGGGGGTCGAGCTTGGCGGCGAGGTGCCCGTGGGTGCGGTGCGCCTTGAGCAGTGAGGTGGCCGCCTGCATCGCGCCCAGCAGCCGCTCGTCGACGACGCCCGGCGTCGCGGCCGGGGCCGACGGGGCAGCGGTCGGAGCCGCCGCGGCAGTCGGCTCGAGCGGCGGCGGCAGCGCCGGCAGCGCCACCCCGAGCGACTCGAACACGCCCTCGTAGAAGCCGTCCTCTCCGCGCAGGTACTCCTCGATCCGTGCCAGGAAGCGGCCCGACTCGGCGCCCTGGATGATCCGGTGGTCGTAGGTCGAAGTCATGGTCATGACCTTGTCGGCACCGATCGCCTTGCCGATCCGCCCCAGTCCCGGCGGATAGCCGATCGCGCCGGTGGCGACGATCGTCCCCTGGCCGGTCATCAGCCGTGGCACCGAGGCGATCGTGCCGATCCCGCCCGGGTTGGTGAGCGAGACGTTCGCCCCGACCAGGTCGTCGGCGCTGAGCGTGTTCGTGCGCGCTTTCTCGACCAACGCGTTGTAGGCGTCGAGGAACTCCTCAAAGCTCAGCCGGCCGGCGTCGCGGATCACCGGAACCATCAGCGTGCGACTGCCGTCCTTGCGTTCGACGTCGACGGCCAATCCCAGGTTGCAGGCGCCGTCGTCGATCCGGTGTGGCTTGCCACCGATCTCCTCGAAGTGGTGGGCCATCACCGCCATGTCCTCGGTGGCGACGAGCGCGATCGCGTAGGCGATCAGGTGGGTGAACGACACCCTGGCGCCCGCCTCCTTGAGCTGCGCCCGGCGCTGCTCGAGCTCAGTCACGGGTAGCGTCCGGAACGAGGTCGCGGTCGGGATCGAGCGACTCTCGTCCATGTAGCGGGCGAGTACGGCTTGGCCGCCCTTGATCAGCGTGGCGCCGGCGGCCCGCGCGGCGGCCGGCGCGGTGGTGGCGGCGCCGTTGCCCGCCGCGGCCGCGAGCACGTCGGCCTTGGTGATCCGTCCGCCGCGCGCGCTGCCGTGGACGCCGGTCAGGTCGACGCCCTGCTCGGCGGCGACCCGGCGGGCGATCGGAGAGATGTTGCCGGCTTCGGCCGCGGCCGAAGCCGGGGTCCCCGCAGGTGCGCCCGCACCGCCGTCGGACCGTGGGGCCACGGCAGCGCCGTTGGTGGGCTGCGGCGTGGCCTGGACGGTCGAGCTCATGCGGGCGATCACCTGGCCGACGGTCACCGTCTCGCCCTCCTCGGCGAGGATCTCCGTGAGCTGGCCAGAGGCGGGCGCGGGCAGCTCCATGTCGACCTTGTCGGTCGAGAGCTCGACCACGGTGTCGCCCTGCTTGACCGTGTCGCCGACCTTCACCGACCACTCGAGGATCGTGCCCTCGGTGACCGACTCGCCGCCGGTCGGAGTGACGATGTCGATCGTCTGGCCGGCGCTTGACTCGGCCGCCGCAACCCCCTCGGCCTCCGTCGTCGCCGACGCGGCCGCCTCCTCGGTGGTCGCGGGAGGCGACTCGCCCGACACCGGGGTGGCATCGGCGGCCGCGGCGCCGCCGCCGTTGGTCGAGATCTCGGCGAGCAGCGCGCCGACCACGATCGTGTCGCCCTCGGCGGCGTGGATCTTCACGATCGTGCCGGCGACCGGCGAGGGAACTTCGGCGTCGACCTTGTCGGTGGATATCTCGACCAGCGTCTCGTCAACGTCGATGCTGTCGCCCTCCTGCTTGTGCCATTCGAGGACGGTGCCTTCGGCGACCGAGTCCCCCATCTCGGGCATGACGACTTCGACGGTGGTGCTGACCGCTGCCATTTACTGCTTCAACTGTAACGAGTGGCGATCGGTCCGGAAGTGTCTCGCGGGTGTCCCCGCCGCCGCTGCGCAACGATGAATCCCACCGACCCCGCGAACGGTCCCAGCCCGCCGAGCACGACGACCGTGACCGCGAGCCAGAACGGGATGATCCGGACCCGCGCGGCCCCCAGGCAGACGATCGACATCCCGATCCACATCAGCCCGTGGGTCAGGCCCAGGATGAACGTCTCGGGTTGAGGCGAGTTCAGCCCGAACGCGCAGACGAGCAGCGACACGTAGACGGCCGAGTGCGTGAACGACACGATCTCCAGCCGGCGGAACGTGACCACACGGCGAAAGCTTGCGGTGTTCATGCCTGCGACAGCAGCTCGGCCACGCGCCGAAGCGGCTCGTCGCCCTCCTCGGGCCACTGCTCGATGTCCGCCGGCCACCACGCGTAGGCGTCGTGCTCGTGGTCGGGGCTGACCTTGGCGCCGTCGGCGAGCCACGCCTGCCCGACCAGCATCGCCACCTCGCTGGGTAGCACCACGAGCGCCTCGATCCGGATCCGCTCCGCCTGCACCGACCACTCCTCGGCGAGCTCTCGGTGCATCGTGTGCGTCGGGTTCTCGTCGACCTCGACGGATCCGGCGGCGCCGAGCGCCCAACGCCCGGCCCACGACGCCAGCCAGCCGGCACGGCGGCCGGCGAGCCACGAACCGTCGGCGTTGCGGACCACGCACAGCACCGACATCGCGCGGGCGGCGAACTCCGGGACCAGCCGCAGCGCCCACCGGGCCGGCTGCAGATCCAGCGTCAGCCCGCTGCCGTCGGCACGGAAGTCGACCAGCCTCGCGGCCAGCCCGTCGTGGCTGGGAGAGCCGCGCCGGCGCAGAGCGTGGAGCGCGCGGTCGGCCGCCTCGGTGCCACCGGGCGCGGGCTCGAAGGCGTCGGCCTGCCAGCGGACGTCGATCTGGTCGGGCTCCCAGGGGCCGCGCGCGAGAATGCCTGCGGTGGCTGACACGGGCTAAACCGTAGCGGGGCACATACACTCAGCGGCCAGTGGTCGTGGCGCGACGCCTGAAGCACTGGGGCTGGGGCTATGAGGACGAGCAGCCCTCGCACGATGAGCTGCGCGCCGCCGCCCCCGGCATCGCCGCCCACCTCGGCTTCGGCTCGTCGGAGCCCGAGCGGCCGGTGCCGTTGGCCGACGTCGAGCTGCGAGCGCCACGACTGCGGCCGCCGGCCGCGCTGCAGCCGATCTGTACGACCGACGACCACGACCGGGCGCTTCACACCTACGGCCGCTCCTACCGGGACGTCGTCCGCGCGTTTCGTGGCGACTTCGAGCAGGCGCCGGACGTCGTCGCCCGTCCCCGCGACGACGACGGGCTGCGGGCGGCGCTCGACTGGGCTCTGTCGGCGGGCGCCGCGGTGATCCCGTTCGGCGGAGGCACGAGCGTCGTCGGCGGCGTCGGACCGGTGCGCGATGGCGACCACGCCGGCGTCGTCTCGCTCGACCTCAAGGCGCTAGACCGCGTACTGGAGATCGACCGCACCTCGTTGGCGGCGCGGATCCAGGCGGGCGCGACCGGGCCGCGGCTGGAGTCTCAGCTCTCCGAGCACGGCCTCACCCTGCGCCACTTCCCGCAGTCGTTTCAGTTCTCCACGCTCGGCGGGTGGATCGCGACCCGCGCCGGCGGTCATTTCGCGACGCTGTACACGCACATCGACGACCTGGTCGAGTCGATCCGGGCCCTGACGCCGGTCGGCGAGTGGGAGTCGCGGAGGCTGCCGGGCTCGGGGGCCGGAGTGTCGCCCGACCGGATGCTGCTCGGCTCCGAGGGCACGCTCGGCGTGATCACCGAGGCGTGGATGCGGGTCCGCCCGCGGCCGCGCCACCGCGCGTCGGCGGCCGTCCGGTTCGCCGACTTCGAGACCGGCGCGATCGCCGTGAGAGCGCTGTCGCAGTCAGGGCTGAATCCCGCCAACTGCCGCCTGATCGACCCGGCCGAGGCCGCGCTCACCGGCGCCGGCGACGGATCCTCGGCGCTGCTGGTGCTCGGCTTCGAGGCGGCCGACCACGACGTCGAGCCCTGGATGTCGGCCGCGCTGCAGTGCTGCGGTGACCATGGGGGGTCGTGGGAGCGCCGGCCGCGGGACGGCGACGGCGGCGACGCCGTCGGCAGCTGGCGCGAGGCGTTCCTGCGCGCGCCCTACCTGCGCGACACGCTGATCGCGATCGGCGTGCTGTCGGAGACGTTCGAGACCGCGATCACGTGGGACCGGTTCCCGCAATTTCACTCCGCGGTGATGGAACGCACTGCGGCCGCCGTCCAGCACGCCTGTGGCCACGGCCGGGTGACCTGCCGGTTCACGCACGTGTACCCGGACGGGCCCGCGCCGTACTACACCGTGCTGGCGCCGGCCCGGCGGGGACACGAGCTCGAGCAGTGGGCCGAGATCAAGCGCGCCGCCGCGGACGCGGTGATCGCCGGCGGCGGCACGATCACCCACCATCACGCCGTCGGCCGCGACCACCGCCCGTGGTATGACCGCCAGCGCCCGGACACGTTCGCGCAGGCGCTGCGGGCGGTCAAGCGCGCGGTCGATCCGACCGGCGCGCTGAATCCCGGTGTGCTCATCGATCTCGAGTAACAGTGGCGCTCTACGACCGGATCGGACGCACCTACTCGGCGACGCGTCACCCCGACCCGCGAATCGAGCGCACGATCCACGAGGCGCTCGGTGACGCGGCCACGGTCGTCAACGTGGGCGCCGGCGCGGGCGCCTACGAACCCACCGACCGGGAGCTCGTGGCGGTCGAGCCCTCGGCGGTGATGACCGCCCAGCGCCCGCCCGGGCGCACCAGGGTGGTGGAGGCGATCGCCGAGCGACTGCCGTTCGCTGACGGCGAGTTCGAGGCCTCGATGGCGGTGCTCTCAGATCACCACTGGGGTGACCGCCGACAGGGGTTGCGGGAGCTGCGACGGGTGGCCCGGCGACGCGTGGTCCTGTTCAACGCCGACCCCGGCGAGAACGCCCGCTTCTGGATGACGACCGAGTACCTGCCGGGCTTCGTCGAGCTGATCGAGCCCCGCTACCGTGGCGCCGGTGCGTGGGAGTCGGAGCTGCGAGCGATTCTCGGCGCCCTCGAGCTGCGCGCGGTCCCGATCCCCCACGACTGCGCCGATGGCTTCTACGGCGCGTACTGGCGACGACCCGAGGCGTTTCTGGACCCGGCAGTGCGCGGCGGCATCTCGGTGTTCGCCCAGCTCCCGGACGAACAGGTGACGCGGGGCCTGGACGCGCTGGCCAACGACGTGCGCTCCGGAGCGTGGCGCGAGCGCCACCGGGAGCTGCTCGAACTCGACGTGCTGCACCTGGGCTACTACGTCGTGGTCGCGGAGCTGTCCGGCTGAGCCGGCCGCGCAACTACTCTTTCGGTCATGCCGCAGCAGGCTCGCGATCCCTACCGGGTGCTCGGTGTTGGTCCCGGCGCCACCGACGCCGAGGTGCGCGCCGCCTACCGGCGACTGGTGCTGCTCCATCACCCCGACCACAATGGCGGATCGGCCGAGTCCGCCCGGCGCTTCGAGGAGGTCCAGGAGGCATACGCCACGGTCCGTGACCTGCGCGCCGCGGGATCACGTCCGAGCAGTCCGCCACCGCCACCGCCGCCGCGGGCGGACGCTGACCCAGACCTCGACGCCCGCCTGGCGAAGATGGAGAGCGAGCTGCGCGAGGCGCACGGGGCGCGCGAGCGAGCCCGGCGCGCCGCCCGTGAGGCGGCCGCCGCAGCCGAGGAGCGCCAGCGCCCGTCGGATGAGGAGCTCGGCTACGTCGAGACCGACGACAGCTTCACGAAGATCTTCGACGACGCGGGCGCCGAGCTGTCCAAGCTGCTGCGCGACCTGCGCGAGCAGCACTCAGACCGCGACCGCTAACCGTCCTCGAGCACCCGCTCGTAGACGCGGTAGCGCTTGCAGATCTCCCCGCCCATCGCCTGCAGCCCGCGGTTCATCCCGCGGTTGGACTCGAGGATCCATCCGGCCTCGCCGTAGGTGCGGTGGGTGCGCTCGGCGGCCGCGAAGTGCTCCATGTACAGCTCGGCGGCGACGCCGGTGTGCTGGTACTCCGGCAGCACCCCGAGGAACCCGACGCGCAGCCGGTCGATCAGCTTGTACTTGTTCAGGTAGTACCACCAGCCCAGCGGCAGCAGGCGCCCCTTCATCTTCTTGAGCACCTGGTTGATGTCGGGGATCGTGATCGCCGCCGCCACCGTCTCGGTGTCGTTCTCGGCGATCATGAACCAGTCGCCGTCGAACACCAGCTGGTAGTTGAGCCAGATCTCGTCGAGATCCTCCTTCGAGAAGGGGACAAAACCCCAGTTGCGCGACCAGGCGGCGTTGTAGACCTTGGCGAACTCGTCGAGATCGGAGCGGAGGTGGCGCCGGGTCATCTTGCGGATCCGGATCCCGTGGCGGGTCCGTGCCTGCTCGGCGAACTCGGGGATCACCGGCAGCATCTTCTGCCGGTTGCCGATATCAAGCGCGTAGCTGAACAGGTCCATCGCCTTGGTCAGCCCGGCCTGCTCGCAGCGCTGCTGGTAGTACGGCGGGTGCCACGGCTGGCGGATCAGCGGCTCCAGCTCGAACCCCTCGAACAGCACGCCGGATTCGTCGTTGAGCTGGAGGTCCATCGGTCCGACCATGCGGTCGCAGCCGTGGTGGCGCAGCCACGCCTCGCCAGCGGCCAGCAGCGCATCAAGGACCTCCTGATCGTCCTCGAACTCGAGGAATCCGAACATCCCCCAGCGGTTGGAGTGAAACTGGTTGTAGGCGTGGTCGACCTGGGCGGAGATCCGACCGACGACGCGCCCGTCACGCCGAGCCAGGAAGTACGCGCCGGCACCATGGCGGAAGTACGCGTTGAACGGCTGCAGCAGGAACAGGTAGCGCTCGAGCTTCAGCGGCGGAATCCACGGCGTCGCTCGGTGCAGGCGATAGGGAAGCGCGACGAACTGGCGCAGATCGCGCGGTCCTCTGACCTGGCGGATCTCGACCGGCATCTAGCGGGCACGGTATCGCTCGGCGGAGCGGTACAACATCGGAACCGATGGGCGTCCCGTTCGAGCTGTTCGACGACGACTACCTGTACTTCTACGCCGACGTGCTCGGCGCGCAGCGCAGCGACGCCGATGCGGCGCTGATCTCAGACCTGCTGTCGCTGCGACCCGGAATGCGCGTGCTCGACGCCCCCTGCGGCGAGGGCCGGATCGCCGGACGTCTAGCGCAACGCGGCTGTGACGTCGTCGGGATCGACGCAACCGAGCGGTTCCTGGAGCTCGCGCGCGACCGCCACCCGCGGGTCGCGTTCGACCGGCGGGACCTCCGCAAGCTCGAGTACGAGGACGAGTTCGACGCGGCCGTCAACTGGTTCACATCGTTCGGCTACTTCGATCCGCAGACCAACGACGGCGTGCTGGCCGGCCTGGCCCGAGCGCTGCGGCCCGGCGGGCGGCTGCTGCTCGAGCTCCACAATCCCTGGCGCCTGCAGCGCCTGCTCGAAGCGTCCGGCGGAACCGCCGGCGTCATCGTCAACAAGGGCGCTGATGTGATCGCCGATCGGGTCACCTACGACGAGGCCACCCGCCGCTCGCGCACTGAGCGCTTCATGGTGCGCGACGGCCGCGTCCGCGAACTCGAGTTCTCGCTCGAGCAGGTGAATGCTCCCGACCTCGTCCGCCGCCTACGACTCGCCGGATTCGAGCGCGTCGAGCTGCGCGGCGACGGGGGGGCGCCGTTCGAGCCCGCCGCGCGGCGGCTGATCGCGATCGCCCAGCGCCCCGGCCCCGGGGTCGTCCCCGAGCGCCCGGCGGTGTCGCTGCGCGAGGTCGACTCCGCCAACGTGCGCGCCGTGTGCGAGCTCGAGCTCGCGCCGGGCCAGCGCCCCTACGCGGCGCCCGCCGCGTACACGCTCGCCGAGGGCCAGCACGACGCGCGCGCCTGGGTGCGCGCGATCTACGCCGGCGACGAGCTAGTGGGGCTGCTGGCGCTGGTCCTCGACACCGAAGCCTCCAGCTACTGGCTGGCGCGGATGCTGATCGGCGCCCAGCATCAGCACCGCGGGTTCGGCCGCGCCGCGATCGCACGCGTGATCGACCATGTGCGATCGCTGCCCGGGGCAAGCGAGCTGGGTACGAGCTGCGTCCCGGGGCCGGCGACCCCGAAGGGGTTCTACCTTCGGCTGGGGTTCCAGCCGACCGGCGAGATGGAGCACGGAGAGGAGGTGCTCACGCTGCGGCTGTGATCGCCGCGACCCGCGTGCGCCTCACTCGTCCGCCCGCAGCCGCGCCAGCACGGCCCGCGCCGACGGGGCGACGTCGGCGGGCAGCCGCTCCAACAGCGTCCTCCACCCGGGGTGCACCGCGACCGCTTGGCGCACGTCCGCCACGCCACGTTCCAGATCGCCGGCCTGCGCCGCGCCGAGCCCGGCCCAGAACCTCAGCTCGTGGCTCCCCGGGGCGAGCTCGCCGGCCTGCTCGTACAGCCGCGCTGCCTCGTCCTGGCGGCCCTCGTTGACGAGCTCGTCTGCCTCGCCCGCCAGCGCGTAGGCGCCGCTGAGCTCGACCAGCCGGCGCAGCTCGGCGAGCGGCTCCGCGTGGTCCTCGACGTGCAGCGAGACCACCGTCTCCCACCAGTCGCCGTCGGCCGGGACCACCAGGATCGCCGCCGACTGGCGACCCCGGATGTCGCCGCCGGCGGCCTCGGCCGCGTCTAGCGCATCGAGCAGACGCGGGGTCAGCGGCCCGTCGGTGGCGGTGAACGCGTCGAGCATCGCCGGCCAAACCTCATCTGCGGCCATGATGTTCGCCTGGCAGGAGACCCCGTCGCCGGTGGCGTGTCCGGCGAGCGGGATGCAGCCCGAGCCGGTGTGTGTCGCGACCCGCCCGGCGGCGTCGACGACGGCCACCTGTCGTCCGGCGGCGCCGGGGTCCTCGGATATCAGCCGGGCGAGCACGTCGGGCGCGGCTTCGCCCGCCTCCAGCAGCGCGAGCGCGCGCGGCCCGTAGCTGACCTCGATGTTCGCCTGCGTCGCGATCGCGCCGACGCCAGGGCGCGCCCACGGCACGCTCGGCCCGACCGCGAACCAGTGCGACTGGACGGCTACGCCAAGCTCGCCCGTGTCCGCGTCGCGGGCGACGATCGAATAGGTCACGACCGTGCAGTATGAATGGCGGACCATGACTCGGATCGCGGTTCTCGGCCCGGGAGGAGTCGGCGGCTTCGTGGCCGCGGCGCTGACCCGCGCCGGGGAGGACGTAACCGTCGTCGCCCGCGAGTCGACGGCCGAGCAGATCGGGCGCCAGGGGATCGACGTGTCGAGCGCGCTGCTCGGCGACTTCACGGCCCGTCCGCTGTCCACGGTGGCGCTGACCGAGCCCGTCGAGATATTGATCGTGGCAACCAAGTCGACCGGCCTGGACGCGGCGCTGACGCGGATCAAGGTCGCCCCCGACGTGGTCGTGCCGCTGCTCAACGGGCTCGATCACATGGCGGTCCTGCGCCGGCGCCTGGGCCCGCGGCGAGTGGCCGCGGGGACGATCCGGATCGAGTCCGATCGGCCGCGGATCGCGGCTGTGCTGCAGTCCAGCCCGGCGGTCCGGGTCGAGCTGGCGGCCGATGATCAGTCGCTGACCGATGCTGTGCACTGGCTCGCGGCGACCCTGCGCATGGCCGGGATCCCCGCGCAGGTGGGCGACAGCGAGGCGCACGTCCTGTGGTCCAAGCTGGTGCGCCTGAACGCGCTGGCGTGCACGACCAGCGCCGCCGACAGTCCGATCGGCTTGATCCGATCGGACCCGGAGTGGCGTCCGCTGCTCGAGGCGTGCATCGCCGAGACGGCGGCGGTGGCCAACGCCGACGGCGCGCGGATCGACGGCGCCGACCTGCTGGCCGAGCTCGACACCGCCCCCGCGGAGCTGGGCTCTTCGATGCGCCGCGATATCGCGGCCGGGCGCGCGCCGGAGCTGGACGCGATCCCCGGATCGGTGCTGCGTGCTGCCGACCGCCACGGGCTCGCGTGCCCGACGATCGAGCTGCTCACCGAGCGGATCGCCGAGCGCGCTGGGATCGGCGTCCCAGCGCGCTGATCAGCGCTCAGAACGGCGGGACGATCTTTGGCGCCGGTCCGGGACCGGGCGCCTCCACCGGCTCGGCGATCTCATCGGCGGACACCGCCTCGACGACCTCTTCGGACTCCTCGGTCGCCTCCTGTCCGTGATCGCCGTCGCAGAGGATCCGGAACTGGCCCGACATGCCGCCGTCGGCCTGGAGCACGATTCCCGGCAGGATCTCCTCGCCGTCGTCCAGTCCAAGCCGCTCGATGTCGAAGTACGCCATCCCGATCCCCCACGTGTTGTGGTCGGGGTTCTCGCGGTCGTGCGCCGCCACCCCCTGGGAGAGGCGCTCGAGCAGGTAGCCGATCTTGCTGGTCGAAGCCACGTTAAGCGCTTCTCAGCCTCGCTCGATCAGCTCGACCCGGTAGCCGTCAGGATCACGAACGAAGCACAGGCGCGAGCCGCCCTCGCGGATCGTGTACGGGGGACGCTCTGGCTCGATCCCCTGGTCCGACAGCGCAGACAGGGCCGAATCGAGATCCGGCGTGGTGATCGCGATGTGGCCGTAGCCGGTGCCGACCTCGTAGGCCTGGTCCTGGCCGAAGTTGTATGTCAACTCGAGCCGCGGCTCGGCGCCGTCGTCGGGAAGGCCCATGAACACGTTGATCGCCTCTTCGCGAATCGGGATGCGGCCCTTCTCCTCGAATCCCAGCGCTTCATAGAACGCGACCGAACGGTCGATCTCGAAGATGCGGTAGCAGGTGTGAATCAGGGACATTGGCGAAAGAGGATACGCTCTCGACTGTGATCGTCGAGCGTTCGATGAACGACCAGTGGTTGTCGAACACGTACGTGGTTGCCGACGAGCCGGGCGGTCACGCGGTGTTGATCGACGCGGGCGGACCGATCGATCCGCTGCTTGAGTTCCTCGGGCGGGGTCAGTTCACGCTGACCCACGTGCTGCTCACGCACCACCACCACGATCACGTGGCGGACCTCTCGCAGGTTACGCGCGACCACCCCGACGCGCCGGTCCTGATCCACCCGCTCGAGCGCGACCTGGTCGACGGCGTCACCGGCACGATGGAGCCCGGCGAGCAGATCACCAGCGGCGCGCTCGAAATCGAGCCGATCCATACGCCCGGGCACACCGCCGGGATGCTGTCGTTGCTGATCAACGGCTCGGACGTGTTCACCGGCGACACCCTGTTCAAGGGTTCGGTCGGAGGCGTCCGCGCGCCTGGCCACACCAGCTATGCGGACCTGCGCACGTCGATCATGGACAAGCTGCTGGCGCTGCCCCCCGGCACCCGCATCCACCCCGGGCATACCGACCCGACGACTGTCGCGGACGAGCTCGAGACCAACCGGTTCGTCCGCATCTGGCGCGGAGTCGACCCAGAGGGCGACGAGCCGTGCACCGCGCTCGGCGAGCCCGCGACGCTGATCCTGCTCGGCGACGACTACGACGGCGGCTACAAGGCGTGGGTGCGCTGGCCCGACGGGTCCGACGACATCGTCCCTGGATCCCGGGTGCACCGGGGTTCCGACGCGGATGCCGGCTCCTGACCCGGCTATCGTCCGGTAGCAGTGCCTAAAGACAAGATCCCCACTTCGCGCGTGGGGCGAACGGCCAAGATCGGGGGGCTTGCAGCAGGACAGGCGATCCGTCAGGCGGGGACCCGCGCGGCAAACGTGACGCGCTCGAAGGAGGGCCGCAACGCGGCGCTCGAGCGCCGTCAGGTCGAGGCCGCCGAGCAGATCGTGACCGCGCTGGGAACGATGAAGGGCGCCGCCATGAAGGTCGGCCAGGTGATGTCGTTCCTGGACGTCGGCCTGGTTCCCGAGGAGTACCGCGAGGAGTTCCAGGAGAAGCTGGCGGCGCTGCGCGACGCGGCCCCGACGGTCACCTTCAAGGAGATGCGCAAGGTGATCGAGGAGGAGCTCGAGGACCCGCTGGACGAGGTGTTCGAGTCATTCGACGAGGAGCCGATCGCGGCTGCCTCGATCGGTCAGGTGTACCGCGCCAAGCTGCATGACGGACGCCCGGTCGCCGTCAAGGTCCAGTACCCCGGCGTCGCCGCCGCGGTGCGCTCCGATATGCAGAACCTGGGACTGATCCTCCGGCTGGCCAAGCGGATCGCGCCGGGGATGGACTCACAGGCGATCGGGCGCGAGATCTCCGAGCGGATTCAGGAGGAGCTTGACTACGAGCTCGAGGCCCAGAATCAGCGGACGCTGGCTCGCATCTTCCGAGGGCATCCTTTCATCGTCGTCCCTTCGGTGGTGACATCGCTGTCGCGCGAGCGGGTGCTCGTGAGCGAGTACGTCGAGGGGACCGGCTTCGAGGAGCTCAAGGGCTACTCCCAGGAGGACCGCGACCGGATCGGCGAGATCCTGTTCCGCTTCTACTTCGGCTGCCTGTACCGGCTGCACCAGTTCTCCGGGGACCCGCATCCGGGCAACTCGATGCTGTTGCGCGACGGTCGCATGGCGTTCTTTGACTTCGGGCTGTTCAAGCGGATGCCCACCGGCGCGGTCGAGCTCGAGATCGCGGTGGCCCGTGCGATCAGCGAGGGCGACACCGACACGATCATGCGGCTGGGCACCGAGGTCGGCTTCTTCCCCGAGCCCGAGAAGTTCAAGCCCGACCGCGTGCTGGAGCACTTCCGCGCGGCCACCTCGTGGTACACGGTCGACGAGGAGATCGAGCTGACGCCCGAGTACGCCACCCAGGTGCTGATCGACATGAGCGACCCGCGCTCGGAGTACTTCGGCCAGCTCCGCCACGAGTCCGCGCCGCCCGACCACATCTTCGGCCGGCGGATGGAGGTGCTGACGCTGGCGGTGCTCGCGCAACTGCACGCCCGCGGCAACTTCCACCGGATCGCGCGAGAGTGGTTCTACGGCGACCCGCCGGCGACCGAGCTCGGCCGCCAGGAGGCCGAGTTCTTCGGCCGCGCCGCGGCCTAACGGCGCGGCCTGGGCGCGCGCCGGCCTGACCGCCGGATCAACGGCGGCCAATCCCCGCCGCTGGCCACGGCGCTGGGCCGTGGCATCGGACGTTCGCGCCCCCTGCCGTTCCGCCACCGCAACCCCGGGTCCCGGAACTGCATGCAATGTACATTGCACCGCAGTCGGGTGCAAACCGCCCCGGCGGGCGCTCAGACGCGCTGGATCTGGACCAGGCTGGTGGTGCCGGGCAGCCCGCTGGGGAGCCCGGCGGTGATCCCGACCCGCTCGCCCGGCTTGACCCAGCCGAGCTCGACCACGCGGCGGGCGGAGTCGGCGATCAGCGCCTCGGTGATCTCGTGGCGCCGCATCGAGGCCGCCTCGACTCCCCACATGAGGCTGCACCGGCGCACGGTCTCCTTGCCCGGGGACAGCGCGTAGATCGGCACCTGCGGGCGGTGGGCCGAGATCAACCGGGCCGATCGGCCCGACAGCGTCGGTACGACCAGCGCGGCCAGATGCAGGTCGCGCGCGGCAGCACAGGCGCTGTAGGCGACCGTGTAGGCGGGGTCACGAGCGTCGCGGCGAACGCGCTCCTCGTTCCAGGTCCGGTACGGGAGCGAGTGCTCTGTGCGCTCGGCGATCGAGGCCATCATCTCGACCGCCTGGACCGGGAAGTTGCCCACCGCGGTCTCCTGGGAGAGCATCACCGCGTCGGTGCCGTCGAGGATCGCATTGGCCACGTCGGCGACCTCAGCCCGGGTCGGCCGTGAGGAGGCGACCATCGAGTCGAGCATCTGAGTCGCGGTGATCGATGGCCGGGCCAGGCGGCCGGCGACCCGCAGCAACTGCTTCTGGACGATCGGCACGTCCTCGATCGGGAGCTCGATCCCGAGGTCGCCGCGGGCGACCATCACGCAGTCGGCCGCCCGGATGATGTCTTCGGCGGAGTCGACCGCCTGCGGCTTCTCGATCTTGGCGATCAACGGCAGCCGGGTGTGCTTGCGCACGCTGGTCACGTCCTCGGCGGTGCGCACGAACGACAGCGCCACGAGGTCGACGCCGATCGACTCGCCGAAGCGCAGCATGTCGAGGTCCTCCTCGGGGACCGCCGGCAGGCCGCGCGTCGAGCCCGGGATGTTGAGCCCCTGACGGGAGGCGACCGAGCCGCCGATCTCGACCGCGGTCTCGATCACATCGCCGTCGCCGTCGCGGATGTCGGTCACGCGCAGCCGGATCGCGCCATCGGCGAGGTACACGACATCGTCGGGGTCGACCGCGCGCGACAGCCCGCCCCAGGAGACCGACATCGCCTCGCCGTTGCCGACCGCGTCAGAACCGCAGCGCAGCAGCAGCTTCTCGCCCGGCTTGAGCTCGGCGATGTCGTCCTCGAGCGCGCCGATGCGAATCTTCGGCCCGGGCAGGTCCTGGAGGATCGCCACCTGGCGACCGGCGGCGCTCGCGGCGGCGCGCACGCGCTCGGCGTTCTCGGCGTGGACCTCACGGTTGCCGTGTGAGAAGTTCAGCCGGGCGACGTCCATCCCGGCCTCGACCATCCGCCGGAGCGTGTCCGGATCCTGGGACGCGGGGCCGATCGTGGCAACGATCTTGGTTCGGCGCATGAAGCTGAAGGTAGCGGGCGATCTGGCGGTGGGCGTTAACCCGAGGTGAGGGCGATCGGCTCACCGTCGACAGTCAGCCGTCCGCCGTCCCGCAGGTCGCAGATCATGTCCCAGTGAAGCGCCGAGTCGTTAGTGCCGCCGGTCTCGGGATAGGACCGCCCCAGGGCCAGGTGCACGGTCCCTGCCATCTTCTCGTCGAGCAGGATCGAGCCGGTGGCTCGATCGATGCCGACGTTGGTGCCGATCCCCAGCTCGCCGAGGTAGCGGGCGCCGGCGTCGGTCTCGAGCGCCGCTTGCAGGTAGTCGTCGCCGCGCTGCGCCTCGGCCCGGATCACGCGGCCCCGCTCGAACGTCAGCGAAACGCCGGAGACCTCCACGCCGCGCGGGCTCGAGGGCACTGCGAAGAAGACCGTGCCCTGCGCAGAGTCTTCGATCGGCCCGGTGAAGACCTCGCCGCTGGGCATGTTGTGCTTGCCGTCGGAGTTGATCCACGTCCGGCCGTCGACGCGCAGCCGCAGGTCGGTGCCCTCGGCCTCGATTCGGATCTCGGCGCCCGCCGCCAGACGCTCCGCCAGCGCGGCCTGTGAGTCGCTCAGCTGCTGCCACGCTCCGATCGGGTCGGGGCGGTCGAGGAACAGCGCCCGGGTGACGAACTCCGCGTAGTCGCTGTCGGACATGCGGGCGTCCTGAGCGCCTGCCGGGGTCGGCCACAGGGTTCCGCACCAGCGCGATGCCAGCCGCGCCTCCTGGATCGGGCGCCTTGCCCGGGCGGCGCGCGCGATTCGGGTGGGATCCACGCCCGCCAGCGCGCGCGTGTTGGTCGGGGCCAGGATCGTGATGAATGCGTCCGCCTCCTGCGCCTCGGTGAGCTCCAGCGGCGCGAGCTCGTCGAGGTGCAAGTCGCGCGCGCGGCCGTAGAAGCTCGCCGACATCGCGTCCGGGCTGAGCCGGATCAACGGCCAGCCGCCGCGGTCGAGGATCGCCGCGTGCAGCGCCTGCGCCAGCGGCATCGCCGGCACCGTGGTCGCGACGATCACCTGGTCGCGCTCGCCGACGCTCACGCACCAGTCGCACAACAGCGCCGCGAATGCGTTCGGGTCCGGCCTCATGGCGCCTCCAGCTCCGGGAAGTTCTCGGTCGCGTGCTCCCGCAGCGCCTCGCGTACGAACCGCCGCTCCTCCGGCGTGGCCACCCGGTAGCGCGCCAGCAGCTCCTTCTGGCGCGTGGTCTGGATCCCGGCGACCGTCCACGACACCGCGAGGCGCTCGAACAGCAGCTCGATCGCCCGCTGCCAGGCGTCCTCGCGCTCGTGGCCGCCGTGCAGTACCTCGGCGTACTGGCGCCGCGACGCCGGCGTCAGCGATCCGCGCAGCGACAGCACGTTGCCGTCCGCGTCGCGATAGTCGGTGGTGGGCGCGGCGAGCTTGCTCTCCGCCGCGCGCTGGCGGCTGCGGCGTCCCACGGTCAGGTGTTTCCCGCGGGAGGCACTACACGGGAGTGGCGGCGGCGCTCTCGAGCTGAGCGCTGACGTCGCCGCGGACCGGGTCGGCGTGTCCGGACCACACCACCGACGGCGAGATCGCGGCGAGCTTGCGGATCGACGCGCGCGCCTGCTCGGTGTCGAGATCGAACGCCGGATGGGGCAGCCGTGCCCGTCCCTTGATCCCGGTTTGCGGGTCGAGCGTGTAGATCAGATCCGACACCAGGGCGAGCCGGTCGGACTCGCGGTAGAGCCCGATCAGGCCCGGCGCGTGGCCGGGGAGGTCGATCACCTTGAAGCCGGCGACCTGGTCGCCCTCCTGGACCGTGCCTTCGATCTCCACGGCCCCGCCGTCCCACGCGGGGAACAGCCTCCCCAGTAGCAGGCGGCCATGCGGTCCGAGCTTCGACAGGTCCCAGTAGGGCCGGAACGACTCCGGCGACTCGGCCGCCTCGCGGTCGGCCGGATGACAGTAGGCCGGGGCATCGAGACCCGGCGCGGCGCCGCGATGGTCGGCGTCGGCGTGGCTGAGCACGATCCGTTTGATCCCGCCGAGACGGGCGGCGGCCGCGGCCAGCGCGACCGTCATGTCCGAGATGCCGGCGTCGAACAGCGTCAGCCCGCCTTCGTCCTCGAGCAGGTACACGTTCATCGTCTTCTGAGGGAAGCCGCCGCGGACGAGCCAGACGCCGTCGGCGATCCGCTCGGGGGCGCCGCCGTGGATGAAGTTCTGGGCCTTGATCCGCGCGTTGGCGAGCTTGGTCAGGCGGGCCTGCGCCTTGGACTCGAGCGCGGGGAGCAGTCCGAGCTGGCGGGCGATCGCGCCGCTGTCCATGTACGCGTCCAGGTGATCGATCAGCCCGTCGCTGGCGGTCACCACGTCGCAACCCTCGACCTCCATCCGGGCGCCGTTGGGCGCAATGCCCTGAAACCGGCCGGGCCCGGCAAACGTGGCGCGCGCACGCCAGCGGATCGTGGTGTGGGGGCCGTCGGCGAGCTCCTGCAGGATCTCGAACGAGAAGTCCGGGAACGCCGCGAACAGCTCCGAGAAGTACGTGCGGATCCCCTCGGGCGCGATCAGGTCCTGCGACCCGACGAGCCGGTCCACCCCCCCGGGGCGCCAGCAGGCCACCGCGGCGTCGAGATCCTGCGCGCCGAGCGCCTCGAAATAGCGCCTGGCGACGTTGTCGGACGCACTTGTCACAGCGCCGCAGTCTACGCAGCGCCAATATCGTGCGACCGCGTGAGACGTGAGCGGGAACTCGGCAGGGGCGAGCGCGTGATCCCGGGACTGTGGCGCCTGCGACTGCCGCTGCCGTGGTCGGGCGTCCCGCATTGCAATGCCTGGGCAATCGCCGCAGGCTCGGGCGTGGTGCTGGTCGACACCGGCATGCATGAGCCGGGGTCGATGGCGCAGCTGGAGCGCGCCATGGACCAGGTCGGCATGCGCGTCGAGGACGTGCGGCTGCTCGCCTGCACGCACGGTCACACCGACCACTGGGGCCAGGCGGCGCCGATCCGCGAGCGGGCCGGATGCGAGCTGTGGATGCACCCCAACCACGCTCACGCCACCGCCGCGGCAGGCGATCCGGCCGAGGCGCTGGCCCGCAGGATCGAGGTCGCCCGCCAGAGCGGGGCCTCGGACGCCGCACTGGCCCGCTATGCCGAGCGGGCCGCCGAGATCCCGTCGGGGATCGCGCGCGCGATCGAGCCCGACCGGCCGCTCTGCAACGGCGTCGAGATCGACACCGACCTCGGGCTCTGGACCGTCTACGAGACGCCGGGGCACGCGCCGTCGCACGTCTGCCTGTACCAGCCCGAGCGCCGCCTGCTGATCTCGGGCGACCACCTGCTCGGGCGGATCTCGCTGTACTTCGACTTCGGCTGGACGCCCGACCCGGTGGGCGAGTTCCTCAGCTCGCTCGACGTGACAGCGGCGCTCGGCGCGCGGCTGTGCCTGTCCGGTCACGGCAAGCCGTTCGTCGACGTCCCAGGGCACATCGAGGGCAACCGCAAGCTCGTCGCCGAGCGGCTCGCGGCCGTCACGGCGGCGCTCTGCGACGGGCCGCAGACGGCGGTCGAGATCAGCCCGAGCGTCTACGGCGAGCCTCTCACAGAGGCCAACGCCTCCTGGTTGTTGGCTCAGACGCTCGCCTACCTGACGCACCTCGAGCACCAGGGTCGGGCGACTCGGGAGGAGGCCGGGGACGGAGTCGAGCGGTGGAGCCTCCCCCAAGGGCATTTCGACCGACCGCGACAACCTTGACACACTTATGTCAAGGTTGCTAGATTCCGCTTCCTCGTGCGAATCGACGAGATCCTTGCCACGGCCGAAGAGCCCGTCTTCTCATTCGAGTTCTTCCCGCCCAAGACCGATGAGGGCGAGCGCAACCTGCGCACCGCGTTGCAGATGCTCGCGCCGCTGCAGCCTGACTTCGTCTCGGTGACCTACGGGGCCGGTGGCTCCACCCGGGCGCGCACGGTCGAGCTGACCAGGTGGATCAAGCGGGACCTGGGGATCGAGGCGATGTCGCACCTGACCTGCGTCGGCGCCAGCCGCGAGGAGCTGCATACGGTGCTTGACCGGATCGCGGACGGGGGCATCGATAACGTGCTCGCTCTCCGCGGGGATCCGCCTCGGGGCGAGACCGACTGGCGGCCGCATCCCGGCGGGCTGCACTACTCGACCGAGCTCGCGCAGCTGATCGCGGCCGCCTATCCGTTCGCGATCGGCGCTGCGTGCTTCCCCGAGGTGCACCCGCAGTCCCCCGATCTGGCCCACGACCTTCGGTTCCTGCGCCACAAGCTCGACGCCGGCGTGTCGTTTTTCATCACCAACCTGTTCTTCGACAACGAGATGTACTTCCGGTTCGTCGAGGAGGCGCGCGCGGCCGGGATCGAGGCGCCGATCATCCCGGGGATCATGCCGGTCACCAACGTGGGGCAGATCAAGACGATCACCGGGATGTGCGGGGCTACGATCCCCGGCTCGCTCCTCGAGCAGCTCGAGCGCCGGGCCGACGATCCCGATGCCGTGCTCCAGCTCGGCGTCTCCTACGCCACGCTGCAGTGCGCCGAGCTGCTCGCAGGCGGCGCCCCCGGGATTCACTTCTACACGCTGAACCGCTCGCCGGCGACGCGCGCAATCCTCGCCGCGCTGCGGCTGCTGGCGCCGTGGGTCAGGCGCGAGGTGGTTCGGACGGCGGGGTGATCGCCAGCGCGTGGGCGACCATCGGGCGCCCGTCGAGCTCATAGCGGACGTCCACCTCGTCGTTTCGCTTGTAGGTTCCGATCCCCCAGAAGCCGAGAAACCACGCCCACAGGCCGAGCTTGCCGCTGACCAGCTCGCGCTCGAACTGCAGCTCACCGGCCGCCACGCGGTAGTCGGTGCCGAGCTCTTGGAGCACCCCGTTGACGTACACCTCGAAGGGCGGCCTCACTCCGGGAGGCAGCTTCACGCGCCAGTACCGCATCGTCACTCAGCTACCCAGATCGGCCGGCAGGAGCGACATGATCGCGGTGTCGACGCGCCCGTCGCGCTCGCGTCGGTACCCGCGCAACACGCCCTCCTCGCGGTAGCCGGCGGCCCGCGCGGCGCCGATCATCGCCTGGTTGTCGGGCTCGGTCAGGATCTCCAGCCGCCTGAGGCCGCAGCTTTCGAGCAGCCACTCGGAGGCAAGCCGCAGCGCGCGCCCGGCCAGCCCGCGGCCGCGCGCCTGCGGCGCCAGCCACATCCCGAGCTCGGCGCGGGCGTTGTTCCAGTCGACGTCGTGGACATAGATCTGACCGACGCAGACGTCCGACCCGGGCTCGAGCACGGTCAGACCCACGTACGTGCCCGCGGCCCGCTCGGCGGCGGCTCGCTCCTCGCGGCGCCCCAGCTCGGCGCCGCTGGGCGGTCGTCGCTCCCCCATGTCGCGGTGCATCCGCGGATCGTCCTGGTAGGCGATCAGGATCTCGGGGATGTCGCGCTCCGCCGACAGGCGCAGCGACACCCGGTCGTCGGACAACGGTTCGGTCAGGTCGGGAAACCGTGGCATCGTCGGCTTGGGACCGTACCCTTTCGCGTCGTGAAAACGGATGACATCGCCTACAGCGTCAGGCGTTCGCCGCGAGCCCGCCGGGTCCGCGTGACCGTCGACGAGGCCCGGGGGGTCGAGGTCGTGCTCCCGCGCCGCGCGCCCGAGCGCGAAGCCGCGGCGGCGATCCGCGAGCTGCGGCCCTGGATCGAGCGACGCCTTCACGAGCTGCAGCGAACCCGGGCCGCGGTGGCCGCCCGCGGCCACACGGTCCCGTATCTGGGAGACGCGCTGACGCTGGTGCCCGAGCCGGGTCGGACGAGGGTCCATCGACGCGGGCGCGAGCTGCTGGTCCCGAGCGGATCCGAGCGCGGGCCAGCGCTCGAGCGCTGGTACCGCCGGGCCGCTCGGCGCGAGATCGGGCCTCGATTGGACCGCGCCTGCGAGCTGACCGCCAGCTCCTACACGCGGCTGACGATCCGCGGCCAGCGCACGCGCTGGGCGAGCTGCTCACACACCGGCGCGATGAGCTTCAACTGGCGCCTGCTGCTCGCCCCGGAGTCAGTGCTCGACTACGTGGTCTGGCACGAGGTCTGCCACCTCGAGGTGCTCGACCACTCCCCGCGCTTCTGGGCGCTGCTCGCCAGTCGCTGCCCGGACTACCGCGAGGACGTGCGCTGGCTGCGTCAGCACGGCGGCACGCTGGTTCTCTAGCCGCTCAGTCGCCGGTCGGGTCGACGCCGGCCGACTCGACCATCAGGATCGCCGTCCTCACGGGCGCGCGGGTGCGGTGCTCCACCCCACGCGGGATCGTGTAACCCTGATGCGGGTCGAGCGTCACGGTCTCCCGATCCTCGAGGTCGATCAGCAGCCGTCCCTCGAGCACCAGGAAGAACTCGTCCTGGTCGTCGTGGTGGTGCCAGTGGAAGTCTCCGTGGATCACGCCGAGCCGCACGACCGCGTCGTTGACCGTCGTCAGCGTCTGGTTGAACCACGGCTCGACGGCCGCAATGTCGGCCGGGATATCGATCAGCGCCATGCTGCCGTACTTGTCGTCGAGGTGGATGTCGTAGTCGTGGTCGGCGCCGGACTCGTTGCTCACGCGGTCTCCCGTCGGTCGGGTTCTGACCGCAAGCTAGCGGGCGGTCAACTCCCGGCGCAAGGCGCCGTAGGCGCTCTCGCCGTTGCGCTGGTCGACCACGCGGCGCTTCAGACGGCCGGTGTAGGCCTCGATCGACCCGTCGCCGCGTACGTCGACGCCTGCGGTCACCGAGGGGATCAGGCGCTCGGGGCCGGAGAACTCCAGCCTCGCGACGACCTGCTGGATCGGGTCAAACCGCTTGAACTTGACGTCGACGGGCTCGCGGCCGGCGGAATCGGCCAGCTTGCGTCCCCGTGCCTCCACCGCGTCGAGCACGTCGCCGAGACCGTCGTAGCGCTCGCGCTCGACGCGGGGTCCGGTGCGAATCGTCAGCTTCCAGCCCACTGGCGTCTGGTCGGGAACTGGACCCGCTGTTTGGTGGCGTTACGAGCGCTGGGCGATCGGTACGTAGTCGAGCCGGCGCTGGCCGGTGTAGATCTGCCGCGGCCGCGCGATCTTCTGCTCGGGGTCGTCGATCATCTCGCGCCACTGGGCGATCCACCCGCTGGTGCGACCGATCGCGAACATCACCGGGAACATCTCCATCGGCATCCCCAGCGCCTCATACAGCAGGCCGGAGTAGAAGTCGACGTTCGGGTAGAGCTTGCGCGAGACGAAGTAGTCGTCCTCGAGTGCGATCTTCTCGAGCTCCAGCGCGATGTCGAGCAGCGGGTTGGTGCCAGTCACCTCGAGCGCCTCGTCGACGGCCTTCTTGATGATCTTCGCCCGCGGGTCGTAGTTCTTGTAGACCCGGTGCCCGAAACCCATCAGGCGCTCGTTGCCGTCCTTCACCCCGGTGATGAAGTCCGAGATGTTGTCGGTCGACCCGATCCGTCGCAGCATCCGCAGCGCGGCCTCGTTGGCGCCGCCGTGCAAGGGGCCGTAGAGCGCGGCCACGCCCGCCGCCACCGCAGAGTAGGGGTCGACCTGGGAAGAGCCGACGCTGCGCACCGCGCTGGTCGAGCAATTCTGCTCGTGGTCGGCGTGGAGGATGAACAGCACGTCGAGCGCGTGCTCGAGCCGCGGGTCGGGCTCGTACTTGAGCTCGGTCATCTTGTAGATCATCGACAGGAAGTTGCCGGCGTAGGACAGGTCGTTGTCCGGATACACGTACGGCTTGCCCTGGTTGTGGCGGAACGAGAACGCGGCCAGCGTCGGCATCTTCGCCAGCAGCCGGATCACCTGCAGGTAGCGGACCTCCTCGTCCTTGATCGCCGCCGCCTCGGGGTAGAAGGTCGAGAGCGCTCCCACCGACGCCAGCAGCATCCCCATCGGATGCGCGTCGTAGCGGAAGCCCTGCATGAACTCCTTGATGTTCTCGTGCACGAACGTGTGGATCGTGATCTGGTGCGTCCAGTCGTCGAGCTGAGCCTGGGTCGGAAGCTCGCCGTGGAGCAGCAGGTACGCGACCTCGAGATAGGAGGACTGCTCGGCCAGCTGCTCGATCGGGTACCCGCGGTACTCGAGGATTCCCTGCTCGCCGTCGATATAGGTGATCTCCGAGCGACACGACGCGGTGGCCATGTACGCCGGGTCATAGGTCATCAGCCCGAAGTCGTCGTCGTCGGTCTTGATCTTGCGAAGCGCTGTGGCCCGGATCGTCCCGTCTTCGATGGGAACCTCGTACTGCTTTCCGGTGCGATTGTCGGTGATGGTCAGGGTGTCGCTCGTCGCGGCTACGTCGCTGCCATCCTGCTGACGGGTCTCGGTGGTCATCATTTCCCTCTTGCGCGATTTGCCGGTTGGCCTCTGCGCCGTGAGGCCGAGCACAACTTACTCAGGACTGTAGTACCCATGTGTCGCCGACGAGACGCCGCCGGGGCCAAGGCGACCGGCCAGGTCAGCTGGTGAGGATCGCCGCGCCGATCGCGATCACGACGAGCGCCAGGCTGATCGCGATCACGCCGCGCTGTCCGGTGGCGCCGCCGGGGAAGCTGGGCTGCCTGAGGCCGATCGCGGCGAGCACCACGGCCCACAGCGCAAGCACCCCGCCGGCGATGTAGAACGGGACTTTGGACGACTCGGAGGCGGCAAGCAGTAGCGTCATAACCGCGCGCGAGCCTACCCGATCTTGGTCGCGTCGGGCGTCGCCGCCTGCTTGGCCTTGGCTCCCTCGTAGCGGCTGGCGGTCGCGGCGCGCTGGCCCTGGTAGTGGCTGCCCAGCTCGGGACTGCCGTAGGGGCGCTCAGCGGCCCGGTCGAGCGTCATGAACGACAGCTGGGCGATCAGTCCGCCGGGGTAGAGCTTGATCGGCACGCGGGTGAGGTTGTTCAGCTCGAGCGTCAACGTGCCGCGCCAGCCCGGGTCGCAGAAGCCGGCGGTGGCGTGCACGATCAGCCCCAGGCGACCGAGGCTCGACTTACCCTCGATCCTGGCCACGATGTCGTCGGGCAGCTCGACCCACTCGAGCGTACGCCCGAGGCAGAACTCGCCCGGGTGGATCACGAACGACTCCTCGGCGCCGACGACCACCTCCTCGGTGAGATTCTCGGGAGGCCGGCGCAGGTCGATCACCGATGCCCGATAGTTGTGGAACACCCGGAAGGAGTCGCCCAGCCGCAGGTCGACGCTCGCCGGCTGGACCAGCTTCGGGTCCCAGGGGTCGATCCGGATCCGGCCGTCCTGCACCAGCTGCAGGATCGTGCCGTCCGAGAGGACCGATGCGATCCGCTCACTCATGTGACGTTCAGGCTAGTGGGCTCGGGGCCTGCCCGGCTCCTACCCGGCTTTAATGACCGAGCGTGCGCGCCCGGGCGCGCGTGGTGCGCACGCGGGCCGGCGGCTGCGGCGCCGGGTCGCCGTGCGGGCCGCGGCGGGGGCGACGCGGGAACGGCTTTGGCGGGTGCGGGCGCTGCCGCTTGATGCCGCCGTCATCGTCGCGGGTCGGGTTCTCCTCCGGCTCCTGCTTGATCGCCCACCAGACGATGTAGATCAGTCCGGCCAGCGGAAGCTTGAGCGCGAGCATCAACCACAAAAATCCCCAGGTCACGACGCGCCGATCCTACCGGATTTAGCCAACCTGGCTGCCAGTGACTCGCACGGGGTTTTTCACCCGCCCGCCGATCGGTGGATTCAGCTTCTGAGCGCGACCGGCTGCTCGACGAACCGGGTGATCCGAGCGAGCTCGGAGACGCGTTGGGAGATCTCGTCGCCCGCCAGCGCTCGGACCCGTTCGGTGCCGAAGTCCTCCACGTTGAACGACCCCAGTGCGGTGCCGTACGCCATCGCGCTGGTCAGCAGCTCGTGATCGATCTCCCGGTCGGAGTGCGCGGCCAGGTACCCCATGAATCCGCCCGCGAACGAGTCGCCGGCGCCCGTCGGATCGACGACGGTCTCCAGCGGGAACGCCGGCAACCCGAAGAAGCCCTCCTCGGTGATCATCGCCGCGCCGTACTCGCCCTGCTTGGCGACGATCACGCGCGGGCCCCACTCTCGCACCCGCCGCGCGGCCAGCACCAGGTTCGGCTCGCCCGTCAGCTGCCTGAGCTCGGCGTCGTTGAGCATCACGCAGTCGACGCCGGAGATCGTCTCGATCAGCGAGTCGCGGGCGATGTCGATCCACAGGTTCATCGAGTCCATCGCGACGAACCGCGCATCCGGGCACTGGGCCAGCACCTCGCGCTGGAGGTCGGGCTGGATATTGGCCAGGAACAGGAGGTCGGCGCCGCGGGAGGTGGCCGACAGCTTCGGGGCAAAACCCTCGAACACGCCGAGCCGGGTGTCGAGCGTCTCCCGCTCGTTAAGGTCCCGGCCGTACTCGCCCTGCCAGAAGAACGTCTCGCCGCCCGGCACGTGCTCGATGTCGTCGGTGTCGACGCCGCGGGCGCGGAGCACCGCGTACTCCTCCTCGCCGAAGTCGTCGCCAACGGGGCCGACCACCTGGACGGTGTCGAAGAACGACGCCGCCAGAGAGAAATGAACGGCCGAGCCGCCCAGCATCCTGTCGCGCGTTCCAAACGGAGTCTTCACCGCGTCGAACGCGATCGAGCCCACAACGGTCAGGGACATGAGGCGGGGAAGGGTAGCGGCCGGGGTCAGGCGGCGCCGCGGCCGGCGGGCTCGCGGAGGGCGTCCTCGAGTCCGAGGCCGAAGCGCATCTGAACCTCGGTTCCGCCGGAATCGCGGGTCGCGATCGTGAAGGCGTCGGCGACCTGCGAGATCAGCGCCAACCCGACTCCGAGCCCGCGAGGGTTGATCCGCGGACGCAGCCCGAGGCCCTCGTCGGCCACCTCGATCAGCAGATCATCCTCATCCATGCATGCGTTGAGCCGGATCTCGCCGGCCGACCCGGCGTAAGCGTGGACGACGACGTTGGTCGCGGCCTCCGACACCGCCAGGCGGATCGCGTCCAGCTGCTCGGCGGTGGCCCCCGCCGACTCGGCGAACTCGTTCACCTCCTCGCGCGCGCGAGGCACGGAGTCGGCGACTGCGGGATACGACCTGCTCAGGTACTCGCCCGGGGCCGTATCGGGGCTCACACGGGGCTGCATTCCAGTATCCGGTACCCCGATCACCTCGGCGTCAAGCCGTGTTTCACGCAGGCGGGAGACCAGGACCGGTGACTTGGAGCGCGCAGCGGCCCGCGCATCGTTGGCACCGCAAACCATTCCTGTGCAGCATCTTTGCCACGCTACGCTTTCCTGGGTAATGCGTGATCAGCCCGTCGTCCCGCGCCGCGTTCCCGAGGCGCTGAAGCCCTATACGGGATTCCTGCTCAGCAAGATGGGCGCGACCGCCCAAAAGCAGTTCGCGGCCAGGCTCGAGACGCTCGGGTTGACGACCCGCATGTGGGGCGCGCTGAACGTGCTCGACGGCGAGGGCGCAGTCACCCAGCACGCACTCTGCAAGGCCGTCGGGATCGACCCCAGCTCGATGGTTTCGACGATCGACGAGCTCGAGAAGCGCGGCCTCGTCGAGCGCCGGCGCCACCCGGTGGACAGGCGTGCCCACGCCCTGCACGTGACCGACGCCGGACACGAAACGCTCGCGCGCGGGCGCGACTTGGCCCGCCAGGCCCAGGACGAGCTCCTGGCTCCGCTCGACGCCGAGCAGCGCGAGCAGCTGCACGAGCTGCTGCTGGCGATCGCAGTCGCCGGCGACGGCCACGAGTAGCGGGCCGGCCGCGCTACGCGGCGACCGCGGCGACGTCGTCGGAGGCGACAGCGCCGGCTTCGGCTTGCCGCGCGCGCGTGGCCGCCAGCGCAGTGCCGATCCCCAGCAGCACCCAGGTCACCGGGTCCTCCAGAAAGTCCGCGTACAGCAACGTGTGGAACACCAGCGCGATGAACATCGCGCCGATCGCCGCCCGCGCCGGGTCCGAGCGCGCCCCCTGGACCAACACGAACGCCGCCACCAGCACCAGCGCGATGTAGGCGATCTCGCCGATCAGCCCCTGCTCGGCGGCGATCGTGATCGCGATCGTGTGCGACGCCGAGAGCGTCTGCGAGCTGTGCGGGTGACGCTTGCGGTACTCGGCCACGAACGCGCCCGACCCATACCCCCACACGGGCCGCGCGGCGAACATGTCGATGCCTCCGGTCACGAGGTTGGCCCGCCCGCTCGAGGCGCCGTTGAGCCCCTGGTTGAGCCCGAACGTCTTCGGGGAGATCGCGACCGCGACGGCCCCGACCGCCACCACCGCGACCGCCACCCAGAGGGCCCGGGACACCTTCCAGCGCAGCGCCGCCAGCGTTCCCAGGCCGACCAGGAGCGCCGCCAGGCTCGATCGCGACAGCGTCAGCAGCAACCCCACCCACAGCACCGCCAGCACCCCGATCGAGATCAGCTGATCTCGGCTGCGCTTCGAATACAGGAGCACCGCGGCCAGCATGATCATCACCAGCGCCAGGAACCGGCCGAAGATGTCGGGGTCGAAGAACACCGAGTTGACCGTGAAGTACGTGTGCAGGTCGTTGGCCACGACCAGCCGCGGGTTGAGGATGATCGTCTTGGTGGCGTACTCGGCGAAGCCCAGCAGCGCGAACAGGACCGCCAGCACGACCACGAGCTCGGCGCAGATCCGCACCAGCCGCGCGGTCCAGTCGAGGCTGCGCAGGAGGTAGAACATCAGCGCGAACGGCACGTAGAAGAACACCATCTGCTGCAGCGCCTTCTCGAAGTCCGGCGAGTACACCGACTGCAGTCCGTAGAGGACGACGTACAGCGCCAGGAGGCGCTCGATCCAGCGCGTCGCGCGGTGGCGCCGGGGCGGCGGCGCGGTCTCGGGATCGCGCCGGCTCGGCAGCGGCAGCTGCTCCTTGATCGGCTCGTCGTCGGCCAAGAGCGTGGGCACGATGAACGCCAGCGCGCCGGCGGCAACGACCACGTACAGCGGCACCAGCAGGTTCGATGTCGTCCCCCCAGCCTGGATCGGGACCCGGAACGGGACCGCCGCGACCGCGAGCGGGGCAAACCAGCTCGGGTTGCGGGCGATCACCACCGCGATCGCCGCGACCACCGCGAGCGCGAGCACGATCCCGACCGCTGCGAACAACGGGTGATGATGCAGCGTTCGCAGCTGCGGCGAACTCCAGATGTCGGCCAGCAGCAGCACCGGCGCCAGTACCAGTGCGCCCAGCATCGCCCAGGCGCGCGCCTTGGGCGTGTGGCCGAGCAGCACCACCGCCACCAGCAGCGCCACCGCGATCACGCCCGCCTTCGGCAGCGGTCCCGACAGGGCTGCAAACGCGGTCACACGGGGGATCATCCTCTACCCTCTCGACGCATGCCCGTTCCGATTGGTGGCGCGCGCGTCGACGGCGTGACCCGAAAGTCCAGGATCGCGACCGTGGCCGTGGCGCTGCTCGCCGCGGTCGCGGTGTCGGCTTGCGGCTCCTCGGTGAAGCCGGCGACCGGCAGTCGCGGCAAGATCGACGACCCGCGCACCGCCCACAGCGACCACATCAAGTGCATCACTCAGCACGATCTGGCCGTGCAGAGGGTCGGTCTGAACACGATCCTCGTCGGACCCCAGCCGAGCGGCCCCAAGGTCGTGTTCGAGCCGACGCCGGGCATGGCCCAGGGCGCGCAGATCTCGGGATCGCGTTCGGAGCAGGGGGCGGAGGTCATCGGCAGCGCGCTGGTGTATCCCAACTCGGCATCCGAGCAGGAGACCAAGGTCGTCGAGAACTGCGTCGCGGAGGGCATCGTCGGCTAGTCGTCGCCCGCGTAGATGCGGTCGTATCTACGGGAGGCGAGGACTAGGTTCGGCGGTGAGGCCGCGACGCCGTGCCTGCAGCGAAAATCCCAGCGGTGGGCGACCCCGCTCAGCCCAACACTGACCCAACGCATGAGTCATTAGAATGCCCGGCCGATGCCCGCGCTCGGTGCGCGGGCGCTGTGTGTCTGCCGCCGTCGTGCGACCAATGCGAGCGCGGCAAACGAGGTTCCACTTCCACGTGTCCGTTCCCACCGCAGAGCTGACCGTCCCGTCCGCCACGGCGCACCGCCGTGCTGCCTGGGCCGGGATCGCCGACCACCTCAGCGGGGGTCGGCTGTACCTGGTCATGGCGGCCGGCGCGCTGCTGATCGCCGGGCTGTCGCTGCTGATCCCATCGACGCCGAGCTATGACCCGTGGTCGTGGCTGGTCTGGGGCCGCGAGATCGCGCACCTGGACCTGCAGACGACCGGCGGCCCCACCTGGAAGCCGCTGCCGGTGATCCTGACGACGATCTTCTCGGTGTTCGGCAAGGCGCAGCCGGACCTATGGCTGGTGGTCGGCCGCGCGGGCGCGGTGATGGCCGTGGGGATGACGTTCAAGGTCAGCATGCGCCTGACCCGGCAGCTCGCCGTGCGGCCCGGTGACGACGCTCCGCGCAGCCTGTTCGAGCGCGTGATCCCGCCGATCATGGCCGGGCTGATCGCGGCCTTCGGCTTGACGTTTGCCGGCGGCTTCATCACCGCCAGCGCGCTCGGCTACTCGGAGGGGCTGATGACCGCGGTCGTGCTGATCGCGGTCGAGCGCCACCTCGACGGCCACTACCGGCAGGCGTTCGCGATCAGTTTCCTGGCGGCGCTCGATCGCCCCGAGGTCTGGCTGCTGTGGGGGCCCTACGGCCTGTGGCTGTGGTGGCGCGACCCGGGCGCACGAAAGCTCGTGTTCGCCCTGTTCGCACTGATCCCGATCCTGTGGTTCGCACCCGAGTACTGGGGCTCGGGTCACTTCTTCCGTGGCGTCAGCCGCGCGCATCAGCCGCGCTCCAACAGCGCCGCATTCGCCAAGTGCCCGTTCTGCACCGAGTTCGCCGACCACGCCTGGCCGACCGTCCCGTTCCGGACCAAGGCGGTCGCGATCGTGGCCGGGCTCGTGGCGGCGGTCGGGCTGTGGCGGGCGAGCAGGTGGGGCGGGCAGCATCCGTTATCGAGCAAGCGGCGTCAGGCGCTGGCGGGGACCGCGATCGCCGCGGCGCTGGGAATCGTCTGGTGGGTCGTGATCTCGGTGATGACCCAGATCGGCTTCTCCGGCAACGACCGCTACCTGATCCTCGGCGCGGCGCTCGTGCAGATCGCCGGCGGCGTCGGCTTCGGCTGGGCCGCGCTCGAGCTCGGCCGCGGGTTACCGCGGCTGCTCGGGAAGGTCGGCGGCTCGGGTGGCCGCGTGACCGCCGGGATCGGCGCCTGGGGTGCCGCGGCCGCCGTCGCGGTCGTGTTCATGCTGCTGCCGACCTGGATCGGCGGGCTCGTGCACCTCCGTCGTGCGCACCGAGCGCTCGTCTACCAGGCCCATCTGCGCACCGACATGGCCAAGGCGATCCAGCTGGCCGGCGGCCGGTCCAAGGTGCTCGCCTGCGGCAGCGTGATGACCGAGGGCTTCCAGGTCCCGATGCTCGCGTGGCAGCTGGACGTGCACACGGACGCGATCCAGGCGCCGCCGGCCGAGGGCGCCGCTGCACCCCCGCCGCCCAACGTGATCTTCCGCACGCGCGCCCAGAGCAACGCGACGCCGCTGCCGTTGCTGTCCGACTGGCCCAATACGAACTACTCGCGCGATGTCCACGTGCGCACGTTCAGCGTTTATTCGCACTGCCCGGGTAACGTGACGCTCTGATGGCCACCACCGTCGCGCGCCCGCGCCGCACGCTCCCCAAGGTCGACGTACCGTCGCCCGACTGGCTGAACCGGATACCCCAGTGGGCGTTCGCCGGTGGCGTCTGCCTCGTGCTGATGGCGGTCTCGACGTTCCTGCGCACGCGCTACATCAGCGGGCAGTTCTGGATGGACGAGGCGATCACGACGGGGATCTCGTCGCACTCGCTGTCGGCGATCCCGGGGATCCTGCGCCACGACGGCAACCCGCCGCTCTACTACCTGCTGCTGCACGTCTGGATGAGCATCTTCGGGACCAGCGAGGCGTCGACGCACTCGCTGTCGGTGGTGTTCGGGGTTCTGACCGTCCCCGCCGGGATGTGGGCCGGTTGGAGCCTGTTCGGCCGCCGCGCGGGCGTCATGGCCGGAGTCCTGTTCGCGTTCAGCGCGTTCCTCACGCAGTACGCGCAGGAGACGCGGATGTACGAGCTGATGGGCCTGCTCGGGATCTTCGCGACCGCGGGCTTCCTGCATGCGTTCGTGTATCGCCGGCGCGGCTATCTGATCATGTTCGCGGTCTCACTCGCGCTGATGCTCTACACGCAGTCGTGGGGGATCTTCTTCTGGGCGGGTGCGGTCGTAGCCCTGATCCCGGCATGGCTGCGCAGCGACGACCGCCGCGGGCTGCTGCGCGACGCGATCATCTCGTTCGTCGGCGCCGGGATTCTGTACCTCCCGTGGCTGCCCAACTTCCTCTACCAGGCCACCCACACGGCCGCACCCTGGGACTCCTCGCCGCGGTTCGGGGCGCCGGTGCAGCTGTCGCGCAACCTGCTCGGCGGCGACCGGGTCACGATCGCGCTGCTGCTGGCGGCGGTGATCGGCGTCGCCGAGCTGTTCACACGCTCGCGCCGGCGCAGCCGCGACGCGACCGTGCTGTGGACGCTGGTGGCGCTGCCGGCGGCGACGCTGCTACTCGCCTGGATCGCCTCGCAGATCACGCCCGCGTGGGTCCCGCGCTACTTCGCCCCGACGCTCGCCGCGATCATGTTGCTGGCCGCGTTCGGTTGTTCCCGCGCCGGCGTGGTCGGGATCGTGGCGGTCATCGCCTCGGTGATCTTCCTCTACAACCCGGCCTCCTACACGCCGGCCTACAAGAGCGATATGCGCGACATCAGCGGCGAGATGACGCCGTACCTGCACCCCGGCGACATGGTCGTCTCCGCCCAGCCCGAGCAGGTGCCGCTGACCTGGTACTACCTGCCAAACGGCCTGCGGTATGCGAATACGATCGGGCCGGTGGCGGATCCCAGCTACATGGATTGGGTGAAGGCGCTCGATCACCTCAAGGCCGCCAATCCGCGGGCAACGCTGGCCCCGCTGCTTGCTAGCCTCAAGCCCGGTCAGCGAATCCTGTTCGTGCGTCCGCTGACGGAAGGGGCTGACAACTGGCAGGCTCCGTGGACCCAGCTGGTGCGCCGTCGCGCCGCCCAGTGGGGCGCGCTGCTCGCCGGTGATCGCAGCCTCCGAGAGGTCGCCGTGGCTCCGCACAACTACCGAGGCGCGTGCTGTGTGGCGGACAGCGCGGTGCTCTACCAAAAGGTTTCCTGAACGAACTCATGACCGACTCGACGCAAGCGCCCTCGCCCGCCCTGGCCGGCGGCGCCGACATCACCCCCGAGCACCCCGTGGTCGTGCTCGGCGGCGGCCCGGCAGGACTGACTGCCGGGTACCAGATGGCGAAGCAGGGCAAGGCCGTGATCGTGCTCGAGTCGACCGACCAGATCGGCGGCCTGGCGCGGACCGAGGTCCGCGACGGCTACCGCTTCGACCTCGGCGGCCACCGCTTCTTCACCAAGGTCAAGGAGGTCGACGACCTCTGGCACGAGATCATGAAGGAGGAGTTCCTCCGCCGCCCGCGTCAGAGCCGGATCTACTGGAACGACAAGTTCCTCGAGTACCCGCTGCAGGGTATGGACGTGATCCGCAAGCTCGGCCCGGTCGAGCTGACCCGGTGCATGGTCTCCTACCTGTGGGCGGCGATCAAGCCCAAGGGCCGTGAGGACACGTTCGAGCAGTGGGTGTCAAACCGTTTCGGAAAGCGGCTCTACCAGCACTTCTTCAAGACCTACACGGAGAAGCTGTGGGGCGTCCCCACCGACGAGATCCGCGCCGAATGGGCCGCCCAGCGGATCAAGGGCCTGTCGTTCTTCGCCGCCGCCAAGGCCGCGTTCTTCGGCAACAAGGGCAACAAGATCAAGTCGCTGATCTCCGAGTTCAATTACCCGCGCTATGGCCCCGGCCAGATGTGGGAGCAGATGGCGGCCGACATCCACGAACGCGGCGGCGAGGTGCGGCTCAACGCCCCCGTCACCCGTGTTCGCACCGAGAACGGGCGCGTGACCGAGGTCGTCGCCGGCGGCGAGACGCTCAAGCCCTCATACGTGATCTCGTCCCTGCCGCTGCGGAGCACGGTCGGGATCGCCGAGCCCGAAGCCCCGGGCGAGGTTCGCGACGCCGCTCGGGGGCTGCGCTACCGCGACTTCATGACGGTTTCGCTGGTGATCGAGGGGACCGAGAACCTGTTCCCCGACAACTGGATCTACATCCACCAGCCCGGCGTGCGGGTGCTACGGATCCAGAACTTCCGGTCGTGGAGTCCGTGGATGGTGCCCAATGACACAGATGCGTCAGTCGGGATGGAGTACTTCTGCTTCGAGGGCGACGAGCTGTGGACGATGGACGACGACGCGCTGGTGGAGATGGCCAAGGAGGAGATCCAGAAGCTGAAGCTGGCCCGCGCGGACGCGGTCAAGTTCGGGTTCGTGGTCCGCGTCCACAAGGCGTACCCGATCTACGACGTCGAGTACGGCGAGCGGGTCGCAACGATCCGCGGCTGGCTCGACGGGATCGAGAACCTGCAGCAGGTCGGACGCAACGGCCTGCACCGCTATAACAACTCCGACCACTCGATGCTGACCGCGATGCGCGCGGTTGACAACATCCTCCTGGGCACCCACCATGACATCTGGTCGGTCAACGTGGAGAGCGTGTACCACGAAGAGCACCGGGAGAACGAGGACCCGTACCGCAAGTCGCCGGAGACGCCCGCGATGGAGCAGCCGCTCGCCACGGAGAGGTAGCTCGGTGCGGCTGGCGGCGATCGGCGTCCTCCTCGGTGCGGCGGTTGCGCTGTCGGGCCCGGGGGCGGCATTGGCCGCCGACACCACCTCCAGCGTCCCGCCGTCGTCGGCCTCCTCCGGCGACGGTCAGGGCAATCCGCTGACGCCGCTGACGCCGTCCACGCCGGCGCCCCAGACCCAGACGGTCACGCCGACGGTGGCCGCGCCGACGACGCAGACGCCGACCGCCGGGAGCAGCTCGCTGAGCGGCACCAACGCGCTCGCGATCGCGATCGGAGCGCTGGTGCTGATCGCGGCGATCGGGGGGTTCATCTGGTACGACGCCCGCCGGAGAGCGCCGGTGCGCCACCGGGCTGCCGCGGCGACCGCGGGTGGGAGCGGCGGGCGGCCGGGTTCCAAGCCCAAGGGCAAGAACCGGAAGCTGAGCCCGGCAGAGAGGCGGCGGCGCAAGCGCGGCCGCGCTCGGTAGCCGGCTGCGGCGCAGTCGCGCTCAGGCGTTGTGCATGTGCGCTACTCCAGCTCGAACCGCCGCACCTTCCGCCGGGCGCGGATCAGCTGGCGTTCGACCGTGCGCTGCGTAGCGCCGGTCCGCGCCGATATCTCCCGATAGCTCAGCCCGACGCCCTGCATCCACAGCAGGCGCTGCTGACGCTCTGGCAGCAGCTCGACCTGCGCGAGTCGCTCTCGCGCCGCGATCAGGTCGTCCGGCGCGGGCGCGCATAGCCTCACGGCACCGTCGCCGCTGGTCTCGATCGCCGCGTCGAGCGACAGCTCGCGGTTGTCACGACGGATCTGCTTGACCGCCTCGTGTACGGCAGTCCGGGCCAGCCACGAGAGTGTGGAGTCGCGCTGGACGCGTCCGCGGTGATGGACGAGCCGGCTCCACGCGAACTGGCACGCATCCTCGATCACCACGTCCTGGGCGCGGACGTCGAGGCGCACGATCTGCTCGAGGCGATCGGAGAGGTTGCCGTACAGGTCGCCCACGTCGTCGATCCTCACATCCGCCTCCGCTCAGTTGAGTCTAATTGAGACTAATTTGATGCTGATTACGCTAGCACATCTGTATAGACTCAATTAGACTCTAAGGCGTTATATAGATTCAATTAGACTCAGGAGGCGCCCATGCACCTACCCCCGGCCGTCGGCGTGATCGCGGCCGTCAAGGCCAATCCGAATCCGAAGGGATTGCCGGGCAGCAATGTCCTGCAGCAGCTCGTCAACGGTGCCGAGGCCTGGGCGCTGGCGATCGCGCTGCTCGGCGCGTTCATCGGGGCGGCGGTGTGGGCACTGGCCTCCCACAGCCACAACCATCACTACGCGGCCCGCGGGCGGATGGCGGCGCTGGTCTCCGCCGCGTCGGCGCTGATCGTCGGCGCCGCCCCCGGAATCGTGAACTTCTTCGAGCGGCTCGGGAGCACGGCGAAGTGACCAGGCTGCGTAGAGCCGCCGTCTGCGGGCTGCTGGCGATGATCGTGGTTGCGTTCGCATCGGGCGCCGGCGCCCCCCGTGCTCGGGCGGCCAATCCGCTCAAGCCGGTGTGCGGCGTCGCCGGCCTGTTCAACGGCGTCCTCGGGAAGGCGTGCAGCGTCGTTCAGAACGGCGGCCGCTGGGTGAAGGCCGGCAAGAAGCTGCTCGGCGGCCACCTTGGCGGCGCCGCCAAGGCCGCGCTCGGCAGCGGCGGGAGCCGCGTCGCCACCGCCGCGACCGCGACGATCGGGATCGCGGCGATCGCCACCTCAATCCTCGGCGGGGCCAAGACGGCGCTCGAACAGACCGCGAGCGTCCTCAGCCACACCAGCAGCCCCCAGCTCACCTCGACCTGGTTCTCCTCGATGTACTGGCAGATCGCCGGGATCTCGGCGATCCTGACGATGCCGTTCCTGTTCGCGGCCGCGATTCAGGCGCTGCTGCGCTCGGATCTGACGCTTGCTGCTGCGCGCGACGTTCGGCTACCTGCCGCTGGCGATGCTCGCGGTCAGCGTCGCGGCGCCGATCACGATGCTGCTGCTAGCGGCCTCTGATCAGCTCTCGGCCGTGGTTGCGTCGGCCGCTGGAAACGCGAGCGACCACTTCCTCCGGCAGGCCGCGGGCGCGCTCGGGACCCTCACAGTCTTCTCGGGCTCACCGTTCCTGGCGATCATGGTCGGGCTGTTCATCGTCGGCGGCGCGCTCACCCTGTGGGTCGAGCTGCTGATGCGCGAGGCGGCCGTGTACGTGATCGTGCTGATGTTGCCGCTTGCCTTCGCCGCGATGGTGTGGCCGGCGCGGCGGATCTGGGCGATCCGAGCCGTCGAGCTGCTGGTCGCGCTGATCCTCTCGAAGTTCGCGATCGTTGCGGTGCTGTCGCTCGGGAGTGCCGCGCTGTCCGCTGGAGCGGGGCACGGGTTGACGGTTGCCCTGGCGGGTGTGGTGCTGCTGTTCATGGGCGCGTTCGCGCCCTGGGCGCTGCTGCGGCTGCTGCCGCTGGCTGAGATCGCGAGCAGTGCGGCCGGGTCGCTGCGGGGCGAGATGAAGGGCGGCGTGATCCCGCAGGCCCAGCTCGCTGAAGGAGCGGCTGGGGCTGGGGATGATTGGGCTCGGTCCACTACGTCTCAGATGCAGCGGGAGGCCTCCGATGCGGAGCCCGACCATTCCGACCCCGTGGTCGACGCCTTGGGCACGACCCCCGTCCCTCCCGCGGATAACGCCTCGGGCACGACTCCAGCGCCTCCCGCGGATAGCTCCGAATCGGGAGATATCGAGGGCGGGGTTCGACCGCAAGGAGGCGGTGGAGTCGCGTCCCGAGGCGAAGCCGAAGACCAGGAGGGCACTCCAGCACCCTCCGCAGCCCAGCCCGCGATCGGAACGACCGAGCAGCCGAGCAAGCGAAGCGAAACCCCAGAATCGGTGCCCACGCTGCAGGACATGTGGCGCCCGGAGCACCGGGGGGAATTCGCGGTCGACCTGGGGGACGCGCCGGCGCAGGCGCCGCCGGAGATCGAGGACGAATGAGCGACAAGCGGCTGACGTACCGATTCGGGCCGCTCGAGCGGCGGGGAATCCTGGGGCCGATCCGGGCGGGCCAGGCGGCGACGCTGGCGCTCGGGGCGGTGCTGGCGATCGTGGTGCTCGACAAGCTCCCGACCGCGGCCGGGGCGCTTGTGGCCACGGCGCTGTTCGGATCGCTGGTGGTCGTCGCGGTGGCGCCGATCTCGAGGCGAACCGTGGAGGAGTGGGCGCCGATCGCGGTCGCGTTCGCCAGCCGCCGGCTGCTCGGGAAGGCCCGCTTTCGCTCGCCGGTGCCCACTCGCGGAATGCTCGCGCCACGAAAGCCGGCGCGAGGGGCCAGCCGCGTCAGGTCGCCGAAGCCCGAGGCGCCGGCCCCGTTGCGCGGCCTGAAGATCATCGACACCGAGTACCGCGACCGGGCGATCGGAGCGCTCAGCGAGCACGGCGGGCGGAGGCTGACGGCGGTGCTCGCCTGCCGCGTGGTCGCGTTCTCGCTGCTCGACGCCGAGGCGCAGGAGCGTCGGCTGGCGCGCTGGGGGCTGGTGCTCGCCGGCACCGCGGGCAGTCCGGTGCGGCGGATCCAGTGGGTCGAGCGCGCGGCGCCCGCGCAGGGAGACGAGCTGGCCCGTTGGCTTCAGGCCGAGCGCGATCCGGCGGTGCCGCTGCGCGGCACAGCGATGATCGAGTCCTACCTGGAGCTGATCGACACCACCACCAGGGTCACCCAGGAGCACGAGATCCTGATCGCCGTGCAGGTCGACGCGCGACTGGTGCGAGAGCGCGGTGCCGGCGCGACACCGGGGATCCTGGTCGAGCACACCGAGCGCGTCGCCCAGGGCCTGGAGGCGGCGGAGGTGACGGTGTTAGGCGCGCTCAGCGGCGAGCAGCTGGCGCGGACGCTGCGGACTGCGTTCGATCCGTTCGGTCGTGCTGAGCTGGCCGCACTGGAGGCGGCCGACCCCCAGCGCAAGGGCCTCGCCGAGTGCAACGCCTGGCCGCTCGGAACCAACGAGGCCTGGGACCACTACGGCAGCGACGGCGCCGTCCACGCTACGTACTGGATCGGCGGATGGCCACGCGTCGACGTGTCGCCGATGTTCATGGACGCACTGCTCGGGCGCTCGAGCGCGGTCCGCACGGTCGCGGTCACGTTCGAGCCGATCGCGAGCGATCGCTCGACCCGGGAGGTCGAGGCGGCGATCACCCGCGACCGCGCCGATCACAGCCTGCGCAGCCGCTTCGGCCAATCGGAGACCGCCCGTCAGCGCCAGGCCCAGGACGCGACGCTGCGCCGCGAAGCCGAGCTCGCGTCCGGGCATGGCGAAGTCCGGCTCGCCGGGTTCGTGACGGTCTCGGGACGCGATCCCGACGACTTGCGGCGGGCCGCCGCCGAGGTCCACGACCATGCGGCCCGGGCGCGGCTGGAGCTTCACCGGATGTACGGCCAGCAGGCGGACTCGTTCACGTTCACGCTGCCGCTCTGCCGAGGGCTCCGATGAGCGCCGGGAGGACGAGATGACCGCACGCTCGGTGCAGCGCCCCGGCCACCGTACGACCACGCGCCACGCCCAGGCGATCTACCCGTTCATCGCCGCCGGCGGTCTCGGGGGCCGCGGCGTGTTCATCGGACGCGATTCCAGCGGCGGCGCGTTCTGTTACGACCCCTGGGTCCTGTACGGCGACGGCGCACTCGACGATCCCAACGCGATCGTGCTGGGCAAGCTCGGCCAGGGCAAGAGCGCGCTGGTCAAGACGCTGCTGTGGCGGATGCTGCTGTTCGGGCGACGGGCGTTCGTGCTCGACATCAAACGCGAATATGGCCCGCTGTGCGACGCGGCCGGCGTCAAGCCGATCTCGTTGACCCCGGGCGGCGGGGTCAGGCTCAACCCCCTCGCCTCGCGACCGGAGGAGCACGCGCAGCTCGAGCTGCTGCGGGCGGTCGCGGTGACGGCGATCCGCGGCCCGCTGGAGCAGATCGAGGCGGCGGCGCTCCGCGAGGCGCTGGGCACCGTCAGGCGCGGTGGGGTCAGCGAGCCGACGCTGCCGGAGATCGCCGCCGTGCTGTTCGCGCCCACGGCGGAGATGGCCGATCGCCTGCGGACGACGCCGCAACGCCTCGCCGCCGACGCCCGGCGTGCTGCGCTCGCGCTCCAGGACCTGTGCGAGGGGCCGTTGCGGGGGATGTTCGACGGGCCCACAACCCCTGGTCTCGAGCTCGACGCCAAGCTGGTCGTGCTCGACCTGCACGCAGTCAAGGACTCGCCCGCGGTAGGAATCCTGATGGCCTGCGCGACCGCCTGGATGAGCGCGCTGCTGGCCCAGATGGCCGAGCGGCCCGGGCGCGAGCGCCTGGTCAATGTCGCCGACGAGTCGTGGAAGATCGTCCAGCACACCGGGCTCGGCGAGTGGTTTCAGTCCAACTTCAAGCTCGCCCGGCAGTTCGGCGTGATGAACCTCGTGGTCCTACACAAGCTCGCGGACCTGCAAGCCGCGGGCGACGCGGGCTCGCGCGCGGCGCGGATCGCCGAGGGCCTGATCGCGGACGCCTCGACGCGGATTGTCTACCACCAGGACGAGAGCCAGGTGCCGCTCACGCGGGCGCTGCTGGGACTGTCAGAAAGCGAGGCTCGGCTGATCTCGATGCTGTCGGCCGGCCAGGCGCTGTGGCGCGTGGGCAACCGGTCGTTCGTGGTCCAGCACTACCGCTCGCGGATGGAGGCCCGGCTGACCAACACCGACACCGGCATGCGGGTGACTGGCGACACGGTGGTGCGCGGATGAACGACGGGCGCGGCGGCGGCATCTCCGACGGCGTCGTGCTCGGCGCGGTCGGGTGCGCGGTCGGCATCGGGCTGCTGCTGTGGCTGTGGGGCGGGCTCGCCGGCGCGCTGTTCGGCCACGGCTGGCCGCCGGTCAGCGGCGCGCAGCTGCCCGGCGTGCTGATCCGGCTGCCCGCGCGGCTGTCGGACCCGGCCGGCGCGTGGCCAGCGGCGGTGCGGCCGCGCCTCCCCGGGCCGGGCGGCTTCTACGGCGCGCTGGCGCTGCTCGCCGCGGCCTGTGCCGCGGTGCCGTGGCTGGCCGGCCGAGCTCCGCTCCCGGGCGCGCACCGCAAGCACGACGGCGGCGCGCGATGGGCTCGCGCCCACGAGCTGCGGGCACTCACCAACGGACGCCAGAAGGGAGCGCGGCTGGTGATCGGGCGCCGAGGTCGGCGTTTGATGTACGCCGAGCAGCGCCACGCTCTGGTCGCCTTCGGGCCCCCTCAGTCGGGCAAGTCCGCCGGGCTCGCGGTCCCCGCGCTGCTCGAATGGGACGGCCCCGCGGTGGCGTCTTCGATCAAGACCGACCTGCTCGCGGTCACGGCCAAGCGCCGGCGGGAGCTCGGGACCGTGTACGTGTTCGACCCGTTCTCGCTCTCCTCAGAGCCATCGCACACCTGGTCGCCGCTGCATTCGGCGAGCACCTGGGACGGGGCACTCGAGGTCGCATGGCGGCTGGCCTCGGCGGGCGAGGTCGAGCAGCGAGGGGTCGAGGGCGGTGATTTCTGGGGCATCGCGGCCGAGCAGCGGCTGGCGCCGTTGCTGTACACGGCCGCCAGAACCGGCGCGGGAATCGACACGGTCGTGCGCTGGGCCTATGGGCAGGGCGGGCGCGACCTGCACGAGGCGCTGGCCCGCGCGACCGGCGAGGCCAGCGGCGAGCCGGAGCTGGCCGACGCCAACGCGGCCTACGACGCCGTGCGCGCGTTCGAGGCGCAGGCGGACCGGACCCGGTCATCGATCGAGGCCACCGCCCAGGCGCTGCTGCGTGCGTACCGGTTCGGGCGGGTGGCGCGGTCGGCCGCCTCCTCGCAGATCACCGCCGACCGCCTGCTGGACGAGCGCGCGACGCTGTACCTGATCGGCGACGCAAAGGCGTCCAAGCTGCTGAGGCCGATCTTCCTGGCGCTGCTGTCGGAGGTCGTCGACCGCGCCTATGAGCGGGCCACCCGGGCCGGCGGGAAGCTCGAGCTGCCGCTGCTGCTGTGCCTGGACGAGGCCGGCAACGTTGCGCCGCTGCCGAACCTGGCCGAGATCGCCTCGACCGCCCCCAGCCATAACATCCAGCTGGTCTCGATCTTCCACGACCTCGCCCAGGCGCGCAGTCGCTACGGGCGCCAGGCGGAGACGGTCGTCAACAGCCACCGGGCGCGGGTGCTGCTCCCGGGCGTCGCCGACCTCGACACGCTGCGGTACTTCGGCGGCCTCATCGGCGAGGAAGAGGCTCACGAGCTGACCCGGACGACCGGCGCCGGCGGGAGCACCCGGTCCAGCGCGCGGCGGCGACGGCCGCTGCTGCCTGCGGAGGCGCTGCGTCAGCTCCCCGACGGTCACGCGCTGCTGCTCTACGGCCGGCTGGCGCCGACCCGGCTGAGACTGCGGATGTGGTTCGAGGACCGCCGGCTGCGACGGATGGCGGGCGGGGCATGAGCAGCCTCGAGCCCGACGACGACCGCTGGGACGACCCGGGCGACGACTTCGACGACGTCGAGTCGCGCATCTGGCCGCTGGACTGGCGCAGCCTGTATCCGCGCGAGCGGTGGATGTGGTTCGAGCAGCTGTGGACGGACGTGTGCATGCTGCGCGAGCGCTACCGCCTGGCGTTGCGGTCCGGGTGGTGGGAGGATCAGATCCAGGTCGAGGCGCTGGCCGCGTTCGCGGCCTGGGTGCACCTGTACGACTGCGGAGACTGGACCGACCCGCCGGGCAAGCTCTCGCTGCTGTACGACCTCGGGCGGCTGGCTGAGCTGTTGCGCGACGGAGCCGACCCGTTTCACCCCGACCGCGATCGAGTCGCGTTCGCCCGCCACCTGCTCGAGCTCGGGTGCCAGCCGCCGCCCGCGAGAGCTCCCGAGCAGCCATGATGCGATCGCTGGCTGGACATGACGCGAGAGCAGCGCTTCCCGCTCGGAGCGGCCGTCACACTCGAGCAGCTCGAGGACGATCCCCACCCGGTGCTGGCCGCGCTGCGCGAGCGCGAGCCGGTCTCATGGCTGCCCGCCCTGGAGGGCTGGCTGGTGACCCGCAACGACCTCGCTGTGCGCGCGATCCGCGACGCCCGGACGTTCACCGTCGACGACGCACGGTTCTCGACCGCTCAGGTGATCGGACCGAGCATGCTCAGCCTCGATGGCGATCGGCACGACCGCGACCGGGCGCCGTTCGTGCCGCCGTTTCGCCCGCTGGCGGTGCGCGACCGGTTCGGCCCGCTCGTGGTCGAGGAGACCGACCGGCTGATCGACGAGCTCGAGCCGGCCGGGGCTGCGGAGCTGCGGCGCGCGTTCGCGGGGCCGCTGGCGGCCGCGATGGTCACCCGCGCGCTCGGATTGGAGCGCGACGAGGTGCCGGCCGTACTGGCCTGGTACGACGCGATCGTCGCCGCGGTCACCGAGATCACGGCGGGCCAGCCGGTCCCCGACACGGGCACCGCGGCGTTCGGGGCGCTGCGCGAGCGTCTGATCGCGGTGATCCGGTCGGGCGACGCGGCCTCGCTGCTCGGCGCGGCCGCGGCGGCCTCGGAGCTGTCCGACGACCAGATCGTGTCCAACGCGGCGGTGCTGCTGTTCGGCGGGATCGAGACGACCGAGGGGATGATCGCCAACGCGGCGCTCGAGTTGCTCCAGCGCCCGAGCGAGTTGGCGGCCGTCCGCGCCGACCTCTCGCTGGTCGACGCGGCGCTCGAGGAGTCGTTGCGGCTCGAGCCGGCCGCGGCCGTGGTCGACCGCTACGCGACCGACGGTGTGGAGCTCGAAGGCGCGAGCATCGCGCGCGGGGACCTCGTGCGGCTCTCGATCTCCGGCGCCAACCGCGATCCGTCGGTGTTCCCCGACCCCGACGCCTACGACCTGCGCCGCCCCAACGGCGGACGGCATCTGGCGTTCGCGCACGGCCCGCACGTGTGCGTGGGCATCCACCTGGCGCGACTCGAGGCCAGGACCGGGCTGCGATCGCTGCTGCGGCGGCTGCCCGCGTTGCGGCTGGACCCCGATCGGCCGGCGAGCATCCGCGGGCTGGTGTTCCGCAAGCCGCCCGCGCTGCACGTGATCTGGGGCTGAGCCGCGTCACCCGGAGCGGGTGATCCCGAAGCCTGCTGACAGCCTTAGGGTTGGCACCTGCGGGGCGATCCTCGCGTTACTTCACCACCAAGGAGAACTCGATGGCGCTCAGCACGCAGCACCCCCGCCCCGACGCTCGACCTCACACCCTCACCGTGCCCGTCCACATCCGCGACCTCAAGCTCGAGATCCCCACGGAGGAGATGCCCGAGCACGGCGTCGGCCCCGACGTGGCCTACGAGGCGGTATCGGCCGAGCTGCTGCTGGACGGTCAGGCGCGCCTGAACCTGGCGACGTTCGTCACCACCTGGATGCCGTCGATCGCCGGACGTCTGATGGCCGAGACCGCAGATAAGAACATGATCGACAAGGACGAATATCCCCAGACGGCGGAGATCGAGGCCCGTTGCGTGCGCATCATCTCGGGCCTCTGGTGCTGTCCGGATGAGCATCACGCCACCGGATGCTCGACGACCGGCTCGAGCGAGGCGGCGATGCTCGCCGGGATGGCGCTGAAGTGGCGCTGGCGCGACCGGATGCGAGCCGCCGGCAAGCCCACCGACCGCCCCAACATGGTGATGGGCGCCAACGTGCAGGTGTGCTGGGAGAAGTTCTGCCGCTACTGGGACGTGGAGCCGCGCCTGGTGCCGATGGAGGGCGAGCGCTACCACCTGGGCGCCGAGGAGGCCGTCGCGCAGTGCGACGAGAACACGATCGGCGTGGTCGCGATCCTGGGTTCGACTTTCGACGGCAGCTACGAGCCGGTCGCGGACATCGCCAAGGCGCTCGACGCGCTCGAGAGCGACAAGGGTCTGGACGTGCCGCTGCACGTCGACGCCGCCTCGGGCGGCTTCGTCGCGCCGTTCATCCAGCCCGACCTGGAGTGGGATTTCCGAATCCCGCGCGTGCAGTCGATCAACGCCTCCGGCCACAAGTACGGGCTGGTCTACCCCGGCGTCGGCTGGGCGCTCTGGCGCGACCCGTCGGCGCTGCCCAAGGACCTCGTGTTCGACGTCAACTACCTCGGCGGCCACATGCCGACGTTCGCGCTGAACTTCTCGCAGGCCCGGCAGCGAGGTCGTCGCGCAGTACTTCATGTTCGCCAGCCTCGGATTCGAGGGCTACCGGCGGGTCATCCAGGGGACGCAGGACGTAGCCACCTACCTGGCGGCTCGGATCGCCGAGATCGGTCCCTACCGCCTGATCACCGACGGAAGCGACCTGCCGGTGTTCGCGTTCACGGTCAAAGACGACGTCACCAACTACTCGGTGTTCGACGTGTCCGATCGCCTCCGGCAGAACGGTTGGCTGGTGCCCGCATACTCGTTCCCGGAGAACCGCCAGGATCTCAGCGTTCTGCGGATCGTGATCCGCGCCGGCATGACGCACGAGATGGCCGACCTGCTGCTCGACGATCTGCGCGAGCAGACCGACTTCCTGCAGTCGCTGGACGCGCCGCTGCCGAGCGAGCGCAAGCGCGGCGCCTTCGCCCACAATTGATCTAGATCAGCTCCGCGAGCCGCGCCCCGGCGGCCCGCAACTGCGCCGGAGTTCCCGCCTCGAGCACGACCTGGAGGTCGAGCACGCGCGCCCCGAACGAGTCGAGCTGGTTAGTGCCGACGACGGCGTAGCAGGGCACGCCGGACTGCCGCGTCCGAGTGGCGATCTCCGACACCAGCTTGCCGGCGAGGCTCTGCTCATCGAGCTTGCCCTCGCCGGTAACGACGGCGCGGGCCTCGAGCATCCGGCGGTCGAACTCCACGGCGTCGAGCACGAACGATGCTCCCGGCACCAGTTCAGCCCCGAACGCAGCCCAGAGGCCGCCGGACAGGCCGCCGGCCGCGCCGGTCATCGGCACGCCGCGAGGATCGCGATCCAGCCGCCGGGCGAGGTCGTTCAGGCGCCGGGTCAGCCGCGGGACGTCGTCCTTGCTCGCGCCCTTCTGCGGACCGAACACGCGGGCGGCGTCCTGAAACGGCGTGCGCACATCGCACAACACGATGATCTGATCGCGACCCACGCCGCCGGCGTCCTGGAGCGCTCGAACCGCCCCCGCGCCCCCGTCGGTCGTGGCGCTGCCGCCGACGCCGACGTAGACGACGTCCGCGCCCGCGTGCAGCGCGGCCGCGATCAGCTCGCCGGTCCCGAACGTGCTGGCCGCGAACGCGTCGCGCTCGTCGTCTGAAACCAGGTGCAGGCCGCTGGCGGCGGCCATCTCGAGGATCCCGATCGTCCGCCCCCCGCGCCCCCGCGCGAGCGCGAACGAGGCCAGCACCGGCCGGTCGAGCGGATCGTGTACCTCGACCTCATGCAGCTCGCCGTCGAGCGCCACGCGCAACGCGTCAAGTGTGCCCTCGCCACCGTCGGCGACTGGGCACAGGTCGACGCTGCGGCCGGCCTGCACGAACCCGTCGCCGAGCGCGGCCGCGACCTCGGTCGCGGGGATCGTTCCCTTGAACGAGTCCGGGGCGACGAGAACCGTCTCGGGCACGCCGGCGATCGATGGCACGGCGGCAGTATGCCCACGGTTGGGCCGATCCGTCATCCTGTCGACGGGCGATGCACGAGACCGACGCCGACATCGACGAGCTCCAGTCGCTGCTCGATCGCAGCTACGAGGCGGCGGGACGCCATTTGCGGGCGATCACCACGCCCGACCGACGCGTGTCGGCGACCGCGCTGTGCGAGCAGCTGACCGGGATGTGCCTGCTGGTGGTGGCCACGGTCACCGCGGACTGCCGGCCGCTCGCCGGACCGGTCGACGGCATCTTCTACCGGGGCTCGTTTCATTTCGGCACCTCTCCGGACGCGATCCGGGCCCGGCACCTGCGCACGCGACCGCAGGTGACCGCAACCCACCTGCCCCGCGAGGAGTTCGCCGTCAACGTCCACGGCCGCGCCGAGCCGCTGGACGTGCGCACGCCCGAGGCGGCGGGCTTCCGCGAGACGCTGCTGGAGATCTACGTGCCGCGCTACGGCGAGAAGTGGGAGGAGTTCATCGACCCGCCGGATCCCTCCGAGCCGGCCCCCACGTACTTCCGGATCGCCGCCGACCGGATGTTCACCTTCCAGATGGTCGGCGAGCCGCGCCTCTAGGCGTCCGCGCGCCCCGCCGGCGCCCTACTTCATCTGCGCGAGCTTGCACTCCTGCGGCGCCTTGTCCTCGCGCCAGCGCAGGATCTTGGTGCCGTGCCGGATGCGCCCGCCGCTCACGTGGTCGAATGTGACCTCGACCACCAGCTCCGGGCGCAGGTCGATCCACTCGAGCTCCTTCTCGCTCTTCCAGCGACTGGGATCGCCGTGGCCGCGGCGCCCGGACTCGTACGGCTCGAGCTTGCCCACCAGGTCGCGCTTCTCCTTGGCGCGCAGCCCCGAGGAGTGCCCGACCACGCGCAGCTTGCCGCCCTCGTCGTACAGGCCGAGGATCAGCGAGCCAACAGTCCCGTCTTCCTTGCCGGGGCGGTAGCCGACGACGACCGCGTCGATCGTGCGCAACCGCTTGATCTTGAACATCCCCTTGCGCTCGCCCGGTCGATACGGCGCGCCCAGGTCCTTGGCGACCACGCCTTCGCCGCCGTCCAGCCACGGCTCGGCGTCGCCCGGCTCGCGGCTCAGCGGGGTGAGGTCGGGCGGCCCGGGCACGTCGGTCTCCAGCACCCGGCGGCGCTCCTGAAACGGTTTGTCGAACAGGGTCTCGTCGTCGAGCGCGAGCACGTCGAACGCAACGTAGTGCGCCGGTGTCTCTTCGGCGAGCATCGCGATCCGCGACGCCGCCGGATGGATCCGGTTCTGGAGCGCGCCGAAGTCCTCATGACCGTCGGCGGAGTCGATGATGATCTCGCCGTCGAGCACATAGCGCCCCGGGGCGAGCGAGATCTCCGGGAAGTAGCGCGACAGCGGCTTGCCGCCCCGCGACTGCAGCAGGCACTCGTCGCCGTCGACGAACGCGATCGCCCTGAACCCGTCGTACTTGGGCTCGTACGCCCACTGGTCCCCGAGCGGGAGCTCTGACCGCGAACGGGCCAACTGGGGCTGAACCGGAGACTTGAGCGGAAGCGCCACGCGCTCGCGATGCTAGGACATCGCTCGCGCCGGCGCCGCCGGACGCTACGATCACCCCATGGCAGCAGATCGCGCAACCGTTGCCGAGGAGGAGTACCTCGAGACGCTGTTCTGGCTGTACGAGGCTGGGTTGCCGATGACCGGCGCGAACATGGCCAGGGCGATGCAGCTGTCGGCGCCGACCGTGCACGAGATGCTCGGCCGCCTGGAGCGCGACGGCTACGTCGTGCGCAACGCTGAACGGGCGATTGAGTTCACCGACGCCGGCCGCGAGCACGCCGAGACAATCGTGTCCCGTCACCGGATGATCGAGCGGTTCCTCACCGACGTGGTCGGCGTCCCGTGGGACGACGTCCACGAGGAGGCAGAGCAGCTCGAGCATGCGATGACGCCGCGGTTCGAGGCCTACGTGCGCGCCTCGGTCGGCGACGCCAAGACCTGCCCGCACGGTCACCCGATCCAGGTTGGCGCCCGGATCAGTGGGGTTCCGCTGGCGGACTGCGAGCCGGGGGCCACGGTGACGATCCTGCGGCTCGAGAACGAGGCCGAGGACCTGCTGCATTACCTGAAGGACGCCGGGATCGAGCCCGGCATGGAGGGCGAGATCTCCGCCAACGACGGCGAGACGGTGTCGGTCTCCAGCGACGGCGACGTCGCGACCGTCACCTCGAGCGTCGCCGAGACCGTCTCGGTGGTCGCCGACCCCTCGCCGCCGCCGCGGATCGCGCTTCCCGAGCAGCTCGTGCTCGGCCGCGACCGCTACGGCCGCTAGATCGGACTGCCCCGACCGCCGGAACTGGCTCAGGCGGTGACGCCGGAGGTCGCCTCGCGGTAGGCCTCGGCCAAGCGGTCGACGCCCTCCTCGATCTCCGCGGGGGCCACGCCGGAGTAGGCCAGCCGCAGGCTCGAGTCGCCGCCCTCGAGCACGAAGTCAGAGCCCTTGACGAACTGCACGTCGCGCTCGGCGGCGGCGGCGAACAGAGCGCCGACGTCGGTCCCCTTCGGCAGGTCGACCCACAGGAAGTAGCCGCCCTCGGGCTCTACGAACCGGGCGTCGGGGAGCTTGTCGCGCAGTGCCGAGCAGAGCGTCTGCGCGCGTTCCCGCAAGGCCCCCTTGACGGTCTCGATCGAGCTGTCCAGAGCCCCCGAGGTGCAGAAGCGGTGGACGATCGCCTGCGAGACCATGCTCGGGGAGATGTAGGTGTTGGTGGCGAGCTTGACGATCCGGGCGATCAGCTCGGTCGGGCCGACCAGGTAGCCGACGCGGATCCCTGGACACACGGTCTTCGAGAACGACGACGCGTACACGACGGAGTCGCCGTCCATCGAGAGCATCGTTGGCAGCGGCGTGCCCACGAAGCGCAACGCCACGTAGGGGTCGTCCTCGAACAGCGTGAACTCGTGGGTGCGGGCGAGCTCGATGAGGCGCTCGCGCTTTAGGGCCGACAGGGTGTAGCCGGCCGGGTTCTGGAAGTTGGGGATGATGTGAGCCAGCTTGGGCTTGGCCCCGGTCGCGAGCACGCGCTCCAGCGCGGCGACGTCGATCCCGTCGGGCTCGAGCTCGACCATCCGCACGTCGGCGCCGCGGTTGCGCAGCGACAGCAGCGTCCGATCGTAGGTGGGACGCTCGACGATCACCGAGTCGCCTTCCTGCACCAGCGCGTCGAACAGGAACGCGTCGGCCTGCATCGAGCCGTTGGTGACGATCACCTGCTCGGGGGTTACCTGGTGGCGGTCGGCGATCCACTTGCGCAGCGGCGGATACCCGATCGCGGTCCCATAGCCGGTCATCCCGCCGGGATCTGACTCAAACGCCTCCGCGGCGGCGGCCTTCAGGCCCTCGACGTCGACGATGTCAAGCGACGGCGCACCGCGTGCGAATGAGATCGGCTTGGCCATATCGGTAAGCCTAGTGGCCCCTCTACGCGACCGCGCCGAGCTTGGTCACTGCGAGCTCGGCGACCTGCGTCGGCGTCCGGCCAACCTGGACGCCCTTGCTCTCGAGCGCCTGCGCCTTGGCGGCGGCGGTGCCCTGCGACCCCGACACGATCGCCCCGGCGTGGCCCATCGTCTTGCCGGGCGGAGCAGTGAATCCGGCGATGTAGGCCACGACCGGCTTGGTCACGCTCGAGGAGATGAACTCCGCCGCGCGCTCCTCGGCGTCGCCGCCGATCTCGCCGCACATCACGATCAGCTCGGTCTCCGGGTCGTCCTGGAACAGCCGCAGGATGTCGATGAAGTCCGAGCCGGGCACGGGGTCTCCGCCGATCCCGACGATCGACGAGTTGCCGAACCCGCCCTGGGCCAGCACGTTGCCGATCTGGTAGGTCAGCGTCCCCGAGCGCGAGACCACGCCGACGTTGCCCTCACTGAAGAACGACGCCGGGATGATCCCCACGTTGGCCTTGCCGGGCGACAGGATCCCCGGGCAGTTGGGGCCGATCAGCCGCGCGCGGCCGTTCTTGGCGATCGTGTTGTAGACGCGCAGCTCGTCGTGGGCCGGGATCCCCTCGGTGATCGCGACGATCAACTCGATACCCGCGTCCTCGGCCTCGAGGATCGAGTCGGCCGCGAACCTCGGCGGCACGAACACCATCGCGGTGTTGGCGCCGGTGTCGGCGACCGCCTCGTGGAAGGTGTTGAACACCGGGATCCCCTCGAGGTCTTGGCCGCCCTTGCCTGGCGTCACCCCGGCGACCACCTCGGTGCCGTAGTCGCGATTGCGCAACGAGTGAAACGTGCCCTCGCGGCCGGTGATCCCCGACACGCAAAGCTTGGTGCCGGCGTCGACGAGGATGCTCATGCGGGCGCGTGGGCGGGGGCAGGTGGGTGGGATGCCAACTCGACCACGCGCTGCGCTGCGCCGTCCATCGTTGACTCGGCATAGACGTTGGGGAGCTTGGCCTGCGCCAGCAGCGCCCGCCCCTCCTTGTCGTTGGTGCCGTCGAGGCGGACGACGAACGGCACCGTCGGCTTGACCTGGTCGAACGCTTCGATCAGCCCGCGCGCGACCTCGTCACAGCGGGTGATCCCGCCGAAGATGTTGAACAACACGGCCTTGACCTTGGGGTTGGACAGGATCACCTCGACCGCGCTGGTGATCGCCTCGGCCTTCGAGCCACCGCCCGCGTCCAGGAAGTTCGCGGGCGCTCCACCGGCACCGGCAACCACATCGAGCGTCGACATCACCAGCCCGGCGCCGTTGCCGAGGATCCCGATGTCCCCGTCGAGCTTGACGTAGATCAGCCCGCGCTCCTTCGCCATCCGCTCCTGCTCGTCCTCGTTGGACAGATCGCGCAGCGCCGCGTTGTCGGTGTGGCGATAGAGCGCATTGTCGTCGAGCGTCACCTTCGCGTCGAGCGCACGGACCTCGCGCGACGGCGTGATGATCAGCGGATTGACCTCGACCAGCGTCGCCTCCTCGGCGACGAACACGTCATAAAGCTTGGACAGCATCGAGCCGATCGGGCGGACCACATCGGCGTCGACCTTGGCGCCGAACGCCAGCCGGCGTCCGTGGAAGTCCTGAAAGCCCAGCAGCGGATCGACGTGCAGGCGAGCGATCGCGTCGGGGTTGGACTCGGCCACCTCCTCGATCTCGACGCCGCCCTCGGTCGACAGCATCACCAGCGGAGCCTTGGCCGACCGGTCGAACACCACCGAGGCGTAGTACTCGGAGGCGATCTCGGACGCCTCCTCGACCCACAGCTCGTGCACGGTCAGGCCGCGGATGTCCATTCCCAGGATCGCCTGGGCGTGGTCCTGGGCCTCGGCTCGATCCTTGGCGAGCTTTATCCCGCCGGCCTTGCCGCGGCCGCCGATCTGCACCTGCGCCTTGATCACGCATGGGTAGCCGATCTCGTCGGCGGCGTTGACCGCCTCGTCGACTGTCTGCGCGGGGCGGCCGTTGGGGACCGGTACATCGTGGCGCGCAAACAGCTGCTTGCCCTGATACTCGAGCAGATCCATCGGCGCGGAGGACTCTAGTGCACCCTCCGGTGATTGGTGCTCACGTGTCGCGGCCCAACCACCGGACGGGACACCGGTAGGTAGCCACACCGCGCGCGGTCTCCGCTCCATGGCATTATGCGCGCGCAATGGCGATCCCCAAACAAGTGTCTTTCGTCACGTTTGACGTGTACGGAACGCTGATCGACTGGGAGACCGGCGCGTACGATGCTTTCCGTAAGGAGGCCGAGCGCGACGGGTTCACGATCGAGCGTGACGAGCTGATCCCGCTGTTCCACGAGACCCAGCGCCAGATCCAGGCCGGGTCCTATGAGCTGTACGCCGAAGTGCTGCGCCGCACGGCGGTACAGATCGCCAAACAGCTGGGGTGGCCGCTCGAGCCCTCGCGCTCGGGCTTCCTGCCGGCGTCGGTCGAGCGCTGGCCGCCGTTCAAGGAGACCAACCCGGTGCTGACGAAGCTCGCCAAGAAGCACAAGATCGGGTTGATCTCGAACATCGACGACAAGCTCCTGGGCCAGACCCGGCGGCACATGCCGATCGACTTCGACCTGGTCGTGACCGCCCAGCAGGTCCGCTCCTACAAGCCCGATCCGGCCCATTTCACCGAGTGTGAGCGCCGGATCGGCGGTAAGAAGGGCTGGGTCCACGTCGCTTCGAGCTACTACTACGACGTCGAGCCGTGCCTGAAGAAGAAGATCCCGGTGATCTGGGTCAACCGCAACAAGGCGGAGCTAGAGAGCGGCCAGAAGAAGCCCGACGCCGAGGTCACGTCGCTGCGCGAAGCCGCGAAGCTGCTCGGCGTCAGCTGAGCCTGGGGCGCCATGAGAGCGCTCGCGCTCGGCTCCGACGCGATCGTCTTCGTCAGCCGCATGTGGCAGACCACGTGCACCGTGGTCCGCGCCGGCGACGAGGGGTTCGTGATCGACTCGCCCGTGTTCCCGGACGAGCTCGAGGCGCTGCCGAGCGTGCTCGAGCAGGCTAACTTCCCGGTGTCGGGGCTGCTGGCCACCCACGCCGACTGGGACCACCTCTTGGGCCGCCTGGCGTTTCCCGGGGCATCTCTGGGATGCGCCGAGTCGACCGCCGCGCGCCTGACCTCGGACCTCGGCGACGCCCAACGCGCGCTGCGGCGGTTCGACGAGGAGAACTACGTCGAGGGCCGTGCGCCGCTGTCGCTGTCGGCCTACCAGGCGCTGCCGGTACCGGGGAAGCTGGGGATCGGTCCCGACCAGGAGCTCGAGATGCACCCGGCCGAGGGCCACACCCCCGAGGGCGCCGCGTTCCTGGCGCCCTGGCTCGGCGTGCTGGTGTGCGGCGACTACTTGTCGCCGGTGGAGATCCCGATGATCTCTGCGGGAGGCTCGCTCACCGCCTACCGGGCCACCCTGGAGCGACTGCGCGAGCTCGTCCGGAGAGCCCAGACCGTGGTCCCGGGCCATGGTGCGCCCGTCGCGCCCGGGCGGGCGCTCGAGATCCTCGAACAGGATGCGGCCTACCTGGACGCGCTGGCGCACGAGGGCGCGCGGGCGCCGCTGCCCGAGGGAAGGCGCACGGCCGCCCAGCGGGCGATCCACGAGCGCAATGCGGAGCGGGCGACCGCTACTCCGACGACGAGCTGATCACGGCGAGCGTGTCGCCGGTGGCGACCGAGGCGCCGACGGCGATCGGCAGCTCGGCGACCGTGCCCGCCTTGTGCGCGGTGATCTCGTTCTCCATCTTCATCGCCTCGATCACGCACACCAGCGCGCCCTCGTCGACCGCCGTGCCCGCCTCGACCGCGACCTTGAGCACCGTGCCCTGAAGCGGCGAGGGCAGCGTGTCGCCACCGCCGCCTCCGCCGCCGGCTGCGCGCTCGCTGCGCCGAGGGGCGCGGCGAGTCGCCGTGGCCGGCCCCGACCCGTTGACCGCCACGGCCGCGCCGCCGAACGGGGGGCCGATCACCTTCACGTCGAAGCGCTTGCCGGAGACCTCGACCGTATAGCCGTGCTCGACGGTCGCGCCCTCCTCGGACTCCTCAGGCGGTTTCGGCGCCGCGGGCTGAGCTAGCGTCTTGAGCCACTCGCGGTCCTCGATCAAGTCCCGGCAGGTCTCGGCGTCGGCCCATTGGCGCGTCTGCAGGATCGCCTGATGGAACGGCAGTAACGTCTTCAGGTCCTCGATCTGGTACTCGCCCAGCGCCCGCAGCATCCGCTGGGTGGCCTGCTGGCGGTCGACGTCCCAGACGATCAGCTTCGCCACCATCGGGTCGTACATCGGCGTGATCTCCGATCCCGGCCCGACGCCGGAGTCGACGCGCACGCCGGGCCCTGCGGGCTCTCGGTACGCGCCGATCGTCCCGGGGGCTGGGGCGAAGTTCTTGCTGGCGTCCTCGGCGTTGATCCGGCACTCGATCGCGTGCCCGCGGAGCACGACCTCATCCTGGGACACCGACAGCGGCTCACCGGCGGCCACGCGGATGCCTTCCTTGACGATGTCGATCCCGGTGACCATCTCGGTCACGCAGTGCTCCACCTGCACGCGGGTGTTCATCTCCAAGAAGAAGTACTCGGCCTTGTCGCCATCGTCGTCGGTGACCAGCAGCCCCTCGATCGTCCCGGCGCCGGTGTAGTCGACGGCCGCCGCCGCCTCGGTGGCGATCTTGCCGATCCGGGCGCGCAACTCCTCGTCGACCGCCGGAGCGGGGGCCTCCTCGATCAGCTTCTGGTGGCGGCGCTGCAACGAGCAGTCGCGCTCCCCCAGGTGGATCACGTTGCCGTGGGTGTCGGCCAGCACCTGAACCTCGACGTGGCGCGGGTCGGGCAGGTATCGCTCCAGGTACACGGTGGCGTCGGAGAAGAACTTCTCGCCCTCGCGGGCGGCGCCCTCGAACGCGTCCTTCAGCTTGTCCTCGCTGAGCGCGACGCGGAAGCCCTTACCGCCGCCGCCGCCGGCTGCCTTTACCGCGACCGGATACCCGATCGTCTCCTCGATCAGCTTGCGTGCGTCCTCGAGCGTCTCCACCGGCTCGGTCGTGCCGGGCACGATCGGCACGCCCGCCTGAGCCATCAGCTCGCGGGCCCTGGTCTTGGACCCCATCGCCTCGATCGCTGACGCCGGCGGCCCGATGAACGTGATCCCGCGCTCGGCCAGAGCGGCCGCGAACGCGGCGTTCTCGGCCAGGAACCCGTAGCCCGGATGGACCGCCTCCGCCCCGGACCGCTGCACCGCGTCGAGCAGCTTTTCGATCGACAGATAGCTCTCCGACGCTGGGCCCGGACCGAGCAGGAACGCCTCGCCGGCGCGCTGCACGTGGGGCGCGTCGCGGTCGAGCTCGGAGTACACCGCGACGGTCGCGACGTCGAGCTCCTCGCACGCGCGGATGATGCGGACTGCGATCTCGCCGCGGTTGGCGATCAGCACCTTCGAGAACATTGGGTCGGGGAATTTACAGGCCGCTCGGTTGCCGACGCTACGAGCGGGTCGGCGCCTTGGCGTACACCGGCTCCGGCCGGGCGGCGCCGACTGGGGCTGGCTCGGCGCGCCGGGCGACCCACCAGCGCATCGCCGCCCGGGCTGCGGACACCGTGACGATCGTGTAGATCCAACCGAGCGCGATGTCCGAGAAGTAGTGCTCGCCGGCGTAGATCAGCGAGAACGCCATCGCCAGCGGGTACAGGGCGACGAGTGGGCGCAGCCACTTGTGCTTGCGTGGCCACAGCGTGATCGCGATCAGCAGCGAGAACGCGGCATGCAGGGATGGCACCGCGGCCACGTCGTTGGCGTAGCGGTAGCCGCCCTCGATCACCGAACCGGCCGAGTGCAGGCCCAGCGCCGGCCATACGTGCGGGATGATCCGCGTGATCTGGGGCATCAGGTGCGCCTCGCTGGCCATCCATGGCGGCGCGGCCGGATACAGGGCGTAGGTGAGCAGGCCGGCGAACGACAGTATCGCCACCAGCACCGCGAACTTCCGGAAGCGCTTCCGATCGACCTTCCACAGCACCGCCGCCACCAGCGGGGTGGCGAAGAAATGCGTCAGGTACACGCCCCAGGCGAGGACGTCGTACCACACGACCTTGCCGTGCCACAGCCAGTGCTGGAGTGTCACCGTCGGCGCGGTACCGCCGAAGATCGCCTTGTCGACCTGGAGCTGGGGCAGATAGTGCACGCCGAACGTGTGAGCGGCGCTGCCCCGCAGCGAGTCGTACGCGATCAGGATCGCGATGAACGGCAGCCATTCGAGCACGACCCCGCGCGCGTAGCCGCGCAGGTCCGACAGCGAGAAGCACAGCAGCCCCAGCAGCATCCACACCGCGAGGATGTCCCGCTGGTAGGGGACTCCGACGAGCGCCACGAAAAGGCCGGTGGCGATCAGATACAGCGCCGGGGCAACGATCTCACGCCGGCGCAGACTCGAGAGCGACCGTCGCATGGGTGCGACGGAGGCTAGCGGGAGGCCCACTAACCGGTGCCGACGATCATCCCGGCGGCGACGGTGTCGTTCGTGGCCTCGTCGATCAGGATGAAGCTGCCGGTGGTGCGGTTGCGGCGGTAGCGGTCGACCATCAGCGGGGTACTCGAGCGCAGTCGCACGCGCCCGACCTCGTTGAGCTCGAGTTGGTCGGCCGGGGTGTGCTCGAGCGTGTTCACGTCGACCCGGTATTCGAGCTCGGCGACGGTCGCGCGGCCGCTGCGAGTGGTGTGCTTGATCGAGTAGCGACTGCCGGTGCGCATCGGCTGCTGGCTCATCCAGCAGAGCATCGCGTCGAGCTCGGACGCGGTCACCGGCTGGTCCTCGGGCTCGACGATCATGTCGCCGCGCGACACATCGATCTCGTCCTCGAGCCGGAGCGTCACCGACATCGTCGGGAACGCCTCCTCCAACTCGCCCGAATAGCTGTCGACGGCCGCGATCTTCGTCCGCTGGCCGCCCGGGAGCACGACCACCTCGGTACCGGGCTTGATGACGCCGCCGGCGACCTGGCCGGCGTAGCCGCGGTAGTCGTGGTGCTCGTCACTCATCGGCCGGACCACCCACTGCACCGGGAAGCGCACGTCGGCGAGGTTGCGGTCCGGGGCGATCACCACGTGCTCGAGGTGGTAGAGCAGCGCCGGGCCGCCGTACCACGACATCTCGGTCGAGCGCTCGACGACGTTGTCGCCGTGCAGTGCCGAGATCGGGATGAACGCGATGTCGGCGATGTCCAGGCGCGCCGCGAAATCCGTGAGGTCCTCGACGATCCGGTCGAACACCGCCTCGTCGTACTCAACCAGGTCCATCTTGTTGACGCACACGGCCACGTGCGGTATCCGCAGCAACGCCGAGATGTACAGATGGCGGCGAGTCTGGACGCTGACGCCCTTGCGCGCGTCGACCAGCACGACAGACAGGTCGGCGGTCGAGGCGCCCGTCACCATGTTGCGCGTGTACTGCTCGTGGCCGGGGGTGTCGGCGATGATGAACTTGCGCCGGGCGGTCTGGAAGTACCGGTACGCGACGTCGATCGTGATCCCCTGCTCGCGTTCGGCGCGCAGGCCGTCGGTGAGCAGCGCGAGGTTCAGGTACCCGTCACCGCGGCGCTCGGACGTCTGCATCACGTGCTCGAGCTGGTCGGCCAGAATCTGCTTGGAGTCGTACAGCAGCCGGCCGATCAGCGTCGACTTGCCGTCGTCGACTGAGCCGGCCGTCGCGATCCGCAGCAACTCGCTGGTGCGAGCCGTGACCGCGTGCCCGTTGGTGGCGGCGCCGGTCACCGCCGGCGCCTCCTCGTCGTGGACGGGCCCACTAAAAGTAGCCCTCGCGCTTACGGTCCTCCATCGCGGCCTCGGTGACGCGGTCGTCGGCGCGAGTCTCGCCACGCTCGGTGATCCGCGTCGCGGCGATCTCGGCCACAACCGATCTCGAGCGTGGTGGCCGTCGAGCGCACCGCGCCGGTGCACGTCATGTCGCCGACGGTGCGGTAGCGCACCGATTCCTGAAACGGCTCCTCGCCGTCGATCAGCTGGACATGGGGGCTGTGCGCGTACAACATCCCGTCGCGGCGGAACACCTGGCGCGGATGCGAGAAGTAGATCGACGGGACCGCAAGCTTCTCGGTGCGGATGTACTGCCAGACGTCGAGCTCGGTCCAGTTGGAGATCGGGAACACGCGGACGTGCTCGCCCTTGCGGATCCGCCCGTTGTACAGCGACCACAGCTCGGGGCGCTGGCGCTTGGGGTCCCACTGGCCGAACTCGTCCCGGAACGAGAACACGCGCTCCTTGGCGCGAGCGCGCTCTTCGTCGCGGCGGGCGCCCCCGAACGCAGCGTCGAAGCCGTGCTCCTCGAGCGCGTCGAGCAGCGTCGTGGTCTGAAGCCGGTTGCGCGACGCGCGCGGACCGCGCTCCTCGACCACCCGGCCCTTGTCGATCGACTCCTGGACGCTGGCCACGATCAGCCGCTCGCCGAGCTCGTCCACGAGCCGGTCGCGAAACTCGATCACCTCGGGGAAGTTGTGGCCGGTGTCCACGTGCATGATCGGGAACGGGAACTTGGCCGGGCGGAACGCCTTCTCGGCCAGGCGCAGCAGCACGATCGAGTCCTTGCCGCCGCTGAACAGCAGCACCGGGTTCTCGAACTCGGCCGCCACCTCCCTGAAGATGTGGACCGACTCGGCCTCGAGGGTGTCGAGGTGCGATAGCTCGTAGTGCAGCGGGTTCATCGGAGCGGTTGACTTCCCGCGGCGCCGTCGGCTTCGGCGGCCACCACGTGGATCCCACATTCCAGCTTGTCCTGGCCGGCCCACCGTCCCTCACGGCCTTCACCGGGCTGGGTGCAGGGGGCGCAGCCGATCGAAGAGTAGCCCTGATCGTGCAGAGGGTGGTATGGGAGGTCGTGCTTGTGGATGTAGCGCCAGAGGTCCTTCTCGTCCCAGTCGGCCAGCGGGTTGAACTTCCAGATGTCCCGCCGATCGTCGTGCTCGAGCTTGGCCGCGCTCGCCCGGGTCGGCGCCTGCTCTCGGCGGATGCCGGTGATCCAGGCGTCCACGCCGGTCAGCGCCCGCTCCAGCGCGTCGACCTTGGCCTCGCTGCAGCAGCGGTCAACGGTCCACGGGTCGCCGGGGCTGCTGGCGTCGAATACGTCGATGTCGACGCTGAAACGGTCCTCGAAGTGCTTCCAGGTCTGGAGCGTCTCTCCGAACAGGACGCCGGTGTCGATCATGAATACGTGGGCGCTGGGCTCGATCGAGGTCAGCATGTGCAACAGAACCGACTCCTCCTTCTGGAAGGAGCAGGCCATCGTCAGCCGTGGATGGAAGCGCTCGATCGCGTACGCGAGCACCTCCTCGGCGGTGGCGGTCTCGAGATCGGGGGCAATCGTAGTCATGGCGTTCGCGCTAGACCGCGCATTCCCCTTCACCGCGGATCACCTCGAACGGGGCGCTCTTCGTCCAATCCACGAAATAGTTCATGTTCTCCAGGCTGAACTCGACCGGCATCGTGAGGTCCTTCACCCGGGTTTCGAACTCCTTGACTCCGATACGGGCGACAAAAGCGTTGAATTCCTCGTCCTCGGACCGCTCGGACTCGTAGAAGCGTACCCAGCGCTCCACCGCTTCAGGCACGCGCTTGGCCGGAAGCCGGGCCTTCAGGCGCTGACCGTAGCGGACATCGCCCCCCTCATACGCTCCGCCGATGTGCGGAATGTACGCCGGAATCTGGTGGTCGCCGACCTTGATCGACGCACCGTAGAAGCCGATGTTGGCGATGTGGTGCTGCCCGCAGCCGTTAGGGCAGCCGCTCATCTTGATGTGGATCCGCCGGGTCAGCTCGTCGGTCAGCTCCATCTGCACCAGCCGTTCCTGGATCGCCTGGTTCAGGCCCATCGAGCTGGTGATACCGAGCTTGCACGAGTCCGTGCCGGGGCAGCTGACGACGTCGGTGATCTCGTCGGCGCCGGCGTCCCCGAGCTCGAGCTCGGTCAGCCGCCGCCAGACGTCGTAGACGGCTTCGTCGCGGACCCAGCGGAGCACGACGTTCTGGTGCACGGTGGTCCGGGCGTAGCCGCCGGTGAACTCGCGCATGACCTGGCCCAGGCCTCGTAGCTGGTCGGGGGTGAGGTCGCCGCGGCGGATCTTCAGCTCGACCGTCGAGAACCCTTCCTGGCGCTGGGGGCGGACGTTTGCCTGCAGGAAATGGCTGAACTCGCGGTTGTCGCCGTTCGGGCTGGGCGGGCTCTCTGGCGCAGCCGGAGCGTGCGCCTCCTCGTCGTGGTCGAACAGGATCCCGTCGAGCGAGAAGTCGCGCTCGGCGACCCAGTCACCCTCGAGCTCCTCCTCCACCAGCGTGCGGAACTCGTCGATCCCGATCTTGTCGACCAGCACCTTGATCCGGGCACGGGCGCGGTTGACCCGCAACCACTCCTGGCGGTCGAAGATCCGCATGCAGGCCTCGGTGATCTTCAGGTAGTCGCCGTTGTCGAGCTCCACGAACTCGTACAGCGTCGGCGCCAGGCGCGGCATGATCGAGGTCCCGCCGCCGACCCGGACCTCGACCCCGCGAACGCCGTCGCGCACGCGCGGCAGGAACGCCATGTCATGGATCCGAGTGATCGCGTTGTCCGCGTCGGTGGCCGCGAAAGCGGTCTTGACCTTGCGCGGCATCGACTGGGTGGTGGCGTGGCGAACGAAGTAGCGCACGTACGCGCCGGCGTAGGGCGTGATGTCGAACAGCTCGCCCTCGAGCGTTCCGGCCCGCGGGTCGCCGGTGACGTTGCGCATCGTGTTACCGCAGCCCTCGCGCGAGGACAGGCCGGCGTCTCCGAGCTCACGGATCAGCTCAGCGGCGTCCGGAAGCGGCACGTGGTGCATCTGGATGTTCTGCCGCGTGGTGACGTGCCCCTTGCCCAGCGGCACGTACTTCTCGATCACGGCGGCGAACGCGTCGAGCTGGTCTGGGGTGACTCCGCCCATCGGCAGCTTCACGCGAACCATCTGCACGTCGGGCTGACGCTGGCCGTAGACGCCCTGCTTGAGACGGAACTTGATGAACTCGTCGCCGTCGAGCTCGCCCTGTAGGAAGCGGGTGGACTCGGTGTCGAAGTCGTCGAACTCCCGGTCGAGGATCGGGATCACGTGGCCGGGAACATTCTCGACCAGCTCTGGGTTCTCCAGCGAACCGGTGCGAGCGCTGCCGGTCTTCGGGCTTTCGAGGGAAGCGGGCTCCATGTGGCTCCTTCCGGTCGCGGACGGAGATGCAAATCTAGCAAAAGGCAGTCCGGATATAGCCATTTTGGCATCCGTGCAGGGGATTCGCGCCGGGGCGGGACGTAAAACGTCCCGCATAGGGACGTTTTACGTCCCGCCCACCCCGCCCACGCCGGCGCGTGCGGCTAGGCCCAGGGGTCCCTCGGAGCCCTGGCGACGCCCTCGCTCAACCCCGCCTGCTGCCAGGCGTTGCGCCGGGGCTCCGGCGGAGTCGGCCCCGCCGCCCGCGGCGCGGTCTCGCGCATGAACCGCTCTACGGCGGCGACCACCGCGGCCGCCTCCTCGGGAGAGGCGTTGGGCGCGACGATCGTGAGCTTGGGGCGGCGGTTCATCGTCGTACTTACGGGAGCGGCCACTAGCCGCACGAGGGTATCGTGCGACACCCGTGCCCACGCTTCCCGTGCTCAGCTACGACGCCGTGCTGGCGGCGGTGTCGCCCAACGACGCCATCGACCGCGTCCGCGAGGCGCTCCTGCGCCATCACGCGGGCGAGTGGGTGATGCCGTCGAAGGTGTACCTGCAGAGCCCGCCCTACGGGGACTTCCGGGCGATGCCGGCGCGCGGCGACGACCTCGCGCTGGTCAAGTGGATCACCTCGTTCCCGGGCAACCCGGCCCACGGGCTGCCGACGGTGAGCGGCATCATCTGCCTGTCGGACGCGACCACCGGCCAGCCGCAGATGCTGCTCGACGCGCGGTCGGTGACCGCACTGCGGACCGGCGCGGTCGCGGCGGTCGCCGCCCGCGCGCTCGCCCCGGAGGGCGCGAGCAGCGTCGGGATCGTGGGCTGCGGACTGCACGGCGCCTGGGCGGCGCGCTGCATGGTCGCCGGCGGCTACGGGCCGGGCGTCTGCTTTGACCCGCGGGCCGGCGCCGCCGAGTCGCTCGCGGACGAGCTCGGATGGAAGGCCGGATCGCGCCAGGAGGCGCTGGCGTGCGACGTGGTCTGCTGCGTCACCCCCGGCGCCGAGATCGTCGTCGACACGGCCGACCTGCACGCCGGCGCCCACCTCAACATGCTCGGCGCCGACGGTCCCGGCAAGTCCGAGGCCAGCATCGACGCGATCACGTCGTGCGCGCTGTTCTGCGACGAGTGGGAGCAGGCGTCGCACGGCGGCGAGCTCACCGCCGCCGTCGATGCCGGCGCGGTGCGACGTGAGCAGGTCACCGAGCTCGGCGCGGTGCTCGCCGGGGACGCCTCTGGCCGGCCGGACCTCGACGCGGTCACGTTGTTTGACTCGACGGGCCTGGCGATCCAGGACCTCGCGGTCGCGATGGCGGCGCTGCAGGCCTGGCGCGGCGGACGGGCCGAGGCCCAGACGGTCACTCTCTGACCGCCTCGAGCGCTAGAGCGGGATGTTGCCGTGCTTGCGGCGCGGCCCCGCGACGCGCTTGTTCTGCAGCGTCTCGAGCGCCGTGATGATCTTGGGGCGCGTCTCGTGGGGGACGATCACGTCGTCGATGTAGCCCCGCTCGGCGGCGACGTACGGGTTGGCGAAGTGCGCCTTGTAGTCCTCGATGAGCTTCTGGCGTCGCTCGTCGGGCGTCGGTGAGTCGGCGATGTCGCGGCGGTAGATGATGTTGACCGCACCCTCGGGACCCATGACCGCGATCTCCGCCGTGGGCCAGGCGAAGTTGAAGTCAGCGAGCATGTGCTTGGACGCCATGACGTCGTAGGCGCCGCCGTAGGCCTTCCGGGTGACAATCGTGATCTTGGGGACGGTCGCCTCGGTGTAGGCGTACAGCAACTTGGCGCCATGGCGGATGATCCCGCCCCACTCCTGCGCGGTCCCGGGCAGGAACCCGGGCACGTCGCAGAACGTGATCAGCGGGATGTTGAACGCGTCGCAGGTGCGCACGAACCGCGCGGCCTTGACCGACGAGTCGATGTCCAGCACGCCCGCCAGCTGCGCCGGCTGGTTGCCGACGACTCCCACCGCGTAGCCGTCGAGCCGCGCGAACCCGCAGACGATGTTGCGCGCGTAGTTTTCGTGGACCTCGAAGAACTCGCCGTCGTCGACGATCAGCCGGATCACATCGCGCATGTCATACGGCTTGTTTGGGTTGTCCGGGACCACGTGGTCGAGCTCTGAGTCCATCCGCAGCGGGTCGTCGCTGGGCATCATCCGAGGCGGGGTCTCGAGGTTGTTCTGGGGCAGGAACGAGAGCAGGTAGCGGGTGTCCTCCAGGCAGGCGTCCTCGTCGTCGGCCGCGAAGTGGGCGACGCCCGACTTCGAGCTGTGCGACATCGCGCCGCCCAGCGACTCGAAGTCGACCTCCTCGCCGGTGACCGTCCTGATCACGTCGGGCCCGGTGATGAACATGTGCGAGGTCTCCTTGACCATGAACACGAAGTCGGTCATCGCCGGCGAGTAGACGGCGCCGCCGGCACACGGTCCCAAGATCAGGCTGATCTGCGGGATCACGCCGCTGCACATCACGTTGCGGACGAACACGTCGCCGTATGCGCCGAGCGACACCACGCCCTCCTGGATGCGCGCTCCGCCGGAGTCGTTGATGCCGATCACCGGGCAGCCGATCTTGGCCGCCAGGTCCATCACCTTGCACATCTTCTCGCCCATCACCTCGCCCAACGAGCCGCCCACGACCGTGAAGTCCTGGCTGAACACGCAGACCCGCCGGCCGTCGATCGTCCCGTGGCCGGTGACCACGGCGTCGCCGTAGGGGCGGTTCTTCTGCATGTCGAAGTCGTGCGTGCGGTGGCGCACGAACGTGTCGAGCTCCTGGAAGGAGCCCGGGTCCAGCAGCTTCGCGACCCGCTCGCGCGCCGTGTACTTGCCGCGCTCGTGCTGCTTGGCGACCGCGCTTTCGGTCGCTGAGTGGATCGCCTCGTCGCGCAGCTCCTGCAGCTGGGCGAGCTTCTCCTCGTACGTCTCGGGGGCCTTGGCTCTCATAGGGGCGGCGAGTTTATGCCGTTTGCTCCGCCGCCGGGAGCGCGCCGTCTCAGACGCGCTCCCTCGAGCTCAGGCCCGGGAGAACGGCCTGTGGTGGGCCTGCCCGAGGCTGTCCAGGGCCGCAGCGAGCACGGTCTCGGGGTCGGCCGCCGTCGCGGTCGGCTGCTCGACCGGGACTGGCGCGGGCTCGCGCTCCGGCTCCACCTCGGGCCGGTCTCGCGGCGCCATCGCCATCTGTGGCTCCGGCGGCGCCTGGACCACCGAGGCGGGACGACCGCCGAACCACCCGCGCAGGCGCGCGAACAGGCCCTTCGGGCGTGATTGAACCGCGAGCGGCTCCGCCTGGACCGCTCGCGGCTCAGAGTCGGGTTCGGGCTCGGGCTCAACCGCCTCGAGCTCCGGCTCCTCGACGACCTCCTCCTGCTGCTCCTCCTCGAGCACTTCCTCAACCGCCGGCTCCGGCTCCGACACGGCCTCGGCCCCGGTCGCCTGCGCGGTCAACGTGACCTGGGTTCCCCATCCCGACGGCTCCAGCCGCACCGTGCCGCATGCACGCTCGCCCTCCCAGGCAACGGCGGTCTCGGGCTCGAGCCTCGTGATCTTGATCTCTCCGAACTGGCCGAGGTGGCGGGTCAGTGAAGCCGCGACGCTGCACTCCGCCCAAAGCTCGGGGGCGGACTTGACGAGCGTCCGACTTGCCGTGTGCTCTTCTTTCATGGTCCAGATTCTTCGCTCGACCGGAAGCGACTCCTTCCGCAGTCAGAGCAGTTGCAAGCCCACGACAGAGGAGCGGCCGATGACGAACATGCTTGGCGCGAACGGACCCGAGGTGTCTCGGATCGGACTCGGTTGCATGGGAATGTCGGGCATGTACGGGCCAGCCGACCGGCGCGAGAGCATCGCCACGATCCACGCCGCCCTGGATGCGGGCATCACCCTGCTCGATACCGGCGACTTCTACGGGATGGGCCACAACGAGCTGCTGATCTCAGAGGCGCTGCGCACGCGCGACCGCGACGAGGCGCTGATCAGCGTCAAGTTCGGCGCGCTGCGCGGACCCGACATGAGCTGGCTGGGCTACGACGCTCGGCCGGCCGCGGTGAAGACGTGGCTCGCCTACAGCCTGCAGCGGTTGGGGGTCGACCACGTCGACATCTACCGGCCGGCCCGGCTGGACCCGCAGGTGCCGATCGAGGAGACGGTCGGGGCGATCGCCGAACTGGTGCAGGCCGGCCACGTCCGCTACATCGGCCTGTCGGAGGTCGGCCCGGAGACGATCCGCCGCGCCGCCGCGGTACATCCGATCTGCGACCTGCAGATCGAGTACTCGCTGATCTCGCGCGGGATCGAGGCGGAGATCGTGCCCGTCTGCCGCGAGCTCGGGATCGCGATCACCGCCTACGGGGTTCTCTCGCGCGGACTGATCAGCGGGCACTGGACGCCGGACCGCAGCACCACCGGCACCGATTTCCGCAGCCGGGCGCCGCGGTTTCAGGGCGAGAACCTGGAGCGCAACCTGGCGCTCGTCGATGCATTGCGAGCGGTCGCCGACGGCGTCGGCGCGAGCGTCGCGCAGGTGGCGATCGCCTGGGTGCTGTCGCGCGGGGAGGACATCGTCCCGTTGATCGGCGCACGAACGCGCGAACGGCTCACCGAGGCGCTGGCGGCGCTCGAGCTCGACCTCTCCGACGACGACCTGGCCCGGATCGAGCAGGCGATGCCGGGCGACGCCGCAGCCGGTGACCGCTATCCGGAGGCGCAGATGGGCCAGCTCGACAGCGAGCGCCGCTGACCGGCCCCGGCGGCCCGGGGGCGGCTCAGGACCCGATGTGTGCGGCCATCATGAACACCGTCGCGATCACGATCAGGTTCAGGATCACGCCTCCCACCGACAGCTGGCGAAACGCCGAGTTGTACTCGTCGCTCCAGGTCACGCCGCCGCCGTCGGCGGCTGCCAGGTCGCGGTCGGCGATCCTTGCCAGGCGCCCCTCGCGGGGGATCATGAACGCACCTTCGACGGCTCCGATCACGATCGCGGCGCCGATCCCCCACTGGACATAGAACAGCTTCCACTGGTGCAGGTGCGAGGCCAGATAGACGCCCGCCAGGACGACCACCAGGAGCCCCGGGTTGACCAGCATCCGCCCGAACCGCTGCATCGTCCGGTACAGCCACGGCAGCACCGCGGGGTCAGCACGACGGGCCGCGGCGAACATGATCGGATAGGCGAACGTGACGCCGAAGCCGATCACCGCGGCGAGGATGTGGATCGCCAGGACGACCTGGAAGAACTCGACGGTTGCGACGACCGTCATCACGGATCCAGGGCCACCATCTAGAAGGACGGCTGGTACTCGCCGAACACGTCGCGGATCGCGCCGCACACCTCGCCCAGCGAGCAGCGGTCCTTGAGCGCCTGACGCAGCGCCGGCAGCAGGTTGTCGGTGCCCCGCGCGCACTCGCGCAGCTCCTCGAGCCTGCGCTCGACGAGCTCCGGGTCACGGTCGGCCTTGAACGCGCTCAGCCGCTGCACCTGCTGGTGCTCGGACTGCGGGTCGACGCGAAGGATGTCAGGGACCTCCGGGTTGCGGTCGTCCTCGAACTTGTTGACGCCGACGACCACGTCCTGGCCGATCCGGTAGCGCTCGTGGTAGCCGAACGCCGACTCCTCGATCTCGTTCTTCATGTAGTCGATCGCCTTCACCGACCCGCCGAGCTCGTCGACCTTGGCGATCAGCTCGCCCGCGCTCGCCTCGATCTCGTCGGTCAGCGCCTCGACGAAGTACGAGCCGGCGAACGGATCGACGGTGTCGGCTGCGCCCGACTCGTAGCCGAGGATCTGCTGGGTGCGGAGCGCGATCCGGGCGGCGCGCTCGGTGGGCAGCGCCAGCGCCTCGTCGAACCCGTTGGTGTGCAGTGACTGGGTGCCGCCGCACACGGCGGCGAACCCCTGCAGCGCCACTCGCACGATGTTGTTCTCGGGCTGCTGGGCGGTGAGGGTGACGCCGCCGGTCTGGGTGTGGAACCGCAGCCGCCAGGAGCGCTCGTCCTTGGCCCCGAATCGCTCGCGCATGATCTCGGCCCACATCCGCCGAGCGGCGCGGAACTTCGCGACCTCCTGGAAGACGTTGTTGTGGCCGTTGAAGAAGAACGCCAGGCGCGGCGCGAAGCGGTCGATCTCGAGACCGGCGTCGAGCGCCGCCTGCACGTAGGCGATCCCGTTGGCCAGCGTGAACGCGACCTCCTGTACGGCCGAGCAGCCCTTCTCGCGGAAGTGGTAGCCGCTGATCGAGATCGTGTTCCACTTGGGCACGTGCTCGTTGCAGTAGGCGAACAGGTCGGTGGTCAGCCGGATCGCGCCCTCGGGCGGGTAGATGAAGTTCCCGCGCGCGATGTACTCCTTGAGGATGTCGTTCTGGGTGGTCCCGCGGAGCTGCTCGGAGGGGACGCCCTGCTCCTCGGCGACGAGGTCGTAGAGCAGCAGCAGCACGGCCGCCGGGGCGTTGATCGTCATCGACGTCGACACCTGATCGAGCGGGATCCCGTCGAACGCCGCCCGCATGTCGTCGATCGTGTCGATCGCGACGCCGGTGCGACCGACCTCGCCGAGCGACCTCGGGTTATCGGAGTCGAGCCCGAGCTGGGTGGGCAGGTCGAAGGCCATGCTCAGCCCGGTGGAGCCGTGCTCGAGCAGGTAGTGGTAGCGCTCGTTGGACTCCCGGGCGCTCGCGTATCCGGCGTACTGGCGCATCGTCCACAGCTGCCGGCGGTACATGTCGGCGTGGACGCCGCGCGTGTACGGGTACTGGCCGGGCTCCCCCAGACGCTGGGAGAGGTTGTCCGGAAGGTCTTCCTCGGCGTACCGGCCCTTGACCTCGATCCCGGAATCGGTGAACCGACGCGGGTCGTCGGGCCCGACGATCGGGGCGATCGTGCGGTGCTCGCCGGTGGTGGCCATCGCTGCAGGTTACCCGCGGGGCGTCTGCGCGGGCGCTCAGAGGACCTTGGAGAGGAACTCCTTGGTGCGCTGCTCGCGCGGCGACACGAGCACCTCGCCAGGCGCCCCGGACTCGACCACGACGCCGGCGTCCATGAACACCGCGGTGTCCCCGACCTCGCGCGCGAAGCCGAGTTCGTGCGTGACCACGATCATCGTCATCCCGTCGGCGGCCAGCCGGCGCATGGCGTCGAGTACGTCGCCGACCAGCTCCGGGTCGAGCGCGGAAGTCGGCTCGTCGAACAGCATCAGCTTCGGCTCCATGGCCAGGGCCCGCGCGATCGCCACGCGCTGCTGCTGCCCTCCCGACAGCGCCACCGGGTAGGTGTCGATCTTGTCCCCGAGGCCGACGCGATTGAGCAGGTCCAACGAGCGCTGCCGAGCCTTGCCGCGGTCGACCTTGGCGACCTGGACGGGTGCCAGCATCACGTTCTCGAGCGCGGTCATGTGCGGAAACAGGTTGAAGTGCTGGAAGACCATCCCGATCTCGGCCCGCTTGCGCGAGATCTCGCGGTCGTGCAGTTCGTGAAGCTTGCCGTCCCTCTCCCGGTAGCCGACCAGCTCGCCGTCGACCGACAGTCGCCCGGCGTTGATCTTCTCGAGGTGGTTGATGCAGCGCAGGAACGTCGACTTGCCCGAGCCCGACGGCCCGAGCATGCACATCACCTCTCCGCGGTTGACCTCGAGCGAGATCCCGTTGAGGACCTCGAGGCGGCCGAAGCGCTTGTGCACGCCCTCGGCTTTGACCATCGGCTCGGTCACTGCACGGCCTCGCGGCGGAACCCGAAGGAGAGAAGCTTGTTGCGACGCTGCTCCGAGCGTGAGAAGCCCCGGCCGAACCGGCGCTCGATGAAGTACTGCCCGACGTACAGGACGCTGGTCATCGCCAAATACCAGGCGCTGGCGACAATCAGGAGAGGGATCGTCTTGAAGTTCGCAGCGTAGATCTGCGACGCCGCGAACAGCAGGTCGAACACCGACCCCAGCACGAGCACGAGCGAGGTGTTCTTGAGCATCGAGATCGTCTCGTTGCCGGTCGGCGGAATGATCACCCGCATCGCCTGCGGCAACACGATCAGCCGCATGATCAGAAGGCGGCCCATTCCCAGTGACTGGGCCGCCTGGGTCTGGCCCTCGTCGACCGAGATGATCCCGGCGCGCACGATCTCGGACATGTAGGCCCCCTCGTTGAGCCCGAATCCGAGCAGCGCGGCCACGAACCCTGGAATCAGCGTGTTCGCATGCGCATGGATGAACGAAGGCCCGAACGGGATTCCAAGGTCGATCGTTGGGTACAGCGCCCCGATAAAGCTCCAGAACAGCAGCTGGACCAGCAGCGGGGTGCCGCGGAAGAACCAGATGTACAGCCAGCTGGCACCGGAGATCAACGGGTTCGGCGAGAGCCTCATCACCGCCGCCAGAACCCCCAGGATGATCCCGATCAGCATCGAGAGGACCGTCAGCTCGAGCGTGATCAGGACGCCGTGCAGGATCCGCGAGTCGAACAGATACTGCCCGACGACGTGCCACTCAAAGCGAGGGTCGGTCACGATCGAGCGGACGATCGAGGCCGCCACGAGCAGCACGACGACCGAGGCGATCCAGCGCCCCGGATGGCGCACCGGGACGGCCTTGATGTCGTCAGGCCGTCCCGTGCGCTCCTCGGAAGAAAGCTCGGAGGTGCTCACCTCTGAGCCGTAGTTTGCCCGCTAACTGATCGCGCCGTTGATTTTCGGGTTGGTGATCGCTGCGCTCTTCAGTCCCCACTTATTGAAGATCGTCTGGTAGGTCCCGTTCTTCATCAGCACCTTGAGTGCCGCGAGGACTGCCGTGTCCAGCCCGTTCCCCTTGGCCATCGCCAGACCGTACGGCGCCGCGGCATAAGCCGCGCCAACCAGCTTGAACTGGCCGTTGGACTTCTGGACCGCGTAGGCGGCCGGCGGCGAGTCAGCGAAAACGAGCTGGGCCCGGCCGCTCGAGAGCGCCAGGTTGGCGCCGTTCTGGTCGGCGAACGTGAGCACCGTGACCGCGGGCTTGCCCGCCTTCTTACATTTGACGCTCTGCGCCTCGGCGTCGGTCTGCTCGGTCGTGCCCTTCTCGACCGCGACCGTGTGACCGCAGATGTCGGCGATGCTGTTGATCGATGTACCGCCCGACGCCTTGGTGAAGAACGACTCCCCCACGTTGGCGTAGGTGACGAAGTCGACGGTCTTCTCGCGCTCCTTGTTGTCGGTGAACGACGAAGCGCCGAGGTCGTACTTGCCCGAAGCGAGGCCGGGGATGATCGTCTCGAACACCGCGTTCTGGACGTTGGCCTTCATCCCCATGACGGCAGCAAGAGCCTTGCTCAGGTCGGCGTCCATGCCGATCACCGTGTGACCGTCGGACGCGAAGAACTCGTCGGGCGCGTAGCTCGCGTCCGAGGCGACGGTCAGCGTGCCCTTGGACTTGATCGTCTTGGGGACCAGCGCGACGACCTTCGGGTCCGCGCTCGTCGACGCTGAAGACGAGCTCGACGTCGAGGAGGCGCTGGCGCCGCCCGAGCCCGACGAGCTCGAGCTGGTAGTGCTGCTACTGCTGCTGTTGCTGCTCCCACAGCCCGCGATCGCTGCGGCGCTCAGCAGCGGAACCAGCGCCGCACAGAAACCCCTCCATCTACGCATATAACTCCTTCTCGGTAGTCCCCAGTTTCCAGCAAGGATAGGCAACGATTGGCACGGGCCGCGCTGGGATTAACGGCCCGCCAATAGTCCATCCGCCGGATAGCCTTATTGGACATGCAGGTACGTGTTCTCCTCTTCGCTGGATTGCGCGAGCGCGCCGGCACCGCCGCCGTCGAGCTCGAGCTTCCGGACGGCGCCAGGGTGCAGGATGCGCTCGACAAGCTGTCGGCGGTGGCCGAGGACTTCCCGGTGGTGATGGCGATCAACCGCGAGTACGCACCCGCCGACGCCCCGCTTCACGCGGGCGACGAGCTGGCGCTGATCCCACCCGTATCGGGCGGGTCGGTGGGCTCGTTGCACGCCCGCGTGACAGATGAGCCGCTGGCGCTCGAGGGGCTGGCGGAGCGGGTCCGCGACCCGCGCGCGGGCGCGGTGGTCACGTTCACCGGGGTCACCCGCGAGGTCGATGCGCTCGAGTACGAGGCCTACCGCGAGATGGCCGAGCCCAAGATCGCCGAGATCGTCGCTCGGGCGATCGAGCACCACGGCCTCACGGCAGCCGCCGCTGAGCATCGGGTCGGGACCGTGCCGCTTTCGGAGCCGTCGGTCGCGATCGCGGTGTCCGCGCCTCACCGCGACGCCGCCTTCGCCGGCGCCCGCGAGATCATCGACGAGATCAAGGCCCGAGCTCCGATCTGGAAGAAAGAGGAGGGCGAATGGGTGCCGGGGACGGCGCCGCGCCCGGAGACCTGAGAGCCGCGCTCCCCGCCGTGCATGAGCTCGCGTCGGCGCTCGATGCGCCGCATGCGCTCGCGGTGGCGGCGGCGCGGAGGACGATCGACGAGCGGCGGGCCGCGATGCTCGAGGGCGCCGGCGGCAGCGACGACCTGGTGGCGCGTGCCCGCGAACTGCTCGCCGAGCTCGAGCGTCCGTCGCTGCGGCGGGTGATCAACGCGACCGGCGTGATCGTCCACACCAACCTCGGACGCGCGCCGCTGCCGGCCGCCGCGCGCGACGCGGTCGCCCGTGCCTGCGACGGCTATTGCAACCTCGAGCTGGACCTCGCCAGCGGCGAGCGCGGCAGCCGCCACGCACACGTGGAGGGGCTGATCCGTGAGCTGACCGGTGCCGAGGCGGCGCTCGTCGTCAACAACGGAGCCGGCGCCGTGCTGCTCGCAGCCGCCTCGCTGGGCGGCGCCGGACGCGACGTGATCGTCTCGCGCGGCCAGCTGGTCGAGATCGGCGGCGGCTTCCGGATCCCCGAGGTGGTCGCCCAGTCCGGAGCCCACCTGGTCGAGGTGGGGACGACCAACCGCACGCGGCTGACCGACTACGAGCGGGCGCTGGACCAGGGCGGCGACCGTGTCGGAGCGATCCTCCGGGTGCACCCGTCAAACTTCCGCTCGATCGGGTTCGTGCAGGACGTCTCGATCGAGGCCCTGTGTGGGCTGGGCGCGCCTGTGATCGACGACGTCGGCTCAGGCGTGCTCGCCGACGCGGCCGGGATCCCGGCGCTCGGCGACGAGCCGGCGCTGAAGCGGTCGGTCGCGGCCGGCGCCGCGCTGGTCTGCTGCTCGGGCGACAAGCTGCTCGGCGGACCTCAGGCCGGCCTGCTGGCCGGACGGGCCGAGGCGATCGCGGCCGCCCGCCGCCACCCCCTGGCGCGGGCGCTGCGGATCGACAAGCTGTCGCTGGCGGCGCTGGAGGCCACGCTCGCCCTGTACCGCGATCCGCAGCGCGCGCGGCGGGAGATCCCGGTGCTGTCGATGCTCGACTGCGATCGCTCCGTACTGCAAGCCCGCGCACAGCGGCTGGTGGAGGGCATCGGAGCCGAGGCCACGGTGGTGAGCGCCGTGGCCAAGGTCGGGGGCGGCGCGCTGCCGCTACTCGAGCTCGAGGGCCCAGCCGTGGCCCTGACCGGCTGCGCCGGTCCGGTGGCGCTGGCGCGGGCGCTGCGCGAATGCGACCCACCGGTGATCGCGCGGATCCACGAGGGCCACGTGCTGCTGGACCCGCGGACGCTGCGCGACGATCAGCTCGACGCCACCGTCGCGGCGGCGCGGCTGGCGTCACGAGCGCAATGAGCGCCGCGCCGCTGACGCTCGGGACCGCCGGCCACATCGACCACGGCAAGACCGCGCTGATCCGCGCCCTGACGGGCGTCAACACCGACCGCCTACCCGAGGAGCGCGAGCGTGGGATCTCGATCGAGCTCGGCTATGCCAGCCTCGCGCTCCCGTCCGGCCGGCAGCTGTCGGTGATCGACGTGCCCGGCCACGAGCGGTTCGTGCGCACGATGGTCGCGGGCGCGACCGGGATCGACCTGTACCTGATGACGGTTGCGGCCGACGACGGCGTGATGCCCCAGACCCGGGAGCACGCGGCGGTGCTGGAGGCGCTCGGCGTGCGCGCCGGCGTGGTCGCGGTGACCAAGAGCGATCTGATCGACCCCGAGATCGCGATGATCGAGGCGTCCGAGCTCCTGCCCGACGCCCGAGGTGATCCCGGTATCGGCGCGCACCGGGGACGGGGTGCCCGAGCTGCGCGCGGCGCTGGATACCGTGGCCGGGGGGCTGGCCAGCCGAGCTGGGGGCGCCGGGGGCGCGCGCCTTCACGTCGATCGCGCGTTCACGATCCGGGGCGCCGGGACGGTGGTCACCGGCACGCTGTGGTCGGGGGAGATCGGGCGCGGCGACGAGCTCGTGGTGCTCCCCGGCGACCGGCGCGTGCGCGTGCGCGGCGTCCAGGTCCACGACCAGCCGCTCGACCGTGCCGCCGCGGGCCAGCGGGTGGCGCTCAACCTCACCAGCGTGGCGGTCGACGACGTCGGCCGCGGCGACGTGGTCGTGTCGGCGGCCTCGGACCTGCGACCGGGGTATCTGCTCGACGCCGAGCTGCAGTTCGGCGGCGATGACCCCGAGCACGGCGACCGTGTCCAGATCCACCACGGAACTCGCGAGGCCCCCGCGCGGCTGGCCTGGCTGGGCGGCCGCTTCTGGCAGGTGCGACTGGAGCAGCCGCTGGTCGCCGCCGGCGGCGACCGGCTCGTCGTGCGCCAGATCGCTCCGCCGGACACGATCGGCGGGGGCCGCGTGCTCGACCCCCGCCCCCGCAAGCACGGCCCGTCGCGCGACCTGCTCACCCGCCTCGAGCGCCTGTCGCGCGGGGAGCCGGCGGAGCCCCCGTCCACAGCGCCCAAGCGCGCGGTGCAGACGAAGCCCGAGCCGGCCGCAGGCCCCGGAGCCTCAGCCGCTCTCGGCCTCGGCGCTCGCTCTGGCGGAGCGTCTTCGCGAGGCCGGGTTCGAGCCGCCGCTGGACTCCGAACTCGACGCCGCCGACCTGGCCGCTCTGCGCGATGCCGGGCAAGCCGCTCGAGTCACCAGGTCGCTTCATTACCACCCCGATGTGCTGGCGGACGTGCGCCGGCGGGTGATCGCGATGGCCGCCGAGCACGGGGGCTCGATCACGCTGGCCCAGCTCCGCGACGAGCTCGGGACCTCGCGCAAGTTCGCCCAGGCGCTGCTCGAGCACCTCGACGCCGAGAAGGTCACGATCCGCCGCGGCGACCAGCACGTGGTCCGCCGCAGCGCGCTGACCGGCTGAGCGTCCCCTCGCGGACTAGAGCGATCCCCCGGCCGCCGGGGGCGCCGTCGGGTCGGCGTCCCCTCCGCCGGTGTGCTCGCGGACGAGATAGTCCTCGACGAACATCGGGTTCTCACTCGAGCGCTCGACGACCGCGAGCAGCGAGGACATGCTCGCGACCTCCTCGACCTGCTCCTTAAGGAACCACTGGAGGAACTGCTCGCTCTGATAGTCGCCCTCGTCGCGGGCGACGCCGGTCAGCGCCGCGATCTGGTCCGACACGCGCCGCTCCTGCTCCAGCGCCAGCGCGACCGGCGCGACGATGTCGTCGAACTCGGTCTCGGGCCCGTCGACCGCCGGGATCGTCACCCGGGCGTCGGCGTCGAGCAGATACTGGACCATCATCATCGCGTGGTTGCGCTCCTCGACGGCCTGGGCGTAGAAGAACGCGGCCAGCCGCGGCAGCGTCAGCGCGTCGTAGTACACGGCGTTCGCGACGTACTGCTGGGAAGCGGCGAACTCGTATCCGATCTGCTCGTTCAGGCGCTCCACGAAGCGGGCTGCGGCCATCGCTCCTCCTCTGGTTCTTGGTTGGTTCGCGCCTAGCGGCGGGCCCCGGATCCTATTGGCCGACCGGCGTGAAGGCCCGGCCTCCCGCTAGGCTGACGGGCAATGTCCACCTGTCTGATCACCGGCGGCGCCGGCTTTCTGGGGTCGCACCTGTGCGACGAGCTGCTGCGCCGCGGCAATCGCGTGATCTGCGTCGACAACCTCGAAACCGGGTCGCTGGCCAACATCGCGCACATCCGCACCGACCAGTTCGTGCACCTGCACGACGACATCATCGAGCCCTACTTCATCGACGAGCCGATCGACTTCGTCTATCACCTGGCGTCGCCGGCGTCGCCGATCGACTATCTGCGGCTTCCCCTGCACACGCTCAAGGTCGGGTCCTACGGCACCCACCACACGCTCGGGCTGGCCAAGAAGCACCGGGCGCGCTTTCTGCTGGCCTCGACCAGCGAGGTCTACGGAGATCCCGAGGAGCACCCCCAGCGCGAGACCTACTGGGGCCACGTCAACCCGATCGGGCCCCGCGGCGTCTACGACGAGGCCAAGCGCTACGCCGAGGCGCTGACGATGGCCTACCACCGCCAGCAGGGCGTCGACACCGCGATCGTGCGGATCTTCAACACCTACGGGGCCCGGATGCGCGCCCACGACGGTCGGGCGATCCCGACGTTCCTGCGCCAGGCCCTCCAGGACCGGCCGATAACGGTGTTCGGCGACGGTTCGCAGACGCGCTCGTTCTGTTACGTCGAGGACGAGATCAGGGGTCTGATCGCGCTGGCCGAATCCGGTTACCACAACCCGGTGAACATCGGCAACCCCGACGAATTCACGTTGCTCGAGCTCGCCAAGACGGTGATCGAGGTCACCGGATCGCGCTCGGAGATCATCTTCGAGGCGCTGCCGGTCGACGATCCGCAGGTCCGTCAGCCCGACATCTCGCTGGCTCGCGAGATTCTGGGATGGGAGCCCAGGGTGGTCCTCCGGGAAGGACTCGAGCGGACCATCGAAGAGTCAGGAACCGAGGCACTCGTCGGGTTCGCCCGCTGAGCGCCGCGCCACTCCGCGTGGGCGCGTTCTTGCGGGCGTGGCAGGGACCGATGTTTACCCCGTAACTTCATTGTCAAGATACCGTTACATCTGCACGGGACCCATGTCGATCGCCGTTGCGTCGTGACGACCAAACAACGAGAGGCCACGAATAGCAGGACAAACGGGGCCTCCAGTGCTCCCGGACCGTTCGGCCTGCCCGAACGAGATGTCAGGCGCAAGCGCCCGCCGTTTCTGTCGTTCGTGTTGCGCCTGGAGACCCTGCGCCGCGTCGGCCGCGTCGTCTCGCTGCTGATACTCGACTTCATCGGCGTGGCCGCAGCGCTGTTCACGGCGCTGATGATCAAGCTGATCGCCCAGGGCCACCCCGACGGGGGCCTGGCCTGGAAGGACACGCTCAAGTCGATCGCGTTCGCGTACGTGATCACCGTGCTGATGTTCGCCCGCGTCGACCTGTACGCCGAGCGCGCCCGTCGGCCTGGGCTGACCCGGATCGTCACCGCGCTGTTCCAGGCCGCGGTGATCGCGCTGGTACTCGCGCTCGCCAGCGGTGATCACTTCTCGAGCTACTACATCTTCTACGGCTCGCTGTTCTTCGCCGCGGTGTACATCGGGACGCTGCGCTCGCTGCACCTTCGGGTCACCGGCTGGATCCTCGCCCAGGCCGGTTACCGGCGCCGCGCCGTGCTGGTCGGCTCGGGCAAGCACATCGAGGCCGTCGCGCATGCGCTGGCCAGCCGCGCCCGGGCCAGCGTCGACTTCATCGGCTACTTCTCGCTGGAGCCGCGCCCGCAGAACGGGTTGCGCTCGCTCGGTGAGATCGACCGGCTCCCCGAAGTCCTGGATGCCGAGCGCATCCAGGAGGTGATCATCGCCGACCCCGACTTCCCGCAGGAGCGCGCGGTCGAACTCGTCGACGTCTGCCACCAGCGCGGGGTGACCGTTCAGGTCGCGCCGACCACGATGGAGATCCTGATCGACCGCGCCGAGTTCGTCCCCGGCCAGACGGTGCCGCTGTTCACCCTGCGCCCGCCGGTGTTCGAGGGCATCGACTTCGCGATCAAGCGCACGTTCGACCTGGTCGTAGCGGCGGTCGGGCTGATCCTGCTGTCGCCGGTGATGCTCGCAATCGCGCTCGCGGTCAGGCTCACTTCGCGCGGTCCGATCATCTACCGGTCGGTGCGGCCCGGTATGGCCGGCAAGCCGTTCCGCTGTCTCAAGTTCCGCACGATGCGCGAGCACGCCGACCAGATCCAGGACGACCTGGAGTCGCTCAACGAGAAGTCCGGCGCGCTGTTCAAGATCCGCCACGACCCGCGGCTGACCAAGGTGGGGGTTTTCCTGCGGCGGTTCTCGCTCGACGAGCTCCCGCAGCTGATCAACGTGGTCCGCGGTGAGATGTCACTGGTCGGCCCGCGACCGCTGCCCACCCGCGACTTCGAGCGCCTCGAGGACTGGCATAAGAAACGCTACCTGGTGCTGCCGGGGATCACCGGCCTGTGGCAGGTGTCGGGTCGCTCGGAGCTCGACTTCGATGACCTGGTCCGGCTCGACTTCCTGTATCTGGAGCGGTGGTCGGTGATGCTCGACCTGCTGATCCTGCTCAAGACGATCCCCGCGGTGCTCAGCCGGCGCGGCGCCTTCTGAGCCCCGCCCCCGGCGGCCCGCAACACCGCGTCAACGTCGGAGCGCATATGCTCCCCGCCGAGATGCCGCCGACCGACCGCTTCGTGATCACGTTCGCCGCCGAGCCGCCGCAGGAGTCGATCCCCTACGGCCGCTGGGCCGACACCTTGCGCGGCCACTTCCAGCTCGCGGTCCGCGAGATGGATACCGAGGGCGAGGACATCGGCGACCCCGGAGAGGTGGCGTGGTTTCCGGACCGCACGTTCAACGGCCGCACCTACGTACCCGCCATCGCGCGCACGACTGCGGACTACGAGCTGTTCGGGTATGTGTCGTTCGCCGAGGGCTCGCGCGGGCCGACCGACTTCGAGTCACAGGTCGACTTCACCGCCGAGCTCGCGGAGTCGAACCCCGACTGGAAGCTCGACCTCAACGATGACGTGATCGCCGCCTGGCGCGGCGAGCAGGGCAAGAGCGCCGACATGACGCTGGTGTGGGGAGTGCCGCTGATCCCGGGCGGGGCGGTCGTCACCGCGGAGCTCGCGAACCTGGCGGTCGATCAGTGCGAGCTCGTCGAGGAGCGCTTCACCCTGATCGCCCCCGACAACTACCGCTCGGACTATCTCGAGGTCAAGCTCTGGAGCAAGTCCGGCGAGGAACTCGCAAGCGAGTCACTGTACGTCGACGACGATGACGGCGACGAGGACTCCGAAGAGTCAGACGACGACGAGTAGGCAGTCGCCTACGACGCGTTCGACAGCGCCGTCGGCAGCCGCAGCCTGACCTCTTCCTCGGTCAGCGGGAAGTGGCACGCCGCCATCGTGCCGCCACCCTTGTTCTCCAGCGGCGGGTCCTCGACGCTGCATAGATCCTGCGCCTTCGGGCAGCGCGTGTGGAAGCGGCAGGCGCTCGGGGGGTTCGCCGGGCTCGGCACGTCCCCGGACAGCAGCTGGCGCTGCCGCGAGCCGGAGGGATCGGGCACCGGCACGGCCGACAGCAGCGCTCCGGTGTAGGGGTGCCGGGGGAAGCTGTACAGGGCGTCTGCGGGGGCCAGCTCGACCAGCTTGCCGAGGTACATGACCGCCACCCGGTCGCACATGTGGCGCACGACCGACAGGTCGTGGGCGATGAACACGAGCGTCAGGCCCATCTCGCGCTGCAGGCTGCGCAGCAGGTTCAGGACCTGGGCCTGGATCGACACGTCCAGCGCGGACACGGGCTCGTCTGCGATCACGAGCTTGGGTTGGAGCGCGATCGCCCGGGCCACGCCGATGCGCTGACGCTGACCGCCGGAGAACTCGTGCGGGTAACGGTTGTAGTGCTCGGGGTTGAGCCCCACGCGGTCCATCAGCTCCTGGACCTGCTTCTTGCGTTCGCCCTCGCTCTTGTAGAGCCCGTGGATCACGAACGGATCGGAGATGATCGAGCCCACCGTCTTACGCGGGTTCAGCGACGAGTACGGGTCCTGGAAGATCATCTGCGCCTGCGCGGTGAAGCGCCTTGAGGTCGGCGCCCTTGCGCTTGGAGATCTCCTCGCCCTCGAAGCGCACTTCGCCCGACGTCGGGTCGAGCAGGCGGACGAGCAATCGCGCGGTGGTGCTCTTGCCGCAGCCGGTCTCGCCGACGATTCCCAGCGTCTCGCCCTCTGAGCACGTCGAACGAGACGCCATCGACGGCCTTGACCGCGCCGATCTGGCGCTGGAAGATCACGCCCTGCTTGATCGGGAAGTGCTTGACGAGGTCGCGGACCTCGACCAGCGGCTCGCCCGTGGTCGTCGACCGCGCCGTCGGTGGGCGTCTCGGTCGGATCGGTCGGCGTCATTGCTCGGTCCCCTGCTCGGGTGGCGGTGTCGCGGTCACCGGCGCGGGCGACGCATCGGAGACCTCGCGGCGCAGGTCGGCGGGGGACTCTCCGGACTCTAGCCCCCGCCAGATGCGCGCCCGGACTGTCGGACGCCAGCAGGCAGGCGACCTGATGGCCGGGCATGCCCTGCACCGGCTCGAGCCGCGGGTCGATCTTCTTGTGCGCGCTCGCGGACGTACGGGCACCGCGGGTGAAAGTGGCAGCCGGACGGGCGCGAGATCAGGCTCGGCGGCCGGCCGGAGATCGGCACCAGCTCCTCGTCGCGGGGACCGTCGAGCCGGGGGATCGACTTCAGCAGGCCCCAGGTGTAGGGGTGCTGCGGGGAGTGGAAGATCTCGTCGGCGGTCGCGTGCTCCACGATCCGCCCGGCGTACATCACCGCGATCTCGTCGGCGATGTCGGCGACCACGCCGAGGTCGTGGGTGATCAGGATGATCGCCATCCCCAGCCGCTCCTGGAGGCTCTTGAGCAGCTCCAGGATCTGCGCCTGCACGGTCACGTCGAGCGCCGTGGTGGGCTCGTCGGCGATCAGCAGCTTGGGTTCGTTGGCCAGCGCCATCGCGATCATCACGCGCTGGCGCATCCCGCCGGAGAACTCGTGCGGATACTGGTCCACGCGCCGCTCGGGGTCCGGGATGCCGACCATCGTCAGCAGCTCCACGACCCGTTTGCGCGCGTCGGCCTTGGACGCGCCGCTGTGCGCCTGGATCGCCTCGATCAGCTGCGCGCCGACCTTGTAGAACGGATGCAGCGACGACAGCGGGTCCTGGAAGATCATCGCGATGTCGCCGCCCCGGATCGAGCGCAGCTCGTTGTTGGCGCAGCGTGACCAGGTCGCGGCCCTCGAACGTGATGCTGCCGCTGACGTTGGCGCCCTGGTCCTGGGTGAGCCCGAGCGTGGTCAGCGAGGAGACGGTCTTGCCCGACCCGGACTCGCCGACGATGCACAGCGTCTGGCCGTCCCGCACCTCGTAGGAGATCCCGTCGACGGCGTGGACGACTCCGTCCTCGGTCGGGAACTGGACCCGCAGGTCCGACACCTCGAGCAGCGTCGGCGCCTCGGCCACGCTCACGAGTACCGCACCCGCGGATCGACGAACGCGTAGACGATGTCCACGACCAGGTTGGCGACCACGATGAACAGCGCGCCGAACAGAACCGTGCCCTGGATCACCGGCAGGTCGGCGTTGATGATCCCCTCGTAGGCGAGCCGGCCGATCCCGGGGATGTTGAACACCGTCTCGGTGAGGATCGCGCCTCCGAGCAGGAGCCCGATGTCGAGGCCCAGCACGGTGATGATCGGCGTGATCGCCGCCCGGAGGCCGTGGCGCACGATCACCCGCCGTTCGGACAGGCCCTTGGCCCTCGCCGTACGGATGTAGTCCTCGGACATCGTCTCGATCAGGTTCGATCGGAGCAATCGCGCGTAGAACGCTGCAAAGCTCGCGGCCAGCACGAACCAGGGCAATAACAACGATCCGAACCATTGCCCCGGGTTGGCGGTCAGCCCGGTGTAGGTGCCCGCGCCGTCGAAGATCTTGATGACGCCGATGTCGTTGGCGAACAGGTACAGGCCGACCAGACCGAGCCAGTACACGGGCGCGGAGATCGCCAGCAGCGCGCCGCCCATCGTGATGCGGTCGAGTAGCGTGCGGCGCCGGATCGCGGAGATGATCCCGATCGGCAGGCCGATCAGCAGCCACACGACCACTGCCCCCACGGTCAGCGAGATCGTCGCCGGCAGTCGGTCGAAGATCTCCTGCCTCACCGGCTGGGAGTTCTGGTAGCTGTAGCCGAAGTTGAAGTGCAGGACGACGTTCTTCATGTAACGCCAGTACTGCACGTACACGGGCTTGTCGAGTCCGAGCGTGTGGCGGATCTGCGCGATCAGCTGCGGGTTCGGCGACTTGCCGGCGCGCAGCACCGCCGGGTCGGCCGACGGCAGCTCGTAGAAGATCAGGAAGGTGACGGCGGTGACGATGATCAGCAGCACGATCACCCAGAGAAGGCGGCGGATTATGTAGCGGCCCATGGCGGGGGAGCCGACCCGGGGGCCCCGCCGTGGCGGGGCCCCCGATCAGCGTCTCTAGTCGGCGGTCATCCTAACTCGTGCTCGGCGACGTGAACGACAGGTCCCAGTCGTCGTTCCAGGGGTCGAGCACGCCGTGGATCTTCGAACCCTGAACCAGGGCGTTGTCGGCCCACACCTCGGGGATCGCCGCGGCCGAGTCGGTGATCATCTTGTCGGCCTGGGCGAACGCCGCCAGCCGCGGACCCTGGTCCTGGATCGTTGCGGCGTGGTCGATCGCGTCGTTGATCTTCGGGTCGTTGAGCACGGGCCAGTTGCTGTTATTGATCGGCACGATCGCGTGGCCGCTGAACGGCACGAACAGGACGGCGTAGGGGTCCGGGAAGTCCTGGATCCACCCGGCCGTCGGGCACACGTTGATTTGGGCCTTGACGTAGCCGCAGAACTTCGAGTACATCGTCTGCTGCGGCACGGCCTTGATCGTGGTCTTGAAGCCCAGCGCGCTGAGGCCCTGCTGGACGACCTGCATCTCCTGGGGGCCCGGGGCGGCGTTACTGCCGACGATCTCGACCGTCTGGCTGCCGGTGTACTTCCCGCCCGGGTATCCGGCCGCCTTCATGTACTTCTTGGCGACCGTCATGTTCCCCGTCGGGCTGGCCAGGAAATCCTGCCCGAAGCCCTCGTAGCCGCCGGACTGCTCGAAGCCAGGGACTCCGGGCAGCAGGAAGTGGGTCATGACCTGACCCACGAGCTTGCCGCCGCGGGCCAGCAGATAGGCCTCGCGGTTGGCGCCGGCCACAACCGCCCTCCGGAGGTTGACGTTGTTGAACGGCGGGACCGACGTGTTCAGCGACGCGTAGTACGAGCCCAGCGGCGCGACCGACAGCTGCGACTTGTGCTGCTCGTAGGCTGTCTTCAGCACCGACGAGGGCGGCGCGTCCATCATCAGCAGGTTCGGGCTGTCGAGCGTCTGGTGAGCGGCGACGGCCGGGTCAGCGCCGGCGTTCCACACGATCTTGTCCGCGTACGCCGGGCGGACGCCGTCGACTTGGCGGTTCCACGCGGGGTTGCGCACGAGCGTGATGTTGCGGCCCGCGCTGTAGCTCTTGATGATGTACGGACCCGTGAACGCCTGGACCGTCGGGTCCGAGTCGTACTTCGACGGGCTGCTCTTATCGAACTTGGCCGCGTAGGACTCCGGCACCGGCGCGGTGGCCGGGAGCGACAGCGCCTCAGCCATCGTGGCCCCGAAGTTCTTGGTCAGGTGGAACACGATCGTCGTCTTGTTCGGCGTCGAGATTCCCGGGATCGGCTTGCCGGCGGACTTGTCGGAGCCGACGATCGGGAAGTAGCCGGCGGCGTAGGCGTTCTGGACGTTCGGGTTGAACATCCGCTGGAACGCGTAGGCCACGTCGGCCGAGGTGACCGCACGGTTGACCGGCGCGCTGAACTTGAAGCCGGACTTGATGTGCACGGTCACGGTCTTGCCGTCCGCGCTGATCTGCGGCTGGCTGGATGCCAGCAGCGGCGTGAGCTTGTTACTGGTCGGCGTGAACGTGTACAGCGGCGTCTGCGTGGCGTACACGACCACGTAGTCGATCTGGAAGTACGACGCACCCGGGTCCAGGTGCTCCCAGCCCTCGTTGGAGATGATGTTCAGCGTCCCGCCCATCTTCGCGTTCGGGTCCGGCTTGGTGTTGGCCAGCCCGGCCAGCGATATGCCGCTGCTGCTACTGGAAGTGCTGCTCGAGCTGCCCCCGCTGCTGGCAGAGCTGCTGCTCGAGCTACTCCCCCCGCAAGCAGCGACTGCGATCGCGCAGGCGAGAGCCAACGCGAGGCCGAGCGTCAATCGAAAGCGACGCATCTACTTGTACTCCTCTATGTAGGTGTCCTTCATTAGCTGTACTCCTCCCTCGGTCCTGTACACAACACCCGGTCCCAGATAAAGATCGATCACCGCCCGGTCTTCGGGTTCAGTGCGTCCTGCAGGCCGTCGCCCACCAGGTTGAAGGCGAGCACGGTCAGCACCAGCGCGATTCCCGGAAACAGCATGTACCACCATGCCGTGTCGAAGATCGGGGTCGCCGACGCGATCATCTGACCCCAGCTCGCGGTCGGCGGCTGCACTCCGACCCCCAGGAACGAGAGCGCAGCTTCGTAGAGAATGTTCGTCGGCAGGATCAGCGACGTGTAGACGATGATCGGCGCGACGAGGTTGGGCAGGATCTCGCGGAACATGATCCGGCGGTTGGACGCCCCCAGCGACCGCGCCGCCTCGATGTACTCCTTCTCGCGGATCGACAGCACCTGACCGCGGATGATCCGGCCGATGTACGGCCATGACGACAGCGCGATCACCACGATCAGCGTTACCCGCCCCGGGGTGATCAGGCCTCCCAGGCAGCCCTTCCCCAGCGAGCACGCCGAGGCGAGGCCGATCGCCAGCAGCAGGATCGGGAACGCCAGCACGATGTCCATCAGCCGCGCCAGCAGCGAGTCGATCCACCCGCGGAAGTAGCCCGCGGCGGTTCCCACGATCACGCCGATCAGCACCGCGATCCCGGTCGAGATGAACGCCACCTCGAGCGAGACCCGGGCGCCGTAGATCACGCGGGCGAGGATGTCGCGGCCGAGCTCATCGACCCCGAACGGGTGCACCGAGCTCGGTCCGCTCGGCTGCCCGAACGCGTCCAGCGCCCCAACGTTCTGCACGTTCGGTCCGCTGACGCCGAACGCCTTGACGACCAGGGGAGCCGCAAGCGCGACGATGATGAGCAGCACGATGAAGCCAAGCGAGACCATCGCGACCTTGTCGGACCGAAACCGCCGCCAGAACAGCTGCAGCGGCGATCGAGCCGTGATCTCATGGCCGATATGAATGTCAAAGGCGCTCGCCTCCTGCTCGACGAGAGCCTCGGCGCCGACGCTCATGCGCTATCGCGTTGTGGACGACACACCTCGGATCCTTCCTCCAAACCACTTCCTCCAAGCGGTGAGATACCACAACGGGACGGCCGTGTCATCCGGTCCTAACCGGCGGACAACGAACGAGTTGCGGTTCGGCGCGGTGCGCTGACCGGGACGGATACCCTCCGTCACGTCCGGCCCTCGTAGCTCAACGGATAGAGCACGCGCCTCCTAAGCGCGGGATGCAGGTTCGATTCCTGCCGGGGGCATGCCGGCCGGCAGTACACTCCTCGGCCGCACCCTCTCCGCGACCGTCCTTCCCCAAACCGTTTTTCGGTGCGGAAGCTACCAAATGGGAGCGGAATCGCGCGACGGTCACCGTTAGCGCAAGCACCAAGTCCCTGTGGCCCACTCGACGCTAGAACACGAATCGGCCCCGGAGCCGGACGTCGCGCCGCAGCGCGATCGTTCTGGCATCGCCGGGCTCGGGGTGGCCTGGACCGTGGTGGCGATCGCCGCCGCGATGCTGGTGCTGTCGCTGCTGGTCGTGCTGTGGGCCAAGACGCGCCCCGGCTATGACCCGTACGGCTGGCTCGTGTGGGGCCGCCAGACGATCCTCGGGCACCTGGACACCAACGCTGCGCCGTCCTGGAAGCCGCTGCCCTACCTGTTCACGCTGCCCTACGCGCTGTTCGGCCACTACCAGCTGTGGCTGTGGATGGTCACCTCGGTCGCGATCTCGCTCAGCGGCGTGATCTTCGCCGCGCGGATCGCCTACAAGCTGACCGACGCGCCGCCCGAGCGCCGCTGGGCCGCCTACGTGGCCGGCGCGTTCGCGGGCGCGGCGCTGCTCGGGATCACCGACTACATGCACTACGTGCTCAGCGCCCAGTCGGACCCCCTGATCGCGTCGCTCTGCCTGGGCGCGGTCGACTGTCATCTGTGCAAGCGCCCGCGGTGGGCGTTCGGGCTGCTCGTGCTCGCCTCGCTCGGCCGGCCCGAGGTGTGGCCGTTCATCGCCGCCTACGCGATCTGGGCCTGGCTTGCCGTGCCCTCGATGCGTTGGATGCTGGTGGCGGGCGCGGTGGTCGTGCTGGCCCTGTGGTTCGGGGTCCCGGGCCTGACGTCCCGCAGCTTCTTCCAGGCGGGCAGCAACGCGCTCGGCTCGGGGCGCGCGATCCACGGCAACAAGGTGACCGGCATCATCAGCCGCTTCTTCAGCCTCCACGAGACCTCGCTCGAGCTGCTGGCGCTGCTGTCGGTCGGGCTGGCGGTGCTGCACCGGGACCGAGCCACGCTGATCCTGGCCGGTGCGGCGGTGGCGTGGGTGATCGTCGAGATCGCATTCGCACTGCACGGCTGGCCGGGGGTCCCCCGGTACATGTTCCCGGCGGCGGCCGCGATGGTCGTGGTCGCCGCGGTCGGGGTGGGGCGCCTGCTGACCCAGCCCCCTCGGCTGTCCAGCGCTCTGGGGGTGGTCGGGCTGGTGCTGGTGGCCGCGGCGGTGATCAGCCTGGTCCCGTCCGCGCTGTCCGACGCCCGGGCCGCGCACAAGGACCTGGTCGCCCAGCGCGCCCGGACCCAGGAGATCGGCCAGCTGACAGGGGTGATCAACCGGCTCGGGGGCGCCGCTGCGCTGCGGGGTTGCGGCGAGCCCCTGACCCGCCTCGAATACCAGTCGATTCTCGCCTGGAACCTCGACGTGAACGTCGCCACCGTCGGCTTCAAGTACGGGCCCGCGGTTGCCAGCGACCGTCCGATCGTTCTGTTCTCCCCGGTTCCGGCGGGTGGGTGGAAGGTTCAGGCGCTGCATCAGCGCAGTGCGGACTGCCGCTCGCTGCCGGGGGCTAGCTAGGGCCTGGAGGGCCGGCGCGGACCCGGCGCGGGACCTGCGCGGACCGGCGCGGACCGGCGCGGACCCGGCGCGGACCCGGCGCGGGCCGGCGCGAACAGGTCAACTCCCCATTCGAGGCTTCGACGGGGGACCTTGGGGAGTTGACCGTGTCCCACATGGCGAACTCCCCACGCTCCACGAGGAACCGCTCGATTGGGGAGTTGACCGGGCGGGAGTTGACCGGGCTGGTCGGTGAAGCTAGCGGTCGGGCCGCTCGGGATACACGTCGTCGATCGTCGTCAGCGCCACGAACGGAGCGCCTCCGGCCTCCTCGATCGCCTGGGCGCCACCGGCCAGCCGATCGCAGATCGCCAGCACGCCGCATACCTGCCGCCCCTCCTCGCGCAGCGCCTCGAGCGCCCGGATCGTCGAGCCGCCGGTGGTGACGACGTCCTCGACCAGCATGCAGCGGTCGTCGGGGTCGAGCAGCGGCCCCTCGATGCGGCGGGCGAGGCCATGCTGCTTGGCCTCCTTGCGCACGAAGAATCCCTTGACGTCGGCGCCGCCGGCGAGCGCGGCGCAGGCGATCGGGTCGGCGCCCATCGTCATCCCGCCGACGGCGGTCGCGCCCCACTCCCGAGCCTGGTCGGCGACCAGCTCCCCGAGCGCCAGGAAGCCCTCCGGCAGCAGAATCGCCCGCTTGGCATCGACCAGATACTGAGCGGTGCGGCCGCTGGTCAGGACGACCTCGCCAATCACCAGCGCGTGCTCACGCAGCGCCTTGACCAGGCGCTCGCGGGCGTTCGGGCCGTCGGGCGTCACTCGTAGTAGACGTCGACCCGGTCGCCGATGTTCAGCCAGTCGTAGACCGAGATGGCGTCTGAGATCGGAAGCCGCATGCAGCCATGGCTGGCCGGATAGTCCGGCGCGGGGTCGTAGCCGTGGATGGCATAGCCGCGGATGAAGAAGTTCGAGAAGTACATCCCGTCGGGCAGGTAGCCCGGCGTCTTCAGGTACACCCGGAAGTGGCCGAGGATCGTCGGGGTCGACGGCTTGCCGGAGCTGATCGGATAGATCGCCAGCACCTTGCCGTTGTCGATCAGCGCGAGCAGCTGGCGGGTCAGGTCGCCCTCGACGTGCTTGCCGTGGCTCGGGTACGCGACCCGGAACGAGCCGACGCCGTTGAGCAGATCGTCGGCCGTCGCCGTGTCGAGGCTCTGTGAGGTGCCGCGCTTTAGCAGCCGGTGATAGGCGTCGACGGCGAGGCCTGTGCCCTGGTCGTAGACCCCCGTCTGGTGGATGTAGAAGTGAAGCGCCGCCAGCCGCTGCTGGATCAGCTCGACGTACGGCCCGCGGGCACCGAAGCTCGCGCCCTGCGACACCACGCTGAAGTTACGGCGGGCCACGAAGCCGACCTGCTGGGCGTTCTTACGGTGGGCGATCTCAACCCGGACCGTGCCCGAGCCCGTCAGCTTGAGCTTCTCGGCGAACGCGCCGTAGGTCTTCTTCTTCGACGGCTTGACCCGCAGGCGGTCGCGCTTGAAGAGCTTGCTGCCGACGAACACCTTCACGTTGACCCACTGGCCGGGGACGTACGGGCGCACGATCCCGGTGACGTGGACCACGCGGCCGGACACGGTGAGCGGCTGGTGCGAGACGAAGAACGCGTCGAAGAGGTACAGCCGCATCGAGCCCTTGGCCCGGGTCGACGCCGGCGGCGCGGCCGGCTTGGTGGGCTGCTTGGGCTTCGCGGCTCGAGCCGGACGCCGCGCTCGCCGCCGCCGGGATCACCCCGATCGCCAGCACGGCCGCGACACACAGCAATATCCTGACCAACCCCCTTGGCATCACGGCGGAAGTAAATCATCCCGCGCGCCGAGGCGATGCAATTACGCGTCCGCGCAGCTCAGAACCGCAACGCCGGCTTGCGTGTGGCCAGCGGCAGCGTGATCGCGCCGACCACCGCCAGCGCGACGACGATCAGCCCGAGGATCTCGCCCGCGTTCCAGTTGAGCTGGTTGACGCCGAGCGCGAGCGAGTTGTTGATCGAGTGCAGCGCCATGCACGGGTACAGCGAGCCAGTGCGCCAGCGCACGATGCACAGGGCGAACCCGAGGAAGCCGAGCGGCACCAGGTACTGCGGCGAGGCGGACCCGGTGTGAGCGAGCCCGAACAGGATCCCGGTGATGATCGCGGCGATCCACACGCCGATGTTGCGCCCGGCGATCACCACGTTCATCCGCCGCAGGGCGCCGAACACGAACCCACGAAAGAAGAACTCCTCGGCGATCGGCGCGATCACGCAGACGAAGATCCCGGCGGCCACGAGCGCCGCCGTGCTGTGGTTGGCGCCGAGCTCTGAGGGCAGCTTGTCGCTCCCGTGCAGCTTGAACAGCTGCGCCCAGATCGCGGTGGCCACGTAGTAGCCCAGCGCCGCGGTGACCACGGCGATCACGCCGGTCCGCAGACGGATCAGTCTGAAGCCGAAGTCCGCCGGTCGCGCGTGCGCCTGGGCCACCGCGAAGTACACCGCCGCGGCGACGAACCCTAGGTCGAACACGACGTCGCTGATGATGTTCACCGCGGGTGAGGGGTGAGCCAGGCTGGAGCCGCCGGCGGCGCCGATCACCTGCACCACGAAGCTGCCGACGACGCCGAACACCAGCCCGAGCACGATCGCGGCCGGAGCTGTCCAGAGGGCCCATGGCGGCTCGGCGTCGACCGGGTCGGGCTCGGAGGCCCAGTCCGGCGGCGGCGCCGAGTCGAGATTGCCCTCCGTAGGCGGGGGCGCTGGGCCAGAAGGCGGCGTGGCTGACATCGCCCCAGGGAGGTTAGGGCCCTCAGAGCGTGGCCAACGACGCGATCGTGCGTACGCCCGGGGGGCCCGGCCCGCCGTCCCGGCGGATCAGCACGGCTTCGATCCCGGCGGCTCGGGCACCCGCCACGTCGTCCTGGACGCTGTCCCCGACATGGACTGCCTCGTCCGGGTGCGCCCCCGCGAGCGAGAGCGCGTGCTCGAAGATCGCCACGCCGGGCTTGCGGACGCCCACCGAGGCCGAGGTCACGACCGCATCCAGCAACGGGGCCAACCCGACTCGCGCGAGCACCTCCACCAGCGAGACGTCCCAGTTGGACACCACGACCACGCGCTCCCACCTGGCGCGGGCGCGTTCGAGCGCCGCCAGAGCGTCGTCGAACGCGCTGAACTGCAGCGCGGCCAGCAGCGCCTCGGTGAGCTCCTCGGTCGACACTCCGGGCAATCGCCCGCCGGCGGGCAGCCCCGAGCGCAGCGCCTCCGCGCAGCGTCCGCGCAGATCAGCCAGCGAGACCGGGTCGCGGCCCTCGTCGAAGTGCGCGCGGTAGTAGGAGATCTCAGCGGCGATCGCGTCGCGCGCCCCGGTCTCGCCGACGTCCACGCCAAACCGTCGCGCGAGCTCGGTCCGCAGCCGCGGGGCGGGATCGTCGAGGCGCAGCAGCGTCCCGAGTGCGTCGACCAGCAGCACGCTCACGCCACGAACCGCCAGGTCGCGAACTCGGCCGTGAACAAGCCGAGCAGCACCGCCATCGACGCCAACGCGGGCTGGGTCAGGCGCCGGCGCTCAAGCCAGGTCGCCGCCCACATGAAGATCGGGAACAGCACCACCTCGTAGCGGGGCAGCGAAGCCAGCGGCTGTGGTGTGACCGGATAGGAGATCGGCAGCGCCAGCGCGGCCAGGCAGTAGGCGCCGTAGGCGATCGGCAGCCGCCGCAGCGTCCCGACGATCCCGACCGCGCCGAGCACCAGGAACGCGTACAGCAGAAGGTTCTGGCCCGCCACCTTCATCGGGTCCCCGCCTGCCTTGTCGAAGTACAGCGGCGGCGGCGGTCCATGCAGGAGCTGGCGCAGACCGTCCCACGCAGCCACGGCTCCGGTCCAGACGCCCCCGAACGGTCCGGCGAAGTGCCTGAACCACACCTGTTGCGCGTGAAACGGGGCGAGCCCGTGGCCGGTCTTCAGCGCCAGCCAGCCGATGTACGCGCCCAGCCCCAGCGGCACCAGCCCGGCCCACGCGATCGCCGGCGTGACCGGATACCGGGGCAGCACCCGCCGCCAACCCGCGAAGCGATCCGCCGCGCCACCGACACCGGACGGCGGCCGGTCGGCGCGCGGCCCGTACAGGAACAGCAGCACGATCGGCACGACCAGCATCACCCCGCTGTTGCGCGACGCGGCCCCGATCGCCCCGAGCACCCCCGCCCACGCCCACCGGCCCATGCGCGCCTGCAGGATGCAGCCCACCGACAGCGCCAGGAACAGCGACTCGCTGTAGACCGCCGAGAAGAAGTAGGCCATCGGGCAGAACGCGACCAGCATCACCGTGACCCGGGCCAGCTCCGAGTCGAGCTCGAGCGAGACCAGCCGGTGGAGCAGGATCAGCGCGATCCAGAACGCCACCAACGAGACGACGACGCCGGCGATCAGATCCGACCCGATCACCAGCCCCACCCCGCGCAGCAGCAGCGGATAGATCGGGAAGAACGCCGTCCGGCTGGCCTCGTGGTCGTAGCCGCCCTGGGCGATCGCCAGGTACCAGACCGAGTCCCAGCGGGCGAAGGGCGCCGCCAGCAGGTTCCCGAAATAGCCGAACGGGGCCGTCAACGAGGCCGGATCGAAGCCGTCGGTGCCGGCCGCGCGGCCGAACGACAGGACGGCGAACATCCCCGACAGCGCCACCACCAGCCGGGAGGTCCACAGGGCACGCCAGGCGACCTCTCGCGCGGCCCGCGCCTCCCGGGAGGCCCAGCTCGATCTCCAGGCGCCCAACCCGGCCGATCGGGCCTGTGTTTCTGCACGTTTCATCGCAGCCGCCGCCGAGTGTTGCACCCCGAGTGCCACTGAAGAGGAGCCGCAACCGCCAAGCAGAAAGAGCCACCCAGGTACACTGGATCGCCTTGCTGCGGGGTCGAGCAAGCGCGAGACGCACCGACACCGCCATGGCCGACAGTCCTCAATGAGCCGACGCGAACGACAGAAGCGCCGCAGGCGCTCGCGCGGGCACCCCGTAACCCGGGTGCTGATGGTCGGATCGGTGCTCGCCGTATGCGGCGCCGTGCTCGCGGTGCTCGCCGGCGTGGGATGGGTGGTGGCCGTCGCCGACAGCGGTCCGAACCTCACGGAGCTCAAGGGCCGCAGCCCCCACCCGCTCACCCAGATCTTCGCCAGCGACGGCAGCTCGCTCGGCTACGTGCACTCCGACACGATCTACAACAGCGTCGGCAACCGGATTCCGACCCAGCTCAAGCAGGCGACGGTCGCGATCGAGGACCGGCGCTTCTATCAGCACGGCGCGCTCGATTACCAGGGCATCCTGCGCGCCGGGGTTAAGGACATCGTCTCGGGCGCGGACTCGCTCCAGGGCGCCTCGACGCTGACCATGCAGCTGGTCGACAACAAGTACATGCCGGCCAAGATCGCCGCCAGGCACAACCTGAAGTACAAGATCATCCAGGCCAAGCTGGCCGAGCAGCTCGAGCACCGCCGCAGCAAGGGCTGGATCCTCGACAACTACCTCAACGACGTGCCCTACGGGACCGTCGGTGGGCAGACCGCGATCGGGGTCGGCGCCGCCGCCCAGGTGTTCTTCTCGAAACCGGTGTGGGCGCTGAACCTTTCGCAGCTGGCGCTGATAGCCGGCCTACCGCAGGCGCCGTCCCAGTACAACCCGTTCCTGCACCCGTCGCTGGCCCGCAAGCGCCGCGGCGACGTGTTGCGCGCGATGCTGGCGGCGCACTACATCAACGCCAAGCAGTTCGCCTTGGCCAACCGCCAGCCGCTCGGCGTGCACTCGAACACCCGTTTCACCTCCAAGCGCCAGCCCTACGTGTTCGACTACGTCGAGCAGCAGTTGCTCAAGCGCTTCGGCGCCAAGACAGTCGAGAACGGCGGTCTCAAGGTCTACACCACGATCGACCCGAAACGGCAGGACGAGGCTGAGCAGGCGATCTTTGCCCACGAGGGCGGGCCAGACCAACCGGCGGCCGCCTTGGTTTCAATCGACCCCAACAACGGCCGCATCCTCGCGCTCGCGACCTCTTCCAAGTACGGGACCGGGCCCGGAGAGACCACGTTCGACTACGCATGGCAAGGACGCCGCCAGACCGGGTCGGCGTTCAAGGTGTTCTCGCTGATGACGTTGATCCACGACTACAACGGCGACCCCAACCAGACGTTCTACACCTCCAAGCTGCTCGCGGCGGGCTGGTTGCCAGCCTTCCCGGATTACTCGGTGCACACCTCCGAGCTCACCTACCAGGGCAACATAAGCGTGACCAAGGCGACGACCATCTCCGACAACACGGTGTTCGCACAGCTTGCCCAGGACCTCACCCTGCCCAAGGTCAGCGCCACGGCCCATGCGATGGGCATCACCTCGTCGCTTACGGACTTCCCGTCCGAGGCGCTGGGCGCGGTATCGGTATCTCCGCTCGAGATGGCCGACGCGTACGCCACGCTGGCCAGCGGCGGCGTCCACCATCCTGCCAGCGCGATCAGCAAGGTCGTGTTCCCGGACGGCAGCACCGTGAACCTCGCGGACCCTCAGGGCAATCGAGTTTTCAGCCCGGGCGAGGCCTACGCGGCCACGCAGGTGCTGAAGACCGTGATCCAGAGCGGAACCGGTACGGCCGCCAACTACGGCTGCCCGGCCGCGGGCAAGACCGGCACCACCAGCAATTTCACCGACGCCTACTTCGACGGATACACCAGCCAGCTCGCCACGGCCGTGTGGGTCGGCTATCCAAACGAGACGGAGTCGATGCCCGACGGATTCGGAGGCACGCTGGCCGCGCCGATCTGGCACGACTACATGCAGGCCGCCGACGACGGCTTCTGTAGCGACTTCGCACAGCCCACCGATCCCTGGCACGGTCAGCCGTACCACGGTGACCGCAGCGTCAGCGGCAAGGGGTCGGACTCCGGTTCGACGAGCTCCGGCTTTAGCGCCGGCACCGGGGTCAGTACCGCCACCGGCGCCGCCACCGGCACCGGCGGCGCGGCGGTCGCGCCCACCGCGCCCCCTGCTACGACGACCGGCGGCGGCTTCCAAGGCACGGCGACCCCCGTCGGCGGTGGCGGAGGCGGCGGCCACGGGGGTGGCGGCCACGGCGGCGGTGGCGGCCACGGCGGCGGTGCCAGCGGCGGAGGCGGCACCAACAATCACTGATCGGCTGGTAGCGTTGTCGCGAGGACGGCGCTCCCGCCGTCCCTGAATGCACGCGCACGAGAATCTAAAACCATGGCCAAGGAAGAAAAAGTCGAGCTGGAGGGAGAGGTCGTCGAGGCCCTCCCCAATGCGATGTTCCGCGTCAAGCTCGACAACATGGACCGCGTCGTGCTCGGACACGTGGCCGGCAAGATGCGCCGCTTCCGGATCCGCATCCTCCCCGGCGACCGAGTCCGCGTCGAGCTCTCTCCCTACGACCTCGACCGCGCCCGAATCGTCTATCGCCATCGCTGACTGACCGCTGTCCGCGATGCGCGAGCTCGAGCTGATCGACGCGCTCGAGCAGGTGCTCGTCCGCGACAGCGCCCGGGTGGTTCGGTGGCTCGGCGACGACGCGGCGGTCGTTCGCGCCGACGGCTATGCGGTCACGTCGGTCGACACGATGGTCGACGGCGTGCACTTCCGCACGTCACAGCTGTCTGACCGCGAGGTTGGCCATCGCGCGCTGGCAGCCGCGGTTTCGGACCTGGCGGCGATGGCGGCCACGCCCGGCGAGGCGTACTTCGCGCTCGGGGTACCCGAGGGCCTGGAGGCCGAGTACGCGCTCGGGGTCGCCCGCGGCGCCCAGGAGCTGGCGTCGCAGACCGGGGTCACGATTGCCGGCGGAGACATCACCCGGGCGCCGGCGCTGACCGTCTCGTTCACGGTCGTCGGCTGGGCCCGGGACCCGGGTGAGCTCGTCGGCCGCGACGGCGCGCTGCCCGGCGACCGGGTGGGAGTCACCGGAACGCTCGGGGCGGGCGGCGCCGGGCTCGCGGTTCTCGATGGCGCCGGCGCCGACAGCATCCCCGAGCCGCTGGCGATAGCCCTACGCGAGCGCTATGCGCGCCCACTGCCGCGCCTTCACGCCGCAAAGGCACTGAGCGACGGCGGAGCGCGTGCGATGATCGACCTCTCCGACGGCTTGGCCACCGACGCCGGTCACATCGCCCGGCGCAGCCGGGTCAGGCTCGAGCTGACGCTCGCCGCGCTGCCGCTGGCCGACGGGGTTGCGGAAGTCGCCGGCGCGCTGGGTGCCGACGCCCGCGCGTTCGCCGCCACCGCCGGGGACGACTACGAGCTGTGCGTGTGCGTGCCCGAGGGCGCAGAGGCGCCCGGCGTGACCTGGATCGGAACGGTCGTCGAGGGGCCGGCAGGGGTGGTGTTCACCGACGCCGGCGACGCGGGGCTCGCCGGCTACGAGCACTCGTTCTAGGCCCGCGCAGCCGACGAGGCTCGCCCGGTGCGAACCCGTGGCGCATGCGATGGATGATCGCGTCCGCAACCGCCATCGGGTCGACGCGATACTCGCCGGCCTCGATCAGCCGTGCAAGCTCCCGCAGGCGGTGCTCGCGATCAGGCTTTCGCACGGGCGGCTCCGAGCGGCTGGAAGTGCGTCATCTTGGCGAACACGATGATCCGCTGGGCGGCGCTGTAGAGCGGGTTGCAGGCCGACAGCACGAGCCTGTCGTAGCCGACGTTGTTGATCACCCACAGCGCGGTGGGCAGCACGATCTTGTGGTACTGGACCGTGTAGGTGAAGTTCGCGTAGGGCATCCTGACGTCGATCTGGTCGCCGGGCTTGAGCGCGTCGATGTGCCGGAACGGTGCCAGGTATGTGGTCCGATGCCCGGCGATCGCCACCGTCTGGCCGAGCCCGGGCAGCGACGTCTCGGGGTAGTGACCGGGCCCTTTCTCGAGGCTGGCCGCGTCGGTGCCCTGCACGATGTCGAAGCTGGCGCCGATCCTCGGCATCACGATCCGGCCCATCGCGTCCCCGGCCGGGACCTGCCGCTCCTCCCGGCGGGCCAGGTACGAGATCCGCTTCTTCTCGCTCTTGACGTTGACCAGCGCACGCGTATCGACCGGCGACAGCGGCGTAGTCGTGAAGCTGAGGAACTGGCGGTTGATGTTGCTTTGCTGGACCTTGCCGATCACGGCCGTGAGCGGCTCCTGCCAGGCCAGAGTCACCGCTGCGTCGATCAGCAGCAACGCCCCCGAGATGATCAGCACCGACGAGATGTCGCGGATGAAACGTCTCACTTCACGATCCTTGTGCCCCCATTGTCCCAGCCGCGCGAACTGCTTAGCGCCGCAACGCCGACTTGGTGCCCCCGAGCGACCCCGGACCCGCGTAGGTGACCGGGCCTCTGGTCGTGAGCGGCCGCTCCTCGACGGCCGGCGACGGCACCGAGCGGGCCCGCGATCAACACCAGGCTGACCGCGCAGCCGAGCACGATGCTCCACTCGACCGCGGCGAGCGCACCGATATGCCCGCCGGCGATCAGCAGCACGCCGTTCCAGGCCAGCCCGACCGGGCCGAGCCCGAGCACCAGCGCGTAGTAGGCGATCACCAGCGCCGGCGGCGCGATCCCGGCCAGCAGCAGCGCCAGCGCCACCGGCCTGCGCAGCCGCAGATCGGGCGCGACCACCAGTAGCCACAGATGCAACGCCGGGATCAGCAGCGCGGCGGCGTACGGGTTGGACACCCACATCACCAGCGCGACTACGCACAGCACCGCCATCAGCCCGGCACCGGCCCCCGGAGCGGCCTGGTCTCGGACCACTCCGGGCTTGCCCAGACCCGCGGTGCGGATCAGGATCGGGCGCACGATCAGCAGGCTGAGCACGATCGCCGCCGCAAGAATCGCCAGCACGACCGTGCCGGTGCCGTGGGGCGGCACAACGTCGGCTCCCACCGGGGACGGCGGCGCGGCGTGGATCAGCCCCACGAGCTTGACGGCGTACACCAGCGCCAGCGCGATCACGAACGGCAGCGCCGCGCACAGCACCCACATCGCCCAGCGCAGCACCGAGTGTCCGCGGCGGCGAACCCGGGCGATCCCGTCGATCGTCGCCCCCAGTACCGGCACCATCAGCGCCAGCACGAACAACCGCATCGCCCACGCCGGGACGACCTTGCGGTCGAACAGGAGGTAGGCCGACGGCCCCGGCACCGAGCTGTTGCCGTCGAGCGCGTTGACGGTCTGGAGCGCGGTGCGGCCCATCGAGGCGAGCCTGACGGCGCTGACGGGCTCGTCGGCGGCCGGGGCACGATCGCCCGAGACCGACAGGAGCACGGCCGACTGGCCGTTGGCGCCGAACGGTCCCTGCTCGGTCGCCGTAAACGGGAACGCGAGGTGGGCGAACTGGCCGCCCAGGCTCGCGGCGCCGGGCGACAGCCGCGCCTGCTGCGAGAGCGCGGTCGTGACCGTGTTGCGCAGCTGCGGCGGGGCCACCACCGGATCGTTCGACCACGGCACGACGACCGGCTGTCGGACGTCGCGCCCGGCCATGTCGCCGAGCACGACCACCGCATCGACCGGCTGGGGCAGCGAACGCGCCAGCTGGACCGCCCCCGCGGCTCCGCTCGAGCCGCTGGTCGACGCGAGCACGATCGTGTGGTGATGTGTTTCGCCGGCGAGGTCACCGGCGAGCTCCTCGAGCACGCCGGTGCCCGACGCCTCGGCGGTCGCGGGAGAGCCGAGCGCGTCGCGATGCGCGACCACCACCACCGCTCCCGGCGTCAGTCCCGGGCGGACGCCGATGACGTTCTCGAGCGTGCGCTTGCCGTCGGCGGTCTGACCCTGGAACACGTCGCGGGTGACGAAGAAGTTGTCGCCCGACAGGCGCTTGGCCACCTCGCCGGCGATCGCGCGGTCGCCCGGCGTTCCCGGCCGGCGATTGGGGTACTGCTTGGCGAGCCGGGTCATCGTCGCGTAGGCATGTCCCCCGTTGAACGCCTCCGGCGCCAGGGTGGTGGTCAGCGGCCCCGGCTGGTTCTCCAGCGAAAAGGCGAGCACGATCACTGCCAGCGCGACCGCGACCAAGCCGGTGCGGTAGATGCGCGGATCCAGCACGGCCTCACAGAGTAGCCACCGTCGCTGCCGCTTCTGGGGCACGCGGGCAGCTACCAATTAGTCTTAATCGAGCGCTTCCCGCCGTATATCCGGTCTCACCGGGGTGGGGAGCACTAAGGAGGAGACTCTGCCCGATCGCTCAGCTCGAATCCTGCTGGTGGACGACGAGCAATCGATCCAGACGTTGCTCTCCTATCCCCTGCGTAAAGAGGGCTACGACGTCGTTCAGGCGACCGACGGACGCCAGGCGCTGGACCGCTTCGACGAGCAGTCGTTCGATCTGGTCGTACTCGATCTGATGCTCCCGCGGGTGGACGGGCTCGAGGTCTGTCGTCGGCTGCGCTCGCGCAGCTCCGTGCCGATCATCATGCTCACGGCCAAATCCGAGGAGATCGACAAGGTGGTGGGTCTGGAGCTCGGGGCCGACGACTACATCACCAAGCCGTTCTCGCTCAGGGAGTTCTCCAGCCGGATCAAGGCGGCTCTGCGGCGCGCCGAGATGAGCCGGCCCGTGGAGACCGCCCCCGATGAGGCACCGCTCGAGGTGGAGGCGCTGCGGATCGACTTCCCCAAGCGCACCGTGCGGGTCAACGGCGACGAGGCGCCGCTGACGTTTGTCGAGTTCGAGATCCTCTCAGCGCTGGCCCGCGCGCCAGGCCGCGTGTTCACGCGCGACATGCTGCTGGCGCGGATCTGGGGCGACTCCGCCTACCGGGACCCGCGCACCATCGACGTCCACATTCGCCATCTGCGCGAGAAGATCGAGCGCGACCCGAAGGACCCCGAGTACCTGTTCACGGTCCGCGGCGTCGGCTACCGGTTCCGCGACACCGAGCCCTGAGGATCGGCCGCCTTCGTGTCCGCTCAGTGGACCCCACCCGGAGCCGACAGGTGAGGCTCTCGCTGCGCAACCGCCTGGCGGCGGTGATCTTCGCGATCACGCTGGTCGCGATCGCGGCCCTGTACCTGTACGTGGCGCCCGGACTGCAGACCCGCCTGCTCAACGAGAAGCGCTCCGAGCTCGCCGCCAGCGCCCGTCGCTACTCCGAGCGGATCGTCCAGACGATCGGCAGCGACGTCTCCTCGGCCGAGGTCCGCCGGCGCGTCGACGGCGCGGGGTTGGCGTCCGGCGACCGCGTGACGCTCCTGCTGGTCACCCGTCTGCCGACCGGCCCGCAGCTGTCGCCGGTCGCCGATTCGAGCAAGCTGGGCGCGACAACGCCGCTCTCGTTCCCGGTCGCGACCAGGGCCGCGATGACTGCAAAGCCCGAGACCGGGATCGAGATGGCCAGCGACGGCACCGTGGCGGAGGCCGCCTACCCGGTCGAGTACCAGGGGCAGGTCGGGGCCGTGATCGTGTACTCCGACCCGGTTTCGGACATCGTCCGCAGCGTCGCGATCGTGCGCCATGAGATCCTGGTGGCCGGCGGAATCGCGGTGCTGCTCGCGCTCATCGTCGGCTACTTCGTGGCCCGCGCGTTGAGCCGACGGGTCAAGCGGCTCGAGATCGCCGCCGAAAAGGTGGCGGCGGGCGACTTCGACCATCCGATCGCAGTGGACTCGACCGACGAGCTCGGACAGCTGGCGATCGCGTTCAACCAGATGCAGCGCCAGCTCGGGCAGCTCGAGGAGACCCGCAAGAAGTTCATCGCGACCGCGTCGCACGAGCTGCGCACGCCGATCTTCTCGCTCGGGGGGTTCGTCGAGCTGCTCGAGGACGACGACCTGGATCCGGAGACGCGGCGCCGGTTCCTCGACCAGGTGTCCGAACAGGTGGAGCGCCTGCGCAAGCTATCGCTCGACCTGCTCGACCTGTCGCGGCTGGAGTCCGGCTCGCTCGAGCTGCGCCCCGAACAGGTCGACCTCGGGGAGCTGACCCGGTCGGTCTCCGGGGAGTTCGAGCCCACGCTCGCCCAGCACGACTCTCACCTAGAGCTACGGCTACCCTCGCGCACTATCGAAGCCGTCTGCGATCCGGTGCGGGTCGCCCAGATCATGCGGATTCTGATCGACAACGCGCTCACCCATACCAGCTCGGGCACCCGGATCGTGGTCACCGCCGGACGCGAGGACGGCACGGTCCGCCTGGTCGTACGCGACGACGGCGAAGGGATCGACCCGGAATCGCAGTCTCGGATCTTCGAGCCGTTCTTCACCGCCGACGACGCCCAGGGGTCGGGCCTTGGCCTGGCGATCGCCTCCGAGCTGGCCGGGCGGATGGACGGGCGCCTGTCGGTCGTGTCCAGATCGGGAGACACGGCGTTCACCCTGGAGCTGCCGGTCCATGGCCACGGGCAGGCCGTGCACGCGCCCAGCAGCGCGCCGTCGCCGCCGCGGGTCCCGGCATGAGCGCCCGGTCAGCTGGCCGATGACGACCACGACCGGCCCCGAGCTCGTGCTCGAGCTCGGCCAGCAGCTGCGCGAGCGCGTGCTGCCCGAGCTGGGCTCGCACGCCGGGCGCGCCCACGCGGGCGATGCGGCCGGGGGCGACGTCACGTTCGCGGTCGACGAGATCGCCGAGGAGCTGCTCGCGCAGTTCGTGGCCGAGCGGGCGCCGCGGCTGGCGTTCTTCTCCGAGGACCGCGGCCTGGTGGCGCCGCCCGACGCCACCGAAGTGCTGGTCGTCGACCCGATCGACGGCACCCGCCCGGCGATGGCCGGGCTGGAGTCAGCGTGCGTGGCGATCGCGTTGGCCCCGCTCGACGACGCCGAGCCGACGATGGCGGACGTGCGGCTGGGCTGTGTGGTCGAGATCAAGACCGGCGACTGGTACCTGGCCGAGAAGGGCGCCGGCGTCCGCAGCACGCGACCGGTCGCGCTGAGCCCGACAACCGACGTGCGGCAGATGTTCTGGGGCTACGGGTTCCGCGGGCGGCCGGCGCGGCCCTCGGTCGAGGTCCTGGCCGAGCTGATCGACGCCTCGTCGGTGGGAGGCGGCACGTTCGAGCTCGGCTCGCAGGCGTTCGTGATGACGCGCGTGGTCACCGGCCAGCTCGACGCTGTCGTCGAGGTCGGGTCGCGGATCGTCGACGACGTGCCCGGGATGCGCGCCGAGTTCGAGCGGGTCGGCAACGGCCAGATCCTCAACAACTCGCCGTATGACCTGGCGGCGCCGTGGCTGTGCCTGAGCGAGGCGGGTGGAGTCGTGTCCGACGGCTGGGGCGAGCCCCTGGACCACCACCGGCTGCTGGGGTCCGGCCACGAGTTCCAGATGTCCTCGATCTCGGCCGCCAACGCGCAGCTTCACGCCGAGTTGGTGCGGGCCGTGGACGCCGGCGTGGCGCGCCTGCAGGCGCTCGCAGACTGACCGCACGGGCCCGCTGGAGCCGCCGGCGAGCGGGCGCGGAGGCGATCAGACCCAGGCGACGGTCCGCGGACCGATATCGTCACGGCGCGCAACGTCTGCGTCGCGCCACTGGTTCTCGTCACTAGATGCTCCAGCCCGTCCTCTTAGCCCGAAAGCAGATCGCCGACTACGCCAGCATCGTGGGGCGGCCCCTGGTCGAGGAGATCCTCGAACGCGCCGAGCGGCTGCGCGGCAAGCGGATCCTGCACGTGTCCGCGACCGCGTTCGGGGGCGGCGTCTCGGAGATCCTCTACACGCTCGTGCCCCTGATGGTCGACGTCGGGCTGTCCGCCGAGTGGCATGTGATCTACGGGCGCGAGGAGTTCTTCAACGCGACCAAGGTGATGCACAACGCGCTCCAGGGCAGCCCGCAGGACCTGACCGAGGAGCAATGGGACACCTGGCTCGAGTACAACCGGATCAACGCGCGCGAAATGTCCGAGGACTGGGACGTATGCATCGTGCACGACCCCCAGCCCGCGGCGCTGGCCTCGCTGGTCGGCGAAAAGGCCCGCAACTGGGTGTGGCGCTGCCACATCGACCTTTCGACTCCGAACCCGGCCACCCTCGAGCGGCTGCTGCCGCATCTGGCGCCCTATCCCGCGGCGGTGTTCCACATGCCCCAGTACGTGCCGCCGGGGATGAAGGAGATCGCGCACATCGTGCCGCCGGCGATCGACCCGTTGGCTCCGAAGAACATGGCGTTCTCACCGGAGGACGCGGTCTACATCTGCGACCAGTTCGGGATCGATGTCGACCGCCCGCTGATGACCCAGGTTTCGCGGTTCGATCCCTGGAAGGACCCGCTGGGCGTGATCGACGCCTACCGGATCGTCAAGGAGCAACTGTCCGATGTGCAGCTGGCCCTGGTCGGCTCGATGGCCACCGACGACCCTGAGGGATGGGACTTCTTCAACGCCACCGTCGCCCACGCCGACGGCGATCCCGACATTCACATCCTTAACAACCTCAACAACGTCGGCGCGATCGAGGTCAACGCCTTCCAGTCTCACTCCGACGTGGTCATCCAGAAGTCGACGCGCGAGGGCTTCGGTCTGACCGTCACCGAGGCGATCTGGAAGGCGCGCCCGTTCATCGGCGGCGACGTCGGCGGGATTCCGCTGCAGGTTTCCAACGGGGAGACGGGGTATCTCGTGAGCAGTGTCGAGGAGTGCGCGCAGCGGGCGCTCGAGATCCTGCAGGACCCCGCACTCGGCAAGCGGCTCGGCAGGGCGGGCAAGGAACACGCCAGACGGCACTTCCTGATGCCCCGCCTGCTGCGAGACTGGCTCGAACTGTTCGAAGAACTGGGAGCCTGATGGGACAACCTTCGCTGGTACTCGTCTCCAACCGCGGCCCGGTGACATTCGGCCCGGAGGGGGAGATCCGCCGGGGCACCGGCGGCTTGGTCACGGCACTGATCGGCCTGGCCTCCTACCGCGAGGTCACGTGGGTGGCGTCGGCGATGACCGAAGAGGACGTCCTCGCCGCCGAGCGCAACCAGGGCAAGCCGTTCCTCGTGCACACCCCGGACGGCGGCGACTACCGGGTGAAGCTGGTGGCATCCGATCCCGACGCCTACGACCGCTTCTACAACATCATCGCCAACCCGATGCTGTGGTTCATCCAGCACTACCTGTGGGACCTGTCCAACGCGCCCGACATCCGCCGACACGAGACCGAGGCGTTCGAGTTCGGCTACAACGCGGTCAACGAGGACCTGGCCCGGGCGGTGGTCGATGAGATCGAGGAGATCGAGCGGCCGGTGGTGATGATCCACGACTACCACCTGTACACGCTGCCGGGCTTGATCCGGCGGGCCCGTCCGGATGCGTTCCTGACGCACTTCGTGCACATCCCGTGGAGCCAGTCGGACTCCTGGAGGGTGCTGCCGTCGGCGATCCGTGAGGACCTGTACCGCGGGATCCTGGCCAACGACATCATCGGCTTTCACACCTGGTCCTACCGGCGCAACTTCCTGCAGTGCTGCGAGGACCTGCTCGGACTCGACGTCGAGCACGACGCGGGGATCGTCCGAGTCGACGACCGGGAGGTGTGGGTACGCGCGTATCCGCTGCCGATCGACCCCGAGGCGGTCAAGGCGGTCGCGCGGCGAGAGCGGACCGAGCAGTTCGAGGCCGAGCTGCTGCGGCGCCGGCGCGACCACCTGATCCTGCGGGTCGACCGCGCCGACCTGAGCAAGAACGTGCTGCGCGGGTTCAGCGCATTCGACGTGTTCCTCGAACAGCACCCGGAGTTCCGCGAACGGGTCACGTTCATCGCCCAGCTGATGCCGTCGCGGACCGACGTTCCCGAGTACGCCGAGTACCTCGAGCGGATCGAGGCCAACGTCGCAGTCGTCAACCACCGCCACGGGTCGCCGGATTGGATGCCGATTCAGCTCAAGCTGCGCGACGACCTCGAGGAGGCTGTGGCTGCCTATAAGCACTACGACGTGCTGATGGTCAACGCCATGTTCGACGGTATGAACCTGGTCGCCAAGGAGGGCCCGATCGTCAACGAGCACGGCGGGGTCTCGATCCTGTCGGAGAACACCGGGGCCCATGAGGAGCTCGGCGAGTACGCACTGTCGGTCAACCCGTTCGACATCCAGGAGCTGGCCGATTCGATTCACGCGGCACTGACGATGTCGCCGGAGGAGCGCAGCCGGCGCCACGACGGGTTGAAGTCGATCATCACCTCCCGCAACCCGGGCGACTGGATCGACGAGCAGCTCGCCGACATCAACCGCAAGGCCGACGGGCGCTGATGCGGGCCGCGAGCCGCGCCTAGTAGAACGTCTTGCGGGCGTTGAGCATCTCGATGTACGTCGAGATGCGCGTGGCCCGCGCCTCGGCCTTCTTGACGTGGTGCAGCCGGTACAGGAACGCGTACCGGTTGTTGCCCTTGAGCGTGGCGAAGAACTCGGCGGCCGTAGGGTTGGCGTCGAGCGCAGCCTGGAAGTCGGGCGGGACCGTGGCTCGGCTCTGGGGCTCATAGGCGTCGTCCAGGCGCCCGTCATCGCGCGCGGCCTCGAACTCGCGCAGCCCCGCAGGCTTCATCCGCTTGGCCTCGATCAGCTTCTGCGCCGCGCCGCGGTTGACCTGCGACCACTTGCTGCGCGGGCCCCGCGGGGTGAACCGCTGCAGGAAGTAGACGTCGTCGAAGCTGGCCCGCTGGCCGTCGATCCAGCCGAAGCAGATCGCCTCCTCGAGGGCCTCGCGATGGTTCAGCGTCTGCGCCGGGGCGCCCTTCTTGGCGATCCTCAGCCAGGCGCCGCGGGCGGAGTCGTGGTTGTCGTGCAGCCAGCGCTGCCAGGCCACCTGGTCGGCGAACTCGACGATCGGGAGGTCGTCCTTGGGCATGCGGTCTTGCAGCGTACGCGGATAACGGGGCACGGGTCGCCCATCGCCCGCCCACGAAACCCGCGAGCTCCACCGAGCACCCGCTAGCCCACCGAGCACCCGCTATAGTCGGCCGCCGCCCGACCAGGCGAACTCGGCATGGCCAAGGAACCCACCATCTACGACCTCATGTTGCTGCTCTCCACGAGCGCAGAGGACGAGCGCCGCGCGCAGATCCTTGCCAACGTCGAGGCCGCGGTCCAGAACGGCGGCGGCAAGATCGAGCGCAATGACGACTGGGGCTCGCGCCCGCTGCCCTATCGGATCAGCCACCAGCGGGAGGCCGAGTACCACCTGCTGCAGTTCAGCGGTCCGACATCGCTGCTCGAGGCGCTCTCACACGACCTGCGGATCGCCGACGGCGTGCTCCGGTTCCGGATCATCAAGGTGCTCCCCGGGCAGCCCAACCCGCCCGAGTCGGCGCCCCCGGTGATGGCCCAGCCCGTGGCCGTCGCAGAGCCGGCCCCGGAAGCCTGAGCGCACCCCCGCGCGCCCGGACTGCAACGCCTTCGTTACGCCGCGTCACGGCTCCGACACGGCGCTGCAACCTTTCAGCCCATTTTCCGCGGAGATCGCGGATTGGCGCCGGATCCGTGCATAGACTCGGCTAAAGCTTCAAACGAGCAGTGGAAAGGAGCCTCCGCATGGCAGGCGACATCAACCGGGTGGTCATCACCGGAAGATTGACGAAGGACCCCGAGCTCAGGTCACTCTCGGGCAGCGACACGTCCGTCTGCAGCTTGCGGATCGCGAGCAACGGGCGGCGGCGCAATCCCGAGACCAATCAGTGGGAAGACGCGCCCAACTACTTCGACGTTTCCGTGTGGGGCCCCCAGGGCGAGAACTGCCAGAGGTACCTGAGCAAGGGCCGCGCGGTCGGGATCGACGGGCGGCTGCGATTCCGCGAGTGGACAACCCCCGAAGGACAGAAGCGCAACGCGGTGGATATCATCGCTGAATCCGTTCAGTTCCTCGGCGGGCGCGAAGACGCCGGTAACGGGAATGGCTTCTCGAGCAGCGTGCGCGCGACCGAGAGCGATGTCCCGATCGACACCGGCGATTTCGAGAGCACTCCCGTGGCTACTGGAGCTGCCGACGACGACATCCCGTTCTGAGGCATCGCATCGAACGAACTAGAATCCGAGCTAGGTGATTTTGAGTGGCAAAGCAACGTAGACGGCCGACTCGTCGGCGCGACAGGAAGGGCGGGCTCACATCCGGTCGCCGGAAGCCGTGCCCGTACTGCCGTGACAAGGTCGATCAGGTCGACTACAAGGACATCGGCACGCTGCGGAGGTTCGTCTCCGAGCGCGGCAAGATCCGTTCGCGTCGCATCACCGGGGCGTGCCGTCGCCACCAGAGTCAGGTTGCGCGGGCGGTCAAGCGCGCGCGTGAGCTTGCGTTGCTGCCGTACGTCGCCGAAGGCGTGAGCGACCGCAGTGAGCGCGGCGGCCGCGACCGGGGCGACCGCGGCGACCGCGACAGGTAGGCCGACATGGCACAGGCGATTCTGCTCCAGGACGTGGAGACGCTGGGCGAGCGCGGCACGGTCGTCGAGGTGTCGCCCGGCTACCTGCGCAACTACCTGCTCCCGCGCAAGCTGGCCGAGCCCGCGACCTCCGGCTCGATCCAGGCAGCCACGCGCCGCCGGGAGGCCGCTGAGCGGGCCGTGCGCGAGGCCGAGGATCGAGCGCGCGACAACGCCGCCACGCTCGGCAGGACCGTGCTCACGATCCCGCAGCAGGCCGGCGACGACGGCAGGCTGTTCGGCTCGGTGACGACTCAGGACATCGCCGACGCGATCCGCGACGCCCGCGGGATCCGCGTCGATCGCCGCAAGATCCACCTGGATGAGCCGATCCGGCACACCGGGACCTACATGGTCGTGGTCGAGGTCACCGACGACGTGATGGCGACGGTCAAGACCATGGTCGTCGCGGCGTAGCGAGCGTCTCGCGGCGAGCCAGCTGGTTCGCCGAAGAAGTTCTTCCAGCTTGCGGGAACGACCTCGGCGGAGACGTCCGCGACCGACCTAGTATCGGACGCCGTCCATGAGCGCCGTCCAGACGATCGCGGTTCCGCCGCACAACCTCGAGGCCGAGAAGTCGGTGCTCGGCGCGGTGCTGCTGGACGAGCGGCACCTGTACGCGCTGCTGGTCGAGGAGCACCTGCGGCCCACGCACTTCTATCGCGAGCAGCACGGCGCGGTGTTCGCGGCGATGATCGAGCTGCACGAGACCGATCACAAGATCGATCCGCTGACGGTCGCCGAGTCACTGCGCGAGAAGGGCAAGCTCGACGAGGCCGGCGGTGCCGACACGATCGACGAGCTGGCCGGCTGGGTCCCCGCCGCCGGGCACGCGCGCGAGTACGGACGGATCGTCCGCGACAACGCCCAGCTGCGGGCGCTGCTGACGACCTCGTATGAGATCCAGGCGAGCGTCCTGTCGCGCGAGGCGCCGCCCCGCGACCTGGTCGAGCGGGCCGAGCGGTCGGTGCTCGAGGTCGCCCAGGACGATCGCCAGAAGCGGGTGCGCTCGATCGGCGACGTGCTGCACGAGGAGACCGAGAAGCTGCACCTGCTGTCGGTCGCCAAGTCGCCGCTCACCGGCACGCCGTCGGGGTTCAAGGACATCGACGAGAAGACCGGCGGGTTTCAGCCCGGCAACCTGATCGTGATCGCCGCCCGCCCGTCGATGGGGAAGTCGGCGCTGGTCGCCAACATCGCCGAGAACGCCGCGCTGGAGGGCCGCCCGGTGGTCCTGTTCTCGCTCGAGATGTCCGAGTCCGAGCTTGCCCAGCGGTTCGTGGCCTCCCAGGCGCGGATCAAGGGCGATGACCTGCGGCGGGGCCGGGTCGCCGAGCAGCGCTGGCCGAAGATCCTCGAGGCCTGCCAGCGGCTGGCGCAGGCGCCGCTGTACGTCGACGACTCCAGCGACACCGGCGTGATCGAGATCCGAGCCAAGGCCCGCCGCCTGCATAACCAGGTCGAGGGAGGGCTGGGGCTGGTGATCGTCGACTACCTGCAGCTGATGCGCCACGAGGGCTACATGGAGAACCGCGTCGAGCAGGTCTCGCAGATGTCCCGAGGGCTGAAGGGCCTGGCCCGCGAGCTCAACGTGCCGGTGATCGCCCTCTCGCAGCTGAGCCGAGCGGTCGAGCAGCGCGGCGGCGAGAAGAAGCCGATCCTGTCGGACCTGCGTGAGTCCGGGGCGATCGAGCAGGACGCCGACCTCGTGATGTTCATCTACCGCGAGGAGTACTACGACAAGGACTCCGAGCGACCCGGCGAGGCGGACATCATCATCTCCAAGCACCGCAACGGGCCCATCGGCGAGGTCGTGCTGACCTTCCAGCACGAATACCCGAGGTTCATGAACTACGCCGGCGAGCGGTTCGCGCAGTGAGCCGTCCGGTGATTCGGATGTGCCCTAATTGCCGGACGGTTCACTGGTGAGCGAGCGCTGCCCATACGACACCTGCGACGGCTCGGGGTTCGTGTTGGACGACGCCACGAACACGGCGTTCGACTGTCGCTGCCGGGCCGCGCGGATCATCAGGGCGAAGGCCCGCAGCCTGTCGGCGGTGATCCCCAAGCGCTATCGCGACGTCGGCTTCGACCGCTGGCCGGTGACCGAGATCGATCCACCGATCGTCGCCGCCACCCGGCGCTTCGCCGACTCGATCGACTCCAAGCTCGACGCCGGCCGGGGCCTGTGGTTCATGGGCCAGGTGGGGACAGGGAAGACGACGCTGGCGATGCTGGTCTCCAAGGCCGCACTCGAGGCCGGTCGGTCAGTCGCGATCTATTCGTTGCCGCGGTTGCTCAACCAGATCCGTGACACCCACCGAGCCGAGCGTTCGCACGTCGACCTGCTGGACCGCCTGACCGCGATCGACCTGCTGCACATCGACGACGTCGGGGCCGAGCGCACCACCGATTGGGTGCTCGAGGAGCTCTACTCGATCGTCAACGCGCGCTACGAGGAGGAGCGCTCGATGGTGATCACCACCAACATCGTCGACCACGAGGCGCTGTGCGAGCAGATCGCCGAGCGGACAGTGTCGCGGCTGACCGAGATGTGCGACCAGCTCCCGCTCGGGGGCGAGGACCAGCGCACCGTGCTGCGGTCGGCCTGAGCGGCGCTCAGCCGACCGTGCTTGCGCTCACGCGAACGCGAGCTCGGGGCGGTCGGCCACCCAGCGCTCGCTGATGTCCTGTAGGACGGCGACCATCGCGGCCGCGGCAGGCGAGTGATAGCCGGCGGGCAGCACCGCGAAGATCGGACGGACGGGAGCGGCCGGGTGCAGCTTGCGCACGACCACGTCGTCGCGGACGCCGCGGGCGACCATGTCGGGGATCAGCGCCACGCCCACGCGGGCGGCGACAAACCCGAGGATCGCCGGGTAGTCGTCGTTCTGGAATGCGATCCGAGGCTCGAAGCCCGCCGCGTGGCAGGCCCGAAGGAATAGCCGCGAGTCGGGGCAGGTGTTCGACGTCGCGAGCATCCAAGGCTCCTCGGCGAAGCTGGCCAGCTCCACCTCCTCGGCGTCGGCGAGCGGATGACCGACCGGCATCGCCACGTACATCGGATCGTCGAAGAGATGCACCACGTCGAGGTCGCCCGGCGCCGGCACCTCGGCGCCGCCGTTGCCGGCACCCGACACGTGCAGCTCCTCGTCGCCGCGGCCGCTGAGCGGATCGTGGGAGATCACCATGTCGAGCTCGCCGGCCCGCAGCCGCGGCAGCGAGTCGATCGGGTCGGCCATCATGATGCTGAGCTCGACCGCCGGATGCAGCTCGCGGAAGCGAGCGATCGCCAGCGGGACAATCGACGCCGCAGCCGACGCGAATGACGCCAGCCGCAGCGACCCGCCCTCGAGGCCGGCCAGGGACTGGAGCTCGACCTCGACGTCGCGAAGCCGGGCCAGGATCGGCTCGCCGCGTTCGACGAGCAGCCGGCCGGCGTCGGTGAGCACGATCCCCTGCGGCACTCGCCGCACGAGCATCGCTCCGACTTCGGCCTCGAGCGTGGCGATCTGCCTCGAGATCGCAGGCTGGGTGTAGCCGAGCGCGACGGCCGCGCTCGAGAACGAGCCCTGGCGGGCGACCTCGCAGAGAACCTTCAGACGTCTGGTGTCGAGCATGATCAGAAGTTATACCTGACCCAGCAAACCCCTATTTGAGTTTATGGGCTTGACGCGGGACATTGTGGGTACGCCGCTCGCGACCGGGCGGCCTCAAGCCACAGGACTCCCGCTATGACCCGCACCACCACCGCCACGATCACGATCCGGCCCGCCTACGCCGACGACCGCGCCGCCCTGTCGCGGCTCGCCACGATCGACAGCTCCGCGGTTCCCGCCAAGCCGCTGCTGTTGGCCGAGGTCGACGACGAGCTCCGCGCGGCCCTGTCGCTCGCCGACGGGTCGGTGATCGCCGATCCGTTCTTCCCGACGCTTGACCTCCTGGAGCTGCTGCGCACGCACGCGGCGCTCAGCGCGGATCGCGGCTCACGCCGACGGCACCGTCCGGCGCGCCGGCTGCGCCCGCACTTCGCCTAGCGGCGCCGGCCAGACCTAGCTGTCACGGACCGCCACCTGGGCGAAGATCTGCGAGCCGTTGCCGAACGTGGCCACGACCTTGATCCCGTCGGGCGGCGCGGTGATCGCCAGCCACGACGCCCGTCCGGCGCTGATGTTCAGCGAGATGAACTTGATCGGGACCCCGGCCACGACCCGCAAACTCGGCGGGATCGTCGCGCTCAGGTGGTAGCCGAACTGGCCGCCGAGCTTTGTCACGTAGCCAATCACCGGGACCTGGACGCGCGCCGGGTTGTTGAGGACGGTGTAGAAGTAGACCCGGTCACCCCCGCCGTTGACGACCGTGATCTTCGGGCGGGTGATCACCGTGTCGGCGTAGGCAGTGCCGGACCCCGAGCCCATCACCGATCCCTTCGGGCACGCGCCAGGCCCGGCCGCGTTCAAGCGCTGGTAGGAGCACGACGGGTAGCTGGCGCCGTTGTAGCGAGTGCCGCCC
>CAWCRO010000003.1:0-533180 GCA_963797955.1 uncultured Solirubrobacterales bacterium | reverse complement strand
CGCCGCGCAGGATCTCGGCGACTGGCCGGCGGGCGCCGATCCGGACGGGGATCGCGCTGACCGCGGCGACGGCGAGGAGCGTCAGCGGGATCACTGCCAAGAGCAGGAGCGGCGGTGGCGGCGCCTCAGATAGGTGGCCGCCGGCGGCCTCGTAGAGCAGCAAGCCGGCGGGAATGCCGAGGCAGGCCGCAGGGAGTGCCGCGAGCAGCTGGGCGACGATCAGGCCGGAGGCCACCTGGCGTGGGGTGGCCCCAAGTGCGCGGGCGAGAGCCGTCGAACGCTGAGCGTCGATAACGGTCGCCCACGCGGTGAACGCTGCCGTGATCGCCGCCAGGCTAACGAGGATCACGCTGAGCACGATCAGGACGTGGTTGGCCTGCTGGTCGATGCCGTGGCTGGTGACCAGGCCGGCCGGCTCGGGACGCTGCGCCGTGACGTGCATGCTCTGCTGCACGGCGAGCGCGGCCACCACCATTGCCACGGCGACTAGCAGCCCGGCGCCGGTGAGGACGGTCCGGCGGATGCGTCGCGCGACGACGCGCAGGCCCAGCAGCAGCCCTGTCGGCACACACGCCGATAGCGCGATCAGCCACGGCCGGCGCGCGGGCGGGTGGGCGGCGTCGCGCAGCGCGCGGACGGTGCTCGTGCGCGCTGCCTGGATCGCTGGCACGACTGTCGAGGTCGCCGCCACGAACGCTGCCAGCGCGATCGCCAGCGCGATCCCGCCGGCTGACGGACGCGGGGTGGGCGGACTGCCAAGCAGTCCCTGCCCCGGGCTGGCGAGCGACGGTGCGATCAGCGCGCCGCCGATCACCCCGAGGACGGCCCCTCCGAGCGCGAGCGCCATGTTCTCGGCGAGCAGGATGACCGCGACGAGCGCCGGTGTTGCGCCGACGGCCTTGAGCAACCCGACCCGTCGCGTCTGCTGTGCCATGCGCCCGCCCACGAGCACCGCGATGCTCGCGATTGCCAGCATCGTCAGCAGCAGGCTGCCGACGAGCAGCACCTTGCGGTCGAGCCGCAGCAGCTTGTAGTCCTCGTCGCGGATGAGCGGCCACGGGTCGACGAGCGCGGGCTCGTTGCGCCGAGCGCTGTCGTGCGCGAACGCGGTCCACACCGGCGCTCCGAGAAAATCGAGCGCCGAGTTGGGGCGCTCCAGCGCCATTTCCAGCACGTACCCGAGCGGTTGGCGTGAGTCGGCTAGGCGCGTTGCATCGCGAACGGTCACCCAAACAAGGCCCGGCGTGCGCGCCGGGTAGAACGGCTGGGCCGTCGTGAACGCGATTCCTCCGACGGTGAAGCGGCGGCCGCCGAGATGGATCGGATCGCCGACACGGAGCCCGAGGGTGGCGGCAAGGCCCCGCTCGATCACCGGATGGCCAGGGCGTACCCAGCTGCCGCTGGCCACGAGCGGCCGGTCGACGGCTCCGGTCTGCGCGGCGCGGCCCTCGGCTTGCACGGCGGCGCCGCCGCGCGGTCCGCTGAGGCGCACGAAAGCGACCGGATAGGGGCCAGCCGTGGCGCGGACGCCCGGCGCGGTACGCAGCGAAGCGAGCTGCGCCGGCGATGGACGGGCGCCACCAGGAGCGGGGGCGAGCTCGGCCACGAGGTCCGGGCCGTAAGTGGCAACCCGTGTGCGCTGGAACTGGTCGGTGCTCGGGCGGCGCAACGCAAGCGCGAGCGTCAGCGTCGTAGTTGTCAGCGCGATGATGACCACGAGCAGCAGCGCCTGGACGCGGCGACGTCGGATGTCGCCGATCACCAGCCGGGCAACGAGCGACATCCGGCCCATTCGCCTAGCCCTCCAGGCCCGTGATCGACCCGAGCGAGCGCGCCGTCCCACCAGCGAGCCGTGTCTCGTCGACCAGGCGCCCATCACGCATCGAGATCAGCCGATCGGCGGCGGCGGCGATGCGCTCGTCATGCGTGACGATTACGAGCGTTAGCCCGTCGTCGTGCAGGTCTGCGAACAGGCGCAGGATGTCCGCCGTGGCGGCGCTGTCGAGGTTGCCCGTAGGCTCGTCGGCGAGCAGCACGACCGGCTCGTTGGCGAGGGCGCGGGCGATCGCAACGCGTTGGCATTGGCCGCCCGAAAGCATCGACGGCAGATGGTCGGCGCGATCGCCGAGGCCGACGCGCTCCAGGAGCTGATGGGCTCGGCGACGGGCGCTTCGCCGCGACGATCCCGCGAGCAGCGCTGGCAGCTCGACGTTCTCGCTCGTCGTCAGTTCGCTCACGAGCTCAAACGCTTGGAACACGAACCCGACCTTATGGCGGCGCATCCGCGCCAGCCCAGCCTCGGCCATCCCGTCGAGCTGCTCGCCGGCGACACGGATGCCGCCCGCGGTCGGCCGCTCGAGGCCGCCGAGCAGATACAGCAGGGTCGACTTCCCGCAGCCACTCGGACCGATGATCGCCGCCGACTCCTCGGCGGCGATTTCGATGCTCACGTCGTTCACCGCGTAGACCGGCACCTCGCGGCCGTACTGCTTGCGCAGCCCGCGCGCCGACACCACCGACTCGCTGAGTGCCATCAGCGGCCCCCTACCGCAGTCCAATACCGAGCGCACTCCTCCAGCCATCGCAGATCCGCCTGCAGCCGCAGCATTACTCCCTCGAGCAGCAGCGCCGCCACTGAGCCGTCTGGCTCGGACAGGGCTACCTGCTGTGCCTCGCGCAGCCCGGCCAGCAGCTCCCGGCGCTGGGCGTCGACAATCCGGACCGGATCGGCGAGCCCGGCGGCGGCCGCCGCCACCAGCTTGAGGTGAAACTCGGCCGGCGCGGGCTTCGGCCAGCTCGTGTCCTCGAGCCACGCTCTGACGCGGTCGTGGCCCTTGCCGGTGAGCGCGTAGATCTTCCGGTTCGAGCGCGCGCCCTCCGGGGACGGCTCAGCGCGGACCAGGCCGGCTTTCGCGAGGCGGGTCAGCGTCATATAGACCTGGCCCTCATTAAGCGAGCCGGCGAGCGGGCCGAGCGCGAGCGCGAGGCGCGCCCGCACCCTGGAGGGATGCGAAGGTTCGTGAGCGAGCAGCGCCAGCAGGACCTCCTGGACGATGCCGAGCTGATAGCCGGAGGACACGGCGCGGACATGAGACGCGGGATCTGAAGGCAACTGACAACCTAACGGTTAGGGCATGCGCAGCATAACCGTTATGTAGACGTCGGTCAACCATCCGAAGAGGGCTGCTCGGGCCCGGTGGTCACCCAAAGCAGCAGTCGTTGGCTCATGGCTACCTGGGCGACGAAGCAGGTGCCGACGCTCACCAAGGGGCTCGGCTTCTGCTTCCCGCGCTGAGCAGGTCGCTCGCTGCCGACGAGATGCGGCTCGTCGGGCGATGAAAGCAGGACGTGGCGTAATGTGCTTCTGCGGTGCGCACCTGCCGTTTGGTGGGCGGCGGGAAGGGACAGGTGGGTGATTGGCGGGACGCAGGGTCGCCGGCTCGCCCAGTCGGATATCTAGTTCGGGGGGACGTCGATCACGTTGATCCGCACCTCGCGCAGCGAACCGTCAGCATCTATCCGCGAGTAGGCGAGCTCCACCTGCCGGCCGATCATCGCGGCCAGCTGTGGGCTGGCGAGGGTGGTGACCTGCCGGCCGTCGAGTTCCGAGATCGCGTAGGTGCGGCCGTCGCGCCCTGCCGCAGCGCGCGCAGCACAGCGATCGCGCGGTGCCTGGCCTTGTACTTGCGCCAGCTGGCCTGGCGGCCAGGGCGATACATCGACGCCAGACGCTTGAGCACCGACCCCTCCAACCCAAGCTCGACCAGCCGATCATGGGCCGAGCGGCTCGTTGGCCAGGCCTGGATCAGCCGCAACCGGTCGCCTATGGGGAACGCTTCTCGCAGGAGGGCCATACGCTGAATCAAGGGCAGTGACCGGATGTCTTGGCCGGCGAGCTCGAGCAGATCGAAGGCGACTAGGTGAAGATGGCTTACTGCGCTGCCGTCGGCCTGAAGCACGGCCCTCTGAACCGCAGCGAAGTCCTGGACGGCGTGACCGTCAACGGAGCTAAGGGCAACCAACTCGCAATCGAACACTGATCCCGGCGGTGCTTCCTCAAGCGGCTCAAGCAGCCGGCCGAGCCGATCGCCCAGGCCAGCTCCCCGGCGCGACCACGCTCGTATGTGAGCCTGGCCATCCACCACCACCAGCAGGCGGAAGCCGTCCCATTTTGGCTCTTGCACCCACCCCTCTCCCGCGGGCCAAGCACTGAATGTGCTGGCGAGCATCGGGATCGGCGGCATACAACAAGGCTAGATCGCAACGGTGCTGCGTTTTGAGCGCGAGCTGAAGCCGCTGTCGTCTCTTCGGGTCGCCGTACCTGCGGATCGATCGCAGCGTGGGCAGGGAGATCGGGTGCTCGCTGGTGCCGCGTCACCCCGAGCAGACGGCGATATCGGTGGGCGGACCCTTTGTCCCCGTATCTTCGGGGCTTGGCTTGGTCTCGCCGTACTGCTCCCAAATGAACCGAGCAAGCTGCATCCCGTAGCCGTTCTTGAAGAGCGGGCGGAACATCCGGTCGGACACTTCGGGCGATAGGTACGCCTTGGATCCGGACGCGAGCTTGTGTTTGCCGAGGACTAACAGGGTTGGCCACCAGCCCACGTAGCCGTCGCGCGAGAAGTTGCCCATCCACTTTAATCTCCGCGGACGCGGACCCTCCCTCAAACTGGTGGCCTAAGACCAAGCCCAAATTGCACGCGGAGGCGTTCTGAAGCTCTGACGGGTGGCTGTGGCTTTCGAGCGCGTGGACTCCGTACCCAACGGGCACCAGCTCGTTGCTGAAGGAGGCTCGGGCTGTGTTGTCGAGACCCTCACGGAGGTCGCCGGTGTTCACGCTCCATTTGGGGCTGAACGACACTGACCCCAGCGCCTTCAGGCGGCCGTAGTCGGAGATGATCACTTGGCGTAGGCCGATCATCGCGGCCGAACTGGCCTTCATCCTCTGCGCGAGCTCGTGACCGAGGTCCACCACCTTGGTGTCGACCTGGTCGCTCACCGGCACCTGTTTCTCTGAATACTCTATGTCCACCATCTCCCTGGTGAAGCTGTAGATGGCAACCAGCGTCTCAGCGGCCTCCTTCGCCGCCTTCACCTCGGGTATCCAGGTGGCAACGAGCTCTCCCACGAACTGACCGATCGACCACGCGATCTTTGCGTCGTCGTCCGTTTGCTCGAGGCTCTCGCGAATCTTCTTTCCGAGCGACTCCAGGTCCTTTCCTTCGCCCGCAACGCTGGCGTCGAAGACTTGTTGGTAGGGGTCGAACAGGTTGTTCTTGATCCCGTGGAGCCAGGTGAACTCTTGCTGCAGCTCATCGATCAGGTTGCAGAACTGCTCGCGCGTGAAGCTGGTCGAGGGTGCTTGCGGCCCCGGTTCCTGCTGGCAGGTCTTCCCGTCGCCGGGGTATTTCAGGTGGTCCAGGTCGGTCTTCGCGGTGGTCCAATCGAACTGAGGCGCGCCCGCATATGCCAGCCGAAGGTCGTTCCCCCAGTCTTTGTAGGCACCTCCGCTCAGATTCTGCGTTATGTAGGCCAGGGCGTCCGCGTACGCGGGCGCCTCTTGGTCCTTGAAGCCGGGGGTGTTGGACCCCTTCGTGTACGGCCAGGGCTGCGGATTCTGGACCGCGATGTCCAAGAACTTGAACTCGGCCGTGCCCGTCGCGTCGGCGACCGTCGGAGCAAGTACACCGTCGTGGCCCAGGCTCAACCGGCCGCTCAGGGTCCCGGTCTCCTCGTCGCCGCCCGTTGCGACAGCGGAACTCGAGTCCGCGACCTCGTCCCTCTCGAGCTGATCGCCTCCGACGAACGCGTAGGAGCCGTTCACAGTGTTGAAGGTGTGGGGGTTGGCACCCAGCGTCGCGAGCTCCGCGCCAACCTGATACCACGCGATGTCCTTGCGGTTCTCGGGAGGGCCTGTCGACGGCGGCGGGGCAACTACGGTGCCGATGCTCTGGATCGCGACGCTCTGGCCGAACAGGCTGTTGCTGCGCAGGTACGCCGCCATCCTCCCGAGCTCTGTTCCGTTTGTCGACCCGCCGGCCATCACGCAGAAGACCGGTACGGGGATAGAGTCGGGTGTCCCGAGGGTTGCATTGAACGGCTCAACCTCGAAGGCCCCGGTGCACGACTGGGGTATGGAAACGGAGAGCCGTTGCCCGCCCATAAGCATGGTATTTGAGCGATCCGTCCTCTCCACAGACGTGTCGAACTCCGGACTCTCCGTCTGAAGACGGAACAGGGGTGATCCCTCCCTGCCGACGCTCGCCCCTGCCATCAGCCAGCCCTTGAGGGCATCGACCCCGTCCCGGCGAAGGAAGCTCGGGACAAAGTAACCGCTGCCCGAGCCGCTCCAAGGGATGCCGACGACCGTGAAGCCGTCCCCGTTCTTGATGTGGTGGGTGAACAGGGCGTCCGTAAGGCGGACGCCGAGGTGCTCGACGAGCGCTTTTCTGAAGGCATCAATCTGGCCAGACTCGACGGCAGCTCCTTTCCCGCCAGGGAAGCTGAGCACCACGAGTTGTTCGCTACTTCCATTCTCCACCAGCTGCCCCTCGAGCTTTCCGATGCTTGCCTCCGAACCATCGAGATAGCTGTTCCCATAGCTGTTTTCGGCGGGCTCCAGCGTGGCTCGGTTCAGCGTCAGATACTGGAGCGAGTTCCCGTCCGGACTGGGGTTGGGATAGAAGGTGTCGCCCACCTGTATTCCGTGCTTGCCGGCCTTGACCGTGTCGCCGCTGAATGGCACCAGGTACTGGTCCGGGCTGACCGTGACCTCCACGGTGTCGGCGCGGGACAGCGCCCCGCCGCTCCGGGGCGCCACCCGCAGCCCGAGAACGTAGTCACCGGGGCGGTCCGGGGTCAGAACTGGGCGCCGCGAGCTGGCGCGGCGAAGCTTTGCGCGCGACCCGGGTGGCTTCGAACGCAACCGCCAGCGGTACTCGAGCGGTCCGCCCCCTGGTGCACTCGAGGTGTTGCCGTCGAGACTCACCCGGGCGCCGACGATTGTGTCCACGTCCCAGCCCGCGCCCGCAAGGTCAACGCCGCGGCGCACACTGAAGCGGCGGCGCAGCTCCATGTAGCGCCCGCGGTCCGGTTCGATCACCACAAGTCGCAGCTGGTTGATGCCGTCGTGCAGCCCCTGGCTCACCGAGAGCTCCGCCCGCCAACGCTCCGGGTTTGACGTGTCTATGGCCCGCGTGACTGAGCGGCCGTTCAGCCAGGCGCGTACGATCGGCACCTGCATCGGATCGCCTTTGCGTATGGTCAGCGAGGTGACCGCCCCCGGGCCGACCGTGAGACGGACCAAGCCCGGCGCAGGGCGGGCGAAGGCGAACGAGCTCGCGTCCACCACGTGCGGATTGCGGCGGCTGCCCGTAAGCAGGGAGACCTCGTTCCATCCATAGTGCAGCCCCTCGCGGCGAGTCAGCACGCCGAGGAGCCGCCCGCTGCCGTCGCGGTGGAAGTGCCGGGTCACGTCCTTGCTGCCGAGTTCCACACGGACCCGCCGCGCCCCGGCCGGCGGGCGCACCATGACGTGCACCGGCGACCGCATCACCACGGCGTTGGGCCGCGGAACCACGACGCCGGGTGGCGCCCCGGCGGCCGATGCCGACACCACACCAGCCGGAAACAGCAACACCCCCAGCCACACACCGGCGAACCCCAGCAGCATCCCAACCCGCCGCAACCCAACAACCAAGCCCATCCCCATCACACACGCCCCTCACTCACCTGGTAACAAAACCCGTCCCCACAGGGTCACGCGCACCATGATCGACGTGACCTGGCTCGAGTCGGCGAAGCACCGCCAGTTGCATCCCCTGTCGTTGGCCGCCGAGATGCGAGCAACCTAGGCAAGATCGCCGCAGCTCGCGTCACGGAAAGACCGTGATAGCTAATGAGATCGGACTTCGTCCACAGCGCGCTGCCGTGCGGCGTTGACCGCTGCCATCAACTCGATCCAGCCGCAAAACCGCTTCCCGGACTGGCCGTCGACCGCGATCAAACCCGTTAGCGGCTCGCCCGGCTCGAGCTCGAGCTGCAGTACCACGCCGCCCTCCCCGCGCTGGGAAGAATCGTGCTGTCTGCCGGCCACAACCGAACGGTCCCTCGCCTCGCGATCGCCAGCAACCCTGCTTCTCCGTGATTGCTAAGCGGATCCGAGCTCGTCTTCGCCCAGGTCGCGTCCCGCGAGCTGGCGCCGTGAGCGGATCTCGAGCTTCGCAAAGACGCGCTTCAGGTGCGTCTCGACTGTGTTCTCAGAGAGATGCAGGCGGCGGGCGATTTCGGCGTTCGTGTGCCCGGCCGCGGCGTCCCGAGCAACGCGGCGCTCCGCGGCGGTGAGGTGATCCCGATCAGCTGATGGGTTACGGCGCCGACCTCCGGCGAGCCGCAGCTCGCCGGCAGCCGCCTCCGCCAGCCAGCGGGCGCCGCTCACATCGGCCAGGTGCACCGCCTCGCGAAGCGGCGCGCGGGAGTCCACCGGGCGCCCGTGGCGGCGCAGGAAGCCGCCGTAGGCGAGCAGTCCCTCGACCCGCTGGAGCGGGAGGTCGACGCCGTCAAGGATCCCCGGCGCCGCCCGGAAACCGGCCTCGGCGGCATCGTCGTCGCCAGCGCGCTCGGCGAGGCGCGCTCGCCCGAGCGTGGCGGCGAAACGCGGCCAGCGCAACGAGAGGGCGGCCGCGCGCCCGTCGAGCCACTCGACGAGCCGCACCGCATCGGCGTCGCGCCCGGCGACCAGATAGGCGGCGATCGCGTGCCCACCCCAGTGGAGGTGGTTGGGATTGCGGATCCCGGCCGAGTGTGAAACCCGCTCCGCCTCCAGCAACACGTCTGATGCACGCTCGTCGCCCTCCCACAGCAGCCGCAGCCCGCGCACGTGCGCGATCCAAAGCGTCGCGAACCAGCTCTGCGGGCGGCCCGCCTCGGCCTCCAGGCAGTAGCTCTCCGCCTCGGTGAGGCGACCGAGCCAGAGCAGAGCCTCGGCGCGCACGATCTGGGCGTACGGTAGGACCGCGGGCGTGAGGTCGGAGAACTCCGCCGCGCGAACCGCCGCGTCCAGGGCCTCCTGCAGGCGGCCTCGGCGGATGGCGATGCTGGCGATGTGTGCCGCCACGACCGCCATCGAGTTGGCTGCATCGGCTCGCCCCACTGCGGCGCGAATCTCGGTGAAGATTCGCTGCGACTCTTCGTAGCGCTCGAGGTAGTTGGCGCTCATCGCGAACTGGCAAGCGCTCGACCACGGCCAGGCGAGATCGGCCGGGTCCAGCCGAAGGCCGCCGCGGTCTCGAAAGCGTCGCTGCAGGCTGGTCGTGCCCTCGATCCCCGCGGGATCTCCACGAACGAGGGCGAGGTGGCTCCAAGCCGCCTGCGCGCGTTCGCGCAACCCGTCGGCGCCTTCAGCCAGCTCGAGCGCCCGCACCGCCAACGGAAACGCGCCGTCCGGCCCCGTTGCCAGCCACGCGGCCAGCGATTGGTCGAGCAAAGGCTGCACCGCGAGGCCAGGATCGTGCGCCAGCGCGATCTCAACCGCTTCTCCGAGCGCGCGCTCGCTGCGGTCCGTTGCTCCAGTCAAATGAAGCGCCCGACCGAGCATGCGCAGCACCTCGACCCGATCCGGCAGGGTGAGGGCGCAGTCGGCCAGCAGTCGCTCACACACGGCGCTCGCGTCGTCCATGCGCCCGATGCCGACGAGCGCCTCGGCGAGCGCCAACAGCAGGCCGCCATCTACTCGGTTCCCACGAAACCTAACCGCGGCCTCCAGATGGCGAACCGCAACCGCGACGGCGCCGGCGATCAGCGCCGCGCGCCCGGCTCGCTCCAGAACCAGCGCCGCGTGCTCGTTGCCGAGGAGGTCTGCTCGCAGGGCGTTCTCGGCCGCCTGTTGTTCAAACCCGCGCTCGGAGAGGATCTCGAAGAAGCGGCCGTGAAGCGAGCGACGCACCGGGCCGGGGAGATCCTCGTACATGGCCTGGGCGAACAACGGATGGGCGAAGCGAAGAAGCCCTCCATCCGCCTCGACCACCAGGCCGCTGCGGAGGAGCCCCTCGAGCGCCCGGTCGATGTCGCGCCCCTCGAGGCCGGCCACTTCCGCAGCGAGATCCGGCCTGAAGCTCGTCCCCAGAACACTGGCGCAGCGGGCGCACTCCATGCTTGACTGGTCGAGCCCGGCGAAGCGGGCCAGGAGCAGGTTCTCCCCGAGGTCCGATCCCCCATTCGTCCTGTCGGGTATGTGCTCACCGCGATTCAACGACAACGCCAGCTGCTCGACCAGCAGCGGATTGCCGCGGCAGAGCTCCCACGCGTCCCGTTGGGAGGTCTCGGAGATGTCTCGATCGGAGCGACTAGCGAGGAGGGCCGACGCCGAATCGCGGGTCAGGGGACTTAGGCGTTGCGAGGTCGCGTGCCCGCCCTCAACGAGACCGCGACAGACCTCGTGCGCCCGCGGCGGCCACTGGCGCAGAGTCGCCACCAGCGCCACCGGGAATCGCCCGAGCCGGCGGGCGAGAAACGCAATCACGTTGAGGGAGTCCGAGTCGGCCCAATGGAGGTCATCGACGGCGAGGAGGAGCCGCTTGGAGCCTCGCAGCTCAACCCAACGCATCACCCGAAGGTACGGAGCCGAGGGCTCGATCGCGGGCTCTGTCGCTCCATCACGAGCACCGAGAAACCTGGCGTCGAGACAATCAAGAGCCTGCCCGAGGAGGCCGAACGGCAGCATCTGCTCCATCTCCTCGCCGCGACCGTGCCCCACCTCGAAGTCCGCGGCTGCGAGCTCGATGGCGCCTTCCAGCACCGAGGTCTTGCCGAGTCCCGCCTCCGCGACGATGAACATGGCGCTGCCTCTCCCCGCCCGGGCACTGTCGAGGGCGCGCTCGCAGGCCGCGAGCGCGTGCTCGCGCTCCCACAGGCGTCCGCTCACCCGCGATACCCCTCCCGCCACGGCGACAAACGATACTGCGCGGCCGCGCGCGCCTGCGGGCGCAGGCGTCTGCGACCCGCACGCGCCCTGGCAGCGCGGCACCAACGAGAACACCAACGGCCTGCTGCGCCAGTACTTCCCTAAGGGATTCGACTTCGCGACAGTGACCGAAGCTGAGCTCGACGCCGTGGCCGACGAGCTCAACCAACGGCCCCGCAAGCGGTTCGAGTTCGCCACCCCCACCGAGCAGCTCTCACAGCTACTGTTGCAATGACCGCTCGAATCGCCGTTCCAGTTGCGAGACGCTGTTGGTTATGGCTGACGTGGCTAGTCAGTCGCTGATGTCGTTCGGTCGGGGGGTCATCCTTCTGGCATCGCGTCAGCGAGCTGATCCCAATCACGACTGCTGGCGAGATGCCCCAGATGTCGCCCGGAGCAGCAGTCGCAACTATTGCGTGTTCAACCGAAACCCGTCCGGCTTGGGCTCCATCATCCACCCACCGTTTGAGCTTCAGATGCTCGGCGATCTCGTTGACCGTGAGGTGGATCGCTCCTCGTGCTCGCCCCTCTCCCCCACCTCGCGGCCGCGCCGACGGCTGGCGGCGATCTCGCCGTGCATGAGCGCGCGGCTGCCCGCCCACGCGTCCGCGCCTCCAACGATCGCAGCCGTGACCAGCGGCGGTGCGACTCTGGTGTGCGCCACGTTGATCGCGGCGGCGTCGAGCTCGACCGCTGAGTGGCGAGCAGCGCCGAGCCGAACTTGCTGACGGCGGCCCGACTGCGGAGAAGACGACGAAGCGCGCCGTGGCTGAAGGCCTGAGCCTCGGTGTAAGGTTGGTGGCCGGAGGCGCAGCACGACTTGGGAGGGAAGAGCGCGAGTGATTGACACGGAGCTGTTGGTGATCGGCGCCGGGCCCTATGCGCTGGCGACGGCGGCGCTGGCTCGTGATCGCGGCATCGACACGACGGTCGTCGGGCGCTCGATGGGCTTCTGGCGCGAACACATGCCGGCCAACATGTTCCTGCGCTCGGGACCCGACTGGCACCTCGACGGGGCCGGAGTAGACACGCTCCAGGCGTACCTAGCCGAGCGGCAGATCGATCCGGACGACGTCGATCCGATCCCGATCGGCCTGTTTCTTGACTACGCCGCGTGGTTCACGGCCCGCAAGGGCCTGCCCGTCCGCGAGGAGCTCGTCGTCGAGCTCGAAAAGCTCGACGCCCGCTTCGACGCCAGGCTTGACTCCGGCGAAGCGGTTCGTGCCGACTTCGTCGTGGCCGCGCCCGGGGTCCGGCAATACACGCAGGTCCCCGGGTGGGCCGCCAGCGTTCCCGCCGCGCGGTCGGCCCACACGTGTGACCTGGTCGACCTGAGCGAGCTGTCCGGCGCGCGCGTCGTGATCATCGGCGGGCGACAGAGCGCGTACGAATGGGCGGCCCTCCTCTGCGAGCACGGCGCCGAGCGGATCGACGTCGTCCACCGGCATGACGTGCCGCGTTTTGAGCGTGTGAGTTGGAAGTTTGTCGACGAGCACGTCGAACGTACTTTGGCCGTGCCCGGTTACTGGCGAAACCTTCCCGACCACGAGCAGGAGGCGATTGACCGGCGCTTCTGGGAGGTGGGGCGGCTCACGCTCGAGTACTGGCTGCGCGCCGCGCCTTGACTCGCGTCGTGTCACGCGGTGGCCGGGGACCGAGGTGATCGAGGTCATCGCCGGCCACGATGGCGACGGTATGCGCGTGGTCCTGTCAAATGCGCAGTCGCTCACTGCCGACTTCATCGTCTTCGCCTGCGGGTACGCGGTCGACCTTGGCAAGGTTCCGTATCTGCGCGGGGTGCTCGATTCGGTGGCGCTGGCGGACGGTTTTCCGATGCTCGACGAGCACTTCCAAACCACGCTGGACGGGCTCTACATCACGGGTTACTCGGCGACTCGAGACTTCGGTCCGTTCTTTGGATTCGTCAAAGGCTCACCGGCCGCCGCGACGCTTATCGTCCGCGACCTCGTGGCCAAGTCAGCAACGCGCGCCGGGCAGACGGCGCCAGCAACCGCCACCGTTTTTGATCCGCCAGCCCAGACGTAGACGTTGACGTCGAAGGTGCGGCGCATGCCACGTAGGGCAGCGACCGTCCCACGCGTGCTCGCCTTCTTGGTCAACGCATCCGGCGTCACGAAGTCGGCGATGCTGAACGTGTCGCGGGCGGTGGCGCGGGTGGCGCTGGCGGCGGCCCTTGCACCGGCCGCCGAGGCACGAACACAGGCTCGACTGAGGTGATAGCCGGATTGGCGAGATTGCGCAAGCCGATGCAACTTGGCAGGCCAAGCTCTGGTACTCGAATCACAGGGTCGGTGAAGGACGATTGATGCGAGCCGAATCGAGGTTTGTCTAGGCATGTGGGGGGCAGCGGCGGCTCGCGTGAGATTGATAATGCGGCACGCTCGGGGGCCGAGTTGGCGTCGGTAGCAGTGCGTGGGCTACGGCGTCCAGGCCGGGGGTCGCGGGGTTGCTGGGGGTGTGAGCGACGGGTGGGCGGACCGATCGAGCGAGGGGCTGGGCTTTGATCGTGGTTGGGCGGACGCAGCGCGGACAGGCGTCTCTCTCAGAAGCCGCGCGGGGCTTGCGGCACACCCCTCCTCCGCTTGGCAGCGAAGTGCCTGCTCGGGGCAATGAGCGTGTCGGTGGGGGTTCCCTTCCGTACGCAGCATCCGCTTGGCGTGGCGGTCAACCGGCCCTCGGTGTGGCCTGACCGATGATTTTTCCGCGCCGTGCTGGTCTGTACGCCGAAATGCCGACTCATGGGAGGCTGACGTCATGCGGAAACTGACCTTTGGCATGAACCTGAGCCTGGACGGCTACATCGCCGCGCCCGGCGACGACCTCGGCTGGAGCGTGCCGAGCGACGAGCTGTTCCAGTGGTGGTCCGACCGGGTGGGAGCGACAGGCCTGGCGCTGTACGGGCGCAAACTGTGGGAGACGATGAGCTCCCACTGGCCGACCGCCGACCAGCAGCCCGGCGCCACACCGGCGGAGATCGAGTTCGCCCGCCGCTGGCAGGACATGCCGAAGGTGGTGTTCTCCTCGACGATCAGCACGGTCGACTGGAACACCCGCCTGGTCACCGGCGACGCGGTCACCGAGATCACCCGGCTCAAGGCCGAGGATGGCGGCCCCATTGACATCGGCGGCGCCACACTCGCCGCAGCGGCCATGCGGGCCGGGCTGATCGACGAGTACGTGCTGGCCACCGCACCGGTCTTGGTGGGCGGCGGCACACCGTTCTTTACGGCCCTGGACAACCGGGTGAACCTGACCCTGGTGGAGACCCGGACGTTTCCCGACGGCGTGGTCCTGACCAGGTACGAGACCAGGCGCTGAGTGCCCGACCTCGGATCGGCACGGGCTTCGGGCCCACCCAAGGATCTCGTGGCGCTGTGTTCCGAGGCGTTCGTGATACCCCTGCCGGATCACAGGCCATGTATGTAAGGGATCCGCTTACGGAACGTCGCCGATCCAACGCGCATCAACCGCCGTCCCGGGCGTTGGCCACAGCGAGCGGGTTCCGCGCCCGACCGCCGCCGCGCGCACCGCAGCCACGCCGAGCAGCACCCCCCCACCGCTCGGTCCCCTAGCTCGACTGAAGCCCGGATCCGGTTCGACTGCTCGCAGTCGGCCCGCTCCCCCAATCACAACACAATCGCAGTCTGATAAGGGGTCGACAACAACCACGGAGGTTGTCGGTTTGATCGACCAGCGACAGCGTCGCAGCTAGCCTTCTCGCAGGAAGCGTGACAGCTGATTATGCTGACCGCGGATGAACGTTCCCGTCGGACCGGTGATCATCGCTTACGACCGTTCAGCCGCCGCGCGCGAGGCGATCACTAAAGCGGCCGTGCTCATGCACTCATGCCGGTTTCTTGTGGTCACCGTGTGGGAGGAGGGTCTCGCATACGCGGCAATGGCCCCGACGATGCAGCCGGACGCTTTCGCGATGACTCCGGCGGTTGACCCTGGAGCCGCGCGCGACATCGACCGCAGTCTGCACGCGTACGCCGAGCAAGTCTCCGGTGAAGGAGCCGATCTTGCCCGGTCGCTCGGGCTCGATGCAGAGCCACTCGCGTTGCCCGATGCTGGCGGCGTGTCCTCCACCATCCTGGACGCGGCTCGTAAGCACGACGCGTCGGCAATCATCGTCGGCTCGCGCGGCCTGAGCGGTCTCCGAGCACGGCTGGAAGGTAGTTCATCCAGGGGTGTCTTGAAGCATGCGTCGTGCCCAGTCTTCGTTGCGCACGCGCCCGACGAAGGCGGCTGAGGACCGCTCGGCTAGTCGAAAACCAGCAGTCTGCGGTGCCCGAGGGTTCCTAAGTATCAGCTACCGGCAGAGCATCCGCCAGAACCCGACGCGGCCGAAGGAGCATTGATGGCCTTGTTCCTCAATTTGCGCTGCCGAACTGCTCAGCCGCATGCGACAGAGCGCTCATCGCGGCACGAAGGCGCTACTTGATCTCTGAGGCGCGCTGCGTTCGAGACAGCTTCGGCCGCCGCGAGCACTTCCTGATCACATTGCTCGGCATGCCCGGATCGAAGTCGGCGACAGCTCGCCTTCGCCAGCGGCGACGCAACGCATCGAAGTCCGACTCGCGGACCGCGCTGACCCGTCCATCGCGCACCCGGACTGCTGGCGGCGAACCTTGATCGATCGCAGTTCCTGGCGGTCTGCTGGTTGATCTTCGATTCGTCGGCGACCACATCTCTGTCCTCCTCGGTGGTCGTCCGCGCCATGACGGCTGTTCAGGCCGATGAGGATCGTCTCGGCCGCGCCGAGTCTAACCTGGCAAGCCTCTTCGCAAGTCACGCGCTGGTCCCCGCGCTCGGCGTATCGCCGATATGACTTGCTCTCGTTCGTCTGGCATGTGCGCACCATTGACGGGCGCGCGATTGGGCTGAAGACTGCGGTAGAGCGATTGAAAGGAGCCGCGCATGCCGCTTCTACGAAGACGTGACGAGCCGGCCGGGACGCGCTATCAGATGCGCGAAAAGCTGTTCGCGATTGGAGACGACTTCTGGGTCGAGACCGAGGGCGGTCAGCGAGCGTTCAAGGTCGACGGCAAGGCGCTACGGGTTCGCAGCACATTCGTCCTCGAGAGCCCGTCGGGGGAAGAGCTGTTCAAGATCCAAGAGAAGAAACTTCGCGTCCGCGACACGATGACAATCGAGCACAACGGGGACACCGTGGCAACGGTCAAAAAGGCGTTGGTCACGCCGCTACGCGATCGCTTCTCTATCGACCTCAAGGACGGCGGCGAGCTCAGCGCCAAGGGCAACATCGTCGATCATGAGTACGAGATCGAGCGCGATGGTCACAAGGTCGCCGAGATCTCCAAGCGTTGGTTCCGGATCCGCGACACCTACGGGATCGAGATCGTCCCGGGCGAGAACGACGCGCTGATCCTCGCCGCGACGGTCTGTATCGACGAGATGGCCCGACACTAGCCGCGCAGCCGTTCCCGATCGAACACCCCCGGCTCCCGCGAGATTCCCATTCGAGTCGTCCGCGATCTAGACGGGCGGCGAGGACGGTCCGGTCGACCTTGTCCCTGACTCGGGAGGTGGTTGCTAGCCCGGCTAACCGGTGACCGGCGGCGGTGCGGGCGGGCACCCAGAGACGGTGCGGCGAATGGTTCGCGCACGGGTGTCGCTGGATGCCTCGAACGTCACAGTCGCGGACAGATGATGTGAACCCGGAGTCAGTGCGATCGAGGTGGCGTACTCACTGCTTCGGCGAACCGTGTGTCCGTGGATCGGCGCGCCGTCGAGCGACCATGTCACCGACGAGATCATCTTGCCCTCAACTTCTGGGAGGAGCGCTCGAACGCATGTCGCCGGGACGTGAGTGAGCTCGGCGGCGGCGTGGCTCCGGTTCTGCGGCTGCTCTATGGCGGGGAACACGTAGGTGGCGCCCATCGACCCGTTCGGCGGGGGCAGGATCGAGGCCTGCGTGTTGCTCCCGGGGGTCGGGTAGTAGGTACGGATCAAGGCCCGGATGTTGTTTGTCGGCATGGGCTGTGTGGCGTCCGAGTCGTGCTTGTAGATGCTCTGGTAGTAGGCCGCGGAGGGTGTGGGGATCCAGTTGGTCGCGGGTGCCCCGGCGGGCAGCGTCGGTGCGAGCCAGATCGTCACCGACCCGTTCCTGTTCCGTGCGAGCTTGCCGGAGGTCAGCTGCTGGGATCCCAACTGCGAGACGGGTTGGATCGGGCCCCACCGCAGGTTGACCGGGCCGCCGGGGTTTTGCAGCTGGACGATCGAACCGGGCCCACCGTGCGGCCCCGGATTCGATCCTTGAATCGGTACGTCGCCTGGCGACACGTCCTGCCGCCACTGGGTCGACACTTCGAACGAGTACGTCGTGCCCCTGGTGTTCGGGTCGACCGTCCGCGTCGGGGTGGTCGCGACGTAGTACGGCACCCCCGGGGTGAGGCCGTACTTGGCCGCGGTCGAGCCAAACAGGATCGGGCTGCTCGCGATCAGTGGGCCCCACGCGGAGGGCTCGACCGTGATCGTGTGGGTCGACGGGTCAACCGCGGTCACGGCGATGTTCGCGGTCGAGTATGCAGTGTTCAAGACGCTCGCCTGGGTGATGAACGGGGCGGCGGACTCCGTGGCATCAGTCTGGTAGAGGGTGATCGACCAGAACCCTCGCGGGTTACCCTGGCGGTCGTTGACGGTCGGAGGCAGCGAGCCCTTCACGGGCAGCTTGCGCGGATTGATGACCGGTGGCGTGAAGGTCAGCTTGTATGTGTTATTGCCGTTGAGCTGGGTGGCCGACGTGCCGTCGAGGTTGTTGGCCTGGGCGTAGACCGCGTCGACGGGCAGGTTGGCCGAGCCGCCGGCAAGAACGATGCCGGCTCGGTAGAGGTAGCCCAGGGGAGTGTTGGCGTACGACCCCACCCCGTGGTTGAGATAGCTCCAATAATTGGTCGCCGCGGACGTGGTGGCCGCGGTCAGTCTGGCGACGACACCGGCATGCCCAGCCTTGATGCCGGCCTGGAGAGCTGTGATCTGTTGAGCGCCCCAGTTGCTTGGGATCGAGAAGCCGTTCGCCGTGAGGCCGAGGGGCTTGAACAGGGCCAGCGTGCGCGCTTGTGGGTACGACGGGTTGCGATAGTGCGTGGTAGCGCGCGGCTGCGGAGGGATCCAGCTGGGCAGCGTACTCAGCGGGATGCCGTTGAGCCCGGTCCTCGCGTTGGGGAGCGGGTTGAGCCTGAGCGACTCGCCCATCTGCTTGAAGAAGGCGACCGCGTTCGTCGGGGCGCTGTGCCACTTGGCTGCACGCTTACTCTGCTCCGCCGTTGGCGTGTACCCGGGCCTAAAGTAAGTCGGGCGATTTCCGTTGGCCTCGAACGCGGCGAGCGTGCTCATTCCGAATCGCTCGACGACGTTCTTGAAGACCGACGCAGCAGAGGCAGGATTGCTCGCCGTCACGAGCGAGTCGGCACGGATCCGAATCAGGATCCACCCGAAGTTGGTGTCGTAGGGCAACACCCGGTAGGTGAACCCGTGGATCCGCGCGATCCGCTTGTGGGCGTATTGCGAGGTCGGGCCAGCGAGCAGATAGGTTTGCGGCCTCTCCGAGGGCGTCGTCCGAGTGCCGATGCTGCCCAGCGTGTTGATGAAGTCATCAAGCAGGTTGACCACGTAGTAATTGCGCCTCGATGGCGGCACCGTGAGCACCAGCTCCTTGGTCCCTCCGCGGCCCTTCTGCCCGCCGAGATTGATCATCGCGTTGAGGTAAAGCACCGATGCGTCGCCTGCGTTCGTGGCTTGGTTGTTCCATGCCGCCGGCGTCGCGATGCCCCCAAGCGTGTTGCGCGGTGCCGTCACCAAATCGTTGTAGTTCTCGAAGCGGTACACGAACTCGGGCGCGAGGCCCCAGGCATACGCCCTCGCGGCCAGCTTCTGGATCTTCGCCGGATCCGTGAGCGGCGACACCGAGCCGCGGGCCGCGGAGGGAACCACCGCGCCCGTCGAGATCAGAGCGATGACCGCCGCCAACGCGAGCATCGCACCCAAGCGGTGCTCTGACGGCCGAGCCTTCAAGTTGACCTCTTCGATCACAACGACCACCCCGCCGTCTCCTCTGGGCCACCTGAGGTCGCCAACGTATCAGATCTCGTTATAACGATCGCCTAATACTTCCGGCACGATCGATCACGAGCGAGACGATGGTGTGGCCAACCATCGTCCTCAGAGCGGTGTGAACGATGACCGACGCGCGGCGCCTGTCGCAGCGCTCCGAAGCGATACGAATGCCCGTCGGAGTCAGAGATTCTCCAGCCGCCCGAGAGCGCGAAAGTGATCGTCGGCTTAACCGAACCGCTGCAAACAGACAACCGGCGCGCCACGCCTCATACCTACTTTAGGTGGCGTCCCTTCCGCGGCAGCGCACGGATCGAGGGCGGGCCCGGTGAACGCGCCGATCCGAACTGCGGGCTGGGGACTCCGGCCGGGGACCACACGAACGCCAACTGCAAGCCGAGATGCCCAAGCTCACGCGCAAGATCAGCGCTTCGGGTCTTCTTCACTCTCGCGCGTTGGCGCCGCTCCTGGCTAGCGCGATCAGCGCGATCGCCGTCGTCGCGCTGCTCACGTCCGGCGGGCACCGGCGCTCGCCGCTGTCGGTGCCGGTGCCAATCGCGAGCTCGGCCCGGGGCACATGCGCGACCGGCTCGAGCCCGGCCGGCATCGGAAGGGTTGCGTCCGCCGTACATGCGCGGCAGGCCGCGCTCGGCGGCGTCCTCGATGTCGCGCTTCGCACGGCGCTCGTTCGCGTCCACGCCCCCGCCGCGACCGCGGCGGTGGTGGTGTGCGGCCGCGTGGTATGGGCCAATGCAGCTGGCGTCCTCGATCTACGCACCGAACGTCTGGCAAACAACCACTCCCTGTTCATCCTCAACAGCGCGGCCAAGACCATCGTGGCCACGATGGTCATGCTGGAGATTCAGGACGGTCATCTCTCGCTGGGCACGAGGTTGTCGCAGTTCTACCCCTGGCTTCCGAACGCCCGTCAGATCTCGGTTCGGATGCTGCTCAACATGACCAGCGGGCTCCCCGACTACCTCTACAACCCGCGGATCGAGTGGATGATGCACCACCGGCCCCGCCACCACTGGACAGTCGACCAGGTCTTGACCGGGCTAGGCACGGGACTGGGAACCCCGAGGTTTTCCCCCGGACGGGAATTCCAGTACTCGGACACCAACTACATCGTGCTCGGTGCGATTCTGGAGCGGATCACGCATAGCTCGATCGAGCGCGACTTTCAGCAGTTGATCGGCAGACCGCTAGGAATCACCTCGGCGACGTTCGTCCCCACTCCGGCGGACAAGGCGCGCATGGCCCACCCCTACCTGCTCTACCGCAATGGCTCGCTCACCAGTCAGTGGATCCCGGGTTTCGGCGTGTCGACCGCCGTTTGGGGGCCGGTGTTCACGGACGGCGGCCTGGCCGCGAGCTCGATTGACCTGGCGAGGTTCGGCAACGCTCTGCTGGGCGGCCGGCTGATCGGGGCGACAGCGGTCAGGCAGATGACCCAGATCGGTCGCGGCGACTACGGCTTCGGCCTGCGCGGCCGGCGGTTCGACGGTCGCTTCTGGCTGGGAGCCCGCGGCTACTTCGGCGGCTTCGAGGCCGAGGACTGGAGCGATTCTTCGCGGCAGGTCACGATCGCTGTCGCCACCAACCTCCAGGTGGGCGGGGGCGAGCCGACCTCCACCCGTATCTGGAGCGACATCGCGCGGGCGTATGGCCGCCTTGGTCCCGACCAGCGGCGGTCCCGCTGACTGCCGCCTCGCCGGCCGGTGGTGATGTGAGATCGGGCTCGACGACCACCAGCCTCCTCGAGTGCGATCGAGGAGGCTGGCGGCTGCAGGCGTTCGGTTTGACCGGCTGCGGGCGCGTCGGGCGTCAGCCGGACTTGCCGGCCGGCGGACGCTACGCGCCCTCCGGCATGGGCGTCCCAGCTGAGGGGTTGCCCTGACTGGTCGCCGTCTTACCCGGACCCTCGGTTGTCTCCTCCGACTTGACGGGCCGCACGCTGACGGTCACCTGGTCGGCCGGGTTGATGGCCTCCGGGAGGTCGACGTGATTGGCGGTGGCCGGGACCACGACAACCTGCCGCTCGCCGTCGCTCAGCTTGTACAGGAGGTCGTAGGTCTTGGCGCCCACGACTCCCATCCAAGTCACGCCGACGGTCGTTCCGGTGCGCTGAATGGTCACGCCAGCCGGAGCCTTCAGCGGGACCTCGCCGGGCGCCTGGTACTTGGCGATAGGGATCTCCTTGATCGGCTCGCCGTTGCGCATGAGCACGGCCACGATCTGGCGCGTGCCGGCCGGCCCGGGACCCGGACGGAAGCTGAGCTTCCCGCAGTTGGGATGCGCGGCATCACCGTTTCGCACCGCGGCGAGTCTTAAGGCCGGGCACACCGGGCCAGTTGCGCTGCCGATCAGCACGTGGTCCGTATTGGTCCTCTCCCAGAACTGGACCGACTCCCCTGGCTTGCGCTCGTAGACGTAGTCGAGCGTGCGGCTATGACCTGTGCCGGCGACCGTGGCGCCGACCAGGGCCGGGAGCTGCAACTTGGCCAGCGCCTCGCTCACGATCGTGGATGACCCCTTTAGGACCTTGATCTTCCACGCTCCCGGCACCGGGTCGGGAATGGTGACGATGGTCGACTTGTTCTGGTGAGCGTAGAGGTACTCGTTGGGCACGAAGCCGCCCGTCCGGTTGGCCATGATCACGTTCTTCCCGCCGGGACTGATCAGCTCGAACTTCGGCGGCCCGCCGAGGCCCGTGAACTTGAGCGTCACGCCCGGGGCGTTCGGCAGGGTGATCGTCCTCGGCGCACTCGCGGCGGCGATCGCTGCCGCCTTTTGAGCCCGGTACGGACCCACGTCGCAGGAGGCGGCCATTAGCTGGAAGCCGCCATGCCACCTGTAACCGGCGCCGGCACTGATGCCGTTCTGGATGACGTCATTGACTTTGTTGTAGACCTTGACGGCAACGTTCTTGATGGGAGCAATCACGTGCGTCACGAACTTTTGGCCGACGGACCTAAACGCGGCTCCGAGGTCGAACGCGGCGTGGGCTGAGGGCCCGCCGTCCCCGGCGCGGATACCAGCGGCGCGCTTGACACCGCCTAGCTTCACGCAGCCGGCGACTCCGATGTTCGACACCGCCACGTCTCCGCCAATGCAGCCACCCGGGATCTTGCCGATGCATACGTTTCCGGTCCCGAAGATGTCGAAGCGCCTGGACGTGGACTGATACCAGCCGGTTAGGCTCCCCGTGGCCTTGAACGCCCCGGAAGCGACGTCGACGCCCGCGCTCAGGCCAAAATCGATGTCTCCGGTGGACACGTACTTAATGTGAGCTTCGCCGACCCTGGTGCCGGTGATATCAAGCGAGCCGTCAGCCTTGAGCACCCACGGCCTGGAGTTGACGTACTCCAAGCTGCCGTTGATTAGGGCAAAGTTGCCCGGCCCGATTCGGATCCCGGCCGAGGCCTTGATCTTGAAAGGAGGCGGCTTGACACACAGGCCTAGGCCTGCCCTATCGAGGAACACATTGGTGGCGATCGGCACCGCGTCGCCGAGGTTGCTGACCTGGGCTCCGCCGTAGCCGAACTCCCCATTCCTGAACCCAGCGAACACGCCGAGCTCCGCACGGCTGACGGTGGGCAGCACGATCACGGCCGAGCCATCCCACCGGTTCGCGGGGGTTCCCTGTTCGCACTCGATTAGGGGTTTCCCGTTAAACAAAGGCGGCGAGCACGGCGTCGTCGTGGTTTGGTTAGCAGCGGTGTAGGACAGGCACAGGTGCTTCACCCCCACGCTCCCGATGAACGCGTTGGCCACCTCCAGCTTGACGGCGTCGGTCTTCAATGAGCCGTCCTGATTGATGCGGAAGGCCACGGTGCCGGTGATCCCGCCAGCGGTCTGCTCAGGGCCGTTCTTGAGCACCGATGGCAAGGCCAGGACCGCGGCAAACTTCGAGTAGGGGGCGCCGTTCGAGTCCCGGCCGAAGTTCCAGGCCACCGAGGAACCCGTGAGGTCAAGCCCCAGGAACTTCTGTCCCCCGCTCGGGGCAAGCGCGATGAAGCTCCCCTCCTGGCCGTTCGTGCCATTGGGGAAGTTCTTGGTGATCACCGTCTTGTTGAGGCTGAAGCCCGCCACGGTGATTGAAGCGTTGACGCTTATGCTGCCGCCGGGTGCGCTGCTGGTGGGGGTATGAATGCTGACCTGTGTCCCCGGGACCGGAGGTACGGGTATCCCGTTCAGCTTGATCGCACTGGTGGTCGTGAACAGGGTCGGGTCACCCGAGCCCTGCGTGAAGCAGCCGGTCGTGGTGGCGGTGATCAGCGGCTCCGTAATGGTCTGCGTACAAGCCGCCATCGAGCTTGCAGGCAGGGCCGCGGTACCGAGTCCGACGCCAGCCAAGCAGGCGATTAGAGCGACGGCTCGTCGACTACATCTCAACATCCAACTGCACCCCCTCGTGAGCGGTAAGTAAGCCCCATCCCCGCCGAGAGCACCCTATGCGGCGCCGGCGACCGTGTCAAGGGGGGCGCCAAACCTTTTCGTGCACCCGAGTAAAAAAGATACTGCCCGGCGTTGGCCATTTGGTAGTACAGTCACAGCGCTCGGCTGTCCGTGACTGCGCAAGACAGCGCCGTTCGGGGCCGAGGGGGTAGACACACACGCCGACCGCAGATCCACACCGAGGAGAGCCTGTCATAGCCAATCGTTTACGCGCGGGCACATTCGGCCGTGCCGGCCTCGAGTGTTGCACGTGGCGGTACCGACCACTCCGGGTTGCCTTGCTGTCGTCACCGATAGCGGGGGACTCCCCGATCGGCGGCCGAGACGTGATCCGACGTCGTCGCCCCAGGCACCGATCGCTTCAGGCGCCTACTGTTTCACCAAGGTTCCAACCGTCACGTGGGGCCAGTGGATGTCATTGAAGTCGAGCATCACTAACTGGGTGTATTGGAGCTGAAGCTTGTCGGGCTGACCGCCTGTGCCGGCGATCGTCTCGATCCAGAAGATGGCTTGCATCTGTGTGGCCCGGGCATTGCCGACGTGGTTGGGGGGCCCGCTCGTGCTCGCGGTCAGAAATGCGGTGTTCGCGGTCCCGCCGCCGCCCTTGATGACGCTGTTGGTGGTGGAGACGTGCAGGAACGTCCTGCTCTTCATGCTGGTCCCCTGAAGCGACGCATGCAGCGCGGTTTGTAGGACGCTGTTGGGATTCTTGACGATATTCTGCAGATCGGCCTGTGTGACGCCGGAGGGCTCTTGGCGAAACGGTGTCGGGATTGAGAGGTCGAGTTCGGTGAACGTCTGCGCCACCTGGTCGAACTGTGCGTTCGTGGGGGCAGGCGTGTTGAAGAAGAACGGGAGGATGTTGTTGTTGGGGATATTCTGAGGTCCGCCCGCGATCACCTGAAAGACTCCTTGTGCGTTGATGACGGTCCCGTGTGGGATCGACGCCATCCGCACTACCGTCTGAGGCTCGACAGGGTTGCTGGTCTGGGGTACCACGGCCCAGATGCCAGGCTCGATGTGCAGTCCCGCGGCCGGGTTCCCGGCTTCGTTGATCTGCTGCATGTAGGTGATGCCGTGCATGTTGATGTCGGCCATGTCTAGCCCGCGGTTCGGGATATCCCCGTTGATGCGCGTGAACACGATCTTCTCGTCGGTGAGATTTAGCTCGAGGAACCGATCCTGTCCTGTTGTCAGGCGGTGTGGACGCCAGATCGCATTGAAGCCATGCCCGACCCATGTGCCGGGGGTGTCCCCCGGGCCGGGGAGGGCTGACAGCGGTCCGAGCGGATCCCCGGCCGCAGCGACCAATGCCTCTGGTTCAGCCGCCCCCACGAACGCGAAGTCGGAATCCAGCTGTGAAACTGCGGACATGATTACCCCCTCACGGAGTGGAAACGCCGGCCCAGAGCTGATCTCCCCGGCCAGTTCAGACGCTGTGACCCCCTACAAGGAAGCTATAACCGAGCCGAGCCCGCCTGTGCAAAAGTTTTTCCTCACTAAGGCTCTCGAACGCGCGTCCTATTGACTGATTAATGACACGCCTACCGTCAGCTCACGAGGCACGGATCGACACGTTCAGTAATGGTTAGGTAGGTCCGGACCGGGCCGTCTGTCGCGAGCTCGGCCCCGCGAAGGGCCGTCGCTCGGCTTTGGAGAGACCGGTCTCGCGCGGTGATTTGACGACGTGGAGGCGCCGGATTAGCATCGGGCTCTAGACGGAAGCGCTTCAACCAGGATCGGTGATGTGCAGATAAAACGAGCGCTGATAGTCGGGGCAGTGGCCGTACTCCTTACCGCCATCTCTGCGTTCGCGGGCGGTGGTCGGGCGTCAGCCAGCGCGGGGCCTTTCGGCGCCGGGTCAACTCTGACCGCTCACGCCGGCCCAGTTAGCAGCATCGCGTTCAGTCCCAACGGGCACACCCTCGCCGCCGCCACCGAAAACGGGACGGTTCAATTGTGGGACCTGCGCCGCGACAGTTTGGTCGGGACGCTCAGGGGCCTCGTCCGCATCGTCGATAGTGTCGCCTTCAGTCCAAATGGACGCACGGTTGCGGCCGGAAGCAGAGGGGGCGCAGTTCGTTTGTGGGACGCGCCAAGCTCCAGGCAGCTCGGAGGAGCGCTGAGGGCGCACGCCGGCTCGATCTACAGCGTCTTGTTCAGCCCGAACGGACGCACACTCGCCGCGGCGAGCGCCAACGGCACGGTCCAGCTGTGGGACGTGAACAGCCACCGACTGCTTGGACAGCTCGACAATCATGCCGGCGCGATCACCAGCCTCGTGTTTAGTCCCAACGGGCGCACCCTCGCCGCCGGTGACATCCGGGGAACCGTCGTGTTGTGGGCGGTGCGACACCGCCGCCGGCTCGGAGTGCCGCTGCAGACCCATCATCTTGTAAACAGCGTCGCCTACGGTCCCGACGGTCGGACGCTCGCCGTCGGAAATGGCGACGGTGGGACGGTCGGCCTGTGGAACGCGCAAACCCACCATTTGGTCCGCACTCTGCGCACCGGCAACAGCGGCCCGATCAACAGCGTCGCGTTCGCTCCCCACAAACGGATTCTCGCCACCGGCAGCGGCACCGGGACGGTCCAGCTGTGGGGCCTGCCAGCCGACAACCAGCTCGAGCAGCTAGACGGCGGCACCGGCCCCGTCTTCAGCGTGGCGTTCAGCCCCGACGGGCAGACACTCGCCGCCGGAGGGTTCAACGGAACGATCAGAGTCTGGCGCAGCTTCGCATAGCTGCGCCTGAGGCCACACGAACGCGATCGTGAGCTCGACGCGAAAGCGCGCGAGCGCTAGGTCCGGGTTGTACTCGGTTTCACCATGGCACGACCGTGCCGTCCCAGGAGAACAGCTGGCCCGTGGGGCCATCGTCCGGCAACAGTGCGAGCCGGATCGCGCCCGCGGCGGCTTCGGCCGGGTCGCCGCCGGTCGCGGCCTGGGGGTTGAGGCTCGTCGCCCGCAGGCCGGGCGCGAGGGCGTTGACTTTGAAGCCGTCGTTGGCGAGCGCTTGCGCGTAGAAGACGGTGAGCGCGTCGAGGGCGGTCTTGGAGGAGCGGTAGGCGGCGCCCGAGCCCGTACCGGCCCTGCGATAGTCGAACTGCGGATTGGGGCCGGTGCTCCAGGTAAGCGATCCGGTTCCGCTGGACACGTTGACGATGCGCGGGTGTGCCGAGCGGCGGAGCGCCGGCAGAAACGCGTTGGTGACCGCGACGACGCCGAAGACGTTGGTTTCGTAAGTGCGGCGGAAGACCTCCACGTCGGTGTTGGTCACTGGAGTTCCCGTATCCAACGAGATGCCGGCGTTGTTGACCAGGACATCGAGCTTGGGCACGGTCGCGGCTGCGTTAGCAATCGTGTCCGCTTCCGTCACGTCAAGCAATACTGGACGACCACCAAGCTGGGCTGCGGCTTCCGCTCCCCGGTCGATGTCGCGGGCACCGACGAGAACGGTCCATCCGTTCTCCGCGAGCTGTGTCGCGATGTGCAGGCCGATCCCGCTGGTGGCGCCGGTGACCAGAGCAGTGGACGCGGTCATGTAGCGATGATCGCACTCGCACCGCCCGATCCGCTGCCCACGGGTGATCCGCGCGGGCACGGATACAACGTCAAAAGCCACCGGATCCGCGCGCCCCCGGTACACCAGCCGCTGTAAATGAAGACGCTCCGACGCGTCGCTCGTGGCGCCGGGTTCACCCCGCCGCCGCCGAGCCAGCGGCGATGGGGTGGCATTCCGCCTCGCGTCCGGGTCTCAACGGGGGACCCGCGACGGCGCAAGAGACGTCGTGCAGTACCCGGGTCGGCAGGTCCCCGCCCGGCGCGGGCTCGGACTCGAGGACCTCAGAGCTGATCGTCAGCCAGGCCAATACACCACCGGCGACCGCGAGGGCAGCGCAGGCCAGCATCGCCACGTGGAAGCCGTGCTCCATTGCCACGGGGTCGTAGAACTTCTTCCCGGTCAGCCCGGCGACCAAGGGCAGCACCGCGACGACGATCAGGCCAGCGAGACGCGAGACGGCGGTATTGATTCCCGACGCGATGCCCGAGTGCCGCTCATCCGCGGCAGCCATCACCGTCGCCGTGACCGGCGCGACGACCAAGGTGAGGCCCAAACCAAACACGATCACGACCGGGAGCACGCCGGACACATAGCTGTCGCCCCGATCGATCCGCGACATCAAGAGCAGTCCCAGAGCCGTGACGAGCGGTCCCACGGTCAACGGGATCCTCGGCCCGATCCGTTGGGCAAGGGCCCCCGCGGGGGCAGAGAGCACCAGCATCAGAGCCGTGATCGGCAACGAGGCGGCACCTGCGGCCAGGGGCGAGTAGCCGAGCGAGATCTGCAAGAACGCCACGAGCAGGAAGAACACACCGCTGAGCGCTCCGAAGACGACGAACGTCACGGCGTTGGCGGCGCTGAATTGCCGCGAGGCGAGTCAGCTCGAGAACACAGCGGAACTGGCCGACGGTGAGCGTCGTGGCGCCCTCGGCGGGTCGGCAGCTCGGCTGATCCCGCGTCTGGCGCGGACACCCATCAGCCGACCTTCTCCGCCAGCTCGACGATGATCCCCGCCGGCCCGCGCACGTAGCAGAGCCAGTAGCTGTCCTCGTAGTTCTCCAGCTCGCCGACCAGCTCGCCGCCATGCGCTCGCAGGCCGGCGAGGCATGCCTCGATGTCGTCGACGACGAAGAGGATGTGGCGGATGCCCGGGGCGTTGGCCGGCGCCGGCCCGTCGTCGCCCTCGTATGAGGGTGAGCGGTACTTGGCCAGCTCGACCTTGCCGTTGCCATCCGGGGTCCGCAGGATCACGATATCCGCCCGCACGCCCTCGAGCCCGTTTACACGGTCCACCGAGCCGCCCTCGACGGACGCCTCGCCCTCCAATTCGAGCCCGAGTGCGGCGAAGAACGCGGTCGCCGCCGCGAGGTCGTCGACGACGATGCCGATGTGCTCCAGGCGCTGGACGGTCATGAACGGCCTCCGGCCAGATCCTGCAGCTTGTACTCGTCGGGCCGGCGTACCCACGAGCCGGTCCGATCCTGCGGCTCTTCAGTGATCTCTTGCGGGTCCATGACATTCCTCTCTTTGGAGTCGGAGGAGCTACGGGCGGTGGTCCTGGGGTCTGTGGACTCGATACCCCGTGGGACACGGCAAGGACTGCTCGGCCTCAGAATCGAGCAGGAATCGAGAAGCGCGGGTGACACACCGCAGCTAGGTTGACCGCCAGTTGCGATTCATCCAAGCTCCCGACCAAAGGACGTGCCATGAACTCAGTCAAATCCATCACTCTCGAAGTTCCTGATCCCGCAGCCGCGCAGTCCTTCTACGACGCCGCCTTCGGGTTGGGCAATCAGCTCGGCCTTCGCCAGTCCGAGGCCCCGACGACCGGCTTTCGCGCGTTCACGATGTCGCTCGTGGTGTCCCAGCCGGCCACGGTCGACCGACTCGTCGGGTCCGCGCTCGACGCCGGCGCGACGCCGCTCAAGCCCGTCAAGAAGAGCTTCTGGGGCTACGGCGGCGTCGTCCAGGCACCGGACGGGACAATCTGGAAGGTCGCGACGTCGTCGAAGAAGGACTCGGGCCCGGCGACTCGAGAGATCGACGACATCGTGCTCCTGCTGGGCGTTGCGGACGTCGCGGCGACCAAGCGGTTCTATGTCGACCGGGGCTTGGAGGTCGCGAAGAGCTTCGCCCGCAAGTACGTCGAATTCGACGCGCCGTCCGGGCAGGTGAAACTGGCACTCTACGGTCGCGGCGCTCTGGCGAAGGATGCCGGTACCTCCCCGGACGGCACCGGGTCACACCGGATCGTGATTGCCAGTGAGGCCGGGCCGTTCACCGACCCGGACGGGTTCACCTGGGAGGCTGCGTCCTAGTGTCCCGCCGCTAGCGCGACGAGGCCTCGTTCAGGCTGACCGCGGCGCGAATGAGGGTGATGAACGCCTTCTCATCGATTTGATCGTCCTCGTGGACGTCGATCGCGCGCCGCGTGTTGCCTCCGAGGCTCGAGTTGAACAGACCTGACGGGTCCTCCAGCGAAGCACCCTTGAAGAACGTCAGCTTGACCACGCTCTTGTAGGTCTCGCCGGTGCAGATCCCACCGTGGTGAGACCACACCGGGACACCGGGGTTCGTGGCCTTTCTCCACTTCCACTCTTCGACCACGTCCGGGTCGGCCTGCCTGATCAGGCCGCGCAGCTTGGCGAGGGTCTCGCCTCGCCAGTCGCCCAGCTCCTTGATCCGCGCGTCGATCTGGTGCGATGGAGACTCGCCTTCGTTGGTAGCACCGTTGGTCATCGGCGGGACCCTACCGCAGCCTCAGCGCGGCGGCTTGCCCTCTCGCAGCTGCTCGAGCGCCTTGGCAAGCCGGCGGTCGCGGGTCTGCGGCTTCTTGGACTCTGCGATCCAGCGGGCGTACTCCTTGCGGTGCGTGTACGACAGGCCGTCGAAACCGGCCTTTGCCTCGGCATCGGCCGCCAGCGCAGCCGACAACTGGTCCGGAAGGTCGACGGTGCGCTCCTGTGTATCCAGCTCGAGCTCGACCTGCACCTGATCGCCGGCCTGGACTCCGGCGGCGGTCCGCACCGCCTTGCTGAGCCCGACAAGGAACTCGCCGCCCATGCGCGCCACGTTGCCGCGCCAGGTGTAGCCGTTTACCGTCGCCTTGACCGGGAAGCGCTTGGCACCCTGGCCGAGCGCGGCGACCTGGTCGTCTTCGAGCACCACCGCAGCGGCAGGCCCGCGTGGCTGAAGCGTGGTCGTGAACGAGAGCATCGGGACTCCTTCCGGTGTCTATTGCGCGTGTTCAGTGGTTGATCCGCAGCGCCAGCTGTTCGGGAGGCTGGTCCTCGGAGGGCCCCTCCTCCCCGGCACCCGAGCGTCGGCGGCCCGTCTTGCGCCAATGGCCGATGATCTGGCGCGCGGTCGCGTGCCGGTACCCGGCGGCGTGCGTGATCGGATGGAAGTGGACGCGCTGATCGGTGATCTCCAGCACCTCGCCGTAGATCTGGCGGCCGCCGATCGACGTCTTGACGATGTCCCCGGGTGTGATCGCGTCGATCCTCACCCGGGGATGATCGCCGTCGGCGCGGACGACTCGTGGATCAGAGGATGTGGGCCAATGCCGCGTGCAGGACCCGGGCGTAGGCGCGCTGCCCGGCTGCGTTGGGGTGAAACGAGCCGGTGACCGCCCCGGGGCGCTTCGCCCGCGGCGCAACGAAGAAGTCGACCCATTCCTGGCGCGAGCACAGCTCGTGGTGGGCGAACTCGTGTCTGACGTCGACGAAGTGCACGTGGGCCTGGGCCGCCGCGGCGGCGACCGTCCGGTCGAGCACCCCGCCGGCGGTCCGCATGAAGTGCTGCGCGCGGTGGTCGAACACGGCGTTCAGCTTGGCGCAGCCATGCTCGGGAAACAGGTTCGGATAGTCGAGCACGACGATCTTCGCCTCGGGTCCGGTCCGCTCGCGAATCGCCTCGAACGTCCCGGCCAGCGTGCCCCGCAGCGCTTCGATCCCTCCGAGGATGCGGTGCGCGGCCGGCTGTCGGTAGCAGCGGGTGTGGTGCACACGGCCATACAGGCGGGTGCACTCGACCAGCACCTTCACGAACCCGGCGTCGTTTCCACCGATCGAGATCGTCACCAGCTGGGCGCGACGCAGTCTGGGGTGGTCGACCTGCGGCACCTCGCCATATCGAGACCGGCTCAAGACATCCGGCGCCCGCGCGCCGCTGCACGCGTAGAACGAGCGGAGGAAGCGAATGCCGGGTAGCGCTATCAGGCGTGAATACGCGCGCGTCGAGCGATGGCAGTGATCTCGGAGGGTCGCCGTCCCGGGTTCGTAGGGTGGCACTCCCTCGCCGGCCGAGAACGAGTCTCCGAGCGCCACGTAGCGGACGGTCCGGCGCGGGTGATGGTGGTGGCGATGCCGATGGGGCCTCGGCGGCGGCGGTGCGCTGCCATGCAACGGCAGCGCCGGCACCAACGGCGGCGCTGCCTTGTGGAGCTTCCACACCAACGCTCCACCGCCGCTGCACACCGGATATGAAGTCGCGAGGTAGCCGCCGAGGCCGTGCGACTGCCCGGCGAAATGGCCGGCGAAGAACACCGCGTTGAGCAGCGCGATGTCGTGCGTCGCGAACGTTCGGGCACCTCTGGCCAGAAACGCGTCGCCCACGCCCAGCGCCGCGTCCTCGATCTCCGCGCACAGCTCCGGGTCGTCCTCGACGCCGCCGATCGGGGTCCCGAACAACCCGCTCCACCAGACCTCGGCGCCCTCGCCGAACACGCTGAGCTCGACATCGGTGCCGGGCGCGCCGCCGCTGACCGTGTAGTCGCCATCGGTCAACGTCCGCCCACCGGTCCGGGAGACGTGCGCGTTGCGGATCACACAGCTTTGGTCCCCATCGCCGCTCTTGTGGACGCTGAGCGTGCCGTGGTCACCGTTGAGCGTCCCGTGCACGTCGTAGTCGAACGCGGTGACGCCCACACGGGGAGAGCGGAAGCCATCGGAGACCCGGCCGTTGGCCCCGATCGCGGTTTCGCTACGGAACTCGGGGCCCTGCTTGTTCCGGCTCCAGGGAATGTCCCCGGCGGAGGGAGTCCCGCCGGCACATTGCTCGACCAGGTCGCTGAACACGTCGGTTCCGCCGACCCGAGAAACCACGAAGTGCACGGTGCCGCCCTGGCCGCTCCCGCTCCACCGCCCCAGCGCGGGGCTCACGTTGGCCCGGGCGACTCCAGCAGCCATTGCCGGCGCGCTCAGAATCAACATGGCGACGACCCACCTCAACCTCGAGAAGCCGCTCCCCATCGGTCGGCCTCCTCCCCTCCAGACGCAACGGACGGTTCAGGATCGCACACCTTCACGGCCGATGCTAGAGCGCTCCGGAACGCCGAAAACAGGTTCGCATCGATCGTCGGCGAGCAATAGAGTCCGGCCCGGCCGGGGACTTGCGTTCCTCTATTAGGGAAGAGGTGTTGCCCATGCAACGACTGAAGTTTCGGCTTGCCACGGTGATCGGCGTTCTCGTCGCCGGGTTATGTACCCAAGTCTCGTCGAGTGCTGCAGCCACCGGCGCTCGGCATGATTCGCCGGTAACGGGAATCGGGAGCATCAACTGGGGCACATGTGCGGACCCCGGGCTGGCGGGGGTCGGAGCACAGTGCGGCACGCTGTCGGTGCCGGTCGACTACAGCCGTCCGAACGGGCCGAAGGTCCAGCTTGCCCTGTCGCGGTTCCAACACACGTCCTCGGCGGCGGACTACCAGGGCGCGATCCTGACCAACCCGGGCGGCCCCGGCGGATCGGGCCTGGAGCTAGGGGCGATCCTCGCGCTGACGTTGCAGAGCGAGAACTTCGGCGCGGCGGCAGCGGACTACGACTGGATCGGGTTTGATCCGCGCGGCGTCGGTTCGAGCCAGCCGGCGTTGACCTGCGATCCGAACTATCTGGGTCCGGACCGCGGCAACTACATCCCGACGACGAAGAAGCTGTTGAAGTACTGGAAGACGCGGTCCAAGGCGTACGCGGCTGCGTGTGCTGCCCGCAGCCCGCAGCAGGCGGCGCTGCTGAAGCACGACACCACCCCGGACTCAGCGCGGGACATGGACAGCATCCGCCAGGCGCTCGGGCTCAAGCAGATCAACTACCTCGGCTACTCCTACGGGACCTACTTGGGGCAGGTCTACTCGACCCTGTTCCCGTCACATGTCCGGCGTCTGATCCTGGACTCGAACGTCGACCCGCGGAAGGTCTGGTACCAGGCCAATCTCGACCAGGATGTGGCGTTCAACCGCAACATCAACATCTGGTTCGCATGGCTGGCCAAGTACAACAGCGTCTACCACCTCGGAGCGACGCGGCAGGCGGTCGCCCACCTGTTCTACGCGACGCAGTTCGGGCTGGAGGGCAACCCGATCGGCGGCGTCGTCGGCCCGGATGAGTGGAACGACATCTTCCTCGCGCCGGCCTACTACCAGCAGACCTGGCTGGATTCCGCGTCGCTGTTTGCCGAATGGATCCACAATCCCGACGCGCAATCCACACAGGACATGATCGACGCCTACGAGGGCACCGACTCGCCCGGCGATGACAATGGGTACGCCGGGTATCTGGCGGTCAGCTGCAGTGATGCCGCGTGGCAGCAGCCGTTCAGCCGGGTGCTGGCCGACAACTGGGCGGTGTTCAGCGAGGCCCCGTTCGTCACCTGGGGCAACGCCTGGTTCAACGGGCCGTGCAGCTGGTGGCCGGGACGTCCGGCGACCCCGGTGCAGGTCAACGGCAGCCACATCAGCAACGCCCTGCTGATCGACGAGACGCTCGATGCGGCGACCCCGTTCCCGGGCAGCCTCGAGGTGCGCAAGCTGTTCCCGCACTCGGTGCTGTTGGCGGAGCCGGGCGGCACCACCCACGCCGACTCCCTGAGCGGGAACCTCTGCGTGGACGGCACGATCGCGGACTATCTGACCACGGGTGCGTTGCCCGCGCGTAACAACAGCGCCCCTTGGGACAAGACATGTCCGCCGCTGCCGGTGCCCGACCCGACGGCCGCCGCCATGCCGGCCGCGGAGAAGGCCGCGAGTGGCGCGGCCCGATCGGTGATGCGCGGAGGTCGGGCGCTCAGCCGACTGCCGCAGGCGGCCGTGTTGGGCGGCTGATCAGCCAAGCCATGTGTCGGCGCCCGCCGTTGCCGCGGCGGGCGCCGGTGCAGGTACGATTCGGAGCGATGCTTCACGGCAATCGCGTGTGTTGGTGGTGGCTGCGCCCATAGCGCAGCCACGCTGACCTCTGTTCAACGGGCTGCTCCTGAGCGCCCGTCGTCGACCACATACGCCGTAGCTACGCGCTTCAGGAGGACCCTCCACTTCGAGAGGAAGCGCATGTCCCAGATACAGACACACGACCGCAGCGCTGAGGCGTCACTCGCCGAGGCGCAGGCGCGGTCGGCCCGCTTGGAAGCGGCATTCATTGAGGATCCGAGCCGCTATCGGGTCCTGACCGGCGATCGACCGACCGGCCCGTTGCACCTCGGCCACTACTTCGGAACGCTGCTCAACCGGGTGCGGCTTCAGGACCTCGGTGTCCACACGATCGTGCTCGTCGCCGACTACCAGACGATCATCGACCGCGACAGCCCGTCGTCGCTGCCCACGGACGTCGAGGAGCTGATGGCCGACTACCTGTCGGTCGGCATCGATCCGGGGCGCTCGACGATCTTCGCCCACTCCCAGATCCCCGAGCTCAACCAGTTGCTGGTCCCGTTCCTCAGTCTCGTCAGCGTCCCCGAGCTCGGGCGCAACCCGACGGTCAAGGAGGAGCGCACCGCGTCGGGTTTACCGGCGGCATCGGGGCTGATGTTCACCTACCCGGTCCATCAGGCCGCGGACATCCTGTTCTGTCACGGCAACGTCGTGCCGGTCGGCAAGGATCAGCTCCCGCATCTGGAGATGACCCGGCTGATCGCCAGACGGTTCAACCAGCGCTACAGCCCGACCGACCCGTACTTCCAGGAGCCCGAGGCGCTGCTCGGCGAGGTCTCCTTACTGCTTGGGACCGACGGCCAGAAGATGAGCAAGAGTCGCCGCAACGCGATCGCGATCGGCGCGACTGAAGACGAGACCGCCCGGCTGATCAGGGCCGCCAGGACCGACTCCGACCGCTGCATCACCTATGACCCGAACCGCCGGCCGGAGGTATCAAACCTCGTCCTGCTCGCGGCCCTGTGCCTCGAGCGCGACCCACACGAGCTCGCCGACGAGATCGGCGACGGTGGTGGCGTCGCGCTCAAGCAGGTTCTGACGGACGCGGTCAACGACCGTATGAGCCTCGTCAGACGCCGTCGCCGAGAGCTGATCCGGGACCGCGGCTACCTGCACGAGGTCCTGCGGACCGGCAACGAGACCGCCAGGGCGACGGCGATCGACACGCTCGAGCAGGTCCGGGAGCTCATGCACACGGTCTATTGAATCGGTGAAGCGGCCTGCACCGATCTGCCGGTGCCAGCTACCTGATCGCTTGGAGCAGCTGGCCGACTGAGATGGCCAGCGTCGCCACGTCGTTGACAGACCTGGACTCAAACGTAAGCGGCTCAATCGCGCTCGCGATCGGATCATCTTCGTGGGTCTGTTTGACCTCCGCCAAGAGCGCGTTGAAGATCTTGCCCACTTGGACCGAAACATGGTCGGTCCGGCCAGACTTCTCGAGGTCGCCGTAAAACCTCTGCAAGCGGTCGTGAAGGGCGGCTGGCACGCCTACAACCTATCGAACCCTCAGAGGGGTTCGCCGCGTATGCGCGCATATGTTCGGATGCGCTGACACGGCCTCCGTCACGGGCATTTTGGCCTCCTAGTCGGGGTCGATTTCGCTGAAGCGGCGAGCGGCGTCGAGCAGGCCATCGTGATCGGCCCGGCAGCCGGGGCATGACCGGAGGTGGATCGCCGTGCCCGGATAGGCTTCGGCCGGATTGCGGCCGGCGAGCTCGAGGTCGACATAGGCGTCGAGGACGTCCTCCCCGGCAGTGCATCCCGCGTCGCCGTTCATCGCACGGAGGAGGTCGTCGAGTCGGTGGTGACGGTCGGTCATGACGTGAGCGCGTCCTGTCCGATCACGGGATGGCCGGCCGCGGCGAGTGCCGCCCGTAGGTTGCGCCGCGCGTCGAACAGGTTCTTATAGATGGCATTGCGGTTCGAGCCCAGCTGGATCGCGAGTACGTCGATCGGGACGTCGTTGAGCGCGATCGCGACGAATACCTCCCGCTGGCGCGCGGTGAGGTCGCCGATCGCCGCAGACAGCTCCTCCAGCTGCTCGCGCTGCTCGAGCCGAGCTCCCGGGCGCGGGGCCATCGAGTCGGGGAGCTGCTCCCAGGTGAGTTCCCCGCTGGCGGGCGGATGGTGTTGCCAGGCGTGACGCGCGACCTTGCTCGAGACCTCGAAAATCACGAACCTGTACGCCCAGGTGGTGAAACGGCTGAGCCCGCGAAACTCGTCAAGCTTGCCCAGGATGCTGACCAGCGCGTCGTCGGCGGCCTGCTGAGCGATGTCCTCGAACTCGGGGCCGGCGATCGATCCGAGCTGACGACGGCGGCGGCCGAGCTCGTGGAACGCGACTCGTAACAGCACCCCGTGGAGCTTGGCGATCGTCTGCTCACGGCGCGGGTGTTGCTCGCGCAACTGCTCGATCCACCGCCTGGACTCCGGGTCTGGCGTCGCCTGCGGAGCACCGCTCACCGCCGAGATCGTACGGACGGCGGACCGGCGGCGTCATCGGTAGGGCGCGCCGACGATCCAGCCGCCTGCGTGCGCCGGCCGCTCGCTGGTCTCCACCAGCCGGACCGTGTCCCCCACCTCGATCTTGCCCGGCGTGATCACCCAGCAGTCGAGCGCGATCCGAGTGGCGAACCGGTCGCGGATCCGCAGCAGCACGTCGATGTTCTGAGCTCCGGTGTCGGGGTCGATCGTGGTCACGATGCACCGCTGGCGTAGGTCGAGGATCCCGATCATTGCGTCGCCGATCGCCAGCGCCTTGCCCGCCCAGCCTCGTTCCGCTCCGGCGGGAACGCCTCCGAGCAGGATGTTCGGCCGTAGCCGCCGCACGTCGGCCCCCAGCTCGGCGACCGCGCTGTCGGTGGCCACCAGCAGGTTGAGCACGTCGAACCGCTCGGGGCCGTCGTAACGACGCAGCACCGCCTGTGGGCCGGCGTGGCGGTGGATGAGCTCGGCAGCCGCGGGGCTTCGCCAGGGAACTCCGGCGACTTGCGGCTCACCGTCGTCGCCGGTGCGCGCCGGGATCGTCAGCAGCGAATGCCGGGTGCGACCGGTCAGCGGCCCATACGGGGTGCTGACGTGCACCAGGCGATCGCCGGCGACGCCATCGTCGGTGAGCTGCACGTCGGCCAGCTCCTCTCCGCCCAGCGATTTGACCGGGTAGCGCCACAGGCGCGATACGTGCATCGACTCCACTGTCAGATATCAGCAGCCGGCAACCCGCCGTTCTTACCGGCAGCGCGGCGGTAAGAGCGCTCGTCAGTCCGCCACTGACCTCGATGACGTCGCCTGACGCCTGCGGCGAACTGGGTCTGAACGAAAGGACGGATGATCATGGGATTGGCATGGCAGCAGGGACCTCTGGCCCGGGGCGCGATCGGGAAGTTCCTCGTGCCCGAGCCGCTGCCTGAGCGGCTCCTCTACGCCGAACCGCTCCGGCGGCGGATGCGCGTGTCGTTCGCCCGGACTTGGATCGCCCAGTCCGACGACGTCGTGCTCCTGCACGAGCCGGCTCGCTATCCGGTCGCCTACTTCCCCAAGGCCGACATCGACCCCGAGGTGCTGGCGCTCACCGACCGGACGACCCAGCACCCCGAGCTCGGCACCACCGGCTGGTATGCAGTGAGGCGCGGCGACCACGAGGCCGCTCGCGGCGCCTGGGAGCACTCCGAGCTTCCGCCGTTCGCGGACATCCTCACGGACCGCATCGCGTTCGCGTGGCACGCGATGGACGCCTTCTACGAGGAGGACGAGCGGATCGTCGGGCACGCCGCCGACGCGTATCACCGGATCGACGTCCGACAGACCTCCCGCGAGCTGACGGTCCACAGCGGCGGAACGCTGATCGCCAGCAGCCAGCGCCCACTGGTCCTGTATGAGTCGGGCTTCGCACCCCGGTGGTATGTGCCCCGCGAGGACGTCACCGAGACGCTGTTGGCGCCCGTCGACCAGCAGACGTTCTGCCCCTACAAGGGCCTGTGCAGCTACTACGACATCGACGGCGTCGCCCGCGCCGCGTGGAGCTACCGCGATCCCTATCGCGAGGTCGAGCGCGTCGGTGATCTGATCTCGTTCGAACCCGACAAGGTCACGGTCGCGATCGACGGCGAACAGCTGCTGATCGAGCCCGGGCAGCACGTGGTGCCGCACGGCCCCGATCGCGGGCTCACTCCGGACGAGGTGACAAGCATGGCTGCCGCACCGTCGGATGCGTAGAGCTAGACGAGGTTGCCGCCGCCGTTGAGCTCGACCACGGTTCCGGTCACGTAGCCGTCAGCCATCAGGTAGGCGATTGTCAGCGCGACGTCCTCGGGCGTCCCGATCCTCCGCGCCGGCAGCTGCTGTGCGGTGGCCTCGAACATCGCCTCGCGATCCGCCTCGGGGATCCCCTGCCAAAGCTCGGTGCGCACGATCCCCGGGGCGAAGGCGTTGACCCGGATCGGTGCCAGCTCCACGGCCAGTGTGCGGGCGATCGCCTCGATCGCGCCGCAGATGCCGGCGCCGACGAGCCACCCGGGCTGCGGTCGCGCGCCGGCGCTTCCCGACGTCAGGGAGATCGAGCCTCCCGGACGGATCCGCGCGTGAGCGTGCTTGACCGCCGCGACTGCCCCCCAGAGCCGGGTCTCCAAGAAGACGCGAGCATCGTCGAGGTCGAGCCCGTCGATCGGGAAGGGTCGCAACGGCTCGCCCGCGGTGTAGACGAGATGGTCCAGCTCGCCGAGCTCTGCGAACAGCCGCTCGACGGATGCCTCGCTGGTGACGTCGACGATGTGACCGCTGGCGGCGTCAGGCAGCTGGCCCAGCGCGGCGTCCAACCGTTCCTGAGAGCGCGAAGTGATCGCCACCGACGCGCCGTACTCGGCAGCCAACTGCGCGGTGGCCAAACCGATTCCGGCACTGCCGCCGATCACAACCACCCGCTGGTCCTGGAAGTCGATCATCACGTTCCTCGCTGGTCGAATTTGGCTCCGGGACCTTAGTTCAACGGAGCGGCGCGACCGTCCGCGCGGCGGCCTTCCTGGCCGGCGTCTTCGGGGCCGGGCACGTCCCCGGAATCGACTGCAGCCGCTTGATGAAGTCGGCGAACGAGCTCTGCTCGTGGCCGCGCGCGCGGGCGACCGCGCCGGCGTTGGACTTGGTCTTGAGCGCAGCCTCGTCGTCCTGAATCTGCTTGACCTGGGTGGTGACCCAGGCGTCAAAGGACTTGCGGTGATCGGGGTCCAGCACGTCGCAGTAGTACTTCTCCAGGCGCTTGGCGGCAAGGTCCTTGACCGTGCGGTCGGCAGACTTCCACGGCAGCACCTTGGTGGTCTCGAGCACCCCCAGCAGCTCCACGAAGATCGGATGGTCAACCGGCGGCGGAGGGTCGATCAGATGAAACACGGTCATGAAGCCCTCGACGTACGCGAGCACCTCGGTGTTGCCCGAACCCCCGGCGGCGGTCTCCTTGACGAGCCGCACGTCAGCGGCGGACAGTCCCTTGGGGTTGTGCTCGATCCACCTGCCGAAGCTGTCTGCGTCTCCCTTGCCACCGGTCTTGCGCCACCGGTCGACGGACTCGAGCCCCATCTCCAGGTGCCTGGCGTGGGTCATCTCGTGCCGGAGCACGTTGAGCGCCATCGCCTTGTCCTCGGTGAAGCTCGTCGCGAACAGGCGGATTGCGATATCGGGCCGGTCCGCGCCGGCCGATAAGTCGAGCTTGACCCCGAACTTGCCAGAGGAGTCGACCAACGCGGTCGTCCCGCCGCGCGCGCCTCCGGAGGCGAGGACGAGATTCAGGCCTGGTTTGAACCCGCTGTCGGCGGCGCCGGCGAGGTTGACCGGGTACCTGTCGGTGACGGACGCCACGAGCTCGGCGCCGGCCGTGCGGGCGAGGTCGCGATATAGCTCGGTGTACAGCGCAGCCGCCTCGTCGGTCTTTCCGGCGGCGAGCGCCGCGCGCGCCGCGACCACCTTCTGCTTCCAGGCGCCGGCGTCGAGACCGCCGCCGGAGTACGGGGTCGACAGCCTCGAGAAGAGCGGGTCATCGGCCGCCGGAGACCGCAGGAGTGCGCCAGTCGCCCGGTTGCCCAGCGATCGCTGGAGAGCGAGCACGGCGGACGCCCCGGGCCGCGCCGTCTGCTGGGCCGGCTCGCTCCGATGCTCGGGTGCCCCGTCGCTCGGCCGCAACACTCGGCCAAAGCTCATGATCTCGTAGTTCTATCGCGCGCGCGGGTAACCGCGGGTCAACCGGTGGACGCCGACGGACCGGCGGACCGGCTCGGACGTCCCGGCCGGGTCCTGGCCGGTCAGGCGATGACGGCGTCCTCGTAGGTCGGCCGCTGCGCCGCGCCGGCGTCGAACAGATCCCACTGCTCCATCCAGCTATGGGTCCGCTCGAACATCTCGCGCGTGTAGGGCTCGAACACGATCCGCTCACCGGTGCCGAACCGCCGCACGTCGGCTCCGTCGAGGATGTCCTCGGGGATCTCGCGCAGCCACAGCGGCTTGTAGCGATCGGGCTCGATGTCGAGCTCGGACTGGGCGCGGCGCATCGCCCGGAAGTAGCGCTCGAGGTCCTCGGCGTCGACGTCGTCGCTGGTCAGGAAGCCGATCATGAACGTGGTGTCGACGAGCTTGCGGAAGCCGGCCTGCTCGAGCAGGTAGTACTGGGCGCCGAACACGTTCGCGGCCTCGATCCGGCGCTCACGCATCAGCTTGACGCGGTCGAACGGGCGCCCGACGAACGCGAGCTCGATCTGGTCTCGCCTGCAGGAACGGCTCGAGGCCCTGGATCGCGGAGTAGTGGCTGCCCGAATGGAACCCGACGCCGACCTCGACGCCGGCGAGGTCGACGGGCTCGCGATAGGGCGATTCGGCCGCGACGAAGATGCCCGACACGCACACCGCGTACGCCTTGCCCCACATCTTCCCGTGGCTCGCGGTCGCGGCCGCGTTGACCGCCCAGTGGCACGCCCCCGAAACCGAACAGGTCCGGCCCTCCCCCATGTCCTCCAGCGCGCCGCTGCGCACCGCCATCGGCGCGGCGTCGGCGGGCTGGACAGCGGGCGCGCCGAGCGCGCTGCCGCCGGCGAATCCCGCGGTCTCGAACACGTAGTCGAGACCCTCGTCCGTAAAGAAGCCGTTCTCTTCCGCGACCCACTCCTGCAGGCGGACGTGCGGCTGGATCCTGAACTTGGCCATCGGGGCCTCCTGACTCGAGTTACTGTCGGCGCCGCCCCCGGTGCAAGGTTATTCCTCGTAGTGCTCTCCGTTGTGACTCACAGCCATAGAGTTCGCTTAGAACGTCCGCCGGATCGGGGCGGACTCATCCGAGAGGAGCGCTGATGGAGGGTTCACGGGACTACGAGCTGTTCGAGCTCGGTGACATCGAGCTGCAGATGGGGATGACCCTGCGCGGCGCGTCGCTGGCTTACAAGACCTACGGCACGCTGAACGGCGACAAGAGCAATGCGATCGTCTACCCCACCTGGTACTCGGGACGGCACGCCGACAACGAGTGGTTGATCGGCGACGGAATGGCGCTGGACCCCAGCAAATACTTCATCGTCGTACCGAACATGCTCGGCAACGGCCTGTCGAGCTCACCGAGCAACATGCCGCCTCCTTACGATCGAGCGCGGTTCCCGCGAGTCACGTTCTGGGACCAGGTCCAGCAGCAGCACCGGCTGGTCACCGAGAAGTTCGGGATCGAGACGCTGCCGCTGGTCACCGGCTGGTCGATGGGCGCCGGGCAGACATATCAGTGGGCGGTGAGCTTCCCGGACATGGTCCAGCGGGCGTGTCCGTTCTGCGGGTCATCGAAGACCAGCGAGCACAACATCGTGTTCCTCGAGGGCGTGAAGGCCGCCCTGACCGCCGACGACGCGTTCAAGGGCGGCTGGTACAACGACATGTCTGAGGTCAGCAAGGGCATCCGGGCGCTCGCACGGGTGTACGCGGGCTGGGGCTACTCGCAGGCGTTCTACTGGGACCAGATCTACACGCAGATGGGGTACTCGTCGCTGGAGGATTTCCTCGTCGGGTTCTGGGAGGACTTCTTCCTCGACAACCGCGACCCGAACAACCTGTTGGCGATGCTGTGGACGTGGCAGAACGGCAACATCGGCAACACGCCGGGCTTCGACGGCGACCACGTTAAGGCGCTGAAGTCGATCAAGGCCAAGCTCGTCTCGCTCCCCGCCGAGAAGGACCTCTACTTCCCGCCCGAGGACGAGGAGTACGCGGTCCAGTACATCCCGGACGGAACGCTGAACGTGATCCCCGGCGTATGGGGTCACTTCGCCGGCGGCGGGATCAATCCCGTCGACACCGAGTACATCGACGACGTGCTGAAGAAGCTGCTCGCCGATTAGCGCGCTCACGGGTCTCGGACCGCTCCCCGCGGGTAGACAGAGCACAACCCCTATTGGTTGAGGCGGCCCGGATCCGGCCGCGGTTCGTCGGCCAGCCGGGCGTGCACGTGCATGTCGTGCCAGCCGTCGGCGTGCAGCACCTGCCGGCGCAGCGTGCCCTCGAGCGTAAAGCCCGCGGCGCCGGCCACGCGACAGGAGCCGAGGTTGGCGGTGGCGTGCAGCAGCTCCAGCCGATGCAGACCCAGCCGATCGAACGCCCAGTCGCTGAGGACGCACAGCGCCCGCCGAGCCACTCCGCGCCCGCGAGCTGACGGCAGCACCCAGTAGGCCACCTCGCCCAGCCCGGCCGCGAGCTCGATCCGGCGAAACCCCATCCGCCCGACCACTGCGTCGGTTCCCTCGGTCACCGCCCAATCAGCGCCGCTCTCGCCCAGCCACCGATCACCGCGCACCCGGATCCATTCTCGCGCCTCGTGTTCGTCCATCGAGCGCGCGTGCCATTGCCGGATCTCAGGGTCCGAATAGGCACGGGCGAGCACGGTCGCGTCGCCGGCGTGCCACGGTCGCAGGACCAGCCCGTAGCTGTCCAGCACCGGTTGCTCGGTGCGAGCGAGCGAGCCGGGCGCGACGACGGGATCGACCGCTTCGGGCACCGGGCCATTATCGGCCCCGGTCAGGCCGGGCCCACGAGACGTTGAAGCCCTCCGGACGCCGGGTGGAACTACGGAGCCCACCTGGACGCGGGTGGCACCGTCACGTCGGGGAAGCTGCGCCCGGACGGGGGCAGCGGGCCGTCCGACGTGTACGACGTGACCGACCCGGGCTACGGCAGCTCGCCCCATGACACCGCCGACACCCGCCAGGACCTGTTCATGGCGTTCTTCCCCACCGGCAGTGCTGTGCTGTCACCCGACGACCGCTACGAGCTGCGCAAGTACGTCGATCGGGCGACGTCGAGGTTCGTGGCCGGGCCCCACTGAGCGCGCCGCGCAGGACCGTCCGCGAAGCCGCCGAAGATCTCGCCATGCCCCGACCCAGACGGCTGCTCGGACCGATCGCGCTGGCCGCGGCGCTCACGCTCGCCGCGGGCCCCGCGGTGGCCCTCGCGCCGGCGCAGGCGAGCCCGATGCCCGACCCCGGGCCGACCGGCGGCGCCCCGATCGGCGGGCTGGCCCCCACGCCCAAGCGCAAGCGGCGAATTCCACCGCCGCCGAGCAAGCAGGCCAAGGGGACATGGATGGGCCACGTGCTGATCACCGAATACTGGCCGGCGCCCGAGTCGTGGTTCGTGGGCGCGCCGGTGAAGGCGCCCGGCCTGCCCGGCCGGCACCGGATCGACTGGCTGTACTCGGCGAGCGGCCTGTCGATGGAGGGAGACGGAATCGGGCTCGACGGCCGCATGTACCGGATCAACGCGCTCGGCGACGGCGGTTGGGTCACGCAGAACGGCACGCCGACGTCCGCGGGCAACGGGTTCTCGGCGGGTGCACCGTACTGGCGCGCCGGCGGTTACTGGCAGGGCCGCGGCGGCGGGGTCACGTTCCCGCTGCTGGCCGGCGGCTGGTCGGCGGGGATCGGCCGGCGTTACGTGCCGCTTCCGGGCGTCACGTTCGCCGCCGGTGGAACCGGCCGGCTTCACTTCTGGCGCTCGATCGCGGTCGATCCCGACGTGATCGCGCTCGGCAGCCGCGTCTACATCCCCGCCTACCGCCACGACGGCTACGGCGGCTGGTTCGTCGCCCAGGACACCGGCGGGGCGATCAACGGCGCCCACGTCGACGTCTACCGCTCGCCGCCGCACAGCTCGGCCGACGGCGGCCAGGAGCTGACGGGCCAGCGCGTGTTCGTAATCCGGCCGCGGCACCCGAGGTCGACCACTGGCCGACCCGCCGACGCCCATCGCGCGCACTAGACTCCACTACCGATGGCAAAGCAGGAACGCATGGTGCGCATGGAGCAGCGGAGCCCGCTCGCTGCCATGCAGCAGCTGGAGAGCCGCTCAGACGAAGAGCTCGAGGCAGAGACCCGCTACAAGGCGGCGGCTCAGGCGATCCTCGGGGCCCGGGCGGCCGAGCGCTATGACGCCAAGACGGCGCGGGCGCACTTCCAGCGCGCGCTTGCGGCGGCCCGCCCGCAGGAGCGTCTGCAGCTGCGGCGGATGGCCGACGCCTCGCTGGCGCTGGCCGAACGCCGAGCCGACGATCTGAAGAAGGCCACCGAGCGCCTCGGCGTCGAGACGCCGACCAACCGGCAGCTGCGCGGCCTGCGGATCCTCGGGCTCGTCATGCCCCCGGCCAGCGCCGGGATCGCCGCCCGGATCCGCGGGATCGTGCTGATCATCGTCCTGATTGTCCTGGTCCTCGCCCTCGGGTTCGGGATCGTGTACGGCATCGGGCAGATCTTCGGTGGGCTGTCGGTTGACCTGTCGATCTTCTACGGGCTTGCGCTCGTGGCGGTCGTTCTCGGGGTGCTGGCGTTCTTCGGGAGGCGCAGGCAGAAGCGCGCCAAGGCGCAGCGCGCCGAGCAGATCGCCGCCGGATCTCGCTAGTGCACTGAGCGGGCTTCGCCGGCACCATGTGCGGTCGCTACACGCTTACCACGCCTGATCCGAGGGACATCCGCGCCCGATTCCCGATCGGCGAGGACATCGAGGTTCGGCAGCGCTACAACGTCGCGCCCGGCGACGACGTGCTCGCGGTCACCACCGACAAGGAAGGCGCGCCGCGGGGCCAACTGCTGCGCTGGGGCCTGGTCCCGTCCTGGTCGAAGAGCGCCGAGACCGGACTGAAGATGATCAACGCCCGGGTCGAGACCGCCGCCGAGAGCCGGGCGTTCGGGCGGGCGTTTCAGCGCTACCGGTGCCTGATCGTCGCCGACGGCTTCTACGAGTGGCAGCCCAGCGGCTCACGCACCACCCCCAAGCAGCCGTTTCACATCGGTCGCGACGACGGCGGGCTGTTCGCCTTCGCCGGACTGTGGTCGATCTGGTACGGCCCCGACGAGCGCAAGCTCCGCTCGTGCGCGATCCTCACCACCGCGGCCAACTCCGCGATCGCATCGCTGCACGACCGGATGCCGGTGATCCTCTCCCCCGAGCACGAGCAGGCGTGGCTCGACACCTCCACCTCGCGCGACGATCTGCACGACCTGCTCGGCGGGCTGTCCGCGTCCGCAGGTCGCGATGCGGCCGGTCGGGCTCGCGGTCAACGACGCCCGCTACGACGGTCCCGAATGCCTGATGCCGCCGGTCGACTCGGGCCAGGAGGCCCTGTTCTAGCGACACCGCGTTGCTGGATCTCGTCCGATGACACTGACCCCGCTCCTGGACTCATACGACACCGTGCTGCTGGATCTCGACGGCTGCGTGTGGCTGGGCGACGCCACCACGCGGGCGGCTCCCCAGGCGATCTCCGAGCTCCGAGCCGCCGGCAAGCAGATCGCGTTCGTGACCAACGACGCCCGCCGCTCCCCCGAGGAGTACGTGCGTAAGCTGTGGTCGCTCGGCGTGCAGGCGTCGCTGGAGGAGGTCGTCAACGCCGGCGGCGCGATCCAGCACGTGCTGGCCGAGCGCGGGGCCGGAAACGGCACCTATGTGATCGGTTCGCCGGCCGTGTTCCGCCACGTGGCCGAGGCGGGTCATCGGATCGTCAACGGTACGCCGCGGGCCGGGGAGGCCGATGTGGTCGTGGTCGCTGGTCACGACGAGTTCCGGTTCGACGAGCTGCGCGACGCGATCGAGGCGGTGATGCACGGAGCCGAGATCATCGCCTCCTGCCGGGACCGCACGTTCCCGACCCAGGACGGGTTGCTGCCGGGGACGGGCGCGATCGTCGCCGCGCTCGAGTACGCCACGGGCCGCGAGGCGATCGCGGTAGGCAAGCCCGAGCCGCAGATCTTCATGACCGCGCTGGACCGGCTGGGCCCGGGCCGCACGCTGGTGGTCGGCGATCGGGTCGACGCAGACCTCGCCGGGGCGGCCGCGGCCGGGCTGGATGGCGCGATCGTGCTGACGGGCGCCAGCAGCCGGGCGCAGGCGGAGGCTGCCGCCGACCCCGCGCCGGTCGCGATCGCCGACGACCTCCACGCCCTGCTCGTCGCGACGTGAGAGCCTCGGTGATCGTCAACCCCTCGGCCGGCGGCGGCCGGGCGGCGCGCGCGCTCCAGGGGGTCGAGGCGGAGCTGACCCGGCTGGGCATCGAGCACCATGTGCAACGCACCCAGAGCCTCGAGCACGCCCGGGAGCTGGCCCGGGCCGCGGCCGACGCGGGCGAGACCGCTGTCGCATTCGGCGGCGACGGCGTGATCGGGGCGGTGGCCGATGCGCTCAAGCACTCAACCGGCGTGCTCGGCGTGCTCCCCGGAGGCCGCGGTAACGACTTCGCGCGCGTGCTGGGGATCGAGCTCGAGCCCAGGGCCGCGTGCTCGGTGCTCGCCACCGGCAAGGTCTCAGAGCTCGACCTGGGCCAGGTCGGGTCAAAGACGTTCCTGAGCATCGCCAGCTGCGGCTTCGATTCCGACGCCAACCGGATCGCCAACGAGGCTCGCCTGATCCGCGGCAATCTCGTCTACACCTACGGTGCGCTGCGGGCGCTGATCGCCTGGCGGCCGGCGCGGTTCGAGGTCGTGGTCGACGGCGGGGAGCCCCACGTGGTGGTCGGCTACACGGTTGCGGCGGCCAACTCCGGCGCCTACGGCGGTGGCATGCTGATGGCCCCCGACGCGTCGGTGACCGACGGCCGGCTCGACGTGGTGATGGTCTCGCACAGGTCCAAGCTGACGTTCCTGCGCCGGCTCCCCACGCTGTTCAAGGGCGAGCACGTGCGTCAGCGCGAGGTGCAGGTGGTGCGGGGCGCCGAGGTCCGGATCAGCGCCGACCGCCCGTTCACGCTATACGCCGACGGCGATCCGATCGCCGAGCTGCCGGCCACGGTCAGGGTGCTGCCGGGAGCCGTCAAGGTGCTCGTCCCGGCATGACCCTGCTCGACGTCAAGGTCGCCACTGCCCGCGCCGTCGGCGGGCTCGCGCGCCGGGCCGGCCGCGGCGGCGGCACCAGCCTGCCGGGTAAGGTGCTGATCGCGCTCGAGCCTGACGCGATCGCCGAGCTCGCCGGCCGGCTGCGTCGCGGATCGGCGGTGGTCTCGGCGACCAACGGCAAGACGACCACGGCCGCGATGATCGCATCGGTGCTGGAGGGCGATGGGGTCAGGCTGGTCCACAACCGGGCCGGCGCCAACATGGCCGGTGGCGTCGCCTCGACCTTGCTGTCGGCATCCCGGAGCGGCGGGCGCATCTCCGGCGAGCTGGGGCTGTTCGAGGTCGACGAGTTCTGGCTGGACCAGGTCACGGCGCAGCTGCGCCCCCGCGCGATCCTGCTCGGAAACCTGTTCCGCGACCAACTCGACCGCTACGGCGAGCTGGAGACGATCGCTGACCGGTGGGCCGAGGTCGTGGCCGGCCTGCCGCCGACCGCGCGGCTGGTGCTCAACGCCGACGACCCGCTGATCGCCGATCTTGGGCGAGGCGCGCCCAACGTGACGTACTTCGGGATCGAAGACCCGTCGGTCGCGACCGCCGAGATGCAGCATGCCTCGGACTCCAAGCACTGCCGGCGCTGTGGCGCCGCCTACGTCTATGACGCCGTGTACCTCGGCCACCTCGGGCGCTACCGCTGCCCGTCATGCGGTCAGCAGCGACCGGCGCCGACGATCGCCGCCGAGCGGATCCGGCTCGACGGCACCCGCTCGGCCGCCTTCAGCCTGCGCACGCCGGCCGGAAGCCTCGAGGTCAAGCTCCCGCTCCCGGGGCTCTACAACGTCTACAACGCGCTCGGCGCCGCGGCGCTGTGCATCGAGCTCGAGGCCGGCGCCGAGAGGGTCGTCGCGGGTCTGGCACGGGTCGCGGCCGCGTTCGGGCGTGCCGAGCGACTGCAGGTCGACGACACCGAGGTGTCGATCCTGCTGATCAAGAACCCCGCCGGGGCCAACGAGGTGCTGCGCACGCTCACGCTCGAGGACGGCGAGCTCGACCTGCTGGCGATCCTCAACGACCGCACCGCCGACGGCAAGGACATCTCGTGGGTGTGGGACGCCGACTTCGAGGTCCTGGCCCCCCGCGCGCGCACCCTCACCTGCGCCGGCACCCGCGCCGCCGAGCTGGCGCTGCGAATGAAGTACGCGGGCGTTCCGGTGGAGCGGTTGCGGGTCGTCCCAGAGCTCGCCGGAGCGTTCGACGCCGCGATCGCCGACGCGCGATCGGAGCGGCTGTTCGTGCTCCCCACATACACGGCGCTGCTCGAGTTGCGCGAGGAGCTGGCCACCCGCGGTCACCTCCCCCGCTTCTGGGAGGCCGGCCGGTGAGCGTGATCTGGCACGACGTCGAGTGCGGGGCTTACGCCGAGGACATGCCGCTGTGGCGCTCGCTGGCCGACGAGCACGGAGACCCAGTGCTCGACGTCGGCGCGGGCACCGGCCGGGTGGCGCTGCACCTGGCCCGCCACGGGCACCGCGTGACCGCGCTCGACATCGACCCCGAGCTGATCGCCGAGCTCGAGCGCCGGGCCACCGGCCTGGATGTGACGGGGGTCGTGGCCGACGCCCGCGAGTTCGAGCTGGAGCAGCGGTTCGCGCTGTGCATCGTGCCGATGCAGACGATCCAGCTGCTCGGGGGCCCCGTGGGCCGCGCTTCGTTTCTGCGCTGTGCGATTCGCCAGCTGTCTTGCGGAGGCGTGCTCGCGATCGCGATCGCGCCGATGCTCGACCTGTTCGAGGTCGTCGATGGCGGCCCGGCGCCGCTGCCCGACATCCGCGAGATCGACGGCGTCGTGTACGCCAGCCAGCCGACCGCCGTCCGCGCCGATCCCGACGGGTTCGTGCTCGAGCGCCGGCGCGAGCGGATCACGGTCTCCGGAGACCGGTCCGTCGACCAGAACGCGATCCGCCTGGATCGGGTGACCGCGCCCGAGCTCGAAGCCGAGGCGGTGGCGACGGGGATGCGAACGGTCGGGCGGGCGTCGGTCGCCGCGACGGCTGACTACGTCGGCAGCGAGGTGGTGATCCTCGGTGTCTGAACAGCAACCCCTGCTCCGCGTGTGTGCGCTGTACCCCGATCTGATGAACATCTACGCCGACCGTGGGAACCTCCTACTGCTCGAGCGCCGGTGCGCCTGGCGGGGGATTGGCTTCGAACTGCAGTCCAGCCATCTGGGCGACGGACTCGACCCCGACGGCGCCGACCTCTATTACATCGGCGGCGGCCAGGATCGCGACCAGCGCCTGTGCGCGCTGGACCTTGCCGAGGTCAAGCGCGACGCCCTGCACGCCGTCGCCGACAGGGGCGGCGTGATCCTCGCGGTGTGCGGCGGCTACCAGCTGCTCGGCCGCTCCTATCAGCTCGGCGACGAGACGCTGCCCGGCGTCGGCCTGGTCGATCTCGAGACGGTCCGCGCCGACGGTCCGCGGTTGATCGGCAACGTGGCGATCGAGGTCGAGCTCGACCCGGGCGACAAGCGCGTGCTGGCCGGGTTCGAGAACCACGGCGGCCGGACCCACCTCGGCCCGGGCGCGCGGCCGCTCGGGCGCGTGCTGTCGGGCCACGGCAACAACGGGAGCGACGGCCATGAGGGCGTGCGCGACCGTGGCGTGATCGGCACGTACCTGCACGGTCCGCTGCTGCCCAAGAACTCGTGGTTCGCCGACTGGCTGATCCGGGCGGCGCTCAGAACCGAGGAGCCGCTGGCTCCGCTGCACGATGAGCTCGAGGCCAGCGCCCACGCCGACGCGCGGCGGGCCGCGGGAGTCTGAGTGCTCGCGCGGCTCGGGCTGTTGGCCGGAGTGCTGCTCGCCGCGCTGGCGGTGGTGGGCTGCGGCGGCACCTCGAGTAGCTCCACCACGACTGACGCGCCAGCGACCAACCCGAAGAAAGCGCTGCCCGGCACCGGCAAGCCGTTGGTGACGATCGGCGACAAGAACTACACCGAGCAGTTCGTGCTCGGCGAGCTCTACTACCAGGCGCTGTCGGCCCAGGGCTTCAAGGTGATGCTGAACCGCAACATCGGCCCCACCGAGGTGACGATCCCGGCGCTTCAGAGCGGCCGGCTGGCGATGTATCCCGAGTACCTGCAGACCTGGAACGCCACCGTCGCCGGCTATGGCCACGGGTTCCCGACGGCGTTCCGGGCGTACCAGGCCGGTCAGCGCTACGCGCTCAAGCACGGGCTCGAGCTGCTGGCGCCGACCCCGTTCAGCGACACAGACGCGCTCGGGGTCACGTTCAACTACGCCACCCAGCACCGGCTGCGCTCGCTCGGCGATCTGCGCCGGGTGGCGACGATGGTGACACTGGGCGGACCGCCGCAATTCCAGCAGAGCCCCGATGGCCTGCCGGCGGTCGAGCAGGCGTACGGGTTTCAGCCGGCGGCGTACGAGCCGCTCGACATCGGCTCCCAGTACCAGGCGCTGGACCGCGGGACCGTGCAGGCCGCCGACGTCAACACGACCGACGCCGAACTGCTGACGGGCGATTACCGGCTGCTCGCCGACCCCAAGCACGTGTTCGGATGGGGCAACGTGGTGCCGGTCGCCTCGGCGAAGGTGCTCGACGTCGAGGGCCCGGCGTTTGCGGCCACGGTCAACAAGGTCAGCGCGCTGCTCACGCTGCAGACGATGCGCCAGCTCAACGCGGCCGTGGAGGTCTCACATCAGGATCCCTCGAAGGTCGCCCACGACTTTTTGATGGCCCACGGCCTGGTCCCGCAGTCCAAGCCGGGAGGCTGAGCCGGCGGCGGAGCGGTCAGCCGCTGGAGCCAAAGCCGCCGGCGCCGCGCTCAGACAGCGCCAGCTCGTCGGCTTCGACCACCTCGGGCGTGTGAACGCCGACGAGCACCAGCTGGGCGATCCGGTCGCCGGCGGCCAGCGCGAACGGCTCGGAGCGGTCGGTGTTCAGTAACAGCACCTGAACCTCGCCGCGGTAGCCGGCGTCGATCAGCCCGGGGGCGTTGACCACCGAGATCCCGTGACGGCGGGCCAGTCCCGAGCGCGGCAGCACCAGCCCGGCCTGCCCCTCGGGGATCTCGACGGCGATCCCGGTACGGATCGCGGCGCGCTCGCCGGGCGCCAGCGTGGCCGGCTCGAGCGCATACAGGTCGAGCCCGGCGTCTCCCGGGTAGGCGCGGCTGGGCAGCCGCGCATCGGGCTCGAGCCGCCTGACCCGCAGGCTCATCACGAGCGTCCCGACACTAGCGGGCGCTGAGCGCGTAGGCCTGGTAGCGCGCGGCCACCGTGGCCGGCAGCCGAGCCGTCACCCGGACGCCCTCGGCGGTCTCCTCGCGCTCGAGGTCGCCGGCGATCTCGTGGAGCTCCGCGAGCCGCCCGCCCTCGTCGTAGGGGATCAGCAGCTCGACCTGGCTCAGCGTCTGGGCGAACTCGTCCTCGATGCGCGCGACCAGCGCCTCGATTCCCTCGCCACTGAGCGCCGAGATCAGCACTCCGTCGGGGTGGACGTAGCGGACCTCCTCGCGCTGATCGGCGTCGAGCTGGTCGGCCTTGGCGAGCACCAGCAGCTGCGGCACGCCGTCGGCCCCGATCTCGGTCAGCACGTCCTCGACCGCGCGGATCATCGCGGCGCGCTGCCCCTCGTCGGCCGAGGCGTCGACCACATGCAGGATCAGGTCGGCGCGGCTGGTCTCCTCGAGCGTCGCCCCGAACGCCTCGACGAGCTGGTGAGGAAGCTTGCGGATGAACCCGACGGTGTCGGTCAGGAGATAGTCGCGCCCACCCGCGTGCAGCACCCGGGTGGTCGGATCGAGCGTGTGGAACAGGCGGTCACCAACGCCGATCGTGGCCCCGGTCAGCGCGTTGAGCAGCGTCGACTTGCCCGCGTTGGTGTACCCGGCGAGCGCGACCTCCGGCAGGTGAGCGCGCTCGCGCTCGGCGCGCATCACCGACCGATTGGAGCGGACGTGGGCGAGCTTTCGCTTCAGTGCCGAGATCCGGTCTCGAGCCAGCCGGCGGTCGGTCTCGATCTGGGTCTCGCCCGGTCCTCGGGTCCCGATTCCGCCGTCGATCCGGCCCGCTCCAAGGCGTTCGAGGTGCGACCACAGTCCGCGCATCCGCGCCAGGTTGTACTCCAGCTGGGCGAGCTCGACCTGGAGCTTGCCCTCGGCGCTGTGGGCGTGATCAGCGAAGATGTCGAGGATGATCGCCGTGCGGTCGATCACCGGCACCGCGAGCTCGGACTCGAGGTTGCGCTCCTGGCGGGGAGTCAGCTCGTCGTCGCAGGCGACCAGATTCGCGTCAGAGCCGGCCAGCGCGGCCTTCAGCTCGGACACCTTGCCTGGACCCAGATACGTGTTGGGGTGGGGATGATCGCGGCGCTGGACCAGCTTGCCGACGTCGGCCACCCCGGCCGTGCGCAGCAGCTCGCGGAGCTCGGAGAGCTCTTCGGACTGGCCGTCGGGGAGGGCGCCGATCATGAATGCGCGCTGCCGGGCCCGACCGCGCGGCCGTTGCCCGTTGGCGGTCTGCGACGACGCTTGCACGCGTCCGTGGCGGCTGCGCTGCACGGTCCTGATGGTAGCCGGGGCGGCCGCGGACGGACGCTGGTCGCGGTCCGGGGCCGGTTTAACGCGGGGCCTCCAGGCCTGCACGAACTTGCCCAAACGTCGTCAGATGTCCTATGCTCGCGGCTCGGCCGGAGGTACTTGCCGCAGGGGAACCGGCGACGGACCTCCCCTCGGCGCTGCTCTAACGAGGAGGCTCAACAGATGTTCCAACGTCCAGGACGGCGGCTGCCGCTGGCGCTGGTCGCCGCCGTGATCTGCGCGCTGGCGGTCAGCGGGGTCGCGTTTGCTGCAGGCTCAGGCGCACCGCAGCTGGTCAAGCCGGGGGCCGGCAAGCAGGTAAGGGAAGGCAAGATCCGCCTGGTGGTCAAGGACACCAGTGCCGACGCCCGTAAGTACGGCGTGTTCGTCGCGATCAACCACCACAAGAAGTTCGACAAGCACCACGAGCTCGCGTCGAGCTGCAACGTGGACAAGGGCTGTGACTTCGCGAAGCTGAAGCGGTGGGCACACCACCCCGGGATGTGGACCTACACGGCCCACTTCAGCTTCCCCGGCTACTGGGCCACCACGCCCGGTCAGTACTACTGGCAGGCCAACCACGTGGGCGGCAGCGGCCCGAGCGGGCACGTGACCAGCGCGGTCCACTCGTTCCGAGTCGTTCGCTGAGCGCTTTAGGTGGGGGTGCGGCGGCGGATCAGTCCGCTGCCGCACCGCAACCGCCCGGCTACAGCCTGCGGATCCGCTGCATCGCCTCGACCAACCGGTCGTCGGGGGTCGTCAGCGAGATCCTGAAGAACCCCTCGCCGCTGGGGCCATACGCACCACCCGGCGAGATCACCACGGCAGCCTCCTCGAGCACGTGCTCGCAGTACGCCGCGGCCGACTTGAAGCCGTCAGGGATCGGGGCCCACACGTAGATCGTTCCCCGGGGCGGCGTCACCTCGACGCCAGCCTCCGCCAGCGCCTCGCACACCAGGTCCCGCCGGCGCTGGTAGACCTGGTTCATCGCCCTGACGTTGGCGTCGACCTCGGGAGCCAGCGCCGCCGCGCCGGCCAGCTGCACCGCCTCGAACAACCCTGAGTCGATGTTGGACTTCAGCCGCCAATACTGCCCAATCGCATCGGCGTTGCCGACGATCGCGGCGCACCGCCAGCCCGTCATGTTGTAGCCCTTGGACAGTGAGAACACCTCGACACCGACGTCCTTGGCCCCAGGCGTCTGCAGGAACGACGGCGCCACGTAGCCGTCGTACGTGGTCTCGCTGTAGGCGTTGTCGTGCACGACCAGGATCTCGTTGGCGGCGGCGAGCTCGATCACGCGGTCGAACAGTCCGTCCGGTAGCACCGCGCCGGTCGGGTTGTTCGGGTAGTTGATGAACATCAGCCGCGCCCGACGCAGCGTGCCGGCGTCGATCGCGTCAAGGTCGGGAGCGAAGCCGAGCTCGGGCACCAGCGGCATCACCACGGCCTCCCCGCCGCTGAGCAGCGGCCCGCCCGTGTACACGGGGTAGCCGGGATCCGAGGCCAGTGCGACGTCGCCGGGGTCAAGGAACGCGAGGTTGAGGTTGAAGATGCATTCCTTGGCGCCGAGCGCCGCCATCACCTCGGTATCGGGATCGAGCGTGACCCCGAACCGCCGCGCGTAGAACGCCGCCACCGCCTCACGGAACTCGGCGCGGCCGCGGTTTGACGGGTATTGGTGCGTGCTCGGGTCGGCCACCGCGCGCTGCGCCGCGACCACGATCGGCTCGTAGGTGGGCATGTCGGGATCGCCGATCCCGAGACTGATGACGTCGATCCCGGCCGCGCGCTTGGCCGCGATCTTGCGCTCGAGCTCGGCGAACAGGTAGGGCGGGATCAGCTCAAGACGCTTACTCGGTCGCATGCAACTCCTTGATGAACTGATCGGCCAGCGCGCCGCGGAACACGGGGACAGCCCAGCCGCTCAGGTTGATGTGCAGGTCCTTCCCCACCTCGACGACGAGCGTGCCGCCGTCGAGCACCACGGTCACCGGCGAGCGTCCGCCGGCGAGCACGTGCGCCACCGCGGCGCCGGTCGCGCCGGTGCCGCTCGCGGACGTCTCCCCCACCCCGCGCTCGAAGATCCTCGCGCGGATCGTGGACGGATCGCGGACCGCGAACCACGACACGTTGGTGCGGTTCGGAAACAGCTCGTGGCGCTCGATCGACGGCCCGATCACGGAGAGCTCCAGGGCCTCGAGCGTTCGCTCGTCGGCGACCGCGATCGAGCACTGGGGGTTGCCGACCTGGGCGAACTGAAAGCGCCAGGTGCTGCCCTCCCGCGGTCAGCTCGCCGCGGCCGTCGGGTGCCCCCGACGGGTAGTCGCCGGCCTGAGTCCGCGCCTGTCCCATCTCGACGGTGCACTCGGTGTCGGACTCGATCCGCGGGCGGATCTCCCCGGCCGCGGTCTCGATCGAGAACGTGTCGGCCTGCGTCCACCCCCGCCGTCGCAGGTACAGGACCGCCTCGCGCGCACCGTTGCCCGAGAGCTCGGCCTCGGAGCCGTCGGGGTTGAAGATCCGCAGGCGAGCCACGTTGCCCGGGGCGTCGGGCTCGGACAGCAGCAGGATTCCGTCGCTGCCGACGCCGGTGTGGGGCGCGCAGATCGCCGCGATCCGCGACGGCGTCAGCTCAAACGGGAGCGCTGAGGCCTCGACGATCACGTAGTCGTTGCCGAGCGCGTGCCATTTCTCGAACTCCACGCGGCCGCAGTGTATGTGTAGGTTCGCTCGCTCCGTGTCTCGGCTGTCGCGCGTCTCCCGTCGCCGTTCGCTCCCGCTCGTGCTGCTGGCGGTGGTCTCGTTGCTGTCGCTGGGGGCGAGGGTCGCCTGGCTGGGCAGTCCGTGCCGGGCCCCCTGCGACAAGGCCACCGACCACGTGCTGGTGTTCGACGAGGCCTACTACGTCAATGCGGCGCGGGTGATCGCCGGGATCCCCGTGCCGCCCGGGGCGCACTACGCCGGCAGCCCGTTCGGCGACGACCCCAACTCCGAGCACCCGCAGCTGGCCAAGCTGGTGATGGCGGGCTCGATCGAGCTGTTCGGCGACGGGCCGTTGGCCTGGCGGCTGGGAAGCATCGTGCTGGGATCGGTCGCGATCCTCGGCATGTACTTCCTGGTGCGCTCCGCCGGCGGCGGCCCGTGGCTCGGATTGGGGGCGGCGACGCTGATGGCAGTCGACAACCTGGCGCTGGTCCACTCCCGGATCGGGACGCTCGACATCTACGCGGTGACCGCGATGATCTTCGGCGCCGCGCTGTACCTGCGAAGACGGCCGCTGCTCGCCGGCGTGGTTATCGGCGTCGGCGCGTGCACGAAGTTCGTGGCCCCGTACGTGCTGGTGTCGCTGCTGCTGCTCGAGCTGCTCGGCGCCGTGCGGCCGGCGGCGATCGCCGCGCGGGTCAGGCGGTTTGCGATCTGTGTGGTGGCCGCGGCCGGGACCCTGATCGCGCTGCTGGCGGTGCTCGACCGAATCGCCCCGCCGTATGACCCGATCGCCGGCAAGCTCGTCACCGGCGGCGTGTTCGGCCACATCCGCTACATGTTCACCTACGCGGCCCACCAGACCAGCCCGCACGGCCCTCAGGGGATCGCCTCCTATCCGTGGCAGTGGCTGATCGACCTCAAGCCGATCCTGTACCTGAACATCAACCCCGACCGCCCGGTGCCGGGACTGTTCCACGTGCACCCGGCGGCCCATTTCCTGGGGATGATCAACCCGGTGATCCTGCTCGTTGGGCTGCCCGGACTGGCGTGGTCGGCGTGGCGGCTGGTCCGCGGCGGCACCCGCGCGATCAGTCAGCTGGAGTCGCTCGGGCTGGCCTGGACGGTCGGCACGTGGCTGCCGTTCCTGGCGCTCAGCGTGATCGACAGCCGCACCAGCTACCTGTATTACATGCTGATCGTGATGCCGGGGATCTACGTCGCGGCGGTCGCGCTGATCGGCCGTTGGCGCCCGGACGGACGGCTGGTCGCGGCCTGGGGCGTGGCGCTGCTGGTCGCGGTCGTGGTCATGTATCCGTTCACCCCGCTCCCCTGACCACTAGTTCGACCACAGCGCGAGCACCTCGGCGGCCACGTCGGCGGCGGCGCGTCCGGTGGTGTCGATCGCGGTGACGCCGGCGAGCTTGCGCATCCACGTGAGCTGGCGGCGAGCGTAGTTGCGGGTGCGCCGCTTCATCGCCTCGACGTCCCCCGACAGCAGATCCTCGAAGCCGAGCGCCTTGCGCGCGGTCACCGAGGCCCCGGCGGCGTTGGCCCGCCGGACCTCCTCGGCGACGCCGGCGGCGATCATCGCGTCGACGCGCGCGTTGATGCGGTCGTAGAGCTCCGCACGATCCATCACCAGGCCGGCCAGGAGGGTCGGGTGGCGGACCTCGGCGGTCCATAGCTGCGATTCGCCGTCGGGGGGCTCGAGCTCCCCGGCGTCGAACAGCTCCAGCGCGCGCACGATCCGCTGGCGGTCGGTGGGGTCGATCTGCTCGGCCGCCCACGGCGCGCGCTCGCCCAGCACGCCGTGCAGGGCCTCGGGGCCGCGGCGCTCGAGCTCGGCGATCCAGCGCTCACGCACGCCCTCGGGCGGGGGCGGGCGCAGGCTCAGATCGGTCAGCGCCGCCCTCAGGTACAGGCCCGTGCCGCCGACCACGACCGGCCGGCCGCCGGCGGCCAGGACGCCGTCGATCTCGGCGTGGGCGAGCTCGGCGTACTGGCCGACGCTGAACACGGCGTCGACCGGCAGGAACGAGAGCAGCCGGTGCTCGAGCGCGGCGCGCTGGACCGGGCCGGCGGCGCCCGTCAGGATCTCGAGCCCGGCGTACACCTGCAGCGCGTCGGCCGACACCGCGACCGGCCGCTCGCCCCGGGCCCGCAGCAGCCCGGCGAGCTCGATCGCGACCTCGGTCTTGCCGACGCCGGTGGGCCCGAACAGGGCGATCAGGTCAGCTGCGGCCATGTCGCCGCAGTATCGTGGACCGATGATCGGCGGCGGGGTCCTGTGAGGGTGAAGGCCGGAGCCGGCCTCTCGGCCGCGCATGACCCGCTCGCGGGCGCCACCGAGGCGGCCGCGCTGGCGGCCGCACAACTCGACGGGCGGCCCGCCGACCTGGTGCTCGTATTCGCCAGCGGTGAGCACCTGATCGCGCCCGAGGCGACGCTCGAGGGCGTCCGCAGCGTGATCGAGACCGACGCGCTGGTGGGTTGCGGCGCCGGCGGCGTGCTCGCCGGGGGACGCGAGCTTGAGTCCGGCACGGGCGTGTCGGTGTGGGCGGCGTCGTTCGACGGCGCCGGCACCGTGACGCCGTTTCACGCCGAGCTGACCGGCGACGAGGAGGAGCGAGCGGTGATCGGGCTCCCCGAGCTCGGGGGCTCGAGCGGCCTGATCATGCTGGCCGATCCGTACTCGTTCCCGACCGATTCGGTGCTGACGTTGCTGACCGACGCGGCGCCGGGCGTGCCGGTGCTCGGTGGGCTGGCCAGCGCCCGCACCTCAGATGGGCAGACGGCGCTGTTCGCGGGCGACGAGGTGGTCGAAGGTGGCGCCGTCGGGGTCAGCCTCGAGGGCATCGAGATGCTCCCGTGCGTGTCCCAGGGCGCCGCCCCCGTGGGCCGCGAGGTGACGATCACCGCCGCCGAGGGGAACATGATCACCGAGCTCGCGGGACGTCCCGCGCTCGAGACCGTCGAGGAGATCGTGGCCGAGCTGTCCGAGCACGAGCGGGCGCTGATCGTCGGTGGGCTTTTGATCGGGATCGTCGTCGACGGCGGGAAGCCCGACTACGAGCAGGGCGACTTCCTGGTCCGCGGCGTGATCGGCGCCGACCTGCAGTCCGGCAGCCTCGCGGTCGGTACGACCGTCCGTCCCGGCCAGGTGCTGCGGGTGCACGCGCGCGACGCCCAGTCGGCCGACCAGGACCTGCGCCACGCGCTCGCGCTGCGGCTGGAGGCGATGGGCCAGGCGCCGCCGGCCGGGGCGGTCCTTTTCTCGTGCAACGGCCGCGGCACCGCGATGTTCGGGGTCCCTGATCACGACGCCGAGGCGGTTCAGGAGGAGTTGCAGGGCGCACCCGTGGCCGGGTTCTTTGCGGCCGGCGAGATCGGGCCGGTCGGCGGGCGCAGCTTCATGCACGGGTTCACCGCGACGCTCGCGGTGTTCCCGGCTTGAGCGCGGATCGCGTCACGCTGGTCAGCGGGAGCGTCCTGGTCACCGGGGCATCGGGCGGCATCGGCCAGGCGATCGCTCGCGCGCTGGCTGCCCGGGGTGCGAAGCTGACGCTCACCGGCCGCCGCGCCGACGTGCTCGAGCCGCTGGCGGGCGAGCTCGGCGGCCGCGCGGCGGCCTGCGACCTATCCGACCGCGAGGCGACGGCGCGGCTGGCTGAGGAGGCCGGTGAGGTCGACGTGCTCGTCGCCAACGCGGCGCTGCCCGCCACGGGCGAGCTCGGCGAGTTCACGCGGGAGCAGGTCGATCGGATCCTCGACGTCAACCTGCGCGCCCCGATCGTGCTCGCGCAGGCGCTGGCGCCGGGGATGGCTCAGCGCCGCCGCGGTCACATGGTGTTCGTATCCTCGCTGTCGGGCAAGAGTGCCAATCCCGCTTCGTCGCTGTACTCGGCCACGAAGTTCGGCCTGCGCGGGTTCGCGCTATCGCTGCGCGAGGACCTTCGCCACGACGGCGTCGGGGTCTCGGTCGTGCTTCCGGGGTTCATCCGCGACGCCGGAATGTTCGCCGAGGCCGATGTCGAGCTCCCCCGGGGCGTCGGCACCCGGACGCCGGACGATGTCGCCTCCGCGGTGATCCGGGCGATCGAGCACAACCGCGCCGAGGTCGAGGTGGCACCGCTGAGCCTGCGGCTCGGCGCCTCGATCGCCGGCGTCGCTCCCGAGCTGTCGGCAGCGGTCGCGCGACGGCTCGGGAGCGAGCGCGTGTCCCGGGACATGGCCAAGGGTCAGCGCCACAAGCGCTGACACCCGGCGCGTCCCCGGGCCCGGTCAGCCGCGGAAGTCGGGGCGGTCCAGCAGCCGCAGCCAGCTCCCGTCGGGCTGCCGGCGGGCCACCTGGGCCCGGGCGCCGGCCTCGTCCTTGGCCGGGGTGGCGGTCAGGGCGAGGTCGCCGATCTGCACGGTCGGCAGCGGCTCCTCGGGTGTGAACGCCGGGGCCTGCTCGATCAGCTGCTCGTAGAGCTTGCGGATCGCCTCGCGGCCGACGGTCATCGCTCCGGGCGGGAACGCCACGACGGCGTCGGGCTCGTACAGCTCGGCGACACCGGCGGCGTCTTTGGCCCTGACGCGCTGAACCACGAGCCGGGTCAGGTCCTCGGGGGTCTGGGCGGTTTCACGTTGAGTTGACATGTGCTCCTCACTTCCTTCGGTGTGTGGGAACACAGGCTCGGGGACCGGATACCATAAGTCAAAGACCTAGTTCTGCTCTGTTGCAGAAGCGTTTGTTATGGAATTGCGCCAGCTCGAGTACTTCGTCGCCGTCGCCGAGGAGGGCAGCTTCACCAAGGCGGCCGCCCGCGTCCACGTCGCCCAGCCGGGGGTCAGCGCTCAGATCCGGCGTCTGGAGCAGGAGCTCGGCGAGACGTTGTTCGACCGCTCGGGGCGGGCCGTGCGGCTGACCGGCGTCGGGGCCGCGTTCCTCCCCTACGCGCGCTCCGCGCTGAACTCGGTCGACGGCGCCCGGCTGGCGGTCGACGAGCTCGCCGGCCTGGTCCGGGGCCGGGTCGCGGTCGGGATGGTGACCTCATGTGGCGTGCTCGAGCTACCGGACGCGCTGGCGAGATTTCACCGCGCGCACCCGGGAGTGGAGATCTCGCTGGGCGAGGACAACTCCGATCGGCTGCTCGAGGGCGTGCTGACCGGGCGGCTGGATCTGGCGTTCGTGGGGATCGCCGGCGACCCGCCGGCCGGAATCGCGGTGCAGGACGTGGTCGACGATCGGCTGTTCGCCGCCGTGCACACCGCCGACGCGCTCGCCGGCCGCGCCGGCCTGACGCTGGCCGAGCTCTCGCAGCTGCCGCTGGTCAGCCTGCCGCGCGGCACCGGGCTGCGCTAGGCGCTGGAGGACGCCTGTGACCGAGCCGGCTTGGTCCCGAGGATCGCGTTCGAAGCCAGCAACCTGACGATGGTCGCGGCGCTCGCGGCCAGGCAGCTGGGCGTGGCGATCCTGCCCGAGTCGGTCGCCACCGCAGACCGATCGCAGCTTCACCCGATTGCGGTCATCGAGCCGGAGATCCGCAGCCGGCTGGCGCTGGCCTGGCGCACCCACGGCCCGGTCAGCCCCGCCGCGCGCGAGCTGATCGCGCTCGCCCGCGCGGCCATGGGACGCACGCGCGCGGGCGCCGGGGCATAGCCGCCGCGCGACCGGGCGCTCTGGCGTCCACCCGGCTCGCGGCTACTCGGGCAGACCCGAGTCCGCGGTGACGGCCCGGTGCTCCCCGGTCACCGACGCGAGCGCGGCGATGATCTCGTCCGCGAGCCGCGCGCCGTGGTCGGCCCGCTCCGGGGTCGCCTGTACCCGAACCACGACCTCGTCGCCGTCGATCTCTTGCAGCAGCACCTCCGCGGGCGAGCGGGTGGCGGTCTTGACCTGATCGTCGAGGATCTCCTGCACCTGGGTCATGCTGATCCCGGCGCTCAGCCGGACCCGGACGTCGACGGGCTCGGGCTCCTTGATCGGCACCACCGCCGCGGCCAGCACGATGCTGTTCGGCACCTGGATGCGGTCGTCGCCGCGCGCCAGGGTCGTGTAGAGCAGGCCCAACGAGCTGACGATCCCCTCGACCGAGCCGCCCACCGCCCCGGCCTGCAGACGGACGCGCTCGCCCACCTTGAACGGTCGCGCGCTCAGCAGCACCATTCCCGCGAACAGGTTCCCGAGCGTCTGCTGGGCGGCGAGACCGAGGATCACGGCGGTGAACGCCGATCCGGCCACCAGCGTGCTCGGGCTCACCCGGGCGATTCGCAGCGCCGCCAGCAGCGTGATGCCGACCGTGACCAGGCGGATGATGAAGCCGACCGTCCCGGCGGTGGACGGATCCATGCGCCGGAAGAACGTGGGGGCCGCCAGCCGTCCCAACGCGCGGGCGATGCCCCAGCCGAGCACCGCGACCAGGACCACCGTGGCGACGCGCACCCACACATCGGCGCTGTCGGGGAAGATCGAGCCCCGCAGCGCGTAGAGCACGAGCACCGCGGCCAGTAGCAGCAGGAATGCGATCGCCTCGCGGCGCGCCCGGCGCACCGTCCGTTGGCTGATGTTCGCCGACAGTCCGACCTTCTCCCACGCATCGGTCCGGGTCTCGAACATCCGCTCGAGGTACAGGTCAGGTCCGTTTTTCAGTCGTTTCTTTGTCATCTGTTCTTGGGGGGAACCGCCCTTCTGTGTATCACTCCGCGCGGCCCGGCAGCGAATCTTCCGCCGGCTAGAACAACTTGCCCTGATCGAGCACCCGCGCAACCGGCTCGAGAGCCGGCTGAGGCCGGACGCTGTCACGCATCCGGTGCCCGGGATCGCGATCCGGACCGTCCACCAACCGCGCCAGCCTCCGCCGCTCGTCCTGCGGCGCGTACGCCCCGCGGCGGTAGAGCTCCTCGTATCGCGGCACCAGGTCGGGCCGATCCTCCGAAAGCCATTCGAAGAACAGCGGCTTGACCTCGCCCCTCAGGTGTAGCGCAATCCCGGTCACGTATGCCGCGCCGGCCTCGGCGGCCAGCTCGAGGATCGGCGCGACCTGCTCGGGATCGTCGTTGATTCCGGGCATCAGCGGCGCGATCAGCACCCCGGTCCTGATCCCCGCTTCGGTCAGCCCGGCGACTGCTTCGAGCCTCGCCCGCGGGCTCGGCGTGTGCGGCTCGGTGGCGCGCCAGGCTCCCTCGTCGAGAGTCGGGACCGACAGGGCGGCCGAGAACTCCGTGCGCTCGTTGAGCTCCTGCATAACCTCGAGATCCCGCAGCAGCAGCGGCGACTTCGTCAGGATCGAGCACGGGTTGCAGGCGTCGCGCAGCGCCTTCCAGATCTCGGGCATCAGCTTGTAGCGACCCTCGACCCACTGGTACGGGTCGGTGTTCGTGCCCAGCGCCACGTGCTCGCGCTTCCACGAGCGCCGCGCCAGCTCCACCCGCAGCACCTCCGGGGCGTTGACCTTGACCACGATCTCGCGCTCGAAGTCGCGGCCGGCGTCGAAGTCGAGATAGGTGTGGGTCGGCCGCGCGAAGCAGTACTTGCAGGCGTGCGTGCAGCCGCGGTACGGATTGATCGTCCACCGGAACGGCATCCGAGACGCCGGCGGCACCTCGTTGAGGATCGACTTCGCCTTGACCTCGTAGAAGCGCGTATCGATCGCCTCGGGCGCATCGAAATGGCGGACCACTGCCTCCTCGCGGTAGCCCGGCAGCCGCGCCGTGTGCTCGACCTCGGCGGTCAGGTTATTCCATCGCATCGAACGTATGTTCGCATATCGGGCGGACGTTATCTGCGCTCTCCGGGACGGCGAACCGGCCGCGCGCGTCGGCGCTTCAGCGAGCGGCTCGGGCGAGCAGCGAAGCCTCGCCGGCGAGCGTCTGGCTGGTGGCGGCAGTGATCGTCACCTCGACGGTCTCGCCGGGAGCCCCGAGACCCTGGAAGTTCACGACCTTGTTATGCCGCGAGCGGCCCCTCAGGCGGCTGGGATCAGTCCGCGAGGGTCCCTCGACCAGCACCTCGAGCGTGCGGCCCACGAACCGTTGAGCGCGGTCATGGGCACGCCGCTGCACGACCTCGACCAGGCGTTCCATCCTCGCCACCTTGAGGTCGTGCGGGACCTGGTCGGGCAGCGTCGCCGCCTGGGTGCCCCGCCGGGGCGAGTAGATGAACGTGAACGCTCCGTCGTAGCCGACCTCCTCGGCCACCTCGAGGGTCTGCTCGAAGTCGGCGTCGGTCTCGCCCGGGAACCCCACGATGATGTCGGTGGTAAGCGCGCAATCGGGCACGTGCTCGCGGATCATCGCCACCCGGTCCAGGTAGCGCTCGCGGGTGTAGGTGCGCCGCATCCGCTTGAGCACGGCGCTGGAGCCCGACTGGAGCGGCAGGTGGATGTGCTCGCACAGGGACGGCAGCTCGGCGTGGGCCTTGATCACGTCGGCCCGCATGTCCTTCGGGTGCGGGCTGGTGTAGCGGATCCGCTCGATCCCGTCGATCGAGTCAAGCCGGGTGAGCAGCTCCGCGAACGAGGCGCGGTCCTCGCCGCGCAGGTCGCGCCCATAGGAGTTGACGTTCTGGCCCAGCAGGGTGACCTCGCGCACGCCGTCGGCGGCCAGCCGCTGTACCTCCTCGACGAGCTCGGGAGCGGGGCGGCTGACCTCACGGCCGCGGGTCGAGGGCACGATGCAATAGGAGCACACGCAGTTGCAGCCGACGCTGATCTGCACCCAGCCCTGGTACTCGCGCTCGCGCTTGGCCGGGAGGTGGCCGGTGAAGCCCTCGAACTCGAAGAAACCCTGAGCGGTGAGCGAGTCGCTGGTCAGGAACTCGGCCAGCTTGTGGACCTGGCCGGGCCCGAACGCGACGTCGACGAACGGGAACCGAGCGAATACCTCGTCCTTGACCGACTGAGCCCAGCAGCCGCCGACCCCCACCACCCGGTCAGGGCGCTGGCGCTTGAGCCGCTTGGCCTCCCCCAGGTGAGCGACGAACCGGTTGTCGGCGTTCTCGCGGATCGAGCAGGTGTTGAACAGGATCAGGTCGGCCTGCTCGCGGTTCTCGGCCTCGCCGTAGCCCAGCGACTCGAGCATTCCCTTCATCCGCTCGGAGTCGTGCGCGTTCATCTGGCACCCGAACGTCGTGAGGTGGTAGCGCTTCATCGCGTGAGGCAAGGCTAGTGGACCGTAGGGCGGGGCCGGCCTAGCGAGCGTATTCCACGGCCCGGGACTCGCGAATCACCGTTACCTTGATCTGGCCCGGGTACTCGAGCTCCTTCTCGATCTCGCGCGCGATCGCGTACGACAGCAGCGTGGCCGCGTCATCGTCGATCGCCCCCGGCGCGACCATCACCCGGATCTCGCGGCCGGCCTGCATCGCATAGACCTTGTCGACGCCCTTGTGGCGGGTGGCGAGTTCCTCGAGGTCGCGCAGCCGCTTGACGTACTGCTCGAGCGACTCGCCGCGGGCCCCCGGGCGCGCCCCGGAGAGCGCGTCGGCGGCCTGCACGATCACGGCCTCGATCGTCTGCGGCTCGACCTCGTTGTGGTGGGCCTCCATCGCGTGCGCGACCGCCTCGCTTTCGCCGTGCTTGCGGGCGAGATCGCCGCCGACGAGCGCGTGCGGGCCCTCGATCTCGTGCGTCACCGACTTGCCGATGTCGTGCAGCAGCGCCGCGCGGCGGGCGGTCTTCGGGCTGGCGCCCAGCTCCTCGGCCATCATCGCCGCCAGCTGGGCGACCTCGACCGAGTGCGCGAGCACGTTCTGGCCGTAGCTGGTGCGAAACTTCAGGCGGCCGAGCAGCTTGATCAGGTCGGGGCTCAGGCCCTGGACGCCGGCCTCGAACACGCTCTCCTCGCCGAGCACGATGATGTGCCCCTCGAGCTCGGACTTGGCCTGGTAGTACATCTCCTCGATCCGGGCGGGATGAATCCGGCCGTCCTGGAGCAGCTTCTCGAGCGTCAGCCGCGCGATCTCGCGGCGGACCCCATCGAACCCGGACAGGACCACGGCGCCAGGGGTGTCGTCGATTATGAAGTCCACCCCGGTGAGGTTCTCCAGCGCGCGGATGTTGCGTCCCTCGCGGCCGATGATCCGCCCTTTCATGTCGTCGGTGGACAGCTGAACGACCGACACCGTGGTCTCGGCCGCGTGGCCGGCGGCTAGCCGCTGCATGCAGACCGAGAGGATGTTGCGAACGCGGCGATCGGCGTCGCGCTTGGTCTCCTCCTCGATCTGGCGGATCAGACGGGCGGCGTCGTGGCGGGCCTGGTCCTCGAGCTCCTTGAGCAGAACCTGCTTGGCCTTGGACGCCGACATCCCCGAGGCGCGTTCGAGCGACCGCTCGAGCTCCTGGCGCGTGCCGGCCACGCCCTCGCGTTCGAGCTCGAGGTCCGCCTCTCGGCGCGCCAGCTCCGCCTCGCGGCGGGCCAGCCCGGCTTCTCGCTGGGCCACCGCCGCGGTGCGCTCATGCGCCTCGGCCTCGACGACGGCCGCGCCGGCGATCGTCGGTTTCGGCGGGGCGACGCTCCGGGCGCCCGCGGCGCCGGCGCCGGCGGCTACGCCGGTCCCGTGGATGCGGCCATACAGCACGGCTGCGACCACGATTCCCACCGCGATCAGCGCTGCGGCCCCGATGATTTCCATGGTCGTTCCTCTCCTGGGCGGTCCGGGGCTGTCTGCCCAGGACCTATTCACGTCTTCCGTTTTTGGGAGCGACCGAGCGACCGTGCGAGGCGCACGCAACGGATGCCGGGGAACGGCGCGACAGAGGCGCGCCTTCAGGCGGCGGCTATCTGGCGGGTTCTATGTCCGGTGTGGGCGGTCGTTTAGCCCGTGTGAAACTGCCGTCAACGCTGATTCCGGTGTCCAATATCACAAGATTTGCTGGTGTTTTGTGGCCTTTTGGGCCATTCGTTCGCTATCCGAATCGTAGTACCGGCGAGCATGGCGCGCAAACCTTGCCGCCCTGGCTACGCACGTATGTTCGCTCGCCGCGCCGTGAGCCCGGGCGCGCCGCTAGCTGCGCTTGATCGAGAACTTCGTGCTACCGCTGCAGTAGTGGTGCTCCTTGGCGATGAAGCGCGTCTCGCTGATCGTGCCGGTGGCCTTGTGATCGGTGACCGTGCCGTTGATCTTGGCGTTGGCCTTGCCGGTCTTGGCCTTGAAGGTCTGCTTGAACGCTCCCTGCTTGACCCTGAACTTCGGGAAGTTGAAGTCGTGGATGTTCCACAGGTGGCCGCTCGGGCACTTGTCGTTGATCCTGAACTCGAGGTGCGTGAGGTAGCCGTGCGCGGTCTGGAACGAGATTGACTGGTTCTGGGACGTCTTTCCGCTGTACTTGTGGACCGACGCCGCGTACGCCGCGGTGGCGAACGCGAGGACGGAAATCACGATCAGCCCCCCGGCCAGGGCGCGTGCGCTACGCATGCGAATCATCGAGCCTCCTACTCGTTGTGAGTCAGCGCCAAAGTACCGTAACTCCGGCGTCCGCGCACCGATTTGGAGTCACTCGTTCACATCGCTGCCGTGTCGGGCGAGCGCGTCTAGCGCGAGGTCGAGGTCGTAGCCCTTGCGCAGCAGCACGCCGAGCGCACGGTCGCGCTCACGGCGCTCCTGGGGCGGCTGCGGAAACCGCCGGCTGAGCACCGCGACCGCCCGGTCGATCTCGGACGTTGGCTCCTGGTCGTCGCCGGCGAGCGCGTCCTCGATCAGCTCCCGGTCGATTCCGCGGGAGGCCAGGGTGCGGCGGATCCGGTCGCTGCCCCACCCCTCCAGGTTTCGCTTGTCCTCGGCCAGCAGGCGTGCGTACCGGGCGTCATCCACGTAGCCCTGGTCGCGTAGGTTCGCGATAGCCTGCTCGGCGTCGGCGGCGGCGGTCCCCTTGCCGTCCAGGTGGGCCCGGACCTCGGCCTCGGTGCGATCGCGGCGGTTCAGGTACCGGTAGGCGAGCGTCAGCCCGCGCTGGAGACCGTCCTCGCCGTCGTTGGCGTCGTTGGCGTCCGGCTTGGCGCGCGGGCTCACCGGCGCGGGTCAGTCCGAAGCTACGGCCCAGACGATCAAGCGGCCGCCTCCGCGGTGGGCCTCGACCGCCTGCAGCGGCGCCTCGTCGGGCGGCTCGATCGACTTGACGGCGCCTCGGCTGAGCCCGAGCGCGGTGTAGATCTTTTCCTCGATCTCCCGTGCCATCTCGGGGTTGTCGTCGAGGAACGCCTTCGCGTTGCCGCGTCCCTGGCCGAGCCGCTCGTCGCCGTAGGAGAAGAACGACCCTGACTTGGTGACGATGTTGTGCTCGATGCCGTAGTCGATCAGGCAGCCCGAGGTCGAAATCCCCCTGCCGAACTCGATGTCGAACTCGGCCTGCTTGAACGGCGCCGCGACCTTGTTCTTGACCACCTTCACGCGGACCCGGTTGCCGACCGCCTCGGTGCCGTCCTTGAGCGTCTCGATCCGGCGGATGTCCAGCCGCTGGGAGGAATAGAACTTCAGCGCCCGGCCACCCGGCTGAGTTTCGGGCGAGCCGAACATCACGCCGACCTTCTCGCGGATCTGGTTGGTGAACACGCACAGGGTCTGGGTCCGGTTCAGGTTTCCCGCGAGCTTGCGCATCGCCTGGGACATCATCCGCGCCTGGACGCCGACGGTCTGGTCGCCCATCTGCCCCTCGAGCTCGGCCCGCGGCGTCAGCGCCGCAACCGAGTCCACCGAGATCACGTCGACCGCTCCGGAGCGGATCAGCATGTCGACGATCTCGAGCGCCTGCTCGCCGTAGTCGGGCTGGGAGACCAGCAGCTCGTCGATGTCGACGCCGATCTCCCGGGCGTACAGCGGGTCCATCGCGTGCTCGGCGTCGACGAACGCGCACACCCCACCGAGCTTCTGGGCCTCGGCGAGGATGTGGTAGACGAGCGTCGTCTTACCCGAGGACTCCGGGCCGAAGATCTCGATGATCCGCCCGCGCGGGACGCCGCCGATCCCCAGCGCAAGGTCCAGCGACAGGGCGCCCGTGGGGATCGCGTCGACCGCGACGCGCGCACCCGGATCGCCCATCCGCATCACGCTCCCCTTGCCGAACTGCCGCTCGATCTGAGTCAGGGCACCCTGGAGGGCAGCTTGCCGCTTGGCATCGGACTTCGCGTCAGGCGACGCGCCCGACCTCGCGCTTTTCTGCTGCTCACTCATCTCGGTTCGGCTCCTTGTCTCATGCGCTTTGAACCCATCACGGTAGGACCGGGTGCGGACGGAATCGACACGGTAGGCCGGTGGGTTGTGACGGAACAAGACGCGTTCGGTTCAATCCGCCACCGGGTCTGCATCAATCCTGCACAGGGCCCGGATGGAGCCGCGGCCAGCGGTCAGTCGTTCGGGCCGCGCTCGCGGGAGATGAACGTCTTGAACGGGTACAGCTCGGCGGCCTGGACGCCCTCGCGCACCGACGGGTCCCGCTCCATCAGCGAGCGCGCATGGGGCTCGTCGTCGGCCTCGATCACGACCATCCCGAACGGGCCGTCGTAGCAGCGCCCGGCGAAGCGCACGCGGCCCTCGGCGAACCCCGCCTCGAGCCACTCGCCGTGCTCCTCGAACACGCGCAGCTCGCGTTCGGTGGCGCGCTCCATGAATGCCTGGTCAAACGCCGGCCGCAGGACGTAGGCGAACTCCACCGATCACAGTCAACCACGGCGGTCGCGGGTGGGCGTCGCGGGTCGTCGCCGGTGATCTGTTCGCGCGCGGGATGCGTACTAAGGACAGGCGGGTCTTCGAGCTGCCCGGTTCGACGACCGCCGCACGTGATCCAATGCACTCCGCACTGTCTGTCTTCCGATCCAACCGCCGTTCCCGGCAAGCCGACGTCCGCGCGCTGGCGGACGAGGAGCTGATGCAGCTGGTCAGGCAGGGGGAGGCGGATGCGTTCGAGGTGGTGTTCGACCGCCACTCGGGCGCGGCGTTCTCGCTGGCGTACCGCATGTGCGGGCGCAAGACGATGGCCGAGGACATCGTCCAGGAGGCGTTCGTGTCGCTGTGGCGCAGCGGCGCCCGCTACGACGCCACCCGCGGCAGCGTGCGCACGTGGGTGCTGACCGTCGTCCGCAACCGGGCGATCGACGTGCTCCGCCGCGAGGGCGCTCGCGGGGGTCACGACGTCGGCGAGGAGGGCGCCGCGGAGCGGGTGCCCTCGCCCGAGCTGACCGACGCCGAGGTCGAGCGCCGCGACGAGGCCCGGCAGATCCGCAAGGCGCTCGGGGAGCTTCCCGCCGACCAGCGCAAGGTGATCGAGCTGGCCTTCTTCGGCGGCTTCACCCACAGCCAGATCGCGGACATGCTGGCTTTGCCCAGCGGTACGGTGAAAGGACGGATGCGGCTGGGCCTGACGAAGATGCGCCTGGTGCTCGGCGATGCTCCGGAGGTGGTGACATGACGCCACAGGATCCGATGGCCGGCGATCACGAGTTCCGCGACGACGCCGCCGCGTACGTGCTGGGAGCGCTCGAGCCCGCAGAGGCCGAGGCGTTCCGCCGGCATCTGGCCGATTGTGCGATCTGCCGCGACGAGGTCGCGAGCTTCCAGCAGGTCAGCAGCGCGATGGCGATGGCCCCGCATCAGCTGTCCGCGCCCAAGGAGCTGCGCGGGCGTGTGCTCGACACGGTCCGGGCTGAGGCCAAGCAGACCGCCGAGACCCCGAAGCCGTCGTTCGCCGACCGGGCGCGCGGCTGGGTGCCGCGGCCGGCGATCGCGCTGGCCACGGTCGCGGCGGTCGCGGCGGCGCTGGTGATCGGGTTGGTGCTCGGCTCCGCCGGCTCGCCGAGTACGCGCGTGATCAACGCGAGCGTCACCGGCCGGCCCGGCACGGCGGAGGTGCAGGTCAGGGGCAGTAACGGCGATCTGATCCTCCGCGGTGTGCCCCAGCCGTCCGCGGGCCACATCTACCAGATGTGGGAGCTCAAGAACGGCGCCAAGGCGCCGACCAACACGCGGGCGCTGTTCAGCGTCGGGCATGCGGGCGAGGTGGATGTCGGCATCCCCGGCGAACTCAAGGGCGTCAAGCAGGTGCTGGTCACGCAGGAGCCCGCCGGCGGCAGCCCCGCGCCGACGCAGACGCCGTTCATCGTCGCCACGGTCAGCAGCTGACGCTCCGCCGGGGGCGAACGCCGTAGGTACGACCACGTCCCGGTCGCCTACCGCGATCTTCCGGGGTAGCCGAGTCCGCGCGGCCGAGCAGCCCCGGGAACGTCGCCCGGGAGATCTCGCTCGCCTCGCAGGCCACGAAACCCGCGCTCAGCGCGGATAACGTAGCCCGCGGCGAAGCGGCGTCCCCGCGTGACACGTAATCCGGGTGGCGCGGTGAGGCGGGACGTGAAACGTCCTCATACGGGACGTTTCACGTCCCGCCGCCCCCGCGCCGCCCGCGACCCCCGCCACCCCCGGCGACCCCCGCGACCCCGGCGACGGCTAGAGCTCCACCGAGGCCAGCGCCTCGTACCGAGCGCCCTTCGGCGACAGCCGCGACCGGTACAGGGTCACGGTCGACCCCTCGAACGTGAGCTGGCCGGGGGCCGACAAAGACCGCGAAGCCGGCACCCGCGCCGTCCGCCCCAGCCGCGCCACGGTCACGTGCGCGAGGTACGGACGCCCCTCGGCCTCGTACCAGCCGCCACGCGCGAGCACGTCCGAGAGCGCGCCCTGCGCCCGGCCCAAGGCGCCCTCGAGGTCCTCCAGCCCGACCGCGAGCACCCGCGGCCGGCGCCGCGGCAGCCAGATCGGCTCCCCCACGCGCAGCGGCGCGACGCCGCTGCCGGCCACCCGCGCGCAGGCATCCCCGATCGGGTCGATCTCCCCCACCCCCTGCGAGCCCAGGAAGCAGAGCGTCACGTGCAGATCCTCCGCGCGCACGAGCCGCACCCCGTCGATCCCGGCGATCCCGGCGACGGCCCCCGAGCGCCACTCGACCAACTCCCCCACGACCCGCTGGCAAAGCTCGAGCGCGACGAACAGCCGCGCCCGCTCGCCGCTCACGCCGCGGCCGACGCCTCGCCGGTGAGCAGCCGCCGCAGCAGGTGCATCGCCACCGTGGTCGAGCGGTCGCGGATGTCCGAGCGATTGCCCGGAAGCCTGGTGGCGCGCGTGATCCGCTCGCCGTTGCGGGAACTGACCGAGAAGCACACGAACCCGACCGGCTTCTCCTCGGTGCCGCCGCCAGGACCGGCGACGCCGGTGATCCCGATCCCAAGGTCGGCGCCGAAACGGGCCGAAGCGCCGTCGGCGAGCGCCTCAGCGACCTGGGTCGAGACCGCCCCGAACTGCTCGATCAGCGCGGCCTCGACGCCGACGTGCTGCACCTTGGCCTGGTTCGAGTACGCCACGACGCCTCCGAGGAAGTACTCCGAGGAGCCGCCGCGGTCGGTCAACCGGGCCGACAGCAGCCCGCCGGTGCACGACTCCGCGACCGCGACCGTGCGCCCCGCAAGCAGCCCGATCACCTGGTCGTCGACGGTCGACCCATCACGCGAATACAGGGTGTCGCTGTGGCGGTCGGCGAGGAACGCGATCAGCGCGTCGTAGTCGTCCTCGGCCGGAGGCTCGTAGCGGGTCGAGACCTCGATCTCGCCGCGCCGCAGGCAGGTGGTGATCTCGAGGTCGTCCAGCGTCAGGCCGGCGTCCTGCGCCGCCCGCAGCGTGTTGGCGATCTCGGACTCGGGGATCCCGAACAGCCGGACGATCCCGGTCTCATATGTGGTCGCGCCGGCGATCGCGGCGCGAAACGCGTCGGTGGCGCGGGCGGTCTCCCACATCGGCTGAAGCTCGCGCGGCGGCCCCGGCAGCACCATCACCGTGGGCCCGTCACCGTCGGCCGGCGGCACCACCAGACCGGGCGCGGTCCCGACCGGATCGAGGATCGTCGACCCCCGCGGGATCACCGCCTGCTTGCGGTTGGAGGCGCGGATCGCCTGCTCGTCCAGCCCCGGCCAGCGGCTCATCAGCGGGCGCAGGATCTCGGCGATCCGCTCCTCGAGCTCGTCATCGAGCACCATCTCACGGCCGGCGAAGGCACCCACGATCTCGGCCGTCAGGTCGTCTGCGGTCGGACCGAGGCCGCCGCTCGTGATGATCACCGCCATCCCCTGGTCGCGCATATACCGCAGCGCCGCCAGCAGGTCCTCGGGCCGGTCGCCGACGATCTGGATCATCGCCGCGTCCACCCCGATCTCGCGCAGGCGCTCTGAAAGCCAGGGTCCGTTGCGGTCGGAGATGATCCCGGTCAGGACCTCGGTGCCCGTGACCAGGATTCCCGCCCGGATCGCGGGCGGTGACGTCGGCGCGGTGTCGCTCATGTACAGCTCGGTTGCTTTGAGGCCGGGAGCGGAGACGCTCCGTTCGGAGTCAAGGAATACCCGATCGACGACGCCGACGCCGCCACCGGGACATTCTTGCCGTTGACCTGCATCTGCACCGAGTTGTTGCCGAGCGTGAGCATCAGCTTCTGCCGCTTCTCGGTCGGAATCGCCTGGCCGGTGTCGAAGATCTGGCCGGGGATCAGCTTGTTGCCGTTCCCGTCGACCAGGCACACGTACACCTGGCCTGTGGGGACGAGCTTGAGGGTCACGTCGGTGGGCTTGGGCGGGGCCTTGTGCTGCTTGTGCTGCTTGGGCTTGTGGTGCGGCTTTCCGCCGGTGGTGGTGCCGGCGACGCTGGGATTCGTGGGGGTCTTCTTGCCCTTGTGCGACCCCACCAGATAGAGGGCCACGACGATTCCGACGAGCACCACGCCGATGATCAGCCAGGGCGGGATCGGCGGGCCGCGCTTGTCGCGTTCGCGCTCGCGGCTGAGCGAGGACATCGGCCGCATCTCGTTGTCGAACGGCCGCTCGTACTGGCGCTTGTACTCGTCGATGAGCATCCGGCTGTCGAGCCCGAGAAAGTCGCCATACGTCCGCAGGAAGCTCTTGACGTAGACCGGACCCGGCAGCAGGTCCCACTCCTCGTTCTCGATCGCCCGGAGATACTTGGCCCGGATCTTCGTCCGCGCCTCGACCTCTGTCATGTCGATCCGGGCGCGCATCCGCGCCTCGCGGAGAGTCGTGCCGATATCGGCCATCAGCTTCGAAGGCTAGTCCCCTCCGACTACGTCGGGAACATCGGGGACCGGGGTGCGCTGCTGGGATCCGCCGCCGCTCTCGGCCTCGGCCAGGTGCGACAGGATCCGGGGCACGTCGGCCTCGGCGATCAGCACCTGACGGGGCTTTGACCCCTCGTATCCCGAGATGATCCCGCGGCGTTCGAGCATGTCGATCAGGCGCCCCGCCCGCGTGTACCCGAGGCGCAGCCGGCGCTGGAGCATGGAGGTCGAGGCGGTGCCCATCTGTGCCACCAGCGCGATCGCCTCGTCGAGCAGTGGGTCCTCGTCGGGGTGCAGGGCGTCGTCCTCGCCGCCGGTGTCCGCGTCCTCGGACTCGATCTCCTCCAGTAGCTCCTCGTGGAACTCGGGCTCGCCCTGCTTGCGCCAGGACTCGGTGAGATCGAGGATCTGCTCCTCGTCGATGTAGGCGCCCTGGATCCGCTGGAGCTTGCTGGAGCCGACCGGCGAGAACAGCATGTCCCCCATCCCCAGCAGCGACTCGGCGCCGTTGTGGTCGAGGATTACGCGCGAATCGGTCTGGCTGGAGACCGCGAACGCGATCCGGGAAGGGACGTTGGCCTTGATCATCCCGGTGATCACGTCGACGCGCGGGGACTGCGTGGCCAGCACCAGGTGGATGCCGACCGCGCGGGCCTTCTGAGCCAGGCGGATGATCGAATCCTCGACGTCGGCCGGGGCGACCATCATCAGGTCGGCGAGCTCGTCGATGACGCACAGGATGTAGGGCAGCGGCGGCTCTCCGCGCTTCTCGCGGGCGCGGTTGAGCTCGGGCAGCGAGCGGGTGCGCGCCAGCGACATCGTGCCGTAGCGCTGCTCCATCTCCTTGACCAGGTTCTGCAGCGCATTGGCGGCCATCCGCGGACTGGTGATCACGGGCGTGAGCAGGTGCGGGATCGACTCGTAGTGGTTGAGCTCGACCTGCTTGGGATCGACCAGCACGAGGCGCACCTCGTGCGGAGTCGCGCGCAGCAGGATGCTGGACAGCATCGCGTTCACGCACGCGGACTTTCCGGCGCCGGTCGTGCCCGCCACCAGCAGGTGGGGCATCTTGGCGAGGTCGGCGCCGATCGCGCGGCCGGCGATGTCCTTGCCCAGCCACACGGTCAGCGGCGACCAGTCGGCCGGAGGCTCCTGGAAGACGTCGCCGAGATGGACGATCCGGCGCCGGGCGTTGGGGACCTCGACGCCGACAGCCTGCTTGCCGGGAATCGGCGCCAGGATCCGGATCTCGGTCGCGGCCAGCGCGTAGGCGAGGTCGTCCTTGAGCTGGGCGACCTTGGCCACCTTGGTCCCGGGCGCCAGCCGCAGCTCGTAGCGGGTGATGTGCGGACCGGTCACGCGGCCCGAGAGCTTGGCCTCGATCCCGAAGTGGCCGAGCGTCTCGAGCAGGTTTCGGGCCACCTCCGCCTGGCCGGCGGTGTCGGGCTTGGCCGCCTCGCCGGTCGAGCGCGTCAGGAACCGCGGCGAGGGGACCCGCCACACGAATTCGGGGTCGTCGGTGATTGCGGAGCGGTAGCGGCCCTGCGGGGTGAGCTGCGACGGGTCGATCGCCGCGCCGGGCTCGTCGGCCTCGTCCTCTTCGGGCGAGGCGCCGCGGTCGGCGACGGTCAGCTCCTCGCCCAGCCGTACGGGAACCTCCCCGGGAGCGTCGAGCTCCGGGGGATCCTCGAGCCCCTCGATCGGCGGCGCCTCGACGTGGGTCGCACGGATCACCAGCTCCGAGGTGTCGGGCTCGGGCGGGAACAGCGGCTCGGGCTCGGACTCGGGCCCGCCATCCGGCTCCGCAACCCGGTCGGAAGCCGCTCGAGACGCCCGGGTCGCGGCCGCAGCCCGGGCCGCCGCCGTCGCCGGGCGGCGCACCCCCGCGGTCTGGGCGAGGTCGGCGGTCGTCCGCCGGACGGCGCGGCCGGTGGTGGCCACGCCGGCGCCGGTGGCCCGCATCACGTTGGCGATCGTCGCCCCGGAGATCAGGATCACCCCGGCGAGCAACATGAACACGGCCAGGATCTGGGCGCCGACCGTGGAGATCAAGCTGGCGCTGACCCACAGCTCGACCTGGCCGATGATTCCGCCGCGCGCTTCGAACGACGCCGGGTGCCAGGCCAGCGCCGCGGGCGCGCGTCCGGGGCCGAGGCCGAGCGTGCCGGCCGCCAGCGCGAGCATGATCGCGGCCGACAGCACGATCAGCCCGGTGCGCATCGGGCGCCCCGGCGGGCGCAACTCGCGCAGCAGAACGAGCGCGCCACCGACGACCAGCGCGGCCGGGATGATGTCGCCGAGGCGCCCGAGCACGAACCGGATCGCCCTGATCGCGCCGTCGCCCAGGGTTCCGCCTGACCACCCCAGGTAGGCAACTCCGGCGAGGAAGATCCCCACCGCGATCATCGCCAGGGCGAGGATGTCGACGTGATGGGGCTCGAGCCGGGGACGCGGCAGCGACGGACGGCTCGCCATCAGCGAGCGCTTGGCGCGCTTGGAGGGAGACTGCTTCCGTTTTTTGGCGGCCATGTCCGAGAGGATGGCTTCGACGGCCGCGGCCCTGGTCCTGCCGCCGTTCGCCCGCAAGCCGCCGCCGCGCATGCATAAGACCTGCTTGAAGGTCGGTTAAAGATCCCTGGCTCGAGCCGTCCTGCTCCCTACCATCTGCAGGCAGGATATGGCTGACTTCGAGAGATCGCCCCGGGTACTGGTCGTCGAGGACGACGACGCTATCGCCCAGGTGCTGCAGCGCTCGCTGCGCATGGAAGGCTATGAGGTCCGCGTGGCCGAGGACGGCGTCGAGGCGCTCGACGAGGCCCACGGGTTCCTCCCCGACCTGGTGATCCTCGATCTGGGACTACCGCGGCTGGACGGGATCGAGGTGGCCAAGAGGCTGCGCGAGACCGACGACGTGCCGATCTTGGTGCTGACCGCCCGCGATGAGGTTGAGTCCCGCGTCGAGGGGCTGGACTCGGGCGCCGACGACTACCTGGTCAAGCCGTTCGAGCGCCAGGAGCTGCTCGCCCGCCTGCGGGCGCTGCTGCGGCGCCGCCCCCCGCGCGGTCAGGCAACGCTGACCGTCGGCGACCTCAAGCTCAACCCCGACACCCATGAGGTCACCCGATCGGGCCGGCGGATCGACCTCACCCAGCGCGAATTCGAGCTGCTGGAGTATCTGATGCGCAACGAGCGGATCGTGATCTCGCGTCAGCGCCTGCTGGACGAGGTGTGGGGGTATGACCCGTTCTCGATGACCAATACGATCGAGGTGTTCGTCTCGAACCTTCGGAGAAAGCTGGAAGCTGGTGACGAGCCCCGGCTCCTACATACGATCCGCGGCGCGGGCTACGTTCTCCGCGTATAAGTCGCTGCCGATCAGGTGGCGGCTGGCGGGGGGCTCGGCGGTCCTGACGCTGGTGATCCTGGCGTCGTTCGCTGCGATCGTCGGAGCGCTCACCACCCGGCAGGTCCGGGCCCAGTTCAACGACGAGGTCCGGTCCGCCGCCGATCAGCTGCAGAAGGGCCTGGACCGCAAGCTGTCCTACGACAACGGGCTGCTCAGCAACTGCTTCCGCAGCGTCAGCCTGAGCGACTACGCGCGCGCCGAGCACGCACAGATCCGGATCTTCGACCCGGGCTCGGGCGACCTGCTGTGCACCCAGGACCAGGTGAAGATCAAGGGCACCAAATCGCTGCCGGCCACGCCGCAGTTCCCGATGCCGCTCGGCACCGGCACGGTCCGCGAGTTCGGCTACCGGGTCGAGGTGCGAGATCTCAACGTCGAGCCCAGCGGCCAGGTGGTGCTGCTCTACGCCCGACCGCTGTCGGACGTCGACCACACGCTGGCCCGCGTCCAGTTCTTCCTGCTGCTCGGCGTGCTCGGCGGAACCTTCCTGGCCTTGCTGGCCGGGCTGGCGACCGCGCAGCGGGCCACGCGCCCGATCGTCGAGCTGACCGAGGCCGCGCGCGAGATCGAGCGCACCCGCGACCCCAGCCGTCGCCTCCCCCACCCCGAGGCCAACGACGAGATCGCCGAGCTGGCCAGCACGCTGGAGGGGATGCTCGGCGCGCTGGACGCCTCCCGGGGGGAGACCGAGGCGATGCTCGACCGCCAGCGCGAGTTCGTGGCCGACGCCTCGCACGAGCTGCGCACGCCGCTGACCAGCGTGCTCGCCAACCTCGAGCTGCTGACCGAGGAGCTCGACGGTGAGCAGGCCGAGACCGCCGAGGCGGCGCTGCGCTCGACCCGGCGGATGCGGCGGCTGGTCGGCGATCTGCTGCTGCTGGCACGCGCCGACGCCAAGCGGATGGCGCCGCACCGCCCCACCGACCTGGCTGACGTCGTGACCGACGCCGCGGCCGAGCTCGAGCCGGTGGCCGAGCGCCACGTGCTGACCGTCGACGTCCACCCCGCGATCGTCGACGGCGCCGCCGACGACCTGCACCGGCTGGTGCTCAACCTGATCGAGAACGCGCTTCGCCACACGCCGGCCGGGACCCATGTGCGCGCGTCGACGTTCATCGACGCCGACGACGCTGTGCTGGTGGTCGAGGACGACGGCCCCGGGATCCCGCCCGATCTGGGCGGCCGCGTGTTCGAGCGGTTCGTCCGCGGCGGCGGCGACGGCGGCCGCGGCTCTGGACTGGGCCTGGCGATCGTCCGCGCGGTCGCTGAGTCCCATTCGGGCTCGGTCGCGCTCGAGTCGTCCACCCCGCGCGGGACCCGGTTCGTGATCAGGATCCCGCTCGCCCAGGCTCCGTTGACGGCGGCCGGCGCCGAGAACGCGATCGCCGACCCCGTCAACCGCAACGGCGACGCCGGGGTCGCGGCTCAGACCTCGACGACCACGGGCAGCACCATCGGCCGCCGCCGCAAGCGGTCATAGACGAACGCCGCCAGATCGTCGTGCAGCTCCTGCTGGAGCAGGTCGATCTCGCGCACTCCGTCCTTGGCGGCGTTGGCCAGCGAGCGCTCGACCTCGTCGCGGATGTCCTCGACCAGCCCGTCGGCCTGGACGATGAACGGCACCCCGCGGAAGATCACCTCGGGTGGGGCGACCGACTCGCCGGTCTGCTCGGACACGGTCGCGACCACGATGAAGATCCCGTCGGCCGAGAGCATCCGCCGGTCGCGCAGGGCCACGTCGGCCGGGTCGCCGATGTCGACGCCGTCGACGAAGATCATCCCCGACTGCTCGGGCTCGCCGAACCGCGCGCCGGACGAGTCGATCTCGAGCGGCAGCCCGTTCTCCCCGCAGAACACGTCATCGGCTTCGATCCCGACGGCCTGGGCGAGCTCGGAGTGCAGCCGAATCCGCTTGAAGTCGCCGTGGATCGGCATCACGTAGCGTGGCCGGCAGAGGTTGAGCATCAGCTTGAGCTCCTCGGCGTAGCCGTGCCCTGAAGCGTGGATCGGGGCGTCGCGGGGGGTGATCACGTTGCAGCCGATGTGGTAGAGCCGGTCGATCGTCTCGTTGACCGCGCGCTCGTTACCCGGGATCGGGGTCGCGGCGAACACCACCGTGTCACCGGGGTGCAACTGGATCGTGCGGTGGTCGTTGTGAGCCATCCGCCTCAGCGCCGAGAGCGGCTCGCCTTGAGACCCGGTCGAGATCACGACCACCTTGTCGTCGGGCCAATCCTCGACCTCGCCGGGCTGGATCAGGATCCCGTCGGGGACGTCGATGTGCCCCAGCGAGCGCCCGATGCCGACGTTCTTACGCATCGACCGGCCCACCAGCGAGACCTTGCGCCCGAGCGCGGCGGCGGCGTCGACCACCTGTTGGACCCGGTGGATGTTCGAGGCGAAGCTGGTCACGATCACCCGTCCCGGGGCGTGCATGAACGCCTCCTGCAGGTGCGGGCCCACCCCGCGCTCAGACGGCGAGAACCCTGGGCGGTCGGCGTTGGTGGAGTCGCCGCACAGCAGCAGCACACCATCGCGCCCAAGCTCGGCGAGCCGCGAGATGTCGGCGGGTTGTCCGTCGACCGGGGTCTGGTCGAACTTGTAGTCGCCGGTCAGCAGAACGGTCCCGAGCTCGGTGGTCAGGGCGACCGCGCACGAGTCCGGGATCGAGTGGGTCATGTGCACGAGCTCGAGCTCGAACGGGCCGAGCTCGAGCCGCTCGCCCGGGTCGAGGTCCTCCAGCGGCGCGTCGCGCAGCCGATGCTCGTCGAGCTTGGAGTGGGCCATGCCGACGGTCAGCCGACCACCGTAGACCACCGGCCACGGGTCGAGCTCACGCAGCACCCACGGGAGCGCGCCGAGGTGATCCTCGTGGCCATGGGTGATCACGATCGCCTCGATGTCCTCCGCGCGCTCGCGCAGGTAGGAGAAGTCGGGCAGCACGAGGTCGATCCCAAGCATCTCCGCGGTCGGGAACCGCAGCCCGGTGTCGACCACGACGATTCGTCCGTCGTACTCGACGACGGTCATGTTCTTGCCGATTTCGCCCAGGCCGCCGAGCGGCAGGACGCGCAGGCTCATCTAGTGGGTCTCCCTAGGGGGACGCACTAGCCGCTCGAGCCGTCTGAAGCAATCCGTGACGCTCGAGCAACGCCCGGACGGTGGCGGTCTCCCGCTCGTCGAGCTCCACGTAGGGCAGCCGCGGCGCTCCGACGGGCAGATCCATCAGGTTCAGTGCGGACTTGACAGTCGTCGCCATCGGCGCGATCGACAGATCGCGATAGGCGTCCTGCAGGGTTTGATCGATCTCGCGCCGGCGCTCGGGCTCGTCGACCATCCGGCGCATGTCGTCGCCGAAGATGTGACTGGCCACCAGCACCCCGCCGGGCTCGCCGAGGTCGAGCACGTCGGCGAGCAGGTCATCGTTGCCGGCGTAGATCTGCAGGCCGTCGATCTTGGCCAGGTTGTCGGCGTTGGCCTGCTTGACCCCGGCGATGTTGTCGAGCTGGGCGAGTTCGGCGAGCAGGTCGTTGGGAAGGTCGGCTGCGGTGCGCTGGGGGATGTTGTAGAGGAGGATCGGGAGGTTGGTGGCCCGGTTGACCTCTTCGTAGTGGCGGATGATCCCGCGGCGGCTCGGCCGGTTGTAGTACGGGTTGACAGACAGCAGGCCGTCGACGCCGAGCTCGGTGGCGCGCTCGGTCAAGTGCACGGCATGGCGGGTGTCGTTGGAGCCGACGCCGGCGATCACGGTGCCGCGGTCGCCGACCTCCTGCACGGCCAGCTCGACCACGTTGAGGTGCTCCTCGTCGCTCATCGTCGAGGCCTCGCCGGTGGTCCCGCAGACCACGACCCCGTCGGAGCCGTGCTCGAGCAGGTGGTTGATCAGGCGGACGGCGGCGTCCTCGTCCACGCCTCCATCGGCGTGGAACGGCGTCACCATCGCGGTCAGGATGGCCCCGAAGTCAGCGCGCATGGCGATCGATTATCGCAGCCGGACCGGCTGCCAAGCGGCTCGGGTACGCGATCTTGCCGCTCAGTGGTTCTTGTGGCCGCCCCAGGCGAGCACCGACAGCGGCCTCATCACGCCCGACTGGGTCTCGTGCACCGGCGGCGGGGCGGTCTCGGCGGGCGGCTTCGGAGGCTGAGAGACGACGTGTGAAACCGGCGCTCCGGTCATCCGCGAGATTCGCTCGGGCAGACCGGCGTGCATCCACTTGGAGAACCGCATCGGCAGCGTCGAGACGATGATCTCGTCATAGCCCCGGGGGTCCCAGGCATCGGTCACCGCCACGATCGGGTCAGCGTGCCCGACACTCCCCTGGATCTCCAGACCGGCGCCGGACAGCGAGTCCAGTGCCTCGGCCAGCGTCTCGGCGGCGGCAGCGCGGCCGCCTCCAGCGGGAGTGGCGGGGATGATCAGCGTGAAGCTGGTCGGCTCGCGTTGAGCGCGCTCGGTCAGCGCTCGCACCAGGTCCTCCGAGGTGGCGGTGACGTTGGCCACGACCAGCACGTTGCGCTTCCAGGTCATGACAGTTCCTTTCTTCCCCGCAAAAGGTACGTTTTCATGACCAACATAGCGCGTCGCGCTAAGCCCGCACAATGGCCAAATGTCGCAATTCAGCTACAAACGGAGGAACCTCAGAGCAGCTGCTCGAGCCCGACCACCGGCGATTCGGTCAGCGAGCCCACGCGCCTGACGGCCAGCAGCACGCCCGGCATGAACGACGTCCGGTCGGTGGAGTCGTGCCGGATCGTCAGCGTCTGCCCCACGTCGCCCAGGATCACCTCCTGGTGAGCCACCAGCCCGGGCAGCCGGACCGAGTGGATCGGCACGTCGCCCAGCTCGGGGGAGGCTTCGATCATCAGCGACGCGGTGCGCGCGGCGGTGCCGCTCGGCCTGTCCAGCTTGCGATCATGATGGAGCTCGATGATCTCGGCGCGCTGCATGTGCGCGGCGGCCAGCCGCGCGAACCGCATCATCAGTACCGCCCCGATCGCGAAGTTCGGAGCGATGAACACGTTCGCCCCCGCCCCGGCCAGGTCCTCCAGCTCGGCCGGATCGAAGCCCGTGGTGCCGATCACCACGTGGACGCCGGCAGCCACCGCCTCCCGGGCGTTGGCCATTGCGGTTGCGGGCACGGTGAAGTCGACCAGCACCTGAGGGCGCTGCGTCAGCGCCTCGGCCAGCGTGCTCCCCAGCGCCGGATCGGCCAATGCCACCAGCTCCATGTCGGGCGCCTCTTCGACGGCGGCGCACACCGCCTGTCCCATCCGCCCCGCGGCGCCAGCGACGGCGACGCGGATCGAGCTCACGCAGTCTCCACCAGCGCCGGCTCGACCGCCGCCACGGCCTGCTCGAAGCGCTGCTCGCCGGGCCCGATGCCTGCGGCCGACAGCCGCCCGGGAGCCCACAGCTCGTCGACCAGGGCGGCGAGGTCCTCGACCGTCACCGCTTCGATCCGCTCGACGGTCTCGTCGATCGACAGCAGCGGCACTCCGGCGAGGATCTCCGATCCCAGGCGGTTCATCCGCGCGCCGGTCGACTCGAGCGACAGCGCCACCCGGCCCTTGAGGTTCTCTTTGGCCCGGTGCAGCTCCTCGGCGGTGACCGTGTCGTCGCGGAGCCGGCGCAGCTCGGCGCCCACGACCGACATCGCCTCGGTCACGTTGTCGGCGCGCGTGCCCACGTACAACCCGATCTGGCCGGCATCGTGGTAGGCACTCGTGAACGTGTACACGGCGTAGGCCAGCCCGCGGCGCTCGCGCACCTCCTGGAACAGCCGCGAGGACGAGGTGCCGCCGAAGATCGCGTCGAGCACGCGCAATGCGAACCGGCGGTCGTCGTGGCGTGACATCGACGGCCCGCCGAGGCACACGTGGTACTGCTCGGTGTCCTTTCGCTCGAACCGGCGGCGGGGCCTCACCGCGGCTGCGCCGAGCTCCGGCGTCGAGACGCCGTCGGCGCCCGCCGAGGCAAGCTCGCCCGTGGTCCGCTGGGCCAGCTCGACGATCGCGTCGTGGTCGACCGCGCCCGCGGCGGCGATCACGATGTTGCCGGGCACGTAGCGCGAGCGGTGGAAGCGGGCGATCTCGGGCACCGGCGTGTCGGCGATCACGGAGGCCCGGCCGATGATCGCCCGCCCCAGCGGGTCGTCTCCGAACACCGCCTCGCCGAGCACGTCGAATACCTTCTCCTGCGGGTCGTCCTCATACATGGCGATCTCCTCGAGGATCACCTCCCGCTCGGATTCGACATCCTCGAGCGCCGGCCGGAACACCATGTCGGCCATCACGTCGAAGGCCTTGGGGACGTGCTCGTCGATCACCCGGGCGTAGACCGAGGTGGTCTCCTTACCCGTGCCGGCGTTCAGCTCGGCGCCCATCCCGTCGAAGATCTGGTCGATCTCCAGCGAGCCGTAGCGCGCGGTGCCCTTGAACAGCAGGTGCTCGAGCAGATGCGAGAGCCCCGCCTGATCATCGGTCTCGCTGCGCGAGCCGGTCCCGATCCAGAAGCCCAGTGCGACCGAGCGGACCGCGGGTACGGTCTCGGTCGCCACCCGGACTCCCGACGGGAGCGTGGTCAGGCGGTGCTCTTCGCTCATCTTGCGCGGTCTGGCTGGGACCGGACCGGCGTCAGGAGCGTGGGCGATCGGGGTCGCGGTCGCGAACCCGCCCGCGATCGCGGTCCCGGTCCCGGTCACGGTCCCGTCCACCGCGATCCCGGTCTCGCCCGCGTCCGTCACGGCCGTCGCGACCGTCGCGGGACCCGCGATCACGGCGCGGCGGACCCGAGTCGCCGGTGCCGACGTTGGCCAGCTCCTCGGCGCTCTTGCCGGCGATGTCCGGATCGTCGGCCAGACGCAGGCCGATACGGCCGCGCTCGCGGTCGACCTCGACCACTCGGACCTCGACATCGTCGCCCTTGTTGAGCACCTCCTCAACCGTCGCGATCCGGCGGCCCGGGGCGACGTTGGAGATGTGCAGGAGCCCGTCGGTGCCCTTCGACAGCTCGACGAACGCGCCGAACGTGGTCGTCTTGACGACCTTGCCGGAGAACTCGTCGCCGACCTCGACCTCCTTGGTCATCGAGCGGATGCGGTCGACCAGCGCGTCGCCGCGCTCGCCGTCGGCGGCATAGACCAGGACCTGGCCCTCGTCGTTGACGTCGATCTGGGACTCGAACTCCTCCTGGAGCGAGCGGATCGTCTCGCCGCCCTTGCCGATCAGCAGCCCGATCTTCTCGGGGTCGATCTGGATCGTGGAGATCCGCGGGGCGTGCTTGGACAGCTCGGTCCGCGGCGCGTCGATCACCTTGGCCATCTCGCCGAGGATGAACGACCGGGCGACCTTGGCCTGGGCGAGCGCGTCGCGCAGGATGTCGAACGTCACACCGGTGATCTTGATGTCCATCTGCAGCGCGGTGATTCCGCGCTCGGTGCCGGCGACCTTGAAGTCCATGTCACCGAGGTGGTCCTCCACGCCCGCGATGTCGGTGAGGACGATGTACTCGTCGCCCTCCTTGATCAGGCCCATCGCGATTCCTGCCACCGGCGCCTTGATCGGCACGCCGGCGTCCATCAACGACAGCGTCGAGCCGCACACCGAGGCCATCGACGAGGAGCCGTTGGATTCGAGGATGTCCGACACGACGCGGATCGTGTAGGGGAACTCCTCCTGGCCCGGGATCATTGGCACCAGCGCCCGCTCGGCGAGCGCGCCGTGACCGATGTCGCGGCGCTTGGGGCCGCGCATGAACCCGGCCTCCCCGACCGAGAACGGCGGGAAGTTGTAGTGGTGGAAGTAGCGCTTGGAGGTCTCCAGCCCGAGCGTGTCGAGCCGCATCTCCTCACGCGTGGTGCCGAGCGCGACGACGCTCAGCGCCTGGGTCTGGCCGCGGGTGAACAGCGCGGAACCGTGCGTGCGCGGCGCCACCGAGACCTCGATGGAGATCGGCCGGATCTCCTCGGAGGTCCGCCCGTCGGGACGCTTCTTCTGGACCGCGATGCGCTCGCGGATGATCGTCTTCTCGAGCTTGTCGAAGGCACGCTGGGCGTTGGAGCGGTACTCGGCGAACGTCTCGGCCTCGGGGTCGCCCGAGTAATGCTCGATCACCTGCTCCTCCACCGACTTGGTCGCGTCCTGGCGCTCGAGCTTGTCCTCGACCTGGGTGGCGGCGTCAAGCGCGGCGCCGTGCGAGCTCTTGATCTGCTCGTAGAGCTCCGCGTGGACCTCGGGCACCTCGACCTGGAGCTTCTCCTTGCCGGCCTTCTCGGCCAGCTCGCGCTGGGCAGCGCAGAGCTTCTTGATCTCCTCGTGGGCGATGTCGAGCGCGTCGAGGATCTCCGCCTCGGGGATCTCGTTGGCGCCCGCCTCGACCATCAGGATCGCCTCGTCGGTGCCGGCCACGATCAGGTCGAGATCGGTGTCCTCGACGAGGTCTTCCTCGCTGGGGTTGACGACGAAGTTGCCGTCGATCTTGCCGATCCGCACCGCTCCGACGGGCGTCGGGAACGGGATGTTGGAGACCATCAGCGCCGCCGAGGCACCATTCATCGCGAGCATGTCGTACGGGTTGACGTGGTCGACGGAGATCGGCATCGCCACGAGCTGGGTCTCATAGCGCCAGCCCTTGGGGAACAGCGGCCGGATCGGCCGGTCGATCAGTCGGGCCGACAGCGTGGCCTTCTCGCCCGCGCGGCCCTCGCGCTTGAAGAACGAGCCGGGGATCTTCCCGGCCGCGTACATACGCTCCTCAACGTCAACGGTGAGCGGGAGGAAGTCAACGTCCCGCAGGTTGCCGGCTGTCGCCGTACAAAGAACCATCGTGTCGCCCGCTCGGACGACCACTGCGCCGGAGGCCTGTTTGGCCAGCTTGCCGGTCTCGAACGAGATCTCCTTGCCTTCGACCTCGACGGACACGCGCGTAACGGCGTCACTCATATATTCAATTCCCTTCTTGCTTCGCCCTTCGGTCGGCGAAGTGCTTCGTTTCTCTCTCTTGGTTCCGAACCCTGAAGATGCTAGCGGGTGGGGCCGGATGTAACCGCGGCACGGGCGTTCGCCGATCGCCCCGGATGACCCGGCGCGCCCGTAAGCGTGATCTGCGTCACATAACCGGACCGACCGGTCCGCTTATGCTACCGTGCGAACCGGACCGCCGAGTACCAGTTTAACACGCTTGATCCCAGGAGCCGATATGTCCGCCACCGCATCAGCCCCAATCGCCCCGGCCTCCAGAGCCGAAGCCTCCAACCGCTGGGTCGTGCTCGTGATCGCCTGCCTCGCGCAGTTCATGGTCGTGCTCGACGCGACCGTCGTGAACGTCGCGCTGCCGTCGATCCAGCGTGGCCTGGACTTCTCGGCCTCGAACCTGCAGTGGGTCGTCAACGCCTACACGCTCGTGTTCGGCGGCTTCCTGCTGCTCGGCGGGCGCGCCTCTGACCTGCTGGGGCGCAAGCGGCTGTTCATCGCCGGCACCGCGCTGTTCTCGGCGGCGTCGCTGCTCAACGGCCTGGCTCAGACCTCGGGGATGCTCGTGGCCGGCCGCGGACTTCAGGGGCTCGGCGCCGCATTGCTGTCCCCCGCCGCCCTGTCGATCATCACCACCACGTTCACCGACACCTCCGAACGCACCAAGGCGCTGGGCGTGTGGAGCGCGATCGCCGCCGGCGGCGGCGCTGTCGGCCTGCTGCTCGGAGGGGTGCTGACCGACCTGGCCTCGTGGCCGTGGATCTTCATCGTCAACGTCCCGGTCGGTGTGATCACGCTGGCTCTGACCTTCCGCTACGTCCCCGAGTCGCGCGACGAGCTGCCCCACCGGTCGTTCGACCTCGCCGGCGCGATCAGCGTCACCGGCGGGTTGATCCTGCTCGTGTATGCGATCGTCAAGGCGCAGTCATTCGGCTGGGGCTCAGGCCGCACGATCGGGCTGCTGGCCGCTGCCGCAGCTCTGCTGGCCCTGTTCGTGGTGATCGAGCGGCGCGCGATCGCCCCGCTGGTCCGGCTGAGCATCTTCAAGGTGAGGACGTTGGCGGTCGCCGATGTGGTGCTGCTGCTGGTCGCCTCGGGGATGTTCGGGATGTTCTTCTTCGCCTCCCTGTACGTCCAGGAGATCCTCGGCTACAGCCCGCTGCGAGCGGGCCTGGCGTTCCTGCCGGTGACCGCCGGGATCGTCGTCGGCGCCGGGCTCGCCCAGCAGCTGATTCGCTGGCTCGGCGTGCGCTGGGTGTCGGTGATCGGGGTCCTGCTGGCGGCCGCCGGGATGGCCGTGCTCACGCAGGTCCCGGTGAACGGCACCTACGCCGGGGACCTGCTGCCCGGCCTGATCCCGATGAGCATCGGCATGGGTCTGGTGTTCGTGCCGATCACGCTGATGGGCACCGGCGGCGTCAAGCGCGAGGACGCCGGCCTGGCATCGGGCCTGTTCAACACGGCCCAGCAGGTCGGCGGCTCACTCGGCCTGGCGATCCTGTCGACGGTGGCGGCGAGCCGGACCTCGAACCTGATCAGCTCGCACTCGGCGACCGTGATCGCGGCCCGGGTGTCCGGCTACCACGTCGCATTCGCCACTGCGGCCGGAATGCTGGCCCTCGGGGCGGTGATCCTGATCGTCGGGCTGCGCCGCAGCGACCTCAAGCGCCTGGAGCCCGCGATCGAGGCCGGTGTGGCCCCGTCGGTCGCGGCGTAGGACAATGATGGACGGGATGGCTGAGGAGATCAGACGACCCCGGGCCGATGCCGAACGCAACCGCCGCCGCCTGCTCGACGCGGCGGCGGAGGTGTTCGAGGAGCGCGGGCTCGACGTCGGGGTCGCCGAGATCGCCCAGCGGGCCGGGGTCGGACGCGGGACGCTGTTTCGCAACTTCCCGACCAAGGAGGACCTGATCGCCGCGATCGTCGTCGACCAGATGAACGACGCGGCCGAGCGCGGGCGGGCGCTGCTGGAGGCGCCCGATCCCGGCCCGGCGCTGTTCGAGTTTCTCGACGAGATGGCCGGGCGCCAGCTGCAGGCGCGAGCCCTGTTCGAGGCCGTCCAGGACGAGTTCCTGGCCAACGAGGACATCCGCGCCGGCCACCACGCGATCGTCGCTGTGATCGAGGCGCTCCTGACCCGCGCTCAGGAGGTCGGGGCCGTGCGCCCGGACGTCAAGGCGCTCGACGTGCTGATGCTGCTCAAGGGCGTGTGCGAGACCGCCGTCCAGTTCCAGGACCTCGACCCGCAGATCTCAGAGCGCCACCTGGATCTGGTCCACGCGGCGCTCGCTCCGCCGGCTACTCCGCAGACGCTGCGCGGGCGCAGCGCGACGCTGAGCGATCTCGAGCGGGTGTTCGGCCCCGAGGAGCCCGCAGCTCAGGCCGACGAGGGCCCGGCCGCGGCCTGACCTGCGGCGGTCAGGCGGTCCAGGTCCTCGACCCCGAGCTGGCCGGCGTACAACCGCCCCTCGCAGAACGCCGTCGGCGTGGTCACGACCCCGGCGCGCACCCCGGACGTGAAGTCGCGCTTGACCCGCGCGGCCACCGCCTCGCTGCGGCGGTCGGAGTCGAACCGCCCGAGGTCGAGCTCGAGCCGGCGCGCTCGCTCCCACAGGTGCGGATCCTCGAGCCGGCCCTGGTCGGCGAACAGCAGCTCGTGCATCTCCCAGAAGCGTCCCTGGAGCGCGGCGGCCTCTGCCGCGCACGCCGCCGCCCACGCCCGCGGGTGGCTCGAGCGCACCGGGAAGTGCCGGAACACCCGGCGCAGCCCCGACGCGGCCAGTCGCGCGCTCTGCGCGGCGCAGTATGGGCACTCGAAGTCGGCGTACTCGATCACCAGCCTGGCCTCGGGCGGGCCGGCGACGTGGTCGTCGCGGCACGGCGGTGGGACGGGCGCCGAGGAGAGCTCGCTCAAGCCGTCTGGCCGGCGGCCGCCAAGCCGTCGAAGATCAGGTTCGCGCCCGGCAGATCGCTCGGGAGATCGGCCTGATAGGCCCACTTGACGACGCCGTCGGGGCCGACGATCACCAGCGCACGCTGCGGGAAGCCGCCCGGGTGGTACACGCCGAAGGCTCGGCACACCTCGCCCTTGGGCTCGAAGTCCGAAAGCTGCTCGATCGTCACGCCGAGCTTCTCCTGGAACGCGGTCTGCGACCAGGTCGCGTCGCAGGAGACACCGTAAAGGGTTGCGCCGCGCGCCCTGAACTCGTCCAGCACCTCCTCGTAGAGGTTGAACTGGTCGGTGCAGACCGGACTGAACGCGAACGGATAGAAGACCAGGACGGTGGTCTGACCCTCGAGGTCGGCGTTGGTGAACTCGCTGCCGTCCCCGCGCTTGAGCGTGAGCTCGGGAGCGGGGTCGCCGGCTGCGATCACTTGCGAAGGCCGAGCTCGCGTATCAGAGCCCGGTAACGCTCGAGGTCGGAACGCTGGAGGTAGTTGAGCAGCCTGCGGCGGCGGCCCACCAGCATCAGCAGCCCGCGACGCGAGTGGTGGTCCTTACGGTGGGTTCGCAGGTGCTGGTTGAGATCGTTGATCCGCTCGGTCATCAGCGCGATCTGGACCTCGGCCTTGCCGGTGTCAGTCGGGGCGCCGCCGAACTTCGTGACGAGCTCCTGCTTGCGTTCCTGGGTGAGCGTCATGCGGTCGCTGACAGTAGCAGGCCCCCCGAGCTACTACCGCCCGCACAGCTCCCGGGTCTGCTCGACGTCGCGCTGCATCTGCTCGATCAGAGCGTCGACCGAATCGAACCGCCGCTCGCCCCGCAGTCGGGCCAGGAACTCGATCCGCAGGATCTTCCCGTACAGGTCGACGTCGCGGTCGAGCAGGAACGCCTCGACCAGCACCGCCCGCCCGGTTCCGAACGTCGGACGGACGCCGATGCTGACCGCGGCGCAGTCCCCGTCGGCACGCGCCGCGTAGACGCCGTGGCCGGGACACACCAGGTCCTCGTCGGGCACGATGTTGGCGGTGGGGAAGCCGAGCTCCCGGCCCCGCCGGTCGCCCAGCACGACCTCGCCGCGCAGCTGGAACGCGGCGCCGAGGAACCGCGTGGCCAGCTCCACCTCACCGGCCAGCACGAGCCCGCGGATATGGCTCGAGGCAACGATCTCGCCGTCGACCTCGACCAGCGGCACGACCCTGGTCTCGAAGCGCCCGTCGGCGCGGAGCATGTCGGTGTCGCCGGCGGCGCGATGGCCGAAGCGGAAGTTCTCGCCGACCGACACCCGGGTCGCCTGCAGTCGCTCCAGCAGGACGTGGTCGATGAACTCCTCGGGCGTCTGGCTCGAGAAGCCGCGATCAAACCGGATCACGACCAGCTCCCGGACGCCCAGCGACGCGATCAGCTCGGCCTTGGTCTCGAGGCTGGTCAGGAGTTTGGGCGCTGCCTCGGGACGGACCACCTTGAGCGGGTGGGGCTCGAATGTGAGCACGGTGTCGCTGCCCTCGATCACCTTGCGGTGTCCCAGATGCACGCCGTCGAACTCGCCGACCGCGACCCGACGAGGACGCGGCTCGGCGTCTTGAAGCTCGGTGACCTGCATCGGCGAGGAAGCCTACGGGCCCGTGGTCAGCCGCGCAGGCCGACGATCGGCTTGAGCAGCGACCCGCCCTCGCGCGGTTGCGCGACCGCGATCAGCCCGTGCTCGTCGGTCAGCCGGACGACTCCCCCGGTGGGGGTGCAGGTCCCCTCGCCCGCGGGCACGGCCGCCCCGTGCCCGGCCCGCCGGGCGTCCTCGCCGGCCAGCCGCACCTCGGGGATGAACGACAGCGCCTCGTCGAGCTCGACCACCCGCTCGGGGTCGGCGCCGGCGACGTCGAACGAGCCGATCCGGGTCCGGCGCAACTCGCTCGCAGTAGGCGTCGCCCAGATCGGCGATCAGGCTGCGCACGTACGTCCCCGACGAACACTCGATCTCAAAGCCGCGGCGGTCGCCCTCGCGCCAGCGCTCCTCGAACCGGTAGACGGTGACGTCGCGCTCGTCGGGCACGACGTCGACGCCGGCGCGGGCCAGCTGGTAGGCGCGGCGGCCGCCGATCTTGACTGCCGAGTACGCCGGCGGGCGTTGGCGGATCGCGCCGGTCGGGAGCTCGAGCTCGCCGCTCGGCACCGCCCCGGTGGTGATGATCTCGCCCTCGGGGTCGCCGGTGGTCGACACCGCGCCGAACCGAGCGGTGGCCAGGTAGGTCTTGGGCAGCGCCATCAGGAACCGCTGCACTCGCGTGCCCCGCCCGAGCAGCACCAGCAGCAGCCCGGTGGCGAACGGGTCGAGCGTGCCGGCGTGGCCGACCTTCAAGCCGCGGTGACCGCGCCGCACGCGCGCGACCACGTCGTGGGACGTGATCCCGGCCGGCTTGTCATAGAGGAGCACGCCGTCCACGGTGGCGAGCTCCATCACCCCAGCTGCTGGGCGACCTCTTCCCTGAGGAACTCGACCAGTTCGGGCCACTCCATCGCGGTCGTGAACCCGGCGGCCTGGCGGTGGCCGCCGCCGCCGGCAACGCGAGCGATCCTCGAGACGTCGACGCGATCGTCGGACGCACGCAGCGAGACCTTGCGCAGCGGTCGGCCCTCACCGTTGGAGTCCCCGATCCGGTCGCGCACGAGGGCCGCCACGGCCGTCCCCTGGACGGCACGGAGATGGTCGATCACTCCCTCGGAGTAGCTCTCCTCGGCGCCGGACGCGGCGAAGTCGGCGGCGTCCAGCCCGGTCACGGTCAGCCGCCCGGCGTCGAATCGCTGGACCTTGGTCAGCCCGCGGGCCAGCAGCGCGAGCTTCCCGTAGGGGACGCCCTCGTAGACGCGGCGGTAGATCTCGTGGACGTCGACCCCCGCCTCGATCAGCTCGGCGGCCATCCGGTGCGCACGCGGCCCGGTGTTCTCGTACATGAACCGCCCGGTGTCGGTGATCAGCCCCACGTAGAGGCCCTCCGCGGTCTTCATCGTCGGCGCGACGCCGAGCCCGTACATCAGATCCCACACGATCTCGGCCGTGCAGGAGGCGTCGGGCACCACCAGGTTGACGGTCCCGAAGCGGGTGTTGTCGTGGTGGTGGTCGATGTTGAGGATGTGCATCCCCGGGTGGCGCAGCGCCTCGGCCGGGTTGCGCTCGAGGTTGCCGCAGTCCAGGAACACGATCGTGCGGTCGTCGAGATCCTCGGGCGGCGAGTTGACCAGCCGCGGCAGCGTCAGGAACAGGTATTCCTGGGGCAGCGGCAGGTCCGCCTCGTCGATGAAGATCAAGCAGTCCTTGCCGAGCGCCGTGAGCGCTCCCTGCATGCCGATCAGCGAGCCGAGCGCGTCGCCGTCGGGGTTCTCGTGGGTCACCACGATCAAACGCTCGGCGGTGCCCAGCTCCGCGAGTACCCGTTCGCGGTCGGCGCTCGCGCCGTTCTCACCCATCTGTTTCGGATCCCTCCTCTGGTGGTCTGACATCCGGGTCGGACCCCTCCTCCATCAGCTCGGACAGCCGCATCGCGCGGTCCAATGTCTCGTCGTAGTCGAACTCGATCAATGGCGTGTGTTTGAGGCTCAGTTCGGCGGCCACGCGACTCTGCAGGAATCCCTGTGCCGATCGAAGTCCATCAAGGCTCTCGGACCGAACCTGGTCGTCTCCGAGAACGCTCACATACACGCGGGCATGGCGCAGGTCAGGGCTTGTCTTCACTCCGGTCACGGTGACGAATCCGACGCGTGGATCGCGCAGATCGGTTGCGATCGTCTCGCTGAGAACCGCCCGAACGGCCTCGTCGACCCGGCGCATGCGTCCGCTGGCCATCCTATCCGTCCGGGTGGATCCTTGAACCAACATCCTCCAACTCCTCGACGGACACCAGCATGCGCTCCACGCGCAGCCGTTCCGGACATCGGGACTGCAGCCACCGCTCGACGTTGTCGGCCTGTGCGGTGACCGCCGATGGCGTCCGGCCGGTGACCGCCGCGGTCAGCGTGGTTCGCTGCCAGAGCTCGTGGTGGTCGACCTCGGAGACCGCGGCGCCCAGCCGCCCGTGCAGCTGGGCCTTGATCGAGGACAGCTCCTTACGCTTGCCCTTCAGGCTCTCGGAATCTGGGAAATGCAGGTGGATCACGAGCACAGCCACGAAGCCGCTAGACGACGGCACCGAGAGCCTCCGGCGGACGCTCAGGCGAGCTCGCGCTCGACCTGGCGGGTGGTGTAGGTCTCGAGCACGTCGCCTTCCTTGATGTCGGCGAAGTCTCGAAGCACGATTCCGCAGTCGAATCCGGCGGCGACCTCTCGGACGTCGTCGTTGAAACGCCGCAAGCTGGCGATCTGGCCGTCGTAGACGACCGTGCCGTCGCGGACCAGGCGCACGCGGGAGCCACGGGTGATCGTGCCCTCGGTGACGTGCGAGCCGGCGATCGTGCCGACCCTGGAGGCCCGGAAGATCTGGCGTACCTCGACTGACCCGAGCGCGACCTCGACCTCCTCGGGGGCGAGCATGCCCTGCATCGCGCTGCGCAGCTCGTCGATCGCCCGGTAGATCACCGCGTAGTGGCGGATCTCGACGCCCTCGCGCTCGGCCACCGAGCGGGCGTCGCCGACGGGGCGCACGTTGAAAGCGAGGATCACCGCGTCCGATGCGGCCGCGAGCATCACGTCGGACTCGGTCACGGCGCCGACCGCGCGGCGGATCACGTTGACCGATACCTCGTCCTGAGGCAGCTTGGCGATCTCGTCCTCGATCGCCTCCAGTGACCCGGCCACGTCGGCCTTGAGCACCAGGTTGAGCTCCTGCAGGCCGGCCTCGAAGATGCTCTCCAGCGAGATCTTCTTGCCGGCGCGACGGGCCAGCGACTCGGTCTTCAAACGGGTCGCGCGCTCGCCCGCGAGCTGACGGGCGCGGCGCTCGTTCTCGACCACGCGGACGTGCTCGCCGGCCTCGGGAACGCCGTCGAAGCCGAGCACCTCGACGGGCTCGCCGGGAAGCGCCTGGGCGACGCGCTTGCCCATGAAGTCGTGCATCGCGCGGACCCGGCCCCAGTGCGCACCGGCGACCAGCGAGCCGCCGACCTCGAGCGTGCCTCGGCCGATCAGGATCGTGACGACGGGGCCGCGGCCGGGGTCGAGCTTTGATTCGATCACGGTGCCCGAGGCGGGCGCTGCCGGGTTGGCGCGCAGCTCTTCGACCTCGGACATGATCAGGATCGTGTCGAGCAGGTCGTCCAGGCCCTCCTTGGTCTTGGCCGAGACGTTGACGAACTCCGTGTCGCCGCCCCACTCGACGGGCTGCAGGCCGAGCTGGGTCATCTCGGTGCGCACGCGGTCGGGCTGGGCGCCCTCCTTGTCGATCTTGTTGACGGCCACCAGCATCGGCACGCCGGCCTCCTTGGCGTGGTCGACCGCCTCCTGGGTCTGCGGCTTGACGCCGTCGTCAGCGGCGACCACGATCACCGCGATGTCGGTGACCTTGGCGCCGCGGGCGCGCATCGCCGTGAACGCTTCGTGGCCCGGCGTGTCGAGGAACGTGACCGGCTTGGAGTCGTGGTGGACCTGATAGGCGCCGATGTGCTGGGTGATCCCGCCGGCCTCGCCGGCGGCGACCTCGGTCTCGCGGACCGCGTCCAGCAGCGAGGTCTTGCCGTGGTCGACATGGCCCATGATCGTGACCACCGGCGGGCGCTCCACGAGCTGCTCGTCGGCGTCATCGAACTCCGGCTCCTGGACGGTCTCATCCTCGGAGTGGACGATCTCAACCTCTTTGTCGAGCTCGGACGCCAGCACCTGGATGGACTCGTCCGACAGCGTCTGGGTCAGCGTCTTCATCTCGCCCAGCGCCATCAGTTTCTTCATGATCTCGGGCACCGGCACGTCGAGGTACTCGGCGACGTCCTTGACCGTCGAGCCCGAGTTGATCCGGACCACATCGGGCTCGGCGACAGCGGTCTGCGACGGACGCGACTCGGCTTCGTCGTCATAGACGCCGCGGCGGCGCCGTCCGCGGCGCTGGCGGCGTGGAGGCTGGTTGGACGGCGGGGGCGGTCCGCCGCCGGGGGCCCGGCGGGAGGCCTGGGAGTCGATCACCACGCGACGGCGTCCACCGGCGCTGCCGGGGGCGCGCTCTCCCTGGAGGGAGTCTCGCGTGGGCCGTTTGTGGGGAGCGTCGCCCGAGTTCTTGGGAGCGCCGTCGTCGGGAGCGCCATCGGCCTGGGGCTCGGCGGCCGGCGGGGGAGGCGCCGCTTTCGGAGTCGGCGGAACCGGGGGTGGCTTGCCCCGGGCGCGATCGCTCGCGGCCGAGCGCGGGTCGCGCGCGGGCCGCGGGTTGCGGCTGCGCGGCCTGCGCGGCCTTGGCGGCCTGCGCGGGCGACTGGTTCTCCTGCGCGCGCGCATCGCCGTTGCCGAGCGCCTTGATCGCGACAGCCTCGTCGACGCTCGAGGAGGCGGCCTTGACGTTGACGCCCGCCGCTCTCAGCTTCTCGAGAACGTCTCGGGCCGGAAGGCCGCGCTCCTTGGCGATTTCATGAACGCGCTTGTTCATCGATTCCAGTGTAGATCCGCTTCCTAGGAAGCAGCGTCCTGCAGGGCCTGGACCTGGTCGGTGTCGAGCGCCTCGAGCGCCTGATGAGCCTCGATCCCGCAGTAGCGCGAGCTCGGCAGCGCGGCGTTCGGACAGCGGCGGCCGTTGGTGAGGATCGCGTGGCAACGACCCTGGGCTTCCTCCTCCTCGTAGCCGTGCTCGGCCTCTTCGGCCGCGAACTCGGTCTCGGAGCGGATGTCGATTCGCCAGCCGGTCAGTCGGGCGGCGAGCCGGGCGTTCTGGCCCTCGCGGCCGATCGCCAGCGACAACTGGTCGTCGGGCACGATCACCGTGGCCTGCTTGCCGGCGTCGTCAACGAGCACCTCGCGGACGCGGGCCGGCGACAGCGCCTTGGCCACGAACCGGGCGGGCTCATCGTTGTAGGGGATGATGTCGATCTTCTCGCCGCGCAGCTCGGACACGACCATTCGCACGCGCGAGCCTCGCGGGCCGACGCAGGCTCCGACCGGGTCGACCCCGTCCACATGCGAGACAACCGCGATCTTGGATCGGTAGCCGGGCTCGCGGGCCACGCCGGTGATCTCCACCAGGCCGTCGGCGATCTCGGGGACCTCGAGCTCGAACAGCGACTTGATCAGCTCCGGATCGCGCCGAGAGACGATGATGCTCGGGCCCTTGGTCGAGTTCGAGACGTCCTTGATCACTGCCTTGATCCGCTGAGAGTGGTCGTAGCGCTCGCCCTCGACCTGCTCTGACTTGGGCAGCAGCGCCTCGACGCGCTCGCGCAGCTGGACGAGCGTGTAACGGGAGTCCGACTGCTGGACGATCCCGGTGATCAGCTCGCCCACGCGGTCGCGGTACTCCTCGAACATCATGTCGCGCTCGGCCTCGCGGATCCGCTGCAGGATCACCTGCTTGGCGGTCTGCGCGGCGATCCGCCCGAAGTCGTCCGGGGTGACGTCCTCGGTCTCGATCTCGTCCTCGTACTCGCGGAGCTTCTCCAGGTCGATCTCGGGCTCCGGAGGCTCGCGCATCTCGCCCGTCTCGGGGTCGATCGTGGGCTGCTGCTCGGTGGTCGCCTCGACCAGCAGCTGCTCCTCGAGCTCCGGCGGGATCTTCAGCTCCCAAACCTTGAAGTCGCCGCTCTCGCGGTCCATCTCGACCTTGGCGTAACGAGCTGCTCCGGGAGTCTTCTTGTACGCCGACAGCAGCGCGTCCTCCAGCGCTTCCATCAGCTTCTCGCTGGAGATGTTCTTCTCGGCGGCGAGGCCGCGAACGGCTTCAAGAATCTCTCGCGACATAGGTTCAGTCTCCGGGGATCAGGTTCGAGCGGGCAATCTGGTCATAGGGGATCGAGACGACGCCGTCGTCGGCGGCGATCGTGACCTCCTTCTCGGAGGCGCCGACGAGCTCGCCGGTCAGGCTCCGATGGCCGTCACGTGCGTCGCGCAGACGCACCTTCGCGTGACGGCCGAGAAAACGGCTGTAGTGCTGGGGCTTGGTGAGCGGCCGATCGAGACCGGGCGAGGACACCTCGAGCGAGTAACTGTCGCGATAGTCGTTGAGCCGTGTCGAGACACGCTCACACAACGCCAGCGTCACCCCGTCGGGGTGATCGATGAACAACCTGAGCGTCGAGCCGGAGACTTCCGCGAGCAGCACCTCGACGTCGGGCTCGCTGATCTCGAGCCTCGTTTCGATCTCGTTTTGGAGTGCGCTCACGGTCTCCTCCGTCATCTTGCTCATAAAAAAAGCGGGCAAGCGCCCACTTCCTTTCCATCCATCACCGGGCGGTCCCGGTGCAAAAGGCTGTGGCATCAGCGTAGCACCGCCACCCGGCCCCTGCACGGGGTTTGGACCCTGCAACAGCCGTCTCGCGGCCGCCGCCGATCCCCTAGGCGCCGGCTGCTCGCTCCCGAGAACGGTCGCGATAGAAGCGGTAGTCGCGGCGCCCCGGCTGCATGCATGCGGCCAGCGCCAACGGCCTGCGCGCCTCGGCGTGACGCCCCAGCATCTGCAGCGATCGACCCAGGCAGAACTGGGCGTAATCGTTGGTGGGCGCGCGCTCGACCACGGCCTCGAACTCGGTCGCCGACTCCTCGTAGCGCTGGGCGTGAAACAGGGCGCGCCCGAGCGCCTCGCGGATCGATGTCTTGTCGGGAGCGAGGTCGCGCGCACGCGAGAGAGGGATCGTCGCCTGGTGGTTGTGCCCAGCCTCGAGCAGCGCCGTGCCTCGCTGGTAGAGCTCGTATACGTCGTCCATTACCGGGAGAGTTTAGGAGCCCCTCCAGATCGTTTCAGCTACGCGGAATCGGGGGCGTGCGTGGACCGCCGGGTGGCCCATTCGGGCGGGCGCCAGCGGGGCGGCAGAGCCCACAGCCCACGCAGCATCCCGCCGATCCCCAGTCCGGCCCGCAGCTGCCCGCGCAGCGCCCGGCGCTGCTCCGCAGTTGGCAGCTGGGGCGAGCCGCCGAACCTGGCCACCCGCAGCGAGCGGACGTAGGCGGCGGCATCGGGCGCGATCCGAAAGCGGTGTTCGAGCTCGGACAGCGTGGTGCCGTCGGCGACCGGGCGCCCGCTGCGGGCGAGCGCCCGCTCGAGCTCGTCCAGCAGCTCGTCGCTGGTCGGCTGCCGCGGAGCCCGGGTCAGCGCCAACACCAGCGCGACGACGGCGAGGACCGCGAGCACCGGGATCACGAACGCCCAGATCGAGACGCCGGAGCTGTGGGTGGTGCTGGTCGCGACGGTCTTCACCGACGCGCCGAGTCCGTGGGAACCGGGCGCGGCCGGAGACGGCTTCTGGGGCAGACTGGCCGCGGGCAGGATCGGCACCTTGCCGCCCAGGGCCGGCGCGGCCGCCGGGGTCGGATCGAACCTGACCCATCCGTAGTGCGGGAACCAGGCCTCGACCCACGCGTGCGCATCGACGTCGCCGACGATGTACTGGTGCGTGGCCGAGTCATACGACCCCGTGGTGAAGCCGACCGCGACCCGGGCCGGAATCCCCCCCATCCGAAGCATCAGCGCCATCGTGCCGGCGAACTGCTGGCAGTAGCCGAACTTGTCGGTGAACAGGAACCGGACCAGCGGGTACTGGCTGTTGGGCGTGTCCTCGTTATAGGAGAACCCGCGCGAGAGATATCCCTTGACGCTTGAGACGAATGCGTACGGCGTCGTGGCCCTACGCTCGAGTCGCTTGGCCAGCGCGTACATGCGGCCGTACGGGGACGCCTTGACGAACGACGCGGCGCCGTTTGTGGGCCCGCCCAACACCGCCAGCACAGGCTCGTGGGAGTGGAACGTCGGGAACACCACCTCGAGCGGGCGGAACGTGTGCGTGCTGACCGGCAGCACCATCGTGCGGTACCCGGCGATCGGCGCGCCGCTGTAGTCCTCGCCGGCGGACGCAAGCTGGGCGGCGGCGGGATGCGGGTCGTACACCTCGGCGGCGTAGCTGTCGCCGGGGCCGAGTTGGGTCGAGGATGTCCAGGTGCCGGGGCTCTCCCCCTGCTCGGCCGTGCTCGGAAGCTTGCTCGGCTGGCCCGAGAATCCGGCGGCGATGATGTTGTTGGTCTTCATCGCGCGGATCGTCACGTGGATCGTCTGGGTCCAGCGGCGGATGGTGGAGCGCTCGACGCCGGCCAGCTGGTCGCCGCCCGACACCTGTCCGGACACCCATCCGCGGCCGTCGAACGAATCGAGGTTCTCGGCCTTCCAGTAGTCCGGGCGCTGGGCCTGCACGTCGATCACCTCGTGGCCCTTGCGCGGCCAGTTCAGTGGTCCGTAGCGCTGGGCCCAGTCGAACTGCTCGATGTGACCGGGCTGGAGGCTGCCGGCCAGCGCCTCGTAGTTCACCCAAGGCTTGTGCGAGTCCAGGGCCGGCGACAACACCACCGCGAGCAGCGCGGCAACCGTGGCCAGGCCCAGGACGGTTGCGGCGTCGTCGCTGCGAATCCGCTCGCCCCACATGAAAAAGCACAGGAGCACGAACAGCAGCAGCCCGTGCAGGTACACCAGCGACGGGCGCACCACGGTGGAGGGGATCACCGCGAGCGCGATCAGCGGCAGGGCAACCGCCGCCCGGCGAGCATCGGTCACCCGCCCGCGCACGAACGTCAGCATCAGCGCCGCGTCGAGCAGCAGGATCGCGGCGCCGAGCATGATCACCGTGCGGATCCACTCGTTGATGCCGTTGTAGGGGACCAGCGCCCGCGGGAGCCCGGACAGACCCTGGCTGATCCCGTCCGCGGTGACCGCGATCCGCAGGTGGCGCACCCAGTGCAACGGCACCCCGGCGAGCGCGAAGGCGCCCAGCACCGCGATGATCGCGAGGATCGTGGGAAACGCGCGGTGGCGCCGGCTCAGCAGCGGGCCGACCGCGGCGAGCGCGATCGCCATCGCCACCAGGCCCAGGATTCGGCCGCCCGGCACGGGCTTGAGCAGCGTCGCCCAGCGCAGGCCGCCGTACAGCGCCAGCGCCGAGAACGCGGCCAGCCTGATCCACGGCCGATCCTCGGCGGCGACCGCCTCGAGGCCGGGCCGGACCGTCCGCCGGCCCAGCGGCGGCATCACCGCGACCTGAGAGTCAGAGCTCATGCGGCCCGTTCCCTGACTGGCGACCGGGTCCGCTTCCCCATGATGAACCCGCGACAGCCGGTGACCTCGAACGCACTCGGGAGCCCCAGCCCGTCGGCCAGCGGCGTCGGTAGCACGAGCACGCCGATCCCGTGGCAGCCGGCGACGATGTTGGCGGGGAGCCGGTCGGTGGGCTGCGCGGCGACGTAGAACAGCCGTCCGCGCCTTGCGCCCGAGGTCAGCGCCGGCGACTGACGCTCGGGCGCGTCCTCGACCAGCGCCAGGCGGACGTGAGCCCCGGCCCAGCTACCCAGGTCGGGATCGACGTCGAGCGGCCGCCGGTCCCCCGGCAGCAAAAGGCTGCATCCGCCCTGGCGGGCCAGTTCGAGAACCAGCGACCCGGCGGCACGGACGGCGGCGTCGAGGTGCTCGCCGTGACCGGCACAGCGATTGTCGAGCACCACCAGCGGGCGGGTGTCGCCGTCGGACCGCAGGCGGCGCTCCAGCAACCCGGCCCCGCGCGCCAGCGCCGGCCAGTGGATCCGTGAGGCGGGAGTGCCCGGCCGGTAGGGGCGCAGCCCGTCGACCTCGGTCGCGGCCAGCGGCTCAGACGGGGTATGCCCGGCGTTGGGGTCAGGGCGCGACAGCTCCCGGGCCAGCCACTTCACCCGCTCGGTGCGGGGCAGCACCAGCACCTCGTCCGGGGGTCCGGAGCCGCGGCGGATCGCGCGCGCGAGGTCGAGCGGGTCGTGAACGATCAGCGACGGCGGATCGACGCTGACGCGCCCGCGGCGGGCGAAGCGGGCGACCACCCTGACGTTGGCGACCCGGTCGCCGCCGATCGGCGACAGCCAGCCGCGCAGCGACACCGGCGACCCGGCGAGCGGATCGCGCAGCTCGCCGCCCGGGAGCCCCCAGGCGCCGCGGCGGACCTCGATCGTCGCCTCCAGCGGCTCGTCCTCGACCACGCGGTCGGCGTGGAGCTCGCGGTCGACGCGCGCCCCGCCGGCCGCGAACCAGATCCAGGTGGGCGTGCCGGCGCCGATCAGCACGAACGCGACGCCGGGCACGAACAGCGGGCCCGCGTCGAACAGCAGCCCGAACAGCAGCAGGAGCAGCCCGGCAGCGGCTACCCAGGCGGCTCGGATCACAACGCCCGCACCGACGAGACCGCGTCCGCGACCACGTCCTTGCCGGCGCCGCGCGGCGACTCCGGCGCTAGCACCAGCCGGTGCGAGAGCACCGGCTCCGCCAGCGCCTGCACGTCGTCGGGCAGCGCATGGTCTCGACCCTGCATCATCGCGTGGGCCTTGGCGGCCCTCAGCAGCAGCAGGCCCGCCCGGGGGCTCGCGCCGAGGTCGACCCGGGGGTCCTCGCGCGTGCGCCACAGCAGCTTGACGATGTAGTCGCGCAGCGGCTGGGACGCCGTCACGCGCCCGGCGGCGTCCTGGGCGGCGAGGATCTCGGCGGCGGTGGCCACCGGCACCAGCGACAGGACCCGGTCGCCGGTCTCGTGGTCGGCGAGCATCCCGGCCTCGTCGGCGGCCGACGGGTAGCCGAGCGAGATCCGGATCATGAACCGGTCGACCTGGGCCTCGGGGAGCGGGTAGGTGCCCTCGTACTCGATCGGGTTCTGGGTGGCCAGCACCAGGAACGGGCGCGCCAGCTCGTGCGTGTGAACGTCGACGGTCACGCGGCGCTCCTGCATGCACTCCAGCAGCCCGGACTGGGTCTTGGGCGAGGCGCGGTTGATCTCGTCGACCAGCACGACGTTGGCGAACACCGGCCCGGGGCGGAACTCGAAGCGCTGCTCGCGCTGGTCGTACACGCTGGTCCCCACGACGTCGGCGGGCAGCAGGTCCGAGGTGCACTGGATCCGGGCGAACTGGCAGTCGATCGAACGGGCCACGGCGCGCGCCAGCGCGGTCTTGCCGACGCCCGGGTAGTCCTCGACAAGGACGTGCCCCTCGGCCAGCAGCGCCACGATCAGGTGGTCGAGCGTCTGGCGACGGACCTGGACTGCGCGCGCGATGTTGTCAGCCAGGCGCCGCGCGATCGCGGCCGACTCCTCAGACCCTTGCGGCGCTACGGGCGTCTGCTCGGGCTCCATCCGCTTCCTCCCTTTCCGAGCGCAAGCGCTCGATCTCATCCAGCACCGCTCGCGCGACGCTCTCCTTGCTCGCCCGCGGCACCCGCCGCGTCGCGCCGTCGGCCGTCAGGATCGTGACCTCGTTGTCGTTCGAGTCGAACCCGATGCCGGGCGTCGAGATGTCGTTGACGACGATCGCGTCGAGGCGCTTGCGCTCGAGTTTCCCGCGCCCGTACTGCACCGCGCCGTCGCCGTGCTCGGCGGCGAACCCGACCAGCACCTGGCCGGGCCGCCGCCGGCGGGCCAGCGCGCTGAGCACGTCTCTGGTCGGCTCGAGCTCGATCCTCGGCGTGCCCTGGTCCTTCTTGAGCTTGTGCGCCACCGCCTCGGCCGGCCTGAAGTCGGCGACCGCGGCGGCCATCAGCAACACGTCGCAGCCGTCGAACTCGCGCTCGCAGGCCAGCGCCAGCTCCTCGGCGGTGCCGACGGGCACCACCCGGGCGCCGGCCGGAGGCTTCAAATTGACGTTCGCTGAGATCACGGTCACCTGGGCACCTCTGCGTACCGCTTCGGACGCGAGCGCGAAACCCATCCTTCCCGAGGAGCGGTTGCCGACGTAGCGGACGGTGTCGATCGGTTCGCGGGTCCCCCCCGCGGTTACCAGCGTCTTGAGGCCGCTCCAGGTGGGAGCCGCCAGCAGCGCCTCGACCGCGGCCAACAGCTCGTCGGGCTCGGGCAGGCGGCCGACTCCGCACTCGCCGTGGGAGCCCAACTGGCCCTCCCCGGGCGGGAGCACAGTCACGCCGCGGGCGGCCAACGTCTCGAGGTTGGCCTGCGTGGCGGGGTTGGAGTACATCCGGTTGTTCATCGCCGGCGCCACCGCGACCGGGCAGGGCGCCGCCAGCGCGGCGGCGGTCAGCATGTTGTCGGCGTCGCCGTGCGCGAGCTTGGCCAACGTGTTCGCGGTGGCGGGCGCGATCAGGTACGCATCCGCGCGCTCGACCAGCGCCAGGTGGCTGATCGGAGCGCGCTCGGGCAGGCGCTCGCCCGGATAGGCGCCGCGCGCGGGGTCATCGTCGAACTCGCCGATCAGAACCGGCGCGCCGGTGATCGCCTCAAACGAGGCGCGGCCGACGAAGCGTTCGCTGTTGGGGGTCTGCACGACCCGGACGGCGTGCCCGGCCTTGACCGCAAGGCGCGCCGTCTCCAGCGCCTTATAGGCCGCGATCCCGCCGCTCACCCCGAGGAGCAACCGGGCCACCGGAGCGCCCTAGGAGCCGCGGAGCCGTCGACGAGGTGACAGCCGGCCCACTTACCTGTAGTGGTACTTGATCTTCCCCTGAGCGACCTCCTCGAGGGCGATCGTCAGGTAGTTCTTCGAGCGCGTGTCGACCATCGGCGGCGGAAACTCGTCGAACGTCCCCTCACCGAGGTTGTGGTAGTACGAGTTGATCTGACGCGCGCGCTTGGCGGCGACGATCACGCTCGCATAGTCGGAGTCGACGTGGTCGAGCAGCTTGTCGATGCGTGGTGAAATCAAGGCTTAGCAGTCCTTTTGGTAAGTGGATGCCTAAGGTTAGCGGGCGGTTAGCGGCTGTCGCTACGGTTGGTCGTCGGGTAATGCGGCCCGCACGATCTCGACCAGCTCCTCAGTGGCGTCCTCCAGCCGGTCGTTGACGACCACGTGCGCGAACTCCGGCTGGGCCTCGAGCTCGGCCTCGGCGGTCCGCAGCCGCTCATCGACCTGCTCTGGGCTGTCGGTCCCACGGCCCACCAGCCGCGTGCGCAGCCCCTCCAACGAGGGCGGGGCGATGAACACGGCCAGCGCCTCGGGGATCGACCGGCGCACCTGGCGAGCGCCCTGGACCTCGATCTCGAGCACCACCGCGCGCCCATCGGCCACTCGCCGCTCGAGTTCGGAGCGCAGCGTCCCGTACTGGTTGCCCGAGTACGTCGCGTGCTCGACGAAGTCGCCATCGGCGACGTGGCCCTCGAACGCCTCCGGGGTGAGGAAGTGGTATTCGACGCCGTCGCGCTCGCCCGGGCGGGGCTTGCGGGTGGTGGCCGAAACCGACAGCTCGAGCTCGGGTAGCTGCTCGAGCAGGCCGCGGATCAGAGTGCCCTTCCCCACCCCGGAGGGCCCGGTGATCACGAAGACCATGGCCGCCACGGGGTGGGGTGCGCCGCGCTTAACGGCGGCGCATGAGCGCGACCAGCTCTCGCCGCTGGCGCTCTGAGAGCCCGCCGATCGTCTTGCTCGGTGAGATCCGGCACTGGGACAGGATCTTGTTGACCTTCACCCGTCCATACTTCGGGACGGCGAGCAACAGATCGAAGACCTTTGCGGTCTCGAGGTAATCCGGGGGCGCCAACAGCAGTTCGTGGATCGGCTGGCGGCCGGCTTTGAGGTCGCGCTTGAGCTGCGCCCGGCGACTGCGAATGCTGTTGGCGCGTTGAAGCGCTTCCATTCGCTGCACTAGTGATCGCTCGGGCGCCGCGACGGGCTTTGAGGGCGAGTCGGTCACCGGCGGCATGGGCGGCGACTATACATCTTGGGGCGGGGCGATCAAGCCAAATGCCCGATATTCGACTCGACCTCAAGCTTAGGTCGAGCATTGTCGAGGATGGTTGCGGGAATACACATTGTTTGCAGGGGGTTTTACGTGCAGTTCGACACGAGCGCGAGCGACCCCAGGTGACGCCTGTCGTCACCGTGTGATGGCTATGTAGCGTGATCGTGCAAAAGGTGTGCAAGCTCTGTGGAGACGCGCGCACCGACCGCCGGATCGCGGAAGCTCTCGGTCCCGACCGCGACGAGATCTGCGCCCGCTCGGATCAGATCGCGGGCGTCCGAGCCCGACTGCACGCCGCCCATCCCGATCAACGGCAGCGAGGTCGCCGACGACACCGAATTGACCTGCGCGAGCGCGATCGCGCGGATGGCGGGACCGGAGACGCCGCCGGTGCCGCCGCCGAGCCACGGCGCGCCGGTGGCGGGGTCAAGCGCCATCCCGCGGATCGTGTTGATCAGCGACAGTGCGTCGGCGCCGGCCTGCTCGGCCGCGCGCGCCACGGCCGGGACGTCGCTCGCGTTCGGGGTCAATTTGACGATCAGCGGCTTGGCGGTCAAAGGCCTGACCCGCCGCAGCAGCGCGGCGACCTCGCCCGGGTCGGCGCCCATCACCAGGCCGGTCTCGACGTTCGGGCAGGAGACGTTGAGCTCGAGCGCCGAGACCTCTTCACGCTCGGAGAACGCGATGACGAGCTCGGCCACCTCCTCGCGGCTGAAGCCCATCACGTTGACGATCAGCGGCACCGGCAGCCGCGCGAGCTTGGGAAGGTCGTGCTCGAGATAACCGTGCAGGCCCTTGTTAGGGAGGCCGATCGAGTTGATCATCCCGCCGGCCACCTCCCACAGCCGCGGCGGCGGGTTGCCCTGGCGGGGCGCCAACGTGACCGTCTTGGAGACGAACGCCGCGAACGGGAAGCGCTCGAGCAGCTCGTCCCCGAACGCCCGGTGGGCGGCGATCGCGTCGAACGTGCCCGAGCCGTTGACGATCGGGTGCTCGAGCTCGATCCCGCAGAAGTCGATCAATGGCCCGCGCCCGCCCTCAATGCCCCGCCCCGGCGACGACGGCGGTCTCGAGCACAGCCGCGTCGAGTACCGGGCCCTCCAGGCACAGCCGGATCAGCCCGTCCCGGGTCGGGACCACGCACCCGAAGCAGGCCCCGAACCCGCAGGCCATCCCGGATTCGAGCGCCAGCTGCGCCGGGATCCCGCGGGCGGCGCAGATCTCGCGCACCGCCTCGAGCATCGGCGGCGGGCCGCAGGCGCAGACCTCGACGTGATCGTCGGCATCAAGGCGCTCGGCGAGCAGCTCGGTGACCAGCCCATGATGGCCGACGCTGCCGTCATCGGTGGCCACCACGGGGGCGCGCAGCAGCACCGCTCCAGCGGCGTGGGCCGCGTCGCGGAACCCGAGCAGCGCAGGCGCGTCGCCGAGCTCGTCCTGGAGGATCGCCAGCGGAGCGATCCCGACTCCGCCGCCGACCAGCAGCGGCGAGCGGCCCTCGCGGGGGCCGGCGAACCCGGCCCCAACCGGCCCGACCACGAACACCGCGTCGCCGGGCGCCAGCTCGCACAGGCGCCGGGTGCCCGGGCCGACGTCCTCGAGCAGAAACTGCAGCTCGAGCGCGCCGTCGTCGCCGGGGACGGCGCGGAGCACGCTGAAGGCTCGCGGCAGGAACGGTCGCTCGGACGCTCCCCCACCCCACCGGGCGGCGGCGGTCAGCATGTAGAACTGACCGGCCTGGGGCCATGGCCCCGCGGCGTCCGAGCAGCGCAGCACGACGTAGGCGCCGTGGCGCTCGCGTGCCGTCACCATGACCGTGCGGCGTCCGAACGGTGCGGTGACGCGTCCGTCGCTCAACTAGTGGACCCCACCGGCCCGGCGGAGCCCGCTCGCGTGCGATGCCAGGGCGTGGATCTCCTGCAGGGCCAGCACCTCGGGCTGGCCGCGCCGGGCCGCCGAGATCGCCCGCGCCGCCGCCATCCCGCCGGTCATCGTGGTCATGCAGGGGATCCCCCTGGCGATCGCGGCCGCGCGGATCTCATAGCCGTCGACGCGGGCGCCGGTGCCGACCGGGGTGTTGATGACGAGGTCGACCTCGCTGCGCTCGATCCAGTCCACGACGTGCGGCGAGCCCTCGCCGATCTTGTTGATCGCCTCGGCGGGGATCCCCATCTTGCGGATCGCCTGCGCCGTGCCTGACGTGGCGATGATCCGGAAGCCGAGGTCGTGAAGGATCGTGGCGATCCCGGTGGCCGCCGGCTTGTCGCGGTCGGCGACCGTGATGAACGCGGTGCCGCCGTCGGGCAGGTTGGCGCCGGCGGCCGCCTGGGCCTTGGCGAACGCGGTCGGGAAGTCGCGGGCGATCCCCATCACCTCGCCGGTGGACCGCATCTCCGGGCCCAGCAGCGTGTCGGCGCCCGCAAACCGGTCGAACGGGAGCACGACCTCCTTCACGCACACGTGGCCGTTGGTGGTGTCGGCGGGCAGGTCGAGGTCGGCGATCCGCTCGCCCAGCAGGACCCGACAGGCGAGTTTGGCCAGCGGCTGCCCGATCGCCTTGGACACGAACGGGACCGTCCGCGAGGCGCGCGGGTTGGCCTCGATCACGTGCAGACCCTCCGCTCCCTGGATCGCAAACTGGACGTTGAGCAGGCCGACCACCCCGAGCGCCAGCGCGATTCCCTCGGTCTGCTCGCGGATCTCGGCGAGCATCTCCGGGCCGAGCGTGTGCGGGGGGATCACGCAGGCCGAGTCGCCGGAGTGGATCCCGGCCTCCTCGACGTGCTGCATGATCCCGGCGATCCACACGTCGGTGCCGTCGCACAGGGCATCGACGTCGACCTCAATCGAGTCCTCCAGGAAGCGGTCGAGATAGATCGTGCTCCGGCGCCCGTGGCCGGACGAGTCGCCGACGCCGACCCGCTCGAGGTAGTCGCGCAGGCCGTCGACGTCGTAGACGATCTCCATCGCCCGCCCGCCGAGCACGTAGCTCGGCCGCACGAGCAGCGGGAAGCCGACGCCGGGAGCCCGTTCGAGCGCCTCCTCGGACGAGGCGGCGTTGGCGTAGCGGGGGGCCATGTAGCCCAGGCGGTCGAGCAGCGCGCCGAACCGGGAGCGGTCCTCGGCCAGGTCGATGGCGTCGATGCTGGTGCCGAGGATCGGGACGCCCGCCTCCTCAAGCCCGGCGGCGAGCTTCAGCGGCGTCTGGCCCCCGAACTGGACGACGACCCCTGCGGGTTGTTCGATCTCGCACACCGCCAACACGTCCTCGAGCGTCAGCGGCTCGAAGTACAGCCGGGTGGACGTGTCGTAGTCGGTCGAGACCGTCTCCGGGTTGCAGTTGATCATCACCGCGTCGCGCCCGGACTCACGCACGGTCTCGGCGGCGTGCACGCAGCAGTAGTCAAATTCGATCCCCTGCCCGATCCGGTTCGGGCCCGAGCCGAGGATCACCACGCTCTCTCCATCACCGCGCTGGACCTCATGGGCCGGCCCGTGGCGGCCGGCGCGCTCCCAGCCCGAGTAGTAGTACGGCGTCTGGGCGGCGAACTCGGCGGCGCAGGTGTCGACGGACTTAAAGCTCCGGGAGCCGGCAAACGGCGCTTGCGGATCGGCGACCAGTTCTGCGAGCTCGCGCAGGAACCACGGGTCGATGCTGGTGGCGGCCTGAATCTCCTCGATCCCGGCGCCGCGGCGCAGCGCCTCGAGCAGATGGTCGAAGCGCTCCGGGCCGGCCTCGGCGACCGCCTTGAGCAGCTCGCGATCGTCAGCGGCCGAGACCGGACGCAGGTCGAGCTCCCGGGAGCGCAGCGCCTTGGCGAACGCCTGCTTGAACGTGCGGCCGATCGCCATCGCCTCGCCGACCGACTTCATGTGCGTGGTCAGCCCCGAGTCCGACCCGGGGAACTTCTCGAACGCGAACCGCGGCCACTTGACCACGCAGTAGTCGATCGTCGGCTCGAAGCTGGCCGGCGTCGCCTGGGTGATGTCGTTGGGGATCTCCTGGAGCGTGTAGCCGACGGCGAGCCGCGCGGCGATCTTGGCGATCGGGAAGCCGGTCGCCTTGCTGGCCAGCGCGCTCGAGCGGGACACCCGCGGGTTCATCTCGATCACCACGATCTCGCTGGTGGCACGGTTGACCGCGAACTGGACGTTGGAGCCGCCGGTCTCGACACCGACCGCGCGGATCACCGCGATCGCCTGATCGCGCAGCGCCTGGTACTGCTTGTCGGTGAGCGTCTGCTGGGGCGCCACGCACACGCTGTCACCGGTGTGCACGCCCATCGGGTCGATGTTCTCGATCGAGCAGATGATCACCACGTTGTCGGCGCGGTCGCGCATCACCTCGAGCTCGAACTCGCCCCACCCCAGGACGGACTCCTCGAGCAGCACCTGGCCGATCGGCGACGCCTTCAGGCCGCGGCCGACGACCCGCTCGAGCTCGCTCTCCTCGTACAGCACGCCCCCGCCCTTACCTCCGAGCGTGAACGCCGGACGGACGATCAACGGCAGCCCGATCTCGGCCACCGCCGCGCGCGCGTCGTCGAGGCCGGTGGCGATCGCGCTCCGTGGGACGCGCAGTCCGGCGGTGGTCATCGTCTCGCGGAAGCGCTCGCGGTCCTCGGCACGATCGATCGCCTCGTAGTCGGCGCCGATCAGCTCGACCCCGAACTCGTCCAGGGTGCCGTTCTCCTGCAGCGCCTTGGCCAGGTTCAGGGCGGTCTGGCCGCCCAGCGTCGGGAGCAGCGCGTCCGGTCGCTCGCGCTCGATCACCTGGCGCACGGGGCCCGGCAGCAGTGGCTCGATGTAGGTCGCGGTGGCCAGCCCGGGGTCGGTCATGATCGTCGCCGGGTTGGAGTTGACGAGCACTACTTCGTAGCCCTCCTCCATCAGGATCCGGCAGGCCTGGGTGCCCGAGTAGTCGAACTCGGCGGCCTGGCCGATCACGATCGGCCCCGAGCCGATCACCAGGATCCGGTGGATGTCGTCCCGCCGTGGCACCGATCAGCTCCGCGTCGCGGTCGCCGCGCCGATCTCGCCGACGAACCGGTCGAACACGTACTGGGCGTCGTTGGGTCCCGGCCCGGCCTCGGGGTGATACTGGACGGTGGCACCCGGGACATCGAGCAGCCGCAGGCCCTCGACGGTGCGGTCGTAGAGGTTGACGTGGGTGAGCTCGGCCTCGCCGAAGTCGGTGCGCCAGCGGACCGGCTCGTCGCGGTCGATCGTGCGCGCGCCGCCGGGGCCGAGCACCGCGAACCCGTGGTTCTGGCTCGTGATCTCGACCCGGCCGGTGGTCAGGTCCTTGACCGGATGGTTGGCGCCGCGGTGGCCGAAGTCGAGCTTGTAGGTGTCAAGGCCGACCGCGCGGCACAGCAGCTGATGGCCCAGACAGATCCCGTAGACGGGCCGCTTGCCGACGAGCTCGCGGACGGTGGCCACGATGTGGTCGAGCGCGGCCGGGTCGCCGGGCCCGTTGGCCAGGAACACCGCGTCGGGGTCGCGCTCGAGCAGGCGGGCGGCGGTCGCGGTGGCAGGGTGCAGCTCGATCGTGGCGCCCCGGCGCCGGAGGTTTTCGACGATCGAGCGCTTGACCCCGGTGTCGATCATCGCGATCCGCGGGCCGCCGGAGCCATCGAGCACCGCCGGCTCGGGCGGAGTGACGTCGACGGTCAGGTCGCGCCCGTTCATCGACGGCTCGGCTGCGATCCGCTCCCGCGCCTCGGACTCGGGGACGCCGGCCGGGAACACGCCGCCGCGCATCGCGCCCAGGTCGCGGATGTGGCGGACCAGCGCGCGGGTATCGACGTCGGTGATCGCGGGCACGCCGCGCTCGGTCAGCCAGCTCAACCAACCCTGCTGCGCGCCAGGGGCGTCGTCGCGGTCGACGGCCGCGCGCATCACCGCCGCGCGCGCGTGCACACGGTCGGACTCCATCGCCTCGGGCGAGACGCCGTAGTTGCCGATCTGCGGGTAGGTGAACGTGATCAGCTGGCCGGCGTAACTGGGGTCGGTGACTGTCTCCTGATAGCCCGCCATCGAGGTCGTGAACACGACCTCGCCGACCGCGATCTCGTCGGCGCCGCACGCGAGGCCGTCGAATCGGGCCCCGTCCTCGAGCAGCACGTATGCGGTGGTCTGGTCGCCTGTCGCTCCCAAGGCGCTCACGTCGCGACCGCGCCCGCCTCGCTCAGCACCCGACCCCGGAACGCGATCGCGCCGGCGGCGACGGTCATCAGCACGCGCCCGTTGAACGTGCGCCCGAAGAAGCAGGAGTTCTCAGAGCGGCTGACGTAGCCCTCGGCCCCGACCTCGAAGCGCCCGTCGAGGTCGACCAGGCAGACGTTGGCTGGCTCCCCCGCGAGCGATCATCGGGATCGGCAGCCCGTACAGAGCCCCGCCGGCGGTGATCCGCTCGACCAGCACTGCCAGCTCGAGTTCGCCGGTCAGCACCAGGTCGGTGTACACCGACGCGAACGCGGTCTCCAGCCCGGTCGTGCCCATCGGCGCCTGCTCGAACGGGACCTCCTTCTCGTGCAGCGCGTGGGGCGCGTGGTCGGTCGCGATGCAGTCGATCACGCCGCTGATCAGCCCGTCGATCAACGCTCGGCGGTCGGCGCTCGGTGCGCAGCGGCGGGTTCATCTTGAAGCGGCTGTCGAGCGACAGCACGGCCTCGTCGGTCAGCGTCAGATGATGCGGCGTCACCTCGCCGCTGACCGGAGCGCCGGCCGCCTTGGCCTGCTCGAGCGCAAGCACCGACTCCGCGCCCGAGAGGTGCTGGAAGTGCATCCGGCCGTGCTCGTAGGCGCGCGAGCGCGCCGTCTCGGGCGATCATCGTCGACTCCGACAGCGACGGGATTCCGGCGAGGCCGAGGCGGGCCGAGACCGCGCCCTCGTGCATGACGCCGTCGCGCGAGAGCTCGGGGTCCTCCTCGTGCAGCGAGATCACGCCGCCGCACAGCCGCTGGTACTGCAGCGCCTTGCGCAACGTGCCCGCCGACACCACCGGCTTGCCGTCGTCGGTGAACCCGAGTGCGCCGGCGTCAGCCAGGTCGGCCATCTCGGTCAGCTCCTCGCCGCGCAGGCCGCGGGTGATCGACGCCAGGAACCCGACCGGGACGCGGGCCTCGCGCCGTGCGCGGTCGACCAGCGAGCCCAGCACCGCGGAGTCGTCGACGACCGGGTCGGTGTTCGGCATCGCCACCACCTGGCAGAAGCCACCGGCAGCGGCGGCGGCGGTGCCGGTCTCGATGCTCTCCTTGTACTCCTGGCCGGGAGTCCGGAGGTGGACATGGGGGTCGACGAACGCCGGGAACAGGTGCCGGCCGGAGGCGTCGAGAGTCTCGGCGCCGTCGGGGGCCGACAGCGAGCCGGGCGCGCCGAGCTCCGCGATCTCGCCGTCGCGGATCAGCACGTCATGGGGCTCGTCGAGGTCGGTGCGTGGGTCGAGCACGTGCGCGGAGCGGATCAGGACCTGCGCCGGGGCGGGATCGGGGGCAAACAGCTTGAGCTCGCTCATCACGCCACCGCCGCGAGCGTCGGCGCGCCGACCATCAGCTCGTAGAGCACGGCCATTCTGACCGCGACTCCCGCCTTGACCTGCTCGCCGATCAGCGCCTGGGGAGAGTCGATCGCGTCGGCCGACAGCTCGACGCCGCGGTTCACCGGGCCGGGATGCATGAGCAGCTGCCCGGGTCTCAACCGTGCCGAGTTGATCTGGTAGCGCTGCGCGTACTCGCGCAGCGAGGGCACGAACGAGTCGCGCATCCGCTCCTGCTGCATCCGCAGCACATAGATCACGTCGGCCTCGTGCACGCGCTCGATCGTCACGGCGGTCTCGCATCCGAGCGCCTCGATCTCGCGCGGGATCAGCGTCGGCGGGCCGCAGGCGGTGACCCTCGCCCCCATCCGCTGCAGCGCCAGGATGTTCGAGCGGGCCACCCGCGAGTGCAGGACGTCGCCGACGATCCAGATGTTCGCGCCGTCGAGCGACCCCAGCCGGTGGCGCAGCGTGTGCACGTCGAGCAGCGCCTGGGTGGGGTGCTCGTGCTTGCCGTCGCCGGCGTTGATCACCGCGGCGGCCGTCCAGCCGGCGACCAGCCGGGCGGCGCCGACCTGGGGCGAGCGGATCACGATCGCCGAGGGGTCGTAGGCCGAAAGCGTCTGGACGGTGTCCTTCAGCGACTCGCCCTTGTCCACGGCGGAACCGGCCGAGCGGATGTTGACCACGTCGGCGCTCAGCCGCTTGGCGGCGAGCTCGAACGAGGAGCTCGTCCGGGTGCTGGCCTCGTAGAACAGGTTGACGACCGTGCGCCCGCGCAGCGCCGGGACCTTCTTGATCTCGCGCCCGGAGACCTCCTCGAAGGAGTCGGCGCGGTCGAGGATCCGCTCGATCCCCTGCCGGTCGAGGTCGTCGATCGAGATCAGATGCCTGCCGATGTGGTTCATGCCGCCTCCCTCTTCGGTTGGGGTGCCGGCCCGATCGTGACCTCGTCGTGGCCGTCGACCTCCTCCACCCGCACGTTGACGCGCTCTTCCTGGGAGGTCGGGATGTTCTTGCCGATGTAGTCCGGCCGGATCGGGAGCTCCCGGTGGCCCCGGTCGACCAGCACTGCGAGCTGCACCCGCGCGGGCCGGCCGTAGTCGAAGATCTCATCGATCGCTGCCCGCGCCGTACGCCCGGTGTAAAGGACGTCGTCCACGATCACGAGCGTGCGACCGGTGACCGGGAAATCCAGCTGAGTGGCGTGCACGACCGGCCCGCTCGGCCTGATCGCCAGGTCGTCGCGGTAGAACGAGATGTCCACCGAGCCCAGCGGCACCTCGGTGTCCAGCAACTCACCGGTGAGCGCGTGCACCCGCTCGGCCAGCACCGCGCCGCGCCGATGGATGCCGACGATCGCCACCCGCCCATCCGGGTTCTTCTCGACGATCTCATGTGCGATCCGCATCAGCGTGCGGCGCATGTCATCGCGGTCCATTACGACCGTGTTCATCACGTGCTCCTTCCTGGCCTCACGGGACCGGGTTAAAGGGGCCGACGCTTCGAATGTATCAGCGAGCCCGGCGGCCTCCGGGAGCCGCTGTCTCGCGATCCCGGCGCCGGGCGATCCGGCGACTAGTGCGGCACGGCTAGGCGATCGAGCCCTCGTCCATCGCGCGTTCGATCGCGGCGTGGATCTTGATCGTCTCGGGACCGGGGGCCGCCGGCAGCTCGCGGTCGCCGATCGCAGCGATCGGCTGAGCGAGCCGGGCGGTCGAGACCAGGAACGCCTCGTCGGCGTCCAGCAGATCGTCGAGCGGGTAACGCCCCTGTTCGACGACCACGCTCTCGAGCACGACGCGGCGGGTGATCGAGGCCAGGATCCCGAGCTCCAGCGACGGGGTGCGCAGACCGCCGTCGCGCATCCAGAACACCGAGCAGGTCGGGCCCTCGAGCACCGTGCCGTCCCTGCTGATCAGCAGCGCCTCGTCGTAGCCGGCGGCGGCCGCCTGGCGTGAGGCGAGCATGTTGGCGCCGTAGGACAGCGTCTTGACGCCGTTGAGCACGACCGACGGCTCGTAGGTGATCGGCACCATCCGTGCCGGGCGCGACAGCGCGTTGGGTTCGCCGCGCGACTCGAGGATCGACAGCCGACGGCCGCCGCGGGTGAGGATCGTGCGCACCACCAGATAGCCGGGTCCGGCCTCCCCCAGCAGCAAGTCGATATCGGCGTCGATCAGCTCGCGCGGGCAGTCGAGCTGGAGCGCACGGCAGGAGCGCTCGAGGCGGTCAAGGTGCGCCGCGCGTGCGAACGGGCGCCCGTCCCGCACCGGGAACGCATCGAACGCGCCATCGCCGCGGATCAGCCCCTCGTCGCCCGCCGGGATCGTCGCCTCACCCAGACTGGTGAGCTCGCCGTCGAGCACCACCGGCCAGCTGTCGCGGTCGGTTGCGGGCGTTGTCCTGATCGTTGTCTGTTCGGTCATCTCGTTATCACCGTTCAAAGATCGACAGCGGAATCGTGATCCCGACGTTCCACATGCCCGCGTCGACCACCTCGAGAATCTTCAGGTCACCGGCGAGGCTACACAGCATGTAGGCGTCCTCGCGGGTCAGCCCGTGCTCGGATGCCAGCCAGTCGACCATCCCGCTGACCGCCTTGCGGGTGCACTCCATCAGGTCGTCGGCGATCCCCATCGCGCAGTGGTGGCCCTGGGCGTCGACCTTCGGGGTCAGGGCCCCGGCGGTCTGGAAGTACGGAACCGGGATCGTGCGCTGCTCGACGGAGAACCGCAGCCGGGCGCGCATGTCGCACTCCATCGCGGCCACGCACACCTCGCCGTCGCCCTGCATCGCATGCGCGTCGCCGCAGGAGAACAGCGCGCCCTCGCACCACACCGGCAGCCACAGCGTCGAGCCGACGGTCAGGTGTCGGGTGTCGATGTTGCCCCCGCCCTTGTGGGGCGGAAACGCCGACGCCTGGGGCGGGTCGTCGGGCGCGACGCCCATCGTCCCCAGGAACGGCGCGAACGGGATCCTCACGTTCGGCGCGAACTCGAGCTCCCGGCCTCCTCGCAGGTCGAACGTCCGCAAGTAGTTGTCGGGGAACTGGTCGGGGAGCGTGCCGAGATCGGTCATGATCACGCACCATCCCCAGTCCCCAGGGGTCAGCTCCAGGATCTCGACCTTCAGCGTGTCGCCCGGCCGGGCGCCCTCCACGTACACGGGGCCGAGGAGGTTGTAGAGCGTGTCGAAGTCGAACTTCGCGTCGGCGAACGTGTCGCCCTCCTGAACCTGGCCGTGGCCGGCCATCAGCAGGTCGAAGCCCACGACGTCGCCCGAGCCGACCCCGAGGCTCGGCTCCAGCGATCTGTCCCAGGAATGGTGGATGCGCTGCGATTCGATCTCGTGCTCCATCTTGGTTCTCCAGCTCCCCGGTTGCGGTGGATGCTCTCAGCCAGGCCCCGCGGCGCCGATGCTCCACGCGTCGAGCACCTCGCCGTCCTCGACGACGAGCGCCCGGCGGTGGAGGTTCGTGGTCGTACACGCGTGGTTGGGGACGATCCGCAGGCGCGCTCCGACGGGGATCGCGCTGGGCGCGCCCGAGGTCACGATCGCGTGCTGCTCGTATAACCGCGCGACGGTCAGCTCCGGGTGGTCGCGGACAAACCCGAAGCCGGTGGCGCGCTCGGTCATCCGCTCGGCGGTGACGGCCTTGGAGCCGGCGTCGAGGATCAGCCGGCGCGGGTCCGGGCGGCCGACCACGGTCGCGAGCACGCTCAGCGCGCACCGCTCGCGCCCGACGAGGCCCAGCGCCACCTGGGTCGCGTCGTAGAACACGTAGTTGCCGGGGCGGATCTCGTCGATCGCGCTGTCGGGGCGCAGGCGGCTGGTGGTCGGGGTGGTGCCGGCGCTGCGGGCCGGGACGCCGATGCCCCGGTGCTCGAGCGCGCGGGCCGTGTCGTCGATCGCTTGGAGCTCGGCCGCAGCGGCGGCGTCGAGCTCGGCGTCGTCGCGGGCGCCGTAGGCGAAGCCTCCGAACGTCATCAGCCCGCCGAACGGACACTCGGGCGCTTGCGGGGCGGCCTCGATCACGGCCGCGGTCGGCGCGCCGGGAGGGGTGCCCAGACGCCCGGTGCCGCAATCCACCTCCCACAAGTACGGCACTCGGACGCCGGTCAGGCGGCAGGCGCCGATCAGGTTCTCGAGCACGCCGGCGTCGTCGAGCACCACTCTGATCCGGGCGCGGCGGGCCAGCGCTGCCAGCTGCCGCAGCCGCCACTCCCCCACCGGGGGGTACGCGAGCAGGATGTCCTCGAAGCCGGCGGCGACGAAGTACTCGGCCTCGGCCAGCGTGGCCACGGTCAGCCCGGCGGCGCCGTGGGAGCGCTGCAGGCCGGCGACCTCGGCGCACTTGTGGGTCTTTCCGTGCGGCCACAGAGCCGCGCCGGCGCGGCGGGCCCGATTGGCCATCTCGTCGATGTTCGCCAGCAGCGCGGGGCGCTCGATCACGAGCGCCGGCGTGGGCATCGTCAGCAGCGGAGCCTCGGCGCCGCGATCCGCGAGCGCGCTGCTCTCCCCCTCCGTCGGCCACGAAGGCGCATGCACGAGCCGCAACCTAGCAGCGGTCGCCGGCGGGGCGGGTCTATCCCGAGGCTGCTCTATCCGATGCGGGTCCATCCGAGGCGGGTCCATCCGATCGGCGGGTCTATCCGATGCGGGTCTATCCGAGGCGGGTCGCGAGATCCGGTAGAGGACGTGCGGCAGGCCGACGTGAACGATGTCGCGGTCGTAGTGGAACCCGGCCTTCTCCATCACCCGGCGCGAGGCGAGGTTGTGGGGCAACGTCACGCTGATCAGTCGCTCGAGGCCCACGCGGTGAAACGCGACCGCTATCGCGGCCCGGGCGAGCTCGGTGGCCAGGCCCTGGTTCCAGCGCTCCGGGACGATCGACCAGTCGACCGCGACCTCCTCGGCCCCGGTGGTGTGCGTGACCGCGAGCCCGCCGCGTCCGACCATCTCGCCGGTGGCGCGATCGCGCAGCAGCCAGATCCCGAAGCCTCGCCGCTCCCATTGCGCGATATTGGCCTCGAGCTGCACGATCACCTTGACCTTCGGCGGCGGGTCCGGCGTAGGCCACAGGGTCCGGCCGACGCGCGGGTCGAGCATCAGCGCGAGGACCTCGTCCGCGTGCTCGGGCTGCAGTCGCTCGCCGAGCATCCGTTCTGTGTGGAGCTCGTCAGGCGCCCTCAGGTGCGGGGTCCCGCTCCGGGGCGGGGTGCTCACTGCGGGGAGTCGGCGAGCACCGGGGCGGCCTGCTCGGCACCGGCTGGGCGATCCTCCCAGCGGATCAGCGTGGGCTCGCCGCGCTCGGCGAGCGGGATCTCGATCGTGTCGAAGTCCCGGGGGAGCACTGTCGCCTTGAAGATCGCGCGGGCTTCGTCGCGCAGCTCGCGCGGCGAGTAGCGCGTCGAGACGTGCGTCAGCGCGAGCATCTTCACCTCGGCCCGGGCGGCGATCGTGGCCGCCTGCGTGGCGGTCGAGTGGCCGGTCTCGGCGGCACGCTCGCGCTCGTCCTCGCCGAACGTGGCCTCGTGAATCAGCAGGTCGGCGTCGTGGGCGGCGATCCCCAGCGCCTCCGACGGGGTCGTGTCGCCCGAGATCACGAGCTTGCGTCCGGGCCGGCTCGCCCCCATCACCTGGTCGGGGGTGACGCCTCGGATCGTCTCCCCCCGCTGCAGGCGCCCGAACTCCGGGCCGGGGTCGACGCCGAGCCGGCGGGCGGCGTCGGGGTCGAACATGCCCGGGCGCTCGTCCTCGTAGAGCACGTAGCCGAACGCGGGGCCCCGGTGCTGGACCGGGACCGGGGCGATCCGATAGCCGTTGCGCTCGAGCACGTCGCCGGAGGCGAGCTCGATCAGGTCGAGCGGGAACCGCACGCGGCCGGCGACGCGCAGCGCGAGCGTGATCAGCTCGCGGATGCCCTCGGGACCGTGGATCGCGAGCGGGCGTTCGCGGGCGCGGAGGTCGAACGTCTTCAGCAGGCCCGGTAGGCCGAGCCAGTGGTCGGCGTGGAAGTGGGTGATGAACACCTCGGTGAGCTCGGCGAGGCCGACCGAGCTGACCAGCTGGCGCTGGGTGCCCTCGCCGCAGTCGAACAGGAGCCGGTCGCCGCCGCGGCGGACGAGCACGGACGGGAGGCCTCGGCGCGGGGTCGGGATCGAGCCGGCGGTGCCGACGAAGAAGGCGGAGAGGTCCACGGCGGGTCCAGTCTGTCAGCCGAGCGCGATCAGTTCGAACGTCAATTCGCCGGCGGTGGCGTGGGCGACCCCCATCGTGTGTTGCGGGGCGCGGCGCCGCTCGGTCGGGCTGCCGGGATTGAAGATCTGAAACCCGGTGGCGGGGTCGCGCTCGTGCAGCGGGAGGTGCGAGTGTCCGAAGACCACCGCATGAGCGTCCGGGAAGCGCGCCTTGAGGCGAATCAGGCGGCCCTGGGCGGGTCCGCCGTCGTGGACCACGGCAATCCGCGCGCCGTCGGCGTCGACGGTCGCGGTCTCGGGGAGCGCCGCGCGCGTGGCCTCGTCGTCGACGTTGCCGTGCACGGCGATCACGGGGCCGTGCGTCTGCAGCTCGGACAGGACCGAGAGCCTCGACAGGTCGCCGGCGTGGATGATCAGATCGGCGGCATGCAGGCGGTCCAGGGCTGCGTTCGGGAGGCGGCGGTCGCCCCTCGGCATGTGCGTGTCGGAAATGACGGCGATCTCCACGGTAAGCTCCTGTGGTCGTTCCGGATGCGAACGGAACGCCATGCGCCCGTAGCTCAGGGGATAGAGCGTTCGCCTCCGGAGCGAAAGGTCGTAGGTTCGAATCCTACCGGGCGCGCTGTGAAAAGCCCTGCTAACGCAGGGTTTTTCTGTGTCCGGAGCCTACTCATAAGTATTGGAGTCGGCCCTCCGTTTGGTTTGAGCAGACGCTTGGAGGAGGTTGACGTGCGAGGCAGTCGCTCATGGCGACAGCTTCCCCCTTCGTGGGCCGCAGGAAGTTCGGTCCACTCGGGACCGTCCGGCCGCGCCACGAACCCGGAGAACGTGGCCCAGGATGCACGCCCGGCACCCCGGGACACGTAATCCGCGCTCAGCGCGGGTTTCGTGCCACACGATGACGCGGCCCCGCCCCAGGCCACGAAATCCGGGTGCTCACCCGCCCCCGGGCCACGAAACCCGGGTGTCTCCCCGCGCCAGCCGCTCGCCAACCGACCGGGCGGCCTCGCCCGCCGGTCCCTCGAGCGCCCGCCGGGTCGACCCGGCCTCGCCCGCCGGCTCAGCCGGAAGTCGAGCGCTCGCAGCGCGCCGACCGCACCCGACCCGGCCCTCGCAGCGCGAGTCCGCGCCGAAGCGCCGCCCCCCGCCGCGCTCGCGTCCTCTCAATCGGGTGACCCGTGGATAAGCTCGGCACCTGTTCGAGACGACGGGAGACGCCAATGGAATACCGCCAGGTGGGACGATCAGGGCTGCGCATCTCGACGCTGACGCTCGGGACGATGACGTTCGGACGTCGAGGAGAATCCGCGGTCACCGGCGGCTCCGACGTCAACGCCGCCAGACGTCACGTCGACATGGCGCTCGACGCCGGCGTCAACCTGGTCGACACCGCTGACGCGTACTCGAGCGGAGCCTCGGAGGAGATCATCGGCGAGGTTCTGCGAGGCCGCCGCAACCGCACCCTGCTCGCGACCAAGGCCCGGTTCTCCACCGGCGACGGGCCGAACGACGCCGGCCTCTCACGCCAACACCTGATCGAGGCGTGCGAGGCCAGCCTGTTACGCCTGCAGACCGACCACATCGACCTTTACCAGGTACACGAGTACGACGGCGTGACTCCGATCGAGGAGACGCTGGGCGCGCTCGAGCATCTGCTCGACAGCGGGAAGATCCGCTATGTCGGCTGCTCGAACTTCACCGGCTGGCAGATGATGAAGGCGCTGGGGGTCGCGGACCGGACCGGCCTGCCGCGGTTCGTCAGCCAGCAGATCTATCTGTCGCTGCAGGAGCGTTCGGCCGAGTACGAGATCGTCCCCGCCGCGATCGACCAGGGCGTCGGCCTGTTGATCTGGAGTCCGCTCGCCGGCGGCTGGCTGTCGGGCAAGTACCGCCGCAACCAGCCCGACCCCACCGGGTCACGCCACGTCAGCGACTGGGATGAGCCGCCGATCTACGACGAGGACAAGCTCTACGACACGATCGAGGCCGTGGTCGAGATCGCCGAGACCCACGGGCGCCCACCCGCGCAGGTGGCGCTGGCCTGGCTGCTCACCCGGCCCGGGGTCACCAGCGTGATCGTCGGCGCTCGCACCGAGCGGCAGCTGGCCGACAACCTGGAGACGGTCACGCTCGAGCTGACCGCCCAGGAGCTGGCCAGGCTCGAGGAGCTCAGCCGGCCGCCGCTGATCTACCCGCACTGGCATCAGGCCCAGAACTCCACCGACCGGATGAGCGACGCCCAGCGATCGCTGTTGGGGCAGTTCCTGGACTAGTGGACGGGCACTAATCGTCGAGGTTATCCCGCTGCGGCGGGTGCGTCGGGTTGGCCTCGATGTCGTCATCGGGGTGCGGCTGGCTGGTGCTGCGGCTGCCGGTGGCCGGGTGCGGCTCCTCGCCGAACGGCTCCGCGTCCGGGTCGACCGGGTCCAGGGGATCGGGCCGGCGCTCGTAGGGATCGGGCCACTCGGTCGGGTCGGGCTCGCCGACGGGATTGTTCAGCTCGTGGTGGGGATCCCGCTCGGGTGTCTCGTCGTTCGCTGCGTCACTCATCCGCTGAGCTCCCTTCGATCTCGACTGACCTCCGTTTCTCCGTTTATATCGGATGCCCCGCGTGCCCCACGAACAACCCGGAAGTGCGAGAGTGTGAGACGCATCGCAGGCGCCGACAGAGGGCTGACAAGGAGGAGAGGGCATGGCGGATACGACATCGGGCACGATCGCTTCAACGGTTGCGTCGCTGCCGAGCTCGGCGGCCGCCCGCTTTCGTTCGAACGTCGCCGCTCGCTTCAAGCAGGGCGATCAGTGGGGCGAGCTCACCTACGGGGAGTTCGTCGAGGCGATCGAGGAGATCGCGTTGGGGCTGATCGATCTCGGCATCCAGGTCGGCGACCGGGTGTGCCTGCTGGCCAACACGCGCGTCGAATGGTCGATGGCCAACTTCGGGATCTCGGCCGCCGGGGCAATCGCGGTGCCCGTGTACCCCACCAACGCCCCGAGCGAGTGCGAATGGGTTGCGGGCAACTCCGGCGCACACGCGATCTTCTGCGAGGACGAAGGCCAGGTGGCGAAGATCGAACAGGTTCGCGGCGCGCTGCCCGAGCTCGCGCACGTGATCGGGATCGAGCCCGGCGCCGGCGCTCTCAGCCTCGACGATCTGCGCGAACGCGGGCGCAGCCGCGACCGCAGCGAGCTGGCCGATCGCCAGGACCAGGTCAGCCCCGAGGACCCGTACACGATCATCTACACGTCGGGGACAACCGGCGCGCCCAAGGGCGTGGTGCTGACCCACGCAAACGCGATGGCCGTCTGCCGGATGGTCACGGAGCTCGAGTTCGTCGAACCCGGCGACGTGACCTACCTGTACCTGCCGCTGGCCCATGTGTTCGCGCTGCTCACGCTGATCGCCACCGTCGACCAGGGGACGACGCTGATCTACTTCGGAGGCGACACCAAGCAGATCCTGGCCGAGCTGATCGACACCCACCCGACCTACGTCCCGTCGGTGCCGCGGATCTTCGAGAAGCTCTACGCCGCGGCGATGAAGATGGTCGAGAGCGGCGGCGAGGAGGAGCGCGAGCGGTTCCGCGAGGCGGTCAAGCTCGGCGTCGAGGTCCGCACCCGCCGCCAGCGCGGCGAGCCCGTGCCCGACGAGCTCGCCGAGCCGTTCGACAAGGCCGACGAGGAGATCTTTGGCCGTGTGCGCCAGCTGTTCGGCGGCCAGGTGCGCCAGGCGGTCAGCGGCGCAGCGCCGATCGCGCCGGAGATTCTCCAGTTCTTCTACGCCTCGGGCGTGCCGGTGCTCGAAGGGTGGGGCATGACCGAGACGATGGGCGTCGGCACGGTGGGCACGCTGCACCACTTCAAGTTCGGCACGGTCGGCCGGGCGCTCCCGTACGTCGACCTGAAGATCGCCGACGACGGCGAGATCCTTACCCGTGGGCCCCACATCTTCAAGGAGTACTGGGGCAATCCGGAGGCGACAGCGGAGACCATGGCCGGCGAGTGGCTGCGCACCGGCGACCTGGGCGAGCTCGACGACGAGGGCTACCTGAAGATCACCGGCCGTAAGAAGGACATCATCATCACCGCCGGCGGCAAGAACCTGACGCCGGCCAACATCGAGAACGACCTCAAGCAGTCGCGCTTCATCTCCCAGGCAGTGATGTACGGCGACCGCCGTCCCTACCCGGTGGCGATGATCACGCTTGACCCCGAGGAGATCGTCCCGTGGGCCCAGGAGCAGGGGCTGCCGGAGGACCTTGCCGAGCTGGCCGAGCACGAGACCGTGATCGAGATGATCCAGGTCGAGTTCGACCGCGCTAACTCGAACTACGCGCGGGTCGAGCAGATCAAGCGGTTCGCGATCCTCGACCACGACCTGTCGATCGAGACCGGCGAGCTGACGCCGAGCCTGAAGGTCAAGCGCAACGTGATCTACGAGCGCTACGGCGACGTGTTCGACTCGCTGTACTCCTAGCTGCGGTTGCGCTCGCCCGAGCGCGCCTCGAGCTCGAACAGCCAGAAGTCGCGGCCCATCACCTGCACCGAGACGTTGCGGACGGGCACGTCTCCGATCGCGCCCGCGAACGTCCCTGCGTGAGCGTGGCCATGCAGGACCAGATCGGGCCCGTGTTCGGCGATTGGGGCGGCCAGCCGATCGGTGCCCAGGAACGCCCAGATCCCCTCGGGCTCGCCCGCGATCGTGGCGGCCGTCGGCGCGTAGTGCAGCAGCACGATCCGGATCGGGCACGCGGCGATCTCGCGCAGCCCGCGGTCCAGCGCCTCGACGTCGACCGAGGTCTCGCGATAGAGGTTGCGCATCAGCGGCTCGCCGAAGTCGACCAAGTGCGAGCCGGGAAAGCCGCCGACGAACCCCTTGAGGCCGACGATCCCGACCTCGAGCCCGCCCGCCTCGCAACTCACCCACTCGCGGTCGAGCACGCGGATGCGGCCCGCCTCGAGCACCTCGACGAGTTCGTCGCGGCGATCGACATGCCAGTCGTGGTTGCCCAGCACCGCGTAGACCGGCACCTCGAGCCCCGCGCAAGCCTCGGCCAGGATTGCGGCCTGCTCGGGCCTGCCGAGGTTGGTGAGGTCGCCGGCCAGCAGCACTAAGTCGACGGCGCCGTGCAGCGCGGCGAACGCGCTCGCAACCTCGTCGCGATCCCGCTCGCGGCAGTGCATGTCGCCGGCCGCCGCGATCCGCACCCGCCGAGCGCCGGTGTTCTCGGGCGGCTCGTCCATCTGCGTAGGTCTTACCCGAGCGGGCGCCGTCCGTTACCGCCCGCCCCGCGCCGGGTACACACGACCGATGAAGCTGCTCATCCTCGCCAGTGAGGCGATAACGGCCGACGCGCTGCGCTCGGCGCTTCCCGATGGCGTCGATCCGGCCGACTCCGAGGTGATGGTCGTCGCTCCGGCCGTGCAGGAGCACGGGCTGCGATTCTGGATGTCCGACGCGGACAAGGCGATCGCCGAGGCCGACAAGGTCCGCCGCGAGACCGTCGACCGCCTCGGCCAGGAGGGGATTCCGGCCAGTGGCGACACCGGCGAAAGCGACCCGATGCTCGCGATCCAGGACGCGCTGACGACATTCGACGCGGACCGGATCGTGGTGTTCACGCATCCGCAGTCCGATGAGGGCTATCGCGAAGATCTCGACCCCAAGGAGATCGGCGAGCGCTTCGGGAGGCCGGTCGACCTGGCCACGGTCAGCGGCTAGCCCTCCGGCCCATAGTCGATCCCCAGCCGGCCGCGGAGCGACAGCGCGTTGTCGGGCGCGAATCCGTTCCAGTCGTTGTTGAAGTAGGCGAACACGTCCTCGCGCCGCCGCCACTGCGCGATCCGCCGCGCCCACTGCTCGAGTTCGGTCGCCGAGTAGTTGCCGCCGCGCCCCCGCGACCCGTAGTGGAACCGCACGAACCGCCAGGACGCCGTCGCCTCCAGCGACTGAAACGGCCGCTGGGGGTGATCGCCGATCGTCAGCGCCACGCCCCGTGCTCGCAGCCGCTGCATCACCTCCGGCACGAACCAGCTCCGGTGGCGGAATTCAATCGTGTGCATCCCGTCGGGAAGCAGCTCGAGCCAGCCGTCGAGTCGCTCGTCGTCCCGGTGGAAGTTCTCGGGCAGCTGCCACAGCACCGGGCCCAGACGCCCGGCGTCGATCAGTGCCCGCAGCGGTTCGTAGAAGCGCTTGATCGGCTGCTCGATGTCCGTCAGGCGCTTGACGTGGGTGAGATAGCGGCTCGCCTTGACCGTGAACAGGAAGCCCGGCGGGGTCTGCGCCACCCACCCCTTGACGATTTCGGGGCGCGCCAGCCGGTAGAACGTGTTGTTGACCTCGACCGTGTCGAACTGGCCGGCGTACAGCGCCAGCCACCGCCGCTTGGGCTCCTTCGCGGGGTACAGCCGACCGCGCCAGTCGTCGTACATCCACCCGGAGCAGCCAACGCGTACCCGCTTCATCGCTCGGGTAAGACCTCGGGGTGACGCCCGACGGACAGCTCTCGCTCGGCGATGTGACTCCGCCGATCCCCGATCGGCCCTCGCTGTCGAACCTGCGGGAGGCGGTCCAGGGCTGCCGCGCCTGCGAGCTGTGGGAGGGAACCACCCAGGCTGTGATGGGCGAGGGCCGCCGCGACGCTGGCGTGATGCTGGTCGGCGAGCAGCCGGGCGACCGGGAGGACATCGAAGGGCACCCGTTCGTGGGGCCCGCCGGGAAGGTGCTCGACCAGGGTCTGGAGCGAGCCGGTATCGCCCGCGAGGACGTCTACATCACCAACGTCGTCAAGCACTTTCGCTACAAGGCCCGGGGAAAGCGGCGGATCCATCAGACCCCCGACCGCATCCACGTGACGGCGTGCCTGCCATGGCTCGACGCCGAGCTGTCGGTGGTCAAGCCGGCGGCGCTGGTGTGCCTGGGCGCGACCGCCGGCCGAGCGCTGCTGGGCTCGCAGATCCGGGTCGGGCGCGACCGGGGCCGCCCGCTGGACTCCGGGCTGGCTGAGCTGGTGACGCTGACCACCCATCCGTCGGCGATCCTGCGCACCGACGAGCCCGAGCGCGAGAGCGCGATGAACCAGTTCGTGGCCGATCTCGAGACCGTCGCACACTGGCTGAGCAGCAGGTAGGAGCTGCGGGCACCGCATCGGTGTCTGCTACCCGCCGTCGTTTGTCGCCACCACCCTCGGGTAGCCAGTTACCAGAACCTAGAACCGACCACGAACGCGAGGAGCAAAGCATGGGCCTGCTCGACAAGATCACGGGTCGCGCGAAGAAGGCGGCGGGAGACCTCGCCGACGACCCGTCCCTGCGACGCCAGGGCCGTCAGGAGGAGCGCAAGGGCGAGGCGAAGGACGAGCTCGCCGACGCGCACGACAAGGCCGACGCCAAGGCCGAAGAGGTCGCCAACCTCGAGCGCAAGACGCAGTAGGGCCCAAGCGGGCGGCGCGGGCTTGTCCCGCGCCGCCGCCGAGTCAGCCGGACTCCTCGGCTGGCGCGTCGTCCGCTTCCCTATCGGTCGACGCTCTGTTCCCTTCCTCTGAGGCTTCGTCCGGTCCCGCCGGCGGAGGCGCTCCGGGCACGCCTTGGTCGCGGCGCTTTCGCTCCCAGTCCTGACGGACCTCGCCGACCTTGTCGGCCAGCTCTTTGCTGTGCTGCTCGAGCCGGTCGGCATCGCGCTCGAACTGGTCGGCCAGCTCGTCCGGGTTGTCGCGTTCTCCGTTCACCGCCTCTGCTGCTACCCCTATGTGCCGCCACGCACACCACTTTCCCTCGTTTGTGGACCCACGCCTCGGCGGAGGCGATCGCCCGCAGGCAGTGACCGCGTTCCCCGCCGGCCGTCGGCGGGTAGACGACACCGGATGCCACGTTCGATCTGGAACGGCACGATCACGTTCGGCCTGATTGCCGTCCCGATCAAGGTGCATTCGGCCACCGAGGACCGCAGCGTCCACTTCCATCAGGTCCACGCGGCCGACGGTGCCCGGATCAAGCAGAAGCGGATGTGCTCCAAGGAGCACAAGGAGGTCCCCTTCAAGCAGGTCGCCCGAGGCTACGAGCTGCGCGGCGGCAAGTACGTGCTGCTCAGCAAGGACGAGATCGACGCCGCCGCCGGCGAGCGCTCGCACCTGATCGAGCTAGAGCAGTTCGTCGGCGCTGACCAGATCGATCCGGTGTTCTACGACCGCACCTACTACCTGGGCCCGGGGGACGATGGGCAGGACGCCTATCGGCTGATGCACGACGCGCTGGAGCGCACCGAGCGCGTCGGAATCGGGCGCTGGGTGTTTCACAACCGCGAGTACCTGGCCGCGGTCAGGGCGTTCGATAAGGCGCTCGCGCTGCACACGATGCTGTTCGCCGACGAGCTCGTCGATGCCGGCGAGCTCGAGATCCCCAAGCCCAGTCGCGCCCCCAGCAAGCGCGAGATCGAGATGGCAGGCCAGCTGGTGGAGTCGCTGCACGAGGACTACGACGCTGACGCGTTCCACGACAGCTACCGCGAGCGCGTGCTCGAGCTGATCGAGACCAAGGCCGCCGGCAAGGAGCCCGACCTGCCCGCGCCCGAGGAGCGCGAGGCGGCACCCGACCTGGCCGCGGCGCTCGAGGCGAGCCTCGGGGCATCCGGCAACGGCGGCCGTGGCTCGACCAAGCGCCGCAAGTCGAAGGCAAAGAGCTGACAATGCCGCGCTCGCTGTGGACCGGGTCGCTGAGCTTCGGGCTGGTCAACGTTCCGGTCCGCGTGGTCCCGGCCGTCCGCGACCAGGACCTGCACTTCCGCCAACTGCACGAGAAGGACGGCGCGCCGATCGAGGTGCAGCGGTGGTGCTCGGAGGAGGATGTCGAGGTCCCGTTCGAGGAGATCACCCGCGGGTACGAGCTGGACGACGGCGGGCAGGTGCTGGTCTCCGACCTCGAGCTCGAGGCGATCGAGCCGCGCCGCACGCGCACGATCGAGATCGAGCGGTTCGTCGACCTCGAGCAGGTCGACCCCACCTATTTCGACCATCCGTACTTCCTGGTCCCGGCGTCAGACGACGACGGCGCCCGCCGCGCCTACCGGCTGCTGACCGAGGTGATGAGCCGCACCGACCGAGCTGCCGTGGGCCAGTTCGTGATGCGCGCCAAGGAGTATCTGGCGATCGTCCGCGAGCGCGACGGGGCGCTGACGCTGACCACGATGCTGTTCGCCGACGAGGTCCGGCCGATCAAGGATGTCGGCGCTCCCACCGGGAAAGCCCACAAGCCCACCCGCAAGCAGCTCGACGCGGCGATCTCGGTGATCGAGGCGCTGTCGGACGACTGGGACCCGGACTCCTACAAGGACGAGTACCGGTCCAGGCTCAAGCGCGTCGTCGACCGCAAGCGTAAGGGTGCGACGATCGATCTACCCGAGCAGATCGAGGCGCCCAAGCCCGCGCCCGACCTGATGGCTGCGCTCGAGCAGACGCTGCAGGAGATGAGCGACGGCGGCAGCGGGCGCTGGTCCGAAGCCCGCGAGCGCCAGGAGGCTTAGTGTCCCGAGTCCAAACCCGGCGACACTAGTCCCGGGTGTCGCCCTCGGGATCGCCGAGCGCGTCGGTCGGCGACCTGTGCGGCGGTTGAGTCGGCTCCTCACGGTGCGCCGGCGCCGGGATCGACAGCGTCATCGGCTCGTCTTTGCCGACCCTGACCGTCTGGCCGTGATGGGAGATCTCCAGGGGCCGGCCGGATACGACCGTGTAGATCGCCTCGTCGCGCGTGATGTCGACCATCAGCCGGCGCTGGCGGAAGCCCAGCCGGAACGTGAGCCGGGTCAGCGGCGGCGGCAGGCGGGGCGCGAAGCTCAGCTGGCCACCGTGGTCGCGCAGCCCGCCGAGGCCGGCGACCAGCCCGAACCAGGTGCCCGCCAGCGACGCGATGTGAAGTCCGCTGCGGGTGTTGTGCTGGAGGTCGTCCAGGTCCATCAGCGCGGACTCGCGCAGATACGCGTAGGCCAGCATCATGTGCCCGACCTCCGCCGCGATGACCGCCTGGGCTGACGACGACAGCGACGAGTCGCGCACGGTCAGCCGTTCGTAGTAGGCGAAGTCGCGCGCCTTCTCCTCCTCGCTGAACGCATCCCCCCGCCGGTGCAGCGCGAGCACCAGGTCCGCCTGCTTGACGACCTGCTTGCGGTACAGGTCGAAGTAGTGGTAGTGCAGCATCAGCGGGTAGTTCTCGGGCGGGGTCGCCTCGAAGTCCCACACATCGTGCTGAGTGAATCCCTCGGCCTGCGGATGGACTCGGAGGTCCTCGTCGTAGGGGATCAGCATGTCGTCGGCCGCGTCCCGCCACGAGGCCAGCTCCTCGTTGTCGACGCCCAGCGCGTGCGCTCGGGCCCGGTGGCGCTCGGCCGCGTCGGCCGCCGACCGCAGGTTGGCCTGGGCCATCAGGTTCGTGTACACGTTGTTGTCGGCGATCGCGCTGTACTCGTCGGGACCCGTGACCCCGTCGATCCGGAAGTGTCCGGCCATGTCGTGGTGGCCGAGCGAGCGCCACAGCCGGGCGGTCTCGACCAGCAGCTCCAGCCCGACATCGCGTTCGAATTGCTCGTCGCCGGTGACGAACCAGTAGCGCGCCACCGCGTCGGCGATGTCGGCGTTGATGTGGAACGCAGCCGTGCCTGCGGGCCAGTAGCCCGAGCACTCCTGGCCCCGGATCGTCCGCCAGGGAAACGCCGAGCCCTTCAGGCCGAGCTGGGCAGCGCGCTCGCGCGCCAGGTCGAGCGTCGACTGGCGCCAGCGCAGCGCGTCGGCAGCGGCCTGGGGCGCGGTGTAGGTGAGTACCGGCAGCACGAACGTCTCCGTGTCCCAGAACGTGTGGCCGTCGTAGCCGGGGCCGGTGAGGCCCTTGGCGCCGATCGCGCGCCGCTCCGAGCGGGCGCCCGCCTGGAGCGTGTGAAACAGGGCGAACCGGACCGCCTGCTGGAGCTCCGCGTCGCCCTGCACCTCGACGTCGGCTCGTTCCCAGAAGTCGTCGAGGTAGGCGCGCTGCTCGCTCAGCATCCCCTCCCAGCCGGTGTGGCGAGCCTCCGCCAGCGCGGCGGCGACCTGGTCGCGGATCGCCGGCAGCGAGCGGCGAGCCGACCATCCGTAGGCGATGAACTTGACCAGTCGCAGCGGCTGGCCCTTCTCGATCCGGGAGACAACGGTCAGCCGGGCGACGTCCGGAAACGCCTCGACCGACGTCTCGGTGCCCTCGGGGCCGGCGACGATGTGGTCCATGGCGGCGCCTATCCGCAGCCCGCTGGCCTTGGTCTCGTGCATCAGCACCGCACGGTCGTCGAGCCCCTGATACGACAGCGAGCGCAGCGGCGAGGCCACCGCGGCGGCCGCGCGCGGGTCGTTCTCGGACACCGGGAGCTCCTCGTTGGCCACCAGCTCGGACTGCAGGACCACGGGCGTCGGCCCGTCGAGCGGCTCCACCTCGTAGGCGATCGCCGCGACCGCCCGCTGGGTGAACGACACCAGCCGCGTGGAGGTGATGCGGACGCGTGTGTGCGCGGGCGATGACCACTCGCAGATCCGCCGCAGCACCCCGGCGCGGAGGTCGAGCACCCGCTCGTGTCGCTCGAGCACGCCGTAGCGGACGTCAAACGGCTCGTCCTCGACCAGCAGGCGGATCAGCTTGCCGTTGGTGACGTTGACGATCGTCTGGCCGGCCTCGGGATATCCGTACGCGCTCTCGCCATAGGGAAGCGGCCGGACCTCGTAGAACCCCGACAGGTAGGTGCCGGGAAGCCCGAAGGGCTCCCCCTCGTCGAGGTTGCCGCGCAGGCCGACGTGCCCATTGGCGAGCGCGAACACGGACTCGCGCTGGGCGAGCTCATCGAACAGCAGCTCGGTCTCGCGAACCGCCCATGGCTCGGTCGGAAATGAGCCGTGGTGGATCACGGCGACTCGAGCAGCTCTGACAGATCGTCGACCACGATGTCGGCGCCGTGGGCCCGCAGCGCCTCGCGGTGACCGACGCGGTTGACGCCCACCACGATCCCGAAGTGCCCGGCACGGCCGGCCTCGACGCCGGCCAGCGCGTCCTCGAACACCGCCGCTTGCGCAGGTTCCAGCTCGAGCCTGCGCGCAGCCGCCAGGAACGTGTCGGGCTTGGGCTTGCCCGCCAGCTGCTCGCGGTCGGCGACCACGGCGTCGACGATCTCCTCGAACAGGTCGAGGATTCCGGCCGATTCGAGCACCTCGCGGGAGTTCGTGCTCGATGAGACCACCGCGCGCCGCAGCCCGGCCTCGCGGGCGGCTTTCACGTAGGCGACCGAGCCGTCGTAAGGCTGCACGCCGTCGCGGTGGATCAGCTCCTGTACGAGCTCGTTCTTACGGTTGCCCAGGCCGTCGATCGTCTCGGCCGACGGGGGATCGTCGGGCGTGCCCTGGGGGAGCTCGATCTGGCGCGATAAAAGAAACGAGCTGACGCCCTCGTACCGCGGCTTGCCGTCGACGTACTCGTCGTAGTCGCGGTGGATGTCGAACTCGGCGAACTGCTCGCCGTTGCGCTCTGACCGTTCGCGCAGGTACTCGTCGAACACCTGCTTCCAGGCGGCGGCGTGCACCTTGGCGGTCTGGGTCAGGACGCCGTCCAGATCGAACAGGCAGGCGCGCACATCTGAGGGCAGCCCGAGCATGAGACGGGACCGTATCGCGCGCGCGGCTGCGGGAGTGTGAACAGCGCGTGGCGCGGACGGATCGCAAGGAACCTCGCATCAAGCGCTCAGCGCGCCCGCTAGGTTCCAGCCTGTAGTGACGGTCGACTCAGGCTCAGACTTCAACTCGCTCTACCAGCACGGCTTCGCGCGCGTGGCCGCCGCGGTCCCGCACGTCCGCCTCGGCGATCCCGACCACAACGCCAAGCGGACGATCGAGCTGGCCGCGCGCGCCTCGGACGCCGACGCCTCGCTGGTGATCTTCCCCGAGCTGGGCATCTCCGGCTACGCGATCGACGACCTCCTGCACCAGCACTCGCTGACCGACGCCGTGATCGAGGCGATCGAACGGATCGCGAACGCCAGCGCCTCGCTGGCGCCGGTGATCGTCGTCGGCGCGCCGCTGTACGCCGAGCTCGGGCTGTTCAACACCGCTGTGGTCATCCATCGGGGCAGCGTGCTCGGAGTCGTCCCTAAGAGCTACCTGCCCGAGTACCGCGAGTACTACGAGAAGCGCCAGTTCCGGGCGGCGCGCGATGCGGTCGGCGGCGAGCTGCGGCTGCTGGACGCCGACGTTCCGTTCGGCCCCGACCTGGTGTTCGCGAGCCGCGAGCACCCAGCGTTCGCGCTCCACGTGGAGATCTGCGAGGACGTGTGGACGCCGGTTCCGCCGAGCACCTACGGCGCGATGGCCGGAGCCACCGTTTTGGCGAACCTGTCGGCGAGCAACATCACCGTGGGCAAGGCGGATTACCGCCGCGCGCTGTGCGCCTCGCAGTCGGCGCGCACGATCTCCGGCTACGTGTACACGGCCGCTGGGCTGGGCGAGTCGACCACCGACCTGGCCTGGGACGGGCAGGCGCTGATCTACGAGAACGGCGACTTGCTCGCCGAGAGCGAGCGCTTCTCCGACGACGAGCAGCTGACCCTCGCCGACCTCGACCTCGAGCGGCTCGCCGCCGACCGCGCCGGCACCAGCAGCTACGGCGACTCGATCCGCGACCACCGCCGCCGCCTGGCACGAATGCGGCGGGTCGAGCTCGAGCTCGGTGCCGGGGGCCGGCATGGAATCCTGAGCCGCTCGGTGCAGCGCTTCCCGTACGTGCCGGCGGACCCGGCCACGCGCAACGAGCGCTGTCAGGAGGTCTACAACATCCAGGTCCGCGGCCTGGAGACGCGGCTGCGTGCGACCGGGATCGAGAAGATCGTGATCGGCGTGTCCGGCGGCCTTGACTCCACCCACGCGCTGATCGTCGCGGCGCGGGCGTTCGACCGGCTGGGCCTGCCGCGCGAAAACGTGCTCGCGTACACGATGCCGGGATTCGCCACGAGCGCGCTGACGCTCGGCAACGCCCATGAGCTGATGCGGGCGCTCGGGGTCAGCGAGCACGAGCTCGACATCCGCCCGGCGGCCACGCAGATGCTCCGCGACCTCGGACATCCGGCGGCCGCCGGCGAGCCCGTCTACGACGTGACGTTCGAGAACGTGCAGGCGGGCGAGCGCACGTCGCATCTGTTCCGCCTGGCCAACCACCACGGCGCGCTGGTGCTCGGCACCGGCGACCTCTCGGAGCTGGCGCTGGGCTGGTCGACCTACGGCGTCGGCGACCAGATGTCGCACTACAACGTCAACGCGTCGGTGCCCAAGACGCTGATCCAGTTCCTGGTCCGGTGGGCGATCGACTCCGACCAATTCGGCGCCCGCGCCGGCGAGGTGCTCGGCTCGGTGCTCGGCACCGCGATCTCGCCGGAGCTGATCCCCAACCACGATCCCGACTCCGACAAGCCCGGCGCCGACAGCGAGAGCGTCGTCGGGCCGTACGAGCTGGCCGACTTCTTCCTGTACTACACGCTGCGGTTCGGATACCGGCCCAGCAAGGTCGCGTTCCTGGCCCACCACGCATGGGGCGATCGACGGCGCGGGCGCTGGCCCGACCTGATCCCGCAGGAGAGCCGCAACGAGTACACGCTCGCCGAGATCAAGCACTGGCTCGAGGTGTTCCTGTTGCGCTTCTTTCAGATCAGCCAGTTCAAGCGCTCCGCGGTCCCCAACGCCCCCAAGGTCGGGTCGGGCGGGTCGCTCTCGCCGCGGGGCGACTGGCGCGCTCCCAGCGACGGCAACGCCGACACCTGGCTGGCCGAGCTGCGCAAGGGCGTGCCCGACTCTCTGACAACGCCAACAGAGGAGGATCGTCATGGCTGACCAGGTAGGAGCGCGCGGCGACACCGTCGCCGTACTCGGCGCCGGAAGCACGATGGGGTTCGCGATGGCGCGCAACATCCTTCGCGCCGGGATCCCGGTCCGGGCGTGGAACCGCACTGCCGAGAAGGCTCGACCACTGGCCGGCGACGGCGCCGAGGTGCTCGGCTCGGCAGCCGAGGCGGCGGACGGGACCGGGATCGTGCTGACGATGCTGTCCGACGCCGACGCGGTGATCGAGACCGCCGGCCCGGCGCTCGGAGCGGCGGCCGACGGTGCGTTGTGGCTGCAGATGAGCACGATCGGCGAGCTGGGCACCGACCGCTGCATCGAGATTGCGCGCGACCATGGCGTCGGGTTCCTCGACGCGCCCGTGCTCGGCACCAAGCAGCCCGCCGAGGACGGCAAGCTCGTCGTGCTGGCCTCCGGCCAGGAGGATCTGCGCGGACGGGCCCAGCCGGTGTTCGACGCCGTCGGACAGAAGACGATCTGGGTTGGCGACGGCGGCGCGGGCACGCGCTTGAAGCTGGTGGTCAACAGCTGGGTGCTGACCGTGACCGAGGGCACGGCCGAGACGATCGCGCTGGCCGAGGGCATGGACCTGGATCCGTCGCTGTTGTTCGAGGCGATCGACGGCGGAGCGCTCGACCTCCCCTACCTGCGAGTCAAGGGCAACGCGATGATCCAGCGCAACTTCGATCCGGCGTTCCGGCTCGAGCTCGCCGCCAAGGACGCCCGGCTGGTCGACGATTCGGCCAAACGGGCGAACCTCGACCTGCCGGTGCTGGCCGCGATCGCGCAGCGGATGACCGAGGGGGTCGAGCAGCACGGCGACAAGGACATGGCTGCGACCTACTTGACGGCCAGCGCCCGCGGCTGAGACCGGTGCGGCCGGCGGAACCCGCGGGCGGGTGAGCGCGGACGCGCTGATCGTCGGGTCGGGCCACAACGGACTCGCGGCCGCGATCACGCTCGCGCGGGCCGGGTGGAGGGTGACCGTGCTCGAGGCCGCGCCGGCACCGGGCGGCGCGGTCGCCACCGAGGAACTGACGCTTCCGGGGTTCGCTCACGACGTCTACTCGGCGGTGTACCCGGCCGCGGTGGCCTCGCCCGTGTTCGAGCGGATGCCACTCGAACGCCACGGGCTGCGATGGGTGCACCCGCAGGCGTGCTACGCCCATCCGCTCGCCGAGGACCGCGGGGCCGCGCTGTACCGGGATCTGCACAGGACGGCCGACAGCCTCGAGCGGCTGGCCCAGGGCGCCGGCGAGGCCTGGGGTCGCTTCGCCCTTCCCTACGTGAACCGCTTCAGAGAGCTGCGGCGCGTGTTCCTCGGGGCGTTTCCCCCGATCGCGGGGACGGCGCGGGTCGCAGTTGCGATGCGACCGCGATCGCTGTTGCAGCTCGCGCGCGTGTCGCTGGTGCCCGCGCAGACCCTCGCGCGCGAGCTGTCCGGCGACTCGGGCGCGCGCGCTTGGCTGTACGGGTCGGCGATGCACGGCGACGTTCCGGTGACCGCGCCGGGAAGCGCGATCGTGGGCGTGTATCTGAACCTGCTCGGGCACGGCGCCGGCTGGCCGAGCCCCGAGGGCGGGGCGGGGCGGCTGACCGCCGCGCTGGTCTCGTATCTGCGAGAGCTCGGCGGGGAGCTGCGCACGGGGGCCGAGGTCGTCGAGATCACCGCCCGCCGCGGTCGGGTGAGCGGAGTCCGACTCGCCGGCGGCGAGCGCCTCGCCGGCCGCGTGGTGATCGCGGACCTGATGCCGGGAGCGCTGGCGTCGCTCGCCGGTGCGTCGCTCCCGGATCGATATGCGGCCGCGCTGCGCCGCTACCGGCCGGGGCCCGCCACGCTCAAGCTCGACTGGGCACTGGACGGGCCGATCCCGTGGAGCTATCAGGAGGCGCGGACGGCCGGCACCGTGCACGTCGGCGGCGACGAGCGCGAGCTGTTGAACACCGGGTTTGCCGACGGGCACCTCCCGGAGCGTCCGTTCGTGCTGCTCGGCCAGCAGTCGATCGCCGATCCGACCCGGGCACCGGCCGGCAGGCACACCGCCTGGGCCTACAGCCACGGGCCCCAGGCGCTGCACTGGGAGACCGAGGGCGACCGGCACGTCGAGCGGATCGAGGCACAGATCGAGCGCTTCGCGCCGGGGTTCCGCAACCGGATTCTGGCTCGGCATGTGCTCTCCCCCGCCGCCTTTGAGCGCCGCAACGCCAATCTGATCGGCGGCGACGTCGGTGGCGGAAGCTACGCGCTCGATCAGCTGCTGCTGCGGCCGGTAGCGCGGCTGTTCCCCTACCGGACGCCGGTCGGCGGTCTGTACCTGGGGAGCGCGGGGACATTCCCCGGCGGCGGCGTCCACGGCGTGGCCGGTCACGCCGCGGCGCGTCTGGCGCTCGCCCACGCCCGCGTGATCGGCGGAAGGATCCCCTGGCGGTGGTCCTCGTGACCACCGCCAGGGGGGAGGAGAGAACACGCGGCGCCGCCTCTGATCAACGGCGGCTAGAGGGTCCGCGCTAGTCGCCGGTTACCCGACCCGCGGCCGCCCAAACGGCGCGTTTAAAACGGCGTCAGGGGACGTTCGGACGGGTAGCACCGTTGACGAACATGGCCGTTGCGGTACTGGACATCGACGGGACCCTGGTGGACACCAACTACCACCATGCGATCGCGTGGTTTCGCGCGTTCCGCGCGCATGGGATCGTTCTGCCGATCTGGCGGATCCACCGACACCTGGGGATGGGCGGCGACCAGCTGGTGGAGGCGCTCACCGATGCCGCGACCGAGCGCGGGCACGGCGATGAGATCCGCGACGCGGAAACCGAGCGCTATCTCGAGCTGATCGACGAGGTCGAGACGATGGACGGGTCGCGCGAGCTGATAGAGGAGCTCAAGCGCCGCGGCCACTCCGTGGTGCTGGCCAGCTCGGCCAAGGAGGACGAGGTCGACCACTACCTGGAGCTGCTCGGCGCCCGCGAGCTCGCCGACGCATGGACCACGTCGGCCGACGTCGAGGCGACCAAGCCCGCCCCCGACCTGGTGAGCGCGGCGCTCGAGCGCGTCGGGGGTAGCAGCGGCGACGCGGTGATGGTCGGTGATACGCCCTGGGACGTGGAAGCGGCGCGGCGCGCCGGGGTCGGGACGCTGGCCGTGCTGACCGGCGGCTTCTCCGAGCAGGAGCTGCGCGAAGCCGGAGCGACCGAGGTCTTCGAGTCGGTCGACGAGCTGTGCCAGTCGCTGGACCGGACCGCGCTGGCCTGAGCGCGACGGGCGGCCTCAGCGCGACTCGCGCTTGGCCAGCGCGATGCCGAACCACAACCAGCCGAGCGTCGCGGCGGCGACGATTCCCACGATGACCGGCGTCACGCCGCCGAACACCACGTTTGAGATCAGCACCAGGATCGCGGTCAGCCCTACCGACAGGAACACCATCGCCACGATCGCGCTGCGGTTGCCGACCCTGACCAGGTAGCCCTTCTCCCCCTCGCCGAACAGCAGCCGGTGGTGGACCATCGGCGCGATCAGCAGCACCGCCGCGACCGCGACGCAGATCAGCGCCACGAAGTAGACGGCGCGATCGAACGACGACACCTCGCTCCAGCGAGTGTTGAACGGGACGATCAGCAGAAACCCGAACAGCACCTGGACCCCGGCGCCCGCCACCCGCAGCTCGGTCATAAGCTCGGTCTGGTTACGGTCCAGACGTTCCTGGGGGGCTTCGTCGCGCCCGGTATCGGATTCTCTGATGCTGGTGGCCATGATCCTGCGACTCCGTCGGTTTAGAGCTACCCGCCCCGACCGTGGCTGACGCCCAGCGGCCGCCTCCGAAAACCGAGCGGGCCCGCTAGTGGGGTCGACTAGGCCGAGATCAGCGTCGGCGTCCCGAGCGGAATGTGCGCCATCAGCCAGCGACCCTCGGCCAGCGTCAGGCGCAGGCAGCCGTGGCTGACCGGCAGTCCGATGCTCGACGTCTCGGGCGTCGAGTGGATCGCGATCCGGTCGCCGCCGTTCCATCCCTGGATCGCGTGCGGCGACTCCGCTGACAGCGCGAGCACGCAGCAGCCGTAGGGGCCGGTGGGGTCGCCGGTCAGCAGCCGGTCGGTGACCGCGAAGCGCCCGGTCGGGGTGGGCGCGGTCGGCCGCCCGACCGCGACCGTGTAGCGCTTCACGAGCTTGCCGTTGTCGATGACCATCAGCCGGCGCTTGTTCAACGAGACCTTGATCTGCCAGGTCACGCGACCCAGCTTCGTCGCCGACTGCTCGATCCAGCCCAGGTTCCCGTTGCCGGCGATCGGGCTGACCACGCCGAGCCACTTACCCTCGCGCCGCTGGACCCACAGCGCCTGAGGGGACCCGAAGTCGGTGCGGGTGGTCAGCTTTGCGATCGGCTTGCCGCCCGGCGACTCGCGCATCGTGGTGGCGTGGCGGACCAGCGCCACGAGCGCACCGGGCTGTCGATGATGGGTCGGGGCGGCCGGCTTCGGCGTCGTCTGCGGGTTGGACGGGACCGTGGGCGCACTCGGCTGGAAGCTGTTAGCGGTCGCCTTGGCCGCGCCGGGCTTGGCGGAGGAGATGGCGACTCCGATCACGATCGGGACGGCCGGGATCAGGGCTGCGAGCAGCGCGATCACCGCCGCCATACGCCACCTGCGGCGCCGGCCCGACGGCCGCGGTGCGTCGGTCTGTTCGCTCATCTGCCCCTGTCTTGCGAGAAGTTCGGTAGCCCGGCCGCGCATCGCTCCCGGCTGACTCCCACGTTAGCGCAGGGTGCGGGCGATTCCCGGCGGTGGACGGGCGTCGTAACCTTTTATGCATGCTCGGATTCAGGCGTAACCTGACGATGATCGATGCCGCGGATGCGCTTGCCGGCCGCGACCAGGAGATGCCGATACCCGAGCGCCACGAGGTACTCGGCACGCCGCTGCAGCCTCCCTTCCCCGAGGGCCTCGAGACGGCCGTCGTCGCGATGGGCTGCTTCTGGGGCGCGGAGCGCGTGTTCTGGCAGGCGCCGGGCGTCTACACCACCGCGGTCGGTTACGCCGGCGGCTTCACGCCCAACCCCACCTACGAGGAGGTGTGCTCGGGGCGCACCGGGCACGCCGAGGCGGTCCTGGTCGTGTTGCACCCCGGAAGGACCTCCTACACCGAGATCCTGCGGCTGTTCTGGGAGAACCACGATCCGACCCAGGGCATGCGGCAGGGCAACGATGTCGGCACCCAGTACCGGTCGGCGATCTACTACGAGTCCGAGGAGCAGCGTGCCGCGGCCGACGCTTGCAAGGCTGCCTACGCCGAGAGCCTGCGCGACGCCGGATACCGACCGATCACGACCGAGATCGCCAAGGCGGGCCCGTTCTACTACGCCGAGGACTACCACCAGCAGTACCTCGCCAAGAACCCGACCGGCTACTGCGGCCTCGGGGGAACCGGCGTGAGCTGCCCGGTGGGGTTAGGCGTCGAGACCCCGAGCGCGTCGTAGCGCTCGGGGCCGCTAGCCGCCGGCGACGGCTGGGAGGATCGTGACCTCGTCCCCGTCCTCGACGGCCGTGTCGAGACCGTCGAGGAAGCGGATGTCCTCGCCGCCCACGTAGACGTTCACGAAGCGCCGCAGGCCGCCGTCCTCAGCGATCCTGCTCCGCAGGTCGCCGAAGCGGTCATACAGCGCGTCGAGGACTTCGCCGACGGTCGACCCGTCGACGTTCGCGGTCCCCTCGCCTTCCGTCGCCGCCCTCAGCTGGGTTGGGATCTTGACCGTGACTGCCATCGCCGCGAAGTCTAAACGCGCGGCGTGGTCACGCGGTCGCCGCGACGCGCTCGCCGGCGGCCTCGAACGACGCGAACGTCGGGTCGATCTCGCGCGCCTCGAACGTGCCCCGGGCGACGTCGAGCGTCTTGAGCCCGTCGCCGGTGATGTATGCGACGACCCGCTCGTCAGGGTCGATGTCACCCCGCCGCGCGAGCTTGGCCAGCGTCGCGATCGTCACTCCGCCGGCGGTCTCGGTGAAGATCCCGGTGGTGGTGGCGAGCAGCTTGATGCCCTCGCGGATCTCGTCGTCGGTGACCGCGTCGACCGAGCCGCCGCTGCGCTTGGCGAGGTCGACCGCGTAGGGCCCATCAGCCGGGTTGCCGATCGCCAGCGATTTGGCGATCGTGTCCGGCTTGACCGGGCGGCAGAACTCCTCGCCGGCCGCAAACGCGTTGGCCACCGGCGCACAACCCGTCGCCTGGGCGCCGTTGAACGTCGGCAGCTCGCCTTCGACCAGCCCCAGCTCGAGCCATTCCTCGAATCCGCGCGCGATCTTGGTGAACAGCGACCCCGACGCGATCGGGCAGACCACGCGGTCGGGGAGCTCGAACCCGAGCTGCTCGACGGTCTCGAACGCGAGCGTCTTGGAGCCCTCGGCGTAGTACGGGCGCATGTTGATGTTCACGAACGCCCAATCGCGCTCGCCCGAGATCTCGGTGCAGAGGCGGTTGACGTCGTCGTAGTTGCCGCGGACGGCGACGAGGTTGGTGCCGTAGATGCCCGTGGCCAGCACCTTCTGCTCCTCGAGGTCCGACGGGATGAACACGTAGGACTCCAGGCCCGCGGCGGCCGCGTGGGCGGCCACGGCGTTGGCCAGGTTGCCGGTCGAGGCGCAGGCGATCGTCTGAAAGCCGAGCTCTCGGGCGCGGGCCAGCGCGATCGAGACGACGCGGTCCTTGAACGAATGCGTCGGGTTGGCGGCGTCGTTCTTGATCCACAGCTGGCGCAGGCCGAGCTCCTCGGCGAGCCGATCGACCCGCAGCAGCGGGGTCCACCCCGCCGGAAGCGTCGGATGCGGCGGCGCCTGGACGGGCAGGAAGTCCGCGTAGCGCCACAACGACAGCGGGCCGGCCTGGATCTTGCGGCGCAGCGCCGCGGGATCCTCGTCGGGCCGCGACTCGTAGGCGACCTCGAGCGGGCCGAAGCAGCGTTCGCACACGTACCGCGCATCGAGCGGGTAAGTGGCCTTGCATTCCTTGCAACGAAGAGACTCTGGCGGCATATGTGAAAAAACCTCCGCCGGGGTCTGTGGTCGGAGGTCATGAGAAACCGCCATTTCCACATCTCCCAGGCCTTGTAGTTGGAGCCTGATGGAATTGGCACCGTTCCCTTTCGGGAGGTTGCCGGGGTTTCGCAGGGCCATTTCCCTCCACCCCTCTGGATGCGTACTGCTATGTGACCTGAAGTATTAGCAGACGCCCGGACGCAGTTCCAGCGCCAGATGACGTAACGACGGTCCACACCCGGTGTTTAGTGGCCCGCGTGGCCGTCCCCTCCGCCGATCCGCTCGTCCGCCTCGAGGCCGCCCTCACGGCCGGGACCAAGGCTCCCAGCCGGCGGATGCTGATCATCGTCAATCCGTACGCCACGACGGTCTCGGACCGCCTGCGCAACCTGGTCGTCTACGCCCTGCGCGGCGCGTACGAGGTTGAGGCGATCGACACGGAGTCTCCGGGGCACGCGACCCGGCTGACGCGGGAGGCGGCGGGCCAGGGCTACGACGTGGTCGTGGCCTTCGGCGGCGACGGCACCGTCAACGAGGCGGTCAACGGCCTGGCCGGCTCGGAGACGCCGCTGACCTGCCTTCCCGGAGGCCGGGCAAACGTCTACTGCCGGATGCTCGGGATTCCCAGCGACGTGATCGACGCCACCGAGCACCTGCTGCGGATCGCCGACGACTGGCGCCCCCGGGCGATCGACCTCGGCGAGGTCAACGGCCGCAAGTTCGTGTTCTCAGCCGGCGTCGGGCTCGACGCGAGCGTGGTCGAACGGGTCGACGCCCACCCGCGACTCAAAGCCCGCTTGGGCGAGTGGTACTACACGTGGGCCGGGATCGACACGTTCACGCGCCGCTACCTGCTGCACCCGCCGCGGCTGGAGGCGATCATCGGCGACGAGCGGGTTCCGGGCGTGACCACGATCGTCCAGAACGCGACCCCGTACACATACTTCGGAGACCGTCCGGTCGAGATGGCGCAGGGCGCCACGCTGGTGAGCGGCGACCTGGCCGGGATCGTGCTCGAGCGGGCCCGCCCGAGCGGGATCCCGACGATCATCTGGCGCGCGCTGTCAAAGCGCGCGACGGTCAGCGGTCACCGCCACATCCATCCGTTCAGCGGCGTCGAGGAGATGTCGGTGCGGACCGCAGACGAGCGCCCGCTGCCGCTGCAGGTCGACGGCGACTACATCGGCGACGTCGAGGAGGCCAAGTTCACCGTCGTGCCCGGCGGGATCCTCGTTGTCTCCTGAGCGCCTCCGGGTCGGGGTGCTGATCGCCCTCGCGATGATCACCGCGCTCGTGTGCGGTCCGGCGCTCGCGCGGCCGGGTCGGGGTGGCGACACCACGACTGGCGTCCGCCTGCCGGGCGCCCCCCGGTGCCCGGTGTTCCCGGCCGACAACCCCTTCAACCAGCGCGTCGACCGGCTGCCGACGGCCCGCGGCTCGGCGGCGGTGATCGCCCGGATCGGACTCGGCGACCCCGTCCACCCCGACTTCGGCTCGGGCCTCTACAACGGCGCGCCGATCGGCATCCCCTACGCGATCGTCTCCAAGCACACCCGCCGCGTGCCGGTCAGCTTCCAGTACGCCTCGGAGTCCGACGGCCACCGCTACCCGCTTCCGCGACACGTCGCGATCGAGGGCGGGCCGAGCTCGACCGGCGATCGCCACGTGATCGTCGTCGACCGCGACTCGTGCCGCGACTACGAACTGTTCGCGGCCTACCCGCACAACGGCGGCCGGCACTGGACCGCCGGCTCGGGCGCGATCTTCAACCTTCGGCTCAACCACCTGCGCCCCGCCACGTACACGTCCGCCGATGCCGCGGGGCTGCCGATCCTGCCCGGGCTGGCCCGCTACGACGAAGTCGCTCGCGGCGCGATCGACCACGCGCTGCGGTTCACCGCACCGTGCACGGCTGCGCGATACGTGTATCCCGCCCGGCACTTCGCCTCCACCTGCAGCGGCCCGTCGCTGCCGCCGATGGGCCTCCGGGTGCGGCTGAAGGCCTCGGTCGACATCTCACGCCTCCCCTACCAGGCCCGGACCGTCGCGCGAGCGCTCAAGCGCTACGGGATGATCCTGGCCGACAACGGCTCGCCGTGGTTCATCTCGGGCGCTCCCAACCGCCACTGGAACAACGACGCGCTGCACCAGCTCGATCGCCTGAAGGGTCGCGACTTCGAGGTCGTGGACACGCGGTCGCTGCCCCACCCCGGTCTGTAGACGTCCCGGCCCCGGGGGGGCGAATTCTCCACCGCCGAGGCTCTGTACAGGGTGGCGGGCGATGACATCGAGCTGACCGCGAGCGACCTCGAACTGTTGCGGTTCGCGGGCGAGCACCGCTTCGTGGTGTCCGCGCACGTCCAGGCGCTGCTCCGGTTGACCGCGGATGCGGCGGACGGGCGGCTGGGCGAGTTGTGCGACGCCGGGCTGATGGCCGAGCGGACCGTGTTCGCCGGCTTCCCCACCACGTACCGATCCACCCGGAAGGGCCTGGACGCGGTCGCCAGCAGCCTTCGCGCGCCGACGATCGACGTGGGCCGCTATGACCATGAGGTCGGCGCGGCCTGGTTGTGGCTGGCGGCGCGCAACGGGGCGTTCGGGCCGATGCGCGAGGTGATCGGCGAGCGCCGACTGCGTTCCCGCGACGGCTCGGCCGCCGATCACCCGGGCTCGCCGAGGCAGCTCGCAGTCCGTCTCGGCGATGTCGGCCGCAACGGGCGTCCGAGGCTTCACCACCCCGACCTGCTGCTGGTCGATCCGGACGGACGGCGGCTCGCGGTCGAGCTCGAGCTGACCTCGAAGGGACGCGAGCGCCGCGAGCGGATCCTGTCGGGCTATGCCTCGGACCGCCGGTTCGCCGGGGTCATGTACGTGGTCGAGAGCCCGCGGTTGGCCGAGTCGATCCGCACGTCCGCCCGGCAGCTGGGCATCTCCCATCTCGTCCACGTGCAGCGGGTGCGGTGGGCGCCCGATGCGCCGCGCGCCGCCGCTTTGAGCGCGAGCCGGCCGGCAGCGGCCGAGCGGGGTGCCGCGCCCCGCCGGACGCCGCGTGCGCGTCGGGCGGCCGCCGCAGGAGCGGAGCTGTGACGCCGCTGTCGGGGCCTCAGGCGCCACGGCCGCGACGACGGCCGTACTGGATGCTGCTCGTGTTCGCGGCGCTGGCGCTGGCGCCTCCGGGTTGGGCGATCGCCGGGATGGTCGCGCTCGGGCTGGTCGCGGCCACTATCGGCGGCGCCCGTCTGGTCGGCGCGTCCCGGCGTCCACGCCGCGGCCCGGGACGCGGGCGCCGACGGCGTCGCGCTCGGCGTCGACGGCGACGGCCGGCCGGTCGTGCTCAGCGACCGGCAGCTGTCGGCTCACGCGCTGATCGTCGGAGCCAGCGGCGCGGGCAAGTCGACGACGCTGCTGACGATCCTCACCGATCACATTCGCCGCGGCAGGCCGGTGGTCGCGATCGACATGAAGGGCTCCCCCGCGTTCGCCGGCGAGCTTGCGCGTGCGGCCGGCGCCGCGGGCCGACCGTTCCAGCTGTGGTCGCTGGACGGGCCGAGCCACTGGAACCCGCTCGCCCACGGCAACCCGACCGAGCTCAAGGACAAGCTGATCGGCACCGAGCGGTTCACCGAGCCGCACTATCAGCGGGCGGCCGAGCGCTATGTCCAGACGGTTTTGCAGGTGCTCGAGCAGCTGCATCCGGGGCGGCCGCCAGCGCTTGAGGAGGTGGTGCGGATGATGGACCACCGGCGGCTGCCGAGCATCGTGCGCGAGCTTCCAGAGCCGCTGGCCGAGCGGATCACGGGGTACCTCGGCGGGCTGACCGGCGATCAGGTCTCCGCGATCCGCGGCCTGGGTACACGCCTGGCGATCCTCACCGAATCGCACTCGGCTCCGTTCCTGGCGCCGCCGCAGGCGCGGTCGCCCAACGCACCGGCGCCCGAGGTCGACCTGCACCGCGCGCTGTCGGGCGGCGAGGTGGTGCTGCTCAGTCTGAACTCGGGCAAGTACGGCAAGCTCGCCGCGCAGCTGGGGACGCTCGCCGTCCAGGATCTGGTGTGCGCCGCCGGGGAGCGGCTGGCGAGCGGCGGGCCCACCGGCCGTCCGCAGGCGATCGTCGGGATCGACGAGTTCTCCGCGCTCGGCTCAGACCACGTGATGCAGCTGATCGCGCGCGGCCGCGAACCGGGCGTTGTGGTCGTGCTCGCCACCCAGGAGCTGGCCGATCTGGACCGGGCGGCTCCGGGACTGCGCGACCAGGTGCTCGGCACCGCGGCCGTGAAGATCGCCCACCGCCAGGACGTTCCCGCCTCGGCCGAGACGTTCTCGCAGATGGTCGGAACGGTCAGGGTCTGGGAGGAGACCCGTCGGATCGGCGGGTCGGCGTTCGCCCGCTACGACACCGGGCGCGGGACGCGTCGCGAGGTGGAGCGCTTCGCGCTTCACCCGAATGTCATCAAGGAGCTGCGCACCGGCGAGGCGGTGGTGATCACCAAGCAGCCGGCGGCGCGAGCGAGAACCGTCCGGGTCGGCCCCCCGCGTCGGGAAGGACCCGAGTTGGGGTGACCGACACGAACGTTCTGCCTAAGCGGTCAGCCGCCGAAGCCGCTGGCCGCGATGTAGGTCGTGCTAGAGCCGTTGGGGTGGATCAGCACCGAGGGGGCGAGGCACTTGGCGGGCAGCGTGAACTGGCCGCCGATCCGCGCGTCGCCGCTCGTCGAGATCGGCACCGACGCGGTCGTGCCGACGGCCGGGGTGCTGTCGGCGCCGCAGTACAGCGAGGCCGAGACCATCGTCACCGGTCCCGGCGTTCCGTTGCCGGGCGCGACCGGGATCACCAGCCCGCGGATCACGACGTCGACGCGGCCGTTGTCGCGGATCCGGGCGTCGCCGAACTTCAGCACCCAGGGGGCGCCGCCGGCGGCGTTGCCGTGCAGCATCGGGTCGGCCGGCACACTCGGCGCGAGCCGCGTGTCGACCACGGTGCGGTCGTCGAACCGGTGGTGACGGAACTGGTGCTCCCGGCGGTCGCGCCGGTCGCCGCGGTCTCCGCGGTCTCCGCGGTCTCCGCGGTCCGCCCTGATGGTCACCGCGGTTGTCGCCGCTGCCGGGGCCGCCGCTTCCCGAGCCGCCGCCCTGGTCGGCGACTGCGCTCACGGCCGTGAACGCCGAGCCCGCGAACGCCGAGGCGGCCAGCATCGCGACCGCAGTGCGCTTGGATATCTGCATGTTTCCTCCGTTCTGGTGGGGAGCCTCAGGAGGTAAGACGCCTTTCCGCGCGATTCCTCACACGGAAATTTCGAAATCGCCAGTCCGGGGCCCCAGCGCCCGTCTGGCCGGCGTTTCGGACTAGCCGGCGCCCGGCGTGACCCGGTAGGCGTCGAACACCGACTCGATGTTGCGCAGCCGGCTGATCGTCTGATCGAGCGCGTGCGTGTCGCCGACCTCAACGACGAACCGGTTCTTGACCATCGGGTGGCTGACCGTGCAGCGCGCCTCGATGATGTTGATCCCGGCTTCGGCGAATGTTCGGGACATGTCCTCGAGCAGGCGGTGGCGGTCCCAGCCGTCGACTTCGATCTCGACCCGGAACGAGGTATCGGCGTCGCCGTCCCACGAGACCGGCGTGAACCGCTCGGGGTCGCGCCGCAGCACCGCCACATTGGGGCAGTCCTCCCGGTGGATCGTGATCCCGCGGCCGAGTGAGATGTAGCCGACGATCGGGTCGCCGGGCACCGGGCGGCAGCACTTCGCCAGCCGCAGCATGACCTCGTCGATCCCCTCCACGGAGATCCCGAAGCGCGACGACGACGTGGTCGCGCGCGAGCGCCGGCGTCCGGTCTGCAGCAGGTCGTCGGCCGCGGTCGGCTCGGACTCGGCGGCTTCGCCCTGCTTGAGCAGCTGCATGATCTTGTTGACGACGACCTTCGGGGAGATCTTGGCCCCGCCGAGCGCGATGTAGAAATCGTCGGCCTTGCGGAAGCCCATCTCGCGGATCACGTCGGCCAGCAGCGGCGAGCCGACGATCTTCTGGGCGGGCAGACCTTGCTTCTTCAAGTGCTCTTGGAGCAGCTCTCGGCCGGTGTGCTCGGTGTCCTTGCGGGTCTCGGCCTTGAACCACGCCTTGATCTTGTTACGCGCGCGGGTCGTCTTGACCAGTGCCAGCCAGTCGCGCGACGGGCCGCGCTCGCGCTTTGAGGTCAGGACCTCGACGATGTCGCCCGAGCGCAGCTGGTAGGACAGCGGCACGATCTTGCCGTTGACCTTGGCGCCCACGCAGCGGTGGCCGACATCGGTGTGGATCTCGTAGGCAAAGTCCAGCGGCGTCGCGCCGGAGGCGAGCGACTTGACCTCGCCCTTGGGCGTGAACACGAACACCTCGTCCTCGAACAGGTCGACCTTGAGGGTCTCCATGAACTCTCGGGGGTCGGCCATGTCCTGCTGCCAGTCCAGCAGCGAGCGCAGCCACTTGAGCTTGCCGTCAGAGTCGGGCGCGGGCGCGCCGCTGCGGCCGGACTCCTTGTACATCCAGTGGGCCGCGATCCCGAACTCCGCGAGGTCGTGCATCTCGCGGGTCCGGATCTGGATCTCCAGCGGCCGGCCCTCGGGCCCGATCACGGTCGTGTGCAGCGACTGGTACATGTTGAACTTCGGCATCGCGATGAAGTCCTTGAAACGGCCGGGCAGCGGCTTCCACAGCGAGTGGATCACCCCGACCGCGCCGTAGCAGTCCTTGACCGAGCCGACGATCACCCGCATCGCGGTCAGGTCGTAGATCTCGTTGAACTCGCGGCCCTTCTTGGTCATCTTCGAGTAGATCGAATAGAAGTGCTTGGCGCGGCCGGAGATCTCGGCCTCGATTCCGAGCTCGTCGAGCTCCTTGGCCAGGTACTGGCCGGCCTGGTTGACGTAGCGCTCGCGCTCGGCGCGCTGCTGGGCGACCAGGCCCTTGATCTCGTTGTACTTACGCGGGTGGAGCGTCTGGAAGGCCAGGTCCTCGAGCTCCCACTTGATCGCGTGGATACCGAGGCGGTGAGCGATCGGCCCGTAGATGTCGAGCGTCTCGCGGGCCTTCTCGATCTGCTTCTGCTTGGGAACCGCGGCGATCGTGCGCATGTTGTGCAGGCGATCGGCGAGCTTGATCAGGATGACCCGGATGTCCGTGGCCATCGCGACCATCATCTTGCGGTAGTTCTCGGCCTGCGCCTCGTCGCGGGACTGGAAGGTCAGCCCGGTGAGCTTGGTGACGCCGTCGACCAGGCCGGCCACCTCCTCGCCGAACGCCTCGTGGACCTCCTCGAGCGACGCCGAGGTGTCCTCGACGGTGTCGTGCAGGAGCGCCGCGCAGAGCGTCTCGGTGTCGAGCCGCATCCCGGCGCAGATCTTCGCCACGCCGACCGGGTGGATGATGAAGTCCTCGCCGCTGCGCCGCAGCTGGTCGGCGTGGTGCACGCACGCGTAGACGAACGCGTCCTCGACCCGCGCGCGGTCGACCTCGACCGCCGCCTGGTGGGAATGCTCCTCGACGATCGCGAACAGGTCGGCGAGCAGCTGTCGCTCGACCTCGGTGAGCTCGACCCGGTCGACCGCGCTCTCGGCCTCGCCGTCGGCGACCTGGTCGACCGGCGGGCGCAGCGTCGCGATCAGACCGGAGCGGGCGTCGCCGTCATCGGGCCCGCCAACGGCTCCGCCGCCGTTGACCTCTGAACGAGCATCCTCGGCCGCGCCCGCACGACCCGCGCCGGATGCCTCCGGGGACCGGCTCAGCCGCTTGGTCGGGGATTTGCGCTGCTCAGGAATCGTCGTCCGTCCTCGTATCGCGTTGCATACGCCCTGTACGCCGGAGAGCGCTCCAGCGAGGTGGGCGCTGTCCCGGCGATCGCCAGGGCCGGCAGATCCCGGTCGAGGCTGACGAGCTCCAGCTCCGCGAGCACCTTGACCAGCCTGGCCGCCAACCGTGGCGGACGACCATGCGGCCCATCGCCGCGAAGCAGGTGCTCGAGCTCCTCACCGGCCACCCTCTCCCGGCTCCGAAGACCTCGGTAGAGAGCCACGAGCGAAGCACGCAAACCGTACTCGAGCTCGTGCATCTGCTCCGCAAAGCGTAGCTCAGGTGCGCCCCACGCCAAGTGGGTAAAGCGCACGTGCTCGTGCAGGACGGCCTTCCCGGACCCTGACGACGGCGGGTCCAGGGCCACGATCTGCTCGAATCCCCCCGCGATCCCGGACCGGCGCTCGAGCGCGTGATACGAGATCAGCGCAAATCCGCCGACGCGTTCGCTCAATCCGGTCAGCCGCCGCGGCACGTCCGCGCATACCGCCAGCACCGGTCCGCCGGCACAGAGCGCGTCGGCCAGCACTGCGAGCGCGCTCTCCCCGCGCCGGTCGAGCGTGGCGTTCGTGCGCGGCGACTCGGCGGCTGCGGCGCACGCGCCCGGCTCGCCGGCGTTCGCGCCCGCCGCCGGCGCCAGCTCGAGCTCGAGCTCGGCCAGCATCGATCCCAGGTAGTCCTCGGACTCGCCGAGCACCTCGATTGCGGGCGGCGCGCACGGCCGGGCGTGACGTAACAGCAACCGGGGCTCCACGGCCCCGTTCCAGACGTTTCGCTCCAGCCGGAAGGTCGCATCGACCGGCGTCCGGGCCTCGACCCCGAGCCGCCCGTCGCATCCGAACGAGACCGCCCGGGCGCGGGTACCGCCGGAAGTGACCGTGAACCGCAGGTGCTTGCCGTCCTCCCCCATCGGCCGGGGGTCCTCGAAGCGTGCGCCGGGCACCATCAGCTTGGGCTGAGGGTTGCCCATGCCGCACGGCTCGAGCGCTCGGAGCTCCTCGGCGAAACCGAGTCCGAGCTCGGTCCCAGACACGATCGCGTCGATCCGCTCCAGCGGGTGCAGCAGGTCCTCGGTCAGCACCGACTCGGCGTGGCGCTCGATCGCGTCGCGGAGCTCCTCGAGGCGATCGCGTCTGACGGTCAGCCCCGCGGCGGCCCGGTGACCGCCGTAGCGCTCGAGCTGAGCGGCGGATGCGTGCAGCGCACCGAGCAGGTCGAAGCCGGGGATGCTCCGCCCCGAGCCCGTCCCGAGCTCGCCGTCGAGCGCGATTAGGATCGCGGGGCGGTGGTAGCGCTCGGCGATCCGCGACGCCACGATCCCGATCACGCCGGGGTGCCAGTCCTCGGCCGCCAGCACGTACGCGCTGCGCGTGCCCATCGACGCAACCTCGCTCTGGGCCTCCCACAGGATCTGCCGCTCGACCGCGCGCCGCTCGATGTTGACCGCATCCAGCTCGGCCGCAATCTCCCGGGCACGCCGCTCGTCGTCGGTCAGCAGCAGCTCGAGCCCAGCGTCGGCGCGGCGCAGGCGCCCGGCCGCGTTGATCCGCGGCCCCAGCCGGAAGCCCAGGGCGTAGGTGTCGAGCGCGCTCGGGTCCGCCCGGGAGACGGCCATCAGCGCCCGCAACCCGGGCTTGGCCGTGTTCGCCAGCGCGGCCAGGCCGGCGCGCACCAACCGACGGTTCTCGCCGTGCAGCGCCATCACGTCGGCGACGGTCGCCAGCGCCACGAGCTCGACGTCCTCGGCGGCGGTGCCCGCGCCGAGCGCGAGCGCGAGCTTGTAGGCGACGCCGGTCCCGCACAGGTCCGCGCACGGATAGCCGCACAACGCCGGGTGCACGATCGGGCAGTCCGGCAGCGTTCCGTCGGCGCGCGGAGCGTGGTGGTCGGTGACGACCACCTCGAGACCGCCGGCGCGTGCCGCCGCGACCTCTTCGACGGCGGTGACGGCGCAGTCCACGGTCAGCAGCAGATCGCAGTCGCCCGCGGCCAGCCGGGCGATGGTCTCGGCCGACAGCCCGTAGCCGTCGTCGATCCGCCCGGGCAAGAACCAGCCGACGTTCGCGCCCAACGACCGCAGCGCCCTGACCATCACAGCAGTTGCGCAGACTCCGTCGACGTCGTAGTCGCCGTGCACGACGATCCGGCCGCCCGCGGCGATCTGCCGGCGGATCGCGTCCACCGCACGGTCGATCCCCTCGAACTCGCCCGGCTCGTGGGCCTCGCCGGCGTCGAGGAACGCGCGCGCGGTGGCCGGGTCGCCGAGGCCGCGCCGGACCAGCACCTGGGCGAACGCGTGGCTGACCCCGAGCTCGCGCTCGAGCGCCAGCGCGGCGGTCATCTCATACGGCGGGATCTCCAGCCGCGGGGTCGGAAACTCCTGCGCGGCCGGGGCCTGCACCGCGCGCAGGGCCGGCCGCGGACTCGCGATCTCGGCGGTGCGGTGAAGAGCTGCCTCGGGCACGGAGGCAGCGTATGGCGCACTCCGGATGGCTAGAGACGCGTGGCGAACGGCCCACGGTGGCGCCCCGTGCTGACTAGCTCAGGCCGAGGGTGTGCTGCTGGGCGGCGCGTTCGCGGCGCATGCCCTCGAGATAGACCAGCCCCATCCCGATCAACGCGCCGGGGATCGCCTCCAGCGCGGTGGCGATGTCGGTGTCGTGGCGGCCCGGGATCGAGAGCCCGTTGATCAAGAAGCCGAACAGGAACGCGCCGATCAGCGCGCCCAGGAACGCGCCCACGATCCCGCCCCAGTAGCGGTCGGGCAGCCAGATCGAGAAGTGCCATAAGGCCAGGCCCATCATCACCCAGGCAAGTGCTCCCATTAGTCGTCGTCCCCGTAAGTACGGTCGAACGCGAGCGTGTTTGCGGAGGTGGCCACTACCTGCGTCTCCCGTGACGGCGGTTGCGCGGGCGGGACTTCCCCGGGCGCTTGGATCGCTGGTCCGGCGCCACGCCCTCGTTCTCGGCTATGTCCGGGGCGCGCTCGAACGTGTCCGGCTGCTGGCCGACGTCGGGGGGCGAATCGGCGCCGTTGCCGCCGCCGTCCGCGGGCACCGGCTCCGGGGCGGTGTCCTGCGGCTTGGGGGGCTGCTGCTCCTCGGCCGGTTTCGGCGCTTCGTCGGGCTTGGGCTGCTGGCGCGGCTGGGGCTGTGGGCGCGCCGGGGTCTGCGGCTTGGGCTTCTGCGGCCGGCTCTTGGTCAGCGTCGAGCTGCGGCGGCCCGGGACCTCCGGCTCGACTCCCAGCTCGCGCTTCATCTGCTCGAACTCCGATCCGGAGACCTTTTCGGGATCGGGCTCGGTGAGCCGGCCAGGACGGCGGCTGCGCTTGCGCACCGGCTCGATGTCGGCGCCGGTCGGGGCGTAGGCCGGGACCTCGCCGAGGTCCTCCTCGATCCGGTGGCGCCGGGCGCGGTAGCCGGCCTCGCGCTCCTTCCAGTGCGTCAGCACCGGAGAGGCGATGAAGATCGACGAGTAGGCGCCGGACGCGACACCGATCAACAGCGCGAACGCGAAGTCCTTCAGCTCGCCCCCGCCGAAGAACAGCAGCGCCAGGATCGGCAACAGCGTGCACAACGTCGTGGCCAGCGATCGGGTCAGCACCTCGGACATCGAGCGGTTGACGATCTGCGAGAACGCGGCGCGCGGCATCCGCGGGATGTTCTCCCGGACCCGGTCGAACACGATGATCGTGTCGTACATCGAGTAGCCCAAGATGGTCAGCAGCGCGGCCACCGTCGCTGTCGTCACCTCCCGGCCGGTCAGCGCGTAGACGCCACTGGTGATCAGTAGGTCGTGCATCAACGCGATCAGCACGGGCACCGCGAACTTCCACTCGAACCGCAACGCCACGTACGCGGAGATCACCAGCAGTGACGCGATGATCGCAACGATCGCGCTGTTGGCGACGGTCTTACCAAACGTCGGCCCGACCGACGTCACCTCGGGGTTCGATTTCAGCCCGAAGTTGGACCGCAGAGCCTGGGTGACATTGGAGACGCCGGAAGGCTGCAACTGCTTGGCGGAGATCTGGAAGACGTTGGCACCCAGCGCCTTGTTGGCGGTCTTCTGCACCACTGGGGAGACCGCTCCGGCGTTGCTGGCTACCGACGCCACCTGCTGCTCGTTGGCGGGCTTGACCAGGCTGGCGGTCATCCGGGTGCCCGAGGTGAAGTCGATCCCGAGGTTAAGTCCGCGACCGCCGATCGCGAGCGCGCCGATCAACAGGATCACTCCCGACAGGGAGAAGAACCACTTGGATGCGCCCATGAAGTCGAACGTCCAGCCTCGCTTCTTGGGGCCGGCGCCAAGCGCGGACGGTCGCGAGATGACCCGCGAGTTACCCATCGTCATCAGGATCGCCTGGGTGGCCATCACCGCCGTGAACAGCGACACGAACGTACCGATGCCCAGCGTGAACGCGAAGCCCTTGACCTCGGAGGTCGCCAGCACGAACAGGATGAACGCGGTCATGATCGTCACCACGTTCGCGTCGATGATCGCGGTCAGGCCCTTGCGATATCCGATGGATATCCCCTGTCTGATCGAGCGCCCGGCGCGTATCTCCTCCTTGACGCGCTCGAAGATCACGATGTTCGCGTCCGCGGCGACGCCGATCGTGAGGATCAGGCCCGCGATCCCGGGGAGCGTCAGCGTGATCGGGATCAGCTTGATCAGCGCGTAGAAGTAGATCGAGTAGACGAGCAGCCCGGCGGTGGCGATCACGCCCAGCACGCGGTAGTAGGCGAGCAGGAAGATCACCACGACGAGCAGCCCGACCAGGCCCGCGATCAGGCCCTGGTGCAGCGCCTGCTTACCGAGCGTGGCCGAGACCTGGGATTCGGAGATCAGCTTCAGGCGGATCGGCAGCGCGCCCAACCGCAGCTGGGTGGCCAGGTCCTGCGCGGAGCCAATCGTGAACCCACCGGTGATGTCGGCGCCGTTGTCCGCCGGGATCCCGTCGGGGAACTGCTTGTAGTCGATCGACGGGACCGTGATCAGCTGCGTGTCGAGCGCAACCGCGAAGTGCTGGTTGAGCTGCTGGTTGAACGGGCTGTTGACCTGGCCGCGGTGGGCGATGTCGCCGGTGACGCTCTGAAAGGCCTTCTTGCCGCTGCCGGTGAAGCCGAACGACACGTCGGGCTGTCCGCTCTGGTCGGTGCTCTGCTGCGGGTTGGTGACCTGGTTACCGAACAGCGCCACGTGGTCCCTGAGCACGAAGAACTGCGCCGTGGGATCGGCCCAGGTCAGCGGCTTGGTGAAGCTGGTCGGGACGGCCTGCAGCACGACGATCCCGCGCGGGACCGTGAGAATCGTGCCGTCAGAGGCGGTGACGCCAGTCGGCAGGCCCTCCAGCAGGTCGCCTCGGTTGTCGTCGGGGCCGGCGAGCAGGCAGTGCTGGCCGGGCACGACGGCGGTCCCGTTGGCCTTGGCAGCTGCCTGGCAGGCGGCGCTGCCGGGCGCCCCGAACATGAAGTACTCGGGGGTGAGGCGCGAGTTGTCAGGTGCCGGCTCGGGTTTCTGCTTGGCCGCCAGGTTGACGGCGTCCCACAGGCCCAGGCTGCCCGCACCGGGATTCCCCGGCGGGGCGGCTCCGGAGCCCTGGCTGATCGCCAGCGCCTTGGGATCCTGGATCTGGAGCTGACTCGCGACCGTCTTGCCGTTGGGCGTGAGCGCGTTGGCTTCCCAGTCGTAGAACGCCAGTCGCGCGGTGGTGCCCACGAGCTTCTCGGCGCGGGACGTGTTCTGGACGTTTGGCAGCCCGACCGAGATCTGGTTGCCGCCCTCGGTCTGGATCTCGGGCTCGGCGACGCCCAGTTGGTCGACGCGCTGGCGCATGATGTCCACCGCGCGCGAGAGCGCTTCCTGGGTGACCACGGGCGTCTGCGCGGTCGGCAGCCCCTGATAGATCAGCTGCACGCCGCCCTGCAGGTCAAGCCCGAGGCGGGTCTTCTTGTCCTTCGTGACGCCGGGGATACCGGCGATCACAACCAGCGACGCCAAGATCAGTCCGACGACGAGGACAAGAATGAAGCCGTTTCGCTGTCTGTCTGTCATCGACTCGGTGTCTGGATGCTAGTGGTCGGCCTGCGCGCGCGCTGAGGCGACTCGTCCAGGTCCTGCGCTCACCACCGGCTCCTCGGCGCTCAGTGGTGGTTGGCCGGAGTCAGGACGAGCAGGAGCCCGCCCTCTTCGTCGTCGTACGCCGGAAACAGGTCGGCTACGGCCTTCGCCGGCAGATCGTGCTCGGCATTGACCTCGACCGGCTTGCCCTGGACGCGGACCTCCCACTCCAGCGCGGTGCCGATGTGGTCGCTTCCATCCTCGAAGGTGAGCCCCAGCACGTCGCGCACGGGCCGGCCGATGACCTGCTCGGTCTTGAGCCCGGTCAACTCGAACGAGCCCTTGCCACAGTCGACGATCCGCCCGTCGCCGTCGCACGCGAAGAAGGCCGCGTTCGGCGCCGGGTAGTAGTCGTCGAGCAGCTCGAACAGATACGCGAAACCGCACTTCTCACAGCCGCGCGCCTCGCGCCTGAACCCGGCATTGCGATCGGTTCCCATCGACCGATACCCGCAGTGCGGGCAGATGAAATAGCGCTCGCGCGACATTGGCGATTGAGGATAGCCTGCCGCCGTTTTCGTCCCGGAGCTACCTCAGGGCCCTAAAGCAGCGCTAACGGCCCCGGATGGACCAGACCCAGATGCGCAAACGCACGGCGGGTGGCGACGCGCCCGCGCGGGGTTCGCTCGATCAGGCCACGCTGGAGCAGGTAGGGCTCGTAGACGTCCTCGATCGTGTCGGCCTCCTCGCCGACCGCGACGGCGAGCGTCGACAGCCCCACCGGGCCGCCGCCGAACTTCTCGCAGATCGCGCGCAGGATCTCGCGGTCCAGACGGTCCAGACCCTCGTGGTCGACCTGAAGCAGGTCGAGTGCTTCCGCCGCCGCCTCGCACGTGACGATGCCGCTGCCCCGGACCTCGACGTAGTCGCGCACCCGCTTGAGCAGGCGGTTGGCCACGCGCGGGGTGCCACGGCTGCGCTCCGCGATCGCGTGGGCGCCGCCGTCGTCGATCGTGACGCTGAGCAGCCGCGCCGAGCGGCGCACGATCGTCGCCAGGTCCGCGGTTCCGTAGTGCTCGAGGCGGTGCTGGATCCCGAACCGGTCGCGCAGCGGCGTGGTCAGCAACCCGGAGCGGGTGGTCGCGCCGATCAGCGTGAACGGCGGCAGGTCGAGCGTGATCACGCGGGCACCGGCGCCCTGGCCGACCGTGATCGGCAGCGCGCGGTCCTCCATTGCTGGATAAAACGTCTCCTCGAGGGCGCGCGGCAGGCGGTGGATCTCGTCGACGAAGAACACCGCACGGGGTTCGAGCGCGGTCAGAACCGCGGCGATGTCGGCCTTGCGCTCGAGCGCCGGGCCGGCGGTCTGCACGAACTGGACGTCGAGCTCGGCGGCGACGATCTGGGCCAGCGACGTCTTGCCGAGGCCAGGCGGCCCAGCAAGCAGCACGTGGTCGAGCGCCTCGTCGCGGTTGGCGGCAGCGGCGATCGACACCGCAAGTTGGTCCTTGACCGGCTCCTGGCCGACGAAGTCCTCCAGCCGCCGGGGTCGCAGCGAGCGGTCGAGCTCCTCGTCGGGAAGCAGGTTGGGATCGTGGATCCGCGGGTCCTCGCCGTCGGTCATCGCCTCGTCCTGGGCGCCGAACGCGCTCATCGGCTGGCCGCCTTCAGCGCGCCGGCGATCAGGTCCTCGGGCTCGTCACCGTCGGCGTGCTCGAGCAGCTTGTCGGCCTCGACCGGGCTGTAGCCGAGCCCGATCAGACCCTCGCGGGCGATCGAGCGGGGATCGTCGGCGCGGGTGATCGTGATCTCGGCGTCGGGCAGGGCCACGTCGACCTTTTCGCGCAGCTCGACCACGATCCGCTCGGCCGTGCGCTTGCCGATCCCGGGGACGGCCTGCAGACGCGCCGTGTCGCCCGCCGCAACCGCCGCCAGCAGGTCCCGCGGCGGCCCGCCGGACAGCACCGCGAGTGCGACCTTGGGGCCCACCGACTGCACGCCGAGCAGCATCAGAAACAGCGCCCGCTCCTCCTCGGTGGCGAAGCCGTACAGCGCGAGCGCGTCGTCGCGGACGACCATGTGCGTGTGCAACACCACCTCGCGTCCGGCGGCGGGCACGCGCCGCAGAGTCTCGGCCGAGACTGCAACCCGGTAGCCGACGCCGCCGCAGTCGACCACGACGTGGTCGCCGCGCCTGACCGCAACCTTGCCCGACAGCAGCGCGATCACGCGCGGGCTCCCGCGAGCGCGCTGGCCAGCGGCGCTCGGTTGAGGTCGCAGATCGCCACCGCGAGCGCGTCGGCGGCGTGGTCGGGCGTCGGGGGCGCGGCGAGGCTGAGCATTCGCGCGACCATCCGCCCCACCTGGTCCTTGCCGGCCCGCCCGTGGCCGCAGACCGCGGCCTTGACCTGCTGGGGCGTGTAGGAGCGCGACGGGATCCCGCGCTGGCCGGCGGCCAGCAGCACGACGCCTCGGGCCTGGCCAACTGCGAACGCGGTGCGCACATTGGCGCCGAAATAGAGCTCCTCGATCGCGATCGCGTCCGCGCCGTAGCGCTCCAGGAGCTCGCCGACGCGAGCGTGGATGTCCGCCAGCCGGCGCTCCAGCGGCGTCCCGGCCGAGGTTTTGATCACGCCGTCGTCGAGCGCGCGCAGGCGCGAGCCGGAGCTGTGCACGACGCCGTAGCCGGTGCTCGCGGTGCCCGGATCGATGCCGAGGACGATCATCTCCTCCCAATTCTGCGTTGGGGCGCGGACGCCTCCCCTTCTGGGATGGGACGCCGGGGCGCGGCTAGCCGCCGACGCAGGAGGTGTGGTGGGGCACCGCGGCCCGGTAGACCTTCCAGTCCCCCACGTGCGCGATCTGCTTGATGTCGGTGATCCGCGGATCGATCCTCGGCGGGCTGCCGTCGATCGAGTCCCGTCGGTCCCACGAACATCACGCCGGAGTGGCGCATCGAGGTCCCGACCTTGGTGAGGTTCGCGCGCAGCTTCCAGGCCAGCGCCGTCTGGACGCCGTGGTTGACCGCCGAGAAGCTGGTCTTGCACGGGTAGACCCCGTTGTGCCCGCCGACCGCGGCGACGGCATCGGACAGCTGGTCCAGGCGCGTCACGGCGCGCGAGGTGATCGAGTTCTGCGCGTGGGCCTCGGAGATCCGGCTGGTGGTCAGCGGGATCGAGATCAGCACCAGCACGGCGACGATCCCGGCGGTCGCCCAGGCGACGCTCGCGGCGGGCAGCCCGCGGCCTTGCAGCCACGACCCGATCAGCTGGCCGACGCGGACCACGCCCATCCCGGCGAGCACACAGATCAGGCCCGCGGCGGGCAGGTAGAAGCGCTCGAGCCCGGGATAGCCGTCGATCGTCATCGCCACGACCAGCACCCACCAGCCGGCGGCGGCCGCGGCCATTCCCACGGTCAGCTTGTCTCGATCCTTAAACCAGGCGATCGCGGTACCGATGATCGCGAACACCAACGCCGGGAGCACCTGCAGGTCGGCGCCGCGGCGCAGCACCTCGAGGAACGGGTGCTTGCCGAGGTGGCCGTTGTAGTCCTTGGCATGGACCGAGGCCAGCAGCGGGTCACCGGAGCTGATCCACGGTGGCACGAACCACAGCACCGGGATCGACAGCCAGCCGAGCAGCACCAGCAGGCGCAGCCGCGGCTCGCGCACGAACAGCCATACGCCGTAGATCGCGATGAACGGCCAGGCCTCGGGACGGATCAGCGCCGCGGCGACACCCAGCAGGAACGCCGCGCCGCGCTTGCCCGCCAGGTGGCGGTCCACGGCCCACAGTGACAGTCCGACGAGCATCGGCTCGGAAGTGCCGCGGTACATGTAGTAGGCCCACTCCTGGGTGAGCACGATTCCGATCGCGGCCAGGGCGCCGGCCACCGCGCGCATCCATGTCTCCCCCGGGGTCATCCGCGAGGCCAGCCGGTAGGCCGCCACCAGCGACATGAGCCCGCCGGCGCGCGCGGTGATCACCCACAGCGTCGGCGAGGCGCCGCCGAACAGCCCGTAGACCGTCGTGAAGATCACCGGGAACGGCTTCCAGGACGGGCCGCCGCCGGTGGAGAAGCCCAGGTGCGGGTTGACCAGCTCGCGGCCCCACACGATCCAGGACCACGGGTCGTAGCTGGGGACGGTCGGGAGGATCGCCGCCGACAGCGCGGCCAGCGCCAGGCAGATGACGCTCCAGATCACCAGTGGCGAGCTGAGCAGGTCCCGCCACCACGATTGCGCCGCGCCCGAGTCCCGGGGCGGCTCCGCGGCCTGGTGCGCGGGCGGGGTCTCGGTGATCGTGCGGCTCTCCATGGCGGTGCCTCAGGAGGGAGAGAGCCGGCAGCGCACGAGCGTCGCGATCACGCGAAACCCGTCGAGCGCGGTCAGCTTCTTGCCCTCCTCGTTGGAGCGCGCGCGGTAGTGCACGGGCACCTCGAAGATGCGCTCGCCGTGCTGGACCAGCCGGGCGGTGATCTCGGGCTCGATGGCGAAGCCCGGCGACTTCAGCGAGAGATCCTTGAAGACATCGGTCCTGATCATCTTGTGGCAGGTCATGATGTCGTGCAGGTAGACGTTGAACAGGACGTTGCAGGCGAGCGTAACGCCCTTATTGCCCATCACGAACAGGAACGAGTGGCTGGTGTAGCCGTCGAACGCGCGCACGCCGAAGCAGGCGTTCGTTCGGCCGTCCATCAGCGGCGGCATCAGCAGCGCCAGGTCGGCCGGGTCGTACTCGAGGTCGGCGTCGAAGATCGCCGAGTACTCGCCGCGGGCCTCATGCAGGCCGGTGCGGATCGCGGCGCCCTTGCCCTGGTTCTGCGGGTGCTCCAACAGCCGCACCCTCGGCCCCCAGTCGCCCGTTGCGCAGGATCTCCCGGGTGCCGTCGGTCGACCCGTCGTCGACGATGATCAGCTCGAACTCGTCGGGCAGCTCGGTGTCGAGCACCTCCGCGACCGCGCGCTCGACGCGCTCGCGCTCGTTGTATACGGGCATCAGGATTGAGAGCATCAGCGTTGCGGGTTCTGGCGTGCCTGGTGCGGGCCGTTGCCGGAAGCGCGACCTACCTGCCGGATGGCGCCCGCGAGGGCCGACGATGCTAGCCGATAGCCCGGAGGACGCGCCGCGAGCGCACCCGGGCGCCGCCCCCGACGCCGGTCCCGCGACCCCGCGATGGGTCCGGGCGGTACGCCACGATTACCCCATGGACTTCGCCGCGCAAGGCCTGCTCGACGGGCTCGAGGGCGATGAGCGGCGCGCTCGCGAGCAGCTGCTGGCTCGCCTGGTGAGCGAGGGGGTGGGCCTCGACGAGCTCAGGTCCGCCGTCGCCGAGGACCGCCTGGCGCTGGTCTCGGTCGAGCGCGTGCTGGGGGGTACTCATACCGCCGCCGAAGTGTCCGAGCGGACCGGGCTGCCCGTCGAAGTGATCCTCCGCGTCCGCGGGCTGCTCGGCCTGCCGGTGCCCGCTCCCGACGACCCCGTGTTCAGCGACGAGGACGTCGCCGCGGCGAGGTCCCAGCGCCTGTTCCTGGAGGCCGGCTTCGCGGAGCAAGAGATCGCCGAGATCACCCGCGTCCTGGGCGAGGCGATGTCTCGGGTCGCAGCCACGATCACCGGCGCGTTCGTGGAGACGTTTCTGCAGCCGGGCGACGACGAGCAGGAGGTGGCGCTGCGCTTCACGGCGCTCGCGCAGCGGCTGACCCCGGCGATGTCGCCGGTGCTGGTGGCCAGCTTCAACGCGCACCTGCGCGAGGCGGTCAGGCGCGGGATCCTCGGCCGCGCCGAGCGCGAGGCGGGCAACATCGCCGGCTCCCAGCAGATCACGATCTGCTTCGCCGACCTGGTGGGGTTCACCCGCCTCGGCGGCGAGGTCGAGGCCTCAGAGCTCGGCAGCGTCGCGGTCAGGTTCGGCCAGCTGGCCACCCACCTGGCTCGGCCGCCCGTCCGCCTGATCAAGACGATCGGAGACGCGGCGATGCTGGTCAGCCCTGATCCCGCGGCGCTGGTGTCGGTCGCGCTGGAGCTGGTCGACGGTGAATCCGACCCCGACCTTCCGAGCATTCGCGCGGGGATCGCCGGTGGGTTCGCCCTGGCGCGCGCCGGCGACTACTACGGCCACGCCGTCAACCTGGCCAGCCGGGTCACCGGCATCGCTCGTCCCGGCAGCGTGCTGTGCACGCAGGACGTGCGCGACGAGGCCGGGGAGCTATTCGATTGGTCGTTTGCCGGACGCCACCGCTTCAAGGGCATCGCCGAGGCGATCCCGCTGCACCGGGCGCGGCGTCGCCGGCCCGAGGCAGATCAGCCAGACCGAGCTACTGGACCTTCAGCAGGTCGACGACGAAGACGAGCGTCGAGTTAGCCGGGATCGTGGGCGGGCTGCCCTTTGCGCCGTAGCCGAGGCTCGGCGGGATGATCAGCTCGCGCCGTCCGCCGACCTTCATGCCGTTGATGCCCTGGACCCAGCCGGGGATCACGCTACCCTGCGACAGGGCGGTGGTGAACGGCTGGTTGCGCTGCCACGAGGAGTCGAACTGCTTGCCGCCCTTGTACAGAACGCCGACATAGTTGACGGTGACGGTCTTGCCGGCGGTCGCCGTCGCACCGGTGCCGGTGATCAGGTCCTTAGTGATGAGCTTGCTCGGCGGCGAGCCCTTGGGAACGTTCACGACCGGCTTCTTGGCCAGCTGGGGTGGTGGTGTCGGGGTGGTCTGAATCGCCGCCTGCGTGGATCCGCCGGAGGGAGCGGTCTGCACTCCCGATGCGGTGGAGCTGCTGCTGCTGCTGCCGCAGGCGGTCACGCCGGCGACAAGTGCAAGCGCGAATGACGCACCAAGCATCTTCTTCAGGTTCATGACGGGCGAGAGGCTAGCGATCCAAAGTAAGAGCCGCGTCAGACAGCCACGCCGACGTCGCGCTCGGCGTGCAACCGAGTCGCCGCGCCCTAGGACGCAATCCGCTCGAGGACGTCCGCCTCGACGTCGAAGTTCGCGTGTACCGCGTTGATGTCGTCTGACTCCTCGAGCGCATCGATCAGCTTGAGCAGCTTGGCGGCATCGGCCTCGTCGAGCGGCACTCTGGACTTCGGGCGCTGTGACACGTCGGCGCTCTCGATCTCGACGTCCGCGCTGGTGAGCGCCTCCCTGACCGACACGAGGTCGCCGGGCTCGGTGAGCACCTCGAACACGTCGTCGTCGAGCGAGATGTCCTGCGCTCCGGCGTCGATCGCCGGCATCAGGTCGTCCTCGCTGTAGCGGTTGGCGTCGACGACGATCACGCCCTGCTTGTCGAACAGGTAGGAGACCGACCCGGGCTCGCCGAGGTTGCCGCCGTGCTTGGCGAGCAGGTGTCGGACGTCGGCTCCGGTGCGGTTGCGATTGTCGGTCAGCGCCTCGATCAGGAGCGCCACGCCGCCGGGACCGTAGCCCTCGTACACGACCGTCTCGATCTGGTCGGCGTCGACGCCCTCTCCGGTCCCCTTGGCGATCGCGCGCTCGATGTTGTCCTTGGGCATCGAGGCGTCACGGGCCTTCTGGACGGCGAGGCCCAGCCCCGGATTGCCGTCGACATCACCGCCGCCCTCGCGGGCGGCCACGGTGATCGCCCGGGCGAGCTTGGTGAAGTGCTGGCCCCGCCGGGCGTCGACGACGGCCTTCTTGTGCTTGATCGAGTGCCATTTGGAGTGACCGGACATAAGTGCTCAGTTTAGTGCCGAGGATCCCCAGTTCCCGGCTCACCACAGCTTCCACGGCGCTCTCCCCTGCTCCCAGCGGTCGTTGAGCTCGACGGCGTCCTTGTAGGTGTCCAGGCAGTCCCAGAATCCCTGGTGGCAGTACGCCCGCAGATCGCCGGTGGCGGCCAGCCCCTGCAGCGGCTCTCGCTCGAGCACGCTGTCGGGCGCGCAGCTGTCGAGCACCGGGCGCTCGAAGCAGAAGAAGCCGCCGTTGACCCAGTGCTCGCTGCGCGGCTTCTCGGTGAACCCGCGGACGATCCCGTCGCCGTTGAGCTCGGCCACGCCGAATTGCAGCCGCGGTCGCACCACGGTCATCGTCGCGGCGGCGCCGTGGTCGCGGTGAAACGCCAGCAGCGCGTCGAGGTCGATGTCCGCCACGCCGTCGGCGTAGGTCGCGCAGAACGTCTCCTCACCGAGCTCCCGCGCCGCGTGGTGCAGCCGGCCGCCGGTGGGTGTGTTGATCCCGGTCGCCAAGCACTGGACCGCGACGCCGGCAGGCCACTGCTCGGCTGCGCAGAACGCCTCGATCTGCTCGCCGCGGTACCCCGTCAGCAGCACGAACCGCTCGAACCCCTGGGCGATGTAGATCTGGATCACGTGCCAGACGATCGGCCGTCCGCCGATCTCGACCAGCGGCTTGGGGATCGACTGGGCGTGCTCGACAAGACGAGTGCCCCGTCCCCCGCACAGAATCGCCACCGTCGGCTTCACTGCAGGGATTATCCTCGCGGCCCGTGCCAGAAACACCAGGCGGGTAGGATCCGCCGCGCGATGGTCACCACCGTCAACCCGGGGATCTTCAAGGCCTACGACATCCGCGGGCTCTACGGCGACGACATCGACGCCGCGTCCGCCCAGCTGATCGGACGGTCGTTCGTACGGGTGATCGCCGACCTGGAGGGCAAGCCCGCCGCGGAGCTGCGCCTGGCGCTCGGACACGACATGCGCCTGACCGCGCCCGAACTCGCCGCCGCCTACCGCGAGGGCATGGTCAGCGAGGGCGCCGTCGTGGTCGATGCCGGCGAGGTGGGGACCGAGATGCTCTATTTCCTGGTCGGCTCGCGCGACCTCGACGGAGGCCTGATGTGCACCGCCTCCCACAACCCCAAGGCCTACACCGGCGCCAAGCTGGTAAAGCGCGGGGCGATCGCGCTGTCGGGCGACGCCGGGATCGGCGACGTCCGCGCCAACGTCGAGAGCAGTCTGGGCGACCCGCCCGGCGGCGGCAGCGTCGAGAAGGTCTCGATCTATGACGAGTTCCACGAGTACGTGACCCGGTTCATCGACCGCGACGCGATCAAGCCGCTCAAGGTCGTGGTCGACGGCGGCAACGGGATGGCCGGGCCGATGGTCGGGCCGATCCTCCGTGATCTCGGACTCGAGCTGATCGAGGCCTACTGGACACCCGACGGGAGCTTCCCCGACCACGAGCCCAACCCGCTGCTGGAGAAAAACCGCGAGTTCATCATGCGCGAGGTCCTCGACACGGGTGCGGACCTCGGAATCGCCTGGGACGGCGACGCCGACCGCTGCTTCTTCATCGACGAGCAGGGCGCGTTCATCGACGGCGACTTCCTGACCGCGCTGATGGCCGAGTCGATGCTGGAGAAGCAGCCGAAGTCGACGATCCTCTACGACGTGCGCGCCAGCCGGGCCGTCGCCGACGTGGTCGAGGGCGCGGGCGGGCGGGCGCTGATGAACCGGGTCGGGCACGCGTTCTTCAAGACCCGGATGCGTGAGGAGCACGCGATCTTCGGCGGCGAGGTCTCCGGCCACTACTACTTCCACGACTTCTTCTGCGCGGACTCGGGGACGATCCCGGCGCTGCTGATGATCGAACTGCTGTCCGTGCGAGGCTCCAAGCCGTCGGAGCTGCTCGCGCCCTACCGCTCGCGGTACTTCATCTCCGGCGAGATCAACTCGGAGGTCTCCGATGGCGAGGCCAAGATCGAGGAGCTGTCCGAGCGCTACTCCGACGCGCACCAGTACCGCCTCGACGGGGTCTCGGTGGAGTACGACGACTGGCACTTCAACGTGCGCGCCTCGAACACCGAGCCGCTGCTGCGGCTGTGCCTGGAGTCGCTGGCCTCGCGCGAGGACATGGAGCGCCGCCGTGACGAGGTGCTCGGCGTGATCCGTTCTTGAGCCCCGCGGCCGAGTCAGCGCGCGACCGGGAGCCGACGGCGGAGGACTCGCTGGCGGCCGCCGCCGAGGCCGGCATCCACCGGATGGCGATCCCCACGCCGTTCGCGGTGGGCCGGGTCGACCTGTACCTGATCGAGGACCGGCCGCTGACGCTGATCGACTCCGGCCCCAACTCGGGCAAGTCGCTGGACTCGCTCGAGCGCGATCTCGCCGCGCTCGGGCACCAGCTCGAGGACATCGAGCTGATCGTGCTCACCCACCAGCACCTCGATCACATCGGGCTGGCGGACATCATCGCCGGCCGTTCGGGCGCCGAGGTCGCCGCTTGGCACCTGCTCGCCCCGTATCTGGAGAACTTCGCGGCCAGCACGGCGGCCGACGACGAGTTCGCCCAGGCGGTGATGCGGCGCCACGGCGTCCCGCACGACACGTACCTCGCGCTGGCCAGCGCGGTCGCCGCGTTCAGGGCGTTCGGCTCAAGTGCAAACGTGACCCGGCCGCTGCAGGACGGCGACACGCTCGAACTCGAGGGGCGCACGCTACGGGCGCTGCATCGCCCCGGACACAGCCCATCGGACACGATCTTCTGGGACGAAGACCGCAGGATCCTGTTCAGTGGCGACCACCTGATCGGTCACATCTCGTCCAACCCGCTGGTCACCCGACCGCTCGACGGCGGATCCGATGCCCCGCGGCCCCAGGCATTGGTCCAGTACATCGCCTCGATGAAGGCCACCCAGGAGCTGCCGGCCGAGCTCGTGCTGCCCGGGCACGGCGATCCCGTGACCGACCCCGTGGCGCTGATCGACCAGCGCCTGCGCATGCACCGGCGCCGCGCCGGCAAGATCCTGCGGATCCTCGACGAGGGGCCGATGACCGCGTATGAGATCGCCACCCGGATCTGGGGTGACGTCCCGCTCACGCAGGCGTACCTGATGGTCTCCGAGGTGCTCGGCCACGTCGACCTGCTGCTCAACGAGGGCAAGGTCTCAGAGGTGCAAGACGGCGAACTGGTCCGGTTCGCGCGACACTAGCGTCGCGACCCTAGGGGTACGCGGACTTTCCGGCCTGAACCGGGGACACCGTGGCCACAGCGCACTCATACGCGCCTCCCTGCCGGATCTGGACGCGCATCGTGGCTGTGTCGTTCGGCGCGATCACCTGCACCTGGTGGGCGGTGGTGCAGCGGTTGCCGGCCGTCGGCACGTGCGTCACGCCGACCCGGAACGAGACCGTGTCGCCGGGGCCGAGCTTGAGGTGGCGCAGCGTCGTGTGGCCGAAGAAGTCGCTGGTGGTGCGGGTGCTACGGGTGGGCAGCGCCCGGCCGGCGCGGTCCAGGAACAGCACTCCGGGATAGCCGAACGTGGTGCACGGCCCACCTGATTTGTTGCGCAGCGCGAACCCGAGCTCGCCGTGCCCGGTCGCGCCCTGCTGGCCGAGGTAGGACAGCGTCAGGTCCGCGGCACGGCAGGCTCCGGTGCCGGCGGCCGAGGTGGCCGTGGGGCTGGTGGCCGCCGTGGTCGTGGCGGGGCCGGTCGTGGCCGCGGGCGTGGTCGTGGTGACCGTTCGCGTGGCGGTGGACGTCGCGGTCGTCGTGACCGTGGTCGTCGCGGAGCTTCCGCAGCCGGCCACGGCCAAGCCGCAGATTGCGACCACCACGAAGAAGCGCTTCATCTGTCGGTGTATTCCCAGTTTCCGGGTCCGAGGCACGTGCCAATATCTCAAGGGCCGATGGATCAGACCGAACGTTCCGGGCATCCTCGGCGCTCCGAGGAAGCCGAGGCTATCGAGGCGATCGAAGATCTCGACCGCGAGCTGCCGATCTGGGGGCCGGAGCTGGTCGTGGCGATTGCGATCGCGCTGGCGTTCGCGCTCCCCACGAAGCTGACGATCGGCCCCCACTGGCTGCTCCCCGCCGCCGAGCTGCTGCTGCTGCTCGGCCTGGTCATGGCCTCCCCGCGCCCCCGGGTTCGCCAGTCGCGGACGCGCCGGTGGGTGGCGGTCGCCCTGATCGCGCTGGTCAGCGCCACCAACATCGTGTCGCTGGCACTGTTGTGCCACTTCCTGCTGCGAGGCGGCCAGGAGAACGGCCGGGTGCTGATCTACTCGGGTGCGCTGCTGTACATCACCAACGTGCTGCTGTTCGGCCTGTGGTACTGGGAGCTGGACCGCGGCGGTCCGGCCGCACGGATGCGAAAGCACGACCGGGACCAGTCCGATTTTTTGTTCCCGCAGATGACCGACGAGCGCTGGGCGCCGAAGGGCTGGCTCCCCGGGCTCGGCGACTACCTGTATGTGTCGCTGACCAACGCGACGGCGTTCAGCCCCACCGACACGATGCCACTGACCCAGAAAGCGAAAGCCCTGATGGGGGCGCAGGCAATGGTGTCGCTGGTGACGATCGGGCTGGTCGTCGCGCGGGCCGTGAACATCCTGAGCTGATGCGGGTACGGTTGCGGCATGGAGAGCTCCCAGCCCGCGGCAGCGCCCTCCGAAGCCGTCCCGAGCCAGGCGCCTGACGAACCCACGGCGTCGGGGCTCCCCAGACCCCCCGGGACCCAAGCTCCACGCAAGCGCCGCCAGCTCGACTGGGAGCTGGTCTCGTGCGGGTTCCAGGGCCATCGGCTGGTCGGGACCGACGCCGAGCGGCTACGCCCGCAGGACTACCTGCTGGCTCGGGACGAGGGCTCGTTTCGCTTCTACCGCTGCCTGCGCTGCGACAGCTGGGTAGCGCTTGCGCCGCCCGAGAGTCCGGGCCGCGCACACCCGCCCGACCGCGGCGAGATCGTCGTCCCCAAACGCGGCAAGGCGCTGCGCGACCGGGTCGTGCTGCGGCTGATCGCGGTCGACCGGGGGTTTCACTTCGTCGTGCTGGTCCTGTTGGGGGTCGGCGTGCTCCTGTTCGCCGCCCACGAGGCAACCCTCCGCAACGCCTACTACAACATCCTCGCCGACCTCCAGCGCGGCGTCGGCGGCGGACCGGTTCAGACCTCTGGCCACGTCGGAATCCTGCGCGACCTCGACCGGCTGTTCTCGCTGCGCTCTGGGGCGCTGCGGGAGGTGGGCGCCGGATTGCTCGGCTACGGGCTGCTGGAGGGAGTCGAGGCCGTGGGCCTCTGGTACATGAAGCGCTGGGCCGAGTACCTGACCTTCATCGCCACTGTGGTGCTGCTTCCGCTGGAGATCTACGAGCTGCACGAACGGGTCTCGGCGCTGAAGGTCATCGGGTTCCTGATCAACATCGCGGTGGTCGTGTACCTGCTGTACGCCAAGCGGCTGTTCGGGCTACGGGGCGGCGGCAGGGTCGACGAGGAGCTGCGCGCCCGCGACATGAGCTGGGAGACGATCGAGGCGGCGACGCCACCGCCACCCGCGCGGAGGCCGGGCTGAGGTGAGCGAGTCGGTGGCCGCCCCGGAGCGCGAGCAGGTCGAACGCGAGATCCGCCGGATCGGCGGCGAGCTCGCGGCGGCGTTCCCGTCCAGCGCCCGCCATCCCGTGCGGGCGATCGACTCGCGGGCGATGGAGCTCGCCTCCGGCGATCGCGAACTGCGGGCGGCGCTGTTCCGGTTCGTCGACGTGGTGCCGGCGTGCCGCTCGCTCGACGACCTCGCCCGCCACCTGCAGGGGTTCCTGGAGGAGGTCCCCGACGCGCCGTTGCCGATCTCGGCGGCGATGAGGATCGCCGACACCCGGGCGGGGCGCACTGCGCTGGGCGCCGCCGCCGCTCGGGGCGTGAGGCACATGGCTCACCGGTTCATCGTCGGCGAGAGCCCCACGGCGGCGCTCGGGGTGCTCCGCCACCTGTGGGAGCGGGGCGTGGCCAGCTCGGTCGACCTGCTCGGCGAGGCGACGATCACCACCGCCGAGGCCGACCGCTACGCGCAGCGGTGCGACGCGGCGTTGCGGGAGCTCGCCACCGCTGCGCGACGCTGGCCCGAGCGGCCGGTGCTCCAGCACGACTCGGCGGGGCCAGTGCCCCGGGCAAACGTGTCGGTCAAGGTGTCGGCGCTGACGCCGCTGTTACGGCCCGATGCGCCCGAGCGTGGCCGCGAGGACGCAGCCGCCAGGCTGCGCCCGCTGTTGCGCCACGCTCACGAGCTCGACGCGCACGTGCACATCGACATGGAGTCGCTCGATTCGCGCGAGGCCGTGCTCGAGCTGGTGCTCGACGTCCTCTCCGAGGAGGAGTTCCGCGCGGGGCCATCGGCAGGCGTGGTGCTCCAGGCCTACCTGCGCGACTCGCCCGAGCAGCTCGATGTGGTGCTCGACTGGGCGCGATCGTCGCAGCGCACACCGCCCCTGACCGTGCGACTGGTCAAGGGCGCCTACTGGGACCACGAGCTCGTGCAAGCCCGCCAGCACGGCTGGCCGGCGCCCGTGTTCGAGGTCAAGGCCGACTGCGACCGCAACTTCGAGGAGCTCACCCGCCGCCTGCTCATGGCGCGGCCGGCGGTGCGCGTGGCGGTCGCCTCGCACAACCTGCGGTCGGTGTCTCACGCGATCGCCTTCAACCAGCTGTCGGGCGGCGACGACGGCGATCTCGAGCTGCAGGTGCTGCGCGGCCTCGGCGACGAGCTCCAGGATGCGCTGGCCGCCGGCGGCTTCCGGGTGCGCACGTACTGCCCGGTCGGCGACCTCGTCGCCGGGATGGCCTACCTGGTGCGCAGGCTGCTCGAGAACACCAGCAACGAGTCGTTCCTGTCCGAGCAGGCCCGCGGGGTCCCGCTCGAGGAGCTGCTGGCCGCGCCCTAGTGTCGCGATTGGACCCGGATGACGGCAGCTAATGTCGACGTTCCGATGACCCCCCTCGCCCCGTTCGCCAATGAGCCGATCCTCGAGCTGCGCCGCTCGAGCGTTCGCTCCGGGCTGCAGGACGCGCTGGCCGGCGTCGATCGGCGACTGCCGCTCCGCGTTGCGGTGATGATCGGCGACAGCGAGCGGTTCGCCGAGGAGCTGATCTCGATCGACCCCGGCAGCCCCGACCGCGTCGTCGCGCGCTCGGCCCACGCGACCGCCGCCGAGGTCGACATGGCCGTACAGACCGCACGCCGGGGGCTGGCTGACTGGGGTTCGCGCCCGGCCCGGGAGCGCGCCGCGGCGCTGGTCGCGGCGGCCGCGTGGATGCGCGAGCGGCGGCTCGAGCTCGCGGCGCTCGAGGTCCGCGAATGCGCCAAGCCGTGGCCCGAGGCCGACGCTGACGTGTGCGAGGCGATCGACTTCCTCGAGTACTACGCCCGCGGGGCGATCGAGCTCGACTCCGGCGCGGAGCTGCTCCAAGTCCCCGGGGAGCGCAACGAGATGCGATACGTGCCGCGGGGCGTGGCCGCAGTCATCGCGCCGTGGAACTTCCCGATCGCGATCGTCTGCGGGATGACCGCGGCGGCAGTCGCGACCGGCAACGGGGTCGTGGTCAAGCCCGCCGAGCAGTCGCCCGGCTGCGCGCTGCAGGTCGTCCAGGCCCTACGCGCCGGCGGCGTGCCCGCCGAGGCGCTGTCGCTGCTGCCTGGGGAGGGCGACGTCGGCGCCGCGCTGGTCCGCCATCCCGGCGTACAGACGATCGCGTTCACCGGGTCGCTCCCGGTCGGCCTCGAGATCATCCGGGCCGCGGCCGAGGTCGTGCCCGGTCAGCGCTACCTCAAGCAGGTTGTGGCCGAGCTCGGTGGCAAGAACTGCGTGATCGTCGACGCCGACGCCGATCTCGACGAAGCGGTCCCGGCAATCGTGTTCTCGGCGTTCACCTACGCGGGCCAGAAATGTTCGGCGGCCGCGCGCGTGCTGGTCCACGAGGCAATCGCCGACCAGCTGATCGAACGTGTCGCCGGCGCAGTCTCGGTGCTCGACGTCGGCCAGGCCGACAGGCTCGGGACCGAGGTCCCGCCGGTGATCGAGCGCGCCGCCCAGGAGCGCGTCCGCCGCTACGCCGAGATCGCCGAGCGCGAAGGTCGGATCGCCGCCAGGGTGGAGCAGGTGCCAGACCCCGGCTGGTTCTGCCCGCCCACGGTGGCGGTCGACCTCCCTCGCGGCTCCGCCGTGCTCGAGGAGGAGATCTTCGGGCCGCTGCTCGCGATCGAGCGGGTGCGCGACGTCGAGGAGGCCTGCGACGTCGTCGACAGCCTGCCGTTCGCGCTGACCGGCGGGCTGTTCGCACGCGACCCGCAGACCGTCCGCTACGTCAGCGGGCGCACCCCCGTCGGGAATCTGTACGTCAACCGGGGGATCACCGGCGCAATGGTGGGACGCCAGCCGTTCGGCGGCAATCGCCTGTCGGGCAACGGCACCAAGGCCGGCGGCCCCGACTACCTGCGCCACTTCGTCGAGCCACGCGCCGTAACCGAGAACACCATGCGCCACGGGCTGGAGGTCTGAGGCCCACCGACGAGCTCGCCGCACTTGATTTCGCGGCGTTTGCGAGTGATCATCGTGGGGGAGTCGATGATCGTGCCGACGACACAGGCATGGAAGTTGGCGCTGGCGATCGTGTTGTGCGTGGCGATCCTGGTCAGCGCCTCGGCGCGGGCGCCGCGCAGGTCGGTGCCCCGATCAGAGCTGCGGAGGCTGGTGGCCTCCGCGCTGCTGCTGTACGCGGTCGGCGCGCTGGCGTCGCTGCGCCACCATGCGGCGCTGGCGGCCGTGATCTACGCGGCCGGGATCGGCGTCTGCGCATTCGCAGCCTGGCTGTCGCGAGGTCAGGGCGAATCCGACGACGGGCCCGACGACGGCGACGACCCCTCCGACGAGCGTCCCCCGCCCGGACCCGAGGGGGTGCCGCGGTTCGACTGGCCCGCGTTCGAGCGGGAATTGTGGGCCTACACCCGCCGGCACGAGCGCCGGACCGTGGGCGTCGACTAGCGCCTAGCGCTCGCCGGATCCGTCGATCGCGAGCAGCAGCTGGTGCAGGCGCGTCTCGCCGGCCAGCTCCGGATGGAACGCGACCGCGATCACGTTGCCCTGGCGGATCGCCACCGGCCGGTCGTCGACGCTTCCCAGCACCTCGACCGCGGGTCCGTGCTCGGCCACCCAGGGAGCGCGGATGAACACCGCATGGACGGGGCCGCCCTCGATCCCGTCGATGTCGACGTCGGCCTCGAACGACCGCAGCTGGCGCCCGAACGCGTTGCGCTCGGCGACGATGTCCAGCACATCGAGGTGATCGCGGTCGAGCATGATCAGGCCCGCGCACGTGCCCAGCACGGGCGTGCCGCCGCCGATCAGCGCCCGCAGCGGCTCGGCCAGCCCCTCGCGCTCGATCCCCAGCGTCATCACGGTCGACTCGCCGCCGGGGATGATCAGTGCGTCGAGTCCCTCGAGATCGGCCGGGACGCGGACCTCGCGCGGCTGCGTGACCCAGCGCACGCACGATCTTCGCGTGCGCCTCGAACCCTCCCTGGAGGGCCAGGATCCCGACCACCCTGGGCCGGTCCGGCGGAGCTTCTGTCACTAGTGGGTTTCCCCGGGGGGACCCACTACTACCAGCCCCGCGGGGCCAGCAGCTGCTCGGTCTCGAGCTTGGAGGTCTCGAGGCTGACCATCGCCTGGCCGAGGCCCGGTGGAGACGGCAGCGATCCGCGCGGGGTCGCGGAAGTGCGTGGTCGCCTCGACGATCGCGGCGGCGCGGCGCTCAGGGTCGGCGGACTTGAAGATGCCCGAGCCGACGAACACGCCCTCGGCGCCGAGCTGCATCACCAGCGCGGCGTCGGTGGGGGTGGCGATCCCGCCCGCGCAGAACAGGACCACCGGTAGCCGGCCGTCGGCGGCGACCTGGCGGACGACGTGCAACGGGGCCTGAAGCTCCTTGCCCGCGGTGGCCAGCTCGGCGTCGTCGAGCATCGTCAGGCGACGGATCTCGCCGCCGATCTTGCGCAGGTGGCGGACCGCCTCGACGATGTCGCCGGTTCCAGCCTCGCCCTTGGAGCGGATCATCGCGGCGCCCTCACCGATCCGGCGCAGCGCCTCGCCGAGGTTGGTGGCGCCGCACACGAACGGGACCTTGAACGCCCACTTGTCGATGTGGTTGGCCTCGTCGGCGGGCGTAAGCACTTCGGACTCGTCGATGTAGTCGACCTCGAGCGCCTCGAGCACCTGCGCCTCGACGAAGTGGCCGATCCGCGCCTTGGCCATCACCGGGATCGTCACCGACTCCTGGATGCCGCGGATCATCTCCGGGTCCGACATCCGGGCGACGCCGCCGTCACGGCGGATGTCGGCGGGGACGCGCTCGAGCGCCATCACCGCGGCGGCTCCTGCCTGTTCGGCGATCTTCGCCTGCTCGGGGGTGACCACATCCATGATCACGCCGCCCTTGAGCATCTCGGCCAGCCCGGCCTTGACGGTGAACGTGGCCTCGTCGCGGTTGATGCCGTTGTGATCGCTCATCGCGTGGGAGTGTAGCCGGGCGATACCGTGTGCCGCCATGTCCGCGACAGCCAGCATGCACGGCGTTTTCATCCACGATGGAGCGACGTTCGAGGCCACCGAGCTCGCGCGAGGACCGTGGAGCCCTGACTCGCAGCACGGGGGCGCGCCGGCCGCGCTGCTGATGCGGGCGTTCGAGGGCCTCGACGGCTCCGGGCTCGCGATCGCCCGCGTCACCTACGAGTTCGTCCGCCCGGTCCCGCTCGGGCATCTGCACGTCGATGTCGAGCTCGTTCGCCCCGGCCGCCGGGTGCAACTCATGGAGGGGGCGATCCGCACCCCGGGCGGGACCGAGGTCGTCCGCGCCCGCGCGCTGCGAGTCATGCCCGCGGACGCCGATGTACCGCGCACAGCCCAGCAGCCCCCGCCTCCGGGCCCCGAGGGCGGCGTCGAGAACGACTACGTGTCTGACCACGGCCCCACCTTCGCGCGCGACGCGCTGGAGATCCGGTTCGTCGAGGGCGCGTTCTACCGAATGGGACCGGCCACGGCGTGGTTTCGCCTGCGCAAGCCGATCGTCGCGGGCGAGCCGTCCTCGCCGTTGCAGCGACTGGCCGCTGCGGGCGACTTCGGCAACGGGATCGCCGCGGCACTCCCGTGGGATCAGTACATGTTCATCAATCCCGACCTGACGCTGTACATCGACCGCCTCCCGGTCGGGGACTGGATCGGCCTGGAGTCCCGGATGATCGTCGCCACCAGCGGGATCGGCAACGCCGAGAGCGTGATCTACGACCGCACCGGTCGCGTCGGCCGGGCCGTGCAGTCGCTGCTGGTCGCCCGCCGCTGACCGCCGTCCTGCGCCGGCGGCCGGCTCACTTCAGGCGGAACGCCTTGATCCGCCCGTCGTACTGCTGGGCGTCGCGCGCGTACACGCCGTATGCGAGCGCCTGGATCAGCGACAGCAGCGCCGTGTGCGAGCGCACGAACGCGGGCGTGTTAGACGAGTAGTAGAGGCGGATGCGGGCCAGCCGGGCGACCTCCGAGAGGGTCGCGTCGGTCACAGCCAGCGTGGTCGCCTTGCGGTGGCGGGCGAGCTTCATCGTGCGTGTGATCAGCGGGTGCGGCCGTCCGGCCGACAGACCGATCACCAGCGTCTGCTCGTCGATCCGGCTGAGCCGTCCCAGCGCCTCCTGCGACGGACTGGCCACGATCTCGGCGCGCAGGTCGAGCAGCATCAGCAGGTGGCGCAGATAGCTGGCGAAGAACGCCATCTGGTCGGTTCCAGCGATCAGCACCTTCTCGGCGTTGACGATCGCGTCGATCGCTGCCTCGACGTCCGAGCGCGAGAGCTTATGCGCGGTGTCCTCGACGTTGACGTGGTCGGCGGCGAGCGCCGCCTCGAACTCGGTGTGGTCCAGCGAGAACAGCGGTGCGGCAGCGGCAACTCCGTTGTCGGAGCCGTTGCGGCGGCGGCGGTACTCGTCGCGCGCGGCCTGCTGTAGCTCGGGGAAGCCTTCGAAGCCGAGCGCCTGGGAGAAGCGCACGACGGTGCTGGACGAGGTGTTGGCGCGGCGGGCCAGCTCCTCGGCCGTGTGGAACGCGGCCTCGTCGAGGTGGTCGACGATGTACTGGGCGACGTCCTTCTGGGAACGCGAGAACTGGTCGAATCGCGCCTGGATGTAGGCGGACAGGGCCTGGTGTCCGTGGGGTGTCTCTGGGGCGGCAGTCGAGCTGGAGGCTTGCTTCATGGGCAGGCCTCTCATTCGACGCCTGCCTGCGGCGTTCCTTCAGCGAGAGCGCCTTCGCTGCATCACTTCCTGATCGGGAGGCGAGAATCCGAACCTTTCGTAGAGGCCGTGGGCGTCCCTGGTTGCAAGAGTCCACCCAAGCTCGGCGTGCGGTCCGTTGTCGACCGCCTCGCGTACCAGCTCGGTCCCGAACCCACGCCCGCGGTACTCGGATAGCACGTAGACGTCGCACAGATGAGCCACGTGGACGCCGTCGGAGATCACCCGTGCGAATCCGATCAGCTCGCCGTCGTCGTACAGCCCCACCACCCGGGCAGCCTCGCGGATCGACCGGGTCACGTCCTCGCGCGAGCGCTGCGCGGCCCAATAGGACTCGTCGCGCAGGTAGCGGTACACGGCCTCGGGGTCGACCCGCTCGCGGTCGTCGTCCAGCTCGACGCCCTGCGCCAGCGCGCGCCGCACTCTCCCGGCGCCCCCGCTAGGTGTGGCCTTCGCGACGTTCCCGGTTGCGCTCGCGCTCGCCGAGCACCTGCGCGACGATGTAGATGATCAGCACGTTGACGAGCACGCCGATCCCCAGGAACGTGACCAGCAACGCCAGCGTCTGGCCGGTGGATGCGGCGGGGATCAGCATCGGGCTTAGCGTACCCGAGTGCGCGGACCGGCGGCCCCCACAGGGGCCTCGGAATCGCGCGCCGCAGGTGCTAGCGTCGCGCCCGGCCGCGGCCCTGTAGCTCAGTCGGTAGAGCAGCCGGCTCATAACCGGTGGCGCGCAGGTTCGAGTCCTGCCAGGGCCACTGCGACACCGGGTGTCGCCTGCGCCTTCGCGGCGCGCGCGTCAGGACCGCTGCTCCGGGGTAGCGCTGGGACGGGACCGGAAGTCAGGTGAGGGAGGTTCTGGGTGTACAAACAGGTTCTCGACCCCGTGGCGCATTCACTGGGCTGGAGCTCCGTGTTCGCCATTCTGCCGTTGCTGGTGCTGTTCATCCTGTTGGGAGTCGTCAGGATGAAGGCGCAGTGGGCTTCGCTGATCACGTTGGGGGTGGCGATCCTGGTCGCGCTGATCGTCTACTCGATGCCGGTCGGCCAGGCCGCAGACTCCGCGCTGGAGGGCGCCGTATTCGGCTTCTGGCCGATCATGTGGATCGTCATCAACGCGCTGTGGATCTACAACATGTCCGATCGAACCGGCCATTTCGCGGTCCTGAGGCGCGCGTTCGCCGAGGTGTCCAACGACGTCCGGGTCCAGGTCGTCGTGATCGCGTTCTGCTTCGGCGCGCTGCTCGAGGCACTGGCCGGATTTGGGACGCCGGTGGCGATCTGCGGCGTGATGCTGATGGGCATCGGGCTGTCGCCGCTGCGCGCGGCCGCGGTCGCATTGGTGGCCGACACCGCCCCGGTCGCGTTCGGCGCGATCGCGGTGCCGATCACCACACTGGGACAGGTATCGGGCCTGCCCACGCACGACCTCAGCCAGATGGTCGGGCGCCAGACGCCGTTCCTGGCGCTACTGGTCCCGTTCATCCTGGTGTTCATGGTCGACGGCCGCCGCGGCCTGCGCGAGAGCTGGCCGGCGGCGCTGACCGCCGGAGCCGTGTTCGCGGTCCTGCAGTTCACGATCTCCAACTACGTCTCGATGGAGCTGACCGACATCATCGCGTCGCTGGGCTCGGCCGCCGCGGTGGTGGCGCTGCTGACGATCTGGTCCCCCAGCGCCCCGCAGGTCCCGAGCACCACCGCCGGGCGGGGTCGTCGCCCCGCGATCGCCGGTGGATCGGCGGCCGACGCGGCGTTCGAGCGCGAGAAGCTGGCCGAGAACGGCCCGCCGCCGAGCCGCGGCCAGATGCTGCAGGCGTTCGCGCCCTACATCGTGATCGTGGTGGTGCTGGGGCTGGTCAGCCTGCATCCGATCACCAACCAGCTCGACAAGCTCACCAGCGAGTTCAGCTGGCCCGGGCTCAACGTGCTGAGCTCGGCGGGCAAGGCGCCCGCCAGCGAGACGTTCAAGGCCAACTGGGTGACCGCCGCCGGCACCTGGCTGCTGATCTCGGGCGTGATCACGATGATCGTGCTGCGGGTGCGCCCGCGGCTCGCCCTCAAGATCTACGGCGAGACGCTCGGCCAGCTCAAGTGGGCTCTGGTCACAGTGTGCTCCGTGCTGGCGCTGGCCTACGTGATGAACCTCTCGGGCCAGACCGCGACGCTCGGTACCTGGGCCGCGGGCGCGGGCGGATTCTTCGCGTTCCTGTCACCGCTGATCGGCTGGTTCGGCACCGCGGTGACCGGATCTGACACGTCGACGAACTCGCTGTTCGGCGGGCTGCAGGTGGCGGCGGCGCACAAGTCGTCGCTGTCGCCGACGCTGTTGGCGGCCGCCAACAGCTCGGGCGGCGTGCTGGCCAAGATGGTGTCGCCGCAGAACCTCGCGATCGGCGCCGCCGCCGTCGGCCTGGCCGGCAAGGAGGGCGACATCTTCCGCAAGGTTGTCGGCTGGAGCCTGCTGCTGGCGCTGCTGATGGCGATTCTGGTGCTGCTGCAGTCCGGCCCGCTGTCCTGGATGGTTCCGTAGCCACGTTCGCCTCGGGACGGGGCGCGGCTGGCTCAGCGGTACGCCAGCTGCGTCCCGATCCCCAGGGCGCGGGCCTTGTCGAGCAGCGCCTCGCCGAGCGCGATGTCGGTGATCGACAGGCCGCGGTGCCAGAACAGGATCGTCTCATGGTCGCGCTCGCGGCCGGGGCGGTCGCCGGCCACGATCTGACCGAGCTCCGCGTACAGGTTGGCCTTCGATAGCCGGCCCGAGTCGACGTGCGCGCGCAGCGCGCCCAGCGGCCCGACCCCGGCCTGGCCCCAGTCGTCGACGACGACCTTGTCCATGATGTCCACCAGGTCGAGCTCGACCGCGCTGACCGTTCCGTACGGGATCACCAGCGCGCCGCGCGAGATCCAGCTCGTGCGCAGCAGCGGCTCGGGCTCGCTCAGCCGGCTGGCCTCGACCACCACGTCGGCGCCTCGCACGCACTCCTCCCAGCCGTCGACGGCGCGCACCTCACGCCCCAGGTCCGCGCTCAAGCGACGCGCGAACTGCTCGCGGCTCACCGGCCGGCGCGAATGCACGCGGATCTCCTCCAGACCGGGCAGCACCCGGCACAGCAGCCGAACGTTCCAGTAGGCGGTGCCGCGGGCGCCGATGTGCCCGAGCGTGCGCGCCCCGGCCGGAGCGAGGTGCTCGGCGCCGATCGCGGTGACCGCTCCGGTGCGGATCTCGGTGATCGCGGTCGCGTCGAGGATCGCCACCGGTACGCCGGTCTCGGGGTCGATCAGCAGCAGCAGCGCCGGCTCCGACGGGAGCCCGCGCAGGTGGTTGTCGACGAAGTCGCCGACGACCTTGAAACCGGCGTGGCGCCGGGTGACCCCGCGCAGGACGTTGATGTGGCCGTTCGCGCGCCGCGGGAACAGGTGCGCGCGCGGCTCGATCACCGTCTGTCCGCGGCCCTGATCGGCGAGCACGCCGCGGATGCAGTCGAGGATCTCGTCGTCGGTCAGCGCGGCCGCCTCGACGGCCGCGCCATCCAGGTATGTGATCTCCAGGACGCTCAGTCCAGGTACTCGTAGGCCGGGATCGTCAGGAACTCGATCAGCTCTCCAGACAGCGCGACGCGCTCGAAGATCTCGCGGGTCTCGGCGGGGCGCCCGGCCTCCCAGGTCTCGTCGCCGACTGTCTCGCGGATCCTGGAGGTCTCCTCGTCGAGCACCTGGCGGACCAGCTCGGGGGTGATCGTCCGGCCGTCCTCGAGCGTGCATCCGTGGTGAACCCACTGCCAGATCTGCGAGCGGGAGATCTCGGCGGTGGCGGCGTCCTCCATCAGCGAGTTGATCGCAGCGGCGCCGCGGCCGCTGAGCCAGAACGACACGTACTGGAACCCGACGCTGACGTCGGTCCGCAGTCCGGCCTCGGTGATCTCACCGGGGGTCGACTTCAGGTCCAGCAGCTGCTCGGCGGTGACGTCGCACGTCGTCGCGCTGGCGCTCGAGCTGGTTGGGCGCGCCCTTGAGCCCCTGCTCGAACACCTCGCGGGCCGTCGGCACCAGGTCGGGGTGCGCGACCCAGGTGCCGTCGTAGCCCTGGCCGACCTCGCGCTCCTTGTCGGCGCGCACGCCGGCGAGCGCCTTCTCGTTGGCCTCCTCATCCTTCCGGGACGGGATCAGCGCCGCCATCCCACCCATCGCGTGGGCGCCGCGGCGGTGACACGTGGCCGCCAGGAGCTCGGCATAGGCACGCATGAACGGCACCGTCATCGTCACGTCGCCGCGGTCGGGCAGCACCATCTCGGGCCGGTCCGGGAAGCACTTGATCGAGGAGAAGATGTAGTCCCAACGGCCGGCGTTCAGTCCCGCCGAGTGCTGGCGCAGCTCGTAGAGGATCTCCTCCATCTCGAACGCCGCCGGCAGTGTCTCGATCAGCACCGTCGCCTTGATCGTCCCCCGCGGCACCTCGAGCTGATCCTGGGCGAAGCAGAACACGTCGTTCCACAGCCGCGCCTCCAGATGCGACTCCATCTTGGGCAGGTAGAAGTACGGACCCGAGCCGTTGGCCAACAGCCGCCCGGCGCAGTGGAAGAAGTACAGGCCGAAGTCGAACAGCCCGCCGGATACCGGCTCGCCGTCGACCAGCATGTGCCGCTCGGGCAGATGCCAGCCGCGCGGGCGCACCAGCAGCGTCGCCGGATCGTCCACCAGCTCGTACTCGCGCCCATCCGAGGACCGGTACGTGATCGTGCCTTCGATCGCGTCGCGCAGGTTGATGTGCCCCTCGACCATGTTGCGCCACGTCGGCGCGTTGGCGTCCTCGAAGTCGGCCATGAACCCGTCCGCCCCGGAGTTCAACGCGTTGATCACCAGCTTGCGATCGGTGGGACCGGTGATCTCCACCCACCGCTGCTGCATGTCCTCGGGGACCGGCTCGACCTGCCAGTCGGATTCCCGGACCTCGCGCGTGCTGTCCAGGAAGTGCAGCAGCTCGCCGTCGGCCAGACGCGCCCGCCGCGTGGCCCGGGCCTCCAGCAGCTGCCTGCGACGGTCCCCGAACTCGCCCTCCAGCGCCGCCACGAACGCCAGCGCTCCCGGCGTCAGGACCTCCTCGAACTTGGCGTCGATCGATCCTCGGAGCTCGACATCGGCATGTGTGGTCATCTGATCGGTGATCCTCTCATTCCAGCAGCGGCGGTGTCTTGTCGGTGGTCTGATCCTTCCCCGGCGGGTGGCCGGCAAAAAGCTCGTCCTCCCCGGCGGCGGTCTCGACCGCGCACAAGCCTGCCATGAGTGCGGCCACGATCGCCGCCAGCACCCACGCGTCGATGCCGCTTGAGAGCGCGAACACGACCAGCAGCACCGCCACCACGGCAGCCTTCTCGCGCTCGAGCGTCCCCGACAGGCGCCACCTGAAGCCGACGTGGCCGATCAGGTACAGCGCCACGCCGCCGCACAGCGCCAGTCGCGGCGCCGCTGCCATCGGGCGCGCCACGTGCTCGACGAGCACCCGCACGCCGACCGCGAACGTGATGATCCCGGCGACGATCAGCAGGTGCAGGTAGCTGTAGCCGTCGGCGGCGGCGAGCACCGGATCCTGGTGCACGCGCAGGCGGTCTTCGGCCGTGGCAGCGAACCGGTCGAAGTACGTCCACCACATCGCGATCGTGATCGCCAGCGTGAGCGTCACCGCCGTGATCAGCTCGGCCCCGAGATGGCCTCGGCTGACGTTGCCGGCGACCCCGATCGCGACGATCGACTCGCCCAGGCAGATGATCACGAACAGGCCGTAGCGCTCGGCGAAGTGGGCAACTGCGACGCGCTGAAGGCCGCGCAGGCTCTCGCGCGTCAGCCACGCCGGCCCCGCGTAGTCGATCGCCAGCGCGACCGCCCACATCGCCACGCGGACGCCGCCGTGAAAGAACGAGCCGACGAGCAGCAGCACCATCCCGATCAGCACGGTCACGCCGAACCCGGCGATCGCCTGCCACGAGGCGTTGCCCCGCCGGGAGGCGTCGGCGTAGAGCGCCAGGTGCAGCAGCCGCACGAGCGCGTAGGTGGCCACGAACAGCGTCCCCTCCGAGCCGTAGGCGTCGGGCAGCGCCAGCCCGGTGATGAAGATCAGCACGGTCGACAGCAGCAGGCACACGCGCAGCGTGCCCGACGTCTGCGTCTGGGCGTTGGCAGCCCACACGAACGCCGACCAGGCCCACCAGACCAGCGCCAGCACGAGCATCGATCGGCCGAACCCGGCCCAGCTGAGATCGCGCGACAGCAAGGAGGACACCTGGGTGATCGCGAACACGAACACCAGGTCCCACAGCAGCTCCACCGGAGTGGTCCGGTGCTGGTCCTCGGGCACCTCCGGGGTTTCGACGGCCTCCTCCACGCGGCAAGTGTGGCCCACGCGTGGCGCGAACGTCAGGACTCGCGCAGCGCGGCGTGGAGCTTGCGGCGGGCGGCGCCGAGCGCCTGGCGGTGGGAGTCGATCTCTGCCCACGGGTTGCCGACCTGGTCCAGGCGCCTGCGCACGGTGCGCAGCGTCCAGCGGTCGGGCAGCGTCGAGCTGTCCGACAACTCCTCGAGCGCCAACGGCGTGGCCACCGGCGCCCCCGGCCGGGCCCTGACCGAATAGGGCGCGACCGACGTGTGCCCGAATGCGTTTCGCATCATGTCGAGCAGGATCTTGCCCTCGCGGTTGGCCTTGCGCTGTTCGACCGTGAACAGGTCTGAGTGGCGGCGTTCGGCGAGCGTGGCGAAGTCGCGCGAGAACTCGCGCACGTAGTCGTAGTCGTTGCGGCGGGCCAGAGGGACGACCACGTGGTAGCCGCGCGAGCCGCTGGTCATCGCCCACGGCTGCAGGCCCAGCTCGCTGAGCAGATCGACGATCAGCCGCGCTGCCTCACGCATCGCCGAGTGATCCTCGACGCTCGGGTCCAGGTCGACGATCAGCCGGTCGGGACGGTTCAGGCGGTCGGCGCGGCTGAGCCACGCGTGCAGGGTGATCACTCCCTGGTTGGCGAGATACACGAGCGTTGCGGCGTCGTCGGCGACCACGTGCTCGACCGTGCCCCCCGTCTTCGGCGTCTCGATCCGCTTGATCCAGGGAGGAAAGTGCTTGCCGGCGTGCTGCTGGAAGATCTTGGTGCCGGTGATCCCATCGGGATAGCGCTCCATGTTCAGCGGGCGCCCCGAGATCAGCGGCATCATCTCCTCGGCGATGTCGGCGTAGTAGCCGGCCAGGTCGAGCTTGGTGACACCCTCGAACAGCTCCTTGGTGGGCTTGGTGATCTCGACCTCGCGGCGGCCGGCGGTGATCGCTGTCATCGGCCGCTTAGCGCCAGGTGGTCATCGTGGGCGACCGCCGCCGTCTGGACTCGTGCCGACTCGCGCTCGAGCCTGGCGAGGACGCGACCCAAGTCGCCGCGGCGCTCGCGCAGACCCCGGTGCTCGGCGATCGCCTCGGCCAGGCCGGGCACCGCGTCCTCCTCGAGCAGGCTGGCCTCGAGGTGGGCGTTCAGCACCAGCAGCTCGCGCCGAGTGGCGCGCCGCGCGGCCCGGTCGCGCGCGCCGCCGAGCGCGAACAAATCCCATGCCTTGGCGAACGCGATGTGGCTGGTCTTAGCGCCTTGGCGGTGGGCGGCGAGCATCGGGCAGATCCCCTCGGAGCCGGTGTAGGCGCCGACGATGATGTCGTTGCTGCGGATTCCCTGGAGCATCGCCAGCCGTGTGTCCCGGGGCAGACCGTCGATCGCCCGCCGCAGGTCGGTGATTGTCGCTCGGCGCCTGGTTCGCATAGGGTTTGGCGGCCCACGGGGGCACCGTCGCCAATCTAACGGCGCCCGTCGGGCCCCACAAGCGATCTCCTTGGCGCGAAAGGAACCTTGCATATGAAGCTCGGAGTCCACGTCGGCTACTGGGGGCTCGGGATGGGCCCGGCCGACCAGCTGCGGGTCGTCCAGGAGGCCGAACGGCTCGGCTACGACTCGATTTGGACCGCCGAGGCCTACGGATCGGACGCCGCCACCGTGCTCGCCTGGCTGGCGGCCTCGACGAGCACGATCAAGCTCGGCTCGGCGATCTTCCAGATGCCCGGGCGCAGCGCCGCGATGACCGCGATGACCGCGGCCACGATCGACGAGCTGTCCGGCGGCCGGATGCTGCTGGGGATCGGGTCGTCGGGGCCCCAGGTGGCCGAGGGCTGGCACGGCCAGCGGTTCGGCCGCCAGCTGCAGCGCACCCGCGACTACGTGGCGGTCGTGCGCAAGGCCCTGTCGCGCGAGCGCCTGGAGTACCACGGTGAGACGCTCGAGCTGCCGCTGCCCGACGGTCCCGGCAAGGCGCTGAAGCTGACGATCTCGCCGATCCAGGAGCGGATCCCGATCTACCTGGCGGCGATCGGCCCGAAGAACACCTCGCTCGCTGGCGAGATCGCCGACGGCTGGATCCCGACCTTCTTCTCCCCCGAGCACGTGTCCGATCTGCGAGCGCTGCTCGAGCAGGGCGCGGCGCGCTCGGGCCGCTCGCTCGACGGCTTCGACATGGCGCCGACCGTCAACGCCTACATCTCCGACGACCGCGAGGCGGCCCGCAACCTGATCCGCCCGATCCTCGCGCTGTACATCGGCGGGATGGGCTCGCGCGATCAGAACTTCTATAACAAGCTCGTTCAGCGCTACGGGTTCGAGGCCGCCGCAACGGAGGTCCAGGACCTGTATCTCGACGGCAGGCGCGAGGAGGCCGGCGCCGCGATCCCCGACGAGCTGATCGACATGATCTCCCTGTGCGGTCCCCGGGACGTCGTCCGCGACCGCATCCAGGCGTTTCGCGACGCGGGCGTGGGGACGTTGATGGTCAGCCCGATGGCGTTCACGGCGCAGGATCGGATCGAGCAGCTGCGGGCGGTCGCCGAGCTGGCCGGTTGAGTCGCCCGCTGCGGCTGTTCCTCGGCGCGTTCGGAGACCCCGGCCACGCGTTCCCGATGCTCGCGCTCGGTGCGCGGCTGGCCGCGCGCGGGCACGAGGTGATGCTCGAGACGTGGACGCGCTGGCGCGAGCACGTCGAGGCCGCCGGGATGCGGTTCGCACCGGCGCCCGAGTACCCCGTGTTCCCCACCCGCGAGCGGCCGCTGAAGCCCTACGAGGCGGTCGTGCTCGCCACCGCGCAGACGCGCCCGGTGGTCGCGTCGTTCGCGCCCGACGCGGTCGTGCACGACATCCTCACGCTCGCGCCGGCGATGGCCGCCGAGCTCGAGCGGATCCCCGCGGCGACACTGGTCCCGCACCTGTACCCGGTGGGGGCGCCGGGGCTGCCGCCGTACGCGGTCGGCGCGCGGCTACCCCGCACCCGGTCCGGGGCGCGGCTCTGGGAAGCGCTGGACCCGGTCGTGGAATCGGGGGTGCGCCGCGGACGCGACGAGCTCAACGAGACGAGATCCAAGCTCGGGCTGCCGCCGCTGGCGCGGCTGCACGGCGGGATCAGCGAGCGCCTGTGCCTGGTCGGCACGTTCGCCGCGCTGGAGTACCCACGCGCGTGGCCGGCGAGCGCGCATGTCGTCGGGCCGCTGCTGTGGGAGCCGCCGTTCGGACCCGTGGAGCCGCCTCGAGGCGACGCCCCGCTGGTGCTGGTGGCGCCGTCGACGGCGCAGGACCCCGAGCACCGGATGCTGCGCGCGGCGCTCGCGGGCCTGGCCGGAGAGCCGGTGCGGGTGCTGGCGACCTGGAACCGGCGCCGACCGGAGATGCCGATCTCGGTGCCCGCCAACGCGCGGCTGGTCGAGTGGCTGTCCTACTCCCGGACGATGCCCGAGTGCGATCTGGCGATCTGCCACGCCGGGCACGGGACACTCGCGCGGGCGCTGGCCTGCGGCTGCCCGGTGGTGTGCGTTCCCCACGCCGGCGACATGGCCGAGAACGCGGCGCGGGCCGACTGGGCCGGGGTCGGGGTCCGGCTGCCATGGCGGCTGCTGGGCCCGACCACGCTGCGGCTGGCGGTGAGGCGGGCGCTGGCGAACCGGTCGCTGACCGCGCGGGCGCGGGAGCTGGCGGCTTGGGCTGCCGTCAACGACGGCGCGCAGCAGGCGGCGTCGCTCGTGGAGGGGCTGGCTCAGTCGTCGAGGTGATAGCGCAGGCCCCGGTGAGCGCGGACGTACTCGATCAGCTCGGGCGCGTCGCTCTGCACCCGGTCCATCGGCTCGCCGGTGCAACTGCACAGGTCGACCACCGCATGCTCGTCGGTGACCTCCCATGCGCGCCAGATCGCGCCGTTCTCGGTCCAGCGCTCCAGATCCTCGATCGTGACCTTCGCCGCCACGGTCAGCTCGCGGAGGGCGACGCGGGGACGGCCGGCGTCGCCGCGGGATTCTGCCTGGCCCAGTTCTGGATCTCGCGGGAGCCCTGAATCGTCAGTTCGTCATCGGTGACGAGAACCGGCACCCAGTAGTTGCCGGTGAGGCGCTTTACCTCCTGACGGCCAGGGGTCTGGTTGAGCGCGCCGGGCAGGATGCCCAGGCCGTAGGACTTGATCACGGAGGGCTTGTGGCCGGCGTCGATCAGCGCCTGGTACGCCCGGCCGCACGGGTGTCCCCCCGGGCGCGGAGCGGGCTTCCAGGTGCCCCAGCAGACGTAGAGCCTCATCGGTCTGCGGATCGTATCCGCAACGCCGGTGGGCGGGTCGAGCTCCGGGGGTGGGACTCGAACCCACAACCCTTCGGTTAACAGCCGAATGCTCTGCCGATTGAGCTACCCCGGACTGACCAGAAGCGGGCGCGCCTAGTGCAACGGGCCCGGCCGACACTCTAGCGAGCCGGCTTGTGGGCCTCCCGCTAGGGCGCTTCGTACAACCGCTCGAATGCGTCCCTGGCGGCGTCCAGCTGACGCCGGGACTCCCCGACCGCCCACGCTCGGGTAGCGCGATCGACGGCGAGCACGGTCCAGCCGCGCCCGTCCTCGTCTGAGAGGTGGATCAGGATCGTGTCGCGGTTGTGCTCGACGCGGACGCGGTGGGCAGGGTTGTCCTGCTCGCGCAGCGTGCGCGGCTTGGCTTCGGCCGGGTCGGCGAGGAACGAGGTCCAGCGCGAGCGGGGCGGACGCGGGAGGTCGGCCATCAGCGGGCCGGGCTCGGGACTCGCGCGGTGCGGGCATTTCGTGACATGCGGCGCGCCTGCATCATCCCATGTGACGTTTCTCCCGCCACATGGCCCGACAGCCCGTCAACGCGGTCGGGGACCCGCCTGAGCCCTCAGATCGCGCGCTCCATCCGCGCGACCGTGGCCCGGATCGCGTCACGGATCTGCTCGCGCTCGCGAGCCAGGTCGGCGATCCCCGCCGACCCCGACGCCCGAGCGCGCCGGATCGCGCGCTCGAGCCGGCCCAGCTCGAGCACGAGTTCGGCGTGCCGGAGCTGGTCGGCGCTCACCTGGCCGGCTCGGCCCGACCGCGCGACCAGGTCTGCCACCAGTGACGCGAGCTGCTCGTCGTCGGGCGGCAGGTCGGCCAGCGGCGAGGCCACCCGGCCGGTCAGGTGCCGGGCGGCGCGGCGGTAGGGCTCGCTGGTAATCAGCTCGTCGGGGTCGATCGAGGACAGCAGCTTCTCCCCCTCGGCCGGCAGCGAGACGCACAGGACCAGGAACGTCCGCTCGGCTCGCGTCCCCTGGTCGACCGGCGGGGCGCCGCCGTTGGCCGGCGCGCCGTTGCGGGCCGGGACGCCGCCGCTGCGGGCGTGGTCTGAGTCGGCGGCCAGCGACGACAGCAGCGCCGAGGACAGCTCGAGCCTCCCGGCGATCCGCCGCAACAGGTCCTCGCGCATCACGCTTTGCGGGAGCTCGGCCAGCACCGGCCGCAGCTCCGACAGCGCGCGGTCGCGTCCCTCGGCGCTCGAGGTGTCGGCCCGATCCAGGATCCGCTCGACCTGGAAAACCACGAACGGCGCCGAGCGCTCGACCAGCTCGCGCAGCGCTTCGGCGCCCTGCTGGGCGATCAGGTCGGCGGGGTCGGTGCCCTCGGGGAGCGGCACCACCCGGAGCTCGAGCTTGCGCCCGGCGGCCAGCCGCGCCGCGCGCAGCATCGCGTCCTGACCTGCCCGGTCGGCGTCGAGGCACAGCTCCAGCGTGCTCACCACCCGTTCGAGCTCGCGCACCTGCTCCTCGGTCAGCGAGGTGCCCATGATCCCGACCGCGTTGGACAGCCCCGCCTGGTGGACCGCGAGCACGTCGGTGTAGCCCTCGACCAGCACCATCCGCCCCGAGCGCGCCGCCCCCGAGCGCGCCAGGTTGATCCCGAACAGCTGCTCGCGCTTGTGGTAGAGGTCGTTGTCGGCGGTGTTGAGGTACTTGGGGCGTTGGTTGTCGCGCATCGCTCGCGCCCCGAACCCGACGACCCTCCCGCGGGCGCTCACCGAGGGGAACATGATCCGCTCGCGGAACCGGTCGTAGATCTGTCCCGGCCGCGACTGCGAGCGCTGGGCGAGGCCGACCGCAAGCAGCTCGTCGTCGCTGAACCCGGCCCGGCGCGACGCCAGCAGCATCCGGTCCCAGGCGCTGGGCGCGTACCCCACCCGGAACTCGCGCAGGGTCTCCTCGCGCAGCTCCCGCCCGAGGAGATACTCGCGTGCCGGGGCGGCCTCGGCAGCCTCCCACAGGTAGCGGGCGTAGTACACCGCGGCGCGCTCGAGCAGCGACCACAGCCGCTCGCGCCGCTGCCGGCGCGAGGCCGCCTCGGGATCCTCGGCCTCGGCCTGGATCTCGACGCCGAACCGCTGGGCCAGCGCCTCCAGCGCAGACGCGAAGTCGAGCCCCTCGGTCTCCATCACGAACTTGAACGCGTCGCCGGAGGCCTGGCAGCCGAAGCAGTGGTACAGGCGCTCATCGGGGCTGACGTGGAACGAGCCGGTGCGCTCCTCGTGGAACGGGCAGATGCCGAAGTAGCTGTTGACGCCGGCGCGCCGCAGTTCGGTCCGGGCCGAGACCAGCGCGACCATGTCGACCGCCTCGCGGACGCGCTCGCGGGAGTCGTCGGTGTAGCGCGTCACGGCGCGAACGCGACCGGGACGCTCAGGCTCTCGAACACGCGAATACAGAACCGGTCGGTCATCCCGGCGAGGTAGTCGGTGACCCTGCGCTCGAGATCGCCGGGCGGGATCGACTCGGGGATCTCCTCGGGGTGGGCGCAGTAGTGGTGAAACAGCGAGCGGACGACAAGGTCGATCTTCGCATGCTCGCGGGTGGCCTCGGGACCGAGGTAGACCCGGTTGAACATGAACGAGCGCAGCTCCGACATCGCCCCGCCGATCAGTTCGCCCTGGACGATGTCGCCGGCGCGCGCGGAGTTCTCGACGAGATCGTGGACGAGCGCGTCGATCCGCCGCGGCCCGGTGTCTCCGAGGACCTCGATCGGCTCGCTGGGGAGGTCGGCAACGGTGATCACCCCGGCGCGCAGGGCGTCGTCGATGTCGTGGTTGATGTAGGCGACCCGGTCGACCAGGCGGACGATCTTGCCCTCGAGCGTGGCCGGCTCGGTCGCGCGGCCGGAGTGGCTGACGATCCCGTCGCGCACGGCGAGCGTCAGGTTGAGGCCGTGGCCGTCGCGCTCGAGCGTGTCGACGACCCGCAGCGAGTGCTCGTGGTGCAGAAACGAGGAGCCGAAGCGCTCGCGCAGGCAGCGGTCCAGCGCCTCCTCGCCGATATGCCCGAACGGCGGGTGACCGAGGTCGTGGCCGAGGCCGATCGCCTCGACCAGGTCCTCGTTGAGCGCCAGCGCCCGAGCGACCGAGCGCGACACCTGGGTGACCTCGAGCGTGTGGGTGAGCCGGGTCCGGTAGTGGTCGCCGGTCGGAGCCACGAACACCTGGGTCTTGTGCATCAGCCGCCGGAACGCCTTGCTGTGGACGATCCGGTCTCGGTCGCGCTGAAACGGGGTGCGCAGCCCGCAGTCGGACTCCGGGCGCAGGCGCTTGGCCGGGTAGGAGCGGGTGGCCAGCGGCGACAGATCGCGCTCCTCGCGCTCACGGATCCGCCGCTCGTACGCGTCGGCCACCGCCCCCGTGGGGTGCTCGTAGCCCGCCAGCAGAATCCGATCGCTCACCACGTCGATTCTGACAGCGCCGCGCGCGGTTCCATCACCCGTGGCGGCTCAGCAGCGGCCGCAGGCGCACGTTGGCGTGGTGCTCTGCCGTCTCCACGATCGCCCGCTCGGCCTGGCGCAGCGAGCGCTCGGACGCCTGCGGCGGCTGCGCCAGCGGCTGGCCCACCGCCGACACGAGAAACCGGTAGGCCTCCTCGTTGAGCGGGAACGCGGCCGCCTCGCAGGATCCGCACACCACGCCCCCGGCCGCGGCCGAGAAGCCCTGCAGGTGCTCGGGCTCGCCGCAACTAGCGCACGCACCGAGCTGGGGCAGGATTCCGGCGGCGAGCAGCAGTTTCATCCGGAACGCGAGCCCGTTGGCGGGGCCGGCGAGCGACGGCGTCGCGGACAGCAGCGCGAGCTCGTTGGACAGCAGCGTGAACACCTCGGGGTGCGGCGAGGGCGTCTCGAACAGGCGCGCCACCGCGTCGCAGCAGCGGGCCGCGGCGTCGAGCGTGTCGGCACGGTCGCGCAGCGAGGCGTGCGCGGCCACCGTGTCGACGCTGGTGACCGTGAACAGGTCGCCGCGGCCGTCGTGCAGTACCGAACGGACGTGGAAGAACGGCTCGAGCCGCGCGCCGAAGCGGCTGCGCGCCCGGCGGACGCCCTTGGCGATCGCCCCGATCCGCCCATGGTGGGGCGTGTACAGGTGCAGAATCCGATCGGCCTCGCCGTAGCGGATCGAGCGCAGGACGATCGCCTCGGTCTTCAGCGGGGCAGGGCATACGTTCCCCCGTCCCGTTGCTATATTTTCTGAAGCAATGCCGTCCGTCACGTTGTACACCACAGATAGCTGCTCGCGGTGCGTCAGCGCCAAGATGCTGCTCAAGCGCCGCGGAATCCCGTATGAAGAGATCAATCTGGCACGGGATCCGGACGGTCGCGCGGAGCTGGAGAAGAAGACCGGGATGGTCACCTTCCCGCAGGTCGTGATCGGGACCGAGACGATCGGCGGCTTTGACCAGCTGCTGGCCGCCGACCGCGCCGGACGCCTGCGCGACCTCGTCGCGGCCTAGGCTCCGGTCATCGCGCGCCGCGGCGCGTCCGCCCGCCGCGGGGCCCTCGGCCTGGGCTGACAGCGCGGGCACAGGTAGGTGCCGCGGCCGCCCACGACGATCTTGCGGATCGTGGTGCCACAGCGCCCGCAGGGCTCGCCCTCGCGGCGATGCACCAGGAACAGATCCTGGAACGATCCGCGTGCTCCGTCGACGTGGCGGAAGTCGTCGATCGTGGCCCCCTTGGCCTCGATTCCCGCGGCCAGGGCCTCCTCGATCGCGCCCGCCAGCTCGGTCCACTGGGCCGGCGTGACCTTGCCGGCGGCGCGCAGCGGATGGATCCGGGCCCGGAACAGCGCCTCGTCGGCGTAGATGTTCCCGACCCCGGCGATCCGCCGCTGGTCGAGCACGAACGACTTGATCGGCGCGGTGCGGCCCCGCGCCAGCTCGCGCAGGTGCGCGGCGGTGAACGCGGGGGTGAACGGCTCTGCGCCGAGCCGGGCGGCCAGGTACGCGTCGCGCTGCGCGGCGCCGTGCATCAGGTGGCCGGTCCCGAAGCGGCGAGGGTCGACGTAGATCAGCCGGTGGCCCTGGTCGAGCTCGAGCCGGACCCGCGTGTGGATCGGGTCGACGTTGGGGTCAAACAGCAGCGCGCCGGTCATCCGCAGGTGCGCCAGCAGGTAGCGGTCGCCCGACAGCTCCCAGACCAGGTACTTGCCGGATCGGCCCACGCGCCGCACGATCGCGCCCTGCAACTGCGCCTCGACGGCGTCGGGCGGCTCGGGCCGCGTCCAGCGCGGATCGAGGATCTCGGCATCGACGATCGTCCTGCCCTCCAGGTGCGGCGCCAGCTGGCGCCTGATCGTCTCTACCTCGGGAAGCTCCGGCACGCCTTCAAGATAGCCGCGCCTCCCCGATGCCGAGGGGTCAGTCCTCGCCGTCCCAGTAGTCGAGCTGCTCGAGTCGGGCGATCACGCCGACGCCGCGGAACGCGATCTTGTTCGAGCGCGGGTAATAGCAGACGTCTCCGGGGTCACGGGTCCCGTAGGCCAGGTACGTGAGCCCCCGGTCGCCGGCGCGGAACATGTGGGCGACGCCGGTGCCCGGCGGACGCGAGATCACGTGGCCGGGCCCGACCGGCGTCTCCTCGGCGTCGAGCACCAGCACCCCATCGCCGTCGAGGATCACGAAGATCTCCTCCTCGAGCGAGTGGCAGTGCTGAGCGGTCGACTCCCAGCCGGGCTCCACGACGACATGCTGAAGGCCGGTGTCGACCGACCCCGCTGCCCGGCTCACCAGCCGGCGGGTGCGATCCACGCGCGTCTGCGTCCGGCGGATCCCCTCGACGTCATCGACGTTGACGATCGACGCGGGTCGCGGCCCGGGATGTTCGGGCAGGGCCGGCGCTCCCAGCTTGCCTTCGCGGACGAACTGGATCGGTTCGCCGTCGATCGTGCCGTCGACGCTGTCGACCGCACGCGAGCCGACGATCGACATCCCCAGGCGGGGAAAGCCGGGGCTCTCGTCGTACACGCGCGGGCCGAATGCGAGCACGTCGAGTGGCTCGGTCGCGTACAGGGTGTGGGCGCCGGAGTTGGCGCCGTAGACGATGCAGTCGCCGGCTCTGACCTCCGACGTTGCGGTGCCCTGCATCGAGATGCCCCGCCCGGCCAGCACGTAGAAGATCTCCTCCTCACGGCCGTGCTCGTGGACGGGCGTCGACCAGTGGCCTGTCGGGACTTCGATCCGCCGCACGCCGACGTTCTCGCACCCGGCGCCGATCCCGAGCTGCGTCCACCGGCCCTGGAGGTGGCCATGGTCGCGCACGTACGTCGGCGCCTCTTCGAAGTGCGTCAAGCCCATCGAGGCGCTGAGGCTATCGCGGCGGCTCAGCCGCGATCGATCTGAGCCCGCGGATGCGCCTCGAAGTAGACGTCGCGCAGCCGCTCAGCCGAGAGGTGCGTGTAGATCTGGGTGGTGCCGATGTCGGCATGGCCGAGCATCTCCTGCAGCGAGCGCAGGTCACAACCCCCGGCCAGCAGGTGAGTGGCGAACGTGTGCCGGAGCGTGTGAGGGCTCATCCGGCGCTCGAGGCCGGCGCTGCGGGCGTGGCGCTGGACGATCTTGTAGAGGCCCTGGCGCGAGAGGCCGCCGCCGCGGAGGTTCACGAACACGCGCGTGTCGTCACGGACGCCGACCAGCCGCGGGCGGACCTTCTCGAGGTACACGTCCAGGCTCTCGATCGCCTTGCCGCCGATCGGCACGAGCCGCTCCTTGGAGCCCTTGCCGCGGGTACGCAGGATCCCGGCCTCGAGGTCGACGTCGCGCAGCTCGAGCGAGATCGCCTCAGAGGCTCGCAACCCGCACGCGTACATCGTCTCCAGCAGCGCACGGTCGCGGTAGGCAGCCGGCGAGGAACCCTGCGGCTGGGCCAGCAGCCGCACCACCTCGTCGCGGCTGAGCACCTTGGGCAGCCGCGCGCGGGAGCGCGGGGCTCGCAGCTCCGAGGTCGGATCGTGCTCGATGATCCCGTCGCGGCGCAGGTGACGGTAGAACGAGCGCAGGCACGCGGTCTTTCGCTGCAGGGTGGCGGCCGCCGCCCGCGGACGGTCGGGCCGCCCGTCGGCGAGCTCGGTCACGAACGCGGCCAGGTCGGCCGGGGTGACCGCGAGCGGGTCGATCTCGCGCCGGGCGAGGAACTCGCCGTACTGCTGCAGATCGGAACGGTAGGCCTCGAGCGTGTTACGCGACAGACCACGCTCCAGCTCGAGGTAGGCGAGGAAGTCGAGGACGAGGTCGGTCAGCCGGCGAGGCTGCACCGACGCTTCGGTGATGACCATGTCGAGGTACTTCGTGGCCCGCGGGTGCGCTCCTCCGAGATCCGGCGGCGGCGAGCGCCGCGCAAGGTTCCGCCCGTGGCGCGCTAGCGGCCGACCGTGCTCAGCGGGCGGATGTTGTGGTTGCCGGCGAAGAGGTTGGTGGGGTCATAGGTGGTCTTCAGGGCGACCAGCCGATCGTGGTTGCACCCGTAGGCGCGGTTCACCCTGGCCTTGTCGTCGGCGCCGAGGTTGTTTACGTAGACCCCGCCTGACAGGTGCGGCTGGATCGCGGCGAACAACTCCTGGGTCCAGGCGACGTTCTGCTCGGTCTGAGTGGGATCGCGCCACTGCGAGAGGATCAGCAGGTCGTAGCGGTCGCACCGGTGCGGGTACGCAGTCGCCGCCGGGTCCACCCTGGCGGCGGCGCCGTGCAGCTGCTGAAGGCCGACGCCCGACGCCTTCGAGGGCATCCGGGCGACCGACTCGATCAGCACGTCGATCAGCCCATCGCCAAGCTCGGTGGCCGAGCCCGACTTCCAGTAATGCTGGTGGCCGACCGGGAAGCCGTCGTCGGGCAGGTGCTGGAGCGTCTTGTACGGGATCGGCGCAACCGTGTTGTCGATCGGACCCAGCGACCTCAGCGGCTGAAGCAGCCGGTCGCCGGTCTCCAGCACCTCGCCGGCGTAGCAGACCATCACGCTGGTCACGACCTCACCATCGGGCGATTGGGCCACCGACGCGTTCGCGCTGAGCTCGTCGGGACAGGCCGCGGCGAACTCGTCGTACAGGCGCAGAGCGGCCCGGGCCTTGCGCGGCGGGTAGGAGAGGACGCCCGCGAGCACGGTCCTGACCGGGTGCAGCCGGAACGTGAACGAGGTGACCACGCCGAAGTTCGCGCCGGCGCCGCGCAGGCCCCAGAACAGGTCCTGGTTTTCGTGCGCGCTGGCGGTGATCCGACGGCCGTTGGCGGTGATCACCTCGGCCGCGAGCAGGTTGTCACAGGTGAGGCCGTGCTTGCCGTTCAGCCATCCCAGCCCGCCGCCGAGGGTGAGGCCGGAGAGACCGGTGCCGGACATGATCCCGGTCGGGGTCGCCAGGCCGAACGCCTGGGTGGCGCGGTCGAGTTCCCCGAGCGTGAGGCCGGGCTGGGCGGTGGCGATCCGGCGCGCCGGATCGATGTGGATCGCTCGCATCTGCGAGAGATCGAGCATCACGCCGCCGTCACAGACCGCGTCGCCGGCGACTCCGTGGCCGCCGCCCTTGACCGACAGCGCAAGCCCGTTGAGCGCGGCGAACATGATCCCGGCGGTGGCGTCGCGGGTGCTGGCGCAGCGGATGATCAGCGCCGGGCGGCGGTCGATCATCGCGTTGAACACCCGGCGCGCTGATCCGTAGCCGCTGTCGCCGGGCCGCAGCAGCTCGCCGTCGACACGCGCCCCGAACAGCTCGCCCTCCGCGATCCCGCTCCGGCGGTCCGCGGATCTCTGAATCGCCATGTGCCCCTCCTATAGGTCAGCTCATCGTGACCAACGGTGGCGCAGGGAGCGCGGCCGGACAATGGGGCAGCGACCCCATTCCGCGTTCGGGCAATGAACTCCGCAGTCCGCGCGGCGGGCCGTCCACGGCTGAGCTGGCTAGCGGTCCGGGTGGCTCTTCAGCCAGAGCAGCGCGATCAGCGACTTCGCGTCGCGGCATTCGGCGATCGCGGCGTCGAGCCGGTCGCGGGGCCACGGGACGACGTCGATCAGCTCGCCCTCCTCGGGGTGACCATCGGGGTCGTCGGACAGGTCGGTGGCCAGGTACAGGTAGATCCGCTCGTCGCTGAATCCCGGGGCTGGTGTAGAACGACATCAGCTCCTCCCACCGGGCAGCCCGCTTCCCGATCTCCTCCGACAGCTCGCGCGCGGCGCCGTCCGCCGGGGCCTCGCCTTCGACGTCGAGCTTGCCGGCCGGCACCTCGAGCGACGAGCCCTCCCCCACCGCCTCGCGCGGCTGGCGTGTCAGCCACACGAACCGCTCGTCGACCGCGAGCATCGCCACCGCGCCGGGGTGCCAGACCTTCTCCCGGCTGACCTCGCCGTCGTCGCGTCGGCGGAAGCGCTCGACGCCGACGGTGAGGATCTGGCCCTGCCACTTGATGTCGACGCCGACGGACTCGAACTCGGTCACCGGTGCACCATCCGTCGCCCACACTAGGCCCGCTCCCCGTCCGGGACGTGTCCGGCCTCATCGATCAACGCGATCGCGACCTCGAACATCCCCTCGAGCGCCCCGACGCTGACGCGCTCGTCGGACTGGTGGGCGCGCTCGGTCCCGTTGGCCAGGCACGCGCAGGCGAAACCGGCGCTCTGGAACGAGTTGGCGTCCGAGGCGCCGCCGGTGACGATGTGCTCGGGCTCGTACCCGCACGCCCGCAACGCACGCTCGGCCAGCTGCACCTGCGGCGCCCGCGCCCGCATCCGGTAGCCCTCGAACATCCGCTCGACGGTCACGTCGAGGTCGCATTCGTAGGCGTTGGCGGCGTCCTGCAGGTGGTCGACGATCTCGGTCGCGACGGCCTCCGCGCGGGTGGCGTCGAGGCTCCGGGTCTCGGCCTCCAGCCAGCAGCGCTCGGGGATCACGTTGATCGCGCTGCCCCCCTCGATCCGGCCGACGTTTGCGGTCGTCTCCGGGTCCAGGCGGCCGAGCCGCATCGACGCGATCGCGGCCGACGCCGCGGCGATCGCGCTCCGGCCCAGCTCGGGCTCGATCCCGGCGTGCGCCGGGCGCCCGCGCAGCTCGCCGACGATCCGGTAGTGGGTCGGGGAGGCGAGCACGATCTCGCCGATCGGTGTGGCGTGGTCGAACACGTAGCCGTACGGGCTGCGCAGCCGCCTGGTGTCGAACTCGCGCGAGCCGCGCAGCGACACCTCCTCGCAGACGGTGAACAGCAGCTCGAGGCCGACCGGAAGCGGCTGCGGGCCCGACACCAGCCGCCGGGCGAGCTCGAGCATCACCGCGACCGCGGCCTTGTTGTCGGCGCCGAGGATCGCCTCGTTGGCGTTCTCCCAGCCGGAGTTGACCACCACCGGCTCGACCGGGGCGGCCAGCGGGACGGTGTCGAGATGTGCGCACAGCAGGATGCTGGGCGGCGTCGCCGCGGTGCCGTTGGCGGCCGAGCCTGTAGTGGTCGCGGCCTCGACGCCCGGGATCCGCGCCAGCAGGTTGCCAGCGTCCGAGCCGGCAGCGGGCCCGGCGCCGTCCTCCTCCACCTCCAGCCCGATCCGCCCGAGTTCCGCTGTCACCCAGTTGGCGCACACGCGCTCGCGGCCCGACGGGCTCTCGATCCGGCACAGCGTCTCGAACGTCTCTGCGAGCCGCTCGCGCTCCGCGTCTGTGGCGCGCCTCACAGCGCGGGTGCGGGCGATGCGTCGCCGGCGTTGGTCTCGCCGGCGACGAGTGCCGGTTCGACCGCGTCGGCGTGACCGAGCGCCGCTCCAACGAACTCGCGGAACAGCGGCGCGGGACGCTCCGGGCGCGACTTGAACTCCGGGTGGTACTGGGAGGCGACGTAGAACGGGTGGTCGTCCCGGCTGAGCTCGATCACCTCGACGAGCCGGTCGTCGGGCGACGTGCCAGAGCACACGAGCCCCGCCCTCTCGAGCGCCTTACGCAGATGGTTGTTGACCTCGTAGCGATGCCGGTGGCGCTCGTACACGACCGGCTCGTCGTACAGCCGCCGGATCCGCGTGCCGTCGTGCAGCTTCACCGGGTCGGCGCCGAGCCGCATCGTCCCGCCCATGTCGGCGATCTCCTTCTGCTCGGGGAGCAGGTCGATCACCGGAAACGGCGTCTCCAGGTCCATCTCGGTCGAGTTGGCGCCGTCCATGCCGACGACGTGGCGTGCGAACTCGCTGACCGCAACGTGCATCCCCAGGCAGATCCCCAGGTACGGGATCTGGTGCTCGCGCGCGATCTGGGCGGCGCGGATCTTGCCCTCCCAGCCGCGCCCGCCGAAGCCGCCGGGGATCAGGATCCCGTCCGCGGTCTCGAGCCGGGCCGCGACGGCCGGCTCCTTGACGGTCTCGGAGTCGACCCAGTCGACCTCGACCTTGCAGCCGTGGTGCACGCCGGAGTGCCGGAGCGCCTCGACTACCGACAGGTAGGCGTCCTCGAGCTGGACGTACTTGCCGACCAGCGCGATCCGGACCGACCGCGTGGCCTCGCTGGCCCGGCGCGTGATCGCGGCCCAGCCGTCGAGGTCCGGCGGCGGCGCCTCGAGCCCGAAGTGCTCGCTGAGGATGTAGTCGTCGACGCCCTCGGCTTGGAACACCAGCGGCACCTGGTAGATGTCGGGCACGTCGCGGGCCGACACCACGGCCTCCACCGGGAGGCTGGCGAACAGGGCGATCTTGCGCCGGATGTCGGGCGAGAGCGCTGACTCCGAGCGGCACACGACCATGTCCGGAGCGATACCGATGCGCCGCAGCTCGTTGACCGAGTGCTGGGTCGGCTTGGTCTTGAGCTCGCCGGCGTGGCTGATGTAGGGCACCAGCGTGAGGTGAATGAACATGCAGCGCCGGCGACCGGCATCGACCGGGAACTGCCTGATCGCCTCAAGGAACGGGAGCGACTCGATGTCGCCCACGGTCCCGCCGATCTCGGTGATCACGAAGTCGACGTCGGTGGCATCGGCCATCAGCCGGATCCGCTGCTTGATCTCATCGGTGATGTGCGGGACCACCTGCACGGTCGCACCGAGGTAGTCGCCGCGGCGTTCGCGGCGAATCACCGTGTTGTAGATGCCGCCGGCGGTGACGTTCGACGCCCGGCTGGTGTTGGAGCTGGTGAAGCGCTCATAGTGGCCGAGGTCGAGGTCGGTCTCCGAGCCGTCCTCGGTGACGAACACCTCGCCGTGCTGGTAGGGCGACATCGTGCCGGGGTCGACGTTGATGTACGGATCGAACTTCTGCAGCTGCACGTCGAGCCCGCGCGCCACCAGCAGTCGCCCGATCGAGGCGGCGGCGATGCCTTTGCCAAGCGAGGAGACCACCCCGCCGGTTATGAAGATGAATCGAGTCTCGCCTGGGGCCATCGATCTGACTCCGAGTCTAGCCGTGCCGAACAGCGTCTCAAGGTAGCGCGCCCGGCGGACACCAGAGTGACGCTAGGCGGCGGCCTTGAGCAGCTGACGTGCGTGCTGCTTGGCCGCCCGGTCGCCTTCGCCGGCGCCGAGCATCCGCACCAGCTCGCCGACGATCGCATTGCGGACGAGCTCGGTGACCGTGGTCGTGGCCGGGACCGTGCCGGCGTCCTTGGCGATCGTGAAATGGCGGGCCGCGAGCGCCGCGACCTGAGGCAGGTGGGTGATGCACAGCACCTGGCGGCCCGCCGACAGGTCGCGCAGGTGCTCGCCCACGGCCCGCGCGGTGTGGCCCCCGATCCCCGCGTCGATCTCGTCGAACACGAGCAGCGGCCCCGTGCCGCCGTCGGCGGCATCGCCGTGAGCGACGCTGAGCAGCGCGAGCATCACCCGCGACAGCTCGCCGCCGGAGGCGACTTCGCGCAGCGGCCCGGCGGGGACGCCCGGGTTGGCGGCGATCATCAGCTCGACCGTGTCCGCGCCGCGCGGCCCGCAACCATCCTCGCGCGGGTGAAGCTCGACCTCGAAGCGCGCATCGGGCATGGCCAGCTCCGCCAGCCGGGCGCGGACCTCGGCCGCGAGCTCGGGCCCGGCTGCCGCGCGACGCTCGTGGAGCTCTGATGCCAGCTGGTCGAGCTCGGCGCGTGCCTGCTCGAGCTCGGTCTCTCCGCCCTCGAGCGCGACCTCCGCACCCTCGAGCTCGGCGCGGCGCTCGCGGCAGCGCTCAGCGTGCGCGAGCACCTCGGCGATCGAGCCGCCGTGCTTTCGCTGCAGGCGCGCGAACTGCGCCAGGCGCTCCTCGACCTGCTCGAGGCGGTCGGGACCGCCCGACTCGCCCACCATGTCGCCCTCGAGCCCGGCCACGTATGAGCGCAGCTCCCGCCCGAGGTCCTCGGCCTCGTAACGCAGCGTCTGCAGGCGCGACGACAGCGCCGCCAGCTCGCGGTCGATCGCCGCCGCGGACTCGAGCTCGGGCTCGGCACTGGCCAGCAACTCCGCGACCCCTCCGCCGCCGTCGGGCGCGATCGCGTCGGCGCCGGCCGCCGCCGCCAGCCTGAGCGTCTCGAGGTGGCGTAGCCGATCGCGCTCGCCGGCCAGCTCGGCGGCCTCCTCCTCGCCGGGCGCGACCGCCTCGATCTCGTCCAGCTCGAACGCCAGCAGGTCGAGCTCGCGCTCGCGCGCGCCGGCCATCTCACGCAGCTGCGCCACCCGGCGCTCGAGCTCGCGGGTCCGCTCGTAAGTCGCCGCGACCCGCTCGCGCGTGGCCAGCTGGTCGGCGCCGCAATGAGCATCGAGCACGTCGAGCTGGGCGGTCGAGAGCATCAGCTTGCGGTGCTCGTGCTGGCCGTAGAAGGCCACCAGCCGGCCGCCGAGCTCGCGCAGGTCGGCGACCGTGGCCGAGCGGCCGCACACGTACGCGCGGGTCCGTCCGTCGGGCCACACGCGGCGGGCCAGCACGATCTCCTCGGCGTCGTCGGGGATCCGCTCGGCGATCTCGCCGTCGAGCGAGGCGGGTCGCGCGAACACCCCCTCGACGTAGGCCTCGGCGGCGCCGGCGCGGACAATCCCGCTCCCGGCCCGGCCGCCGAGCAGCAGGTCGAGCGCCTGGGCGAGCAGCGTCTTGCCGGCGCCGGTCTCGCCGGTGAGGACGTTGAGACCGGGCGCCAGCCGCAGCTCGGCGCGGTCCATCAGGAGGAGGTTCTCGACGCGCAACTCGTGGAGCACGCGTCCCGGTTTACCAGCCGGTCCCGACGGACTCGAGGGCGCGGGCCGGCCTTGGCCGAGGGCGGCAACCTGCCGGGCTCAGCCCGAGAGCCCAACCGGCGCGAGCGCCGAGGGTCGTGCATAACGCGTCAAATCCGCGGGCCGTGGCGAGGCCTGCCGTGTTAAGCACCGTATGCGTGCACCACACGGCAAGGCTCCCGATTCGCGTCGGATTTGTCGTGTTATGCACGCTCCGCGGGCCCGGGTTGGGGCGCCCACGGACCCAGGCAGCCGGGGCGCAGATCGCGGGCGCGGATCGGGGTCGCGGATCGCGCAAGCGGATCGCGGTCGCGGAGGGCGCGGATCGCGGGCGCGGATCGCGCAAGCGGGTCGCTGGCGCGGATCGCGGGGCGCACGGTCGCAGAGACCGCCCCTCCTACGGCGTGATCGCCAGCCGCCCGAACTTCTGTCGCAGCCGCTGGTAGAACGTCGCCCCCGCAACCTGGGCCAGCGAGCCCTGCCGGTCCACGAACCGGGCCTCGACCGTCTCAGCCGGATCCAGCGCGCACACCGGCCGCCCGTCGACCATCACGTCGACCGGCTCCTCGCGGGAGCGGTTATGGACGGTGAGGACGTCGCCGGGCGCGACCACCAGCGCCCGCGCGGTCAGCGAGTGCGGCGCGATGAAGGACACCACGAAGCCCTCGACGCCCCAGGCCATCACCGGGCCGCCATTGGCCAGGTTGTAGCCGGTCGACCCCGCCGGCGTGGCCACCACCAGCCCGTCGCAATGCACCCGGCCGACCTCGTCCTCGCCGACGCCGTAGGCCAGGTCGGCGACCCGGTTCCCCGGCTGGCGGTGCATCGAGACGTCGTTGATCGCCAGCCACCGCTGCGATCCGCGGGATAGGCTGATCCCGGGCAGCGCGAGCACCTCGAACTCGCCCGAGAACGCGCGCCTGAACCCCGAGCGGACGGCCTCGCGGTCGACCGTGGCCAGGAACCCGATCTCGCCGTAGTTGACGCCGAACACCGGCACGCCGGTACCGGCGTACATGCGCAGCGCGCTGAGGATCGTCCCGTCGCCGCCGAGCGCGAAGCAGATGTCGACGTCGCGCTCGACGGCGGCGTCGAGTTCGAGCCGCTCGGCCGGCGCCAGCCCGTGCTTGGCGGTCTCCGCGGGGTCGAAGCGCAGCGTCGCCCCAACGTCGCGGGCCATCTCGACCAGCGTGCCTACGGCCGGGCCGGTCTCGGCCGGACGACGGTGGGTGAACACGGTGGCGGTCCTGACTGGGTTCACGGCTCGACCTCCGACGCGGCGAGCTCCAGGTCGGCGACGCCGCTCCGCGATCCCTCGGCCAGCCACACGAACGTCTCGAGGTTGCCCTTCGGGCCCGGCAGCCCCGAGCTGGCGTAGCCGAGGACCGACGCGCCCAGGCCGCCACCGGCATGCCCCACCGCCACCAGCGCGCCGCGCCGCGCGCCGGCGTCGCGGACCACGCCACCCTTGCCGACGTGCTCGCGCCCGACCTCGAACTGCGGCTTGACCATTGCCAGACAGTCAAACCGCGCAGCCGCGCACGCCAACACAGCGGGCAGCACCTTCTCCAGCGAGATGAACGACACGTCGATCACGATCAGGTCCGGCGCGTAGGGAAGCTCATCGGGCCGCAGCGAGCGGGCGTTGCGCCGCTCGATCACGGTCACGCGGGCGTCGTTGCGCAGCCGCCAGTCGAGCTCCCCGTAGGCCACGTCGACCGCGACCACGTGCTGGGCCCCGCGCTGCAGCAGACAGTCGGTGAACCCGCCGGTGGAGGCGCCGACGTCCAGCGCCCGGCGCCCGGAGACGTCCAGTCCCAGGGCATCCAGCGCGTTGGCCAGCTTCTGCCCGCCCCGGGAGGCGAACCTGGGGGTGTCGCGGAGCTCGAGCTCGACGTCCTCGCGGACCAGCTGGCCGGGCTTCTCGGCCCGCCGGCGATCGGGGAGCAACAGGACCTCGCCGGCCAGGACGGAGGCCGCAGCGCGCGACCGCGATGGGAACATCCCGCGCTCGGAGAGCAGCGTGTCGAGCCGGACACGTTTCATCCGCGCGAAAGGTACGTGATCGAGATCACATTTCCGGCGCGATTTGTGCTTCATGGTTAATCGCACAACGCACGGAGACATCTCTCCTCTCCCGCTCGAACGGTCCGCATGATGCGGGCCGTTCGTCTTTAACGGGCTAGACCACGCCGCTGTGCTCGGCCACCGCAGCCTCGATCCGCTCGGCGATCCGCTCGCCGGTGAAGCCGACCTCCTCGTGCAGCAGCCGCGGCGCTCCGTGGGTCACGTACCGGTCGGGCAGCCCGACGCGCAGGATCCGCGCCGCGATGCCGGCGTCCGAGAGCGTCTCCCACACCGCCGATCCGAACCCGCCGGCGAGCACGCCCTCCTCGACCGTTACGAGCAATTCGTGCTCGGCCGCGAGCTGGGCCGCCAGCCCGGCGTCGATCGGCTTGGCGAAGCGTGCGTCGGCGACCGTCACGGAGATTCCGTGGTCGGCGAGCACGTCGGCGGCCTCGAGCGACTTGGCGACGCCGGTCCCGTAGCCGAGGAGTGCCACGCGGGTGCCCTCGCGCAGGATCTCGCCGGTCCCGATCTTGATCGGCTCGGGACGGCGGGGAAGCGGCACCCCGAGAGCCTCGCCGCGCGGGTAACGCAGCGCGATCGGCCCGTCGTCGTGGGTCAGCGCCGTTCGGAGCATGTGCACGAGCATCGCCTCGTCGCGCGGCGCCATCAGCACGATGTTGGGCAGGCAGCGCAGGTAGGCGATGTCGAACACCCCGTGGTGCGTGGGACCGTCGTCGCCGACGAGCCCGGCGCGGTCCATCACGAACGTGACGTTGAGCTTCTGCAGGCACACGTCGTGGACGATCTGGTCGTAGGCGCGCTGCAGGAAGGTCGAGTAGATCGCCACCACCGGCTTGGCGCCCTGCAGCGAGAGCCCGGAGGCAAACAGCACCGCCTGCTGCTCGGCGATCCCCACGTCGTAGTAGCGGTCGGGCAGCTCGCGCTGGAGGATGTTCAAGCCCGTGCCGGAGTTCATCGCGGCGGTGATCCCGATCACCCGCTCGTCCCGGCGGGCCTCCTCGACCAGCGCCTCGCCGAACACCTGCGTGTACTGCGGCGGTGCGGGCGTGGCCGAGCGCGACTTCGGCGCCTTGGCCGCCGGTAGCCGGCCGGAGATCGAGTTGGGCTTGGCCGCGTGCCATTTCTCCATGCCCTCCAGCCCGCCCTCCTCGGCGGGGGCGAAGCCCTTGCCCTTGACCGTCGCGCAATGCACGACCACGGGCCGTTGAGCGATCAGCGCCTCGCGCAACGCGCGCCGGAGCGCCCGGACGTCGTGACCGTCGATCACGCCCATGTAGGCGAAGTCGAGCTCCTCCCACCACAGGCCGGGGGCCCAGAACGCCTTGATCGACTCCTTGAACTGCGGACCCAGGCGCTCGAACGCCGAGCCGATCCCGGCCGGGAGCTTGGTGAGCCCACCCTCGACTCCCTCGCGGGCGTGCCACAGCTTGGGGTTCATGCGGACGCGGTTGAAGTAGCGCGACAGCGCGCCGACGTTCGGAGCGATCGACATCCCGTTGTCGTTGAGCAGCACCACGATCGGGGTGCCCTCGCCGCCGGCCTGGTGGACCGCCTCGAACGCGACCCCGCCGGTCATCGCCCCGTCGCCGACGACCGCGACCACGTGGCCGTCCTCGCCGCGGCCGCTGCGCATCGCCTCCTTGATCCCGACGGCGTAGCCGATCGCGGTTGAGGCGTGGCCGGCGCCCATCACGTCGTGGGCGGACTCGTGGATCGCGCAGAACGGGGCCAGGCCCTCGTACTTGCGGATCGTCGGGAGCTGGTCGCGGCGGCCGGTGAGGATCTTGTGCGGGTAGGCCTGGTGGCCGACGTCCCAGAGGACCTTGTCGCGGGGCGACTCGAGCAGCGAGTGCAGGGCAACGGCGATCTCGCAGGTGCCCAGGTTGGCGCCGAAGTGGCCGCCGATCTCGCCCACGGTGTCGATGATGTACGCCCGCACCTCCTCGGCTACCTGCTGGAGCTCCTCGTCGCTGAGTCCGTGCAGGTCCGCAGGCCCGTCGATTCGTTGCAGGAGATCAGTCATCTAATGGCTCCGGGTGGCGATGAAATCGGTGATCTGCTCGAGCTCGGTGCCCCGTCCGGGCGCGGCCTGCGCCAGCGCCGCACGCGCGCGCTGGTGCGCTTCTCCGGCCAGCTTCCGCGCTCCGTCGAGCCCGAATTCGGTTACGTAGGTTCGTTTGCCGAGCCGCTCGTCGCTTCCCTGGGGCTTACCGAGCGCCTCCTGAGATCCGGTCACGTCGAGAATGTCATCCACGATCTGGAACAGAACGCCCAGCTCCCCTGCGAAGCTGCCGAATCCAGTGATTGTGTCAGGTCGGTCGGTCCCCGCGAGCAGGAGCACGCACTCGATGCTGGCGGCGATCAGGCGCCCCGTCTTGAGCTCGTGCAGCCTGCGAAGGCCCGCGGGGCCGTCGGGCGCGGTCTCGGCGACGTCGATGTACTGGCCCCCGACCATGCCATTGACGCCGGTCGCCCGGGCCAGCTCGCGAGCGGCAGCGATCAGCCGGCTGGGCTCGGCCTCCTGGTAGGTCAGCAGCAGCGCGAACCCCTCGGCGTAGAGGCCGTCGCCGGCCAGGATTGCGACGTCCTCCCCGTACATGCGATGGCACGTCGGACGCCCGCGCCGCAGATCGTCATCGTCCATCGCCGGCAGGTCGTCGTGGATCAGGGAATAGGTGTGGATCAGCTCCAGCGCCGCAGCCAGCGGCAGCACCCACTCGCGCGGGCGGCCGATCGCCTCGGCGGTGGCCAGCGCCAGCACGGGCCGGATCCGCTTGCCTCCAGCCAGCAGCGAATAGCGCATCGCGTCGTCGAGTCCGCTGGTCGAGGACTCGTCGGAGAACCGGAGCGTCTCGAGATAACGCTCGACCTCGGCACGCAGGTGCTCGGGGTACGCAGACGCCAGAACGGCCGACGTCACGGAGTGGGCAACGGGAGCTGGCCGGGAAGGTCGGGCAGCGGCTCGAGCGCGGCACGCGCCCGCTGGTCCACCTGCGCCGCCGCCTCCGAGGCCATCCGGGCGCACTCTTCGATCAGCGCCAGCGCCGAATCGGGTGAGAGCTCGCCGGTGCGAAGCCGGTCCGCGGCCTCGTCAAGACGCTGGCTGAGCTCGATCAGGGCATCAGTCACGGCGGAGAGGTTACTAGCGCGGCTGGCGCATCGGCTGGCTGAGGACGCGAGAACTCAGAACCGCAACAGAGCCCCAATCCCCTGAAACGGACCTAAGTCCGGATAGTGGTTAATCAGGATGACCTCGGCGTCCTGGGCGATTGCGGCCTCCACGGCGGCCTCGCGCAGGTGCTCGACCGGCTCGAGCTCGGTGCCGTCGACGGTGCAGCGGCGGTCGCCGTTGAGCACGAGCAGCCCACAGGACGGGCAGCGGTCGCCGCTGGCTTGGAATCGGGGCTCGAGCAGCAGCATGCCGACGCGGCGCTCGTTGAGGGCCTCGATCGTCTGGGGCGGCCCGCCGGCGGCCCGGCCGCCGGTGCCGATCCCCGCCGCCAAGCGATCCAGCGCCTCGCGCTCGAAGTGCTTCTCGTCGTCGCCGGCGAGCCGGGCGACGACCGCACGGACCTGGGCCTCGGTGGCCGTGGCGACATCGACGTCGACCCGTCCGGGCGCCAGGCGGTCGCGGACGTCGTCGGAGAGCATCCCGTCGAGCCGGGCGACGATCTCCGGGGGCCCGCCGACCGCGAGGCGGTCGTAGCGCTCGTTTCGCCAGTAGCGCTCGACGAGCTCGGCGGCGCGGCGGATGTGGTCGCCGGCATCCTTTTCGAGGCTGCGCTCGTAATTGGACTGGGAGTTGCCGCCCTGGTCGTGCTGACCGTGCGCGAAGTCGTCGAAACGCTGGCGTTCGCGCAGGCCCGTCGCCGAGCCGGTCAGCAGCCGGGCCGTCCGGCGGCTGATCAGCAGCACCGCCCACAGCCGTTGCGTGGTCGCGGCGACGAGCGGCTCGACGTAGGGCGTGGTCTCGATCATCACGCGGCCCTCGGTCGGCCGGGGCAGCTGCAGGACCTCGAACAGGCCGTCGCGGCCGCAGCAGAACACGGCCAGCGCCCGGGCGCCCTGGAACGGCGGCTCCCGGGACCCCAGGTAGTCGTCGACCCGCCGCACGTCGCTGCGGACCGCGACCCGCTCGGCATGATCGAGCTGGTCGGCCGACTCGACGTTCCGGGTCGCCTCGTCGATCAGCGACCGGATCTGCGAGGAGCGCGCCGACGGGGTCGCAAACCGCTCGGGATCCAGATCCAGGTACAAGCTCACAACGCGGTGTCCCGGCCGCCGCTCGACCAGCCGCTTGGCTGCCTGACTGAGGCCGTTCACGAGCCTTGCAGTACCCGGCTTGGCATCGACGAAACGCCCCGGGGGCTCAGGCATCGCCGTCGAGCGCGGCGTTGACCAGCGCGTCCGCGCGGGCATTCTGGGCCCGCGGCACCGAGCGAATGCTCCAGCGATCAAACGCCGACAGCGCGGACGTCGCCTGGGCGTGGAGCGGCTTCATCGACGGGTGCTTGACCTTGTAGGCGCCGGTCAGCTGCCGGGCGACAAGCTCGGAGTCGCCGATCAGCTCGAGCTCGCTGGCGCCCAGCGCGGAGGCGCGCTCCAGCGCCCGGAGCACGGCGCGGTACTCGGCCACGTTGTTGGTGGCCACGCCGATCGGCTCGGCGAGCTCCTCGACCACCCCGCCATCGGGATCGGACACGACGACGCCGATCGCCGCCGGGCCCGGGTTTCCGCGAGCGCCGCCGTCGACGTGGATCACCAGCTTCAAGTTAGTGGCCACCGGTGCCGGTCGAGCGCCGCGGCTCACTCGCCCGCGAGCTCAGGGAGCTCGCCGGTCACCCTCGCTCGCCGGCGGTCGCGGACGCTGCGGTTGCCCCCGCCCGATCTGCCCGCCTTGCGCCGCGAGGACTTGCGGCGGTCGACGATCACCGTGACGTTGGGGTCGTCGGCGTAGTACTCGGTCAGCTTGTCGAACACCTCATCTGCAAGCACCTGCGGGACCACGCAATAGATCACGAGCGTGGATGCTAGATGAACCGCACGTTCGACGACCATCGTACGATCGTCTAGGTGCGGGTCAGGCGCTCAGGCGCTGAGGGTCAGCGAGCCGCGGTCGTCGGAGACCGCGTTGGGCGTGCGCTCGACCGACTCGAGCTCGTCGAGCTCGTAGCCCTGCGCGTTCAGCCGCACGGTCGGGATCTCGTCGGAGAGGTCGACCTCGTAGCGGTACCAGCACAGCTCCCACGAGGCCACCAGGTTGACCAGGCTCGGGCTCTCGTCGGCGGGTCGCACCGCGATCGTGGGCTCGCCCAGCGAGCGGGCCACCCCGGCGATCGTCCGGCGGTGCTCTGAGCCGTTGAACAGCTCGACCGCCGACGCGATCTTGTGCTCGACGCTGGTCGGGATCGCGCGCACATGGCGGGGCTCGCGCACGCGCTCGCGCTGGCGGGTCACCGGCTCCTCGCGCTGCCGTCTGACCGGCTCCTCGCGCCGGCGGCGCGGGGGCGGAGGCTCGTCGTACCCCCGCGTGGGCTCCGGCTCGGGCTCGTCGTAGTAGTCGAACCCGTCGGCATCGGGCTCGCGCTCGGGAACCGGCTCGCGACGCGGGCGCAGGCGCCCGAGCAGCGACCGGCGCCGGTCCGAGCGGGCCTCGCGGCCGTCGCTCGGCTGCTCGGTGCCCTCGCGGATCCAGCCCTCGTGGAGCGCCCGCGCCGTGCACAGCTCGCACACCGAGCGGCGGGCACCGCCGTGGATGTAGATCTCGGCGCGCTCGCCACGCAACAGTGTGCGCCCGCACACGTCGCAGGACGTGTGCGCGTCCGTCGTGCGAATGTCCCTGGTATTCACGGGGATGCGAGCGTACAAGACCCGCTCGCGCCGCGCGGTGAGGCAGCGCGTGTCACGCCTTGACCGCCTCCTTGTCCGCCCGGGCTTCGTCGACGACCTTGCCGGCGAGGTGTCCCGGAACCTCCTCGTAGCGCTCGAAATCCATCGTGAACTCGCCCTGGCCGCCGGTGATCGCGCGGAGGTCGGGCGCGTAGGAAAGCATCTCGGACATCGGGACCTCGGCCTTGACCTCGGTCATCCCGGCGCCGACCGGCTCCATCCCCAGTGGACGGCCGCGACGCGAGTTCAGGTCGCCGATCACGTCGCCGACGGAGTCCTCGGGAGCGTTGACCGTGACCACCATGATCGGCTCGAGCAGCACCGGTCCCGCCTGCTCCATCGCCTGTTTCATCGCCAGCGAGCCGGCCACCTTGAACGCCATCTCGGAGGAGTCGACCGTGTGGTAGGAGCCGTCGTAGACGCGCACGCGCACGTCCTTGACCGGGTAGCCGGCGATGACGCCCTCGTCCATCGCCTCGCGCACGCCCTTCTCGACGGCGGGGATGAACCCGGACGGGATCACCCCACCCTTGATCGCGTTGACGAATTCGAAGCCGGTGGGGTGGGTTGGATCGTTTAGCGGCTCGATCTCGATGTGGCAGTCGCCGAACTGGCCGCGGCCGCCGGTCTGCTTCTTATGGCGACCGTGGGCCTTGGCCGGCTTGCGGATTGTCTCCTGGTAGGGCACCCGCGGCGGCTTGAGGTTGACCTCGGCGCCGAACCGGGACTTCAACCGGGCCACGATCACCTCTACGTGGACCTGCGACAGGCCGGCCACGATCTGCTCGCCGGTCTGCGGGTCGCGGTGAAGGTCGATCGTGGGGTCCTCCTCCTGGAGGCGGCGCAGGGCCGTGAACACCTTCTCCTCGTCGCCCTTGCTCTTGGGCTCGACCGCGAACGCCATCACTGGCGCCGGCAGCTTGATGCTCGGCATCTCGACCGGCTCGTCGCGGGCGGCCAGCCAGTCGCCGGCCTTGGTCTCCTTGAGCTTGGCCACCGCGCCGATGTCGCCGGGGCCGTACTCGGTGGTGTGGCCGGTGGTGCCGCCTTCGAACGTGACCAGCTGCCCGATCCGCTCCTTGGTGTGGCTGCGGGTGTTGAGCAGCTGCGTGTCCTGCTTCATCACGCCCTGGTAGACGCGGAACAGGTTGATGCGCCCGGCGAACGGGTCAGCGCGGGTCTTGAACACGTACGCGAACAGCTCCGCGTCCTCGACGGGCTCGAGCGTCATCTCGCCGATCTCCAGCCCGCCGTGCTTGACGGGCGACGGGAGGTCCTCGACGATCGCGTCGAGCAGCCGGTTGGTGGCGAGGTTGCGCGTGGCCACGCCGCAGGTGACGGGGAACAGCGCGCCGTGGTTGGTGCCGTCCTTCAGCGTGGTGACGATCTCGTCGTGGGAGATCTCCTCGCCCTCGAGGTAGCGCTCCATCAGCGCGTCTGAGCCCTCTGCGACCTCGTCCATCAATTTCTCGCGGTACTCCTGCGCCTGCTCCTCGAGCTCGGAGGGGATCGGGACCTCCTGGCAGTTGCCGCGGTCGGCGGCGTCGTAGCTATAGGCCTTCATGTCGATCAGGTCGATCACGCCCGAGATCTCGTGCTCGAAGCCGATCGGGATCTCCGTGGCGACCACGTGCTGGCCGAACGTCGACTTCAGCGAGTCGAGCGTGCGGAAGAAGTCGGCGCGCTCGCGGTCGAGCATGTTGACGAAGATCAGGCGCGCGAGGTCGAGCTCGGCGGCGCGCTGCCACAGACGGTTGGTGTGGACCTCGACGCCCATCACGGCGTTGATCACGAACACGGCCGACTCGCACACACGCAGCGCCCCGAGCGCGTCCGCGACGAAACTGGAGTCGCCGGGAGTGTCGATCAGGTTGACCTTGCGGTCCTGCCACTGAAACGAGGACAGCGCGGCGGAGATCGACATCTGGCGGGCCTTCTCGTCCTCGTCGGAGTCAGAGACGGTGGTGCCGTCGACGACCGTCCCGAGCCGGTTGACCACCCCGGCCTGAAACAGCAGCGCCTCGTTCAGTGACGTCTTGCCACTACCGCGGTGGCCGACGAGTGCCACGTTACGGATGCGATCCGCGGCCTTGTGCATGCCTGAGCTCCTCTCTCGGGATGGAGGCTCGAAGATACCGCTTGTTAACAGCCCCGGCGGTCACCACAGCGCCGCTCGCGGCCCCGCTCTAGTCCAGCTCCCCCGCCAGCTTGGAGCGCAGCCGCAGCACCGCCTTGGTGTGCAACTGGGACACGCGCGACTCGGTCACGCCGAGCACCTCGCCGATCTCGCGGAGTGTCAGGTTCTCGTAGTAATAGAGGGCGACGACAAGCTTCTCGCGCTCGGGCAGGGCGGCAATCGCGTCGGAGATGCGGTCGCGCACCTCGCTCTGGTCGACCAGTTGCTGCGGATCGGGCGCCCCGCTGTCGGGAATCGTGTCCAGCAGCGACACCTGGTCGCCCGACGTGTCCGACGAGGTCCACAGCTCGTCGAGCGCGACGATCGTCGAGTTGGAGATCTGCAGCAGCGCCTCCTGGAAGTCGTCGACGCTGATCTCGAGCTCGGTGGCCATCTCCTCGTCGGTCGGCGCCCGCTGAAAACGGGCCTCGAGCTTCATGTTGGCCCGCTCGAACTCGCGGGCGCGGGCGCGCACCGAGCGCGGGACCCAGTCGAGCGTCCGCAGCTCGTCGATGATCGCGCCCCGGATCCGGGTGATTGCGTACGTCTCGAACTTGATCTCGCGGGAGAGATCGAACCGCTCGATCGCCGAGATCAGGCCGCCGAGTCCGTAGGAGATCAGGTCGGACTCCTCGACGTGGGCGGGCAGCCCAGAGCTCATCCGACCGGCCACGTACTTGACCAGCGGCGAGTACGCCACGACCAGTCGCTCGCGAGCGCGTTGATCTCCCGAGGCCTTGTAGCGCCTCCACAGATCTTGGAGCTCGATCGCTTTGACGTTCGTTTCCAGTCCGAACCCCCCTACCGCCGCGGTTGCTAGGCCCTTGGATGGGCGCGCGCGTAGGCTGTTCGTAAGCGCGCCGACTCTACCCGAGTGTAGACCTGGGTCGTCGATATCGCGGCATGGCCGAGCAGTTCCTGGATTGCGCGCAGATCGGCTCCCCCCTCCAGCAGATGGGTCGCGAACGAGTGGCGCAGGGTGTGCGGATGCGCGTCGGCCAGTGCCGGCGCCAGCGCCGCGGCCTGCCGGGCCCAGGTGCGCAACCGTCGCCGTACGTCCGAGGTGCTCAGCCGACGTCCAGACTTCGACTGAAACAGCGCGCGGTCATGGCCGGCGTCCAGTGCCGGGCGGCCGCGCGCCAGGTAGCGCTCGAGCGCGGCCAGCGCGTGCTCGCCCACCGGCACCAGCCGTGTCTTGCCGCCCTTGCCCTCCACCCGTACCGTCTCGGCGTCGAACTGCAGCGATTCCACGTCGAGCGAGACCAGCTCTTCGGCGCGCAAACCCGACGCGTAGGCCAGCTCGAACAGCGCCCGATCGCGCAGCTGCAGCGGCGTCGTCTGGGGAATCCGGTCCAGCAGCGCCGCGACCTCGGCGCTGCGCAGCACCCGCGGCAGGCGCTGGGCGCGCTTGGGCGAGCTCAGCAGGTCCGCCGGATTCTCCGAGCGCTGTCCGAGCTCCATCTGCACGCGGAACAGCCCGCGCAGCGCCGCCAGCTTGCGCGCCACCGTGGTCGGCGCCGCACCCTGTTGCGACAGCCCCGCCGCGTACCGGCGCAGCGCCCGCAGTTGGACCGTGGCCGGGGATAGCTCGCGCGCGCTCGCCCAGGCGGCGAACTGCGAGCCGTCGATCGCATAGGCCCGGCGAGTCTTGTCGGCGACCGCGCGCCGGCGCAGGTCGGCGTCGAACGCCTCCAGCGCCTCCGCCCAGGGAGGCGAGATCACGGGACTCTCGGGCATCGCGACGCCTATTCGCCGCGCTATGTATGGATGCCTTCCGGCAGGCGGGTCAGGCGACTTGGACCAGCGTGCCGATCGGTGTGTACGGATACACCTGACCGGCAGCCCCGAGCTCCATCTCGACGCAGCCCAAGCTCTGCGGGAACCCGAATTGCGCGCGGGTGAACGCGTGCAGTGCATCGCCACCGTTGAAGTAGCTGACGTACTGGATCCCGGGATCGCTGTAATGGCTGCCGTCCGGGTTGGTCCCGCTCATGGTCGTCACTGGGAGGTGCTCGAACACGGGGAAAGTGCCGGCCGCCGTCGGCGCCGATGAGATTCCGGTGTTGACCGCCGTGTTCAGCACGGTCTTGCCGCTGTGCCACAGCGTCAGAGATTGTGGCGAGCCCTCGCGGTTGACCATCACGAACGTGTAGCCGAACGTGGACCTGTGTCCGGTCACGGCCGCGTTGATCAGCGCCTTCCAGACCGCGGGGCCGGCGACCCCGTCGGCGGTCATGGCGTGGTCGTTCTCGAAAGCCATCAGGGCGCCCTTGGTCATCGTCCCGAACGACCCCGGCGCCCACATCCCTCGCAGCGCGCTCGGAGTGTTCGGGTAACGCCAATCGAAGCTGCCCTTCGGCGGGGCCACGGCCGCCTCTTCCTGGGCCGCCGGGTTTGCCGCCGGGGTGTCGCCGTGGTAGTTGAACTTCAGCGGCAGGTAACCGAGGTTGGCGAGCAGCTGCTGCAGGCGCACGTTCGAACCGGCGGGCACCTTCCACTGCCCGCCGTCAGCGGTCCCACTCTGCTGGCCGCCGAGCAGATTCACGCCGTGTGGGAGCGCGACGGTGACGTTCGAGCCCAGCCCATAGCCGAAGTCGCTCGGGTGGAACACGATCGTGTGGTCGTTGAGCTTCTTCCAGCTGCCCTGGGTGGAGGGGGTGAGCGACGGCATGTTGTGGCCCAGCACCTTGCTGACCGGCTTGGAGAACGTCAGCTGGATCGGCGTGCTCGGCTTGATCGTCTGGCCGGGCGACGGGTAAGCCACGGCCGAGGCACCCGAGCCCTGCGGGAACCAGCTCACGAGCTGTGGCTTTGCGGTCTCCCACGTGCGCGGGGCGGCCGCCACCCAGACAGAGCCGGCCTGCGCGGTCCGCGGCAGCGCGATCTTGTCCAGGGAGTCGGCGAGCTCGCGGCGGTTGAGGTGCGACGCCGTCGTGCCGTACGCGATCATCGAGATCGGCTCGTTGAACGAGACGCGCACGGGGGCGCCGCGCTTCAGCGTGATGAAGCGGTGGCTCAACCCGGTGCTCGGCGTGCGCATCGTCAGGTTCAGCGTCTCGGTCTTGCCGGTCAGCCACGAGTTCCACCCGGGGTGCTTGACCACGACCCGGATCGAGACGGTCTCCCCGGCAGGGATCCGGCCCTGGGGCCAGATCTGCTTGCCGCGGAGGTCGACTGGGATCGGCTTGGCGTGCGGTCCGGTGACGACGCTGACGCTCTGGATCGTGCCGCCGCCGAACGGGAGCTTGACGCTCGCCAACGCGGCCGGGTCCTGCTTGAGCGACGAGTGCGAGGTGACGAGCAGCACGGCCAGGCCGCCGACCAGCAGCACCGCGACCAGCACGACGCCGGCCACGATGTAGCGGCCCGGGCCTCGCTTGCTGCGGTAGCGCGTATAGCTCGGTGGGCCCCCCTGTGAGGAATTCCTGCCCGAGCGCGCCGCAGGGCGAGATGGAGTATCAAGCGCCACTACGAATCACCTCTTGCTCGAAATCGTAACGTCCCCCTGCCTGGGGCCTTTATTAACTCGTCGTAATACTCCGGTTTGCATGCATTGTTTCGCCAGAAACTGCCGCAAACCTTGCGCTTCGCCGCGCCCCACGTCGCCTGCGTCGCCCGCCGAAAGAGTATCAGCGAGTGACGGCGCCTTCGGAAGCGCTCGAAACCAGCTTCGCGTACTTCGATAGCGCCACCCCGGCGGGGGGCTTGTCGGGGGCCTGGTAGTCGCGCAGGCGCTGGGCGATCTCCTCGTCGGAGAGGTCCACGTCGAGGCGGCGCGCTTCGACGTCGAGCGTGATCTGCTCGCCGTCGCGGACGATCCCGATGGGACCGCCGCGGACCGACTCGGGCGCGACGTGCCCGGCCATCAGGCCGCGGGTGGCGCCGGAGAAGCGACCGTCGGTGAGAAGCGCGATCTCCTCGCCGAGCCCCTCCCCCACGAGCGCGGCGGTGACGCCGAGCATCTCGCGCATACCGGGACCGCCGGCCGGCCCCTCGTTGCGGATCACGACCACGTCTCCCGCCTTGATCGTGCCTGCGGTGACCGCCGACATCGCCTCCTCCTCGGCTTCGAACACGCGGGCCGGGCCGGAGTGCTTGCGGCGCTCGTAGCCGGCGAGCTTGACCACGCAGCCGTCCGGCGCGAGGTTGCCGTGCAGGATCGCCAGACCGCCGGTGCTGGCAATTGGGTCATCCAGCGGCCGGACCACCTTCTGGCCCTCGGTTTCCCGCGCGTCATCGGCGTGCTCGCCGACCGTGCGGCCGGTGACCGTGCGCGCGTCTGAGTGCAGCAACCCGGCCTCCTTCAGGCGCTTGAGCACGAGCGGGACGCCGCCGGCCTCGTACAGGTCGGGGGCGACGTACTGGCCGCCGGGCTTGAGGTCACAGATCAGCGGCGTACGCTCGCTGATCTCGTCGAAGTCGTCGATCGAGAGCTCGACGCCCATCTCCCGGGCGATCGCGAGCAGGTGCAGCACGCCGTTGGTCGAGCCACCGCTGCAGGCGATCGCCGCGATCGCATTCTCGAGGCTGTCGCGGGTGATGATTTCGCTCGGGCGCAGGTCGCGCTTGAGCACGTCCATCACGAGCTTGCCGGCCTCGAACGCCACGTTGGCCTTGTTGGAGTCGACCGCCGGGACCATCGAAAAGCCCGCCGGCGAGATCCCGAGCACCTCGAACGCCATCGCCATCGTGTTCGCGGTGAACTGACCGCCGCAGGCGCCGGCGCCGGGCGAGGCGACGTCCTCGAGCTCGGTCAGCTCCTCGTCGGTGATCTTGCCGGCGGCATGGGCGCCGACGGCCTCGAACACCTCCTGGATCGTCACGCGCTCGCCGTGGAAGTGGCCGGGGAGGATCGAGCCCCCGTACAGCATCAGACAGGGGATGTCGAGCCGGCACAGCGCCATCACGGTCGCGGGGATCGTCTTGTCGCAACCGCTGATCGCGATCACCGCGTCGAATGCATGAGCGTCGCACACGAGCTCGATCGAGTCCGCGATCAGGTCGCGGCTGACCAGCGACGCCTTCATCCCCTGGGTCCCCATCGTGATCCCGTCGGAGATCGCGATCGTGTTGAGCTCCATCGGGGTGCCACCGGCGGCGCGGATGCCCTCCTTGACCTTGGCGCCGAGCGCGCGGAGGTGAAAGTTGCACGGCATCGTCTCGATCCACGTGTTGGCGACGGCGATCAGCGGCTTGGAGAGCGCCTCGTCGTCGTAGCCGATGCCCTTCAGGTACGCCCGCGCGGCGGCCCGGGTGGGTCCCTCGGTCAGCGCGCGGCTGCGGTGCTTTAGATCCGGAGTGGTGGTGGCCATGGCGGGCGCGAACTGTAGCGGGCGAGCCGCGCGCTCGGCCTGCCGTGGACCCGCTGGGGCGGGGGCTCAGCCCGCGTCGGCCGAGGTGGATGCGTCCGCCGCGTCGGCCGAGGCCGGCCGGCTGGTCGCATCGCGCATCCGCGCGCGCTCCCATTGCGACAGACGCCACAGGTCGCGCTTGACCGCCGCCGGGTCCAGCTGGCGGCCGGGAAGGTGCATGTTGGCCGCCGACACCAGCCGGCGCTCGTCGCCGGTCAGCGCCATCCACTTGGCCAGCACGTCGTCGGAGTCAGGCAGCCGCGCGCTCCCGTAAGGCCGGGAGTCATCGGGGAACGTCACGCAGTACTCGTTGAGCAGCCGGTGGGTCTGGGCCAGGTAGGCGACGATCGGCCGGTGCGGATAGATCAGGTAGGCGTAGGGCGCGCCGCCGGTGCCGCCGGCGTCGTCGGGCCCATCGCTCTGCGCGCCCCACACCCGGACGAATCCGAGGTCGCGGTACATCGCCCACTCCTCGTCGTTGACGCAGGAGCGCAGCAGCGCGCGGGCCTTGTGCTCGGCGCGGCGCTCGCGGCCGGGGTCATAAGAGACCGAGGGGACGCGCTGCCGGCGGGCGCGGTGGCGCTCCCAGATGCCCTCGAGCCGCGGCAGGATCAGGTCGGACAGCAGCGCGATGGCGACCAGCGCGGTCGCGGCGAGAGCCAGCAGCACCGCGGCCGGAGGCCTACCGGCCGCCCGCCGCCCGCGGAAAGAAGATCACGCGGTCGGCGTCCCGTGGAATGTCTTGAAATGAGCGCGCCATGATCGATTCCCTGCGGCCCTCTGGGCCCGTCCGTGGCACGGCAGCCCACAACCCGGAGTCGAGTTGCCGGCGGAACTCCTCGATCAGGCGTAGCTCGTCATCCGCGAGCTCGACGTCGCCTTCGGCGATCAGCACCTCACCATGCCCAGGCTTCATCCTCAAGAAGCGCACGTAGGGATTATGTCAAAGCGACGAGCCGGGTCAGGCGCGGGGCCGCGCGGCCTCGCGCACGGGCGTTGCCGACGCCCCCCGGATCCCGAGCACGTCCACCGGCCCGTTGCCGGCGCCGAGCTCGCGCAGCCCGTCGCGAACGGCCGCAGCCGCGCGCTGCTTGGCGATCCGCGCTGCCTCCAGCGGATCGTCGCCCCATGCCAGGCGCGCTGCCAGCACCGAGGAGTGCGTGCAGCCCGAACCGTGCGCGGCGCCGCCGGCGTAGCGCTCGCCCGCCAGCTCGACGATCCGCTCGCCGTCGAAGAACACGTCGGTGGCGAGCTCGCGGTGCCCCCCGGTGACGACCACGCAGGCCGGGCCGAGCGCACGGATCAGCGGCGCCAGCTCGGGGCCGTCGAGCGCGTCGCCGGCACCCGCGAGCGCCCGCGCCTCGGGCAGGTTCGGCGTCACCACGGTGCACCGCGACAGCAGCCGCTCGATCAACCCGGCGCGCGCGTCGGGGTCGAGCAGCACCGCGCCCGACTCGGCGACCATCACGGGGTCGATCACGATCGGCGTGCCCGGATCCAGCTCGTCCAGGGCGCGCTCGACCGCCCGGATCGTCGCCAGATCGCCGAGCATCCCGATCTTGACGGCGTCGACACCGATGTCGCTGCTGGACCGCGCTCACCTGCGCGACGATCATCTCCGGGTCGATTGCCTGCACCCCGGTGACCGCAACGGTGTTCTGCGCGGTGATCGCCGTGATCGCGGTCATCCCGTGCACGCCGCAGGCGGCGAACGCCTTGAGGTCGGCCTGGATCCCAGCGCCGCCGCCCGAGTCCGAGCCGGCGATCGACAGGACGCGGGGGATCCGCCGCTGGTCAGAGCTCATGGCAGCCGAGGTTAGTCAGGGATCACCGCATAGCGACCTCCCGGTTCGCGCCGCACGTATCCCGCCAGCTCCAGTGAGGCGAGCGCGGCCAGCCCGCGGTCGGGCGACAGCCCCGCCCGCACCAGCGCGGCCGCGGTGTCGTGGCCGGCCGCGATCGCGTCCAGCAGCCGGGCCAGCCCGGCGTCGAGCTCCGGGCGCTCTGGGGCCAGCGCCATCCGGGTTCCGGCTCCGAACAGGGCGTCGAGCACGTCCTGCGCGCCCCTGACGACGGTCGCTCCGCCGGCGAGCAGCTCGTTGGGCCCGGCGGCCTGCCGCGCGGTGACCTGTCCCGGCACCGCTCCGACCGGACGCCCCAGCGCGGCCGCGAAGCCGGCGGTCAGGAGCGCGCCCGGAGCGCTCGCCGGCCTCGACCACGACCGTCATCGCCGACAGCGCGGCGATGATCCGGTTACGGGCCGGGAACATCCACCGCCGCACGGTGGCGCCCGGCGGCAGCTCGGACACCGCCGCGCCGGCCGCGGTCAGCCGCCGGTGCAGCGCTCGGCGCCCCGGCGGGTACGGTCGGTTGGGCGGCCCGGGCAGCACCGCAACGGTGGCGCCGCCGGCGTCGAGCGCCCCGGCGTGGGCGGCGGAGTCGATCCCGTTGGCCATGCCGCTGAGCACGACGACTCCCGCGCGCGTGAGGCCGTGCGCCAGCGATCTCGCCACCGCGGCTCCGTAGGGGGAGGCCGCCCGCGCGCCGACGACCGCCACCGGGTCCTCGGACGCGAGCGCCGCCAGCCGCTCGGCGCCGCCCGACACGTGCAGCACCGCGGGCGCAGCGGCGAGCTCGTGCAGCCGGCGCGGGTACGCCGGGTCGCAGCGGCAGACCAGCTCGACGCCCTCGGCGTGCGAGCGCTCGCGGGCCGCGTCGACGTCGACCCGCGACAGCTCGTCGCGCAGCAGCTCGCGCCGGCGACCGCCGATCGCCTCGATCAGCTCGCCGTCGGCCAGCTCCAGGACCGCGTCGATCCGCGCCCTGGCGTTCTCGAGGTGGCCGGCCATCCGCCCGAGCAGCCATGCCCGGCGCACGCAGTCGTCGCACGCGCCGCTCACGCCAGGTCCCCGTGCTGGCGCAGGCCCAGCGCGGTCAACACGTCGTCGTGGGTGACCCGCTGGTGGTGCTCGAGGTCGGCGACCGTCCGCGCCACTCGCAGCACTCGGTGCCGGCCGCGGGCGCTGAGCGCGCCGACAGAGTAGGCGCGGGCGAGCGCCCGCTCGGCCGCCTCGTCGAGCTGCACGTGGAGGCGGACCAGCCGCGCGTCCATCTCGCCGTTAGAGGATGTGCCGGTCCCGTGCAGGCGGGCGCGCTGGCGCTCGCGGGCGTCAGCGAGCAGCTCGCGGGCCCGAGCCGACGACGTGACCGGCTCTGACCGCAACTCCTGCTCGGTCGGCCGGTCCACGTTGACGAGCAGGTCCATGCGGTCGAGCAGCGGCCCGCTGAGCTTGCGCCGGTGCCGGCGGATCTCGGTCTCACCGCAGCTGCACCGGTCCCCCACTCCGGCAAACCCGCAGGGGCAGGGGTTCGTGGCCGCCACCAGCATGAACGCGGTCGGGAACGCGAGCGCGCGCTGGGCGCGGACGATCGTCACGCTTCCGTCCTCGAGCGGTTGACGCAGCGCGTCGATCGTCGACCGCTGGAACTCCGACAGCTCGTCCATGAACAGGACGCCCCGGTGAGCGAGCGTCGCCTCCCCCGGGCGCGGCGGCGAGCCGCCTCCGACCAGTCCGGCGGGCGAGATCGTGTGGTGCGGGGCGCGGAACGGCCGCCGCGAGATCAGCCCGTCGGTGTGCAGACCGGCGACGCTGTGGATCCGGGTGACCTCGATCGCCTCGGCGCGCGTCATCCGCGGCAGGATCGACGGCAGCCGGCGAGCCAGCATCGTCTTGCCGGTGCCGGGCGGTCCCTCGAGCAGCAGGTTGTGGCCGCCGGCGGCGGCGATCTGCAGCGCCAGCAGCGGCATGGCGTGTCCACGGACGTCGGCGAGGTCGGGCTCGGCCGGCCCCGGACCCGGGGAGGCCGGCGCGTCCGGCAGGGACGGCGGCCGGGCGCCCACGACCACGTCGGCCGCGGCGCGCAGGCTCGGCACGCCCGCCACCTGGAGGCCGTCGACCAGCGCCGCCTCCCGCGCGCGCTCGCGCGGGACGATCAGCCGCGTGAGCCCGGCGCGCGCCGCGCCCTCGGCCACGACCAGCGCCCCCGGCGAGTCGCGCAGCTCGCCGCTGAGCGACAGCTCGCCGAACACGGCGTAGGAGGCCAGCGCGTCGGACGGGATCTGCCCGCTGGCGGCGAGTACCCCGAGCGCGAGCGCAGCGTCGAAGCCGGGCCCGACCTTACGCAGGAATGCGGGCGCGAGGTTGGCGGTGATCCGGCTGGTGGGGAACTCGAAGCTCGAGTTGAGGATCGCCGAATGGATCCGGTCGCGGGACTCCCGCACCGCGGTGTCGGCGAGGCCGACGATCGCGAACGCGGGAAGCCCGGAGCGAATGTGCACCTCGACCCACACCTGGCGCGGATCGACCCCGTCGATTGCGAACGTGGCGATGCGTGCGAGCATGCCTCGACGCTACGGATCATCGGGTGACACGTGGGTGACGCGGTGTTCCGATTCTGCGCAACCCGGGGCCCTGCGCCTGCGCAGATTTGTAGCGCGGCGTGACCCACGTGTCACGCGATCGCGCGTAGCGTCGCCGGGGTGACCAACGACCCCCGGCGCCGCCTCGGACAGCTCGGCGAGAAGCTCGCCGCCGAGCACCTGGTCCGGCGCGGCTTTGAGATCGTCGAGCGCAACTACCGCACCCGCTGGGGCGAGCTCGACATCGTCGCATTCGACGGCCGCACGTTGGCGTTCTGCGAGGTCAAGAGCCGGCGGGTGTCACCCGGCCGCGGCAGCCCGTTCGACGCGCTGAACGTGCCCAAGCGCGCGCAGGTCCGCAAGATGGCGGGCAGCTGGCTGATCGACCGCGCCGACCGGCCCTACGCCGACGTGGTCCGCTTCGACGCGATCGGGGTCACGTTCTCGCGCGACGGCCGGCTGATCGAGATCGAGCACCTGGAGGGCGCGTTCTGAGCGGGTCGGCGATCGGGGTCGCTGAAGGCGCTACTCGCCGACGCTGGCCAGCGCCAGCTGCTGGTAGGCCGCCGATTGGAACGACAGCCGGTGCAGCGGCGAGACCCCGAGGCGCTCGATCGCGTCGCGGTGCTCCGGGGTCGCGTAGCCCACATGCTGGGCGAACTCCCAGCCCGGGTGAGCGGCGTCGGCGCGCTTCATGTAGCGGTCACGGGTCTCCTTCGCGATCACCGAGGCCGCCGCGATCGCGGCGCTCTTGGCGTCGCCGCCGATCACCGCGCGCTGCTCGTAGCCGAGCGCCGCCACCGGGAAGCCGTCGCTGAGACAGACGCATTGGTCGCAGGCGACCTTGGCGAGCGCGTCGCGCAGCGCCGCGAGGTTGGTCACGTGCAGACCGCGCGCGTCGATCCCCGGCGCGCAACGGGTCACGATCGCCACCCTCGCGGCGATTCGGTAGATCACCGGGACCAGCTTGGCGCGGGCCTCGTGGTTCTGCTGCTTGGAGTCGTTGAGATCGCGCAGCGCCCGGACCTCGCCGGGCCCGACCCGCTCGAGGTCGAACAGGACCGCAGCCGCGACCAGCGGGCCCGCCAGGCACCCTCGGCCGGCCTCGTCCGCGCCGGCCACGAACCGGGGTCCCAACGAACGATCGAACTTGAACAGGCGGCGAGCCACGCGCGAGGGGGCTCTGTGGGCCTTAGAGGAGGCCGATCCGTTTCGGGGGCCAGTACGTGAAGAAGGCGACGCCGATGACCCAGTTGTCCGGGATCGGGCCCCAGAAGCGGCTGTCGTCGGACTCTCCACGGTTGTCGCCCATCATGAAGTAGTAGCCGGGCGGAACCGTGATCGGAGTTGGGAAATTGCATGAACTGTCGCTCCCGCAGGGCTCGATGTAGGAGTCCTTCTCGGGCACGCCGTTGCGGAACACGTGGCCGTTGCGGATCGAAATCCGGTCTCCCGGGCCGCCCACCACGCGCTTGATGAACGTCTGGCTGGACTCGGCCGGGGTTGGCTTGCCGCACGCCTGCGAGTGGCCGGCGCCCTGGTTGGGGTTGCCGCAGATCGGCGTGGCCGGGTCGGCGCCCTTGGGCGGGTGGAACACGACGACGTCGCCGACGCTGGGATGGTTGACCAGGCGGTTGGTCAGTACGCGCTGCCCGACGTCGAGCGTCGGCACCATCGACGGGCTGGGGATCCGGTACGGCTTGACGATGAACGCCTGGATCAGCAGCGCCAGGCCAACCGCGACGGCGACGGTCACGACCAGTTCGATCAACGACTTGACGGTCGACTTCGGGGCCTTGGTGGTGGAGTTGCGTGGTGACATGTCTGCTCGCGGGCTACAGGAAGCCCATCCGGCTCGGCGGCCAATAGGTCATGAACGCCCTGCCGATGATCCAGCGCTTGGGCACCGGCCCCCAGTACCGGCTGTCTTCTGAGTCTGGCCGATTGTCCCCCATCATGTAGTACTCGCCGCGGGGAATCGTGATCGTGCCGGGAAAGTTGCAGGTGCTGCTCCCGTCGCAGGGGACGATGTAGCCGTCGCGCTCGGGCTTGCCGTTGCGGATCACGTGGCCGTTCTCGATCTGAATGCGATCGCCGGGCAGCCCGACCAGCCGCTTGATGAACGTCTCCTTGGATGGCTTGGTCTGCTGGACATCGCAGGCCTGCGCGCCCGGCTGGCCGGCGCGGTCAGCGCCCTGGCTGGGGTTGGCGCAGCCGTCGTCGTAGTTGGAGGGCGGGTGGAAGACGATGATCTGGCCGACGGTCGGGTTGGTGAAGTGCGACCCGATCCGGTTGACCAATACGCGCTGGTTGATGCCGAGCGTGGGCTCCATCGACCCGCTGGGAATCCGGTACGGCTTGACGACGAACGCCTGGATCAGGAGGGCCAGGCCGAGCGCTGCCGCCACAATCACCACAAGCTCGATCAACGAGCTCGAAAGCGATTTCTTCGTGGCGGTCACCCGTTGTCTTCGCCGGCAGCCTCCTCGTCGGCCGCCGGACCGGCGTCCTGCGGCGCCGTCGAGGATGCGGACACCTCCGACTCCTCGGCGCCGGACTCCTCAGCGGCCGCGGTTTGTTCCTCGGCCGCCACGGCGGCGTCGGTCTCGACCTCGGCTCCTGCCACGGGCGCGACCGCCTGCGTCGGCGGGCTCGACCGCCTCCCCGGGGGCCTCGTCGCCGTCGTCCTCGGGCCCGTACAGGAGCTCGCGCTGGACGGCCTCCTCGGGACCGGTGTTGCGACGCTCGCGGACGCGGGCGCGCTTGCCCACCCGGCCGCGCAGGTAGTAGAGCTTGGCCCGCCGCACGTCCCCGCGCGCGGCCACCTCGATCCGCTCGATCTTCGGCGAGTGCAGCGGGAACGTCCGCTCGACGCCGACGCCGAACGACTGCTTGCGGACCGTGAACGTCTCGCGGGCACCGTGGCCCTGACGCTTGATCACGATCCCCTCGAACACCTGGGTCCGCCGCCGGGTCCCTTCGATCACCTGAAAGTGGACGCGAACACGGTCGCCGGCGTCGAACGCCGGTATTCGGCGGAGCTGTGCGCGCTCCAGGGTTTCGATGACGGTGGGCATGGCAACGAATCCGCGGCACCGACGATAGCGGCGTGGGGAGCAGCGCACTTCAAACGCATGCCCCGGCCCGCGGGCGGCCTATGGTAGCGGACCGCCTGCGGAGCCTCGGTCCGTGCGTGCGGTGCTCTCTGCGCGGGCCGCGCTCTGGGCCAGCCGCCACTCCCGGATGCGCGCGTGGTGCCCCGACAGCAGTACCTCGGGCACCGACCAGTCGCGGAATTGGGCGGGCCGCGTGTAGTGCGGGTACTCGGGCGCTCCGCACAGCGCCGCGCTGAAAGATTCCTCGAGCGCGGACTCCTCGTGGCCGAGCGCGCCGGGGAGCTTGCGCAGTACCGCGTCGCAGACGACCATCGCGGCCAGCTCACCGCCGGCGAGCACATAGCGGCCGATCGACACCTCGTCGGAGACGAAGTGGTCGAGTGCGCGCTGATCGAAGCCCTCGTAGCGGCCCGACAGCAGCGTCAGCGCCGGCTCGGCGGCGAGCTCGTCGACCAGTCCATCGTCGAGCAGGCGGCCTGAGGGTGTCAGCGCGAGGACCCGCCGCTGCCGGGGCAACGTCACCGGATCGACGCCGTAGCGCGCCCGCAGCGCCGCCTCGATCACGTCGACGCGCAGAACCATCCCGGCGCCGCCCCCGAACGGCGTGTCGTCGACCTGCCCGGCGCTGAGCGGCGTGTGGTCGCGGTAGTTGACGTAGCCCAGCCGGTTGCCGCAAGTGGTTGCGTTGACCACATGGCGCTGGCGCTGGAACCAGGCGAACGCCTCCGGGAACAACGTGAACACGTCGATCTCCATCAGTACTCGTCCACCAGCATCAATCCTCGCCGAGGAACTCCAGGTCGATCTCGATCGTGCGGGCGTCGGTGTCGACGGCGCGCACCGCATCGGTGATCAGCGGCACCAGCAGGTCCCCTCCCCCGCCCTCGCGCGCCACCTCGAGCACCTCGCAGGAGGGCAGCTCGAGCATCCGGCGCACGGTGCCCACGGCCCGCCCGCCGTCGTGCACCGCGCAGCCGATCAGGTCCTCGGCCCACCACTCGTCCTCCTCGAGGTCGGGGGCGGCGTCGCGCGGCACGAGCAGCTCGCTGCCACGGAGCGTCTCGGCGGCCCCGCGGTCCTCGCTGCCCTCCAGGCGGAGGATCGGCCGGCTCACGGTGCCGGCCCGGCGGACGATCTCGAGCTCGCGGCCGGCGACGGTGAGGCTGTCGACCGAGCCCAGCAGGCCGGCGTTGACCTCTACGACGTGGAAGCTGCCGTCAAGCCCGTGTGGTCGGCCCACCCGTCCGGCGTGCAGCCACCCGGGCGGATCGGCTGACATCAGGAGTCGACGATGTCCACGAAAACGCGGCGCTTGTTCTTCGCCGCGGCCGTCTTGATGATCGTCCGCAGAGCCGCCGCGGTGCGGCCGCCCCGTCCGATCACGTTGCCGTAGTCGTCGTCGGCCACGGACAGCTCGAGCACGGTGGCGCCGTCGTTGTCGCTCACCTCGCGGACGCGAACCTCGTCGGGTTCTTCGACCAGGCCGCGCGCGAGGTACTCGAGCAGCTCCTTCATTGCCGGACGAGCTAGTGGATGCCCTGGATGCGCAGCAGTTTGCGGACCGTGTCGGTCGGCTGTGCGCCCCGGGCGAGCCAGTCGCGAATCCGCTCCTCGTCGAGGACGATCGTGGACGGCTCGGTCTGCGCGTTGTAGTGCCCCACGGTCTCGATCACACGACCGTCGCGCTTGGCGCGCTGGTCAGCCACCACGACCCGCCAGATCGGGTTCTTGCGGCTGCCAACACGGGTTAGTCTCAGTCTCACTGACATCTTCGACGCAGCGAGGTTAGCGGGTCGCGCCGTTCTTGTCCGAGCCGGTGGGACTCATCCGGGCCGGTGGCGCCCGCTAGCGTCCCTGGCGCATCAGCGCGCCGAGGTCCGGCATCCGTCCCTGCGCCACCTGGCGCATCACCTTGCGCATCTGATCGAACTGCTTGATCAGCTGCTTGACGGCCTGGACGTTGGTCCCCGAGCCGCGGGCGATCCTCAGTCGCCGCGACCCCTTGATCAGCTCCGGGTGCCGCCGCTCCTGCGGGGTCATCGAGAGGATGATCGCCTGGATGCGGTCGAACTCGCGCTCGTCGATCTTGGCGCCGCGGAGCTCCTTGCCCATCCCGGGGATCATCCCCAGCAGCGACTGCAGCGGGCCCAGGCGCCGGACCTGCCTCATCTGGTCGAGGAAGTCGTCGAGGTCGAACTCCTGCTTGCGGAGCTTGCGCTCGAGCTCGGCCGCCTCCTCCTCGTCATAGGCACCCTGCGCCTTCTCGATCAGGGTCATCACGTCGCCCATTCCGAGGATCCGCTGTGCCATCCGGTCGGGGTGGAAGCGTTCGAACTGGTCGAGCTTCTCGCCGGTGGAGGCGAACAGGATCGGCTTGCCGGTGATCGCCTTGACCGACAATGCGGCTCCGCCGCGCGCATCGCCGTCGAGCTTGGTCATCACGACCCCGTCGAACTGGACGACCTCGGCGAACTGTTCGGCGACGTTGACCGCGTCCTGACCGGTCATCGCGTCGACGACCAGCAGGATGTCGGTCGGCTGCGTGGCCTTGCGGATGTTGGCCAGCTCGGCCATCAGCTCCTGGTCGACGTGCAGCCGGCCGCTCGTGTCGATGATCAGCACGTCCTTGCCCTCGGAGATCGCGCGGTCGCGCGCCCAGGCGGCGATCTTGACCGGGTCGCGGTCAGTGCCCTGCTCGTAGACGTCGGCGCCGGCCTGGGCCCCGACCTTGATGAGCTGGTCGACCGCCGCCGGGCGGTAGACGTCGCAGGCGGCGACTGCCACCGAGCTTGAGTGCTCGGTGCGCAGATAGCGGGCCAGCTTGGCGGTGGCCGTCGTCTTGCCGGAGCCCTGCAAGCCCGCCATCAGCACCACGGTCGGAGGTCGCGGCGAGAACGACAGGTCGCGGGCGGCGCCGCCCATCAGCTCGGTGAGCTCGTCGGAGACGATCTTGACCACCTGCTGGCCGGGGTTCAGCTGGCCGACCACGTCGGCTCCGAGCGCCTTCTCCTTGACCGAGTTGGTGAAGCTGCGCACGACCTTGAAGTTGACGTCGGCCTCGAGCAGCGCGAGCCGGATCTCGCGCATCGCCGCGTTGATGTCGTCCTCGGTGAGGGTCCCGCGGCCGCGGACCTCGGTCAGCGTCGCCTGGAGCTTTTCGGCTAGCGAATCGAACATCTACGGCTTACGTTAGCCGGGACCGTCCGCGTTGGCGGCTGCCCGGTCGGCAAACGCCGCGGCGACGCCGCTGAACGCCTCCGAGAACTCGGACGGGATCACTCCGACCATGGGCTTCTCCTATTCGCTCACGAGCGCGGTGGCGCCCTTGATGTCGACAACCTCAACCCTGGTCCCTCGCTCGATCCCCTCGTCGTCGTGTAGCGAGCGGGCCGTCCACACCTCGCCGTCGATCTTGACGCAGCCGACGCCCTCGGTGTTCTCGATCCGCTCGAGGACGACCGCGTGCTTGCCGATCAGCGCGTCGGTGCCGGTCCGGATCTGCGGAGGCATGCGCCGGTGGGAGCGGGCGATCGGGCGTGCGATCGAGAGCGTCAGCACCGAGACCAACACGAACACGATCCAGGTGATCGGACTACCCGCTCCGAGTGCGTCGACGGCAGCCGCCACGGCGGCCCCGACGGCGAACGGCGCCAGGAAGAAGCTCGTGGTGAGCATCTCGCCGATACCGAACACGGCGGCAGCGATCAACCACAAGACAGGTCCTGACATTTCCAGCGAGTTTAGACCTCCGGGAGGCCCGCCCGAACGCAGTCGGCCGCCAGCCGGACGCCGCTCAGGTGACCAGCGCGCGCGCGAACTCGGCCGGGTCAAACGGCCGCAGGTCCTCGAGCTGCTCGCCGACCCCGATCAGCTTCACCGGGATCCCCAGCTCGTGGGCGATCGCCAGCGCGATCCCGCCCTTGGCGGTGCCGTCGAGCTTGGTCAGCACCAGTCCGGACACATCGACTGACTCGGAGAACATCCGCGCCTGGCGCAGGCCGTTCTGCCCGGTGGTGGCGTCGACGGTGAGCAACGTCTCGTGCGGCGCTGCGGGGATCTGCTTGGAGATCACCCGGCGCACCTTGGCCAGCTCAGCCATCAGGTCGTCCTGGGTGTGCAGCCGGCCGGCCGTGTCGACGATCACCACGTCGGCGCCGTCGCGCAGGCCGGCGGCGACCGCGTCGTAGGCGACCGCGCCCGGGTCGGCGTCGGGGGGCCCCTTGACGAAGGCGACGCCGGCGCGCTGCGCCCACAGCTCGAGCTGCTCGACCCCCGCGGCGCGGAACGTGTCGCCGGCGCCGAGCACCACCGACAGGCCGAGCTCCTGACGCAGGTGCCAGGCCAGCTTGCCGACGGTAGTGGTCTTGCCGGTGCCGTTGACGCCGGCCACCAGGATCACGGTCGGCTTGGGGTGCAGGTCGATGTGGTCGTCGCCCGTGCGGGCGATGTCGGCCAGCAGCTCGGTCAGCCGCCGGGTGAGCGCCTCGCCGCCGGTGATCTCGCCGGACGTGGCCTCCTGCTCGAGCTTTGAGACGACCTGGGCGGTGGTGCCGGCGCCGACGTCGGCATAGATCAGCGCCTCCTCGAGGCGCTCCCACGTCTCGTCGCTGAGATCCTCGAACAGGGTCGCCTGGATCTCGGTGGTGAGCGCCTGCCGGGTCTTGCGCAGGTTCTCGCGCAGCCGGCGGAACATGCCGCCGCGCCGCTGCTCGGTCTCCGCCGCCGGCGCCCCTTCCGCGGGCGCGGCGCCGTCGACGATGAACAGATCCCGCCAGTCGCGTGCCATCGCGCGGCGACGATAGCGGCTAGGAAACCGTCTGGGGGCCCGCCTTTGGCGGCCACGTCGGCCGCCAAAGCCACCCCTAAGTCTGGAGGCACCCCTAAGCCGCTAAGCGGCCGCTTCCTCCTGGGTCAGCCGACGCGAGATCACCTTGGACACGCCGTCGTTGCTCATCGACACCCCGTACAGCGAGTCGGCGGCCTCCATCGTGCGCTTCTGGTGCGTGACCACGATGAACTGCGCGTGCCCGGAGTAGGCCCGCAGCAACTCCAGGAAGCGGTCGATGTTGAGGTCGTCGAGCGCTGCCTCGACCTCGTCGAGGATGTAGAACGGGCACGGGCGGGCGAGGAACACGGCGAACAGGAACGCGAGCGCGGTCATCGATTTCTCTCCGCCCGACAGCAGCGACAGCCGCTTCATCTCCTTGCCCACCGGGGTGATCTCGATCTCGACGCCGAGCAGGTCCTCCTCCTGGCCCGCGTCCTCGGCCTCCGCCTCGTCGGGGCGCTGCTCGTCGTCGTCGGGCGGCGGCGCCGCGCCGCCGAGCACCCGGGCCGGGCCCTCGCGCTCGGCCACCAGCCGCAGCCGGCCGCGTCCGCCGGGAAACAGCCGAGCCGCCACCTGCTCGAAGTTCTGCGCCGCGGCCTCGAACGTCTGCTCGAACGTCTCGCGGATCTGCTTGTCGGTGTCGGAGATCAGCTTCTCGAGCTCGCGCATCGCGTCCTCGAGGTCGGCGCGCTGGCGCTCGAGCTCCTCGACGTGCTCGACCGCCTCGGCGTACTCCTGCTGGGCCAGCGGGTTCACCGGGCCGAGCTGCTCGCGCCGACGGGCCAGCCGCTCGAGCCGCGTCCTCAGTGCCTCGCGCTCCTCGTCGGGCAGCGCCTCGGTGGCCGGCTGCGCCTCGAGCTCCAGCCGCGCGGCCAGCTCTCCGAGCTCGCGGGCGAGCTCGGCCGCGCGGTCGCCCACGCGCTGCAGCCGCACCTCGGTCTCGGTTCGGAGCTCGTTCTCGCTGTGAAGCTTGGCGTGCAGCGTGGCCTCCTGCTGGGCACACGACTTGAGCTCGGCGGCGACGTGCTCCCCGGCCTCGCGATCGGCGGCCAGGGCCTCCTCGAAGCCGGCCCGCTGCTGCGCGATCGCCACGGCGGCGGCCTCGAGCGCCTCGATCACCCGGATCACGGCGGGGCGCAGCTCCTCGCCCGCGGCGATCGCCTCGACCAACCGGCGCCGGTGAGCCTCGCGCTCGTCGCGCTCCCGCTGGGCGCGCTGGAAGCCGGCCCGCTCGTTGGACAGCTCCGCGGTCAGCTGCAGGCGGCGGCCCGCGCCGGGACCCTCGTCGGGCGCGGCCCGGCGATGCTCGATCATCGCCGCGATCCGCCGGCGCTCCTCGGCGGCCTCGTCGCGGTTGCGGACCGCAAGCCGGTGAGCCTGGACCGCCCGTTCGGAGCCGGACTCGACGCCCGCTGAGTCGGCCGCGGCCCGCTCGAGGCCCGCGGCAGCGGTGACCTCGGCCTGGGCGGCGGCCTCGCTGGCGGCGATCAGCTGCTCGCGGCGATTGCGCTCGGCCAGAACCCGCTCCTCGCCCAGCGCCGGCGCCTGGCGGACCTCCCGGCTGGGGGCCGACCACACGCGGCCGACGGCAGTCACGGCGACGCCGCCGAAGGACTCCGGCACGTCGTCCAGCGACCCCACCACCCAGGTGTCGCGCAGCAGCGCGCGGGCGAGCGCGACCGCGGGCGCCTTCCCCCGGACGCGGTCGGAAAGCCGCTGGGCGTCCGGCGTCGGGGGGCTGGAGGTGGCGGGCGGAGTCGGCACGTCGCCCCCGGGGGCGACCAGCGCCCGGCCACCCTCCGCCCCGGCGCGGTCGAGCAGCTCCGATCCGGCGCCGCGGTCGGCGACCAGCGCCGCGCGCAGGCGGCCGTCGAGCGCAGCCGCGAGCGCGAGCTCGAAACCCGGGTCGACCTCGAGCTCGTCGGCGAGCGCCGAGGCGCCGCCCGGGGCGTTGGTGTGGCCCCGCAGGAACTGGTTGACGGCGGCCAGCTCGCCGCCGACTCGGGCGGCCTCGCGCCGGGCGGCCTCGACCGCGCGCTCGGCTTCGCGGACACGGGAGCGGGCCTGCTCGACGAGTTCCTCGGCCTGACGGCGGACGGCCAGCGCGGTCTCGATCTCGGCCGCGCGCGCCTCGACGACCTCGCCGGCGGCGACCAGCTGCTGCTCGAGCTCGGCCAGCTGGCGGGCCAGCTCGGCCTCGCGGTCGCGCTCGAGTGCCGCCAGCTCCTCCTCCAGCTTGGCGATCCGGGCCGCCGCGCCGTCGTCGGGGACGTCGGCGGCGGCGCGGGCGTCGAGCGTGTCGAGCTGGCCGCGGTTTCGGTGTATCCGCTCGTCGATCGCGTCCGCGGTGCGGCGGACCGATTCGATCCGGTAGCCGATCCGGTCGCCGGAGGACTGGGCCGCATAGCTGCGGCGCGACAGCTCCTCCCGCTCGGCGCTGCGCCGGGCCAGCGCCTCCTCGGCGGCCTCGCGCCGCTTGCCGACCTGTTCGAGCTCGCGCTGGAGCTGCTCGCCGCGCGCGCGGGCCTGCTCGGCCGCGGTCCTGGCCTCGGTCAGCGCCAGGTGCTGCGTGCGCAGGTCGTCGCGGGCCAGCTCCCAGCGGGCCTCGAGCGTCTGACGCTCCAAGCGGGCGTGGAGGTCCGCGGCCTCGGCCTGGCGCTTGAGCGGGCGCAGCCGGGAACGAGCCTCGCGCTCGACATCGAGCGCGCGGTCGAGGTTGTCCTGGGTGCGGATCAGCTTCAGCTGCGCGCGGCGGCGGCGCTTGCGGTGCTTGCCCAGGCCCGCGGCCTCCTCGATCAGCAGCCGGCGATCGCGCGGCTTGGAGGTGACGATCGACTCGACCCGGCCCTGGGAGATGACCGAGTGCATCTCCTTGCCCAGGCCGGTGTCCGACAGCATCTCGATCACGTCGACCAGCCGGCAGCGGGCGCCAGACAGGCGATACTCGCCCTCGCCGGTGCGATCCAGGCGCCGCTGGATCGAGACCTCGGGCGCGCCCAGGTTCAGGACCCCGTCGCTGTCGTCGAGCACGAGCTCGACCTCGGCCGCGCGGCCGGCCTGGCGCCCGGGTGCGCCGCCGAAGATCACGTCCTGCATCGACTGGCCGCGGACCGCAACCGGCGACTGCTCCCCCAGCGCCCACAGCACGGCGTCGGTGATGTTCGACTTGCCCGAGCCGTTGGGCCCGACGACCACGCTGACGCCCGGTCCGAACTCGAGCCGGGTGCGGTCGGGGAACGACTTGAAGCCCTTCAGCGTGATCGACTTCAGGTACACGCCACCCCGATCACTCCAGTCCCTCCAGCGCCGCCTGCGCGGCCTCCTGCTCGGCGTCCTTCTTGCTGCGTCCGGATCCGCGCCCGGCCTCGACGCCCGAGATCTTGGCGCTGACCGAGAACAGCCGGTCGTGCGGCGGGCCCTGCTCGTCGATCACGTCGTAGCTGACCAGCGCCCCGCGGCGGGCGAGCAACTCCTGCAGCGCGGACTTGTAGTCGACCTGGTGCTCGAGCGCGTAGTCGATCTCCGGCCGGAACGCCTCGACTACGGCCTCCGCCGTCCGGTCGTAGCCGTAGGCGAGGTAACAGGCGCCGATCACCGCCTCGATCACCGAGGCCAGCACCCGCTCGGTGCCGACCAGCGCCGGCACGTTGACGGTCACCCCGGGTGGCGCCGCCGCGACCAGCTTCTCCGGGATGTCGAGGCGCTCGGCGACCACGCGACACGACCGTCCGGACACCGCCTGGGCTCGGATCTTGGTCAGCCGGCCGGGGCCGTGACGATCGGCCTCCAGGCGCGGATACAGGTGTGCGGTTACGGCCAGCGCCAGCACCGAGTCGCCCAGGAACGCCAGGCGCTCGTAGGACTGCGAGCGGCGCGTCGTCCACGACGAATGCGTGAACACCGAGGTCGCAAGGTCGTCTGGGAGCTCGGCCAGCAGCGTCCGGAGCTTTGTGTCTGAGCTCACTCAGCGTCTGGGCCCTGGCTCGCGGTGGCGGACCGGCGCACGCCGGCCCCGTCGCTCGCGAGCACGAAATCGACGGCCTGACCGACTGTCAGGATCGTCGCTGCCTCCTCATCGGAGATCTTCACGCCGTAGGAGTCCTCGAGCTCCTGGACGAGCGTGTACAGGTCCAACGAGTCCGCTTCGAGATCCTCCTTGAAGCGGGTCGACTCGGTGATCCGGTCCGGATCGATCTCGAGCTCGTCGGCCAGGTGCGCGCGGATGAGCGAGAAGATCTGCTCGCGATTCATCGGTTCGACACCGTAGCCGGAGGCTCGGACGAGGCGTCACCCTGCAGATCACCCGCCGACTGCCCCGGGGGCGGACGCAGCGCGCCGGCCTCCATCAGGGCTTTGCGGGTCTTGCCGATCACGTCTTCCTGGACCCCGCGGGCGGCGACCTCGATCGCCCGCGAGAAGCCGCGGCGGGTGAAGCGGCCGTGGGCGATCACCCCGAGCTGGCGCAGCCCGAGCATGTACGCGCCGCCCGGCCGTTCGGGGTCGATCTCCTCGCGCAGCTTCGCCACCGCGGGCGACAGCAGCCAGCCGCCCAGTTTCGAACGGGCGCTGGTCATCGCGACGTCGCGGATCGCACGCATCGTCCGGCCCGAGACGCCCTCGATCAGCTTCAGCGTGATGTTGCCGGTGAAGCCGTCCATCACGATCACATCGGCGACGCTCGCCGTCACCTGAGTTCCTTCGATGTTTCCGATGAAGTTGAGTCCGTGGCCGCCGGCGCCGGCGAGCTGCTGATGGACCTCGAGCAGGTCCGGGGTGCCCTTGGTCGGCTCCTCGCCGTTTGACAGCAGCGCCACGCGGGGGTTGTCGAGACCCATCGCCGCCTGGGCGAAAGCCGCGCCCATGTGCGCGAACTGGACCAGGTGCTCGGGCCGGCAGCTGGCATTCGCGCCGACGTCGAGCAGCAGCACCGGCGCGGCGCCGGGGATCGGGACCGGCAACGCCAGCGCGGGCCGGTAGATGCCTCGGTCGCGGCGCATGTTGAACAGCCCGGCGGCGAGCGCCGAGCCAGTCGAGCCACCGGATACGAGCGCCTGCGCGCGGCCTTCGGCGACGGCCCTGGCGGCCTGGACGATTGAGGCGTCAGGGGTCGAGCGCACCGCGAACGCGGGGTCGGCGGCCTTCGCGATCGAGATCGGCGCGTCGACCAGCTCGACCCCGTCCGAGGTCGAACCGATCTCGGCCGCGGGCCCGAACAGGAGGACCTTGATCCCCTGAGCGGCCGCCAGCGATGCTCCCGCGGCAACCTCGCGAGGTCCCAGATCGGCCCCGCCCGCATCCACGGCGACGGCGATCATCGCCTCTGCGTCAGCTGACCGATTCGCTGGAGTCAGGGGCCACGACCTCGCGCCCCTTGTAGTTGCCGCACACCGGGCAGACCCTGTGGGGCAGCCGCGGGCTGTGGCACTGCGGGCACGAGTTATAGGTCGGCGCGCCGACCTTGTGCTGCGAGCGCCGCTGGGTGGTGCGGGCGTGAGACTGCTTCTGCTTGGGAACGGCCATGGGCAGTGAGGCTACCAGGAGAGTCGGGGTCTGTCCGGGGCGGACCCAGCGTTCATCCGAGGGCGAAATCAGGCGCCCGCATGCATAACGTCCCAAACGCTAGTTGAAGCGGATCTCCGACAGCTTCGCCCAGCGCGGGTCCGGAGCGCGCTCGTGACCGTGGCCGGGGCCCGCCTCGTTGAGGTTGGCGCCGCACTCGGCGCACAGCCCGGCGCAGTCCTCACGGCACAGCAGCGCGGTCGGGAGCACCAGCGCGAGCGCCTCGCGCGCCCACGCCCGCAGGTCGAGGATCCCGTCGTGGACGTACGGCGAGGACAGGTCGTCCCCCTCGCCGGGCTGGGAGACCTCGCGCGCGTCGACCTCGAACGTCGGCGCGGCCGGCTCCAGGCAACGCATGCATGGGCCGACGAGCTCCGCCTGGAAGCGGAGCCGGAGCACATAGCCGTCGCCGGTGGTGCGAGAGATGTCCAGCCGGGCGGGGATCAACGAGCGCTCCAGCGGGTACTGCTCACCGCCGAACTCAAACGGATCGATCGCCACGTTGAGGTCGAGCCCGCGGCCCTCGCCGCTCGTGAGACGAAGTCCCCCCAAATCGAATGAATCGGTGCGCATGGCCATGCCTTCGAGATTAGTCGGGGCGGCGGCGTGGCGGGGCCGCGGCGCCCCGCTCGGTGACCGCCGCCACCCGCCACCCGCGATCATTGCCAGCACGGTGTCCAACTGGTTTCGCAGCTACGGCTTCGCGCGCGTGTACGACGAGCTCCTGATCGGCGCGTATCCGCTGGACTCAGACGACGTCGAGATGCTCGCCTTCAACGGCGTCCGCCGGGTCCTCAACCTGGTCGAGGACGGCGAATACCGCCGCGGCGAGCGCGACGCGGTGCAGCGCGCGCTGGCGGCCAACCAGATCGAGGAGAGCCGTCTGCGGCTGGTCGACTACGGCGGGCTCGACACCGAGGCGATCGAGCAGGCGGTCCAGGAGATCAACGGCTGGCTCGACGACGGCCAGCGGACCTACGTGCACTGCCGGGCCGGGTGGCAGCGCTCGGCCGCGATCGCCGCCGGGGTGGTCGCGCTGCGCGAGGGAATCGAGATCGACGACGCGCTCGCCCGCGTGCAGTCGCGTAAGCCGTCGGCCGACCCGCTGCCGCACCAGCGCGACGATCTCCGCCGCTGGTGGGCTACTCGGCGGCCCGCAACCTGAGTCCCGGCAGCTCCTGCACCGTCTGGTCGCGCTCTGAGTCGCGCTCGGGCACGTGCACCCGGCGGGCGCTGGTCGTGACCTGCTCTAGCTCTGGCAGCTCGCGGCCGGCCGCGACCGCGCCGTGGTCCTCGAACCGACGCGCGGCCGGCATCACCCGGGCCTCGTAGGACCCGACGGCCTCGTTGTAGGCGCGGACCGTGCTGTTCAGGCGGGTGCCGAGCGTCGAGATCAGGCTCGACAGCTTGACCAGCCGGCCGTGCAGCTCGCGGCCCAGCTCGGACACGGCCTGGGCGGACTCGGCCACGCGCTCCTGCTGCCATCCATACGCGATCGCGTGGAGCATCGCCAGCAGCGTCGTCGGCGTGGTGATCAGCACCCGCCGGGCCATCGCGTCCTCGATCAGCTTCGGGTCGGCCTCGAGCGCGGCGCCGTACAGGTGCTCCCCCGGCAGGAACATGACGACCAGGTCCGGGGCGGAGTCGAGCTCGGCCCAGTAGGCCTTGTCGGCCAGCGCCTTGACGTGCTTTCGCAGCAGTCGGGCGTGGTCGCGCAGATGGCCCAGGCGCTCCTCCTCGTCGCGCGCCTGGTATGCGTCGAGCACGCCCTGCAACGGCGCCTTGGCGTCGACCACGACGTGCTTGCCGCCGGGCATGTTGACGATCAGGTCGGGGCGCAGTACGGCGCCGTCGTTGCTCAGCGACGACTGCTCGGCGAAGTCGCAGTAGCGCATCATCCCGGCGAGCTCGACCACGTTTCGCAGCTGCATCTGGCCCCACTGCCCGCGGGCGTTGGGCTTGCGCAGCGCGGTGACGAGCGCGCCGGTCTCGGTCCGCAAGCGCTCGCCGGTGTCGGCCAGCGTCCGCAGCTGCGCCTCCAGCCGGCCGCGCGACTCACGCCGCTCCTGGTCGAGGCGCAGCAGCTGGGCGTCGACGCGGCCGAGCTGTTCCTTGAGCGGGTTGACGAGCTGCTCGACGGCGTCGCGGCGCTTGTCGAGGTCGCCCTTGGCCTCGGCCTGGGCGGCACGCAGCTGCACCCGGGTGAGCTCGGACAGCTGCGACATGCTCGACTGCAGCGTCTCGGCGCTGAGCGCCTTGAACGAGGCCGACAGGCGCTCCTGGGCGTCGTTGACCGTGGCCAGGCGCTCCTGCGCCCGCGCCCGCTCGTGCTCGAGCTCGGCGCGCGAGCGGATCAGCCGCGGCCACAGAGCCGCCACCGCGGCGGCGGCGCCGATCACGAGGCCCAGTATCAGCCAGAGAACTTCCATCCGGCCGCCGAGCATGGCGCCCACCCCGGACAGAACGACAGCGGCTTGCCAGAATCCATTTGCATGGCTGAGCAGCGGATTCGTCGCCGCGTGGTGGTAAACGGCCGGGTTCAGGGCGTGTTCTTCCGCGACTCCACTCGGCAGCAGGCGCGCGAGCACGGGGTGGCCGGCTGGGTCAGCAACCGGTCAGACGGCGCGGTCGAGGCGGTGCTCGAGGGAACCCCCGGCGCCGTCGAGCGTGTGCTGAGCTTCGTGCGCACCGGACCGCCCCACGCCCACGTCCAGGATGTCGATGTCCGCGAAGAAGAGCCTGAGGGCCTGAGCGGCTTCAGCGTTCGCTGAGCGCGCGCTCGAACGCCTCGCGGGCCTGGTCGCCGCGGACGGCGAACACGATCCGCTCAAGGCCGCTGGCGCCGTCGAGGTGCCGGCGGACCTCGTCGACCTCGATCTCCGCGGCCTGGTCGATCGAGAAGCCGCCGACGCCGGTGCCGAACGCCACCAGCGCCAGGGACCTGGCGCCGAGGTCCTCGGCGCACCTCAGCGTGCTCGCGGTCGCGGCGCGGATGATCTGCGCCGAGGTCGGACCGCCGAGCTCCATCGTGGCCGCGTGGATCACCCAGCGGCACGGCATCTGACCGCCGCTCGTCTCGATCGCCTCGCCGAGGCCGATCGGCGAGCGCTCGTCGCTCTCGCGCTGGATGTCGGGACCGCCGGCGCGCGAGATCGCGCCCGCCACGCCGCCGCCGTGGAGCAGGCGAGTGTTCGCCGCGTTGGCGATCGCGTCGACCTCCAGCGTCGTTATGTCGCCGTCGAGGACCTCGAGCTCGGCCATCGACGAATTAGACCGCATCCGGCTTCATGCCCGGCGCGGGCTCCGCGCTTAAGACTTCTGCGGGCTCGTCTTTCCCAGCGAGCCGGTCTCGCCCGCGCTGCACCGCGGCGATGAACTTCGAGAGGTTGACCTCGAGCGTGTTGAGGATCTCGTCCGCGTAGTCCTCGGCGCCGAGCCGGATCTCCCGCTCGCGCCCACGCGCGTCCTCGATGATGTCGTCCGCGGCGCGCTCGGCCTGCTTGGTGATCTCCTCGTCAGAGATCATCCTGTCCTGGCGCTCGCGCGCCTCCTTGACGATCCGCTCGGCCTCGCGCTTGGCCTCGGCGAGCATCTCCTGGCGCTCCTTGACGATCCACCGCGCCTGCTTGATCTCCTCGGGAATCGTGGCGCGCATCTGGTCGAGGATGTCGTAGATCTCCTCCTTATCCACGCGGACCTGGTCGGTCAGCGGGACCGGCTTGGCGTTATGGACGAGATCGTCCAGTTTGTCGATGAGTACCAGAACATCCATGGCAGAACCTCTGTTTCGTCAGCGGCCGAGCCGTTCCTTCAGAGCCACCACCACGTCCGGGGGCACCAATTCGTCGATGTCACCGCCGAACGTGGCGAGCTCCTTAACACCGCTCGACCGTAGGAAACTGTACTTCGCCGAGGCCATCAGGTAAACCGACTCGACATCGGGCGCCTGCTTGCGGTTCAGCTGGTCCATCTCCAATTCGTACTCGAAGTCCGAGATCGCCCGCAGGCCCTTGACGATCGCCATTGCCCCGCGGTCGCGTGCGAACTGGACCAGCAGCGTGCTGAACGGCTCCACGGTGATGTTCGGCAGCTCGGCGGTGGCCTCCTTGACGAAGTGCACGCGCTCCTCGGCGGAGAACAGCGTCTGGCCCTTACGCCAGGGGTGGTTGACGACCGCAACGATCAGCGAGTCGAACATCGCCGACGCGCGGCTGATCACGTCGAGGTGACCGTGGGTGATCGGATCGAACGTTCCGGGGCAGATTGCGATGCGGTTATCAGGGACCATGGATTCGGATCAGGGTGTCGCCGTAGCGGCGTTCGTGCAGCAGCGCCAGCTCCAGCTCGAGTGGGGCTCTGCGGTCGCTCTCGGATACGACGCGCGCTCCCGCCGCGAGCAGCGGCTGAAGCGCCGTCGAGAGCTGCCGGCCGAGGCCGCTCGCTCGGTGGTATGGGGGATCGAGGAACACCAGATCGTATTGACGACCGTCCGAACGTGCCTGCTCGCAGAACACCGCGGCGCGCTGGCGCCGGACCTCGGCGTCGGCTCCGAGCGCGGTCAGGTTGCGCCGGATCGCCGCCACGGCCGCCGCCGAGGAGTCGACCAGCGTCGCCGAAGCGGCGCCTCGGGAGAGCGCCTCGATGGCCAGCGCGCCCGATCCCGCGAACAGGTCGAGCACGCGCGCGCCGTCGACCGCGACCAGGATCGAGAACAGCGCCTCGCGCACTCGGTCCGACGTCGGACGGGTGGCGCGGCCGCGGGGCGCGACCAGCGGCCGCCCCCCGAATCGGCCGGCGATCACCCTCACGCGCGGATCGGAGCCAGCGCCTCGGCGCCGTAGGCGCGCACCAGCGCCTCGGCCAGCAGCGCGTTCTCGGCCCAGTCCAGGTCCGGATCCTCGGAGGCGATCTCGCGCGCCCACGAGCGGGCGCGCTCGAGCAGCTCGGCGTCGCGGGGCAGCTCGGCGACGCGGAACTGAGCCAGTCCGTGCTGCCGGGTGCCGACCAGCTCGCCCTCGCCGCGCAGTCCGAGGTCGATCTCGGCCAGCTCGAACCCGTCCGAATGCGAGGCCAGCGCCTTCAGCCGCGCCGAGTCCTTAGGCCCGAACAGGATGCACACCGACGGATCCTCGCCGCGGCCGATCCGCCCGCGCAGCTGATGCAGCTGCGAGATCCCGTATCGATCGGCGTCTTCGACCAGCATCACGGTCGCGTTGGGGACGTCGATCCCGACTTCGATCACCGAGGTGGCCACGAGCACGTCGGCGGCACCGGAGGCGAACTCGGCCATCGCCCCGTGCTTGACGGCGGGCCGCAGCTGCCCGTGCATCAACACCACCCGGAAGTCGCGCAGCTCGCCGTCGCGCAGACGCTCGAACTCGGCGGTGGCGGCGCGCGCCTGCAGCGCATCCGATTCCTCCACCAGCGGGCAGACCACGAACGCCTGGCGCCCGGCCCGCAGCTCCTCGCGGATGCGCTCGTACGCGCGGACGCGCTCACGCTCGGTCGCGCAGACGAACGTCTGCACCGGCTGGCGCCCCTTCGGCCGCTCGCGCAACAGCGTGAAGTCCAGGTCGCCGTAGCCGAGCAGCGCCAGCGTGCGCGGGATCGGGGTCGCGGTCATATGCAGCACGTGCGGTCGGTCGGGATCGACGCCCTTGGCGTCGAGCGCCGCCCGCTGGCGCACGCCGAACCGGTGCTGCTCGTCGACGACCGCGACGCCCAGGCGCGCGAACCGCACGTTGTCCTCGATCAGCGCGTGGGTGCCGACGATCAGTGACAGCTCGCCGCTGGAGAGCTTGCCGAGCAGGTCGGCCCGGCGGCCGGCGGGGGTCGATCCCGTCAGCAGACCGGCCGGCACCGCCTCGCCGGGCATCAGCGACTGGATCGTGGCGAAGTGCTGCTCGGCCAGCGTCTCGGTGGGCGCCATCAGCGCCCCCTGGTAACCGTGCTCGACCGCGCGCAGCAACGCGTACAGCGCGACCACGGTCTTGCCAGACCCGACCTCACCCATCAGCAGCCGCTGCATCGGCCGGGCGCGTCCCAGGTCGCCGTCGATCGCCTCCAGCGCGCGCTCCTGGTCGCCCGTGAGCGCGAACGGGAGCATTCCCGACAGCCACCGCTCAGACAGCTCGCGCGGCCCGTCGAGCGCCGGCGCTCCCGCCTGGTCGCGGGTCCCGCGGCGGCGCAGCAGCGCCAGCTGCGCGAGCAGCAGCTCGTCGAACGCGAGCCGGCGCCGGCCCTCGTCGGAGTCAGCCGCCGATACCGGGAAGTGCACCGCGCTCAGCGCGTCGGCCCGGCCGGCCAGCCGCTCGGCGCCGCGCAAGGCAACCGACAGCGGGTCGAACACGACCGCGATGTCGTCGGCGTGCTCTGAGACCATCGCGAAGATCTGAGTCGAGGACAGCCCGTCGGTGGCCGGGTAGTGGGCGACCCCGCCGCCGTCGACGATCGCCTCGGCCGTGCGGGCGTGGGCCTGGACCGAGAAGCGGTTACGCGCCTGCAGCTTGCCATGGAGCATCAGCCGCGTCCCGGGCGGATACCGCTTGACCAGCCACGGCTGGTTGAAGAACGTGGCCTTCATCGGCCCGCTGGCGTCGGCGACCGTGGCCTCGACCAACGGGCGCATGCCGCGGCGGCGCACCGGCCGCGAGCTGATCGCGCGGACCTGCACGACCACGGTGGCGCTCTCGCCGACGACGAGCTCGGCCACCGACCGCGATTCGCGGCGGTCACGCGGCAGATGCTCGAGCAGATCTCCGATCGTGTTCAGCGACAGCGCCTGGGCCGCCTGACGGGCCTTGGCGCCGTCGACCTTGAGCGGCCTGAGCAGCGCCGAGGGCCGGGGATAGCGCACCGGGGCGGCGTCCAGCTCCGCCTGCTGCAGGGGGCGAGATGTTGCGAACGCGGTGAGGACCATCCTTTACGCTGTTGATCATGACCGGCGTCCCGGTCGAGCACAGCGCTTCAGCCGTGCCGGGTGGCGGGAGCTATTCGGCGCTGAGGAGCCACCAGTACCGCTCCTGTCCGCCGTCGCTCAGCTCGAACTCAACCTCGCCCACGGCCAGCGCCTCAACCGTCCCGTCGTCGAGCGGCGCTTGGGCCCCGCGCAGACAGGTGATCAGCTCCGCGCTCTCGGCCAGCTGCTCGAGCACCTCGCGCAGTGCGTCCCGGGGCCGGCCCCAGGCGACGATCTGCTCCTCGATGAACCCGACCGCATCGCCCTCGCGGAACCGCCCCTGCATGTCGTCGCGAGCGGCGGGGGCCACGGCGCCGGTGCGGACCCGGTGCAGCGTGTGGGTCATCGCCTCGGCGTTGGCGGCGGCGCCGCGGTTGGGGTCGAGGCTGACGGCGGCGGCGAGCCCGGCCTGGGGCGAGCGCGACATCACCACCACGACGGTCTTCTCCGACAGCTCGGCGGCGCGCTCGGCGGCCATCACCACGTTCGGGCTGTTCGGGAGCACCAGCACCTGCTCGGCGGGGATCGCGTGAATCGCCGCGAGCAGGTCATACGTCGAGGGGTTCAGCGTCGGGCCGCCCTCGAGCGTGTGCACGCCGAGCCCTTCAAACAGCGACCGCATCCCCTCGCCGGTGACGACGGCGAGAGCCCCACACACGGCCACGGTGTCGGCGGGCGCGGTCAGTCGCGCGTCGCGCTCCTGGACCTGCGCGCTCATGTCGGCGACGTCGAGGTGGGAGACCGCGCCGAACTCGGCGAACAGCGCGGTGGCGGAGTTGGGGTCGTCGGTGTGGACGTGGACCTTGAGCGTGGTCAGATCGCCGACGACCAGGACCGAGTCGCCGATCTGCTCGAGCGCGTGCACGAACCGGCGCTGCTGCAGCGCTGTGCCGGTGACCGCGAAGTTCGTGCAGTAGCGGTAGGTGGTCGAGGAGTGCTGCGGATGGGTGACCCGTGCCGCGGCGTGGTGCTCGATGTCCGGCGCCTCGGTGCCCCGCAGCGCGCCGACGATCCCAGCCAGCAGCACCGTGAGCGCGTAGCCGCCGGCGTCGACGACTCCCGCCTCGCGCAGCACCGGGAGCAGGTCGGGGCCCCGCTTGACCGACTCCTGGCCGGCGTCGAGCGCGCGCTCGATCACCTCGGCGATCACCGCGTTCTGCTCCTCGGCCGTGGCTTCGAGGCCGAGCCGGGCGTGGTCGGTATGAGCCAGGTCGGAGGCCACGCGGACGGCCATCTCGCGCACCACCGTGAGGATCGTCCCCTCGGCCGGGTCGCGGACCGAGCCGTAGGCCTGGTCGGCGGCGCGGGCGAGCGCCGCGCTGATCAGCACCGGGTCGACGAGCTCGCCGGGCCGGCTGGCCAGCTCCTCGGCCGCGCCGCGGATCAGCTGCGACAGGATCACGCCGGAGTTGCCGCGGGCCCCGAGGAGCGCTGCGCGTGCCACCGAAGCCACGATCTCATCTCGGCCGATGTCGTCGATCGTCCGCTGCTGCGAGGCGCCTGCCAGCCGGTCGAGCTCCTGCAGTACCGCGCGGAGCGTCAGCGCCATGTTGTCGCCGGTGTCGCCGTCGGCGACCGGGAACACGTTGAGGTCGTTGACTTCCTGGCGACGCGCCTCGAGTTCTGCGAGGCCTGCCTCGACGATTGCGCGGAACCGAACGATGCTGGGGTCGGACACCGGCTTAACCGGCCACTGCGCTATCGAACTCCCTGGGGCGCTTGCACGCCGGGTCAGAGCGCCTTGGTGACCTTGCCGGCCTTCAGGCAGCGGGTGCAGACGTACACCCGCCGGGGAGTCCCGTTGTCATTGATCCGGACGCGCTGCAGGTTGGGGTCGAAGCGTCGCTTGGTGGCGACCATCGAGTGGCTGCGGCTGTGTCCGAACGCGGGACCCTTGCGACATACGTGGCAGACCTTGGGCATGGCGGGCGAGTATAGCTTGAGGTTGAAAACTCACGCGATGGGTAAAGACTGCTCCCCATGGACGAGAGCGAAGCTCGGGGTCCTGGCATGCTCGGGTATGTGAGGCTGCCCGATCGCTACGAGCTGCTGCGCCACGTCGCCGACGGCGGGATGGCGTCGGTGTGGTGCGCCGAGGACCGCGTCCTGGGCCGACGCGTGGCGATCAAGGTGCTGTCGGAACGGTTTGCGGGCGACGACGACGCGGCCCGGCGCTTCCAGCGCGAGGCACGTACGGCGGCGCGGCTGTCCGGCCACCGCAACGTGATCACGATCTACGACGTCGGCGAGCCCCGCGTGGTCGACGGCGACGGGTCCTCCCAGGCGTTCATCGTGATGGAGTACCTCGCCGGCGGCACCGTCGCCGACGCGATGCGCCTGGGCGCGATCTCCCCGGCGGAGGCCACCCGATGGTTGCACCAGACCGCGGCGGCGCTCGACTACGCCCACGGCCACGGGGTCCTGCACCGCGACATCAAGCCCGCCAACCTGCTGCTGGACCGCGATCGGGTGGTGCATGTCGCCGACTTCGGGATCGCCCAGCTCACCACCGATGACACGCTCACGTTGGAGGGCCAGCTGCTTGGCACCGCCGCGTATCTGGCGCCGGAGCGGGCTCGGGGCAAGGCCACCACCGACGCGAGCGACCGCTACTCGCTGGCCGTGGTCGGATTCGAGCTGCTCACCGGGCAGCGCCCGTTCTCGGCCGAGCGCTTCGCCGCCCAGGCCCGCCAGCACATCGACGTGCCCGCGCCGCTGGCGAGCCGGCGCAACCTCTCGCTCCCGCCCGCCGTCGACGACGTGCTCGCCCGCGGGATGGCCAAGCACCCCTCAGAGCGCTACCCGACCTCGCAGGAGTTCGCTGACGCGATCGAGGTCGCGCTGTCACAGCCCAGCGGCCGGGCGGCGGCACGCAGCCGCGCCTCGCGTGCGCTGCGGCCGGTCCCGGCGACTTCCGGGCCCCGCACCGGCCCATCGCGGCGCCGGCCCACGCTGTCGGCGGCGGGCGCCGCGGCGATGGCCGGAGCCGAGGCCGGGCCGCCCGCGGACGCCGGGCCGTCCGCTGGCTCGGCGCCGCCCGCCCGGGCCACGGCGCCGCCCGCCCGCGCGACCCCGGCCGACGCGCCACCCCCCGAGATCACCCCGCCCGCCGGCTTCGCGGCGGCGGAGCCGCCGGCCGGCCCGCCCCCGTCGGGCAAGCCGACTCGCAACCGCCACATTCCGGCCCGCGCGCTCGCGCTGGCCGCGCTGGCTGCCGCCGCCGTGGGCGTCGGCCTCGCCGCCGGCGCCGGCGACCACAGCTCGTCCAAGCATCAGGACACGTCGCTGCAGGCCAAGCGCCCCGCCACCCCCGACAAGCCGGCCACGCACGCCGGCAAGCCCAAGCCGGCCCGACCCCACCCCAAGCCCAAGCCCAAACCCAAGCCCGCCCCGACCACGAGCACGACCGCGACCGCAACCCAGCCCCAGCACCAGGTGACCGCGACCTCTGTCTCGCAGACGACGCCGCCGCCGACGGCCGAGACGCTCGACGCCCGCGGCCACGAGCTGATGCTGAGCGGCTCCTACACCGAAGCCATCCCGGTGCTGCGCCAGGCGCTGGCGGCGGCGTCGCCGAGCAGCCTCACCTACGCCTACGCGCTCTACGACCTGGGCCGCTCGCTGAGGCTGGCCGGGGACCCCAAGGCGGCGGTGTCGGTGCTCTACCAGCGGCTGAAGATCCCCAACCAGACCGAGACCGTCCGGCTCGAGCTGCAGGAGGCGCTGCGGGCGCTCGGCCAGCAGTCGGTCCGCAGCGGCGGCGGTGTGCCCGGCAGCTCCCCCGGGCACTCCGGGCAGGCGCCGGGTCACTCCGGCGGCGCCGGGCTACCCGGGCACCGGGGTCACCACAGCGACTAGCGGCAGCCGGCGGCCGGGGGGCGGCGGGCAGCGGACGCCGGGCGGCGAAGTTCAGGCGAACCCGGGCGTGCATATCGCGTCAAACCCGCGCGTCCTGGGCGAGGCTTGCCGCGTTATGCACCGTATGGGTGCTCAGCACGGCAAGGCCCGGACTCGACGCCCGGATTTGTCGTGTTATGCACGCCGGCCGCGGGCCTTGACCGCCGCCCCGACCAGCGCCGACCACCGCCGACCAGGCCGACCAGCGCCGCCCAGCGCCGACCAGCCGCGATCAGCCCTTCGCGAACCCCGCCGGAGCCCGCCGGCCCGCCAGCTCGCGCTTGACCGCCAGCGACGCCAGCGCCGCCTCGGCCGCATGGCGCCCGGTGTCGCGCTTGGAACCGCCGGTGACCCGGGCCAGGGCCTGCTCCATGTTGTCGACGGTCAGCACCCCGAACCCGCAGGGCACGCCGGTCTCGAGCTGGACGTCCTGGATCCCGCGGGCGGCCTCGCCGCACACGTAGTCGTAGTGGTCGGTCTCGCCGCGGATCACCGCCCCGAGGCACACGACCGCGTCATAGCGGCCGGACTCCGCCGCGTACTTGGCGATCACCGGCAGCTCGAACGCCCCGGGAACCTCGAAGCGCGCCACTTCCCCGACGCCCGCTTCCTCGAGCACGGCGCGGGCGCCGGCCTCGAGCTTCTCGGCCAGCTCGTCGTAGAAGCTCGCGACGCACAACGCGACCCTGGCCCCGACGGCTGAGATCGGCATCGAGCTCGGCTACCGGTCGCCGTCGCGGCGCCGGTCGTGCTCCTGCTCGTCGCGCAGCATCTGCTCGTCGAGCGCGAGGCCCTGGTGATGCAGCGTGTGGCCGAGCCGGTCGCGCTTGGCGCGCAGGTAGGCCTCGTTGTGCGGGTTGGGGAGGTGTTCGATCGGGACCTGGTCGGCGACCGACAGCCCGTAGCCGGCCAGGCCGGAGATCTTCTTCGGGTTGTTGGTGAGGATCCGGATCGAGGTCAGCCCGAGGTCGACCAGGATCTGGGCGCCGATGCCGTAGTCGCGCAGGTCGGCGGGCAGGCCGAGCCGAAGGTTTGCGTCGACGGTGTCGAGGCCCTCCTCCTGGAGCTTGTATGCGCGCAGCTTGTTGAGCAGGCCGATCCCGCGGCCCTCCTGGCTGAGGTACAGCAGCACGCCGGTCCCCTCGCGCTCGATCATCGCCAGCGCCGACTCGAGCTGCTCGCCGCAATCGCAGCGGAGCGAGTGGAACACGTCGCCGGTCAGGCACTCGGAGTGGACGCGCACGAGCACGTCGCCGACACCGTCGACATCGCCCTTGACCAGCGCCACGTGGTGCTTGTTGTCGATCAGCGATCGGTAGCCGACCGCGACGAAGTCGCCGAACGAGGTCGGCAGCTTGGTGGCGACCACACGTTCGACCAGCTTCTCGTGGCGGCGGCGGTAGGCGACCAGGTCGGCGACCGTGATCATCTTGAGGCCGTGGCGCACGCAGTATGGCTCGAGGTCCGTGACCCGCGCCATCGACCCGTCGTCGTTCATGATCTCGCAGATCACGCCCGACGGGTTCAGACCGGCGAGTCGGGCGAGGTCGACGGCCGCCTCGGTCTGACCGACGCGCTCGAGTACGCCGCCCGCCTTGGCCTTGAGCGGGAACACATGGCCGGGCTGGACCAGCTCGCGAGGCGCGGACTTGGGGTCGATCGCAACCTGGATCGTGCGGGCGCGGTCGGCCGCCGAGATCCCGGTGCTGACCCCCGAGCGGGCCTCGACCGAGACCGTGAACGCCGTCTCGAACGCGGACTCGTTCTTGGCCGCCATCAAGTCGAGGCCGAGCTCGTCGCAGCGCTCGGGGGTCAGCGCCAGGCAAATCAGGCCGCCGCCCTCCTTGCGCATGAAGTTGATCGCCTCGGGCGTCACGAACTGTGCGGCCATCGTCAGGTCGCCCTCGTTCTCGCGGTTCTCGTCGTCGCAGACGACTACGACCTTGCCTTGGCGGATGTCCTCAATCGCCTCCTCGATCGTCGCAAACGGCGTCCGAACCGAGCTCATGCGTCACCCCCGTGGTTGCGAATCAGCCTTTCCACATATTTCGCCAGCACATCGACCTCCAGGTTCACCTTGGTCCCCGGTTGAGCCGCTCCAAGGTTCGTGCGCGCGATCGACTCAGGGATCAGCGAAACGGTAAAGGATGATCGGTCCAGGTCGGCAACTGTCAGCGACACGCCGTCGACGGCGATCGAGCCCTTGACGACCACATAGCGCAGCAGCTCCGGGTCGGCCTCGAACCGGACGCGCCGGGCAAAGCCGTCATCGGTGACCTCGGCGATCGTGCCCAGGCCGTCGACGTGGCCCTGGACGACGTGGCCGCCCAGCCGGTCGCTGGGGCGCAGCGGAAGTTCGAGGTTGACGCCGGTGCCGGGCGCTACCGCGGCCAGCGAAGTGCGGTTCAGCGTCTCGTTCATCACGTCGGCCGCGAACGTCCCGTCGGCCACCGCGGTGGCCGTCAGGCAGACGCCGTTGACCGCGACCGAGTCGCCCTCGTGCAGCTCGCCGGCGAGCTCGGTCTCGATCGTGACCCGGGCGCCGTCATCGGAGCGGTCGGCGCGCGCGATCTTGCCCAGATCCTGGACGAGGCCGGTGAACACCGCTCACCACTCCTTCAGGCGAGCCGAGACCAGCAGGTCGACGCCGATGTGCTCGCATTCGAACGACAGCGCCCGGCTGGCGTCGGCGATCAGCTCGGAGCCCTCGCCCTCGAGCGGGTCGCGGCCGGTCTTGCCCCCGAGCACGATCGGCGCCAGGAACAACCGGATCTCGTCGACCTCCTCGGCGTCGAAGAACGCCCCGGCAAGGTGGGGGCCGCCCTCCAGCAGGATCGAGCCGACGCCGTCGTTGCCGAGCTGCTCGAGCGCGGAGCGCACGCGCGCCGGCTCGTGCTCGCCGGTGGCCACGATCACCTCGGCGCCGTGGGCCTCCAGGGCGTCGGTGGCGGCGCGGGGGGCGGCGCGCGAGACCACGACCGTGAGCGAGGTTCGCCGGGCGTCGGTCACGAGCTTTGAGTCCAGTGGCAGCCGGGCCAGCGAGTCGAACACGACGCGGCGGGGCTGGCGGGGGACGCCCTCAAAGCGCGCACTCAGCTGAGGATTGTCGGCCAGTGCGGTGCCGATCCCGACCGCGACCGCGTCACATTCGGCGCGCCAATGGTGGGCGAGCTGGCGGCTGGGCTCGCTGGAGATCCATTTGGAGTCACCGGTGCGGGTGGCGACCTTCCCGTCGAGCGTCATCGCGGACTTGAACAGCACCCAGGGGCGCCCGGTGCGAGCGTGCTTGCGGAATGACTGGTTGAGCAGCCGGGCGCGCTGCGCGAGCTCTCCCTCGGCGACCACGACCTCGATCCCCTCATCGCGGAGGATCCCCAGGCCGCGGCCGGAGGCGTGCTCGGAGGGGTCGTCGGAGGCGACCACCACACGGCCGATCCCGGCGCGGCGGATCGCGTCGGTGCAGGGCGGGGTGCGCCCGTGGTGACAGCAGGGCTCCAGCGAGACGTACATGGTGGCCCCGGCGAGGTCCTCCTCGGCGGCGGCGTCGATCGCGGCGACCTCGGCGTGGGGACCGCCCAGCCAGCCGTGGAAGCCCTCCCCCAGGATCCGCTCCTCGCGGCCGATGACCGCGCCCACCAGGGGATTCGGGCTCACCTTGCCGCGGCCGCTCTCGGCGAGCTCGATCGCTCGGGCGAGATGCAGTTGGTCGGTATGGGCTACCAGCGGCACTAGGTTGACTCCCCCAGACAGGATAGGAACCCACCTCAAGCCACCGTATGCAGTCGCTCGTCTTCGCGGTGCTACGTCAGGAGGAGCACTTGCCCCCGGTCAGGTGGTAGACGCTCATCTCGGGGCCTGGACGGGTGTATTGGCGAGGGTAGTAGTCGATCGACCAGTCGAAGCTGAACGGGACCGGGTGGGCCTTCTGGGGAAACGGGCTGACGTGGTAGACGAGCTTGGCGCGGTTGGCCAGCTGCGCGTAGTAGGCCACCGCCTGGGGCGCGTCCTGCGGCTGCGCGAACGCGCGGCCGGCCTGCAGCGAGCCGAGCACCACCCAGCAGTAGCCGCGGTTGACGTAGGAGTCCAGCAGCTCGGGCCGCAGCGCGCGCTCGTACTGGTCGATGAACACGTAGCGATGCTGCCCGGGCGGCAGCGGGTTGCCGTCGGGGCCGATGTTGGTCAGCCACGTGGGGAAGCGGGTCCAACGCTCGCCGGTGGGAGTCGCGGCCAGCGACCGCCCGACGTCAGTGGCCCAGTTGCCGGGAACCACCGGCTCGATCACGACCTTGGACCCGGCGGGCACGTGCGCGACCATCCAGCTACGGGTCAGATTGCGGGTGTCTGGCCGCGACAGGACGATGTCGTTATGGATGTCTGCGACCACGCTCTGAGTCAGCAGCAGCACCGCGGCCACGGTCCCGCCGATCACGGCGGGCACCCGCCTGGAGCTGGCCAGCCACTTGACCAGCTCGACCGTCCCGTAGGCGGCGAGCATCGCCACGATCGGGAAGATCGGCATCAGCCAGCGGCCGAAGAAGCGCTGCTGGTCGCCCATGAAGATGATGAACGCGATCGTCGCGGGCAGCAACGTCAGCACCATCGCGATGCGCCGCCGGACGATCAGCAGGATCGCCCCGCCGATCGCGGCCAGCGTCGGGCCCCAGCCCAGACCCCAGGTGAACGTCCACAGGTAGTAGGTGATGCCGCTGCCGGGCCGTGTGCCGAGCTTGACCGGGTCCTCCCCCGCCGCCAGCGACGCCTGCGAGTGCACGCCGGCCTGGAACGCCGAAAAGTCGAGGATCGCGTACGGGTTGGCGACCAGGAACGAGAACAGGCCGATCGCGAGCGCCAGCGCGCACCGCCGGGCGGCCCCCTTCAGCGACATCGAGCCCCCGGAGGCGTCGGTGATGAACGCCGTCAGCAGGCACAGCATCGTGATCCCGCCGGTGTACTTGGTGGCGGCGGCCAGCCCGATCCCGGCGCCGGCGATCGCGTAGTCGCGCATCCGGCCGTAGCGCATCACCCCGGCGGTCCCGTACAGGGCCAGCGACACCGGCGCGAGTGTGGGCACGTCGTTGAGCGCCAGATGGCTGTAGAACACCGGCAGGAAGGCGAAAGCCAGGATCGCCGCGGCCAGCAGGCCGACGTTGCGGTTGAAGAACCGCGCGCCGGCCAGGTACGTCAGCCAGACCGAGATCGTCCCCAGGATCGCGGCGACGAGCCGAGCCAGCACGAACACCGAGGTCGGATCGGTCGCGTACGCCCGGCTGACCTTGTCCGAGCTTCCGAACCACAGCTCGAACACGATGTGCAGCAGGTAGGAATAGGCCGGCGGGTTGAGGAAGTAGTGCGGATTGAAGTCGTGCGAGAAGTAGGCGATCGCCCGCGGGACGAAGTGCGTGGCCTCATCCGAGTTGTAGCTGTAGGGCAGCCCCTGCTTGATCCCCCACACGCGCAGCCCGAACGTGACCAGCAGCAGCACGGCCAGCGCGGGACGGTGCAGGCTCCCGCCCACGGCGCGGGCCGCGGTCCGCTGCCGCCAGTTCCACGAGGGGCTCGTGGGCGTCGGAGCGACCGGCGGGGCGAGGCCGGGAGCAGGTGGAGTCAGGGTCGGGGCGTCCATCTGGGGTGGGAGTATCCCGCTACCGTGTTGTCATTGAGCGCAGCCCGCGCCCCGCTTCCGGCCGCCAAAGGTCGTAATTTCCGCCCCGCGGGCGCACCCTGAGTCAATGAAGCTGATCATCCAGATTCCATGTTTCAACGAGGAAGGGCAGCTGCCGCTGACCCTCAGCCGGCTGCCCCGAACGGTCGACGGCTTCGACGCCGTCGAATGGCTGATCATCGACGACGGCTCGACCGACCGGACCGTCGAGGTCGCCCGCGAGCGCGGCGTCGACCACGTCGTCCGGCTCACGAACCACAAGGGGCTTGCGGCCGCCTTCCAGGCGGGTCTCGACGCCGGGCTGAAGCTCGGCGCCGACGTGATCGTAAACACCGACGCCGACAACCAGTACGAGGGTGCGGATATTCCAAAGCTCGTGGACCCGATTCTGCGGGGTCAGGCGGACATGGTCGTGGGCGACCGCCGCGTCGACACGATCGAGCACTTCTCGCCGGTCAAGAAAGTCTTGCAGCGCTGGGGGTCGTGGGTGGTCCGCCAGGCATCCTCGACCGAGGTGCCGGACACGACGTCGGGCTTTCGCGCCTACAACCGCGAGGCCGCGCTCCAGGTCCAAGCGGTGTCGAAGTTCACCTACACGCTGGAGACGATCATCCAGGCCGGGAAGCTGCTGGTCGCGGTCGAGCACGTTCCGATCCGCACGAACTCGCGCACCCGCGAGTCGCGGCTGTTCCCCTCCACAGCCGCCTATGTCCGGCGCAATGCGCTGTCGATCTTCCGCATCTACTCGCAGTACGAGCCGCTGAGGGTGTTCTGGGGCGGGGCGATCCTGATGGGCCTGCTGGCGCTGGCGGTGTTCATCCGCTTTGTCGTCTACTTCATCGAGGGCTCCGGCCGCGGCCACGTGCAGTCGCTGATCGCCGGCGCGGTGCTGTTCAACGCCGCGATGCTGCTCGGGTCACTGGGGGTGATCGGCGACCTGCTGGCGGCGCAGCGGACGCTGTCGCAGCGAACGTTCGAGCGGGTGAGACGCATCGAGCTGCAGCTCGGGGTCGCTCCCTCGCACTATGAGCCGGCGTCGACCACGACCGGCCAGGAGGCCACCACCGGCGCACAGGCCGGTCCGAGCGGGCAGACTCCGGGGAGCCCGGGACCGAAGACCGAGGCAGGTCCACCGGACCGCGAGGCGCTCGAGGTATGACCGTCGGGGAAGCCGTCCCGACCGGCAACACGTTCGACAAGTACGGCTCGACCAACCCCGTGGTCCGCCGCCTGATGGGCGGCTTTCGGGGCACGCTGGACGAGTTGTTCACCAGCGCCGCGCCCGAGTCGGTGCTGGACGTCGGCTGCGGCGAGGGCGTGCTCACCTACGAGTGGGCCCAACGCCTCGGTGACGCGCCGGTGGTCGGCACCGACCTCGAGGACCCCAAGCTCCGGGCCGAGTGGGCGACCCGTCGCCGCCCGAACCTCGAGTTCCGCGCAACCCCCGTGGAGCAGCTCCCGTTCGGTGACGGCGAGTTCGACCTGGCCGCCGCGATCGAGGTGCTCGAGCACGTCCCCGACCCCGAGCGCGCCGTCACCGAGATGGCCCGGGTGGCGCGCCGGCACCTGCTGGTGTCGGTTCCCCGCGAGCCGCTATGGCGGGCGCTGAATGTCGCCCGCGGCTCCTACCTGCGCGAGCTGGGCAACACCCCGGGCCACGTCAACCACTTCTCCAAGCGCGGCTTCGCCGCGATGCTCTCCCGTCACGGCCAGGTGATCGAGGCGCGCTCGCCGTTCCCATGGACGATGCTGCTGGTGCGCGTCGGCCGATGACGGGCGGCCGGAGCTGATGGCGACGCCGGACGACGGATCGCGGGCGGCAGCGACGATCGAGCCGTCGGAGCAGCCGCCGGCCGGCGACGGCGCCCAGACGGGCTCCGAGGGCGCCACCAAGGCGTACGCCTCGGGGGCCCGGGTGCTGTCGATCGGGATCGCCTCGACCGGCATCTTCACGTTCGCCTACCTGGCCACGGCCAGTCACGTGCTCGACCAACAGGCCTATGGCCGCGTGTCGCTGTGCTGGGCGGTGATGTTCGTGATCCTGTCGGTGATCTACCGGCCGATCGAGCAGCTGCTCTCGCGCACGATCGCCGACCGCCGCGCCCGCGGGCTGCACGGCCATTCGCTGCGGGTGCCGGCGCTGATCCAGTTCGGGTTCGCGGCGCTGTTCCTCGTCGCGGCGCTGCTGCTGCGCCCACAGATCGAGAACAACCTGTTCGACGGATCGGCGGGCCTGTATTGGATCCTGGTGATCGGCGTGATGGCGTACGCCGCCAGCTACTTCGCCCGGGGCTGGCTCGCCGGCCACCAGCGCTTCGCGCTGTACGGCGGGCTCGTGTTCCTCGAGTCGACCTCGCGATTTCTGTTCGCGCTCGCGGTGGCGGTCGGGATCGGCTCGGGCCAGACCGCCGTCGGGCTCGGGATGGCGGTCGCGCCGTTCGTGTCGTTGACCGTGATCCCGTTCGCATTCGGCCGGTTCCGACTGGGCGGCCTGGAGGACGTGCCGGTCGCCGATGCCGCCGGCGAGGGCCCCGCGCACGCCGCCGTCGAAGAGGCCTCGACAGACCTGTCGCTGCGCTTCGGGGCCGGGTTCGCGGTAGCCGTGGTCGGGATCATGCTCGCCGAGCAGACGCTGATGAACGCCTCGGTGCTGATCGTCAACGCGAGCTCGGGCCGGGCGCTGGCCGGGTTCGTGTTCAACGTCATGCTGATCGTGCGGGCGCCGCTGCAGCTGTTCCAGGCGATCCAGACCTCGATCCTCCCCCACCTCGCCGGCCTGGAGGCCAAGGAAAGCCCCAAGGAGTTCCATCAGGCGATCCGCCTGACGATCCTCACGATCGCCGCCTTCGCCGGCGCCGTCGCGCTCGGCCTGCTGGCGATCGGCCCGTTCGTGATGACCGCGCTGCTGGGCAACAAGGGATTCACCTACGGCCGCCTGGGTCTCGCCGTGGTCGGCCTCGGGATGGGGCTGCACCTGATGTCGGGCACGCTCAACCAGGCGCTGCTGGCCCGCAACCGGGCGAAGTGGGCGTCGGCGGCCTGGCTGCTGGCGGCTGGCCTGTTCGTGGCGTTCGTGGCGGCGCCGACGATCAGCTCGGAGGTGACCCGGGTCGAGGTCGGCTACTTCGGGGCCGCCGGGGTGCTGTGCGTGCTGCTATGGCTGCTGTACCGCCGCGGTCCGGGGCCCAAGCCGGCGTCCGCCTGAGCCGTCAGGTCCCGCTGAGAGCGGTGCAGGCGGGCTCCTTCGCCGCCGCCTTGGCGAGGTCGGCGCTCTGGAGCTTCCCGAGGCTGTTGCTGATCCCGCTCAGCGACGAGCGGACCGTGCTGCCGAGCTTGTTGGCGCCGTTCTTGAACGACTGAGGACTGGTGGTCGACAGCGACTTTGCCTGATCGCTGGCCGACCCGATCGCCGTCTGGAGGTCCTTGAACGCGGACACGATCGTGGTCGAGATCTTCTGACCGTTGTCGACGTTCGGGGTCCCGGCTGCCTGCAGCTTGGTCAGCGCCTTGTCGGTGTCCGAGGAGACCGAGTTCAGGAAGCCCTGGACGGCCTTTTTGCCCTGCTGGGGGCTGGTCAGCTTGGCGGAATTGAGCGCATTGGAGCGCGCGGCCACGTCCTTCTCGAACGGGCCCACCGCTGTGCAGATCGCCTTCACGTAATTGCCCGCACTGATCCCGGAGGACGAGGACGATCCACTGGACCCGCCGCATCCTGCCGCCGCCAGTGCGCAGACGAGTGCGACCAGCGCCCCGCCCAGCTTGCGACTTCCCATCGGTTGCACCCTAGCGGTCCCGATGGACGGGCGCCGCGCGAGCGGACACCCGCTGCGGATCATTTCGCGCCGACTGCCTCGACGATCTTGGCGTAGGCGGCTCCCGGGTCATCAGCGCCGAATACCGCCGACCCGGTGACAAGCAGATTCGCCCCCGCATCGGCGACCGACGGAGCTGTGTTCCGGTGCACCCCGCCGTCGACCTCGAGCACGACGTGGTCGGGCAGCGCCGCCCGCATCCGCTGCAGCTTGCTCAGCGAGGCCGGGATCAGCTCCTGGTTTCCCCAGCCGGGGTTGACGCTCATGCACAGGGCCATGTCGAGCGTCTCGCCGGCGACCTCGGCCAGCGCGTCGGCCGGCGTTCCCGGGTTCAGCGCCGCCGAGGCGGTCGCGCCGGCATCGCGGATTGCGTCGAGCGTGTAGTGCAGGTGCGGGGTCGCCTCGACGTGGATCGTGACGCTGTCGGCGCCCGCACCGATGATGTCATCGATCTGACGCTCGGGCCGGTCGATCATCAGGTGCACATCGATGATCGCGCCGGCCGAGTGGACCCGGTCGGCGATCGCGCCGATCACGACCGGGCCGAAGGTGATCGGCGGCACGAAGTGGCCGTCCATCACGTCGACGTGGATCACCCGCGCGCCGGCGGCGATCACCTCATCGACCTGCGAGCCCAGCCGGGCGAAGTCAGCCGACAGGATCGACGGGGCAACGCGCAGCTCGCGCATCAGGGCCAACCGCTCGTCACGGGACGTGACGGGTGCGGTCACGGCGTTACCCCGGCGGTCACGGTGGCTCAGACGGCCTGGAGCATGCTGCCCTGACAGTGGTTGCACGCCACGATCGCGGTGCTGGACATCCGCACGATCGTGGAGTGCTCGCCGCAATTCGGGCAGACCGAGACGAGCTCGTAGCGCTGCAGGCAGTACACGCACCGGTAGCGGCCCGGCACCGCCGTGGGGCGCAGCCACGGCTCACCGCAGCCTGGGCACGAAGGACCGAGCTTGTGAGAGTGTTCGGTCACGGTCCCCTAAGGGTAACGGCGGTCTCGGAGGCGTCCGAGCCGGGCAATGAAGAATCCGTCGGTCCGGTCGCGGTCGGGGCGCAGCTGCAACCCGCACGGGACCCCCGCGGCAGCCCATAGCGGCAGCTCTCCGGCTAGGTCGGCGACCTCGAAGTCAGGGTGCTCCTGCAGGAATCGTTGCACCTGCCGCTGGCCCTCCTCGGGCGAGATCGTGCACACCGAGTAGACCAGCGTTCCCCCTGGTCGCGTCGCGTTCGCGGCCGCGGCCATGATCCGCCGCTGGAGCTCGGCGAGCTCGTCGATCGACTCGGGCGACGCGCGCCAGCGCAGGTCGGGGCGCGACTGCAGCGTTCCCAGCCCGCTGCACGGCGGATCGACCAGCACCCGGTCAAAACCGCGCGCGTCTTCGAACGTGGCCGCGTCGGCCGTCAGGACTCTGACGGAGCCGGCCTGCATCCGGCGGCAGGTCCTGCGCAGCGCGTCGGCGCGCCCGGAGTGGCGCTCGACCGCGACCACCTCGCCCGCGTCCTCGGTCAGCGCCGCCAGGTGCGTGGTCTTTGCCCCCGGCGCCGCGCACAGGTCAAGCACGCGCTGGCCGGCGACCGGCCCGAGCACGGGTGAGACCAGCATCGAGGCCCGCGACTGGGGCATGATCGCGCCGTCGTTGAAGGCCGCGGAGCCCTGGGCGTCGAACGCCCCCTCGAGCACGAGGCCCTCGGGGATGCCGGGCGCGGCGGCGTACGGCACCCCCAGTTGCGGTGCCAGCTCGTCGACCGCGGCGACGAGCGTGTTGACCCGGACCGCGGATTCCGCGGGCTGGTTGATCGCCACCAGCAGCGAGCGGCTGTCCTGCGCCCCGAGCTCGTCAAACCACCGCCGGGCCAGCCATGTCGGCACCGAGTGCAGCAGCGCCGCCGCGTCGGGGTCGCGGTCGTGAAGGCCGCCGAGGATCTCCCGGCCCTCGGTCGTAGCCCGCCGCAGCACCGCGTTGACGAGGCCGGCCGCGGCGGGCCGCGACCGCTTGGTCAGTTCGACGCTCTCGTGCACGGCGGCGTGGTCGGCGACCCCGTCGAGGTACAGGATCTGGAACAACCCCAGCCGCAGCGCCGCGACCACCGGCGCGTCGAGTCCCCGCAGCGGCCGGCTGAGCAGTCGTCCGGCGACGTGATCGAGCGTCCCGCGGCGCTGCACCGCGCCATAGGACATCGCCATCGCCAGCGCGCGGTCGCGGGGCTCGAGCTCGCTGGCCTCGGCCGCGAACGCCCGGTCGGCGTAGGCGTCCTGCTCGAACACGCGGCGGAGCACGGTGAACGCGCAGGCGCGCGCCGGAGAGACCTTGGTGCGGCGGGCGGTGGTCGGCATCAGCGGCCCGCGGCGCCGCGGCGGCCCCGCAGGAAGTCCTCGCCGGCCATCGCACGGCGGCCGGGCGGCTGCACGATCCGCAGCTCCAGCGCCCCGGCCGCGCATCCCAGCACCGGCACCGGGCCATCGAACGAGACGGTTCCGGGCGGCGGTGCGGTCGAGCCCGGCGGCGCAGCGCGAGCCTCGCGCACGCCCAGGAGCGAGCCGTCTCCGAGCGCGACGTGCGCGCCGATGTGCGGCGTCAGCGCGCGGACCACGCGTTCCAGCTCGGCGGCGCTGCGATTTGCATCCAGGGCACGGTCCTCGGAGGAGATCTTGTCGGCGTAGGTAGCCAGGCGCTCGTCCTGATCGGCGCACTCGGGGGCCTCGTCGAGCGCTCGCACCAACAGCTCGCCCCCGAGTGCCTGCAGGCGCTCGGCCAGCGTGCCGTACGTGTCATCGGGCCGGATCGGCTCAGGCTGCTGCAGGCACACCGGGCCGCTGTCCAGCCCGGCGGTCAGCACCATGATCGAGACGCCCGTCCGCTCGTCGCCGGCCATGATCGCCCGCTCGACCGGGGCCGCTCCGCGCCAGCGCGGCAGCAGTGACGGGTGCACATTGAGCATCCGGTGCTCGGACAGCAGCGGCTCCTTGATCAGCGCGCCGAACGCGCACACGCAGATCGCCTCGGGCGCGGCGACGCCGATCCGCTGCCGCGCGGGCTCATCGTTGATCGAGGCGGGCTGGTCGAGCTCGATCCCGAGCTCGACGGCGGTCACCGCCACGGGCGGCGGGGAGAGCCGGCGGCCACGGCCGCGCGGGCGGTCCGGGCGGGTGACGACCAGCGCGGGCCGGTGCGGCGAGGCCGCCAGCCGCGCGAGCACCGCCGCGGCGAACTCGCTGGTGCCGACGTAGACGGTGCGCACCGCGGGTTTGCGCGATCGGGGCCGCTACGCGGCCTGAGCCTCGCGCATCGCCCTCATCGCCTCCTTGCGCTGGTCGCGCGAGGTGCGGTCGAGGATCAGCACACCGTCGAGGTGGTCGATCTCGTGCTGGATCACGCGAGCCTCGAGGCCGGAGGCCTCGATCGTGATCTGGTCGCCGGCGGCGTCCTGCGCGCGGACTCGGACGTGGATCGGGCGCTCGACGTCGACCAGCACGGCGGGGAGGCTCAGGCAGCCCTCCTCGATCGTCTCGGTCTCCTTGCCCTTCCACTCGATCTCGGGGTTGACGAGCGCCACCACCGGGCCGTCCTGCTGCACCCGGTAGACGAGGAGCCGGTGCAGTGTCCCGACCTGCGTGGCGGCGAGGCCGACGCCCAGCGCATCGTTCATCAGACGGCCCATCCGCTCGATCTCGGTTCCGAGCGCGTCGTCGAAGCGGTCGACCGGTCGCGCCTTGGTGCGCAGCACCGGATCGCCGAACGTGCGCACGTGCGCGAGCGCGGCCCGGCGCCGGGCCGCGACCTCGGGGTCGACTTCCTCCTGCTCGTCCTCGAGCTGGTCGGGTTCGAGCTCGGCGTCGGTGGCTTCGAGGTCGTTGTCGAGCTGGTCTGAAGTGGTTTCGGCCACGGTTTCAGTTTAGTTGGCCTCAGGCGGTCGCTACTGGGGGTCGACGTCGACGCTGACGTTGATCCCGCGCGCAGCGGCGCCCGGCCCGACCGCCTCGACCGCGGCGCCGACGGCGTCGATCGCGGCCAGGCGCTCGGTGGACTTCAGCAGCAGCTGGCTGCGCGACCGTCCCCGCAGCCGAAACAGAGGCGCCGGCCCCAGCACGGTGGTCCCCGGCGCCTCGATCCGACCGTGCAGCTCGGTGGCCACCCCGGTCGCGTGGGCCGGCTGCTCGGCCGAGCACACCACCCGGATCAGCGACCCGAACGGCGGGTAGCGCAGGAGCTCGACGGCGGGCGAGCTCGTCGGCGATGAACCCTTCGGAGTCGTGGCGGGAGGCGAACGCGATCGAGCGCGCCGACGGCGCAAGCGTCTGCACCAGCACGCTGCCCGAGTCCGACCCGCGCCCGGCGCGCCCGGCCAGCTGCGTGATCAGCGCGAACGTCCGCTCCTCGGCGCGGAAGTCGGGGAACCGCAGCGTCTGATCGGCGTCGAGCACGACTCCGAGCGACACGCCGGCGAAGTCGTGGCCCTTGGCCACCATCTGGGTCCCGACGAGCACACCGGCGGGCGCGGCCTCGAACCGCGCCAGCGTGCGGGCCAGCGCGTCCTTGCGCGCCGCCGCCTCGGCATCGAGGCGGAAGACGGGAAACGCCTCGTCGCCGAGCGCCTCGCTTAACTCGTGCTCGACGCGCTCGGTGCCCGCCCCGTGGCGCGCCACCGCCGTCGACGCGCACTCCGGGCAGCGGTCGGGGACGCGCTCGCGGTGGCCGCAGTGATGGCAGGCCACCACCGGGCGGCCGGCGCCTTGCGCCTGGTGCAGCACCAGCGCGACGTCGCACTCCGGGCACATCCACACCCGGCCGCAGCCCCGGCAGGAGAGGAAGTTCGACCAGCCGCGGCGGTTGACCAGCACGATCGCCTTGGCGCCGGCGCGCCTGACGTCGCTGAGCGCATTGCGCGTCTCGGGGTGCAGCGGATGATGCGAGCCGCGCATGTCGAGCACCCGCACTGGCGGCAGCCCGCGGTGGTCGATCCGCTCGGGCAGCCGTAGCCGGCGCAGCGTGGCCACGCTCTCCGGGCGCGGGGTCGCGCTGCCGGCGAGCAGCACCGCGTTGTGGACCGACGCGCGCCGTAGCGCGACCGAGCGGGCGTCGTAGCGAGGGTCGCCTTCGTGCTTGTAGGAGCCGTCGTGCTCCTCGTCGACGACGATCAGCCCGATGTCGGCCAGCGGGGCGAGCACGGCCGAGCGCGGCCCCACGCATACCCGCGCCTCGCCGCTTCGCAGCCGCAGCCACTCGTCGTGGCGCTCGCCCTGGCTGAGCGCCGAGTGCAGCACCGCGACGACGTCGCCGAACCGGGCGCGGAACCGCGCCAGCGTCTGCGGGGTCAGGCCGATCTCGGGGACGAGCACGATCGCGCCGCGCCCGGCCTGGAGCGTCGCCTGGACCGCACGCAGGTACACCTCGGTCTTGCCCGAGCCGGTGACGCCGTGCAAGCAGCAGGCCGCCGCCGTCGTCGGGCCCGTGGCGCTGGGCGAGCGCGGCCAGAACCTCGTCGAGTGCGCGCTGCTGGGAGCCGGTCAGCGCGGGCGCCGATGCCGACTGGCGGCCGACGTCGATCCCGGCCGGGCGCCGCGACTGGGTCGCGAGCGCGAGCTCGACCAGGCCGCGTCCCTCCAGGCGGCGCAGCGCGGGCGTGCCCAGCGACGCGGCCACGGCCGGCCCGCCGGCAGCGAGCTGCGTCAGCAGACCGCGCTGGCGGTCGTTGAGGCGCATCTCGCCGGCCAGTGCCTCACGGCCGGCGTCGGTCAGCTCGGCGACCAGCACCCGCTTGGCCGCGATACCGTCTGCGGCCCCGGGCGCGAGCACCAGCCCCAGCGACCGGGCGACCGTCGAGCAGTACTCGCGCGCCATCCACCGGGCGAGTGCGACCAGGTCGACCGGCAGTGCCGAGGGAAGCACCGCGTCGGGCTCGGTCAGCCGCTCGGGCGCGAGCTCGGAGCTGTCGGCCATCTCGACGACCACCCCGAGCGTGCGCCGGCGGCCGAACGGGACCCTCAGCAGCGATCCCACCTCGACGTCCCGCTGATCTTCGCGAAGCCGGTAGTCGAACGGACCGCGGATCGCCCGCGTGCGCGTGAGCGGCTCGACGCGCGCGATCAACGTGGCGGGAGGTGGGTCGCGGGGCTCATCGCCTTCGAGCGTAGTCTCGCGGGAGGATGTCGCTCGAAGCGCTCCGGGCGCGGTCCGGGTCGCTCCGGGTCCATGACGGCTGCGCACCTGCGGGGCCCGTTACGCTCCGGCCGATGGATCCGGAACCCGGCGAAGAGGTCTTCTTCCACGGGCACCCCTCGTGGCGGTCGATGCTGACGTTCCACATGAAGGGCCTGCTGGCCGCGATCGGCGCCGGGGTGATCGCCGGGATCGTCACTGCGATCGCGAACGGCAGCGTCGACGTGCCCGACGGTGATCATCGCGGTCGTGGTGGTGTTCCTGCTGATGGTCCTGGTTGGGTTCGTCCGGCGGCTCAGCACCACCTACACGATCACGAGCCGGCGGCTGACGATCGAAAGCGGCGTGCTGTCGCGCGACCTGCACCAGACCCGGCTGGCCCGGGTGCAGAACGTGAACCTGCGCCAGAACGTGCTCGAGCGGATGCTGCGCGTCGGCGATGTCGACTTCGACACCGCCGCCAGCGCCGACTACGACTTCGCGTTCCGCGGCGTGGCCGCCCCTCGCGACATCGTGCAGACGGTCGACCGGGCGCTGCGGGTGCTGCAGGAGAGCCGCCAGGCGGCTCCCCAGCAGAGCAATCCGGCCGATATCTAGGTGATCTAGCGGCTAGGTCCGAGCGGCGGCCGGCTCGAGCCCGGCGGCGGCGCGGAGTGCGGCGGCTTTGTCGGTGCGCTCCCAGGTGAAGTCGGGATCCTCGCGACCGAAATGCCCATACGCAGCCGTCTTCTGATAGATCGGGCGATGCAACCGAAGATCCGCCCGGATCGCCGCCGGGCGCAAATCAAAATGCTCTGACACCAACCCCAGAATCCGCTCACGATCGACACTCTCAGTCCCGAACGTCTCCACCATCAACGACACCGGCCGCGCCACCCCAATCGCATACGCCACCTGCACCTCCACCCGTGATGCGAGCCCCGCCGCGACCACATTCTTAGCCACATACCGCGCCGCATACGCCGCCGACCGATCCACCTTCGACGGATCCTTACCCGAAAACGCGCCACCCCCATGCCGCGCCATCCCCCCATACGTATCCACAATGATCTTACGCCCCGTCAACCCACAATCCCCCATCGGCCCCCCAATCACAAACCGACCCGTCGGATTCACCAAAAACGACCGCCGCAACTCCCCCACGTCATACAAATCCCCCGGCAACACCGGCACCACCACCTGCTCCCACAAATCACCAGCAATCAACGACTCCACCCCCTCCCGATGCTGCGTACTGATCAACACCTTCTCAACCCCCACCGGCCGCCCATCCCGATAACGCACCGTCACCTGCGTCTTCCCATCCGGCCGCAAATACGACAACCCCCCCGCCTTACGCACATCCGCCAACCGCTTCGCCAACTTATGCGCCAACGCAATCGGCAACGGCATCAACTCATCCGTCTCATCCGACGCATACCCAAACATCATCCCCTGATCCCCCGCCCCCGCCAAATCCAACACATCATCATCACCCCCATCCGTCCGCGACTCATACGCCACATCCACCCCCTGCGCAATATCCGGCGACTGCTTATCAATCGCATTAATCACCGCACACGTATGAAAATCAAACCCAAACTGCGCATCCACATAACCAATATCCCGAACCGTCGACCGCGCGATCTCCTGAATATCAACATACGTAGACGTCGTAATCTCCCCCGAAACCACCACCAAACCCGTATTCACCAACGTCTCACACGCCACCCGACCCAACGGATCATCCCGCAACACCGCATCCAACACCCCATCAGAAATCTGATCAGCCACCTTATCCGGATGACCCTCAGTCACCGACTCCGACGTAAACAGGTATTCGTGAGTATCAGTAAGTGCAGTCATTTGATTGAGACGGAACTCCGGGGTCGTTTTCGAGGTCGACAGACTAGCGGGGTGAGGCTAGGAGGCCGGGTCGGGGGCGGCGCGCTCCCTGCGCCTTTCGGCGAGCCGGGACGAGCCCCTGCGCTCGTTGCGCTCGACGAAGTCGATAACCAGCGGGATCCCCTCCATCCGGTAGCGGTCGCGCAGGCGGTTCTCGATGTAGTAGGCGTAGTCGCGGGTGACGCGGGCGCGGGAGTTGACCTGGATCGAGAACCGAGGCGGCCGTTCGCCGGTCTGGGTCATGAACAGCAGCTTCAGGCGGTGGTCCCGCGGCCCGACGCCCGACGGGGGCTGGCGGTTGGAGACGGCATCAGACAGGAAGCGGTTGAGCTGGGGCGTGGGGATCCGGGTGCGGCTGCGGTCGGCTAAGCCGACCACCTCCACCAGCAGCCGCTCGACGTGCCGGCCGGTCTTGGCGCTTGCGGTCAGGACCCGCGGGCGCAACCGCAGCTTCTGATGGGCGCGGGCACGCTCGAACTCGAGGTCGACCTCCTCGGCGATGTCCCACTTGTTCAGGGCCAGCGCGGTGGCGCAGCCGCTGCGCATCGCCAGTTCGGCGATCCGCAGGTCCTGGGCGGTGATCCCGGCGGTGGCGTCGCACACGACCAGGGCCACGTCGGCGCGCTCCGCGGCTCGGCGCGAGCGCAGCGTCGTGTAGTACTCGATCGACTCGGACACCTTGGCCTGGCGGCGCAAGCCGGCGGTGTCGATCAGGATCAGCTCGCGCCCCTCGAACGTCATCGGCAGGTCGATCGCGTCGCGGGTGGTGCCGGCGACCGGCGAGACGATCACGCGGGGCGCGCCCAGGAAGCGGTTGACCAGCGACGACTTGCCGACGTTGGGGCGCCCGATCACGGCCAGGCGGACCGAGTCCGCGCGCTCGTCGACGGCTTCGTCGGCGTCGGGGGAGAGCTCGGCGATCCGGTCGAGCAGGTCGCCGGTCCCAAGGCCCTGAGCGGCCGACACCGGGATCGGGTCGCCCAGCCCGAGGCCGTGGAACTCGGCCGCCAGCGGCAACTCCCCGGCCGTGTCGACCTTGTTGGCGGCCACCACCACCGGCAGCGCCTGGCGCCGGAGCTGGTCGGCGAGGTCGAGGTCGCCCGGACGCGTACCGGCGCGCGCGTCGACCACCAGCACGACCGCGTCGGAATCGGCCAGCGCCGCGCGGACCTGTTCCTGGATCAGGCCGGCCATCTCCTGGCGGTCCTCGAGGTCCACCCCGCCGGTGTCGATCAGCGTGATCGGCCGTCCGTTCCAGTCGGTCTGGATCTCCTTTCGGTCGCGCGTGACCCCGGGCGCCTCGTGCACCACGGCCTCGCGCGACTCGCTGAGCCGGTTGACCAGCGACGACTTGCCGACGTTCGGATATCCCACGATTGCGACCTTCATGACGTGTCTGAGGCTAGCTGGAGCACCAGCGCGACGATCTGGGCCACCACCTCGTCGACGGTCAGTCCCGTGCTGTCGAGCTCGACCGCGTCGTCGGCCTTGGCCAGCGGGGAGTGCTCGCGGGTGCGGTCGCGCTCGTCGCGGGCGGTCAGGTCGGCGAGCACCCCGGCGGGGTCGACGCCGAGCTCGGCCGCCCGGCGGCGGGCCCGTTCGGCCGCGTCGGCGGTCAGGAACACCTTGACGTCGGCGTGCGGCGCCACCACGGTGCCGATATCGCGCCCCTCGGCGACCCAGTCGCCGGCGGACATCAGCCGGCGCTGCTCGGCGACCATCGCCGCTCGCACATCCGGGTCGGCGGCGGCCCGCGAGGCGCCCTCGGCGACCTCGGCGGTCCGGATCGCCTGGCTGACGTCGCGGCCGTCAAGCGAGATCCGCTCCCCGAGCTCGATGTGCAGCAGCGGCGCGACCTCGGCCGGGGGCAGGCCTCGTTGCGCGGCCGCCAGTGCGACGCACCGGTACATCGCCCCGGAGTCGAGGTAGGTGAACCCGAGCGCTTCGGCGACCCCGCGCGCGACCGTCGACTTGCCCGAGCCCGCGGGTCCGTCGATCGCCACGATCGTCACCCGCAGCTCACCCGGATCAGGGTTGCGACGTCGGCGCCGAAGTCCGGGTAGGACACCGCTGCGGCCTCCATCCCCACGACCTCGACCCCCTCGCGCGAGACCAGGCCGGCGACCGCCCCCAGCAGCGCGAGGCGGTGGTCGCCGTGAGCGTCGATCGATCCTCCGCGCAGCCCTCCCCCGCCCCGGACCACGAACCCGTCGGGTGCGGCCTCGATTTCGGCACCGAGCCCGCGGAGTCCGTCGACCACGGTGGCGATCCGGTCCGATTCCTTCAGGCGCAGCTCCGCGGCCCCGCGGACCACCGTTTCCCCGTCGGCAAAGCAGCCAAGCAGCGCGACCAAGGGCAGCTCGTCGATCGCCAGCGGTACCTCGTCGGCCTCGACGACCGTCCCCCGCAGCGGGCTTGACCGGACCTCCAGGTCGCCCGCGGGCTCACCCGGTCCCAGCGCCCCGACCGGCTCGATGTCGGCCGTCACGGCAGCGCCCATCCGCTCGAGGATCCGCAGGATCCCGGCCCGGGTCCAGTTCGTGCCGACCCGCTCGAGCACGATCTCCGAGCCGCCCACCAGCACCCCGGCAACGATCAGGAACGCCGCCGAGGAGAGGTCGCCGGGGACGTCGACGTCGGCCAGCTGGAGATCGTCGGCGCCGCCGACCGTGGTCCGCAGTCGCCCTCCCGGACCCGGTTCGCGGCTCACCGCGGCGCCGCCGGCCAGCAGCATCCGCTCGGTGTGGTCGCGCGAGGGCACGGTCTCGACCACGGTCGTCGATCCGGTGGTCAGGCCGGCCAGCAGCGTGCACGACTTCACCTGGGCGCTGGCGACCGGGAGCTCGTATTCGATTCCGGTCAGCGCGGCTCCGCGCACGGTGAACGGCGGGAACCGTCCGTCCCGGGCGTCGATCGCGGCGCCCATCAGCCGCAGCGGCTCGGCGATCCGATCGACGGGACGCCTGCGGATCGACGCGTCGCCGTCGAGCTCGAAGCTCACGCCGTCCTGGGATGCCAGCCACCCGGGGAGCAGCCGCATCAGCGTGCCCGCGTTGCCGACGTCGATCGGCCGCGCCGGCTGTCGTGCCCCGCGCAGTCCGACACCGCCGATGACGAGCTCGCCGTCGCGCGGCTCGACGCTCGCGCCGACCGCGCGGACGGCGTGCAGCGTCGAGTTCGTGTCCTCGGCGTCGAGGTAATTGCGGACCCGTACGGGCTCGGAGCCCATCGCGGCGATGATCGCGGCGCGGTGCGAGATCGACTTGTCCGGCGGCACGCGCACGCGGCCGCGCAGGGGTCCAGACGGATCGAATCGGACGTTCACGCTCGCGCCACCGGGAAGCCGAGCTTGATCACGAGCTCCTCGGCGCGGCGCGCGGGGGCGGCGCCGGAGATCCACAACGCCACCACGCCCTCGGTCATGTCCGCCGCGGGATACAGCGCCATGTCGGTGATGTTGACCCCGGCGCGGCCGAGCTCGAGCGCGAGCTGGGCGATCACACCGGGTCGGTTGGGTACCGAGGCCCGCAGCTCGAACAGCGGGCCGCCGGCGAGCTGGCCCTCGAGCAGCCGCCTGCGGTCGGTCGCGGCCGCGTCGTTCCAGGCCGTCACCCGCTCGGCGTCGCCGGCGCGCAGCGCGTCGCGCACGTCCTGCAGCCGGGCGATCGTCTGGTCGATCTCGAGCGCCAGCGCGTCGCGGTTGGAGAGGTAGATGTCGGTCCAGATCGCGCTGGGCGCGCCGGCCACGCGGGTCGCGTCACGGAAGCTCGGGCCGGTGGCCGGCAGCCGCTCGTCCCCTTCGGCCAGCGCTCTCGCGGCCTGGGCGACGAGCACGTTGGCGAACACGTGCGGCAGGTGGGACACGGTGGCCAGGATCGTGTCGTGGGTCTCGGGATCGATCGCGTCGGGGTGCGCGCCGAGGCTGCGCAGCAGCCGGTGAAGGCGCTCATAGAGCATTCCCGAGCTTCGCTGGGTCGGCGTCAGAAACCAGGTGGCGCCCTCGAACAGGTCGGCGCGGGCGTGCCTGACGCCGGCGGTCTCGGCACCGGCGAGCGGATGGCCGCCGACGAACCGGGGGTCGTCGTGCGCGGCGACGATCGCGCGCTTGGTCGAGCCGACGTCGGTGACCACGCAGTCCTCGCCGGCCGCGGCCAGCGCCTCGCCGACGGTCAGGTCCAGCGCCCCCACCGGCGTGGCCACGAACACGGCCTCGGCGTCAGATACGCAGCCGGCGATCGAGTCGCAGATGTGGTCGATCGCGCCGAGCTCGCGGGCGAGCTCGAGCGCCTCGGGAGCGGCGTCGTAGCCCGACACGGTCGCGCCGGCGCGCTCGCGTGCGGCCAGCCCCACGGAGCCGCCGATCAGCCCCACGCCGAGTACCGCGACCCGCATCTCTCGTCGGCGCCGTCCGCCGCGGACGGGGCTACCGAGTACCTCTCGCGCGGCGCGCCCGGACCGAATCGGCCAGGGCCTCGAGCACCTCGACGGTGGTGTCCCAGTCGATGCATCCGTCGGTGATCGACTGGCCGTAGGTGAGCTGATCACCCGACCCGAGGTCCTGGCGTCCCGCAACCAGGAACGACTCGATCATCACCCCGACGATCGAGCTGTCGCCCGCGGCGATCTGGCGGCCCACCTCGGCCGCGACCTCGGGCTGGCGCTCCGGTCGCTTGCCGCTGTTGTCGTGCGAGACGTCGATCATCAGACGCTCGCCCAGGCCGGCCGCGTTCAGCACGGCTCGGGCGCTGGCCACAGACTGGGCGTCGTAGTTGGGGCCATCGGTGCCGCCGCGAAGGATCACGTGGCAGTCGGAGTTGCCTCGGGTGTAGTGGATCGCCGGCGTGCCGTCGAAGTCGATCCCGGCGAACGCGTGGCGCGCGGCCGCGGCGCGGACCGCGTCGGCGGCGACCTGGACGCTGCCGTCGGTGCGGTTCTTGAAGCCGACCGGCATCGACAGGCCGGAGCCGAGCTGGCGGTGGATCTGGCTCTCGGTTGTGCGGGCGCCGATCGCGCCCCAGCTGACCGCGTCGGAGATGTACTGCGGGGTGATCGGGTCCAGGAACTCGCATCCGACCGGCAGCCCCAACGCGAGCACCTCGAGCAGCACCCGCCGGGCCCGCCGCAACCCCTCGTTGACGTCGCCCGACCCGTCCAGATGGGGATCGTTGATCAGCCCCTTCCAGCCCGTGGTCGTCCGCGGCTTTTCGAAGTACACCCGCATCGCCACGCACAGCTCGTCGCTGAGCGAACGGGCCTGGCCGACCAGGCGGCTGGCGTACTCGACGGTGGCCTGCGGATCGTGGACGCTGCACGGGCCCACCACTGCCAGCAGCCTGTCGTCGGCTCCGTCGAGGATCCCGTGCACGTCGGTCCGCCCGGCGACCACCACCTGCGAGTGCCACTCGGTCAGCGGCAGCGCTCCGAGCAGGTGCCGCGGCGCCACCAGCGGCTCGAGCCGCTCGATCCGCTGATCGCGGACAGGGTCTGAAGCCTGGACGCGGCTGGTGGTCATCAGTGCTGGACCGCGGGGATGAGCTGGGATTCGGAGAGCACCTTGCCCGCGACCGCAGCCGCGGCATGCACTCGCTCGGCGTACTGCGCGAACTCGTCGGCCACGAGCGCCTGGGGGCCGTCGCAGATCGCCTCGTCGGGGTTGGGGTGCACCTCGACGATGATCCCGTCGGCGCCGGCCGCGGCGGCCGCCAGCGACAGCGGCCCGACCAGGTCGCGGCGTCCCGCGGCGTGGCTGGGGTCGACGATCACCGGCAGGTGGCTGAGCTCCTGGAGCACGGGGACTGCGGTGAGGTCGAGCGTGAACCGGTAGGCGGGCTCGAACGTGCGGATCCCGCGCTCGCACAGCATCACCGCGTCGTTGCCCTCCTTGAGGATGTACTCGGCGGCCATCAGCAGCTCCTCGAGCGTCGCGGACAGGCCGCGCTTGAGCAGCGTCGGGCGGCCGCTGCGCCCGACCTCGGTGAGCAGCGTGTAGTTCTGCATGTTGCGGGCGCCGATCTGGATCACGTCGGCGACCTCGAGCACGTCGTCGAGATCGCGCAGGTCCATCAGCTCGGTGACGATCGGCAGCCCGGTCTCCTGCTTGGCCTCGGCGAGCAGTCGCAGGCCCTCCTGCCCGAGGCCGTGGAACGCGTACGGCGAGGTCCGCGGCTTGTAGGCGCCGCCCCGGAGCATCGTCGCGCCGGCGTCGCCGACCGCATGCGCGGTCTGGAGCAGCTGCTCGCGAGACTCGACCGTACATGGCCCGGCGATCATCGCGAAGTGCTCGCCGCCGAGCTTGCGCCCGGCGATCTCGAGGACCGTGCGGCGGCCATCGCGGAACTGCGCCGAGGCGAGCTTGTAGGGCTTGAGGATCGGGACCATGCGGTCGACTCCGGGGGCGCCCTCGAGGTCGATCCGGGCGATGTGCTCGCGATCGCCGATCGCCCCGATCACGGTCAGCTCGCTGCCGGTCACGATGTGCGCACGGGCGCCGACCGTCTCGACCCGCTCGATTACGGCCTCCACCTCCTGTTCGGTGGCCGTCGGTTTCATCACGATCATCATTTCTCTGGTCCTCTCTGCGAAATCGAACTCTAGGGAAGGGGGTGCCCTGGGGCCGCGCGGCAGCGAAGCCGGGGCGGGACGGGGACGGCGCTCGGCTTTCGAAGCGGCTCGCGCCCGGGTGGGGCGGCGAGCGCAGGGGTACAGGGCCGAGCGCCTAGCTAAATCGCCAGGACCAGACGCAGGGGCAGCCGGGATACGCGCAGGTGTGGCTGCCGGACGTCATGGGACCCGGGTTTCTATCAGGTCCGTGCTGAAAAAGTGGCCAATAGGACCACTTTTTCATCACGCACCCCGCAGCACCTCGCCTAGTGCGCGGACGAATCGCTGGTTCTCGGGCGCCGGTCCCGACCGTGACCCGCAGCGCGCGTTCGCGCCCCAGCGACGCGCCGGCGCGGACCAGCACGCCGCGGTCGCGCAACCCGTCGACCAGCGCCGGCTCGTCGCAGTCCTCGGGCAGGTGCAGCCAGATGAAGTTCGCGTCGGACTGAGCGACCCACAGGCCGAGCTCGCGGGTTCCCTCCTCGAGGTCGAGCCGGGCCGCGATCGTCTGGGTCACGCGCTCCTCGACGATGTCCTGGTGCCTGAGCGCCTCGACCGCGGCGGCCTGGGCGGCGGCGTTGAGGTAGAACGGCTGGCGCAGCTGGTCGACGGCCGTGCGGAATGACTCCGACCCGCACAGCGCGTAGCCGACGCGCAGCCCCGCCAGCCCGTAGACCTTCGAGAACGTCCGCAGCAGGACCAGGTTCGGATAACGCCGCAGCAGCTCCACCGAGGCGTACGTGTCGCCGAGGCGCAGCGCGAACTCGCAGTAGGCCTCGTCGAGGATCACGCACACGTGGCTTGGTACCCCGTCGAGGAACTCCTCGATCCGGTCCAGGCCGACCGACGTCGACGTGGGGTTGTTCGGGTTGCAGATCAGCACCAGGCGGGTGGCGACGGTGATCTCGGCGGCGATCGCGTCGAGGTCGTGGCGGTCGTCGTCGTCGAGCGGCACCTCGATCGCGCGGGCCCCCGAGGCGGCCGCCAGGTGCGGGTACACGCTGAACGCCGGCCACGCGTAGACGACCTCGGCGCCGGGCTCGAGCAGCGCCTCGCCGGCGGCCAGGAGGATGTCGCAGGACCCGTTGCCCAGCGCGATCCGCTCGGGCGCGATCCCGTAGCGATTCGACAGTGCCCGGCGCAACGGAACGTACGCGGGGTCCGGGTAGCGATTGGCACCCGTGAGCACCGAAGCGGCCGCCTGCACCACCTCGGGCAGTGGCTGAAAGCAGGACTCGTTGGAGGCGAGCATCGCCATGTCGGCGCCCAGGTCGTACCCGGACGCGACCGGGTAGACGGGAATCCGGCGGATCCTGTCGGCGAATTCGAGTGGGCTCATCCGTGAGTCGTGCGGCACCGAGAGTGCCCGGCGGGGGATGGATCGCAAGGACGCAGGACCGAAGGCGTAGCGGAGCTACGTCGAGGTCCGAGGACGCAGCGAGACGCCGCCGACGGGCGCTCGAATGACGCAGGACTTACGGATGAGTCCACTGGGGCCATGGGCCCTATTGTGCCGACTCGAGATCGGCCCTGAGTGAGCGGGCGTCCCCGAGGTAGACGTGCCGCGGCTCGTGGTCGTCGTCGGCGTAGTAGTGGACCATCACCCGGATCACCCTGGGCAGCGAGCCCGGCACGGGGATCTCGCGGGCGCACAGCAGCGGCACCCGGTGCAGGCCGAGCCGCCGCGCCGCAACCGCCGGGAACTCGGCGTCGAGGTCGTCGGTCAACGTGAAGATGCAGCTGACCATGCGGTCGGCCTCGACCTCGTTACGCGCGATCAGCTCGCGCATCAGCGCATCGGTCGCGGCGATGATCGCCTGCGCTTCGTTCGCCGCGACGGTATTGGCTCCGCGGAGGGCGAACAGACGCACGGCGCGGGATTTTGCCAGACCGCTACCGGACCGTCAGTAGTTCGGGTCGCGCGGACCGCCCCGACTGCCCGCGAGCTCGTACACCGCGGCGCAACCGAATCGCCGCTCGGACTTGACCAGCGAGCCGAGCTCGCGGCGCACGTTGCCCTTGGTCTTGCAATCGGCGAGCACGAACCGCGCATCGGTGCGGGTGAGCAGCGTGCGCACCGCGGCCTGGTCGAGCGTGCCGTCGAACAGGCGCTGGGCGATCACCGAGCGTCCCGTGCAGTCGGGCTCTGACCACAGGCAGTCGCCCAGCAGGGTGTTGCGGCCGGTGATCCCGGGGACCGTCGAGCCCAGGTACCCCTTGGTGACGACGCCGCCGGGCGTCGGGTTATGCGCCAGGTAGTTCAGCGCGTCGCGCTCGTCTGACTGGATGAAGTTTCCGTTGCCGGCGGTCGGCTTGGCCAGCGTGGAGGCGTAGTAGAGCTCGTAGCCGGTCGCCGGGATCGCGAACGCCAGCACCAGGATCCCGCCGATCAGCCGGGCTCGCGGGATCCGGTGAAAGCCGATGCTCTGCAGCCCCTCGATCGCCAGCACCGACAGCGGGAACGTGATCCCCTGGAAGGAGTGAAGCGGCGTCGCGGCGACGCCGCTGCCCGACACCACGTACACCCCGAACGCGACCAGCGGCCAGCACCGTGTGGCCGCCGCCAGGAACGTCCGCGGGCGGTGCCGGTACGCCAGCGCCGCCGGGATCAGCAGCGGCAGGATCGCGATCACGATCGCGTCCAGCGGGAAGGAGTGCTTGCTCGACTCGCGCGCCAGGTGCCAGGCGATGTCGGCGCGGGTGAGGATCACGTAGTAGAGAAGAGGCAACGCGGTCAGGCCGATGCTGACCACCGCCAGCCACACCCTGGACCGAGTGACCGGCCGGGTGCGCCACAGCACGACCTCGCTGGCGACGATCAGCGCGATCAGCGCCTCGCCCTGCCAGGGGTGAAGCAGGCTCGCCGCCGCCCCGAGCAGGCCAGGGATCCAGCTGATGCGGCCCTCGCGCGACGCCTTGTCGTAGGTCAGCAGACCGCCGGCCAGCGCGGCCAGCGCGATCAGCCCGTACGTGTAGCCCCAGGACAGGAACCCCGGCCACAGGTCGCCGAGAACGCCGACGCTCCCGAACACGACCGTGAAGCAGCCGAAGAACAGAATCAGCACCAGCGCCGCCCGGCGCGGCCACAGACCGGTCAGGCTGCGCCGCGCGAACGCTCGTGCCGCCCAGAAACAGGTGACCACCGCCACCGGCTTCCACAGCAGCAGCGACAGCCACGGTGCCATACCCAGCGCGGTGAGCCCGCCCGAGATCAGGACTGCCGGCTGGAAGTAATCGTGCGGCGTCGGGTGAAGGACGTACAGGTTCGACGACAGCACGTGGTTGGAGGCGTCGCGGATCCATGACAGGTACTGCTGCTGGTCGACGATGTACACGCCGTCGGTGCCGGTCCACACCCGGTGGTGGACGATCACCTGGAACAGGTCGAGTCCCAGCACCCACAGCGAGATGAGCGCGAACACCGCCAGGACCGACATGTCGAAGCGGTCGATGCGGGGCGCACGAGGCCGTGTCCGGACCTGCGTCGGGGCGCGATCCAGGACGGTCTCAGGCGCGCCGGCGACTTCCGTCTCAGCGCGCATAGGCCCGCGACGCTAACACCGCAGCGGTAACCACGACGTCAAGCGGCTATTTCTCGAGCTTCTGCTGAAGCACCTGCGAGGAGTGCCCGGCAGGGGTGTTGAGCGGGTTCAGGCCGTGTGCGAACAGGAACATGTCGGTCACGGGCATGAAGGTCAGCACCAGGAACACGGTCAGCCCGAGCGCCGCCTGGCGCAGCCGCAGGTTCGTGCTCAGCGCCGCCAGCGGCAGCAGCCACACCACGTACCACGGGACCAGCCAGGCGAGGCTGAGGATCAGCGCAAACGTGGCCCAGCCGGCGCCCGACAGCCAGTCTCGCCGGCGCCGTATCAGCAGCGCGACGACGATCACCACCGCGACGTTGCAGAGGCGCAGCACGCCGTGCGTCCCGCCGCCCAGCCCGGCCACGAGCCCGAACAGGTTCGGGAAGCTCCAATTGGTCAGCAGCGTGGCCTGATCTGACAGGTTCGGGAGCGCGAAGCCGAACAGCGCCAGGTCCATCGCCAGCAGCGGGATGCCCGCGATCAGGCAGCCCTCGATGATCCGCCTGCGTCTGATGTTGGGCCGCGCGGCGATCAGCAGGAACGGAAGCAGCAGGCCCGCGGTGAACTTGACCGCGATCGCGACCATCACCATCGCGCCGGCCGAGCGGTCGCGGTGCGACAGCAGCAACGCCACCGCGGCGGTCATCGGAACCAGCATGAAGAAGTCGTTATGGAAGCCCGGGATCGCGTACATCAGGAAGATCGGGTTGGCGGCGACGAACACGATCGCGAACCGGGGGTCGCGTCCGAGCGCGCGGGCGCACTGCCCGACGAGACCGATGAACGTAAGGCTCATCAGCACCGTGACCACCTTGAGGATCCAGTAGGCGACCGGCACCGGCAGCCACGCCAGCGGATACGTGAGCGCGGTGAACAGTGGTCCGTAGGGGCTGCGCAGGTGGTGCCAGGTACTGAAGCGGTAAACCGGGTCGTGCGCCTCCTGGGCGATCACGTTCGTGTACGGGTTCAGGTGGTGCAGGCCGCCGAGCCGGGCGTAGCCGAGGTAGTTGAACAGATCGGTCAGCTGCTGCGGCGGGCTCAGCAGGAGGATCGCGTGCAGCGCGATCACCGTGATCACGATCAGCCGCAATGACAGCGTGTTGACCGTTGCCAGCAGCGCGGCGTAGGCGATCAGCATTACCACCAGCACGGCGCTGAGACCGATGTTCAGACCGTGCGGGCTGCCAAGCAGGCTGCCGAACACCCCGTGGAGCGCGTGCAGCGGCCCCGCCTCCCAGCTGGGATACGAGACGCCGCTCTGCGGGACCAGTACCGACGCGCCCGCCGTCGCGAACGCCACGACGAGGAACACGCCGACCAGCAGCACCGCGATCGCGCGCTTGCCGCCCAGGGGCGCGAGCGCCCGCTGCAGTCTCGGCAGCGCGCGGTCGACCCCGAGCGAGGGGATGCGCGGAAGTGCGACGGAACCGTCGCCGCTCTGCGCGGTGCCGGCACCCGCCACCGACCCCGCGGCGAGCACGGAGTTATCCAAGTGGCCCGAATCTTGGGTCATCTACTACAGATACTGCCTTTCGGGACGTGATGTCATTGGCGACACCGATTGCGATCTGGTTAAGGTCTTCCTCGATCTGCACACCGGCGAACATGGTTTGGATGTTCGCTTCGCGGCCGGACATGCGCGTAACAGCTACCCCCGACGGCTGGAGGGGCTTGGGTTTTATTCGCGCTGACGGCGCTCGGAGCCTGCCTGCGCTTTGTCCGCATCGGCCTGCAGGCCCGCGATCTCGTCCGCGGTCAGCTCGCGATGCTCGCCGGGTGCGAGGCCGCCGAGCTCGAGCGGCCCGAACCGGACCCGGACCAGCGATCGCACGCGATACCCGACCGCCTCGCACATCCGCTTGACCTGCCGATTGCGTCCCTCATGGATTGTGAGCTCGAGCTCTGAGCGGGACAGACGACGCACGCGGGCGGGCGCGCTCGGCCCGTCGTCCAGGACCACGCCGCGCCGCAGCGCGCGCAGCGCGGTGTCCGACACGGGCGGGTTGGCGACGGTCGCGCGGTAGGTCTTGTCGACCTCAAAGCGAGGGTGGGTGAGCCGGTGGGCGAGCTCGCCGTCGTTGGTGAGCAGGATCAGCCCGGTGGTGTCGATGTCGAGCCGCCCCACTGGATACAGCCTCAGATCCGAGCGAATGAGCGACACGACCGTGGGGCGGCGCTGCGGGTCGCGGGCGGTCGAGACGACGCCGGCCGGCTTGTTGACCGCGTACACGACTCGCTTGCCCGGCGGGGCCACCGGCTGCCCGTCGACCGCGATCTCGTCCCCGGCGTCCACGTCGCGGGCGGGGTCGGTGACCGTGGCGCCCGCGACCATCACGCGCCCCGCGCGGATGACCTCCTCGCTGGCGCGCCGCGAGCCGACCCCGGCGTGGGCTAGGTACTTGGCGAGGCGCACCCCCTGCCACCATAGTGGTCAATGGACCTGCAACTCCTCGATCGAACGCTCGTCGAACTCGGCGAGCCGCGCTACCGCGCCGGCCAGATCTGGCGCTGGACCGCGCGCGGAGCCGGCGGCTTTGACGCGATGACCAACCTGCCGCTGACGCTGCGCAGCGCGCTGACCGACGCGGTGCCGTTCTCGACGCTCACGCTCGAGCACGAGGCCCACTCCTCCGACGGCACCGTCAAGGCGCTGTTCTCCACCCACGACGGTCGGCCGGTCGAGGCGGTGCTGATGCGCTTCCGCGACGGGCGCCGGTCGCTCTGCCTGTCATCGCAGTCGGGCTGCCCGCTGACCTGCCGGTTCTGCGCCACCGGCCAGATGCGCTTCGGGCGCAACCTGACCGCCTCGGAGATCGTCGATCAGGCGCTCCACTTCCGCCGCGGCGGGGAGGTCGACCACGCCGTGTTCATGGGCATGGGCGAGCCGATGATGAACCTCGACGGAGTGCTCGGGGCGTGCGAGCGGCTGCCCCGAGATAGGGATCACGAACCGCCGGACGACGGTCTCGACGGTCGGCTGGATTCCCGGGATGCTGCGGCTGGCGTCGACGCCGATGCCGTTGCGCCTGGCGCTGTCGCTGCACGCGGCCGACGACGCGCTGCGCTCGGAGCTGATGCCGGTCAACGACCGCTACCCGCTCGCCGACGTGCTGGCGGCATGCCGCGACTACTACGCGCACAAGCGCCGCCGGGTGTTCGTCGAGTACGTGATGCTCGCCGGCGTCAACGACTCTCACGCCCAGGCCTCGCAGCTGGCCAACGTGCTCGACGCGTCGATCTTCAAGGTCAACCTGATCCCGTTCAACCCAACCGGGTCGGAGTTCCAGGGTTCGAGTCCGAAGGCGATCGAGGCGTTCAAGGACGAGCTCGAGCGCCACGGGCTGACCGCGACCGTGCGGCTAACGCGCGGCCGCGACATCGACGCCGCGTGCGGACAGCTCGCCGCGCGCGCAGTCAACTAATCCTGCCCGAGAAGGCTTGCCGCGGGGCCCGGTGCGCCCGTACAGTCGCAGCCACGATGACGAGCGAGCTGCGCAATCTCGACCCCGGCCGGGCGGCGACGCTGGCCAAGCTGTGCGAGGCGATCGTGCCCGGGAGCGAGCGGGTCGGCCCGGTCGTCTACATCGACGCGCTGATGTCGGGGATGCCTGCGGGCCAGCGCGATGCCGTGCTCGGCTCGATCGACGCGCTGGCGGACGCCGCCGAGGACGGCGAGCCGGCGCTGCGCGACCACGCGACGGGCACCGGCGTTCCTGCTGATCCGCGCGCTCGCGGTCGAGGCGTTCTACAGCGACTTCGTCGCCCCGGGCGCTCCGGGCCCGGGCGCGTATGAGGAGATCGACTTCCACTCGCCGCTGGCGATGCGGATCGCGAAGGACTGGTCGTTCATGGGGATCGGGGCGTGAGCGAGCGTTTCGAGGTCGTGGTCGTCGGCTCGGGCGCGGGTGGCGGCGTCGTCGCGGGCGAGCTGGCGTCGATGGGCCGCTCGGTGCTGTTGCTCGAGGCCGGCGGGCACCACACCGCCGAAGAGTTCGTGCGCTGGGAGGCCCGGGCCGGCCACGACCTGTGGTGGCCGCTGCGGTTCGCGTTCCCGGCGGGTGACCCGGGGCTCGGGCCGGTGGTCCTGATCGGCGGGCGCTGCGTTGGCGGCAGCACCACGATCAACACCAAGGTGGCGCTGCGGGCGTCCCGCCGCGAGCTCGACAAGTGGCATGCCGCCAGTGGCCTGCGCAACGAGCGTGGCGAACCGATCTCCGGCGCCGACCTCGACCCCTACTACGACCGGGTCGAGCGCTACCTGGGCGTGCGGGAGCGGACCGACTGGGATCTCAAGCGCTGCGTCCAGACCGCCAAGCGCGGCTTCGAGGCGGTCGGCGCACAGCTCGAGCCGGTGCGGATGTACACCGACGAGAACTGCGCCCAGTGCGGCTCGTGCCTGCAGGGCTGTCCCACGAACTCCGGCAAGTCGACGCTCAACACCTACATTCACCACAACCTCGCCGGCGGCGCGCTGACGTTGCGCCCGGACTCGCTGGCGCAGCGGATCGTGATCGAGGACCGGGCCGACGGGCCTCAGGCGACCGGCGTCGAGTACGCCGACGCGGACGGAGCCCGGCACCGGGTCGACGCCGATGTGGTCGTGGCGGCGTGCGGGTCGCTGTCGACGCCGTTGCTGCTGCTGCGTTCGGAGGTGCCCAACCGGATGATCGGTAAAACGCTGGGGCTGCACCCGGCGCAGTTCGTGTTCGGGCTGTTCGACGAGCCGCAGGACTCCCACATGGTCGCGCCGATCACCAGCCACTGCAGCCAGTTCGCGGCCGACGACGCCGGCGGGTTCGTGGTCGAGGCGGTGACCATCCAGGACCCGATCGGGTTCGCGGCGAGCCTGTGCGACGAGGACGGTCCGATGTGGGGCCAGCCGCTGGTCGACGCGACCCGGGACTACCGGCGCTGGATCGGGCTGCTGAACATGTCAAACGACGACAACAACGCCCGGGTGGAACTCGACCCCGACGGCGGCGAGCGGTTCGTGTGCGCCTTCGAGCCCCACGAGCTCGAGCGGATCCGGGGCGCGTTTGATCTCTCGCGCCGGGTGCTCGAGGCTGCCGGCGCGAGGCGGATCCTGTGGTCGTCGCTGGCCACCACGCACATGCAGGGCAGCTGCCGGATGGGCAGCGACCCGTCCAACTCGGTGGTCGACAACCGCTGTGAGTCCCACGAGGTCAAGCGGCTCTATGTCGGCGACAGCTCGCTGATCCCGCGCACGCTGTCGGTCAACCCGTCGCTGACGATCATGGCGCTGGCCTCGCGGCTGGCCGAGCATCTGCATGCCAACGCGAGCGGCTACCTAACCGGCAGCGCCGCGCTCGCGGCTTAAGCCGGCTCGTCCTCGGCCGGTCGCGGGTCCTGGTCGCCCGCCGCGGGCTCGCTTCCGTTGGAGCTCGGCACCGCCTCCCGGACGGCCTCGCCGCCTCCGGCGCGGGCCTCCCCGGCACGCAGCAGCCGCTCGCGCAGCTCCTGCTCCAGCTCGGGCTCGGGGTCGAACTCGCTGATGGCGGGGAGCTCCTGGAGCGAGCTCAGCCCGAACAGCCGCAGGAACAGCTCGGTGGTCCGGTACAGGACCGCCCCGAACTGCGAGCGGCCGGCCTCCTCGATCATCCCGCGCTCGAGCAGGGTCGCGGCCGCCGACTCGGCTCCGACCCCGCGGATCCGGGCGATCTCGGGCCGCGACACCGGCTCCAGATAGGCGATGATCGCCAGCGTCTCGGCCTGCGCGGGAGTCAGCGGCGGCGTTCGGGGGCGGGCCAGCAGCCGCCGCGCGGCGTCCTCGGAGTCGGGGTGGCTGGACAGCGCGTAGCCGCCGCCCAGCTCGCGCAGCACCAGCCCGCGGCGCTCGTACTCGTAGTGCTCCCTCAGCCGCTGCACCGCGGTCACGGCCTCGTCCAGCTCGACGCCGGTGGCGTCGGCGAGCGCCGCCGCGCTGACCGGCTCGGCGCTGAGGAACAGCAGCGACTCGATCGTGCGCTCTAGCGTCTCGGACACTGGCTCGGCGCTCATCCGGCCGCGCTCAACCGACTCTCGGGTCCGAGTAGAGGCCAGCGCCTGTACGGTGATCTCGCCGAACGGCTCGCCCTGGGTCCAGGTCGCCTCGCCCTGCTTGTAGAGCTCCAGCAGCGCAAACAGCGTGACCGCGACCGTCACCCGGTCGGCGCGCGCGACCGCCTCGTCGAAGCTGAACGTGCCCCGGCGCAACAGCGAGCGCAGCAGCGCCAGGCGCTCGGCGACCGTGACCTTGGCAGCGCCCATGTGGCGGATGTCGACGGGCTCGGGCAGCGCCAGCAGGCCGCCGATCGACCGGGCCAGCACCGCTGGGTCGTACACGGCGGCGGCGTCCTGCAACGGGGCCCGCCGCAGCGACGGCGGCAGCGGGGCCGAGCGGAAGCGGTAGCCCGACTGCTCGGCCAGCCGTTCCTGCAGATGGTTGGCGGCCGCCCGGTAGCGGTGGGCGTCGAGCAGCCTGGCCAGCAGCTCCTCGGCGGCCTCGCCCGGGTCGAGCTCGATGATCTCCTGCTCTTCGCCTGGCAGCAGCAGCCGCGACTTCAGCTCGAGCAGGGCCGCGATCAGCACCAGGAACTCGGTCGCGGCCTCGAGCTCGAGTTCTCCCCGCTGCTCGAGGTGGTCGATGTAGGCGATCACGATCTCGGCCAGATCGACCTCCAGCAGGTCGATCTCCTCGCGGAGGATCAGCGTCAGCAGCAGGTCGAACGGCCCGGCGAACACGTCGAGGTCGAGCTCGAGGTCAACGAGGCGCATGGTCTGGGGACGTTATCGGGACCGCCGGACCGTTCGGCAGGATCCAAGCCGGATTTCCGCTATCAGCGGACGGGTCCGACTCCCATCGCCCGGCGGACGTCGGCCACCGTGCCCGCCGCGATCGCCCGGGCCTTGTCAGCCCCCTCCCCCAGGATCGCCTCGAGCCGCGCCTCATCGCCCCGCAGCTCCGTGTAGCGCTCCCGCACCGGCGCGAGGTACTCGACGACGGCGTCGGCCACGGTCTGCTTGAAGGCGCCGTAGCCGGAGCCGTCGAACTCGCGCTCGACCTGGTCGGGAGTCACGCCGCGCACGGCGGACAGGATCTCGATCAGGTTCGAGATCCCGGCCTTGTCGGGGCCACGGACGACTTCGGATCCGGAGTCGGTGACCGCCGAGCGGATCTTCTTGGTGACGGTCTCAGGCGCGTCGAGCACCAGTACCGTGCCCTGCTCGCTGCCGCCGGTGGTCGACATCTTGCGGTCGGGGAACTGCAGGTCCATGATCCGGGCGCCCACCTCGGGAATCCGCACCTCGGGCACGACCAGCGTGTCCCCGAACCGGGCGTTGAAGCGCTCGGCGACGTCGCGCATCAGCTCGACGTGCTGACGCTGGTCGTCGCCGACCGGGACCTCGTGGGCCCGATAGGCGAGCACGTCGGCCGCCTGCAGCATCGGATAGATGAACAGCCCAGCCGACACGAGCTCGCGCTGGGAGCCGGACTTCTCCTTGAACTGGGTCATCCGGTTCAGGTCGCCGAATGCGGTCACGCTCGAGAGCAGCCAGCACAGCTCGGTGTGCTCGTGGACGTCGCCCTGGCGGAAGAAGATGCAGCGCTCGGGGTCCAGTCCTGCGGCCAGCAGCGTCGCCGCGGTGTCGTAGACGGACTCGCGCAGCGCCGTCGGCTCGTAGGCGACAGTGATCGCGTGCAGGTCGACCACGCAATAGATCGCGTCGCCGCGGTCCTGGCCGGCCACGTACTGCGTGATCGCGCCGATGTAGTTGCCCAGGTGCTTGCGCCCGGTGGGCTGGATCCCCGAGAAGATGCGCATCGCGGTTGCGCAGGCTAGCTCAGGTCAGGGGACGAGCGCGCTTTCGGTGCGGGAGCCCGACCCCGACGAGGTAGCGCCACCCCGGCGATCGGCAGACAGCGCCCAGGCGGCGATCAGCCCGGCGATCCCGCCGGACAGGTGCCCCTGCCAGGAGACGTTCCCGTGGGGCACGAGGCTCGACAGCAGCGCGGTCCCGAACACCGCCACGACCACGGCCCCGACCAGCAGTTCGAGCAAATTGCGGCTGAAGAAGCCGCGCGCGAGGAGGTAGGTGGCGTAGCCGAACACGACGCCGCTGGCGCCGACCACCGGCGTGCCCGACGACGACAGCAGCCACGTGCCCAGGCCGCCGACCACGACCACGATCGCGGTCACAGCGGCCAGCCGGCGGACGCCCTCGACCGCGATGATCAGCCCCAGGAGCACGAACGGGATCGTGTTGCCGATCAGGTGCGCCCAGCTGGCGTGCAGGAACGGCGCGGTGAAGATCCCCCACAGCCGCCCGACGTCATGGGGCCAGATCCCATCGCGGTCGAGCGCGTAGTGGTCAAACGAGTTGAACAGCTCGACCAGCCACATCACCGCCACCATCGCTATCAGCAGCTCGATCCCGGCCTGGCGGTCGGGGCCGCGGCGCGCCGGTGTGGGTGGTCTGCGCGAGGGGCCGGTGACGCTCATGGGCCAAATATAGACCCGCCGATCAGCCGCCCAGTCGCGTTCTTCAGCTATTCATATCGAGCACTTCGAGGGCGACTGCAAGCGCCACCTGGGCCCGCTTCTCGATCGCCGGCTCGAGCACGAACTCCTGCGGCGTGTGAGCCCCGCCGCCACGCGGCCCCAGCCCGTCGATCGTCACCGGGACGGTCGCGGCGAAGTGGCTGGCGTCGCTGGCGCCGCCGCGCGCGGCACCGATGATCGGCCGGCCCAGCCGCGCCGAGGCGCGCTCGAGCAGCGGGCGGGTCGTATCGATCGCGTCCATCCCGGGCCACCGCCGCTCCATCGAGGCCTCGAGCGTCACGCCGTTGACGTCGGCCGGAACCGCCGAGAGCACGCCGTCGAAGGCGTCGAGCTGGTCGGCGCGCATGTCGAACAGCAATTCGCCCGACGCCGGGACGACGTTGAACGCATCGCCCGAGCGCATCACGGTCGGGACGACGCTGAGGTGCTGGGGCCCGGCGGGGTCGTGGTGGCGCGAGAGCTCGAGCGCGGTGCCGGCCAGCCCCAGCAGGGCGTTGCGGCCCTGGTCGGGAGCGCTGCCCGAGTGTGCGGCGCGCCCTTGGGCCCGGACTCGCAGCGTCCCGGCGGCCTTCCGGCGCACGATCACGGCCTCGTCTCCCGCGGACGTCAGCTGCCCTGCTTCGAAGCACAGACACGAGTCATAGCCGGCAAACCGCGGGGCGTGGACGAAAGGAGAGGTTCGCCACTCCTCGTCGGTGACGAGCACGACGGCGAGCTCCTGAAACGTCTCCGGTCGCTTGACCAGCTCCCGGGCCAGCCCCAGCGAGAGCACCACTCCCCCCTTCATATCGGCAGTGCCGGGGCCGTACAGGCGGTCGCCGTCGCGCCGCAGCGGGGCGTGGGAGTCATGCGCGATCACCGTGTCGACGTGGCCGAGGAGCATCATCCGGCCCGAGCCGGTTCCCGAGACCGTCGCCACCAGGTCGGGGGCGCTGCCGTGAGTCGAGCACGGCACCCGCTGGACGTCCGCCTGCTCGGGGAGCAGCGCGATGCACAGGGCGATCGCCTCCTCGGCGCCGCCGACGTCGCCCGAGGGGGAGGAGATCGCCACCAGCGCGTCCAGCTCCCGTGGAGCCCGCCTGGCGATCCCCGCGGCTCCGGTCTCGATCAGCGAGTCCACACGCCCTCCTGCAGGCCGACCTCGGTCAACACGTCCGCGGCGCTCAGCGACCGTGGCTGCAGGCGCTCACGCGCTGCCCGCGCGGCAAGCCGGGTGAGGGCTTCGTTGACCGGCGTCACGACCCCGTGCAGCCGGCCGAGCAGGACGATCTCGCCGTTCAGATAGTCGGTCTCGACGGCGCCGGTCCCCCGCCGAAGGCTCTGCCACGTCGATGAGCCAGGGCGCTGATCGCGGCGGACGCCCATCCGTTCCCAGCGCTCGGACACGTCGGTGACCTCGTCGGCCTCGTGGTCGATCCCGGCGACGCGCAGCACCGCGCCGCCCTCGTCGCGGGCGGCATCGGCAAGCCGGTCGGCGTCGGGACCCTCGGCAAACATCGCGTCGACCGCGTTGGCGAGGTTCAGCACCAGCTTGGCGTACTTCAGGCGCATCACGTCGCCCGAAACGTGAGAGGAGAAGCGCGCGGCCTCGAGCGCCTGGGAGATCTGCCCGGCACGCTCGTCGGAGCCCGACGGGTAGCGCCCGAGGTCCACGATCCCGGTCAGCTTGGTGGCATGCGCCTGGACCACCCCCGGCTCGATGTGGGCGGCGGGCAGCATCACCACCGCGCCGTACACGTGCTCGAATAGCCGCAGCGCCGAGCGCTCGTTGTCGACCCCGTTCTGCAGACACACGATCGCCGTGCGCGCCGGCGCGCACCCGGCCAGCGCGCTCAACGCGCCCGCCGTGTCCTGGCTCTTGACCGCCAGCAACACGACGTCGTCGGGATCCCACCGCAGGCGCCCCGGCGCGTCGGCGGCCTCGACCCGGAGCGCCGTGCGGCCGTGGGGCTCCTGCAGGATCAGGCCACGGTCGCGGATCGCCAGGAAGTGAGCTCCGCGGGCGATCACGGCGACCTCCCGGCCCGCCTGATGAAGACGCGCGGCGACGACTCCGCCGACCGCTCCCGCGCCGTAGACGACGAATCGCATCCCGGCGTCAGAGGGGCTGGCGGATCACGGGCCGCCTGGCGGCGCCGGCCTCGTCGAGGCGGCGCACCGGGGTCGTGTAGGGCGCGTTGCGCGCGACCTCGGGATCGTCCTTGGCCTCCCGCAGCACCTCGGCCACAACGGCGGCGAAGCGGTCCAGCGTCTCCTTGGTCTCGGTCTCGGTCGGCTCGATCAGTAACGCCTCGTCGACGATCAGCGGGAAGTAGACGGTCGGCGGGTGCACGCCGTAGTCGAGCAGCCGCTTGGCCAGGTCGAGCGTGCGGATCTTCAGCTGCTGCTTCATCGGGCCGCCCGAGAGCACGAACTCGTGCATGCACACGCGGTCGTAGGCCACCGGCAGGTACTCCATCACGCCCTCCCGGCGCAGCGCCGCCAGCAGGTAGTTGGCGTTGAGCACCGCGACCTCGGACATCTCGCGCAGCCCGGCCGCGCCGAGCGAGCGGATGTAGGCGTAGGAGCGGACGAACACCCCGTAGTTGCCCTGGAAGCCGCGCAGCCGCCCGATCGACTTGGGGCGGTCGTAGTCGAGGTCGTAGAACGCGCTGCTGCCGTTGCCCGACGGGTCGGCGCCGTTGCCGGCGGAGCTGCGACGCACCACCTGCGGCCGTGGCAGGTAGGGCTCCAACCGCTCGGACACGGCTACCGGGCCGGCGCCCGGGCCGCCGCCGCCGTGGGGCTGGGTGAACGTCTTGTGCAGGTTGAAGTGCACGATGTCGAACCCCATGTCGCCCGGCCGCGAGATCCCCACGATCGCGTTGAGGTTGGCCCCGTCGTAGTACAGGGTGGCGCCGACCCCATGGACGATCCGCTCGATCTCCTCGATCCCGGGCTCGAACATGCCGAGCGTCGAGGGGTTGGTCAGCATCAGGCACGCGACGTCCTCGTCGGCCTTGGCCCGGAGGTCGTCGAGGTCGACGTTCCCGTGCTCGTCAGTGCCGACCTTGACCACCTCGTAGCCCGCCATCGAGACGGTCGCTGGGTTGGTGCCGTGCGCGGTGTCAGGCGTCAGCACCTTGGTGCGGGTCTCACCGTGGTCCTCGTGCAGGGCGCGGGTCAGCAGCACCCCGGCGAGCTCGCCGTGAGAGCCCGCCGACGGCTGCAGCGACACGTGCGGCAGCCCAGCGATCTCCGACAGCGAATTCTGCAACCGCCACATCAGCTCGAGCGCGCCCTGGGCCCGGCCCGGGTCCTGGAACGGGTGCAGCGCGGCGTGGCCCGGCAGCGCGGCGACGCGCTCGTGCAGCTTGGGGTTGTGCTTCATCGTGCACGACCCCAGCGGGTAGAAGCCGGTGTCCAGATCGAAGTTGCGCTTCGACAGCCGGTTGTAGTGACGCACGATCTCAGGCTCGGCCACCTCGGGCAGCCGCGGCGGCTGCGAGCGGCGCAGCCGGGCGGGCAGCAGCTCGTCCACCGGCCGCTCGGGCACGTCGAGCTTGGGGGCGACGAACGCGCGGCGCCCTTCTCGGGACCGCTCGTAGATCGTGAGCTCGTCGTCGGCGGCGCGGATCATGCTCCCGCTCCGACGGTCGAGGACCGAGCGGACACGGCGTCGGACAGCACCTCGGCCAGGCGGTCGATCTCGGCCCTGGTGCGCCGTTCGGTGATGGCCACCAGCAGCCCGTCCTCGAACTCGGGGTAGTCGCGGCCGAGCGGATAGCCGGGGTTGATCCCGTGCTCGCGGCAGTGCGCCAGCACGCGCTCGACCGGAGCGTCGAGCCTGATCGCGAACTCACGGACCACCGGCTGGGAGTGCAGGGCGGTGACCCCGTCGATCTGCGCCAAGCGCTCACGGGCGTAGGCGGTCCGCTGAAGCATCAGCTCGACCAGCTCCACGATCCCGCGCCGACCCAGCCAGCTCAGGTAGATCACGCCCGCCAGCGCGTTCAGCGCCTGGGCGGTGCAGATGTTCGATGTTGCGCGCTCGCGGCGGATGTGCTGCTCGCGCGTCTGCAGCGTGAGCACGAACCCGCGCTTGCCGTCCACGTCGCGGGTCTCGCCCGCGATCCGGCCCGGCATCCGCCGCATCAGCGCCTCGCTCGCCGCGAAGAAGCCGAACGACGGGCCGCCGAAGTCCAGCCGGTTGCCGAGCGACTGGCCCTCGCCGACGACGATGTCGGCGCCGCACTCGCCCGGGGGCGCCAGCAACGCCAGCGGGAGCGGGTCACACGAGCAGATCGTCAGCGCGCCGGCGGCGCGCGCCGCCCGGGCCAGCGGCTCGATGTCCTCGACCGCGCCGAGGAAGTTCGGCTGCGCCAGCACCACCGCGCTGACGTCGTCGGCGAGCTCGGGCAGCTGGGTGACCCCCTCGACCAGCGGCGCCTCCACGATCTCCGTGTCCCAGGCGTGAGCGAGCGTCACCAGCGCCTCGCGCGCGTGTGGATGCACCCCGCGGGAGACCACGAAGCGACCGCGATCATTGGCGAGTTTGGCCACATAACCGGCGGCGGCGACCGCGCTGGGACCCTCGTACACCGAAGCATTTGAGACCGGCAGACCGGTCAGCTCGGAGATCGCGGTCTGGTACTCGAACATCGCCTGCAGACCACCCTGAGAGATCTCGGGCTGATACGGCGTGTACGGGGTCAGGAACTCGGACCGCTCGATGATCGACTCCACCAGCGCCGGCACGTAGTGGTCATACATGCCCGCGCCCAGGAATGACACCTCGTCCTCGCAGGACACGTTGCGCGCCGCCAGCGCCTTGAGCTCGGTCAGCACTTCCAGCTCTGACAGACCCTCGTCGAACTCGAGTGCCCGGCCCAGCCGCAACCCGGCGGGTATGTCGGAAAACAGCTCCTCGATCGACCCCACGCCGATCTCGTCCAGCATCTCCTGTCGATCGGAATCGGTGGCCGATGTGTAGCGGGTCATGAGTCGAGCGTCGCCTGGTACTCCGCCGAGCTCATCAGCGCCTCCGCTTCTGAGGGGTCCGTCAGCTTGATCTTGACCAGCCAGCCCTGCCCGTGCGGATCCTCGTTGATCGTCTCAGGCGTCTCGCCGAGCGCGTCGTTGACCTCGACGATTTCTCCGGACATCGGCGCGAACACATCCGAGACCGCCTTGACCGACTCGATCTCGGTGTACGGCTGGTCCTTGGCCACCTGGTCGCCGACTTTCGGCGGATCGAAGAACACCACCTCGCCGAGGGCGTCCTGGGCGTACCAGGTGATCCCGAACGTCCCGATGTCGCCGTCGATCCGGACCCAGTCGTGCTCGGGGTGATATTTGAGGTCGTCCGGATAGCTGGCTTGGGCCATGTCAGGGTCCCTTTCGGTAAAGAGGCTTTGACTCGATCAGGGCAGACCTCGTTCTACCCCGCACATCGATCTCGATCTCCCCGCCGACCTCGGCGCGATCCGCGGGCACATACGCCATCCCGATCCCCTGCTGGCGACACGGCGAGAACGTCCCGCTGGTGACCACGCCACCGCCGACGACCGGGTTGCCCTGGCGGGCGATCCCGGTGCCCTCGATCGCGAACGGCACCAGCTTCTCCGCCGTCCCGCCGCTGCGCGCGGCCGCGATCGCCTCAGACCCGATGAAGCCGGTCGCCTCCCGGCAGCACCAGCCCAGGCCGGCCTCGATCGGCCCGCGATCCTCGCTCAGATCGTTGCCATACAGGTGAAAGCACGCCTCCAGGCGCAGCGTGTCGCGCGCGCCCAGGCCCGCCGGCGTGGCTCCGGCCGCGACGATCGCGTCCCACACCTCCCCGGCGCACGCCGGGTCCATCAGCAGCTCCACGCCGTCCTCGCCCGTGTAGCCGGTGCCGCACACCAGCATCGGCGCGCCGGCGATCGAGCGCTGGCAGCAGTGCATCCGCGATGGTAGGTCTCCGTCGCTCAGCGACCGCACCAGCTCGCGAGCGCGCGGGCCCTGGACGGCGAGCATCGCGTACTCGGGCTGGCGGTCGATCACGTCCACGTCGAACTCGGCGGCGTGCTCCTGCAGCCACGCCAGATCGCTCTCGTGGTTGGCCGCGTTGGTCACGGTCAGGTAGTGGCACTCGGCCAGCCGATATGAGAACAGGTCGTCGAGTACGCCACCGTCGTCGCGGCAGAGCAGGCTGTACTGGGCGCCGCCCTCGGGCAGCCGACGCACGTCGTTGGTGACGAGCCGCTGCAGGAACTCGGGCGCCCGGGGCCCGCGCGTCTCCACCTGTCCCATGTGCGAGACGTCGAAGATCCCGGCGTCGCGGCGGACCGCCAGGTGCTCCTCCTGGATCCCGGCGTACTGGACGGGCATCTCCCAGCCCGCGAACGGCACGAGCTTGGCCCCCGCTGCGGCGTGACGCTCGTACAGCGGGGTGCGGCGCATTGACGTCTCGGCGGTGGATGACACCGAGACGTCAGGCTAGTACACGCTCGTCGGTCCGCGCGGACCCGGAGATCAGAGGCCGCTGTGGGCGGCCGGACGGCGCTTGCGGGCGACCGGGCCGATCTGCACCGTCTGGTGGAAGATCTGCGACACCACCGCGAAGGAGGGCTTGTGCCGGCCCTGCTGGTCGACCACTCCCTTCTGATTGAGCGGCGAGTCAGGGCGGGGGTTGCCGCCGTTGTAGCCCGGCCACGCCCAGTAATCCTGGAGCGCGAAGTACATCGCGCCGGACAGGTACGGCTTGGACGCGAACACGCCCAGGTGGTAGGCGATCGTGTCGGATTGGAACTCGTAGGTGCCGCGCTCCTCGACCGGTCCGTCGCGGTTGGCGTCGAAGCCGAACTCCGTGACCATCAGCGCCTTGGTCGGATAGCAGGCGTGGACGAAGTCCAGGAACGGCCCCAGCGCGTCGCGGTCGTCGTTGCCGCCGCCGCCGGCGTCGAACCAACCGAAATACTCGTTGTTGCCGATCACGTCCAGCGGCGCGTAGGCCGACTGGCAGGCCACCCCGGGCCAGTTGCTGACCGCCATCCCCACCGGCCGCGTCGGGTCGAGCTTGTGTGCGAGCTCGGCCGAGCTCGAGATGTAGCGCGACTCGTTTGCCGTCACCGGCGTCGGCAGCTCGTTGCCGATGCTCCACAACATCACCGACGGGTGGTTCTGGTTGGTGAGGATGTTGTTCTTCAGGAACGCGTGGGCGTTGGCCAGCCACCCGCGCTGGCCCAGATACGCGTTGTTGACCTGGTAGACGGGGATCTCCGACCACAGCAGGATCCCGTCGCGGTCGGCCATCTCTTCGATCTGGGGGTTCAGCGGATAGTGGGCCCGGATCACGGTCGCGCCGAGCTCGCGGATCCAGCCGACGAGGCTGCGCATGTCGGCGGTATCGATCGCGGCGCCCTGGGCGGCGTCCTGCTCGTGGAGGTTGAACCCGCGAACGTTGAGCGGGCGCCCATTCAGCTCGAGGCGGCCGCCGACGACCGTGATGCTGCGGATGCCGCTCTCGGTGACGTAGCCGCCCAGCCGATGGTTCTTCTGGTCGCTCAGCGTCAGCGTCGCCTTGTACAGCGAGGGGCGGTCGATCGACCAGAGCCGAGGGTGCTTGACGGTCGCCACCGCCTTCGCGGTCCAGGTGGCATGGGGAGCGATCGTCGCAGTCCCGAAATCGAGCTTGACCTTGCCGTAGGTGCCGGTCAGCGCCACCTTCTGCTTGGCGCCGGTGAGGTTGCGGATCAGCGCCTGGTCCTCGATCGTGGCGTCGCAGGTGGGGCACGGCAGGATCGGCCTGACCTGCACCTGGGAGACGTCGACCCGCTGGACCGAGCGCAGATACACCTCGCGCAGCAGGCCGCCGTAGTTCCACCAGCCGCCGCCGGGTCCGGGGGGCAGGTCGCCCTTGGTGCGGCGGTCGTCGACCCGCACGATCAGGCGGTTGACGCCGCTGCGCAGCCCCTTGAGGTCGAACTCGAACGGCAGGTAGGCGCCCGCATGGGAGCCGATCTTGCGGCCGTTGAGCCACACCGTGGCCCGGTAGTTGACGGACTCGAAGCGGATGATCCAGCGGCGGTCGGCCTTGCTCACGTAGCGCGCGAACGCCTTGGCCGGGAGCGTGAAGTCGCGGCGGTACCAGCCGACCGAGCCGTTCATGCTCGCCGCCGAGATGTCGCCGGCGTTGTAGGCGTTGGGAACCGTCACCGGGGACCAGCCGTCGGTCGCCGCGACGTTGCCAAACCAGCCCTGCGACTGGCCCACGTCGGTCGGGTCGGCGCGGTACAGCCAGGAGCCTCCGAGCAGATACCGGCCGGTCTGGCCGTCCTGGTAGAGGGCCCCCTTGGTGGGCGCGGTGGCGGTGTACACGGGACCCTGGGCGCGGGCGGCGGCGGCGGCCAAGCCGACCAGGACCAGCGCCGTCAGGGTCGCCGCCAGCGTCCTCAGCGTGATCGTGCGGGCCGAGGCGGTCATCGCGCGGCTCCAGCTCGCGGTCCTGGCCGTCCTGGGCTTAGACGGCTTCTTGTGCTTCTTGGGCTTGGGCTTCGGCTTGGGCTTGACCTGGATGACCTTCGTGACCCGCGTGACGTTCCCGGCCTTGTCGGTCGCGGTGACCGTGATCCGGTAGCGCCCGCGGCGGGCGTAGGTGTGGAAGCTGCGGTGGCTGCGCAGACCGAGCTTGAGCAACGTGTGATCGCTCCAGTTGACGGTCAGCTTGGCCAGCCCCGAGGCGTCGGTGGCCGGCGCGCCGATCGGGGGCTGGTCTGAATCGGTGATCATCACCCGCAGCCTGCGATCGATCTGCCGCGTGCCGGTGACGCTGAAGCGGACCGCGGGCGCGATCGTGTCGACGAACACCGTGGCCGGCCTGGACACCGTCGACTGCCCGGCCCCGTTGGAGGCCGTGACCTGCCAGGCGTGGGGGCCGTCGAGCAGTGGCGCGGTCCGGAAGGCCGGGTTCGTGGTCTCGCCGACCGCGAGGCCGTCGATCGTGACCGCGTACGCCAGGCGCCAGGCCTCCTTGACCGGCGACCAGCTGATCAGCGCGTTCGAGCTCTTCGAGTAGACGAGCTTGTCGGTGGCGCTGACCGATCCCGGCGGCTGGTACAGCTGGGCGGCGACGATCGCGCGCGCCCCGGAGGCGCCTTGGACCCAGGCGACGGCGCCGTCGCCGTTGACGTCGCCCGAGGCGGCGAGGCCGTCAGCGGCGTCCGCGGGTCCCTGGGTCGGCGACGACAGGACCATCTCGGTCCCCAACGCCGATCGTGGCGAGAACCGCACGTGGATCTCAGGGATCCCGGCCGAGCCGGGCGTCTGCTGCCAGGCGATCAGGTTCGAGAACAGGCCCGCGGTCCCGGTGGCGGTGCTCGGGGCGCCGGTGTTGACGGCGGTGTCGACCCGGGACAGCCCTCGCGGGACGGCATTGTTGCCCAGCGCCATCGCGTAGATCTGGTTTGCGTCGGCGGCGCCGGAGCGGGTCGAGACGATCCATCCCGCCCCGTACTCGCTGGTGACGACCTGCGGCTGGATCGCGCCGTCCGCGGTCCCGTTGCCGACGCCGTCGACCGCGGTGATGCCGTCGTAGGCCGAGCCGTGGAGACGGTTGTAGAGCACCCGCTGCTGCTGGATCCCGGCGCAGGTCACCGTCTCCTGAAAGGCGACCGCGACGTAGGAGGAGTCGCCCTGGACCCCGATCGCCGGGTTCCCGGCCGACTGCTCGGTGCAGCCCGGAGGGGCGCTGTCGGCCCGCTCGGTGACGACGCTGGGCGATACGCCCCACACGCGTCGCGTGTACACGTGACCGCCCTCGCCCCAGGCGACGATCTCCGACTCCGTCGCCGGCGGCGCCGACCTGGGGTCGGCCGGTGCCCGTACCCGCGTCGTCGCCGGGCGTGACGTTGAGCGCGGCCGCCTCCAGCGCCCACGTGGACTTGTTGAAGTAGGCGGCGCGGACGTCGTGCCCGGCGCCGTCAGCGACCGTGAACGCAAGATAGGCCTTGCCGAAGTTCGACATCTGGATCGAGGGGTTGCTGGCGGCGCCGGAGAACAGTCCCGGGGCCGACAGCGCCTGGGAGCTCCCCAACGACTGGACCACGTACAGGCCGCCGCCTGAGATGAACGCGACCTCCAGCACGCCGCCATTGCCGGCGGCGATCACCGGCTGGGAAGACGCGCCCGGCAGCGAGGCGTCGATCTGCTGGGGCCGTCCGAAAAACCCGCCGAGCAACCTCGAGACGAACACCCGGGGGGTGCCGCCGACGTTCTTGACGTAGGTCAGGCCGCCGGTCCCGTCGCGCGCGATCGACATCTCCAGCGAGCCGGCGACCGCCGAGCTGGGGCCGTCGATCGTCGTGAGCGGACCCAGCGCCGCGGCCGCACGGGCCGGCGAGGCGGCCGCGGCTGCGAGCGCGGTGAAGGCGATCAGCGCGGCGAACAGCCCGACGGGAATGCGGGCAGCGCGAAGCCACCTGCCCCATGCCCAATGCCTAGGCGGGCGGCCGGCCGAGAGGGTGGGCTCGGTTGACTTGCTGTCGCTGCTCCGTCTGACGGGAGCTACAACAGCTGAACTGGGCCGAGGTTGCGGCGATCCGGCCAGATCTGCGCGCCGGGCGCCCTCGATGCCGGTCAGCGGTCCCGTAGGAAGGACGGGATGTCGATCTCGTCGTCTGAGATCTCCAGCGACGAGCGCTGGCTGTCGTCCATCGTCACGTCGCGGTCGCGCCGGGAGCGCCGGGTGGTCTCGCGGGCCGTGCTCGGGCTCGCGTGGCCCTGGTCGAAGCCGGTCGCGATCACCGTGACCCGGACCTCGTCTCCCATCCCGTCGTCGATCACCGCGCCGAAGATGATGTTCGAGTTCGAGTCCGCGGCGCTCTGCACGATCTCGGCCGCCTCGTTGACCTCGAACAGCCCGAGGTCGTGGCCGCCGGTGATGTTGAGCAGGATCCCGGTGGCGCCCTCGACCGACTCCTCCAGCAGTGGCGAGGAGATCGCGATCTTGGCAGCCTCGGCCGCGCGGTTCTCGCCGCCGGCCAGGCCGATGCCCATCAGCGCGCTGCCGGCGTCGTGCATGATCGTGCGCACGTCGGCAAAGTCGAGGTTGATCAGCCCGGGGATCGTGATCAGGTCGGTGATCCCCTGGACGCCCTGGCGCAGGATGTTGTCGGCTTCGCGGAACGCGTCGAGGATCGACGTGCGCCGTTCGACGATCGCCAGCAGCTTCTCGTTCGGGATCACGATCAGCGTGTCCACGTACTCGCGCAGGCGCTGGATGCCCTCCTGAGCTTGGCGCGCACGCTGCGTGCCCTCGAACGCGAACGGCCGGGTGACAACACCCACGGTGAGCGCGCCGATCTCGTTCTTGGCGATGTCGGCGATCACCGGGGCGGCGCCGGTGCCGGTGCCGCCGCCCTCGCCGGCCGTGACGAACACCATGTCGGCGCCCTTCAGCGCCTCCTTGATGTCGTCCCGGGATTCGGCCGCAGCGCCCTGCCCGATGTCCGGGTTGGCGCCTGCGCCGAGGCCCTTGGTCAGCTCGTGGCCGATGTTCAGCTTGATGTCCGCGTCGCACATGGCCAGGGCCTGTGCGTCCGTGTTGCACGCAATGAACTCGACTCCGCGCAGACCTGCGTCCACCATCCGGTTGACGGCATTGATGCCGCCGCCGCCGACGCCCACGACTTTGATGACTGCTAGGTAACTGCCGCTTTCCATAGGAACCGTCCGACCCTCGAGGTAGCGTTGAGTGTTTTCACTCACTCCGCCCGATGCGGGAGTTTTGCACGTTAGGCACTGAGGATGACGGCTGTCAACGACAGGCAGCCGTACGCAACGATCGTTGCAGATCGCCGAACTCTCGACGGGGGTCAGAGAGTTGGAGTTTTTGTGGCCTAAAGCTCTACTTGAGGGTTACCCTCCGGTCGGTGTGGTCGACGAGGAGCTCGTGTCCGTCGGCGCGACGGTCGAGTCCGGTGTCGTCGTCGAGACGGGCGCGGTCGAACCGGGGGTCGTCGTTGCAGCCGGCGCGGTCGTCGTCTGGCCGGTCGTGCTGGCGGTGCCCGAGCCCGCAGCGGGCCGCCCCGGGTCGGTGACGTCGATGTAGGAGGCGCCGTTGGAGCCGGCATCGGCGAGCACCGCGGACGCCGCCAGCCACTTCGCGCCGAGATCGCTGGTGTCGCCGAAATACAACGCGGGACCGTCGCGCAGCTGCGCCACCAAACCGTGGCCGGTCACCGTGCTGACCTGGGTGACCTTCGACCGCAGTCGGTGCGGAGCCGCCGCCAGCAGCCTAATCGCCCCCAGCGCGCTGGAGTCGGTCACCCGGGCGCCGCCGGGCGACACCCGCAGCGGAATCAGGGGCAGCGAGCGGGCGGCGACAAGATCGTGCAGCAGCGTTCCATCGGGCGCGACCGGCACCTTACGCCCGCCCACGTCGATCGCCCCGACCGCGAGCTGCTCGACGACGTGGATCCGCAGCCCGTGCGGGAACTGGGTGCTGACCTCGAGGTCGCGGACGATCGGGTACGGCGCGACCGCGCTGCGCAGCCGGCTCATGTCGACGTCGAGCGTGCTCATCGTGTGGGCGGCGGACTGCAGGGCCTGGCGGATCCGGGCGGCGTCGGGGCCGCTCTCCCCCTCGACGGTCACGTGCGAGGCTGACACCAGCGGAGAGTCGCGAAACAGAAACCAGCCGCCGACGAGCAGCCCAATGAGCGCGAGTCCCAAGACCAGTGCGAGCCTCCCGCGGCGTCCAAGCCGCCGGCCCTGCACCCTGCGCCTCGCCCCGGGAGCCTCGTATCGATCCGAGCTACGGGCCGTGCCCCTCGGCCGCAGCCTGTCTACCAGTCCCTGGGCGATCATCCGCGATTGCAAGCGTTCTCCACTTCGACGACGAGTCCGTGCCCCCATGGGGCCATCTACGGGGGTTCGACCCCGATCGGGCGACCCCTGTCTGGGGCGTCCGTGGCCGTCGGGAGCGGCCTCTGCCAGCGGTCGCGAGCAGGTTAGATGGCGTCCCGGACGCCCTCGATGGGCCGATTCCGCGGCAGATCAGGCGACCAGCGAGCGGCCCAGCGCGTCGATGTCGCCGGCTCCCATCATCAGGCACAGATCGCCGTCGCGGAGCGTGGCCGCGAGGAAGCTTGCGACGTCGCCGAACGCCGGCAGCCACGCCACCCGGCGTCCGCGCCCGGCATCGGCCGTCGCCTCCGCCACGAGCCGCCCATCAACGCCCGGAAAGTCCTCGGCCCGCTCCCGCGCCGGGTAGATCGCCAGCACCGCCGAGATGTCGGCTTGGGCCAGCGCCGCCCCGAACTCGCGCGCCAACGATCGCGTGCGGGAAAACAGGTGGGGCTGGAACACCGCGATCAGCCGCGCCGGCTCGAGCGTCCGGGCGGCTGCGATTGCCGCCGCTACCTCGGTCGGGTGGTGGGCGTAGTCGTCGTACACGGGTACTCCGGAGGCCGTGTGTCCGAGGAGCTCGAATCGCCGCCGGGCGCCGCGGAAGTCGGCCAGCGCCACGGCCGCGGCCGCCGTCTCGGCGCCGGCGAGCCCAGCGGCGGTCAGGGCGCCGGCGGCGTTGATCGCGTTGTGGGCTCCGGGCACGGGGAGCATGACCTCGATCTCGCCGAGGTGAAATCGCGAACCGGCCGTCGACAGGACGACATCCCGAGCGTCGTAGGCGAGCGCGTCAGGCGGGCAGAGAGCCCGCAGCGGAGGGCGATCCCAGACGACCGCGCCGTCCTGGGCGCGTGCCATGAAGACCCTGAACGTCTCCTCGAGGTCGAGCTTCGATGCATAGGTCGAGTGATGGTCGAGCTCTGCGTTGGTGAGCACGGCCACGTCGGGATCGAGCTTCAGCAGTGAGCGGTCTGACTCGTCGGCCTCGATCACGATCCAGCTCCCCTGGCCCCAGGCGGCATTTGATCCGGTCCCGCCCAGCTCGCCGCCGATCACGTAGGCAGGATCCAGGCCGACGCCGCGCAGCGCATGGACGACCATCGCCGAGGTGGTCGTCTTGCCGTGCGTGCCGGTCACCGCGATGCAGCGCTTGAGCGCGGCGATCTGCGCCAGCAGGTCGGCTCGGTGCAGCTCCCGGCCTCCGGCCGCCCGGCGCTCGGGATTGTCCGCCGGGATGGCGGTCGAGTAGACCACCTCGGCGCCGTCGGGGACGTTGGCGGCGGCGTGGCCGATGACCGGCGCGATCCCATGCTCGCGCAGGTGCTCGGTGTAGCCGGATTCGCCGCGGTCAGACCCCGTCACCTGGGCGCCCAGGGCCCGGGCCACCAGCGCCAGGCCGCTCATCCCGGCGCCGCCGATGCCGACGAAGTGAAGGCGCCTGGAGGACCAGTCCGGCGAAGCCGGCGCGCCGGCCGCGTCGCCGGCCGTCAAGCTTCCCGCTCGAGCACCACGACCGGGATCTCGCGATCGGTCTTCTGCTGGTACTCGTCGTACGGGGGCCATTCCTCGGTCATCAGCCGCCACAGGTCGGGCTTCTCGTCCGATGACGCTGTCCGGGCCCGTGCCTTGAAGCGATCACCGAGGACCTGGACGGTCACGTCGGGGTCGGCGGACAGGTTCAGATACCAGGCGGGATGCTCGGGCGATCCGCCCTTGGAGGCCACGACCACGTAGTCGTCGCCGCGCTTGCCGTAGATCAGCGGGGTGCTGCGTTGCTCGCCCGAATTGCGGCCCGTGGTGGTGAGGATCAGCGCCGTCGTGCCCTGCCACTCATGGCCCTCGGCCCCGTCGGTCTCCAGGTACCGCTTGACGTGCTCTTTGCCAAACAACATGTCGCTTCACCTCGTTTTCGGGCCGCGGAACGGTTCGGACGCGAGGCTATCGCCCCGGGACTCGACGCCGCCCGATCGGGGGAGACGGCACATCTCTGGGCCGATCTGCCTATCCTGAGCCCGGCGGAGTCACATATCCCCCATCGCCGAGCGCCATCTCGGAGATGACTTCGCGCGTCGTGAGTTAGTGAACGATCTTTCCACCGGAAGGATGAACAAAGCCTCGAGGCCGCCGGATTCCCGCGCCCCGGGGCGTGTCATGTGTCCAGACAGTCTGGCGTGATCGGCAGCAACCGCATTCGACGTTCCCCCGCCAACCGGCACCGCCGGCTGATCCGACGGGCTGCCCTGACGGCGATCACCGCGGCGGCGCTGGCGCTGGCGGCGGCCGTCGCCGCATCGGCGAGCGGCTCGGGCGGCAGGTCCGGGCCACGGGCGCACGCTGCCTACGCGCAGCAGTGCCGCGACCCGTTCCCGGCGACACGCGACGCGGCCAATCCGCTGATGCTCCCCGCCGCGCCCGGGCCCAACCCGCTCCGGGGCGCGACCTTCTTCGTCGACGGTCCCCGTCATGGCTCAGCCGCCAGCGCGATCGCGCAGCTGATGGGGCACGACCCGAACCGGTACTCCGACAGCTACTCCTGGCCGCGCTTCCGGGAGGGCCTGACCCGCGGCGCCGCCGCGCGCAAGCTCAGGCGCCACAACGGGGTCGCCCGCAAGGTCGCGCTGCTGGAGAAGATCGCCGACCAGCCCGAGTCGCAGCGGATCAGCAGCTATTCGGAGGGCGGTGGCCCCGGCGGGATCTTCGGCCAGACTCAGAAGATCTTCTGTCACAACAAGACCGCCGACCGCGGCTCGATCCCCGTGTTCACCACGTACTTCCTGCACGCCAGCCTCGGGGGCTGCGGCACCCCGGCCGAGGTCCAGGCCGCCGGGCCGGATTTCCGCCGACGTGTCGACGAGATGGCCGAGGCGACCGGCAACCGCCCGGCGGTGTTCCTGCTCGAGGTCGACGCGATCGGGTCCTCGAAGTGCTTCCAGCGTGAGGGATCGCTGAGCTTGTGGGAGGCCGATCTGCGCTACGAGGTCCAGCGGATCTCATCGCTCCCCCACACGGTCGTGTACCTCGAGGCCGGCTACTCCGACGCCAACTCCCCGCGCTACACCGCCCGCGTGCTCAACGCCTCCGGGGTCCGACAGATCCGCGGCTTCTACACCAATGACACCCACAGCAACTGGACGATCGACGAGATCCGCTGGGGCATGAAGGTCTCCCGGATGACCCACGGCGCCCACTTCATCGTCAACACCGCCACCAACGGACGCGGCCCGCTGCGCCCCCATAACCGGGTCAGCCACGGCAACGAGGTGCTCTGCAACCCGCCAGGACGCGGGATCGGCCCGCTCCCCACCACCACCACCGGCTTCGCCCAGGTCGACGCGTTCCTGTGGACCGGTCCGCCGGGCAACAGCAGCGGCCACTGCCACGGTGGCACGGCCGCGGGCACGTTCTGGGCCAAACGGGCGGTCGGATTGGCGGCCCGGGCGCAGGGCAAGCTAGGCCCGGGTTACCCGCGCGACCCCTATTAGCGGCAGCGGGGTCAGATCTTCGCCGTAGGACCGCAGCTCGCCGGCGATGTCCTGCGCCGCGTTTGGCTTGGCCAGCGCGGCCGAGGCGCGCGCCATCTGCGTGAGTCGCCCGGGGTCGGCCAGCAGCCCGCCGACCTCGAGCGCCAGCCGTGCTGGGGTGAGCTCGTCGTCGGGGAGCACGATCGCGGCCCCCGCGCGCTCCATGAACCGCGCGTTGGCGGTCTGGTGGTCGCCGGTGGCGTACGGGTATGGGATCAGGACCGCGGGACGGCCGTGGGCGGCGATCTCGAAGATCGATCCGCCGGAGCGCGCCACCACCAGATCGCTGGCCAGCAGCGCCTCGCCGAACTCCGAGATGTACCCGCGCAGGTCGTAGTGCGCCCCAGGCGCCTGCAGGTCCGGGAGGTCGCGCTCGCCGGCGGCGTGGAGGACGTGGAAGCGGGCGCCCGCGAACGCCTCGACCGCGGCCTGGTTGATCGAGCGGGCGCCCTGGGAGCCGCCGAACACGAGCACGCACGTCTCCGACGGCGGAATCCCGAACCGCTTCCTCGCGGCCTCGCGGTCGGTCGCGGGCGGCGGCACCGGCCTGCCGGTGACGCGGTAGCGCCCCCCATCCCGGCCCTCGATCGGGAACGCCAGGCACACCCGGCGCGCCATCGGGGCGAGCAGCCGATTGGTCACGCCGAGGTGGCTGTCGGCCTCGGTCAGCACCAGCGGCATCCGCCGGAACACGGCGGCCAGCCCGACCGGGCCGGCCACATAGCCGCCGGCGCCGAGCACCGCCGCGGGGCGCAGCTCCCCGAGCAGCTTGCGGGCGCGCCTGAGCGCGGTCGTGTCGACCGCCGCGGCCCGCGCCGTGCGTAGCGGCTGGCCGCGGTACAGCGGCTGCACCTCCAGCGTGCGCAGCTCGTACCCCGCGGCCGGCACCAGCTCGAGCTCGGCCCGCTCCCCGCCGATGAACGCGACGTTGGCGCCGTCAGCTCGCAGCGCGTCCGCGACTGCGATCGCGGGAACGACGTGACCGGCGGTCCCGCCGGCGCCGATCACGAACGTCGGAGGAGTCACCTACTGCCTGCAGCCGTCTCGCCCCCGGTTGGGAGATGTTGAGCAGCAGTCCAATCGACGCAAGCATCACGCACAGGTTCGTCGGCGCGTAGGAGATGAACGGCAACGGCACGCCGGTGAGCGGCGCGAGCCCCAGCACGACGAAGATGTTGAGCAGTCCCTGGCAAAGAATCAGTGAGGTGAGGCCGGTGGCAAGCAGCTTGGCATACCGGCCCGCCGCCCGGCGTGCCGTGCGCAGCCCGGCGTAGGCGATCATCCCGTAAAGCGAAGCGACCGCCAGGATGCCGATCACGCCGAGCTCCTCGCCGATCACCGCGAGGATGAAGTCGGTCTGAGCCTCGGGCAGGTAGAAGACCTTCTGGACCGACCGGCCCAGCCCGACGCCGAACAGTCCTCCGGAGCCGAGCGCGATCTGACCCTGCACCGCCTGATAGCCCGGACCGGCCTTGGTCTCCGCCGCCCACGGGTGCAGGAATGTCGTCAGGCGCACGCGCTCGTACGGCTGGGCCAGCACCAGGAGGATCACCGCCCCGATCCCGAGCGCGACCAGCAGCGCCAGGTAGCGGCGGGGCAGTCCTGCCGCGATCAGCAGCGCCCCGATCGAGAACGCGATCACCAGCGCGGTCCCGAGGTCTGGCTCGAGCACGATCAGCAGGCAGGCCGGTCCGGCGATCACGGCGATCGGGGCGATCGCCTGGCGGAACCCGCGCAGCCGCTTGGGATGCTCGGCCAGATAGCGGGCCACGTACAGGACCAGCGCGAGCTTCATCACCTCAGACGGCTGGAACTGGATCGGGCCGACAGCGAACCAGCGCTTGGCGCCGTTGACCTGGACTCCGAACCCGGGCACCATCACGAGCAGCAGCAAGGCGAACGAGCCGATCAGCAGGATGCTGACCACGCGGCGGTTGAGCAGTGCCAGCCCCCGCCGCGAGAGCACGTGCATGCCGGCGAGCCCGAGCGCGCCGAACACCAGGTAGCGGATGAACTGGCCGGTGCCGTAGCCGCGGCCGCCGATCACGCCCAGCGGCGAGGATGCGCTGTAGACCATCACCGCCCCGAACGCGAGCAGGCACAGCGCCGCGGTCACCAGGATCCGGTGCTCGATCGGCGGGGCCACCCGGCGCGCCGCTGCGCGCTCTCTGGTGGTCCGCTCCGATGTGCGCGTGGCCGCCGACGGACCGGAGCTCCGGGCGGCGGCGGCGCGGGCCATCAGCGCTTCACCGCGAGCGCTCGGAAGTGGTCGCCTCGGGCTTCGAAGTTGGGGTACTGGTCGTAGCTGGCGCAGGCCGGCGACAGCAGCACCACGTCGCCTGCAACGGCGGCCCGACGGGCCGCGATCACCGCGTGCTCGAGGTCGCCGGTCAGGCTCGGGGCCACGCCCGCCCCGCTCAGCGCGGCCTGGAGGTCGCCGGCGGCCTCTCCGATCAGGTACACGGCGCGACAGTGCTCGGCCACCGGCGCGGCCAGCGGCGAGAAGTCCTGCTGCTTGCCGCGGCCCCCGGCAATCAGGTGCACGGGCGATTCCATCGCGGCGAGTGCCACCAACGTGCTGGCGACGTTGGTGGCCTTGGAGTCGTTGATCCAGGTGATGCCGTCGCGGACGGCGACCCGCTCGAGCCGGTGGGCGACGCCGGCAAAAGAGCGCAGCCCGGTGGCCACGGCGTCGGGGTCGATCCCGCGCGCCAGGCAGACGGCGGCGGCGGCCATCGCGTTGAGCAGGTTATGCTCGCCGGGCAGCGCGACCTCGTCGGTGCGCAGCAGCGGCTCCTCGTCCCACCAGACCTCCCCGGCGCGCGCCGACACCTCGGCGCCCGGGGCCGATCCGAACGTCACTCGCCGGGCGCAGCCTCCGAGGTCCTCGACGCCGAGGTCCAGCGGCGCGACCGCGATGTCGTCGTTGCCCTGGTTGGCGAAGATCTTCAGCTTGGCGGCGACGTAGTCCTCGTAGGTGGGGTGGCGATCGAGGTGGTCGGGCGAGAGGTTGAGGATCAGCGCGGCCTCGGGCGCGAACGCGAACGTGTCCTCGAGCTGGAACGACGAGGCCTCGCACACGACGGTCGCCTCGGGGTCCAGGCGGCCGACCAGCGATGACACCGCGGTACCCACATTGCCTGCGACCGCTACCGGCAGCGCCGCCTCGCGGTGGATGTGGCCGATCCACTCGGTGGTCGTGGTCTTGCCGTTGGTGCCGGTCACCGCGATGAACTCGTTCGGGAGCAGCCGCCATGCGAGCTCGAGCTCTCCCAGCACGGGAACATGCCTGCTCCTCGCCGCGAGAACGGCGGGGGCGTTTTGGGGTACGCCGGGGCTCTTGATGAGCGTCCCGGCGCGGGCGGCAAGGGCGTCGCCTGACGCATCCAGGTGAACTTCGACGCCCGCCTCCGAAAGCCTCCCCGCCGCTTGAGCCAATGCAGGATCGCTCGCCGCGCCCGTATCACAGCCGATCACCTCCTCCCCGCGGGCGCGGAGGGTGAGCGCCGCGGCCACCCCGGACCGCGCCAGCCCGACGACCAGGAACGGGCCCGGCGTCAGCGGCGGGCGCGGCTTCATCGGTGCGGGCGGCGGCCCGGGCGAGGCGGGTGCGGCGGGCGCGGGCGGCTAGCCACGGATGCTCAGCTGGTACAGCGTGAAGCCGATCGCGCAGAACGCCGCGGCGACGATCCAGAAGCGCAGGATGATCTTCGTCTCCGACCACCCTTGTAACTCGAAGTGGTGGTGGATCGGAGCCATGAGGAACACGCGTTTTCGGAACGTCTGGAACGAGAACACCTGGATCAGCACCGACAGCGCCTCGATCACGAAGATCCCGCCGATCAGGATCAGCAGGACCTCGGTGTTGGTCATGATCGCCAGACCGGCGATCGCTCCGCCCAATCCCAACGACCCCGTGTCCCCCATGAAGATGCTCGCCGGGAAGCTGTTGAACCACAGAAAGCCGATGCACGCCCCCACCACGCAGGCCGCCAGGAACGTCAGGTCGCGCTGTCCGTCGGTGATGAACGTGATCCCGATATAGGCCAACAGCACGATCGCGGCGCAGCCGGCCGCCAGGCCGTCGAGGCCGTCGGTCAGGTTGACCGCGCTGGTCGTGCCCGCAACCACCAGGTAGATGAACAGCGGGAACAGCGGCCCGAGGTCGACGCTGACGTCCGACGGCCGCAACCTCACGGTCGAGCTGACTCCCCCCTTCTGGGTGGCGACCCACCACAGGCCGAGCGAGATCGCGATCGTGACGATCAGCTTGGTCCGGGCACGCAGCCCCAGCGAGCGGCGGCGGACGATCTTGGTGAAGTCGTCGGCAAAGCCCAGCAGCGCGCAGGCGACGGTCGCCCCGAACACGCCGAGCGACTGCCAGTCGCGCGTGGACAGGATCAGGAACGGCACCGAGACCGCGAGGATGATGATGATCCCGCCCATCGTCGGGGTTCCAGCCTTGGTGTGGTGACCCTGGGGTCCCTCCTCGCGGATGTTCTGGCCGAACGAGCGCCGGCGCAGGAACTCGATGAACTTCGGAGCCAGGAACACGCTGATCAGCAGCGAGGCGGTGCCGGCGATCAGCACCCGGCCCGAACTCGAGCCGGTCGTCACCCGGACCGCGGCCACCGACAGCGATTGCAGCCAGGTCATGCCACTCCCGCCTGCAGTGCCGCACACACGACCTCGAGGCCAACGCCCCGCGAGGCCTTGACCAGCACGGCGTCGCCGGGTGCCAGCAGCTCCGGCAGCAGCGCCGCCGCCTCGCCCGCGTCGGCGACCGGATAGGACTCGCCGTCGAAGCGATCGGTCATCGCCGCGGCCAGCGGTCCGACCGTGACCAGCACGTCGACGTCCCTGGCTGCCGCGTGGCCGCCGATCTCGACGTGGTACTCCTGCTCGCCCGGCCCGAGCTCGAGCATGTCGCCGAGCACCGCCACCCGGCGGGCGTGCCGGCCGCGCGAAGCGGTCTCGGCGAGGTCATCGAGAGCCGCGCGCATCGACATCGGGTTGGCGTTGTAGCAGTCGTCGATCAAGATCACCCCGTCGGGTAGCCGCGCGCGCTGCCCCCGGCCCGGCGAGAGCGCAAGCTCGACGCGGCCCTCCGGGTGGACCCCGACCGCCCGCGCGGCGGCCACCGCGGCGAGTAGGTTTCGGCGCAGATGTGCCTGCGTAAACGGCACTTCCAGGTCGATCAGGTCCCCGTTGGCGTCGATCCTCACGCGGTCCTCGCCCGCGTCGCGCAGGACCACGTCGCCGCCCTCGCCGAACGTGACGATCGTCACGTCATCTCGCAGGTGCGGATCGAGCAGCGGCTCGCCGGCCGGGACGACCGCAGTCGCGCCCGGCGCCAGGCCGGCGATCAGCTCCGCCTTGGCCGCGGCGATCGCCTCGATCGTGCCCAGCAGCTCGAGGTGGACCGGCCCGATACTGACGATCACGCCGACGTCGGGCTCGGCCACGCCGGCGAGCTCGGCGATCTGACCGACCCCGCGCATCGCCATCTCGAGCACCAGCACCTCGGTGCCGGCCGGGGCACCGAGGATCTCGAGCGGCAGGCCGATCTCGGTGTTGAAGTTCCCGCGGGAGGAGATCGTGCGGCGGTGCGGCGCGAGCACCGCGTGCAGCAGATCCTTGGTCGAGGTCTTGCCGGTGGAGCCGGTCACGCCGATCACGTCGGCGCCGAGCTCGCGCCGCCACGCCCGCGCGAGCCGCTGCAGCGCGACGAGCGGGTCTGCGGCAGTCAGCCACGCTCCGGCGGCGCCCCCGTCGACGTGCTCGGGGCCGGTCAGGACGCCCCAGGCCCCGGCCCCAAGGGCCGCGGACGCGAACCGACCTCCGTCGGCGCTATCGCCCCGGAGGCCCACGAACAGGTCTCCGGAGCCGGCCTCGCGCGAGTCGATCACCACGCGCTGGGGCCCGGCATCCCCGGCGGCGGGCAACACGAGCGCCGCGCCGGCCTCCCGCGCGATCCGTGGCGCGTCCCAGGCTCTCATCGCGCCAGCGCGGCCGATCGGAGCACTTCGCGGGCGACGGTCACGTCGTCGAACGGGATCTTGCGACCTCGGTCGAACTCCTGACCCTGCTCGTGCCCCTTGCCGGCGATAACCACGACGTCGCCGGGCCCGGCACCGGCGATCGCCTCCGCGATCGCCTCGCGGCGGTCGACCCGCCAGGGCACGTCCTGGCCGGCGCCGACGAGGACCTCGGCGATGATCGCGGCCGGATCCTCGGATCGGGGGTTGTCGGAGGTCACGATCACGCGATCCGCGAGGCGAGTTGCGATCTCGCCCATCAGCGGGCGCTTGCCGCGGTCGCGATCGCCACCGCAGCCGAACACCACGTGCACCCTGCCGTCGGCCAGCGCTCGGGCCGCCTGCAGCACGTTCTCGAGCGAGTCCGGCGTGTGCGCGTAGTCGACCAGCACCGCGAACCCCTGGCCCTCGTCGACCGGCTCGAAGCGCCCCGGGACCAGTCCGGCGGTCGGCATCGCAGCCACGGCGGCGTCGGCCGGGATCCCCAGCTCGATCGCGGCGGCGAGCGCCCCGAGCGCGTTGTAGACGTTGAAGCGCCCCCGCAACGGCGTGCTCACCTCGGACTCCAAGCCCTTTCCGGACACCGTGAACCGCGTGCCGGTAAGCCCGATTACGACGTCGCTGGCCCGGTAGTCGGCCTGGCGGTGCAGCGCGAACGTGACCGGCGCGTTCAGCGAGGCCGCCAGCCGTGCCCCGTAGGGATCGTCGACGTTGATCACCGGGACCCGCGGCTCGGCGTTGAACAACCGCTGCTTGGCCGCGAAGTAGTCCTCCATCGTCTCGTGAAAGTCGAGGTGATCCTGGGTCAGGTTGGTGAAGATCGCGGCGGCGAAGTGGATCGCGTCGGCGCGGTGGAGCTCGAGCGCGTGCGAGGAGACCTCGATCGCGCACGCCCGGTCGCCGGCGTCGAGCATCCCGCGGAACGTGCGCTGAAGGTCGATCGCCTCGGGCGTTGTCCGCTCGACCGGCCGCTCCTGGCCCCCGACGATGCTCTTGACCGTCCCGAGCAGCCCGGTCTGGCGCCCCGCAGCCTCCAGCAGCCCCCGAATCAGGAACGCGGTCGTGGTCTTGCCGTTGGTCCCGGTGACGCCGATGACGTCGAGATCACGGGTGGGATCGCCGTAGAACGCGGCCGCAGCCGGGGCCATCGCCTCTCGCACGGACGACACCCGAACCTCGGGGACGCCCAGGTTCAGCGGGCGCTCGACGACCAGCGCGACCGCCCCCCGGTCGATCGCATCGGGGGCGTAGTCGTGGCCGTCGCGCGTGAACCCCGGGACGCAGAAGAAGAGGGCGCCCGGGGACACGGCGCGGTTGTCGTACGCGAGGTCGGTGACCTCGAGATCCCGCGCCTGCACGGGTGCGCGGGCGATCACCTGGTCAAGCCGCATCGCGGGTCGAGTCTAGGCCGTCCAGGTCGGTACGGCAGCGCGACCGGGAGCCGGCGGCGCCCGGCGCCTGCCGCCGGACCCCTTATAGCGTCAGCGGTCGCCGAATCCGCGTGCCTCCTTGCCGAGCTGTCGGCGCTCGATCACCCGGTCGACCAGACCGTAGGCGAGCGCCTCCTCCCCGGTGAAGTAGCGGTCGCGCTCCATATCGGCGTGCACCCGCTCGACCGATTGCCCGGTGTGCTTGGCGTAGAGATCGTCGACCCGCGCCCGGAGCGCCAGGACCTCCCTGGCATGGATCTCGATGTCGCTCGACTGGCCCTCGAAACCGCCCGACGGCTGGTGGATCAGGATCCGGCTGTTGGGCAGCGCCATCCGCTTCCCGGGGGCGCCGCCGGCCAGCAGCAGGGAGCCCATCGACATCGCGATCCCGTAGCAGATCGTCTGCACGTCGGGCCGGATGAACTGCATCGTGTCGTAGATCGCCAGGCCGGCGTAGATCGAGCCGCCGGGCGAGTTGATGTACAGGTGGATGTCCTTGTCGGGGTCGTCGGACTCGAGGTGGACGAGCTGGGCGACGACCAGGTTGGCGATCTCCTCGTCGACCTGGCCGCCGAGGAACACGACGCGGTCGTTGAGCAGCCGCGAGTAGATGTCGAACGACCGCTCACCGCGCGCCGTCTGCTCCACAACCATCGGAACCAGGGGCATGAGTTCTCCTTCGCGGGTGGTATTGTGCAACCGAGTGGTTGCGAAGCAACATAGCAGACGCGCAACCAAACAGTTGCGCATTGACTGAAGACGACGAGGAGGACCGAATGTCCGATCGCATCGAGCGGGAGCTGTCGCTCCCGGCCCCGGCCCAGGAGGTGTGGGACGCCGTCACCGGCGATGGGTGGCTGGCCGACGAGGTCGAGTTGGTGCTCGAGCCTGGCGGCGACGCGAGGTTCCGCTCCGCGGACTCGATCAAGACCGGCTGGGTGGAGCACGCCTCCGAGCCGTCGCGGCTGGCGTTCTGGTGGGCGGCCGACGGCGAGCCCGCGACCCGCGTGGAGCTGACGCTCGACGAGGTCGACGACGAGCGCACGCGGCTGCGCGTCGTCGAGACTCGGCCGCTGGATGCGCTCGACCTGATCGCCACCCCGCTGGACGGGCTCGGCGGTCGCAGCTACGGGCCGGTCCTGAGGGGTGACTTTGGTGGCCACGTGGCCACCAAAGTCGGGCCCCCAGACCGTCTCTGTGTAACGGCCTGACCCGGTGGCCGTCCAACCGGACCCCGCCAGCGCCGTGTTCGGCGCGCTGTCTGACCCCCGGCGCCGTGCGCTGCTGGCCGAGATCTCCCAGCACCCCGAGGCCACCGCAACCGAGCTCGCCGCCGACCTGCCGATCTCCCGCCAGGCCGTGCTCAAGCACCTCAACGCCCTGACCGACGCCGGCCTGCTCGACCGGGAGCGCTCGGGTCGCGAGGTCCGCTACCGGGTCACGCCGGAGCCGTTGTCGGACGCCGTCTCGTGGATGGCCGCGGTCGGCGCGCAGTGGGACGACCGGTTGGGCGCGCTGTCGACGCAGCTGGCGCCAGCGGCGCGGCTGATCAGCGGGGCGAGATCCCGAAGTACGGGACCGCCCAGCCGACGATCTTCTGGAACGCCGGAGCGGCCACCGCGCCTCCGTAGATGTCGCCCTGGGGCCGGTCGACGATCACCGCCACCAGCAGCTTGGGCTTGTCGGTCGGGACGAACCCGATGAACGAGGCCACGTACTGGGTGCTCGAGTAGGTGTTGCCGACAACCACGTTGGCGGTACCGGTCTTGCCGGCCATGTCGTAGCCGGGGATCCCGGCGCCGGACGCGGTGCCGCCGTCGGCGAGCACGCCGCGGAGCATGTCGCGGACCTCCGATGCCGACGTCGGCGAGATGATCCGGTGGCCGGCGGGGGTCGGGGTCGCCTTGCCGCCGATCGACTTGATGATGTGCGCCGGGCGCAGGATCCCGCCGTTGGCGATCGCCGAGTACGCGGTCGCCATCTGGATCGGCGTCACCGACTCACCCTGCCCGATCGGCAGGTTGCCCATCGACGACCCCGAGTAGTCCCAGTAGCGGCGCACGATGCCCTCGTTCTCGCCCGGGAGGTCGACGCCCGTGGGCGAGCCGAACCCGAACCTGTGCACCCAGTAGTCAAAGCGCTTGGCCCCGATCTTCATCCCGATCTCGTCGGCGCCGATGTTGCTGGAGACCTTGAGGATCTGGGCGACCGACAGCTGCTCCTCGCCGTGAGTCTCGGCGTCGTGGATCTGCCGGTCGGCGACCTGCAGGAACGGTGGCACGTTGAACACGGTGTTCGGGGAGACGAGCCCGTCCTGCAGCGCCCCGGATATCGTGATCGCCTTGAACGTCGAGCCCGGCTCGTAGTTGAAGCCGACCGCGCGGTCCTCGCTGGCGTAGGACGGCGCAGAGGACGGGTCGTTGGCGTTGATCCGTGGCCAGTTGGCCAGGGCGAGGATCGCGCCGTTGTTCGGGTTCATCACGATCGCCGTCGCGCCCTTGGGCTGGAACTTGGCGCCGACGCCGGCGAGCACCTGCTCGACCTCGTCCTGCAGGGCCGCATCGATCGTCAGCGCCATCGTCTTGCCCGGGACCGTCGAGCGGACGTCGTCGATCGAGATCGGCTGCCCGATCGCGTCGTTGACGATCCGGCGGTCGCCGTTGGTGCCGCGCAGGTCGCTGTTGTAGCGGTACTCCAGGCCGCTGGTCCCGTGGCCGTCCCAGCCGACGGTCCCCAGCACCTGCGAGGCCGCCCAGGAACGCGGGTACACGCGCTTGGTCGTGGGAATAAGGGTGATCCCGGCGATCCGGAGCTTGGCGATCGCGTTGGCGCGGCTGGCCATCAGCAGGTGAGCCAGGTAGACGAATCCGGTCCGCGGCTTGGTCACGAGCTCCAGGACGGCCATCGGCGTCTTGCCCAACAGCGGCGCGAGCTGGCGCGAGACCTTGACCGGGTTCTTGATCAGGTACGGGTCTGCGACGACGTCATCCGCGGCCTGGCTGATCGCCAGCTCGACCCCGTTGCGGTCGGTGATCGAGCCCCGCGGCGCGGGGAGCACGACGTTGCTGACCTGCTGGGTGGCGGCCGCCCGCTTCAGGGAAGAGGCTCGGAACGACCCCAGGTAGGTGGCGCGGACGACGGCAATCGACAGCAGCGCCACGAACGCCAGGAACAGGATCCCGATGCGGCGGTCCAGTCCCGCCATAGGGCTAGTGGGCTCCACTCAGCCGCCCTGGGAGGTCGTCGGCCGGGCGCGACCGCGACGGCGCCCGTGGACGACCCCGTGGCCGGGCTACGGAGACTGCCGCTCGATCCGGTGGTGCTGTCAGAGGTGGTGCCGGCGGAGGCGGTGCTGTCGGAGGTGGTGGTGCTGGAGCTCGACGCGGGGACCGGGGTCGCGTCGGTCGGCGAGGAGGTGGTCGACGTCGGGGCAACCGTGGTCGGGTCGGTCGAGGTTGCGGTCGTCCCGTCGCTCGCCGTGGTGGCAGTGGCGGTGGTCGCGTCGGTCGGCGTGCTCGACGTCGTGCTCGACGTCGGAGTGCTGGACGTCGGAGTGCTCGACGTCGGAGCGCTCGACGTCGTGCTCGGCGTACTCGCCGCGCTCGATCCCAGCAGGCCCGAGCTGTCCCAGGCCGCCAGGCTGGACTGTGTGACCACCGCGCCGTTGCCCGATGTCAGGTAGTCGAACGACCCCGGGTTGGGCTGACGGATGTTCGCGGCGGCCTTCGCCTCGACGCCGCGGCCGTGCGGGGACAGGAAGCCCACGGCCGACGGCGGCGGCATCACCATTCCCATCGACGCGGCCAGCTGCTCGATCCGTTGATCGTCGGCCAGCGACGCGACGCTCTCTTGCAGCGTCGCGTTCTGGGCCGACAACGTCGAGTTTGCCTCCAGCGACCGTCCCATGCTGGCTCCGAGCTTGAGCACCTCAACCTGCATCGCCACGATCCCGGCGAGCATCACACCGAGCAGCGGGATCCACACGCGACCGCGGATCAGCCGGTCGAGCACCGGATGATCGGGCAGCGACCGGACGAATGCCCTGGCGCGGATCCCGATCGACGTGGCCAGCGGGCGGCGGCCGGTGGACGGCCGGGTCAGCGGCTCGGCGGGAGCGGCGGTCGCGCGCCCGCGGGCAGGGCCGCTGACGCGCCGGGGAGCAGCCGGTCGGGGCGACTGGCGAACCCGCCGTCGGTGGGGAGCCTCGGCCCTTCCTGACTGGGTGGCGGCGGGTGGTGTCAAGCGCTGCCTCCTTCGAGCTTGCGGGCGGCGCGCAGGTGCGCCGACTTGGACCTGGGATTGGCCGCTATCTCGCCCGGCGTGGGAGCCACGGCGCGACGGGTCAACAGCTCGGCCTCGGGTTCGTGGCCGCAGACGCAGATCGGGATCTCGGGCGGGCAGATGCACCCGCGGGCGCGATCGGCGAGGAACCGCTTGACGCGGCGGTCCTCGAGCGAGTGGAAAGAGATCGCGGCGAAGCGGCCGCCGGGCCGGAGCACGTCCCATGCGATCGGAAGCGCGTCGTCAAGCTGGGTGAGCTCGTCGTTGACAGCGATCCGCAACGCCTGGAACGTGCGCCGCGCCGGGTGTCCGCCGGCAAACTGGGCCGGCACCGGCACCGCGGTCTTGATCACCTCGACCAACTGGTGGGTGGAGCTCAGGTCGCGCGTGCGACGGGCGCGGGCGATCGCGCGCGCGATCTGCGAGGAGTAGCGCTCCTCGCCGTACTCGCGCAGCAGCCGGGCCAGCCGGCGCTCGTCCCAGGTGTTGACGATCTCGTACGCGGTCAGCTCGAAGTCGGGGTCCATCCGCATGTCAAGCGGCGCGTCGTATGCGTAGGAGAAGCCGCGGATCCACGTGTCGACCTGCATCGAGCTCATCCCGAGGTCCATGTACAGCAGGTCGGCCTGCAGCCCCTCCTCCTCGAGCAGCCCCAGGCCGGACACGAAGTCGGCGCGAATGAAGCGCGTGTGACACGAGACCTCGGCCGCGAGGTCGGCGAAGCGCTCCTCGGCGATCGGGTCGCGGTCGATGCCGATCAGCGTCCCGGTCGGGCCGATGCAGTCGGCGATCAGGCGCGCGTGACCGCCGCCACCGAACGTGCAGTCCACCGCGACCTCCCCGGGCTGCGGATCGATCAGGTCGATCAGCTCGCCGGCGAGGACCGGAATGTGCGTCTGGGTCATGTCAAGGAGTGTCGCCAAGGCTCGCTGCGATGTCGGGGATACGGGTCAGGATGTCCTCGCGGTAACCGTCATAGGCCCCCCGGTTCCACACCTCGATGCACTCGCCGGAGCCGGTCACGACCAGATCCTTGTCGAGGCTCGCGTAGCGCATCAGCGTGGGCGGGATCATCAGGCGGTTGGCGGAATCGAGCTCTGCGTCAAACGACGAGTTGAAGAAGAAGCGCTTCAGCTCCCGGGCCTTTGGCGAGGACGGGTTGAGGCCGCTGAGCGTCAGCTCGGTGAACGCCTCGTAGCTGTCGGGCGTCCAGATCGAGACCGAGCGCGGGGAGCCCGGCGAGACTTCGTGCGAGGCGGCGAGCACGACGCCGTCTGCGAGCGCGGCACGAAACTTGGCTGGCACGGTAAGCCGGTGCTTGGAGTCCAGCGCGTGTTCGAAGGTTCCGCGGAAGATCAAGGGTTCTCATCTGTCTGACCGAAATTTGAACCCGGGTGGCCGAGTGGGAGGAGCCCTGCCACCCGGGTTCCACGTTGCATGGCCAATGCGTGTCCCACTGTACCCCACTCCCTCCCACAATGCAACCCAACTCCCATTTCGTCCCCCACCCGCCCACCCCGGCCACCCCGGGGCCCCGCAAACCCCGATTCCGCCTTGGTTTGCGGGGGTTTTGGAGGCGCCCGAGATCTAAGCCGGGGCCTGCACGATTTCTTGCGTCCGTGAGAAGTGGGCGGGCGATTGCAGAATCGCGGCGATTCCGTCCGCTCGGTGTGAGTTAGTGGGAGGCGTTTTGGCGGAACTCGGGGCCGACCCGGTGCCGTCGAGGCTTCCTGAAGTAGTGCCGCTATAGGCGGTAAAAGATCATGCAGTCGGCCGCGGCCAAGCGTCTTGGTCCTCGCCCGTCCCTGATCCGCCGACCACCGGAAGCTCGAGCACCAGCCGGGCTCCACGCTGCGACGGAGCCCCGGCCAGCCGGCCGCCGTGATCACGCGCGATCGATGAGGCGATCGCCAGCCCGCGGCCCCGGGCGCCTCGCCCGCCTCGGGCGCGGCGGGCCAGGTCGGCGACGGGCACCGGCAGCCCCGCGCCGTCGTCGATCACGTCGATCCGGACCGAGCCGCCGGCCGCGCGGCCGCGTAGCTCGATCGCCCCTCCCCCGTGCTCGATCGCGTTGGCGATCAGGTTGCCCGTGGCCTGGGCGAGCCTCGCGCGGTCTCCCACCACGTGCGCGGGCGCGCCCGACCAGCGGACCTCGAGGCGCGCGCCGGCGGCGACAGCAGCCGCCCGCCACGCTTCGGCCGAGTCAGCCAGCAGCGCAGCCACGTCGACGTCCTCGCGTCCGCGCCCCTGGCCAGCGACCCGCTCACCGGCAAACAGCGAGCCGACAGCAGCAAGGTCATCCAGCGCCAGCGTCGCCCGCGCCAGCTCGAGGTCGAGCGCTCGCAGCTGAGCCGCCGACAGCCCGCCGCCCGCCCGCGAAGCCAGCTCGAGCCCGAGCCGGACCGCGGTCAACGGCGCGCGCAGCTCATGACAGGCGCGCGCGACCGCCTCGACCCGGGCGCCGGCCACGCGTCGCCCCACGGCTGACACGACCGCGCCGACGCCGACGGCGACCCACGCCCCGAGCAGGACCGCAACTCCGCTCACTCCAGCCCCCCGTCAAGCAGCCTGTAGCCGACCCCCCACACGTTGATCACGAAGCTGTCGCCGTCGCGGTTGAGCTTGCGGCGCAGCCGGAACGCGTGCGAGTCCAAAGTCCGCGTCTGCCCCATCGCCCTGAAGCCCCATACGCCGCGCAGCAGCTCCTCGCGCGTGAAAACTCTCGTCGGCTCACCCGATAGCGCCCGCAGCAGCGCGAACTCCTTATTCGAGAGGTCGAGCGGCACGCCGCGCAACCACACCTGGCGCGACAGGGGATCGAGCTCCAGCGGCCCCACCCGCAGCCGCCCCATACCGGGCCGCCGACGCGTCCGGCGCAGCAGCGCATCCACGCGCGCGCGGAGCTCCTGGTAGCTGAACGGCTTGCACAGATAGTCGTCCGCACCACGATCGAACGCCCGCAGCCGGTCGAGCTCTCCGGACCGCCCGGTGAGCACCAGCATTGGAAGATCGGGGTCGAGCTGTCCCGCGGCGCGGTCTGACCCGCGGACCGCCTGCAGCAGCTGGAGGCCGTCCAGATCGGGCAGCTCGAGGTCGACGATCGCCAGGTCCGGGAAGCGCGTCTCCATCTGCCGGTGAGCGTCCGCGGCGGTCTCGGCCTCGAGCAGCTCGTAGCCGTCGGCGGCCAGGTTGTCGGCGAGGAAGCGGCGGGTGCTCTGGTGGTCCTCGACGATGAGGACCATGGCGGCCGCTGAGTCCATGTTGCAACAGAGCTTGCAAGGACGCAAAAGTCGCCCCTCTCCACGGATTTCTTCCTTGGTGAGGGCCGCAAGCTGCAACATGGCGTGCATCAGCTGCACCGGGGAAGGAATGGCAAATAAGATGCCGACGCCTTGTACCGACGCGGGAACTACAGCTCGGGCGACGACTTCGTGCTCGAATACGGCGACCTGAGGTTCACGTTCAACGAACATGACTTCAGCGAGCGCTGCGAACAGGCCGCCCGGAAGCTCGGCTTCATCGACTCGACGGTCGAGCCCGATGAGGCGGAGGACCTGATCAACCTGGTCGTCAACGGCGAGGTTACCGATCCGGCCTCGGCGCTCGGCGAGCACGTCAACGACTGCTGGCCCGAGCTGGTGGGGCCGTCTGAGCGATCGCTGGTGCATTGGATGCGGCGGCTGATCTTCCGCAGCGCGTGGCTGGACCAGCGCGTCAAGGAGGGCGAGCTCGACGTGCGCTTCAGTGACGCCACGCACGGGTTCATCTACATCCAGCCGGACCGGGAGGACCAACCGGTCGAGCTCGCGCCTGAGCCGAGCTGGAACCGCGTCGCCTACGTGCGCCGCTAAGGACTCCCGCCCCTAACCTCACGCCGGTGGGTTCGGCGCTGCGGGTAAATCGCGAGTTCAGGCTGCTGTGGGCCGGCCAGGCGATCTCGGCCCTGGGCTCCCAGATCTCGTTCGTCGCCTACCCCCTGCTGGCCCTGGCGGTGACCGGCTCCCCGGCGAAGGCCGGGATCGTCGGCTTCGCCTTCAACGTCCCGGTCGCCCTGCTCGCGCTCCCCGCCGGGGCGCTCGCCGACCGGGTCAACCGCAAGCACCTGATGATCGCCTCCGACGCCGTCCGCGCGGTCGCGCTCGCCTCGCTGGCGATCACACTGGCCGCCGGCAGCGTGCCGTTCGCTCAGATCGTGCTGGTCGCGTTCATCGACGGCTCAGGCTTCGTCGTCGTCTACACGGCCGAGCGTGGCGCGGTCCGCCAGCTGGTCGAGCCGGACCTGCTGGGCGAGGCCGTGGCCCGCAACGAGGCCCGGATGTTCGGCGCGATGCTCGTCGGTCCGCCGCTCGGCGGGCTGCTGTTCGGCCTCGGCCGGGCGATCCCGTTCCTGGCCGACTCGATCTCCTACGCCGCCTCGGTGATCAGCAAGCTGCTGATCAAGGCCGACTTTCAGGACGTCCGGATCGACACCGACCCCAAGAGCGCGCGCGAGGGGCTGCGCTGGGTCTGGGAGCGGCCGTTCTTTCGCCTGTGCTCGCTGCTGTTCGCGGGCAGCAACCCGCTGTTCACCGGCCTGTACCTGCTGATCGTGGTGCTGGCCAAGCGCGGCGGCGCGTCATCGACCGCGGTCGGCGTGATGCTGGCGATCGCCGCCGGCGGCGGCCTGCTGGGCGCGATGCTCGCCCCGCGGCTGCAGCGCACGTTGTCGGCGCGGATGGTGCTGATCGGCGAGAACTGGGTGATGGCGCTCGGGATCCCGTTGATGCTGGCGACCGGGGACGCTTTGCTGCTCGGGCTGATCATGGCCGCAATCGAGCTGATCACTCCGGTCACGAACTCGATCGTGGTTGCGTTCCGGGTGGCGCTCACGCCTGACCGCCTGCAGGGCCGCGTCCAGGCGGCCTCGACGCTGATCTCGTTCTCGGCCGGGTGGGCGGGGCCGCTGGTGGTGGGTCTGCTGCTCGAGCACGCGGGCACGACCGCGACGATCCTGGCGCTGTCAGGCTGGGCGGCCGTGCTGGCGATCGGCGCCACGGTGTCGCGCTCGTTCCGCCATCCGCCGGAGCTGCCCGCCGCGAGCGCCCCCGCACCGGCCACGGGCCACTGATCACCGATCACTACGCTGCGTGAGCGATGCAGGCTCGCGTATGGCTGGTGATCCCGACCTACAACGAAGCGGACAACATCGAGGGCATCCTCCGCGCCTCGGCCGCCGAGCTTGACCGGATCGCGCCGGGGGACTACCGGATCCTGGTGGTCGACGACAGCTCGCCCGACGGCACCGGAGCGCTGGCCGAGCGGATCGGCGAGCAGCTCCCCGAGGTGGAGGTCCTGCACCGCCGCGACAAGCAGGGGCTGGGTCAGGCGTATCTGGCGGGCTTCACCCGGGCGCTGCAGTCCGGCGCCGAGTTCGTGTTCGAGATGGACGCGGACTTCTCGCACGACCCGCGCTATTTGGAGCCGCTGCTCGACGCCGCCAGGGACGTGGACCTGGTGCTCGGGTCGCGCTACGTGCCCGGCGGAGGAGTTGAGAACTGGGGACTCCTACGGCGGTTGATCAGCCGTGGCGGCGGGCTTTATGCGCGGGTGATCCTCCGGGTGGGCGTCAGGGATCTGACCGGCGGCTTCAAGTGCATCCGGCGGCAGGTGCTCGAGGCGATCGAGCTCGACAGCGTCTCCGCCGAGGGATACGTGTTCCAGATCGAGGTCACCTATCGCGCGCTGCTCGCCGGATTCCGGGTTCGCGAGGTGCCGATCGTGTTCGCCGACCGCACGGCGGGTACGAGCAAGATGTCCGCGCGCATCGCGATCGAGGCCATCTGGCTGGTCCCACGGCTTCGCCGGAGCGCCGCCGCGGCGATCGCACGCTCCGGCGGTCGCCGGCAGACAGTCGAAACGCCGTAGGCCTTGACAAACTGCTTGCGGGCACAAACTGCCTAACTTGAATCCAATGCCTCTCAAACCCGACAAGATCGCGACCCGGGCAAGCTTGGGCTAATGAGCGTCCACGGTCCGCTTGGCGCCACCCAGGGCGGCGCCTTCGAGCTCGGCGCCTCAGCCCATCGCGAACACTCAGGCTCATCCCGCGCGCGGCTTGGGCTGCTTGGCCTGTCCGGCCTGCTGCTGACGGGCCTGGTCCTGGCGATCTCGGCGGCCGGGACCGACTCGCTGCTGCCCGAATCGGTGCGGCCGGTGCCGCGGTGGCTGGCGGGGCCATTCGGCGCCACCGGGATCGGGCTGGGCGTAGGGACGCTGATCGGGGTCCTGACGCTGATGTTCGTCTCGTACGCGATCGCCGTGCGGGCTGCGGATCACCTGTCCCCCCGGGCCGTGCTGATGTGTATCGCCGGGCTGCACGCGCTGGTGCTGCTGGCGCCGCCGCTGGTCTCCACCGACGTGTTCAGCTATCAGGCCTACGCGCGGATGGGCAGCCTGTTCGCCGCCAACCCCTACGTTCACGGCCCGTCCGCAATTGCGCTCGACCCCGTGTATCCGTTCATCGGCGCCAAGTGGGTCAACACGCCGAGCGTCTACGGCCCGGTGTTCACGGTCCTCAGCTACGGCCTGGCGACGGCTTCGATCGCCGTGAGTGCGCTGGCCTACAAGGCGATCGCGGCGCTGTCGAGCCTGGCGATCATCGCGATCGTGTGGAACGCGGCGCGGCTGCGCGGCGTCGACCAGGTCAAGGCGGTCGCGCTCGTCGGGCTCAACCCGCTGCTGGTCGTCTACGGCGTCGGCGGCGGCCACAACGACATGCTGATGCTCGCGCTGGTGGTCGCCGGAGTGGCGCTGCTGCTCCAGCACCGAGATCGGCTCGGCGCAGGCTCGCTGGTGATCGCCGCAGGCGTGAAGCTCACCGCCGGGCTGTTTTTGCCATTCGCGCTCGCCGGAGCAGGCGGGCGACTGTCGCGCAGCCGCCGCCGCGACGTGCTGATCGGCGCGGGGGTGGCGGCGGCAACGGTCGCCGCGCTGGGCTTCGCCGTGTTCGGCGCCGGCCCGCTGCACCTGATCTCCTCGATCTCCCAGAGCCAGAGCGAGGGCGACTGGCACAGCATCCCGGGATTCATCTCGACCCGGCTCGGGTTGGCCACGGTCGGGCACGTCACCGGAGTGGTGCTGGCGGTGGTGTTCGCCGGCGTGTTCTGCTGGCTGGTGGGACGCGTGTGGCGCGGCGAGCTCGACTGGATCGAAGCGTGCGGTTGGACCGTGGTCGCGCTGCTCGTCACCGCCAGCTCGCTGCTGCCGTGGTACGTGGCGTGGCTGCTGCCGTTCGCCGCGCTGTCGGCGGACAGGCGCCTGCGGCCCGCCGCGATTGGGCTGACCGGCGTGATCCTGCTGGTCCAGATGCTCGGCTACATCCCGCACGGCGGCCTGTAGTGGTCGCGATGCCCGCGATCGGACCAACCGCCGTACCATTCGGAGAATGAGCGTGCCGGCCAACGGCGATCAAGGTGGCGCGCGACCCCTCGAGCTCCTCAGTGTGGTGGCCCCGATCTACAACGAGGAGGGCACGATCGAGGAGTTCTACACGCGCGTGCGCAGCTCGCTGAAGGACGTCCCGTTCGAGCTGGTGCTCGTCGACGACGGCTCCTCTGACCGGTCGGCGGCGATCCTCGACTCGATCGCGATGACCGACCCGCGCGTGCGGGTGGTCTACCTGTCGCGCAACTTCGGCCACCAGACGGCGTTGACCGCCGGGCTGGACCACGCCCGGGGCAACGCCGTTGTGATGCTCGACGCCGACTTGCAGGACCCGCCCGAGGTGATCGCCGAGATGCTCGATCACTGGCGCGCCGGATGCGACGTCGTGTACGCGGTCCGCGAGCAGCGCGAAGGCGAGTCGCGCTTCAAGCTCGCCACCGCACGCTGGTTCTACAAACTGTTCGACAAGCTCGCCCAGGTCGAGCTGCAGAGCAACTCGGGCGACTTCCGGCTGCTCGACCGCGCACCGCTCAACGCGCTGCTGTCGATGCGCGAGCGCAACCGCTTCCTGCGCGGGATGACCGTCTGGGTCGGCTATCGCCAGGCCGCGGTCGCCTACCGCCGCGATCCGCGCTACGCCGGGGAGACGAAGTACACGTTCCCGAAGATGCTGAAGTTCTCGCTGGACGCAATCTCATCGTTCTCGCACCGACCGCTGCAGCTGGCCACGCTGCTGGGGTTCGTGATCTCGACGCTCGCGTTCATCGCGATCCCTGTGGTCGTGGTGCTCCGGATCCTGGGCTCCTACCTTCCGGGGTTCGGCGCGATCACGATCGCGGTGCTGCTGCTCGGCGGGATCCAGCTGATCGCGATCGGGATCACCGGCGAGTACGTCGGGCGGATCTACGACGAGGTCAAGGGCCGGCCGCTGTACCTGGTGCGCTCGCGCCTGAACATCGTCGACCCCGACGGGTCGCCGCTGCCCCCCAACGCCATTGACCGTGGGCGCTTCAGCGAAGCCGAGCCGATCGTCGCCGAGCCGGGTCCGGTGATGGCCGAGCCCGGTCCGGTCGTCGTCGAGCGCGCTCCCTACGACGAGTAGTCCGCCTACAGCGGCGGCTAACCGCCGGCGGGGTTGGGGCCCCGGGTGGGGTCCACCTGACCCTTGGAGTAGACCGGCTGGGCCTCGTCGCCGGATCCGTTGCCCGACGCGGTGCCGTCCTTCTCCTCCAGCTCGGCGATCCGGCGCGACAGGCTCTTGAGCGCGTCGGCGATCGGGTCGGGGAGGTGGACCCAGTCGGCGTCGGGGCCCTCGGGCCGCCGGCCCTCGACGCGCACGGGGCGTCCGGGATTGCCGACCACGGTCGAATTCGCCGGCACGTCGTGGATCACGACGCTGCCGGCGCCGACCTTGGAGCCGTGCCCGACGGTGATCGGGCCGAGCAGCTTCGCGCCGGAGCCGATCGTGACGTTGTCCTGCACGGTCGGGTGGCGCTTGCCGGTGGCGAACCCGGTGCCGCCGAGCGTGACGCCCTGATACAGGGTCACATCTCGGCCGATCTCGGCCGTCTCGCCGATCACCACTCCCATCCCGTGGTCGATGAAGAAGCCCTCGTCGATGCACGCCGCGGGATGAATCTCGATCCCGGTAACCGACCGCGCGACCGCTGCGATCGCCAGCGGGACGAACGGCACGTTGCGGGTGTGCAGCGCGTGAGCGACGCGATGGGCCAGCAGCGCGTGCACGCCCGGCCACGTGGCCAGGATCTGCCATGAGCCGACGCCGCGCGCCGCCGGATCCCGGGTCTTGGCGGTGTCTACGTCGCGGCGGATCTCGGCGAGGATGCGACCGACCATTCCGAAAGCCTACTTACTCTGGGTGAGCGCCCTGGTGGTGGCGATGTAGGTCACTAGGGGGCGAAGAACGGAGTCGAGACGTAGCGCTCGCCGGAGTCGGGCAGGATCGTGACGATTCGCGCCCCGCTCATCTCGGGCCGTGCGGCCAGCTGCAGCGCGGCCCACATCGCGGCTCCGCAAGAGATCCCCGCGAGCACGCCCTCACGCCGCGCCAGCGCCCGGGCGGTCTCGATCGCCGCCTCGTCTTCGACGGGCATGATCTCGTCGAGCACCTCGCGGTTGAGCACCTCTGGCACGAACCCGGCGCCGATCCCCTGAATCTTGTGGGGTCCGGGCGGGCCGCCCGACAGCACCGCGGACGCACTCGGCTCGACCGCGACTATGCGGCAGCTGGGATTGCGGTCCTTCAGGAATTCGCCCACGCCCGTGATCGTCCCGCCGGTCCCGACGCCGGCCACGAACGCATCCACGCGCCCGCCGGTGGCCTCCCAGATCTCGGGGCCGGTGGTGCGGCGGTGGATCTCGGGATTGGCCGGGTTGGAGAACTGGTCGGGCAGGAACACGTCATCGCTGGTGGCCATCGCTCGGGCGGCGTCGACGGCCTCGTTCATCCCCCCCATCGACTCGGTGATGTCCACGCGCGCCCCGTACAGGCGCAGTAACCCCTCGCGCTCGCGGCTCATACCCTGCGGCATCGTCAGCACCAGCTCGTAGCCCTTGGCGGCGCACACGAACGCCAGCGCGATCCCGGTGTTGCCACTGGTGGCCTCCACGACCGTCGTCCGTCCCGGCTCGATCCGGCCCTCGCGCTCGGCCGCCTCGATCATCGACACGCCGATCCGGTCCTTGACGCTGCCGCCGGGGTTCAGCGCCTCGAGCTTGGCGAACAGCTCGACATCGGAGTCCTCGAGCATCCGCGTGAGATGGAGCATCGGGGTGCGGCCGACATGTTCCGCAATGTTGGTGGGAATTGAGGCCATTCCGCGTTTCAGCCTACGAGATGCGACGCCGCGCCGTCCCCGGGGCCTGCGGGAGGGGTCAGATGTGGTACATCGGCGCCGTCGCCGAGCGCGCCTCGGCTTCAGCCACGTCAGCCACGGTCGAGTCGCTGAGGACCGAGCGGACCGCGGCCGCAGCGCTGCCGAACACGCCGGTGGCACCTGCGCCGACGGGGCCGTCGAGCAGCTCGACGATCTCGAGCACGGTGATCTCGGTCCCGGGGCGGGCGAACGTGTAGCCGCCCTTGACTCCCCGGTGCGAACGCAGGATGCCCGCCCGGCGGAGCGTCGCGAACAGCTGCTCGAGGAACTGCACGGGGATCTCGCGGCGGCGCGCGAGCTCGGCGATCGGCACCGGGCCGCGGTCGCCGTGACGGAACAGCTCCACCAGCGCGCTCAGGGCGTACGGGGACTTCGTGGTGATCGAGATCATCGGCCGGAGCCGATCGTATGCCACCGCGGCTCACCGCGGGGCCCTCGGCGTGAGCCCGCAACCGCCTGGCGCGGCGGGCTGGCCGGCCAGCCAGCGCGGGGCCCTCAGATCCAGCCGCGCTCGGTGGCGATCAGCACGGCCTGGGCCCGGTCCATCGCGCCGAGCTTGCCGTAGACGTTGTGCAGATGGGTGCGGACGGTGCTCGTCGACAGGCCCAGTTCGCCGGCGATCTGCTTGTAGACCATTCCCCGGGCCAGCCGGCGCAGCACGTCGATCTCGCGCTGGGACATCGGGTTGGGGTCGATCTGCCGGGGGCGCCCACCGCCGCTGGGCAGCGGCAGCTCGTACATCACCGTGCGTAGGTCGGCGGGGCTTGACGCCGACCACGCGTGCGACCGCCAGCATCTCCGACGGCGACACGGCGCCGCCGAGCAGGTGATGGGCGAGCATGTCGGCGAGCCGTACCAGCGCGGCCTCGTCCTCGGCATCCTCGGCGTGGTGGCGCTCGATCACGCTCGCCACGGACGTCGGCAGGCCCCACCGCCGCGCCAGCACGCCGCCGACCAGCGCGTGGTCGACGCCGAGCTCGCGGCGCTCGGTCTGGATCCTTTCCTCCGGTGTGCGCGCATCGGCGAGGACCTGGCGCGGATAGCCGGGGTAGGCGTGCACCAGCACGAGCTTGCCGACGTCATGCAGTAGCGAGGTCAGCATCAGCCGGTCGCGCGCCTCGTAGCCGAGCTCGCGGGCGAGCCGGTCGGCGACTCGCTGGGTGGCGACCCCGTGGAGCCTGAAGCGCTCAGGGATTCCCTGCCAAACCGCGGTCCGCTCGAAGAAGTCAAACGTCCGAGCGCGGCTGGCGATCGCGTGGACGGTCCGCGGTGAGAGCACCTCCACCCCGCGCACCGCGCTCTCGACGCGTCCGTGGTGGCGGCCGTCGACCTGATTGGCCAGCCGCAGCACGGTCACCGACAGGGCGACGTCGGCCTCCACGGCCGCCACCACCGCGGAGGTCTGCGGCTCGCCGGCTTCGAACAGCCGGAGGACCCTGGTGCGCGACTCGGCCAGCATCGGGAACGCCTCCAGCGCCTCGAACGCCGCGGTCAGCCTGCGGCCGTGGCCCTCGTTGTGGTGGCGCTCGTGGGAGGCGTAGGGGCTGCGCGAGAGGCGTTCCACGGCAGCGGGAGGCTCCTTGACTACGGTGCCGGCCTCTTCTATGGGCAGATCACCTATGAGTTCGGGCCTTTCTTAGCCAGTACTAGCCCACACGGGCCAGCGCGCGATCAATCCGAGCGAGCGCCTCCTGGCGTCCCAGGAGCGTCACGCTCTCGAAGATACCCGGTGACACGGTCGATCCAGCAATTGCCACTCGTATCGGTTGGAACACCTTGCCCGGCTTGGCGCCCTTCGCGTCGACCACCGCGCGCAGCGCGGCCTCGACGTTCTCGAGCGTGAACGGCTCCACCCCGGCCAGCGCGTCGCGCGCGGCGCGGAGGTTCTCGACGCCGCCATCGCGGCCGATCACCTTGTCGAATGCCTTGGGGTCGTCGGCGGGGCCCTCGAAGATGAAGCCGACCAGCGGCCAGAAATCGGCCAGCGTCTGGATCTTGTCCGCCGAGATTCCGACCGCGTCGCGCAACCCGCTACGGCCGGTGAACCGCTCCAAGCGGGCGGTCAGCTCATCGACCGGCAGCTCGCGCAGATAGCGGCCGTTCATGTGGCGCAGCTTCTGCTCGTCGAACACCGCCGGGTTCTTGGACACGCGCTCGAGCCGGAAGCGCTCGGCCAGCTCGTCCATCGTGAAGTACTCCTCGTCAGCTGAGAACCCGGCGCCGAGCAGCGCGATGTAGTTGTCGACCGCCTCGGGCAGGTAGCCGGCGGCGCGCAGCTCCTGGACCGATGCCGCGCCGTGGCGCTTTGACAGCTTGCGGCCGTCGGGTCCGTGCAGTAGCGGCAAGTGCGCGTAGCGCGGCGCCGGCTGTCCCAGCGCCTCGAACACGAGCAGCTGAGTGGGGGTGTTGGAGATGTGGTCCTCGCCCCGGACCACGTCGGTGATCCCGGCGTCGAGGTCGTCGACGGCGACCGCGAAGTTGTAGAGCACCGAGCCGTCGGCGCGGGCGATCACCGGATCGTCGCGGGTCGAGTTGGGGAAGCGGATCTCGCCTCGGATCACGTCGTGCAACACCGTGTCGCCGGTGTCGGGGTAGTGCAGGCGGACCGCGCCGGACTCCTCGGGCTCGCCGCGGAAGCCTCGCTCGGACCCGTGGCGCTCCTTGAAGGCCTTGACGTGATCGGCGGTCGCGGTCGAGTGGTACGCGAGGCCGCGGTCGAGCAACTGGGCGAGCGCCTCCTGATGGCGCTCTGACCGGTGCGTCTGGAAGATCGGTCCCTCGTCGAAGCCGAGGTTCAGCCACTCCAGCGCGTCGAGGATCTGCTCGACGTTCTCGGGGGTCGATCGCTCGCGATCGGTATCTTCGATCCGCAGCACGAATGTGCCGCCCTGCCCCTTGGCCAGCAGCCAGTTGTAAAGGGCGGTGCGGGCGCCGCCGATATGGAGGGCGCCAGTAGGGGATGGAGCAAATCGAACACGCATGAACGGGTCAACACCATGCTAATCGGCGCCCACGTATCGAACGCGGGCGGTCTGAAGAACGCGGTCGTGCGCGGGTCCGAGCGCGGCTGCCAGGCGATCCAGATCTTCAACCAGTCGCCGCGGATGTGGCGACCCACCGCCTACACCGACGACGACTTCGCCGAGTTCCGCGAGGCGATCGACGCCAGCGAGATCGAGGCGGTGCTGATCCACGCCGTGTACCTGCTCAACCCCGCCTCAGAGGACGCCGAGATGCGGTCCAAGACGCTGGCCTCATTGATCCAGTCGCTGCGCGTGGGCGACGGGATCCGCGCGGTCGGCGTCGTGCTGCACCCGGGCTCGGCCAAGGGAGGCGACGTCGGCAAGGCGATCGCCCGCGCCGGCAAGGTGATCAAGGAGGCGCTGGCGCAGACCGACAAGTGCCATCTCCACCTGGAGGACACGGCCGGGGCCGGGGGTACGCTCGGCCGCTCGTTGCAGGAGCTCGAGGCGCTGATCGATGCTTCCGGCGGCGACAGGCGCCTGGGCGTGTGCCTGGACTCCTGCCACCTGCTGTCCTCGGGCTATGAGGTCAGAACCGTGCAGGGGCTCCGCGACATGCTCAAGGAGTTCGACCGCGTCGTCGGGCGAAGGCGCCTGGGCTCGCTGCACATCAACGACTCGGCGACCCCGATCGGGTCAAACCGCGACCGGCACGCCGTGCTGGGTCAGGGCGAGTTCGGCGAAAAGGGCTGCGCCACGGTCCTATCGGAGCCGCGCTTCGACAAGCTCCCGTGCGTGCTCGAGACCGGCACCGACAGCGGCTCACCGAGCGCGGATGACGTCGCGCTCGCGTTCAAGCTGCGAAAGCGCGGGCTCACCTCGCGCAAACGGTCGGCGGGCGCCAAGCGCTCGAACGCCCCGAAGAAGACCGCCAAGCGATAGGTTCCCGCTCCGTGAGCGAGCGCAAAGCCGATTCCCTCGTCGTGTTCGGGATCACCGGCGACCTGGCGCGCAAGCAGACGTTCCGCTCGCTGTACCGGCTGGAGGCCCGCAAGCTGCTGGACTGCCCGGTGATCGGCGTGGCCTCCAGCGACTGGGACGACGACCAGCTGCGCGAGCGGATGCGCCAGTCGGTGCAGGAGAGCGGCGAGCAGATCGACGAGGACGTCATCAACCGCTTCGCGCAGCGGCTCTCCTACGTCAGCGGCGACTTCGCCGACGACAAGACCTACGAGAATGTCAAGCAGGCGCTCGGCGACCGTCGCAACCCCACGTTCTACCTCGAGATCCCGCCGTCGCTGTTCGGGATGGTGGTCAAGGGGCTGTCGGGCGCCGGGCTGGTATCAAACGGCCAGCGGGTGGTCGTGGAGAAGCCGTTCGGCCACGACCTGCAGTCCGCCCGGGACCTGGCGGCCGAGTTGCACAAGTACCTGCAGGAGTCCCAGATCTACCGGATCGACCACTTCCTGGGGAAGATGGGGCTCGACGAGATCCTGTACCTGCGGTTCGCCAACACCATGCTCGAGCCGGTGTGGAACCGCAACTTCCTGTCCTGCGTGCAGATCACGATGGCCGAGAAGTTCGGAGTCGAGGACCGCGGCCGCTTCTACGACCCGGTCGGCGCACTGCGCGACGTGGTCGTCAACCACCTGCTGCAGCTGCTGGCCACTGCTGCGATGGAGCCGCCGTCGGGAGGCGAGCCCGACACGCTCAAGGACGCCAAGCGCGTCGTGTTCAAGGCGATGCGCGACGCCGACCCGCGCCATTACGTCCGCGGCCAGTACGCGGGCTACCGCGAGATCGACGGAGTCGCGGCGGATTCGCAGACCGAGACGTCGGTGGCGTTACGGCTCGAGATCGACACCTGGCGCTGGGCCGGGGTGCCGTTCTTCATACGTACCGGCAAGTGCCTACCGCTCACCGAGACCGAACTGCGGCTGCTGTTCAAGCAACCGCCCCGGGTGCACTTCGCCGGGGACGCGCACCGCAACCCGCAGACGAACATGATCGTGTTCCGGATCGACCCGCACACGGGGATCAGGATGGTGCTGGCGGCTCAGCGCGCCGATCAGCCCGGCCCTGGCCGGATCGAGTTCGACATGGAATTCGAGCGTGAGGGCGGCGCCGGCGCGACCCCGTACGAGGTGCTGCTGCACGCCGCGATCGTCGGCGACAGCACCCATTTCACCCGCCAGGACAACGTCGAGGAGTCGTGGCGGATCGTGCAGCCGCTGCTCGAGTCGCCGCCGCCGGTGCTCCCCTACGAGAAGGGCACCTGGGGCCCAAAGGAGGCCGGCGATCTGCCCCAGCGGTTCGGCGGCTGGCAGGGCCCGTGGGTGCCGGAGTGACCAGCCCGCGAGGCCGGACGGACTAGGCGCCCCGCCCGGGCGCCCGGCGCTCCGGCCGTGACTCGGGTGGGGTCGGCGCGCTGGACCCCGGACGCGGGGCGTTCCGCTGCCGCGCGTGCAACTCGAGCAGCTCGCGCTCGCGGCGGCTCACCCACGGCTGAGGCTTGGTCAGCCCCGACGCCTTGCGCAGCGTCGGCGGCGTCAGCCACCACTTCAGGCGCGCCGGGATGCGGTCGGCGAGCAACAGCAGAACCGCGATCACCACCACGATGAACCCGGCGACCTGGACCGTGTGGGAGCCCGCGAACCCTGCCACCAGGCCGACGGCCAGCAGCCCGAGCAGGATCGCTCCCAGCGGGGTCAGCCTCGCGCGCGAGCGTCCGTTCACACGCTAAGCGTAGACCGCCGGGCCGCCGATCCGCGCGGACCGATCGCCCGGGCTAACCGCTTCCGGCGGCGACCCCGGCCGGCTCCACCTCGGCGAGCTCCGCCTCGGCCAGGATCGCGTCGCCGAGCAGCGAGTCGAGCTCGGCGTGCAGGCTGGCGTTGCGCGTCACCCGGAACTGGGAGCCGAGCTTGAGCCGGCGATGCCCGATCGAGGTGCGCAGCTCGATCACCACGTCGGACTCGCCCGGGAATCCGGCCAGCAGCTCGCGCAGATCGCCCAGCACTGACGCCGGCAGCGCGGTGGCGTCCAGCCGCAGCCGCAACGCGTCGGGGGTGGCGGCCGGCTTGGCCGCGAGCTCCTGCGCCTTCTGGACCTCTTCCTCGCTGGGCTGGAACAGCTCCACCTGCTGGGCGATGATGCAGGTCTTGTCGCGGTCCTTGTGGTCGACGCGGCCCCGTACGAGCACGATCGAGTCGGGGGTGAGCGCCTCCTCGCTGGCCAGCAGCGGCTTACCGAAGACGATCATCTCGACCGACGTCTCGAGGTCGTCGAGCGTCGCGAACATCATCGGGTCGCCCTTCTTCGTCCGGATCCGCTTGGCCTGCGTGATCATCCCGCCGACCGTGACCCAGTCGCCGTCGCGGCGGACGCCGAGCTCGGCGAGGTCGCAGTCGACCCGCGTGCGCATCGCGGCCCGCACGTCCTTGAGCGGGTGGGCGGAGATGAACAACCCGATCGACTCCTTCTCGGCGGCGAGCAACTCCGGCCGGTCGAACTCGATTGTCGGGATCGGGGCGTGACTGGGCCGGGCCATGCCGCCCGCGCCCGGGTCGCCGTCGCCACCCCCGAGGTCGCCACCCAGGTCGAAGATCGATCCCTGGCCGATCAGCGCGTCCTGCTGGGCCTTCTGGCCGGCGCCCTGGGCCTGCTCGAGGACCATCAGCATGCCCTTGCGGGTCGCGCCGGTCGAGCCGAACGCGCCGCATTTGACCAGCGCCTCGATCGCCTTCTTGTTGACCGCGCGGCCGTCGACCCGGGCGCAGAAGTCCCACAGGTCGGTGAACGGTCCGCCGTCCTCCCGGGCCCGCTTGATCGCCTCGACGGCCGCGTAACCGACGCCCTTGACCGCGTCGAGCCCGAAACGGATGTTGCCGTCGACGACCACGAACTCGTGGTCTGACAGGTTCACGTCCGGCGGCAGGATCGAGATCCCCATCTGCTCGGCCTGGCCGACGAAGAACGGGACCTTGTCCTTGGTGTCCATCACCGACGAGATCAGCGCGGCCATGTACTCGGCCGGATAGTTGGCCCGCAGCCACGCGGTGCGGTAGGAGATCAGCGCGTAGCAGGCGGCGTGTGACCGGTTGAACGAGTAGTCGGCCGACTTCTCGTTGGTCTGCCACAGCCAGTCGATCACGTCCGCGTTGGTCCCCGATGCCCGGCAGCCCTCGACGAACTCCGGGCGGAGCTTGGCCATCGCCTCGCGGTTCTTCTTACCGATCGCCTTGCGCAGGTCGTCGGCCTTGGCGCCGCTGAACCCGGCCAGGTCCTTGGCGATCTGCATCGCCTGCTCCTGGTAGAGGATCACGCCCTTGGTGGCCTCGAGGATCGGCGCCAAGCGCTCGTCGGGGTAGGAGATCGACTCCGGATCGCGCTTGCCCCGGGCGTAGGTCGGGATCTGGTCCATCGCGCCCGGGCGGTACAGCGCGACCAGCGCCACCAGGTCGTCGAACTCCGTCGGTCTCACCTTCTTGAGCGCCTCGCGCATGCCCTCGGACTCGAACTGGAACACGCCGATCGAGTCGCCGCGGGCCAGCATCTCGTAGGTGGGCGCGTGATCGAGCGGCAGCGTCGTCATGTCCGGCCGCTCGCTGGTCGAGCGAGCCACGATGTCGAGCGCGTCCTCGATCACGTCGAGGTTGCGGAGCCCGAGGAAGTCCATCTTCAGCAGGCCGATCTGCTCGATCGGCTTCATCGTGAACTGCGTGACCGTGCGGAACACCCGCTCGCCGTTCTCGTCGGTCCCGGCGTCGGCGATCTGCAGCGGCGCGATGTCGGTCAGCGGCCGGTCGGCGATGACCACCGCGGCGGCGTGGATCGATGAGTTGCGGACGATTCCCTCGAGCCCCTGGGCAACGTCGACGATCTGCCTGGCCTCGGCGTCGCGGTCGACCTCGGCCCGCAACGGCTGGCCCAGCTTCAGGCACTCCTCGAAGCTCGGCGGGCGGCCCATGATCGGGTCGGGGATCAGCTTTGCCAGCCGGTCGCCGGCGCCGTAGTCAAAGCCGAGTACGCGGGCGGCGTCGCGGGTGGCCGCCCGGGGGAACATCTTGCCGAACGTAACGATCTGGGCGACCGACTCCTTGCCGTACTTCCCGGTGACGTAGCGGATCACGCGCTCACGGCCGCGCACCGAGAAGTCGATGTCGATATCGGGCATCGACACCCGCTCGGGGTTCAGGAACCGCTCGAACAGCAATCCGTAGCGCAGCGGGTCCACATCGGTGATTGTCAGCGAGTAGGCGACGATCGAACCGGCCGCCGAGCCGCGGCCGGGACCGACGGCGATCCCAGAGTCCTTGGCGTACTTGACGAAGTCCCAGACGATCAGGAAGTAGGCGTTGAAGCCCATCCGGTCGATTACGCCGAGCTCGTATTCGGCGCGCTCGATCGCGTCGGCCGGCACCGGGTCCCCGTAGCGGTCACGCAGGCCCTGCTGCACCAGCACGCGCAGGTACTCGCCCTCCGACACGCCGTCGGGCGTCGGGTAGCGCGGGATCAGCTGGCGGCCGAGCTCGAGCTCGACGTCGCAGCGCTCGGCGATCTCGATCGTGCTGGCGATCGCCTCGGGCCACTCCGAGAACGCATTGGCCATCTCATCGGTCGACCGCAGGTAGAACTCGTTGGTGTCGAAGCTGATCTTCGGCTGGGCCAGCGTCGACTTGGTCTGCACGCACAGCAGCGCCGCGTGGTGGCTGTAGTCCTCGCGGCGCAGGTAGTGGACGTCGCCGGTGCCGACCAACGGCCGTCCCACCTCGCGGGCGATCCGCACGATCCCCTCGTTGGCCTGGTCCTGGGCGGCGAGCCCGTTCTTCTGGACCTCGAAGTACACGTTGTCGGCGCCGAACGCTCCCATCAGCTCGTCGGCGTGGGCGCGGGCGTCGTCGGGCCGGCCGTCGAGCAGGAACTGGCAGAAGCGCGACTGCAGGCAGCCGGTGAGCGCGATCACCCCCTCGGCGTGGGCGGCCATCTGCCCCATGTCGACCGACGGCTTGCCGCGCTGGTAGCCCTCGAGGAAGCCCGCCGAGGACAGCTTGACCAGGTTCCGGTAGCCGGTCGGGTTGGCCGCCAGCAGCGTCAAGTGGAAGCGGTCCAGCTTGCCGGGGCTGCGGCGCAGGTGGTCCTCGACCACGTACACCTCGCACCCGAGGATCGGCTTGATCTGATGCTTGCGGCAGGACGTGAACAGCTCGACCGACCCGTTCATCACGCCGTGGTCGGTCAGTCCGATCGCCGGCTGATCGAACGACGCCGCGCGGGCGGCGAGATCATCGATCTTGCACGCCCCGTCGAGCAGCGAGTACTCGGAGTGGACGTGCAGATGTGCGCAGGCAGAGGTCATAGACGGCCACGCGGCCGGGAATGACCACGCGTCTTCGAGCATAGGCGCTCGCCCGGACGCAGCGACCGCCGCGCGAGCGATTTGCCCGGTACGTGCGCGCGTCGCGCGCGCGACCGTCCGACGGCCCGGCGTCAGTCGCCGGAAATCTGCTTCTGGGCGATCGCGGCCCCGGCGATCAGGGCGCCGCCAGTGGCGCCGGCGATCGCGAGTGTCCGGGCCGACGGCTTACGGGAGACGCCGGGGGCCTTACCGCGGAAGTACCACTTGACGCCCTGCCAGACCGCGTATCCGAGAACTTTGTATCCCATGCCATGACGCTACCCGCGGTCGTCGTGTCTAACCCGCCAGGCCATCCTCGACTGCAGCGACCACAGCTCGATGAAGCCGGGTGAGGCATCGTGGGAGAACAGCCCTCCGGACTCGCTGAACGTGGCCAGCTGGGCGTCGTAGACGGCGTTGGGCGAGGACCGTGTCACCACCCGGGCCGAGCCCTTGTAGACCCTGACGCCGATCGTGCCCGTGACCTGCGCGTTGGCCGCATCCATGTACGCGTCCAGATCGGTGCGCAACGGCTCCAGCCACAGCCCGGCATAGACCAGGTAGGCCCACTTCTGGTCGAGCGAGGCCTTCATCTGGTTCTGATGGATCGTGCCCACCAGGCGCTCGAGCTCCTGGTGGGCGGGTAGCAGGATCGCCGCCGCCGGGACCTCGTAGATGTCGCGGACCTTGAGACCGACAATCCGATCCTCGAGCTGGTCGACGATCCCGACGCCGTGGCGGGCGCCGATCTCGGCGAGGTGCTCGATCAGCTCGACCAGTCCGAGCGACTCGCGGTTGACCGACACCGGCACCCCGCGCTCGAACCCGATCTCGACCACCTCGGCCGCGTCGGGAGCGTCCTCGGGACGCGTCACCAGCTGGAACACATCGTCATCGGGCGCGTGTTCGAGCTCCTCGATCCAACGGCCCTCGCTCGAGCGCCCCCACAGGTTGTCGTCGATCGAGTACGGCGCGACCTCGGTTCCGCCCTTGACCGGGATCCCGTTCTCGCGCGCGTAGGCGACCTCCTCCTCGCGACCCATCCGCCACGAGCGCACCGGAGCGATCACCTTCAGCTCGGGCGCCAGCGTCGCGATCGTGGCCTCGATCCGGACCTGGTCGTTGCCCTTGCCGGTGCAGCCGTGTGCGATCGTGTCGCAGCCGGTGGCGCGAGCGTGCTCGACCGCGAGCTTGGCGATCAGCGGCCGGCCCAAGGCGGTGAACAGGGGGTAGCCGCTGCCGTAGATCGCGTTGGCCTTGATCGCCGGCAGCACGTACTCGGCGGCGAACTCCTCGCGCGCATCGACGATCCGACACTCGAGCGCCCCGATCTGAAGCGCCTTGCCGCGGATCACCTCGTAGTCCTCGCCCGGCTGGCCGAGGTTGACCGTCAGCGCGACGACCTCCGCGTCGTACTGATCCTGGATCCACTTGAGCATCACGCTCGTGTCGAGGCCGCCGCTGTAGAGCAGCAGCACGCGGTGGACGTCCTCGGGCCGCGCCTGGTAGGAGGCGGTCGGAAGCAGGGTGGGCGCTTGGTGGGAGTCGGTCATCGCTCGCTCTCGGTCAAGGGGCTAGGGCTCGAGGCGCGCGCGCAGCTCGTGCCACAGCGCCTCGTAGGCCGGCGCGGCACGGCCGTGGGGGGCGAACGTGGCAATCGCGTCGCGCTCCTCCCCCATCCGCTCGACCTCCACCGACGCCGGGATCGCAGCCTCGAGCACATCGTCGCGCTCGGCGCGCAGCCGCTCCATGACCTCGCGATGGAGCTTCTTGCGGCCGTCGACCATCGAGAAGAACGCGAGCACCCGCGGCCCGCCCCGGTGCTTTCCGTGGCCGGCCGCGGCGTCGGCCACGACGGCGTCGAGCTGGGCCATCGTGCGCGACGACAGCGTCGCCGGGATGATCGGGACCAGCACCACGTCGGCGGCCTCGAACACGCTCTCAGACACGAGTGAGATGCTCGGCGGGCAATCCAGGAACACCCAGTCGTACTCGTCGTCGAGCGGCTCGAGCACGCGCGCCAGGCGGCGGGTGGGCTTCTTGAATTGGTCGAGCGCGAGGTCCATGTGACGGTAGGAGAAGTCCGCCGGCAGCAGATCCAGGCCGGGGTGATCGGTGCCCTTGATTAGCCTGTCGACATCGCTCTTGAGCGCCACCAGCTTGTCGCCGCCGCCGCGGACCCTGGGCTTGACCCGGAACAGGTAGGTCGAGCCACCCTGCGGGTCGAGGTCCCACAACAACGTCCGCCGGCCGTCCCGCGCTGACAGATAGGAAAGGTTCACCGCCGCCGACGTCTTGCCGACGCCGCCCTTGATGTTGTAGGTGGCGAGGACCCGGCTCACCTGAACGTGTCCTTGACGAGCGCCCGCTGTGACGTGGCGGCGAACTCCGAGAACGTGGCGGCGAACTCCCGGCGCGCGGCGAGCTCGTCCTCGCGCAGCTTGGAGACCAGCACGCCGGTGGCCATCAGCGCCGGCGCGCCATCGGGTGCCGACGCGAGCTTTTCGCCTAGCGAGGACAGCATCGCGACCTGAACCTCGCGGTCCTGATGGCGGCCGAGCACGTCCTGCAGTGACTTCAGCGACTTGATCATCGGCTTGACCACCTCCGCCGGATACAGCGGCGTGCCGAACAGCTCGAGCAGGTAGCGCAGCTCCTTGCCGCGCTTGCGCAGTTCGTGGTAGTCCTCGGCCGGGCTGTCGTCATCGATCGCGGTGCCCATCTTGACCATCCGGCGGTAGACCTTGCGGATCCGGGCGCCCGACACGTCGCCGATCGGCCCGGCCGCGTCGGGGCGGTCGGCCTCGGGTAGCTGCTCGAGCCCGTCGAGGAACGCGGCCCATTCGGTCATCAGCGCGCGCGTCCGCTCCGAGCGCAGCGCACGGACAGTCGATCGCCTCGCCGTCCGGCGCCGGGTCCGTAACAGCGCCAGCAGCGGGTCGAGGTCGTCGCGCATCTGCTCGGGCACCAGCGACCGCATCGAGTCGAACTCGAGCACGTACACGTCCAGGTCGCGCGCGTTGCCGGTGGCCTGCTGGAGCCATTTGAACTCGGCGCGGAAGTGGGCGAGCCGCTCAGGCTCAAACGCCCGCTTGAGCTCGCGCTGAACCGAGCGCGTGCGCCGCACCGACACCCTGTAGTCATGTAGGAACTCGGTATCGATGTCGGCGATCGCACCGTCGTGGTTGGCCTCGATCACCTCGAGCAGGCCACGCAGCACGCGGGCCGCGGCCCGATCGGAGCGCTCCTCGTAGAGCAGCGGCACCGAGATCTTCGAGCCGATCCCCTCGGGCCGGCCGCCGGCGGCCAGCACCGCCTCGTCGAGCAGTGGCCGCTTGGCGGGATCGAGCCCGAGCTCCTCGGACAGGACCATCTGCACCTGGTGCAGCTCGGAGTCATAGCCGCGCACCGCGACCGCGCGCACCCGGGGGTGAAGCCGCTGCTTGCGCGAGCCCGCCACCAGTTCGGGTTCCTCGAGCGTCATGCGCACCACGGTCTTGCGCTCGTCGTCGAGCACGCTCAGCGTCCGCTCGCGGCTGCGGACGCGGACCAGCGGCAGCAGCGCCCGCGCCTCGACGACGTCGAGCAGCGCGTCGCGCACCGGTCCGGGATCGAGCTCGGCCGGGACCAGGTATTTCTTGGGGCGGGGCGCGGCGACCCACAGCCGCACGTCGCCCGACTCGCGGTCGATCAGCTTGAGGCTGCCGTCCTCGTGGGCGACCGACAGCCCGGCGTCGCGCGCCAGCGCGTCGAACGTGTCGTAGTAGGTGCGGTCGCCGCGATGCGAGCCGCCGTCTGAGACCTCGAGGTGCTGCTCCAGCGCCGCGACCAACGCCGCGGGGGTCGTCTCCTCGGCCAGCAGGTACTGCCCGTCGCTCATGCCGACAGCGCTCCCAACCGTGACACCGCCTGGTCGATCTCCCGCTCGGAGACGATCAGCGGCGGCTCCAGCCGGATCGTCCCCGGGCCGGTGGCGTTGACGACCAGCCGCTGCTCGAGCAGTGCCCGCCGGGCCAACGTGGGGGCGTCGACCCCGTCGGCCACGTCGATCCCGACCATCAGCCCGCGCCCACGGACGGAGGCCACACACGCCAGCGACTCAAGCCCGGCGCGCAGTCGCTCCCCGAGCTCGACCACGCGCGCCAGCAGGTCGGAGTCCGAGCAGATGTCGAGCGCGACCAGCGCCGCCGAGGCCACGACCGGACCTCCGGCGAAGGTCGAGCCGTGGTCGCCCAGCTGCAACGCGTCGGCGAGTCGCTCGCCGGTGATCAGCGCACCGATCGGCAGCCCGCCGCCCAGCGCCTTGGCCGAGGTCATCGCGTCCGGGACGACGCCGGTCTGCTCGTAGGCCCACAGGGTGCCGGTGCGCCCCATCCCGCACTGGATCTCGTCGAACACCAACGCTGCCCCGGTCCGGTCGCAGGCTTCGCGCGCCGTCCGCAGGAGCTCTTCGGAGAGAAGGTTGATTCCGGTCTCCCCCTGGATCGGTTCGAGCAGCACCGCTGCGGTATCCGAGCTGACGGCGGCGTCCAGCGCCGCAGGGTCCTTCGGCACGACCGTGAACCCGGGGACCAGCGGCGCGAACGGGGCCTGCTTGGATTCCTGCGGGGTGGCCGACAGCGATCCATAAGTACGGCCGTGGAACGCCTGCTCAACGACCACGATCCCACCTCCGGGCCGGGCCCGGCGACAGAGCTTGATCGCGGCCTCGTTGGCCTCGGTGCCCGAGTTGCACAGGAACACCTTGCCGCCCAGCGAACTCTGGGCCAGCCGGGCGGAGAGCTGCATCGCCGGGGCCGTGTAGTAGAGGTTGCTGGCGTGCATCAGCCGGCCCACCTGATCGCGGACGGCCTCGACCACGCGCGGATGGCAGTGGCCGACGTTCAGCACCGAGATTCCCGCCAGGAAGTCGAGGTACTCGTTGCCGTCGGCATCCCACAGGGTGGCTCCGGCGCCGCGGACGAACTCGACCGGGTGACGGGCGTAGGTGGCGATCGCGTGCTCGCGCTCTAGCGTCTGGAGCTCGGACAGGGTCATGCGCGCGGTCCGATCTTGGTGCCCTGGCCGGCGTCGGTGAACAGCTCGAGTAAGAGCGAGTGGGGCACGCGGCCGTCGACGATGTGAGCGTTGGACACGCCTCCGTCGATCGCCTCCAGGCAGGCCTGGAGCTTCGGGCGCATGCCACCGGCGATGCTCGGCAGCGAGGCCTCGATCACGTCTGTCCCGGCCTCGGACACGACGCTGTCGGGATCGGAGGGGTCGCTCAGCCAGCCGGGCACGTCGGTCAGGAACATCAGCTTGTAGGCGCCCAGGGCCTTGGCCACGGCACCCGCGGCCTCGTCGGCGTTGATGTTGTAGGAGTTTCCGTCGCGGTCGGCGCCGACGCTGGCCACCACCGGGATGTAGTCCTGGGCCACGTGGTTGAGCACGTTGACGTCGACGCGGTCGATGCGGCCGACGAAGCCGATGTCCTGACCGCTGGGGGCCGGCTGGCGGCTGGCGCGGAACAGCAGCCCGTCGTCGCCGCACAACCCGACCGCCGGCTGCCCGTGGCGGTTGATCAGCAGCACGATGTCCTTGTTGACCTTGCCGACCAGCACCATCTTGGCGACCTCGACTGTCTCCTCGCTTGACACCCGCAAGCCGTCGACGAACTCAACCGGCAGATCCAGCCGCCGCATGTACGACGTGATGTCCGGGCCGCCGCCGTGGACGACCACCGGGTTCATACCCACATACTTCAGGAGCACCACGTCGCGCGCGAACTCCTCCTTGAGAGCCGGGTCGGTCATCGCCGCACCGCCGTACTTGATCACGACCGTCTTGCCGTAGAACTCCCGGATGTACGGGAGCGCCTCCAGCAGCGTGGTGATGTCCCTGACGGGTCTGGTCATCTCGGTCGCGTGACCATCAGGTCGTGTATTCCGCGTTGATCGTCACGTACTCGTGCCCGAGGTCTGAGAAGTAGCGCTCGGCCTCGACGCCCTCGCCGGGCAGGCCGATCTCGTACTCGACCTCGTCACGGGCCACCGCCGCCGACAGCGCGTCGTTGTCGTGGGGCACGAATGACCCGTTCGAGCACACCTGGACGCCCTCGATCGAGATGTCCAGCGGCAGCGGCGCGGTCCCGGGCAGGGCCATCCCGGCAGCCTGCACGATCCGGCCCCAGTTGGGATCGCCGCCGTACAGCGCGGTCTTGACCAGCGGCGAGTCGGCGACGGCGCGGGCCACTGCGCCGGCCGCGTCCTCGTCGCCGCCGCGCACCACGACCCGGCCGACGCGCCGGGCACCCTCGCCGTCGCGCACGATCGACAGCGCCAGCTGGCGCATGACCGCATCCATCGCCTCGCCGAAGTGAAGCTCGTCGGGGGTCTCGGGCTCGACCTTGACGCCGGACTCGCCGCTGCACTGGAGGATCACGGTGTCGCTGGTGGACAGCTGGCCGTCGACGCTGATCCGCTCGAACGAGCGCCTGACGGTGACCGCCAGCAGCAGATCACAAGTCGCCGGCGACAGCACCGCGTCGGACTGCACGAAGCACAGCAGCGTCGCGAACCCCGGCGAGATCATCCCGGCGCCCTTGGCCTGGGCGGTCAGCCGCACGGTCCCGCCCGACAGCTCGACGTCCAGGCAGGCGTGCTTGGCGAACGCGTCGGTGGTGCGGATCGCATCGGCGAACGCGACGTCTCCGTCGGCGCTCAGCTCGTGGGCGGCGCTGCCGATCCCGCTCATCACCGAGTTCATCTCGAGCGGGACGCCGATCACGCCGGTCGAGGCCACCGCGACGTGCTCCTCGGAGCCCGCCCCCGCCGCGATCGCGGCCGCGCCTTGCATCCTGGCCGCGTCCTCGAGCCCGCCGCGGCCGGTCGCGGCATTGGCGTTGCCGGAGTTGACGACGATCGCTCGGATCGCGTCCAGGCGGCAGCGCTCGCGGCACAGCAGCACCGGCGCCGACTGCGTCCCGGAGCTGGTGAAGCGGGCGGCGCTGGTCGTGCCGGGCGCCGACGAGGCCATGATTCCGAGATCCGGCGCACCGCTCGGCTTGAGACCGCAGGCGACGCCCGCGCCTCTGAACCCCTTGGGGAGGCCGCCGGGGAGCTCGGTGGCGTTGTCGGGGGCATCGACCCAGCGCGAGGCGAAGAACGATTCTGTGGCGGTCACTCGAGGCCCTCTGTCTCGGGGCGGCCGAACATCAGGTTGAGGTTCTGGATCGCCTGCGACGCGGCGCCCTTCCACAGGTTGTCGAGCGCGCCGAACGCGATCACGCGACCTGTCCGCGGGTCGGAGTGGACCGAGACGCGGCAGATGTTGGTCTCGCGGACGTCGCGTACACCGGGGGGCTGGTCGGTGAGCTCGACGAACGGCTCGTCCGCGTACGCGTCTAGGTAGAGCGCTCTAGCTTGGTCGGGGCCCCCCTCACCATTCAGAGTCGCGTAGCAGGACACAAGCTCCCCCTGGTCGAGCGGAAGCAGGTGGGGCGTGAAGGTAATCCGCAGGTCGGACCCGAGCGCGGCCAGCTCCTGCTCGATCTCCGGGGTGTGCCGATGGCCGGGCAAGCCGTAGGGGCTGACGTTCTCGTCGACGCTGACGAAGTGGGTCTTCGCGGTGGCGGCGCGCCCGGCGCCCGACACGCCCGACTTGGCGTCGATCACCAGATCCTCGATCAGCCCCGCCCGGGCCAGCGGCGCCAGGGCGAGCACCGCGGCGGTGGGATAGCAGCCCGGGTTGGCCACGATCGTGGCGTCGCGAATCCGATCGCGGTAGAGCTCGGGCAGCCCGTAGACGGCCTCGCCGAGCAGCTCGGGCGCCTGGTGCTCGCGGTACCACTCCTCGTACACGGCTGTGTCGCGCAGCCGGAAGTCGGCGCTGAGGTCGACCACGCGGACGCCGCGGGCGTGCAGCTGTGCCACCAGCGGCGCGGCCGCCCCGTGCGGGTAGGCCACCACCGCGGCGTCGACCTCGGCGTGGCGGTCCAGGTCGAGCTCCTCGAGCACCATCGGCACCCGGTGAAACGGGTACAGGTCGTCGAGCCGCGCGCCCACGTCGCTGCGCGCGGTCAGCGCCCGCAGCTCGAAGTGCGGGTGCCGGTGCAGCAGCCGCGCGGCCAGCGCGCCGGCGAACCCCGCGGCTCCGAACACGGAGACGCTGATGGACCCCGCCGAGCTAGGCGGCACGGACCCTCCCGTCGAGCTCGTCCTCGAGCGCCTTGGAGATCCTGGCTCGCCGGGCGGCGACCTCCTCGTCGGTCAGCGTCCTGTCCGGCGCCCGGTAGGAGAGCCTCAGCGCCAGCGACACGTTGCCTGCGCCGAGGCGTTCAACGTCGCGGTAGACGTCGAACACGCTCACGCGCGCGAGCAGCGGCGCGCCTGCGCGGCGCACGACCTCGAGCACGTCGGCGGCGGCGACGTCGTCGGCCACGACCACCGCAAGATCCTCGCGCACCTCCGGGAAGCTGGTCACGTCGAAGTACAGCGGCGTCTCGGGCAGCGGCACCGCGTCGAGATCGAGCTCGAACGCGGCCACGGTGTCCTCGATGTCCCACTCGGCGGCGACCAGCGGATGGATCTCCCCCAGCCACCCTGCGGGCTTGCCGTCGACCAGGATCCTCGCCGCCCGCCCCGGGTGCAGGAACGGTTCGGTCGCGGGCTCCACGGTCCACCGGGCCCGCAGGCCGCCCAGCAAGCCGCCGAGCACGCCCTTGGCCGCGAAGAAGTCGGAGCGGCGCGGGTCTGGATCGCGCCAGGTGGCCGGGCGCACCGCTCCGACCAGCAACGCTCCGACGTGATGCGGCTCGGTTGGGAGCTCGCCCTCGCCGGTCGGCAGGTACACGGGCCCGGCCTCGAACAGGCGCAGCGTGGCCGCGCCGTGCGAGCGGTTGCGACGGGCGATGTCGAGCATCGAGCCCAGCAGCGTCGTACGCAGCTGCGACTGCTCGGTCGACATCGGGTTCTCGAGTTCCAGCGCACGGTGGTCGTGCAGCCGCAGCCGCTGGGCGAGATCGGGCGCGACGAAGCTCCAACCTACGATCTCGTGCAGCCCCTGGGCGGCGAGCGCGTCGGCGGCAGCGCGACGCATCCGCTGCAGCGCCGTCAGGCGGCCGGAGGCACCGTGGCGTGAGGGCAGCGTCGCCGGCAGCTTTTCGAGCCCGTCGAGCCGCGCGACCTCCTCGATCAGGTCGGCCTCGCGGGTCACGTCGCCGCGGCGGAACGTCGGCACGGTGGCGTCCAGCCCGTCGGGAGCGTCGGCCGTCACAAACTCCAGGGCGCGGAGGATCTCGGCGCACCGGTCGCGCGGGATCGGCGCGCCGAGCAGCCCGCTCACCCGGGCGTCGCGCAGGCGGATCGTGAGCGGCTCTGGGCCGGGGCCGCCGACGTCGGTGGTCCCCGGCGCCAGGCGGGCTCCGCACAGCTCGATCATCAGCGCCGCGGCGACCGCCTGGGCCTCGAGCGCCTGCTCGGGCTGGATCTGCTTCTCGAAGCGCCCGGACGCCTCGCTGCGCAGACCCAGCCGCAGGGACGTCCGGTGGATGTTGGGGCCGTCCCAGTTGGCGGCCTCCATCAGCACCCGGGTGGTGTCGTCCTGCACCTCGGAGCGCAGACCGCCCATCACGCCCGCGATCGAGGTCGGGCCGTCGTCGTCGGCGATCAGCACCATCTGGTCGTCGAGCGCCCGCGTCTGGCCGTCGAGCGTGTCGACCGTCTCCCCCGGCGCCGCCCGCCGGATCGTCAGCTGCCGGCCGGCCACGCGGTCGAGGTCGAACGCGTGCAGCGGCTGCCCGGTCAGCAGCATCACGTAGTTGGTGATGTCGACGACGTTGGAGATCGGCCGCTGGCCGGCCGCCATCAGGCGGGCCTTCAGCCACGCCGGGCTCGGGCCGATCTTCACGTCCTCGAACACGCGAGCGGTGAACCGCGGGCACAGGTCGGGGCACTCGACGGTGATCTCGATCCCTGCGACGTCGCCGGCGGTCCCCGGGTCCTCGCTCCACGGGGGCTCGCGCAGCGGCGCGCCGGTGGCGGCATGGACCTCGCGGGCGACGCCGTAGATCCCCAGGCAGTCGGGGCGGTTCTGCGTGATCTCGAGCTCGATCACGTCGGTCGAGATCGGCAGCACGTCGGCGAGCGGCGATCCGGCCGCGAGCTGGTCGTCGTCGAGCACGATGATCTCGGCGTGGTCGGGCCCGATCGCGAGCTCGTCCTCGGCCAGGATCATCCCGTTGGACTCCAGCCCGCGCAGCTTGGCCTTGCGCAGGGTGGTGCCGTCGGGCATGACCGCGCCGGGCGTGGCCACCGCAACGGTCTGACCGGCGGCGACGTTCGGGGCCCCGCAGACGATCTGCGAGGGCTGACCGTCGCCGGTGTCGACCAGGCACCGCCGGAGCCGGTCGGCGTTGGGGTGCGGACCGGCCTCGAGCACCTTGCCGACCACGAAGTGGCCGAGCTCGGCGACGCCGTGGTGCTCGATCCCCTCGACGGCGGTCCCGCTCATGTCCAGCCGCTCGCCGAGCGCGTCGGCGTCGAGCTCGGGCCGGCAGTACTCGTGCAGCCATTCCAGCGGGACGCGCATCAGGCCCGGCCTTGGCGGTTGTGGGCGCCGGCGATCATCCGAACTGCTCCAGGAAGCGCACGTCGTTGTCGTAGAGCAGGCGCAGGTCCGGGACCCCGTGGCGGAGCATCGCGATCCGCTCGATCCCCATCCCGAACGCGAACCCCTGGACCTTCTCGGGGTCGTATCCGTACTCGCGCACGTACTCGAACACGTTGGGGTCGACCATCCCGGCGCCGAGGATCTCGATCCAGGTGGTGCCCTTGCACAGCGGGCACCGCTGGCCGTCAGCGGTGACGCCGTCGGTGCAGTTAAAGCACGACACGTCGACCTCGACGCTGGGCTCGGTGAACGGGAAGAAATGCGGGCGCATCCGCACTCGGCGCTCGTCGCCGAAGATCGCTCGCGCAAACGTCAGCAGCGTCCCCTGGAGATCGCCAAGGGTGATGTCCGTGTCGACCGCCAGTCCCTCCATCTGGTGGAACTGCGGCGTGTGCGTTGCGTCCGAGTCCGGGCGATACACGCGCCCCGGAACGACGAGGTAGATCGGCGGCGGCTGGCGCTCCATCGCCCGCACCTGGACGGGCGAGGTGTGCACGCGGAGCAGCACGGTCTCCGGGTCGAACAGGTCGTCGACCGGCTTGACGTAGAACGTGTCGGTCATCAGCCGCGAGGGGTGCGTGACCGGCGTGTTGAGCGCGTCGAAGTTGTAGTACGCGGTCTCGACCTCGGGGCCCTCGGCGACGTTGAACCCCAGCCCGATGAAGACGTCCTCGATGTCGCGGCGGGTCTGGGTGATGAGATGAAGCCGCCCGGTCTGCGGTAGCGGGTCGGCCGGGAGCGTGACATCGACCCGGTCCTCGGCCAGGCGCACGTCCAGCTCGGACGCGGCCAGAGCCTGCGAGCGGCGGGTGACCGCGGCCTCGAGCTCCTGCCGTGCCTGATTGGCGGCCTTGCCGACCTCGGCGCGCTGCTCGGGCGGGAGCTGGGCGACCCCGCGCAGCAGGTTGGGCAGCTCGGCCTTGCGCCCGAGGAACCGGATCCGCGCCTCCTCCAGCGCGTCGGTGGTGGTGGCGGCCCCGATCGCGGCCTGGGCGTCGTGCTCGATCTGACGGATCTGGTCGATCATGCGCGGGGCATCCTAGTCAGGCCGGGGTTTTAGCTCATATAGGGCGATCGTGGCCGCCATCGCCGCGTTCAGCGATTCGGTCTCGATCGGGATGTGGGCGACGCGGTCGGCCGCCGCGATCACCTCGTCGGGCAGCCCCTCGCGCTCTGCCCCGATCAACAGCGTGGTCTGCGGTTCGGGATGCAGCGCCGCCAGCGGATCGCCGCGACCCGAGGCCAGCGCAACCTTCATGCCCGGGAGCGCGGCGACGTCGACCGCCCGAGCCAGCGGGACGCCGAACACCGCGCCCATGCTGGCCCGCACGGCCTTGGGACCGAACGGGTCGGCGGTGTCGGGGCCGAACGCGACCGACGAGGCGCCGAACGCCAGCGCCGAGCGGAGCACCGCGCCGACGTTGCCGGGGTCATGGACGCCGTGCAGATACACGCACAAGGGCCCCAGCGGCGCCGGCGCCCACCGCTCCTCGTACACGGCCAGCGCGCGCGTGCCGGATCCCAGGCCCGAGGCCTGCGCGAGCAGCTCGGGCTCGACCTCGATACCGGGGAGGCCGCTGCCGGTCGCGCAGTAACGCTCGACCGGCTGCCAGCCGGCGGCGTCGGCGGCCTCGAGCAGGTCCTCGCCCTCGGCCACGAACCGCCCAGACTGTTCGCGCCAGCGGCGGCGGCCGCGGAGCTTGCGGATCTCCTTGAGCTTCTGGTTGTGGGGGCTGGTGATCGTCATCGGCTTCAGAGACAAAAAAGGCGCCCTCCCTTTCGGAAGCGGCGCCCGTTGGCGGTGCTGGTGGTTCGGCTCTTCGTCAGCCGGCCGCCAGCGCCTCGCGGGCGCGGTCGGCGATGCGTCGGAAGGTGTCGGCGTCACGGACGGCAATGTCCGCGAGCACCTTGCGGTCGAGCTCGACGCCCGACAGCTGGAGGCCGTGTATGAACTGCGAGTACGACATGCCCTGCTCGCGGGCGGCGGCGTTGATCCGGGTGATCCACAGCCGCCGGAAATCGCGCTTGCGGTTACGGCGGTCGCGGTAGCGGTACTGGTCGGCCTTGAGGACGGCCTCCTTGGCCACGCGATAATGCCGGCTGGCGTCGCCCCGGTAGCCCTTGGCGAGCGCGAGTGTGGCGCGGCGCTTCTTACGGGCGTGGATCGAGCGCTTGACGCGGGTCATGAGCGCTTCGCCCCGAGGAGGACCTTCACGCGGGCCTCGTCATGCTTGGAGATGACCGCCGGGCGTGCCATGTGCCGCTTGCGCTTGGGCGACTTCTTCTCGAGGATGTGGCTCGAGAACGAATGGCGCCCGCGCACCTTGCCGGTGGCGGTGACGCGGAAGCGCTTCTTGGCGCCTGAATGGGTCTTCATCTTCGGCATCGCTCGGGCGACTAGTAAAGCAGAAGGCCTCGGACTCGCCCGGGCCGAGCATCGGCGCGCGGAGCCGGAGTCAGCCGAGCGGTCAGTTCGAGGAGTCTTCGGAGACCGCGGAGGCGACCGGCTCGGAGCGGTTGCCGTTGGCTTGCGCGTTGGTGGCCTGGGCGTCGTCGGTCTGGGCGTCGTCGGTCTGGGCGTCGTCGGCCTGAGCGGCGTTCCCGTCGCTCGCCTCAGCGTTGGCCTCGGCACGAGCGCGCTCGCGGCGGCTCTGCTTGCCGCGGACCTCCGGCTTGTCGTCCTCGGCCTGGTGGTCGGTCTCGCCGGCCAGCACCGCCTTCGACGGGGCCAGCAGCATCGTCATGTTGCGCCCGTCCTGGATCGGGGACTGCTCGACGGCCGCGATCTCCGACAGCTCCTCGGCGAGGCGGTCCAGCAGCGCCGTGCCGCGTTCGGGGTGGGTCACCTCGCGCCCGCGGAACATGATCGTGATCTTGACCTTGTCCTTGCCGAGCAGGAAACGGGTGATGTGCCCCTTCTTGGTGTCGTAATCGTTCTGCGCGATCTTCGGGCGGAACTTGATCTCTCGGATCGTGATCTGCTGCTGGTGGCGACGCGCGGCCTTCTGCTTCTGGGCCTGCTCGTACTTGTACTTGGAGTAGTCGAGCACGCGGCACACCGGCGGGCGCGCCTCGGGGGCCACCTCGACCAGGTCGAGGTCGCGTTGCTGGGCATAGGCCAGCGCCTCGGACGTCTTGATGACGCCGATCTGCTTGCCGTCCTCGCCCACGAGACGAACCTCGGGCACGCGAATCCGGTCGTTGATCCGGGTCTGATCCCGCTCAGGCGGGCGCCGGTCGAACTTTCGGGGGACCGGCACTAGTTGCGGACGCTGCCTGGGGTCAAGCGGCGGCGCCGGGCCGTATGTGATGAAGCACTTGGATCAACGCGACCGAGTATAGCGGCGGGATTCCCTCGTCGAGGGAGATTTATCGTCGGGTCCGACGGGCGCTTACTTCCCCGTCGAGGCGCTCGATGAACTCCTCCACGGCCATCGACCCCTCGTCACCATGGCGATGCTCGCGCACGGCAACCTGCTGGGCGTCCTGCTCGCGGTCGCCGACGACCAGCATGTACGGGATCTTGCGCAGCTCGGCGTCGCGGATCTTGCGCCCCACCGACTCGGTGCGATCGTCGACCTCGGCACGCAACCCGGCCGCTAGCAGCCGGCTGACGACCTCGCCGGCATAGCCCTCGTGGCGATCGGCGATCGGAAGCGCGATCGCCTGTACCGGGGACAGCCACACCGGCAGCTCGCCTTCGAGGTGCTCGAGCAGGATCCCGATGAAGCGCTCGTAGGAGCCCATCAACGCCCGGTGGATCATCACCGGCTGGTGCTCGGAGTTGTCCGCGCCGGTGTAGGTGAGGTTGAAGCGGTCGGGGAAGTTGTAGTCGAGCTGCACGGTCCCGAGCTGCCAGGAGCGACCGAGCGAGTCGGTCATGTGCATGTCGATCTTGGGACCGTAGAACGCGCCGTCGCCCTCGTTGACTTCGTAGGGCAACGCCTTTGACTCCAGCGCGCTGAGCAACGCCGCCTCGCTGAGATCCCACAGCTCGTCGGAGCCGATCCGCTGCTCGGGGCGGGTCGACAGCTCGAGACGGACGTCGAGGCCGAACACGGCGTAGGTGGCGAACGCGAACTCCAGGCAGCCGGCCACCTCATCCTGGATCTGGTCCTCGGTGCAGAAGATGTGCGCGTCGTCCTGGGCGAAGTGGCGGACCCGTAACAGCCCGTGCAGCGCCCCGCTGGGCTCGCGGCGGTGCAGCAGTCCGGGCTCGGAGTAGCGGACCGGGAGGTCGCGGTAGGAATGGCGCTGAATCGCGTACAGCTGACAGTGGCCGGGGCAGTTCATCGGCTTGAGCGCCATCGCCCGGTCCTCGTACTCGGTCACGAACATGTTGTCGCGGAACTTGTCCCAGTGCCCGGAGGTCATCCACAGCGAGCTGTCGTAGAGCTGCGGGGTCTTGACCTCGGTGTAGCCGCGCTCCCGGCCCATCTCGCGACTCAGTCCGACCAGCGAGTTGAACACCTCCGTGCCCGCCGGCAGCCAGAACGCCGCGCCGGGCGCGACCTCGGAGAACGCGAACAGCCCGAGCTGCGGACCCAGCCGGCGATGGTCGTTGGCGCGGGCGCGCTCGAGCAGCTCGAGGTGCTCCTCGAGCTCGCGCTTGGAGAAGAACGCTGTCCCGTACACGCGCGTGAGCATCGGGTTCGACGAGTCGCCGCGCCAGTACGCGCCGGCCACCGACTGCAGCTTGAACGCCTTGATCCGGCCGGTGCTGGGCGAGTGCGGACCTCGACACAGGTCGGTGAACGGCCCGTTGGAGTACAGCGAGACGGTCGTGACGGGGTCGGCGGGGTCCGCATTTCGGATCAGGTCCTCGATCAGCGCCACCTTGTAGTCCTGGCGCTCGGCGCGGAAGCGATCCAGCGCCTGGTCGGTGGTGACGTCCTCGCGCACGAACGGCTCGTCGGCATCGATGTGCTCGCGCATCCGCGCCTCGATTCGCTCGAAGTCCTGATCGCTGAGCGAGACGCCGTCGGGGAACTCGAAGTCGTAGTAGAAGCCCTCCTCGATTGGCGGCCCGATCGAGATCTTGACCCCGGGATACAGCTCGAGCACCGCCTCGGCGAGCACGTGCGCGGCGTCATGCCGGATCAGCTGCAGGGCGTCGGGGCCGCTGCGGTCGGTGAGGATCTCGAGCTTGTGCGGCCGATCGCCGTTGGTGCTGTCGGGCAGCGAGCGGCCGAGGTCGCGCAAGTCGCCGTCGACTCTGATCGCCAGCGCCGCGCGGGCCAGGCCGGGGCCGATCGCCGCCGCGGCGTCGGCGCCGGTGGCGCCGTCGTTCAGCGCCAGGATCTTGCCGTCGGGGAGCTCGTAGTCCTTCACGGCCTGGATGCTAGTGGCGTGCGCTCAGCCGAGCCGCGAGGGGCGGGCGGGAGGCGGGCAGTCACGAGGCGGGACGTGAAACGTCCTCATACGGGACGTTTCACGTCCCGCTTCCCGTGCCTCGCCCTGGGCCGCGGCGCAGCGGCGCTACATGCAGACGAGGTCGGCGCGCTGCAGCGGCTCGCAGGGCGGCTGCACCGGGGGCAGCGGCGGACCCGGGTTCACAATCGGGCCGTTGTTGGACCCCGAGGCCTTCACGTGGAACGTGAACGTCCCGATCGTTCGCACGATCGCGATGAACTGGGGACAGGCCTTGGCGGGACCGCACACCGGCCGCATCGTCTCGACGATCCGGCCGTGGAACGTCCCCGCGCACCACGAGCTCCTCCCCGTGGGGAGCAGCTTCGCACTCACCCGCGCGCCGTTGCGCTTCGCCCCCACGGTCGTATACCCGTACGACTGGCAGCCGTGCCGGGCGGGGCCACGGGCGCTGATCTCATAGCGGCGCAGCGTCCCGATCTGACCAGTCGTCCGCTGCGGGGCGGTGAAGCCGATCGCGAAGTGCGTGCGGGCCGTGCCCGTCGAGGGCTTCATCGTGATCCGGTTCTTGGCCGTCGCGGAGGCCGGCAGCGCGACGATCCCGGCGACGGCGATCAGCGTGAGGAGTCGAACTCTCATCCCATTCGCGAGGCTACCCCCTGGCCCGCTACATTTACCCCTCCCAGGGCGATTAGCTCAGCTGGGAGAGCGCCGTCTCGACAAGGCGGAGGTCACTGGTTCGAGCCCAGTATCGCCCACCTCAGGATTTGCAGGCAAAACATGCCACTTTACCGCGAGCCCGCTCCTTCTTGTCGCAACTCTGTCGCAACCCCGACTCGCTCCCGGGCTGCGCGAATCGCCTCATCTGCCGGCGTGCGCGGCGCGTGCTCGAGCTCGCGCAGCACACCTGCGTAGTGGCGTGCCAGCGTCGCGACCGAGTGGCCGGCCTGCTCGGCGACATAGGTCAGCGACCGGCCCTCCCATAGCAGCAGCGACGCAAAGCTGCCGCGCAAGCGGTACGGGCGCAGATCCCCGGAAACGCCGGCGGCGATCGCAGCGGGCCGGTAGACCCTTCGGCGCCAGTTCTGCCAGTCGTAGCGCTTCCACTCGTCCCCGTCGAGAGTCGGGAAGATCAGCGCCGTGCCCGGCGGACGGCCGCACGGCAGCCGCCACTGCGCGACGTCCTGGGCCAGCGGCACCACCAGGTCAATGTCGCGCGGGCGGCCCGTTTTGCTTGCCACCACGTGCAACGTCCGGCCCCGAACGTCCGCCCAGCACGAACCGCGGTCCTCGACGGGCCGTAGGCCGCCGTAGGCCAGCAGCGACACGATCGTCGCGTTGCGCGCTCGCCACCACGCCAGCTGCTCGGGCGATCGCCCAGAGCCGCGGCTCGGGCTCGACCACGCCGTCATCATGTGCGCCCGGATCCGCTCCACCACCTCCGGGGCCAATGGCTGCGGCGGCTCGGCGGGCGGCTGCTTGGGCTTGCCGACCGACTGCACCGGGTTTGAGCCGATCAGCCCGCGGACCACCGCGCGCCGCAGGATGCCCTGCAGCAGCATCATCGTCTTGCGGACCGTGGGGGCGCCCACCGTCGCCCGCTCCAGGTCCGCGCGGAAGTCCTCGACCAGCCAAGGCGTGATCGCGCGCAGCTCGTAGTCGCCCAGGCGCGGGAGCAGGTGCGTGCCCCACACCTCCAGGTAGCGCCGACGGGTGTCCTCGGCCAGGTTCGGGATCGCGTACCGCGGCCACCAGTCCTCGGCCATGAACTCCGACAGCGTGATCCGCGAGCGCATCACCGTCGGAGCGAGCGCACCGAGCTAGCGCTGGCGCTTCTTCTCAAGGTCAAACGCGTCCGCGTCGCCCTTTCGATCAAACAGCCGCGACGGGTGCCTCCCACCCTCAAGCCACCGCACCTCGTACTTCCCCCGCTTGGGATTCCACTTGACGCTCATGACCGGACCCTACGCGTCACGACGGGTCATCGGCCACTCCCCTCCCGCTCTATCCGCAGAAGATCGTCCACGGTGCCCGGGCGGGGCCGCGACCGGCGCCCTCCCGGACGCCGGGCGTGCTCCGTGGTCACAGCCGATACGCGGACGGGCCGCGACTCAATCCAGGCCCGCGCGTCCAACTCGCGGACCAGCAGCTTGTGGGCCGGACGGAACGCGACGAGCAGCCCCGAGGCGATCGCTCGACGCACGGCCTTATGTTCGCACCGCGCCAGTGCAGCGACCTCGGGCACCGTCAGATACCCGCCCGACGTCTGCTGGCGCAGATGATCCCGAGCCTGATCCGACACCCCGCTCAGCTCGCCCGCGCTCACCCGCCAAGCTCCAGCCGATCGTGGCACAAAGCCGCCGTGCGGGCGGCCGCCCAAGTTGCGAACAAGCTCGCGACTGAACTCGCCGACGGCCAGTCGCTCTCCGACAACCGCACGAGCGCCTCTCCCCCACGCCGGCGTGCGTGCGTGCGCGACCAGTCGTAGGACGACGGGAGGCGGCCGTACCGAGCTCGCCAGGCCAGCATCGCCCGCAGCACGCGTTCGCGCGTCCAGCGGCGCTCGATCGCGCCGGGATGACATGCCTTGCAGTACGCGTACGCGTCGCCCTTACCGTTGCGCGCTTGCGTGTACGCGCCGCAGCCGCGGCACACCCCCTGGTACCGCGCCTTCACCGCCCGCGCCTTCTTGCCCGTCGGATCGTAGAAGTACGCCTTGATCGTCGCCGTCGAACGACCAAGACGCTCGGCGATCTGGGCGATCGACAGCCCTTCGGCGTCACTGAAGTGCCGCGCCAGGGCGACCGCCCGGCGCCGCTCGGCCACGCGGTCGCACGGTCGAGACGAGCCTGGCGCCATACCCTCTAAGTACTGCTGTCATCAAGGCGGGTCTCGTTCTTATCCCGCCTCGCCCCGCTGATGGCCACGAGTTCCGCACGTCCGAGATCGCGTCGGGGTCGCCTGCCCGCGAGAAGGCCACGGACGGCGCCAGACCCGACCTACGGCGTCCACGCCCCGCCGTCGGGGCGCCCAGAACGCGGGCGCCGGACCGCGCACCGGCACGAGGCGAACTAGGCGAACCGGCTGGGGAATTGGCGGATGATGTCGCTGGAGATCATGTCCGCCATCTCGAGGATGTGGCGGATATAGGGTGCGAATGCGCGGGCGTCGGCTGTGTAGTTGCCCTTGAGCTCTTCGACCAGCGGCATCATCGGGGCACTGATCGCCGCCGTCGGAGGGGCAATGGTCTCGGGCTACCTGCTCCCCCTGCCCAGGAGTACCGTCTCATAATCCACCAGGCCTCAGCGAAGCGCTTTGGCCGATTCCTGGTTCGATCGTCGCCCTGCTGGCGACCTATCTGTACGGCATTCGGCGTGCCCGCGCCGACGGGGAGCTCCCCGCCTCTCACCGACGGGACGCCACGTCGGCGTACGCGGTTCATGGTTCCGCCAGACCGCGCAACGCGACGGTACAATGAGTGCTCCGAATCTCCCTCGCGCCGGCCGCAATCGGATGGTGCCCAACGCCGAAAATGGGTGTCACCCCACTGGGGTCGACGCGCCCGCCAGCGAAAGTTCAACCGTGCTCGAAGCCATCGATCAGTGGGAGAACGAAGGCGGCGCCCTTCCACGCAACCATCGAACGGCGCCCCGGTCGGCGGACGTCGCCTGGGCAGCCGGTGGCACGGCGCGCGTCCGACGTACGGCCCTCAGCACTCCGGCCCCCCGCGTGGCTCCGGCCGGCGCGAACCACGCGCGCCGGTCGTACCCGAGCGCAGCGCCAGAGCGCGGCGGCTCGTCGAGAGGAGGCGGTGTTGCGGATGGCCGGATGGAGATCGACTGATGGACTCGATTCTCCACATCACAAATCAGCTCAATACCGAGCGGACCTACCTGCATTCGCAGGCCGTCTTCCACAAGATCGAGCGTGGACAGGCCGCTTGGCGGTCCCGATGAGCAGAAGTGGGCGACCCCGCTGGCGATGACCGCTGTTGAAAGTAATGAGCAGCGCGACGACCAGACCTGGCCTCCGTCGTGGTCTTCGACACGGGCAGACGCACGCTAGCCGTCAAGCCGTGAGCGGCAGCCATCGCTGGGGGTCAATGGTGGTTTTACCGTCGCCAAATGAGCCTCTTCATCCATTTCGAGACACGTGCGCCCGTGGCATCCTGGGATCACCCTCAACGGAGCACGGGTGAACGCGGGCGTCAACAACGGGCAATTGCTCCTGTGTTCTCTCGCGGCGGATCGTCGGGGGATAGCACGATTTGGAGATGCCTAATGCATGAGAAGCAACGACAGGATGTAATCGACGAGACTGACCGGCGAGGAGTGATTTGGTGATGCTGCTCGCGATCGCGCTCATTGTTCTGGGAGTGATCAGCGTCGCCGCCCTTGAGCTCTGGCTGTTCTGGCAGCTGGGCGAACGAGAAGATCGCCGGCCGGCGCGTAGGCGTCCGCAAGCCCCGACCTCGCAGAGGGTCGGCTCGACTGCGCAGCGGATCGCTCGCGCCCGGCAATAGAGCGGACTAGAGCGGTCTGCGAGGCCTTCCACGCTTGCGTCGATGCCAGCGCGACGGTGTCGATGATGAGGTGGTAGAGCGTCCCGTCGTCGGCGTTGGCATCGAAGAAGCGCCGCAGATATCCCTTGCGCCCGGTCGTGCGCGAGCACGCGACGTTCGGCCTGGCGCGACCGATGCCCTCGCGCCGGGCCACACGCTCGATGCGCCCCTCGTGGGGCCCGGAGAGCAGGACGTGCGTAGCGGTCGGGCATCGACGAGCACGACCGCTCGGCCGCGGCCGAGCACCACGCTCCCGCGGCTGAAACCCTGGCCAGGCCCTCGGCAAGCTCGGCGCGACTGCGTCCCTCGTCGGAGTCGATGCGCTCGACCGGCTCCTCCGCGAGCATCTTGCAAGCCCATGCCGATCGGCCGACGAGGCGGGTTGCCGCTCGGATTCCTCCTCAGCCGCGAGTGATGCGGGAGGGTGCGGTCTAGGAAGGGGCGCCCAGTGCGTCTGAGACGCGCGGTGCGATGAGGTCTCCCGCCGCGCAGTGCTCGGCGGCCACCGTCACCACAGGGCCGCGTGAGGAGGGTGTCTTCAATCCCATGCTGGAGAGGTACCCGGGCGCGTCCGGTAGGCAACCGAGCGGTCCGATCAGCCGGCTCTGGCGGTTGACCTTCATCCGAGGGCGTTCGCGCTCAGTTGCAGGGGGTACCCGGAGAGGGTGTTCGATTCCATCGCGCATGTTGTATCGGGGTCGCCGTGGACCTATGTGCTGCTTTTGGCCGTCGTCGCCGGCGACGCCGTGTTGCCGGTGCTCCCGGGCGAGACCATGGTCATCGCCGCTGCCGTGCTGGCCGCCCAAGGTCATCTCGACATCGTGTTTGTCGTCGTCGCGGCGGCGTTTGGGGCGCTCCTCGGTGACAACGCGGCCTATGGGATAGGGCACAGTGGCCTGCGCCGCGTTGCCGATCGCCTGCTGCGCACCGATACGAACCGTCATCACCTCGAGTGGGCCCGCACGCAGCTTCAGCATCACGGGGTCTGGATCATCATCGTTGCCCGCTTCATCCGCGGCGGCCGCACCGCTACTACGTACGTGGCGGGGACCGTGGGCATGCGCTGGAAGCGGCAATTCCTTCCCGCCGACGCCATCGCCGCCGCGACGTGGTCGCTGTACGCATCGGCGCTCGGCTACCTCGGTGGCGCGTCGTTTGAGGACAACTTCTGGCTGCCGATGCTCATCGGCGCCGCAGCGAGTGCCTCCTGGTTGGGGCCATCGGAGAACCGGTGCATCGCAAGGTGCTCGACCGAGGCACGGAGGAGGGAGACCGCACACCCGGCTCTCGGCCGGCGGGCGGCGCCTCGGCGCAGGAACGCCAGGCTGCGGACCAGCAGGTGCCGGCCGCGAGTGCAGCGGCAGAAGTCGACGCTGTCAGGCGCCCCCCGCGCCGCTCTACCCGGTGAGGGGCGGCCGGTCCGCTCCGCGATTCCGAGTTATCCCATTGGCCTTCAGCGATTTACGTGTTCGCAACTGTATCCGGTCGAGCTGATCGCCTACCGTCGCGGGCACGCGGGCCGAGAGTTCTCGGTCGAGTGGCTGGATATTTACCGTTGCGCGGCGGTAACTTCGATCGACCGCGCCGTACTGCAGTTCTCTATACGAGGGAGTAGCGATGAGTGATGGATCGGCGAGCGACTCGGTTCTCCGGGGGCTCCACGACGTGCTGAACGACCTGGAGGCGCTGTACAAGGACATCCACAGCCACCCGGAGCTGTCGCTGCAGGAGAAGCGCACGGCCGGACTAGCCGCGCGGCGGCTGAAGGCGGCGGAATTTGAGGTGACCGAGGGTGTCGGGGGAACCGGTGTGGTGGGGCTGCTGAGGAACGGCGACGGACCGACGGTGATGCTGCGTGCCGACATGGACGCGCTGCCGGTCAAGGAGGGCACGGGGTTGCCGTATGCCAGCACGGTGACGGCGACCGACCCGGACGGCAACGAGACGCCGGTGATGCACGCTTGTGGGCATGACATGCACGTGACGTGGCTGGCCGGCGCGACCGCGTTGCTCGCAGGGGCCAGGGACTCGTGGCATGGGACGTTGATGGCGGTCTTCCAGCCGGCGGAGGAGGTCGCGGCGGGCGCCCAGGCGATGATCGACGATGGGCTCTTCGAGCGCTTTCCCAAACCGGACGTGATCCTCGGCCAGCATGTGATGCCGATGTCTGCGGGGGCCATCGCCAGCCGGTCGGGGGTCGTCACCTCCGCAGGCGACAGCTTTGAGATTCGGATGTTCGGGCGAGGTGCGCACGGGTCGATGCCGCAGGCCAGCATCGACCCGGTGGTGATGGCCGCCTCGACCGTGCTGCGCTTGCAGACGGTGGTTTCACGCGAGGTCGCGCCGTCGGATGCGGCCGTCGTCACGGTCGGCGCGCTGCAGGCCGGCACCAAGGAGAACGTGATCCCCGACGAAGCCGTGATCAAGCTCAACGTGCGCACCTTCGACGAGAACGTCCGCAAGCACGTCCTCGACGCAATCGAGCGGATCGTCAACGCCGAGTCACAGGCCTCCGGCGCGCCACAGCCGCCGGAGATCACCGCGCTGGATCGCTACGACCTAGTGCGCAACGACGAGGCGGCGACCGAGCGGGTGCGCGATGCGCTTCGCGCCCATTTCGGCGATGAGCGGGTGACCCGCACCGGTCCCGCCTCGGCGAGCGAGGACTTCGGGTCGTTCGGGGTCGAGTGGCATGTGCCGTCGGTGTTCTGGTTTATCGGAGGCGTCGACCCCGAGACGTACGCCAAGGCCGAGCGCGAGGGCAAGCTGAGCGAGATCCCCACCAACCACAACCCGAAGTTCGCGCCGGTCATCCACCCGACGCTCGAGACCGGCGTGGAGACACTCGTTACGGCAACCTGCGCCTGGCTCGCCGAATAGCCTCTGCGGATACCGCCAATGGCGTCCGCGCCCTTGCTACCCGGGTTCAGCCCAACCCTGCTCCTCGTCCTCAACCTGGTCGGGACGTTCGTGTTCGGCCTCAGCGGCGGCATGGCCGGAGTGCGCAAGCAGCTCGACCTGTTCGGGGCGATCGTGCTCGCCGTGGTCGTGGGAATCGCCGGCGGGACCATCCGCGACGTGCTGATCGGCATCCCGCCACAGACGTTCCGCGACTGGCGGTATCTGGCCGTGGCCGCCGGCGCCGGGCTCCTGACGGCCCTCGCGCATCCGGCGATTAACCGCCTGCAGCGCCCGATCGACGCACTGGACGCCGCCGGCCTGGCGCTGTTCTGCGTCACCGGCGCGGCCACCGCACTGACCCATCGTCTCGGCGTCGTCGACGCCATCATCCTCGGCGCGATCACCGGGATCGGCGGCGGGATGCTGCGCGACGTCCTCGTGGGCGAGATCCCCACCGTCCTGCGCGGCGGGCTCTACGCGATTCCAGCCCTGGTCGGAGCAGGGATTGTCGTCGTCGCCTACCACGCCGGTGACCACACCATCGTGTCCCCGATCATCGGCATCGCGGTCTGCTTCCTGTTACGCATGGCCGGCCTGCGCTACGGCATCGGACTCCCCCGCGCCGACACGGTCGCGGTCACCAGCATCCCCCGCCCTCTCCGCCGCCACACCGTCGAGGACGGAAGCGACGAGCAAGATCAGCAGCCGACCGATCACCCCAGTGGTAAACAATCGCCCGCGGAGTTGCCAAAGAGATGACGGACACCGACGGCTCGTCCGGGTATATCGTTATCGCGTGAGCGCGTCGGTACTGGTGTGCGGCGCCGTTTTCGACGGGATCTCCGAGGAACTACGGGGTCGGACTGAGATTCTCGTACGCGAGGGCCTGATCTCCGAAATCGGGGATTCGGTGGATCGTTCCGACGGTGCGAAGGTGATCGACCTAACCGAGCGCACGGTCAGCCCAGGGTTCATCGACACGCACGTGCACCTGACGATGGACGCCTCCACCCTCGCGCAGCAGACGCTCGAGTCCTCGGCCGCCAAGGCGTTGAAGGGTCTGAGCCTCGCGCGCGAGTATCTGAGCTATGGCTTCACGACGCTGCGCGACCTCGGCAGCATGGACCCGGAATTCCCGACCGTCGACCTGCGCAACGCCATCGACGCGGGGCTCGTGCACGGCCCACGGCTGATCGTCGCCGCCCACATCATCAGCGCCTCGGCCGGCCATGGCGACCTGCGCAGCTTCTACGCATCGCGCTGGGATCTGCCGGTGTCCACGCTCGCCGACGGCGCCCAGGAGATCCGGCGGCTGGTGCGCCGCGAGCACACCTACGGCTCCGACTGGATCAAGACGGCCAACGCCGGCGGCTACTTCAGTGTCGGCGACGATCCGGCCCGTCCCACCTGGTTCGACGATGAGATGGACGCCGTCTGCTCCACCGCACGCCTATTAGGGATGCCCGTCGCCGTGCACACCGGAGCCGCAGAGGCGTGCAAGCAGGCCATCCGCTGCGGCGTCCGCAGCCTCGAGCACGCCTACCTGATCGACGAGGAGGCGATCGACATGGCTAAGGGCGCCGGCGCGTACATCGTGCCGACCATGCAGATGACCCAGGAGGACCTAGGCGAGTTGCGGGCGGGCACGCTTCCCTGCCAGGCCGTCTGGAAGTTCAGCCGCGACAACCGAGCGATCATCGATGCCCAGCGACTCGTCGCGGCCAGCGACGCGAAAGTGGCCTTCGGAACCGACTGCGGCATGTTCCCCTTCAGCCACGGCATCCGCGAGTTCCAGGCGATGGTCAACGCAGGACTGAGCCCAATCCGGGCGCTGCAGGCCGGCACTTCGGTCGCCGCTGAGCTGCTCGCCCGCGACGATATCGGCGTGCTCAAGCCCGGCGCGTGTGCGGACATCGTCGCCATGCCCGGAAACCCGGCCGAGGACATCACAGTCACCGCCCAGGTCGACTTCGTCATGCGCGCGGGGGCGGTTTACCGCCGACCCGACGATGCCACACCATCGGCGCGAGGTCCGCGCCAGCCCGCCTCGATCGATAAAGACCGTACTGACATATCCATTCAGCTACAGGAGAAGTGACTCGTGTCGCAGGATCAGGTCGCAGCCAAGCTCAAGGGCATGGATGACCTCGACTTCACGGGATGGAACAACGCCGACTGGCAAGGAGTGTTCGCCCACCACCACACCGAGGATGTGTAGTCGACTGGAAGGGGCAAGAACCTACTCGCGGGATCGAGCAACACATCGAGGCTATGGAGGCGTACGTCGATTCAGCGGGCGGAACGCCGCCCCAGATCGTCTCCCACCCGATCAAGTTCGGTTCGGGGGAATAGACCTGCGTCGTCGGAGAGTTCGAGGGCGGAGGTCGGATGGTAACCGTGGCAAAGTGGCGCGACGGAGCCATCGCCGAGGAGTACATCTGGGCGTAACGCACTACCCGATCACAAACCCAGGCGATGACGTTGGCCTCATCGAGCTGGTTACCTTCGGGAAGACACACCCATTCCTCGGCGTTCGGGCTTCTCCGACCGTCCCGGCCGGACTTCCAACCCCCGACTGCAGGAGCGCTCCGACAACAGCATCGCGGCCTTCATGGACACCGTCGAGGCGGACAAGAACTGCCGGTGCATCAAGCGCGCCTGGGCTGAGTATCTGGGCGAGCGCCCGCAATCGACCCGTCGAATGACCCGCGAGGAGGTAACACACGCTCGTCATGTTCTCGGCCCGGCGCCTGAAGCCGGGCGCCTGGGAGCAGTTCCGCAGTGCCTCGGATCCCGGTGAGGCGCTGCGTCCCCGATTCCAGCGCGCCTGTCACGTCCGCAACATCCGCGACGAGGACGAGGTCATCTCGTTCGGCCTGTTCGAGATGGGCGAGGAGGAGTACCGGCGCTGGCGCGAGGCGGCCGACACGCAGGAGAGCCAACGGATCGACCGCCTGTCGGCGTTCGTCGAGAACGACCACGTCTCCGGCGTCTACGAGGTGATCGACGTCCTGGAGAGCTAGCGTCTCACCGCGTCGCCTGTTCGTAGCCGCTCGATGCGTGAGGGCCTACCGCGCGTGTGAGGCGCGGCGCCTTTCGAGCATCAGGCTGAGCAGACGGACGGTTCAGCTTTCGGCGCGGGCCGGAAGCTTCAGTTCGTACACGGCGGCCAGATCGTCATCGGCGTGGCTGTTCTCGATGTCGCCCATCCGCTCGAGGACGACATCGAGCACCGGCAGTTCGATGCCCGAGCTCTCCGCGACCTCCCTGACCAGCTTGAGATCTTTGAGCGCGAGACGGACCGGAAAGCCCGCCGGGTAGTCGTGCCGTCGCATCTCGCCGAGCTTCTCGACACCATAGGAGGAGCCCAGCGGTCCACCATCGAGCAGCGTGATGAACTGTTGCTCCTCAAGCCCCATCAATTCGCAAAGGTGCATCGTCTCGGCGAGCGCCGCCACCATCGCGATCATCCAATGGTTGGCCGCAAGCTTCAGGCGCGAGCCCATGCCGGCCTCCCCCACCCACTGGACCCTCGAGCCGAGTGCTTCGAACACCGGCTCGACCTGCCCGCGAGCGGCGTCTGGTCCCGAGGCGAGGATGGTCAGTTGGCCTTCCTCAGCTGGGTGGGTGCTCCCCGAGACCGGGGCATCGAAGAGGGTCACGCCATGGGCGTTGGCGACCTCAACAAGTTGGTCTGCTTCGGCGGCCCCGACGCTGCTCATCTGCAGCCAGATCGTCTCCCTGGGCCACTTGTCGAGCAACGGCTCGACAACTGAGAGGACGATCTCAGCCGTCGGCAGCATGGTGATCACCGCCTGAGCGCTGCTCACCACCTCATCGGCCGTACTCGCAACATCGGCGCCGCGCTCTGCGAGCGCCTGCGCGTGATCGCGCTGCCGGTCCCAAGCGATCAACGGCGACACCCTGGTTCAGCAGGCGATGCGCCATCGCCGTTCCCATCAGGCCGGTCCCAAGTAATCCGACCCGACTATCTGTTGCACCGCTCATCTCTGCCTCCTCATTCCTCGGCCACCGGCGCCGGCTTGCCTCGCGTCGCCATGCGCAGCTATGCGGCCCATGCGACCAGACGCCGTTAGCCGCCACTACAGTCACCTCAACGATTGCCATCGGCGAGAACAGAGGCCAATCGCAACCCGGCTCTTCCGCCCGCTTGCGTGCGGTGGCCAGCCTGCCGACGATATGGTCGACTGACCGGCCCTTGGCTGGTTCGGCGTACCTCTGATTGCGCGTGAGCGCGTCGGTGCTCGTGTGCGGTACCCCTTTGTTAGCGCGATGGCGTCTCGGCCGAGTAGCTCTCCAGCGAGCTGAGGGCGCACCGAGATTCTCGTGCGCGATGGCCTGATCTCGGAGATCGGGCATTCCGCTGTCTCCGTCCCGACGATGCCGAGGTGATCGATTTGTCTGCCGAACGGCCGGCCCGGGGTTCATCGATAACCAGTCCACCTCACGATAGACGCGTCAGACCTCGCCCGGCAGACGCTTCAGTCCTCGGCGGCCAAGGCGCTGAAGGCGCGCAGCCTCGCGCGCGAGTACAACGGCTTTACGACCGCGAGCAGGCCTGCCTCGGGCTTGAGTTCCTCGGAGTCGCGCTCGATCGCGCAGCCAACGCTCAAGGCGCCGGCCACCGCGACGTGAGCCCGCCCTCTGCCGCGACGCGAGTCCCGGTCATCGCCGCGCGCGAGGACCTCGAGATCGCGCGTCAGGTGCGCGCGTTCTCACCCGGGCCGGTTGGCCGCCATCGACATCTCGCGGGTGATGTTGTCCGGCCACAGCTCCGACCCAGCCTGTGCAGCTCGCCGGTTGCACTCATCTCATGCTTCTTCGGTTGGCAGGCTCGCGACACGCGGAGGCGCAGCCTCGGGACGCGGGCGGCGCTCGCTGGACACCGGCACATCCGCGGTGGCCAAGCGCCCCGTTCGGTGCACGCGTCGTCGCCAGCTGGCTGCCGGCCGCTCTAGCAATCGTGTCCTATGAAGCCTGCGCCGACCGCTTCGGCCACCAGGCCGCCGGTGGTAACGTCGCACCGAGACGACGGCCCGAGCCGGAGCCGAGGCGACGGGCGCCGAAGTGGAGGCCGCGGTGAGCACTGAAGAGCACAACATGGATCTGATGCAAACACCGGACGACGCGTGGAACGCGCAGGACTGGGACACGTTCGACGCACGCCACAAGCCCGATGTCGTTGTGCGCTGGCCGGGCAAGGGTAAGACCAACGGCGTGCATGATCACCGTGCTGAGGCGATCGAGATGTTCTAGACGTTCCCGGAGTACCACGTCCAGAACCGGCCTTACAAGACCTTCTTCGCCTCCGGCGACTGGACGTGCTCGGTTTCCTGGTTTACGGGCACGATGTCCGGGCCGATGAAGGGTGCCGACAACACCAAGATTCTGCCGACAGGCAAGTCGTTCGCAGTCGATTTCGTTACCGTCGCCAAGCGGGACAACGACCAGATCGTCGAGGAGAACTTGATGTACGACCTGGTCACCTTCATGAGGCAGATCGGTTTGAGCGGCTAACCGCTGCGGCTTCTCCGGGAGCCCGTCAGCTGGACATCGGTGCCCAAGGCAGGGTTAGCCGCTCGCGCTCTCTTCCTGGGCGTACTCCCGGTAGGCGGCCAGTGCGCGTGGGCCCCAGACCGTGCCCGGACCTCCGTTCATCAGAACCACCACGCCCATCGCCTCGGCCACCTCGGCCTCGCTGGCGCCCTCGCGAGCGGTGCCGCTGGCGTGCGCGGCAATGCAGCCATCGCATTGCCGGGTGGCGGCGACCGCGAGTGCGATCAGCTCCTTGACCTTCGCCGGCAGCGCGCCCTCGATCATCACTGCCCGTTGCATCGTCGCGTAGGCGCCGATCACATCGGGGACGCCTTCGCGCAGGCGCCGTGCAGGCCCGGCCAGCTGCTTTCTCACCTCATGGGCGGAATCCATCGCGCATCTCCTCCTGCGGTCGATTGCTGTACAGATCCTCGCACGCTCGGAGTTGATCGCGGTTCGGCCAAGCGCGCCCGACAGCGCCGCTTGCCGCCGCTCAGCCGCTGGCGGTGTGGAGCACGCGCAGGATCAGCTGCGCCGAGCATGATGCGCAGCCCCAAGCACCGGCCGACCGTCGCTACCGCGTAGGGTCTCCGTCTCCTCGACCTTGACCACCAGCGGCTTGTTGCCGCCGGCCGCTCCGTGGATCGGGCGTCGGAGCGCATCGGAGTGCGCCGGCAGGGCCTCCGGCGAGGCCACCGACAGCACCACCTGACCTGGCCGCGGCGTAGTGAGACGGTCGTCAGGATCCGGGGCGAGGCCGACTCAACAAGCTCGATGTCGGCACCTGCGAGCCGACGCTCGAGCGCGCTCCGTTGCGCCATCTCGACTATGAGCGCAGCGTCACTGTCGATGCGCTGAGCGTGGCACCGCCGCCAGCGCATGTCGCTTGCGCTGTTCGCCAGCCGAAGGAGCCCCGCCCGAGGCGAGCGAGTGACTGCCCGATCGCTCATGCCGAGCGAGCACGCTGCCGTCGCACCCGGGCCAGAGGAGCGTCCCGGAACCGTTGGTGCCGGCCTGGTCTAGGTTGCGGGCGCTCGCCCGACCCGGGAAGATCTACGCGCACGCGCGCCGGCCCGAGCCGAACGGGCTCAGCAGGCCGATATGACACCACCCGAGACGCACACCGTTGACGGTCAAGCTCACGAGCCCATCCGGTTGTTGGTCTTCTCCGCCTCGCTGCGCGAGGGCTCACTGAATAGCCGCCCGGCCGACCTGGGCCGCGGCGACGATCGAGAGCCGCGGAGCCGAAGTCGATCGAGCGCGCATGAGCGAGTTCGATTGCCCCTCCTACAACCTCGACGTGCAGAGCGGGAGCTTTCCCACTGGCGCGGAGAGTTCCGCGCCCGCCTCGAGGCCTGCGACGGGTTCGTGGTCTCCGCGCCCGAGTACAACGCCTCGATGCCGGGGGTGCTGAAGGAATGCGATCGACTGGATCTCTCGCTACAGCCCTCAGCCATTCAACGAGCGGTACGGACTGCTGTTGTCGGCACCGCCGTCGATGGTAGGCGGCGATCGCGGGCTGTGGGCCTTGCGAGTCCCCTTCGAGCACCTGGGCGCCCGCATCTACCCGGACAGGTTCTCGCTCGCCCAGGCGCACACCGCCTTGAGGCGCGGGGGCGGATCGCCAACCAGCAGCTGCAGGAGCGCTTCGAGTCCAACATCGCCGACTTCATGGATTCCGTCGAGGCCGCCAAGCACCACCCGTGCATCAAACGGGCGTGGGTCGAGTACCTGGGCGAGCGGCCCGAGCCGGCCATCGACCGCGTCGAATGACATCCGGGGAGGTCTCAAATGGTCGTGATGTTCTCCGCCCGCCGCCTCAAGCCAGACGCCTGGGACCAGTTCCGCAGCGCGTGGGACCCTGATGAGGGCCTGCCGCCGAGCTTCATCCGCGCCTACCACGCGTGCAACATCCGCGACGAGGAGAGATCATCTCGTTCGGCCTGTTCGAGATGACCGAAGACGAGTACCGGCGCTGGCGCGAGACCTCCGACGCGCAGGAGAACCGGCGCGTCGATCGGCTCACGGCATTCGTCGAGAACGACTACGTTTGGGTCTACGAGGTGATCGATGAGCTCGAGCATTGGCCGATTCTGAGCCCACTGGGCTCGGATTGGGTTCACCCTCCCCGAGTGTTCGTATGGGCAGCGGACGAGCGGTCGATCTCTATCTCGCGAAGCCCTCGCTGGTTTTCCTCGAGGTAGGTGGCGTCCTCGGCGTATTGCATCTCGCGCCAGCCTCCGACGGTCCCGCATGGAGAGGTCCTCACGCAGCGGAACCTAGGCGAACGCTAGAACCAGCGCGTTGCCGGACGGGTCCTGGACCAGCGGCCCGGCTACCGTCTCCTGGACGGTCTCGCCAGCGGCGTTGAGACGGTCGATGAGGCGGTCGCGGGCCGCGCGGTCGGGCAGCACGATCGTCGCGTGACGGAGCGCCGCGCTCCCCGGCGGCGGTGGGGAGGCGCTCGGAGCTCTCCCATGTGTTCGCGCCGAGGTGGTGGTGGTATCCGCCGGCGCTCAGGAAGGCGGCGTAGGGGCCGAGCTGCGCCATCAGCGCGAACCCGAGCACGTCGCGGTAGAACGCGATCGTCTCGGATTATCCGCGCGACCTTGAGATGGACGTGCCCCATCACGGTGCCGGCCGGCAGGCCGTCGAACGCGTCCCGGCGCCGGGTCCTTCAGCTCACTCTAGGAGGCTGTTGACGTCGAGCGGAAGCGTCGTCATCCGCTCGGCCACCTGGCCCTCCCAGACCTCGCGCGGGCGATCCCAGTAGATCTCGATCCCGTGCTGGTCGGGGTCGCTCAGGTAAAGCGCCTCGCTGACGAAGTGATCGGAGAGGCCGACGAGCTCCACCCGGTCGCGGGCGGCATGCACCAGCCAGCGGGCCAGATCGACGCGCTCGGGCAGCAGCAGCGCGAAGTGGTAGAGGCCGGTGTGCCCGGCGCCGGTCGCGCTCCGCGCTCCTCCACCAGCACCAGCAGCTCGCGTCCGCCGACACCGAGCGACGCTGTGCCGCCCTCGCGACCAAGGACCGCGAGGCCTATCGCGTGACGGTAATAGCCAAGGGACCGCTCCAGGTCTGCGACCGTTAGGTGCACCGCGCCGACACCGGTCGAAGCGGGCAGCTCAGCCCGGGCCGGGGCGCCCGCCGCTTCGAGTTCCTCGGGATCGCGGGGTGGCGGCCCGTCGCTCACCACAGGAATTTCACGGCGCTGCGAAAGCCGGACCCCAGACGGTCCTGCAGGCTCATGTGTAGGAAGCCGAGCTGCTCGAGCTGGCGCGCGCGGCGTAGCGGCCCCACGTCGATCGGCCTTAGCCCGCCGCCCCTCGCAAGCTCGGCCACCCGCTCCTTCGCCTGCTCGTCATCCCCGGCGATCAGCACGTCGAGCTGGTGCCCCGCCACTTCTCCTGACACCAGCGTGTTCCCGAAGGTGGTGTTGAACGCCTTCACCACGGGTGTCCCGTCCGGGACGAGCTGGGCCGTCTCCTCGGCGCTCGAGCTGTCAGACGGAGTGGTGACGCCGTCCATCGTGTCGAAGTCGACCGGGTTGGCGATGTCGATCACTATCTTGCCGGCCAGCTGGTCGCCGTACTCCCGCACGACATCCCTGATCACCGGGTAGTAGACCGCGAGGATCACGACCTCGCCGCCGATCGCATCGCCGGTCTCAAGCGCTGTCGCGCTTCCGTCGTGGTGTCCGGAGAGCTCGTCGGCCAGGGCCTTAGCCTTGTCGCGGTCTGTGTCTGCGATCTCGACATCGTTGCTTCCCTCGATAAGGCGCGTGCCGATTCCCCGGCCCATAAGACCGGCGCCGACGATCGTGACTTTCATCTGGTCCTCCTCGGGTAGCGCTCGTCGTGCACAGCCTATGCCCACGTGGCTCTGTTCACACAGCTTGCAACCTTGATGCGTGCCGACGCTTCGACGTCCCAGAGCGGGGATCAAACATCAAGCCAGTCCGGATCCCCGAGCTCATTTGACGATCCTCGTGCCGCTGTCGAGCCGGGCGAAGGTCTCGGCTTCTAACCGCCACCTGAGCGCCGCAAGCTGAGCAATTCACGCACGCTGGACGATGGTGGCCAGCCTGACTGGCCACGCCCGTGGTGGCGTCCGAGGAGTGATTTGCATGACGATGCTTGTTGCCGACACGTTCGTTGAGACGGCGGTCCGAGCGGGAGTGGAGCGGGTCTGCGGGGTGATAGGAGACAGCCTCAATCCGATCGGCGAAGCCATGCGACGCAACGGGTGGCTGCGCTGGGCTCACGTTCGCCATGAGGGGGTTGCCGCGTTCGCGAGTGGAGCGGAGGCCCAGCTAACTGGGCAGCGTCACGATGCGCGCCGGACCGGTGGGACCCGATCACCTTCATCTGATCAACGGACTGTATGGCGCCATCGGACTCGTGCGCCGGTGTTCGCGCTGGCGTCGGTTATCGCGAGTGCTGAGACGGGCAGGTCGTCCTCTTGAGGAGAGCGATCCGCACAGCGTCTTCGCGGGTTGCAGCGTCTACACCGCAAGTTGCTCCACATGCGCGCAGGCGCTCCGTCTTCGAGATCGGCTTCCAGCATGCCATCGCGCGCCAGGACGACGCCATCGTCGAGCTGTCCGCCGATACGGCTTGAGCAGGACATCGGACGGCGCGCACTGCCGCCCCACAGCTTGGCATTGACCCTCCTACCCCCTTCGGAGGTTGCGCTCGAGTCCGTGGCCGAACTGCTCGACGGCAGCCACAAGGTCATGATGTATTGCGGCGCAGGGGTTCGCGACGCCCACGCCGAGCTGATCAGCCGCCGCGCACATCAAGGCTCCGGTCGGCGAGGTCCCGCGCGGCACGAGTCCCGATATCCATGTCTCTTCGTTTGACCGCTCGACGTTTAGCCAAACCTCCGCCGCGCCGATCGCGACCGCCCGGTGACCCTCAGCCGCGCAGCGCGCGCAGCGCGTTGAGGATCACGGCCACGTCGATCCCTTCCTGCAAGAGTGCGCCGCCGACCGGCGGCAGATGCCTGGGCACCAGCGACCCCCATCGCGGAGATGCTCAGCCCCATGAAGCAGCGCAATCTCGGCAGAGGTGGTCTACGGGCGATTCAGATCGGCCTCGCCCCGACGCCGTCGGTGTTCCTCAGCCGGGCGTTTGGCCTTTCGAAGTGTTCGCGCTCGGGCGCCCACGCCGTCGTCGAACGTTATCCTGTTCACCCAGTTTCCAGAACACCCAGAGCTCGAGGGCGGCGAGAGCAACCGTCGCCAGGATGAGTGCGATCACTAGCAACATCAGCGCACCACCCCACCTCTCACGGCTTGCTCGATATGTATCCGCTTGTCGCGCATGGGTCATCCTCCCATCGATTCTTGGCCGGTTCGTCGGCGAGCCACAACTCGCCGACGAACTCAACGGTCCGCCGCGGGAGGACACCTGTGAGTCAATTACCGGTTCTTGACTCGAGCTCACTGGTGCTCCGTTGACGATGAGTACACCCTCGCATTGACGCGTCTAGCCCGGAATGGGTAAAGAGGCCCATCTGGCGACCGCAAAACCCCCAGGGGTACCAGCCGCCCGCACGATCGTAAGCACGCTGCTCGGCTCGGTGGTCCGCTTGACGGGTCGCAATCTGGTGAGCCCCCGGACCCGCCCCGCCGCCACGCGCCATCCGCTCTGGGTCCGCGGTCGCCGGCACGCGTGGGTTGATTGGCGCTAGGGCGATCACCCGAAACTTCGCTGCCCTCGGCGGGCACGCCGTCAAACTTCACGCAGCAACAAGGGCTCTCCCTCGGCACCCAGGCTCGCGGCACGATCGTCCGCCTCTCACCGCACGCGAACACGCGAATGTCGTCGGCTGCGCCGCAAGCCACTCTCGACCTCCCGGGGCCAGTGTGGGGTCTCTGACCGCGAACACATGAGCGTGTTTGCCGATACGCACGCAGTCGCGAGCCCGCTTGAATCAGAGCATGCAGATCGCCGTCGTGTTCTCGATGCTCATGTTCGGCGTCGGTCCCGTCTATGAAGGAGACAGCGATGACAACCACGAAGCTCGCAAAGACAGAAGCTGACACCGAACAGTTCGTTTCGGTGGCCGACGACGCGCACCAGCCGACCACGTTCAAGCACGTGTTGGTCGGCGTCGACGGCACCTCCACTGGCCGCGACGCGATCGCGCTGGCCGAGACGCTGCGTCACCCCGACGGTCGCATCACGTTCGCCCACGTCGTTCCCGTCGAGGTTGCGAGATATCGGAATTTTCACTCCACACCTGCCGGGAAAAACGCACACAACATGCTCGCGCGCGAGCGGGCCGCCGCGGGCGTGACCGCTGAACTCGCCGGCATGTTCGCCCCGTCCGTCGGGAGCGGCCTGCACCAGCTCGCAGAGGACCACGACGCCGACCTGATCGTCGTCGGGTCCTGCCGTCGCAGCACGGTTGGCCGCCTGCTCCGCGGCGATGACACGCAGGGCTCGCTCAGCGGCGCCGCTTGCGCGGTCGCCGTGGCCCCCCTTGACTACGCCGTGCGTTCGTCATCCATCGACACGATCGGCGTGGCCTACGACGGCAGCCCGGAATCCGATAAGGCGCTCCGCGCCGCCCGTCAGCTCGCTGCCCATTACGGCGCGTCGGTCCGCGCGCGTACCGTCGCATGGCCGACGACTGCCATGGTGTGGCCCGGGTTCCCTTCAGGGCCTAGGAGTGCGTGGGGCACTATGACCTTCGAGGACTACGAGCGGGAGGCGAGCGAACGGCTGTCTTGGCTCACAGGCATCGACACGCAGGTCACGGTCGGCCCTCCAGGCGACGAGCTGCTCGCGTTCGGCGACGAGGTTGACCTGCTCGTGGTCGGCTCGCGCGGCCACGGCCCGCTTCGCCGCCTGTTCCTCGGCAGCACTTCCCGATATCTGGCTCGCACGGCACGCTTTCCGTTGCTGGTGTTGCCACAGACGCTCGCAGCGCGCGACACGGAGGACTAGGTCTGACCCCACGGCGTGCCGCGCAGTCGGGCGGGGACCAACGGGGCCAAACAGCGAGTCCAGCGCCCGCATCTATCGACGTACTCGCAGGCAGTGGCCCACGAGCGCTCTCGGTCTGCCTCTGCCTACCTCGACACCGGCGGCACCTGCGTACAGGGTTTGTCCCCGCGCGAATGCAGTCCATCACCGATAGATCTCCGATCCCGCGCACGCGATGCTGACTGTTCACCAGCAACAAGGAGCAGTCATGACCCCCGCGCCCTACCCATCACCACCAGCCGATGACACCCACGACGGCCTCACGATGTTGCTGGTCTTCGTCGTGGCGGTGCTGACCGTGACAGTCGCGGTGGAGTGCTAGCGATCATCGACACCTGGTGGACGCTGGGGCTCGTCGTCGGGGTTCATGGCATCGCGACGATCGTCGTTGGCCTGACAATTGTGTGGGTCATGACCGGTCGACCCGACGCGATACGGAGTCGCGCATCATCGCCGCCGGAAGATGAAGCTCGCGCCGTGGCACGCCGCAGCCGCGGCGTGAGCCGGCCAAGGCGCGGCGAGCCGCACGTGCAACCACAACCAGATCGCCCTGATGTCCAGGCGGCCGGCGGCACCGCGAGCACCACAAGCCGGCACGTTCCGGGGCTCGATGTGGGCCGGATACCGGAAAGCGTCCATTCGGTCGAGCCACCGCGGCCGTCAAGCTCGATTCGTGAGCCGTACCCCGGAATCAAGACATGAGCTTTGACGCCACCCTCCGGCCACCAGCCCGCGGCGCACCAGCGCGACGACATTCGCGCGCCGCTACCACCGACCGCCTCCGATCCACGCCGGCGATGGCGCGTGGAACGCGGGTCGTGTCGACCGAGCGCGCCGACCACGGCCGCCCCCACTCGCTGCCGCGCGTCGACTATCTGGCAACCGGCGGGACGATCGCCAGCGTTCGCAGCGAACATGACTCGGCAGCCACGCCCATCCTGACCGCTGAGACGATCGCAAATTCCGTCGCCGGGATCGATGAAGTCGCTGAGGTCGTGACGACTCAGTTCATGCAGCGCCCCTCCCCGTCGATCACCTTCGCCGACCTTCTGAGGCTCAGGGACGAGATCGCCCACCGGGTCGCAGACGGCTCGGCGGGTGTCGTCGTCACACAGGGGACCGACACCATCGAGGAGACCGCCTTCGCCCTCGACCTGATGTGGCCAGGCGAGACCCCGATCGTGATTACGGGAGCCATGCGCAACCCCTCGCTTCCCGGAGCCGACGGGCCCGCCAACCTACTCGCCGGTGTGCGGGTCGCCGCGACCATCCAGGCGCGAGGACTCGGCGTCCTGGTGGTCTTCAACGACGAGATCCACGCCGCGCGCTTTGTCTCAAAGACCCACACCTCGAGCCTTTCCGCGTTCCGATCGGGTCCGCCGGGCCCGCTTGGCTGGGTCAGCGAGGGGCGAACGATGATCGCCGCACGACCGGTGGGGCGTTTCCACGTCGACGTCCCCTCCGGCGCGGCCGTGCCGCCCGTGGCGCTGATCCGCGTCGCCCTCGACGACGACGGTCGGGCGTTGACAACGCTCCCGGCTCTCGGCTTTCGCGGCGCCGTGATCGAGGGATTCGGAGGCGGTCACGTGACGCCCCCGATGGTGCCGCCGATCGAGCGCCTGGCGTCCCAGATGCCGGTCGTGCTCGCATCCCGAACTGGATCGGGCGAGGTTCTCAGCAGCACCTACCGTTATCCGGGAAGCGAGATCGAGCTGCTCGAACTGGGCCTGATTCGCGCCGGCGCGCTCGACGGACTCAAAGCACGGATGCTGCTCTCCCTTTGCCTCGCCGCCGAGCTCTCCTCCCGGGACATCGTCCGCGCGTTTGAGGCGTTCGGGATGACCACGGGGCCGGTGTGTCTAGCCCACCAGAGGACTCCCGGTCACTGAGGCCGAGCCACTCGATCGTCCGCCCGACCCCAAGGCTCGAGCGCGCGCTTATACATTGTGGCTCCGTCGGCTCAGGCCTAGAGCGGTATCCTCGCGGTCGCCGTCGAAGGTGTCCGGGCCGAATCTGTCGTGATGACTGCGATCGTCGAAGCAGCGCTCGCGCCGGTCCAGCAGAGCTATCTGCTGGAGGCGCGACAGATGCAGGCGCTGTCGTTTGCGGTGCACATCCCGTTGGTGTGCTTCGGGATCGCATTCCCGGCGATGGTGCTGCTGGCCGAGTGGCTATATCTGCGATCGGGCGATCCGCTTTACCGGACCTTGGCGCGACGCTGGTCGAAGGTGATGATTGCGCTGTTCGCGGTCGGCGTCATCACCGGCACGATCCTGAGCTTCGAGATGGGCCTGCTGTGGCCCGACTTCACGGCCACCTTCGGCAGCGTGTTCGGACTCGGCTTCGCGCTCGAGGGGTTCTCGTTCTTCGTCGAAGCGATCTTCATCGGCATCTACGTCTACGGGTGGGACCGCCTGTCCCCGCGCGCGCATTTCGCGAGCGGGATCCCGGTCGCGATCGCCGGTTTCACCGGCGCGCTAATGGTGATCTCCGTCAACGCTTGGATGAACCATCCCAGCGGCTTCGCGCTGCGCGACGGCAAGGCTGTCCACGTTGCACCCTTTGGCGGCGCTGTTTGGCAACAGCTACTTGTGGCACGAACTAGTGCACATGTACCTCGCGGCATACATCGTGACCGGGTTCCTCGTCGCCGGTGCCTATGCCGTCGGCCGCCTGCGGGGCCGCTTCGGCCGCTACGAGCGAACAGCCTTGGCGATCCCGCTGACGATCGCCGCGATGGCGTCGCCTGTGCAGGTGCTGGTCGGCGACTGGGCGGCCCGTGAGGTGGCTCGAACGCAGCCCACCAAGCTCGCCGCGATCGAAGGCCTCGGCCACACCACCACGGGGGCGCCGCTGCACCTGCTCGGCTGGTATAGCGATGATCAGGTCAAGGCTGGCATCGCGATCCCCAAGCTGCTCTCGCTGCTCGCGTTCCACGATCCCGAGGCGACGGTGCAAGGGCTCGACGCCGTGCCTGCCGCAGACCGCCCGCCAGTCAATGTCGTCCGGGTCGCTTTCCAGACCATGGTGGGGATCGGCACGATGCTCGCGCTACTCGCGATCGTCTACATGGTTGTGCGCATCAGGCGCAAGCGACTGCCTGAATCGCCTTGGTTTTACCGCGCGCTCGCAGCGGCGGGACCGCTGTCGGTGGTCGCGCTGATCTGCGGCTGGGTCGTCACCGAGGTCGGCCGCCAACCCTGGGTCGTCTACCACGTGATGCGTACCTCACAGGCGGTCACCGGCGCTGACGGCATCCCGGTTGGGTACGCCACGCTCGCCGCGGTCTATCTCGCAGTGGCAGTTGGCGTTGCTTGGATCTTGCACCGGCTGGCACGAGCGCCGCTCCGGCTGCCACCCGCGTGGCCTCCGAGCGAGGCCGTGGAGGAGCGCTGAGCGGTGCATTTCTATGAGCTTCCGCTGCTGTTCGCGCTGATCGGGCTGGCGCTCTACACGGTGCTCGCCGGCGCGGACTTCGGAGCTGGTTTCTGGCAGCTGGCGGCGGGCCGCGGTCCCCGCGGTGAGCGTCTGCGAGATCACGCCCACCATGCGATGGCACCTGTCTGGGAGGCCAATCACGTCTGGCTGATCTTCGTCCTGACGGTGGTGTGGACCGCCTATCCGGAGGCGTTCGGCTCGATCGCGTCGACGCTATCGGTGCCGCTGTTCATCGCCGCCGTTGGCATCATCCTCCGCGGCGCCGCCTACGCCCTACGCTCGGGAGCCACGGCCTCGCGCGAGGTGCGGCTGATCGACACCGCCTCCGGTGTTTCCTCGATCCTGACCCCGTTTGCGCTTGGCGCCGCGATCGGCGCGATCGCGTCGCGTCGCGTACCCGTGGGCAACGCCGCGGGGGACCTCTTCTCGAGCTGGCTTAATCCCACATCGATCCTCGTCGCGACCCTTGCGGTCGCTACCTCGGCTTATCTTGCCGCCGTTTACCTCGCCGCCGACGCTGTCCGCCTGGGCGACAGCGAGCTTGAGCGCCGGTTTCGCGTCCGCGCGCTCGGCGCTGGAGTGCTGACGGGTGCGATCGCCCTCGGCGGACTCGCAGTGTTGCATTCCGACGCGCAGCCGCTCTACCACCGACTGGTCGCAGGCGCCGGCGTGGCCGGCCTTGTCGTCTCGCTGCTGGCTGGCGTCGGAACGCTTGCGCTCGTGTGGCTTCGCCGCTTCGAGCTCGCGCGCGTTACGGCCGCGCTCGCGGTCGCGGCGATCATCGCCGGCTGGGCGCTCGCCCAGCGGCCCACCTTCCTTCAAGGGCTCACTATCCAGCAGGCCGCGGCGTCCCATGACGTGCTCGTCGCCGTGGTCGTGTCGGTGCTCGCAGGAGCCGTGATTCTCTTCCCTTCCTTGGCGCTGCTGTTCAGGCTGTTGCTCCGCGGACAGTTCGACGTCGCCGATATCTCGAGCACGCCGACCACGTCGCGTTCAGCGATCGTGTCGTCGTTGGCACCCGGCTTGGCCGCCCGCGTAGCCGTCGCCTGCCTCGTCGCCGGCATCGGCCTGCTCACCGTCGCCGACGCCGGCTGGGCGCACGCGATCGGCGTTACGTGCCTGTCCGCGTTCGTCGTCCTCGGGACGGTCGCGGCCACACCGGCTGAGCTTGCCAAGGTCACGCCAAGTCAGCCGCCAGACGAGCACCAGACAGCTCGACGGTAGTTCGCGAGCGCCTGCATCCGATCGACGCCCCCGCCGCAAGAAGGCGACCCGTCCGCGCTCAGTGTGCGGCCTTCGTCAGCAGCTCCCCGAGCTCGACCAGTTCGGGCTCGGGGATCGTCGCCTCCATCAGCGGGAACACCTCGTGTTCCTCGAGTTCGACGTGGGAGCTGAGCCGCGCGCCGAGGTCGTGCAGCAGCTCGGGCGGCGGCTGGGCTGTGAGCCGGGCGGCGTCGCGTCTGATCAGCATGTGGTCGATCAGCATCCGGATGACCGCTGGATGCGCGGGGTCGCCGTGGGCCGCGTACGCCGGAAGCAGGAGCTCTTCTTCGAGACGGAAGTGCTGTTTCTCCTCGGCGTGCCAGTGAGTGAGGAACACCCGAACAGTTTCGGCCGCGGTCTCGTCCGTCGCGCCGCGTAGGCGCCGGGCGAGCACCAGGGTGTGGTGGTGATCACGCGAGAACCGAAGCAGGGCGGGATGGCGTTTCATCGTCCGCTCGTGTGGCCGGCGCTCAGCTGGTGACGGCGCCGGTGTCGGTCCCGCTGAGCTCGATCAGGCAGCCGGCCTCGTCTGGGTCGCGGGGCACGAAGTCGGCGAGCTCGGCGTGTGGGTCCAGGACGTCGAGGAGGCCCCGGGTGATGCCGCGATGCAGTGTGCAGATGACCGGCTGGTTTTCGCGAACGGCGTCGCGATATGGGCAGTTGCCCAAACAGATCGTGAGACGATCGTCGTTGCGTGCCTGCACGCGGGGCTGGAATCCGAGCGCGACCAGCGTCGTCTCGAGTGCTTCCCCGCCCGCGGCGCCGTCGCGCGGGGCGAGCTCTCGTCCGATCTCTCGGCCGGTGGCTTCGACTGCTCTCAACCCGCGCGGGCCCGATCGCATGGCGCGCGCAAGCCAACGGCCAAGATCGGCGTAGGCGCGAGGCGACTCCCCTCCCGGCCGCGCGTCCGGTGCGATCGTCCATGCATCACGCGGTCGGCCACGAGCCTGACGGGCGCGGTCGCGCACGACCAGGCCGGCGCTCTCCAGGCGATCGAGGTGTACGCGCACCCCGTTGGCACCCAGGTCGAGCCGCTTGGCGAGCTCCACCGTCCCCGCCGGCCGCCTGAGCTCGCCGAGCAGCGCGAACAGCCGCGCTCTGGTCGGCTGGGAGAGCGCATCCTCGGGAGACGTGGCCAGCGGCAGGTCGATCACAGCGCCATCGGAGTTTACAAAGCCGGACTGTGTAAATCAAAGATGATCCTATAGACTTATTCCACTCACAGTGTGAAAACTAGCCAAGGAGCATGATCCGATGGCTTACGTGATCAACGAGCCCTGCATCGGCGTCAAGGATGCGAGCTGCACCGAGGTGTGCCCGGTCGATTGCATCCATCCCACGCCTGACGAGTCCGGGTTCGCAGAGGCTGAGCAGCTGTATATCGACCCCGAGGAATGCATCGACTGCGACGCGTGCGTCGAGGCCTGTCCCGTCGACGCCATCACCTCCGAGGACCAGGTACCACCCGAATGGCGGCCGTACATCGGCAGGAACGCTGGCTACTTCCGGACCCTTCAACGATGAACGCCCGAGCGGCCGACACCACTTCGGGGGCGCTGGCGGACGACCGCGGCGACGGCCTCGCCATGTTCTTGATCTTTGCGGCCGCCGCGCTGATCGTCACCGGCGCGGTGGCTCTGCTCGCCCTGGTCGGCTCCTGGTGGATGCTGGGCGTCGCGTTCGCCGTGCACGTCGCGATGACGGCCGTCGTAACGCTCACGATCGTCGGCACGATGAACGGCCGGTCGGACGCGATCCGGGCGTGGGCCATCAGGACGCCCGACGGGCGGCTCGCCAGCCAGCGGCAAGCTCGCCGTGGGCCCGCAGCAGCGCGGTAGTGCCCGATCAGTTCCTGGCCCGAGAAGGCGCGTGAACGATCGCCTCTCCCCTCCCGGCTGGCGCCCTGCGGCGTCAGTCTCCATCCTCGTGCCCGGATCCCGCCAGAGCGGCGACCGCAGGCGCCACTGGCCGCCCATCTCGTTCATCGCTGCCTGCTGGTCGGGCTTCGTGGCTTGCGTTCGACATTCGGTTTCGGGCATGGGTCCGATGGGGGGTCGACCACCTACCAGATGGGCATCTGTGCCCATGTGTTGGCGGCGGTCGGCGATCGAGAATCGATGCATGATCGAATCTGCACGCCCAACCACGCAGAGCCATGCTGACGGCGCTCGACAGTTCGATCCGGAGTCGCGCGCGTGGCTGGAGACGCTTCACAGCGACGGTGCGCGCTATGACGCAGCGATCGCGCGGCTGCATGCGTTGCTGCTCAGCGAGGCTCGCTATCAGGTGCGACGTCGCACCGCTGCGCTGGCGCACCCGTCCGGACGAGACCTCGACGATCTCGCGATGCAGGCCGCCGACGACGCGCTCGTCGCGATCCTCGGCAAACTCGACAGATTCCGCGGCGATGCGCGCTTCACCACGTGGGCGCGGCGGTTCGCCGAGCTCGAGGTGCCGGGCAAGATCCGCCGCCGGCTCGGTCACGCGCGCGAAACCCCGACCGACACCGAGACGTTGGAGCTGCGCCCCGCCGACGGCGAGGATGCGCAGGCAATCAGCGAGGCGGCCGACCTCGCCGACCGGCTCGCCGAGCTGATCGTCACCGAGCTGACCAGCCATCAGCGCGAGGTCCTGATCGCGTTGGCGATCGACGGGGTCGACTCCAAGGATCTCGCGACCCGCCTGCACTCGACTCAAGGAGCTCTCTACAAGACCCTCCACGACGCACGACGCAAGCTCAAACACGGGCTTGCCGACGGGGAACCCGACGACCGTAGCGACTCGCGCGGCCCGAGATCGTCCGCAGATCGCGCCGAAGCCAGACGCCTCGCGCAGCGGATGCTCGTATTCGCCGAGGCATAGGCAGTCATCCACTCAGCCGAACACCGAGCACGAGCATACGTTGCACGGGACACACGAATACAGGGTTGATGCTTTCGATATGGACATTCGAGCCGATGGCGCCCTTGTCGACGGCAGCGGAGGATAAGCACATGAACTCCGCCGATCGAGCCGGCCCTGCGCCTCGACCCGCGTCGCAGGCACGGGTCAACGTGGCTCGCCTCAGAGCCGGGAAGGACGTGTCGCTTGACGTGCGTGCGAAGCGGGTCTACGACCAAGCCGAGCCTCAGGACGGCTACCGCGTCCTGATCTACCACGTCTCGCCGCGCGGCATCTCGCGCGAGCGCGCGCGACTAGACCGGTGGGCGCGTGAGCTGGCCCCCAGCGATGCACTGCGCAAGTGGTTCGACCACCGCCCGTCCCGCTTTGCGGAGTTTCGCGCCCGCTATCGCGACGAGCTCGCCGCCCGATCCGAGCTGGTCGACGACCTGCGCCGCCGTGCTGCCAGCGGCCGGGTGACCGTGCTTTACGCCGCTCGCGACCGCGAGCACAACGACGCCGTTGTCCTGGCTGAGCTGCTGCGCGATGGTTGAGACACCCTCACGGGAAGGTCTCGATCGCGCGCTGGCCACCAGCGGGGCACGGGGTCATCGACAGGTCGCGCTGTTTTCGGTCCCATTCAAGAGTCCGATGGACGATGCCGATCTCGCACGTCTACGTCGCGTTCTCGACCTCGTCACCTACATGAGTCCCAAGCCGGGCGTGAGCGGCGCCAGCCCGGGAGTGGCACAGCTCGACTTCTGGTCTGGCCTGTTCCTCGAGCCGGGCGCCGGTGGAGACGAGTGGGTGCTCGAGGGCCGCACCTGGGGCGATCCCCCTGACTCAGTCATCCATGAGTGGCACGTCCGTGCCGCGCTTGCGGCCCGGGAGCTCGACCTGACGGTGCAAATCCCGCCGTGGCGGTCGGACGCCGTGGCCGAGCACGCCATGATTCCCGTGGGGCGCGCTGCCAATAAGCGGCTCGCACGCCTCGGCCGCCGTCTGCTGCGGCTGGACTAGGCAAGGTAGCGGGTGATTTCGCGTCCGACGCGGCGCAGGCGGCAACGAGCTGGATGTTGCGCGATCTAGCGTCGGTCAGCGAGGATTCCTCGAGACGGCCACGAAGTCGCCGCAGACGTGCATCAAAGATGGTGCGCTCGATAGCACACTTGGGTCCCGGAACCCTGCTCGACGGTCAGGCGCGCCTGCTTGAGGGCGGGCATGTCGCCGCGGTCCTGAAGCTGCGGGCATCCGGGAACGTAGCGTCAGGCTCTCGGCTGCTGGGCGGTCACCGTCCGGTGCGAGCCGACCGGTGAGCACGGAGCGGGATCCTCCGCACGGCGCGCTCGCGCTGCCCTCGCCCGTGCGCGAGCTGCACTCCGCGCTCAACGCAGAGCTCCGCGAGACGCACATCTCGTGGGTCTTGCTGGCAGGCGAAGCGGCCTACAAGCTCAAGAAGCCGGTCCGGCTCGCCTTCGTGGACTACGGCACGCTCGATCGTCGACGCGCGCTGTGCCATGAGGAGGTCCGCCTGAACCGGCGGCTGGCACCCGACGTCTACCGTGGCGTGCGGACGGTCGTGCCGGCTGCAGACGGCGGCTTCCGGTTCGCTGCGGAACGCGACCCTAGGGCGGTTGAGTACGCCGTGGAGATGCGCCGCTACGACGAGGACGCCACGCTGCTGCGACGGCTGGCCGTCGGTACGGCGGGGGAAGCGGAAGTCAGCGCCGTCGGCCGCCGGCTTGCGGAGTTCCATGCCGCCGCCGCGACCCCGCGTGACACCGGGCGAACGGTCGCACAGCTGTGGTCGATGCTCGACGAGACCTTCGCGTCGCTGCGGGCGCTGGTCCCCACCGCTCGCGGACGGATCGACGATGCCGAACGGCTGGCGGCGGCCTTACAGCGCGGCCGGCGTGAGGAGCTTCTCGCTCGGGCCGGGGCCGGGCTCGTTCGCGACGGTCACGGCGACCTGCGGGCCGAGCACGTCGTGCTCGAGCGCGGCATTGAGATCGTCGACTGCGTCGAGTTCGACCCCGGGCTGCGCGAGCAGGACATCGGGCTGGATCTTGCGTTCCTGGTAATGGACCTGGCGCTCCGCGACGACCGGCTCGCACGCGCCCTGGTGACCGCCTACCGGGAGGCGGGGGGCGATCCGGGCGACGACGCACTCCTTCGCTTCTTCGGCGCGCAGCGCGCGCTCATCCGCGCCAAGGTCGCACTGATTAGAGCCGGCCAGGTCGAGCCCGCCGACGCCGCCCGCCGCAGAGCCGACGCCGCCGAGCTCCTGGACCTGGCCGACCGGCTCGGCTGGAGCGTCCGCCTCGGGGACGTCGCCGTCGTATGCGGCGTCGCGGCGAGCGGGAAGTCGACGCTGGCCGCGGCCCTCGCGGAACGCGCCGACGCGACCGTCATCTCCTCCGACGTCGTCCGCAAGCAGTTGCTCGGCATCGATCCCACTGCACGCGCCCCAGCCGGCGCGTACGCAGACGAGGTCAACCGCAGGACGTACGACGCGCTGGGCCGCTTGGCGTGGCGGCTCGTGCAGGCTGGCGACCGGGTCGTCGTCGACGCGACGTTCCGCTTCGCCGCCGACGGCGGGCGTTCGCCGCGGCGCGCGGACCCACAGAGCCGGCCGTATGGATCGAGTGCCGCGCGCCGGCGTCCGTGCTGACCGACCGCGCGGCGCGGCGGGCGACGGATCCGCAGCGGATCTCCGACGCCGACGCGGGCACAGTGGGCCGCCAGATCGAGGAGTGGGAGCCGCTCGACGAGCTATCGGCCGAGCGGCGCATCGCCGTGGTGACCGACGGCCCCCCCGCCGAGGTAGTGGCGGCCGCCGCCGAGATCCTCGATGAACGCTTGCAGCGCGCCTGATCGGAGGCCGGAAGCCCCGAGCGTGGACGAGCCCAGACGCCTCCCGGACATGGTCGGGGTCCCGCTCGCGCGCCGCGAAAGCGAGGCTGGCGGGGTGTCCGGAGCCGGCCCGAGCGCTCCGTGCGTGAGCATCTCGGCGGCACCGCGCTCGGACCCGGTGACGTTCGCGCCGGGGAGGCGGCGAAGCCCACCGTGGCACCCGCTCGCTGGTCGCCGACTACCGACGGCGCCCGGCGGATGGATCACCCCCACGAGGCCCCGGCCCACGTGACGGCTTGCTGCCTACGCCGCTCCAGTCTCATCACGACGCACCGCCCGCGGGACCGCTGCGGACGTCAATCGAGATCAGCCCGGCTGGGATGCGTCAGTCGCGTGAGCGATCGTCGTGAGAAGAATGGGTGGTGATCTCCATACCCGCGTCGGCTGACATAGCGCATGCTCAAAGAGTCACTTACGTGACAACACCAGAGTCCCTGTTGCGGTCGTCATGACCGCTCACCGACAGCACGGAGGTCGCGATGTCTAAGTCCAGAGTCATGCCAACAAACGATGTCAGGATCAGCGGCCCTCCGGAGTCGATGGATCGGCCGGACGTGATGCGCAGGAAAGCACGATCCAGCTTGACCACGAGCCCTGGCGGCCCTGAATGGAAAAGCGAGCGATGGAAGCGCGAAGTCGAGGCCGAGGCGCGGACACGGCTGAAGAAGCACATCCGCGAAATCGGTTCCAGACGCTAGGTGCCCGGGCGGCTGTTCCGGGGGATTCGACGCGTTCCTTCGCGGCGGTCGGCGCGTGGTTCGCGATTGTGTTCACCGGCCGTGACCCGCGCTGGAACTGCGTCTACGTCGAGGGCCTGATCGCTGTCACAACCGGAATGGTCGGCTACGCGCTGATCTTCGTCACCGACGTCTATACGCCGTCTCGGCTGCACGCGTGACCTCAGCGCTCTTGCGCGCAATGTAAAGCGCCCGGCGTCCTTGAACGCCCACAACACCCGTTCCGTTCAGGAAGGCCACGCTGCCGACGGCAACGTCGCATCCGTCGCGCACGCCTCGACGGGATCACTCGTGGGGATGGCAGCCAGTCGGGGGTGGTCGGTCATCACGCCGGCCGCTAGTCTGGTCCGAATAGCGACCGCCCCGGAGATCACGCCGACCGGGCTGACCGAGGTCGAGGCGAAGCGACGCCTCGAAACGCGTGGCGAGCTTCCTCGCCGCCGTTCCAGCCGCTCCTACGCGAGCATCATCCGCGCCAACACGCTGACGATCCCCAACGGGATCCTGCTCGTGTTCGGGGTGCTGACGATCGCGTTCGCCTCGTGGCGGGATGCGCTGTTTCTCGGCATCCTGGTTTCGAACGTCGTGATCGGGTCCTTCCAGGAGGTCCGATCCAAGCGCGCGCTCGACCGCCTTGCCGCGCTGGTCGCTCCGGAGGCGGTGGTGGTCAGAGATGGGGTCGACCGCCGCGTGCCGGTCGACCAGGTGGTCGCGGGGGATCTGGTGAGGCTGTCGGCCGGCGACCAGGTCGTCGCCGACGGGAGGATCCTGTCGGCCGACGGGCTCGCGCTGGATGAGTCCAACCTGACCGGGGAGTCCGAGCTAGCGGTGCGCGGCAGCCGGGACCCGGTGTGGTCGGGGTCGTTCGCGGTCGAGGGAAACGCGCTGTTCGAAGCCACCGCGGTCGGCCCGGACAGCCGCGCCGAGCGGCTGACCGCCACGGCGCGGGCGTTTCGCCATCCGCGCTCGCCGCTCGAGCGAGCCAACGATCGGCTGCTGCTTTGGCTGGTGGCGCTCAGCGTCCCGGTCGCGATTGGGCTGACGATCTCGGTGTTCGCCCATCCCGAGACGGCGACGCAGGCGCGTGCAGGCGCTGACGGCCGGCATCGTCAACCTCGTCCCCGAGGGATTGATCCTGTTGATCAGCGTGACCGCCGCGGTGTCCGCTTTCAAGATGGCTCAGCGGGGGGTGCTCGCGCAGCAGCTCAACGCGATCGAGTCGCTGGCTTCGGTCGACATCGTCTGCACCGACAAGACCGGCACGCTGACCGAGCCGACGCTGCGCGTGGTTGCGGTGTGTGCCGGCGGCCGGCACGGAAGAGCCGGCAGTGGCCCGCGAGCTTGCGAGCTACGCGGCCAGCGCGCCGTCGCGCAACCTGACCCTCGAGGCGATCGCAGACGCAGAGCTGGCCAAGGTCGCCGCCAAGCCCGTCGTTGCGCAGGTGCCGTTTTCTTCCCGCCGGCGCTGGAGCGCGCTTGACCTCGGCGACGAGCGGCTCGTGATGGGCGCGCCGGAGCGCTTCGCCGACGCCGACCCGGCACTCGCGGACCGCGCGCGCGAGCAGGCAAGCGCCGGGCGGCGGGTGCTGACCATCGCGCGCACCGAAGCGCCCCTGCCCGCCGACGGCTCGGAGCCCGAGCTTCCGGACGATGTGCGGCCACTCGGTTTGGTCGTGCTCGCCGAGCGGCTCCGCGCCAACGCTGCGAGACACGGTCGCCTTCTTCACGACCCAAGAGGTCGCGTTGAAGGTCCTCTCGGGTGACGCACCTGCCACCGTCGGCGCCATCGCTCGCGACGCGGGCATTCCGGGTTCGGCACCCGCGCTCGACGGCGAGGCGCTGCCTTCCGACCCCGCGGCATTGCTGGACGCCGTCCTGTCCGCCCCCGCGGTCGGACGGATCTCGCCCGAGGGCAAACGTGTCGTCGTGGCTGCACTCGCGGACGCCGGCCGCTACGTGGGTATGGTCGGCGACGGGGTCAACGACGTTCCCGCGCTCAAGGAAGCACGCCTAGCCATCGCCCAGGGCTCCGGGACGCAGATGGCGCGCTCGGTCGCCGACCTCGTGCTCGTCCGCGACGATTTCGCGGTCGTGCCGGGCATGGTCGCCGAGGGACGACAGATCCTGCGCAACATCCAGCGAGTGGCGCGGCTGTTCGTAACCAAGGCCGTGTTCACCGCCGTCGTCGGGCTCGCGGTCGCCATCCCAACCGGAACGTTCCCGCTGCTCCCGCGCCAGTTCACGATCGCCTCCACCGTCACGATCGGGATCCCCGCCTTTGTGCTCGCGCTCGCGCCCAGCTCCGGGCCATGGCGGCCCGACCGCTTCCTCCAGTCGGTCGCGCGCTTCGCGATCCCCGCCGGGCTCGCCATCGGAATCGGCATCGTGACCGGCTACCTGGTGGCGCGGTATGGCTTTGACCTCGGCCTGACCCGCTCGCGGACCGTCGCCACCGGGATCGTCGTCGTCTGCGGGCTCGCGGTGGTGATGCGGCTCGAAACCGAGGGGGGACGGCGACGGCTCGGCGTGGCGGCTCTGTGCGCGCTGATGGCGCTGCTCTACGCCGTCGCGCTGATCATCCCCTTCCTGCGCCACTTCTACGAGCTCGCCACCCCCACCGGCGAAGCGCTCGCGGCCTGGGCACTGGGAACCGCCCTCGGCGTCGGGGCGATGCTGGGCGCCCTGCGGCTGCTGCGCGTCTGAGCGCCGAGAGACACGGCGAGCTTGCCGCGAGCGTCGTGCAGCGTCTTGTAGACGGCGCCCGGCGTGGAGTCCAGACGTGCGGCGAGATCCTTCCCGGTGACCTCATCAATCGTCATCGCGATCAGGACCTTGCGCTGGTGAGCGGTGAGTTCATGCGCGATCAGGCGCGCGAGCGTTTGTGCGAGCTCGCCGGCTTCGGCGAGCTCCTCCGGGCCCTCCCCGCGACGACGGTCGGGCGGCCACCGATCTCCGTCCATGGGGGTCTCGCGAGCGTGACCGAGTCGTCGGCGGATCTCGCCGGGCACCTCCAGCGCAGCGAAGCGCCGGGCCCAGGTGGCGAACAGCGCATCGCCGCGGAACTGGTCGAGCTTCGCGAGGATCGCGACCAGCGCGTCGTCGGCGGCCTGGTTGGCGAGGTCTTCGAGGGCGCGTCCGGAGGGGTGCACGAGCCCGGCGGTGCGCCGGCGGACCTCGTGGCGGGCTCTCTAAGCAGCAACGCGTGCAGCCGGCCAACCGCCGCCTCGCGTGCCACGCCCTCGCTGCGCAGCCCGGCCAGCCACGCGCGCGACGCGGGGGCGAGTGTGCGTGTGGTGGCTGGTGCGAGCGTGCTCATGCCAGCCCGACTAGGCGGCGGCGGATGCTCGCCAGTCGCTTGTTCGCGGCCCGGCCGAGCGGACGGTTCGGCGTGGCCGGCTGCACGTCGGGCAGGCGCGCGGGCAGTTTCACGCGAGCGTCGAGCTGGCGCGCTGCTTGCGCAGCGAGCACGTGCCACTCGTGGACGCTCCGGGGCGCCGGGTCCCCCCAGGTGCGGGCTTGCAGCACCCACCGTCCCTCGTCCCCTCCGCGCTCGAGAAACAGGCCGGAGAAGTGGTCAAGCCGCGCCACGCCCGGGCGGTTGGGATCCGGACGCAGCTTCTGCTGCATGTGCGACGAAACATCCAGCACGCGCGCCAACACGGCCAGATCGGTGTCGCTCATCGCACTTGTGAACGGGACCTCGAACAACACCGTCCCCCCACGCCACCGCGACCGGCGACTCGCAGCAGGCACGCGCCCCGGGCTTGCCTCAGCGGCGGTGAAGCCCGCGCACGCGGGGCGCGCTGGCGCCGGGTCCGGGCCGCCGTGTCGCCGGGGCTCCGGCGCTTGCGGTCATCTGCGGCCCTCCGTTCTTTTTACACAGTCTTAGTGTGAATAACCGTACCACCGCAACCGGAGAAAGGCAAGCGCCGGCGCAAGGCCAAACGACGCTCACCGCGCACTCGCCCCAGGCACCGCTCGACGTCCCCCGCACGCACGGCTCACTCTCGACGCGCGAGCCGCGAGCGGCGCGATGACAGGGGCGCCTCATGTCGAGAGCGTCGATGGCAGCGATGGGACGAACACGAGCAACTCTTCGCCCTCGCGCAGGCGGGCAAGGCCGGCGATCTCCGCCGCGGTCACGCTGGCGTGCTCAGACAGGACGTCGCCTGCTGCGGTCGCGACGATCCAGCTTCCGCGAGGCCGCGGCAGCACGCGCAGACAACGAGCCCGCCCGGAGACGGGCTCTCGGCTGCTCATGTGCGCCTCAGCGTCTCGAGCGAGCATGACGACTGCGGGGCCCCACAGCCGGGGCCCGGCGGAGGATCAAGCGAAATGCTGCGCATGGTTCCCTAAGCGTCGAAAGCATCAGCGCGTCTTACGTCCGAGCAGCTGTCCCTGGGACCTAGCTCCCTGGCTCGCAAGCGAGCCGCCGCCCACACAAGCCGCGCCCTGCGCCCGTTAGGGCGGTGGCACATCGATCGGGAAGAAGTCGTTTACGACCGGCTCGTGCGGTGGCAGCCCCACGCCTGCGTCACGTCCGTAGTTCTGCGTGCTGCTCGACTCGCGGGTCAAGGCCGGCGGGATTACGGCGGCGCTGCTTGAGATTGTCGCGCTCGATCCGACCGGGCAGGGCGGCCAGGCTGTCCTCCCCGCGGGCCGTCGGCTGCATGGCTGTGCGCAGCGCTTGTTTCGAGCGCTCGCGGGCGATCCGCCCTGGCCGCCGTCGCGTCGATCCTGGCCACGAGCGGGCAACGCGTCGGTCTCGTAAGGGCCTGCCCTGCTCCGAACGCTAGAGAGATCAATGAAACGAGAATCTCCGACCAGGAGGCCGTGATGCGACTCAACTATCGAGAAGTGCTACCTGACGCGCTCAAAGCGATGCTTGGCCTGGAGCGCGTTGCGAACGGCGGGCTCGACGATCCGCGGCTGTTGAACCTCATCAAGATCAGAGCCTCGCAGATCAACGGTTGCGCCTACTGCGTTCGGCTTCACGCCGCTGAGGCGCGTGAGCTCGGTGAGACGGATCAGCGCCTGGACATGGTCGCGGTCTGGCGCGAAGCTGACTGCTTTGGACGGGCGGAGCGCGCGGCGCTCGCCTGGTGTGAGGCGCTCACCCTGCTGCCCGACTCTGGCGCTCCCGATGAGCTCTTCGACGAGCTCTCGCGACACTTCACATCGCAGCAAGTTGTGGCGCTGACACTCGCGATCGTCGCGATCAACGGCTGGAATCGCTTGAACGTCGGCTTCCGGACCCCGGTGGCCGATGCGATCAAAGTGGCCCACCCCGAGGCAGCCTGAAAGCGTCGACGAATTCCCGATTGTGATCGGCCGACGATCGGTCGTCCGGCCCGCCGCCGGTCGAGATCGTTCTCGTCGATCGCCGCGACAATCCAGTTCACATCGCTTCGATCCCAAGTCGCAAGCACGCAGCTTGAGCGAGCAGGACATCTCAATTCCGGCGCGCGCGGGCGTCCGTGACGCACCCATTGTCGCCTCGCGAAAGCTCACTCCTGGCCCCGCCGACAAGCGATCAGAACCGATGTCGGCGGCATCGCGCACTGTGCTGGGCCGGCAGGCCGCCGGGTTCACTGGGCAGCCGCCGATGCACGGCGAATGACCCGGTCGGGCTTCGTCGACTTGCGCTCGACATTCGGTTTCGGGCATGGGTCCGATGGGGGGTCGAGCACCTACCAGATGGGCATCTGTGCCCATGTGTTGGCGGCGGTCGGCGATCGAGAATCGATGCATGATCGAATCTGCACGCCCAACCACGCAGAGCCATGCTGACGGCGCTCGACAGTTCGATCCCGAGTCGCGCGCGTGGCTGGAGACGCTTCACAGCGACGGCGCGCGCTATGACGCAGCGATCGCGCGGTTGCATGCGTTGCTGCTCAGCGAGGCTCGCTATCAGGTGCGACGTCGAACCGCTGCGCTGGCGCACCCGTCCGGACGAGACCTCGACGATCTCGCGATGCAGGCCGCCGACGACGCGCTCGTCGCGATCCTCGGCAAACTCGACAGATTCCGCGGCGATGCGCGCTTCACCACGTGGGCGCGGCGGTTCGCCGAGCTCGAGGTGCCGGGCAAGATCCGCCGCCGGCTCGGTCACGCGCGCGAAACCCCGACCGACACCGAGACGTTGAAGCTGCGCCCCGCCGACGGCGAGGATGCGCAGGCAATCAGCGAGGCGGCCGACCTCGCCGACCGGCTCGCCGAGCTGATCGTCACCGAGCTGACCAGCCATCAGCGCGAGGTCCTGATCGCGTTGGCGATCGACGGGGTCGACTCCAAGGATCTCGCGACACGCCTGCACTCGACTCAGGGAGCTCTCTACAAGACCCTCCACGACGCGCGACGCAAGCTCAAACACGGGCTTGCCGACCGGGAACCCGACGACCGTGGCGACTCGCGTGGCTCGAGATCGTCCGCGGATCGCGCCGAGGCCAGACGCCTCGCGCAACGGATGCTCGTGTTCGCCGAGGTATAGGCAGTCATCCACTCGAGCCGGGCGGCGCCCACGGGTCGATCCGCCGAGCGGCCGCGGCATCGGCGCGTCGAGCGCCTCCGGGCGCCGTGACGGCTTTGCAGGTCGAGCGGACGTGGACGACGCGCGCTTCTGGCGGCGGCAATGCGCCGGGCATAGTTGTGTGCTGCGAGAGGTGTGCGGCGAGTCCTCCCCGCCGGGGTGGCGGTCCCCGGTGCGGGCGGCGATCTGGCGCGCTCCCTGTCGGTCGACCGCGATGGCGACAGCGCCCGGGGTAAGAACGGCGCCTGCCCGCGCGCTAGGAAGAGAGGAACAGGATGAATCGACCGCGGCGCCACCGCGCACAGGCGCAGAAGGAGACAGCGCGATGAGGGATCTCAGTTTCGATGTTGCGCTGACTTGGTCCGGTACCGGCCTTGAGGGCGCCGGACAGACCCAGACCGACGACGTTGCCCTTCACCTGTCCGGGCCGGAGTCGATGGGCGGTCGCGGCGTCGGCACCAATCCCGAGGAGCTGTTGGTCTGCGCGGTCTCGTCGTGCTACGCCGCGACGCCGTTCGCCGGGCTGCGCCGCGCGCAGCTTCCGGTCGACTCGCTGGCAGTCGCTGCCAGCGGCACGGTGACCGGATTCCCCGCCGCCACACGGGTCACGGGGATCGTCGTCACCCCGACGATGCATCGGAGGCGACACCGCGCGTCAGCCCGAGTACAAGGCCGCGGCCTCGCTGGCACGTGATCGCTGCTTCATCGGCCGCACGCTCGCCCCAGAGGTCGTCTACGAGGTCGGCTCAGTGCATGTGCGAGGAGACGTTGCGCTCGCGCCAACCCCCGACCAGCCGCTTGCGGGCTCCAAGGACGCCGGCGAGCGTCCGTCCGGTTCCAGGGTTCCAGAGCCGGCATAGGAGGGATGACATGAATACCAGCACATCCAATGTGGCCAAGGCCGGGCACGATCGCCACCTCGAGCGCCGGGATCATCCGACTCGGGTCGAGGAACTGGCCCAGTTTGTCTGCCGGTCGCGATGGGACGACATCTCAGAGCCGGCGCGCGAACAGCTGAAGCTGCGAGTGCTGGACTCGCTCGGCGTGGCGCTGGGTGCGCTTGACGGCGAGCCGGTCGCGATGGTCCGCGAGCAGGTGCGAAGAGTTCGGCGGCGCGCCGCTGTGCACGCTGATCGGCGGGGGCAAGAGCGCGCCTGACCGTGCCGCGCTCTACAACGGCGCGCTGGTGCGCTACCTGGACTTCAACGACTCCTTCCTGGCGCCCGGGGAGACCTGCCATCCGAGCGACAACCTCGCTCCGGTGCTCGCCGCGGCCGAGTACGCGCACGCCGACGGTCGCACGCTGCTCTGACCGCGCTTGGCGGTCGCCTACCAGGTCCAGAACCGCCTCTCCGAGGTCGCGCCGGTGCGCGCCAAGGGCTTTGACCACACCACGCAGGGCGCCTACGCCGTCGCCGCTGGCGTTTCGCGCGCGCTCGGGCTCGATGATCGACGCACCGCCAACGCGATCGCGATCGCCGGCACGTCGCTGAACGCGCTGCGCGTCACGCGCACCGGCGAGCTCTCGCACTGGAAGGGGCTCGCCTATCCGGCGACGGCGTTCGCGGCCACCCACGCGGCGTTCCTGGCGATGCGTGGGGTGACCGGGCCGCGCGAGGTGTTCGAGGGCAACAAGGGCTTCATCGAGGCGATCGCCGGCCCGTTCGAGATCGACTGGCGACACGAGGATCTCGAGTCGGTTCGCCGCACGATCCTCAAGCGCTACAACGCCGAGATCCACTCGCAGTCGGCGATCGAGGCGCTGCTCGAGCTGCGCGCCGAGCACAGGCTGACGGGCGCCGAGGTCGAGCGGATCGAGCTGGACACGTTCCAGGTCGCGTTCGACATCATCGGCGGCGGCGAGGAGGGCGACAAACGCCAGGTGCGCTCCAAGGAGGAGGCCGACCACTCGCTGCCCTACCTGCTCGCGGTCGCGCTGCTCGACGGTCAGGTGCTGCCCGAGCAGTACCTGCCCGAGCGGATCGTCGCCAACGACGTGCAGCAGCTGTTGCGTCGTGTCGACGTGCGCCCAGATCCCGAACTTTCGCGGCGCTTCCCCGAACAGCACGGCGCTCGCCTGCGCCTGCGTCTGCGCGACGGGCGCACGCTCGAGCGCGAGCAGCACGACTACGAGGGCTTCCACACCCGCCCGATGAGCTGGGACACCGTAGCTGCGAAGTTCAACCGGCTCGCCGCCGAGCACATCGACTCTGGGGAGCGGGCGCAGATCATCGACGCGGTGAGTCGTCTGGACGAGCCGGACGACCTCGCTGTCGACGAGCTCATGCAGCTGCTCACGACTCCACTGACGTCAAATGAACGGAGCACCCGATGATGACTGACACCCCCACAGCACTACCTGAGCTTGCCGATCGGATACCGCGATCCCACCGGCGGCTCGCCGACGAGCCGCTGCCCGAGACTTCAAGACACGTCCGGGCGGCGACTGTCCACGTGATCGTCGCATTCGACGGCTCGCCGGCGGGAAAAGCCGCCTTGTCGCTGAGCGCGCTATTGGCGGGCTCAGCAGGCTCCGAGCTGCTCGTGGTTTGCGTCTTTCCGCCGGAGTCACTCGCCGGGATCTCGTTCGACGCACGAGCCACGCGGATCGCCAACGGCGATCACCGGATCTTCGTACGGCAGGATGCGGAGGCCGTGCTCGGTGAAGCGCGAGCGGCGTTGCCACCCGACCTCGCTGTCACGTTCCGCGCGCTCGAGTGCGAGTCCGCTCGACGTGGGCTGCGTCAGCTGGCCCTCTCCGAGGCCGCGGACGTGCTCGTGCTCGGCTCAACGCGTCGAGGGGCCCTCCGACGGCTGCTGCATCGCAGCCTGGTCCGCGGCCTGTTACGAGATTCGCCGTGTGCGGTGACCGTCGTCCGCTGCGATCCTCGCGGTCGTCCTCGATCGGTGCCGCGACAGCCCGAACGCCTGGCCCGCAGCCGGTGGTCTGCCAGCGGGACGCTCACCCGATTCACCCGGGACGGCCCGAAAGAAGGCATGTGACGCATGGCCATCGACAGCCGGCACCTATTCGAGGACCTCGAGAGCTGGGCGCTTTCAGGCGGCACCTGGCGGATCGTGTCGATCTCGACCGAGCGAGCGGTCGTCGACCTCTGCACCTGCACCGGTGAGCCGATGGAGCGACTCGAGTCCGACGACCCAGCCGTGATCGCACACCTGCGCACGACACATTCCATCCTTGACGTGAACTGACGACCAAGGAGACACACATGACGTCCGTGACACCAACCCCACCAACCGAGCTCACCTTCCCCTTCCTGCGCGCCAACGAGCGCCCGGCAAAGCCGCGGACGCGCGGCGTGACCGAAATCCGCGGGCCCTACTACTCGGTGATGGGACCGCGCTACCTCAAAGACGTGCTCGGCACGATGGGCGAGCACGTCGACGCGTTGAAGTTCGCCGGCGGCTCGTTCACGCTGATGCCCGAGCCAGCGTTGCGCGAGATCATCGAGATCGCCCACGAGCACGACGTGCTCGTCTCCACCGGCGGGTTCATCGAGCACGTCCTCACGCAGGGCCCAGATGCGGTCGAGCGCTACATTGACGAGGTCGCGCGCGTGGGGTTCGACATCCTCGAGGTCTCGGCTGGCTTCATCAGCATCCCCACCGACGACATCCTGCGGCTGGTGGAGCGCGTCCAGCGCGCCGGCCTGAAGGCCAAGCCCGAGGTCGGGATCCAATTCGGCGCCGGCGGCGCTACGACGCCCGAGGAGCTCGAGCAGGAGGGCACACGCGACGTCGGCTACGCGATCGATCTCGCCCGTCGCTGCCTGGACGCCGGCGCCTACATGATCATGATCGAGTCCGAGGGAATCACCGAGGAGGTCACCACGTGGCGCACCGACGTGGTCGCGACGATCGCGCGCGAGCTCGGTCTCGAGAAGGTGATGTTCGAAGCCGCCGACCCTGAGGTGTTCGGTTGGTATGTCAAGAACTACGGGCCCGAGGTCAACCTGTTCGTCGACCACTCGCAGATCGTCCAGCTCGAGTGCCTGCGCCGCGGGATTTGGGGCACCAAGAGCCTGTGGGGACGTGTCGTCACCTACCCGGGAGGGCTGAGATGCACTCGACGTACGCATCAGGCTGGTCTACGACCCGCCCGACGGTGACGACGGGTACCGGGTGCTGATCGACCACATGTGGCCTCGCGGCGTCTCCCCAATGCGCGAGCTGGCGCCAAGCGACGAGCTGGCAAATGGTTCGACCACGTCCCCGCGCGCTTCGACGAGTTCCGCGCACGCCACCGGATGAGGCCGCCGCACACGAGGACCGGATCGCACAGCTGCGAGCCCGCGCCAGCAACGTGAGCATCGAGCCGCGCACCCCGACGATTCGCGAGCTCTGCTGCGGCCATTGGAGGGCGCCCTCGAATATCTTCCGGGCGAGTACGTGCTGCTCGAGGACCGCGACCATCAGCTGCCGGCGCGGTCGTACTCGATCGCCAACGCGCCGCGCGCCGATGGGCTGATCTCGCTACTGGTGGACCCGCGTGCCTGACGGCCAGACGAGCGCATGGGTCCACGGGCGCCTGCGCGCCGCGAACAGTGAGCGTCTCACGTCGTACGGCACGTTCGTGGATGACCCAACCGCGACGGCGCCGGCCCTGTTCCTAGCGGCCGGCTCTGAGCTGGCACCGATCCGGGCGCTGTCCGAGGCGGCCATTTTGGCCGGCGCACGCCCATCGCTGACCTTGATCTCTCCGCGCGCACCGAGCCCGACGTGATCGACCGCGACCGCTTTGCGGGCTGGCAGGCGCAACACCCGCGGTTTCGCTTCATCCGCACCCTGACCCGCGGTGCGCTGACCCGCCCCCGCACGGCCGCATCCACGGCTTGCCGACGACCTTCTACCGAGACCTCAGCGGTCACGACGTGTTCGTCGCGGGCGCACCGGGGTTCGTGCCGGCCTGCGCGGTCGACCCCGACGCGCTCGGAGCGCCGCCCGCCCAAGTGCATATGGAGGTGTTCTTCGCCGAGCCGCAACCAGGTCGGGCCCGGAGCCCCAAGCCGACAGGCTGGCGTGAGCGGATGACGGTGCCGCGACTCCACCGATCCACACCAAAACCGGTGACGATGGCACGACCCACCTGCTGTTCGGCGGGCGGGTCTCCAAGGCGGATCCGGTCGTCGAGGCATGCCGACCCTGAACGAGGCGGTCGCCGGCGCTCGGCCTGGGAGGCGCCAGCCTAAGGACCGCGACCTTCAAGCGATCGTGCTCGACCTCCAGCGCGGCCCGTTCGCCGATGCCGGGCACCTCATCGGTGACGGCCGAGATGAGGGCGTCGCTCGACCAGCAGATCGACGGGCTGCTCGCCGAACATCCGCTGAGTCCCGCGTTCGTGGTACCCGGCGCCACCCGTCCTCCGCCGCACTGGACATCGCGCGGACACGCCTGCGCCGGGCCGAGCGGCGCCTCGTCGCCGCGCGCGACGGTGGGATGTCGATGAGCGCCGCGCTGATCGCGTACGTGAACCGCGCTTCGGACCTCGCGTACGTGCTGGCCCGACGAGGCGCCGGTGACGGTGACGAGCCGCTCAGCCCGAGTGAGCGAGTCCGCGTCCTCAGCGCAGCCAGGCCAAGCGGCAGCCGGTTAGCCTGCCCTGAAATGACCAACCGACGGAGGAGTGATCGTGAACAGCTGGGATCTGATGGCGATCTGAAGCCACGGCTTCCGGAGATCCTCTCCTGGACCGCCGTAGCGCGCGATCGTGCTCGACCCCGCGGCGGGTGAGGGCCTCTCCGACCACCAGGTTCACGAACGCGCCTGGCCGGTGGTGATCGACGCCGAGATCCAGGTCGAGGCCTCCGAGGGCGAGCGCGCAAGCCCCGGTGTCGGGCTGCTGCTCGAGTTCGCCGCCGGGGAGCGGCCCGAGGTACTCGCTTCCGCCGACGCGCGGCTGCTGCTGCTGACGCCGTGGTGCCGATCAGCGCCTCGAACGGCTGATCACGCTCGGTCATATCCGAAAGACGTTCGCACGGCGCCGAACTCATTACTCGACCGCTGTGACGGGGAGGGACTCGCAGCGGCGCCCGCGACTGGTTATACCCAGCACCTGCTTACCGCGCGCGGCGCAAACGTTATGGCCTGAGGCCACGCGCCGTCAGGCCAATTGTCAAGCCTATCTGAATTACCCGACCGCTACCGCAGGGGGTTCGAGGATTCTGGTCCGCGCCAGCCAGTCGCATATCGCGACAGGCGATTGGAGGCGGCTTGAAGCCTTTGGCGATGAGGTAGATGCCAAGCGACGCCTCCCAAGCGATCTCGGGGAGTGACGCGATGCCAGCCCCGCCGGAGGTTTGCGTATAGGCGCCGACCAGCACGGCGGTCGACGAAGCGATGAGCAAGGCCCACCGATCACGCTCAAGAGGCCGATGCGCTGCACGAGGGCGAAGCGGTACATCAGGTAGCCGAGCAACAGCCCGTTCCCGATTCCGGCACAGGAGCCGCCCCGAGTAGAAACGTCCACTTGTGGACCGAGACCAGCGACTGGGCCTGCCGTGAGAAGCGAGGCGGTATCTACGCCCGCGGTTCGTGCGAGGTCCTGTCGCAAGGTCACGACCGACAAGACGCTGCTGAAGCGCGCATACCGCCCGCTGCGCGAGCTCGGCCAGGAGGCGGTCCAGCCCGCGTGAGCTTGACGGTGCGCGCTGAGCTCTTCGTCACACAGATGGCCGCAGCCGGCTCCCGGCAGTGTTTCCCGTCACGCTCCCCGGGGACGGTCCACAAAGACCGAACGGAATCACCCAATCAAAGATCATGTCGCCGCCCGCGCGGATGCGGACGACGAACTGCTGTCCGGGTCACTCCGGGCGCGGTCGGATCCGTCTGCCGTTATTTCGAAACCGGCCTTGTGCAGGCTCGCGAGCACGAGCTCGTTCGGTTGCCGTGCGCGCTCCTTCAGCGACGCGCGGCGGCGCTCTATCGTCGCGCGGATCCGTTTACGGGCGTCCCAGGAGCGATCGACCTCGGCGATCAGTTGCCCCGCGTCGATGTCGCCGAGTGGCGGGCGGTCTATCTCGAGGTCTTCGAGCAGCCCGGTCACCTTCGAGGCGTAAGGGAGCGGCGCGAACGGTGTGGCGCGCAGGGCCGCGAAGATCAGGAAGTGGAGGCGCATCCCGACGACGAACTCAAATTCGTCCATGAGCGCGAGGATCTGCCGGGGCGAGTAGCGTCGTCGCAGGACCTCCACCCTGTCGGCGTTCTGCATGTGGGCGACGACGGCGTGGCTGTGTCGCACGTCGCCCCTCTCCATCGGGACGAAGACGACGTCTGCGTCGTAGCGGTCGACCATGAAGTCAGCGGTGTTCGCCAGCAGCGAGTGGTAGGCGTCCGGATCGATATCGGGAGCGGCGGGTCCTGGCTCGCGAACCGAGAAGCCGACGAGGTCGCGCCCTTCGCGGACGCCTTCGGCCTCGAGCGCTCCAGCGGCAAGTTCCGCTGGTTCGAGCAGGAATGCCGGGTCGGCGACCAGATAGATGTCCCGCGTGACGCCGACGTCCTCGAGCAGTCGATAAGCGAGCCGGTCGCGGACGGTCACGACCGTCGACGGCGACGCGTTCAGCGCGTCCCGCACCGCCCGCCTGGACGTCTGAGTCAGGAGCGGCCCGGCGCTGATCGCGTAGAGCACGACCGGCACACCGGCCTCGTGCGCGAGGAAGACCTCCCGCAGGTAGGTCTCCGCCTCGCCGTCGTAGAGGATGCCGCCGCCGCCGAGCACGAGAAGGTCGAGCTTGCGGATCTCGGGCGCGGCCTCCTTCCTCGTCAGGTCCCTGATCGGGATGACGTGCTCCACGTCGACGCGTGCGCGGGTGTCGGCGGCGTTGCGCGAGAAGACGGTGATCTCGGCGTCGACGGTCGCGCGGAGGCGCGTAAGGATTCCCTCGAGGATCGCCTCGTCGCCGAGATTGAGGCCCCCGTACGAACCGGAGATGCCGATTCGAGGTAGTCTCGCCTTCGGCGGAGGGGTGCTCATCAGACTGGCGCGATCGAGTCCCAGGCGAGCTCGACGCCCTCGCCTCGGAGGAGTAATTGAAGCTCGTCGAGAAGCTGCGGCGCGCTGCGTACCTGGCGGGGCGTGACGCCCCGCTCCAGGCAGAACGCCACGATCGTCCCGGCCGCTTCGCCGACGCTCCATTCGACGGGATGGACGCGGAAGGCACCGTTGGCGATGTGCGTCACGCCGAGGTTCTTGCCGGCGGGGAGCAGGTTCTCGACCCGGATCGGCACGAGCGCGCCGAGCGGGATCTGGAACGGCCAGCAGCCGAGGTCGAGGTATCCGGCGCCGCTTGTCCGGGGATGCAAGTCGATGCGGTAGCAGCCGACGCCGACGGAGTCGGCGAACATCTCGGGTCCGTCGGGCCGTAGCGGGTAGGCGATGTGTTGCTCGCAAACGGTGAACTCGGCCTCGATCCGTCGCGACTCTCGAACGTACGGGGCCGGTGCGAGCCCGTCGGCGGTGCCGCCGACGACGTCTCTCCGGAGACGGAGGCCCGGGTAGCCGTGGCCGTCGTCCGGTCGCGGCGCCTCGGTCTGAAGCCAGTGGAGGAGGCTGAGGCTCAGCTGCCGCGCGTCCTCCAGGTTGCGCTCGCGCTCGGCCGCGTCGACACCCACGACGGGGCCGAACCAGTAGTCGTTCTGGGGCCAGTTCACGACGACGACGTCGCTCCGGGCGTAGCCGTCGTCGAAGTTTGTGCGGTCGAGAATGCGGCGGAAGCTCCACCACGATTGCTGCCGCCCGTTCGTGGCGAACAGGGGACGCGTGAGCGACTCGTGGGTTTCCGGGTCAGGGGTCGTCCAACCCAGCAGGGGGCCTGGCCAGCCGCGGGGGTGTAGGTCGCGCCAGCGCTCGTACTGGCGCGGTTTGTCGATCGTATGGTCCTCGCCGGGAAGGTGCTCGAGGGCGAAGCAGACGGTGATCGCTTGCTGGTCGAGCGGGGTCGTCTCGTCGGGAGCGTCCGGTTCCGCGGTCGCGGCGCGCGACTCGGCGCCGAGCACGTGCTCGACCCCAGCCAATTCCAGGAGGTCGCCGTACGCGGTTGCGTCGAGGAAGAACGGCGCCTCCAGTACGTGGCCGGCTCCGGTCTCGAGGTTTTCCACCTCTACCGCCGCGACGCGATCGCCGTCCGTCCATGCTTTGACGGGCCGGTATGGGCGGAGCACGAGCAGTCGCCCCGCGATCTCGTGGGGCGCCAGCATCTGGTGGAGCACCGCGACCGCGACCCTCGGGTCGTGGCAGAGGCGGCTGACCCATCCGTTTCCCGGGTTGAGAAGCGCATCCGCTCTCGCACGCGGCGTGAGCGGGAGGTGCGACCGGTAGTAGTCGCGGATCCCGTCCCGGAGCGCCCGATAGGTGGCGCTCGGGGGGAACTCCTCGATCCATGGGTGCTCGTCCGGCGGGACCGCCTGGTTCGTGAGCTGACCGCCGAGCCAGTGCGTTTCCTCCGTGAGGACGACGGTGCGCCCGAGGCGCGCGGCGGCGAGCGCCGCCGCGCAGGCCCCAAGGCCTCCGCCGACGATCGCGACGTCGGCGCGGGTCGCTGCCATGCCCACGTCGACCTCCCGCCGCATGACCGCTAGCCCCCGTCGCGGCCGCCGGCCGCGACAGCGTCGCCGTTGCTTGGCACCGACGGCTCGTCGCGGCCGACGCCGCGCCGAGAGAACGGTTGAAGCAGGTCGATCGGGATCGGCATCACCATCGTCGTCGAGCGCTCCGAGATGACCTCGAACATCGTCTGCGGGAAGCAAGTTGGACCGCGACAGGATTGACGCTCATCACGTTGGCGGCGTCCTTCAGCCGCTCGGAGGCCTGAAACTCTACCTCCGCGTCGATCATCTTCGCGCGCCGCTCGAGCTCGGACTCGGCTTGCGTGCCATCGCGCGCTGAACCCCACCGGAGATCTCGACGTCCTTGACGTCAACGATCGAGACCTTGATCTCCCACGGGGAGGTGGCCTTCTCGATGTGGTGCTGGAGGATTGCGTGGATTTTTCGCTCTGCGAGCAGCTCGTCGAGAACGTGCTGGCCGAGCACCGAGCGCAGCGTCGTCTGGGCGATTCGCAACGTCGCTATCGTCTAGTCCTCGATTTTGACGATCGTCTTATCGGGCGGACGATGCGGAAGTGGGCGACGATCGCGGACCGACGGCGTTGACGCGGACGGGAACGTTGTCCTTGGTGATCACGTCCCGCGGCGGCACGATGAGCGTCACCGTACGCAGCTGGACTAGCAACACCGTCTAGACGATCGGAATCACCGGGAAGAGCCCCGTCGGGCTGAGCCTGGGCTGCTTCCCGCGCAGGCGCCTGTTCGCCTTGGCCACCCGCATGCCCTCGCGCGTGCGTGCACACTCCATCCTCGCGTGATCACATACCGATCGCGCGAGGGTCAAGGCCCAGCCGGACGACTCCGGACTGCTGCGCCTCGCGGCCTAGTTTTCAACCGGCGCAGGTGGCCCGGTATTCACTCCACGCCCACACGAGGCCGATCGGATAAAGAAGGCGACGGTCTCGGCCGCCTTAGGGCGCAGCCGCTCGGCCAGACCACTAGGCCGATCGCTCGTACATCGTCGGGAACCCTGGGCTGCGAGCCGTCGCGGGGAAGGGGCGAGTCGGCGCGCCCGAGTGCCAGCACCCGTCGCCCGGCGCTGGCCTCCTCGCGCGCCCGGGCCGCGAGCGCGGCATCGGCGACGGCGAACCGCTCCGGGGCCCGAAGACGAGCCGCTCGTCACCAAGGTCGAGCCCGCTCCAGCGACGCCGGGAGGAGAACGGCACTTGAGCGACGACGCGTTGCCGGTGCCACGTCCGCCAGCCCGGCGTCGGCCATCGCTTGCAGGGTCAGGTTGCGAGACGGCGAGCTGGCCGCGTACCTCGCCAGCTCGCGGCCGAGGACCGCCTCGTCCGTGCCGGCCGCGGGGACGAGCCCGACGACCGCAGCGTCGGCTCGGTCAGAGTCCCGGTCTTGTCGGTGCACATGACATCGACCGAGGCGAGGGACTCGATCCCGTTGAGCTGCTGCGCGAGACCCCCGTTGAGCGATCTTGAACGCCGGCACGGCGTCGGTGACGCTGATCAGCAGGATCAGCCCTTCGGGGACGAGGTTTGACGATTCCCCCGGTGAGCGTCTGCACGCGCGCCAGCGTCTTCTCGGGGTGGCACCGAGGCCGTCAGCCCGATCACGCCCGCGATAGAGGGCGCAACCAGCCACAGCAGGAGCCGATCGTTGGCTGGCTCGAGTGGGGAGCGCGGATGGCGGAAAGCGCGCGCGGTGGCGGTCAGCCGCTCGGCGCGGCTGTCCACACCGACCGCGGTGGCCTCGAGCAGCCCGCTGCCCTCGACCACGAACGAGCCCGACCACACCCGCCCCCCGGCGCCGCCAGCTCGGACTCGCCGGTCAGGTTGGACTCATCCAGCGCGAGTCCTCGGCCGCCGTCAGGGTCCCGTCGGCGACCACCTGATCACCGGCGACAGGCGCACCAGGTCGCCGGCCACCACCTCGTCGACCGCCACGCGGCGGTCGGTTCCGTCCCTGACCACAGCCGGCGTCTGGGGCGACGAGCGCCGCTAGGCGGTCGAGCGCTCGCTTAGATCGGATTTCCTGGAAGGACCCGGTCGCGATGTTCGACACCAGGATCCCGAGAAACAGGGCATCCCGCCACGATCCGAACACGATCGTGAGCACGCCGAAGACCAGCAGGATTCCGTTGGGAATCGTCAGCGTGTTGGCGCGGGCGATGCTGGCGTATGAGCGGCTCGCGCGTCTGCGCGGAGCCTCCCCCCGCGCGTCGAGGCGTCGCACGGCCTCGACCTCGGTCAGCGCGGTCTCTGTGGCGGTCGCGATCGGCCGACACCCTCGCGAGCGGACGGGAACCCCAACGCCGGGGCCAGCGAACCGTCGTCGCTGAGGTCGAGGGCAGGACGAAGCCGAGCGTGTTCGGGTTCACGGCGGGGGTCAGCTACTCGGGCGGGCTACCGGCGGTCGGTTGTCTTTCGTGATGCGGCACTACGAGCACGGGGCGCGTCGCCCGGAAGAAAACCGCAGTAGACAAACACACTGCCGAGCAGCGCCAACTCGACGCGTCCGACCCACGGGCGCCCACCACGATCGGTTCGGCGCCGAGCGCGTCGGCGGCCTGGCAGATCATCCGCCACGGCTTGCCGTCCTCCAACCGCCCATCGGCCTGGAAGCCCGCCTGCGTTGGGAGCTCGGTCCCGCGCTCCATGTGCTCCCGGGCAAGATCACGCGTGATCTGGTCGAGCCCGAACGCCTTGGAGGCGAGCCTCGACACCGGTGCGCTGAGGATCGTCGCCGGATCGTAGGCCCGCCACGAGCCGACGGGCTCCCACACGGTCAAGACGAGCGCCATCCGCGGCGCCAACATCTCGCCCGCGCCCACGATCTCCGCGACCGCACCCTCGGACCCGTCGAAGCAGAGGAGGGCGGGTCGGGCGCTCGTGGATACGGCATTCACGACCCTAGCTTGACGCGTCCGGGGACAGCATTCACGGGTAGCGCTTGGCGGCCTCGACGCAATCCATACAGTGCGATGTTGGACTCGAAACGCTCGCCGGTTGGGGATGCGCCCCTGCGCGTCAGAGGCGGTCTGCGCCCGCGCGAGCGGCTCGCCCGCCAGATCTCCAACCTACTCTCGCCGATTGAGATCCACGAGCTGGCGTGTCGCGCTGCTCCCGACGTGGGTAGAAGGCCGCGCTCGTTCATGAACTCATCGTGGGAGAGACTCGGGCGCTGGCACCCGGTTGAGCCGCCCCGGTATGCGGCGATCGGATCGCGTGCTTCGCCATATTCGGAATCCGCGGTCTCGACGGGTAAGACTCTCGACCCGGACGACGCTGGGGGGTATGGCGAGGGACTGCCCTTACTCGAGTCCGGCGGAACGAATCGTCAACGCCGATCTTGGCCGTCGTTTTCCGGCCGAGTTCGTGGGGACCGCGCTGCTCGTGAACTTCGGCGCCGGGGCGGTCGTCGCCGCGCTGGAGGAGGGGCGCCGCCAGTCCGACTACGCGGGACTCGGCATCATCGCGCTCTCGTTCGCGCTGGTGATCGCCGCGGCGGTCTAGATGTTCGGCACGACGTCGGGGGCGTACATCAACCCGGCGGTCACGTTCTCGCTGGCGGTGGTCCGCCGCTTTCCGTGGGTCGAGGTGATCCCCTACGTCATGGTGCAGCTCGCGGGGGCGTTCGCAGGGGCAGCCCTCATCAATGCAATCTTCGGGCCGCACGCGAGTGACGTGAACGTGTCCGGCGGCACGATCGTCGGCGCAGATTTCACGAAGGCGGCGCTGGCGGAGGGGCTCGGAACGTTCCTGCTGCTTTGGACGATCATGGCGCTCGCCGTTGACCGGCGCGTCCGGCTGGTTCGCCGGCCTCGTGATTGGGCTCGCTGTGGCGTGCGAGATCATGGTGATCGGGCCGATCAGCGCGCGCTCGGTGAACCCGACGCGCACCTTCGGCCCATACCTCGCGACGGACATCTTCGCCGGCTCGCCCCCGTGGAACGAGTTCTGGAGCTACTGGGTCGGCCCGCTGGTCGGCGGGGCGATCGCCGCGCTCAGCTACCACGTGATCGCCCAGCCCGAACGGGACGAAGCCGCCGCACAAGCGGGCCAGCGGCAGGGCACCGCCGGCACGTCGAGGGTCGGCGAGTGCTCACGGAGGACGAGCAGCACCACAGAAGCAAACCCACAACCGAAGGGAGACAACCCCATGGCCGGTAACAAGGCAGTTGCGTACATAGAGCCAGGCAAGGTCGAGGTGCAGGCGATCGACTACCCGAAGCTGGAGGTGCAGGACGGCCCTGGCGTCGATCCCGCGAACGTCGGCCGCAAGACCCCGCACGGGGCGATCCTGAAGATCGTGGCGACCAACATCTGCGGGTCCGATCAGCACATGGTGCGCGGCCGCACGACCGCGCCGGCGGGCCTCATCCTCGGCCACGAGATCACCGGCGAGGTAATCGAGGCGGGCCCGGGCGTCGAGTTCATCAAGGAGGGCGATCTCGTCTCGGTGCCGTTCAACATCGCCTGCGGGCGCTGCCGCATGTGCAAGGAGGGCAACACCGGTGTCTGCCTGAACGTCAACCCCAGCGGCTACGGCTCGGCCTACGGCTACGTCGACATGGGCGGCTGGGTCGGCGGTCAGGCGGAGTACGTGATGGTGCCCTACGCCGATTGGAACCTGCTCAAGTTCCCCGACAAGGAGCAGGCGCTCGAGAAGATCCTCGACCTGACGATGCTGTCGGACATCTTCCCCACCGGCTACCACGGCTGCGTCTCGGCGGGCGTGACCACAGGATCGACGGTCTACATCGCCGGCGCGGGCCCGGTAGGCCTGGCGGCCGCGCACGCGGCGCAGCTGCTCGGCGCGGCGGTGGTGATCGTCGGCGACATGAACGAGGAGCGCCTGAAGCAGGCCAGGAGCTTCGGCTGCGAGACGGTCGACCTGAGCCAGGAGACCCCGCTGCCCGACCAGATCGAGCAGATCGTCGGGGAGCGGCTGGTCGACTGCGCGGTCGATGCCGTCGGCTTCGAGGCCAAGGGGCACGGCCACGGCGCCGAGGAGGCGCCGGCGACGGTGCTGAACTCGATCATGCAGGTCACCCGCGAGGCCGGTCAGCTCGGCGTCGTCGGCCTGTACGTGACCGGTGACCCGGGCGCGAAGGACGAGGCGGCCAAGGAGGGCAGCCTGTCGATCCGAATCGGGCTCGGCTGGGCCAAGTCGCACTCGTTCACTACCGGCCAGTGCCCGGTGATGCGCTACCACCGCCAGCTGATGAACGCGATCCTCAACGAGCGCTGCCAGATCGCCAAGGCCGTCAACGCCACCGTGATCTCGCTCGACGAGGCGCCGGAGGGCTACCAGGCCTTCGACAAGGGAGCGAGCACGAAGTATGTGCTCGACCCGCACGGGATGCTCGGCGACAAGCAGCGCATCGGCGCGTAGACGAAGTCCGAGCGCCGGACGCGATCACCGGAGGGCGGCCTCCGTCTCGCCGCCCTCCGGTGCCGGTCCGTCTCAGCGCTCGAGCGTGACGCGATAGCCCCGCTGCCGGAGGCTCGGCCAGCAGCCATAGCTGCGCCGCCTCGATGTCCTGCCCCTCCAGCGTCCAGAGCGGGATCTCGACAGTCCTCGTATCGCCGGCTCCGCCGAAGCGCAGCTCGAGGCGACCCTCGTCGTCCTGCACCAGCACGGCGTCTGGAAAACGGTCCGCCGGGGGCAGGCCTGTCAACCTCAGCACGCGTCCAGGTATACCGGCTTCTGGCGGGCATCGGGGGTGGGCCTCGGCGGGAGCGTGCTCGGCACGATGGCCGAGCAGGTCGCTGTCACGCGCCGCGCCCCTGTCGAAGCACGGATCACGCCCGAGAGGTGTACGCCACGAACCTGCCGGCGGTGCCGGCGGTTCAGGCTTCCGCCGCCATGACCCCATCCGGTCATTTCGCGCTCACGAGGATTGCGCCCGTTCGGCTCGTCGAGGCAGCATTCCGGCTACGCGGCCACCTCGACACAGAGCATCTCTCCGCGCACCCGCTCGATCAACGCGCGCGCAGCGCTGCCAGCTGCTTCGGTACCAGCTTGGGGGGACGGAACCCGTGCTCCGCGCCGAGGCGATCCACGAGGTCGATCGCGAATCGGACCACGCGGTACTCCTCCGGCCTCAGTGGCCGGCCGGCCCTTGTGCGGAGTCTCCAGCTCGCTCCGTCGGGCTACCCGCGCCGACGCCTTCCGACGCCTCCGCCGTAAGCGAACACGTTCCAGCACCTGCGAACCACTGCTCTCGTCATAGCGCAGCCTCCCCTGTTCGACCCTTCTGCGTCCAGACCCTGCAAACCCCAGATTGTTGGACTGGCCGACACGGCAAGCGGGCAGACTTCGCTCGACACCACTGGTCGGCCTCGCGCTAACGGCCGCCTGCGAGCAAGCCGGCGTGGCCCCCGGCGAGGTTGAGGAGCTCGCGGCCGGCGCGGGGAGTGTCGCGCACAAGACGATCCCGACCTCGCCCGCTCCGCGGGGCTCGTCGCCGGCTCCCCCCAACCACTGGTCAACCGCTCCCCCGCGCCGTCGCTGACGGCAACTGTCACGACTGTGAACTCGATCGCGGTCGGGGAAGCTGTCGCTGAGCGTGGCGGCCGGCGCGGTGTTGATGTGACGCTCGGATTGTGGGGCTGATGAACGGAGAGGAAGCGTCCTCGCGGGCCGGTGTTCATGTTCGACACGATGTGGGCGGGGCCGGCGGACCGTCGACCCCAACGCTGCTGGCCCGCGACGCCGAAGGAGGTGATCCAAACCGCCCAGAAACTCACCACCCGGGGGCTCACGCTGACCGTCATCCTGCCGCGAGCTGATCGTCAAGCACCGCTGGCCCGGCCGCTGCACAACGGCACCGCCCGGCGGCTGCGACGCGCCCTGTGACGCCAGCCGGGAGTCATGATCACCACCATCCCCTCCAGCTGCCGACCTGACCAGGCGACCCCCTGCTCCATCGATTCGCGGACCTCGGCCGGGTGCTCCTTGACGCACGCGTCACAGTTCGCCACTCACACCCAGCGGTAGAGTTTCACCGGATGGCAGCGCTACCCCGAACGCCGCGGCCGGTGGCTGGCTTCCGAGTCGAGCTCGTGAGGTGACATGGCGACCGTGGCCATCAACGGCCTGGGCAGGATCGGCCGGGCGGCGCTGAAGATCCTGCTCGACGCCGACGGGCTCGACCTCGTCGCGGTCAATGACATCGCCGACGCGGACAACCTGGCGTACCTGATCAAGTACGACACCGTCTACGGGCGCTACCACCGCGAGGTCAGCGTGGCGGAGGGCGCGCTGGTCATCGACGGCCGCCGGATCCCGGCGTTCGCCGAGCGTGATCCGGCGAACCTCGCGTGGGACGAGCTGGGTGTCGACCTGGTGCTGGAGTGCACCGGCGTCTTCAAGACGAGCCGACGACCTGGAGAAGCACATTCAGGCCGGCGCGTCGTACGTGATCCTGTCCGCACCGACGAATGTCGGAGACTGTCCCCACCGTGGTGCACGGCGTGAACGACCCGCAGGGCCAACCACAGATCATCTCCTGCGCCAGCTGCACGACGAACTGCATCGCCCCGGTGATCGAGGTCGCCCAGCGGCGGCTCGGGGTCGAGCGCGCCGTGATGACCACCGTCCACGCCTACACCGCGGGCCAGCAGCTCGTGGACGGTCCGAGCAGGAGCTTCCGGCGCGGCCGCGCCGGTGCCGCCAACCTGGTGCCCACCTCGACCGGCGCGGCGCGAGCCACCACCCGCGCCGTGCCGGAGCTCGCCGGGCGGTTCGACGGGATCGCGGTTCGCGCGCCCATCCCGGTGGGCTCGGTCGCAGACATCGTCTTCGACTCCAGCCGGCCGACCACGATCGAAGAGGTCAACGAGGCGTTCCGGCAGGAGGCCGCGACCGCCCGCTACGAAGGCATCCTCGGCGTCTCGGAAGATCCGCTGGTGTCCGCCGACATCGTCGGCGACCCACGCGCCGCCGTCATCGACCTCGAGCTGACCACGGGTCGTCGACGGCACGCTCGTCAAGGTGATGGCCTGGTACGACAACGAATGGGGCTTCACCCACCAGATGATCCGCGAGGCCCGGAGCACCCTGGGCGTGCCCGACGCCCCATGAGGTCGCACGCACGCCGGCGCGGCCCGCGCTGAAGGCTCTGCTCGAACGCGGGGCGGGGTCGCCCGCTGCGGTCTCGGTTCGGTTGGCTGCGACGCGCTCCACCGCGCCGCCGCCCTCGAACGGCCGGTCAACGAAGAAGATCTCGACGGTGAGGTCGGGATCGACTGCGCCTCGGGGGGTAAGGCGACCACGTTACGGCCGGTGTGATCATCGATCCCGTCCCAGTAGCGCCCGGCAGGACGCGCTGGAAGTCGTGGCGCATCTCGACGACGGACTCGGGGGTCGCCGATGTATCTGGATCGTTCCCAACCGACGAATCGGCTGTCGAGCATCACGCGGACGACGATGTCGTCGAGCGCATCAATCTTGGCTTCATCGGGGCCGCGCCGTAGCGCACGACCGCGACGATCGTCGTCGAGATCTCCGCCACTACCTTTCCGCCGCGGAGCGGCTCCCTGTCTGAATGTCGTCTCCGAGTCCGGCGGGGACCGCGAGATCCCGGCCGTCCGTCCCGTTGCGCTGGCATGGCCCGTGGTGCGGTGAGGTCCGTCAGGCCCTTCCCGCTGTCGCGCTGGCCGCGGCCAGCGGCCGGTCGATCTCGTTGGCGAGCGCTGCGTGCAGCCATCCCGTCCGTAAAGCGTCACCCGAGGCATCCATCAAAACCTCCGCGTGGGGCTCTTCTCTCGACTGGGGACCAGCGTCGCGCAGAAGGAAACAACCCCCAAGGCCCGCGAGCACGTCGCGCGCAGCGCCCACCACCACCGGGCCTCGCGCAGGCCGCTTCACGACGCCTGTCGCAGGCTGAAGGCCGACCTCGCCGAGGCGTGACCCGAGGCTCCAGCGCGAATCAGGAGGAGGTTTTACGGATCGGGACTCGGACCCGTGAAGCGCGAGTACCTCCTCGTCGAAGCCGACCGACGCCACGGTCGGCGCGTCCGGATCGCGGCCCAGCGAGCGTAAGACCGCCTGTGCGGGCGACGCTATCGGGATATGAGTCGCATCGGCACGCTCCCGCCGCCCGGGGGTACGGGCCCTGCCCGCATCCCTGTGCGGGGACGCCGGCGCCTGACGACGGACAGCCGGGTCAAGCCGCTCCTGGCTCGACCCAAGCGGCGCCATACCCTGGAGGGCGAGGTCAGATGAGGCCCCGAACCCCAGCCGCGGGGCTTGGCCGGCCCGATGGCCTCACCGACGCTCTGATCGAGAGCTACGTGGACTGGCGCGAGGAGTGTGCCGACCTCCACGGCGCCTATCGGCGATGGACGCTCTCGGAGCCCCGCGACGGCGATCTCGCGTTCCTGGCCTATCGCGCTGCGCTCGACCGCGAGGAGAAGGCCGCGCTCGTCTATGAGCTCATCGTCGAACAGCTCGGGCGTCGGGCACGCCATCGAGTCGCCGCCGGCCCCTGAGCCTCAGAATGCCCTGGGTGTACCCGGTTTGAGACGGCGGTCAGGAGGTCGGCTCAGCAGGAGCATGCTCGGCGATGATCGCTGCCAGATCCGCAGCCTCGCGCCGCACCATGTCGAAGCGCGGATCGGGCCCGATCGAGCAGCCATGCCCCATCGCGAAGGCGTAGTCCCAGGAGGCCTTGAGCTCCCGCAGCCTACGGCGTGCCTCCTCGATAGTCACCGGACCGGCGCTGCCTTGGCTGTGACGGTTGAACACACGGGGAGTATCTGGCAGCTGGCGGACGTATCGACGGCTGCCATCCAGACCTTGAGGCGGCCGATCGCAGTCAGCGAGGGGGCCAATGCCGGCTGTCGCGACCGACTGACGGCTGATCTGGGATACGAACCGCGCGCAGACCGCAGATATCTGGCGGCGGGGCGAGCTGTTCTCATCTCGCAGCCCAGGGCTTGACACCCGCTGCCTGACCGGTCAGTTTTACGACAACCCCGCAGACGCGCTGCGCCCCGCGGTAAGAATTCACGGCACGGCGACGCTGAAGCCATCGACGCAATGCTCGGTCGCGAGAAGGCCAAACCGGCGATGAGGACGAGACCGTCGACGCGGTCATGGCCGCTGTTTGCCCAGTTGCGCGGGGATCCGCTGGGCCTGGGGCGCGCCGCGCAGTCGGGGCGCTCGCGCGATCTCCGCCCGCGAACGGTCGGTGCCGAGCGCGTGGTCAAGTCGGTGTGCCCGTATTGCGCGGTCGGCTGTGGGCAGCGGGTGTTCGTCAAGGACGGCGCGGTCACCCAGATCGAGGGCGACCCTGACAGCCCAATCTCCCGGGGTCGCCTCTGTCCGAAGGGGTCAGCGACGCGGCAATATGTGACCAGCCCGCTGCGCGAGTACACGGTCAAGTACCGGCGCCCGCACGCAACGCGGTGGGAGGACCTCTCGCTCGACCGGGCGATGGACATGATCGCCGACCGCGTGATCCAGACGCGGCGGGAAACCTGGGAGGACGTCGACGAGCAGGGGCGGACGCTGCGCAGGACGCTGGGCATCGCCAGCTTGGGTGGCGCGACGCTCGACAACGAGGAGAACTACCTGATGAAGAAGTTCTTCACGGCGGCCGGCGCGGTGTCGATCGAGAACCAGGCGCGGATATGACACAGCTCGACGGTCCCCGGTCTGGGGACCTCGTACGGCAGAGGCGGCGCGACCAGCTTCCAGCAGGACCTCCAGAACGCGGACTGCATCGTGATCATGGGGTCGAACATGGCCGAGTGCCACCCGGTCGGCTTCCAGTGGGTCATGGAGGCGAAGCTCCGCGGGGCGAAGGTCGTCCATGTGGATCCCCGCTTCACGCGCACGAGTGCGCTGGCGAGCAGCTATGTGCCGATTCGGGCGGGCAGCGACATCGCCTTCCTGGGCGCGATCGTCAACCACATCCTCGAGAACGGGCGCGAGTTCCGCGACTATGTCGTCAGCTACACGAACGCGCCGGTGATCATCGACGAGGGCTTCAAGGACACCGAGGACCTCGACGGCTTCTTCTCGGGCTGGGACGAGGAGAAGGGAGGCTATGACAACACGACCTGGCAGTACGCGGGGATGCGCGTCCGCGGCGCCGTCCAGGACGAAGAGACCGCGCTCAGCGGCGAAGCGGTGGGCTACGGCGGCCACGGGGCCGGTCTCGAGCACGGCGAGCCTCCGGAGGAGGACCCGTCGCTCGAGCATCCGCGCTGCGTCTTCCAGCTGCTGAAGCGCCACTTCAGCCGCTACACCCCCGAGCGCGTCGCCGAGATCTGTGGCTGTTCGAGGGAGCAGTTCCTCGAGGTTGCGGAGGCGCTGTGCGAGAACTCCGGCCGTGAGCGCACGTCGGCGATCTGCTACGCGGTGGGTTGGACGCAGCACACGATCGGCGTGCAGATCATCCGCACTGCGGCGATCATCCAGCTGCTGCTGGGCAACATGGGTCGTACTGGCGGCGGGATCATGGCCCTGCGCGGACATGCCTCGATCCAGGGCTCGACGGACATCCCGACGCTGTTCAACATCCTGCCCGGCTACATCCCGATGGCGCACGCGCACGCCAAGCAGACGCTGGGGGACTTCGTCAAGAAGAACGCCTCGCCGACCGGCTGGTGGGGGCGCCTCGACGCCTACATGGTCAGCCTGCTGAAGGCGTACTTCGGCGCGCGGGCAACGGCCGAGAACGACTTCTGCTTCGACTACCTGCCCCGCATCGACGGCGACCACTCGACCTACCAGGCGGCGTTGGGAATGCTCGAGGGCAAGGTCAAGGGCTTCTTCCTGTTCGGTGAGAACCCGGCTGTTGGCTCGGCCAACTCGCGCCTGCACCGGATGGCGATGGCGAACCTGGAATGGCTGGTGGTCCGCGACCTCGTAGAGATCGAGAGCGCCAGCTTCTGGCACGACGCGCCGGAGCTCGAGACCGGAGAGCTGAAGACCGACGAGATAGCCACCGAGGTCTTCCTGCTCCCGGCCGCCTCGCACGTCGAGAAGAGCGGCTCGTTCACGAACACCCAGCGGCTGCTGCAGTGGCACTTCAAGGCAATCGAGCCCTCGGGCGACTGTCGCTCTGACCTCTGGTTCGTCTACCACCTCGGGCTACGGATCCGCGAGAAGCTCGCAGGCTCGGACGACCCGCGCGACCGGCCGCTGCTCGACCTCGAATGGCGCTACCCGACCGAGGGGCCGCTCGAGGATCCGAGCGCCGACGCTGTTTTGCGCGAGATCAGCGGCTGGGACGCCGACGGCCGCGCCGTCTCGAGCTTCTCCGAGCTGAAGCCAGACGGTTCCACCGTCTGCGGCTGCTGGATCTACAGCGGCTGCTACGCGGACGAGGTCAACCAGTCGGCGCGCAAGAAGCCCGGCCAGGAGCAGACCTGGGTGGCGCCCGAATGGGGCTGGGCCTGGCCGTCGAATCGCCGGATCCTCTACAACCGCGCTTCCGCGGACCCCAGCGGCAGGCCGTGGTCCGAGCGCAAGCGCTACGTCTGGTGGGACGAGCAGCAGGAACGCTGGGCGGGCCACGACGTGCCCGACTTCGCAGCCGACAAGCGACCCGACTACGTGCCGCCGGACGGCGCGAAGGCCGACGAGGCGATCCGCGGCGACCACCCGTTCATCATGCAGGCCGACGGACGCGGCTGGCTGTTCGTCCCCAGCGGCCTCGTCGACGGGCCGTTCCCCACGCACTTCGAGCCACAGGAGTCGCCGTTCCCAAACCCGCTCTACGGCCAGCAGTCCAACCCCGCGCGCAAGCAGCTTCGCCACCCCCTCAGCCCGTTCAACCCGACCGCCGGCGAGCAGGGAGCGGCTGCGTACCCCTACGTGCTGACGACCTTCCGGCTGACCGAGCACCACACCGCCGGCGGCATGACCCGGACCGTGCCGTATCTCGCCGAGATCCAGCCGGAGATGTTCTGCGAAGTCTCTCCCGCGCTCGCCGCTGAGCGCGGCCTCGAGAACGGCGGCTGGGCCACCATCATCACGGCGCGCACCGCGATCGAGGCGCGCGTGCTCGTCACCCGCCGTCTCGCGCCGCTCGTCGTGCAGGGACGGCTGCTGCACCACGTCGCGGTTCCCTGGCACTGGGGGACGCGCGGGCTCAGCACCGGTGAGTCCGCCAACGACCTGTTCGGACTCGTGCTCGACCCGAACGTCCAGATCCAGGAGGTGCGCGGCGCCACCTGCGACATCCGAGCCGGCCGCCGCCCCCGCGGCCGTGCCCTGCGGGAACTGGTCGAGTCGTATCCGCACCAGCAGGTGCACGCCCGATGACCACGTTCACGACGCTCGAGCTCGGGAAGACGCCGCTCAGTTGGCCCGAGAGCTACGACGGCGAGCCGCAGCCGCGGATGGGGTTCTTCACCGACACGAGCGTCTGCATCGGGTGCAAGGCGTGCGAGGTCGCGTGCAAGGAGTGGAACGAGGTGCCCGAGCACGGGCTGCAGTTCTCCGGCGAGTCGTTCGACAACACCGGCTCGCTCAGCGCCAACAGCTGGCGCCACGTCGCCTTCATCGAGCAGCCGACCCGCGTCGACGACGTGCAGGCGGCCAACAGCGACTTCCGTTGGCTGATGTCCAGCGACGTATGCAAGCATTGCACGCACGCCGCGTGCCTCGACGTCTGCCCGACCGGCGCGCTCTTCCGCACCGAGTTCGGCACCGTGGTCGTCCAGCAGGACGTCTGCAACGGCTGTGGCTACTGCGTGCCCGCCTGCCCCTTCGGCGTCATCGACCGGCGCCAGACCGACGACCTGCCGGAAACCGGAAACGAAGACGTGCTGGGACTGGGGACGACGCACAAGTGCACGCTCTGCTACGACCGGCTGAAGGGCGGGATGGAGCCCGCCTGCGCACAGGCTTGCCCGACCGAGTCGATCCAGTTCGGCCCGCTCGAAGAGCTGCGCGAACGTGCGCAGCAGCGCGTCGAGCGACTGCACGAGCAGGGCGTCGCCGAGGCGGAGCTCTATGGCGAGAGCCCGGACGACGGCGTCGGCGGCTTCGGCGCATTCTTCCTGCTGCTCGACAAGCCGGAGGTGTACGGGCTGCCGCCCGACCCGGTCGTACCGACCCGCCGGCTCCCCGAGATCTGGGGTGCGGCGCTCCTGGCCGGCGCCGCTCTCGCCGGCAGTGTGCTGGCGGCCGTCGCCGGAGGAAGCCGATGAGCGCGGAGCCCGGCACTGATGGCCCCGACGGGTCCGGCTACAGGTCCTACTACGGCAAGCCCATTATCAAGGAGCCCGTCTGGGAACCGGCCATCGCCGCCTACTTCTTCTTCGGCGGTGCCGCCGGCGCGGCCGCGAGCCTGGGCCTCGCCGCGCGGCTGAGCGGGAATCCGGCGCTGGCCAGGACGGCCACCTACGTCGACGGCGTCGCGATCGGGGTCAGCCCCGCGCTGCTGATAGTCGACCTCGGGCGCCCGGAGCGCTTCCTCAATATGCTCAGGATGTTCAAGGTGACCTCGCCGATGAGCGTCGGCACCTGGGTCGTCACTTTCAGTGGCGTCGCCAGCGGCCTGGCGACGAGCCTCGAGGTCATCGGGCGACTCCCGCGGGCCAAGCTGGTTGCCGAGGCGGCGGCGGGGGCCCTCGGCCCGTTCCTGTCGACCTACACAGCGGCGCTCCTGGCCGACACCGCCGTTCCCGCCTGGCACGAGGCCAGGCGCGAACTGCCGTTCGTCTTCGCCGGTAGTTCCGCTGCGAGCGCTGGCGCAGCCTGTGCCCTGATCACTCCACCGCACGCCGCCGGCCCCGCCCGCCGGTTGGCCGTCGCCGGTGCCGCGCTGGAGCTCGTGGCCGCTGGGGTCATGGAGCACCGCCTCGGCTACCTCGCCGAGCCGTATAAGCGTGGGCGCGCGGGCGCGCTGGCCAGCGCCGCCAAGACGCTGACAGCCGCCGGCGCGCTCACCATGCTCGTCTCGGGCCGCCACCGGGGCGGCGTACTCAGCGCAGGCGCGCTCCTGCTCGGGGGCTCGCTCGCGGAGCGCTTCGCCATCTTCCACGCGGGCCTCGACTCCGCCAGAGACCCTCGGTACACGATCGTCCCCCAGCGAGAGCGCGCCGACCAACGCGCGGCGACGCCCGCCTGATGCCGCTCACGCCGGCGCTGCGGGCCACACGAGAGAGCATCGCCGCCACTTGGACGTCAAGAATGCTAGCCAAAGAGTGGAACGAGAAGATCGCGCCGGCAAAGAGGAGCCACGGCCGCGCCCGAGCAGAGGCCACCGCTGGCCCGTTCACCGACGCGACCGCACGGGAGAAGGTCAGGAAGCCGAGCACGCCCGAGGCACCCACGACCCCGAGCACGTGGCCCACGGCTACACCGTTGACTCGAACGGGCAGCGACCGTCACCGGTTCTTCAACTGCCGCGGCGACGGGATCATCGGATTACCGTGCGCGACAACGGCAGCGCTAGCGGGACTACGAGTGGCTGGAGGAACTGTGGTGCTGGGCCGACAACCTCTCAGTGCGAGCCGGTTGCGAGCGGCGCGATGACCCGGCCATTGGTATCGCACCCACGGCGACGAGCACTCGGAGTCCGACGCCGACGGCTCATGCGCCGGCGCTGCATGAGCGCCAACGACACTACGATCGAGGAGCCAGACCGGCGCTACCGATGACCGGCTTCGCGACCACAGCCCAGACGGGTCCCGAGCTTCGGGGAAGCCCGATTCCATCGTCTGACGAAGGAGCATCCAGATGCCGTTGACGTTCGCCAGCCGTTTCGCGGCCTCGCAGCGCTGGGCCGACCCGCTCGCCACGCGGCTGCAGCCGCTGATCAGGCGCGCGGTCAGCGCGCCGCCGCTCCGTAACTTCCTCGACGGGGTCTGGCTGGGGGCGCCGCTGCACCCCGCGCTGACCGACGTTCCCGTCGGCGCCTGGACGACCGCGCTGCTGCTCGACAGTGGCTTCGCGTTGAGCGGGGACGAGTCGCTCGCCGTGGCGGCCGACCGCGCTCTCGCCGTGGGCACCATCGCCGCCGTGCCGGCGGCCGTGACCGGGCTCAACGACATGCGCGACCTCATCGGCCAGAGCAGACGAATCGCCATGGTGCACGCGCTGGTGAATGTGTTCGGCCTGTCGCTCAGCGCGGCTTCGCTCGCCTACCGGCACACCGGCAGGCGTGGTCTTGCGCGGGGCTTGAGCGGCCTGGGCTTCCTGACCAGCTCTACTGCCGCCCACCTTGGGGGCAAGCTCAGCTTCGCGCTCGGGATCAGGGTCAACCGCACCGTAGGCCAGACCGTGCCCGAGTCGTTCGTGCCCGTGTTGGATGTGACCGACTTGCAGGGAGACGAGCTCCGCCGTGTCGACGTCGGCGGCGTGCCGGTGCTGCTCGCGCGCAGCCAGGGCGGCGAGGTGTGCGCGCTCGCCAACACCTGCACCCATCTCGGCGGCCCGCTCGCCGAGGGCTCGCGCGAGGGCGACACGGTTACATGCCCGTGGCACGGCTCCCGCTTCGACCTTCGCAGCGGCGCGGTCGTCGGGGGGCCCGCTGTGTTCGTCCAGCCGCGCCTCGAAGCCCGCGTGCGTGACGACAGGATCGAGGTCGGCTTTCCCGCCGCTGCGGGTGCGGAGCTACCCGAGCTCGCCAACCTCCAGGCTCCGCTCGGTCCGAGCTGAGGACGCAGCGGTTTGTCAGGCTCACGCCGGGGCCCTCGCCCGCCCGGAATGGCGAGACGTAGTCGCCGACGGGCGTACGCGGGCCGCCCGCGAGCCTGTCCAGTCGTTGATGGGCACGACCTGGAACGTGGGCGCGGCGATCTCCTCCGTCGAGAACTGGCCTCGACGTCGGCGCACAAGTCGTCGCGTGCGCCAATCTGGGGCGGCGGCGTGAGCGCCTCACCCTAGGCCAGCGCCGCCCGCTCGCGAGGACTGTAGAGGAGCCTGACGCCGGCCGGCCAGGTCATGCAGCCGCTGCTCCTCCTCGCTCGGGGCGCGAGCATCCTTGCTGCGACTGTCGAGGCGATAGGCGCAGCGGTTCACCCTTGACGCGCCCCCGTTGACGGCCTCGAACAGGAGTGGCTGCAGCCGGCTGCGCCGAACTGCCTGCCCGAGGCGCGGCATCGCGTCGAGCGCGGTTCGGTGGCGGTCGAGTCGTCGACTCGCATTTCTGTTCCCTCCAGGTCTTGGCGTGCGCGGCGGTCGGCAGAGCCGTCCCCGGGTCAAATCGGAGGTCGACTCGACTGGCGCGATTGCTCTGCCTTGCTGTTGTCCCGTAGCTGCCAAGCGATGGTGGCGAGCAAGCCGAAGGTCGAGACGAAGAACACGCCCATGACGTGTGGGGCGCCCGCGTTGTCGGGGTCGAGCCAACCCTCGGTGCAGGTCACCGCCACTAACGGCACCGACCCGATCCTCGACGCGGGACCGGCATCACGGACCCGGAGCGGCGATCGCCGGCAGCGATCGTCGCCTGCACGTGCTCCGGACGATCTGCACCTCGACCAGATCCAGGACCTGACGATATTCGCTCAGTGTTGGACCGCCGCGTCGAGGTCTGGGGTCGCCGATAGCCGGGGGCGAACCGTGCGCGAGCGCCTCGCCCGCTCCATCTCGAACCCGCTCTCCCCGATCGAGGCCCGAGAGCTCCCCGCCAACGTCACCTTCGCGGACACTCCACCCTCGCCGTGGCAGATTGGGAGCCGAGAGGTCACACTGGATCTCGTGCGTGCCGGGTCATCGTGTCGGCCGCTGGGCCGCTCTGGGAGCCGAGCGACCAGTCGAGATGGCACGCGAGGGGCAGCTACCCGACTTGCCGCATATGGCCATGGGCGAGCGAGGCGGGGCATGATCGGATCGAAAATCCAGCGAAGCCCAGCGGCGGGGTAAGAACACTGATGGTGCGCCACGCTATGAGGTATGAACGCCACCACAATGATTTTCGTTGGGCCAACCGCGTCCGCCCCTCAGGGCCACCGCTCCTCCAGTGCGGTCGACACCCTCTCCGACGCCGTGGAAGGAGAGATCGAGATGCCGCGCGACGTGCGAGCCAAACGGATCTACGACCCATTCGATCCGGGGGACGGGTACCGCGTCCTGATCGACCATGTGTGGCCGCGCGGGATCTCGCGTGAACGCGCTCGACTCGACGAGTGGGCGCGAGCGCTGGCCCCCAGCGACGGGCTGCGCAAGTGGTTCGACCACCGCCCGCCCCGTTTCGCCGGCTTTCGCGGGCGCTACCGTGACGAGCTCGCCGCCCAGTCCGAGCTCGTCGACGAGCTGCGCCGCCGTGCCTCAAACGGCCGGGTGACTGTCCTGTATGCCGCCCGCGATCGCGAGCACAACAACGCCGTCGTTCTAGTCGAGCTGCTGCGCGATGCTTGAGACACCGGATCAGGAGCTTCCAGAGCGGGCTGCGGCGACGGTTGACCGTCACGCCCACCTCCTCTGGATCGACCACGGGGGCGGCGGGCACGGGTACGTTCGCGGCGACAGCCGGGCGTTTTCCCCGCTTCCGGTGTCGCCGGCGGACACGACTGATTCGGGCTCACCCGATACCACGCCCGGGGAGCTGCTGGCAGCCGCGGTCTGCTCGTCGTTCGCGGTGACGCTCGCAGATCTGCTCGCCCGGCGCGACACGCCGGCGCTGGAGCTCGCCGTGGACGCAACCTGCCAGATCGAGGAGAGCGAACGCGGGCGCACGCTCAGCGGACTGCACCTGCGCGTTCGTGGGCGAGGGGCTGGACTTGACGCGGAGTCGTTCGCCGACTCCGCCCATCTCGCACTCGCGTGCTGCCCGATCTCGCACGCGCTGGACGCGACCGTAAACATCACCATCGACGCGGACCTCGCCCCGGGAACGTGATGCAGCGAGCCGACCTGGCCGCAACACATCAAGCGGTGGGGCCAAGAGGATCCTCGGTCGGGCCGGTTGACATATCCGAGCGTGGCGGCGAGTCCCGATGAGGGATCGAACGGAGATCAACGACGCCGGAGCCGACATCGACGCGATGGAGACCAGGGAGTGGCTAGACGCGCTCGACGCTGTGCTCACGCATGACGGCCCGAACCGCGCGCAAGACCTCCTTATGAAGGTGATCGAGAGCGCGCAGCGTTCGGGCGCGGGCGTGATCGCCAGCCTCAACACCCCGTACGTCAACACGATTTCGCCCGACCGCGAGGCGAAGCTGCCCGGCGATCCCGCTCTCGAGCGCCGTCTGCGCTCGATCGTGCGCTGGAACGCGATGGCGATGGTCGTGCGCGCAAACAAGGGGTCCTCCGAGCTCGGCGGGCACATCGCCACCTACCAATCCATGGCAACGCTCTACGAGGTCGGCTTCAACCACTTCTGGCACGCGCCCGCCCAAGAGCACGGCGGCGACCTCGTGTACTTCCAGGGACACGCCTCGCCCGGCAACTACGCGCGGTCGTTCCTCGAGGGCCGGCTCAGCTCCGAGCAGCTCGACGGCTTCCGCCAGGAGGTGAGCCGCGACGGGCTGGCGTCCTACCCGCACCCCTGGTTGATGCCCGACTACTGGCAGTTTCCGACGGTCTCGCTCGGGATCGGTCCGATCACCTCGATCTACCAGGCGCGGTTCATGAAGTACCTCCAGGCCCGCGGCCTGGCCCAGACCGACCGCCGCAAGGTGTGGGCGTTCCTCGGCGACGGCGAGATGGACGAGCCCGAGTCGATGGGCGCGATCGGCCTCGCCGGGCGCGAGCGGCTCGACAACCTGATCTGGGTCGTCAACTGCAACCTCCAGCGGCTCGACGGCCCGGTGCGCGGCAACGGCAAGATCATCCAGGAGCTCGAGTCCAACTTCCGCGGCGCCGGCTGGAACGTGATCAAGGTGATCTGGGGCTCGCGCTGGGATCCGCTGCTGGCCGCCGACACCGACGGGCGGCTGGTCAAGGTCATGGAGGAATGCGTCGACGGCGAGTACCAGACGTTCAAGTCACGCGACGGCGCATACGTGCGCGAGCACTTCTTCGGCCGCGACCCGGTGCTGCTCGAGCGCGTCGAGCACATGTCCGACCAGGAGATCTGGCTGCTCAACCGCGGCGGCCTGGACCAGCAGAAGGTCTACGCCGCCTACCACGAGGCCGCCCGCCACACCGGCCAGCCGACCGTGATCCTGGCCAAGACGATCAAGGGCTACGGGATGGGCGTCTCGGGCGAGGGCCAGATGATCACCCACCAGGCCAAGAAGATGACCGAGGACGCGCTGCTCACGTTCCGCGACCGCTTCGAGCTCCCGCTGACCGACGAGCAGGTCCGCGCGGCCGAGTACTACAAGCCGCCCGACGACTCGCCCGAGATGCGGTATCTCCGCGAGCGACGCGAGACGCTCGGCGGCGGCATCCCAGCGCAGGCGGCGTAAGGCCGAGGCGCTGCCGGCTCCTGAGCTCGAGCTCTTCCACTCGCAGCTCGACGGCACCGGCGAGCGCGAGATCTCCACCACGATGGCGTTCGTCCGCATCCTCGCCGCGCTGCTGCGCGACAAGCAACTCAGCCGGCACATCGTCCCGATCGTCCCCGACGAGTCGCGCACGTTCGGGATGGAGGGACTGTTCCGTCAGATTGGCATCTACTCGCCGGTCGGCCAGCTCTACCAGCCCCAGGATTCCAAGCAGCTGATGTTCTACAAGGAGGATCCGACCGGTCAGATCCTCGAGGAGGGGATCACCGAGGCCGGCTCGATCTCCTCGTTTATCGCCGCCGGCACCTCCTACAGCACCCACGAGCGTGCAGATGGTCCCGTTCTACACCTACTACTCGATGTTCGGCTACCAACGGGTCGGGGACCTTGTGTGGGCGGCGGGCGACAGCCGCACCCGCGGGTTCATGCTTGGCGGGACGGCCGGGCGCACCACGCTCAACGGCGAAGGACTCCAGCACCAGGACGGCCACAGCCACGTGCTGTTCTCGGTCGTGCCCAACTGCCGCGCGTATGACCCCACGTTCGGCTACGAGGTCGCGGTGATCATCCAGGATGGCCTGCGGCGGATGATCGGAGAGCAGGAGGACGTCTTCTACTACATCACCCTGCTGAATGAGAACTACGTCCACCCCACGATCCCGGCCGGAAGCCAGGAGGGGATCCTGCGCGGCATGTACCTGCTCCGCGAAGGCCCCAAGCGCTCCAAGAAGCCGCGCGTTCAGCTGCTCGGCTCAGGAGCGATCCTGGGCGAAGTGATCGCTGCGGCCGACCTCCTCGCCTCCGACTGGGGCGTCACCGCAGACGTCTGGAGCGTCACCTCGTTCACCGAGCTTCGCCGCGACGGGATCCAGGCCGAACGGTGGAACATGCTCCACCCGACCGCGGAGCCGAGACGTCCCTACATCCTCGATTGTCTGGATCGGCGACGGGGTCCCGTGATCGCCTCCACCGACTACATCCGCGCGTTCGCCGACCAGATCCGGCAATGGGTACCGGGCTCTTACCGAACACTCGGCACCGACGGCTTCGGCCGCAGCGATTATCGACGGGCGCTCAGGCGCTTCTTCGAGGTCGACCGCCACTACGTCACCGTTGCCGCACTGAAGTCGCTAGTCGACTCAGGCGACATGGATCCCCGCCGCGTCCAGGATGCGATCGAGCGCTACGAGATCGACCCCGACGTCCCGATTCCCACGGCGATATGACCACGACCACGTGCCGACGTGACTCCATACAGAGACGCTGGTGGAGCTTTCTGACTAGGGCGCTACATCCGCGCGAACCGTTCACTGCCGCCGGTCTTCTGCCGCACGCCGGTATCGCGCTCGATCTGGCGACGGATGTCGCGCATCGGCTCGACGGAACGCACGCGCGGGATCACGTCGAAGTTGTTAACCGGCGGTGGGGATGGCGTGAGCCACTCGAGCGTGTTGCCCTTCCACGGATCCGGGCCGGCAACCGTGCCGTGCTTGAAGTTCCGCGCCACGTTAACAATCGTCACTAGGATCCCCGAACCGAGGATGAACGAGCCGATCGTCGAGATCAGGTTGTAGGTCGACCAGCCCAGCCCCGGCTGGTAGGTGTAGATCCGCCGTGGCATCCCCGACAGCCCCAGCGCGTGCTGGACGAAGAACGTCGCGTTGAAGCCGATGAACATCAGCCAGAACGAGATCTTGCCGAGGCGCTCGTTCAACAACCTGCCGGTCATCTTCGGGAACCAGTAGTAGATGCCCGCGAACACCGTGAACACCGAGCCGCCCATCAGCACGTAGTGGAAGTGCGCGACGATGAAGTAGGTGTCGGTGAGCTGCCAGTCGACCGGGAACACCGCGACGAAGATGCCGGTGATCCCGCCGACCAAGAAGATCGCGATAAACCCGACCGCGAAGTACAGCGACGCCGTCATCACGATCGATCCTCGCCACAAGGTCGCGATCCAGTTGAAGATCTTGACCCCCGTGGGCACGCCGATCAGAAACGAGCTGATCATGAAGAAGCCGAGTACCACGATCGGGATCGGCGAGGCGAACAGGTGGTGCGCCCACACCAGCATCGACAAAAACGCGATCACCGCGGTCGAGGTCGCGACCGCCTTGTAGCCGAAGATCGGCTTGCGCGAGAACACCGGGATGACCTCCGAGATGATCCCGAACCCCGGCAGGATCATGATGTACACCTCGGGGTGCCCGAAGAACCAGAACAGGTGCTGCCACAACACCGGCGATCCGTGCGCGGTCGGGTCAAAGAAATGGGTGCCGAAGTGCCGGTCGGTCAGCAACATCGTGACCGCCCCGGCGATCACCGGCATCGCGATGATCAGCATGATCGCGTAGATCAGGATCCCCCAGATGAACAGCGGCAGCCGCCCCCAGCTCATCCCGGGCGCGCGCATGTTGACGATCGTCGCGTAGAAGTTGATCGCACCCAGCACCGACGAGATGCCGGTGATGTGGATCAGGAAGATCCACGCGTCCTGCCCGCCGCTCGGGGAGAACTGGATGCTCGACAACGGCGGATAGCTCCACCACCCCGCCTCGGGCGGTTGCCAGAACAGCGTGATGTAGAACACGATGCCGCCGAACAGCAGCAACCAGAACGAGAGCGCGTTCAACCGCGGGAACGCCATGTCCCGCGCCCCGATCATCAACGGCACGAAGTAGTTGCCAAACCCCGCGAACACGGGCACGACGAACAGGAACACCATCGTGGTTCCATGCAGCGTCAGCAGTTGGTTGTAGTGCTCGTTTGAGATCAGGGTGTTGTTCGGGACCCCCAGTTGCAGGCGCATCAGCAACGCCTCGACCCCGCCGAGCGCGAAGAATACGAACGTGAGGACCAGGTACATGATCCCGATCTTCTTGTGATCCGTGGTCATGACCCAGTCGACCCACTTCTTGCTCGTCCGCGGCCGAGTCACTTCGTGCGTGGCGACCTGCGGAACCGGTCGGTCGACGCGCTGGCTGGTGATAGTCATCGGCTCTCTCAGAGGTTTCCGTTCGTCATGAAACCTCGCCCAGCTGGGACACCTGCTCGTGGCCAGCATGAATCACGTGGCGTAACAGCGAAAGCCTGCACGAGATCACAACCGAACAAGCACCTTCGCAAATGCGGCCATCCTCGAATGAACTCGCCCAGTGCCGGAGCATTCGGACCCGGGGCCGCCATTCGGGGGGTGGGCCACGGCGGCCCCGGCCGCGGGGGCGACACGTGGAAGCGCCACCCTCCGCCGCACTCGATCCGCTTGCCGACCGCATCACTCGCTCGTTCGATGAACTCGCTTTGCTGAGATTCGAGACGGGTACCGGGCTCGGTAGAACAGCCCACTCCTCTCCGGCCTGCTCTGTCGAGCTCGCTCTGTACGCTGATCTCGACAGTTCCGCGGAGCGCGTTTGAGATGGGCAGAAGTCGCCCGCTTTGCCCATACAGTGCTCGAAGTTTGCTCGTTCAAGTCCGGACACTTGCGCGCGAACGGTGAGCGCGACCGTCGTCATCCGGGGGCGCCCCGTCGACCTCGTCCAGCGTGCAGGCAGGGCTGACCGCCAGCCGCTCGGGCGGCGTTTGGTTCTCGCTGAGCACAAGCGCGAGCGCCATCGCGAAGCAGGTCGCCTGCGCGGCGGCGATCAGTTCCTCGGGGCTCGTCTTGCCATCTGGCTGTTTGGTTCACGACGCCCAAGTGAGCGCGAGCTGCTCGAGCGCACCGCTCCCGCTCGACAGCGTTACGGTTTTGGGTGCGAGCGGTCCCTCCCAGAGGATCTCGGCTCCACGTGGTGCCATCGGCATTGGTTACCTCCTGTTGCGGTTCGAATTCCACGTGGGGCATGGGTTCACGCCGCGCTGTCCGGCTGGGGGCGGTCTCGGCGATGGGGTCCCGGGCCGATCCGCCGGCGCTCGCCGCGAACGAGCTGCATGCCACGGCGGAGCATCGCCGCGAACATGATCAGCCATACGGCCAGCGCTACCCATACCCAGACGCGCGCGAAGCTCGTGATCGCGTCCGCGTGGATGGCCGCGCCGACGACGAAGCTGCACGCGGCGTACATGCCGAGGGGGAACACCGTCGACCAGCGCCGCGCGTCGTAGCGCAGTCGCGGACGGAGCACCTCTGCGAGTAGCAGCAGCGGCAGCCATAGGATCGTCAGCACCCACAGCCCGAGCGACACGCTTTTGAGTGTCGCGCTGTCGCTGCCCAGCGTCGCGAGCGCCTTTGCGGCCAGCGCGATCCGGCCGGCCGCGAGTGTCGAGATCGCGAGCGCGCCGCCGGTGATCCACTGGTCGCCGAGCCCCACCCCGAGCTGGCGCGTGTCGAAGCGCGCGATCACGAACAGGTAGAAGACGAGTCCGAGCACGAACGGGACGAGCGAGGCATCGAGCAGCCAGCGGGTGTGCTCGCGGGCGGCGAGCGTCGCGGCGAGCACGGCCAGCGATTCGGTCGAGACGGTCAGCAGCAGCGAGACGCCGACGGTCGGCGTTCGCCAGTGGGACAGTACGGGCGGGAGCAGGATCGCCCACAGCCCGAGCGCGATCGCCAGCAGCGCGACGCCGGCCCCGCTCCAGCCGAGCAAGGTCAGTCGGGTGCCGAGGACGGCGGTGCCGGCGACGCCGGTGAGCGCGGCAGGCGACGCGGACTCTCGGCGAAAGCGCGCGCGGTCAAGGCTGACACGACCGAGCAGCAGCAGGCCGAGCGCGACCCAGACGCACGCGGCGACGGCGAGCAGGACGCGCGAGAGCGTCTCGGTGCCGTCCAGCGAGAGCGCGATCGAGACGATCCCGGTGCCCATCACCACCGCGCCCGAGGCCGGTGGGACCACGGCGAGGATCCGCTGCAGCACGTCGTCGGCCACGCGCCGATACTGCATCAGCGGGCCGTTTGGTAGCGCCGGCGATAGAGGATGTAGGGGCGCCCGAGGTACTGGAACGGGATGCTCCAGGCGTGCACGAGCCGGGTGAACGGCCACAGCGCGTACAGCGGCCAGGCGCTGATCGCGTGAATCTGGAAGATCAGGCGCGCGTCGGTGACGGTGTGCGTCTCGGGTTGGAAGGTGATCAGGTGGCGAAACCACGTGCCGATGCTGGCGCGGTATTCAAACGTCGAGCCGAACGCCTGGATCGCGAGCGTCTCGAACACGCCGAGGCAGATCGTGATCGTGAGGAGCGTGTAGGCGGCGAGGTCGAGCCAGGTGGTGGTCACCGCGATCCGGCGCACGGTGGCCCGGCGGTAGACGAGGATCACGAGGCCGACGAGGGTCGCGACGCCGGCGATGCCGCCGGCGATCGCGGCGATCAGGTGGTAGGCGGGCTCGTCGATGCCGATCGCTTTGGTGGCGCTCGGCGGCACAAGGATGCCGAGCACGTGGCCCCCGATCGCCGCCAGCGCGCCGTAGTGGAACAGTGGGCTGCCCCAGGCCAGCAGCCGGTGCTCGAGCAGCTGCGACGAGCGGCTGGTCCAGCCGAACTGGTCGTGGCGGTAGCGCCAGATGTGACCGGCGAAAAAGATCGTCACCGAGACGTAGGGGAGCACGACCCAGAGCAGCAGCGCGCCGGGGCTCACCGCATGGCCTCCTCGGGCATCACCTCTGGCGGCGCGAACGGCTCCAGCCCCACCAGCTCACCGGGCGGGCCTTGGGCGGCGAGGCGCGCGGCGCGGGCGCGGTCGATCTGGGCGGGCACGCCGAGCAGGTGCGCGAGCGCGTCGAGCACGTGCGCGTACGGGCTGCCCTGTTCGTGGAGCGCGGCGCGGATCAGCTCCAATGCCGGGCGCTGCTCGTGCAGCAGCCGCTCGCCCCGCCGGTCGGGGGCATGGGCGGCGAACTCGAGCATCAGTGGCAGATAGTCGGGCAGCTCGGAGCCGTCTTGAGGCAGCCCGGCGGCGCGGTAGAGCTTTCGGAGGCGCAGCAGCGCCCGGCCGCGCTCCCGGCGATCGCCGAGCCCGTAGAAGGTGAGGTACAGGCCGCAGCGGCGGTTGAGATCGAACGTCTGCACGTAGTGCTGGGCGAGCTCGAGACCGGGTGTCGCGGCCCACCACGCGATGAATTGCTGGATCGCCTCGGCTGCGGGCGACCGCGGCAGTCCCGCTGCGGCGGCGGCGAGCTCCTGGCGGCCGGCGAGCAGCCGCTCGTCGGGGTACTGCAGCAGCAGCGAGCACAGCTTGTAGGCCGTCGCGTTTGCTTCGCGGCGTCGACGCCGGGCCATCAGCTCGCCCCCGGCTCGTCGGGCCGGCGCCCGAGCACCCGGACGATGTCGAACCCCGGCTCGCCGTCGTCGTCCGCGGCCGCTTGGTCTACGCGTGCGGCTTCGCCGATGCCGCCCTGTTGCGCGGCCTGGACGAGCATGAAGCTCTCGTTGGCCTTGGCGGGGTCGGAGATCATGCCGCAGTTGCCCGGGCCGCCCTCGAAGTCAAGGCCGCAGGCGCCCTGCTGTTCCATCAGGTGCGCGGCGAGCTCGGTGTGGGCCTGTGGGATCACGTAGCGGTCCTCGTACTTGCCGATCGCCAGCAGCCGGTAGAGGTCCTCGATCTCGGTCACGCTCAGGCCGACCTCCGCCGGCAGCTGCTCGTCGTGCTGGTCGAGGACTTCGCGCTTTCGCATGTGGCCGCGCATCGCCGCCAAGCGGCGCAGCACCCCGCGGATGACCCCAGTATCGCCGGCGGAGAGCAGGTTGGCCAGGTACTCGAGCGGGATTCGCATCTGCTCGATCGCCGGGAGGATGTCGTCCGGGTCGGCCTCGTAGCCATCGGCCTCGAGCGTGTTTACGATCGGCGAAAGTGGCGGCACGTACCAGACCATCGGCAGCGTGCGGTACTCGGGGTGCAGCGGCAGCGCGACGCCATAGCGGATCGCCAGCGCGTACACCGGCGAGCGCCGCGCCGCCTCGATCCAATCGTCGGCGATCCCGTCGCGGGCGGCCTGCGCGCGCACCTCGGGGTCCTCGGGGTCGAGGAACACACCGCGCTGGGCGTCGAGCAGATCGTGCTCGTCGGGCACCGACGCGGCCGCCTGCACGCGGTCTGAGTCATAGAGCACGAGACCGAGGTAGCGGATCCTTCCGACGCACGTCTCCGAGCAGATCGTCGGCAGGCCGGCCTCGATCCGCGGGTAGCACAGCGTGCACTTCTCGGCCTTCCCGGTGCGGTGGTTGAAGTACACCTTCTTGTACGGGCAGCCCGAGACGCAGAAGCGCCAGCCGCGGCACTTGGCCTGGTCGACGAGCACGATCCCGTCCTCCTCGCGCTTGTACATCGCCCCCGACGGACACGACGCAACGCACGAGGGGTTCAGGCAGTGCTCGCAGATCCGCGGCAGGTAGAACATGAACGCCTGCTCGTACGAGGCCCTGACCTGCTCCTGCAGGCCGGCCATCAGCGGATCCTGATCGAGTCGCTCGGCCGTGCCGGCCAGGTTGTCATCCCAGTTGGGCCCCCACTTGACCTCCATCTGCTCGCCGGTGAGTTGAGAGCGTGGGCGGGCGACCGGGTCGTGCTTTGACAGCGGCGCGGTGGTCAGCGTCTCGTAGTCGTAGGTCCACGGCTCGTAGTAGTCATCGATCGTCGGCAGGTCGGGGTTTGAGAAGATGCTCAGGAGCTTCTTGACCCGCCCGCCGGCCTTGAGCCGCAGGCGTCCCTTGCGGTCGAGCTCCCAGCCGCCGCGCCAGTGCTCCTGGTCCTCCCAGCGCTTGGGGTAGCCGACCCCGGGCTTGGTCTCGACGTCGTTGAACCACATGTACTCGGCGCCGGGCCGGTTGGTCCACACCTGCTTGCAGGTGACCGAGCAGGTGTGACAGCCGATGCACTTGTCCAGCGCCATCACCATCCCCATCTGCGCTCGGATCCGCATCAGAACTCCACCTCCGCTCGCGCTTGCGAACGACGGTGACCTCGTCGCGCTGGGAGCCGGTCGGCCCGTAGTAATTGAAGCCGAACGACAGCTGCGCGTAGCCGCCGATGAAGTGCGTTGGCTTCATCACGATCCGCGTCAGCGAGTTATCGGTGCCGCCGCGGTTGCCTTTCAGCTCGGTCTTGGGCACGTTCAGATGACGGTCCTTGGCGTGGTACATCAGGCACGTGCCTTGCGGGATCCGGTGTGAGACGGTGGCGCGGCAGGCGACGATGCCGTTGCGGTTGATCGCCTCGACCCAGTCGTTGTCGGCGATCTCGAGCGCCTGGGCGTCCTCGCGAGCTGATCCACAGCATCCCGCCGCCGCGGAACAGGGTCAGCATGTGCAGGTTGTCCTGGTACTCGGAGTGGATCGACCACTTCGAGTGCGGCGTCAGGTAGCGCAGCGTGATCTCCAGGCGCCCGTCGCCCGCGCCCTGATCGCCGAACAGCCGTCGGTGATCGAGCGGGGGGCGGAACGCTGGCAGTCCGTCGCCGAGCTCGAGCATCCACGCGTGATCCAGATAGAAGTGCTGGCGCCCCGACAGCGTGTGCCACGGTTTGGCGCGCTCGACGTTGGTCGTGAACGGCGCATAGCGACGACCGTGCGCCTCGATCCCCGACCACTCCGGCGAGGTGATGACAGTCCGCGGCTGCACCTGTGCGTCGGCAAAGGTGACGCGATCTCCCGACCGCGGCCCGGCGAGATCGGCCAACTCCACGCCGGTCCGGCGCTCCATCGAGCGGAAGCCCGCGAGCGCGAGCTTGCCGTTGGTTGTCCCCGAGAGGGCGAGGATCGCCTCGCAAGCGTGCTCGACGCGCTCCAGCGACGGGCGCCCGTCAGCGACCCCGCCGCGGACCCGCCCGTTCTGTGCCCCCAGCCATTCGATCTCCTCCAGCGGCTTCCAGGCGGCGCCCTTGGTCGCCGAGCCGAGCTCTTCGAGCAGCGGCCCGAGCGCCTTCCAGCGCTCGTAGATGCGCGGGTAGTCGCGCTCGAGCACCAGCAGCTTTGGCATCGTCCGCCCCGGCACGGGCTCGCACTCGCCAGCGCGCCAGTCGCGCACCTCGCCCAGCGGCTGCGCGGTCTCCTCCGGCGAGTCGTGGGTCAGCGGCGCCGCCACGAGATCGCGTCGCGTCCCCAGATGGCGCTCGGCGAGCACCGAGAAGACCTGGGCGATCCGTCCGAACGCATCCCAGTCGGACTTCGCCTCCCACGGCGGCGGGACCGCCTGATTGAACGTGTGCACGAACGGGTGCAGGTCGGTCGTCGAGAGGTCGAACTTCTCATACCACGTGGCCGCCGGCAGCACGACATCGGAGAACAGCGCGTTCGAGGTCATCCGGAAGTCGATCGTCGTCAGCAGATCCAGCGAGCCGTCCGGGTGCTCGTGCCACCGCACCTCGCGCGGGCGCAGTTCCGGCGGGGACTCCTCCGCGCGCACGCCGTGATCCTCGACGCCGAGCAGGTGCTTGAGGAAGTACTCGTGCCCCTTGCCCGAGGACCCCAGCAGGTTCGAGCGCCAGACGGTCATCACGCGGCGTGGTTGCCCGGCGCGTCGGGATCCTCGCACGCAAACCCCAACCTCCCGGATCGCAGCTCTTCGACGACGTGCGCCGCCGGATCGACCCCGGCCCGCTCGGCCTCGTCGACCAGGTCGAGCGAGCTGCGGTCAAAGCTCGGATACGACGGCAGCCAGCCCAGCCGCGCGCCGAGCGCGTTGATGTCGGCGATGTGGCGACCCCTCAGGAGCCCACGGCCGAGGGGCGAGGCGAGGTCCTCGGGCGGATGCGCTCGTAACGCCACTGACCGGAGGCGAGGTAGAAGAACGGCGTCCCCGACTGGTGGCGCGGAGGACGCGTCCAGTCGAGCGCGAACGCGAGCGTCTGCCAGCCCGGTCAGCGGACGCACCTTCTCCTGTCCGACGTAGTGCGCCCAGCCACCGCCGTTGCGGCCCTCGCAGCCGCACAGCATCAACAGCGACAGGAACGTCCGGTAGGTCTGATCGGAGTGAAACCAATGGTTGGTCCCCGCGCCCATGCAGATCATCGAGCGCCCCTCGGTGAGCTCGGCGTTACGCGCGAACTCGCGGGCCACCCGCGCCGCCTGATGGCGCTCGACCGAGGTGATCTCCTCCTGCCATGCCGGCGTGTACGGCTGCTCGCCGTCGTCGTAGCCGGCCGGCCACTCGCCGGGCAGACCCGGCCGGACGACGCCGTACTGGGCTAGCAGCAGATCGAACACCGTCGTCACCAGCTGGCCGCCGACGCGCATCGTCGGCACGCCGCGCCGCATGACGCCGCCCCCCTCCGTCTCACCGACGTCGAAGCGCGGAAGGTCGACCGCCACCGCCGCCCGCCGCGGCCGAGCAGGCTGAGACCCGGCTCGATGCCTTCCAAGCGCAGATTCCAGCGACCCTCGTCGCCCGGCGCATAGCGATGCCCGACAGACCCGCCAGGCACTGCCGGCTCGCCGGTGCGCTCGTCGAGCACGACCGGCTTCCATTCCGCGTGCTCCTCTCCCGCACACGATGTCCGAGGCGCGCAGGAACCGGTCGGGCACGTAGGCGTCGTCGCGTTCGCGCAGCGTGACCAGCAACGGCAGGTCGGTGAACTGGCGCGCATAGCCCGTGAAGTACGGCACCTGCCGCTCGACGTAGAACTCCTTCAGGATCACGTGACCCATCGCCATCGCCAGCGCGGCGTCGGTCCCCGGCTGGGCGGGCAGCCAGTGATCGGCGAACTTCACGTGCTCGGCGTAATCCGGCGAGACGACCACCACCTTCTGGCCGCGATAGCGCGCCTCGACCATGAAGTGCGCGTCCGGCGTGCGCGTCGTCGGCAGGTTCGTCCCCCAGATCAACAGGTAGCCGGCGTTCCACCAATCCCCGGACTCCGGCACGTCGGTCTGATCACCGAACACCTGCGGCGAGGACGGCGGCAGATCCGCATACCAGTCATAGAACGACAGGATCACGCCGCCGATCAGCGACAAGAAGCGCGTCCCGGCGGCGTAGGAGGCCATCGACATCGCCGGGATCGGCGAGAACCCCACCACCCTGTCGGGACCGAAGCGCTTGATCGTCCACACGTGCGCGGCCGCGATCAGCTCGACCGCGTCCTCCCACGACGCGCGCACGAAGCCTCCCTTCCCCCGCTGGCGCTTATACGTCGCAGCGCGCTCGGGATCGGAGACGATCTCGTCCCACGCGTCGACCGGGTCGCCGAGCCGCTCCCGTGCCTCGCGGAACATCTCCAGCAGACTCCCGCGGACGTACGGATACTTCAGTCGCAGCGGCGAATACGTGTACCAGGAGAACGATGCCCCTCGTGGGCAACCCCGCGGTTCGTACTCCGGCATCTCCGGACCCGTCGAGGGATAGTCGACCGCCTGGGACTCCCACGTGATCAACCCCTCCTTCACGTACACGTTCCACGAGCACGAGCCCGTGCAGTTCACCCCGTGGGTGGAACGCACGATCTTGTCGTGCTGCCAGCGTCCGCGGTACGAGCGCTCCCAATCGCGATCCTTGGCGACCAGCTGACTCCAGCCCTCCTCCGACACCGGTCCGCGGCGCAGGAAGCGGTGCGCCGCCAACAACGGACTGCCCGCACGGGAGCCTGTGGCCTCGGAGTCACCGGGAGACGTTCGCTTGCTGGTGCTCACGGATCTACACGCTCCTGCGCCTGCCGGCGAAGGGTTTCCGACTCTGCCCGAACGGGCGGCACGGCGCAACCAAAATGCCCAGATGCCGAGCGTGTCCACGTGCCGTGGTCACGGGCTCCCTCGGTGCTCGGCCGCGCGCCGTCTGACCGTCGCCTTGTCCTCGAGCGACATCGTTCCCGGATGGCCGTGGCCCGGCCACGGTGTCAGCAGCAGCAGCAGCCGCGCCGTTCTGTGAGCGAGGACGGCGTGGCGCTCACCCGGCGCGAACTCGACCATCAGGCCGCGTCCGCCAGCCACCGTCTCTCCACGGGCGGTCGTGATCTCCACGTCCCCGTCGATCACAGTCACCCAGGCCCGCTCGTGCACCTGGTGATCCTGAAGGCTCTCCCCCGCCGGAACCTCCAATACAACCGCGCGAGCATCGTCGCTGCTCGACAGGATCTCAAGCGAATGGGGCCGGAGGTCAACCGCCCTCAGATCCCAGCTCTTCATGAACCGCCGCTCATTTTCGAAGCCGCCGACCCATCATCCACAGCTTTTCACAGATCGAGTCGCAAAAGTAGGGCCGTCGCTGTTGGCACCGCTCGTTCACGGCCGTTCGAAGCCCTCGACCTCGATCACGCACCCGGCACGGTCCGGATCCTTGGGCACGAAGCTCGCCAGCCGCGCCGCCGGGGCGAGCTGGTCCAGCAACCCGCGAGTCAGTCCCCGGTGCAGCGCGCAGACGACGGGCTGGTTCTCGCGGACTGCCTCACGATAGGGACAGTTGCCGAGCCGAAAAGCGACGCGTCCATGCGCCGGCTCGCGCTGGGGAGCGAATCCAAGCGCGGTGAGTGCTCGGCCCATCGTCTCCTCGGCCGCGGCTCGGCCTCGCGCGAGCGGAAGCTCGCGTCCGAGCTCCCGTCCGGCACGCTCCACCTCCCGCAACCGTCCCGGGCGCGCAGGGATGCTGAGGGCCAACCACCGCGCCAGCTGCCGGTAGGAACCAGGTGGCTCGCCACCCGGTAGCGCATCGGGCGCGATCGACCAGCTGTCGCGAGGGCGCCCAAGCGTCTGAGGCGCGCGCTCGCGAGCGATCAAACCGGCAGCGTGGAGACGCTCCAGGTGAACGCGGACGCCGCTCGGGTGAAGCCTCAGCTCCGCTGCGAGCTCATTGGTCCCCGCCGGACGGCCGAGGCCCGCCAGGTGTGCGAACAGCCGCGCCCGCGTCGGCTGAGCCAGAACGTCACCCGGACTATCGGACCCACCAGAAGCCACGGGCGGAAGGTTCTCATAGCCGCCCACGGCAAAGTCGACATGATATTTTTCTAGCCTGGGTCGTAAAACTCCTCAGAGGATGCTCGCGCTGTGACATACGTAATCGCCGAACCATGCATCGGAGTCAAGGACAACTCGTGCGTCGAGGTCTGTCCAGTCGACTGCATCCACCCCACTCCCGACGAGCCGGGCTATGACCAGGCCGAGATGCTCTACATCGACCCGGAGGAGTGCATCGACTGCGACGCCTGTGTCGAGGCCTGCCCCGTCGATGCGATCTTCTCCGAGGATCAGGTGCCCGAAGACTGGCGGCGATTCACCGAGCTGAACGCCGCCTATTACCGCGACCAGGCCGCCTGAGGTGCCGTTGTCGATTCGGCTGATCTCCCTACCGTCCCGCTCGAGGTGAGCGCTGGCGCGGCGGTGGCGCAAGGCCGAGGACCAGCTGCTTCGCCGGCTCTACGCTGACCAGCTGTCCGTCGAGCACATCTCCCGCCGGCTCGGACGCACGCCCGACGCTGTCGTCGCTCGCCGAAGGAGCCTGCAGATCCCCCCGCGCCGCGGCAGACCCTGGTCGCGCGCTGACGATGCGTTCCTCAGAGTCGGGACGGCCGCCGGTCTCTCAGCGGCCGTCCTCGCCAAGCGGCTCGGTCGCTCACGTGAGCAGGTTCGTGCGCGGCGCAGGATCCTCCTGGGTCGTGCGCCGGCCGTACGCCCGTACCTATCCCATGAGGATGAGGCGATCCGCCTCTGCGTGAGACAGGACGGCGACCTCACCGCGCTGGCGTACCGCCTCGGCCGCTCGCCCGATGCGCTACGCCTGCACGCGCAGCAGCTCGGCCTGTATCGCCCTTCGGCTCGCCGCCGCTGGGCAGAGTGGGAGGACGCGGTGATCCGCGACGGTTACACCAGCGCGTTGCCCTACAGCGAGATCGCCCGCCAGCTTCCCCACCGCAGCGCGATGAGTTTGGCGGCGCGCGCCCGGAAGCTCGATCTGATCACCTACGCGCGGCGCTGGAGCATTCACGACGACCAGCACCTGGTGCAGCTGACTGACCGCGGAAGCACGCTGGAGGACATCGCCCAGGGGCTCGGGCGGACACCTGAGGCGATCCGCCGGCACGCGTCGCGCCTTGGGATCAACCCGCCCGAGCCGGCGCCGGCGCCCCGCCACGTTCGGCGGTGGACCGGCGAGGAGGACGAGCTGCTGCGCCTACACCACGCGCTCAATCCCGCCCGCCTCGCCGAGCTGCTCGGACGCTCGGACACGGCGGTCTGCCGACGATTATGCGTGCTTGGACTGCGTGCGCGTGCCCAGCGTTCCCCGCATCATGCGGGGAACGGCAGGGTCGCCTCGGCCACCGCGACCCGCGCTGCGCAACCCAGCCGCAGTGCAATCGGACCCGCGGGTGCTGGGTCGATCTCAGCCGGCGGCCGCCGGAAGGGTGCTGCCCAGGGCGCGGGAGCGATGCACAGTTACGGCAGCGGCTGCTCCGAGCCGTCCGGATAGCGCAGGCGGGCCGTCTCGTTGATCAAGCAGGCCGCGAGGATCAGATCCCACCAGCGTGCCGTTGCACGAGTATCACGGCTTGAAGACCATCAGCACGAGGATCGCGAGTACCACCAGCAGCGAGGCGTAGTTCTCGGCGCGTGAGACGCGGTCGTCGAGCAGGGCACGCAGCTCGTCGCTGACCGGAGCGTCCCGCTCAGCGAGACTGGCCGCCAGCCGACGGGCCTGCTTTGGCCGTTGGTCGCCGACGGCGCCGAGCGCGAGGGCAGCGAAATACAGCACGATCGCAGCGTCGACCCAGCCGGCGTCGTAGCCGAAGTGCCCCAGGTGGACCAGCCACAGGCCAAAGCCCAGGAGCAGCACGGCCCCGACGCCGACGAGGATCACGCCGATCCGCGTCAGGCCCAGCAGCAACGCGATCTCTGCCGGGCGCTCACGCCGGCGTCCGACCTCGAAGCACACGCCGGCGAGAACGATCCCGGCGACGAACAGCAGCGCGCCGAGCAGATGAAGAACAGCGCTACGTCATCCACTGGCACTGGAAGTGTCGGCGGTGACGGTGCTCGTGCCGGGAAGGAAGCAGTAGAGCTCTCGGATTCGGCGGATGGGCGGCTTCCCGCGGCCGAGCTCCCCCAAGACTTCTTGGTCGGGTGAGCCGATCATCATGTGCGCCCGCAAGCCGTTGGGGTTACCGAGCTGGCGAGATTGCTCATCAATTCGTCGCCTCCTAAGAACAGGTCGTCTGTTCACCAGCGCCGTGTGTTACGCAAGCCTCCCACGGGGCGGTGGGCTGATTGGACTCACGCCAGCCACGTGGAGGCGCGTCTGACTCGGACGCTCAAGCGGAAAGGTGGAGCGGAATGGTGGTGATGACGACTCCGGGCTGACGCCGCAGAGCGCGTCGGAGCCTTCGAGCCGTGCCGTTGTGGAGGGGCTGGTGCCAGCGGTGCTTGACGATCAGCTCGGGCAGGACGACGGTGAGCGTAAGCCAGGATCGTTGAGTACGCAACGCGTCGATGTAACACACCAGCGGCGCGACGAGCGCCCGGTAGGGCGAGTCGACGATCTCGAGCGGCACGTGATCGCCCCACTCGACCCAGTAGCGCTTGAAGCGCGCTGCCTCGCCCTCGCCCGGGCTGATGTGCACCGCCAGCACGGGCTGGCCCAGGGAGGCGGCGTAGGCCAGCGCACGCAGGCCGCACAGATCGAGGCGGACGATCGGCACGACAGCCAGGTGCCGCAGCTGATCCGGGCTCTCGTCCTCCTCGGCCAGCCGGAGCGCGTGCGAGCGCTCGCCGCCGCTCGCGCGGGACGGCGCGAGCAGGCTTGGATCGGGCGGCGTGGACGGATCGAGCGGGTATAGGGAGAGCGCGTCGCGGACGCTGTCGTAGTGGCAGCGGATACGCCAGGCAAGGAGCACGAGCAGCCCCATCAACGCAATCGCGACCCACGCCCCCTGGCTGAACTTGGTCACCGCGGCGATCACGAAGACAATCGCTGACAGCGCCGCGCCCACAGCGTTGATCAGCATGCTTTTGCGCCAATGTCGCTCGCGCTGGCGAGACCAGTGGACCACCATCCCGGCCTGCGAGAGGGTGAAGGCGACGAACACTCCGACGGCGTACAGGGGGATCAACGCCCTGGTGCGGCCTCCGAACACGACGAGCAGAACCGCTGCGGCGAGCGCGAGCGCGAGCGTGCCGTTGCTGAACGCTAGGCGGTCCCCGAGTCGGAGGCACGCCCGGGGGGCGTGCCCGTTTCGGGCCATGAACGACAGCAGCCGCGGGAAGCCGTTAAACGCCGTATTCGCTGCGAGCAGCAGCACGAGCGCGGTAGTGACCTGCACGTAGCCGTACAGCGGCCCGGATCCGAAGCTGTGATGAGCCAGCTGCGACACCGCCGTCTGCCCGCCGTGGGGGACGACGCCATCGACGTGCATCAGCACCACTAGCCCAGCGAACATTGCGATCAGCAGACCAACCATCACGGTGAGGACCGTCCTCGCGTTGCGTGCGGAGGGCGGCTGAAAGGCGGGCACGGCGTTGGAGATCGCCTCGATGCCAGTCATCGCCGTCGCGCCCGAGGCGAAGGCGCGGAGCACCAACAGCACCGTGAGTCCCTCGATCGGGTTGACGTCGACTGCGCGGCCCGGCGTAAACCCGCGCGCCGAGGCATCGACCAGGCCCACGACGATCAACATCGCGATGCCCAGCACAAACGCGTAGGTCGGTGCGGAGAACAGCGCGCCGGCCTCGCGGACGCCGCGCAGGTTGCCGGCCAGAAGGATCGCGATCGCCGCGAGTCCCAGGGCGACGCTGGCGTTGCTGAGGGCGGGGATGGCCGAGGTGATCGCCGCGACGCCGGAGGAGATCGACACAGCCACCGTCAGGACGTAGTCGATCAGCAGGCCGGCGGCCGCGATCAACGCCGGAAGTTCGCCGAGGTTCTTGTCGGCGACGATGTAGGACCCTCCGCCATGGGGGTAGGCCCTGATGAGCTGGCGGTAGGAGAGGCCGACCGCGAGCATCAGCACCACGATGGCCACCGAGATGCCGAGCGAGAGCCCGAGCGCACTGCTGCCGGCGAGCGCGAGCACGGCGAGCATCGCTTCGGGCCCGTAGGCGACCGACGAGAGTGCGTCCGAGGCCAGGACCGGAAGCGCAACCAGCTTGCGCATCCGCTCGTGAGCGACCGCGCTGCTGCTCAGCGGCGAACCCAGCACCATTCGACGCCACGTCGAAGCGGCGCGCCCGGACGGCCAGGCTCCCGCGCTGGCGTGCGGAGTCGCCACGAGCTCTGCCGGGTCGTCGGTCTCCACGAAGTCGACCGCCGCGAACCGGCTTCGACGCCCCACCTCCACTGACCGTGGAAAGCGATGCAGCGCCGGATCGACCGGCAGCCCCCGAAACCACGCTCGTCGCCCGACCAGTGCCTGCTCCCAGTGCTCACCTACCTCGCGCAAGACGGCGAGCTCCTCCTCGCCCAAACCAGCGACCGTGGACTCCGGACCAACGTCGGTTATCTCATCGGCGGGGGGCGTCCTGGCTCGCTTACGCGGTGTCTAGCGACTTGTGCCACTGAGCAAGTCGCGAGCGACCGGAGGCCAGGATGGCGCGATGTGGCGGGACGCCGGGCTACGACCGTGGGGTTGGGTGGAGGTTTCGCTCGCGGCGACCTCGGGGATGGGACGGGACATCGGTCCGTCTGTGGTCACCATGATCGCGCGGCCGTGATGCGTGACCATGAGCGGCGGCCCCTCAAGGAGCCTGTAGCTTGCCTCCTCATGAGTGACCTCGACCCGCAGCCGTCTCTCGCGAAAGCACAGGCCGAACGCGAGACGGGTCAATTGCTCGGGCAGCCGCGGCGCGAAGCTGAGGTTTCCGTCGTGGTCGCGCATGCCGCCGAATCCGGCGACGGCGACGATCCACGTGCCGGCCAGCGAGGCGATGTGCAGGCCGTCGCGGGTATTGCGTTCGAGGTTGTCGAGATCGATGAGGGCGGCCTCGGCGAAGTAGTCATAGGCCAGCCCGAGGTGTCCAACCTCTGCGGCGATCACCGCCTGCGTGCAGGCCGACAGCGAGGAGTCACGCACGGTCAGCGCCTCGTAGTAGGCGAAGTTCCGAGCCTTCTCCCGCGCGTTGAACGCGTCTCCGCGCAAGTGCATCGCCAGCACCAGGTCAGCCTGCTTGAGCACCTGCTTGCGGTACAGGTCGAAATAGGGAAAGTGCGACAGCAGCGGATACTGCTCAGGCGCGGTGTGCTCGAAGTCCCACGGTTGGTGCTCGGTGAAGCCCTCGGCCTGGGGGTGTACGCCGAGCCGATCGTCGAACGGGATCAGCATCGCTTCGGCAGCGTCGCGCCAGGCAGCCGTCTCCTCCCGCTCGACGCCGAGCTCGGCGGCCCGGTCGGGGTGCCGTTCGACGACGTCGGCTGCCAGGCGCAGGTTTCGCTGTGCCATGAGGTTGGTGTAGACGTTGTTGTCAGCGACCGCGCTGTACTCGTCGGGGCCGGTCACACCGTCAATACGAAAGTTCCCGCGGGCGTCGTGATGGCCCAGCGAGCACCACAGCCGGGCGGTCTCGACGAGCAGGTCGAGCCCAATGGCGCGCTCGAACGCCTGGTCATCGGACGCCGCCTGGTAGCGCCCGACGGCATCGGCGATGTCGGCGCCGATGTGGAACGCGGCGGTTCCCGCCGGCCAGTATCCCGAACACTCCTGCCCGTCGATCGTCCGCCAGGGGAACGCCGCCCCATCGAGTCCCAGCACCCGGGCCCGCTCGCGCGCCAAGCCAAGGGTTGCGTGGCGCCAGCGCAGCGCATCGCGGGCGGCGTGCGGGGCCGTGTAGGTAAGGACTGGCAGAACGAACGTCTCGGTGTCCCAGAAGGCGTGTCCGTCGTAGCCCGGGCCGGTCAGACCCTTGGCCGCGATCGCGCGCCGCTCGCCCCTGGCGCCCGCCTGGAGCGTGTGAAACAGCGCGAAGCGCGCCGCCTGCTGGAGCTCGGCGTCACCTTCGATCTCAATGTCGGCGCGCTGCCAGAAGTCGTCGAGGTATTCGCGCTGGGCGTCGAGCAGGCCCTCCCAGCCGGTGTGGCGCGCGCGGGCCAGCGCGGCGGCGACTTGGTCGCGCAGTGCAGCCGTCGAGCGCTGGCTCGACCACCCGTAGGCCATCAGCTTCATCACTCGCAGCCGTTGCCCTGGCGCCAAGTCGGCCGTGATCGTCACTCGCGCGAGGTCCTCGCTGCTCTCGGTCGTCGTCTCGGTCCCGGGCGGACCAGCGACGAGGTGATCCATCGCGGCGGCCAGCCGCAGCGCGCTCCGTTGCGTGACGTGCACCAGCACGGCGCGCGCGTCATGGTCTGAGAACTGCTCCGAGCGCAACGTCGCGCCCAGGTCAGCGGCAGCGCGCGGATCGAGCCCCGCTGCCGGCATCGGTTCGTTGGCGACGAGCTCGGACTGCACGACCAGCCTCGCACCTGCCTCTAGCGGCTCGACCTCATAGAGCACGGCGGCGACGGCCCGCTGGACGAATGAGACCAACCGCACGGAAGTGACCCGCACTGCTTGGCCCGCTGGCGACAGCCACTCCGCGTGGCGTCGCAGCACCCCGGCGCGGAGGTCCAGCGTGCGCTCATGGCTGAGCAGCTCGCCGAAGCGGATGTCGAATGGCTCGTCGTCGACGAGCAGGCGGATGATCTTCCCGTTGGTTACGTTGACCAACGTCTGCCCCGCCTCCGGGTCGCCGTAGCCGGCCTCGGCGTAGGGCAGCGGGCGGTGCTCGTAGAAGCCGTTTAGGTAGGTGCCCGGCAGGCCCGGCGGCTCGCCCTCGTCGAGGTTTCCGCGCAGCCCGATGTGCCCGTTGGCCAGCGCGAACAGCGACCCCGCCTGGTCGAGCACGTCGAGGTCAAGGCCGGTCTCGCACAGCGACCACGGCTCGACCGAAAAGGCAGGGTGCGCGATCATGCCGCGCCCCGCGACACATCGTCTTCGCCGGGGCGATGGATGACAAGCGTTGGCCGGTCGGCGTGATGGACGACGGCCGTAGAAACGCTCCCCATCAGCATCGAACGGAGGCCGGTGAGCCCTCGCGAACCGATCACGATGGTCGACGCGTCGTGGCGGTCGGCGATCTCGAGGATCGTCTTCCAGACGGGTCCGGTGGCCTTGACGGCGAGCGGTTCGGCCTGCATGCCGGCAGCTCGAGCGACGCGGACGCCCTCGTCGACGATGCGGCCGCCAAGCTCGGCGGCCAACCGATCGAGCTCCACGTAGCTGAGCATGTCCTCGGTCGCGCCCGACCAGGCGAAGCTGCCGAGGCCAGCGGTCGGCTGCCACACGCTCAGGACTACCGCACCTCGTCCTCGGAGCAAGCCGGCGGCACGCTCGATCGCGTGCTTGGCAGGCTCGGATCCGTCGTAGCAGAGAAGCGATGGGCTGTCAGCGCCTGTCGCCATGAGGTCTCCCCGAGGGTTGGTCGTGGACCGCGCTCGCGCCAGCCGTTGCTGGGGCGCGACTTGATGCCGCCATCGTTTTGGTTGACATGGCTCTCTAGCGTTGCTCTGGCACCGTCGTCTTACGTGCGCTGGAGATGAGCTCGTGACCGATCCTTGCTGGCCACGACTCGCCCGCACATCGCTCCGCGCGTGCTCGGCTTGCCTGTCGGAATCAGCGCGCGTCTAATCGGTCTCGACGGCTGCTCGCTCGCCGACCGCAACAACCCGCTGGTCGCCTAAAACGAGACGTTCGACGTCGAGGTGCAAGCAGTGGCGACGCGAGCCACCGGGCAGCTCCTCGAGTCCGCCCCGGTTGACCACCCCGTGTGTCGACGGCAGCCTCCACGTGCGGGCGCGCGATCGTTCCTCAAACCGGGCCGCATGCGCCTCCGGGAACGGGGGCCAGCGACGCGTCGAGGGCGGAGACGGGCGCCGGCTGGGCACCACACGAACGAGATGTGGTGTGCAGATGACCCGAGACCGGGGCGTCCGAGCCCGTGAGGACCCCTGTCCGATGCGCGTGCCGGACGATGCCGGACCGCCGCGGGACGGTTGTCTCCCCGGGCAGGAAGTGCCAGACGCTTCCGTCGAGGTCGCGACTGGGATCTGTGTGGAGCAGCCGACCGACGGGCGTGGTCGCCAGCGCGGCATTGCGGGCAACGCCGGCGCCGGGCATGATAGTTGCTGATGCGCATGCGACCGTCCTCAAGCGCGGTCGAACCAGTTCAGAAACGGGGTCGAGCGGTGATTCCACTACCGGTTTCCGGCCTCGCGCCCGAGCCGTCGACAGCGCGACGACCGAACCTCACCGTTCACCGGGAGACCGTGGTTCGCGGACCCGACGCGGTGGAAACGTGTTCTTCGGGATCAATCGCAAAGGTCGTCAGCGGCACGCCGAAGTGCTGCTCGACATGCTCGACCAGCCCGTGCTCCTGCCAATTGGCCTGCGCTGAGCTGCGCAACCCGAGCAAGATGTGATCGGGCCTGAACTGCTCGACCCCGTCTGTAATGACGGTGATCACACTGCCACGCAGGGCAGCTCCGCTGACATGGTCATTGATCAAGCGCAAATGCCCGAGCACGGTGTCGAGGCGTTCGTCGGCTACATGCCGAAATCGATCGACATCGTCGGCCAGCCATGCTAGCCGCCCGGGCAGGCTCGGAGTCACGACGTAGATCTCCGCCGCCGCGTCGATCACGGCGCGCACCCCGGCCGGCAGCTCATCCACCTCAGCGACGGCGGCGTCGGCGATGTATAGCAGCCGCTGAATCGTCCATCGTGGATCGGTTCGCGACCCTCGGGTTTCGATCTCGCGGCCTCCCACGCTCAGGTCCCTGGCGTGGCGGTGCTCGGGAACACTCGATCGACTCTGAGCCACGAGCCACGTGTCGTGATGACACGATGCGAGCATGGGATCGGACGCGAATTGCGATGTCGTCTCGCGCGGGTGCCTCACACACAACCCAGCGCTGCCGCCGGGTAAGAGCGCAACCGTAGGCTGGCGGATGCCCTGTTCAATGCAGGAGTAGCAACGCATGAGGCGGCGCTCCTTTCTGATTTGCTCGGTTTCGGTCGACGGCGGCCGGCCGAACTTTCGAGCACAACGGGTGAGCTGCCTGAGCCGTATCTCCCCAGCGTCGCCTGCCTTGGTGATCTTACGGTCGGCACGCGCTATCGACGGGTTCGCATCTGGGCTCGAGTGCCCGCGGTCGGTAAGAACAGTGGCCGACGCGGCGCTGGAGGAGAGTCACACGGTGAGGGCGTGATGTCAGGGTGCCTTCGGCGCTGGCGAGATCCATCTCGGGAGGTCCGGTATGTCCAAAAGCACCCGCCGTGATAGCCCCGCAGGTGCAGCCCGACGACCTGCGATGCCACGGCTTCGGACTACCGCATCAAGCGCTCGAACCTTCCTCCCCGGGGTGGGGTGTTCGCTACGCGTTTCGCCTCTCTTTTCGCGCGCACGACCGATGTAACTCGCAGATGATTGACGCTGATCCGGTGTGGGTTCTGTGGCGAGAGACGAGATCTCGTCCTGCTGTTGCGGGTGCAGGCCGCCGGCACGGTCCCAGCGTCTCGGACGGGCACCCATCTCTCTCTGGCGTGCCCTGCGGCCCCGTTCTTACCGCGTCGGTCGTGACTCTGACTCGGCGCCCCGCGCGTGGCGCCGCCGGCAGTCGCTCAGAGCAGCGCGACGCTGGCGGTCAGCTTCTTGCGGGCGTCGTGTAGCGTCTTGTAGATCGCGCCGGGAGTGGTGTCTAACTCGGTGGCGAGCGTCGCGGTCGAGACGCCGTCGATCGCACTCGCGATCAGAACGGCTCGCTGGTGCGCCGTCAGGTCGCCGATGATCGATTCGCTGATCTTTCGCAGCAGCTCCTGAACTTCGACGCGCTCCTGCGGTGAGCGTCCCGGGTCGGGGAGCGCGAACGCGCGCTCGGGATCGTTCGCGAGGTGATCGCGTCCGAGGCGACGGCGGATGCTGACGCGCGCCTCGAGCTGAGCGAATCTTCGCGCCCAGGTCCAGAACTGACTGTCGCCCCGGTAATCGTCGAGCTTACGCAGGATTCCGAGCAGCGCGTCGCCCGCAGCCTCCACGGCGAGATCATCCAGATCGCTGCGGGGGAACCCTGACATCCCTCTGGTTCGCAGCTGGATCTGGAACCACGCCTCACGCCGTAGGCGCTCGTGGAGCTCAGTGGTGGCGCGGTCGCGCCCGGGCTCGGGGCCACGCAGGCGGTCGCACCAGGCCTGCGATTCTCCGTCCAGCCGGCGCGTCGGCGTTACCCGTCCCAGCGCTGGGGACGGTGTATGTCGCAAGGCCAGTCTGGGCCACGAGCGGTGCTGCCTCGCCCGCGACGACAGTACCGACGCACCGACATCTGCCTTCCCGTCCCCGAGAACATCGACATCGGTCTTCATCCGGTCCTCCTTCAGCGTCGATTGAGCTTCGTCGCCGACCTGAAATCCTGGGCGACCAGTGCTCCAACCCACACTGCTGAGGGCGGATAATTCGCAAGTCGCTCTTCTTCGACCCGCGTGTCCTTCGGGCGCCGGCTGTTGAGGCGCGGGCAGATGAGTTTAACGCGGTCCAGCCCAGGGTTTCCGTCAACAACGCTGGACTGTTTGCCCAATGACAATTTCCGGGAGGTCATTGCGAACCAGATCATCGGACGGTCGCGACAGCCAGCGTGCTGATGAAACAGCGGCTGTCGGGTGCGTTGAGCCCTCAAGCATCAGCGTCGTCTTCCTTCCCTGGGCTTCGGGAGCCGCTTTGGCGCTCGTGCATTTTCTCTCGCAGCTCCGCGGGCGGTCGCCCGAGCAGGAGCCACGTCGATCGTGACCGACGACGAACTCGTCTTTGATCGGTGAGTCGGCCCAGCGCCATGCTCACCGATGGACGGCGGGCACCCACCACAGCGGCGAGCAGCTCGTGCGTCAACGGGATGTCGAGCAACACCCCCTCCGGGGTTACGGTCCCCCACCGGTCAGCGAAGTGCCAAAGCACTAGCAAGAGTCGATCATCGAGGCGACGCAAGTTGCAGACCGCGAGGTGGAACGCCGACCAGTCGGCGCGCTGCATGATTCGCCGCGAGATGGCCGCCGTGATCTCTGGCCACCGGCTTACCAGGGCGCAGAACCCGCGATGGAGCACGGCTGCCTGCACCGGCTGGACCACTTCCCACCCGACCTCCACGGCGACCGACTGGTCAGGGCCGATCCGCAGCCACGGCTGCAGCACGTCACCCGGACCGAGGAGCTCGGCGGAGGTGTGGTCGCCGATTGTGACCCGTCGCACGAGCAGACCCTTGACGACCAGCAACCCGAGGTTTGCGACATGGTCGAAATCCTCTGCGCCGACGATCCATTTCCCGGGTGCGTAGCATCTCACGTCGGCCACGAGCTCCGGGCGCGCAATCGCCAGGTCGTCGGCGCTCAAGTCCTCCGCTAAGTCGGGATCACACTCAAGGATCGAAACGACGCTAGGCACGCTTCTCCTCCCGCGATGTGGGGTCGAGCGTGCGGGTCTTGGCTGGTGTGGGCGCGTCACGGTAGTCCGGCGAGGCGGCGGCGGACGCTCCCGAGCCGCTTAGTCGCGGCCTGGCCGAGCGGACGGTCGGGCGTCGCTCGCTGCGAGTCCGGTAGCCGCTCAGGGAGCGTCACGCCGGGGTCGAGCTGGCGGGCTGCCTGGGCCGCCAGCAGGTGCCACTCATGGACGCTCCGGGCTACCGGCTTTCGCCAGCTGCGGGCTTCGACCACCCACCGTCGGTCCTCTCCGCCGCGCTCGAGGAACGAGCCCGAGAAGTGGTCAAGCCGTAGGACCCCCGGACCGTTGGGGTCCCGACGCATCTTCGGATACATGGGCCTCGAGAGATCCAGCACACGCGCCAACACGGCCAGATCGGAGTCGCTCATCGCGCTGGTGAACAGAACCTCGAACCACACGGCCCCCCGCGTCCTGTCAAATCGAGGTTCGCGGCGGGCACCCGCCAGGGGCACGCATCAAGCGTCGGAGGCCTGCGTACCTCGGGCGCGTGGAAGCTGCGTCTGAGTCGCCCTGCCGCCGTAGGTGGGGCGACTGCGGTTATCTGCGGCCTCCGTTCTTTTACACAGTCCTATTGGAAAAAATCATACCACCGCTATTGGTGGAACACAACGGGCATTCATCGCCCGCTCGCGGGGCGCTGTCGGGCGGGTATCGGGCCGCCCCCCGGTTCAGCCAGCACGCGTGAACCAAGAGCAGCGCGATGACTCGGCCCCCCAACGTCGAAAGCATCGACGGCAGCGGTGCCAGCGATCAAACATCAACAGCTCCGCAGCCTCGCGCAGACAGGCAACGCCCGCGATCTCCGCCTCGCTGAGAGCCGCGTGCTCAGACACCAAGTCGCCTCGCCCCGGTCGCGACGATCCAGCTTCCGCGCGCCCGCGACAGCACCCGCAAGCAACAAGACCGAATCGAGCCCCACTCCCGACCGCTCACGCGCGGGCAGCCACGACCGGTCGACCTCGCGAATTCGCACGGCTGCCCGGTGCTGTTAGCTTCGTTTGGGCTCCAGGTCCGCCGGCGGAGGGCCGGTTGGTACCTGGGACCCCGTCACAGCGCGGGGCGGGCCAATTTTGGCGCGCGGAGTAGTGGCAGCACGCCGGCCGGGGCGGGCCGCCAGCGCCCAGCAACCTCACCCGCGCGGCGCAATCCACGGGCCGCTGACCAGACGGGGAGGAGATGATGCCAGCAACGATGCGACCGGTCCGTCGCGTCGTTGGCGACCATCCGCCGTGTCGTCGGCCGGTAGAATTTGCGATGAATCTGGTCCCTCACCCTCACGATCGGGCGATGGCTAAGAACGGGATCGAGCATCTTCGCGTCATGATCGCGAATGAGCGGCGCGACCGGCTTGAGCTTCTAGCCCAGGTGGTAGGCGGACTCGGTCATGAGGTGATCGCGCGGGAGGTCGACGTCAAGGAGGTCGCCGCGGTGACGGCGAGAGAGCATCCCGACGTCGCCCTCGTTGGGCTCGGCCTCTCCTCCGAGCACGCGCTCGACCTGATTGGCGAGATCGTCGGCGAAGCCTCGTGCCCGGTAATCGCGCTGCTCGCGGCCAGGGATCCCGCCTACGTCCGCGAGGCGGCCAAACGGGGCGTGTTTGCCTACATCGTCGACACCACACCCGAGGAGCTGCAAAGTGCGATCGACATCACGCTGCAGCGCTTCACCGAGTATCACCAGCCTACAAGGAGCCTTCGGACGCCGTGCTGTCATCGAGCAGGCAAAAGGCATCCTGATGGCGCGTCACGCGATTGACGGCGACGCAGCGTTCGAGATGCTGCGTAACCACTCGCAGCACAACGGGCGCAAGGTCGCCGACGTCGCGGCCGCGATCATCGAGAGCCACCGGCTACTGGTTCCGGCGCTTCCGGAACCGCCGCATCTCCCGACACGAGTCGATGGGAAGACGGCGGCGGAACCCGCAGACCCGGGTGTTTAAACAGTCGGCCTACGCGTCGAGGTAATTTGGGCTCTCCCCGGTCGCAACGCTGAGAAGGTCAACCGATAGGTCGGACACGTTCCTCTTCGTCGAGCCATGCAAGCAGCTTGCGTCAGAGCCAGCGCCGCCGGCAACCGGTGGCGCGGCCGGCAGGCGAACGCCTCACGGTGACCTGCCTCGACCAGCCGTACGGCAGGGTGCATCGGCACCGGCGACAGCAACGGAACTCATGGTGCTCCAGGGGCGCAGACGTAAGCTCGCGGGATGTACCGACGCTGGTGGCATATGAGTCCCTCAGTTTCATCTGCTGCGTCGGTTGCCTTGCGTGTGGCTTCGCCCCGTTCTCCTGGGGCATCGAGCGCCGAGCCAGTGGTGCGCCGGCGGCGCCTTGCCGCGGTGCGCCGCGCGATGCGCGACCGTGATCGGCGCTCGCCACGCGTCGCACTGGCGGCGCGCGCGACTGGGGGTCAGGCGGCCGCGGTCCGGCCGGCGAACCGCCCGCCCGGCGCGGCCGTCGTCGGTGACGTTCGGGCTGAGCGTTAACGCTGAACTTCACGCCGGCGCGGAGCCTGGCGATGAGTCAGGACGGACGGGTGGTCCGATCATCGGCCGCGGCGCGACAGTCCTGCCGCGCACAGGGCCGCTGCGCCGCGGCGTAAGAACGAGCCGAACGATCGGCGCTAAGGAGAGGAGACGAAACTGGCTCGGGTCGCGCCCACCACGCACCCGCTTGAAACACACTGGAGGTCTCAATGGACGATCTCGACTTTGATGTTCACGTGAGTTGGTCCGGAACGGCACGTCAACGCGGCGGCCAGATCGACACAAACAACCTTGTGCTGAAGCTGTCGGCGCCCGAGTCGATGAGCGGTGGGACCAAGCTCTACATCGGCGCCGTATCCTCGTGGTACGCGGAACGCCTCTTCCGTGTGCTCGAACTCGCCGGGCTTCCGGTGATGAGTCTGAGCGTCGCAGTCACGGGTACGGTCACCGGCTTTCCAAATCGCACGCGAGTGGCGCGGGTCGCCTTCAGCCCCGCAATCGTGGGCGGCGACGCGCACCGCGTTGACGAGTACGAGGAAGCGGCGCACAGCGCGCGTGAGCGCTGCGTCATCGGCGGCAGGTTTGGTCCCGGCGTGGCCTATGAGGTTGGACCCGTTCGGATCCTGGGACCCGCAGACGAGACAGAGTCAACCGCTCACGTAAACAAGCCGCCGGCGACGGCCAGTCCTCGCTAGGGCCCATTCCCCAGGACAGCGGCACCCTGATATCCGGTGACGTCAAGCATGGGGCCAAGGGGGTGTCCGCGGTGATGGCACGGGGGTCAACGGTTCCCGGTTCAGCGCGACACACCCGTGCAGCAGCTGGATGAATGGCCTGCGGTGCCCACGACAAGACGCTGGACGACGCCATCGCGCCCCACCAAGCTGGTGCGGGATCGCCGAGGTATGGATCTCATTTTCGCGGATCGATTCACCGGTGCGCTTCGCGGAGCCCCGCCCGGTCGGCGCCGCGTTCTCGCTGTTACCGGACCCGGGGCTTCGCCTCCTAGCGATCGGTGTTCAACGTCCTGCTTTGGGTGTGGCGTCTCACGGCGCGCGTGGGGCGACGCCGCGCAAAAAGAACGCCTCCGGCCCCGCCGCGAACGCTCGCTTGGCGTACGGCGTCGGCTGCTCAGCGCAGCTCGCGCTCGAGGTCGAGCTCGACGGGGTGCCGATCGGGTCGCCGCGCGTCATCGACCTCGTCCCCGCCGTGCACCCCGCGAGACGCGGGAGGCTCGGTGTTCACGTCGGCGGCCACCAGAGCGCGCCGTATCGCGGATCCGTCGCCCGCGCGCGACTCCAGCGCCAGCGCCTCTGAGATCCGCGCCCCGAGTGCCACGACACCGCGATCAGGCGCCCCGGTTGCGGATCCCGGTCGGCGCCCGGGAACTACAAGCCCAAATCAGCGCGATCGCCTCGGCCCCAGTGAGCACCTCGGGCGGCCGCCGACGAGGGCTCGAAGACGAGCCTGTTGGCGAGCTGCTGGTCGGCGATCGCTCAGCGATGGCCATCGGTCGAGGGGATCACGTTTGTGGTCCACAAACGTGACCGTACAGTCGCACTCGGATCGTCTCGCCCCTCTTGGGAGATCATGGGTTTGCCCAGAGCACGAGAGTCGCGGCGAGCACGCCGATGGCGGCGAGTGGGGCGAAGCGGCGGACTTTGAGCGGGGGTGCGGTCGAACCCGCGAGTTGGCTTGCGATCAGGGTGGCGACCGATCCCTGGGGTGTGGCGAGCGAGCCGACCGCGAGCCCGACTGACGCTGCGTAGGCGGGGGCGCCGGCCGTGAGCAGGCCGGTGACGCACACGCTGACCGGGAGGTTGTTGGCGACCGCGGACGCGGCTCCGAATCGACGCTGCGATGGCGAGCAGCCGGGCAGTCCCGCGACCGCGGAGGCGCGGGCGGTGAGGCCAAGGGCTTGGGTGACGATCAGCAGTCCGCCGAGCTGGACCGCGATGCGCAGGGAATGATCAGCGGCGGGCGCTCGCGGCGGGCGGCGAGTGCGAGGGCCACGGCCGCGGTGAATGGCCACCACGGCGCGATCCCGACGATCGGCGCGCTCCAGGCGGTGAGGGCGGCGAGCGTCAGGGAGATCGCGGCGTGTCGTTCTGCGGGGGTGAGAGGCGTTCGCTGGCGCGTCGTTGTGCGTAGTCGTGCCGCGAGCGCCCGTCGCTCGCTGAGGGCAACGCCAGCCGCGCAGGTCACTGCGGCGATCCCGGGGGCGAGCATGTGCCCGAGGAACGTCGTGGCGGACAGGCCGAGGCGGTTGATGATCACGAGGTTGGTCGGGTTGCCCTCGGGGACCGCGATCGAAGCGGCGTTGGCGACCACGACCACGCCGAGGAACAACGGCGTGAACGGAGCGCCGAAGCGACGAGCGAGGATGACCACCAGCGGGATCATCAGCACGACCGCTCCATCGAGCGACACCGCCGCTGTGGCCAGAGCGCAGACTCCGCACACCACCACGTAGAGGGCGAGGGATCTGCCATGGGCGGCGGCGGCGAGCGCGCAGGCGGCGCGCTCGGCGAGACCCGAGCGCTCGACCAGCGAGGCCAATGTGAGCGCCGCGGCGAGGAACGCCAGCAGCGGCACGATCACCGCCAAAGCCGACGCGGCGGGCGCCCCGAGCAGCGCGTCAACCACCGCGGCGAGTGCGACCAACACGGCGTGCGTGCTTTGCGGTCTTAGCGCCAGCGCTCCGACCGCGACCGTTGCGAGAATGACGCGAGTAGCGATAAGCATCGTTATTAGTTAAGCTAGCTTAACTAATGCCTCCTGTCCACCACAAAGCCGTCGATGCCGCCGAGGCGCTCGTCGCGGTCGCGCCGCTGGCGACACGCTGGATCGAGCGCCTGCTCGCCGGACACGACCCACCGCTGACCGTCCCCCAGTACCTCTCGCTACGCGCGATCGCTCACGAGGGGGTCTCCGGTTCCGAGCTCGCCAGGCGCACCGGCGTCTCGGGCCCCGCGGTCTCGCAACTGCTCGCCGGCCTCGCAGACGCCGGACTGCTCGAGCGGACAACGATCGCCGACGACCGCCGCCGCCACGCCCTCACCCTCACGGCGACCGGCGCCCGCGCGTTTCAGTCGGCCGAGAAGCTCCTGCGTGAACGCCTAGCCACGCTCTTGGTCGACCTCCCGCGGCCCGAGGTCGACGCGCTCTCCCGGCTGCTCCCCCGCGTCCAAGCCGCGCTCTCCGGCACCGCGCCCCCGCGTCGACCACCGCCACCGCCCCGACACCACCCGCGTCCCAAGCCGTGACGGCGACGCGGCCACGGGATCGTCATAAGAGGTGGCCGTCGGTGATCGCAACCGGGCGCCTCTAGCACGTGTCGACCCGCAAGCACGGTCCTGGGATCAGACCATCCCCTGTCACGCGCGATCGAAGGCTTGAGACGGTGCTCAAGCCCATCGTAGGAAAGACGACCACCTCGCTGTGGTGTGCGCGCTACGGCTACCGCCTCGACTTCGGCGAGCTCTCCCCGGAGCAACTCGGCATCGACGTCAGGGCTGATGTCCGAGAGCAGCCGGGTCCGCGCGCCCCTAGCCGAAGGCTCCCGATCTCCATCGGACGGTAGACGAACTCGGCCTCGGAAGAGAGCAGCCTCAGCTTGATGCGCTCACGGGCCAGGTCATGCATGGCCAAGAGCGCTTCGAGCCCGCCACGCCGCCGCCGACAATCAGCACCCCAGGCTGGGAGGTCATTGCTCGAGCTCGCTCCGCAGGTTGATCTCGACGTTTCCGCGCAACGCGTTTGAGACCGGGCAGAGGTCGGCCGCGCGCTCGACGGTTTGCTCGAAGCTCGCCTGCTCGAGCCCAGGCACCCGGGCGCGGACGGTCAGCTCGAGGGTCGTAATCCGCGGCGCGCCGTCGACCTCGTCGAGCGTGCACGCCGCAGTGATCACGAGGCGCCCCGGCGGCGTGCGATTCTCGCCGAGCATCAGCGAGAGCGCCATCGCAAAGCAGCTGGCGTGCGCCGCGGCGATCAGCTCCTCGGGGCTTGTCTTGCCATCCGGTCGCTCCGTTCGCGACGCCCACGTGACCGGAAGCTCGCCGAGCGCCCCGGTTCCGCTCGACAGCGTCCCGGTTCCACTCGCCAAAGGGCCATCCCAGACGGTCTCTGCTTGTCTCGTCGCTATTGGCATCGATACCTCCAATTCGGGGTTGAATGACCGTGTCACGTGCACATCGCTCACACGACCAGCGACGCGACCCAGCACAGCCTTCTCTTGCGTCGGCTGCACACACAGTTCTTACCTCGACCGACCCGGACGCGCGGCCCGGCACCGGACGTTGCGCCCGCGCGACGCGAAGGCGTTGGGCTGCAGTAGACGCGTCCAAGATCTCGCCGTAGCCAGCCTAGACATAGACACCCGGCCGCTTGACTTCAATAATCGGTATCAGCTCTCCCGCGGGTTAGAGAATGGGCGATCGAGGATTTGCGAGGTGGCAGCGGATGTGGCTCCGCGAGTGTTGCCGTTCGGCTGCACTCAACGGAAGTTTGGTCAGTTTCTCGACCTAGTAAAGACATGAGCTGCGTCTCCGCTCGCCATGCGATTGCGACCTGGCGACCGCGACGCGCGGAACCTCACGCAGATTCCGCAAGATCGCGTAGGGCCACTTCCCGGCCGGCCTCGTCTTACGTTTCGTAAGGCGTGCTATCGACGTCTTTCGCCGTCGAGTGTGCGCTGCGCGCGCCCGCGGCGTGCGAGCCTCAGCGGGGTGGCAGCTCAGCCAGTTCGCCGAAGCCGCCATGCGTGCCGGGACTGGCGGCGTCGATCGCGGTCTCGATGGGGATCGCGTGCTCGCCTTGAGGCACGACATCGAGGGCGTCGCCGACCTGGCGTGAGAGGTAGGGCGCGAGGTAGCGTCCGGCGAGCTTGTCGGGCGGCCACCACAACGCCTCACCCGAGATCGTCGAGTCGTCGCCCGAGCGGCCGCTGATATCCGCCTGCAGGTAACGAGGGAGCCCGCCGGTCAGCAGCAGCCCGCGCAGGATCGGCCTGAATGGCTGCGGATCGATGTCGACGCCCACTGAGGCCGCGATCATCTCGGCGACGGCATCGGCCTGCTGGGCGGCCAAGCCGCCCTGCTTGACCGGGAAGGATGTCGCGTCCCCCGCCGCGAAGACGCCGTCCAGTCCGGCGAGCCGGCCATGAGCGTCGGTGGCGATGAATCCGTCTTGGTCGCAGGCGATGCCGCGCAGGCGCGGGCCGACCAGACGGGGCACTGTCACGATGCGGTCGACGGAGACCCGTCGGTCGCCGGGCGTGATGTCAAGCCATCCGGGGCGACCAGGTATGCCGTAGCTGCTCGTATGCAGCCTCACTCCGGATTGGTCGAGGAGCCGTCGGATAGCGGCGCTGGCGGTCTTGCCGAAGATCGCGAGCGGCTCCTCTTCGGGGGTCACGAGGGTAAGGTCGACGCCTGAGCGCTTGTGCGCGGCGCGGTGTGCCGCGGTGAGCAACGCGAGGTCGTACAGTGGCAGCGGCCAACTCGGTCCGGCGGGCTTGACGAACGCGATCTTGTTCACCCGCTCTTCGCGGAGCTGCTGGAGGAGCAGCCGGTAGTCGGGGCCCTCGCGACTGCCGTGGTAGGTCAGCACTTCCCGCGAGTGCCATTCCCGCTGGGGATGGGCGCCGAGGGCGAGCACGAGCATGTCGTACGGATACTCGTCGCCATCTCTGGTGATCACGCGACTTCGCTCGGGTTCGACACGGTCCAGCGCCGCCTGGCGCCAACGCGCGCCGAGCTCGCCGGCGGCTTCCTCGAGCCTGAGGCCGCGAGCCCGCGGGGGCTTGAACGGCTGGTCGACGCTCATCGACAGGTTGATGAACTTGAGCTCGGGCGCGAGGATGGTGATGTCGAGGAGATCGGACGCCAGCGCGCGCAGCGCCAACAGCGTCTCGAGGCCGGCGACCCCCGCGCCGGCGATCAGCACGCGAGCCCGGCGTGGATCGGGTGATGTGGGCTGGACAGACACCAGAGTCACGCTCCGCGCGTGCCGCTGGCTGGCGCGAGGGCACCGAGTTTGCCCTCGACGCAGTCGAGCAGCTGCTGGTAGGAGTCGCAGAACGACTCGACGCCCTCGCGCTCGAGCTTCGACGCGACTGCGTCCAGATCGACCCCGGCGCGGCGGACCTCGGTGAGAGTTCGCTCAGTCGCCTGTGGGTCGGCGTCGAGCGTGCGCACGACCTCGCCGTGGTCGGCGAACGCGCGCAGCGTCTGCTCGGGCATTGTGTTGATCACATCGGGCCCGATCAGCTCTGAGACGTAGAGCACGTCTGAGTAGGCGGGGTCCTTGGTGCCGGTGCTGGCCCACAGCGGACGCTGGGTCCGGGCTCCGAGCGCCTGGAGGCGTTCCCATTCCGTTCCGGCGAACTTGGTCAGGTAGCGCTGGTAGGCGGCGCGCGCGTTGACGATCGCGACGTGACCGCGCAGCGGCGAGCCTTCGGGCAGCTGCGCGTCTACCTTCGTGTCAATCCGAGAGACGAAGAACGACGCGACCGATGCGATCGCATCGAGCCGGGCCCCTTCGGCGGCACGTGCGGTCAGACCGCGCAGGAACGCGTCGATCACCTGCTCGTAGCGCTCGACCGCGAACAGCAGCGTGACGTTGACGTTGACGCCGCGCCGAGTGAGCTCCTCGATCGCCGGCAGTCCGGCCTCGGTGGCGGGCACCTTGATCATCACGTTCGGCTCGTTCAGTCGCTGCCAGAGCTCGCTCGCCTGAGCGATCGTCGCCTGAGTGTCGTCGGCGAGCTCGGGTGTGCACTCGAACGAGACGAATCCGTCCCGGCCGCCGCTGGCATCGAAGGCGGGCCGCAGCTCGTGTGCGGCTTCGCGGACGTCGTCGAGCGCGATCGTGAAGAACAGCTGCTGCGGGTCGTGTTCGCCTGCATCGGCGAGACCGCACAGCTGCGCGTCATAGCGATCAGAGCCGGTGATCGCCTTGGCGAAGATCGTCGGGTTCGATGTCGCCCCTGTGACCGCGTAATCTCGGATCAGCGCGGCGAACTGGCCGCTATCGAGAAGCTCGCGTGAAAGGGTGTCAAGCCAGATCAATGTGCCGGCGTCGTGAAGGCGTTGCAGATTGGGGTTCGGCGCCATGTCGATCGCTCCTTTGACTCGGGTTGTGGGCTGGGCGACCAGCGAGTGCAGTGGCGTGTCGCGGTCGCTCAACGCGCCGACGTCGATCGCCTCGGGGGAGCGGACCAGTGCCTGGATGTGCTCGTTGACATCCCAGACGTTGACGTTCATCCCAGCAAGCACGCGGCCGTCGCCGCAGCCAGAATGCGATGAACTCACCGTCGGACGGATCGCCGCGGAAGACGACCTCGTCCCAGACCGGCGCATAACCCGAGTACTCCATCCCGACCTCGTACTGGTCCGAGTAGAAGTAGGGAATGCGGTCGTAGCTAACCTGCTGGCCGAGCATCGCGCGCGCCGCGACCGGACCCTGGTGCAGCGCGTTGGACCAGTGTTCGACCCGGACCCGCTCGTCGTAGAGCGGATGTAGCGCGCGCGCTACGTCGCCGGCCGCGAAGACGCCCGAAACCGAGGTCTGAAGCGACTCGTCGACGAGTATGCCGTTGTCCACCTCAAGGCCGGCGCGGCTCGCTAGCTCGACACGCGGCGCCACGCCGATGCCGACGACGACGAAGTCGCACTCGATCGTTCGGCCGCGGGTGGTTCGCACACGCGCCACCGCTCCGTCGCCTTCGAACGCCTGGACGCCCTCCCCGAGGACGAGCTCGACCCCGTGGCTGTGGTGCACGTCGCGGTAGAAGGCGCCGATCTCGGCGCCGAAGATGCGCTCGTTGGGCAGCGCGTGCGGATCGACGATCGTGACCTCGAGGCCACGCTGGCGGGCCGAAGCCGCGAACTCGCTGCCGATCCAGCCGCGCGCCGACGACCACGACCCGTCCGCCGGTCTCCAAGCGCGTGCGCAGCGCGTCGCAGTCCCGCAGCGTGCGCAAATAATGGACACCGCCGAACTCGGCGCCGGCGATCGGGATCCGGCGGGGCTCGGCGCCGGTGGCCAGCAGCAGCCGGTCGTAGTCGTACACGCGCCCGTCGGCGAGCGCGATGCGCGATCGGCCGGGGTCGACCCCGGTCACGGTGGAGTCGGTCTCGAGTTCGATCTGATGGTCCTCGTAGAAGCCCTGCTCGTGGACGTAGGTCTTCTCGCGCTCGGACTCTCCGCGGAGGTAATCCTTGGTCAGCGGTGGCCGCTCGTACGGGCGCTCTGGCTCGGAGCCGATCAACAGCAAGCGTCCGTCGAACCCCTGGGTGCGCAGCTCCTCCGCGGCTTTAGCGCCGGTGAGGCTTGCGCCGATGATGATCAATGTCTGCTCGCGCATGTGGTTCTTCCTCCGGTCAGGCTGAGGAACTCGCCGCGTGTCCGCGGGTCATCGCGGACGAGTCCATATAGCGTCGATGTCACGGTCTTGGCGCCGTGTTTCTGCACGCCGCGGAGCGACATACACAGATGCTCGGCCTCGATCACAACGCCGACCCTTTCGGCTGCAGCCGCGTCTGCAGGCAGCCCGCGACCTGCGTGGTGAGCCGCTCTTGCAGCTGGAGATCGCGGGCGAACCGCTCGACAACGCGCGCGAGCTTCGAGCGCCCGACGATGCGCTCGGCCGGCAGATAGCCGACGTGGGCCACGCCGTAAAAAGGCAGCACGTGGTGCACGCACAGCGACTCGAAGGGGATGTCGCGGACGACGAGGAGCTCGTCATAGCCGTCGTCGTTTGGAAACGTGGTCAGGTTGAACGACTCCGGGGTGAGCAGCTCGGCGTAGGTGGCCGCCATCCGTCGCGGGGTCTCGCGCAGCCCTTCCGTTTCGAGGTCCGCGCCGAACGCGACAAGCAGGTCGCGGGCGGCGCGCTCGGCGGCTGCCCGGTCAACCGGGCGTCCGTCGGTCGGCCATGGCCTTTCACGGCTGCAAAGAACAGGCGGCGCATGCCCGTTGGACCCTGCGGCTGCGGATATCGAGCTCATGTTCTCTTCTGCGTCGTGGTCGGCAACCGGTCTTACGCGTGAGAGGTGAATCGGCGGTTGCAGCGCTGGCTGCCCCCTGGCTGAACCGGCCGCAGGCGGCCGCTCCAGGTAAGCGACCGGGCCTCGCCGATCAACAGCGCCGCAGGCTGTCGCGGTCCTCCGCGCACGCTGAGCAACCTTCGAGGTGGGCGCGCAGGCCCGGAATAGCCATGTCGGCGTCGGCCTCGGTGAGTTCGAGCTCGACCTAGCGATCAAGTTCCCTCGAAGTACTCGCGCAGCTGAGCTCCGGTCTGCGGATGCCGTGAGCCGCGCCAGCAGCGGCCTCGATCGGAGTGGGACGGTGAGATCATGGCGGTCACTCCTGGTGTTCGTCGACGCCGAGGCCGGGCGCCGCGAGCGCGGCTCGGAGCTTTGTCGGCCGCCGTGCGGGGACTTGTACGGAGCGCCCGGGTCGAGTTGAGCCGCTCGGCGAGCACGTCAATCCCGAGATCGCGATGACTCCCGACGTCAGCGATCAGTCGGATGTGCACAAGCACGGTCAGCGTGTGCAGCGCTGTCCCCGGCGGGCTCGCCGGGCGACTGCTCGAGCGCGCAGGCATGTCCGGTCGGGAGCGCGCAGGCCGTTCGGCCTCCGAGCGCCCCTCGTGCACGATCGGCCTGTTATGGCCATGCACCGTCCATCACCGCGCGGTCCTCCGAGGAGCGGGCGGCAAGACGGCGGAAATCGTCACGCGGGCGAGGGACGGCTTCGAGCGACGGACCGAGTGAGAGCAGCGGTTCCTCGCCGGGGGTACGTCGACGGCGACGAGGTGAACGTCGACGGCATCTGCTCGAGCCGGTCGCAGGTCATGGGCTCAGCGATCAACGGTGCAGGCCTGATTCGGGCACGAGGTGATCGCTCGATCCGAAGGAAGCCGAACAAGCCGCTGAGCGGACGAGGTGAAGACACCTGCCCGCGCTGGACACCGCGGCAGGTCTCCGCCAGAGGGCGAACTCATACGTGTTGTGCCACCGAGACGCTGTTGTGCGGCGAGGGCGCTGCTCGACTCACCCCGGCGCCGCAGCGCGTAAGGACCGGCCGGGGTGGCGACGCAAAGAAGGGCGACCACCAACGTCTGCTTCGCAAAAGGAGACACCATGTCAGTCAACACCCTCAAGGGCAATATTGCGCGCAAGCCATCGGCGCTACGGCGCACGTTCGACCGGGCTCGCGACGATCCCGCCTACCAGGCGTTCGCCCTCCTGCGCGTCGGATTCACGCTGCTGCCGATCGTGATGGGCATAGACAAGTTCTCCAACACCCTCGTTAACTGGGAGAACTACCTCGCCCCGTGGATCCACGACCTCAGCCCGCTCAGCGCCCTCCACACGATGCATATAGTCGGCGTGATCGAGATCGCAGCCGGCATCGCTGTCGCGATCAAGCCCCGCTACGCGGCCTACATCGTCGCCGCATGGCTCGGAGGAATCGTCGTCAACCTACTCAGCTACTCGGGCTACTACGACGTCGCGCTCCGCGACTTCGGGCTGATGCTCGCCGCGCTCACGCTCGCGCGGCTCGCCACCAAGTTCGACCCCCCAGGGCTGGGCTTCCTGCGCCGCCACTAGGAGGGCTAACGCGGGGCCGGGCGCAGGCACCCCGAGAGCCGAGGTTGCCTGCGCCTACTGGTTACATCCCTGGCGCGGAGATTCACGTCAACGGCGATCCGAGCCCGGACGCCTTCGCGAACGTCGAGCCTAGAGGTTCCTCGCAGACGAAATGAGGTCGTTTGCCCATTCCCACGCCGTCATGTGCACATCAAACTGGTAGGCACCATATCGATGAAGCGAGGACCCGATGTTCACGCAAACCCAAGCCACGACCGAGGACCGCTCGGACAGCACCTGTCGCCCGACAAGCGTCACCGTCCCTGAGGATCCGCCGGTGCGCGCGAGGCGCCCGGTGCGCGAACGGCCGGATATTCGGCGCGACTCGCCGAAGCTCGTCCGCAGCGCCGTGCGGGCGGATCCCCTTCCGCGCCGCTCAAGCGCCGCTCCCGCGCCGCCCGCTCACCGTCAGCCCTCCAGCCGAGGTCCAACCACCCCGACGCTCGAGCGCACGGTCAGCACGCCGAGCGAGTCCTCTGACTCGAGTCGCGGACCGATGCTCTTTTTCACCTTTGTCGCCGCAGTCCTGGTCATGGTCCTCGCCGTGTGGCTCGCCGCGGTGGTCGGCCAGTGGTGGATCCTCATCCCCGTGGTTGCCGTCGACCTGATTATGACCACCGCGGTGACGAGCGTCGTGATCTGGATGCTTGCCGACGGCGCCAATCCGGCGCTGGCTGATATTCGATCGCGCACGCCCACCACCGGGCTAGAGCAGGGCCCTGACGGCAGCGTATACGCCCGCGAGCCCGCACACGCTGCGTAAGTCGCGACAGCACTCCGGGTGGCCCCCGGGGCCGGAGCTGCGTGACGCCCGAGCAGGTGTCTGTACTTGGCCGCGTGTGGCCGCGAGGGCCCGCCCCGCCTGAGCGAAACCCCTAGCGGGGAGTTGCGGAGTTCGTACAACGCGCTGTGACCCCACGACGGTCGCGTTTAACCGCTCCTCCGCTTGCCTACTGTCGCGCTAGGCGGGCGCCCGGACTTGTTACTTGACGGATAACCGCCACGGCGGCGAGCACGGGAGGGCCGGTGCCCTGCGCCTACTGTCGAGTTCGTGGACACCGAGAAGGTGCCGCTGGTGGATGCTTGGCAAGGACCAGGAGCTGTGGCGTAGCGTTGCTACGCGAGGCCCAGCGCCGCCGGCGAAGCCGGTGGCGGGACGAAGCTAAGCGCCGCGAGGTGGCTCGACAGCCCGCGAATATTCCAACCGGGACACTAGCCGCTGGGGTGCGGTCCGCTCCTGATTGGGGACTTCTACCCATTGAGCGAGCCCGCACAAGGCCGGGAGCCTGGAGACGTGTTCCCCCGTCCCTTCACTTACCTGCGTCAGCGGCGGCGCGCTGGGCGCCGTCGGCCAGCTCAGCGGTTGCCCGCGGCCCGGGATGCGAGGGGCGAGCGGACCCGAGGAGGGCATCCCCACAGAGGGGACGTCGATCGCGCGGCTGGTCGGCTGATTCTGCTCGTGGAGGTCGTGTACGCCAGCGCTCTCGCGTTCGCGGGTCCCAATGAAAAGCGGTGCGGTGGCGCTCGCGTTAGTCGCAACGTTCCTCCTGGCGACAGTCATGAGCCGCGTGGGCAGATGCCAGCCGACGCGGACGATTCGTCTCCGCGACCGACCGGCGGCTCGCCAGCGCTCGCTGATGCTCGCGAGACTGTGTCGACCGCTCCCATCGTGGCCATGCAGGCGAGTTGCGATATCGATTTGAGATGCCCTGCGGCGCTCCTGCACCGGCGCAGCGGTCTAGGGTCGTGCATTCCGGAGCCCGCTGGGCTAGAAATAGGGCCAAGCCGACCGTGTGCTGTGAAATAGGCGGGCCGTCAAGGCCGCGTCCCGGTCGTACAGATGCAGCCGTCTGAGTCCTCTCAAACCCCCCACATGTCAGCCGCCCCCGAAGATCGTGGCGCCCCTCGGCATGATCCCGAGCTGGCCGTACCTCCCGCTCGAGAAGGGTGGCGTCGTCGTTTGCCCTTGCACTGGAGGATATTCGCGGTCAACGCGCTTGTGTTCGTGACCGCGGCGGTGCTGTTGGCGCTTTCTCCTGTGACGATCCATGCCCCGATCAGAGTTCATGAGTTGGTGATCCTGATTGTCGGATTGATCGTGGTGCTGATCGCTGACATCGCCCTCGTGCGCCGGACGCTCGAGCCTCTGCGCCGCCTGGCAGGGTTGATGACCGTGGTCGATCCGATGTCCCCGGGGCGCCGGGCTCCTGAGTTCAGAAGCGCCAGTCGCGAGACGATCGCGCTGGCGGAGGCCTTCAACGCGATGCTCGATCGCCTGGAGACCGAGCGGCGCGAGAGTTCGCGCGCGCGCCTTGGCCGCACAGGAGGCCGAGCGGATGCGAATCGCCCGCGAGCTGCACGATGAGATCGGCCAGACCCTGACCGCTGTCGCGCTGCTGGCCGAGCGGTCCGCTGATCAAGGCGGAACGCAGGATCAAGCGTTGAGCGAGATCGCCGACACGGTGCAGGCCAGTCTCGACGACCTGCGGCGGATCTCGCGCGAGCTCAGGCCCGAAGCGCTCGACGATTTGGGATTGGTCAACGCGCTGATCGCGCTCTGCTCACGGATCGGACAGCAGAACGGTCTGCGCGTGCGTCGCGACTTCGAGCCGCAGCTGCCGGCGCTACGCCTCGGACGTCGAGCTTGTCATCTACCGCGTTGCCCAGGAGGCACTGACGAACGTGCTCCGCCACGCCGACGCCACAGCGTCGAGCTTCTCGCTCCGCCGCGCAGAGGGGCGGGTCGTCTTGACCGTCCGCGACGATGGCCGCGGTTTGCCCGAGACACCTTCCTACGACCTCGGGGCTCGCTGGCATGCGCGAGCGAGCGATGCTGATCGGCGCCGAGCTCGACATCGCCTCGCATCCGGACGCAGGCGTCGAGATTCGACTCGCGGTGCCCGCTGCCGAGGATCGCGCGTGACCACACCGCTCAAGACGCGGGTGCTGCTCGCCGACGACCATGCTGTTGTGCGAAGCGGCCTCCGCGCGGTCCTCGACGCCCAGCCGGACATCGAGGTCGTGGCCGAGGCCGCCGACGGCGCGGAAGCGGTCGAGAAAGCGCTGAGCCCCGAGCGTGAACCTGGCGATCCTCGACGTCTCCATGCCGCGTATGACCGGGCTCCAGGCCGCGGCAGAGCTCCACCGTCGCAGGCCCGACCTGCGCATCCTGATCCTCTCGATGCACGACAACGAGCAGTACTTCTTCGAGGCCCTCAAGGCCGGGGCCTCGGGATACGTGCTCAAGACGGCAGCCAACCGCGATCTCGTCGAAGCGGTTCGAGCGAGCATGCGCGGCGAGCCGTTTCTCTACCCCGCCGCCGTGACCGCGTTGATCCGCGACTACCTCGAGCGGGCACGCGGTGGCGAGGCGACCCCGACCGACCCGCTGACACCGCGAGAGCTCGAGGTGACCAAGCTGATCGCCGAAGGGCACACGACCGACGAGATCGCTGAGACGCTCGTGATCAGCAAGAAGACGGTTGAGCGTCACCGCGCGAACACGCTCGAGAAGCTCGGGATGCACAATCGCGTCGAGCTGACCCGCTACGCGATCCGTCGCGGCCTCGTCGAGCCCTAGGCCCGCCCGCGACTGACCCGCCGTCGGCTTCAAGAATAGGCAGTGATACCCATGGCCGCTGGCCGGCCCACGTCCGAAGCTGTGTTCATGATCGAAGTCCTCATTTCCTACCAGCTGCCTGAGATCTTGGACGAGCCAGAGCTGCGCTCATGGCTCGCCGGTCAGATGCAGGCGCTCTCGGCCGAAACGGTCGCGTTCCTCCCGCCAGAATATACCGTGGACCATGACCGAGACGGGCTCGTGCGATTCGCGCTCGAGGCAGACGCCGCGCGCTCGGCCGAGGATCGCATCGCCGACCTCGTGACCGACATGCGAATGCTCGGCCTACGCCCCGAGACAGTCGCGGTGCACCACGCCCCACAGCGGGTCCCGGACGCCAGCCGAGATCGCTCTAGCCCTTGAGGCGCAGGCACACCGTCGGCGCGCCATGCTCGAGGGCGGCCACGCGCCGACAGCATCACATGTGTGCGGCTTCCCATCTGCGCGGCCGGTTGGAGGCGCCGGTCGAGTCGCACGCTTGGCTCGTTCAGCGGCGCGACCCTGCGCGCACTGCCGCACGTCAGCTCACGCGACCACCGACCGACCTTCCTTAGTTGCGACCTGGCGGCTTCTCTGGGCCAACCGCGCCGGCTGCGCAGGACCCTCAGTAGCGCTTGGTGCCTCCCGCACCCCTGTCTTCGCGCGAGATAACCCCGAGACAACCGCCAAGATGGGTGTTCTTCCCATTGCGAACGATCAGGGGTTTGGTTGCATCAAAGGACATAGATCGTACCGACGATTCCGGCCCGTTCCTAAGCGGCTGGCGTCTTGAGCAGGAGGCTGATATGACCAACAGCACCGTTGTCGCGGCGAGCGCTTGCGCAGATGGATCCCCTTCGGGTAACGCCGGCGTAATCGGACCGTTCCGGTTTGGCAGGGTCCTGGTAGGCGTTGACGGAAGTCCGACGGGTCGCGACGCGATCGCCCTTGCCGACGTCCTCCGCGGGCCCGGCGGCCAGTTGACGCTTGCCAATGTGCTGGTCACGAGAGCTCCGACCTATCGGACCTTTCACGCGACGCCGAGCCTGGGCCGAGCGCCGGGAGATGCTCGAGCGCGAGCGTCAGGCCGCCGGGCGGAGTGCTGCGCTGACCGGTATGACATCCTTGTCGGTCGGTAGGGGCCTGCATCAGCTTGCCGAGGACTGCGCCGCCGACCTGCTTGTGGTTGGCTCCTGCAGCCGCGGGCTCGCGGGTCGTGTGCTGGTTGGAGATGACACGCGCGGGTCGCTCAATGGCGCGTCGTGCGCGGTGGCCATCGCCCCGCACGGGTATGGCGACGATCCGCAGGACATCCGTACGATCGGCGTTGCCTACAACGACACCCCCGAGGCCGAGGCGGCGCTCGCCGTCGCTCGCGGCCTGGCCGCAGAGCACCGCGCCACCGTCCGCGCGCTGACCGTCGTCAGCCCCACCTCAGGAGCCGGCGGCGGCTGGGCGCCGTTCGGGGAAGCTTGGGGCGAGATGATCGAGGCGCTTGAGCACGCTGCCAAGGATCGGCTCCGGTCGCTCGACGGCGTCGACGGTCAGTTCGCGGTCGGACTTCCGGGCGACGAGCTGACCGCGTTTACGGACGAAGTCGATCTCCTCGTAGTCGGATCGCGGAGTTACGGCCCGCTCCGGCGATTGATGTTCGGCAGCACCTCGGCGCACCTCGCCCGGACCGCCCGCTGCCCCTTGTTGGTGCTGCCACGATCCGCCGCAGCGAGGCATCCGGTTAGGAGAGGCGGGCCTCGGCGGCAGCCACTCGGTTTCAAGTTCGCGACGCTGTTCGCGACTCGACGATCTCGATTCGCGTTGCGCAGGTCAACCGACCTGTCATGACGCTTCACCCAGCCGCGCCTCCGCCTCCGCGCGGGAGATGGGCAGTTCTCCCCAGCCGATCTTCAGCGTGGACCCCATCGACGAGCAGGCCGTCGGATGCGACGTTGTAAGGACTGCCAGCCAAAGTCGAAAGCGAGCGGCCATGAGTTCTACAATCGATTCAGTCCCCTCTCAACGAGAGCTTGAACGTCAGGCTCCTCACAGCCGAGAATGGCGACGATGCGCCCCTGCCGGGACGAGATCGATTTGCTGATCGTGGACGATCATCGTGCGGCGCGATACAGCGTCTGGGCGCTTCTTAGTTGGAAGCGAGACATCCGGGTAACCGGCACCGCGAACAGCAGCGCCGAGGCGCTGACACTCGCCAAGCGACGCCGACCACACGCGTGCTTGATCTCGGCCACGCTCGGCCACGGCGAGGCATTGACCCTGGCCTCCAGGATGAAGCACCTCATCGACCCGCCCCGCGTGCTGATCTTCGCTGACGCCGTGGATCAGCACCTGGCCTGCGCCGCGACCGTTGCCGGCGCCGACGGCGTCCTCTGCCGCTATGCAGATCCCGAAGAGCAGGCCGGTATCGTCAGGCGCGCCGCCTCGGGTGAGCAGCAGTTCCCGGAGCCTTCAGCCGACTGAGATCCACGCGCTGCTGGATCAGGTAGAGGATCGCGATCGGGCGATCGTCGCGATGCTCGCTGGAGCACACTCCTCCGGACGACATCGCCGGCTTGCTGGGTATCAGCGCACGCTCCCTCGAGCTGCGACGTCAGGACATCCTGAAGCGGCTCGGGCCGACCTGCGGAGTCGACGACCGTCGCCAGGACGGGCGCGAACACCGACGATCCGGTCGCTACTGCGGGCTCTCGCGAGACGCGCCAGTCAGATGAGACCGGTACGCCTGAGCGCAAGATCCTTCCGACAAGTGATCATCAGATGCAACGGCTCAAGGACGGCTCTGGCTGAAGGTGTGCAGCCGCCGGATCTTCCCGACGGCGAGCATCCGGAATCGAGCCCCCGCCGTCGCCCAGCAGGACATCGCCGGATCAGTCAGGTCGCGAGCCGGTCTGGGCTCCCTGGCCCCACTAGGCAAACGGTTGACGATGTCGCAGCCGTCCCGTCACACGAGATATGAGTTGACATGGTTCGAGATCGCATTCTCCGCCTACTCGGTATCGGATTGTTGTGTGTGGTGGCGCTCTGCGTCGCCGTCGCGCTGCAGTGAGCGCAGGTCATTTCTAAATGCCGCCGAGGTAAGACGGTGGGTGGGATCAGCACCAACGTGCATGAGACAGAGCATTCGAGCCCGTAGACTTCCGGCAAAGGTCAGGCAGGGGATCGCCGTCAAGGTGGTGATCGTCGCGTGCGCCACGAGTGCCGGGGCTCACGCCGGGCTCGTTCCCGAGCATTTGCGCGAAGCTCCGCAGCTCGGGATCGCGTTAGTCCTCGCCTCCGCCCTACTCCTGGCCGTGGTAGCGGCGCTCGCACGTTGCCCCGAAGACCCGCGTACCGAACGGGTGGCTGCGCTGCTGCTCACCGGCCTGATCGCCTCCTGGGGCGCCAGCCGGGTTGCCGGCATTCCCCTTCTCCAGCCGCGACCCGAGCCCGCGGATCTTGTCGGGCTGGTGACCAAGTTCGTCGAGGTGCTCGGCCTCGCGTTCGCCCTGTGGCTCAGTCAACGAGTGGGCGGCCGCGGGTCGCCCGCAATTGAGGAGATATCCCGATGAACAGCAATTCCGACGCCGGCCGCCGTGTCACCGTGATGCTCGCTGGCCTCATCGCCGCGGGCAGCATGATCGTCGTCCTGGCGGTCTCCGGCACAGGCGAGGGTCACGCCGCTACCGATCATCAGCATCACCACGGCGCGGTGGCTTCGGCGCAGACTGGCAAGCAGCTCGCCTTCCACGATGCGATGCGCAAGCTTTGGGAGCAGCACGTCACCTGGACGCGCCTGGCGATCGTTAGCTTCGCCGGTAACCTCCCGGACCTGTCGTTCACCGAGCGGCGCCTGCTGGCCAACCAGACCGACATCGGCAACGCGATCAAGCCGTTCTACGGTCGGGTCGCGGGCGATCACCTGACTAAGCTCCTCAAGGCGCACATCACCGGTGCGGTGGTGATCCTCGAGGCGGCCAAGGCCGGCGACACGGCGAGGCTCGGACACGCGAAAGCCGCTTGGTACACCAACGCCAACCAGATCTCCGATTTCCTGAGCGGTGCGAATCCACACAACTGGCCTGACGCGGCGATGCGGGCGATGATGAAGACGCACCTCGACCAGACGCTGAACGAGGCCGTCGATCAGCTCACCGGCGACTATCGTGCCGGCATTCGCGAGTACGACGCCATCGAGCACCACATCCTCGAAATGGCCGACACACTCTCGAGCGGAATCATCAAGCAGTTCCCGAGTCGTTTCCGCTGAGCGACGCGCCACCTTGCGCCCGGCGACCGCGACTGTCGGTCGCCGGGCCCGGGAGTCTCGTGATGACACAACGCACCGCGGACGCGGACGCTCCGGATTACACTCGCCGTGTGCGCGACGCCGGCTATGTCCCGCTTCGCGAGTACGCGGCGGTTGGCGATGGGCGCACGGTGGCTGTGGTCGCGAGCGACGGGTCGCTCGACTGGCTGTGCCTCCCAGATCTTGACTCCCCGAGCGCGTTCGGCTCGATTCTCGACGCCGAGAAGGGCGGCAGCTTCGTTCTAGCTCCCGAGGCTCCATTCACGGCCAGGCGCCGCTACCTGCCCGACACCAACGTGCTGGAGACCACCTTTGAGACCGAGGAGGGAGCGGTCCGCGTGACCGACGCGATGCTGCTGCCGAGCTCTGGGTTGCCACCGGACCGCGAGCTTGCTCGACAGGTGGAGGGCCTGTCGGGACGCGTGCCGATGCGTTGGCGAGTCGAGCCTCGGTTCGACTACGGCAACCGGCGGGCCAGGATCGCGCGCCACGGAGGGACGCCGGTGGCGACCGGTGCCAGAGACGCGCTGGCGGTATCCGCTTGGGGGGCCGGCGAGCCGGTCCTCGACGAGATCTCGATCAGTGGCAGCTTCGCCGCCTCGCCCGGTCATGTCGCACTCGTGGCCGTGAGCTCCGCCCACCAGGAGCCGCTTGTGTTCCCGTCGCGCACCGAGGTGGAGTCCCGCCTGGCGGAGACGATCACCTTCTGGCGCCAGTGGGCGGCCGGCCGAACCTATGACGGGCCGTGGCGGGAGGCGGTCATCCGCAGCGCGCTGGCGCTGAAGCTGCTGATCCACTCGCCTTCGGGCGCGATCGCGGCCGCCGCAACGGCATCGCTGCCCGAACAGATCGGCGGCGAGCGCAACTGGGACTACCGCTTCTGCTGGGTTCGCGACTCGGCGTTCACACTGCACGCGCTGATGCAGCTCGGCTGCCCGCACGAGAGCGAATCGTTCTTCTGGTGGCTGCTGCACGCCTCGCAGCTGACGCATCCGCGGCTGCGTGTCCTCTACCGCCTCAACGGCGGCGAGCGCGCACCCGAGGTCACCCTGCCGCTGGCCGGCTATCGTGGGTCGAGCCCGGTACGAATCGGCAACGGCGCCGCCGGACAGGAGCAACTCGACATCTACGGCGATCTGATGCAGACCGCCTGGTTCTACTCCGTCGCAGGAGGTGGGCTCGACTCCGACACCGGCCGCAGATTGGCGCAGGTCGCCGATCTCGTCTGCCAGCTCTGGCGCCAGCCCGACTCCGGCATCTGGGAGGTGCGCAGCGAGCCGCTGCATTTCACGCACTCCAAGATGATGTGCTGGGTGGCGCTTGATCGGGCGGGACGCCTCGCCGAGCGCGGCGAGATTCCGCGAGCTCACGCAGCCGAGTGGCGCTCGCAGGCCCAAGCGATCCAGGCGTTCATCGACGACCGCTGCTGGTCAGAGGAACTCGGCAGCTACGTCCGATCGCCAGACAGTCGCGAGCTCGACGCCAGCCTGCTGCTCGGTGCGCTGATGGACTATCCCGCCAGGCGCGATCCGCGGATGACCGCCACGATCGCTGCGATCAGGCGCGAGCTCGGGCACGGCCCGCTGCTGGATCGCTACACCGGCGAGGACGGCCTGGCGGGAGGCGAGGGCGCCTTCCTCTGCTGCTCGTTCTGGCTCGTCGACGCTCTCGCCCGGGCCGGACGGGTAGGCGATGCGACCGAGCTGATGGACCAGCTGATCGATCTGGCGAACGACGTCGGGCTCTACGCCGAGGAAGTGGATCAGGACACCGGTGATTTTCTGGGCAACATCCCTCAGGGCCTAGTCCATCTCGCTCTGATCAACGCAGCGGTATCGGTGAGCAAGGCGCAGCCGGCATGAACTTCTGGGGCGCGGTCGCCGGCGGCTTCGTCGGAACGCTGGTCCTGACCACCGCCCTGAGCGCTGCCGGCGAGCTCGGGCTGACGCGGATGGACCTGCCCTTCATGTTGGGGACGATGGTCTCCTCCGATCGCTCCCGAGCGAAGGCACTCGGCTACGCCATGCACTTCGTCGTCGGACAACTCTTCGCCCTGGTCTACTTCGGGATCTTCACGGCTATCGGGCATAGCGGCTGGTGGCTGGGAGCCACGTTCGGTCTCGCTCACGGCCTGTTCGCCGGAACCGCACTGGTCAACGTGCTGCTCCCGGTCATCCATCCGCGGATGGGCACAGCATCTAGTGCTGCCGGTGACCGGCCACTGCTGGAGCCACCCGGATTCATGATGCTCAACTACGGCCGCCGCACCCCGCTTGCGACGATCGTCGCCCACGTTGCCTACGGCACGATCGTCGGCGGCTTCATCTCGCTCGCCGGCTGACCTCCCGAAACAAGGAGAACAAATTGGCGGGATGGGCTCAGTGGCTGAGCTGCAGCGCTGCGGTTCACCCATTAGGTCGCCGCGTCCCCATCCACGGCCGCGCCACCCCACGGCGTCCGATCCTGGCCATGCACCGGGCTCAGTCGCACGATGAGGGTGCCCGCCGACGTGACGAGCGTCGTCGCAACGCGACCGCCGGCCAGGCGTCGCGGCCGCAGGAGCCCCTCGAGTGCGGCCCCCCCGCCTCGACACACGACGACCTCGGACCGGGCACGCTCTTGCATCGGCATCGCCGACTGCCCGAGTGACGTCACCCGCTGAGCGCGACCTGGCACCCGCCGCCGGTGCCGCGGCCGCTCTCTCGGCTGCTGGCCGGCTCGGCCGGACCGTACACGCCGTCGTGTCGGTGGGGACGCGGGCGTCCTGCCCGCAGCTCGAGCGGGTCCTCGCCCCATGCTGGTCATCGTGGGCGCCACCGCGGCCGACTGGACCTCGGGCGCCGGAGCTGCTCCCCGCTTCGCGTTCCCGGGGATATGCGGCTCCCCGTGTACTGATCGACCGGGTCCCTGCAACCGCGGCGGCGCTCGGGCTGGAGCCCTCGCTTATACGCGCGGCTCGGTCTCGCACGTCCTCTTCGGTGTCGTGGCGCGACACAGGAACCGGATGGCCGGCGACTCTCACCACCCACCGCCGCCGGGCCACGGCTTGACGCGGATCTCGCGATAGTTGGGTGGAGGTGGTTGCGCCATGGCTCCCCCCCCCGATACGAGCCTCAGGCGTTCGCGTCGGCGTCGCGGGTGGGCACCGCGATGACGGGGCACGGCGAGATGTGGAGCAGGCGCTGCGTCACGCTTCCGACCAGCAGCCCTGCGATCGGGGTGTGGCCGCGAGTGCCGACAACGATCGCGTCGCTCTCGAGCGCGCGAGCCGCCCGGGCGATCGCATGCGCCGCCCCACCGATCCTCGCGCGCGTGGTCTCGAGCGTGGCTGTGATCCCGTCGCCGGCCAGCTCCGACACCTGGCGCTCGATCTTCGACTTCAGATCGTCCTCGTTTGGGGCCACCGGGAAGCCGCCGCGCGGGAGCAGCTCCTCGCAGTGGACCGCCACCAGCTCGCCGCCGCTGTCGCTGGCAAGCATCTTGGCGACCGCCAGCGCCTTGTCGGCGGAGTCGGACCCGTCGGTCGCCCACACGATCTTCTTGAACACGACAATCGACCTCCGTTTTGGGTGGTGTCAGCGCGATCCCCGAGACGGAGCGCGCCGAGGTCTGCGCGAGTTGGCCACGGCCTCAGACGGGACAACAATCACGGTTCGGTCCGCACGCTGCAGCACCGCATGCGAGACGCTGCCGACCAGCAGCGACTTCAGACCCGTGAGGCCGTGCGAGCCCATCACGATCGCGCTTGCCCCGCAAGCTTCAGCCTCTGCGAGGATCGCGTGGGGGGTGGTCTGCAGCCGCGTGGACTCGCGCGGCTGCGCGTTGAAGCCCGCTTGGCGCGCGAGCTCCGCCCCTTCGGCAGCCAGATGCTCGGCGGCCGCACGGCTGGCGTCGTCCGCCTCCTCGATGTTGAGCGCCCCGGGCGCGATCCCGAAGCCTAGTGGCGTCCCTGCTAGCACCTCGGCAAACGGCTGCCAGACGGTGAGCACCGTGGCCGGCTGAACGCCTAAAAGCCTGCCGGCCTGGTCGATCGCCGCCTTCGCGTCGTCGGAGCCGTCACAGCAGATCAGAATCATCTGGCCACCGGCGGTCACCCAGCGACACCGGCGTAGGCGGCTGCGAGGTCGAGTGTGGACAGCATCCCGACCCTATAGCCGCCGACGGCGTCGAACACCACCAGATGGGCGACGCCATGCTCGGCCATCAGCTGCGCAGCGCACTGAAGCGATTCGCCGGCTGACACCGCAAGCGGCTCGGTAGCCGCGGCCTGCAGCACGCTCGGCTCCGTGTCGCTGACGCCAGCCGCGACCACATCCAGGTCGGACACGACGGCAACCGGCCAGCCACCCTCGTGGTCGGTGATCGCGACGGCGTGGAGCCGGTGCTCAAACATGATGCCCGCCGCCTCGGCCACCAAAGCATCCGACGCGCAGCTCAGGATCCCCACATGCACGCAGTCCGAGACGCGAGCACGCGGCAGGCTTGCAACTCTGTTTTGCTCGTTGACCATGCCCGCAGCTTCGCTCTCGCGCGGGCCCTCATTTCACCGCGCCCAGTCGGGGCTTGACATCGCAATAGTACTGACGCTCGGCCGCACCAACGCGCACCTCCGGGGGCTCGTCGCCTAGCCACGACGCGGCTCCACGTCGAAGGGCGGGCGTCGTGTGTGGCTGCGGGCAGGTCCTGCGTCACGGCGCCAACCTAGGTCCGCCGGCTGCAGCGCGCGGGGGTCTGGCCGGCGACCTCGGCGTTCTCACTTGGGTGCACGCCGAGCGTCCTGGCGTTCGCAGACCGTGCGGTATATCACGGTCGCCTTCGCCTGCCGCGTTGGCAGACCTCGTCGAGCGCGACGCCCAGAAACCCGAGGCCAGCAGCGGCGCCACTGTGCATCTCGTGCTGGTGCTCTCCCACGCCGCCGGTGAAGACCAGCACGTCCAACGCGCCCAGCGCCGCCGCCATCGAAGCGATCCCTGCTCGCCTGCGATGCAGGGCGATGATCAGTCGCCGAACCGCCGCCGCGCCTCCTCCCAGCTGCCGAACAGGCCGCTGACGACGCTCGCAGACGGCCAGGTACGCGTTCCCAGGCGCGAGAGCGCCTCTCCTCCACGGCGGCGCGAGTGCGTCCACGACCAGGTCATAAGAGGAGGGCAGCCGCCCGCAGCGATCACGCCACGCACGCATCGCCTCGAGCACGCGCTCCCGCGTCCAGCGGCGCTCGATCGCCCCCGGATGGCAAGCCTTGCAGTACGCGTAGGCGTCACCGTTGCCGTTGCGCGGCTGCGTGTACGCGCCGCAGCCACGGCACACCCGACGTAGCGGGCCTTGACCGCCCGTGCCTTCTCGCCGGTCGGGTCGTAAAAGTACGCCTTGACCGTCGCCGGTGAACGGCCAAGACGCTCGGCGATCTGCGCGTTCGACAGACCCTCCGCCGCGCGGAAGTGATGTGCGAGTGCCACGGCACGACGACGTTCGAGTACACGGTCATAAGCCGCTGGAATTGTGGCGGACAGCATGCTCTCCATGTGCTGCTTCCACGGCCAACTCCCTCGGCCCACACAGATTCAGCGCTGCGATGCAAGGCCGACCCTGAGGAACGCTGGCCCCGGTCAGTTGGCCGGTGCCTGCCGGCGCCCCTGACCGTCACCTTCGCGACCCTGCGCCGGCGGTCTGATGTTCGATATCGCCGCTTGGCTTCGTCGCGGCGGCGCGGTGCCCCACGGCCGTCCTCCCGCGAAGCGTCGGACCGCGCCCGAGCTTACGCCGCGGATGCCTCCCCGCCCGCGGGAACCCGCGCAGCGGGCCATGGCTCACGCCGCGGTTGGGGTTATCTCGAGCTTCTGCTTCTTGGCCTCCTCGGGCAGCGGAATCGTCACCTCGACCACGCCATCGTGCGTGATGGCCTTAATCTCGTTCGCGTCGACGCCAGGCGGCCGGCCATCGAGCGCGAAAACGACCCCGAGCGACGCTCGCGACTGACGAAGTTCCCCGTCCTTCTTCTTGGTCTCTTGGTGTTGGCCCGAGACGGTGAGGATGTCGTCCTCGACCTCGACCTCGATCTTGACCTCATCGGGCTTGATCCCGGGAACGTCAGCCCGCAGCACGAGGTTGTCGTTTTGGCGCACCACGTCGATCGCCGGCCGCCAGGCCCGCTCGCCGCCCTGGTTGAGTTCATCGAACATTCGGTCAAACCCGCGAGCGAAGCTCGGTCAGCTCCCCGAACGGGTCCCAACGAGTCACTGCTCCTGCCATCTCAAGCCTCCGCTGTAGAAGGCTTGCGTGTGCCACGGGTGTAGCCGCTCGTCACCAGGGCCGTTGTCATTGGCGTGCGGCTGCTGTGGATGTTCGCGGTGCCGGCGGTGACACGCGCGCTGCGTCGTGGCGAGGCGCTGGCCGAGGCGAGCCCGGCCACCAGGTTCGTGCTGGGCTGGAGCGGGATGCGCGGCGGCGTGTCGCTCGCGCTGGCGCTGGCGATCCCGCTGACCATCGCCAGCGGGGGACACTTCCCGCACCGCTCCACGGTGGTGTTCCTGGCGTACGCGGGGGTGCTGCTCACGCTGGTGCCGGCGGGGCTGACGCTCGGCCCGCTGCTGGATCGCCTCGGACTCGGTCAAGGGCACCATCCGCGAGCGCCAACTGATTGAGGTGCATGCCCTACTTCGGTAACGACCAGTTCGCCAAGGACGCCCCGGGCCTGAAGACGATCGACGACGCGTTGGAGGTCAGGAGCCGTCTGTTCGGCGCCTTCGAGATGGCCGAGCGGGAGCCCGATCCGGAGTCGCGGCGTCAATGGATGACCTTCGTGGTGGTCGGCGCCGGACCCACCGGCGTCGAGATGGCCGGGCAGATCGCCGACCTGTCCCGCCGCTCGCTTGATCGCAACTTCCGATCGATCGACCCCGAGCGGGCACGTGGCGTGCTCCTAGACGGAGCGCCGAAGCTGCTCGCTGCCTTCCCCGATTCCCTTCAGCGGGCTGCGATCAAAGCGCTCGACGATCTCGGTGTGGAGATCCACCTGAGCACGATGGTCACAGGCGTCGGCGTCCACGGGATCGATACCAACAGCAGCGCGCCTGAGCTGCAACGCATCAACGCCCGCACGAAAGTGTGGGCCGCCGGGGTACAAGCCTCCCCCCTAGGACGGTCGTGGCCGCCGCCACCGGCGCGCCAACGGACCGCCCCGGCAGGGTCCAGGTACACGCCGACTGCACCGTTCCCGGCCACCCTGAGATCTTCGTCGTCGGTGACCTGATGAGCCTCGACCACCTGCCGGGACTAGCGGAGGTGGCGATGCAGTCCGGTATCCACGCACGGCACACGATCGCTCGACGCCTGCGTGGCGAGGCCACCAGCAAGCCGTTCAAGTATCGCGTTCTGGGAACTATGGCCACGATCTCCCGCTTCAGCGCGGTGGCGTCGGTCGGCCGGATCCGACTGTCGGGACTCGTGGGCTGGTTGGCTTGGCTGTTGATCCATCTCGCCTTCCTGACCGGCTTCAAGAACCGCGTCTTGACGTTGGCGAACTGGGCGATCGCCTTCGTCGGGCGAGGACGCCCGCAGCGCACCATCACCATCCGTCAGGCGGCGCCAACCGACGCTCCAGCGCGAGAGCCGCACGAATGACACCTGAGTTCTCGACGCCGATCGCTGACTGCCCACCGAGCGACCAGGCAGGCGACCGTCATGCAACGGTGATGGTGTCGGCCGCAGTCGCTGCCTGACCACTGGTCGTGGCGAGCCCGACTTCGGCGCAGCGGACAACGGATGCCCACCTCCTGCTCGCGCGAATCATCGTGCTGACCGCTGCCATGGGATCGCCGCCGTCGATCTTGACCAAGCCGCCGAGGCAGGCCTGGCTCGAACGGGCGAGCGCGAGTTCCCTATGTTGCGATCACGGCGGGTTCGGCTGGCGGAAACGTGAATCCGATGTGATCGTGTCCGGGAGCGCATGCTTCGAGGGACGGGACGATGATCGTGCTCCGCGGATGGCCCAGGGCGGCTTTCAGAGTGTCCTTGGGCTACCGAATGGCCGCGGCGTAAGCTTGGTCGGAGTTGTTGAAGGGTGAAGTCCGAGTTGCGAGCAGTATCTGTCCGCCGCGCTGACCCCAGCGCATCGTCTTCGTTTCGCACGCGTGCGGCCGCCATAGTCGTAGGGTGCGCGCTAGTCGCGCTGGTCCTCGCTGGGTGTGGAGGCGGCTCTCCGGCGGCTCGCGCGAGAGCGGCCGGCGGCGGCGCAGGCTCCGGATCGGACGGCGGGTCACGCAGTTCGGACAGGCAGAGTGGCGTGCGGATCACAATCACGCCGTCCGGTGGCACCGACCGCCGACCGGATCGCGGGCTTAACGTGGTCGCGACCGGTGGCGCGCTCACCAAGGTGCGAGCCACCGCCGGCGGCCGGGCGATGGAGGGGACCATGAACCACGCCCGTACCGGTTGGCACAGCAGCTGGGCGCTGGCCGTCAGCGAGGACTACTCGGTCGCCGCGTACGCCACCGGACCCTCCGGGATACAGGACATCAAAACCGCCCGGTTCCACACCTTCAATCCGAAGACGGTGTTCGTGACCAAGACCATCGAGGGCTATAACCAGACCTGCGGAGTCGGCATGCCGATCATCCTTTACTTCGACCATCCGATCACCAACCGCAGTGCGATCGAGAAGGCCCTCCAGGTGACAAGCTGCAAACCCGTGACCGGCTCGTGGTACTGGGACGATCAGTGCGGCGGCCCCCACCTGCCTTTACTTCCGCCCGCACCACTACTGGCCGTCGCACACGCGGATCAGCTTCGTCGCACACCTCGACGGGATGCAGGCGGCGCCAGGCGTATACGGGTCACACACGCTGACCCAGTCGTTTGACATCGGTCGTTCGCTGACCGTCGCCGCGAGCACGTCCAGCCATCACATGACCGTCTACCGGGACGGGAAGGTGTTCGCGACGTGGCCGATCAGCACCGGCCGTCCCGGGGACGACACGCCCGCCGGGACGTACCTCACGATCGAGAAGGCCAACCCAGTCGACATGAAGGGCCCGGGCTACAACATCGAGGTGCCATGGTCGGTGCGCTTCACCTGGAGCGGCGATTACCTCCACGACGCCTTCTGGTCCGTCGGAGAGCAGAGCTTCACGAACGTCAGCCGCGGATGCGTGAACATGCCGCCTGCCGACGCCGAGATCTACTACAAGATAGCCGTCCCAGGCGATCCAGTGAGGATCACCGGCAGCCCCAGGCACGGCGTCTTCGACAACGGCTGGACGATGTGGTTCCTACCCTGGACGCGCTGGCTGCACGGCAGTTCACTGCACGAGGCGGTCCGCATCAACCGTCACGGCAGCACTTTCTTTCACCCCCCCACCGAAACCTAACCACAAACGCCAGCGGCGCGCCGGTCGGGACCTTGCGCCTTCGCGGGACGGGAACGACGCGCGCATCTACGGGTTTGTGATTGACCCTGCTGTGCAAGGCCGCGGGATCGGCCGCACTGCGCTGAGGCACTCCTGCCAGCAGTGCCGAGCGGACGGCGCTCGCCGTATCGGCCTGGAAGTCGACGTCGAGAACGACCGCGAGCCCGCGCCGTACACTCCGTCGCTTCACACCCGTCACTACCAGGACTACTTCGCGCTGCCGTTGAGTTGAATCCCCCGTAAGCGTCGCGCACTCTGGCGAACTGTGACGCGTTCAAGCTACTTCGGGACATGGTCCTAGGACCAAAGCTCTGAACGTCCTGAACTCGCAGGCCTCAGTCGGCCAGCAGGTCGGCTGACTGTTGCTGTCGGTCGATCAAAGCGAACGTTCGAAGGGATCAATCGCACACTTGTAGACCCCGACTGGCCGGCGCGATACTCAGGCTGTGAAGGCCGTGCCGTCGGTATCTGGGCTTGCATGGTCCGTTCAGCGTGTCCGTCCGACGGCGGCCCGTTCACGTGCCGCCGCCTCGCCTTCCAAGGAGGTTCGTTATGGCCACCTTGACGCTATCCTTAATTCTTTTCGCCCCCGCTGAGCCGCGTGCCCATGGCTGATCTTGTCAAGTTACTAGCCGCCCAGCCGGTGTCGTGCCGGCTGTGGCCTGAGCAGACCGAGGGGCCCTACGACCGCCCGGCGCACCCCGAGCGGCGCGACATCACCGAGGATCGCGTGGGGCTTGAATTGCGCGTCGGGCTGCGGCTGGTTGATGCGCAGAGCGGAGCACCGCTGGTGGGCGTACCGGTCGAGGTCTGGCACGCCGATCACGGCGGCCGCTACGCCGGCTTTGCGCCGTTTACCCCGCGCCCTGGAGAGGTCGTCACGTCGGCGTCGGTGCCAAACGAGGTCGTCGCTCCGTGGGAGACTTTCCTGCGAGGCATGCAGCGCACCGATGAGGACGGGATTTGCGTGTTTGAAACGATCTATCCGGGCTGGTACGCCACCCGCACGGTGCACATCCATGTGGCGGCGCGACTTCCAACGGGGCGCCGCGCAATTAGCCAGCTTTATTTCCCCGACGAGCTCACCGACCAAGTGCTCGCCCGCCCCCCATACGCCGGGCGTCCGCCGCGTGACACCACCAACGCCACCGATAGCCTCTTCGCCGACGGCGGCGCACGAACCGTGCTGCGGCTGACCGGCGCCCCAGCCGACGGGCTAACCGGCGTGTTGTGCCTGGCCATCGAGCCCGACGTAGCTCGGCCGCACACCGCTCCACCGGCGGCCGAATCGGCCTGAAAAAGGGCAGCGCCCAACCGAGCTCTTCGCCCCGCGCGCTCACTCGGACTCGCGCAGCGTCGGATCGGGTTGCACAAGGGTAGGCGGTTCGCGTGCCGGCCGGTCAGCGGCCAGCTTCTGAAGTCGTCCCGGTCCCCCGCCACGCGCGCCGACGATCGGCTTCGCGCTGAAGATGCAGTCAGCCGCGCTCACCGCGTCGCTGCACAGTCCTGCCATCGAGATTTGGGCGTAACGACCGATCGCGGGACGCTCCTTCCAATGCGAACCTCGGATGGAACGAACACCGAGCCATGGCCGTCACACAGCAGAAGGCTCAGATTCTTACCACCGCAGCTCCACATCTTCCAGCCGGCGACCCCGTCGGCCCCGGTCAGCTCTCGTTCGCAAAGCTCACCGAGGCTTGCTGGCGCGAGGTTGAGACCGTCAGCAGCTTTGTTGCGTCAGCCACTCGGCGGCCCTGACCGCGGCCAAGCGCTCGGCGTGGGAGGAGACGTTCCCGGTGAGCACGACCGCGCCATCCTCAGCCGAGACGCCGACATGAGCCGCGCCCACCTTCGGATCCCACTGGAGCTCGCGCGCCACCGAGCCCTCGATCGCTCGGTCCGACGTTTCGGCCTTCACCGGCGACCTCCTCGCGATGCGGCGACCAGCGCCCGAGGCACGGTTGCGGTTGCTCGCGCACGCACAGCATAAGCCTCGCACGAGAAGCAACAGCTGTCACGTGCGCCGCACATGGAGGTTGCGCCGCCCGGCCGCTTCTCGCCTCGTCCGGCACCGTAACCGTGCAAAGATTGCGAACCCCCTCGTGACTTTCGCGAACCTCCAGATCGTCTGCCGACTCTGCCCACCTCGGCACGCGATGCCGCCACGACGTCGACCCAAGCTGACAGCCGTCAGGAAGGAACGTCCGGATGCGTAGGCTGCTGATCGCGACCGGTGCCGTGGCCGTCAATCCGGCGGACCTGCCGGGCGGGGTGCGGCTGCTGCTCGACGCAGCCGAGGAGATTCTGGTACTCGCGCCCAGCCTGCCGTCCCGGATCGACTGGATAACGTCCGACACCGACCGGGCGAGATTGAAGGCCGACCAGCGGCTCCACGCAGTGCTCGGGCAGCTTGATGAACTCGGAGTCGAGGCCGAGGGAGCGGTCGGAAGCGACGAACCGCTCGAGGCACTGGAGGACGCGATTCGGAGCTTTGAACCCGATCATCTCCTGATCGCGATTCGGAGCGGAGCGCGCGCCGGCTGGCAGGAGCGGGGCCTGCTGGAGGACATCCAGCAGCGCTTCGGCCTTCCGATGACGGTCTTCCAACTACCGTTCAACCGCTAAGGTCGAGTTCCCGCGGCGCCAGCAGCGGTTGACGTAGCGCAGCTGCCACCTGGAGCGTCGGCTTCTGCGCGGTCGCCTGCACAACTGTCCCTCGACTCGCACCGAGCCAACGAGCGAGGTGCGGCATCGTCGGTACGGACTCACCTCGAGCAGCTCACATGCGGGTCCGGGCACCCCTGACCGCCAGTAGCGTTTGTTCTGGGATGCATGGATTAGGAAGCCTTCGTGTGCGTCTCGATAGACAACGTGAGCGACGGGCGAGGACCTCCACCTCGGCCCTCGCTGCGATCGTCAGGCCTTCGCCGACCAGGATGCTCTTCAGTGCGCGGATACCGTTTGAGATTTCAGCGTGTCAAGGCCGGTCAGAAACTAGGCCAGTCGCGCCGGTCGAAAACTAGGCCACTTGAGGGTTGGGATGCGGCGGCTTTTTGCGTAGTGAGCCGTAGGCGAGCGCAGCGAAATGCCGCCGGCGTGGACCCGGCGCGGGGTGTAGCTATGTTGGCTAAAGCGTCAGCTCGCGTTGCGGGTGGGGCGGGCATCGAGGTCTTTGCCGCGTAGCCGGTAGCTGTCGCCTTTGAGGCTGAGGATCTCTGAGTGGTGGATCAGTCGGTCGATCATTGCTGTGGCGGCCATGTCGTCGCCGAAGATCTCGCCCCACCCGGAGAACGGCTTGTTTGAGGTGACGATCATTGAGGCGCGCTCGTAGCGGTTGGAGACGAGGCTGAACATCAGGCTGGCGGCTTCGGGATCAAACGGGATGTAGCCGACCTCGTCGATCACGAGCAGTGGGATGAACGAGAGGCGACGCAGCTCTGCTTCGAGGTTGTCCTGGCGTTTGGCCTCAGACAGGCGCGCGACCCATTCGGTCGCGGTCGCGAACTGCACTCGTTGGCCGGCGAGGCACGCGCGGATCGAGACCGCGATCGCCAGGTGGGTTTTGCCGGTGCCGGGCGGCCCGAGCAGGATCACGTTCTCGCGCGCGTGAAGGAAGTCCAGCTGCCCGAGGTGCTCGACCACGGTCTTTTTGACCGAGCGCTGGAAGGTGAAGTCAAACTCCTCCAGCGTCTTGCGGGCGGGGAACCGGGCGGCTTTGATCCGACTTTCGCCGCCGTGTGATTCGCGGGCAGAAACCTCGGTGCCGAGCAGGATCTCGGCGAACCGCTCATAGCTCCATTGCTCTTCGCGGGCGCGGTCGGCGAGCACCGGCAACGCCCTCGCTGCCGCCGGCGCCTTGAGCGCTCTGAACAGGTGCGCGAGCTCGGACGCAGCCTTGCTCATGCTGGGATCAGGGCGTCATAGCGCGAGAGCGGGCGGATCTCGACCTCGACCTGATCACGCCGATGACGCCGCTCGCGAAGCCGCTCGAGCTGGGTCTGATGTGCCGGGTCGGTGAACGTCAACCCGCCCGCGAATGACCGGCGATGCACGGCCGCGAGCTCGCCGGTGTCCAGCACCACGGTGGTGACGTGGGTCTGGGAGACCCGCAACTCGACCCGTCGGCCCGCGAACACGGGGTCGACGGAGTAGTCGTTGCGATCGACGCGGAGATAGGGCTGCTGCGGCACCCGCACCACCGTCCGTCGATCGGTGTCCGGCAGCCGGTCTGGGAGCTGCCGCATACGCGCTCGCTCCTGGACCAGCCGCTCGACGGGGACAGCCCGGGTGGTGCGATGCACCCGCCGGTTGACCCGATCACACCAGCCGTCGAACTGCGCCTGGAAGTCGAGGTGGTTCGCGAACCGCCGGCCCGGCTCGAAGTTGGAGCGCATGAACCGGTGCGAGCGCTCGAGGATCCCCTTCGCCTGCGGATCAGCCGGCTCGAGGATCACCCACCCGACCCCCAGCTGCCCGCAAAAAGACGCGAACTCGCTCGTCGGCCGGCCGCCGCCAGCGTGGATCGCGCCCTCCCGATCCCACACCAGCTTCTCCGGCAACACGCCGATCCGAGCCAAGCAGCGACCCAGACCCCACAGGATGTCCGGCGCCTCCTTAGAGAAGACCAACGCGCCGGCGACAACCCGCGACCAGCAGAGTTCCGCCGTCACCACATAGCCGCGACGCCGCTGGCCATGACCAACCAGAATCAACTCCCCGGGCTCCCACAGATCGCACTGCACCAACTCCCCCGACCGATAGACCGTCCGCTGAAACGTGCGACGCACCAAAAACCGCGGCCGGACCTCACGGACGTACTCGTCGAAGATCGACTTGCCACCCCCATACCCAAGCTCGGTCGCCATCTCCCGCAACCGCAACGACTGGATCGACGGGTCGGCCCGCAGCTGTTCGCAGATCCACTCCCGAAACGGATCAAGCTTCGACACCACCGCCGGCCGCTCATACCTCGGCGGCGAGCTCGACACCACCGCCCGAGCGACCGTGTCGCGCGCGATCCCCAGCGACTTCGCGACCTGCCGCTGCGAGCGCCGCTCGACCAGCACCAACCGCCGGATCTCAGCCCACTGCTCCACGCCGACCACGCACTCCTCCTCGCCCGACCCACACAGATCAGACGAGCGTCAACAGCCAGCCGGACAACACCCCGACCCCGCGCCACGTGGCCTAGTTTTCAACCGGCGCAGGTGGCCCAGTATTCACCCGGCGCCCACACAGCGCGCTCGGGCCAGGATTGCCAACCGCGGCAACGCAAGCCGGTCGTGGCTCGGAGACTGGATGTTGTTTGGCGAGCGCCGCTACGCCGACCGGCGATCGAGGCCACCCGTCTCGACCACCAGACGCTTCGCGACTAAACGGTGGTGGGCCGCCGGTTCAGCCTGTCCCGCCGGCGGGACAACCACCCGACTACGCTATCCCCGATGCTTCGCGGCCGGATCCTCGGCCACCGCTTTCGCTTCACAGCGCGCGACGGGGGAACACGCTGCTGGCAGCGGGGCTGCGAGGTCCTTGGCGGGCGCGCGCTCCTGATCGGGCCGCGGCCGCTGCGCCTCGCCCCTGGGAGGGAGTCCGCCACGTCCGGCCGAGGACTCGATGATCGACGCGGTTGTGTTCGATCTCGACGCCGTGCTGATCGACTCCGAGCGGGTGTGGTCGGACGCCGAAGGAGCAGCTCGTCCGCGAGTCGGGCGGGGCCTGGCGACCCGAGGCCACGCGGACGATGATGGGCATGAGCTCGCCAGAGTGGTCGCGCTACCTGCACGACGAACTCGGCGTGAAGATGTCGCCGGAGGCGATTTCCGACGGGTGGTCAAACGACTGATGACGATCTACCGCCAGCACTTGCCGTTGCTACCGGGAGCCCGGGAGGCGGTGTCTTCGCTGGCTTCTCGCTGGCCGCTGGGGCTGTCCTCCTCCTCCAACCGCCCGGTGATCGAGCTCGTCCTCGACCTCGCGGGCTTCCGCCGATTCTTCGCGGCCACTGTGTCCTCCGAGGAGGTGCGCCACGGCAAGCCGGCAACTGACGTGTATCTCGAGGCGCACGCCGCCTGAACGCGGAGCCCTTGCGCTGCGTGGCCGTCGAGGACTCCACCAACGGGCTGCGCTCAGCCAGAGGCGGCCGGGATGACGACGATCGCGATTCCCAGCCACCGTTCCCGCCGGCCGCGGCCGCACTGAACCAGGCCGCCGTGGTGATCGAATCACTCCAGCGGCTGCGACCCGAGCTGCCCGACCGGCTCAGGCTGGCGCGGAGCTGACGGGCGGCGAGAACGATGACAACGTCACCGGCAGCCACCACTCTCGCGGACCTGAACGCACAGCACGGCTTGCCCGTCCGCAGCACAGCCCGGCCTGATCGAGCGGGAAGGCCGCGGGCCAAGTCTTCGTGTTGCGGCGCTTGACGCAGGTCCGGCGGCCCCCGATAGCGTTGCGGTCATGCCCGGTCGTCAGGTGCAGCAGACCATCGCGACGATTGCCAGCGTTACGGCCGTCAACTCGATCGCTGGATCGGTCTACGGGCTCAGCGGGGCGCCAAATGTTCCACGCGAGTGGCTTCAGGGCTCGCCCTTTGACAACTACTCCGTCCCGAGCCTGGTCCTCGGATTCGCGGTCGGCGGCAGCAGTGCCGCAGCGGCAGCACCCGCATGGAGCGGCCGCAGGTCCGCGGGGCCGACCAGCGTGCTTCGGGGGCTGTCCTCGCTGGTTGGATCGCCGCTCAGGTCGCCATCGTCGGTCCGCGCAGCTTCCCGCAGCCGGTGATGGGCGGTCTCGGAATCACGATGATCGCCCTTGGCACCAAGCTTCGGCGCTTGGACGAACACTCGCCGAGCCGGTCTCCGGGTGGCGGCGCCTGGGTCGTCGCGGCGAGATTGATCGCATTGCTGGCCGCCTCACAGGATCGTCAGCCGCGCACCGCCGTACGCGAGCAGTGCGATGCCGACGATCACGCTGAGCGACGCCACGAGGGTGGGCCAGCGCCGCATCAGCCAGGCTGTGACCGGGGACAGGAGACGCTGCGCGTCCTGCTCGGCGAGCGCGGTGACAGCCGCGATCGCGATCAGCGGCAGTGCGTAGACAACGTTGTAGAGGAGCAACAGGACGACCCTCTGGGCGTCGGTCACGTCCGAACCCACAATCAGCGCGATCGCCGCGAAGTATGGGACGGCGCTGAGAAGCTCGACGCCCGCGATCCCGACTCCGAGCACTCCCGCCGCACGGTCGGGCGTCCGGTCGCTGTGAACCCGAGCCACCGCGCGCTCACGCCGGATCCAGAGCAGGAGGCCCCCAATGATGAGCAGCGCGCCCGCAGCGGCGGTGACCGTCTTTGTCACCACTGCGGAGGGCTTCGGGACCAGCGACAGGAGCACGTCGCCCACACCGAGCGCGAGGGCCAGGCCGCCCGCGAACGTCGTCGCCATGGCGGCCGCGGTGAACACCGCGGTACTGCGGCGCGGATGCGATCCACCAGCGAGGAGAAGCTCGGTGAGGATCAGAGAAGGGTTCACCGAGTCTGGCAGCGCAATGAGGATGATGGCTACGACCAGCTTGGTCACCGCATGATCGTCCCACTCACCGAGTACGCCGCCGGCGGTGCTCTGTGGCGCGAGGCCCGTTTCTGTTCTTCTCGACGGCGGCGATTCGTCCTGAAGACCACCCCGAAGCCAACGACGCCACGCCGCTGAAGAAGATCGAGGCGGTGACAGCCTCGCGGAAGCCGTCCGCGTGCGGGTGGGCGGGGACGCGGAGACAACAGGTCGATGACGAACAGCACGATGATCAGCCGATCGTCGCGGCCCGACCGGCGAAGCAGATATACAGCCCCCGCGCGACCCGGACGTCTGACCCGTGGTGCCAGGCGGAGGTGGCCGGACACGGACTCATGTCTATTGCCAGTTGCAGCCCTGCGCATGTCCCCCGGAGCGCGAGGCGTCGACGCTGTCGCTTGCGTGTCTTAGCGACGAATTGTTGCAGCACCCGTTGTCTTGAAGGGCCCCCGTCAAGAATCGCGCCGCGCGCAGCCAGGTCCTACATCCGGACCTCGGCGGCCACCTCGTAGACGTCAATCGCCGCGCGGCTGCCGAGCCCTTCGGGTGGGTTCATCTGCTTGAGCACCGCCTCGCTCTAACGCAGGTCGTCCTCGCTTGCGAACAGGCCGATCATCAGCCGCGGCCGCCTTCGGGATCGACGAGCATCTCAGGCCGGTGGTCTTCATGCCAGACGGCGGGCCCTGGGATATGTTCGATCGTATTTCCTCCGCCGCCGCGCGGATCCCGTCGGCCGTTCCGCCTTCCCACCTCGTCACACGTGCGAGCATCGCTGAGTGTCTCTCCTCTCGGTTATTGTGCGCATTGCGCGCGTGACACGACGCTCCCTAAGGAGACGTGCCAGCACCGCTTACGCCGACCGACGACCGTTGGCTCGTCCCTCGTCAAGCCGCTTCTTGCGGCGAGGCAGTCGCAAACGGGGCGCGTGTCTGCTGCCCGCCACACGAGTTTGAATCCGCCCGTTCATGCTTACGATTCGCCCTGGAGGAGTGCCGTGGCCCTAACTCAGACGCAGCTTGTGCCGCCGCCGCCGAACGCGCCGACCTGAGCAAGAGCGACGCAAAGCGGGCGCTGGCGGCGCTTGACGAAATCGTGCTTCGGCAGCTTAGGAACGCTCAGAGGGTAATGATCGGCGGGCTGGTACAGCTGACGGTGCGAGTGAAGCCGGCCCAGAGGGCGCGCAACGGCCATAACCCGGCGGCCGGGGAGGAGATCACGATTCAAGCCAAGCCGGTGAGCGTTGACGTTCGCGCGCGGCCGCTCGCACGGGCCAAAAGCGCGTTGCCGTCGGTGCGGAAGGCTCGGCGCCGGCTCGCCGCTTGAGCGGGCGCGGGACGATCGTCGCCATGGTAAGGCCGGCCGGGGTGCCCGACCTGCGACGTATCGGCGGGCGGTCACGCCGCGTGTTTGTTGGTGCGCTCCTCGCCGCGGCGCGGGAGCGTGAGCACGGCGGCGCCTTCCTGCGGCCGAGCAGCCGCATGCCGGGGCGCGGTCGAAGTGCAGCCGTCCGTGGCGGCACTCGTGTTCGGCGAGCCGGCCGAGCACCCCGGCTTCGATCGGACAGCGTCCGCCACAGGCCGCCATCCCGGCGCCGTAGCGGACGCTGAAGCTAGTGTTGCCCATCCCTGCTCTGGGGTTGAGGTACAGCGTTGGCGCTCGGCCGCCCCGACAGCCCCGCTCCGCCGGGGCAGCTGTGCCGCGCCGCGCAGTAGCGCTCGCTGCACTTCCGGACGCCGGGGTCGGCGAATCCCCACAGCCCGTCGGGGCCGAAGCGCTCATTATCCGGGCACCGGACGTGTCCGCCGTTGGATCTCTCCAAATTTAGGAGCCGAGCGGTGTGACGACGCGAGCGCCGGCGAGCGCGGCGCGGAGTGCCTCGTTCTCCTCGTCGAGGGCGCGGCATGCATCCGCGAGCGTCTTTACTTGGGCGCGAGCTTGGTCGCAATCGTGTCGGTAGCGCTGCCCGCGCTCCTGGGAGGCGCCGAGGTCACGGGCGGAGGCGCTCGATGCGCGCCTGGGCTTTGTCGGGATCGTCGGTCGGTCTGTCGGGGCTCACATGTCGCGTCGCGCCATGCCTGGATGACTTGCGAGCGGTAGGCCTGTTGGCGGGTGAGGACGGCCTCGGCGGCGAGGTTGCTGACGGTGAGCCGCCCGTCGGGTGCGATGCGCGGGCTCCGGCGAGCAGTCGTGTCATCGCCGGGCGGAGCGCGTGGTCGTTGTGGTCAAGCATCGGTCTCAAAGGGGGCGATGGCGGCGGCATCCTGGTCCCGTTGCTGTGCAATCCGTTCTCGTTCCTATCGGGGTAACCTTGCGGCTGAGGACGGGATCATTGAGCAGCTCGTCGGTGTGGGCGATGGCCCCCTTGCCAGCCTGGGAGGTAATCGTGGTGGATTGACGCGTTGGGCCATTGTGCTGGCTCGCAGCGGCGATGAGCGGCGCGTCTCGCGATTCTGGGGGCGCGTTCTTCAGACAGCGGGCGTGGGAGGGGTCTGAGCCTTCCGCCCGGAACGAGGCCGCACATGCGTTGCGCGCGGAACGCAGGACAGACCAGAGCTCGATGGGTGAACGGCCGCGGCCGATCCCGACTGGTTGTCCTGGCGTGCCTCGTAGCCGGGGCGATGGCGCCGCAGAACCTGCGTGTCGCGCTCGCTGGGGCGGCCACGCTAGCGGCCCTGATCGGCCGCATCGCACAGGTCACACGCCTCCGCCCAGAGCGCACGCGCCGCCCGCGGACTGCGCGCCCAACCGTTGCTCGGCACACCGGTCTTGTGGCTGCTCGCCGGCGCACTTGCGTTCTTTGCGATCCTCGGGATCGCCGCAATGCGCGCGTGGCTTCAGAGCACTGTCGCAATCCTTGTCGCAACTCTGTCGCAACCCTCGATGGGTATGGACGGGATTCGACCGGAAGTGGCGGGTAGGCGCCTCACCCTGTTTTTCCTCCAAATCACGCCTTTTTCTGCCCGGGCTTACCCGTGCTTGCCTGCGCGGTTCCGTCTCGACAAGGCGGAGGTCACTGGTTCGAGCCCAGTATCGCCCACCTTTCCGGTCGAATACCGGCTAGCCCTACCGTTCAGGACTACGGGTGCCAGGCTGGTCAGAGGCGTCCTCGCGGTGCAGCATCGGGGCATGCTCACGCGCTTGTCTCCCACATCGATCGGGCGCTGGAGCACCCGGCGCCCGAAGCTCGCGATCGCTGCATGGCTGGGGTTCGTGTTCGCGGCGGTCCTGGTGCTGTCGTTGACCGGCACCAAGCAGCTCGACAACGGCGCCGTCGGCGAGACCGCTCGCGGTTACCAGATGCTCGACGCCCACCAGCTCGGCTTCGGTGGGCACGAGTACGCGTTCCTGCACAGCGACTCGCTGACGGCCGGCGATCCCCCCTTCAGGGCCGCCCAGGACGCGGCGGGCGCCTCGCTCCGGGCCGCCCTCGACGTCCCTGTGACCGCCCGGCGATCCGCCGACGGCCACAGCGTCCTGCTGGTGGCGACCGCGACCCACGAGTTCTCCTCCAAGCGGCTCGCGCAGTCGATCGCCGCCGTCCAGGCCGCCCACCCCGGCGTCACCGCCTCGGTCGGCTCAACCGACAACGGCAGCGGCAGCGGCGACCTCGCCCGGGCCGAGGCGCTCTCGCTACCGGTCACGCTGCTGGTACTGCTGGTGGCGTTCGGGGCCCTGGTCGCCGCGTTGGTCCCGGTCGCGCTGGCCGCCACCGCCGTGATCGCGGCGTTCGGCCTGCTCGGGCCGATCAGCCATCTGTTCCCGCTCGACGACAGCGTCAAAACCGTGGTGCTGCTGATCGGGATGGCGGTCGGCGTCGACTACGCGCTGTTCTACGTGGTCCGCTCGCGGGAGGAACGCCGGCGCGGCCTGTCCACCCGCGCGGCGCTGGAGCGCACCTCGCAGACCTCCGGACGCTCGGTGCTGATCGCCGGGACCACCGTGGCGATCGCGATGGCCGGCCTGTTCGCGATCGGGTCGGACGTGTTCAACGCGATCGCCAGCGCCACGATCGTCGTCGTCGCCTGCACGGTCGCGGGCTCGGTCACGGTGCTGCCGGCGCTGCTGCAATTACTCGGGCCGCGGATCGACCGCGGACGGATCCCGATCCTCTCCCGTCGGGCCACCGGCGGCAGCTCGCGGTTCTGGAGCGGGCTGGTCGTTCGGGTGCTGCGCCGGCCCGTGGTGGCAGCTTGCCTCGCCGGGGGCCTGTTGGTCGCACTGGCGATCCCGGCGCTGACGATGCGGGTCGATGAACCGAGCAACTACGCGCTGTCGGGCACCGGCCAGTCGGCGCTGGTCGCACAGGTGACGAGCACGTTCCCATCCACGTCGGCGCCCGCGATCGTGGTCGCCAGCTGGCCGTCTGCTCGGCGGCAGGCGGCCGAGCACGAGGCCGCCCGCCTGGAGCGCCTGGCTGCCGCCGCCGGCATCGCGCACCCGCCGTTCCAGGTCAGCGCCGCCCCCGACCGCGACGCCGGGGCGCTGGCGCTGCCACTCACGGGTCTCGGCGACAACGCCGCCAGCCGCGACGCGGTCAGGCTGCTGCGCGACCGCCTGATCCCGTCGACGCTCGGCCGCGTCGCCGGCGTCCGCACCGCGGTCACCGGAGATGCCGCCCAAGACGTCGACTTCACCGCCCAGATGCGCCATGGCCTCCCGTTCGTGGTCGCGTTCGTGCTGGTGCTCGCGTTCGGCCTGCTGCTGGTCACGTTCCGGTCGATCGTCGTGCCGCTGACCGCGATCGCACTGAACCTGCTCTCGGTCGCCGCCGCGTACGGCGTGCTGGTGCTCGTGTTCCAGCACGGCTGGGCGCAGGGCGTCCTCGGCTTTCACTCCAGCGCGGCGATCGTGTCGTGGCTGCCGTTGTTCTTGTTCGTGGTCCTGTTCGGGCTGTCGATGGACTACCACGTGTTCATCCTCAGCCGCGTCCGCGAGGGAGTCGACGCGGGGCTGGGCAACGACGACGCGCTCCGCCACGGGATCACGCGAACCGCGGGTGTCGTCACCAGCGCGGCGCTGGTGATGGTGGCCGTGTTCTCGCTGTTCGCCACCGGCCGCGCGCTCGACCTCAAGCAGGCCGGAGTCGGTCTCGCCGCCGCCGTGCTGCTGGACGCCACCGTGATCCGGGGGGTGCTGCTCCCGGCCACCATGAAGCTGCTGGGCGAGCGCAACTGGTACCTGCCCCGCGCGCTGGATTGGCTGCCCCGCGCCCGCGCCGAGTCGGCCCACCGCAGTAGCGAGCCGCTCACGTTGGCTCCGGCGGCCGATTGACGGGAGAATGGCGGTCGAGATGAGGGCGAGGCTCTACCTTCTGGCGGTCGCCGGCGCGGCGGCGGCAGGGGTTGCGGTCTGGCTGGCGGCGCGGGTGCCGCCCGATCGACCGACCGAGCCGGGGCCGGTGCTGACGTTCGTGGTGGGCGCCTCGCTGCTGGGCAGCGGCCTGGCCTCGTGGCATGCCCGGCCCGACAATCGGCTGGGGCCGATCATGGTGGCGACCGGCTTCGCCTGGTTCGCGGGGCTGCTCAGCGAGGCGCCGAACTCGGTCGTGTACACGATCGGCAGTGCGGTCCAGTACGTATTCGTGTCGGGGTTCATCTACATCCTGCTGTCATTCCCGTCGGGCCGGCTCGGATCGACCGGGGCGCGCGCCCTGGTGTGGCTCTCGCTGGTGCTGAGCGTGGTCCTGCAGCTCACGGCGATGCTGTTCGGCAACGGCTCCGGCCTGCGCTGCGACACCTGTCCTGACAACCGCATGCAGGTGTTCCACGACAACAACGTGTCGATGCACCTGCTCAACGACCAGCGGTTGTTCGCGGGGATCCTGACCTTGCTCACGATCGGACTGCTGATCCGGCGCTGGGCGCGGGCCAGCGCGCCCCAGCGGCGAGCCGTGGCGCCGGTGCTGCTGGCCGGCTGCGCGATGCTGCTGGCGCTGGCCTGGACGGTCGTCGACGACCTGCTCGGGGACCCGCTGCACTCGGGTCCGGCGACGGTGTTCTTCTACGCCTCGGCGCTGGTGCCGATCGCCGTACTGGTCGTGTTCCTCCAGCGCCGACTGGCCCGCGGCGGCGTCGCCGGACTGGTCGTGTCGCTCGGCGAGGCCAGCGAACCGGGGGATCTGCGTGAGGCGCTGGCGCGCGCGCTCGGCGACCCGTCGCTGCAGCTCGCGTTCTGGCTGCCCGGCGGCCGCCGGTACGTCGGGGCCGACGGCCGCCCGATCGAGCTTCCCCAGCCGGACTCGGGAAGGTCGGCAACCACAATCCAGCGCGAGCGGCAGCCGATCGCGGTGCTGATCCACGATCCCGCGCTCGAGCACAACGCCGAGCTCGTGCAGTCGGTGTGCGCCGCGGCCGGGCTGGCACTCGAGAACGAGCGACTCCAGGCCGAGCTGCGCGCCCGCCTGGTCGAGCTCCAGGCCTCGCGCGCGCGGCTGGTCCAGGCGACCGACGCCGAACGCAGGCGGCTCGAGCGCGACCTTCACGACGGTACGCAGCAGCGGCTGGTGTCGATCGCGATGTCGCTCGGCCTGCTCGAGCCCCGGCTGCCGGCCGACGGCGCTGCGGCGCCGATCGTCCGCGAGACTCGCGAGGCGCTCGCGGTCGCGCTCCAGGAGCTGCGCGAGCTGACCCACGGCATCCACCCGGCGCTGCTGTCCGAGCGCGGACTGGCCGCCGCGCTCGAGGAGCTGTGTGGGCGGGCCGCGCTCCCCACCCGCCTGCGCTCCGACATCGAGACACGCCTGCCCGAGCAGCTCGAGTCCGCCGCCTACTTCTTCGCGAGCGAGGCCCTGACCAACGCCGCCAAGCACTCGCACGCCAGCGAGGTCCAGGTGACCGCGGCCTGCGCCGGCGGCCGGCTGGTCGTCGAGGTCGCTGACGACGGGATCGGCGGTGCCAGTCCGACGGGCGGCTCCGGGCTGCGGGGGCTGGCGGACCGGATCGAAGCGCTCGGCGGCACGATGACCGTGTCCAGCCCGCCGGGCCGCGGCACCTCGCTGCGGGCCGAGGTGCCGTGCGAGTAGCGCTCGCCGACGATGCAGTGATCCTGCGCGAGGGCCTGGCCCGGCTGCTCGAGGAGGCCGGGTTCGAGGTCGTGGGGCTGGCCGGCGACGGCGACGAGCTGCTGGCGCTGGTCGAACGCATCCAGCCCGACGTCGCTGTCGTCGACATCCGCATGCCACCTACGCACACCGACGAGGGCCTGCGAGCCGCCAAGGAGATCCGCGAGCGGTGGCCGGCGGTCGGCATCCTCGTGCTCTCCCAGCACGTCAACGCACGCTACGCCGTCGAGCTGCTGTCCACCGGCACCGAGGGCGTCGGCTACCTGCTCAAGGAGCGCGTCTCCGATTTGGAGGAGCTGTCCTCGAGTGTGCGCCGCGTCGGCGAGGGCGGCTCTGTGCTGGACCCGGCGGTGGTCGGGCAGCTGGTCGGCCGCCCGCGGCCGGGTCACAACCCGATCGAGGAGCTCACCGACCGCGAGCGCCAGGTCCTCGCGCTGATGGCCGAGGGCCGCTCCAACCGCGCGATCGCGGCGCGGCTGGTGGTCACCGAGCACACGGTCGAGAAGCACGTCCGCAACATCTTCGGGACGCTTGCACTCCCCCAGTCGCCCGATGATCATCGCCGCGTGCGAGCGGTTGTCACCTATCTGAACTCACAGTGACTGGTGAGCGTCGCATCAGCAACTGCCCCCGGGCCGCAGCCCACTAGCGCTCGAGCACCTTCGCGAGTCTCACCTCGCCCGCGCGGTCGGGATCGACCAGCGCCTCCAGCGCAGTGTCATACGACGGCAATGACAGCACGGTGCCGTTGTGCAGCAGCATCAGGTACCGGTTCATCGTGCGCAGGAACGCCCGGTCGTGCGAGACCGCGACAACCGTTCCCCGAAAGCTCGACAGCGCGTGCTCAAGCGCCTCGGAGGACTCGATGTCCAGGTTGTCGGTGGGCTCGTCGAGCAGCAGCAGGTTGTGGCCCTCGAGCTCGAGGGCCAGCACCTCGAGCCGAGCCTTCTGACCTCCGCTCAGCAGGTCGTAGGAGCGCCGCGCAGCGTCCACCAGCCCATAGCGGGCGAGCGCGCCCATCGCCGCCTGCACGCCGCCGCCACCGACGCGTTCGAGCACCGCGTCGATCACGACTCGATCCGACAGATCGTCCCGGCGTTGGAACTGGGTGAAGAAGCCAGGCGACACGCGCGGCCCGACCACGAGCTCGCCGTCGTCGGGCTCGCGCTCGCCGGCGAGCACCCGCATCAGCTGCGTCTTGCCCGAGCCGTTGGGGCCCAGCAACCCGACGCGCTCGCCGAAATGGACCTCGTCGGAGAACGGCGAGACCAGCTCGTCGATCCCCAGCGAGCGCAGGTCGAGCACCCGACGGGCTGAGTCGCCGCCCCGCATCCGCACCACGATCGACTCGTCGACCACCGGCGCCGGCGGCGGTCCGGCGTCGCGAAAACGCAGCCAGCGAGTCTCGGCGGCGTCGGCCTTCTTGGCCCAGTCACTGGAGTACTTCGCCCGCTCCTTGAACGTCTTCATCAGCCTGAACAGGCGCCGCTCCTCGTCGCGCCAGCGCTTGACCGCGTCGCCAAGGCGGCGCTGGCGCTCCTCACGCGCGCGCGGGTAGGACGAGTAGGGGCCGCCGTGCAGCCAGGCGCCGCTGCCCTCGAGCGTGAGGATCGAGCGCACCGCGCCGGTGAGCACCTCGCGATCGTGCGAGATCATCAGCACGGTCTTCTTGGCCGCGGCGATCTGGCGCTCGAGCGCGAGCTTGGCGGGCACGTCGAGGAAGTTGTCGGGCTCGTCGAGAAGCAGCACATCGGCGTCGGAGGCGAACAGGACGTCGAGCACCAACCGCTTGCGCTCGCCTCCGGACAACGTGACCGACGGCCGGTCGGCGAGCTCGTCGAACCCCGCGCGCACGATCCTCCGGCAAGCGGCGTCCCACTGGCCCTCGAGCTCGTAGCCGCCCAGCGCCGACCAGTCGGCGATCGCGGTGCCCAGCCGCATTCCGGCGGCGTCGTCGCCGGCCGCGAGCTGGACCTCGCATTCGAGCACGGCCTCGCCCGCGCGCCGTAGTGCGAGCGGCGCCAGCGTCAGCAACAGCTCGCGCACCGTCCGCGCATCGTCGACCGCGCCGACGTCCTGGGCCATGTAGCCGATCACTCCGCCCAACGACACCTCGCCCTCGTCGGGCGACAGCTCCCCGGCCAGGATCCGCAGCAGCGTGGTCTTGCCGACGCCGTTGGCGCCAACCAGGCCCACGTGATCGCCCGGCGACATCCGAAACGAGACATCCGAGAACAGCCGGTCGCCGCCTGGATGGGAGTAGGCGAGGCGGGAGACGACGACGTGGCCCATGCCGGCCATGCTGCCACGCGACGCGCGGGCGCGCGCGTGACAAGCGTCAGGCCGGGCTGAGGCTGCGCTCGGGCCTCGGCGCCTGGCGCAGGAGCTCGCGGGCCAGGCGGGTGAGCATCTCCGACAGGTCGGGGTGCTCGTCCGGCGACCACTGCTCGCAGAGCTCCGCCAGCGCGGCCTTCCGAGTGGCCACGAGCTGCTGGACGACCTTCCCGCCGGGTTCGGTCACCTCGCGGGTCAGCGGCTGGGCGTCGCCGGCGGCGTGCTCGACCACAAACCCGCGGCCGCGCAGCTCCGACAGCGCGTCCCAGCCGACATCGACGGGGATGTCGAAGGCCCGGCACAGCGCCTCGATGTCGCCGCGCGGGTCCTCGTGCAGGCGGACGAGCAACCAGCACGCGGCCGCCGACAGGTCGACGCCGGCGCGCTGGGCGAGCAGCTCGACCGCGCGCCTGCGGTCCTCGCGGCCCAGCGCGACCGTGAGTGCGCGTGACGCCTCCGCCAGTGAGCCGACCTCCTTGGGCATGGCGAAGCTCTCCCCCACGCCGCTCCCGGCGGCGATCGTGTCGCGCAACGGGCGCTGCTCGAGCGCCCAGCTGAGCAGGAACGCGAATGCCGCAACCCCGGCGGCCACGATGAACACCGTCGACAGCGCCTTGGTGAACGCGTCGATGTAGGCCGTGTGAACAGCCGGTGGCAGCCGGCCCAGCGATGCCGGGTTGGCGTGGGCGATGCTCGCCGACACGCCACTGCCCGCCGACGGCGGCAGGGCCGACGTGAGCTCGGTCGCCAGCCGGTTGGTGAAGATCGAGCCGAGCACCGCGGTGCCGACCGACCCGCCGATCGAGCGAAACAAGGTGGCGCCCGACGTGGCCACGCCGAGGTCGGAGTAGTCGACGGCGTTCTGGACCGCGAGCACCAGCACCTGCATCACCGACCCGATCCCCAGGCCGAGCACGAACATGAACGCCGACGCCTGGAGCCGGCTCGTTCCGGCGTCCATCGTCGACAGCAGTAACAGCCCGACGACCATCAGCGCGGTGCCGATGATCGGGAACGGCTTGTACCGGCCGGTGCGGCTGATGAGCTGTCCCGACACGATCGAGGTCAGCAGCAGGCCGCCCATCAGCGGCAGGATCTGCAGCCCGGAGCTGGTCGGGCTGGCGTGGTTGACGACCTGCAGGAACAGCGGCAGGTAGGTGACCGATCCGAACAGCCCGAAACCGACGATCAGGCCGATCCCACTGGTGACCGTGAACACGCGATTCTTGAACAGGCGCGGCGGCAGCACCGGCTCGGCCGCGCGCCGCTCGACCAGCACGAACGCGAGCAGCAGCACCACCGTGGCCACTCCGAGGAAGATGACGAACGCCGAGTCCCAGGCGTAGCTGGTGCCACCCAGCGTCAGCGCCAGTACCAGCGAACTCAGCGACGCGGCCAGCAACGCCGCGCCGAAGTAGTCGACCCGATGGTGGGCCTCCTGGCGAACGGTGTGCAGAGTCGCCTGCAGGACCGCGAACGCGACCACGCCGATCGGCAGGTTCACGAAGAAGATCCAGCGCCAGGTCAGCGAAGTGGTGAAGAAGCCGCCGAGCAGCGGTCCGATCACGCTGGCCAGGCCGAACACGGCGCCGAAGAAGCCCTGGTAGCGGCCGCGCTCGCGCGGCGGCACGACGTCGCCGATCGCCGCCATCGTGCTGACCATCAGGCCGCCTCCGCCGAGCCCTTGCAGCGCCCGGAACAGGATCAGCGTCGTCATGCTCTGCGCGATCCCGCACAACGCCGAGCCGACCAGGAACACGACCAGCGCGAACTGAAGCACCACCTTGCGGCCGTACAGGTCGCCGAGCTTGCCGTAGATCGGCGTCACCGCGGTCTGCGCGAGCAGGTACGCGGTCACCACCCAGGAGATGTGGTTGAGCCCGCCGAGGTCGCCGACGATCGTCGGCAGCGCGGTCGACACGATCGTCTGGTCGAGCGCCGCCATCAGCAGGACCAGCATCAGGCCGGCGAACACGACCATCACGCCGCTGGTCCCCCTTGTTGCCGTCGGCGCCGGCGCTCGGGGCACCGGGCGCTCCCGCCATCACCTCCGGTCCGGATGCCTCGGCAGTCATCGCGAGCGTCACATGGTAGGCCGCCGTTGGACGGCTCGCCGCCGCGCCGGCCGGCGTCCGCGCGAGCCTACGGCGCCACGAAGCGGCGCAGCGCGTCCTTGCCGCCGGAGGCGATCGGGACGCCGTGCGCCAGCAGCAGCGCATCGAAGTCGAGCTCGAGCAGGCCGCGGTAGGCGTCGCGCAGGCCCCGTTTGGTCTGCTCGGGGTCGTCCATCAGGAAGTCGGGCACGAACGCCAGCTCGTTCTCCCCGGAGCCGCTGATCACGCCATCGGCGCACGCCAGCGCCCGATGGGCGGGGATGTGCAGCGCGGTCTCGTCGGGGCAGATCGAGTCGACCTCGTAGACGATCACGCCGCCCGGCAGCTCGTCGCCGAAGTCGAACGCCTCGGCGGGGCCGCGGCCGTCGAGCTCATGCATGCCGTTGCGGATGCAGTGCACGGTCGTTCCGAACTCCTCGTGCAGCCGCCACGCGTGGCGGTCGTGGTGACGGTTGGAGAGCAACGCGTGCTCGGGCGGGCCGTGCTGCTGCAGCCAAGCCAGCCCGTCCGGCGGCAACATCGGATCGATGATCACGCGCTCGGCCGGCAGGTAGTACGAGCTGACCTCGGAGCTGATGTGGTCGTGGCGCGCGGTCCAGTGCCACAACCCCGGTACGAGCTCGTTCATCGCGGCGTGTGCGCCTCCCTCTCGGTCATCGATCTCACCTCGGATCGATCCTGCCACACCCCTAGGATGTGCACCCTGGATCCCGGGTTTCGCGGTTGATCTGTCAACTACAATCGGTAACAGCATGGACACGATTGCTCCTGACCGTCTCAATGGCGCGGCACTCGATGCGTGGCGCAGCTACCTGAAGAGCCACGCCTCGATCCTGCGCGTGCTGGACGCCGATCTGATCGCCCAGCACGACATGACCAGCCGCGACTACGAGGTGCTGCTGTACCTCTCGCAGGCTCCCGAGCGCAAGCTGCCGATGTCCGCGCTGGCCGAGAGCACGATGCTGACGCGGTCGGGGATCACCAGGCTGATCGACGGGCTCGTGGCCAACGACCTGATCGAGCGGATCTCCTGCCCGAATGACGCGCGCGTGTCATACGCGCATCTCACCGACGCCGGCTACGACAAGCTCCGCGAGGCCGGGTGCACGCACGTGGCCAGCATCCGTCGGCTGTTCCTCGAGCACTTCAGCCCCAGCGAGATCGAGCAGCTCGCGGCGATGCTCGGCCGGCTGCCGGGCGCCGCCGGCGGCGGCGTCTGCACGGTCGAGTAGTTCAGCTCCGCGGTAATACTTGACAGCGCAAGCACTCTGCTAGGCTATTGGTTGCTTACTCAACCACCCCCCGTTTCCCCCAAGGAGCACCATGGCCACGATCTCACTCGAGGCGATTCCCACCGGCACCTACAACGTCGACCCAGCTCACTCGAGCGTCGGCTTCGAGGTGCGCCACATGGGCATCGCAACCGTGCGCGGCAAGTTCGGCGAGTTCGCCGGCACCGTCGACGCGACCAGCGACGCCCCGAAGCTGTCGGGCACCGTCCAGGTCGCCAGCGTCGACACCGGCGACCAGCAGCGTGACGCCCACCTGACGTCCGCCGAGTTCTTCGACACCGAAAACCACCCCGCGATCAGTTTCCACTCGACCGCCGGCGAGCCGATCGCCGACGGCAGGATCCGCCTCACCGGCGAGATCACGATCAAGGGCATCACCAAGCCGATCGAGCTCACCGGCGTCGTCGCCGAGGGCGGCGCCGACCCGTGGGGCAACGAGCGCATCGGGCTCGAGCTCGAGAGCGTGATCGACCGCCGCGAGTTCGATCTCAAGTGGAACCAGACGCTGCCCAACGGCGGCCTGCTGGTCGCCAACGAGGTCAAGCTGCTGGTCAGTGTGTCGGCCGTCAAGGCCGCGTAGCCGACTGATCGCAACCGAGACACACGATGCGAATCCTCGCGATCTCAGGGAGCCTTCGCCGGGCCTCCCATAACACCGCGCTGCTGCGGGAGGCGGCCGAGCTCGCCCCCGCGGGCGTGGAGGTCGAGCTCTACGAGGGGCTCGACCGGCTGCCGCCCTACAACGAGGACAACGACACCGACCACCCGCCCGCCGAGGTGACGAGGCTGCGCGACGCGATCCGAGAAGCGGACGCGGTGCTGATCTCGACGCCCGAGTACAACGGCACGGTGCCCGGTCAGATCAAGCACGCGGTCGACTGGGCGTCGCGGCCGTACGGGCAGAACGCCGCGCTGTGGGGCAAGCCGATCGCGGTGATCGGCGCCAGCGCCACCGACTACGGTGCGATCTGGGCCCAGGACCACCTGCGCAAGGCGCTGGGCATCGGCGGTGCCCGCGTGCTCGAGGCCGAGCTGGCGATCGCCAGGTCGCCGGATCGGTTCGACGGCGACGGCCGGCTTGTCGACGAGGAGTCGCGCGAACGGCTCGCCGAGGTCGTCCAGAGCCTCGTAGAGCACCAGCACCACCATCTACCCTCCGCGGTCGGAGCATGATGGCCACGTCCGCACAGCCGAAGGCACCGACGTCGATCGATCCGGACACGGTCGTGGGCCCGGTCGCGCTGACGGTCTCGGATCTCGCGCGCTCGCGGCAGTTCTACGAGCGCGCGATCGGCCTGCGGGCGTCGGACCGCGACGACGGGACGGTCGCGCTGTCGGGCGACGACGGACACACGCTGGTGCAGTTGCGCGGGGACAGCTCCGCGCCGGCCCTGGATCGCCGGGCGACCGGGTTGTTCCACCTCGCGATCCTCCTCCCCACGCGCCTGGATCTGGCGTTCGCGCTGGCGCGCCTGGCCGAGGCGCGCTGGCCGCTGGACGGGGCCTCCGACCACCTGGTCAGCGAGGCCCTGTACCTGTCCGATCCTGACGGCAACGGGATCGAGATCTACCGCGACCGGCCTCGCGATCAGTGGCGTCGTCGCGAGGGTCAGCTCGAGATGGCGACGCTGCCGCTCGACATCGACGGCCTGCTCGGCGAGCTCTCGCAGAGCGCTGAGCTGCAGCGGACCGCCCCGGCCCCGACCACGATCGGACACGTGCATCTGCAGGTCGCCGACATTCCCGAGGCCGAGGCCTTCTACCACGGGGTGCTCGGGTTCGACGTGATGGTTGCGACCTATCCCGGCGCGCTGTTCGTGTCGGCCGGTGGCTATCACCATCACATCGGGCTGAACACCTGGCACAGCCGGGGCTCGGGGCCTGCGGCCGCCGGCTCGGTGGGCTTGCGGCACTTCGACGTCAGCCTTCCCGGCCAGGATTCGCTGGACGAGGTGCTCGCCCGGGTGCAGGCGGCCGGCATCCCGGTGCATGCTGGTGAAGGCCACGCGCTTGTGCGCGACCCATCGGGCAACGGCGTCGCGTTGACCACGCGCTGACGCGGCGCGGCCGGCCCGGGCTCAGCGCCCTGACGCCGCTACGCTTCAAGCTCCCGGCGACGTGGCGGAGTGGCTACGCAGCGGCCTGCAAAGCCGTCTACACCGGTTCGATTCCGGTCGTCGCCTTGTCGTGGACTCCCGCCAAAGCCGGTAAACGGATAGCGTTTCGCCGGTGAGCGGCACAGGAGAGCTGGACGGCCCGGTCGGCCTCGTTGGCGCGGGTTACATCGGCCATCTGTTCGCGCAGCAGTTCGCGATGGCGGGACACGAGGTCCGAGCATGGTCGCCGGGAGAGTCGGCGCGGACGCTGCACGAGCGGCTGCGGCAGAGCCTCTCGGCGCTGGCGGAGATCGGCGCGGTGCAGTCGTCGGACATCGAGGCCGTGGTCGCGCGAGTGTCGACACATGACGAGTTGGCGGCGGCGCTCGAGCCCTGCGGCGCAGTGCTGGAGGCGATTGTCGAAGATGCCGATGCGAAGGCGGCGTGTTACCGCGACGTGGAGGCAGTGGTCGGCAGCGATGTCCTGCTGTGGAGCGCGACATCGAATTTCCCGATGACCCGACTCGCCGCCGAGATGCGCCATCCCGAACGGGCGGTCGTGGTCCATCCCGTGCAGACGCAGCTGATCATCTTCGTCGAGGTCGTCGCCGGCGAGCGCACCAGTGAAGAGACGGTCCAGAGCACGCTGCAGTTCTGCGAGCGGGTCGGCCTGCGAGCGGTGCCCGTGCACAAGGAGATCCCCGGGTTCCTGTGGAACCGCGTGTGGTTCGCGCTGCTGCGCGAGATGCTGCACCTCGTCGACATCGGCGCGGTCGACGCCGTCGAGCTCGACTCGATGGTGCGGACGACCCTGAATGCGTTCATCCCCGTGTTCGGCCCGCTGCAGATGACCGATCTGATCGGCCACGACACGCTGCGGGACATATCCAACGCGCTCTACCCGGAGCTCGCCAACGATCGGACTGCATCGACCACGATCGAAGCCCACGTCCGCGACGGCCGGCTCGGCGTCAAGAGCGGGGTCGGCTTCTACGACGACAACGAGCAGCGGCTCGCCGAGCTCACCCGCGAGCTGTACCAGGTCGCCCGCCGGCTCCCTCCGGAGTGAGCGTCTCAATCCGCGTGTAGTCCAGCGCAGTCCTGGCACAGCCCGACCATCGCGAAGTGGGTGAATCGCGGGTGGTGGCCGAATCGCCGTTCGACGTCCTCGCGGATCTCCGCGAGCTGGTCGGGCGCGAGCACGGTCAGCTTGCCGCAGCGCTCGCAGTACAGATACTCGCCGTCGTCGCGGCCGACGAGCGCGTAGAGCCCCGGGCCGTGACCGAGGTGGACGTGGCGGGTCAGTCCGTGACGTTCGAGCACCTCGAGGTTGCGGTAGACCGAGGATTCCTCGAGCGCTAGCGCCTGGGCGAGCTCCTGGGCGGAGACCGGGCCCGAAGCGCTAAACAGGGCTTCGATGATCAGCCGTCGCGCGGTGGAGAGCCGGAGTCCGGATTCGCGCAGCGCTCGGATCGCTTCGTCCGGATCGGCGACCACGAGCCGGGGGGCGTCGGGGGCGAGCGTCATCCGCTACCCGCTGCCGGCGCGGTCAAGGTGTGCCGACCAGCGTTCCTCGATGCGTCCGTAGTGCCAGACGGCCAGGGCGATTACCCAGGTGGCCAGGAACATCGCGACGATGATATAGCCGAGCACGTTGAGGTCGATGCCCTGCAGCCAGTCCCAGACTCCACCGCTCAGGCTCAGGCGGTCGGCGATCAGGCCGCCGAGCTCGATCGTGCCGATGACCAGCGCGATGGCGACCGACAGGCCAGTGACCGTGATGTTGTAGAAGACCTTGCGGACCGGCTTGGAGAACGCCCAGCCGTAGGCGAAGTTCATGAACGATCCGTCGATCGAGTCCATCAGCGACATGCCGGCGGCGAACAGGATCGGCAGGCACAGGATCGCGTACCACGGCAGCCCCGCCGCGCCCGCGCTGCCGGCGATCACCAGCAGCGCCACCTCGGTGGCGGTGTCGAACCCCAGCCCGAACAGGACCCCGAGCGGATACATCTGCGCCGGCGTGGTGACCGTCCTGGTCAGGCGGCCGAGGAACCGGTTCATCAAGCCGCGGCTGTCGAGCTGTCGCTCGAGCTCGGCCTCGTCGAACCTGCCGGTCTTCATCTCGCGGAACACCTTGATGATCCCGAACAGAATCACCACGTTGATGGCGGCGATCACGTACAGGAACGTGCCCGACACCGTGGTGCCGATCCAGCCGGTGATGTCGTGCAGACGAGAGCTGTCGTTGTTGATCGGGCCGTCGAGCGAGCGCACCCCGATCGAGATCAAGAACGTCAACGCGAACACGATCGTGGAGTGGCCGAGCGAGAACCAGAACCCGACGCTCAACGGCCGCCGCCCTTCCTGCATGAGCTTGCGCGTGGTGTTGTCGATCGCCGAGATGTGATCGGCGTCGAACGCGTGGCGCAGCCCCAGCGTGTAGGCGGTCACCCCGATCCCGACCGTGAACGTTCCGGCCGAGCCGAGGCTGTAGCGGTTCGGCGCCACCAGCCCGAGCAGCATCACGAAGCCGAGCGCATGGAGCCCCCCGACGACCGCGATCATCATGATCAGCGTCCGGCGCTGGCCCCTGTCCAGTGACCGCCAGAACGCCCGCACGCCAGGACGTGCGCGGCCAGCCTCCATTCCTCCTCCTCCTTCCGATCACGCAGGCCGTCCGGTCGCGCGACTCGCACGCTAAGTCAAGCCTGCCGCAATTGCAAGGTGGTCAGGATTACACCCCCCGCTACGTGGGGTTCACTCCCAGTTCGGCATCGCGCCCTCGGGATACCGAGAGCCGTAGGCGCCTTCCGGAAGGATCTCCGTGATCGCGTCGAGGTCGGCCTGGGTCAACTCGACATCGGCGGCGCCGGTGTTCTCCTCCACGCGCTCGACGCGCCGGGTACCGGGGATCGGGACAACATAGTCGTGCTGGGCGAGCAGCCAGGCGAGCGCCAACTGTGACGAGGTCACGCCCTTGTCGGCGGCCAGCCGGCCGAACTGGTCGATCGCGGCGGCGTTGCGCTCGTAGTTTCCCTCCTGCCAGCGAGGGTCGCTGCGGCGGCGGAAGTCGTCCTCGTGGTGCTCCTCGGCCGGCTTGAAGTCGCCGGTGAGGAAGCCGCGGCCGAGCGGGGAGTACGCGACGAAGCCGATCCCCAGCTCCTCGAGCACCGGCAACACCTGGCGCTCGACCTCGCGCTCGAACACCGAATACTCGGTCTGCAGCACCGACACCGGATGGATCGCGTGCGCCCGGCGGATCGTCTCCGGCCCCGCCTCGCTGAGGCCGAAGAAGCGGACCTTGCCGGCCTCGACCAGCTCGCCCACCGCGCCCGCCACATCCTCGATCGGCACGTCGGGGTCGACCCGGTGCTGGTAGAGGACGTCGATGTAGTCGGTGTCGAGATAGCGCAGGCTGTTCTCGGCGACCTCGCGGATGTGCTCGGGACGGCTGTCGCGGCGGGCGAACGTCGGGTCGCTCATGTCAAAGCCGAACTTGGTCGCGATCACGATCTCGTCCCGAAAGCCCTTGACGCCGCGACCGACCAGCTGCTCGTTGGAGCCGGTGCCGTGGCCGTAGAGCTCGGCGGTATCGAACATCGTCACGCCCAGCTCGTGTGCCCGCGCGATCGTCGCGACATGGCTCTGCTCGTCGCCCCCCGGCCCATAGGCCATCGTCATCCCCATCGTCCCGAGGCCGATCTCCGCCACCTCGAGGCCCTGCGTTCCAAGCTTGCGCGTTCTCATATTCGTTCCAATCTGGAAGGTGTCGGGCAACATCCACCCTAGCAAAATATGTATTGTCTTACTTACATCTACGAACCGAGATGACCCCCGATGCCGGAGCGAAGCGCCTATCACCACGGCAACCTGCGCCAGGAGCTGATCCGAGCCACACTCGAGCTCGTCGGCGAGCGGGGCGTCGGCGGATTCACGGTCGCCGAGGCGGCGCGCCGAACGGGAGTCAGCCCGGGCGCCCCCTACCGGCACTTCCCCGACCGCGAGGCGCTCCTCGCCGCCGCTGCGAAATCAGCCTCCGAACAGCTCGCCACGGCTCTGGCCGCGGCGATCGCGAACGTCAGCGATCCGGTCGAGCAGCTCGCCGCGGCCTCGGCGGCGTACGTCCGCTTCGTCGCTCACGCTCACGCCGGCTACGACGTCATCTTTGCGCCCGGCCTCGACAGGGCCGCACGCCCAGAGCTGGTCAACAGCACCCGGGGGCTGATCGCAGTGCTGTTCGGTGTGGCGCTCGAGCTGTCCGCGGACGCCGAGCAGGCGATCGATCTCCTCGAAGGACAGATCGCGCTGTCCCACGGTTTTGTCTCGCTGCTGCGCGACGGGTTCTACCAAGCTCGCGCCGCCGATCCCGACGACGTCGCCGCGCGCGCCGCGGCGGCCACCCGCTCGCTGGTCAAGGACTTCGGCGCGACGGCGCCGCCCCCCGCCGTCGCCTCCGGGCCGCCCGATCTCAAGGTCCCGGGCCTGTCTCAGATGCACGCCCGGCGCAGCGAGAAATGGGCCGTCGAGGATGACGACGTGCTCAGTCTCACCGTGGCCGAGATGGACTTTCCGGTCGCGGCTTCGATTCGTGAAGCGGTGCAGGACGCGGTGGCCGGCAGCGATCTCGGATACGCGACTCCTGTGACCCCCGAGCTCTCGGCGGCCCTGGCCGGCTTCGCGAAGCGCAGGCTGCGGTGGGCGATCGACCCCGAGCAGGTCACGGTCGTGCCGGATGTGATGGTCGGCTTGGTCGAGCTGTGCCGGCTGCTCGTCGAGCCCGGAGCAGCCGTCGCCTTCGCATCCCCGGCCTATCCCCCGTTCTTCGTCGAGCTGCGCGAGGCGCAGCGGCGCCTGGTCACCATCGGCCTGGACCCGACCGGACGGGTCGATCTCGATGCGCTCGACCGGGCCCTCGCACAGGGCACTCGCGCGCTCGTGCTCGCAAACCCGCACAACCCGACCGGCCGCGTGCTTGCGCTCACCGAGCTGCAGGCCATCGCGGAGCGCTGCGCGTCGGCGCAGGCGTGGGTGCTCGCCGACGAGATCCACGCGCCGCTCGTGCTGCCGGGCGCGACTCACAATCCGTGGCTCGAGGTGTCTGACGCGGCGCGCGCGTGTGGGGTCGCCTTCACCTCGGCGTCGAAGGCGTTCAACCTCGCCGCGCTGAAGACGGCGTTCGCCGTCACTGCCGGGGACGCCCCGCGTGACGCGGTCGGGCGCCTCGGCCCACAGCACGATCACGCCAGCGTGCTGGGCGCGATCGCGACCGAGATCGCATTTCGCGAGTGCGACGAATGGCTCGACACGGTCATCGGGCAGCTGGACCGCAACCGGGCTCAGCTCGCCCGCGAGCTCGCCGATCGTCTGCCGGAGGTTCGGTGGGCGCCGCCCGAGGCGACCTACCTGGCGTGGCTGGACTGCAGGCGCCTCTCGCTCGGCGACGACCCGGCGGCGGCCTTCCTGCGCGACGGGCGCGTCGCGCTCGGTCGCGGTCTTGACTTCGGCCCGGAGGGCGCCGGGCACGTTCGGCTGAACTTCGCCACGAGCCCGGCCCACCTCAGCGACGCGACCGGCCGCATGGTCACGGCGATCAGCCGCTCGAGTTGACCGCTGCTCGGCCGCCTGTGCCGCCGGCGGGATCCGGAAGCGTCCAGTAACCGTCGGCTCCCGCGGGGTGCCATGTGGCTGTAGCGCCGAGAGCCTCGCGCGCCTGGTCGAGACTGATCTGCATGATCAGGGCGATCTCGGCCGTGGCCAGCGGCTCAGGGCTCCAGCGCAGCAGTTCCTCGACCGCCGCGGGTCGAGGGCGACGGGGCAGATCCGGAGCGCGGTTGGCGATCACCGCCTCGTAGGCCTCGATCGGATTGAAGCCGGGGACGACGTAGCCGTCGATCAGGTAGGTCGGAGCCGTGTAGCGGCGCTGACCGCGGGGACCCCCGAGCTTGTGGTCGAGGGCGAGTGCGGCCGGGATCGGGTCACGGGCCGCGTCCGCGTCGCCCTCCAGCGCGGTGCTGACGGCGTCGGTGGCGCTCCAGCGCGCGAGCTGGTCGGAGTCCAGGCCGGCGTCGGTCGCAGCGGCGGCGATCAGCCCGGGGTCGTCGATCAGGCCGGTCTGCATGACCCGGACACGCACACGGCGCAGCAGCGCGTCGACCTGCTCGGGGGCGTGCAGGCGGGCGGCGACGATCGCACGGCACGCCAGCTCGCAGGACGCAGGGCGGGGATAGGGACGCGGATCGATCGGCATGCCGTGGCGGCGCTGGAGGCCCGGGGCGCCTTCGGCGAGCTTGTCTGCCTCGCCGGGCTCGCGCGTCAGCACGATCATCCGCGTCGTCCAGCGCAGGTGCTCGCCGTAATGCCAGCGCAGCCGCTGGCGGACCGGTTCGGCGGAGAAGGCGAACGGGCAGGCCGGATCGGTGAACAGCTCGATGTCGATCACCGGCGCAGTGTGACGTAGCGGCGCCCCACGACGGAGCAGGGATCAGATTGGTGTCTGAAAGCGAGGGGTCGCCGGGAACGGATGAGGGTGGCCATTCCCGAGCGGACGAGCGCGGCGCGGGCCGAACGCCGACGCGGCGTCCGCGCCGGTGGCGCCGTCGTTCAGCGGCCAGGGGGACCGGGCACCCGTGCATAACGCGTCAAATCCAAGACCCGGCGGAGGGGGTTGCCGTGTGACGCACGCATACGGTGCCCAGCACGACACGCCTCCGACCTGCGCGCGGATTTGTCGCGTTATGCACGCTTGCGGAGCGGCGTGCCCCGAACCGTCCGGATCGACATCGCCGCGTGCGAGCGTTCCGAAGCCGCTCGCCTGGCCGGGGCGCGATGGGAGCGCAGTTCGGGGCCAACACGCTCCGGGTGCTCGTGGTCGAGCCCAAGGCAGGACGCTACGCGCGTGTCCAGCGCCGCTTCACGATCGCGCCGTACACTTCAGGCATGCCGACCGTGACCGTAGACCGGCCCCAGGTCCCTCGCGACGAGGTCATGGAGGCCCTTCGCCAGGAGCTCGGCGCTGACTACAAGGTCAAGCCGGGCAGTCACGAGGACGTGTTCTCGGTCGACAAGGGCACCTTCACTGGGGCCAAGGTCCGCATGAAGCCCGAGGGCGGGTCAACCGCGTTTCACGTCCACGGGACCGGCATCATCATCGGGCGGATCATCAACGAGCTCACCATTGCCCGACAGGTGGCCTCGGCGATCGCCAAGGCTCCGCTCGCGCAATAGCGTCATTCGGGCGCGATCGATGACGGAGTACTCGTGTGCGGGGGGCTCGGCGGCGGCTTCGAGAAGCGAACGTACGTGGTGAGCATCGCGTCCGGTGACCGCCCTGATCTGCGTATCGCTGAGCCCGGCCGCCGCTAGCAGGGCGATGACGCCGTTGAGGGCCGCGGTGCCTTCGCTAAGGGTGGCGTGATCGAAGTCGGAGTTGGAACGCATGGGTCTCTCCCGTCGGCTGAGGTGTCCCCTATCAACGGCGGACGAGCCTCGGGCGTGAGGTCGAGGTCGTCATGCCCGGTCGCAGGCAGGCTCGTGGCCACCCGCCGCAGGAGGACGGCGGTGACAATCGCGGCGCCGAGCACGACTGCTGCGCCCGCCGTGGTGGCGACGTGCAGCGCGGCGATCAGAGCGTGCTGGGCGGCGTCGAGGAGGGGCGCGCCGTGGCCGGGGAGCTGATGCGCGGCGGCGGCGGCGCCCCCGAGGCTGCCGCGGGCGGTCGCCACCGCGCGCGGTGGCAGGCCGGTCAGCGCGGCGTCGTCGAGGTGGGCGCGGTACACGGCGGTGCCCAGACTGCCGATCAGGGCGATGCCGAGTGCACCGCCGAGCTCAGTGCTGGTCTCCGACAGCGCGGAGGCGGCGCCTGCCCCCTCCGTCGGCGCGGCGCTGATCGTCGTATCGGTGGCGAGGGTGAACACCGGGCCGAGGCCGAGCGACAGGACCACCGACCCGACCACGAACACTGTCAGGCCGCTGCTCGCGGTGATCTGACCGAGCACGAGCAGACCGCAAGCAGCGAGCAGCAGCCCGCCGCTGATCAGCACCCCAGGCCGCGCGCGACGCAGGATCAGCGGGGCGAGCATCCCAACCACGATGAACGCGCCGAAGGCCGGCAGCGTCCACAGGCCCGCGGCCAGCGGGGCGAGCCCGTGGACGAGCTGGAGATATTGGACGAGGAACAGGTCGATGCCGAACAGCACCGCGAAGCCGAGCGCATTCGCGCCCAGCGAAGCGCAGAACGCCGGGCGGCGGAACAGCCGCAGGTCGACCAGGGGGTGCGCGAGCGAGCTCTGCCGGCGGGCGAACCCGGTCAGCGTCCCGGTGGCGATCACCGCCGCGAGGAGGACCTGTGCGTCGGCCCCGTCGGCCGCAACTCGCTTGAGCGCGTAGACGGCGGCGAGCACGCCGACAATCGACAGCGCGGCGCTGGGGACATCGACGGGACCCGCGTGTGGGTCGCGCACCTCGGGCACCAGCCGCGGCGCGAGCACCAGCAGCAGTGCCATCACCGGCACGGCGATCAGGAGCACCGACCCCCACCAGAACACCTCGAGCAGGGCCCCGCCCACGACCGGTCCGAGGGCCCCGCCGAGCGAGAGGCTGGTGCCCCACACACCGATCGCCACCGCCCGTTGGCGCGGGTCAGCGAACATGTGGCGCAGCAATCCGAGAGTCGACGGCATCAACGTCGCGGCGGCGACGCCCATCAGCCCCCGAGCGGTGATCAGCATCAATGGGCTGACCGAGAAGGCGGCGATGATCGAAGTCACTCCAAACGTCGACGCACCGATCAGCAGCACCCGGCGGCGGCCGACGCGGTCGCCCAGGTTGCCCATCGTGATCAGGCAGCCCGCGAGCGCGAAGCCGTAGATGTCGACGATCCACAGCAGCTCGGTGCCGGTCGGATGCAGGGTGGCGCTCAGGGCCGGGACGGCAAGGTGCAGCACGCTCAGGTCCATCGAGATCAGCAGGCACGGGAGGGTCAGCACCACCAGCCCGATCCACTCGCGCCGGCCGGCGAGCTGAGTGAGAGAGGATTTGTTCATGGACTCGTCGCTTCCGGGGTCGAAGGGGTCGCTCTAGGACTCAGGACGAGATCGGCCCGGTTTCGCCATCGGTCTGCGCACCGGACCGCGCAGAGTCGCCGATGAGCGATCCGCCTCTAAAGCGTCCTAGCCAACATGACCGCACTCCATGAAGAGGACTTCGCCGCCCGGGCCGAACGTCACCGGCCGGCGTTGCGCGCGCACTGCTACCGCATGACCGCGTCGCTCGAGGACGCCGAGGACCTCGTCCAGGAGACGCTGCTGCGCGCGTGGCGACGACAGGACTCCTTCGAGGGCCGCTCCTCGCTGCGCGGGTGGCTCTACCGCATCGCCACCAACGCCTGCCTCGACGCCCTGCGCCGCCGCCCGAAGCCGGTGCAACTCGGTGGCGGCGTCGAGGTGCCGTGGCTCCAGCCGTTCCCCGACGAGCTGCTCGAGCAGATCGCCACCGACGACGAGGAGCCCGACAGCGCCGTGATCGACCGCGAGACGATCGAGCTGGCGTTTCTCGTCGCCATCCAGCACCTCCCGCCCCGCCAGCGCGCGGTGCTGCTGATGCGCGACGTCCTCGGCTGGTCGGCCGCGCAGACCGCGGAGGCGATCGAGCAGTCCGTGCCCGCCGTCAACAGCGCCTTGCAGCGTGCCCACGCCACCCTGCGCGAGCGGCTCCCCGCCCGCCGGTCAGACTGGAGGGCGCCGGCGGCCTCCGCCCAGGACCGCGAGCTGGTCGACCGCTACATCGAGGCGCACGACCGCGCCGATGCCGCACTGATTGCCGAGCTGCTCGGCGATGAGATGCGGTTCACGATGCCGCCGCTGCCGATCGTCGTCGACGGACCGCAGGCGTTCGTGCGTTTCATGGCCGAAACCGCGTTCGGAGCCGACTCGCCCGGAGAGTTCAAACTCCTCCCCACACGCGCCAACGGCTGCCCCGCGGCCGCCAACTATGTGCGCGCGCCCGGCGACACCGTCTTTCGCGCGCTGTCGCTCGACGTGCTCCGCCTCGAGGACGGCCGGCTGGTCGAGATCACCACGTTCGAGGACCACCTGTTCGCGGCATTTGGCCTGGCTCAGCGGTTGTGAGATCGACGTGGCGTCCCGGCTCAAGTCACGAGGTACACCTCGTACGCCACACCGGAGGGCTGCCGGCCGCCGACGCCCACGAACACGCCCTTGTTCAGCCAGTCGAGCTGCGGCGAGGCGGTCTCGATCTGGGTGGAGGTGCGGAACGTGTACTCGGCCGCCGCGACGTCCTCGCCGCGGGCGAGACGGGCCAGCACCTCGGGCGGACCGTGGCGCACCCCGCGGGACCGAACGTAGAGCAGATCACCGTCGTCGGTCTGGAGCGTGTAGCGGATGTCGCCCAGGGCCGTCCCGTCCTCGAGCACCGTCTGCCAGTCGGCGCTCGCGCCGGGTACCAGGACGCCGCTGAGCTCGGGCCCGGTGAAGCTGCCGCCGGTGAGCGGAACGATCCGCCGGCGCCCCTGGGTCGTCTCGCCGAGCTCGAGTGGAGCGGCGAGCGTGGCCTCGAGCAGGTAGATGCGGGTCAGGGTGGGCGTTGGAAGCGCGTGGGTCATGAACAGCTCCTGGTTGGGACGGTAGGTTGGTCGAAGGTGCTCGCGCGTCGACCGGCTACCGCGAGGACGACGCCGATCGCATACGCGGCGGCGATCGCGACGAACGCGACATGTAATTCGAGCGTGCCGTCGACGTGCAGCAGCGCGCCGAGCGCGGCGACGCCAAGCGCGCCGCCGGTCTGACGAGCCGCGTTCAGGACGCCTGCGGCGAGGCCGACGCGATGGTGCGGAGCGCCGGCCATCGCGGTTGCGGTCATCGCCGGCATCGCCATCGCAGTGAGGCCGAGCGGGATCGTGCTGAGCCCGAGCAGCCACGTGTCCCCGTCGGGGGGGTTGGCGGCGACGAGCACGGCGCCGGTGGCGCCGGCCGCCAAGCCGGCGGCGATCACTGTCCACTCGCCGAAACGGCCGACGATCCGGCCGCTCAGATACGCAGTGGCCCCCGTAACCAGGGTCATGGGCAGCATCGCCAGGCCGGTCGCGAAGACATCGAGGCCGCGCCGTTCATGCAGGTCGAGCGCCAGGCAGAAGAGCCCGCCGTAGAGGCAGAAGTTGAAGATGACGCCGACCCTGACCGACAGTGAGAAGGCGCGCCGCCTGAACAGCAGCGGATCGACCATCGGGTGGTCGATCCCGCGCTCGGCCAAAACGAACACGATCGAGCCGGCCGCTCCGGCGCCGACGAGAATCAGCGTCTGTGCCGCGAGCCAGCCCCGTTGGCCGGCGGCGATAAGACCCGCGGTGAGCAGCGAGAGGGCGATCACCGCCAGCGCCTGACCGGCGGGGTCCAGCGGGTGGCCGTGTCGGCGCGTTTCGGCTACGTGGCGCACCAGCAGCACGGTGGCGACGATCGCGACCGGCACGTTGACCAGGAAGATCGCGCGCCAGCTCAGGGCAGTGGCCAGGATCCCACCGAGGATCGGCCCGCTGGCGAGTCCTATGCCCGATGCCCCGCCCCAGATCGCCAGCGCCCGCCGACGGTCGTGCCCCTCGGGGAAGGCGTGGGTGATGAGCGCCAACGAGCAGGGCATCAGCCATGCCGCACCGACGCCCTGGACCAACCGTGCGGCGATGAGCATCGTCAGCGAATCGGCGACGCTGCAGACGGCGCTGCCGACGCCGAAGATCATCAGTCCGACGAGAAAGCCGGAGCGCGCCCCGAGCCGGTCTGCCAGGGCGCCGGCCGTCAGCAGCAGGGCAGCAAAGGCGAGGGTGTAGCCGTTGACGATCCACTGAGCTGATGAGAGGCTGCCGCCAAGATCGGAGACGACAGGCCCGAGGGCCACGTTGACGATCGTCGCATCGAGCGTGATCATCAGAAAACCCAGGCAGATGGCCGCCAGACCCAGGTTGCGATTTCGCTTCAGGTCGATGGCGCGCCGACCGGCGCGCGGACCCTGGGTCAAGAGCCGGCAGTTCATAGCACACACCCGTGCCGTGCCTGCCCGCAGTGGACTGCGCCAGCTGCGCTACTTCGTCGCCGTCGCCGAGGGCTCCACTTCGGCCGCGCCCGTTCTCTCTCGCAGCAGATCAAGACACTCGAGACGAGCCTCGGGGTGCCGTTGTTTCAGCGCGACCGCCGGCACGTGAGCCTGACCACCGCCGGTCGCATGCTGCTCCCCGATGCCCGGGAGATCATCGCCATGGCGGCCGCCGCGCAGCGCAAGCTCGCCGGCACGGCTGGACCGCTGCGCTTCGGCTACGTCAGCTGGCTGCCCGACGAGCTCGTGGCCTCGGTGCACTCCGATCTGCGCATCGACGAATGGGTCCGTCGACGAGCTGCTGGCGGGCGCTCGGACTGAGGAGGAGATCGTCGGCCCGGGCGGCGTGTTGTCGCAGTTGACCAAGCGGCTGGTGGAACGGGCGCTTGAGGTTGAGTTGACCGATCACGTCGGCTATGAACGCCACCAGGAGCCACCCGGTGGGGCGCAGAACACGCGCAACGGCTCGACCCCGAAGCGGTTGATCACCGAGCACGGATCGGTGGGGATCGACACGCCGCGCGATCGCGACGGGAGCTTTGAGCCGCGGATCGTCCGCAAGCGCCAGCGGCGGTTTGAGGGTTTTGACGACAAGATCCTGGCGCTCTACAGCCGGGGGCTGTCGACCCGGGATATCGAGGCGCACTTGGCCGACATCTACGGGGTCAAGGTCGGGCGCGATCTGATCAGCGGCGTGACCGACGCAGTCATGGACGACGCTCGGGCCTGGCAGCAGCGGCCCTTGGAGGATGTCTACCCGGTGCTGTTTCTCGACGCGTTTGTGCTCAAGATCCGCGACGGGGGTTCGGTGCAACGCCGCGCGTGCTATCTGGCGCTAGGCGTGGCCATGGACGGCAGCCGGGATGTGCTCGGGATGTGGTTTGAGGAGACCGAGGGCGCGAAATTCTGGATGCAGATCCTCACCGAGCTCAAGCACCGCGGCGTCAAAGACATCCTGATCTGCTGCGTGGACGGCCTCAATGGGTTCCCCGAGGCGATCGAAGCGGTGTTCCCGGCCACCACCGTGCAGACGTGCATCGTGCATCTGATTCGCCACAGTCTGAAGTACGTGCCCCGTCGCGAGTTCTCAGATGTGGCTCGGGATCTAAAGCCGATCTATACCGCGATCGACTCAGACGCCGCCCACCAGGCGCTGGAGGCGTTTGACGAGAAATGGGGCCAGCGCTTCCCGGTGATCACCCAAGCCTGGCTTGACCGTTGGGAATACGTGACCCCGTTTCTGGCGTTTAGCCCAGAGATCCGGCGTGTCATTTACACCACCAATGCCATAGAAGCCCACAACCGCCAGCTCCGCAAAGCCGTCAAAACCAAGGGCCATTTCCCCAGCGAGGACGCGGCCCGCAAGCTGCTCTACCTCGCCATCCAAAACGCCGTCCCCGCATCGACCAGAACCCGGAACTGGACGACCGCGCTGCTGGCCTTCAAGATTCACTTCGGAGACCGCCTACCCGACTAGCCAAACCCGCCTACACAGAAAACGGGACGCCCTCGCCTGTCGTATCGCCAAAGCGGGATTGACGAGGCTACGGTGTCCACGGCGGCCTGTCCGGTCCCGGAGGCGTCCGGCGTTATGCTGCTCGGAGGCCGCGGCAAGGCGAGCGCCGCATCTGCGTTCGAGGGATCACCTAGCGCCGATGCCGGAGAACGAGGAGGCCGAAAATGAGCGGTGCAAGCAGAGAGTCGGGTCGGAGTGCTCGGGACCGGTCTGATGGGAACCGCGATGACGCATCGCCTGCTGAGCCAGGGCGTCGCCGTCGTCGCCTGGGACCGGCAGCCCGATCACGCGCAGCCGCTCGCAGAACGCGGTGCAGATGTGGCGAGCACGGCTGGCGAGGTGGTGAGCAGCGCTCAGGCGGTGATCACGATGTTGCCGACGGCTGAGATCGTCCTCTCGGTCGTCGAGCCGTTGCTCGACAAGTGGCCCAGGGAGACGATCTGGCTGCAGATGAGCAGTGTCGGAGCCGCCGAAGCAGACCAACTCGTTGAGGTCGCCAACGCCCATGGCGTGACCGTCTTCGATGCGCCGGTCTCGGGAAGCACCCACCCAGCTGAGGAAGGCCAACTGACTATTCTCGCTTCGGGACCGGACGCCGCTCGCGGGCAGGTCGAGCCGGTGTTCGAAGCACTTGGCTCGAGGGTCCAGTGGGTGGGGGAGGCGGGCATGGGCTCGCGCTTGAAGCTGGCCGCCAACCATTGGATGGTCGCGATGGTGGCCGCGCTCGCCGAGACGATGCACTTATGCGAATTGATGGGGCTTGAGGAGCAACAGTTCGTGACCCTGCTCGATGGCGGACCGCTGGGCTCCCCCTACGGCGTCGAGAAGCTCGGCGAGATGCAGCGCCACGAGTACCCGGCTGGCTTTCCCGTGCGGCTCGCCCTCAAAGACCTCAAGCTCGTCAGGGAAGTCGCGCGTAGCTCGGGCGTCGAGCTGCCCCTGCTCGATGCCGTCCTCGAGCGGATCGGCGACGTCGAGAACAGCCACGCCAATGACGATCTCGCCGCCGTTTACGAACTGAAGCTCCCGAGCCGCACCGAACGCTAAATCGTCCCTTGCTCGAGGTGCGGCACTGGGGCGACGCACGCCTCCCGGGACATGACCAGGTCACCTATCCGGCAAAGTGGCGGTCGACTGCTCGCCGGTGGAGCCGTCAGGGGGCTCCTGACCTTGCTTGTCGCGGCCGTCGTCGTCTATGGCGTGGCCCCGGCGAACGTGGGGCCTGCCTGTGACCGCCACGTCGGCCGCACGGGGAAGTCCGATGCCGTAGCGCAGGCCGGCCATACGCATCAGGAAGCACACCGCGGCGCCGACGATCGGGAACACGATCGTATAGTCCCCAGCACGGTAGGCGACGACGACGATCGCAGCCCCAACCAGGGCTGGGATCGCGTAGAGCCCGCCGCGTAGGACGGTCGGGATCTCGCCGACGAGGATGTCGCGCAACATGCCGCCGCCGATGCCAGTGATCGCGCCGAGGATCACGGCGTCGATGACGCCGAGGCGATGGGCCAGCGCAGTGGCAGCGCCGGTGACGCAGAACAGCGCCAGACCCGCAGCGTCGAGCACCTGGATCGGGCGCTGGAGGCGGTTGATCGCAGGGTGCGCGAGGGTCGTCAGCAAGCCGGCGCCGCCGGCCACGGCCAAGTAGCGCCAGTCGCGGAACGTCGCAGGCGGGATACCGATCAGCAAGTCGCGGATGGTGCCGCCGGCAATCCCCACGACCACGGCCAGCACGACCGCGCCGAATAGATCTAGTTGCTTGCGCACGCCGGCCATGCCGCCGCTGAGGCCGAACACGAACGTCCCCACCAGGTTGAGGACGAGCAGCAGGGTCGGATCGAATCCGGGCAGCAACGGCGGGGACGCCATCGGGGTGCGCGCGAGCTACGAGGCTAGCCAGGCGCAGCGTCGCGGTGACGAGCGTCTCGACACCGGTCTCGAGCGTCGGGTGGATGACCGGCGCGAACTTCGGGTTGTGGTTGGTGGGCAGCTCGCTCAGTCGCCCCTCGCGCTCGGCTTTCGCGTAGGTGTCGGGGTCGACACCGCCGATAAACCAGAACACCGAGGGGACATGCCACTCGACTCCGAAGGAGCCGAAGTCCTCGCTCGCCGAAGCGGGACCGGTGTGAATCACCCGGTCATCGCCGAAGTGGGCGTGGAGCGCGTCGCGCACCCGCTCGGTTGCCTGATCGTCGTTACGCACCAAGTCGTAGCGATCGAGCGCGGTGATCTCGGGAGCCTTGGGCGCGCCGGAGGCCTCTGACTCGGCGTTGACGATCCGCTTGATTGCGTCGAGCACGTGCTGGCGAACGTTCTCGTCGAAGGTACGCACGTTGAGCTTGATCACCGCGTCGTCTGGGATCACGTTCTCCTTGGTACCGGCCTGCAGCGCGCCGACCGTGACGACGGCCGCGTCCGTTGGCGCGACTTCGCGTGAGACGATCGTCTGCAACCGCAGGACTGTCGAAGCAGCCATCACGACGGGGTCGATGCTGGCCTGTGGCATCGACCCATGCGCCCCCCGGCCGAACATCCGAATCTGAAAGCTGTCGCCGGCGGAGGTGATCACCCCAGATTGGCTGGCGATGATCCCCGCGGACAGCGGCATGACGTGCTGGCCCAGGATCACATCGGGCTTGGGAAAGCGCTCGAAAAGCCCGTCGTCGATCATCGCCTGGGCGCCCGCCGCATTCTCCTCCGCGGGCTGGAAGACAGCCATCAGCGTGCCGTGAAACGCCCCCTGAGCCTCGGCGAGCAACTTCGTCGCGCCGACGAGCCAGGTGACGTGCATGTCATGGCCGCAGGCGTGCATCACCGGTGTCTCGTTGCCGTCGGTGTCCGTTGCCGTTATGGCGCTGGCATACGACAGCCCGGTGGCCTCCTTGACTGGCAACGCGTCCATGTCGGCTCGCAGCATCACCGTCGGACCGTCGCCGTTCTTCAGTAGGCCCACCACACCGGTTCCACCGACGCCCTCGGTCACCTCAAAGCCCGCCGCCTTCAGCCGCTCTGCGGCCAGTCGGGCCGTGCGCTTCTCCTGTAGCGACAGCTCAGGATGGCTGTGGATGTCCTTATACAGCGCCTCAAGGTCGCCCAACTCGTCGTGGAGTCCCCGGAGAACTGAGTCGCTCGCCGTTGCAACACTCATGGCTACTCCCTCGTGTAGAAAAGTCGGCGGCGCGGAGGGCAGATCGAGCTCGCCGCGCTTCCGACGCTACCACCGCGGGTGTCGCGGCGGAAGATCAGCCCCGACCGAGAACACGAGGCTAAAGCGCACAGGCCAAACGACCTCTTCGAGCCCAGCTCAGCGGTGTGTATGGCCGGGAGACCCGAGCGGCAACAAATCCAAGGACTCTCTCCCGGCCCGTCGGCACGCCCTCCTCGTCGCCCAGAAGCGCGACCGTACCCGACAGTGGGCCCTTCCCTGCCCCGCATAGGCAACAGGAGCGCACTCGGAGCCCGAGCATCGGCCGAGGGAGCCTTGTACTTCCGCAAGAAACGCGCCCCGGCCCTCGCTGCTGCATCCTCAGTGTGATGCTGGGGGAGCGTTGCGCCTTTAGCGCGCGTAGTGGATTGTCCTTGACGGCTTCGGGCTGACCCTTGCTGCTTTGGTCGCCCCCGGTGGGGTCTGACCTATTCGTGAAGTTGTCGCCCGTTGCCGTCAAGGACGCCCTGGCGTGACCTGATAGAAGCGGGTCAGCGCCCTACTGAGGAATGTCCGCCAGGAGTCCGCTTCATCGGGTCAATCGAGAAAGGGACAGCAGATGGTGACGATCGGAGTCGATCCGCACAAGCAAACCCACACCGCCGCGGCGGTCAACGAGCTCGGCGTCGAGCTCGGGCACCGGACCGCGCCGGCCCGCCCGGCAGGCAATGGGCACCTACTGGAGTGGGCTCGTGGCCTAAACGCAGAGCGGGTTTGGGCGGTCGAGGACGTCCGCAACGTCTCTGGCAGCCTGGAGCGGTTTCTGATCGACCGCGGGGAGATCGTCGTGCGCTTGGCGCCGCAGCTGATGGCCGGCGCTCGACGTGGCGTCAGCACGCGCGGCAAGTCTGATCCGATCGACGCGCTGGCGATCGCGCGCGCCGCGCTGCGCGAGGGAGTGGAGAGCCTCCCGACCGCGCGGCTGGCTGGACCGGAGCGCGAGATTCGCCATGCTGGCGTTGTATCGCGAGCGGCTGCTGGACATGCGCACCCGCCTGGTCAAGAGCTGCGCTGGCAGCTGCACGACCTCTGGCCCGAATGGGAGATCCCCGCCAAGGCACTCACCCAACCCGGCTGGCAGACCAAGGTCGCCAGCCGGCTGGCGCGTGCCCAACAGACCATTCAGATAGCGATCGCTCGCGACATGATCCGCCGCGCCCGCGAGCTCTCCCGAGCCACCAAAGATCTCTACGACAAGATCGCCGCGCTGGTCAAAGCGGTCGCGCCGCAGCTGCTCGCCGAACCCGGGATCGGCGTGCTTTTAGCTGCGAAGTTCATAGGCGAAATCGCCGGGATCGACCGGTTCACCACCGACGCGCAACTCGCCCGCTTGGCCGGCTGCGCCCCCATCCCCGTCTCCAGCGGACGCACGGACCGCTACCGGCTAGACCCCGGCGGCAACCGTCGCCTCAACAGCGCGTTCTACATGCTCGCGATCATCCGCATCCGCACCGACCCCCGCACCGCCATCTACCTCCAAAGCCAACGCGCGAACGGCAAGACCAAAAAGGAAGCGATCCCGTGCCTCAAACGCCACCTCGTCCGCCGCGTCTACCACCTCCTCCACAACCCCAGAAGCGTCCCAACCACAATCTGCTTGACATAGAAGACTCACGAAACAGCAGGCGCGTCGCCGGCCGAGACCGCCGAGTTCTGGCTTCCGCTCTAGGGCGCCGGTCACCCGAAGCAGCAGCGCCAACCTCGTGGCTGCACCGCCGACGGAGCGGCACTCAGGCGGCGACCCGTCCAGCTGCTTCAACGATGCGACCGTAGATCGACTGATCGCGTCAGCACTGTCGCAGGGGGCGCCTTTGAACGTCCACGTGCGCTGGTCGTCCGTGACCGCGATCTTTGCGTAGTAGGACGGTCGCGGTCAGGCAGTCGGGGGTCTTCGGCAGCACTCGTTTGTCGTAGGCTTTCATCGTGGCGCGCTTGTTCTTTGCGCCGCGGACGCCGAGCTGGAGGCAGCCTGTTCCGGTTGCCGTTCCGTGTCCCCAGTTCTTACAGTGAGTGCCGCTGATCTTGCCGGCGTCGGCCTTCGGCAGCTTCGGGGCAAGATAGTTGTTGCGGAACACAAGCGTGCATGTGCCCGGCGCCACTCGGCCTGTCAACCATTGCATGCCGCCGGCAACGTGCCCGTCTTGGCATCCGATCACCGGCCGCGGTGCGGCGCTCGCGTCGGCGGATGCGGCAAGGGCAATTAGCGCGGCGACGGCAAGTCCGAATCGTCTGATGCTCTCCCCCTCGAGATAGACGGTTCTTTAGCTAAACACCGCGCGCAGTCAACAGTGCCGCGCGACCGAAGGTGATGTTGGTGAGCAATGGTGAGGTTTCGTGGGCACTCACAACAGCTCAAGATCCGCAGCAAACGGTACGTGCGGGCCGCAAGCAAACGCGTACGTTTGGGCGGCGAGGCCGACTTCAAGCAGCTCAATGTCGTGGGCCTACCGACCTCTGTCAAGGTGCGCGCCATCCATCGCAGCCCGCAAGCGTCCCATAGGGCAGACGCTGGGGCTGTGCACCCCAACCAAGGCTACAAACCCGGTGCTAAACAACGAAGTCAACGCGGAGCCGGTCAGCGACAGGGGGCCGAATTGCTCTCCGCTCCGGCGGGATGTCAGGCTCGTCGGGTTGTGCGAGTGAGGCGGGCTCGCGGTTCGCGAAGCAGGACCGACCCCAGCTCAAGGCCACGCGTCTTCTTCCACGAATTTCCGGCGCTCTCACGTGGCCTTGCGCCGGGAGCGTGATGCCGATGCCAGACGCGACCCCGGGCTGGCTCTCGTGAGCGCATCGCCTAAATCCACGCGCACCTGGCGGATGTTTGGTAGGCTGGGCGCCGAAGGCGCCCGGCCGGGTCGCCGTCGGCAGTCACTGGCTGCAGCGCAGTGGCACCGGGTGGGCATTGAGAGGCACCTGGAGGGAGGAATGATGCGCGCACGCGCACTGTTGGGCTCGCTGATCGCCTCGGCGTTGATCGCGTTGACCCCGCAGGCGGCACAGGCCGCTGGGAGCGCGGGCTCCTGGCACGCCGCGCCAAAGGGCGGCCTGGACTGCAACGGGTTCAGTCCGGTTCAGATGACCTACCGTCAGCTGTGGTGTACGGAGATCGCCGCCAACGACGAGAACGGGTTCGAGGACAACGGGCATTATGTTGGACACGACGAACCTGACATCGGGTTCTTCTCGTTTCAGCCCGGGTCCTCGAACCGCATGACCTATCACACGGTGCTTCCGGTCGACCCGAGCACCCGGCCGTCGACGGCGTTCGGCGGATCGACGCACGAATTCGAGCTCACGCCGGCGATCTGGTTCGGCTTGACGATGTGTGACACCGAGAGCTACCCCGAGGGCAGCAAGGTGTGCAAGCCTGACAGCGACTCCAACGTCCAAGTTCCACCGCGTCCAAATCATGCGGGCGCGGCGTTTATGGAGTTGCAGATGTATCCGCCCGGATTTGCACCAGCGATCTCCTGTGACCAGTCGCACTGGTGCGCGGCGCTGACGATCGACAGCCTGCAGGCCAGCTATGGGGCGTTGCATGGTCCGGGTAGCCCGCCAAATGCGCTGGCCAACCCCAACTGCTCCGAGCCGGTCAACTTCGCGTTTTTGACCCACAGCGGTCGGCCAGTCGGGCCGCCGGGACCTGATCAGCAAACCGACGCGACGTTCACCCCGACGGCCGACGTCCTGCTGATGAATCCCGGGGACAGGTTGACCGTGACCATGCACGACACGCCGGTTGGCTACTACACCAGGATCACCGACGACACCACCGGGGAGAGCGGGGTTATGGTCGCCAGTGTTCGCAACGGCTTCCGGCACATCGTCTGGGATCCGGCCAACTTCACCTGCAATGGCCGGCCCTACGCGTTCCACGCTATGTACGACCGGGCGCTCCCGCCGCTGCCCAACGGGCAGCCGACCGCGTGGACGACATGGTCTGCCCACACCGACAATGTCGCCTACGACGTCGAGACGGGCCACTTCGAGCCGCCCGACGCGGCAACGGACCAGCCGACGGTCGACGACTCGCCGTGCTTCACCGGCCCGCTGATCGCCGGGTGCCTGGGCTCAGACTCCGACTTTGACGGCTACCCGTATCACGCCGGAGATTGGCCCAACGGGCGGCCGAACACTCCGACGCCGAACTACGTCAGCTCGCCCCGGACGGGCGGCTTCGGCGTTTATCCGATCGCCCGGTTCGAGACCGACCTGCCCCGCATCGAGGAGGCCAACAACGGCGGCCCGCTGTCCTGCGACCACCACACCGGCGCGGGCTGCACCAATCCACCGCCGGGTGCGTTCTATCCGTGGTATCACCTGTTTAGGGGTCCCTCGTCGCTCGGGAGGTGTTCGTGGGCGCTCACCGACGACGGGGTCCCCAGCCAGATCTCCAACTTCGGAGGAGAGCAAGCCGGCTGGGGTCCGATTGAGCGCACCGACTACGGGTTCGACATTCGGTTCCACAACTATGCGAGGGTCATTCCCAACCTGTGCCCCTAACCGCTCCTCGGGCGCTGCTTCTCATCGCCGCCGCGACCGTTGCCGTCGCGGCGGCGTTGACAGGGATCGCGCTGGCTAGGCCAGGGTCCCCGATTGTGAAGGCGGCCTGGAGCACGGCCGTCCACCGGACCGTCGTGGTCGATGGGAGCGGACGCGCGCTTTATCACCTGAGCGGCGAAACCTCGCGTCATGTCCTGTGCACCGGCGCCTGTCTACGCACGTGGCCGCCGGTCACGGTCCGCTCACGCCACACCAAGCTCGTCGAGGGCCGTGGTATCCAGGGCCATCTGGCGATCTTCCACCGCCCCGACGGCAGGCTCCAGGTGACGCTGCGCGGATTTCCGCTGTACCGCTTCATCGGCGACCGAGTCGCTGGCCAAGCGCACGGCAACGGCAAGCATCGATCCGGCGGCGTGTGGGCGCTCGTGTTCGCTCGGGCTCCGAAACTGCCGCCGATCCCGCCGCCGGCGGAGATCCCCGGCCCAAAGCTGCCGCCCACCCCGCCGCCGGCCTAACCGCCCCGCCGCGCGTGGCCCCGAGCGTACGCACCGTCGAACCTCTACGGTCCTGCCGCAACTTCCTGCCGGTGAGCGTCGACGCGCTGCGTGCGGACCCATCGGGTCAACCGCGTCGTTCGACCCAAGGGCCTGCTCGAGCGCCACCAAGAACCCCGCCGCGGCGTCATGCCCGAGCTCGACGACGCGCGAGCCCACCTACAGAAGATCCGACGTCGCGAGCACCGCCCACTACGGCGATGGCGCAAGTACCACATCCGACATGTCGATCGTGAGCGCTGGGCCCCGCGTCTCCTCTGTCGCCGACTGGCCACTCGCCGTGACACGGTCCCTCTAGCCGACGACGGGCAGTCCGCCTTTGTGCAGAGCAGCGAGCCCGCATTTCGCGACCTTCCCGAGCGGGCGGTACGCGGAGCGCCAAACCCGGCGCTATATCGTCGTCTTGTCGATCGCACGGATCGTCGCCACCGGCGAGCGCCCTTAGGGCGAACCACTCGTCGGCGAATCGCGCCGTCGCCACGACAGGAATCGAGCGCAGGCACGGGATCTAGGTACCTTCATCCTGCCCACAACCAAACCGACGTCCGCTTCCGCGTCGGGCCACGCAGAAATCAGCCTGTTGAGCCGTCTGAGACACCTGCGTTCACGAACGACCGGGCGCGTCGAGCTTCATGACGCCGGCGATCAGGACTTCCGCTTCGGCCTGGCGGACAGCGAGAGCGGCAGCGTCGCGATCAGACCCGCGACGGCGACGGACCGGAAGCCAGAACCGAGCGCCGGAGAGTTCCGCTTCGACGCGATCGCTAGCGGCATCTCTGCAAGCACGCCCGTCGGCGCGCTCTCCCCATCCGCGCAACGGAGGGCCGGCGGCGCGGAGCGCAAGATGCCCGCGCCAACGCAGGAGCAGGTCAGGACCAGATCAGGTCGTGTGCTGGCACGACCGCCGACCTCCGGGCACACGAATCAGTTATCTATGCGGTTTGCGTCGGCCCCGGGCGCAGCGGTGCTGGCCGCGGCTGCGACAGGGTCTTCGTTGAGCCATCGAGCACCGATGGTCTCGGCGATGCTCGCATCGGTTCCACCGCCGGCGAGCGCGAGGGGGGCGACGCAGGCGAGCTCGCGTAGGCCACCGAGAGCGTTTTGAGCCAGCTCGGGAAGCGCGGCGCTGACGACGACGAGCGCTGGCTGCAGCAGATCCGCTGTCTCTATCAGCGTGGGCAGCGGAGTGTCGGCTCCGAGGTAGGTGATCCGCCAGCCGTGAGCGCGGAGCGCGAGCCCGAAGCAGATCAACCCGAGATCGTGTTGATCTCCGGGAACGCAGGCGAGGAGTGCGTGGGGACCGCGACCGCGTCCCCAGCCGCGCGCCAGGGCGAGCAGACGGCCGCGGAGCAGCGCGCTGGCGAAGTGCTCTTGCGCGACCGATGCCTCAGCGTGCGCCCAGCGCTCGCCGAGCTCGTGGAGGTAGGGAAGGACCGCGTCCCGCAGGACGCTCTCGAGCGGGTAGGAACCCAGGAGCCGGTCGAGCACGGCGTGCGCGCCGGCGTCGTCGAATCCGTCGAGCGCCCGGCGCAGCTGCTCGCCGAGGGCAGCTGCCGTCGGTGACCCGCTTCCGTCATCTGTTCCAGCGGCAGGGTCAGGTCGCGCCGGCGGCTCAGCTCGAGCGAGCCGAGCCGCCTCGGCTGCCGATAGGCCCTGCTCGAGGTGCTGGAGCATGCGACGGATCCGCCGCTCGTCGTCCTCGCCGTAGAGGCGGAATCCGCCGTCGGTGCGAGTGGGAGACAGGATCCCGTACCGACGCTCCCACGCGCGGAGGACCTCCGGCGTTACCCCGACGCGGCGGCTCAGCTCCCCGATCCGCACGGGCCCGCGATCGGCTTCATGAGCACTCATGCGATGAGTGTACAGACTCTGGACAGACTCTTGACAACGTCTGCGATAACTCTGTACGGTCCTTGGACAGTCTCTATACAAAGGAGTTTCTCGAATGAAGAAGTCGTTCGTCGCAGCGCTAGCCGTCGCCCTCCTTGGCGCGATGACACTGGGTGTGGTCGCCTCGTCAGCATCGGCTCCGCACAAGCCCGCCAAGAACATCGTCCAGACGGCCGTCGCCGCCGGTTCGTTCAAGACGCTCGTCTCGCTCGTCAAGCAGGCGGGCCTCGCAGGCGCCCTCTCCGGGAAGGGGCCGCTGACCGTGTTCGCACCGACGGACGCCGCGTTCGCGAAGGTGCCGAAGGCGACGCTCGCCGCACTCGCCAAGGACAAGTCGAAGCTGAAGGCCGTCCTGCTCTACCACGTGGCCAAGGGCAAGCTCACGGCCGCGAAGGTCGTGAAGCTGCACTCGGTCAAGACACTCAACGGCCAGTCGCTGAAGGTCCGCGTCAGCCACGGCACGGTCACGGTCGGCGGCGCGCGCGTCATCAAGACCGACATCGGCGCTTCAAACGGCGTGATCCACGTGATCAACAAGGTGCTGATCCCGCGCTGACTCACCCCACCTCGTCAGGGCGCCGCGCTGCGGCGCCCTGACCCGGCGGGCCTACGCACAGCGCCGACCGTACGAAAGAGCCACGATGACGACACTCACCCTTCCGCATCCACCCGCCAGCGCGAGGCTGCGCGGACGGCGCCACCCTGTTCGGCGCGTTGCGTCCCTCGTACCGGTGTCGCCGATCCTGAGCGGACAGGCACTGAGCGCCCTCGCTGGGCCTGCTCTGCCAGCGTCGGTCGGGCCCGGCGTGACGAAAGGTGGTCGCTGAGATGAGGGTTGCTGTGGTTGGTGCCGGCGTCTCTGGGCTGGTGGTGGCCCATCTGCTCCAGCGGGCGCATGACGTCACCGTGTTTGAGGCGAATGGCTATGCGGGCGGGCACACGAATACGGTCCGCGTCGACACGCCGAACGAGACGCATCAGGTCGACACCGGGTTCATTGTGTTCAATGACCGCAACTATCCGAACTTCGAGCGGCTGCTCGAGCGGCTGGGTGTCGGCTGGCAGCGGTCGACGATGAGTTTCAGCGTCAGCGATGGGATGGGGGATTTCGAGTACAGCAGTGCGTCTCCGAGTGGCCTGTTCGCAAAGCGCGCGCATCTCCTGACCCCGTGGTTTCACCGGATGGTCGCCGATCTCGCTCGGTTCAACCGTGCCGCTCGAGAGCTGCTTGGCGATCGTGCCGAGGACGTCTCGCTTGGAGACTGGCTGGAGCGTCATCGTTTCTCGCGGGCGTTCATCGAGCGGCTGATCGTGCCGCAGGCGTCGGCGGTGTGGTCGGCCGCGCCGCGCCAGATGTGGAGTTTTCCCGCACGTTTCCTGGTGGAGTTCTTCGACAATCACGGCATGCTGTCGTTCCGGGGTCGGCCTGCCTGGCGGACGGTCCGTGGGGGCTCCGCTCGGTACGTGGAGGCGCTGATCCGGCCGTTCTCCGGTCGGCTGCGGCTGCGCACGCCGGTCGATGCCGTCACGCGCCACCCTGATCACGTGCTGGTCAAGCCGCGTGGTGGTGAGGCAGAGCGCTTCGACGAGGTGGTCCTGGCGACCCATTCGGACCAGTCGCTCGCGCTGCTGCGCGATGCCAGTGATCGTGAGCACGAGATCCTCGGTGCGATCCCGTATCAGCCTAACGAGGCGGTGCTCCACACCGATGTGCGGATGCTGCCCCGCCGCCGGCGCGCGTGGGCGAGCTGGAACTACCACCTGCTCGCCCGAGCCCAAGCCCGCGAGCACCGTCACCTACCACATGAACCGCCTTCAGTCGCTGCGCGCCGAGCGCGAGTTCTGCGTGACGCTCAATCGCACCGAGGCGATCGACCCGGCCCATGTGATCCGCACGATCCCCTACGCGCATCCGGTCTACACGGCCGCGGGGGTCAAGGCGCAGGCGCGAGTTGGTGAGATCGACGGGCGCAACCGGACGCACTTCTGCGGCGCCTACTGGGGCTGGGGGTTCCATGAGGATGGCGTTCGCAGCGCGCTGCGGGTGGGCGAGCGCTTCGGGGCGCGGCTGTGAGCGCGAGCTGCATCTACGAGGGCACGATTCGCCACCGGCGCTTCGACCCCCGCCGCGAGTTCAGCCATCGACTGGCGCTGGCCTACCTCGACCTGGACGAACTCCCGGGGCTGCTTGACGGCCGACTGGTCGCACGGCGGCCGGGATTGGTCCGCTTCCGTCGCCGCGATTACCTGGGCGATCCCGCTATGCCGCTGCGCCGCGCCGTGCGCGACGTGGTGGAAGAGCAGACCGGTGCGCGCCCCGAGGGCCCGATCCGGCTGCTGACGCAGCTGCGCTCGTTCGGGCACTGCTTCAACCCTGTCAGCTTCTACTACTGCTTCGAGCCGGGCGGCGATCGCGTTCAGGCGCTGGTCGCGGAGGTGACGAACACCCCCTGGGGGGAGCGGCACGCCTACGTGATCGAGGGCAACCAGCGCCACTGCTGCGGTGCTCGCTGGTCAGTTCGACAAGGCGCTCCACGTCTCGCCGTTCATGGGCATGGATCATCGCTACGACGCCCGGGCCGCTCTGCCCGCCCAGACGTTGTCGATCCACATCTCATCGAGCCGTGCCGGCGCCACCGCGTTCGACGCGACGCTGGCGCTGCGCCGCCGGGAGCTGACGCGCGCGTCGATCGCCAGGATCACCGCGCGTTACCCGCTCGCGACGGTGCGGGTGCTGGCCCTGATCTATGCGCACGCGCTGGGGCTGAAGCTCGCGGGCGTGCCTGTCCACCGCCATCCGCAGGCGGGACCGGCATGAGCGTCTGGTTCTCACGCTGGATTGTGTCGCTCCTGCTGCGGCGGATCAGGGTCGGCAGCCTGCTCGTCGTGGAGGGCGACGAGCGGCGCGCGTACGGTTCCGGGCCGCCCGGTGCGACGGTCTGGATCCGTTCCTCGCGGACGTGGCCCAAGCTTCTGCGCGGCAGCCGCGGGATGGCTGAGGCCTTTGCTCAAGGCCTCTGGGAGTCACCCGACCTTGTGGCGCTCATCAGGCTGGCGGCCCGCAACGCCAGCGGCCTCGATCGGCTCCGCTTGCGGCTCGCACCGCTGCGCTGGCCGCTGCAGCGTTCCAGGGCCCTGTTGCGCCGCAGCACGAAGCGCCAACGCCGGCGCGACGTCGCCGCCCATTACGACCTCGGCAACGAGCTGTTCGCGCGGATGCTCGATCCGACGATGAGCTACTCGTGTGCGCTTTTCGAGCGCGAGGGGATGACGCTTGAGCAGGCGCAGGTCGCGAAGCTGGAGCGGATCTGCGAGCGGCTCGAGCTCGGTCCGACGGATCGCGTGCTCGAGATCGGAACTGGATGGGGAGGCTTCGCGCTCCATGCCGCCGCGACCCGCGGCTGCCACGTGACCACGACCACGATCTCGCGCGAGCAGCACGATTACGCCGTCGAGCAGGTGCGCCGCGCCGGGCTGAGCGACAGGGTCACGGTCCTGATGCAGGACTACCGCGAGCTGCGCGGCCGGTACGACAAGCTCGTCTCGATCGAGATGATCGAGGCGGTCGGCTGGCGTCACTTCGGCACCTACCTCGCCAAGTGCTCGGAGCTGCTGGCGCCCGACGGCGCGATGCTGCTCCAGGCGATCACCATCGACGACCGCGCCTATGAGGCCGAGAAGGCGTCGAAGTCCTTCATCAACACCTACATCTTCCCCGGCGGATGCCTGCCCTCGCTCGAGGTGATCGCCCGCAACCTGGCCCGGCGAACCGACCTGCAGGCCTTGGGCCTCGAGGACCTGACGCCGCATTACGTCGAGACGCTGCGGCGCTGGCGCCATAAGTTCGTGGCGCATGCCGACGAACTCGCGGAGCGCGGCTACGACGAGCGCTTCCGCCGTCTCTGGACGCTCTACCTGGCCTACTGCGAAGCCGGCTTCGCGGAGCGGCGGATCTGCGACGTCCACCTGCTCCTGTGCAAGCCCCGGTCTCGGATCGCTTCACACTCGCTACCGAGAGCGCTCTGACCACCGCCAGCAGCCCGACCTCTCGCTGAGCGCATGATCAACTCGCTGCTCGATGACGTGCTCGACCGCACCGTGGTCGCGGGGTTCACGAATGTCGGCTACCGGGTCCGCAGCCGCGGATGGAGCGCGTCGGAACTGCAGAGCATGGAAGGCAAGGTGGTGCTGGTCACGGGCGCGAGCTCGGGGCTTGGCTTTGCCGCCGCCGAGGGCTTTGCCCATCTCGGTGCCACGGTCTGGCTCGTCGTCCGCAGCCCGGAGCGCGGCGAGCAGGCGCGGGCGCGGATCGTCGAGCGGTCCGGTAACGGCGACGTGCACGTGGGCATCTGCGATCTCAGCGAGCTCGAGTCGGTCCGGCAGTTCGCCAAACGTTTTCGAGACCAGGCTTCGCGCCTGGATGTGCTGGTCAACAACGCCGGGGTGATGACCGAAGCGCGCGAGGTTTCAGCCGATGGGATCGAGCTCACGTTCGCGACCAATGTCGTCGGCCCGTTCCTGCTCACCAACCTGCTGATCCCGCTGCTTCGAGAGAGTGCCCCGGCGCGGATCATCAACGTGTCCTCCGGTGGCATGTACACGCAGAAGCTCAGGGTTGACGACCTGCAGAGCGAGCGCGGGCAGTTCGACGGGACGAAGGTGTACGCGCGCACCAAGCGCGCGGAGGTCATCCTCACCGAGCTCTGGGCAGAGCAGTTGGCGCGGCACCGGCGTCGTGGTGCACGCGATGCACCCAGGGTGGGCCGACACCCCCGGCGTGCGTTCCTCGCTGCCGCGGTTCTACAAGCTGACCCGACCGCTGCTGAGAACGCCGGCTGAGGGCGCCGACACGATCGTCTGGCTCGGTGCCGCCACCGAACCCGGCCGCAGCTCAGGCCGGTTCTGGCAGGACCGCCGACCGCGTCCCACGCACTGGCTGGGATCGACACGGGAGACGCGGCAGGAGCGTGAGCAGCTGCTCGCCGAGTGCGTACGGCTCAGCGGTTGGCACGACGCATCCGCTCCGACCGCGTCGACTTCAATGCCAGAAGGAGAATCGTGATGGCCCACTACCGAGCATCGATCGACATCCAGCAACCCCGCGAGGACGTATTTGCCTACCTCAGCGATTTCTCGACCACCAGGGAATGGGATCCGGGCGTGGTCGAGGCGGAGCGCGTGAACGGTCAAGCGGTGGGCGAGGGAACCGAGTTCCGGCTCGTGGCCGAGTTCCTCGGCCGCAAGAACGAGCTCACCTATCGGATCGTCGAGTACGACCCTCCGCATGCCGTTACCTTCCTTGGCGAGAACGCCACCGTGGTCTCGCGGGACCGGATCACGTTCGAATCGACCGCCGCGGGCACACGCGTCACCTACGACGCCGACCTCGCGCTGAAAGGCCTGCTCCGGATCGCCGACCCGCTCCTGGCGCTCGCGTTCAACCGTGTCGGCGATCGTGCTCTCGCCGGTCTCAGGCGCACGCTCGCCCCCTCGCAGCCGCCGAGACCTAGCCCACTGTCCGGACGGGCTCTCGACGGCACGGAGTACGAGCTGCCGGGCGATCTCGCCTAGCAGCACAACTTCCTCGTCGTCGCCTTCCGCCGCGAGCAGCAGCGCGTTGTCGATCAATGGCTGCCGTGGCTGATCGACCTTGAGCAGCACCGCTCCGACGTCGCGGTGTACGAGTTGCCGGTGCTGTCATCCGTGTACGGCCCGGCGCGATGGTTCATTGACGGCGGCATGACGCGCGGGATCCCGGACGCCGCCGCCCGCGCCCGCACGATCACCGTCTACACCGACGTCGGGAAGGTCGCCCGCAACCTCGGGCTTGCCGGCACCGACACGATCGCGGTGCTGATCGTCGAGCGCTCCGGCCGGATACTGGCACGCGAGACGGGCGGTTTCGAGGAGCAGAAGGCCGAGCGGCTGGCCGCTGCGCTCGCGCCGGAGCCGTCGTCCGGCGCGACCGCCGCATGACCGCACGCGTGCTCGTCACCGGGGCGACCGGGTTCATCGGCGCCCGCCTCGCCGCCAGGCTGGCAAGCTCGGCACGGGACGTGCGCTGCCTGGTGCGCGACCGCGGCGGGACTCGCGCCCGCGAGCTCGAGCGCGACGGTTTCGACCTGCACGAGGGTGACGTGCTGCGTCCAGAAACGCTGCGCGGCGCCGGTGAGGGTATGGACGTGGCGTATTACCTGATCCACTCGATGGGTCGAGGCGGACCCAAGGACTTCGCCGCCAGCGAGCGCGCCGCCGCCACTGCGTTCGCCCGGATGGCACGCGCGGAGGGGATCGAGCGCATCATCTACCTCGGCGGCCTCGGTGATCGCCCGCAGTCCCAGCACCTGCGCAGCCGCCACGAGACCGCCATCGCGCTCCGCGAGTTCGGCCCGCCGCTGACCTACTTCCGGGCCGGAATGGTCGTTGGCCCGCAGAGCGAGTCCTATCGCACGCTGCGCTACCTCGTGCAGCGGCTGCCGGCGATGATCGCTCCGGCGTGGCTGAAGAACGCGACCCAGCCGATCGCGATCGACGACACGCTGAGCTATCTGATCGAGGCGCTGACGGTCGAAGCGTCGGCGGGCAGGGAGATTCAGATCGGCGGCCCCGACGTGCTCACCTACGCGCGAGATGCTCGACCGCATGGCCGAAGTCCTCGACATCCGCCGCCGGCCGCGAATCCCCGTGCCGTTCATCACCCCGTGGCTCTCCTCACTCTGGATCGGGCTCGTCACACCCGTCGACGCCGGCGTGGCAAGACCATTGATCGAAGGGCTCGCCGCGCCGACGGTCGTCACCGACCCCTCCGGGATGGCGCTGTTCGACATCGAGCCAATCGGCTTCGACCAAGCGCTCCGTCGCGCCGTCGCAGAAGACCCCGAACTTGCTCCCAAATGAGAGCCCTCGAGCGTCTCTTCGGCTCGCGCCCCGCCCGCGTCGGGATCATCCTCTTGTGGCTCGTTCTCGGCGGACTGGGCGGTTCGTTCGCGCAGCGCTTCCAAGATGTGCAGAAGAACGAGGAGTCCTCATTCCTGCCGGGCTCCTCGGAATCCGTGCGCGAGCTGACGCTGGCCAAGCGCTTCCCGTCCGGAGAGCGCTTCGCCGCGATCACCGTCGTGCGCCGCGACGGCGGACTGAACCCGCGAGACCTAGCCGCGATCGAGCGAACACGTGCCTCGCTTGCCGCCAAGCCCCCGGTCACGGGCTCCCGGCAGGTGCTCGTCCGAGTCTCACCGGACCGCACGACGGCACTCGTGATCGTCAACCTCAACCCGCGCGGCAAAGAGACGCTCCTGAAGTCGTCCGTGAGCGGGGTGGAGAGCCGGATGGCGCCGCTGCGCGCGCGCGGTCTTACGGTCAAGGTGACGGGTCCGGCGGGTTTCTCGCGGGACGCAGTCAACGTGTTCGCCTCGATCAACGGGACGCTGCTGCTGGCAACCGGCGCGCTGGTGTTCGTGCTGCTGATCCTGATCTACCGCTCGCCGATCTTCTGGGTGATTCCGCTCTTCAGCGTGCTGATGGCGGAGGCGTTCTCGCGGTTCTGCGGATGGGCGATCGCCGAGGCGGGGGTCACCGTCAACGGCCAGAGCGCCGGCGTCTTGCCCGTGCTCGTATTCGGCGCGGGGACCGATTACGCGCTACTGATGGTCGCGCGCTACCGCGAGGAGCTGCGCCGCTACGATCGCCCGGTCGACGCGATGCGCCAGGCACTGCGGCGGGCCGGACCGGCGGTATTCGCATCGGGGTCGACGGTCATCCTGGCGCTGCTGTGCCTGTCGCTGGCGCAGGTCAACGGCACCAGCGGGCTCGGGCCGATCGGGGCGATGGGAGTGGCACTGGCGATGCTCTCGATGCTGACGCTGCTGCCTGCGGCGCTGGTGACCGGCGGCCGGCGCGCGTTCTGGCCGTTCGTGCCGCGCTTCGGCTCCGAGGGCACGGACGAAACGCACGGGACATGGCGCCGCGTCGGCGAGCGCGTCGCGGCCACTCCCCGACGCGTATGGATCACTACGGTGCTGCTGCTGGGACTCGGCTGCCTCGGCCTGACGAGCTTCTCGACCGGGCTCACCAACACGCAGGACTTCCGCGGCCGGGTGCAGTCCGTTGAGGGTCAGCGGCTGATCGCCGAAGCGTTCCCGGCGGGAGCGAACGCGCCAACCGACGTCGTCGTGCGCGACGTACGCGCGGTCCCTCGCGTCCAGCGGGCGCTGCGCTCCGTGCCCGGCGTGGCCGCGGTGGGGCCGCCGGAGCTCGGCAGGCCGGGCGCGCGCTTTGGCGTCACGCTCACCGCCGACCCCTACTCGACCCGCGCCGAGAACCTGGTCCCGCGCCTTCGTGCGGCGGCACACGCGGCCAGCCCGACCGCGCTCGTGGGCGGCCCGACCGCTCAGCAGACGGACTTCGACACCGCGGCCGCGCACGACAACCGGCTGATCGTGCCGATCGTGCTCCTGCTGGTATTCGTGATCCTCGCGCTGCTGCTGCGCGCGGTCACGCTGCCGCTGCTGCTGATCGCGACCGTGATCCTGTCCTTCGGCGCCGCCCTCGGCATCTCCTCGGCCGTGTTCGACCACATCTTCGGCTACCCGGGCGAGCCCTCGACGCTGCCGCTACTGGCCTTCATCTTCCTCGTCGCGCTCGGGGTCGACTACAACATCTTCCTGATGGCGCGAGCCCGCGAGGAGGCGCTCCGCCACGGCACACGGCACGGGATGCTGCGCGGGCTGGCGGTGACCGGCGGCGTCATCACCTCGGCCGGGATCGTGCTCGCCGGGACATTCACGATGCTCGCGACGCTGCCGCTCAAGACGCTGACCGAGCTCGGCTTCACGATCGCCTTCGGGGTCCTGCTCGACACCTTCATCGTCCGCTCCGTGCTCGTGCCCGCGCTCGTTCTCGACATCGGCCCTCGCGTCTGGTGGCCAAGCGCCCTCGCCCGAAAAGGGGACACGCGGTATCGACGAGGCGAAGCCGACTCCGTGCCGCGCACCGACGAGCGCCACCCCGAACGGCCGGCGGCGTTGGCAGCCAGCGACACCCCGGACGGCCCGAGCTGACGATGGAGCGAGTCTGGGACTACCCCCGCCCGCCGGCCGCCGTGCCCTGCAAGCGTCGCGTCCGGGTCGAGCTCGCCGGCGAGGTGCTGGCCGACTCCACCCGCGCCCTGCGGGTGCTCGAGACCAGCCACCCACCGACCATCTACATCCCGCTGGCCGACGTGCGTGAAGAGCTCCTGGCCGAGAGCGACGCACGCGCGACCTGGTGCGAATTCAAGGGCCCAGCCCAATACCTGGACGCGATAATCGACAGCCGGCGCTTCAAAACGGTCGCCTGGAGCTACCCGAACCCCTCGCCCGGATACGAGGCGCTGCGCCATCACGTCGCCTTCTACCCCGGACGCGTGGACGCTGCCTGGCTAGACGACGAGCGCGTTCAAGCCCAGCAAAGCGACTTCTACGGCGGGTGGATCACTGCCGAGCTGATCGGGCCATTCAAAGGACCCCGCGGCACGCTCGCCTGGTGAAGTCACGTCCAGTGGACGCTCGCTCTCCTGCAGCAATCCCCGAGGTCGCTTCCGTCGAAGTCGTCGAGGTGCTGTTGAAGCATTCGGCGGCAGGGTCGATCACGAGGCGTCGCTACGGGTCTCAGCCAGCCGATGCCCCGGAAGTGCTCGTCGACACGAGGGCTTCACGCGGCGCTTAACAGAGGCGGCCGCCGCTACTGCCGCTTTCCACGACCTAATAGGTGAAGCCGGCGAAGCTTGGGTCAAGAGCAAAGCAGGACAACTCGCCAAATCGGGTCGCGGCTCAGAACTGCTGTAAATACGCGACGGGTGCTGTCAGCGAGACGGCGTAGGTTCCCTCAAGTCCTGACAGACGATGAAGGAGGCCTACGCCGTGAGACGCACCGTACCGCCGTCGGCGGAGATACAAGCTGAGATCGACAAGCTGTTGTCGAGGGGGCTGGTTGATGATCCGCAGAAGTTGTTGGGCGAGCTCGGTCGGCTCGGCGCCCGGTTGATCATCCAGCGGGCAGTCGAGGACGAGTTCGACACCTGGTTGGGCCGGGCTCGCTATGAGCGCCGGCCGGAGCGCCAGCGCGGCTTGCGCAACTATGACTCGGGGTTGCGCAACGGGTTTCGCCCGCGGCATCTGCAGACCGGGGAGGGTGAGCTGCGGATCGAGGTCCCGCAGGCCCGCGGGTCGGTCGTGCCGTTCGTGTCGAAGTTGTTCCCGAAGTGGCACTGCAAGCGTCTGGGCGCTGGTTTCCGTGCGCTTGGGGGCACGCGAGTCCAAGGAGGACTGGCTCGAGCTCGGCCGCGACCTGATCACCCGCGGGCTCGCCGCCCCACGCCTGGTCGTCGCCGACGGCGCGCCCGGACTGATCAGTGCGGTCGAGGAGATCTGGCCGCGTGCTGACCGTCAGCACTGTGCCGTTCACCGCCTCAGAAATCTGCTCGCGAAGCTGCCGAAGTCAGAGCAGGACCGGATCCGCTTCAACTACTGGTCAGCGCTCACCGACGCGACCTCGGTCAAGGACGGCAAGCTCCGCCTCCAGGTCCTGATCTCAGAGCTCGAGCACCGCGGCTACGAGGCTGCCGCGCGCTGCCTCGCTGACGACCTCGACGCGCTCGTTGTGCATCTGCGCTACCCGCTGCGACACCGTGAACGGTGGCGGAGCACAAACCTGCTCGAGCGTTCGCTTGGAGAGGTCCGTCGCCGCACGAAAGTCATGGGCCGCTTCCCCGGCGAGACCAGTTGTCTCTCGCTCGTCTGGGCGGTGCTCGACCTGTTCTTCAGCCACGCCAGCAACGGCGCCACCTTCACCGACGTCGACCGCCAACACCTCTACCGAATCAAGTACCAGCAAGCCGACCCAGACACGCTCGACGAGGAGGTGACCGCCGCTTAGACTCAACCACGGGAACCTAAGCTCGCGTCGGATTTACAGCACTCTTGGGACGCGACCCGTCATCAGGTCGAGACCTGCATTCGTCGTCGCAGCTGACACCCGTCGGCGGTCTGCTCCACACGCGAGCCGGCGGAGGCCTACCTAGGCTCTCATGGACGCGGACCAGCGAGGTGCTGCGCGCGCAGGAACTGGCCAGCGCTGGTCAGGGCGGCGTTGCCTTCGTCGAGCATCGCGGCGAATCCTTGGAACACGTGCGGGACGCCCGGTGTGACTTCGAGCGTCACGGCGACGTCGGCCGCGGCGGCGCGGGCGGCGAGTCTGGTGGCGTCGTCGAGGAGGATCTCGTGTGAGCCGGCTTGGATCAGCAACGGTGGGAGCCCGGTGAGGTCGGCGAAGATCGGGCTGACGAGGTCCGCTGTTCGGTCGCCGTCGCCGACGTAGTCGATGGCTCGTCGGCGGAGACCTTCGGGGCTGAGCGCGGGATCGACCGCCGCCTTCGCGCTGATGGTGTCCCCGGACAGGGTCAGGTCCGCCCAAGGCGACATCAGTACGGCCCCGCTCGGTTGCGGTAACCCAGCGTGTTTGAGCGCCACCAGGGTCGCGGCGGCTAGGCCCGCACCGGCGGACTCGCCGGCGATCGCGATCGCGGACGCGGCGACGCCGCTGTCGAGCAGTCCGCGGTAGGCCGCGACGGCGTCGTCGATCGCGGCAGGATGCGGGTGCTCGGGTGCCAGCCTGTAGTCGATGGTCACCAGGCGAGCTCCGGCGCGACGCGCGAGGTCCGAGGCGAGACCGACGGACGAGCCGGCCGTTCCGATCGCGTACGCCCCGCCGTGCAGATAGAAGATGACGTTTGCGTGGTCAGCGCCCGCGACCTCGACGTTGACGACAGGGATCCCGCCGAGGCTCCCGGGCGATGTCGTGACGTCGGCGGGCACCGGGATCGCCGCCATCATCTCCTCGAAGATGATCCGCTGCTCGGCTACCTCGCCGCCGAGGTCGAGCGGCGCGTCTCGCAACAGTTGGTCAAGCGCGTCGCGCTGTTGCTGGCTCACTTGTTGTCCATTTTGGTTGCGCGGGTCAGGGTCTTCGCTCGCCGAGCAGCAGCTCGGTCCGGTACTTCGGTGCGAGCGAGATCGCCTTGGCGATGAACGCGCCGGTGGCGGCTTCGTCGAGCGCCGGTGGAGCCTCGGTTCGGTGCGCGACCGGAACGCCGACTTCCTTGAAGAACTCCTCCTGGCCCGCGGGCGAGCAGAGACACAGCAGTCGCGCAGGCCGGTCCGAGATGTTCCGGAAGACGTGCGGGGCGTTCGCGGGCACGTTGATCGTTTCGCCGGCCGTTGCGACTGTGCTGACGCCGCGGAAGGTGAGCTCGATCTCGCCGTCGATAATCGTGAACATCTCCTCGAAGTCGTGGCGGTGCGGTGGCGGGCCGCCCCCGGGCGGGACGTGCATGTCGATCAACGTGTAGCGCCCGGCGGTGTCAGCCCCGGACACGAGGATGGTGTAGGTGTCGCCGACGAGGCCGAGGTGAGGCAGCGATTCATCGGTGTCGGGGCTCACGTGCGTGAGGGTCCGCCCGAGGTCATCGGCGGGGATCGGTCCTGGCGGGTTTGGCTCGGCGGGTGGGGTGTCGTTCATCGGCGCTCCTCGATCGCAGGCTAAGCGGTAGAAATCGTCCGCTTATGATTAGGAGCGTACCGAACGCGAACTCGCCGCTGGAGCTACGTGGCACGATCACCTCCGGGATGTCCGAAGCACCGACAGAGGCACGGCGCGTCACGCGGCGGGTGCGAAGTGACGCTGCAGCCAATCGCGAACGGATCCTCGCCGCGGCCACGATCGCGGTCAGACGCGACGGCGAGAGAGTGCCGATGGCGACAATCGCCGACGAGGCGGGCGTCGGGATCGGAACCCTCTACCGCCACTACCCGACGCGCCCGGCGCTCCTAGCGGCGCTGACGCTGCGCTCGTTCAACCTGGTCTTGCAGCACGCGCGCGCCGCCGCGCTGAGCGACAAGCCGGCCCCCGAGGCGCTCGCGCACTTCTTCGAACAGACGATCGCGGCCCGCAACGAGTTCGTCCTGCCGTTTCACGGTGGCCCCGTCATCGATGACGATCAGGTGGTCGTGCTTCGAGCCGAGATCAGGAGGCAGCTCGAGCAGGTACTCGCCCGCGGGCGCCAGGACGGGACGATCCGACCAGACGCCACCCCGATCGACATCATCATCACCGGAGCGATGCTCGCCCAACCATTCCCGCACGCAGCTGACTGGGACCAACTCGCGCGCCGGCAAGCCAGGATCTTCGTCGCAGGCCTCGCTGCCATCGATCCACCACCCGTGCGTGAGGATCGGCCGCGTGAATGATCACCGCCGACTGCGAGTCGTTGAGCAGCGCGGTCAGTTGCCCGCCGGTGCGCTGCGCGCGCTCAGCCACCGGCTCGACGGCGATCGAAGGTCCGTCGACCTCGGCGAGGGCTGGGAGCGAGGGGTCCCGGGCGACTGGCTGGACGCCCTGCTTGGAGATTGGCGCGTGTTTGACACCGACGCCCTTCAACGCCGGCTCGACACCCTGCGCCAACAGCGCGTCGAAGTCGGAGGTCACGTCGTGCACCTGGTGCACGCTGAAGGTCGCGGTCCGAGCCCAATGCCGTTGCTACTAACCCACGGGTGGCCCGGGTCGTTCCTGGAGTACCTGCCAGTCCTCGCTCTGCTTTCCGATCCGGGCGCGCACGGCGCAGACCCAGCCGACGCGTTCACCGTCGTCGTTCCGTCGCTGCCCGGGTACGGGTTCAGTGGACCGCCGCCGCCCACCGGAATGACCGGACGACAAGTCGCGCAGCTCTGGCATGAGCTGATGACCGCCGGCCTCGGATACGAACGCTTCGTCGCACACGGCAGCGACCTCGGGGCCGGCGTGACCGCCTGGCTCGCCCGCGACCAACCAGACGCCGTCGCGGCGATCCACCTCGCGACCCCCGGCTTGGCCGCTGCACCCGGGCCGCGGACACCGCACGAGGAGGAGTTCGCGCGCGCCGTAAAGGACTGGACCGCTGAGGAGGGCGGCTACATGCACGAGCACGCCACCAAGCCGGGCACGCTCGCGGCGGGCCTGTCAGACAGTCCCGCCGGACTGGCAGCGTGGATCGGCGAGAAGATCGCCGCGTGGAGCAGCACTCGCCCAGATGGCAGCCCGGCGTTTGATCGCGAGCTGCTGCTCGCCACCCTCACGCTGTACTGGACCACCGAAACGATCGCCACGTCCCTGCTGCCTTACTGGGCTCATCGCCACATCGCCGGCGCCGCGCTCCCGGCCGGAGATCCGTCGCCGGTCCTCACCGCGATCAGCATCTTCGGCGGCGAACGAGTCCCGTTTCCCAAGCCACCCCGAGAGCTCGCGGAGCGCTACTACAACGTCACCTCCTGGGCCGAACACCACACCGGAGGCCACTTCCCCGCCGTCGCTGAGCCTGAGCTGCTGGCCCGCAGCCTACGCGACGCATTTCGCCCGATGCGACACCGGGCCTGAAACGCGCCACCATCCACCTCCGCTTCCGCATACCGAGTCCGAGAAGAAGCGAAGTTCGAGGACTGAGGAGTGACCATGTCTGATGCTGTTGACCCGAACCGGGTGTTGGTCTTTGACACGACGTTGCGCGATGGTGAGCAGTCGCCGGGGATCTCTCTGAACGCGCAGGAGAAGCTGGAGATTGCGCAGCAGCTCGCGCGCTTGGGCGTTGATGTGATCGAGGCGGGCTTTCCGGTCACTTCGCCGGGGGATTTCGAGGCGGTGCGGGAGATCTCACGGAATGTCGATGGTCCGGTGATCTGCGCGCTGGCTCGCACGGTCGCGTCTGACATCGATCGTGCGTGGGAGGCGGTCCGCGACGCCGCTCGTCCGCGGATTCACATGGTGATCGCGACCAGCGATCTGCACATCGATGCGGTTCAAGGAGATCACGGATAAGAAGAAGCAGGTCACCGCGGTGGATCTCGAGGCGCTCGTCACCGACGAGCTGCGCGACGAGACCGCCGGGTACGAGCTCGAGTGGTTCGACGTCGAGGCGTCCTCGCGGCGGCCTCCGCACGCGACGGTCGGCGTGCGCACCCCCGACGGCGAGGAGACGGTCGGTTCATTCACTGGCGACGGCCCGGTCGAGCGATCTTCCACGCGATCAACGGCTCCTCCGCCGGGCTATCAGCGTCGGGCGGCTCTCCTTGCTGAACGGCAGCGCGGCCGCCGTCCGCTTGGGTGTGCGTGACAGCCGCAGCCTGCAGGCTGTGTTTGGTGCGGCGCGAGCACCAAAGGTGAGGAGCCATGGATAGGATCGCACGATGCAACTGGAGGGTGCCCCGCTCGCGTCTGCGGCTGCACCCCTGAACGAGTTGCTACGAGCCGGCCTCAGGACCGCTCCTCATGACAGCGCGCTGGTGTCGATCCCGCGGTCGATGTCGTGGCTTGAGCTCGAGCGGGTCAGCGCTGCGCTGGCCGGCGGCTACCGCAGCCTGGGACTGCAGCCGGGGGATCGGATTGCGTCGCTGATGCCCAACCGCATCGATCTGCTCGTTCACTACCTGGCCTGCTTTAAGGCGGATCTGGTGGCAACGCCGCTCAACTACCGCTACACGTTTCGCGAGATCGATCATGCCCTGGGGGTCAGCGGCGCCCGCGCGCTGCTCGGGCATGTCGAGCGCGTCGAGGATCTGACCGCCAGTCGTCTCGCGAGCGAGCTCGAGTGCGGGCGGATCGCCTACCGTGACCCGGAGGCCGAAGTCGCCGCCGATCCCGGTTGGCCTCATCGCTTCGAGGCGTTGATCGAGTCTGAGCCGCTGGTCACCGACCCCCGCCCCGACCCGACGAGCCCGGCCGTGATCTTCTTCACGTCGGGCAGCACCGGCCCGGCCAAGGGCGTTACCCACACGCGCGAGTCGGTGCGGTGGATGATCGCCAGCGCCGCCTCCGCGCTAGAGCTCGGAGCTGCGGACGTGTTCCTCCCCGGCGCCTCGATGTCGCACCTCGGCGCGTGGTTGTATTCGCTGAGCACGCTGTCGGTCGGCGGCCGCGTGGTGGTGGCCCGGACCACCGACAGTCACGAGCTGCTGGAGCTGTTGCGTGAGCAGCAGCCCACGGTGCTTTCCATGCTCCCGGCGGCGCTGACCGCCTTGGTCCGCGACCACGATCTGCAACCCCACGACTTCGCCTCGCTGCGTGTGTGCCGCTCGGCATCAGACAAAGCCTCAACCGAACTGCTGAGCGAATTCGCCGCCACCGCCGGATTCCCGATCACCGAGGCGTACGGGATGACCGAGGTCGGGACGGCCACCCTGAACCCCCCCGCGGGCCCCAACAAGCCGGGATCGATCGGCCCGCCGGTCAGCGGCTACAGCATCTCCATCCGCGATGACGCGGGAAACCCGGTCTCGGCCGGAACAGTGGGGCGCATCTTCATCCGCTCGCGTAGCACGATGGCGGGCTACTGGAACGCGCCGGCGGCCACCGACGAGGTGCTCACCGACGGATGGCTGGACTCCGGCGACCTCGCCCGCGCTGACGGGGACGGATACCTGTGGTTCTACGGCCGCAAGAAGCAGATCATCGTCCACGACGGCTCCAACATCACTCCGCTCGAGGTCGAGAGCGCCCTGGTTGAGCACCCCGCGATCGCCTTGGCCGGCGTGGTCGGCGTCCACGACACCGTGCACGGAGAGAACGTGCGCGCCTACGTGACCGTGCGCGAAGGCGCGGCGCAACCCTCGAGCGCCGAGGTGATCCTGTTCTGCCGCGACCGCGTCGGCTACAAAGCTCCCGAAGAGGTCATCTTCCTCGAGCAGATCCCGCTCAACCCAACCGGGAAGGTCGATCGCGTCGGTCTAAAGCGGATGGCCGAAGATCACCTCCACCCGCACCTGACCACAAGAGTTCCGCGGGTTTCGTGACTACCTGGGGCAGTCGCGCCACCGTGTTTTCGGCGATGGCGCGGCTGCTCTTCTCGTCATGTAGTGGTAGAGATCGTCGGCACTGCAGGCGCGCGAAGTGAGACTCACCGCGACCCTGGTCAGCGCTTGAGCGAGGAGGGCGACAGCAGGCCGAGCTCGCGCGCTCGCTTCACCGCGTCTGCGCGGCTGTGTACGCCGAGCTTGGCGTACACGTTTCGCAAGTGGGTCCTGATCGTGTTCAGCGACACGAACAGTTCCCCGGCGATCTCGGGGCCCGGCAGGTTGGTCGGCAGGTAGCGCAGCACGCGCAGCTCGCTCTCCGAGAGGGGTTCCTGGAGGGGAGGGGCGTCCTCGGGCCGGGCCGCCGGAGTGTGTCCGGAGAGCAGGTTCAGGACCTCTGCGATCAGCGAGGCGTGAGTGGTCCGAAGTCGCGCCTGGTGCTGCAGCAGCTCCGCCGTCGGGTAGAGCAGGAATGGAAGCAGCAGGCCGCCGGGCTCGGCGACGTCGAGCGCGCGCTCGAGCGCGCGCGACGCTGCTCCGGGATCGCGAAGCGCGTCGCGCGCGATCGCCTGCAGCAGCAACGCCTCGATTTCCCACACCGGCGCCATGACTGGGGTCGAGTCGCCGAGGAGGGGTGCGAGGATGTCCACGGCGGCCTCGGGATCGTCGCGGGCTAATCTCAGAGCCGCGAGTACGACCTGCATCTGGCCCGTTTCGCGAACCTCTTCGTCCATCTCGGCAAGGGCTCGCTCCACCTGTTCGGTCTCGCCCATGCGGACGAGCATTCGGAGCTTGAGCGCTTGCACGCGCGCCGTGAACATGTGCGGCATGACGAGCAGCCTCTCCATGCGCTCGGCTTCCCGATAGGCTGCCGCCGCCTCCGCGTGCCGGCCGCGCGCGAACGCCAACAACCCGCGTGTCGCGTACAGCATTGACGCGGTCGGTTGGGTGTCGTGCCCGAGGACGCGTTCGGCCAGGTCTAGCCACGACTCGGCCTCTTCTAGCTGCCCGCGCCAGACCGTCGCCCCGCCGAGCGCCACGGCCGCGGCGGCAGCCGCCGGTGCCGCGTCTTCCCAACCGTGCTTGCGGGCCAGCTCGATCGCCTGCATGGCAGGCTGCTCCACCGGCTCCCGAGAGCGAAAGACGCTCAGGAGCGCCCGGTGTGCCAGCGCGTGCAGCTCGAGCATCGGTATGGAGATTCGCCGGGCCTCCTCCAACCCGTGCTCGAGGTGGCGCTCGGAGTCCTCCAGACGACCGGCCCACATCTCGGCGATCCCGAGGTCGGTCAACACCCTGGTGCGCACCTCCTCGCCGAGATCAAATTCCGTGGCCGCGGTAGGGGCGAGCAGTCGCCGCGCCTCTTCGGCAACGGCCTGAAAGTCGTTCCGGGCCCGAGCTAGCTCGAATCGTTCGAAACTAAGCGCGATCCTGAAGCGCCCGCGACGGTGTTCGAGCACCGACGCCGACATCCGTGCCGCCAGGCCCAGATACCGCTCGGTCTCCTCCAGTGACCCCGCCGCCCGTTTGTCGGCGGCGGCAAGCACCACCAGCTCGGGATCCGCTGCGACCACGCTCGAGGGAAATCCAGACAGAAGCTCGTGGCGGGTGGCGAGCCGTCCATCGAAGTACAACCCGAACCAGTTGTCGGCGAGCAGCCGCGCCGCCAAGCCCCAGTTCTCGGCCGCCTGCGCGTGGCGAATTGCCTCGACCGGATGCCCGTGTTCGGCCCACCACTCGGCGGCGATCGTATGCAGGCCGGACACTTCCTGCGGGGCGGTCCGGTGCAGCTCGAGCGCGAGCAGGTCCCCAAACAGGTGGTGGTAGCGAAACCAGGTTCGCTCCGAATCCACAGCGACCACGAACGCGCCCGCGTCCTCGAGCCCGGCAAGAATCCCGTAGGAGCCCGAGCTTCCCGTCAGCCGGTCAGCGAGCGGTCCGCTGACGCGCTCCAGCAGCGAGGTGCGCAACAGCAGCTGCCTCACTTCCGCCGACTGGCGCTCGAGCACCTCGGCGAGCAGGTAGTCGGCCACCGCGCGCTCGCGGCCCGAGAAGCTGACTGCGTAGCGTTCGGGATCCGGGTGGCGGGCGAGCGACAATGCCACCAGTCGCAGGCCCGCCGCCCAGCCTTCGGTTGTCGTGACCAGCGACTCGAGCGCGCCGTCGGACAGCCGCACCCCGACTGCCTCCAGCAGCGCGCGCGACTCCTCGAGCGTGAAGCGAAGGTCCTCGCCCCGGATCTCGGTGAGCTCCCCCTCCACACGCAAGCGGTGCAGCCCCAGCCGCAGATCGTGGCGTGTCAACAGCACGAATCGCAGCTCAGGCGGCGCGGTCCCGAGCAGCAGTTCCATCTGGCGGATGGCGTAGTCGGCCTGGAGCTCGTGCAGGTCGTCGATCACCAGCCACAGCGGCTCCCGGAGCGAGCTCAGATCTTCGAGCAACCGTCCGACGACGCTCGCGCCGTCCAGATGAGGGGCGGCCGTCAGCTCCCGCACCCGTTCAGATCCGGCACCGGTCTGGCGCAGCGAGTCGAGAACGGAGAGCCAGAACACCTGCGGATCGTGCTCCTGGCGCCCCACCGACACCCACGCCGCGCGGTCGCTGAGACCTTCGGCGGCGATCCAGGAGCGCAGCAGGAACGTCTTCCCGCTGCCCGCCGGTGCCGACACTTGGACCACCCGCCGCGCCGCGCCCAGCCGCTCGAACAGGCCGGCCCGCGGGATCAACCACGCCCTTGCGCCGGTGTCGGCGTGTTCGACGGCTGCTCCCGAGTCGGCCACGACACAGCACATGGTTGCATCCTGCCGCCGTTCAACCAGGCCGCCGCAATCACCCGAACGATGCGATGCGCGCTCACTGGGCAGACGGCGACTCTGATCACATGTCAGCCAGCAAGAGAGCGGCCGGCGGTCGCGAGCCGCGGCGCTACGAGATCCGCGTTCGCGGGCCGATCGGCCCGACGCTGATGCAAGCGTTCCCGACACTGGCCGCGGCGAGCCGCGGACAGGACACGCTGCTCACCGGCTCGCTCCCGGACCAGAGCGCTCTGTACGGCGTCATCCACCAGCTCGAGGCGCTCGGCCTAGAGCTGCTGGAGATCGGCTGCCTGCCGACCAGCGTTAGACCGGACATAACCAATAAAGAACCAACGACCTAATGGAGCCCCTATGAATACTGCTTCTCATACCCCTGCAAACCGCCCTACCGTGACACGGCGCATCGACTTTCGCCCTGGCCAGGATATGTGCTGGGAGATCGTGAACAACGGCGAGGACACCGATGGTGCGGTTCTTGAGGCAAATAGCTGGCTGGGTCCCCACAGCCCCAGTCCCCCTGTGCACGTGCATGACAATGCTGAAGACAGCTTTGAGATCGTCGAGGGCCGACTTGACGTCAAGCTCGACGGCACCTGGCGTACCTATGGTCCGGGAGAGCGCGCCGCAGCGGCTCCCGGCCACCGGCACACCCTGCGAAACACTCACGATGAGCCGGTGAGGTTCATCAATCGCCACCGCCCCGCCCTCGACTACGAGGGATTCTTTCGCGACATGGCATCGCTGACATCGACCGGAAGATGGGCGCCGGAACGCCTCACAGTCCGCGTCAAGCGATCTACGCAGCGATGCTGTTCCAAGCCCACCCGACCGCGATCCGAACCTCGCGCCTGCAGCGATTTGCCTTCGCGTCGCTGTCGGGCTTGGGCCGGATGCTGGGGATGAACCG
>CAWCRO010000002.1:0-47344 GCA_963797955.1 uncultured Solirubrobacterales bacterium | reverse complement strand
ATATCGACGAGGCGACGAAGGACTTCGAGTCGCTCGTCGTGCTGGTTAGGGACAAGGAGGTCTCGATCGAGGGTGTGATCCTGGTGACGCACGACGAGGATGGCAGTGTCGCGGTGCGGCAGACGGGCGACAACCTCGGTCGCAAGGGACTGGGGTGGGGCGGCGGGGTTGGCCTCGCGGTGGGTCTGTTCGCGCCTCCGCTGCTGGCGTCGGTGGCGGTCGGGGCGGTCGCGGGCGGGGTGATCGGTAAGTTCGTCGACCACCGCGTTGAGCAGGACATCCACGACAAGATCGGCGAGAACCTGCCGGCGGGCTCGGCCGGGATCATCGCGGTGTTCGACGACGAGCAGCGCCTCGGTGTCGAGCGGGTGCTGGCGGGCGCGATGCTACGTTCGGTGGTGCAGGGCGACAAGCAGGGCACCGCCGCCTTGAAGGAGTCGCTGGGCGAGGCGATGGGGAAGTTCAGTCCGGACCGTACGGTGCTGCCGATCCCCGATCCGAACTTCGGGGGCACGGTCGGGCGCACGCTCGACGCGTCCGTCCCCGACTGGACGATCAATATGACGCCGTCAGCACCGGAGGGCGCACCCAACGTCCTAGTGGTCTTGATCGACGATGCGGGTTTCGGTAACCCGTCGACGTTCGGAGGCCCTGTATCGACGCCGAACATGACCCGGGTCGGCGAACAAGGGCTTACGTACAACCGCTTCCACGTCACCGCGCTGTGCTCGCCCACCCGGGCCGCGATGCTGACTGGGCGCAACCACCACACGGTGGGGTTCGGGTCGATCGGCGAGCTGCCGGGCCCGTTCCCGGGATACACGGCCTCGGTTCCCAAAGACTGTGCTCCGTTCGTCCGGGCGCTCCAGGGCAACGGCTACAGCACCGCCGGTTTCGGCAAGTGGCACCTTACCCCCGATCACCTCCAGGGCGCGGCCGGGCCGTTTGACCGCTGGCCGAACGCTTGGGGATTCGATCACTTCTGGGGGATACTCGGCGGCGAGGCGGGCCAGTACGACCCTGTGATCACGCAGGACAACACGACGCTCGGCGTCCCGCAGGGCACGGACACCAAGCAGTACTACTGGCCGGACGACCTGACCGACCAGGCGGCCAAGTGGCTGCACACCGTCCGGGCCCAGGACCAGACGAAACCGTGGTTCGTCTACTACTCGACCGGATGTGCGCACGCGCCGCATCAGGTGACGATGGAGTGGAGCGCGAAGTACCGCGGCAAGTTCGACCAGGGCTGGGACACGCTACGCGAGCAGACCTTCGAACGACAGAAGCAGCTGGGGGTGATCCCGCCCGACGCGGTGCTCACACCAAGACCCGAGGCTTTCCCGGCGTGGGACTCACTCTCGGAGAGCGAGAGGCAGCTCTACGCCCGCCAGATGGAGGTCTACGCCGGCTTTCAGGAGAACGCCGACTGGAACGTCGGGCGGCTCCTGGACGTGGTCGAGGAGATGGGCGAGCTCGACAACACGCTCGTGATCTACATCTTCGGCGACAACGGCGCGAGCATGGAGGGCACGATCACCGGCTCCTTCAACGAGCTGACGATGCAGAACGGGATCGCGCTGACGCCCGAGCAGCAGCTATCGCTGATCGACGGATACGGCGGGCTCGATGCCTGGGGCACCGACGCGTTCGCGCCGCACTACGCCAGCGCCTGGGCGTGGGCGGGCAACGCGCCCTTCCAGTGGGGCAAGCAGGTCGCCTCGCACCTGGGCGGCACCCGCAACGGCATGGCCATCGCCTGGCCGCAGCGGATCACAGACGCAGGCGGGTTGCGTTCCCAGTTCACCCACTGCATCGACATCGGCCCGACGATCCTCGAAGCGGCCGGGATCCCTGAGCCCAACGTAGTGGACGGGACCGCGCAGAAGCCGATGGAGGGGACGAGCTTCCTCTACACGTTTGACGATGCGAGCGCGGCCGAGCGTCACACCGTGCAGTACTTCGAGATCTACGGCAACCGCGCGATCTACAAGGACGGCTGGTGGGCGGCGTGCATGCTCGACCGGATCCCGTGGGACGCGTCGCCGCCGTCGATCGCGAGGTTCGCTCCCGGCACCTACGACCCCGAACGAGACAAATGGGAGCTGTACTACCTGCCCGACGACTTCACGCAGGCCAACGACCTCGCCCAAGAGCGCCCAGAGAAGCTTGCCGAACTCAAGGAGCTCTTCTGGGAGGAGGCCGCGAAGCACAACGTGCTGCCGCTGATGGCGGGGTTCTCGGTGTTCTTCGGGATCCTCCCGCCAATGCCGACAATCACGACCCACACGTTCCGCGGCGACGTCGAGAACATCGCCTCCGGGATGATCCCCCGCGTCTACGGGCACTCCTACGCGATCGATGCCGAGCTCTCAGTGCCGGCGCACGGAGCCGAAGGCGTGATCGTCGCCGAAGCGGACGAGATGGGCGGCTTCTCGCTCTGGGTCGACAAGGAGGGGCTGCTCCACCACAGCTACTCGATGATGGGCGTCGAGCAATACAAGCAAGTCTCGACCGAGCCGATCCCGGCCGGGGAGGTCACCGTCCGCATGCAGTTCGACGCCGACGCGCAGGAGCGCTCGGCCGGCGGAACCGTTTCGCTCTACGCCAACGATCAGAAGATCGGCCAGGGCCGGCTAGAACGAACCGTGTTTCTCCGCTTCTCCGCCTACGCCGGCATGGACATCGGCCGCGACAACGGCATCGTCGTCGACCGCGCCTACGCGTCCAAGGCTCCATACGCCTTTACCGGCACGGTGAAGAAGGTCATCTTCGACCTCAAGCCCGCCGCCAGACACGAGGACGAGCAAGCCCTGCACGAGGCCGCGGTCCACGGCGCAACAGCGCACGGAATCAGCGCCTAGCCGACCCGCTCCCGGCAATGACAGATGTCCAATCATCAGATCGCCCGGGGAAGGTTCCGCTGACAGCACGCTTACTGCTGCGTGATTCGCTGACCGCGCGCCGAGCGGCGGCGATCATCGCCGTATTCACGGTGGTGATGACGGTGGCGGGCGGGATCCTCGAGAGGTTCGTCGACCATAAGGAGTATCCGACGATCGGCAAGGGTCTCTGGTTCGCGCTGCAGACGGTCACCACCGTCGGGTATGGGGACGTCACGCCTGAGCAGTCCTCCGGCCGCTTCATCGCGGCGGTCGTGATGCTGTCCGGGATCGGCTTCCTCGCCGTGGTCACCGCATCGGTCACGGCCTCGCTGATCGAGGGAAGCCGGCGACGCTTTACCGCTCAGTCCGAAGCGGACGATACGAGGCAGTTCGACGAGCTCACTGACCGATTGACGAGGATCGAAGCGGCACTCGAGCAGCAGGCGGCCAGGAGATCACCCGATGAAGCCAGCTGACGACAGCAGCTCGATCAGACCCGAGCCGAGCGGGGAGCAGGCCGGCGGACCCACACCAGGTCCGAAGGAGGAGCAAGCCTCGCGGAGCCGCATCAGGCGTGTGTTCGCCCGGTCACGTGAGCTGTGGCGCGTCATCTATCGAGATCCGGAGCACGTCAGTGAGCGACTGACGCTGTACACCGCTGATCGGCTGGGCGGTCCTTCGCGGGAGTGGGCTGAGTCCGTGCGGCGCGCCCGCCCCGATACCGCCGCGGCAAAGATCGCCGACGAGTTGCGTACACAGTCGGCGCACGTCGCGCGGATCGATGGTGCGATCTCTGGGACGCCGTTCTTTGTCGCGCTCGTCCCCGGCTACCTCACCTATCTGTTCCAGGAGATGCGCATGACGCTGCGCACCGCTGCTCTCTACGGCCGCGACCCGCGGGACTTGCGCACCTCCGCGGAGATGCTCGCGCTGCGCGGCGTGCACCCGGACGTCGAGACCGCGGAGGTCGCGCTGAACTCCGTCCGCGACAAGGGGACCCCCGATCGCGCGACGCAACGCCGATCGTGGCGCACATGGGTTCACAGCATCTACCTGCTGCTGATCTTCGGCGGCTTCATGTCCCCTTCGGTCGCCGAGGAGGACAAAGGTACGCGTGGCAAGGTCAGGGCGGTGCTCGGCGTCCTGCTCGGTGTGGGGATCTGGGTGACGACCTGGGTTTTCCCGCTGACGTTCATGATCGCGATGGCCTGGGGGTGTGAGACGCACGCCCGCCAGCTCGGGCGCAGGACACTCCTCTACTACGACGGCGAGGCCGACACCGTCCTCGAGGCGATCAAATTCGCCGATCAGCGACACGACCGCGGGCACGACAAACGGGCGATCGCCCGCACCGTCGCCCTGTTCCTGTCCGTCGTGATCCCGATCGCTTTCATCGCGTACGTAGATCACGTTCGTCAAACCGTCGGGATCAACTGGCTCGGCGCGCTCGGTGCGCTGGTCGCACTGTCGCTGGTGATCGCGACCGCCGTCATCACGCTGCGCAAATAGGCGAGGAGGCGCAGCGGCGTGCTCGGACACCAACGGGGCCCGCTGATCGTGACCCTCACGGTGGCGAGCTACTTCCTCAACGCCGTGTTCGCGTTCGCGATCTCACAACCGGACAGCGACAAGCTGTCGACCAGCGTGGTCGGGGGGCTCTGAGCGCGATCGTATGCACGCCGCCCTGCATTCTCGGAAGGCTGGGGATCCTGATGCTCGGATCCAGCCTTCTATTCATCCCAGGGACTTCGTGCTCACCCTTGGAGTCACGCTGCAAGCCGGGGCAGCCGGAGCCGTCGGAACGACAGAAATGAGTGCGACCCTATGGGACTGCTCGGCTGCGCTCAGGACCGCGGGCAGCGAGGCGCAGACAGGTACCGCTCACCCGAAACGGGCGATGCGTTGAGCGGCGGTCTGTCTACCCTCGCGATACCAGCCAGGCTGGGTTCATCGAGCAACACCGAGGAGAGCGACAGATGCCTGCGCCCATGAGTCCTCGATCGCGGGCCGGCAGAAGCGGGTCAGACGAGGCCGCGATGGGCTTCGCTCACGGCCCACCTGGTGGTCGTCGGTTTGCTGACAGGTCCCGGGCGGGCGTGGAGCGGCGGCGCGAGAAGGTAACTGTCCGAGTGGCGCGAATCGAGGCCGCGCTCGCGTCGGTGCGATCGGGAGCGGCGTGAGATGGAATCGGCTGATCATGGCCCTGTGAGCGACAACCAGAGGAGGTCCCGTGGTCGGGTCGAGTCGATCCAGGCCTGGCTTCGCCGTCGTGCCGACACGGCGCTGGGTCGGCTCGCGCTGCAATGGTTCCGCGGCTATTTCGCGGCAAGCCGTAACTCGGGATGCGCTGTAACCGTGTACTCGTCGCTCTCCGTCCTGCCGGCCGCGCTCGTGGCCGTCGCGTACTTCCACCCTTTGCAGGGCGACGCGAACGTCTTCGCGCAGCGCCTGGTCACCCACGTCAAGCTGACGGGGACCACCGCCAGCCTCGTCGAAGGCACCTTCGGCACGGCCTCGTCCAACGCGCTCGCTGCGACGGTGACCGTCGTCATCTCGTTCCTGATCTGGGGCATTGGGATCGGCCAGATCTACCAGGACGTCTACGCGCGAGCCTGGGCGCTCAAGGTTGGCTCGATCGCAGATCAGGGGCTATTCGCTCTCTTCTTCTTCCTTCTCACCGGCGCCATCGCAGTCGCGGTCGTTGCAGCGGCCCGACTCCACGGCTCCGGCTTGGTGGTCCTCATACCAGCGTGGTTGGTTGCAGCGACCGCCTTCTGGCTTCTGGTGCCGAGCCTGCTCCTGCACCGCAGGATCGGATTGCGAGCCCTGCTGCCGGGTGCGCTGCTGGCCGCGGTAGTCCTCGGCGGCGCGATGGCGACCTCGCCGCTGTTTCTCGCCGCCCCGCTAAACCAGAACGGAAAGGCGCTGGGCTCGTTCGGTGTCGTGCTAACGACGATCGGCTACGTGTTTATCCTGATTACCCTGTCGCTGGTCTGCGCCGTCTTCCCGCCCGTCTGGATGCACTGGCGAGAAACCGAGAAGCGGCGCACCGAGGACTCCGCGGGTGCCGCCGAAAACCACGTTCCCTACTGAGACGTCACCAGAAACCATGCACGCCCGCAGGAGCAGTCAAACCCGCCGCATGCATTAGCTCCGCGCCGCGTCGGCCGTCTCAGTGGCCTGACAGGTGGATGATGCCGACGCTGTCGAGTCCGTCGAGCATGAGTTGGACAGCAAGCGCCGCTAGCAGGAAGCCGAAAACCTTCTCGGTCACGAGCATGCGGCTCTCATCCAGATGATCGCTCACTCGGTTGGCCCAGCGGAATACTGCAACATCGAGGGCGAGCACCACCCCGAGCAGCCCGAGCACCATTGCAAACACGGCGACCGAGTCCGACTCGGCTGAGAGCGTCACGAGCGTCACGATCCCGGCGGGGTTCAGCAGGTACGGGATGGCGAGCGGGAAGACGGCGATCTGCATCGGATCGCGCCCCTCGATCGTCGAACTGTGCTGCGTGTCGCCTGACCCGAGAACCATGGTGACGGCGATGATCACCAGGATGATGCCGCCGGCAATCGACAGCGATCCCGTCGAGAAATGCAGCAGCCTTGCCAACAGCTCGCCGAGCCCGACGAGAATGACCGCCACCACGCCAGCGGTGACGAGCATCTTGCGAACGACGAGTGCCTTCGTTGCATCGTCGAGCGGTGCGGTGATCTCTACGAACGGCACCAGCGCGATCTTCGGTCCAATCCCGATCAGCAAGAGCAGGAACGTGTCGATCACCAGATAGATGTCGATCGACGTGTGATCCACCTTGCGTCCTCCTGAGTTGAGCTCGCGCGCTCAGGCCCCGCCGATGCCCGACGCGGCCCTTCGCTCGGCATGGTTCCTCTAGGAATCCTGACACTCCTAGAAAGAGGATTTTCACTCATGGCGACGCTGGTTGCGATCGGCTATCCCGATCAGGCGACCGAAGAGGCCAGACAGACCGCGCAGAGGCTTGACCCGGTGGTCTTTGGCGATGGGGATCCTGCGAGCGCTGCCAGCCTCGGGTTCCCGCGGGGGTCGCCGTGACCTCGGACGCCAGCGTGCTGCTGCCACCTGACAGCTCGGTTCGCCTGGTGGTCGGCCCGAGCGGCACCGGTCTGCTGGCAGCGGGTCGTCCACTCGGGGGAGCGTTCTGCAACCCGCCTCGAGCCCGAAGCGGAGAACCCCCACTTTGCGGGGGATTCCTTGTTTTTAGCGGAGAGGGAGGGATTCGAACCCTCGATGGACGGAACCGCCCATACCGGTTTTCGAGACCGGCGCATTCAACCGCTCTGCCACCTCTCCGGTTGAGCCGCAGAGGTTAGCCCGCGGGGGCGGGTCAGGACCGCGGCGCCGCGAGGCTAGTGTCCCGAATCGCGACGCTAGGTCCGCCGCGGCGCGAAGAACGATCGCAGCAGGTCGGCCGACTCGCCGGCCAGCAGGCCGCTCTCGACCTGGGGCCGGTGGTTGAGGCGGGGCTCGCCGAGCACGTCGAACACGCTGCCGGCGGCGCCGGCCTTGGGGTCGGTAGCGCCGAACACCACCCGGGGGATGCGGGCCAGCACGATCGCGCCGGCGCACATCGCGCACGGTTCCAGAGTCACGTACAGGACCGCGTCGAGGACTCGCCAGCTGCCCACGGCACGCGCGGCCTCGCGCAGCGCGATCATCTCGGCGTGGGCGGTCGGGTCGGCGCGGAGCTCGCGCTCGTTGCGACCGGTGCCGATCACCTCGCCGTCCTTGACGACGACGGCTCCGATCGGCACGTCCTCGTGCTCGAGCGCCCGCGACGCCTCGCGTAGGGCGAGGCGCATGAAGTACTCATCGCGGGGGAAGAACCGGCTCACGCGGGATGTCATCGTCTGTATGGGCGATAACGTTGGGGGATAGGGCAGGGCAACTATTGCGCTTCGGCGTTGTCTTAAGCCTCGGGGGGGTTCCGAGGTAGGGCCGAAAACTTGATCTCGATTCCATCACCATTGCGACTCCTGGTGGCCTTCGTGGCCGCGATCATCGCGCTGGCGGCCGCTGCGCTGGCGCCGCACGCTGCTCGGGCGGCCGACTATGTGCCCGGACAGGTTGTCGTCGGCTACTCGCCCGGTCCGACCGCTGCCGTCGCCGCCGACGCGACCAAGCGCATGGGCATGCGCCAGGTCAGCGTCGCGGCCACGCCGCAGGCCCACGTGCTCCAGGTCCAGCGTGGCCAGACGGTGTCCGCCGCCGTCTCGCGTCTGCGCCGCCAGGCCGGCGTGGCCTACGCGGTGCCGAACTACATCGCCCACGTCGCCGGCAGCTGGATCCCCGACGACCGCGGCCGCGGAAACGCAGGAGGCGACTGGCAGGCGATGCAGTGGAACTTCCTCCCCGCCAGCGGCGTCAACGCCCCCCAAGCCTGGGCGAACCTGCGGGCCGACCACCGGCCCGGCGGCCGGGGCGTCGTGGTGGCGGTCCTGGACACCGGCGTGGCCTACCGCAACTGGCACCAGTTCCACGAGTCGCCCGACTTCGCCACCACGAAGTTCGTCGACCCCTACGACTTCGTGGCCAACAACGCGTTCCCGCTCGACCGTGAGGGTCACGGCACGTTCGTGGCCGGGACCGTGGCGGAGTCGACCAACAACCGACTCGGGCTCACCGGGCTGGCCTACGGCGCGTCGATCATGCCCGTGCGGGTGCTCAACGCCGACGGCACCGGCGACGCCTCGACGATCGCCAAGGGGATTCGGTACGCGGTCGCCCACCACGCCCAGGTGATCAACCTCAGCCTCGAGTTCGACCCGTCGATCAACCAGGGCGACATCCCCGACATCCTCACCGCGATCCGGTACGCCCACAACCATGGCGTCGTGGTCGTCGCCGCGTCGGGCAACGAGGGCATCGGCCGCGTCGCGTATCCCGCGCGCGCCAAGCCGGTGATCTCGGTCGGCGCGACCACGCGCGACCGGTGCCTGGCCGACTACTCAAACGGCGGAGCGCGGCTGTCGCTGGTCGCTCCGGGCGGGGGCCAGGACTCGACGTTCATCAACGACCCGAGCTGCCAACCGGGCCGCAACCTTCCCAACATCTTCCAGATGACGTTCCCCAACCCGCATAAGCCCGCGAGCTTCGGCTACCCGCGCGGCTGGTACGGGACATCGATGGCCACGCCTCACGTGGCGGCAGTCGCCGCGCTGGTGATCGCCAGCGGCGTGCTCGGGCCACATCCGTCGCCGGACCGGATTCTCAGGCGCCTGGAGCAGACCGCCACCGCGCTGGGCGGCTCCAAGCCCAACAAGAACTACGGCTACGGTCTGGTCAACGCCGGGGCGGCGACGTCGCCGCTCGTGGCGGCAGCCCGGAACACCTAGGTCGTCCGGACGATCAGCACCGAGCAGGGCGCGTGGTGCGAAATCTTGTTGGGGACCGAGCCGAGCAGGAACCGCTTGGCCCCGGTCATCCCTTTGTTGCCGACCACGATCAGGTCTGCGCGCTGCTCCTCGGCCACGTCGAGGATCGCGTCGGCGGCATCGCCCTGCCGGGCGAACGTCTCGACCGCGGTGATGCCCGCGGCCGAGGCCTGAGTTCGCGCCGCGTCGAGCGTGGCGAGCACGTCGCCGCGCGGGTTGATCACCCATTCGAGGTCCTTGGGCACCTCGACCTGCTGGTCGCGCAGGCGCTGGTCGGACACCGGCTCGTACGCACTGACGATGCACAACCGCGCGTGGTATCGGTCGGCCAGCTCGATCGCCTGGCGCAGCGCCATGATCGCCGTGTCCGAGCCGTCTGTGCCCAGCACGATCGACTCGAACATCAGCACGCTCCCACGGTCAGACCAGCTTCGTGATGGCGATCACGATCCCCGCGGCGACGCACACGACGATCACGACCTGGGCCCAAATCCACAGGCGAGGCATCGCTCTATTGTGAGCGACATGCCAGATCCGCTGAGTCCCGCGCTCAAGGCGGTCAGCGACGCGGTGCTCGCCGTGGCCTCCAAGCTGTCGGTCGAGGAGGTGCTCCAGCGGCTGGTCGATAGTGCGCGTGAGCTCGCCGGCGCCCACTATGCGGCGCTCGGGATTCCCGACGGGGACGGCGGCTTTCGCCGCTTCCTGGTGGCCGGGATGAGTGACGAGCTGATCGCGGACATGGGGCCGCTGCCGCGCACGCACGGGATGCTGGGTGCGATGCTCACCGCCGCCGCGCCCTACCGGGCCGACGACATCCACGACGACCCGCGCTTCCGCGGCTGGTGGCCCTCGCAGCATCCGGACATGCGGTCGTTCCTGGGCGTGCCGATCGTCTCGGGCGGCGAGATCATCGGTGCCTTCTATCTGACCGAGAAGCGAGGCGCGTCCGCGTTCACCGAGTCCGACGAGGCGTTGATCGAGCTGCTGGCCTCGCACGCCGCGATCGCGATCACCAACGCGCGCCTGTACGAGCACAGCCGCGAGCTATCCGTCGTCTCCGAGCGCAATCGCCTGGCGCTCGAGCTGCACGACGTCGTCAGCCAGAAGCTCTTCAGCCTGATGCTGACCGCCGAGGCCGCCGGTGCTCAGCTGGACACCGACCCGGCCGCGGCCCGGGTCCAGATCGACCGGTTACGTGCGCTCGCGCGCGAGGCGCTCGACGAGCTTCGCTCACTGATCCTCGGCCTGCGCCCTCCCGAGCTCGAGCGTGACGGGCTCGAGGGAGCCCTGCGCAAGGAGCTCGAGATGCTCGAGCGGATTCACCCGGTGGCGATCGAGCTCGAGGTCGACGGAATGATTGGCACGGGCAACGGCGCCGGCGGCGAGCGCGACTTCGCGATCCTGCGGATCGCCCACGAGGCGCTCCACAACGCCGTGCAGCACGCCCGCGCCGAGCACGTCACGGTGCGCCTGACCGAGCATCAGGAGCGGGTGACGGTGCAGGTGTCAGACGACGGGATCGGATTCGATCCCGCCGGCGCCGAGGTTCGCTCGCGCCACCTCGGGCTCACCTCGATGGAGGAGCGTGCCCGGGAGTTGGGCGGCCGGCTCGAGATCCGCTCGTCCCCCGGCCGCGGGACGACGGTCTCGCTCGAGGTGGGAGATGGCTGAGTCGATCCGGGTGCTGCTGGTCGACGACCACGCGGTCGTGCGCGAGGGGTTGCGCGCGTTCCTGCAGCTGCAGGACGGTCTCGAGATCGTCGGCGAGGCCGCCGACGGGGACGAGGCGGTTCAGGAGGCGCAGCGCCTGTCGCCGGACGTGATCCTGATGGACCTGGTGATGCCCGGGCTCGACGGGGTCGGCGCGATGCGCGAGCTGCGCCTGCGCGCGCCCGACAGCAAGGTGATCGTGTTGACCAGCTTCCTCGAGGACGACCGGCTGCTCCCCGCGATTCAGGCCGGCGCCGCCGGCTACCTGCTGAAGAACGTCGAGCCGACGGCGCTCGCCGAGGCGATCCGCGCCGCCCACGCCGGCGGCCAGGCGATCATCGATCCGACGGTCGCCGACCGCCTGGTGCACGCGATCGCCGACGAATCGCGACCGCGGATCCAGGAGCCCGAGCGCCTGACCCGGCGCGAACGGGATGTGCTCGAGTTGATCGCGCGGGGGCGGTCCAACAAGCGGATCGCGCTCGAGCTGGGGATTTCGGAGAAGACCGTCAAGACGCACGTCGGCCACGTGCTGGCCAAGCTCGGCGTCAGCGACCGGACGCAGGCGGCGTTGATGGCCGTGCAGGAGGGGCTGGTCGGCGAGGCCGGGGCTACGCCGTAGGTCCTAAGCCCAATTGTCACTGGTAAATGCGACCGGACCGCGCCTAGGGTCGGGAGCATGCCCACAGCGATCATCACCGGCGCCTCACGTGGCCTCGGCCTCGCGCTTGCGCGCACCCTCGCCCGACGTGGCTGGGGGCTCGTGCTCGACGCGCGCGGCGCGGCTGACCTCGAGCGGGTCGCCCGCGAACTCGGCGCCATCACAGAAGTAGTCGCGGTCCCCGGAGACGTCTCCGACGGTTGGCACCGCGGCGCGCTCGTCGAAGCGGCGGGCGACCGGATCGACCTGCTCGTCAACAACGCCAGCGTGCTGGGCCCGAGCCCCCAGCCAGCGCTGTCGCACTACCCGCTCGACGAGCTCGAGCGGGTGTACCGCGTCAACGTCATCGCTCCGATCGCGCTCGCTCAGCTCGTGCTCCCGCGGATGCCCGACGGCGGCTGCATCGTCAACGTCACCTCGGACGCCGCGGTCGAGCCGTACGAGGGTTGGGGCGGATACGGCTCCTCCAAGGCGGCGCTCGAACAGGTCTCGGCGATCCTCGCCGCCGAGCAGCCCGCGCTGCGCATCTACACGGTCGACCCGGGCGACATGCGCACCCGGATGCACCAGGAGGCGTTCCCCGGCGAGGACATCTCCGACCGGCCACCGCCGGAGGAGAGCGTCCCCGGCCTGGTCGTGCTCGTCGACGGGACCCTGCGCAGCGGCCGCTACCGCGCCCGCGAGCTGGCCGCCCATGAAGGGGAAGCGGTGCGCGCATGAGCGCATACGCGTTCGCGCTGCCGGAGGTGCTGGAGGCGCGCGAGCCGCCCGAGGAGCGCGGCCTGGCCCGCGACCAAGTCCGGCTGCTGGTGGCCAGGCGCGGCGCTGAGTCGATCGAGCATGAGCGCTTCGACCAGCTCGACAGGCTGCTCGAACCGGGCGATCTGCTGGTGGTCAACGTCTCGGCGACGGTCCCGGCGGCGATCGGCGCCCGGCGGCAGACCGGCGAGCCGGTCACGCTTCACTTCGCGATGCCGGCGCCGCAGCTCGCCGACGGCTGGTGGATCGTCGAACTGCGGACCCGCGACGGCAGCGCGCCGCTGCGGGCGGGGGCGCCCGAGCAGTTCGAACTCGACGGCGGCGCCTGGGTCGAGCTCGTAGCGCCGTACGCGTCCGGCGCGAGGCTCAGCCTGGCGCGGTTCGGCGGCCCCGGACCCGTGCTCGACTATCTCCGCCGGTACGGACAGCCGATCCGCTACGGGCACGTGCCCGCCCGCTGGCCGCTCGGCGCCTACCAAAACGTGTACGCGACGACGCCGGGCAGCGCCGAGATGGCCAGCGCCGGACGTCCGTTCAGCCACCGGCTGATCACGCGGCTGGCCGCGCGCGGGATCTTGATCGCGCCGATCACGCTGCACGCCGGCGTGTCCTCGCCCGAGCGCCATGAGCCGCCGCTGCCCGAGCGCTTCGAGGTGCCCGCTCGGACCGCGCGGCTGGTCGGTGCGGTCCGCGGCTGGGGCGGGCGCGTGGTCGCGGTCGGCACGACCGTCGTGCGGGCGCTCGAGTCGGTCGCCGGACCAGATGGAGCGATGGAGCCGGGCAGCGGATGGACAAGCCTCGTGATCACGCCGCAGCGGGGGTTGTGGATCGTCGACGGGCTGATCACCGGCTGGCACGAGCCCGAGGCGTCGCACCTGGACATGCTCGAGGCGTCGGCCGGACACACGCTGCTCGCTCGCTCCTACGACGCGGCGCTCGAGGCCGGCTATCTGTGGCACGAGTTCGGCGACAGTCACCTCGTGCTGCCGTGACCGGCGGAGCCGCGGTCAGTGCATCGCGGAGGGCTGCACGTCCGACAACAGCGCGATCGCACGGGGATCTAGGTCATCTTCGAGCAGCAGCGCGCCGCCGGGCCAATAGGGGTGCTGCGGCGCCGCTCGGTGCAGCAGCAGCGGCTCGTAAGTCCACGAGCCGGTGTTGGCGATCCGGGGGCGACCGCCGGAGCCGCGCCATTGCGCGGGGCGGTCGCGGTCCATCGGTCCCAGCCGGTGCACGTGGCCGAACAGGACCCAGTCGGCGTCGATCCCCAGGTTGCGGACCACCCGGACCAGCGCCGGGATGCTGGCGCGGCGCATCTGAAACCCGAGCACCGAGGCGAGCAGCGGCGCCATCCGCCGGTCGAACATCTGCTTGGGCACGCCCGGCATCGTGGCAGCGCGCATCAGCTCGGCGAGATCCTCGACCAGGGCCGCCAGCGGCCGCGGCAGCCGGCGCGTCAGCCGCGCCTCCAGCCGGGTGACCGACGGCCCGCCGGCGCGCTCGTAGTCGACCGGCGTTGATCCCTCGCGCGGGACCTGGCCGAGCAGCCCGCGCGTGATCCCGAACGCCGACACCGGCAGCAGGTGGCGGTCGAGATAGTGGCCGTGGGTCGCGAACACCCGATCGGTCAGCCACACGCCCGGGTAGTGGACCCGCACCCGCGCCGGCGACAGCCACGAGGTGACATGGCCGAGCAGCGGCGTCGCGTCCAGCGGGACCGTGGCGTCGGTCGCCAGGGCCGCCCCCTGAGCTCGGATCCACCCGCTGATCAGCTGCCGGTCGTGATTGCCGGGCACGAGGATCACCTGGCGGCCGTCGCCCATCCGGCTGCCGATCGCCTCGAGCACCGGCCGGGCTGTCTCCATCGCCTGCGCGGTGCGTCCCTCGAGCAGCTCGACCGAGTCGCCGAGCAGCACCAGCCGGTCGATTCCGTCGAGCCCGGCCAGCAATCGCCGGAGCGGCTCGGGCCAGGTGAGCACGCCGTTCTGCAGGCGCGCGCCGAGATGAAGGTCGGAGATGACCAGAGTCCGCACGCCGCGCCACGTTAGCGGCGCCGGCTAGGGGCGGAGCGGCCTACGCCACGTAGATCGGCGAGGAAAACTGGATCCGAGCGCCCCGCGGGAGCACGAGCACCGGGCAGGCGGCGTTCTCGATCCCGTGCTGCGCCTGGGAGCTCAGCATCACGTGGCCCTCAGGCGCCTCCGCGCGGGAGCCGACGACCAGCAGGTCGACCTGGTGCTCGTCGCGCGAGACGACCGCGTCGAAGCGGTCGGCCAGGTGACGGGCGGTCTCGATCGTGGCGTCGTCGCCGGGGGTCGCGAGCACGCCGATCCGGTGCACCTCGGCGTCGCGGTTGCTGCCGTAATTCGCGGGGGCGATCGCCACCGCCGCGGTGCCGCGTTCGAGCAGCGTCCACGCAGAGTTCTGCGGGGAGACGTGGCCGGCGGCAGTCCGGTAGTCGGAGCCGAACACGACGACGTCGGCTTCCTCCTGCTCGGCGAGCCAGCGCAGGCCCTCGCCGGTCGAGGCGCTCACGACGATCCGGCGGTCGACGTCGAGGTCGTCGAGCCAGCGGGCGCCGCGCTCGAGCAGCCGCTCAGCCTCGTGCTCCTCGAGCTCCTCGCGGGCGTGCTCAACCTGCGTGGTGTGGCGGACGTAGGCGAGCATCAGCTCCGATCCAGCCGACGCCAGCAGGCGCCCGAGCATCAACGCGTCGTGGTCGTTGAGGGTGTCGTCGTAGGAGATGATCGTCTTGGCTGGCATCCGCGAGCTCCAGTCCTCGATTGGTGCGGTTCCGTCCAGTTCGCGGTGAGGATCGCACTCGCCTTGTATCAGCCCTAATGAAGTTCCTCATGTGTGCGATAAGCTGCGCTGATGCTAAATGTCGGTCGCCTCAGGGTGCTCACCGAGGTAATCAACCGGGGCTCGTTCTCGGGAGCGGCCGAGGCCCTCGCTTACACCCAGTCGGCCGTCTCGCAGGCGATCGCGCGGCTGGAGGAGGAGACCGGCACGACGTTGGTGGTGCGCGATCGCAACGGAGTCCGTCCGACCGCCGCCGGCTCCACCCTGGTCGAGCACGCGGAGACTATCTTCGCTCAGATCGAGGCGGCCGAGACAGAACTCGCCGCCGTGCTGGGCGTCCGCACCGGGCGGCTGCGGATGGCGTCGTTCCCGTCGGCCGGCGCGACCCTGATGCCGCTCGCGATCGCGACGTTTCGCGAGCGCCACCCCGACGTGACGCTGACGCTCGCCGAGGGCGAGCCCGAGGAGATCGCCCCGCGGCTTCGCGCCGGCGAGTTCGACCTGGCGCTGCTGTTCGGCTTCCCGGGCGTCCGGGAGCGGCCGACCGCCGGCGTGCGCACGGTCAGCCTGTTCGACGACCCGATGCATGTGGCGCTGCCGGCGGCACATCCGCTCGCCGCCAAGGCGGAGCTGACGCTGATCGACCTGCGCGACGAGGATTGGGTCCAGACGTCGGCCTCGAGCCCCTGCGCCCGGCACGTGGTCAGGTCCTGCCTCGCGGCCGGGTTCGAGCCGAACGTGACGTTCGAGAGCGACGACTACGAGACCGTCCAAGGCCTCGTGGCCGCGGGCGTGGGGGTGGCGCTGATCCCGCGGCTGGCGCTACGGCGGGTGCGGTTCGGGATCGTCGTCCGCGAGCTGGCGCCGCAGAGCCCCACCCGCAAGATCATGGCGGCAACGGTCGGGGGCGCCGGGGTGGCGCCGGCCGCCAAGACGATGCTACGGGTGCTCACCGAGGTGGCCGCGCGCTACGCCGAGGCGCCGGAGGAGGCGCTAGAGCCCGGCGTGATCGCGCCGGGCCTCACGTCGGTGAGCTGACCATCACGAACCACTGCCCCCTGTGCAACACGGTCCCGCCGCCGAGCTCGGCGGCGAGCGCGTCGGCGTCGAAGTACCGCTTGTAGACCTGAAACGCAGAGCCGTCGTTGAGCACGCGCCGCTGCTGTTCCTCGGGCGCGTGGTCGGGCCGGAGCGCCGAGTCGACGATCACCAGCTCGCCGGCCAGCCGCCGCGCCTCGTTCACGAACCGATCGCGGTCGGCGCCCTCGAGGTGACCGTAGAAGTGACCTGTGAACACGCGATCGAACGCGCCGTCGGCGAACGGCAGCGCCAGCCCGTCACCCTGGACGACGGTCGCCTGCGGGACCCGGTCGCCCGCGATCTCGAGCATCCGGGCGCTCTGGTCCAGCGCGGTGATCTCGCCGCGCAGGTGACGGGTGAGAAACCCCGTCCCGCAGGCGACGTCGAGCGTGCACGCCGGCGGAAGCTGCGCGACCGCGCGCTCGAGCACGGCCACCTCCGATTCCCAGCCCGGTCGGTCGCGTTGCGCGAACCGCCCCAGGCCCAGGTACCACTCGTCGTATTCGGGGGCCCGGGTGTCGTAGTACTGCTCCATCGTCGAACCCGATGGTTGCATGCGGACTGGTTGACTGACTCCGATGCCGCCGACGACCCCACCGAGATTCGGCTCCGACGCCGAACGCTACGACCGGGTCCGGCCGTCGTATCCGGCGCAGCTGGTCGACGAGGTGGTCGCGCTCGCCGGCGTGGTGGAGGGCGATCCGGTACTCGAGGTAGGGGCCGGAACCGGGAAGGCGACGGTCATGTTCGCCGAGCGCGGGCTCGTCGTACACGCGCTCGAGCCCAGCCCGGCAATGGCACGGGTCGCTCGCCGCAAGGCCGAGAGCTACCCGAAGGTCACCGTCGAGGAGGCGGCCTTCGAGCGCTGGGGGCCCGCCGGCAGGCAGTTCGAGCTGGTGTTCTCGGCCCAGGCCTGGCACTTGGTGGCGCCCGATGTCCGGTACGCCCGCGCGCAGGAGGCGCTGACCGAGGGTGGCCTTCTGGCGGTGTTCTGGAGCCGTCCCAAATGGGACGACAACGAACTGCGCGACCGGCTGCGCGCCGTCTACGCGGACGCCGCGGCGGATTTCGGGCGCGATCCCGGTCCGCTGCACCCGGCCAGCGAGATCGCACCGGACCGCTGGGAGGACTGGGACGCCGAAATCGCCTCCGCGGCCGGGCTCGCCGACCCGACGGTCCGCTGCTACGAGTCGCGGTCGCGGTACACGACCGAGCTCTACCTCGAGCTGCTGAGCATCAGCCGCGATCACACTCGGCTCGCCGAGGCCGACCGGGAGGCGCTGTTGACAGCAGTCGCCGCCGCGATCGACGACAGCGGTGGGTCGTTTGCGATGAACTACGTGACCAAGCTATGCCTCGCGCGGGCGAGTGCAGCGACGATGCGGACAGGTGGCGAACAGTGAGCGATGACGGAATCGTGCGCGGCGACGACGGCGTTGGCCGCTGCTGGTGGGGTGCCTCGACGGCCGACTACCAGGCCTACCACGACACCGAATGGGGGTTCCCCGTCGACGACGACATCCGGCTGTTCGAGAAGTTGTGCCTGGAGGCTTTTCAGTCGGGGTTGTCGTGGCTGACGATCCTGCGCAAGCGCGAGGCGTTCCGCCGCGCGTTCAAGGGCTTTGACTTCGAACGGGTCGCGCGCTTTCGCTCCCGCGACGTCGAGCGGCTGATGGGCGACGCGTCGATCGTCCGCAACCGGGCGAAGATCGAGGCGACCATCAACAACGCCAAGCGCACCGTCGAGCTGGTCGAGGCGGAGGGCTCGCTGGCCCGTTACGTCTGGGGCTTCGAGCCCGACGGCCGTCCCGAGCGGCTGGACCGCGCGGCACTGATCGAGCTGGCCCGCTCCCCCGAGTCCGCCGCGCTGGCCAAGGACCTCAAACGCCGCGGCTGGAGCTTCGTCGGTCCGACCACGGTCTACGCGTTCATGCAGGCGATGGGGCTGGTCAACGACCACCTGATCGGCTGCGACGCAGGTGACGCCGTGGCCAAGCAACGCAAGCGTTTCAAGCGGCCCTAGCTCGGCCGGTCCCGAGCTACGCTGTTGCGACGATGTCGGTCGACACCCCCGAACAGCTCAACGGCCTGCGCCGCGCCGGGCGCGTCGTCGCCGCGGCGCTGCAGATGCTCAAGGACGCGGTCGCACCCGGGGTGAGCACCGGCCAGCTGGACCGGATCGCGGCGGGATTCCTCGCGTCTCACGGCGCCCGCTCGGGTCCGATCCTGACCTACGGCTATCCGGGGTCGATCTGCATCAGCGTCGACGAACAGGTCGTCCACGGGGTTCCCGGCAAGCGGGTGCTCGAACCCGGGGAGCTGGTCTCGCTCGACGTCGCCGCCGAGGTCGACGGCTATCACGCCGATGCGGCGGTCACGGTCCCGGTCGGAGCCGTCGACGAGCAGCGACGCAAGCTCGTCGACGCCACGCGCGCGGCGCTTGCCGCGGGAATCAACAACGCTCAGCCTGGGGTGACGCTCGCCGACGTCGGCGCCGCGATCGAGCGCACCGCCCAGGAGCGCGGCTTTCAGGTGTTCCGCGAGCTCACCGGACACGGCATCGGCCGGGCCATGCACGAGAACCCGACGGTGTTCAACTGGGCCGCGCCCCAGGCCACGCGCGTGCTCGAGCCCGGCCTGGTGATCACGATCGAGCCGATGGTCGCCGGCGGCGGGACGCGGCTGCTGGTCGAGCGCGACGGCTGGACGGTGCGCACCGCCGACCGCTCCCCGTCGGCTCACGAGGAGCACACGATCATGGTGTCCGAGGGCGGCCCGGTCGTGCTCACCGCCGCCTGACCCGCTGGACGCCTACTTCGCGGCCAGCCGGTAGATCGGGCCGTTGAGTGAGACCGCGTATACGCGGCCCCGCGAGTCCTGCCCGAAAGACGACATCCCGGTGACCGACAGGCCGGTGGGCCGGTCGTCGGAGGCGTGTCCGCGGCTCAGCTTGGCCGAGCGGATCCCGGGCTTGCACAGATCCCCGTAGACGTAGCGCCCGTACATCGACAGCGAGGGGTCGCGGACGACGTAGCCGCCGATGATCGCGCAGTTGCCGTCGCTGTGAAGCGTCACCAGCACCGGCCGGATCGCGCCCGGAGCGTTGCCGGGTTTGTTGCGGCGGTCGCCCTCCCACACGCTCCACCCGTAGTTGGCGCCGGCGCCGGTGCCGCGAGCCTGGAAGTCGATCTCCTCCTCCTTGTCCTGGCCGACGTCGGCGATGATCAGGTCGCCGGTCTTACGGTCGAACGAGAAGCGCCACGGGTTGCGCAAGCCGTAGGCCCAGATCTCCGGTCGCTTGCCGCGCTTGCCCACGAATGGGTTGCCCTTCGGGATCGAGTAGCCCCCGTTGGGGCGCGGCTGGATCCGGATGATCTTGCCGTCGAGCACGGCGGTGTTCTGACCGAAGTTCATCGGGTCGCCCTCGCTGCCCCCGTCGCCGATCCCGAAGTACAGGTCCCCGTCCGGTCCGAACTGGAGTTGGCCGCCGTTGTGATTGGCGAACGGGTGCGCGACCGTGATCACGGTCCGGCCGCTGCCGGGGTCGGCGACGTCGGGATCATGACTGGCGCGGCGGTACTGGGCCACGCGGACGTCGTTGTTGGCGATCGTGTAGGAGACGTAGAAGCGGCCGCTGCGGGCGTAATCGGGGGCGAACACCAGGCCCAGCAGGCCCTGTTCCTGGCCGGTTGAGGTGACCAGCTTGGTGATGTCCAGAAACGGCCGCGAACGGGCGTGCCCGTTGACCACGACGATGATCTGTCCGGTCTTCTGGACCACGAACACGCGATGCGGGTCGCCCGGCGGGCCCGTCAGGTAGACCGGTTGGTCGAACCTGCCGATCTCGACGAGCTTCACTCCCCTGGGGGCCGCCTGGGTCGATGTCGACCCGGAGTCGCTCGCGGTCGCCGTGCCGGCGCTGCCCGTGCCCGATGCGCTCTGGCCCGACGACGAGAGGAGGAGGAGTGCGACCCGCACGCCGCCACGGCGCCGCCGGCGCCCAGGACGGCGGCGATCACGGCAAACAACCTGACAACGCGAGCCGCCTTGGGGCCGAGGACCTGCACTTCGAAAAAGTCTAGAGAGCCGCCGGAGCGGCCCGCGCAGGTATCTTGCGTGTGGACTGACAGCACTGAGGGGCCCGCACAGTGCGCATGCACCGCCGACGGAGGAGACAGACCGATGGCTTCACCGACTCGTGAAGACGCCCAGCTGCTGATGCAGATCGTCCAATGGGGCACGACGCTCGGAATCCAGGACGCGATGCCCGAGCTGTTCTCCGACGACTTCGATCCGCACACGGCCGACGCGATCGAACACGAGGCGGTGCGCACGATCCTGATGTTCGGCGAGACGATCGCGACGCTCACCAAGCGCGACCTGCTGAGCACCGAGCTGGTGACCGACTGGCTGTGGGTCGAGGGCCTGTGGTCGCGCGTGGAACCCGCGGCGCTGAGCGTGCGCGAGCGCTTTGGCGAGCCGCGGTTGTATGAGAACTTCGAGGCGCTGGCGAAGAATTCGAGCGGGAGTGTCCCCTGACCTCGGACTCGTTCGTCCCTGGGCTGACAACCGTTTTCTCCTCCAGGAGGTCTGGATGAAGTACGCACTGTTGATCTACGAGAAGCCGGGCTCGATGGACGGAGTCAGCGAAGACGACTACAAGTCGATCTACGCCGAGTACATGGCGCTGTCGGATGACTCGCGCTGCGTCGGCGGCGCTCAGCTGCAGCCGATCCAGACCGCCACCACCGTGCGGGTGCAGAACGGCAGCGCGCTCACCACCGACGGCCCGTTCGCCGACACCAAAGAGGTGTTCGGCGGCTACTACGTGTTCGACGCGGGCAACCTCGACGAGGCGCTCCAGCTCGCCGCGCGGGTGCCCGCCGCGCGGCACGGCGGCGCGGTCGAGGTCCGCCCGCTGGTCGAGAGCGAGAGCTAGCGCCCGCCGCCCCGGCCGAGTCGGAGGCCCGGCGCTGATCGACCAGGTATTCCGGGATGAATGGGGGCGCATCCTCGCGCACCTGATCGGGTTCCTCGGCGACTTCGAGCTCGCGGAGGAGGCCGCCCAGGAGGCGTTCGCGATCGCCGCCGAGCGCTGGCCGCGCGATGGCGCTCCCGACAATCCGAGCGCCTGGCTTGTGGCCACCGCCCGCAATCGCGCGATCGACCGGATCCGCCGCCAGCGCGCGCTCGCCGCGAAGCTGTCGGCGCTGCCGGTCCCGCAGGCCGCCGAGGACGAGATGGACGACGCGTTGATCAAAGACGAGCGGCTCGAGCTGATCTTCACCTGCTGCCACCCCGCGCTGTCAAGCGAAGCGCAGGTGGCGCTGACGCTGAGGGCGCTCGGGGGGCTCTCCACCGAGCAGATCGCCCGGGCGTTCCTGGTGCCCGAGGAGACGATGAAGCGCCGGCTCTCCCGGGCCAAGGCCAAGATCAAGGCGACCGGAATCCCATTCGCGGTTCCTGCCGAGCATCTGCTCCCCGACCGCCTGCAGACGGTGCTGGCGGTCATCTACCTGATCTACAACGAGGGCTACGGCGGGCGCGTGGACCTCGCTGCCGAGGCGATCCGGCTGGGGCGGGTGCTGTCCAGCCTGATGCCCGATGAGCCGGAGGCCCACGGCCTGATGGCGCTGATGATGCTCCACCACGCGCGCCGCCGCGCCCGCTTCGCCGGCGAGGACCTGGTGCTGCTCGCCGAGCAGGACCGATCGCTGTGGGACGAGGCCGACCTGGCCCAGGGACGGCAACTGCTCGACCGAGCGATCGCTCTGCGCGGGCGCGGGCCATACGTGCTGCAGGCGGCGATCGCCTCGCTGCAGACCGAGCGGACGATCGATTGGCCGCAGGTCGGCGCGCTCTACGCCCAGCTGTCCGAACTGACCGGCTCGCCGGTGGTCGAGCTCAACCGCGCCGTGGCCGTGGCCGAGGCCGGCTCACCCGAGCGCGCGCTCGAGGTGGTCGCCGGTCTCGAGCTCGACGGCTATCCGTACCTGCACTCGACCCGGGCCGAGCTCCTGCGCCGGCTCGGGCGAGTCCCGGAGGCCCGGGCGGCCTACGAGCGAGCGCTCGAGCTGACGGTCTCCGAGCCCGAGCGCCGGTTCCTCAGGCGGCGGCTCGCGGAGCTGTGATATAGCCTGCCCGCCGTGACTCGGATCGGCTGGATCGGGACCGGCGTGATGGGCTCATCGATGGCCGGGCATCTCGTCGATGCCGGCCACGACGTGTCGGTGTTCAACCGCACCCGCGAGCGCGCGTCCGCGGTGATCGACAAGGGAGCGACCTGGTGTGACTCCCCGGCCGACGTCGCCCGTGGCTCCGAGGTCGTGTTCCTGATGCTCGGCTACCCGATCGACGTGCGCGAGACGGTGCTCGGCGAGCAGGGGATCCTCGAGGTGATGGAGTCGGGATCGCTGCTGGTCGACATGACCACGAGCGAGCCGGCGCTGGCGGTCGAGATCCACGAGGCGGCGGTCGCCAACGGCGTCGAGTCGCTCGACGCCCCGGTCTCCGGCGGCGACGTGGGCGCCCGCAACGCGGCACTGGTGATCATGGTCGGCGGCTCCCAGGACGCCTATGCGAAGGCCGAGCCGCTGTTCTCGGCGATGGGCAACAGCACGCTGCTGGGGGATCCCGGCTCCGGCCAGCACACCAAGATGGTCAACCAGATCGCGATCGCGGCAGGGATGATCGCGATGTGCGAGGCGCTCCTGTATGCGCACCGGGCCGGATTGGACCTCGAGCGGACGATCGAGACGATCAAGGGCGGAGCCGCGGGGTCGTGGTCGCTGTCCAACTACGGTCCCCGGATCCTCCGCGGCGACCTCGAGCCCGGCTTCAAGGTCGACCACTTCGTCAAGGACCTCGGGATCGCCCTGGCCGAGGCGAGGCGGATGAAGCTCTCGCTGCCCGGGACCGCGTTGGCCGAAGAGCTGTACATCGCCGCCCAGGGGCAGGGCCTCGGCGAGAAGGGCACGCACTCGCTGTCGATCGCGCTGGGGCGCGTCTCGGGCGGCGACTGGCCCACCGACGCGGCCGCGTAAGCTCGGACTCCCGGCCGCGTAAGCTCAGCCTGGCGGCGGAGGCGACATCACGAGAGGAGAGACGCGATGGGACAGCCTGTTGTCCACTTCGAGGTGATCGGCAAGGACCCGGACAAGCTGCGCGAGTACTACACGGAGCTGTTCGACTGGGAGTTCGGCAGCCCGGTTGGGCCGACCGACTACACAGTCGTCGAGCGCAACGTGAACCCCGCCGGCATCGGTATCGGCGGCGGCGTGGGCGGCGTGCCCGACGGCTACGACGGTCACGTCACGTTCTACGTCGAGGTCCCGGATGTCGAGGCGACGCTCGCCCAGGCAGAGTCGCTCGGCGGCCGGCGGCTGATGGGGCCCGACCAGGTCCCCGGCGGTCCCGAGATCGGTCTGATGACCGATCCAGGCGGTCACGTGGTGGGAGTCGTCTCGGCTGGGTAGAGACAGCTTCGTGCAGGTCGAGACGTTTGCCGCCAACCGCGAGCAGATCGCGATGTACGTGTGGCCCAATCCGCAGGCCCGCCACCTGGTGGTGCTCGCCCACGGATACGGCGAGCATCTCGGACGCTATGAGTACGTCGCGGAGTTCCTGACGGGCCGCAGGGCGGTCGTCGCGGGGCCCGATCACCTTGGGCACGGCCGCTCCGGTGGAGACCGGGTGTTGATCGAGGACTACGACCTGATCGTCGATGACCTGCACGCGGTCGTCACCCAAATGAAGCAGCGCCACCCCGGGCTGGCGCTGGTGCTGGTCGGCCATTCGATGGGCGGGATGATCGGCGCCCGCTACGCCCAGCTGCACGGCGACGAGCTCGTCGGGCTGGTGCTGTCAGGCCCGGTCCTCGGAACCTGGACTGCTGTCACCGACCTGCTCGAGCTCGACGAGATCCCGGACGATCCGCTCGACGTCTCGACGCTGTCGCGCGATCCGCGCGTCGGCGAGGTCTACAGCGACGACGAGCTGGTCTGGCACGGCCCGTTCAAGCGCTCGACGGTGCAGGCGATCGGCGCCGAGCTGAAGGCGATCGGCTCGGGCCCCAAGCTGGGCTCGCTACCGACGCTGTGGTTGCACGGCGAGGACGACCAACTGGTGCCCATCCCCGAGACGCGCGCCGGGATCGAGGCGCTCGAACTCGGCGCGCTCGAGACCCACATATTCCCCGGCGCCCGGCATGAGGTCTTCAACGAGACCAACCGCGACGAGGTCCTCGGGATCACCGCGGACTTCATCGACCGGGTCGCGGGCTGAGCGCAACCGCCGGCGCCAGGGCGCCTGCGTCAAATATCACAGCCGTCCGCGCCCGGATCGGTCACCGTGAACCCTAGGAGTCGGGGCACACAAAGGGGGATCCGATGGCGACCGCCAACCAGCTTGCATTCGATACGGGAACGGACGCGTTCAACGCGCGTGACTTCGACGCCTTCGCCGAGTCGCTCGCCGACGACGTCGTGTTCCAGGCGCCGGGCGGCGTCTGGGGTGAGAGCAAGGAGGACTGCATCCGCTTTCACCGCAACCTGTTCGACGCGTTTCCCGACGCGCGCCTGGATGTCTTCGATGTCCACCTCGCCGACGACGTCGCGGTCGAGGAGGGGACGCTCACCGGCACGCATGACGGGGTCGCGCGCACGGGTCGTACGGTAACGCTTGGCTACGTCCGGGTGACCCGCCAGCGCGACGGCAAGAACGTCTCGATCAGCATGATGCTCGACCGCCTGGAGATGCTCGAGCAGCTCGGGCTGATTCCCAACGAGCACGGCGTGCGATGACACCGTTGCACTCGCGACTGCGCTCGCTGCGGATCCTGTTCCTGGTCACCGCGCACAACGGCCTGAGCCAGCGAGCCGAGATCGCCCTCACCGAGCTCGGGCACGAGGTCAGGGTCGCGGTCGTCGACGGGGCCGCCGAGATGGAGGCCGCCGTCGACGTTGAGCCGCCCGACCTGATCGTGTGTCCGTTCCTGAAGCGGCTGATCCCAGAGTCCGTGTGGTCGCGGCACCGCTGCCTGATCGTGCATCCGGGGCCGGTCGGTGACCGCGGTCCATCATCGCTGGACTGGGCGATCGAGCTGGCCATGAGCGAGTGGGGAGTAACCGTGCTCGAGGCCAACGGCGTACTAGATGCGGGATCGGTGTGGGCGACCCGCGGATTCCCGATGCGCCAGGCGGGCAAGAGCAGCATCTACCGGCACGAGGTCCGCCGCGCCGCGCTCGACGCACTGCTCGAGGCCGTCGGCGTGATCGCCGCCGGCCGCGAGCGGGCCGAGCCCGGGCAAGAGGGCGAGCCCCAGACCGCACAGGCCCGGCCATTGATGCGCCAGGACGTGCGTGCGATCGACTGGAGCGTGGACGGCTCCGAGGTGGTGATGCGCAAGATCCGCGCTGGCGACGGCCATCCCGGGGTGCTCGACGAGATCGGCGGCGTGGCGTTTCACCTGTTCGGCGCACACCAGGAGCGAGCCCTGCGGGGCCAGCCCCGAGAGATCGTCGCTCGGCGTACGGGCGCGATCTGCCGCGCGACCATCGACGGCGCGGTGTGGATCACTCACCTGCGCCAGGCCGATTCCGGCGACGGCCGGGCGCCGCACTTCAAGCTCCCGGCCGCGCGAGCGCTGGAGCTCGCGGGGGTTGCGGTCGATGCTCCGGAGGTCGCGGTGGCCGCGCGCGCGTCGCTGCCGCCCGACCACACGTACCGTGAGATCTCCTACGAGGAGCGCGGCGAGGTCGGGTACCTGCGATTCGACTTCTACAACGGCGCGATGAGCACCGACCAGTGCGTCCGGCTGCGCGAGGCCTACCTCGAGGCTCGGTCGCGCCCACAGACGAAGGTGATCGTGCTGATGGGTGGCACCGACTGCTTCTCCAACGGCATTCACCTCAACGTGATCGAGGCCGCTGCCGACCCGGCCACGGAGTCGTGGCGAAACCTGACCGCGATCGACGACTTGACGCGGGAGATCATCGAAACCGGATCGCACGTCGTCGTGTCGGCGCTCGCAGGCGACGCTGGGGCGGGGGGCGTGCCGCTGGCGCTCGCCGCCGACCACGTGATCGGTCGTGAGGACGTCGTGCTCAACCCGTACTACAGCCACATGGGCGGGCTATACGGCTCCGAGTACTGGACCTATCTGCTTCCCCGGAGAGTCGGCACCGAGTTGGCCGCGCGCCTGACCGGGCCCCCCTACGAGGCGCTCGGCGCCCACCAGGCGGTCGGGATCGGGCTGTTGGACGCGGCGTTCGGCGCGAACCTCCGGGAGTTCGAGGTCGGCGTCCGGACGTTCGCGGAGCGGATCGCTGGCGCTCGCGGGTTCGATCGGTTGCTCGACTGCAAGCGGGCGCGGCGCGCTCACGACGAGCTGGTCAGGCCGCTGGCGGACTACCGGCGCGAGGAGCTGGAGCATTCGCACCACTGCTTCTTCGGGCCCGATCGCAGCTACCACCACGCCCGGACCCGGTTCGTGCACAAGCTCGGGGCGACGCGGCCGGCGGCGCCCGAGTTCGAGCGGGCCGCCTAGCTGCCTCAGGTTTGGCTATGGGACACTCGGGCGCATGCCCGAGCGTTCGTGGCGAGCCAGGAGCGAGCTGCTGCTGGTCGGCAGCCTGCCCGCGGACTCCACCGAGTCGGCGCTGCGCGCTGGCGGCGAGCTGTTCGGCGATCTGGTGTTCGCGCTCCCCGACGGCGAGACGGGGCCACGCCGGGCGTGGGTGGGCTACGAGCGCGAGCAGCTGGTCCGCACCAACCCTGACGTTGAGACGGTGTCCGAGACCGAGTCACCCACGGGGATCCCGCGGCACGCCTACGAGACACCCGTGTTCAAGATCCGCGACGGCGTCGGCGAGCTCCACTGGGACACCTGGCCGAGGATCGACGACGCGATCGCCTCGTATCAGGTGTTCCGCTCGCTGCGCGACGAGGGCGTGATCCCCGACGAGCTGCGCTTCCAGATCGGCCTCCCGTTCCCGTCGAGCGCGCTCAATGCCTTCAAGGCGGACTTCGCCGGCGACTACCCGGTGGCCGAACGCGCGATCGAGGACCTGTTCGCCCGCGAGCTCGGGCGGCTGCTCGAGGCGATTCCGGCCGAGGACCTGGCGCTCCAGTGGGATCTCGCCTACGAGGTGCTCGACCTCGAGGGCGTGCTCGCCTGGACTCCGGACGGCGCTTGGGAGCGGTTCACCGGGCCGGTCGGCCGGCTCACCCGCCAGATCCCCGAGCCGGTGCTGGTCGGCTACCACCTCTGCTACGGCACGTTCCCGGAGTGGCCGATGTTCGAGGCCCGGGACATGGGCCTGCTGGTGCGAATGGCGAACCATGCGGTCGCCGAATCGGGCAGGAGCGTCGACTGGCTGCACCTGGCCGGGCCGCGTTACCTGCGCAGCGAGGACGACCGCTTCTTCGAGCCGCTGGCCGACCTCGAGCTCGGCGACACCTGGGTGTACCTCGGGATCGTGCTCCCGCTGGACGGCCTCACGGGGCTCCGGCGCCGGCACGCGACCGCGTCGAGGTACCTGCCCGATTTCGGGGTGGCGATGTACTGCGGGTTCGGCCGGCAGCCTGGCGCCGACGAGTTGGCGACGATGCGCGAGCACGCCCAGGTCGTCCGCGCGCTGCGGGCCTAGTGCGGGCCCCGGGCAGGCCTGGCTCTCCACCCTCCTACACTCAGACCCATGGCAAACGGATTCGTCACGAAGACGATCGGCCGCTCGGTCAACAAGGTCCCCGGCCTGCGCCGCGTTCCCGTGTTGAAGCTGCTCGCCGCCGCCGAGGTGGCGATGATCGCCCGCGATCACATGATGTTGCTCACTCGCGAGGACCGCCGCCGGCTGATCGAGCTGGTCCGGATCGCCCGTGGGCGCCGCCGCAACCTGTCCGCGGCCGAGGGCCAGGAGCTCGAGGACCTGGTCGCAAAGCTCGAGCCGCGGATCCTGTTCGGGGAGGCCGCCGACAAGCTGTCGCCGCTGCCGCTCCCGAGGCGGCTGACCCACGGCCCGCGGCGGCGCGGCTGACCGCGGGCATGCACGACGCCGACATCGTCGCGGAGTTCACCCAGCAGGCCGAAACGTTCAACGACAGCGCGACCGCGCGGTCGGAGGAGATACTCGACCGGCTGATCGGGCTGGCGCAGCCCGGGTCCGACGAGCGCTGGCTCGAAGCCGCGTGCGGGCCCGGGATCATCAGCCGCCGCCTGGCCCCGCACGTCCGCGAGGTCGTCGGCGTCGACATGACGCCTGCGATGCTTGATGTCGCGCGCCGCGACACCGAGCGGGCGGGGATCGCCAACGCGACGTTCGCGCTCGGCGACGCCACCGATCTCGACCTCCCCGACGCGAGCTTCGACGGTGCCATCTCGCGCTTCTCGATCCACCACATCCCGGCACCCGGGCGGGTGTTCGAGCAGCTGGCGCGGGTGGTCCGCCCCGGTGGCCGCGTGGTGCTCGCCGATCACCTCGCCGACCGGGACCCCGACGCGCTGACCTGGTCACAGGAGCTGGAGCGGCTCAGGGATCCGTCGCACTGGATCTGCCTGTCCGCCGAGCGGCTCCGCGAGCTCGGGGAGCGGGCCGGTCTCGAGCTCGAACAGGAGCTCGTGCTGCCGCTGGAGCTCGATTTCGATGACTGGCTGGAGCGGGGCTCGGGCGGCCCGGCCTCGGCTGCGGTGATCGAGCGCCAGCTCGGCGAGCGCCCGCCCGCCACCGAGTGTTTCTCGGTCAGCCGGCGCGACGGTGAGCGCGTGCTCGAGCTGCGCCTGTGGCTCAGCGCCTGGCGCAGGTGAGGCGGCGGGGCGCCGCTGCCCTGGCGGCGATCACTCTGATGGCGCCAGCCGCCGCGGCCCCCGGGGCTGTCGCGGCCGCGCCCAAGCTGCGGTTCGGGATCGACCCCGAGCTCGCGGGCAGCGCCGGGTCGGGTCAGAACCCGGCCAAGCCGGTCAGCCACGCGCGAACGGTTGCGGCGCTGCGCGGCCTGCGACCGAAGGGCAAGCAGCTCGTGCTCCGAATCAACCGGCTGTTCGAGTCAGACGGCGATGCCGGCATCAGACGCTTTGAGCGCATCATCGATCGTTACACGCGTGAGGGCTTCGACACCGAGCTGCAGGTGCGCTACCACCCGTCGGCGGCCCAGGCCGGGGACATCGCGGCGTGGACCCGTTACGTCCGGCACGTGGTCGATGTGTTCGGCCCTAACCGCCACGTCCTGGCGATGACGATCACCAACGAGGCCAACCTCGCGATCTCGCCCAACACGTCTGACGGCGCGTTTCCGAAGGCCGAGCAGGCACTGGTACAGGGGATCATCGCCGCCCATCGAGAGGCCGCCCGGCGCGGCTACCGTCAGCTGCGGTTCGGGTTCACGTTCGCCTACCGGTTCGACCCGGTCGCCGACGCGGCGATGTTCGCGGGCCTGCGCAGGGGCGGCCCGGAGTTCCGCCGCGCGCTGGGGTTCGTCGGCGTCGACTACTACCCCGAGCTGGTCCCGGGTAGGGCGACGCCGATCCCGGCGGCCACCACGCAGATGATGGCGACGATGCGCCACCACTTCTTGGCGCTGGCGGGGCTGGGAGCGCGGGTGCCGCTATGGATCACCGAGAGTGGCTATGACACCACCCCGGGCGCGGTCACGCCGATCCAGCAGCGCCGCGCGCTGGTGCAGATCGTCGACGCTGTCCACCGCGGCGCGGCCACCTTCGGTGTCACCGACTACCGCTGGTTCAACCTCCGCGACAGCGTCTCGACCACGTCGGCATTCGCCGAGACGACCGGCCTGCTGACCGACGCCTACCGCCGCAAGCCGGCGTTCGCGGCCTACCGCTCGCTGATCGCCCGCTACGGCGTCAGCCGCTGACGATCTCGAGCACGCGGTCGACGTCGTGCTCGTCGTTGTAGATATGCCAGGACGTGCGTAACCGGCCGCCCCGGACCGCGGCGATGATCCCCGCACGGGTGAGGCGCTCGTCGGCGCCCGGCAGGTCGGCGGTCACGATCGCGCTGTCGCCGGGCTCCATCCCGACGCCGGCGCGGAAGCGGTTGGCCAGAGCCAGGTCGTGGGCGTGGATCTCCTTCACCCCGAGTTGCTCGATCAGCTCGAGCGCGGGCAGCGTGCCCACCCATGAGAACCAGGCGGGGGACACGTCCAGGCGTCGCGCAGCCGAGGCCAGCCGCAGCGGGGGGCCGAAGTAGCTCGCGTGCACGTCCTCACCGGCGTACCAGCCGGCGCTGTGGGGGACGACGCCGTCGAGCAGCCGGTCCGACACCGTGATGAACGCGGTTCCTCGCGGCGACATCAACCATTTGTAGGCCGCGCAGGCGACCGCGTCGAACCGGCCGGCGTCGAGCGGGAGCCATCCGATCCCCTGGGTGGCGTCGCAGATCGTCAGCGCGCGCGTGGCCGCCGTGGCGGCCAGGATCGCGTCGACGTCCGCGACCTCGCCGGTGCTCATCTGCACGGCGCTGAAAGCAACCGCGTCGACGCCGTCATCGATCGCGTCGACGAACCGATCGGTCGGGACGGTGCGCACGTCGAGCCGCCGCTGGACCAGCAGCGGGAACAGCGTCGAGGTGAACTCGACGTCGGGAACGATCACGCGCGCACCGTCGGGCAGCGCCGTCACCACCGCGCCGATCAGCTCCGACACGGTCGAGCCGACCGCCACCTTGTCGACGTCGACGCCGACCAGCCGGGCGAATACGGCGCGTGAGCCCTCGGTGGCTTCTCCCCAGTGCTCCCAGCTGGTGCGCCCGCTGTGCCAGTCGTCCAGCGCCGCCTGCAGCGCCTCCCACGCCGGCAGCGGCGGCAGCCCGTAGGTGGCGGTGTTGCAGTACACGCCGGCGGGTTGCCAGAGGCCCTTGGCGTCGGAGATCCTCATCGCCGGCCATTGCACCACAGTCGTGGGGCCCGCGGGTCCCAGGTCAACTCCCCAAACCAGCCGTTTCGGCGTGCAGCTTGGGGAGTTCGCCATGTGGGACATGGTCAAGGCCCCATCGTGGGCGGGTGAACCCTCGAATGGGGAGTTGACCGGCGTGGCCGCGACCGCAACCGTGGGATCCACCAGCCGGCCGGCTGCACTAGGTTTCCGACCCGAGATGTTTGACCACGTGACGATCCGAGTTCCCGATCGCGAGGCGTCCGAGCGCTTCTTTGCGTCGGTGCTCGAGCCGCTGGGGATCGACACCAGCTACCGGACCAACGCGTTCACCGAGTGGCAGGACTTCATGGTCGCCCAGCAGAGTGACCAGCACCCCGCCACCCGTGGACTGCACATCGCGTTCGCCGCCCCCTCGCGCGACCAGGTAGACGCCTTCTGGCGGGCTGGAGTCGCAGCCGGATTCGGGGACGACGGGCCTCCCGGCCCGCGCCCGCAGTATCGCCCCGACTACTACGCGGCGTTCGTCCGCGACCCTGATGGGAACAGCATCGAGGCCGTCCACTACGAAGCCCGCCACCGGCGCCGCGATCAGATCATCGATCACCTGTGGATCCACGTGGCCGATCTGCCGGCGTCCAAGCGCTTCTACGTGCTGGCCGGGACCGCAGCCGGGTTCGGAGTGAACAGCGAGGACTCGGGACGCGTGAGGTTCGCCGGCTCTGACCCCGACGTCTCGTTCTCGCTGGTCGCCGGGCCCCCGACCGCCAACCTTCACGTCGCGTTCCCAGGCGCCGACGACGCGATCCGGCGCTTCTTCGACGACGAGACCGCCGCGGGCTATCGCGGCAACGGCAAACCGGGGGAGCGGGCCCGTTACCACCCCGGGTACTACGCGGCGTACGTGCTCGACCCCGACGGCAACAACATCGAGGTCGTCAACCACCACCGCGATTGAGCAGAGACGCCGAGCGCCGGCGAGCTCGAACAGCCGCTACTGCGACAACTGATCGGCCGCCGACTTGACCGCCTCGCCGGCGGCCGTCAAGCGCGGCCCCAAGCGGAACTTCGGCCCCGACATGTTGACCGCGGCGATGATCCGGCCCGAGAAGTCTCGGATCGGTGCGGCTGCCGCGACCAGGCCGGGCTCGAACTCCTCGTCGACGAGCGCGTACCCCTGCTTGCGCGCCCTGCGGATCCGGCGGTGCAGAGCCTTGGCGTCCCGGGGCGCCTTGGGGCCGAGCCTCGGGAATGGCTCGTCGCCGAGCAGCGCCTCGAGCTCGGGCAGGTCGTGGTCGAGCAGCAGCGCCCGTCCCGAGGAGGTGCAGCCGGCCGGTACCGTCCGCCCCGACCAGCCGCTGGCGCGGATCGTCGACGACGGCCCCTCCGACAGCACGGTCAGAACGTGATCGCCACGGAGCACGGACAGATGCGCGGTCTCGCCGAACTCGGCCACCAGTTGGGCGAGCGCCGCGGGGGCGTGCGCGGTCAGCCGGGGCAGGCCTGACCGCGCGGCCAGCGCGAACAGCCGCCACCCCAGACGGTAGGCGCGCGTATCGGGGTCACGGTCGATCAGGCCGCTCTCAGCGAGCGCGGCAAGCGCCCGCGACACCTGGCTCTTCTCCTGGCCGACGATCTGCGCGATCCGCACCACCCCGAGTCCGTCTTGCGCGATCGCCTCGTCGGTGCCGAGTGCCAGCAGGATCTCGACTCCGCGCTTCAGACTGGATGCTCTCTGCACAACCATCGTTGGTAGCGTGCCATCGATGCTGGGCCCGCGCAATCACCAGGGTCTTCCGGGCTGAGCGTTGCGGGTCGCCCTCGCCCAAGTCGATAGCGCGCTCGGAGACGTCGACCGCAACCTGCGCCGCGCCGGCGCGGCGATCCGGGAGGCGGTGTCTGGCGGGGCCGACCTGGTGGTGTTCCCAGAGCTGCACCTGAGCGGGTACGCGATCGGGGCCACCGACCGGGACGTGTCGCTGCAGGCGCAGGATGGTCGGCTGGCCGAGCTGGCGGGTGCCGCGACCCCGAACGCGGTGGTCCTCGGCTTCCCAGAGCTGGGACGGGGCGGCCGTGTCTATAACAGCGCCGCGTATTTCGAGGGCGACGCGCTCGCGCACCTGCACCGCAAGCTGTACCTGCCCACCTACGGCGGGTTCGAGGAGCGAAAGCACTTCAGCGCGGGCACCGCGATGCGTGCGTTCGACACCGCGCTCGGGCGGATGGCGCTGCTGATCTGCAACGACGCGTGGCAGCCCGCGCTGGCGTTCGTCGCCTGTCAGGACGGCGCCGAGGTGCTGCTGATCCCGGCCGACAGCGCCCACAGCGATCCCGACGAGCTCGACGTCCGCAGCTATTGGCGCGACATCACGTCGCTGTACGCGCGGCTGCTGCAGTGCTACGTGGTGTTCGTCAACCGCGTCGGCGAAGAGCATGGCCTGAGCTTCTGGGGTGGATCGCACCTGGTCGATCCGTACGGCCGGATCATCTGCGAATGCCCCGAGGACGCGGAGTGCGTGCTGGTCAGCGATCCGATCGACACCGCGACGGTCCGGGCGCGCCGGCGGCGGCTGCCGTTGACCCGCGACGCGCGCCTGGCGCTGCTGCGCCGCGAGCTCACGCGGCTGATCGACGAGGGCGGGGACCTCTGAACCGAGGTCACCCGGACCTCACAGGTTCTTCGCGTACTCGCGGTTGTGGTCCAGGAGCTGCTCGTCGGTGCCCAGGTACACATGCTTTGACATGTCAGGGCTGTAGCGGCTGGCCGGTGCCGTACGACCCAACGCCTCGACCATGCTCCGGATGTGATGCGCGCCGGCCCCGCAGCAGACGCCGAGGTAGTTGACACCCATCGCGTATGCAGAACGGGTGAACTCGGCGATCTCATAGCGGTTACACGTGAACGGATCCAGCGCGGTCGGGAACGGCCGGTCGCCCGGGAGGCAGTCACAGCCGGGGTCGCGCAGCGATTGGAAGCTCGGTTGCTCGGCGGTCGTGCGGTACGGGACGGGCAGAGCCGCAATGTGGCCGTCGACGGCGCGGCGGATCCGCTCGATCAGCGGCAGCATCGTGGCCGGGCCGCGCGCGCAGTTGAGCCCGACCACGTCGGCGCCGGCATCGGCGATCCGCCGGCACGCCTCCTCGGGCGTCCATCCCTCCCGGGTGTGGCCGTCGGAGTGGATCGTCAGCATCACCACCGACGGCAGCCCCGCGGCTTGGATCGCTTCCAACGCGAGCAGCGACTCCTCGCCCCAAGAGAATGTCTCGCCGACGACGTAGTCGACGCCACCCTCGGCGATCCAGCCGACCTGTTCCTCGAACATCGCGCGGACGGCCTGCCTGGACTCGCGGTCGCGCGAGTACGCGTTGGTGTTGCACAGATCGCCGGCGGCGAGCGTGCCGGTCTGCCGGGCGACGTCGACGGCGAGCGTGATCGCATCACGGTTGAGCGGCTCCAGCAGGTCCTCCTTGCCGATGATCCGGAGCTTCTCCCGGTGCCCGTAATACGTGAACGCGAGCACCACGTCAGACCCCGCGTGAACGAACTCCTCGTGCAGCCCGCGAACCAGCTCGGGCTGCTCGAGCACGATCTCGGGAACGAACGCCCCCGCCTGCAGATAACCGCGGCGCTCGAACTCGAACAGGTAGCCCTCCGCGCACACGACCGGCCCCTCGTCGAGTTTCGCCAGCAGACCGGTTTTCGCGCCGTGATCACTCATCTCAACGCTCCTGACAATCGCAATGCCAACTCTTGATGGTTATACAGCAACCAGTGTCTCCAATAACGAGGTCGTGCACGACGCGGAATCTCGAGTTGCGGGTATGACGATCCTGGGTAGACTTCGAAAGTGCGCGGGACCGCAACGTCTGTTGGCTATGAGGCAACAGTTGCCGTCCACGCAACCACGCTCGCATTCGAGGCGCCCCCAGCGGCGTCTCGCTGCGTCCTCGAACCTCGACGTAGCTCCGCTACGCCTTCGGTCCTGCGTCCTTGCGATCCATCCACCGGGTTGCGCCTCTCGGTGCGACCGTACCCGCGCGGACGACCACTAGAGGCGGGTGTCTGATCCTTTGGGTGGTTTGAACGCCAACGAGCGAGCCGAGGCGGTCCGCAGGTCGGCAGGGGAAGTGGAGAACCATCTGATCGACGAGTTTGCGTCCGATCGCATCGGGCGGCGCGAGTTCATGCGCCGGGGGACCGCGCTGGGCATGTCGATCTCGGCGCTGGGCCTGGTGATCGCCGGTTGCGCCCGTCCCGACGTCACGAAGGTCTCGCCACCTCAGACCCAGGCGCCCAAGCCCGGCGGGACGATCCGCGCGGGGATCGTGTCCCCGGCGGCGGCGATCGACCCGGTCAAGATCTCCGATGAGGGTGGGCTGGCGGTGCTCGGGATGAACGGCCAGTTCCTGGTGTTCTCCGACCGGAACCTGACCCTGCATCCGCAGATCGCGACCGGCTGGAAGGCCAACCACGACGGGAGCGTGTGGACGTTCAAGATTCGCCAGGGGGTGAAGTTCGACGACGGCACCCAGATGACCACGCAGGACGTGGCCGAGACGTTCAACCGCCTCGCCGATCCGAAGGTCGGCTCCAACGCGCTCTCGACGTTCGCCGGGGTGCTGTCGAAGGGCAACACCGAGGCCCTCGACGGTCAGACCGTGCGCTTCAAGCTCGACGCGCCCAACGGCAACTTCCCGCACATCGTCAGCTCCGACAACTACAACGCGATCATCATTCCCCGTAGCTACGACGGGAACTGGCAGAAGACATTCATCGCCACCGGCCCGTGGAAGATGAAGAGCTTCACCCCGGAGGTCGGCGTCACCTACGTGCGCAACCCGTACTACTGGGGCCGCAAGACGGTGGCCGACACCTCCGAACTGAAGTTCTACGCCCAGGAGCAGGCGGCGGTGCTCGGGCTACAGGGCAACCAGGTCGACGTGCTGCCGCACTTCTCGGTGTCGGGCGGTCGAGCCCTGCTCACCGACCCGTCGGTCCGCACCACGCAGTTTCACTCCGCGGCCTACCGCGAGATCCACCTGCGCTGCGATAAGGAGCCGTTCACCGACAAGCGCGTGCGCCAGGCGTTTGCGCTGCTCGCCGACCGCCGCGGGATGGTCCAGGGACTGCTGGCCACCAAGTCCGACTACGGCAACGACAGCCCGTTCGCACCGATCTACCCGTCGACGGTCAAGTCGGTCGCCCAGCGCCAGCGCGATGTCGCCAAGGCCAAGCAGCTGCTCGAGGCCGCCGGTCACCCACACGGCTTTTCGGTCCCGGTCAACACCTCCAACGACTTTGAGCTACCCGACCTGGCGCAGGTGCTGCAGGACAACGTCGCGGTCGCGGGCATCAAGCTCAACATCACGATCAGCGACCTGGGCACGTACTACGGCAGCTCGACGTTCGGGACCTCTCCTTGGCTGGACTCGGTCATCGGCATCACCGACTATGGGCACCGCGGCGTCCCGAACGTCACGCTCAAGGCGACGCTGACCAAGAAGGGGCCCTGGAACGCCGCTCACTTCCGCAGCGACGCCTACGACAAGCTCGTGGCCGGCTACATCGCCGCGCTCGACCTCCAGTCCCAGCGGCGCTACGCGCGCCAGATCCAGGAGCTGCTGCTCGACGAGACCCCGCTGCTGATCCCGTACTTCTATTACTTCCTGACCGGGGCCCACAACAAGGTCTCGGGCGAATACTCGACCGCGATGGGCCAGGTCGACCTCAGCCGGGCGGGGCTGGTCTGATGGGCAGGTTCGTGGGCAAGCGGGTCGCGCTGGGCCTGATCACGCTGGTGCTGCTGAGCTTGTTGGTGTTCTTCGGCTCTCAGGTGCTGCCCGGCGACGTGGGGCGGCGCGTGCTCGGCCCGTTCGCCACGCAGTCGGCGGTAAACGACCTCAACCACCAACTGGGGACGGACCAGCCGGTCACGACCCAGTACTGGAACTGGGTCAGCGGCTTCGTGCACGGCGACCTGGGAACGTCGGTGGCGACCCAGCAGTCGGTCGGGAGCATCGTCTGGCCGGCGCTGTTGAACTCCGCGAAGCTCGCGTTACTCGCCTTCATCATGGTCGTGCCGCTGGGGATCGCCGGCGGCGTGTTCGCGGCGCTGTGGGAGGGACGCCTCAGCGACCGGGTGATATCGATCGGGGGGCTGTCGGCCACGGTTGTGCCCGAGTTCGTGTGGGCGGTCGTGGTGATCCTCGTGTTCGCGCTGTGGTTACGGATCCTTCCGGCGACCGCCCAACCGCCGCCCGGGTCGGGCTTCTTCACCCAGGTCGAGTATCTGATCCTGCCCGCGCTGTGCCTCGTGTTCGTGCTGTTCGGGTACATCGCCCGGATGGCCCGGGCGGGGACGATCGAGGTGCTCGACTCCGATTACACGCGCACGGCGATCATCAAGGGCCTGCCGTATCGCACGGTCGTGTTCAAGCACGTGCTGCGCAACTCGCTGCTGCCGACGATCGCGGTCGTTGCCACCCAGGCCGGCTACCTGATCGGCGGCCTGGTGGCGATCGAGCTGGTGTTCAACTATCAGGGGATCGGCCAGGCGCTGTATCGCGCCGCTCAGCAGAAGGACTTCCCCGTGCTGCAGAGCGCGGTGCTGATCGTGGGGATCGTGTACCTGGTCGCGACGCTGCTCGCCGACATCGCCTATTCGCTGTTGAACCCGCGCATCCGCTACGGAGGCGAGCGGTGACCACCGAGCCTGTCGCCTCCGGGGTCCAGGGCGCCGTCGGCGTCGACACGCAGCAGGCGCAGGGTGGCGCGCCCGACGAGGCCAAGCTCGCCCGCCGCGAGCGGCTGACGCTGCTGATCCACTCCAAGACGTTCATCGCCGGGATGGTGATCATCGGCTTCTGGGTGATCTGCGCGATCTTCGGCTATCTGATCGCGCCGTACGACCCGCTGAAGACCGATCCGATCAACGCGCTGCTGGCGCCGAGCTGGTCGCATCCGTTCGGGACCGACACGCTCGGCCGCGACGTGCTGTCGCGAGTGATCGTCGGCGCTCGCGACATCCTGATCGTGGCCCCGCTGGCGACGCTGCTCGGGACCGTGATCGGCACGGCGCTGGGCCTGATCACCGGTTACTTCAGGGGCCCGGTCGACGACATCCTCAGCCGCGTGATCGACACCTTCCTGGCCGTCCCGGTCGTGATCGTCGGCCTGCTCGCGCTGGTCGCCCTGGGACCGTCGAAGTTCACCGTGATCGCCGTGATCGGGATCGTGTTCGCGCCGGTGATCGCCCGCACGGTGCGCGCCGCCGTGCTGTCCGAGCGCGAGCTCGAGTACGTCGCCGCCGCCCGCCTGCGCAACGACAGCACGCGCTACATCCTGTTCGCCGAGATCCTCCCCAACGTGATGGGCCCGGTGATCGTCGAGTTCACCGTCCGCCTCGGGTACGCGATCTTTACGCTGGCCACGCTGAGCTTCCTGGGCTTCGGGATCCAGCCGCCGGCGCCCGACTGGGGCCTTCAGATCTACCAGCACTACGGGCTGATCAGCGGCGGCTATTGGTGGCCGGTCGTGTTCCCGGCGCTCGCGATCGCGAGCCTGGTGGTGGGCGTGAACCTGGCCTCCGACGGAATCAGCCAGGCGTTCGAGCGATGACCGGCGCCGCCTCAGTGCAGACCCCGGCCGAGCGCGACACCGCGCCCGCGCTCGAGTTCGACGACGTCCGGGTCGACTACCGCGTGCGGGGGATCTGGCGCAGCGTGCTGCGGGGCGTGAGCTTCCGGATCGCCCAGGGTGAGTCCTACGGGGTCGTCGGCGAGTCCGGTTGTGGGAAGTCGACCGCCGCGTTCGCGGCGTTGCGCTACCTCCCGCGCAACGGGCGCGTGTCCGGCGGAGGGATCACGCTGGGCGGCGAGGACCTGCTGAAGATGACCGACGAGCAGGTGCGCGACCTGCGGATCAAGACCGTCTCGATGGTCTACCAGAACCCCGGTGCCGCGCTGAACCCGTCGATCAAGATCGGCGACCAGGTCGCCGAGGTCTACCGGCTGATGGGCGTCGGGGACGGTGACGCCACCGAGCGCGCCCACGAGATGCTCGGCAAGGTGCAGATCTCCGACCCCACCCGGGTGATGCAGCGCTATCCGCACCAGCTGTCGGGCGGGATGAACCAGCGGGTGGTGATCGCGATGGCGCTGGCCAGTGACCCGACGCTGCTGATCCTCGACGAGCCCACCACCGGGCTCGACGCCACCGTCGAGGGCGAGGTCCTGGATCTGGTCAGCGCGTTGCGCGCCGAGTTCCAGACCAGCCTGCTGTTCATCAGCCACAACCTGGCCGTGATCGGCAAGATGTGCGACCGCATGGGCGTGCTGTACGCCGGACGCCTGGTCGAGCAGGGCAAGGTCCAGGACGTGTTCGACAACCCGCGCCACCCGTACACGGTGGGATTGCTGCGCTGCATCCCGCGCGGCGGTGTGCGCAAGGACCAGGAGCGCCTGGACACGATCGCCGGATTCCCGCCCGCGCTCGGCGCCGACCTCCCCGGCTGCGTGTTCGCCGAGCGCTGCGGCCTGTCGGAGGAGATCTGCCGCCAGCAGGAGCCGCCGCTGCACGATCTTGGCGGGGGCCACGGGGCGCGGTGTCACTTCCACGAGCGCGCGCACGAGCTGCCGCGGGTGACCGAGCCGGTGCCGGTTCAGACCTCCAACGGGAACGGCGACGCCGGTAAGGACGTGGTGCCGGTGTTACGCGCCCGCGGCGTGCGCAAGACCTTCCACCAGGAGGGCCAGGCGGTCCACGCGCTGGCCGACATCGAGTTCGCCCTGGACCCGGGAGAGACGCTCGGACTGGTCGGAGAGTCCGGGAGCGGCAAGACGACGCTGGCCCGCACGTTGCTCGGGCTGACCGGGGCCGACGAGGGATCGGTGGTCGAGCTCGACGGCAAGCCGCTGGCGTCGATCATCGCCAAGCGAAACGACGAGCAGGTGCGCGCGCTGCAGATCGTGTTCCAGAACCCGGATTCGGCGCTCAACCGCCGCTTCTCGATCCACCGGATTATCGGCCGGGCGCTGACCACGCTGATCGGGCTGACCGGCGAGCAGCGCGAATCACGGCTGCGCGAGCTGGCTCACTCGGTGCGCTTCGACGTGCGCCTGATCGGCGCCCGGCCCGCGCAGCTGTCGGGCGGGCTCAAGCAGCGGGTGGCGATCGCCCGGGCATTCGCCGGCGATCCCCAGGTGGTGGTGTGTGACGAGCCGACCTCGGCGCTGGACGTGTCGGTGCAGGCGGCGATCCTCAACCTGCTGGTCGAGCTGCAGGCCAAGCAGCGAGTCTCATACCTCTTCATCTCCCACGACCTCGGAGTCGTGCGCTACATCTCGGACCGGATCGCGGTGCTGTACCTGGGCCGGCTGATGGAGCTCGGCAAGGCCGAGACGGTGTTCTCGCCGCCCCAGCACCCCTACACGGAAGCATTGCTGTCCGCGGTGCCGACCGAGGAGGGGACCGAGCGCGAGCGGATCCGGCTCCAGGGCGAGATCCCGAGCGCGGCCGAACCGCCCACGGGTTGCGTGTTCCACACCCGCTGCCCGCGCAACCTGGGCTCGATCTGCGAGGAGCAGGAGCCGGCGCTCGAGGAGGTCGAGCCCGGGCACTTCATGCGCTGCCACATCCCGGTCGACGAGTTGCGCGAGCTCCAGAAGACGCCGCCCTCGCCGCGGTCTGGCAACGGCGACAGCTCGAAATCCGAGCCTGAGACATCACCCTCGCCGCAGCCCGAGGAGAAAAAGCCGATCGAGTAGCCAGCCCGAACGGATCGGCTCGCCGCGTGAGGGTGAGATGGTCGGCGGTCATCGCTAGCGTCAGGGGAGCCCGCTGCTGGCGTGAAACGGGTGACCCCCTGCCCGCTCGTGACGTTCGCTGACTCGTCGACGACGGAGTGCCTTGACGGTGAGACGGCCGTCGCTGAGCGAGTTGTCCTCGCCAGCTACGATTGGTGAACCGGACTATGTTCGATCCGGACCGCGTAGCCGACATCACCGGTGTGAGGTAGAAAATTGCGACAGCTACTGCAGAGCCCGTCTGACTGGCCGACGGTTGCCGCTACCGCGGCCTGGGACGAGAGCTCGGCAGGCGTCGCCGCTGGCGCCGATGTCAATGCGACCGATACGCAGGGGCGCACCGCGATCTTGATCGCGGCGAAGGCTGGCCGGCTGGATGTCGTGCGTGGGCTGATCGCAGCGGGCGCGGACATCGACAAGCAGGACCAGATCCGGTTGAACCCGCTGCTGTGGGGCTCCATCGTGGGCGATTTGGACCTCGTCAGACTGATGGTCGAGGCCGGCGCCGATGTCGAACGGCGGACCCGGTTCGACGGGGCACCGATCCACCCGGCCGCGGAGAAGGGGCACCTGGAGATCGTCCGGCTCCTGGCCGAGGAGACCGACGTGAATGTCAACCACACGAACCTGTGCGGCTGGACGCCGATGCTCGAAGCGATCATCCTCAACGATGGCGGTCCCACGCAGCAGGAGATCGTGCGATTGTTGATCACCGCCGGCGCCGACCCCACCATGGTTGATCAATGGGGCACCTCTCCCCTGCAGCACGCGGAGCAGAAGGGGTACACCGAACTCGCCGACATCCTCACCCGGGCGCTGCCCTAAGCTCCCTCGACCAGTCCGCAAGGGCTAGTGGTCTATCTCGGTTTTAGTTGGTGATTTCGTCGAGGGCGACGCGCCCGCGGCGGCCCCACTAACAACCGACTTCGGCGAGCAGGTCGAAGACGTCGCTGCCCGAGACGACCGCCGGGAATCCCTTCTCCTTGAACCCTCTCCAGCTGACCTTCAGCCGGGTGTAGGCCGGGCCGGCCTCGCCGCAGTCGCTGCGCTTGCGCGACAGGACCATGGTCGCCTTCGACGCGCGCGTGCGCCCGAGGCCGATCCCGAACCAGCCGGTGCCGGTCACCCGGGCGCTGCCCCAGTGCTTCCAGTGAGTCCCGGTGATGTAGGCGACGTCGTTGGCCGGGATCGGAAACTGTCCTGGGTCAAACAGCACCCGGCAGCGCCCCGACGGCGCGTACTCGAGGAACGAGCCGCCGTTTGACATCTTCGTGCAGCCCATCACCGGGTGCCGGGTCGCGGCCGAGGCCCGGGTCGCAGCTGAGGCCCGGGGCGCCGCGAGCAGCAGCGCTCCGAGTACGACGGCCAGCACTGCGACAGCGCACAAGCGCGGATTGAGTGCTGCGCCGCTCCCGGTCCGAGAGGTCACTGACCCGGAAGCTTCTCACAGTCAGGACTCGCCGTGCGTGGTGACTGGTCGCAGCTCACCGACCGGACTGAGGTCACGCTCACACGTGCCGTCGGTGCACAAGTCGAACCCGGGAGCGGTCCAGCCGCGCCGGGCCAGTAGCCCGTGAAGCTTGCACCCCACGCACAGGCCGAGCACGGACTCCATCCACATCAACGTCAGGCAGATCAGGCAGATCGTCCTCGGCAGCAGGCCGCGGATGCCGACGTTGGTGATCACGGTCATCGCCAGCGCCATCACCATCCCGAGGGTCCAGGCGAATCGCTTCGGCCGCGCGGTCACCCAGTCCGGTGGCCGCCGATGCGTGATCGCGTGGGCAATCACTCCGACAGGGCTGAAGCGAAGCCCGAGCGTCACCCGCACCAAGAAGTCGGCGAAGAACAGGCTCGCCGCCGCCTGCAGTGGAACGTACTGCTTGTCGAAGTAGGCATAGCTGAACGCCACGCCGCCGATCACCATCGTCAGTCCGGCGGCGGCGCGCACCTCGTTCTCGTTGACGATGGCCGGCCATCGCGGTCTCATCTGGTCCCCTTCATAGGTTGTCTGAGCTGTGCGACCGCCTCACCGGGCAGCGGGAACCATCGGATCCGCTCGAACTCGGGGCAGAGTGGCGGGTCGGGTAGGGACTCGCCCGGCGGCACCGCCTCGAGGGCGCGGATGATCAGCCTCGCCTCCGCGAGATGCTGGGCGAGGATGCGGTCCGGATGACCGGTGACCCGCGGGATGCGGGCGTCACCGAGGGTGGGCGCGGGCCGACGGTCGCGGTGGTTCCACAGGCCGCTGTCGGGGTCGAAGCGGTACAGCGGCAGCAGCTTCCAGGCGTGGTCGGCGAGAAGGTGGACTGCTCCGAGCACATATTGGAACACGTCCTCGCTGATGAAGTAGTTAAAGCCGAGCCGGACGAACCCGAGCTTGACGCCGAGATGGCCGCGCTCGCACTCGGCGCTCATCCGCGCCGACCATTCGTCGTCGACTCGGTACAGGCGGTGTAGGTACGGGCCGGCACAGAAGCAGCCGCTGCGCGCCTGGATCCCGAACAGGTCGCTGAGCACGGCGACCACGAAGTTGGAGTGCAGCAGCCGTGGGGGATGGCGCAGGCCCAGTGAGACGATCGGCAGTCGCTCGGTCGAGGTGTTGCCGAGGATCTCGATGTTGGGGTTGGCGCCCCACGACGCGAGCGCCCGGCGCGCGAAGTCGTGCTCGCGGCGGCGGATCTCGGCGGTGCCGATCCGCTGCTTGAGCGCGAACACGAGGCCGGCCCGGATCGACTCGACGATCGCCGGCGTCCCACCCTCCTCGCGTAACACCGGATCGGGGTCGTAGGTGTGACTGTCCGGGGTGACGAATAGGACCGTGCCACCGCCCGGCCGCGCCGGTACTCGGTTACGCAGTAGGGCGCGCTTGACGACGAGCACACCGGGTGTCCCGGGTCCGCCCACGAACTTGTGCGGCGACAGGAACACGGCGTCCTTTGCCGACATGTCGATCGGCAGGTACGGGCCGGCGGTCGCATAGTCCCAGCACGACAGCGCGCCATGGCGTCGCAGTGCACGCGACACCCGGTCGACGTCGGTGATGATTCCGGTGACGTTGGAGGCCGCCGAAAAGCTGCCGATCCGCAGAGCTCGGTCGGCGTGGCGTCGCAACTCGCGCTCGAGGTGGCCGACGTCGATCCGGCCGTCGGCCGACTCCCCGATCGTCACCACGTCGGCGACGGACTCGCGCCAGACCAGCTCGTTTGAGTGATGCTCGTAAGGACCGATGAACACCACCGGTCGCTCGCACTCAGACAGGTTCAGTAACCGGATCACGGTGTCGATCGCCCCGGTCGAGCCGGACCCGCAGAACAGAACGAGGTCGTCGGGCCCGCCGCCGACCGCGCGGTGGATCACCCGCCTGGCGTCCTCGCGAAGCGCGGTGCAGTGCAGCCCGGTTGCGGACGCCTCGGTATGGGTGTTGGCATACAGCGGCAGCACGCGCTCACGGATGTAGTCCTCGATGAACGAAAGGGCCCGTCCAGATGCCGTGTAGTCCGCGTAGACCAGCCGGCGGAGACCGAACGGCCCGTCGAGCAGCGCGTCGTCGCCGATCACGGCCTCGCGGACTGTCGCCACCGGATCGGCGCTGGCCCCATGGTCGATCGAGGCAGCCGGACTCAACATGCCTCACCCCATTGCATCGCGCATCGAAACGTCATGCGAACCGACCGGACCCCCATCGCGAGCGATCCTAGGGTGCACCCACGCGGAGTGCACCGGGAGCATCCCTAGTGCTTAAGGCCCGGTCCGCGACGCGATCAGCTGTGCGCGTGATGTCATGCCGAGCTTTCGGTAGATCTGACGAAGGTGGAACTCGATCGTCTTGGGCGACAGGAACAGGTCGGCGGCGATCTCGCGGTTCGACTGACCCTTGGCGACGGCGGCGACCACGCGCAGCTCCTGTGCGGTCAGCTCGTCGCTGCGCTCGCGCCGCCGCCGCGCGCCCGCCGCGCGGAGCTCGTGCTCAGCCTGGAGGACCCAAGCTGCGGCGCCGAGCCGCTCGAACGCATCGTGCGCGCGACGGAGGTGCCTGCGAGCCTCGGCGCGCCGCCTGGCGCGGTGCAGCCGGCGGCCCTGGGCGAGCTCCGTGCGGGCTCGTTCGAACGGCATCGGGCGGCGGTCATCGGCGGCGATCGCGGCGCCGAACTGCGGCTCGAAGTCGTCGTCGAGCATGCCCCGGCAACGCGCGACGCCGGCGGCCGCGAACGCGGTGCGCGTCGACCGGGCCTGGCGCGCGAGCTCGGCCAGCACGCGGCGGGCCTGCGCCTCCTCACCGAGCCGGGCGTGCGCCTCCACCAGGTCAGGCGCCCACGGCACCAGCGTCGGCTCCCGGAGACCGGTGCCGGCAACGATCGCTTCGATCGGGGCCAGCTCGGCGACCGCGGCCTCGGCGTTGCCCAGCGACAGCTCGAGGAACCCGAGCGCGCTGCGAACGAACCGCAACCCGCTGCTGACCCCGCCAGCCTCGGCGATCTGCGCCGCTTCGCCCGCCGCCTCCCGGCATTCGCGCTCGTGACCCTGGGCCGCGGCGAGTCGTGCACGAGTGCAGAGCGCGAACCCGAGCCAGGCGGGCTGCCCGATGTCGCGGGCGACCTGGATCGCCGAGCGACTGGCGTCGTCGGCCCGGGTCCAGTCGCCGAGCCGGAACGCGACGTCGGCGGCCACCAGCAGCGCGCCGCCGAGCGTCGACAGCGCGCCGGCATCTGCCGCGCGCTCGCACAACACCAGCGACTCGTCGCGTGCACGCTCCAGCTCCTCGAGCGGGATCAGCGCGCGAAGCAGCAGGTGCAGCCACGGCCAGTGCGGACCGATCGGATCCGTGTCGGCCGCCGCGCGCTCGGCCTCGCGCAGCACTCGTCGCCCGCGCGGCGTCTTGCCGCGCAGGGTCAGGATCCACCCCGCGACGGTGAGCACCGAGGCGCGCTCGGCCGCGTCCCCGGCGTCGCCGAGCAGGTCGACCGCGCGTCGGGAGAGCTCCTCGGCGCGCAGGTACGCGTTGACGTGCGTGCAGGCATTGGCGGCGTCGGCGAGCATCGTCGCGGCGAGCACGCGATCGTGCACCGCGGCTCGCTGCGCCTCGGTGACCAGCAACGCGGCGGCTTGCAGCTGCGACCCGCTCCACGCCATGATCCGGCCGCGCAGATGCTGGGCGCGCGCCCGCGGCCCGGCGCTGGTGGCCGCCTCCGCGGTCTCGGCGAGCAGGGCGAGCGCGCGCTCGGGCTCGCCTGCCGCGCTCGCGGTCTGGCCGGCGATGAGCAGCCGGCGCCCGGCCGCCTCTGAGCTGGCGGTGAGGCGCGCCGAGCGCTCGAACGCCACCGAGGCCCGGGCGAACGCGCGGCGCGCGGCAGCGGCACCGCCGACTCGCTCGAGCTTGGTTGCGACCCGCTCGTCGGGTCCGACCGCCGCGGCGGCCAGGTGCCATACCCGGCGCTCGTCGCGCAGCACGTCGGCCAGCGCCGCGTGAGCGGCCCGGCGGTCGCTCGGCGGCGCTTCTCCGTAGACCGCGCCGCGGATCAGCGGATGCGTGAACGCCATCCGCCCGTCGGCGATCCGGACCAGCCCCTGCGTCTCGGCTTGCTCGAGCAGGCGTGCGTCGGTGCCCGCGCGGGTGCACGCCCCCGCGATCGTGAGCAGATCGACCCCGTCGTAGGAGGCGGCGATCAGCAGCGCGCGCCGAGCGGCCGGCTCGAGCTCCTCGGCGCGCTGAGCGAACGTCCGCTGCAGCCGGGCGCCGGGAGCCAGCGGATGCTCCAGCGACACGACGCCGGCGCGCTGGTCGCCGGTCAGCGTGCCCGGCAGCTCGACGAGCGCCAGCGGGTTGCCGGCGGCGGCCGCCACGATTGCCTCGACCACCGAGGGGACCAGGTCGGGCGCCCGCCGCCGCAGCAACGTGGCCGCTTCGGTGTCCTCGAGCGGGCCGACGGTGAGCTCGGGAAGCTCAGCACGCTTGGCCACGTCCCAGGGATCGCGCGCCGCCAGCACGACGGCGAGCGGACCGTCGGCGCGCCGTGCGAGGTACTCGATGCATTCGCGCGAGGACGCGTCCACCCACTGGATGTCGTCGACGACGATCAGCACCGGCCGCTCCCGCGCGGCAGCTCGGACGATCCCGAGCGCGGCTACGCACACCGCCAGCCGGTCGCCCCCGGGGGCCGGCGGAGCCAGCGCCAGCGCGCCCGCGAGCGCCTGCGCCTGCAGGTCGGGGAGCGCGTCCAGCCCCGACAGGACCGGTTGCAGCAGATCCGCCATCGCCGAGAACGTCAGTCCCGCCTCGGACTGCACGCCGCGGGCGTGCAGCAACACGACTTCGTCGCCGGCGCGCTGCACCAGCGC
>CAWCRO010000001.1:0-90442 GCA_963797955.1 uncultured Solirubrobacterales bacterium | reverse complement strand
CAATTCTGACCGCAGCTGTCGTGCTGGGTGCGCCCAGCGTGTCTCGCGCGGCGGACGCGTTCTCGTCCTGTCCGGCCGGGGCAAATCAGATCGCGTGCGAGAACGCACTTCCGGGCGACCCGGAGACCGACTGGCAGATCGACGGCAACGGTGATCCGTCGATTCAGGGCTTCGCGACGCAGATGAGCGTCAACGCTGGGCAGACGATCCAGTTCAAGATCAACACTCCGTCGAAGAACTACCACATCGACATCCTTCGGCTGGGCTACTACGGTGGCAACGGCGCCCGCAAGATCGTGTCGGCGATGAAGCCAACGGCGACGCTTCCCCAGACCCAGCCGGCCTGTAAGACCGACACCACCAACACCACCGGGCTCGTCGACTGCGGCAACTGGTCGGTATCGGCATCCTGGGCGGTGCCCAGCGACGCGATCTCCGGTCTCTATATCGCGCACCTGGTCCGCGATGACGACGCCGGCGCCGACAGCCAGATCCCATTCGTGGTGCGCAACGACGCCAGCCACTCGGCGATCGTCGTGCAGACCTCCGACGCCTCCTGGGAGGCCTACAACACCTACGGCGGCAACAGCCTCTACCAGTGCACGGTGGCCTGTCCTCCGGGCAACCCGCTGGCCTACAAGGCCGCCTACAAGGTCTCTTATAACCGTCCGTTCACGTTTACCGATGACGGCGGCGTCGCGAATCCGTACTACGCCGAGTACCCGATGATCCGGTTCCTCGAGCGCAACGGCTACGACGTCAGCTACATCGCTGAGGCCGACACGGACCGCAGCGGCAACCTGCTGCTCAACCACAAGATCTTCATGTCCTCGGGCCACGACGAGTACTGGTCCGGCCAGCAGCGAAAGAACGTCGAGGCGGCCCGCGCCGCCGGCGTCAACCTGGCCTTCTTCAGCGGCAACGAGGTGTTCTGGAAAACCCGCTGGGAAAACAGCATCGACGGGTCCAACACCTCCTACCGCACGCTGGTCACCTACAAGGAGACCCACTTCAACGCGCCGACCGATCCACTTGACCCGAATGTCTGGACCGGCGCCTGGGCGGATCCGCGCTTCAGCCCGCCCGCCGACGGCGGCAATCCTACAAACGCCCTCACGGGCCAGGAATTCTGGGTCAACGGCGGGACGGCGACCATCCAGGTCCCCGGCAAGTACGGGAAGCTCAGATTCTGGCGCAATACCGCCGCGGCGAGCCTCGGTTCGACGCAGACCCTGTCGCTGGCCAAGGACACGCTCGGCTACGAGTGGGACCTCGACGCCGATAACGGTTTCCGGCCGGCCGGTCTGGTCGACCTCTCGTCCACGACCGCCAGCGGGCTGCAGCTGTTCACCGACTACGGCAGCACCACGCAGGACGGCGGCACCGCCACGCACAACCTCACTCTTTACCGCGCGCCGAGCGGCGCTCTGGTGTTCGGTGCGGGCACGGTCCAGTGGGCCTGGGGCCTCGATGACGAGAACCCGGAGAACATCCCCCAGGACAAGAACATGCAGCAGGCGACCGTCAACCTGTTCGCCGACATGGGCGTGCAGCCGCAGACGCTGATCGCCGGCCTGCAGCCCGCCACCGCATCGAGCGACAAGACCGCGCCGACGTCGACGATCAGCTCGCCGACCGCCGGCCAGCACCTGACCGACGGCAGCAAGGTCACGATCTCGGGCAGCTCGACCGACACCGGCGGCGGCGTCGTCGCGGGCGTCGAGGTCTCGACCGACGGCGGCTCGACCTGGCACCCGGCGACGATGACCGGCCAGGCGGCCACGACCGTGAGCTGGACCTACCCGTGGATCGCCCACGGCTCGCCCACGACCGCGATCAAGGTCCGCGCGACCGACGACAGCGGCAACATCGCCACACCCGGCGCCGGCACGACCGTGAACGTCGACTGCCCCTGCTCGTTGTGGGGCACCAACGTGACTCCGGCGACCGCGGACGCCGGCGACAACTCCGGCATCGAGGTCGGCGTCAAGTTCAAGTCCGACGCATTCGGCCAGGTCAGCGGCATCCGCTACTACAAGGCCAGCACCAACACCGGCACCCACACCGGCAGCCTGTGGAGCTCGGACGGGACCTTGCTGGCCACGGCCACGTTCACCAACGAGAGCTCCACCGGATGGCAGACCGTCACGTTCTCCAGCCCGGTGTCGATCCTCCCCAACACCACCTATGTGGCCGGCTACTACGCGCCCGTGGGCCACTACGCCGCGACCGACAACTACTTCTACCCCAACCCGGCTCCGACGCCGCTGGGGGGAGCCAGCATCGACGCGGCCCCACTGCATGCGCTGAACAACAACGCCCCCGGCGGCAACGGCGTGTTTGCCTACTCCTCGTCGAGCACATTCCCGACGCAGACCTTCGGGGCGGCCAACTACTGGGTCGACGTGATGTTCGCGCCGGCGACCGCGCCCGGCCAGGTGACCAGCGTCACCGCCACGGCCGGCAAGGGGTCGGCGACGATCAACTGGACCGCGCCCAGCAGCGGCGGCCCGGTGACCTCCTACAAGATCACCCCGTACATCGGATCGACGGCGCAGACGCCGACGACGATCAACGGCACCCCGCCCGTGACCAACACCACGATCTCGAGCCTGACCCCGGGCACGTCCTACACGTTCACCGTGCAGGCGTCCAACCCGAGCGGCAACGGCGCGGCCTCCGCTCAGTCCAACGCGGTCACCCCGCAGCCCAAATCGGCGCCGACCGCGCCGACGAACATCGGCGCGAGTGCCGCATCGGGCTCGGCGGTGGTCAACTGGACCGACCCCAGCGACGACGGCGGTAGCCCGATCACCGGCTACAAGGTCACGCCCTACATCGGCACGACCGCGCAGACAGCCGTCAGCGTCGGCGCCGACCAGACCAGCGCCTCGGTCACTGGGCTGACGAACGGCACGACCTACACGTTCACGGTCACCGCCACGAACGCGATCGGCTCGACCGAGTCCGTGAAGTCCGCGGCCGTCTCACCGAGCGACACGATCTTCGACCTGGGCACGCCGGCCATGATCGACAGCCTCGATGCCGGTGACGTCAACGTCGGCGTGAAGTTCACGCCCAGCACTCAGGGCCTGATCACCGGGATCCGCTTCTACAAGGCGACCACCAACACCGGCACCCACGTCGGAGACCTGTGGACCGCCAGCGGCCAGCTGCTCGGGTCAGCCACGTTCAGCAACGAGTCGGCTTCCGGATGGCAGACCGTCAGCTTCAGCCAGCCGGTCACGGTGAACGCCGGGACGACGTATGTGGCTTCCTACTTCGCGCCCAACGGGCACTACTCCTACACCAGCGGCGGGCTCAGCTCGGCCGTCACCAACGGCCCGCTGACTGCGCTGGGCAACGGCACCTCGCCCAACGGCGTGTACGCCTACGACGGCGCTGCCGGGTTCCCCACCAACAGCGGCAACGGCGGCAACTACTGGGTCGACGTCCTGTTCATCCCGACGCCGTCTCCGGGCGGAGTGTCGGGCGTCACCGCCACGGCCGCCAAGGCCGGGGCGACCGTGACCTGGACGGCGCCGTCGTCCGGCGGCCCGCCGACCTCCTACGTGGTCACCCCGTACATCGGCTCGACCGCGCAGGCGACGACGACCGTCACCGGCACGCCGCCGGCGACGACCGCCAACGTCCGCAACCTGACCCCGGGCACGTCGTACACGTTCAGCGTGCACGCGGCCAACGCCAACGGCTCAGGGCCGGAGTCCGGCCACACCAGCGCGGTCACCCCGACCGGCGCCACCGCGCCGAACGCTCCCACGGGCGTCGCCGCGGCCACGGCCGGCGGCCAGGCCCAGGTCAACTGGACCGACCCGACCGACGACGGCGGCAGCAGCATCACCAGCTACAAGATCACGCCGTACCTCGGCAGCACCGCGCAGACCCCGGTCAGCGTGGGCGCCGACAAGACCACTGCGACGGTTACCGGCCTGACCAACGGCGCCAGCTACACGTTCACGGTGACCGCGGTCAACGGCGTCGGCTCGACCGAGTCGGCGAATTCCGCGGCCGTGACGCCCGCCGCGACGCTGCTGGACTTCGGCACACCGGCCACGATCGACGGCGGGGACACCTCCGGCGTCAACCTCGGCGTGAAGTTCACCCCGTCGCTGTCCGGTCAGGTCACCGGCATCCGGTTCTACAAGGCGAGCACCAACACGGGTAGCCACGTCGGCGACCTGTGGAGCGCCAGCGGCCAGCTGCTTGCGACGGCCACCTTCAGCAACGAGTCGGCCTCCGGATGGCAGAGCGTCCAGTTCAGCCAGCCGGTGAGCGTCACCGCAGGGACCACGTATGTGGCCTCCTACTTCGCGCCGAACGGCCACTACTCGTTCACGGGTAGCGCGTTCAACTCCTCCGTGACCAACGGCCCGCTGACCGCTCCGTCGAGCGCCAGCAGCGGCGGCAACGGCGTGTACATGTACTCCGGGCAGAACGACTTCCCGAACAACAGCTTCAACGCTGCGAACTACTGGGTCGACGTGACGTTCCTGCCGACCTCGACCCCGGGCGCTCCGACCAGTGTGACGGCCACGGCCGGCCTGGCCTCGACCACGGTCTCGTGGACGGCACCGACAGGAGGTGGCGCCCCGACGTCCTACATCGTCACGCCGTACATCGGCTCGGCGGCGCAGACGCCGACCACGGTCAACGGCACCCCACCGGCCACGACCGCCACCGTCAAGGGGCTCACCCCGGGCACGTCCTACACGTTCACCGTCAAGGGCGCGAACGTCAACGGCAACGGTCCGGAGTCGGCGCACTCAAACGCGGTCACCCCGCAGGGTGCGTCCGCCCCGACGGCACCGACGAACGTGTCGGTCGTGCCGGCCGGCGCGGAGGCTGAGGTCGACTGGAGCGCGCCCAACGACGACGGCGGCAGCGCGATCACCGGCTACACCGTGACCCCGTCGACGGGCGGCAACGCCGGGACGCCGGTCTCGGTCGGGGCCAGCGCGACCAGCGCGACCGTGACCGGGCTGACCAACGGGACCAGCTACACGTTCAAGGTCACCGCCACCAACGCGATCGGGTCGACCGATTCGCCGGCCACGTCGGCGGTGACGCCGAACAACACGCTGTTCGACCTGGCCAAGCCGGCCAACGTCGACAGCGGCGATAACAGCGCGACCGAGGTCGGCGTGAACTTCATCCCGAGCGCTTCGGGCAACATCACCGGGATCCGGTTCTACAAGGCCGCTGCCAACACGGGGACCCACGTGATCAGCCTGTGGACGGCCGGCGGGCAGCAGCTCGCCACGGTCAACTCGACCGCGGCCAACGAGTCGACCTCCGGCTGGCAGACCGTGATGTTCACCCAGCCCGTGGCGGTGACCGCCGGGTCCACGTATGTCGCCGGGTACTTCGCCCCGAACGGCCACTATTCGTTCAACTCGCAGGCGTTCGCCTCGGCAGTTACGAACGGGCCGTTGACGGCGCCCGCCAACAGCACGATCCCCAACGGCGTGTACGCCGGATCCCAGGGCTTCCCGCAAAACAGCTTCAACGCGACCAACTACTGGGTCGACGTGCTGTTCGCGCCGGGCACCTGATCGATCCGCGAGTTCGGGACGCACCGAGCCGTTGTTCGGGTGAGGGTCGCCAAAGCGATGAGCAAACGAATGGAGCAACACGTGTGGATCACCAAGCTTGCGGGCGCAGTGGCGGTTGGCGCCGTCTCGGTGGCGCTCGTCGGATGCGGCGGCTCATCGTCGTCTGACTCGTCGACGCAGGCTGCAGCGCCTGCCGCACACCCGCAGAAGACCGCGGTGTCGAGCAACCTCGACACGGGCGTCGCCCAGGCGCAGGACGCCGGGGCCACGTCGGAGTCGGGCGGCTCGAGCTCGGGCTCGCGGCACGCCGCGCAGCCCTCGCACGGTAAGCAGGGCGACGTGACCCGCGGCCACCACGTGCAGCGGGCGGCGATCAACCCCGCCACCAACGATGACCACAACCCGGCGATCACGCTGCCCAACCCGTGCAAGCTGGTCAGCCTGTCCGAGGCCAAGACGCTCACCGATGGCGCGGCCTCCGGCACCACCGAGGCGCCGCTCGGACCGACTTGCGTCTACAAGCTTCAGGGCTCCAAGGCCGCGATCACGATGTCGCTTGAGGCTTCGAGCCTCTCGCAGGTCACCAAGCACATGGCTAAGCGCCACGAGGTGACCGTCAAGGGCCGCCATGGGTTCTGCGGCAAGCTCGGTACGCAGATGCTGTACGTGCCGGCGCCGGGTGGCCAGGTGCTGCACATCACTGCTCCGTGCGGTCTCGGACAGCAGTTCGCGGCGCTCGCGCTCGGCCGTCTGTCCGCCTAGGGTCCGGATCAACTTGCCGCCAGCGCGGCTGGCAGTTGTTGACGGTTGCTGACGCCGAGCTTTGCGTAAGCGTGGCCGAGATGGCGTTCGACGGTCTTCTCGGTGATGAACAGCGCTTGGGCGATGTCGCGGTTGCGCAGCGACTGTGCGGCCAGTTCCCACCCGACGTCGCCACCACGTATCCACCGCCCGGCATCGCCGCGATGCCCACCACCCGCGAAGACAAGCGCACCCCGGCGGACCGTGGAGAGCCACGGAACCGGGTACCCGTCGGGAACACCGCCCCCCGCGCGGTCACCCGCAGATACCCACCGCCGGCGACGGTCGCCAGCCCCACCACCCGCGAACGGGCCGGGCGTCGTCCAGCCGCCTGCGCCGCGCCCGCCGGCGCCAGTGCCGTCACCGACGCGACCACGGCCGCGACCAGCCCCACTCTCGTTCTGAAGGTGTCCACGTCGTCCCCTTGTTCGGTGGCGTCCGATCGAGCCCCCACGATCGGCGGAGATGACGCTACGCCTGAGTGGCATGCGGTGCATCGGGGGATACCCCCAACCGTCCCCCCAACCTTTCGACGCTGGCGCGAATGCAGGCGAGAGACGCTCAGCAGAGCGCGACTTCGGCGCCCGCACCGATCCGCAGCCGCAGCGCCCGGGGGAGCGAGAAATCGCGGCACACGCGGGCGTCGCGGCCGATCACGCTCGATACCAGCCGCCCACCCACGTGGGTGATCGAGGCCCCGACGTCGACGATCGAGCGCTCGAGCTCGACGCCCTCGATCATCGCGCCAGCGCCGATCGAGGTGTAGGGACCGATGTATGCCTCGGACACGTGCGCGTCCGGGCCGATCACGGTCGGCCCGACGATCACGCTGGAACGCACCGTGGCGCGCGGGTGGATGCGGACACGACCTTCGATCCGGTTGCCCTGGCTGCCGGGGTGGATCGGATCGTTCTCCAGGCGGTCCAGCGCCAGCCGGTTGAGCTCGAGCAGGTCCAGCGGGTCGCCGCCGTACTCACGCCAGCCGTTGACCCGCATCGTGTCCCAGCTGCCTCCCTGCTGAGCGAGCCGGTCGGCTACGCGCTTGAAGTCGCACTGCTCGCCCGTAGGCCAAGCCGCGGCGCTCGCCCGGGCGAGCCCATCGGCACCGAACAGACACACCCCGGCCACGCCGAGCGCGGCGTCTCCGAGTTCGCCGGGCATCGCCGACAGGGCATCGAAGGGGGCCATCCGGAGCGTCCGCGTGTTCGGGTCCCCGGCGTGCATCATCACGATCACGTCCGGCCACGCGCCGCGAACGCGGTGCAGCAGCTGCTCGAGCGGCTCGCCCAGCATTCCGCTGCCGTAGTGGACGACGCACGGAGAGCCGTCGACCAGCGGCGCGGCCATCTGCAGCGCGCCCTCGACATCGACGTGGGTGCCCCGGGCGACGTACCTGAGCTCCGGCCCGCCGGCACCCTCGGAGGGCTCCAGCGACTCGCGAACCTCGTTGGCCCGGTCGGCCGAGGAGGCGACGATCACGACGTCGGCCCCTGCCGCGGCCAGCGCATCCACCACGTGACCGGCGATCGGGCGGTTGGCGACGTGCGCCAGCGCGTCGAGGCTGTTCGACCGTGGCGGATCCCCCCCGGACCTGGAATCCGGGATGACAACGACGCCCTTCACGGGGAATCAACGGGGCTTGGGCTGGTGAACTCGCGTCGCGAGGCTCGATAGGGTCATGTCATGCGAATCGGCGTGATCGGGCTGGGGTACGTGGGCTTACCACTGGTCGTTTCGTTCGCCGAGGCCGGAGACGTGGTCGTGGGGGTCGACCTGGACGAGCGCAAGATCTCGGCGATCGAAGCCGGCCGCTCATACATCGAGGATGTCCCCTCCGAGCGCCTGCAGGCGGTACGGAGCTCGATCGAGCCGTCTACGCACTTTGCGCCGCTGGCTCGGACCGACGCGGTGCTGATCTGCGTGCCGACGCCGCTCACGTCCAACCGGGAGCCCGACCTCGGCCCGCTGATCGCTGCCGGCGAGGCGCTCGGCCACGTGATCCAGCGCGGACAGCTGGTCGTGCTGGAGTCGACCACGTATCCCGGAACCACGCGCGAGCAGCTGGTGCCGCTGCTCGAGCACCGCGGCCTGCGCGTCGGCGAGGGCCTCAACGTCGCGTTCTCGCCCGAGCGTGTGGACCCCGGCCGCACCGATTACACGATGCGCAACACGCCTAAGGTCGTCGGCGGGATCACGCCCGAGTGCACCGATCGGGCGGTCGCGCTGTACCAGCGAGTCTGCGACCACGTGATCCCGGTCTCGACCCCGGAAGTCGCCGAGATGACCAAGCTGCTCGAGAACATCTTTCGCTCGGTCAACATCGCGCTGGTCAACGAGCTGGCGATGCTGTCGGACCGGATGGGCATCGACATGTGGGAGGTGGTCGACGCCGCCTCCACCAAGCCCTACGGCTTCATGCGCTTCGAGCCCGGCCCCGGTATGGGCGGTCACTGCCTGCCGGTCGACCCGTTCTACCTCACCTGGCGCGCGCGCGAGTTCCACATGGCCACGGAGTTCATCGAGCTCGCCGGCAAGGTCAACCAGCAGATGCCCTACCACTGCGTGGAGCGGATCGAGCGCGCGCTCAACGACGCGACCAAGCCGGTCAAGGGCTCCCAGATCCTCATCCTCGGAGCCAGCTACAAGGGCGGCGTCGGCGATACCCGCGAGTCCCCCTCACTGCGGATCATGGAGGTGCTCATGCAACGCGGCGGGCTCGTCAACTACCACGATTCCTACGTGCCCTCTCTCCCTGATCTGGGCCTCGAGAGCGTCCCGCTCGAGGCGTTCGTCGACGAGGCCGACGCGGTCGTGCTGGTCACCGCGCACCCGGGCGTCGACTACGCGGCGCTGGCCGAGCGCAGCTCGCTGTTCATCGACCTGCGCGGCGTCACCCGCGGGGTACGGCTGGACAACCTGGTCCGGCTCTGACGCCCTTCGCCGCGTAGAATCAGCCACGCCCGGGCGCGTAGCTCAGTGGGAGAGCGCTCGCTTCACACGCGAGAGGTCGCTGGTTCGAGCCCAGCCGTGCCCATCGAAGTCAGCTGACGTCGACCGGCGTCCCCGACAGGCGGTCACGACCCACCGTCTTCACCAGCCAGTCGATCGCGTCGTTGGCCAGGCGGATGCACCCGTGACTGGCCGCTGAACCCAGCGGATCCAGCAGGCTGGTGCCCCCGCGCCCGTGGATCCCGACGGTCCCGTCACCGCCGTCGAACTCCTGGAGCACGTTGCTGTGCCCGGTGAGCGTCAGCACCCAACTGCCGAGGAAGTCATCGGCGTGCCACGGCACTGCCCACACGATTGCGAACAGCCCCGTCGGTGTTGGCGTGCTCGGCTTGCCGACCACGACGCTCACGGTGCGGACGCTCTTCCCCGAGTGCCACAGCGTCAGCGTCCGGCGCGCGCGGGACACCACGATCCGCCAGTGCGTCGGCGCCAGCTCGACGTTGTTGACGTTGATCCAGCCTGCCGCACCGTTCGGGCGCCAGGGAAGCCGAACCTGGACCCAGCAGCGGCCGTCGGCCGTTCTTGCCCGGCCGAGGACCAGCAGCCAGGGAGCGCTGCTGGGATTGATCCAGTCGGAGATACGGATCTTGGATCCGGGCAGATGGTCGAGGACCGGCGTCCTCGTCTCGAGCGCAGCGCGCCAGGCAATCGCGTCGCCCGGTCCGCTGACGGCCATGTTGCCGAGCGCGAACGAGCACGCGCTCCGCTTGGCCTGGCCCGCGCTCCCCTTGGCCTGGGCCGCGCCCGCGAGCGTGGCCGACAGAGCGAACAGGCACCCCACCAGCACCGGCAGCATCCATCGCGGGCCCCTCATCGGCGGCAAACGATATCCGACGTCCGAGCCGGCCAAGCCGGTTGCAGCTCGTCTGTCACGAACGCGGCAGGCCGGGACGGGTCTGCACTAGCTCTGGTTCCCGGACGGCCCGGTGCGACTTCCGAGCACGATCAGGGTCTTGGTGCCGAGGATCTGAGCTCCACCCGGGCGACCGCGGCGAACCTGGTCGAGCACGCGTTTGAGGTGGTCGACGTCGGTGACCCGAACGCGGATCAGGGCGTCGGGGTCGCCGGCGAGCGTGAACGACTCGACCAGCTCCGGCAGGTCGGCGACGGCCGAGTCGATGTCGTCGACCTGGGTGCCGGGAGCGAACCGCAGCTCCGAGAACGCCTCGAGCTGTTCGCCGAACAGCCGGTGGTCGAGGATCGCGGTGTACCCGCGGATGTAGCCGATCTGCTCGAGCCGGTCGATGCGCCGCTTGGCCGCGGCGGGAGACAGGCTCACGAGGCGCCCGACCTCGCTTGCCGACCGTCGGCCGTCCGCCACGAGCAGCTCGACGATCCGCTCGTCGACTTGATCGAGGTCTTTGCGTGCCACGCAACGATCTTATCGTGATGAGCCACTCAGACGCAAAGATTTAGCGTCATATGGCGCTGGGCAGCGCGCGGACTGGATGCGAACCGCCGCGGGCAGAGAAAATGACCGCGTGACGACCGTCGATAACCGGGCCACTTCGCTGGCGGCGCTGACGCAGGTCCAGGACCGGGTCCTGTGGCTGGCGATGTCGATCATCCACCACGCCAACCGGGTCCGCAAGACGCCGTCGGGCGTCAAGGTCGGCGGCCACCAGGCGTCCTCGGCGTCGATGGTCTCGATCATGACCGCGCTGTGGTTCGAGCACCTGCGCGCCGCCGACCGGGTGTCGGTCAAGCCGCACGCCTCGCCGGTGCTGCACGCGATCGAGTACCTGCTCGGTGAGCTCGACGGCAAGTACCTGACGACGCTGCGCGAGTTCGGCGGACTGCAGAGCTACCCCAGCCGGCTGAAGGACCCGATCCCGGCCGACTTCTCGACCGGCTCTGTCGGGATCGGCGCGACCGCGACGATCTGGAGCGCGCTGTCGCACCGCTACGTCGCCGGGCACTTCGAGGTCCCGCGGGGCGGGCGCCACGTGGCGCTGCTGGGCGACGCCGAGCTCGACGAGGGCGCCTGCTGGGAGGCGATCGTCGACCCGGCGGTAGCGCACCTCGGCGAGGTCCTGTGGGTCGTCGACCTCAACCGCCAGTCGCTCGACCGGATCGTGCCCGAGATGGCCACCGAGCGGCTCGAGTCGATGTTCGGCGCCGCCGGCTGGCAGACGATCACGGTCAAGTACGGCCGCTGGCTGCACGAGCTGTTCGCGCGCGAGGGCGGCGAGTGCCTGCGCGAGCGGATCGACTCGATGGCCAACGAGGAGTACCAGCGGCTGTTGCGGTCAGACGCCGACGAGCTGCGGGCGCGGCTGCCCGCCAGCGGCCGCGGCTCGCGCGAGCTGACCAGGCTGATCTCAGAGCTCGACGACGGCGAGCTGCTGCGCGCGATCCGCGACCTCGGCGGCCACGACCTCGGCGAGCTGCTCGAGGCGTTCGCGGCCGCCGACAGCGTCAGCGACCGTCCGTCGGTGGTGTTCGCCTACACGATCAAGGCCTGGCGCCTGGCCACCCAGGGCCACCCCGGCAACCACTCGGCGCTGCTCAACGACGAGCAGTGGGAGCAGCTCGCGGCCGAGCTCGGGGCGGACCCGTCCGATCCGTGGGCGACGTTCGCGCCGGGAACGCCGGGAGCCGAGCTTTGCCGGGCGACAGCCGAGAGGCTCGACCGGCCCGAGGTACGCCGCACCGATCCGCCGGCGGTGCCGGCGCAGCTCGATCGGGAGCACTCCGGCCGGGAGTCGACTCAGCAGGCGTTCGGAAGGTTCTTCGTCGACCTCGCGCATGGTGCACCCGAGGTTGCGGCCCGGGTGGTGACGGTCAGCCCGGACGTCGCGTCGTCCACGAACCTGGGCGGCTGGATCAACCGGGTCGGTGTCTGGCACCTGGGCGAGCGGATCGACTGGTTCGCTGACGACTCCGACACGCTCGTCCGCTGGCGCGAATCCGAGCACGGCCAGCACATCGAGCTGGGGATCGCCGAGGGCAACCTCGTGGGGATGCTCGGCGAGCTCGGGGTCACGTTCTCGCGCGACGGGGAGCCGCTGCTGCCGATCGGCACCCTGTATGACCCGTTCGTCAACCGCGCGCTGGAGCCGTGGTCGTTTGGCATGTACGCCGGCGCCCAGTCGATCCTGATCGGCACCCCGTCGGGCGTCACGCTCGCGCCCGAGGGCGGCGCCCACCAGTCGATCATCACGCCGTCGGTCGGGCTCGAGCAGCCGCTCTGCATCGCCTGGGAGCCAGCGTTCGGACAGGACCTGGAATGGGCGCTGCTGTTCGCGCTGTCGCGGCTGGGCCGGCCCGACGGGACCTCGTCGTATTTCCGGCTGAGCACGCGGCCGATCGACCAGACGCTCGCCCAGACGCCGGCCGATCCGGCGCAGCGCGACCGCCGCCGGGGCCAGGCGCTGGCCGGCGGCTACCGGCTGCGCACCGCGCAGGCGCCCCGCGTCACGATCGCCGCGGTCGGCGCAGTCGTGCCGGAGGCGATCGCCGCCGCCGACGAGCTCGAGGAGGCGGGGATCGGTTGTGACGTCGTGTGCCTGACGTCGGCCGACCTGGTGTTCCGGGCGCTCCAGGCGCGGCGCGGGCTGAGCGGCGGTGACGGCAGCGACGACGCGATCCTCGACGAGTTGTTCCCGGCCGACCGGGTCACCCCGATCGTCAGCGTGCTCGACGGCCACCCGCACACGCTGAGCTTCCTGGCGGCGATCCGCGGCGCGCCGATCGCGTGCCTGGGGGTCAGCGACTTCGGGCAGTCGGGCGACGTCGACGACCTGTACCGCTACTTCGGAATCGACGCCGACACGATCGCCGGCGCGGCCATCGACCTGCTCGAGGAGTTCCAGTGACCGACATCACGATGCCGAGGCTGTCGGACTCGATGGAGGAGGGCACGATCCTGAAGTGGCTCAAGTCAGACGGCGACGTCGTCGCCGCCGGCGAGGATCTCGTCGAGATCGAGACCGACAAGGCCACGATGACCTACGCCTCCGATCACGAGGGAACCGTCGAGATCGTCGCCGGCGAGGGCAGCAGCCACCCGGTTGGCGCGGTGATCGCCCGCGTCGGCGCGGCGGCGGAGCGACCGAGCGAAACCGAGGAAACGGGCGCGAGCAGAGCGGGCGCGAGCACAACGGGCGCGAGCACAACGGGCGCGAGCCGGCGGCCGCGCCCGAGCTGGAGACCCCGCCGACCGTCCCGTCCGTGACGGTCGCCACCGGCTCGCAGGCCACGCCGCTGGCCAGGCGCGTCGCGTCCCAGCACCGGGTAGACCTGGAGAGCCTGACGGGAACCGGGCCACGGGGCCGGATCACGCGCGCCGACGTGCTCGCCGCCGCGGGAGTGCAAGCGCCGCCGACGGGCCCCGCCGCCGCTGACCCCAAACCGACTCCGCTCGCCCCGCAGATCGACTCGACCGATGGCGACTCCCAGGTCCAGACCCCCACCCGCATCCAGCAGGTGATCGCGCAGCGGATGGCGACCGCGCACGCCACGATCCCGTCGTTCGAGGTGCAGACCGAGGCCGCGATGGACGAAGCGCTGGCGTTGCGCTCCGGACTGAAGGACGTCGCCGGCGACGACCCGGTCCCGTCGATCAACGACCTGCTGATCAAGGCCTGCGCGCTCGCCTTGCGCCGCCACCCGCGCGTCAACGCGTCCTACACCGACGGGAACTTCGTGCTGCACTCGCACGTCAACGTCGGCTTTGCGGTCGCCGCCGACGACGCGTTGATCGTCCCCACCGTGTACGACGCCGACACCAAGTCGCTGGGGGCGATCGCGCGCGAGACCCGCGAGCTGGCCGAGCGGGTGCGATCGGGGAGGATCACGCCGGCCGAGCTCTCCGGCGCGACGTTCACGGTCTCGAACCTCGGGATGTACGGGATGACCGCGATCCGGCCGGTGATCAACCCGCCCCAGGTGTCGATCCTGGGCGTCGGGGCCGCGCGCCAGACGCTGGTGCGCGTCGAGGGCGAGATCGTCGACCGCTCGCTGGCCACGCTCACGCTGTCGAGCGACCACCGGATCCTGTACGGCGCCGACGCGTCCCGGTTCCTGGCCGACGTCAAGGCGCTGATCGAGGCGCCGTTGCGCCTCGCGCTCTGATCGCCCACCCGGTCGCCGGCTACTTGATGTCGGGGTTCGGGAGCATGAAATCCCGGATCACTGCGACCAGGTCCTGATAGGAGGCGATGAATCCCCGCAGCGTCCTCACCGTTGCGCCGTAGGTGTCGAACTCCTCGGTGCTCATCCCGTCTGCGTCGTAGGCGCGGCGGAAGTCTGGGAAGTGGTCGTAGAGCTGGTCGACGACGCCGTCGGGGATCGGGTTGTCGATCCGCGGCACCACCTCGATGTCGGAGGAGTTGAACTGGCGCTGCCAGGCGTACGGGATCGTCATCACGATGTCGCCGCCGATCAGCTCTGACCAGTGCAGGTGGTGCCGGTAGGCGGCTGACAGCAGCCGCGCGCGGTAGCCCCGCTCGTTATAGATCGCATAGGCGTGCTTGAAGCACGCGACGCCGGCCCAGTGCAGTGCGCCCGGGTCGATCACGATCCCGTCGCGGTTGGCCAGGGCCTGCATCCAGTCGTCCAGCCGGCCAACCATGATCGTGCACACCGGCGACATCCTCGAGGTGTCCTCGCCGCCCTGCTCGCGTCGGCGCAACCCGCGCTCGACGGCCTCGGCCACCGCGATCGACTGCGGGACGGTGAAGCAGACGGTCGCGTTGATGCTGACGCCCGCGGCCGTGGCGTCCTCGATCGCCTCGATCCCGGCATGAGTCGCGGGGACCTTGACCTGCATGTTCGCGGCCAGCGAGTGCAAGTGCATCAGCTGCTCGGTGATGCGCGCGGCATCGCGGTAGAACTTCGGGTTGGTCTGGATCGACAGCAGTCCCTTACGCCCGCCCTCGCGCTCGAACACTCCCAGCAGCAACTTCGAGGCGCGGACCGCCATCTCCTCGATCAGCCGCCAGGCCACGTCGTCCTCGGTCCAGGTCGGGTTCTCGGCGATGATCGCGCCGATCCGGTCGCGCCACAGGGGCATCTCCTGCCTGAGCACCTGGCCGACGATCGTCGGGTTGCTGGTCGCGCCGACGGCGCCGCGCTCGATCGCATAGGTGAGCTCTTCGATCGAACATGAATCGTTCCAATAATCGGTAGCCGTCTGGGCGGTCTCCCACAGCGGCCCGTGCCCGGCGGTGTCGGATTCGGCGGCAGCGGTAGTGCGCTCGGTCTGCACTGTCATCTTTAGAATTTCCCTTCCGACCTGGTGAATTCGACGTGACGACCGCGCTTGAGCGTAGAGCGTCCGAGTCCGTCTTGACTTGTCCGGAGTACTGGATGTAGCGTGCAGTTGGAGCGGGGAACTGGCGGCTCCGGCGGACACCTCGTAGCGTGCGGGCCGAGATTGGGGGGCGTAAGACGTCCCGGTAAACGACCGGAGGGAAGTCCGGATGCTGCATACGCCTGTCGCGCTGGTCCCCTACTCGAGCGATCTCGTCGACACACGGGAGCTGCTGCACGTCGCGGCGGCCCTGCAGACGCAGGTCGCGCGCGATCTCAACCCCCTGTGGGGGGTGTCGGGATCGGTGTCGCCGTTTCGATCGCTCGACGACGTTCCTCCCAGCAGCACCGCGGTCGTGATCGTGAAGAACATCCCGGCCGCCGAGCACGGGTTTCACCTCGGCTCGACCGGTCAGCCGCTGGCGCTGATCCAGTACGGCGACGACTGGTGGGTGCGCGCCAGCCACGAGCTGGTCGAGCTGCTGTGCGACCCGTGGGGTAAGCGCACGGTCGCGGGCCCGTCGCTACATGCCCGGCAGGGCGAGGTCGACTACCTGCTGGAGGTCTCAGACCCCTGCCAGCACGTCACCTACGAGATCAACGGCGTCGAGGTCTCGGACTTCGTCACACCGGATTACTACGACCTGGCCGAGGTCCCGGGCGGGCGCTACAGCTTCACCGGCGCCGTCACGATGCCGCGCCAGCTGCTGGAGGGCGGATACATCAGCTGGTACACGCGACCGCCCGAGAACCGCGTCTTTCAGGCGTTCGCCCCGCCCGCCACGTCCGGGACCCCCAAGCCGGTGAAGCTCAGCGCGCTCGAGATCAAGGCGCTGACGGTCGAGCCCGTCGCGCCGACGTTCTCGCGGGCGCTCGTCGACTCACGCCCGACCGCCTCGCGCCCGGGCGTCAGCGACCGGCCCGGCGCCCGCCGCGGCGGCAGCTCCCCGTACTGCACTCCGGGCGATGAGACCACGGCGTACGGCGAATCAGTGCGCCGCGAGGTCGACCTGATCCTCGAGACGCTCGCCGGCGCCGCGCCACCCAAGCCGAAGCTCGACGACATCATCGACCTGATCGAGAAGCTGGCCACCGACGACGCGTTCCGCCGGCAGTTCAAGAAGGATCCGGGGTCGAAGTTCGCCGAATACCACATCCCGGTCGACGCCAAGCTCAAGGTACCCGAGAAGCTCCGGTCCAAGGCCGAGTACCAGCGCGTGCTCGATGCGCTGCGCCGCGACGCGCAGCGCCTGGTCTCGCCCTACGGCTCCCCCGACGCGGCCAGCTGGCTGTCGACGCTCGGGACGCTCGGCACGCTCGGGACGCTCGGCACGTTCGGGACCAACCGTTAGTGTCGGAAGTCATAAATTCGGTCGGCAGGGTCCGGCGGACGCCGTACGCGTTCTTCTACCTGGAGGACGATTACCCCGCTGGACGTGGCGGCGCTGCTGCGCGCGCAGGTGCCCGAGCCCGCCCGGTCGGCGAGGGTGATCGCACTGGCGGCCCTGACCGGCGAGCGCCACGTGCTCGACGCCGGCGAACTCAATGTGCTTGCGCTCGATCCCGGCCGACGCCTGGAGCGCTCCAGGCGGCCGCGACTCCGCGACGATCGACCGCCTCACCGGCAAGGCCCTCCTGATCAGCGACGACGACGATCCCGAGCTGTCGCGCTGGCGCGAGCGCGACGACGCGCTGTCGGCCAACGAGTGGAATCTGTACGCGGCGCTCTACCACTACATGACGCAGTGGACCGCGCTGGACATCCGCGACGCCGGCGAGGACGAGTCCGAGCTGGCCACCCGCTCGGTCGCGGCGGCAGCGGCGTTCGGCTCCGAGCACGGCCCGGCGCCGCCGCCGTTCGCGCCGGCCCGCCCCGGGGTCTCGCTGAAGCTGCCGGGCAGCAAGCGCGACGGCGCGTTGTACCGGACGCTGACCGCGCGGCGGACCACCCGGGTGTTCGAGCCCGGCACGCCGATGACGCTCGAGCAGCTGGACACGGTGCTGCTTTACGTGTTCGGGTGCCACGGCTACGCCCACACCGCCGCCGGCGTCGACTGCATCAAGCGCACGAGCCCGTCGGGCGGCGGGCTCCATCCGATCGAGGCCTACCCGATCATCAGCAACGTCGACGGAGTGCAGCCGGGGATCTACCACTACAACGTCGGCGAGCACTCGCTGGAGCCGCTGTCCGAGCTCGATTCCGACGAGGCGCGCGAGCTCGCCACCACGTCCATGTGCGGTCAGAGCTACTTCGGCGCTGCGGCCGTGTCGTTCGTGCTGAGCGCCCGCTTCTACCGCAACCACTGGAAGTACCGGCGCCACCAGAAGGCCTACGCGGGGATCCTGATGGACGCCGCCCACCTGTCGCAGACGCTGTACCTGGTCAGCGACGACCTCGGCCTCGGCGCATACGTGACGATCGCGATCAACGCGCGTGACATCGAGGCCCGTCTGGGACTCGACGGCGTGCAGGAGGGCGTGATCGCGATCACCGGCTGCGGTCCGCGAGGACCCGGCGCAACGCCGCTGGAGCTGAGCTTCAGCCCTTGGTCGCCGGCGCACTGACGGCCGCCAGCGAGCGCCGGGCCGCCTTCTCGGAGACGACGTTGCCCTTGCGCTCGTAGAGCGCGATCGCCTGCTCTAGATCGGCCGCGGCCGGCGCGACCGCACCGGCGGCGGACAGCACCACGGCGCGGTCGCACAGGACGTCGCCGTGGAGCATCAGGAAGTCGGTCCCGGCCGCCATCGAGACCGCGCTCGAGACCAGCTTCTCGGCGGTGTGCTCGCCGTCGCGCGCGAGCAGCTTGGCGCGCGTGCCCCGCCACAGCACCTGGGTGACGACGTCGTCGCGCGACGCTCCCTCCTCGGCGATCCGGGTGTAGCGGTCTGACTCCTCGAAGCTGCCCTGCGTGTACAGCAGGCGCCCGAGCAGAGCCGCGGTGGTTGCGAGCCGGCGCCGCTCGCCGGTCCGCTCGAGCACCGTGTAGGCCTCGGCGACCGATGGCGCCGCGCGCTCCGGAGTTCCGGCCAGCAGCTCCACGAACACCCGGTACATCTGCAGGATCGCGACCGTCACGCTGAGCCCGACGTCCTCGAGCCGGCGCATGCTCGACTCCCACCGGTCGCGGGCGTCGTCGAACCGGCCGGCCATCGCCTCGAGCACGGCCAGCATCGTCTCGGCGACCGCGCGCAGCGGCACGTCGTCCCCGGCGCGCTCCAGGATCCGGTTGCAGCGGTCGATCCCGTCGCCGACCGATCGCGGCCCGATCACGGTCGCCCGCGCCAGGTCCCCGAGGATCCGCGAGCGCTGACGGCGCTCGCCTGCGCGCTCGGCGTGGGTCAGCGCCCGCTCGAGCACCTTCTCCATCTCGGCGCACTGCGAGCGGGTCCAGTGCACCTCGGCAACGTGCATCCACGCGCGCGCCAGGCCGCCGTCGTCGCCCTTGCGCTCGAACACCTCGATCGCGCTCTGGGCCACGTCGAGCATCTGATCGACTCCCTCCGTGGGGTCGACCAGGGCGCGCTGGTAGGAGAGCTCGATCAGCACGCGGGCGCTGGTGGACTCCGCCTTGGCAGCCCGTGCCTGCTCGAGCGATGTCCGCAGCACCTGGTCGGCGCCCCTGAAGTCGCCGCTCTCGCTGAGCGCGCTGCCGAGCTCGAGCAGCACGTCCGGGCGCCGGTCACGGCTGAACTCGAACTGCTCGGCGGCTCGGGCCAGCAGCCTCGCGCCTGCGTTGGGGTCGCCTCGTGACAGGGCACGGCGCCCGGCGATCGCCAGGTGCGCCCCGGCCCGCGCCGCCAGCGGTCGGCTGTGATCGTCCGGCTGCCCGAGCTCGCGCCGGTACTGCACGGCCTGCTCGAGGTGGAAGCCAAGGAACTCGTCGTACCCCTCACCGCGCAGCGCTACCCATCCGGCGAACTGCTCGTGCAGCTCGCTGCGCAACGCCTTGGGCGTGCTCCGATAGGCGACGTCGCGGATCAGGATGTGGTGGAAGCGCAGCTGGTCCTCGCCGGCCAGCGAGCTCCGATCCGGCTGGATCAGGCCCCGGCGCACCAGCGTGCGCAGGTGCTGGGAGGCCGAGGGACGCGCCGCGTCCGGCAGCAGCTCGTCCACCGCTCCGGGCCAGAACTCCCGCCCGATCACCGCCGCCCGCTCGATGAATGCCCGCTCGCCCGGCCCGAGGCGATCGAGCCTCGCCGCCAGCAGGCTCTGAACCGTCGCGGGGATGTCGCGCTCGTGATCCCACGAGGGGTTCTCCGCGGCCATCGCCAGCAGCTGCTCTACGAACAGCGGGTTCCCCTCCGCCGCCTGGAGGATCCGGGCTCGCTCGGCGACGCTCAGCGACCGGTCGCCGAGCTGGTGCGCGAGCAGCAGCGACGAGGCCTCATCGTCGAGTGGCGTCAGCACCAGAGAACTGACACGAACGTGTCCGCCGCCCCAGGCGGGGCGCAATTCGAGCAGCTCGGGACGGCCCAGACACATGATCAGTACGGGCGCCGCGAGCCAGTCGATCAGGTAGTCGACGAGATCGAGCAGTGGCGTCTCGGCCCAATGCGCGTCCTCGATCACGAGCACCAGCGGACGCCGCCGCGCCAGCTCCTCCAGCAGCCGGCGGAACGCCCAGGGCACCTGCTCGCCCCCGGTCTCGCCGGGCGCCAGGCCCAGCGTCGCCGAGACAACACCGGCGACGAGCTCGGCGTCGTCGGCATCGCCGAGCAGCCCGCGGACCGCATCGCTCGTGTCGCCCCCGGCCGACTCCGCCAGCGCTTCGCGGATCGGCCAGAACGCGGCTCCCTCGCCGTAGGACAGACAGTGACCGGAGAGCACCGTCGCCGCGTCGCCGAGCCGGTGGACGAGCTCTGCGGCCAACCGCGACTTCCCGATCCCGGCATCGCCGATGACCGTCAGCACGCGCGCCTCGCCGGACGCGACCGCCAGTGCAAATGCCGCCTGGGCCGCCTCCAGCTCCCGCTCGCGGCTGACCATCGGGGTGGCCGAGCGCCGGATCCCCGGAGCCTCGTCGATCAGGTCGATCAGCCGCCACGCAGCGCCGTCCAGCGCGGGCTCGATGCGGATCGCCTCCGAGGCCAGCCGCCGCGTCGCGTCGGACAGCAGCACCTCGCCGTTGGGTGCGACCAGCGCGAACGCCACCGCCTCGCCCAGCGGCTCGCCGAAAACGTCGTCGGGCGCATCGGCCACGACCTCCCCCGTGTCCAGTCCGATCCGCGCGGTCAGCTGACCGGACTCGATCGACGCCACCTGCTCGCGCAGCTCGTACGCAGCGCGGACCGCCCGCAGCGCATCGTCCTCCTTGGTCACCGGAACTCCGAAGATCCCGACCACCTCGCCCCCGAGGCCCAGGACGAACATGCCCCCGTGCTGGGCCACCACGCGCTCGACGTCGGCGCGAGCGGCCGCGATCAGCGAGCGGGCCCGCTCGGGATCGGTGTCGCCCGCGGCGGCGAGCCTGACCACGAGTACGGTCGCGATCTTCCGGATCGTGGTCGCGAACGTCGCCGCGCTGGCGCCGTCGGTCGAGACCGGGGCCGAGTCGGACGCGCCGTCCGGCGACTGGCCTGCGGCGGGCGCCGGCTCCCGGGCGGGCTGCGACGGCGCCGCCAGCGACGGGTCCTGGCGCAGGATCGCCTGCTCGAGGTCGCGCAGCGCTTCGCCGGGCTCGACGGCGAGCTCCTCGACCAGCGTGCGCCGCGCCTGCTGGAACGCGTCGAGGGCGTCGGCCTGGCGGCCCGACCGGTACAGGGCCAGCATCAGCTGGCCGCGAGGCCGCTCCCGGAAGGGATGCTCGCGCACCAGCGCCTCGAGCTCGGCGACCGCGTCGGCGTGGCGGGCGAGCGCCAGCTCGGCCTCGATCAGCTCCTCGCGGGCGCCGATCCGAACCTCCTCCAGGCGCGCGATCGTCGCCTGCGCGAACGGCTCGTAGGTGAAGTCGGCCAGCGGCGGACCGCGCCACAGCTTCTCCGCCTCGCGCAACAGCGCCTTGGCCTCGCGCGGGCTGCCGTCGGCCAGCGCCGCCCGCGCGCTCGCGAACAGCCGCTCGGAACGATCCGCATCGACCTCGTCGACGCCGACCTCGATCACGTATCCCGGCGGCCTGGTGACCAAGCGGCTGCCCGCGGTGCCGAGCGCCCGGCGTAGCCGTGATACGAACACCCTGACCGTGTGCACGGCGGTCGCGGGCGGGTGCTCACCCCACATCAGGTCAATCAGGCGATCGGTGGAGACGACCTCGTTGGCGTGCAGGATCAGGATCGCCAGCAGCGCCCGTTGCCGATGTCCGCCCAACGCGACAGGTTCGCCGCCCTCGAGCCGAACTTCCAGCGGCCCGAGAATCCCCAACGCCATGCCGGCCGCCACGCCCACAAGGTAACAGGCGTCCTGCCCGTCACCAAGGGGCGTGGCGTCAGCCGACCAGCCGCACTCGTGCGTCGTGGCGACCGCGCGCCTCCAGCGCGTCGGCCACCTGCGCGCTCCACCTCGCCAGCTGTGCCCTCTGGCACGCGGCGCAGATGCCGACATGGCGAACATGGCCGCAGGGCCTCGCCATGCCGTTGCCCCGAGCGCGGGCACGAGCCCGCGACGACTCAGTCTTGACGAAGATCATCTGAAACCCCCACTCCCCTGTTGGTGACTGTCAGTCGGTCGATCATCCTCTACTCCAATTACGCGGCCAGCAGCGTCAAGCTTCCTTTCGCGGAGCAACGATCCGGGGCGGAGGTCAACAACCGGTCACTGACCGCTAACCACCGACCCCCTGTGAGCAATGTCGCGTTGACGGGGGCCCGGCAGCGCTTACCTTGGCCGGGCGCATGCATCAGACGGCCCGCAACTTCCTCTGCTGGACATGACCGACCTGACCGTCACCTCGGCTCGCGCCAGCACTGCCGTCGCTCCCAAGATCGCCGGCCTGTCGGTGCTCAAGGGCCTGGTGCTGTACGGCGCGATCCTCACATTCGGTGGTCTATACGCCTACTTCATCGTCGAGATCTTCTCGGCTAAGTCCACCCCGCCGCGTCTGGACGCGGTGATGGTCTCGACCGCGGCCGCGCTGGCGGGCGTGCTCGGCTCCGCGTTCGCGCTGGAGGTGGGGACCACGTCGGACCAGAGCACGACCAACGCCGCCCTGGACAAGGAGCTCAACCGAGCGTCCGGCAGGCAGCTGGCCCTGGCGCGGGTGTGGCAGGCGCTGTCGCTGGACGCGAGCAACCCGCAGTCCGCCAGCTGGCCCAAGACGTTCGGGATCTGGGCCTACGCGATCGTCGCGTCAGCGGTGGCCGTGACCTACGTGCTCAACCCGAATCAGACTCCTCAGACGATCAAGGCACTTGCGATCGCGTTCGGGGGATACGTGATCGCACTCGTGACCGCCGCGTATAAGAGCAGCGGCTGACCGCGGCGGATAGCCCCTGGTGGGGACTGCGAGCGCCGCCCCGGCTTCGCGCCGGGGCGGCGCAGCCGTTTAAGCGAACGCGCCGGCGTGGGCTCGCGCCCACTGCTCGAAGCGGCGCGCGGGCCGGCCGGTGACGCGCGCGACCGTGTCGACGACCCTCGAGTCGTCGAACTCACCATCGGAGTAGAAGCGGAAGAACGCGTCGATGTAGGGCGCGGGCGTGTCGGGCGCCATCTCCGCACGCGCCTGCTCGTCGCTCTGCGGCTCGTAGCGCAGCGGGCGACCGAGCGCGTCGGCGAGGATCGCGATCTGCTCGCCCGGCATCAGCGGCTCGGGCCCGGACAGCTCCACCGCTGTCCGCTCGTGGCCGCCGTCGGCGAGCACCGTGGCCGCGACCGCGGCGATGTCGGCCGGATCGATCACCGCGACCGGGACGTCGGGCCACGGGGCCCGGATCACGTCGCCGCGGCGCAGCTGCGGCAGCCATCGAAGCGCGTTTGACTGGTAGCCGCTCGGGTGCAGGAACGTCCAGTCCACGGCGGACTCGCGCACCGCCGCCTCGGAATCCATCCACATGCGGGTGATCGCGTTGTCGGGGCGTCCCCCGACCACGCACCGCGAGGTCAGCAGCACCACGTGCTCGACTCCGGCGTCCGCGATCCGCCTGAGCAGTCCGGGCATGTCGCCGAACCCGCCCAGCAGGAACGCCGCGCGTACTCCGTCCAGAGCCGGGGTCAGCGACTCGGGGTGCTCGAGGTCGCCCTTGACCGACTGGACGCCTTCGGGCAGCCGCTGTGCGGGCCCATTGCGAACCAGCGCTCGAACCGAGGCGCCTCGGGTGGCCAGCGCGGTCACGACTTCGGACCCGACGTTGCCCGTTGCTCCGCTCACGAGAATCATCAGTCCAACCTGTCCACGAGCGTCTCGCCGCCGCTGACCTCGAGCACCGTGCCGGTCGTCTGGCGGCTGTTCATCAGGAAGATCGCCGCCTCCGCGATGTCCTCGGGCGTGCCGATCCGCCCGACGGGCATCGACCCTGCCACGCGCGAACGCAGGTCGTCGCGCTGCACAGGCGACAGGCCCGACCACATCTCGCTGTCGGTGTAGCCGGGGCGAATCGTGTTCACGCGCACCGGTCCCAGCTCCAGCGCCAGCGCTCGCGACAGGCCCTCGACCGCGGCGAACGCGGCCGTCACCATCGCCGCGCTCCCCGACGGCTGCACCGCGGCGGCGCCGGTCACGAATGTGATCGATCCGCCGGCAGGGATCAGCGGCGCTGCGTAGCGAGCGCAGCTCCAGCTGCCAAGCAGCTTGCCGTCGACGAACGTCCGGGCGGCGGCGAGATCCTGTTCGAGCAATCGGCCCGAAGAGCCGGGCGATGCCGACACGAACAGATGATGAACGGCTTGTAGGGGCTCGAACAGCGCCTGCACCGAGCGCTCGTCGGTCACATCCACCTCGGCGTGCTCGACGCCGCCGCTCGCGTCCCGTTCCGATACCGGCCGGCGTCCCGCGGCCAGCACGTGGGCGCCCTGCCGCGCCGCGGCCCGCGCGGTGGCGGCGCCCATGCCGCTGGTCCCGCCGACCACCACGACCCGCTGCCCGGCGAGGGTCATCCCTGCACCTCCAGGACCGCCTTGCCCGCGACGCGCCGCGACCGTAGCGCCTCGATGGCCTCGTCGACGCGATCCCAGGGGCCGCGCCAGCCGATCTGGGGATCGAGCTCGCCGTCGCGCAGGAGCGACACCAGGTAGGCGAGGTCGGGTCCGAAGTTCGGGCCGACCGAGAACGCCTCGACGCGCGCGCCGCCCGCCACGTTGCGCAATTGCTCGAAATCGATGGTGGTCGGCTGCAGCGAGGCCATGCCGACGCTCATCGCGTGCCCCCCGGGGGCCAGCAGCCTGAGGATCTCGCCCAGCAGCGGTCCCCCGACGTTGTCGATCGCGAAGTCGACCGGGCCCTGCACTCCGTCGAGCCCGACCGCCACCTGGTCGGCGCCGAGCTCGGCCAGGCCCTCGGCGCGCGCCGGGCTGCCGACCGTGGCGATGACGCGCGCGCCCGCGCGCGAGGCGAGCTGGACCGCGAAGCGACCGACGCCGCCCGATGCGCCGCTGATCAGCACGGTCCGTCCCAGCACGGACCCGAGCCCGCGGATCGCCCGCAGCGCCGTGACCGCGGCCACCGGCAGCGCCGCCGCCTCCTCGAAGCCAACCTCGTCGGGCAGTAACGCCGCTTCGCCGGCGTCGACTGCGCGCAGCTGCGCCCACGCGCCCGACCAGCCGAACGTGACCACCCGCGCACCGGCCGGGGGCCCAGAGCCGCCCGCGGCCGCGGCGACCACGGTTCCGGCGGCATCCCAGCCCGACACCTCGCCGAGCTGGGCGTGATCGGCGAGGAACGCGACCTCGCCGAAGTTCAGCGAGATCGCCGACACCCGGATGAGCGCCTGGGAGGATCCCGGCTGCGGCTCGGGGGCGTCGCCGAGGCGGAGGCCGTGGGGAGCGGTTCGATCGTGGATCAGAGCTTTCATCGCGCCTGATCTTGCACCCGGAGCGCCGCTGCGTCCAAGACCCGTTGGTATAACCGATGGCTATGGACGTCCATGTCCGCGACCTGCGCTACTTCCTCGCGGTCGCGCACGAGCTCAGCTTCACGCGCGCGGCGGAGACTCTGTACATCAGCCAGCCGGCGCTGTCAAAACAGATCCGGGCGCTCGAGCGCCAGCTGCGAGTGTCGCTGTTCGATCGAGGCCCCGGCAGCGTGCGCCTGACCCGCGCGGGCGCCGAACTGGTGCCCTACGCCGAGGAGATGGTCGCCAGCTGGGAGCGGGCGAAGCGGTCGCTGTCCAAGGCCGCCGACTGCACGCTGGCGATCGGCATGCACACCAGCCCCGGACGCGGACTGCTCCCGAAGGTCAGGGCGATGATGGTCTCCAGCTGCCCCGACGTCGAGCTCGAGCTGCACCAGATCGCCTGGAGCGACCGGACGGCCGGGCTCGCCGACCGCAGCACCGATGCGGCGTTCGTGTGGCTGCCGCTGCCGGCGCCGCCGTACCGATGGGTGACGATCGCGCGCGAGCCGCGGCTGGTGGCGCTGCCCAACGACCACCCGCTGGCCGCCCACGACGAGCTCTCGATCGCCGATCTGCTCGACGAGCCGTTCCTGGCGCTGCCCGAGAGCGCCGGCCCGCTGCGCGACTACTGGCTGGCGATCGAGGACCGCGATGGGCACCCGCCCCGGATCGCGGCCGAGATCAACGACACCGAGGAGACCTATGAGGCGGTGGCGAGCGGAATCGGCATCTGCCTATTGGCCGGCGGCAATGCCCCGATCTTCGACCGCGGCGACGTGACGATGCTCCCGGTCACCGACATCAGCCCGTCGGAGCTGGTGCTGGCGTGGAACGAGCGCCACTGCCCGCCGCTGCTGGAGACGTTCGCGCGGCTGTGCGCGCAGGTCGCTGGCGAGGCTCAGCCCTCCAGCCGCGCCAGCGTCCGCTCGTAGCTGCGTAGCGCCGGCTTTGGTGCCACCCGGCCGTCAGGGGTCAGCGCCAGCAGCCCCGCATACTCGAACGGGTCAGAGCTCGGCTCGGTGCCGAGCCACGTGTACCAGAAGATCGCCCCCAGGTTCAGGGCTCGGCGGTGGGCGACGAGCAGCGAGTACTCGGCCGCGAGGTTGGACGCCTGCCCGGCCGCGGTCGACTGGATCGCACCGTTGCCGGGATCGGCCAGGCCCCTCGAGGAGGTCCAGCCGGTCTCGGTGACCAGCAGCGGGAGCCGCCGCTGGTGCCGGGCCGCGAGCACGAGGTGGACCCTGCGCAGGATCGCCAGCACGTGCGCGGGCGTGTTCGCGTAGGGGTGCACCGCGACCGCGTCAAACAACCCCTCGGCCCCGTAGGCATACAGACGCGACAGCGCATCCCAGCTGTCGCCGAACAGGCCGGCGAGCACGATCCGAGATCGAGGATCCGCGCGCCGAGCCGCTCGGCGTGACCGGCGCACCATCGCCAGGTACCGCGGCTCATATGGCTTGGGGCCGTCCCAGAACAGCGTCTCGCCCTCGGGCGTGTCCCCGCCCGCCGGCTCGTTCCAGATCTGCCACCAGCGTGGCGCCAGCCGGGCGAGCTGCGGATGCGCCGCCCAGAACGTGCCGCGGGTCCCGTAGCGCCGCACGACCGCGCCGACGAATGCGGCGTAAGCCTGCGGCCGCGCCGGCGGCGACCACAGCTTCGCGGGATCGACCCGCGCCCACGGCGGCGCCTGCAGGATCACGGGGAGCATCTGCAACCCGTGGCCGCCGAACGTCAGGATCTGCCGGTCGAGCTCGGTGAACGTGGTGGGTCGCCCGCCGGCGGTCACGAACTGCCCCCGCATCGCAGCGGGGACGTCGCGCCAGCTCCGATAGGGCTGAGCGGCGCTCCAGTAGATCGGGAACCGAATGCTCTCGGTGCCGGCGGCGCGCATCAGCGACAGCTGGCCGTCGAGGTCGATCCGGCCATCGAACAGATCGACCCCGGCGGCGATCCCAAAGAAGTTGCCGGGCAACGGGCCGCCGCGCGGCGGGGCCGCGGAGGCACGGGCGGGCGCGATCGCCAGCGCGACCGCGAGCCATAGCACGGCCAGTGCCCCCGCTCGGGCACCTCGGAGTGCCCCCGCCGGCACCTTCCAGCAACTCACAGCGGGCGTAAGTATGCCCTACGTTGGTGAGCTTTACGCCGGTTTACCAGGGATCGCGATCGGACGCCGGGACACCCGGCTGGGCCACGGCAGGCGCAGGGCCGCCAGCGGGCGCGGGATCGCGGCGCCGATCGCGAGCGCGCAGGCCTCCAGCCAGCACCCGAGGGTGGGCACACGGTGCCAGACGATCGGGCCGAGGCGGAGATTGTGGGTCAGCGCGAACGACACATCCGACGCCAGCATTAACACCAGCAGCCCGGCCACGCCGGCGACCGCCGCCCGGCGCAGCGGCGGCGTGTGGATCAGGACGCCGCCGAACAGCGCGCCGGCCGCCGCGAAGGCGATCGCCACACGCGCGAGCGGCTGACCGTCGAATCCCGCGAGTTGGAGCAGTGGCAGGGCGTCGCTGATCCTCGGTCCGGCTGCCAGCCAGCCCAGCCCCTTCAGTCCGTACAGCACACCCGCGCCGACAAGCACCGACAGCAGCAGACCGGCGATCGCGCCGATCCCGATCGCGATCCGGCGCAGCGCGACGCGAACCCCGGCGCTACCCGGTATCGGCGGCCGCCGTTCGGGCGCGGTCGCGGCGGTGCGGTCGGCGATCTGTTCCTGACCGGTGGCCAGCACCGGTACGCAGGCGAGCACGAGCGCGATCGCGAGCAGGTGAACGGCTGCCAAGGCCGGCGAGACGCCCAGTGACTCGCCGAACGCCACGACGCCGAGCACGAGCGCGACCAGCGTCGCGAACACGTTCATCAGCGAGATCGAGCTCACCGCCGCGCCTCGGCGCAGCGCCGCCTGGAAGCAGACGAATCCGCAGAACGTCGCCACCGCGGCCAGCAGCGTCCACCCCGACAGGAGTGCGGCCGGGTGACCGTGCCACTCGATTGCGACCGCCTTGATCGCCGCGTCGGCGGCGCCGTAGAACATCCCGGCCGCGATCGCACGCGCCGGCGGCCGACCGGCCAGACCGAGCATCGCCGCGACCGGGAGCGCGATCAGCCAGGCCTGGACCAGGGTGCGACCGTGCAGGTGGCTGTGGGAGTGCAGCCCGATCGGCAGCGACGCCAGGCCGACCCCGATCAGCAGGATCGCCAGTAGCTGGCGACGGGTGACCGGATAGCCGAACGCCCGCGCCGCCACCGGCAGCGAAACCGCAAGCCCGCCCGCTGCGAACGCCTGCACGACCGACAGCGGCGCCAGTGCGACCGCCACCACCTGGGCGGCGAACCCCGTCCAGCCGATCGCCTGTCCGGCCAGCCACGTGCGGCTGCGCAGCATCGCCCGCAGCAGCGGGACGTCGTCGTCGCCGCGTTCGCCCAGGCCCCGGTGCTGGAGCAGGAAGCCCAGGTTGATCGCGGCCGAGGACAGCAGCGCCAGCACCAGCGCCGCGACCAGAGGCGGATGGTGGCGATGATGGACGGGAGCCCGGGCCTGGGCCACGGGCGGCGGGGTCACCAGCGGCGCCACGAGGGGAGTCGGCCGGGTCGCGGGGCGGACGTGCCGGGGTGGGCGCGCCGGGCGCGCGCCCGTGCGGTGGACCCGGGGTCGCACGCGCGACAACGGCTCGGTGAAGTCGCGCGAGGCGAGCATCAGCATCTGGTTCAGCCGCGGGTACCAGACCTGCCAGTCGTGGCCGCCCGGGTAGATCGCGTAGCTGACGCCGGCGCCGGCCCGGCGCAGCGCCCGCGCCATCGGCACGATCTGGGCGCTCGACTGGTCGTCGCGGCCCACGAACATGTAGACCCGGAGCGGGTTGGCGGCGATCGTGGGACGCAGCGCGCCGATGTAGTCCAGCGGGCTGTTGGCGTCGAGCTCGGCGCGGCTGGCGTGGGCGAACACGCCGCTGCGCGTCTGGGTGAAGTACCCCGACCACACCTCGACCGAGCCGAACATCGGAAGGTGATGAAGCGCGACGTTGATCGCCCCGTACGCGCCGGCCGAGAACCCGCCGATCACCCGGTCCTGACGGTCGGGAAGGGTCGAGAAGCGGTGGTCGACGTTGTGTACGACGTCGACCACGTAGCTGTCGTACGCCCCGGACGGGGTGTTGGCCCACTCGGAGTCCGAGTAAGTGCTGCCACCGATCCGCCCGTCGGGGAACACCATGATCATCGGCCGGACGCTGTTCTCGCTGAGCTGGTTGTCCAGCCGGACGTCGATGTTGGCGATGTTGATGTACACCTGCGGCCGTCCCGGCGAGCCGTGCAGCAGGTACAGCACCGGGTAGTGCCTGCCCGGCGCATAGCCGGGCGGCAGGTACGTCAGGTAGTAGGCCCTGCGGTGGAGCGCCGGGGAGTAGAAGTTGACGTTGAGCAGCTTGCCCGTGCCGGCGCGCGGGATCTTGACGACCGTGTCGAAGCCACGGTGCTGCGCGTAGGACTGGCCGTAGCTGTAGGCACCGGCGAGTCCAAGGCCCATCAGCGTCAGCGCGACCACTGCGGAGAGGGCGCGTCTGACGAGCAGGATCACCAGGCGAGCCCGTTCGCCGGCTGGCCGGTCCCCAGGTAGCCCTCCGCCTGCAGCACCCGCCACACGGCGCCCGGCAGCCGGCGGCGCGACTCGAACACGAGGTAGCGCGGCCGCCACTCCGGAGAGAACTTGTCGTTGAACGTGACCAGGCGCTGCATCTGGAAGCGCCTGGCCAACAGTTTCAGGGCGACGCGGGTGGCCAGGCGCCCGGCGGGGCCGCCGGACGGCGGCTGCCGGACCAGGTGGGCGAGCCCGGCGTAGTTGAGGCTGACCTCGGGGATCCGCCGCGCTCCGGCGACCTCCAGCGCACGGCAGACGAGCGCCTCATTGAGGCCGTTGGGGGTCTCGCCGACCCGCCGCATCGTGTCCAAAGAGAGCTTCCCGCAGTGAGAGATGAAGTGCATGACGGCTCCGAGCCGGCCCTCGGGCGAGCGCGCAAGCAGGTACAGGTCGTCGTCCTCGGCGGCCCAGCCGAACTCGCCCATCCCCATCGCAAACCCGAGCACCCGGCTTCGCTCGGCGCGCCAGGCCGCCTCGACTTCGTCCATCTCCCACCACTGGCGCGCGTCCAGCTCGCGCCCGTCGTAAGCCGCGATCTGCCAGCCGCGACGCTCCACGCGGTGCACCGACTGGCGCAGCTTGCGCACCGGGCGACCGACCAGCGTGAACGCAGCCGGGTCGACGACGGCCTCCTCGCCCACGCAGACCGACCGCAGGCCGAGATCGCGGTAGCCGGCGAGGTGGCGTGCGGACGCGGCCCACACGACCACGCGCCAACCGCACGCGTGGGCGAACTCGATGAACCCCTCGAGCAGGCGGGGCACCGCCGCGTCGGGACCGACCGGGTCGCCGGACACGATCGCGGTCTGGCCGATCACGCGATAGGCGAGCACCGCGCCGGCGGCGAACTGGAACATCTTGTCCGGCCGCAGGATGAACGGCGATATCGAATCGTGGCCGTGGCGGGCGACGATCGCGCGGGCGGCGACGAGGTCGTAGTCGGTGAGCCGATCGAGCTCGGCTGCGAGATCGGGCGCGTTGCGGAGAGCGGTCACCCGCTCAATATGCGAGTCCTAGCTGAGTCCACCCCGGGAATAGGCTGAGAATCTGCTGAGAAAGCTGCCGGCAGCGTCACGGTGAACACCGCGCCACCTTCGGGGTGGTTAGTGGCGGCGACCGTGCCCTGGTGGGCTTTGACGATCTCGCGCACGATCGCCAGCCCGAGACCGGCGCCGCCGCGGCCCCTGCTGCGGCCGGTGCGGTCGTGCCAGAAGCGATCGAACACGCGATCGCCGGCGGCCTCGGGCAGGCCCGGGCCGTGGTCGCGCACCTCGATCACCGCCCGACCGCCGGTGCATCGCAGCCCGATCTCGATCGGAGTGCCCTCGGGAGTGTGAATCAGCGCGTTGCGGGTGAGGTTGGCCAGCACCTGACGGATCGCGTCGGGATCGGCGGTGGCGCTGACCGTGGCGCTCGCCCGCACCGTGATCCGGCGATCGGGGGCGACGGCCCGCGCGTCGGCGGCGGCGTGGGCGCAGAGCTCGTTGAGGTCGACGGACACCCTCGGGACCTCGGGCAGCTCATCCAGACGCGCCAGCACCAGCAGGTTCTCGACCAGCGTGCCCATGCGCGCGGCCTCCGCCTCGATCCGAGCCATCGCCCGGGTCAGGGCCACGGGATCCTGGGCGGGTCCGAGCCGGAACAGCTCCGCGTACCCGCGCAGCGACGCCAGCGGCGTACGCAGCTCGTGTGAGGCATCGGCCAGGAAGCGCTTGCGACGCTCCTCGCTGTGGGCGCGGTCGGCGAACGCCTCCTCGATCTGCACGAGCATCTTGTTCAGCGACAGGCCCAGCCGCCCGATCTCGGTACGCGACGTGGCCGGGCTCACCCGCCGGGACATGTCGCCGTCGGCGATCTCGCTCGCGACCCGCTCCATCTGCCCGAGCGGCCGCAGCCCGATCCGGATGACCACCCAGCCCAGCGCGGTCAGCGCGACAATCAGCGTGCCGACGACGAGTGCCTCGACGATCACCAGGTCGTGCAGCGTGTCGTCGACCTCCTCGAGTGGGAGCGCGGCGATCACTGTGCCGGCTCCGGAGTCGAGTGGAAGCGCCGCGACCCGGTAGCGGACGCCCCTGCCCCGTTCGGAGTTGACCGTGAACACCTCCGGGTTCTGGTCGGCGTGCGACAGGCGGAACTTCTTCGGGAACGCCGGCGCCGACAGCCTGGCCTCGCCATTGGAAACGGTAACCGGGCCGCGCAGGATGCCGCCCCGGGAGTCGACCAGCGCGCCGAAGGTGCCTGACGGCAGGAACCCGGCCAGGCCCTTGCCGAACGGCGACTTGGCCTGGCGCTCATCCTCGTCCGATCCCTTGCCGGCGGGTCGCCGCAGGCGGCGGGCATCGACGCCGAGCTGATAGGAGATCGGCGTCGCGGCGGCGATCACCCGCTGGTCGAGGCGGTTATAGAGGAACGAGCGCTGCCGGGCGTAGATCGCCACGGCCGCGACAATCAGCGCGCCCGACACCAGCAGGAACACCCCGGTCAGCAACCTCGTTCGCAGCGACATCGTCAGTCCCTCGGCAGGCGCAGCGCGTAGCCGACGCCGCGGACCGTGTGCAGCAACGGCACCTCGCCGCTGTCGACCTTCTTGCGCAGGTAGCTCATGTACGTCTCGAGCACCCGGGCGTCGCCCGAGAAGTCATAGCTCCACACGTGGTCGAGCAGCTGCGCGCGCGTGAGCACCCGCCGCGGGTTCAGCATCAGGTAGCGGAGCAGGCGGTATTCGGTCGCGGTCAGCTCGATCGGCCGGCCCCCGCGCGTGACCTCGCGGGTCTCCTCGTCGAGCTCGAGGTCGGCGAAGACGAGGCGGCCGGACAGCTCGTGCAGGGCCCCCGAACGACGCAGCAGGTTGCGCAGCCGCGCGACCAGCTCCTCGAGACTGAACGGCTTGGTGACGTAGTCGTCGCCACCGGTGGTCAGCCCGCGGACCCGATCAGACGCCGAGTCGCGCGCGCTCAGGAACAGGATCGGCATCCCCGAGTGCTCGCTGGTCAGCCTGCGGGCAACCTCGAACCCGTCCATGTCGGGGAGCATCACGTCGAGCACGAGCACGTGCGGGCGCCAATCCCTGACGCGCGTGATGGCCCCGGCGCCGGTCTCCTCGGCGTCGACGTCGAACCCGTTGTGGCGCAGCGCCATCGACACGACGTCGACGATGTTTGGCTCGTCGTCGACGACCAACACGCGGAGCTGCTCCTGCTCCTCGACCATCGCGACCGATTATCGGGCCCGTTCCTGGGAATTCCCTGAGAATTGGGTTAGCGCGAGGTGTCGCGACACCTGGCGCGGCGGGTAGCTTGCCCGGCGTGGACGGCGAAGCGGTGCTCAACCAGGCGGCGGAGGCCTACCAGGCCGCGCTCGGCGAGCGGTTGCTCGCCACCTACGCGCTTGGCAGCCTGGCCCACGGCGGCTTCAGCCCGCTGGTCAGCGACATCGACCTCGGGCTGGTCCTGGCCGATCCGGTGTCCGAGGGCGATCCCGAGGAGATCCAGCGGATCGCCGAGGCGCAGCGTACCCGGGGCTCAGAGCTCCATTCGGCGGCTGTCGGTCTTCTGGGGAACCCCGGCGACACTCAGCGGCCGCGCCGACGGCGGCCGGTTTCCGCCGCTCGACCGGCTCGACCTGCTCGACAACGGCCGCTTGTTGTCCGGGGAGGAGGCGCGCCACGCGCTGCCGCGCCCGGACCGCGCCGAGCTGCTGGTCACCGGTGCCGAGTTCGCGCTGGACTTCCTGGCAGGGATCGGGCGCGAACATGACGGCGCCGCGAACGTGCAGCTGGGCTCGCTGAGCTCAGCCGACGACGACTCGATCGAGGAGATGCGCCATCCAGGGCCGCTGATCGCCGAGGGCCCGCGGCGGGTGACCAAGCTGGTGCTGTTCCCGGTGCGGTTCCTGTACACCGCCGCCACCGGGGAGGTCGGCACCAACGACGCCGCGGTCGCCCACTACCTCGAGCAACCCGGGGTCCCGAGCACCGCGCTGGTGGCCGCGGGGCTGGGGTGGCGCAAGCGGATCTGGACCGACGAATCCGACGCCCGCCGCCTGCTCGAGTCCGAGCTGCCGGGGCTCTACCGCCACTACGTGGAAGACCACATCGAGCGCCTCGACTCCGCCGGGAAGCCCGAGCTCGCGGACGGTTTTCGCAAGTGGCGCGCCCGGCTGGGACACACCAGCGCCTGAAACACCCCTGTCGGGCCTGAATCCGCGACCGCAACGGGGCACAATTGCAGCATGGCGGATCGTCTCGTGTATGTCTCGCGCCTGGTGCAGCTGCCGCTGGTCGGCGCCGACGGCGCCGAGATCGGCCACATGGTCGACGCGGTGCTGACGCCCTCGGGCGGAGGCGCACCGCCGCGCGTGAACGGTTTCGTAGTCGCCGTCCAGCGCCGCCGCGTGTTCATCGGAACCGGACGGGTGGCCGAGATCGAGGTCGACGGGGTGCGGCTGCGGCGGGGGGCGATCAACCTCCGCCAGTTCCAGCTGCGCCCGGGCGAGCTGCTGGCCGTCGGCGAGCTGATGCGCCGCCAGCTGCGCGGGCGGAAGGTAACCGACGTCGGAATCACGCCCGCGCCCGAGCCCTACAGCTGGGAGCTGGCCACGGTCGCCCTCGGCGGCGGTGGCCTGCCGCCGCGGCGCCGGCCGCCCGAGATCGTCGACTGGAGCGAGGCGCGCGAGCTGTTCGCCGACGAGCCGCCGGCGTCCCGGCAGGCTGCGGCGATCGGCCAGCTGCACCCGGTCGAGATGGCGGATGCGATCCGCAAGCTGCCGCTGTCGCGGCGCCGTGTGCTCGCCGCCGCGCTCGAGGACGATCGCCTCGCCGACCTGCTCGAGGAGCTTTCAGAGGACGAGCAGGTCCGAATCGTCGAGGACCTCGACCTCGACAAGGCCGCCCGGGCGCTGGACGAGATGGAGGCCGACGACGCCGCCGACCTGCTCGGTGAGTTCTCGGCGATGCGTCGCGCCGAGCTGCTCGGGGCGATGGACCCCGAGGAGGCCGAGCCGGTGCGGCGGCTGCTGACCTATGACCCAGACACCGCCGGCGGTCTGATGACCCCCGAGCCGGTGGTGCTAGGCCCGCAGGCCACCGTCGCCGAGGCGCTGGCGCGGATGCGCGACCACGATCTCCCGGTGCCGCTGGCCACCCAGGTGTTCGTCTGCCAGCCGCCGACCGAGACGCCCACCGGCCGGTTCCTCGGAGTCGCCCACTTCCAGCGGCTGCTGCGTGAGGCGCCGTCCAAGGTGCTCGCCCGCTGCCTCGACGAGGAGCCCCAGACGATCAGCGTGACCGCCTCGGACCGTAAGGTCGCCGAGCTGCTCGCGGCCTACGACGTGATGGCGATCGCGGTGCTCGACCAGCAGGGTCGGCTGCTGGGCGCGGTGACCGTCGACGACGTGATCGACCGCCTGCTCCCCGTCGGGTGGCGGGGCAGCGACGAAGAGGACAATGGGTAGATGGCACGGCGCGACGATCTGTCCAAGCCGCGCGGCACCCCCGGCGGGCCGCAGTATGACCCCGACGCGTTCGGCCGCTTCGCCGAGGGCATCGCGCGGTACCTCGGCACCGGCCGCTACCTGGCGATCCAGACCGTCGTCGTGATCATCTGGATCGCGGTCAACGTGACCGCGGTCGCACTCCGGTTCGACCCCTACCCGTTCATCCTCCTGAACCTGGGGTTCTCGCTTCAGGCCGCGTACGCGGCGCCGCTGATCCTGCTCGCCCAGAACCGCCAGACGGACCGCGACAAGGCCGAGACCGAGCGCGACCGCGAGATGAACTCCCGCGCGCTCGCCGACGCCGAGTACCTGGCGCGAGAGATTGCGGCGCTGCGGATCGCCGTCGAACACAAGGCCGATCGCGACGACATCCGTGACGCCGTCCGCGAGCTGACCACCGTCGCTGAGCGGCTCGGCGCCTCGGTCGGTGACGAGAACGTCGTGCTCGCCGAGCACGACGAGCTCGGCGAGCCCGGCGGCTGAGCCGCCTCTCCCGCGACCGGCGAAATCGTCCGAAAGCCGGGAAGTTCGACGCCGGGGCGGCGTCTGTATTAGGGTACCCAAATACGTTAGGGCGCCCTAACGAATTCTGACAGCCGCATCCGGACGATCGGAGGACCAGACGTGATCCGTAGGACACCCCTGCCCAAGCAGCGCTCGTGGCGCCTGGCGCCAGTCGCGACGGCGCTGACCTGCACCGCCGCGCTGGCCATATCGGCCTGCGGCGGCTCGGGCAGCTCGTCGTCTTCGAGCGCGGGCGGGTCCGGTGATCCCTCGGGATCGAGTCAGACGCTCACGCTCTACAACGCTCAGCACGAGGAGACGACCGCCGCGCTGATCAAGGCGTTCACCGCCCAGACCGGGATCAAGGTCCGGGTCAAGAGCGACGACGAGTCGGTGCTGACCGCCCAGATCGAGCAGGAGGGCAGCCGTTCACCGGCGGACGTCTTCTACACCGAGAACTCCAACTGGCTCCAGCAGCTCGACGATCGCGGGCTGCTGGCAAAGGTCAACGCCTCGACGCTCGCCGACGTCCCTGCCAAAGACAGCGCCACCAACGGGGGCTGGCTCGGCGTGACCGGCCGCTTCAGCGTGATGATCTACAACCCCGAGAAGATCTCCGCCGCACAGATGCCCAAGTCGGTGATGGATCTCGCTAACCCGCAGTACAAGGGCAAGCTCGAGCTGGCACCCGGCGAGACCGACTTCTGGCCGATCGTCACGTCGATCGAGCGTGCCAAGGGCAAGACCGCGGCCCTGAACTGGCTCAAGGCGATCAAGTCCAACGCCGGCTCCGACGATCACACCGCCGACAACGAGACGCTCGTCTCCGACGTCAGCAAGGGCGACGCCGACATGGGCCTGATCAACCACTACTACTTCTACCGGCTGCGCGACGAGATGGGCGCGGGCAACTTCCACGCGAAGCTGTCGCTATTCGCCCCGCGCGACCCCGGCTACGTCGAGGACATCTCCGGCGCGGGGATCCTCAAGTCCTCCAAGAACCAGGCGGCCGCCCAGAAGTTCCTGGCGTTCATGACCAGCGCCGCGGGGCAGCGGATGCTGGCCGACAGCACCAGCTTCGAGTACCCGCTGGCCAAGGGCGTGGCGCCGAATCCGGCGTTGCCGCCGTTTGACAAGTACGAGCCCAACCCGATCACGCCCGCGCAGATCGGGACCGGGACCGACGCCCAGGACCTTCTGCAGCAGGCGGGGCTGATCTAGCTGATGGGGCGGTACATGACACGCTTGCCGCGGGGGCGCGGTACAGTGACCACCGCTCGTGCGCAGCACCGTGGCCAGGTCGGCTCCGCCGCCGATCGGGCCGCGGCTGGCCGGTGGTGGTCGCGAGCGTGCTGATCGCGGCGGCGCTGCTGGCTCCGCTGGTGCTGGTGGTGCTCGACGTGCGCAGCACCGGGTGGGCCGAGATCCACCGCGCGCTGCTGCGCCAGCGCTCGCTGATGCTCCTCGAGCACACGGTCGCGCTGTGCGCAGTGGTATCCGCGCTGGCGTCGGTGATCGGCACCGGTGCCGCGTGGCTGACCGAGCGGACCTCGCTGCGAGCGCGGCGGCTGTGGACAGTCCTGCTGGTGCTGCCGGTGGCGATCCCCGACTTCGTCGTCGGCTATGCCTGGCACTCTTTCGCGCCGCGGATCGCGCCGATGCTCGGCGCGACGATCGTGATGACACTCGGCACATATCCGCTCGTCTACCTGCCGGTCGCGGCGGCCTTGCGTCGCGCCGACCCCACGCTCGAGGAGACCGCCCGCGGCCTGGGGGTGGGCCGCCTGGCCACGTTCGCGCGCGTGACGCTGCCGCTGGTCGCGCCGGCGGTGCTGGGCGGGGCGATCCTGGTGATGCTCACCGTGATCTCCGAGTACGGGGCGTTCGAGATCCTGCGCTTCCAGACGTTCACCACCGAGATCTTCAGCGAGTTCCAGTTCAACGCCGCGGCCGCCGGTGCCCTGTCGATCCCGCTGGTCGCGCTCGGCCTGCTGGCGCTGTTCGCCGAGCAGCTGGTCCCGCGCCGCGCGATCGCCGCCAGTGCGCCGCGCCGGTCGCCCCGGCCGCTGGCGCTCGGCCGGATGACGATTCCGGCATACCTCGGGCTCGGCGGGCTGATCGGCCTCGGGGTCGCGGTGCCGATCGGGACGGTCGTCTACTGGATGGCCTCAAGCCAGCGGACCACGCTGCCCGCCACCGCGACGGTCGGCGCGGCGCTGGGCTCGACCGTGATGTACGCCGCATGGGGCGCGCTGATCGCGGTCGTGGCGGCGATCCCGGTGGCGATGCTGACGTTCCGGCGGCGCAGCGCGGCTCGCACGGCGCTCGAGCGCAGCACGTACGTGACCAAGGCACTGCCCGGGGTGGTGATCGCGCTCAGCCTGGTGTTCTTTGCGACCCGATACGCGTATGGGCTCTACCAGACCAGCACGCTGCTGGTGATCGCCTACGCGATCCTCAACTTCCCGCTGGCGCTGGTCTGCCTCCGGGCCTCGGTGGCCCAGATCCCGCCGCGGCTGCCCGAGGTCGGGCGCTCGCTCGGGCGCGGCCCGATCGCGGTGTTCGCGCGCGTGACGCTGCCATTGCTCGCCCCGGGCCTGCTCGCCGGCTTCTGCCTGGTGTTCCTGACCGCGGCAACCGAGCTGACCGCGACGCTGGTGCTCGCGCCGATCGGGGTCCAGACCCTGTCCACGCAGTTCTGGGCGTTCCAGGAGAATGCCTCGTATGGCGCCGCGGCACCCTACGCGCTGGTGATGGTCGGACTGGCGATCGTGCCCGGCACGCTGCTCGGTTTGTGGTTTGACCGCGAACGCCACTCGGCAGGCTCTCCATGAGCGCGATCGAGCTGCACGGGGCGTCCAAGCGCTTCGACGAGACCGAAGTGCTCAGCGGCGTCGACCTCGCCGTCGCGGACGGATCGATCACCGCCGTGCTGGGCGCGTCGGGCAGCGGGAAGACGACCCTGCTGCGGCTGATCGCCGGGTTCGAGCGCCTCGACGGCGGCTCGATCAGCATCGGCGGGCGGGTGGTCGACGACGGATGGAGGTCGGTCGCCGCCCAGCACCGGGGCGTCGGGTATGTCGCGCAGGAGGGCGCGCTGTTCCCGCACCTGACGGTCGCCGGCAACATTGGCTTCGGGCTCTCGCGACGCGAGCGCGCGAGCGCCGATCACCTGCTCGAGCTGACCGGCCTTCAAGACCTCCGGCGCCGCTATCCCCATCAGCTCTCCGGCGGCCAGCAGCAGCGCGTGGCGCTCGCGCGGGCGCTGGCGATCGGCCCGCGGGTGGTCCTGCTCGACGAGCCGTTCAGCGCGCTCGACGCTTCATTGCGCGGCGACCTGCGGCGCGATGTGGCCAGGATCCTGGCCGAGACGGGCACGACCGCGGTGCTGGTCACCCACGACCAGGACGAGGCGCTGGCGCTCGCCGGTGCGGTCGCGCTGCTGGCCGACGGCCGCGTGCGCGCGGTGGCCGAGCCGCGCGACCTCTACCGCGACCCGCCCGACGTGGGCACCGCCGAGGCGATCGGCGAGGCCAACATCCTCCCCGCGCACCTCACCGCCGGGGTCGCGCACTGTGCGCTCGGGGCGATCCCGATCCGTGCCGCCGGCGAGGACGCGCCGGCCGATGGCCTCGCGCGCGTGCTGCTGCGGCCCGAGCAGCTCGCGGTGCTGCTTCACGCGACCGATGAGGGCGTCGCGGCCGGCGTCGTCGAGGTCCAGTACCACGGCCACGACGCGCTCGCCCGACTGCGGCTGCACGCCGGCGGCGACGGCGGCCCCACGCTGCTGGCCCGGATCCCGGGCGAGCTCGACCTCGAGGCCGGCCAGCAGGTGTGGATCGAGGTGCTCGGCTCGGCCCGGGCGTGGTCGGCGGCGGGCGACCGGACCGCCGACCGGCTGCGGGTCGGCTGACGCCTACGCGGCGGCCGCGACCATGGGCAGTGGGAACTGCACTCCGGTCAGCTCCTCTGAGACGTCCCACAGATGACGCGCCACCACGGCGTCCTTAGCGGCATCGGACCGGTTGACCAGCTTCGGAGCGCCACGCTGCTGCATGAACCCGCCGGGGCCGGCAAAGCTGTCGCCGGGGACGTCGGCCACCGCCGCATACAGCGTCGGCAGCGCGCCGCCGTCCTCGTCCTGGGCCAGAAACCGGTTGCCGATCCGGCTGATCAGGTCCAGCGATCGCCGCTGGCTGTGGAATTGCAGGTTCGTCGCCGCGTAACCGGGGTGCGCCGCGGTGGCGATCACCGGCGAGGCGGCGGCCTCCAACCGGCGCTGTAGCTCAGCGGTGAACAGCAGGTTGGCGAGCTTGGACTGCCCATAGGCGCGCCAGGCCTTGTAGGGCCGGTGCTCCCAGTTGAGGTCGTTGAAGTCGATCTCGCCGAGGCGGTGCCCGGTCGAGGAGACGGTCACCACCCGCCCGGTGATGTTGTCGAGCAGCAGGTTCGTCAGCGCGAAATGGCCGAGGTGGTTGGTCCCGAACTGGAGCTCGAAGCCGTCGATCGTGCGGGTCAGCGGTGGCACCATGACGCCGGCGTTGTTGATCAGCAGGTCGACGTCGCCGTCCCAGCCGTCGGCGAACTCGCGGACCGACGCAAGGCTCGCCAGGTCGAGGCGGCGGACCTCGGTCTCGCCGGAGATCGCCGCGGCCGCGGCGGCGCCCTTATCGACGTCGCGGACCGCGAGCACGACGCGGGCTCCGGCGCCGGCCAGTGCGCGGGCTGCGGCCCGGCCGATGCCGCTGTTGGCGCCGGTGATGATCGTGGTGCGACCGGTCATGTCGGGAATGTCTGAGGTGGAGAAAGTAGTCATGGACAACAATGTAGACGTTGCCCACAAAGATGTCAACGTCAACATCGCTCGCTAACCTGCATCCGTGATGCCCCAGCGCCCCTATCACCACGGCAACCTCCGCGAGGCCCTGTTGCAGCAGGCCGAGCTCACCCTGCGCGAGCGGGGCGTTCAGGACCTCTCTTTGCGCGAGCTCGCGCGCGCGATCGGCGTCAGCCACGGCGCCCCGCGCCGCCATTTCGCCGATCGCCAGGCGCTGCTCGACGCGCTCGCGCAGGCCGGGTTCGAGCGCATTGGGTCCGAGCTGCGCGCAGCGCTCGATGCCGCCGGCGAGGACTTCCGGGCCCGCCTGCACGCGGCCGCCACGGCATACGTCCACTTCGCCGTGCAGGACGCAGCTCTGCTCGAGCTGATGTTCGCGGGCAAGCACCAGAAGGAGGAGTGGCCCCACCACGAGGTCGCCGACCGGGCCTTCTCGGTGATGTTCGAGCTGATCCTGCAGGGCCAGGCCGAGGGCGTGCTCGAGCCCGGCGACCCCGAGCGCATCGGGCTCGTCCTGTTCGCGACGATCCAGGGGATCGCGTCGCTGGTCTCGAGCGGGATCGTCACGCCCGAGCAGCTCGACGAGCTGCTGGCCGACGCGGTCGAGCACTTCCTCCGTGGGTCGCGCGCGGCTGCTGTTTAGAGCGGCGTCCCCGTCCCGATCGCCGTCGCGCGGGAGCGGCCGGAGGAGCTGATCGCGTCGGTCGCCCGACCGGGGCCCGATTTCGTGGCCCAGGGCGAGCCCGCATCACCGTGGGCTACGAACTCCGCGTCCAGCACGGATTTCGTGTCACCGGGCGAGCGAGTTTCGCCCCGGGCAACGAAATCCGGGGCGACCCAGCCGGGCGCTGGACCGAGCAAGCCCAGAGCCGAGACCGCTTCGGCCCTACTCCTTGTCCTCGAGCCCGGCCGGCGCCAGCTTGGCCAGACGGACCGCGATCTGGCTGGGCTGGCGCCCGGAGCGCTCGGCCCGCTCCTTGCGGATCACGGCCTCGCGCACCGCCTGGCCGCCGAGGTAGCGGACGGGCTCTGGCGGAAAGCGCTCCCAGGTGCGGTCGATCAGCCGTGTCTGGGACCACTCGTCGCGGCGGCCGAGCGCCAGGCTGGCCAGCACCTTGCCGCCGACCACGCTCGGCCCAACGCCGTTGCCGCTCCAGCCGACTCCGTACAGGATGTGCTCACGGCCGCCGAGGTGACCGAGGATCGGGATGCTGTTCGTGGTCCGGTCGATCGGTCCCCCCCAGTCCTGCTCGATCGCGACATCGGCGAGGTTTGGGTAGGCGCGGCGGAACTCGGCGGCGACCATCGCGCTGCGCCGGGCGCTGCGGTCGAAGTCGGCGGAGATCCGGCCCCGGTAGGACAGGCCGGCGGTGCCCTTGCCGAACGCGATCCGGCCGTCGCGGGTGGTGCGGTAGTAGTTGACCATCATCTGCGAGTCGGTGATGCCCTCGCCGCCGCTCCAGCCGATCTCGCGCAGGCGGTCCGGGATCGGGGCGGTGGCGACGATGTCGCTGGAGACGACCACGAGCGAGCGCCTGAGCTCGGGCAGGTTCGCGGCCCAGGCGTTCATCGCCACGATCAGCTTCTCGGCCGCGAGCAACCCGCCGCCGTCGGTGCGGATCGCCAGCGGGCGCTCCCGGGTGAAGCCGGTGAGCTTCGTGTTCTCGAAGATCCGGACCCCGAGCTCGAGCGCGACGCGCCGCAGGCCTCGCGCCAGCGCCGCCGGCTGCACGGTCGCTGCCCGGTGCTCGAACACCCCGGCCAGATGCGCGGGCGAGCCGGCCCGGCGAGCCACCTCGGCCGGTCCCAGCCGCTCGAACGCGTCGACTCCGAGGCGCTCGGTGAGTGCCACCACCGCGTCCCACGCGCCGGTCTGGGCCGGCGTTGTAGCGGTCCAGAGCAGCCCGCCTCGGCGGAAATCACAGTCGATCTCATGGGCCTCGCAGAACGCCCGCAACTCCTCGATCGCGGCCTCAGACGCCCGCCCCAGCCGGACCGCTTCGTCATCGCCGCACACGGTGACCAGGCTCGCGAGCTTCGGCCACCAGCTCAGCACCATGCCGCCGTTGCGGCCCGAGGCGCCACCGCCGCAGATGTCCTGCTCGAGCACGACCACGTCGCACGCGGGGTCCGCCTGCTTGATCCGGATCGCACTCCATAACCCCACGAAGCCGCCGCCGGCGATCGCCACGTCCGCCCGTGCAGCCCCCCGCAGCGGCGGCAGCGACGGGCCGTCGGGCAGCGTCTCGCGCAGCCACAACGAGCGGTGGCGGCGATCGGGGCCGGGGTCGGCTTGTGGCCTGCGCCGGGTCGGTGCGGCTGTCGTCATGCGTTTTCCACAGTCGGGTGCGCTCACGGTCAGCGCCGGGCGATTGTCGAGACTGCACGAAGCCCGCACAATCCGTCTGCACTAAGAACTCGGTCGCACCGCTTCGTACGCGCGTATGACCTCATCCCGGTGGCGAGGACGGCGCGGCGACGTCGGCGGCCCTGAGCGCGAACCACAGCTCGGCGACGTCGCCGGTGTCGTCGAGATGGCGGCCGGTGAGCTGTTCGACGCGCCGCATCCGGTACACCAGCGTCTGCTTGTGGACCTGCAGTACGGCGGCGGCGTCCTTCCAGGAGCGGTTGTGGCCGAGGAACACCCGCAGCGAGTTAACGAGGTCGGAGTGATGCTCGCGGTCGTAGTCGAGCAGCTCGCCGAGCACGTGGGCGACCGCACGCTCGGCCTCGCTGAGCCCGCGCGGCAGGAAGAACGAGGCCACGTCCTCGCCGTAGCGGACCACGCGACGCCCGTCCTCGCCGCCCGCCTCGAGCGCCCACCGGGCCTCGCGTTCGGCATCGGGGACCCGATTGGGGCGCCCGAGCGGGCCGCTCAGGCCCACCAGCCTCCCCGGATCGGCCTCGTCGCGCAGCGCCCCGATCGCGGCCGGCGTGTCGCGCAGCAACACCAGCAGCGCAGGCGGGCGGCGCAGCAGCAGGTGCGCCACCCCCCGCTGCTCGAGGCGGACGTGCAGGTCGGCGTCGGACGCGCTCGCCGTCTCGGTCCGGCAGGCCGCGATCACCCGCGGCTCTGAGTCGAGACCGTGCTCGGACAGCAGCTGGGCGGCGATCTCGGGCGTGAGCCGTCCGTCGAGCAGGCCGGCCAGCACCTCGGCGCCGCGATGGCGCCGTCGCTCGCGCTCGGCCGCCTCGCGCTCGAGCTCGAACCCGACCACGGCGGCCACGTCACGCAGCACCCCGAGATCCGGTGGTGGCTCCGCCCGGGGGACCACGATCATCGTCGCCGGTCTCGACGCCGGGACCGCGACCGCCATCACCTGCCCGCCCCCGACCTCCAGCCTCAGGAGCGCGGGCATCGGCTCGGCCCGGCGGTCGCTGGCGTCCCTGACCGCCGCGGCGACGTCGGGATCGGGCTCGCGCGAGCCGGGGATCAGGCCCAGGCCACGGTCGGTGTCGAGCAGCGTCAGCTCACAGTCGACGATCTGCTCGAGCCTGGCCACCAGATCCGCGCCCGACGCGCTGATCGCGACGTGACGGACGGTCTCATACAGCCTCAGCGTGTCGAGCACACGCGCGTGCTCCTCGCTGCGATTGGCCTCGGCGACGGTCTTGACGACCGCGTTGAACGGCACCTCGTAGGCGGTCGCCAGCAGCGGGAACGCAAGCTCGTCGGCCAGCGCGCGCACCTCCGGGGCGAGCGGGGGCGCGTACATCCGGTCGCCGATCGAGATCCCGCTGAGGCCGGCGCCGGCGAGCCGTTGCAGGTAGGCGTGCTGCTCCTCGGCCGACTCCGGGATGCCCAGTCCGGTGGTCAGCAGCAGGTCGCCCTCGCCGAGCCACTCGGTCGGGTCGCGCAGCTCGCACACGTGCGCCCAGGCGACCTCACGGTCCAGGCCCGCCTCGCCCGCGTCGACCCACGTGCGCAGCGCCGGAATTGCGATCAGCTCCCGGATTGTTATCGCCATACCCACACTTCATACCGACGTACTAGGCGTTCGTTCAAGTTCATATTGCGGGTGAGTTGTGTGCGCCACCGTGGCAGGGCTATACATGCACAACTCACCGACGAGGCGCAAGCCGGCGGCCGTCGCGATCCGCAACGGAGGAAACGACCAGATGATCCATGTGGGCATCGATATCGGCGGCACCTTCACCGACCTGTTTGCGTGGGACACGCGCGCCGAGGCCTCCGAGCACATCCGCGAGGCCAAGGTGCTGACCACGCCCCGGGATCCGTCGATCGGCGTGATGGACGCGATCGCCGCCGCCGGCGTCGACCCCGTCACGATCGGCACCGTGATCCACGGGACGACGATCGCGACCAACGCGCTGCTCGAACGCAGCTATCCCGAGCCGGCGCTGATCACCACCAGCGGCTTTCGCGATGTGCTCGAGATCGGCCGCCAGCGCCGCCGCCACCTGTATCACCCCTACCAGGTCAAGCCGCCGCCGTTGGTGCGCCGCAGCCGCCGCTTCACGGTCAGAGAGAAGCTCGGCGCGGATGGCTGCACCGTGGTCGCGCTCGACCGCGAGGAGGCTGCGCGCGTCGCCGTCGAGATCGCCGAGCTGGGGGTCCGCAACATCGCGATCGCGTTCATCAACGCCTACCGCGACGGCCGCCACGAGCGCGAGATGCGCGAGCTGCTGCTCGAGGCGATCCCCGACGCCGAGGTGGCGATCTCCTCCGAGACCCGGCCCAAGGTCCGCGAGCTGGGGAGGTTCGTGACGACCACGTTGCGCGCCGCGCTGCTCCCCGTGGTGGGCGACTACGTGACCAACCTGGAGCGCAAGCTCTCCGACGCCGGCTCGACCGCGCCGCTGTTCATCGTCAAGAGCAACGGCGGGATGATGAGCGCCGACACCGCCCGGGAGCGGCCGGAGGAGCTGATCGCGTCGGGCCCCGCCGGCGGCGTCGCCGCCGGCAGCTACCTGAGCGCGTTGCTGGACGCGCGCAGCCTGATCGTCACCGACGTCGGCGGCACCAGCTTCGAGGCGACGCTGCTCGAGGACGGCGTCGGACTGGTCACCGACGAGGTCGAGATCGAGTGGGAGCGGCCGGTGATAACGCCGATGCTCGACATCCGCAGCATCGGCGCGGGCGGCGGCTCGATCGCCTGGATCGATGACGGCGGCTCGTTGCGGGTGGGGCCGCAGAGCGCGGGCGCCGATCCCGGGCCCGCCTGCTATGGGCGCGGGGGCACCAGGCCGACGGTGACCGACGCCAACCTCGTGCTGGGGCGGATCGACCCGACGCTCGGCGGCAAATTCGAGCTCGACGGCGACGCGGCTATGAAGGCGATCGAGACGGTCGCCGAGCCGCTCGGGATGACCGCGCTCGAGTGCGCGGAGGGGATCGCGGAGATCGTCAGCGAGAACATGGCGATGGCGATCCGGTCGGTGTCGGTCGACCGCGGCCGCGATCCGCGCGACCACGTGATGGTCGCGTTCGGCGGCGCCGGCGGGCTGCACGCCTACCAGATCGCCCGCTCGGTGGGGATCGACCGGGTGCTGGTGCCGCCGTTCGCCGGCGTGGCCTGCGCGTTCGGCGCGACCACGATGGACGTCCGCCACGATCTCGAGACGACGTTCTACGCCGCGGTCGCCGATGCGCAACCGGCGGACCTGATGCGCGCCTACACAGAGCTCGAGGGCAAGGTCCGCGGTCTGCTCGAGGCCGACGGCGTGCCCGCGGCTGAGATCGAGCTCGAGCGCAGCGCGATGATGCGCTACGTCGGGCAGTCCTATGAGGTCAACACGCCCGTGTCGACCGGCGCGCTCGGCCACAGCGACCTCGAGGAGATCTCTCGCGCGTTCAACGCCGAGCACGAGCGCGAGTACGGCGTCGCCTCCAGCGACTTCGCGGTCGCGTTCGTGACGCTGCGGGTGACCGGCACGGGCCGGGGCAACCGGCCCACGACCGAGGAGCTGGCCACCGCGATGGGCCGCGGGGTCGGCGACGGCGACTCGATCAAGCAGCGCCGTATCACCTACTTCGACGGCGAGCACCACGAGGTCGACGTCCACGACGTGGCCCGGCTCGCGGCCGACGCCCGGATCGCCGGCCCGGCGATCATCGAGCAGCCCGACGGGGTGATCGTGCTGCCGCCGGGAGCCGTCGCGGTGGCCGACCGCTACCACAACGTGATGATCACCACCAGCGACGAGGAGAAGGCGGCATGACCGCGTCAGCGACCAAGCCCGGCCAGCGCCTGGATCCGATCACGTTCGAGGTCCTGCGCCGCTCGTTCGAATACGCGCCTGAGCGCATGAGCCAGGTCCTTCAGAAGGCGTCGTTCTCTCCGATCATCTACGACATGGTCGACTACTCCAACGCGATCTTCGATCCCGACGGAGAGCTGATCGGCCAGACCGCGAACTGCCCGGTGCATATCGCGGCGATGCACTTCTCGGCCGCCGCGGCACTGCAGCGGTTCCCGGTGGCGCAGCTGCAGCCGGGCGACATCGTGGTCCTCAACGACCCCTACCAGGGCGGCACCCACACGCCCGACGTGACGATGACGATGCCGGTGTTCCACGACGGCGAGCTGCTGGCGATCGCGGTCAGCCGCGCCCACTGGACCGACGTCGGCGGCAACCTGGACACCCACATCGGCGGCGAGGGCCTGCGGCTGCCGCCGCTGATGCTCTACAGCGCCGGCAAGCTCAACGACGAGCTCGTCTCGATCATCAAGAACTGCACCCGCACGCCTCAGTACGTCGAGGGCGACATCCAGGCCCAGATCGGCGCGCTCCGGGCTGGACGCGACGAGATGATCAGGCTGGCCGACAAGTACGGCGCCGACGTAGTCAAGGAGGGCATGCGGGAGGTGCTCGATTACACCCAGCGGATGACCGCCGCGGCGGTGCAGCGGATCCCCGACGGCGACTACGAGGGCAGCGACTACGTCGACAGCGACGGGTTCTCCGACGACCCGGTGTACGTGCGCCTGAAGCTGGTGGTGCGCGGCGATCGGATCACGGTCGACCTGACCGGCAGCGACCCGGTCACGGTCGGACCGATCAACTCGCCCTACGGGAACACCGCCTCGGCGATCTACTACTCGCTGAAGTTCTTCCTTAACCCCGACGCGCCGCCGAACGCCGGGCTGTACCGCCAGATCGACCTCGAGATCCCCGAGGGCACCTGGCTGAACCCGTCCTGGCCGGCGCCCACGTTCGGGTGCACGACCGCGACCTCGTCGAAGATCACCGCGGCGATCTGGGAGGCGCTGTCCAAAGCGATCCCCGACCAGGTGATCGCGCCGACGTGCTCGGAGTGCAACTGGTTCTTGGCCAGCGCCGCCGATCCGGAGACCGGCGCGCTGCACGTGCTGTCTGACCTGCCGGCCGGCGGCTGGGGCGGGACCCCGTTCAACGACGGCATGCACGTGACGATGGACCCGCTGGGCAACTGCCAGAACCTGCCCGCCGAGACCGCGGAGATGCTGTTCCCGGTCAGATACAACTCCTACGAGATGATCACCGACTCGGCCGGCCCCGGCCAGCATCGCGGCGGCTGTGGGGTCAGGCTCGAGGTCGAGTTCCTCGGCCGCGGTCAGATCATCACGATGGAGACTTCGCGCACGCGCGAGGGCTCCCCCGGCGTCAACGGGGGCGGCCGCGCCTCCCGCCAGCGCCAGCTGCGCAAGACACCCGACGGCACGCTTACGACGATCGGCGGCCTCGACGACGACGGCAACTGGCACCCCCAGATGCTCGGCAACGTCGGCTTCCGGCCCGGCGAGTCGTTCGTGTTCGAGAGCGGCGGTGGCGGCGGCTGGGGCGACCCCTCCAAGCGTGACCCCCAAAGCGTCCTCGAAGACGTTCGCAACGAGCTGGTCTCGCGTGAGCACGCCCTCGAGATCTACGGCGTCGTGATCACCGACGCCCTGGAGCTCGACAGCGGCGCCACCGAGCGGCAGCGCAGCGGAGCGCCGGGGACGTAGCGGGAGCCAAGGCGGGGCCGCCGGCGCCCCCGAGCGGCCCCGCCCGCCCCCGCCCACGTTTGGACCTGGTCAACGCCCCACAGCAGAGTGGGGCGTTTGCCGGTCAAGCGGCGGCCCGGGCGAGCATCGCCACCCCCAGGCAGGCGAGTGCGGCCCCCGCTAGCTGCACCCGCCGCGGCCGCTGGCGGAGCACGACCGCGCCCAGCGCGATCGTCGTCACCGGATACAGCGACGACAGCACCGCGACGATGCTGAGCGCACCATGGCGGGTGGCGTTGGCGAACGCGGCATCGGCGCCGGCGTCGCTGATCCCGACCGCGGCGATCATCAGCGCGGCGCCGGCCGACAGCCGGGCGGTGACCCCTGAGCCGACCAGCGCGAGGGCGGCCAGCAGTACCACGGCGGTCACGCTGCCACCGACGCGCAGCGCTCCCAGCGCCCACCACGCGCTCGCCTGGCTGGCCCAGTCGAGCAGCGACAGCGCCGCCCCGGTGCCGGCCGCGGCACCGCCCGCGACCGCGCCGCCGATCAGCGCCTCGCGCAGCGGCGGGCGCTCGCCATCGGGCACCCACGACGCCGCCGCGGCCCCCGCCAGCGCGCACACGATCCCGGCCGCGACCAGGAGGTCGACGCGATCTCCGCCGACGATCCCGACCGCAACCGGCAGCAGCGCCGCGAGCGCAGCAATCGGTGCCATCACCACCACCGGGCCGCGCCGCAGCGCCACGTAGATCAGCCCGAGCGTCCCCGTCGCGAGCACGCCGGCAGCCAGCCCCCAGAGCAGCCTGGGATCAGAGGGCATCGCCTCGCCCCGGATGACCAGCGCGGGGGTCAGCGCGAGCAGACCGGCGAGCTGCGATCCCGCGAGCACGAGCGGCAGCCGGGCCCTCCGCGCCGCCAGCCCGCCGAGGAAGTCCGAGGCTCCCCAGGCGACGCTCGCGGCCAGCGACAGCAGCGCGGCCGTCACCTCTGCACCGGCAAAACTAGTTTCATTGGTGCATCGTACCAGCAAAGTTCGTTTTGCTGGTACGCTCAACCGGATGGCTTCGGTCGCGAACATCGAGCTCCTCGCCGGTCACCCCGCCCTGGACTTCCTCAACACGGTCGACGACCGCCTCAGCCCCCGCCCCGACGACTACCTCAGGGACGGCCGCGACCTGACCGCCTGGGGCGTCACCGCCGGCCTGCTCGAGAACCCGACCCCGCCCGGCGAGGCCGAGTTCGCCGCCGCGATCGCGCTCCGCGAGCACCTCACGGCGCTGCTCGACGCGCGCGCGGCCGGACGCCCGCCCGCGGCTGCCGATCGCGAGGCACTCGCCCGCGAGGTCGCCGACGCCTACGCCGCGGGCTCGCTCGAGCAGGACTCAGTGGGCGACCTGCGCTGGCGCTGGGACCCCTCGGACCCGGCAACCATTCGCCACCGCGTGGCGACCGCAGCCGTGGAGCTTCTGGGGAGCCAGGCGGCCGGCCGGATCGGCCGCTGCGACGGCGAGGAGTGCGGCTGGTTCTTCCTCGACACGACCAAGCGCGGCAACCGCCGCTGGTGCTCGATGAGCGACTGCGGGCAGGAGGCCAAATCGGCCCGCCGGCGGGTCACCAGCACCACCCGACGCGCGAGCTGAACGTCGCCGGCCACGCGCCGCAGCGCGCGATCGATCAGGATTCCCGCACCGTGAGCGAGCAGACACTCACCCAGGCGCGGACCGACGAGCTCGAGCAGATCGTCCGCACGCTGGCGGGCTGGAAGCGGCCGTCGGCGAGCGACGGCGAGTTACGAGCGGCGGAGTGGATCGCCGCCCGCTTCGGCGAGGCCGGTCTCGACCAGGTGCGCCTGGAACGGGAGTCCGCACACGGCGGCTACTGGTGGCCGCTGGGCCTGTTGTCGCTCGCCTCCGGGCTCGTGGCGCTGCTCGGCCGCCGGCTGACCCGCCTGCTCGTCGGCGCGGTTGCCGCACTCGGGATCTGGGACGAGCTGGCGTTGCTGCGGGGCGTCTGGACGAGGCGGTTCTGGCGCCGGCGGCGAACCACCAACGTCGTCGGCGAGCTCGGACGGCGCGACGCTCCAACCTGCGTGGTGCTGATTGCCCACCACGACGCGGCCCACTCGGGCGCGATCTTCGACCCCACCGTGACTTACGCGCTCGGGCGCCGCTTCCCTAAGACCATCGCCCGGCTGCGAGCGTGGCCGCGGATCATGTACCTGGTGCTGGCCGGCCCGATTCTGGTCGCGCTCGGCTCGAGGCGGCTGGGCGCGGCGTTCTCGCTGGGCTCAGCGGCGGCGTTCGCCGACATCGCGCGCTCGGAGGTGGTCGACGGCGCCAACGACAACCTCAGCGGCGTGGCCGCGCTGATCACGCTCGCCCGGTCGATGGCCCTGGCTCCGCCCGACGACGTGCGCGTAATCTTCCTGTCGGCGGGTTCTGAGGAGTCATTCGAGGAGGGTTCGCAGGCGTTCCTGCGCCGTCACCGCGACTCGTTTCCGGAGGGCTCGACGTACGTGATCGCGATCGATGCGGTCGGGTCGCCGTACCTGCTGCTGGTCGAGGGCGAGGGGATGCTCGAGCGGCTCGAGTACGACATCGCGCTGAAGTACACGATCGAGCAGGCCGCCCACGACGCGGGGATCGCGATGATCCGCGAGCACTGGCTTTCGTTCGGCTCGGACGCGCTGGCCGGCCTGCGCGCCGGGTACCCGAGCGTGCTGGTCGCGTCGTTTGACGACATGAAGCTGCCCGCCAACTACCACTGGCGCACCGACGTGCCCGACAACGTCGACTACGAGACCGTCGCCCAATCCGCGACCGTGATCGAGGGCGCGATCCGCAGGCTCGCCGTCCACGGCCCGGGACGCTAGCCGCGGCGCGCGCCGCTAGCCCGCGAGGATCACCTCGAGCCGCCGCGGCCCGTGGACGCCCTCGACGCGCTCGAGCTCGATGTCCGATGTCGCTGACGGGCCCGAGATCAGCGTCAGCGGCTGGCCGGACCGGCGCACCGCGCCGCCCAGCGCCTGGACCGCGTTGACGACCCCGTAGACCACCTGCTCGCCGCGGACCACGCAGACGTGCAGGTCGGGGACGAGCGTCAACGCGCGCCGGCCCTGGCCCGGCCCGGCGTCGAGCGCGATCGTCCCGGTGACCGCGATCGCCAGCCCGCAGCCGGTGATCACCCCGTCGATCGCGTCGAGCTCGGTCAGCGACAGCGACGGCGACCCGTCGATCCTGACCTCGAGCCCCTCGGGCAGCCAGCCGCGATCGAGATCGGGCGCCACCACCATCGCACCGGCGCCCTGGCGCGCGCACGCCTCGCCGACCGCGGCGGCGATCGACCCGGGGTCATCGGCACACCGCGTGACCGTGGCCCGGTAGTCGCCGCAGCGCTCGGCGAACAGGTTCAACAGTGTCTCGCGGTCGCGCTCGCCGCCGAGCGCGTAGGCGGCCGCCGGATCTAGGTCCTCTGCTCGCGTCCACGCCGCCGGCTCCTCGGCGGGGACGTCGGCCACCGCCGACCGGATCCGCCCCAGGATCAGTTCACGCGAGCTCACGCCGCCGAGCCTTCGCCGCGTTCGCGCCACCATTCCCGGAAGGTCTGCTTCGGCGGGGCGGGCAGGTCGCGCACCGCGGTCCAGCCGGCCAGCGGCCCCGGAAGCCTGCGCTCGATCCGCCCGTCGCGCGACAGTGGCCACGCCCCCACGCGCGCGGCCCTCTGAGCCAGCTCGTAGCGCCGCCGGTTGCCCAGCACCGAGGCCAGCGTCCGCATCGCCGCGCGCTCGCCGGTCGGGACGGCCTCGGGGTGCTCGCGGACCACGCGCCCGCGTAGGTGCACGAGGATGCTCGGAATGTCGATCTTGACCGGGCACACCTCGTAGCAGGCCCCGCACAGCGAAGAGGCCCACGGCAGCGAGGTGCCGTCCCGCAACCCCGCCAGCTGCGGTGTCAGGATCGCACCGATCGGACCCGGATACGTCGACCCGTAAGCGTGGCCGCCGGTCCGCTCGTACACCGGGCACACGTTCAGGCAGGCCGAGCAGCGGATGCAATGCAGCGCGTCGCGCCCGACGGAGTCCGCGAGCGTGTCGGTGCGCCCGGCGTCGAGCAGCACCAGATGAAACTCCTGCGGCCCGTCGCCCGGCGTCACCCCGGTCCACAGCGACGTGTACGGGTTCATGCGCTCGGCGGTCGACGAGCGCGGCAGCAGCTGCAGCATCACCCCGAGGTCCTCGAACCGCGGCAGCACCTTCTCGATCCCCATCACGGTGATCAGCGTCCGCGGCAGGGTCGTGCACATGCGACCGTTGCCCTCGGACTCGAGCACGACCACGGTCCCGGTCTCGGCGACCGCGAAATTGGCGCCGCTGATCGCCACCTGGGCCGACAGGAACTTCTCGCGCAGGAACCGCCGCGCGGCCTCGCAGAGCGCCTCCGGATCGTCGGTCAGCGCCTCGTTGCCGGGGAGCTCGCGGCGGAACAGCGCTCGGATCTCGGAGCGGTTGAAGTGGATCGCCGGCACCAGGATGTGGGACGGCCTGTCGTGAGCCAGCTGAATGATCAGCTCGGCCAGGTCGGTCTCCTGCGACGTGATGCCGGCCGCCTCGAGCGCCGGACCGAGCCCGATCTCGTCGGTGGCGATCGATTTGACCTTGACCACCTCCGAGGCGCCGGCGGCCTGCACGAGCCCGGTGACGATCCGGTTGGCCTCGGCGGCGTCGGCCGCCCAGTGGACCGTGCCGCCCGCCGCCGCGACGCTGCGCTCGAGCGTCTCCAGATGAGTGTCGAGATGGCGGATCGCCTGCGTCTTGATCCGGCGCCCGGCCTCGCGCAGCTGCTCCCAGTCGTCGACCTCGGCGACCGCTCGGGCACGCTTGTCGCGGATCGTGTGGGTGGCGTGGCGGAGGTTGTGGCGAAGCTGCGCGTTGCGCAGTTCGTGGCGGGCAGCCTCCGGGAACCCCTTCACCGGTGGCTCTCGGTGTAATCGTCCCCGGTGGCGAGGATCTCGGCGAAGTGAACGGTGCGCACGCCGGCGCGCTGACGCGACAGCCCGCCGCCGATGTGCATCAGGCACGAGCTGTCGAGCGCGGTGCAGACCTCCGCGCGCGTGTCGAGGATCGAGCGGATCTTGTCGGCGAGCATCGCCGCGGATGTGTCGGCGTTCTTGACCGCGAACGTGCCGCCGAATCCGCAGCAGGACCGCGCCTCGGGCAGCTCCACGAGGTCTATCCCGCGAACCCGGCGCAGCAGCTCCAGCGGCGCCTCGGTGGCGTGCAGCATCCGTAGCGAGTGGCAGCTGGGGTGATAGGCGACGCGGTGCGGGTAGTAGGCGCCGACGTCGGCGACCCCGAGCTCTGAGTGCAGGAACTCCGACAGCTCGAACACGCGCGGGGTCAGCGCCGCCACGGCCTGCTCGAGCCCTGGGTCGCCGGCCTGGCGGGCCAGGCGCGCGTAGTGGTGGCGGACCATCGCCACGCACGAGCCCGAGGGGCTGACGACCGCGTCGAACCGGTCGGGCGAGAACGTCCGCACGAACCGCGTCACCAGCGGGATCGCCTCGGCCTCGTACCCCGAGTTGGCGTGCATCTGGCCGCAGCACGTCTGCTGCTCGGGGAACTCCACGCGGTGCCCCAGCCGCTCCAGCACCCGGACGGTCGCGCGTCCCGCCTCGGGGAACAGCGTGTCGTTGACGCAGGTGATGAACAGCGCGATCTGCACGGATGCTCCGCCCCGGCACTATCGCTGATGCGCGGACGCAGCGCTCCGTCAGAGAGATTTCCCGCCTCACCGATGACTTCTACGGGCCGGGGCGGTCTTCCGTACGATGAGTCTGATGCCGGACCCGTCGGCGACGATCGCGCCCAACCAGCTGGAACGCCAGCTCGAGCAGCACCGTATCGAGCTCACCCGGTACTGCTACCGGATGCTCGCGTCGCCGTTCGAGGCCGAGGACGCCGTCCAGGAGACGATGCTCCGCGCGTGGCGCGGACTCGGCCGCTTCGAGCAGCGGGCGGCGCTGCGCTCGTGGCTGTACCGGATCGCCACCAACGTCTGCTTCGACATGCTCAACGGCCGCAACCGTCGCGCGCGCCCGATGGACCTGGGCGGCGCCGGCGCGCCCGAGCCGGCCAACCTCAACTCGCTGCCCGAGGTCAGCTGGATCGAGCCGATCCCGACCGACGCGGCGGCCGAGGAGGACCCGGCCGAGGCAGCCGTGGCCAAGGAGACGATGCGGCTCGCGTTCGTGGCCGCGCTGCAGCATCTCCCGCCGCGCCAGCGCGCCGTCCTGATCCTGTGCGAGGTGCTCCGCTGGAAGGCGAGCGAGGCCGCCGAGCTGCTCGACACCAGCGTCGCCTCGGTCAACAGCGCGCTGCAGCGCGCCCGGGCGACGATCGAGTCCAGCGATCTGAGCTCCACCGACATCGAGCCGGGGAAGATCGATGAGCCCGACCGTGACCTCCTGGCGCGCTATGTGGAGGCGTTCGAGGCCTACGACATGGACGCGCTGACGTCACTGATCCGCGAGGACGCGATCCAGTCGATGCCGCCGTACGACCTGTGGATGTGCGGGCGCGACGACGTCATCTCCTGGTGGTTCGGCCCGGGGATCGCCTGCAAGGACTCCAAGCTCGTGCCCACCAAGCTGGCCAACGGCTCGATTGCGTTCGGGCAGTACAAGCCCAGTGACACCGGCACCGGCTACGACCCATGGGCGCTCCAGGTCATCGACTTCGTCGACGGCAAGGCCGCGGAGTTCACGTTCTTCCTCAGCACCGAGCGGATCTTCCCCCTGTTCGGGCTGCCGCCGCGACTGGACTGACCGCTCCCCGACCGCTGCGCCGGCCCGTCGTCAGTCCGTCAGCACGTCGTTGAGCCCCATGAACTCGACCAGCCGCCGCAGCTGAGGCGAGGATCCCTGCAGCCTGACCTTGCACCCGTGACGGAACGCCGCAAGCTGCAGCCGGGCCAGCGCGTCGACCGCAACCGCGTCCGGGGCAATGCCGTCGACATCGCAGAACGCGACCTTCGGATGGCTCTCGGAGAGCAGTCGGCACACGCGGTCGCACAGACCCGGTAGGTCCGCACGCTCGATCGGTCCGCGGATGCCGAACGTGATCGTCGTAGGTTGTGGCACGGCTGATCACCCAGTCAGACCTCCGGCCGCGCGAAAACTCATCGGACCACTCGCAGGGACTAATTCGATATGTTTAGTGCAGATTGCTCACCGAGCCCCTCACCGCCGATCATCTTCCCGCGCCCCTCGACCCCGGGTTCATCGCCATTGCCCCCCGGAGCCGAGTCGACCTGCACCAGCACGTCTGGACCGCGCCGCTGATCGAGGCGCTCGCGGCCCGCGAACGGCTGCCGCGGATCGATCGCTCCCGCGGCCGGGCGATCCTCCACTCGGCCGGGGAGGTTCCGTACGAGATCGATCTTGTTGGCCAGGGGGCCGACCGGCGCGCCGCGGCGCTCGAGCGGGATCGGCTCGACCGGGCGGTGATCGCGCTCTCGAGTCCGATCGGGATCGAGGCGCTTGACCGCGACACCGCGCTCGAGTTGATCCACGCCCACCTGTCCGGCGTCGAGTCGATCGGCGAGCGGTTTTCGGGCTGGGGGCCGCTGGCCGCGCAGTGGCCGGAGCCCGACGATGTCGACCGGCTGCTGGCGCGTGGATGCGTCGGCGTGTCGCTGCCGGCCGGCGCGCTGGCGGGGGCAGGGGCGCTCGACGCGCTCGGACCGGTGCTCGAGCGGGTCGCGTCACACGGCGCTCCGCTATTCGTGCACCCCGGACCCGGGAGCGATTCGGGATCCAACCAGGCCGCCGCCGGCCAGCCGGCCTGGTGGCCGGCGCTGACCACCTACGTCGCCCAGATGCAGGCGGCATGGATGGCGTTCGCCGCGCTCGGCCGGCCCCGACACCCGGAGCTCGTGGTGCTGTTCTCAATGCTGGCGGGCGGCGCGCCGCTGCTCAGCGAGCGCCTGGACACCCGCGGCGGGCCGACTGTCGACCTGCACGACCCGCGCGTGTTCTACGACACCTCCAGCTACGGGCCGGCCGCGGTCGAGGCGATGGCCCGGCGGGTCGGACCCGGACAGCTCGTTTACGGCTCGGACCGCCCCGTGCTCGAGCCGCTGCCGACCGGCCGCGAGGTCGAGTTGCAGGAGAACGCGGCGAGACTGCTGACGCGGACGAGGGCGTCGGTATGAGCCTCGCACCCCGCGAGCTCGACCGGTTCGTGGCCTCGCTGGTGGCCCGGCGAGAGCTCTGGAAGCACCACGTCCGTCACGCCGAAGACGTGCGCGTGTACGAGCAGATCTGGGACGACGCCGACGTCAACGCCTGGGTGATCTGCTGGAGCGAGGACCAGGACACCGGCTTTCACGACCACGACCTCTCGGGCGCGTCGATCGCGGTGATCTCCGGCGCCGTGCGCGAGGACCGGATGCGTCTGGGATCGGGACCGCTCAGCCGAGTGGTGAAGGCCGGGTCGAGCTTCACCGTGCCGCCGGTCGCGATCCACCGGGTGATGCACGCCGGTAGTGCTCCGGCGGTGACGATCCATGCATACTCACCGCCGCTGACCCGCACCGGCGTCTACCGTGTCGGCGACGGCGGCGAGCTCCAGCGCGAGTCGCTCACGCTCGAGCAGGAGCTGCGAGCGGAGCCGTCGGTCAGCTGAGACGCTCCACTCGACCGCAATCCCCAGCCGGACCGAAAGGAAGTTCAGATGAGCACGACCGATGAGATGCTCTCGTCCAACGAGGCGTACGCCGCCGCGTTTGACAAAGGCGATCTGCCGATGCCCCCCGGCCGCAAGACCGCGGTGGTGGCCTGCATGGACGCCCGGCTCAACGTGTACGGAGCGCTCGGGCTGTCCGAGGGCGACGCCCACGTGATCCGCAACGCCGGCGGCGTGGTCTCCGACGACGCGATCCGCTCGCTGGCGATCTCCCAGCGGCTGCTCGGCACTGAGGAGATCGTCCTGATCCACCACACCGACTGCGGAATGCTCACGTTCTCCGACGCCGACTTCAAGAACGCGATCGAGCAGGAGACCGGGGTCCGTCCGTCGTGGGCCGCTGAGTCGTTCTCCGATCTCGACGGCGACGTTCGCCAGTCGATCGCGCGGATCAAGGCGTCCCCGTTCGTCCCGCATAAGGAGTCGATCCGCGGGTTCGTCTACGAGGTCGAGAGCGGGCGCCTCCGCGAAGTCAGCTGACCGCGCCACGGCCGCGGCGGGGCGTGGCGTGGCACTCTTGCGTGGATGAGCGATGCGCTTTCGGGCCTTCGGGTCCTGGACTTCTCACGCGTGCTTGCTGGTCCGTTCGCCACGATGATGCTCGCCGACTTCGGAGCGGACGTGACCAAGGTCGAACGCCCTGGCGTCGGCGACGAGACGCGTAGCTGGGGCCCGCCGTTCGACGACCGCGGCGAGGCGACCTACTTCCAGTCGGTCAACCGCAACAAGCGGACGATCGCGCTCGACCTCAAGCTCGACGATGACCTCCGGCGCGCCCGCGAGCTGGCGCTCGAGTCAGATGTGCTGGTGGAGAACTTCCGCCCCGGCGTGATGGCCGGCCTCGGCCTCGGTTACGAGCAGCTGACAGCCCTGAACCCCGGGCTGATCTACTGCTCGATCACCGGCTTCGGCAGCGGCGGCGGCGCGCTCCTGCCCGGCTACGACCTGCTGGTGCAGGCGCTCGGCGGGCTGATGAGCATCACCGGCACGCCCGACGGCGAGCCGCAGAAGGTGGGGGTCGCGGTCGTCGACGTGCTCGCGGGGCTCTTCTCAACCGTCGGGATCCTTGCCGCCACCCGCCACCGCGACGCCACCGGGCGGGGCCAGCTGGTCGAGGTCAGCCTGCTGTCGGCGCTGCTCGGAGCGCTGGTCAACCAGGGGTCGGCATACACGATCGCCGCCGTCGTCCCGCAGCGGATGGGCAACGCCCACCCCAGCATCGCGCCCTACGAACTGCTGGAGACTGGCGATGGCGAGATCGTTCTGGCGGTCGGCAACGATCGCCAATTCGGCGCGCTGTGCGAGGTGCTGGGCGTCGCCGAGCTCGCGGCCGATCCCCGGTTTGCCACCAACGGCGATCGGGTGGCAAACCGCGATGTCCTGCGTGCGAAGCTACTGGAGGCTCTGCGGCAGCACCCGGCGCGCGAGTGGGCGTCGCGCCTGACCGATGCGCGGGTCCCCGCGGGCGTCGTCAACGACATCGGCCAGGCGTTCGAGCTGGCCCGCTCGCTGGGGCTCGACCCGACGGTCTCGATCACTCGCGAGGACGGTGGCGAGGTCAGCCTGACCAGCAACCCGGTGCGGATGTCCGAGACCCCGCCCCAGTACCGCGACGCCCCGCCGCTGATGCCCGAACGCTGAGCCATGTGAGAAATGTCGCAGGGTTGCGGGCATGCGCCGACTTAGGCTCAGCGCATGCACACGACGCCAGATCCAATGGAAGTTTTCGCCCCGGTCCGCGCGATGGACGTGCGCTCGCTCGCCGGCCCGGCGCTCGACGTACAGGTTCCCGCGGGTTCGGCGCTGGTCCACGAAGGCCGCCTGCTGGGCACGTTCTTCGTCATCCGCGCCGGCACGGCAGAGCTCCTGCAGGGAGGCTGCCGCGTCGGAACGCTGGGAACGGGCGACTGCTTCGGTGAGATCGACCCGATGGAGCTGAACCCGCAGGAGTACAGCGTGATCGCCACTTCGCCGATGCGCGTGCTCACGTTCAGCGCCTACGGGATCGGGCGGCTCTGCGCCGCGATCCCCAACGTCCGCAACCGGCTGGTGGCCTACCTCCCCAGTGCCGCACCCGAGCTTCACGCGGCTGCGTGACCGGCTGCTGAGCCGCGCGCCCGTTGCCGGGCGCCTGCGACGGCCACTGATTCGCTGACAGGCGATGCGCTCGTCCGTTAGCGTCCATCCCTGGATGACCAGTGAGGCCCATCCGGCTGCCGGACGCAGGCATCAGACGTTGTTGATCACCGACATCGTCCGGTCTACGGAGAACATCGCCAAGCTGGGTGATCGACGCTGGCGCGAGCTGCTCGAGCAGCACGACGCGATCGTGCACGACGCGGTCGAGTCCGCCGGCGGCCGCGTGCTCTCCGACCGCGGAGACGGCTTCCTGATCGCGTTCGACTCTCCCGGTCCGGCGGTGGGCTGCGCCGAGCAGCTGTGCATCGCCACCGCCGCGCTCGGCGTTCAGTTGCGGGCCGGCGTTCACTCCGGCGAGTGCGAATTGCTGGGCGACCGGCTGGCCGGCATGGCCGTGCACGTCGCCGCGCGCGTCGGCGAGCTCGCCCACGGCAGCCAGGTGCTCGTCTCCAGCGCCTCGCTGGACCTGCTCGGCGAGGATCAGCTCGAGTTCGCCAGCCACGGCGTGCACCAGTTGCGCGGCGTCCCGGGCCGCTGGGAGGTGCACTCGCTTCGCTCAGAGCGGCTCTCCGCCGTGGCCGGAACGGTCCCGATCGAGACTCAGGAGACGTTCCAGATCCCGCTTCCCGCGCTCGCCGTCCGGCTCGCCGAGGGGGAGCTGGTGGGACGCAGCGCCGAGCTTGAACACTGCACGTCGGCGTTCGGCGAGGTCCGCAAGCGTGAGCCACGGACCTTGTTCATCGTCGGCGAGCCGGGGATCGGCAAGACCCGCCTGGCCGCCGAGGTCGCCGCGCAACTGCACGAATCCGGCGCGACCGTGTTGTGCGGCCGGTGTGACCCCGAGCTCGGCGTCCCCTACCAGCCGTTCGTGGAGATCCTCACCCACTACGCGCGCTTCGCCCCGCAGGAGCTGCTGGCCCAGCACCGGGCCCAGTACGGACGCGAGCTCGCGCGTCTGGTTCCGGAGCTCGGCGGATACGCGGCGGCACCGGGCTCCGGCCAGTCGCGCGAGGACAACCGGCACGTGATGTTCGCGGCCGTCGCCGGACTACTGCACACCGCCGCCGTGCAGCGCCCGTTGGCGCTGATGCTCGACGATCTGCACTGGGCCGACGGGCCGACGCTCCTGATGCTCAAGTACCTGCTGGTGTATCCGCAGTTGCCCGCGCTGGTGGTCGGCACATACCGCTCTACCGAAGTGTTGCGCGGCAGTCCGCTGTGGGAACTGCTGTCCGAGCTCCAGCGCCAGCCCGGTGTCGATCGCGTCGAGCTGAGCGGCCTCGCTCTCGACGACTGCGTGACGATGGCCCAGGGCGTGGCCAACGAGATGCTCGACTCCACCGGCGTCGAGTTCGTACAGGCGCTCGGCGAGGCCACCAGCGGCAACCCGTTCTTCCTGGGCGAGATCGTCCGCAGCCTCAAGGAGGCCGGCGGCGTCGCCTCCGCGGTGCAGCGCGGCGACGCGGCCGACCGCTCGGCGCTGGAGATCCCGCCCAGCGTGCGCGACGCGATCGCCAGGCGAGTGACCAGCATGGGCGAGCGCTCCGAGCAGGTTCTGTGCGCCGCCGCTGTGATCGGCCGCGAGTTCGACGTCGAGCTGCTGGCCCGGATGCTCGACGTGAACGAGGAGCAGCTGATCGACGTGCTCGACGAGGCCGCCGAGGCCGCGCTGATCTCCGAGGTGCCCGGGATCGGGATGCGCTACACGTTCGTGCACCCGCTGATCCCCCCGTCTCTGTACGAGCAGCTGGGAGGCGGCAGCCGCCGCCGGCTGCACCGCCGCGCGCTTGACGGGCTCGAGCAATTGCTCGGCGACGAGGCACGCGGCCAGCGCCGCGGGGAGTTCGCCTACCACGCCCTGGCCGGGGTCCCGATCGTCGCCGCCTCGCGCGCGGTCCACTACGCCCGCGAGGCGGGCGAGCACGCGCTCGACCAGCTCGCGCCGCAGGAGGCCACCCGCTGGTTCGAGCACGCCCTGGCGCTGCATGAGTCGGCCAGTTCGGAGCTGGAGGACGGCGATGGCGACGCGCTCCTGTGCGACTTGCTGATCGGTCACGGGATCGCCGAGCAGCAGAGCGGCGAGCCCGAGTTCCGCGCGACGCTGCTGGAGGCCTCCGAGCGCGCCGCCCGAATGCAGGACACCGGGCGGCTGGTGCGCGCGGTGCTAGCCAACACCCGAGGGTTCGCGAGCGAGACCGGGATCGTCGACACCGACCGGGTGGCGATGCTCGAGGCCGCGCTGGACGCGATCGGTGACCATGACAGCGCCGAACGCGCCAGGCTGCTGGCGACGCTCTCCTCCGAGCTCACCTACTCGGGCGACTGGGAGCGGCGCAAGGCGCTCAGCGACGACAGCGTCGCGATCGCCACGCGCCTGGGCGACCCCGACACGGTCACGAAGGTGCTCGGCACCCGCTTCATCACGATCTGGACGCCCGAGACGCTCGGCGAGCGGATCGATGACACCGACCGCGAGCTGGCGATCGCCCAGGAGCTGGGCGACCCGCTCGCCGTGTTCGCCGGGTTGCACTGGAAGGCCGCCGCGGCGGTGGAGGCGGGCAACCTCGACCTCGCCGCCGATCTCGTTTCCCGCGAGTCTGAGCTTGCGGCGCGCCTACGCCAGCCCACCTCGAGCTGGCTGGCCGCGTACGACCGCGCCACCCAGGCACTGATGCACGGGCTGCTCGACGAGGCGGAGCGCTCGGCCGAGGATGCGTGGAGGATCGCGTCGGAGAGCGAGCAGCCCGAGGCGCTGGCGTTCTACGCCGGGCAGCTGATCAACATCCGCTTCGACCAGGGCCGGCTGCACGAGCTCGAGCCCTTGATCGCCCAGCAGGTCGAGGCCAACCCCGGGATCCCGGCGTTCCGCGGCGCGCTGACGCTGGCGCGCTCGGAGGCGGGGATGCGCGATGAGGCGCTGGAGGTGCTGGCCGTCGACTCCGCCACCGAGTTCTCGGAGATCGACTACGACTCCAACTGGCTCGCCGGGATCGCGATCTACGCCGAGGCCTGCGGGAACCTCGGCGACCGCGACGCCGCGGCCAAGCTGCACCGGCTGCTGGCACCGTGGCGCGACCACGTGGCGTTCAACAGCGCCACCACGTGGGGCCTGGTCGAGCGGCTGCTGGGCAACCTCAGCCGGGTGCTGGGCCACTACGACGAGGCCGAGCAGGCGCTCGTGCGGGCGTCCGAGCGCCACGAGCAGATGGGGGCGCCGATCTGGCTGGCCCGGACGCGGCTGGATATCGCCCGGCTGCTGGTGGAGCGCGGCGGCGAGCCGGCGCGCGCCGCGCGGCTGCTCGACCAGACGCTGGGTACCGCGCGCGACCTCGGGTGTGCTGGGATCGAGCGTCAGGCGCTCGAGGTGCTGCAACGAATAGAGTCGGAGGCGGCATGAAGAAACCGATCGCGAAAGGCTTGGCGTTCGGGCTGAAAACGACCAGCTGGGCCCTCAGCGAGCTCGCCGAGGTCGTGGCCGGCAAGCGCGACGACCACGGCGACGACGGCCCCGGAACGGTGTCCGGGTCCACCGGCTCGCCGGCGGGCACCGCAGCCGCGCCCGACTACGTCGACTACGGCGCGCTGATGACGCCGCCGGCGCCGTTCACCTCGATGAACACCAGCCTGTGGGGCTTCTGGGCGCAGGCCGACGCCGAGCGGTTGTCGCGGCTGTGCGACAAGGTGTTCGCGCAGCCGACCGGCGGCGCAGTCCGCGCGCGCCCGCTGAGCGACTACCTGATGCTCACCTGGGGCAAGATCGCCAGGGTCGTCTCCCAGACCCCGCCGTATGACCAGCGCGGCGGCGTGGCCGAGCCGCAGGTGGCCGTGTGGATCCCGGTGGCGGTTCGTGACCCGGGCAGCTCCCACGAGCGCTTCGCGATGTTCGTCCCCTATCTGTGGCTGTCCAACCCGATGTCGTTGGCCACCGGACGCGAGCTGTTCGGCTATCCCAAGAGCGGCGGGATGCCCGAGTTCCCGACCGACGACCAGAGCCCGCAGACTTGGAAGCTGTCGGTGTTCGGCCTGGACTACTCGCCGGGCAGCATCGCTGACTGGGGCCACCCGCTGCTCGAGATCGTGCAGAACCAGTCCGCCGACGAGGGCGCCGAGGCCGAGCTTGACTCGCTCGCCGATGTGGCGCGCGACGCCGCCGGGCGGCTGTTTGGAGACTCCGACGTGATCGGCGACTTCGAGATCGCCGAGAGCCTGATCGAGGACGTCGTCCGCAACCGGCTCCCGAACGTCTTCCTCAAGCAGGTGCGTAGCGTCCAGGACGGCCTGCTCGCGTCCTTCCAGCAGGTGACCCAGGCCGAGTACGAGGTCACCAAGCTGAGCGCCCGGCCGGTGTCGCTGGAGCACCAGTTGACTGTCCACCAGCTCGACAGCCATCCGGTGATCACCGAGCTCGGGCTCGAGAGCCAATCGCTCGGCCTGGCCTACAGCGTCGAGATGGACTTCAACGTGGGCGGCGGACGGGTGCTCTGGGACGGGGCAAGTCGGTAGTGGACGGCCATTGGTGACCGAAGCCGGGGGCAGGACCAAGGTCGCGGTGCTCGGGGGCGGGATGGGCGCAATGTCCGCCGCGTTCGAGCTCACCCAGCCGCACCTGCGCGGCCGCTACGAGGTGACCGTTTACCAGCCGGGCTGGCGCCTGGGCGGCAAGTGCGCCAGCGGACGCGGCCCGGACGCGCGAATCGAGGAGCACGGACTGCACGTGTGGTTCGGCTTCTACGCCAACGCCTTCCACATGATCCAGCGCTGCTACGAGGAGTGGGCCCCGCCCGAGAGCTACCCGATCCGGACCTGGGACGCCGCCTTCAAGAAGTGCAACGACGTCGTCCTGTTCGAGAGCTGGCGGGATCGCTGGACGCCGTGGCACCTGCACATGGAGCCCAACGACGAGATCCCCGGCGCCGACCACGACGTGTCCCCGCGCGACTTCTTCGAGGGCCTGTTCGATTGGTTGCTGTCCGAGTTCCAGCTGCTCCGTAGAGAAGCCGCCCGCAGCGGCGCGGCGACCGCCACCCGCGGGCGCGTCGGCGCCAACGGCCCGGCCGAGATGCCCACCGGGATCGGCCACCGGCTCGAGCACGCCTCGGTCTCGCAGCTGCTCAAGCAGCTCGCCCGCGCGACCACCGCGTACGCCGACGCCGCCGCGCGCGAGGACTCGACCGCGAGGCGCCTCGGCCAGCGGGTCGAATCGCTGCTGACCGAGCTCAAGCACCTCGTATTCAAGGTCGTGTTCGGGCCCTGGCTCGACCACGACAACGTGCGCCGGTTCGCGATCATGCTCGATCTCGGGATCACGATGATCGCCGGCCTGATCGCCGACGACGTGCTGATCGACGGCTTCGGTGAGCTCAACCGTGAGGATCTGTGGGCGTGGCTGCGCCGTCACGGAGCCGAGCAGGTGACGCTCGAGCACGCCGCGGTGATCAAGGCCCTCTACGACCTGGTGTTCGCTTACCGGGATGGCGACAAGCGCCGTCCAGACCTGGCCGCGGGCAAGGCGCTGCAGGCGATGATCCGGATCGGATTCGAGTACAAGGGCGCGATCCTGTGGAAGATGCAGGCCGGGATGGGCGACACGGTGTTCACGCCGCTCTATGACGTGTTGCGGCGGCGTGGGGTGCGCTTCCGGTTCTTCCACCAGGTCACCAACCTCGGCGTCTCCGAGGACGGCCGCTCGGTGGCCACGATCGAGGTGCAGCCGCAGGTGCGCCTCCGCGACCACGGCTATGACCCGATCGTGCTCGTCGACGGCTTGCGCTGCTGGCCGAGCGAGCCGCGGTGGGACCAGCTTCAGAACGGACAGCAGCTCAAGCGCGACGGCATCAATTTCGAGAACGTCTGCAATCCGCTCGGGCTCGAGCCGGTGACGCTCCGCGCGGGCGAGGACTTCGACGAGATCGTGCTCGGCATCTCGGTCGGAGGCCTGCCGGCGATCTGCGGCGAGCTGGCGGCGGCCAACGGGCGCTTCAAGCGGATGCTCGACCACTCCGACACGGTGATGACGGAGGGCATCCAGCTGTGGCTGACGCGAACGGCGGATCAGTGCGGCTGGCCGTTTGAGTCCTCGATCATGACCTCCTACGCCGACCGCGCCGACACGTACTCGAACATGTCACAGCTGCTCTGCCGCGAGCGCTGGACCGGTCCCGACCGCCCTCGCGAGGTGGCGTACCTCTGCGGGGTGATCGAGCACGACGGCGTCACCACCCAGGAGGAGGCCGACGCCCGCGTCCGCGAGAACGCCCTCGGGTTCCTCCAGAACAACGCTAAGCCGGTGTGGCCGCAGCTTGTCGGCGCCGACGGCCGCTTCGACTGGTCGGCGCTGTGCGCGTCCAACGGCCGAGACGGCGAGTCGCGGCTGGACGGCCAGTTCCTGCGCGCCAACTTCCAGCCGACCGAGCGCTACGTGATGACCCGTGCCGGGTCGGTGCGCCATCGCCTCGCCGCCGACAAGTCGGGCTTTCACAACCTCAAGCTCGCCGGCGACTGGACCAAGAACGGGATCGACGGCGGCAGCGTCGAGGCCGCGGTCACGTCGGGGATGCAGGCGTCGCGCGCCATCAGCGGCAGCCCGAGGGAGATCCAGGGCGAGCACGGCTGGCTGGTCGACGACTAGACCCCGGCCCGGACCTGGGGCCGCGCGCCGGGCCTTGGCCCCAGGGCGGCGGTTTCAGCGCGGGACGGCGGCGTCGCCACAGCGCTCGCGCAGCGCGGTCAGGTCGAGCACCGTGATCGAGCGGTGGTCGGTGGCGATCCACCCCACCCGCCGCATCAGCCGCAGCGCGCGGGAGACGGTCTCACGCGTGGCTCCGGTCCAGCTGGCGAGCTCGTCCTGAGTCAGCGAGAACTCGATCAGCGTCCCTTCCTCGACGCGCTTGCCGTGCTCGGTGGCGAGCTCCACCAGCCGCTTGGCCACCATCCCAACGCTGTCCTGAGTGGCCAGGTCGACCCGGTCGCGGTCGGCCTCCGATAGGCGACGGACGAGCATCCGGATCAGCACCAGCGCGACGTCGGGATGGTCGGCCAGGAACGCCTTGAGCTCATCGGCTCCCAGGTAGCCGACCTCGACGTCGTCGACCGCGACCACGGTCGCGGTGCGCCGCTGGCCCGCAAGTGCGGCCATCTCGCCGATCAGCTCGCCCGGGCCGCGGATCGCCAGCACCACCTCGCGCCGGTCGGCGCCGTAGGCGACGAGCTTCACGTGGCCGTCGAGCACGATCGCGACGTCGTCACCGGCCGCGCCCGCGCGGAGGATCTGCTGGGCCTTGCGCACCGCGCGGCGCCTGATCAGGCCCATCAGGGCCTCCGCGTCCCTTGGCCCCAGCTGGCGCAGGAAGGGAGTCTCGACGACGCTCATTGCAGGGATTCTGACAACGGAACCTGTCGGTGTGAGAAATGTCGCAGTCCACGGCGCTCCCGGGGGCGTACCGTGCGTAGCGGAATGGTGATCGCATTGGTTACGCGCGACGAGGGCACGGCACGGAATGCCGGGGGGCAGGCGCCGCGCGCATGCAGTTCTTGGCACAGGCTTAGGGCTGGGGCGATCAACACGTGGGGTCCGATGGGGGACAGCAGTTGGGGGCAACGGATCGAGCGAATCGGCTGCGCTCGGTCCGCCAAAACGTCCATCAGGACGATTCGCGGTTAGGTTCCGAGCGGGTCGGGGGACCCGCTCGGAGCCGCCGCCCATAGTCGTAGTCGCCGGTTTGGGGACGGTGGAGCTGAGGCACCGGGATCACGCGCCCGCTACCGTCTCGTCGGATGCGTGTGCGCGCCCTCACCGTGTTGATACTGGTGGCCGTTTCGCTGACGCTCGCTGCCTGCGGCTCCAGCAAGTCGTCGAGCTCGAGCTCGACCGCCGCGGCCAGCTCCGGCGGATCGGGATCGTCAGCCGGGCAGACCGAGATCGGGTTCGAGGGCGTGCCGATCCAGAGCGGCTCGGACATCGCGCCCGCCGACACAACCCAGACCGGCACGGTCAACGGGATCCGCTGCGGGCCCACTGAGCAGCTCGCCTACCACATCCATTCGCACCTCTCGATCTATGTCAACGGTCAGCCACGAGCGCTGCCCGGCGGCATCGGGATCCCGGGCTCGACCGTGATCCAGACCTCGGAGGGGCCGGTCGCCCAGGGCGGCCAGTGCATCTACTGGCTGCACACCCACGCTCCCGACGGCGTGATCCACGTCGAGTCGCCGACCGAGCGCATCTACACGCTCGGCGACTTCTTCGACGAATGGCATCAGCCGCTCGGGCCCAACCAGGTCGGCACCGCCAAGGGCAAGGTCACCGCGATCGTCAACGGCAAGCTCTGGACCAAGAACCCGCGCGAGATCCCGCTGCGGCCCCACAACGTGATCCAGCTCAGCGTCGGCCAGCCGGTGGTGCCGTTCAAGCCGATGTCCTGGCAGGGGCTGCAGCTCTAGGGGTTCGTCAGGGCTCTGGCTCTGGCTCCCGGGCCGGGGGCAGCGGGTCCGATGTGGCGGCCGGCAGCGACTCGCGCGCGCGACGGCGCTTGCGCCGGCGGAGCTCGATCGCGACCACCGCGGCGATCAGCGCCACCAATCCGACAGTCGCGGCCACGCCGACGTCGTCGACGAACTCGATCACGCTCGGGCCGACGTAGTACGCGGCCAGGCCGATGCCGAGCGTCCAGGCCACGGCGCTGAGCGCGTTGATCGCCTGATAGGCCCAGGTGTGCCCGCGGTGCATGCCCGCCACCCACGACGGGGTCAGCAGGATCGCCACCACCGGATAGCGCGTGAACACCTCATCCCCGCGCTTGACAGCGCCGAGCCGGAAGTGGTGCAGCGGCCCTCGCGCGGTCATCAGCGTGCGGCCGGCGTGGCGGCCGATCAGCCAGCCCGCGATCCCGCCCAGCGTCGCTGCCGCCCAGGCCACCACCAGCACGGTCCCCAGGTCGAGCCGATGCTTGGCCGCGAGCACTCCCGCCGCGATCAGCACCGACTCGCCCGGGCCGGGGAGGCCCACCCAGCTGGCAGCCGACGCGGCGGCGAGCCCGAGGTAGTCGGCCGGCGTCCCGCCATGACGGTGGACCGCGGCGGTGGCGCCGAGCACCAGCAGCCACCGGAGGGCCGCCCCTAACCGCAACTACGTCGCTCCACGGGTCCGATCGTGGCACACCGCGGCCGCCTGGACAGCCCCGTCGCCGGATGATTGTCCACGTGGCCAATGCCGCGCGCCGGGCGCTCGCGCAGCATCCTGGGCGCGATGAGCGCCGACATCATCGTCTCCTACGACGGGACGCCCAACGACGACGACGCGATCGCGCTGGCCCGCCTGCTCGGGCAGGCCGGAGCGACGATCGCGCTCGCCTACGTGCGCCATGCGCGCGAGTTCGACCCGCGCCGCGAAGAGCTCGCCGACCACGATGCGCGCCGTCGCCTCGAGCAGGGCGCAGCACTGCTCGGCGATCCCGACGCGGACCGGCACGTGGTGATCAGCCCCTCGACACCCGAGGGTCTGGCCAAGCTGGCCACCTCCGAGGGCGCGTCGGTAATCGTGTTCGGGTCCGACTACCGCACCCCGCCGGGGCACGCGGAGCCCGGTACCTCGGCGCAGAACCTGCTCGAGGGCGGCCCGATCGCGATCGCGGTGGCGCCCGCCGGGCTGCGAACCCGGGCGGACACGACGATCCGGTCGATCGGCGTCGTCGCCTCGGAATCCGACGCTGGCGCTCGGCGCACGGCCGAGGCGCTGGCCGCCCGGCTCGGCGCCACCGTGGCCGGCGCCAGCAATGGCGCGTTCGATCTGACCGTGGTCGGCTCGCAGGACGGGGGCACCGACGGGCGGATCGCGCTCAGCGGCGCCACGCGGTCGGCGCTGGACTCCGCGCGCGGGAGCGTGCTCGTCCTCCCCACCGGCATGGCCGCACTCACGTGAGCGCCCGCCCGGGCACCTAGAGTCTCGCCATGCTCCCCGCCGGCCACTACCAGCAGATCTCCCAGCCGCGCACGCTCGGCTCGCGTGAGAAGTGGATCCTCGGGTCGGTGCTCGCCCTGGTCGCGGTGCTCGCCGTGGCGGTCGTGGTCGCGTTCACCAGCGTTCAGAAGCAGTCGCGCAACGGCTGCATCGACGTCAGCGCCGCGACCGTGATCGGCGGCTCTGAGCTGTACCGGTGCGGGGCCGACGCTCGCGCGCTATGCACCGCGCCCGGCGATTCCGGGACGTCGAACGTCGCGTTCCGCCGGGCGCTCGCCGAGGCCTGCCGCAAGGCCGGTCTGCCGGTGCCCGCGCGCGCCCAGCGCCGCCTGACGCGCGCAGCGCTCCAGCACGCTAATTGCGAGCTTCGCCAGCCGCCGCCCGCCGTGCGCCCGTGGCGGTTTTCCCTGCTCAGAGCGCCCGCTTATCCACATGTCCAGGGCCTTATGTGAATCGCTGGCCTCGCGGACATGGCTGGTGATGCGGGGCTCGGGACACCCTTGTGCTCACTTGGTCGACCGGCCGAGCGAGCCGCTCGCGTTCGCGGGCCGGTGTTAACGAAAAGAAGGAGATGCATGCCAGTCGAAGCGCCAACATGGCTAAACCCGGGAGATACCTCTTGGCAGATGACCGCGGCAACGCTGGTCGGGCTGATGAGCATCCCCGGACTCGTCGTGCTGTACGGCGGCGTTATGCAGAAGCGCTGGTCGATCAACAGCATGATGCTCGCGTTCGCGGCCTTCTCCGTAGTGCTGATCATCTGGGTGCTCTACGCATTCAAGATGGGCTTCGGCTCGCCGTTCCATGGGGTGTCGCACCACGGGTTCTTCGGGAACTTCATCGGCAAGCCGGGACCTGTGCTCAGCCACAAGGAGCTGCAGGGCCAGGGCAACATCCCGCTGCTCGGTAGTCAGGCGTTCCCGAAATCCACGCTGGTCTATTTCCAGTTCGTGTTCGCCGGAATCACGCCGATCCTGATGCTGGGGTCGGTGCTCGGACGGGTCAACTTCAAGGCCTGGATCCCGTTCGTGGCCCTGTGGATCACGTTCGTCTACTGCGTCAACGCGTTCCTGATCTGGGGCGGCGGCTTCTTCGGTCACCACGGGGCGCTCGACTACTCCGGCGGCTACGTGATCCACCTCGCGGCCGGGGTCTCGGGATTCGTCGCGGCGGCGGTGATCGGACCGAGGTTGCAGCGCGACCGCGAGGTCGACGCACCCAACAACCTCGCGATGGTCGCGGTCGGCGCCGGGTTGCTCTGGCTCGGCTGGAACGGGTTCAACGGCGGCGACCCCTACGCGTCGAACATGTCGGCCTCCGCCGCGATCCTCAACACGAACGTGTGCACCGCGGTCGCGTTCATGATCTGGATCGGGTGGGACTACATCACCGGCCGCAAGCCCAGCATGATCGGCGGGGTCAACGGGATCATCACCGGGCTGGTGGCGATCACGCCGGCCGCCGGATACGTGAACGGCTGGGGCGCGATCGCGATCGGGGTGATCGCCTCGACGCTGGTCTACTTCGCGCTCAACTACCTGAGCCGGCTGCGACCGTTCCGCAACGTCGACGACACGCTCGGCGTGATCTACACCCACGGGTTCGCCGGTCTGCTGGGCGGGATCCTGGTCGGGATCTTCGCCGACCCGAACATGGCGGTCTTCTACACGACCTCCAAGAACGGGCTGGTGGCAACCGGCAGCGCCGCGGGCCTGATTCACGGCAATCTGACGCTGCTGAAATGGCAGGTGCTCGCCGCGGCCTGGGTGATCGTCTGGTCGGCGGCGGTGACGTTCATCCTGCTCAAGGTGGTGGGCCTGTTCGTCAACCTGCGGATGTCCAAGGAGGACATGGAGATCGGCGACACCGCCGTGCATGGCCACGAGGTCTATCCCTCCGACGTGCCATCGCTCGGGTTCCCCAGCGGGGTTCCCGAGATGGCGCCCGGGGCCGGTCAGACGGTGCCGTCGTCTGCCTGAGGTGGCACCGAAGGAGAGTTGGGTTGGTGTTGGGCCGGCGGCAGAAGACCGGGGAGGCGGACGTACTCGCCCCCCGGTCGTCGCCGTTTCAGATAGACCTCACCCCGGCTTGCGCCCCGCCGAGCGGGTCGGGACAATCACTCAGTAGGAGGAAGCAACCGTGTCACTGACAGAAAGCGCACAGACCGCGACCGCGGCGGGCGCCAGCTCGGCATCCGAGGTGCTCGAATTCGCCGAGGAGCGAAACGTCGAGATGGTCGACCTGAAGTTCATCGACCTGCCGGGGACCTGGCAGCACATGACGCTGCCGTTGCGAGCGCTCGACAGCGACGACTTCGTTACCGGGCTCGGGTTCGACGGCTCGTCGATCCGCGGGTTCCAGGAGATCCACGAGTCCGACATGCTCCTGATCCCCGACCCCGGCACGGCATTCATCGACCCGTACTACACGCGGCCCACGCTGTCGCTGATCTGCTCTGTGGCCGACCCGGTGCTGGGCGAGCCCTACGCCCGCGACCCCCGGTTCGTGGCCCAGAAGGCCGAGCGCCACCTGATGCAGTCGGGGATCGCCGACGTCGCCTACTTCGGGCCTGAGGCCGAATTCTTCGTGTTCGACCACATCGCCTACGAGCAGGTCGAGCACCGCGCGTTCTATGAGATCGACTCCGCCGAGGGCTTCTGGAACACCGGGAGCCCGGCGGGCACCGGACCCAACCTGGCCTACAAGCTTCGCCAGAAGGAGGGCTACTTCCCGGTCCCGCCCGCCGACTCGCTGGCCAACCTCCGCAGCGACATGGTCGCGACGATGGAGGCGCTGGGGATCCGCTGCGAGTTCCATCACCACGAGGTTTCGTCGGGCGGCCAGGGCGAGATCGACATGCGCTTCCAGCCGCTGCTGCAGATGGCCGACCAGATGATGATCTACAAGTACGTGGTCAAGAACACCGCGGCGGCCGCCGGCAAGACGGCGACATTCATGCCCAAGCCGATCTTCGAGGAGAACGGATCGGGCATGCACGTGCACCAGTCGCTGTGGAAGGACGACGAGCCGCTGATGTACGGGCCCGACGGCTACGCGCACCTGAGCGACCTGGCCAAGCACTACATCGGCGGGCTGCTGGCCCACGCGGCGGCGCTGCTGGCGTTCTGCGCGCCGACGACGAACTCCTACCGACGGCTGGTGCCGGGGTATGAGGCACCGGTGATCCTCGTCTACTCGGCCCGCAACCGGTCGGCGTGCGTGCGCGTGCCGATGTACCACGAGGCTCCCAAGACCAAGCGGGTCGAGTTCCGCTCGCCGGACCCGACCGCCAACCCGTACCTGGCGTTCAGCGCGCTGATGCTGGCAGGCCTGGACGGGATCAGGCGCCAGCTGGACCCGGGCGAGCCGCTCGACACCGACATCTACGAGCTGCCCGAAGAGCAGATCGAGAAGCTCGCGACGGTGCCGTCGTCGCTGGAGGCGAGCCTCGACGCGCTCGAGGCCGACCACGAGTTCCTGGTGCAGAGCGACGTGTTCACCGAGGGGCTGATCAACGCCTACGTCACCTACAAGCGCGCGGCCGAGGTCGACGCGATCCGGATGCGGCCGCATCCGTGGGAGTTCGCGCTGTACCACGACGCGTAGCGCCGCGGCCGACGCACCGGCCGGGCGTCCTGGTCGGTGCGCTAACCGAGGACGAGCTCGGCGGCGGTTCGCAGCGTCTGCGGGTCGCCGCCGATCAGCAGTGTGGTCACGATCGAGTCCCGCCAGGCCTCGAGGTCGTGGCGGATCTTGTCCTTGGGCCCGATCAGCGTGAGCTGCTCGATCAGCGTGGTGGGGACCGCCGCCGCGGCCTCCTGTTTGTGGCCCGACAGGTACAGCTCCTGGATCCTGGCGACCTCCGCCTCGTAGCCCATCCGGATCGGCACATTGGCGTGGAAGTTCGTGTCGCGGGCGCCCATCCCGCCGAAGTACAGCGCGTACATCGGCCTGACGGCGTCGGCGGCCGCCTCGATGTCATCGGTGACGATCAGCGGCACAGTCGCGGCGACGTCGAACTCGTCGGGGCTGCGGCGCGGGCCGGGCCGGCCGAAGCCCTCGTTGAGCGCCTCGCGGTAGTAGTCGTCCTGATGGGGCGAGTAGAACAGCGCCAGCCAGCCGTCGCACAGCTCGGCGCCCATCGCAATGTTCTTCGGGCCCTCTGCGGCCAGGTAGATCGGGATCTCGGAGCGCAGCGGGCGCAGGCTGGACTTCAGCGGCTTGGCCAAGCCGGTGCCCTCGTTCAGCGGCAGCGGGTAGTGCGGTCCCTCGTTGGTGACCGGCGCCTCGCGAGCCCAGATATCGCGCAGGATCGAGATGTACTCGCGCATCCGTGCGAGCGGCTTGGCGAACGGCTGGCCGTACCAGCCCTCGACCACCTGCGGCCCCGAGACCCCGAGGCCGAGGATCAGCCGGCCGCCGGAGAGGTAGTCGAGCGTCATCGCCGCCATCGCGGTCGCGGCGGGGGTCCGGGCGGAGATCTGGACGATCCCGGTGCCGAGCTTGATCTGGCGCGTGTTGGCGCCCCACCAGGCCAGCGGGATCAACGCGTCCGAGCCGTAGGCCTCCGCGGTCCAGATCGAGTCAAAGCCGAGGCGGTCGGCCTCCTGGATGGATTCGGCCGCGCCCGGCGGCGGGCCGCCTGCCCAGTAGCCGACATTGAGTCCGAGTCGAAGGTCGCGCGCCATTGCGGCGGAGCCTATTCGGTCCGCTTGTGCCCCAGCAGCCGCGAGAGCGCGCCGGCGGCGCGGCTGGCGAGGCTCGGCGGGACCTGACCGGTGGCTTTCAGCCACTCGTCGCGGGTGGGCAGCCGGCCCTGCCGGCGTGCGGCGAGCACGCATTGCGTGTGGGCGTGGCGGCGGCGGGAGGTGTCGCCCTCGGGCGCGATCAGCATGTGCTCGCTGAGCGACGGCAGTCGGTCGCCGCAGAGCGGGCAGCGGTACGTGGCGGGCTTGCGGTTCTGCGCGCGCCGGGCGGTCCACCATCGGGCCTTTGGGAGCTGGTCGCGGGCGATCGCTCAAGCATCGCATCGGGCGCGCCGGTGCAGCGCGGCGGCCTCGACACCGGGCGCCGGCGAGCTATCTTTAACGCGTGGCGTCACGTCCGGCAGAGGATTTGGAAGGGCTCAGCCGCAGCGAGGTTCTCAAGGCCTCGCCGCGGATGTTCGACTCCGACCTGCTCGACAAGCTCTCGCGGGTCCACCCCGCCGTGCCCCCGATCCTGTTCGGCCCGGCGATCGTGTTCGGCGTGGTCTACGGGATCATCCAGGGGTCGGGCTGGGCGACGCCGCTGTGGCTGATCGGCGGCTACCTGTTCTGGACGCTGACCGAGTACTGGTTGCACCGGATCGTGTTCCACTTCGAGCCCGAGGATGGGATCGGAGCGCGCCTGCACTGGATCATCCACGGCGTCCACCACGACCACCCGAACGACCCGATGCGCCTGGTGATGCCCCCATCGGTGAGCGTCCCGCTGGCGGCGGTGTTCGTGTACGTCTTCTACCTGGTGATCGGCAGCCCCGGGTACCTCCCGTTCGGCGCCGGGTTCCTCAGCGGCTACCTGTTCTACGACATGCTGCACTACCACGTGCACCATCACCGCCCGAAGACGGCGCTGGGCAAGCGCTTACGCGAGCTGCACATGCGCCATCACTTCCAGAACCACGAGCGCGGCTACGGGGTCAGCGCGCCGTTCTGGGACCACGTGTTCGGGACCGCTCCGAGTAACAGATAGTCGGCTCCCGGCCGGCGTCCGGGCGCAACCCGGACCGGCAAACGCCCCACTCGAGCCCTTCCGGCAGTGCTCTGGGGAGTTCGCCATGCCTGACATGGTCAACGCCCCACGGTCGTCCGCGAACCGGTCGAGTGGGGCGTTAAGCGCGTGATCCCGGCCGCTGGGGCCGGGATTCGAGAACGGAGAGGGCGGGATTCGAACCCGCGAAGGAGTGTGAACCCCTTACTCGCTTAGCAGGCGAGTGCCTTCAGCCACTCGGCCACCTCTCCCGTGGGGCTGGGCTCAGTTTAGAGCTTGATCAGGGGCTAGCATCGACGCGCAACCCTCGGAGGGGTGGCAGAGTGGTCGAATGCGCTGGTCTTGAAAACCAGAGTCCGTGCAAGCGGACCGCGGGTTCGAATCCCGCCCCCTCCGCTTCATAGCCCAGCCACCGGGTTCTCGGTCGACCGGAAATCAGCCCTATGCAGGGCCGCCGGTGCGGGTTACGATCCGAGCATGACCGATGTGGCTGTACCTCGGTCCGGGGCGCAGGGGCATGCGCCGGCTGCCGCCGGCCCGCCGATCGCACGCCCGGACTTCGAGATCGTCCCGCGCGTGGGACTGATCCTCGCCGCGATCGCCGCCGCCGCGCTGATCGCCGCGATCGCCGCCAACAAGCTGTGGCCGCTCGAGTTCCTGCATGTCGCCGGCGGCGCCGCCTGGACGATCATCGACCTGTTCCTCGGCCTGGTGCTGGGGCCGATCATCGGCCGGATGTCGATCCCCGCCCGGATCGAGTTCACGACCAAGCTGATGCCGAAGATCGTGGTGATCATGCCGGTCGTGGTCACGCTGACGCTCGCCGCCGGCTGGCAGCTGTCGACGCTGTTGGGCACGAACCTCACCGTCCACCCGGACCACGGCTGGGTCGTGGCCAGCATGATCGTTGTGGGCGTGATGTCGGTGATCGCGCTGGGCCTGCTCGAGCCCGCAAACATCGCGGTGCTGATCGAGCTCAAGAAGCCCCGCCCGAACCCCGAGGTGATCGAGCGGCTGATGAAGCGGTTCGTCTACTCGGCCGGCGTGCTGGGCCTGATGCAGGTCGCGACGCTGGTGATCATGACCAAGCTCGGGTCCGGATGAGCGAGCGCAGGCTACCGCCGGTCACGCAGATCGGGATGACCTCGCTGGCGCTGATCGTCGCCGGTGGGATCTACCTGTCCGCGCACCTGCCCGATCACGTGCCGTTGGCCCCGGCGGTAGTGCTGCTGGTGCTGTCGGCTGGGCTGCTGGGGCTGAACATGTTCCTCCTGTACCGGGTCGAGGGGTTCCCGTGGGCACGGTTCTTCGCCGTCGCCAAGTGGTCGCTGCTGGCGTACGCGGTCACGGCGGGCCTGATCGAGTACGCGTTCCTGCGCAACCACCTGCGGGGCGGACCGCTGGTCGTGCTCACGCTGTCGCTGGTGATCTTCGCCGTACACGTGCCGATCCTGATCGGCTTCACGGTCGCCCGTTACTACGACCCCGACGAAGAGGCCGCCGCAGTCACGCTGGGCTGAGCCGACGACGGTACGCTGGCCGCGTGTGGCCACCGGAGGCACTCGAGTTCCTGCGCGACCTCGAGGACAACAATGACAGCGACTGGTTCAGGGCCAACCGCCGGCGCTATGACGAGCAGCTGAGGGATCCGACTCGTGCCACGGCGCAGCGGCTGTCGGACTTCGGCGAGCCTCACTACTTCCGGCCCTACAACAACCTCCGCTATCGCCCGGGCCCGCCGCTGAAGGAGAACATCGCGGTCGCGTTCGGCTGGCGGTCCGGCGGCTTCTACGTGCACCTGTCGCTCGACGGCCTGATCGTCGCCGCGGGCATGTTCCGGCCCGCCCGCGACCAGCTGGAGCGCTTCCGCGCGGCGATCAGCGACGGCCGTCGCGCGAAGGGGTTCGAGCGCGCGGTGGCCACCGCCGAGCGGGCCGAGATGTCGCTGGTGGCACCCGAGCTCAAGCGAGCGCCGCGCGGCTACCCCCAGGATCACCCCCAGCTGGATCGGCTACGGCTCAAGCGGATGACCGTGTCCTGTCGCCACCAGCTCGGGCCCTGGTTGCACGAGCCCGTCTGCGACGAGCGGATTCGCGCCCAGTTCGAAGCCAGCCGGCCGCTGGTGAAGTGGCTTGCCGACTCCGTCGGGCCGTCCCAGCTGCCCGCGCGCGACTGAAACCGTTCCCCGCGCGGCCGCTAGGATAGGTCGACTTCAGCGCCCGTAGCTCAGCTGGATAGAGCGTCGGTCTACGGAACCGAAGGTCGGGAGTTCGAATCTCTCCGGGCGCGCTGGTTGAACGTCTGTCAGGACAGCAGCTCGACGTACCCGTCCGTTCCGTGGACGCGGATCCGCTGGCCATCACGGATCAGCCGGGTGGCATTTTCCACCCCCACCACGGCCGGCAAGCCGTACTCCCGGGCGATCACCGCGCCGTGGGTCATCAGGCCCCCCACCTCCGTCACCAGCCCCTCGATCGCGACGAACAGAGGGGACCAGCTGGGGTCCGTATAGGCCGTCACCAGGATGTCGCCGGCTTCGACATCGGCCTCCGTCATGTCGAGGATGACGCGGGCCCGTCCCTCGATCGTCCCACCAGAAACCGGTAGGCCGATCAAGGCGGCGGTTGGCACGTCGTCGCGCCGGTAGGCCCCGGCGACGACCTCGCCCTCCGACGTGAGCACACGGGGCGGAGTGAGCGCCTGGTAGGACCTGAACGCGTGCTTGCGCCTGGAGATCAGCTGGTCGTCCAGCTCGTTTGTCCGCACGACGTCGCCGAGCTCCTGGAACGTGAGGTAGAAGATGTCCTCCTTCTCGCTGAGCACGTCGGCCTGGACGAGGCGCTCGGCTTCTTCCAGCAGGGCCTCCTTGTAGACGAAATAGCGGCTGACGATGCCGTACTTCGGATATTCCCGATAGCCGATGAACGTGCGGACGCGGTCGATCATCCGCTTGGTCTCTTCGGCCTTCTGCTCTCCGCCCGGCAGGGCCCGCAGGCGCTGCAGCAGCTCCTGCTCCTTCTCGCGGGCCTCCTGCCGTCCTTGCTCGAAGCGCCTCTGACCTGCGCCTGGCTCGAAGTTCTTGATGTTCCCGACCAGCAGCGGCACGAGTGTGGACGGGCGTTCGCGCCAGCGAGGCCTCGTGATGTCGATCTCGCCGACGCAGCGCATGCCGTACCTGTCGAGGTAGGCCCGGATGCTGTCTCGCGCTTGCGACCCGCCGCCGAGCTCCGCCAGCCGGTCAAGGAAGTCGTCGTCCTCGACGTGCTCGAGGAACGCCACGACCTCGGGATACGGGCGGATCACGTCTGCGACGTCCAGCAGCGCCAGCCCCATCTCCGAGGTGACGTTCCCCGGGGCGGACTGCGTCAGCGTGTCGGCCGCGTTCCTTACTCCCAGCCACGTCTGCAACCGCTCGTTGAGCCACCACGTCGCCTCCATCCCGGCCATGATCACCTGGTGGCTCTGCGGGTCGAACAGGAGCCGCTTCAGCTCCTCCTGGATGTCGGCCAGGATGAAGTCGAGCAGCGCCGTTGCGGACTTCGTCCGGATGTCACGCTTCAAGGCGGCGATGGAAGCCTGGCTGCGCTCGATCAGCTCGGCGACGACCGCTGGATCTGTCTCGATCGGCGCCGGGGCGCCGCCGGGCGGCCGGGCTCCGCCAGGCGGCGGCGCACCAGGGCCGTCGTCCGGGATCGACGGGATGAAGTCGCCGCGTTCGAGGATGGTCTGGAGCGCGTCCCCGATCAGCGGATCGGATTTCCCAAGGACCTGCATCACGCCTGCGCGGGTCGTCGGCGACGCCAGTCTCGGGGCGACGTCGACGAACAGCCTCCCACCTGCCTCGTGCATGCGCGGGAGCGCCGTGAGCTGGAAGAGGGACAGCCCGAGGGGCTTCATGGGGTCGGTCATCATCTGCTGATGACCGACTGAGACGTAGACGTGGTTCTCTGCGTCGTCGGCCGCGGGGATCGGGAACAGCGTGGTGATCGGCCGGCTCTGCACGATCTGCAAGCAACTGTCGACCAGGCACCATTCGATGTCCTGTGGACAGCCGAAGTGCGCTTCAACGCGCCGGCCCAGCTGCACGAGGCGCACGACCTCCGCATCGGTCAATGCGGGCTGCTCCTGGTGCGCGGCGTCGATCCGCTGCTCCTGTGTCCCGCTCGCCGGCGAGGCGTGGATGGCGAGCTGCTTGGTGGCGACCGCCTTGGCGACGACTTCGCCGTCCCGCACCGTGTACACGTCGGGGTTGACCAGGCCGGACACCAGCGCCTCGCCGAGGCCGAAGCTGGCCTCCACGGAAGCCACCTTCCGGTTGGACGTGACGGGGTCGGCCGTGAAGAGGATGCCGGCCGCATCCGCGAAGATCATCCGCTGCACCACGACGGCCATCTGGACCTTCCGGTGGTCGAAGCCATGACGCAAGCGGTAGGTCACGGCTCGTTCGGTAAAGAGCGAGGCCCAGCTCCGGCTCACGTGTAGGAGGATCGCGGCCGGGCCCACGATGTTCAGATACGAGTCGTGCTGGCCCGCGAACGATGCAGACGGCAAGTCCTCTGTTGTCGCGCTGGATCGGATGGCGTAGGCGGCGTGCTCGCCGAGTCCGACCAGCGGGCGCGTGATCGCCGACGCCAGATCCGTCGGAATGGCGGTCCCTTCGAGAGCCCGGCGAATCTCCGCGCTGAGCGCCCGGATCGCCACTCTGTCGTCCGGCTCGAGCCGATCGAGCCGATCGAGCCGATCGTCGATCGACGGCGTCTGCGCCAGGATCCGCCGGAAGGCGTCGGTCGTCACGCAAAAGCCCGGCGGCACCCGGATGCCTTCGATCCGCGAGAGCTCCCCTAAACGCGCCCCCTTGCCGCCAACGACGTCGACCTGCGTCTGGTCAATCTCCTCGAAGTTCAACACGTAGCAACTCATCGCTCACCTCCCGCGGAGTTGATCGGGTCAACTCCGCTCCGTTCTGTAGTTCCAGCGTGCGGCGGGCGATTATGCGGCACGAATCAGTGCCTCATGAGACCTCTTTGCCTGGTATAAATTGAAAGTGGAGGGGGCGGTAGCACGAGCCGCGTGGGCTGCGGCTAGAACGGGCAAGCGGTCAGCGAGGACGGGCGCCTTGCGTACTTGCCCGCGCACGATCCGGGGACTCACTGAGCTGCCTCACTTCGTCTCATCCCGGTGCCGGGTCACGATCACGCCCGGCGGCGAGTCGCTGTCACTCGCCGACCCCGATCGCCTGGACCGGCCGCGAACGGAGCTCTCGCCGGGTTGGCAGCGCCAGGGAGAGCAGCGCCAGGAGCGCCGAGCTGCCGAGGATCGCTGCGAGGGGCAACGCCGGGACGTGGGGACGGAGGCTGCCGGTGAGCGCGTGACTGAGCGGCAGCAGCGCGGTGGCCGCGATCGCTAAGCCGAGCCCGAGGCCGATCGCGATGATCAGCGCGGCTTCCCAGCGTGCCATCGACCGCACCTGACGCGGGGTGGCGCCGACGAGCCGCAGGAGCGCCAGTTCGCGACCGCGACGGAGCGCGATCATCACCAGCGTGTTGATCACGGCGATCGAAGTGAACGCGAAGATCATCGCCACGAACAGCGGTCCGAGCCAGCGGTTGAGCTCGCGGTCGGCGTCGGCGGCGCTGACCACCGACGCGCGGTCGGTGACCCGCAGCCCGGGATACCGCGCCCCCAGCGCCCGCAGCCGGGCGGCCACTGCAGCGGGGCGGTCGGCCCGTATCAGGATCGTCCCCAGCAGCGGGCTGGTCTGGTGGCCGGCGGCGAGCTCGGGAGCGAGCAGAGCGTCCCCGAGCGCCAGCTCGCGGGTGTAGATCGCCACGACGGTGGCTCGGGCAGGAGTTCCGTCCCCGAGCACGAGGGCCACACGGTCGCCAACCTTGGCGCGTGCGTCGGCGGCGCGGTGGCGCCCGAGCGCGATCGCATCACCGTGCAGGGCGGTCAACGATCCGGCGGTCACGCCGGCGTCGAGTCCTCCACCCTGCCCTCCGGCCAGGATCTGGGCAGGAAGGGCGTCGTCGGAAGCTCCGAGGCTGGGGCCGAGCGTTGTCGAGGTGAGGGCTACGGCCGAACGCACTCCGCGCGTGGCGCGCGCGTCGGCCAGCGCCGTCACTGCAAGCCCCGGGCCGCTGCTCGTCATCGCAAGCTGACCCGTGAGGGCCGCTTGGCGCTGCTGGGCGACGGCGTGGTCAGTTGTGGTGGTGCTGAACAGCAGCGTGCAGCTCAGGGCAACGCTGAGCACGAGCGGCGTCGTCGCCGACGCAAAGCGTCGCGTGGCGGCGCGCAGGTTCGCGGAGGCCAGGAAGCCACCGACGGGCGAGAGCGAGGCCAGCGGCGGTCCCACCAGACGGGCGGCTGCCCGGGCCACGATCGGGCCGAGAAACCCGACGGCAACCACGAGGCAGATGGCGTTGAGCTCGGATGTCGCCGCGGCCGTCTCCGGCGTACTGGTGGTGGCCGAGACGGTGAACAACGCCACCGCGCCGGCGAGCGCCAGGACACCGCCGACGACGCGGCCGGGCCCGACCAGCCGCGGTTCCACCGCCGCGTCGGTGAGCGCGAGCGTGGGCGGCACCCGAGCCGCGCGGCGTCCGGCCGCCAGGACCGCGAGCAGCGTCGTGGCGACCGCGCCGATGATGACTGCCGCAGCTGGTATCCAGTCCACGTCGACGGCGAAGTTCGGCGGCGCGATGCCGTGGCGCACCAGCGCGTGGCCGAGCACCCGGCCGAGCAGCACCCCGGGCCAGATCCCGAGCAGCGAGCCCACGAGGGCGACGATCGTGGCCTCCCAGGCGATCATGCGGCGGATCTGTCCGGGTGTCGCGGCGATCGCTCGGAGCAGGGCGATCTCGCGCTCGCGCTGCTGGATCGAGAGACCCATCGTGCCGGCCACGACGAACATCGCGATGAACATCGCCAATCCGCCGAACGCGGCCGTGACCGGGATCAGCGTGGTCCGCGTCTGCGCAAGCGCGGGATACTCGGCTTGGCCGCGGGCGTCCCCTGTCAGGACTTGCGCAGCGCCGGCGGCGGCGTGCAGGCGCGAGACATCGAAGCCGGGGCCGGCCAGCACCCCGATCGCGTCCACCCGACCGGAGTTGCCGGACAGACGTGCTGCCTCGGCATCGGTCAGGAAGATCGCGGCCTGCTGCGAGACCCGGTGGCGGGGCAGGGCCACGCCGACCACCGTGACCACGCGGGCCGGGCCAGTGGACGCGAGGCGCAGCTGCGCACCCACCGGTACGCGATAACCGGTGACGACCTCACTGGGTGCAGCCGGCGGGCGTCCGGCGCTGAGGACGTACGGCGTCAGTGAAGCGCTGGCCCATCCGTGGGCCTCGATGCTCCGTTTCCCGAGCTGGCCCGACACCGACACGTCACCGATCGCCGCCCGGACGCCCGGCACGGCCGCCAGCCGAGTGACGAGCGTAGAGCTGACACGGGCACGCTCGCCGAGAAGCACATCGTGGTCGGCGCCGGCAGTCTGCCGGCCGGCGATGACAGCCGCCGCGCTGGCGTAGCGCTCGACCGGGGGACGGGAGCGCAGGACCGACTCGAGCTGCATGCCCCAGGCCATCGCGAGCGCGGCCGCGGCGGTCAGCGCGATCAGCGCGCCGGCGAACGTGCCGAGGCGGCCGCGAGAGCTAAGGATCGCGAGACGCAGCATCGCTCAGTCCCCCAGGTGCGCGAGTTGCTCGGCGACGTCGTCCGCGCCCGGGGCGTCCAGCGCCCCCGCCAACTGCCCGTCCGCAAGCAGGATCACGCGGTCGGCGTGCGAACCGGCCACGGGATCGTGGCTGACCATCACGACCGTATGACCATCCTCGTCGACGAGCTCGCGCAGGAGGGCGAGCACGCCGCGGCCGGTGCGGGTGTCCAGCGCTCCGGTCGGCTCGTCGGCGAACACCACCTCCGGACGGGTGACGAGCGCCCGGGCGATTGCGACGCGCTGCTGCTGGCCGCCAGAGAGCTCTGAGGGACGATGGTGCAGGCGTTTTTCCAGCCCGACCCGCGCGGCGACATCGCGCACCGTCGAGCGTCGTGGCCGGCGACCGTCCAGGCGCAGCGGCAGGCCGATGTTCTGGGCCACCGTGAGCGACGGCAGCAGGTTAAAGGCCTGGAAGACGAATCCGATCCGCTCGCGCCGCAGGATCGTCAGCTTCCGCTCGCTGAGCCGCGCCAGGTCGGTGTCGCCGAAGGTGACGGTGCCTGACGTGGGTCGGTCCAGTCCCGCCGCCACGTTCAGGAATGTGCTTTTGCCGGAGCCCGACGGACCCATGATCGCGGTGAACGAACCGGGTGCGAGGCTGGCGCTGACGCCGTCCAGGGCGACGACCGCAGCGTCGCCGCGGCCGTGGACCTTGCGAACGTCGCGGAGCGCGACCCCTGGAGCGGTGGCCGCTGGCTTGGGGATGGGTCGGATCTGGAACATGGCTCCAGCCTCCCAACCGGGTTTGGTCGCAGCCATGGGGATGGCAGGCGTCCCGAGGGTTCGGCCGGGTGCCGGCGGGGGTTCGGCCTGCCACACGGGTGGTGTGGCTAGCCGTATGGATCTCGGAGAAGCCATCGGTGAGAATCACTGCCGTGAGCAGATCCGTGCTGATCGTCGACGACCATCCGAGCTTTCGCGCCAGCGCGCGGCGCATGCTCGAAGCCGACGGCTACGACGTGATCGGAGAGGCCGCGGACGGCACCTCCGCGATCGACGCCGTGCGCGAACTCCAACCCGACGTCGTGCTGCTCGATATCCGGCTGCCCGACGTCGACGGCTTCCAGGTCGCCGAGCGACTGGCCGCGAACGGCGCGGCAGCCGCGGTCGTGCTCACCTCGAGCCGTGACCGATCGGATTTCTCCTACGAGATCGTCGCCAGCCCGGCACGCGGCTTCATCCCCAAAAGCGAACTGAGCGCGCAGGCAATCACCTCACTGATCAGATGACCAGTCGGCGCCGCGCGATGATCGGACTCGCGATCGCCGCCCTCCTCCTCGGGGTCGGCGCGCTGGTGGCGGTCATCAACGGCCCTCACGACGTCCATCGAGGCGCGTACGCAGCGCTCACGCTCGGGATCGGCTGGGGATTCATCGGCACGGGGCTCTACACGTGGACACGACGCCCCGCGAGCAACATAGGCCCACTGATGACGGCGGTCGGTTTCGCCGGCCTCCTGAAAGCCCTGTCCTTCTCGGGCGACAGCGTCATCTTCACGATCGGCTCGCTCACGGGGTTGCTGATCTACGCCTTCCTGATCCATCTGCTGCTGTCGTTTCCGTCCGGACGGCTGGAGCGCGGGGTGGACCGGCTCCTGGTGGGGGTCGCTTACTTCAACACAACCGTGGTGCAAGTCGCCGCATTCGTACTCGTCGACCCCAACCAGGCGGGCTGTTCGCGCTGTCCGGCCAATCCGCTGCTGATCGATCACTCGCCTGCGGCCGCGGGAGTCATCAGCGCCGCGCAGCTCGACATCGCGGTCGCGGTGCTCGGCGCAGTGGTGGCGGTCTTGTATCGACGCTGGCGGGCCAGCACCCCGAGTCAACGACGGGCCTTCGCGCCGGTCCTCGCCGTCGGCGGCCTCACCTTCGGTCTGTTGATGGCCGGGCTGATCGTCGACCAGGCGGGCCTGTCGAGCGCGGTCTACGACGGTCTGACGCTTGCTCTGTTCGGATCGCTCGCCTGCCTTCCGTTTGCGTTTCTGCTCGGCCTCCTCCGATTCCGCTTCAGCCAAGCCGAGGCGATCAGCTTGCTCGTCGGCCGGCTCGGTGGCGGCGCAGGACGAGTCACGTTGCGAGATGCCCTCGCCGAGGCGCTCTCAGATCCCACGCTGGAGGTCGCCTACTGGGTGCCCGATCAGGACGGGTACGTCAACGCCGCCGGTCAGCCGATGCCGATTGATCCGCCCCCGCTCGGAAAGATCGCCACCACGATCGACAACGAAGGAACGCGAGTGGCTGCGATCGTCCATGACGCTGACCTGGCAGACGAGCGTGACCTTGTGCGGGCAGTTGGCGCCGCGGCGGCGCTGACCCTCGCCAATGAACGGCTCGATGCCGAGTTGCATGCCCGCGTCGACGAGCTCCGCGCCTCTCGCGCGAGGATCGTCACTGCCGGATACGCAGAGCGCCGGCGGCTCGAACGTGATCTGCACGACGGTGCGCAGCAGCGCTTGATGGCACTCGGCATCAATCTACGACTGGCGCGAGATCGGCTCGGGAGCGACCCGGAGTCGGCTGCGTTGCTCGACGCGTCGCTTGAAGAACTGAACGAGGCGACGCGTGAGCTGCGCGAGCTGGCGCGCGGAATCCATCCAGCGGCTCTGACCGACCGTGGACTCGCGTCGGCTCTCAACGGGCTGGCTGGGCGCTCCCCGGTTCAGGTCGAGGTGTCGGTTGAGATACCTGGCGAGCGGCTGCCCTCGTCGGTCGAATCAGCCGTCTATTTCGTCGTCGCGGAGGCGCTCACCAACGCTGCCCGCTATGCCCAGGCCGGGAACGTCAGCGTGACTGTCGCGCGCAGCAACGGCCGGGTGGACGTCCAGGTGAGCGACGATGGCATCGGCGGCGCGGACCCGACGCAGGGCTCCGGGCTCCGCGGACTGTCCGATCGGGTTGCGGCCCTCGACGGCCGGCTCGAGCTGACCAGCGCTGACGGCGATGGCACCACTGTGAGCGCGAGGATCCCGTGCGGGTGATCGTTGCCGACGATTCGGTGTTGCTGCGAGAAGGGGTCACGCGCCTGCTCGAGAACGCGGGCTTTGAGGTGGTCGGGCATGCCGGCGACCGGGAGGAGCTGATGCGCAAGGTGCGAGCGCACCGGCCCGACGTCGCGGTCATCGACATCCGCATGCCGCCGACCCACACCGACGAGGGCCTGCAGGCCGCGTGCACGATCCGAAAGGAGATGCCAGCCACGGGAGTGGTCGTGCTGTCGGCCTACATAGAGGAGGGGTACGCGCTCGAGCTGCTGGGCGACGATCCCGCCGGAGTTGGCTACCTCCTGAAGGATCGCGTCTGGGACGGGGACCGCTTCGCCGACGCGGTTCGCAGGGTGGCCGAGGGTGGCTCAGCGCTCGATCCCGAGGTTGTTTCGCACCTGCTGGGGCGCCGGCGGGTCCGCGAGCCGCTCGAGGAGTTGACACCTCGCGAGCGCGAAGTGCTGGGCCTGATGGCCGAGGGACGCAGCAACCAGGCGATCGCCGATGCACTGGTGATCTCCGGGCGGGCGGTGGAAAAGCACGTGAGCAGCATCTTCACCAAGCTCAATCTGCCGCCCGCGCCGGAGGACCATCGCCGCGTCCTCGCGGTCCTGGCGTTTCTGCGCAGCTGACCGGCCACCTCGTCCGAGCGATCGGCCGCAGGAGTACATTGCTCGCAGCGACCGACCCTCGAGAGGAACGACAATGCCCGACCCCACGACCCTGCGCGCACTCGCCGGCTTGCCGGCGGCTCCGGCCAGCCTGGCGGACTCAACGCTGGTGATGATCGACTGCCAGAACACGTACACGCGTGGGGTGATGGAGCTCGACGGGGTCGCTGGCGCGCTCGATCAGGCGGCCGAGCTCCTGCAACGCGCTCGCTCGGCCGGCATCCCTGTCATCCACGTCCAGCACGACGATGGCGAGGGCGGGCTGTATGACGTCCGTGCGGAGATCGGCCAGATCGCCGAGCAGGTAGCGCCCGAGGGCGACGAGCCCGTGATCGTGAAGGGATTTCCCAACTCGTTCGTGCAGACCGAGCTCGACGACCGGCTCAAGGACGTTGGGGCCCAGAACCTGGTGCTCACCGGGTTCATGACCCACATGTGCGTGAACTCCACGGCGAGAGGAGCGTTCAACCTGGGGTACGCGCCCACCGTCGTGGCCGGCGCGACCGCCACCCGCGCGCTCCCCGGCCCCACCGGCGTCGTGTCCTCAGAGGCCCTACAGGCGGCAAGCCTCGCCGCGATCGCCGATCTGTTCGGGATCGTCGTCCCGGACGCGGGGTCGATCCCCGACTAAGAGGCCGGCGCCGGCCTGTCGGCTACCCGAGGTGGCCGATTTGATGAAGCATGCCGAGATCGTCGCGCGCGCCCCAGTGCTCGGCGACGCGGTCGCCCTCCAGGCGGTAGATGTGGATGTGCTGGACCACGAATGACCTGCCGGACGGCGGGCGGCCCATCCACTCGCGCGTGTTCGTGCCCCGGAACGTGCAGCGCAGCACGACCTTGTCTTCGCTGTGCACCGCGTCCACGACGTCGTAGGCAACGTCGTCGAACCCCGAATGGATCCAGCGGATCGTGTCCTTGAGGGCGCCGCGCCCGCGGGTCCCGTCTGGCTGGGCGCCGTGATCGATCACCTCCGGGGTCGTGAGCTCATCAACCAGCCCGAGATCGCCGTTGCCAAACATCTCGACCTGGGCCCTGGTGCACAGCGCGATGGCGTCCATCGAAGTCTCCTTAGAATAATGATCCATTAACTAGAATTTAATTCTATGTGATGGAGCCGTATTCTGTCAACCGTGGATTCGGCCCGCATCGACCGCCGCCATCGGATGGCACTCCAGACCCGGCGCGAGATCCTCGAGACGGCGCGGGCGCTGTTCGCCGAGCGCGGGTACGCGGCGACGTCGGTGACCGACATCGCAGAGCAGGCCGGCGTCGCGGTGCAGACGATCTACGCGCGCCTCGGATCCAAGCACGGGATTGTCGTGGCGCTGCTCGACCTGATCGACGAGGAAGCCGGCGTCGCGGAGGCGGCCGCCGAGGTCGCGACCGCCGCCACCCCAGCGCAGGCGCTCCGGTCGGAGATCCGGCTCACGCGAGCATTTCCGGAGCGATGCGGCGACATCATCGGCGCCCTGCTCGCCGCCGCGGCGGTCGAGCCCGAGCTTCAACGAGCCGTCGCCGAGGGCCAGCGCCGCCACCGCGAAGGCGCGCGCTTCACGGTCGCTCGGGTGAGTGAGCTCGGCGGCCTGCGCGGGGAGCTACCGCAGGACCACGCCGCCGCGCTCGTCAGCGCCGCCACCTCGTATGAGGCCTGGCGCGAACTGGTCCACGCCCACCGGCTCTCCTGGGAGGAGGCCGAGCAGACGCTCAACGAGGCCCTCGCCCGGGCGATCCTCGGCAGCTAGCAGCTAGCCAAGCCCGGCGTCGCGGCGGTGCTCATAGACCCGCAGATGCAGCGTCGCCAGATCCAGCAGCGGGGTCGGCACGCCGATGACGCGAGCTCGCGCCACGAGATCTCCCAGGACCTGCTCGACCTCGGTCGGGTTGCCGACTCTGACGTCCCGGTACAGCGACGCGGTGGCCTGCGAGCGTGGCTCGGTCACCGTCGCCGCGGTGGATACGAGCGACTTCGCCGGCACCGGATAGCCGGCGGCGGTCGACACCGCGGCGGCCTCGGCGAGGACCGCCGGACCCAGCTCGGCACCGCCCGGGCAGGCCACGATCTCGCCGACGTTGCCCCGCATCAGGCACGTCAGCGCGGCGACCGTGGAGAGGAACACCCACTTGTGCCACATGGCGGCGACGCCGTCGGCGGACAGGGTCAGATCGAAGCCGGGGACCGAGAGCTCCTCCGCGATCTCCTGCAGGCGCGGCGAGACCCCGCGATCTTGCTGGCCGATCTCCATCGTGGCGATCGGGGCGAGCTTGACGATGTCGCCGGCTGCGTTGAGCTCGATCGGGACCACGACCACGCCGGTCAGCGTCACCGCCGGCCCGAATCGGCGGTTGAGCTCGTCGAGGTGCGCTATCCCGTTGAGGAACGGAATCACCCTGGTGTCCGGTCCGACCGCCCGAGTCATGTCGTCAAGCGCTTGAGCGAGCGCCATCGCCTTGACCGACAGCAGCACGATGTCGAAAGGCCCATCGAGCGCATCGGTCGTCACCAGACGCGGCTCGATGCGCTGCACCCGATCGCCTTCGATCAGCCTTAGACCCCGGTCGCGCAGGACCTCGGCGCGCCGCGGACGGACCAGAAACGTGACATCTCGGTCGGCCTGAGCCAGACGCAGCCCGAAGTAGCCACCGGTCGACCCGGCCCCAACCACGAGGATCGTCATTGTGGACATGATCTCTATTTCATCTCAACCGGGTGAGGTCCGCGTGGCGGCTCGCTCGTACTCTGACGATCGCGGTGACGACCAACGCTCTGCTTCTCGGGATCGGGCTCGTCCTGGTGCTGGCGGTCGGCTCGCAGCTGGTGGCCAGGGGCCTGCGACTCCCCGCGATCGTGGTTCTGCTGCCGGTCGGATTCATCGCGGGCATCCTCACCACCGACGTGCACCCCAGCGACCTGCTGGGGTCCTTGTACCAGCCGTTCGTGTCGGTCGCGGTCGGGGTGATCCTGTTCGAGGCAGGGCTGAGGCTCTCGTTCCGCGACGTCACGCCGAGGATCCGAGGAGTGGTGGTGAAGCTCGTGTCGATCGGCCTGGTGGTGACGTGGCTGGCGGTGGCGGGCTCGGTCGCGCTGCTGTACAACGGCATGGGCACGGACGTGCCGTTGCTGATCGGAGCGATCCTGGTCGTCTCGGGCCCGACGGTCGTGCTGCCGCTGCTCGCACACATCCGCCCGATGCGCGACGTCCGGTCGGTCCTGAAGTGGGAGGGGGTGCTGATCGACCCGCTCGGGGCGCTGCTCGGCGTGATCGTGTTCCAGATCGCTCGGACCGGGGGATCGAGCGGGTGGCGGCCGGGAACGATGCTCCTCAGCCTCCTCGTCGGCGGGGCCGTGGGGGCGATCGGCGCGGCGATCCTGTGGGCGCTGCTGCCCTGGGTGCAGAGGGTTGCGCCGCGGCAGGTGATCGCCGTGGTCCTGGCGCTTACCGTCGGGGCGCTGGTGGCGGCCGAC